>JASGHJ010000001.1:0-2394422 GCA_047602405.1 Anaeromyxobacteraceae bacterium
AGTGGAACCGGATGTACCTCGTGCGCCTCGGCCAGCGCTTCGAGACGTACCGCGGGCTCGAGGGCACGCTCGACCTCGGCATCGGCGCGGCGCACACCGACAAGTGGAAGAGCTGGGTCCAGCTCGGCCTGGGCGTGCATCTCAACATCAATCCGACCAGTTCTTCGTGACCGGCGGAATCACCTTCGAGCAGAACGGCCTCGTCCGCCTCACGGCCGGCCTCGGCGCGCGGTTCTGAAGACCGCTGGTCTCGAGCGTGCTTCGACTCCGGCTCCTGCTGCGCAGGCGCCTACGCTCAGCATGAGCAGGAAGTCAAAGAGACCCCAACCGGGGCTGTCCCGCCGCCTTGACGCGCGGGGTGGGGCTCTTAAATCGACGGTTGTCGAATCGACGCATGTCGATACGGCGCCGCGCGCTCCATGGCCCCCGCCTCCTCGAGCCCCCTCGCCGATCCCGTCGTGCGCGTCCGCGCGCGCTCGGCAATCCCACCCGCTACCGCATCCTCCGGTCGATCGCGGCGCGCGGCGAGGTGAGCTGCCAGGAGCTGACCGAGCCTCTTCCAGCTCGCCCAGGCGACAATCTCCCACCACCTCAAGGTCCTCGCCGAGGCCGGCCTCGTGTCGGTGCGGGTCGAGGGGCCGTACCACCACTACCGCGCCCTCAAGGGCGCCCTCGCCGCGCACGGCAAGGCCGTCGCGGCGGCGTTCGCAGGAAGCGGGGGGCGCCCGAGGCGGGCCGCCGCCCGCCCGTCCCCCCGCAGCAGAAGGACCGCATGCATGAAGAAGCTCGTCCTCGCCGCAGTCCTCGCCCTCCCGGCGTTCTCCTTCGCGCAGTCGACCTGGGACTTCAATCCCGCCCACGGCCGCGCCTCGTTCACCGTCCGGCACATGGGCATCTCGAACGTGCGCGGCGAGTTCCAGAAGATGACCGGCAAGCTCGTGCTCGACGAGAAGGACGTCACGAAGTCCTCGGTCGAGGCCACCATCGAGACCGCCTCCGTCAACACCCGCATCGACAAGCGCGACGGCCACCTCAAGTCGCCGGACTTCTTCGACGTCGCGAAGTACCCGACCATCACCTTCAAGTCCACGAAGGTCGAGAAGGCCGGCGAGGGCAAGCTCAAGGTCACGGGCGACCTCACCATGAAGGGCGTCACGAAGCCGGTCGTCCTCGACGTCACCGGCCCCGGCGCGCCGGTGAAGAACTGGGCCGGCAAGGAGCTCCGCGGCGTCGAGGCCACCGCCACCATCAACCGCAAGGACTGGGGCGTAGAACTGGTCCAACATGGTCGAGGGCGTCGCGGTCGTCGCCGATGACGTGAAAATCGAGCTCGAGGCCGAGCTCGTGAAGGCCGACGCCGCCGCGACCCCGGCCGCCGGGAAGAAGTAGCCCCGCCCCGGGGGTCCGCAGTTCTCGCCCGGGCGTCCGCGCGGCAGACCGCGCCGGGGCCGTCCGGGCCTCGTCGTTTCGGGCACCTGCCGGCGCGGCCCGGGCCTCGCTCTCGTCCCGGGGCGTGACCGAACCCCACGCCCCCGGCGACGCGACCTCCGGCAGCTCCGCCCCCACCGACCGCCCCCGCGAGCGCGTCCTCTCCGACGGGCCCCGCGTCCTCTCCGACGCGGACCTTCTCGCGCTCGTGCTCGGCACCGGCTCCGCCGGCCGCTCCGCGCGCGCCGCCGCCCTCGCCGTGCTCGAGCGGCTGTCCCTGGCCGAGCTCGCCTGGGCCCCTGCCCGACCTGATCGCCGCCTCGCCGGCTTCGGCCCCGCCCGCGCCGCCGCCGTGGCCGCGGCCTTCGAACTCGGCCGCCGGGGCGCGTGGTCGCCCCGCGCACCGCGGCGACCGCTGCCTCGACCCGCGCCGCGTCGACGAGCTCATGCGCCACGCCGCGCAGCGCCGAGCGCGAGGCGTTCCACGTGGTGCTCCTCGACGTCCGGGGCCCGCTCATGCGCGCGGTGCAGAACGCGCGCCGTCGCTCACGCAGTGCCCGGTCTCGCCGCGCACGCGCTCCGCCCCGCGGTGCGGGAGGGGGGCGCACGGCGTGATTTTCGTGCACAACCACCCTTCCGGCAATTCCTCGCCCTCGTCCGAGGACGTCGACCTCACCGAGCGCCTCCGCGCCGCCGCCGAGCTCGTCGGCGTCGTCGCGCGCGACCACGTGATCGTGGCCTCCGGCGGGTACTTCTCGTTCGTGGAGGCGGGGCGGTGGAGGAGGTGAACGCCTACTTCTTCTTCCGCGCCGCCGGCTTCGCCGCCGCCTTCACCGGCGCGGGCGCCTTGCCCGCGGCCTTCGGCGCCCCGCCGGCCTCCGCGAGCACCTTCTGCACGTCCTCCGCCTTCGCGCCCGCCCGCTGCGCGCGCAGCGCGAGGCCGCGGGCACCGGCGGGGTCCCCGGCCGCGAGCGCGGCCCGGGCCCCGGCGAGGAGCGCGCCGGGATCCTTCGGCGCCGCGGCGACCGCGCGGTCCGCCGCGCGGCGGGCCTCGGTCGCCTCGCCCTCGGCGAGCCACGCCGCGGAGACGAGCGTGAGCGCGGCGGCGTCCTTCGGCTGGGCGAGGAGCACCGCGTCGAGGTCGGCGCGCGCCGCGGCGGGCTGGCCGCCGAGCAGGCGGGCCTGGCCGAGGTCGCGGCGGGCGTCGAGGTCGGAGTGTCGAGCTTCACCGCCTCGGAGAGCGCGGCGACCGCGGCGGCGCCGTCGCCCCGCGCCGCGAGCAGGCGGCCGAGCGCGGCGTGCCCCTCCGGCGCGCGCGGCTCCCGCGCCACGGCGTCGCGGTAGGCCTTCTCGGCGCAGGCGGCGTCGGCGAGCGCCTCGCAGGCCTTGCCGAGCGCGACCGCGGCGAGCGGCGGCGGCGCGGCGGCGCCGGCGAGCCGCTCGAGGAGCGGCCGGGCCCGGTCGGCGCGGCCGAGGGCCACGTCGGCGAGGGCGTCGAGCACCGCGGCGTCGGACGGCATGCGCCCGTTCCGCACGGTCTTCTCGAGCTCGGCGCGGGCTTCCGCGAAGCAGCCCATCCGCTCGAGGGCGAGGGCGCGCTGCACGCGGGCGGCGCGCTCCTCGCGGCCGCCGAGCGCCTTCAGGGCGTCCTGCGGCTTCCCGCGGCCGGTGAGGGCGCGCGCGAGCAGCACCCGCGGGCCGAGGTCCTTCGGCGCGAGCGCGACGGCGCGCAACGCGGCGGCCTCGGCGCCGTCCCAGGCGCGGGCCGAGAGCTGGACCTCGGCGAGCGCGGCGGCGAGCGGGGCCGAGTCGCCGAGCGCCTGCGTCGCGGTCTTGAGCCGGGTGACCGCGCCGGCGACGTCGCCGAGCCCGGCGAGCACCTTCGCGAACGCGGTCGCGAACCGGAGCTTCAGCGAGGCGGGCGGCGGGCTCGCGGGGATCGGCCTCGAGCGCCTCGAGGTCCTCGCGCGCCCTCACGAGGTCGCGGCCGAGGGCGAGGCGCGCCTCCGCCGCGCCCACCACCGAGCGCGGGTGGGTCCGGTGCGCGGCGAGCGCCGGCGCGTAGAAGTCGAGCGCGCCCTCGGCGTCCCCCGCCGCGAGCGCGGAGTCCCCGAGCGCGGCGAGCGCCCGCAGCATCGGGGGCGACGAGCGCGCCGCGATCTCGAGCCGCCCGCGGCCCGCGTCCACCTCGCCGCGCGCGACGAGGAGCTCGCCGGCGAGCGTGGTGAGGAGCGGCGGGCCGGAGGGCCGGGCGTCGAGCACGGCCGCCTCGGCCGCCTTCCGCTCCGGGCTGCCCGGCGGCGCGACGAGCAGCCGGGCGGCGACGCCGCCCTCGCCGGCGGTGCCCGCCTCGACGAGCTCCCGGGCGAGCGTCGCCGCGGACGGATCGCCGTGGTCGGAGGCGAGGAGCCCCGCGACCTGGGCCTGCAGGGAGGCGAGGCCGGGGTCGTCGGGCTTCTGCCCCCGGGCCTCGGCGAGGAGGGTGGCCGCCTCGCGGAGGGAGCCGGCGGTGTCGCGGGCGAGGCCGGCGCGGGCGCGGGTGAGCGCGGTGCGGGCGAGCTCGGCGGAGCGCGCGGAGCGCACGGCCAGGAACACCCCCGCCGCCGCGAGCACCGCGAGGACGATGACCGCCCCGAGCACGAGCCGGCCGCGGCCCGCCGCCGCCTGCGGCGCCGCGGTCGCGAGCAGCTTCTGCCGGACCTCCTCGCCGTAGCTCGCGGCGATCTGCTCGGCCTCGGCCTCGCGCTGCTCGCGCTCGCCGGGCAGCTGCGGCGGCTTGTGGATGCCGGTCATCCGCCGGATGGGCGCGGCGGCGTTCTCGGGGATGAGGTCGAGGATCGACTTCCCGGGCGGGAGCGGAGGCGGCGCGGCCGGGGCTGGCGCCGGGCCCGGCTCCGGGCTCCCGGGCGGCCGGAGCACGAGGTCGACCTCGGTCGTCGCGTCGTCCTCGAGGTCGAACGGTCCGGCGGCCGGCGGCGCGGCCGGGGCCGGCGGAGGCGCGGGCGACGGGGTCGTGCGGCCGGCCAGCGGAGGCGGCGGGCGGGATGGCCCCGCCGCGACCGGCGGCGTGAGCGCGGGCGGGATCACGACCGCCGGGGTCGGCCGGGTCCGCGACGGATCGCCGTCGAGCGGCGGCATGAGCGGGGCGGGCGGAGGCCGGGTCCCGGCGGCCGCCGCCTCGACGAACGGGTCGTCCTCGAGGATGGGCGCCGGGGTCAGCGCGCGAAAGGGGAGCGGCCGGTACGGCTCGGTGTGCTCCTCCGAGCCCTTCGGGCGCGCGGGCGGCTGGCCGTCGCCCCGCACCCGGCGCTTCGCCTCCTCGTACCAGGCGCGCACCCGGTCGTCGGCCGGCTGCAGCTCCGCGGCGCGGGCGAGCACCGGGAGCGCCTCCTTCGCCATGTTCTTCGCGAGGAGCGCCTCGCCGACGAGGTTGTAGGCGTACGGGCTGCCGGGGTCGAGCGCGATGGAAATCTCGAACTGATCGAGCGCGCCCTTCCGGTCGTTCGACTCGAGGAGCGCCCGCCCCCAGATGACGCGGCCCAGGATCGAGGACGGGTGGTGCTCGAGCCCCCGCTGGCACACGTCGATCGCGCGCGCCGCGTCGCCGCGCTCGAGCAGGGCGCGGGCGAGCTCCACGAAGATCCGGGACTTCGGATCCGACGCGAAGATCTGCTCGTACTTCTCGACGATCGAGGCCATGAGGGAGGCGACGGCGAGGTCCGGAGCCTACCACGCCGGCGCGCCTGGCCCGGTGCTGACCAGGGGCTTGTCCCCTGGCGAAGGGGCCCGCGATGAGGCCCGCGGGCCATGACGCAGCGCCCGCGGGCGCCGTGAGGCGCTCCGTGGGCCCTGGGCGCAGCGCGCCGCCTAGAACGGGATGTCGTCCGGCCCGGAGCCGCCGCCACCGCCGCCGTGGGAGCCGTCGTCCATGTCGCCGGGAGGCGGACCCATGTCGTCGTGCGAGGACCGGCCACCGCCGCCGCCCCCGCCACCACCGCCGCCGGGGCCACCCGCGCCGCCGCGGCCGCCCAGGAACCGCACGGTCTCGGCGACCACCTTGACCTTGTAGCGCTCCTGGTTGGTCTGCTTGTCCTGCCACTTGTCGGTCTTGAGGCGACCCTCGACGTAGACCTGGCGGCCCTTCGCGAGGTACTCGCCGCACTGCTCGGCCTGCTTCCCCCAGACCTCGACGTCGTGCCACTCCGTCTCCTCCTTGCGCTGGCCGGACTGCTTGTCCGTCCACGAGCGGGAGGTGGCGATGCGGAGGTTGGCGACGGCCTGGCCGCCGGAGGTGTAGCGGACCTCGGGGTCCTTGCCGAGGTTGCCGACGAGGATGACGCGGTTGACCATGGACTGCTCCTTGTGACGGCGCCTTGGCTTCCGAAGCTCGGCGGCGCCGCTGCGATGGTGAGGGACGGAACCTAGCCCCGCCCTCTGACACCGGCCCTCAGAAGGGCAGCCCACGGCCGGCCGAGCACGCGGTTGAATGCCCGCATGGTCGAGGGGGCGCAGGACGCCGGGACGCGGGCCATCGTCGTCTACAAGGCGGCGAAGTCGGTCCTCGTGCTCGCGCTCCTCGTGGCCATCGTCGCGCTCGCCCGCGGCGGCGACGCCGCGCTCGCCGAGCGGCTCGCCGCGGCGGCCCACCACCACCTCTCGAACCGGCTCGCAATCTGGGTCAGCCGGGCGCTCGGCCTCGTCGCGCAGGGGCACCGGCTGCGCCTCGTGGAGCTCGGGCTCGCCTTCGAGGCGGCGCTCTCCACGCTCGAGGCCTGGGCGCTCCACCGCGGGCGGCGGTGGGGCGCCTGGCTCGTGCTCGTCGCGTCGCTCTCGCCGGTGCCCTGGGAGGTGCGCGCGATCGTCCACCGGGCGAGCCCGGTCCGCCTCGCGGTGCTCCTCGTGAACCTCGGGATCGCGGCCTACCTCGCGCGAGGGCTCTGGCGCGAGCGCCACGCGGCGTCGCGACCGGGCGGGCCACCGCCCGGCGGCCCGGACTAGCCCTTCCGCCCCGCGGCCGCGCGGATGGCCTCGCGCAGGCGGTCGGCCTGGAACGGCTTCTCGACGCACGGCACGTCGCACGAGGCGAGGTACCGGGTGGAGGCGTCGGTGAAGGCGCCGCCCGTCAGGAACACGAAGCGCCGCGCGAGCGCGGGGTCGCGCGCCGCGATCCGCGCGTGCAGGTCGCAGCCGCTCATGCCCGGGAGCGCGAGGTCGCAGACCACGGCGTCGTACCGGTCGCCGCCCTCGATCGTGGCGAGCGCGTCCTCGGCGGTCTCGGCGACGCACACGGCGTGCTCGGCCGCGAGGAGCCGCACGACCGCGCGGGAGACGAGGGGCTCGTCGTCCACCACCAGCACGGAGAGGCGCGCGGCGGTCGCCGTCCGCGGCGCGGCCGGGACCGGGGTCCGGCGCGCGCCGGCCGCGGGATCGTCGGTGGGTTCGAGGTCCTCGTCCTTCACGGCGAGGAAGGTAGCGCAGGGCGCCGGCCCGCGCGCGTCGGCCCGTGCCCGATCGTGCCGTGGGTGGTTCCCACGCGCCGTGAAGGGGGAGCCCCGACACCCGGAGGTGTGTGGGTCGGGGTCACGCCACCGGGCGGGCCATCGCGCCGAGGAGTTGGGTGAGCCCCGCGGTGTCGTCCCGCTGGAGCACCCGGTGGACGCCGAGGCGGCGCGCCCGCAGCAGGAGCTCGTCCTCGAGGTCCCCCGCGAGGAGCAGGACCGCCGTCGCGGGCCACCGGTGGAGGATGGTCGCCGCGAGCGTCACGCCGGCGTTGCCCTCGCACTCCGCGTCGATCACCGCCGCGAGGAACGGCGCCTGCTCGAGGGCGCGCAGCCCCTCCGAGGCGTGGGCCACCGCGATGATCACGTCCGCGTCGCGCCCGTCCAGGAGCGCGCCGACGAGCCGCTCGCGCACGGGGGACGAGGGCTCGACGAGGAGGATCCGCGGGGGGTCCCGGTGGGCCATCCCCCGGAGGATGCCACCCGCCCGTCCGCCCCGCTGCCCTGCGTTCCACCGGTCGTCGCGTCGGGTGAAGCCCTACGGACGCAGCGTCGAACCGGGCCGGGAGCCCGGCACCGGGCCGGGACCTCAGTCGACGAGCCGGTGCTTGAGCGCGTAGCGGGTGAGCTCGACGTTGGACGAGATGCCGAGCTTGTCGGCGATGCGGGCCCGGTAGGTCGTCACGGTCTTCTCCGAGACGTGGAGCTCCACGCCAATCTCCTTCGAGGAGAGGCCGGTCGCGACGAGGCGGAGCACCTGGAGCTCCCGGTTCGAGAGCGCCTCGTGGGCGGGCCGCTCGAAGTCGCCGCCGACGAGCGCGGCGAGCTTCTCGGCGAGCGACGCGGTCACGTACTTGCCGCCCGCGAGCACCTTCCTGACCGCGCTCACGAGCTCGTCGCCGGCGCTCGCCTTCGTGAGGAAGCCGGCGGCGCCGAGCTGCATGCAGCGGACGGCGAACTCGTCCTCGGGGAGCGAGGTGAGGACGAGCGCCGGCAGCTGCGGGTGGAGGCGCCGGATCTCGGAGAGGAGGGAGAGCCCGTCGCGCCCGGGCAGGTTGAGGTCGACGAGCACCACGTCCCAGGGCTCGCGCGAGAGGGCGGCGAGCGCGTCCTGCGCGGCCGGCACGCCCGCGCAGCGCGCCCCCGGCCAGGCCTCGGCGAGCACCTGCTCGAGGCCGCGGCGCAGCATGGGGTGGTCGTCCACGATGAGGACCCTGATCACGGCGTCGCCTCCGCGGCCCCGAGCGGCAGGACCGCCGTCACCCGCGTGCCCTTCGCCGCGGCCTCGACGGACACCTCGCCGCCGAGCCGCTCCGCCCGCTCCCGCATGCCGAGGAGCCCCATGCCGCGGCCGCGCGCGCCCGGCCCGGGCAGCCCGCAGCCATCGTCGCGGATCTCGAGCCGCGCCCGGCCGCCCTCGACGGCGAGCGCCACCCGCACCGCCCCGGCGCGCGCGTGGCGCGCGACGTTCGTGAGGGCCTCCTGCGCGATGCGGTAGAGCGCGGTCGCGACGGCGGTCGGCAGCTCGCCGGGGAGGTCCGGCGCGTCCACGGCGGTGGCGATGCCGGTGCGCTCCTCGAAGCGCCGGCCCTCCTGGCGCAGGGCGGCGGGCAGCCCCAGCTGGTCGAGCGCGAGCGGGCGGAGCTCGGCCGCGATGCGGCGGACGGAGGACACCGCCTGGTCGACGAGCTCGGTGGCCTCGAGGGTGCGGTCGAGCAGCGCGCCCGCGGCGGCGTCCGGCGGCAGGTCGGCGAGCTTCCGCTCGAGGTACCGCAGGTCCATCTTCGCCGCGGTGAGGAGCTGGCCCATGTCGTCGTGGAGGTCGCGGGCGAGCCGGGCCTTCTCCTCCTCGCGCGCCTCGTCGATGCGGCCCGCGAGGCCGCGGAGCTCCTCGCGCGAGGCGGCGAGCGCGTTCCGGTCGCGCAGCGCGCCGATGCCGTAGGCGAGGTCGTCGGCGAGCTGCTGGAGGAGCGGCACCACCGGACCGTCGAAGGCGTCGCGCTCCGAGGCGTAGAACGCGAGCACGCCGAAGCAGCGGTCGGGCCCGACCAGGGGGAGCGCGATGGAGCCCACGAACCCGTGGGCGGCGGCCTTCTCGCGCCAGGGGGCGAAGCGCTCCTCGGTGGCGTGGTCCCGGAAGAGCACCATCCGGCGCTCGCGCACCGCGGTGCCGGCCGGGCCGCGGCCGCGCTCCGCGTCGGCCCAGGTGAGCCTCAGCCCGGCGGCGTAGTCGTCGTGCGGTCCCCAGCTCGCGGCGGTGAGGATCGAGCGATCGGGATCGTCGCGCACGTCGCCCACCCACGCGTAGGCGAAGCCGCCCGTCTCGACCACGCTCCGGCAGAGCTCGCGCAGGAGCTCGACCTCGGACCGCGCCCGCACCAGCGCCTCGTTGCACTCGAGGAGGACCCGCAGCGCCCGGTTCGCGAGGGTGGTCTCGCGCTCGTGCCGCCGGACCTGCTCGAGCTCGCGGGACTCGGCCTCGAGCGCGCCCTGGATCGCCCGGTGGAGCAGCCGCTGCACGGCGAGGCTGAGCGCGAGCACGACGCCCACCGTGAGCGCGAGCGCGGTGCCGGTGCGGACCCAGGGGCCCGGCCGGGAGAAGTCCGCGAGGTCGCCGTCCGGCGCGCCGAGCAGCCCCGCCACCCGCGCGACGCCCACCGCCGCGAAGGCGGCGATCGCGAAGCCCGAGGCGACGAGCGCCCAGCGCCAGGGGAGGAACGCGGCCGCCACGAAGCAGGCGAGGAGGAGGTACGCGCCGTTGCCGGCGAGCGGGCCGTAGCTCGCGGCCGCGCTCGTGGCGAGCACGAGGACGAGCAGGAAGAGGAGGGCCCCCGCGATCGCGACGCGCCGCCGGAACCCCCACGCGCCGGCGCCGAGCGCGAGGAGGGCCACGAACCGGAAGGCGGCGTGCGGGGAGAGCTGGCCGTCCCCGAGCTCGATCACGGTCGTGATCAGGAACTGGAGGGCGGTCGCGGGCACGACCCAGAGCGCCACCCCGAGCAGCGAGCGCCGGGCGGACTCGAGCGGCGGGAGCGGCCGGGCGGCGGCGCTCATCCGGTCCCCGCCTCCGCCACGTCGAGCGCGACGAGGTCCTCGAAGGTCTCCGCGCGGCGGAGCAGCGCCGCCTCGCCGCCCTCCACGATCACGATCGCCGGGCGGGGAAACGAGAAGGAGCTCGCGAAGGGGACGAAGTACGCGCCCGCGTCCATCACCGCGAGGGCGTCGCCCGGGGAGAGCCGCGGCAGCCGCACCGAGGCGCGCAGGAGGTCGCCGGGGCTGGACATGGGCCCGACGAGCGACTGCGGGCCGCCGGGCGCCTCGGCCATCCGGTCGGCCGCGTACAGCTGGTGGAACTCCCCGCGCACGCACTCGGCGAGGTTGATGCCGGCGTCGAGGATCACCCAGGGCCGCTCCGCCGCGGGGTCCTTCACCGCGTGCACGCTCGCGAGGAGGAGCTGGGCGTCGCCGAAGAGCGCGCGCCCGGGCTCGAGGACGATCCGCGGGGCGGGGCGCCCGAGCCGCCGGTGGTGCGCCTCCACCTCGCCGAGGAGCGCGTCCACCCACCCGCGCGGCGAGAGCGTCGCGGCGGGGTCGGGCGGCGGGTGGTCGAGGTCGAGGGCGGAGTTGAGCCGGCGCGCGAGGGCGCCGAGCGGCGCGACGGTCGGGGTGGCCAGGCTGCCGCCGAGGTCGAGGGTGCCGGGCTCGAGGCCGAGCGCCGCGCGGGCCTCGTCGGCGAGCGCGAGCACCTCGCGCGCGTGCTGGAGGGCGTCCTCGCGGGTGCGCTGCATGCCCCCGGGGTGCGCGTGCAGGGCCACCACCTCGAGGTCGGGCGAGCCCTGCGCGGCGCGGAGCGCGCGCAGCGCGGCCCCGCCGGCGATCGGCGCGCCGAACTGGGCGCTCCAGCCGCGCGTGGTCGCGACCCGCACGCCCACGCGGGCGCGGCGGCCGGCGGCGCGCGCGGCGGCGGCCACCTCGGGGAGCTCCTCGGGGTGGTTCACGTTGAGGAGCACGCCGGCGGCGATCGCGTCCCGGAGCGCGTCCGGCGCCTTCACGGGGCCGTTGAAGGTGATCCGGTCGGGCGGGACGCCGAGCCGCCGCGCGAGCCACAGCTCGTACGCGCTGATGACCTCGGCGCCGAGGCCGGCGGCGTGCAGCCGGGCGAGGACGCCGGGCACCGGGTTCGTCTTGTAGGAGACGTGCACGTCGGGGCGCAGCCCCGGCCGGTCGGCGGCGAGCCAGGCGCGCGCGTTCGCGGCCAGGCGGTCCCCGAGCACCACGAAGAGCGGCGAGCCGAAGCGCGCCCTCAGCTCCGAGAGGGGCTGCCCCGCGAGGGAGAGGCGGCCGCCCGCGGTCACCTCGAGGCCCCACGTGGCGGGCGGCAACGGCGAGGCGCCGCGAGCGAGCGCGCGGGCGGCGGGGGTCAGGAGCCGCTTGAGGATTCTCTTCGCACCCAAGGTGCAGGGAGGTTACCGCACCTCGCCGGCGTCCCGCCCGCCCTCACGTCCCTGGGGCGTGTCCCCCAGCCCTCACGTCCCTGGGGCCCGCCCCCGTCTGGTCACGCGGCGGGTACCCAGTTCGTACGACGTACGACGAGGTCCGGCGCCCGCGTAGGATGCGGGGTCTGCCTCATGCCGCCCCCTTTCCTCCTCACGTCCGCGACGTACTACGGCACGCTCGCGGCGGCGCGGGCGCTCGGCCGCGCGGGCATCCCCGTGGTGCTCGCCGACGGCGCGCTCATCGCCCACACGCGCTGGTCCCGCCACGTGACGCGCCGCGAGCGCCTGCCGCGGGGGGCGGGGCCGGCCGCGCTGCTCGAGCGGTTCCTCGAGATCGGCCGCGCCGCGCCGGGCATGGTGCTCTACCCGACGAGCGACGACCTCGCCTGGCTGTTCGCGGCGCACCGCCACCGGCTCGCCGAGCACTACCGCCTGCTCTCGCCGCCCGTGGACGTCGTCTACGGCTTCCTCAACAAGCGGCGGCTGCACGACCTCTGCCTCGAGGCGGGGCTCGAGGCGCCCGTCACCCACTTCCCGGCCGACGTCGCCGAGGTGGAGCGGCTCGCCCACCGGCTCACCTACCCGGTGATGGTGAAGCCGCAGACGCAGATCTTCTTCGACACGAAGGTGAAGGGCCGGCGGGTCGACCACCCCGGCGAGCTCGTCGCCGCCTACGTCGAGTTCGTCCGCCGGAACCGGTACCACCCCGAGATCGTGCGGGCCGAGCCCGGCGTCGTCCGCCCGATGATCGAGGCGTTCCACGTGGGCGCCGCCGAGACCATCCACTCGGTCGCCGGCTTCGCGGCCCCCTCCGGCGAGGTCGAGCTGCGCGCGGCCACGAAGCTCCTCCAGTGGCCGCGCAAGATTCGGCACCGGCATCTGCTTCGAGGCGGAGCCGGTCGCGCCGGGCCTGGCCGGGCGGCTCGCCGCGCTCTGCCGGCGCGTCCGGTACCACGGCGCCTTCGAGGTCGAGTTCATCCAGGAGGGCGACCGCAACCTCCTCATCGACTTCAACCCGCGCTTCTACGGGCAGATGGGCTTCGAGGAGGCGCGCGGCCTCGAGATCTCGCGGCTGGTGCACGCCGCCGCGTGCGGCGACGCCGCCGAGGTGTCCCGGCTGCTCGCCGCCTCCCGGGCGCACCCGGAGCGCCACGCCACCGCGTTCTGCAACCGCAACCTCTTCGAGCTCGCGACCCGCGGCCAGCGGGCCCTCGGCGTGCTCGGCGGCGAGGAGTACCGGCGCTGGCGGGCGTGGGAGCGCCGCCACCGCGCCACCTGCGCCGACGCGGTCTGGGCCGACGACGACCGCGTGCCCGGCCTCGTCGACTTCCTGCAGCACCTCGCCGGTGCGGCGCGCCGCCCGCGCGGCTTCCTGCGCACGCTGCTCGAGCTCGGGCCCGACCACGCCGACCCGCCGCCCTCCGGCGCGCGCGGCCCGGCGGCGGCCGAGCCGGCGCCCTAGACCTGGCGCGCCGCGCGGTGCACCACCTCGCGCAGGCGGGCCGGCTCGAACGGCTTCTCCACGCAGGCGACCTGCGTGCGCTCGAGGAACGCCCGCGAGCGCTCGGTGAACGCGCCGCCGGTCACGAACACGAAGCGCGCCGCGAGGAACGGGTCGTTCGCCGTGACCCAGTCGTGGAGGTCCATGCCCGTCATCCCGGGCATCATGAGGTCGCAGACGATCGCGGCGAAGCGCTCCCCGCCCTCGAGCCGGCGGCGGGCGTCCTCGGCCGAGGACGCCCGCCGCCGGCTCGAGGGCGGGGAGCGCTTCGCCGCGATCGCTCTGCGACCTCATGATGCCCGGGATGACGGGCATGGACCTCCACGACTGGGTCACGGCGAACGACCCGTTCCTCGCGGCGCGCTTCGTGTTCGTGACCGGCGGCGCCGTTCACCGAGCGCTCGCGGGCGTTCCTTCTGAGCGCACGCAGGTCGCCTGCGTGGAGGGGCCCGTTCGAGCCGGCCCGCCTGCGCGAGGTGGTGCACCGCGCGGCGCGCCAGGTCCAGGGCGCCGGCCGGCCGCCGCCGGGCCGCGCGCGCCGGAGGGCGGCGGGTCGGCGTGGTCGGGCCCGAGCTCGAGCAGCGTGCGCAGGAAGCCCGCGCGGGCGGCGCGCCGCACCGGCGAGGTGCTGCAGGAAGTCGACGAGGCCGGGCACGCGGTCGTCGTCGGCCCAGACCGCGTCGGCGCAGGTGGCGCGGTGGCGGCGCTCCCACGCCCGCCAGCGCCGGTACTCCTCGCCGCCGAGCACGCCGAGGGCCCGCTGGCCGCGGGTCGCGAGCTCGAAGAGGTTGCGGTTGCAGAACGCGGTGGCGTGGCGCTCCGGGCGCGCCCGGGAGGCGGCGAGCAGCCGGGACACCTCGGCGGCGTCGCCGGCACGCGGCGGCGTGCACCAGCCGCGAGATATCGCAGGCCGCGCGCCTCCTCGAAGCCCATCTGCCCGTAGAAGCGCGGGTTGAAGTCGATGAGGAGGTTGCGGTCGCCCTCCTGGATGAACTCGACCTCGAAGGCGCCGTGGTACCGGACGCGCGGCAGAGCGCGGCGAGCCGCCCGGCCAGGCCCGGCGCGACCGGCTCCGCCTCGAAGACAGATGCCGGTGCCGATCTTGCGCGGCCACTGGAGGAGCTTCGTGGCGCGCGCAGCTCCGACCTCGCCGGAGGGGGCCGCGAAGCCGGCGACTGAGTGGATGGTCTCGGCGGCGCCCACGTGGAACGCCTGGATCATCGGGCGGACGACGCCGGGCTCGGCCCGCACGATCTCGGGTGGTACCGGTTCCGGCGGACGAACTCGACGTAGGCGGCGACGAGCTCGCCGGGGTGGTCGACCCGCCGGCCCTTCACCTTCGTGTCGAAGAAGATTCTGCCCCTCTGCGGCTTCACCATCACCGGGTAGGTGAGCCGGTGGGCGAGCCGCTCCACCTCGGCGACGTCGGCCGGGAAGTGGGTGACGGGCGCCTCGAGCCCCGCCTCGAGGCAGAGGTCGTGCAGCCGCCGCTTGTTGAGGAAGCCGTAGACGACGTCCACGGGCGGCGAGAGCAGGCGGTAGTGCTCGGCGAGCCGGTGGCGGTGCGCCGCGAACAGCCAGGCGAGGTCGTCGCTCGTCGGGTAGAGCACCATGCCCGGCGCGGCGCGGCCGATTCTCGAGGAACCGCTCGAGCAGCGCGGCCGGCCCCGCCCCCGCGGCAGGCGCTCGCGGCGCGTCACGTGGCGGGACCAGCGCGTGTGGGCGATGAGCGCGCCGTCGGCGAGCACCACGGGGATGCCCGCGCGGCCGAGCGCCCGCGCCGCCGCGAGCGTGCCGTAGTACGTCGCGGACGTGAGGAGGAAAGGGGGCGGCATGAGGCAGACCCCGCATCCTACGCGGGCGCCGGACCTCGTCGTACGTCGTACGAACTGGGTACCCGCCGCGTGACCAGACGGGGCGGGCCCCAGGGACGTGAGGGCTGGGGGACACGCCCCAGGGACGTGAGGGCGGGCGGGACGCCGGCGAGGTGCGGTAACCTCCCTGCACCTTGGGTGCGAAGAGAATCCTCAAGCGGCTCCTGACCCCCGCCGCCCGCGCGCTCGCTCGCGGCGCCTCGCCGTTGCCGCCCGCCACGTGGGGCCTCGAGGTGACCGCGGGCGGCCGCCTCTCCCTCGCGGGGCAGCCCCTCTCGGAGCTGAGGGCGCGCTTCGGCTCGCCGATTCTCGTGGTGCTCGGGGACCGCCTGGCCGCGAACGCGCGCGCCTGGCTCGCCGCCGACCGGCCGGGGCTGCGCCCCGACGTGCACGTCTCCTACAAGACGAACCCGGTGCCCGGCGTCCTCGCCCGGCTGCACGCCGCCGGCCTCGGCGCCGAGGTCATCAGCGCGTACGAGCTGTGGCTCGCGCGGCGGCTCGGCGTCCCGCCCGACCGGATCACCTTCAACGGCCCCGTGAAGGCGCCGGACGCGCTCCGGGACGCGATCGCCGCCGGCGTGCTCCTCAACGTGAACCACCCCGAGGAGCTCCCCGAGGTGGCCGCCGCCGCGCGCGCCGCCGGCCGCCGCGCCCGCGTGGGCGTGCGGGTCGCGACCACGCGCGGCTGGAGCGCCCAGTTCGGCGCGCCAATCGCCGGCGGGGCCGCGCTGCGCGCGCTCCGCGCCGCGCAGGGCTCGCCCGACCTCGAGGTGGTGGCCCTGCACGCGCACCCCGGGGGCATGCAGCGCACCCGCGAGGACGCCCTCCAGCACGCGCGCGAGGTGCTCGCGCTCGCCGACGAGGCCCGCGCGGCGCTCGGCCTCGAGCCCGGCACCCTCGACCTCGGCGGCAGCCTGGCCACCCCGACCGTCGCGCCGCTCGGCGCCCTCGCGCGCCGGCTCAACTCCGCCCTCGACCTCGACCACCCGCCGCCCGACCCCGCCGCGACGCTCTCGCCGCGCGGGTGGGTGGACGCGCTCCTCGGCGAGGTGGAGGCGCACCACCGGCGGCTCGGGCGCCCCGCCCCGCGGATCGTCCTCGAGCCCGGGCGCGCGCTCTTCGGCGACGCCCAGCTCCTCCTCGCGAGCGTGCACGCGGTGAAGGACCCCGCGGCGGAGCGGCCCTGGGTGATCCTCGACGCCGGCATCAACCTCGCCGAGTGCGTGCGCGGGGAGTTCCACCAGCTGTACGCGGCCGACCGGATGGCCGAGGCGCCCGGCGGCCCGCAGTCGCTCGTCGGGCCCATGTCCAGCCCCGGCGACCTCCTGCGCGCCTCGGTGCGGCTGCCGCGGCTCTCCCCGGGCGACGCCCTCGCGGTGATGGACGCGGGCGCGTACTTCGTCCCCTTCGCGAGCTCCTTCTCGTTTCCCCGCCCGGCGATCGTGATCGTGGAGGGCGGCGAGGCGGCGCTGCTCCGCCGCGCGGAGACCTTCGAGGACCTCGTCGCGCTCGACGTGGCGGAGGCGGGGACCGGATGAGCGCCGCCGCCCGGCCGCTCCCGCCGCTCGAGTCCGCCCGGCGCTCGCTGCTCGGGGTGGCGCTCTGGGTCGTGCCCGCGACCGCCCTCCAGTTCCTGATCACGACCGTGATCGAGCTCGGGGACGGCCAGCTCTCCCCGCACGCCGCCTTCCGGTTCGTGGCCCTCCTCGCGCTCGGCGCCGGCGCGTGGGGGTTCCGGCGGCGCGTCGCGATCGCGGGGGCCCTCCTCTTCCTGCTCGTCCTCGTGCTCGCCACGAGCGCGGCCGCGAGCTACGGCCCGCTCGCCGGCAACGGCGCGTACCTCCTCCTCGCCTGCTTCGTGGCGGCCGCGTTCCTCCCCTGGCGCTGGGCGCTCGTCGCCTCGGGCTTCGCGATCGCCGCCTTCGCGGCGGTGGGCGTCGCGCGGGTGGCGGGGCTGCTCGGCGCGCCGGACGGCGACCTCGCGGACTTCTCCCGGCCGGGCCCCTGGGTCCGCACCGGCACCGCGCTCGCGCTCACGGTGGGCGTCGTGCTCGCGCTCAGCCTCGCCGTGCAGCGGCTGCTCCACCGGGCGATCCAGGGCGCGCTCGAGGCCGAGTCCCGCGAGCTCGAGCAGGTCCGGCGGCACGAGCGCGAGACCACCCTCGCGAACCGGGCGCTGCGGGTCCTCCTCGAGTGCAACGAGGCGCTGGTGCGGGCGCGGTCCGAGGTCGAGCTCCTGCGCGAGCTCTGCCGGAGCGTGGTCGAGACGGGCGGCTTCGCCTACGCGTGGGTGGGCGACGTGCGCGACGATCCCGATCGCTCGATCCTCACCGCCGCGAGCTGGGGACCGCACGACGACTACGCCGCCGGGCTGAGGCTCACCTGGGCCGACGCGGAGCGCGGCCGCGGCCCGGCCGGCACCGCGGTGCGCGAGCGCCGGATGGTCCTCTTCCGGGACCACGCCACCGAGGAGCGCTTCGCCCCCTGGCGCGAGAAGGCCGCCGCCCACGGGTTCGTGGGCTCCATCGCGCTCCCCCTGGTCGGGCCCGACCGCTGCTTCGGCGTGCTCGCGTTCTACGCCTCGGAGCGCGACGCCTTCGACGGTCCGGTGGTGCCGCTCCTCCAGCAGCTCGCCGACGACCTCGCCTACGGCATCGGCGCGCTGCGCGACCGGAACGCGCTCGCCGCCTCGCGCGAGGAGCTCCGCGGCCTCGCGGGCCGCATCGACGAGGCGCGCGAGGAGGAGAAGGCCCGGCTCGCCCGCGACCTCCACGACGACATGGGCCAGCTCCTCACCGCGGCGAAGATGGACCTGCGGTACCTCGAGCGGAAGCTCGCCGACCTGCCGCCGGACGCCGCCGCGGGCGCGCTGCTCGACCGCACCCTCGAGGCCACCGAGCTCGTCGACCAGGCGGTGTCCTCCGTCCGCCGCATCGCGGCCGAGCTCCGCCCGCTCGCGCTCGACCAGCTGGGGCTGCCCGCCGCCCTGCGCCAGGAGGGCCGGCGCTTCGAGGAGCGCACCGGCATCGCCACCGCCGTGGACGCGCCGGACCTCCCCGGCGAGCTGCCGACCGCCGTCGCGACCGCGCTCTACCGCATCGCGCAGGAGGCCCTCACGAACGTCGCGCGCCACGCGCGCGCCGGGGCGGTGCGGGTGGCGCTCGCCGTCGAGGGCGGCCGGGCGCGGCTCGAGATCCGCGACGATGGCTGCGGGCTGCCCGGGCCGGGCGCGCGCGGCCGCGGCATGGGGCTCCTCGGCATGCGGGAGCGGGCGGAGCGGCTCGGCGGCGAGGTGTCCGTCGAGGCCGCGGCGAAGGGCACGCGGGTGACGGCGGTCCTGCCGCTCGGGGCCGCGGAGGCGACGCCGTGATCAGGGTCCTCATCGTGGACGACCACCCCATGCTGCGCCGCGGCCTCGAGCAGGTGCTCGCCGAGGCCTGGCCGGGGGCGCGCTGCGCGGGCGTGCCGGCCGCGCAGGACGCGCTCGCCGCCCTCTCGCGCGAGCCCTGGGACGTGGTGCTCGTCGACCTCAACCTGCCCGGGCGCGACGGGCTCTCCCTCCTCTCCGAGATCCGGCGCCTCCACCCGCAGCTGCCGGCGCTCGTCCTCACCTCGCTCCCCGAGGACGAGTTCGCCGTCCGCTGCATGCAGCTCGGCGCCGCCGGCTTCCTCACGAAGGCGAGCGCCGGCGACGAGCTCGTGAGCGCGGTCAGGAAGGTGCTCGCGGGCGGCAAGTACGTGACCGCGTCGCTCGCCGAGAAGCTCGCCGCGCTCGTCGGCGGCGACTTCGAGCGGCCCGCCCACGAGGCGCTCTCGAACCGGGAGCTCCAGGTGCTCCGCCTCGTCGCGACCGGCCTCTCCTCGAAGGAGATCGGCGTGGAGCTCCACGTCTCGGAGAAGACCGTGACGACCTACCGGGCCCGCATCGCCGACAAGCTCGGCATCTCGTCCAACGTCGAGCTCACCCGCTACGCGCTCAAGCACCGGCTCGTCGACTGAGGTCCCGGCCCGGTGCCGGGCTCCCGGCCCGGTTCGACGCTGCGTCCGTAGGGCTTCACCCGACGCGACGACCGGTGGAACGCAGGGCAGCGGGGCGGACGGGCGGGTGGCATCCTCCGGGGGATGGCCCACCGGGACCCCCCGCGGATCCTCCTCGTCGAGCCCTCGTCCCCCGTGCGCGAGCGGCTCGTCGGCGCGCTCCTGGACGGGCGCGACGCGGACGTGATCATCGCGGTGGCCCACGCCTCGGAGGGGCTGCGCGCCCTCGAGCAGGCGCCGTTCCTCGCGGCGGTGATCGACGCGGAGTGCGAGGGCAACGCCGGCGTGACGCTCGCGGCGACCATCCTCCACCGGTGGCCCGCGACGGCGGTCCTGCTCCTCGCGGGGGACCTCGAGGACGAGCTCCTGCTGCGGGCGCGCCGCCTCGGCGTCCACCGGGTGCTCCAGCGGGACGACACCGCGGGGCTCACCCAACTCCTCGGCGCGATGGCCCGCCCGGTGGCGTGACCCCGACCCACACACCTCCGGGTGTCGGGGCTCCCCCTTCACGGCGCGTGGGAACCACCCACGGCACGATCGGGCACGGGCCGACGCGCGCGGGCCGGCGCCCTGCGCTACCTTCCTCGCCGTGAAGGACGAGGACCTCGAACCCACCGACGATCCCGCGGCCGGCGCGCGCCGGACCCCGGTCCCGGCCGCGCCGCGGACGGCGACCGCCGCGCGCCTCTCCGTGCTGGTGGTGGACGACGAGCCCCTCGTCTCCCGCGCGGTCGTGCGGCTCCTCGCGGCCGAGCACGCCGTGTGCGTCGCCGAGACCGCCGAGGACGCGCTCGCCACGATCGAGGGCGGCGACCGGTACGACGCCGTGGTCTGCGACCTCGCGCTCCCGGGCATGAGCGGCTGCGACCTGCACGCGCGGATCGCGGCGCGCGACCCCGCGCTCGCGCGGCGCTTCGTGTTCCTGACGGGCGGCGCCTTCACCGACGCCTCCACCCGGTACCTCGCCTCGTGCGACGTGCCGTGCGTCGAGAAGCCGTTCCAGGCCGACCGCCTGCGCGAGGCCATCCGCGCGGCCGCGGGGCGGAAGGGCTAGTCCGGGCCGCCGGGCGGTGGCCCGCCCGGTCGCGACGCCGCGTGGCGCTCGCGCCAGAGCCCTCGCGCGAGGTAGGCCGCGATCCCGAGGTTCACGAGGAGCACCGCGAGGCGGACCGGGCTCGCCCGGTGGACGATCGCGCGCACCTCCCAGGGCACCGGCGAGAGCGACGCGACGAGCACGAGCCAGGCGCCCCACCGCCGCCCGCGGTGGAGCGCCCAGGCCTCGAGCGTGGAGAGCGCCGCCTCGAAGGCGAGCCCGAGCTCCACGAGGCGCAGCCGGTGCCCCTGCGCGACGAGGCCGAGCGCCCGGCTGACCCAGAATCGCGAGCCGGTTCGAGAGGTGGTGGTGGGCCGCCGCGGCGAGCCGCTCGGCGAGCGCGGCGTCGCCGCCGCGGGCGAGCGCGACGATGGCCACGAGGAGCGCGAGCACGAGGACCGACTTCGCCGCCTTGTAGACGACGATGGCCCGCGTCCCGGCGTCCTGCGCCCCCTCGACCATGCGGGCATTCAACCGCGTGCTCGGCCGGCCGTGGGCTGCCCTTCTGAGGGCCGGTGTCAGAGGGCGGGGCTAGGTTCCGTCCCTCACCATCGCAGCGGCGCCGCCGAGCTTCGGAAGCCAAGGCGCCGTCACAAGGAGCAGTCCATGGTCAACCGCGTCATCCTCGTCGGCAACCTCGGCAAGGACCCCGAGGTCCGCTACACCTCCGGCGGCCAGGCCGTCGCCAACCTCCGCATCGCCACCTCCCGCTCGTGGACGGACAAGCAGTCCGGCCAGCGCAAGGAGGAGACGGAGTGGCACGACGTCGAGGTCTGGGGGAAGCAGGCCGAGCAGTGCGGCGAGTACCTCGCGAAGGGCCGCCAGGTCTACGTCGAGGGTCGCCTCAAGACCGACAAGTGGCAGGACAAGCAGACCAACCAGGAGCGCTACAAGGTCAAGGTGGTCGCCGAGACCGTGCGGTTCCTGGGCGGCCGCGGCGGCGCGGGTGGCCCCGGCGGCGGTGGTGGCGGGGGCGGCGGCGGTGGCCGGTCCTCGCACGACGACATGGGTCCGCCTCCCGGCGACATGGACGACGGCTCCCACGGCGGCGGTGGCGGCGGCTCCGGGCCGGACGACATCCCGTTCTAGGCGGCGCGCTGCGCCCAGGGCCCACGGAGCGCCTCACGGCGCCCGCGGGCGCTGCGTCATGGCCCGCGGGCCTCATCGCGGGCCCCTTCGCCAGGGGACAAGCCCCTGGTCAGCACCGGGCCAGGCGCGCCGGCGTGGTAGGCTCCGGACCTCGCCGTCGCCTCCCTCATGGCCTCGATCGTCGAGAAGTACGAGCAGATCTTCGCGTCGGATCCGAAGTCCCGGATCTTCGTGGAGCTCGCCCGCGCCCTGCTCGAGCGCGGCGACGCGGCGCGCGCGATCGACGTGTGCCAGCGGGGGCTCGAGCACCACCCGTCCTCGATCCTGGGCCGCGTCATCTGGGGGCGGGCGCTCCTCGAGTCGAACGACCGGAAGGGCGCGCTCGATCAGTTCGAATCTCCATCGCGCTCGACCCCGGCAGCCCGTACGCCTACAACCTCGTCGGCGAGGCGCTCCTCGCGAAGAACATGGCGAAGGAGGCGCTCCCGGTGCTCGCCCGCGCCGCGGAGCTGCAGCCGGCCGACGACCGGGTGCGCGCCTGGTACGAGGAGGCGAAGCGCCGGGTGCGGGGCGACGGCCAGCCGCCCGCGCGCCCGAAGGGCTCGGAGGAGCACACCGAGCCGTACCGGCCGCTCCCCTTTCGCGCGCTGACCCCGGCGCCCATCCTCGAGGACGACCCGTTCGTCGAGGCGGCGGCCGCCGGGACCCGGCCTCCGCCCGCCCCGCTCATGCCGCCGCTCGACGGCGATCCGTCGCGGACCCGGCCGACCCCGGCGGTCGTGATCCCGCCCGCGCTCACGCCGCCGGTCGCGGCGGGGCCATCCCGCCCGCCGCCTCCGCTGGCCGGCCGCACGACCCCGTCGCCCGCGCCTCCGCCGGCCCCGGCCGCGCCGCCGGCCGCCGGACCGTTCGACCTCGAGGACGACGCGACGACCGAGGTCGACCTCGTGCTCCGGCCGCCCGGGAGCCCGGAGCCGGGCCCGGCGCCAGCCCCGGCCGCGCCGCCTCCGCTCCCGCCCGGGAAGTCGATCCTCGACCTCATCCCCGAGAACGCCGCCGCGCCCATCCGGCGGATGACCGGCATCCACAAGCCGCCGCAGCTGCCCGGCGAGCGCGAGCAGCGCGAGGCCGAGGCCGAGCAGAATCGCCGCGAGCTACGGCGAGGAGGTCCGGCAGAAGCTGCTCGCGACCGCGGCGCCGCAGGCGGCGGCGGGCCGCGGCCGGCTCGTGCTCGGGGCGGTCATCGTCCTCGCGGTGCTCGCGGCGGCGGGGGTGTTCCTGGCCGTGCGCTCCGCGCGCTCCGCCGAGCTCGCCCGCACCGCGCTCACCCGCGCCCGCGCCGGCCTCGCCCGCGACACCGCCGGCTCCCTCCGCGAGGCGGCCACCCTCCTCGCCGAGGCCCGGGGGCAGAAGCCCGACGACCCCGGCCTCGCCTCCCTGCAGGCCCAGGTCGCGGGGCTCCTCGCCTCCGACCACGGCAATCCGTCCGCGGCGACGCTCGCCCGGGAGCTCGTCGAGGCGGGCACCGCCGGCGAGGGCGGCGTCGCCGCCCGGCTGCTCGTCGCGCCGCCGGGCAGCCCGGAGCGGAAGGCGGCCGAGGCGGCCGTGCTCGACGCCCGGCCCTCCGGCCCGCCGCTCCTCACCACGCTCGCCGGCGAGCTCCTCGTCGCGCGCGGCGAGGTGGACGCGGGCCGCGGGCGGCTCGGAATCGCGGCGCGCTCGTCGCCCCCGATGCTGCGGGCGCTCGCCGCGCTCGGGGACTCCGCGCTCGCGGCGGGGGACGCCGAGGGCGCGCTCGACTTCTACGCGCCGGCGCTCGCCGCGCACCGGACCCACCCGCGCTCGGTGGTGGGCGCGGCGGAGGCGCGCCTCGCCCTCGGCCGCGACCTCGTGAGGGCGCGCGAGGACCTCGAGGCGCTCGAGGCCGATCCCGCGAGCCCGCCGCCCGCCTCGCTGAAGCTCCGGTTCGCGACCGCGTTCGCGAAGGTGCTCGCCGGGCTCGGCGACGTCGCCGGCGCGGTCACCCGGCTCAAGACCGCGACGCAGGCGCTCGGCGACTCGGCCCCGCTCGCCGCCGCGCTCGCCGAGGTCCAGCTCTCGGCCCGCGCCTGGGACGGCGCCGAGGCCGCCGCGTTGCGCGCCGTCGCGCTCGCGCCGAAGGACCTCGGTCCGCGGGTGCTGCTCGCGCGCGCCCTCACCGGCCGCGGGAAGCCGCAGGACGCCCTGAAGGCGCTCGGCGGCCGCGAGGAGCGCGCCGCCCGCGTGCAGCGCGCCCTCGCCCTCGAGCGGATGGGCCGCTTCGCGGAAGCCCGCGCCGAGCTCGAGAAGACCGTGCGGGACGGGCGCATGCCGTCCGACGCCGCGGTGCTCTACGCCCTCGCCGACGTGGCCCTCGGCCGCGCCGACCGGGCCCGGCCGCTCCTCGAGCGGCTCGCCGGCGCCGCCGCGCCGCCGCCGCTCGCCGCGGTCGCGCTCGGCAAGGCCTGCGAGGCGCTCGCCGACGCCGCCTGCGCCGAGAAGGCCTACCGCGACGCCGTGGCGCGGGAGCCGCGCGCGCCGGAGGGGCACGCCGCGCTCGGCCGCCTGCTCGCGGCGCGGGGCGACGGCGCCGCCGCGGTCGCCGCGCTCTCCGAGGCGGTGAAGCTCGACCCCTCCGACCTCGACGCCCGCCGCGACCTCGGCCAGGCCCGCCTGCTCGGCGGCCAGCCCGCCGCGGCGCGCGCCGACCTCGACGCGGTGCTCCTCGCCCAGCCGAAGGACGCCGCCGCGCTCACGCTCGTCTCCGCGGCGTGGCTCGCCGAGGGCGAGGCGACCGAGGCCCGCCGCGCGGCGGACCGCGCGGTCGCCGCGGCGCCGAAGGATCCCGGCGCGCTCCTCGCCGGGGCCCGGGCCGCGCTCGCGGCCGGGGACCCCGCCGGTGCCCGCGGCCTCGCGCTGCGCGCGCAGCGGGCGGGCGCGAAGGCGGAGGACGTGCAGAAGGTGCTCGCGGAGGCCGGCGGGGCGCCGAAGGCCGCGGGCAAGGCGCCCGCGCCGGTGAAGGCGGCGGCGAAGCCGGCGGCGCGGAAGAAGAAGTAGGCGTCCTCACCTCCTCCACCGCCCCGCCTCCACGAACGAGAAGTACCCGCCGGAGGCCACGATCACGTGGTCGCGCGCGACGACGCCGACGAGCTCGGCGGCGGCGCGGAGGCGCTCGGTGAGGTCGACGTCCTCGGACGAGGGCGAGGGATCGCCGGAAGGGTGGTTGTGCACGAAGATCACGCCGTGCGCCCCCTCCCGCACCGCGGGGCGGAGCGCGTCGCGCGGCGAGACCGGGCACTGCGTGAGCGAACCCTCCGCGACCTGCACCGCGCGCATGAGCCGGCCCCGGACGTCGAGGAGCACCACGTGGAACGCCTCGCGCTCGGCGTGCGCGGCGTGGCGCATGAGCTCGTGGACGCGGCGCGGGTCGAGGCAGCGGTCGCCGCGGTGCGGGGGCGACCACGCGCCCCGGCGGCCGAGCTCGAAGGCCGCGGCCACGGCGGCGGCGCGGGCGGGGCCGAAGCCGGGCAAGGCGGCGATGAGGTCGGGCGGGGCCCAGGCGAGCTCGGCCAGGGACAGCCGCTCGAGCACGGCGAGGGCGGCGGCGCGCGCGGAGCGGCCGGCGGAGCCGGTGCCGAGCACGAGCGCGAGAAGGTCCGCGTCGGAGAGGACGCGGGGCCCGTCGGAGAGGACGCGCTCGCGGGGGCGGTCGGTGGGGGCGGAGCTGCCGGAGGTCGCGTCGCCGGGGGCGTGGGGTTCGGTCACGCCCCGGGACGAGAGCAAGCCCCGGGCCGCGCGCAGGTGCCCGAAACGACGAGGCCCGGACGCCCGGCGCGGTCTGCCGCGCGGACGCCCGGGCCGAACTGCGGACCCCCGGGGCGGGGCTACTTCTTCCCGGCGGCCGGGGTCGCGGCGGCGTCGGCCTTCACGAGCTCGGCCTCGAGCTCGATCTTCACGTCATCGGCGACGACCGCGACGCCCTCGACCATGTTGGACCAGTTCACGCCCCAGTCCTTGCGGTTGATGGTGGCGGTGGCCTCGACGCCGCGGAGCTCCTTGCCGGCCCAGTTCTTCACCGGCGCGCCGGGGCCGGTGACGTCGAGGACGACCGGCTTCGTGACGCCCTTCATGGTGAGGTCGCCCGTGACCTTGAGCTTGCCCTCGCCGGCCTTCTCGACCTTCGTGGACTTGAAGGTGATGGTCGGGTACTTCGCGACGTCGAAGAAGTCCGGCGACTTGAGGTGGCCGTCGCGCTTGTCGATGCGGGTGTTGACGGAGGCGGTCTCGATGGTGGCCTCGACCGAGGACTTCGTGACGTCCTTCTCGTCGAGCACGAGCTTGCCGGTCATCTTCTGGAACTCGCCGCGCACGTTCGAGATGCCCATGTGCCGGACGGTGAACGAGGCGTGGCTGTGGGCGGGATCGAAGTCCCAGGTCGACTGCGCGAAGGAGAACGCCGGGAGGGCGAGGACTGCGGCGAGGACGAGCTTCTTCATGATGTGGCTCCTTTTCTGCTGCGGGGGGACGGGCGGGCGGCGGCCCGCCTCGGGCGCCCCCCGCTTCCTGCGAACGCCGCCGCGACGGCCTTGCCGTGCGCGGCGAGGGCGCCCTTGAGGGCGCGGTAGTGGTGGTACGGCCCCTCGACCCGCACCGACACGAGGCCGGCCTCGGCGAGGACCTTGAGGTGGTGGGAGATCGTCGCCTGGGCGAGCTGGAAGAGCTCGGTCAGCTCCTGGCAGCTCACCTCGCCGCGCGCCGCGATCGACCGGAGGATGCGGTAGCGGGTGGGATCGCCGAGCGCGCGCGCGACGCGCACGACGGGATCGGTGAGGGGGCTCGAGGAGGCGGGGGCCATGGAGCGCGCGGCGCCGTATCGACATGCGTCGATTCGACAACCGTCGATTTAAGAGCCCCACCCCGCGCGTCAAGGCGGCGGGACAGCCCCGGTTGGGGTCTCTTTCGACTTCCCGCTCATGCTGAGCGTAGGCGCCTGCGCAGCAGGAGCCGGAGTCGAAGCACGCTCGAGACGAGCGGTCTTCAGAACCGCGCGCCGAGGCCGGCCGTGAGGCGGACGAGGCCGTTCTGCTCGAAGGTGATCTCGCCGGTCACGAAGAGCGGATCGATGTTGAGATGCACGCCCAGGCCGAGCTGGACCCAGCTCTTCCACTTGTCGGTGTGCGCCGCGCCGATGCCGAGGTCGAGCGTGCCCTCGAGCCCGCGGTACGTCTCGAAGCGCTGGCCGAGGCGCACGAGGTACATCCGGTTCCACTGCGACTTCTCGCCGGGCGCGGGCTTGCCGTCGAGGTCCTTGTAGGCGTAGCCCGCGAGCGAGAGATCGATGGGCTCGAACGACCACCCGATCTCCCCGCCGTAGACCGGGTGCGCGCCGCCGCCGTTCGGCCCCACCGCCTCGCCGCCGCGGACGGCCAGGAACAGGCCGGTGTCGTCGCCGCCGTGCCCGTGGTCGTCCTCCTCGTACGGATCCGACTGGCCGGCGGTGTTGCCTGCGGACAGCGCGAGCGAGAGCGCGACCAGGGCGGGCAGGAGCATGCAGCCATTGTAGGCGGGCGGGCGGCCGGCCGCCGCTCCCCTGCAGCGACCCGGCCTCCCGCCCGGGCGAGGCGCGTGCCGCCCCGCGGCCACGCGCCGCGTCGCCCCCGCGCGGGAGCGCGCTCAGAGGTTCTGGTGGATGCAGAGCGTGTTGCCCTCGGGGTCGAGGAACCAGGCCGCCTTCTCGGAGCCGAGCACGCAGACCGCGTTCACGGTGCGCAGGCCGGGCAGGTCGTAGTCCTGGAACTCGACGCCGCGCGCGCGCAGCGCGGTCACCTCCCGCTCCACGTCCGGCACCTCGAAGCTCACCGCAGTGTGCTCCGCGCGGGTCGGCGCGCCGCGCGGGAACAGGGCGAGGAGCCCGCCGCCCGCGAGCCGGTAGAGGAACTTGCCGTCGGGGCGGGCGCCCTCCGGTACGAGCCCGAGCTTCTCCTCGTAGAACGCGCGTGCCCGCGCGAGGTCCACCACCGGCAGCATGGTGGTCATGCGGCTCTGTCCGAGCATGATCGCCTCCACCCTCCCCGCGGCGATTCCACGCGCGACGACGGGGCGCGCCCGGCCATCTCGGGCGGTCCCGGGCGGGGCGCTCCTCAGCGCTCCTTCTTCCGGCGCCGGTTCGCCTCCGCCTCGTCGAGCAGTCGGGGCGTCTCGGGCCGGACCCCGGTGAGGTGCTGCACCGCGGCGCCCGCGGCGGCGAGGCCGAACGCGGCGGTCACGAAGGCGATCGAGCCGTACGCCTTCGGCTCGCGGCGCCGCTCGCCCGGGAGCCGCTGCCGCGCGCCGGGGATGCCGTCCTCCTCGTCGCCGGGCAGCGCGAGCGAGTCGCGCGGCGGCTCGATCGACCAGACCGCGAGGACGCCGGTGGGCGCGGTGGCGGAGAGCCCGTGGCGGGTGCGCAGGTACTTGCGCACGTCCTTCGCGAGCGGGTCGGTGTGCGACGCGGAGAGGTCGGTCACCTGGATGGCGGTCGGGTCGAGCCGGCGCGCGGCGCCGAGCGCGGTCACGATCGCGAGCCGGAGCGCGACGCAGCGGTCGATGACGTGCAGCTTCGCGACGACCGTGTCCATCGCGTCGACGACGAGGTCGACGCCTTCGGGCGGCACGAGCGCCCCGGCGTTCTCCTCGCCGTAGAACGCCGTCACCGCGTCGACCCGCGCCGCCGGCGCGATGCGGCGCAGGCGCTCGGCGAGGACCTCGGCCTTCATCCGCCCGAGCTCGCCGTCGAGCGCCTGGAGCTGGCGGTTGACGTTGGTCTCGTCGATGCGCTCGCCGTCGACGAGCGTGAGCCGGCCCACGCCGGCGCGGCAGAGCGCCTCCGCCGCGAAGGAGCCCACGCCGCCGAGGCCCAGCACGACGACGTGCGCGCGCCCGAGGCGCGCCTGGGCGTCGACGCCGAGGAGGCGCGCGTTGCGGTCGAGGCGGGGCGGGACGCGGGTCATGAGTGCCCTTCGACGCGCTCAGGGCGAGCGGGAGTCCGTGAGGCGGAACAGTGCGCGCGCGTTCGCCGTCGTCGCGGCCTCGACCTCCTCCGGCGCGACGCCGAGCGCGCGGGCGACGCCGTCGCGCACGAGCGCCACGTACGCGGGCTCGTTGCGGCCCCGGTGCGGGCGCGGGCACTGGTCGGGCGCGTCGGTCTCGAGGAGCAGCCGGTCGCGCGGGATGGCGCGCGCGGCCTCGAGCGGCCGGCGCGCCCTCTCGTAGGTGACCGGGCCCGCGAGCGCGAGGTGGAGGCCGAGCGCGACGAACGGGGCGACCTGGTCCGCGGAGCCGGAGAAGCTGTGGAAGACGCCGCCCGCCGGGAGGCCGGTGCGCTCGAGCAGGGCGCGCAGCGGGTCGAGCGCGCGCAGCCCGTGGAGGAGCACCGGGAGGCCGTGCCGCGCGGCGAGCGCGAGCTGGGCCTCGAGCACCCGCACCTGCCGGTCCATCGGCGCGCCGCCCGAGGTGACCGCCTCGCCGTCGAGGCCGCACTCGCCCACCGCGACCGCGCCGCCGCGGGCGAGCGCCGCCTCGAGCGCGGCGAGGTGGCGGTCGTCGTCCGCCGGATCGAGCTCCGGGAGGAGCTGGGGGTGGATGCCGAGGGCGTGGTGCAGCCGCACCCCGCCGCCGCCGGCCCCGAGCGCGAGCTGGGCCGCCCAGGTGTGCGGGCCGATGGCGGGGATCACGACGTCGGTGACGCCCGCCGCCGCCGCGCGGAGGAGCACCTCGGCGCGGTCGGCGTCGAAGGCGGGGCGGTCGAGGTGGCAGTGGGTGTCGATCACCGCGCGAGGAAGGCGGCGTACGCCTCGAAGCAGCGGGCGAGGGCCGCCGTCTCGATCCACTCGCCCTGCTGGTGCGCCTGCGCCGTCGCGCCGGGCCCGAGGTTCGCGGCCGGGATGCCGTGCGCGGCGAGCCGGGCGACGTCGGTCCAGGCCTGCTTCGCCGACTCGCTGAGCCGCCCGCGCTCGGCGAGCCGCCGCACGAGCGGGTGGTCCGCGAAGGCGGGGCACGCCGGCGAGCGGTCGGTGACCTCGATCCGGGCGCCGTGCTCGGCGGCGAGCGCGCGGAGCTCCGCCTCGGCGTCCTCGACGGTGCGGTCCGGCGCGAAGCGGAAGTTGAGGTTGAGCGCGCAGCGGTCCGGCACCACGTTCCGCGCGCGGCCGCCCTCGATGCGGGTGCAGGAGAGCACCTCGCGGTAGAGGAGCCCGCCGGAGACGACGTCGCGCGGCGTGCGCGCGTGCAGCGCCGCGAGGAGCCCGCCCGCGCGGTGCACGGCGTTCTCGCCCTGCCACGGCCGGGCGGAGTGCGCCGCGCGCCCCTCGAACGTGAAGGTCGCGTGCATGGAGCCGACGCAGCCGAGCTGGAGGCCGTTGTCGGTCGGCTCGAGGCAGAGCGCGAGGTCGAGGCCGGAGAGGAGCCCGGGGCGAAGGAGCAGGTCGCCGAGCTCGTTCTCGGCGTAGGGCCCCTCCTCGCGCGCGTAGAACACGAGCACGAGGTCGCAGAAGCGCCGGTCGCGGGGGAGCTCCTCGGCGAGCGCCATCATCACCGCGAGCCCGCCCTTCATGTCGGACGCGCCCGGGGCGACGAGCCGGCCGCCGTCTCGGCGCGGTGGGCCGAGGTCGGCCTCGTGCACCGGCACGGTGTCGAGGTGGCCGCAGAGGGCGATGGTGGGACCCCGCCCGCCCGGCGGCCCATCGACCCGCACCACGAGCGAGTCGCCCACCCGGGTGACGAGCGGGAACCGCGCGCGCGCCCAGGCCTCGACCTCCCCGCAGAGCGCGGCCTCGCTGCCGATGACCGACATCGTCCGGCAGAGCGCCTCGGTGCGCGCGGCGAGCTCGAGCTCGGTGGCCACGGCCTCTAGACCTGCACCTCGAACTCGCGCAGCGCCTGGTTGAGCGAGACCTTCTTGTCGGTCGAGGGGCTGCGCCGGCCGACGATGAGCGCGCAGGGGATGTTGTACGCGCCGGCCGGGTACTGCTTCACGCGCGTGCCGGGGATGACCACCGAGCGCGCGGGGACGCGGCCCTTGTGGATGACCTCCTTCGGCCCCGTGACGTCGATGATGGGCGTCGAGGCGGTGAGGACCACGTTCGCGCCGAGCACCGCCTCCTCCTCGACGAGCACGCCCTCCACCACGATGCAGCGGCTGCCGAGGAACGCGCCGTCCTCGACGATGTTCGGCCGGGCGCCGGGTGGCTCGAGGACGCCGCCGAGGCCGACGCCGCCCGCGATGTGCACGTTCTTCCCGACCTGCGCGCAGGAGCCGACCGTGGCCCAGGTGTCGACCATCGAGCCCGCGCCGACGCGCGCGCCGATGTTCACGAAGCCCGGCATGAGCACCGTGCCCGGCTCCATGTGCGCGCCGAAGCGGACGACGCCGCCCGGCACCACCCGCACGCCGGCGCGGTCGAGGTCGTGCTTCAGCGGGATCTTGTCGCGCACCTGGAAGGGCCCGTACTCGCGTACCTCCATGCCCTGGACCGCGAAGTAGAGGTTCACGGCCTGCATCAACCAGGCGTTCACCTTCCACTCGCCGTCCTGCTTCTCGGCGACGCGCAGCTCGCCCCGGTCGAGGCCGGCCACCGCCTGGACCACCGCCGCCTTGACGACCGGATCCTCGAGCCTCGCCCGGTCCTGCCAGGCCGCCGCGACGCGCCGCTCCACCTCCGCGAAGTCGTTCATCTCACCCTCTCCCAGGCCCGGACGGCCTCCTCGCACTGCGGCAGCGTCGGCACGAGCGCGACGCGCACCCAGCCCGCGCCGGCCGGCCCGAAGGACGCGCCCGGCGCCACGACGATGCCCGCCTCCAGCAGCCGGAGCGCGTACGCCCCGTCGTCGCCGTCTCCCGGCACCTTCACCCACAGGTAGATCGTCGACGCGCTCGGGGCGACCTCGAGGCCGTGGTCGCGGAAGAACGCGAGGAACACGTCGCGCTTGGCGCGGAAGATCGCGCTCCGCTCGGCCGGGTGGGCGTCGTCGGCCCAGGCGAGCGCCGCGGCCGCGGCGACGGGCTCCGCCGAGGCGCAGCCCGGGTGGGCGCGCAGCTGGCGCAGCGCCGCCACGAGGTCCGGGTCGCCCGCCATGAAGCCCGAGCGGTAGCCGGTCATGCCGCTCCGCTTCGAGCACGAGTACACGGCGACGACGTTCTCGACCTGCACCTCGAGCATCGAGGGCGGCCGCTCCGCGCCGAAGGAGATGTCCGTGTAGACCTCGTCGGAACCGACGATGAAGCCGTACTTCTTCGCGGCCTCGCCGAGCCGGCGATAGTACGCGCGGTCCGCCTCGGCGCCGGTCGGGTTGTGCGGGTAGTTGACCCACAGGACGAGCGTCCGCGCGAGGACGTCCTCGCCGAGGTCCTCCGGCTCGAGCAGGAACCTCCGCTCCGGGCGGAGCGGCGCGCGCACCACCTCGAGCCCCGCGAGCCGCGCGCCCGCCTCGTAGCTCGGGTAGGCGGGATCCGGGATGACCACCTTCGTCTTGCCCGGCGCGCCCGCGAACGCGAGCGGCAGGTGGAAGATCGCCTCCTTGGCGCCCGCGCAGGCGAGGACCTGGGCCTCGGGGTCCACCCGGACGCCGAACCGCCGCTCGAGGTAGCCCGCGGCGGCCGCGCGGAGCGCGGGGGTGCCGTAGGGGCTCGGGTACTGGGAGACCGCGCCGGCCGCGGCGACGAAGGCCTCGCGGAGGAAGGCCGGGGTGGGCTCCCGCGGGTCGCCGACCCCGAGGTCGACGAGGTGGCGCCCCTCGCGCAGGAGCGCCCGCTTCCGGTCGTCGAGGGCCACCATGAGGCCCCTCGGGATCGCGGCGAGGGCCGGGTTCTTCGGCGGATGCTGCACGCGGCGAACCTATCGTGTTCGCGGCCGGGGTGCACTATAAGGCCTCTCAAATGCTCCACTACGACGTCATCGTCATCGGATCGGGGCCCGCGGGCGAGCACGGCGCGATCACCGCCGCCGAGGCCGGCAAGAAGGTGGCGCTCGTCGAGAAGGAGGCGGTCCCGGGCGGCGCCTCGGCGAACACCGGCACCATCCCGTCGAAGGCGCTCCGCGAGACCGCCCTCGCCATCCAGCAGGCCCGCAGCCGCGACGCGCACGGCATCGAGCTGCGCGTCTCCGGGCAGGTGACCGTCCCCGAGCTCATGGGCCGCCGCGGCCTCGTCACCGCCCGGGAGCACTCCCGCATCCGCAACGCGCTCAACCGGGCGGGCGTCGAGCAGCTCCGCGGCACCGCGAGCTTCGCCGACCCGCGCACGCTCCGCGTCTCCTCGCCGGAGGGCGGCGCGCAGGAGATCCAGGCCGACGTCGTGCTGCTCGCGACCGGCACCCGGCCGCTCCACCCGCCGCAGTACGCGATCGACAACGTCCGGGTCTACGACTCCGACTCGATCCTCATGCTCGACCGCGTGCCCCGCTCGCTCGCCATCCTGGGCGGCGGCGTCGCCGGCTGCGAGTACGCCTCGCTCTTCGCCGCGCTCGGCGTCAACGTCTCGCTCATCGACTCGAAGGACCGCCTGCTCCCCTGGCTCGACGCCGAGCTCTCGCACGCGATGCAGGACCTGTTCGCGATGGCGGGCGTCGACCTCCACCAGCGGGTCCGCGCGAACAAGCTCGAGCCGGGCGATCGCGACGTGCTCGTGACCCTGTCCGACGGCTCGCGGCTCGTCGCCGAGAAGGTGCTGGTCGCGGCGGGCCGGGTGGGCAACGTCGAGGCGCTCAACCTCCCGGCCGCCGGCCTGACCGCGACCGAGCGCGGCCTCCTCACCGTGAACGCGCACTTCCAGACGAGCGTGCCGCACATCTACGCGGCGGGCGACCTCGTGGGCTTCCCGGGCCTCGCCTCGGTCTCGATGGAGCAGGGCCGGGTCGCGATGAGCCACGCCATCGGGGGCGAGTCGAGCCGGAAGATCGTGGAGCTCCAGCCGGTGGGCATCTACACGATCCCGGAGGTCTCCTCGGTCGGCGAGTCGGAGGAGCAGCTCAAGCAGAAGGGGCGCGCCTACGTGGTCGGCCAGTCGACGCTCGCCGCGAACGCCCGCGCGAACCTCATCGGCGAGGCGGTCGGCTTCGTGAAGCTCCTCGCCGACGCCGACTCCGGCGAGATCCTGGGCGTGCACTGCATCGGCCCGCACGCCTCCGAGCTCGTGCACACCGGCATGGCCGTGATGCACCACGGCGGCAACGTGCGCTGGTTCGCCGAGTCGGTGTTCAACTACCCGACGCTCGGCGAGGCGTACAAGTACGCCGCCTACGACGCGCTCGACCGCATGCGCGAGCGCAAGCAGCGGGTCACGCCGATCGAGCGGGCGGCGAAGGGGTAGCGCCGATCGACGCCGGCGCCCGGGGTGAGCGGGCGTGCGGGGCCAGCGCCGCCAGGAGCTCGCCTGCGTGGGTCCAGGGCAGCGCGCCGCCGGCTTCGGGCAGGAAGTGCCGCGTCGCGCCCGGGATCCGCGCGGCGAGGTGGGCGCCGCCGTCCGGCGCGTGCACCGGGCTCGCGTCGCGGCCGCCGTACCAGAGCTGCACCGGGACGCGGATCGCTCCCGGGTCGAAGGGCCAGGGCGACGAGGCGAGCACGGTGTCGGTGACGTAGCCCGCCGGCCCCTGGGCGAAGCCCTCGTCGAGCGCACGCTCGAACTCCCGCGCGAAGTCCGGCGCCGCGTACACCGCCCGGTCCCCGGGTGAGCTCCCCTCGAGCACGAGCGCCCGCAGCCGGGCCGCGTCCATCCCCGCGAGGAAGGCCTCCGCGGCGGCCCGGTCGCGCTCGATCGCCTCCACGAACCCGCGCACGCCGGGCGCGAGGCGCGCGCGGACCTCGGGGTGCGCGAGCTCGTCGGTGCCGGACACGAAGGCGCACGCCGACGCGATCCCCGCGGCCGCGCAGGCGAGCGCGAAGGGCGCGCCCTGCGAGAAGCCCAGCACCGCCGGGCGGCCGAGGCCGAGCGCCGCCGAGGCCGCGGCGACGTCGTGCGCCCACGATGCGAGGGTCCGGCCGGGCGCGGGGTCGGAGGCGCCGAGGCCCGGGCGATCGAACGAGATGACCCGCGCCCGCAGCCCGGCGAGGTCCGCCGGCCCGAGCCCGAGCGAGCGGCCCGTGGCGGCGCCGGGGCAGAGCACGACGGGCGCGCCGTCGTCCGGGCCCCAGGACGCCCAGGCGAGAGCGCGGCCGCCCGGGAGGCGGACGGCGCCGGTCTTCGTGGCTGGCGCGACGAGCAAGGCGGGATCCTCCTTGCCATGTGGACCGGCGGACGAGCCAGGGCGGGGAACGACCCGGAAGTGGTCGCTCACCCGCCGAGGACGCCCCAGCTCTCGGCCAGGGCGGCCTCCTCGTGCGGCAGCATCGCCTCCACGAGCGCGGCGAGCGTCTCGTCGGAGAGCTCGGCGTGGCGCTCGGCGAGCGCCATCGCGATCGGGAGCTTCAGGCCGGTCCACGGCGCGCCGGTGTGCTGCAGGCCGGCCGCGGCGCGGGCGAGCGCGGCGCGCCAGCGCGGGGTGGTGCAGAGCCGGTCGCCGTCGCGCTCGAGGAAGCCGTCGTCGAGGAGGCGGTCGGTCGCGGAGGGCTCAGACGCGGGCACGGGTGTCGGCGCCGGGCTGCGGCGCGGGCATGTGGCCGCGGACGTAGGCGATCGCGTCCAGGGTCTCCCGCCGGAAGGTGTCGTAGTCCACCTGGGCGGCGTTGAGGAACGTGCTCGCGGACATGGTGTGGGCGCCCATCATCGCCGCCTCGGCGATCTCGAGGTCGGTCGCACCGAAGAGCTTCGCGGCCTCGGTGTGGAAGAGGGTGCAGTAGCGGCAGCGCGTCGCGCCGGACACCGCGAGCCCGATGAGCTCCTTGTACTTGTTCGGGATCGCGGTCTCGGCGAGCTGGAAGTCGCGCATCATCGCCCAGAAGCCCTCGAGCGCGCTGTCGGGCATCCCTCCCACCCACGTGGGCACGGCCCCGAACGCCTGCCGGATCTCCTCGCGGATCTTCTCCCGCTTGCCGCTGTCGCGCAGCGCGGACCTGTCGACGGTCGCCATGACCTCTCCTCACCCCCGCGGGAATGGGAACAGTGGTCGCGGAGGATGCGCGTGGGGTGTGCCTCGCGCGGCGCGCCGGCAAGTGCGGCGCACGGGCCATGACGGAGCGACCCCACCTTGCCGCGACCGGGCGTCCGGGCGCCCGTCGGCTCGCCACGCCCCGCCGCGCCCAGAACGCCGCGCACGCAGCGCCGGCGCGCGGGGCCCCTCTCGGGGGTCGCGGTGGAGACGTCACCCGGACGCCGCGTAGCGTTCCACGCATGCGCCCTCTCCGCCTCCCCGCCGCGTCGGTCGCGCTGGTCCTCGCCGCCTGCGGCGGAGGCGGAGGCGGCGGACCCGGGCCCGGCGGCCAGAGCGGCGGGAACCTCCTCGCGGCGACGGTCGGCGGACAGGCCTGGGTGGCGGACGCGTTCACGGTCGGCGTCATCGGCGCGAGCACGCCCTCCCGCGACGGCACGATCCTCGTCACCGGCACACGCGGGTCCGACGGGACCTCGATCGCGCTCAACCTCGGCTTCATGCCCGGGCCCGCGACGCAGCCGCTCGGCGTGAACTTCGTCTCGACGCCCGGAGGGACGGGCGCGGCGATCTTCGCGTCGAAGACGTACCTCACTCCGCTCGACGGCGCCTCGGGCTTCGTGACCATCACCGAGCGGACCGCCACGCACCTCGCGGGCACGTTCCACTTCACCGCGGCCGAGCCCGCCCCGGGCACGGGCACGCTCCAGGTGACCTCGGGCGCCTTCGACGTGACGGACGCGGGCGGGCTCCCGCCGCTCCCGACCGGCGTGGGCAGCACGGTGATCGCGACGCTCGGGGGCGCGCCCTGGAACGCGGCGACGATCGTCGGCTCGAGCCCGGCCGCGGGCACCCTCGCGCTCGCGGCGGGCAACACCGCGTACACCCTCGTGCTCACCCCGAAGGTCGCGCTCGCGGCGGGCGCGAGCTACGGGATCCCGTCCAAGGTGAACCTGCAGGTGAACCGCACCGGCGCGGCGGACGCCTGGTCCGGCGGCGACGGCGCCGACGTCGGGACGCTCACCGTCACGACGCTCGCGGCCGACCGGCTCGTCGCGACGTTCTCGGCGACGCTCCCGCCGGTGGGCGCGGGCGCGGCGCTCACCGTGACCGGCGGCGCCGCGAACGTGCACCTCCAGCAGTAGCGGCCTGGCGGGCTACCCCAGCCGCGCGCGCGCCTGGGCGAGCGCCGCGTGGACCTGCTCGAGCGCACCCTTCGCGGCCGCGAGGTCGTCGCGCTCGCGCTTCGCGCGGTCGAGGTCGCTCGCGAGCTGGTCGCGCTCGCGGGCGAGCTCGCCGATGGCGGCGCGCAGGCGGGCGGCCTCGGTCGCGCCGTGGCGGAGCTCCTCGGAGAGCTTCTCGACCTCGGCCTCGCGCTCGGCGCGCGCGCGCGCCTCGTCGTCGGCCCGGCGGGTCACGTCCTCGAGCAGCTTCGCGCGCTCCTCGTCGAGCGCACTGAGGGCCTGGGCGCGGCGTACGGCCTCGTCGCGCTCCTCCTCGAGCGCGCCCATCTCGCCGAGCAGCTCCTCGAGCACCTGGCGCTTCTCGGTGACCTCGACCTCGGCGGCCTGCAGCTTCTCGCCGGTCGCGCGCCCCTCGGCGGCGAAGCGGGCGAGGTCGCCGCGGACGGCCTCGAGGTCCGCGCGCAGCGCGTCCTCGCGCTCGCGGGCCGTGACGAGCTCCTTCTCGAGGTCCTTCACGAGCCCGAGCACGCTCTCGGCCGCGCGGGCCGGGTCGGCGGGCGCGGGGGCCATGCGGGCCTTCGGCTTCGCGGCCTCGGCGACCTTGCGCTTGATCTTCGCGAGGCGGTCGCGGCGGGACTGGACGTCGGTGGGGGCCGCGTCCGGGACCGGGAGGCGGGCCGTCACTGCGCCCCTCGTCTCCGGGCCGCTGCGCGGCCCTGCGCTCGGGGCGAGCGGAGAGGAAGCGGGCTCGGCCTTCGCCTGCGCCACGACCGGCGCGGCAGGGTGCGGCTCGAGCTCGAGCGGGAGGGACGCCTCGAGCTCCACGGCCGCGGCCGGGGCCTGCGTCTCCACCGCGCCCTTCAGGCGGGGCTTCAGCTTCGGGACGTTCGCGTCGAAGGCCTTGCGCATCGGCTACGCTCCCGCGGCGCCGCGCTTCGCCGCCGCGCGGACCCGCTCCAGGACCTCGAGCTGCATGAGCTCGATGTCGTTCGCGCCCTTCGAGTCGGGCTCGTACCCGAAGATCGGGCAGCCCTCGGAGGAGGCCTGGGCGAACTTGGTGCACTGCCGGACCACGCTCTCGAGGAGGTAGTCGGCGTAGTGGGTCCGGAGGGCGTCGAGCGCCTCGCGCGCGATCTTGAAGGTCTGGTTGTAGGCGTTCACGACGATGAAGATGTTCTCGAGCTGGTGCGAGAGGTCCTCCTCGAGCCCCTGGATGGTCTCGAAGAGGAGCCTGAGGCCGTCGTAGGAGAGGAAGTCGGCGAGCACCGGGACGATGAGGTCGTCGGCCGCCATGAGCGCGTTCAGGTTGAGGAGCCCGAACGACGGCGGCGCGTCCATGATCACGAAGTCGTACTTCGCGGTGTAGCCCTGCAGCGCGTTCCTCAGCTTGAACTCGCGGCCGGAGAGCGGCATGAGCGCGAGGTCGATGGTGCTCATCTGCAGGTTCGCCGGCACGAGCGACAGGCCCGGCATGCCGGTCGGCACGGTGACCGAGTCGAGCGACTTCTTGCGGACGATGACGTCGAACAGCGTCTCCTTGAAGGTGCCGCCCTCCTGGCCCACGCACTTCGTGGCGTGGCCCTGGCTGTCGAGGTCGATGAGGAGGACCCGGTAGCCGCGCTCCGCGAGGCGGAACGCGTAGGAGGTGGAGAGGCTGGTCTTGCCGGTGCCGCCCTTGAAGTTGAGGAAGAGCTGGACGCGCGGCGCGATGGGCTGCGGCGGGCGCTTCAGCGCGGCGCGGGCGCGGAGCAGGTCGTCGGGCGCGTAGCCGTCCTTCTTGCCGATGGCCCCCTCGACCTGCTTCACGGTCGCGCTGAGGATCTCGGCGAGGCGCTTCGCGGTGTAGCGGACGTTCTCCATGACGACCTCTAGGCGGGGAACCAGCGTGAACCGCGGCGGACGATGGCGCCCGCCGTGGAGAGCCGCTCGGTGAGCGCGGCGATCTTCGCCGGGCCCTGGCCCAGCACCTCGACGAGCTCGGGCTCGGTGCGGCCGCGCAGGGCGCCGCGGAGCTCGGAGAGGAGCGAGAGCGTCGAGTCATCGGGCGGACCCGCGGGCTCGGGGGCGGTGGCGGGGGCGACCGCGACGGCGGAGCGGACGCCCCTCGTCTCCGGGGCCGCTTCGCGGCCCCTACGCTCGGGGTGAACGGTCCCCATCGGCTGCGGGGGCCTGACGGTGACCTCGGCGGCCCGCGCGGAGGGCGCGCCGTCGAGCACCGCGGAGCGGATCTCGTCGGCGCCCATCGTGGCGAGCTTCTCGGCGATGCGGCGGCTCGCGGCGCGGCGGACGGCGCCGGGGCCCTCCACGAGCGGGGCCTCCCCCGCGAGGCGGCCGAGCGCGGCGGCGACGGCCTTGCGGACCGAGGCGTCGGCGTGGTCGAGGCCGCGGACGAGCGCGGCCTGCGCGGAGGCGGTGGGCCGGCCGGAGAGCGCCGCGGCGGCGGCGCGGGCGACGCCGCGGTCCTCGTCGGAGAGCGCGACCGCGAGCGCCTCCTCGGCGCGCCCGCCGTGGGCGAACCCGAGGAGCAGCGCGGCGCGGCGGCGGACGAGCGGGCTCGGGTCGCGGAGCGCGGCGGAGAGCCGGCCCTCCGCGCCGTGCTTCTGCACGGCGGCGAGCGCCTCGAGCGCGGCGACGCGCACGGCGGGCCGGGCGTCCTCGAGCGCGCGGGCGGCGAGGTCGGCGGCGATGGGATCGCCGAGCCGGCCGAGCGCGCCCAGGATCGCGGCCTTCACGTCGGCCTCGACCTCGCGGCCGAGCGAGGCGGCGAGGAGCGGCGCCGCGGCCTTCGCGCCGAGCGCCTCGAGCGCGCGCACCGCGCGCAGGCGCCGGCCGGGGTCGGCGGCGGAGAGGTCGTCCATGGAGCGCTCGTAGAGCGCCCGGTCGGCGTGCGTCGCGAGCTGGCCGCGCAGCGCCTCGGCGTCCTTGCCGGAGAGGCCCACCCGGCCCTCGGAGGCGAACCTCGCCGCCACCGCCTGGACGTCGTCGCCCCCTTCGGTCCGCTCACCCCGAGCGTAGGCCCGCGCGGCGGGCCGAAGCCGAGCGGTCGCGGGCTCGGAGGCGCCCTCGTGCGCCTGCTTCCAGGTGCGCAGCTCCTCGATCTCGCTGCGCAGCTCGGCGATGAAGCCGGCGAGGTCGGCGCCGTCCTCCTCGGGGCCGGGCGTGCCGTCGGAGGCCTTCGCACCGGCGACGCGGGCGCGGTCGACGAGGCCCGCGAGCAGCCGCTCGCGCTCGGTCTCGAGGAGGCGCACGCGCTCGGCGAGCTCGCCGGCGCGGTTCTCGGCCTCGGCGCGGCCGCCGCGCTCGACCGCGAGCGCCTGCTCGAGCTCGACCTCCCGCCGGCGCGCCTGGGCAGCGTCACCCCGCGCGCGCTCCGCGGTGGTCCGCGCCGCTTGCGCCTCGGACTCGAGCTGCGAGACCCTGCACTCGAAGAAGACGATCTTCTCGAGCGCGCTCCTGAGGAGCCCCTCCGGATCGACCGCGGCCGCCCTCTGACCGTCCACCCCGTCCATACCCGCCCATCCCGCCCGCCCGAAAACGGATCCTGTCCTGATCACAGGATCTTGCGGCGATGGTCCAGCCTAGACTCTAGGGATCACGAGCGCAAGTAATCGCGCGACATCGCGGGGGTTCGTCGGGGACCCCACCCGCCCTCCGAGGGGCGCTCCCCGGGGGCCGGCGCCCGCCCCGGCCCCGGGTGCGACCCGCGCCCACCCCGGCGTCACCGTGGGTGACGTTCCGACCTTTCCGCGTCACCGGCTCCCGGGATGCCCGCGCGGACCTGTCCTGGATCAATATTCACCCTCGGTCGGGAGGACGGACCCCAGCCGGGGAAGCTCGCATGGCGCGCATCTTCATCGTCGAGGGGGAGGACCACGGGGCGGAGCCGCTCGCGATCTCGCTGCGCGCGGCGGGCCACGAGCTCGCGGGGACGGCGATCTCCGCCTTCGAGGCCTGCGAGCGCGTCGCGCGCACTTCCCCCGACCTCGCCGTCGTGGATCTCCGCTCCCGGAGCGGCGGCGACCACCTCGAGCTCGCCGCCGAGCTCGCGCGCCGCTTCGAGGTGCCGACGCTGTTCGTGAGCGGCGCGTCCGATCTCACCACCCTCCGCCGCCTCGGCCGCGTCGACCCCGCCGGGGTGCTCGTGCGCCCCTTCGACGACCGCCAGCTCCGCGCCGCCGTGGAGCTCGCCCTCGCCCGCCGCGCCCGCGAGCTCGCCCGCCGCGGCGAGGCCGACCGCGCCGGGGTCGACGCCGACCTGAAGCTCCTCGCGACGCTGTCCCGGCGGCTCGTGACCGCCCTCGACGCCTCGCCCGGCCCGGCCGAGCGGCGCGCGCTCGCGGCCGAGCTCGACGACCTCGCGCGGGCCCGCGACGCACGGAGGGCGCCGCTCGCGCGGATCGGCGGGGAGGCGGTCTCGAGGCTGCGCGAACGCGTCGGCCACCGGGCCATGTTCGAGCTCACCTCAGAGGGCGACCTGTGGGTGGCCGGCCACGAGGGCCAGCTCGTGCGCGCCCTCGAGCTGCTCGCCACGGTCGCGCTCCAGTCCCACGGGGCCGGTGCGGGCACCTGGCTGCGCCTCGCGCTCCGCCGGGACGAGCTCGGCCTCGCCGAGGTGGAGCTCGCCGTCACGACCGAGTCCACCGCGCCCTCCCGCGAGGTGGTGCTCGCGGGCCTCCCGGCGAAGGCCGCCTTCGCGGTGGCCGAGGCCATCGTGGTCGCCCACGGCGGCGCGGTGCACACCGAGCGCGACGGCGCGCGGACGCTCGCACGCGTGACGCTGCCGTGCGTGCCCGCGGAGGAGGGCGCGCTGCCGCTCCGGCTCGTGCGCGACCCCGTCGCCGCGGCGGCCGGGTAGCGCCGCCCGCTACGCGCCCTTCGGCTTCACGAGGTCGAGGCCGTGCCCGTGCTCGCCGCGCTCCTCGCGCCAGAGCAGGTACGAGAACACGAACCCCGCGGTCGACAGGAGCGCGAGCGCCCACAAGGACACGAGCCAGCCCTGCGGGTGCTCCGGGCTCGCGTGGAACGCGTCGTTCGCGAGGCCGAGGCCCCAGCTCATGCCCGCCCAGCCGATCTGCTGGCAGAACGTCATGAGCGCGTAGGCGGAGCCGAGCCGCTCCTCGGCGACGAGGTAGGTCACGCTCGGCCAGAGCACGGCGGGGACGAGCGCGAACGCGAGCCCCATCGAGCCCATCGAGAGCACGAGCTCGAGCGGCGTTCCGGCGGAGACGAGCACGCCGAGGCCGGGCAGCGCGAGCTCGGGCAGGACCACCCCGGTGTGCCAGTACGGCATGAGCAGGAACGGCGGCACGAGGAGGAACGACCCGGCCGCCATGAGGAGCGCGCGCTTCCCGATCCGGTCGGCGAGGAGGCCGAAGAGCGGCATGCCGATCATCGACAGCATCGGCAGCACCGACTTCAGGTTGCCGGCGGCCTCGTTGGTGAGGCCGTGCGCCTGGATGAAGTAGAGGTTCGCGAAGGTCCGGAACGGGAAGATGGTCGAGTAGAACGCGACGCAGAGCCCGACCACCCACCAGTACGACCGCTGGAACTTCACGAGGCCGGAGAGGTCGAGCTTGTCCGTGACGATCGACTGCTTCACGCCGTACGCGCGCCCGGCGTGTGCCTCGAGGACCGCGTAGACCACCGCGAGGATTGCCCAGGTGAGGCCGACGCCGGCGGCGAGCGCGAGCGGCGGCTGCCAGCCGGTGAAGAGCCCCTTCGCGAGGCCGGGCGACTTGTCGGCGACGAGCGAGCCGAAGCGCGCGATGAGGAGCTGGATGGCGAGGGCGAAGGAGATCTCCTTCCCCTTGAACCAGCGGCCGACGACGGTGGTCGCCGCGACGATGAAGAGCTCCGAGCCGACGCCGAGCACGAAGCGCCCGACCATCATCGCGAGGGCGGGCGCGCCGGGCACGAGCCCGGGCAAAAACGCGATGAGTGCGGTGCCGGCGGCGCCGACGATCCCGAAGAGCACCGAGGACTTCGCGGTGCCGAGCCGGTCGATGAGGATGCCGCCGCCCACCAGCGTGAGCAGCGCCGCGACGTTGTAGGCCGTGTCGAGGAGGCCGATCTGCTGGTCGGTGAAGCCGAGCTCGTGCTGCAGGAAGTCGGTGACCGGGTAGAGCGCGTCGAAGACGTAGTAGTTCCCGAACATGGCCGCGCTGCAGGCGAGCAGCACGAGCCAGCGGTAGCCGCGCGGCGGCTGGACGGCGGTGGTCACTCGCGGCCCTTCGCGCCGCGGCGCTCGAGGCGCGCGGCCTCGAACGGCGTCGCCACCGAGGGGAAGCCGTCCGGGGCGACCGCGTTCCACGACGGCGGGAGCTTGCCCTCGGCGAGCGCGTAGATGTCGTTCGCGCCCTTCGCGACGACGAGCGCGCCGCCGGGGCCCGGGCGGACCTCCTCGTAGCGGAACACGTACTCGTCACGGATGAGGACCGGCAGGCCCTTCACCGTCTCGAAGCCCCAGGCGTGCAGCCTCGTGACCTTGCCGAGGTCCTTGCCGTCGAGGTCCTTGACCTGCTGGCCCTTGCGGACGCCGTTGCGCTCGTTCATCGGTCGAGTGTCTCCGGTGAGGGTCCCGTGTTCTACCCCGAAACCGCCAGAAAGGCGCTCAGGAACGCTTCACGCGCGCGGCGCGGAGGCGCGTCACCTTGCGCGGGTCCGCGTCGACGACCGTGAACGCCCAGCCGTGCCAGTGGATCCGCTCGCCCTTCACCGGGATGACGCCGGCGACCTGGTTCACGAAGCCGCCCACGGTCTCGATGCCCTCGTCCTCGGGCAGGTCCGCCTTCGCCGCCTCGTTGAACTCGCGGATGGAGGCCTGGCCCTGGACGCTGAACGTCCCGTCGGCGTGCGCCTCGACCGGGCGGGCGTCCTCCTCGGTGAACTCGTCGCCGAGCGCACCGACGATCTGCTCGAGCACGTCCTCGAGGGTGCAGATGCCCATGATGCCGCCGTGCTCGTCGACGACGAACGCCATGTGGAGCTTGCGCCGCTGCATCTCGCGGAGCAGCGCGTCCACCGGCTTCGACCAGGGCACGAAGTACGGCGGCCGCAGGAGGTCGCGGAGCACGATGAGCTCCGGGTGCTGCAGCATCGGCACGAGGTCGCGCGCGTGGAGGACCCCGAGCACCTGGTCGAGGCTCTCCCGGTAGACCGGCATGCGCGAGTGGCCCTCCTCCGAGAGCAGGCGGAGGATCTCGTCGGGCCGCGTGTCGATCTCGACGGCGACGACGTCGGTGCGCGGCACCATCACGTCCCGGGCGATCTTCTCGCGGAACTCGAAGACGTTGTGGATGAGCTCGGTGGTGGCCTGGCCGGAGGCGCCCTGCGTCTTCGCCCACTCCGCGAGCGCGCGCTCCATCTCCTCGAGCGGCGGGCGCGGCAGGGAGAAGCGGCCGCCGCCGGAGGCGACGCGGACCACCGCCGCGAGCGGGCGGAGCAGCGTGCGGGCCGCCGCGAAGGGCCGGGCGAACGCGAGCGCCACCGGCTCCGGGCTCGCCGCGCCGAGCGCGCGCCCGGCGGCGGCCATCGGCATCGAGACGAGCGCCGCGGCGAGCGCGGCGACGGCGCCCCAGGCGAAGCGGATCCCCTCCGCCGCCCCCGGGTTCGCGAGCGCGCCGGCCGCGCCGGCGAGGAAGCCGGCGAAGACGGTCGCGAGCGTCACCGAGGCGCGCAGGCCGAAGGAGGTCGACTCCGGGTCGTCGAACAGGCGGGCGAGCGCCCGGGCGCTCGGTGGAGCGCCGGCCTCCTGGCCGAGCGCCTGCGCCCTCGGCAGCCCCACCGCGACGAGCGCGGCCTCGAGCGCCGCGGCGAGCGCGCGCACCGAGAGCAGCGCCAGGGCGCCCGCGGCGAGCACGAGCGCGAGCGGGTAGGAGGCCTCCATCGGCCCGAAAGCTAACCCGGAACGCGGGGTTCGATCTGCTATAAACCCGGGTCCCCGCGTGGGCGTCCCTCGTCTCCGGCCTGCCTCCGGCAGGCCCACGCTCCGGACGGGCGGGTATACGGTGCAGCTCGATCTCCATGGACCTGCGGGCCGCCTCGAGGCCCTCCTCGACGACGCGCCGGACGCGCGCTTCGCGGCGCTCGTGTGCCACCCGCACCCGCGGTTCGGCGGCACGATGCACAACCACGCGACCTACCGGCTCGCGAAGGCGGTGCGCGCGGCGGGCGGGCTCGCGCTCAGGTTCAACTACCGCGGCGTCGGCCGGAGCGGCGGCACCTACGACCGCGCCCGCGGCGAGGCCGACGACGCGCGCGCCGCGCTGGCGTGGCTCGCGCTCGAGCGCCCGGAGCTGCCGCGGCTCGCGCTCGGCTTCTCGTTCGGCGCCTGGATGGCGGCGATCGCCGGCGGCGAGGATCCCGGCGTGCGGGCGCTCGTCATCGCGGGGCTCGCGCTCCGCTCGCCCGACCCGGACCTCACGCGCGACCTCGAGGCGGTCCGCCGCGCGCCGCAGCCGCTCGCGCTCGTGCAGGCGGAGCGCGACGAGTACGGCTCGCCCGCCGACGTCGAGGCGGCGCTCGAGGGCTCGCGCGGGCCGCGGCGCGTCTCGGTCGTCCGCGGCGCGACGCACCTCTTCACCGAGGACCTCGCCGGCCTGCAGCGCGAGGCCGAGGCCGCGCTCGCGTGGGCGATGCCGCTCGCCGGGCTCGCGGGCGCCGCCGCCGCCGGGGAGGCGCCGTGAAGGCCAGCGCGGCCGAGGCCGGCGCGATGCTGGAGCGCCACGCGGAGGACGCCGTGCGCCTCTGGCGCTCCGCGCGGCGGCAGGCGCGGCCCGGCGTGTTCCCGGGCACGCTCGACGAGCTCGTCGGACCGTTCGTGCGTGCGGTCGGCACGACGCTCATCGACGAGCGCGAGCCGTCGGCGGTCTGGGAGCGCGTCGCGGGCGTCCTGCGGTGCCCGCGCGAGGGCGCGAGCGCCGAGCACGAGATCGAGTGGACGATCGCCGGCGAGGTGGCCGCGGCGGTCGCGGAGGCGCTCGGCGTGGGCCAGGAGGTCAGGCTGCACGCGGTCGCGGCCGCGCGCGCGTGCGCCGAGGCGAGCCGCCGGCTCGCGCAGCAGCCCGGGCCGAGCCACGGCCCCGTGCTGAAGCTGCTCGTCGCGACGAAGCCGCATCCCCGGACGGGGAAGCGGTAGCTCCGCCCCTCGTCTCCGGGCCGCTGCGCGGCCCGACGCTCGGGGCGAACGGATCAGGAGAGGCCGCTCGCTAGTGCACCGTCGCCGCGTGACGGCGGACGACCGCGAGCAGATGGTCGAGATCGAACGGCTTCTCGATGAACCCGGCCGCGTCGAGGCCGTTCACCTTGCCGAGCGCCGAGACCACGACGACCGGGATCCCGGCGAGGTCGGGGTCGCACTTCTGGGCGGCCCTGAACTCCCAGCCGTTCATGCCGGGCATCATGAGGTCCAGCAGCACCAGCGCCGGCCGCACGTCGCGCGCCTTCTCGAGCGCCTCCGCACCGTCGCCGACCGCGTGGACCGTGTAGCCCTCCTCGGCCAGGGCCTCGGAGACCGCCTCGCGGATGTCGCTCTCGTCGTCCACCACCAGCACGGAAGCCATGTGGGATGAACTAGGGATCGCGAAAGATCCAGGCAACTTGTGGGGACGGTCCTCAGGTGGGCCGCCAGGCCGCCTGGCGCCTCCCCCTCCGACGGATCGTCGAGCGGTCAGGTAGAATCTTCAGCCTGCCTCGCAGGTCCGGAGGAGCACCATGCAGGATCCCGTCGAGCGCTTCCTCGAGTCCCCCGCGTTCGCCGTCGCCGGCGCGTCGACCGACCGCCACAAGTACGGCAACAAGGTGCTGCGCTGCTACCTGCAGCACGGGCGGAGGGTGACTCCGGTGAACCCGCGCGAGCAGGAGATCGAGGGCCTCGCCTGCGTCGCCTCCGTGGCGGCGCTGCCGGACGACGTGAAGGCCCTCTCGATCGTGACCCCGCCCCCCGTGACGGAGCAGGTCGTCGATGCGGCGATCGCGAAGGGCATCCGGCACCTCTGGATGCAGCCCGGCGCGGAGAGCCCCGCGGCGGTCGCGCGCGCCGAGCAGGCGGGCCTGAACGTCATCGCGGACGGGACTTGCCTGCTCGTGGTCCTCGGGTACAGCGAGCGCTGACCCGCCGCTCATCCTTCGACAGGCTCAGGATGAGCGGGGCTCAGCTCCCCGCGAGCTGCACGCCCTCGAACACGAGCGTCGGCGTGCGCATCGACGAGTAGGCGTACGGGTCGTTGCCGACGGCCGCGAGCCGCTTCCAGAGCTCGAGCTGGTTGCCCGACACGTTCATCTCGCCCACCGGCTCCTTCACCTCGCCGCCGGAGATCCGGAACCCGCGCACGCCGAGCGAGAAGTCGCCGGTCGTGCCGTTCGAGTTGCCGCCGAGGAAGCCGGTGACGAGCACGCCCTCGCCGGCGTCCTTCACGAGCTCCTCCTGCGAGCGCGGGCCGAGCGTCCAGGTGAGGTTCGAGGTGCGGCCGGTCGTGGCCGCGAGCCCGAGCTTCCGGCCGTAGTACGTGTCCACGTAGTAGTTCCGGAGCGCGCCCCGCTCGAACACCTGGAACGGCCTCGCCGCCAGCCCCTCGCCGTCGTAGTGGCGCGAGCCGAGGCCGCGCCGCACGTGCGGATCGTCGCGCACGTCGAGGAGCGGGCTCCCGATGACCTCGCCCTGCTTGCCCTCGAGGAACGAGCGCCGCTGCTGCAGCGACGCCGCCGAGAGCGGGACGAACAGCATCGACACGAGCCGCCCCGCCGCGCGCGCCTCGACGACGAGCGTCGAGAGCGCGGTCGCGCCCTTCACCGCGCCCACGCGGGAGAGCGCCCGCCGCGCCGCGCGCGCGCCGACCTCCGCGGGCGGCTCCATCGCGTTGCGGAAGCGGCCGCCCGAGGCCGCGAACTCCTCCGGCCGGCGGCCGTCGGGGTCGAGCACGGCGACCTCGGCGCCCACCCAGAAGTCGGTGCCGCGCTTCGTACCCTCGAAGCCGTTCGTGTGGACGAGCGCGCTCTCGGCGCGCGTGTCGGAGACGCTGGTCGTGACCGAGAGGATCCGGTCGGAGCCGAGCGGGCTCCGGGCGCCCGCCTCGGCGGCCTCGGCGGCGCGCAGGCGCTCCTCCGGCGTGAGCCCCGCGTGCGTCCCGTCCTCGAGCTCGAGGTCGACGTCGGCGCGGCCGAGGTAGAGCTCGGGATCCGGGAGCCGCCGGTGCGGATCCTCGGCGAGCGCGCGGGCGAGCGCGATGGAGCGGCGCACGAAGGCCTCGAGCGCCCCGTCGCGCAGGTCGCTCGTCGAGACCGCGGCGTAGCGGCCGTCCACGTACAGATCGAGCCCCAGCCCGCGGGTGGTGGCCTCGGTGACCTTCTCCACCTTGCCGTCGCGCCAGGCGAGCTCGACGTGGCGGGCGCGGTAGGCGCCGGCGGCGGCCTCGCGGGCGCCGGCCTCGAGGGCGAGCTTCGCCGCGCGGCGGGCGAGATCCAGGAGCTCGCTCACCTCGACCTCCCGCCGACCGTCATCGAGGCGACGCGCACCGTGGGGAGCCCCTGCGAGACCGGCACGCTCTGGCCGTCCTTCCCGCAGGTCCAGCCGCCCTCGTCGATGGCGAGATCGTCGGAGACCATGTCCACCTGCTCGAGCGCCTTCGGGCCGTTGCCGATGATGTTCACGTCCTTCACCGGCCGGGTGAGCTTGCCGTCCTCGATGAGGTAGCCGTTCTTCACGTAGAAGGTGAAGTCGCCGGCGCCGATGTTGACCTGCCCGTTCGAGAAGTTCTGGCAGTAGATGCCGCGCTTCACCGACCGGACGATCTCCTCGGTGCGGTGCGGCCCGGGGAGCATGTAGGTCGCGCGCATGCGCGGGAGCGGCGCGTGGCGGTAGCTCTCGCGGCGGCCGCTGCCGGTCGGGGCGACGCCGTAGTGGCGCGCCGAGATCGCGTCGTGGAGGTAGGTCGCGAGCACGCCGCCCTCGACGAGCGTGGTGCGGCCGGCGGGGTTGCCCTCGTCGTCGACGTTGATGGCGCCGCGGGCGCCCTGCGGCGTCGCGTCGTCGACGATGTTCACGAACGGCTGCGCGATGCGCTTGCCGATCTTGTCGGCGTAGATGCTGACGCCCTTGCGGTTGAAGTCGGCCTCCATGCCGTGGCCGATGGCCTCGTGGAGGAGGATGCCGGAGGAGCCGGCGGCGAGCACGACCGGCATCTCGCCCGCGGGCGGCTGGCCGGCCTCGAAGAGGATGGCCGTGCGCGCGACCGCCTCCCTCACGACGCGGTCGAGCCGGTCGGGCGCGTAGAACTCGAAGCCGGCGCGGCCGGCGACGTTGTAGCCGTTCTGCTCGCGGCGGCCGCCCGCCTCGGCGAGCACCGACATCGAGAGCACGGTCATCGGCTGCACGTCCTCGACGAGGCGGCCCTCGGAGTCGGCGATCAAGACGACGCCGGACTCGTCGGAGAGGTGGACGTTCACCTTCTTCACGCGCGGGTCGGCGGCGAAGGCGCGCGCCTCGAGCCCGGCGAGGAGCGGGAGCTTCTCGCCCGCGGCGACCTCCTCCCACGGGCGCGCGAGCGGGTAGCGGTCCGGGAGGTCCCGGCGCACGTGCAGCGCGGTCGGGCCGGGGCGCGACGGGCCGGAGGCGATCGCGGCGGCGGTGCGCGCGCACTCGAGGAGCGCGGGCAGGGAGAGGTCCTCGGTGTAGCCGTAGCCGGTCTGGTCGCCGACGACGACGCGCACGCCGACGCCGAGCTCGGCGGAGGCGTAGGCGCGGTTCACCGCCCCGTCCTCGAGCCCGAGGCCGCTCGTCTGCCGGTGCTGGAAGAAGACGTCGGCGTGATCTCCGCCGCGCGAGAGCGCCGCGGCGAGCGTCTCGCGGATCATCGCCGCGGTCACGCCGAAGTTCCTCTCGAAGTACGCTGGCGGCTGCCGAGGTTCAGGCTGGCCGGCACCCGGTCGTTCCATCCCCATCCACTAACCCCGTGCTAAGCCTATTTCCATGCCCATCACCCGGCTGAACGGGGTCGACCTGCATTACCTCGACGCGGGTCCGGGCGCGCCCGGACCCGGGGGCGCACCCGCGCGGCCGTCCGCGGACGCCGTGCTCCTCCTGCACGCGTTCCCGCTGCACTCGGGCATGTGGACCCACGCGGTCGCGGCCCTCTCGAGCCGGCACCGGGTCATCGCGCCGGACTACCGGGGGCTCGGCAAGACGCCGCCCTCGGGCGAGCCCTCGACGATGCCGCTCGTCGCGGGGGACGTCCGGGCGCTCCTCGGCCACCTGCGCGTCGAGCGGGCGGTCGTGGTCGGGCTCTCGATGGGCGGCTACGTCGCGCTCGAGCTGTTCCGCCAGGCGCCCGCGCTCTTCCGCGGCCTCGTGCTCTGCGACACGAAGGCCGGCGCCGACACGCCGGAGGGCGCCGCCGGCCGCGAGGCGATGGCGCGGACCGCGCTCGAGCGCGGCCTCGAGTGGGTGGCCGACGACATGATCCCGAAGCTGCTCCGCGAGGGCCACGACCCGGCGACCGCGAAGACCGTGCGGGAGCTCATCCGCGGCGGCACGCCGGCCGGCGTCGCGGCCGCGCAGCGGGGGATGGCGGTGCGGCCGGACTCGACCGCGACGCTCGGGCTCGTGAAGGTGCCCTCGCTCGTGATCGTCGGTGAGGCGGACAAGATGACGCCGCCCGCCGAGGCGCAGAAGCTCGCGGCGGGGATCGGGGGCGCGCGGGTCGAGGTGATCCCGGCGGCCGGGCACCTCTCGAACCTCGAGAACCCGGAGGCGTTCTCGCGGGTGCTCGCGGGGTTCGTGGACGGGATCGGTGGTTAGGGCGCGAAGCTGAAGGTGCTCCAGGTGGAGGACGTGTAGACCCGCTCCGCGGTCGACTGCGGCACGAGGTACCCGAGCCCGAACTCCTCCGCCGACGCGTGGTCGTCCACCGTCGCGTTCGGTCCGATCCCGGTCACGCGCCAGTAGAGGTTCCTGCCCACGGGCACGCCGACGAGCGAGAAGTCCGGGACCGCGACCGACTCGCCGCCCGTGACGATCGCGAACGGGATGCCGTTCCCGGGGGTGAGCTCGACGACCGAGACGAGCCCGGGCACCGGCTGCTTCCAGGCCAGCGCACCCGAGCGTGGGAGCGTCCCGTCCGGCGCCGGCGAGGTGAGGCCGAACGCGCCCGGGAGGCTCACCGCCCAGGCGCCGCCGCCCGCGTCGGCGGCCGAGAAGGTCCGCGACGCGACGGCGTAGCGACCATCGGGGAAGGACGCCAGCACCTCGGCCCGGAGGCGGGCAGGCCCCGCGTCGGGGATCGGGATCTTCCACGGGGGCGAGGCGTTCGTCGGGACGGGCGTCGCGCCGTCATACGGTCGCTGGAGGCGCACCCCCGCGTACGTGACCTGTCCGGTCAGGGTGGTCTCGCTGGCGTCCGGGGCGGAGATCGTGACGTCCTTCCAGAGGGTCCCGACGGGCGACATCACCATGGGCGGGAGGTCGAGGTGCTGGTCAGGCGAGAGGCTGACCGGGCCGGCCGAGCCCTGGGTGCCGTAGCCGGCGAAGCCTCCGGGCCGGGCGTCGTACGTCAGCGTGATCGCCCGGAGCGAGACCATCTCGGTCGTCCCGGAGCGCAAGGCCATGTACACGCAGTCGGCCGACGCGTCGAAGAGCAGCCCGTCCGACCCGATGCCCGCGACCGAACGCGTGGCCGAGCCCGCCGCAAACGTCGTGCAGACCGTGCCCCCCGTGACCGGCCCCTCGGCGAACGGGGTGAGGGCCACGAGCACCGGGTCGGCGCGCCGCAGGCCGAGCCAGGCGCCCCCCCATGCGACGAAGCCGGAGGCCGCCGACGGGACGCCGATGAGCGCGTCATAGGGGACCTTCACGTGGTCCGCCGAGAAGGTCCCATCCGCGCCGGTCACCACCGCCGCGCCGCCGGCGACCGAGACCTTCACGTTCGCGAGCGGCCGGCCGTGGATGCCGACGACGCGCCCCCGGACGTCCACGTACGCGGGGGTCTTCTCGCCGCCGCCGCAGGCCGCGAGCAGCGCGCCGGCGAGCAGGACCGCCGTTCCTCGGGGCATGGTCATGGGCGCTCTACTCCCGCTCCGCGAGCGCCCCGGTGAGCGCCGCGACCGCGGTCGCGACTGCGCGCTCGACCTGCGCGCGCTCCGCGTCCTTGAAGGCCGGATCCTCGTCGGCGACGAGGTCGAGCTGCTCGGAGACGTACGCCGCGAGCGACGGCTGCACGGCCTCGAGCGTGGGCGGCTCGCGCTCGAGCGCGGCGAGGTCGCGGTACGCGACGGCGCCGAGGCGATCCCCGAAGCCCTGGTCGAACATCGCCCACGCCTCGAACGCGAGATCCGCCGCGGCGAGGCCGCCGGCGTCCGGCATGGGCAGGCTCTCGAGCCACGCGGAGAGGTCCGGCTGTCCGTTCATGAACCGGTCGCGCCGGCGCCGGAGTTCCCGGTCCGGCAGCGCCGCGAGGTGCCGCCAGACCGACTCGACGAGGTCGTGCGAGAGCTCCGGGCCGAGCTCGGTGCCGCGGCCGGGGAGCGGCGCGGCCTCCGGCGCGGGTGAGGGGTTCGGCACCGGCGCGGGCGCGTCGTCCTCGATGCCGAGGCCGGCCTCCAGGCGGGCCCACAGGCCGAAGAGGTTCGCGTAGAGGCGCCGCGCCTCCTCGGGCGTGCCGAAGCGCGGCTCGCTCGGGAAGAGCGTCGGGATGATCGCGTTCCTGGGCTCGCCGCGCGACTGCGCGCGACGGAAGGTCGCGGCGACCTCCTCGACCCCGTGCGGCGACCCGGCCCTCGCCATCAGCGCGCCGAGCACCTCGGGGCCCTCGTAGATCGCGTCGAGGCCCGAGCGCCCGCCGCCGCCACCACCGCCGCTTCCGCCGCCACGCCCTCGCCGGCTCATGTCGCCCTCTCCTTCTGCACCGCGCCCGAGATGCGCCGCACGAGCGGCCGCGGGAGGAACCGCACCGCGGACGTCGTGAGGCCGTAGAGCCAGGTCGGCACGCGCACGACCTCGCGCCGCTCGAGCTGGCGGAGCGCGTCGGCGGCGGCCTCGGCGCTCGTGAGCACCGAGGGCACCTGCTGGAAGCGGGTGCCCGTGCCGGCGACCGCCCCGAACTCGGTCGCGACCGGGCCCGGGCAGAACGCCGCCGAGAGCACGCCCGTGCCGCGGAGCTCCTCGGAGAGCGCCTCGGCGAAGCTGAGCGCGAAGGCCTTCGTGGCGCCGTAGACGGCCATGTGCGGCGTCGGCTGGAAGGCAGCGACGGAGGCGACGGTGAGCACGGCGGCGGGCTCGCCCGCGGCGGCCGCGGCGCGGAGCTGCGGCAGGAGCGCGTGCGTGAGGAGCGCGACCGCCTCGCAGTTCGTGCGGAGCATCGCGCGGACGCGGGCCGGGTCGGAGCGCTCGAAGCGGCCGTAGGCGCCGACGCCTGCGTCGTTGACGAGCCAGGCGGCGCCGCCGAGCCTCGCCGCGGCCTCCGCGAGGCGGGGTGCGGCGTCATCGGCGGCCACGTCGAGGGCGAGCGCGTGGATGGGGGCGCGGCCGGCCCGCCGGGCCTCCGCCGCGAGCGCCTCGAGCCGGTCGAGCCGCCGGGCGACCGCGAGGACGGGGCGGCCCCGCGCGGCGACGAGCCGGGCGAGGTCCGCGCCGATCCCGGAGGACGCACCGGTGACGACGGCGAGGCGGGGGGTGGGCATGCCGCGCGGGAGTCTACCCGCATGCGGCGGGGTGCGCGCGGGACGAAATCGAGAAGAGTAAGGCCCGGGCGGACCCGAGGCGTCCGCCCGGGGAGGTGAGGTCAGCCGTCGCGGCCGCTCCGCGGGCGGTGAGCGTCGCGACGGTCGGGGGGCGCGACGGGCGGGGGGCGCGCGCCCTCCGCCGCGAGGAGGATCGAGAGCAGGTGGAGCCTCGGGACCGGACGTTCGAGGAGGGTCGCCGGCGGCGCGGCCGGCGACGGGCGGTTGGGCCGGCGCATGGTCAGCGCCCCTCGAACGGGAGCCAGTTACCGATTGGCTCGCCCTCAAGCCGCAGCGACGCGTCGTAGGGGAAGCCACGGCCGGGCGGATCCTCGTCACCGCCCTCCGGCGCGACCTCCCCCGCGGCCGACCCGCCCGGCTCGCGAGCTCCGCTGCACACGAGCGTCCGCGCCACCGTCTGGCCCAGGCACTGGTAGCAGCAGTCCGCGCAGGAGTGGGCGAGGTCGATCCCCACGCCCCAGTAGATCGTGCGGTCCGGTGTCTCGGCGCCGTAGCAGACCTTGGCGCCGGCCGCGCAACCGAGCGTCGTCGCACCCGTGCCGCCGGACGGGAGCGTGTAGACGTTCGGCGGCGGAGGCGCGACGAGGCCGTTGTTCACGTCGAAGAACCGGATGTAGAGGCCCTGCCCGTCCGCGCAGGCGTCGGTGAGCCTCACGGTGAGGGTCGGGTCTGGCGGAGGCGGAGGCGGGGGCGGGGGCGGGGGCGTCACCTCATGCGTCGTGTGCTCCCCGCCACCTCCGCAGGCGGTACCGAGGAGGACGAGAACGACGACCGAGAGGCCAGCGAGCGGGAAGCCACGGCGCGGCATGAGCTGCTCCTTGGTTCACGGCGGAAGACCCGCCGATTGGCCAAGGGACCGGCACCCGGTTGCGATCCGACGTCAGGCCGCCCGCGGCCGGGCGGCCATCGAGGCGGCTCCCCAACCGGGCCAGAACCGCCTCGGTCAGGTCCACGAACGGGCGTGGTCTGCTTCACTGAAGGTCGGGTCCCCCCGGGCCCGCGAGCCCGGGGGGAGCGGTGAAGCCTACGGCCCGACCTCGACCTCCACGTCGAAGCCGTCGTCGAACGCGAAGTCCCGGTCCACGAGCACCTGGTCCGCGGCGTCGCCCTCGTACACCTTCGTGCCGTCGGGGCCTGCGATCACGACCTTCTTCCGCACGTCCGCGCCGTCGCGCCCGAGGCCGAACGCGAAGGCCTTGCCGTTCATCCCGCCGAGCATCGCACCCTGCCCGCCCGGACCGCCGGGGCCCATGCGCTGCCGGATCATCTGGCGGATGCCCTCGCCCATCGCGCCGGGCGCGAAGCGCCGGTGGAACCGGTCGAGGAAGAGCACCGCGCGGGCGCGCTGCTCGGGGGTGAGGTCCTTGATGACCGCCTGGAGGGTCTCCTTGTCGACCGCGGCCATCTGCGCGCGGGCGTCGAGGCCCTTCTGGATGGCCTGGTCGACCTCCTGGGCGCTGACCTTCTCGCCGTCGGCCGCGCGGCGGAGCACGTCGTGCGCGTCGCGCATCTGCTTGCGGATGGCGACGCGGCGGTCGTCCTGCTTCGACATCACGTCGCCGAGCTCGAGCGCCTTCTTCGGCTCGAGGTCGAGCGCCTCGGCGAGGCCGAGGGTGCGGGCGAGCTTCATGCGGCGCTCGGCGCGCTCCTGGGCCTTCGGGTCGTCCTTGAGCTGCCGCATCATGCCGGGGCCGCGCGGGCCGGCGCCGGTGGGGCCGCCGGGGCCGGGGCCCTGGCCGGGGTTCTGCGCGAAGGCGGCGAGGGGCAGCACGAGCGCCGCGAGTGCGAGCTTCTTCATGGTCTCTCCTTCTCTGACGGTGAATCTCATGGTGGTGGGGTCTGCGTGCCTCGGGAGATCGGGGAATCGGTTCCGGGTCCGGCGGGCCGGAGGGCTCAGCGGCCCATGCCCGCGTCGTACGAGCTGAGCGCGGCCTCGGTGTACGTGGCGGAGCCGCGGACGCCCTGGCGGTAGTCGAGCACCGCCCCGGAGGCCTCGTAGAGCGCGTCCGGATCCGGCGGCTCCCAGTGCGCCCGGGCCGCCTCGAGCTCCTGCAGCTCCGCGAGGCGCGCCTCGATGGCGGCCCGCTCCTGCGCCCGCCGCGCGGCGGACTTCTGGAGCAGCACCGGGGACGCGACCGCGGCGAGGAGCGCGGCGGCGACGCCGGCGAGGATGGCCCCGCGCAGCAGGCGCGTGCGATGGCGCTCGCGGCGGGTGAGCTCGGCCCGCAGCCGGGCCGGCAAGGTGGCCATCGCGCGGCGCTCGTCGTCGGAGACCGGCGGGAGCGCCGCGAGCCCGAGCGCGCGGCGGCTCCCGTCGAGGACCGCGCGGCACGGGGCGCATCCCTGGACGTGCGCCTCGAGCCGCGCGGCCTCGTCGGCCTCGAGCGCGCCCGCGGCGAGGAGCGAGATCGCGACCTCGTGCTCGGCGCAGGCGGCGGTGGGGGTCGGGGCGCTCACGGGCGGGCCTCCTCGAGCTGTTCGCGCAGCCGCTTCACGGCGTGGTGGAAGGTGACCTTGGCGGAGTTCTCGGTCGTCCCGAGCGCCTCGGCGATCTCGGCGAAGGAGAGCTCCGCGTCGATGCGGAGCGTGAGCACCTCGCGCTGGCGCCGCGGCAGCGCGGCGACCGCCTCGCGCATGCGGCGCGCCTGCTCCTCGTGCTCGAGCGCGGCGGGCGCGAGCGCCGGCGCGGCCTCCTCCGGGCCGATGGCCTCGAGCGGCGCCCGGCGGGTGCGGGCCTCGTCGCGGCGGTGGTTCTTCGCGAGGTTCACCGCGATGCGGACGAGCCAGGCCTTGAAGACGAAGCCGCGGCGGGCGTCGCCGGGGCGGCCGAAGATCGGCGTGCGGCCGAGCGTGCGGCGCGCGGCCTCGAAGGCGCGCAGGAACGTGCGCTGGGCGAGGTCGCGGGCGTCGTCCGGCGTGCGGGCCCAGCGGCGCACGAGGCGGAGCACGGTCTGCTCGTGGCGGCGGACGAGCTCGCCGAACGCGACGTCGTCCCCCACGAGGAACGCGGCGACGAGCGCCTCGTCCTCGCGGCGGGCGGGGCTCGCGCCGCCGGGGAGGACCCGGAAGGTCGGCCGCCCCGCGCTGTCGCCCGTCTCGCTCATGATGTGAAGCACCGTCGGCACGCCATCTAGAGACCCCTTGCCGCCCCCGAGGTTAACGACTAATCCTGGCAGCCGATTTCGCCCTGTTTTCACCCTGTTTTCGCGAGGAAGACGCCCATGCTGGAGCTCAAGGCCGTCGCGGCCGACTTCGAGGCCTTCGAGAGGAAGCTCGCCCGCCGCGGCGAGGGCGCCGTCGCCGCGCTCGCCCCCGTGCGGCCCCTCGCGCTCCGGCGCCGCGAGCTCAACGTCCTCATCGAGAAGCAGAAGAAGGAGCAGGGCGAGGCGAACGCCCGCATGAAGGACGTCGCGAAGTCGGGCGACAAGGCGGCCATGGAGGCGGCCCGCGCGGGGCTCCGCGCGCTCGGCGACGAGGTGAAGAAGTCCGAGGCGGAGCTCGCCACGATCGAGGCCGAGCTCGAGCGGCTGCTGCTCCTCGTCCCGAACCCCCCGCAGGAGGCCGTCCCGACCGGGAAGGACGAGCACGACAACCAGCAGGTCTCGATCTGGGGCGAGCAGCCGAAGCTCGCGTTCCAGGCGAAGCCCCACTGGGAGCTCGGCGAGGCGCTCGGCATCCTCGAGTGGCAGCAGGCCGCGAAGCTCTCCGGCTCGCGCTTCACGATCTACAAGGGCGCCGCCGCGCGGCTCGAGCGCGCCATCGCCGCGTTCTTCATCGACGTGCACACCTCGCGCGGCTACACCGAGATCCTCCCGCCCTACCTCGTGAACCGCGAGTCGATGACCGGCACGGGGCAGCTCCCGAAGTTCGAGGAGGACCTCTTCAAGACGCAAGGGGAGAACCCGCTCTACCTCATCCCCACCGCCGAGGTCCCGGTCACGAACATGCACCGGGACGAGATCTTCGAGGCGAGCCAGCTGCCGATCTCGTACTGCGCGTGGACGCCCTGCTTCCGCGCGGAGGCCGGCGCCGCCGGCCGCGACACCCGCGGCCTCATCCGCCAGCACCAGTTCCACAAGGTGGAGCTCGTGAAGCTCGCGAAGGCGGAGGAGAGCGAGGCGGAGCACCAGAAGATGGTGGACGACGCCTGCGAGGTGCTGAGGCGCCTCGGCCTCCACCACCGGGTGATGCTGCTCTGCACCGGCGACATGGGCTTCGGCTCCGCGAAGACCTACGACATCGAGGTCTGGCTCCCGGGCCAGGGGCTCTTCCGCGAGATCTCGTCGGTGTCGAACTGCGAGGACTTCCAGGCGCGCCGCATCCGCGTCCGGTACCGCGGCGAGGGCGGGAAGCCCCGGCTCGCGCACACGCTCAACGGCTCCGGCGTCGCGGTCGGGCGCACCGTGGTGGCGGTGCTCGAGAACTACCAGCAGGCCGACGGCACCGTGATCGTGCCCGAGGCGCTCCGCCCGTACATGGGCGGCCTCGAGCGGATCGTCCCGCAGACGTTCCCGAGGGGCGTGGAGCGCTGAACCCTGGGGCTGCGCGGACCCGGCCGGTGACCCGGCCTGGCCGTCCCAGCCCCCCGTGATCCCTGGCCTTCGCCGCCGGCGCTCCCGGTCCGGCGCGTGCACTCCCGGGCGCCCGTGGACGCACCTCGCCCCACGGAGCCGATGGCGCCCGCTGAGCCCGACCTCGTCGCGCGCGTCCGCGCGTGGCGCACCGCCGCCGTGCGCGAGCTCCTGTTCCTGCTCGCCGGCCTCGCGGCGCTGCTCACCATCGCGTACCTGCCCTTCTACCGCGACGTGCGGCCGTTCGTGTTCGGCCTGACGATCGGCGCGACCGTCGCCTACGCCCTCGGGGCGCGGCTCCCGAACCTCTCGTACCGCGCGCGCGCGATCATCCTCGTCGCGCCCACGCTGACCTCGGCGATCGCCGTGTACCTCGCGCGCGGCGTCGACCCCATCGCCACCGCGAACGCCTTCGCCTCCGCGGTGCTCGGCACGCTCGCCGGCGGCCCGATCGTCGGCGCGGCGATCGCCGCGACGATCGCAACCTCCGTCGTCGCGGTGGCCATCTCCGGCCCCCTCGCCGGCCCGCTGCCCGTCATCGCGCCCGCCGAGCTCGCCTTCCTGCACGTGCTCGGCTCGGTGCCGCTGCTCGTGGTCTCGGTGCACGGCGTCGCCATCGTGCTGCAGCGGCTCGAGGGCGTGTCGCTCGACTCGATCGCGCTCGTGGCGCGGCTGCGGCGCGAGGCCGAGGAGCGCGAGCGCGCCGTCGCCGCGCTGCGGGAGAGCGAGGACCGCTTCCGTCTCGCGTTCAGGACGAGCCAGGACGCCTTCAGCATCTCGCGGGTGGACGACTCGACCTTCCTCGCGGTGAGCGACGGGTTCACCCGCGTGTACGGCTGGACCGAGCAGGAGACCGTCGGGAAGAAGGCGCTCGAGCTCGGGCTCTGGGTCGACCCCGCCGACCGCGCGCGCATGGCCACGCTGCTCGCCAGCGAGGGCGAGTTCCGGGACCTCGAGGTGCTCCAGCGGCGCAAGGACGGCGCGCTCCGCACGGTGCGCATGTCCGGCTCGCTCTTCGTGGGGAAGGACGGGACCGGCCAGGTCCTCGCCGTGCTCCGCGACGTCACCGACGAGCTCCGCCTCGCCGTGGAGCGCAAGCGCCTCCACGAGCAGTTCGCGCAGGCGCAGAAGATCGAGGCGATCGGCCGGCTCGCCGGCGGCGTCGCGCACGAGTTCAACAACGTCCTCACGAGCATCGGCGCTTCCGCCGGCTTCATCGGCATGGAGGCCGAGCCGGGCTCCGAGCTCGCCGACATCGCGCGCGAGATCGAGGCCGGCGTCGAGCGCGGCACGCAGCTCACCCGGCAGATGCTCGCGTTCACCCAGCGCCAGGTGCTGCAGCCGCGCCCGGTGGACGTGAACGCCATCCTCGGCGACATGCGCCGCGTGCTCGAGCGCGTGCTCGGCGAGGGCATCCAGATCGTGCTCGAGCCCGCGCGCGAGACCTGCCGCGTGCTCGCCGACCCCGGCCAGCTCCAGCAGGCGATGCTGAACCTCGTCGTCAACGCGCGCGACGCGATGCCGAAGGGCGGCCGGATCCTCCTCGCGACGAGCCTCGCGAAGGGCCCGCCGGCCGAGGTCGTGATCGAGGTCGTCGACGAGGGCCCCGGCATCCCGCCCGAGATCGCCGAGCACCTGTTCGAGCCCTTCTACTCGACGAAGGCGGACGGCACCGGCCTTGGGCTCGCGTCGGTGTACGGCATCGTGAAGCAGCACCGCGGGACCATCGAGGTCGAGCCCGGCGTCGGTCGCGGCGCGACGTTCCGCATCCGGCTCCCCGCCGTCGCCGAGGTGGACCCCGCCGAGGTCGGCATGCCCGGCCTGCCGCCGCGCGGCCACGGCGAGCAGGTGCTGCTGGTGGACGACGAGGCCGTGGTCCGCCGCGCGACCGAGCGCCTGCTCGCGCGGCTCGGGTACCACGTGACCGTCGCGAGCAGCGGCGACGAGGCCCTCGCGCTCGTGGAGGGCGGCGCGAAGGTCGACGTGGTCGTGACGGACGTCGCCATGCCCGGGATGAGCGGCACCGAGCTCGCGCAGCAGGTCCGCGACCGGAGGCCCGGCACGCCGGTGCTGTTCGTGAGCGGGTACGCCGAGGAGCTCATGGACCCCGGGCTGCCGGATGGCGGCAAGCTCGGGTTCCTGCCGAAGCCGTTCTCGATGGAGACGCTGGCGGAGAAGGTCAGGGATCTGCTCGTGGATGCGTGATCAGCAGACGGGCGCCGGCTAACTTCCGTTCGTCCCGAGCGTAGGGCCGCCGAAGGCGGCCCGGAGACGAGGGACGCCCTACAGCGCAGCGGTCAGCACGATCCGCTCCCGCCCCGACACCACTACCCCACCCGGCTTCTCGACTGTGACCGCGAAGAGTTTCGGATCCCTGACCTCGATCGGCGCGTGGATCGCGATGACCACCTCGCCGTCGCGCACGTCGAACACGCCGCCGTCGACCGGGTACCGCTGGTCCCGCGTCGCGTCGAAGATCCAGAGCTGGTACTGCTGCGCCTTCGGGTCGTTCGCCTGCAGCCCGCGGATCCGCAGGTAGCCCTGCTGCTTCGACGGGCTCCACACGACGTCGCCCGTGGCGCCGGTCGCCGCTGGATCCTTCGTGGCGGACCACGCGATGGTCTTCACGTCCTGCGCCTGCGCGAGGAGCCTAGCGCGCGCCTCCACCGGCGCCGGCGGCCGGGGCGGCGGGGCCTCGACCACCCGGACGTTCTCGATCACCGTGGGCGGCCGCATCCAGCCGAAGATCGCGAGCACCGCCGCGGCGGTCGCCGCGATCCAGCCGAGGGCACGGCCGCGGTCCCTCTTCGGACCCCTCATGCTCGAGGTGCCTCGCACCTCCCCGGTCACCCGTTCACCGGCCGAAACCGAATCACCCTCCGCTCGTCCTGAGCCCTTCGACTTCGCCGCTGACGCGGCTACGCTCAGGGTAAACGAAGTCGAAGGACGCGCCGCGCCCGGCGCCGCCGCGAGCACCTTCTCCTTCAACGCGGCCGGCATCTCCTCCAGCTTCCCGAGCTCGGCCAGCGCCGCCGCCGCCGCCGCGTAATCCAGCGACTCGTCACCCGCGCCGCCGAGCCGCTCGAGCTCGCGCGCCTCCGCCTCCGGCAGCCCCTGGGTGGCCCGGTCGGCGAGCAGCTCTTCCTTGCGGTCCGGGGCGCGGCTCACGGCACATCCTCCACTGCGCTCTGGGGTTCGCCCAGCAGAAGCGCCCGGATGCGGATGAGCCCTCGCCTGGCGTGCGCCTTCACCGTGCCGAGCGGCATGCCCGTGCGCTCCGAGATCTCCTCGTGTGTGAGCCCCTCCGAGACCGACAGCCGGATGACCTCGCGCTGCCCGGGGCTGAGCTCCTTCAGCGCCTTCGACGCCAGCGCCGCCTCCGCGACCGTCTCGGCGTCACCCTCATGTGACGCCTCGGAGAGGTCACCGCGGACCTCCGTGACCTCGTCGATGCTGTCGGTGGCCGGGCGGCGCTGCGCCTTGCGGCGCCGGTCGATGAGCCTGCGTCGCGCGATGACCGCGACGAACGCCTCCTCGGACGCCTTCGACGGATCGTAGCGCCCGCCGTGCGACCAGAGGTCGAGGAAGATCTCCTGGACCGCGTCCTCCGCGTCGGCGCGCGACGGCGACATGCGCCGGGCGAGGCCCCAGACGATGGGCCCGAAGCGCGAGAGGGCCTCCTTCACCGCGGCGTCGTCGCCGCGGGCGGCCCTCGTCAACACTGCGGGAGAGGCTGCGTCCATCGACCCGCGAGCTTTGCGTGAAGAGGCGGCCGGGGAAACACCCTCGCGGGGCTCGTGCGTTCGAGGAAGGTGAGCCCCGCGAGGGCTCCGGCCAGCCGCCTGGCCTTCCGCCCCCGGGGAGGGAAGGGTGAGCCAGGCGACCGGTGCGGACTGCGGCACATCCACTGACACCGGGCTGCTGCTCCGAGGGACTCGCGGTCGATACGTACCGTGGGTTTGTCCTCGCATGGGACTGGGGTTCAGTAATCCACTGAGCCCATGTTCACCGTCCGCGGCTGCACCTGTCACCGTGCGTTACTGAGACTCAGGGTTCGCCCCGGAGGGTGGCTGTCGCCCTCCTGCCACATCGCGGTCGGGCCGGGCGAGCACCGCTCGTCCTGAGCGTAGGGCCGCGCAGGACGAGCAGGGCCTCCAGGCTCACGGGCTCGGCAGGATGACCTTGTCGAGCACGTGGATGACGCCGTTCGAGGTGAAGACGTCGGTGGCCGTGATGTTGGCGGTGCGCGAGCGCTTGTCGGTCACCACGAACCCCGACGAGATGGAGAAGTTCTCGCCCTGCACCGTGTTCGGCTGCGCGCCCGGCGTGACGTCGGCCTCGAGCACCCGCGCCGCGAGCACGTGGTAGGTGAGCACCTTCGTGACGAGCGCCTTGTTCGCGAGGAGCTGATCCTTCGTGACGCCGAGCTCGGCGAGGAGCGCCGCGAACGCCGCGTTCGTCGGCGCGAACACCGTGAACGGCCCCGCGCCCTTCAGCGTGGTCGCGAGGTCGGCCGCGACGACCGCCTCGGCGAGGATGGAGAAGTCCGGCAGCGCGAGGGCCGTGTCGACGAGGTCCTTGTCGGCCGGCAGGATCACGTGGTCGATGACGTGGACGAGCCCGTTCGTGGCCGCGACGTCGGTGGCGGTGATCTTGGCCGTCCGGTTGCGCCCGTCCTGGATGACGACGTCGGCGCCCGAGGCCTCGATCTTGAAGAACCCGCTGCCAACCGGCGTGATGGCCTTGCCGAGCGGGATGTCCGCCTTCGCGACCTTCGCACCGAGCACGTGGTACTGCAGCACCGCGGTGAGGAGCGGCTTGTTCGCGAGGAGCTGCTCCTTCGTGACGCCGAGCTCGGTGAGGAGCGAGGCGAACGCCGCGTTCGTCGGCGCGAAGACCGTGAAGGGCCCGGCGCCCTTCAGCGTGGAGGTGAGGTCGGCCGCGACGACCGCCTCGACCAGGGTGGAGAGGTCGGGATTGCCCTGCGCGAGCTCCACGATGTCCTTCGTGGGCCCGGTGGTGCCGTTCGAGTCGTCCTTGTCGTCGCCGCAGGCCACGAGCGCCGCGGCAGCCGCGAGCGCGAACAGGATACGAGCGTGCTTCATGATGGGTTCCTCCTCGGGTTAGAGGCGCGAGCTCGCGCCGCCAGGTCGAGGAGGGGTTCGTGTCCAGGGCGCGTCGAGGATGCGTCTTGCGTGGGTGAAACCTCGATGGAGGTCGGTGCATCCAGGAGTGCAGCGCGAACGAACCGGGTTCGTTCGTCCTGAGCCTTTCCAAGGACGAACGCTGGAAGCTTGGCCGCCGGTTAGCGCTTCTTCTCCACGTACGGGATGCCCTCGCCGTCGAGCCACGCCTTCGCGCATGCCTCGACGCGCTCGTTCGAGAACGCGAACCAGCGCTCGCGCTCGGCCGGGTGGTCGAGCAGGACGTCCTTGAAGCGGCGGAACGGGCGCTTCCCCTCCAGGGCGGCGTCGAGCTTTGCCCCCAGCCTGCGATCGCTGCAGGCCTCGGCGAAGTCCTCCATGTCCTGGTACCCCTCGTGCGACGGCTGGGGCTCGATCTCGAGGAACCGCTCCTCGTCTCCGAGCTCCTCTTCGTCCTCGACGGGGAGCCACTCGTTGTCGCCGCCCTCGAAGTAGGAGAAGACCTCGCCGGTCTGAAGATCGACGAACCCGCGGTGGCCCGGGTCGTTGTCATCGAAGGCGATGAGGAATTCGTCCAGGTCGACGGGCGGACACTGCCGGGCCTTCCTCGGCTCCGAGGGCTCGTTCGCGGGAACCGGGTCCGAAGAATCGGACTGGGCCGCCTCGTCGAACGCGGCGACCATCTTCTCGGCCGCCTGGCCGTTGTCGGGATCGAGCGCGACGGCCCGCTCGAGGACCGCGCGCGCCTCATCGGCCCTGCCCAGCTGCACGAGGCACACGCCGAGGTCCCGCAGGCAGTGCAGGAAAGGCTGGTTCTCGTAGAACCGCCACGGAAGGCACCCCGTGAAGCCCTTCCCGAGCGCGTGCTCGCCGAGCGCGACGCCGATCTCGAAGTGGCGCGCCGCCGCCTCCAGGCTCGCGCACCTGAGCGCGTCGCCGAGCGCGGCGTGTGCCTCGATGGACCGGACATCGTGCAGCAGGAGGACCATGGCGAAGGCTACGAGCTCTCCGGGCTCCTTCTCGGGGTCGAGCCCGTTGATGAGCTCCATCGGGTCCTCGCCCTTCACCCGCGGGACCGCGCGCTCCAGCGAGAACGCCTTCCGGTCGAGATCGGGCGCGTGGCGAGGCTCGACGATGAGCGGCGGCAGCCCGAGGGCCGGGATGTCGAGCCTGGCGTGCTCGATCCGGCCCGAGAGCACCGGGATGCCTTCACGCGTGCCGTGCTTCTTCGCCCGGACGCTCACGATGGTTCCCGGGAACGGCGTCACGTCGTCCCGATCCTCGTAGAACACGGTGGAGCCGTCGTCGACCCGCCGACAGCGCATCCCGAGGTCCTGGAGGGTGAGGGCGACGAGCTCGACAACGTCCCCTCCGGGCACTGCCACCTTGTGAGGTTCGCGCTTCTTCGTCACCCGGTCCTCCTACCGCGGCCCATCGCCCGCGGCGAGCTCCGCGAGCAGCTCCCGCGCGCCCAGCTGGTCCTCGGGATCGAGGAGGAGCAGCCTCAACAGCTGCCGCCGCGCGTCCTCGGGGTTGCCGAGCTTCGACTGCGCCCACGCGTAGCCGTACAGGCACCGGAGGAACGGCCGGTTGCTCTCGATGGCCCACGGGAGGAGCCCGTCGAAGTCCGCCGGGATCGGCTCGTCCGCGATGCGGAGCGCGATCTCGTAGTGGAGCCGCGACATGCGGTGGAACCGCTGGGACGCGATGTCGCCGAGGAGCGCGTGCGCGCCGAGGCAGCGGAGGTCCTTCGCGAGGAGCCGCCACGCGCGCGTGAACGCGAGCGGGACGTCGCCCGCCGCGAAGGACGCCTCCGCGTCGAGGAGCGGCCGCCGGTGCTTCCCCTGCCCCGGGATCGGGTGCTCGAGCGCGTGCACGCGGCGGCCCTCGCCCGACTCGAGCGCGATGAGCTTCAAGGGCTCGAGCCGGAGCATCGGCACGTCGACGCGGACCGACTCGACGTCGCCGGAGAGGAACGGGCGACCGTAGGTCCAGTACTTCTTCACCTTCACCGTCGCGACCGCTCCCGGCGCGAGGTGCACGCCGTCGATGCCGCGGAAGGTGACGAGGGAGCCGTCGTCGAGCCGCCGGCAGCCGATGTCGGTGTGCGTGACCGCGAGCACCGCGAGGTCCACGCGCGCGCCGGGCGGGAGGTGGGGGGCCTTCGGGCGAGCCGTCACGCGGTCGCGAGCTCCATCACCACCTCCGCCCCGACCTTGCCCTTCCCGAGGGTCACGTCCCCGCCGTGCTCGCGGGCCACCTTCCTCGCGAGCGCGAGCCCGAACCCCGCCGCCGGCGCCGTCCGGTGGAAGAGGAACGGCTCGAACACCGTCTCCGGCAGCGCGTTCCCGAACCCCGGCCCCTCGTCGGAGACCTTCACGCGCGCCTTGCCCCGCGAGTGCTCGACCTCCACCCGCACGTGCCCGCCGAACCTCGAGACCCGGAGCGCGTTCGTGAGGAGCTCCACGACCGCCTGGGTGAGCCCCTTCACGTCGAGCTGCGCCGGGAGCCGGTCCGGCCCGTCGACCGTGACCTCGATCTGCTTCAGGCGTGCCTGCTCCTTCGTGGCCTCGATGGCCTGCCGCACGACGGCCGCGAGGTCGCCCGCCTCGCGCCGCGTGCGCGGCTCGACGAGGACGAGGATGCGCCCCGCGAGCGTGGAGAGCCGGTCGACCTCGCGCTTCGCGTCCTCGATGGACGCCGCGAGCTCGGTCGTGTCGCGCCTGCGGCGCAGGGCGAGCTCGAGCGAGGCGCCGAGGAGCCGGAGCGGCTTCTCGAGCTCGGTGACCGCGCGCGAGGCGAGCCAGACGCGCTCGCCGCGCTCGTCCGCGAGGACCTGCTCGGTCGCGTGGAGCTCCTGCCGCGCGCGGCCCAGGCGTCCGCGCACGAGCGCCGCCCACCCGAGCGGCAGCGCGGCCGCGAAGAGGAGGGCGAGGATGAAGGGCCAGGCGGTGGTGGCCTGCACGGGGCCATCATCCCCCCTGCCGCACCGCCCCCACCACACCGTTTGCAGGTGCCCGGCCCCTACCCACCCCGTTCATCCCGAGCGTAGGGCCGCTCTAGGCGGCCCGGAGTCGAGGGACGAAACCCCTGCAACTCCGCCCTTGATCGCCGGCTCAGGGTACCGTATAGAGGCGTGCTCGCACCGCCGCGGCAGACGCCCCGGTCGTGCCAGGTACCCGGAACGAGTAGGGATTCACGAACGGAGCAGCATTCGGAGGAGTGGCCGAGCGGTTTAAGGCGGCGGTCTTGAAAACCGCTGAGGGTTCACGCCCTCCGAAGGTTCGAATCCTTCCTCCTCCGCCAGAGAAGGAGAGAGGTTCGGAAAGGTGGCCGAGAGGCCGAAGGCGCTGGTTTGCTAAACCAGTATACGGGTAACCGTATCGAGGGTTCGAATCCCTCCCTTTCCGCCAGTGAGGAAGCACCCGACGTAGACTGTCGGTGACATCGAGAGAGTTGGGGCCCTTAGCTCAGTTGGATAGAGCGTCGGACTACGAATCCGAAGGCCAGAGGTTCGAATCCTCTAGGGCCCGCCAGTAAAGACGGGGACTTGGCTCATCGCCAGGTCCCCGTTTCCTTTTCCGGGGCCACGGCGGGGCCAACGAGGACGAGTCGAACCTGCACTCCGGCCTTCGGAAGTGCGGGGGACCACGGTGAACCCTTCACGTACGGGTGAGCCATGGCGCGTCCAACCAGGCATCGGGGCAAGTGGCGGATTCGTTGGTTCGACGAGAACGATCGTCGTCGCAGTGAGGTCTACGAGAAGCTGACTCACGCGAAGTCGAAGCTCCGCGAACACGAACTGAAGGCAGAGGAGATCAGGCTCGGGATTAGGTCGCCTGACCCGGCTCCTCGCACGTTCGACGACGCGGCCGACTACTGGCTCAAGCACCGTGCAGTGAACAAGCGGAGCCGGGCCTGCGACGAGTCTATCCTGCGGGTACACCTGCGGCCGTTCTTCGGTGGGATGAAGCTTGCCCGGATCGGAGTGCAGCAGGTGGACGAGTTCTCCGCCACGAAGACCCACCTTCACAAGAACACCCTGCACCACGTCCTCACCCTTCTGATCTCGCTCCTTCACCTGGCCGTCGAACTCGATTGGTTGAGGAAGCTCCCGAAGATCAAGAAGCCGTCGATTAAGCTGTTCACGAAGGACTTCCACTACCTTCGCAACGGAAGCGAGCTCATCAGGTTTCTTCGTGCGGCCCACGACGAGGGCGACCTCGCCTTCGCCCTGTACGCCACTGCGGTGTTCACCGGCCTACGTCAGGGCGAGTTGGCCGCACTCCGGTGGAGTGAAGTGAACCTTGAGAAGCGACTGATCTCCGTTGAGCACAGTTGGCATGGACCGACGAAGACCGGCGAGGTCCGTTACGTCCCCATTCTCGACCCGCTCCTCCCGGTGCTGCAGGAGTGGCACCTGAAGTGTCCCGGCGAGTTCGTGTTTCCGAATCGGGATGGACGCATGTTCTCGAAGTGCGCCCGCATCTTCCAGGAGACGTTTCACGACATTCTCGACCGGGCGGGCTTTCCAAAGGTGGAACGCCACGGGCGCACCCGCCGGTACATCAGGTTCCACGATCTGCGGCACACCTTTGCCTCCCACTGGATGATGAATAGCGGTGACCTCTTCCGCCTCCAGAGCGTCCTCGGCCACAAGTCGCCGCTGATGACCATGCGTTATGCGCACCTCGCGCCGGACGCATTCGAGCAGGACCACGCACGCCTGGGCGGCCGACTCGATCTTGAGGACGCGCCTGTCGTCGAGTTGCGCCCAAAGCCAGCCCAGTAGACGCCTGCACTGCACTCCGATTTTGAGGAGTGCGGGGGTCTCCTGTTCGCTGCCGCGCTAGACCGTTCCCATCACGAGCAGCCCGCAAGGAAGCGGGCACTGGAGAACGGACATGAAGACGGCATCGTCACCGGGCACACCTACCGGCGCACTGCATCCTCGTCAGGCACTAGACGAGGCCGATCGCAGCGACAAGCCACGGAGCGAGGTTTCCACGGACGCCTTGGGGACCCACCCTCCCCCGCCGAAGCCTCTCCTCACCTACATGGAAGTCGCGGAGCAGTACAACCTGAAGCGGAACACGCTCTATGCACTCGTTCACCAGGGACGCATCCCCTATGTCCGCATCGGGAAGCGTCTGATTCGCTTCTCGCGTGAGGACCTGGAGAACTGGATCAGAGCACATACGGTCTCGTCCAAGTCCGCAAGCGAGGGCGACTAGATGCGCCCCGGACTGCACCTTGAGTTGTCGCACCTTGTTAGCGCGACGGTCCGCCACCTTGAGGTGCGGCCCGGGGCCAGGATCTTTCGCCTGCGGATGCGTTACGGGAAGTTCGGCGGGCTCGACAAGAGGCTCGCAAAGGCAGATGCGTTCGTGTCTCGTTTCGACCGGACCCGTACCTCTGGCGTCTTGTTGCTTGCGCACTCTCCCGATCGGTTCCGAATGGAGCTGCGCGGCCTGGCGATCACCCGCAAGGACCTCGCGTGCATTCAGAAGCGGTGGTGGAACGCGACGGGCGTCCGGTGCGCGCTCTCCGACATTGAGCTAGTTGGCGTTAGCCCCCTTGACCGACCCGCGATCCGAAATGCGATCGCCTGGGCGCTGAAGTCGCGCAGGCCGTACTTCCTGAACGAGGAAGAATCCGTTGTCGCCGCAGGAGCATTTTCCGACATTTGGGCGGCGCGCCCCGTTGCCGCCGTCCCCCTTCGTGAGTCGGACCTACGCGACGATCTCGGCGGTCCCTGAGATGACGCCTTGCGTGTCGTATGAGCACCGCTGAAAGACCGAGTGGTGAACGTCGTCCGTGGGGGATCCGCGTTCATCGCGGTCCGACTGACGAACGTCATCGACAGCGGGTGAGGGAGTACGACCTGCTCCCGGCTTTCGTTGCTGGAGTGCAGACTCTTCTCGCCTCCCGGGCCGACCTGACCGCGTTCGCGATCTCGCTCACCTACAACGAGCACGTTCGGCCAGACTGGCTGTATCGGTCGGTGCACTGGTTCGATCGTGAGGTGATCAGGGATACCGACTCACTTTGGCTGGTCCTCGATCTCAGGCGCAACAACCTTGGACCTCACTGGCACGGCCTGCATCTTTCTGAAAGGCGGGAGCCTCCCACCAGGGAGCTCCAAGCCTGGGCCAAGCGCAACGGCGGGTCCGCAAAGACGAACTGGGTCAGGTACCTCGAATACCAGGATGAGAGAGCCTCTCCTCGCTTCGCAAGAAGCGTTCACTCATGGATCTGGTACTGCTGCAAGGCACTCCCGACGCCATCGCTGCTGCTGACGGAACGCGCTGTTTCATCCTCCTACCTGGAGGATCTCTGGGCAGAAGCGTTCGGATACCGATCTACTGACCAGTTCTTCTCCCCCTTCCTCGTCGATCGGGGTGGCGTTCCCGTCGCAACCCCTGAAGGTGAGCAAGGCAACGTTCGGCGGTGCCTCTTCTGCAAGCGACCGCTGGGCGAGGGCCGACATCCCCGAGCCAAGTACTGCCGCGAGTCTGACCGCCCCTGCAGGTTGCGTGCTTGGCGCGCGCAACGCGCGAAGCGCCTGGCCTCCTCCACCACAGCAACACCGGACTCGTCAGGGGGCTCATCCGATACGGATCCATCTCCCGAAGCGACTTCGGGCAACGGAGATCCACCCGCAGGCACGGACCCTGTTCCATGTGACGTTTCGGACCGTATCGAACCGCATCAAGATGATCTCGTTTCCGAACCCACCAGCTCGCGCCGCTCTGAGTTGTAGATCGTCCATGCGCGTTTGCGGATTTCGGCGAATGGTGAACACGGGGATCGGCGCATCGTGAACAGCCGGATCGGGGGAACGTGAACGCCAGGATCGGCGTTCATGAACACCGAGATCGGGCATCGTGAACACGCGGATCGGCCATCGTGAACAGGCCGGCCGCGTCACCCCTGCGGGGTAGGGTCCGCGCCTCACCGAGGCGCGGAGAGCGGTCCCGGCGAAGCGACGCTGGACGGTAGCCACCCGTCCCGCGCCTCCACCACGGAGGCGGCGGGATGGCGACTGAGCGACTGTCCATGCGGAAGACGAGAGAGGTCCTGAGGCAGAAGTGGGAGCTCGGGCGCACGCACCGCGAGGTGGCGGCGAGCGTGGGGCTGTCGCTGGGCGCGGTGGCGCTCGCGCTCGGCCGGGCGGCGGCGGCCGGGCTCGACTGGGCGACTGCGCAGGGGCTCTCGGACGTCGCGCTCGAGGAGCGGCTCTACGGACCGCGCGACGAGGCTGCGGCCCGACCGATGCCGGACTGCGAGTACCTCCACGCGGAGCGGAAGAAGCCGGGCGTGACGCTGGAGCTGCTTCACCATGAGTACCTGGAGAAGCATCCGGAAGGCTACCGGTACACGCAATTCTGCGAGCGGTACCGCGAGTGGCTGAAGCGCCGCGGCCTCACGATGCGCCAGGAGCATCTCGCCGGCGAGAAGCTCTTCATCGACTACGCAGGGAAGAAGCCGCACATCGTCGATCCCAAGACGGGCGAGGTGATCGCCGTCGAGCTGTTCGTCGCGGTGCTGGGCGCGTCGAACTACACCTACGCCGAGGCGACCCTCACGCAGCGGGGCCCGGACTTCATCGCCAGCCACGTGCGGTCGCTGGGCGCGCTGGGCGGAGTGCCCGCGGCTATCGTGCCTGACCAGCTCAAGAGCGGAGTCACCGCCGCGTGCCGCTACGAGCCGGGGATCCAGCGCACCTACGAGGATCTGGCGCGGCACTACGGCACGACAGTCCTGCCGGCGCGGCCGCAACGGCCGCGCGACAAGGCCAAGGTCGAGGTCGCGGTGCAGATCGCCGAGCGGTGGATCGTGGCCAGGCTGCGTCACGAGACCTTCTTCTCGCTCGAGGCGCTGAACGAGCGGATCGCCGAGCTGCTCGAGGACCTGAACGGCCGGAGGATGCGCGTCTACGGTGCGAGCCGCCGAGAGCTCTTCGAGCGCGTCGACCGGCCCGCCCTGAAGCCGCTGCCGCCCGAGCCGTTCGCATACTCCGAGTGGAGGACCGCGCGGCTCAACATCGATTACCACGCCGAGATCGACCACCACTACTACTCGGCGCCGCACGCGCTCGTGCACGAGCAGGTCGAGGCGCGGCTCACCGCGGTGACCGTGGAGATCTTCCACCGCGGCGAGCGGGTCGCCTCGCATGTGCGGAGCTACCGGCGTGGCGGGCACACGACCGTGCCCGAGCACATGCCGAAGGCCCACCAGAAGCACCTCGAGTGGACACCGTCGAGGATCCTGCATTGGGCGGAGACCATCGGCCCGAAGACCCGTGAGCTCGCCGCGGCGATTCTCGCCGAGCGTGTCAAAGAAACCCCCAACTGATCCACCCCGAGAGCGGGCATGGTGATCCACCTCGGCCCGATCAGGCGTCGGCCCGCGCCTCGTTTCCGCCCTTCCTCTCGGCGGTGCGCTTGCGGGTGGCGCGGGTCCGATAGCTCTCGCCGGTGATCGCGATCTGGTGGGCGTCGTGGGCGAGCCGGTCGAGCGCCGCGCTCGCGAGCAGCGGCTCGCCGAAGACCTCGGGCCACTCGGGGAAGGCGCGGTTCGAGGTGATGATCATCGAGCCCTTCTCGTACCGCTCGGCGACGATCTCGTAGAGGTCCTCGGGGGCCGGCGCGCGGAGGGGCTTCAGGCCGAAGTCGTCGAGGATGATGAGGTCGGGGCGGGCGAAGCTGGCGAGGCGGCGCTCGTAGGTGCCGTCCGCGCGGCCTGCTGCGAGGTGGGCGAGCGCGCGGGCGGCCGTCATGAAGACGACCTCGTAGCCGCGGCGGCACGCCTCATGGCCGAGCGCCTGGGCGAGGTGGCTCTTGCCGACACCAGAGGGGCCGACGAAGAAGACGTTTTGGTGCTGCTCGATGAAGCGGCAGGTGGCGAGGTCGGCGATCTCCTTCTGGGAGACCTTGGGGCAGGCGGTGAAGTCGAAGGTCTCGAGCGTCTTCTGCGGGTCGAAGGCCGCGCGGCGCAGCCGCATCTTCAGCTTGTGCTGAGCGCGCCGCTCGACCTCGTCCTCGACGAGCTGGGCGAGGAACTCAACGTACGAGAGCTTGGCGTCGATGGCGCCGCGGTTGCGCTGCTCGAGGGTCTCGAGGATGCCGCTGAGCCTCAGGCTCTTCAGCATCGGGGTGAGCTGATGGATCAGGTCCACTGGGTCTCTCCTTGGGTGATGGCCGTGTCGGCCGGGTTGAACAGGTCGAAGAAGGTCCTCGCGTAGGTCGGCTCGGCACGCGGTGGTAGCGGGGACGCGGCGTCGCCGGGCAAGGGCTCCCGGTCGAGGCCGCGGTTGAGGATCCGCTGCACGGTCTTGGCCTGGATCGCGTCGCAGGCGACGGCGCGGCGGCAGGCCGCCTCGAGCCGCTTCTCGCCCACCGACTCGGCGAGCCGCAGGGTGGCCTGGGCCCCGCGGAGCCGATCGAGCACCTCGTCGCCGAGGAGCAGCTCGATGAACTTGCCGGTGGCTGGCCCGATCTGGCGAGCGCGCTCGCGGCACCAGGTCGGCGTCTGCATCAGGTAGCGGAGCTTCTTGGGTGGCAGGTGCGCGGGGTTGGTGACGCGCTGGCCCGGCCGAAGCGCCCGCCCGTGCGTCGCCACGAGCTGGTGCTCGCGGAAGAGCTGGACGACCCGCGAGGTGGAGCGCAGCCACAACCGCTCGCCGATGAAGGGATGAGGCGCCGAGTAGTAGCTGCGCGCGAAGACGACGTGGCAGTCGGGGTGGAGCTTCGCCTGCTTCCACTCGACGAGATCGAACGGGCTGGAGGGAAGCGGGATGAGCGCCGGCCGCTCCCGCGCCTCGAAGACGTGGATCGGGATCTCCTGCGTCGTGCCGTGCACGCGCGCGCCGGCGTGGTCGACGACCCAGTCGATGGCCTCGCCGTTGGCGTCGACGAGGCCGCGGAAGGCGCGCCCGGCGAGGAAGCTCCGCTTCACGTACTGCACGCCGCGCTCGACCTTGCCCTTGTGCTCGGGCGTCCGCGCGACGCAGGGCGAGATCACGAAGCCGTAGTGCTCGGCGCATTCACGGTAGGCGCGCTGGACCTCGGGATCGGTGATCGACGCCTTGATGATGCCGGCCTTCAGGTTGTCGAGGAGGACCTTGCGCGGGACCCCGCCGAAGAACTCGAACGCGTTGCGGTGCAGCGCGAGCCAGGTCCCGACGGTCTGGTCCTGCACGAGCTCGACGTACTGGTGCCGGCTGTGCGAGAGCGTCATCACGAAGACCCAGGTCTTCGCCGGTGCCTCGCCCGGCGCCCGCGGGATGAGCCCCGCGTAGCCGAAATCCACCTGGGCCTCCTCGCCCGGACCGACCTCGAGCCGCACGACCGCGCGCCGCGGGCGCTCGTCGACGTACCGCCGCACGAAGCGCCGGAACGCGGTGTAGCTCCCGCGCACGTCGGGGTGCGCCACCGAGAACCGCTCCCAGGCAACCTTGACCTGCAGGCCGGCGCCCACGAGCTCGGCGATCTCGTCGTGGTACGCCATGAGCCGCGGAGGCGCCTGGACGGGTTCGGTGCGGGCGAGCCTCTCCTCGAGCTCGGCGGCGGTCGGCAGCGTCGCCGCGTCGCCTGCCAAGAGCTTCTCGCCCTCGAACCAGGCCACGTACTCGCGGACCGTATTGCGGCTGACGCCGAGCCCCTTCGCCACCGCCCGCGCGCTCTCGCCGAGCCGCAGCCGTCGCAACATCTCGCGAACGTCGAGCACGTCGCATCTCCTCCCTGCCATCCACGCCCTCCAGGCAAAAGGCCCGGAGTGGCACGCGCCCGCGGCTGCCACAAGGCGCACGACGCCCCCTCCGCGCGCCTCTCGGCGGCGGCCTCGACGTCGTGCTGTGGGGAGCTGCGGGGTGGATCAGTTACCCCGCCCCTGGGGTGGATCAGTATGGGTGATCATGGGTGGATCACCATGCCCGCCCCTGGGTGGATCAGCTTGGGCGCTCCTGGTGGATCAGGTACCGCGCCCCTCGACAGGTTGAGATGGACGTCCATCTCGTCCTCGTAGAAGACCGGCTCCTCCGGCGTGGCGTTCCTGGCGACGCGACGCAACCTCGCCAGCACGCGCTTCCTGCGACCTGTTTCCCAGGGGCAGGCGACCGTCGGCTTCGGCATCCTGAGCCGCGCCCCGATCGCGGAGAGCGCCCGGCCCATCGTGCACGGAGCCACTCGCGGGAGCTGGCGCCGCTCCAGCTCGCAGCCGAGCAGCTCGCGGGTCCAGGTCGTGCGCTGCCAGCCGAACTCGGTCGGGACCGAGTGCAGAACCCGCTCGAGCTCCTCCTTGAACCGGAGGTCCACCTTGCGGACGCCGTTGAAGGCGCGCTGATCGAGCAGGCCCTCCTCCCCAGCGTCGGCGAACCGCTGCGCCGCCTTCACCACGGTGGACGGGACGCAGGCGAGGTCGCGGGCGACCTGCTGTCGAGAGAGTCCCTGTCCGAGCTTGGCGATCATGAGGAAGCGGAGGGCGGTGTGCGGGTCCTTGGCCTTCTTGGCGCGGCGGATCAGTCTGCGTCGCACGGCACGATCGAGCCGCGGTATGTTGTGCACGGGAAGGTCTCCTCCGAGTTCGCTGCTGGTCTCGCAACCGCAACGATCGATGGGTTGACCTTCCCTTTCAACTTTCTCCCTGCGGTCCGCGGCCTTGCCGCTGATCGCGAATCACGAACGGTCGTTTAGGCACGACTAGGCGCGCATGCCGAACAGGAAGTTGTGAGACGTGGTGAGCCCCTTGTCCTTGATGCCGTGCTTCTCCACGGTCGTCACGTCCTCCGTTACGACCCCCAGATCGTCGAACTGCTCCTTCATCAGCTGATGAAGGTGTTCAACCATCCGGTGGCGATCGGATCCACCCAGGTGGACGACGAGTAGGCCACCCGGGCGAAGCATCTTCTGGCACGCATCAAAGAAGTCTCGATAGATATCGAGGTCCTTGGTTTGCTGACGTTCGAGGAACGCGAGGCTGCGAGTGTGGAAGTCGCCCTCTTCCCAGCCGCAGAACCACATCCTCAGCCAGTTGGGACGGTCGAAGCGCATGCCAAGAAACGGCGGAGAGGTTGCGATCAGATCTGCACCCGACACGTTCTTCGGCAACGCTCGGAAATCACCCCAGTACGACTTGCCGGGCACGTACGTGATCGGCAACGGCTCGCGCAGGGCTGAATCGACACGCGCCCGTACGTGCTTGAGAACGGACTTGTACGGGCGCGGCCCCTTTGGGTGAAAAGGTGTGATCGGATGCGAGGTCCGGGAGATGGCGTACGGCCTGTTTCCGTGGAGTACGTGCAGGAGTGACGCCTTCACGAACAGATCGCCGTCCGACGGGTTGTCGATGCCCAGGAAGTACCGCCTGGCCTTCAGAACCTCATCAAGCGTGTCCGGGTGAAAGAAGTCAGCTACGCTGCCGTTCAGGCCGAACTCTGCGCTTTTCTTGTCGGCCTCGCCTAGACGCAGGTTGTTGAGGGCCCGTTCAAGGGCCTGGAGAGATGTCTCGACACTCGATGTCGAAGGGACGCGGATCTTTCCGCTCGCCACGGCGTATGCAAGCGGCGAGAGGTCGTTCGTGATGGCATTGCGCCCGTTCAGTGCCGCCTCGAATGCCACCGTTCCGATGCCGCCCAACGGATCTACGACTGTCCCCCCTGGATCGGAGAACTGCTCGACGATCCAGTGCGCGATGGCAGGCTTCAGTTTGCCCTGATAGCTGCAGAGCGAATGAAGCGGATGCCCCCAGTTACGCTTGGAGAACGGAGCGTCCTTATAGGGCAACTCGCGCCGGAAGCTCTCAATGCGGCCCTGAATGTCCTTCGGGGCAGCACTGCGAGTGGAGGTCCGTGAAGCTCGTTCGACGGAACCTCCTGAAGACTCCCTGTTGCGCCGAGCCCCCGGAGATCTCTTTAGAACGATTTCTACCTGGTGGAGCTTTGAACGGTCATAGGAGTAGCGGCGCGCGAGGACCCTTGTGGAGTCCACAAGGAGCCCGGCTTCGACGGCTACGTTGGCCAGGAGTACGTCGGTGGGGACATGGACTCCGTAGAACTTGGAGTCTCCGATATCCAGCACGAACCGCCCGACAGGTTCCATCCGCTCCCGCGTGGCTTTCAGCATGTCGAACATGTCTGAGAAGTAGTGGCGGACAAGCAAGGGAATGCGTTTGTCTCCACGCCCCTCAAGCTCGGCGACGACCTTCTCGACTTGGTCGAAGTGATGAACATTCGACCGGCCCCGGGAAACGCTGTTGATGCCAGCGGTAATGCCGGACCTGTGGAGGCTGCCCAGTTCCGTCTCGGACGAAAGCCAACCAAGGAGCCAGAGTTCGAGCTTGGTGTTTCGGAAGTAGTTCGTGCCGTTCAGGTAGGGCGGCGACGTGATGATGAGGGTGTACTGCCCGGTGTCCTTGCCCTCGGCCCTTGAGTCCTCGGACGCAAGGCGGGTGGGGGCGATCGGCCCCTGAGGAGAGCTCAGGTCCTCCACCATCTCGTTGACCTTGCTGGAAATAAACCCGGGGACATCCACGACGCGATTCGTGTACTCGCCGGGGCGACGACGGCGTAGGTCGGCCCGGCGAGTCATGTTCGATGACTTAACGACGTTCGAACCCACCGCTAGAAGCAGCAGCGCTCTCGCGTGTTCATTCTTGGCGACCTTCCGGGCCAAATCTCTGGCGGCGATCAGCTCACGGAGGTGTTGTTCAACGAAGAAGTCCCTTTCGTCGAAGGCTGCCTCGTACTCCTCCATGCTGACTGCCTGACACAGGCGTTCGAATGCCTTGGACTGAACAACCGCGAGGTACTCGGTTGCGGTCCGTTTGAACGCAGCGAGATGCTGTCGGGCCCACGCGGCAGAGTTGATCTTCGTCTCTGCGACAAACCGCATGAAGGGGTTAATTTCGGCGTACGCAGACGGGATGCCTCGAATGCTTGCTTCGAGAAGCGTGGTTCCTGCGCCGCCGAAGGGATCGTAGACAGTTCGCGGGTGGCCGAACCTGCCCAGGAGTTCCGCAACGTAGTCGGCCGAGAACCCTTCCACGTACGGATACCAGCGATGATACGGGACGGTCTTGCTGTCTCGGAAGGTGAGCCCTACCGAGGGCGAGTCGGTGACATCAGGCGTCAACGGAAGTTGCTGCTGACGTGCGACGGTGTTGGAGCGCGCGGCCATCTGGCTCACTCTTTCCGAAAGGACGAGAAGGACGTGGTTGTTGAGAGTGCGGTGGGACCTGTGCGCTGCGTCGCTCAGGTCCTCAAACACGGGGTCGCCCAGCAGCCCGCGCACGGCGCGACTGGAGAGGGCGAGTAGGTGACTCGTCGAAGGATCGCCAGCGGGTACGCCAAGCGTGAAGCGCCGGGCGCGACCAGAGCGGGTTCTCTCGGGCGGGAAGTAGAGCGTCTTGAACGTCTGGGCCATGGCCGAGAAGGTAAAGTACCATACCTCAACACCTCACCTTCTGCACGCGCCATCCCTCAACGTTCGCCAGTATTCGATGTGGGTCTGACACTGCACGCCCGGGCAGGAGGCACCGGCCGCCGTACCTCAATCGTACGTTCTGCAACTGGGATCTTCCGCCGGGCGGACGACCTCTGCGGCGGTGCCTCTACTCAGGTTTCGAGGCCCCAGAAGCCGTGTCCGTTGCCGCGCTAAGAACCGGCACCGTAGGCGGTTGCAGGTTGGGCTCCGGTGTTGGTGTTGCGGCTGCAAAGCTCCCGTCGCACCACGCCGTGACCACGGCAACCAAGAGGTCGTTCATGGAGCAACGGTGCCGCTTGGCGTGGTCGCGAACCTCTCGATGAAGCGCGGAGGGCATTCGCAACAGGTAGGGGTGGTGATCCCCCAGCTTTGCTGGTCGGCCTCTTCGTTTCTGGGCCATCTTCGCCTCCCCCGGGGCCGAACGTCTTGATATCAGTGGCGGTTGTCAGTGTGATTTCAGGTACTTCTGCGCCCGGACTTGATTTAAGATATCAGAAAACCCCGGAGGAGGCACATGGTTCCTATACAGAGGGACGGGTCGGCCACGTCCAAAATCAGGGCCGCGCGATACATCCGCGTCTCGCGGTCAGATCAGCGCCCAGCGCTTCAAGCCGACGAAACCGCCGAGTTCATCCAGAGGCGCGGGTGGAGTCTCGTAGACACGTACATCGACGAAGGGGTCAGCGGCACCAAGGCCCGGCGGCCAGAACTCGACAGACTTCTGGCCGCAGCACGCCACCGCCAGTTCGACGTTCTCGTCGTGTGGCGGTCCGACCGCCTGTTTCGCAGTCTCAAACACATGGTCATCACGCTGGGAGAACTTGCTGCGGGTTCCGGCCCATGGCGATCACGGATTCCGGAGCAAGCCGATCACTGATTCCGGTCGAAGCCGACCACCGATTCCGGAGCATGCCGATCGCTGAACGAACGGCCAGCTGAGGCCGTCGGTCGCAGTCAGCGCGGGCGCGTTGACGCCGCTGGGTAGTCCGCCGCTCTTGCCGCCTCCACAAGGGAGGCGGGATGGCGGCCGAGAGGCTACCGATGCGGAAGCTGCGAGAGGTCATCAGGCTGAAGCTGCAGGCCGGCCAGTCCGGCCGTGCGATCGCGCGGGCGTGCGGGATCTCGTCGAGCACGGTGAGCGAGTACCTCGGGCGCATCGCGCTCGCCGGCCTCACCTGGCCGCTCCCGCCCGAGCTCGACGACGACGCGCTCGAGCGGCTCCTCTTCCCCGACGAGCGCCATCCGGTGTCGAACCGGCCCGAGCCAGAGTGGAGCTTCATCCACCGCGAGCTGCAGCGGCGGCACGTGACGAAGCAGCTACTCTGGCAGGAGTACAAGGAGGCGACGCCGGAGGGGCTGCAGTACAGCCAGTTCTGCGACAAGTACCTGCGCTGGGCGAAGCCGCTGTCGGCGACGATGCGGCAGGCCCATCGCGCCGGCGAGAAGACCTTCATCGACTTCAGCGGGAGCGGGCTCGAGCTCGTGCACCCCGCCACCAGCGACCGCAAGAAGGTGGTGCTCTTCTTGGCGGTGCTCGGCGCCTCGAACCTGACGTACGCGGAGCCGGTGCTGAACCAGGATCTCCCGACCTGGATCGGTTGCCACGCCCGCGCCTTCGAGTACTTCGGAGGCGCGACCGAGATCTGGGTGCCCGACAATCCTCGGGTCGGCGTGACGAAGGCGAGCAAGTACGAGCCGGTGCTCAACCGGTCGTACGAGGACCTCGCCGCCCACTACGGCGCGGCGGTGATCCCGGCGCGCCCGTACCGGCCGCGCGACAAGGCGAAGGTGGAGGTGGCGGTCCAGATCGCCTCGCGCTGGATCCTGGCGGTGCTGCGGAATCGCGTCTTCTACTCGATGGAGGAGATGCGGGCGGCGGTGGCGGGGCTGCTCGAGAAGCTGAACCACCGGCAGATGCGGCGCCTGAAGAAGTCGCGGCGCGAGCTCTTCGAGGAGATCGAGCGCGCCGCCCTGAAGCCCTTGCCGGCGCAGCCCTACGAGTACGCCGAGTGGGCTCGGCCGAGGGTCGACCTCAGCTACCACGTCGAGCACGACGACCACTTCTACAGCGTCCACTTCTCGCACATCGGCGAGCAGCTCGACCTGCGCGCGACCGAGTCCACCGTCGAGATCTTCCGGCGGGGCACGCGGATCGAGAGCTATCCGCGCAGCTACGCGAAGGGGAAGTACACCACGCGCAAGGAGCACATGCCGCGCGCCCATCTCGACCAGGTCGAGTGGACGCCCGAGCGGCTGACGAACTGGGCGCGAACGACGGGGCCCCACACCGCCGCCCTCGTCGAGGCGATCATGGCCTCGAAGGGACACCCGCAGCAGGGCTTCAAGGCGTGCCTCGGCGTGCTGCGGCTCGCGAAGCAGTATCCCGCCCAGCGGATCGAGCGGGCGGCGGCGCGGGCGCTGCACTGCCGGACGCTCTCCTCGGGGAGCGTCGCCTCGATGCTCAAGAACAACCTCGACCAGCTGCCGCTGCCCGGCGAGGAGGAGCCGCAGCAGGCGCTGCCCCTCCACGAGAACATCCGCGGCCGCAGCTACTACCACTGACCACCCGAGACCGCGCCGACGCGGCCTCGCGGCGCCCCGGTGCCGGGCACGACGCCCGCGCGCCGACCTCATCGAGGCCAGGGAGAAGTGCATGCTCGTGGAGCAGACGATGGAGAAGCTCGTCGCGATGAAGCTCAGCGGGATGGCGGAGGCGCTGCGCCGCTGGATGGAGCAGCCCAAGGAGAAGGAGATGACGCCGCTCGATCTCGTGGGCTTGCTCGCCGACGCCGAGTGGCGTCACCGGGAGCAGCGGAAGCTGACCGGCAGGCTGCGGACCGCGCGCTTCCGCCAGGACGCCTGCATGGAGGATGTCGATTACCAGCACCCCCGCGGCCTCCAGAAGGCGGTGATGCTCGACCTCGCGACGTGCCGCTGGGTGGACGCCCACCAGAACGTGATCTTCAGCGGCCTGACCGGCGTCGGGAAGAGCTACCTCGCCTGCGCGCTCGGCCAGAAGGCGTGCCGCGAGGGCCACTCCGTCGTCTACCGCCGCGCCTCGCGTCTCTACGACGAGCTCGCCCAAGCGCGCGCCGACGGAACTTACCTCCTCCTGCTCCGCCGCCTCGCCAAGACCGACGTCCTCGTGGTCGACGACTTCGGCCTCGAAGTGCTGAGCACGACCCAGCGCCGGGACTTCCTGGAGGTGATGGAGGACCGCTACGGCATCTCGTCGACCATCATCACGAGCCAGCTCGATCCCAAGAACTGGCACTCCATCATCGGCGACGAGACCATCGCCGACTCGGTTTGCGACCGACTCATCCACAACGCACACAAGGTGAAGCTCAGCGGCGAGTCGCTCAGGAAGACGAGGGCGGACTTGACCAAGGGCCAGAAGCCGGCGAAGTAGACCTACCCAGCGGCGTCACGCCCCGGGTGATCGCCTTGCCGGTACAGGTGATCGGCATCGGCCGGAATGGCCGATCGGCATGGCCGGAATCCGCACTTGCCGCTCTCGGTGTCGAGTTCGTTAGCGTGACGGAACCATTCGACACGACCACACCGCAAGGGCGGCTACTACTGCACCTGGTCGCCGCATTCGCCGAGTTCGAGCGGGGAGTCCTTGTCGAACGAACCCGCGCAGGACTCGCGGCAGCCCGTCGTCGTGGCGCGCACATCGGAAGGCCCCGAATCCAGGTGGATCGGACTCGCGTCATCGAGCTCCACAAAGCCAAGAAGTCGATCCGCCAGATCGCTCGCGAGATGCAGATCGGCGCGACCACTGTGCACCGGCTGTTGAAGAACACCGAACCCACCGAGTAGTTCGCCTCACCGCAGTTCCCTCCCCATCCCCGGTCCGCGAGTGGCGCACGAGGCGCGGCCACAACGCTACTGGTGCGCGCTCGCGACCGGGATGCCCAGGGAACGCAACCCAGGATTTGGAAGGAGATGAGATGCAGGACCGGCTTGTCGTTTTGGAAGCAGCCTGGGACGACGAATTCATGGATAAGCGTACCGTCCGACCGTTCATCGACGGATGGGCGGCCAACGCGCGAATCGGATACGCCTACCGGGCGTACAACGGGCGTGAGGACCTTCTCCACTGGCTTATTCGATTCTGCGAGGACCCGATAGCAGACACCCTTTACATCGCGGGACATGGTGACCGGGGACGGCTTGTTGGCCTCGACAACCGGCGCATCGACATCGCCTCGCTCTTGCGCGAGGTGTTCGAGAAGGGACGCCCCCAGAGAGGAGGCAAGAAGAAGGGCGTACTCATCGGCGCGTGCGAGTGTCTTGGGCCGCGTCTGCGGACGCGAGTGCTTGCGAACACAAATCGCAGGCTTCACTGGTTGGCGGGCTACTCAGTCGAGATCCCGTGGCTGGACTCGATGTTGGTTGATGTCGCGTTCCTTGAGTACCGATACAGAGGTGGTCCACGCCACCGGAGCATGACTCGTGAGCCAGGTGCGTACCTGCAACGCCGGTACGGAACAGTGGACCGGGTTTCGAAGTGGGTCGTGCGGGACTTCCCTCTCGCAGAGAAGTGGGGATTCGGGGTGGCGACGCGATGAAGACCACCCTTCTGTGCTTCTCGGACCTTCATCGTGATCTCGCGGCGGCTCGCCGCCTTGCCGGACTTGCCCTCGGCGGTCGGTACGCGTTTCTCATCAGCGCCGGGGACCTTGGAGTGGACGGCGTTCACGAGCCCGGCCTGACTTCTCTGATCGCGAAGGGAGGAACAGAGATCCTGTCAGTTCCGGGCAACCACGATGGCACCGCTTCCTACCAGGCAGAGGCACATGGAGGTGGGTGGACGGACCTGGACGGACGGACTGTCAAACGAGGCGAGTGGTGGTTCGCTGGGATCGGCCTCCTTCCTGCGCCGTACACAACCAGTTCGCCCGCCCGGGATTTCGAGACTCGCACCGCCTTGCTCCTAGAGAGCTTCGCCCACCTGCCTCTGAGCAGGCTCGTTCTTGTGACCCACGTTCCACCTTCGGAGACCATCGCCGCGCGAGATCGGCGCTTCATCGATCGCGGAAGCGTTGTTCTCGCGAACTGGCTTCAGTCCCACCCTGTGGCCGCCGTGGTCTGCGGCCACGTCCATCACCCAGAACCCGTGGTGACTGAAATCGGAAGTACGAGGATCATCGTTGGCGGCCCCTGGGCGTCCGAACTGACGCTCGGAAACGATTGAAACGTGCAAAAGGTAGAGAGCCCGGCGCGCCCGCTACTCGTCGTCCAGGGGCGGCAGTGTCGCTCCAACCCCGAACGGACCTGTGACTCCGCTGCCAGGGACGAACACCATTGATACAGGCGGTTCCTTTCCGAACCGCCTTGAGCCCGGCACGAAGTGCGCGTGTTCCTGAAAGTCGAAGCGTCCGCCCATCGTCACGTCAATCTCGAACTCGTTGAACACAAGCCACCCGAAGCGCTTGCGCTTCTCCTTCAGTGTCTCAACGAAGTGCTTGAGCTCCGCGACTCTGGGCCCAACCCCCGCGATGCGTTCAAGGCAGACGTGAAGAACTGTGTCTTCTCCTGCGGCCTCAAGCTGTTCAAGTCCCTTGAAGACGCGGGCGTAGCCGAACCTTCTGGCACGCTGCATGGCCTTTTCGTTCGTAACTGCCCACTTCACCCCAGCTACCCAGGAGAGGGCAACCGCGTAGGACGGGCCCGCCATACGTCCACGGTGAGCATCTACCAGTCCATGCCAGGGCCCGCCCGAAGCGTATTCGAATTGATCCCAGAAGTACGCGGGCGAGGGGATAAGGATGAGGTTCTCGGGCGGGTCGAGAGGGACGAGCCCCCTGGCGAAGACGGTCCCTTCGGGCCTAACGATCGCACCACCTGAGGCGAGTGCGCCGAAGGCATCCCGCACCAGCTGTTGTGGGTCGAGCTGCGGCGTTTCGGTGGCGATCTTCCACTCGATAACCGCCGACACCTTCTCCGAATCGAGCACATGAATCAGTGGTGTCGTTGCGTCGCGTACCGCGTCACGGATGCGTGGGGAAGCGTCCGTCATCCGATCGAACTTCTTGCATTCGACGTGTAGCCGGCCCCGGCGAGTCTGAACCGAGAAGTCAGGGGTGGGCGTGGAAGACGCGGGGATGAACGCGAGATCTGTTATCGCCGGGTGCACGGCGTACCGGGCCGCGACAACAACCTCGAAAAGCGCCGCCTCGAAGTCATCGAACTCGATGGCGCGTGCGAGACGGTCGAATCCGTTGCTCGTACCCGGAAGAGTGGGTCGTGATCGTTCGGAGCGCTGAGGCGAGTATCCGCGTGAAGGGTAGATAGCGCGCAACTCGAAACACATCGAAGAAGAGTGAGGCGTTCGGCTGTCTTAGGTGGCTCTCAACTACGAGAAGCACCCGGACAAGCGCGGGAACTTGAACCTCGTGGTCGGCGATCTTGTCGTAGTACGTGAGAGGGATCTGCCCACCGCTCAGGTAACTATCGAGAAGGCGCTGATCGACCGATACCCCGGTCAGCTTCCTGATCTCCGCGATGTCCGCTTGAATCGCCTGTCGCTCCGGCGCGTCCATGCCTGAACGTAACACCTGGTCGGGCGGACAACGAGAACCTCGCAAACCGTCCGTCCGCCCGTGCGACGGCCGTGTTCCAGAAACGTCCTAGAACGGGCCTACGGCGGTCCCTGCAAAATTGGGCCGTCCGACGACGTGAGGTGCCGCACCGGAACCGACCGGAAACGGAACGGCCAACCGGGGCGCACCGTACACGTCATCCGGGAGGCCGCGAAGGCGGCGGGGCCATACGCACGCGCATCTACCAGTCACGTGGCGGAGGACCGTCCGTCTTGGTAGCCTGCCATGACAGGCCATGCCGAAGACCTTCCCGGACCTGACCGAAGCGATCGGAACACTTGCCGCAGCGGTCTCCCAGTGCGCAGAACGCTGCGCCGGTGTCAATTGCGGCCGCGAGGCAGGGGTTCTTCCCCGGTGCCTGTTTGTAGAGCCGGGCACGAACCGAGGGGGAGTCGGAGACCTCGAAGGCGGCACCGTCGTCGTGGGGCTGAATCCAGGGAAGATGAAGAAGCCCGAGGCCCGCAAGGTCAACGCCCTCCTGGACGCCGTCGGGAAGGGAAGGGACGCATTCAGCGCAGATGACTGGCGGGCCTACACGGATGCCTACTACGCATGGATGCGAGATACGATCGCCAGCAAGGTGCCCTACTACACGCTGCTTCGGCTCCTGGTCCGAGCAGGCGGCAGAAGAGGACCGATCCTCTGGACTGAGATCGTCAAGTGTCAGTCAAAGGACAACGAATCAACCGCAAATACGAAGCGTCGTAAGGGCCTGTATAGAGGCCACCAGTCCACGGTGAGGCGGTGTACGTCAGGCTTCCTGGTGAGAGAACTGGATGCCGTGCCGAAAGACTGGCCCATCTTGGCAGCTGGAGCGGACGCCTTCGACTGGCTATCCGCCAACGCAGATGGGCGGACTGTCGTCGGGGTCCCGCATCCGTCAGGAGCTGCCTTCCAGTTCTTCACTCTCTTTGCTCCCGTGGGCCTTAATACGGATCGCTTCGAATGGAAGAACGGAAAATGGCATTCCGCCAAGCAATAAACCGTTGCGCCGACGCGAAGACCATGGAATCGGGGCGGTAGACCAGGAGGCGTTCGTGAAGGCTCTCCACGAGGTTGACACGTTCGGCGGCATTGATGCGGACGCAGACACCCTGCTCGACGAGTGCTTCCAGGACCACGAAGCCTACTTGGAGGCGGTGGCTCACAAGCGGCCAGTGGTTCTGGGACGCAAGGGAAGCGGGAAGACGGCCATTTTTCGGAAGATCATAAGAACCCGAAAGCATGACTTCTTCTCGTTTGGCCATACCTTTTCAGACTACCCATGGCACCACCACAACCTCCAGGCGCAGATTGGGGTGCCCGAGGAACTCCGCTATGTCCAAAGTTGGCAGTATCTCATTCTCCTGACGACGGCGAAGCTGCTTCTCAACCAGGACCAGAGTCAGCCCTGGAGTGAGACCGCGCAGGAGGAGCTGAGCCGCATAGAGAAGTTCGTTGTCGATTCGTACGGAACCCGGGACCCAGATGTCACGCAACTGTTTTCACCTGCGAAGCGCCTACGCATTCGTCCGCACATTAGGATCGGGAAGGAATGGGCGGACCTAGGGCTCGATCTTGAACGCCTTCCGGTCTCTGACCTCCCCCGTGTACTTCAGGAGGTCAACGCGAATGTGAGTCGCGCCGTGGTCGAGTGCCTTAATCCGGAACTCGACTACTTCGTCTGCTTCGACGAGTTGGATCGCGGGTTCGACCTGAAAAGCGCCACCTACGGCAACATGCTTATCGGCCTGTTGCTCGCGGCGAAGCTGCTCAACGATCAAGCGCGAAACGCCGGGAAGCGCTTCTCTGTCGTAGTCTTCCTCCGAGACGACATCTACCAGACCCTCAAGTTCGAGGATAAGAACAAGGTCAGCGAGACCCTGGTATCTCGGATCGAGTGGGACTCAGCACGAACCAAGTGGACACTCCAAGCGCTCATGGAGCGTCGCTTTGAGAAGGTCATCGGCGATGGCGCGAAAGTCCCGTGGTCCACGGTGTTCGATGAGCTTCATCAGATGCCCGGTCGTCAAACGAAGTACCAGCACATGCTCGACCGGACGTTTCGACGCCCCAGAGACATCATCAAGTTCAGCAATGAAGTGCTTCATGCCTTCAAGGCCAGGGGGCAGTACGCCGAGACCACGTTCACAAATGACGACGTAAGCAATGCACGCGCGCCGTACTCGGAATACCTGTTGAGAGAGCTCGAGGACGAGGTGCACAAGCACCTGCCCGCGCATGAGGAGTACTTTGAGATTCTTCGCGCCGTCGGAACCGGACTGTTCGGCCGCGAGGAACTTGAATCGACCTGCAAGAAGCGCCCCGACCTGCTGAAGGACGGAAGCACTCCCATCCAGGTCTTACGCCAACTCTTCGAGTTCTCTGTCGTCGCCTATCAAAAGACCGGCGGCGTCGGTGGAGGATCGGAGTACGTGTGGCGACATATCGAAACGCGGGCGCGCTTTGATGAGGCAGCCGTCTACTTCAGGGTGCACCCTGGACTTGTCGAAGCACTGGGCCTGAAACGGTACGGCTGGAAGAAGCAAGGCGGCGGTGCTGACGCGGACGCAGAGCCCGCCTGAGTCCATCCCGCCTGCGAGCGAGGTGTCGCCGTCGGCTCGCGCAGCACTCGTATCGCTCCGTATCCGCTTTGGCGACCTGAACGTCGCGTGCCTCGAATCCGGTTGCGATCGAGATACGCGAGAATCTTCAGATGCGTTTCGTCTGTTGGAGACCGCGCCTGCGGTCTGCCCCGGTTCCGTATCAACCGTTTCGGGGCATCGTTTCCAACCCCGCGAGAAACGGCGCACGTCTGAGTCACACGCTACGGCGGAGTGGTCCTTCCAGTCGGAACGGAAGGCCGTCTCACTGTCAGACGAACGCGTGCGGATTCCGGCCAACGTGAACACCGAGATCGCCGCAACGTGATCGCCGAGATCGGGCATCGTGATCGGAGCGAAGCGACGCTGGCTGGTTCACTTGTCGGACTCGGAGCTCTCCTTTCGCCGTGAGGGCCCCTTTAGCACGAGGCGATGGGAGTTGTGGAGGACGCGGTCGCAGACGGCGTCGGCGACGGTGGGGTCGCCGATGTGATCGTGCCACCGCGTCGTCGGCACCTGGCTGGTCATGATGGTCGAGCGGGCGCCGTGCCGGTCCTCGACGATCTCGAGCAGGTCGCGGCGCTCCTGGTCCTTCGGCGGGGCAAGGCCCCAGTCGTCGATGACGAGCACGTCCACGCGAGCGAAGCGGGCGAGCAGGTTCGCGTAGGTTCCGTCGGCGTGCGCGAGGGTGAGCTCCTCGTTGAGCCGCGTGGCGCGCCGGTAGATGGCGCGGAAGCCCTTCCGGCAGGCTTGCTGGGCGAGCGCGCAGGCGACGTAGGTCTTGCCGGTACCGGTGGCGCCGGTGATGACGACGTTCTGGTGCTCCTCGACCCAGCGGCAGGTCGCGAGCTGGCGGACGGTGGCCTTCTCGAGCTCGCGTCGGGCCGGGTAGTCGATGTCCTCGATGCAGGCGTTCGCGAGACGCAGCTTCGCCTCCTGGAGCACGCGGACGAGCCGCTTGTTCTCGCGGTGCAGCCACTGGGCGTCGATGAGCATGCCGAGTCGTTCGTCGAAGGGCAGCTTCTGGACCTCAGGATTCTTCTGCTGTTCGACCCAGGCGGCGGCGAGGGCGTCGAGGCGCAGCGCGCGCAGCTTCTCCATCGTGGGTTCCGTGAGCATCGCTTCTCCTGTCAGTGGTAGTAGCCGCCACCCCGCACGTTCTCGTGGGTGGCGGGGGTGGCGCCCTCGGCGACTTCCTCGGCCGGCGAGGGCAGCCGGTCGAGGCCGTTCTTCAGGATCGAATCGACGTGGCGATAGGAGCGCGCGCGCACGGCGACGGCACGAGCGCACGCCGCCTCGAGTCGCTCGTCCCCGTACCGCTTGCCGAGGCGCAGAATTCCGAGGCAGGAGCGGTAGCCCTGCTCGGGATGGCGGCGCTCTGTCGAGGGGCGCGGTACCTGATCCACCAGGAGCGCCCAAGCTGATCCACCCAGGGGCGGGCATGGTGATCCACCCATGATCACCCATACTGATCCACCCCAGGGGCGGGGTAACTGATCCACCCCGCAGCTCCCCACAGCACGACGTCGAGGCCGCCGCCGAGAGGCGCGCGGAGGGGGCGTCGTGCGCCTTGTGGCAGCCGCGGGCGCGTGCCACTCCGGGCCTTTTGCCTGGAGGGCGTGGATGGCAGGGAGGAGATGCGACGTGCTCGACGTTCGCGAGATGTTGCGACGGCTGCGGCTCGGCGAGAGCGCGCGGGCGGTGGCGAAGGGGCTCGGCGTCAGCCGCAATACGGTCCGCGAGTACGTGGCCTGGTTCGAGGGCGAGAAGCTCTTGGCAGGCGACGCGGCGACGCTGCCGACCGCCGCCGAGCTCGAGGAGAGGCTCGCCCGCACCGAACCCGTCCAGGCGCCTCCGCGGCTCATGGCGTACCACGACGAGATCGCCGAGCTCGTGGGCGCCGGCCTGCAGGTCAAGGTTGCCTGGGAGCGGTTCTCGGTGGCGCACCCCGACGTGCGCGGGAGCTACACCGCGTTCCGGCGCTTCGTGCGGCGGTACGTCGACGAGCGCCCGCGGCGCGCGGTCGTGCGGCTCGAGGTCGGTCCGGGCGAGGAGGCCCAGGTGGATTTCGGCTACGCGGGGCTCATCCCGCGGGCGCCGGGCGAGGCACCGGCGAAGACCTGGGTCTTCGTGATGACGCTCTCGCACAGCCGGCACCAGTACGTCGAGCTCGTGCAGGACCAGACCGTCGGGACCTGGCTCGCGCTGCACCGCAACGCGTTCGAGTTCTTCGGCGGGGTCCCGCGCAAGGTCCTCCTCGACAACCTGAAGGCCGGCATCATCAAGGCGTCGATCACCGATCCCGAGGTCCAGCGCGCCTACCGTGAATGCGCCGAGCACTACGGCTTCGTGATCTCGCCCTGCGTCGCGCGGACGCCCGAGCACAAGGGCAAGGTCGAGCGCGGCGTGCAGTACGTGAAGCGGAGCTTCCTCGCCGGGCGCGCCTTCCGCGGCCTCGTCGACGCCAACGGCGAGGCCATCGACTGGGTCGTCGACCACGCCGGCGCGCGCGTGCACGGCACGACGCAGGAGATCCCGATCCACGTCTTCGAGGCGCGGGAGCGGCCGGCGCTCATCCCGCTTCCCTCCAGCCCGTTCGATCTCGTCGAGTGGAAGCAGGCGAAGCTCCACCCCGACTGCCACGTCGTCTTCGCGCGCAGCTACTACTCGGCGCCTCATCCCTTCATCGGCGAGCGGTTGTGGCTGCGCTCCACCTCGCGGGTCGTCCAGCTCTTCCGCGAGCACCAGCTCGTGGCGACGCACGGGCGGGCGCTTCGGCCGGGCCAGCGCGTCACCAACCCCGCGCACCTGCCACCCAAGAAGCTCCGCTACCTGATGCAGACGCCGACCTGGTGCCGCGAGCGCGCTCGCCAGATCGGGCCAGCCACCGGCAAGTTCATCGAGCTGCTCCTCGGCGACGAGGTGCTCGATCGGCTCCGCGGGGCCCAGGCCACCCTGCGGCTCGCCGAGTCGGTGGGCGAGAAGCGGCTCGAGGCGGCCTGCCGCCGCGCCGTCGCCTGCGACGCGATCCAGGCCAAGACCGTGCAGCGGATCCTCAACCGCGGCCTCGACCGGGAGCCCTTGCCCGGCGACGCCGCGTCCCCGCTACCACCGCGTGCCGAGCCGACCTACGCGAGGACCTTCTTCGACCTGTTCAACCCGGCCGACACGGCCATCACCCAAGGAGAGACCCAGTGGACCTGATCCATCAGCTCACCCCGATGCTGAAGAGCCTGAGGCTCAGCGGCATCCTCGAGACCCTCGAGCAGCGCAACCGCGGCGCCATCGACGCCAAGCTCTCGTACGTTGAGTTCCTCGCCCAGCTCGTCGAGGACGAGGTCGAGCGGCGCGCTCAGCACAAGCTGAAGATGCGGCTGCGCCGCGCGGCCTTCGACCCGCAGAAGACGCTCGAGACCTTCGACTTCACCGCCTGCCCCAAGGTCTCCCAGAAGGAGATCGCCGACCTCGCCACCTGCCGCTTCATCGAGCAGCACCAAAACGTCTTCTTCGTCGGCCCCTCTGGTGTCGGCAAGAGCCACCTCGCCCAGGCGCTCGGCCATGAGGCGTGCCGCCGCGGCTACGAGGTCGTCTTCATGACGGCCGCCCGCGCGCTCGCCCACCTCGCAGCAGGCCGCGCGGACGGCACCTACGAGCGCCGCCTCGCCAGCTTCGCCCGCCCCGACCTCATCATCCTCGACGACTTCGGCCTGAAGCCCCTCCGCGCGCCGGCCCCCGAGGACCTCTACGAGATCGTCGCCGAGCGGTACGAGAAGGGCTCGATGATCATCACCTCGAACCGCGCCTTCCCCGAGTGGCCCGAGGTCTTCGGCGAGCCGCTGCTCGCGAGCGCGGCGCTCGACCGGCTCGCCCACGACGCCCACCAGATCGCGATCACCGGCGAGAGCTATCGGACCCGCGCCACCCGCAAGCGCACCGCCGAGAGGAAGGGCGGAAACGAGGCGCGGGCCGACGCCTGATCGGGCCGAGGTGGATCACCATGCCCGCTCTCGGGGTGGATCAGTTGGGGGTTTCTTTGACACAACCCGAAGATCGGTCGCGACTGGATGCCGAGAGGGCTCCGGCGCTACGTGCTCACGCCCGGCCAGAACAGGAAGCGGTTCGTCGCCGGTGCGCTCAACGCCACGACCCGCAGGATGACCTGGGTGGAGGCGCCGACCAAGGCGAGCGAGCTCTTCCACAAGCTCGTGTGGAAGCTCCTGGGCGAGTACCGCGCTGCGCGGCGCATCCACCTCATCCTCGACAACTACATCATCCACTCGAGCAAGAAGACAAAGCGCTTCCTCGCCCAGTTCGGCGACCGCGTCGTGCTGCACTTCCTGCCCCCGTACTGCCCCGACGACAACCGCATCGAGCGCGTGTGGCTCGACCTGCACGCCAACGTGACGCGCAATCACCGCTGCAAGACGATCGAGGAACTGATGGTCCAAGTCATCGCCTTCCTGCGCGCCTACAACCAGCGGAAGAAGCTCAACCCTTCACTCAAGCTCGCGGCCGGTGTTTCCGGATCGCGATCGGTCGTTTAGATGACGGGCTCGGGGCGCTTGGCAACCTCTTGGAGCATGCGCGTGTGCTCCTTCGGATCTGCCCGACGCAACGCCTCGAAGAGGTCGATGCCCCGAAGCTCCCGAACCTTCCGCGCTGTCGCATTGAACATGGAAGGATCCCAGGTGCGGGCAAACCCAACGATGTCACGCAGGATGCGCTGCAACTCTTTTTCGCAGACCTCCTTCTTCGTGAGGTCGGCGTAAGTCAGTCCCGTCACCTTCGCGAGCTCGCGCAGTTGCGGCTCGGTGTACACATCGACTGGGAACCTGTCTTTCTTGTGGTTGTTGCACGCCCCACATAGACAGGTCGCATGCTCGTCGATGGGCCAGAGATAGGCCATCGGCCGAGTGTGATCGAGCTCCACATCCTTGAGAGCGAGGGGCGTCTTGCACCGGAAACACTTCCGACCGAAACGGTTCCAAACGATGCTCTTGAGCCCTGCACCCTCCCGTTCCTTGATGGCGTACAGGGCTTCCGGTTCACGCAGGAACAGCTTTCGTTCCCGAGTGATGACCGAGCTCTCGTGAAGTTGGTCAACCGTCCGCTTGGGATTGAAGTCGTCGTTGATGCGCCACTTCTTGCAGGCGCGGCACTCGTTCTGATGGCCCGTTCTCTTGGCGTTGTGCTTGTGAAACGCGAGCGTCGCGGGCCGCTTCGTGTCGATAGGCAGCAGCCGCTGGCAATACGCGCACTTCTTCAGCGGGATCGGATCACCGTGTGCCGCCGCGGTGACGGCGTTCTCCCAACTGCCCATGGCGCGGACGGTCGGACTGGTGTGCGCGAGGTAAAAGGTTTCGGGGACAAGATGCGGCGACGCGAGTTGCGCCACATCCATCTTGAGCCCCTCAGGTTGACGAACGAGACCCGCATCCAGTCCCCAGAGGCATAGGTCCCCCGCCTCCGTTGGCAGGACGAGCTCGACTGCGAGCTTACCGGGCTCGGAGGCAGAGCTGATGCCGAAGCGGGTCCAGTGGCGACCGGCGTGGACTCGGACGGACGCGGTTCGGCTCGCAGTCGAGAGCCGGACCTCGACTTCGCAGGCCCTACGGGCCTTGAGGTAGCCGCCCGCGCATGCAGTGCCGCTTCTTCCCCCCAGGTCGGGCGCGGCGAACCGCAGAACGGCAACGCCAGGCGTAGGTCCGAGACCTACGAGGAGAGACGGCGCTTCCTGAATCGCTTGGTAGTCCCGGCTCGAACGGACGGCGTCCTTCCGAGACTGCTTCGCCAACCGGCGCATGCCCCCTCCCAGCGGGGGCAGCGTGGCACGACCGGGCTAGGACTTCAATCACTCAGAGCTCACACATTCTTGGGACCTGAAGGACTGTTTCAGGCGCTCTCGTCGTGGCTCTCGTCGTGCTGAATGGTTCCGCGCCAGGACGGTCTCCTCGGGCAAGTTGATGCGGTTTCGCGATTCCCGGCCCGTCGTACCACTATCGAGGTTCGGATCATCCTTCGCGCCTCCGGGGGTATGCGACGCCATGGCCCGGTGCCGTCGGCGTTCCGCCGGTTCCGGGGCCCGCCCCGTGCACCGGGGGAGTTGTTCCAGAATGCAATTTGAGGGTTTTGGTGCGTTCCGGGGCACGTCGCCGCGACAGAATCCGACCCGACGAGTCCCGCGTTTCCCTTCGACAGGCAGGCATCTCGGCGGTGAGTCCTATTTCGTTGCGTAAGGGCACAACGCAGGTGCGCACGTGAGGCACGGCCGGGGCGCGGTGCGGCGCGAGCAGGGATCGACACGCGCATCTCGGTTGGACTTGGAGCAGAACGCGTAGAGGGCCTCCTGCACGAGTCGCGGTGAGTGGCGCGGTAGACCAGAACCGAACTCGCGCAAGTCCAGCTCGCGAGCCAGGGCACGTAGCCAGCGCTCTCGGGCGGCGTAGGTCTTCGCTCCTCGATGGTCGCGCAGCTGATCCACGGCCCACGCAACGTTCGTGTCCACGACGACGAGGTCGTTCCCGTCCACCTCGGGGAACCACGGAGAGAGGCCCGGCGCGAGTGCGGGCGTCGAAAGCAGACTCACGAAAAGTGTCGCGAGTTTCCGACCAACGCGGTGAACCTCGGAGAGGTGTTCAACAAGTAGCTCGGCCCGCCTCCTAGGAGAGGGGTCCGCTTCACGGACTGAGGCAAGAAGTCGGCCGAATCCACCGTAACCCGCGAGCAGCAGAAGGGCCGAGGAAGGGATTCTTGCCCATGTCCCCTGTTCGTCGGAACGCAACGGTCGCGTCCTTAACGTGGCAAGGAAGACGTGGATGCAGCCCGCAGGTCACGCGACCGCCACCCTTGCGGACATCGCAAGTGGAGTCGAACTCGCACTTTGATGCCAGAGCTTCGCAGGAGTGATGCTTGATGGCGGACCGGAGGAAGGCCAGGTCAGCAACGGGCCGAACGGCAGCGCGTGGTGCGGTCAACTGCCGACGCATGACGACCACATCGCGTTGGGCCTGATACATCGAAAGCGTGACGAAGAAGCGGAAGAGTGCGTCCTCGCACCCGCGCGCGAGGCGCGTCGCATCGACGGCGAAGGAGCCGACTCGGCGTGGGTCGCAGTAGAAGGGAAGAGGCGAGGGTTCTGTCCGACGCACGTCGAAGTGCCACCTGACGACGGCACGGAGTGCGTCGAGGGTTCTGCGTCGTCGAGTTACTCTGGTCATCCTTCGAGTGTCGGGTCTGGATGTCAGTGTAACGTAATGCCCGACCAACCTACCTCTGAACCTCTTCGCCGTCCCTCATCCATCGCCTTCGTCGCTGACCTCGGGGATGCCCTCTTGGCGCGCGCCCGCGTTCAGCACGACAAGGGAGTCGGTCCGTTTAGCGCTGCTCGCACTGGCCTCGACGCAGCCGACCAGATGATTCGGTCCTGGTGGGGGGTCTCGGTCCTCACTTCAGCCCACGATGCGGAGGTGACCGCGTTCGCCGTTCAGATCGCGTACGCCACTAGCAAAGTGGACGGCAGGGTCTTGTGGCTGAGCCTTTCGGGCGAAGTCGAACGGCCGGTGTTCTACCTATTAACGGCGCTTTCCGGCGTGCCGTACCGATCGCTGTTCATCGAACGTACACTGGGGTCGGCTGAGTGGTCCGCCCTCGCATCGGCGCGCGAGGACATCGAGTCGTTGCCCGTGATGGTGGCCGACTGCCACGGCATGTCAGCCAGTGGAGTGCGCCTTGTCTGTGCCGAGGCAGCGTGTGGAATGCCCCTTGACCTCGTTATCGTAGATGGTGTCCGGCCGGGCGATGTTCGCGCCCTGGAGTCCTTGGAAGTCCTCTCAGAGGAGTTGGGCGTGCCGGTCTTGGTTCTCGCGCCTAGTGACGCCGACGCGACCCTCGGCGACTCGGAAGGATGGACGGCGAGCCTCCGCCAAGGCTCTTTCGTCTTCCAGGTGAAGACCGAGGGGACGACAGGCGATCGATCGAGCCCCCATGTCGTGTCCGGGTTTGTCGCCGTCAACAGGGTCGGTCTTGCGCACCTCGCCTCCGTCCCGATCGCATTCGACCGCAGCTGTCGAAGGTTCTCAGGACTTGGTTAGGCCGATCACTTCCCGCGCGGCGTGGCACTTCTCAAGTTGAAGGCTTCGACCATATGCGAGGGCGTCTTCAACTCTGACAGTTCGACTGGAGCATTCCTCGTCAGCGCCATCCAGAACTCGGACGCGATTCGCGCGTCGGACTCGTCCCACCCGAAGGTTTCGCGGAAGACGCGATTAACAACCGCCTTCGACCGCTGAGGCGTCTTTAGGACGGATGGTTTCGTCCGGCCCGACTTCAAGCGTCTCCTCCGGTTTCGAATTTGAGTGTCAGATCTGTTTAGGACTTTACCCAGCGCGGTAGCGGCGGCGGCGATTTGCCCGCCTGACTCCGACACTTCCTGTGCGGTTAGCACTAGCTCGTCGAGCTCGTCTTCGAACAGGAATAGGCCGTTACTGGTCCACAGGTCACGAATCGCCAGCTGGCGATCGTGCGCATTCTGTTGTGGCATTCGATAGATGGCGATGAGGCCCTCGAACAAGACGGAACTCAGGGCGAGGGCGCGCTCGTGATTCATGCGTCTAGAACGGGCCGAAAGAACCTTCGACACTTTCGCCAGGTCACGCCATGCATCCAGGTCGGCGTTCTTCACGTTCGCATTCGGAGTGTCCAGGGCAGCGATGCAGTAGTCCATGCCGAGCCGCGCAACACCGGCGAGGATTCCCTCCACAAGCTCGGCCCGGGTCGCCGGGACTGCCGATCGCTTCAGCGCTCGTTCGAGAGCCGGTGCGAACTCGTCGGACCCCTCGTTCAAGAACGGCAGACGCGCGAGTCCTTCGCGCCAACCCTGCTTCGGCTTGCCTTGGTAGCCACCCTTGGAACGTTTGGTCATGTGGGCCTTGTTCGCGCTCGCGTCTGACACTGTCAAGAGGCAACGGCGGTTTCCACCCGGCGGGGCCACTGCGGGGCCACAGACCCATCAAAACCTGCAAGGTTGGCAAGGATCGGCGATATTGATGCCGTCGCAAGTCGTTGATTCTTCTCCTCGGCAAGGTCAATGTGTTCACTCGTGGTAACTACGAATCCGAAGGCCAGAGGTTCGTATCCTCTAGGGGCCCGCATCTGAAGAGGCCGGACTTCAACGGTTTTCCGTTGACAGTCCGGCCTCTTCCTTTTGGCCCTCCGCGCTCAACGAACGCGCCAACCCGAAATGATCGTTCCCGATAGGGTTGAGCCCTCTTTCCCCTTCTTGAACAGCTGCTGGGTGAGCGCCTCTACGAAAGCGCTTGCCTGCCCCTTTTGCCAGGGAAACCCCTTGGTGTCCTTCAGGTCGCGACGGGCAGTATTCACCACCACGATGGAGAACCCCAGAGAAGCCGTACTCCGAACGCCGTGGCAAGGAGACCAAGAACCGTCGCGCCGCCTCCTCCCGTTAGGGCCGAGAGGCCAATGAGGGCGAGCAGGATCCCGAGGATTATCGAGCGGGAGGTGTCGAGCCGAACAGACGTTACGTGCTGCAGTGGGATGTCCTCTCGCGAACCCCCGCCAACCATCCCTTCGCACGGAAGTAGATCACGCGCCTTGTCGTGACGGTCCCGAAGGGAGTTTCCACCACTTTGGTTTCAAGCTGCGCTTGGATCGCACCTTCGCTGATGCTCGCTCCCTAGAGGGTTGAGGCTTGCGCTGAGGGTAGCACCCGCTAAGAGGGCGGACGGGATCGCACGAAGGCGGGACGTCCGGCCCGTAGGTAGTCCGCCGAGCCATTGCCGGGATGTCCGCACACCGATCAGCCTCGGGCACCAGCCATGTCGCTCCCCTCGAGACCCCTCGATGGAAGCGCTCGCCACAATTTCCGACGGCGCCGGGTGGGGGCACCTCTCGTTGTCAAACGACAGGAAGAACTGACCCCCATCCGACACTGGAACACTGGAACTGCCCCCTCCCGCCCGGGCGGTCGGACTTCTCGTAACCGTCCGACCGAGGACGTCTGGTTCCGTTGATCGGCAGGGCTGATGCTCGGCGCTCTCGAGGAGGAGAGCGCGATGAGCGACGACGAGCGGAGCAAGTGGACGAAGTTGGTTGCGGACTTCGAGACGGCGGACCTGAGCCAGCGGGAGTTCTCGAAGGAGCGCGGCGTTCCGCTGAGCAATCTGCGCTACTGGCTGTACAAGCTGCGCAAGGAGTCTCGGCCGCTCGTGACCACCGAGGCTGAGCAGGCCGGCAGCGTTACTGAGCAGCCGGCGCCGAATGGGGGCTCGCGTCTGCTACCGGTTCGCGTGGTAGCCTCCGCCGCGCCGAAGGCGCGGCCAGGGGAGGCGGCCCTGCTGGAGCTGGCGCTGCCCTCGGGCGCGGTGCTGCGGTTCCCGGTCGGTGCCGACCTCGAGTACTTGCGCCAGGTCGTCGCCGCGCTCCCGTGATCACGCTGCCGACGGCGGTGCGGATCTTCCTCGGGTCCGCCCCCATGGACATGAGGAAGTCCATCGACGGGCTCATGGCCATCGTCGAGCACGAGCTCCGCCAGGACGCGTACACGGGCCACCTCTTCGTCTTCGTGAGCCGCGCGGGCGACCGGGTGAAGATCCTCACCTGGGACAAGGGCGGGTTCGTCCTCTACTACAAGCGACTCGAGCGCGGCCGGTTCCGCCTGCCGCACATGGACCCGAACGCCTCGGCGGTCGAGCTCGACGCCACCCAGCTCTCGATGCTTCTCGACGGGATCGAGTACAGCCGCGTGCGTCGCCCGCCGGCGTGGGCTCCTGGCGGGCGTCCCATGGACAAGTCCAGCCAGACGTGATCGAACATGGTCAATGGGAGCCGGCGATCACGACTGCCAGTGGCGCCAGCAGGCCGAGAAGCTGGCCAGCGAACTCGCCGAGGAGCGATCCGGTCGCGCCGCGCTGAACGAGGAAGTCTCCCGGCTCGCCGCCATCGTCGAGAAGCTGCAGCGCCACGCCTTCGGCAAGCGTTCCGAGAAGATCCCTCCCGTCGACGAGGAGCTCCGCCGCTCCGGAGTCACCGCCGATCCCGAAGTCACGCAGGAGAAGCGCCGCGCCAACGCAGAGAAGAAGCGCGCGGTCGTCACCCGCGAAGTCCGCCACGAGATTGCCGAGGAGCAGAGGACCTGCCCGAAGTGCGGCGGGCACGAGTTCACGCCGCTCGGCAGCGGGAAGATCACTGAGCTCTACGAGCTGCTCCCGTCGATCATCGAGCGCCAGCTCCACGTCCAAGCCAAGGCGCGATGCAGGTGCGGCGAGACCGTCGTCACTGCTCCGGGCGCGACGCGCGTGTTCGACAAGGCGCGCTACGGCCCGACCTTCATGGCGAACATCGTCGTCTCGAAGATCGCGGACGCCATCCCGCTCCACCGGCTCGCGAAGCAGTTTCAGCGCAGTGGCGTCCCGATGCACCGCTCGACCCTGGTCGACCTCTTCCACCGCTCCGCGGAGATCCTGGACCCACTCTCGAAGCGCCTCCTCGAGCTCATCCCGAAATGCGAGAATCGTTCAGGCAGACGAGACGACGATGCGCGTGCTGGCGAAGGGCAAGACGCACACGTCCTGGCTCTGGACGTTCCTCGCAAACCAGGAGGGGGAGACGGACGCGGACGACAAGCCGCTCATCGGCTACGTCTACAGCCCGAGCCGCTCGGGCGAGACCCCGGTGAAGGTCCTCGGCGACACCGTCGGCCTGCTCGTCTCGGACAAGTACTCCGGCTACAACAAGGTCACTGTTCCCGGGCAACGCGAGCGTGCCGGCTGCCTCGCGCACGTCCGCAGGAAGTTCTTCGACGCACGACCGACCTCGCCCGCGGCCCAGACCGCGATGGACTTCATCGTCGAGGTCTACAAGGTCGAGCGCGCGGCGCTGGACGACGATCTGCTCGGCTCCGAGGCGCACCTCGCGATGCGCCAGTCGCGCAGCCGGCAGGTCATGAGCGACTTCAAGGCGTGGCTCGAAGTCGAGCAGCCGAAGCACCTCCCCCGCGGCCCGATGGGCGAGGCGATCAGTTACGCCCTCGGGCAGTGGCCTGCCCTGACGAAGTTCCTGACGGACGCTCGGGTCCCCGTGGACAACAACGCCTCGGAGAACGCGCTCAGGGCGGCCGCGCTCGGTAGGAAGAACTGGCTCTTCGTCGGCCACGACGAGGCCGGCGAGAACGTCGCCGGCCTGTTCTCCCTCGTCATGACCTGCGAGGCGAACGGTGTGAACCCCATCGCCTACCTCGCCGACGTGCTGCTCCGTGTCCAGACGCACCCGGCCGCCCGCATCGACGAGCTGCTGCCGCACAACTGGAAGCCGCCGGGATTCGAGCCGCCGGCCTGAAGCTGGTCGGCGGCGGCGCGGAGCGGTGCCAGATCCGATACTCTTCCCGGCGCGTGAAGGACACGACCTCCAAGAAGCTGCGCCGCAGTAGGCATCTCGCTCGCCATCTCACCGAGTTGGGTCGGCTCCTGCACAAGGAAGTGCGGACGGAGGACTTGCTAAGCCTCGACGAGACCGAAGCGCTCCTTGCGCGCTCCAAGGCGGTGACAAGGCGAGCGCCAGATTGGAAATCCTCCTTCCCATTCGCGGAGAAGGAACAGCGACTCTCGCGTCCGATTCGGCCCATCCACGCAGAAATGGTCTACGTGTGGACGGCCCTGGCGAACGACTGTGGCGTGCACCGCCTCGTGCGACTGTCGGAGCTCGATTTTCGTTTTTCCTTCGACTTCAGTCCCGAGGGGATCCTCACCGTTATCTCGGAGGACCTTGAGAACCAGATGCTTCTCGACTGGCATAAGGACAATGGAGTGGAGCTGCTAGACCTCGAGGTCACCGGCCCACGTTGGAGCGCCGCCGGTCCCTAACGAACTCGTTACGTCAAGACGTCCTACGTCGGTCGGTTACGACTTCTCGGCCCTACCCAGCAGGCCCGCCCTGCGGTTCTGCTTCAGCCGGTTGCTCTCGCACTGGACCATCAGCGTGAAGCTGTGGTGCAGGAGCCGGTCGAGGATCGTGGCGGCGGGGGCCTCATCGCCGAACTCGGTTACCCACTGCGTCACGACCTGGTTGGTTGTCATGAACGTTGAGCCCTTCTCGTAGCGCCCGCGCGATGGGCTGAAAGAACAGGTGCGCGCTGCGCTCCTCGAAGGGCAGGTACTCGAACTCGTCGATGATGAGGAGATTCGGCTTGCCCAACGCCGCCCGCGCACCGGCTGCACCAGTGCCCGTTCCTCACGTCGTTCACCCGCGCGGAGAACGCGTGCCCCTGCGCGCAACGGAACGCTAACGCTCTGCCGCCGCTCCGGCCCGAGCCCTACCCGTCCACCTCGACCCCCGCCGCCCGGAGTTCCTTCACGAAGTCCGTCCGCGCCCGCTTCAGCGCACGCAGCGGGCTCTTGAGTTCGGCGTCGATCCATGCAGCGAGTTCTGCCTTGAGCGCCTCGAGCACCTTCACCGCGGCGGCCCGCGCCTCTGCGACGCGCCGCACGGCGGCTAGGCGCACGCGCTCGAGGCCGACGACGACCTGCGCACGAATCCGCCCGAGCCGCGCGAGGAATGCCCGGCTCACCTGCTCGCCGCCCTGCGCGTGCATCGCGAGATCGAAGACCCTCTCGGTCGCGAACGGCGCCTCCAGCCCGCCCTCGGCCTCGCGCCGCGCCGCCTCCCAGGCCGCGCAGAAGGCCTCCAGCACCTCCAGACGCGCCGCGGCCTCGTGATCCTCGGGGCGCGGCCAGAGCGTGCGGCGCCAGCAGGGGATGGCGCGCACGGCCGCGCGCGCGTCCTTGAGCTCGCGCCGGAGCGCGATCGACGCCTTCCCGAGTACCTTCCGCCCGTCCTCGGGGGTCACCGTGCGGACCTTCCCGATCGCCTCGCGGGCCACGGCGACGGCCTGCGTGACCATCGCCTCCGCCTCGCCCCGCTCGGCGAGGAGCCGCGCAGCCTGCGCGTCGTACCCCACCTTCCAGCGCCGGTCCGCCTCCGCGACGGTCTCCTCGCGGCGTCCCTCGAACGACGCGACGGCCTCCTCGAACTCGCCCTTCGCATTCTCGAGGGGCGCCCGCTTCACCCTATTCGCGACCTTGCGCCCTGCGAGCCCACCGAAGATCCCGCCGATCCCCGCGCCGATGGCCGTGCCGAGCCCCGGCGCGATGAACGTCCCGATCGCCGCGCCCGCCTTCATGCCAAGGGCGCCGCCCCCGCCCACGGCGGCGGTGTCGACCGCGACGTTCTTCACCATGCGCCCGAGATCGGTGTGGCCCTTGAGGAGCAGCTTACCCTCGCGGAAGGCCGAAATGCCCATCGTGATCCAAGGCACGTGGAGGCTCACGTGCCCCGCGCCGACCTCGAGGCCGGACTGCGCAGCGTCGGTGACGTCCGCGTGCGAGAGCGCGTCGTCTACGAAGACGGTGGCGCCGGCCTCCTTCGCCGCAACGAGGTCGATCGGGTGCGCGCCATCGAAGTGGATCGCGTCGTCCGGGAGCCCCGCCATGTCGTGCGGCACGATGACCGGGATGTCGGGGTTCGTCGCAAAGTGCTCGCTCAGGTTCGAGAAGTCGCCTACCAGCTTCACGTTGAACGGCTGTCCATCAATCTGGAGGTCCCACCCGGCCTGGTTCGAGTCGATCGGCATCGCGGGCGCGTGGCCCGCCGTGTGGAGGTGATCGGCGGCGAGCCATTCGGCGAGGTGCCCCTTCACCTTGTTGACGAGTGCCTCCGACACGTCGCCGCCCGGCGTCACGGAGTCCCATCCCGTCACGGCGCGGTGGAGGTCGGACAACGACGCGACCGACTGGTGCGTCATGTGCTCGATCGCCTGAAAGAGGTGCTCGTCGAGCGTGGCCCAGCTCCAGGCGTAGGCGGCCGCCGGTGCCATGCCGTCGAGCACCGCGGGGGCCACCGGGAGATCGTGCGCGTCGGGGGCCGCCGCGGCCTTCCGCTTCGAGCGGAGCGGGCACCTTGAAGTGGGCCGGGCGGGAGCAGGCGCGGGGGCGTCCGCCGGGAGCTGCGTGAGATCGACCACGGGCGCCTCACCGAGCACCTCCCGCTCGAGCTCCCGGAACATCCCGGTTCTGAGAGCCCTTGGTTCCGCGGCTTGCGCCCGGGCGCGCGCCCACCCGCGCCTGATCACGACCGCGCCTGCTGCCACCCCGAGGATCGAAAGCAGTGAGACGGCGATCAAGAGCGACATCCCGATTCCCCCTTCGGCGCGGGGCCGCTGTGGCCCCGGCGCCCACCCGACGTGGAGCGCGCAGGCCACCGGCCTTGGGCGGACCAGGCGGTGGACAACCTTCATAGGGGAGCACGCAAACGCCACGTCAGACCATCACCAGGGGGCAACGCTCCTAACCATGCGACTCGGTTCCACGCCACAGCTAGAACCTTGGCTGAGAACAAGTCCGCCTTGACGCGCTGCGCCCCAGAGCGAGGGCAAGAGTCCGGCGCGGGACCGTTCGGTGAATGGAGTCATCCGGAGGTTCCCCCGGTTCCTCAGAGCATGAGGCCTCGCAAGTCAGCGGATCCGCACCTTTTGGCCGGGATCGCATCGGCTCGGCGGATCAAGCCCATACCCTGACCCGCCCTCCGACCTAAGTCACAACCCGATCTGGGCGTGACCTGGGCGTGCGCACCCCTCTCACCAAGGCGCAAGAGGCGCAGCCAAGGCCGATGTCCGTCTGACTGCTATAGCTTGGTAGCACCACTGCCACTCTACGCAGCAAGAGAACGCCACTTTCACATGGCGTGACCTAGAATCCGGGGAGTTCGGGGGTCGCGGTATGTCCGCATCGGCCCTGTAGACTTCACCTAAGGGGAGCGTGATGGACGTCAACGAGCTTGCCGAGTGGGCCCGGAGCCTCGACCGCGAAGAGGTGTACGAGATGTCCACTGATGATCGCTTCTCCGGCGCGGAGAAGAAGTTTCTCTACGACGCCGCGGGACGGATCTCGAGGGGGGACACCCTCACCACCAAGCAGATGCAGTGGCTTCATTCGCTCTTCACCAAGCGCACGGCCTGGTCTACGGCATCCGCGTATGGCTCCGAGAAGGAGTACGTCGCCCATCCAGATGCCGCTCTGGAGCATCGGCATCTTTGCGTCCGTCTGGCGTGGCACGACTCCGCGTGGAACGGTGCCCTGTGCACCAGGCCCGCTGACAACGTCTACTGCGTGGGGGAGCATTCGCTGCTCTCGGATCGATTGCGACGCCGCAGGGACCTGGCCAAAGAAGAACCAGCGGCGGGCGCGAGCGGGAACGACCAGGCGTTGGGCCATTACCAGCCCCCCTGCTTCTGGTCGATTAACGCCTTCGGCAAGCGACAGCTGGTGTTCTCGCACGACAACCCGGCCGAGAGTTCATACCCCCACATCAAGGAGACGCTCCCGCCGTATTCGGTGATCTCGTGGCCCTTCGATCTCGCGTTCGTGAGGGACAACACAGAGAGACAGAAGCTCGGCTCCTACTATCCCAAGGCCCTCTTCGAACGCCGTATTAGGGATTTCCATGCCCGGGTAGTCGAGGGGAGCTCGATCGTCTTCTTGTACTGTAAGTTCAGCAACCCGGTATCCGGGGATGACTCCGACTACCTCCTCGTCGGCTGTGGGCTCGTCTCCGGTAAGGGCGCGCTCAACTGGTTCAACGTTAGCGACTCCGTGCTTCGCGCAACGAAGGAGAAGAAGCGCGAGCCTAATTTCCCCACGCTAAACTGGGCCTTGCGCTTCTCGATGGATTTCGAGCGCACGGGCGTCCGCATTCCGTACCAAGAGTACCTGGGGCTCATCAACGTGCCGGGGGGATTGCCTCAGCAGTACCTGGACGACATCAAGGTCGTCGTTCGGGAGCCGGAGCTGATCGACGGCTTCACCTATGTCGCAAAGCACGTAGATGATGATCAGGCGATCTTCCTCCTGATGAAGCTCCGCCAGAGCCTTCTGGAGGTGAAGCGCCATGGCGTCCTCCCGGGCTTTGATGTCGACACTCAGTTGAAGCACATCGACTTCCTGTTGGACCACGCCTGGAATTCTCGCGGCTACCTGCCAGGTTTTCGCGGTGCGGCGATGGGGCTCCTGGGACGGAACACTGCGGACACTAGGGACATCGACGCCTTCGTTGCCCAGTACGAGCGAGCGGCGCCGGAGACGATCACGAAGCTGGACGCCATCCTGCATGAGACCGAGGGCTCTCCCGGCCACGAACGACTCGTGGGCGACCTTCTGGACCGCCTTGAACGCCATGCCCTGAGCCCGACCCAGTTCCTTCGGCTCGCCTCGCTGAACCTCACCCCCCTCCAGTTCGCCCGCATCCTGGGGCGGGAGGGAAGCCCGTATGGCGCCGGCGAGATCGCCGACAATCCCTACCTGCTCTTCGAGTCCTACGCGCCGCAGGAGAAGGACAAGGACCGTACTTCCGGCGAGAAGATCGACAGCGTCGTAGACCTTTTCAAGATCGACATCGCGCTATTCCCTCAGCGACGGCACCTCCCGCGCAGCCCGACCTTTCACGACTGGAAGGTGGGTGATCCCAGGCGGGTCCGTTCCGTCTTGATAGCCCTCCTCCGTCAGCTCGAGTCCCGAGGCCACTGCTACGACACCGCGGAGCACCTCTCGGCAGGCATCGCGCGCTATCCCCTCTTCTATGAGATCGGTGACGAGTACAAGCCTGACCTCAACCTTGCATCGCCCCAGGCCGCGCTCAGGTCGCATCTCGAGAAGGAGGTAGTTGCGACCACCCTCGATGGTCGCTCCGTCTACTACCTGAAGTCCGTCTACGACGACGAGAAGTACGTGGCGAACGTCATCGACCATCTGGTGGCCGCCGCCGACAACAGTGTCAACGTACCGCCCGGCCTTGTCGGACAGGCAGCGATCGCCGCCAAGGGCTTGAAGACAAAGCTGGGCGCGCGCTTCCGGCCAGAAGATTTCGTCGAGGAGCGAAAGCGTCTCTACTCGATTCTCCCATATCGGAAGTTCAGCATTCTCACCGGCTCGCCCGGAGCTGGGAAGTCCTACGAACTTCTCAAGCTAGTGTCCTTCCTGAGCACACTTCAGGAGCGCTACCTGATCCTTTCGCTCACAGGGAAGGCGGCGTTGCGGCTTCGAAACAATGAGTTGGGGGTCAAGAACGTCCACGCAAAGACATTCGACAAGTTCCTGGTCGAGCTTGAGCGCCAGAAGGGCGTGAAATCGATCGTCCACAATCTCATCATCGAAGAAGCATCGATGGCCGACCTCACCAAGCTGGCCGCCGTGCTTCGCGCGGTCGACCCGCATGCCAGCCATTTCCGCCGCCTGATCTTGGTTGGTGACGAGAACCAGCTGCCACCCATCGGCTATGGCAAACCGTTCGCGGACATCGTCGATTCGCTTAAGGCTGACGGCGCGCGCGCGGAGAGACACCATGTCTCCCTAGCGACCAACTGCAGAGCCGAGCTTCCCGAGGAGTTCGTCAGCCTGACGAATGTGTTTGCCAACAACAGCAAGATGGGCGAACGCGTTCTGGCTGACCTGGTCAAGAACAAGAAGGCGCCTGGCATCCTGGTACGCACCTATCGCGACAAGAGCGACCTCTATGCGCAGATCCGCGAGGAGTTCCTTTCCGTAGCCGGCCATCCGCCGACGCTCAACGCTGGACTCGACGTGCTGCTGAAGCTTTCGGGGGACATGAAGTCCAGGCCAACGGGGCTCGAGAACTTCCAGGTCCTGTCCCCCTACCGCGCCGGGTACTCGGGGGTGTCGGGGCTTAACTTGCTGTTCCAGTCTGAGTATCGAACCACCGAGCGGTACACGCGAAAGGTCGGTGACATTTCGTTTAAGCTTGGCGACAAGCTGATGCACACCAAGAACGAGTACTCAAACGATGAGCTCCTCGTATCCAATGGCTCTCTGGGGGTGGCAAGCGATTACGGGAAGGTCTTTTTTGCGGACCAGGATAGCCCGACTCCATTCTCGGCACTGCGATATCTCGAGGATCTCGAGCTTGCGTATGCAGTAACCGTTCACAAGTCCCAGGGAAGCGGATTCGGCCACGTCTTCGTCGTGGTTCCGAACCGTACGGGGCTACTAAGTAGGGAACTTGTCTTCACGGCGCTGACCCGCACGAAGACTGCCGTGACTCTGTTCGTAGAGGCCAACGGGGACACCGAGCTTGCCCAGCTGATCGACAAGATCCGCAACAACAGCGCGATTGCCAGCATTCGCACTTCGCTAGCCGTTCTTGGCGCCAAACGTTTTGCGTACGTCCCTGCTGACGGCGTAGAGGTCAAGTCCCGCGTTGAGTACATCATCTACAGGAAGCTGACTGAGGCGGCGAACCGCTCGGGAACGTTTACGTTCAAGTACGAGCAGGTCTACGAGCTCGCGGGAAGGAACTTCAATCTCCGCCCCGACTTCACGATCTGGCTCCAGGATGGTCGGACGATCTACTGGGAGCACCTCGGGCGCTTGAACGATCGCTCCTACGTGAAGTCGTGGGATTCCCGTAGAGCGATTTACGAGGAGAAGGGCGACCTGGACAAGGTGATGACGACCGACGAGCTGAAGGGTATTAGCGACGAGAAGATCGAAGCGATCATCACGAACTTGGTCGGGGGTGACCTAGCAACTGAGGATCGATCCAACAGGTACTCTCGGCTCCACTACTCACTGCGCTAGTTCACCCCGCCATGCCCCTCTTCCGTTTCCGCCTTGGCGACGACGGAGACTCCCAGCGCAGCCATCTTCCCGACGGCCTCTACGAGGATGTCGTATCGGAGGCGCTCGCCTCCCACCTCGAGACCCTGTCAGAGGCAGCGACGGTCGGCCGGGCGCCCCTCACTGGCGCTGACGCGATCGACCATCTCTCCGACGCCATCCATCAGGCCGCCCGGATCACCCTAGATTCGATCCAGGGCCAGCACGCCGAGGCAAAGCGTCTCGCGCTCGCGAACGAGCTGCTTCGCGTCCTCCAGACACACGCGGGCGCCGCGCTTGGAGCTGGCGAGTCCCGCCTTCGGAGCGAACTCCTCCTCCATGTGGCCCGGCGAGGCGCGCTGGCCGCCGAGGCGAAGCCACCATCACGGCCATCGACGCCCCTCGCCCGGTCGGACCTCTTCGTAAACGCGGAGAAGGTCGGCGTCGTCTCCGAGATCCGGAGCGAGATCGAGTCGGCCGATCGAATCGACCTGATCGTCGCCTTCATCAAGTGGTCCGGTCTCGTGAAGTTCCGCGACGACCTGGCCCGGCACTGCCAGCGGGGCCGTCCGCTCCGGATCCTGACCACCACCTACGTCGGCGCCACCGAGGCCCGTGCGGTCGCGGAGCTGAAGCGCCTCGGCGCCCAGGTGAAGGTCGCCCACGAGGACGTCCCCACCCGCCTCCACGCCAAGGCCTGGCTCTTCCAGCGCAACACGGGGCTCAGCACTGCCTACGTCGGCTCGTCCAATCTCTCTCGGAGCGCCCTGACAGACGGCATCGAGTGGAACGTCCGGATCGCCGCGGCGGACCTTCCCCACATTGTCGAGAAGTTTGATGCCGTCTTCCGACGCTACTGGGATGACCCCGCCTCCGGTTTCGCAGACTTCGACGGCTCCGACGAAGCCCTCCAGCGCCTCGAGGAGTCGCTCCGCCGGGCGCGCGGCCAGGGGAACGGCAGCCCGATGCAGGGATCGGGCATCTACTCTTTCCTCGACGTGCAGCCGCGCGACTTCCAGCGCCATATTCTCTCCGATCTGGCAGTCGCGCGTTCCCGCGGCAGCACGCGCAACCTGGTCGTCGCCGCCACCGGAACGGGGAAGACCGTCGTGGCTGCGCTCGACTACCGCCGGCTCCGACGGGAGGGGCTGAATGGCAAGAAGGTGGAGACGCTCCTGTTCGTCGCCCACCGGGACCGCATCCTCCAGCAAAGCCGCGACACCTTCCGAGCCGTCCTGCGCGAGCCGACTTTCGGGGAGCTCCTCGTGGACGGTCAGCGACCCCAGGGTGACCGTCACGTCTTCGCGTCCATCCAGTCCTTGGGGAGGCGCAGCGGGGAGCTGGACCCGAGCGCCTTCGACCTGGTGGTCGTGGACGAGGTCCATCACGGCGCGGCGCCGAGCTACACAGCGCTCCTCGAACGACTGAAACCGACCGTCCTACTTGGCCTCACCGCTACTCCGGAGCGGATGGACGACAAGCCGGGCAAGAGCCTCCAGCTCGACCAGTTCTTCGACCGCCCCTGGGCGTCGGAGCTGCGCCTCTGGGAGGCGATCGATCGCCAGATCCTCGTCCCCTTCAACTACTTCGCGGTCGACGACGGGACCGACGTGCGGAAGGCTTGGCAGCGCGGCCGGTACGCGCCGAGCGAGCTGGAGAACGTCTACAGCGCCGACCACGTCTGGGTGGGCAACGTAGCGCGGGCGGTGGACCGGTACGTGAAGGACCCGGGCGCCATGCGCGCCATCGCCTTTTGCGCCGGCGTCAGCCACGCGCGGCTCGCGGCGCGGGAGCTCGAGGCGAAGCTCAAGGTCCCCTGCGCCGCGGTCACGGGTGAGGACGACACCGAGGGGCGCCGCCACGTTCTCCAGCGCTTTGAATCGGACCAGCCCGATCGGCCTCGCATCCTCTGTGTCGTCGATCTCCTCAACGAGGGCGTCGACCTTCCGGGCGCGGACACCCTGCTCCTCATGCGGCCGACGGAGAGCGCCACTGTCTTCATTCAGCAGCTCGGACGCGGACTCCGCCGCACGGACGACAAAGACTGCCTCACGGTTCTCGACTTCGTCGGGCACCAGCACGAGGAGTTCCGATTCGAACGGCGCTACGGCCGCTTTCTTGGGCTGAGCCGGGCGGACCTCCGAACCGGGATCGAGCAGGGCTTCCCTCACCTCCCGGCGGGCTGCTTCCTCCAGTTCGAGGAAAAGCCCAGGGAACAGATCCTTCGAGCCCTCCGCCGCGTCCTGCGGGTCGACACGGCCGCGTTGGCCTCACGCCTCACCGAGACCGGTGCCGCCGGCCTCGACGCCTTCCTCACAGCGGCAGACCTCACGCTCCCCGAGTTCTTTCGCGATGGCCGCACCTGGACCGAGGTTGCGACGGTTGCCGGCAGGTCCGCTGCTCCAGCCGCGCTCGACGATACCGAAGGCGACGCGCTCGGCCGTGCCCAACGCCTCGTTCACGTCGATGACCCGTGGCGTCTGGACATCCTAGCGCGCATCGTTCAGTCAGGCACTTTGCCCGCCACCGAGCGAGACCTTCGAATGGCTCGGATGCTGCTGGTCCAGCTCTACGGGTCCCTCGTGGCATCCGACGCGGATACGGCACTCCAGCTGCTGCGCAGCCACGCCCGGCTCAAGGCCGAGCTCGCCGAACTGGTCGCCGCGCTCAAGACCATGACCGACGTCATCCCCTCAGCGCCGCCCGCGTCCCTACCGGCCGACGTCCCGCTCCACCTCCACGCCCGCTACCGGACCGAGGAGATCACCGCCGCGTTCGACCTGCGCAGCAGGGACGGGCACCTCTACACGCCGCAGATGGGTGTGGTGCCGGCCGGGAAGTACGACCTACTCCTCGTTACCCTCGACAAGGGCGCTAAGAAGAAGCTCCCCCACCTCCAGTATCGCGACTACGCTCTTTCCCCGCGCCTCTTCCACTGGCAGAGCCAGGCAAGCACGACGCGGGACTCGACGGCAGGGAAGCGGCACATGGATTCCGCGGTCGTCCCGTTGCTCTTCGTCCGGGAGGCGAGCAAGGACGACCGCGGGCTGGGGATGCCCTACCGGTTTCTTGGTGCTGCGCGGCGCGTCGAAGAACGCGGGGAGCGGCCGATCAACATCACGTACGAGTTGACCGACGGGGAGATTCCGGCGGACTTGTTGGTGGTCGCGAGGGCGGCAGTGGCATAGGTCTCTTGCCACCGAGTCCACACCAGGGATACTTCACCGTCAGCGACGGCGATAGTGAGACTCCGCTCCATTCGAAGAAAGGCGTCCTAGTGGCCTACAACAAGACGGACCCTGCTATCGAGGAGCTTGGGCTCCTGTTGTGAAGCGTCGCGAAACGTTGTGTTCGTGGTGGGAGCCGGTCTCTCATCACCAGCAGGGATCCCCGGATGGACGGGTCTCAATGAGACTCTTCTAAGGGAGGCCACTTCAGTCATCAACCACGACAGCACCCTGCACCTGCGCAGAGGACATCTGCACTTACAGACCTAGCGAGCTTCAAGGACCCCTGGCTCTTAGGAGACGAACTTGCGCGGATTGTTCCGCGCGACCGCTGTATCGGGTTGTTCGCAAGGAGCTTTCAGCGGGTGGCCTGCTACCAGGCCTACAAAGAGCGAATAGCGGGAGCCGGCCGAGGCGCTCGAGGCAGAGCTCGCCGCCACGAAGGCCCGGACCCTCGGCCGCCTTGGCCTGACCCGCGCGCCGGGTCGGTACGCCGAAGGCCGCTCCTTCGACTCCGACGAGCGCCTCCGCGAGGATCTGGAGGTCATCGCCAAGGAGCACGGCGCCTCCGTCCTCGTGACCCTCCTCGAGCCGCACGAGACCTCGAAGCTCGGCCGCATCGACCTCGCCGCCAGGAAGGCCGGCCTGCGCTGGCGCCACTTCCCCATCCCCGACGTCCACATCCCGGCCTCGGTTCCGGACACGGGCAGGCTGGTCTCCGACCTCCTGCGCGCCCTCGGGAAAGGCGAGACCGTGGTCATCCACTGCTGGGGCGGCCTGGGCCGGACCGGAACCATCGCGGCCTGCATTCTCGTGGCGGCCGGCTCCAAGCCCGATGAAGCCATCCGCCACGTGCGAGCCGCACGCCCCGGCGCCCTCGAGGTCCCGAGCCAGGAGGCGTTCGTGAACGAGTTCGCTGCCTGGCAGGGCGCCCGTTGAACTGGCCTTCCGGGTCCATGCCCACGCTGGACCTACTCCGTTGCCCATCCCCGTCGGCGGACGCCGCGGGGGCTCTTTCGTGCGGCTATCGGCCGCACCCGGCCGTCCGCGGTCATGATGGGAAGCCCATGTCCGTCCCCCCGTTACCCTGTGCCTTCCTCGGAACTCGGAAAGGAGCCTGCCGCCAACTCGACCAACCCGCTGCAGAAGGCCTTCGCTCGCCTCTTCACCCTCGGAACCTGGGCCGCCCACCAGTCCGAGGAGTTCACGTTCAAGGACGCGGCGTCCGCGCTCCGCTCCGTCCGCCTGGCGGAGTACGACGGCGATCCCGTCAACGTCGACCGCATGTGGTCCCGCGACAAGCGCCACCTTGCCTCGGCCGGCGTCCCGCTCACGCTCTGCAGCGCCGGCGGCTACCTCCGGGCCGACCCGGTGCGCGTCCGCCGCACCGCCCTCGAGTCGGCCGCGCTCGTCGCGCGGGGCCGGGAGCTGCCCCTGACCGGCGACGCCCAGCTCGAATCCGGCCTCCGCAAGCTCTGGGTGCTCGGGGCGCCCATCCTCGGAGCGCTCATGGAGCGCGCCGCCCGGGGCGGCCCCGCGCCTCGCGTCGCTTCGACGCCTCACGCCATCTCGGTCGCCATGCTGCTCCTCGGCGCGCTCGACGTCGCGGGCCTCGCGGGCCTGACCCTGGACGAGGCCGCCGTTGCCTCGGGCGCGCGCGACGAGGAGGACCTCCGACGGGTCGTCGGGCTGCTCCGCGACCTCGACCTCCCCTTCGACCCGCCCGACGACGCCCTGCCGCTCATGGTCGACGAGGAGCACGCAAGCCTGTGCCTCTACCGGCCCACGCGCGTCACTGTCCGGCCGTCCCTGACGCCGGGAGCGCGACGCCCTCCTGGACGCAGCCGTCCTCGAGTGCGAGGCCGCGCTCGTCGCGGCGTGAGGTGACCATGACCGCACACACGCTTTCCCATCCTCACCGCAGGGCCTGCCAGGCCGACTACGGCTTCGATCGCTTCCTCGGCTTCTTCGCGACGGTCTTCGTCGGCGGACGCGTGATTGCCGAGTACGACCGGACGCGGCGCGGCTACGACGACCTCAACGGCGTGCTCAGGTTCCTCGTCCGGCACCGATTCTTCGAGCCGGCGGCGGTGGACGCGGCCATCGCGCTCGCGATGACCCACGACGACGACGAGCTCCCGCCCGAGGTGCGGCGCGTCGCAGAGGTGATTCACAACCTGCGACGGGGCGCCGACCCCGACTAGCCGCACCCGGCCCCACCATGCGGCAGCGGCAGGGAGAGCCGCCCCGGAGGCGCGCCCTCCAACATGCGAGATTCTCGACGCGAGCCCTTCGCATAATCGACTCGTCCTTCGAAGCTCCGGCTGCTACTCAATGCTTGCCGTGACCACGCTCGCTCCTCACCGCACGCTCTGCCCCGCGCCGACCCAGGCGCGCGCGGCGACGTGCGCCGGTGATGCGACCTGGCTTGGCACCCGCGTCTCGGCGCACTGAAGTCAGCGCCGGGACGCGACACCCGCGCAACAGCTCGGCATCCGGGCCCAGCCTTGCGGCGGCCGCGAAGCCGCGGCTCCGCCCATCGAGCCTCCGGGCCCGGCTGCATCCCCGCGAACCCTCTCGACCAGGGAGCAGTCCATGTTCGCCGACCTGTGGCTCGAGCTCTCGCAGCTCGAGCGCGAGCACCGCCGGCTCGCGATCCGATCGACGGCGGCGACCGTCGTCGCGATCGCCCTGGCGCTCACCGGGGTGATCGCCTCGGCCTGGGTGGTCGGTGGCGACGAATCGGTCGTCCTCGAGGCGCTCGCGACGGCTCCGCTGCCGGCGTCGATCGCCACCGGCGCACGAGCCGTGGGGCTGCGCCGCCGGATGCGCGAGCTTCGGCTCAGAGAAGCAACGGTCCGGGCCGCGCTCGCCGACCGGTCGGAACGGATTCACCTCCGCCGCACCTTCGCCTCCGCGTCGTAGAGCAGCTCCCACCTGAAAGGAGTCACCCATGTCCAGCAGTATCCACGTCGTCCGCTCCGAGCTCGACCGGCTTCGCACACTCGTCGAGCTGCACTCCGAGGGTCGCGATGCGGTGGCCGCCGAGCGCCTCGCCGCCGAGCTCGACCGCGCCGTCGTCGTCGACGTTCTCCCCCCGGGGGTCGTCGCGCTCGGCTCACGTGTCCGCTTCGAGGACGAGCGCTCCCGGGTCGTGCGGGAGGCCCAGCTCGTCTATCCGCGCGACGCCGATGCCTCGGCCGGACGCATCTCGGTGCTCGCGCCGATCGGCGCCGCACTGCTCGGCCTGTCGACCGGGGACAGCATCGCCTGGCCGCTCCCCGGCGACCGCGAGGCGCGGATCCGCATCCTGTCCGTCGAGCCCCCCGCCACCCCGACGGCGGCTTGAGCCCACCCACAAGGACCCGAGCCTTCCAAGGAGCCAGCGATGCACGAGCTCGACATCATCCTCACCTTCGCCGGCGGCCTCGCCGGGGCGCTGTTGCTCGGCTACGTGGCGCACCTGCTGAAGCTGTCGCCCATCGTCGGGTACATCCTCGCCGGGGTCCTCGTCGGGCCGTTCACGCCGGGCTTCGTCGCAGATCGTGCCGTCGCCGAGCAGTTCGCGGAGATCGGCGTCATCCTGCTCCTCTTCGGCGTCGGCCTGCGCTTCCACCTGCGCGAGCTCATCGCGGTCTGGCGCGTGGCCCTCCCTGGAGCGCTCATCCAGAGCGCGGCCTCCACGCTGCTCCTGGCCGTGCTCTTGAGACCGCTGGGGTGGAGCTGGGCCTCGGGGCTCGTGCTCGGGATGGGCATCTCGGTCGCGAGCACCGTCGTCATGGCGCTGGTGCTCGCCGACCGGCACGACCTCCACGCGCCCATCGGCCACATCGCGATCGGCTGGACGGTGGTGGAGGACCTCCTCACCGTCGCGCTGATGCTCGTGCTGCCCATCCTCTTCGGCCCGGGTGGCGCGGAGCAGGGCACCGCGGCGGTCCTCGGCCTCGCGGGCCTCAAGGTGATCGGCCTCGGCGCGAGCGTCGTGGTCCTCGGACGGTGGGTCATCCCCTGGGCGCTCGAGCGGATCGAGCGGACGCGCGTGCGCGAGCTCTTCACGCTCGCCGTGCTGGTCGTCGCGGTGGGGATCGCCGTCGGAGCGGCCGAGGTCTTCGGCGTGTCCATGGCGCTCGGGGCCTTCCTCGCCGGCCTGGCGGTCGGCCGCTCCGAGTTCGCGGCCCGCGCCGCCTCCGACGCCTTGCCGATGCGCGACGCGTTCGCCGTGCTCTTCTTCGTCTCGGTCGGGATGCTCTTCGACCCGAGGAGCATCGTCCAGGCGCCGCTCCTCACCGCGATCGTCCTCGCCGTCGTGCTCCTGGGCAAGCCGCTCGCCGCGTTCGCGACGGTCCGGCTCCTGGGCGTGCCGACCGCGACCGCGGCGCCGGTGGGGGCGGCCTTCTCGCAGGTCGGGGAGTTCAGCTTCATCCTCGGGGCCTTGGCCCGCGAGCTCGGGCTCCTCGGCGACACCGGCTGGAATGCCCTGGTCGCGAGCTCGATCGTCTCCATCTGCCTCAATCCGGTGATCTACCGCTGGGTCCGCGAGCGTTCGGCGCCACCGCGCCTGACCGGGCCGACGGCCGCCACGCGGGAGGTGGCCCGGCCGGCGGTGGATCCGCGGCGGTGCATCCTCGTGGGGTTCGGCCCGGTCGGGCGCATCGTCCACCGGCTGCTCGTGGATCGCGGCGCCAAGGTCACCGTCATCGACCTCAACCTCGACACCGTGCGTCGCCTGAAGGCGGAGGGGCTGACCGTCTTCCATGGCGACGTCCTCCGGCCGGGGACACTCGAGGACGCAGGCATCGCGACGGCGGGGACCTTCATCCTGAGCGCCGACCTCGAGGATGCGGCCGAGGTCATCCGGCAGGCGCGGCTGCTCAATCCCGAGCTGCGCGTGCTCGCCCGCTGCGCGCACGTCCGCGATGCGCCAGCGCTCAGGAAGGCGGGAGCGTCCGTGGTCGCCGCCGGAGAGGCGGAGGTCGGAGTGGCGCTCGTGGAGGCGATGACGACCGACGGGGCGCCCGGCGTCGACGTCGGCGCCGACGAGCGGGCAGCCGTTCGCGCGCGGCTCTATTCCCGGGAGCCGGCCCGGGGGAGCACGTGATCGATCGCGCCGGTCGTACCGCGGCGCTATCCTGCGCCATGCCTCACCTGTTCCAGCTCGGACCCGTGGAGACCGCCCGGGGTGACGCCTGGCTCGTCGGCGGCATGGACGAGCGCGGGCTCGCCGTGCGCCCATCCATGGCCACCACGCGCGGCGAGGCCTTCCGCGCCGCCCTGAAGCGCCTCGACCCTGCGACGGTCCGGTGCGAGCCTGCGCTGGCCGACCTCGCCAGGCCGCTCGGCCTCGCTTTGGCACCGCTCGGCCCGGAGGTCCTCGAGCTCCGCGCCGTCCTCGCGTTCTCGCTCTCGTGCGGCCCTGCGGCGCCCGAGCCCGACCGGGAGACCGCGCTACCGTTCTTCGACGCCTGCCGCCAGTTCTGGAATAGGCGCCCCTGGGAAACGGCCGTGTCCGACGTGCCGATCGCGCTCGAGCTCCGGGTGGGCGGCGAGCATGTCGTCCGCGAGGCGTCGGTGATGGGCTCCGGCGGAGAGGTGTTCGGGCTCGCGCTCTACGACGTGCCGGGCTCGGTGGACCGCCTCATCGCGCTCTCCGACCGCGGCGGTCGCTCGGCCGCCGCCCGGATTGACACGACGACCGTGATGTTCGAGGAGGAGCCGCGCTGGGCGGCGGACGCCTGGAGCGCGGCGTTCGGCGGCCCGCGCATCCCACAGACGATGCGCCTGCGGCGCGGCAAGAGCGTCGCGCCGAAGCCGCGCGAGATCGCGGAGCTCACGGCCGCCCTCCTCGCGGTGTCCGATCTCCTCTCGCCGAGGGACCCCGCGCCGGGCAGCGTATCTCGCACGGTCCGCGCCGGCCCGATCGTGATTGACGTCCGCGCGACGCTCGCCGAGGAGCCGATGCCCGAGCGCCTCGTTCCCCTCCGCGAGGACGAGCGCGACGGCGGCCCGGAGCTCGTGGTGCGCCCGTCCGACGCCCTGCGCCGTGACCGGATCCCGCGGAACGCCCCCTGCCCCTGCGGCTCCGGGCGCAAGTACAAGAAGTGCCACCTCGCCGAGGACGAGGCCCGCGCCGCCGTGGCGCGCCTGCCGGGCGAGGCCGGCGAGTCGGCCCGCGCCGAGTCGCGCCGCCTCGCCGAGCGCGAGCCGGTGCACGACCTCGACGAGCGCATCAACGCCGACGCCCTCGCGCTCGCGCGCCGTCACTGGGGAGCGCGCTACTCCCCGGAGGACGCCCTCGCCGCGCTGGGCGTCCCCGAACAGTTCATGGGCTATGTCGACGGATGGAAGGCGGCCCACTTCCCCGGCCCCGATGGCCGCACCGCGCTCGACCTCTACCTGGACGAGCGGGGTGCCGGGCTCGACGACCTCGGCCGCCGGCTCGTGGAGGCACAGCCACGCGCGTGGTTCGGGCCGCTCGAGGTCGTGAGCGTGGCCCCGGGCGAGTCGCTCGTGCTGCGCGATCTCCTCGAGGGCGGCGTGCGGGAGGTGAAGGAGCGGTCCGCCTCGCGTACCCTCGTCGCCCACGAGGTCGTGCTCGCCCGTGTGCTCGATCTCGGCGACCACCACGTCCTCGGCGGCTGCTACCCGCGCGCGCTGCCGCCGCTCGAGGCCGACGACGTGCGCCGCGCCCTCCTGAAGGTGATGAAGGTACGGGGCAAGGCCGCGGTTTCGCTCGCGAAGCTCCGCGAGGCGACGGCGATGGGCCTGCCTTTCGCGTGCTGGACCGAGGGCGTGCGCGCGCTCGAGGCGCGGGCCCGCCTCACCCTCGAGAACTCCGACGGGGAGCCGGTCCTCATCACGGTCGACCGCTTCGACGTCGCGGCCGGCCGCGGGGCCGCGGTGCGCGAGGCCCAGCTGTCGGCGCCGGGCGCGGTGTCCCAGGCAGCGAGTCCGCGGCACGGGCGCCCGTCCGCCGTGCCCCCCGAGGCCGTGAAGGCGGTGCGGGCGCTCGAGCTCGGGCTCAAGCTGCGCTGGCTCGACGAGGAGATCCCGGCGCTCGGCGGCCTCACGCCACGAGCGGCTGCCCGACGCAAGGGCGAGCCGCGCCGGCGCCTGGCGCTCCTGCTCGACGAGCTCGAGACCATGGAGGCGCGCCGGCCGGCGGCGGAGCGCTTCGACGTGGGGATCCTGCGGCGGGAGCTCGGGGTGTGGACGTAGGCGGCGGGGTTCGGGGCCCGCCCGCGATTGCATTGGGCGACGTCAGAGGGGGCTGGTAGTCGTCGCGGGTCTCCCGCCCTCGAGGCTCCGTGCGCGCCCTCCCGACTCCCGAGCAGTCCATCGACACCCGGGATGCCCCGCTCGCGCTCACGCTGACGTGCAACCGCTGCGGTCGCCGGCAGTCTCGCAAGTTCGACTGGGCGTGCATCGATCCCCGCGATGAGCGGGACGACGGGTGGGATGGCGTTTTGCTCTCGCGGATCGTGGAGTGCTCCGGCTGCGGGGCGATCGATGACTACGCGCTCGCCGGCACGTCCTACCTCCAGCTGACCGGAAGGCTGCTCCGAGCCCTCGACAAGGACGCCGGTACGGGTCGGATCATCCTGGGGGTCTCGCAGCTGTGGGATGGCTCGGTTGCTCGACGCCCGTCCACCGCGCTCGCGCGGCTCCGTCAGCTCGCCGCGGATCATCCCGAGCGGGCCGAGGGCTTCCGGCGTCTCGGGAACGGCTGCGAGCGCTTCGGCTTCGTCGAGGAGGCCCTCGCGGCCTGGAAGAAGGCCCTCGAACTGGACCCGGCGGAGCTCGAGTCGGCCTGTTTGCTCGCGTCCCACGCGTGGAGCGGCGGCCAGCGGGAGGAGACGCTCAGGTACCTGCGTCGAGGCCTGCAGGCGGTCTTGCGTGCGACGGAGTTGGGGCGGGACGTGCTTGATCCGGCGCGCCACCTCGCGACGCTCCTCCACGAGGTGGCCGGCAGGGATCCGGAGCCTCTGGGGCTCCTCGCGGCCTGGTTCGAAGGAGAGATGGGGGGCCAGCGGGTCGCCCACGCGAGCGCGGTCGACCTTCGCAAGGTGAGCGACCCCGAGCGCCTGGCAGACTTCCTGGTCCGCCCGGGGCTGGTCGGCGTCGAGCTCTCGTCCGAGCTGCCCGCGGGGGAGCCCACCCACCTGGAGCAGGTGCTCTCGAGCGCACTCCCGAGGCCACGGCGCCCTCAGCCTACCGGACCGTCCCCGGTCGCGAGGGAGCACACGCCGGACAAGGTCGGGCGCAACGCGCCCTGCCCGTGCGGCAGCGGGAAGAAACACAAGCGCTGCTGCGGGGGCTGAACGGCGTCGATGAGCGGAGGGCGTGCGCCAAGCTCCGCGAGGCCGGGGCACGCTCGAGTGAACCTCTCGCACAGCTGCTGCCCAGGCCTCCACAGGCGAACCGAACCATCCGCCTTCTGGCAGGCCCCGCGGCACCCTTCGTGCCGCGGGGCCTTCGTCCTGCTACCTCGCGATCGGCACCGCCGCCCCCGCCTCCCCGACCTCGTACGCTGGCGTCATGAGCTCCTCCTCGATCGGCACCGCCGGCTCCGTCTCGAACGCACGCATCCCGGTCCGGATGTCGTACGCGTCCGCGACGCCGAGGTTCACGAGGTACCCCATGTCGGCGAGCGACCCGATCGTCGTCCGGCTCAGCGGGTTCACGGCCCCACCGATCCATCCGGTCATGAGTTCGCGCCCGAACACGGTCTCTCGCCAGTGCGAGTTCGCCGTCCCCGTCCCGCCGGTATTCTCGACCGGCACCGCGGTCCCGGCGTAGGTCGTGCCGCCGTTGTAGTCGAGGAACGCCGAGCGGGCCTGGCTGCCCAGGAAGTACGGATCGGTCCCGCCCGAGCCGTACAGGAGCCCGAGGTCGGTCCACATCGAGCCGAAGCCGACGACGTGCAGCATCTCGTGCTGGATCACGGAGTCGAGCGTCCCGTCCGCGAGCATCGCGGCGAGGTCCGCGGCATCGAACTTCATCACGCCGAACACCGGTAGGCGCGACGACGTGCGGATCATGCACGGGCCGGCCTGCCCGAGGATGCCGCCCGGTCCGTCGATGTCCTGGACCAGCACCGCGATGTAGAGGTCGTCGACCGTGCCGGTGATCGACAGCCCAGCGCAGCTCGCGAGGTATCCCGTGTTGAGGTAGACGTTCGGGAGCTCGCCGGTGATCATCCCCTCGACGCGTGCCCGAGCGCGCGTGAACGCCCGGACGACGGCGTCAGACGCCGTCGTCATGTACTGGAGCGTGATGTCGTAGCCCTCGGCGGCCGCGCGGGGCGTGGCCGTGAACGTGAAGACCAGCGAAGGGTCCTCGGTCACGCGCGCGTTCACGACCTGCAGCCCCGTGGTGCCAAGCGTCCAGGACGCGACGCCGGCGCGGCCATCGGCGCCGGTCACGGCCGAGGCCGCGGTCAGCGTGCCGCCGCCCGCCACCTCAAAGGTGACGGCCGTGCCGGCCACTGGCTGGCCGGCCGCGTCGCGCACCACGACGACCGGCGGGTCGGCCACGGGCTTCCCGGCGGCCGAGACCTGGTGCTCCGCGGAGACTGCGGCGATGGACGCGGGCGGCGCCGAGCCCACGAACGACGAGGTCGCGACCGCGCTCGCGCCCCGCGGGTCGACGACCGCGAGCTTGAGCTCGTAGGTCCCCGGCACGTCCGGCACGAAGCTCGTGCGGATCTCGCCGGGCGCGGCGATGGTGGCCACGCTCCCGACCGGCCGCGACGACACGGCCCAGGTGAATGTCATCGCGTCTCCGTCCGGATCCGAGGAACCTGTACCGTCGAGCGTGATCACCTTGCCTACGACAGCGCCCGGAATGGCCGCGATCCTCGGCTCCGGCGGGCGGTTCGGCGGAGGACGGGCCGTGAGCAGGATGGTGATCACCACGGACGTGGTGCCGTCTGTGGCCGTCAGCTTCACGACGCCGGGCGGCACTCCGCTCGCGGGGGGACCCGACGTGGGAGGCGTGTAGACGACCGACGTGCCGGAGGCCGTGGAGAGGGTGCCGAACGGCGGGTTGATGCTCCAGGCGACGGAGGTCGGGAGCGCCGCCCTCGTGGCCGCGAAGGTGACGGGAAGCCCTCCGAGCTGTCGGACCGGGTAAGCGGGGGACACCACGATGGCCGACGCGGGGGGCCGCACGACGATGGTCCGGCTCGCCGAGGCCGTCTGGTTCGTCAGCACGGACCGGCACGAGTAGGACGCATAGTGAGTCCCGGTGGAATAGTAGGTGAAGCTCGCATCCGCGAAGGGCCACAGAGAGCCGTCGGACTGCCAGTCCTCGACCGCGCCCTCGAGCGGGCACCGCGCGACGAACCGCACGGCGGTTCCGGGGGAGACGCTGATCGTCTTCGCCTCCGGAAGGCTGACGAAGTCACCCGAGGCCACGGGCACCGGCACCGTTGTCGAACGGACGCCGTCCGAGGCCACGAGCTGGAGGTTGTAGGTCCCGCGCACGTCGGCCCGGAACGACGGCTTCGCCGTGTCGGCGTCGAACAGGACGGCTCCGCTCCCCTGCGGCTTCGAGGTCAGGGTCCACGCGAACGTGATGGGGTCCCCGTCGGGGTCCCGCGTCGAGGATGCGTCGACGAGCGCGTACTGACCCACTTCCGGAGTCACTGGTGCCACCGAGACGACCGGCGGGCGGTTCGGCATGGGCATGACCGAGGGCGAGGGCTGCGACTCGGGACCGGCTCCGACGACGTTCCTCGCGACCACGCGGAACTCGTAGGAGGTGAGGTTCGCGAGGCCCGTCACGGTTGCGCGCGTTCCTGTGATCTCGACGATAGCGGACGGCTGGGTCGGGGTGAGGAGGAGCGTATACGCGGTCAGCGGGCGGCCACCGTCCGAGACGGGTGCGATCCAGGTGATCACCGCGGCGCCATCGCTTGCGACGGCGTTGACCGCGGTCGGCGCGCCCGGGACGTCCGGGGTCGTGACCGCGCCGGATGGGGCCGAGGCCGGGCCCGTGCCCACCGCGTTCGTGGCGGTCACCTGGAACGTGTAGCTCGTGCCCCTGCCGAGTCCGGACACGGTGGCGTTGGTGCCCTGCACCTCGAACACGGCCGACGCGGCCGCGGGCATCGGGACGACCGTGTAGCCCGTGAGCGGGCGGCCACCGTCGCTGGACGGCGCCGACCAGGAGAGCGAGACGGTCACCTCTCCCATCAGCGCCCGCACGTTCTCCGGCGCCGCGGGCACGGCCGGCGTGGTCACCGCGGGTGAGGGCGCGGAGGGCGCGCTCGAACCCGCGCCGTTCGAGGCGGTGACCGTAAAGGTGTACCTCGTACCGTCGTCGAGCCCGGTCACCGTCGCGCTGGTGCCCGTGGCGTTCTCGGTCGCGCCGCCCGGGCTCGCCTTCACCCGGAAGCTCGTCGCGGCGCCGGCCGTGCCTGTCGGGCCCGGCGTCCAGGTCACGATCGCGCTGCGCACGCCGGCCTCGGCAGTCACGCCGACGGGCGCCTCCGGCGGGCGCTCCTTCTTGCCACCGCCACCGCACGCCGCGAGGCCCACCACCAGCAGCGCCACCGCAGACCAACGGCTCATCCGTGTCTTCATGTCCCCCCCTCGTGAAAGGCGCGGGCATCCTATGAAAGGGGCGGACACGGGCAATGGTCATCGCGCCGTGCCGTTCACTCATCGTCAGCTGACGCACGCTGCGGCAGGCCCTCCCGCGAGCGCCTGAGACAAGAAGACGCACGGCGGACCCGTCCGCTCGCCATCACATCGCGGCGCCCGTCGGTCCTTGGCGTGCCCCGTCGCGCCCCCCGTGTCCGCCCCACCCCTACCCTCCGCCTCATGAACACCGAGCTCAACGCGTTCCTCGAGTCGCTCCTCTTCGCCGCCCCGCAGCGCCACGCCTCCCTCACCGTTATCCCGCTCGTCACCCGCGAAGCGCGCCCCGCCGGCTACCTCCAGCTCAGGGACGCCCTCGCGAAGAACCTCGTGAAGGTCACCGAGGTGAGCGAGGGCGGCAGCGTCCCGGACCTCCTCCTCGAGAACCTCGCCGACGAGGACGTCCTCCTCCTGGACGGCGACGAGCTCGTCGGCGCGACGCAGAACCGCGTGCTCAACACCTCCATCCTCGTTCCGCCGCACACGCGCACGAAGATCCCGGTCTCCTGCGTCGAGCGCGGCCGCTGGCAGTACCGCTCCCGCGCGTTCCAGAGCGAGGACCGCATGATGTTCGCCCGCGGCCGCGCGATGAAGCTCGGCCAGGTCACGACCTCGCTCCGGCAGACCGGCACGCACCGCTCCGACCAGGGCCAGGTCTGGCGCGACGTCTCCAAGAAGGCGGCCTTCTTCCGCGTGGCCTCGCCAAGCGAGGCGATGAGCGACGTCTACGCGCAGGTCGAGAACGACGTCGCGTCGTACCGCACCGCGTTCCACCCGGTGCCGAACCAGGTCGGCGCGGTGTTCGCCATCGGCGGGCGCGCGGTGGGGCTCGAGCTCTTCGACGCGCCCGAGACGCTCGCCGCGACGCTCCGGAAGCTCGTCGGGTCCTACGCGCTCGACGCGATGGAGGAGTCCGTGCCTGCGGCCGTGGACGCGGACGGGGTCGCAACGGAGCTCCTCGCCCGCGCGCGGCGCCTCCATACGACGCCGGCCCCCGGCGCCTGCAAGGGCACCGAGCTCCGGCTCGAGGGAGCGGGCCTCGCCGGCTCGGCGCTGCTGGACGGGGAGCGGGTGGTGCACCTCTCGGTGCTCGCGGTGTAGCCGCCGCACGGCACGGAACCTGCTCTCCCGCCTCGTCGCGCACGTCGCCCGCGGAAACTCGCAGGCTTGCGGGGACGGCGCCGGCCGCCGCGCGGACCATGGTCCGCCGATCGGCCGCAACGCCAGCCGCGGGAGGCGCCGTGCACTCGACCGATCTCAGTCCATCCGTCGTCGTGGATTCCACGCTGGATGCGTTCGCGCGCGCGGTCTCGGCCGGACGCCGCGCCGAGCTCGCCCGCGTGCTCGCCAAGCTCCCTCCGTTCCTGGACGGCCGCATCCTCCCCGCGCTTGTCCACGTCCTCGAGGAGAACCCGCACGCGGGGGTCCCACTCGTCCGCGACCACGGCGACCCTCGTGGCGGCGCGCACCTCTCCCTCAGCTTCGACCGCGTGGCCCTTGGCGAACCGCTCTTCTGCCCCGGGCACCGCGCGTGGATGCTCCAGTCCATCGCCGAGGCGATGAAGGCCCTCGGCACCCAGCCATCCGCCTCGCAGGCGAGGGAGCTCGCGCGCGCCCTGTATGACGCCATAGGCGACCCTTGCTACGAGGCGGAGCGCGGGCGAAGGCTGATAGCCGCCGCGCCTCCGGCGAGCACCGGGCGAGGACCGGGCCGGAACGCGCCGTGCCCGTGCGGCAGCGGCAAGAAGTTCAAGAGATGCTGCGGGTGACCGGTATCCGGTCCCCCTCAGATCCTCCCGCTCTCCCTCAACCACGCCAGCGCCGGCGCGAGGCACTCGCACGCGGAGCGGAACTCGACCCCGAGCTCCCGCCGCGCCTTCGAGGTGTCCATGAACCAGTGCCGCGTGGCGTACGGGACCACGTGGTGATCGAACGGAAGCGGGACCCGCAGGTACCGACCCGCGAGCGCGAGCCCCCGCATCAGGCGGTTCGGCACCTTCACCACCCGCTTCCTCTGCCCGAGAAGCTCGAGCGTCACCCGCGCGAGTTCCACGATGGTGAGGTTCTCGCTCCCGAGCACGTAGCGCTCGCCGCTCCGCCCGCGGGTCATCGCCGCGACGATGCCCGCGGCGACGTCGTCCACGTGGGCGACGAGGGTGCCGCCCGTGCACACGAGCACCGGGTTCGACCTCGCGAAGTCGGCGAGCGTCCCCGCCGTGATGAAGTCCACGTCGCCGGGCCCGTACACCTCGCCGGGGTTGCAGACGACCACGTGCTGGCCGCGCGCGTGCGCCTCCCGGGCACAGCGCCTCCGCGGCGCGCTTGCACCGTGAGTAGTTGAGCCCGCCCGCGGCGAGCGTGTAGCTCGCGCTCTCGTCGAACACCTCGGGCCGCTCGCTCCCGTTCACCGCGAGGATGCTCGACACGTACACGACCCGGATGCCCGGCACGGCCGCGGCGGCCTCGAGCACGTGCCGCGTCCCCTGCACGACCACCTCGTCCATGAGCGGCGAGTCGATCAACGCCCACGCCGAGAGGCCGGCGATGTGCAGCACCGCGTCCTGGCCGGCGACGGCGGCGCGGACCGACCCGGCGTCCCGCACGTCCCCCGTCACTCGCTCGTACGGCAGCGAGGCCAGCCGGTCCGTGCGGCTCGTCGGCCGGAGCAGGCACCGGACCTCGTGGCCCTGCGCCGCGAGCGCGCGGACCGCCGCCGACCCGATGAAACCGTTCCCTCCCGTGACGAGGACGCGCATGAACCTGGGGTACTCGCTCGGCGGCGCCGACGCTTCACCGCTCGAGGAACCGGTACCGCACCTGCTGCGTGGGCTCCATGCCCTCCACCCAGACGGCCCACACGATCTCCGGCGTTGGGGTCCGCACGATCCGGGGCGTGTAGCCCGGCACCGGCAGGTGCTCGGGCTCGCCGGTGAAGGGCCCTGCGACCGGCCGGACCACGGTGCCGTCCTCCCGCACCCACGCGACGGACCACGTGCCGTTCCGCTCCGCGAAGAGCCAGGGGAACACGTCGGTGTGCGCGGCGTCGGGCCCGCTCGCCACCACGGGCGCGGTCCACGTGAGCCCGTCCGCGGAGGTCGAGAGCATCGTCTCGGCGCTCCTGTCGAGGACGTTCTCGCCGAGCGCGAGGTCGTGGCGCGTGAACGCCATCAGGAACTCGCCGGGGCCCCGCTCGACCACGTGCGGGAACGCGTCGTTCGAGCCCGACGCGAGCCCCGCGGCCTCGACCGGCGCGTGCCAGCCCGCCGCGTCGCGCACCGCGACGTCGATGCGGCGCCGGGTGTCGCCGGCGCGGTAGCCCGAGGTGAAGTAGACGAGCATCCGGCCGTCGGAGGTCGCGACCATCGCCGGGTGCTGATCGTCCGGCCCCGGCGAGATCGCGATGGCGCTGGCCTCGTCGAAGGCGAGCCCGTCGAACGAGACGTTTTGCCAGATGCGCCGGTCGGTCCCGGTGCAGCACCCCGGGGTGCCCGGGCAGTGCGCGGCGTCGAAGTAGATGCAGCCCTCGGGCAGGAGGCGCCAGCGCATCCACGCGAGATGAAAGACGCCGTTCGGCTCGCGCGCGAGGCTCGGGTAGAAGCTCCACGCCTGCGCATCGGTCGCGGCGACCGGCGTCGACCACGCCTTCCCGTCCGTCGAGCGGGTGACGAGGATCTCTTTCCGCGCGAGGCCATCGGGGTGGGCGCCGAGCCGGTTCGAGTACCACGCCGCGTACAGGGCGTCGGGCAGCCGGGTCACGAGAACGGCCGGATCCTCGTCCTGCCCGGCCTCGTTCCCGGGCGCGAGCGTGGCCGCCTGGGAGGCCTCGAGCGCCTCGAGCGGCGGCTTCCCGCACCCTTCGTGACGCCCTCCTCCGCAGGCCACGATGCACAGCATGACGGCGAGCGTTGCACCCGGTCGTCTCATGGCGCCTCCGTCGAGTTCCCTTACGGGCCGGGCCCGCGGCCGCAAGGCCCGGGGCGGTGCCGTGGAAACCTCCGAGGTCCCGCGCCGATGCGCGGGTCAACCGGCCCGACACCTCCTACCTCTTATCCTGTGCGCGGCCGCGGCCTCGATCGCCTGCACCACCCCGCCCGACCCGGTCCCCACCCTCCGCTGGTACGCGAACCCCGACAACGGCGGCCAGGCGCGCCTCGCCGCGCGCTGCGAGGCCGCCGCCGCCGGCCGCTACCGCCTCCACCTCGAGGAGCTCCCGCGCGACGCGACCGGACAGCGCGAGCAGCTCGTTCGCCGCCTCGCGGCGCGCGACGCCTCCATCGACCTCATGAGCCTCGACCCGCCGTTCCTCCCGGAGCTTGCGGAGGCCGGCTTCCTGCGCGCGTTCACGCCGGCGGAGGCTCACGCGCTCGAGGAAGGCACGCTGCCGGCGCCCCTCGCCTCCGCGCGCTGGCGCGGGCGGCTCTTCGGGGCGCCCTTCACCGCGAGCGCACAGCTCCTCTGGTTCCGGCGCTCGGTTCTCACGCGCGCCGAGCTCCCGGATCCCCTCCCGAGCCCCGCTCACCTGGGATGCGATCACCGCCGCCGCGGAGAAGACCGGAACCACCGTGGCCGTCCAGGGCCGCCAGTACGAGGGTTACATGGTCTGGCTCTCGGCCCTCGTGGCCTCCGCCGGCGGCGCCGTGCTCCAGCAGCCCGAACGAGGTCGCGAGGCGCGCCCACGCCTCGACTCGCCCGCCGGCCGCGAGGCCGCGCGGATCGTCGGGACCCTCGCACGCTCCAGGGCAGCGATGCCCGGCCTCTCGACCGCCGACGAGGAGGCCGCGCGCGCGGCGTTCCTCGGCCCGCGCGGTGGCTTCATGGTGAACTGGCCCTACGTCTGGCGCGCCGCGAACGAGGCCGTGCGCGCCGGCGCGCTCGACCCGGCCGTGCTCGCCGACGTCGGCTGGGCGCGCTGGCCGCGCGTGCGCGCGGACCTGCCCTCGCGCCCGCCGCTCGGCGGAATCCACCTCGCCGTCGGCGCCTTCTCGCGCCACCCGGACGAAGCGGTCGACGCCATCCGGTGCCTCACCAGCGAGGCGAGCCAGGCCGCCTACATGCTCGACGCCGGCAACCCGGCCGCGCGTGCAGCCGTGTACGACGACGCCGCGGTGCGCGCGGCGTTCCCGATGGCGGACCTCCTGCGCGAGTCGGTCCGCGACGCCGCCCCGCGCCCGCAGACACCCTTCTACCCGGACGTCAGCGCCGCGGCCGCGCGCGCGTTCCATCCGCCCGCCTCGGTCACGCCCGACGAGACGCCCGCCGCCGCCGACCGGCTCATCGTCGACGTCCTCCACGACCGGGTGCTCCTGTGACGCGCGCCGCCTCGCCGCGCACGGCCTTCCTGCTGGTCGCGCCCGCGGTCCTCGCGCTCGGCTCGGTCACCGCCTACCCGCTCGCCCACGCGGTCTGGCTCTCCTTTCACCGCCTCCGGCTGACCGAGCCCGGCACCCCGGCGTTCATCGGCCTCGAGGCCTACGGGGTCGTGCTGACGAATCCGCTCTTCTGGCGCGACCTCGGCCGCACCCTCCTCCTCGTCGCGATCACGGTCCCCGCCGAGCTCGCGCTCGGGCTCGCCATCGCGCTCGTGCTCCACCGGCCGGGCCGCGGGCGCGGGCTCGCGCGGGCGGCGACGCTCGTGCCCTACGGCATCGTCACCGTCGTCTCCGCGTACGCGTGGCGGTACGCGTTCGCGCTCGACACCGGCTTCGTGAGCGCCTGGCTGGGTCTCGGTGACCTCGCGTGGTTCGATCGCCCTGGCACCGCGCTCGCGACCATCTCCGTGGCGGAGATCTGGAAGACGACGCCGTTCATGGCGCTGCTCCTCCTGGCCGGGCTCGCCACGGTGCCCGACGAGCTCCAGGAGGCCGCCGAGCTCGATGGTGCCACCGCCTGGCAGCGCCTCTGGCGCGTCACGCTGCCCGCGATGCGCGGGCTGGTCGCGACCGCCGTGCTCTTTCGCGCGCTCGACGCCTACCGCATCTTCGACTCGGTCTTCGTCATGACCGGCGGCGCGAACGGCACCGAGACCGTGAGCTTCCTCGCCTACCGGCAGGTCGTCACCCGCACCGCGCTCGGCCTGGGCGCGACGGTCTCGATCCTGGTCTTCGGGGCGATGCTCGTGCTCGCCGCCGCGCTCGCCAAGGCGCTCGGGCTCGAGCCGCCATCGCAAACCGAGACCGGAGCCGACGCATGACCCGCGCCGCGCGCGCCCGGCTCCGAGCCGCCGGCACCCTGGCCGTCGTCGCCTGGAGCCTCCTCCCGGTGGCCTGGGTCGCCTCGCTCTCGCTCCGGCCCGGGCCGGACCTCGCGAGGCATACCTTCTTTCCCGGCGCGCTCACGCTCGAGCACTACCGGGAGGTCTTCTCCTCCCGCTCTTCCTCGAGGCGCTGCGCAATTCCGTCGGGGTCTCGCTCCTCGCCACCGCCTCCTCGGTCGGCCTCGCCGCGCCCGCCGCCTGGGCGGTCGCGCGCCTCACCTTCCCGGGCCTCCGCCTCGTGCTCTGGGCCGCGCTCGCGGTCTCGACCTTCCCCGCGGTCGCGCTCGTGAGCCCGCTCTTCGACCTCTGGCGCCGCACCGGCCTCTACGACACCTGGCCCGGCCTCGTGCTCGCGCACCTGACCTTCGGGGTCCCGCTCGCCCTCTGGATCCTCACCTCGTTCTTCCGCGAGGTGCCGCGCGAGCCCGAGCAGGCCGCCCGGCTCGAGGGCGCCGCGGGGTGGCAGGTCCTCCGGCACGTCACGCTGCCGCTCGCCGCGCCCGGGCTCGCCACCGCCGCGATCCTCGTGTTCCTCGCGTCGTGGAACGACTTCGTCTTCGGGATCTCGCTCACCTCCACCGGCCGCGCCCGCCCGGTGCCCGCCGCGCTCGCGTTCTTCGCGGGCGGCTCGCAGTTCCAGGAACCCACGGGCGCGATCGCCGCGGCCGCGGTGGTGGTCACCGTGCCGGTCGTCGCCCTCGTGCTCCTGTTCCAGCGGCGCATCGTGGCGGGGCTGACGGCGGGGGCGGTGAAGGGGTGAGGCGCTACGCCCGCTGCTCCACCTCGCTCCCGGTCCCGAGCGGCGCCCGCACCCTGCCCGCGTCCCTGAGCCTTGGCCCGACGATCGCGAGCGCCACGCCCGCGATGCCGACGAGCGCATAGACCACGCGCGAGGCCCCGCTTGCCGGCGTCTGCGAGTCGGTCCCGAAGATCGCCCGCACGAGATCGAAGTCGAAGAGGCCCACGAGCCCCCAGTTCACCGCGCCGATCACCGCGAGCCACAGCGACACCTGCCCCACCACGTTGCTGCCGGCCCTCTCCTGCATGGCTTCCTCCCGCCCGCCCGCTCTTCCGCCGGTGGCGTGAATGCGCTCCTCGTGAATTCGAGGTCCCATCGATGGGGACCGCCACCGCGAAGGGCAACCCGGCTCGGCCATCCGCGCCTGCCGCTGCCGGACCGCTGATCGCTTCGCGCCGGACTTGCCGCCGGTCCAGTCCGCACGCGCCTGCCCGCTCCCACCCGGGCTCACGCGCCCGGGTGCGCCAGCCGGGCGCTGCGTCATCGGGCGGCGTTGACCTCGCCCCCGCCCGGCGCGCCTGCTCGGTGACGGAGGTGTCCATGGCCGAGCAGCTCACGCTGGACCGCCGCACGACCGCCATGGTGGTCGTCGACATGCAGAACGCCTTCCTGGACCCGAAGGGCTCGCTCGGACGCATGGGCGTGCCGATGGAGCGGACGCGCCGGCCGGTCCCGCACGTCGAGCGCCTGCTCGTCGCGGCCCGCTCGGTGAAGGTGCCGGTGGTGCACCTGCGCTTCGTGCTCCAGAAGGACCTCGCCGACCTCGGCGTGCTCGGCGTGAAGTTCCCGCCGCTGCGCGAGCTCGGCCACTGCGCCGAGGGCTCCTGGGACGCCGACTACTACCCCGGCATGAAGCCCGAGCCCGGCGATCACGAACTCGTGAAGAACCGGTTCAGCGGCTTCCACGGCACGGGCCTCGACTCGCTCCTCAGGAACCTCCACGTGGACACGCTCGTCGTCTGCGGCGTCGCGACGAACGTCTGCGTCGAGTGCACGGTGCGCGACGCCTTCATGCACGACTACCGCGTCGTCGTCCCTGCCGAGGCCACCGGCTCGTACACCGAGGAGATGGAGGCCCACGCGCTTGCCGCGATGGCGTTCTCGTTCGCGACGGTCACCCGGGTCGACGAGGTCGTGCGGGCGCTCCACGGCCCGTGACCCCGTCGCCGCGACGACACCCCTTCCCGGTGACGCCGGGCCCCCTCCGCTTTCGTTGACAGGCGGGGCGCCGCCACCTTACTTCTGGCCCGGGTGCGGCGCTTCCCGCCGCAGGATCCGGAGCAGTCGGGCCGCTGCTCTTCACGCGCCGTCTCGGCGCCTGGAGCCCCGTGCACCGGCCCCTCTCCGTGCCCGTCCGCCGCCCCATCTTCGGCGCCGTCATCGCCCCGATCCGCGCGTTCTTCGCGCTCGAGGCCGCGAGCGGCGTCGTGCTCTTCGCCGCCGCCGCCGCCGCGCTCCTGTGGGTCGACCTCGGCGGCGCCGCGAGCTACGAGGCCTTCCGCTCGCTCCCGCTCACGGTCGGGCTGGGCGGCGGGTCCGCCACGTTCACGCTCCGGCAGCTCATCGACGACGGCCTGATGACGCTGTTCTTCCTGCTCGTCGGCATGGAGATCAAGCGCGAGCTCGTGCTCGGCGAGCTCCGGGTCCCCGCCCAGGCGGCGCTCCCGGCGATCGCAGCGCTGGGCGGCATGGTCGTGCCGGCTGCCCTCTACGCGGCCTTCAACCACGGCGGCCCGGGGCGGCCGGGCTGGGGCATCCCGATGGCGACGGACATCGCCTTCTGCATCGGGGTGCTCACGCTGCTTCGCGCGCGCGTCCCGCACGCGCTCACCGTCTTCCTCACCGCGCTCGCGATCTTCGACGACATCGGCGGCATCATCGTCATCGCGATCTTCTACGGGAGCGGCGTGCACGCGGCCTGGCTCCTCGCCGGCGCGGGCGTCGCGCTCCTGCTCGCGCTCGCGGGCCGGGCCCAGGTCGGCCATCCCCTCGTGTACGTCGGCCTCCTCGCGGCGCTCTGGTACGCGCTCCACCACGGCGGCGTCCACCCGAGCATCGCCGGGGTCGTGACCGGCCTCGCCGTGCCGGCCCGCACCCGGCGGCCCCCGGAGGAGACGCTCGAGGAGCTCGCCACCCACGCGGCCACGCTCGCGGAAGAGCGGAGCGACGAGGGCCGCGGCGGCGAGGCGCTCCTCGCCATCGAGCAGAAGCTCGAGGAGCTCGAGTCGCCGCTCGGCCGGTTCGTGCACGCGCTCCACCCCTGGGTGGCCTTCGGCATCATGCCGGCCTTCGCGCTCGCGAGCTCCGGGGTGGACCTGGGCGGCCTCGGCGCGGAGGCGCTCGCGAGCCCGATCGTGCTCGGGACCGCCGTGGCGCTCGTCGTCGGCAAGTTCCTCGGCATCTCGGCCTTCACGCTCGCGGCCGTTCGCCTCCGGCTCGCGGCGATGCCCGGCGGCGCTTCGGTGCCGAAGCTGCTCGGCGTCGCGGCGATCGGCGGCATCGGGTTCACGGTGGCGCTCTTCATCGCCGGCCTCGCGTTCCCCGGCGCGCCGCGGCTGCTCGACGAGGCCAGGCTGGGCATCCTCGCGGGCTCGCTCGTGGCGGGGCTGCTCGGGAGCGCCGTGCTCCTCTCGACGCCGCGGACCGAGGCCTGAGCGCGGCCAGCGGTCGTTGGACGGGCCGCCGGGCGGCCGCCCCCGGGCCGAGCGTCGCGACCGCCGCCGTTGCGGGTCGCCGCGCCGGTCCTCAACGTTTCCGCGAAGGAGAGCCCCATGCCCGGCCCGGACGACATCCCCGGAACCCTGCGCCGCTCGCCCGCGAAGGCGCAGCGCACCTGGAAGAAGACGCACGACCACGCGGTCGAGGAGTACGGCGAGGGCGAGCGCGCGCACCGCACCGCGATGGCGGTCCTGAAGCGCGGCTTCGAGAAGGTGGGCGACCGCTGGGCGCCGAAGAAGCGGCCCGGGCCCTCCGACCCGCGCTCGAAGAAGTCCACGCCGGAGAAGCGCGCCGGGAAGGGCGAGACCTTCGGCGGCGTCGACTTCGAGGGCCACACCGCCGGGGAGCTCCGCGAGCGGGCGAAGCGGCTCGGCGTCGGAGGGTACTCGCGCATGAACAAGCGCGAGCTCGCCCGGGCGATCGCGAAGAAGGGGTAGGCCGTCTCGCTCGCCTCGATGGGCGGCGCTCAGTGAAGGTGGATGATCTGGCCGCTCTGCCCCTCGAGCACCACCTCGACCGTGAAGCCGTCGACGCTCGCCGGGACCTTCGCGTAGACCTCCGACGAGGTCCAGCGGACCACGACCTCGGTCTCCACGCCCTGGCCGATCACCTCGATCGGCCGCGCCGAGACGAACCACGGCTGGCCCCGGCACAGGATGAGCTGGATCACACCCGCGGCCCCGCACGCGACCTTCCACTCGCGGCACGCGCGGGCGTGAACCGGCCGCGGGACGGACCGGCGGCCGTGGCGCGGGCGAAGGAGCGCGATCGGCTGCTCGTGGAGTTCGTGAAGGGCGCCGACCCGCGCCTCCGCTCGAAGCTCCTGGGCGTGCTGCAGGCAACCGGTCGCCCGGGCCGCCCATGCCGCGAAGGCCGCGGAAGGCACTGCTCGCCGCCGCCGAACGGCGCCCCGAAGGGCGCCAACGTAGGCACAGGTGAGGCTTTTCGCGCCCTTACCAGGCCCCCGGCGGTGAGCCGGCCTTCCCCCCGGACGGCCGGCGGGTCCCCCCGCCATGGAAGAAGGAGGTATGCCGTCCAGCTGGCCCCGCCGCGTCGGGCGGTCCGGTCTTCCCCTCCCACGAAATTGTTGCGTCACCCTCTGGATCTTCCGCTCCAGATCCACTACACGTTTCCGTCGCCATCCGCTCAGGACGGCAGCAGCAAGGCGCGGGGCAATTTCAGCACCGCGTTAACAGAGAGAAAAGAGAACGTACAAAGCATGGCTTCCGGTACCGTGAAGTGGTTCAACGACGCGAAGGGCTTCGGCTTCATCACCCAGACGGACGGTGGTGAGGACGTCTTCTGCCACCACACCGCCATCCAGGCCGACGGGTTCCGCACCCTCGCCGAGGGCCAGAAGGTGGAGTTCGACGTGGTCCGCGGCCCCAAGGGCCTGCAGGCCGCGAACGTCCGCGCGGTCTAACCACCTCGCGACGACGTCACACGGGAACCCGGCCGCTCGCGGCCGGGTTTTCGCGTTTCAGGAGTCCGACGTCGCGAGGGCGACGCTCAGCCCCGCGCGACCCCGAGCGCCTCGAGCCGCTCCCGCACGCTCCCCACGCAGCGGTCCTCGTCGCCGCGCCCGTGCTCCGGCGCCGCGCACCTCACCCGGAGCGTGACGGCGACCTCGTCCTGGGTGCGATCGTCCGGCGCCTCGTAGAGCTTCTGCGTCGCCGGGATCACCTCCGCCCGGTCGCCGGCGCCGGCCTCCGCGGCGACCTGCTCCGCGAAGCTCCGGAGCTCCCCGAGCAGGCGCTCGCACGCGGGGCACCCCGGCGTGCCGAGCCGCTCGCGGTCGTGGTGGGCGAGCAGGCGCACCCTCACGCCCACGAGCTCGGACCCGTCGCCCGTCTCGCCCTCGACCGGGTCCGCCTCCTCGCGCTCGAGCTCGTACCGGACGTGCGCCGTCCGCACGAACTCCGGCTGTCCCTGGCTGTCCATGCTGCAAACCTGGGGATCCCTCCTTCGCCCTTCGCATGGGGCCTCCCCATCCTGTAGGGTGCGCACCGTGACCGACCCCAACACCCCGTCCGCCCCGCCGCCGCCCCTCATCCCCGTCGGTGCCCACGTCACGAGCCGCCACGCTCCGGAGTGGGGCAAGGGTGTGGTGATGAGCCGCGACGGCAAGCTCGTCCGGGTCCTCTTCTTCGCGCACCCGGCGAAGAAGCCCGTCGCGGTCCCGGCCACCTCGCTCGTCGTCGGCCACGTCGCGAGCTGGCCCGACCCGTCGAAGTACACGGGCCCCACTGGCGGCACGGCGGTGAAGGCGAAGTCGAAGGCGAAGGCGAAGCCCAAGGCGGCGAAGGTCGCGAAGCGCTCCCGCGAGGAGGGGCTCGCGTTCTTCAAGAACCTCTTCCCGGCCGGCTTCACCGACCCGCGCTACCTGAAGGAGGAGCGCGACTACAAGTGGGCCGCCCACGAGCAGTTCGAGCAGACGCTCGGCAAGGCCGAGCTCGCGCGGCTCATCGACGCGGGGGACGCGGCCGAGCTCGCGAAGCGCGCGCTCGCGGTCGAGACGGTCAGCCAGAACCTCCTCCACCCGATCGAGAAGGCGCGCCTCAAGGACGCCTTCGCCGACGCGGAGAAGACGCTGGGCTACTTCCGCGCGCTGAAGGAGCTGCTCGAGGCCGACGCGCCCGAGGGCGCCTTCGCCGGGTTCGTGAAGGCCGTCGAGGCGCTGCCGAGCAAGAAGGGCAAGGCGGCGAACTGGACGCTCACGACCATCATCCCGTTCCTCGCGCGGCCGGACACGTTCCTGTTCGTGAAGCCGAGCGCCACCCAGGAGTCGGCCGCGCGCTACTCCTTCGACCTCATGTACAAGCCGACGCCCTCGGTCGAGACGTTCGTGCAGCTGAAGGAGCTCGTGAAGCTGCTGCGCGCCGACCTCGATCCGCTCGGCTGCCGCGACCTCATCGACGTCTACTCGTACATCTACCGGTCGGCGAGCGAGGACTGATCCGCCCGAGCTCCGGTCACGGAGCCGACGGGGCGCGCTTCCCCGCGCCCGCCGCCTTCCGCCTGGCCGTCGCCTTCGGCGCCGGCGGCTTGGACACCGGCTCCTTCGACGCGGTCGCCTTCGACGCGGGCTCCTTCGCGACCTTCGCCTTCGCAGGCTTCGCGAGCGCCACCTGCATGAAGACCTCGACGTCCGCGTGGTCGCGGGCGCCGAGCGGCTTCAGCTTCTCGAGCAGTCCGGCCGACGCGGCCACGATCGATGCGTAGCTCGTCCAGCTCGGCACGGCGTCGTAGGTGACGTCGAGCTCGAGCCGCTGCGCCGCCTCGCGGGCAGCCCGCGGCCGCACGAGCACGTGCAGGTCCGGCCGGGCGAGGAACGGGAAGAGCGTGATGAGCCGCCAGCCGGTCTCGGCCTCCTCGAGCTCGAGCTCGGCGACGGCGGCCGCGAGCGCCTCGAACCTGGCGCGCTGCGGGCGCACGGCGCCGACGAACGCGAACAGCGCCTGCCAGTAGGCAGCGGCGCGATCGGGGTCGGCGAGCCAGGTGTCGATGGGCTCCCGGTCGGCCTCCCGGGCCTGCACCTTCAGGTGCTTCTCGATCTTGCGCGCCCCCTCGAGGAGCGCGCGGAGCTGGCCCGCGTCGAGCAGCTTCTCCCCGCGGCCGTCGCCGAAGGTCGCCGCGTACTCGTCGACCGCGCGCCGCCAGCGCACCGCGCGGTCGCTCCTCGCGCCGTCGCCCTCCAGGTAGGCGGGATCCCGGAACGCGGCCGGGAACTCGGCCGTGAACCGCTCGACCGCCTCCTGGTGCGAGAGCGAGGTCGCGGCGCGACCGTAGCGGCCGGACTTCTCGTCGAGCACGAAACCGGTCAGGCCGGAGAGCCAGGGGTTGGACGCGGGCGCCGGCGTGAAGAACGGGAGCGCCATCGGCAGCCGCAGCTTGGTCGCGTGGCGGGGATCGCCGTCCGCGAAGACCACGTGGACCGCGGCCTTGTCGACCGCGACGACCTTGCCGAGCCCCAGCGACGCGTGCTTCACGAGCAACCCGCTCTTCAGCTCCATCCCGCACTCCTCTGGCCGGGCACCCGGGCGAACGTCCTCCCGGGCCGCGCCGACGGCCGGCGAAATCCTCGTGTGGCCGAGGGGAGCCGCGTGTGGCGTGCGGGATCGCCGACGGGGGCGGGGATGCCGGCGGAGAGCGCCGGTGAATCAGGTATAACCCGGAGTTAGCTCGGGCGCACGCCCGACGCGGCCCGCGCTACCGCCGCTGCTTCAGCCGCTTCGCCTCGGCGCGCCCGGCCGCGCGGGCGCGGCTCTCGCTGCAGAAGGTCGCGTAGCGGCGGCCGTCGATCGTCACCTTCCACAGCTGCTTGTCGACGCGCTCCAGCTGGATCTGGTGCGCGCCCACCTGGAAGGAGACGACCGGGTTCGTGGTCACTTCTCGCTATTTAGCACCCCGACCGGCCGTTCGCCTCCTTTCCGCCCACCACGTGGGGACCCGGATGACCGTGCAGCGGCGGCCGCGGCGGCGTATCACCGGAGGATGAACGACGGCTTCGGCGCGGTGAAGGCAAGGATGCGGGCGCTCGACGCGCAGCTCACCTCGCAGCAGGGCGGGACGCTCGGGAACCTCGAGTTCGCGCGCGCGCTCTCGAAGGCGCGCCGCCTGCTCCGCGACGGTGACCGCACCCGCGAGCCCACCCGCGAGCTCCTCGCCGCCGTCGAGCTCGCCGAGAACCTCGGCCGGCTCGTGGTCCGCACGGCCTGAGGTCGAGACCGCCGCTCCCGCCCGTCATGTCCGCCCCGGCGCGATGATCGCGCCCCGTGACGACCTCCGCTGCCATCTCCGCCGCCGCGCTCGCGCTCCGCGAGGCCGAGGTGCTCCTCGTGGGCGCGGGCGCCGGCATCGGCGTCGACTCCGGCCTGCCGGACTTCCGCGGCGACCAGGGCTTCTGGAACGCCTACCCGCCCTACGAGAAGCTCGGCCTCACCTTCGTGGACGCCGCGAACCCGGAGCACTTCGGGGACGACCCGGCGTTCGGCTGGGGCTTCTACGGCCACCGGCTCGGGCTCTACCGCGCGACCGTGCCGCACGCCGGCTTCGCGCTGCTCCGCCGCTGGGCCGAGGCCCGCGGGCTCGCGTCGTTCGTGTTCACCTCCAACGTCGACGGCCAGTTCCAGAAGGCCGGCTTCGACCCCGCGCGCGTCGCAGAGGTCCACGGCTCCATCCACCACCTCCAGTGCGCCGGGCCGTGCACCGAGGCCATCTGGGAGAACCGCGAGGAGGTCCCGGTCGACCTCGCGACGATGCGCGCCCGCGCGATCCCCCGTTGCCCGCGCTGCCGCGGCGTCGCCCGCCCGAACATCCTCATGTTCGGCGACTTCGGCTGGATCCCCGACCGCTCGACGAAGCAGGGCGAGGCCTTCGACGCGTTCCTCGAGGAGCACCGCGGGCGCCGCACCGTCATCATCGAGCTCGGCGCCGGGAAGGCCATCCCGAGCGTGCGCGTGAAGGCCGAGCGCCTCGCGCAGCGGCCCGGGGTCGTGCTCGTGCGGATCAACCCGCGCGAGGCCGACGGGCCGAAGGGGACGATCTCGATCCCGGCCGGCGCGCTCGAGGGGCTGGGCGCGATCCAGGCGGAGCTCGACGCCGGGTAGTCCCGGGCGGCCGTGTCCGTCCCTCCGGTAGACTCCTCTCACCATCACGACGAGGCGAGAGCCGCGGCTCGACGACCCTCACCAACCCCCGGCGGGCTCGCCGCCGGAACGGTGGCAATGCCGCGCGATGGAGGACCCGATGCGCACGTTCCCCGACGTCCGTTTCCGCAAGCTCAACTCCGAGGCCCAGCACGCCGGGCGGCTGCTCGACGACCGGCGCTACGCCGAGGCCAGGGAGGCGTTCACCACCGCGCGCGCCCGCGCGCGCAAGCTCGGCCTCGACTCCGCGTACCTCGCGTGGGGCCTCGCGGTCGCGCTCGACATGACGGAGGAGACCGAGATGGCGTTCAAGGTCATCGCAGAGTCCGTCGCCATGGACCCGCTCAACCCGGCCGCGCAGCACTCGTTCGACACCATCGCCTGGAAGCTTCGGGCGACGCTCGAGGACCCCGACCGCGCGGCCGGCGACCCGTCGACGCCGCGCATCTACGCCCTCCTCCTCGAGGCCGGCGAGGCCGACGTCGCCGCGCACGTGGCGATGGCGCGCCACCTCGACGCGACCGGCGACACGGCCGGCGCGCTGCGGCTCCTCGACTCGGTCACGCGGCTCGCGCCGGTCTCGCGCGACGCGTGGGCCGCGAGGGCCAGGGTCGCGCGCGCCGCCGGCGACGAGGCGCTCGCGGCCGAGTGCGACGCGCAGGTCGCGGCGCTCGGGACCGCGCGCATCCCGTTCGCGATCCCCGGCGAGCGGGCGGCGTGCTGAGCGAGGGCGAACCGTCGCCGTCCGGCCACCGTGATATGGCCTGAGCGGAGCCATGTCCGCCCCCCTCACGCTCACCCTCACCCCCGCGGGCCACCTCCGCCTGCGCGACGCCGAGCCCGGCGAGCCTGGCCTCGCCCGCGCGGCCGCCGGCCGCATCGCGGAGGCCTTCGAGCGCGGCACCGGCGCCGGGCTCCTCCACCTGGGCGCCGCCGAGGCGCGCACGGACCTCCCCCCGGTCCTCGGCTTCTGGCGCGACCTCGGCCGCGCGTACGTGGCCGCGGCCTGCGCCCTCCCGGATCTCGAGGAGGCCCGCGAGCACGCCGCGCCCGCGCCGCGCGAGGGCGAGCTCGAGGCGCTCGCGGCCGCCGCGCCGCCGCTCCCGGGCGGTGAGTACCTCACCGCCGAGCTCCTCGCCGGCCTCTGGCGCGAGCTCGCCGCCGCCTGGCAGTCGGCGCTCGGCGCGCAACGCGGCACCGTGCAGGCGTGGCTCGCCGCGCAGGACCCGGCCTGGAGCGTCGTCGGCCGCGTGCACCTCCACCTCGCCGAGAACCGCGCCGACGAGGACCGGCCCTTCGCCTTCCTCGCGACCTACACGACCGGCCTCACCGCGAGCGGCAAGCCCCAGCACCGGCCGCTCGGTGACGCGGTCCGCGACACGCGCGCGAAGGACTCGAAGCGGCTCCTCGCGCTGCTCCAGCCCGTGCACCGGGCCTCCGAGCACAGCGCGCTCGTGAAGGCGCTCGCGGACTCCGGCCAGCTCTTCGAGCCGCAGGCCTGGACACCGGACGAGGCGCTGAGGTTCCTGCGCGAGGTGCCGAAGCTCGAGGCGAGCGGCGTCATCGTGCGCGTGCCCGGGTGGTGGAGCGCCCGCAGGCCGCCGCGCCCGCAGGTCACCGTCTCGGTCGGCGAGCAGGCGCCCTCGGGCCTCGGGCTCGACGCGCTGCTCGACTTCCAGGTCCAGCTCACGCTCGACGGCGAGGCCATCACGGCGGAGGAGCTCCGCCGGCTGCGCGCGCAGACCTCCGGCCTCGCGCTGCTCCGGGGTCGGTGGGTGGAGGTCGACCAGGAGCGCCTCGACGAGATGCTCCGGCGCTGGAAGGCCGCGGAGCAGGGCGCGCGCGAGGGGCTCACGTTCGTCGAGGCGATGCGCCTCGTCGCGGGCGCCGAGCTCGAGGCGCGCTCGCCGCTCGCCGGGAGCGATCCGTCGTGGACGGGCGTGCGGCCCGGCGCCTGGCTCGCGGAGACGCTCGCCGAGCTCCGCGGCACGGGCGGCGCCGAGAAGGCCGACCCGGGCGCCGCGCTCCACGCGACGCTCCGGCCCTACCAGCAGGAGGGGCTCCGCTGGCTCTGGACGCTCAGCCGGCTCGGCCTCGGCGGCTGCCTCGCCGACGACATGGGGCTCGGGAAGACCGTGCAGGTGCTCGCGCTGCTCCTCGTGCTGAAGCGCCACCGCTCGCTGCCGGGCCCGCACCTGCTCGTCGCGCCGGCCTCGCTCCTCTCCAACTGGCGCGCCGAGGCGGCCCGGTTCGCGCCCTCCCTCCGGTTGCTGGTGGCGCACCCCTCGGCGACGCCGCGCCCCGAGCTCGAGGCGCTCGACGAGCAGGCGGTGGCCGATCACGACCTCGTCCTCGTGAGCTACGGCTCCGTGCACCGCCTGCCCTGGCTCGCGAAGGCCCGCTTCGGCCTCGTCGTGCTCGACGAGGCGCAGGCCATCAAGAATCCCGGCGCGCGCCAGACCCGCGCGGTGAAGGCGCTGCCGTCGCGCCTCAGGCTCGCGCTCACCGGCACGCCAGTCGAGAACCGCGCGGGCGACCTCTGGTCCATCTTCGACTTCGTGAACCCCGGGCTCCTCGGCTCCGCGAAGGAGTTCGGCGCGTTCGTGAAGCGCGCGAGCGCGCCGGCGGCGCCTCCGCCGGAGGGCACCGCCGAGCGGCGCTCGCCCTACGCCGCGCTCCGCGAGCTCGTCCGGCCCTACATCCTGCGGCGGCTCAAGACCGACCGCGCCGTCATCTCCGACCTGCCGGGCAAGACCGAGGTGAAGGCCTACTGCGGCCTCACGAAGCGCCAGGCCGCGCTGTACCAGGAGGCCGTCGAGGGGCTCGCGCGCGACATGCGCCGGATGGGCGCGAGCGACCGCATGCGGCGCCGCGGCCTCGTGCTCTCGTACCTCATGCGCCTCAAGCAGATCTGCAACCACCCCTCGCACTGGCTCGACGACGGCGCGTACGACCCCGCCGACAGCGGCAAGTACGCGCGCCTCGCCGAGCTCGCCGAGGTCGTCGCCTCCCGCCAGGAGAAGGTGCTCGTCTTCACGCAGTTCCGCGAGATGGCCGACCCGCTCGCGCGCCACCTCACCACGCTCCTCGGCCGGCCGGGGCTCGTCCTCACCGGGGACACGAAGGTGAAGGAGCGCGGCGAGCTCGTGAAGCGCTTCCAGGAGGACGAGGACGTCCCCTTCTTCGTGCTGACGCTGAAGGCCGGCGGCACCGGCCTCAACCTGACGGCCGCGACCCACGTCGTGCACTTCGACCGCTGGTGGAACCCGGCGGTCGAGAACCAGGCGACCGACCGGGCGTTCCGCATCGGCCAGAAGAAGGCGGTGCTCGTCCACAAGCTCGTGTGCCGGGGCACGATCGAGGAGCGCATCGACGCCATGCTCGAGGACAAGCGGGCGCTGGCGAAGGATCTCCTCGAGGGCGGCGAGGAGCTGCGCCTCACCGAGCTCGACGACCAGGCCCTGCTCTCGCTCGTCTCGCTGGACTTGCGGGCCGCCAGCGCCGATACCTGAGCCGGAGCGCGCGTGGCCTTCTACGGCGGATTCCCACCTTACGTCCCGGTCGCCGAGCGGCAGCGGCTCGCGCGGCAGGAGCTCGCGCGCCTGCGGAAGAAGGGCCACGCCCCCGAGCCGGTCGTCATCGAAGGCCGCCACATCGCGACGACGTTCTGGGGCAAGGCCTGGTGCGATCACCTGGAGGGCCACGCCGACCTCGAGACCCGGCTCCCGAGGGGGCGCCGCTACGCGAGGAACGGCGCGGTGATCGATCTGAAGATCACGAGGGGCGCCGTCGAGGCGCGGGTCATGGGGAGCGAGCTCTACTCCGCCTCCGTCGCGATCCGGCCGCTCGCGCCCGCCCGCTGGCGGTCGGTCCGGGAGCGCTGCTCCGGCAGCATCGGCACGGTGGTGGAGCTCCTCTCCGGGAAGCTCTCCGAGGCGGTCATGTCCGTGCTCTGCCACCGCGAGGAGGGCCTCTTCCCGGACACCGAGGAGCTCACGCTCGACTGCTCGTGCCCGGACGGCGCCTGGCTGTGCAAGCACCTCGCGGCGGTGCTCTACGGCGTGGGTGCGCGGCTCGACCAGCAGCCCGAGCTCCTCTTCACGCTGCGCGGCGTGGATCTCTCCGAGCTCGTCGCCCAGGCGGGGACCGCGAAGAAGCTCGCGCGGCCCGCGCGGCAGAAGAAGCCGCTCGATAGGGCGAAGCTGGGGGCCATCTTCGGGATCGAGCTCGAGCGCGAGGAGCCCGCGCCTCGCCCGCGCCGCCCGGGCCGCCGGGCCACCGCACGGGCGCGTCGGACCTGAGCCCTGGACGGGGCCAGGGAGTAACGCCCCGGCCCCTCGCGCGACCGACGTACGAGCAGGCATCGCCCCGACCGGGCCTCCGTCGGGCCCAGGTGGGTCCCACCGGATCCTCCCTGCCCCGGCGAGCCTCGACGTGGAGGCGTGTAGAGGTTTCCCCACGTGCGCACGGACCCGAACGCGCCCCACGCGGCACCCTTCCCCCACGGCTTCGCCGTGCAACGGTAGACCCTCCTCCGATCGCGAGGCGCCATGCAGAGACCCCAGCCTGCAGCCCGGACGTCTGCACCGAGCCGGCCCACCCCGGAGGCCGACCACACGCGCGAGGCCTTCCGCGCCGCCGTGCTCGCGGGCCTCTCGCGCACGCCGCGGGCGCTCCCCTCGGTCTGGTTCTACGACGCATGGGGCAGCCGCCTCTTCCAGCGGATCATGCACCTCGACGGCTACTACCCCACCCGCGTCGAGACCGAGATCCTGGAGCGCTCGGCGACCGCCCTCGTGGAGCGCCTCGAGGCGCCGCCCGCGGCTGTCGTCGACCTCGGCGCCGGCGACGGCAAGAAGACCCAGCTGCTCCTCGCCGCGGCGCGCGCCCGCGCGCCCGGGGTCACCTACGCGCCGGTCGACGTCTCGGAGGCCGCGCTCCACTCGGCGAGCGAGCGCATGCACGCCGTCTGGCCGGACCTCTCGGTGCGGCCCCTGCGCGGCGACTACGTCGAGTGCCTCGGCCGGGTGCGCCGCGCGCTCGCCGGACCGCTGCTCGCGCTGCTCCTCGGCTCCAACCTCGGCAACCTGGAGTGGGACGAGGCGGTCGGGCTCCTGCGCCGGCTGCGCGCCTCGCTGCGTAAAGGCGATCACCTCCTCATCGGGCTCGACCTCCTGAAGGACGAGGCCGTGCTGCGCGGCGCCTACGACGACGACGAGGGCGTGACGGCCGCGTTCAACCTCAACCTGCTGGCGCGCATCAACCGCGAGCTCGGCGGCGACCTCGACCTCGACGCGTTCGAGCACCGCGCGACGTTCGACCACCGGCGCCCCGCCATGGAGAGCTGGCTCGTCGCGCGGCGGGCCACCTCCGCGACCATCGCCGGGGAGCGCCTCGAGTTCGGCGAGGGCGAGGCGATCCACACCGAGATCTCCTGGAAGTACACCGAGGCCCAGGTGGCCGAGCTCGCGCGCGCCGCCGGCTTCGAGGAGGTCGCGCGCTTCCACGACGCGCGGCGCTGGTTCGTGGACGCGCTCTGGCGCGTGCCGGGGGCCGCACGGTGAGCGCCGCGCGGGCCGCCGCCTCGCTCGCCGACCGCCTCGCCGCGGTGCGCGCCGCGACGCAGCGGCTCTGCGCCGGGCTCTCGCCGGAGGACTTGGTCGTGCAGTCCATGCCCGACGCGAGCCCCGCGAAGTGGCACCTCGCCCACACGACCTGGTTCTTCGAGACCTTCGTGCTCGGCCCGCACGCGCGCGGCCACCGGCCCTTCCGCGAGGGCTGGGCCCCGCTCTTCAACTCGTACTACGTCGCCGCGGGCCCCCGGCATCCGCGGCCCGAGCGCGGGCTCCTCACGCGGCCGTCGGTCGCCGAGGTGCTCGCGTACCGCGCGGCGGTCGACGAGCAGGTCCAGACCTTCCTGCGCACGCCCGCGGGCGCCACCCCCGAGGTGCTCGCGCTCGTCGAGCTCGGCCTCCACCACGAGCAGCAGCACCAGGAGCTCCTCCTCACCGACCTCCTGCACGCGTTCTCGCGGAACCCCCTGCGGCCCGCGTACGCGCCGCGCGAGCCGCAGGCACCCTCCGCCGTGCCGCCGCTGCGCTGGCACGCCCACCCGGGCGGCACCGTGCGCATCGGGCACCCCGGCGGCGCCGGCTTCGCCTTCGACAACGAGACGCCCGCGCACGACGTCCTGCTCCAGCCGTTCGAGCTCGCCGCTCGCCCGGTCACGAACGGCGAGTTCCAGGCCTTCATCGCCGACGGCGGCTACGATCGCGCCGAGCTCTGGCTCTCCGACGGCTTCGCCACGGTGCAGGCCCAGGGCTGGCGCGCGCCGCAGTACTGGGAGGACCTCGGCGGCGAGCGGCGTCGGTTCACCCTGCACGGCCTCTGGCCCATCGACCCCGCTGCGCCCGTCACGCACGTGAGCTACTACGAGGCCGACGCCTACGCGCGCTGGGCCGGCGCGCGCCTGCCGACCGAGGCCGAGTGGGAGGCCGCCGCGGCGGCGCAGCCGGTGGCGGGCCCGTTCGTCGAGGACGGCGTGTTCGTCCCCGCCGGCGCCGGCGCCGAGGCCTCGCTCTTCGGCGGCGTCTGGACCTGGACCGCGAGCCCCTACGTCGCCTACCCGGGCTTCCGACCCGCGGCGGGCGCGGTCGGCGAATACAACGGCAAGTTCATGGTGAACCAGCTCGTGCTCCGCGGCGGCTCGTGCCTCTCGCCGCGCACGCACCTGCGCGCGAGCTACCGCAACTTCTTCCCGCCCGCCGCCCGGTGGCAGATGAGCGGGCTGCGCCTCGCGCGGTAAGCTCCACCCATGGCGCCCTCGGTGGAGCCCGCGCTCCTCGTGATCGCGGACATCGGCGGATACACCCGCTTCCTGCGCGAGCAGCGCACCTCGGCCGCGCACGCGCCCGTCATCGTCGGCGAGCTGCTCGAGGCCGTGATCGAGGGCGCCCGCGGCTTCCGGCTCGCGAAGCTCGAGGGCGACGCGGCGTTCCTGCGCTCCCGCAGCGATCCGGAGGCGCTCGCCGGCCGGCTCGTCGACGCCGTCGCCGACGCGCACCGCCGCTTCGTCCGGCGCCGCAGCGCGATGGTCGCGCGGAACACCTGCGGCTGCGACGCGTGCAGCCAGCTCTCCCAGCTGAGGCTCAAGTTCGTCTCCCACCTCGGCGAGGTGGTCGTGCACAGGGTGTGGCGGAGCGAGGAGGTCGCCGGCGTCGACGTGATCCTCGTGCACCGCATGCTGAAGAACGAGGTCCCGGTCGACGACTACCTCCTCGTCACCGACCCGGTGCTCTCGCGCCTCGGCGCGGCGGGCGCGGCGGCGGTGCGGCTCGAGCACGAGTTCGAGGGCCTGGGTCGCGTCCCGACGGCCTACCTCGCCGTGCCCGCGGCCGCGCCGGAGGACGAGCCGGCCCCGTCCCTCGCGCGGAAGCTCCTCGCGCGCCTCGTGCTCGAGGTGCGCGCGCTGCCGAACCGCGCGTTGCCGATCCCCGCGCGGCCCTGACGGGTCCTCGCAGCGGCGGCTGTAACGGCGGGCGGGCTCCCGAGTCCCACTCTCCGTGTGGCGGACGAACCCCCGCCCCGGACCCGGAGGAGCCGCCCCATGACCCGCCTCACCGCCGCGCTCTCGCTCTCCCTCACCCTGACCCTCCCCGCCGACGCGCGCGCGGAGGCCTTCACCGTCAACCCCGACGCCGGCAACAGCGGCTTCTCCGCCGTCTTCGACGCGCAGCTCGGCGAGCGCATCAACGCCGTCAGCTCGTCGGTCGGCTGCGACGTCACCTACGACGAGAAGACCGGCCTCGCCTCCGGCCGCTGCGCGGTGCCGCTCCTCTCGGTGAAGGTCGACGCCGACGACACGAAGAGCGACCACTTCCACCAGTGGGCCACGAACAAGAAGTCCGAGCCGAAGGACTGCAAGCTCGAGGCGGTCTTCCAGGACGTGAAGGTCGGCGCGCTCGCCGCCGAGCGGGCGATGCCGTTCACCGCGCAGATCCCGTTCACCGTCTGCGGCCGCGCCCGCGCCGACGGCGGCCGGGAGACCGTGAAGGGCACCGCGATGCTCTTCCCGCCCGGCGCGTACGGCGACAAGAAGACCATCCGCATCCGCGCGACCGTCGCCGACTTCGACCGCGACGCGTACCGGATCGGCCCGAAGTACACCGACGGCTGGCTCGCGCGCGTCCAGGCCCTCGCGAAGGTCGTCGCCGAGAAGGGCACCGTCGAGCTCTCCCTCTTCGCCCGCACGAAGTGATCCGGATCCGTTCGCCCCGAGCGTCGGGCCGCGCAGCGGCCCGGAGACGAGGGGCGCAGCTCGTAGCAGTCCCCCACCGCAGCTCAACCGAAAGGAAACACCATGTTCCGTGAAGCCATGAAGGGTGCCGCCGTCGCCGCCGCCGTCTGCTCGATGTTCGCCGCGGGCACCGCCCAGGCGAGCGAGAAGCCGAAGGACGCCCCGAAGGTCGTGCAGTGCGGCGGCATCAACGCGTGCAAGGGCCAGGGCGCCTGCGCCGGCGCCGACAACTCCTGCAAGGCCCAGAACTCCTGCAAGGGCAAGGGCTGGGTCGAGACGAAGACCGCGAAGGAGTGCACCGACAAGGGCGGCAAGGTCGTCGTCGCGAAGATGTAGCCGGCACCTTCACGCACCCCGGAGCCCGGGGCCGGCCTGCGCCGCACGCGCGGCCGGCCCCGGGGTTCACCGCATGAACAGCTCGCTCGGTCACGGCATCGGCCTCCGCACGCAGCACTTCCCCCGGTTCATGGCGGCGCGCCCGCCTGTCGACTGGGTGGAGGTCGTCTCCGAGAACTTCATGGCCCCCGGCGGCCGGCCCATCGCGGTCCTCGAGAAGGTCCGCGCCGAGTGCCCGGTCGTGCTCCACGGCGTGTCGCTCGCCATCGGCTCGGTCGACCCGATCCCGGAGCGCTACCTCGCGGACCTCTCCGCGCTCGTGGACCGCATCCAGCCCGCGCTCGTCTCCGACCACCTGTGCTGGGGCACGCACCGCGGGCAGTACGTCCACGACCTCCTCCCGCTGCCGTACACCGAGGAGTCGCTCGCGCACGTCACGGCGCGCGTGCACCAGGTCCAGGAGCGCCTCGGCCGCCCGCTCCTCCTCGAGAACCCGTCCACCTACGTCGCCTTCAACGACTCCACCCTGACCGAGTGGGAGTTCCTGGCCGAGCTCACGCGCCGCTCCGGCTGCGGGATCCTCCTCGACGTCAACAACGTGTACGTGAGCGCGCGCAACCTCGGCTTCGACGCGCTCGAGTACCTCCGCGGCGTCCCCGCCGGCAGCGTCGGCTACTTCCACCTCGCCGGCCACGCCGACCACGGCCGCTACCTCCTCGACACGCACGACCACGAGGTCCCCGAGGCGGTGTGGGCGCTGTACCGCGAGGCCGTGCGCCGCTTCGGCCGCGTGCCGTCGCTCGTCGAGTGGGACGACGCCATCCCGCCCCTCGACGAGGTCGTCGCGCAGAGCCGGCGGGCCGCCGCCGAGGAGGCCACGGTGTTCGAGACCACGGCGCTCGGGGCCGAGGCCGGCCCCCGGAGGCTCGCGTCGTGACGCTCGCCGAGACCCAGGCGCTCTTCCACGAGGCCATTACCGGGCAGGAGCCGCTCGCGGCGGAGCGCCTGGAGGCCTGCTTCGCCGGCACGCCCGAGCTCCCGGCCACGGACCGCGTCGCGATCTACTCGGGCATGTACCTCGCGCGGCTCGTCGACGCGCTGCGCGCCACCTACCCCGCGCTCGCGCGCTTCCTCGGCGACGAGACCTTCCACGCCCTCGCCGAGGACTACCTCGTCCGCCACCCCTCGGAGCACCACGACGTCGGGAACGTCGGCCGACACCTCCCCGCCTTCCTGCGCGCCTTCCCGGACCCGGAGCGACCCGACCTCGCCGACCTCGCCGCGCTCGAGTGGGCGCGCCAGGAGGTCTTCTTCGCGGCGGAGACCGCGCCGCTCGGCCGCGAGGCGTTCGCCGACCTCGAGGGGCCGGCGTTCCTCCGCACCGGCCTCGCGCTCTCGCCGGCCCTGCGGCTCGTCGTGCTCGATCACGCCGCGGCGGACCTGTGGCGCAGCGTCGAGGCCGGGGAGCCGCCCGGCCCACCGGCGCCCGGTCCCTCCGCGGTCGCGGTCTGGCGCCGCGGCTTCGAGGTCTTCCACGGCGCGCTCGCGCTCGACGAGGCGGCCGCGCTCGACGCCGCCGCCTCCGGCGCGAACCTCGGCGCGATCTGCGCCGCGTTCTCCGGCCGGGAGGACGCCGCCGCGGCGGCGTTCGAGGCCCTGTCGGGCTGGCTCGCGGAGGGCTGGGTGGCGGCCCTCGTCGACGCCTGACCCGCCGACAGCACGTTGCCGGGACGGGTCCCGGTCCGCACCGTTCGAGCGGACCTCCGCCCGCGATGGCCACGCGCCCCCGCCCACCCTCCGTGGAGACGCTCCGGGCGCTCGGCCCGGCGCTCGTCACCGCGCGGACGGGGACGCTGCTCTGGCGCGTCTACTTCCGCGGCGTGCCGCACGCCCCGCCCTGGCACGCGCTCCGGCCCTTCGGGCCCACCGGGTCCGGGCGGTTCGACCACCACGTGCCGCCCGGCACGCGGCGGGGCGCCCGGCCCGACCGCGCCATCCTCTACGCGGCCGACCAGGGCGCCGCCGCGCTCGCCGAGGTCTTCCAGGAGAAGCGCACCATCGACCGGACCGATCGCGAGCCGTGGCTCGTCGCCTTCGCGCTCGCCCGCGACGTCGCGCTGCTCGACCTCACCGGCGACTGGCCCGCCCGCGCGGGCGCCAACACCGAGGCCCTGTGCTCGGGGCCGCACGAGGCCTCCCAGCGCTGGTCGCGCGTCATCCACGAGGCGTACCCGGAGGTCGAGGGGCTCCGCTACGCCTCCTCTGTGGTCGCGGGCAGCCTCGCCTGCGCGCTCTACGAGCGCGCGCGCTCGGCGCTGCCGGCCCGGCCCGAGCTCCACCGCGCGCTCACGGACCCGCTCCTCGCGTCGACGCTCGAGGAGGCGGCGCGCGACCTCGGCTACGCCGTCGTCTGAGCGCCTCGCCGCACGGCCACCACCTCGGCGAGGATCGACAGCGCGATCTCCGCCGCGGTCCGCGCCCCGATCGCGAGCCCCACCGGAGCCCGCAGGCGCTCCAGCCCGGGGGCTCCGACGCCCGCCGCGCGCAGGCGCTCCCTGCGCGCCGGCAAGGTCTTCCGGCTCCCGAGCGCGCCGACGTAGAACGCCTCGGACCGGAGCGCCGCGGCGAGCGCGGGCTCGTCGAGCTTCGGATCGTGGCTGAGCGTGACCACCGCCGTGCGCCGGTCGAGCCCCACGCCGGCGAGCGCCTCGTCCGGCCAGGCCCGGCGGAGCTCGGCGCCGGGGAACCGCGCCTCCGTCGCGAAGGCCGTCCGGGGGTCGACCACCACCACCTCGAACCCGAGCGGCCGTGCGAGCGCGCACAGGGCCTGGGCGACGTGATCCGCGCCGACGATCACGAGCCGCACGGGCGGCGCGTACACGCGCAGGAACGCCGGGCCCTCGGGCCCCTCCCACACCCCGGAGCGATCCGCGGCCAGGGCCGCACGCGCCGCCTCGCGCAACGCGCCGCCCTCCCCGTCGCCGTCGAGCTCGACGAGCCGCGAGCCCGCACCGCCGAGGTCGATCGCCACCACCGCGGGCCGCTTCGCCGCGAGCGCGGCCCGGAGCGCCGCGAGCGCCCGCTCCGGGAGGAGCGGCTCGACCCACACGGCGATCGTCCCGCCGCAGGCGAGCCCGACCGAGAGCGCCGTCTCCTCGGTGACCCCGAAGTCGAGCCGCGTGGGCCGCCCGGCCGCGAGCACCGCGAGCGCCCCCGTCACGACCGCACCCTCCACGCAGCCGCCGGAGACCGAGCCCGCGAGCTCGCCGCGCCCGTTCACGACGAGGTGGCTTCCCTCGGGCCGCGGCGAGGAGCCCCACGTCGAGACCACCGTCGCGAGCGCGACCTCGAGCCCCTGCGCCCGCCAGGCCGCCGCCTGCTCGAGCAGCTCCGCGTCCGTCACGCCTCCACCTCCACGCCTGCGGGCCCGAGGTCCTCCGGCCGGTCCACGTCCACGGCCTCCCCGGCAGGGCGGGAGACCCACGCCACGCGCAGGCCCGGCCCGGCCAGGAGCGCGCGCGGCCCCGCGTCGCCGGAGAGGGCCGCGAGCCGCGGGAACAGCGCCGCCTCGAAGAAGGTCGGCGGCGCCACGACGTCGCCGTAGCGCGTGCCCACGGCCGCCGCGCCGGTGGCGCGTCGCGCGACCAGCACGGCCCGGACCCCGTCCGCACCCGCGCGCGGCATGTCCCCGAGCGACACCACCACGCCCGCGAGGCCGCCGGGCAGCGCCCTCACGCCGGCGGCGAGGGAGCTCCCCATGCCCGCCTCGAACCCCGGGAACTCGATCACGTCGCACCCGGCACCGCCGAGCGCCTCGCGCACGCTCGGCGCCTCGTGCCCCACCACGACCACCACCGGCGCGAGCCCGGCCTCGAGGGCCGCGCGCGCGGCACGCCGCACGAGCGGCTCGCCCCCGGCGCGGAGCAGGAGCTTGTTGCGCCCGTCGCCGAGCCGCCTCGACGCCCCGGCCGCGAGGACGATGCCCGCGATGCGCTCCTCGCCGCTCACGCCTTCTCCGCGGCCCCGAGCGGCAGCCTGCGGAGCCGCTTGCCGGTGAGCGCGAACAGCGCGTTCGCCACGGCCGGCGCGATCGGCGGGGTCGCCGGCTCGCCCACGCCGCCCGGGGGCTCCTTGCTCGGGAGGATGTGGACGTCGATCGCCGGCATCTCGTTCATGCGGATCGGCTCGAAGCCGTCGAAGTTGCCCTGCACGACCGCGCCGCCCTCGACGGTGATGGCGTTCCTCAGCGCCGCGCCGAGGCCGTAAGCGATGGCGCTCTCCGCCTGGGCCTCCACGGTGTCCGGGTTGACGACGAGCCCGCAGTCGAACGCGCACGTCACGCGGTGCACGCGCGGCCGGCCGCCCTCGAGCGACACCTCCGCGACCTCGGCGACGTAGGAGCCGAACGAGGCGTGGCACGCGATGCCGCGGGCGCGGCCGGGCGGCGGCGCCGTGCGCCAGCCCGCCTTCGCGGCGGCGAGCTCGAGCACGCCGCGCAGGCGGCTCGCGGCCGGGAGGTGCGCGAGCCGGAACGCGAGCGGATCCGTGCCGGCGGCCGCGGCGAGCTCGTCGAGGAAGCACTCCTCGGGGAAGGCGTTCTGCGAGCTGTACACGGAGCGCCACCAGCCGAGCCGCACGCCGACGTCCGGCACCGCGCAGTCGACCCGCAGGGCGCCCGCCGCGTACGGGACGTCCGCGGCGCCCTCGACCACGTCGGGCCGGTCTCGCCCCGGCCGCGGCTCGGGGCCGAAGATCGAGGCCGACGCGGAGGGCGCGCGCACCCGGTGGGTCCACGCGACGAGCCTCCCGGCGGCGTCCAGGCCGCCGGAGAGCTCGTTCACGCCCGGCGGCCGGTACCAGTCGCCGCGCATGTCGTCCTCGCGGGTCCAGGTCACCTTCACCGGGACCCCGGCCGCGCGCGAGACCTCCGCCGCCTCCACGACGAAGTCCCACATCGCCCGCCGGCCGAAGCCGCCGCCGAGGAGCGTCACGTGCAGCGTCACGGCGGCCTCCGGGATCCCGAGCGCCTTCGCCACCGCCGGGATCGCCCACGTGGGCGCCTGCGTCGGCGCCCAGAGCTCGACCGCGCCCCTCTTCACGTGGGCGGTCGCGTTCATGGGCTCCATCGTGGCGTGCGCGAGGAACGGCACCTCGTACGTCGCCTCGAGCCTCCTCGCGGCGCCGGCGAGCGCGGCGGCGACGTCGCCCTCCTTGCGCGCCCAGCCCGTCTGCACCGGCGCCTCGACGAGCCGCCGCCGCACCTCCGCCTGATCCACGGCGCCGTTCGGCCCGGCCTCGAAGGTCGCCGCCAGCCGCTCGCGGCCCCTCAGCGCCGCCCAGGTCGAGCGCGCGACCACCGCGACGCCGCTCGGCACCTGCACCACCTGCTCGACGCCGGACACCGCGAGCGCGGCCTTCGCGTCGAACGCCTTCACCTTCCCGCCGAGCACGGGCGGCCGCGCGACGGCGGCGTACCGCATGCCCGGCACGCTCACGTCGAGGCCGAAGCGGGCCTTGCCGTTCGTCTTGTCCGGCGTGTCGACCCGGGGCAGCCGCTGGCCGATGATCCGGAACTGCTCCGGCGGCTTCAGCGCGACCTCCTTCGGGACGGGCTCCTTCGCGGCGGCCGCGGCGAGCGCCCCGTAGCCGAGCCGCCGGCCCGACGGGCCGTGGATGACCTCGCCGCGCTCGGCGCGGCAGGTCGACGGGTCCACCTTCCACCGCCGGGCGGCCGCGGCCACGAGCATGACCCTCGCCGTCGCGCCCGCCTCCCGCAGCGTCTTCCAGGACCGGCGCACGCTCGAGGAGCCCCCCGTGAGCATGGGGCCGAACCGCGGGAGCGCGTCGGCCTGCACGACCTTCACCTTCGCCCAGTCGGCCTCGAGGTCCTCCGCCACCAGCATCGGCATGGACGTGAAGACGCCCTGCCCCATCTCCGCCTTCGCGAGGAAGACGGTCACGACGCCGTCGGTCCCGACGCGCAGCCACGCGTTCGGCTCGAGCGCGGCCGCGCGCGGCGCGGCCTCGGCCCGGTCCGGCAGCGCGAGCGAGAGCCACAGGCCGGCGCCGCCGAGGGCGGTGGTGCCGAGGAACGTCCGGCGTCCCACGCGCGCGGTCACGGCGTCACCCCCGCGGCGCGCCGGATGGCCCGGCGGATCCGGTTGTACGTCCCGCAGCGGCAGAGGATCCCGCTCATCGCGGCGTCGACGTCCGCCTCGGTCGGGTGCGGGGTGCGCGCGAGGAGCGCCGCCGCGGCCATGATCTGGCCCGACTGGCAGTAGCCGCACTGCGGGACCTCCTCGGCGATCCAGGCCTTCTGGAGCGGGTGATCGCCCGCGGCGGCGAGCCCCTCGATCGTGGTCACCTCGTGGCCCGCGGCCTCGGCGATCGAGGTCTGGCAGGAGCGCGTCTCCTTGCCGTCGAGGTGCACGGTGCACGCGCCGCAGAGCGCCTGGCCGCAGCCGAACTTCGTGCCGGTGAGCCCCAGCGTGTCCCGCAGGATCCAGAGGAGCGGCGTCTCCGGGTCGGCCTCCACGGTGCGGGCCTTGCCGTTCACGACGAGCTCGAAGCGCTCGGACATGGGACCTCCGGTCGGAAAGGTGAGGCGGAGCGTAGCCCCGCCGGCCGCGGGCTGCACGAGGTGCGCTGGGGTGGCGATCCCGGCAGGGGCCATTCGATCGGCCCATCCCCGGCCCGGAGGACCTACAATCGCGGGGTGCCTTCCCTGCACGCCTCGTTCATCTTCGTGCTCGATCTGTCCGGCCCGCAGGGCCCCGCGACGCTCGCCGCGTTCCGCCCGGCGATCGCGCCGCTCGTGGAGTCGCGCGTGAACCCGGACGGCCGCCTCGGCGTGGTCGCGCTCCACGGCCGGAGCGCCGACGTCGCCGTCCCGCCCACCGGCTCCGCCGAGCGCGCGCGCCGCCAGCTCGCGGGCCTGCCCTTCGGCGGCAGCCCCTCCCTCGCGCCCGGCCTGCGCACCGCGCTCCAGCTCGCCGCGCAGGAGGCGACCCGCCTCGAGGCGCCGGTCCCGCTCCTCGTGCTCGTCTCCGATGCCGAGGCCCTCGAGATCGACGCGAAGGCCCTCGTGCCCGCCGCGCGGCTCGCCGCGCTCGGGATCCCGGCGCTCGTGCTCGACACCGCGCCGCGTGGCCCGCGGGCCCGGCGCGCGAGCGCGCTGCGGCGGGTGGCGGACGCGATGCGGGCGCCGCTGCTCAGGCCCGGCGGGATCTCGACGGAGCTCCTCGCCTCGACCGCGCTCAACGCCGCCGCGATCGCGGCGCGCGACGACCGGTGGAGCCCGCCGCGGAAGGCCGCGGCGCGGCGGCCGCGCTGAGCTCCGCGACGAGCCGCGCGTACACCGCCCTCCTGAACGGCACCGCCCGCCGCACGAGCTCCGCGGGCGTGACCCAGTCCGCCTCCTCGAACTCGACGCCGTCCGGCTTCACGAGCGATCGCGGCCCGGAGAGCCGGCACAGGAACCACCGCTGCACCTGGCCGCGGCCGACCTTCTCGTTCCAGTACGCGCGCGGCAGCTCGTAGGCGAGCCACTCCGGCACCTCGCGCTCGACGCGCACGCTCCGCCGCGCGAGCCCGGTCTCCTCGAGGAGCTCGCGCCGGAGCGTCTCGACCGGCCGCTCGTCGCCGTCGACGCCGCCCTGCGGGAGCTGCCAGCCGTGGCGCCGCACGCCCTTCCTGCGCAGCACCAGGATCGCCCCCTCCGCGTCCCGCACGAGCGCCCCCACCCCGGCCCTGAAGTACACGCGCGTCATGTCAGCATCCTCTCACGACCCGGGCGGCACGCACCCACCGGTCGCCGGGAGGCCTAGACTCCGCGTGGAGGTTCTCCCATGCCCCTCGACCCCTCCCTGACGCTCGACCCCACCTCCGGCGACGGCGACTCCGCCGACGGCGAGGCCGGGAAGCCGCTCGACCCGCGGCCCGCGCTCTGCCTCTCGGGCGGCGGCTACCGCGCGATGATCTTCCACGTCGGCGCGCTGTGGCGGCTCAACGAGCTCGGGTGGCTGTCGAAGCTGGGCCGCGTGTCGTCGGTCTCCGGCGGCTCCATCACCGCGGGCGTGCTCGCGCTCGCGTGGAAGGAGCTCGCGTTCGATCCCGCCACCGGCGTCTCGGCGGCGTTCGACGCGCGCGTCGTGCAGCCGCTCCGGAAGATGGCGAGCACCGGCGTCGACGTGGGCGCGGTGCTCACCGGCGCGCTCCTGCCGTTCGTCACCATCTCCGACCGCGTCGCCGCCGCGTACCGCGAGCACCTGTTCCGCAAGGCGAAGCTCGCCGACCTGCCCTCCGACGCCGAGGGTCCGCGCTTCGTCTTCAACACCACGAGCCTGCAGACCGGCGCGCTGCTCCGCTTCTCGCGCCCGTACGCGGCCGACTACCACCTCGGCCAGCTCGTCGAGCCGGACATCGGGCTCGCGGAGGTCGTCGCGGCGTCCTCGGCGTTCCCGCCGATCCTGTCGCCCGCCGAGGTCGAGCTCCGCGGGAAGCGCTGGGATCCGGAGCCGCCGCCCCCCGGCATGGCGGGCTACCGCGGGAGGGCGCAGCTCACAGACGGCGGCGTGTACGACAACCTCGGCCTCGAGACCGTCTGGAAGCGCCACAGGCTCGTGCTCGTCTCGGACGGCGGCGGCGCGATGGACAGCGACCAGCACCCGCCGACCGACTGGGCGCGCCACACCGTGCGCGTGCTCAACATCATCGACAACCAGGTGCGCTCGCTGCGCAAGCGCATCCTCGTCGACGGCTTCAAGGCGAAGCTCCGCGAGGGCGCCTACTGGGGCATCCGCGCGGACCAGGCGAAGTACCCGGTGAAGAGCGCGATCGCGGTGCCGTTCGACCGCTCCCTGAAGCTCGCGAACGAGCCCACCCGGCTCGCGAGGATGGACCCGCAGGTGCAGGAGCGGCTCATCAACTGGGGCTACGCCGTCTGCGACTCGGCGATGCGGAGCCACGTGGTGGAGCCGGCGGCGTTCGCGAAGGTGAAGGGGGCGGCGCTGCCGTATCCGAACGCGGGGGTGTGATCGTCACGGCTGCCCCAGCACCCAGCCCTCCTCCTCGACCACCGCCCTGAGCGCCTCGCCCTCGAGCCCGGGCTGCGGCCCGAGCAGCTTCGCGAGCGCGCCCGCCCGGTCGAGCTCCCGCGCCCACTCGCACAGCGCGAGCACCTGCGCCTCGTCGCGGATGGCCTCGCTCCGCAGCCGCACCCGGTCCTCGACGATCCCGGGCCAACACTCGGCGAGGAGGATCCGGACGCCCTCCGGCAGCGTCGTCGCGAACCCGGTCTCGAACGGCCACACGGCGCTCGCGGCCATGAGCGCCGGGTCGTCGCGCAGCGCGCGCACGCGCGGGATGCCGGTGAGCGCCTGGCTCCCGACCGAACCGACCCCGAGGAGCTTCCAGCACTCCTGCACGCCCGTGAGCCGCGCGTCACACGTCCGCAGCCGTACGAGCGGCACTCCGCCCCGCGCCATGAAGGCCGGCCGGAAGCCCGGGCTCGTCGGCGCGAGCGCGCGCCACACCGGCGCGTCCGCCGGGTTCCGCCGTGAGATCGGACGTCCCCAGAACGGTCCCGGGCCGCCGCCCGCGGCCGCGTTCAGCGCCATCGCGACCTCGAAGCGGTTCGACCGATTGTCGTCGCCGTCGATGAGCCGCGCCGAGAGCGCGTCCCAGGTCGCGCGCCAGGCGGGGCCTTCGAGGCCGAGCGCCTTCGCGAAGCCGCGGGGGTAGCCGAGCGGGAAGTCGAACCCGGCGAGCACGCGCTCTCCACGGGCGAGGGCCTCGAGGAGCAGGGTGCGGACGTGCGCGGTGCCCTCGGCGCGGGTGCGGCAGTACTGCGCCGCCGCGGGGCGGCCGCGCCGGAAGGTGCCGATCCAGATGGAGTCCTTGCGCGGGCGCGCCGAGCCGCGGCCGGTCCGGGCGCTCCAGTCCACGAACACGTACGCGTCGAAGAGCATCCGTGCGGCTTCCCCTTCCTCGGCCAACGCAGTGTAGCTGGCACGCCCGCCGCAATGTCGATCCCTCGCGACGCGCCCGCCGCGGATTCACGGCGCTTTCCACGGTGGACACCGGACGCGCCGCGGACCTGGGTCCGCGGAACGGACGCCGTCGCGAAAGGGGCTCCGCATGGCCGGCGCAGCGACGAACCTCATCGTCTTCCCCGCGCGCAGACGTCTGCGCGACCTCCTGTGCGAGCGCATCCACGGGCTCGACGAGGACGTGGTCGACGAGGCGCGGCGCATCGGTGACGCCGAGGCGGCCGAGGTGGTCGTGGCCATCCTCGACGGCGCCTCGCCCCGGCACCCCGACGACCTCGCGCCCGTGCGCGCGGGCCAGCTCGCGGGCGAGCTGCGCCTCGAGGGCGCGTTCCCGGCGCTGACGCGCGCCTGGGAGCGGGCCGACGACGGGCGCTTGCTCGACGTCGTCCTCGACGTGTCCCTCCTCCCCTGCATCGTCAGATATGGCGCGCGGGCCCGCCCGTACGTCGACGCCGCCGTCGCGGCCTGCGCCGACCCGATCCGCCGGGCCTTCCTCGAGGACGTGCGCGCCGCCGCGTGGCGAAGCCATCACCGGTCTCGCGAGACGCTCCTGATGCGCGCCTGGGACGACCCCCTCATCGCCGGGGGCCGCCTCGTCGACCGCGGCGACTGGCGCGCCATCCCCGGGCTGGTGGTGGCCTTCGACGGCATCCACGCGCTCGAGGATCCCCTCCCGGGCCGGCGGTCGGACCGCCTCGAGGCGCTCGAGCACACCCTGCGCATGCTCGGCGCCGTGCTCACCGCGGAGCGCATCGCGAAGCTCGTCCACGCGAAGGAACAGGCCGTCGCGTGGCGCGGGCCGAAGGGGGGAGGGTTGAGATGACGACCGGGAGTCACCACAATGGTTCCGAAACGGTTGCATTGTCCGGAGCCACCATGCCCTCGCTCACGCTGAAGAACATTCCGACCCCGGTCCTCCAGGCGCTGCGCGAATCCGCCGAGGCATCCCGGCGCAGCATCAACCAGCAGGCCATCCAGCTCCTCTCCAGGGCGCTCGGCCTCGAGGGAGGCGGAATCTCCCCCGAGCGCGTCGTTGCGCAGGTCGAGGCCTGGCGACGCCTCGCAGGTCGCTGGAAGTCCGACCTCTCGCCCGAACAGGAGATCGCGGCGATCCGCAAGGCCCGGACCCGGGGCCGGAAGGTCGACCTGTGAGGCTCCTCGACACCGACACCTGCATCTGGCTGCTTCGCGGTGACGCCCGCGTGCTCGAGCAGCGCGCCCGCATCCTCGACGAGGTCGCGACGACCTGGATCACCGCCTCCGAGCTCTTCTACGGTGCGGCGCGCTCCAGGCACCCGGAGTCCAGCGCTGCCCACGTGCTGGAGCTCCTCAACACGATGCCGATCCTCGAGCTCGACGCGGTGTCATGCCGCATCTTCGGGGAGGCGAAGGCCCTGCTCGAGAGGCGCGGCGAGCGGCTCTCCGATGCCGACCTCCTCATAGGCGCCATGGCTGCCGCGCGCGGAGCCGTCCTCGTCACGGGCAACGTTCGCCACTTCTCACGCATGCCTGGCGTGACCCTCGAGAGCTGGCTCCGCCCCTGAGGTCTCATCGTGCTCCCCGCGCTCGCCTTCGCTGCCGAACCCTCCTTCCCCTACGCCTGCGCCGCGCCCGCCGACGAGGCGTGCCCGTGCGGGAGCGGCCTCGGCTTCGACCGGTGCTGCGCGCTGCCGGAGCTCGCCGAGCGCCAGCTCACCCGCCTCGCCGTCTCGCGCTGGGCGTCCGCCCGCGGCGTGGAGGCCCAGCTCGAGGTCATGCTCCGCGAGGTCATCCGCAGCGCGCCAGGCTCCGGCGCGGGCGTGCCGCGCGGGCTCGGCGCGGGCTTCTCCGTCCTCGACGCGCTCGCGCCGCCGACGGGCTACCGCGGGAGCGACTACCACCTGCCCGAGCGCCTCCGGCTCGCGTGCTTCGACTTCCTGCTGGAGGAAGCCTCGCTCGTCCGCGAGGCGCGGACCCACGACGCGACCCAGCTCCCGCGCCCGGAGCACCCCGGCCTCGCGCTCCTCTTCGATCGCCTCCTCGAGCTGCGCACCGAGGCGCTCCTCCATGCGTCACCTCGCCCGGTCCGCGCGCTCGCGCACGGCGAGCTCACCATCCTCGAGAGGCTGCAGCGGATCCGCTTCGTGGAGCACCGGTCGACGTCCTGCCCGGGCCAGGGTCCCACGCACCCCGGCTTCGAGCTCGAGCTCAAGGGCGCTTCCCAGCGTCCCCTCCCGATGCCGCGGTGCAGCTGCGGCTCCGACGTGGGCTGCCTCCACGTCCTCGCCGCCATCGACCTCACCCTCTCCCGCATCGTCGACCCGCTGCGCGCCGGCGCCTGGCACGGGCTCGCCGACGAGCTCGCGACGCCCGACTGGTCGCGCGCGCTCGAGGCGCTCAAGGACGCCCGCGTTCCCACGGGCCTCGCGCGACGGCCTCGCCCGGAGCAGCTCGGCCGGCGGCCGCTCGCGTTCGTGCTCGGCCGCGACGGGATGGCCCGGCTCCTCGTGACGCCGTGGCTCATGCCGGCCGCCGGCGACGCGCCCGAACGTGCGGCCACGGGCGCCGACCTCTGGGACCGTGGCCTCGATCCTCGGGATGAGGACCGCTCGGTCCTCGGCGCGTTCGGCATCCTCAAGAAGAGCTTCTCCGGCCGCGGCGGCGTGACGGCCCGCATCGAGCGGGGCCAGGACCTCCAGGCGCTCCTCGGCCATCCGCGCGTCCACCTCGACACGGCCACGGGGCCGCGGGTCGCCGTCTCGACCGGCCACCTGGGCCTCCTCGTGCGGCCCGCCACGGCCGCCAGCGGGGCCGACGCCGGCGTCGAGGTGCTGACCGCGGTCGACGGCGAGCCGGTGCCGACGGAGGCGCTCGAGCAGCCCGGGAAGGACGACTCGAGCGCGCTCGTCTGGATCGACCGCGCGCGCGCCCGCGTGAAGATCGTGAACCCCGGCGCAGAGCCCGCGGCCGTCGCGATCGTCCTCGCGAGCCTCGCGCGCGTGAAGGGCCGGTTTCCCGTGGAGGCCGAGCCCGCGCTCATGGAGCAGCTCGACGTGCTGCAGGGCGTCCTCCCGCTCGCGGTCGACCCCGGGCTCGTCGCCGAGGACGTCCCGCCGTCGACGACGCTGCTCGTGCGCCTCGAGCTCCTGGCGCACGGCCTCGCCGTCACCCTGCTCGCGCTCCCGCTCGTGGGCGCGACGCCGCAGCCGCCGGGCGCCGGGCCGGCCCGCGTCCTCTCGGTCGTGAACGGCAGGCGCCGTCAGGTGTGGCGCGCGCTCGAGGCCGAGCGCGCGGCGGCGCTCGCGCTCGTGGAGGCCCTGCAGCTGCCGGACCCCGAGAGCGCCGCGCTCGCCTGGGAGCTCGACGACGACGCCGCGGCCCACGCGCTCGTCACCCGCGTCCGCGAGGCGGCCGCCGACCGCGCCTCGGACGACCCGGGCTCTACCGCCAGCCTCCCGCCGCTGCTGGTCGAGTGGGTCGGCCACGAAGTGCGCTGCGCGGGCGCCTTCCGGCTCGACGACTTCAAGGTGAAGGTCGGTGGCCGCAAGAGGGACTGGTTCGGCGTCGACGGGCGGGTCGAGGTCGACGGCGTCTCGGTCGGCCTCGCCGCGCTCCTCCGCGCGCTGCGGGAGGGCCGCACGGTGCTCCGCGCCGACGACGGCGCCCTCCTCGCGCTCGGCGGCGAGCTCGCGGCCCGCCTCGCCGGGCTCGAGCAGGTGCTCACCCGCGACGACGAGGGCGACCTCGCCGCCGGGCCCGCCGCCGCGCTCACCATCGCCGACCTCGTCGATGACGGCGCCGTCCTCGATGCGAGCCCGGACTTCCTCGCGCTGCGCGACCGCATGCGCGCCTCCGCGGCCCGCCCGTGCCCGGTGCCGGAGACCTTCCAGGGGGCGCTGCGCCCGTACCAGGCCGAGGGCTTCCGCTGGCTCGCGCGCCTCTCCGGCTGGGCGCCCGGTGGCGTCCTCGCCGACGACATGGGGCTCGGGAAGACGCTCCAGGCGCTCGCGCTCCTCTGCGAGCGCGCCGGGAAGGGCCCGGCGCTCGTGCTCGCCCCGACCTCCGTCTGCGCGAACTGGCGCGACGAGGCCGCCCGCTTCGCGCCCGGGCTCCGCGTGTCGCTCTACCGCGACGCCGACCGCTCGACCGGCGTGGACGCGCTCCGGGGCCTCGGCCCCGGCGACGTCCTCGTCGCGAGCTACGGCCTCCTCGTCTCGAACGCCGCCGCCTTCGAGGAGGCGACCTTCGCGACCCTCGTCATCGACGAGGCCCAGGCCGTGAAGAACGCCGCCACCCGCCGGGCCCAGGTCGTGCGGGCCCTGAAGGCGGAGTTCACCGTCGCCCTCTCCGGCACGCCGCTCGAGAACCACCTCGGCGAGCTCTGGAGCCTCTACCGGATCGTCTACCCCGCGCTCCTCGGCAGCTGGGCGAGCTTCAAGCTGCGCTTCGCCGAGCCCATCGAGCAGTTCGGCCGCGAGGACGCCCGGCTCGCGCTCGCGGCCACCCTCCGCCCGTTCCTGCTCCGCCGCACGAAGGCCGAGGTCGCCCCGGAGCTGCCGGCCCGCACCGAGCTCGTCGTGCCGGTGGTCCTCTCCCCGCCCGAGCTCCAGCGCTACGAGGAGTCCCGCCGCGCGATCGTCGCCCACCTCCAGAAGCTCAGGGACCTCCCGAAGGCGAAGAGGCGCATCCACTTCCTCGCCGCGCTCACCGAGCTCCGGCTCCTCGCGTGCCACCCGCGCCTGCGCGACCGCACGAGCGCGCTCCCCTCCGCGAAGCTGGAGCGCTTCCTCGATCTCTTGCCCGAGCTCTCCGAGGGCGGCCACCGCACGCTCATCTTCAGCCAGTGGACCCGCCACCTCGCGCTCGTGCGCGAGGCGCTCGACGCGGCCGCCGTCCGGTACCTCTACCTCGACGGCGAGACGCCGCCCGAGGCGCGCGACGCGCTCGTGCGGAGGTTCCAGGGCGGCGAGGGCGCGCTCTTCCTCGTCTCGCTGCGCGCGGGCGGCAGCGGCCTCAACCTCACCGGCGCCGATTACGTCGTGCACCTCAATCCGTGGTGGAACCCCGCCGTCGAGGATCAGGCCACCGACCGGGCGCACCGCATCGGCCAGACCCGGCCGGTCACCGTGCTGCGCCTCGTCTCGAGAGACACCATCGAGGAGAAGGTCCGCGCGCTGCAGGAGAAGAAGCGCCGCCTCGTCGACGGCGTGCTCGAGGGGATGGGCGCGGCGAGCCGGCTCTCGCTCGAGGAGCTCGAGGCGCTCGTCATGGACCCGCCGCGGCCGGGGCCGCCGCGGGGACCTCCTGGGGAGGAGGTGGAAAGCCCGCGAGCGGGATCTCCTTCAGGTGCGTGATCTTGAGCTCGGCGAACCGCCGCCCAGTCCGCGGCTGCAGGAGCCGGAAGTACTCGGTCGCCTCCGGCGCGTTGAGCGCGTCGCAGGCGCGCAGGAGCTCCGCCTCGCTCATCGGCGCCTTCGGCACGAGCAGGAAGAAGTTGTTCGAGCACCAGCGCCCCTCGAGATCCGGCGCCGCGAGCACGTGGTCGCCGGTCCGGCGCACGAGCAGCTTCGGCCGCTCGTACAGCGCGGGGTCGCCGAGGTTGAGGTAGTCGCCCGCCGCCGCGTCGAAGCGCGAGGGGTCGAGCTGGATCCACCGGCCCCCCCAGGCGAGCCGGCCCGCGGCGATCTCGCCGCGGCCGAAGATGAGCGGGCGGCAGCGCGGCCCGTCCGGCCGCGCGAGGAACAGCCGCGCCCGCACGTTGCCCGAGTGGACGCCCTCGCGGATCGTGAAGAGCGCCCCGCCGGCGCGCCGAGCCCACGGAGCGCCGCGAGCCGCGCCTCGACCGCGGGCGAGAGGCCCAGGTTGAACCGGTGCTCCCGGTTCTCCGCGAACACCCGCTGCCGGATGAGCGCCGAGGGGCTCCTCGCCGGCCCGCCCTCGCCCACCTCCGGCACGCACCGCACGGCGTGCTCCGGCCCGGGCGGCCCGACCTGCGCGACCACCGTGCAGGCGTCGAGCCCGACTCCCCGGAACGCGAGCCCCCAGTGCGCGAGCTCCTCGAGCGCCGTCTCCTCCACGAGGAACCGCCGCACGCCCGGGTAGGCCTTGAGGAGCAGGATGTCCGGCAGGACGAGCCCGACCCGGCCGCCCGGCCGCACGAGCCGCACCGCGAGCTCCGTGAACGGCACCGAGCTGTCGAGCTTGCCGCTCCGCGCGGCCACGTACCGCGCGCGCACCGCCGCCGACGCGCGCGCGCCGAGCGCCGCGCCCCAGGGTGGGTTCGCGACCGCGACGTCGAAGCGCGCCGGGCCCCACGCGACGCCGAGCAGCGACTCGCCGGCCCGCACGTGGCCCTCCGCCGGCGCGGCGCCACCCGCCGCGAGCCAGAGCCCCGCGCGGCAGAGGTCCGCCGCGAGCGGGTCCACGTCCACGCCGAACACGCAGCGCCGCACCACGTCCCGCAGCGCCCGCCGCGCGGCCGCCGCCGGGACGGCGCCCTTCGCCGGCCGGGCCCCGTCGCCGCCCGCCCGCGCCTGCGCGACGTGCCCCGCGAGCTGGCGCGCCGCCTCGAGCAGGAGGTGCCCCGCCCCGCACGCGGGATCCACGACGGTGAGCCCGAGCAGCGCCCGGTCCGGCCGCGCCGGCCGGGCGGCGAGGACCTCCGCCACCACCGGCGCGAGGGCCCGCTCGACGACCGCCCGCGCGACCGCGGCCGGCGTGTAGAAGGTCCCGCGCCGCCGCCGCACCCCGCGCGTGCCGCCGAGCGCCAGGCGCAGGTCGCCGAGGTGCTCCGGCGTGACCACCGCCCAGTCCACGGCGGCCGAGGCGAGCGCGCGCTCCACCCGCGCCGCGCCCGGGCGCGCCGACGGCGGCAGGACCGCCCGCGGCCAGGGCAACCCCGCGACCGGGATCCCCCGCGCCGCCGCGGCGAGCCGGAGCGCGACCCCGAAGGCGTGGCGCACGAGCGCCGCCCGCGCGCGGCCGCGACCGGCGCCACGCAGCGCCCCCTCGAACGCGCCGGCGAGCGCCGCCGCTCCGGCTGCGGGCTCTCGGGTGGGTGCTGGCCGGCGCGCCATGCCGCGATCGTACCCGATGTCCGCGCGCCCGCCTCCTCGGCCGCCTCCCCGTGACCGTCCTACCCGCCGGCCGGCACGGTGGACATCTGAGGATGACGCCGCTTCGGCCGAAGCCGGCTTCCACGCTCATCGAAGGGAGCACCCCGCACATGAGGATCCCCGCAGCCCTCGGCGCCGCCGCCGCGCTCGCCCTCGCCGCCTGTGGCGACGGCAACAACAACGACAAGAAGAACCAGCTCGACACGGCCATGTCCGGCACCTGGGCGGGCACCGCCACGCTGACCATCGAGGGCGTCGCGACCCCCACGAGCTTCCCCGGCGAGCTCGACGTGGCCGTGAGCGGCGACCAGGCCACCGTCTCGAAGCTCTGCCTCGACGCCGCGGCCTCGGGCTCGGTCGTCGCGAAGGGCGACGGCAGCGCCGCGAGCTGGAACGGCACCCAGGCGTGCCCCGCGATCGACTTCGAGGACTGCACCGGCGTCGTCATGACCTTCAAGACCGTGAACCTCGCGCTCGCCGGCACGACGCTCACCGCCACCGGCACCGGCACCGCCGAGGGTTGCAGCCTCACGAAGGGCTTCACGATCACCCTCACGGGCACGAAGGCCGGAAACCCACAGTGACGCGCGCGCTCCTCGCGGTGGCGCTCGCCGTGGCCGGCTGCGGGCCCGGCACGACGCAGCCCTCCACGCCCCCGTCCGATCCAGGGCCGCTCGCCTCCGGGCTCGCGGGCGACTGGGCCGGCACGGGGTCCCTCACGGTGCCCGGCGTCGACGCGACCGCCCGGGACGGCGCCTTCAGCGTCGCGCTCGACGGCCGCACGGCGACGCTCACCGGCGCCTGCCTCGACGGGTCGGGGACCGTGGCCCTCGAGGGCGGCGGCGTGAACGCCGCCTGGCACGGCACGCAGCGCTGCCCGGACGCCGCGGTCGCCGACTGCGCCACGGTGACGGTGACGCTCACCGACGCCTACCTGACCCTCGCGGACGGCAAGGCGTACCAGGCCACCTACGGCGACGTCGGCGGCTGCGGTCGGTCCCGCAGGTTCGTCCAGCAGCTCGTCGGCACGCGCGCGACGCCGCCCTGAGCGGGCCGGGCGTGTCCGTGCCGGTGCGATCCTCCGCTCATCCGTGAGAGAGGAGACGCCGACGCCGACCCGTTCTTCGACGAGCTCGAGACGGAGCGGCCGCGGGCGCTTGCCTGAGGTGGGACGGGCTGCCGGTGCCGTATCATCGGGGGACCATGGCAAACGAGCGGATCACCCCGCGCTTCCTCCTGGCGCTCGAGGCCGCGCACGCGCTCCACGCGGCCCAGCGGCGCAAGGGCACCGACATCCCGTACCTCACCCACCTCATGAACGTCGCGTCGCTCGTCCTGCAGTTCGGCGGCGACGAGGACCAGGCCATCGCGGGCCTGCTCCACGACGCGGCGGAGGACCAGGGCGGGCGGCCCACGCTCGAGAAGGTCCGGCTCGCGTTCGGCGACCGCGTCGCCGCCATCGTGGACGGCTGCACCGACGCCTGGACGGAGCCGAAGCCGCCGTGGCGCGCGCGCAAGGAGGCCTACGTCGCGAGCCTCGCGAAGAAGCCCGCCGAGGTGCTCCTCGTCTCCGCCGCCGACAAGCTCGACAACGCCCGCGCGATCAACGCCGATCTGCGCGTGCACGGCGAGGCGCTGTGGGAGCGCTTCAGCGGCGGGAAGCAGTCGCTCTGGTACTACGACGCGCTCGCGAGGGCCTACGTGGAGCGCGGCGTCGGCCCGCTCGCGATCGTGCTCGACGCGGCGGTGGCGGAGATGCACGCGCTCGCCGGGGAAGCGCTGCCTCGCCCCCGTTCGCCCCGAGACCTCATGGACGGACACGTCCACCGGGGGGCATGAAATGCCTGCCGTTGGTTGAGCGCGCGGGCGGTCCCGGTGTAGCGATCGACCTCGGAGGTGGTCGCTCAGAAGGCCGTTGCTACGTTCGGCGGTCCTGCCAGGAACCCCGTCCCCGAGACCGGCCCGCGCTGCGAATGGGTACCACGGTGTGCCGTACCTGGGCAGATGCATGCCTGGGAAGGGCGTGAAGCAGTGTCCTAGAAGCTACCCCGCGGCGCAGCGACCGCCTCCTTCCCCGGAGGTGGTCATGGAAGGAATCGTTGTCGATCGTGTCTGTGGACTCGACGTTCACAAGGAGCAAGTGACGGCCTGCGTGCTGCTGGGAGAGGGCTCCAGGCTGCGCAAGTTCGTGAGGGAGTTCTCGACGTTCACGTGCGACTTGCTGGCGCTCGTGGAGTGGCTGCGCGAGGAGCACGTCACGCACGTGGCCATGGAGAGCACGGGCGTCTACTGGAAGCCCGTTTACGCGGTGCTGGAGTCGGCGGGCGAGCTCGAGCTCGTCGTTGGCAACGCGCAGCACATGAAGAACGTCCCAGGCCGCAAGACGGACGTGAAGGACTCGGAGTGGATCGCCCGACTCGTGAGGATGGGGCTGATCCGCAAGAGCTACGTGCCGCCGCTCTACCTTCGCGACCTACGGGACCTCGTTCGGTACCGACGCTCGGTCGTCCAGGCCCGGACGTCCGAGCGCAATCGACTACAGAAGGTCCTCGAGACCGCGAACGTGAAGCTCGCAAGCGTTGCCTCGGATGTCTTTGGCAAGTCTGGCATGGCGATGCTGCGAGCGATGGCCGATGGCGAATCCGACCCGCGCAACCTCGCGAAGCTCGCCGAAGGGCTCCTACGTAAGAAGATCCCCGAGCTCGAGGCCGCCCTCGACGGCCGGCTCCGCGACCACCACCGGTACATGTTGCGGCTACAGCTCGACCGGCTCGACGCTGCTGACCGCGACGTCGACACGCTAGAGAGGGAGATCGAGCGCCGACTCGAGCCCTATCGCGAGCAGGTCAAGCTGCTTTCGACGATTCCGGGCGTGAAGGTCCAGACCAGCGCGTCACTTCTCGCTGAGATCGGCCCCGACATGTCCGTCTTCGGCGGCCCGCGCCACCTGGCGAGTTGGGCTGGCGTCTGCCCCGGGAACGACGAATCGGCCGGGAAGCGGCGCTCCGGGCGTTCGCGGAAGGGGAACGTTCACCTCCGGTCGACCCTGGTCGAGGCTGCCGGCGCAGCCATCCGCACCAAGAAGACCTACCTGCGAGACAAGTACTTCCGCCTCAAGGCCCGCCGAGGACACAAGCGAGCCACCTTCGCCATCGCCCACAAGATCCTCAACGCCGCCTATGAGAATCCTCACGAAACACGTACCGTACGAGGACCTCGGGGACACCTACCTCGACCGGGTCGACGAAAAGCGCGTCGCCAAGAACCTCGTTCGCCGCCTTGAGCGCCTCGGCTATAGCGTGACCGTCACCTCACAGACACCCGAGGCGGTCACCTCCTAACCCCGGCATTTCGAAGCAGCGTAGGGTCCGCGGAGCGGGCCTGAAGGCGAGGGGCGGCAGCGGCGATGTCAGACCCTGGACATATGTTCAGCCTGTCTCGCTGAACCGCCAGGAGCTGACCCCATGCCCACCCCCGCCCTCATCGACGTCTCCAGCTACACCGCGCCTCCGACACCCCGCCCCCACTCCGCGAGCCGCCTCGCCCTCCTCCTCTCCCGCTCCGACGCGGGCGGGGCGCCGGGCAGCGTCTCCCCTGCCGTCCTCGCCGAGGCCCGCGCCCTCGGCATGGCCACAACCGCGGCGCTCGTGAACGTGCTCCTCGCGGGCGCGCTCCGGGTCCCGCAGCGCGACCGCTCCGGCGAGGCCGCCTGCGACCTCGCCGGCGCCCTCCACCTCGAGACCACCCTGCCCCGCCTCCTCGCGCTGGTGGACGTGGGCCGCACGCCGCTCTCGCTCTACCGGGCCGCGGTGCGGGCGATCGGCCGCATGGGCCCGGCCGCGCTGGGGCCCGTCGGCGAGGCCGTCGAGGAGGCCCGGGCCCGGGTCGAGGCCCACCGCGGCGAGGGCGAGGAGCGCGCGTTCTCCTCGGCCGTGGCCCGCCTGGGCCGCCACCTCGAGGCCGCCGCCGCCGTGAACGCCGCGCTGCGGGAAGCGGGGCCGTCCGTCGCCGCGTAGGTAGAAGGAACAGGCTCACCTGGGTCAAGGCGGGGATGTCCGCCCCGTCGGTAGAGTGCTCCCCGGTGCCGCTCGTTCTCTTCGACACGCTCGACGATCTCGCCGCCGCGGGGCGGGCGCTCCCCGCCGGGGGGGCCCTGCCGGCGCGCACGGTGCTCGTGCGCTCCGAGCGGCAGGCCCACGCGCTCCGGGTCTGCCTCGCGCCCGCCCCGGCCGCGCTCGCCGGCACCCGCTTCGTCGGTCCGCTCGCGGCCGCCGAGGACGTCCTGCACGCCGCCGGCGTCGCGTTCGCGACCGGCGAGTCCGCGCTGCGCCCGTCCCGGCTCGCCCGGCTCTTCTCCTCCGGCCCGGCGCTCCGGCACTTCAGGGCCGCCGAGCTCGCCGCGACGCCCGGCTGGGACGACGCCTTCTCCTCGGCGCTCCACGCGCTCGAGAACGCCGGGCTGCGCCCGGACGACCTCCCCGCCACGCCGCCCGCGCTCGCCGACCTCGCCGCGCTCTGGCGCGCCGCCGACGATGAGGCCGGCGCGTCCTTCACCGGCGCCCGGCTCTACGCCGAGGCCGCCGCCGCGCTCGAGCGGAACCCCGCGCTCTGGCCCTTCCCCGGCGCGGTCCTCGCGCCGGTCGACGGCCACGAGCCCGCGGTGCTCGCCCGCTTCCTGCGCGCCGTGCCCGGCGCCACGCTCGCGCTCCGCCGGGCGCGCCCCGCCCGCGCGCGCTGGGTCGCCGGCGTCGAGGCCCGCTTCGGCGCGGAGGCCGGGGCGCTCGCCGCCGCGAGGCCTGCCGCCGCGGCGAGGCCCTCGACCGAGCTCGCCCGCCTGCAGGCGCTCCTCTTCCTCGAGGACCCCTCCGCGGCCGACGCGCTCGGCGCGGGCCGCGGCCCCGACGGCCCGGGCGCCGCGAGCTCCGTCACGCTCGAGGAGCACGCCGGCGTGGAGTCCGAGCTCGACGCCGCCGCGGCCTGGGCCGCGCGCGAGGTCCTCGAGCACCGCACGCCGCTCGCGCGCATCGCGGTGCTCGTGCCGGTGCTCGACCCGCTCGCCGGGCTCGTCGCCGACCGGCTCGAGCGGCTCGGCCTCGCCGCGCACGTGGCGGGCGCGGTCCCCGCGGTTTCGACGAGCGGCGGCGCGCGCCTCCTCGCGGTCGTGCGCGCGCTCCGGCGGCGCCTGCCCGCGCCCGAGCTCGCCGCGGTCTTGCCGTACCTCCGCATCGAGGAGCCCGCGTCGCTGGACCCCGGCGAGCTCCCGCGCGGCCACCTCTCCCACGGCGACGCCCTCGCGCTCGCCTTCTCGCTCGGCACCGCCGGCGGCAGCCCCGCGCGCCCGGACGGCGCGCTCACCTGGACGGTCCGCGCGCAGGAGCGGCTCGGCGAGCTCGGTCGCGCCCTCGAGGCCGCGAAGCAGTCCGCCGGCTCCGACGAGCGCGAGGCCTGGCGGCTCGAGGCCACGCTCGGCGACCTCCGCGCCGTCCGCGGCGCGCTCGACGCGCTCGTCGGCGTCGCGCGCGCCGTCCACGCGAACGCGCCGCTCGACGCCGTCGCCGGGGCGCTCCTCGGCTTCGCGGCGGACGCGCTCCTCCTCCCCGGCGGCAAGGAGCGCCTCCTCGGCCCCCTCGCCGCCGCCCTCGCGCCCGCGCGCGCCTCCTCGCTCGGCGAGGCGCTCCGCGGCCCCGACGCGCTCGCCGCCATCGAGACCGCGCTCCTCGGCCTGCGCGTGGGCCGCGGCCGGTTCGGCGAGCCCGCCGTGTACGTCGGCACCGTCGCCGGAGCGGCCGGGCTGTCGTTCGACGCGGTCCGCGTGATCGGCCTCGCCGAGGGCAGCATCCCGTCGGCGCCGCGCGAGGACCCGGTGCTGCCCGCGCCGGTGCGCGACGCCCTCGCGGCGAAGGCGCTCCTCCGCGCGCCGGAGGACGCCGTCCTCGCCCAGCTCCACGCGCTCCACGCGGTCGTCGCCGGCACCCGCCGCCGGCTCGTGCTCTCCGCGCCGCGCGTCGACCTCGCCCGCACCGAGCGCGAGCCCGCCGCGCTCTTCGTCGAGGTCGCCGCCGCGCTCGGCCGCCCGGACCAGGCGACCGGCGAGGCCGCCCCGCGGGTGCCGGACTCGCAGGCCCTCCGCCGCGACGCCTTCGACCCCGCGCGCCGCGACGCGGCCGCCTTCCGCCGCGCGAACCCGGTCGGCGAGGCCGCCTGGCTCGCCCGCGTCGCAGGCGGCGAGCGGGGGCTGCCGCCGCGGTGGACCGCGACGCCCACGTTCGATCCGGCCCGGGCCGCCGCGCTGCTCCGCAGCGACGGCCCGCTCGGCGCGCGCGACGGCATCCTCGCCGAGGGCGGCCCGTTCCCGGTCGTGCCCGGCCTCGGCGCGGCGAAGCCCATCAGCGCCTCCGCGCTCAACGACCTCCTCGCCTGCCCCCGGCGGTTCCTCATGTCGCGCGTGCTCGGCTGGAAGGAGCCCGCCGGGACGCCCGAGCTCCGCGAGCTCGACGCGCTCTCGTTCGGCACGCTCGTCCACCGCGTGCACGAGCTCCTCTACCGCGAGCAGGGCCAGGCCATCGTCGGCGGCAAGGCGAAGGCGCCCGAGGTGCTCGCCCGCGCCCGCGCCATCGCCGACCGCGCGTTCGACGACCTCCTCCTGGAGTTCCCGCTCCTCGGCGCGAAGGTCCGCGAGAAGCAGCGGGAGCGCCTCCACGACGCCGTCGCCGAGTTCGTCGAGCACGACCTCCGGCGCTGGAAGCGCGCCGCCGCCGGGAAGCAGCCCGGCCGCTTCGTCGACGTCGAGCGCGGCTTCGGCACCGGCGCCACGCCGCTCCCGCTCGCCGCGGGCGGGCGCACCCTCCACGTGCACGGCTTCATCGACCGGCTCGACGCCACGCCCGACCGCACCGTCGTCCGCGACCTCAAGAGCGGCCGCCCGTACCTGCGCCAGGCCGGTGAGGCACCCGATCCCGGCCGCGACGTCCAGCTCGGCCTCTACCAGCGCGTCGCGCGGGAGCTCGCCGGCGCGTGGGGCCTCCCCGACGACGTGGAGGGCGCGTACGTCTTCGCGAACGGCCGCGGCGCCGCGCAGGAGCGCGCGTTCGCCGGCGACGACGCCGGCCTCCTCGCGGAGGCCACCGAGCGCTGGCTCGCGCTCGCGGGTGGGCTCCTCGAGACCCACCGGTTCCCCGCGACGCCGGAGGAGGGCGACTGCGGCTACTGCCCCTTCGCGCCGCTCTGCGGCAGCGAGGAGCCGGGCCGCGCCGGCCGCGGCCTGGCGGCGGCGCCGGACGATCCGATCCTCGCCGGCTTCCTCGCGCTCAAGCTGGGAGACGACGCGTGACCGCCACCCGTCCCAAGGCGCCCGACCACGAGGACCGCGAGAGGGCCATCCGCGCGCGCGGCGTCAACGTGCTCGTCGACGCCGGCGCCGGCACCGGCAAGACGACGCTGCTCGTGCGGCGCATCCTCGACCTCGTGGCCCCGGAGCACGGCGCCGCGACCGTGCCGCTCCGGCGCATCGCCGCGATCACCTTCACCCGCAAGGCCGCCGGCGAGCTCAAGTACCGCCTGCGCGAGGCGCTCCTCGGCGCGCTCGCGGATCGGCCCGCCGGCGAGCGCCGCAGGCTCCTCGAGGCCGCCGTCGCCGAGCTCGACACCGCCTGGGTCGGCACGATCCACGGGTTCGCCGACCGGCTCCTCCGGATGCGGCCCGTCGAGGCGCGGCTCAGCCCGACGTACGACGTGGTCGAGGAGGGGGACGCGCTCCTCGAGGAGACGTTCGACCTCGTCATGCAGGCCGTCGAGCTCGGCACGCTCGCGGCCGACCTCGGCCGGCCCGACCTCGCGCCGCTCGCGAGGGAGCTCGAGGGCGCGGTGGTCGACGCGCTCGAGGCCGGCTTCCGGCCCAGGACGGTCGAATACGAGTACTTCACGATCGTGGGCCTGGACGGCCTCTTCCGCCGCTTCGTCGAGACGCGCGACGTGAAGGTCGACGTCCCGCCGCCGCCGGCGCCGGACCTGGGCCTCTTCCGCAAGCTCGCCGGGGAATACCTCCGGCTCGCGGAGGACTCCGCGGGCGAGCTGCCGGGCTCGGTGTACGTGCGGCACGTCGCGGAGCGGCTCGCGAAGGTGCGCGACGAAAAGGACCCGATCCGGATCCTCGGCGAGCTCGTGCGGCTCCAGCTCGCGAAGCCGAAGGACATGGTGAAGAAGCGCGCGTTCGTCGACGACGACGCGGGCTGGGAGGCGTGGCAGGCCTGGAACGCCGACGACGGCCTGCGGGACCGCATCGCCGCCCCCTTCCACGCCTGGCTCGCGCGCCGCCTCGTCCGCTGCGCGCCGGTCGTCACCGCCGCCCACGACCTCGTGAAGCGCCGCCACCGCGCGGTCGACCAGGTCGACCTCCTCCTGCAGCTGCGCGACCTCCTCCGGGCGAACAGGGGCGTCCGCCGCGACCTGCAGCAGCTCTTCGACCAGCTCCTCGTCGACGAGTTCCAGGACACCGATCCCCTCCAGGCCGAGATCGTGCTGTACCTCTGCGAGGCCGGGGCGAACGCGGACACCTGGCAGGACGTCGCCCTCACGCCCGGGAAGCTCACCATCGTCGGCGACCCGAAGCAGTCGATCTACCGCTTCCGCCGCGCCGACATCTCGGTGTACGCCGCCGTCCGCGAGCTCGTCCGCAAGGGCCCGCACCTCGAGGCCTCGCTGCGCGCGAACTTCCGCTGCGCGCCCGCCCTCATCGACTGGCTCAACGACCGCTTCGATCACATCCTGGGCAAGGCGACCGCCGGCACGCCGGCGTTCGACGCCCGGCAGGGCACGGTCGTGAACGTGCCGCTCCTCGCGGGCCGACAGGCCGCGGGGACCCCGCGCGTCGTCACGATCCCGCTCGGCGCGCCGGAGGAGAAGGTCGACCTCTTCCGCGCCGCCGAGGCCGGCGCCGTCGCCGCGTTCCTGCGCGCGCTCGTCGATCGCAGGGAGCGCAGGATCGTCGACCCGGTCACCGGCGAGGAGCGGCCGGTGCGGCTCGGCGACGTCGCGATCCTCACCGCCGCGACCACGAAGCTGCCCCTGCTCTTCCCGGAGCTCGACCGGCTCGGCATCCCGTACGCGGTGCGCGGCTCGCGGCTCTTCCTCGAGGACGCGCTCCACCGGCAGTTCCTGCTCGCGCTCCGGCACCTCGCCGACCCGGCCGACGGCGTCGCGAAGGCCGCGCTGTTCCGGGCGCCCTTCTTCGCGATCGACCTCGACGACGCCGCCCGCGAGCGCGCCGGCGCCGCCGACCAGGGCCACCCCGGCGCGCTGCGCGTGCGCGAGGCAAAGGCCCTCCTCCAGGAGCTCCGCCGCGACCGGCTCGACCGCGCGCCCGGGGACACCGCCCGCGACCTCCTCGAGCGCACCGCCTTCGCGCGCACGGTGGCCCTCGGGGCGAACGGCGTGCAGCGGCTCGCGGGGCTGCGCGAGCTCTGCCTGCGCCTCGACGCGCTCGCGGCCGACGAGGGGCTCGACTTCGACGGCGCGACCCAGCGCATGCGCGAGTGGGTCATCGACCCCGTCGAGCTCGACCCGCCGCGCCCGGTCGGCGAGGAGGCCGTGCAGATCCTCTCCATCCACCAGGCGAAGGGGCTCGAGTTCCCGGTGGTGCTCCTCTGGGACGCCTGCGCGAGCGTGAAGGCGCAGGGCGAGCGGGCGGCGTTCGTCGTCGACCGCGACGGGACGAGCTGGTCGGCGCGGCTCGGCGACCTCGAGTGGTCGGAGCCGGAGGGCTCGGCCTTCGCCGCGCGGGAGCAGGCCTACCGCGACGCCGAGCGGCTGCGCCTCGTCTACGTCGCGGCGACGCGCGCCCGGGACCTCCTCGTGGTGCCGGTGCCGGTCGCGAGGAAGCGCGAGAAGTGGGTGAGCGGGCTGCTCGTCGAGGGCGCCCCCTCGAGGCTGGTCGACCCGCTCGAGCCGTACGCGCTGGACGCCGTGCCCGCCTGGGCGAACGGCGTCGCCGCCCCGAGGCCGGCGAGGCCCGGTGACGCGGCCCCGCTCGCCGCCGACGTGGCCGCCCGCTGGACCGCCGCGAGCGCGGCCGCCGGCGCGCCCCGGCTCGCGCCGTCGTCGGTCACCGCGGAGGCGCACCGGGAGCCGGACGGGGAGGAGGAGACCCGCGCCCCGAAGGTCCTCCGCCAAAGCCGCCACGGCCCGGTCTTCGGCGACACGGTCCACCGGGCCATCGGCCTCGCGCTCGCCGCGCCCGCGCGCTCGCCCGCCGACGCGGTCGCCCGCGCCGTGCTCGCGACCGGCCTCGACCGGCTCCACGCCGAGGCCGCCGACGACGTCGCCCGCGCCCTCGCCGCGCTCGAGGCCGCCGGCCTGCGCCGCGCGCCCGGCGTCGACCTGCGCCTCGAGTACCCGGTCGCGCTCGCCACGCCCGACGGCGCGAAGCTCGTGCAGGGCTACGTCGACCTCGTCGGCCTGCGCGCCGCCACCGGCCGCCTCGCGGTGGTCGACTTCAAGACCGACCAGCCGCCCGGCCCCGGCGAGCGCGTGGAGGACACCCACGCGGCGTACGTCGCGCAGGTGCAGGCCTACGCGCGCACGCTCGAGGCGCTCGGCCTCGCGCCGGCGGGCTCGGTCGAGGCGGGGCTGCTCTTCACGGCCGACGGGGTGTTCCGCTGGGTGTAAGCTCCGCCCGTGCCCGGCCAGATCTTCCCCGCTGACGCCCCGCGCCCCACCACCTCCCACGGTGAACGCACCCTCTGGGAGGCCCTGCGCAAGGGCCTGCCGAAGGGCTGGACCGCGTGGCACTCCCTGCGCATCCGGGACCGGCACAACTCCCTCGGCGAGACCGACTTCGTGCTCGCCCACCCCGAGCGTGGCCTCCTCGTGCTCGAGGTGAAGAACGGCACCGTCGAGCAGCGCGGCGGGCACTGGCTGCAGAACGGCGAGCGCATGGAGCGCTCACCGCTCGACCAGGCGCTGGGCTTCCAGAGGAAGCTCCTCTCCCGGCTCGCCGACCGCGGGTGCCAGCCGCCGGCGTGGGGCGTCGCGCTCGCGCTCCCCGAGGTGGACGTGGGCGAGCAGCCGACGCAGGACGACCTCGCCGGCGTGGTCCTCGGCAAGAACGACCTCCCCTGGCTCTCCGACGCGCTGCCGGCGGTGGTGGAGCGCGCGCTCAAGCAGCCCGGCGGCGGCACCGGCAACTGGATCGCGGCGCTCCAGGACCTGTGGGGCGAGACCTGGACGTCGACGCTCTCCCTCGGCCGGCGCGTCCAGGACGGGAAGGCCTTGCGCGTCGCGCTCGACGACGAGCAGCTCGGCCTCCTCGACCTCCTCGCCGAGCAGGATCGCGTGCTCGTCTCGGGCGGCGCCGGGACCGGGAAGACGCTCCTCGCCGTCGAGGCCGCTCGGCGAGAGCGCGCCCGCGGCCACAGCGTGCTCCTCCTCTGCTTCACCCAGCCGCTGAAGCGCTGGCTCGAGGCCCGCGTCGCCGGCGAGGGCATCGACGTGCACACCGCGAGCGGCCTCGCGAGGGAGCTCGCCGTCGCCGAGGGGCGCGCCTGGGAGTTCGAGGGGCTCACCGAGGGCGAGGTCTGGAAGGCGTACTCGGAGAAGGCGGCCGAGGTCTGCCAGCCGCGCTGGGACGCCGTGATCGTGGACGAGGCGCAGGACCTCACCTTCGAGGCCTGGTACCTCGTGGAGGCGCTCACCCCCGGGAAGCGCCTGTGGGCGTTCCACGATCCGGGCCAGGCGTACTGGCCCGAGCGCACGCCGCCCACGAAGCTCCTCGGGAAGCCCTTCCAGCTCCGCCGCGGCCAGCGCTCGCCGGCCGGCGTCGAGCTCCTCGCGCGGCGCTACCTCGGCGAGGTCGCCCCCGGCGACCCGATCGAGAAGGCGAGGAAGAGCGGCGTGCTCGGGCTCGTGCCCTGCCCCGAGCCGTCGCGCACCGCCGCCGCGGTCGGCGCGGAGATCGACCGCCTGCGCAGGGAGGGCATCGCGCTCGCGGACATCGGCGTCGTCTCGCTGCGGGGCCAGGGCGCCTCGAGCGCCGTCCACCGCGCCGCCTCGCTCGGCGACCACGCGTTCGTCACCGCCGACGCGCCCGACATGGAGGACCGGCTCGTCGCCGACTCCTTCCTGCGCTGGAAGGGGCTCGAACGGCCCGTCGTGATCGTCGCCGACGTGGACCCCGCGCTGAAGCACTTCGGCACCCGGATGCACATCGCCCTCACCCGCGCGCTCACCGGCGCGCGCGTCGTCGCGCCGCCGGGGCCGGCCGGCGCCTGGCCCGGGCTCGAGCCGTGAGCAGCTGATCCCCCCTCTCCCCCCGCAGGCCGGGTGAGGGGGGCCCCCGGAGCCTCAGCACCCCGCGTGGAGCTCGTCCGCCGCCCTGAGCACCTCGGCCCCGAGCTCCACCTTCACGACCCACGCGGCCGGCAGCGCCGCCTCGCCGAGCGCGGCGCCCAGCAGGTTCCCCGCGATGGCCCCGGTGGAGTCCGAATCGCCGGAGTGGTTCACCGCGAGCAGCACCCCGTGCGCGAAGTCGCGCGCGACGAGCGCCGCCGCGAGCCCGATCGCGAGCGCCTCCTCCGCGACCCAGCCCCCGCCGAGTGTCTCGAGCGCCTCCGGCGTGGGCTCCCCGCGCGCCGCGAGCCCGAACGCGCCCCGCAGCGCGGCCACGGTCTCCTGCGCCCCCGGCACGCCCTCGAGCTCGCCCGCCACCGCCCGCGCGGCCTCCCGCAGCGCCTCGCCGCGCGCGACCCGCGAGACGATCGCCGCGAGGGCCCCGCCCGCGAGCCAGCCGGTGGGGTGACCGTGCGTGATGGCCGAGAGCGCGCAGCCCGCCTCGAACGCCTCCCTCGGCGCGAGCGCGAGCCCGATGGGCGCGACGCGCATCACGGTCCCGCAGCCCTTCGAGTCGTTGAGCGGCGCCGCCGGGGTCCCCATCCGCCCCGAGCGCAGCGCGGAGAGGCAGGTGTTCCCCGGCGCGCGCCGCGCGTGCAGCGCCGGCGTCGCGAGGAGCCAGCCGTCCAGCGTCGCGCCCGTGCCGGCCGGGACCCGCTCGCGCTGCGTGGAGAGCCAGCGCAGGTACGCATGCCAGCCCTCGACGGCGAGGCCGGGCGAGCCCGGCGCGCGGGCCCGCACGAGGGCCTCCGCCGTGAAAAGCGTCATCTGCGTGTCGTCGGTGATCTCGGGCTCGACGAGGTCGGTCAGGCCCCTGGGCCCGTGCGCCTCGCGGATCGCGCGGAGGTTCAGGAACTCGATCGGCGCCCCCAGGGCGTCGCCGAGGGCGCCGCCGAGCAGGCAGCCGCGGAAGATCGATCGGGTGGGCACGGAGAGAAGTGTTGCGGGGGTACGGACATGGCTCTCGCGGGTTGCGTCGCCCCGCCGCAGCGCCGGAGTCGTCCGCCGGTGCCTAGAGTCGGCGGCCATGCTCCACGGTGCGCACCTCGTCGGCAGCGTCCCGCTCGGCTCCTCGTCGGAGGTCTTCCGCGCCGTCTCCGGCGCGCTCGGGCCCTGGCTCCGCGCGGTGCCGGACGGCGAGACCGGCGTCCGCAAGGACTGGATCGCCTGGCAGTACGCGGTCCTCGCCGGCACGCCGGGCCTCGAGCCGGTGCCGCCGGACGACCGCGTGTACCTGAGGAAACAGCTCGTCCGGCGCGTGCCCGGCACGCCCCCGCCGGCGTTCGGCGCGCTCGGCTACGCCGACGCCGCCATCGGATCCTTCTCGGTCTTCGACGAGCTCCAGGCGACGGGCGCGCTCCCGCGGCACCTGCGCTTCCAGGTCTCGCTGCCGACGCCGCTCGCGCCGCCCACGGTCTTCGTGGCGCTGCCGGACCGCGCCGAGGTCGAGGCGGCGTACGAGCGCGCGCTCCACGCCGAGCTCGTGCGGATCCTCGCGCACGTCCCGCACGATCGCCTCGCCATCCAGTGGGACGTCGCGGCGGAGTTCGGGCTGCTCGAGGGGCTGTGGTCGGCGCACTTCGTGGAGCTGGAGCGCGGCGTGCTCGCGCGCCTCGACCGCTGCGCCGGCTGGGTGCCGCCGAGCGTCGCGCTCGGGTTCCACCTCTGCTACGGCGACTTCGGCCACCGGCACTTCGTCGAGCCGCCCGACGCCTCGCGCCTCGTGCGCGTCGCCAACGCGCTCGCCCGGCCGGGCTGGCGCGCGCCGGACTGGGTGCACCTGCCCGTGCCGAAGGCCTGGGCCACGCCGGAGTCGTTCGCGCCGCTCGCCGACCTCGCGCTGCCCGCGGTCACGCGGCTCTTCCTCGGCGTCGTCCACGCGTCCGACGGCCTCCCCGGCGCGCGCGCCCGCATCGCCCGCGCGCGCGACTTCGTGCACGAGTTCGGGATCGCGACCGAGTGCGGCTGGGGCCGTCGCCCGCCGGCGACGATCCCGGCGCTGCTCGCCCTGCACCGGGAGCTGCTCGAAGGAGTCCGCTCACCCCGGGCGTAGCCGCCGCATCACCGTGTGTCCCGAGCGTAGCCGCCGCGACGCGGCGGCGGAGACGAGGGACGGCGGAGACGAGGGGTGGACCGGGGGTCCCTCCTGCGCGACACTTCGGTCATGCGCCTCCACGCCCGCCCGCTCGCCGCGCTCGCGCTCCTCCTCCTCGCCGGCGGCGCCCTCGCCGCCGAGCCCGTCGCGCTCCTCCCCGCGAGCGGCGCGAACGTGGACGCCGGCACCCTCTCCGCCGCGAACGAGGTCTTCCGCTCCTACGTCGACCAGGCCGGCGAGTTCGCGCTGCGCCCGGCGCGCGGCGGCCCCACCTCCCCCGTGGAGGCCCTGCCCTCCGAGGCCGCCCAGGCCGCCGCGGAGGTCGGCGCGAGCCAGGCCGCGGCGCTCCGCCTCGCGGCGCTCGGCCCGGTCATCACCGTCCGGCTCACCGTGTACGGCGCCCCCGACGGCCGCACGCTCTGGACCGACTCGCTCCAGGCCGGCTCCGCCGCGGACCTCGACCCGGTGCTGAAGCGCCTCGCCGTCGGCTGGTCGCGCGGCACGAAGGCCGTCGCCGCCGCCGAGATCGACACGGTGACCGACCGGGAGGCGAGGGCCCTCAACAAGAAGCAGGCGACGAAGCAGCGCGGCTTCCGCCTCGGCGTCGTGAAAGGGCTCAACACCGCCGACGGCAGCGACCCCACCGGCAAGGGGCTCGGCACCTACTGGCTCTACGACGCGCGCGCGTTCCTCGTCGACGTGACGACCGACCTCTACTGGGGCGGCCGCATCAACAACTTCGCGATCGGCTTCGGCGGCTACGTCCCGCTCACGAGCACCGACCTCGCGCCGTACCTCGGCGGCGGCCTGCGCTACGGCTGGACCCGCCTCTCGGGCGACTGGGCCAACGGCTTCCAGCCGTACGTCGCGGGCGGCCTGATGGTCGGCCGCCTGTCGTCGGTCGGCTTCCGGGCCGAGGTCTCGTGGCACTGGGACCTCTACGAGACCGCCGGGCAGAACTCGAGCCTGCTCATCGGCTCGGTGGCGGTGCAGTTCTGAAGCCCTGGCCGCCGAGGCCCGGCGGCCCCACCGTGTGAGGGTGCCGCGCAGCATCCTCATCGCCGATCGCTGGCTCTGGTTCGCGGTGCGCGCCGGCCTCGCCGCCGTGCTCGCGCTCGCCGCGCTGGTCGCCCCCGGCGCCGGGCACCACGCGCTCGCCGCGACGGCCGGCGTGCTCGCGGTCGCGAGCGGGGGCCTCGCCTTCACGCTCGCCGCCCCCGGCCCCACCGCGGAGCCGCGCTTCGTCGCCTTCACGGTCGAGGGCGTCGCGGCCGTGGCGAGCGGCGTGGCCGCATTCACCCTGGGTACACGCGGGCCGATCTGGCTCGCGGTGGTGCTCGGCGGGTGGGCCGCACTCGCCGGCGCGGCGCAGGTCGGGGCCGGGCTGCGGCTCGGGCGGCAGATCGCCCGCGAGTGGCTGCTCACGGGCGCGGGGACCTGCTCGCTCGTCGCCGCCACCTACCTGTTCCTCGCCATCCCCTCCGGCGCACCGCGTCTCGCACCGGCGGTCGCGCTCTGGCAGGCGGCCCTCGCCGCCACGTTCGGCCTCCTCGCCCTCCGGCTCCGGGCCTGGTCGCGCCGCCGTGAGCGGCCGGTGCCCTGGATCCGCTCGACCGCCCACGCCTGAGCGCCGGTGTCCCAGGATCCGGGCACGCCGGCCCCGGCCCGGCCCCCACGAGGGCACGAGTGTCGATCCGTCGCGGGCGCTTTTCCGGGTTAGGCTCTGCGCCTTCTTGCAAGGTGCAGCACGGCGACGAACGGAGGCCGGGCGAGAGCGCGCCGCAGCCCTCTTTGCCCGGCCTCCGTTCCCGCCACCGCGCGCCGGCGGGCTCAGCGCCGCGGCCCCTCCTCCGGGGTCGAGCGCACGTACCGGTGCTCCTGCGTGAGCCCGCCGTACCCGTAGCCGTGCGCGGGCACCTCGTGCACGTGCACGTAGCTCTCCTCCTGCAGCGCGCCGAGGAGCACGCCCATCGCCCGGAACACCTCCCGCACGTACGCCGCGAGCTCGTCCTTCGTGTTCGTCCCGGCGGTCACCCGGACGTCCAGGAAGAAGCTCGCCTTCCCCTGCTCCGCGAGGCTCCTGCCCGCGACGAACCAGTGCGTGGGCTCCACGAGCTGGATCGCGACCGCGGTCACCTCCGGCTTCTTCTTCAGGTACCTCGCGGTGAGCTCCGCGAGGATCGAGGCGGCCTTCCCGGGGAGGCCCTGCTCGGTGCGGCGGGGGGCGAGGCGAACGTCGAGGAACGGCATGGTGTGGCTCCTTTCGAGGTCCGATCTACGCATCCCGGACAGTTGCCACAATTGAAACCTTTTCACGATTCGGGTCATACTTCGTGAACCATGGATCCGACCCTCGACCTCGCCCTCCTGCGCACGCTCGCCGCCGCCACCGAGGTGGGCGGGCTCATGCGCGCCGCCTCCGCGCTGGGGCTGTCCCGGCCGGCGATCAGCGTGCGGATGCGCCGCCTCGAGGACCAGGTCGGCGCGAAGCTCTTCCGGAAGGACGGCCGGCGCGCGGTGCTCACGCGCGAGGGCGAGGTGCTCCTCGGCTACGCCCGGCGCCTCCTCGCGCTCAACGACGAGGCCCTCGCGGCCTTCCGCCCCGGTGCGGCGCCGGGCGCGATCCGGGTCGGCGCGCCGCAGGACCTGGCGGCCCGGGCGCTGCCGCACGCCCTCCGCCGGTTCGATCGCGCGACGCCCGGCGCCGTCGTCGAGGCCCGCGTCGACGGCAACGCCGCGCTCCGCGACGCGCTCGAGCACGGCCGCCTCGACCTCGCGCTCGTGTTCGGCACGCCGGCGAGCGGGTCCTCCGACGAGGTCGCGGAGCTCCCGATGACCTGGATCGGGAGCCCCGCGCTCGGCTGGAAGCCGCCGGCGCCGCTGCCGCTCGCGCTCCTCGAGTCGCCGTGCATCTTCCGCGCGGCGGCGCTCTCGGCGCTCGACGCGGCGGGGCTCCGCTGGCGCGTGGCGTTCCAGAGCGCGAGCCTCGCCGCGGTCTGGGCCGCCGCGCAGGCGGGGCTCGGCGTCACGGTCCGCACGCGGCTCGGCGTGCCCGCGGGCCTCCGCGCGGGCCTCGGCGGGAAGAAGCTGCCGGACCTGCCCTCGGTGGGGCTCTGGTCGTGCACCGCCGCGGCGGAGCTCCCCGCCCCCGCCGCCCGGCTGCGCACGGAGCTCGAGGCCGCGGTCCGCGAAGAACTTTCGTCTTCACGCGGAGTTCGCGTCCGCGTTTGACAGGCGACGCACGGTTCGTCTACAACCCGCGCCCTCATGAGCCCGAACGCACTCTGCGCCAGGCACGAGCGGCACCCGACCTTCTGACCCGCGGCCCCCTCTGGCCGATGGCCAGGGGAGCGGCAGCCGCGTGGAGGAAGGTTGAAGACCACACCGAAGCTCCAGTGGATGCTGGACGAGCTCGCCCGCGGCCTCGAGCTCGACCGGTCCGACAAGGCCGCTGCCATGCAGGTGTACCGCTCGGTGCTCGTCGAGGCGGAGCGCCTGGGCGTCGACTCGGCGTACCTGCGCTGGGTGGTCGCCGTCACCCACGACGAGCTGGGAGCCCTCGAGATGGCCTGGGAGGAGCTGGAGAAGTCGATCGCGGCCGACCCGCTCTCGCTCCCGGCGAGGCGGTCGTTCGAGATCATCGCCGACCGCGTGCGCGCGGCGCTCCGCGCGCCGGAGCGCGCGGTCGACGACCCGTCGACGCCGCGCCTCTACGCCCTGCTGATCCGGGCGGGGGAGGCCGACCTCGGCGCGCACGTCGCGATGGCGCGCTTCGAGCTCGCCGCCGGGCGCGCCGCCGAGGCCCGCGGGCTCGCCGACGCCGTCGTGCGGCTCTTCCCGGCCTCCCGCGAGGCCTGGAGCCTGCTCGCCGACGTCGCGCGCGCGCAGGGCGACGCGGTGACCGCCGCGTCCGCCGGGCTCGAGGCCGCCTCCGCCGGCGCGCTCGAGCCGATGTTCGGCGTGTTCGGGCAGGCGAAGGCCTGACCCCCCGCTCATCCTGAGCGTAGCCGCCGTGAGGCGGCGGAGTCGAAGGAGCCGGTCCGGGGTGCGCCGTCACCCCGGACCGGCCGCTTCGTCGTAGGATCGGTCCATGTCGACGAAGCGGAAGCCGCGCGTGGGCGTCATCGGCACGAGCTGGTGGGCGGACCTCGAGCACCTCCCGGGCCTGAGGGCCCGCGGCGACGTGGAGCTCGCGGCGCTGTGCGGGCGCGACCGGCGCCGCCTGGACGCGCTCGCCGACCGGTACGCCATCCCCGCGCGGCACACCGACTGGCGTCAGCTCGTCGACGGCGGCGGGCTCGACGTGGTCGTGCTCTCGACGCCGAACCACCTGCACCACCCGCAGGCCATGCTCGCGCTCGAGCGCGGGCTGCACGTCGTCTGCGAGAAGCCGCTCACGCTCGATTCTCGCGCAGGCGCGGGAGCTCGTGGCCCGCGCGCGCCAGGCCGATTGGCGCACGCTCACCTTCTTCTCCTACCGGACCGTCGGCGCCGCCGAGCACGTGAGGCGCCTCGTCGCCGAGGGCTGGCTCGGCCAGGTCCACCAGGTCACCGCACGCTACCTCACCGCCTCGCACCTGCAGCCCGGGAAGCCCGCCCAGTGGCGCATGAAGAAGGCCGAGGCCGGCACCGGCGTGCTCGGCGACCTCGGCTCGCACCTCGTCGATCTCGTGCGCTGGTGGCTCGGCGACTTCGCCCGGGTGGCGGCGCAGTGGCAGACGCTCACCCGCGAGCGCCGCGGCGAGGTGGTCGACGCCGACGAGTCCGTCTCCTTCCTCGCCGACCTCGCCTGCGGCGCGCAGGCGACCTTCCACGCCTCGAAGCTCGCGTCCGGGTACGGCAACTGGGTCAGCATCGAGCTGCACGGCTCCGCGGGGACGCTCGTCTTCGAGGCCGACACCGGCTTCACCATCGGCTGGGCCGGCCGGCTCCGCGGGGCGAAGGCCGACCGGGTCGGGCTCGAGGTCCTGCCGCTCCCGGCGGACCTCTCGCCCCGGCTCGAGGGTGCCGGCGACCGCGCCGGTCGCGACGAGGCCTACCGGCGGCTGACGGACCCGTTCTTCGCGTCGCTCGCGGGAGGGCCGCCCGCCACACCGGACTTCTCCGACGGCGCCGCGGTCCAGGCGGTGCTGGACGCGGTCGCGGCGTCGGCGGAGTCGGGGCGGTGGGTGGACGTGGAGCGGGTGTAGCAGTCGCCGCCCGCCGCACCCGACCCGCTCCGGCGGCGCTCAGGTCACGCGCGCCGCAGGTCGAACCGGTCGAAGTTCATCACCTTCGTCCACGCCGCCACGAAGTCGCGCACGAACTTCCGCTGCCCGTCCGCGCTGCCGTAGACCTCGGCGAGGGCACGCAGCTGCGAGTGCGAGCCGAACACGAGGTCGACGCGGGTGCCGGTCCAGCGGAGCGCGCCGGTCTTCCGGTCGCGGCCCTCGAACTCCAGCGCGTCCCTCGACGTCGGCGTCCAGGCGGTGCCCATGTCGAGCAGGTTCACGAAGAAGTCGTTCGTGAGCACGCCGGGCCGCTTCGTGAAGACGCCGTGCTTCGAGCCTCCGGCGTTCGCGCCGAGGACGCGCAGGCCGCCCACGAGCACGGTCAGCTCCGGCGCGGTCAGCGTGAGGAGCTGCGCCCGATCCACCAGGAGCTCCTCGGGCGAGACCGAGAACCGGGCCCGCTGGTGGTTGCGGAACCCGTCCGCGACCGGCTCGAGCACCGCGAAGGAGGCCACGTCCGTCTGCGCCTGCGAGGCGTCGGTGCGCCCCGCCGCGAACGGGACCGTCACGTCCTCACCCGCGGCCTTCGCGGCCTGCTCCACGCCGACGTTGCCGGCGAGCACGATGACGTCGGCGAGCGAGACCTTCTTGCCGCCCTTCTGCGCGGCGTTGAACCCACCCTGGATGCCCTCGAGCACCTTCAGCACCTTCGCGAGCTCCGCGGGCTGGTTCACCTCCCAGTCCTTCTGCGGGGCGAGGCGGATGCGGGCGCCGTTCGCGCCCCCGCGCTTGTCGGAGCCGCGGAAGGTGGAGGCGGAGGCCCAGGCGGTCGAGACGAGCTGCGCGACGGTCAGGCCGGAGGCCGCGATCCGCGCCTTCAGCGCGGCGACGTCCTGCGCGTCGACGAGCGGGTGGTCGGCCTTCGGCAGCGGGTCCTGCCAGAGGAGCTCCTCCTGCGGGACCTCCGGGCCGAGGTAGCGGGCGCGGGGGCCCATGTCACGGTGGGTGAGCTTGAACCAGGCGCGGGCGAACGCGTCGGCGAACGCGTCCGGGTTCTCCAGGAACCGCCGGCTGATCTTCTCGTAGGCCGGGTCGAACCGGAGCGCGAGGTCGGTCGTCAGCATCGTCGGGGTGTGGCGCCTCGACGGGTCGTGGGCGTCGGGGACGGTGTTCGCGCCCGCGCCGTGCTTCGGCCGCCACTGGTGCGCGCCCGCCGGGCTCTTCGTGAGCTCCCAGTCGTAGCCGAAGAGGTTCCAGAAGAAGTTGTTGCTCCACCTCGTCGGCGTCGTGGTCCAGGTGACCTCGAGGCCGCTCGTGATGGTGTCGCCGCCCCGGCCGGACCCGTGGCTGCTCCGCCAGCCGAGGCCCTGCTCCTCGATGGAGGCGCCCTCCGGCTCGGGGCCGACGTGCTTCGCGTCGCCCGCGCCGTGGGTCTTGCCGAAGGTGTGACCACCCGCGATGAGGGCGACCGTCTCCTCGTCGTCCATCGCCATGCGGGCGAAGGTCTCGCGGATGTCCTTCGCCGCGGCGAGCGGGTCCGGGTTGCCGCCCGGGCCCTCGGGGTTCACGTAGATGAGCCCCATCTGCACGGCCGCGAGCGGGTTCTCGAGGTCGCGCTCGCCGGAGTGGCGCTCGGCGGCGAGCCACTTGCCCTCCTTGCCCCAGTAGATGTCCTTCTCGGGCTCCCAGACGTCCTCGCGGCCGCCGCCGAAGCCGAAGGTCCTGAAGCCCATCGACTCGAGGGCGACGTTGCCGGCGAGGATCATGAGGTCGGCCCAGGAGATCTTCCGGCCGTACTTCTGCTTCAGGGGCCAGAGCAGCCGGCGCGCCTTGTCGAGGTTGGCGTTGTCGGGCCAGCTGTTGAGCGGGGCGAAGCGCTGCGTGCCGTTGCCGGCGCCGCCGCGGCCGTCGCCGGTGCGGTAGGTGCCGGCGCTGTGCCAGGCCATGCGGACGAAGAGCGGGCCGTAGTGGCCGAAGTCGGCCGGCCACCACGCCTGCGACTCGGTCATGAGCGCGCGCAGGTCCTGCTTCAGGGCCGCGAGGTCGAGCGTCTGGAACTCCTTCGCGTAGTCGAACCCCTCCTCCATCGGGTTCGACAGCGGCGAGCGCTGGTGCAGGACGTCCAGGTCGAGCTGGTTCGGCCACCAGTCCCGGTTGGTGGTGCCGCGGCTGCCGCCGGCGTGGAAGGGGCACTTCGACTCGCTGGGCCTGGTCTCGTCCGACATGGTCTCTCCTCCGTGCTGGGGTTGGGCTGCGAGGGAGAAGATCGCGGAACGGCCCTGAGACCTCCAAGATCATGTTACAGACGCTGTGATAGTGCGTTGCTATCAACGGGGAGGGGCTCGTGGCCCCCCTTCCGCCGTGTCGGCCCGGCGGGCGCTCGCCCGCCTGCTCCGCGTGACACGACGCGTCTCGCGCCGGGCTCTGCCCGGGGTCGCCGCGCGCCCGCCCCGAACTGGCCGCCTCCCGTGACGGGCCGGTGACCGGAGGGCCGCAGGTTGGCCGCACATGACCTCGGCCGCCCCCCGCGTCCACTTCCCCCGAGACGATGGCTTCCACGAGGACCTGAAGGCGCGCGCCGAGGCCTGGCTCGCACGGACAGGCAAGCGCGCGTCCGGCGACGCCTCGATGAAGGCGAAGACCGCGACGATCCTCCTCTGGCAGCTCGGCGCGTACGCGCTGCTCCTCGCGTTCGGCCCGGGCGCGCCATTCCTCTCGGCGGCGCTCGTGCTCTCGCTCGCGCTCTCCACGGTCGGCATCGGCTTCGCGATCATGCACGACGCCAACCACGGCTCGTGGTCGAGCCGGCGCGGCGTGAACCGCCTCGTCGGCCTCTCGCTCGACGCCGTCGGCGGCAGCTCCTACGTGTGGCGCCACAAGCACAACGTCCGCCACCACACCTACGCGAACATCGAGGGGCTCGACGCCGACCTCGAGGCGGAGCCGTTCCTGCGCCTCGCGCCCGGCCAGCGCCGCCGCGCGTGGCACCGCCTCCAGCACCTCTACGCCTGGCCGATCTACGGCTTCCTCGCGCCGAAGTGGTGGCTCGTCGACGACGCGAAGGACCTCCTCACCGGCCGCATCGGCAAGGTCGCCTTCCCCCGCCCGCAGGCCGGCGAGCTCGCCCTCGCCGTGCTCGGGAAGGTCTTCTTCCTGACGTGGTCGCTCGCGGTGCCGCTCCTCGTCTTCCGGACGCCGTGGGTGATCGCCTACTGGTTCGGCGGCGCGATGGTCGCCGGCGTCGTGCTCGCGGTCGTGTTCCAGCTCGCGCACGTCGTGCCGGCCGCCGAGTTCCACGCGTCCGGCGCGCCGGGCCGGAAGATGCCGACCGGCTGGGCCGAGCACCAGGTCCGCACCACCGTCGACTTCGCGCCCGGGAGCCCGCTCCTGACCTGGTACCTCGGCGGCCTCAACTACCAGGTCGTGCACCACCTGTTGCCGACCTACTGCCACGTGCACTACCCGGCGCTCGCCGGCATCGTGGCGGAGACCTGCAGGGACCACGGCATCCCGTACCGGTCGGAGCCCACGCTCCTGGGCGCGCTGCGTGCGCACGGGCGGCTGCTCCGGGAGCTGGGGCGGCCCCTCGTCTCCGCGGCGGCCGCGCGGCCCCTGCCCTCGGGGCTGACGGACGTGGAGGGTGCGGTCGCCGGCCGCTGACGCGCGGCGTCCTCACCGGGAGTGTCTCTCCTCGCCGGGCGCTCCGGCCGGGCCCTTTGCCCGTGGTACGCTCGTGGTCGCTTGCCCGAGCAGACCGGCTGGTTCGAGGAGCTGAAGGAGCGGCGCGTGTTCCGCGCCGTGGTGGGCTACGGCCTCGTGGCCTTCGCGGTGCTCCAGGTGGCCGAGCCCATCATGCACGGGCTCGGGCTGCCGGACTGGGTCCTCGGCGCCACCGTGGTCGCGCTCGGGCTCGGGTTCCCGATCACCCTCGTGCTCGCCTGGATCTTCGACGTCCGGGCCGGGCGGGTGGAGACGGCGGACCCCCGGCCGCGGACCCGCGCGCTCGTGCTCCTCGTCGCGGCGGGGCTCCTGCTCGGCGCGCCGGGCGTGGCCTGGTTCTTCTGGCGCGGGCACCGCGCGCCCGCCACGACGGCAGCCGCCGGGCCGGCGAGCGCGGAGGGCCCGCCGTCGGTCGCCGTGCTCGCCTTCGCCGACCTCAGCCCGGCGAGGGACCAGGAGTACTTCTCCGACGGCATCGCCGAGGAGATCCTCGACGCGCTCGCCCGGGTGAAGGGCCTCCGCGTCGCGGGGCGGACCTCGTCCTTCCAGTTCAAGGGCAAGAACGAGGACCTCCGCACCATCGGCAAGGCGCTCGGCGTCGCGAACGTCCTCGAGGGCTCGGTGCGGCGCCAGGGGAACAAGGTCCGCATCACCGCCCAGCTCGTGAAGGCCGCGGACGGCTTCCACCTCTGGTCGAAGAGCTTCGACGGCGAGCTCACCGACGTCTTCGAGCTGCAGGAGCGGATCGCCCGGGCGGTGGCGGAGGAGCTCCGGGTCGTCCTGCAGGGCGGCGAGAAGGACCGCCTGGTCCCGGTCGCGACCTCGAACCCGGAGGCGTACGCGCTGTACCTGAAGGCCACCGCGATCTTCAACCGGCGCGACGGCGCGCGGTTCGGGGAAGCCATCGCGCAGCTCCAGGAGGCGCTCAAGCTCGACCCGGCCTACGCACGCGCCGAGTCGCGGCTCGCCACGGTCTACGTGCTGATGTCGACCTACCGGCCGGACTCCGCGGAGGACTTCTTCGCCGAGACGGTGACGCACGCGAGGAAGGCGAGCGCCCTCGCGCCGGCGCTCGCCGAGCCCCACGCGGCCCTCGGGCTCGCCTACTCGAACCTCCGCCGTCACGCGGAGAGCCGCGCCGCGTTCGCGAAGGCGCTCGCGCTCGAATCCGGACGACCCGACGGCGAACTTCTGGGCGGGGGCGACGCTCACGAGGCAGGGTTACCTCGCCCGGGCCAACGCGCGCTTCGACCACGCGCTCGAGGTCGACCCCGCGTTCCCGAACGCGAACTACTGGCGGGGCGCGTGCACGTACGCCCTGGGCGACCCGGCCGCGGGCGAGCGCTACGTCGCGAAGGCGCAGGAGCTCGGGCTCGTGCACGCGGGCTTCGTCGGCGCGCAGTTCGCGGCGCAGCGGGGCCGGCTCGAGGAGGCGGCCGCCGTGATGGCGACCGCGCTCCGCCCGCAGCTCACCGACCTGCCCGCCGGGGCCGCGGAGGAGCTCGCGAGGGGGATCTTCGGCGACGCGGCGGCGCACGCCCGCGCGCTCGAGATCGTGAACGCCTACCTCGCGGGCAAGCCGCGCGTCGTGAACGGGAACGTGCCGTTCGTCCTCAACCTGCTCGGAGAGCCGCCGGAGCGGGCCCTCGAGCTCGCCGGCCGCGGGCTCACCTCGAACGACGCCACCTTCTTCGTGGGCCTGTGGCTGCCGCAGGGGCGCCGCCTCCGCACCGCCCCCGCCTTCTCCGCCTTCGCCCGGCGCCTCGGCCTCGTCGAGATCTGGGACCGCGAGGGCCCGCCCGACCTCTGCGAGCGGAAGGCGCCGGGCGAGTACGTCTGCCGGTGAACCGGGGCGTCCCTCGTCTCCGGGCCGCTTCGCGGCCCTGCGCTCGGGACGAACGGATGCAGCGCAGGGTCACCGGCGTTCCTCGGCGTGCCTGCCGCGGTAGCGGCGCAGCGCCGGCGAGAGCACGGCCGTGAGCGCGGCCACCCCCACGCAGGCGAGCCCGCCCGCCGCGACCGAGACCCGCGCGCCGAACAGCTTCGCGACGGCGCCCGCCTCGACCTCGCCGAGCTGCGGGCCGCCCATGAAGAAGATCATGTTGAGCGAGGTCATCCGACCGCGGAGCGCGTCGGGCGTCTCGAGCTGCCGGAGCGTCTGGCGGATGACGGTGCTCACCGTGTCGGCCGCCCCGGAGAGCGCGAGCGCCACGAGCGACAGCGCGAAGTTCCCGGACATCCCGAAGACCGCGATGGCCGCCCCGTAGCAGGCGACCGAGATCAGCACCGCCGGGCCCTGCGCCCGCGGCACCGAGCGCGTGGCGAGCACGACGCCGGCGAGCGCGGCCCCCGCCGGCTGCGCCGCGTACAGGAACCCGAGCCCGTGCGGCCCCACGGCGAGGAGCTCGTTCGCGAAGATGGGCATGAGCAGGAGCGCGCCCGCGAAGAAGGTCCCGAAGAAGTCGAGCAGCATGGTCGTGCGGATGATGGGCGTGCGCTTCAGGAAGAGGAGCCCCTCCTTCACCGCCTCGAGCCCCACGCCGCTCTTCGGCCGCGGCGCGTCGCGGTGGTGCATCGTGAGGAGCGCCGCGATGACCGCCCCGAACGACAGCACGTCGAGCACGTAGATCGGCAGCGGCCCCTGCCAGGCGAGGAGCGCGCCCGCGACCGCCGGGCCGATCACGTTCGCGAGCTGCCAGCCGGTGAAGCCGACCGAGAGGGCGCCGGGGAGGAGCTCGGCGGGCACGAGCGACGGGATGAGCGCCGCGCGCGCCGGGTTGTCGAAGGCGATCGCCGAGCCCGCGAGCGCGGCCATCGCGTAGAGGAGCGGCGCGGAGGTGAAGCCGAGCCAGGTCGCGAGGCCGAGCGTCGCCGAGACCGAGGCGAGCACGGTCTGGGTGACGAGCATGAGCTTCCGCCGGTCGGCGGCGTCGGCGACGACCCCGCCGCCGAGCGCGAACGCCACGATCGGGACGACCCTGAAGAAGCCCAGGAGGCCGAGCGCGAGCGGCGAGCGGGTGACGAGGTACAGCTGCCAGACCACCGCCACCTGCTGCATCTGCGAGCCGGCGTTCGAGAGGAGCTGGCCGAGCGCGAGGTTCCGGAAGTCGCGGACGCGGAGCGCGGGCGGGAGCTGCACGGCCCTCGTTCGACCACGCGCCCGGCCTCGCCGTCAACCGCGCGACCCGTCGAGCGCCGCCTCGAGCCGGTCCGCGATGGTGCGGAGCACCTTCACGCGCGCCCAGCGCTTGTCGTTCGCCTCGACGAGCGTCCACGGCGCGACGGCGGTGCTCGTGCGGTCGACCATGTCGCGCACCGCCCGCTCGTAGTCGGACCACTTCTTGCGGTTCCGCCAGTCCTCCGGCGTGATCTTGAAGCGCTTGAAGCGGGTCTTCTCCCGGGCGCGGAAGCGCTTCAGCTGCTCCTCCGGCGAGATCTGCAGCCAGAACTTCACCACCACGGCGCCCGCCCGCGAGAGCTGCTCCTCGAAGCCGACGAGCTCGGCGTACGCCCGCATCCAGTCGGCCTCGCGGGCGAAGCCCTCCACCCGCTCGACGAGCACGCGCCCGTACCAGGTCCGGTCGAAGATCGCGACCCGGCCCTGCGGCGGCACGTGGCGCCAGAACCGCCAGAGGTACGGCTGCGCGCGCTCCTCCTCGGTGGGCGCGGCGATCGGGACGACCCGGTACAGCCGGGCGTCGAGCGCGCCGGTCACCCGGCGGATCGCCCCGCCCTTCCCGGCCGCGTCCGACCCCTCGAACGCGACGACGAGCGAGTGGCGGCGGAAGGCCTTGCGCCGGCAGAGGAGCGCGAGCCGGCCCTGCTGCCGCTCGAGCTCGCGCTCGTAGGCGGCCTCGGGGAGCCGGAGCGAGAGGTCGAGCGCGCCGACGACGTCCTTCCCGTCGGCGGGCGGCGGGGCCGGCGGCGCCGCGGAGGCGATCGTCGCGCGGACGCCCTCCTTCTCCTGCGCCAGCCGGCGGCGCATCGCCTCGAGGAGGATCCGGCCGACGGTGAGCCCGCGGTAGCGGTCGTCCTCGCCGGCGACGACGTACCAGGGCGCGTGGCCGGAGCTCGTGCGCTGCAGCACGTGCTCGGAGACCTCGCGGTAGGCGTCGTAGCGCGCGTGGTTCTTCCAGTCCTCCGGCGTCACGCGCCAGCGCGTCGCGGGGTCCTTCTCGAGCCTCTTCAGGCGCTGCTTCTGCGCCTTCTTCGACAGGTGGAACCAGAACTTCACGACGAGCGCGCCCTCGCTCGCGAGCATCTGCTCGAACGCGTCGATCTCGTCGAGGGCCTGGTCGAGCGCGCCCCTCCTGAGGCGGCCCATCACCCGCTCCTGGATCGGGTACGTGTACCAGCTGCCGAAGAGCACGCCGACCTTCCCCTTCGGCGGCAGGGCCTGCCAGTACCGCCACATGAAGGGCCGCCGGCGGTCCTGCTCCACGGGATCGGCGAAGGCGTGGACGCGGACGTGCCGCGGGTCCATCCAGGAGTTGAGGAGGTTGACCGTCTCGCCCTTGCCGGCGCCGTCGACGCCGTTCACGAGCACGATCACCGGGAACGTCGCGAGCTGCCCGAGCTCGAACTGCACGTCGAGGAGGTCGGCCCTCAGGCGCGGCTCCTCGCGGCGCCACCGCGCCTTGTCGATGGCGTGGTCGAGCTCGGCGGACTCGAACATGGCTTCCCTCCCGGACCGAGCACACGCCGGCGCGGACCGGAAGTCCACCCGGAACCGCGGGGCGTGATGCCGCAGGGCGTCGCCGGACGGCTAGAAGTCCGAGACCCGGACCTCGTCGCTCCGCGCGCGCGGCCGCCGCGCCGCCGGCAACGCCCTCGCGCCGGCGCCGCTCGCACGGGTCAGCTGGAAGCTCGCGATCATCGCGCCGAGCTCCTCCGCCTGCGCGGAGAGCTCGCTCGCCGCCGACGAGGACTCCTCGGCGGACGCGGCGTTCTGCTGGGTGACCCGGTCCATCTCGCCGACGGCCTTCGTCACGCCGTCGATGCCCGCGGACTGGTCCACCCCGGCGGCGGAGATCTCCGACACGATGGCGGTCACCTTGCCGATGCCGCCGACGATCTCGCCGAGCTTCCCGGCCACGTGCTTCGCGGTGGTCTCGCCGTCGCCGGCCTCCTTCACCGACTGCCGGATGAGCTCCTCGGTCTTGGTCGCGGCCTCCTTCGCGCGGAGCGCCAGCGACCGGACCTCCTCGGCGACGACCGCGAACCCGCGGCCCGCCTCGCCGGCGCGCGCGGCCTCGACGGCGGCGTTGAGGGCGAGGAGGTTCGTCTGGAAGGCGATGTCCGAGACGTCCTTGATGATCTGCGAGGTGCCCTCCGCGGAGGCCTTGATGCGCCCCATCACGCCCTGCATCTGCTCGACGGCCTGCGAGCCGTCGTCCGCGGCGGTCCGGGCGCCCTGGGCGAGCAGGTTCGCCTGCTGGGCGTTCTCCACCGCGTGCCTCGTGAGCGCCGAGAGCGACTCCACCGAGGCGGTGGTCTCCTGCAGGCTCCCCGCCTGCTGGGAGGCGCCGGAGGCGACGGCCTGGGAGGAGGAGGCGATCTGCGTCGCCGCCGACGACACCTGCTCCACGGTCGAGGCGACCTGGGCCATGGCGTCCTCGAGGGCCTGGGCGGTGGCGTTGAGCGCGTCCTTGATGCGCGCGTGGTCGCCGCGGTAGTCGCCGGTCACCCGCGCCGTGAGGTCGCGGCGGGAGAGGGCCTCGAGCGCGCGGCTCGTCTCGGTGATCGGCGCGAGCACCGCGTCGAGCGTGCGGTTGACGCCGTCCACGATCTTGCGGAAGTCGCCCTGGTGCCGCGCGGCGTCGGCCCGCGTCTCGAGGTGGCCCTCGACGGCCGCCGAGGCGAGCCGGTTCGCGTCGGCGACGAGCGCGTTCACGGCGTCGATGCAGGTGTTGAGGTTCCGCTTCAGGACGTCGAAGTCGCCGCGGTACTCGGCCGTGATCCTCGCCGGGATGGCGCCGCGCGAGATCTCGTCGACGTAGCGCGCCGCCACGTTGAGCGGCCCGATGACGGCGTCGAGCGTGTCGTTCACGCCCTGGACGATCTTCCGGAAGTCGCCCTGGTGCCTCGAGGCGTCGGCCCGGGTCGCGAGCTCGCCCGCGACCGCGGCCTGCGAGAGCGCGCGCGCGTCGTTCACGAGCGCGTTCACGGCGTCGATGCAGCCGTTGAGCGAGCGCTTCACGATCGCGTAGTCGCCCCGGAACTCCGCCGTGATGTGGCCGGGGATGGCGCCCCGCGAGATCTCGTCGAGCGCGCGGGCGGCCACGTTGAGCGGGCCGACCACGGCGTCGAGCGTGTCGTTCACGCCCTGCACGATCTTCCGGAAGTCGCCCGGGTGGCGGGAGGCGTCCGCGCGGATGGCGAGCTGGCCCGCCACCGCCGCGCCCACGAGCTGCGAGGCGTCGGCGACGAGCGCGTTCACGGTGCCGGTGCACGCGTTGAGCGCGGCCTTGATGGTGTCGAAGTCCCCCTGCCACTCCTCCTCGATGGGCGGCGGGATCTCGCCGCGCGCGAGCTGGGTGAGGCGGGTGGAGGTCTCCTCGATGGGACGCCGGAAGCCCTCGACGGCCTCGTTCACGCCCGCGACGATGCCCTGGAAGTCGGGGCCCACCGCCTGCGCGTCGGCCCGGACGTCGAGCTTGCCCGCCCGGACGGCGCGGGTGATGTCGCCCACGCCGTTCTGCACGGCGGAGAGCTCGGCGAGGAGCTTCGCGCGCACCCACCACCCGATCGCGAGGGCCACGAACGCGGCGATGACCGCCACGGTCGCGAGCCGCACGCGGCCGTCCCGGATCACCGCGTCGATCGCGTGCGCCGCGACCTCGGTCTCTCCGTCGACGACCGGGTCCATGGCGTCGCGCGCCGCGTCCCCGGCGGGCCAGCCCTGCTCGGCGGCCTGCGAGGCGCCCCACGCGTTCGCCGAGGCCTCGACCACCTCCGGGTCGGTGCGCGTCATGCCCGACCCGAGCAGGCGATCGCGCTCCGCCGCGCCCTTCGCCGCCTCGGCCACGCGGGCGAGCCAGGGATCGAGCACCGCCCACAGCTCGCGCCAGCGGGCGGTCGCGGCCTCGCCGTGCGGGTGCGCCTCGTACGCGGCGCGGGCCTGTCCGAGCTCCTCGACCGCCTGCTTCAACCCGTCCTGCGCGGCGCGCCGCTCGTCGAGCGTGGCCTTGTTCACGAACAGCGCCGAGAGCTGGCGCGCGACCGCCGCGCGGCGATCGTTGAGCCGGTTCCACGCCTTGACCGACGGGGTCGCGTGCGCCTCGTGGTGCTGCTGGGCGGCGGCGACCGCGGCGAGGCTCACGACGCCGGTGAAGGCGATGAACGCCGCGATGAAGGCGGACGCCGCGAGCCCGGCGACGACGAGGGTGGAGAGCTTGAGACGCATGGGGGAAGGTCCTCTCGCGACCGATGGTGATCCGGTAGTAGCCCTTTGCAGCGCGCGGGCCTGACGCGGGGTTCGCGGAACCTCGCGTAAACCGGTCATGATCCGCCAGGTTCGCCGGTCCGTCCGGGAGGGGCACCACGCACCCGGGGGGTCCTCGCCCCCGGGGAGGAGGGCCGGCGTTCGACCCTGGGGGCGGCCTCGACCCGGCGAATTGTCCCGTCGATCAGCGCGCGCGGGGATGGCTCGGAACTCGCAATCGGTCATCGCCCGAAGGCGCTCGACCGGGCCGGCCCCCGCGGCCCGGCGTGCGCCCACCCTCCGACCCGAGGTCCAACGCATGTCGTACCTCCACCGCGCCGCCCTCCTCGCCACCCTGGCCGCCGCGCTCGTCGCGCGCCCGGCGTCCGCCGAGCCGCTCTCGGCGCACAACCAGGCGCTGCTCGTGGTGAAGGTGCTCGGCTCCGACAAGGACCTCGCCCGCCGCGCCTCCGGCTCCGCCGTGATCGCCGTCGCCGCCGTGCAGGGCGACGTCCGGGCCGAGGCCCGCCGCGACGCCATCGTGAACGAGCTGAAGCTCCTCTCGAAGGACGTCCGCCTCCAGGGGCTCGCGCTCGACGCGCGCGCCGTGACCTGGGGCGAGGCCGACGCCCTCTCCCGCGCCTCCGCGGTCGTGGTGGTGGGCGGCCTCGCCGAGAAGGCCGCCGAGATCGTGAAGCTGACCCGCACGAAGCAGGTGCTCTCGATCGGCGAGGATCCCTCCGCGGTCGAGCGCGGCCTCGCGGTCGGCGTCTTCGCCCGCGCGGCGAAGGCCGTCATCTCCGCCTCGCTCCTCACCGCGCGGCAGGAGGGCGTGACGTTCGAGCCGGCGTTCCTGCGCACGGCCGAGCTGGTGGACGAGTAGCGCCTGACGCTACCCCTCGGGCTCCCGGAGCCCGCGGATCGAGGCGTCCAGGAACTCGATCGGGTGCGCGGCGCGCACCGACGTGGACCGCTCGCGCAGCATGCGCAGCACGTGGAGCGTGCAGCCCGGGTTGGCGCTCGCGAGCCACGGCGCGCCCGTCGCGAGCACGGCCTGGGCCTTGCGCGCCCCGACCTGCTCGGCGGCCTCCGGCTGCACGAGGTTGTAGACGCCCGCGCTCCCGCAGCAGCCCTCGGCCTCCCCGACGTCCACGACCTCGAGGCCGGGGATGCCGGTGAGGAGGGCGCGCGGCGCCGCGCCGACGCGCTGCGCGTGCGCGAGGTGGCAGGGCGCGTGGAACGCCACCTTCGCGGCGATGGGGTGCCGCGGTGCGCGCGGCTCGAGCGAGGCCACGAGCTCGTTCACGTCGCGCACCCGGGCCGAGAAGGCCCTCGCGCGCTCGAAGAAGCCGTCGCCCTCGAAGAGCCGCTCGCAGTCCTTGAGGTGCGAGCCGCAGCCGGCGGAGTTCACGACGACGAGCTCGACGCCCGCGACCTCGAAGCGTTCGATGAGCGCGCGCACCATCCGGCGCGACTCCTCGAGCCGGCCCGCGTGCACCGAGAGCGCGCCGCAGCAGCCCTGTCCGCCGGGCACCACGACCTCGCAGCCCTCCGCGGCGAGCACGCGCGCGGTGGCCGCGTTGACGCCCGGGAAGAAGGTGCCCTGCACGCAGCCGGTGACGAGGCCCACCCGGAGCCGGCGCGGGCCCTGCGCGGGCACCGCGGCGGGCAGCCGCGCGGCGATCGCCGCGAGCGACACCGGCGGCGCGAGCCCCTCCGCCGCCGCGAGCCGCCGCGACAGGAGCCGCGTGAGCCCCGTCACCCGCGCGAGCCACGCGAGCCCGGTCGCGCGGTAGAGCCAGAGCAGCACCGCGGCGACGCGCAACCGGCGCGGGTACGGGAGCACCGCAAAGAGGAGCGCCCGGTGGAGCCGGTCGACCGCGCCCCGCGGCACCGCCCGCTCCCGCGCCGCGCGCGCCTCCTCGATGATCCGGTCGTAGCGCACGCCGGACGGGCACGCCGGCAGGCAGGCCATGCAGCCCAGGCACCGGTCGAGGTGGAGGGCGACCTCCTCGTCCATCGCGATCCGCCCGTCGCGCACGGCCTTCACGAGGTCGATGCGGCCGCGGGGCGAGTCCATCTCGGCGCCCCACACGTGCCAGGTCGGGCAGACCGGCAGGCAGAAGCCGCAGTGCACGCACTCGTCGACGTGGGCCCGCGGCGCCATCGCTAGATCCCCCCCACGAACCGGCCCGGCGCGAGCCGGCCCTCCGGGTCGAGCTCGGCCTTCAGCCGCCGCATGATCGCGATCCCGGGCGGCGGCGGGCCCCACGGCTCCACCGCGGTCCGGATGCCGCCCGGCGCCTCCGCCACCACGAGCGTCCCGTCGAGCCGGGCCGCCGCCTCGCGGGCGCGGACGATGGCCGCGGCGGCGTCGAGGGGCGCGGCCTTCGCGGAGACCGTGCCGACCCCGAGCACCGGCTCGAGCGCCGCCGCGCCGCCGAGCGCGCGCGAGAGCGGCTCCACGACCTCCTTCACGAGCGCGGCGAGCGCCGAGGACGCGGCCGCGACCCGCACGCGGACCTCGCCCTCCGACCGCAGCGCCGCGTGGCGCCCCCAGAGCTGGGCGGCGCCCGCCGGCGCGAGCCGCTCCGCCGGGACGCCGAGCGGGACCGCGAGCTCCTTGAGCCTCGCCTGCTGCGCCGCGACGCCGGGGCCGAAGCCCTCGAAGCGCACCGCGAGCACGAGCCGCCCGCCCTCGAGGAGGAGCGACACCGCCGCGGGCTCGAGCTGCGCGTCGCGGAGCGCCTTCACGACCGCCCGCGCGGCCTCGGCGTCCCGCGGCACGAGCACGGCGGTCTCGTCCACCTCCGGGAGCGGGTGCAGCCGGAACGTCACCGTCGCGAGGAGCGCGAGCGTGCCGAGCGATCCCACCATGAGCCGCGGGAGGTCGAAGCCGGCGACGTTCTTCACCACCTTGCCGCCGCCGCGCGCGAGCACGCCGTCGGCGCGGACCAGCGACACGCCCACCAGGAGATCGCGCGAGGTGCCGTAGCGCGTCCGGTGCGGGCCCCACGCGTTCGCGGCCACCACGCCGCCGAGCGTCGCGCGGTCGGGCGACGGCGGGTCGAGCGCGAGCCGCTGCCCGTGCGGCGCGAGCGCCGCCTGGAGCGCCGCGACCGTGAGGCCGGCCTCGGCGACGACGATCTGGTCGGCGGGCTGGTGCTCGACCACGCGGGCGAGGCCGCCGGTGCGCAGGACGAGGTCGAGGCCGGAGGGTGGCGCGCCGAGGCCGAGGTCGGTCCCGCCGCCCACGAAGCCGACCCGCAGCCGGTCGCGGGCGCACGCCTTCATGACCTCGACCGCCTCCTCCACGCTCGCGGGCTCCGCGACGAGCCGCGGCGCGACGCCGAGGAGCGCGTCCTCCGCGCGGGCGGGCCGGGGCGGGCTCACCAGCGCTCCACCTCCCCGGCGCGCTCCGCCGGGTGGGGACGGTACGGGCCGGGCTTCTCGCCGCACAGGCGCGGCGTCGGGAAGACCTTGCCCGGGTTGAAGCGGCCGGCGGCGTCGAACGCGCAGCGGACGCGCGCCATCGTCTCGAGGTCGTCCGCGCCGAACTGGTCGGCCATGTAGGCGGCCTTCTCCGCGCCGACGCCGTGCTCGCCGGTGATGGACCCGCCGAGCCGCACGCACAGCCGGAGGATGTCGCCGCCGAGCCTCGCCGCGCGCTCCTCCTCGCCGGGCCGCGCGGCGTCGTAGAGCACGAGCGGGTGCAGGTTGCCGTCGCCGGCGTGGAACACGTTCGCGACCCGCAGGCCGGCCTCGTCGGCGAGCCGCTGGATCTCCCGCAGCGTCCGCGCGATCTCCGAGCGCGGGATGACGCCGTCCTCGACGAGGTAGCTCGGGCTGATGCGCCCGACGGCGGCGAACGCGCTCTTGCGCCCCTTCCACATGAGCTGCCGCTCGGCCTCGTCCCTCGGCACCGACACCGCGGTCGCGCCCGCGGCCCGCGCGCAGGCGATCGCCCGCTCGGCGGTGTGCGCGACCTCCGCCTCGGGGCCGTCGACGTCCATGAGGAGGAGCGCGCCGCGGTCCGGCCAGGCGAGCCCGGTCGCCGCCTTCGCGGCCTGGATGGCGAGCGTGTCCATCATCTCGATCGCCGCGGGCAGGATGCCCGCCGCGATGATGGCCGACACCGCCGCGCCCGCCTCGTCGTTGCCGGGGAAGGTCGCGAGGAAGGTGCGGGTGGCCTGGGGCTTCCGGAGCAGCCGGAGGGTCACCTCGGTCACGATGCCCAGCATGCCCTCCGAGCCGACGAGCGCGGCGAGGAGGTCGTAGCCGGGCCCGTCCGCCACGGGCCCGCCGAGGTCCACCACCTCGCCGCCGTCGAGCACCACCCGCGCGCCGAGCACGTGGTTCACGGTGAAGCCGTACTTCAGGCAGTGCGCGCCGCCGGAGTTCTCCGAGACGTTGCCGCCGATCGAGCAGATCGACTGCGACGATGGATCCGGCGCGTAGTAGTAGCCGCGCGCCGAGACCGCCTTCGTGACGTCGAGGTTGATGACGCCGGGCTCGACCTTCACCCAGCCGTCCTCGAGGTTCACCTCGAGGACGCGGCGCATCCGCGAGAGCGCCACCACCACCGACTCGGGCGTGGGCCGCGCGCCGCCGGAGAGGCCGGTCCCGGACCCGCGCGGCACGAGCGGCACGCCCGCCTCGCGGGCGAGGCGCACGACCGCCGCGACCTCCTCGGTCGAGCCGGGGAGGACGACGAGGCGAGGCCTCACCCGCCCGTGGGCCAGGCCGTCGCACTCGTAGGTCGAGAGCGCCGCGGGGTCGGAGAGGCAGTGCGCCTCCCCGACCACCTCGGCGAGCCGGCGAGCGAGCGGGTCCTCGTGGGCCATGGGCCCTCCCGCCCTACTTTACGGGCGGGACCGGGATGACGCCCGTGAACACGTACGCCTGCAGGAGCGCGATGATGCCGATGACGGCCGCCCCGGCGAGCGAGTGCCACCAGACCGCGCGGAAGATCGGGCCGAGCGAGTGCGCCCGCTCCTTCGGATCGTCGTAGCAGGCCGCGCCCGCCACCATGATCGACTGCGCGTCGATCATCTTGCCCATGACGCCGCCGGTGGAGTTGGTGGCGACGATGAGGACCTCGTTCAGGTTCAGCTGCTGCGCGGTGATGCGCTGCAGGCTCCCGAAGAGCGCGTTCGAGGCGGTGTCGGAGCCGGTGAGGAACACGCCCAGCCAGCCGAGGTAGGCCGCGAAGAACGGGTAGAGGAACCCGGCGTTCGTGAACGCGAGGCCGAGGACCGCGTCGGTGCCGGAGTAGCGGGTGAGGTAGCCGAGGCCGAGCACCTGGCCGATGACGAGCACCGGGGTCTTCATGCGGCCGAGGGTCCGGCGGACGGCCTCGCCCCACTGCGCGGCGCTCATCTTGAGCACGAGGCCCGAGATGATCGCGGCGACGAACACGCCGGTGCCGGCGGCGGAGAGCCAGTTGATCGTGAAGCGGGCCGCCTCGGGCTTCGCGTTGACCGCCGCGACCGGCGGCATGCGCTGCACGAGGTTGTGGAGGGCCGGCATGTCCCAGGTCGGCAGCGAGAGGACGCCGCCGATCTTCGAGCCCAGGAACGTCGAGTCGAACTTCACCGAGGCGAAGAGCCCGTTGAGCGCCTTCTTGAACTCGGGCGCGCCCCAGAGCGCGCAGCAGGCGATGAGGATCGCCCAGGGCAGCCAGGCGTAGACGGTCTGGCCGACGGTGTACGGGTACTTCCAGGCCGACTTGTCGATGGCCTCGGCGGTCTTCCCGGCCTCGCGCTCCGCCCGCAGCAGGAAGCGCGTCTTCGGGTGCCACACGAAGCGCAGGAAGAGCGCGGTGCACACGACCGAGGTCACGCCCGCGAGCACGTCGGTCATGAGGTGGGTCTCGGGCAGGCCCGAGAAGATCCACTGCGCGACGGCGAAGGAGACGCCGGAGACGACCGCCGCGGGCCAGACCTCGAAGACCTCGCCCCAGGTGCCGCCCTCCATCTTCACGAACGCGGCGATGAGCCAGAAGGGCACGAGCACCGAGACGAACGGCAGCTGGCGGCCGGCCATCGCGGAGAGCGACACCTGGTCGAGGCCGGAGACCGCGGCGAGCGTGACGATCGGCGTGCCGATGGCGCCCCAGGCGACCGGGGCGGTGTTGGCGAGGAGGTTCAGCACGGCGGACTGGAAGGGCTTGAAGCCGAGGCCCACCATGACCGCGCCGGCGATGGCCACCGGCGTGCCGAAGCCGGAGGTGCCCTCGATGATCGCGCCGAACGAGAACGCGATCAGGAGCACCTGCAGGCGCCGGTCGAACGAGATGTGGATGATCGACTCCTTCACGATCTCGAACTTCCCGGTGATGACGGTCATCGTGTAGAGGAACATCGCCGCCACGACGATCCAGATGATCCCGAGGAAGCCGGAGAGCGTGCCGAGCGCGAACGCCGACACCGCCGTGCCGACCGGCATCCCGAACACGAGGCAGGTGATCAGGAACGCCGCGATGACGCCGAAGAACGCGGCGTACGGCGCGGAGATGCCGAGGTGGCGGACGCCGTCCTTGTCGCGGTGCGGATGCAGCGCGATGAAGTAGAGCAGCACCGCGATGGGCACCGCGGCGAGGACGGTGGAGAGGAAGACGCTCCCGGTGGGGTTGTAGTTCTGCTGGTACATGCACGATCTCCCGCAGCGAGGTGGAGGACCTCTGCGTCTCGAGTCGACGTGCTACCGGCTGCTCGTGGCGCACATGAGAGTCAGGTTGCCGCTGATCTGGCAAGCCTCGCCTCGCCGCGCGCTGCGTCACCCTCCGGCCGCATTCACGAAACGTGCAGATCCGTCGGCGGAGGAGGGGTGCCTTCCTCCCGCCCGGGGCGCACCCCGGCCGGGGTGCGCGGCGCGGCGCATGCACCCGCGCGAGGTGGAGGTTAGGTTCGCCCGATGGCGTCGCCCTCCGTGACCCTCGACGTCGCCGGCCGCGAGGTGACGATCACGAACCCGGCGAAGGTCTACTTCCCGCCGGTCGAGGGGAAGCACGCCGGCTACTCGAAGCTCGACCTCGTCCGCTACTACCTCGCGGTCGCCGACCCGGTGCTGAGGAGCCTGGGCGGCAGGCCGATGGCGATGAAGCGGTACGTCGACGGCATCGCGGGCGAGGCCTTCTACCAGAAGCGCGCGCCGGAGAAGCGCCCCGACTTCGTCGAGGTCGCGACCTTCTCCTTCCCGTCCGGCCGCACCGCCGAGGAGGTCGTGCTCACCGGCGCGCCGACGCTCGCGTGGGCGGTGAACCTCGGCTGCATCGACCTCCACCCGCACCCGGTGCGGGCCGACGACCTCGACCACCCCGACGAGCTGCGCGTCGACCTCGACCCGGTGCCGGGCGTGGCGTGGCCGGACGTCTGCGCCGTCGCGATGGCCGCGCGCGACGTGCTCCGCGACTTCGGCCTCGCCGGCTGGCCGAAGACCTCGGGCTCGCGGGGCATCCACGTCTGGGTGCGCATCGAGCGCCGCTGGGAGTACCCGCAGGTCCGCCGCGCCGCGCTGGCGCTCGCGCGCGAGGTCGAGCGCCGCGTGCCCGCGCTCGCGACCTCCAAGTGGTGGAAGGAGGAGCGGCACGGCGTCTTCCTCGACTACAACCAGAACGCGCGCGACCGCACCACCGTCGGCGCGTGGTCGGTGCGCCCGGTGCCCGACGCGCGCGTCTCGACGCCGCTCGCCTGGGACGAGGTGCCCACCTGCGACCCCGCCACGTTCACGGTCGCCACCGTGCCCGCCCGGTACGCCGCGCGCGGCGATCCGTTCGAGGGCATCGACGCCGCGCCGGGCTCGCTCGACGGGCTCCTCGAGCTCTCGAGGAAGCACGAGGCCGAGGGGCTCGGCGACGCGCCCTGGCCGCCGCACTTCGCGAAGGCGGAGGGCGAGGGGAAGCGCGTCGCGCCCTCGCGCGCGCGGAAGCCGGGCGAGAGCCGGCGGGTGCCGAAGGTGCCGCTCCTCACGATCTCGAAGGCGGCCGCGAAGGCCGACGCGCTCGCCGGGCTCGAGCGCTGGAAGGCGCGCCACCCGGCGGTGGTCCCGCACCTCGAGGCGGCGGACGTGCTCGTCGACTCGATGCGCGGGCGCTCGTCCACCTGGACGCGCGTGCGCGTGAACCTCGTGCACGTGCCCGCGGAGCTGAGACCCGCGGAGGAGCCGCCGGAGCCGGACTACGATCCGTGGGAGGGTTTCTCCCCGCCCGCCGGTGCAGACGAGCCCGCCGAGCCCTGACCGAAGATCGCCGCGAGCTCCGCGGCGGCGACCTGCTCCAGCTGATCGTAGCGGCAGTCCGCCGGCGACCTGTCGTCCCGCCAGCGGACCATGTGCGTCGCGTGCCGGAAGCGGTCGCCCTGCAGGTGATCGTACGAGACCTCGACCACGCGCTCGGGCCGCACCGGCTCCCACTCGAGCGACTTGCCGCGGTTCCAGCGCGAGGTCGCGCCGGGCATGCGGCTCCCCCCCGGCTCCTCCCGCCACGCGGCCCAGGGGTGCCCCTCGAGCGCGTTCGCGCGCAGCGGCTCGAGCTCGGCGGCGAGCTCCTTCCGCTGCTTCGCCGAGAACCCGCTCGCGACCCCGGCGTGCTGCAGCGTCCCCTGCCCGTCGAGGAGGCCGAGGAGCAGCGAGCCCACCTCGACGCCGGGCGCGTTCGCGTGCCAGCGGAAGCCGGCGACGACGCAGTCCGCGGTGCGGGCGTGCTTCACCTTGAGCATGGTGCGCTTGCCGGCGTCGTAGGTGCCGTCGGCGCGCTTCGCCATCACGCCGTCGAGCCCGGCGCCCTCGAACCGGGAGAACCAGTCCCGCGCCACCGCCTGGTCGGCGGACGCCGGCGTGAGGTGGAGCGGCGGGCGCGCGCCGGCGAGCACCTCCTCGAGCCGCGCGCGCCGCTCGCCGAACGGCGCGCCGCGGAGATCCCGGTCGCCGAGCGCGAGGAGATCCCAGGCGACGAGCTCGGCGGGCGTCTCCTTCGCGAGGAGCGCCACCCGGGAGGCCGCCGGGTGGATGCGGAGCAGGAGCCGCTCGAAGTCGAGGCCGCGCGGGCCGGCGATCACGATCTCCCCGTCGAGCACGCACCGCTCCGGCAGCGCGGCCTTGAGCGGCGCCTCGAGCTCCGGGAAGTAGCGGTTCATCGGCTTCAGATCCCGCGACTGGAGCAGGAGCTCGTCGCCGTCCCGGAAGACGAGCGTGCGGAAGCCGTCCCACTTCGGCTCGTAGATCCAGCCCGCGCCCTCCGGGAGCGCCTCGGAGAGCTTCGCGAGCATCGGCTCGAGCGGTGCCTCGAAGGGCAGCATGGGGCGATCCCTATCGAGGCACGGCCGCGCGCGCCAGCGATCGCTAGGGTCCTGGGATGGATCAGCCCCAGCGCGGCAGGGTGAAGGTCGAGCCGTCCACGAAGCGCGTGCGCGCGTACCTCGGCGGCGAGCCGGTGTTCGACACGCTGCGGCCGGTGCTGGTCTGGGAGTCGCCGAAGTTCCCGACGTACTACGTGCCCGCGCCCGACGTGCGGGCGCAGCTCGTGCCGAGCGGGCGCACCGAGCGCTCGCCGAGCCGCGGCGAGGCCGAGCTCCTGGACGTGAGCTCGGGCCGGGCCACCGCGCCGGGCGCGGCGCGCCGCTACCCGGACTCGCCGCTCGAGGCGCTCCGCGGCCTCGTGCGGTTCGACTGGGAGGCGATGAGCGAGTGGCTCGAGGAGGACGAGCCCGTCTACACGCACGCGCGCGACCCGCACCACCGCATCGACACGCTCCGCTCCTCGAGGCGGATCACGATCTCGGTCGGCGGCACGCAGGTCGCCGACTCGACGCGCGCGGTGGTCCTCCACGAGACGGACCTCGTGCCGCGCTGGTACCTGCCGATGACCGACGCGCGGATGGACCTCCTCGTGCCCTCGGAGACCGAGACGCACTGTCCGTACAAGGGCCGCGCCACGTACTTCTCGGTGCGCGCGGGCGACGCGCTGCACGCCGACCTCGTCTGGACCTACCGCGCGCCGTTCCAGGACGCGTGGAAGGTCGGCGGCCTGATCGCGTTCTACGACGAGAAGGTCGACCTCGCGATCGACGGCGTGCCGCAGGCGCGGCCGCGGTGACTACCCGCAGCCGCAGCCTTCTCCGTGCACGTGGAGTGGCCCCGCGGGCTTCCCCTCGGAGCCGCCCGCACAGGTGCCCGCGTCGATCTGCGGCAGCATCCCGGCCTTGAGCGCGCTCACCACCTGCGCGACCGTCGAGCGGACCGCCCGGTAGACCGGGATGCCCTTCGCCTGGAAGCGGCCGATGGCGCCCTCGCCGATGTTGCCGACCACCGCGACGTCCACCCGGTCCTCGCCGAGGGCGTCGAGCGCGTGGGTCCGGCCTGGCGTGCCGGCGCTGGGGTTCGGGTGGGCCGCCATCGCGCCCGTGTCGGTGTCGATCACCAGGAACACCGGCGCCGACCCGAAGTGCGGGAAGACGACGCTCGACAGTCCATGGTCCTTCGCGACGGGGATGCAGGCCTTCACGGGTCACCTCCGGCGCCGGGCCGCCCGGAACCTCCGGGAGATAAGGCCTCCCGGCGTGGATCCGGTCAAGCGCCCCGCGGCGCAAGACTTGCGCCTTTCCCGGGGATCTCCTGGGTTTGGCTGCCAGCGCGGCACCTTGTCGCACCCTCGAACCCGCCCTGGGGGCGGGGGCTCCCACCGGCCGAAGTCCCCTCCGCTCTCAGGAGTACACGTTGACCGCCCCCTCCCGCCGCTGGCTCGCCGTGGGCCTCGCGCTGACCGTCGTCGCCGGCATCGCCGCCGCCGTCGCCGCCTCGCGCCGCGAGACCCCGCACCCGCTCGCGCCCGCCTTCCAGAGGAAGACGCGCGCCCACTTCGACCACGCACCCGTGATGCCCGCGAGCTTCGACTCGCCCCAGGCCGTCACCCGGAGATGCCTCGAGTGCCACGAGGACGCGAAGGCCGTCATGAAGACCTCGCACTGGCAGTGGCTGGGCGAGGAGACCGCGATCCCGGGCCGCGAGGGCAAGCACCGCGTCGGCAAGGCGAACCTCATCAACAACTTCTGCATCGCCTCGAGCGGCAACGAGAAGTCCTGCACGAAGTGCCACGTCGGCTACGGCTGGAAGGACGCCTCGTTCGACTTCTCGAAGGCCGAGAACGTCGACTGCCTCGTCTGCCACGAGCGCACCGGCGGCTACGTGAAGGGACCCTGGGGCTTCCCCACGAAGGAGTCCGACCTCGCGGCCGCCGCGCGGTCGGTCGGCTTCCCGACCCGCGAGAACTGCATCACCTGCCACGCCTACGGCGGCGGCGGCCAGGCGGTGAAGCACGGCGACCTCGACTCGTCGCTCCTCCACCCGATCGCCGACGACGACGTGCACATCGGGAAGCTCGGCTTCCTGTGCGTCGACTGCCACGGCGGCAAGGACCACCAGCTGAAGGGCCGCGCCTTCTCGGTCTCGGTCGAGGACGCCCACGGCGTCGCCTGCCAGGACTGCCACGCGACGCCGAAGCACCCGGACCCGCGCATCGACGGGCACCTCGCGTCGGTCGCCTGCCAGACCTGCCACATCCCGAGCTACGCCCGGAAGATCCCGACGAAGGCCACCTGGGACTGGTCGAAGGCCGGCGACGCCTCCCGCCAGGACGACCCGCACAGCTACCTCAAGATCAAGGGCGAGTTCACCTACGAGCAGGACGTCGTGCCGGAGTACCGCTGGTTCAACCTGACCGTGGGCCGCTACCTCTCCGGCGACAAGGTCGACCCGGCCGGCGTCACCGAGCTCAACCCGCCCCAGGGCAGCATCCAGGACCGCACCGCGAAGATCTGGCCGTTCAAGGTCCACCGCGCGAAGCAGCCCTTCGACGCCGTGAACCTGTACCTCCTGAAGCCGGTCACCGGTGGTGAAGGCGGCTACTGGACCACCTTCGACTGGGACAGGAGCTTCAGGCTCGGCGAGAGGACCTCCGGCCTCGCGTACTCCGGCAAGTACGGCTTCGCGAGGACCGAGATGGTCTGGCCGATCACCCACATGGTCACGCCGAAGGAGAAGGCCCTCGGCTGCACCGACTGCCACGGGGAGAAGGGCCGCATGGACTGGAAGGCGCTCGGCTACGCGGGCGACCCGATGACGGTGGGAGGCCGGCCGTGAAGCGCGCGTTCTCGATCCTGACCCTCGCCCTCACCCTCGCCCTCACCCTCGCGGCGCCGCTCGCCGTCCGGGCGCAGCAGGCGGTGAACCCCATCCACCCGCAGTTCGCGCCGCTCGGCGCGGACGGCAAGCCCGTGGCGAAGCCGGAGGCGGTCTCGATCGACGCCACCTGCGGCGCGTGCCACGACGCGAGGTACGTGCAGGCGCACGGCGTGCACGGCGAGGGCAAGGCCCGCGCCTCCTGCGTGCAGTGCCACGTCGACGGCGGCAAGCTCGACCTCGCCGCCCTCGGCGCTGACGGGCGGCTCGCCCGCGAGGCCCTCCGCATCGGCAAGCCGAAGGCCGCGAACTGCGCCGCCTGCCACGGCGTGATCGCGCCCGCCGGCGAGGCGGTTGCGCTGCCCGCGGACCTCGAAGCCGCCCCGGCGCCGGGCCGCACGTGGTCGTTGACCCTTGGCGAGGGCGCCATCGTCTCGCCGGGCCGGATGGAGGAGTCCTTCCTCAACCTCGCAGGGAAGGACGCGCTCGCTTCCCCGTGGGACGTCCACGCGGCGAAGCTCGTCGACTGCGTCGCCTGCCACCACGCCGCGAACGATCCGGTCCGCGTCGACGCGAAGAAGGCGAAGCTCGCGTACCTCACCACCGACCCTCGCCGCACCACCACCGCGGAGTACCTGCTCCGGCCCGATCACCGGCTCGCCGAGCTCGACTGCCGCGCATGCCACGACGCGACGAAGGCCCACGCGTTCCTGCCCTACCGCGAGCGCCACGTGCAGGTGCTCGCTTGCCAGGCCTGCCACCTGCAGGCGCCGGCCGGCCCCGCCGCCGAGATGATCGACGCCACCGTCGCGGACGCGGCCGGGAAGCCCGCCGTCCGGTTCCGCAACGTCGAGCGCCGGCCCGGCGAGCCGCTCAACGCCGCGGCGATCACCCCGCTCCGCCCGCTCCTCGTCATGCGCACCGCGCCCGACGGGGCACGCCGGCTCACGCCGGTGAACCTCGTGTCCCGCTGGCGCTGGACCTCGAACGGCGAGGACGTCCCCTTCGAGAAGGTCGCCGCCGCGTTCCGCGAGCCGGCCGTGACGGCGGCGCTGGACGCCGACCGGGACGGCAAGCTCTCGGAGGCCGAGCTGCGGCTCGACGGCGACGCGAAGGTCGCCGCGGTCGCGGCGCGCCTGCGCGCGCTCGGGGTCGCCGATCCCCGCATCGAGGGCGCTCTCGAGCCGCACGTGCTCGCCCACGGCGTCCCGTCCCGCGAGCGCGCGCTGCGTGACTGCGAGGCGTGCCACGCCGCCGAGTCGCGCGTCGCCACGACGTTCGCGCTCGCCGCCTACGTCCCCGGCGGCGTGCCCCCGAGGCCGCCCGAGGGCCGGCCCGGCGGCGAGAAGGTCGAGCTGTCGGGCACGGTGGAGCCCGGCCCGGCCGGCGGCCTCGTGTTCCGCCAGGGCGAGGGCTCGACGCCCTCCGGCCTCCACGTCCTCGGGCACTCCCGCGAGTCTTGGTCCAACCTGCTCGGCTTCCTCGTGTTCGCGGCGGTCGCGCTCGGCGTGGCCGGCCACGGCCTCGCCCGGATCGTGATCCGCAAGGTCCGGGGCGCGCCCGCCCACCCGCGCGCCGCACCGGCGGCGGCCCCTCCGACGCCGGGGCGCGAGTACGTGTTCGGCCGCTACGAGCGGCTGTGGCACTGGACGATGGCGTTCTCCGGCATGGCCCTCATCCTCACCGGCCTCGTGATCCACTTCGCCGGGTCGGGGCCGCTCAGCCTCGCCGCCGCGGTGAACGTGCACAACGCGGGCGCCGTGGTGCTGATGGTGAACGCGTTCCTCGCGCTCTTCTACCACCTCGCCACCGCGGCCATCCGCAACTTCATCCCCGCGCCGCACGGCCTCGTGAGGCGGATGCTCGAGCACATGGAGTACCAGGCCCGCGGCATCTTCTTCGGCGGGCCGCACCCCGAGAACGCGCCGGGCGTGAAGCTCAACCCGCTGCAGCAGCTCACGTACCTCGCGCTCCTGAACGCGCTCTTCCCGGTGCAGATCGGGTCCGGCCTCCTCCTCTGGGCGGTCGGCCACTGGCCGTCGCTGGGCGAGGCGCTGGGCGGACTCTCCGTTCTCGCCCCGCTGCACAACCTCGGGTCCTGGCTGTTCCTCGCGTTCTTCGTGCTGCACGTCTACCTCGTCACGACCGGCCGCACGGTCGGCGAGCACCTCCGCTCGATGGTCACGGGCTACCGCGACGCCGAGCCGGAGCCCGAGGGGCACGCCGCGGCTTCCCCCTCTCCTCTCGTCGACGCTGGAGCCTGACCATGGCCGACACCGACCCCACGACCGAAGCCCCGGCCCCCGCCCCGCGCGAGCCCAGGAAGTACATCGACCCCTACCTCGGCGGCGCGCTCCTCGGCGTCGTCCTCTTCCTCGCCTTCTACGTGACCGGCGGTGGCCTGGGCGCCTCCGCCGGCATCAACCACGTGCAGGTGGGCCTCCTCGACCTCGTGGCGCCCGGCCACGTCGACCGCGTCGCCTACCTCGCCGAGATGGGCGGCGGCAGCCGCAGCTCCTGGGCGTACACCGGCGTCTACATGCTGGTGGGCACGCTCGTCGGCGGGCTCGTCTCCGGCCTCGTCGGCCGGCGCGTGAAGCTCGAGACCCGCGGCGGCCCGAACGTCTCCACCCGCACCCGCTGGCTCCTGGCGTTCGCGGGCGGAGTGGTCATGGCCTACGGCGCCCGCCTCGCGCGCGGCTGCACCTCGGGTCAGGCGCTCTCCGGCGGCGCGGTGCTCTCCGTCGGCAGCTGGGCCTTCATGTTCTCCATCTTCGCCGGGGGCTACGCGGTCGCGTTGCTCTTCCGCCGGCTCTGGAACTAGGAGGCGGCCATGGCTCCCTTCGATCTCGGCGGCATCGCGGGCACCTTCTCCTACGCCCTCGTCTTGGGTGCGATCGGCTTCGGCTTCGGCGCCGTGCTGGAGATGACCGGCTTCGGCGACACCCGCAAGCTCGCGGCGCAGTTCTACCTGACCGACCTCACCGTCCTGAAGACGATGTTCACCGCCATCGTCGTCGCGGCGGTGCTCGTGTTCGGCGCGACCTCGCTCGGCCTCCTCGACTTCTCCCGGGTGTGGGTGAACCCCACGTACCTGTGGCCCGGCATCGTGGGCGGGCTCATCATGGGCGTCGGCTTCGTCGTGGGTGGCTTCTGCCCGGGCACCTCGCTCGTCGCGGCCGCCACGCTCAAGGTGGACGGCATCCTGTTCGTCCTCGGCGCGCTGGTGGGCGTCGGGCTCTTCGGCGAGACGGTCGGCGCGTTCGAGCCGTTCTTCCTCTCCGGCGCCATGGGCCGCTTCACGCTGCCGGAGTGGCTCGGGCTCTCCACCGGCGCGGTCCTGCTGCTCGTGGTCGCGATGGCGCTCGTCATGTTCTGGGGCGCGGAGGTCCTCGAGCGGCGGGTGGGCGGCGCGCCGGCCCCCTCCGCGCGGCGCCGCACGCTCCGCCGCGCGGGCGTCTTCGCGCTCGCGGTGGTCGCGCTCCTCGTGGCCGTGCGCGGCCAGCCGACGGCCGACGATCGCTACGCCCGGATGCCCGCGCTCCAGAAGCTCGTCGCCGACGGCGCGATCCTCGTGCACCCCGCCGAGGTGGTCGCGCTCAAGAGGGACACCAGCGTGAAGGTGAACGTGCTCGACCTCCGGGACGAGGCCGCGTTCAACCTCTTCCACGTGGGCGGCGCGCGCCGGATCTCCGCCCGCCGCGCTCCAGGACCGCGCGGTGCTGCGCCCGCTCGTGGAGGCCGGCCCCACCGACGTGACGTTCCTCGTGGCGGCGACCGCGCCCGAGGCGCTCGCCGCGTGGCGCGCGCTCCGCACCCAGGGCGTCCTCAACCTCTTCGTCGTCGACGGCGGCGCCGACCGCTGGCTCGAGCTCTACCCGCCGCCGGCGTGCGTCGCCGAGCGGTCGCAGGGCGAGGCCGGGTGGCGGTTCCAGTACGCCACCGGCGAGAGCCTGCCGTCGGCCTGGCCGGAGCTCGCGAGCTCGCGGCTGTTCCGGTTCCCGTGCGAGACCACCGCCGACGCCTCGCACGCCGAAGGCGCCCCCGTGGGCGGCCACCACGGGTACACCTGGCCGAGCCACGCCTTCACGAAGCGCGTGAAGCTGCAGACGAAGTCGGTCGTGAAGGGGGGCTGCGGGTAGCGGCTCCCCCACGCCGGGTGCGGGGCCCCTGCGTCCCCTCGCCCGGCAGCCCCCGCCGCGGGTTCGGAGCCGTGGCGGGGGCACCTTCCGCCCGCGGCCTCGAAAAGGCAGAGGATCCGGACCGGCCCTTGTCGTACTCTGGGTGCACCGGGAGGGTGCGATGTCGCGAATGGCCTGGTTCGTCACGGCGGGGCTGGCCGCGCTCGCGCCCGCCGTCGCCATGGCCTCGGGCGGAAGCGCGCCGGGCGTCGCGGTCGGGGCCCGCAAGCACTCCGACGGCTACGGGCCGGCGCTCCGGCTCGAGCTCGCGACCGCGCCGCGCAGGCTGGATGCGCACTCGGACTACCAGCTCGTCGGGTCGTTCGGGCTCTCTCGCGTGTGGGGCGGCACCCGCTACTACCTCTCGCCGGAGGCCGTGGGTGAGGGTCGGTGGGTCGGCTCGGCCGCCGAGGCCGCGCTGGGCGTGCGGCTCGGCATGCAGGGTCCGGGGCGAATGCGCTTCGAGGCCGGGGTGGGCGTCGGCCTGTCCTGGCGGAGAGACGACCTGCAGGGGGTGGACGGGGCCTCCTTCTCGGACCAGCGGCTGTTCGGCCGCCCGTCGTTTGCGGCGCTGTGGGACGCTGGCGCGTCCGGCCACTGGGGCGTCGAGGCGGCGTTCCTCGTCATCCGCGGCGACGACGGCATCCCGGTCGAGCTCCTGGCCGCGTGGCGCGTGGCCTTCTGAGCTGGCGCGGGTCTCCCGGGGTCGGCGCAGACGTCTGCGCATCCGACCCTCCCCCGTCCGTCCCTTCCCCCCCCCGCCCGTCCCGAGCGTAGCCCCCGCGCAGCGGGGGCGGAGACGAGGGACAAGGGTCCGGGGGGCTCGAGATCCTCCCTGAGCCCCAGCCGGATCCTGCGATTTCACTGTCAGACCGGGGTGGCAGGATCTCGGGCATGGACGCGTGCGCGGCCAGCGAGATCGTCGCGGAGACGTCGCCGGAGATCACTCCGGGTGACGCTGCGACGGGCATCACCCGCCGCGACCCGCTCGGCGACCGCTGGGACCTCCGCGCGCCGCGGTGGGATCTCCCGACCTTCACGCTGTTCGAGCTGCGCGAGCTCTGGCTGCGCGGCGACGGCGGCCTCGAGAAGTACGAAAGGGCTCTGGCCCAGGGCGCTCGCATGCTGCGGGCGCTGCAGGTCAGCCGCGCCGCGGTGCTCGCCAAGTTCACGGAGGGTGACCGGCTCGCCCGGCTGGGCTTCTCGAGCCTCGGCGACTTCACCGAGAACCTCCTCGGCACCCGCCGGCGCGCCGCGCAGGTGGAGGTCCAGCTCTCGAAGGCGCTGCGGGAGCGGCCGCTCCTCAGGGCCGCGGTGCACGCGGGCACGGTGAGCCCGTCGGCGGCGCTCGCGGTCCTGCCGGTCACGCCCGGAGACGACGAGGCGCGCTGGGTCGAGCGCGCGGCGGAGCTGCCGGTCCGCAGGCTCAAGCAGGAGGTGAAGCGGGCGCTGAAGGAGCGGAAGGCGCTGCCCGGGCCCGACGCCGCGGAGGAGAAGAGGGAAGAGGACGAGGCACCCTGGGTGCACCTCGACGTGCCGATCTCGGACCGGGCCAGCGAGCGGCTCCACAAGGCCCTCGCCCTCGCCGGCGAGCTCGTCGAGAGCCCGCACCGGTTCGTCCAGCTCGAGGCGCTCGGGCAGGAGTTCCTCTCCGAGCACCCGGGCGACGAGTGGGACGTGAAGGGCGCTGAGCTCGCCCTCGATCGAACGTTGCACCCCCTCGACGTCCCGACGAAGCGGAACGCCGCGGAGGCGAAGCTCGAGTCCGAGACCTCCTCCTGGGAGTTCCTCGACCCGGTCGTCCCGGTCCCGGCCGTCGAGCTCGACCCGCTCGACGCCGCGACGGACGACGACCTCTACGGGACCGCGCTCGGCCTCTCCCTGGAGATCAAGAGCTGGGAGGACCTCATCGGTTTCTGCTCGGCGGTCGTGAAGGGCGCCCGGCTCCACAAGGAGGCGGGGTTCGTCGACTTCCGTCACTACGCGACCGAGCGGCTCGGCGTCCCGGCCCGCACCATCGAGACCCGCGCCGCGCTCGAGAAGCACCTCTGGGAGAAGCCCGAGCTCAAGGTCGCCAAGGAGATGGGCCTCAGCTACTCGAAGCTGCTCCTCCTGAAGGAGGTCCCGCAGGACCAGATCCTGGAATTCGCGAAGCGGGCCGAGACCCTGACGGTGGTCGAGCTCAAGGAGGCCGTCCAGGCGCGGACCGACGCGCATATGTCTGCGTCGAAGCGGTTCCGGGTGTGGGTCCCCCGCCGGGTCGCCCTGCTGCTCCACCAGGCGTTCCTGGCCTCGTTGGCGCTTCCGGTTCCGCCGGAGGAGGCGGAGACCCCCCAGTCCAGCACCCTGGACGGCGCCTTCCTCGGGAAGCTCGCGGACCACTTCATCGCGGTCTGGGGCGGCGACGTGATGGAGCCGAAGACCGTCTCCCAGAAGCAGCGCGCGAAGTACCCGCGCTGCTGCTTCCCGGGCTGCAGCCGCCGCAGCGACCACGGCCACCACATCGAGTTCCGCAGCCACGGCGGCTCGGAGGACGCCTGGAACCGCATGCCGCTCTGCGCCTTCCACCACCACGTCGTCGTCCACGGCGGCCACGCCACCATCACCGGCATCTTCCCCGACGCCGTCGAGTTCCGCGTGAACGGCGTCGTCTGGAAGGACGCGAATTTCGGGCGAACGCGGGCGGAGCGGGTCTGACCTAGATCGTCACGACCTTCGCCGCGCCCATCGTCCGCTGCACGATCTCGCGCATGTTGCTCACCGTGCCCACCGCCAGCTTCTGCGTGAGGGCGAAGTGCTCGAGGCAGGTCACGCAGGCGAGGAGGTCCACCCCGGCCGCGTGCAGCGCCTGGAGCGCCTCGACGTGCGGCGAGCCCTCGGCGAGGAGCTTCACCGCCGCGTTGTAGAAGACGATGGCATCGGGCTTCTCGTCGACCGTGCCGAGCGTCCGGAAGAAGCTTCCCAGGATCTTCGCGCCGAGCGCGTCGTCGCCCCGGCCCATCGTCTCCGCGTGCACCGCGATCACCGTGCCGCTCTTGCCCGCCATGCGCTCGACCTCCGGTCCCCGTGCGCCTCGTGTCTCGAGCCACCCAGCATGAGCCACCCAGTATGAGCCACCCCGGGCCGGCCGGGGTGCGCTACGGTGAGGCGGTGACCGGTCTCTCCGCGAGGGCCGCGCTGGCGCCCGGCGCGACGCCCGCCGCCCCCTCCCGCCTCGCCCTCGCCCGGCTCTCGGCCTGGCTCGGCCTCGTCGGCTTCGGCGGCGGCATCGCGGTGCTGGCGACCATGCGCACCGCGCTCGTCGACCAGCGCCGCTGGCTCTCCGAGCGCGAATTCGCGGTCACGGCCACCGTCTCGCAGATGATCCCGGGGGGCGCCGCGGCGAACGCGCTCGCCTACACGGGACTGCGGATGTTCGGCCCCGGCGGCGCGGCGCTCGCGTACGCCGCCTTCATCGCGCCGGGCGCCGTGGTCGTGCTCGCGCTCGCCGCCGCGTACGCCCACCTCGGCGTCACCCCGCACCTCGCGCCGGCGCTCGCCGGGATGAACGCGGCGGTGGTGGGCGTGGTCGGCGCCATCACGCTGCAGCTCGTGCGGAGCGGCGTCTCGCGCCCCTGGCAGATGGGCGTCGCGGGCGGGGCGCTCCTCCTCGCGCTCGCGGGTGGGGCCTCCGCCGCCGAGGTGGCCGCGCTCGGCGTCGGCGCCGGGCTCGTGCTCGACCTCGGGATCGCCCGCTTCCGGCTCGCCCGCGTGCAGCGGGCCGGCGCCGCTCGTCCCGGGCCCGTCGAGGAACGAGCCGCCTCGAGGGAGCCGCCGCCGGTGGCCCTCCCCGAGGAGGGCGAGCGCCTCCCCACGCCGCCCGGCGGCGAGCACGCGCTCCTGCCGCTCGCGCTCGGCGCGGCGCCGGCGCTGGGCGCCCTCGGGACGCTCGGCCTCGTGCTTTTCCGCGCCGGGCTCGGTGCGTACGGCGGCGGCTTCGCGGCGGTCACGCAGCTGCGCGCGGCGGTGCTCGAGCACGGCTGGCTCACCGCCCGGCAGTTCGCGGACGCGGTCGCGATCGGCAAGCTCACGCCCGGGCCGGTGCTGCTCATGGCGACCTTCGTGGGCTACCTCACCGCCGGCCTGCCCGGCGCGCTCGTCGCGACGGTCTCGATCTTCGCCGGGCCGCTCCTCCTCGTGCTCGGGATCGGCGCGGTGCTCGCGCGCTACCGCTCGCGCCGTCCGGTGCGCGCGGCGCTGCGGGGGCTCACGCCCGCGGTGGTCGGGCTCATGGCCGCCGCGGCGCTCACGCTCGGCAGCTCGCTCGAGGGCGCGCCGGAGCTCGCGATCGCGGGCGCGGCGTTCCTCACCCTCGCGCGCTTCCGGGCGAGCCCGGTGGCCGTGATGGCGGCCGGCGGCGCCGCGCGGCTCGCGCTCGCGCTCGCCGGCCGCTGAGCGGCTGCTACTTCGCGGTCGCCGGCGTGTTCGTCGCTGCCGCGGGCTGGGTCGTCGCTGCCGCGGGCGGGGTCGCCGGCGGAGCGTCGGGCTTCCCGTAGTACTTCACGAGGTAGTCGACGATCTTCGGCACGTCCTCGGGCTTGATCTTGGCGTCGAACATCTTGACCATCTTGCCGACCGAGCCCTCCCACGCCTTGCGATCCAGGAACGGCGAGTTCATCTGGATGTAGTCGAGGCTGTGGCACATCGAGCAGCTCGCCTTCACGAGCGCGGCGTCCGGGCCGTCCTTCAGCTTCACCGCCTTCTCGTCCGCGAGCGCGGCGGGCGCCGCGGCGAGGAGGGCCATCACGATCAGGGTGCGCATGCGGTGCCTCCTCACCCGACGTCGAGGGTGACCTTCGAGACGACGTTGTTGTGGTAGCCGGCCGGGTTGAACACGAGCTCGAACGACTGCGAGCCGCCGAGCCGGTTGGTCGCCTTCGCGAGCACGACCTGGGCGCCCTTCCCCTCCGCCTGGATCGCCATCGAGAACGACCGGAACGAGAACTTCCCGAGGTCCTGGCCGAGGTCCGCGGGACGCCAGCTCCGGCCGCCGTCCGCCGAGACCTCGACGGTGCGGATGCCGTAGCCGCCGTCCCAGGCGATGCCCTTCACCTCGACCTGGTCGCCGGCCTTCACCTTCTGGCCCTCGCGCAGGTTCGTGATGAGCGAGTTCGTCACCATCTCGGTGATGGGCATGTTCACGTCGCTCTCCTGCGACGAGAACCGGTCCACGAGCGGAAACTTGCCCTTCGGGATCCGGTAGGCCGGCGCCATCCAGAACGACTTGAACGGCTGCGTCACCGCCTGGATCGAGACCACGTGCTTCATCCAGTAGGTCGCCGTCCAGCCCGGCACCACGAGGCGCACCGGGTCGCCGTGGTAGTGCGGGATCGGCTCGCCGTTCATCTCCCAGGCGAGCAGGGTGTTCTCGTCGAGCGCCTTCCAGACCGGGATGCTCTTCTGGAAGTCCGGCGTGGTCGCGAGCACCGCGGTGTCGGCGCCGTTCGCGACGATCTCGACGGCCTCCTTCTTGACGCCCGCCTTCGCGAGCACGTCCCTGAGCCGCACGCCCTTCCAGCGCGCGTTGCCCATCGCGCCGTGGCCCCACTGCACGCCGGCCACGTGGGGCTCGGAGAGGCCGCGGCGGTTGCCGGAGCAGAGGCACACCGCGACGGTCTCGACCTGCTCGAAGTCCTTCCTGAGCGCGGCGAGGTCGAAGGTGAGCGGCTTCTCGAGGCCGTCGCCGCCGAGCTCGAGCTTCCACCGGGCCGGATCGACCTTCGGGGTCACCGGCAGGTGGCAGCGGACGAAGAACGCGTCGTTCGGCGTGATGGCGTCGTCGAAGTACTCGACCGGCGTCTCGTAGTTCAGCGGCCGGTAGGTCCGCTTGATGAGCGGGCGCTTCCCGGGGAGGGACTCGAGCACCGACTCCTCGAGCGTGCCGGCGGGGAGGCCGGCCGGGCCGAGCGAGGGCTTCTCGCCGGCGTGGGCCCAGCGGGGGAGGAGGGCGCCGGCGCCGGCCACGGCGGCGCCGCTCGCAACCTTGCGAAGGAATTGACGTCTGGAGGTCATGTCCGCTCCCTGCTTCAGCGGCCGGCCGGCGTGGAGGTCCGCGGCCGCCGGTCATCACGGGGGGTCACATCACGGTGCGTGTAGCGTGGGGCGTCGAAGAAGCATCCCGATCCGCGCGTGGCGCGTCAAGCCGCTGCGCTCCCTGCACCCGAGCGGAGCGCGCGCACCCCGCTCACGCGCCGCGCTGCGGCGCGTCCTTTCCGGGGTCGATGGTCCGCCACTGGTAGGTGGGCGCCTCGCCGTGGTGACCGATGGTGATCATCCGGATCATCTTCAGGTTGATCCACGCGAACCGCACGAGCTGCCACGGCAGGAACGTCCGCATGAGGACGGTCCAGCGCGTCGGCATGGGCGCGTGGAAGGTCTGCTCGCCGGGTCTGGGCATCGTCGACTCCCCTACTCCGGGATCAGCCACCAGCCCGCGCGGGCCTTGGCCTTCCAGAGGAACAGGTGGTGGAGGATCTTCTTGATCCAGTGGCCGGCGAGGCCGATCTCGCCGAACGTGAAGCGGAAGTCCCGGCCGTAGTCCGGGTACTTGTCGTAGTCCGGCACGATCGGGAACATGGTCATCGAGGCCGCGGAGCCGCCGAGCCAGCTTGCGCCGGCCGAGGCCACGCAGGACGCGCCCATCTCGGCCATCGACGCGGTGCGCGTCGGCCGGGGCGTGCCCATCACGATCATGCCGGTGATGGACTCGGCGACCGCGCGGGCCATGACGGCCGACGGCATGCCGGTGCGCGGCGGGGCGGGGGCGATCAGCGTCCCCTTCGCCGACTTCCGCGGGCGGGAGATCGCGTGCGGCGGCGCGAAGGCGATGCCGATCGCGAAGACGTTGGGGTACCTGGGGGTCTGGTAGGTCTTCGGCCAGTCGGCCGCCTTCCACTGCTCGAACGGCTTCGCGGTGTAGTCGGCGTCGACCCGCATGAACCCGCTCGGCGCGAAGACCTCGGAGGTGATCTCGGCCCCGTCCTTCGCGAAGGCCTTGATGGGCTGGCCGGCGAACGGGGGCAGCAGCATCGCGAAGTCGAACGGGAGGTCGTGCTCGACCCCGTCGAGCGTCTCGTAGTGCACCACGTCCGGCTCGACCCGGTGCACGTGGGCGCCGGTGATCCACTCGATGCCGCGCTCGGCGTACAGCGACTCGGCGAAGGTCTTCGAGTGCACGCGGTAGCCGCCGCGCTCGAGGTGCACGCCGCCCACGCCGAAATCGCCGAGGTCGGCCTCGTTCGTGAGGAAGACGATGCGGGCGCGGTCGCGCACGCCCGCCTGCCGGAGCGTGAACTCGACGTTGAAGACGTACTCGAACGCCGCGCCCTCGCAGGTGCACAGGCCGTGGCCGACGCCGACCACCAGCGTCAGCCGCTCGCCCTGGCGCATCCGGGCGATGGCCTGCGCGAGCGCCTTCGCCGCGTGAGCGGCGTGGTCGTTCGTGCAGACCGAGACGGTGTGGGCCTCGGGGCCGAGGCCGGGCGTCGCCGCGAAGTTGAGGCGGGGACCGGTCGCGTTGACGAGGTAGTCGTAGGGCACGCGGGAGCGCTCGCCCGCCGCGGCGCCGGTGGACTCCACCACGACGTGCGGCCCGGGCTCGGCGGCGCCGCCCTCGGCCCACAGCTCGACCGCCTTCGCCTGGACGAACTCGATGCCCTCCCGCCGGTAGACCGGGGCGAGCTCGAAGACGACGTCCTCCGGCTTCATCATCCCGACGCCCACCCAGATGTTGGACGGGATCCAGTTGCAGGTCGGCTTCGGGGAGACCACGGTGACCGTGTGCTCGCGCGGGAGCTCCTTCCGGAGGAGCAGCGCCGCCGTGTGCCCCGCGATGCCGGCGCCGAGGACCACCACCTTCGCCATGGAGACCTCCCCTGGACCACGAGCGGGCCCGAGCCACGTGTGAGGTGCGGAGGGTGGCGGGCGGTTCGCGCTCGCCCCGCCCGGGACCGAGGTGATGGACGGCGCCGCCTACGTGCACCGCGACGACACCGTCGAGCGGATGATCCCGCTGCCGGTGGTCGGGCACTGGATGGAGCGCGGCTGGGGCCGCTACTTCACGCTCTCGAAGAAGCGGCTCGTGCCGCGGCTGCCGGGGACGTAGCCGGCCCGGGGCGGCGGCCCGGACCCCGTCCCGAGGTGGGCGGGGCCGAGGGTCGCAGCCCCACCCGGCCACCGCCGGCCTCGGCCCCCTGCGTCAGCATTCCCTGCATCTCGACGCTTGACGCCGGTCAACCGCCCTGGCAGAACGTTCAACGATTCAATTGAACGTGATCTCCTGACAAGAACGCCCTCGCGCGCGCCCACTACGCGGAGCTCGCCCGCATCGGGAAGGTCCTCGGCAGCCCCGTCCGGCTGCTCCTGCTGGATCTCCTGCGCCAGGGGCCGCGCTCGGTCGAGACGCTCGCCGAGGCCGCGGGCCTGCCGGTCGCGAACGCCTCGCAGCACCTCCAGCACATGCGCCGCGCCCGCGTGATCGCGGCCGAGCAGCGCGGCCGGTTCACCGTGTACCGCCTCGCGGCCGAGAACGTCTCGGCGGTCTTCGCCGCGCTGCGCCTGCTCGCGGAGGACCTCCTCCCCGAGATGGACCGGCTCCGCGGCGAGCTCTCCGTGCTCGGCCCGGAGGAGCGCGAGGAGCTCCTCGAGGCGATCCGTCGCGACGCCGTGACGCTCGTCGACGTCCGCCCGGTCGAGGAGTTCCGCGCCGGGCACCTCCCCGGCGCCCACTCGATGCCGCTCGCCGAGCTGCGCGAGCGCCTCGCCGAGCTGCCGCGCGAGCGCGAGATCGTCGCGTACTGCCGCGGCCCTTACTGCACGCTCGCGGGCACCGCCGTCCGGATCCTCGAGCAGGCCGGCTTCAGGGCCCGCCACCTCGACCTCGGCGTACCCGACCTCAGGGCCCGCCGCTTCCGCATCGCCTCCGGCGACGCCGCGCAACCGCGCCGCGCCGCCCCGCCCACCCGCCGCGCCGTTCGCACCTCGAAGCCCAGCACCTCGAAGCTCAGCACCTCGAGGCCCCGCACCCGCACCCGGAGCTCCCGATGAGACACCTCGTTGCCGTCGCCGCCCTCGCGTTCGCCACCCCCGCCCTCTCCGACGACGTCTTCGTGTCCGCGGACGAGGCGAAGGCCCTCGCCGGGAAGCCCGACGTCCGGTTCGTCTACGCCGACGCCGTGAAGAAGTTCGAGGCCGGGCACGTCCCCGGCTCGGTCGTCGCCTTCGCGCACGACCTCCACTTCCTCGACGACGTGAAGGCCTGCAAGGGCCTGCCGATGTGCGAGCCCGCCGCCGCGAAGCTCATCGGCGGCACCCTCGGCATCGACGGGAAGACCCAGGTCGTCGTGTACGACGACGGCCCGGGCGCGAACGCGTCCGGCACCTGGTTCTTCCTCGAGCTCTACGGCGTGCCGAACGTGAAGATCCTCGACGGCGGCCTCGCCGCCTGGAAGGCGAAGGGCGGCGCGGTCGAGGCCGGCGCCCCGGCGAAGGTCGCCGCGAAGGCGTTCACGCCCGCCGTGCAGTGGAACATGATCGCGACGGTCGACGAGGTGAAGAAGGCGACCGCCGACGGCGCCCACTACGTCATCCTCGACTCCCGCCACAACCTCGACGAGTACACCGGCAAGCAGCTCCTCGGCGCGCTCTCCGCGCCCGGCAAGGAGCAGACCGTGAAGCGCGGCGGCGCGATCCCCGGCGCGATCTTCTCGCCCTGGTCGAAGTACGCCGGCAACAAGGACGGCGCGGCCGACAAGCCGACGCTGAAGGACCCCGCCGAGCTCGCGAAGCAGCTCGAGAAGCTCAAGAAGAACGGCTACGACCCGTCGAAGACCGTCATCACCTACTGCCACGTCGGCCTGGGCCGCGGCTCGTTCCAGTACCTCGCGCTGCGCGCCGCCGGCCACAAGAACACGAAGGTCTACGTCGGCTCCTGGGACGAGTGGGGCAACGACGCCTCGCTCCCGCTCGCCGCGCAGCCGTAGGAGGTCGTCATGGTCGGCTCCTTCCTCGCGGGCGCCCTCACCGGCGCGGCGTTCGGGTGGGTCCTCTACAAGGTGGGCGCCACGCGCTACTCGCGCGTGATGGGCATGCTCACGCTCAAGGACACGAAGGTGATGAAGTTCGCCTTCACCACCATCGGCGTCGCCTCGCTCGCCTATGGCCTCGCGGCCGCGGCGGGCGTGGCGGAGGCCTGGGGGCTCGTCCCCCGGGTGATGCCGTTCCTCGGCTACGGCCACCTCCTCGGCGGCGCGCTCTTCGGCCTCGGCATGGGCGTCTCCGGCCTCTGCCCCGGCACCTGCGTCGCGAAGCTCGGCGGGCGCGGCGGCGGGAAGAAGTACGCCACGCCGGCCGCGGTCCTGGGGCTCGTCGCCGGCGTGCTCGTCTACCAGCTCGTGAAGGATCGGCTGATGTCCGCCGGGGTCATCGCCGAGAACCAGCTGCCGCTCACGCTGCACGGCGTGCTCGGCCTGCCCTACGCGGCGGTCGCGCTCGTCCTCGCCGCGGTCATGATCGCCGTCGCGATCGCCGTCGACCGGCTGACGCCCGAGGCGGTGTACGCGCCGGCCCGCGAGAAGAGGACGCTCGTCGACTGGCTGCGCGGCGAGTGGAGCTGGACCGCGGGCGGCACCGCCGCGGGCCTCCTCGTCGTGGCCTCGACCGCCCAGGGCGGCTACCTGGGGTTCTCGGGCGCGATCCTCGCCGCGGTCGGGAGCGGCACGCACCTCCTCGGCCTCGACCTCCCCATCGTCCCCCGCGTCGACGCCGACATCGTCTGGCGGGCCGCGCTCATCCTCGGCGTGTTCCCGGGCGCCTGGCTCGCCCACGCGGTCGCGATCCCGTCGAAGGCGGCGGTCGAGGCCCCCGCCGTGAAGGTCCTCGACTGGCGGGCGATCGGCACGAGCTTCGGCGCGGCGGCCACGATGTGCCTCGGCGCGCTCGTCGGCGGCGGCTGCACCACCGGCGCGTTCCTCTCCGCGTGGCCGACCCTCTCGGTCGGCAGCTTCGCCATGGCGGGCACGTTCTTCGCCGTCTCGATGGCGACCTCGAGCGCCCGGGCGTTCCTCCTCCACACCTACGACATCGGCGCGGCGCAGGCGTTCGGCGATCGCGCCTACGACTAGGAGCCGGCCATGAAGATGCAGATCAGGATGCTCCTCGCGGCGGCCGTGCTGGTGCTCGCCGCGGGCTATCTGGGCCTCAGGAGCGGCAACGCGGCGCTGGAGCGGAAGGTCGCCGCCACCGCGAGGGGTGAGGTGACGCCGTGAAGCTCGAACCGCTCGTCTGGGTGGGGGCGCTCGCGCTCCTCTCCGGCATGGTCGTGAGGGAGGGCCAGCGCCGCACCGCGCTCGAGGCCCAGGTGCCGGTCGAGGCGAAGGACCTCTACCGCACGATGGCGAGGTCGAAGGCGGCGCTCCAGAATCGTCGACGTCCGCCCCGACCTCTCCGCCGGCTACGAGGACGCCCGGGTGCCGGGCGCGCTGCCGATGCCCGGCTGCGACCTCGCCGCCGCGCCCGAGAAGGCGCGCGCCCGCATCGTCCCGTCGGTGCCCACCGTGATCGTCACGGCCACCGGCAGCGCGGCGGAGGCCGCGAGGTGCGCGGGCTTCTTCACGTCGGCGCGGTTGCTCGCCGGCGGCCAGGAGGCCTGGACCGACGCGAACCTGCCCGAGGACTCGGGCGAGTACTCCCCGCCGTCCGCGAAGGCGGGCGGGGGCTGCCTCTAGGACGTTCGTCGCTCGCAGCAGGGCAGCGCTGGCAGCAGCGCTTCGACACCAGGGAGAGGGTTGGCCATGTCCGTCAGCCGAAGGGACGTGCTGAAGGGGATCGCGGCGCTGCCGGTGGCCGGAGCCGCCGGCGAGGTCCTCGCCGAGGCAGCGCCTCGACAGCCGCAGCTGCCCGAGCCGGTCCGGGTGGAAGGCCCGGGGCCCGGCCCGACCGCGAAGGCCACCGAGGACCTGTACCGCGCCGAGTTCGCCGGTACCTACGGCGACGGCGAGCAGCACGGGTACGCCTTCCACTGCGTGAACTGCCAGGGCAACTGCGCCTGGGAGGTCTGGACCGACGCGTCGGGCAAGGTGACGCGCGAGAACCAGTCGGCCTCCTACCCGCAGCTCGCGCCCGACCTGCCGGACGCGAACCCGCGCGGCTGCAACAAGGGCGTGCAGCACTCGCAGATCATGTACGAGAAGGACCGGCTCCTCTACCCGATGCGGCGCGCGGGCAAGCGCGGCGAGGGCAAGTGGACCCGGATCTCCTGGGACGAGGCGGTCACCGAGGTCGCCACCCACCTCTACGAGACCATGCTCTCGAAGGGGCCGGGCGGGAACTACGTCCACATGGGCTCGGGCATGCTCTCCGAGGCGCGCGCCGCCTCCGTGAAGCGGCTCGGCTCGCTCCTCGGCGCGGTCCGCCCGTACATCGCGAGCTACGTCGGCGACAACTTCCCCGGCCCGGGCCTCGTCTACGGCGAGGGCAACCTCGGCGTCACCTACGACTTCTTCTACAAGACCGAGGTGGCGGTGTTCTGGGGCTGCAACCCCAACACCTCTCGCATCCCGGACGCCCACTACCTGTGGGAGGGGAAGTACAACGGCGCGAAGGTCATCGTCATCACGCCCGAGTTCAACTCGACCGCGGTGCACGCCGACCTGTGGGTGCCGGTGAAGCCGGGCTACGACGGCCACCTGGCGCTCTCGATCATGAACCGGATCGTGGCGCGGAAGCTCTACGACCCGGCGTTCCTGAAGACCTTCACGGATCTCCCGTTCCTGGTCCGCGCCGACACGAAGGAGCTCGTCCGGCTCCACGACGTCGACCTCACGGACAGGCGCTTCGACGCCGGCTCGGCGAAGCGGTTCGCCGCCGACGAGGCGAGGCACCACGAGGTCTTCCTCGCCTGGGACCTGAAGCAGAACCGGGCGACCGCGCTGCCAGGCTGCGAGGGCTCGACGGTCGACACGCTCCGGCTCGAGGACATCGACTGGAAGCTCGACCCGGCGCTCGCGGGCAGCTTCAAGCTGAAGCTCAAGGAGCACGGCGGCGCCCCGAAGGAGGTCACGGTCGTCCCGGCCATGGCGCTCCTCGAGCAGGAGCTCCGGAAGTTCGCGCCGGAGGCGACCCGGAAGCTCACCGGCGTGCACCCGTCGATCGTCGAGACCCTCGCGACCGACCTCATGAAGTCGAAGACCGCGGTCCTCACCCTCGGCTTCGCCATCGGCAAGCACTTCAACGGCCTCCTCTCCCAGCGCGCCATCGCCTCCCTCGGCGCGCTCATGGGCAAGCTCGGGCCCCGCGGCGGGTTCAACACCGAGAACGAGTGGTCGATCACCGGCCTCGGCGGGCTCTCCGGCTTCGACGGCCGCTACAACCACCGCTTCGCCTCGGGCTTCGTCTCCGAGTTCATGATGGGCGACGGCTTCGCGTCACCGGAGGCCGCCTTCCAGGACGAGGACTTCAGGCGCGCCACCGGCAAGGGGGAGAAGGAGTACGTCGCCGAGGTCGCCGCCACCATCGCGAAGAGCGAGGGCGACGCCGGCTACAGGCAGGGCAAGCCCTGGTGGAAGGAGACCGACACCTTCCTCCTCTTCGCCGACGCCCGCTTCCGCCGGAACAAGGGGCGCTACCGCGACGCGTTCCTGGAGAAGGCGAAGTTCATCGCGTACGGCGACTTCCGGATGAGCGACTTCGCGAGCTACGCGGACGTGCTCCTCCCCTGCTCCAGCCACTACGAGGTCTGGGACCTCCGCACGAACCCCGGCTACCACCGCTACGCGAACGTCGCCGTCCCGCCCGCGAACCTCAAGAAGCTCGGCGAGGCGAAGTCGGAGTGGGAGATCTCGACGCTCATCGCCGAGAAGCTCCAGGCGATCGCGACCGCGCGGTACGCGGCGACGAAGGACGAGAGGTTCATCAAGATCCCCGACCGCACGCACACCCAGGGCGGCGTCCGCGACCTCGACCGCGTGGTCGAGGAGTTCACCCTCGGCGGGAAGCTCCGGAGCGACCGCGACGCGGTCGAGTTCGCGCTCGAGCACGTCGACCAGTTCAAGCCGAACGACCCGAAGACGATGGTGGCCCGCGGCGGGTACCTGCAGCTCAACGAGAAGGCGGGCAAGTCCTCGCCGCTCTACCCGGACCGGCCCTACTCGACCTTCGAGAACAACCTGTACCTCACGCAGAGGTTCGAGACCGCGAGCGGCCGCCTCACCTTCTACGTCGACCACCCGCTCTGGATCGCCCAGGGCGCGAACGTGCCGACCGCGAAGGAGCCGCTCGCCTCGCGGAAGTTCCCGTTCCTGCTCATGACGCCGCACGCGCGCTGGTCGATCCACTCGACCTACAAGACCTCGCCGACGCTGCTCCGCCTGCAGCGCGGCCGGCCGGCGGTCATGCTGAACCCGGCCATCGCCGAGAAGCGGGGCATCCACGACGGCGAGCTCGTGCGGGTCTTCAACGACCTCGGCGAGGCCACCATGGTCGCGAAGGTCGCCGCGAGCTGCCCGCGGGACGCGCTCGTCCTCGAGCACGGGTGGGAGCCGTTCTGCTACCCGGGCAAGAAGGGCCACAACGCGCTCGTCGGCTCGATGCTCAACCAGCTCGAGGTCTCCGACGGCTGGGGCCACCTCAGGTTCGGCACCGCCTGGGACGGCAACCAGCACGCCTACGACGGCACCGTCGACGTCGCGAAGCTCGCGCCCGGGAAGGAGGCCTAGCCATGACCACGACCACGACGCCGGGCGGCGCGCAGCGCCAGCTCGCGATGGTGATGGACCTCAACAAGTGCATCGGCTGCCAGACCTGCACGGTCGCCTGCAAGACGCAGTGGACCAACCGGAACGGCCGCGAGTACATGTACTGGAACAACGTCGAGACGCGCCCCGGTGACGGCTACCCGAAGAAGTGGGAGTCGCTCGGCGGCGGGTTCGACGCGGCGGGGCAGCTCAAGGACGGCGTCGTCCCCTCCCGCCACCTCGAGTACGGCACGCCCTGGGACTTCGACCTCGGCGCGGTCGCCGGCGGCGCCGAGGTGAGGCCGCAGGGCAGCCTCGAGCACGGCGCGAACTGGGACGAGGACCAGGGCGCGGGCGAGTTCCCGAACTCGTACATGTTCTACCTGCCCCGCATCTGCAACCACTGCTCGAACCCGGGCTGCCTCGCGGCCTGCCCGCGCAACGCGATCTTCAAGCGCACGCAGGACGGGGTCGTGCTCGTGGACCAGGAGCGGTGCGAGGGGCTGCGCTACTGCATCGCCGCCTGCCCCTACAAGAAGATCTACTTCAACCCGAAGATCTCGAAGTCGGAGAAGTGCATCTTCTGCTTCCCCCGCGTCGAGAAGGGCCTGCCGCCGGCCTGCGCGCAGCAGTGCGTCGGGCGCATCCGGTGGGTCGGGTACCTCGACGACGAGGCCTCCCAGGTCTCCCAGCTCGTGAACCGGTGGAAGGTCGCGCTGCCCCTCCACCCGGAGTACGGCACGCAGCCGAACGTCTACTACGTGCCGCCGCTCCCCGGCCCGCCGAAGTTCGACGCGCAGGGGAAGCCCATCCCGAACTCCGAGCGCATCCCGCTCGCCTACCTCGAGTCGCTGTTCGGCCCCGAGGTGAAGCGGGTCCTCGGGGTCATCGAGGCCGAGCTGGCGAAGCGGAAGGCCGGCAAGCCGTCCGAGCTCCTCGACACCCTCATCGCGTTCAAGCACTCGGACATGTTCCGCCTCGGCGCGCCGGTCTCCGAGGGGCTCGTCCCGCTCGGCCGCCGCGGCGTGAAGTCGACGGAGGTGAAGGGATGATCACGCTCTGCTTGATGGCGGTGATGGCCGCGACGTCGCCGGACGCCGCCCTGGCCGCGGAGACCGTGCTCGTGAAGGACGTCCCCGGGCCGCTCACCGCGGACGCGGCGTCGCCGTCCTGGGACGCCCTCCCCGCCCTCGAGGTCGCGGTGGGGCCGCAGCAGAGCGTCCGGCTCGTCGACCGGATGGCCAACGCCGCGCTCGACGCGGCGAGGGGCCCGCGCGCCGTGAAGGTGCGCGCCGCCACCGACGGGAGTTCCCTCGCCGTCGTGCTCGAGTGGGCGGACGCCACCGAGGACCGCGCCGCGGGCGAGACCGACCAGTACGGCGACTCCGCCGCGCTGCAGTTCCCGGAGCGGTTCGGCGCCGGGCAGCGCCTGCCGTACGTCGGCATGGGCGATCCCGACCAGCCGGTCGCGCTCTACCTCGCGCGGGCCCGGAAGGAGGGCGTCGCCGTGCGCGAGGCGGTCGCCGCCGGCTTCGGCTCGACCACGCGCGCCGCGCTCGGCGGGGCGAAGGTCTCGATGCGCTTCAAGGACGGCGGGTGGCGCGCGGTCTTCGTGCGGCCGCTCACCGCGCCCGCCCACGACCTCGCGAGCGGGCTCGTCCCGTTCGCGGTCGCGGTGTGGGACGGCGCCCGCGCCGAGCGCGGCGGCAACAAGGCGCTGTCGAGCTGGAAGGTGCTCCGCGTCGAGCGCCTCCCCGCCGACGCCGCCTACGCGGCCGAGCTCGCCCGGGGCCGCCGGCCCGAGGACCAGGGCGACCTCGCGCGGGGGAAGCAGCTCGTGAACGGGAGCTGCATCGCCTGCCACCGGACGCCGGAGCGGAAGGTCGCCCGGGTGGGGATGGCGCCGGACCTCTCCGCCATCGGCGTCATCTCGAGCCCGGCCTACCTGCGCGACTCGATCGTCTCGCCGAGCCAGGTGGTGCTGCAGCGCAAGGGCTGGTTCCGGAAGGACGCGTCCGGCAAGCTCGTCTCGACGATGCCGCCCTACGCCGCGCTGCCGCCGGCCGACGTGGACGCGATGGTCACCTACCTCATGACCCTCGGGAGATAGCCCCATGCCCAGGAAGACCAGGCTCGCCACGCTCCTCGCCTCCTCGTTGCTCGCCGCCCCGCTGCTCGCCTCACCGACGGTCGCCGCCGCCGCCCCGGGCGACGAGGTCGAGGTCACCGCCGGCGTCGTCACCGGCCTGAAGTGCGCCCTCGACGCCAAGGAGAAGCACGACCTCAAGCTCCTCACCGCCTGCCCGCCCGCGGAGGCGACGAAGGGGCTGGTGGTGTTCGACGTCGCCGAGAAGCGCATCTACGGCATCTCGACGAAGGCCGTCCGCCGCTTCGAGCTCGAGGCCGCGTTCGGCGGCGGGTCGATCGACTTCACCGGCAAGGAGGTGAAGAGCGACCCGAAGACCGAGGTCACCACGGTCGACGTCACGGAGTACTCGATCGCCCGCCGGCCGAAGCCGGGCGCCTTCAAGGGCTGCCTCTAGTGACCTCCGGCCTCGTCCAGCTCGGGAAGGCGGGCCGCCCCGCGGCCGACCTCTCCTTCGGCCACACGCTCGCGCCGAACGATCGCGCCGCGTTCGCGCGGCACGTGCTGCTGTTCACGAGCGGCAAGGGCGGGGTCGGGAAGAGCACGGTCGCGGTCAACGTCGCGAGCGCGCTCGCCCAGCGCGGGCTCGCGGTCGGCCTGCTCGACGCCGACGTGCACGGCCCGAGCGTCCCGCGGATGCTCGGGCTCGCCGGCGAGCGGGTGCGCTGGGGCGACGACGACCGGATGATCCCGGCGGAGAACTTCGGCCTCAGGGTGATGAGCGTCGGGCTCACCACCCCCGAGGCCGACACGCCGCTCGTCTGGCGGGCGTCCGTCGCGACCTCGGCGCTCGTGCAGCTCGTCGAGGACGTCGCCTGGGGTCCGCTCGACGTGCTGTGCGTGGACCTGCCGCCCGGCACCGGCGACGTGCAGCTCACCCTGGCCCAGGAGCTCCGGGTCTCCGGGGCGATCGTGGTCACCACCCCGCAGGCGGTGGCCACCGACGACGTCCGCCGCGCGATCCGGATGCTCCAGGAGTCCAGGGTCCCCGTGACCGGGGTCGTCGAGAACATGTCGAGCTTCGTGACACCCGACGGCGGGGTTCACCATCCGTTCGGGCAGGGCGGCGGCCGCTTGCTGGCCGAGGCCTACGGGGTGCCGTTCCTGGGCGAGCTGCCGCTCGACCCCGGGATCCGGGAGGCGTCCGACGAAGGACGCCCCATCGCGGCAACCGGAACGGAGGCGCAGAGGGTACACTTCGTCGCGCTGGCCTCGGCGATCGTCGCCGGGCTGGGGCTGACACCGAGGGAGGAACAGACACCATGAAGAAGCTCATCGCCATGCTCGCCGTCGCCGCCGCCGCGCTGCTCACCGCCTCCACCGCCCGCGCCGCCGAGCCGAAGAAGTCGCCGGAGCTCGTCGCGAAGGGGAAGACCTCGTACGAGACCAACTGCGCGGCCTGCCACGGCGCGAAGGGCCTCGGCGACGGCGAGGCCGGCGCCGCGCTCGACCCGAAGCCCCGCAACCTCGTGAAGGACAAGTTCAAGAAGGGGGACAAGCCGGCCCAGGTCCACGCGATGCTGAAGACCGGCATCGACGGCTCCACGATGGTGTCCTTCGGCCACCTGCCGGACGAGGAGCTGTGGGGCCTCACCTACTACGTGCTCGATCTCCGCGCCGCGAAGGGCAAGAAGTAGCCGCGCTCGCCCCCGGGCCATGAGCTCCCCCCACCCCGCGGGCGCACGCGCCGCGGGCGCCCTCGCCGTGGCCGCCGCCCTCGTCGCGGCGGCCCCGGCGGGCGCCCAGACCGCCGCCCAGATCCGCCGCGCCGAGGCCGAGATCGGCGTCGAGGAGAGGCTCGGCGTCCTGGTGCCGCGCGCCGCGACGTTCGAGGACTCGGAGGGCCATCCCCTCGCGCTCACCGCGCTCGCGGGGCGGCCGCTGCTCCTCTCGTTCAACTACACCGGCTGCCCCCGCCTCTGCTCGGTGCAGCTCGCCGGGCTCGCCCGCGGGCTGCGCGACCTCGGCTGGCAGGGCGACCGCTTCGAGATCGCCACGGTCTCCATCGACCCCGCCGACGGGCCCGCCCAGCTTGCGAAGTACAAGGCGACCTACGTCGGGCAGGCGGGCGGCCTTCCCTCGATCGCCGCCGCGTGGCACTTCCTCCACGGGAAGAAGGAGGACGTGGACGCGCTCGCCGCCGCCGTCGGGTTCAAGTACCGCTACGACCCGAAGACGAACGAGTTCGCCCACCAGGCGACGGTCGTGGTCCTCACCGCCGACGGCCACGTGAGCGGCTACCTGCACGGCGTCACCTACGCCGCCGACGCGCTCCGCACCGCGGTCGGCCGCGCCGAGGCCGGCAAGATCGCCACCGCCGCGGAGCAGAAGGACCTCGGCGGCTTCCTCCTCTCCTGCATCGGGTTCGCCCCCGACGACCCCTTGCCGCTCGCGCTCAAGATCATGCGCTTCGGCGGCGTCGCCACCGCCCTCTTCCTGTTCGGCTTCCTCGCCTTCCAGATGCGCAAGGCCCGCACCTCCCCGAGGACCACCCCGTGACGAGACTCCCCCTGGACACCGTGACCGCCCTCGCGGCGGCCGCCCCCGGGTACCTGCCCGCCCGCGCCTCCACGGCCGCGGGCGCGGTCGACTCGGTCTTCCTCTTCATCTTCTGGGTGAGCGCCTTCTTCCTCGCGCTCATCCTCTTCCTCACCGTCCTGTTCGTCGTGAAGTACCGCAAGCGCCCGGGCCGCGAGGCGCCCGAGGCGTCGCCGTCGCACTCGACGAAGCTCGAGCTTCTTCTGGTCGGTCATCCCGCTCGCGCTCGTCATGGCGATGTTCGTCATGTCCGCCCGCGCGTACGTGACGATGACCCGGCCCGAGGGCTCGACGAAGGGCGCGCTCAAGGTGGGCGTCACCGCGAAGAAGTGGTCGTGGTGGTTCGACCACCCGGAGGGCAAGGGCGCCCCCGACCTGCACCTCGTGGTGAACCGGCCGGCGGAGCTCGTGCTCTCGTCGATGGACGTCATCCACTCGCTCTACGTCGCCGAGTTCCGGCTCAAGCAGGACGCCGTGCCGGGCCGGTTCACCCGGATGATCTTCACGCCGACGATGGCCGGCACCTACCCCATCCTCTGCACCGAGTTCTGCGGCACCGACCACTCGCGGATGCTCTCGCAGGTGGTGGTCCACCCCGACCAGGCCTCCTATGACGCCTGGGCGAAGGAGGGGATGGGCCCCGACGTGAACGTCGTCGAGGCCGGGAAGAAGGTGTTCCTGCAGCGCGGCTGCGTCGCGTGCCACAGCACCGACGGGACCCGCAAGGTGGGCCCGACGGTGAAGGGGCTCTACGGGCACGACGTGCCGCTCGCCGACGGCACGACCGTGAAGGCCGACGACGAGTACATCCGTGAGTCGCTGCAGAAGCCGGGCGCCAAGGTCGTGGCCGGGTTCCCGAACGTCATGCCGCCCGCCGTGCTGCCCGACGGCGACCTGAAGGCCCTGATCGCCTACCTCGAGTCCCTCGCGTCCGACGCCGCCAAGGGCGGCGAGGCCGCCCCCGTCCCCGCTGCTGCCCCCGGAGCCCATCCATGAGCGCCCCCGCGACCGCGGTCGCCGCCCACGCCGGCGGCGAGAACTACCTCAACCACGACCGGTCGCTCCGGTCCTGGCTCCTCACCCTCGACCACAAGCGGCTCGGGGTGATGTACCTCGCCGCCATCATCTTCTTCGTGTTCCTGGGCGGCGTCTTCGCCCTCGCCCTGCGCCTCAACCTCTGGAACCCCGGCGGCGGGCTCGTCTCGAACGACAACTACAACAAGCTGTTCACGCTGCACGGCGCGGTGATGATCTTCCTGTTCGTCATCCCCGGCATCCCCTCCGCGCTCGGCAACTTCGTGGTGCCGCTGCAGCTCGGCGCGAAGGACCTCGCCTTCCCGCGCGTGAACCTGCTCTCCTTCTGGCTCTACGTCGGCGGCGCGATCTTCTTCGTCGCGACGCTCGTCGCCGGCGGCATCGACACCGGCTGGACCCTCTACCCGCCCTACTCGCTCGAGTCCGCGCGTGGCCTCGGCATCCTGTTCGCGCTCCTCGGCGTCTTCCTGCTCGGGTTCAGCTCGATCCTGACCGGCGTGAACTTCATCGCCACCATCCACCGGATGCGGCCCCCGGGGATGGGCTGGTTCGGCCTGCCGCTCTTCCTGTGGGCGCTCTACGCGACCGGCATCATCCAGATCGTCGCGACCCCGGTGCTCGGCATCACGGTGGCGCTCGGGTTCGTCGAGCGGGTGTTCCACCTCGGCCTCTTCATGCCGGAGTACGGCGGTGACCCCGTCCTCTTCCAGCACTTCTTCTGGTTCTACTCGCACCCGGCCGTGTACGTGATGATCCTGCCGGCGATGGGGATCGTCTCGGGAGATCGTCTCGGTCTTCAGCCGCAAGCCCATCTTCGGCTACCGCTTCATCGCGATGAGCTCCATCGCGATCGCGGTGATCGGCTTCCTGGTCTGGGGCCACCACATGTTCGTCTCCGGCCAGTCGGCCATGGCGAGCCTGATCTTCTCCTTCCTGACCCTGCTCGTCTCGATCCCGTCGGCCATCAAGACGTTCAACTGGCTCGCCACCATGTACAAGGGCGCGATCGTGCTCGCGACCCCGATGATCTTCGTCCTCACCTTCTTTGCGATCTTCGGGGTGGGCGGCCTCACCGGCCTCTTCCTCGGCGTGCTCGCGACCGACGTCCCGCTCCACGACACCTACTTCGTGGTCGCCCACTTCCACTTCGTCATGGTGGGCGCGGTGATGACCGCCTTCCTCGCCGGCCTGCACTACTGGTGGCCGAAGATGACCGGGCGGATGTACGACGAGGGCACCGGGAAGCTGTCGGCCTGGCTGACCTTCATCGGCTTCAACCTCACCTTCATCCCGCAGTTCTTCGCCGGGGTCGCGGGCATGCCGCGCCGGTACGCCACGTACGCGGCGCAGTTCACGACGCTCAACCGCGTCTCGACCGTGGGCGCCTTCGTCCTGGGGCTCGGGCTCGTGGTCGCGATCTGGGGCCTCGTCCGCTCGCTCAGGCACGGCGCGAAGGCCCCGGCGAACCCCTGGGGCGCGGCCTCGCTGGAGTGGGAGTGCGCCTCGCCGCCGACGCACCACAACTTCGACGCGCCGCCGCCGGTGGTGACGCCGTACGACTACACGGGCCTCGTCGACCTCGGCGAGGGCCGGGGCTGGGTCCGGGAGGCCTCCCGATGAGCTCCAACGGCGACGCCGCGAACCCCAACCTCGCGGTCCAGTTCGACGACATGAAGTCGCAGATCTCGACCGGGCAGCTCGGGGTCTGGCTCTTCCTCGGCTCGGAGAATCCTGTTCTTCTCCGGCCTCTTCACCGCCTACGCCGTCTACCGCGCGAACCACCCCGAGCTGTTCCGGTACGCGCACTTCTTCCTCGACTGGCGCCTCGGCATGACGAACACCTTCGTGCTCGTCAGCTCGTCGCTCACCGCCGCGTGGGCGGTGCGCTCCGCGCAGCTCGGCGACACGAAGCACCTGCGCCAGAACCTCCTCCTCACGATGGCGCTCGCGGCGGGGTTCCTCGTCGTGAAGTACTTCGAGTACTCGCACAAGCTGCACCACGGCATCGGCTGGGGGGCGGCCTGCCACCCCTCCGAGGAGATCCTGGCGTCGCTCCCCGCGGCGGCCCACGCGCTCCCCATCCCGTCGAACCTCGGGACGTTCTTCTCGATCTACTACCTGATGACCGGCCTCCACGGCGTGCACGTGGTGGTCGGGATCGGGCTCTTCGGCTGGCTGTTCAAGCGCGTGAAGCAGTTCGGGGCCGAGAACTGGGGCGCGGTCGACGGCGTGGCGCTCTACTGGCACCTCGTCGACCTCATCTGGATCTTCCTCTTCCCGCTCTTCTACCTCATCTGACGGAGCCGCCCATGTCTGACGCTCTTTCCGCTCACCCCGAGCGTAGCGCCGCCGCAGGCGGCGCGGAGTCGAGGGGCCACTCCGGAACCCACGTCCTCTCGCCGAAGGTCCTCCTCACGACCGCGGGGGCGCTCTTCGGCCTCACCCTCCTCACGGTCGCGGTCTCGCTCGTCGACCTCGGCCACCTGAACATCGCGGTCGCCCTCGGGGTGGCGACCGTGAAGGCCATCCTCGTCGCGGGCTGGTTCATGCACCTGCGCTACGAGGGGCGCTTCAACCTCGTCGTCCTCGTCGGCTGCGCGCTGTTCGCGATCTTCATGATCGGGTTCATCGTGTTCGACACGACCGAGTACCAGCCGGACCTGCGCGCCCACGACGCGGCGCAGGTGCAGAAGAAATAGGGGATACTGGCGGGCCGATGGCCACGACGAAGAAGCCTCGCCCGGAGGCCCGCCTCCTCGCCCTCGCCTCCTTCATCCTCGCCCAGCGCGCGCCCGTGACCCGGGCGCGCATCTACGAGCGCTTCCCCCGCGACTACACGGGCAAGGCGGCGGCGAGGGAGAAGAAGTTCACCCGCGACAAGGCCGACCTCGAGGAGCTGGGCTTCGTGCTCGTCGGCGAGCCGCTCGAGGGCAACGAGGAGGACCAGTTCGGCTACCGGATCGACGCCCGGGCCTCGACGCTCCCGGCCATCGGGCTCTCGGCCGACGAGGCCGCGGTCGTCTGGGCGGCCGGCACCTCCGCGCTGCGCCTCTCCGACCACCCGCTGCGCGACGCGCTCGAGAACGCGCTCCGCAAGCTCGCGATCGGCACCCGCACGCTGCCGCCGCGCGTGGCCGCGCCCGACCTCGACGAGCCCGAGGGCGCCCCCGCGCCCGACGGCGACGCGCTCCTCGACACGCTCGTCGGCGCCTGGCAGCGCCGCAAGCGCGTCACCCTCGAGTACTTCCGGGTCGCGTCGAACACCCTCTCGACGCGCGAGGTGGACCTCTACGGCTGGGCGCAGCGCCGCGGCGAGTACGTCTTCGTCGGCCACTGCCACCTGCGGAAGGATCTCAGGCTGTTCTACCTGTCGCGCGTCCACGGCGCGAAGGCGAACAGGAAACGGCCCGCCCAGCACGACTACGAGATCCCGGAGAGCTTCGACATCGGCGCATGGGCGCGCCAGGCGGTGTGGGACTACCGCGTCCACGCGCCGGTCGAGGCGCGCGTCCGGTTCACGGGCTCCCTCGCGCCCATCGCCCGTGACCTCGTCCCGGAGGCGACGCTCGAGAAGCAGCCCGACGGGGCGCGGCTCGCCTCGTTCCAGGTGCGCAACGTCGAGGGGCTCGCGCGGCAGGCGCTCGCGTGGGGCCCGGAGGCCGAGGTGCTGGCGCCGGACGAGGCGCGCGCGACCGCGCGCGCGCTCCTCGCGCGGCTCGCCGCGGGCCTCGAGGGAGGTGCCGCGTGAACCCGACGCTCTCCCGCCTGAGGCGGCTGCTCCTCGTCATCCCGGCGGCGGCGAAGGAGTCGCTCGCCGGCCGCGTGCTCCCGCTCGAGAAGGCCCGCCGGATCGCCGGCGCGACCAGCGTGCGGCAGGTCCTCGAGGACGTGGACGCCATCAAGGAGCTCTACCTCGGCGCCGGCGTCGACGAGGACGACCCGCTCTGGGTCCAGGCCTCCGACGACGGCATCGAGGTCGTGTACGCGAGCGGCCTCGACGCCCCCCTCGCGCTCTCGCTGCCGGAGGGCGCGATGCTGCTCGCCGCGCTCCGGCCCTTCGAGCGGACCGCCGGGCCGGCGGTGCGCGGCGCGGCCCGGAAGCTCCGCAAGGCCATCCCCGAGCCGCTCCGGCCCGCCGCAAATCAGCTCGTGCGCGGCGTGGACGTGGTGGCCCCGCCGCCGGCGCCGCACCTCGACGTGCTCCGCGACGCCGCGGACCGCAAGCGCGAGGTCACCCTCCAGTACCGCTCGGTCGCCGACGGCAAGGTCGCGCCGCGGGTGGTCGAGCCCCGCGTGGTGTTCCATCGTGACGGCGTCTGGTACCTCGCCGCCTTCAACGTGGCGAAGGGGGAGGAGCACCTCTTCCGCGTCGATCGCATGGCCGAGGTCGTCGTGGGCACCCGCACCTTCGAGCGCCACCGCGGCCCGGACCCGGCCCGCTACGCGAAGCGGCGGCTCTACTTCGCGAGCGGCGCCGAGCGCGACGTGAGCTTGCGCCTCGACGGCGCCCCCGCCCGCCTCGCCCTCCGCCGCGGCGGCGGCCGGGTGACCGAGAACGGCGACGGGACCGCGACGGTCACGAAGCGCATGACCACCGGCAACCACCTCGCCTCGGTGGTGCTCGGCCACGGCGGCGACGTGACCGTCACCGCCCCGGAGGACGTCCGCGAGGACCTCCGCAAGCGGGTGGCGGAGCTCGGGAAGCTGTACCGGTAGCCGTGAAGCCTCTCGGCGAAGTGTCCCCCGGGCCAGAGGCCCGGGGACACGGAGCCGATCCAGGGGAGGGGCCCATCAGCTTCGCTGATGGGGAGGGGGGCCTACGGCCCCCCCTGAAACTCAGAAGTCCTTCATCGGGAACAGGTCGTCCGCGTCCTTCACGGCCGGGGGCGGCATGGGGGCGGCCCTCGCGGCGGGGAGCGGCTTCGCGGCCCGCGGGGCGCCGGACGCCTTGCGCGGCGGGGCCAGGCGACCCTGCTCGGGCGCGCGGCCTCGCGCCTCCAGGTGGAACGCGCCGACCATCGCGGCGAGCTCCTCGGCCTGGCCCGACAGCTCGCTCGCCGCCGAGGAGGACTCCTCCGCCGACGCCGCGTTCTGCTGGGTGACCTTGTCCATCTCGCCGACCGCCTTGTTCACCTGCTCGATCCCGGCCGACTGCTCGTTCGACGACGCCGCGATCTCCGCCACGATGTCGGAGACCTTCTGGATCCCGGCCCCGAATCTCGCCGAGCTTCGCGGAGACGTGCTTCGCGGTCGTCTCGCCCTCGCCGGCCTCCTTCACCGACTGCCGGATGAGCTCCTCGGTCTTGGTCGCCGCCTCCTTCGCGCGGAGCGCGAGCGAGCGGACCTCCTCGGCGACCACCGCGAACCCGCGGCCCGCCTCGCCGGCGCGCGCGGCCTCGACCGCGGCGTTGAGCGCGAGGAGGTTCGTCTGGAAGGCGATGTCCGAGACGTCCTTGATGATCTGCGAGGTCCCCTCGGCGGAGGCCTTGATCCGGTTCATCACGCCCTGCATCTGATCGACCGCCTGCGAGCCGTCGGCCGCGGCGGTGCGGGCGTTCTGGGCGAGGAGGTTCGCCTGCTGGGCGCTGTCGGCGGAGTGCTTCGTGCGCTCGGCGAGCGACTCGACGGACGCGCCCGTCTCCTGCAGCGAGGAGGCCTGCTCGGAGGCGCCGGAGGCGACCGCCTGGGACGAGGCGGCGATCTGGGTGGCGGCGGAGGAGACCTGGTCGACCGCGGCGGCGACCTGCTGGAGCGCCTCGTGGAGCGCCTCGCCGGTCGCGTTGACCGCCTCCTTGATGCGGGCGTGGTCGCCCTGGTAGTCGCCCGAGACGCGCGCGCGGAGGTCCCGCTTCGAGAGCTGCTCGAGGACCTTCACCGCGTCGTTCACCGGCGCGATGACCGCGTCGAGCGTGCGGTTCACGCCCTCGACGATCTTCCGGAAGTCTCCCTGGTGCTTGCCGGCGTCGGCGCGGGTCGAGAGGCGGCCGCCGATGGCGGCGTCGACGAGCGCGGCCGCGTCGCGGGTGAGCGCGCGGACGGCCTCGGCGCTCCGCTCGATCGCCGCGGAGATGGTGGCGTACACCTGGCGGGCCTCTGCGGTGTCGCCGTCCGCCTCGGCGACGGCGACGTCCATGGCGAGGTCGCCCTTCGAGAGCTTCTCGAGCGCGGCGACGACCCGCTGCGTCTCTCTCGCCTGGTAGGCGGAGACCTTCTCGGCCTTGCGCATCGCGCGGCGGACCGCGGTCTGGTCGGTCACGACCTCGAGCGCGCCGACCACCTGGCCCCGTGCCCTGATCGGCACGGCGTTGTAGTCGATCTCGACGCCCGCGGCGGCGAGCGCCGCGTTGCCCTTCGGGCGCGCCACGGTCTGGCCACCGGCCGGCGAGCCCGTCTGGATCGTCTTCGCGGTGGCGCAGCGCTCCGTGCCGCAGTCGCCCGTGCAGAAGGCCTCGCGGCAGGGCCCGCCCTGGAAGTCCTGCAGCGCACGGCCGCCGACCGAGGTGGCCGCCTTGTTCATCCACAGGACCTTGAGGTCGCGGTCCACGACCATGGCCGGGGCGGGCACCGCGTCGAGGTGGGCCACGATCGAGCCCACGGACTCGTTCACGCCCTCGACGATGCGCCGGTAGGCGCCCTCGTGCGCGGCGGCGTCGGCGCGGGTGAGCAGGCGCCCGTGCACGAGCGCGTCGGCGAGCTCCGCCGCGTCCGCCTCGAGGCGCTGCAGGGTCGCGACGCTGCGGTTGAGGCTCTGCTTCACGCCGTCGAAGTCGCCCTGCCACTCCTCGGTGATCGGCTCGGGGAGGTCGCCCTTCGCGATCCGGTCGAGGGACTCCGCCGCCACGTGCACCGGGCGGTGGTACGCGCCGAGGATCTCGTCCATCCCGGCGAGCACCGGCCTCAGCTCCGGGGCGAGCCCCTGGGCGTTCGACCGCTCCGAGAGGCGGCCCGCGACGACGGCGTCGCGCAGGCGGCCGGCCTCCCTGACGAGCGCGGCGAGCATCGCGCCGATGCTGCGCGCGAAGAAGACGCCGAGCGCGACGAGGGAGAACGCGCCGAACACGACCGCGGCGAGGATGAGGGTCATGCTCCTGTTCGCGGCCGCGGCGCCGCTCGCGTCGGCGGCGTCGGCCTCCGCCAGGACGGCCTTCTTCGCGTTCTCGAGCGCGTCCGCGGCCTCCGAGAAGGTGGTCCGGGAGGACGCGTAGATCGACCACGCCCGCTCCTCCGCGGCGACGATCTCCGGATCCTCCTTGCCCTCCCCGAGCGCAAGGCGGGCCTCGATCGCGCCGCCCGCGGCGACCGCGGCCTTGGCCCACGGGCCGTACAGGCGGCGCCAGGTCTCCCAGGCCTCCTTGACCTCGGCGGTGTGCGGCCTCGACTCGAGGATCTTCGCGCCCTCCTCGGCCTGGGCGAGCTTCGCCGTCATGGCCTTGATGGCGTCGCGGCGGACCGACGGATACTCCCGGCGGAAGAGCGCGCTCTCGAGGTTCGCGACCGCGGCCGCCTGGCCCTCGGCGCAGGCGGCGAGCGCGTTGAGCGTCGGGACCGTGTTGTCGTGGAGCTCGTCGAGGCGCGCCTCGATGCGGCCGGCGCTCCAGTACGCGAACCCGCCGACGGCGGCGAGGAGGAGGGTCGAGGCGAGGAACGCGGCCAGGATCTTCTGTGCGGTGGTCATCGAGGAGCCCTTGGGATGGACGCAGCCGCCCATCCAGGAGCAGGGGGCGTGCCTGCGGACCCCGCGACATCCCGCCGCGCCCACGCCCAGAATCTGCCGTGACTACGGCTCGTTCGTCCCTGGAGCTGGTCCCCTCGCACCCCGGGGCCTCGCACCCTGGGTTCGTCCGACCCCGACCCTGGCGACCACCGCGGGTGGCCGATCGGGAGCCTCGGCGCTAGGAAGCCCACTCCCTCGCCGGAGCCACCGTGACCCCCACCCTCACGCGGATCGCCGCGCCGGAGCACCGCCTCGCGACCTTCAGGCACTTCCACGTGCTCGTGGTCGTCTACGTGACGGTGCTCCTGATCTCGAACCTGGTCGGGCAGAAGCTCACCGCGCTCGGCGGGCTGCGGGTCAGCGGCGCCCAGCTCCTCTTCCCGATCACCTACGTCTTCTCGGACATCTTCACCGAGGTGTACGGCTACGCCGCCTCGCGGCGCGCGATCTGGCTCGCCTCGCTCGCGAACGTGCTCATGGCGGCGATGGGGCTCTTCATGGTCTGGATCCCCGCCGCGCCGGAGTGGCCCGCCGAGAACCAGGCCGCGTTCGCGATCGTCTTCGGCAACGTGCCCCGGATGATCGTCGCGAGCCTGGTGGCGTTCTGGGCGGGCGAGTTCTCGAACTCCTACGTGCTCGCGAAGATGAAGGTGTGGACCGGCGGCCGGTGGCTCTGGACCCGCACCGTCGGCTCCACGCTCGTCGGCCAGGCCTTCGACTCGCTCATCGTGACGACCGTCTTCTTCTGGGGCACGGTCCCCTTCACGACGATCATGATCGCCGCGGCGTCGGGCTACCTCGTGAAGGTCACCTACGAGGCGCTCGCGACGCCGCTCACCTACGCGATCGTGAACGGCCTGAAGCGCGCCGAGGGGCTCGACGTCTACGATGAGGGCACCGACTTCAACCCGTTCGCCCGCGAGGGCGACGCGGCGCCTCCGGGCCCTACTTCTCCGGGAGCCCCAGCGCCGTGAGGAGCGCCCGCGCCTTCGCCTGGACGAGCCGCCCGTTCCGGGGTCCCATGCGCAGCAGGTGCTTCTCGACCGCGGGCAAGGCCTCGAGCTTCGGATCCGCGTAGGTGTAGACGCCCGACTGGTCGACGAGCGCCACCTCGCCGTCCTTCACCGGCGCGTTCGCGATGCGACGGAGCGCCTTCCCGAGCGCGCGGTCGAAGGCGATGCCGGGGTAGCCGAGCATCCGGTAGGCGGTCTGGAGCGCCGGCCGCGCGACCCGCCAGGCGGCGGCCACGGCCTGCTCGTCGACCGAGGCCACCGCGTCGCCGAAGGCGTCGTAGCGCGCGCAGGACGCGGGCGAGATGACGAGCCCCGCGCCGGTCCGCGTCGCCTCGAACTTGCCCTCCGGGGCGAGGAACGCGAGCTCGCGCCGCGGCGTCACGCCCTCCGCGAGGTTGTCGACGACGACGACGACGCGGCGCACGACGTCGTTGCCGGAGAGCCCCTTCTGCACGAGCGGGTTCGCCGAGACCTTCGGCAAGAGATCGGGCAGCTTCGCCTCGCCGGCCGCCGCCTGCTCCGGCGTGGGCTCGGGCTCGACCGGCGCGGGCGCCGCCTGCTGCGCGACCGGCGCGGGCTCCGCCGGCGGCGTGCGCAGCCGGAACCAGGCGTATACGCCGCCCGCGATCACGGCGAGGGCGAGCAGGATCCACGGGAGCGGGCTCGGCCGGCGCAGCGAGGTCTGCGGGATGGGCTCTTCGGTGCGGTCGTCCATGGTCCCTCGATCCTAACCCGCCGCCCGCGCCTCCGCGCGCGGGAGCCCCGAGACGGCCTCCCACACGGCGCGTCGCAGCGCCTCCTGGTGGAACAGCACGGCGGTGACGTGGCCGGCGTCGAGCCAGCGGAGCTCGGCGCCGAGGTGGCGCGCGACGGCCTCGAGGTTCGGCGGCGTGACGATGCCGTCGTTCTTGCCGCCCACGACGATCGCGGTCGAGCCCGGCGACGGGCGCGGGAACCTCGACACGTCGAAGCGCGCGAGCCGCCGGTGAAGCATCGCGCGCGCCGCGGGCCCGCCGCCGAGCGCGTCGAGGTCGACCGCGTGGCGGAGGTGCCCCTCGGCGAAGACCGACGCCGGCGTCGCCGCCGGCGCGAGCGCCGCGATCGCCACCGGGAACGGCAGCGTGCAGCCCACCATCGCCGCGACCTGCCCCCCCATGCTGTAGCCCGCGACGCCGACGCGCGCGTGGCCCCGCCCCCGGAGCCAGGCCGCGAGCGCGCGCCCCTCCCGCGTGGCGGCCGAGGCCATGAGGACGAGATCGGAGACCGTGCGCACGGCGGCGCCCGCCTGCCCCGGCGGCCGGCGCGTGCCGTAGAAGGGGTTCTCGAGGAGCAGCACCGCGAGCCCGCGCCGCACGAGCGGCGCCGCGAAGGCCTCGCGCGCGGCGAAGCCCTGGTCCCCGGAGGACGCCAGCAGCAGCACGGCCGCCTCGGGCGCGCCCGTGACCGGCTCGAGGAGGCGGACCCGCGCGCGCCGGCCGGACGGCAGCCGCCGGTCGGGCGAGGCGAACGACCCGCTCCGCATCAGGACGCCCTCGCGCCGCTCCGGCGGGCCGAGCTCGACGTCGATGGCGTCCGGCGGCGCGTCCGCGACCCGCTCGCCCTCGACGAGCGCGAGATCGCCCCAGCCGGCCGCGAAGAACTTCGCGTGGCGCAGGGCGACGGAGAAGGCGAGGTCGAGCAGGTCCACGGGCGCGCGCAACCTAGCAGGAACGGCCGGTTGCGTCGGGGTAGTGTGGGTGCGGCGCGGGTGCCGGACACACGAGGGCAGGGACGCCCCTTCCGGGACGCGGCTGACGCTGTCACCGGGCGCGGCGGCGGTTCGTTGACCGGGCGAACCCTGGAAAGGAGCACACCGATGACCACCGCCCTCGCCCACGCCACTGCCCCTTCGTCTCCCTCCGGCAACGAAGGCCGCCTCGTCGCCGTGGACGGCCGCGAGCTGCCGCTCGCCGGCGCCCGCCTGGAGGCCCGCGCGCGCGGCGGCCTCTGCCGCGCGGTCCTCGTCCAGACCTTCCGGAACCCGCACGCGGAGCCCCTGCGCGTCACCTACCTCCTCCCGCTCCCGCACGACGGCGCGGTGAGCGGCTTCGCGTTCACGGTGGGTGGCCGCCGCGTCACGGGCGAGGTCGACAAGGCGCGGAAGGCCCGCGAGCGCTTCGAGCGCGCCCTCGTCGAGGGCCGGACCGCCGCGCTCGTCGAGCAGGACCGCACGAGCCTCTTCACGCAGGAGCTCGGCAACGTCCCGCCCGGCGGCGAGGTCGTCGCGGAGCTCACGGTGGACCAGCGGCTCGCGTGGCGCGCGGGGGCCTGGGAGTGGCGCTTCCCCACCACCATCGCGCCTCGCTACCAGGGCGCGCCCGGCCGCGTCCCCGACGCCGGGAAGCTGGAGGTGCCCGTCGCCGACGGCCCGCTCGCCGTGCGGCTCACGCTCGCGCTCACCGTCGAGGACCGGCTCGCCGAGGGGGGCCGGCTCGAGTCGCCGTCGCACGCGCTCCTCGCGACCTCTGGCCCGGGCGGCCTCTCGGCCGCGCTCGAGGACGGCCGCGGCGTCCCGCTCGACCGCGACGTGGTCGTCCGCTGGCCGGTCGCGGCCCCGGAGCCGGGGCTGTCGCTCGCGGTGACGGGGCGACCGGGCAAGGGGGAGAAGGCGCGCGCCTTCGGCCTCCTCACGCTCGTGCCGCCGGCGCTGACGCCGCGCACCGCCCCGCGCGACCTCGTGCTGCTCTTCGACGTGTCCGGCTCCATGCACGGCGAGCCCATCGACCAGTCGCGGGCCGTCGCGCTCGCGCTCGTCGACGCGCTCGGCCCCGACGACCGCCTCGAGATGGTCGCCTTCTCGGACGCGCCCGTCCGCTGGCGCGCCCGCCCGGTCGCGGCCGACGCCGCCGGGAAGCGGGCCGCCGTGAAGTGGCTGAACGCGCTCGCCGCCGGCGGCGCGACCGAGATGCGCGAGGGGATCCGCGAGGCGCTCCGCCCGCTGCGCGAGGGCGCCGGCCGGCAGGTCGTCGTCTTCACCGACGGGCAGATCGGCTTCGAGCAGGAGATCGTCGCCGAGATCCTGGCGTCGCTCCCCGCGGGCTCGCGCCTCCACACGGTCGGCGTGGGCGACTCGGTGAACCGCTCGCTCACCGGGCCCGCCGCCCGGGCCGGCCGCGGCCGCGAGGTCGTCATCGGGCTCGGCGAGGCCCCGGCCCGCGCGGCCGCGCTCCTCGTCGCGCACACCGCGCTGCCGGTCGTGACGGAGCTCGAGGTGACGGGCTCCGCCGTGAAGGCGGTCGCCCCGGCGCGGCCGGGCGACCTCCACCAGGGCGCCCCGTCGCTCGTGGCGCTCGAGCTCCACCCGGCTGGCGGCGAGCTCGTCGTCCGCGGCCGCACCGCGGAGGGCGCGTTCGAGCACCGGCGCTCCGTGCCGGCCGCGGCGCCCGGCGAGGGCCCGGCCGCCGTGCCGGCGCTCTTCGCCCGCGAGGCGGTCGAGGACCTCGAGGCGCGCATCGCGTCGGGCGATCCGGACCACCGCCGGCTGGAGGCCGCCATCGAGAAGCTCGGGCTCGAGCTCCAGATCGCGACGCGGCTCACGAGCTGGGTGGCGATCTCCGAGGAGGCCACCGTCGACCCATCGTCGCCCACCCGCCGCGAGGTGATGCCGCACGCGCTGCCGCACGGGATGTCCGCGGAGGGGCTGGGGCTCCGGCACGCGCTGCCGGTGATGGCCGCGCCGGCGAGGTCGGTGGTGCTCTTCCAGCGCGCGCTGGTCGAGTCGGTCCAGCTTGAGGATGTCGAGGCCGCGCCGATGGACGCGGAGCCGTCCCTGAAGGAGGAGAAGGCGAAGCGGACGCGCGCCGCGAAGCCCTCGGCCCCGAAGGCGATGCCGCCCGCCTTCTCGATGGGCCCGCGGCCGGCGGCGCCGGCCGGCCGGGCCGCAGCACACCGGGCCCGGATCGTGCTGCGCGAGGGGAACCGGCTCGTGCTCGAGCTCACGCTCGGCAGCGAGGTGACCTGGGCGCCGCCCGAGAACGCGATGCTGAGCGACGGCGCGCGGCTGCCCGTCCTCGTGGAGGGCACGACGGGCGCGGGGACGTACGGCCCCGGCCTCGTGCTGCGCGTCACGCTGGAGACCACGGGTACCGTGCCCCCCGGGGAGCGCGACCTCGCGTACATCATCCTGTCCTTCCCCGGCGGCGGTACGCTCACCGCCACCCTCGGATGAGCGCCGCGCCGCACACGCTCGAGCTCCAGGCGATCGCCGCCGGCGACCGCGCCGCCTTCGCCCGCTTCCTCGCGCGGGCGGAGGCGGCCGTCCGCCGGCGGCTCTCGCCGTTCGCGCCGCACGTCGACACCGAGGCCGTCCTCCAGGAGGCGTTCCTCCGGGCCTGGCAGGTCGCGCCCTCGGTGAAGGGCGACGGCGGCGGCGATCCGCTGCTGCGCCTCACCCTCACCCTCGCGAGGAACCTCGCGCTCGACGAGACCCGCCGCTCCCGCCGCGTGAGCCCGGGCGAGCTCGAGGCGCTCGAGCGCGCGGCGGCGGAGGCCGACGGTGCGCCCGCCGGCGACGGCGCGCCGGATCCCCTGCTCCGGCGCCTCATCCAGGCCTGCCTGGCGCTCCTCCCCGCGCAGCCGAGGCGCGCGCTCGAGGCGCGCCTCGCCGCCGAGGGCGGGCGCCCGGACGCCTCGCTCGCCGAGGACCTCGGCATGAAGAAGAACACCTTCCTCCAGAACTTCGGCCGGGCGCGCAAGCTCCTCGCCGCCTGCCTGCGCGCGAAGGGCCACCCCGTCGACGCCCCGGAGGCGACGTGACCTCCCGTGAACACGACGCGCTCGTCGAGGAGGCCGCGACGGCCTTCCGCCCCCGCGACCCCGGCGGCCGCCTCCGCCCGCACCCGGCCTTCCTCGACCTCGACGCGGCCGGCCGTGCGGAGGCCCACGCCCGCGCGGCCACCTCCCGCGCGCTCGAGGCCGCGCTCGACCCCGAAGGGCTCTCCACGACCGCCCGGGCGATCCTCGCGCGGCTCGGCTAAGCTCCCCCGGATGCGCGCGCTCCCGCCCCTCGCCGCCCTCGCGCTCGCTGCCGCCGTCGTCGCGTGCGGGAGCGACACGCAGCCGGAGGGGCCCGGCTTCGGGCCGAAGCCCGACACCACCCCGCCCGCGCTCGTCACCGCGGCGCCGTCCGCGGGCCAGGCGGTGAAGCAGGCGTTCCAGGCCACGGCGACGTTCAGCGAGCCCGTCACCGTGAAGGCGGCCACGTTCCGCTCCGACCTCGAGCCCACGCCGCGGGCGGTGGCCGCGGCCGCCGCCGGCGCGACCGTGACGGTGGAGGTGCCGCTCGTGGACGCCTTCGGTTCGCGGGTGCACCTCGACGTCGAGGACGCCGCCGGGAACCCGGCGTCGGCCGACCTCGGCGACTGGTACGCGCAGCCGCTCTACGTGGAGTGGGGCCTGCCCGAGCTCGGCGGGCCGTTCTCCGGCACCATCCTCCTCCAGATCGCCTGGGCAGGGCCGCCGTCGCTCGACGTGAAGATCGACGACGTGCCGGTCGGCACGCTCGGGAAGGACCTCCCCATCGACACCACGAAGTTCACCGACGGGCCGCACACCTTCTGGTTCTACGCACCCGGCTACCAGCGGACCCCGCAGCCGTTCACCATCGACAACGCGCCGTAGCCGCCCCCGGAGCACGCCATGCCCATCGCCCTCGCCGCGACGATCCTCGTCCTCGCCGCCGGCGCGCCGAAGCCCGCGGCGAAGGCGGCCGCGAAGCCCGCCCCGGAGGCCCGCAGGGTGATGTGCGTCGACGGGACGACCGCGCGCGAGGGCAAGGCCGCCTGCAAGGAGCACGGCGGCGTCGAGCGGACCGGACTCGCGCCGCGGAAGGCGAAGCCGGCGCCCGCGGCCGCCGTGCCCGGGCGGACGCAGGCGTTGAAGCCCGCGCCGGCCCTGCCGCTCACCACCCCGGGCCCGGGCGCCCCGGCCGCGCAGCCGACGCCGCCGTCCAAGGCCGCCGCGACGGGCGCGGCGGCGGCGAAGCGAAGGCGATGAGCTTCGCTCGGCGGGGCAGCGGGCGCCGACGTAGCGCGAGCCACGCCCCCGCGAAGCGCAGCGGAGCGGATCCGGGGGTGGGGCCCCGATCCAGCTTCGCTGGTCGGGGCGGGGGGCTACGCCCCCCGTGAAATGCAGCCGAGCCCCCCGGAAACTCAGTGCCCGATCTTCTCGAGCGCCTGCGACATCGGGAAGGTCGTCGAGTCCCGCGTGCCGAGGAACACGCGCCGGAGGCCGAGCGTCGGGAAGTCCACCACGTCGACCGTGCCCTTCGCCCAGGCGTCGCCGCCCGAGACGTAGGTGAGCTCCTCGTCGAGCGCGCGGGTGTCGTGCGCGACGCCCGCTGGGAAGCCGAGGAAGTCGCCCGGGCCGATCTCGACCTCGATGCCCGCGTGGCGCGCGAGCCCGCGGCCGGAGAGCACGTACATCCACTCCTCGTCGCGCGCGTGCGCGTGCATGACGTACGCGTCGCGCCTCGCCGGCAGGCGCGTGTGGACCACCGCGAGCCGCTTCAGGCCGGCGGGGCGCGAGAGCGCCGAGAGGAACACCTCCGAGCGCGGGTTCTGCGGGTGCTGGAACCGGCGCGCCTCGCCGCGCTCGGCCGCCTTCACGACGACCCGCGGGGGCGGCCCGGGCTGCTCCGCCTCGCCGCCGAACAGCGCGTCCGGCAGCTCGAGTGGCGTCGGTGCCCCGGGGAAGAACGGGACCTCCGCCTCGAACGGGAAGATGGAGATCTTCCGTCCGGTGCGGACCATGCGGCGCTTCAGGCGCGGGAAGTCGGCGACCTCCACGTCCTTGATCATCTCGCCGCCCTGCAGGAACCGCAGGTCGGCCGCGCCGGTGTTCCGGACGAGGTGCGCGACGCCGGGCGGGAAGCCGAGGAAGTCGCCCGGGCCCACCGCGACCTCGCGGTCGTCGGCGTCCACCGTGCCCTCGCCCTCGAGGACGTACAGCCACTCCTCCTCGCGGTGATGCAGGTGGTACGCGTACGACTCCTTGCCGGGCGGGATCCACGCGAGGCTCACGCCGAGCCGGGTGAGCCCGGCCGCCGTCCCGAGCATCCAGCCGTGGAGCTCGGAGCGCGGGTTCCAGGGGTGCTGCGCGCCGCCGGCCTCGCCGCGCTCGGTCGCGCGCACGAGGATGCGGGGGCCCGTGCCGTCGGCCATGTCCTCTCCCCTCCGCTACAGCATCGCCCGCCGGAGGTCCGCGATCACGCCGGCGAGGTGGGTGACGAACCGCGCCGCCTGCGCGCCGTCGATGACCCGGTGATCGTACGAGAGCGAGAGCGGCAGCATGAGCCGCGGCTGGAAGGCCTTCCCGTCCCACACCGGCCGGGTGACGGTGCGCGAGACGCCCAGGATGGCGACCTCGGGCGCGTTGATGATGGGCGTGAAGAAGTGGCCGCCGATCCCGCCCAGGCTCGAGATGGAGAAGGTGCCGCCCTGCATGTCGCCGGAGGCGAGCTTGCCGTCGCGCGCCTTCCTCGCGAGCTCGGCGGTCTCGGCGGCGAGCTCGAGGACGCCCTTCCGGTCCGCGTCCTTCACGACCGGGACCATGAGGCCGTTCGGCGTGTCGGCGGCGAAGCCGATGTGGAAGTACTTCTTGAGGACGAGCTCGTCGCCCTGCAGCGAGCTGTTCATCTCCGGGAACTTCCGGAGCGAGGCCACGACCGCCTTCACGAGGAACGCGAGCAGCGTGACCTTCGGGCCGCCCGCCTTCTCCTGCTCCTTCGCGAGCGCCTGGCGCAGCGCCTCGAGGTCGGTGACGTCGGCCTCCTCGTGCTGCGTGACGTGCGGGATCATCACCCAGTTGCGGGCGAGGTTCGCCGCGGAGAGCTTGCGGATCCGGGCGAGCGGCTTCGCCTCCACCGGGCCGTACTTCGCGAAGTCGACCCTCGGCCAGGGGAGGAGGTCGAGCCCGGCGCCGCCGGCGGGGCGGTTCACGAGCTCCTTCACGAACCGCTGCACGTCCTCGTGGAGGATGCGGCCCTTCGAGCCGGTGCCGTCCACCTTCGCCACGTCCACGCCGAGCTCGCGGGCGAACTTCCGGACCGCGGGGGAGGCGTGACTGACGGTGGGGTGATCGGAGTCGGGAGCAGGAGCGGTGACGGGAGCAGGAGCGGGTGCAGGTGCTGCTGCCGGAGCAGGGGCAGAAGCGGCAGGGGCGGGAGCGGCCGGAGCTGCAGCGGCAGAAGCGGGAGTGGGCTTCTCCTCCACCTTGCCGGGGGCGGCCTCGGCTGCGTCGAGCGTCAGCACGATCGAGCCCTGCTTCACGCGATCGCCGACCTTGATCTTCACGTCCTTGATCGTGCCGGCGACCGGGCTCGGCACGTCCATCGTCGCCTTGTCGCTCTCCAGCGTGGCGAGCGCCTGCTCGGCCTTCACGGCCTCACCGGGCTTCACGTGGATCTCGATGACCGGGACGTCCTCGTAGTCGCCGATGTCCGGGACCTTGACCTCGATGGCGCTCATGTCGTCACACCGTCCAGGGGGCCGGCTTCTTCGGGTCGATGCCGTACTTCTTGATCGCCTCGGCCACCTTGCCGGCGGGCACGGCGCCCTCCTCGGCGAGCGACCGCAGCGCCGCGATCGTCACGTGGTGACGGTCGACCTCGAAGAACTTGCGCAGCTTCTCGCGGGTGTCGGACCGGCCGAACCCGTCGGTGCCGAGCACCGTGTAGCGGCGCGGCACGTACGGGCGGATCTGCTCGGCGAAGGCGCGGACGTAGTCGGTCGAGGCGACGACGGGCCCGCGGGTCTTCCCGAGGCACCGCTCGACGTAGGACGGCGTCTTCTTGCCCTCGGGGTGGAGCAAGGCCTCGCGCGCGCGGGCCTGGCCCTCGCGGCCGAGCTCGGTGAAGCTCGGGCAGCTCCACACGTCGGCGTCGACGCCCCAGTGCGACTTGAGGAGGTCGGCGGCGGCGATCACCTCGCGCAGGATCGTGCCGGAGCCGAGGAGCTGGACGCGCGGCGCCTTGCCGTCGTCCTTCCCCGCGCCCTTGAAGAGGTACATCCCCTTCAGGATCCCCTCGGCGGCGCCCGCGGGCATCGCCGGGTGGACGTAGTTCTCGTTCATCACCGTCAGGTAGTAGAAGACGTCCTCCTGCTCCGCGACCATGCGGCGCAGGCCGTCCTGCACGATGACGGCGAGCTCGTACTGGAACGTCGGATCGTAGGAGACGCAGTTCGGGATGGTGGCGGACACGAGGTGCGAGTGGCCGTCCTCGTGCTGCAGCCCCTCGCCGTTCAGCGTCGTGCGCCCGGCGGTGCCGCCGCACAGGAAGCCGCGCGCCCGCATGTCGCCGGCCGCCCAGGCGAGGTCGCCGATCCGCTGGAACCCGAACATCGAGTAGTAGACGTAGAAGGGGATCATCTGGACGTTGTGCGTGGAGTACGCGGTCGCCGCCGCGATCCAGTCGCACATGCCGCCCGCCTCGGTGATGCCCTCCTGCAGCACCTGGCCCGCCTTGTCCTCGCGGTAGAACGCGAGCTGCGCGCGGTCCTCCGGCGTGTAGAGCTGGCCGACCGAGCTCCAGATGCCGAGCGCGCGGTACATGCCCTCCATGCCGAAGGTGCGGCCCTCGTCCGGGACGATGGGCACGATCCGCTGGCCGATGGCCTTGTCGCGCGCGAGCGTCTGGATCATCTGCACGAGCGCCATCGTGGTGGAGATCTCGCGGTCCTCGGTGGAGTCGAGGAAGCGCTTGAAGGCGTCGGGCCCCGGCACGGGCAGGGACGGCGTCACCTTGCGGCGGCGCTTCGGCCGGTCGCCGCCGAGCTCCTTGCGGCGGGCCTTCAGGTACTCGGCCTCGCGCGAGCCCTCCTCGAACCGGAGGAACGGCACCTTCTCGAGGTCGGCGTCGGCCACCGGGATCTGGAACCGGTCGCGGAAGCTCCGGATCGCGTCGGTGTCCATCTTCTTCTGCTGGTGCGTGATGTTCTGGGCCTCGCCGGCCTCGCCCATGCCGTAGCCCTTGATCGTCTTCGCGAGGATGACGGTGGGCTGGCCCTGGTGCTGCGAGGCCTCGTGGTAGGCCGCGTACACCTTGAACGGATCGTGGCCGCCGCGGTTGAGGCGCCAGATGTCCTCGTCGGAGAGGTCCGCGACGAGGTCCTTCAGCTCCGGCGTGTTGAAGAAGTGCTCGCGGACGTAGGCGCCGTTCTTCGACTTGTAGGTCTGGTAGTCGCCGTCGACCGACTCGAGCATCCGCTTCTGCAGGATGCCCTTCTTGTCGCGGGCGAGCAGCTTGTCCCAGTGCCGGCCCCAGACGACCTTGATGACGTTCCAGCCGGCGCCGCGGAAGACCGCCTCGAGCTCCTGGATGATCTTGCCGTTGCCGCGGACCGGGCCGTCGAGCCGCTGCAGGTTGCAGTTCACGACGAAGATGAGGTTGTCGAGCTTCTCGCGCCCGGCCATGTGCAGGGCGCCGGTCGACTCGGGCTCGTCCATCTCGCCGTCGCCGCAGAACGCCCAGACCTTGCGGCCCTTCGTCTCCACGATGCCGCGCGAGTCCAGGTAGCGCATGAAGCGCGCCTGGTAGATCGACATGATCGGCCCGAGCCCCATCGACACGGTGGGGAACTGCCAGAAGTCGGGCATCAGCCACGGGTGCGGGTACGACGAGAGCCCCTTCCCGTCGACCTCCTGGCGGAAGCTCTCGAGCTGGGTGTCGCTGACGAGGCCGAGCAGGTACGCGCGCGCGTAGATGCCGGGGGCGGAGTGGCCCTGGATGTAGACGAGGTCGCCGCCGCGCTCCTCGGTCCACGCCTTCCAGAAGTGGTTGTAGCCGACGTCGTAGAGCGTCGCGGCCGAGGCGAAGCTCGCGATGTGCCCGCCCACGTTGGTGGTGCGGTTCGCGCGCACGACCATCGCCATCGCGTTCCACCGGATGTAGTGGCGGATGGTCTGCTCGAGCGAGAAGTCGCCCGGGAAGCGCGCCTGGCGATCGACGGGGATGGTGTTGAGGTAGGCGGTGTTCGCGCTGAAGGGCAGCCACGCGCCCGACTTCCGCGCGCGATCGATCAGCTGCTCGATGAGGAAGTGGGCCCGCTCGGGCCCCTCGCGATCGAGCACGCCCTCGAGGGCTTCGAGCCACTCCGAGGTTTCCTGGGGATCGAGGTCGGCAGGCTTCTGGTCCATTGGGCTCGTACTCCTAACGGGGCGCGAGGTCAGGGTAAAGGATTCCTGCGGGGGCGCCGGGCCGGGGGATATCGCGTTCACCCGTGGTCTGGGTTGCCCCACCCCGGGCAGCACACCCCACACCCGGGGCCCTTGACCCCCTCGTCGGGCGTTTGCGACATAGGGCGCTCACCCCCGCCGTACCAGGCCGCACCATGAAAAGACCTCTCCGACTCGTCCTCACCGGCGTGGGGGCGCTCGCCCTCGCGATCGCCCTCGCGGCCGGCGCCGCCACCCTGTACGCGATGCGTCAGTTCGAGGCCCGGCACGCCCTCGTCCTGCCCGCCGCCTTCACGCCCGCCCGGAGCCCCGAGGCGCTCGCCCGCGGCAAGCACCTCTTCGACACCATCTGCGCCCAGTGTCACGTCGACGCGAAGGGGCTCGCCGCCGGCCAGCACATGGCCGACGTGCCCGAGTTCCTCGGCAAGTTCTACACGGCCAACATCACCCGTCACCCCGTGGGCGGCATCGGCGCCTGGTCCGACGCGGACCTCGTGCGCGTGCTCCGCACCGGCGTGAAGCGCGACGGCCGGCTCGCGGTGGTCATGCCGCAGTTCACGGGGCTCTCCGACGACGACCTCGCCGCGATCGTCGGCCACCTCCGCTCCGACGACCCGGCCTTCACGCCGGTCGCCGAGCGCCAGCCGCCGGTCGAGGGCACCGTCGTCGGGAAGCTCATCCTCACCTTCGTCGCCGGCGCGGACCCGAAGCCGATGCCGGCGCACCCGGTCGTCGCGCCGCCGGTGGGGCCGACCGCCGACTACGGCCGCTACCTCGTGAAGGACGTGCTCCTCTGCGGCGACTGCCACTCCCCGGGCTTCGCGGGCGACAAGTCGGAGGGCAAGGAGGCCTTCACCGGCGGCTTCGAGTTCGTGGGCGCGCGCGGGGAGAAGGTCTTCTCCGCGAACCTCACGCCGGACGCCGACACCGGCATCGGCCGGATGACCGAGGCCGAGTTCGTGCGCGCGCTCCGCGAGGGCGTGCGCCCCGACGGCACGACGCTCCGCCCGCCCATGCCCCCCTTCCGCACGCTCGACGAGGTGGAGGCCCGCGCCGTTTACGCGTGGCTCCGCACGCTCGCCCCGGCGCACCACCCGGTACCCCGGCCCGCGGCGGACCCCCTGCCGCCGGAGGGCGGCGTGGCCGCGCGGTTCGTCACGCTCGGCTGCGTCGCGTGCCACGGCGAGGGCGCCGCCTTCCGCGAGAAGCTCCGGCCCGCCGCGGGCCAGCCGCTCGAGGAGGTCGCCGCGCGCATCCTCCACCCCGAGCGCTTCAACCCGCGCTCGCCCATGCCGCCGTTCGCCGGCCGCATCGACGAGGCCGAGGCGCGCGCGCTCGCTGCGCACGTGCAGGAGCTCTCGCGCCGCCTGCCGCCGCCCGCCCAGGTGGCCGACCGCTGACTTCACCGCGGGCCCGAGGACCGCTACCATGCGGCCCTTGGGCCCGCGCGACCAGCGCCCCGCCGGCGAGGATCCGGACGCCGCGCTCGTGGAGCGCGCGCGCGCCGGCGACGCCGCCGCGTTCACGGCGCTCGTGCGCCGGCACGGGCCCGCCGTGCAGCGGGTGGCCCGGCTGTTCGTGCGCGAGCCCGCCTCCGCCGAGGAGGTGGCCGCCGACGCCTGGCTCGCCGCGCTCGAGGGGCTGGCGCGCTTCGAGGGGCGGGCCGCGTTCCGCTCCTGGCTCCTCGGCATCACGGCCAACAAGGCGCGGACCCGCGGGGTGCGCGACGCCCGGGCCGTGCCGTTCTCCGCGCTCGCGTCGGCGGAGGCGCAGTCCCCCGCCGAGGACGTCCTCGCCGGCCGGTTCGACGGCGGCGGGCACTGGCGCACGTTCCCCGCGGAGTGGCACGAGGACTCGCCCGAGGCGCTGGCGCTCCGGCAGGAGACCCGGGGTGTGCTCGAGCGGGCGATCGGCCGCCTGTCCGAGGCCCAGCGGGCCGTCATCACGCTGCGGGACCTCGAGGGGCTGCCTTCCGAGGAGGTCTGTAATCTCCTGGGGCTCACGGAGACCAACCAGCGGGTGCTCCTGCACCGGGCCCGGACGCGCGTCCGGGCGGAGCTGGAGCGCCACCTTTCCGGGGACGCCGGAACCGGCGAGACTGACGCAGGGGAGAACGTGTCGTGATGCTGGGCTGCCGCGACGTGACCGCGCTCGTGACCGACTACGTCGAGGGCCGGCTCTCGCTCGTCGACCGGCTGCGGTTCCGGTTCCACCTCGTCGGCTGCCGCGGCTGCCGCGCCTACGTGCGGCAGATGGCGCTCACCTCCCGCTCGCTCGGCGCCTTGCCGCCGCCGGCGCTCGACGCGCACGTGGAGGCGGAGCTCCTGCGCCGGTTCGAGGGGTGGAAGAAGTCGAGCGGGGGCTGAGATCCGGTAGATCCGGTACGTGCCCGCGGAGTTCGACAGCGACGTCACGCGCCCGCTGGACCGGCCGAGATCGAGCGCCCGCGACGACCGCCGCCTGCTCTTCATGGGGACGGGCGTCCTCGTGTTCGTGGCGGTCGTCGACGCCGCCCTCGCGGGCCTGGGTCCGCGGACGCCGCTCTGGGCGGCGTGGATCGCGCTGTTCCTCGCGAGCGCCTGGGCGATGGGCGCTTCTCCGGGGCCGTCACCGCCGCCCTCGCCTACGTCCCCGGCCTCGGCGCGATCGTCTTCCTCACCGCGCTCGCCGCGGTGAGCGGTGGGGCCACCAGCCCGTTCCTGCAGTTCCTCCTCACGATCCCGCTCCTCAGCGCCATCGCCCGGCCCGGGCGCATCGTGGAGCCCAGCCTCTTCGGCGTCGCTTCGGTCGTGGCGGGGGCCACCCTGCTCGTCCTCGGCGGCGCCCCGGGGACGGACCTCGTGCTGTGGGTCGCCACGACCGCCGCCGCGGTGACCTTCGCGGTGGTCTCCGGCCGGCTCGAGGGCCGGCGCCAGGCGCGCTACCTCGAGTCGGAGCGCGAGCGCGCGGACGCGCTCGCCCGGCTCGCCGAGATCGAGCGGGCGCAGGCCGCCGCCCAGGCCTGGGTCGCGAAGGGCCAGCTCGCCGAGGAGGTCGCGCACGCGCTCAACAGCCCGCTCGGCGCGGCGCGCTCGTCGCTCGCGTACGCGCGGGCGGAGCTCGAGCAGGGCCGGATCGCCCCGGCGCTCGAGGCGATCTGGGACGCCGCCGAGTGCGTGGAGCGCATCCAGATCGCGATCGCGTCCTTGCAGGTGCTGCACCCGCCGCAGGCGGACCGCCGGACCTGACTCGAAGGCCTCTGCGCGCCCGCGCTAGACTCCGGCCATGTGGAACAAGTGCAGCGTCTGCAAGCAGCCGATCGCGTACGGCGCGCCGTACCTGAAGTGCGCGGTCTCCACCTGCAACCGGAAGAGCTTCCAGCTCTACTTCTGCTCCGACGCCTGCTGGGACGCCCACAACCCCGACCAGAACCATCGCAACCCGGCGTACACCGAGCACGTCGCGCCCAAGGCGCCGGGGGTGTGACGAAACGGCGCTCCGCACGGGCGCGGTTCTCGAAGCGGCCGGAGCCATCGCGGTGGTAGCCTCCGAGCTGCGCCAGCGGCGCCCGCGAGGGGAAGCGTCACATGAGCAAGTGGACGATCGGTGCGGTCCTGGCGGTCACCTCGCTCGCGGCGCCCGCCGCGGCGCGGGCGACGATCTTCTCGGACGAGCTCGGCAAGTGCATGGTGGAATCGACCACGCAAGCCGACCGCAACGCGATGGTGCGGTGGATGTTCGCCGCCGTCGCGAAGCACCCCGCGGTGAAGGACGTCGTCTCGGTCTCGCCCGAGCAGCTGGAGGCCGCCTACAAGGGGATGGCGGATCTCATGATGCGCCTGCTGACGAAGGACTGCCGCGAGAAGGCGAGGGCGGCGTTCAAGGCCGACGGCCCGAGCGCATTCCAGGGGAGCTTCCAGGTCCTCGGGCAGGTGGCGGGGCGCGAGATGTTCGCCGCCCCCGAGGTCGCCCAGAGCATCGCGGGCCTGACCCGGCATCTCGACGAGGGTCAGCTGAAGGCGCTCGTGCAGGAGACGCCGGCGGCGAAGTAGCGCGCGCAGCGCACCGCGACCTCACCCGAATGCGTCGGAGCGGGGATCCCAGAAGTCGCCCGACAGGCCCAGGCCCGAGAAGATCGCCCGCATCTCGTCCGGCTGGGGTCGCCTGGAGCTCTCCTCGAGGCGGGTCGCGTACCAGGTCGTCGCGAGCGTCCAGAGCTGGGGCATCGTCACGATCGGCCGCACCGGGCTCCCGGCCGCCTCGCACCACTCGTGAACCCGTTCTTCCGACCGGAAGAAGAGCATGTTCCTTCAGGTGAAGACGATGTCGTCCCACCACCTCGCCGCCGGGACGAGGCAGTGGAAGAGCCAGTCCGAGCGCGCGGGCCCGTCGGCCCCCACCTCGAGGTGGAGCGGCTCGCCCGACCGCTCGCAGCGGGAGTGGACCGTGCCCGGCCGGCGCAGCGCGGCGGGGACGCCCAGGGCGTCCCAGGCGCAGTTGGCGAAGTAGCGCACCCCGCCGGACTCGACGGCGTGCTGGGTCGGGACGCCCGAGAACGGGGAGGCCATCCGGATCGAGCGGCCGTCCGGCTCGAGGACGAGGAGGCGCTGGGCCCGGAGCCTCGGGTAGGCCTCGAGCACGTCCTCGACGTTCGTGCCGACCCGCCCGGCCACGTCCCCCGGAGACGGCGGCCCTCCCGTCTCCGCAAAGTGCCGGTAGATCGCCAGCTTCACCTGAACGTCGAAGTCCACGGCCCCTCCCGGCGCGGCGCGCGACGCCAGCCTTCCACACCGGTCGAGGCGCGGCAACGGTGACGACGGGTTCGTGGGTCGGCGACGATCCCGAGATCTCGCGGGTCGCGTTCCGAGGGACGCGAGCTCAGCGCGCCTTCTTGCCGGTCACGTAGCCGATCTGCACCGCGCCCAGCGAGAGGATCCTCGGCAGCCAGGAGAGGAGCGTCTGCACGCTGCGGGCCGCGTCCTTCTCGCCGTCGAAGCCGGCGTCGCGCAGCGTCCTGGCGTACTGGCCGAGGTGCCGGACGTCGACGATCAGCACGCGCCCGCCGACCTTCAGCACCCGCGCGATCTCGCGCACGGCGGTCTCTCGCTCGCCGGCGTCGTAGATGTTGTGAATCGCCGCGCTGGAGAGCACGACGTCGAAGCTCCTGTCGTCGAAGGGCAGCTTGCGTGCGTCGGCCGTCTGCACCTCGACGCGCTCGGCCACGCCTTCGATCGCCGCGTTGTGCAGCGGCGCCGCCGGCTGGTTGCCGCTGAGATCCTCGGCTTGCCAGATGTCGATGCCGATGGCCCGGCCCGTGCTCAGGCGCCTCGCTGCCCCGACCAGGAACAGCCCGCGCCCGCAGCCGACGTCCAGCACGCGCTCGTCGCCGCGCCATTCGAGCAGGTCGAGATACGCCTCGCGCTCGCGGACCTTGCCGAACTTGCTCGACCAGATCATCCAGGCCGCCATCACGCCGCAGGACAGGCCTGCCGAGATCAGCGGGCGGCCGAGCAGCGCGAAGGGCGACTCCCCGTTCCACAGACCCGCCGCCCGCGTGATCAAGGAGAGGATCCCGAGCGCGCCCACGATCAGCAGGTTGCGGACCACGGGCGGCGCATCGAGGCCGTAGTCGGCGCGCGGGGGTCTGGTCATCGCCGGCATCTTGGGACGGGCGTATCTGCGCTGACAAGGACCGTCCCTTCCGAAGAGTGAACCCGGAATCCGTAAGGTCATTCTCCGATGAAGTCCCTGCGGGGACGGCCGCGAGATGCCGAGCCCGATGGGCTCGCGCAGACGTTCTGCCCGCGTTCTCCGCCGTCTCTTCCATCCTGCGCATACGTCTGCGCCGCTTCGCGCACTCGCACCCGCCTGGCGGACACCTGACTCGCCCCTCGAGCTTGAGGCGACGGCCGAGCTGCACGCCCCATCAGTTACACCACTGGTGGAGGGGCTTACGGATTCCGGGGTCACGCCAAGGAGTGGCTGGCCAGCGCCCGATTGGCGGGCCGGGCGTCGCTATCATATCTGATAGCACTTTCGCTCCCTGGGGAGCAGGGACACGTCGGGCGCGGCAGGTGGACTTGTCCCGGATGACGACGCGAGCGCGTGGTAGCCTGACGGGCTCTCAGCCTCGCACACCGGAGCCCGACCGATGATCACCGGCCTCGCCTTGCTCGCCCTCGCCATCGCCCCGGCGGACGTCGCGTCCCTGTCGGAGCGAGCGCAGCCGACGGTGGTGAAGCTCGTCGCCGAGGACGCCCGCGGCCAGGAGGAATCGTCGGGCACGGGCTTCTTCGTCTCTGCAGACGGGCGCATCGTCACGAATCACCACGTCGTGGAGGGCGCCAGCCGGCTCGTGGCCCTCGTGCAAGGCGGACGGAGGCTCGCCGTCGTGGGCGTGCTCGCGCGCGACGAGGGCTCCGATCTGGCAGTGCTTCAGGCCGAGGCGGGCAGCTACCCGTTCCTGACGCTGGGAGGTGACGAGTCGCTCGTGGTGGGCACGCCCGTGGCAGTGATCGGGAGCCCTGTCGGCCTGGAGGGCACGCTCTCCACAGGCATCGTGTCCGCGATCCGCAAGAACGGGACGGATATCCACGGCGAGCAGAAGGCGAGCTGGCAACTGCAGATCACCGCCCCCATCTCGCCCGGATCGAGCGGCTCTCCGGTGCTGCTCGAGGACGGTCGGGTGGTGGCCGTGGCGGTCGGCAAAGTACTCGGCGGAGAAGGGTTGAACTTCGCCATTCCGGCGACGCTCGCGACGGCCTTGCTGGCCCGCGTGGCCCCGGGCGCGAAGCCAGAGCCGCTCCACGCGAGCACGGCGCTCGTCCGCAACCTGGCGATCTCGGCCGTGTTCTTCCTCGTCATCGCGGCCGGCTTCCGACTTGGTCGTCGGACAGGCAGGGGTCGCGACGAGACGAGGTCGACCGCGCGTCACTGATCCGCGCGTCCGAGGGACTTTCCGAGACACGCTCGCCCCCCCGCCCCCCCCACCCCGTCGGTCCCGCGCGCTAAGCTCGGCCCATGAAGGTCGTCACCTGGAACGTGAACGGGGTCCGCGCCCGCGAGGCGCAGGTCCTCGACCTCCTCGCCCGCGAGCGGCCGGACGTGCTCTGCCTGCAGGAGCTCAAGGCGCCGCCCGAGAAGATCCCCCCGGCGCTCCAGGCGCTCGAGGGCTACCACGGCATCTGGCACGGCGAGACCGCGTACTCCGGCGTGAGCCTGCACGTTCGCGCCGAGCACTGCCCGGCGCCGCCCGCCTTCGTGCACCCGCCCTTCGACCTCGAGACGCGCATCGCGGCGGCCGAGGTGGCGGGCGTCACCTTCGCCTCGGTCTACGTCCCGAACGGCGGGAAGGACCTCGTGGCGAAGATGACGTTCCTCGCGGCGCTCGAGGCGTGGGCCGCCGCGCTCGCCTCGGAGGGGCGGCGCCTCGTCGTGTGCGGCGACCTCAACGTCGCCCTCACCGACCGTGACGTCCACCCCAAGGAGCGCAAGCCCGGCGTCATCGGCCAGCGCGAGGACGAGCGCGCGCTCCTCGGCGCGGTGATCGGGCGCGGGCTCGTGGACCTCGGCCGGGCCGCCGCGCCGGACGACGACGGCCTCTTCACGTGGTGGGCGCCGTGGCGGAACATGCGCCAGCGCAACATCGGCTGGCGCATCGACTACGTGCTCGCGAGCGCGGCGCTCGCGGAGGTCCCCCGCTGCCGGGTGATGGCCGACTTCGGGACGAGCGACCACGCACCGGTCGTGGCCGAGCTGCCCGCGCCCTGAGCCGCGTGGCTTGAGTGCGATCAACTGGCGCGACGCATCGCGCCAATTGACATGCAATTGCGTCGATTCGTCGCAGCCCGATTGGCGCGCGGCGCATTGCCATTCCCGCGTGCGCGCGACTACCTTCGCGCCCGTTCCCGTCACCGCAGGCCAGCCACGCACGCCGCCTCTCCGAGCCCCGTGCGCGTGCGGCAGCCCCGCGCAGGAGAGCCCCATGTCCACCGCCGCCACGAAGCCCGTCGCCGAGACCCTCCGCACCCTGCCGGGCGACGACGTCCGCCAGCTCATGTGGCGGTTCGCCGACCGTTACGACCTCCAGATGCTCGTGCAGTCGGCGCGCGGCGTGGCGCGCGGCCCGGTCGCCCGGCTCGTCGCCGAGGGCGGCCGCAACGAGCACGACTGGACGGCGCGCAAGAACGAGCTCCTCGGCCACTACGACGCCTCGGGCATCACCGGCGCGTTCATGGAGCCGGAGGAGGGCGGCTTCATCGCGGGGCCGAAGAACCTCGCGCTCTCCCTCTCGGCCTTCGAGCTCGCCTGGGTCGACGCCGGCGCCGCCACCGGCGCGCTCGCCGGCTTCCTCGGCCTCTCGCCGATCCACGAGCGCGGCACCGCCGAGCAGAAGCAGCACTACATGAGCCTCGCCGCCCCGCCGCAGCCGGGCGAGGACCGCAAGCCCTGGCGCGCCGCCTTCGCGCTCACCGAGCCCATCCCGTACGTGGGCGTCGACACCGGCATGCTGAACGGCAAGGTCCGCGTCGCGGAGTGGAAGGACGGCGAGGAGCCGATGCTGCAGGTGGAGAAGCGCGGCCGCTTCATCACCAACATGGGCTTCGCGAACTTCGTCACCGCGGCGGTCGACACCGACGATCCGCGGGTGAAGTCCTCCTGCCTCGTGATCCTGGAGGAGGGCGACCCGGGCACCTTCGACCGCGGCACGCCCACGAAGAAGCTCGTCCACCAGCTCTCCTCCACGAACGACCCGATCTTCAGCCTGCGCATCCCGGCGAGTCGGATCGTGGGCGGCTACACGGTGAAGGACGGCGTGATCGTCCCGAACTACGACCACTCCGAGGTGATCGAGGCCGTGTTCCGCCGCACCCGCGTCACGGTGGGCGTCATGACCGCCGCGAAGCTCCTCAGCGCGGTCGAGCCCATCATCCGCTACCAGCGCGGCCGCTTCCGCGGCGCGGAGCAGGCGGCGCCCGGCTCGATCCGCTACGAGCTCGGCATCCAGCAGCGCGCCGACGCGCTCCACCGGCTCGTCGAGGTGTGGGCCACCGGCGAGGCCGCCGCGTCCCTGGGCTTCCAGACCGCCCGCCTCTTCGACGCGCTCGACCCGCTCGAGAAGCAGAAGGACGCGCTCCTGGCCGAGCAGAAGATCTCCGGCGCGAAGGCGACCTTGAAGTGGCTGAAGCTCGTCGAGAAGGGCGCGCTCGAGCTCCTCGAGCTCAAGGCGCACCCGCGCGGCCCCCGCGAGGACGCCCGCATCGCCGAGCTCGAGGCCGACGAGATGGTGCGCTTCATCCTCCTCGACTCCGCCGCGAACGTGCTCTGCCCGGCGACGAAGCTCTGGAACACCGGCGTCGGCGCGACCGTCATGCGCGAGGCCGTGTCGCTGATGGGCGGCTACGGCATCACCGAGGACTGCCCCGGCTTCCTGGGCCAGAAGTGGATGGACGCCCAGCTCGAGGCCACCTACGAGGGGCCGGAGGCGGTGCAGCGCCGCCAGCTGTCGGTGACGATGTCGAACCCGGTGTTCCTCGCGCAGCTGAAGTCCTGGCTCCGCGAGCTCCGCCACGTCGCCGGCACGCACCCCGGCACCGGCGCCTGCGCGCTCGCCACCGCGCTCGACCTGTGGCTCTGGACCCACCGGCACCTCGAGGGCGCGAAGGACGCCGACGGCAAGGGGCTCATGCAGGCCCCGCGGCAGGGCGTCACCTTCAAGCTCGCCGACGCGCTCGCCTGGCTCGTCGCCGCGCGCGCGCAGGTGCTCGACGCGGTCGAGCTCGCCGATCACGGCCAGGCGATCCTCGGCGACGCGCACGCCTCGACCGCGCGCTTCTTCGCCGACCTCTGCCACGTGCAGATCGCGCGGGCGTCGGGCGAGGTCGGCCGCATCTGCGCCGAGCTCGTGCACGGCTACAACCGCCACCCGCAGTGGGACGACGGGGGGCGCGTGGCCTGCTGGTCGGCGAACGACGCCGAGGCGCTCGAGGGCATCGTGCCCGGGCTCGCGGGCTGCTCCTACGACGTCCTGCCCGACGGCAGCCACCCGGACAAGGAGGGCCCCTGCGCCTCCTGCCGCGGCATCACCGACTTCCGCAACCTGCGCGCGAAGCTCGACGGCTGCCTCTCCGGCGCCGGGCTCTCGAAGGACCGCGCCGCCGAGGCCGTCTCGCGGGTGATGATCCCCGAGGCGCTCGACTACCCGCGGTAGGGGGCGCCATGGGCACCGAGATCGACCCGGGCGCGCAGCCCGAGCGCGCCAGCCTCGCCGTGGACATCGCCTGCGTCGGCTTCGGGCCGGCGGCGGCGGGCTTCCTCACCACCCTCTCCCGCCGGCTCGCCGACGCCGGGAAGCCGCCGCTCGAGAGCCGGGCGTCGCCCGGCCTGCCGCTGCAGGTCGTGTGCTACGAGCGCGCCGACGACCCCGGCTTCGGCGTGTCGGGCGTCGTGACCCGCGGGCGCGGCATCTCCGCCGCGTTCCCCGATCTCGACGTCTCGCAGATCCCGATGGCCGCGCGCGTCGGCGAGGAGAAGGTGCTTTACCTCCTCGACCCCGTGGGCGCGAGCCGCCGCTCCGCCGCGATGAAGGCGGCCGACGCCTCGGTCCGCGCCATGGGCGCGGTGCTCGGCCTCGCCGACCACGCGCTGGAGCTCCCCTGGACGCCGGAGTTCCTCCACAAGGAGGGCGGCTTCGTCTTCTCGATGGGCCAGCTCATGCAGTGGGTCGCCGGGCAGGTGCTCGCGACCGGCACGGTGCAGCTGTGGCCCGCCACGCCCGCCGCGGAGGCGTTGCTCGACGGCCGGCGCGTGCTCGGCGTGCGGCTCGCCGACCAGGGCGTCGACCGCGCCGGCAAGCCCGAGGCCGCGTTCATGCCGGGCATGGACGTGCACGCGGGGCTCACCGTGGTGGCGGACGGGCCGGTCGGCGCGGTGGGGCGCCAGCTCGACGCCGCGCTCGGGATGCCCGCGGGGAACGCCCGGCGCGACTGGGCCGTCGGCATGAAGCTCGTCGTGGACCTCCCGGAGAAGTGCACGCTCGAGCCCGGGACCGTGCTCCACACCATCGGCTTCCCCGAGCCGGAGATCTTCGGCTTCCTCTACGTGCACCCGGGCCGCGTCGCCTCGGTCGGCATCTTCGTGCCGAGCTGGTTCGAGTCGCCGGTGCGCACGAGCTACCGGTACCTGCAGCACTATGTCCGCCACCCGGCGCTGTGGAAGCACCTCGAGGGCGGGCGGCTCCGCTCCTGGGGCGCGAAGTCGATCCTCGAGTCCGGCCGCCGCGGCGAGCCGCTGCTCGCGGGCGACGGCTTCGCGCGCATCGGCGAGGGCTCCGGCGCGACGAACGTGCTCACGAACTCCGGCGTGGACGAGGCGTTCACGACCGGCACGCTGCTCGCCGAGGGCGTCATCGAGCTCCTCGAGGCGGGCAAGCCCTTCACGAAGGAGCACCTCGACGACGCCTACGTCGCGCGCCGCCGGGCGAGCTGGGTCGAGGCGGAGGGGCGCGTCGCCGAGAAGGCCCGCGACGGCTTCCAGAAGGGCACCGTGACCGGCCTCCTCGGGATGGCGCTCGCGGGGATCACCGGCGGGAAGGTCGCGCTCGGCGAGGAGCCACCGCACCCGGCCGACGCGATCGGCACGGTCGAGGGCTTCTACCGGGGCCGGCTCGCGCCGGCGGAGATCGCGCGGATCCGCGCGGAGTGCGAGGCGAAGGCCGTGCCGCTCCACGACGCGCTCATGGACGCGGCCGGCTGGCCGCCGGTGGAGCTCGACGGGCAGCTCCTCGTGACCCAGCAGGACGCGCTCCTCATGGGCGGCAAGGTGCAGGCGCCCCCGGGCTACGCGGACCACGTCGTGTTCCTGAGGCCGGAGGTCTGCCGGGCCTGCGACCGGAAGGTCTGCTTCGAGATCTGCTCGGCGGAGGCGATCCGCCCGGGCGAGGGCGGCGTGCCGGCCTTCGACCGCGAGAAGTGCGTGCACTGCGGCGCCTGCCTGTGGAGCTGCACCGGCCGCCTCGACGGCACCGACGAGGTCAACCTCTCCTTCCGCGCCGGCGCGGGAGGGCTTCACTCAGCGGAGAATTAGCCATGACCGGGTTCCACATCGTCGTGCTCGGCAGCGTCGTGCCCGACCCGCTGCAGGTGCTCGAGCCCGTCTCGACGCCCGCCGGGCCGGGGCTCAAGAACGAGGCGATGCTGCCGGCGGTGCTCGACCCGTGGGCGGCCAGCGCGCTCTACGAGGCCGCGGCGCTCGCGGCCGCGGCGCCGGGCTCGAAGGTGACCCTCGTCGCGCTCGGCCCGAAGGCGAAGCTGCAGCAGGTCATGATGGCGGTCGGGCAGAAGGTGCCGTTCGAGCTCGTCGCGCTCGACGGGCCGGCCGGCGGCTTCACCGATGCGCACGAGGTCGCCGCGAGGCTGGCCGCCGCCGTGAGGGCGCTGCCCGGGCTCGACCTCTCGCGGCTGCTCCTCTTCGGCGGCTGGGAGTCGGCCTCGCGCTCGGCGGGCGTGACGCTCCAGCTCGTGGGCGAGGCGCTCGGCCTCGCCGAGCAGTTCCAGGGCGTCGACCGCCTCGCGCTCCGGCCCGACGGCTCCTTCGAGGTGCTCGAGCGCGTCGAGGGCGGCAAGCACCAGGTGTCGGTGTGCCAGGGTGCGCCCGCGGTGCTCGGCTGGGCGACCGGCGAGCGGCCCGAGCCCAAGAACAACCCGCAGGTCGGCATGGCCAACATGCGCGGCATCATGCCCGCCCTGCAGAAGGCGGCGGCCGCCCCGGTGGGCGTCGGCGGCCAGGCGTTCGCCACGGTGCAGGTGCCGAGGGTGACGCGCGAGACGAAGGTCGTGAAGGACGCCACCCCCGACGCCATCGCGGCGGAGCTCGCCGCGTGGATCCGCCAGGACTGAGAGAGGACCGGAGACCCGCCATGGAGAACGTGCTCGTCCTCGCCCACCCCGACGCCCAGGGCGCCCTCCCGAGGGCCGCGCTCGAGGCCCTGTCCGCCGCGCGCGTGCTCGCCGCCGGCGGCACCGTCACCGCCGCGGTCCTCGGCGCCGATCCCGCGGCCGCCGCCGCGACGCTCGCCGCCGCCGGCGTCGCGAAGGTGCTCGTCGCCCGCGACCCCGCCCTCGCGACGGCCCGGTACGCCACCGACGCGGCGGCCGCCGCGGCGCTCGTGAAGGCCTCCGGCGCCACCGTCGTCGTCGCCCCCGCCACCTCCCGCCTCGCCCGCGTCGCCGCCGGCGTGGCCGCCCGGGTCGGCGGCAAGGTCGACAGCCACGTCGCCGCCGTCACGCCGGAGGGCGCCATCACCCGCTGGACGTACCGGCAGCGCATCGAGGCGACCTTGAAGCGGAGCGAGCGCCCGTGGCTGTTGCTGGTGGACCCCGGCGCGTTCCCGGCCGCCGCGCCGGCGGGCGGGGCCGCGCCCGTCGAGGACGTCGCGATCGCGCTCCCCGCGTCGCGGACCACCGTCGAGGGCGAGCGCGCGCCCGCCTCCGGCGAGCAGACCATCAAGCCCGACGCGAAGCTGCTGTTCGTCGCCGGCGCGGGGTGGACGAAGAAGCAGGCCGACGGCCAGCTGCACGCGGAGGAGGCCGAGGGGCTCGTGAAGGGCTTCCTCGCCGGGTCCGGCGCGTCGCTCGGCTCGTCGAAGTCGCTCGTGGACCAGGCCGGCGAGGGCCACCGGGTCTTCGGCTTCATGACGCACCTCAACCAGATCGGCCAGACCGGCGCGACGCCCCGCCACGCGAAGGGCCTCTCCACCTGCTGCCACGGCGAGGAGCCCCACGTGGTCGGCTGGCGCTTCATCCGCGAGCGGCGAGCGGTGAGCCTCGACGCGAACTGCGGCTGGGCGCGCGGCAAGGCCGACGTCGTCTACGTGGCGGACGCGTTCCAGGTGATCGCGAAGCTCAACGCGCTCCTCGGCAGGTGACCGGAGCGCGACCGGGTCTCGATGTGCCCTCGGTCCGGGCGGCCGCCGGCGCCGCGCGACCGCGACCATGCGTCCGTTGCCCGGCCCGCGCGGCCCTGCTCTATCCGTGAGGGTGAGCGTGCAGCAGCACGAGGGCGACGACGCCCCGCGCAAGGCGGCCGGGCTCCCGGCCAGCGCGAAGTTCCGGCGGGCCCTCTTCACCGAGATCCTGGCGGGCGCGGGCATCCTGCTCGCCGCCGTCGCGGCGCTCGGCTGGCTGATCACGCGCGACGCGCTCGAGCGGCAGGCGTGGCTCCGCGCGCGCGAGGCCGCGGACCACCTCACGGGCGAGCTCGACCGCGAGCTCGAGGGCGTCGTGCACGTCGGGGAGACCCTCGAGACCTGGTGGCGCAGGGGCGACCTCGACCTCGACGCGCCCGAGCGGCTCGAGCGGCTCGTCCTCCCGCTGCTCGCCCGCCAGTCCTTCGTCTCCTCGATCAACTTCTGCCGCGCGGACGGCACCTCGGTCCTCCTCCTGCGCACCGGCGACGCTTGGAGCCGGCGCGTCATCCGCGACACGGCGGAGGGCCACGCCGCCGCCTGGTGGCGCCGGGAGGGCCTGCGCGAGGTCATGGAGCCCTGGACGCCGACGTCCTACGACCCTCGCACGCGCGACTGGTACACCCGCGTGCGGGACGCCGGGGGGCCCCGCTGGTCGCCCCAGGCCTACCGCTTCATGACCACGAAGGATCCCGGGATCACCTTCTCGCTCCCGGTGCACGACGAGGGCGTGCTCGCGGGCGTGATCGCGCTCGACGTCATGCTCGACGACCTGACCGGACGTGCGTGGTCGGCCCAGCCGACCCCGCGCACCCGGGTCACCATCGGCGACGCCGCCGGGCGGGCGCTGATCCTGCCGCGGCTGCCGGAGTATCTCTCCCGGGAGGCGCGGTTCCGCGACTTCCTCGAGCCGCTCGGCCCCACCCTGTCGCGCGAGCTCGCGGGGCTGCCCGGCGGCCTCGCCGCCGTGAGGGCGCCGGTCGAGGTGGCGTCCACCACGGCGGGCGAGCCCTTCTACGTCCTCGCGCGGCCGTACCGCGGCCCCGCGGGCCTGGACTGGCGGCTCGCCGTCGCGATCCCCGAGGCGGACATCCAGCAGGGCGCCGGCGCCCGCGGCGCCGGCGTGGTGGCGCTCGCCGCGCTCGGCCTCGCGCTCCTCGCCTGGCGCGCCCGCGCGGTCGCGGAGCGGTTCGGCCGGCCGCTCGACCGCCTCGCGGCCGCCCCCGCCCCCGAGGCCGCCCGGGGCGGGGGGCCCGGCCACGCGCCCACGCTCCCCGACGTGGCCCGCCTCGCCGACCGGTTCCTGGAGGAGCACGAGGCGCTCCGGGCGCGGCTGCGGGACAGCCAGCGCCGCGAGACGGTGGGGACGCTCGCGAGCGGGGTCGCCCACGACGTGAACAACCAGCTCACGGTGGTGCTCGCCCAGCTCGGGCTCGCCCTGGAGGAGCTCCCGCCCGGCCACCCCCTCGCCGCCGAGCTCCAGAATCGCCCGGGAGGCGGTGGTGCGGGGCGCGGAGACCGCCCGCGCGCTCGTGTCCTACGCGCGCCCCACCCGCGGGGCCACGCCGGTGCCGATCAATCTCTCGACGCTCCTCGGGAACGTCGAGGTGCTGCTGTCGCGCGCGCTGCCGCGGAACCTCCGGCTCGAGCTCTCGGTGGAGCCGGGGCTCACGGTGCTCGGGCACGCCTCGCAGCTCGAGCAGGTCGTGGTGAACCTCGCGATGAACGCGCGGGACGCGATGCCCCGGGGCGGGGCGCTCTCGATCCGGGCGGCCGCGGACGGCGCCGGGTGGCTGCGCCTCGAGGTCCGCGACGAGGGCCTCGGCATGACGCCCGAGGTGATCGCGCGGGTGTTCGAGCCCTGGTTCACGACCAAGTCCGAGGGGCACGGCTCGGGCCTCGGGCTCCCGATGGTCCGGCACATCGTGCGCGACCACGGCGGACACCTCGCCCTCGAGAGCACCCCGGGCCAGGGCACCCGCATCGTGATCCGGCTGCCCCGCGCGTGAGCGGCCGCCCGACCGCCGGGGCCCGCCGTCCAGCCCGGGCCGGTGCTACCCTGCCACCCGTGGCCGGCCTCGACGACCTCGACCTCGGCGCGCTCTACCGGGCGCACATGGCGCGCACCACGCGCGGCGAGAAGCCACCCGCGGCCTGGGACGCGCGGGCGGCGGGCATGCGCGCCGCCGTCGAGGGGAGCGCCTACGCCGACGCGTTCCTGGCGCGGATGGACCTCGCGGGCTGCCGGACGCTCCTCGACGTCGGCTGCGGCCCGGGCACCCTCGCGCTCCCGCTCGCGCGGCGGCTCGAGCACGTCCACGGGCTCGACCACAGCCCGGGCATGCTGGCCGCGCTCGCGGCGGGCGCCCGCGAGCGCGGGCTCACGAACGTCTCCGGCGTGCTGCGCGCCTGGGAGGAGCCCTGGGACGGCGTGCCGGTGTGCGACGTCGTGGTGGCCTCGCGGTCGATGCACGTCGCCGACATGGCGGACGCGCTCGCGAAGCTCGACGCCCACGCGCGCCGGCGCGTCTACCTCACCCACCGCGCCGGCGGCCGGCGCCTCGACGCCGCCGTGCTCGCCGCGCTGGGCAGGACCGTGGAGCCGCCGCCCGACTGGCTCTACGTGATCGCGCTGCTCCACCGGATGGGCGTCGCGCCGCGGCTCGACTTCATCGAGAGCCCGGGGAAGCTCGCGGGTTGCGCGGGGGCCGACGAGTTCGCGCGGCGCATGGAGTGGTCGGTCGGGCCGCTCGGCGAGGACGAGCGCGCGACGCTCCGCGGGCTGTGGGAGCGCGAGGGGCCGCGGCTCGTCGGCGAGCCGATCCGCTGGGCGTTCGTGGGCTGGGACGTCACGAACCCAGAGTAAATCCATTGCAGGTTGCAGCATGTTCACGGTCGGTGTTCACGCGCAATCCGTGCGCGCCGACTCCACGCTGCGTCCGGGTTCCGTTCGAGCGGATGGGCGCTCCGAAGCGCTCGGAACCTGTACCGAATTCCTGGGACGCGCCAGATCGTCGCGCCGCCGGGAGGCCGTGCACCGCACGTAAAGCCGAGTGAATTCACGGTGAGACGCGGTCCCCCTGCGACAGCGTATCGCACCTAACCCCCCGCACGGCTGAGCGATTTCCACACAGTGAACCCGCTGTGTCCGCCACACCCATGAGGGACGAATGGTGCGCTGGTGTGGTTCTCGCGGAGTCGGGTACGCAAACCCTGCATCACGCAGCAGGGACGTGACTCACGGTGCATCGCTGGGGCGATCGCGGTGGGTGACGGCAGGGCCGGGCGTCGATCCCGTTCGCTGGGGCGAGCGGGGGGCGAGGACCGGAAGACACGCCGCGCGGGCGAGAGGCCTGCGACGGAGGGGGATACATGAAGAGCAATCCAGCCCGCACGGGCAGCCGCGCGCTGCTCGTCGCACTCGTGGCAGGTCTCGCCACCCAGGCGCACGCCGGACCGGGCAGCGTGCTCGATCCGCAGGGCGTCGCCCAGCCGACCTACTACGCGAACAGCCCGCAGCTCACGAAGTTCATCGACACGCTCCCGGGCCTCGGCCCTGCGGGCGCGAACAACCTCGGCAGCTACCTTCCGGTGGCGGTGCCCGACACCACGACGTACCCGGGCGCCGACTACTACGAGATCGCGATCGTCGAGTACACCCAGCGCCTCCACTCCGAGCTCGCGAAGCCGACGAAGCTCCGCGGCTACGTGCAGAAGATCGCCGGCGTGAACGGGACGCCGATGTACCTCGGCCCCGTGATCGTCGCGCACCGTGACCGCCCGGTCCGCGTGAAGGTCTTCAACGAGCTCCAGACCGGCATCCCGTTCTTCATCCCGGTCGACGCCACGGTCATGGGCGCCGGCAAGGGCAACCTGCAGGCCGACGGCGTCACCCCCTGCAATCCCCTCGATCCGGCCCAGGCGCCCCTCTGCGCGAGCTACTCCGAGCAGCGCGTCGGCGTGCACCTCCACGGCGGCCTGACGCCCTGGATCTCCGACGGCCTCCCGCACCAGTGGATCGCCCCCGCCGGCGAGACCAGCCCGTACAAGGTGGGCGTCGGCGCGCGCGACGTGCCGGACATGGCGCAGGACCAGGTGAACTACCTGCCGTCCGGCGGCGCGATGTCGCTCTACTACCCGAACCAGCAGAGCGGCCGCCTGATGTTCTACCACGACCACGCGTACGGCCTGACCCGCCTCAACGTGTACGGCGGCGTGGCCGCGGGCTACCTGCTCCGCGACGACGTGGAGACCGCGCTCACCGCGGGCGTCGAGGACCTGCCGCTCGTCGTGCAGGACAAGTCCTTCGTCCCGTCCGACATCGCCGTGCAGGACTCGAAGTGGGACCTCACGAAGTGGGGCCAGCCGGGCGACCTCTGGTTCCCGCACATGTACGAGGAGAACCAGGACCCGACCTGCTCCTGGGACATCAACTGCATGAACCCGCTGGGCCGCTGGGACTACGGCCCCTGGATCTGGCCGCCGGTGCAGCTGCCCGGTAACCCGGTCAACCCGTCCGCCGCCCTCACCGCGTCCATCGTCCCCGAGGCGTTCATGGACGTGATGATGGTGAACGGCACGGTCTACCCGAAGGCCGTCGTCCAGCCGAAGGCGTACCGCCTCCGCATCCTCAACGCCTCCAACGACCGCTTCCTGAACCTCCAGCTCTACTACGCGGTCGCGAACCCCACCTTCGACACCGTCCGCAAGGCGTACTTCGACCGCGTGACCGGCGATCGCTGCGAGGGCTCCAGCTTCGCGCCGTCCGCCTGCACCGAGGTCGCCATGGTGCCGCGCAACGGCGACACCTACACGACCGTGTGGGGCGACGACTCCACCGTCCCGTTCGATGGCCGCCCCGGCGGCGTCCCGAACCCGGTCAACGCCGGCCCGAAGATGTTCCAGATCGCGACCGAGGGCGGCCTGCTGCCCGCGGCCGTGCTCAAGAACGCGCCCCCGATCCCGGTCACCTACGACACCGACCCGAAGTCGATGACGGTCGGCAACGTGATCGACGGTACGCTCATCCTCGGCCCCGCCGAGCGCGCCGAGGTGGTGGTCGACTTCTCGCAGGTGCCCGCGGGCTCGACCCTCATCCTCTACAACGACGCCCCGGCCGCGTTCCCCGCCGGTGATCAGCGGTACGACTACTACACGTTCGGTCCGGACTGGACCGACGCCGGCGGCGCGCCGTCGCCGCAGGTCGGCAAGGGCCCGAACACCCGCACGGTGATGCAGTTCGTCGTCGACCCGGCCGGCACCCCGGCCGCGGCGTACGACTTCGCCGCCCTGCAGGCCGCCGTGCCCGCCGCCTACGCGGCGTCGCAGGAGAAGCCGCTCGTCCCCGAGCCGGACTACCGCGGCTCCTTCCCGGGCCAGCCGGTGAAGGGCCAGTACGCCCGCATCAACATGACCACCTCGTTCACCTTCACGGACGACGCGGGCGTGGTGCGCTCGCTCCCGATCCACCAGAAGGCGATCGCGGAGGAGTTCGACCCGGTGTGGGGCCGCATGTCCGCCGTCCTCGGCACCGAGGCGATGGTCACCGGCAACCAGGGCCAGAACACGTTCGGCTTCATGTACGTGGACCCGGCGACCGAGGTCGTGCCGCAGGGTGAGACGCAGATCTGGAAGGTCACCCACAACGGCGTCGACACCCACGCCATCCACTTCCACCTCCTCAACGTCCAGGTCATCAACCGCGTCGACTGGGCCGGCGTCGTCAAGCCGCCGGATCCGAACGAGGTCGGCTGGAAGGAGACCGTCCGCATGAACCCGCTCGAGGACATCATCGTCGCCGTCCGGGCCATGCCGCCGAAGCTCCCCTTCACCGTCCCGACGTCGAAGCGCGTCCGCGACGTGACCCGCCCCACCGGCGTCGCCGCCATGGCGAACCTGATGAACTTCACGACGCCCTGGCCGTACGAGCAGCCCCAGGGCGCCACGCCGGCCGCCGACCCGGGCACCACCACGCTGAACGACGTCACCGACTACGGGTGGGAGTACGTGTGGCACTGCCATCTCCTCGGCCACGAGGAGAACGACATGATGCGCCCGCTCGTGTTCACGAACGTCACCAACTACAACACCGCTGACGTGTTCGCGCCGACCATCACCGCCACCCCGGCGACCGGCGCGACCATCTTCGGCTCCACCGTCATCACGCTGTCGGTGACCGACGCCGCGGCCGGCCGTCCGAAGTACCTCGACACCGGCGTGGTCTCGTTCTCCTACTCCGTGAACGGCGGCGCCCCGGTGGTGGTCAACGGCACGACCGCGACGATCAACCCTCCGGCCGGCGGCTGGGCGGGTGACCTCGTCGTCACCGCGACGGCGATCGACGCCGCGGCGGTGCCGAACGTCGCGAACGCCACGTTCAGCTACACGCGGGCGACCCTGGCCTCCCCGACGCTCACCACCCCGGTGAACCCGGTCACGGTCCAGGGCGCCACCCGCAACGTCACCATCCGCTGGACGTACCCGACGGGCCAGGGCCAGACCGGCTTCGCCGTCGAGCGCGCCCCGGTGGTCGGCGGCGTCGTCGGCGCCTTCGTGCAGGTCGCCGGCCCCGCCGTGACGAGCCCGTACACGCACCAGCTGCCCGCCATCCCGACCACGCAGGCGCTCGCCGTCCAGTGGGTGTTCCGTGTCGTGGCGCTCCAGAACGCGCTCAGGTCGCCTCCGAGCAACCTGTCCGCGCTCGTGACGCAGCTCCCGATCGCGCCCACCTCTCCGAGCGGCGCGACCGCCACGGCCAACGCGGCGAACCCGCGGCAGCTGACGGTCGGCTGGAACGACCGCTCGCAGAACGAGGCCGGGTTCACGATCTGGCGGCAGGAGAGCGCCACCGGCAACGGCGGCTGGGCGGGTGACACCGCGTGGGACGTCCCGGCCGTCGCGGGCATCAGCCCGCCCGCCCGGACCTACGTCGACACGGGCCTCACCACCGGCCGCTACTACCGGTACCGCGTGCAGGCGTTCAACGCCGGCGGCTCCACCGCGTACACGGCCTACTCCACGGCCACCCGCGCGCCGTAACGGACCGCCGCAGGTAGTCTGAGGAGGGGAGGGGGGAAGGTCCCCCCTCCCCTTCGCTTTTGCGACACGTTTTCACTCGATCTCGGTACCTCGGATTCGCGCCGCATCGGAGAAGATGGAGACCATGAAGACCGCGCTCGCCCTCGCCGTGCTCCTCGCCGTGCCCGCCGCCGCCCGCGCAGGCGACGACCCCGCCACCTGGACCAAGAAGCAGTCCGGCTCGTACGCCTTCGGCGTCGACATGGGCCGCGGCTTCGCGAAGCAGGGCGTCGAGGTCGACGTCGAGCTCCTCGCCCGCGGCATCCAGGACGCCCTCGAGGGCAAGGCGCCGCCCATCACCGAGCGCGAGCTCGGGCAGGCCCTCGGGAAGTTCCAGGGCGACCTCCGCGTGAAGCAGGAGATGACCCGCCGCCGCGATGCCGCCCAGAACCGGCTCACGAGCGACGCCTGGATGGCGGACAACGCGAAGAAGGCCGGCGTGACCACGCTCGCGAGCGGCCTGCAGTACCAGGTGCTCGCCGCCGGGAGGGGCAAGCCCGCCGGCGACGTCGAGCTCGTCATCGCCCGCTGGCGGGCCACGCTCCCCGACGGCGCCGAGGTCGACTCCTCCGCCGCCCAGCCCGAGGGCGCCCCGCTCCGCGTCGCCGCCGCGGTCCCGGGCGTGCGCGAGGCCCTGAAGCTCATGACCCCCGGCGCGAAGTGGCAGCTCTTCGTGCCCCCGCACCTCGGCTACCAGGACAAGGGCCGCGGCCGCGAGATCCCGCCGAACGCCGTCCTCCTCTACGAGCTCGAGCTCGTCCGCGTCCCCTGAGCCCGTCGATGGCCACCCGGAAGTCGCTCACCTTCGCCGCCGCCGCCGTCCTCCTCCTCGCCGGCCTCGCCGGGTTCGGCGTGTGGTGGCTCACGCGCGAGGCGCCGCCCGCCGCGGCGCCGCCCGTGGCGGCCCTCCCCGCCCCGGCGGCGGAGCCGATCCCCGCGCCGGTGGCGCTGCCGGTCCTGCCGCCGGACCCCGGGCCCCCGGGCGTCGTCCCGCGCCCGACCGCGGCCGACCCGAAGCCGGTCCGCACCACCAACCTCGCCAACATGGGCGTGGGCCGCTTCACCGGCGTGCCCTCCGACGTGTTCGGCGCGCTCCGGCCGCTCGGCCAGCGCGTCGCCCGCTGCGTGAGCCCGACCCCGCGCGCCGTCGCCGGCCCGCCGCACACCGTGACCCTCACGATGAAAACGCTCGACGGCAAGATCCGGGTCGTCGGCGCCGTCGCGCCGCGCGGCACGCCCGACCACGAGGAGGTCACGCGCTGCGCGCGCGCCGAGCTCGTCGGGCAGGAGGTCGAGTCGGTGGACGCGGTCGCCGGGCGCACGTACAAGATGCCGTACCCGCTGCCCCGCTGAGGAGCCGCTCCATGCGCCACGCCCGCCTCGCCATCCTCGCCCTCGTCTGCGCCGCGGCCCGGCCCACCCTCGCCCAGCCCGCGGCAGCGACGGCCCAGCCCGCGGCAGCGACGACGCAGCCCACGAGCCTCAAGGAGGCCGTCGCGGCCGCGGCCGCGGGCACCGCCGCGGGGCCGCTCCGGATCGCGGTGAAGCCGATGACGGCGTACGACCCGGCCCGCCAGGCCCTGCGGGCGCGGGTGCCCGCCGACGTGGAGACCGAGAGCCGGGAGGACGGCGAGAAGCGCGCCGTCACGGTCTACCGGCTCGCGCCCACCCGTCGCGAGGCGCTCGCGGTCGTCGAGACCACGGTGCCGTTCGGCGAGTCGAAGAAGGTGGTGGACGACCTCGAGCTCGTCGTGTCGTTCACCCTCGCAAAGCCGGGCCCGCAGGCGGTCCGCCGGGCCACCGCGAGGCACGCGCCCACGCGGGCCCAGCCGTGGGAGGGCTCGCTCGAGACGGTGGAGCTCCTCGTCGACGTCACCGACGTGCAGCTCGTGCGCCGCTCGACCGGCGCGGTCATGCCGCCGGTCGCGGCCGTGCAGCCGCACGGCGAGACCGCCAACCGGCGGTTCCTCGACAACCAGGGGCGCCCGGGCTTCCGCTGGACCATGCGCTCGCAGGACGAGTACCTCGAGGTCTGCCGCTCGTCGCTCAAGGGCCAGGACTCGAACCTCTCCATCGAGCGCCGCTGCAAGTGCATGCTGATGCAGATGCAGGTGGCCTACCCGAAGCGCCCGCCGCCGGGCGGCGTGGACCCGAAGCGCGACCGCGAGATGCGCAAGGTCTGCTCGCCGCAGTAGCCCGGCCCCGCTCGTCCTTCGACCTCGCCTGCCCTGAGCCCGTCGAGGGGCTCGGGATGAGCGGGGCGCTACTCGAGCCCGTACTTCTTCGGATCGCCGCAGACCACCGCCGCCGCGAGCACGCGGGGGACGTAGTCGCGCGTCTCCTCGGGGAGCTTCTTCAGGCGATAGAGGTGCCAGAAGTCGCGCTTCTCCTTGCGGAAGCCGTCCTTCTCCTTCGCCACGTCCCGCAGCGCGCGCCGCACGCCGAACTCGCCGCGGTTGTAGCTCGCGAGCGCCAGCATGAAGGAGTCGGAGCCGAACTCGGCGAGGAGCGCGGCGAGCTTGCGCGCGGCGGCCCGCGTCTGCTTCGGCACGTCGAGCCGCTCGTCGACCTTGCCGTCCACGACGAGCCCGAGCTCCTTCGCGGTGCCGGAGGTCATCTGCCACATGCCCTTCGCGCCGGCGGGCGAGACGGCGTCCGGGTCGAAGCCGGTCTCGGCCCAGGCGATGTACGCCATCTCCTCGGGCAGGCCGAGCGCCGAGAACTCCTTCGTGATGAGCGGCCAGTGGCGGGAGCGGCGGTTGTAGACGAGGCGCAGGTTGCTCGCGCCCGCGAGCTTCTGCACCTCCTCGGCGAGCGCCTCCTTGAAGACCGGCGGCACCGCGTAGGTGCCCGCGTCGAACTTCCCGAGGATCCGCCGGATGGCCCGGTCGAGCTCGTCGCCGGACTCCTCGAGCTCCTTCGCCTTCGCGACGTCCTTCTGCGCGAGCTCGCCGAGCGCCGCCTGGGCGCTCCCGGTGAGGTCGGAGAGCCGCGACTCGAGGGCGGCGAGCTTCTCGGGGTCCGACTCGCCCTCCATCTGCCGCTGCACCGCGACGATGTCGGCGTCGTAGCCCTTCTTCTGCGAGACGAGCTGGGCAATCTCCCGCTGCTGGTACCAGATGACGGCGCCCATCACGATCGCGACGAGGACGCCCGCCCCGCCGACGGCGACGACCACCTTCTTCCAGCGCTCCCCGACGCGGAGCGAGGTGACCGCCTGCACCTCGGCCAGCGCCTCGGCGAAGAAGGCCATGGTCTTGCCGCTCGACCGGCCGCCCGCCCGGGCACGCTCCTGCGCGACCTTCTGCGTGGTCACGTCGGCGAGCCGCTGCGCGAGCGGATCCGCGGCCGCCTGCTCGGCGTCGCCCGCGAGCGGGAGCGGCGTCCCCGGCATCGTGGACGCGACCAGGGTCCGGCGCCCGCCGGCCGCCGCGGCGGCGACGGCCTCCTCGTCGACGTCGACCCGCACCTCGACGCCGTTCTCGCCGCCGAAGAGCACGACGTCGCCGTCGACGAGCCGGTGCTTCACGACCCGCTCGCCGTTCACCCAGGTGCCGTTCGTCGAGGCGGTGTCGAGGAGGACCCAGCCCTCGTCGTCGCGCACGAGCTGGGCGTGGTGGCCGGAGACCTCGCGGCCGAGCTCGTCGTCGAAGCGCAGGTCGCAGTCGGAGGCCCGCCCGATGGTGACGAGCTTCTTGCCGTCCCTGCCGAGCACGGTCTTCGTGCCCTCGAGGTGGCCCGTGAGAAAGCGGAAGATGACCATGCGCCAGGCTCGACCTTACGACGCCCGGGCGGCGGGCGCACCACCTCCCTGCTCGCCCCCCTGACCGGGGTCCCACGCCCGCCGTCCGGTGCACCGGGGCGTACGCCGCGCGCGGCTCGTGCAGCGCCTCGCCTCAGAAGAGCGTGCCCTGGGCAGGCGGGGACCCGACCCGGGCCGGCGGCGCGGGGGCCGGCCCCTCCTCCGGCACCGCGTACGGCCCGAGCACCTTCGCGTAGCGGTCGAGGAGCGGCGCGGGCGCGCCCACCTTCTTCCCCCGCACCATCGCCTCGAGCATCCGGGCGTTCGCGACGGCCTTCCCCTCGAAGTGGTTGTTCGTCACGACGTAGACGTCCGGGCGCGACGGGTCGGCGTCGAGCTCCTTCACGCGGGCCGCCCACGGGCGGAGCTCGTCGGCGCGGTAGAGGTAGTCGTAGCGGGCGTCGCGGCCGGCGCCCTCGCGGAACCAGTCCTTGAAGTTCCGGCCGTGCACGCGGACGTACGCCACCGGCGCGGTGACGCGCGCCGCGGGCGCGATCGAGCGCGAGAACATGGGCTGGTCCACGTTCACGATCCCGACCGCCCGCTCGGAGAGCTCCGCGAGGAAGTCCGGCGCCTCCCAGCTCGCGTGGCGCACCTCGAGGACGAGCGGCAGGCCGGCGAGCGCCTGGAAGACGCCCCGCAGCCACTCCTCGCTCCCGGGCGATCGCTTGAACGACCACGGGAACTGGACGAGCACGGCGCCGAGCCGCCCCGCCTCACGCAGCGCGTCGAGCGGCGCCCGGCCCGCGGCGACCTCCGCCGGCGTGGGCGGCGCCTCCCGCTCGTGCGTGAAGCGGCGCCAGGCCTTCACCGAGAAGCGGAACCCGGGCCAATCCTCCACCCGCGCCGCCCACTTCAGCGCCGCGTCCGCCGTGAAGGGCCGGTAGAAGGTGGCGTTCACCTCGACCGTGTCGAACCAGGCCGCCAGCCACCGCAGCGGGTCGAAGCCCCGGGGGAGCGGGCGGGGGTACACCACCCCGGCCCAGTCCTTGTACTCCCAGCCCGCCGGCCCGTACCTGATCACTCGTTCGTCGTACCCGCTATCGCCCCCCGGGGCACGTGATTCGTCGGGCGTCGAGGCGGTGGCTTCCACCCGGCCGCGCAGGCGCTACAATCACCCTCCACCGATGACCGACTTCGAGGCCGAGCCCACCTGGACGGAGCTGCCGCGCGCGCAGGGGGCCTCCTCCCGGCGCCACGCGTTCCTCATCGTGCTCGCCGGCCCGCAGTTCGGCGACGTCTTCTCCCTGCAGCCGGGCAAGGACCTCGTCATCGGCCGCCGCGAGGACGCCGACATCCAAATCCGCGACGACGGCGTCTCCCGCCGCCACGCCTCGGTGCGCGTCGTGGGCGAGGGCGCCGAGTTCAAGGATCTCGGCAGCGCGAACGGCACGTTCGTCGACGGGCAGCGGGTGAACGAGGCGAGCCTGGTCGACGGCTCCCGGCTCACGATCGGCCTCGTCACGACGCTCAAGTTCGTCTACGCCGACGAGCTCGAGGCGCGCTGGCAGCTCAAGGTGGCCGAGGGCGCGCTGCAGGACCCCCTCACCGGCCTCTACAACCGGCGCCACCTCGAGGAGCGGCTCTCCGCCGAGCTCGCGGCCGCGCAGCGGCACCAGCGGCTCGTGTCGGTGCTGATGGTGGACGTCGACCACTTCAAGCGCATCAACGACGACCACGGCCACATGGCCGGCGACGAGGCGCTCAAGATGGTCGCCTACGTGCTCCGCGGCGCGATCCGCAAGGAGGACGTGCTCGCGCGCTTCGGCGGCGAGGAGTTCGTGGTGGTGGCCCGCGAGACCGGCCTCGCCGGCGCCCGGGCCCTCGGCGAGCGCATCCGGCGGGCGGTGGAGCGGTCGCGCTGCCAGTGGCAGGGCCGCGACCTCGCGCTCACCGTGTCGATCGGGGTGACGGTCTCGATCGGCCTCACCGACTACGTCGCCGGCGAGACCGACCGCGACATGATCCAGTCCGCCGACCAGGCGCTGTACCTCGCGAAGCAGGCGGGCCGGAACCGCGTCATCGCGATCCCGGTCCAGACCGCCGCGCAGCGGCAGCGCGAGGGCGGCGGGGCGGCCGGCGGCGGCGGCAACACCCCGCCCCCGACCGCCGGCTGAGCCGGGCGCCTACTGCGTGATCGGCGCCTTCGCGCCGACCGCGAGCTGCACCTTCAGCGCCGCGATGCGCGCCGAGAGCTCGTCCGCCTGGGCGCCGAACTCCGCGGTGCGCAGCTGGGCCGTCGCGTCCGCCTGCTCGACCGCGGTCGCCGCGCCGGCCTTGTAGCTCACGTCCACGAGCCGCTGGTTCTCGGCGGCGAGGTCGCGCTGCTCCTTCGACTTCGCCGCGTTGGCGCGGGCGGAGTCGAGGTCGAGGAGCGACTGGCGCACGTCGTCCCGCACCTGGTTCTCGGCCTTCTTGAGCCGCGCCTCGGCCTCGTCGAGCTTGGCGCCGTTCTGGCGGATCTTCGACTCGCGCAGCCCGCCGTCGAGGAGGTTCCACGACGCCGAGAGCCCGATGAGCCAGGTCTCGGCGCCGCCGGCGAGCCCGGCGCTGTTCGCCCAGCTGTGCTGGCCGAAGGCCGCCACCGTGGGGAGGTACTCGGCCCACGCGGCGTTCCGGGAGGCGCGGTTGGCGTCCACCGTGGCGCGGGCCGCCGCCACCTCGGGGCGCTCGGCGAGCGCGCGGGTCTCGAGCGCGCCGGCGTCGCCCGGGACCGTGGGCTCCGGCGGCTCGACGAATCTCGAAGTCCACCGGCCGGTCGAGCAGCGAGGCGAGCGTGATGCGCATCGACTCGTGGCTGTTGCGGGCGCGCTTCAGGTCCTGCTCGGCCCGGGCGCGGTCGATCTCCGCCCGGAGCAGGCCGACCTTCGCGATCGTGCCGGCGTCGAAGCGGACCTTCGCATCCTTCTCCTGGCGCTGGGCGATCTCGAGGAGCCGCTCGGTGGCGGAGACCGCCCTCGCCGTCGCCGCGACGCCGTAGTAGGCCTGCGCCACGCCGAAGCGGATGGCGCGCCTCGCGCCCTCGAGCTGGGCGACGGCGGAGTCCTCCGCGCGGTGGGCGGAACGGATCGAGAACCAGAGCGAGGGCGCGAAGAGCACCTGGCTCGCCTCGATCTTCGCCTGCTGCGCGTGCAGCGGGACGATCGGGATGTAGTCCGGGCCGAACACGCCGCCCGGGATGAACGAGGCCTTGTTGTTGCGCACCGCCTGGGCGGACGCCTTGACCTGCGGCAGCTGGTACGACCACGCCTGCGCCGAGATCTCGTCGGCCTGGTCGAGCGCCGCCATGGCCGCCTTCATGTCGAGGTTGCGCCTCTCGGCCGCGTCGAGCGCCTCGGCGAGGGTCAGCTTCACCGTCGAGGCCGCCGCGGGCGTCGCCGGCTGCGTCGCCGGCTGGGCCGGGGGGGTCTGGGCCAGCGCGAGCGCGAGGGCCACCGTCGAAACCATGCTCATGTCTCCTCCGTCTCCTTCCGGCGCCCGGCCCCCGACCTCGGAGGCGGGTGGGCGCCCGCGGCGTCCTCGACGCCGAGCTTCTGGATGATCCGCTCCACGATGCGGAGCAGGGCCTTGCGATCGGTCGCGTCGAGGAGCGCCAGGAAGCGCTGGACGCTGCCGTGGATCTCCCCGTCGATGCGGCGGTAGACCTCCTCGCCGCGCGGCGTGAGCCGCGTCCGGACCACCCGGCGGTCGGCCGTGTCGCGCTCGCGGGCGAGGTGCCCGTCGCGCTCGAGGCGGTCCACGATGCCGGTCACGGTCTTCTCGGTGACCGACACCCGGCGGGCGAGCTCGCCCATGGTGAGCGGGCCGTCCTCGCCCAGCCAGAGGAGGGCGTGGATCTGGGGCGGGGTGAGGGCGAGGTGCTCGCAGGTCGCCGCGAGCGGGTCCCGCAGCGGGCGCAGCCGCGCCAGCGCGAGGATGCGCTCCTCGAGCCGGTCGGCGTCCCGCCGCAGCGTCCCGGCGCGGGCCGAGTGCCCCTGGTCCCCGATATTCCGCATCGCGGACTTTCTCTAGGGCAGACCGCCGGCGCGGTCAAGCGGATCCGGAGGGGTACCCTTTTACCTCCCCGCCCCTCCCAGGTCCTCGATCTCCGTCTCGATGTCCTTCTTCTCGTCGGCGTCGGGCTTGAGCTCGAGGAACTTCTTGAACTCCGCGACCGCCTTCTGCTTCAGGCCGCGCTCCTTGTACGCGAACCCCAGGTAGTAGTGGGGCATGGCGTTCGCCTTGTCGGCCTCGGCGGCCTTCTCGTAGAAGGGGAACGCCGCCCGCGCGCCCTGCGCCTCGTGGACGGCCCGGGCGAGCTTGTAGTGCACCGCCACCTCGGCGGGGTCCTGCTTGAGGACCTCGCGGTACACCTTGAGCGCGTCGTCGTACTTCTTCATGCGGACCTTGCAGTCGGCGAGGCCGAGGCGGTAGCGGGAGACCTTCGGCGCGGCGACCACCGCCTTCTCGAAGACCGGCACGGCGAGGTCGCAGCGGCTGTTGCCCGCGTAGAGCAGGGCGAGGTGCTCGTGTGCGTCGGGCCGTCCGGGGGCGGCCGCGGCCGCGGCCTTGTAGGACTCGACCGCCTCCTCGAGCGCTCCGGACCGCTCGAGCCCGATGCCGAGCCAGAGCTGGTTGTCCGCCTCCTTCGGCGCGAGCTCCACCGCGCGGCGGAGCTGCGGGAGCGCGGTCGCGAGCTCGCCCCGGGCGAGCAGCGCGCGGCCGAGCCAGCGGTGCGCGTCGGCGAGGGTGGGCTCCTCGTTCGAGGCGGAGGTCAGCTGCCGCACCGCCCCGTCCGCGTCTCCCCGCTCGAGCTTCACCGCGCCGAGGCCGAGCAGCGCCTGCGCGCTGCGCGGCATGAGCTCGACGGCCTTCGCGAACGACGCCTCGGCGGGCTCGAGCTCGCCGCGCGCCCAGAGCAGCTTGCCCCGCAGGGTGTGGGCGTCGGCGTTGCGGGCGTCGATCGCGAGCGCGCGCTCGAGCCCGGCGGCGGCCGCGGCGGTGTCGCCGCGGGCGGCGGCGATGCGCGCGAGGCCGACCTCGGCGGGCGCGCTGTCCGGGTCGAGCTCGAGCGCGGTCCGGTACGCCGCCTCGGCCTTCGCCGCGTCACCGCTCGCGAGCGCGAGGTCGCCCGCGGCGACCTGCACGGCCGGGACCTTCGGTCCCTTCTCCAGGGCGGCGGCCACCTCCGCCGCGGCCTTCGTGAGGTCCCTCCTCGAGAGCGCCAGCCGCGCGAGGGCGAGGCGGGGCTCGTGGGAGGTGGGCGCGCGCGCGGCGGCGTCCTGGTACAGGGTCGCCGCCTCGTCGAGCCGGGACGCGGCCTCGAGCGCGGAGGCCTTCGCGAGGAGGACCCGCGGCTCGCCGGGCGTCGCGGAGAGCGCGGCGTCGGCGAGCGAGGTCGCGTCGAGCGCCCGGCCGGCGGCCGCGAGCGCCCGCACGCGCAGCGCGGCCACCTGCGGGTCGGAGGCGGCGCTCGCCGCGAGCGGGTCGAGCGCGGTCACGGCCTTCACCGCGTCGCCGCGCCGGATGCGGAAGGCGGCGAGCGCGAGCCGGGCCTCGGCCGCGCGGGGATCCACGTCGAGGGCCTTCGACCACGCCGCGTCGGCCTCGGCCGCGGTGGCGGCCTTCCGGGAGAGCAGCGCCGCCCGGAGCGAGAGCGCCCGGGCCTGCTCGAGGGGCGCAAGCTTGTCGGCGCTCCGGTCGAGCAAGGTGGCGAGGAGCGGCTCCGCCTTCGCGGCGTCGCCCGCCGCCACCTCGAGCGCGGCGAGCTCGAGGGTGGTGGCGAGGTCGCCGGCGTCCCGCCCGAGCGCCTTCTGGAAGGCCGCGCGGGCGGCGGCGACGTCGCCCTTCCGGGCCGCGGCGACGCCGACGCCGGTGGGGCCGCGGGTGCCCTTCGGCTCCGCGGCGTCGAGCCGGCCGTACACGGTCGCGGCGCGGGCGGAGTCGCCGCGGGCGAGCGCGGCGCGGCCGAGCAGGGCGAGCACCTCGGTGTCGGGGGCGCGCTTCGCCCAGGCCTGCTCGACCTCGGCGTCGCGCTCCGGCCCGGACTTGCCGTCGAGCAGCGCCACCCCGAGGCGGGCGACGGCCGTCTCCGGCTCGCCCTTCGCCTCGGCCTCGAGCTTCGCGGCCGCCTTCCGGGCGAGCTCGAGGGCGGGGCCCGGCGCGCCGTGGACCGCGTCGAGCGCCTGGACCGCCATCACCTGGAGCGCGAGCGCCGGGCGCGAGCGCGGCGCGGCGTCCACCGCCTGCCGGGCGAGCTCGGCGGCGGCCTTCGCGTTCGTGAAGTCGTTCTCGGCGAGCGCGGCGCGCGCGCGGGCCGCGAAGTTGGCCGACTCCTTCGGATCGCCACCGCGCAGGAGCCCGGTGAAGAAGTAGCCGTACGGCGTGAAGAGGCCGGCCGCGACGCCTCCGCCGACCACGAGGACGAGGGCCGCCGCGATCGAGCCGCCGACCAGGAGCTGCTTCCTCGACGGGCGGAGCCGGCTGCCCTCGGCGCCGGTGGACTCGGTCACCCGCTCGGCCGCCGCCATGCGGTCGCCGAACACGGCCACGGCCTTCTTGCCGGTCACCGGCGGCGGGGTGCCGCCGGTCACCTTCCGCATCGTGTCCGAGAACGCCTCGACCTGGCCGATGGGCTTCCAGCCCTCCGAGCCGACCTCGGCGACGTCCTCGTTGCCGAGGAGCTCGCCCTTCTCGAGCATCTCGGTGATCTGCGGCACCTCGAACGGGCCGAAGATGCGGCCCGAGCGGCGGCGCACGCGCCAGCCGGAGAGCTTCTTCGCGGGCGCGTCGCCGAACAGGTTCTCGAGCTCCTCGCCGTCCGCGGGCGCGCCGGCCGCCGGTATCGGAGGCGGCGGCGGGGCGGAGGTCGCGATGGCCGCGAACGGATCCTCCTCGGGCGGCGCGGGCGGCGGCGGCGGCGGCGCAGGCGGGGCGGCCGGGAGGTCGTCGTCGAAGGAGATCTCGCCGAAGCCGAGCGGCGTCGGGGAGGCCGGCGGCGGCGCGGCCGGCACCGGCGGGGGCGCCGCCGCGAACGGGGACGGGTCGGGCGGCGCCTCGAACGAGGCCGGGTCGCTCGCGGCCGGGTGGTCCTCGAAGCCCTGCGGCGGGGCGTCGAACGGGCTCGGGGCCGGCGCGGCGCCCGGATCCCCGAAGGGCGACTCCTCGGCCGCCGGCGCGTAGCCGGCGTCGCCGAACGGCGAGTCGGCCTCCGGCGGGACGACCGGCGCGGGCAGCGGCACGCCGGCGGTCGGCAGCGGGGGCGGAGGAGGTGGTGCGGCGTACGCGGGCGCCGGCGCGGGCGGCGCGAGGGGCGGCGGCGGGAGCGGAACGCCGCCGGTCGCGTTCGGGCGCGGCATCGAGCCGGGCAGCGGGACGGCGCCGGCCGGCGCGGCCGGCTCGCCCGGCCGGACCGGGAACGTCTGCTGGCACTTCGGGCAGCGGACGGTCAGGCCCGTCGGCGGGACCTTCCTGTCGTCGACGTTGTACGCAGCTGTGCAGTGCGGGCAGACCACCCTCATGATGCCTTCCTTCCGCCGTCGTCGGCGCCGAACCGCCTGCGCAGAGCCTGGTACTCGTCCCACTCCGGCGCGTCGAACCCGCGCTCGGAGCCCTCCGCCCCGAGCCGCACGCCGAGCAGCTCCGGCGCGAACGTCGCGCCCTCCTCGCCGAGCGCCGCGACCTCGTCGAGCGCACCGGCCGAGAGCGCCTCGAAGCGCGCGCGGAGCTCGGTGTACCGGAGGTACGCCTCCACCACCTCGGGCGGCGCGAGCTCCGCCCGGTCGCCGACCTCGCGCACGAGCCGGGCCGCGCGCAGCCGCCGCCACACCTCGGTCGAGTCCATCGCGGGCGTCGTCGCGACCCGCGCTGGCCCGACGTCCTCGGGGATCGGCCGGAAGCCGTCGTCGCCGGGCGGGCCGCACAGCGCCTTCAGCGCCTCGACCGCGCGGCCCATCGCGTCCGCCGAGAGGAAGTTGCGGATCTGCCGGTTCGCCTCGCGCAGGCGCGCCGAGAGGCGGCGCAGCAGGCGCAGGGCGACCTCGCCGTTGCCCTTCACGAGGTCGGCGAACGCCGCCTGGTCGATCTCGAGGATCCGGGCGTCCCGCTCGACGACCGCGCTCGCGGAGCGGGGCTGCCCCTCGAGGAGCGCCATCTCGCCGAACGCCTCGCCGGGGCCGAGCACCGCCAGGGTCACCCGGCCGGCGCCCGCCTGCTTCTCGATGCGGACCTCGCCCGCCTGGATGACGTACATCCGGCTGCCGGGGTCGCCCTCCTCGAAGAGGACGGAACCCGCCGGGAAGTCGCGCCCGTAGATGTCGGCGGCGGTGCGGTCCGAGGACATGGGGCGGCCGGCCCAAGGGAAGCCGGGCCCAGGGGCGGGTGCAGCGAAAGTACCACCCGCCCAGCGGCCCATTCAAGAAAGGGGCCCCGTGCTAAACCTCCCACATGTCCGAGCTGTCGGACCTGGTGCGCGAGCGGCTCAAGTCCTGGACCTTCTCCCTGGGTGGACCGGGGACGAGGGCCCGCCTCGACAAGATCACGCCCCCCGCGAACGAGTTCGGGGTCGACCCCTACGGCTTCGACCTCGAGTACGCGGTGGCCGCGGTCGCGCCGTTCCTCTGGCTCTACCGCAAGTACTTCCGCGTCCAGCTCGACGGGCTCGAGCACGTGCCGGGCGAGGGGCGCGTCGTGCTCGTCGCGAACCACTCCGGCCAGCTGCCGTTCGACGCGGCCATGATCGCGGTGGCGCTCCTCGTGGAGAAGGACCCGCCGCGCGTCGTGCGGGCGCTCGTCGAGCGCTGGGTGCCCACCCTCCCCTTCGTGTCGACCTTCATGGCCCGCATCGGCCAGATCGTCGGCACGCCCGAGAACTGCCGGCGGCTGCTCGCCGCCGACGAGGCCATCCTCGTCTTCCCGGAGGGCGTGCGCGGCCTCAACAAGCCCTTCAGCGAGCGCTACCGGCTGCAGGGCTTCGGGGCCGGCTTCATGCGGCTCGCGCTCGAGTCGAACGCGCCGGTGCTGCCGGTCGCGGTGGTGGGCGCCGAGGAGCAGTCGCCGAACCTCCTCGACCTGAAGCCCCTCGCCAGGGTGCTCGGGATGCCCGCCTTCCCGCTCACCCCGACCGTCCTCCCGCTGCCCTTGCCGACGCGCTACCGCATCATCTTCGGCGAGCCGCGCCGCTTCACCGGCTCGCCCGACGACGACGACGCCGTGATCGAGCGGAAGGTCCGCGAGGTGGAGCGCGACGTGAAGGCGCTCATCGATCGCGGCCTCGCCGAGCGGACGAGCATCTTCTTCTGAGAGGCCTCGAGAGCGCCCGTGCCCGTCCCGCCGCCCATCACCTTCCCCGGCCTGCCGCGGACCGTCCTCGTGACGGGCATCGCCGGCAACCTCGGGCGCACGCTCGCGAAGCTGCTCCACACCGAGACGCAGGTGGTCGGCATCGACCGCCGCCCGTTCGCGGGGAAGCCCAAGGACATCGCCCACTACGAGGTGGACATCCGCAAGGCGCGCGCCGAGGAGGCGTTCCGCCGCCACCCGATCGAGGCGGTCATCCACATGGCGATCGCGCACGACCCGCGGATGCCGCGGGCCGAGGCGCACTCCTTCAACGTGATCGGCACGCACAAGATCCTCGACCTCTGCGTCCGCCACGGCGTGAAGAAGGTGGTGGTGCTCTCCTCCTCGAGCGTCTACGGCCCGCGCCCGGACAACTCGAACTTCCTCCCCGAGGAGACGCCGCTCATGGCGGCCGAGCGCTTCAACGACATGTCCGACCTCATCGAGCTCGACATGTACGCGCAGTCCTTCATGTGGAAGCACCCGGAGATCGAGACGGTCATCGTACGGCCCGTGAACATCGTGGGGCCGACCGTGAAGAACGCCCCGTCCGGCTACCTCCGGATGCAGCGGCCGGTCACGGTGATGGGCTTCGACCCCATGGTGCAGCTCATCCACGAGGAGGACGCCTGCCGCGCGATGGTGCTCGCGCTCAGGCCCGGGCTGCGCGGCGTCTTCAACGTGACGGGCCCCGGGCAGGTGCCCCTCTCGACGATCATGAGGGAGCTCGGGCGGACGACGATCCCCATCCCCCATCCGGTCATCCGGGGGGTCGCGAAGCGCCTCTTCGACGCGCGCATGTCCTCGTTTCCACCCGAGGAAGTCGACCACATCCAGTACCTGTGCGTCGTGGACGGGTCCCGGTTCGTCCGCGAGGCGGGCTGGTCCCCGCTGTACTCGCTGCGGGACACGATCCAGAGCGTGTGCTGAGCCCGACCGCCCCGGTTAGACTCCTGGCATGGCCTCCCCCCTCCGCGCCGCCGTCCTCCAAGCCTCGGCCCTCGCCGCCCTCGTCGTCGCGCTGCCCTCCGCCGCGCAGACCGCGACCGACTCGAACTTCCAGGCCACCGGGGAGGTCCGCTTCCGGGTCCAGGGCGGCATGTCGACGAGCGCCTCCTACAACGCCGCCCGGGTGGTGGGCCCGGCGGTCAACGTCTCGCGCCGCGACGACGGCACGTGGGCGGGCGACCTCCTCGCCGGCAACCTCGACCTCCACTCGGTCGAGGGCAAGGACAAGGACCTGAAGGTCGAGGGCGCGGGCTTCACGCTCGTCCAGCGGCAGGTGAAGGACGGCCACGAGCTCGAGGGGCTCTTCAACGGCGTGCGCTTCCGCGCGACCGTCGAGGCGAAGCGGGTGAAGGCCCGCTTCGGAAACTGCTCGATCGACGTGGAGAAGAAGGGCACGGTCTACCGCGGCGACGTCGGCTGCCTGCAGGAGGGCCAGCCGCTCCCGGTCACCGGTCGCGCGGTGCTCGACCTCATGGGCGACGCGCTCGAGCGAGGGCCCTTCCCCCAGCTCGGCCTCGCGCTCATGGCGGTGCTGCCGCAGTAGCCGTGTTTCGCGGGGGCGTAGCCCCCGCCCCGACCAGCAAAGCTGGATCGGGGCCCCACGCCGGATCGGCTCCGCTTCGCTTCGCCGGGTGACATGGGGCCCGCGCCCGGGTAGATGAGGCACCTCATGCCTCACCCGGACCACCTCAGCCGCGGCCTCGTCCCGCGGTCCGGCCTGCGCGCGAGCTTCGTGCGCATCTCCGACACCGCCCGCATGGCCCGCGTGCTCCACGGGCTCTACCCGGCGGCCGCGCTCGTCTTCGGCGAGGCGCTCGCCGCCGGGGCGCTCCTCGGCTCGCTCCAGAAGGACAGCGGGCGGATCAACCTGCAGCTCGAGTGCGACGGCCCGCTCGCCGGGCTGCTCGTCGACGGCGACGCCGACGGCAACGTCCGCGGCTACGTGCGCCGGCCCGAGGTGCACTTCGTGGGCGACGCCGCGGCCGGGGCCCGCGCGGCGCTCGGCCAGTCGGGCTTCCTCTCGGTCATCCGCGACCACGGCGGCGGCCACTTCTACCGGAGCTCGGTGAAGCTCGAGGCCATGGACCTCGCGGGCGACCTCCGCCGCTGGTTCGAGAGCTCCGAGCAGGTCGCCACCGCGTTCGACCTCGCCGTCGTGCCCTCGGCCGACGGCGCGGAGCCGCTCGGCGAGGTCGCGGGGCTCGTCATCCAGCGCCTGCCCGACGGCGACGACGCCGCGGTCGCGGCCGCGCGCGCCCGGCTCGCGGCGGGCGCCCTGCCCGCGGCGCTCCGCCGGGGCGCGACGGCCCACGAGATCCTGACCGAGGTGGCCGGGAACCCGTTCGAGCTCCTCGCCGACCAGGAGGTCGCGTACCGGTGCGGCTGCTCGAAGCAGCGCGCCCGCGTGGCGGTGTCGTCGCTCGGCGTGGACGGCATCGCGGACGTGCTCCTGAACGAGAAGCAGGCGGTCATCACCTGCGAGTTCTGCCGCGAGCGCTACGTCATCGACGAGGCGGAGCTCCGGGAGATCTCGGCGAAGCTCTCCGAGCAAGCGGCCGATGGCTGAGCGCCCCGGCTCCGCCGCCGGGCGGGAGACCAGCCGGCGCCTCACGGTCGTGTCGCTCCTCATGGCGGTCTTCCTCGCCGCGATGGAGATGACCGTCGTCGCGACCGCGATGCCGACCGTGGTGGGCGAGCTCGGCGGGCTGCACCTCTACGCCTGGGCCTTCGCGGCCTACATGCTCGCGAGCACGGTCACGACGCCGATCTGGGGCAAGCTCGCCGACCTCCGCGGGCGCCGCCCGGTGCTGCTCGCCGGGCTCGGCCTCTTCGTGCTCTCGTCGCTCGCCTGCGGCGCGTCCGCCACCATGGGCCAGCTCATCGGCTTCCGCACGGTGCAGGGGCTCGCGGCGGGGGCGGTGCAGCCGATCGCGCTCACCATCGTGGGCGACCTCTTCGACGTGCGCGAGCGCGCCCGGCTGCAGGGCGTGTTCGGCGCGGTGTGGGGCGTCGCCGGCATCGCCGGGCCGCTCCTCGGCGGCGCGATCGTCGCGACCCTGGGCTGGCGCTGGATCTTCTGGTTCAACGTGCCGGTCGCGCTCGGCTGCGCCGCGATGTTGCTCGTCGCCTACCACGAGCGGCCGGAGCACCACCCGCACCGGCTCGACCTCGCCGGCGCGGCGCTCCTCGCGGTGACCGTCGTCTCGGCGCTCCTCGCGGCGCGCTCGCCCGCCTCCGGCGCCGTCGCCATCCCGGTGGCCGTGGTGGGGCTCGCGCTCTTCCTCCTCGTGGAGCGCCGCGCGGCGGAGCCGCTCCTCCCGCTCGACCTCTTCGCCCGCCGCGGCATCGCGGTGGCCTCCGGCGTGGGCGCGCTCGTCGGGGCGGCCATGCTCGCGATGGTCACCTTCGTGCCGCTCTGGGCGCAGAGCGTCCTCGGCGCGACGCCCACCGCCGCCGGCGCCAGCATCGCGCCGCTCGCGATCGGCTGGCCGATCATGAGCACGATCTCCGGACGGCTCCTCCACCGGGTCGGCTACCGGCCGCTCATCTCCGGCGGGCTCGCGATCGTCGCCGTCGCCGCGGTCGCGCTCCTGTTCGCGCTCCGCCCGGGCGTGCCGCTCGGGGTCGTGTCCCTGATCACCTTCCTCTTCGGCGCCGGCCTCGGCTGCGCGAACACGCCGCTCCTCATCTCGGTGCAGACGAGCGTGCCCTGGAACCGCCGCGGGGTCGCGACCGCGAGCACGATGTTCTTCCGCACCATCGGCGGCACGCTCTCGGTCGGCCTCCTGGGCGGCGTGCTCGCCCACGCGCTCGCCGGCGCGGGCGCGGGCGACGTGGCGGACAAGCTGCTCGGGCCGGAGCGCGCGCTCCTCCCGCCGGACGTGGTGGCCGGGCTCTCCGGCACGCTGCAGGGTGCGCTCGGGGTCGTGTTCGTCGCCGTCGCGATTGTCGCGGCAGCGGCGTTCCTGACCTCGCTCCTCTTCCCGGCGATGGCGGTGCAGCGGGCGGGCGAGCGGGCGCCCGAGGCGGAGGGGTAGGGCTTCGTTCGCGGACGGTCATGGGTTCCGTTCGAGGACGCCGAGATGCCGTTCGCGGGCGGTCATGGGTTCCGCTCGCCCCGAGCGTAGGGCCCGCGCAGCGGGCCCGGAGACGAGGGGCATCAGAAGAGCGGGTACGACAAGGACACGCCGAGCACCGGCGTGTGCACGTACGTCTGGAAGACGTCGTCGAGGTACGCCTCGCCGTCGCGCGCGAACGCCTCGGCAGCCGCCTGCGAGAGCGGCTGGTAGGAGGGCGAGATCCGCGTGTGCGAGGCGATCGTGAACGCGCCGCCGAGCGAGGCCCGCAGGCGGAGCCTCCACCACGGCAGCTCCTGCTGCCAGCCGACCTCGACGTCGAGCATCTGCAGCGTCGCGTCGATCGTCCAGGTCCGCTCGCCGACGCCGACCGGCAGCGTGCGCCCGGTGACGCCGGCGAGGAGGTCGCCCCCGGTGCCCTCGCCGCCGAGCGTGACGAGCCCGTAGCCCGCCTCCGCGTAGAGCCCGCGCCACAGCCGCGCGCCCACGTGCGTGCGCCAGATGAGCGACCGCTGGAGCGAGCTCTTCACGAGGCGGGCGGTGTCGGCGTCGTAGCCGCCGAGCTTCACCACGGTCCAGTTGATCGCGTCGACGTAGGCGCCGGGGAGGATGCCGACGGAGCTCGTGAGCCGGAGCCGGAACGGCCCCTCGAGCTCCCCGCGGACGGCGACGGAGACCGGGAAGTCGGTGCCCGCGCCGAGCGCGAGGGACCAGGGGGAGGCGGCGGGCGGGTCCGGCGATGCAGCGGGCGACGCCGACGCGGCGGCCGGCGGCGGGGTCGCGGGCTGGGCGGCCTCGGCGGAGAGGACGGCTGCGAGGGCGAGGGCGGGGATCAATGGGCCTCCACCGGGATGCTACCGCCGTCTCCGGGTCGGGACTACGCTCCGCGCCCATGTCCACCGAAGAGCTCCCCTGGTCCAGGCGGGTCGGGTCCCTGAAGAGCAGCGCCATCCGCGAGATCCTGCGGGTCACCGCGCGGCCCGACGTCATCTCGTTCGCGGGCGGGCTGCCGGCGCCCGAGCTGTTCCCCTCCGAGGTCCTCGCGGGGCTCGCGCAGGCGCTCCTGACCTCGCCGCGCGCGGGCGCGGCGTTGCAGTACGCGGAGACCGAAGGGCACGCGGGGCTGCGCGAGCGGATCCTCGCGCGCGTGCCGTTCCCGGCGGGCACGTTCGGGCAGGAGGGCGTGCTCGTCACGCAGGGTTCGCAGCAGGGGCTCGATCTCCTCGCGAAGCTGCTCGTCGACCCCGGCGACGAGGTGCTCGTGGAGACGCCGGCGTACCTCGGCGCGCTCCAGGTGTTCCGGTTCTTCGGGGCGAAGGTGACGTTCCTCGCGTGCGACGCGGACGGCGTCCTCCCCGACGCGCTCGCGAAGGCGCTCGCGCGGAAGCCGAAGCTCCTCTACCTGACGCCGACGTTCCAGAACCCGAGCGGCGCCTGCTACCCGGCGAAGCGCCGGGAGGAGGTGCGGAAGGTGCTCGCGGGCTCGGGGACGCTCGTCGTCGAGGACGACCCGTACCGCGAGATCTGGTTCGACGCGGCGCCGCCGGCACCGATCATGCTCGGGCACGATCCCGCGCGGTCGGTGTACCTCGGGAGCTTCTCGAAGATCGCGACGCCGGGCCTGCGGATCGGGTTCCTGCTCGGCGCGCCGGGCCTCGTGCGCCGGTGCGTGCTCGCGAAGCAGGCGAACGACCTGCAGACCAACTCGCTCGGGCAGCACCTCGTCCACGATCTCCTCGCGCACCCCGGCTTCGAGGCGCACGTGGCGGGGCTCCGCGTCGCCTACCGCGAGCGGCGGGATGCGCTCGACCGGGCGCTCCGGGCGAAGCTCGGCGACCGGCTCGCGTGGAACCGGCCCGGCGGCGGGATGTTCCTGTGGGCGCGCCTGACGGGCGGCGAGGACGCTGCGGCGGTGCTCGCGAAGGCGCTGGAGCAGGGGCTCGCGTTCGTGCCCGGAGGGGAGTTCCACCCGGACGGCGAGGGGCGCTCGACGCTGCGGCTCAACTTCACGAACTCGACGGTGGCGAGGATCGAGGAGGGCGTCGCGAGGTTGGGAAGGGCGATGGGGGTGTAGCAGGGCTCGGACACCGTCAGTGAACCCATCTGGGACCATGGAGCCCATGGACGCATTCACTTCGCGTGTTATACTGGACATGCGTTCATGTTCATTCATGCGAGGTGAATCATGAAGCTCGGTCTGATCCAGTCCATCCACGAGGCGCTCCAGGCCCTGCTCCACAAGGAGCGCCAGGGGCTCGTCGAGTTCCTTCGACAGCTGTGCGTCTTCGATCGGGAGATGGGGTACGCAGCCTACGGCTGTCCTTCCACGTTCGAGTACCTGGTGCGGGTGCTCCACCTCGCAGAAGGAACGGCCTATCGCCGGCTCGCGGCGATGAAGCTCGTCCATCGCTACCCGCAGGTCGTGAACGCCATCGAGCAAGGGTCCGTCAACGCGACCCAGCTCGCCATGCTCGCGAAGGTCATCACCGACGCGAACGTCGACCTGCTCCTCCGCCAGGCGACCCACCTGTCGAAGCGCAAGACGGAGGAGCTCGTCGTCTCCATCAGGCCGCGCGAGGTTCCCGCACCAGGACTCCGGAAGCTTCCGACGCCGACCCCGCGGCCGGGAGCGGCGCTCAAGCTGACGGAGACTCCGGTCTCGATGCCGGGGCTCTCCGCAGCTCACGCCCCGAAAGTTACGCCACTGGTGGAGGGGCTTACGGATTCCGGGTTCACTCCTCGGGAGGAGCTGGCCTCGCCGCCGAGCCTCTCGCTCATTCCGACTCCGCCTCTGGATCCGTCTCCGCCTCCGACTCCGACTCCGACTCCGCCTCCGCCTCCGACTCCGCCTCCGACTCCGACTCCGACTCCGGATCCGACTCCGGATCCGACTCCGACCCTATCTCCGTCTCCGTCTCCGCCTCTCGCCCCGACCACTCCGACTCTTCCGCCCCCGCGACCGCAGCCGCATCGAGCCGGTCGCGGCAGGCCGCTGGCAGTGGCGCCTCGAGCTCGACGCCGCGCTCAAGGCCGAGCTCGACACGCTCAAGGGCTACCTCGCCCACAAGATCCCCGACGGCGACCTGCAGAAGGTCTTCGAGCAGATGCTGCACGACTCCCTCGAGAAGCACGGCAAGCGGCTCGGGTTCATCGCGCCGCAGCACCCGCGGGCGGTCCCGGAGCAGGTGGCCACACCGGGCATCCGGCAGCGCGTGCCCCTCGGCGTCCGCCGCGCGGTGCTCGAGCGCGACGGACACCGGTGCACCGAGATCTGCAATGGCGAGCGTTGCCCGGAGACGGAGCGGCTCGAGATGGACCACCTCGACCCGGCGAACGAGACGGGCTCGTCCACCGTCGACGACCTCGTGACGAAGTGCCGGGCCCACAACCAGTACCGCGCGTTCCTCAAGTACGGGCGCGAGTACATCGAGGCGCGGAAGGCCGAGGCGCGGCGCGAGCGAGAGGAGCGGCGGGAGGCGAAGGCGTCGGGGGCGATGAAGGTGGTCGAGGGCGATGAAGACGTCGGCCAGCCTCTTCCTCTCCCACTCTTCGCGAAGGAACCCGACTCATCCTGGGGCGGCCTGAGCCTCGCCGCCACGGGGTGACGTCACCGTTCCCTGCTCAGCGCCCCACCCGGTAACGCACCCGCCAGATGTCCATGCGGCCCGCGCCGCCTGAGCGGCGGGCCGAGAAATACAGCCAGCCGGGCTCGGTCGCGGCGATGGACGGGCCATTCGTGAACGGCTCCGCGTCCTCACCGTTCACCTCGGGGCCGAGGCGGACGCGGGACGACGGGCCGGCGGCGTTCGCGGGCGCCCAGTACAGCGCGACCGCGCCGTCGGTGCGGCCGGACGAGAACACCAGGCTGCCGTCGGGCAGGAACGTCGCGTCGAAGTCGTCGTCGGGGCCGTTCACGGCGAGGGCGCGGGCGTCGCCCCAGGCTCCGTCCGCGAGCCTCCGCGCGACGAAAAGATCCTGGCGGCCGGCGCCGCCGCGGGCGTCGGAGCAGAAGAGCAACCTCGTGCCGTCCGGGGAGACCGACGGGGCCCACTCGTCACCCTTCGTGTTCACGCCGGGGCCGAGGTTCACGGGCTCGCCCCAGGCGCCGTCCTTCCCGAGCGGCGCGAACCAGAGGTCGTCGCCGCCGAGGCCGCCCGGGCGGTTCGAGAAGAAGTAGGCGCCGGAGCCGTCGGGGGCGAAGGAGGGGTCGAAGTCGTTCGCGGCGGAGTCGAACGCGGCGGGCGCCGGGGCCGACCAGCCGCCGGCGACGCGGCGGCTCTCGAGGATCTCCCAGCCGCGCGGCGCGCCGGGCTGGCCGATCGCGCCCCACAGGAGCCGCGCGCCGTCCGGGCTCACCGCGAGGCGGATCTCGGTCGAGGCGGCGGTGGAGACGACGCCGGGGAGGACGAGCTCGGGCGCGCCGACGAGAGAGAAGGTGGGGGACCGGCTGCCGCGGGAGGGCGCGGCGGGGGCGGCGACCGTCGCGCACGACGCGCCCGTCACGAGCACGGCCAGGCACGCGAGCGCACGCATGGCTGCATCGTAGCCGACCCGCCTCCCCACGAGCAGTGAAACCAGGGCACCCTCGCCGCAGCGCGGCACGCCGCGCTCACCGCGCCGCGTCAAACTCGACCCGGCGAGGCGGTGACGAAAAGTGAAACGGACCGGATGGTTCGACCCGACTGGAGCCTTGGGGGTGGCGGCACGCCCCGCCTAGAGTCGCTCCCCGATTCGCCAGTCGAACGTCCGCACCTTCGGAGGCTTCATGCGCGCGAAGCAGGTCGTCCTGTGTGCCCTCGCGTCCGCCGTCCTCGCCTGCGCCAAGTCCGGCGACCTCGCTGATTCACTCACCGTCACACCGTCCGGCGACGTGACCGCGTCCGGGCCGGTGAGCCTGACCGCGACCGCCACCGGCGGCGCCGAGGTGAGCTGGACGCTCTCCGGGGCCGGGACGCTCTCCGGCTCGAAGGGCGCGTTCGTCGTCTGGCGGCCCCCGGCCGTCGCCGGCGGCGGCCAGACCGCGACCGTGACCGCCACCGCGGGCAAGCACACGCAGGCCGTCCACATCAGCTACGCGGCCCAGGCGCTCACCCCGAAGAAGATCGCCTCGCTGTCCGCGGCGGTCACCGTCACCTACGACGCCTGGCAGGTGCCGCACGTCGACTGCGCGATCGACACCGACTGCTTCGCGGTGCAGGGCTACCTGCACGCGCGCGACCGGCTCTTCCAGATGGACTTCCTCCGCCGCGTGGCCCGCGGCCGGCTCTCCGAGCTCGTCGGCCCGCTCGGGCTCGAGCAGGACGTGCAGCTCCGCACCCTCTTCACGATGCGGAACGGCGGCCGGATCGAGGACGCGCTCGTCACCGCCATGGACCCCGCCACGAAGGCCCGCGTGCAGGCCTACGTCGACGGCATCAACGCGCGGCTCGGCGAGCTCACCGACGCCGACCTGCCCGGCGAGTACGCGCAGCTCCCGGTGCCGGCGAAGGCGGCGGACCTCCCCGCCTGGACGCTCGCCGACGTCACCGGCCTCGCCCGGCTCCAGCAGTTCCAGCTCTCCGAGAGCATCTCGGCCGAGGCGGCCTACGGCGGGTTCGTCCTCGCCTTCGGCACCGGCGGCAAGTTCAAGACCTGGGTCCGCGCCCAGCTGCCCGTGCAGGCGCGCACGTACACGCTCGTCGCGCCCCCGGCGGCCGCGGCGCCCACGCCGGCGCCGCAGGTGGACGCCGCGGCGCTCGGCGCGTGGGGCGCGAGCCTCGGCGCGCTCGGCGCCCGCCACGGCGCGCTCCGCGAGGCGCTCCGGGCCGAGGTGGGCGAGGTCGGCTCCAACAACTGGGTGGTGGACGCGGCGCACTCCGCGAACGGGCACGCGATGGTCGCGAACGACCCGCACCTCTCCCTCCCCTACCCGCCGAACTTCTACCTCGCGCAGCTCACCTCCCGGCGCGCGGCCGACGGCATGGACATCGTGGGCGGCTCGTTCCCCGGCACGCCGGGCGCGCTCGTCGGGCGCGGCAAGCACGTCGGCTGGGGCGTCACCGTCGTCGGCTACGACGTGACCGACCTCTACCGCGAGCAGTTCCTCCCGCAGGGTTCCTGCGCCTCCGCCCAGCTCCCGTGCGTCCTCTTCAAGGGCGCCCCGGTCTCGCTCGTGGTCGCGCCGCAGTCGTACAAGGTCCGCGGGCCCGACGGCCTGCTCCACGAGGCGACTGCGTGGCCGCCGAACGCGCCGCTCCTCTCCGCGCAGGGCGCGCTCGTCTTCGTCGTGCCGCACCACGGCCCGATCATCCAGGCGCCGGACGGCGGCGGCCACGCGGTCTCGATGCGCTGGACCGGCCACGAGGGCTGGACCCAGGACCTGAAGGCCTTCTTCGGCCTCGCCACCGCGGCGAGCGTCGACGCGGCCGTCGAGGCGCTCAAGGACTACGCGACCGGCGCGCAGAACTTCGTGCTCGCCGACGACGCGGGCCACATCGCGTACGACCCGCACGCGCTCCTGCCGGTGCGCGACTTCGCCGACGCCCGCAAGACGGCGCCGGCCTCGCTCCAGCCGCCCTGGATCCCGCTCCCGGGCGACGGCTCGGCGGAGTGGGGCTCCGACCCGGCCTGCGGCGGCGTGGCCGCGCCGCGCTCCTGCTTCCTCGACGACGCCGACGTGCCGCACGGGAAGGACCCGGCCTGGGGCTTCTACGTGACGGCGAACTCCGACCCGGTGGGCGTCTCGAAGGACAACAACGTCTTCGCCTACCCGCCGTACCTCTCGTTCGACTGGGACGAGATCGGCTTCCGGCAGACCCGCATCACCGAGCGTATGACGAAGGCGCTCGCGGCCGGCGGCGGCAAGATCTCCGAGGCGGAGCTCGAGTCGATCCAGGCCGACCACGTCTCGTCGCTCGGGCGCGCGTTCACCGAGCTCCTGAAGGACGCGAGCTACGACGCGGCGGCCACCGGCAGCGCCGACTTCGCGGCGGCGCGCGGCATGCTCGTCGCCTGGGGCGCGGCGGCGAACGCCCGCGCCTACGACTGCCCGACCGGCCTCCTCGGCATCGACCCCGCCCTCTCTCCGGACGATCCCGACGCGACGAACACGGCGAACTCGGCGGCGTGCCTCCTCTTCCACACGTTCGTGCGCGACCTCCTCGTCCGCGTCTTCGCCGACGACCTCGGCGCGGCCGGCCTCGGCGTGAGCTCCGCGAACGCGGTCAAGGGCATGCTCCGCATGCTCGAGCCGGGCGTGACCGGCGACGACGCGAGCTTCTGCGACGACGTCGACCCCGACACCGGCGCCGCCGTCGCCTCGCACACGTGCGCGGCGCAGGTCGTGACCTCGCTCGTCACGGCGTACCGCACGCTCCTCGCCACCGCCGGCACCGACTGGCGCTGGGGCCGGTACCACACGTTCACCGCGGTGAGCCAGTTCCCCACGGTCACGACCGGCTACGTCGCCGGGCCGTACGCCCGCCCGGGCGGCGCGCTCACCGTCGACGTCGGCAACCCGCGGCTCACCGCGACCGGCACCTCCTTCGCGTTCGGCTCGTCGGCGAACGTCCGCCACGTCTCGGTGATGGACCCGGCCGGCCCGACCACCCGCATGCAGCTGCCCGGCCCGCAGCGCGACGGGCCCTACGACGTCCTCGCCGGGCCGGACCTGCTCGTGGACTGGGTCCACAACACCTACTTCGACTACGCCGACGGCGCGCACGCGCAGGCCGGCGCGGTCGCCACCCAGAGGTTCGACAAGTGAGGACCGCCATGACCCGCACCCGGATCCTCGTCCTCGGCGCGCTCGCCCTCGCGGGCGCCGCCTCCGGCCTCACGGCCTGCGCCCCCTCCGTCCCGAAGTCGGGCACCGTCGGCAAGGTCGCGACGGTGGTGTTCGACCCGACCGCCGGCGCGATCCCGCTGCCGAACGACCTCGCCCGCTCGGCGCTCGGCCTCGGCGGCCTGCCCGACGGCGCGCAGAAGGAGCTCCTCCTCGCCTTCAACACGGCCGGAGGCTTCCCGAACGATCAGGAGGTCGCGATCACGCTCGACCTCGTCGACCAGACCATCGCCGCGAGCGGCGCGGTCACCGACGGCCCGGTCGCGCTCGACCTCGGCTCGTTCACGGCCGACACGTTCTTCGTGTGGGGGCTCACCGCCGCGGGCGCGGGCCTCATCCCGATGGAGGCCCCGACGGCGGCCGACGTCGCCGCAGGGACGAAGACCTCGACCCTCACGCTGCACAGGAAGGGCCACGGCCCCTGGGAGCCCGGCCTCTACTACGCCTTCGTGCGCGGCGGCCCGTACGGCGTGAAGACCGCCGACGGCCGGGCGGTCTACTCCTCCACCATCTTCAACCTCATCGCGCAGGGCCAGGACCTCACCACCGAGGCGAACCTGTCGCTCCTGAAGGCCCAGCTCGGCACGTACGAGGCGGCGCTCGCGAACGCCCAGGCGCTCAACCAGCTCATCGCGAGCTACAAGACCGCGCCCGCCCCCGGCGTGCCCGCGGCGTTCACCGTCGCCGACTCCCGCTTCCCGCACCAGGAGCTCGCGATGATGACGACCTTCCAGATCGCGCCCAGGAAGACCGTCGTGGAGCTCGACGCGGCCCGCGGCCTCGTGCCGCTGCCGATCGATCTCCTCCGCCACCCCGGCCCGACCGGCAAGCTCACGAAGCTCGCCGCGTGCACGCTCGCGAGCGGCTCGCTCGACGCCGCCGGCAACTGCTCCTCGGCGGCGGCCGCGGGCTTCGAGGCCCTCGACGGCTTCGGGACCACCGCGCCCATCCTCGCGGCGACGAGCGACCTCATCGACGCGACCACCGTGACGGGCGAGACCGTGCAGCTCTGGGACCTCTCCGGCACCACGCCGTCGAAGGTGAACCCGGCGACCTACCTCACCGAGCCCTGCGAGGTGACCGACTCCGGGCTCTCGACCGCCATCGTGCTCCAGCCCGCCGGCCTCTCGGCCTGCGACGCCACCTCGCCCTTCCGGACCCGGCCGCTCAAGGACGCGACCGACTACGCGGTGATCGTCACGACCGGCGTGAAGGACAAGGCCGGCAAGGCCCTCGGCCGCGGCACCGTCGGGAACGTGCTGCCTCTTCACGCACCCGGTCTCGGTCGGCGGCCACTCGGCGCTGCTCGGCATCGACGACGAGACGGCCGCGGGCCTCGAGGCGATGCGGCTGCAGCCTGCAGCCGGTGCTGACCGCCGCCGCGCTCGCGAAGGGCGACGTCGCGATGGCCTACACGTTCCGCACCCAGACCATCCTCTCGCAGGCGCTGCAGCTCGCCGCGCTGCCGTACACGCTCCAGGCGTCGACCGCGGTGCCGGGCGCCGTCACGAGCTACACGCCCGCGCAGGCCTACGCGCGCTACGGGGTGGCCGCGACCGTGCCGGCGGACAACCTCGCCGAGGTGCTCGAGACGTCGATCCAGACGTTCAACCTGCTCGACCCCGCGTCCGGCGCGTTCTTCGCGAGCGTGGGGAGCGGCAGCCTCGAGACCGTCCCGGTCCTCGTCGCGGTGCCGAAGGCGACGAACCCCAACCTCGCCGCCTGTCCGGGGGCGCTCTCGGCGCTGAAGTGCGCGCCGGTCGTGGTGTTCCGCCACGGGTTCGGGCGCGGCCGGGCCGACATGCTCACGGTGGCGAACGGCCTCGCCGCGAAGGGACTCATCACGATCGCGGTCGACGCCGCGAAGCACGGCGACCGCTCGCTCTGCAACAAGGGCGACGTGACGATCTCCGGCTTCCCCATCTGCGCCGACCACACCTCCGCGTGCAGCTCGCCGCTCCCGCCCGGCGCGCAGGGCGACGCGAAGCCGCCGGGCACCTGCGGCGCGGTCGGCTACGCGATGAAGCCGGTGTCCGAGGCGTGCGCCGCGAGCCCGGCCTCCTGCGGCTGGGACGGCAAGCACGGCATCCCGATCGTCTCGGGCAACTTCCTCGTCTCGGTGAACTTCTTCCGCACCCGCGACACGCTCCGCCAGGACGCCATCGACCAGTCGCAGCTCGTGCGCGCCCTCGCGTTCGTCCCGACCGGCCCGCCGCCCACGACGAACCCCGTCTTCGACCACCTCGCCGCCGGCGGCGTGGTCATCGACCCCGCGAAGGTCCGCTACCTCGGCCAGTCGCTCGGGTCCTTGCAGGGCGCGATGAGCATGGCCGTGAACCCGCGCCTCGCCTCGGGCGTGCTCAACGTGGGCGGCGGCACGATCGTCGACATCTTCACGAACTCTCCGGAGTTCGGCCCCTCGACCGACCAGCTCCTCGCCGGGCTCGGCATCTCGCCCGGAACGTCGGCGTACCTGCAGTTCCTCGCGGTCGCGAAGACCATCCTGGACCCGGCCGACCCCATCAACTTCGCCGGGCACCTGAAGGCGAACCCGCTCCCGAACCTCCTCGCGAACCCGAACGGCTCGGTCGCCCAGGCGCCGAAGGCGGTGCTCGCGCAGGCCGCCTTCTGCGACCAGTCGGTGCCGAACCCGTTCACGTACCTCCTCTCGGCGGTCGCCGGGAACACGCCGCTGCCGAGCGCGCCGACGTTCGGCCAGGGCACCGGCGACTTCCAGGTGTTCATGACCGGCGCCACCGCGCCCGACGCGGCGGCGTTCGCCTCCTGCACCGGCGGCTTCGGCTCGAAGCCGCTCACGCCGTGGGCCGTCGAGCACGGCTTCATCACGAACTGGGCCGACGTCCTCCAGACCGGCAAGGCGCAGGCCGACGCGGCCGCCTTCCTCGCCGATCCGGCCGCGCTGCCGGGCTCGGTCGTCGTCCTGCCGTAGCGAAAGGGAGACCGCCATGAAGAAGATCCTCGTCGCCCTCCTGCTCGCCGCCCCCTCCGCCGCGCTCGCGGCGGCCTACGCCATCCCCACCCAGAGCCCGCGCGACCTCGCGCTGCAGCAGTCCAACGTCGCCTCGCAGGAGGGCGCCGGCGCGGTGATGGCCAACATGGCCGCGCTGTCCCGGCTCGAGGGCGCCTCCGCCACCGCCGCGCTCGAGATCGTCGACAACAAGACCGAGTGGTCCGACCCGACGCTCGGCTCGGCGAAGACGGTGCAGCACCCGGCCTACCCGCCCACGCTCTCGCTCGCCTGGGGCGGCCAGCTCTCCGGCGGCCGCCGCTACGGTGTCGGCGCCGGCATGCTGGTGGGCGGCGGCGGCTCGCTCTTCTGGCCCGAGGGCTGGGCCGGCTCGACGCGCATCCGCGAGGTCGACCAGCGCTGGTTCATCGCCCGCGCGGGCGGCGGCATCGAGGTCGGCGGCGGGCTGCGCCTCGGCGGCGGCGTCGTCTTCCACCGCATCACCGAGATCCTGAAGCAGGACGTCAACTTCGTCTCGTCGGTCGGCACGGCCGAGGTCGCGCTCGCCGGCAACGGCTGGTCGTTCGCGGCCTCCGCCGAGTACGACGTGCCGAGCCTCCCGCTCACCCTCGGCGTCGACTACCGCCACCAGGCGAAGTTCACGCTGAAGGGGGACGCGCACTTCGAGGGCGTGCCGCCCGCGTACCAGCCGCTCCTCCAGGACCAGGGCGCGAAGCAGGAGACCGCGGTGCCGAACGAGCTCTTCGTGGGGCTCGCGTGGAAGGTCCACCCCGGCGTCCGCCTCACCGGCGCGTGGAGCCACGAGCGGTGGATCGTCTACAAGGAGGACAGGTTCGTCGGCGACAAGGGCTTCACGGTCGACGTCCCGCGCAACTACAAGAACGGCTGGGTCTACCGGCTCGGCCTCGAGGACGAGCACCCGGCCTGGGCCCCGCCGCTCACCCTCCGCGTCGGCGCGCAGCGCTCGATCTCGAACCCGCCGACCGACACGCTCTCGCCCACCCTCTCCGACGCCTCGAGCTGGGGCTTCTCGGCGGGCGCGGGCTGGCAGCTCCTCCCGTCGCTCCGGGTGGACGCCGCGTACATGCTCGCGCTCCTCGACGACATCACGGCGACCGGCAACGACGCGCTCCCGGGCACGTACAAGACGAAGGTGAACTTCTTCACCTTCGGGCTCACCTGGTCGCCGGGGCGGTAGCTCACTCCCGCTCGAGCTGCCGCACCCGGAGCCCGCGCGCCTCGAGGAGCGCGAGGAGCCCCTTCGGCCCGACCACGTGGCCGGCGCCCACCACCGCGAGGTGCGTGCGCCGGCCGCCGGCGAGCGGCGCGAGCACGTCCGCCATGGCGCGGTTGCGCGCCCAGAAGACCGTCTCGTAGAGCGGCGCGAGGTCCGGGTCGGTTGCGCGCTCGAGCAGGATCGCGGCCATGGCCGCCGCGTCGCCGCCCTGCCACGCGGCGGCCGCCGCCTCCACGGTGCGGACCGTCTCGGCGCTCCCCTCGAGCACGTCGCGCAGGAGGAGCACCTGGGTCGGCTCGGGCAGGCCCGCGAGCATGCGCAGCTGCCGCTCCATCGACTCGAGCTCGAGGATCTCGCCGGTCGCCTGGAAGCGCTCGAAGAGGAGCCGGTCGACGCCGGCGCCCGGGGCGTACCCGGCGCGCTCGAGCTCGCTCATCGAGAGCATCGTCGCGAGGAACCACGGGCGGAGCGAGGCGACCGCCTTCGGGAGGAGGTGGTTGCGCCGGAGCGCCTCGGGCAGGAGCTCCCGCGTGCGGGCGTCGAGGTGCGCGTCGAGGTCGTCCGGCGCGCGATAGGTCCCGAGGCCCATCACGAGCCCCTTCACGACCTCGGGATCCGCCCTCCGGGGATCCACCTCGAGCACGAGCGCGTCGACGCGGCCCAGGACCCGCTCGAACCCCGGCGGGAACGTGAACTGGCCGGGCTTGCCCACGTGCACGGACCCGCTGAGGTAGAGGGGCCGGCCCACCCCGTCGGGCCGGGTCACCTCCCAGAGGAAGGCCCGGGCCTCGGAGGCGGGGCCGGCCGCGGGCCAGGCCTGCTTGGCCGCCTGCGGCCCCGCGCAAGCGCCGGAGAGCAGGCCGGCGGCCAGGAGGGCGACCGCGCGAACGGTGGGTCTCGTGGGCATTCCCCCCGAGGCTACCACCGACCCGGGTGACCGCCCCCCGTGCTAGGCTCCCACCACCGGCCCGAGGCTCCCGGACGAGGAGAACGCCATCGCAACCCAGCGAAAGCCCACCCGTACGTCGCAGGCCCGGCCCGAGCGCGGCGCCCGCCCGGCGTCCGCCCGCAAGCCCGCCGCCCCCGGGAAGGGCCGCGGCCGCGCCGGCACCACCGCGAAGCCGGCCCGGCGCAACGCGGCAGGGCGGCACCCGTCCCCCGAGCTCGAGGGTACCGACGGCTTCGCGCCGGTCTCGCACAAGGTCGGCAAGGTCCGCGCCCCGGCGAAGCCCGCCGTGCGGGAGATCGGCTGGGCCGCCTTCGGCGAGATCGTGAAGAACCTCGCCGCCCGCATCCAGGCGAGGTACCGGCCGGCGGCGGTGGTCGGCATCGCCCGCGGCGGCGTCTTCGTGGGCGGGGCCCTCTCGACGGCCCTCGGCGCCGAGTTCTACCCGATCCGGATCGAGCGGCGCCGCCGCGACATGGGCGTCCTGCCGCACGCCGTCGTGGAGCTGCCCCACCTCGCCGGCAAGCGCGTGCTCGTGGTCGACGACCTCGCGTCGACCGGCGCGACCCTCGCGCGGGCCCGCGCGGTCTCGAAGAAGGCGGGCGCGGGCGAGGTGAAGACGGCGGTGCTCGTGGCCCGCAGCGGCGCGCGGCCGGACTTCTCGGTCTTCGAGACCGAGGACGTGATCCTGTTCGCCTGGGACTACGACGTCGCCGGCGGCGGGGGCAGCGGCGGCGCGGTGGATCCGGGGGAAGTCGGGGTCTGAGTGAAGCGCGTCGTCCTCGGCACCGCGGGCCACATCGACCACGGCAAGACCGCGCTCGTCCGCGCCCTCACCGGCGTCGACACCGACCGGCTCGCCGAGGAGAAGCGCCGCGGCATCACCATCGAGCTCGGGTTCGCGCACCTCGCGCTGCCGAACGGCACGGTCGCGGGCGTCGTGGACGTGCCGGGGCACGAGCGCTTCGTGCGCGCGATGGCCGCCGGGGCGGGCGGCATCGACCTCGTCATGCTCGTCGTCGCCGCCGACGAGGGGCTCATGCCCCAGACCCGCGAGCACCTCGACATCTGCCGCCTGCTCGGCGTGCCCGCCGGCATCGTGGTCGTGACGAAGTCCGACCTCCTCTCCGGGCTCGGCGCCGACTGGCTCGGGCTGCTCGAGGAGGAGATCCGCGCCGCCACGAAGGGGAGCTTCCTCGAGGCCGCGCCCATCGTGCCGGTCTCCGCCGTCTCCGGCGACGGCATCCCGAGGCTCCTCGAGGAGCTCGCGAAGCTCGCGGCCGCGGTGCCCGAGCGCCCGGCCGACGGGCCGCTCTTCCTGCCGCTCGACCGCGCCTTCTCGCTGAAGGGCTTCGGCACGGTCGTGACGGGCACGCTCCTCTCCGGCGAGCTCGCGCCGGAGGACGAGGTGGTGCTCCTCCCCGGGCACCCGACGCCGCTGCGCGTGCGCTCGGTGCAGGTGCACGGGAAGCCCGCCCCGAAGGCCCTGGCCGGCCAGCGCACCGCGGTGAACCTCCCCGGCGTCGAGACCTCCGCGGTCCACCGCGGGCAGGTCCTCGTGAAGCCGGGCGTCGTGCCCGCCTCCTCGCTCCTCGACGTCGAGGTCGCGCTGCTCGAGGCCGCCCCGGGCCCGCTGCGCCACCGCGCGAAGCTCCTCCTCCACGTCGGCACGATGCAGGCCCAGTGCGCGGTCTCCTGGCTCGACCGCGCCGAGCTTGCGCCGGGCGGCGCCGCGTTCGGCCAGCTCCGGCTCATGGAGCCGGTCGCCGCGCTCCCCGGGCAGCGCTTCATCCTGCGCGGCTTCGCGGCGCTCGAGGGGCGCGGCCACACCGTGGCGGGCGGCCGGATCCTCGGCGTCGCCGCGCCCCGCCGCCGGCGCGGCCGCCCCGAGCCGCTCCAGGCGCTGAAGGTGCTCGCGACCGGCGAGCCCGACGCGCGGCTCGCCACCGTGCTCGAGGGCGCCGGCCCCGCCGGCCTCGAGGCCCCGGCGCTCCAGGGGCGCACGGCGCTCGCCGCGAAGGCGGTGCAGGCCGGGCTCGAGCGGCTCGGCGCGCGCGGCGCGGCGGTGCTCTTCGACCGGGAGAAGCGGGCCTGGGCGGGCGGCCAGGTCGCCGCCGAGCTCTCCCGCCGCATCGTCGCGGCGGTCGACGCCTTCCACGCCGCCCACCCGCTCGAGGCGGGCGTCGGGCGCGAGGCCCTGCGCGGGCGGCTGCCGCCGGTGGTCGATCCCCGCCTGTTCCAGCGGCTCCTCGCCGGGCTCGCCGAGAAGGGCGAGCTCGTGGTGGAGGGCGACGCCGTCCGGCGGAAGGGCCACACCGCCGCGGCCGCGGGCGGCGCGGGCGGCGCGCTCAAGGACCGCGTCGCGGAGGTGCTCGCGAAGGGCGGCCTCACCCCGCCCTGGCTGAACGAGCTGCCCGCCGCGGCCGGCGCGAGCACGGGCGACGTCGCGGCGGTGCTGAAGCTCCTCCTCGCCGAGGGCAAGGTCGTGCGCGCCTCGGCCGAGCTCTGGTTCGACGCGGCGGCGGTGGCGGGGCTGAAGGACCGGCTGGTCGGGCACCTCAAGGCGCACAAGGAGATCACGACGCAGGCGTTCAAGGACCTCGTGGGCGCGACCCGCAAGCACGTCATCCCGCTCGCCGAGTACTTCGACCGCGAGAAGGTGACGCTGCGCGTGGGCGAGAAGCGGATCCTCCGGGAGAAGGTGTGACCTCGCCGCTCGGCGCCGACGCGGGCGGGACGCTCGTCGTGCGCGACCAGCGGATCTCGTGGGTCACCGCGGGCGTCGCGCGCCTCCTCGGGCGGGCCGCCGCGGAGGTGGTCGGGCTCAGGTTCACCGACCTCGTCGTGCCGGAGGACCAGGCCCGGCTGCTCGAGCGCTACGCGCGCCGCCTCGCCGGCGAGCCCATCCCGCTCGACCTCGAGACCACGCTCGTGCGGCCGGACGGGACCCGGGTGCCGGTCGAGGCGCGGGTGGCGCTCGAGGGCGAGGAGTTCGTGGTCCAGCTCCGCGACGCGACCGCGCTCGTCGCGCGCCGGCCCCGCCTCTCGGCGGTCGCGGAGCTCGGCGTCGCCATCCAGCGCGAGCGGGGCGAGGCCGGGGTGCTGTCGCGGGTGCGGGCGGGGCTGGCCGCGGCCGGGCTGTGGTCGCTCCTCGTGCGGGTCGAGGGCGGCGGCCTCACGGTGGAGTGGGCGGAGCTGCCCCGGGAGGCGCTCGACGCCTTCCGGGCGCGGAGCGGGCGCGACATCGAGGGGCTCGACGGCGCGTGGAGCACCTTCGCGCGCAAGGTCTGGGGCGAAGGCGCGGCGTACACCGACGACTGGGGCGCCTCGGCGGGCTCCTTCGTGATGCCCGACGACGCCGAGGCCGTGAGGCGCTTCGCGACCCGGCTCGGCCTCTCCCGGGCGGTCGGGGTGCGCCTCGACGAGCGCGAGGCGCCGCGCTTCTACCTCGTGCTCCTCGGGGAGTGGCTGCGGCCGGAGGACGTGGCCGCGGCCCGCCTGTTCGGCTCGCAGAATCGCCGCCGCCCTCGACGCCGCCCGCGTCATCTCCGACCTCTCCGCCCGCAACGCCGAGCTCGCGGCGCTCTCGCGGCTCGGCGAGCTCGCGGGCGACACGACCGACCTCGCCGCCTTCTTCGCCGCCGCGCTCGGCATCGTGCGGGAGGTCGTCGGCTGCGACGCCGCGGCGGTCTGGAACTTCGACCCCGGGACCGGCGACCTCGTGCTCGTCCACGGCGTCGGCGGCGGCGCCGCGCAGCGGCGGGCGCACGCGCGGCTCCCGGCGGGCCACCCGCTGGTCGCGGCGCTCTCGCAGCGCAACGCCTTCACCGCGGAGGTGGGCGACACCGGCCCCTTCGGCGACGCCGTCGCCGCGGCGGGCATGGGCTCGGGCGCCTGGGTCCCGCTCTTCTCCCACTCGCGGCCCATCGGCGCGCTCGCGGTCGCGTACGGGCGGCCGGGCCTCGCGGCGGGGCGGCTGGAGGTGCTCGCCGCCGCGGGCGCGCACGTCGCGGGCGCGATCGCCACGCACCGCCTGCTCGAGGACCTCCGCCGGCGCGTCGGAGAGCTCACGCTGTTCAACGAGCTCGCCCAACAGGTCTTCCGCAGCGAGCCCGGCGACGTGGCCGGGCTCCTCGACGCCGGCTGCCGCCAGGTGGCGCAGGCGCTCCAGGCCGACGCCGCGTGCGCGCTGCTCCTCTCCGAGGACGGCCGCCACCTCCGCCCCGCCGGCGCGCACGGCGCCCCCTACCCCGGCTTCCGGGAGCCGGTCGCGCTCGAGGAGTCCAGCCTGTCCGGCGAGGCGATCCGGAGCGGCAGGGCGGTGGTCTCGCCCGACGCCTCGCGGGACGCCCGGGCCTCGACGCGCCTGCGGGAGGCCCGGCCCCCGCTCGCCGTCCTCACCCTGCCGCTCACCGGCCGCCACGCCACCCGCGGCGTGGTGCTCGTCGCGAGCCACGCCGGCCGGGCCTGGGCCGACGGCGACCTCGCGGTCGCGACCGCGCTCGCGGGCCAGCTCGCGGTCGGCCTCGAGAACGCCGAGCTCTACGCCGAGGCCCGGAGGCGCGCCGACGAGCTGTCGGTCGCGCACCGCGAGCTCGAGCACGCCCAGCGGCAGCTCCTCCAGCGCGAGCGCCTGGCGGCCCTCGGCGAGCTCGCGGCGGTGGTCGCCCACGAGGTGCGCAACCCGCTGGGCGTCATCTTCAACTCGGTCGGCTCGCTGCGGCGGCTGCTCCGCCCGGAGGGCGACGCGCGGCTCCTCCTCGACATCGTGGCCGAGGAGGCCGAGCGGCTCAACCGCATCGTGGGCGACCTCCTCGACTTCGCCCGGCCCTCGACCCCGCAGCTCTTGCCGGGCCCCCTCGCGCAGGTGGTCGAGGAGGCCGTGGCCTCCGCGGTGGGCGCCATCCCCGGCGTCCGGGTCGAGACCGCGTTCGAGCCCGGGCTCCCGCCGGTCCCCATGGACGAGCGGCTCGTCCGCCAGGCGGTGCTCAACCTCGCGTCCAACGCCGCGCAGGCCATGCCGCAGGGGGGGCTCCTGCGCGTGCGCGTGCGGCGCGACGGCGCGGCGGTGGTGCTCGAGCTCGAGGACGAGGGCCCCGGCGTCCCGGAGGACGTCCGGCCGCGCATCTTCGAGCCGTTCTTCACCACCAAGGCGAGCGGCACCGGCCTCGGGCTCGCGGTCGTGAAGCGCATCGTGGACGGCCACGGCGCCGAGATCGCGGTGCGGGCCGCCTCCGGCGGCGGGGCCCTGTTCGCGCTCCGGTTCCCGCTCGCCGAGGTTGAATCCGGCGGGCCGATCACGGTTCAATCGCGCCCGTGAGCGAGCCCACCGGCGGGAAGGTCCTGGTCGTCGACGACCAGAAGAACATGCGGGCCACCACCGCGATGGTGCTCCGCCAGGCGGGCCACGCGGTCGAGGAGGCCGCCGACGGCGCCGCCGCGCAGGTCCGGCTCGAGGCCGAGACCTTCGACGTCCTCCTCACCGACCTGCGCATGCCGGCGATGGACGGGATGGCGCTCCTCACGAGCGCCCGGCGGATCGCGCCGGAGACCCAGGTCATCGTGATGACCGCGTACGGCACCATCGAGTCGGCGGTCGAGGCGATCCGGCTCGGGGCGTACGACTTCCTCGCGAAGCCGTTCAAGGAGGACGAGCTCCTCCTGCGCGTCTCGAAGGCGCTCGAGAAGCGCCGCCTCGAGGGCGAGGTGAACCTGCTCTCCGGCGAGTTCCGCCGGCGGTACGGCCTCGACCACATCGTGGGCCGCTCCGCCGCGATGCAGGAGCTCCTCGAGCGCGTCGAGCGGGTGGCCGCCACCGACGCGACCGTCCTCGTCACCGGCGAGTCCGGCACCGGCAAGGAGCTCGTCGCCCGGGCCATCCACGTGGCGAGCCGGCGCAACGCCCGCCCCTTCGTGCCGGTGAACTGCGCCGCCATCACCGAGACCCTGCTCGAGTCGGAGCTCTTCGGCCACGCCCGCGGCGCCTTCACCGGCGCGACCCGGGCCCGGCGCGGCGTGTTCGAGGAGGCCGACGGCGGGACGCTCCTCATCGACGAGATCGGCGAGACCTCCCCGGGCTTCCAGGCGAAGCTCCTGCGGGCCCTGCAGGAGGGCGAGATCCGCCGGGTGGGCGAGTCGACCGCCGTGAAGGTGGACGTGCGGGTGATCGCGGCGACCAACCAGGATCTCCGCCGCGCCATCACCGAGAAGCGCTTCCGCGAGGACCTGTACTACCGGCTCAACGTGGTGCCGCTCCGGATCCCGCCGCTCCGTGAGCGGCGCGAGGACGTGCCGCTGCTCGCCGCCCACTTCCTCGCGGAGTGGGGGAAGCGCACGGGCGAGCGGAAGGTGCTGTCGCCGGAGGCGCTCGCCGCGCTCGCCGACCACGACTGGCCGGGCAACGTCCGGGAGCTCCAGAACGCGATCGAGCAGGCCGCGGCGCTCTCGGCGGGCGAGACGCTCGGCGAGGCGGACGTGCGGATCGAGGGCGTCCGCGTGGCGCGCGCGCCGGAGGACGGCCGCGTGCTCACGCTCGGCGAGGCGGTCGACGAGGCGGAGCGGCGCGCCATCGAGGCGGCGCTGCTCCGCTGTGAGGGCGACCTCACCCGCGTCGCGCGGGAGCTCGCGGTGTCGTCGACGACGCTGTGGCGGAAGATGAAGCGGCTCGGGATCGAGTCGCGCGCGCCCGCGGGGTGAACCCCGCCGAGCCGCGGCTTTCACTTCTGCAACGCCACCCTGCAACTCCGAAATGCCAGCCCCGGTGCACCCGACGGTGCGCCTCGGACGGGGAGTCGAGGTGCGGCGGAAGTGCCCGCTGTTCCTCGCGTGGACCGCATGGGGCGCACCGGCCGGCGCGGCACCCGCGTTGCAGTTCAGTCCTGCGGGAAGTGCAGGGCCGTTCGTTGGAGTTGGATCCCCCCCCCGCTTCAGTGGCGCCCTGCCCTTCCCGTTCTCTTCACCCCGCCTCCTCGCCGCCCGCGCACCCGGACGCTCGATGCCCGCCTACCTGATCGTCGACGAGGATCGGAACTTCCGCGAGGCGCTCGCGATCGGCCTGCGCCTCGACGGCCACGCGGCCCAGGTCGCCTCGAGCGCCGACGAGGCGGTCCTGCACCTCGCCACCGGCCGCTACGGCGTCTGCGTGGTGGACGCGCACCTGTGGAGCCTGAAGCGGGTGCTCGACGCGTGCGCGCGCCAGGCAGCGGTGCCGGTGCTCACCGGACCCCACGCCGACCTCGTGAACAGCGCCGCGGAGAAGGTGCCGGCGGCGCGGGCGCTGCCGAAGCCGTTCGGCGCGGACGCGCTCGTGGCGCTGCACTCGCCCTGAGCGAGTCACCTCAGGGCTTCGCCCTCGACCCTCTCGCGCAGTTCAGGGTGAGCGTCGATCGCCGCGAGCAAGTCGAGGCGTCCGCCGCCGGCGGCGTGCACGAAGTACGCGCTCGCCTCCGCGGGTTCCTGGATCCAGGTGGTCACCACCTCCAAAGCACCCTCGCGCTCGACGATCTCGTCGAGCGCGTCGTGGAGCAGTTCCGCCTCCGGCCCCACGCAGCAGAACTCGGCACACCCAAGCCTGATCAGCTCGCGGGCGTCCGCCTCACCCTGTTGCCGTTCCGACGGGCCGTAGGCGGGCAGGAGGCTCGCGAAGGGCGGTCGAACCGAATCATCCAAGGGGAAGGTCACCGCCGCCAGGACGAGTGTCCGGCTCCGACCGAGGCTGATCGAACGCATCTCACGCGCCTCCGTGTGCTTGGGCGCGCGGATCGCGCCGCGACTTCGGGTGAATCACCTGCCTGGCGGCACCCTCCCGACGAGAGAACCCGGAATCCGTAAGGTCATTCTCCGATGATGTCCCTGCAGGGACGTTTGTCGTGAGGCGACGCGGTCGCGCCAACTTCACCCAGGCCGCCTGCCTCAGGGGTGGGCGGGCTGCACGACGAGGCGGACGCCGAGCGCCGCGCAGACCCGTCGCACCGTATCGAAGCGCGGGGCGCTCTCCGGGCGGAGCGCCTTGTAGAGCGCCTCCCGGGTGATCCCGGCAGCCTTGGCGATCTCGGTCATCCCGCGGGCCCTGGCGATGTCGCCGAGCGCGACCGCCAGCAGGGAGGCGTCATTCGCCTCGATGACGTCGGTCAGGTAGGCGGCGATGGCTTCCTCGCCGTCGAGGTAGGGGGCCGCATCGAACTCCCTGAGGTCGGCCACCTTGATCTTCTTCTTCACGCTTCCTCCCGTCATTCCAGCAATGCGGCCAGCGCCTTGGCGCGGCGGATGTCGGCATCCTGGGTACGCTTCGAGCCACCAGCCAGCAACACGATGACCTGCGCGCCCCGCCGGACGAAGTAGACACGCCAGCCGGCTCCGACGTGGATGCGCAGCTCCGAGACGCCGGCCCCCACGGCCTTCACATCACCGGCCAGCCCGAGCTCGAGCCGCTTGAGCCTGGCGAGTACGACGCCGCGGACCGACGCGTCGTCGAGGGCGTCGAGCCACGCGGTGAACTCGGGGAGCGGCCGGATCGACCACACGCCCCACCTGTAATCGATCGACCACACCCGGTCAAGCGACCGGGACCGTGGGTCGCGCTCCTCGAGCCGGCGCTCGGCCGTGACCCGATGTGCCGCCCTCCAGAGGCGTCTCCGCCGCGCCTACAGCAACAGCGCCCCGCCCGCCTGCGCCATCCGCACGACCGGCTCGGCGGCGAGGCCGAGCAGGACGACCACCGCGACGGCGGCCACCAGCGCGACGGCGGTCGCGGGCGCGGAGAGCACCTCGGTCTCGCCCTCGGCCGGCCGCATGTACATGTAGACCACCACGCGCAGGTAGTAGTAGACGCCGACCGCGCTCGTGAGCACGCCGACGATCGCGAACGCGGTGAGGTTCCCGCCGACGGCGGCCTGGAAGATGTAGAGCTTCCCGACGAAGCCCGCGGTGGGCGGGATGCCGGCGAGCGAGAGCAGGAACACCGCCATCGCGAACGCGAGCGCGGGCCGCTTCTTCGCGAGGCCGGCGAAGCGCGAGAGATCCCATGCGTCCACCGCCTCGTCGGTGGTCGCGCGCCGCTCCACCGCGCCGACGACCGCGAAGGCGCCGATGGCCGAGGCGGCGTACGAGGCGAGGTAGAACAGCATGCCCGCGAGCGCCTGGTTGCGCATGCCCGGGACCACGGCCGCGAGCACGCCGACGAGCAGGTAGCCCGCGTGCGCGATCGAGGAGTACGCGAGCATCCGCTTCACGCTGCGCTGCGGGAGCGCGAGCACGTTGCCGCCCGCCATCGTGAGGAGCGCGAGCACGCCGACGGCGGCGAAGATGGCGCTGCGCTGCGCGTGGTCGGTGACCGGGGCGGTGACGAAGAGGCGGGCGAGCACCGCGAACGCGGCGGTCTTCACGCCGGCCGCCATGAAGGCGGTGACCGGGGTGGGCGCGCCCTCGTACACGTCGGGGGTCCAGACGTGGAACGGGACCGCGGCGACCTTGAAGGCGAGGCCGCCCGTCACGAGCGCGAAGCCGGCGACGTAGATCGCGTCGTGGCCGGGGTGCGCGGCGAGCTTCGAGAAGAGCGTCGTGCCGGCGGCGCCGTAGAGGAGCGCCGAGCCGTAGAGGAGCAGCGCGGAGGAGAACGCGCCGAGCACGAGGTACTTGAACGCGGCCTCGGACGGGCGGCGGCCGCGGCGCAGGTACGCCGAGAGCGCGTACGTGGCGATGCTCATCACCTCGATCGCCACGAAGGCGACGAGGAGGTCGGCGGCCATGCCGAGCAGCACCATGCCGCACGCGGCGAAGGTCGCGAGCGCGTAGAACTCGCCGCGCTCGGCGTTGCGGGCCGCGAGCCAGCCGGTGCCGACGAGCGCCGAGAGCGCGAGGCCGGCGCAGACCACCACGGTCACGAAGGCGGAGAAGTCGTCGACCACCGCCTGGCCGCCGAAGATCGGGCCGCCGGTCCGGTAGGCGAACGGCATCACGCCGGCGACCGCCGCGGTCACCGCGGTGAGCACCGCCTGGTAGCCGCGCTTGTCGGAGGTGAGGAACACCTCGGTGAGCAGCACGATGATCGCGCCGAGGGTGAGGACCGCGACGGGGAGGAGCGCCAGGAAGTCCTGGGTCGGGAAGGTCGTCTGCATGTTCAGCGAACCTCTCCGGACGGGGGAGCGCCGGCGGCGGCGGGGGCCAGGGTGACGCGCGGGCGGTTCAGCACGGCGGCGGGCACCGTGCCGACCCGGGCGGTGCGGCCGGCCTTCTGGTCGACCTCGGCGAGCCGCGCGACGAGCCGCTCGACCGGGGCCTGCGCCGGCGCGAGGAACGGCCTCGGCATGAGCCCCATGACCACGATGAGGACCAGCATCGGCGCGAGCACGAAGCCCTCGCGGACCGTGAGAATCCGGGAGCCGGGCGTTCGCCGGGTTCTCGAGCTTGCCGAAGAAGACCCGCTCGACGAGGAAGAGCATGTAGACCGCGCCGAGCACGACGCCGAGCGCGGCGAGGATCGAGAGCACCATCGCGCCGTCGAGGCGCGAGAGGAAGGTGCCGGACAGGATCAGGAACTCGCCCACGAAGCCGTTCGTGCCGGGGAGGCCGATCGAGGAGAGCGTCACCACCACGAAGGCGGCCGCCATCCACGGGACCCGCCGGGCGAGCCCGCCGTACTCCGCGATGAGCCGGGTGTGGCGCCGCTCGTAGAGGAGGCCGACGAGGAGGAACAGCGCGCCGGTGGACACGCCGTGGTTGAGCATCTGGTAGACGGAGCCGGTGAGCCCCTCGGCCGACAGCGCGGCGAGGCCGAGCATCACGAAGCCGAGGTGCGAGACCGACGAGTACGCGACGAGCCGCTTCATGTCGGACTGCACGAACGACATCATCGCGCCGTACAGGATCCCGACGACCGCGAGGATCGCGATCGGGTAGCGGAAGTCGAGCGCGGCGGCGGGGAAGAGCGGGAACGCGTACCGGAAGAAGCCGAAGGTGCCCATCTTGAGGAGCACGCCGGCGAGGATGACCGAGCCCGCGGTGGGCGCCTCGGTGTGCGCGTCGGGCAGCCAGGTGTGCAGCGGGAACATCGGCACCTTGACCGCGAAGGCGAGCGCGAAGGCGAGGAAGAGCCAGCGGCCGGCCTCGGGGGTGACGTCGAGCGACCTGCGGATGGCCTGGTAGTCGAAGGTGGTGGCCGGGCCCGCGTGCGAGGAGACGTAGAGGATCGCGAGCAGCATCAGCACGCTCGCCGCGAAGGTGTAGACGAAGAACTTCACCGTCGCGTACAGCCGGTTCTGCGAGCCCCAGACGCCGATGAGCAGGTACATCGGCACCAGCATCGCCTCCCAGAACACGTAGAACAGGACGAGGTCGAGCGCGGCGAAGGTGCCGATCATCGCGGTCTCGAGGACGAGCACCGCGACGAGGAACTCCTTCACGCGGTCCTCGATGGCCCGCCAGGCGGAGAGGATCACCACCGGCATCAGCGCGGTGGTGAGCATCACGAGGAGCAGCGCCACCCCGTCGAGGCCGACGTGGTAGGCGATGCCGAGGGACGGGATCCAGGTCGAGACCTGCTCGAACTGGAACTCCGGCGCGCCGGCCGCGAGCTCGAACTTGCCCCACAGGAAGAGCGAGAGCGCGAAGGTGACGATGGTGGTCGCGAGCGCGACGCCGCGGTGCTGGCCGGACTCCTCGCGCGGGATGAGCGCGACCGCGAGGGCGCCGAGGAGCGGGACGAAGATGGTGGCGGTGAGGAGGTTCATCTAGAAGCCCCCCGAGCCGAGGACGGACCAGACGACGGTGCCGAGCACGAACGCCGCCGCGAGCGCCATCAGCGCCGCGTAGCGCTGCAGCTCGCCGTTCTGGAAGGTGCGGAAGAGCGCACCGAGGAAGGCCATGGTGCGCCCCACCCCGTTCACGAGGCCGTCGATGACGAACACGTCGACGAACCGCCAGAGCGCGCGGGAGACGAGCGCGAAGGGGCGGAGGATGACCGCGCCGTAGAGCTCGTCGACGCGGAACTTGTCGAGCGTGAAGCGGTAGAGCGGGCCGAGGCCGCGGGCGAGCGCGGCGGGCGTCTCCTTCATGGGGCCCGCGTAGAAGAGCCAGGCCACCAGGGTGCCGGCGGCGGCCACCGCCCAGGCGGCGAAGAACGGCCAGGCCGGGTGATCGCCCTCGTGCAGGAACTCGAGCGCCTGGAGGCGCCGCGTGCCGTGCGCGAAGACCGGGGCCATGTAGCGCTGGAACAGCTCGGAGACGGGCGAGTGGCCGGGGAGCCCGAGGAACAGGCCGAGCACCGCGAGCACCGCGAGGATCCAGAGCGGCATGGTCATCGCCGGCGAGGACTCGTGCGCGTGCTCGGCGGCGGGCGTGCGGGGCTTGCCGACGAAGGTGAGGAGGTAGACCCGCGTCATGTAGAACGCGGTGCCGAGCGCGGCGGCGGTGCCGAGGCCGTAGGCGAGCGGGCCGGCCCAGGGCGCGGCGGGGTTGTGGCTGAAGAGCGCGTTCCCGAGGATCGCGTCCTTCGAGAAGAAGCCGGACAGCGGCACGAAGCCGGTGATGGCGAGCGTCGCGACGCCGAAGGTGATCGCGGTGTGCGGCATCTTCCGGGCGAGGCCGCCCATCTTCTGGACGTCGGTCTCGTCGCCCATCCCGTGCATCACCGAGCCCGCGCCGAGGAAGAGGCAGGCCTTGAAGAAGGCGTGGGTGACGAGGTGCAGGACGCCCGCCCACCAGGCGCCGACGCCGACGCCGATGAACATGAAGCCGAGCTGCGAGACGGTCGAGTACGCCAGCACCTTCTTGATGTCGTTCTGGACGAAGGCGATGAGCGCGGCGAAGAGCGCGGTCGCGGCGCCCACCACCGTGACGACCGCCATCGCGGTCGGCGAGACCGTGAAGAGCACGTTGTTGCGGGCGACGAGGTAGACGCCCGCGGTGACCATCGTCGCCGCGTGGATGAGGGCGGAGACCGGGGTCGGGCCGGCCATCGCGTCGGGCAGCCAGACGTAGAGCGGCAGCTGGGCCGACTTGCCGGCCGCGCCGATGAAGAGGCCGAGGAGCGCGAAGGTGATCGCCTGCTCCCAGGTCCAGCCGAGCGCCCCGAAGGGGCCGGAGGCCACCACGCTCGCCGGATCGAAGGCGCCGGAGGCGACGTAGCCCTGGATGAGCTGGTAGTTCGCGGTGCCGAAGAGGGCGATGAGCGAGAACGCGCCGACGAGGAAGCCGAAGTCGCCGATGCGGTTCGTGACGAAGGCCTTGCGGCCGGCGTAGGCCTTCTGCGGATCGGTGTACCAGAAGCCGATCAGGAGGTACGAGCAGAGCCCGACGCCCTCCCACCCGACGAAGGTGGTGACGAGCGAGTCGCCGAGGACGAGCACGAGCATCGCCGCGACGAAGAGGTTGAGGTAGGTGAAGTACCGCGCGTAGCCGGCGCCGTCCTCGTGGGACATGTACGACGCCGAGTAGACGTGGATGAGCGAGCCGACGAACGTGACCACCAGGATCATCGTCCCGGAGAGCCGGTCGGCGAGGAGCCCCCAGGTGATGTCGATCATCGGCCGACCGCCGCTCGCGGACGGGACCGAGAACCACGGATCGGCCTGGTACACGAGGATGTTGCCGTGGAACGTCCAGCTGAACGCGATGATCGCGAGCGTCAGCGAGCCGGCCATGGCGCCGAGCGCGACCAAGGTCACGTTGGCGCGGCCGATCCGCTTGCCGAACAGGCCGTTCACGATGGCGCCCGCCAGCGGGAACAGGATGATCGCCCACAGTGAGCTTGCGGCTGGCCCAGGGTAGATCGGGATGTTGGGGAGCATGGGGGTGGCGAAGGATTAGCTTGTCGCAGGGCTTTCCACAAGCGATTCTCCTCGGGAAAACCCCCGCAAGGATGCGGACATGACGCCCCCCGGACCCCCCACGGAAGCCTCCCTCCAGACCGAGCTCCGCAAGCTCCCGAAGGCCGACCGGCTGCTCGAGGCCGCCGATCGCGCGGGGCTCCTCCGCCGCGTCGGCCACGCGGCGACGATGGAGGCGATCCGCTCGGAGCTGGACCGGGTCCGCGAGGAGATCCGGGGAGGTGCGCCCTGCCCGGAGCCGGCCGCCCTGGAGCGGACCGTGCTCGAGCGCCTCTCGGCCGCCGCCCGGGGCACCTTGCGACCGGTGGTGAACGCGACCGGGGTGGTCGTCCACACCAACCTCGGGCGCGCCCCCCTGTCGGACGAGACGGTCGAGGCCATGCGGGAGGCGTCCGGCTACGGGACGCTCGAGTTCGACCTCTCGACCGGCGAGCGGGGCGACCGGCACGTCCACGCCGAGGCGGCGCTGTGCCGCCTGACCGGCGCCGAGGCCGCCGCGGTCGTGAACAACAACGCGGCCGCCGTGATGCTCGCGCTCGCCGCGCTCGGCGAGGGCCGGCCGAGCGGCGACGCGCCCCCCGACGGCCCGGCCGAGGTGATCGTCTCCCGCGGCCAGCTCGTCGAGATCGGCGGCGGGTTCCGGGTGCCGGACGTGCTCCGGCGCTCCGGCTGCACGCTCGTCGAGGTCGGCACCACGAACCGGACCTACCTGCGCGACTACGCGGACGCGGTGACCCCGCGGACGCGGATCCTGCTGTGGGTCCACCGGTCGAACTTCCGGCAGGAGGGGTTCGTCCACGAGCCGACGCTGGAGGAACTCGTGGGCCTCGCGCGCGAGCGGGACCTCTGGGTGGTCGACGACCTCGGCTCGGGCACGGTGATCGACCCGGAGCCCTTCGGCCTCGGGTCGGAGCCGCGGGTGCAGGAGCGCGTACACGCCGGCGCGGACCTCGTGTGCTTCTCGGGCGACAAGCTGCTCGGCGGGCCGCAGGCGGGGCTCCTCGCGGGGCGCCGGGAGGCGGTGCGGCGGGTGAAGCGGCATCCGCTCATGCGGGCGCTGCGCGTGGACAAGGCCACCTTCGCCGGGCTGTCGGCGACGCTCGGGCACCACGAACGCGGGGAGGCCACGGCGAAGATCCCGATCTGGAGGGCGATCGCGATGTCCCCGGGGGAGATCGCGGGCCGGGCCAGGAATTGGCTCGCGGACCTCGGAGAGGCCGGCGAGGGGGCCGAGGTGAGGGAGTCCCGGAGCGCGGTGGGCGGGGGGTCGCTGCCGGGGGTCACGCTGCCGACGTTCGTGCTGGCGCTCCCTGAAGGTGATCCGGATGTGCAGCTGGCCAGGTTGCGGCGGGCGGAGCTGCCGGTCATCGGGCGCATCGAGGACGACCGGGTGGTGCTCGATCCGCGCACGGTGCTGCCGGGGCAGGATGGGGCGGTGATACAGGCGGTGAGGCAGGCGATCCGGGGCTGAGGGGCGGGACCGGGGACCGGGGACCGGGGACCGGGGACCGGGGACCGGGATCGGGACCGGGATCGGGACCGGGACCGGGATCGGGACCGGGATCGGGACCGGGATCGGGACTGGGATCGGGATCGGGATCGGGATCGGGACTGGGATCGGGAGCGCAGTCCCCGGTCTCAATCTCAATCTCAATCTCAATCCCAATGCCGATCCCGATCGCAATCCCGATCCCGATCCCACATCGCGATCTCGATCCCCCTCGCGTCGGGATGCCATGTCGTTGGAGTTCTTTCGGCCGTGGGCTGCGTCTGCGTTGGTCGGCGCACGTTTCGTGCCGGGCCACCGCCTGGCGCGCTCGATCCCGGGCCCGTCACGAAACCTGCGCCGGGGGTGGGCAGACGCAGCCCACGGCCGAAAGGAGCCCCCGATGCAGCCTTCCACCTCCACCTTCGTCGCCTACGACGTCGCCATCCAGCTCGCGCGTGCGGTCGCGCGGATCCTTCCCGTCATCCTCCGCCACGATCCCTCGCTCGCCGATCAGCTCCGTCGCGCGGTCACCTCCGTGCCGCTGAACGTCGCCGAGGGCAACCGCCGCGTCGGCAGGGACCGCCCGCACAACTTCCGCGTCGCGCTCGGGTCGGCGTCCGAGGTGCAGGCGTGCCTCGACGTCGCCGAGGCGCTCGGGTATCTCGCCCGCGAGGCCGTGCAGCCCGCGCTCGCGCCCGCGGATCGCGTGCAGCGGCTGCTCCGCGGGCTCACGCGGTGAAGCCGGTCCGGGCGGGGCCACGCTGGCCCCGCCCGGAAGGTGCCTACGCCGCCCGCGGCGCCGGGAGGCGCCAGAGCATGCCGAGGAGGCGATCGCAGGCGCGGAGGGCGGGCTCCGCGTCGGCGGAGGAGACGTAGCCCCACGCCAGGGCGACGTGCAGCGCCGCCCGGACCTCGTCCGCGCTGCCGGCGGCGATGCGGAAGGAGTGGAGGCGATCCTTGCCCACCCGCCGGTTGCCCTCCGCGAGGTTGAGCGGGATGGACGACGCCGCGCGGGAGAGCTGATCGGCGAGCGATGCGTCCCGCCGCGCGAGCGCGACGCGAAGGTCGCGGAGAGAGGCGATGACGGTGAGCGCGACGTCGTAAGCGATGAAGGTGGAGGGGGTGGAAGACATCGGAAGGCTCCTTTCGGCTGTGGGCTGCGTCTGCCCCACTCCCGGCGCAGGTTTCATGACGGGCCCCGGGACCGAGCGAAGGCAAGCGGTGGCCCGGCAGGAAACGTGCGCCGTCCAAGCAGACGCAGCCCACAGCCGAAAGGAGGCCGGTGACGGCCCAATCACACGAGCCTCCGGCGCCCTCACACGAGCGACGGTCCCCTCACCCACCAGCGCGAACAGTCCGAGTCCGAGTCCGAGTCCGAGTCCGTCTCCGTCTCCGTCTCCGCCTCCGCCTCCGTCTCCGCCTCCGCCCCCGCCTCCGCCTACCTGTTGAACCGGTACCCCACCCCTCTCACGGTCTCGAGGTGCCTGGGATGCTCCGCGTCGTCCCCGATGTGCGTCCGCAACCGGGCGATGAAGTTGTCCACCGTCCTCGCGGTCCCGAAGTACCGGCTCCCCCACACCGCCTCGAGGAGCTGGTCGCGGGAGAACACGCGCTCGGGGTGCGCCACGAAGAACGCGAGGAGATCGAACTCCCGGCTCGTGAGCTCGAGCGCCTTCCCCTTCACGGCCGCCCGCCGGCCCTCGAGGTCGACCTCGAGGTCGCCGATCTTCTTCACGGTCCTGCGGGCGGCCGCGCCGGCACCGCCGGGCTCCGCGGCGGCGCGGCGGCGGCGGAGGAGGGCGTCGACGCGGGCGAGCAGCTCCTTCAGGCCGAACGGCTTCACGAGGTAGTCGTCCGCCCCGAGCTGCAGGCCGGCCACCTTGTCGCTCTCCTGCCCCTTCGCCGACAGGATCAGCACCGGCAGGTCCGGGTCGTCCTTGCGGATCTCGCGGACGATCTCGAGGCCGCCCAGGCTCGGGAGCATGACGTCGACGATCACGAGGTCGGGCGCCTCGGTGCGGGCCATCTCGAGGCCCTGCGCGCCGTCCATCGAGGAGCGGACCGTGTAGCCCTCCATGGAGAGGTTGAGCTGCAGCCCTCGCAGGATGGACGGGTCGTCCTCGATGACGAGGATGCGCTCGGCGGTCATCGCGCGACCTCCTCCGCCGGCGCGGCCGGCAGGGCGATGGTGAAGGTGGAGCCCTTGCCGACCTCGCTCTGGACCTCGATGTCGCCGCCGTGGCGGGTGACCACGTGCTTCGCCATCGCGAGCCCGAGCCCGGTGCCCTCGATCGAGCGCTGGAGCGCGTCGCTCGAGCGGTAGAACTTCTCGAAGATCCGCTTCTGCTCGCGCGGCGGGATGCCCGGGCCGTTGTCCTCGACGGCGATGAACACGGTCGGCCCGCGGGCCCAGGCCTTCACGGCGAGCTTCTTCTCCGGCCCGGTGTACTTCACGGCGTTCGCGAGCAGGTCGAGGACCGCCTCGGTGAGCGCCTCGCGGTCGGCGAGCACGAGCGGCAGGCCGAGCGGGATGTCGCGGGTGAGCTCGATCCCCCCCTGGCCGAGCGTCTGGGCCAGCACGGCCATGATGGCGGCCTCGACGATGGGCTCGACCGGCTGGCGCACGAGGTTGAAGGTGCGGCGCCCGGACTCCATGCGCGCCCAGTCGAGGAGCCGGTTGATGAGGCCGGAGAGCCGCTCGGTCTCCTCGGCGACGATCGCGAGCGCCTCCTTCTGGCGCTCGGGGTCGTGGATGCGGCCGAGCTGGAGCGTCTCCACGAACATGCGGATCGAGGTGAGCGGCGTGCGCAGGTCGTGGGAGACCTTGTTCACGAAGTCGGTCTGGAGCTTCGCGACCCGCGCCTCGCGGTAGAGCACGGCGAGCGTGGCCGCGGTCCCCGCCACGGTGGTGGCGACGAGGGCGAGGATGAGGGAGCCGAAGAGGTAGTCCCGCGCGAACGAGCCGTAGACCAGGATCAGGATCCCGACCGTCAGCATGAGCGCCGCGGGCAAGAAGACGAAGCCGATGATGAGCGGGAAGACCCGGCGGAGCTTCACGGGCGGATTGTAGTCCCTCCCCGCCGGGCGGGTGGGAACGCGCCGCCGAAAAAGGCGACGGCCCGCGTCGCCGGAGCGAGGCGGGCCGTCGGTGGTTCGCCGCGGCCGGGGACCTCGGGAGGTCCCCGGTCACGTCAGGAGGCTACTTCGCGAGGTGGACCTCGGAGATGTCCGCGATCGCGCCGTGGCCGTGGCAGATGAGGCACTGCTCGACGCGCGTGAACGCCGTGGAGCGCGGCAGGTAGAACGAGCCGCCGTTCGTGTCGATGTGCGCGCGGACCTCGGGCTTGTCGTGGCACTGGATGCAGGCCGCGGAGATCGGCGAGGTGACGAGCGTGTTGGCGTCGGCCTCGCACGGCGCGGCGGCGGTGCAGAGCTTGACCGTCACGGTGCACGGCTGGGCCGCGGTGCAGGTACAGGTGGCGGCGGCGGGGCCGCAGTCCACGGACTTGCCCGCGTTCGCGCCGACGCCGAGCTGCGAGCCGCCGCCCACGGCCGTCGGCGCCGCGGTGATCTGGCGGCCGTCGGTGTAGGTGACGGAGGCGCGGCTCGTGGAGAACCCGAAGCCGAGGCCATCCGCGTGGTTCGCGGCCTCGGTGCCGCCCATCGAGACCTTCACGTAGGGCGACTTCACGTACGCCTTGGGCTCAGGGTACGAGTAGGTCGCCTCGGTGGACCAGAGCAGGTTCGGCAGCGCGCCCGCGTTGAGCGTGAAGTCGTACCCGCCGGCCACGTGGCAGATCTCGCAGTTGTTGAGGCGGCTCGGGAAGGTGATCTCCGCGTAGTCCTCGACGTTGTCGTAGCAGGGGTCGACGACCGTGCAGGTGCACGGCGCCGCGACGGTGCAGACGTTCTGGCCCTGCGTGCCCTTCGTGGCCGTGCCCGTGTACTGGGGGACCGCGGCCGCGTGCCAGGTGAAGTCGACGACGCGCTTGCGGGCCGCGTGGATGTCGTGGAGGACGTCCTTGGTGTTCGCCGACCAGCCCGAGGAGGCGCGGTTCGGGTTGTGGCACCAGGAGCAGGACGGGCCGTCGTTGCGCTGGCCGGCGTGGAACGTCGGGTTCGCGCCGAGGAACGAGTGGCAGGTGAGGCACTTCGCGTTGTCGACGACGACGCGGCGGCCGGTGTAGCCCGTCGCGACCTTCGTGAGGTTCTGGGCCGGCACGATGAGGCCGCCCTGCTTCGTCGCCGGGACGTACGCGTACTTCGCGACGTCGGCCGCGCTCATGCCCGTGAGGTCGGTCTGGGTGAGCGGCTGCGTGGTCGAGAGGCCGTAGGTGTAGCCGAGGCCGCCGGTCAGCATGACCGCGTTGTCACCGACGGTCGTGCCCGTCGCCGTGAGGGTGTAGTACCCGTTCGCGTCGGGGCCGGTGAGCGTCGCCGAGGTGGCCGACTTGTTGTTGATGGCCTTCAGGTAGACGCTCGCCGACATGTTGAAGTCGGCCGGCTTCGCGATGCCGTCCTGCGGGATCGCCCACACGAAGTAGGCGGAGGGCGAGCCGACGAACCCGTCGACGAGCTCCTGGGCGGGGGTCGAGGCGGCGGGCGGCGTCGTGAAGACGACGTCGGTCGTGGTCGTGCCGACCGTCTTCTTGAGCTTGAACACCATCACCGGGTTCTTCGAGGCGTTCCGCGACACGCTCGAGATGTCGTAGGTGATCTTCGCCGCGCCGGAGGGGACCATGCCCGCGGCCGCGATGAAGGCGGCGTTCGTGTTGTTGTTGCCGGCGCCGAAGCAAGGCGCGGCGACCGTGCAGGTGCAGGGCGCGAACGCCGTGCAGTTGATGGCGCCGGCGCCGGAGCCCTGGGTGCCCGCGGTGGCGTAGCCGTCGGTCTGGCCGGCCGTGCCGGCCGCCGTCAGGAAGAGGTTCGACGCGTCGGGCGGGGCGATGGCGACGTGGTAGCCGCGGACCTTCGCCTCACCGTGGCAGAGCGTGCAGCCGTCGTCGTTCGTCGCGGCGCCGCCGGTGTGGTTCGTGCCGGTCGTCCAGTCGATGCTGTCGTGGCAGGAGCCGCAGGCCGCGCGGGTCGGGCGGGTGAACGCCTGGGCGCCGAAGGTCGCGCCGCCGTGGCACTCGTCGCAGTTCCGGATGTCCTGCGGGTAGGTCACCTCGCGGATGCCGTGGAACGCGTTCGGGACGCAGGGGTTCGTGACCGTGCAGGTGCAGGTGGCGGTCGCGGAGCAGGTCTTGTCCGCGCCGTTCGTGCCGGCGCCGATCTGGATGCCCTTCGTCTGCGTGCCGGTCGTGATGCGGCTGAGCTCCTCGGAGAAGTGGATCCGGTGGACGAAGACCATCGCGTCCGCGTCCGGGTTCGAGGTGCGGCCCGGGTTGTGGCAGACGTTGCAGTACGGGCCCTCGACGCGGCCGCCGCCGTGGAAGGCGTCGGAGAGGAATCTCGGGCTTGAAGTCGGCGTGGCACTTCGAGCAGGCGGCCGTCGTCACGAGCTCGCGCTTCGTGGTCGAGGCGGTGTTGGTCGCCGGCACGTAGTAGTAGGCCTGGTTCGCCGCGTAGAACGTGAGCACGTTCGAGGTGTTGTCGCGGTCGGTCTGGCGGGACGCCTGGATCCAGATGACGTGCGTGTCGTTCAGCTTGGTGGCGTCGTAGGCGACGGCCTGCGCGCCGCCCGCCGTGTTCGCGGTCGGGAACGTGTACGTGTAGTCACCGTTGCCCGTGCCGTTCTCGACGATCGTACCCTGGCCCGCGGAGCCGGCCGTGAACGAGGTGGGCTGGGGGGTCGTGCCGCTCTTCGTGAGGACGGTCAGCGGCAGCTGCTTGCCGTTCGCGTCGACCGAGAGGCGGGAGAGGGAGAAGCGGACCGTGAAGGCGGTGTTGACGGAGTAGGCGCCCTTCACGTCCACCGGGTAGCCGGAGTCGTCCTTGAGCGTGAAGCGGACCGAGATGGCGCCGCTCGTCGAGTCGGTGGAGGTGCTCGCCACCGCAATCTTGAGGCCCTTCGTCACGCCGGGCGCGTTGGTGCCGCCCGCGGGGCCGGTCGGGCCGGTGGGACCCGTCGGCCCGGTGGGGCCGGTCGGGCCGGTGGGGCCGGGGGCGCCGGTCTGGCCGTCGAGGCCGTTCTTGCCGTCGGCACCGGCGCAGCCGGTGATCACGAGGGCGCTCGCGAACATCAGCGCGAGACCGCTCTTCCGCATCATTGGGGTCATCGTTTTCTCCGAGCTTCGGGGACGCTCGAGCCCGCGCTGGGAGAGCGCGGACCACCTTTGGCGGGCATGAACGCGCGGTCCATCAGGGTCGTCAACCAGGGGCCGGATCAAAACCTATTAGGCCTGGAACTTCGCTCACTTACGGCGCCCCGCAGCCTTTTCGTCGCACCCCTTTCCCCACAAAAGCCGAGTCATCCCAGGATGTTCCCGTGATCAGGCTCATTTTGCCGCACCTGCTGCGACGCGTCGTCTGGGTCCGGGCTTCCTGAGAGGGGGTCGCGCTAGAATTGCCGTGTCCGCGGGTCAGCGTCGAGCTCGAACGGCGGGTCCTCCGAGACGCGACAATCCGCCTTTTCCACGTCTTTACGGACCCATGGGGGATGGGTCGCCTGCGCACCCACAGGTAGGTCAGCAGGGGACCGGCCGACCCCGCAAAAAGAGCAGGGTCACGAAGGCCCCGGAAAGAGCGAAGGGCGGGGACGCTCGCGCGCCCCCGCCCCTCATGTTTCACCGACCGTGATCGACTACTTGAAGATCGCGGCGATCTTCGCGATCACGGCGTCGAACACGCCGGTGTTGGCGACGAGCAGCGTGCCGTTCGCGTGCTGGTGCTCGTAGAAGGACGCGAGCAGCGCGGCGTCGTCCTCCTTGATCATCTGCGTGCGGTGGCAGGAGCCGCAGGCGCGGGCGCCCGGGCCGGTCACGTAGGACGCGACCGTGCCGATGTTGCGGTCCCAGCCGGCCTTCGGCTGCGACGACGCGGAGAGGACGCTCGCCATCGACCGCGACTGATCAGGGACGTTGTAGGTCCCGGCGTAGTGGCAGGACTCGCAGTTCTTGATCGAGAAGTTCGGGTAGACGGCGTCGTTCTTCTCCTCGTAGCGGAGCTTCGCGATCGGGTTCGTGAAGTCGACCGTCGAGAGGTCGAACGCCTGCATCGAGTGGATCGCGTGCACGTACGAGTCGATCGAGCGCGACTGCATCTCGAGGTGCGCGCCGCCGTTGCCGACGACGTGGCAGAGGCGGCAGCCGACGACGCCGGCCGAGCCGTAGGACACGTTGTGGAACGTCGTGCCGAGCGCGTCGTGGCACTTGTTGCACTTGTCCGGGTTCACGATCTGCTTGCCGTAGGAGCCCGCGTCGGCGACGAGCGCCTTGCCCACGAGGTCGAACGTGCGGGTGATGCCCTTGGCCTGGACGTACGGGTTGTAGTTCGGGTTCGCGCTCGTCACGCTGTTCACGGTGACGGTCGGCGCGTTGTCCGGGGTCTTCGTCTGGTCGAGGCCGATGACCGGGAGGACGCCGATCTCCATCCGCTTGACCGAGCCGTCCGCGAGCTTCGAGGCCCACAGGGTGAGGTCGGCGACGGCGACCCACGCCTTGTTGCCCGCCGTGGCGGTGGCCGGGGTGATGGCGAGGCGCGGGCTGTTGCCCGTCGCGCCCTCGGCCCACTCGAGGTTGCGCTTGCCGTCCGGAGCCGGCTGCGAGCCGTGGCCGCCCACGATGAAGTCCTTCGTGTCGTAGCCGTAGAGGCTCATCACGACCGTCGGCTTGACGATGGCCTGCGCGTTCAGGTCGGCGCCCGCCATCGAGAAGTTCACGGTGAGCTTGTTGGTCGTGGCGTCGAACGTCGCGGAGTCGACCGTGGTGGTGATGGCGTACGCGGTCGTCTCGGTCTTGTGGGCCGTCTTGTCGTAGCCGGGGTGAATCTCGGCGAGCGTCTTGCCCGAGCCGCCGGCCTTGTGGCAGGTCGAGCAGTCGAACGAGCCGTAGAGGTCCATCGTGTGGATGGCCGCGTAGGCCGCCGGGATGGCGGTCTTGAGCGCCGGGGCGCGGCCCGGGGCGGTGCCGCCCGTGCCGGTGACCGGGTGGCAGCTCTTGCAGGTCGTCAGGGTGAAGTGCGAGTCCGCGAGGACGACGTTGAGCTTGCCCGCGTGGCAGGTCGAGCAGTTCGCCATCGACTGCGGATACTCGAACTCGAACGCGTGCGAGTTGTGCGTGTCGTTCATCACGTTCGCGACGTAGGCGTACTTCGACTTCTGCGCGGCGGTGAGCACGCCGCCCTGCGTCTCGAAGGCCGCCGGGTCATCGGTGACGAGGTACCAGCCGCCGTCCGTGCCGCGGCGATCGTCCGTGTGGCAGGCCTTGCAGGCGACGAAGTCGTTCAGGCCGGCGACGGTGGCCTGGCGGTAGCCGTGCTTCGAGTACGGCGCGCCGTGGCACTTCTCGCAGCCCGTGACCGTGGCCGAGGAGGTGTAGTTGATCGCGCCCTTCACCACCTTCGCGAAGGAGACCATGTTGTCCATGAGCGCGTAGTGGCGGCCGCCCGGGTTGTCGTTGCCCTCGAGGGTCGGGATGACGGCGTCGCCGAAGTAGCCGTAGACGAACGCGTTCGTCGCGGAGGCCATCGGGTCGGCGGTGAGGTTGTCCTTCACGGCCGTCCAGGTGCCGGTGGCGGCGTCGGTCAGCGTCCAGCCGCCGAAGGTGAAGTTCTGGGGCGAGCCGGCCACGCTGCCGCCGGTCTCACCGGTCGGGTCGGTCGCGGCGTCGTTCACGTACGGCGGCGTCACGAACTTCGTGCCGTCGAACGTCGTGAAGTAGACCGTCTTCTGCTTCAGCGCGGAGATCGCGTCCGTGTAGGGCTTCCCGCCCTTCTTCAGCGTGAAGGTGACGGTGGCCTTGAAGGTGTTGGCGTTCGTGCCGGGGGTGACGTCGACCGTGCCGACGAAGGCGGCCGCGAACTTGGTGCTGCCCTGGTTGATGCCGTCCGCATAGTTGTTGTAGTCGGCCTGGTGCGCCGCGCCGGCCGCCGGGTGGCAGACCTCGCAGGACTCGGCCTTGGCCGTCTCGGTGAGGTCCTGGCCGGCGGGGCCGGTCGGGCCCGTGGGGCCGGTGGGGCCGGTCGGGCCGGTGGCGCCGTCCTGGCCGTCGATGCCGTCCGTGCCGTTGGCGCCGGCCTTGCCGTCGGCGCCGGAGCAGCCGCTGATCGCGAGCGTGCCGGCGGCGACCACCGCGAGCAGGCTCTTCCAGTTCATCGTGTTCATCGCGTGTGTTTCTCCGAGCTGATGCGTCCGTGGACTGCTGCTGCGTGCTTCAGGAAGCTGCGGGGGTACTCGCACGGTGAAGCTGCGTGCGAGCTCGACTTCACGCGGCCATGAACGCCCCGGCCACGGAGCGGGTCAACAACTCGGCTCCACTTTGTTCAATCGGCGCGCAATCCCGGCCACTTGCAGTGCGCGCAATCTTGGCGCCGCTCGACCTTTCGTAAAATCCGCTGTCGGCGCCGTGTAAACGGCCGAGATCAGGTGGCTCCTCGACCGGGTAGTCACGCGGCCTCCCCTCGCGCACATCGGCCCCCGGCGAATCGCGCAATCATCGCGCCTGGGGGCACGCAATTCGTGGCGCGGCCCTGGGTGCGTCCGGCCTGCGTGAAATGACCCACGCGCCGGGCACGCGCCGGGAGCGCCCCGGAGTGCGACCATCACCGCGGGTCAACACCTCGCTTTCACCCCTGGGCCCGTGGGGTTGCGGCGCCACGCCCGGCGGCGCGGCGGCCGGGAGCGGTGCGACACGAGCCGTGATCGAGGGACGCGCGGAGGCGCCGCAGCGAGGGTCGCGAGCACCCGCGCGGTCGCGCCGCACTCGCGGCGATCCGCCGCGCGCGTGGGCGCGCATCACCGAAGGTGACGGAGCACGAAAGGCGAGGGGCGGAGGCGCTCGACGCGCCCCCGCCCCTCGATGTTCACCTACTGTGACTGGCTACGGCAGCTTCGCGGCGTCGATCAGCGCCTGACGGCCGCCGGTGACCGGCGCCGGCAGGATGCCGTTCGTGTACGCGTGGGTCCGGAGGATGAACTGCTCCACCGGGTCACGCGACTGGTGGCAGGTCATGCAGGAGGCCGCGCCGGGGCCGACGAGGACGTCGTCGGTGAGCCCCGGGAGATCACCCCAGGGCGCCGCGCCGGCGTCCTGCTCGGTGACCGCGACGGCCAGCGTCGGATCCGGCATCTCCTCGACCGCGCCGTCCACGTGGCAGGCGCTGCAGTCGGCGAGCGCACGCGGGTAGTGCACCTCGACGAAGTTGTGCGTCTTCGTCACGGCCGTGGTGTTGGCGGCGTCGCACTGCGTCCCGGTGGCCGTGGAGGGCGCGCCGGAGCCCGCGACGACCTTGCAGCCGGTGCCCGGCCACGCGGGCTGCGCGGCGAGGGCCTCCTTCGAGCCGAAGAAGTAGACGCCGTTCGTCCGGTAGAAGACGAGCGGCTCACCCGAGCCGGCCTCGCCCGCGGAGTGGATCGCGTGCACCATCGAGCGCAGGTCGTAGGTCTGGCCCACCTGGCCGTCGTACGCCTCCGCCGCCGTGACGCCCATGGCGACCCGGTTGTTCTTCTCGTTCGCCGCGGGGTTGTGGCACATCACGCAGAGCTCGATCGAGTCCACGCGGTTGCCGCCGTGCTGGTACATCGAGCCGAGGTGGCAGGCCTCGCACTTCGCGAAGCTGACGATCTGCCGGCGCGGGACGGCCGGGGCGGCGCCCGTGCCGACGACGAACTCGCGCGAGGGCGAGGTCGAGCGGATCTGGATCACGGCGGAGGTCGTGCCCGCCGTCGGGGTGAACGCGATCTGCGGCTTGCCCTGGAGCGAGACGATGCCCTTCGTGGCGGTGGTCGTCTCGACCGGGATCGTCGTGGTGGCGACGTTCGCGGCGCAGGTCGTGTTCGTGGCGGTGACGTTCACGGCGGCGCCCGGCTGGCCGGGGCTCGTGCCCGGGCCACCGACCCAGTCGTTGCCGATCGCGTAGGCGCGGAGGACCGACAGGTTGCTCGCGACCTGACCCGTGGTGGCGTTCGCGGTCGCGCCGAAGAAGACCGGCGCGGTCGCCGAGACCGTCTGGTTGCAGGGGTTGACCGCGGTGCCGCCCTGCGTGGCGGTCCAGGTGATGACGAGGTTCGTGCCGGAGACCGACACGCCCGTGATGTTCATGAGCACCGAGTCACCGAGGACGACCGACTGATCGGCGCCGTCCCAGATCAGGCCGCCGCGCTCCGTGCGCGCGCCGTTGTGGAACTCGGCCACGCGGTCGGGCATGGCGTCGGCGAGGGTGTTGTCGGTGTCCGGGGTGTGGCACGTGGCGGTGCAGGTGGTCAGCGTCGCCGTGGCGGCGGTGATGTTCCGGTGCAGCGCCGCGGCCGAGCCGCCCACGACCGTCTTCGAGAAGCCGTCCCAGTTCTGGTGGCAGGACATGCAGAGGCGCCAGCTCGGCGGCTGGTCCTGGACCCGGGCGAGGGTCGCCGGCGTGTTGTGGCAGACCGAGCAGTTGTTCATGTAGCTCGGGAAGCCGACCGAGAACGAGGAGCTGACCGTGGGGACCGGCGGGTTGTCGTTGTTCGGGTTCTTCGCGCCGCCGACGCTGCGGACGTAGGTGCCGGCCGGCGCGGGGGCGTCGTACCAGCCCTCGGCGAGCGGGCCGTTGTTGGCGTTCGAGACGCGGTCCGGATCCCAGCGGCGGGCGACGTTGCCGCCCGGCATGTTGTGGGAGTTGTGGATGCCGTGGACGTAGCCCATCAGGCGCGAGCCGCCGCCCGTGGAGAGGTCGGCCGCCGTCGCGCCGGTGACGCCCAGGCCGGGGCCCGCGGAGTCCCAGCGGTTGTGGCACACGACGCACGCCTCGACGCCGCGCGGGTTCACGCCGTGGTGCTCGGCCGCCTCCGGGCCCTCGGGCTCGCGGAAGACCTTGTCGCCGTGGCAGTTGAAGCAGGAGACGTTCGAGACGACGAAGGCGTCGGCGCCGCCGAGGTGCACGACGACGGTCGCGGCGTCGGGGGCGTTGCCGTTGTCGATGCGGAGCATGAACGTCGTGCCGGCCGCGAAGTCGGGCTCGCGGACGTTCGGGCCGAAGCCGGCGATGGTGGCCTCGTAGTCGCCGTTCCACTTGTTGACGAGCGTGATCGGGTTCACGGCCGTGTCGATGCTGGTGCGGACGCCGTACTTCGAGGTGGCGTTCCGGACCCACCAGTAGCCGCCCACGACGTGCGTGAAGTTGTTGGCGTTGACGCCGTCGACCTTCACGTTGAAGCGGATGACGAGGTTGTTGTCGGTGGCGACGGGGGCGACCAGCGCCTCCTCGGCCACGGTGACGATGCCGCGCGCGGCGTGGCGCGTGGCGATCCCGCCGTGGCAGCCGTCGCACTTCTCGGTGAGGGAGACGGGGGCCGGCGAGCCGGGATCACCCTTGGGGCCGGTGGGCCCCGTCGGGCCGGTGGGGCCGGTCGGGCCCGTGGTGCCGGGCGAGCCGGTGGCGCCGTCGAGGCCGTTCTTGCCGTCGGCGCCGGAACAGCCGCTGATCGCGAGCGTGCCGGCGGCGACGACCGCGAGCAGGCCCTTCCAGTTCAAGGTGTTCATTGCGTGTGTTTCTCCGAGCTGATGCGTCCGTGGACCGCTGACTTCGACAGGAGGCTGCGGGGGTGCGCGCACGGTGAACTCCTCCGCGCGCGCGATTGCGTGGCCATGAACGCCGGTCTCGCGCGGGGGGTCAACATCTCGACCTTGCATCGTGCAATGGCGGCGCAATCCCGCCCACTTGCGGATCGCGCAGGATTCGCGCGGCGGCGCCGCCCCCGATCACCTCCGGGCGCATCGCCCAACCCACGGTGATCTCGATGCTCCTTGCCCGCGTGGGCGAACACCCCTCGTCGCCCCACATCACCCGGCGCCAGATCGCGCATTCCTTGCGACCTCGAGGCGCAGATCGGTGCGCGCGCCTGGGTGCCGGTGGACTGCGTGAAATCACCCATACGTTCCGTGAAAATCCGCGCCGCCCCGGATCTCCGTCTCCACCCTCCGTGAACCACGGAGGTTGGTCTGCGATCCCGTGCGGTTGAGGCACGGCGGGGACGGGCGGGGGTGCCGCGATCGGGGCGGCACGTCCCGTGCGCCGGGGACGCCGACGAGGACGCGAGGTACGGGTCGCGCGCACCCGCGCGGCCAGGCCGCACCCGCGGCGTCCTGCCGCGCGCGCCGGGGCGCATCACGGAGGGTGACCGTGCACGAAGCGCGGGGGGCGGAGGCGCCGTCCGCGCCCCCGCCCCCCGATGTTCACCTACCGTCACCACCTCCCGTGCGCCGGGCGCTCCGGCACCCGGGGAGCGGGCCGCCGCGCTACTTCGCGGCGTCGATCAGCGTCTGCCGCCCGTTCGCGAACACGCCCGGCGTGAAGCCGTTCACGGAGGCGTGGTTGCGGAGCGCCCGCTGCATGGCCGGGTCGCTCGACTGGTGGCAGGTCATGCAGGACTGCGCGGACGGGCCGATGAGCACGTCGTCGGTCAGGACGTTCCACGGGGCGGCGCCCGGGTCGAGCGTGACGGCCATGGCGGCCAGCGGGTCGGGCAGCCGGTCCACCGCGCCGTCGACGTGGCACGCGTTGCAGTCGTTGAGGGCGCGCGGGTAGTGGATCCCGCGGACCCGGTGCGGACGCCAGGTGCCCGCGGTGCTGTTGACGAGGCCGGTGTCCTTGCAGGTGCCGTCGGCGTTGGCGACGGGCACCGTCCCGGTCGCGCTCGAGCCGAAGACCTTGCAGAAGGTGAGCGGACCGTCCTCGGCGTCGACGCAGGAGACGCAGTCGGCCGCGGCCGGCCAGTTCTGGACGCCGACGGGCTTGCCGGTGGCGTCGAGCGCGCCGAAGAAGAAGATGCCGTTCGTGCGGTAGTACATGAGCGGCACCTGCGTCTCGGCGGCGGCGTGGATGGCGTGGACCATCGTGCGCAGGTCGTACGACTCACCCGGCTTGCCGTCGTAGGCCTCGGCCGCGGTGACCTCGATGTCCACCCGGCGGTTCTTCTCGTTGCCGGCCGGGTTGTGGCACATCACGCACAGCTCGATGCTGTCCACGCGGCTGCCGCCGTGCTGGTACAGCGTCCCGACGTGGCAGGCGTTGCACTTCTCCACCTCCACGACCTGGCGGCGCGCGGCCGCGGGCAGTGCGCCGTCCGCGACGAGGAACTCGCGGGTCGGGGTCTTCGCGCGGACCCACACGACGTTGCCGTTGCCGGCGAACTTCACCTGCGGCTTGCCCTGGAGGGCGACGATCCCGCGGGTGGCCGCGGTGGTCTGGACCGGCACCACGGTCTTCGCGACCTTGTTCGCGTCGCAGGTGGTGTTGGTCGAGGCGAGCGTCGTCGAGCCGGCCGGCTGGCCGGGCACCGTGGCGCCGGTGAGGGCGTCGTTCACCCAGTCGTCACCGAGCGCGTAGGCGCGGAGGATGCTCATCGTGCTGCCGCAGCCCGCGGTGGTGTTGGTGCAGCCCTCGGTGGCGCCCGTCTTGCCGAAGAAGACCGGGCCCACCGCGTAGTCGGCGTTGCACGGGTCGTACTTCGCGTTCGCGTTCGTCGGATTGGAGGCGGTCCAGGTGATCTCGAGGTTCGTGCCGACCTTCGCGACGCCGGTGATGGCGAGCGCGAACTTCTTCGCGAGCACCATCGACTGGTCGGCGCCGTCCCAGATGAGGCCCGCGCGTTCGGTGACGAGGCCGTTGTGGAACTCGCCGAGGGTCTTCCTCACGCTGCCGGTGTGGCAGGTCGTGCAGTCGGTGGCCGACGTGACGCTGCCGTGGACGGTGAGCATCGCCGCGGACATCCCGAAGCCGTCGATGCCGTCGTGGCAGGAGATGCAGAGCGCGTACGAGATCGGCGCGTTCCGCACGGCGTCGAGGCGCGCCGGCGTGTCGTGGCACGTCGCGCAGTTCGGCATGTTGCCGGGGAAGCCGACCGCGAAGTCGAACTTGTTCCCGTTGGTCCAGGTGAACGTGTACTTCCCGTCGGGCATGTTGAGGGAGTTGTGCACGCCGTGCACGATGCCCATCAGGCCGGTGCCGGCCCCGGGGAGCCGCGGGTCGGCGCTGCCGGTGCGGTTGTGGCACACGACGCACGGGCCGACGCCCTGCGGATTCGTCACGTCGTGGGCCGCGCCGCGCCAGACGTGGTTGCCGTGGCAGTCGATGCAGACCTGATCGCCGACCACGTCGTTCGGGCGGTCGCCGTAGCTCGCCACCACGGTCGCCGTCATCTCGTTCGGGCCCATCGCGCTGAGCATGAACGTCGTCCCGGCGGCGGGCACGGCGGTGAAGCCGGTGACGGTCGCGGTGTAGTTGCCGTTGCCGTTCGGCGCGATGGTCCAGGCGTAGCCGCCCTGGAGCTTGGTCCGGACGCCCGCGTGCTGCGCGGCGTCCCACACCCAGAACGCGTCCTCGTTGTGGGCGCGCAGGTCGGACGCCTTCGACAGGAAGTCGATGCGGGGCACGCCGCCGACCCGGACGTTGTACCGGACGGTGACGGCGAAGGTCGTCGGGTTCACCTCGACCGCGGGGAGCTGGATCGAGGGCGTGCCCGCGTTGCCGTCGTGGTCGACCAGCGCGGGGGCGCCGGCCGCGGTCCAGTGCTGGGGCTTCGTCGCGACCGCGTCGTTGCCCTGCACCGCGTGCCTGGAGCCCGCGCCGTCGTGGCAGCCGGCGCAGTTCTCGGTCATCGAGACCGGGGCCGGCGTGCCCGGGTCACCCTTGGGCCCGGTGGGGCCGGTCGGCCCGGTGGGACCGGTCGGGCCCGTGGCGCCCGGGGCGCCGTTCTGGCCGGTGAGGCCGTCCTTGCCGTCGGCGCCGGAACAGCCGGCGATCACGAGCGCGCCCGCGGCCAGCATCGCGAGCGCGCGCTTCGAGCTCATCTTGGTCATCGAGCATTCTCCGAGCAATAGGGGAGGCTACTTCACTGATCGTCCGTGGAACCCCCGGTACAACCCGGGCATGAGGCGCCTCCTGCACCCGGATGGTCAACGCACACGAGGTCGCGCGCGGCGACGCGCACTCACCGTGAGGCTGTGCCTTCGCGACGACCTACGTTTTCTGAAAGTGAACTATGCGTGCACGGCGGAACGCCGCGCCCGCGCGGGTGATCGAAATGCGCGCGGCCGCCCGGATGGGGCGGCCGCGGGTGCGACGCGATGCTGCCGGCGAACCGCTCAGCCGTGGAACGGCTTCGCGGCCCTGCCCTTCTCGACCAGGAGCGGCGCCGGGGCGAACCGCTCGCCGTGCTTCGCGCGCAGCCGCTCCATGCGCTCGAGGAGCGCACCCGTGCCGACCGAGTCCGCCCACCGGAACGGCCCGCCCAGGAACGGCGGGAAGCCGAGGCCGAACACCGCGCCGATGTCGCCGTCGCGGGCGCTGCGGAGGATGCCCTCACCCAGGCAGAGGATCGCCTCGTTGACCATCTGGAGCGCGACGCGCTCGCGGATCTCCTCGTGAGGGATCTCTTGCGGGTGCGACCGCCCGGCAACAGGTCGTACACGGTCTCGTCGACGCGCTTCTCCTTGTCGTCGTACGTGTAGAAGCCCTTCCTGTTCTTCCGGCCCAGGCGCCCTGCCGCGACGACGTCGTGCAGCGCCTCGGGCGGCGTCATGCGCGCGCCGAAGGCGCCGTGCAGGATCTTGCCGACCTTGTCGCCGACGTCGATGCCGACCTCGTCGAGGAGCGTGATCGGGCCGACCGGGAAGCCGAACTCGACGAGCGCGCGGTCGAGGTCCTCGATCGCGGCGCCCTCCACGAGGAGCTGCGCGGCCTCGTTCATGTACGGCCCGAGGATGCGGCTCGTGTAGAAGCCCGGGCCGTCCCGCACCACGATGACGGTCTTCCCCTGCTTCTTGCCCACCGCCACCGCGGTCGCCGTCGCCTCCGGGGAGGTCCGGTCGGTGACGATGATCTCGAGGAGCGGCATCTTGTTGACCGGCGAGAAGTAGTGCATCCCGAGCACGGTCTCGGGGTGCCTCGACGCCTTCGCGATGTCGCCGATCGGGATCGACGAGGTGTTCGACGCGAAGATGCCGGTCGGGTTCACCTCCTCGAACGCCTTCACCATCGCCTGCTTGAGCGCGAGGTCCTCGAAGACCGCCTCGATCAGCACCTCGGTGGCCGCGAAGCCGGACCAGTCGGTGGTGGTGGTGAGGAGCCGCATGGTGGCGGCGCGGTCGAGCTTGTCCATCGACTTGCGCTTCACGCGCTCGTCGAGGATCTGCTTCACCGAGGCGAGCGCCTTCGCGCCGGCCGCGTCGTCCCGCTCGCGCAGGCGCACCGGGATCCCGGCGCCGACGGTGACGTAGGCGATGCCGGAGCCCATGAGCCCGCCGCCGAGCACGCCCACCGCGTTCACCTTGCGCGGCTTCACCGAGGCGTCGTCGACGCCGGAGTCCTTCTTGAGCGCGGTGGTCGCGAAGAAGATCTCGATCAGCCGCTTCGCGACCGGGGTGACCGCGAGCTTCCCGAAGGCCCTCGCCTCGGCGAGGAGCCCCTTCTCCATCCCGCCCGCGTAGCCCTCCTCGACCACGTCGATCGCGGCGAGCGGCGCGGGGTAGTGGCCGCGGGTCTTCTTGAGGACCTGCTTGCGCGCCTGGGAGAAGAGCAGCTGGCGGCCGAGGAAGTTCTCCTCGAGGGCCAGCTGCGTCGCCCGCTCCATGGCGCCCTTCTTCGGCGGCGGCGGGCGGCGGAACTTGCCCTCGCCGATGGCGCGGGCGCGCTCGCGCGCCACCTGGACGAGGAGCGCGGGCGGGACGACCTCGTCCACGAGCCCGAGCCGGAGCGCCTTCTTCGCCTTCACGCTCTTGCCGGCGAGGATGATGTCGAGCGCGGCGGCGATGCCGATGAGGCGGGGCAGCCGCTGGGTGCCGCCCGCGCCGGGGATGAGGCCGAGCTGGGTCTCGGGGAGGCCGAGCTGCGTCTTCGGATCGGACGAGGCGATGCGGTACTGGCACGCGAGCGCCCACTCGAGGCCGCCGCCCAGCGCCGCGCCGTGGATCGCGGCGATCACCGGCTTCTTCGAGGCGGCGAGGCGGTCGAAGCCGAGCTGGCCCTCGCGCGAGAGCTGCTCGGCCTCCTCGGCGGTCTCGACCGCCTGGAGCATGTCGATCTTCGCGCCGGCGATGAAGCCTTCCTTCTTGCCGCTCGTGAAGACGATGCCCTTCACCGCGGCGTCGCCCTGGAGCTGCTCGAGGATCGCCGCGAACTCGGCGCCCACGCCCGGCTCGACCACGTTCAGGGTCTCGCCGGGCTCGTCGAGCCAGAGGGTGGCGACGCCGTCCGCCACCTCCACCTTGAAGTTCTTCCAGCCGCCCGCCGCCTGCTTCGCCTGCGCCGTCGCCGTCGTCATGGTCGGGTCTCCCTGCTAGTCGCGCTCGAGGACGAGGACCGCGCCGAGGGCGCCCGCGGCGCAGACCGTCAGCATCGCGGTGTGGCCGTCGCGCCGCTCGAGCTCGCGGAGCGTCTGGGTGATCATGCGCGCGCCGGTCGCCGCGAAGGGGTGGCCGATCGCGATCGAGCCGCCGTTCACGTTGAGCTTCGCGGGGTCGACCTCGCCGAGGGGCTCCTTGCGGCCGAGCTCCTTCTCCGCGAAGTCCTTCGAGGCGAACGCCTTCAGGTTCGAGAGCACCTGGGCGGCGAAGGCCTCGTGCATGTCCACGAGGTCGAGATCCTGGAGCTTCAGGCCCGCGCGCTCGAGCGCGATGGGCGCCGCGTAGGCCGGACCCTGCAGGAGCTGGTCCTTCGGGTCGAGCGCGGCGTAGGCCCAGCTCCTGATGTAGCCGAGGGGCTTCAACCCCAGCGCCTTCGCCTTCTCCTCGGCCATCACGATCACCGCCGCGGCGCCGTCGGTGAGCGGCGAGGCGTTGCCGGCGGTGATGGAGCCGTAGCGCTTGTCGAAGACGGGCCTGAGCTGCGAGAGCGCCTCGACGGTGGTGTCCTTGCGGACGATGTTGTCCTTCGCGGCGACCCGCTCGTACCTCGGCGGCACCGCGACGTGCATCACCTCGGCGTCGAACTTGCCCGCCTCCCAGGCGGCGGCCGCGCGCCGGTGGCTCTCGTAGGCGAGCCGGTCCTGGCTCTCGCGGGAGATGCCGTTCTTCTGCGCCATCTGCTCGGCGCTCTCGCCCATGGTGAGGCCGGTGGTGGGCTCCTTCAGCGCCGGGGGTACCGGGGTGAAGTCCTTCGGGCGGAGCGTGGAGAGGATCTTGAGGCGGTCGGGGACCGTCTTCGCCCTCGAGAGCTCGACGAGCGTCTGGGCGAGGGTGCGGGTCGCGAAGATGGGCGCATCCGAGATCGACTCGGCGCCGCCGGCGATGGCGACGTCGGAGTTGCCGAGCGCGATCTGCGAGGCGGCGTCGGTGGCGGCCTGGATCGAGGTGGCGCACGCCCGGGCGACGGTGTTCGCCTGCACCGAGCGCGGGAGCTGGCTGCGCAGCACCATCTCGCGCCCGATCAGCGTCACGTTCACGGACGGCACGACCTGCCCGAAGATCACCGAGTCGAACTCCTTCGGCGCGATCCCGCTGCGCACCACGAGCTCGTTCACGACCGCGGCGCCGAGGTCGACGGCCGACAGGTCCTTGAACTCGGTGCCCGCCTTCACGAAGGGCGTCCTGAGGCCCATGACGACCGCGGCCCGCCGGCCCGCGGGGATTCGGTTCTGGCCCATGGTCAGCTCCGCTGATTCTGGAATCGGTTGGACTGCGACATTCTTACTAGGGGCCTTAGCGCACCGTGTCAACGACGGCGGCAGGCAGGCCCCTGCCGGGTCTCCTGCGGGGGTCCGGGGTTGCGCCGGCCCTTCCTCGCGGCCAAGGGAATGGGATGAAGCGCTCCCGAGCCCTCCGGCCGCTCTCGTCCGAGCACCACCAGGCATTGCTCGTCGCGTTCAAGGTCCGGAAGGCCCTCGCCGGGCACGCCGAGGCCGCCGGCGCGCCCCGCGACCTGCCCGGGCTCGTGCAGCTCGTCCGGCGCTTCGACGAGCAGCTCCTGACGCCGCACACGAAGGCCGAGGAGGAGCTCCTCGGCGCGTACCTGACCGAGGGCGACATGGCCCGGCTGCGCGAGGAGCACCTCGAGCTGCGCCGGCTCGCGGCGGCTGCACGGACCGCCCAGGGGGACGACGCCCGTCACCACCTCTCTGCCTTCGCGGACCTGCTCGAGCGCCACGTGCGCTGGGAGGAGCGCGACCTCTTCCCGTATGCGGAGGATCACGTCGACCCCGCCACGCTCGAGGGGATCGGCGGGGAGATCGAGAAGCGGCTGGTGCGTTAGGGCGTCCCTCGTCTCCGGGCCCGCTGCGCGGGCCCTACGGCCGGGACGGACGGATGCTGGACCTCAATCGCTGGATTCGGAGGGCCCGCCGCTCTTCGCGACGTCCTCGGCCTTGATCTTCCCGGGGTCCATGCCCGAGGCGCGCTTCGTCATCGTCTCCAGGAGCTCGTCGAAGGGCGGCACGCTGCCCTTCATGAACCGGAGCGGGTTGATGCGCGCGACCACGAAGGCCTTCAGGTAGGGCGAGTCGAAGCCCTTCGCCTTGAGCCGCTCGACCGCGCCCGCGACCGCGTCGTCGAGCCCGAGCACGAGCTTCGCCCGGCGCTCGCGCTCCTCGAGCGCCTTCGAGCACTTCTGGTCGAGGAAGCCGTCGATCTTCTTCAGCACCGGCGAGTACGCGCCGCCGGAGAGCCGGCCGCGCTGCTCGTAGCAGAACCCGAGCGTCACGAGCGAGGGCTCCTCGAACTCGAGGGCCATCTCGGACTCCTTCGGGTCGAGGGAGCCGGCGAGGTCGCGGTACATCCGCACGACCTCGAGCGCCTTCTCGCGGAGGTTGTGCGCCTTCTCGATGTTGAGCGCGAGGATCTGGTAGGCGACGACCTTCTCCGGCACGACGAGCGCCAGCACCGCCTTCGCGCCGAGCTCCTTGAGCGCGGTGAGGCGGTGGCCGCCGTTCGGCGAGAGGTACCGGTCGCCCTCGCGGATGCAGATGATGGGGTCGAGGTACCGCTTCGTCTTGTCCATCGCGAGCGTCAGCTTGCGCACGTGGGCGTCGGAGACGTCGCGCTGGAAGACGGTGCGGTCGACCTTCTCGATGGGGAGCGACGCGAAGAGGAGCGGGTTCCCGCCGAGCGGCTCCCGGTACGCGGCGAGCACCGCCCCGCCGTCCGCCTCGATCGCCTCGGCGAGCGCCGCGACCTCGGACGGCCGCTCGGCGAGCACGAGCTCCTTCGGGCCGAGCTCGGTCGGCTTCAGCTTCACGCCCTTGCGGGCGCGGGGGCGCCCGCTCTTCGTCACCGGCCGCTTCTTCGTCGTCGCCATGCCCTCGATTCTAAACGACCGTTCGTGATTCGCGATCAGCGGCAAGGCCGCGGACCGCAGGGAGAAAGTTGAAAGGGAAGGTCAACCCATCGATCGTTGCGGTTGCGAGACCAGCAGCGAACTCGGAGGAGACCTTCCCGTGCACAACATACCGCGGCTCGATCGTGCCGTGCGACGCAGACTGATCCGCCGCGCCAAGAAGACCAAGGACCCGCACACCGCCCTCCGCTTCCTCATGATCGCCAAGCTCGGACAAGGACTCTCTCGACAGCAGGTCGCCCGCGACCTCGCCTGCGTCCCGTCCACCGTGGTGAAGGCGGCGCAGCGGTTCGCCGACGCTGGGGAGGAGGGCCTGCTCGACCAGCGCGCCTTCAACGGCGTCCGCAAGGTGGACCTCCGGTTCAAGGAAGAGCTCGAGCGGGTTCTGCACTCGGTCCCGACCGAGTTCGGCTGGCAGCGCACGACCTGGACCCGCGAGCTGCTCGGCTGCGAGTTGGAGCGGCGCCAGCTCCCGCGAGTGGCTCCGTGCACGATGGGCCGGGCGCTCTCCGCGATCGGGGCGCGGCTCAGGATGCCGAAGCCGACGGTCGCCTGCCCCTGGGAAACAGGTCGCAGGAAGCGCGTGCTGGCGAGGTTGCGTCGCGTCGCCAAGAACGCCACGCCGGAGGAGCCGGTCTTCTACGAGGACGAGATGGACGTCCATCTCAACCCGAAGATCGGTCGCGACTGGATGCCGAGAGGGCTCCGGCGCTACGTGCTCACGCCCGGCCAGAACAGGAAGCGGTTCGTCGCCGGTGCGCTCAACGCCACGACCCGCAGGATGACCTGGGTGGAGGCGCCGACCAAGGCGAGCGAGCTCTTCCACAAGCTCGTGTGGAAGCTCCTTGGCGAGTACCGCGCCGCGCGGCGCATCCACCTCATCCTCGACAACTACATCATCCACTCGAGCAAGAAGACGAAGCGCTTCCTCGCCCAGTTCGGCGACCGCGTCGTGCTGCACTTCCTGCCCCCGTACTGCCCCGACGACAACCGCATTGAGCGCGTGTGGCTCGACCTGCACGCCAACGTGACGCGCAATCACCGCTGCAAGACGATCGAGGAACTGATGGTCCAAGTCATCGCCTTCCTGCGCGCCTACAACCAGCGGAAGAAGCTCAACCCTTCACTCAAGCTCGCGGCCGGTGTTTCCGGATCGCGATCGGTCGTTTAGCGGTAGCGGGCGCGCCGGCGGGGCGCTAGAAGGGGCATTCCGTGATCGACGTCCGCGGCCTCAAGAAGCACTACCAGGTGCACCGGCGGGAGCCCGGCCTCGGCGCCGCGCTGCGGTCCCTCTTCCGGCGGACGTACGACACCGTGAAGGCGGTGGACGGCATCGACTTCCAGGTGGCGGAGGGCGAGCGGGTGGGCTTCCTCGGCCCGAACGGCGCGGGCAAGACCACCACCCTCAAGATGCTCTCCGGGCTCCTCCACCCCACCGAGGGGGAGGTCACCGTCCGTGGATTCGTGCCGCGGCGCCGCGAGGTCGAGTTCCTGAAGTCGATCACGCTCGTGATGGGCCAGAAGCAGCAGCTCATCTGGGACCTGCCGCCCGCCGAGACGTTCGCGATGAACCGCGCGATCTACGACGTGCCGCGCGCCCAGTTCGAGGAGACGGTGAAGGAGCTCGTGGCGCTGCTCGAGCTCGACGACCTCGTGAAGAAGCCCACCCGGCAGCTCTCGCTGGGCGAGCGGATGAAGTGCGAGCTCGCCGCGGCGCTGCTGCACCGCCCGAAGGTGCTGTTCCTCGACGAGCCCACCATCGGCCTCGACGTCTCCATGCAGGCGACGGTGCGGGGCTTCGTGCGCTCGTACAACGAGCGGTTCGGCGCGACGGTGCTCCTCACGAGCCACTACATGGAGGACGTCGTGCAGCTCTGCCCGCGGGTGGTGGTCATCGACCGCGGGCACCTCATCTACGACGGGGACCTCAAGGCGCTCGTGCAGAAGGTCCGCCCGGACAAGCGGATCTCGGTGCGCCTCGACGGCTCGCGCCCCGCGCCGTCGCAGGCCGACCTCGCCCGCTTCGGCACGGTGGTCTCGCAGGGGGCGGGGCAGGCGACGCTGCAGGTCGCCTCCGACGACGTCTCCGGCGCGGTGGGCCGGCTGCTCGCGGGCCTGCCCGTCGTCGACCTGACCGTCGAGGATCCGCCGCTCGAGGAGGTGCTCTCCGAGCTCTTCCGGTCGGCGCGACGCGCCGCGGCGTCGTGACCCTTCCCCCCGCGCCCGCGCCCGGGAGGTAGTCATTCCGGCGGCGGCTTCGCCGCCCCGACCGCGGCGATGGGTCGCTCCCTGGACGGGACCCTCGCTGCGCGTTCGAGGCGTTAGCATCCGGGGCCATGCACCCCGGGCAGCACCCCGCGATCCTCGCCGCCCTGCCCGATCCGCTGGCCGTGCTCGGCCCGGACTGCACGGTGCTCGAGGTGCTCGAGTGCGGCGACCTCTCCCTGCGGCGCGCCCTCGCCGCCGTCCAGGGCGTCCGGCTCGACGAGCGGATCGGCGCCGAGGCCGGCGCGGCCCTGCGGCGCGAGCTCGACCGCGTGCTCGGCGGCGGGGCGCCCCCGCCCGGCGGGGGCCCCGGCGCCGTCCAGGTCGCGTGGGCCTACGACGGCCGGCCCCACCGGCTCGAGCTGCGGGTGGCGCCGCTCGAGCGCGGCAAGGCGCTCCTCCTCTGCCGCGACGTGACCGAGAGCGCGAGCAACGCGGCCCTGCTCGAGCGCATCTCCGCCGCGGCGCCCGGGCTCGTGTACCTCTACTGCCAGTGGCCGGATGGGCGGGACGCGTTCCTCTACCTCAACGCCCAGGCGGAGCGGATCCTCGGCGTGCCCGCGGCGCGGATCTGGCGCGAGGCGCGCGCCGCCTGGTCGAACGTGCTCCCGGAGGACCTGCCCGCGCTCCGCGAGGCCCGCGAGCGCTCCCGGCGCGAGGGGACCGCCTACGCGCCGACCTTCCGGTTGCGCGACGGCGGGCGCGTGCGCTGGCTCCGCGCCCAGGCGATGCCGCTCGCCGAGCCGGACGGCGCGACGACCTGGGCCGGGCTCATCATCGACGTCACCGCCGAGCGGGAGGCCGAGGAGGAGCGGCGCCGGCTCGCCGAGACCGCCGCGCGCGGCGAGCGGCTCGAGCAGCTCGGCCTCATGGCGGGCGGCATCGCCCACGACTTCAACAACCTGCTCGTCGGCGTCTTCGGCTCGGCGGCGCTCATCGGCGAGCAGCTCGGGCCGGACCACCCGGCGGCGGCGGCGGCGCGCGACATCGAGCACGCCGCGCGGCAGATGGCGGAGATCACCCGCCAGATGCTCGACTTCTCGGGCCGGAACCCGGCGCCCGCCCGCCGGCTCGACCTCTCCCGCGCCGTGCGCGACTCGCTCGCGCTCGTGCAGGCCTCGGTGGGCGGCGGCGCGCGCGTCGAGCCCCGCCTCGCGCGCGAAGGGCCGGCGGTCGCCATCGACCCGGGGCAGGTCACGCAGCTCCTCGCGAACCTCGTCATCAACGCCGCCGACGCGATCGGCTCTCGCCCCGGCACGATCTGGGTGGAGACCGGGACGGTGGAGCTCTCCGCGGCGGCGCTCGCGGCCCGCCTGTGGGGCGAGCAGCTCCGCCCGGGCCCGTTCGCGTTCCTGGAGGTCCGGGACGACGGGCCGGGCATCGCGCCGGAGGTGCGGGCGCGCCTCTTCGAGCCCTACGTCACGACGAAGGACGCGGGCCGCGGCCTGGGCCTCGCGGTGGTGGGCGGCATCGTCCGGGGCTGCGGCGGAGCGGTGCTCCTCGAGTCCGAGCCCGGCCGCGGCACGCGCCTGCGGCTCCTCTTCCCGCCCGCGCCGCCGGAGGGCGCCCGCCCCCCGCCGAAGCCCCCGACGCCGCTGCCGGCCCGCCCCTCGCGCACGACGGTCCTCGTGGTGGACGACGAGCCGCTCGTCCGGTCGGTGGCGAAGCGGATCCTCGAGCACGCGGGCCACGCCGTGGTCGTGGCCGAGGACGGGGACATGGCCCTCGCGCTCGCGAAGGACCTCCCCTTCGGCTGCGCGCTCGTCGACGCCACCATGCCGGGCATGAGCGGGGCCGACGTGCTGCGGGCGCTCGCGGTCCTCAGGCCGGAGCTCCCGCTCGTGCTCATGAGCGGGTACGCGCGCGAGGAGGTCCGCGAGGCGGCGACCGCGGCCGCGGCCGGCTTCGTCGCGAAGCCGTTCTCGCCGGAGGAGCTCCGCCACGCGATCGAGAAGGCGCTCGCGGAGGCGGCCGACGCGCGCTGACCGCGGCGCGGCAGCCCGAGGCGGCCCGCGGGCTCAGCGGTTGAACGGACAGCCCGCCCCGACGCAGGTCGGGTTCCGGCCCGCGTTCTCGCAGGCGAACCCGCGCGCGGACAGCTCGGCGCCGAGGCCGTCCTTCGCGAAGCGGGCGGCGGCGAGCACGGCGACGAGCGCGTTGCGGCGCATGCAGGCGGCGTCGTCGCCCGAGCCGATGATCGCCTGGGCGCGGGCGATCATCCGGTCCACGAGCGCGGCGTCGGGGCCGCCGCGCGACGCCTCGGCGGCGAGCGAGACGAAGGCGCCCGCCCCCGCGGCGGCGCCGCGGCCGTCGGGCCGGCCCAGCTTCACGGTCGGCGCGGCCCTCGCGCGGGCGCGCGCCTCGGAAACGCGGGCGGCGCGCTTGCCGGGCTCGTTGCGGGTGGTCGACCACGCGGCGACGAGCACCGACGGGACGAGCTGGTCGTGGTCGGCGGGTCCGAGGCGCAGGCGCGGGTGGCGGAGCAGGCGCAGCGCGAGCGCGACCGGATCCCGCTCGTCGGACGCGGCGCAGGTGCGCTCGACGACGTCGGCGGCCGGGCCGTCGAGGCAGGCGTCGCACACGGCGTGGCCGCGGCCGCAGCGCTCGGGGTGGGCGCCGGTGCGGCCGCAGAGCGTGCAGCCGGCCTCGCCCGCGCCCAGGAGCGCGTCGCCACAGACGAGGCACGCCGCGACGGCGGCCGGCGACGGCGCGCCCGGGGCCTTCACCCCTGGCGCGGGGGCCGGCCCGGTGCCGGTGGGCTTCTTCGACCAGAACGCCACGGCGGCAACTTAACCGACGCGCCCGGGGTCAGGGCAAGCCGCCGCCGGGCAGCGCCGCGCCGGCCGCGGCGATCACCTCGACCGACGAGCGCTCGCCGAGCGCGAGGCCGTCGCCGCGGGCCTCCGCCTCCCCGAGCGCGACCACGTCCCCGCGCAGGAGCCCCTCGAAGCGGCGGTTCGCGTCGGTCACGTGGCGCTCCTGGAGCGCGAGCCCCATGCGCCCCTCGGGGCCGCAGCCCATGTAGCGCAGGCGCCCCTTCGACGGCAGCGGCTCGGAGACGATCCGGAACACGCGGCCCGGCGGCGGCGGCGCCCAGGCCTCGCCCGGCGCGGCGACCGCGAGGTAGCTCATCTTCACGGCCTCGCGGCGCAGGCCCGCGGCCTTCGCGATCTGGGCGACGACCGGCGGCGGCTCCACCGGCCGCTCGGCGTGGCACCAGTCGGTCTCCTTCAGGAGCGCCGGGCACGCCCCGCGGAACAGGCAGGGCGCCCGCACCGCGAACCCCTTCGCGACGAGGAGGTCCCGCACGCGCAGGAGCGCGCGCGAGGTGTCCCGGAGCGCCGGCTCGACCACGAGCACGGTCCCGCCGGGCGCGACGAGCGCGAGCGCCTCCTCGACGAGCGCCGCGCGGCGCCGGTCCGCCTCCGCGGGCGGGAGCTCCTGGAAGAGCTCGTTGAGGAGGTGGCCCATCGTGACGACGTCCACGCGGCGGCCCTGCGCGAGCGCCGCGAGCGGCTGGCCGGGGGTCCAGACGCGGGTGGCGACGGGCTCCCCCGCGGCGACCGCGAGCGCGCGCGCGGCGTCGAGCGCCTTCGCGGAGCGATCGGCGAGGAGGACCTCGGCGGCGCCCGCGTCGAGCGCCGCGAGGCCGACGGGGCCGGGGCCGCTGCCGAGGTCGAGCACCGAGCGCGGCTTCGTGGGCAGCTCCGAGAGGACCCCGCGGGCCTGGAGGTAGGAGACCGGCCAGTAGAAGAGGAGGTACGCGCCGAGGAGGCGCGCGTCGTCCATGTAGCGCGCGCCGGCGAGCTGGCGCTCGCGGGTGAGTCCCCTCGAGAGCTTCTCCACCGCGGCGGCGACCTGCCGGAGCTCGTCGGGGAGCAGCGTGTCGGCGGGCGGGCGGAGCGAGGACGGTGGCCGCGTGCCGAAGCGGCCCTGCGGCTCGGGGCGGCGGTTCCGCCGGTCGCGGCGATCCCGGCCCGGGTCCTGCCTGGCGGGCGCGCCCGAGGCCGCCCGCCAGGCGGCGAGCAGCCGGGGGATCCAGCGGGCGAGATCGGCGTCAGGGGCGGGCATCGCGGGGGTTCTACCGCGACGCCCGCCGCGCGTCGATTCAGGCGAGGTCGAACAGCAGCACCTCGGCCGGCCCGGCGCCGCTCCCCCTGAGCGCGACCGCGTCCTCGGCCGAGAGCGCCGCGCCGTCGCCGGCGGCGAGCGCGGTGCCGTTCACGGTCACCGCGCCGCGGGCGACCTGGACCCACGCGTGCCGGCCGGGCGCGAGCGGGTGCCGCACCTCCTCGCCCTCCCCGAGCAGGGTGGCGTACACGCGCGCGTCGGCGTGGATCGCGAGCGACCCGTCGGCCTGCTCGGGCGAGGCGAGCAGGCGCAGCTTGCCCCGCCGCTGGTCCTCGCCGAAGAACTTCTGGTCGTACGAGGGGCGGAGCCCGGGCTTCGCGGGCAGGAGCCAGATCTGGAGGAAGTGCACCGGCGCGTCCTTCGAGCCGTTGAACTCCGAGTGCATGACCCCGGTGCCGGCGCTCATGCGCTGCACGTCCCCGGGCCGGAGCACCCCCCCGCCGCCGGTCGAGTCCTCGTGCGCGAGCGCGCCCTCGAGCACGTAGGAGACGATCTCCATGTCGCGGTGGCCGTGGCGGCCGAAGCCCTGCCCCGCCTGCACCACGTCCTCGTTGATGACGCGCAGGTTGCGGAAGCCCATGAAGTCGTCGTCGTGGTACGCGGCGAACGAGAAGGTGTGGCGGGTGTCGAGCCAGCCGTGGTCGAAGTGGCCGCGCGCGTCGGCCTTGCGGACGGTGATCATGCCCCTTCAGGTAACGCACGCGGGGGCCGCGTCGAGGCCACGCATGTGGCCTGAGGCCCGGGCCTACTCCGGCAGCGCGAGCTCGAGCGTCAGCCCGTCGGAGGCGACCTCGATCGGGCCCCCGAACTCCTCCCGGGCCTGCTCGAGCAGGGGCTGCCACTCGCGATCGTAGCGGGTGGAGAGGTGCGTGAGGACGAGCTTCGCCGCGCCCGCCTCGCGCGCCACCCGCGCCGCCTCCCGGGCGGTCGAGTGGAAGGTCTCGACGGCGCGGGGCGCCTCGGCGTCGCCGAAGGTGGTGTCGTGGACGAGGACGTCGGCGCCGCGCGCCGCCTCGACCGTGCCCGCGCAGGGGCGCGTGTCGCCGGAGAGCACGAGGCGCCGGCCGCGGCGGGGCGGGTCCACCACGGCGGTCGCCTCGACCACCCGGCCGTCCGGCAGCGTCACCGCCCGGCCGCGCTGGAGCTCGCCGTACGCGGGCCCCGCGGGGACGCCCAGCGCGGCGGCCTGCTCGGGGTGGAACCGCCCGGGCCGGTCGTCCTCCACGAGCGCCCACCCGAGCGACGGGGTGCGGTGGTCGGTCTGGAAGGCGCGCAGCTCGCAGCCGTCGCGCCGGATCGGCTGGCCCGCCTCGACCTCGTGGATGCGGACCTCGAAGGCGAGCCGCTCGGTGCCGGTGAAGAGCATGACGTCGAGGAGCCGGCGCGCGGGGCGCGGCCCGTACAGGTCGAGGGGCTCGGTGCGCCCGCCCATCGAGAGCGTGCGCAGGAAGCCGATGGCGCCGAGGTAGTGGTCGGCGTGGAAGTGGGTGAAGAAGATCGCCGCGACGTCGAACCCGGTGCCGTACCGGATCATCTGGCGCTGGGTCCCCTCCCCGCAGTCCACGAGGAAGAGCTCGCGCTCCCGGCGCACGGCGTGGCCGGTGAGGTTCCGGTGGATGGTCGGCTGCGCGGCCGAGGTGCCGAGGAAGGTGAGGCGGAGCATCGTCGGTCCCGAGGATACCGCGGCTTCGTGAAAACGGCCCTCAGCCCGCCGCCGAGGTGTACCGGCCGATGGAGCGCAGCCAGATGGCGCGCGCCAGCGCCGTGAACACGGCGGCCCCGCCGAGCGCGAGGAGCCCCTGCGCCGGCGCGAGCCGCCCGAGGAGCGCGCGGGCCGGGAAGGTGGTCATGAGCGCGAGCGGGATCACGACGGTGAAGAGCACCTTGAGCCCGCCCTTGAAGACGTCGGCCGGCCAGCGGGCGGCGTCGTAGATCGAGAGGAAGAGGAAGGAGAGGTTGTCGATCTTCACCACGTAGAAGGCGGCGGAGATGACGACGATCCAGAGCGCGTAGAGGATGGCCGTCGCGGCCACCAGCAACACGAGCGCGCCCGCGATCTCGGCCGGCCCCGGCGCGCGGCCCAGGCGGTGGAACGCGAAAGCCATGATCGCCACGCCGGAGAGCACGTCCATGATCCGCCAGGGCGCGAACTTCGCGGTCGAGACGAGGAACTGCGCGTCGGCGGGCTTCATGAGCACGAAGTCGAGGGTGCCCTTCCGGATGTGCTCGACCACCGAGGCGAGCGACGGGTTCACCGCGCCCTCCAGGATGCCCTTCATGAGCACGAACCAGCCCATGACCACGAGCGCCTCGTCGAAGCTCCACCCCGCGACCGCGTCGCGCTGCCCGTACACGACGAGGAGCGGCACCACCGCCTGCCCCGCCCAGAAGACCGACATCGCGCCCTGCACGAGGAAGTCGACGCGGTAGGCGAGGCCCACCGTGAGGGAGGCCCGGACCTGGATGCCGAGGAGCCTGAGGTAGCGGAGCATCTCTCGCTAGCCTCCGAAGGCGCCGAAGCGCCGGACCCCGGCGCGCCAGGAGAGCGCCGCCGCGACCCCCAGCCCGGCGATCCACGCGGCCTGCAGCCCGAGCAGCCGGAGCGCGTCGGCGCGGGTCAACAGGCCCACCGCGAGCTCCACGGGGAACGCGAGCATGTACCGGAACGGCAGCCAGGAGGCCGCGCCGGCGAGCCAGCCGGGGAAGAACTCGAGCGGCAGGAGGTAGCCCGAGAGCAGCATGTAGAGCCCGAGCCAGATCTCGAAGAGCGCGGTCGAGTTGTCGATGCGGAACGCGAAGGAGCCGATCACCGCCATCGCGAGGAAGGTGATGGCCCAGCCGCCCATCACCGCGACCGGGAACAGCGCGAGGAGGAGCGGGTCGTGGGTGAAGTGCTCGGGCCCGGCGGCGAGCACGGCGCCCGCCACGATCGGCAGGGTGATGAGCCACCGCATGGGCATCGTGCCGACGTTCGAGGCGGCCCACCCGACGAGCGGGTGGATGGGCCGGACCAGCCGGTAAGACAGGGTGCCCTGCCGGATCTCGAAGTTGATCTCCCAGATCACCCAGGCGCCGGCGGCGAGCCGCACGACCAGCGCGGCGAGGTAGTAGGCCGCGAACTCCGCCTGCCCGAACCGGCCCACCGGGGCCTCGCGCGCGATCGCCGACATGAGCGCGAGCATCACGAGCGGCATCGTGGTGGAGAGCAGCCAGACGATCATCTCCGCCCGGTACGCGATGGACTCGGCGAGGCCGACGCGCAGGAGCGTGGGGAGGGCGCGGAGGGTGCGGTGCACGGCGGGCCGTAAGTTAACGCGGGGCGTCGCCGCGCGCACCCTGGTATCCTGCGCCGCACATGGCCAAGGCCGAGACGAACGCGATCGTGACGCAGCGTATCGACGCCGCCCCGGGGCTGATGATCCTGCGGGTGGCGCCCGACGGGTGGAAGCTCCCCGACTTCGCGCCCGGCCAGTTCGCGGTGCTGGGCCTGCCCGGGAAGGCGCCGCGCGTCCAGCTCTCCGATCCGGAGGAGAAGCCCGCCGAGCCGGACAAGATGATCCGGCGCGCCTACTCCATCGCGTCGTCGTCGCTGTCGCGCGACCACCTCGAGTTCTTCGTGACGCTCGTGCGCTCGGGCGAGCTCACCCCGCGGATCTTCGCGCTGGGGGCGGGCGACCGCATCTGGCTCGGCCCGAAGATCACCGGCACGTTCACGCTCAAGGACGTGCCGGAGGGCAAGGACGTCGTGATGGTCGCGACCGGCACCGGGCTCGCGCCGTACATGTCGATGCTCCGCACCGAGCTCTCGAGCGGGAAGCCGCGGCGCTGGGCGGTGCTCGCCGGCGCGCGGCACTCGTGGGACCTCGCCTACCAGGCCGAGCTCATCACGATGGCGCGGCTCATGCCCCGCTTCTCCTACCTGCCCTGCGTCTCCCGGCCGAAGGAGGAGCCCGCCCCGTGGAGCGGCGCCGCCGGCTACGTGCAGTCGCTCTGGACCGGCGGTGCGCTCGAGCAGGCCCTCGGGCGCAGGCCCACCCCGGCCGACACGCACGTCCTCCTGTGCGGTAACCCCGGGATGATCGACGACATGTGCAAGGTCCTGACCGCGGACGGCTTCGTGGAGCACGACCCGAAGGGGCAGCCCGGCCAGATCCACGTCGAGCGGTACTGGTGACCCCTTGCCCCACGTTCGTGGGCGACGACGGGCCACGCGTCTCGCATAGACTCGCCGGTCGCATGTCCGCCTGGACGCCCGCGCTCCTCATCGGCCATCCGCTCATCGACGACCAGCACCGCGAGATCTTCGCCCGCGTGGAGCGGCTGCGCGAGGCGATGGAGCGCGGCGACGCGACCGAGGTGACGCGGATGCTCGACTTCCTCGGCCGCTACGTGGTGGAGCACTTCTCCGCCGAGGAGGCGGTGATGGCCTCCTCGCGCTTCCCGCGGCACGACGCGCACCGCGCGCAGCACGCGAACTTCGTCCGCGAGTGGGTGGCGCTCAAGCAGGCCGTGGCGCCGCGCGGCCCGAACCCGGGGCTCGCCGCCGAGCTGCACGCGTGGCTGGTCTCGTGGCTCACCCGGCACATCGCGGGCTCGGACGTCCAGCTCGCGCAGCACCTCGCCGCCGAGGCGGGGCGCGCACCGCCGGTCACAACCCCAGGAGCTTCATGAGCCGCGCCTGCATGGCGCGCTTGCGCTTCTCGTCCGGGCAGGTCTCCATCGCACGGGCCCACGCCTCGCGCGCCGAGCTCTGGAACCCGAGCGCCTCGTAGGTCTGCGCGAGCATGACGTGCGCGGCGTCGACGTCGGGCCTCAGCTCGGCGGAGCGGGCGAGCTCGGCGGTGGCCTCGAAGAGGAGCCCCATCTTCGAGAGCGCGGCGCCCAGGAAGAAGTGCGCCTCGGCCGAGAGGTCGTCGCGCGCGACCGCCTGCCGGAGCAGCGCGACCGCCTCCTCGAGCCGGCCCGCCCTCACGAGCGCCGCGCCCTGCTTCCAGGAGTGCGCCGCGGCGGCCCGCGCCGCGGGATCCCCCGCCTCGTCCACCGCGCCGATGAGGAGGAGCTTCGCGCTCCGGAGCACCTCCTCCGGCCGGTAGGGCTTCTCGAGGAAGGCGTCGGCCCCGAAGGCGACCTTCGCGTCGGCGGCGACCGTGCCGCGGTGGACGCCGGAGGTGAGCACCACCCGGGTCGGGCGGAGCAGCGGGTCGCCCTTCACCGCGCGGCACACCTCGAAGCCGGCCATCATCGGCATCATGGCCTCGAGCGCCACGAGGTCGGGCCGCGCCTCGCGCACGATGTCGAGGGCGGCGCGCCCGTTCGCGGCCTGCAGCACCGTGCAGCCGAGCTTGCCGAGGAGCGACACCAGCTCCTCGCGGGTCTCGGTGGTCGGGTCGGCCACGAGCGCGAGGCGCCCGGCGCCGACGCCCTGCAGCCGGACGGTGGTGGAGCCGGTGAGGGGCGGCGGCGGGGGCGGCGCGTGGGCCGCCGGCCGCTCGCGGCGGGCGGGCGTGGGCGCCGAGAAGGGCGTCTCCTCGATGGGCTCGAGGAGCCCCTCGACGACCTGCTGCTGCTCGCCGATGGCGATGAGCTCGAGGGTGTCTCCCGGGAGGAGCTCGGGGAGCTCGATCGCGCTCGTCCGCTCCTCGCGCTTGCGCGTCCCGTGCACGACGCCGACCCACGCCGCGGTGGGGTCGGGGAGCGCGGGCGCGGCGGCGCCGCGGACGGCGAGGCCGCCGCGGGCCTTCTCGCGCAGGAGCGCGTCGAGCACCCGCTCCATCGCGGCCGGCACCGCCGCGTAGCGCAGCACCTTGCGGTTCGTGACGAAGCGGAGCTCGTCGGCGAGGACGTGGTCCTCCGGGTCCGCCATCGCGAGCACCATCTCGGCCTTGCCGACCGAGACCGGCAGGACCCGGCGCTGCCGGCAGTAGCCGGGCGCCACGACGGTGAGGTTCGCGACGGGCACGACCGACTTCGAGAAGTCGACCGCCGGGCAGCCGAAGTAGTCGGCGAGCGCGCGGGCCAGCGCGCCCTCCTCGGCGAGGCCGAGGCGCAGCGCCGCGGACGGCATGTCGCCGTCGCTCGCCGCCGCCAGCGCGCGCGCGAGCGTGTCGCGCGAGAGCGCGCCGTGCTTCACGAGCAGGGCCGGCAAGTCGTTCATCCGCGCCGATGCTAGCCCGGCTCGGTCGTGGGGGGAAACCTACGGCCGGCCCCTCGTCTCCGGCGCCGCGAGGCGCGGCGCCTACGCTCGGGGCGTACGGGCGGGCGTCCCCACGGCTGCTCGGCCGGCGGTCCGGATCACATCTCCGGCTTCGTCTCCCGCATCATGAGCTGGGTCACCGCCTCGCGCGGCGGGACGCGCTCGTAGAGCACCCGGTGGACCATGTCGGTGATCGGCATGTCGACCTCGAGCCGCTTCGCGAGCTCGAGGGCGCTCTTCGCGTTGCGCACGCCCTCGGCGACCTGGCCGAGCTCGGCCTGGATCTGCTCGGCGGTCTTGCCCGCGGCGAGGCCGCGGCCGACGGTCCGGTTGCGGGACAGGTCGGAGGAGCAGGTGAGGACGAGGTCGCCGAGGCCGGCGAGCCCGGAGAGGGTGAGCGGGTTCGCGCCCTTGCGGACCGCGAGGCGGGTGATCTCGGCGAGGCCGCGGGTGATGAGCGCGGCGAGCGCGTTCGCGCCGAAGCCGAAGCCGTCGGAGATGCCGGCGGCGATGGCCACCACGTTCTTCACGCACCCGCCGATCTCGCACCCGACCACGTCGCCGGAGGTGTAGGGGCGGAAGTACTTCGAGTGGAAGGCGTCCTGCACCTGCTTCGCGACGCGCTCCCAGCGGGCGGCCACGGTCACCGCGGTGGGCAGCCCCTTCGCGACCTCCTTCGCGAACGAGGGGCCGGAGAGCACGGCGAGGTACGGGTGGAGCGGGACGGGCAGCACGTCCTCGAGCACCTCGCTCATCGTCATGAGCGTCTCGAGCTCGATGCCCTTCGCGACGCAGACGATCGGCACGCCCGCGTGGACGTGCCGCTTCGCCTCGATGGCGACCGGCCGGATCGCGTGGGAGGGGACCGCGAGCACCACGAGCTCGGCGCCCTCGAGCGCCTTCGCGACGTCGCCGCTCGCGTGGAGCGTGGGCGGCAGGGTGGCGCCGGGCAGGTACCGCTCGTTGCGGTGATGCTTCGCGATGTCCTCGAGCACGGCCTGGTCCTTGTCCCAGGCGGTGACGGTGTAGCCCTTCCCGGCGAGGTTCGAAGCGAGCGCGGTCCCCCAGGACCCGGCGCCGAGCACGGTGCAACGCATCACGTCCTCCTCGTTGCTGCGGACTGCGAGGCTCGCCGACTGCGGAGTCGCTGACTTCCACGTCAAAGGCTCGTTGACCGCATCCTAAGCCCGGTGCCCGTCCGGCGAGCAGCGGAAAGGTGAGACCCGGAGGACCGGCCGTCCGGGCGAGCGCCCGCCTTCCTCGCGCTGCGTCAAAGGGTGTGCCCTGACCCCCGGGCAGGTGTCCCGGCATCACGGTGCGTGATGGATGCGCCGTTCGTGACACGTATCACCGACCCGGCCGGCCCGAGGACCCGATGCTCCCCCGGTCGTCCGCCTCCGGAGGTCTCGCCCCATGCGCCGTGCCGCTGGTCTCGCCGTCGCCCTGGCCGTGCTCTCGTCGTCGTGCTCGACCAAGGTCGATCCCACGAACCCGTGGGACGCCGACACCCCCGGCCCGCAGCAGCAGAAGGCCCGCATCGAAGGCGTCGTGCGGCTCGGCGGGGCGCCCACGGCGTTCGTGCAGGTGCGCCTGAGGCAGAACGGCGCGCCGGTCGACCAGGCGGTCACGCTCGCCGACGGCACCTTCGTGTTCGGCAACCTCCAGCCCGGCACCTACGTCGTCGAGACCGAGCGCACCGGGTACCAGAAGTACGTGTACCCGGTGGCGCTCGCCGCGGGGCAGTCGGCCTCGCTCGACGCCGACCTCGTGGCGCTCGCGGGCGTGGCGGGCGGGACGCTCGCCGGCAAGGCGCTCCTCCAGGACCAGTCCACCCACGGCGGCATCCTCGTCGAGGTCCGCGCGCACGGCGGGACGACCGCCACGTACACCGGCATCACCTCCAGCGAGGGCGACTACCAGATCCCGGTGGCGGAGGGCGCCTACGACCTGAGGTACGTGCGCGAGGACTTCCAGAGCTCGAACCAGGAGAACGTGACGGTGGCCGCGGGGCAGCTCTCGGCGGTCCCGCAGGTGCTGCTCGCGGTCAACCCGGCGAGCCTGAACGGCACCGTCGTCGGCGAGACGCTCGCCGGCACGCTCGCGCCGCTCGACCTCGCCGACATCACCCTCGAGAACGCCTTCTCCATCAAGTCGTCGAACGGCAGCTGGGGCTTCAACAACATCGTCCCGGGCAGCTACCTCGTGCGCGCGACCAAGGCCGGCTACGAGGAGGCCTCGGTCCCGGTCATCGACCTCAAGGGCGGCACGAGCCGCACCCTCGCCGACCCGTTCGTGCTCCGGCTCTCGCGCGGCGGGATCACCGGCACCGTCCAGCTCGCCGACAGCGCCGACGCCTCGGGCGCGGTGGTCGAGGCGACCGGCACCGGCGTCGCGACCGTCACCGGCGCGTCCGGCGCCTTCACCCTCGCCGGCCTCGTCGAGGGCACGTACGAGGTCTCGGTCCGCAAGGACGGGTACGCCCCCGCGGTGCGGGCCGGCGTCACGGTCGCCGCGGGCGCCTCCACGAGCGTCGGCACGGTGACCCTCGCCCGCCAGGGCGGGGCCATCGACCTCGTGCAGGGCGCGGTCACGAAGGACCGCCTCATCACCGTCCGGCTCAACGCCTCGAGCGCCACCGGCTACCGCATCAGCCAGGACCCGACCTTCACGGCCGCCGGCCTGGGCGACACCCTCACCTCGCCCGCGAGCCCGCGCCCCTATGGCGGCCCGGGCACGACCCACGACTTCACCCTCGACGACCTCGACGGCCGCCACGAGGTGTACGTCGTCTTCTACGACGGCACGACCGCCTCCTCTCCGGCGAGCGCGTCGATCGTGCTCGACCGCACCGCGCCCCAGGCCCCCTCGGTCGTGATCGAGAGCGGCTCCGGCTACACCCGCAGCACGGTCGTCGGCCTCGCGCTCTCCGCCCAGGACCTCCCGCCCGCCCAGAACATCGAGGTCTCCGGCCTCGCCGGCGCGGAGCTCGCCGACAACCCGGCGTTCTCGGGCTCGACCTCGATCTCCTTCGCGACCTCGACCACCTGGCCCATCGGCACGGGCGACGGCGCGAAGCAGGTCTGGGTGCGCTTCACCGACAAGGCCGGCAACGTCTCCGACCCGGCGAGCGCCAGCATCGTGCTCGACACGGTCCCCCCGGGCGCGATCGCGATCGCCCTCTCCGGCGGCGCCACGGCGCCGGCCGGCTACGCCGGCTCCCCGCTCGTCTCCGCCGACCTCGACGCGACCGACGCGAACGCCGGCCCGAACGGCCAGAACCTCCAGGTCCGCATCTCGAACAGCTCGGGGCTCGGCGGCGCGACGCTGCAGCCGTTCGCCTCGTCGGTGCCGTGGTTCGTGACCGCGGGCGACGGCCCGAAGACCGTCTACGTGCAGGTGGTCGACCCGGCGGGCAACGCGAGCGTGGTCGCGAACGGCACCATCACCCTCGCCGCGACGCCGCCGTCGGGCGGGACCCTCGTCGTGGAGGGCGGCGCGGCCGCCACCTCGCAGGCCACCGTGGGCGTCGCGGTCTCGGCGACCGGCGCGGCGGAGATGCGCTTCCTCGTCAACGGCGTCGTCGCCGCCGACTGGATGCCCTACGCCGCGACCGCCACCGTCCCGCTCGGCGCGGTCGCCGACGGCTCGACGATCGCCGTCGCGGTCGCGTTCCGGAACGTGGCCCGGGTCGAGGGCGGCGGCGCCTCCGCCAACCTCCTCGTGGACCGCACCGCCCCGACCGCGCCGGCGCTGGCCGTGAACGGCGGCGCGGACCACACCCGCTCGACCGCGGTGACGCTGACCCTCTCGGCGGTCGACGCCGGCGCGGGCGCGTCGGGCCTCTCGAAGGTGCAGCTCTCGAACGACGGCTTCGCGACCTCGACCACCGTGGGCTACGCGACGTCCCTCCCCTGGACGCTCGCCGCTGGCGCCGACGGCGCGCGCACCGTGTCGGCCCGCTTCCTCGACGGGGCGGGCAACGTCACCGGGACGGTCACCGACGGCATCGTGCTCGACACCACCGCGCCCGCGTCGCCCGAGCTCACGCTCACCGGCAACCCGGAGGCGCCCCTCGGCTTCACCGGCACGCCGGTGGTCACCGCGGCGCTCTCGGCCACCGACGCGAACGGCGGCGCGGGCGGCGCCGCCCTCGAGGTGCGCCTGTCGAACGACCTCGGCTTCGCCGCCTCCACCTGGCAGCCCTTCGCGGCGACGACCGCGTGGGTCCTCGCGCCGGGCGACGGCGCGAAGACCGTGTACGCCCAGTTCCGCGACCCGGCGGGGAACGTGTCCGCCACCGCCTCGGCCGCGATCACCCTCTCCTCCACGGCCCCCTCGGCGGGCTCGATCGTCGTGGAGGCCGGCGCGGCCTCCACGAACAAGAGCGCGACGCCGCTCGCCGTCGCGGTCGCGGCCGCGAACGCGAGCCTGATGCGCTTCTCGGTCAACGGGGTCCCCGTCGCGGCGGGCTGGATCCCCTACGCGACGAGCACCACCCTCGCCGCGTCCTCGCTCCCGGACGAGGCGACGGCGGTCATCTCGGTCTCGTTCAGGAACGCGGGCGGCCTCGAGGGCGGCGGCGCCTCGACCTCGATCCTGGTGGACCGCCGGGCTCCCACCTCGCCGGCGGTCGCGGTGAGCGGCGGCGCGGCCTACGCCGCCGGCACCGCGGTCACCGTGTCGGTCTCCGCGCTCGACGTGCCCGCGGCGGCGGGCGGGGTCGCCTCCGGCCTCGCGAGCGTGCAACTCTCGAACGACAACTTCGCGACCTCGACCACCTTCCCCATCGCCGACGCGATCGCCTGGACGCTCGCGTCCGGCGCCGACGGCGCCCGCACGGTGTACGCCCGGTTCCTCGACCTGGCGGGCAACGTGTCGGCCACGGTCAGCGACGCCATCACCCTCGACACCGCCGCCCCCGCGGCGGGCTCGATCACGCTCGCCGGCAACCCCGAGGCGACGGCCGGCAACACCGGCACGCCGGTCGTGACCGCGACGCTCACGACGAGCGACGCGAACGGCGGCGCGGGCAACGCGAGCCTCGAGGTCCAGCTCTCGAACTCCTCCGGCTTCGCGGGGGCGACCTGGCAGGCCTTCACCTCGCCGATGGCGTGGGTGCTCCTCCCCGGTGACGGCGCGAAGACCGTCTACGCGCGGTTCCGCGATCCGGCCGGCAACGTGTCGACCTTCGTGCAGGCGGCCATCACCCTCGCCGCGACCGCGCCCACGAGCGGCTCGATCGTGGTCGAGGGCGGCGCCGCCGCCACGAACAAGAGCGCCACCGCGCTCAACGTGACCGTCGGCGCGACCGGCGCCACCCAGATGCGCCTCTCCGTGAACGGGACGGCCGGCAGCTGGATCCCCTACGCGGCCTCCACCACCGTCGCCGCCTCCGGCCTCCCCGACGAGACCCCCGCGGCGATCTCGGTCCTCTTCCGGAACGCCGGCGGCGTCGAGGGCGGCGCGGCGAGCACGAGCATCCTCGTCGACCGCCGGGCGCCGACCTCCGGGACGGTCGTCGTCAACGCGGGCGCGTCCTACGCCTCCTCCACGGCCGTCACGCTCACGGTCTCGGCGGTCGACGCGCCGCTCGGGACCGGCACCGCCTCCGGCCTCGCGAGCGTGCAGGTCTCGAACGACGGGTTCACGACCTCCCAGACCTTCGGGATGGCGAGCACCGTGCCCTGGACGCTCGCGGCGGGCGCCGACGGCGCGCGCACGGTCTCGGTGCGGTTCCTCGACAAGGCGGGCAACGCGTCGGCGATCGTCGCCGACAGCATCACGCTCGACACCGCCGCGCCCGCCCCGGGCACCATGAGCCTCTCCGGCAACCCCGAGGCCACGGGGGGCAACACCGGCACGCCCATCGTCTCGGTCGCCTTCTCCGGCCCCACCGACGCGAACGCCGGCGCCGGCGGCACGAACCTCGAGGTCCAGCTCTCGAACTCGGTCGGCTTCTCCGGCGCGACCTGGCAGCCGTACGCGACCCCGCTCGCGTGGGTGCTCACCCCGGGCGACGGCGCGAAGACCGTCTACGCCCGCTTCCGCGACCAGGCCGGCCTCCAGTCGACGACCATCCAGGCGAGCATCAACCTCGCCGCGACGCCGCCGTCCTCCGGCACGATCATCCTCGCGGCCGGCGCCGCCGCGACCTCGGTGGCGACGGTCTCCGCCGCGGTCACCGCCACGAGCGCCACCCAGATGCAGTTCTTCGTGAACGGCGTCCCCGACGGCCGGGGCTGGATCCCGTACGCCACGTCCACCACCGTCGCGCTCGGCAGCGCGCCCAACGAGGCGACCCGGGTCGTCTCGGTGAGCTTCCGGAACGTCGGCGGCATCGAGGGCGGCGGCGCGAGCGCGGCGATCCGGTACGACACCCTCGCCCCGAGCCCGGGCTCCCTCGCCATCACCGGCACGCTCGGCAACGGCTCGACCTCGGCGCTGCTCACCGCCACCCCGGCGGTGGTGCTCTCCACCGTCCCGTTCAGCGCCAGCACCGACGTCGCCCAGATGGCGGTCGTGCAGGCCTCCACCTCCGCGACCGCGTGCTCGACGATGTACGCGAGCCCGCAGTGGCAGTCGGCCGCGCTCTCGCTCACGTTCGTGCTCACCGGCACCGACGGCGCGAAGCGCGTGTGCCTCCTGTTCCGCGACGGCGCCGGGAACTTCGACGTGAACAACGCGGTCGCGGCGAACATCACGCTCGACACGACGCCGCCCACGAACCCCACCTTCGTGAACGTCAGCTCCACGACGACGAACTCGGCGGTCGCGCCGAAGACCGGCGTCCCCACCATCACCGCCGCCACCGACGCGAACGCCGTCACCTACCAGTGCACCGGCGGCGTCTCGCCGAGCTACGGCGCGCAGTGGGCGGACTGCGGCGCGGGCACCACCCTGCCCCGCGCCTGGACGCTGATCGCGAACGCGGAGAACACCCTCGGCGTGCGCGCCCGCGACGCGGCCTTCAACTACAGCCCGGGCTCCTTCGCGCGCGTCGTGCACGACGACGTCGCCCCCACCCCGCCGTTCATCGTGGAGCTCCGCTCCTCGCGCGACTCGGTGACGGTGATCTGGGACGCGACCGCCGACGCCGACGTCGTGAGCTACGTCGTCTACTACGGCAACGCCCCCGGCGACCTCGGCGGCAGCGGCGCGGCCCAGGGCCCGTCGCCCATCACGGTCGCCGCCGCCGCGGGCCAGGCCTCCGGCAGCTTCACCCTCACCGGCCTCACCCAGGGCATCCCGTACTACGTCGCGGTCGAGGCGGTGGACGCCGCCGGCAACCGCTCCGGCCCGTCCGGCGAGCGCTCCGCGGTGCCCAACAAGGCGAACCCGCGCCTCCTCACCACGGTGGGCGCGACCCCGCGCACCACGGGCTTCCGCGCGACGGCCACGAAGACCTTCGCCTACGTCGGGACCAACCAGGGCATCACGCAGGTGGACATCACCGACGACGTCTTCCCGGCGGTGGTCGGGCGCGCCTTCCTGCCCGACATGGTGCCGGTCGAGCGCGCGCCGCTCGCCGTGTTCGACTGCACGAAGGGCGCGGTCGTGGGCCACTGCGTGGTCCCCTCCGGCACCACGCTCGAGGGCGACTACCGCGGCGACCAGGACTTCTACCGCGCGGCGGCGCCGATCGTGTTCTTCCCGCTGACCGGCACCGCGACCGCGCCGGCGGTGGGCCTCATCGAGTCGATCCTCCCCACCCGCCCGACCCACGTCGTCCCCTACCAGGCGAACGGGGTCACCTACCTCCTCGCCATCGATCTCAAGGGCGTGCGCGCGTTCACCGTCGACCCGACGAACCCGTCCCTGGTCCGCCAGGTGGGCAGCGCCACCCACGCCGCGCCGGTCGTGGAGGTGCTCACCGCGGGCCTGAACGGGAGCGAGCTCTACGTGGTCGCCCGGGTGAACCCGCAGTACTTCGGCGGCCCCACCGACGTGCCCGTCGTGCTCGGGTACGAGTGCGCGGACCTGCCGAGCGACTTCTACCAGCTGTTCAGCCCGCTCTCCCTCGGCTTCGGCGACCGCGTCGCGGGCAACCCCGAGCCCACCTTCATGGTGGACGGCGGCCTGTTCGCGAACTACGTGGCCGGCGGGCAGAGCCGCCTGTCCTCGTTCGCACCCGGCTCGATCAACGGCGCCACGCCGGTGTCCACGCTCGTGCTCTCGACGGCGGGCTCCGACGGCGGCAACCCGGCCGCCGCCGCGGCGGGGTTCAACCAGCTGTACGTGTGGACCGAGGGCGGCCTCGCCTCGCCCACGCTCTACCAGGTGAACCGCACCGGGCTCACCCTCGCGCTGGGCGGCTCCCGCTCGGTCGGCAACGAGCCGTACACGGCGCAGGTCGCCCGCACCCACGCGAACGCGACCCGCCTCTTCACGATCGACCCGTACACCTCCGACCCGGCCGTGCGCGCGGTGCAGCGCTGGCCGGTGAGCGGGGCCACCATCTCGAACGGCGCCACGCTGTTCAACCAGATCCGGCCGGAGTGGTTCGCCTGGGCCGATCACGTGATGTACGTGTCGCAGGCGGGCTTCATCAACACGGTGGACGTCTCGAACCCCTACCTGCCCAGGATCGGCAACGCCTTCACCCCCGGCCCGGCCATCGGCGGGAGCTTCGGCCGGCTCGTCACCCACGGCCGCTACCTCTTCGCCGCGTTCTCGCCCACCATCCTCCCGGGCTCCGGCGGCGTCGCGATCTTCCGGATGACCGGCACCGGCGGGCTGCAGACGAACGGGAACCTCCTCAACCCCTCGCCGATGCGGACGCTGTCCTTCCCGGTCGGCGTGAACGGCAACGACCTCGCCGTGGTCGGCCGGTGGCTCTTCGCCACCGGGACGGACGGCGACCTCCGCGTCTACAACCTCGCGCCGACCACCACCCTCAACAACCCCACCAACGCCGTCCCGACCCTCGCCACCACGCTCGTGGGCTCCTACGGCGAGATCGAGGCCCGCCGCGACACGTCGGGCGTGACGAACTACGAGGCGGTGGTCTACGCCACCGTCGGCGACACCGTGGTCACCCTCGGGTGGGACGGCGCGGCGTTCACGACGCTCAACGCCGGCGTGACCTTCGCCTCCTCGCAGGCCGCGACGTCCCTGTCGCTCGCCGGCAACTACCTCACGGTCGGGACGCCCTCGGGGTCGTACCTCATGAGCGTCTCGACCCCGGCGTCGCCCTTCGTGACCGGGGCGGGCGTCTACCCGCTCGCGGGGCCGACCCGGCTGCAGGCCGGCTACCTCGTCGGCCTCGCGCCCTCCGGCGACCCGAGCGGCCCGAACTTCGCGATCCGCTCGAGCGGCATCGTGGACGGCTCGATCCGCTTCTCGACGTGCACCGGCGGCGGCGCGCAGTCCATCGCGCACGACAACGGGCTCTACGCCGCGAGCTGCGGGCGGAACGGCATCGCGCTGTTCACGACCGGCGCGCTCGAGGGCATGCGGCTCTCGAAGACCTACGACATCTCGCCCTCCTGGAGCGCCGGGGCCTCCTTCGCGACCGACGGGATGATCGGGTGGTTCAGCGGGCCGCAGGTCTGGACCGGCTCCGCGACCGACTACTCGCGCCTGTACCAGGCGAACGAGGAGAACGCCGCGGAGGGCACCGTCTCGACGCCGGTCAACTTCATGAGCGTCAACGCCGACACGCTGCGCTACGGCTCCTTCATGGCGCAGGGCGACGGCGTGCTCTACGTCGCCACGAACCGCCTGCTCGCGTCGCCCACCCTCGACGCGTACGAGTCGACCACCCCGTACACCTTCATCAACCGGGTGACGCTGGCCGGCCTCGACCCGATCTCGGCGATGGTCTCCGACGGCGAGTACCTCTACATCGCCCGCAACGGCAACGCCCAGACCCAGGTCTCGGCCGTCGACGTCCGCAACCCGAACGCCATGACGACCCGCGCCACCGCCACCGCGGTCGCGAACCGGGCGATCTCCATGCTCGCGCTGTCGCGCGACCGGCTCTACGCGCCGCTCTACCAGGGCGCGGCCGCGGTGAACGACATCCTCGTCTACGACGTCTCGACGGTGCAGTCGGCGGGGACGATCACCGCCGCGACCACCGTCACCCCCGGCTCGGAGGGCAGCATCACCGGGGTGGACGTGGTGGGGAACACCCTCGTCTACACGATGATGGACGAGATCTACGCCGCCCCCGGCTACTACCTGGGCGTCGGCACCCTGGGCACGAACCGCGACGGCGCCGGCTTCGTCACGAAGCCGATCCTCACGGTCAACGAGCCGCTCCAGACCCCGGTCATCTCCGGCGACAACCTGTACCTCGCGTCCAACCTCGGGCTGCAGGCCTACGACCTGCGGGGCTTCTTCAACTCCGGCGCCAACCTCACCGCGGGCGGCGGGGTCAGCCTCGCGGATCCGCTGCGGGTGAACCAGCCGGTGAAGCTCCACGTCGAGGGGCCGTTCGCCTACCTCACCGGCGGCACCTACCGCGTCTTCGACCTCCGCTAGGACCGGGACCTCCACCATGACCACGCTCCGAGCCCCGACCCCGCTCTCACGGACCCTGCTCCCCCCGAGGTTCATCGCCGCGCTCGCCGCGGCGCTGATCGCGGCGACGCCCGCCGCGGCGGCCGCCGCCGACGCCGCCGGCGAGGCCCAGCGCATCGCGGCGTCGCTCGCGAACCAGCTCACCGTCCGCCCGCCGCGCACCCCGGTGCAGCGCGTGACCGTCGCGCCGCTCCGCGAGGTCGGCGCCGCCGCCGCCGGCCGTGGCAAGGCCTTCTCCGAGGCGCTCGAGGCCGCGCTCGCGCGCGGCGGCAAGCTCGAGGTCCGCGCCTGGGGCGCGCTCGACCAGGCCCTGCGCGAGAAGGCGCTCTCCGGCGCGCAGGAGGGCGTGCCGGGCGTGGCGCCCATCCCGAACGTGCAGGGGCTCGTCATGGGCGAGGCGGTCGCCCCTGCCGACGGCGGCCCGGTGCGGCTCACCGTGCGGCTCGTGCTCGTGCCCTCCGGCGCGGTGGCCGCGAGCGAATCCGGGCGGCTCGACGCCTCGGCGGCCCCGTCCGCGGCGTCGCCCACGCCCTCGCTCCAGGCGACCGCCGTCCCGCCCCCGCCGCCGCCCGCCGGGCCGTCGCCCGAGGCCCGCCAGCGCGCGGTCGCGGAGTCGGCGTCGGTCGACGTCGCCATCCGGCGCATGGCCGACCAGCTCGCCGCGGGCTTCGCGCGGCTGCCCGGGAACGCGCGCTACCGGCGCCTCGCCGTGCTGCAGTTCACCGACGCGGGCCCCGAGGCGAAGAAGCGCGAGCTCGGCACGGTGGTGTCCGCGGAGCTCGCGACCGACCTCAGGCGCGACCACGGCCTGCTGCTGGTGGAGCGCGAGAAGATGGGCGCGGTCCTCGCCGAGGCGAAGCTCGGCGCGATGGGGCTCACCGACGCGCGCGACGCCTCGAAGGTCGGCGCGCTCGCCGACGCGCAGGCGCTCGTCGTCGGCCAGGTCTCCGACGCGGGCGGGAAGTTCCTGCTCTCGGCGCGGATCCTCTCCGCCGACACGGGCGAGACGCTCGCCGCGGCCTCCGAGTCGGTGGCCGCCGCGACCCTCGTCGCGCTGTCCTCGGACTCGGTGGTGCTGCGGTCGAAGAAGGACGCGCTCTTCCGCTCGATGGTGCTGCCGGGCTTCGGCCAGCTCTACAACCGCCAGCCCGTGAAGGCCGCGGTCTTCATCGGCGCCGAGGCGGCGCTCCTCGGCGGCGCGGCGTTCCTGCACCTCGCCGGCGCCTCGAAGGAGGACGCGTACAAGAAGTACACGCCCGCGGACGGGACCGACCCCACCACCGCCGCGGCCGAGGCCCGCAGCCTGCGCGACGCCGCCGAGGCCCGCTACGGCCAGCGCAACTGGGCCATCGCCGGCGCCGCCGCGGTGTGGCTCGTGAACGCCGCCGACGCGTACTTCTCGGGCGTGGACGGCGAGAAGCTCACGGTCGCACCCACCGGCACCCCCGCCGGCGGCTTCGGCCTCGCGCTCGCCGGGAGGTTCTGAGCCGGGCGCTACCTCACGAGCTCCTTGACGAGGTGCACGCCGAGCGCGCGCAGCCCCTCGTCGAGGATCGCCCGGCCGCGCGGCGTGTCGAGCGTGGCGCGCATCTGCTCCGGCGCGACGCCGATCTCGAGCTCGAGCCGCACGAGCACGGCGGCGAGCGCGGGCGTGTCGGGCGCGGGCTTCACCTTGCCGCGGCGGGCCGCGAGCCCCTTCGAGAGCCGATCGACGAGCGCGTCGTCGGTCGTGCGCGGCCCCTGCTTCGCCTCGAGCCCCGCGGAGAGCGCGCCGTACAGGAGCTCGAGCACGCCCGGGGCCGCGACCGCGCGGGAGAGCCGGTCGGCCGCCTCCTCGTCGTCGACGTCGCGCATGGCGCCGTAGGTCGGGACGAGCAGCGCCACGACGTCCTGGCGGGTGACCACGTGCGGCAGGCGCCGCGAGAAGAGGGCCGTCATGGGGAGGGGTGTACCGCGGGGCTTGACCGGGAGCCTTATGTTAGCTATGGCTAACGGTAAGTCATGACGAACGCTCACCCGCACGCCCGCATGCTCGACGCCCTCGGCGACCCCACCCGGCGGGCCGTCTTCGAGCGGCTCGCGGGAGGGCCGCTGCCGGTCGGCGCGCTCGCCGCCGGGCTGCCGGTCTCGCGCCCCGCGGTCTCCCAGCACCTGCGCGTCCTCAAGGACGCGGGGCTGGTGATCGACCGCGCGGAGGGCACGCGGCGGCTCTACCAGGCCAACCCCCAGGGGCTCGAGGTGCTCCGCGCGTACCTCGACCGGTTCTGGGATCGCGCGCTCCAGGCCTTCGCGGCCGAGGCGGAGCGCGTCGCGCGCGTCGAGAGGAAGGGACGGTCATGAGCGCAGCGGTGTCGCAGGCGGGCGTCGCGCCCGTGCGGAAGACGATCGTGGTCGCGGCGCCGCGCGAGACGGCGTTCCGGGTGTTCACGCAGGGCTTCGCCCGCTGGTGGCCGCTCGCGACCCACAAGATCGGGGCCGCGGCCGCGGTGGAGGCGGTGATCGAGCCGCGGGTGGGCGGGCGGTGGTACGAGCGCGGGACGGACGGCGTCGAGACGCCCTGGGGCGAGGTCCTCGCGTGGGAACCGCCGTCGCGCCTCGTGCTGGTCTGGCGCATCGGCGCCGACTGGCAGTGCCACCCCGAGCTCCACACCGAGGTCGAGGTGCGCTTCATCGCCGAGGACCCGGGCCGGACCCGGGTCGAGCTCGAGCACCGGCGCCTCGACGCCTTCGGTGAGAAGGCCGGCGAGATGCGCGGGGTGTTCGACTCGGAGGGCGGCTGGACCGGCCTCCTCGCGGCCTACGGCAAGGCGGTGGCGGGGGAGGCCGCGAGGGCCGGCTGAGCGCCGGAACGCCCCTTCAGCAGCGCGGCGTCGGCACGAGGCGCGACCGGGGCACGCGGCCCCGCCCGGGCGGGGGTGTCACGCGCGAGGCCGAGGGACGTTCCAGCCCTCATGGCTCCCTCCCCACCCCGGCCGCTCCGCGCCGCCGCGCTGCTCCTCGTCGCCGCCCTCTCCGGCTGCGCCTTCGCGCTCGGCGGCACCTCCGCCCACCCGCGGGCGGTCTACGAGGACGACTTCACGGCCCAGAAGTGGAAGCCCATCGGCGGCGGCTGGTACCGGTACGACGGCGTCGTCTCCATCGCCGCGGTCGGCAACCTCGGCCTGGGCGTGAGCGCCGGCCAGAAGTACCTGCGGCTCGACGGCGGCCTCTCCGACCGGAAGGCGACGCCCGGCGCCGGCGCCGAGCGCCACGTCGATCTCAACCTCGCGGTCTGGCGCCTCGGCGTGAGCTGCTCGTTCGGCATCTTCGACCAGTGGGTCGACTACGCGGGCGGCTACCGGATGGCGTGGACCGGGAAGCTCCTCGCCCCGCGGGTCTCGTTCGCGCCGGTCTCGTGGGCGAGCGTCTACGCCGGCTACGGGTTCCTCTCGGGCCGCGACCTCACCGTGGGCCCCTTCGACCCGGACACGAAGTGGTGGGGCACCGCCTTCCAGAAGAACGGCCGCGACGGGATCGCGAAGTACACGACCGGCAAGGGGACCCAGAAGTTCGCGGGCGTCGACGTGACGGCGATGCGGGTCGGGCGCGGGAAGCTCGGCGTGAAGATCGAGTACCAGGAGACGGCGTCCGAGCCGCTCGGGCTCCCCGGGATGTCGGCCGACGCCCGGTTCAGGTCGAAGGGGCTCGGGATCGAGGCGTACCTCGGCTCGTTCTGACCTCGAGCCCTCTCGGACGGAGACACGCCATGCACGCCAGGACCTTCACGCTCGCCCTCGGCCTCGGCCTCGCCGCCTGCAAGCAGGGCGACCCGCAGCCCCTCGAACCGCTCCCCGTGGGCGAGCACTGCGCCGTCGACGGCTCCGGCGGCGTCGGCCTCGTGATCACGGCCGCGCAGATCGGCCTCACGGTGAACGGCACGTTCCAGCCGTACGCGAACGGCGCCCACGTCGAGGTGATGCCGTACTCCTTCGAGTCGTACCTGAACGTGCCGCACTTCGTGACGGCGGCGACCCTGCGCGCGACCCCGCCCGCGAACGTCACCGAGGCGACCCTCTGCGGCGCGGTCGGGACGGGGAGCGGCAGCGACGAGTTCAACTACGTCTTCCACCGGCAGGGGGCGTACCTCGTGGCGGAGAACGTGCTCGTCGACGTCGCCGACTCCCCCGGCGCGCTCCAGGACAACCTCTCGACGGGGGTGCTGTTCACGCTCGGCAACCGGACCTTCCGCGCCGACACGCCGGTGCTGCTCGTCACGCTCGTCGACGAGGAGGGGTTGCCGCTCTTCCCTGAGCGGCTCGAAGGGCGGCGCTGCTTCAGGGCTGCGGGCCACCCGCCGCGCCGCCTGCGCCGCGGACCACCCGCGCCCGCACGCCCGGCCCGGGCGCGCCGAGCACCGTCACCTCGCCGTCCGCCACCTCGACGTCGAGCCGCGCGTCCGGCGCGAAGCCGCGCGCGTCGAGCGTCACCCGGCCGCGCCCGAGCCGCAGGCGGAAGGGCTTCGGGGTCGAGGACGGGACGACCAGCCTGAGGTCGGTCCGCCGCTCGGTGAACCAGCCCAGGCGGTCGATGCCGAGCACCGCCGCCTCGGGCTCCTCGCGGAAGGCGAAGACCACCTTGCTCGTGGGGAAGCCGAAGGCGCGCACGTCGTAGGCGGCGCGGAAGTCCTGCCCGGCCTCGATGGTCACGTCGGCGCGATCGAGCGCGACCTCGAACGCGGCGGAGCGGCTCGCGGCGACCTCGCCGGCGCTCCGCGCGAAGGCCTTCGAGGAGACGTAGGGCGTCGCGACGAGCGCGGCGCCGGTGAGGAGCGCGAGCGCGCCGCCGCCCACGAGGGTCGCCACCCGGGCCTGCCGCCGCTCGGCGACGGAGTCGAGCGCGGCGTCGGCGCCGGCCGGCGCGGGGGCGTCCTCGCGATCGAGGTCCATCGCGTGGTGGACGAGCAGCGCGACGAGCCACACGAGCCCCCCCGACCAGAGCACGTCGGAGAGGAAGTGCCCGCCCGCCATCATGCGGGCCGCGCCGAGGAGCCCGCCCGCGGCGAGGCCCGCCGCGAGGAAGGCGCGGCCGAGCGCGGGACGCCGGCGCCGGAGCGCGAGCCAGGGCACCGCGAGGTAGAAGCCCATGGAGCAATGGCCGCAGGGGAACGACTTCCCCTCGACGCCGCCGGGGCTGCCGAGCCGCGGCCAGCCCACCGGCAGGAACGCGTCGCGCCCGCCGAGCTCGACCACGTCGCGCGGCCGCGGCCGGCCGTAGTGGTCCTTGAGCGTCGCGTTCACGACGAGCCCCGGCCCGAGCGCGACGACGAGCACGAGGAAGAGCGCCGGCCGCCGCCAGGCGCCAAGCCGCCGCGGGTACCAGTAGGTCGCGGTGAGGAGGACGAGCGCGCCCGCCGCGAGCAGCACGCCCGCGAAGACGCCGTACCGGTAGACGAAGCGCCAGGGCTCGCGGTCGGCGAGGGGGAAGGTGCAGCAGGCGGGGAGGCGGGCCGGATCGGCGCTCGCGACCGCCCGCGCCGCCGCGAGGTCGAGCGGGAACGCCCAGAAGAGCGCGGTCAGCCCCGCGAGCGCGGCGAGCGTCGCGAGGAGCTGGGTGCGGACGTGGCCGGTGGGCCAGCGCATTCGACGCCCCGAATATCATCTCCGGTCCCGGGCTGTCTCCTCGGCGCCGGGTGGGTCCTCGCGTCCGGTTGCGTCGCTGGCTTCGGCGTCGTGCTCGCCTTCGGTCGCGGCCTGGCTCACCTCCGCCTCCTGCACGACCTTCCACGGCAAGCCTTCCTTCGCCGCGGCGACCTCCCGCCAGCCGAGGATCCAGGTCAGCCTGTCGGGCGCGGAGCCGGACACGGAGATGTTCCCGGCGTGGAGGCCGCGCAGGTGGTGCGGCTTGCACATGCCGGTCTGGTTCTCCTCCGAGTCGTCGCCGCCCTGCGAGCGGAACACGATGTGGTGGACGTCGTCGCCGACGCGTGAGCAGCCCGCCACCGTGCACTCGCCGCCGTCGCGCACCATCACCGGGTGCGCGTTCTTCAGCTTCTCGTGCACGATCGGCGCCCAGACCTCCACGCAGTGCCGCGCGATGGCCTCGATCGCGTCCGGGAGGGGTATCCAGTGCCCCGCGGCCTTCCGGGCGGCCTGGACGGCCTCCGCGAGGAGGCCGTCGATCTCCTCGGTGACGAAGACGTCGAGGTAGTCCCTGTTCCACATCTGGCTGTGAAGCTCCGCCATCGTCTCCCGCTGGAGCGTGATGCAGGTCTTCCCGGCGGCCTCCTCGATCTTCGCGGCGACGTCCTCCGCCGTGGCGAGCTTCGACACCAACCGCGCCTGCTCGTAGGAGAGCTTCCCGGACCGCATCGCCTCGCGGAGCTCCGGGAGCTCCTGGCACTTCTGCTCGAGCGCGATGCGGTTCTTCACCGTGGACACCGCGAGCCCGAGCCGCTCGTCGCAGTAATGCTGGAAGGTGGCGAACCCGAGCGCGCGCCAGGCGCGGGTCGTCTTCACCTCCAGGCAGACCTTGCCGAGCTTCTCGTCCCGGTCGTTCCGCTGGCGGACGAGCTCGATGAGCTCGTCCTTTAGGGCGTAGGAGTCGGGCGGCCAGGTCTTCTCGAGCGCGGGTGCCGGGACAGGCTCGGCCTGCACGAGCTCCGCCCAGGCGTTCGACCTGGCCTCGTACCCGGCGCGGAGCTCCGGGTTCGGCTCGACCGGCCGGCCGAGCCCGGTGCACTTCGGGCCGCGGAGCTCGCCGTCGAGCGGTGCGGGGTGGGAGGAGAGGTACTCCATCGCCATGAAGCGCAGGCACTCCGCGATCGTGCGCGGCGCCTCGTCGAGGTAGCCCGCGAGGTCGACCGCGGCGCGGACGCAGCCGAGCGCCTTCACCCCGAGGAACTTCTTGATGTGGAGCCAGACCGGCTCCTTGTCCTCGTCCTCGTCGAACGCGGCGGCGCTGACCTTGCCCTCGCTCGCCGTGCCGTCGCACGAAGCGACGTCCCTCGCCGACCCCTCGCTCGCACCGGCCTCGTCCGCCGTGCGCTCCTTCTCCACCGACTCCTCCACCGACTCCTTCACCGCCGCCTCGAGCTGCCGCACCGTCGAGACCTTCGCGGCCTCGACCCAGCGCGCCTCCTCGTCGCCGATGGCGACCTTCAATATCTCCTCGGCCTTCCTCCGGGAGATCTCCCCCGCGAACACTGCGGCCTTGAGGAGCGGGCGCTTGCGGAGCCTCTGCTCGAAGCGCACGAGCCGGCGCACGAAGGCAGCCTTGAGGCCCAGCTTCTCGCGCGCGAAGTCGGTGATCTGCGAGTAGCCGAGCTCGAGCTCGCCGGAGACGTCCATGAGCTCGCCGAGCTTCTGGCCGATCGCGAGGTCGAGCGCGCCGCGATCGCGGGCGACGCGCACCGCGAGGGCGTCGAGCGCGACGAAGCCGCCGCCAGGCAGCGTTTCGGAGCCGACCTCAGGGGTGGCGGAGCCCTCGACCATGACTGTACCAGTGTGCAGTATGGGTCTGACATTTTCGTTGGGGCGCAGCGAGATCCCCCATCTGGGACGCTGGCTGGGAGTACAGCGGAGGTCGAGTCAAAGACCGGGGGCGGCCCCCTCACCCGCCGGGTGACGCATTCACTTCGAGTCCCTCTTCCCCGGTAGGGATCACCGAAGAGTCCGGTTCTCTCTCCGTCTCCGTCTCCGGCTCCGTCTCCGTCTCCGTCTCCGGCTCCCTCTCCGACTCCGCCTCCCGCCTCCCTTCCTTCGCTCGCCCCGAGGGCCCGGGCTCGTCTACGCTGCCCCCATGCCGACCCGCCGCCGCCCCGTCTTCCTCTCGCTGGCCCTCGCCCTCGCCGCCTCCTGCGGGTCGCACACGAAGAAGGCGGCGGACGGCCCGGTGACCGTGGAAGGCAACGTGGTCACCATCCCGACCACCGAGGGGCGCGTCCGCGTGTCGGCCCCGCTCCCGGGCGCGCTCCGCGTGCAGGTCTCGCCGCCGGGGCAGCCGGCCCCCGCCGTCACCTCCTTCGCGGTCGACCCGGCCACGGTCGCGACGCCGGGCGCGGTCACGGTCGAGGAGGCGAACGGGTTCGTCACGGTGAAGGCGGGCGACGCGGCCGTCCGCGTGCGGCGCTCGCCGCTCCGGGTCGCGCTGCTCGACGCCGCGGGCGCGGTCGTCGCGGAGCAGCCGGCAGGCTCGACGTTCTCGCCGCCGCTCTCCACGTCCTGGTCGCTCCGCCCCGGCACGCAGGTCTTCGGCCTCGGCGACAAGGCGGGCACCTACGACCGCCGCGGCTTCGGGTACGACAACTGGAACAGCGACCACTACGGCTGGGACGCGGCGCGGCTCGACCCGCTCTACAAGACCATCCCGTTCCTGGTGTTCCTCGACGGCGGCAGCGCGCACGGGTTCTTCCTCGACAACCCCTCGCGCTCGTACTTCGACGTCGGGTTCAGCGACCTCGGGCGCGTGAAGATCGACGTGGCCCGCGCGCCGGTCTGGGACCTCTACCTCTTCCCCGGCCCGGACCCGAAGGCCGTGCTCTCGGCCTACACCGCGCTCACCGGCCGCACGCCGCTGCCGCCGCGCTGGGCGCTCGGCTACCACCAGAGCCGCTACAGCTACCTCACCTCGACCGAGGTCCGGGACGTCGCCGCGCGGCTGCGCGCCGACGCGATCCCGGCCGACGCGGTCTGGCTCGACATCGACTTCCAGCGGGGCAACCGCCCCTTCACCGTGGACCCCACCGCCTTCCCGGACTTCCCGGCGATGGTGACCGACCTCTCCGCCGCGGGGCTGCGCACCGTCGTCATCACCGATCCGCACCCGAAGCAGGAGGTCGGCTACGCGCCGTACGACAGCGGGCTCGCGGCCGACGTGTTCGTGAAGAAGAGCGACGGCCAGCTCTTCGTGGGCAACGTGTGGCCCGGGGCGAGCGTGTTCCCGGACTTCGGCCTGCAGGCGGTGCGCACCTGGTGGGGCGGGCTCTACGGGCCCTTCGTCGGGCAGGGCGTCGCGGGCTTCTGGAACGACATGAACGAGCCGGCCATCTTCGCCTCCTCGATGCCCGACGACACGCCGCACCGGCTCGACGGCGGCACCACGGTCGACCACCTCACCTTCCACAACGCCTACGGCCTCATGAACGCGCGCGCCACGCACGAGGGCGTGCTCGCGCTCCGGCCCGGGGCGCGGCCCTTCGTGCTCACCCGGGCCGCCTACGCGGGCGCGCAGCGCTGGGCGGCGAGCTGGACCGGCGACAACAAGGCCACCCGCGAGCACCTCGCGATCACCATCCCGCAGCTCGTCAACCTCGGCGTCTCCGGCTACGCATTCATGGGCGCCGACGTGGGCGGCTTCGTCGGCTGCCCGGACGACGACCTCCTCGTGGAGTGGACCGAGCTCGGCGCGCTGCAGCCGTTCTTCCGCAACCACTCGGAGAAGGGCAGCTGCCGCCGCGAGCCGTGGGCGCGGGGGGCAGCCGTCGAGGCCCGCATCCGCGCCGCCATCGAGCGCCGCTACCGCCTGCTCCCGTACCTCTACACCGCGTTCGAGGAGACCGCGCGCACCGGGCTGCCGGTGCTGCGCCCGCTCTGGCTCGCATGGCCGGCCGACGCCGCGGCGCGGGCGAACGCGCGGGCGTACCTCCTCGGCCCCGATCTCGTCGTCGCGCCGAAGCTCGACGCGGGCGTCTCGAGCTGGCAGGTGACGCTCCCCGCGGCGGACTTCTTCGACACCGCCACCGGCGCGCTCGTCGCGGGCGGCGGCGCGGTCACCGTGACGCCCGTCGCGGGCGAGGGCGTGCGCCTGTTCGCGCGCGCGGGAGCGATCGTGCCCTCGCAGCCGGTGACCGCGACGGCGGCGGAGACGCCCACCGGAGCGCTCACCGTCGACGTGTGGCCGGGCGCGGCGTGCGCGGGGGCGCTCTACCTCGACGCGGGCGACGGCTTCGGGCAGGTCGCCGCCGACTCGCGGCGCGTCGCGTACGCGTGCACGCCGGCGACCTCGGGCGTCACCGTCACCTCGCAGACCGCCGCGGGCACCTACCCGACCTGGTGGAGCGAGACCCGCCTCGTCGTGCACGGCGTCCCGTCCTCGCCGACCACCGTGAAGAAGGGCGACGCGGCGGTGCCGTTCACCTACGACGCGGCCGCCAGGGCCGCGACGGTGACGCTCGCCGGCGGCGGCGCGGACTGGGCCGTGCAGCTCGCGTGGTGAGGTGGCGGGAGGCGCACCTCCCCACCGGACCTCGCCGGCGCCGCCGGCCCGCCGCCTGCCTGGTTATCAGGCACCGGAAACCCCAGGCCCCACGGGCACGTGGACTGCTTTTGACCCGGAAGCTTGCACGCTTTCCGGGCAATGGCATTCTCCCGACCGCCCGGAGGCTCCATGCACGATCTCGACGCCGCGAAGCTCCCGCAGCCCTCGGCAGCACCGCTCGATCAGGAGGTCGACCGCGCCCTCGCGGCGCGCGTGGACGAGGCGCGACAGCTGTCGCACTGGCTCACCGCCTCCGCCCCGGACCTGTTCCAGAGCACGCTGCGCGAGGACGCGCCGCTCCTCGCCGCGCTCGCGGCCTCGCTGCCGCGCCTCCGGAGCGACGCGAAGGTCGTGCTGGTCGACCGCCCGGACGAGCTGCTCCTCGCGCGCCTCGACCGGCCCGGCTCGGTGTTCGAGACGCTGCAGGGCATCGAGCACCGCGAGATCTCGGCCTCCGAGATCCTCCACTCCGAGTCGCCGGTCCCCGGCGCCGACCAGCCGCTCGAGATCCACCGCTACGCCTTCGCGCACGGCGCGATTGAGGCCGCGCCCGAGCTGCCGCCCGTCTCGCCCGAGCTCGACGCCGCGCTCGCGGCGCTCGCGGACGGCGCGCCCGTCACCCGCGAGGCGCTCGACGAGGCGCTCGCGCTCGTCCGCGTCGAGAACGAGCGGCAGGTCCGCCGCGCGCCGCCCGCCGAGATCGCCCGGCTCACCGCGGCCCTCGTCCGCTGCCGCGCGCAGGGCGGCTTCCTCCTCGACGTGATCCCGCCGGAGGGCAAGGGCGAGTACCCGAGCGTGCTGTTCGCCGTCGCGAACCCGCCGCCGCGCGGCTACCTCATGCAGGTCACCGAGGTGATGAACGCGCTCGACCTCGGCATCCGCCGCTCGCTCGCGTTCTCGGCGACGGTGGACGGGCAGCGCCACTTCCTCGCGGTGTTCCGCGTGGAGGACCGCAAGGGCGGCCCGCTCCCCGCCGACGGCGCCACCTTCAAGCAGCTCCGCCGCGAGATCTTCGCCACCGCGCTCGTGCCGGCGGACGGCCAGACCTACAAGGACTTCGTGCTCCCGCGGGTGATGCGGATCGAGGACGCCAGCCTGGTGCGGGCGATCATCGGCTTCTCGCACACGACCTGCTCGCACAACCAGGGCGACCGCTACACGCACGAGGACGTCGTCCGGGCGTTCCACTTCCACCCCGAGATGACGCTGCGCCTCGTGCAGCTCTTCAAGACGCGCTTCGACCCCGCGCTCTCGAACCGGGAGTCGCGCTGGAAGAAGGAGCTGAAGGAGGTCGAGCACGAGGTCGCCGCCCACAACACCGGCCACCGCCTCCTCGACGAGTTCCGCCGCTCGCTCTTCCGCACCGCGGTGCTGTTCGTGAAGCACTGCCTCAAGACGAACTTCTTCGTCGACGAGAAGCAGGCGCTCGCGTTCCGGCTCGACCCGAGGTACCTCGACGAGCTCGGCCCCGACTTCACCGGCGACCTCCCGCCCGAGCGGCCGTTCCGGGTCACCTTCTTCTCCGGCCGGCACGGCCTCGGCTACCACATCGGCTTCGCCGACATCGCGCGCGGCGGCTGGCGCACCATCATCGCGAGCGACCGCGACGACTACGTCACGGTGGCGAACCGGGTCTTCCGCGAGAACTACGTCCTCGCCCACACCCAGCACCTCAAGAACAAGGACATCTACGAGGGCGGCTCGAAGCTCGTGGCCATCCTGCACCTCCCCGCGCGCTCCGACGCGCCGGGCGGCCGCGCCCTCCTCCTCGCGCAGCTGCAGCGCGCGTTCATGAACGCGTTCCTCGACGTGTTCGTGACGAAGGGCGGCAAGGCCGCCGACCCGCGCGTCGTCGACTACTACCGCCAGGACGAGCCCATCGAGCTCGGCCCGGACGAGAACATGCCGGACACGATGATCGAGGAGGTGGCGGCCCTCTCCGAGCGGCGCGGCTACATCCTCGGGCGCGGCGTGATGTCGTCGAAGAAGGTCGGCATCAACCACAAGGAGTTCGGCGTCACCTCGACCGGCGTGCTCGCGATGGCGGAGATCGCGATGCGCGAGGCGCTCCGGATCGACATGCGCAAGGACGCCTTCAGCGTGAAGCTGACCGGCGGCCCGAACGGCGACGTCGCCGGCAACGCGATGCGCCTCCTCCTCGAGCGCTGCCCCGGCGTCGCGATCAAGCTCATCATCGACGGCACCGGCGTCATCTTCGATCCGCAGGGACTCGACCACGCCACGCTCTCGAAGATCGTGCTGAAGGAGGACGCCGAGGGCTACGACCCCGAGGGCCTCCACCCCGGCGGCTTCGTCCTCTACCGCAACCAGCGGAAGGCCGACGGCCTGCGCCAGCTGCACCGGCGCATGGACATGACCGACGCCGGCCCGAAGGAGAGCTGGGTCACCCTCGACGAGTTCCACGAGGCGTTCGACAACCTCGTCTTCACCGTCCCCGCCGACCTCTTCATCCCCGCCGGCGGCCGGCCCGAGACCATCGACGCCGGCAACGCCGAGAAGTTCCTGCTCCCGGACGGCAAGCCCTCCTCGCCGGTCATCGTCGAGGGCGCCAACTCCTTCATCACGCCCGACGGGCGCAAGCGCCTCCAGGCCGCGGGCGCGGTGCTGCTCCGCGACGCCTCGGCGAACAAGTGCGGCGTCATCTCGTCGTCCTACGAGAATCATCGGCAACCTGCTCTTCGACGAGAAGGAGTTCCTCGCGAACAAGCCGGAGTACGTGCGCGACGTGCTCGAGATCCTCGAGCGGCGCGCCGTGGACGAGGCGACGGTGATCTTCCGCCGGCACCGCGAGGCGGCCGGGAAGAAGCTCTACACCGAGATCTCCGAGGCCCTGTCGGTCGAGATCAACCGGCACAAGGCGCGGCTCTTCACGCACTTCGAGGAGAACCCGCGCCGCCACCTCGAGAGCCCGTGGCGCGAGGTGCTGCTCGCGCACCTGCCCAGGATGGTGAAGGAGAAGGCCTCCTTCCGGAGCCGGCTCTCGCGCCTGCCGTCGAAGTACCGCTCGGCGATCCTCGCCGCGGAGCTCGCGACGTCGCAGGTGTACCGGAAGTCGCTCGAGCCGGACTTCGACGCGGCGCTGACGGCGTACGCGACGGCGATGTTCCCGTCGGAGGCGGAGCAGATCGCGGCCGCGACGGCGCCGGCCGCCCCGGCGGCGAAGGCGCCGGTCGCCGCGAAGGCGGCGAACGAGCCGCAGCGGCGGCCGCCCGCCGCGAAGGCGCCGGCGAAGGCGGCCCGCAAGCCGGCCCCCGCGAAGAGGGCGAAGGCGCCGAAGGCCACGAAGGCGCCGGCGAAGAAGGCGGCGAAGAAGCGCCGCTAGCCGACGGTCGGGCGCGGCAGCGCCAGCGTGCCGCGCCCGAGCCCCGCTACTTCGCGGCCGGCTGGTCCGGCGCGCCGTCCATCGGCATGTCGCCCCAGCCCCCCTCGATCATCCCCTTCGCCTTCCACTCGCCGCCCTTGCGGACGAGGACGAGGCCGCTCGTGCCGGACACGGCCTTCGGGCCCATCTTCATGGTCCAGCCCGAGCCGACGATCGCGAGCGAGTCGGAGATGAGCACGATGGTCCGCTTGCCGGGCTTCATCGCGTCGGGCGGCGAGGGCTGCGCGTAGAAGGGCTTCATCACCTTCGTCCACTGCTCGCGGCTCCAGACGTCGCCGCCGCCCTCGCCCTTCGAGTCGTCGGTGACCATCAGGACCGGGAAGTCGACGAGCGCGGCGGCCCCCTCGAGGTCGGCCTTCTGGCTCGCGGTCTCCATCTTCTTCAGCATCGCCTCGATCTCCTGGCGATCCTTCTTCTCGTTCTTCACGACGGGCGGCTTCCAGCCGGCCATCGGGTCGGCGCCGCCGGCGGCGGGCTTGTCCTCGGCGAGGGCGGGGAAGGCGAGCACGAGCGAGAGGGCGAGGGTGAGGCGGAGGGGCGTGATCATGGGGGCTCCCGGGGAGGCGGTGGATTCGGTGCGCAGCGATCCTCGGCGCCCGCCGCGCCGCGCGCGCCGACCGGGTGGGGCGTCCCCCGCGCGGGCCCGCCCCCTCGCCTCCGGGGCCGCCGGACGGCCCCCTACGCCCGGGGGTGCTCCGCCCACCGCCGCGCCAGCACCGCGCAGACCATCAGCTGGATCTGGTGGAAGAGCATGAGGGGCAGCACCATCGGCCCCACCACGGCGGGCGGGAAGAGGACGTTCGCCATGGGCACGCCGGTCGCGAGGCTCTTCTTCGAGCCGCAGAACACGATCGCGATCTCGTCCGGCCAGGAGAAGCGCAGCCGGCGCGCCGCCTCGCGGGTCGTGAAGATCATGACCGCGAGGAGCACGCAGGACACCGCCGCCATCGCGAGGAGCCCGCCCGGCGTGAGGCGGCTCCAGAGCCCCTGGTTCACCGCCTCGCTGAACGCGCCGTAGACGACCATCAGGATCGTGCCGCGGTCGGTGTACGCGTTGAGCTGCTTGTGGCGCTCGACCCAGCGCGCGGTGAGCGGCCGCGAGAGGTGCCCGGCGAGGAACGGCGCGAGGAGCTGGAGCGCGATGGAGCGGATCGAGTCGAACGACACACCGCCGCCGGAGGCGCCCATCAGCACGCCCACCAGCACCGGCGTGAGGACGACGCCCGCGAGGCTCGACATCGTCGCCGAGCAGATGGCGGCCGGCACGTTGCCGCCCGCGATGGACGTGAACGCGATCGACGACTGCACCGTGGACGGCAGGCACGCCAGGTAGAGGACCCCGAGCGCGAGCGGCCGGGGCAGGATCGACTCGGGCAGCTGCATCGCGAGGACGCCGAGCAGCGGGAAGAGCACCCAGGTCGCCGCCGACACCACGAGGTGCAGCCGCCAGTGCACGAGGCCGGCGATGACCGCCGCCGTCGAGAGCCGCGCGCCGTACAGGAAGAAGAGGAGCGCGATGGCCGCGACGGTGGCCTGGTGGAACCCGTGCGCGAACGCGCCGCTCGCCGGGAGGAAGGACGCGAGCGCGACGACCGCGACGAGGAGCAGCGTGAAGCTGTCGGGGCGCAGGCGCGACCAGGTCGCCGAGGCTGCCGCAGGGCTCGCCGAGGGGGGCACGGCGCGAGCTTAGCGCAGGACGGCCGGGCTCAGGGCCCCAGCCACTCCGGGTTCTGGGTGGTCCCGTCGTACTCCTCGGTGGTCTTGTACCGCTCGCTCGCGCCGGACTCCGCCGCCGGCGCGGTCCGGGCGAGGAGCGCGTTCACCTCGTCCTCGCTCATGGGCGTGAAGCCGCGCGCGGCGCGGAGCGCCTGGTCCACCCGGTCGAGCGCGTCGCAGCCGGTGAGCGTGAGGCCCACCGGGAGGCTCATCGCGTAGCGCAGGCACTCCTCGGCGCTCGCGATGCCCTCGTAGACGATCCGGCCGTCGGCCATGGGCTTCATGCCGATGACGCCGATGCCCTCCGAGACGAGCCGCGGCAGCACCCGCTTCTCGAACGAGTCGTGGTGCGCGTCGAGCACGTTGAGCGGCATCTGCACGGTGTCCCACCGGAAGCCGGCCTGGGCGGAGGCGTCGAGCATCGCGAGGTGCCAGCGCGGCGACTTGTGGCCGGTGAAGCCGAGGAAGCGGACCTTTCCGACGTCGCGCGCGGCGAGGAGCGCCTCGAGCGCGCCGCCCGGCGCGAGGATGCGGCCGGGGTCGGACTCGCGGATGACCTCGTGCATCTGGAGGAGATCGAGGTGATCGGTGCCGAGGCGCTGGAGCGACTCGTCGAGCTGGCGGGCCGCGGTGTCGCGGTCGCGGCCGTCGACCTTGCTCATGAGGAAGACCCGGTCGCGGTACCCGTCGCGGAGCGCCCGCCCCATGCGCCGCTCGCTCTCGCCATCGTTGTAGTCCCAGCAGTTGTCGAGGAAGTCGATGCCGCCGTCGATGGCGGTGCGGACGATGCGGACCGACGCGTCGGCGCTCGCCTGCAGGCCCATGTGGTAGCCGCCGAGGCCCACGATCGACACGCTGGCGCCCGTGCGGCCGAGCTTGCGGTGCGGGAGCAAGTCGCCCTCCCCTCTCCCGCCGCCCTTGCCGCCGTCCCCGCACGCCGTGGTGACCGTCATGGCAGCCGCGAGGCGGAAGAAGTCGCGCCGGGTCATGCCCGGGAAGGTGGGCACGGACCGTGAGGGCGGCTGCGCCGGACTCCCGCCAACGCTGCGCTCGACGTCCCGGTGGAGCTGGCCCTACCCCACCGCCGCCGCGACGAGCCGCTCGAACGGCGCGGGCGCCGAGGCGGCGAGCCCGAGCACGCGGCGGCGCAGCCCCGGCCGGCGCAGCAGCCCCAGCATCGCGCGCGTGTAGGCCCAGTACGGCAGGAACCGGCAGCGCCAGGCGACCTCGTACCCGCGCAGCGCGTCCCGGGTCGCGCCCGCGGCGAGCACGCCGGGCAGCATCCCCGCGAGATCGACCGCGCAGCCGAGCGCGAGCGAGATGCCCTCTCCGGTCGCCGCGTCGAGGTAGCCCGCGGCGTCGCCGAGGAGGACGAGGCGGTCCGCCGTGCGGGCGGTGGCCGCGCGCGCGAGGGGCCCGGCGCCGCGAGACATCGAGTCGAGCTGGGCCCCCGAGAGCGCGGCCTCGAGCGCGGGGAAGCGCGCGAGCAGCGTGTCGAAGGAGACCACCCCGGTGCGGGCCGGCTCGAAGAGGAACGCGACGCCCACGCGCCGCGCGCCCGCGGGCGTGACGTACGCCTCGACCCCGTCTCCGAGGTGGACCTCGACCGCCTCCGACCACGGCGGCAGGGCGAAGTGGCGGCGCAGCCCGAAGCGCTGCGGGGTCCCGGGCAGCGGCCGGTCGAGCCGGGCGCGCCTGCGGGTCGGCGAGCCGAGGCCGTCGGCCGCCACGAGCAGCCGGCCCGCGTACACACGCCTCCCCGTCTCGACGACCATCCGGTCGGGCTCGCGGCGGTGCGAGACGACGGCCTCGTCGTCGACCACCTCGACGCCGGCCCGGCGGGCCTGCTCGGCGAGCGCCGCCGAGAGCGCCAGCCTTCGCACGCCCAGCCCACCGGGCGCCGGGAGCGCGACGCGCGCGACGGTCCCGTCACCGTCGATCCAGCGGAGCTCCCGGATCGGGGCGGCGTCCACCGGGTCGAGGAGCACGCCCAGCTCCCGGAGCACCCGGACGCCGCCCGGGAGCACGCCCTCCCCGCACGCCTTGTCCACCGGGAGGGTCCGTCGCTCCAGCACGGTGACGGCGTGGCCCCGCCGCGCCGCCGCGAGCGCGAAGGCGAGCCCCGCGGGGCCGCCGCCCACCACGACGGCGTCGCGGACGGCGTTCATGGCCGCCTCCGGCGAACGGGGCTCACGGCGCCCTCCACCGGGCGACCGCCGAGCGGGCCATCGCGCCGAGGAGCGCGAGCGCCCCGCCCCGGCCCGGCGGCGCGAGCCCGCCGGCGACCATCCGCCGGAGCGCCTCCTGGCGGCGGAGCTTCCCGGAGGACGTGCGCGGCAGCGTGCCGGGCGCGAGCACGCGGATCTCGCGGGGCGCGATGCCGGTGCGCTCGGTGACGGCGTGCCGGATGGCGTCGGCGAGGGCGGCGTCCGGGGCGCGCGCCTCGCGGGCGCGCTCGGCGAGCACCACCAGCCCCTCGCCCTGCCCGTCGTCGTGGCCGAGCGCGACCGCGCAGCCGGGGCGCAGGCCATCGACGCCGTCCAGCGCGGCCTCGAACTCGTCGGGCGCGTGGTTCGCGCCGCGCACGATGACGACGTCCTTCGCACGGCCGTGGACGTGGAGCGCGCCGTCCGCGACGAAGCCGAGGTCGCCGGTGTCGAGCCAGCCGCCGGCGAGCGCGCGGGAGGTGCCCTCCGGATCGCCGAGGTAGCCCGCGAGGAGCGAGGGCCCGCGCACGAAGATCCGCCCGAGCCGCCCCTCGCCCGCCAGGCCCGCCGTGCCCCGCCCGTCCTGCGCCTGGACGCGCACCTCCACCTCGACGCCGGGCACCGGCGTGCCGACCGGGACGATCTCGCGGCTGCCCGGCGCGAGCACGCCGTCGCGCGCGAGGCGCACCGCGTCCACGCGGCGCCCCTCCAGCGGCCGGCCGCGGCGGGAGAAGGTGACGGCGAGCGTCGCCTCGGAGAGCCCGTACACCGGGACGAGCGAGGCGGGGTCGAGGCCGTGCGGCGCGAAGCGCGCGGCGAAGCGGCGGAGCGCGTCGCCGGAGACCGGCTCGGCGCCGTCGAGCGCGAAGCGCCAGGACGCGAGCGAGCACCCCTCGAGGTCGGCGTCGCGCACGCGGTCGGCGCAGTAGGCGAAGGCGAAGCTCGGCGCGGGCGAGAGCGTGCCGCGGTGCCGGGCCACCGCGCGCAGCCAGAGCGCCGGCCGCGCGAGGAAGTGCTCCGGCGCGACGAGCGCGAGCGGACCCGGCCAGGAGACCGCGCCCAGCAGGGCGCCCACGAGCCCCATGTCGTGGTAGAGCGGCAGCCAGGAGACCATCGCGTCGCGATCCGAGGGATCGACCTCGTGCTGCAGCGCGGTGATCTGCGCGGTGAGCGCCGCGTGTCTCAGCGCGACCGGCTTCGGGTCGACCGTCGAGCCGCTCGAGAACTGCACGAGCGCGAGGTCGCCGGGCGCGGCCTCCGGGATCGCCGGGGCCGGCCCCGCGAGGTCGGCCACGTCGGCGTCGCCGAGCGCGGGCGCGGCGCGGGCGATCGCCTCCCCGAGCACGCGGCGGAGCGCGCCGGAGGAGACCGCGAGCCGCGCGCCCGAGACGTGGAGCATCCGGGCGGTCGAGGTGGTGTATTCGTCGAGCCGGCCGAGGCGCACCGGCGGGTAGAGCGGCACCGGCACCGCCCCCGCGAGCCAGGCGCCGAAGAAGGCGTCCAGGAAGGCCGGCTCGGTCCGGAGCACGATCGCGACCCGATCGCCCGGCGCGACGCCGCGCGCGGCGAGGCCGCCCGCGACCCCCTCCGCGCGCGCGAGCACCTCGCCCCACGGCAGGAAGGTCTCGCGCTCGTCCCGGCCGACGAAGGTCACGCCGCTCGCGTGCGGCGCGGCCGCCCGGAGCGCGTGGACGAGCGTCGCGTGGCGCGGCGGCGGGAGCGGCGGGCCGGTGAGCCTCACGGGGCGGGCTTCCCGGCCGCCGCGGCCGCGAGCGGGAGCAAGGTCGCGTCGGCGCGCAGCACGACGAGGCGGGCGAGGTCGGCGAGCGTCCGGGTGCCGGCGGCGTCCTCCTCGGAGAGCACGATCCGGAAGCGGTCCTCGACCGCGACGACGAGCGAGAGGCGCTGCAGCGAGTCGAGCGCGGACGCGAGCGCCTCGCCGCGCTCGGCCGCGGCGAGCAGCGCGCCCTCGTCCTCGAAGGCGAGCGCCTCCTTGCCGATGCGGACGATCTCCAGGGCGACGGCGGTCTCGAGGGCGGTCATCACCACCTCAGGAGGACGAGCTCGGACGCGAAGCCCGGGCCCATCGCGGCGAGGACGCCCCAGTCGCCGGGGCGGGCCTCGGCGGCGTCGAGCGTGTCGCGGAGCACGAAGAGCACCGAGGCGGAGGAGAGGTTGCCGATCTCGCGCAGCGAGTCCCACGAGCGGCGCAGCGCCTCCGGCGGCAGCGCGAGCGCGGCCTGGAAGGCCTCGAGCACCTTCGGGCCGCCGGTGTGGGCGATCCAGTGGCGCACGTCCCGGCGCGCGAGGCCGTGCTCCGCGAGGAACGCGTCCACGTCCCGGCCGATGTTCGCGGCGACGACCTCCGGCACCTTCGCCGAGAGCACCACGCGGAAGCCGGTGTCGACGACGTCCCAGCCCATGACCCGCTCGGTGTCCGGGTAGAAGACCGAGCGGGTCGCGACGATGCGGGGCAGCTCCGGACGGCGCCCCCGCGCCCCGCCCTCGAGCACCACCGCCGCCGCGCCGTCGCCGAAGAGGCCGCTCGCGATGACGTTCGTCATGGAGGCGTCGTCGCGCTGGAGCGTGAGCGAGCAGAGCTCCACCGAGAGCAGCACCGCGACCTCGCCCGGGTAGGCCCGCAGCCAGTCGGCGGCGCGGGAGAGCCCGGCCGCGCCCGCCATGCAGCCGAGGCCGAAGATGGGCGTGCGGCGGACCGAGGGCGCGAGGCGCAGCCGGTTCACGAGCCGCGCGTCGAGCGAGGGTGTCGAGACGCCGGTGACGGTGACGAAGAAGAGGTGGCCGACGTCGGCGGGGGCGAGGCCGGCTCGCGCGAGCGCCTCGGTGACCGCCGCCTCGCCGAGATCGGTGCCGACGCGGATGAAGGCGTCGTTGCACTTCTTGAACGTGTCGGTCGCCGGGTACTCCTGGAGCGGCAGCGCGAGGTGCCGGCCCTTCACCTGCGTCGCGCGGAACACGTCGGCGAGCCGCTCGACGTTGAAGTGCCGCTCGCCCCAGTAGGCGCGGAAGGCGGCGACGAGCGTCTCCTGGTCGACGAAGTTCGGCGGAAGGGCGCGGCCGACGGAGCGGATGCTGGGGTGCTGGTCCAGGGTGGGCTCCAGGCGCGAAGCAGGGTGTCCTTGAACCTTCCCAACCGGGGGCCTGCGACGCAAGGTCCGGCGGGGGATGGCGGTGGATCCCGGCCATTTTCGGGCGGGTTGCACCTCGCTTGCCAAGCCCCCTTCCGGTCTTACGTTCCGCGCATGCGACCGGAAAAGCTCACCGTGAAGGCCCAGGAGGCGCTCTCGGGTGCCCAGTCGGAGGCGCGGCGGCGCGACCACCAGGCGGTGGACGTGGAGCACCTCGTCCTCGCGCTCCTCGCGCAGCCCGAGGGCACCACCGGGCCCATCCTCGAGAAGATCGGCGCCCAGCCGTCGCTCGTGGCCTCGCGCCTCGAGGACGAGCTGCGCGGCGTGCCGAAGGTCCACGGCGCGGAGCCGTACCTCTCGAACCGCCTCGCGAAGCTGCTCGACCGCGCCGAGGACGAGGCGAAGAAGCTCAAGGACGAGTACGTCTCGACCGAGCACCTCCTCCTCGCCGCCGCCGCCGAGAAGGCCGGCGCGGGCGAGGCCCTGCGCGCCTCCGGCGCCACCGCCGACCGCGTCCGCGGCGCGCTGAAGGACGTCCGCGGCGGCGCGCGCGTCACCTCCCCGGAGGCGGAGAGCCAGTACCGCGCGCTCGAGAAGTACGCGAAGGACCTCACCGAGCTCGCGAAGGCCGGGAAGCTCGACCCGGTGGTGGGGCGTGACGACGAGATCCGGCGCGTGGTGCAGATCCTCTCCCGCCGCACGAAGAACAACCCGGTGCTCGTCGGCGACCCCGGCGTCGGCAAGACCGCCATCGTCGAGGGGCTCGCCCGCCGCATCGTCGACGGCGACGTGCCCGAGGGGCTCAAGGGGAAGCGCCTGCTCGCGCTCGACCTCGCCGCGATGGTGGCGGGCGCGAAGTACCGCGGGGAGTTCGAGGAGCGCCTGAAGGGCGTGCTCAAGGAGGTCGTCGCCTCCGAGGGGCAGATCATCCTCTTCATCGACGAGATGCACACCATCGTCGGCGCCGGCGCGGCCGAGGGCGCGATGGACGCGGGCAACATGCTGAAGCCCGCCCTCGCCCGCGGCGAGCTGCACGCCATCGGCGCGACCACCGTCGACGAGTACAGAAAGCACGTCGAGAAGGACCCCGCGCTCGAGCGCCGCTTCCAGCCGGTGTTCGTCGGCGAGCCGTCGCTCCCCGACACCATCTCGATCCTGCGCGGCCTCAAGGACCGCTACGAGCTCCACCACAAGGTGCGCATCCAGGACGCCGCGCTCGTGGACGCGGCGCGGCTCTCGCACCGCTACATCGCCGACCGGTTCCTCCCCGACAAGGCCATCGACCTCGTCGACGAGGCCGCCTCCCGCCTGCGCATCGAGATCGACTCGATGCCCACCGAGGTGGACGAGGTGCGCCGCCGCATCGCGCAGCTCGAGATCGAGCGCCAGGGCCTCAGGAAGGAGTCCGACGAGGCCTCCCGCGCCCGGCTCGCCGAGGCCGAGAAGGAGCTCGCCGCGCGGAACGAGGAGTTCACCCGGCTCGAGGCGCGCTGGAAGAGCGAGAAGGCCGCCATCCAGGAGCTCGCCGCCGCGAAGGCCGAGATCGACCAGCTCAAGCAGGAGGAGGCGCAGGCCGAGCGCGAGGCGAACTTCCAGAAGGCCGCCGAGATCAAGTTCGGCCGGATGCCCGACGTGCACAGGCGCGTCGCGGTCCTCCAGACGAAGCTCGCCGAGGTCCAGGCCGCCGGCGCCATGCTGAAGGAGGAGGTCACCCCGGAGGAGATCGCCGAGGTGGTCTCGAAGTGGACCGGCATCCCGGTCTCGCGCCTCATGGAGGGCGAGGTCGAGAAGCTCCTCTCGATGGAGGCGCGGCTCCAGGAGCGCGTCGTCGGCCAGGACGAGGCGGTGCAGGCCGTCTCGGCCGCGGTCCGCCGCGCCCGCTCGGGCCTGCAGGACCCGAACCGCCCCATCGGCTCGTTCATCTTCCTCGGCCCCACCGGCGTGGGGAAGACCGAGACCGCCCGCGCGCTCGCCGGGTTCCTGTTCGACGACGAGCAGGCGATGGTCCGCCTCGACATGTCCGAGTACATGGAGAAGCACGCCGTCTCCCGGCTCATCGGCGCGCCCCCCGGGTACGTCGGCTACGAGGAGGGCGGCCAGCTCACCGAGGCGGTCCGCCGCCGGCCCTACGCGGTGATCCTCTTCGACGAGATCGAGAAGGCGCACCACGACGTCTTCAACGTGCTGCTCCAGAATCCTCGACGACGGCCGGCTCACCGACGGCCAGGGCCGCACGGTCGACTTCCGGAACGCGGTCGTGATCATGACCTCCAACATCGGCTCCGCCGAGATCCAGCGCCTCGCCGGCCGCCCCGGCGCCGACGTCACCCAGATCCGCGAGGCCGCGCTCGAGCACCTCCGCGGCGAGTTCCGCCCGGAGTTCCTGAACCGCGTGGACGAGATCGTCGTGTTCCGCCCGCTCACCCGCGAGCACGTCGGCCGGATCGTCGAGATCCAGCTCGGCCGGCTGCGCAAGCTCCTCGAGGAGCGGCAGATCACGATCGAGCTCACCCCCGCCGCCCGCGAGGCGGTCGCGGACGCGGGCTACGACCCGGTCTACGGCGCCCGGCCGCTGAAGCGCGCCATCCAGCGGATGCTGCAGGACCCGCTCGCGACGAAGCTGCTCCGGGGCGAGTTCAAGCCCGGCGACCACGTCCTCGTGGACGAGGGGGCCGACGGGAACATCGGGTTCGCGAAGGGCCGGCGGGCGGTGGAGGGCGACGTCGTCGTTCACTGACCCGCGGCCACGAGCGACCGCGCCAGGAGCTCCCGCACGCGGTCGACGAGGACCTCCGGGGTGAACGGCTTCGTGAGCAGCTCGACGCCCTCCCCCAGCTCGCCACGCTGGGTGAGGGCGTCGCGGGTGTAGCCCGACAGGTAGAGGACGCGCAGCGCCGGGTGGCGGGCGCGCAGGGCGGCGGCGAGGTGCGGGCCGTCGATCCCCGGCATGACCACGTCGGTGACGACGAGGGCCACCTCCGCGACGTCGACCGGGGGGAGGGCCAGCGCCTCCTCGCCGGAGCCGGCCACCAGGACCCGGAACCCGGCGGCGCGCAGCGCGCGCTCCAGCACCCGCCGGACCGAGGCGTCGTCCTCGACGAGCAGGAGCGAGCGGCCCGCGCCGTCCGCCGTGGGGAGCATCCGGGCCGGAGCGGGTGGCGTCACCGGGCCCCGGGCGCGCGGTAGCCACAGGTCGAAGCGGGTGCCCTGCCCGGGCGCGCTCTCGACCGTCACGTGCGCGCCGTTCTGGCGGAGGATCCCGTAGACCGTGGCGAGGCCGAGCCCGGTCCCGGCGCCGGCGGGCTTCGTCGTGAAGAACGGCTCGAACAGGTGCGCGCGGACCTCCGGGGTCATCCCCTCCCCGGAGTCGGTCACCGTGAGCCGCACCCATTGCCCGCCCTCCGCGCCCTCCGGTGCCACCTCCGCGTTCGCGGCCGCGATGCGGAGGACGCCGCCGGCGGGCATCGCGTCGCGGGCGTTGGCCGCGAGGTTCATGAGCACCTGCTCGAGCTGGCCCGGATCGAGGCGTACCGGCCAGAGCCCGGCCGCCATCTCGAGCTCGACCCGGACGTCCTCGCCCACGAGGCGCCGCAGGAGCCGCTCGATGGAGGCCATGGCCTGGCCGAGGTCCAGGACGACCGGGGCGATGATCTGCTTGCGCGCGAACGCCAGGAGGCGCCGCGTGAGATCGCCGGCGCGGCGGGCGGCCCCGAGGATCTCGTCGAGCTCCTCCTGCTGCCCCGTCGCGGCCGGCGGCGGCCCGTCTCGCAGGCTCCTCGCGCAGGCCTGGATGACGGTGAGGACGTTGTTGAAGTCGTGTGCGACGCCGCCCGCGAGGCGGCCGATGCTCTCGAGCCGCTGGGACTGGTGGAGCTGCTCCTCGAGCGTCCGCTGCTCGGTGATGTCGAGGAGCACGGCCACGCTGTCGGTCGGCGCCGCGCCCTCGCGCCAGAGCGCGGACACGGTCACGGTCCCCCACACCACCCGGCCGTCGGGGCGGAGGTAGCGCTTCGTGCGCGTGAAGGAGCGCGTCGCCCCCGCGCGCAGCGCCGCCGCGGCCTCGACGTCGCCGGCGAGGTCGTCGGGGTGGGTGAGCTCCTGCCAGCGCACGCCGAGGAGCTCCTCCGGGGACCGCCCGAGCACCTCCGCGAAGCGCGGGTTCACCCGCACGAACCGGCCCGTCGCGCCGTCGGTCTGGGCGACGCCGACCGCGGTCTGCTGGAAGAAGGTCCGGAAGACCGCCTCGCTCTCGGCGAGCTTCCGCTCGGCCGCCTTGCGCTCGGTGATGTCGCGCGCGCTGCCCACGATCCCGACGATCTCGCCGTGCGCGTCCCTCACCGGCGCCTTCGTCGAGAGGAAGACCCGGGGCCCCTCCGGCGTGGCGATGATCTCCTCGACGGCCTCGGCGCGCCCGGTGGCCATGATGCGCCGGTCGGTGGCCATGAGCGCCTCGCCGATCGCCGGGTCGTCGTAGATCTCGACGTCGGTGCGCCCGAGGACCCGCGCCTCCGTCCGCCCGATCACCCGCAGCGTCGCCGGGTTCGCGAACTGCCAGCGGCCGTCCCGCGCCTTCAGGAACACGGGGTCGGCCACCGCGTCGGTGACCGCGCGCAGGAGCGCCTCGCTCTCCTCGAGCCGCTCGCGCGCCTTGCGCTCCCGCCGCTGCACCCAGCGCATGCCGACGTGGAGGAGCACGGCGGTGAGCGCGACGAACGCGTAGCCCTTCCACATCGACCAGCGCGCGGCCTGCTCGACGGTGCTCGCGAGGAGCCCGACGGCCCGGTCGGAGAACGTGATCCAGAGCCCCGCGAGGACGACGTAGGCCGCCGGCAGCGTGAGCGTGGGACGCCTGCGGAGCGCGGCGAAGAGCCGCCATGGCTGCCTGGGATCGACCGGAGTGGACATCGAGGCGCGGGCCCCCGCGTGGACGATTCTCACGGCAGACGGCGCCCGCGGCAATGGTGGCGGCTGACGCGATGCGTCCAGCGCCGCGCCCTCACGCCCGCGGCGTCGGGTACGCGAGCAGGTCGACGTGCAGGAGCGGATCGTCCTTCGCGATGCGCGCCCAGCGCGCGAGCACGTCGTCGACGTCGGCGGCGAACTCGAGCGGCCCCTCGAACCGGATCACCGCGAAGCGGTAGCCGTCCGCGGCGAGCTGGTCGAGGTAGGTCCGGGGCGGCTCGTCGTTGTTCCGCTCGAGCGCCCACGGGTGGAACTCGGTGAGGATGAGCGGGCGGTGCCGGCGGACGAGCCCCCGCATCCCGCGGAAGACCATCGGCTCGTGCGCCTCGACGTCCACCTTCACCACGTCGATGCGCGGCTCGTCGCGCAGCACCTCGTCGAGCACCACCGCGTCGACCTCGTAGCAGTAGGTGGGGCGGCCGTCCGTCGAGGGCGCCGCGGCGGCCCGCTCGTTCACGACGCCGCCGTTCGTGCCGACCGTCACGAACTTCAGCCGTCCGGCGCGATCCGAGGCCGCGCACGGGTGGAGCGTCACGTTCCGGAACCCGTTCACCGCCACGCTGGCGCGGACGAGCGCCTGGTTCTGCGGGTTCGGCTCGACCGCGATGACCTTGCCCGCGGGGCCGACCCGCCGCGCGCCGAGCAGGGTGAACACCCCGTGGTTCGCGCCCACGTCGAGCACCGTCGCGCCGGGGCGGACGATCGCCCGGAACACCGCGGTGACGTGGTGCTCGTAGCTGCGGGCGGCGATGATGGACCTGCCGATGTAGTCGTCGGGCAGGGCGTAGACGAGGACGTCCTCGAGCTCGACGAGCTGCTTCGTGTCGAGGTCGAAGACCCTGCCCCACATCTCCTCCGGGACGACCGGCGGCGACGCCACGTCTGCGCTCATGGGCAATCCCTCCCCGGCGTCAGCGAACCGTCGCTGCGCGACCGGCGAGGACCCGTGGTGCACGCGGCCTGCCAGGGCGGGCGTCACGGGGCTGGCGGCGGCGGCCGCTCGCTACCCCGCCGTCACCAGCGCCTCCAGGTCCTCCGGCCGGAGCTCCTGCCGGCGGGCGAGCTCGGGGGCGCGCTCGAGCACGTCGAGCGCGCGGTCGAGGATCCGCGCGGCGTTCGCGCCGTCGCCGTGGAGGATGGACACGTGCGCGGCGGCGAGCGCGCGCGCCCAGACCCCGTTGCACAGAGGGTGAAGCCCCTGGGGCCCGAACTCGGCCTCGATGGCCTTCAGGTGACGCGCCGCGACGGCGCGCTGCTCGTCGATGCGGGACCAGACCACCCCGCTTCACTAGCCCGGCCTACCGGTCCGGGCCACCCGGGGCCTCACGACGCCCGGGCCGGGTTTTCCCCGAGTCCCGGGGCGTTCACCGTAGGTACTTGGTCCATCGATCGATCGTGCCCGCGTCCCCCGATCGGGAGGGCGATCGCCGCGCCGACGAGCGCGAGGAGCATGTCCCACTGCGCGTCCCAGGGGTCGCCCTGCGAGCCGAGGAACGCCGCGCCCTTCTCCGGTGAGACGCCGAGGGTCGTCCACCACTCGAGGAGCTCCCAGAAGGCGCCGATCGCGAGGATCACCGCGAGGAGGAGGAACACGAGCCAGCCGTCGCGGCGGAGCGGCGTCCTGCGCAGGAGGACCTCGCGCGCGAGGAAGACCGGGAACACGCCCAGCGCGAGGTGGCCGACGCGGTCGTAGGGGTTCCGCGCGAGGCCGAAGGTGTCGCGCGCCCAGTTGCCGAGCGGCGTCTCGGCGTAGGTGTAGATGCCGCCGTAGTTCAGCACGAGGACGTGCAGGAACATCCCCACGCACACCCAGTGCGAGAGCGGCATGCGCCGCCACGAGAGCGCGAACGCCCCGATCATCAGGAGCCCCGGCACGACCTCGAGCGCCCAGGAGAACACGCCGGCGGGCGCGAGCGCCGCCGAGACCGTCAGGATCGCGAGCAGCGCGCCGAGGAGCGCGAGGGGCAGCCGGGTGTGGCGGGCGAGGGCCGGGTCCATGCCGGTGAGCATGGCACGGACCGGGCGCCCCTTCGACCTCGCCGCTCCGCGTGAGCGGAGTCGAAGGTGCCCGGCGCGGCCGAGGCTCGCCGACGCTCCCACCGATGGGTGGGCGGGGGTCTACGCCGCCGCGCGCTCGATCTGCTTCGCGCCGCGGTCCTTCGCGATCAGCATGTAGATCGCCGGCACGAAGAACAGGGTGAATGCCGTGCCCATCGCCATGCCCGCGACCAGCACGAGCCCGATGCTGTTGCGCGCGTGCGCGCCCGGCCCGCTCACGAGCGTGAGCGGGAAGTGCCCGCAGATGGTCGCCACGCTCGTCATCAGGATCGGGCGGAGGCGGGTGACCGCGGCCTGCTGCACCGCCTCGAGCTTCGCGAGCCCGTCCTCCTGGAGCTTGTTCGCGAACTCCACGATCAGGATGCCGTTCTTCGCGACGAGGCCGACGAGGGTGACGAGCCCCACCTGCGAGTAGACGTTGAGCGTGGTCGTCCACCCGTCGGTGAAGAACGGCATGTTGGGGTTCGGCATCTTGAGGAAGGTGAGGACGAGCGCCCCGAACATGCCGAGCGGCACCGAGCCCGCGAGGATCACGAACGGGTCCCGGAAGCTGTTGAACTGCGCGGCGAGCACCAGGAAGATCAGGATGACCGCGAGCAGGAAGGCCGGCAGGAAGCGGTCGCCCTCGGTGCGCAGCTGGCGGGACTCGCCGGTGTAGTCGACGACGTAGCCGCGGGGGAGGATCTTCGCGCCCTCGTCCTCCAGGAAGCGGAGGGCCTGGTCGAGCGGCGCGATGGCCACGCCGGAGAGCTTGACCGCGTTGAGCTGCTGGAAGCGCGAGAGCGAGCGCGGGGTCACCGAGTCCCTGAGCTTCGCGATCGAGCCGAGCGCCACGAGCTGGCCGCCGGGGCCGGTGACGTGGATGTCCTTGAGCTGCTCCGGGTTGAGCCGCTCGGAGCGCACCACCTGCGGGATGACCTTGTAGCTGCGCCCCGCGACGCTGAAGCGGTTCACGAAGTTGCCGCCGACGGCCGCGGCGAGGTCCTGGCCCACGGTCGCGAGGTTGAGCCCGAGCTCGGCCACCTTCTCGCGGTCGATCTCGATCTCGGTCTGCGGCTGGTCGAGCTTGACGTCGATGAGCGGCGGGAAGGCGAAGAGCTTGCTCTCGATGGCCTTCGCCTGGAGCCGCTGGACGAACCCGAGGATCTCCTCGGTGTCGGCGGTGGAGGCGATGACCACCTCCACCGGGAACGTGCCGCCGCCCGGCAGCGCCGGCGGCATGATCCCGAAGCTCTGCACCGCCGGCACGGTGGAGACCTTCGCCTGCACCTCCGGCGCGATCTGGAAGGCGGTCCGCTTGCGCTCCTCCCAGGGCTTGAAGCCCACGCCCCAGAAGCCGTTCGTCGGGAAGGTCACCTGGAAGGTGAACTCGGTCTCCGGGATGGTGAAGAGGCGCCGGTTGATCTCCTGGGTGGAGGGCACCACCTGGTCGATCGTCGAGTTGGCGGGCGTGTTCACCACCCCGAACATGAAGCCCTGGTCCTCGGTGGGCGCGAGCTCCTTCGGCGACTGCGTGAACATCGCCACCGCGAGGAGGCTGATCACGGCCCAGGCCACGTAGATGGGCTTGCGGGTCCCGAGGACCACGCCGAGGTGGCGCGCGTAGATGGCCTTCAGCCGGTCGAAGCCGCGGTTGATGGCGCCCTCGAGGCCCCGGTCGGTGTGGCCGGCGCGCAGGAGCCGGGCCGACATGACCGGCGAGAGCGTGAGCGCCACGACGCCCGAGAGCAGCACCGCGCCGGCGAGGGTGAGCGCGAACTCCCGGAACAGCGAGCCGGTCAGGCCGCCCTGGAAGGCGATGGGCGTGTAGACCGCCGCGAGCGTGATGGTCATCGAGATGATGGGCCCGACGAGCTCGCGGGCGCCCATGAGCGCGGCGTCCACCGGCGTGCGCCCCTCGCGCAGGTGCCGCTCGACGTTCTCGACGACGACGATCGCGTCGTCCACCACGAGCCCCACCGAGAGCACGATGGCGAGCAGGGTGAGCAGGTTCACGGTGAACCCGAACGCCTGCATGAGGAAGACGGCGCCGATGAGCGAGACCGGGATCGCCACGACCGGCACGAGCACGGCCCGGAACGACCCGAGGAACAGGAAGATCACCAGCACGACGATGACCAGGGTCTCGGCGAGCGTCTGCTCCACCTCGGAGACCGCGTTCGAGATGTACTTCGTGCCGTCGAAGGCCACCCGGCCCTGGAGCTGCTCGGGGAGCTCCTTCTGCAGCGCCGCCATCTCCTCCGTCGCCTTCTTGATGACGTCGAGGGAGTTCGCGTTCGGCAGCGCCCACATGCCGATGAACACCGCGGTCTCGCCGCTCGCGTTCACGACCACGTCCTCGTCCTCGGCGCCGAGCACCACGTCCGCCACGTCGCCGAGCCGCACCACCGCCCCGCCCTGCTCGCGCACCACGAGCTCGCGGAACTCCTTCACCGAGCGGAGGTCGGTGTTGGCGGCGAGGTTCACCTGGACGAGCTGCCCCTTCGTCTGCCCGACCGCGGCGAGGTAGTTGTTGGCGGCGAGCGCCTGGCGGACCTGCACCGGCGACACGCCCAGCGCCGACATCCGGTCCGGCTTGAGCCAGATCCGCATCGCGAACGTGCGGCCGCCCAGGATGTCGGCGCGCTGCACGCCCTCGATGGCGGTGAGGCGCGGCTGCACCACACGGGTGAGGTAGTCGGTGATCTCGTTCTGCTTCAGGAACTTGGAGGTGAAGGCGAGGTAGGCCGAGGCGAACTGGGAGTCGGCCGACTCGATGTTGAGGATCGGGATCTGGGCCTCGGGCGGGAGGTCCCCGCGGACCTGATCGACCTTCGAGCCGATCTCGGCGAGCGCCTTCTGCGCGTCGTGGTTGAGGCGCAGGCGGGCCTTGATGATCGAGAGGCCCTGCCGGCTCTCCGACTCGATGAAGTCGACGCCGTCGGCGGCGGCGATCACCCGCTCGAGCGGGGTGGTGATGAAGCCGCGCACGAGCTCGGCGTTGGCGCCGACGTAGACGGTGGTGACCGTGACCGAGGCGTTCTCGCTGCGCGGGTACTGCCGCACGTTCAGCGAGCGGACCGCCTGCAGGCCGGCGATGACGATGACCAGGTTGACGACGACGGCCAGGACCGGCCGGCGGATGAAGAGATCGGTGAACCGCACGGTCGCGCCCCCCTACTTGTTCGCCGGACGGGGCGCGAGCTGGGCGGCGGGCGTGACGGACTCGCCCACCACCACCGCGGCGCCGTTGCGCAGCTTGAAGGCGCCGGTGGAGACGATCTCCTCGCCGGCCTTGAGCCCCTCGAGCACCGCGACGAAGTCGCCGCGCCGCTCGCCGAGGCGCACGAAGCGCTGGCGGGCCACGAGGGCGGGCTTCGGGGGGCCGGCGGCCTCCTTCCCTGGCGCGTCCTTCGCCGCGGGGGCCGTCGCGGGCGCGGCGTCGGCCGGGGGCTTCTCGAGCACGTAGACCGAGTCGCCGAACGGCGCGTAGAGCACGCTCGTCGCGGGCACCACCAGGACGTCGCGCGGCGAGCCGGAGAGCACCTCGACGTTCGCGAACATGCCCGGCCGCAGGCGCCCGTCCGCGTTCGCCACGGTGGCGCGCACCCGCACGTTGCGGGTGGCGGGGTCGACCTCGGGGTTGACGGTGGTGATGGCACCCTCCCAGGTCACGCCGGGGAAGACGTCGGAGTGGACGTGCACCCGCTGCCCCGCCGCGATCTCGGCGAGGGCCTGCTGCGGCAGCCAGAAGTCCGCGTGGATCGGGGTCACCGACTGGAGCGAGGCGATGGCCGCGCCGGCGGGGAGCACCTGGCCGAGCTCGACCTGGCGGATCGAGATGCGCCCGTCGAACGGGGCGCGGATGGTCTTCTTCGCGATGGTGGCCTCGAGCGCGGCCGCCTGCGCCGCCGCCGCCCGGGCCGACGCCTCGGCGGCGTCGAGGTCGGCGGGCGTGTTGGACCCGCCCGCGCGCAGCTCCCGGGCCCGCTTGAGGCTGAGCTCGGCGAGCGCGGCCTGCGCCCGGGCCGCCTCGAGCTGCGCGGCCTCGGCGGAGGTGTCGAGCCGGACGAGGGTCTGACCGCGGGTCACGGTCGAGCCCGACTCGAAGGTGATCTCGCGCACCAGCCCGGGCAGCTCCGCGCCGAGCGTCACCCCGCGCACCGCGACCAGGGTCGCCGTGGCGGTCCGCGCCGCCTGCCAGGGGGTGGTCTCCGCCTTCGCCGCGGTGACCGCCTCCGGCGGCGGGGCGAACGACTTGCCCGCCGCGATCATCTTGCCGATCTGGCCCGCCTTCGTGCCGACCAGGACGGCCACCACCACGAGGAGCCCGAGGATCACCCCGGCCCAGAGCCGCGCATTCGTCTTCGCCATGAGTGCGCGGTGGATTAGCGGGAACCGCGCGGCTTTCCCGTGAATCCGACCGGAGTGTCACCTCCGGGACGCCCGGACCATCCCCAGGGTCGGGGTGGCGGGCGTCTGGTCCCCCGGCGGTGGGAGTTCCCGCGGAGGTCAGGTCGTCCCGACGCCGCGGAGCCGCAGCGCGAGCCGGTAGAACTGGCACCCCAGGCAGAAGCCGGTCGCCGCGGAGAGCAGCGCCAGCCCGCCCACGACACCGCCCAGCACGGAGGCGAGCACGCCGAGCCCCGCGGCCCCGGAGAGCGCCGCCGCGCCGGTGAAGAGCACCCCGAGCTGGTTCGCGAAGCGCGGCGGCCGGGAGTCCTCGAGCTCGCCCTCGCCGACGAGCGGCTGGACGACGTCGAAGTAGAGCCGGCAGGGCAGGCAGAACCGCCGCCCGAAGCGCAGCGTCACGGCGAGCTGGACGGCGGGGACGGCGAAGAGCCACCAGAGCCCCGTCACCGCGCCCGCGATCGAGAAGGCGGCCACGAAGGTCTGGTTGAGCCGCGGCGCGCGCGCGTCGATGACGGCGAGGTCGCGGTAGGGATCGGCGGTGCGGGGCTGGAAGGTGGCCATGGTCCGGGCGCCGCTCAGGCGTCGATGCCCTCGAAGAGGATCGAGGAGAGGTAGCGCTCGCCGGCGTCGGGCAGGATCACGACGATCTGCTTGCCCTTCGACTCCGGCTGCCGCGCGACCTTGATGGCCGCGGCGAGCGCGGCGCCGCAGGAGAGGCCGCCGGTGATGCCCTCCTCGCGGTGCAGGCGGCGGGCGTGCTCGACCGCCTCCTCGTTCGACACCGTCTGGACCTCGTCGACGAGCGAGAGGTCGAGGACGTCGGGCTTGAAGCCGGCGCCGATGCCCTGGATCTTGTGCGGCCCCGGCTTCGGGGCCTCGCCCGCCTTGAGGGCGGTGAGCACCGGCGAGTGGATGGGCTCCACCGCGACCGAGCGGATCGCCTTCTTGCGGTCCTGCTTGAGGTAGCGCGAGACGCCGGTGATCGTGCCGCCGGTGCCGACGCCCGAGACGAGGATGTCGATCTCGCCGTCGGTGTCCTCCCAGATCTCCGGGCCGGTGGTCCGGAAGTGGATCTCCGGGTTCGCCGGGTTCCTGAACTGCTGGGGCTGGAAGTACCGGCCGGGATCGCTCGCCCGGATCTCCTCGGCCTTCGCGATCGCGCCGCCCATGCCCTTCGCGCCCTCGGTGAGGACGAGCGCGGCGCCGTAGGCCTTCAGCATGCGGCGGCGCTCGAGCGACATCGTCTCGGGCATGGTGAGGACGATCGGGTAGCCGCGGGCGGCCGCCACGAACGCGAGCGCGATGCCGGTGTTGCCGGAGGTCGGCTCGACGATGGTGCGGTCCTTCGAGCCGGGGACGAGCTCGCCCCGCCGCTCGGCGTCCCAGATCATCGCCGCGCCGATGCGGCACTTCACCGAGTAGGCCGGGTTGCGGCCCTCGATCTTGGCCACGATCGTGGCCGGGAGGTCCTTCGAGATGCGGCCGAGCCTCACGAGCGGGGTGCGCCCGATGCTCTGGCTGTTGTCCTCGTGGATTCGCGCCATGCATCCGTTATAGCGGACGCCCTCCGCCCTGTCCAGCCAGGACGGACGAACGTCCGATAAAGCGGCGGCCGGGCGGCGCTACTTCCGCTCGACGAGCTTCACCGGCACGACCCTGCGGGCGCCGGCGCGGACGTACTCGACCTCGACCGTCTCGCCGGGGCGGTTCGCCTTGAGCGCGTAGGCGAGGTCCTGGAGGTTCTGCACCTTCGTCGCGCCGATGCGGACGATCACGTCGCCCGCGGCGAGCCCGGCGCCCTCGGCCGGGCTGCCCGGGCGGACGCCGGAGAGCAGCACGCCCGGGTCCGGGCGCTCGCCGAACTCCGGCACGGCGCCCAGGAACGCGCCGCCCGTGCGGCCGCCGCCGCCGCGGCCCACCACGCCCTCCTTCGGCGGCTCCACCCGCACGACCGCGAGCCGGTCCTGCGCGTCGGCGAGGTCCCGCACCACCCGCCCGGCGTAGCGCGCGACCTCGGCGACGGCCTTGCCGTCGATCTTGTCGGCGGTGTCGCTCGGCCGGTGATAGTCGAGGTGGGCGCCGGTGAAGAAGTACAGCACCGGGATCCCCTTCGCGTAGAAGGCCGTCGAGTCGGACGGTGCGTAGCCCTCGCCGTCCCACGCGAGCTTGAGCGTCACGGCCGGCGCCCGCTCCGCCAGCGCGCGGACCCGCTCGCGCAGCCCCTTCGCCGTGTCGACGCCCTGCACGTAGACCTTCCCGCCCTGCGGGCGGCCCACCATGTCGAGGTTCACCATGAGCTGGATCTTCTCGGCGGGGCAGGCGGCCGGGAGCTCCTTCACGAGGTGCGTCGAGCCGAGGAGCCCGGTCTCCTCGCCGGTGAAGTGGACGAAGAGGAGCGTCCGCCGGAGCGGCGGGCCCGCCCTGAAGCCGCGCGCGAGCTCGAGCACCGCGGAGGTGCCGGAGGCGTTGTCGTCGGCGCCCGGGTGGACCTGTCCGACCTGCGTGGGCGCGAGCGAGGTCTCGCCGCCGAAGCCGAGGTGGTCGTAGTGCGCGCCGACGACCACGCACTCCCCGGCGAGCGCCGGGTCCGCGCCCGGCAGCACCGCCGCCACGTTCGAGGAGGTGGTCTTCTCGTGCACCACCGTGATCTCGAGGGTGGCCTTCAGGCCGAGCGCCCTCGAGCGCGGCTTCAGGTCCGCGCCGATGGGCGCCGCGAGCGCCGCGACGTCCACGCCCGCCTCCTTCAGCGCCGCGAGCGTCACCCGCGCCGCGAGGACGCCGCCCCGCGAGCTCGTGGCCTCGGACCAGGCCGGCAGGTCGTCGGCCGCGGGGTGGTGCCAGTCGTCGCGCACCGCGAGCAGCGCGGCGGCGCCGTGCTCGCGCGCGGTGATCGCCTTCTGGCGCCACTCGCCGAGCGCGAAGTTCTTCGGGTCCCGGAAGGGCGAGGCCGGGTCCTGCTCGCGCGGGAAGTCCTGCGCGACGACGACGATCTTCCCCTTCACGTCGAGCCCGGCGTAGTCGTCGTAGCCGAGCGCGGGCGCCGAGATGCCGTAGCCCGCGAAGACGAGCTCCGCCTCCACCTTCCCGTCGTCCGAGAAGCCGAACGGGACGAAGCCCTTCGAGAGCTCCACCGGCCTCCCCGCGAGCGCGAGCGCGTTCGGCGCGCCGAGCCGGGCCCGCCACGGCACCTCGAAGCGCTGCTGGTAGCCGGCGTCGAACGCGGGCGCGAGGCCGAGCGCCCGGTGGCGGGCCTCGAGCCAGTCGGCGGCCGCGGCGAGGCCCGGGGTGCCGATGCCGCGCCCGGTGCGGGCGGGGTCGGCGAGCCAGGTCACGTCGGCGCGGAGCCGGGCCGGGTCGGGCGAGAGCTCTCCGGGCGGCGGGCGGACGGCGGCGCAGGCGGCGGCGAGGAGCAGGGACGCGGCGGCGACGCGGGCGAGGCGCATCCCGGGAACGTACAGGAAGCGCGGGCCCGCGGGCAGCCCTAGGCCGCCGGCCCGCCCCGCCGGCGCAGGAGCCAGGCCGGGAGCGCCACCAGCGCCGCGATCACGCAGGCGAGCTCGCCCACCGAGGCGAGCGCGCCGAAGCCCTGCAGGCCGCGGTTCTGCGCGACGAGGAGCGACCCGTAGCCGATCACCGTCGTGAGCGAGCAGAGGCCCACCGCGCCGCCGGTCTCCCGCAGCACGCGCGAGAGCGAGCCGCGGCCCTCGGCGCGCCAGCGCTGCACGATGTTCACGGCGTAGTCCACGCCGATGCCGAAGGTGATGGGCAAGGTCACGAAGTTGAGGAAGTTGAGGCGCACGCGCGTCGCGCCGGCGATCCCGAGCAGCCAGAGCACCCCGAGGAGCAGGCTCCCGAGGACGAGCGCGGACGCGCGCAGGCTCCGCATCGAGAGGAGCACCAGCACCACCACCGAGGCGAAGGCGAAGACCGTGGCGATCGGGCCGTCGCGCAGGATCGCGTCGGCGATGTCGATGAAGAGGCATCGGTTGGCCGAGGGTCTGCGCCCGCGCGCCGGAGCGGTCGATGGCGCCGCGGAGGAGCTCGGTGAGGGACCGCATCTCGACCGGCGTGAGCGTGCCGACGTGGCGCGGGAAGGCGAGCGCGATGCGCCCGCGGGTGCCGTCCCGCTCGGTGAGCGGCTGGCGGATGATGGCCGGGAGGTCGTCCACCGTGATCGGGCGGACGTCGGGCGGGGGCCGGAGCGCGAGCACCTTCGCGCGGAGCTCCGGCTCGAGCCGCGCGAGCCGCGCGTCGGTGAGGGTGTCGCGCAGGCGGTTCAGCCGCTCGACCTTCGCCTCCTGGTCCTTCGGCACCACCGTGCCGAGGGTGCGCACCTCCCGGATCGGGTCGGCGGCGCCGAGCGCCGCGCGATCCCGGTCGAGCTGGGCGACCACCTTCTCGAGCTCGGCGGGCGTCTCGCCGACGACCACGAGGGGCGTGAGGTAGGTCTGGAACACCTGGTCCTGCCTCGTGCCCCAGAACTGCGCCCCCTCGCGCTCGCTCTTCGCGGCGCGGAGCTTCCTGAGGTCGTACTCGACGATGTCGCCGCGGTAGCTCGCGATCCCGGCGATCGCGAGCGCGGTCGCGAGGCCCGTCACGGCGAGGATCCGCTTCGGGTGGGTGCCGTTCAGCCAGGAGACGAACCGGCCGATCAGGGAGTCGCGGACGTCCACCCGCTCCCCGGTCCGCATCGCGTCGAGCGCGGCGAGGAGCGGCGGGAGGAGCAGGTACGCGGTCACCCAGCAGAGCGCCATCCCCAGCCCGCCGATGATCCCGAACTGGCTGAAGCCGCGGAAGTCGGTGACCGCGAGCGAGAGGTACGAGAGCCCGGCGCCGAAGCTCGCCACGAAGGTCGCGGCGAGCGTCCCCGCGAAGGCCTCCTCGTTCGCCTCGAGCACGCCGCGCCCCCGGCGCCGCTCCTCGAGGTAGCGGGCCACCACGATGATCGAGACGTTGATGCCGTTCCCGATGACGATCGAGCCCAGGAACGCGGTGTTGGTGTTGAGGTAGCCGACCAGGAACCAGGAGACGCCGAAGGTGAGCGCGCAGCCCACCGAGAGCGCGCCGGCGATGGAGAGGATGGCCGACCAGCGCCGGAAGTAGAACCAGAGGAGCGCGAGGGTGAGCGCGAGCACCACGACCGCCGACGAGAGCAGGTCGGCCGCGAGCGCCTCCTGCTCCTCGACGATGGTGGCGACCTCGCCGCCGTAGCCGATCTGGATCGTGGGGTCGTAGCGCTCGGGGTGGAGCACGGCGAGCTCCCTCTTCACCGCGTCGAGCACGGCGAGGTTCGACTCGAGGTTCGTCGCCGAGAGCGGCGGCCGGACGAGCAGCACCAGGATCTTCCCGTCCGGGGTCTGGTAGTAGCCGTTCCGGAAGCGCGCGACCGAGCCGCCGGCGCGCGCGACCCGGGCCTCGACGTCGGAGAAGTCGAGCGGGGGCGCGGGCCCCACGTCCTCCTCGTCGCCGAGGAGGTCGAGCATCGGGTTCGCCTTCCTCTTCTCCCAGGCGATCCGCCGGTCGATCCGGCCCTGGATGGTGTCGAGGTCCTCGACCGAGAGGTAGAACCCGCCGAACCTCCGGAGGAACGCGGTCTCCTCGTCCACCCGGTAGTCGACCGCCCGGACCACGCCCGGCGGGAGCTTCCTCAGGCGCGGGGCGAGGTCGTCGGCGAGGCGGGCGATCGCGTCGCCGTCCTGGCCGGTGATCACCACCGACAGCGTCGAGACGCTGTAGAGCTTCGGCCCGAGCGTGCGCGCCGCCGCCACGCTGGGGGCGGTGTCGGGCAGGAGCTCCTCGAAGCCGGAGCGCAGGTTCGCGTAGAGCCGGACCGAGAAGAAGGTGCCGAGGACGAAGAGGACGAGCGCCGCGCCGAGGACGAGGCGGCGGTTGCGCACGAGCCCGGGGACGAGCGCGTGCGCGAGCCTGCGGGAGTACCCACCGTAGCCGGCGGGCACGGGACCCGGGTCCGGGCCGTTCCCGTCCACTGCCGGACCGGCCGGCCGCTCTGCGTCTCTGGTCTCCTGCACGTCGAGGGCCCCGGCCGCGCGTGCGGCGGGGCTCGCGGTTCGATACTTGAAGGACCCGCCGTTGCCAAGTAGCTTCAGAGCTTTCTGGCGGATCTCCCATGCGCGCCCCACACCTCCTGGCACTCCTCCTTTCCCTTGCGCTCCCCGCGGTGGCCCACCCGGAGTCCGCGACCGAGGCGCTGAAGGCCCGGGACGCGGAGATCCGCGCCGCCCTGCCGCCCGCGGGGGTCGAGCCCTCGCCCGCCGTCCGGGCGAAGCTGGAGTCCATCGTGACCCGGGCCGTCGACCTCGACGGCATGGTGCAGAAGGCCATGGGGAAGAGCTGGGGCCAGGCCACCCCCACCCAGCGGAAGCGCATCGTCGGCGCGTTCACGAAGCGCTTCGGCGCCCTGACCGGCGGGCAGCTCGACTCCTACCGCTCGACCGACGTCGCCTACGGCGCGGAGGCCCCGGGCGCGGGCGGCACCACGACCGTCCCGACGAAGGTCGTCGTGAAGGGCGAGCCGACCGAGATCGCCTACGCCCTGAGGAAGCAGGGCGCCGGCTGGCGGATTCGAGGACGTCGTGATCGACGGCGCCTCCACGGTGGAGGGCTTCCGCTCCTCGTTCGCGAAGACCATCGCGAAGGAGGGCATCCCGGGGCTCGTGACGAAGCTCGAGAAGGCGGCGGCCCAGAGGTCCACGAAGCCCGCGCCACCGCCCTCCCCGAAGCCCGGGCCGTCCCCGAAGCCCCCCGCCGGGGCGAAGCCGTAGCTTTCGACGAAATCGGCGTGCGCCGCCGGGCGTAGGGAGCCAGGCTCCCCACCTCCGGAGGAACCATGCCCACCCGCCTCGCCCGTCCCCTCGCCCTCGCCGGTCTCGCAGCCGCCTGGGCGCTCGCCGCCGCCCCGGCCCGCGCCGACGCCCCCCGCCCCGCCCGCACGTACACCATCGAGCAGTTCCTCACGACCGAGTCGGTCGGCGGCGCGAGCTTCTCCGCCGACGAGAAGCGCCTCCTCTTCTCCTCGAACCGCACCGGCATCTGGAACGTGTACGAGGTGCCGGTGGCCGGCGGCCCGGCCCGGGCGATCACCGCCTCGACCACCGACTCGACCTACGCGGTCTCGTACTTCCCGAAGGACGACCGCATCCTCTTCACGCGCGACCAGGGCGGGAACGAGCTCAACCACCTCTTCGTCCGCACCCCCGACGGCAAGGATCGGGACCTCACGCCCGGCGAGAAGCTCAAGGCCTCCTTCGCCGGGTGGAGCCGCGACCGGAAGGCGTTCTACGTCACCACGAACGAGCGCGACCCGAAGTTCATGGACGTCTGGCGCTACGACGCCGCCACCTACGCCCGCACCCGCGTCTTCGAGAACCCGGGTGGCTTCTTCCCGGACGCGATCTCCGGCGACGGCCGCTTCATCGCGCTCGTGAAGCCGAACACGACGACCGACAACGACGTCCACCTCTACGAGGTGGCGACGAAGAAGCTCACGCACCTCACGAAGCACGAGGGCGCGATCTCGTACAACCCGGGCGAGTTCGACCCCGCCTCGAAGGCGCTCTACTACACGACCGACGAGGGCGGCGAGTTCCGGCGCGTGCGGCGCTACGTGCTCGCGACCGGCAAGCACGAGGACGTCGAGCGGGCCGAGTGGGACGTGATGTACACGGCCTTCTCGCGGGACGGCCGCTTCCGGGCCACCGCCGTGAACCAGGACGGCGCGACCGTGGTCCGCGTGGTCGACCGCACCGGGAAGCCGGTCGCGCTGCCGGCGCTGCCCGCCGGCGAGATCACCTCGGTCGAGTTCTCCGACTCCGAGAAGCTCGTCGCGTTCTACGCGAGCGGCGACCGCTCGCCCTCGAACCTCTACGTCTGGCGCGTCGGCGAGCCGGAGGCGCGCCGGCTCACCGACACGCTCTCGAAGGACGTCGACCCCGCCGACCTCGTGCAGAGCGAGGTGGTGCGCTTCCGGGCCCGCGACGGGCTCACGATCCCGAACATCCTCTTCAGGCCGCACCAGGCGGCGCGGGGCAAGGTCCCGGCGCTCGTCTGGGTCCACGGCGGGCCGGGCGGCCAGACGCGCCAGGGCTACTCCGCCGTCATCCAGTACCTCGTGAACCACGGCTACGCGGTCCTCGGCATCAACAACCGGGGCAGCTCCGGCTACGGGAAGACCTTCTACGCCGCCGACGACCAGAAGCACGGCAAGGAGCCGCTGTGGGACTGCGTCGACGCGAAGGCGTGGCTCGCGGCCCAGCCGTGGGTGGACGCGGACAAGATTGGGATCATCGGCGGCAGCTACGGCGGCTACATGACGCTCGCCGCGCTCGCCTTCCAGCCCGACGCGTTCCAGGTCGGCGTCGACATCTTCGGCGTCGCGAACTGGGTCCGGACGCTGCAGAGCATCCCGGCCTGGTGGGAGGCCCAGCGCAAGGCGCTCTACGGGGAGATGGGGAACCCCGAGACCCAGCTCGACATGCTGAAGGAGATCTCGCCGCTCTTCCACGCCGAGAAGATCCGCCGGCCGCTCCTGGTCCTGCAGGGCGCGAACGACCCGCGGGTCCTCAAGGTCGAGTCCGACGAGATGGTGGAGGCCGTGAAGAAGAACGGCGTGCCGGTCGAGTACGTCGTCTTCCCCGACGAGGGGCACGGCTTCTCGAAGAAGGCGAACCAGATCGAGGGCTACGGGAAGGTCCTCGACTTCCTCGACCGGCACCTCAAGGGCGCGAAGCCCGCCGGGAGCTGAGGCCCGCTCAGCGTGCGGCGAGCGCCTGCCGCACGATCACGAACTCCACCCGCCGGTTCCTGGCGCGGCCGGTCGCGGTCCTGTTGGACGCGACCGGCCGGTCGGGGCCGTAGCCCCTCGCGTCGAGCCGCGCGTCGGCGACGCGGCCTGGACGAGGAAGGCGCGCACGCGCCTCGCGCGCCGGTCGGAGAGCGCGCGGTTCGCGTCGGCCTTGCCCTGCGTGTCGGTGTGGCCCTCGACGCGGACCCGCTCGAGCTCGGGGTGGTCCCGGAGCGCGCGGGCGACGGCCTCGAGGAGCGGGAACGACTCCGGGAGGATGGCGTCCCTCGCGGTCGCGAAGTGGACCTGCTCGAGGATGACGAGCCGCTCCTTCGTGACGACCACCTGCGGCGGAGGCGGCGCGGGGAGCGGCGCGGGCGCGGGCGGGGCGGGCGCGGCGACGACCGGCGGGGCCGGCGGCGCGGGGGCCGGGGCCTGGACCTGCACGATCACCGGCGGGGGCGGCAGCGGGACGACGAGCGCCGGCCTCGGCGCGGGCCTCGGGGCCGGCGGCGGCGCCGCGGCCACGGCCGGCGCCGGACGCGGCACGAAGGCCGCCGACGCGACGACGCGGAAGCGCGGCGTGCCGTAGCCGGCGCCGACGCCGGGGCCGCCGCCGAGCGTGAGCTCGAGGCCGAGCGGGAGCCGGGCGCGGGCGGCGAAGAGGAGCTCCATCGGGCTCGCGCGCGCGCCGCCGCCGAGGCTGGCCTCGCCCGCGAAGGAGCCGAGGAGCGCGAGGGGACCTCCCCCGACGCGGAAGGCGAGCGGGAGCTCCGCGGCCACCCCGTACGACACGGCCCGGCCGACCGAGAGGTCCACGAGCTGGCGCTCGCCGCGCGCGACGAAGCCGGCGCTCGCGAGCGCGCGGAGGCCGCGGGCGCCCCGCCACTCGGCGAGCGCCTCGAGGCCGCCGGTCACCTCGCCCTGCCCGGCGTAGGCGTCGCGCCTGCCGGTGGGGAGGCGCACGGGCACGCCGAGCGCGAGGCCGAGCGGCCCCGCGTCGACGAGGTGCGCCTTCGCGGCGAGCGAGACGTCGCCCAGGCTGGCGGCGGCCTTCGGCAGGGTGACGCCGGAGATCGACGGCCGGTCGCCGCTGGGCATCGTCATCGGCACGGTCGCCGCGAGCTCGAAGCGGTCGAGGAGGCCGATCGAGGCGCCGAGCTGCGCCGTGGTCTGGCTCGCGACGAGCGGCCCGGCCACGGAGGCGTCGGCGGTCGACGCGATCCGGAGCGGCTGGTCGGCGTAGGAGAGCCAGAGCGAGAGGTGGCGCTCGAGGTGGCCGGGGACCGCGGCGGAGGGCACCGCGAGCACGTCGGCGGCGCCGCCCTGCGGGTGGAACCGCTCGACGTCGATGGACTGGGCCGCCCCCGGGCGCGGCAGGGCGAGCGCGAGGAGGCCGGCGGCGACGCGGGCCGCCGGGCGGACCCGCACCGCGACGGCGGCGCGGCGCCGGCCCGCGCGGGCGAGCACGAGCGCGGCGAGGAGCGCGAGCGGGCCGGTGGCCCCGCCGGAGCTGCAGCCGGAGCCGGACACCGAGAGCGCGGCCGTCGTGGAGCCGGCCCGGCAGGTGCCGATCGGCTGCGGGTAGGCGCAGGCGTCGGCGTGGGTGCCGTCGCAGGCGGCCCCGCAGGCGGCGCCGCCGGGCTCGCAGGCCGTGCGGCCGCCGTGCGGCGCGCCCGTCACCGGGGTGCACGCGCCGGCGTGGCCGGCGACGTCGCAGGCCTCGCACTGCCCATCGCAGGCGCGGTCGCAGCAGACCCCGTCCACGCAGGCGCCGCTCGCGCACTGGCCGCCGGCGCCGCAGGCCTCCGCCTGCTGCTTCTTCGGGGTGCAGACGCCCGCCGCGCACCAGCCGCCGGCGGCGCAGTCGGCGTCCGTCCCGCAGTCTCCCTTGCAGGCGCTCGCGCCGCAGGCGTACGGGGCGCAGTCCACGGTCTCCGCCGCCGGGCAGTGGCCCGCGCCGTCGCAGGTCGCGGGCACGGTGGCGACGCCCGCGGCGCAGGCGCCCGCGCGGCAGGCGGACCTCGGGAAGGTGCACGCCGCGCCGTTCGCGCCGTCGCAGGCACCGCCGCAGGCGGTGCCGTCGGACTCGCAGGCGGGGCGCGGCCCGACCGGCGCGCCGGTCACCGGCGTGCAGGCGCCGGCGTGGCCGGCGACGTTGCAGGCCTCGCACTGGCCGTTGCAGGCGCCGTCGCAGCAGACGCCGTCGGTGCAGAAGCCGCTCGCGCACTGGGCGTTGCCGGCGCAGGCCTGGCCGCCGCCGAGGCGGGGCTGGCAGACGCCGGCGGCGCAGTAGTTTCCGGCCGCGCAGTCGCCGTCGACGGCGCAGTCGCCGCGGCAGGTGCTCTCGCCGCAGGCGTAGCCGCCGCAGCCCACGGTCTGGGCCGCCGGGCACGCGCCCGCGCCGTCGCAGGCGGCGGCGAGCGTGGCCGTGCCGGCGCTGCAGGAGGCGCCGCGGCAGGCGGTGGCCGCGCCGGGGTAGGCGCAGGCGCCCCGGACCGCGCCATCGCAGGCGCCGCCGCAGGCGGAGCCGTCGGAGGCGCAGGCGGCGCGCGCGCCGTGGGGCGCGCCGGCGACCGGCGCGCAGGTGCCCACGCTGCCCGGCACGTCGCACGCCTCGCACTGGCCGTTGCACGCCGCGTTGCAGCAGACGCCGTCCGCGCAGTGGCCGCCCGCGCAGGCGTCGTCGGCGGAGCAGGCCGCGCCCGGGCCGCCCTTCGGCACGCAGGCGCCCGCGGAGCACCAGGCGCCCGCGGCGCAGTCGGCGTTCACCTGGCAGGCCGCGAGGCAGGCGGTGGCGCCGCAGGCGTACTCGCCGCAGCCCAGGGTCTGCGGGGCCGGGCACGCACCCGCGCCGTCGCAGGCCGCCGCGAGCGTGGCGGTGCCGGCGCTGCAGGAGGCGCCGCGGCAGGCGGTGGCGGCGTCCGGGTAGGTGCAGGCGTTCCGGGCGGTGCCGTCGCAGGCCCCGCCGCAGGCGGAGCCGTCGGAGGCGCAGGCGGCCCGGGCGCCGCGCGGCGCGCCGGCCACGGGCGCGCAGGTGCCGGCGCTGCCCGGCACGTCGCAGGCCTCGCACTGACCTTCGCAGGCCGCGTTGCAGCAGACGCCGTCGACGCACAGGCCGGTGCCGCATTCGGCGCCCGCGCCGCAGGCCTGGCCGCGGTCGAGCCGGAAGGTGGCCACGATCTCCCGCGGGCCGGTCACGTTCGCGGCGCCGTACGTGGCCCCCTGGACCTGCGCGAGCACGTCGGCGCCGGCGTCGGCGAGGGCGGCGAGCACGTAGCCCGCGTCCGGGGTGACGGTGCAGGCGGCGGTCGCGCCCTGCGCGACCGGCGAGAGGCAGGAGAGGGCGCCGTGGCCGCCGGGCACCGAGGTGGTGACCGAGGGGCCGTCGAAGGCCGCGAGGGCGGTCGCGTCGCCGGCGATCGAGAGCGTGCAGGTGGTCTGCGCGCCGGCGCAGGCCCCGCTCCAGCCGGCGAAGGTGTCGCCCGGGCGCGCGACGGCGGTGAGCGTGACCTGGCCGCCCTGCAGCACGTTCATCGAGGTCGTGGCGCAGCCCTCGGCGCAGGCGATGCCCTCCGGGTACGAGACCACCGAGCCCTGGCCCGTCCGCCCCGCCGCCTTCTCGACCGTGAGCGTGCGCAGCGTGCCGATGCCGTTCACGTCGGCGTCGGCGTTGTTGGTCGGGTCGGGGTCGGTGACGCCGGAGGGCGCCGTCACGGTGGCGGTGTTGGCGAGCGTGCCGTTCCCGGAGCCCGCGACCACGGTCGCGGTCACGGCGAAGGTCGCCTTCGCGCCGGAGGGCAGCGTGACCTTTCGGGCCGAGATGTTGCCCGTGCCGCTCGCGGTGGTGCAGGCGCCGCCGCCGCTCGCGGTGCAGGTCCAGGCGACGTTCGCGAGCTGGGCCGGGAAGGCGTCGTCGACCGTGGCGTTCGTGGCGGTGGCCGGGCCCGCGTTCGAGACCTCGATCGAGTACGCGACCGGCTGGCCCCACACGACGGCGGAGCTCGCGTCGCGCACGGCGACCGAGAGGTCGGCATAGGAGACGGCGGAGGTGAGCGCGGTCTCGACGAGCGGCCCGAGGAGCGCGGAGACGGAGTCGGCGCGGATGGCGTAGTTGCCGTTCGCGATGCGCCCGGTGGCGCCGTTCGGGATCGCGACCGTCACGCTGAAGGTCGCGCTCGCCGAGGGGTTCATCCAGCCGAAGTTGCAGGAGACGGTGCCCGCCTGGCCGACCGCGGGCGTCGTGCAGGTGGCGCCGGCGGGGGCGCTCACCGAGACGAACGTGGTCTGGCCGGTCTGGGTGGCGCCGCTGAACGCGGCGGGTAGCACCTCGTCGACCACCACGTTCGGCACGAGGCCCGGCGTCGCGTTCTTCACGAGGAACGTGTAGGTGAGCTGCGTGCCGGCGTTCGCCGCCTGCGGCGCGCTCGCGGCGACCGACAGGCTCGGCAGGTAGGCGCCGAAGCCGTCGACCGCGACCTCGCCCCAGTGGCCGGTCTGGGCGCAGCCCGCGGCCACGACCGCGATCTCGACGGTGTCGCCCGGAGTGAGCTTCGCGTCGCCGGGGGCGACGTCGAAGATCTGCCAGTCGGTGTAGCGGACCTGGTTCTGGCCCGTCCCCTGGACGTTCCACGGGATGCCGGGCTGGTTCGAGTAGTTGAAGGTCGTGAAGAGCAGCGTGTTGCGGGTGACGTTGCGCAGCTGGGCCCAGAAGTACGGCTGCTGGTTCACCGGGTGGCCGGGGTCCTGGAGCGCCGGGGCGAGCGCGAAGCGCACGTGGACCTTGCCGTCGGCCGGATCCACGTCGGAGGTCGTCACCGCGTAGGACTGCTTCAGCGTGTTGACGTTGTAGTTCTTGCCGCCCTCGTTCACGACGACCGAGGCGTTCCCGAACTTCGGGAGCACGGGCTGCGCGAGGCCGGAGAGGCCGTAGAGCTGCTGCGCCGGGGCGGTGCGGACGTAGGTGCGGGCGGAGCCCCCGGACCGGAGGTTGAGATCGCCCAGGCTCGCGGGCGGGTAGGTGATGCCCGCGGACGTGTACTGGCCGGCCGGCGTCAGGTGGGTCGTGATGGTCCAGCCGGTGGTCGTGCCGTCCTCGAAGCCGCCGTTCACGAAGAGCGGCGCCTCCGCGAGCTGGGTCGCGCCGCTCCCCCCGGAAGGCTGACCGCCGCACGCCGAGAGGGCGATCGCAGCGCAGGTGACGAGGACACCGCGGAGGTGGGGGAAGGTGAGCATGGTCGTGATCTCCGGGGCCTGCGAAGCAAGCCGCGGGCCCGTGCCCGGGGACCGCGCGACCCAGCGTGATCAGGGACCCGGGCCCCGGCGACCTGCCGCGGGCTGCGCGTGTCGTTGACGGAAACCGTCAGTCGATAGCGCGTCGTTCACGCAGGGAGAACGTGGGCGGCGCGCGCACAGAGGGGCGCGAGGTCGGCAGGTTCGACATCGGGCGCGCCATGACACGCGAAGGCGGGAGGCCGGGCGCAGCGTGAAAGGGATACTCAGGAGGACGCATGAGCGGCGATCGATACGGCGTGTTCGCGGTGGGCAACCACCTCATCGGCGTCCCCGCCGCCCAGATCCACGAGATCTTCCAGCTCGGCGAGGTGCGGGTGCCGCCGAACTGCCCGCCCGAGCAGCGCGGCCTCGCCGTGCTCCGCGGCAACGTCTTCCCCGCCCTCGACCTGCGGGTGTGCCTCGGCCACGTCTCCGCCCGCGAGGAGAGCGAGGCCCTCGCGGCGCTGCTCGGCGAGCGCGAGGAGGACCACAGGCGCTGGGTCGCGGAGCTCGAGGCCTCGGTGCGGGAGCGCCGGCCGTTCAGGCTCGCGACCGATCCGCGCAAGTGCAAGTTCGGGCAGTGGTACTACGCCTTCAAGTCGGACGACGCGGTGCTCCGCTCCGAGCTCGCGAAATTCGAGGAGCCGCACGCCCGCATCCACGCGCTCGCGATCGAGGTCGGCAAGCTGGTCGAGGCCGGCCAGCTGGACCGGGCGCTCGAGCGCATCGAGCAGACGCGCCGGGGGCTCCTCGCCACGCTCGTCGAGCAGTTCGAGCGCACCCGCGCGGCCCTCCACGACGCGCGCAAGGAGGTCGGCGTGACCGTCGAGCTCAACGGGCGCCGCTCGGTCCTGATCGTCGATCGCGCGGAGGCCGTGGCCGACCTCGAGCCCATCGCGGCCGAGGACGACCCACTCGCGGCGGGCACGCTCCCGGTGGACCTCGTCCGCAGGCTCGCGCGCTGGCGCGGCAGCCCCGCGCCGGTCCTCCTGCTCGACGTCGAGCGGGTCGGGAACCTCGCCGGCTAGGACCAGGCCCACGGGGCCGGAGGCGGGGCCCCCTTCCCCGGCGCGGCGAGGTCCCAGCGGTACCGCTCGCCGCGCGTGAGCACGTGGATCCGCTCGCCGAGGCCCTCGCGCTCCGCGGCGCGGAGGAAGTCCCCGAGCGGCGACCGGAACACCCGGTAGTCGTCGAAGTGGAGCGGGATCGCGACCTTCGGGTTCACGAGCCGCACCGCCGCGACACCCTGCTCGGCGTCCATCGTCACGAGCAGCCCGAGCACGCGGGTGCCACCGAGGTGGAAGAGGCCGAGGTCGAGGTCCGGGAACCGGACCGGGAGCTCCTCGAGCGCGCGGTGCAGGAGCGTGTCGCCGGACACGTAGATCCGGTAGCGCGCCTCGCCTCCGAGGCCGAAGGTCACGAGGCTCCCCATCACCGGTGGCAGCAGCCGTCCGGCGAGGCCGAACGCGTGGCGGGCGGGGAGCGACATCACCTCGAGCCAGGCGCTCGCGCGCCGGAACCGCACCGTCTGCCAGGTCCTGAGGCCCAGCGCCGCGGGGAAGCCCCGGCCGCGCAGGGCCCGGGCCGCGTGCGGCGTCGTCACGATCCTCAGGCGCCGCGGGAGCTCCCGCTCGGCGATCCGGTCCCAGTGGTCGCCGTGCAGGTGGGAGAGCAGGCAGAAGTCGAGCGGCGGCAGGTCGCCCGGCCGCAGGGCGGGCTCGGTGAGCCGCTCGGAGGTGAGCCCGTAGCCGAGGTGCGCGTGGTCGCCGGCGTGCAGGAAGTTGGGGTCGGTCAGGAACGAGAACCCGCCCGCCTGGACGAGGACCGTCGCGGTGCCGACGAAGACGAGGGATCCCTCGCGGAGGTCCGGCTCCGCGGGAGATCCCTCGAGCATCGCCTCGTAGGTGGGCACGCCCTCGAACGTTGGCCACCCCGCGTCCCCGCCGCCTGCGGCGTTTCCACGCCCGGAACGGAGCGGAGGCAGGTCAGCCGAGGTCGTCCGGGTCGCGCCGCGTCGGGTCGCGATCACCGCGATCCGCGATGCGGGACTCGTCGTCCCCTTCCACCCGCACCTCCTCGCGCCGGACGTCGGCGTCGGCGGCCCGGTGCTCGACGGTCCGCTCCTTCCTCAGGCGGACCTCCTCCTTCACGACCGGGCGCTTCCTGATCTCGACCTCCTCCTCGCGGAGCGGGATCGACTCGGTGCGCTGCTCGAGGTCCCCGGTGTCGAGGGTCCGGTCCCCCGAGGCCGGCACGCGCTCGACGCGCACCGTCTCCTTCGTCACCGGCACGTCGATCGAGCGGTGCTCGGTCACGACGTCCTTCCTCAGCCGCACCTCGCCCGCGTCGCGCTCGGTCTTGACCGCCTCGAGCTCCTCCTCCGCGACGGGCATGCGGATCTCGTCCTGCCCTGCGGCCGCGCGGGCCCGCTCGCCGGGCGGGCGTTCGGCGCTCTCCTCCCAGGGCTGCGTGCGCCCCAGGTTGGCGTCGCCCCCCGCCGCGATGGTGTCGTCGTCGCTCCCGAGCTCGCGGCGCGCGAACGCGTCCTTCCCGATGGCGAGCCGCACCTCGTCGCCGTCGTCGCCCTCGAGCCCCGCGATGTCCGCGTAGCGGCAGGTGTGATCCTTCGGCAGGAAGAACCCCTTCTCCACGACGAAGGTGTCCTCGCCGAGGGCGAGGATCTTCCCGAGCTTCTCGCCGTCCGAGCTCCGGACGGTCATGCCTTCCCTCAACATCCCGCGGTCGAAAATCATGTGTTCGTCTCCTCCCTCGGTAGTGGACGCTGCGGACGACGCCGCGCCCCGGCCCGGAAGCCCCGGCGGCGTGCGTGCGGCGCGGCGAGCGGGTGTCGAGCGCAGCGGGGCGCCCCGGATCGGGCGCGTGAGCGGGTCCTGATCGGTTCTGTCGCGCGCCGGGGCGCGCGCGACGATGCGTCTTGACGCCCGGCATGGACAGGCGCGGCACGGAGGCGTCTCCTCCCGGTCACATCCTCGCGGGAGGGCACGATGCGCTCCGTCGTCAGCTCCGCTCCGCTGCCGGGCCTGCTGCCGGGCCCGCTGTTCTCGGACCGCATCGCGCTCCTCGGCACCGAGAACGCGTTCAAGATCGGGCCCTGGATCGCGGCCCTCGAGGCCGACGGGCACCACGTCGTGCGGTGCAACCTCGGCGAGCCGGACTTTCCGCTCCCCGGCCACGTGCGCGAGGAGGTGAAGCGGGCGCTCGACGCCGATCTCACGCACTACGTCGACCCGCAGGGGATCCTGCCGCTGCGCGAGGCGATCGCGCGGGACCTGGGCGCCCGGCGCGGGCTCGAGATCACGGCGGACCGGGTGGTCGTCTTCCCGGGCGCGAAGCCGCCGATCGGCTTCTGCCAGGAGGTCTACACGAACCCCGGCGACGAGGTCGTCTACCCGAGCCCCGGGTTCCCGATCTACGAGTCGTTCGCGACGTACCTGGGCTGCCGGCCGGTGCCGCTCCACCTCGAGGAGGAGCAGGGCTTCACGGTCACCGGCGCCGCGCTCGAGCGGCTGCTCTCGGGCCGGACGAAGCTCGTGTTCCTCAACTTCCCGGGCAACCCGACCGGCGGCGTCGCGACCGCGGCGCAGCTCGAGGAGCTCGCGGACGTGCTCGCCCGCCGCCTGCCCCCGAACGCGCGCGTCTACTCCGACGAGGTGTACGAGGCGATCGTCTTCGACGGCCGGCTGCACCGCTCGATCGCGTCGTTCCCGGGCATGGCGGAGCGGACGATCATCGTGGGCGGGGTCTCGAAGAGCTTCGCCTGGACCGGCGGCCGGATCGGCTGGGCCGCGTTCCCGACCGGCGAGGAGGCGGCCGTCTTCAAGAACCTCGCCATCAACTACTACTCGTGCGTCCCCGCCTACAACCAGTGGGGTGCGAAGCTCGCGCTCGAGGCGCCGGAGAGCCGGGGCGAGATCGCGCGGATGGTGGCGGCGTTCCAGGAGCGGCGCGACGTGGTCGTGCCCGCGCTGAACGCGATCCCGGGCGTGCGCTGCCAGAACCCGGGCGGCGCCTTCTACGTCTTCCCGAACGTGGCCGGCCTGTGCGCGTCGCTGGGCGTGCTCGAGGCCCACGCCGCCCTGCCGCCGGCGGTCCGCGACGCCACGAGCCCCTCCACGCTGCTGGCCCGCTTCCTCCTGTTCCGCCACCACGTCGCGACGCTCGACCGGCGCTCCTTCGGCCGCATCGGCGCCGACGGCCGCCACTTCCTGCGCCTCTCGATCGCGACAGCCCTCGACGAGCTCCGCGTCGCCGTCGACCGGCTCGCCCGCGCCGGGCAGGACCGCGACGGCTTCCGCGCGTTCGTCCGCGAGGGCCGCTTCCTCACCTGACGCTTCGTCCCCGACCGCCCACCTGCGAGGAGCCACCCCGATGCCCGTCTGTGAACCCACCGTCGCCTTCGGCCCCCGCCGCGCGCTCCGCCTCGCCGTCCACGCCGCGCCCGCGGGCGCCGTCGCGGGCCGCGTCGGCGTGCTCGAGGCCCTCGACCTCGTCTACCGCTCGCTCTGCACGGCGCTCTACAACTACGCGCCGATGTCCGGGCACCCGGGCGGCTCGATCTCCTCGGGCCGGTTCGTGCAGGCGCTCGTGTTCGAGCAGCTCGCCCACGACGTCTCCGACCCCGACCGGCCCGACGCCGACGTCGTCTCCTACGCGGCCGGGCACAAGGCGCTCGGCCTGTACGCGCTCTGGGCTTTGCGCGACGAGATCGCCCGCATCGCGGCGCCGCGCCTGTTGCCCACCGACCCCGCCCGGCGGCTCCGGCTCGAGGACCTCCTCGGCTTCCGCAAGAACCCCACCACGCCGACGCCGCTCTTCCAGGCCTTCGGCGCGAAGCCCCTCGACGGGCACCCCACCCCGGCGACGCCGTTCGTGAAGCTCGCGACGGGCGCCTCGGGCGTGGGGGTCGCCTCCTCGTTCGGGCTCGCGCTCGCCGCGCTCGACGTCTACGGCGACGACGCGCCGCGGATCCACGTGATCGAGGGCGAGGGCGGCCTCACGCCGGGCCGGGTGCACGAGGCGCTCGCCTTCGCCGCCACCTCGCGGCTCCACAACCTCGTCGTGCACGTCGACTGGAACCAGGCTTCCATCGACTCCGACCGGGTCACCCGCGACGGCGATCAGCCGGGCGACTACGTGCAGTGGGATCCCGCCGAGCTCTTCTACCTGCACGACTGGAACGTGGTGAGCGTGCCCGACGGCCACGACCTCGGCGCGATCCTCGAGGCGCAGGCGCGCGCGCTGGAGCTCGACAACGGGCAGCCCACCGCCATCGTCTACCGGACGGTGAAGGGGTGGCGGTACGGGATCGAGGGCAAGGGGTCCCACGGCGCCGGCCACAAGCTCTGCTCGCCCGGCTTCTACGAGGCGCTCGGGCCGCTCACCCGCGAGGCCGGCCTCACCCTGCCCACCTGCGAGCCCGGGCACGGCTGCCGCGACGGCGCCGACGCGGTCGCCCTCGAGCGCTGCGCCTGGTCCTCGCTCTCGATCGTGCGGAGCCTGCTCGAGTCGAACGAGGCCACCACCCGCGCCCTCGCGCTCCGGCTCGAGGAGGCGCGGGAGCGGCTCGTCGAGCTCGACCGGCGGCCGCGGGAGGGCGCGCCCCGCGTCGAGGCGATCTTCGAGGTCGCCGCGGCGGGCGAGCCGCCCCCCGATCTCGCGCTCCCGCCGGGCACGGGGACCACGCTGCGCGGCCAGCTCGGGAAGGTGCTCGGGCACCTGAACCGCGCCTCGCACGGCGCGCTGCTCGTCGCGGCGGCCGATCTCCTCGGCTCGACGAGCGTGAACGAGGCGACGAAGGGCTTCGCGGGGGGCTGGTTCCAGGCCCGCGGCAACCCCGACGCCCGCACCCTCTCGATCGGGGGCATCTGCGAGGACGCCATGGCGGGCGTGCTGTCCGGCGTCTCCGCCTTCGGCTGGCACGCCGGCGTGGGCTCCTCCTACGGCGCCTTCATCGCGCCGCTCGGGCACATCGCCGCCCGGCTCCACGCCATCGGCGACCAGGCCCGGCGCGCCACCGGCGGCGGCGCGGGCCGTCCGATGTTCCTCGTCTGCGGCCACGCGGGCCTCAAGACCGGCGAGGACGGTCCGACCCACGCCGACCCGCAGCCCCTGCAGCTCTTGCAGGAGAACTTCCCCCGGGGCGCGCTCGTCACGCTCACGCCGTGGGATCCGGCCGAGGTGTACCCGCTCGTCTGCGCGGCGCTCCGCCACCGGCCGTCGGTGATCGCGCCGTTCGTCACCCGCCCCACCGAGAAGGTGCTCGATCGCGCCGCGCTCGGCCTCGCGCCCGCCTCGGCGGCCACCACCGGCGTCTACCGGCTGCGCACGGCGCGCCGGCGGGCCGACGCGGCGGTCGTGCTGCAGGAGTCGGGCGTCACCTACGCGTTCCTCGAGGAGGCGCTGCCGCTCCTCCTGAAGGCCGGGGTCGAGCTCGACGTCTGGTACGTCGCGAGCGCGGAGCTCTTCGACCTGTTGCCGCTCGACGTCCAGCGGAGCCTCTTCCCCGAGGAGGCCGGGGAGCGGGCGATGGGGATCACCGGCTTCACGCTGCCGACGATGTGGCGCTGGATCCGCTCGACCGCGGGGCGCGACCACACCATGCACCCGTTCCAGCGCGGGCACTTCCTCGGCTCCGGGCGCGCGGACGCGGTGCTGCGCGAGGCGGGGCTCGACGGGGAGAGCCAGGTCCGGCGGGTGCTCGCGTTCGTGGAGTCGCGGGGAGCCCCTCGACCCCGGCCCGCGGAGGTGCGCGCCACCGGCCCACGCCCGGGGTGAGCGGGGGTCCGTCCACGAGGACGCGGGCGGAGGTGGGCGGCAGCTCGAGCGCCACGGTGCGCGCGTCGACGGCCCGCGCCGGCTCCGCGCGCTCCGCCAGCGCGTCGAAGGCCGGCGCCGGGCCCGGCGCGCCGGGGATCTCGAGCTCGACCCGCGCCGGCGCGGGGCCGAAGTTGAGCACCACGAGCGCCCGGCCGGCCTCGCCCGCGTCCCGCTGGAACGCGAAGACCGCCTCGCTCGGCGCCCCGCCCTCGGTCACCCGCGCCCGGCGGTAGAGCCCGTCGCGCAGCGCCGGGAGCTGCTCGCGCAGCGCGGCCAGCCGCCGGTAGAGCGGCCTCAGGCCCGAGGGATCCCGCCCGTCGAGCGGCGCCGGATCGGCGTAGGGCTCGTAGGCCGCGCCGGTCTCCTCGCCCGTGAAGACGAGCGGCAGGCCGGGCAGCGTGTGCTCGAGCACCGCCGCGACGCGGGTGAGCGCGGGGCCGTGCCGGGTCACGAAGCGCGCCCCGGTGTCGTTGTTGCCGAGGAAGCGGAGGACCCGGTCCATCGGCGTCGCGCGCGCGGCGAGCGCCGCGTCGAGCGCGGGCGCCACCCGGCGGGGATCGTCGAACGCGTGCTCCCAGGCCCCGTGCCCGAGCTCCGCGGTCCAGTCGTAGGCCGCGTCGAAGCCGCTCGCGATCCAGTACGGGTCGCGCGCGCTCGCCTCGGCGAGGAGCAGGAGCCCGGGCTTCTGGGCGCGCAGGTCCTTCACGAGGGCGGGCCAGAAGTCGGCGGCGCGGTCCTTCACCGCCCAGGCCGCGTCGAAGCGGAAGCCGTCCACGTCGTAGTCGCGCACCCACAGCGCGCAGGCATCGGAGACCATCCGGCGCACGGCCGGGTTCGCGTAGTCGAGCCGACGCAGGTGCTTCCAGTCGAAGTCGTAGCGCGCCTCGCCGTCCGGCCCGCGCTCGTAGAACGCCCACCAGGGCGACGCCCGGCCGCGCGCCTCGGCGTCCCGGTAGAAGGGGTGGCCGGTCGAGGTGTGGCTCGCGACGAGGTCGAGCACGACGCGCATGCGACGGGCGTGCGCCTCGCGGACGAGCGCGCGGAGCTCCGCGGGCGTGCCGTAGTCGGGCCGCAGCGCGAAGAGGTCGGTGACCGCGTAGCTGATGGCGCCCGGGTCGTCGGTGGCGGTGACCGGCGCGAGCCAGAGCACGTCGACGCCGAGGTCGGCGAGGGCGTCGAGGTGCGCGGTCACCGCCGCGAGCGGGCTCTCCCCGGGCCGGGAGACGAGGAGCGGCGGGACGACCCCGTACACGACCGCGCCGCGGTGCCACGCCGCCGCCGGGACCGGATCGGCCACCCGCGGCGCCGGGGGAGGCGGCGGGCGGGCGCAGGCCAGGAGGGCGGCCAGGCCCAGGACCCGTGCGAGGGTGGGAGGGAGCGGCACGCGGTCACAACCTCTCGCTGCCGGCGCCTCTTCCCCCGTGACCCGCGGAGGTCGTCCGTCCTACGCTGGTCACCCCACGGAGGTCCACGCCATGACGCCCGCGCTCCTGCCGCTCGCTGCGCTGCTCGCCCTCAACGCCGCCGCCTCCGAGGCTCCCTCCGAGGCCCCCGCCGCGCCCTCCCCGGTGCCCGCTCCTGCGGCCACCCCCGCCGCCGAGCCGCAGGGCGCCCCCGCGCTCGTCGTCCTGAAGGACGGCCAGCAGCTCCGCGGCCGGCTGGTCGCGCAGGACGCCGCCGGCGCCACGCTCGAGCTGGCCGGCGGCTCGCGGGTGGTCGTCCCCGCCGCCTCGAATCGAGCGGATCGAGCTCGCGAGGCCTGGCCAGGCGGAGGCGCGCTCCCGCGACCCGAACCGCACCCGCTACCTCTACTCTCCCTCCGGCTTCATGCTCCGGCAGGGCGAGGGCTACGTCTCGCAGACCGAGCTCCTCTTCACCTCCGTCGCCTACGGCGTGACGGACCACGTGACCATCGGGCTCGGGACGGCGATCCCCGCGCTGTTCGTGGAGGACGGCTTCAACCTCCTCGGCACGCTGAAGGCCGGGCTCGACGTGAACGAGCACGTCCACGTCGCGGTGGGCGGCCAGACCCTGTGGCTGCCGGGCCTCGACGCGGGGACCACCGGGGGCGTGCTCTTCGGCGCGCTCACGCTCGGCACCCCCGACCTCCACCTCGGCGTCGCCGCCGGGCCGCTGTTCGTCACGGGGAACGAGGCGAACGACTTCGGCGACGTGCTCATGACGGTCTCCGGCAACGCCCGCGTGTCCGAGCACCTCGCGCTCGTCTCCGAGAACTGGTTCCTCCCCGGCTCGTCGAACGGGTTCGTGCTCTCCGGCGCGCTGCGGATCATCTTCCAGCGGCTCGGCGTGGACGTGGGCCTGATGTTCGCGAAGGACGCGGACGTGCCGATCCCCTGGCTCGACTTCACCTGGAACTTCGGCGCGCGCTGAGGCGAGGCGCTCAGGGCCGCACGCCCGGCGCGTCGCGCCAGAGCCAGCCGAGCGCGTTCGCGAGCGCGATCGGGAAGACGGAGTCGTGCGTCTGTCCGGCGAGGAGGTCCCGCCGGAGCCGGTCGCGCGGGACGCCGCGGGCGGCGAGCAGCTCCGCGGCGCGCACGAGGTCGCCCTGCATCTCGCGCTCCTCGCTGCCCTCGCGGTCGCCGACCGCGAGGTAGACGCGGGCCCTCCCGGCCGCCTCCCGCCCCAGGCGCGCGAGGCCCGCCGGGCCGAGCACCCGCCGGTCCTCGAGCCAGAGCGAGGGGCTCACCGCGACGTGCCCCGCGAAGAGCCCGGGGGCCTCGGAGAGTGCCCACAGCGAGAAGAGCCCGCCGTAGGAGTGTCCGACGAGCACGCGGTCCGAGCCGACGCGGTACTCGCGCTCGAGGAACGGCAGAACCGTGTCGCGCAGGAACGCGAGGAACGCGGGCGCGCCGCCGGTGACGCCGTCGTACGGCGGGCCGTAGCCGCCGCGGGTGGTCGCCCAGGGCGTGTAGTCGCGGCTGCGGTGCATGCGGTACTCGTGCATCGTGGTCGCGCCGACGTATCCCACGCCGACCACCACGAGCTCGGGCAGGCGGCCGCGGTCGGAGAGGTGGTCCACCATCGCGTGCGCGAGCGGGAACGCGTAGTCGGGGTCGAGCACGAGGAGCAGGGGATAGCGGCGCGCCGGCTCCGCCGCGAACGACCGCGGCAACGAGACGCGGAGCTCGTGGCGGACGCCCGCCGCGGAGGTGAGCTCGCGCCGCTCGGTGTGCGGGAGGGCGACCGGCGGCGGCGCTGCGACCGGCGGCGGTGCGGCGAGCGCGGCCGCGAGGAGGAACGGCGCGAGCATCCCGGAGGTATACGCCATCCGGAACGTGACGGGGACCCGCCGGGCACGTAGGCTGGGCGAGGCACGTCGACCTGAGGAGGTCCCCTTGGCCGTGAACCCTTCCACCCGCGCCCGCTTCCGCGAGTACAAGGGCAAGCGCATCTACGTGACCGACGGCTCCGGCCTCGGCCACGACGACATCCTGCGCATCGCCGACAAGTGCGCGGAGGACGTCCGCGCCCAGCCGCTCGGCTCGGTGCTGGCGGTCATCCACGCGAAGGACGCGATCATCGACTGGCGCATCATGGAGAAGATGCGCTGGCTCGCGGACGGCAACCGCCCCCACGTCCGGGCCGCCGCGGTCAGCGGGCTCGCGCCGGTGCACCGGATGATCCTGAAGACGGTCTCGATCGTCACCCGCCGCGACTTCCTGGTCTTCGAGACGCTGGAGGAGGCCCTGGACGCCCTGGCGAAGCTGTAGGCCTCCGGTCGAGCTCCGCCCGGAGCGCGCGCAGGAACGCGTCCCGGAGCGGGCTCCCCGGCCCCGGCAGCCACGCGGCGCCCACCCGCCACGCGGCCTCGGGCACGAGGAGGGGCAGGATGACGACGCCCTCCACCCGGGTGGCGGTCACCGTGCGCGGCACGATGCCGATCCCGGCGCCCGCCGAGACGAGCGCGAGCACGGTGAAGAACTCCTTCGCGGCCTGGACCACCCGCGGGCGGAAGCCGTAGCGCGCGCAGACCCGGTTCACGTGGGCGTGGAAGGAGGGCGAGCGCGACTCGTCGAGCTCGACGAACGGCTCGTCCCCGAGCACGCCGCCGGAGAGCTTGCCCAGCGCCGCGGCGCGCGCGGCCGGCACGGCGAGCACCAGCCGCTCCTCGACCACGGGCACGTGCACGAGCGGCCGGTCCACCGGGAGCCGCACGAAGCCCACGTCGAGCTCCCCCCGCCCGAGCGCGTCCACCTGGGTGGGCGTGGACATGTCCTGGAGCGCCACGCTGACGTCCGGGTGCTGCGCGCGGAACCGCGAGACGAGCCGGGGGACGAACAGGCGGGTCGCGATGCCGAAGCCGAGGCGGAGCTCGCCCACCTCACCCCGGGCGATGCGCCGAGCCCGCTCGCCGAGGTGGTCGGCCTGCCGGAGCAGCGGCGCGACCTCGGCCGCGAAGAGGCGGCCCGCCGGCGTGAGCTGGGCGCCGTGCCGCCCCCGGAGGAAGAGCGGGAGGCCGGCGGCGTCCTCGAGCTGCCGCACCTGCTTCGTGAGCGCGGGCTGGCTGAGGTGCAGGGCCCCCGCGGCCCGGCCGAAGTGGCCGTGGGCGGCGAGGACCTGGAACGAGCGGAGGAGGCGCAGCTCGAGGTCGACCGGCATTCGATAACCTTAGGTTATCCGACCTTGGCCTTCAATCGATTGGACGTCCGCGGCGCCCGGCGGCATGGTCCGGGGCGTGGCTCCGGGTGGCACGCCGCCCCCCGCCCACGCGGAGAACACGCCGTCATGACGTTCCTCAGGTCGATCGCCAGCGCCGCCGTCCGGGCCGCCCGCGCCAACGCGTGCGAGAAGCTCGCCGAGTGGGCCCCGTAGCGGCGGCGCCGGGGTACGGCGCGCGCGTCCCTCAGGGCGCGAGGACGTGCAGCGCGCTCGCCGAGCCCGAGTTGTTCCCGATCGGGGTGAGGACCCAGTTCCAGTGCAGCGTGGCCGTCGAGGCCGTCCAGACGTGGCCGCGGCAGTCGGAGTTGTTCATCGTCGAGCCGTCGGTCTGCCCGGCGTAGTTGACGAAGTCGAAGAACGCGCCGGCGGGGGCCCCGGCTGCGTAGCCGAGCGCCGGCCCCTGCCCGAGCCCGCAGGCCGCGATCGCGAGGCCGTCCGGCGCGCCGGGCGTGAGCGCGGGGAAGTCGGACACGCTCGAGGCGCCGGAGATGTCGAGGAAGCCGTCCGTCGCCCCGGTCGCCCCGATGGGCGCGGCGGCGGCGCCCGCGAGGTCGTACACGGTGAAGCTCGCCGGCTGCGGGGTGCCCGCGATGGTGAGCGTGAGCGCGAGGTCGCCGCCCACCTGCGCGCCCGGCGCCACCCAGAACTGCGGGCGCCCGCTCCCGTCGATGGCCTGGGTCCAGGCGTTCCCCTTCGAGTCGGTGAGCGCGGCGATGGTGACGATGAAGTCCTCGTGGGTCACGAGCAGGAGCGTGTTCCCGGACGAGGGCGCCTGCAGGCGGAACGGCCCGGTCCCGAAGGTCTCGTTGGTGAAGTGGAGGATCCGCACGATCCGCAGGCCGCCGCCGGGCGGGGTGCCGGCCCGCGCCGCGCGCAGCGCGATGGCGAGCCCGACGAAGGGGTCGTGCTGCGGCGCCATGGCCGCGGTCAGGGCCGGCGTGATGGGGGCCGCCGCGGCCTGGACGCCCCACTCGCTCGCGTGGTGGCAGGAGGCGTCGCGGTGCCAGGCGACGTTCGCGTCCAGGAGCTCGAACCCGGCCCCGGCCGTGAAGCCGGTCACGTCGTTGCCCGAGCCGGGGCTCGCGTCGTCCCAGAAGAGCGCCCAGATCGCGTTGCCGCCCGCGGCGTCGTTGTCCTCGGGCGTGAAGGTGCCGGCGGAGAGGTCCGGGGCCTGCACGAGGCTCCTCGAGGTGCTGCCGCTCACCGGGTTCACGGTCGCGATGCCGGCGAGCTCGGTGACGGTGTACTGGAACGGGATCACGTTCCCGGTGAAGTGGACGGTGAGGGTGTGGACGCCGGGCGCCGCGTCGGGCAGCACGAAGATGGCGAGGTCCACGTTGCCCGCGGCGTCCACCGCGACGGCGGCGGGGGTGGTGGGCCAGGTGCCGTTCGTGTCGGTGACCGGGGTCGCGGCGAGGGTGCCGCTCGCGCCGTAGGCGATGCCGAGCACGAGGCAGTTCCCCGGGAGCACCGGGTTCGGCAGCGTGAACCTGAAGTGGTTGCCCGACTCGGTCTTGCCCGGCGCGTTCGTCGAGGAGGCGAGGTGCTGCACGAGCGTCGGGCGGTCGGCGCCGGCGGTGAACGTCGTCGCCTGGACGGGCGCGGAGGACGCCGAGACGTTGCCGGCGGCGTCGCGGGCCGCGACGGTGTACGCATGCGGGGACGCGGTGGCGAGGCCGGTGTCGGACCACGAGGTCGAGGTCACGGTCGCGGCCGCGGCGCCGTCGCGGGTCACGAGGTAGGCGGTGACGCCGACGTCGTCGGTCGAGGCGCTCCAGGCGAGGTCGATGCGCGACGGGGAGGCCGGGGTGGCGGTGAGCCCGGCGGGCACCGAGGGCGGGGTCGTGTCCGGTGCCGCGGCGGTCTGGAGCGTCGCGTCGGGGCCGAGCGCGACGTTGCCGGCCGCGTCGGCGGACCGGACGCGGAAGTGGTAGGTCGTCGCGGGCGCGAGGCCGGCGAGGGCCACCGCGTGGGCGAGGGAGCGCCCGGCCGTCGTCGAGGTCGAGCCGTAGGCGGCGGAGGCGCCGTACTCGACGGCGCTCGTGGCGGGCTCGTCGGTGGTCCAGGACACGGTGGCCGAGGTCGCTCCCGGCGTCCCGACCGTCACGCCGGAGACGACGGGCGAGGTGGTGTCGGCGGGCGGAGGCGGCCTCGAGCCGCCGGCGCCGCCGCAAGCGACGAGGACCACGAGCGCGAGGAGGGCGGGCAGGAGGCGAAGGGGCGTCACGATGCCCCGATGCTACGGCCTCGGCCCCGCCTGGCCAGTCCCGCGCCGACCCGACCCCCCCGGCGGGCCTCGAAAGGAAGGGGCGGACGCCGCGATCGGCGCCCGCCCCCGTGACTTCACGGCGACTTCAACGCGGCGCTACCGGTGGCAGGCCTTGCAGGCCTCCTCCTCGTCGCCGCTCCACTCCGCGTACGGCGTGGGGTCGTAGGTCATCGACTTCATGTGCGCGAGCGCCGCGTCGGTGTCGTGGCAGCCGCGGCACGCGACGCGGTTCGGGTTGGTCTTCCAGGTGCCGCTCGTCTCGCCCGCGGGGTGGCAGGACTCGCAGTTCCGGACGTCCATCGGGTACACGATGTACCAGTTGCGGCCCGGGACGCTCTCCTCGTGGTCGACCGTGATCGTCGGCGTGGAGAGGTTCGCCCCGTTGTGGATCGAGTGGACCCGGCGGGAGATCGGCTTCGTGCTGCCGCCGGTCGTCCAGGTCCGCGTGGTGAGCGTCTCGGCGGAGGCGTAGTCGTGGCAGCCGCCGCACTGATCCAGGGCCCGCGCGTCGAAGAGCTTGTCGTGGCGCGGGTAGTCGAGGATGTAGCCTGTGTTGGACGCGTAGCTCCAGTGGCAGGTGTCGCAGTTCTTCGCGATGGGGAGCTCCTCGGCCTCCTGCTTCACCTGGAACGTCTTCACCGCCACCGACGGCGTGCGGTAGCTGGCGGAGGTCGCGCCGCGGCCCATGTCGGCGAACTCGACGTTCACGACGTAGGTGCCCGGCTTCATGTACGGGTCGATCGGGTCGAGCGTGTACTTGATGCCGGCCGCCGTGAGCGTCAGCTTCGGGTCGTTGTTGGCCGTGTTGGTGCGCGCGCGCAGCTGCGACGCGCCGCCGGTCGCCTTCGCGTCGTGGTCGGTGCCGCCGGTGAAGACGAGCTGGTTGAGGCTGGTGGCGTCGGTCAGCGCCGGGACCTGCACGGTCGTGTTGGCGAGCGTCGGCCGGCTGCGGATCGCGAAGCGCTGGGTCGCCTCGTCGAGGTACGCGATGGCCCGGTCGCGGAACAGGAAGTTCCGCTCGTTGTAGGTGAACGTCGCGTTCGGGCCCATGAGGAACGTCACGAGCTCGGCGGCGGTCGCGGCGGCCGGGGCGGCGAAGGCCGTGTCGGGCACCGAGACGGTGAAGTCACCGGGCACGAGCACGTCCTCGCCCTCCTGCATGAGGACGATGAAGTTGCCGGAGTCGACGATCACGCGCAGCGCGGCGGCGCCCGCGGCGCTGAGGTCCCACGGCCCGGCGGAGGTCGCGACGACGCGGGCCCGCGCGTTCATGGCGAGCACCGGGACGCGCAGGGCGCGCGGACCGGTCACGTACATGTTGGCGTTGCGGAACAGGCCGTCCGCCGTCTCGTTGCACTCCGTCCCCTCGGCGCCGGTCTTGGGGGTGCAGCCCTCACCGGTGGGGTCCTCGACGACCGTGGTGTGGTCGATGGGGGTGCCGTTCTTCGAGAGGACCACCGTCACGACGGGGACCTCGCCGTCCACGTAGAACTTGGCGTTCGCCGGGGCGGACATCGTCACCGCAACGTCGAACTCGGGGACGTTGCGGACGTCCTTCTTCGTGAAGGCGTGCGCGTTCGGCACCGAGGCCGCGTTCGTGCCCGACGACGGGTGGCAGGTGGTGCACGCGCCGTCGGTGGTCTGCGCGATGTTGTTGGAGGAGTGGCCCGCGCCGGTGGCGAAGTTGATGTTGTCGTGGCAGGAGCCGCACGCCTTGCGCGACGGGACGGCCTTCCAGTTGTCCTTCTGCGCGCCCGCGCCGTCGTGGCACGCCGTGCAGTTCGCGATCACGGCCGGGAAGGCGCCGAACCAGGAGTGCTTCGAGTTCGAGTTGCCCCAGATGGCGTACTCGTGGTTGTCCGCCGACTCGTCGGCGAGGGTGGCCGGGTTGTCCCAGTAGGTCCAGTCGGCGCCCGCCACCGAGGGGAGCTCACCGCCGGCGTGGATGCGGTGGATCATCACCGTCATGTCGATGCTCTCGCCGCCGTGCGGATCGACGCCGTCCTGCGCGGTGCCGTCGGAGCTGTGGCAGGTCACGCAGCCCTGCATGGTCAGGCGATCGCCGCCGTGGCCGGCGAACTCGGGGCCGTGGCACTTCACGCACACCGAGGTCGGGATGATGTCGCGCTTCGTGACCGCGCCGGAGCCGTCCGGCACGAAGTCGAACGTCGCCTCGGCGGTCGGGCCGCTGTGCCCGCCCATCATGATCTGCACGCGGTGGGTGAGGTTGCGCTGGTAGGGGATCGCGACCCCGTCGACCGTGACGGCCGAGAGGTTGAGCGCGAAGCGATAGGAGTACTGGCCGGCGCCGAGGTTGGTGAGGACGCCGTTGTTCTCGCGGCTGCCCTGGCGGGCCTTCGTGCCGTCGGGCTTCGGCCAGTTGCCGGTCGCCGAGCCGGAGACGGTCTGGACGCGCTGGTTGTAGTCGACCCAGCGGCTCCACGCGACGTCCGCGGCCGGCGGGACCAGCTTCGCGACCAGCGCCTGGACCGCGGTGAGGTTGGTGACCGGCGTCGCGCCGTCGGCCACGTTGAAGGCGACCGTGACGACGCCGGCGGCGTCGGCGGTGGCGCCGGTGATCGTGGCGGTCACGAACTTCTTCGCGCCGTTGGCGTACTCGCCGGTGGAGAGGAGCCAGTCCTCACCGTGGAAGTTGACGACCGCGAGGTCGCTGCCGTCCTGCCCGGCGGGGCCGGTCGCGCCCGTGGGGCCCGTCGCGCCCGTGGGGCCCGTCGCGCCGGTGGGACCCGTCGCGCCGGTGGGGCCGGTCGGACCGGTCGGACCGGCCGCGCCGTTCGTCCCGTTCGTCCCGTCCGTGCCGTCCGTACCCGAGCAACCCACGATGAACACCGCCGCCACCATGGCCGCGAACACGCGGCCCGCCATCACCGTTCGTCTCATGGAGCCCCTCCGAGGGTTCGTTCTCTCGAACTGCGCCGGCGAACGACCGCGTGCCCGGCTGGCCCGCGGCTCATCGCCGACGCGAGCGTGCAGGCTTGCATGGCGCGTGCGCCGGGGAGGTGTGGTCACTCGACGCGAGGCTACGTGCCGCGCGCCGATCGGCGCTGTGCGGTGATGGCGCAGGTGAGGTGAACGGTTCGTGAACGGAGCGCCGCGCGACCGCGGCCGCGGCGCGCGCCTGCGCGGCCCCGCGATGCGGCGAGCGCTGCTCCGACTCGCGCGGGCATGCGCGGCTCGCCGCGCCCCGCGCGGGTGAGACGGGGCGGCGCGAGCATTGCGGGGGCGCACCAAGACTGGCCGGGGACGCCGCCCTCTTCGGAGCCCCCCGTAACGCCGCGCCACGCCCGCGGACAGGAGCGCTCGGGATGCGCGGCCTCCGCCGTGCCCCGACGGAGGTTCCACGACATGAAGCCGACGACCCTGCTCCTCGCCCTCTCCCTCACGCTCACCGCCACCGCCGCGCGCGGCGGCGACGACGCCGCCCAGTACCGCGTCGTCTTCACCGGCGCCTGGACCGCCGCGAGCCATCCCCTCGAGTACCCGAAGGCGGGCCTCCTCACCGGCCCCCACTTCTCCGGCCTCATCGGCGCCACGCACGCCAGGGGCTGGGAGCTCTTCATGCCCGGCGCGCTGCCCACGCCGGGCCTCGAGCGGCTCTCCGAGGAGGGGAAGCACAGCCCGCTCGACGCCGAGATCCGCGCCGCCATCTCCGCCGGCAAGGCGGGCACGCTGTTCGAGACCGGGCCCATCCGCGACATGACGCGCACCGAGACGGTCGTGTTCCGGGTCGACGCCGCCCACCCGCTCGTCTCCGCGGTCGCGATGATCGCGCCGTCGCCGGACTGGTTCGCCGGCGCGGCCGACGTCGACCTCCGCGAGGGCGGACGGTGGGTCGAGGCGCGCGAGGTGGTGCTCTACGCGTACGACGCGGGCTCCGACGACGGCACCACGTACGAGGCGCCGGACCAGGACGCGACCCCGAAGCACCCCACCGCGCTCAACGACTCGCCCCACTTCAAGCGCGGCGGTGAGCGCGTCCCCGTCGGGAAGCTCACGTTCACCCGCGTCGGCGACGCCGGCGCCGTGGGGTCGCGGTGACCGCCGGCGGGCGCACCGGAGGCCGCGCGTCCGCGCGCGCCCGCCTGGCCGTGCCCCTCGCCGCCGCGCTCGTCGCGGCGGCCGGGGCGGGCTGCGCGCTCCGCCCGCCGGTCGCCGGGGCGGGCGAGGCCGTGAACCTCGCGCTGTCGGGCGAGCTCGCGTACGTGGCGCTCGGCGAGGCCGGGCTCGGCGTGTACGACCTGCGCGCCCGGCGCATGACGACGGTGGTCCCGCCCGACGGCGACGCCGCGAGCGTCGACGACCTCGCGCTCGCGGACGGGTTCCTCTTCGCGCTCGACGCGCGCGCCCCGGGTCACCTCTCCGCGTACGCGCTCGCAGAGCCGGCGCGGCCGCGCCGGCTGCCGGGGGCGCTCACGGTGCCCGTGGAGCCGTTCTCGGGCGTCTCCGCGGACGGCGGGCGGGTGGTCGTCTCGGGTGGCACGAAGGTGCTGACCGTCGCGCGGTACGGCGCGGACGGCGCCCTCCACGCGACCGGCGAGGCCGAGCTCGGGCGGGGTCAGCCGGACGTGCTCGTCGCCCCCGGCGGCGCGGTGGCCTACGTCTCGACGCACTTCTCCCTCCTGCGCGCCACCTACGGCATCACCGCGCTCGCGCTCGACGCCCCGCCTCGCGCGCTCTCCGCCCTCGAGATCGAGGGCGCGGGGTTCGTGCGGGGCGCCGCCAAGCCCGCGAGCTTCGCGCTCGAGGCCGCGCTCGAGGGGACGACGCTCTTCGTGGCCTCCGGCGCCGGCCTCACGGTCGTGGACGTGTCCGACCCGGCGGCGCTCCGGACCCTCGGGACGCTCGCCCTGCCGGTGACGCCGGTCAACGTCGACGTGCGGGATGGCGTCGCGGCGCTGGTGGGCAGCGCACCCACGCCGGCGCTCGTCCTCGTGGACGTGCGGCGGCCGGCGGAGCCGAGGTTGCTCTCGGTCCGGAGCCTGTCACGGGAGGTGCAGCCCACCGCGGTCGCGCTGGACGGTGAGCGGATCGTCATCGCCGGTCGCGCAGCGGGCGTGCTGGTGCTCGACCGCGGGGACACGCCCACCTCGCGGGAGACGCCCCACGCGGGCGGCACGCCGCACGCCTCCCGCCCGTAAGACCTCTCACCTGGAGTGATTGCGATGGCCCCCTTGCGAGCCTTCTCCGGCATCCCGGCCGAGCTCCCGCAGGCCCGCCTGGTGCTGCACCACGCCGTCCAGCCGGTCGCCGCCGTCGGGCAGGGGCTCCTGCCCCGGGCGCACGACGACGCGCAGCAGGCGCTCACGCTCGGGCCGGCGGGCCGGCTCCTCGGCGCGCCGGTGGCGGGAGGACTCCGCGCGGGGCTCGACGCCGTGACGCTCGAGCTCCTGCTCTGCGACGCGGGCGGCGAACCCGTGGCGCGCGCGTCGCTCACGGGGATGACGCTCGCCGGCGCGGTGGCGTTCCTCGCGGGCGCGCTCTCCGAGCGCGGCGTGCGCGGCGCGCCGGTGCTGCCGGCCCACCCGGCCGACTTCCCCCGCCACGCCATCGGGGCCGGCGCCCGGTTCCCTGCCGTCGATCGCGGCGCGCTCCGCGCGCTGGCGCGGCTCCACGAGCTCTCGGCGCCGATCCTCGAGGCGCTGTCGGGCGCCGTCCCGCGCCTGTGGCCCCACCACCTCGATCTCGCCGTGACCACCGCGCGCGGCGGGCCGAGCTTCACGCTGGGCGTATCGCCGGGCGACGGCGAGGACGGCCTCCCGTACGCCTACGCGACCCCGTGGCCCCATCCCCCGCGGGAGGCGCTCCCGCCGCTCGCGGGCGGCGGCCGCTGGCGGACGGAGGGCTGGTTCGGCGCCGAGCTCCCCGTGGCGAGCCTGGACGACCCACCCCAGGCGCAGCTCGCCGACTTCTTCGAGTCGGCCCTCCGGACCTCCGCGAAGGCGTGAAGGAGGACCGCATGGCACGCTGGCACGATCTCGGTTCACTCGCGCGGTACGACCGTCCCGTGACGCCGGTGACGGTGGGGAAGCTCCGCCTCGCCATCACCCGGCTCGGCGACCGCCTCGGCGCGCTCTCCGCCATGTGCAACCACGCGGGCGGGCCGCTCGGCGAGGGCCGCTGCGACGGCGAGTACCTCGTGTGCCCCTGGCACGGCTGGAGGTACCACCTGCTCACCGGCAGGGGCGAGCCCGGCTTCGAGGCCGACGCGGTGCCGAGCCACGCGGTGCGCGTCGTCGACGGGCGGCTCGAGGTGGACCTGGAGCCGGCGTCGCCGCGGACGAAGGGAGACCACCCCCCACACCCGCTGGCCCGCCCCATCGCGCGGGCGCCCGGCCCGGTGCGCGTGGTCGGCATCTCCACCACGAACATGGACGTGAAGAACCCGCGCTACTCCACCTCCGACGCGCTCCTCGACGTGGCGACGCGGTTCGCCGGCGCCGAGCTCGGCGCCGAGGTGCGGACGATCCGGCTCGCCGAGCTCCGGTTCCGCCACTGCGAGGGCTACTACTCGAAGAGCGCCCGCGCCTGCACCTGGCCCTGCTCGATCACGCAGATGGACGCGGACGACCAGCTCGACCGCGTGTACGAGGCGTTCGTGCACTGGGCCGACGTGTTCCTGGTGGCGACGCCCATCCGCTGGGGTGGACCGAGCTCGCTCTACGTGAAGATGGTGGAGCGGATGAACTGCATCCAGAACCAGATCACCATCGCGAACCGGGTGCTGCTGCGGAACAAGGTGGCGGCGTTCGTGATCACGGGCGGGCAGGACAACGTCCAGGCGGTCGCGGGCCAGATGATGGCCTTCTTCGGCGAGCTCGGCTGCCAGTTCCCGCAGTTCCCGTTCGTCGCGCACAGCCGCGGCTGGTCGGCGGAGGACATGGAGCGGAACGTCGACTACGTGAGGCACAGCCGCGAGCTGCGGCAGGGCGCGGAGATGCTGGCCGCGCGGGCGGTGCACGCGGCGCAGGCGCTGCTCGAGCACGCGGCGGCGCCCCGCGAGGTCGCCCGCGGCGGGAGGAAGGCGCATCACCTCTCGCTCGACCCGGAAGGCGGCGGCGAGGCGGGGGAGTAGCGGAGCGGCGGAGCCGGAGGGCGAGGAGGTCGCCGGCGACTGCTGGAATACGGACAGCGCCCGCGTCGCTCACACCCGCTCGGCGCGCGTCCGGCCGAACTGCCCGTCCTTCCAGACGACGCCGTTCACGCGGAACTCGACGGCCTCGGGGAAGATGCCGGTGATGGTGGCGTGGCCGCCGTGGACGACGACGTGGTGGTGGAAGGCGCAGAGCGGCATGCGGTTCCAGGCGTCCTCCGAGCCGCCGTGGCTGCGGAACTCGATGTGGTGGCCGTGGTCGCTGCGGCGGCTGCAGCCCGGGAAGCAGCAGCGCGGGTACTTCGCGCGCTGCTTCTGGGACACGGTCTTCGGCTCCATCACGTCGCCGCCCCAGACCGCGATGAAGTGGTCCGCGAGCTTCCCGAGGAAGGCGCCGTCCAGGGTGGCGGACTGCGGTCTTTCGGCCTCCTCCGGGGTCACGGGAAGCGCCAACGACGCCAGGAACGCCTGATGGAGCAGCAGGGCGACCCGGCGGGGGACCCATACGCGGAATCGCTTCGACGCAGACATATGCGCGTCGGTCCGCGCCTGGACGGCCTCCTTGAGCTCGACCACCGTCAGGGTCTCGGCCCGCTTCGCGAATTCCAGGATCTGGTCCTGCGGGACCTCCTTCAGGAGGAGGAGCTTCGAGTAGCTGAGGCCCATCTCCTTCGCGACCTTGAGCTCGGGCTTCTCCCAGAGGTGCTTCTCGAGCGCGGCGCGGGTCTCGATGGTGCGGGCCGGGACGCCGAGCCGCTCGGTCGCGTAGTGACGGAAGTCGACGAAGCCGGCCTCCTTGTGGAGCCGGGCGCCCTTCACGACCGCCGAGCAGAAGCCGATGAGGTCCTCCCAGCTCTTGATCTCCAGGGAGAGGCCGAGCGCCGTGCCGTAGAGGTCGTCGTCGGTGGCAGCGTCGAGCGGGTCGAGCTCGACGGCCGGGACCGGGACGACGGGATCGAGGAACTCCCAGGAGGAGGTCTCCGACTCGAGCTTCGCCTCCGCGGCGTTCCGCTTCGTCGGGACGTCGAGCGGGTGCAACGTTCGATCGAGGGCGAGCTCCGCGCCCTTCACGTCCCACTCGTCCCCCGGGTGCTCGGAGAGGAACTCCTGCCCGAGCGCCTCGAGCTGGACGAACCGGTGCGGGCTCTCGACGAGCTCGCCGGCGAGGGCGAGGGCCTTGTGGAGCCGCTCGCTGGCCCGATCCGAGACCGGCACGTCGAGGTGCACCCAGGGCGCCTCGTCCTCCTCCCTCTTCTCCTCCGCCGCGTCGGGCCCCGGCAGCGCCTTCCGCTCCTTCAGCGCCCGCTTCACCTCCTGCTTGAGCCTGCGGACCGGCAGCTCGGCCGCGCGCTCGACCCAGCGCGCCTCGTCGTCCCCGGGCGTGACCGGCAGCACCGCGAGCGCCGCCGACGGGCTCACCGTGCCGGCGTGCACCGCGGCCCTGAGGAGCGGCCGCTCCCGCAGCGCCTTCGAGAGCTGGACCTCCACCTGCGCGGCGCGCCGGCGGGTGCCGAGGAGGTTCTCGGTGAAGTCGCCGAGGCTCGAGAAGCCCAGCCGGGCGAGCCGGTCACCCTCCGTGAACTTGGCGAGCACCGCGGCGCGGCTGACCTGCAGGGCCCGCAGCATGCGAGCGCCCTGGGCGAGAGCGCGTTCGTACTTCTCGAGGCCGCCGTCGCCGCGCAGCCAGAGCTCGCGCAGCTCGAACAGCGTGAAGGTCGGGAGATCCCACCGCGGCGCGCGGAGATCCCAGCGGTCGCCGAGCGGGTCGCGGTGGGTGATGCTGCTCGCGGCCTGCGCGGAGACGGCGTCGTTCGAGGCAGCCGCCGGGGCGAGCTCCGGAGGTACGAGCTCCGGAGGCACTCCGCCGACGATCTCGCTGGCCGCGCGCGTCCATACCCGCGATCCTGCCACCCCGGTCTGACAGTGGAGATCGCAGGATCCGGCTGGGGCTCAGGGAGGATCTGAGCCCCCGGGCCCCTGTCCCTCGTCTCCGCCCCCGCTGCGCGGGGGCTACGCTCGGGACGGACGGGGGGAGAGGGACGGACGGGCAGCCCTCCCGAGAGCCCTCCGAGGCGCCGCGCCGACGTCTGCGTCGACTCCGAGCGCCGCGCAGACGTCTGCGCCGTCCGGCCCCACCACCCTCACCCCCCCGGCGTCCGGGGCGCGACGTGCTCGGTGTACGCCGGGTTGCGGTGGTTCTGATCCGGGTTGTGGGCGTCCCAGCACGCGTCCGAGCAGAAGTAGAGCTGGAAGCTCTTCCGGTTGCAGGTCGAGACGGCGCACTTCAGGTACGGCGCGCCGAACGCGATCGGCTTCTTGCACACGCTGCACTTGTTCCACATGGCCCGCACTCTATCGCGGGCGCGGGGCCCGCGCCGGGCGAGCGGCTCCCGGGTGATGCGCGCCGCCCTACAGCGCGCTGAGCTCGGGGCCCGCGACGCGGACCTCGACCTCGACGTCGCGGCCCGCCACGTCCACCACGGCCGGGGCGCTGACGGTGCGCGCGCCCGAGAGCATCACGACCGTCCAGCGGCCGGGCGGGACGGCCTCGACGACCGTGCGGCTCGCGCCGGGGAGCAGGATGGCCTCGCTCGCGAGGACGGCCGGGAGCGCCGCCGGCGCGCCGGAGGAGGCGGGCACGAGCAGCGCCTGCGCGGAGGCCACGCGGCCGGCGCCGTCGACGGCGCGCACCCGCACCGTCGCGCCCGCGGGGCGCTCGTGCAGGGCGAGGGCAGTGACGGCCGAGGGGGCCACGTCCACGCCGCGCGCGCCGAGGCGGGCGGCGACCGGTGAGCCGATCCCGGCGAAGACGGCGTAGCGGCCGGGGCGCAGGGAGACGAGGAGCCAGCGGCCGGCGTCGTCGGTCACGTCCTCCACGAAGTCGTCGCCTTCCGCGGCGACCGCGAACACCGCCACGCCGGCGAGGGGCTGGCCGGACGCGTCGGCGAGCGTGCCCTGGATCGCACCCGGCTCGGCGGGCGCGCCCAGGGGCGTCGCCTCGACGCTCGCGACCTCGACCGGAGGCGGCGCGTCCTCGTCCGCCTTCGTGGCGGGGACGGCGGGCGGCGGAGGGACCGGGCGGCGGACGTGCGCGCGCGCCACCGGAGCCGCCGCCGGCGCGGGCGCCGCCATCACGGCGGCGGGCTCGGCCGAGGGCGCGGGCGCCAGCGGAGCGGCGGCCGGCGTGCGCACGGTCAGGCCGGCCTGCGCGACCGCCTGGGGAGGCGGCGCGACGCGCGGCGCGAGGGCGATCCAGGCGAACGCGATGCCCGCGGCGACGGCGATGAAGGTGAGTGTGCGCGTGGTCATGCGGCGCCTCCGCACCCACGGTGTGCAAGGCGCGAGCCCCACCTCGCGCAGGGGACGCGCGGGGTTACCGCGGGGCCTCGAGCCCTGCCCGCGACCCTGGGTCTGCCCCGGCGCCCGGTCCGGCTCAGCGCGAGCCGGTGGCCCGGCGCCGCGTGAGCGGCTCCGCGCCGGGAACCTTCCAGCCCTCGCCCTGGTACTCCATGAACTCGGCGGTGCCCGCCGCGACCTCGCGGCCGAGGTAGCGCTCCACGACGCGCAGCGCGAGGTCGATGCCGGCGGAGAGGCCCGCCGACGACGCCACCCGCCCGCTCTCCACGAAGCGCGCCCCGGCGACGAAGGTGGCCTTCGGGTAGCGCTGGCCGAGCGGCTGGACGAACCAGGCGTGGGTCGTCGCCCGCTGCCCGTCGAGGAGCCCCGCGCGCGCGAGCACGCTCGCGCCGGTGCAGACCGACATCGTGAGGTCGGCCGCACCCGCGACCTTGCGCAGCCAGGCGAGCTCCGCGTCCGAGGCCCGGTGGGCCGGGACCACCACGAGGTCGGGGGCCGGCGCGTCCGCGAAGGTGTGGTCCGGGACGACGCCGAGGCCGCCGCTCACCTTCATCGGCGCCCTCGACTCGGCCACCGTGTACAGCGTGAAGGGGTGGCGGGCGCCGGGGTCGCCCTCCATCTGCGCCATCGTGCGGATCGGCTTCCCCGCCGCGTCGATCATGACGTCCTGGAAGACCTCCCACGGCCCGGCGAAGTCGATGAGCGTCGCCCCCTCCGAGACGAGGAACGCGACGCGGATCGGCGCCTCCGCCACCGCGACGAAGCGGTGGCGGTCGTCGGCCGCGCGGGCGGGCAGCGCCGCGGCCGCCGAGGCGAGGAGGAGGAGCACCGGGAGCGGGCGCAGCGCGGTCGAGGGCATGCGGTCCAATACACCGTCGGGCGACGGCGCGGCGAGGGTACATTCGACCGCATGACCTCCTCCCCGAAGGGCGAGCTCGAGCGCGTCCTCACCGGCTCCCTCGTCGCCTCCGCGGCCTCCGCGGCGGCCGGCCTGGGCTGGGGCGTCGCGAGCGGCTCCGGCGCGGTCCTCTTCGACGGCCTCTTCTCGGCGCTCAGCCTGCTGACGCTCTGGGTGGCGCTCCGGGCGACCCGCATGCTCGGGCTCCCCGAGGACGACCGGTTCCAGTTCGGCTTCCGGCACCTCGAGCCGCTCGTGGTCGCGCTCCGCGCGCTCGCGCTCGTGCTGGTGTGCGTCTCGGCGGTCGCCTCCGCGGTGAACTCCCTCCTCCGCGGCGGGCAGGCGCTGGACCAGCCCTCGGTGCTCGCGTTCGCGCTGTTCTCGCTCGCGCTCTCGGGCGGGATGGTCGCCTGGGAGCGGCGGGTGCTCGCGCGCGAGCCGTCGGCGACGCTCGCGCTCGACGCGCAGGAGTGGCTCCTCTCCGCGCTCCTCTCGCTGGGGATCCTCGGGGGCTGGGCGGGGGCACGCGGGCTCGAGGCCGCCGGCCGGGGGCCTGCGGCGCGGCTCATCGATCCCTTGCTCGTGCTCGCGGTGGTGGCGACCGTGGTCCGCGTCCCGCTCGCGGCGCTGCCGCGCGCGGTGCGCGACGTGCTGCTCATCGCGCCGGAGGCGGAGGTGCAGGCGCGCTTCCGCGCCGTGGTGGAGGCGGAGGCGGCCGCCGCGGGGCTGCCGCGCTGGAAGCTCCACCTGGCCCGGCTCGGCGAGGCGTTCGACGTGGAGCTCAACTTCCTCGTGCCGCCCGAGCACGCGCTGCCCGCCGCCGCGCTCGACGGCCTGCGCGACCGGCTCGCGGCCGGATTCGGGCTGCCGGCGCACCGGCTGTGGCTGACCGTGACGCTCACGGCGGACACGCGCTGGACCTGAGGCGGGGCGCCCGCCACGGTGCTCCCCAATTTCCCGGGTCCTCGCCGGGCCGGGGCACCTTGGCCCACACGGGCGGCGTCGGCAACGTCGAGCGGACATGGGCGCTCCCCCCGGCGCGGTCGACGTCTGGATCCTCACGCAGGTGAACGCCTGGCTCGGCCTCTGGCCGCGGCTCGACGCCCTCGTCGAGGTGCTCGTGCAGAACGACCTCGCGAAGGGCGGCCTCCTCGTGGGGGCGCTCTGGTTCGTGTGGCACGACCCCCGCCCGGACCGCGACCGGCGCCGCGAGCTCGTGCTCGCCACGATCGCGGGCGCGCTCCTCGCGGCGGTGGCGAGCCGGACGCTGGCCGTCACGCTCGGCTGGCACGCGCGCCCGTACGCGACGGCCGGGCTCGCGCTCCAGCACCCCTTTCCCCTCGAGCTCGACCGCCAGCCGAACGCCTTCCCGAGCGACCACGCGGCGCTCGCGATGGCGCTCGCGACCGGGCTCGCGTTCGTGTCCCGGCGGCTCGGGGCCGTGGCGGTGGCGCAGGTCGTGCTGCTCGTCGCCCTGCCGCGCCTGTACCTCGGGCTGCACTGGCCGAGCGACCTCGCCGCGGGGCTCGCGATCGGCGCCGCGGCATCCTGGGTGACCTGCGCCGCGCCGGTGCGCGCGTGGCTCGCGCGGCCGGTGCTGGCGCGCGCGGAGCGCGCGCCCGGGCTCTTCCACGCGCTGCTCTTCCTCGTCGCGTTCGGGCTCATGACGCGCTTCGAGGACGAGCGCGCGCTCGCGGGCTGGGCCGCGGCGGCGGCGGCCGGACACGCCACCGCCGGCCTCGCGGCGGGCGCGGCGCCCCGCCCGGCGGAGCTCCGGCCGCCCGAGGCCCCGAGCGCGGAGGCGCGGCCCGCGGCGTTCTGAGCCCGCCCGGGAGGCGGGCCCGGGACCCGGGCCGCATGACGCATCGCGCTGCGCCCGCCTGGCACCCCACACGCCGCTGTCGCGGGACGATGCGCCCGGGTTATGCAACCCGAGGTGAACGCCCCCATCACCCTCCCGCTCTGGTTCGTGGTGCTCGCGGCGCTCCTCGCGCTGGTCGGCCTGCTCGACCGCATCGTGGGCCCGTCGATCCGCTGGTTCGTCCGTCGGCGCGTCGAGGCGGTGGTGGACCGGCTGAACGCGAAGCTCCGGCTCCGCATCCACCCGTTCAAGCTCACCCGGCGCCACGTGCTCGTGGACCGCCTGAGCTTCGACCCGCGCGTGCTCGAGGTGGTCGAGGCGCACATGCGCGAGAGCGGCGAGCCGCGCGAGGCGGTCATGGGCCGGGTGCGGCGCTACGCGCTCGAGATCGTCCCGTCGTTCAACGCCTACGCCTACTTCCGGCTCGGGTACGCGATCGCCCGCGCGGCGGCCCGCGCGCTCTACCGCGTGCGCATCGGCTTCGCCGACGACGCAGGGCTCTCCTCGATCGATCCCGGCGCGAGCGTGGTGTTCGTGATGAACCACCGCTCGAACATGGACTACGTGCTCGTCTCGTACCTCGCCGCGGAGCGCACCGCGCTCAGCTACGCGGTGGGCGAGTGGGCCCGGATCTGGCCGCTCCAGAACCTCATCCGGTCGATGGGCGCCTACTTCATCCGCCGCGACTCGCGCGATCCGCTCTACCGGCGCGTGCTCGAGCGCTACGTGCAGATGGCGACCGAGTCGGGCATCGTCCAGGCGGTCTTCCCGGAGGGCGGGCTCACGCGCGACGGCAACCTGCGCACGCCGAAGCTCGGGCTCCTCGACTACATGCTACGCGCGTTCGACGCGCGCAGCCCGCGCGACCTCGTGTTCGTGCCGGTCGGCATCAACTACGACCGGGTGCTCGAGGACCGCGCGCTGCTCCTCGACGGCACGGGCGAGAAGCCCGGCCTCGTCTCGAAGAGCGCGGCGGCGGCGCGGTTCGCGGTGCGGCAGGCCGGGCTGTGGATGCTGGGGCGCTGGCACCGCTTCGGGTATGCGTGCGTGAACTTCGGCACGCCGCTCTCCATGCGCGAGTGGACCTCGCGCCGTGGGGTGGACCTGCGCGCGCTCGCGGGCGACGAGCGGAGGCGCGAGGTCGAGGCGTTCGGCAAGGAGCTCATGGCGGCGGTCGGCAAGGTCGTGCCGGTGCTGCCGGTCTCGCTCGTGTCGACCGTGCTGCTGGAGGCCCGCGGCGCGCCGGTGCCGGCCCTCGAGCTGCACCACCGGGTGCAGGCGCTGATGCGGCGCCTGGAGCGATCGAGCGCGGTGGTGTACGTGCCGCGGACGGATGAGGAGTACGCGACCGCGGTGGGGCTCCGGATGCTCACCCTCCGGCGGCTGGTCGAGGAGCGGGAGGGCGGGTTCGTCGCAACCTCCGGTGAGGAGCGGGTGCTGCGCTACTACGCGGGCTCGATCGGCCACCTCGTCGCGGCGGCGGCGGCCCGCGAAACGGACGCTGGGTCCGCGCCGGCGGCCTGAGGACCCCCGGGGCGCACGGCCGCACCGCCCGGGACACTGCCCGGCCTCGCGCCGCCGTGTTACTCAACGTTTCATGGGGGACCGGCTCGCCGGCGATGCGAGGAGCCTCGAGGAGCTTCTTCGAGGCGCTCCTCACGTACGTCGGGGACCCCGTCCTCCTCACCCGGCCCGACGGCGGCATCCTGCGCGCGAACCCGGCGGCCTGCCGGGCGCTCGGCCGGACCGAGCCGGAGATCTGCGCGCTCGGCCGCGCCGGCGTCATCGAGGCCTCGCCGGAGCTCTCGCGGATGCTGGAGGAGCGGGCGCGCCTGGGCGCGACCCGCGGCGAGCTGCGCTTCCGCAAGGCCGACGGCTCGACCTTCCCCGCCGACGTCACCAGCACCGCCGTGCCGGTGGCCTCGGGCGAGCCGGTCACGCTGGTCGTCTTCCGCGACGCGACGGAGCGCAAGCAGCTCCTCGAGGCGCTGCGCGAGAGCGAGACCCGCTTCCGGGCGGCGTTCGACGCCCTGCCCGACGCGGTGAGCGTCACCGACCTCGCGACGGGCAAGTTCCTGCTCGTCAACGAGGGGGCGCGCCTCGTGACGGGGTGGACCCCCGACGAGCTCGTCGGGCACGGCGCCCTCGAGCGCGGCCTCTGGGCCGACGGGGACCGCGAGGAGGCGGTCGGCGACCTCCTGCGAGACGGCGTGCTCAGGGACTTCGACACGCGCCTGCGCCGTAAGGACGGGTCGGTCATCGAGGTCCTCCTGTCCGCCCGGCCGCTGAAGGTCTATGGTCGCGACCTCCTCCTGACCATCACCCGGGACGTCACCCGCGAGCGCCAGGCCCTGCGCGATCGCGACGCCGCCCAGGCGCAGCTGCGCGAGAGCCAGCGGCTCGAGTCGCTCGGCCGCCTCGCGGGCGGCGTGGCGCACGACTTCAACAACCTCCTCACGGTGATCCTGGGCTGCGGCGGCTCGCTCGAGGAGGACCTGCGCCGCGGCGCGACGCCGGACCCGGAGGACCTCGCCGAGCTCCACGCGGCCGCGGAGCGGGCGCGCGACCTCACCCGCCAGCTCCTCGCGTTCGCGCGCCGCGAGGTGCCCTCCCCGGTCCCGCTCGACGTGGGCGCGACGGTGCAGAAGATGGAGAAGCTGCTCCGCCGGGTCCTGGGCGAGGACGTCGAGCTGCTCGTGGGCACGCCCCCCGAGCCGCGCCTCGTGCGGTGCGATCCCACCCAGCTCGAGCAGGTGATCCTGAACCTCGCGGTCAACGCGCGGGACGCCCTGCCCCGCGGCGGCAAGCTGCTCGTGGAGGCGCGGAACGTGACGCTCGACGACCGGCTCCTCGCCCGGTTCCCGGGCGCCCAGCCCGGGCCGCACGTGCTGCTCGTCGTGCAGGACAACGGCGTCGGCATGCGGGCCGAGGTGCGCGAGCACGCCTTCGAGCCGCTCTTCACGACGAAGGGCGAGGGGAAGGGCACCGGGCTCGGGCTCGCGACGGTGTACGGCATCGTCGGCCAGGCGGGCGGGCAGATCGCGCTCGAGAGCGCGCCCGGGCTCGGGACGAAGGTCGAGATCCTCCTGCCCGCGGTCGCGGGGGCGCCCGCCGCGCCGCAGCCCCGCCCGCCCGCCGGCCCGGGCGGCTGCGAGACCGTGATCGTGGTCGAGGACGATCCGCGCGTGCGCGAGGTCGCGTGCCGCATCCTGCGCCAGGCCGGCTACCGGGTGCTCGACGCCGGCACCGGCGAGGACGCCCTCACGCTCGTCGCCGGGGAGAGCGTGGACCTCGTGCTCTCGGACGTGGTCATGCCGGCGCTGAACGGCCGGCAGCTCGCCGATCGCCTCCGCGAGCGCCCCGCGCCGCCGCGGATGCTGTTCATGTCCGGGCACCCGCAGGAGACGGTCTACCGGCGCGGGCTCCTCGATCCGGGCACCCCGCTCCTCGCGAAGCCGTTCACGCCCGCCGCGCTGCTCGGCCGGGTGCGCGAGGTGCTGGACGCGCCGCGCTGAGCCTCACTCGACGAGGCGGTGCTGCAGCGCGTACCGGGTGAGCTCGACGTTCGTGGAGACGCCCAGCTTCGCGGAGATCCGCTGCCGGTAGGTGGAGATCGTCTTCTCCGAGAGCGAGAGCTCCGCCGCGATCTCCTTCAGCGTCCGGCCGCGGGCGACCATCCGCAGCACCTCGAGCTCCCGCTGCGAGAGCGCCTCGTGGCCGGGCCGCGGCGCGTCCCCGCCGAGGAGCGCCGCGAGCCGCTCCGCCAGCGCCGGCGTCACGTAGCGCCGGCCCTCGAGGGCGGTGCGGCAGGCGGAGAGGAGCTCGCCGCCGGGGGCGGCCTTCGTCACGTAGCCCGCGGCGCCGAGCTTCAGGCAGCGCACGGCGAACTCCTCCTCCGGGTGCGCGGAGAGCACGAGCACCGGCAGCTTCGGCCAGCGCCGCCGCGCCTCCTCGAGGAGGTCGAGCCCGCCCCGGCCCGGCAGCGACAGGTCGAGGAGCACGAGGTCCCAGGCGCGCGCCTCGAGCGCCGCCTGCCCCTCGGCCGTCGTGGACGCCTCGCCGAACTCGGCACCCGGGAAGCCCTCGTTCAGGAGCAGGCGGGTGCCGGCCCGGACCACCGCGTGGTCGTCGACGAGCAGGATCGCCGTCAAGGCACGACCTCCTGGAGGCTGCCGAGGGGGATGCGCGCGCGCACCCGGGTGCCGCCCCGATCCTGGCGCTCGAAGGTGACCTCCCCGCCCTCCATGGTGGCGCGCTCGCGCATCGAGGCGAGGCCGAGGGCCACCGGGTCGGCGGCGAGCGCGGGGTCGAGGCCCACGCCGTCGTCCGAGACCTCGAGCTCGGCGATGGCCTCGCGCACGCCGAGGCGGATGGCGACGTGCCGGGCCCGGGCGTGGCGCGCCACGTTGGTGAGGGCCTCCTGCGCGATGCGGTAGAGCGCGGTGGCCTTGCCGGTGGGCAGCGCCGGGAGCGGCTCGTCGAGCCGGACCTCGCAGCCGATCGAGGCCCGCCGCGCGAACCGCCGGCCCTCCTCGCGGAGCGCCTCGCCGAGCCCGAGCCGGTCGAGCGACGCGGGCCGGAGATCCCCGGCGATCCGCTGCACCTCCGCGACGGTCTGGCGGGCGAGCTCGGAGGCGGCGACCGCGCGATCCACGAGCGCGCTCGCCCCCTGGCCGGCCGGCATGGCCTCGAGGCGGCCCTCCAGCCAGTCGAGGTCCATGGAGAGGCCGGTGAGCAGCTGCCCGAGCTCGTCGTGCAGGTCGCGGGCGATGCGCGCCTTCTCCTCCTCGCGCACCTGCTGCAGGCGCGCGGCGAGCGCGCGGAGCTGGACGTTCGTGCGCTGGAGCCGGTCGTTCGCCTCGCGGACCTCCTGCTCGGCGGCCCTCACGAGCCGGAGCTGGCGGCGCAGCGCCCCCCACAGGAGGAGCCCGGTGACGGCGACGAAGAGGAAGCCCTTCGCGATCGAGAGCCGCTCGACGGTCTTCGGGTCGGTGCCGAAGAGCCAGAGCAGCCGGTCCGACCAGACGATCCACGCGCCCGCCGCGAGGGCGTAGCCCAGCGCGAACACGCCCGCCGGCAGCGGTCGCTCGAAGGGGCTCGGCCGGGCCATTGGTCGATCCTGGCGCAGTACCGGCCGTTAGGCCAGCCTGGTTCCAGGGCCTCCTTTCAAACCGTGCGTGCGGGTTTCCCGCACACGGCTTAACGATGGTCTTCGCGCGGCAGCTTGCGCGGGGTTGCGGACGCGGCCCATGCAGCGGTGCAGGCCAAGCTCGAAGAGACGTTCGAAGGGCCAAGCCTCGTACTGATAGCGAGTCCGCTGACCACCGCGCCGATGGAGCCAGCGCGTGATCCGTTCGTGCACGTACCAGTCGACGCGGTTGAACTCCCGATCCGCTGTTCCGGTCCGGAAGTAGTTGGCCCAGCCCCGGATGACGGGGTTCACGGACGCGATGACCTCCTTCACGTCCTTCGCCCCGCTCCTGCGCACGTCCGTCAGCTCGTGGACGCGCTCGCGGACGCGGGTCATCGCCTTCGGTGAGGGCCAGCGGTGCATGTAGTGCCGGTCGGGGCGCCGCTGGATGCTGCGCCGCTTCCGGTTCACGCACCCGAGGAAGGTGAAGCCTTCCTTTCCTCGCCTCAGATCGACGATCCGCGTCTTCTCCGGGTGCAGCGTCAGGCCGAGGCGCGCCATGATGAGCTCGACGCGCCGCCTCGCCTCGTTCACCTTCGACTCCGTCCCACACATCACGACGAAGTCGTCGGCGTACCGCACCAGGACGCCGAGGTGCTTGCACCTCTGCGCCCAGATCCGGTCGAGCTCGTGCAGGTAGACGTTGGCGAGCAGCGGCGAGATCACTCCACCCTGTGGCGTTCCCGCCACGGGGTTTCTCACCGTGCCCTCCTCCATCACCCCGGCCTCCAGCCACTTCCGCAGGAGCTTCAGCACCCTGCGGTCCGAGATCCGCTCCGCCACCATCGCCATCAGCTTCTGCTGGTCGATGCTGTCGAAGTACGCCTTGATGTCGGCGTCGAGCACGAAGTTGTGACCCTGGTTGCCAGCCTCGCGGATGGCCTCCAGCGCCTGCGTCGCGCTCCGCTTCGGCCGGAACCCGTAGCTCGACGACAGGAAGTCGGCCTCGAAGATCGGCTCGAGCACCAACTTCGCAGCCATCTGCGCCACGCGATCCCGCACCGTCGGGATCCCGAGCGGCCGCTGCTTTCCGTCTGCCTTCGGGATGTACCGCCGCCTCACCGGGAGGGGGCGGTATTCGCCTGCCAGGAGATCGGCCTGGATCCCTTCGAGGAACGCCTCGACTCCGCTCTCCTCGATGGCCCGGATGGACTCGCCGTCCACCCCTGCCGCGCCTCCGTTGCTGCGCACCCGCTTCCACGCTTCCCGCAGGACGTCACCCCTGCAGATCCGGTCGTACAATGCGTGAAAGCGCCGCGTGCTGCTCCGCTTGGCGGCCACGTAAAGCCGGCGCTGGAGTTCTCGCACTTTGTCGATGGGGGTGTTGGGCCTCACGGCCATGCCCTCGCGCTTACCCCCAGTGCCGACGCGACCAAAGCAGGGCCCCTTCCCTCCGCGCGGTTATCCCGCGCCTCACCGGTACTACGGGCCCCTCGGACTCCCTTCCGGCTCCTCGCGCTTTCGACTCCCGTCTTATGCGCTCGGTCTCTGCCCGACGCGGGCTGCCGGCGAGGGTCTCTCGTGTTCCACACCGATCCTTCGCGACGTGCCGCCGCCCCTACCCCGGGGAGCCCCAGCGTCCGTTCCGGACCAAGGACGCTGTGCATCGCCTTCGCCGTGGCATGACCGGCTCGGCGCTCCCGAACACCTTTCGGCTGAGGATCTGTCGAGGCTGAAGCGTTCACCTTGTTGCGGCCCGCCGCTTCGCTTCCTCCGTACGTGAGGCTTTCGACGCACCGCTCGGCATGCCCGGTCTCCCGGACAAGCTGGTGCCTGCTTCCGGGCTCTCCGGCGATTACCCGGACCGGACTCTCACCGGCTGGATCGGTGCAGCTTCCACGACGCACCATGCCCGGAGCCTACTACACCTCGGGGCGCTAACCGGCCGGGACGACCGCGAGATCTCCGCCGAGCGCCCGCTCGAGGTCGGTCACGATCTCCTGCACCGACTTCAGCTCCTCGAAGGTCTTCTCCGGGATCCGGGTGACGCTCGAGCCGCTGTAGAAGAGCCCCTTCTCGGTGTCGCCGAGGATCGCGCCGCGCAGGAGCGCGTCGGTGATGCAGAAGCTCTCCTGGAAGTCGGACTGGCGGCACAGGCAGACCTCGGCCGAGAGGCACTCGATGCACGCCTTCGTGCGGCCGCGGTAGCCCTCCTTGCCGAAGAACCACGCCTTGGAGCGCGGCGGGAACCGCTCGCCGCGGGCCAGCGCCTCGGTGAACGGGTTCCTCACGGCGCGGGCGGCCATCCCCTTCACGCAGCTCTTGATGACCACCACGTCGTCGGCGGTCTTGCCGAGGTGCATCTCCTTGAAGCCGCGGTGGGTGTCACCGTCGGTGGAGGCGATGAACCGGGTCGCGAGCTGCACGCCCGCGGCGCCCCGCGCGAGCAGCGCGCGCACGTCGGCGCCGTCGATGCCGCCGGCCGCCACGACCGGGAGCCTCGACGCGCCCACGACCTCCTCCACGAGCGGCCCGATCGCGTGGCCGATGTCGCCGATGTGCCCGCCCGCCTCGGCGCCCTCGGCGACCAGGAACTCGGCGCCCCACTTCTCGTACATGGCCGCGAGCCGCCCGGAGGAGACGATGCCGGCGAACGGCACCCCGGAGTCCTTGCACCAGCGCACGATCTCGCGGGAGATGCCGGCGCCCTGCACGATGAAGGAGACGCCCTCCTCGAGGGAGACCTTCGCGAGGTCGGTGAAGTCCTCCTTGAGGATGGCGGCCATGAGGTTCACGCCCACGAACCCGCCGGGCGCCTCCGCGAACGCGCGGCGCAGCTCTCTCCGGAGCATGTCGGGCGTCTTCCCGACCGCGGACACGGTGCCGACCGTCACGAACCTCGAGGAGCGCGCCGCGGCGACCTTGCCCGCGAGCCCGTCGGAGGCGTGCAGGCCCATGCCGCCCTGCACGAGGAGGTGGCGGCCGGAGGCGAGGATCTCGCGGATCGTCGCGGCGGTGAGCCTGGGCGCGCCGGCGACGGGCGCGGCGGAGAGGGCGGCGGACGTGGCGGGAGGAGTCATGTCGAGCACGATCACGGCGCGCGGTCATGGGCTCGTCACGGGCCGTGAGGAATCCGACGACGCGGTGGGCCATGCGCCGACTCGCGAGTCGATCGACACGCGAGTCGATCACGGCGCGCGCTCGACGGACCGCCGGATCGACGCGGCAGCACCCAGCGTCAGGGTGGCTTGCGGTGGGTCAAGCGACCGCGGGCGTCACGGGGACGCGGGGCGCCGGCGCGCTTCCCAACGTGCGCTCGCCCCTGCAAGATGCCTCCAGGGGCGGAGTCCCGTTCACGAACCGTCGACCGCCCCCCCCGGACCATGGACCGCGCCGCCCCCGAGCACGCCCCCCTCGACGACGCCGCGGAGGACCCGCAGGCGCTGGCGCTGCGCGAGCTCACCCACGCGCCGGATCACGCGGGCACGCTGCTCCGGGCCGTCTCGGAGGCCCTGCCGGATCCGGTCTTCGTGAAGGACCGCGCCGGCCGGTGGGTGTTCGCGAACGACGCCACCCTGCGGGTCGTGCGCCGGACGGCGGCGCAGGTGATGGGCAAGGTCGAGACCGAGATCTACGACGACGCGGCGAGCGCCATGACGATCATGGCGAACGACGCGCGGATCATGGCCTCCGGGGTGTCCGAGTCGGTCGAGGAACGGATCGAGACCGGCGGGCGGGTGCGCTGGTTCCTCTCGACGAAGTCGCCGTTCCGGGACGCCCGCGGCGAGGTGGTCGGGCTGGTGGGCGTCTCGCGGGACATCAGCGCGCGCAAGCGCTCGGAGGAGGCCCGGCTCGCCGCCGAGCGGCGGCTGCGGACGGTGCTGGAGAGCCTCTCCGAGGGCGTGCTGGTCGCGGACGCGACCGGCCGGATCCTCTCCTGGAACCGCGCCGCGCTCGACATCCTCGGCTTCGAGGAGGAGCGCCAGTGGCTCGTCGGGCTGAAGGAGCTCGCGAGGACCTTCGAGCTCGTCTCGGCAAGCGGCGAGGTGCGCGCGGTCGAGGAGTGGCCGCTCGCCCGCGTGCTCCGCGGCGAGGCGGTCCGCAACGAGGTGTGCGAGATCCGCCGCCGCGACCTGGACTGGCGCCGCACCCTGCGCTTCTCGGGCGCCCTCACCCGCGGCGCCGGCCAGCAGGACCTCGCGGTCCTCTCCATCACCGACATCACCGAGCGGGAGCGCGCGGTCGAGGCGCTCCGCCTGAGCGAGGCGCGGTTCCGCGCGCTGATCGAGAAGTCCTCCGACCTCATCGTGCTCTACGACGCGGACCTCCGGATCACCTACTGGGGACCGGCCGTGGAGGCCGCGGTCGGCTGGACCGCCGGCGAGCGGCTCGGGCGGCGCGGCCTGTCGACGGTGCACCCCGACGACGCCGAGGAGGCCGCCCGCGTCCTCGAGGCGATCGTCGCGCCGGGCGCGACGGTGCAGACGTCCCTGCGGATCCCGACGAAGGCGGGCGGCCACCGCACCCTGGAGATCATCTTCCGCAACCTCCTCCACGACCCCGACGTCCGCGCCATCGTCTCCAACGGCCGCGACGTGACCGCGCAGCGCTCGCTCGAGCAGCAGATGCGGCAGGCGCAGAAGCTCGAGAGCATCGGGCGGCTCGCCGGCGGCGTCGCGCACGACTTCAACAACGTGCTGACCGTGATCCTCTCCTCCGCCAGCGTCATGCGGGAGGATCTCGCCGAGCGCGGCACGGTGAGCTCGGACGACGTGAAGGAGATCGAGGACGCGGGCAACCGCGCCCGGGAGCTCACCCGTCACCTCCTCGCGTTCGCGCGCAAGTCGGTGCTCACCCCGGTGGTGCTCGACCTCGGGAAGCTCGTGCTCTCCGGCGAGAAGATGCTCCGCCGGCTCATCGGCGAGGACGTGAAGCTCGTCGTCGAGGTCGAGCCGGGGCTGTGGAACGTCCACGCCGATCCCGGCGCGATCGACCAGGCGCTCATGAACCTCGTGGTGAACGCCCGCGACGCGATGCCCGACGGCGGCCGGCTCGTGGTGTCCCTCCGGAACACGCGCTCCCCGGAGGGCCCGCCGGCGGCGCACGCGGGCGACTGGGTCGGCCTCTCGGTGCGGGACAGCGGCGTGGGCATGCCGCCCGACGTGGTGGCCCACCTCTTCGAGCCGCTCTTCACGACGAAGGAGGCCGGCAAGGGCACCGGCCTCGGCCTCGCGACGGTGCACGGGATCGCCACGCAGGCGGGCGGCCACGTGCACGTCGAGAGCACGCCGGGCCAGGGCTCGACGTTCTCGATCTGCCTGCCCCGCTGCCGCGAGGACGTCGCGGCGGCCGCGCCCGCCGCCCCGCGCCCGAGCGGCCAGGGCACCGAGACGGTGCTCGTCGTGGAGGACGACGAGCTCGTCCGGACCGTCGCGGTGCGCACCCTCGCGCGCGCCGGCTACCGCGTGCTCGAGGCGGCCGGCGGCGCCGACGCGATGGCCGTCGCCGGACGGCACCCCGGGCCGATCGACCTCGTGGTCACCGACGTCGTGCTGCAGGGCGCGTCGGGGCCGGAGGTGGCCGCCGCGCTCGCGGCGCTGCGCCCGGGGCTGCGGGTGGTGTACGTGTCCGGCCACGAGCTCGAGCTGCTCTCGCGCCGCGGCGTGCTGGCCACGGACGTGCCGTTCCTCGCGAAGCCGTTCAGCGCCGAGGCGCTCGCCGCCCGGGTGCGGGCGGCGCTGGACGCCCCGCGGGGCTGAGCCGCACCGCGGCTCGCCCCGACACCTCCACCCCGGCCCGCCGCCTTCCACGGTCGCGCAGCGCCACCGCGCGCGCGCAGCGGCGCACATGGGAAATCCACCATGGGGAAATCCCCTGCCCGGGGATCTTCCGGCGGCGGGCGCGCGCGCCCGACCGCCGCACCCCGCCGCGCGCGCCCCTGATTCCGCGGCCCTGGGCCGCCGCCGCCGCGCTGGCATCGCGGATGCTCCCCGCCCGCCTGCCCACGCTGCGTGGGCACCACGACCGCCGGCTCCTGGCCCGAGACCCGAACCTCCGAGGGCGAATCGATGCGGACTCTCAGAACGTTGGCGTTCCTGCTCGCCGCGCTGCCCTGGTACGCGCGCGCAGGGAACGTCCAGGTGACGAGCTCCACCCAGTACGTCCGCGACGCGGACTTCCTCTCGCAGACCACCGACCAGCACGACATCGCGCAGTACCTCCGCCTCAGCGCCACCTTCGGCGAGGCGGAGCAGATCGGCTTCTACGGGTACGGCCGGCTCATCGGCCAGCTCTCCGACAGCGTCGAGCCCCGGCGCGAGCTCGCGGACAACCTGCTCGGGCGGCTCTACTACCTCTACCTCGACTACCGCGACGCCGTGCCGGGCCACCTCGACGTGCGCGCCGGCCGGACCTACGTCGGGACCGCGGTCATCCCGGCGGTGGTCGACGGCGCCCAGCTCGTGGGGCGCGACGTCGGCGTGAAGGGGCTCGGGATGAGCGCCTTCGGCGGCCACCGGGTCTACTTCTCCAACCTCACCGAGCTGCCGTACCGCAACGACTCGGTCTGGGGCGCGAGCCTCTCCTTCGAGGCGGCCGCCCGGACGCGCGCGGAGCTCTCGTTCGCCCGCGAGTACCGCAGCGGCGACTTCTCCCGCCAGGACGCGGCGCTCGACGTCTCCACGAGCCCCATGCAGGCGCTCAGCCTGTTCGGCCGCGCGAAGTACGACACGGTCTCCGACAAGCTCGCCGAGCTCGACGTGGGCGCGAAGGTGCAGCCCATCGACGCGCTCGTGCTGCGGGCCGAGTACCTCGACAGCGTCCCGACCTTCGAGAAGCAGTCCTTCTACCGGTCCTTCGGCGTGGAGCGCTACCGCCAGGTCGGGTTCGGCGCCGAGGTCCGGCTCGCCCCGTGGCTGCGGCTCACCGGCAAGTACGCCTGGGAGCGGTTCGACGCCGAGGAGCGCGCCAGCCTCGTGGGCGGCGGCTTCCGCGCGCTGCCCGCGCCCGGCCTCTCGCTCTCGGCGAGCTACGAGCACCGCGACGGCTACGCCGGGCGGCTGGGCGGCCTGCGCATGAACGCCGCGTACACGCTCTCGCCCATCAGGACGACCCTGCTCGCGGGCGTGGACTACGACGACTTCACCCGCGAGGCGTCGCGCGACGGCAGCGCGAAGCGCTACTGGCTCGGCGCGGAGGTGAAGGTGAGCCGGCCGCTGTCGGCCTCGGTGCGCCTCGAGCGCGTCGAGAACTTCCTCTTCGACCGCAGCTATCAGGGCTTCGTCGCGGTCGACTACCACCCGTGACCGGAGGACCGTCATGACCAAGCACACGGCAATCGCGCTCTGCCTGGCCGCCGCGGCCCTCTTCCTCGCGCCCCGGACGGCCGCCGACGATCACCGCCAGTACCTCGACTCGAAGCCCGAGGAGTGCCGCGAGTGCCACCGCGGCTCGGGCGTGATGGACAACCACGGCGCGGAGTTCGCGCGGGGCGAGCACCGGGTCCTCGCGCAGCAGTCCGACGCCAACTGCGGCTCGTGCCACGCGCAGTCCTTCTGCGTGAACTGCCACGAGGGCGGCGCGGTGGACCGCCTCTCCGCCCGCCGCAGCGACCCCGCCACGACCGCCTCGCGCGACGCCACCCTCTCTCGCCGCGGCGAGGTGATGCCCGGCTCGCACGGCGCGGACTTCCTGTCCACGCACGCGATCAAGGCGGCGGACGAGCCCAGGTCCTGCGCCCGCTGCCACGACACGAAGACCTTCTGCCAGGACTGCCACCAGCGCCAGAAGACGAGCGGCCGCGCCTTCGCGGTCAAGACGCACAAGCCGATCTACGTGGCGCCGGGCGTGCCCGACCCCTCCTGGGTGGACACCCACCGCGCCGACGCGCGCCGGAACCTGCAGTCCTGCGCCGCGTGCCACCCGTCGAAGGACAGCTGCTCCAGCTTCGCCTGTCACCCCGGCCTCGCCGGGAAGTAGCGCACCCGCCGTCGTCGAGACGCTTCCAACCCGAGCCTCAGAGGAACCTCAAGGAGAGACCCATGGCAGGTAACGAGAAGCTCCCCACCGCGTCGATGCCGACGGTCGAGATCCCCGCCGAGCTCACGACCTTCGAGCAGGTGAAGGCGTTCATCCACCAGACCATCACCCGCCGCGACTTCAGCAAGGCGATGGGCGTGGGCGCCCTGGGCGCGGTCGCGTTCCAGGTCGGCTGCGCGAACGACGAGAAGGCGAAGGCGGAGCGCCAGGTCTTCGTCGCGAACGCGAAGGGCATGATCGTCGCGGACTCGGTCTCCTGCGCCGGCTGCCGCCGCTGCGAGGCGGCGTGCGTCGGCTTCAACCAAGGCAAGACCCAGCCGGCGATCTCCAACATCAAGGTCAACCGCAACATGCTCTACGGCGTGAAGGACGTCTCGAGCGGCACCCGCGCGGTGGACGGCATCTACGGCAACTTCCGGATCGTCCAGGACACCTGCCGCCAGTGCGGGCACCCGGTGCCCTGCCAGCTCGCGTGCCCGAACGCGGCCATCGAGGTCACCGGCCCGCTCAACGCCCGCGTCGTCAACCAGGACAGGTGCGTGGGCTGCGGCATCTGCGTCGAGGCCTGCCCGTGGGAGATGACCGCCCTCGACGGCCCGGTGAACGGCGCCGACACGAAGTGCAACAAGTGCACGCTCTGCTCCGACCTCTACGCCGAGGCGACGGCGGACGAGCAGGCGGCTTGGCGGCCGATGTGCGTGGAGGCCTGCATCACCGGCGCGCTCAAGTTCCTCCCCTGGGAGGACCGCACCGGCGACGTGCCCCCGCGGCACGTGGTGCCCGCGAGCATCCAGCTCGCCGCGGACGTCAAGGACACCTGCAAGCAGTGCCACTGACCCTTTCGTTCCTTCGAAACCACCTCACGGAGTCGACCATGGCAGAGAGCTACGGCTGGGCAGGCAAGGTGCTGAGGGTGAACCTCTCCACGGGGGCCATCACCTCGGAGAGCATGGACAAGTACAAGGACTTCATGGGCGGCACGGGGCTCGCCTGGAAGGTCCTGATGGACGAGGTGCCGCCCGGCACCACGGCGTTCGCCCCCGAGGCGAAGGTGGTCTTCGGCGTCGGCCCCGCGACCGGCTCCGGCTCGCCCTGCTCCGGCCGCACGTCGGTCTCGTGCCTGTGGCCGGTGCACGGTGACGAGCTGCCCTCGGCCGGCCACATGGGCGGCCACTGGGGCCCCGAGCTCAAGTACGCGGGCTGGGACGGCGTCATCGTCGAGGGTGTCTCGGCGAAGCCGGTGTGGCTGCGCATCGAGGACGACAAGGTCACCCTCGAGGACGCCTCCACGATCTGGGGCCAGGGCATCTACCGGGCCACGAACTACATCTGCAACATCATGGGCCCCGAGGCCCACGTGGCCGCGATCGGCCAGGCCGGCGAGAACAGGTCCCGGCTCGGCGCGGTCTTCTGCGACCGCTCGCACCGCGCCGGCGGCGCCGGCGGCGTGCTCGGCTCGAAGCTGCTGAAGGCGATCGGCGTGCGCGGCACCGGCGCCGTGAAGATCGCCCTCAACAAGAAGGACTGGCGCTCGCTCAACAACTACTACCTGAGCCTGATGGGCGCGAACAACCAGTGCGTCGTCGCCCGCACGCTGCAGCCCTGGTCGGAGTTCTCGCCGGGCGGCACCCGCTGGTCGGGCGCCCCGGGCGTGAAGTGGGGCTCCGCGCTCCCGCCGGTGGACATGGGCTACTGCCCCGACGCCGAGCACCCGATGATCAACGCGCCGTTCCCGACCAACAAGATCGGGTTCCGCACGCACAAGGGCTTCAACGACTTCGGCGAGGAGGGGCTGAAGCGCACCGTCCGCATGGACGGCTGCCACTCCTGCCCGATCCGCTGCCACATCGCCGCGGACCACCCCGAGCTCGAGAACTACGGGGTCGCCCGGTACAACATGAACACCTGCGCGGGCAACGGCGGCATGCGCGGCACGTTCATCGCCGACAACGCGATGAACGCGCAGCAGGGCACGATGCTGAACGCCTACATGTCGAACCACCTCGAGGGCGACTACGGCATCTGGAACGACTACAGCGGCTATCAGTACGTGTGGGAAGTCCTGATGAACTTCGCCGGGACGGAGGGGATCGTCGCCGACGAGTACGTCCCCGCCACCGTCGCGAACACCCGCTCCGACGCCGCCCCGGGCTCGACCATCCCGAACCCGCTCATCGGCCAGCCGCTGCTCCGCAAGTACCTCACCGCCGCGGAGTGGACCCGCCTGCGCACCACCGCCATCTGGAGCTCGGGCAAGAGCCCGCTCGCGCTCATGGAGGCGGGTGACCCGCGCTGGCTGCAGTGGTTCGCGGCCGACTTCGCCGCCAACGTCCAGGGCACCACCGGCTGGTTCATGGGGCGTGGCCCGGCGTGGATCTCGAAGCTGGGCGCCGAGACGACCGCGGCCCGCGCCGCGATCATGTACACCCCGACCGGCCTGCCCGCCGGCGTGACCGCCACCCCGGTCGAGATCCGCAAGGCGCTCCCCGCGGACTACGGCGTGCCCGAGCTCGTGCACGCGATGAGCGTGGACGGCCACGTGCACATGTGGAAGCAGGCGCACACCCTGCACCACTCGATCGAGACGCAGAGCCAGATGGGCGCGCTCCTCAGCACGTTCCAGGCCTGCCGCGACATGAACAACCACACGCTGCAGAACTTCAACACGAACGGCCTCCCGAACTCGAAGGCGAACCCGCTGAAGCTCGCCCTCGCGCAGGAGATCGCCTGCAGCCCGGACACCTACTTCCAGGCGCCGGACGAGTCGGCGCAGGGCAAGTGGGCCTGGCAGACCGCCGACTACCGCGCGGTCGCGGCCGGCGCGGGCCCGGTCACGCCGATGAACAAGGCGCGCGCCGGCCTCGCGGCCCAGTGCATCATCTCGTACGAGCTGCAGAACTCCCTCACCCAGTGCAACTACACGCTGCCGGTGTGGGCGTCCCCGCTGAAGAGCCGCGACGGCACCATCGCGTCGGTGACCCCGCCGGGCTCGACCACGGCCGTGGCCACGAAGGGCTACCGCGGTGACCCGAAGCTCGACGTCAAGGTGTTCAACGCGGTGACCGGCCTCACGATGACGCAGGCCGAGTACGAGAAGATGGGCCACCGGATGTACACGCTGTGGCGCATCTACACGGCGCGCATCATGAATGCCCGAAACGCCACGAAGCCCGGCGCGAACATGCGGACGAACTTCGACCAGGCGCCGGCGTGGGCGTTCGACCCCGCGAACGCCGTGTCGGTGTGGGGCACCCTCGACGCCGCGGACTGGGAGACGGCGAAGGACATGCTCTACGACATGTTCGGCTACACGAAGACCACGGGCCTGCCCACGGAGACGAAGCTCACCGAGCTCGGGCTCGCGAGCTACATCCCGACCCTGAAGGCCGAGGGGGTCATCCCGTAGCGGTCCCGGAGGGCCGTCGTTCCCCAGGGAGCCCCCGGGCCCGCGAGGTCCGGGGGCTCTCGTTCTCGTAGCCGCACGCAGCGCGAGGAGCCGACCCTTGGAGCCCTACGATCCGACCCAGCCCGTCGTCCGCGAGAAGCTCCACCTCGTCACCGACGACGACGCCCCCGAGGTGGACCCGGCGCCGCTGCGGCTCCGGATCGCCGAGCGCGTGCGCGCCGACTCGCGCGACCGCCGGGCCCTGACCCCCGACGCGGCGCTGTTCGCGCTCGTGCCGGAGCTGTCGCGGAGCGAGCTGCGCGCGCTGCTCGAGGAGATGTCCCGGGAAGGCGCCTACGGGGACATCAAGGCCGTGGTCGCCCCCTCGGGGCGGGTCTACCTGTTCTCGGAGCGTCACCTCATCGCCGTGGAGGCGGCGGAGCTGGGGCGGCTCGAGGAGGCGCGGCTCGCGGTGGTGGAGCGGATCCGGGCCGACTCCTCCCGGATCACGCTCACCGCGGCCGCGGACCTCGAGCCGCTCCTCCCCTACCCGGAGCCGGAGCGCCGCGAGGCCTTCCTCGCGGAGCTGCGCGCCGACCCGCGCTTCCAGGACATCCAGGCCGTGACCGGGCCGAAGGGCGAGACGTACTACCACTCCGACCGCTTCGTCTCCGGCAACTACGGCGCGATCATGATGCGCGCGCGCGCGAGCGACCCGTGCTGGTCGATCGCCGAGCTCGTGCGCGACCGGTCGCGCATCATGCCCGCCCCGACGCGCCTCGACGTGTTCCGCGACCCGGTGTTCCAGCTCGACGCGGACCGCCTCGGAGGCTTCGTGGACGAGCTGCTCGCGCGCGAGGGGTACGCCGACGTCAAGAAGCTCGTGCACCCGCGGACCCGCGCGCTCTACCTGTACTCCGATCGCTGGCTCGACGAGGGCCGCGCCCGCGAGATCATGGACTGGGAGGAGGTCGGCGCCCTCCGGAACCCGTGAGCGGCGCGGGCTCCCCGGGCCCCAGCGCCGGGGAGCCCTCGACCGCGCCGTCGGTCGCGAGGACGTGGAGCCGGCCCGGGGCGCCCACGCCCTCGAGGCCGAGCTTCCGCACCTGGTAGCGGATCGAGTCGTAGGTCACGTCGAGCAGGCGCGCGGCGTGCACCTTGTTCCCGTGCGTGCGCTCGAGCGCCTGGGTGATGAGGTCTCGCTCCACGGCGTCGAGCGAGACGCCGTCCTCGGGGAGGAGCAGGCGGCCCACGGCCCGCGGCGGCGGCTCCACGGTGGGCGCGACCTCCAGGCGCAGGAGCTCCTTCGGCAGGTGCTCGGGCACGACCTGCCCGCCGCTCCCGAGCACGACGAGCCGCTCCATCACGTTGCGCAGCTCGCGGACGTTCCCCGGCCAGCCGTACGCGAGCAGGAGCCGCTCGGCCTCCGGCGAGAAGCCCTGCACCGGCGCGCGCCCGTAGCGGGCCGCGAAGCCGTCCAGGAACTCGCGGGCGAGCGGCAGGAGGTCCTCGACGCGCTCGCGCAGCGGCGGGAGGTGGATCGCGAAGGTGGCGAGCCGGTAGAAGAGGTCCACCCGGAACTGCCCGGCCTGGACCGCCTGCTCGAGGTCACGGTTGGTGGTGGCGAGCACCGTGGCGGCGAGCGGGATCTCGCGCCGGCCCCCGACCCGGCGCAGCGTCCGCTCCTCGAGGACCCGCAGGAGCTTCGCCTGGAGGTCCCAGCGCAGCTCCCCGAGCTCGTCGAGGAGGATGGTGCCGCCGGCCGCGATCTCGAAGGCGCCCTTGCGCTCGGAGCGCGCGTCCGTGAACGCGCCGCGCTCGTGGCCGAAGAGCTCGCTCTCGATGAGCGGCTCCGGGATGGCCGCGCAGTTGATGCCGATGAAGGGGGCCACCCGCCCGGCCGACCCCGGGTGCATCCGCTGGTGGATGTACCGGGCGAGCTGCTCCTTGCCGGTCCCGTTCTCGCCCGTGATGAGCACCATGTTCACGCCGGCGCGGGCGAGCTTCTCCGCCGCGTCCCGCAGCCCCTGCACGACGGCGGAGGAGCCGGTGAGGTCCCGCCCGGCGAGCTCGGCCCCGTTCATCCGCCGCAGCACCTCCACCTCGCGCTTGAGGCCCGCCTGGTCGAGCAGCCCGGCGACCACGAGCTTCATCTCGTCGAGGTCGAAGGGCTTCGTGACGTAGTCCATCGCGCCGAGCTTCATGGCCCGCACGGCGCTGTCGGCGCTGGCGTCCGAGCTCAGCATCATCACCGGCGTGCCCGGCCGGTGCTCGAGCAGCTCCGCGACGAGGTCGAGCCCGCTCACGCCGGGCAGCCTCACGTCGAGCAGGACGAGGTCGGGCCCGAACGCGTCGATGGCCTCGATCGCCCGGGCCGGATCGGTCCGCCCCTCGACCACGTAGCCCTCGCCGCGCAGCGCGCGCGTGAGCATCGCGACGACGAGCTCGTCGTCGTCGAGGAGGAAGATCCTCGCGTGGGCGCCGATCACGAACCCTCCCCCGGGATCCGCGTGGTTCGGGAGGACAGCGCCTCATGCTGGCCTCCAGCCCCGTCCGTGTGCAGGCGACACGTTGCCTCACCATCCCTCCGCGGGTGCGGCGTGTCCCGATGCCGCAGGGCGCGCGCGCGCGGCCGCGCGCATGATGCCGCGGGCTCGAGCGGCTGCCGTCCCCGCGCGGCCGTCAGGGGGAGACCCATGGATCTCGACACGCTCTACGCCACCATCTCGGGGGGCGACGCCGCCGCCGTGCGCGCCGCGCTCGCGCGCGACCCGGCCCTCGCGACCTCGCAGGACGCCCACCTGGGCTCGACGCCGCTCCACCTCGCCGCCTTCCGCGGCGACGTCGCCATCGTCCGGCTCCTGCTCGAGCTGGGCGCCCCGCCCTCGGCCCTGGAGCGCGAGAGCGGGTCCACGCCGCTGCACTGGGCCGCCGAGGGCGGCCACGCGGGCGTGGTGGACCTCCTGCTGGCGCGGGGCGCCGAGCTCGAGCGCCGGGACCGCTGGTACGGACTCACCCCGCTCGGCTGGGCGACGGCGGTGTTCTGGGGCCGCCGGCGGCGGCGCGACCGCGGCGACGCGGAGCGGCGGCTCCGCGCGGCCGGAGCGCGGCCGGACGCCTTCACCGAGGCCGGCGCGGGCGCGCTCGACGCGCTCCGTGCGCTCCTCCGCGACGCGCCCGCGGAGCGCGACCGCCGGCTCGGGTTCGCCGGGGACGAGGCCCAGCCGCTCCACTGGGCGGCCGCGCACGGCCGGACCGAGGCGATGGGCGTGCTGCTCGATGCCGGCGCCGACCCCGCGGCGCGGACCGCCACCGGGCTCTCGGCCCTGGGCGCCGCCCTCGCGCGGGCCCAGAGCGAGAGCGCCTCGGTCCTCCTCGCGCGCGCCATCGCGGGAGACGAGAGCACCGCGGCCGTCGGCGGCTTCGTGAAGGCGCTGCCCGAGCCGGGCTCCCCCGCCCTCCCGCCCGGCCTCGCGTCCCGGCTGCTCTTCGTCGCGGCGGGCGAGGGGCACGCCGACATGGTGACGGCCCTCGCCGCGCGCGGCGGGGATCCCGGCCACCGGCTGCGCCGCCTCCTCGCGGAGTTCCCCGTGAACGCGACGCCGCTCCACGTCGCCGCGGAGGCCGGCCACCTCGCGGCCGCCCGCGCGCTGCTCGACGCCGGCGCGCCGCCGGACGCCGGCGCGGAGGACGGCGAGCCGACCGCCCTGCACGCGGCCGCGTTCGCCGGGAAGGATCCGGTGGCGCGGCTCCTCCTCGAGCGCGGCGCGTCGCCCACAGCCCGCGAGCGGATCCACGGCGCGACGCCCGCCGAGTGGGCGGCGTCGGCCGGCCACGCGGAGCTGGCGCGGGTGCTGGGCCGCGGCCGCTGAGGGGGGCCTCAGCCCAGGGTCCAGGTGCCCTTCAGGACCGGGACGACGCCCCCGCCCACGCGGACGTCCACGACGCGCTCGCCGTCCCGGGCGGCGCGCACGTGCAGCCGCGATGGCCGGTGCGCCTCGAGGCCCTGCTCGACGAGGAACCGCTCTCCGGGCGCGGCGACGCCGTGCGCGACCGCCCACGCGGCCGCGCAGCCGCCCGCCGAGCCGGTGGCCGGATCCTCGCCGCCGTAGAACAGCATGCGGGCGTGGAGGCGCGCGGAGGGATCGACCGCCTCGCGGGTGACGAAGTAGCAGAAGCGGGCGCCTTGCGCCGCGAGCCAGGGCTCCGCCCGCCGCGGATCGAAGGCGAGCGCGCGGGCGGTGGCGAGATCGCGGAGCGGCACGATCGCGAAGGGGAGGCCCGTCGAGACCACCTGCACCGGGAGCGCCGGATCGAGCACGTCCTGCGGGAGCCCGAGCCCCGCCGCGGCCCCGGCCGCGTCCAGCACGGGCCCGAAGGTCGGATCGGGCTGGACCATCTCTGCGAACGAGACGCCGTCCGGGCCCGCGTCCTCGAAGCGGACCGGCACCCGCCCCACGCCGAGCGAGAGCACGACCTCCGGCGGCCGCCTCGGCGCGAGCTCCTCGCGGATGGCCCACGCCGCGCCGAGGGTCGGGTGGCCCGCGAAGGGGAGCTCCTCGCGCGTGGTGAAGATCCGGACCCGGATCCCGGCCGCGCGCTCGTTCGCGACGTCGTTGCGGATGACGAAGGCGGTCTCGGAGAGGTTCGTCTCCCGCGCGAGCGCCTGCATCTCGTCCACGTGGAGCCCGCGCGAGTCGAGCACCACCGAGAGCGCGTTCCCCTCGAGCGGCCCCGCCGCGAACACGTCCACCTGCACCATCCGGAAGTCGTGGTACACGCCGGCCCTCCTCCTCGCCGCCAGAGTACGCCTTCGCGGCTCCCCGGGTGGGCCCGAAGTGCCGGCGGCGGCCTGGCTAGAATCATCGGGTGCGGCCCCGCGCCTTCACGGCACGCCTCGGCGAGCGGACCTTCGAGGTCCGCCGCGGCGAGCGCCTGCTCGAGGCCGCCCGGCGGCAGGGCGTGCCGTTCCCGTCGAGCTGCCGGGTGGGCGGGTGCGGCACCTGCCGGTGCCGGCTCGTCGAGGGCCGCGTCCGCGAGCTGACCGAGACCGCCTACCTGCTGTCGGCGGAGGAGCTCGCGCGCGGCACCATCCTCGCCTGCCAGAGCGTGCCGCTCGGCGACGTCGTCGTGGCGCTCGACTCCGCCGCGGGAGCTGCGCGGGCGGCGCTCGCGGCGGGCGGCGGGATCACCACCGCCGGGCTCCTCGCGATCGTCGCCTTCTACGTCCTAGGCGACGTGGCCTTCGGGGAGGACCGCTCCGTGCCTCGCCACCGCCACCCGGGGCTCCTCACCTTCCAGCTCTGGCTCGCGCTGCCGCTCCTCGGGGCGATCGTGCTCGCGTCCCTCCGGAGCCTTCCCGAGGCGGCCGGCCCCGGCCACCTCGTCTCGGCCTGGCTCCTCACCGGGCTCATGATCGGCATGGTGGGCACCATCCCGGCGCACGAGCTCACGCACCGGACCTGGGATCCCGTCTCGCGGCTCGTCGGCCGCTGGCTCCTCGCGTTCAGCCTCGACACCACGTTCGCCATCGAGCACGTCTACGGGCACCACCGCTACGTCGCGACGGCGGCGGACCCGGCCACCGCCCCGCGCGGCCGGAGCGTGTACCGGCACGTCGTGGTCTCCACCTGGAAGGGCAACGCGAGCGCCTGGCGGATCGAGGTCGCGCGGCTCGCGAAGCGCGGGCGCGGGGCCTTCGGCTGGCGGAACGCCGTGCTGCGCGGGCAGCTCATGAGCCTCGCGCTCGTGGCGGGCGCGTGGGCGTACGGCGGCTGGCGCGCCGCCGCGTTCTTCCTCGCCTGCGCGCTCTGGGGGAAGGCGCTCCTCGAGATCGTGAACTACATGGAGCACTACGGGCTCGTGCGCGAGCCCGGCGCGCCGGTGAAGCCGCGCCACTCGTGGAACACGACGCGCCGCCTGAGCTCGTGGACGCTCTTCAACCTCACCCGCCACTCGCACCACCACGCGCAGGGCGAGCTGCCCTTCCACGCGCTGCGCCCGCTGCCGGGCGCGCCCACGATGATCGCGGGCTACCTCACCACCATCGTGCTCACGCTCGTCCCCCCCGTGTGGCGAAGGCTCATGGCGCCGCGCCTCTCGGCGTGGGATCGCGAGCAGGCGAACGCGGCCGAGCGGCGCCTCCTCGGGCTTCAGGGCGACGGCGGCGGCGCCTTCGGGAACGCGACGTAGCCCTTCTCGACCCACCAGGTGACGACGTCGACGACGAGCCGGCCGGCCTTCACGGCGGGGTCCTGCTCCGCGAGCGCGCGCGCCTCGGCGACGTCGGCCACGCGGTAGATGCAGGCGCCGCGGACGGTCGGATCCTGCTGGTCGTCGAAGGGGCCGCAGAGCACGGCCTTCCCGGAGGCGCCCATCTTCTGGAGGTGGCCGATGTGCTGCTTCTGGAGCTCCTGGGTGGCCGGGGTGACCTCCGGTGTCCAGGCCGGCCCGCGCTTCAGGAGGACGAGCTGGAAGAACTCCATGTTGGGCGGGGCGCCCGGGATCCTGGGCCCCTTCGGCGCGGGCGGTGCGGGCGAGGCCGGCTTCGGGTCGTCGGCGAGGGCGAGCGGCGCGGCGAGGAGGAGCACGAGGGCTGCGAGGCGGGTGCGCATGGCGAGGAGCATCGCACGGACTCGCGACGCGCGGAGGTGACGCGGCGCGGCGCCTCACCTCACAGGGCCGCGTCCTCTCGCGGGGCGACCGCGGGCGCCCCCGCCGCGCGCCACCACGGCACGACCACCTCGACCCGCGCCGGCTCCACGGGCTGGCCGAGCATGGGCATCACGAGCTCGGCGCGCTGTGCCCCTGAACTGCTGCGGGGCGCGAGCTCGAGCAGCGTCTCTGCGGGATCGTCCCAGGCGTGCAGCGCGAGGTTGAAGGTGCCCCAGTGCACCGGCAGGAGCTTCCCGCCGCCGAGGAGCCGGAGCGCCTCGAGCGCGTTCGCCGGCCCGAGGTGGATCTGGCCCCACGCCTCGTGGAACGCGCCGACCTCGAGCATGACGAGGTCGAACGGGCCGAGCCGGGCGCGGATCTCCGCGTACTCGGGCGTGAGCCCGGTGTCGCCGCTGAAGAAGACGCGGCGGCGCGCGGTCTCGACGACGAACGACGACCAGAGCGTGCGGTTCCGGTCGCCGACGCCGCGCCCGGAGAAGTGCTGGGACGGCGCGGCGCGCAGGACGAGGTCCCCACCGCGCAGCGTGGCGGCCTCCCACCAGTCGAGCTCGACGATCCGCTCCGGCGGGACGCCCCACGCCTCGAGGTGCGCACCCACGCCGAGCGAGGTCACGAACGGCGCGCGCGACGAGCGGGCGAGCGCCCGCACGGTCGGGAGGTCGAGGTGGTCGTAGTGGTCGTGCGAGACGACGATCGCGTCGAGGGGCGGGAGCGCCTCGAGCGGCACCGGCACGGGCTGGAACCGCCGCGGGCCGGCGAAGCGCCAGGGCGAGGCGCGGTCGCCCCAGACCGGGTCGGTGAGGACGCGCAGCCCGTCGAGCTCGAGCAGCACCGTGGAGTGGCCGAGCCAGGTCGCGCGCAGGCCGGTCTCGGCCGGGCGGGCCCAGCCCGGGCGCGGGTCGGTGGAGGGCAGCGGCTGCGGGGGCTTCCTGACCGTGTCGCCGAAGAACAGCTCGCCGAGGAGCGGCAGCGGGGAGCCCTTCAGCCCGGGCCCCACCGGCGCGGTGTTGCGGAAGGCGCCGTCGCGGAAGCGCGACGAGGCGCGCATCCGCTCGAGGCGGAGACCGTGAACCTTCCCTCCCAGGGCGGGCATCATCCCGGGAACCTAACGCCCCGCGACGGGCGGCGCCGTCCCCGGGACGGGGCCCGCTAGGCCGCGGCCTTCGCCTTCCGGGTGGAGGCGATCCAGAGATACGCGCAGAGGCCCACGAACGCGAGCGTCGAGACGATCTGCGAGATCGCGTCGTCGTCGTAGAACGGGGTCTTCACCCAGCTCTCCTCGAAGCCGGGCACGAGCCGGAGCGCCGCGCCGAACACCCCGCCGAGCGCGCCGCCCGCCATGAGGCCGGAGGCGATGATGACGCCCTTCTCGCGCATCGACTGGCCGGCCTCGCCGCCGGCGCGGTCGGCCTTGCCCGTGATGAGGTGGTGGAAGACGCCGCCGACGAGGGCGGGGGTGTTGAGCTCGAGCGGGAGGTACATGCCGAGCGCGAAGGTGAGCGCCGGGACCTTCAGCATCTCGAGCGCGACCGCGATGAACGCGCCGACCGCGAAGAGGAGGTAGGCGACGGGCTGCTGGCTCATGAAGCCCTCGACGAGCGCCTTCATGATGGACGCCTGCGGCGAGACGAGCACGGGCCTGAGGTCCCCCTCGACCGCCTCGCCGAACTGGAAGCTCACGTTGAGGATGTGGATGGTGAGGCCGGCGGCGGCGGCGGCGACGAGCACGCCCAGGAACTTCCAGCGCTCCTGCTCGCGCGGCGTCGAGCCGAGCCAGTAGCCGGTCTTGAGATCGGTGATCGCCTGGCCGGAGACCGAGAGCGCGGTGCAGACCATGCCCGCCATGGCCATCACGAAGAACATGCCGGTGCGGCCGGAGAGGCCGAACTGCAGGAGCACCACCGACGAGATGATGATGGTCAGCATCGTCATGCCCGACACCGGGTTGCGGGCGGTGGTGGCGATGGCGTTCGCGGCGACGGTCGTGAAGAAGAAGGAGAAGACGATGGTGAGGAGGAGCCCGATGACGAGCGTCGTCACGGAGCCGTCGAGCGTGCCGAGGAAGATGGCGACCCCGAGCGTCGAGACGACGACGCCGACGAGGATGGTCATCACCGAGATGTCGCGGTCGGTGCGCTCGAGGTGCGCCTCGCCGCCGGAGCGGAAGGCCTTCACCGCGATGCCGAAGGAGGAGGCGATGACCTTGAGCGACTTCAGGATGCCGAAGATGCCGGCGGTGGCGATGGCGCCGACGCCGATGAACCGGACGTAGCCGCGGAAGATCTGGTTCGCGGTCATGCCCGAGATCGGCGCGGTCGCGGGGTAGACCGCCTCGGGGACGTGCTGGCCGACGTACCAGATGATCGGCACGAGCACGAGGTTCGAGAGCACGCCGCCCGCGACGAGGATCATCGACGAGCGCAGGCCCATCACGTAGCCGAGGCCGAGGATGAAGCCGATGGCGTCGAAGCTGAGCGCCATCTTGGCCTTCTTCGCGAGCCCGTCCACGGCCGGCACGAAGCGGAAGTCGACGAACTCCTTCCAGACCTGGAAGGTCGTGACGAAGAAGTCGTAGACCGCGGCGATGCCGGTCGCCTGGAGGAGCAGCTTCGCCTGCGAGCCGCCCTTCTCGCCGGTGACGAGCACCTCGGTGATGGCGGTCGCCTCGGGGAACGGGAACTCCCCGTGCGTCTCGCGCACGAAGTACCGGCGCAGCGGGATGAGGAACAGGATGCCGAGCGCGCCGCCGGCGAGGCAGATGAAGATGGTCTGCCAGGGGTGCGGGTCGAGCTTCAGGATGTACAGGGCGGGGAGCGTGAAGATGGCGCCCGCCACCACCGCGCCGGACATGCCGCCGATGCCGGTGATGATGACGTTCTCGACGATGGAGGAGCGCCGGGCGTAGACGCGGGCGAGGCCGATCGCGAGGATCGAGATCGGGATCGCCGCCTCCATCACCTGGCCGACCTTGAGGCCGGAGTAGGCCGAGGCGATCGTGAAGATCACGGTCAGGAAGACGCCCCACCCGATGGCCCGCGGCGTCGCCTCGGGCAGCGTGGCGCTCGCCGGCACGTAAGGCGCGTAGGTCTCGCCGGGCTTGAGCGGCCGGTAGGCGTTCTCGGGCAGCGACTTCGTGGCCGACTCGTCCATGGGCTGGCTTCCCTTCCGGGGTGCTGGGGAACTCGGGCGCGCAGTCTAGCCGCGGTGTAGGTTCAGCCCCAACGAAAAGGAGCCCGACACCATGGCGCAGGAAGCCAAGCTCTCCCAGGTCACCGCCACCGCCGTCCTCGGCATCGACACCCTGTGGGGCGGCGACGTCATGAATCCCTCCGGGACCGGCCGCTACATCGCGGACTCCTGGTACTCCGACGAGCCGCTCCCCGTCGCCTACACCCACCCCGCGGCCGTCCGGCTGCGCGAGACCGGCGGCGTCTCGGCGAAGCAGCCCGACGCGGCGGCCATCGACGCGTACCTCGCGGCGGTCGACGTGCGCGGCGCGATCGCGGAGCTGACCCAGGCCGGGAAGAGCATGGGCGGCCTGCGCGGCGCCTACCTCCAGGCCCAGGGCGAGAGCCTGGGGGTCATCTTCGAGCTCGTGCTCGAGCTCCTGCACCGCGGCCCCGAGGTGCCCTACGAGTGCGCCGTGATGGCCTGCACCGGCACGCCGCCGGAGCCGTCCGATCCGAAGGAGAAGCGGGAGCTGTTGCGCGCGCTCCTCGCGAAGGCCGGGTACGAGACCGGCACGCCCGCGAAGCTGCTCGCCGCGGTGGACGCGTGGCGGAAGGACCGCCTCGTCCCGCGGAAGTCGATCCCGCAGCTCGCCGACGCGTACATCGCGCTCCTCGAGGAGGGGACGCGCAAGCACGTCGTGCCGTACCTCCCCGCCTCGCTCCACCACGTCCCCCGCGCCAACATCCAGTTCCTCCCCATCGAGAACGCCTGGTTCTCGGGCTCGATGAACTACGTGGGCCGCGCCCGGAACCCGGACGGCTCGCCGAGGTACGAGGCGACCTACGAGCTCAACGCCGCGCTCGAGATCTCGGTGCCGGAGTTCGCGCAGCTCGTGTCGCACGAGGTCGTGCCCGGCCACGTCACGAACTTCGCGCTCGCGCAGGGGCTCTACGTGCAGGGCAAGCTCGGCTTCGAGGGGACCGTGCTCACGATGAGCACGCGCGGGGCCGCGCTCTCGGAGGGGCTCGCCAACAACGCGATGCTGATGGCGATGGGCGTGAAGGAGGTCCACGAGCTCGGCGACCCGGATCTCCAGGCCGGGATGATCCTCGCGCTCCTGCAGGACGACGCGAAGAACCAGTCGTCGTGGCTGACCTGGCGCGAGAAGCGCCCGCAGGGCGAGGTCGCGGCCGTGCTCCGGAACGAGTACCTGTGCTCCGAGGAGCGGGCCGACAAGCTCTCCGGCGCCTGGGGCCGGCACCCCTTGAACGGCCGCATGTACCTGCCCGCCTACCGCGCAGGCACCGAGAAGGTGGCCGCCCTCCGCCGGAAGTACCCTGCGGAGAAGGTGATCCCGGCGCTCTACAACGTGCTCGGCCTGGTCGACGTGGTGACGATCGAGCGGGTTCTCTAGAGCCCCTGCGCGGTTCGGCCGCGCCCCGGATCGGGGTCTTCTCTTGCTGGATGGGCAGCGGGACCCTCTCCTCATGGCCCCCGTCCTCCGTGCGCTCGTCGCCGCCCTGGTGCTCCTCCCGGTGAGCGCGGCCGCCCAGGCGGCCGCGACCCGGGCCCCGCGTCCCTCCCACCTCGAGCTCCAGGCGCCCTCGGTGCCGGTGGTGCCCACCGAGCGCCCCGCGGACGCGGCGGGCGACGCCGCCGCCGCCGAGGCGGTGTCGCGCCGCTTCGATCCGACGGGCGAGGACGGCGCGATCGCGACGGCGCCGGTCGCCGCGCGCGGTCCGGTGGTGGTGATCGTGTTCCGGCCGGCGCGCATCGAGGGCGAGACGCGGAACGCGCCGCCCGCGCAGCCGGTGTTCGTGGGCCTCACCGTGACCGCGGGGAAGTGACCGGCGCCCCGCGGCACCCGGTCAGCGCGCCACCGCCGGCTCGACCGGACACCGGCGCCAGGTGAAGCGCTGCTCCTTCTTCCCGTCGGCGCCCGCGTCGACGCTGGCGGTGAGCCTGTCCTCGTCCACGCGCTCGTAGCGGATGCGCTTCGGGAAGTCGTGGGCCGGGTTCGCGAACAGCACGAAGCGCGGCCCGTGCGACGCGAGCAGGAAGCGCACCGGCGGGCGGCCCTGGGGCTGCGCGACGTAGGCGGTCCTGCCCGGCGCGAGCTCGATGCGCAGGAACTCGAAGGAGGTCGGGCGCCCGGGCCGGACGTCGCGGTGCATGCCCAGGAGGAGCGCGCCGCGCGGCGCGAGCCACACCTCCTCCTCGGTCGCGCCGTCCGAGCCGCCGCACCAGCTCCCCTGCATGAAGGAGAGGTCCGGGACCTCCGGCGCAGGGACCTTCGGGGCCTCGCCCATGGCGAGGAGCGTCACGCCCACGATCCAGGTGGTGGAGAGGGCCATCCCCTTCTTCTTAGGCGGCCGGGTCCTTCGCCGCCCGCTTCGACGCGACGTACACGAACGCGGAGAGCGCCGCGAACGCGAGGAGGCCGGTCCAGTTGCCCCAGGCCTCGAGCGTCTGGCCGAGGCCGCCGCCCTCGACACCGCCGCCGAGCTTCGTGAGGTCCGGCGTGAGGACGTGCCCGGTCTTGTCCTCGAGGAACTTGAGGAGGGCCGCGAAGACGCCGACGAGCGCGCCGCCGGCGATGAAGCCGGACGCGATGAGCGTGCCGCGCTCGTGGCGCGCGGCGCCGACCTTCTCGTCCTTCGAGGAGCGCTTCACGAGCCACGCCACGCCGGCGCCGACCACGAGCGGCGAGTTGAGGTCCATCGGCAGGTACATGCCGAGCGCGAGCGCGAGGCCGGAGACGCCGCAGAGCTCGGCGGCGACCGCGAACACCGCGCCGATGGCGTAGAGGAACCAGGGCGCGCCGCCCGAGCCCATCACGCCGGTGAGCACGGCCGCCATGGCGTTCGGCTGCGGGGCGGGCATCACCGACCCGGGGCCGAAGCCGTACACCTTCGCCATGAGGTAGATGACCGCGGTCGTCGCGGCGGAGGCGATGACCGAGCCCACGAGGTTGCCGAGCTCGAATCCGGCGCGGCGTCGCGCCGAGCCAGTAGCCGATCTTGTACTGGGTGACGAGCGAGCCCGACATCGAGAGCGCCGTGCAGACGACGCCGCCGATGAGGAGCGTCTGGAGCATGCCGCTCTCGCCCTTGAGGCCGAGCGACGAGAGCACGACCGCGGTGATGATGAGGGTCGTGAGCGTCATGCCCGAGATGGGCGTGATGGAGATCATCGCGATGGCCCAGGCCGAGACCGCCGCGAACAGGAACGAGACGCCGAGGGTGAGGCCGGTCGAGAGGAGCGCGAGGCTCGTCGCCCGCTCCTCGCCCGCGAGCACCGAGAAGCGGAAGTAGAGGAAGACGACGACGCCGGTGCCGAGGATGCCGAGGAGCACGCTCGACATGTTGAGCGAGCGGTCGGTGCGCTCGCTCGAGGTCACGATCCCGCCCTTCGCGAGCCGCGCGACCTCGCCCACCGCGAGCCGCACCGCCTGCACGATGACCGGCGACATCTTGAGGATCGAGATGATGCCGGCCGCGAAGATGCCGCCGATGCCGATGGGGCGCGCGTAGGTCGTGAAGAGCGCGGCCGCGTCCATCTTCGAGATGAGCTCGGTGCCCGGCGGGATGACGGTCGCGATGTGCGGCCCGAGCCAGGCGAAGAGCGGGATCAGGACGAAGTAGGAGAGGAAGGAGCCGGCGAGGATGATGGCCGCGTAGTCGACGCCCATGATGTAGCCGAGGCCGAAGATGGCCGCGGTCGTGTTCATGGTGAAGACCGCCTTCACCTTGTCGGTGAAGCCCTGGAGCGCGCCGATGGCGGCGGTGGAGAAGGTGTCCGACCAGGCCCGCATCGACGGGCCCACGAAGTCGAACACCGCCGCGAGGCCGGCGGACCAGGCGAGCACCGTCGCGCTCTCGCCGCCCTTGTTGCCGGCGACGAGGATCTCGGTCGTGGCGCGGCCCTCCGGGAACGGGAGCTTCCCGTGGAGGTCGTGCGTGAAGTAGCGGCGGAAGGGCGCGAGCAGGAACACGCCGAGGACCGCGCCGAGGAGCGGGACGAGGAAGATCTGCCAGGGCGAGGACCGCCCCTCGAGGCCGAGGATGAAGACCGCCGGCATCGTGAAGACCGAGCCGCCGGCGACGATGCCGGAGGTGGCGCCGATGGCGAGCACGTTCACGTTCTCGAGCATCGTGGAGGCCCGGCGGGCCATCGTGCGGGCGATGACCGCCGAGAGGCCGACCGCGAGGATCGAGATGGGGATCGCCGACTCGATGCCCTGCCCGAGCTTCAGCGCGATGTAGGTCGCCGCGGCGGAGAACACGACCGACCAGAGGACGCCCTGGGCGATCGAGCGGAGCGTCACCTCCGGCGGCGCCGCGGTCGCCGGCACCGCCGGCTGGTACGTCTCGCCGGGCGCGAGCTCCCGGAAGGCGTTCTCGGGGAGCCCCTCGGGCGGAGCGGGGGGCGCGGCGGTCTCGGGCTGGGTCATGCGGGGCGGCAAGATAGCCCGAAGGTCCGGTGGCCGGTACATGGTCGCCGTCCCGCGTGGCCGCTTGCCGTGCGGACTGCACGCCTGTATAGGCTCGTTCCGTGGATTCCCTCTCGCGCTCCGAGGCCCGCAGGCTCGCGCTCGCCGCCCAGGGCCTCGCCGCCCGCGCCGCACCGCGTCGCGTCAACGTCGGCGACGTGGCCGGCGTCGTCCGCGCGCTCGGCCTCGTGCAGATCGACTCGATCCAGCGGGTCGCGCGGAGCCACTACCTCCCGATCTTCTCGCGCCTCGGGCCCTACGACCGCGCGCTCCTCGACCGGGCCGCCTCCGAGGCGCCCCGGCGGATCGTGGAGTCGTGGGCGCACGTGGCCTCCTTCATCCCCGTGGAGCTGCACCCGCTGCTGCGCTGGCGCGGCGAGAACTGGGAGCGCGAGGCCTGGGGCGGGTCGCTGCGGCTCGCGAAGAAGCGGCCGGGCTTCGTCGAGGAGGTGCACGCGCTCGTCGCGAAGCACGGCCCGGTGACCGCGCGCGAGCTCGAGAAGCTCGTCGAGGGCGGCGCCCGGCGCGGGAAGGAAGGACTGGGGCTGGAACTGGTCGGACGCGAAGCGCGCGGTGGCGATCCTGTTCTGGTCGGGCCGGGTGGTCTCGGCAGGGCGCACCACGCAGTTCGAGCAGCGCTACGACCTCGTCGAGCGCGTCGTCCCGTCCGAGCACCACCCCGCCGCGCCCCCGCCGCGCCAGGAGGCGATCCGCGCGCTCGTCGCGCGCTCGGCCCGGGCGCTCGGCGTCGCGACCGCCGGGTGCCTGCGCGACTACTACCGGCTCCCGCTCGCGGACCTCCGGGCGGCGATCCCCGCCCTCGAGGAGGCCGGCGTGCTCGTGCCGGTGAAGGTCGAGGGGCTCGCGAAGCCGGCCTGGCGCCACCGGGACGCGCGGCTGCCCCGCGCCGCGACCGGCCGCGCGCTCCTCTCCCCCTTCGACTCGCTCGTCTTCGAGCGCAAGCGCACCGAGGCCTTCTTCGACTTCCGCTTCCGCCTCGAGGTCTACACGCCGGCGAGGAAGCGCGAGCACGGGTACTACGTGCTGCCGTTCCTGCTCGGCGACCGGCTCGTGGCCCGGGTGGACCTCGAGGCCGATCGCGCGGCGTCGCGCCTGAGGGTCCACGCCGCGTTCCTCGAGCCGGGCGCGCCGCGGGAGACCGCGGGCGAGCTCGGGGAGGCGCTCGGCGAGCTCGCCGGATGGCTCGGGCTCGAGCATGTGGCCGTGGGACGCAGGGCCGCCGCCGGCCTCGCGCGCTAGGCTCGCGCCCATGAGGGAGGACCCGGGGCGAGGCTACTGGGAGCGGAACGCGACGCGCTACGACCGCTCGATGGTGCTCCTCGGCGGCCCGATGCCTCGAACGCTCGAGCTCGTGGCGGAGGCGGTGCGGGGGGCCGGCGAGGTCCTCGAGGTCGCGGCCGGCACGGGGCTCGTCACCGAGGTCATCGCGCGCTGCACCGCCCACGTCACCGCCACGGACTACGCGCCGGCGATGGTGGAGCAGCTGCGGCGGCGTGTCGAGGCGGGTCGGCTCACGAACGTCAGCTGCCGCGTCGCTGACCTGTACGCGCTGGATCTCACGCCCGGCTCGGTCGACGCGGTCGTGGCCGCGAACGTGCTTCACCTCGTCCCGGACCTCGATGGCGCGCTCGCCGCGCTGGCACGGGTGCTCCGGCCGGGCGGACTCCTCGTCGCGCCGACCTACGCCCACGACGAGACGCTCGGGGCCCGGGTCGTCTCGAGGGTCCTCGGCGCGCTCGCCGGCTTCCCCGGCCAGCGGCGCTTCACGCGCGCGACGCTCGCGGCAGCCCTGGAGCGGGCCGGCTTCTCCGTCGAGCGGCTCGAGGTCGTGCCGGGGTTGATCCCGATCGTGTTCGCGGCCGGGCGAAAGGCCGCGCACGAGCGGTGAGCGATCATCGTCCGCCTACCCGCCCCCAGCGCGAGCACGTGCCACGCCCCGAAAGTTACGCCACTGGTGGAGGGGCTCACGGATTCCGGGTTCACTCCTCGGCAGGAGCGCGGTCGCGACGGCCTCCTCCTCCGTGCTTCCGCGACGGTCGACCTCCCGCCGTCAGCGCCCCAGCGCCCGGATCAGCGACGCCCGCGCGGTGGCCAGGTTGAACCGCGCCTGGACCTCCTGCGCCGCCGCGGTCGTCTCGGCGACCTGCGCGTCGTTGAGCTCGATGCCGCTGCCGAGGCCGTTCTGGTAGCGCGCGTCGGCGAGCCGGAGGCGCTCCTTCGCGTTCGCGAGGGCCTCGCCGGTCGCCTCGAGCGACGCCCGGGCGGCCTGCACCGACAGCCACGCCTGCTCGACCCCGAGCCGCACCGCGAGCTTCACCGACTCCGCCTGGGCGTCCAGGACCTCGAGGTTCGCCGAGGCCTCGCGCACCTGCGCGGCGGTCCGCCCGCCCTGGAAGAGCGGCCAGGTGAGCACGAGCCCGGCGTTCCAGGACTCCCGGGTGCTGGAGAGGTCCGGGCCGGCCTGGCCGATCTTGCCGGTGGCGTCGAGCGTGGGCGCGAAGCCCGACCAGCTCGAGCGCAGCGAGGCGGCCGAGGCGTCGCGCTGGCGCGCGAGCGCGGCCAGGTCGGCGCGGCGGGAGAGCGCCTCGTTCACGAGGGCGTCGAGCGCGGCGTCCTCGCCCGCCACCGCGGGGAACTCGATGGGCGCGAGCGCGTAGTCGGTCGCGCCGACGACGCCCATGGCCTGGTTGAGGCGGGCGAGCGCGGTCGCGTAGTCGTTGCGGGCGGTGATGAGCTGGACCTGCGCGGACGCCCGGTCGGCGCGGGCCTGGGCGAGGTCGATCTCCGGGCGGGTGCCGACCTCGACGAAGCCCTTCACCTGCTCGAGGTGGGCCTCGCGGTTCTGGAGCGTCTCCCTCGCGACCTCGACGAGGTCGCGGGCCGCCGCGGCGGAGAACCAGGCGGTGCGGACGCCGAGCACGACCGCCTCGAGGGTGTCCTTCTCGGACTCCTCCTGCGCGCTCGCCGAGGCGCTCGCGGCCGAGCGGGAGAAGAAGGCGCCGAGGTCGACGAGGGGCTGCGTGCCGGTCAGGCCGTAGGACCAGGTGGTGGCGGCGCCGAGCCCCTCCCCGCCGGCCCGCACCACGCTGCCGTTCCCGGTGATCTGCGGGAGGAGGTTGCTCGTCGACTGGCCGAGGCGGGCCCGCGCGGCGCGGCTCTGGGCGCGGGCGGCGCGCAGCTCGGGCTGGTGCGCGAGCGCGAGCGACTCGGCGTCGGGGAGCGAGAGGGGCGCGTCCGAGCCGGTGGGGTTCTTGACCGCCCGGGCGGGGAGCGCCGCCGCGAGGGCGAGGAGGGCGACGAGGAGCCGCGACATGCGAGGCCTGTCCATGGCGGGGAGATGGGCGGTCATTCGAAGCGGAGCGCGGTGATGGGGTCGAGGCGGCTCGCCTTGAGCGCCGGGTAGAAGCCGAAGCCGATGCCGACGAGCGCGGAGAAGGCGACCGCGACGAGGATGATGTCCGGGCGGACCAGCATCGACCAGCCGAAGGCGGACGCGAGCCAGGTGCCGGCGCCGACGCCGAGCGCGACGCCGATGAGCCCGCCGCCGACGGAGAGCGTGAGCGCCTCGACGAGGAACTGCAGCTGGATGTCGCGCGCCCGCGCGCCGACGGCCATGCGGACGCCGATCTCGCGGGTCCGCTCGGTCACCGACACGAGCATGATGTTCATGATCCCGATGCCGCCCACGAAGAGCGACACGGCGGCGATGGCCATGAGGAGCGTGGTGATGGTGCGGGTGCCCTCGGCCTGCGCGGACGCGACCTCGGAGAGGTTGCGGATCTGGAAGTCGTCCTCGGCGTCGAGCCCGAGCTTGTGCCGGTCGCGGAGCAGCGAGCGGAGCTGGCTCTGCGCGCGCCCGGTGGCCTCCGCCGACACCGCCGAGACCGCGATCTGGCCGGCGATGACCTTCTTCAGGCCGCCCTGGATCTTCTGCTGGAAGGTGGTGACGGGGATGAGGACGATGTCGTCCTGGTCCTGGCCGAAGGGCGACTGGCCCTTCTTGTCGAGCAGGCCGACGACGTTGAACGGGACGTTCTTGATCCGGATGACCCGGCCGATGGGGTCGGCGCCGACGCCGAAGAGCTTCTCGGCCACGGTCTGCCCGAGCAGCGCCACCTTCGTGCCGCCGTCCACGTCGGACTGGGTGAAGAAGGTGCCGGAGGTGACCGGCCAGTTGCGGACCGACACGAACTCGGGCGTCGTGCCCTGCACCGAGGTGCCCCAGTTCAGCTCCTCGGCGGTGAGCTGCGCGCTCGTGCGGAGGATGGGCGCGGCGTACTTCACCGCCGACAGCTCGGTCTGGATCGCCCGGAGGTCGTCCCAGGTGAGCGTGGGCAGGGAGCCGAAGCCGCCCATCGCGCCGCCGCCCTGCGAGGAGCCGTTCAGCACCATGAGCATGTTCGAGCCCATGGCGGCGAATGTCTGCTCGACCCGGGCCTTCGCGCCGTCGCCGATGGCGACCATCGCGATGACCGCCCCGGTGCCGATGACGACGCCGAGGCCGGTGAGGAAGGAGCGCAGCTTGTTGCGGGCGAGCGCGCGGAGCGCCACCCGGAGCGTCACGAGCCAGCTCATGCCGTCGCCTCCTCGTGCCCCTCGCCGGGCACCGCCGGCCTCGGGGTCTGCCGCACGTCGTGGCGGACCTTGCCGTCGCGCATCGTGATCACCCGGGCCGCGTGCTCGGCGATGTCCGGCTCGTGCGTCACGAGGATGACCGTGATGCCGGTCCGGCCGAGCGCCTGGAAGAGCGCCATGACCTCGATGCTGGTGCGCGAGTCGAGGTTGCCGGTGGGCTCGTCGGCGAGGATCACCCGCGGGCGGTTCACGAGCGCGCGGGCGATGGCCACCCGCTGCTGCTGGCCGCCGGACATCTGGTTCGGGTGGTGGTCGAGCCGGCCGCCGAGGCCCACCCGCTCGAGCGACTCCTTCGCGCGCGCGTGCCGCTCCTGCGCCGGCACGCCGGAGTAGAGGAGCGGCAGCTCGCAGTTCTCGAGCGCGCTCGTGCGCGAGAGGAGGTTGAAGTTCTGGAAGACGAAGCCGAGCGTGCGGTTGCGGATCGCCGCGAGCGCGTCGTTGTCGAGCTTCGAGATCTCCTGCCCCTCGAGCAGGTAGCGGCCCGAGGTCGGCCGGTCGAGGCAGCCGAGCAGGTTCATGAGCGTCGACTTGCCCGAGCCGGACGCGCCCATGATCGCGGTGAACTCGCCCTCGGCGATGCCGAGCGAGACCCCGTCGAGCGCGCGGAGCTCGACGTCACCCATGGTGTATACCTTCGTGACGTCTTCGAGCTGGATGAGCGGGGCGCCGGCCATGGCCGCCTCCTAGAGCCCGCGCCGCATCGCCTGGGCGAAGCCGGACGGCGGGCCCTGCGCGTCGGTGACGACGGTGTCGCCCTCCTTGAGCTCGCCCTCGACGAGCTCGGTGAACGAGCCGTCGGAGATGCCGGTGCGGACGCGCACGGGCGCGGGCTTCTCCTCGCGCATCACCCAGAGCGTGCGGCGATCCGGCGACTCGGCGCCGCGCACGCCGCCGCCGCCCGGGCGCTGCCCGCCGGGGCCGGCGCCGGCGCCGGGCTGGCCGCCCTGGCCGGCCTGGCCGCCACCCTGCGGACGGCCCTCGGCGCGCGGGCCGCCCTGCGCGCCGCCCTGGCCGCCGCCGCTCGCCGCGAGCAGGTTCGGCGGGGGCCGGAAGCGGAGCGCGGCGTTCGGGACCTTCAGCACGTCCTCCTTCTCCGCGTAGACGAACGTGACGTTGGCGGTCATGCCCGGCTTGAGCTTCAGCTCCGGGTTCGCGACGTCGACCACGGCGTCGTAGGTCACGACGTTCTGCACGGTGGTGGGCGCGTTGCGGATCTGGCGGACCTTGCCGCGGAAGACCTCCGCCGGGTACGCGTCGACGGTGAAGCTCGCGTCCATGCCCTCGCGCAGGCGGCCCACGTCGGCCTCGGCGACCGAGGTGTCGACCTGCATGCGCTTCAGGTCCTCGGCGATGACGAAGAGGGTCGGCGCCTGGAGGGAGGCGGCCACCGTCTGGCCGACGTCGACGCTGCGGGAGATCACGACGCCGTCGGTCGGCGAGAGGATGTTCGTGTAGTTGAGGTTGACCTCGGCCTGGTGGAGCGCGGCGCGCGTCTGCGCGACGGTGCCCTCCGCGGCGGCCACGCCGGCGGCGTTCGCGTCGGCGGTCGACTGCGCCGTGTCGTAGTCGGCCTGCGCGACGAGCTTCTTGTCGAGGAGCGCCTTCGAGCGGGCGGCCTGGCGCGCGGCGTCGGCGGCCTGGGCCTTCGCCTTCGCGAGGTTGCCGGTGGCCGCGGCGAGGTTCGCGCGGGCCTGCTCGACCGCGGCCGCGAAGAGCTGCGGGTCGATCTTCGCGATGAGCTGGCCCTTCTTCACCGGCGTGTTGAAGTCGGCGTGGAGCTCGGCGATGCGCCCCGACACCTGGCTGCCGACCTGGACCGTGACGAGGGCCGAGAGCGTGCCGCTCGCGGTGACCTTCGCGAGGATGCGTCCCTTCTCGAGCTTCGCGGTCTCCATCTTGACCGGCGGCCCGGACTTGCTCGAGCCGAGCTTCCAGGCGGCCAGGCCGCCGACGGCGACCACGGCGACCACGGTGGAGAGGATGACGTTGCGCTTCGACATGGGATGAGCTCCGGCGACGGGGAGGCGGGTTCGGCTCCTCACGAGATCCTGCGCGAACCGGGCGGACTCGTACCACGTCCCCGACCCCACACGGGGCCGAAGGTTAACGGCCGAGCCCTCGTGCTTCACACTTCTTCACGTCGGCGGCGACCGCTACTTCCCGACGCTCCTCGCCAGGAACGCGGAGACGCCCTTCGCATTCCGGGCCCGGGTCGCGGCGCAGAGGTCGGCCGCCTCGAGGGCCCGCGCGAGCGCCCGCGGCGCGCCCTCGAAGTGCTCGGCGCGCGGGGTGAGGAACCCCGCGATCTCGGCGCGCCGCGCCGGGACGCACGCGCCCGCCGCCGCCGACACCGCGAGGCCGATGCCGTCGTCGGAGCGGGTGCTCGCGGCGATGGCGTCCCAGCGGCTCACGAGCGCCTTCCAGGCGATGGGCTGCGTCTCGGCGTGGGTGAGCTGCGCGCGCAGGATGGGCAGGGTCTCGCGCAGGTCGAACTGCGGGCCCGCGTCGGCGCCCGCCGTCCCCGGCGGGACCACGAGCGAGAGCGCCTCCCGCGCGAGGGCGGGATCGCGGAACTCGCCCAGCGCGGCGAGGAGCTGGGTGCGCTCGGTGCGGTCCTCGGCGCGCGCGGCCTCCTCGATGATCCGCTCGAGGAGCGCGCGGTCGCCGAAGCGCGCGGCGACCCCGAGCGCCGCCTGCGAGACCTCGGGCGGCACGGCGCCGCGGTCGCCGAGCCACGCGTCGGCGAGCCTGCGGGCCTCCTTCACGAGCACCGGATCCTTGCCGCCGCGCGCGGCGGCCTGGAGGAGCTGGCGGCGCAGCGCGTTCACCTCCGCGTCGTCGCCCTCGCGCGGCAGCCAGCCGAGCGCGCGGGCGCGGGGGCCGAAGGTCCTCGCGAGGAGCTTCTCGTGGCGCGCGCGGTCCCTCGGCGAGAGCGCGTCGTGGTTCACGAGCGAGAGGAGGCCGAGCGCGGCCTGCACGCCCATCCGGTCCGGCGAGGCCGCGAGCGCGAGCCCGAGCGACAGCGCGGCCTCCACCGGCAGGTCGCCGCGATCCGCGAGGAGCCACGCGTCGTTCGCGAGCGTGAGCTGCTCGTGCTGGTCGAGCCTCGCCGCGAGCGCGTCGAGTCCCTTCGCCGGCAGCGCGGACACCCAGTAGCCGGTGCCGCGCGCGTTCGGGTAGATCCACTCCGGGCAGTAGGGCAGCGCGAGCTCGGCCCGCGGCGCGCCGGCGAGGCCGCACGCGATCGCCGGCTCCCGGCCCTTCGCGCCGAGCTTCACGCACACCGGCACGCTCCAGCCACCCGGCGAGGTCCCGCCGGCCGCGAGGAACCGGGTCTGGGTCACGACCGCCCTCGCGCCGTCCGGGCCGCAGGCCTTCTCGACGGCGAGGAGCGGCGCGCCCGGCTGCTCCACGAAGCCGCGGAGCGCGCCCGCGACGTCCGCGCCGAGCTCCTGGCCGAAGGCCGCGACGAGGTCGTCGGTGGTGGCGACGCCGTGGGCCTTCGCCTCGAGGTGGCGCTTCACCGCCGCGCGGAAGCGGTCCGGGCCGACGTAGGCCTCGAACATCGCGAGCACGGTGGAGCCCTTCGCGTAGGTGATGGCGTTGTCGAACGAGCCCTCGATGTCGTGGGCGGACGCCACCGGCTGGCGGATGGCCTTCGCCGAGGGCAGCCCGTCGGCGGCGAGCGCCTGCGCCCGGCCGCCGATCCGCGCCTCGAGGAGGTGACGCCAGGACGGCTCGAGCGCCTCGGTGACGGGCGCCTCGATCCACGAGCCGAAGGACTCGTTGAGCCAGGTGTCGTCCCACCAGGCCATCGTGACGAGGTCGCCGAACCAGTGGTGCGCGAGCTCGTGGATCGCGATCTGCGCGTAGCGCTCGCGGCGCTGGCGCGAGTCGTCCTCCTTCTTGATGAGCGTGAGCGGCTGGCCGAGCGCGACGATGCCGGGGTGCTCCATCGTCCCCCAGAAGCGCGGCACCACGGCGACGTCGCACTTCTCGTACGGGTACGCCACGCCGGTCGCCTGCTCGAGGAGGTCGATCATCCGGCCGGTGACGGAGGCCGCGTACGCGGTCTCCGGGCCCCGCCCCTTCGGCACGAGGAAGCGCACCGGCACCTTCGCCGCGCCCCCGGCGCCGCCGTCGACGACGTCGAACGGCCCGACCACGAACGCGACGAGGTACGTCGGGAGCGGCCTCGATCTCGCGAAGGTGACCCGCGTCTCCTTGCCGAGGTCCTCCTCGGCCTCCACGGGCGCGTTCGCGAAGGCGCGGTTGCCCTTCGGAACGCGGAGCGTGAGCCGCCAGGGGATCTTCGCCCACGGCTCGTCGAAGCACGGGAACGCGCGCCGCGCGTCGACGGGCTCGAAGAAGGTGTAGGCGTACCAGTCGCCCTCGGCGACGGCGTAGAGGCCGCGGGAGCGGACGCGGTCGACCTCGCCGGTGAAGGCGATTCTCGAGCTGGGTGGTCCCCGCGGGTACGGGCGCGTCGAGCACGAGGCCGACGAGGTCGCCGGGCTTCTTGACGACGCGGGCGAGCCTCCCGCCGACGGTGGCGCGGCCGATCTCCATGTCCGCGGCGGCGTGCAGCCAGAGGACGGAGGCGGGCGCCTCGAGGCGCACCGTGTAGCGCGCCTCGCCGGAGTGGTGCTCGCCGGCGGGATCCACGGCGAGGTCGAGCGCGCCGTCGAGCGGCACGACGGTGGACGGGAGGCGGAGGGTGGGCGGCTCGGGATCGGCCGGCGCCTGTGACAGCGCCAGGGTGAGGAGCAGGGGGGCGAGCATGCCCCGAAGGCTACCCCATCGCTCGTTGCGTCGCCCACCAGGCGGCCGTCGCGCGCAGGCCCTCGTCGAGCGTGAACGGCGGAGTCCAGCCGAAGTCCCGCCGGAACCGGCCGCCGTCCACCGCGAGCGACCCGAGCAGGCGATCCGCGGTCGGCCGGCGCCCGAGGGCCGCCGCCGCCGCGCGCAGCGCCCAGGGCGGGATGGGGAGGAGCCGCGGCGCTCGGCCCATGACGCCCGCGATGCGCCGGACCAGCTCCGGCGTCGAGACCGACTCCCCATCCGAGACGAGCCACGCTCCCGCAGTGCCCCGCCCCTCCACGGCGACGCGCACCGCGTCGGCCAGGTTCTCGACGTAGACGAGGCTGCGACGGTTCTCGACGGCGCCGAGCGGCAACGGGACGCCGCGCGCGACGGCGCCCATGAGCCGGGCGAAGTTCGCCTTCACGCCCGGGCCGTACACGAGCGGAGGGCGCAGGGACACGTGCTCCAGCCCCGTCTCCGCGGCGACGCGCGCGAGCGCCGCCTCGGCCTCCACCTTGCTCACGCCGTACGGGTCGCAGGGCGCGAGGCGGTCGTCCTCGGTGTAGGGAGCCGCGCGGCCCTCGCCCATGACCTTGACGCTCGAGAGGAGCACGAACCGGCGCGCGCCGGCCGCGGCGGCGCACCGGGCCAGCTGCTCGGTCCACGCCACGTTCACCTTCCGGTAAGCGGCGAGCGGCTCGGGGGCGTCGTCGCGCAGGACGTGGACCCGCGCGGCCGCGTGCACGACGGCCTCGATCCCCTCCATCGCCGCGCGCCAGCGCTCGGGCCCGGAGTCCGCGTCGAGGCGCAGCGCCTCCACCCCCGCGACGTCGATGGGCGCCCCGCGGGTCGAGGCCCGCACCGGATGTCCCGCGGAGACGAGGCGCCGCGCGATGGCGCGCCCCACGAACCCCGTCGCGCCGGTGACGAGGACCGCGCTCACCGCCCCGACCCCTGCACGATCGGCCCGCGCGCCTCCAGCCTCCGCACCGCGGCGACCATGAACAGGAAGATCGCCAGCGGGATGAGGGCGAGCGCGCCCCGCGCAGGCCCCGGCGCCACGGGCCAGGCCGCCGCGGCGATCGCGCAGGGCACCATGCCCGCGAGGGCGGTCGCGGTGATGCGCCGGTGGGGCACCCCCAGCGCGAGCGGGCGCTGGTACCAGTGGGAGCGGTGGGCCTCGTACCAGCGCTCACCCCGCAGGATCCGCGCGACGAGCGTGGTGGTGGCGTCGAGCAGGAAGAGCGCGAGCGCGAGCAGGACCGACGCCACCGGCACGCTCCGCCCGGCGGCGAGCAGCGGCGTGCAGCCCAGGAAGAAGCCGATCGCGGTGGAGCCGGCGTCCCCCATGAAGATCCGTGCGCGAGGGAAGTTGTGGACCAGGAAGCCGGCCGAGGCGCCCGCGAGCGCCACCAGCATCGCGACCACGCCGAGCTCGGAGCCGAGGGCGGCGGCCCCGGCGATCCCGAGGGCCGCGAGGACTGCTTGCCCCCCGGCGAGGCCGTCGACCCCGTCCATGAAGTTGTAGAGGTTGGTGCTCCAGACGATCGCCACCGTGCCGGCCACGGCGGCGAGCCACGCGACCGGCCCCTCGACGCCGTGCGCCTCCGCCCACGCGGGCCCCGCGGCGGCCACGACCGTCGCGGCGCACACGAGCTGCATGGCGAGCCGGAGGCGGGCCGGCAGCGGACGGAGGTCGTCCACCAGGCCGAGGGCCGCGATGAGCGCGGTGCACGCGAGGATCGGTCCCGAGCCCTCGACCCCGCCTCGCACCGACACGGCCGCCGCCGCGCCCAGGAAGCTGAGCGCGAGCGCGACCCCGCCCAGCCTGGGCGTCGGGACCTCGTGCGCGCTCCGCGCGTTCGGGTTGTCGAGGAGGCTGCGCCGGAGCGCGATCTCCCGCAGGACGGGGGTCAGGGCCGTCGCGATCAGGAAGGTCGCGAGGGCGGTGGCGGTGAGCACGATCATGCGGCCCGCGGCCTCAACAGGACGTCGAATCCCGACACGGACAGCTCCTCCGCGGTGAAGTCACCCAGGTCGGCGTGGACGGCCCCCGGCGCGAGCGCCGGCCGCTCGAAGCGGTCCACCCGGAGGAGCGTCGCCTCGAAGCCCGCGCGATCGTACGCCCGCAGGTGCTCGGAGAACCTGAGGCGGTTCGTGTAGAACCCGCTCCGCCTCGCGAAGCCGTCCGCCTCCCACAGCGCGCTCGAGAAGCGCAGGTTCGCGAGCCCGCCTCCCAGGTGGTCCTGGAGGTCGACGCGGTGGGAGGCCACCCCGTCGGGCCGGAGCACGCGGCGCAGCTCGCCCATCATCGCGTCGAACTCCGCGCGAGGGACGTGCTCGAGCACGGCCTGCGAGAAGACCAGGTCCACGCTCCCGGACTCCACCTGCCGCAGGGACTCGAGCCCGGAGACGAGGTAGGTCGCGCCGCACGCGGCGAGCACGTCCTCCAGCGTGCGCGCGTCGAGGAGGTCGACGCGGCCGGACCCCTGCTCCTCCAGGTGACGCGCGAGCTCGCGGTACAGCTCCACGTCGCGAGACGCGAACGCGCCCGCGTCGACGAGCACGGAGCGCTCCACGCCGAGCGCGCGCCCGATCACCGCGGAGAAGGCGGTGTCGCCGGGCCCGAGCTCGAGCACGCTGCGCACCTTCCGCCCCGCGCCGGCCCGGCCCAGGTGCTCCCGGTACACGCGCAGCGCGTACGAGTGCTGGTCCATGGCGCCGTGCCGGAAAAGTGAGAGCTTCGCCCACCAGGCGTAGGGCACCGGGAGGCGCGAGAGCGCCACCTTCACGGCGATGCGGGCCCACCATGGAATTGCCCGTCGCAGCTCCATCGTCGAACGCGGATACCGTATCGGCTCCCTGGACGCAAATCGCGCCCTCGTGATTCCCCGGTCGCCCGCCGCCTCGCCTCCCCGTGTGACCAGGCCGGGCCTTGGGGTAGACTCCGTGCCCTCCGGAGACGTCCGCAATGCCATCGCTCCTCGTCGTGACCACGACCGCAGGCATGATCGAGTCGTTCCTGCTGCCGTACGCCGCCCACTTCTCGAGGCTCGGGTGGAAGGTCGAGGCGCTCACCTCCGAGGACCCCTCCGCACTGCTCCAGCCGGGCCGCTTCCAGGCAGCGCACGACTGCCCCTGGTCGCGAGACCCACTCGACTCCCGGAACGTGTTCGAGGCGCCGCGGCGCGTGCGCGAGGTGGTCGGCCGCGGCGAGTACGACCTCGTGCACGTGCACTCGCCGATCGCGGCGTTCGTCACCCGCGCCGCCCTGCGCAGGCTCAGGCTCGCCCCGGGCGGACCGAAGGTCGTCTACACGGCGCACGGCTTCCACTTCCACTCCGCGGGCAACCCTGCGTCGAACGCGTTCTACCTCGCGATGGAGAAGCTCGCGGGCCGCTGGACCGACCGCCTCGTCCTGATGAACGAGGAGGACATGGCCGCCGCACGCCGGCACCGCATCGTGCCCGAGGAGCGGCTGCGCTTCATGCCCGGCATCGGCGTCGACCTCTCGATCTACGGCGGACCTCCCGCCTCCAGCGAGCAGCGGCTCGCCTCCCTGGCCGACACGGGGCTCCCCCCCGGCGCCCCCTACGTGCTCGTCGTCGCCGAGTTCATCCCGCGCAAGCGGCACGCCGACGTGGTGGGGGCGATGCGGCGGCTCCTGGATCGGCACCCCGACAGCCCGCTGCACGTCCTCCTCGCCGGGCGCGGGCCGCTCGAACCCGGCATCCGGGCCCTCGTCGCGAAGGCGGGCCTCGAGCAGCGCGTCCACTTCCTCGGCTTCCGGCGCGACATCCCCGTGCTCCTCCAGGGCGCCTCCGCCGCCCTGCTGGCGTCGGAGCAGGAGGGGTTGCCCCGCTGCCTGCTCGAGGCCATGGCGGCGGGCACCCCGACGATCGCGACGCGGATCCGCGGCGTGGTGGACCTGCTCGAGGGCGGCGTGGGGCGCCTCGTCGACGTGGGAGACGTCGAGGACCTGGCCGCTGCCCTCGAGGAGGTCACGGCGGCGCGGGGATCCACCGGAGCGCAGGTCGCCGCTGCGCGCCGCCGGGTCGAGGGCTACGCCCTCCCCAACCTCCTCCGGCTCCACGAGGAGCTCTACGAGGAGGCCCTGCGGCAGCCCGGCCCCGCCGCGCTCGCCGGCGCCGCGTGAGCGGTCGCGGCCGGCCGCCCGGACGAGGACGGCGCCACCCTTCCGCGCCCGGGCGGGCGCCGACCTCTGCTATGGTCCGGGACGGATGGCACCTCGACGCAAGGGCATCGTCCTCGCTGGCGGTGCGGGCACCCGCCTGTACCCCGCCACGCTCGCGGTGTCGAAGCAGCTGCTGCCCGTCTACGACAAGCCGATGATCTACTACCCGCTCTCGGCGCTCATGCTCGCCGGGATCCGGGAGGTGCTCGTCATCTCGACGCCGCAGGACACGCCCCGGTTCCAGAGCCTCCTCGGCGACGGCTCGGCCTGGGGGATGAACCTCCAGTACAAGGTGCAGCCCAGCCCGGACGGCCTCGCGCAGGCGTTCATCCTCGGCGCCGAGTTCGTCGGGAGCGACCCCTCGGCCCTCGTGCTCGGCGACAACATCTTCTACGGCCACGAGTTCCAGAAGCTCGTGCAGGCCGCGAACGAGCGGCCGGACGGCGCGACCGTCTTCGCCTACGCCGTGACCGACCCGGAGCGCTACGGCGTGGTCGAGTTCGACGGCGCGCGCCGCGCGGTCAGCCTCGAGGAGAAGCCGGCGCGGCCCAAGTCCAAGTACGCCGTGACCGGGCTGTACTTCTACGACCCCGAGGTCGTCCGGCTCGCGAAGGCGCTCAGGCCGTCCGCCCGCGGCGAGCTCGAGATCACCGACCTCAACCGGCTCTACCTCGAGCAGGGCAAGCTCTCGGTCGAGATCATGGGCCGCGGCTACGCCTGGCTGGACACCGGCACGCACGACTCGCTCGTCGAGGCCGGCCAGTTCATCGCGACCATCGAGAAGCGGCAGGGGCTCAAGATCGCCTGCCCGGAGGAGGTCGCCTGGCGGCAGGGCTGGATCGACGACGCGCAGCTCGAGCGGTGCGCGGTGGCGCTCGGCAAGTCGACCTACGGCGCGTACCTGAGGCACCTGCTCGGCGCGAAGGTCTTCTCGTGAACGTCCGCAGGACGGCGATCCCGGACGTGCTCGTGCTCGAGCCGAAGCTCTTCGGGGACGCGCGCGGGTTCTTCCTCGAGAGCTGGAACCAGCGGCTCTTCGACGAGGCCGTGGGCCGCCCGGTCACCTTCGTCCAGGACAACCACAGCCGCTCGGCGCGGGGCGTGCTGCGCGGGCTGCACTACCAGCAGCCGCGCCCGCAGGGAAAGCTCGTGCGCGTCGTGCGCGGCGAGGTCTTCGACGTGGCGGTGGACCTGCGGCGCGGCTCGGCCACCTTCGGCCGCTGGTTCGGCGAGCGCCTCTCGGCGGAGAACAGGCTGCAGATGTGGGTCCCCGAGGGCTTCGCGCACGGGTTCCTCGTCCTGTCCGACGAGGCCGAGTTCCTCTACAAGACCACCGACTACTATGCACCCGAGCACGAGCGCTGCATCCGCTGGGACGACCCCGAGCTCGCGATCGCGTGGCCGGCCGGCGGCCCGTCCCCGGTCGTGTCGCAGCGCGACGCGAAGGGCGGCAGCTTCCGCGACGCCGTCGTCTTCGAGCCCCAGGAGCGCTGACCCATGAACGTCCTCCTCACCGGCGGCGCCGGCTTCATCGGCTCCAACCTCGTCCGGCTGCTCCTCGCCGAGCGGCCCGGCTGGCGCGTCATCGTGCTCGACAAGCTCACGTACGCCGGCAACGCCGAGAACCTGGCCGGGCTCGAGGGGGACCCGCGCTACCGGTTCGTCCGCGGCGACATCTGCAACGGCGAGCTCGTCGCCGACCTCTTCAAGACCGAGCGCATCGACGCGGTCATGCACCTCGCGGCCGAGAGCCACGTGGACCGCTCGATCCTCGCGCCCTCGGTCTTCATCGAGACGAACGTGCGCGGCACCCAGGTGCTCCTCGAGGCCGCGCGCGAGCTCGGGGTGAAGCGCTTCCTGCACGTGTCGACCGACGAGGTGTACGGCTCGCTCGGGCCGACCGGCCTCTTCACCGAGAAGACCCCGCTCGATCCGTCGTCGCCGTACTCGGCCTCGAAGGCGTCGAGCGACCTGCTCGCCCTGGCCTACGCGCACACCTTCAAGGTGCCCGTGGTGGTGACGCGCTGCTCGAACAACTACGGGCCGTGGCAGTTCCCGGAGAAGCTCATCCCGCTCATGATCGCGAACGCCGTCCGCGACCTGCCGCTGCCGGTGTACGGCGACGGCATGAACGTGCGCGACTGGATCCACGTCGAGGACCACTGCCGCGGGCTCCTCGCCGCGCTCGAGCAGGGGCGCGACGGGCAGGTCTACAACTTCGGCGCCTCGAGCGAGCGGCACAACATCGACATCGTGAAGCAGGTGCTCGGGCTCACCGGCAAGCCCGAGGCGCTCATCCGCCACGTGAAGGACCGCCCCGGCCACGACCGCCGCTACGCGATCGACTCGACGAAGGCGCGGGACGAGCTCGGGTGGAAGCCGCGGCACGCCTTCGAGCAGGCGCTCGCCGAGACCGTCCGGTGGTACGTCGAGCACCGCCCGTGGTGGGAGCGGATCATCTCCGGCGAGTACCTGAAGTACTACGAGCGGCAGTACGGGAAGGGCCCGTAGGCCGGCGGCGTCCCCGCGCGCCGGCCGCTCCGTTCACCCCGGCTCGCCGGTCCGCTCCGCCCGCACCATCCGCTCCACCGTCTCGGCCATCCCGACGTGGGGCGACCAGCCGAGCAGCTTCGCCGCCTTCCCCGGGTTCGCCTTGCCCTCCGAGATGTCGGAGGGGCGCAGCAGCGCGGGGTCGGTGTCGACGTGCGCGCGCCAGTCGAGCCCCACCGCCGCGAACGCGGCCGCGATGAAGTCCTCGAGCGAGCTCGTCCTGCCGGTCGCGATGATGAAGTCGTCGGGCCGCTCCTGCTGGAGCATGCGCCACATCGCGTCGACGTACTCCGGCGCCCAGCCCCAGTCGCGGCGCACGTTGATGTTGCCGAGCTTGAGCCGCTCGCCGCTGCCGCCGGCGATGCGGACGGCGGCGGAGACGATCTTGCGCGTCACGAAGCGCTCGGGGCGCAGCGGGGACTCGTGGTTGAAGAGCACGCCGTTGCACGCGAAGATCCGGTACGCCTCGCGGTAGTTCGCGACCACGAAGTGCGCCGCGGCCTTCGCGGCGGCGTACGGGCTGCGCGGGCGGAACGGCGTGTCCTCGGTGGCCGGCACGCCGAGCGTGTCGCCGAAGCACTCGCCGGAGCCCGCGTTGTAGAAGCGCACCGGCCGCTTGATGAACCGGATCGCCTCCAGGAGGTTGAGCGTCGCGAGCGTCACGCTCTCCATCGTCTCGACCGGCTGGTCGAAGGAGAGGCCGACCGAGCTCTGCCCGGAGAGGTTGTAGACCTCGTCCGGCTCGGTCTGCGCGAGGGCGGTGAGGACGCTCCGGAAGTCGTTCGGCGCGACCGAGAGGAGCTTCACCCGGTCGCGGATCTTCAGCGCCTTCAGCCCGTCGAAGCGGCTGAGGTTCGCGTCGCGCGAGGTGCCGAAGACCTCGTAGCCCTTCGCGAGGAGCAGGCGGGCCAGGTAGGCGCCGTCCTGACCGGAGACGCCGATGACGAGTGCGCGCAAGGCGACCTCCCGGACTACTTCGCCGCGATCCAGCCGTCCTTCACGAGCAGCTCGGCCGTGAGCACCGCCCCGCCCGCCGCGCCGCGCACCGTGTTGTGCGACAGCGAGACGAAGCGCCAGCCGAAGAGCGGGTCGGGCCGGAGCCGGCCGATGGCCACGCCCATGCCGTTGCCGATGTCGCGGTCGAGCCGCGTCTGCGGGCGGGCGTCGTCCTCGAAGTAGGTGAGGAACGGCCGCGGCGCGCTCGGGAGCTCGAGCTCCTGGGGGCGCGGCACCCAGGCCTTCCACGCGGCGAGGATCTCCTCGCGCGTCGGCTTCTTCTCGAACTCGACGAACGCGGCGGCCATGTGGCCGTCGGAGGCGGGGACGCGGATGCACTGCGCCGAGATCACCGGCGCGGTGGCCTTCTCGATCGCGCTCGCGCCGAGCTTGCCCCAGATCTTGAGCGGCTCGTTCTCGCTCTTCTCCTCCTCGCCCTTGATGAAGGGGATGAGGTTGTCCTGCATCTCGGGCCAGGTCTCGAAGGTCTTCCCGGCGCCGGAGATCGCCTGGTAGGTGCAGACCGCGACGCGCCGGGGGCCGAAGCCCATGAGCGGGTGGAGGGCCGGGACGTAGCTCTGGAGCGAGCAGTTCGGCTTCACCGCGACGAAGCCGCGCTTCGCGCCGAGGCGGCGCCGCTGGGCCTCGATGACCTTCGCGTGCTCCCAGTTGATCTCGGGGATCATCATCGGCACGTCGGGCGTGCCGCGGTGGGCCGAGTTGTTGGAGACGAGCGGGGTCTCGTGGCGCGCGTAGGCCTCCTCGAGCTTCGCCGTCTCCTCCTTCGACATGTCGACGGCGCAGAAGACGAAGTCGACCTCGGCGGAGATGGCCTCGACCTCGGCGGCGTTCTTCACGACGAGCCCGGCGACCGCCGACGGCATCGGCGCGGCGAGCGCCCAGCGTCCGCGCACCGCCTCGGCGTAGGGCTTGCCGGCCGAGGAGGGGCTCGCCGCGACGAGCGTCACCTCGAACCAGGGGTGCCTCTCGAGCAGCGTGAGGAACCGCTGCCCGACCATGCCCGTCGCGCCCAGCACTCCGACCTTGAGCTTCCGCTGCGGTGCCATCCGTCCGTCCTCGCGAGAAAAGGGCCGCAGGATATCACCCCTGCCGGGTATCCGCCAAAGCGGATGCCCCGGGCCCTGGCCGCCGCCCGGCCGGAATGCAGCGGGCAGGCGCAGGGTTTCACGGGAGCATGGCTGCCGCACCGCAGCGCGTTCGCCTGATCGTCCGTCCCGGGACCTCGCCGCAGCGCGTCCGGGCGCTCGCCGCCTGGGTGCGCGTCCTCTTGCCCGCGGCGATGCTGGTCATCGCCGCCCCCGGCGCGCTCGGCGACGCGGACGGCGACGACGTGCCGGACACGATCTCGGTCGACGCGGACGCGGTGCCCTCCGGGCCGCTGTCGCTCGCGTCGGCGCTCACCCGCGGGAAGCGTTGACTCCGTAAAAGACCTCGTCGAGGCACAGCCCCTGAGGCGGCGCGGTGCGGCCGGCCCTCGTGCGGTCCTTCGAGGCGAGCACCTCGGCGACCCACGCCGGCTCGCGGCGGCCCTGGCCGACCTCGACGAGCGTGCCGACGAAGTTGCGGATCATGTGCTTCACGAACGCGGTCGCCTCGACGAAGATCTCGATCCGCCCGCTCGCGGCCTCGACGAGCTCGAGCCGGCGCACGTCGCGCACCGCGTGCTCGGACGCGCAGTCGGCGGCCTGGAACGCGGCGAAGTCGTGGCGGCCGACGAGGTGCTCCGCGCCCGCGCGCATCGCGGCGACGTCGAGCCTCCCGAAGAGCTGCCAGGCGCGCCGCCGGGTGAGCGGGGCGCGCGTCTCGAGCTGCTCGATGGTGTAGACGTAGCGCTTGCCGAGCGCGCTCCGGCGCGCGTCGAAGCCGTCGGGCTCGACGCTCGCCGCGCGCACCGCGACGTCCTCGGGCAGGAGCGCGTTCATCCCCTTGACGTACGCGGTGAGCGGGAGCGGCCGCTCCTCCGGGAACGACACCACCTGCCCGCGCGCGTGCACGCCCGCGTCGGTGCGGCCGGCCGCGGTGACGCGGCCCTCGACCTTGCGGAGCGTCGCGAGCGCGCGCTCGAGCTCGGCCTGGATGGACGGGCCGTTCGGCTGGACCTGCCAGCCCACGTAGCGCGTCCCGTCGTACTCCACGATGAGCTTCACGACCGGCACGGGCGGACGCTACCACCGGGGCACTCCGCTGTCCTTCCGGGGGGCTCGGCGCCCCCCGCCCCGCTGAGCGAAGCTCATCGAGGCCCCACCCCGGCAGCAGCCACGCCGCTAGGATGCGGCGGTGCCCTCACCCACCGATCGCCTCGCCCGGCTCGGCCCGGCCGTGCTCGCGGGCGCGACCTTCGTCCTGCACGCCGCCGCCTGGGACCGCTACGGCGTCTTCCGCGACGAGCTGTACTTCATCGCCTGCGGGCTCCGGCCGTCGGTGGGCTACCTCGACCAGCCGCCCGGCATCGCGCTCGTGGCCGGGCTCGCCCACGCGGTCTTCGGCACCTGGGTCCCCGGGCTGCGCCTGCCGGCGTGGCTGGCGGCCGCCGCGATCGTCTGGCTCGCCGGGCGGCTCGCCCTCCGGCTCGGCGGCGGCGGGCGCGCGGCGGTGCTGGCCTCGCTCGCCGTGACGTGCGCGCCGCTCCTGCGCGGCCTCGGCCACCTCCTCACGATGAACGTCTTCGAGGGGCTGCTCGTCCTCGCGCTCGCGAACGTGCTCGTCGACCTCGCGCGGGGCGAGGCCTCCCCCCGCGCCTGGGTGGCCGCCGGCGCCCTCGCGGCCGGCGCGGTGCTCATGAAGTACAGCTCCGCGATGCTGGTCCTCGCCTTCCTGGCGGGCCTCGTCGCGACGCCGGCGCGCGCCGTGCTCCGCACGCGGTGGGTCCTCGCCGGCGCCGCGCTCGGGCTCGCGCTCGTCCTGCCGAACGTGCTCTGGCAGGCGTCGCAGGGCTTCCCGTTCCTGGAGCTCGTCCGCAACGGGCAGCTCCACAAGAACGCGCCGTTCTCCCTCGGCGGCTTCCTCGGCTCGCTCGCGATGGACGGCGGCCCCTGGAACGCGCTCGTCGCGCTCGCGGGCCTCGCCTGGCTCCTGTCGCGCGCGGCGGGCCCGGCGCACTTCCTCGGGTTCGGCGCGCTCCTCTACCTCCTCGCCCTCCTCGCGACGAAGGGGAAGGCCTACTACTTCGGCATCGCGCTCCCGGTGCTGCTCGCGGCCGGCGCGGTCGCCCTCGCGCGTCTCCTCGAGCACCGCCCCCGGCTCCTCGTCGCGACCGCCGCGCTCGTCGCGACCCAGCTCGCCGCCGCGCCGCTCGCCATCCCGCTCCTCTCCGAGGAGAGGTTCGTCGCGTACCAGGCGGCGCTCGGCGTACGGCCGGCCGCGCTCGAGCGCGACCGCCAGGGCGCGCTCCCGCAGGTGTACGCCGACATGCACGGCTGGCAGGCGCTCGCGGATGCCGTGGCGCGCGTCGCCCGGACGCTGCCCGAGGCCGAGCGCGCCACCGCGGTCGTGTTCGGGGAGAACTACGGCCAGGCGGCCGCGGTCGACCTGCTCGCCGCGCCCGGCACGCCGCCTGCCGTGTCCGGGCACAACCACTACGGGCTGTGGGGCATCCCGCCCGGCCGCGGCGACCCGGTCATCGTCGTCGGCGACGACCACGAGGACTGCGCCCACGCCTTCCGCGAGGTCGTGAAGGTCGAGACCCTCCCGCACGATCCCTGGGTCAGGCCGGCGGAGGACGGGAAGTCGCTCTGGATCTGCCGCGGCGCGACGCAGCCGCTCGGGGCGCTGTGGCCCCGGCTCCGGCACGTGAACTGATCGGTCCCTGGCCCTCCGGCGCGGCCGGCGATCCTGCGCTCGCGTTCGTTGACCGGGCGCCTCCGGCCGCGCTATATGCCTTCAACTTTCCTTGAAGGAATTCTCCACGTGAAGGATCAGGCCGTCCTCTCCCAGCTCGAAGAGAGCGCCCTGCGCGGCGTGCGCCCGGAGCGCGCGCAGGCCGCGCTCGCGGACGTGCCGAACCTCCTGGAGACGCTCTCCACGCTCGAGGCCGAGCTCACCCGCGCCACCGAGGACGCCGAGGCGAAGCTGCAGGCCGCCGCGCGCCACCTCGTCTCCGCGGGCGGCAAGCGCATCCGCCCGATGGTGACGCTGCTCTCCTGCGGCGCGTGCGGCGGCGAGATGTCGACCGCGGTGCCGTACGCCGTCTCGGCCGAGCTCACGCACTCGGCGACGCTGCTCCACGACGACGTCATCGACGACGGCCCGGTGCGCCGCGGCCAGCCCGCCTCGCGCGTCATCTGGGGGAACGCGGTCTCGGTGCTCTCGGGCGACTGGCTCCTCACCCGCGCGCTCGAGGTGGTGTCGCGCGAGCCCGGCCGCCCGGCCGCGCTCCCCGCGCTGCTCGCCACGATGCGGCGGCTCGTCGAGGGCGAGGTGCTGCAGCTCTCCTTGCGGGGCACGTTCGCCGCGAGCGAGAAGGACTACCTCGACGTCGTCATCGGCAAGACCGCCTCGCTGTTCGGCTGGGCCGCCGCCGCGGGGGCCTGGGCCGCCGGGAAGAACGGCGCCCTCCCCGACGCGCTCTCCCGCTTCGGCGAGGGCATCGGCATCGCGTTCCAGCTCGTCGACGACGCGCTCGACTACGCGGCCGACCCCGCGCTGCTCGGCAAGCGGCTCGGCACCGATCTCATCGAGGGCAAGGCCACCCTGCCGCTCATCCGGGCCTGCGAGGCCGAGCCCCGGCTGCGCGAGCGGCTCGCCGCGCTCGTCGCCGGCAAGGACGAGGGCGACGCGGTCGCGGCCGACGTCATCGGCGTCGTGAAGAAGGTCGGCGGCGTCGAGGCCGCCCGCGCGATGGCCCGCGAGCACACGCACCGCGCGATGGCCGCGCTCGACGAGGTCCCGGACGGCGTGCACCGCCGGGCGCTCCGCGAGGCCGCGGGGCACCTCACCGAGCGGGCGTTCTAGGGCGCGGGCGGCGGCGGCACGCCCAGCCGGGCCGGCAGGACACCATCCGGCACGTCGGCGGGAGTCCGCGAGACCTCCACCCAGCTCGCACCGTCGTACTGGAAGTCGATCGCGCGGGAGGAGGCCGGGCCCGGGCTGGTCCAGGGCGAGAGCCGGAACACCGGGTGCCAGGACACGGCGCCGAGCGGTCCGCCGGACGCGTTGCGGATCCGGATGGTGATGCGCTGCCCCGGCGCGGGGTTGATGGGCGGCTCCAGCCGGAAGGGGTCCCGCCGGGTCGCCGTGATGACGTGCTCGTTCCCCGCCGCGGCGTCGATGACGAGCCGCTCGGCGAAGACCGGCGTGACACGGCCCGTGACGAGCGCGGGGGCCCGCACCCGCGCCCCTTCCACCGCGAGCGTCGCCGCGCCGCGCTCCCCGGTCCTCCGGAGCTGCACGTCCGCGGTGCCGGTGGCGGCGCCCGCCTCGCCCGCCGGGAAGTCGAGCCCGTGGAAGACCATCGGGTGCTCCAGCCAGAGGTTGCTCTTCGACCCCGACATCCCCGCCGCGGGCACCTGCCGCTCGCCGAGCCTGATCGAGCCGGCGATGCTCAGCTCGCCCGACACCCAGCGGCCGAACCACGCCGTGGGCGTGCGCGCGAAGGGGAGCTCGACGGCGACCGCGCCCGCCCCGCCCGCGTCGTCGATCTCGCCTCCCTGGAGCTCCAGCGCCGGCTCGGGCGCCCACGAGCGCTCCAGCACGACGTGGCCCACCGCGTCGCCCGGCACGTCCACGTAGCACCCGCTGCAGCCGAGCCGCACGCTGTCGAGGTGGATCGCGGTGGCGCCCGGGGCGTTCCAGCCGTTGAAGTGCGCGTTCGCGGCGAAGATCGCGGTCACGAACCCCGGCCCGTACTCGGCCCGGAAGCCCGACCTGCGCGCCGCGGAGGTGTGGAAGTTCGAGAACCAGATCGCGAAGCTCGAGGCCGTCGGCGTGGACTCGATGCGCACGTTGTCGCGGCCGAACCCGGTCGCGATCACGCCGTCCACCGTCACCCCCTGGGCACCGCGCACGACGAGCCCGTCGCTCGAGCCACCCGCGCCCGTGCCGACCAGCGCCAGGTCGCGGATCGTGATGCCCTGGCGCCGGACCAGCCCCCCGCCCACCTGGAGGACCGGGACCGTCGGATCACCCGGACGCAGGGACGTCGCGGCGAGGCCGCTGTCCACGTTGCCGGAGCCCGCGCCCTCGATCCGGACCCGATCGGCGTCGACGAGCAGGTTCATGCGGTAGGTGCCGCGTGGGACGACGATGGTCCCGCCGTTTCCCCGCACCGCGGCGTACGCGGCCTGGAAGGCGCCCGTGTCGTCGGCCACGCCGTCGCCGATCGCGCCGAAGTCCCTCACGTTGACCTGCTCGGCGAACCGGTCGGCGAGCGCGCGCTCAGCCGTGGCGCCGCGCGCCGTGACCACCACGTCCCCGTTCGTGATCCCGGACCCCTCCGTCGCCGGTGCGACCGGCTCCGCCCCGAGGGCGAGCCCCGGCAGGACCAGCAACGCGATCAGGCTCTTCGCCATGGACCTCTCCCTCCGGGCATCGTGACGAGCACCCTACGTGCGAGGCGGGACGTTGGGTAGCGCCCGACGGGAGTCGGGCTACGGCGCCGCGGGGGAGCGGACCGGCGCGACCGTGGCCGGGTACGCCACCGTCGCGCTCGCCTGCAGCCCCGGCAGGTTGATCCGCGAGAAGTCCCGGTTGGTCCGCTTCGAGCGCGCGAGCTGCGCGCCGAGCTCGAAGCCACCCACCAGCCAGACCGCGCGTCCGCCCGTGACGAGCTCGACGTCGTGGGCCGGGTACTGCGGCTCGGTGAACTCGTCGACCGCCCAGTAGTACGCGTCGTTGCGGCGGATCCGCTCGACGAAGCCGCCGAGGCGCCCCCACCCGGTGAACACGTCGACGCCGACGAACTGCGCGTCGCCTCCGGGCCCGATCGAGGCGCCGAGCATCTGGCCGTCGTGGGTGTATCCCGCGCCGTTGGGGTGCGTGTACCAGACCGGGACGCCCCGCGGATTCTCGAGCGGCCGCTGCTCCTGGAGGTGCGTGAGCTCCGCCTGAAGCCTCACCCACCCCGGCCCCGCGACCCAGAGCTTCTCGAGGCCGAGCACGTACGCCTGGGTGTGATCCGGCTCGTTCACGTAGTTCCCGAGGCTCCACTCCGCGTCGTCGCGTCCCCACTCCGCGTGGATGCGCAGCCCGGCCTCCGGGAAGGCCCACCGGAAGAACAGCGACGCGAGCTGGTTGTCGGGCTCGAGCTGCTGGGTGACCCCCTGCGACACCGGCAGCAGCTTGTGGAGCGTGAAGTCGCCCCACCGCTGCACGAAGACGCGCATGGCACCCACCGTCAACCCCGGGATCCAGCGCGGCGTGTAGTCGAGCACGAGCCCGGTGACGAACCCCGCGCGCCGGTCGGCGGCGTACCGGGTCCGCTCGAGCCGCCCCCAGAACAGGAGCGCCTCCGCCTTCCCGATCCCGACGTCCGCCGGCCTCGACGTCCCGAGGAAGGCGTGCGGGAACCCAGGGCCCGCGTTCGTCATGAGGAGCGTGTTCCGGATGCCGGGGCCGAGCCAGAGGTTCTCGGTCGAGACCCCGGCGCCCACGTTCCAGGCGTCGACCCTCAGGTAGCTCTGGCCGGGCGACCACTCCGCGAAGGCACGATCACCGGGGCGGAGCGGGAAGTCGATGAGGTCGCCGTAGTACCGGTTCTGCCACCGCAGGTCCCCGGTGAGGCCGTTGCCGGGCAGGTAGAAGTCGCGGTTCTGGGAGGCCGCGAGCTCCGGCAGGATCGCCGCCGAGACCGCACCCCACCGCAGCCGGAGCCCGCCCGACACCATCCCCGAGAGCCCCCGGCCCTGCCAGACCAGGCCGTCGTTGCCGCTCGCGGGGTACTTCGAGTTCTCGTGGGACGCGAGCCGGAGCGGGACCACCCCGAGCTCGACCGGGCCCAGGTTCACGGAGGGCGCGGCGGGGAGCGCCCAGGGCAGCGCCGCCCCCGCGCACGTGCCCGCCGCGCGCGCGCCGGCGCGCCGGATGACGCCGGGCTCCGCCGGCGCGGCGCCGACGAGCTCGGCCGTGCGCAGGAGCTCGACCGCCGGGGTGTCGAGGCCGTCGATCACCACCTCCGCCCCGGCGTCGCACGGCGCGGCCGCCCGCGCGGTGACGGAGGCGAGCGCGAGGACGGCCACGGCGAAGGGCCCGCGAACGTGCATGGTCCGCACTCTACCTCACGCCGCGTCATTCCCCTGCGCCACCCATCCCGGCCCCTGTTCACGGCGGGCGCGATGCTACGCTCGGTTCATGCGACTCCGCCCCCTCCTCGCGGTCGCCCTCGTGGCGACCGGCTGCGCCGCCTCGCTCCCGAAGCAGTACAAGGTGCGGCCCTTCCCGTACCAGGGCTTCACGGCGAACTACCCGACCGGCATGCGACTCGTCGCGTTCCAGCTGCAGCACATGCCGGAGATGATGCTGTCGGCGTCCTACCGCGTCGGCAGCGTGGACGACCCGAAGGGCCGGGCCGGGCTCGCGCACCTCGTCGAGCACCTCACCTACCGCGCCCGGCCGGGCGGCGGCCCACGGACGTGGGATCGCTACGAGGCCATGGGCATCGAGTTCAACGCGCTCACCTACGCGGACTCGACCGACTACGTCGCGGTCTTTCCCCCGAGCGAGCTCCAGAAGGTGCTCGCCCTCGAGGCGGCGCGGCTCGCCGAGCCGCTCGCGGGCATCACCGAGCGTGACTTCCAGGCCGAACGTCAGGTCGTGCTGCGCGAGCTCGCGATGCGTCGGGACCCGGCCGCCGCCACCACGCACCTCGGCTGGCTCACCTCCCGGCTCGTCCCCGAGTCCCCCTACGCGGTCGAGCCGACCGAGGACTCGGTCGCGTCGCTCACGCTCCAGGACGCCAGGGACTTCGTGCGCTCCCACTACACCCCCGACCGCCTCCTCCTCGTCGTCACCGGGCCGACGCAGGGCGAGGCCGTGTCGCGCGCCGCCGTGCAGCACTTCGGCGAGCTCGCCACGAGCGGCCCGAAGTACCCGGAGGCGAACTCGGTCCAGCCGAACCCGCCCAGGGTGGCGCTCGACAAGCCCGCGACCGAGAAGGTGCTCGTGCGGGAGGGGCCGGCCGAGCTCCCGCTCCTGTGGGTGGGCTGGGCGCTGCCCGGCGACAAGGAGAAGGCCGGTCCGCAGGCGCTCGTGGCCGAGCAGTTCCTCGAGGGGATGGTGGGCTGGATCTCCTCGCACCGCGGCAACCGGGGCAAGATCCGCGGCATCACCACGTACGCCAACCGGATGGACGGGGTGACCATCGTCGCGGCGCGCATCGAGCTCCACGACGCCGAGGACGGGCCGAAGATCTTCGAGGCGATCCGGGACGGCCGGGACTTCCGCGGCGGCGTGAGCGGCGTCGAGCCGTGGGAGGCGCCTGGCCTGCGCACCCAGCTCCTCATGAACGCGCACCTCTCCCTCGACGCGCTGGAGCAGCTCGGCATGGCGCGCTTCATCCGCGTGAGCGGTCAGCCGGACTACATCGGGGAGTGGCCGAAGCAGGTCGCGCTCGCGCTCTCCGACGACGAGGGCATGCGGAGCTACTTCAAGAAGTACGCGACGTCCGAGCGGCTCGCGGGCCTGCTCGTCGTGCCGGCCGACACGGCGTCCCCGGTGCCCACCACGCGCGTCGCCGGCGCCACGGGCATGCTCGCCGCCGACCACCACGGCCACCCGCCCGAGGAGCTCACCCCGGGCAACCCGCTCGACATCCCCCGCGTGCCGGAGCTCGCGAACGTGACCCGCAAGAAGCTCCCGAATGGCGTCGACCTCGTGGTCGCGCCGCGCTCCGGGTTCCGGGCGGTCTCGGCCGGGTTCTACGCCCGCACGCCGCCCGGCGGCCCCGCCGACGAGTACCTGCGCTGGATGGCGCTGTGGGCCACCCAATGCGCGGCGCCGGACGTGGACGACGCCGCCGTCTCGTTCCGGATGCGTCAGCCGACCGATCTCGCCGCCGAACGGCTGCACCGGTTCCCCTGCCTCGACGTCGGCCCGAAGCCGAACGCGCCCGAGCTCGCGCAGGGCCGGCGCTTCGTCGGTGACCAGCTCGAGCAGTTCCCGCCGAGCGCGCGGGAGCGTGCGTCGGCCGCGTTCCTCTCGGCCCTCTACCCCGACCACCCGTACGGCGACACCCTGATCACCGCGGCCCGCGTGCGGGGCTTCGGCGACGGCGAGGCGTCCGACTTCATCCGTGGCGCCATCCGGCCGGAGCGCACGACGGTGGTCGTCTCGGGCGACGTCGAGACCACGCCCGACGCGATGGAGGCGCTCGAGAGCCGCTTCGGCGGCTGGACCGCCGGCGGCACCGCCCTTCCCACCGCTGCGCCGAGGCCCGCGCTGCCCGCCGCGCGGCGGGTGCTGGTGGCGAACCGCACCGGCTGGACGACCGCCGAGCTCCTCGTGGGCGTCCGCGCGCCGCCCCGCGCCGAGCGCGACGAGCCCGCCTCCGCGCGCTCTCGTGGCAGCTCTCGAAGGTCCTCAACGACCGGCTGCGGATCTCGCGCGGCGACACCTATTGCGTGAACGTCCAGCTCCTGGAGCGCTCGCTCGGGTCGTCGATGGTGCTCTCGACGGTCGTGCCGACCGACCGCGTGATGACCGTGCTCGCGGAGGTCGTCGGCGACCTCTCCGCGCTCGCGGAGCCCCTCGACGAGCCGGCGCTCGCGCGCGCCCGCTGGCAGGTCGCGCGGCAGTTCGTCATGGGCTTCGGGACGACCGCGCGCAACCGCGAGCGCCTCGGCGAGCTCGCGCTGCACGGATTGCCGGCCGACGAGTGGGACACCTACCTCGCCCGCACCGCCTCGCTCACGCCCGATCGCCTCGTCGCGCAGGCGAAGGGGCTGGGGCTCGACCGGGAGATCGTGCTCGTGGTCGGCGACGCGGCGAAGATCGTCCCCGCGCTCGAGGCGCGCGGGATCACGGCGGAGGTGCTGCCGGACGCGAAGCGGTAGCGCCCTGGCGCTACCGCTCCTGGAACTCGATCTTCACCTTCGGGGCGTACCCGCGCTCGGCCGCCTCGCCGAGGAAGCGGGCGACGGCCTCGCGGCCGCGCGGGCCGAGCTCGCTCGTCCACGCATTCACGTACATGCCGACGAACTTGTCGGCCTGCTCGCGCTCGAGGCCGCGCGCGAAGCTCATCGCGTAGTCGAGCGCCGGACCGCGCTGGGCGAGCCCGAGGTCGATCGACTGCTTCCAGGCGATCGCCGCCTTCCGCCGGACGTCGTCCGGCAGCGCGCGCTTCACCGCGTTCATCCCGAGCGGGAGCGGCAGGCCGGTGCGGCCGGTCCACCAGCGGCCGAGGTCCTCCACGACGCGCAGGCCCTCCTCGTGCGCGGTGAGCTGGCCCTCGTGGATGACGAGCGCGGCGTCGACCTCACCCCGCTTCGCCGCGGCGCCGACGGCCTTGAAGTCCATCGGCACGGCGACGTGCTCGGGGAGGCGGAGCTTCAGCGCGAGGGCGGCGCTCGTGCGCAGGCCCGGCACGGCGATGCGCTTCCCGGCGAGGTCCTCGGCCTTCATCGCCTTCGCCCCGACCGGCACGACCAGGATGGGCCCGTAGCCGTCCCCGAACGAGGCGCCGGAGTCGAGGAGCAGGTACTTCTCCGCGAGGTACGGGTACGCACCGACCGAGATCGCGGTGAGGTCGTACTCGGCGTCCTTCGCGGCGGCGGCGTTGGCGGACTCGATGTCCGACAGCGCCTGGACGAACTCGATCCCCTCGGCCTTCACCGCGCCCGTGGCGATGCCCCAGTACATGAACGCGTCGTCCGAGTCCGGGCTGTGGGCCACCTTGAGACGGAACATGCGGGGGGGTCTACCACCTTTCAACGTTCATTGAAATGAACCGGGCGCGCTGGTAAGGATCCCCGCGCCATGGCCTACCGCTCGCTCCGCGAGTTCCTGGATCGGCTCGATCGCGCGGGGGAGCTCCTGCGCATCCGGGAGCCGGTCTCGCTCGACCTCGAGATGGCCGCGCTCGCCGACCGCGCCGCGAAGCAGGGCGGGCCGGCGCTCCTCTTCGAGAACGTCAGGGAGCGGCCGGGCTCCATGCCGGTCGTGATGAACCTCTTCGGCTCGAAGCGCCGCACGGCGTGGGCGCTCTCGTGCGAGGACGTCGAGCACCACGCGAACGAGCTGCGCGCGCTCCTCAAGACGGCGCCGCCGCAGGGGCTCTGGGACAAGCTCAAGATGCTCCCGAAGCTCGGGAAGCTCGCGACGCTCCCGCCGAAGCACGTCTCCGACGGCGCGGTGCAGGAGGTCGTGGTGAAGGAGCCCGACCTCTCGACGCTCCCCATCCTCAAGACCTGGCCGCACGACGGCGGGCCGTACATCACGCTCCCGCAGGTCATCACGCGCGACCCGGAGAACGGCTCGCGCAACGTCGGCATGTACCGGGTGCAGGTGCTCGGGCCGCGCCGGCTCGCGATGCACTGGCAGCTCCACAAGACCGCGAACGCCCACTGGCGCGGCTACCGCAAGAAGGGCGAGCGGATGCCGGTCGCGATCGCGCTCGGCGGCGACCCGGCGCTCGTGTGGGTCGGCTCGGCGCCGCTGCCGCCCGGGATCGACGAGTACCTCTTCGCCGGGTTCCTCCGCGGCGAGTCGGTCCGGATGGTGAAGTGCGTGACGAACGACCTCGAGGTCCCCGCCGACGCGGACCTCGTGATCGAGGGCTACGTGGACCCGAACGCGCCGCTCGTGCGCGAGGGCCCGTTCGGCGACCACACCGGCTTCTACTCGCTCGCGGACGACTACCCGGCGATGGAGGTCACCGCGATCACGCAGCGCCGCGACGCCATCTACCCGGCGACCGTCGTCGGGCCGCCGCCGGTCGAGGACCTGTGGATGGGCGGGGCGACGGGGCGCCTGTTCCTGCCGATGCTCCAGCTCGTCTTCCCCGAGATCCTCGACATGGCCTTCCCGCCGGAGGGCGTGTTCCACAACCTCTGCCTGATCCGGATGAAGAAGGAGTTCCCCGGCCACGCGAAGAAGCTCATGCACGGCCTGTGGGGCTCGGGGCAGATGTCGTCCACGAAGACGCTCGTCGTCTTCGACGAGGACGTCGACGTGCAGGACACCTCGCAGGCGGCCTGGCGCGCGTTCGCCAACGTGGACGCGAAGCGGGACCTCGTGGTGGTGGACGGGCCGGTCGACATCCTCGACCACGCCGCGCCCCACCTCGGCCTCGGCGGCAAGATCGGCGTCGACGCGACACGGAAGTGGGTCGAGGAGGGCGGCCGGGAGTGGCCGGAGCCCTGCGTGCACCCGCCCGAGGTCGTCGCCCGCATGGACGCGCTCTACGACCGGCTCGTCGCCGGCGCGGCGCCGCTCCGGCGGCCCGCCATCGCGCCACCGCCGGCGGCGGCGTGGACGCCCAGGAAGGCGAACGGATGACGGGATCGGTCCCCCTGCCCGGCGAGGGCCCGCGCGCCTCCGCCGTCCGCGCGATGTTCGATCGCATCGCGCCGCGCTACGACCTCCTCAACCGCGTCATGACGATGCGGGTCGACCAGGCGTGGCGCCGCACGTTGCTCCGCGCGCTCGACCCGAAGCCGGGCGAGGCGCTCCTGGACCTCTGCGCCGGCACGATGGACGTCGCCGACCTCGCCCACCGCCGCGCCCCGGGGCTGAAGGTCGTCGCCGCGGACTTCTCGCACGGCATGCTCTCGCGCGGCGTCGAGAAGACCGGCCTCCCCGCGAGCCAGGCCGACGCGCTCACGCTGCCGTTCCGCGCCGGCGCGTTCGACCTCGTCACGGTCACCTTCGGCGTGCGCAACCTCGACTCCTGGGAGCGCGGCCTCGCCGAGATGGCGCGCGTGCTCAAGCCCGGCGGCCGGGTCGGCGTGCTCGAGTTCTTCCGGTCCGAGTCGAAGGGCTCGCGCGCGGTCCACGCTGCGTACAACCGGCTCGCCCTCCCGGTGCTCGGCCGCGTGCTCTCGCCCGACCCCGAGGCGTACCGCTACCTCGTCGAGTCGATGGAGCGCTTCGCCTCGCGCGCCGAGTACGAGGCAGGCGCGGCGAGGCACGGGTTCACGAAGGTGGAGGGGCGCACGCTCTTCCCCGGCGTCTGCGGCCTCGTCACGGCGGTGCGCGCGTGAAGCTCGTCGTCGGCATCTCCGGCGCGACGGGCGCGCCCTACGCGAAGCGGTTCCTCGACTTCCTCGCCGAGCACGGCCCCGCGCACGGCGTCACGGCCGACCTCGTCTTCTCCTCGACCGGCAAGCAGGTCTGGATGCAGGAGATCGGCAAGGAGCCGAAGTACCCGTTCAAGATCTACAAGAACCAGGACTTCACGGCGCCCTTCGCGTCCGGCTCGTCGCAGTACGACGCGATGGTCGTCATCCCCTGCTCCTCCGGCGCGCTCGCCCGCATCGCCCACGGCATCTCGGTCGACCTCATCGGCCGCGCGGGCGACGTGATGCTGAAGGAGCGGAAGAAGCTCGTGCTCGTGCTGCGCGAGACCCCCATCTCGCTCGTGCACGCGCGCGCCATCACGCAGGTCATCGAGGCGGGCGCGATGGTGATGCCCGCCTCGCCGTCGTTCTACTCGCGGCCGAAGGACATGGCCGCGCTCGTGGACACGGTGGTCGCGCGGGTGCTCGACCGCATCGGCCTGCCGAACGATCTCATGAAGCGCTGGGACGGGCTGTCGCCCGCGGCGCCCGAACCCGTGGAGGACGCCACATGATCTCCGACCTCGCGCACCGCGCCCTGGAGCGCGACGGCCTCGGTCCCATCCGCGACCGCGTGCTCGCCGGCGAGCGGCTGACCGACGCCGAGGCGCTGAAGCTCTTCGAGGCGACCGACCTCGCCGCGGTGGGCGCGCTCGCGAACCACGTCCGCGAGGCGCGCCACGGCGACCTCGCCTTCTACAACCGCAACGTGCACCTCAACCCCACCAACGTCTGCGTGGCGAGCTGCAAGTTCTGCTCGTTCGCCCGCAAGGACGACCAGGTGGCGTCCGAGGGCTACACCATGAAGCTCGAGGAGGCCGTCGAGAAGGTCCTCTCGCGCAAGCCCCTGGGAATCACCGAGGTGCACATCGTCTCCGGTCTGCACCCGGATCTCCCGTGGGAGTACTACACGGAGCTCCTCCGCCGGATCCGCGCCGGCTGGCCGGGGCTCGCCATCAAGGCGTTCACCGCCGTCGAGATCCAGTTCTTCGCGGACAAGTTCCAGAAGACCTACGCCCAGGTCCTCTCCGAGCTCCGCGACGCCGGCATGGACACGATGCCCGGCGGCGGCGCCGAGATCTTCGCGCCGCGCGTGCGCCGGAAGATCTGCGACGACAAGGCCACCGCCGACCAGTGGATCGAGATCCACCGCACGGCGCACCGGCTCGGCCTCAAGACCAACGCCACCATGCTCTACGGGCACATCGAGCACCTGGACGAGCGGGTCGACCACATGCGCCGGCTGCGCGAGCTGCAGGACGAGACCCACGGCTTCCAGGTCTTCATCCCGCTCGCGTTCCACCCCGAGCACAACATGATCGGCAAGGCCTTCCCGAAGCCGACCGGGTACGACGCGCTCCGCACGCTCGCGGTCGCGCGCCTCTACCTCGACAACTTCGACCACGTGAAGGCGTACTGGGTCTCGCTCGGCGACCGGCTCGCCCAGACCGCGCTCGCGTTCGGCGTGGACGACCTCGACGGCACCGTGCTCGAGGAGCGCATCTACCACATGGCGGGCTCCACCGTGCCGCAGGCGCTCTCCGAGCCCGACCTCCACCGGCTCATCCGCGCCGCGGGCCGCGTGCCCGCCGAGCGCGACAGCCTCTACCACGTGCTGAAGGTCCACGACGGCGCCGCGCCCGGCGCCGGGGAAGTGGCCCGGGTGACCGCATGACGACGAAGAAGCTCCGCGCCGCCGCCGTCTCGTTCCTCAACGCCTGGCCGCTCACCGAGGGCCTGGATCGCTCCGAGCGCATCGAGCTCGTCAAGGCGGAGCCGTCCGCCTGCGCCGCGATGCTCGAGGCCGGCGAGGTCGACCTCGCGCTCGTGTCGGTCGCCGCGCTCACGAAGGGCCAGTACGACATCGTGCCGGGGATGGCCATCGGCGCCGACGGGCCGGTGCAGACCGTGGTCCTCGCCGGCGAGCAGTCGCCGGCCATCTGGGACGAGGTCTTCCTCGACACCGCCTCCCGCACCTCGCACGTGCTCGCGAAGCTCGTGCTCGACGGCATGGGCGTGCACCCGGCCTACACCCCGGCCCCCGCCGCCGACGGCCTCGCGCGCGCGAAGGGCACGAAGGGCGCCCTCGTCATCGGCGACCGCGCCTTCGACGTCCGCGCGAACCAGGTGCTCGACCTCGGCCGCGAGTGGAACAAGCTCTCCGGCCTGCCGATGATCTTCGCGCTCTGGGCCGCGCGCCCGGGCACGGTCTCGCCGGAGGACGTGCAGGAGCTCACCCGGGCCGCGCAGCACGGCCTCGGCATGCGCACCGAGCTCGCCCAGCGCTTCGCGGCCGAGAAGGGCGGCGACCCGGAGCGCTACCGCCGCTACCTCACCCAGCGCATCCGCTACGGCCTCGGGCCGTACGAGCTGCAGGGGCTCGAGGCGTTCCTCGACCGCGCGGCGCGGAAGGGCTTCCTGCCCCCGATGAAGCTGCGCTTCGTGGACGACGTCGTGAAGACCCGCCGCGTCCGCCGGCAGGTCTCGCTCGACACCGCGCTCTCGAAGGGCGCGACCGGCGAGCGGCTCGACGCCGACGAGGCGGAGCTCCTCGACGAGAAGGCGAGCGTGCTCGACCTCGGCCTCGCCGCCGACGCCCGCCGCCGCGCGCTCCACCCGGACGGCGTCGTCACCTACATCGTCTCGCGCAACGTCAACTACACGAACGTCTGCACCACGGCCTGCCACTTCTGCGCGTTCTACCGGCCGCGCGGGCACGGCGAGGCGTACGTGCTCTCGCGCGAGCAGCTCACGAAGAAGATCGACGAGACCGTCGCGCTCGGCGGCATCGAGATCCTGCTCCAGGGCGGGCTCCACCCCGAGCTCGGCATCGAGTGGTACGAGGACCTCTTCCGCTGGGTGAAGCAGAAGTGGCCGATGATCAACCTGCACGCGCTGTCGCCCGAGGAGATCTGGCACATCGCGCGCACGAGCGAGCTCTCGCTCGACGCGACCATGGACCGGCTCATCGCCTCCGGGCTCGACTCGATCCCGGGCGGCGGCGCCGAGGTGCTCGACGACGAGGTCCGCCGCCGGATCGCGCCGCTCAAGTGCTCGACCGACGAGTGGCTCACGGTGATGCGCGCCGCCCACCAGCACGGCCTCCGCTCGACGGCGACGCTGATGTTCGGCGTCGGCGAGGAGGCGCGGCACCGGGTGGCGCACCTGATGCGCCTGCGCGAGCTGCAGGACGAGACGAAGGGCTTCACGGCCTTCATCTGCTGGCCCTTCCAGCCGGACAACACGCGGCTCCAGCCCGGCGACGGCAGCGCCCAGGCGTACCTCCGCACGAACGCGCTCAGCCGGCTCGTGCTCGACAACGTCCCGAACCTGCAGGCGTCGTGGGTCACGATGGGCGGCGGGGTCGCGCAGGCCTCGCTGCACATGGGCTGCAACGACTTCGGCTCGGTGATGATCGAGGAGAACGTCGTGTCGGCCGCCGGGACGACCTTCCAGATGGACTCGGAGGAGGTCGAGCGGCACATCCGCGACGCCGGCTTCCAGGCCGCGCGCCGGAACATGAGGTACGAGATCGTCGGCGGGGGCGCGCAGGCGTGACCGTGAAGGTGTTCAGCGCGCCGTGGGTGCTCACGGGCCTGGCGGTGGTGAAGGACGGCGCCGTGGCGCTCGACGGCGACGCCGTCGTCGCCGCCGGCCCGCGCGCCGAGATCGAGGCGACGCACGGCCCCGGCGAGCGGCTCGACGCGATCCTGCTGCCGGCGCTCGTGAACGCGCACCTGCACCTCGAGGTCTCGCACCTCGCGGGGCGGGTCCAGGGCGGCGAGGGGCTCGCGCCGTGGGTGCAGCTGTTCATCGCGACGCGCGCGACCGCCCGGCCGGAGGACGTCCAGCCGGCGATGGAGATGGCGGCGGAGGACATGGTGGCGGCCGGCGTCGCGGCGGTCGGCGACGTCACGAACACGCTCGGCTCGGTCGGCGCGCTCGCGCGGGCCGGCGTGGCGGGCTCGGTCTACCTCGAGGTGTTCGGCCTCACGCCCGAGCGCTACGAGCGGATGTACGCGACCGCCCGGGAGGCGCTCGAGCGCGCGAAGCTCCCGCCGGGCCTGCGCGTCCGGCTCTCGCCGCACGCCGTCTACTCCACGCTGCCCGACGCCGTCGCGACGCTGCTCGACGCGGGGCCCGGCTCCATTCATCTCGCGGAGGACCCGGAGGAGCGCGCGCTCGTCGCCCACGGCACCGGCGCCTTCGCGCGCATGGCCGCCTCCATGAAGGCCCCGCCCCCGCGGCCGCACGCGCGCTCGGCGGTGGCCGCGGTGGCGCCGCACCTGAAGCCCGGCCACCTCGCCGTGCACTGCGTGGACGTCGACGCCGAGGACGCGACCCTGCTCGCCCGCTCCGGCGCCACCGTCGTGCTCTGCCCGCGCTCGAACCGGCACATCGGCGGACGGCTCCCGCCGCTCCCGCTCCTCCTCGAGACCGGCGCCTCGCTCGCGGTCGGCACCGACTCGCTCGCGTCCTCGCCGTCGCTCGCGCCGCTCGCGGAGCTCGCCGCGCTGCGCGAGGCCTTCCCGGCCGTGCCCGCCGCGCGCCTGTTGCCGCTCGCCTGGAACGGCGCCGCCGTCGGGGCCCCGCACGTGGGCCGCCTCGCGCCCGGCAAGGCCCCCGGCGTCCTCGCCGCGCCGCTCGCCGGCGCCCGGCCCGCCGACCCGTTCGAGCACCTCCTCGCCGCCTTCGGCGCCCCCTCGAAGCCGCCCCCCTTCCGCTGGCTCGCGCGCCAGCGCCCGGAGGCCACCGCGTGACGCATCCTTCGACTACGACCGTTCATCCTGAGCGTAGGCCCGCCGAAGGCGGGCCGAAGTCGAAGGACGCCCAGGATGAGCGGATGGGTGGAGGCCTCGGCGCCCTCGCGCGGATGGTGAAGCTCAGCCACTCGCTCTTCGCGCTGCCCTTCGCCGCGAGCGCCGTCGTGCTCGTGGCGCGGGACGCGACGCTCGACCTCTGGCGCCTCGCGCTCGTCGCGGTCGCCGTGGTCGCCGCCCGCACCGCCGCGATGGCGATGAACCGCATCGCCGACCGGCGCTTCGACGCGAAGAACCCGCGCACGCAGCGGCGCGAGCTCGTCACCGGCGAGGTCAGCCCCGCCTCCGCCTGGGCGCTCCTCGTGGGCTCCTCCGCGGTCTTCGTCACCGCGGCCTTCCTGCTCCTCCCGCTCGCGGGCTGGCTGTCGCCCGCGGTGCTCGCGATCCTGCTCGGCTACTCCTTCGCGAAGCGGTTCACCTGGGCCTGCCACCTCTGGCTCGGCGTGGCCCAGGCGCTCGCGCCCGTCGGCGTCGCGATCGCGCTCACCGGCGCCGCGCCGGCGGCCTCCATCGTGCTCGGCCTCGGCGTGGGCGCCTGGATCGCCGGCTTCGACGTCTTCTACGCGATGCAGGACACCGAGTTCGACCGCGGCGAGGGGCTCCGGTCGATCCCGGTCCGCTTCGGCGTGAAGGGCGGGCTCGCCTGGGCGCGCGGGCTCCACGTGCTCACCGCCGTGCTGGTCCCGCTCGCCGGCTGGCTCGCCGGCCGCGGCCCGGCCTGGTACCTCGGCTCGGCGATCATGACGGTGGTGGTCTTCCTCGAGCACCGGCACGTCGCGCCGGGCGGCGAGGTCAGGCCCGAGCGCATCAACGTCGCCTTCTTCAACTACAACGCCTTCGCCTCGGTCGCCTTCGCGCTCTGCGCCCTCGCCGACCTCTGGCTCGCGGGGGCCCGGTGAGCGACGCCGGCGAGGCCCGCGCGAACGGCCGCGCCGCGCCGGCCGGCTCGCACGCCCTCGCCCGCGCCGAGCTCGGCGTCGCCGACGCCATCGGCGCGATCATGGAGTTCTGGGGGTTCCGCCGGCAGCTCGGGCGCGTGTGGGCGGTGCTCTTCCTCTCCGACCGGCCGCTCGCCGCCCCGGAGCTCTGCGACCGGCTGCACATCTCGACCGGGCTCCTCTCGATGAGCCTCGGCGAGCTTCGCCGCTGGGGCGTCGTCCGCAAGGTGGCGGTGCCGGGCGACCGCAAGGAGCACTTCGAGGCGGAGACGAACGTGTGGCGGATGGTGGCCCGGGTGTTGCGCGAGCGCGAGAAGGTCGCGGTCGAGGGCGCGCTCGCCACCTTCGAGCGGGCGATCGCCGACCTGCGCGCCGCGACCGCCGACGTGGACCCCGCGGTGAAGGCGGCCGCGCGGTTCAAGCTGAAGCGGGTCGAGCACCTCGCCGACCTCGCGCGCACCGCCCTCAACCTGCTGCGCATCCTGATCGACTCCGCCCGGGTGGACGCCGGGCCGATCAAGGCGATCTCCGACGCGCTGACGCGGCGGCACTGACGCTTTCCGCGACGCGGAGTTGACCGGGCCGCCCGGCGCGGGATGATCCGTGGGTGGCGCCGCCCCCGACCCGTGAGCTCATCGCCCGCCTGACCCAGGGCGCGTTCCTCGACGCGGCCCGGGTGCTCGTCCCCGTGCTCGCCACGCCGGTGGTGGTGCTCACGGTCGTGGTGGAGGTCCTGACCGGAGCGCCGCTCGAGCCCGTGCTGGTCCAGGTCGGGGCGTTCCTCCTCCTGTCCGGAGGCGCGTTCGTCTTCCGGGGCCGCCCGGACGTCTCGGCCGGCTGCCTCGTCGCGCTGCTCGCGGCGGAGGGCGCGATCTCCGCCGCCATGTTCGGCCCGCTCGCCGGGAACGGCGCGCTCGTGCTCGCCGCGAGCCTGCTCGCGCTCGCCTTCTACGGCGCGCCCCGCGGCGTCGTCGCCTCGGCGCTCGCCTTCGGCGTCTACGCGGGCGTCGGCGCGCTCATGGTGGCCGGCGTCCTCCCCGCGCCGCACCCCGGCGGCGTGGACTTCTCCCGTGCGCTGCCCTGGCTCCGCGTGGCGATGACGCTCGCGGTCGCCATCGCGAGCCTGGGCGCCCTGCAGGGCATCCTGCACCGGGCGCTCGCGCGGGCGATGGAGCAGGGCGCCGAGGAACGGGCCCGCGCGCTCGCCGCCGCCCGCGAGCGCGAGGAGGCCTTCCGGGCGCTCTCGTCCGCGCAGCGGGTGGAGTCGATGGGCTACCTCGCGGGTGGGCTCGCGCACGACCTGCGCAACACGCTCACCGTCGTGCTCTCCGGCGCCCAGGCGCTCCGGGGGCAGCCCCGTCACGCGGCGGAGATCCTCGACGACCTCGAGCGCGCCGCGCGCACCGGCGTGCAGGGTGCGCAGCGGCTCCTGGCCCTCGCCCGGCCGCCGACCTCCGAGCGGTGCCGCCCCGCCGAGGTGATCGCCAGCCTCGGCCGGCTGCTGGCCCCGGTGCTCCCGCCCGACGTGCGGCTGCGCGTGGAGGCGCCGGCGACGCGCGAGGTGGCGATTCCCGAGGCCGCGCTCTCGCAGGCGGTGCTCAACCTGGCCGTGAACGCGCGGGACGCCATGCCGGCCGGGGGCGAGCTGTCGCTGCGGGCGCACGACGACGGCGGCGTGGGCCCGATCGTCGTCGAGGTGACCGACAGCGGGACGGGCATGGACGCCGGGACCCTCGAGCGCGCCTTCGAGCCGCTCTTCACGACGAAGCCCGGGCACGGCACCGGCCTCGGCCTGCCGATGGTCAAGCGCACCACGGAGGAGGCGGGCGGCTCGGTCGAGGTGGAGTCGACGCCCGGCCGCGGGACGCGGGTGCGCCTCCTGCTGCCGCTCGCGTGAGGTCAGGCCGCGGGTGACGGTCCAGGCGTCCTTGGGGGGTCGAGGAGTCGGGCGGCCGGACCGTCAGGGAGGAGACCTCCCCGTGCCCCAACGTGGAGGCACGCGCGCGTGGCTCCAAGATGCGCGCCGCGGTCGTGGATCGGATCGGGCAGTTCGTCGCAGCCCCACGCGGCCGCGCGTGTCCCATACCAACCGTCAACGACCCACCCGAACGGCTCAGCCCTCAGGAGGCGAGCAGGGCCTCCGCCGCCGCGCTCGCCTCGGCGGCGATGCGGGCCTCGTCCTCGCCCAGCAGGCGGCCCTCGCGGAGCCGCACCTCGCCGTCGACGATCACCCAGGCGGCCGGTGCCCCGGCCCAGAGCAGCGCGAGGTCGCCCGGCGCGATCGCGGGCGGAGGCGGCGCGGACGGGCGCCACTCCAGCACGACGAGGTCCGCGAGCGCGCCGGTCTCGATCGCGCCGACGGTGTCGCCCACGAGCTCCGAGGCGAGCCGCGCCGCCGCGGGCCAGGCGAGCCCGCCCACGAGGCCGGCGGCCGCCGCCGCGCTGCGCTCCGCCTGGCGGAGCCACAGCGCCGCGGCGAGCGCCTCGCCCGCGACGTCCGGGAGGAGCCCGTCGGTGCCGAGCGCGACGGAGACGCCCATCGTCGCGAACGCGAGCACCGGCGGCAGCGGCGCGCCCCAGTACGCGGCCGCGCGGGGGGTCAGGGCGAGCGTCGCCCCGGTGGTGGCGAGCGCGGCGGCCTCGGAGTGGATGGAGGTGCCGGCGTGCGCGACGACCGCGCGAGGCCCGAGGAGCCCGTGCCCGGCCAGCAGGTCGAGCGGCCGCCGCGAGAAGCGCGAGAAGACGTGGGCGAGGTCGGCCTCGTCCTCGGCGACCGAGGCGAGCAGCCCGTGCTCGGCGGCGTGCGCGGCGAGCTCGTCGAGCACGTCGGGGTCGACCCCGGAGAGCCCGCCGAGGCCGACGGCCCCGAGCTGCCGCGCGTCCGCCCCGCGGCTCCGCGCGAAGGCGGCGCCGTCCGCGACGTCCGCGCGGCGGGGCGGCTCGCCGCGCGGCCCGCGCGCCGCGTAGGCGTGCACGGTGCGCAGGCCCACCGGCGCGACACCGCGCGCGACGGCCTCGAGCGCGGCGACGCCCGCGCCCGGCGGCCCGGACACGAGATCGAGCGCGGTGGTGGTGCCCGCACGGAGCGCGGCGAGCGCGCCCGCCCGGGAGAGTGCGGTGAGCTGCGCCGGCGTGGCGCGGGCGGCGAGGCGATCCCGGAGGCCCGCGCGCAGATCGGCCACGGTCGCGGGCGGCCGGCCCGGGAGCCCGGCCCGGCGGAGCAGCGCGCCGAACGCGAGGTTCGTGTGGGCGTCGACGAGCCCCGCGACGACGAGGCGGCCGTCGGCGTCGACCTCCCAGTCGCCCGGCAGGGAGGGCACCGCGGTCCCGGCGGGCGCCACGGCCGCGATCCGGCGGCCCTCGACGACGAGGGTGGTCCCGGGCCCGTGCGGTGGGAGGAGCGCGTTGCGGACGACGAGGCGGGCCACGGCGGCCATCATGGTCCCGGGAGGCCGCGGTTGCCAACGGGGCAGGGCACACCCGGCGGCCAACCTTGCCCACCCCCAGCGGATCGCATAGATAAGGCCCCCTCATGCTGTCCCCGGACGTCCTCAAGAAGCTCGAGGCCATCGAGCAACGGTTCGAGGAGCTGACGCACCAGCTCTCCGACCCGGCCGTCGCCTCGAGCGGCGAGAAGTTCAAGAAGGTCTCGAAGGAGCGCGCCTCCCTCGAGTCGACCGTGCTCGCCCTCGCGGACTACCGGAAGCTCCTCAAGGACGTCGCCGACAACGAGGCGCTCCTCGCCGACGCGGACTTCCGCGAGATGGCGAAGGAAGAGCTCGCGGTCCTCCGGCCGCGGCTCGAGCCCGCCGAGGAGAACCTGAAGCTCCTGCTCATCCCGAAGGACCCGAACGACGAGAAGGACGTCATCGTCGAGATCCGGGCCGGGGCGGGCGGCGACGAGGCGGGCCTGTTCGCGGCGGAGGTGCTGCGCATGTACCTGCGCTTCGCCGAGCGGAAAGGCTGGCGCTCCGAGATCGTCGACCAGTCCGGCGGCTCGCTCGGCGGCGTGAAGGACGTCACGGTCACCATCAGCGGCGACTCGGTCTACTCCTCGCTCAAGTACGAGTCGGGCGTGCACCGCGTGCAGCGCGTGCCGGCGACCGAGGCCCAGGGGCGCATCCACACCTCGACGGTCACCGTCGCGGTGATGCCCGAGGCCGAGGACATCGACATCCAGGTGAACCCGTCCGACGTCGAGATGGACGTGTTCCGGTCCACCGGCTCCGGCGGCCAGAGCGTCAACACGACCGACTCCGCGGTGCGCCTCACCCACAAGCCCACCGGCATCGTGGTGAAGTGCCAGCAGGAGAAGAGCCAGCTCAAGAACCGCAACATGGCGATGAAGATGCTGCGCGCGAAGCTCTACGAGATCGAGCAGGAGAAGCAGCGCAGCGCGCGCGACGCGGCCCGCAAGTCCCAGGTCGGGACCGGCGATCGGTCCGAGAAGATCCGGACCTACAACTTCCCGCAGGACCGGCTGACCGACCACCGCATCAACTACACGCGCCACAACCTGCCGGCGGTGATGGACGGGGACGTCCTCGACATGATCGAGGCGTGCCGGACGTTCTACGCGGCGCAGGCCCTTCGCGAGGCGGCGAAGGGGGATGCGTCGGTCCGGGCCTAACCCTTCCTCGTGAACACCAGCACCGCCGGATCGATCTCCGGCGGGAGCAGCATCCGCGAGAGGCGCTCGTCGACGGTCCACGCGAACCCGGTCTGCTCCTCGTAGGCCTTCCAGTCGCCGGCGGCGTGGCGCTGGCGGCTCCCGAGGACCACGTAGGTCTCGACGTGCGGGGCCTCGAGGATCTTCCGCTCGAAGCGGTTGCCCGGGGGCGGGAAGGAACACACAACCACCGGCGCCCGGTGGCGCGCGAGCGCGGCCACGGCGTCGAGGCGCTCCACGGACGCCGGGATCCCGGCGCCCTTCCAGCTGTGGTCGTCGGTGGCGGTGACGGAGACACCCTCCGCCGCGAGGAACCGCGCGAGCGTCCCGTCGCCCGCGGCGACCTCGAGCACCGGACGGCCTGCGGCGAGCGCCGCGAGCTCCCGCACGAGCGCCCGCGAGTAGAAGCACCAGATGCCGCGCGGCTGCACGAGCGGCATGAGGAGCCGCCGGTCGCCCACGAGCGGCCAGAGCGCCCGGAACCAGCCGAGCGACGCCGGCCTCCGCGCGAGGCCCTCGCCCTCGAACAGGAGCGCGTTCACGAGCGAGCCCGACCAGCGGCCCATCCGCACGCTGGCGGAGGCCGTGCCGTCCGACGACCGTCCGGTCGCGGCCGCCTGGAGCGTCCGCTCCACCGCGAGCTTCGCCATCCGGGCCGCGATCACCTTCGGCAACGCCTGCTCGAGCACCTCGGGGTTCCCGTGGCTCTTCTTGACCCGCTCGCGCCACGGCGCCGCCGCCGCGAGCGCCCGCTCCACGAACGCCGCGAGCGCCTCCGGCGAGCGCTTCGCGGAGGCCGCCACGAGCCCCTGCCCCACCTCGCGCCAGAGCGCCGGGTGCGCCTGCATGAGCTCGTCGAGGCTCGCCTGGTCGACCCGCTCGAGCTCGCGGTGCGTCCGGTCGGATGAGGCCCGCGCCATCGCCCGGACCTTACCATCCGCCGCGTTTCCAGCTACCTTGCACGCCTCCCGTGGCCGAGATCTGGACCCCGCTCAAGCTCCTCGCCTGGACGCAGGACTACTTCGCGAAGAAGTCGGTCGACTCGCCCCGGCTCACCGCGGAGCTGCTCCTCGCCCACGCGCTCGGCTGCGACCGGGTGCGGCTCTACCTCGACTTCGAGAAGCCCATCCAGGAGCCCGAGCTCGCGACCTTCCGCGCGCTCGTGAAGCGCCGCGCCGACGGGGAGCCGACGGCGTACCTGCTCGGCAAGCGCGAGTTCTTCGGCCACGGCTTCGCGGTCTCACCCGCGGTGCTCGTCCCCCGCCCCGAGACCGAGGCGCTCGTCGAGGCCGCCCTCGCGGCGCTGCCCAGGGAGGGCCCCGGGAGCGTGCTCGACCTGTGCACCGGCTCCGGCGCCATCGCCGTCTCGGTCGCGCTCGGCCGGCCCGGCACCCGGGTGGTCGCGACCGATCTCTCGGAGGAGGCGCTGGCGGTCGCCCGGGCGAACGCGGAGAAGCTCGGCGCCGTGGTCGAGTTCGCCCACGGCGACCTGTGGGCGGCCGTCCACGCCGGCGATCGGTTCGACGTCATCCTCTCCAACCCCCCGTACATCCCCAGCGCCGAGCTCGCCGGGCTGTCCCGGGAGGTGCGGCGCGAGCCCTGCATTGCGCTCGATGGCGGGCCCGACGGGCTCGACGTCCTGCGCCGGGTGGTCGCAGGTGCGCCGTCCCGGCTCGCGCCGGGCGGCGTGCTCGCCGTCGAGCTGCACGAGGGCCACGCCGAGAGGGTGGTGGCGCTGTGCAGGGAAGCTGGCTTCGAGCAGGCGGAGGGGCGGAAGGATCTGGCGGGGCTGCCGCGTTACGTGGTCGCCCGCATGGCGGCCGGGCGGTAGGCCCTGTAGTATCCGCGCGGTTTTCCGGGACCCAGGAGCTCATGGACAAGATCGTCGTCGAAGGCGGCGTGCCGCTCCGGGGGACCGTGAAGGTCTCCGGCGCCAAGAACGCCGCCCTGCCCGCGCTCGCCGCGGCGCTGCTCGCCGAGGGCGAGCACCACGTCCGGAACGTGCCGGACCTGGCGGACGTGCGCACGCTCGGCCGCCTGCTCGGCAACATGCGTTGCGAGGTGGCCCGCGAGGGCGGCGGACACGCCGTCACCGTGCGCGTCCCCGCGGCGGTGAACCCCGAGGCGCCGTACGAGCTCGTGAAGACGATGCGCGCCTCCGTGGTCGTCCTCGGCCCGCTCGTCGCGCGCTGGGGCAGGGCGCGGGTCTCCCTGCCCGGCGGCTGCGCCATCGGCGCCCGCCCCATCGACCAGCACCTGAAGGGCCTCGCCGCGCTCGGCGCGGAGATCCGCCTCGAGCACGGCTACGTCGAGGCCGCGGCCCCGCACGGCCTCAAGGGCGCGGTGTTCACGTTCGACGGCGTCACCGTGACCGGCACCGAGAACGTCATGATGGCGGCCGCGCTCGCCGACGGCGAGACCGTGCTCCGCAACTGCGCCCGCGAGCCGGAGGTCACCGACCTCGCGAACGCGCTGCGCGGCATGGGCGCCCGCATCGAGGGCGCCGGCACCGACGAGCTCCGGATCCAGGGCGTCCGCACGCTCCGGCCGCTCGACCACGACGTCATCCCCGACCGCATCGAGGCGGGCACCTTCCTCGTCGCGGGCGCGCTCCCCGGCGGCGACGTGCTCGTCGAGGGTTGCGTCGCGGCCCACCAGGAGGCGCTCGTCGAGAAGCTCCGCGCGGTCGGCGCGACCGTGCGCGCGGAGGGGAACGGCCTGCGCGTGCTCGGCGACGGGCGGCCCCGGCCGGTGGACGTGCGCACCGCGCCCTACCCCGGCTTCGCGACCGACATGCAGGCGCAGATGATGGTGCTCCTGTGCCTCGCCGACGGCTCGAGCAAGATCGTCGAGACCGTGTTCGAGAACCGCTTCATGCACGTGCAGGAGCTCCAGCGCCTCGGCGCCGACATCGCGACCGACGGCAAGACCGCGATCGTGAAGGGCGTGCCGTCGCTCTCGGGGGCGCAGGTGATGGCCTCCGACCTGCGCGCCTCGGCAGCGCTCGTGCTCGCCGGCCTCGCCGCGACGGGCGCGACCGAGATCCAGCGCGTCTACCACCTCGACCGCGGCTACGAGCGGATCGAGGAGAAGCTCGCGCCGCTCGGCGCGAGGATCCGGAGAGTGAAGGCGTGACGGGCGAGCTCATCACGGTGGCCGTGCCGAAGGGCCGGCTCCTCGAGGAGGCCTCCCTCCTCTTCGAGCGGGCGGTCGGCGTCTCGCCGAAGGCGCTCCTCACGAACACCCGCAGGCTCCGGGCGGACGCGCCCGAGGCCGGGCTGTCGTTCATCTCGATCCGGGCCGCCGACGTCGCGACCTACGTCGAGGGCGGCGCCGCGGCGGTGGGCATCGTGGGCCTGGACGTGCTCCGGGAGGAGCCGCGCGACCTGTACGAGCCGCTCGACCTCGGCATCGGCCGGTGTGCCGTGATCGTGGCCCGCCCGAAGGGGGCGAAGCCCTTGCCGCGGGGCGTCGCGCCCCGGATCGCGACCAAGTACGTCCAGCTCGCCACCCGGTACTTCGCCGAGCAGGGCCTCCCGGCCGAGATCGTGCCCCTCCACGGCTCCATCGAGGTCGCCCCCTCGCTCGGCCTCGCCGACGCCATCGTGGACATCACCGAGACGGGCGAGACCCTCAAGGCCAACGGGCTCGTGGTGGAGGAGCAGGTGCTCGAGGTGACCGCCCGGCTGGTCGTGAACCGGGTGGCCCTGAAGCTCCACGCCGAGCGCCTCCGGCGCCTCATCGGGGCGCTGCGCAAGGCCGTCGCCGAGCACAGGACCGGGGCGTGAAGATCGGCGCCGCGGCGGTTGCCCGTTGAAAGCGCTCGCCTGATCCCGCTAGACTCCCGGTTGCCCCACCTACCCGGCCGCTCGCTTGTCTCCCGCCTAACGAACGCTCTGTCGTGATGGGTCCCCGAAGGAGGACCTGAATCGTCATGGATTGCCCGCGTTGCTCCGTCGAGCTCACCGAACTGAAGCAGGACGAGAGCACGATCAACCGCTGCGCCGAGTGCGGTGGTCAGTGGATCGACGTGACGGACCTGAACAAGGTCCTGCTTCACGCGAACCTGCCCGCGCTCACGTCCATCGCCGGAACGGCGAACCCCGACGAGATCACCGGCGACTGCCCCGCCTGCAACGTGGAGATGGTGGTGGTCGAGGGCGGTGACAAGAAGTCGATGAGCTACGACACCTGCGAGTCGTGCGGGGGGATCTGGCTCGACGGCGACGAGGACGAGCCCGCCGAGACGATCACCTTCCCGGCCGCCGAGGGGAACTTCGTCTCCTTCTTCCGGAAGTTCTCGCAGAAGAAGAAGTAGCCCCTGATCCGTCAGCCCCGAGCATAGGGGCCGCGCAGCGGCCCCGGAGACGAGGGGCGCCCGCTCACCAGCTCCGATCGTCCCGCCACGGGTGGGCCGTGTTGCTGTACCCACGGATCTCCCAGTAGCCGCGGCGATCGTGCGTGAGCAGCTCGAGCCGGCGCAGCCACTTCGCGCCCTTCCACGCCCACAGCTGCGGCGTGACGATCCGCACCGGCCCGCCGTGCGCGGCCGGGAGCGGCGCGCCCTCCGCCGTGTGCACGACGAGCACGTCCGGCTTCGTCGCCTCCTCGAGCGGGAGGTTGGTCGAGTAGCCGTCGGCGCCGTGGCACATGAGGTGGGTCGCGTCGGCGCGGGGGCGGGCGAGCGCGAGCACCGTCTCGAGTGCCACGCCGCCGAGCGCGAGGTCGAGCACCGACCACCCGGTCACGCAGTGGAAGTCCGCCTCGGCCGCCACCTGCGGCAGCGCGAGGAGGTCGGCCATCGTGATCGTGATCGGCGCCTCGCACGCGCCGTCCACCTCGAGCCGCCAGTCGGCCCGCTCGACGAGCGGCGTCTCGCCGAGGTCGAGCACCGGCCAGGAGGTCTTCGAGACGACGTTCTGGTTCGGCGGGCACTGCGGCATGCCGTGGCGGTTACGGGGCCCGGTCCCGAGCGGCGTGGGGTCGGCGAGCGAGGGGGTCCCCCGCTGCCGCTCCCCGAAGCGCGCCCTCAGCGCCGCCACCGCCTCCGCGATCCGCCGGTCCCGCTCATCCACAGGCCCACTCTAAGGCCGAGGTCACCCCACGGGGCAGGTCGATGGAGGCGGGGGGGTGAGGGCCGACCCGCCCGCCCGGACGTCCCGGGCACGGACAGAGGGTCGCGAATGCGGCAAAATCCGAATGGATCGTCAGAGCTTGGGCGATCGCACGGTCCGTTCGTCCCAGGGTCGTTCCGGGCCCGGAAGTTGCTCCTCGGACCCTCGCGATGAGGCCCCTGCTCGAGTCCACCTGCAAGTCCGTCCTGCGCCGCCGCGAGCTGCTCGCGACGACCGTGCTCGTCCCCTTCGCCGTCTACTTCGTGATCTTCACGACCGGGCTCACCGGCGAGCAGCTGAAGTGGGTCCTGCCGATCACGGTCCTCGCGGTGGCCGCGACCCGGCTCGGGAGCGCCGCCCTCACCCGCGGGGCGGTCGCGCGGGTGATCGCGATCGTGGAGCGGGGCGACGCCCGCGCGCCCCGCGAGGCGAAGGTCGCGCTCGCGAAGCTGCCCTGGGCCGACGCGCTGTTCGCCGCCGGGCGCTGGCCCGCGGGCGTCCTCGTCATCCTCGTGCTCTCCTCGGCCACGGTCGGCCTCACCGGCCTGCAGGCCGGGACCATCGCCGTCCTCCCGGTGATGCTCTGCCCGTACACCGGGCTCCTCGCCTACTTCATCTCCGAGAACGCCTACGCGCCGCTCATGGAGCGGGCGCCGCTCGCCGAGGTCCGGCTCACGCGGGCGGAGACCGTCCGGCTCTCGGAGAACGCCCGCCGGCTCTGGATGGCCCTCGGCGTCGGCGTGCTCCCGGTCACGACGCTCGCCGTGCTCTTCGCGCTCGCCGCGACGGACGCCGCGCAGTTCGACCACCTCCCCATCCACCTCGCCGTGATCGGCGCGCTCACCGCGACCGGGCTCGCCATCGTGGTCCGCGAGTCGGCGCTCGGCTCGAACCGCCGCATCGAGGCGCTGGTGGGCGGGATCGAGGCCGTCGCCCGCGGCGACTTCGCCGCGCGCGAGTGGGGCTCCGGTGCGACGAGCGAGCTCGGGTTCGTCGCGCAGCACCTCGCCGACCTCTCTCGCACCGTCGAGCGCCTCCTCGAGGAGCTCGGGCAGGTGAGCCGCGCCCAGGCCGCCGGCGACCTCGACGCCGCGCTCCGCGTGGACGCGTTCCAGGGCGCCTACCGCGAGCTCGCCCGCGAGGTGAACGCGATGGTGGCCGGCCACGTCGCGCTCGAGCGCCGCGCCATGGCGACCTTCACCGACGTCGCGCACGGCGACTTCGGGGCCACGCTCCCGCCGCTCCCCGGCAAGCAGCGCTTCGTGAACGAGGCGCTCGACGGCGTGCGCGCGGCGCTCCAGGGCCTCGTGGCCGAGCTGACCCGCGTGACGACCGCCCACAAGGCCGGCGACGTCGACGCCGCGCTCGACGCCGCGCGCTTCCAGGGCGGCTTCCGCGCGATCGCCGAGGGCGTGAACGGCATGGCCGAGGACCAGGCCGAGCTCACGCGGAAGCTCCTCGCCTGCATCTCGGCCTTCGGCCAGGGCGACTTCGCGGCGCCGCTCGAGCGCTTCCCGGGCAAGAAGGCCGAGGTGAACGAGACGGTCGAGTACGTCCGCGAGCGGCTCAAGGCGCTCGTCGCCGACGCGCACCGGCTCTCGAGCGCCGCCGTCGAGGGCCGCTTCGGCGAGCGCGCCGACGCCTCGCTGCACGCCGGCGACTTCCGGAAGATCGTGCAGGGCGTGAACGACACGCTGGACGCGATCCTGAAGCCGGTGAACGAGATCGCCGCGCTCCTCGACGCGCTCGCCGGGGGGAAGCTCGCGTCCCGGCTCGACGCCTCCCGCTACAGGAACGACGCCCGCGCGCTCGCCGACCGCGTGAACGCCACCGTGGGCGCGCTGCTCGCCCCGGCCGAGGAGGCGACGAGCGTGCTCGAGGCGCTCGCCCGGCACGACCTCTGCGCCCGGATGCAGGGCGAGTACCGCGGCGACCACGCCCGCATGAAGGTGGCCGTGAACTCGACCGGCACCTCGCTGCACGACGCGCTCGTGAAGATGTCGGCGGCGGCCCAGGAGGTCTCCCGCGCCGCCTCGCAGATCGCCTCGTCCTCGCAGTCGGTGGCGAGCGGCGCCACCGAGCAGGCCGCGTCCCTCCAGGAGACGTCCTTCACCGTCGACTCGGTCAAGTCGATGACCGAGCAGGCGGCCGGGAGCGCCGAGCAGGCGAACGGCGTCGCGCGCTCGGCCCGCGGCGCCGCGCAGGAGGGCGTCGCCGCCATGACCTCGCTCCAGGGCACCATGGGCGGCATCAAGCAGAGCGCCGAGGCGACCTCCGCCATCATCCGCGATGTCTCCGAGATCGCGTTCCAGACGAACCTCCTCGCGCTCAACGCCGCCGTCGAGGCCGCCCGCGCCGGCGACGCCGGCCGCGGCTTCGCGGTCGTCGCCGAGGAGGTGCGCTCGCTCGCGATGCGCGCGAAGGAGGCCGCCCAGCGCACCGAGTCGCTCATCCGTGAGTCGGTCCGCCAGGCCGCCGACGGCGAGACCGCCGCCGTGAAGACCGCCGGCCAGCTGAAGGGCCTGCTCGACGGCGTCGACAAGGTGAGCGCCCTCGTGGACGAGATGGCCGCCCTCTCCCGCGAGCAGGCGAGCGGCATCGGGAGCGTGGCCACCGCCGTCGCCGAGATGGACAAGGTGATCCAGCAGAACGCCGCGTCGTCCGAGCAGTCGTCGTCCGCGGCGTCCGAGCTCAACTCGCAGGCCGAGGAGCTCGCCGCGATGGTGGCCGGGTTCAAGCTGGAGCGGGGCCAGGTCGTACCCGCCTCGGGCGCCCTTCCCCCTTCCGTTCGTCCCGAGCGTCCCTCGACTCCGGGCCCGCTTCGCGGGCCCTACGCTCGGGATGAGCGGCCGGAGACGAGGGACGTCCCCGTCTCAACTCCCACCCGCTACGGCAAGCCCCACGAGTCGTTCCCGATGGAGGACGACCTCTCGACCATCCCGGACTTCTGAGCGGAACCCCTTCGCGCGCGCTTGACTCCCGGGGAGCTTCGGGGCAGATCAGGAGCCGCGACGCGGGAATAGCTCAGTTGGTAGAGCATCAGCTTCCCAAGCTGAGGGTCGCCGGTTCGAACCCGGTTTCCCGCTCCAGACTTTCCGAGGGGTTCCGTCACCAGGCGGGACCCCTCGGTCGTTCTGGACAACCGCGCGGACAACCTTTTCGCGGGTCTCAGCCGGGAAGCTACGCCCTGATCCCTGCTCGGTGGGTGTGTTCCGGCGGGCGGCCACGGACCGCGCTGAGCAGTGGGCGGGTCTGATAGTCTCTTCACGATGGGTATCTTGGCGCGCGCAGGCTTGCTGGCTGCTGCCCTCGTGTTGGGGGCTGGCTCTCAGCCCACGACGGGGAGCGATCCAGTCGAGACGGTCCGCGAGGTCTACCGCCTGGAAAAGGCGAGTCTGCAGGATGCAGGCCCCTCGCCTCTGTCCGAATCCGAACGGGGCAAGCTCTTCAGCCAGGTGTTCGTGACGCTCTGGGCCCAGGACGAGAAGTTCATGCGCGTACGACCGGGGACATCGGCAACGTCGTCGGGGACTACGACGTGCTCCTCAATGCCCAGGACTACGACGAGACGACGCTCAGTGATCTGCGGCTCACGTTGACCAAGCGCAGCCCGAGCCGCGCCGAGGTCCAAGCGTCATTCCACGTGTTCGCTCACGAGCCCATTCAGGAGGTCCTCTTCGACCTCGTCGCCCAGGGCGGGCGTTGGGTGATCGACGACATCCGGTCCAAGGGCCACTCGGTCCGGAAGGCGCTCTCGCGGCCTCGCCCGTGCGTGGAGGGCCTCGACCTCCCGTGTGAGAAGGCCAAGGATCGCTCCGGCAAATGATCCCCTAGCCCACGACGTCGGCGCCCTGCGGCGCCGTGGTCGGGTTCGCCAGGGGACGACGACGGAGCGTTACCGAGGCACGAACGGCCCCCGGCATCCCGATCGACACCACGTTCCGCGCCCTCGCGAGCCGCTCCGGCAGCATGTGCTGGTAGAGCCTCGTGACGCTCTCCTCGCTGTGCCCGAGGATCTCGGCGAGGAGGCCCAGGTCGGGCACCTTCGCGAGGAAGTGTGACGCGAAGGTGTGACGCAGCGTGTGCGGCCCGCCGGTCACGCCCGCCTTCTTGCGGACCGCGTTGAACTGCCGCTTCGGCCAGAACTTCCAGCGGTCGCCGGTACGGCTGGGGAACACCCACTTCTCGGACGCTCGCGCCCCAGAGAGGAGCGGCCAGAGCCCGTTCGAGATCGGCACCTCGCGCGGCTTGCCGTTCTTCGGCTGCCACTCGTCGGACGGCCAGATCCGGAGCTCCCGGCGCTGGGCGTCCACCTGCGGCCAGGTGAGCGCCAGCGCCTCGCCCTTGCGCATTCCGGTGTTCAGGAGACAGACCACGATCGGCAGGATCTCCGGCTCGAGCTCCTGACAGGCGACGAGGAACCGGTCGATCTCGTCGAGCGACCACGCCCGGACACGCCGCGTCTCCTCGGGGAGGAGCTTCACCGCCACGTCCGCGACCGGGAGCTTCCGCTCCTTCCGCGCGAAGTTGATGACGATGCGGAGGACGCGCAGCTCGTTGTTAATGGAGACGTTGCGGAGCCCGGCCGCGCGGCGGCGCTCGATGTAGTCGTCGATGAGCCTGGAGTGGAGCTCTGTGAGCTTCCAGCGCCCGAAGTGCTCCATCAGGAACGCGAGGAGCGAGGCGCGCTTCTGCCAGGTGTTCGCCTTGACGTACTTCTCAGCGTGCGGGCGGTAGTGGGTCACGCAGAAGCTTGAGAAGGTCGGCACGGTTCGCGGATCGAGGTCCGGGTCGGCCGCCTCGAGCTTGAGCCGCTCGCGCGCCTCGAACGCCTTCGCCTCCTCCTTCGAGCCGTGGACGACCCAGTCCTTCCGCTTCCCGCGGAACTTGATGACCACCGTCCAGCGGCCCTTCCCCTTCGTATAGACCGGCACCGGCCACCTCCCTGGCCATGAGCGCGACGTGCACTTCGAGGGCAGCCCGCGCGACGCGCCAGTGCTTGCCGAGCTTCCGCGCGCCCGGGATACGCCCGAGCCGGCAGTACTCGACCACCGTGGTCACCGGGAGCTGCAGGTGCTCCGCCACCTGCTGCGGCGTCAGGAACGTCGGGGCTCGACGGTCGCCGAGGGCGGCACCGCGCTGCTCCCTGAGCGGCCAGCTCGACGCTCGGGGCTGCGCGGGGTCCGAGCTCCCACGCGAGCTCGGAGGCGCAGAGCCCTCCCACTCAAAGGTCGCCTGCCCGATGTCCACGCGCCTCGTCATGGCAGGTCGGTCAGCGCCTCGAAGGCTTCCCGCCCTCCGCGCCGGAGCGGTCGAACCCAGGCCCGCGCTCCTTGACCTGGTCGTACCGGAACGTGAGGAGCCGCATGAGGTACTCGCGGCGGCCCACGCCGAGCGCGGCGCAGTCGGCCTCGAGCTTCTCGACCATCGGGTCGGGGAGCCCGTACCAGTTGTAGAGGTCGTTCAGGATGCCGACCGCGAACTCGTTGAACGAGACGCCGCGTGCGTCGGCCTGGGAACGACACCACCCGCCGAGATCGGCCGGCATCCGGAAGGTGACCACCGTCTTCTCGGTGGTGACGACCTCCCTCATGGCGGGGATCGGGTCCTGGGGCGGCTTCTGGGCAGCCATCGACATCACCTCGTCAGGGTAGTGGGTTCGCGCATCGAGGCGCAAGCGTTTTCGGTTCACTATTGAATCCGGTTTAAACCGGATCCGACCACGACCGCGCGACCGTAGCCTGCCTTGGGCAGGCACGTCTCTGCGTTCCGGTGGTTGCAGGGATCGGGCGCCTTAGGCACAGGCACCGCAACAGCCCAGGCGCGGTGCCCCGGCGAGCCGTCAGAATGAATTTCATAACGCGTTCATAACGATCATTTCGTCGGCCCCGCGGCCAGCCGCGGACCGGGCCGGTACTGCGCGCCGCGCCGCTCGCCTTCCGCGAGGAGGTAGCCCTGACTGACGAGCCGGCCCAGCTCTCGCGTCGCGACGGGGCGTGCGACACCGATCAGGTCGCGGTAGTCCGCGTTCTTCAGCACCTCGTGCGTCGCGAAGAAGGTTCGGAGCGCCGGTAGCCGGGCCTCCAGCCAGGCCCTCGTCTCGTGGAGCTCGGGCGAGATCCGCCAGGTGGCGCTGCGACCGTGCCCCTCCGCTCTGAGGACGCCCATCGCGACCATCTCCTGGATCTCGCGGTAGGCCTGATCGCGATCGACCTGGTTGAGCTCGCGGTACTCCTCGTTCGTGAACCCTACCGGGTGGCCGAGGAGAACTCGCCGCTGGGGCGTGGAGAGCGGCAAGCGCTCGACCAGCTGCTTCCACTCCACGCTCGGGCCCTCGAATACGGGCGTGTTCCTGAGGATGACGCGGAAGGTGGAGTCCCTGACGTCGAACTCGGGATGGCGCAGAAACGACTCGCTCATCTCGGCGAACATCCTCGGGACGCCCTCACCCTCCTCCCGCATGATCCCCGCCTCGACGAGGACCCTCGCGATGAGCGGGTTGCGGCTCGAGTGCACCGGCGTGCCCTCTCGCAGCTGGTCGAGCGTGACCGGCGGGACGAGCTCGCCCGGGCTGACCACCTCCATGCGGTCGTCGAAGAACCAGACCTCGATTCCCCGGCCCTGGTCTCCGTAGTCGCGGTGTGCGACCGCGTTGACGATCGCCTCCTGCCACGCGAAGTCCGGGTACTCCGGCACCTCCTTGAAGAAAAGGTGGTGTAGCTTCTCCGACTTCCGGACGTGCTGCGCCGCGTTCCGGTACGCCTCGGCGATCGCAGCCGCGATCGGCAGATCGACCCTGGGCAGCTGCGTGACATTCCGTGAGCCGCCGTGCCGGCGCTCCGTGCCGTCCACACGGAAGAACCGGATGTCGAGGTGCGGGTGCCACCTCGAGAGCGGCGCCTTGCCGAAGAGCAGCAGAGCGGCATTCGTCACCGCGATCCCGCCCGCCCGCGGGAGGACCAGGCCGTACGCCTCCAGGAGCGCCGGGATCGGGAGGTCCCCGCGGATCAGGTTCGGGACGAGCGATCGCACGAGCTCCAGATCGAGATCGTCGAGGCCTGCGTCCGTGCGCACCCGCTGCTCGAAGCCGACCCGCCGGTACGCCTGCTTGCGCTCGTTGATGACCTCCTGCGGCTCCCGGATGACGCGGTCTCCGACACGGAACGGGAAGCCGTCCCCGTCGACCATGACGGCGCTGGGCGAGGGCGCCACCTCGAAGACGATGAGCTCCTTCCCGTCCAGGGAGACCACCTGGCCGGCGGCGACGACCGGGCCGTCCCCGGCGGCCGACCGGAGCCGCGACGCGGGGACCTCGAGGAACTTCGCGACCTCGTCGGGCGGGTAGCCGTGGCCCGAGATCGTCCCGTCATCGTCCACGCCCACGACGAGCGTGCCGCCTTCGGCGTTCGCGAAGGCTGCGACGTACTCGGCGATGAAGTCCCGGACCTTCTTGCGCTCGAGCGGCTTCCTGGCCGCGCCCGAGAGATCCCACGCGGACTTGAACTCGAGGAACTGACCTTCCTGCCTCGTGAGCAGTGCTCGCAGCTCGGGCTCGGTCAGCTGGGTCATGGCTCGCCGGAGCTTACCGCCCACCCCTGGCCTTCGCACCAACCCGTTCCCGCGGTGCCTCCCCGATTCGCACTCCTTCGCGTTCCTTCGCGCATCTCGCCGACTGCTCGCTTCTCTCTTGCGCGCGCGTGTGCAACCGGGAGGAGGGGTGACGTTTTAGACCGGGCTGATGGGTGACACCCGCCTCGGGTTTTCCTCGAGGAGGTCGAGGTCAGGCCGCTTCGGTTCCGGTCACCTCCTGGGGTTGGGTGCCAATCGCGGTGAAGCGCTTCGTGCGGGCGTCGAAGTGCCCCAGGTCGAGCTGCATGAACGAGACGACCCAGCGGCCATCGTCGATCTCGCGCATGCCTACCAGCTCTCCCACGAGCACGGTCGACAGGAAGAACCGTTCGCCTTTGCGAACGACGATGTCGCCGTTTCCTCGCACGCGCTGCACGCGGTCGTGCATCGGGTACTCGGGCTCAGGCAGCTTCTCCGGCATCTCGCGCCCTGACTTCACGTAGAAGTCGGCCGGCAGCTTCTGGCCGAGCGCCTCGTGAGGCCGGTCGTGGTTGTAGACGTCGATGAACTTGTCGAAGCGCTCTTGCTGCTGCAGGAGGTTGTCGCCCGCGGGGCGGGTCGTCTCTTCCTTGAGCACGAGGTGCATCCGTTCGTGCTGCCCATTTTGTTCTGGGTGCGCGGGCGCGATCCGCTCGGGCCAGATCCCCAACCTGAGCCATCTCGCGGAGAGCCTGCTCAGGCCCCAGAGCCCTGGCGCGGCGAACGGGTTGCCGTTGTCGGTCCGGATGACGAGTGGCAGGCCGAACTCGCGAAATGCCTGGTCGAACACGGTGATCGCCGTGTCGACGTGCGTGCCCTCGAGCGCCTCACAGCGAATGAGGTAGCGGCTGAACCGGTCGGTGATCGTGAGCGGGTAGCAGTACCGACCTGTTCCCAGCTTGAACTCGCCCTTGAAGTCGGCGCACCAGATGTCGTTCGGCCGCTCCGCCTTGCGCAGCGGAGCTCCGCGCGGCATCACGCTGCGCCGGCGGCGTTTCCGGAGCATCACGCCGTTCCGCTTCAGGATGTCGCCGATCGTGCTCGCGCAGGGTACGGCGAGCTCCGGTTGTCGAAGCAGCAGATGCGCCCGGATCTTCTTCGGCCCCCAGGTCGGATGCTCCTGGCGAAACTCGACCAGGAACTTCTCGACCTCCGCTGGCGTGCGGTGCGGGATCCTCCTCGGAGCGTGCGAGCGGTCGAACAACGCTCGCGCACCGTCCTCTTCGTAGCGCTCCCGCAGCTTGTAGGCCGTCTTCCGGCTGATGCCGAACTCGTAGCAGAGGTCGACGACCCGCTCCCCCTGCTCCCACCGCTTCACGAACTCCAGACGCTCCGACACAGGGTCACGTTCTCTCCAGGGCACGCGCACCTCCAGGCACGTACCCAGCGTGTGTCACCCATCAGCCCGGTCCAGTTCGTCACCTATCTACCCGGTTCAGACCTTATCCTGTCGCTCTACACGGCCTCGCTCCCCCAACTGCTCTTCCTGGTTTCTCATCGTTTCCTACCACCACATCCGTTCCTCTCCTCACCTCCTTCCTTGCTTCCTTGCCTTCCTTGTCCTTGCCCCACCCACCCTCACCACCTCTTCTTCCTCTCGGGTCCCAGTGTCCCGACCCCTCTCTCCAAGTCGTTGGGAGGGAGGGGTCGGGACACTGGGACCCCCTTGCTCTCTCTCGAACGGCCTCTCCCGGTGGGTGGGGCAAGGACCGCGGTTTCGGGCGCTTGGATCGGCTTTGCCTGCCTAATGGCCTGCCGAACAGGGTGCCTACCAGGGTGCCGAACCGACTCGGCACCCCGTTCGGCAGCTCCATTCGGGCTGCCTAACGGGTGCCGAAGATCGGACGTCAGTGCTGACGTCTACGCACCGTGCACTTCACGGCGGGTCGCGAGCTGGCGGACCGCCTTCTCGGCTTGCCCGGTGTTGGCGAACACCGAGATCCGCAGGAATCTGAACTTGCCGGTCACGACTTCTTCTTGCGGCGCCGGGTAGCGGTCGCCTCCTTGGAGAGCTCGGCCTCGCGCCTCCGGTAGCTCTCGCCCTCGATGCTGATGATCTCGGAGTGGTGGACGAGGCGGTCGATGAGGGCGGTCGTGCAGGCGGCGTTCGGGAAGATCGTCGGCCAGTCCGCGAACGCCAGGTTCGAGGTGATGACGACGCTCTTGCGCTCGTAGCGGCGCGAGACGACCTGGAAGAGCAGGTCGGCGTTGCGGTTGTCGTAGGAGAGGTAGCCGATCTCGTCGATGACGAGCAGGCCGGTGCGCGTGCAGTAGTGGCGGAGCCGCTGGTCGAGGGCGCGGGCCGACTCCTGGGCGCCGAGGTCGAGGAGGAGCTGGGCGGCGGTCGTGAAGAGCACGGAGTGGCCGGCGAGCACGGCGGCGCTGGCGATGTTCTGGGCGATCATCGTCTTGCCGAGGCCCTGGGGCGCGACCAGGACGACGTTGTGGGCCTTCTCGAGGAAGTCGAGCGAGACGGCGCTCTCGACCGCGTCGCGGTCGATGCGTTTCGGCCAGGCCCAGTCGAAGTCGGCCATGGGCTTGAAGGCCCCGAGCTTGCTGCGGCCCAGGCGGCGCTCCAGGCTGCGGCGGGCGCGGTCCTCGGCCTCGATCCGCGCGACGTGCTCGAAGATCTGGTGGGCACCCCAGCGGTTCTTGGTGGCGAGGGCGACGAGGTCGTCGAGGATGTCGGCGGTGTGGCGCAGGCCGAGGGTGCGGAGCTGGTCCTTGATGTCGTTCACGGCGTCTCCTTCTTGGGCTTGGCGAGGGCGTCGTAGCTGTCGAGGGCGTGCGGGGTGACGCGGAGATCGCGCACGCGGGGATCGTCGGGGAGGACCACGTCGAGCTTCGGGGCCTGCCGGCGCGCGCGGGTCCGCTGATCGAGGACGTGCGCGACGGAGGCGGCCCCGATGGCGCCGCGCGCGAGGGCATCCTTGAGCGCCGCCTCGAGCTGAGCGGAGTCGTAGCGGTCGAGGAGCCTGAGCAGCCGGGTGACCTGGCCGCCGAGGTGCTCGCCACGGACGGCGAGCGCCTCCAGGAAGGGATCGGCGCTCGGGCAGGCCGCGCGGAGCCGGTCCCGGCCGCGCAGGTCGTGGGCGCGGCGCTTCTCCCGCGCGAGTTCCTCGATGTGGGCGGAGTCCTCGATCACCTGCTTCTCGTCCCAGCTCCGCTTGTGCGTCGCGAAGACGTGCGAGCCGTTGGTGATCCGGACCTCGTCCTCGGTGGCGACGAGGACGAGCGGCTTGCCGACCAGGTGGTGGGGGATCGAGTAGTCGTTGCGGTCGAAGCGGATGTAGGGCTGCTTGCCGGACGTGACCCAGCGGGTGGCGTGGCAGTCGTAGGGGTGCTCGGGGAGCGCGAGCAGGCGAGGCCGCTCCTCGGCGAGGGCGTCTCGCACGAGCCGGCCCTCGGGGTCACCCGGCACCTTGCGCGCGTGCGCGGTGCGCTCGACCCAGGCAGCGAGCTGGGCGTTGAGGTCCTGGACCGAGGAGAAGCGCCGGGCGGCGAAGAAGCCGTGGCGCAGGTACTGGATGGTGCGCTCGACCTTGCCCTTCTCGTTGCCGCGATACGGCGCGCAGGGCTTGGGCGCGAAGTGGTAGTGCCCGGCGAAGAACAGCATCGCCTCGTTGAACCGGACGTGGTCGCCGGCGCGTTCGAGGACGACGCTCTTCAGGTTGTCGTAGAGGATGGTCCTTGGCACGCCACCGAGCGCCTCGAACGCCGCGACGTGGCCGCGCTGGAAGCTCTCGAGCGTCTGGTCGAGCGCGAAGCGGGCGTAGATCGCGCGCGACCACGAGAGCACCATCACGAAGCACGACAGCGCCCGCTTCGCGTGGCCAACCCTGATCGTGCCGAAGTGTCCCCAGTCCACCTGCGCTTGCTCGCCCGGGAGCGTCTGCAGGCGCAGGTACGCCTCGCTCCGCGGCGCCGGCCGTACCGTGGCGACGTACCGGCGAAGCTGGATGACCGAGCCCCGGTAGCCGCGATCCCGGGCCATCTCGAACAGGCGCGTCGCGCGGAGACGCGGGTGCTGCTCGAGCGTCTCGCCTACGAACGCCTTGTAGGGATCGAGCATCGAGGGCCTGTGGACCACGGCCGGCCGCAAGAACCGCTCGGCCTCGATGGCTCGCCGGACGGCGTCGTGATGGACGCCGAGCTCGCCGGCGATGGTGCCGATGCGCCAGTGCTCGGCGAAGAACAGCCGGCGGATGCGGGCGCGCAGCTCGGCCGGGATCATCGAACTGCCTCACCGTGGCGCGCGGGACCGAAAGCGTCGCTGCCGCTCGGGGCGGCCGGTGCGGGCAAGCGTGTCGTGGCGAACGAATCGGCCGCGGATCCCGCAGCGCGCGCAGCAGAGGCGCCGCGCGCCCGGGCAGGCGTGGGAGTGAGCATGGGCGGTGACCTCGGCGCCGGTCGAGCTCGGCGCCGACATGGCGCCCGCCGCCGGCGAGGCGCGCACCATCGCGGAGGAGGCCGCCGCCTCGCGACCGTGATGCGTCACTTTCGAGCGAGCGCGACCGCGGTATCGCCGCTGGCGGTCGGCGTGGGCGTGCCGCCCCTCGATGCTGAGCTGGTACCGCCGCCCGGCCGCGGCGAGGCACGCGCGCCGGGCCGTGCGCGCGCACGCAGCCCCGCAGTACCGGTGGCCCCGGTCGCAGTGTCGGCAGAGGAAGAACACCTGCCCGCACGCAGGAAGCGCGCAGGCCACGAACCGCAACGATTCCAGACGCCCTCAGCGAGGGCGCGTGGAAGTGGACCGGCGGCGTCAGGCGTGCGATCACCGGACCGCTGGTGATCAGGCGCCCTGCTTGAACCGGCCGAAGGCTCGGAGCGCGAACTCCGGGCCTTCACTCTTTCGCCCTGCCGATACCTGGCTACCCGTGAACGGCTGACCCGGCCAGTTCCCGGCCGATCCTCACGCCGTCGGCGGGGCGTCCAGAATCACGCTCTTCCTGGTGACCGCCAACACCCGGGGCGGAGCCGGGCGGGTAATCACTGCGCGACCGACGACCGACTCGGTCGGCAGTAGCTTCAGGGGGCTGGCAGTCCACCCGTTCGAGCAGCTTCCGACGGCTCGCGCCGTAGATCCGCATCCCTTCAGCGCCTCGGGCGAGAGGAGAGTCTCGTGCCGTAGCCTGGCCATGATCCACCGCTCGGCGATCAGCACGGCGACCTGGCCTTGGCCTTGTTGTCGCGCGGCGTTGCGGTACGCGCGGGCAGTACTGTCGCGCCGTGGTGCCGCACCAGGTCCTAGTAGGTGAGCTGGAACCCCAGTACGTACCGGCGGCCCGGCGGCCCGGGTACGGTCGGCGTCTCCAGCCACGTCATCAGCGTGTGCCGCTTCACGGCGAGCTCGCGCGAGATCGCCGCCACAGGGGCGTCGGCCGCCCGCCGTCGCAGGAAGTACACTTCCGGAGCGCGGCCGGGTACAACCGCGCCGCGCCTGGTGGGCCGCCCGCCGCACCGCTCCCGGAACTCCGCCGCCGTCTTCTCCGTCTCCATCGCGCGCCTCCTGTGCAAGCCCGCGAGAATCAGAGCGCTGCAGCTGAAGTCACGACAGGGCGGAGCGAGGACTTACGCCAGCCGGACGTGGAGGAGTTCCGCCGGACGCGCTGGTCCCGAAACCGGCGGAGCAGCTCCTCCGCCGTGCGCGCACTTGGGCGCTCAACTGACCGATCGCTCTGCGCGAGCTCCGGTACGCCGACTGCCCCACCGGACGCCACGGAACAGATCAACCTCATCCGACATCCACATCTAAGGCGTAGGACCAAGGACGATACCGAAACACAGTGCGAGTTCTTCGTCGCAGTTCGGAGGGAACAGGGCCGGATCAGGACAGAAGCAAGACAGCAGGGTGCAACCCGCGGCGGAGTACTCTGCTAGCAACTTGTCGAGCCCGCTAGCGCGATTGGGGTTCACGGCGATGAAGCAAGGACCCGAACAGAGGCCCCTCAGCACCTCGGTTCCGTCTACCAAGACTTCGCTAATAGTACCAGGTCGCCCGAACGCGCATTGCCCCGACATGGAGGGATCGCACACGCGTGCATCTGGCAGGGCAACCTTGTAGTCGGTTGCAATCGCAAGGCACGAACGGGTCACGGGAGAGTCGGGGGGGGCCTCGGGGGGCGCGGGCGACGGCCCGCAACCCCCGAGTACGAGGCTGATACAAAGCGCTATGCCGCCAGCCTGCACCTTATGTCCGTCCCTATTCGCAGTTGGGCACACATGCCCCGTCGATACATGTCATCCCTGCCAGGTACCACCTGTGCGTCTCTGGGTCGAAGCACTTTGGACCGCGGGCACAGACGCCCGAGCACACATAGGTACCCCTACACCCGTCAGGAACCACGGTTCCGCAGGCAGTGCCCGCCGGGCATACCGGGTTGGGGACGCAGTACGTGAGGTTAATGCTGCTCCCGGAGACAGACGCCGCGTATGAGCAACTAGGCGCCAATGCGGTTGTGTAAGTTTCCCAAGGCAAGGATGAATTCGAGTAGCTGTTTCCACCTACGTCGCGTGCCTGGAAGTTCGAGAAGGTGACGCCAGTCGCGAGAGGCAGATGAGAGCAACTGTCCAAGTTGTACACTTCGAGGGCTCCACCCACTCCAAGCGTGACTGGACGTGTGACGTTTTGGACCTGAATGGTTGTGAGAACCGAGCTCATACCCGAGGTGGCACCTGTCGAAACCGTCCAATTCGAGCAAATCCCTGTCCCCGGCGAGCAGTTGGCGCCCTGGATCTGCCCGGTAACCGTGTTCCCAGGCTGGACCGGAATCGGGGTTGAATACGTGGAGTTGCCGTCTGGCCTGTAGTTCCAGCTTACAATGGTCCATCTGGGCCCATCCCAACCCAGATGATTCCAGGCAAGGACTGGCTGCAGGAGGAACTCGTTCGGAAGAGGTAGTGCACCGGGGAAGTAGTACAGAACCTGGTTGGCCACGACGCTGGGCGCCGAGGGGACCGTCCACGTGGCTTGGATGTTGGAGAGCGGCGTGTCGTAGAAGCGAGCTTCCGCAACCCAGGCCCAGTACATCGGTGGTAGCGAGGCGTTCGCGCTCGATGACGTTCCAGATGGACGCATCTCTCTGCCAGCCTTGTCGAAGCGCGTTCTTGCGCACGGAGACGGTCGCCTGACCGTTCCCAGGCGGGTATTTAGCAGCGAACCATCACTCTGAGTGATCTCATGCTCGTGAATGGGACGCCGATCCACTCGACCGCGGAGAGCTTCACCGCCAAGTACGGGGGCCGGATCGAAAACGTGTTCGAGGATCTCGGTCTCCTCGTTCTGCAGGACATCGACGCCACGGTTGCTGAGCAGATCTCGAACGAGCCTTCGGTGTGCTTCGTCGAGCAGGACGACTACATCACCGGCGGCTGATACTCACTTCTCAAGAACGGACGGGGCCGCCAGCACTTGCCGGCGGCCCCGTTTCGTTTCTCCTCGTCGCACTAGCGGCGCGACGGCCGGCGCTTCGTGTTCTCGTCCTCGCCGTCCTCGTCGTCGGTGTCCTCCTCGACGTCCTCCAGCGAGTCCAGCTCCGGGTCCTCGATCCACTCCACGACGGTCTTGCGGTGCACGATGGCCATGGTGGCCTCCTTTCCATCCGACCTTACGGACGCGACCGTCTCCGGCCCAGGGGGCGGCACCAGTACCCCGTGACCGCGAGTCACGAACCGGCTCACCCGTTTCCGCAGTCGCGCCGCGAGGCGCAGGCGCCCACCGATGTCCTGCACCCTGCCGGCGGCCGCCGCCGCGCGATGCGCGACCTGGGCGGACGTGAGGCCGGACGCCATCAGCTGGGCGACCAGCCGGGCCTGCTCGGAGATGGCCAGCCGGAGGTTGTTCTTCGCCACCTCCACGGCCGACTCCGCGCTCAGCTCGGCGCGGACGGCGCCGGCGAACGCCTCCATGAGGGCGCGGTGCTTCGGCATGTTCCAGTACCCCGTAGCCCCACCCTTGTCGGTGGTCGCCGGGGGACGAGACGACCTCGCGGTGGCCATGATCCCCAGGACTGTCGAGGGTGATCCCCTGTCGCCTCGAACGCACCGGGCCGTGATCCCCTCCCGTCCTTGGCTGCGTTCGGCGCTGGATTCCCCCAGGTCGTTCGTGGGGTTCGCTGCGTTGCGTCCACCCCCACCGCGAACATGACGGTCGCTTCGGGATCCCCTGCTCACCGGCGATCCCTCCCCATGAACTCGTCGAGGTCGCGGACCCGGACGCGCACCGCGTTGAGCACGCGGAAGGACCGCAGCTCGCCCGAGGCGCAGAGCTTGTAGACGGTCGCGGTGGAGCACCCCAGCGCCTCCGCCACGGCCCGCACGGTCAGCGCCTGAGTGCCTCTGATGGCCCGCAGGCGCGGCCGCCGGCCTCCCGGGCCGTTCTGTGCGGTGGATGTGACAAAACCTCTGCCACGGCCTGGGAACGCGTGGGACGGCTGGACCGGGACCGCGGCGTCGACTGTAGCCGTGGGGAACCCTTGCGAAGACGTGAGGACCGCTGGACCGCCACCCTCGAATTTTCCCAAGCTGAGGGTCGCCGGTTCGAACCCGGTTTCCCGCTCCAGATTCGGGTGATTTGGCGAGGGCTTCCAGGGCGACCTGGAAGCCCTTCGTCGTTCCAGGTCTCTTCCGATGGTTGTCCGGCCGCGTTGTCACCCTGGCCCCGGCGCCTCGAACGCCTGTGTGAGCTCGTGGAGTTCGGCGCGCCGACCCTCAGCCTTCCTGCCTGCGCGCTGGCACCGTGAACCATGGTTGACACCTTGCGGAGCCCGCCCTAGGTTCTTCCCATGTGGACGGTCCTCACGACGGAGGCCTTCGACGCCTGGTTCTCGGCGCTGAGGGACCGGAGGGCGGCCCGCCGCATCCAGGCGCGCATCGACCGCGCGGAGGCCGGGAACTTCGGCGACTGCGCCCCGGTGGGCGAAGGCGTCTCGGAGATGCGGATCCACCACGGCCCCGGCTACCGGGTCTACTTCGTCCAGCGTGGGCTGGAGGTCATCGTCCTCCTCGGCGGAGGAGACAAGGCCACGCAGGCAAAGGACATCGCGAGTGCGCTCGCGCTGGCGAAGCAGTTGTAGGAGGTACCCATGGCGACCAAGCCCAAGGCGAAGCTCAAGCTCAGGAAGTGGGACTCGGCCGAGCACCTCGAGACCGAGGAGGACATCGCTCTCTACTGGGAGGCCTGCCTCGAGGAGGCGGCCGGAGACCCGGCGTTCATCACCGCGGCCCTTGCCACCATCGCCAAGGCCCGCGGCATGACGGCGCTGGCCCGCGATACGGGCCTGACGCGAGAAGGGCTCTACAAGGCGCTCTCGCCCGACGGCAATCCCGAGTTCGCCACCGTGATGAAGGTCATCCGCGCGCTCGGGCTTCATTTGCATGGCTCCGTGGCTCGGACCTGACCTCCGCGGCGAAGCTCGGGGAGCGACGGGCGCCGCCGGGCAGGTGATAGGCTCGCAGCGTGCCTCACCGTCCCGGCGCGCTCGGCTCCATCGACCCCCTCTCAGTCCCACTCCCTCACGGGACCGAGGTCACCACCCGCGTCGAGCGCACCCTCGGTGACCGCCGGATCCCGCAGGGTGTCGTGGGCAGGGTCGTCGCAGTGCGCGACGAGGGACTGGACGTCCTCGTGACCGGCATCGGCGTCGTCCGGTACGCCCGTGCGGAGCTCCTCCCTCGCCGCCCTGGTCAGGTCCGCTACGCCGAGCGCCGCGAAGCCGATTGGAGCGCGCTCCGGGGCTGCGTCGTGCTCGAGGCGACCGTTGGCTCGCGCGCCTGGGGCCTCGCCGACGAGGGTTCGGACACCGACTTGCGTGGCATCTTCGTGCTCCCGTTTCCGTGGACGACGGCCCTTCTGGACCCACCGGACACGCTCACGAGCGCCGACGGCAGCGCCACCTACTGGGAGCACCGCAAGGGCATCCACCAGGCGCTCCGCGCCGATCCGAACACGCTCGAGCTCCTGTTCGTGCAGACCGCCGAGCCGAAGGACCCCATCGGCGAGTGGCTCCTCGAGGCGCGCGATGCGTTCGCGACGGCCGACCTTTTCGGGAGCTTCGGCCGCTACGCGGTGAGCCAGCTCGGCAAGCTATCCCGCTCCGCGCGCCTCGCGGAGCACCGCGGACTCGTCCTGGATTGGCTGCGCGAGGAGCCCGCGCCCGACCTGGAGGAGGTCGCGCGACGCCTGGCCCGCGTCTCTCCAAGACCCGCCCCGACGCCGTCAGAAGGGGTCCACGCGGCGAAGGAGTACGTGAAGCAACTCTATCGCTCACTGTCCGATCAGGGGCTCACGGCCTCGAACGACTTCGCCGGACTGGTCGCCTACGCGCGCGACGGCGGCGCGCAGCCCGAGCCCGCGCGCGAGCTCCGCCCCAAGAACGCGTACAACCTGCTGCGGCTCGTGCATGTCGCCACGGGATGGCTCCGCACCGGCCATCCCGACCTTGAGATGAAGGGAGCGGTCCGCGACCGGCTCCTCGCCGTGAAGCGGGGCGTGGTCTCGCTCGAGGAAGTGCTCGCCGAGGCGGAAGCGCTCGTCCCGGCACTCGAGGCGGCACGCGACGCCACGCCGCTGCCGCGTGGGCCCGACCTCGTTAGCGCCGACAGGCTCCTTAGGCGAATCGGGGAGGAGGTGGCGCGGCGCTGGGTCGAGCGCGTGCCCGGTTCGTTCGGCGTGGCGGCGCCCCTGCCCCCAACGCGACCGGAGTCCGCGCCATGAAGGATCTGCTCACCCCGCACCAGCTCGCGGTGGCGGATCGGGTGCTCGACGAGGAGGACTCGGCGCGCCGCCACCTCGTCATCTCGCTCTCCGGCGGTCACGCCTACGGCTTCCCGTCGCCGGACTCCGACCTCGACCTCAAGGCGATCCACGTCGCACCGACCGAGGCGCTCCTCGGCCTCGCCCCGCCCGCCGCCAACGCGCCGGACCGCATCGAGGTCATCGAGGGCGTGGAGATCGACTACTCCTCGAACGAGCTCCAGCAGGTGCTCGTAGGGGTCCTGCAGGGGAACGGCAACTTCATCGAGCGGATCCTGTCCCGGTTCGTCCTTCGCTCGTCCCCTGAGCACGAGTCGCTGCGGCCGCTGGTGGCGCGAAGCCTCTCGCGCAGGCTCCACAGGCACTACCGCGGGTTCGCCTCCGGACAGCTCCGCGAGTGGGAGAAGGACGGGTATCGCTCGGCAAAGAAGCTCTTGTACGTGCTCCGGACGGCGCTCACAGGTACGCACGCGCTCCTGACCGGCGCGATCGAGACCGACGTCACGCTCCTCCTCGATGCGCACGGGTTCGGTGCCGCGCGCGAGCTCGTCGACGCCAAGCGCCGGGGTGAGCGCGCCTCGCTGCCGCCTGAGGTCTCCGAACGCTGGAAGCTCGAGGTGGGCCGGGCGTTCGACGTCCTCGACGGAGCCCTCGCGAGCTCGGTGCTGCCCGAGGGGCCTCCGAACGCGGAGGACCTCGAGGCGTGGCTCCTCGACGTCAGGAGACGCGCCCTCGCGACCGGAACATGAACGCTATTCCTCAGTGGAGGATTTCGTGAGCTGGAACCTTCGGCCGTCGCAACGCCCCTCGTCCTTCCGGCAACTTGGCACCTGCGCGAAGACCGCCCTGAACATTCCCAAGCTGAGGGTCGCCGTTTCGAACCCGGTTTCCCGCTCCAATCCTGGATGAACCGAACGCCCGGTGACCCCGGGCGTTCTTTCGTTCGGCCCCTGCACGAGGATCACGCGCGAATCGTCGCAGGTAAGGCTCGACCGGCTGACCTCCTATTCGCTTGACCCACTTTGAGCGAATCCTCGAAATGGACTCCGAGGGGAAACGATGGAAGGCAGAGGCATCAGATCGTGGCCTGCCGGCGCGGGGATGCTGCCGTCGGTCAGAGGGGTCTCGACGCTGCTCGTCGTTGCCCTCGCGCTGGCGTCCCAGGCTTGCTCGGAGGACTCCACCCCGTCCCCGCGGACGCCCGGCCCGGCGGAGCTGAGGCTCACCGTCCCGAGCTCCGTCGCGCTGGAGGCGGGGTGCAGCCTCGCCCCGCAGCTGGAGCGGTCCGGCGACAACCTGGGCTGCGGCTCGGCGTGCCAAGACGATGCCACCACGTGCGTCGTGTGGTGCCCTCGGCAGACCGGCTTGGTCAGCGACACGCCCCACGACCTCCGACTCGTGTACGTCGTCGGATTGCAGGAGGTGGCCCAGGCCGTGCTCGGCGCAGTGACCCTGGAGACCGGAGTGAACCGCCTCACCGTTCCCCTCGAGCAGGTCGTCTTGACCGACTCCGACGGGGACGGCACGCCAGACGTGTACGCGCTCTGCCCCTGGAATCGGGCAGCCCCGTGACGTCCGGCTGGAGAGGCGCAGCGGGCGACGAGGGCCGGCGCAGACGTCTGCGCGGTGAGCTGCCACCTGGGACCCTGGCCGTCGGAAGGGCGGTGGCCGGCCTCCGGTGCGATTAGACCTGGCACGTGCCCCGCTCCGTCGAGACCCGCCCCGAGCTCCTCGCGAAGGCGTGGGCCTTGCCGGTGGCGGCGAGGTACGCCCCGCTGAGATCGCAGGGCTTCCGCGCGGTGTGCGGGCCCACCAGCGTCACCAACGTGCTCCGCTCCCTCGGACACGACCGCGGCGCCAACCCGCTCCGCGGCTTCGGCCTGCGCGCGATGAGCCTCGAGCAGGTGGTGCGCGAGGGCGGCGAGGTGATGCCGCCGGGCTGGACGGCGGCGGTGGTCCGCCCCTCGAGCGTCGCTGCCCTCCGGGACGAGCTCCGCACGTCGAACGATCCCCGCCGGCGCTTCATCGCCAACTTCTCCCGGGCCCCGCTGTTCGGCCGGGGCGGTGGGCATCACTCACCCGTGGGCGGCTACCTCGAGGCCGAGGACCTCGCCTTCGTGCTGGACGTGAACTCGAGCTTCGGGCCCTGGCTGGTCCCGACCGAGCTCTTGCACCAGGCGATGAGCTCCGTCGACCGCGGCGACGGCCGCGCCCGCGGCCTGGCCCGGTTCGAGGCGGGTGGGTGAGGCTGACCGCCGCGGACTGTCGGCCCCACATGCGATCTCCACTCAGGGTCCGCGAGCCCGCACCAGGGCCGAGCCGCGGGCCGAAGGGAGCGCGCCATGCAGCGAGGAGAGGACGTCATCCACGTGATCGCGACCGTCCCCCGGAGGTTCGGCGGCGGTTCGGAGGGGATGTGGGGCGAGCGCGTCGGAGCCGATCGCGTCCGCTTGCGGAACACGCCCTTCTCGGTCCCGGGGCTGAGCTACAACGACGTCGTGTTCACCGAGCGGCGCAAGGGCATCCTCAGGATCGCCGGCGTCTCCCTGCGCGGCGGGCACTCGACCTACTGGATCCTGACCTGCGCGGGCGCTTCCTGGGAGGCCCTGTGGGCCCGGTTGAGGGCGCTCGGATGCTCCTACGAGAGCACGCGGGTCGGTGACGACCGGGTCTGCCTGGCGGCGGACGTCCCTCCGCACGCGCAGATCGACGACGTGCTCGCGCTGCTCGACGAGGGCGTCGCCGAGGGGATCTGGGAGTACGAGGAGGGCCACCGCGAGCATCCGTGAAAGAACACACAGGTGCGACCTGGCGTGGAAAGCTCCCGCGCATGCCCCCTGCGTTCACCGACCCCGCCGCCCGCCCCACGCCGAAGGCCATCGCGAGCGCGCTCGGGCGCGCCGCGTCGACCTGGACGGAGCCTCTTCGATCGCCTGCGCGCCGAGGTCCCCGGCCTCGAGGAGACCTGGCGCTACTTCCCCGACGGGAAAAGCTGGCTCCTCAAGGTCGACCGCAAGGGCAAGACCGTGTGCTGGGTCTCGGTGGAGCGCGGCCAGTTCAAGGTCGCGTTCTACTTCGCCGCCCGGCTCGACGCTGCGTTGCTCGAGAGCGATCTCTCCGCAGCGTGCAAGGCGGCCATCCGGGACGGGAAGCCGGCCGGCAAGCTCCGACCGGTGCCGGTGACCTTCGGGCCGCGGCGGGGGTTGGAGGACGTGCTGACGCTCGTGCGGCTCAAGGCGACGCTGAAGTGAGGCGATCCCTTGCCGCCCTCGATCCACCGTGCCACCGTCGGTCCGACCGGCATGCGCATCCTGCTCATCCACACGCAGCACGCGATCCAGCGGCTCGGCACCGGGGTGTACGGCAAGTACCTGCGCTACGCGCCGATCACCATGCCGACCCTGGCCGCGCTCGTGCCGCCGGAGCTGGGCGCCGAGGTGCGGGTGGTGGACGAGATGGTCGAGGCGGTCGACCTCGACGCGAAGGCCGACCTCGTCGGCCTCACCGCGATCACGAGCGCCGCCCCGCGCGCGTACGAGCTCGCGCGCCACTTCCGCGCCCGCGGCGCGAAGGTGGTGCTGGGCGGCGTCCACGCGACGCTCATGCCGGACGAGGCGTCCGAGCACGTGGACGTGGTGGTCCAAGGCTACGCCGAGGAGACCTGGCCCCGGCTCCTGCGCGACTTCCACGCGGGCCGCCTCCAGCGCCGGTACGTCCACGACCGGAGCGTGCCGCTCGAGCGGATCGCCACGCCGGACCGCAGCCACATCAAGGCCTCGCGCTACGTCGCGTCGAACACCGTGGAGATGAGCCGCGGCTGCAACCGGCGCTGCCACTACTGCGTCACCCACCGGCTCAACGAGGGCTACGTCCGGCGCGACCCCGAGGCGGTGCTGAACGAGATCCGCCGGCTGCCGGGGCGCCTCGTCACCTTCCTCGACCCGAACGTCTTCGGCGACCACGCCCACGCCCGCGCGCTGTTCACGGGCCTCAAGGAGCTCGAGAAGCGCTGGGTCGGCTGCGTCACCGCCGACGTCGCGCGCCACCCCGAGCTCCTCGACCTCCTCGTGGAGAGCGGCGCGCGCGGCTTCCTCGTCGGCTTCGAGTCGCTCTCGCAGGAGGCCCTCGACGGCTCGAACAAGGCCTTCAACCACGTGGACGAGTACCTCTCGGCCATCGAGCGCTTCCACGCGAAGGGCGTGATGGTGCAGGGGAGCTTCATGTTCGGCTTCGACGCCGACGACGCCGGCGTCTTCGACCGCACCGTGGACTTCATCCTGCGCGCGCGCATCGAGCTGCCGCAGTTCACGGTCTACACGCCCTTCCCCGGCACGCCGGCCTTCGACACCCTCGACGCCGCCGGCCGGATCCTGACCCGGGACTGGTCCCGCTACGACGGTCACCAGGTGGTCTTCCGGCCCGCGCGCATGACCCCGGCCGAGCTCGCCGATGGGGTGCGCCACGCCTGGCGCCGCGCCTACGCGCTCCCCTCGATCGCGCGGCGCCTCGCCTCGCCACCCTGGCGCTACAAGCCCGTCGCGCTCCTCTCCAACCTCAACTTCCGCCGCTTCATGCGCAGGGTCCACGCGCTGCCCGCCGCCGCCACGCCCGGCTTCTCCGGATGACCCATGGCCCGGCCCGCGCCCCACCTCCGCCGCCCGTCGCGCCGCGCGCTGCGGTGGCTGGCCTGGCAGCTCCACCGGCTCCACCGGCAGGCCGTGCGCCACCCGCGGGCCACGCTCCTCGCCGCGGGCCTCCTCGTCGCGGTGACCGCCGCCGGGCTGCCCCGCACGCGGGTCCACCTCTCCATCCGCGAGCTCGCCGATCCGGCGCTGCCCTCGCTCGCGTGGTCGTCCGCGGAGGAGGCCTCGTTCGGCGCCGGGTACCAGCTCGTCCTCTTCTTCGCCCCGCGACCGCCGCGGGAGCGCCTCGACGCCGCGGACCTCGCCGCCATCCGCGCGTGGGTGACGGCCGAGCGGGCCCGCAACCCCGAGATCCTGCGCGCGGCGTCGCCGTTCGACGCCGTCCGGGCGGAGCGCGACGCGACCGGGCGGCTCCGGCTCGTCCCGGCGCTGGCCGCGGACACGCCGGAGGCGCTGCGCGCGCTCGCCGCCGGCCCCTGGGGCGGGCTCCTCACGGACCGCGAGGGGCGGGACGTGGCGGTCGACTTCACCCTGCGTGCCGCACCTGGCGGCTCGCGGTTCGGCCGGTTCGACCCGTCGGTGGTCGCGCCCATCGAGCGGCGCTGCCGGGACGAGCTCCTCGCCGCGCACCCCGGGGTCGCGCTGCACCTCGGCGGCACCGCCGCGTTCGATCACTTCGCCCTGCGCGGTCTCGCGCGCTTCCAGGTCCTCAACGCGGCGGTGCTGGTCCTGCTGATCGTCGTCATGCGGGTGCTCTTCGGCACCTGGAGGAGCGGCCTCCTCCTCGCGGCCTCGATCCTGTTCGCCGGCCTCGTGGTCCAGGGCGCGATGGCGCTCGCCGGCGTGCCGATGGACCTCCTCTCCACCGGCCTCTTCCTCATGCTCTCGGTGGCCGGGGTGGAGGACTTCGTCTTCCTCTCCCACGAGCGCCTGGTGCACCGGACGCGCTGGCGCGCCGCGTTCCGCCGCCTGCTCCTGCCCGGCTTCCTCACCTCGGCCACCACCATCATCGGCTTCGGCAGCCTCTGCACCTCCGAGCTCCAGCTCGTGCGCAGGTTCGGGTTCTGGGGGGCCCTCGGCGCGGGGCTCGAGTGGGCGGCCACCTTCCTCGTGCTGCCCGCCCTGCTCGCGCTCGCGCCGCGCTGGCGCGACTGGACCGAGCCGGCGCGGGCCCTCGGCGCGGGCGCCTGGACGCGGGTCGCCGCCTGGCGGCTGCCGCGCCCGGTGGCGCTCGCCGCGCTCTCGGCGCTCGCCCTCGCGGCGGCGGCCTCGGGCCACCTCACCTACGCCGACTCCCCGGCCGGCATGTTCCCCGCCGGCCACCCGTTCCGCGCGGGGCTCGAGTACGCGGAGGCGACGCGCGGCTGGGTGGGGCAGCTCGACCTGGTCTTCCCGGAGGACGCGAGCCACGCCGACGTGGAGCGGATGGCGTCGATGCTCGGGAAGGACCCGGCGGTGGCGCGGGTGGTGGACCCGGCCTCCTTGCAGCGCGACCTCACCGGCGGCGACCCGCTCGCGCTCTACGAGCTCGCGGCGGAGCGGGAGAAGGTCGGCGGGGCGGCGCAGACGTTCACCGCGGCCGATGGCCGGCTGCGCGCGTCGGTCCTCCTGCGCGAGGCCGACCTCCTCACGCTCCAGGGCCTGCGCGACCGCATCGCGGCCCTCTTCCCCGCGGGCGACGGCTTCCCCGCGGGCGACCTCGTGACCTACGCCGACGTCGGCAGCGCGGTGCCCCGCACGCTCCTCTTCAGCCTGCTCACGTGCCTCGCGCTCGTGGGGCTCCTCGTGGCCGGGCTCTTCCACGCCCTCGCGCGGCCGGGCGCGCCGTGGGCCGTGCTCGCCTCGTTCTGGGGGCCTTCGCTCGTGCTGCTGGCCCTGTGGGGCCTGCGGGTGCCCATCAACTTCGTGTCGGTCTCGTTCGCCTCGGTGCTGGTGGGGCTCACCGGCGACAACGCCGTGCAGTTCGCCTGCGCGTCCGGCACCGGCCGCGCCCCGCTCGCGCGCGGCATCGCCCGCCGCGCCGGGGCCGCCACGCTCGTGGTGGTGCTGATGGGGCTCGGCGCCCTCACCTTCCTCGGCTCGGCGTTCCTCCCGCCGCGGCTGCTCGGGCTCCTGCTCGCGGGCGGCCTCGTGGCGGCGCTCGTGGGCGACGTCTCGATCCTGGGGGCGCTGGTGCGACCGGGCCGCGGCGAGGATCGCTGACGGGCGGGTCACTCCCGCTCGCACGCCCACGGCGCCCTGCGCCAGGCGCCGATGCTCTCCCGACGCGCGGGCTGCACGCAGGTCCGGCCGCGCTTCGTCTTCGCGGCCCGGTAGAGCCCGTCCTTCGGGAAGACGGCCTGGAACGCCTCGGCGCTCGGGAAGATCCTCTCCCAGTTTCGCCGCCGGATCGTGCGCGCGGCGTCCACGGCGGTGACGATGCGGCCGCCGCGGACGCGCACCGCGAGCACCGGGTTGAGCGGCCGCGGGTCGCCGTCCACGGAGACGAGCACGTCGCCGTCGGGCAGGTGCAGGCGGTCCTCCACCGAGCGGATCAGCTCCCCGTGAGCGACCTCGCGGCTCCCTGCCGGCTGGTACCAGAGGACCCCGTCGCCGCGCTCCACGAAGTCGCCCTCGGGGCCGAGGCGCCGGAGGTCGAGCACGGCGTGGCGTGCCACGTCGTAGAGCACCCCCACCTCCACGTCCTCCTGGGGGCGCCCGCTCGTGCGGAGGAAGAGGAGCAGGCGCGCGCCGCCGACCGGGACCGCGTCCACGACCCCGCAGATCGGGCCGGGCTCCCACTCGCGCGGCAGCTTGCCGCGCGGGTCCAGCATCCACCAGGCGGCCGGGAACCGGCCGGGCCAGCGAGCCTGCACCGGCCTGCGCCCCCGCTGCTCGAAGGTGAGGAGCATGTCGTCCTCCTCCGGGAACCCGGTCGGCGACGGCAGCGTGAGCTGGAAGGTGCGGCCCGCGAACCTGCAGGTGTCCTCGTCCACGATGGTCGGGGCGGGGAGCGCGCCGTGCGGGCGGTAGTGCGGGCCCGGCTCGTGGGGGCCTGCCTGGGCGAGCGCGAGGGCGGTGAGCGCCGCGGCGAGCACGGCGCGACCATAGCCCTTCGTGCAGGGCTCCGCACGAAACCGTACACACGCCCCGGCGGGCCTCACCCGGTCGTACGGCGGGCTTCACACGGCGTGACGACGCGCCGCGGCTCCCGGCGGCGTTCGACGCGGCGAGGCGTACGCGGACGTTCATTGCCTGAGAGTGAATGAGCGCTTCGCGCCGCGCACCCGCCCCACCCGGCGAGCGCGTCGGCCGCCGCCCGCCCCTAGGAACGCCGCGCGGCCTCGGGTCGCGTCCAGCGACCGCGCCGCAAAGGGGGCACCATGCACTTCAGGTGGATCGTCGCGACGGGCCTGCTCCTGGGCACGGGCGTGGAGGCGCGGGCGGGCGACACGGGCGGAGGGCTGTGGCTGTCCGCCGGGCAGGACCTCGGCAACACGCGGAACCAGGGGACGGAGCGCACCCTCTCCGTCGCCACCGTGGGCGGACTCCAGGTGAAGTGGGCGTTCACCACGGCCGGCGACGTCTCGGCGACCCCCTCGGTGGACGGCGCGCGGGTCTACTTCCCGGACTGGGCCGGGTGGCTCTACGCGGTGGACCGGCGCACCGGCCAGGAGCTGTGGCGCGCGTCGATCCCGCAGGCGTCGGGCGTCCCCGGCGACAAGGCGCGGGCGTCGCCGCTCGTCGCCGGCGGCAAGGTGATCGTCGGCACGCAGGGGCCGTTCGGCGGCGGCGGGAAGCTCCTCGCCTTCGAGAAGGACACCGGCCTCCTGGTCTGGTCGACGGTCGTCGAGAACCACCCCGCCGCGATCATCACCCAGTCGGCGAGCGCGTTCGACGGGCGCGTCTACGTGGGGGTGGCCTCGCAGGAGGAGGCCCTCGCGGCGCAGGCCATCTCCGGCGGGTTCTACCCGTGCTGCAGCTTCCGGGGCAGCGTCGCCGCGGTCGACCTCGAGACGGGCGCGCTCCTGTGGAAGACGTACATGGTGCCCCCGGGCTACAGCGGCGGCGCGGTGTGGGGCAGCGCGCCCGCGATCGACGTGCGGCGCGGGCAGGTGTACATCGCGACGGGCAACAACTACACGGTCCCGCCGCCGGTCCAGGCGTGCGTCGCCGCGAACCCCTCCAGCCCGGGCGGCTGCATCGCGGCCGACGATCTCTTCGACTCGGTCGTGGCGCTCGATCTCCTCACCGGCGCGGTGCGGTGGGCGACCCGCGCCATCCCCTTCGACGCGTGGACGGTCGACTGCCTGCCGTTCTTCGGCGACGGTGACAACTGCCCGCAGCCCGCCGGACCCGACTACGACTTCGGCCAGGCCCCCGCGCTCTTCACGACCCAGCGCGGCGCCCAGGTCGTCGGCGCCGGCCAGAAGAGCGGCCAGTACTGGGCGATGAGCCCGGACACGGGCCAGGTGCTCTGGGTGACGCAGGCCGGCCCCGGGGGCACCGCCGGCGGCCTGCAGTGGGGCTCCGCCGTCGACGGCCGCCGCGTCTACACGGCGAACGCCAACTCGAACCTCGTCCCCTGGACGCTGCCCGGCGGCGCCACGGTGGTCTCGGGCGTCTGGAGCGGGCTCGACGCCGCGACCGGGGCGATCCTCTGGCAGGCGGTGCCGCCGTTCGGCGGCGGGACCTCCGGCCCGGTCACGACCGCGAACGGCGTCGTGTTCGGGTGCTCGCTGGACGCCCTCGGCCACATGTACGCGCTCGACGGCGCCACGGGCGCGATCCTCTGGTCCTTCGCGAGCGGCGGCTCCTGCCTCTCCGGCGCCGCGATCTCGAACGGAGATCTGTTCTGGGGGTCCGGCTACAGCAACTTCGGCTTCGGGACCCCGAACCACAAGCTCTACGCCTTCACGGTCCGCTGACGCACGGTCGGCCCACGCCGGGTGGCGTGGGCCGGCCCGGTTCACAGGTGGGCGTTCGCCACCGGGAGCCAGCGCAGGCCCGGCGGGTTGTTGCCCGCGTAGTTGAGGAGCCCGAGCTGCACGCCCTCGAGGTGCGCGGCGTAGTTGAGGATGCCGATCGCCACGCCGCGCTGCTCGCCCAGGATCCGGTTGAAGGCGCTCACCGAGACGCCGGTCATCCTGCCCTGCGGCTCGACGTGCAGGTACGCGGGCGCGAGGAAGATCCCGGTGAGGTCGACGCCCCCGACCGCGAGCGCCGCCGCGACCCCGCGGATCCGCGGCGCGCCGAGCCCGAGCCCCGCCACCGCGATCCCGTCGAGGCCGCCGCCGGCCCCGAGCCCGAGCAGCGCGACGCCGATCCCGCGCAGGCTCCCGCCCGCGCCGGCGCCGAGGCCGCCCAAGAGGAGGCCGTTCACGTCGCCCCCGGTCCCGGCGCCGACGCCGCCCGCGAGGATGCCGTTCACGTCGCCGCCGGTGCCCGCGCCGACGAGGCCGAGCACGGCCCCGGTGGCGCCGCCACCCGCGCCCACGCCGACGCCCGAGACGAAGATCCCGTTGAGCCGGCCGCCGGCGCCCACGCCGAGGAGGCCGAGGCCGAGGCCGTCGAAGTCGCCCGCGGTGCCGACGCCGAGGAGCCCGACGCCGAGGCCGCGCACCGTGCCCGCGCCGCCGAGCGGCAGCCCGAGGACGAGCCCGGTCACCGCGCCGCCCTCGTCGGCGTGCTCGTCGTGGCCCGGGTACGGCGTCCAGACCGTCGCGCTCACGCCGTGGACGACGTACGGGGCGGCGTCCCGGAAGTTGAGGCGCAGCCCGTCGACGTGGCGGGTGTTGCCGATCCCGAGGCCGACGTCGTGGAAGGTGAGGTCGAGGCTCCAGGGCGCCGTCTCGGCGGTGGGCGCCGGCGCGGGGCCCGGGGGCGAGGGCTCCACGGCGGGCGCGGCGGCCGGAGCGGAGGCCTGCCCGGCGAGGGCGACGAGGACGAGGGGTGCGAGCGCGGGGTGCATGTCGGCCGTCCTGGCGAGAGGGTATGGACACCCTACGCCAGGACGGCCGCGTTCTTTCACGCCCTCCGCATCGCCTGGGCGATGAGCTCGAGCTCGGTCCGCCTCACGCCTGCTCCGGGGCCGGGTGGTACACGCGCAGCCGGTGGCCGTCCGGGTCGAGGGCGACGAAGGTGTCGCCGAAGTCCATGCGCGTGGGCGCCTGGGCGATGCGGATCCCGCGGGCCCTCCAGGCCTCGTGGGTGGCGCGGACCTGGGCGGGCGCCGGCACCTTGAAGCAGAGCTCGACGCTGCCGGGTCCGCCGGCAGGCGAGGGCTCCACCGTGTGCCGCGACCAGAGGCCGAGCATCTGCCCCTCGCGCAGCGGGAACGTCACGAAGGTGGGGGAGGACTCGACGGGCTTCCTCCCGAGGAGCTCCTCGTAGAAGGCTCCGCTCGCGAGGGGGTCGGCGACGTACAGGAGGACGAAGTTCGGATCGAGTGGGGTCATGCGAGGAACCTAGGGCGGGCTCGTGACAGTTCCTGTCAGCAGCCGCACGCCCTGGCCGGGCACCGGGGCCCGGGCCCGCTCACGGCGCCGGGATGCCCTCGCGCTCGCGCCACTCCGCGAGCAGCACCTGCCGGCGGCGAGGGTAGCGGTCGTCCAGGGGCTCGATCTTGGCGATCCGGTCCACCCGGAAGGCCCGGAATCCCCGGCGCCGCTCGCACCAGGCCGCGACGACGCGGACCCGCTCGAAGTAGGCGAGCATGAAGGGCCAGATGGTCCGCTCGCTGCGCGCACCCTTCCCGTCCTCGTACGCGATGAAGAGCTTCCGCTCCCCGCGGATCGCGGCGCGGACGACGGGCAGGTCCCGCTCGCCCGGCTCCACGTCGCCGGGCACGAGCAGCGCCGGGACGTCGATCCCGTCGCGCAGCTCGCCCGGCAGCACCGCCGCGATCTTCGCGAGCGCGTTCCGCGCCGCGTCGCCGAGCCGCGCGTCGGCGCGCTTCGCGACCCACTGCCCGCCGAGCACGAGCGCCTCGAGCTCCTCCTCCGAGAGCATGAGCGGCGGCAGGAGGTAGCCGGGCTTCATCACGAACCCGAGCCCGGCCTCGCCGCGGATCGCGGCGCCCTGCGCCTGGAGCGTCGCGATGTCACGGTAGACGGTCCGCAAGGAGACCCGGAGCTCGGACGCGAGCGCGGCGCCGGTCACCGGCCGGCGGTGGCGCCGGAGGGCCTGCAGGAGCGAGAGGAGTCGCGAGGCGCGGGACATGGGATCCTGGAGGCCGTGTCGAGGACGGGCCGCTGCTCCCCCGGCTCACTCCCCCGCCCGCGAGTTGTCCCGGTCGCCGGCGCCGTCCACGGTCGCGGGGCCGGACACCGGCACCTCCGCCTCGCCCGCGAGGCCGGGGATGCCCTCGAGGCCCGTCGACACCCGGACGCTGCCCGAGAGCTCGAGCTCGAGCGCGAGGGTGATCCGTCCGGCCGTGTCGACCCCCGCCCTCGCGCCGCGGAGCACCGCCCGCACCTGCCCGCGGGCGCCGGGGTCATCGAGCGCGATCGTGCACGCCTGGCCCGGCGCGAACGTGATCGCGCCTCCCTCGCGGACGCGGCCCTCGAGCGCGCACGCGTGCCCCCGCGCGGCGAGCCGCGCCGAGACGCCGCCCGGGCCGGGCCCGGGCCGGAGCACCACGTCGCCGCGGAGCTCGACGGTGCCGAGCACCGGCACGGAGGGCATGCGCACGGTGGCGCGCACGCGGTACGTGCCCGCGACCGCGTCTGCAGGGGGCGGCGGCGCGGCCAGCACCGCAGCGATCACGAGGCCGAGGAAGGTCACGTCCCGGTTCTATCCCGCTCGCGGGGCGCCGGCAGCGACCCCGTCTGGTAAGCTCCGCGCATGCGCCTCGCACGAACGCTGCTCGTCCTCGCCGCCCTGGTCGGGGCCTCCGCCCGCGCCGACGACGCGCCCACCGTGGTGCTGGAGGTGGGAGAGACGTGGTCGAGGCCCGGCAGCGGCGCCCGGTGCGACGACCTCTCCGTCGCCGACATCACCGTGAACGGCTTCACCATCACCGCGAGGAAGCCAGGCCGGACCATCTGCGGCTGGGCGGTGGGCCACGCCGGCGGCGCGCGCACCTGGGTGAACGTGGTCGTCGTCGAGAAGGGGCAGAAGAAGGAGCAGGCCGAGCCGGGCAAGAAGTGAGCGGCGCCTACTCGCCCGCCGCCTTGAGCTCGCCGGTCGTGACCCGCAGCCGGTAGGAGATCACCCGCGCGATGCGCGCGGGCAGCTCCGCGCCGAGCGCCGGCTCGTCCTCCAGCGCGGCCTCGAAGCCGGTCCGGTCGAGGACGAAGACCTCGGTGTCCACCGTCGCGGTCGCGTTCGCGGAGCGCGGCCGCGCGTCCACGAACGCGAGCTCGCCGAAGACGTCGCCGCGGCCGAACGCGCCGATCATGAGCTCGCGGCCGCCCGCCGCCGGCACCGCCACGCGCACGCGGCCGAGGCGGACCATGTACAGGGCGTCCCCGGGGTCGCCGGCGCGGAACACCGGCTGGCCCGCCGGCACGGCCACCGTGCGGACCCGCCGCTCGATCGCCGCGAGCGACGCGGGCGGGAGCCCCGCCAGGAGGTCCGTCTCGGAGAGCTCGAGCCGGCGGTGCACCACCCGCTCGTCGAGGTGGAGCTCGAGGAGCTGCTCCTCCATCCACTCGAGCGCCTCGTCGCGGCTCGTGAAGAGGCGCGGCGGCGGCGCCCCGGGGTCGACCGACACGTCCGCGAGCGCGGCCTCGAGCTCGTCGGGGGCGCGCGAGCCCGCGAGGAGGAGCCGCGCGCCGCGCCCGGCGAGGCGCGCCTGCGCCTGGGCGAGGATGCGCGCGGCGGTGAGGTCGACGTCGGACACGCGGGCGAGGTCGAGCAGCACGAAGCGGCAGCGCGCGAGGTCCGGGCCGAGCTCGGTGAGCAGGCGGTCGGCGGTGCCGAAGAAGAGGTCGCCCTGCAGGGTCACCACCGCGGCCTCCGGGCCGTGCGCGGTGAGCACCTGGTCCTCGGGCGGGAGCCGGCGCCGGGTCGAGCGCGTGCGGGCGAGGTCGCCCCGCGCGCGCACCGGCGACTGGCCCATCCGATCGCGCAGGAAGAGGACGATGACGAGCGCGATGCCGGCCCCCGCGGCGACGACGAGCCCCCGCCAGAGCGCGATCGCGACGACCGCCGCCACCACCGCGAACTCGAGCCGGTGGCCGGGGCGGCGCAGGAGCCGGAGCGTGCCCCAGTCGAGCGTGCGGAGGCCGACGTGCACGAGGATCCCGCCGAGCACCGCGCGCGGCATCCCGGCGACGAGCGCGGGGGCGAGCGCCACGAGCGCGAGCAGCGCGCCGGGCACCGTCGCGGAGGCCGTGCGGCGGCCGCCGGCCGCGACGTTCACGAGCGTCGGGCCGGAGGCGCCCGAGCCCACCATGCCGCCGCCGAGCGATGCGAGCGCGTTCCCGAGCCCCTGCGCGACGAGCTCGCGCGAGGGCAGGTGGCGGGCGCCGGTCATCGAGTCGACGAGCACGCAGCTCTTCAGCGTGTCGACCGAGAGGAGCGCGGCGAGGGCGGCGGCAGGCCCTGCGACGAGCTGCAGGTCGTCGAGCCTGAGCCCGGAGAGCTCCTGCACGAGCGCGGGGATCGCCGCCGCGATCGCGCCCACGCCGGGCACCGAGCCGACGCGGAGCGGGTTGCCGGCGACGGCGGCGAGCGCGGGGTCCGAGAGCTGGAACGCGAACCAGGTGAGCGAGCCCGCCCCGAGCCCGGCCACGACCGGCGGCAGGCGCGGGGCGAGCCGCGGCGCGACCCGCATCGCCGCGAAGGTGGCGCCCGCGACCACGAGCGACACCGCGCGCCAGGCGCCCGGGTGCGTGAGGGCGCCGAGCGGCCCACCCGCCGCGACACCCGTCACCGAGGGCAGCTGGCCCCACGCGAGCAGGATGCCCGCCGCCGAGAGGAAGCCCGACACGACCGGGTACGGGATGAACTTCACCACCGTGCCGAGCCGGAGGGCGCCGAACCCGAGCTGGACGAGGCCGGCCACGAACCCGGTCGCGAGCAGGAGGAGGTGCGCGCGCTCCGGCGCGACGGCGGCGAGCCAGGCCGCGTGCGCGGTGAGCATCGCGGCGGCCGGGCCGCTCGGCGCCGAGACGAGCCCGGGCGTGCCGCCGAGGATTGACGCCATCGCGCCGAGCAGGATCGCGCCGACGAGGCCGGCGACCGCGCCCGCCGCGGCGTGCTCGGGCCCGAGCGTCGAGTACGCGAGGATCCCGTTGCCGATCGCCATCGGCAACGCCATGAGCGCCGCCGCGAGCCCGGCCCCGAGCTCCGGGGCGATGCGCCGTCCGTCCACGTGGAGATGATGCCACCTTGGGGTGCCGGGACCGAAGGAATCCTCGTGCTAGCCTCGCGCGCATGACCGTCCTCCCCCTCGCCCTCGCGGCAGCGCTCGCCGCGAAGGGGCCGTTCGATCCCCCGAAGGCGAAGCAGGTCGTCGAGCTGCCCGCGAACGAGCACGGCCAGGTCGGGAAGCTCACCTGCACCGCCTACCGGGGCTTCGTCGTGAAGGAGGTCGACCGCGGCGAGAAGGGCGCCGAGCGCCACTCGATCGTGCGCTACGACCCCGCGGGCGCGGTGCCTCCGTGCGACCTCGCGTTCGTCCCGGGCGAGGTCGACGTGAGCTGGTCCGGGTATTTCCACGGGGCCCGCGGCCGCTTCGCGTTCTTCGTGGGCGACGACGGCTGGGAGGCGGGCTCCACCGGCTTCGCCGCGTTCGACGCGCGCACCGGCAAGAAGGTGTTCGAGGATGCCGTCGTGCAGGGCCCCGAGCAGCTCGTGCTCGAGCCGGAGGGCGAGGACCTGAAGCTCAGGTACCGCCGCGCCTGGCGGGCCACGTGCTCCCTGCAGAAGGACCCCGCCGGCTGCTGGAAGAAGATCCGGGGGGCGCTCGCGCTCCCTGGCGACGCCCCGCCCTGCGCCGCCGCCTACGCGAAGGAGAACGCGCCGCTCGAGGACCCGACGGTGCTCACCTACGACGCCGAGGTGCCGTCCCTCACCGGCCGGCGCGTCCGCGCCGCCGCCGCGCCGAAGCCGCTCTGCTTCCCGGCGATGTGAGGCGGGGGGAGGTCCCTACGTCCCCGTCCCCTCGTGGTGCGCGAGGCCGAATCGCCAGAAGCGGTACGCGAGGAGCGCGAGCGCCGTCGCGACGAACGGGGCCGCCCACACGATCCCGCCCACGTCGCGCCCGGTGAGGTGGCTCGCGGGCCAGAAGCTCGCGAGGCCGAAGGGCAGGATCCAGGTGAAGAGGAGCTCGAGCTTCCTCCCGTAGAGCGTGAGCGGGAAGCGCGCGAAGTCGTGCAGCTCGTGCACGGCCCGGGTGATCGGGACGCTCTCCACGATCCAGAACGCGGTCGTGGCGGTGATGAGGTTGATCGCGATGAACACGACGCCGCCCGAGAGGATCGCCACGAGCGCGACCGCGAGGTTCATCGGGGACGCCGGGATACCGAGCGCCGCCCAGGCCCAGGTCGTCGCGGCGAGCCCGACCGCCGCGGTGCCGAGCCCGTCCACGTTGAAGCGGTCGGCGAGGAAGTAGAACAGGGGATCGATGGGGCGCACCAGGAAGCGGTCGAACGTGCCCTCGCGCATGTGGGCGCCGATGACCCACAGGTTGTCGGCGAGCGTGTGCTCGATCGCGCGCGCGGTGGTGAGGAGCCCGTAGCAGAGGAGCAGCTCCTCGAAGCGCCAGCCCGCGAGCGTGCCCACCGGGCGCAGCACGACCCAGAGGCCGGCGATGGAGGCGGCGTGGATGACGATCATGCCGGCCGCGCCCACGAGGAGCCCGAGCCGGTACTCGAGGAGCATCGAGAGCCGCATCGCCACGAAGGCGCGGTAGAGGCCGAGCCAGCGCAGGGTCAGCCTCCCTGGACCGTGACGACGCGCGAGGCGCGCGCGAAGGCGAGGCGCGAGAGGACGAGCAGCCCGAGCGCCCACGCGAGCTGGCCGGCGACGACCCCCGGCGCCGCCGCGAGCGGCTTCACCCCGGCGAGGAGCGACACCGGCAGGTAGCTCGTCTGCCGGTACGGGAGCGCGTCGGCGACCACGCGGAGCCAGCCGGGCATGAGGTCGAGCGGGAAGAGCACGCCGCCGAAGAAGAGCGCCAGCGCCTCGTTGAGCACCATGATCCCCCACACGTCCGTCGTGTAGAAGGCGAGGCACGCGACGATCCACTCGAAGGCGAACATCGCGCAGGCGCCGACGGCGAACGAGCCCAGGAAGGCGAGCCAGCGGAGCGGATCCGCCGGAAGGTCGGCGCCGAGCCAGACCGCCAGGGCGAGGAGCGGCAGGCGCGAGGCGAGGGCGACCGCCACGCTGCCCGCGGCGAGGGCGGACCGCGCGAGCTGGAGGTCGATGGGCCGGAGCAGCTCGTGCGCGATCTGCCCCTCGCGCAGCAGGAAGGCCATCCGCCGGACCATGCCGAGCTGTCCCGCCCCCGCGAGCGCCTCCGCGAGGAGCACGTAGGTGAGCGCGGTCGGGCCGTCGATGCCGGCGATCGAGGGCGTCCCGGCGTAGACCGCCCGCCAGAGGTACGAGGCGATGACCATCGCGACGCCGGCCACGAAGACCCGCAGGAGGATCCAGGCGCGGTAGGCCAGCGCCTCCTTCGCCGCCATGCCGGCCCAGGCGAGGAGGCGGCTCACCCGGCCTCCCGTCCGAGCGCGCCGCCGTAGATCGCCTTCACGATCGCGGTGAGGTCGGTCTCCCGGACCGAGAAGTCGCGCACCTCCACGGCCTCCATCACCGCCGCGGTGACCTGGGGGGCGCTCGCGGCCGTCCGGTCGAAGCGGAGCACGAGCCGCCGCTCCCCGCGCTCGACCTCGCGCACGCCCGCGGGCAAGGCGAGCGCGGCGGGCGGCGCCGCGGCGAGGTCGAACGCCATCTCCCGCTCCCGGCCGAACCGCTCCTGCAGCCGCGCGATCGGGCCGTCGTAGAGCACGCGCCCCCGGTCGATGACCACCACCCGCCGGCACAGCTCCTCGATGTCGCCGAGGTCGTGGGTGGTGAGGACCACCGTGGCCCCGGAGGCGCGGTTCCAGGCCTTGAGGAACGCGCGGATGCGGTCCTTCACCATCACGTCGAGGCCGATGGTCGGCTCGTCGAGGTACACCACCCGCGGCTCGTGGAGGAGCGTCGCGGCGAGCTCCGCACGCATCCGCTGTCCGAGCGAGAGCTGGCGCACCGGCCGCCCGAGGAGCTCGCCGAGCCCGAGGGTCTCGTCGAAGCGGGCGAGGAGCTCCCGCTGCCGCGCCGGCGCGACCCCGTAGACGCGGGCGAGGAGCCCGAGCGACTCGACCACCGGCAGGTCCCACCAGAGCTGCGTGCGCTGGCCGAAGACCACCCCGATCTCGCGCGCGTTCGCGACCCGCTCGCGCTGCGGATCGCGCCCGAGCACGCGCACGGTGCCGGAGGTGGGCGCGAGGATCCCGGTGAGGAGCTTCACCGTGGTCGACTTCCCGGCGCCGTTCACGCCGATGTAGCCGACCGCCTCGCCCGGCTCGACCGCGAGGTCGATCCCGTCCACCGCGACCACCTCCTCGCGGCGCGGGCGCACGAGGGCCGCGACCGCGCCGGCGAGCCCGGGCGAACGTTTCGTGACCCGGAAGACCTTCCGGAGCGCGGCGACCTCGATGACGGGTGGCAAGCGGAGCGGAGCCTACTCCACCCGGGCGACAGACCTCCCCGGTCACATCGGTGACCCGGAGGTCCGGATTTCACGGTAGGCTCCGGGGGCTTGCTGCGGTCCGGATCCCGGAGCAGCGTGCGGGAACCGGGGGCCGCGGCCCAGGCTCCAACCCCGCCAGGAGACCCTTCATGCGCCTCGCCGTCCTCGCCGTCGCCTCCGCCCTGCTCGCCTCGCCCGCGCTCGCCGGCACGACCAGCCCCGGGACCACCTACGGCGCCGGCGTCGGCAAGGCGCAGCTCGTGAAGATCTCCGAGCTCACCGCCAACCCGGACAGGTACGTCGGGAAGACCGTGCGCGTGGAGGGGCTCGTCACCGACGTCTGCCCCCGCCGCGGCTGCTGGATGGAGCTCGCCGGCGACAAGGAGTTCCAGACGATGCGGATCAAGGTCGACGACGGCGAGCTCGTCTTCCCCATGACCGCGAAGGGCAAGGTCGCCCAGGCCGAGGGCGTCTTCACGAGGTTCGAGGTGCCCGCCGAGCGCGTGCTCGCGATGAAGCAGCACGAGGCCGAGGAGAAGGGCGTCCCGTTCGACCCGAAGACCGCCAAGGTCGAGGCCATGGTCGTGTACCAGATCAAGGGCGTCGGCGCGGTCATCCGCTAGCGCGTGTCGCTCCGGACCGTCGCCGTCCGCCGCCTGCTGCGGGCGCTCCACCGCGACGTGGGCTACCTCGTCGCGGGGCTCACGGTGATCTACGCCGTCTCCGGCGTGGCGGTGAACCACCTCGAGCACTGGAACCCGAGCTGGCAGCTCGGGCGCGAGGAGCTGCGCTTCGCGCCCATCCCGGTCACCGACCGCGACACCATGGCGGCCGCGCTCGTCACCGCGCTCGGGCTGCCGGGCCCGCCGAGGAGCTCGTTCCGGCGCGCGCCGGAGCAGATCGAGCTCTTCTACGACGGCTGGACGGTCGAGGCGAACGTGGAGACCGGCGTCGCGGTGACGACGCGCCCGCGCGAGCGCGCGGTGCTGTTCGACGCGAACTTCCTCCACCTCAACCACCCGAAGGGCGCCTGGACGTGGATCGCCGACGCGTTCGCGGTGCTGCTCGGCGGGCTGGCGCTCTCCGGGCTCTTCCTGATCCGGGGGCCGCTCGGGCTCGCCGGACGCGGCAAGTGGTTCGTCGCGGCGGGGGTACTGCTCCCGCTCGCGTTCCTGGTCCTCAGGCGGCTCTGAGCGCGCGCCCCGGGGCCCGCGCGATCAGGCCGGGACCACGTACCACTGGCCCTTCGCGCCCTGCTCGCGCCGGAGCAGGCCCTCCTTCTCCATCTGCTCGAGCAGCCGGTTGAAGGAGGAGAAGCCGTGGTCGCGCTCGTCGAAGTCCGGCTCGCGGCGGACGATGGCGGCCTTGATCGCGGAGGGGTTCACCGGCGCGGTGGCCTTCGCGAGGAGCGCCGTGGCCGCCTCGCGCGCGACCTCCGGGATGGCCTTCTCCTTCTTCTCGGTCGCCTTCTGGTGCTCGCGGCGGCGCTGCCCCGGCGCGCGCAGGTAGATGAACTCGTCGCAGGCCTTCACGAAGAGCTGGCTCGTCGCCTCCTTCACGGCCATGCCGATGACGATGCGGTCGTTCTCGCGGAGCTTGTAGGCGAGCGGGCAGAAGTCGGAGTCGCCGGAGGCGATGACGAAGGTGTCGATGTGCTCGCGCAGGTACGCGAGCTCGAGCGCGTCGATGACGAGGCGCATGTCGGCGCCGTTCTTCCCGGCGCGCGTGGACGGCGGGACGTCGACGAGCTCGACGCCGTGGTCGTGGAGCCGCTTCGTGGCCCCGGCGAAGCGGGTCCAGTCCGCGTAGGCGCGGCGGTAGACCACCTTGCCCTTCTCGAGCAGGGTGTCGATCGCCGGCTGGAGGTCGAACTGGTCGGCCTCGAGCCCCGTCCGCGTCACGAGGTTCTCGAAGTCGATGAAGAGCGCGATGCGCTGGTCCTGATTGTCCCGCTTCATGGGCGCACCGTGACAGGTGCGCGGGCGCGGGGCAAGGAAAGGTCCCGCCGAGGTCGGACGGTTGCGGTACCTTGCGCCGCCCATGAGCACCGCCGCTGCCCGCTTCCTCGCCTACGTCGACGGCTCGTCCCTCCAGAACCCCGGCGGCCCCGGCGCGACCGGCTTCGTCGTGCTCGACCGCTCCCGCCCGGCCCTGCGCTTCGGCGCGACCCGCTTCACGGTCGACGGCCCGCACGCGGTGACCAACAACCGCATGGAGCTGCGCGCGGTGCTCGAGGCCCTCGAGGGGCTGCCGGCGGGCGAGCGCGTGCACGTGGTCTCGGATTCCCAGTACGTGCTGAACGCGCTCACGAAGTGGATCCACGGCTGGCGCAAGAAGGGCTGGCGCACGGCGGCGGGCGAGCCGGTGCTCAACCGCGACCTCATCGAGGCCGCCGACGCGCGCGCGCGGGAGCTCCACGTGACCTGGGAGTGGGTGCGCGGGCACGACGGCCACCCCGCGAACGAGGTCGTCGATCAGCTCGCGCAGTCGGCGGCGCGCGGGGTCGACGGCCCGACCGAGGCCGACGTCATCGCTGCGCTGCGCGCCGCGGGGATCCTGGGCGGGGCGCGGCCGTAGCCGTTCGACGTCCCGGCCGCCGGCGGCTCAGCCGCCGCGCGGCTTGCGCCCGGGCCGGGCCGCGCCCTTGCGGCCCACCTCGGGCGTCATGGCGAGCCGCTCGATCTTCGCGTCGGGCATCCGCGGGTCCGGCTTCGCGGCCGCGCGCCCGAAGCCCTCGGCGGCGCCGCGCTGCACCTCGAAGCGCACCTCGCCGGGCAGGATCTGGATCTTGCCGATCTCGGCGCGGCTCACCTCGCCCCGCCGGCAGAGGAGCGGCAGGATCCACTTCGGATCCGCCTTGCGATCGCGGCGCAGCGTGAGGCGGAACCACGCGACGTCGGTGGGCGGCCCGCGCTTCGCCGCGGCCGGCGCGTGGCGCACCGGCGCCTCCTTCACGGCGCGGGCGGACTCGGGGAGGTCCTCGGGCGCCGGCACCCGGGTGCGCTCGCGGCGCAGGAGCGCCACCGCGACGGCGAGCGCGTCGTGACCGGCGAGGAGCTTCCTCGCCGCCTCGCGGTCCTCGTCGGTCGCCTCCGCGGCGAGCGCGGCCACGTCGGCGGCGAGGCGCTCGGCGTCCCGCGCCCGGATCTCGTCCGGGGACGGGAGCGGGAGCCACTTCGCGGTGGTGCGCGTGGCCCGGAGCATCTGCTCGAGCTTGTAGCGCTCGGCGGGGGTGGCGAGCAGGACCGCGAGCCCCTTCTTGCCCGCCCGGCCGGTGCGGCCGCTGCGGTGCTGGAGCGCCTGCGCGTCGCGGGGGACGTCGGCGTGGAGCACGAGCCCGAGGGCGGGGAGGTCGAGCCCGCGCGCCGCCACGTCGGTCGCGACCAGCACCCGCGCGCGGCCGTCGCGCAGCGCGGTGAGCGCGCGCGTGCGCTCGGGCTGGGTGAGCTCACCGGAGATCGCGACGACCTCGAAGCCGCGCTCGGAGAGCCCGGCCGCGGTGTGCTGCACCGCCTCGCGGGTGTTGCGGAAGACGATCGCGGTCGGCGGCTCGATCGCGCGGAGCACGTTCACGATCGCGTGCTCGCGCTCGCGGCCGGCGACGAGGTGGGCGCGGTGCTCGATGTCGGCGTGCGCCTCGTGGGGATCGGTCGCGGCGAGGCGGGCCGGGTCGCGGGTGTAGCGCTTCGCGAGCTCGAGGATGGGCTTCGGCAGCGTCGCCGAGAAGAGGACCGTGCGCCGCTCCGGGGGCGTCGCGTCGAGGAGCGCCTCGAGCTCCTCCCTGAAGCCCATGTCGAGCATCTCGTCGGCCTCGTCGAGGACGACGGTCTGGAGCCCGGAGAGGTCGAGGGCCTTGCGCTCGAGGTGATCCACGAGCCGCCCCGGCGTGCCCACCACCACCTGCGGCCGGTCGGCGAGCGCGCGCGCCTCGCGGCGTGCGTCCATCCCGCCCACGCACGCGACCACCCGCCCGCCCGCCTCGGCGAAGACCCAGGCGAGCTCGCGCTGCACCTGCATCGCGAGCTCCCGGGTCGGGGCGACCACGAGCGCGACCGGCCGCTGGGTGCGCGGGAACGGCCCGCCCGCCTCGGTCGCGTCCCCCGCGACGAGCAGGCCGAAGGCGAGCGTCTTCCCGGAGCCGGTGCGCGAGGAGACGAGGAGGTCCCGGCCGGCGAGCGCGGGGGCGAGCACCGCCTCCTGCACGGGCGTCGGCTCCTCGTAACCCTTCCGCGCGATGGCGGCGGCGAGCAGGGGGTGGGCGCCCAGGTCGGTGAAGGTCACCCGCGGGTTCTACCCGAGCGCGGGCCCCCTCCACAACGCACGAGGAGGCGTAACCTGCGGGTGCCATGGACCTCAGGCCCTTCGCCCTCGAGCGGTGGTTCGCCCGCCACGAGTTCTCCGCCCGGTTCCTGCTCGGCTCCTCGGACCCACAGTCGATGCCGGTCTCGGAGCTGCTCGCGCTCGAGCCCGGCGCCGGAGAGCGGCTCGCCGCGACCTGGCTCGGCTACACCGAGAACGCCGGCTCGCCCGAGCTGCGCCAGGCGATCGCCGCCCTGCACGAGGTGGCGGGACCGGACGACGTCATCGTCTTCACGGGCTCCGAGGAGCCGGTCTTCACCTGGCTCAACGTGGCGCTCCGGCCGGGCGATCACGCGATCGTGCACAGCCCCTGCTACCAGTCGCACGCCGAGGTCGCGCGGGCGGCGGGCGCGGACGTCACGCCCTGGACCGGTGACCCGCGGCGCGGCTGGGCGCTCGACCCGCACGAGCTCGAGAAGCTGCTCCGGCCCTCGACCCGCGTGCTCCTCCTCACCACGCCGCACAACCCGACCGGCGCGCACCTCCCGCGCGACGTGTGGGACGAGGTCGTGCGGATCTGCGCGCGCCGCGGGATCTGGCTCTTCGCGGACGAGGTGTACCGCGGGCTCGAGCACGACCCCGCCGCCCGGCTGCCGCGCGCGGTGGACGTGTACGAGCGGGCGGTGTCGCTCGACGGGCTCTCGAAGTCCTACGGCCTCGCGGGCTTGCGGCTCGGGTGGCTCGCGCTCCGGGACCGGGTGCTGCGGGAGAAGCTGCTCGCGTTCAAGGACTACCTGACGATGTGCAACGCGGCGCCCTCCGAGACGCTCGGCGCGATCGCGGTCCGGCACACCGACGCGCTGCAGGGCCGGTCGCGGGCGCGGCTCGCGCGGAACCTCGCGCTCCTGGACGCGTTCCTCGCCCGGCACCCGGACCGCTTCGCGTGGACGCGCCCCCGGGCGGGCTCGGTCGCGTTCGTCCGGCTCCTGGGCGGCGGCGCCGAGGACTTCTGCGACAGCCTGGTGCGCGAGGCCGGGGTGATGCTCGTCCCCTCGACGAAGTTCGACGCGGGGGACGAGCACCTCCGGTTCGGCTACGGCCGGGCCAACCTCCCCGAGGCGCTCGCCGCGCTGGAGGCGTGGCTCGGGCGCGCGACCCAGGACACCTGGAACGCGCGGTCGAGGTGAGGTAACCCTGGTTTGACGGAGGGAGAACGCGTGTCAGGCACCCGCAGAACGGCCCTCGGCCTCGCGGCGGTGATCCTCGTCGGCGGGGCGGCCTGCCGCAAGCCCCACGCGCCCCGGCGGCAGCCCCCCGCCCCGCTCCACGCGCCGGCCGCGAGCATGGACCCCGCGCTCCTGACCCTCGTCCAGCGGAAGGCCTTCGACTTCTTCTGGGACGGCGCGCACACGAGCGGTCTCTCCTGGGACAGCGTCACCGAGACCGGCCTGCCACCCGGGCCCATGCTCGCGACCGGCGCCACGGGCATGGGGGTGATGGCGATCGTCGTCGGCGTCGAGCGCGGGTTCGTCACGCGCCAGGCGGGCGCGGCGCGCGTCGCGAAGATCCTCGAGTACCTGAGGACCGGCGCGCGGCGCTACCACGGCGCCTGGCCGCACTGGCTCGACCCCGCGACGGGCGAGGGCATCGGCCCGGAGGGCAACGACTCCTTCCGCAAGGGCGACATCGTCGAGACCGCGTTCGTGGCCGAGGGCCTCCTCACCGCGAGCCGGTACTTCGACGACCCGGAGGATCCCGCCGAGGCGAACATCCGCGCGGTGGCGGACGAGCTCTGGCGCGACATCGACTGGCGCTTCTACTGGGACGAGGCGAGCGGCGCGTTCCGCTGGCACTGGTCGAGCGACTCGGGCTTCGACTGCCCCTCGCAGACGCCGGTGCAGGGCTTCAACGAGGCCATGATCGTCTACCTCCTCGGCATGGCCTCGCCGACGCACCCGGTGCCCGTGAGCGCGTACGCCCGCGGCTGGGCGCCCCCCGGGTACACGACCGACGCGAGCTACCGCGGCATCCGCCAGTGGGTCCAGACGTTCCAGGGCGGCGGGATGAACGTCTCGCTCTTCTGGACCCACTACTCGTTCCTGGGCTTCGACCCCCGGGCGATCCGCGATCCGCAGCTCGGCCAGGCCGGCGCCCCCGCCGGCTTCACGTATCACGACGTGTTCCGGGACCTGAGCCTCGTCAACCGCGCGTACCACCTCGACATGCACCCGGAGAACGGGGACCACGCGTGGGGGCTCACCGCGAGCATGGACCCCTGGGGCTACGGCGCGCACAGCCCGATGCCGTCGAGCGGCGGCGACGGCGACAACGGCACGGTCGCGCCCACGGCCGCGCTCGGTGCCATGCCCTACGCGCCCGACGAGGCGTACGCGGCGCTGGTCGCGTTCCGCGCGGTGCCGGGCCTGTGGGGGAAGTACGGGTTCAGGGACGCCTACCACCCGGGGCGGCGCTGGACGAGCGACCGGTACATCGGCATCGACGAGGGACCGATCGTCCTCATGATCGAGAACCACCGCACGCGGCTGCTCTGGCGGCTCTTCATGTCCCACCCGGCGATCGCGGATCCGGCGACCGGGTTGCTCGCGAAGCTCGAGGGCGCGGGGTGGACGATCACGCGGCAGAAGTACTGACCTGCCGAGCCGCGTCGACGAGGAGCGGGCCGGTCGTGCGGCGGGCCGTGGTCACCTCAGTCGAGCGGCAGCTTCAGCCGCTCGAGCACCTTGCGGTAGCGCGGGTCGGAGCGGAGGCCCTTCAGGACGGGATCGTACCGCAGGTACATCGTGCCGGCGTCGTGGCTGTCGATCGCGCGGCCCAGCCACTCGAGGGCGCGCTCGGGCTCGCCCCGCCACGCGAAGACCTGGGTCACCTGGTAGGCCCCGCCCTCGTGGACCCCGGGCTCCGCCACGATGGCGTCGACCATGCGCTGCGAGGCCGCGGCGTTGCCGAGGGTGTGGTCGATCATCGCGTCGCCCATGCGCGAGAAGAGCACGTTCGTCGAGCGCCGGAAGGCGAGCCGCGCCTCCGGCAGCTTGCCCTGCAGCAGGAGGACGAAGCCGAGCGTGCGGGCCGCGCGGTTGTTCTGGGGCGCGAGCTCGAGCGCGCGCGTCGCGGAGAGGAGCGCCTCGTCGAGCCGTCCCTCGCCCATCCGGACGATGCTGAGGCCCACGTGCGCGCTCGCGTGGAGCGGGTCGAGGAGCACGGCCCGCTCGATGGTCTCGTCCGCCTCCCGCATCCGGCCGAGCGTGGCGAGGAGCGCGCCGTACTGCAGGAGGACGTCCGGGCTCCCGGGGTTGAGGTCTCGCGCCCGCTCGAGGTCGGCGAGGGCGCCGGTCCAGTCCTGCTGCGCGGCCAGGCGGAACGAGCCGCGCGCAAAGAACCCCTCGAAGGACGCCGGGGCGAGCGCGACGGCGCGCTCCGCCTCCCGGAGGGCCCTCGGCCACTCGGTGCGCTGGTCGAGGTTGCCCTGATCGGCCGCCCAGAAGCGCGCCCGGGAGAGCGCGGCCCACGCGGGCGCGTAGCCGGGGTCGCGCGCCACCACCCGCTCGAGCAGCTTCACCGCCGACTCGAAGCCGTCGACCGAGCCGCTCGAGAGGGCGTCGAGCCCGCGCAGGTAGAGGTCGTGCGCCTCCGCGTCCGCGGTCCGGGCCGGCGCGGCGGCGCCCGGCAAGAGCGCCACCTCGAGCGCCGCCACCACCGCGCGCGCGATCTCCTCCTGCACCGCGAAGACGTCGGTGAGCTCGCGATCGAACTGCTTCGACCAGAGGTGGGAGCCCCCCGCGGTCTCGATGAGCTGGGCGGTGATGCGCACCTTCGAGCCGGCCCGGCGCACGCTGCCCTCGAGGAGGTTCGCCGCGTTGAGCCGCTGGCCGACGGAGCGCAGGTCCTCGTTCCTGCCCTTCATCGAGAACGAGGAGGTGCGGCCGATGACGCGCAGCCCCTTCACCTGGGCGAGCGCGTTCAGGATCTCCTCGGAGATGCCGTCGGAGAAGTACTCCTGATCCTTGCCCGGGCTCATGTCGACGAACGGCAGCACCGCGATCGACGGCGCACCCTGCGGTGCGGCGACCGCGCTCGCCGCGGGGGCGGCCGCGCGGGGCCCCGGGCCCGGCCAGACGAAGAAGTAGACGAGCCCGGGGGCCGCGGCCATGAGCCCCACGACCGCGAGCGGGAGCGCGAGCCGGAGTCCGCCGCCGCGGGCCGGCGCGGGCTCGCCCGCGGCTTCGCCCGTGACGGCCGGCGTCCGCTCGAGGCCGCGCGCGGTCAGATCGAACGACCAGGCGAGGGCCGCCGTGACCGGGAAGCCCAGCCCGAGGACCACCACCACGAAGCTGAGCGTCCAGTCGGGCAGGTGAAGGCCGTGCATGACCGGCTCGTAGACCTGCAGCACCGCGAACGCCGCCACGCCCCAGATCGCGAGCGCCCGGATCACCCGGCGGCGTTGCAGCTCCGCGACGAACCCCCGGATCCAGGGCATTGGTCGATCCTGGCGCAGTACCGGCCGTTAGGCCAGCCTGGTTCCAGGGCCTCCTTTCAAACCGTGCGTGCGGGTTTCCCGCACACGGCTTAACGATGGTCTTCGCGCGGCAGCTTGCGCGGGGTAGCGGACGCGGCCCATGCAGCGGTGCAGGCCCAGTTCGAAGAGACGTTCGAAGGGCCAAGCCTCGTACTGATAGCGAGTCCGCTGACCACCGCGCCGATGGAGCCAGCGCGTGATCCGTTCGTGCACGTACCAGTCGACGCGGTTGAACTCCCGATCCGCTGTTCCGGTCCGGAAGTAGTTGGCCCAGCCCCGGATGACGGGGTTCACGGACGCGATGACCTCCTTCACGTCCTTCGCCCCGCTCCTGCGCACGTCCGTCAGCTCGTGGACGCGCTCGCGGACGCGGGTCATCGCCTTCGGTGAGGGCCAGCGGTGCATGTAGTGCCGGTCGGGGCGCCGCTGGATGCTGCGCCGCTTCCGGTTCACGCACCCGAGGAAGGTGAAGCCTTCCTTTCCTCGCCTCAGATCGACGATCCGCGTCTTCTCCGGGTGCAGCGTCAGGCCGAGGCGCGCCATGATGAGCTCGACGCGCCGCCTCGCCTCGTTCACCTTCGACTCCGTCCCACACATCACGACGAAGTCGTCGGCGTACCGCACCAGGACGCCGAGGTGCTTGCACCTCTGCGCCCAGATCCGGTCGAGCTCGTGCAGGTAGACGTTGGCGAGCAGCGGCGAGATCACTCCACCCTGTGGCGTTCCCGCCACGGGGTTTCTCACCGTGCCCTCCTCCATCACCCCGGCCTCCAGCCACTTCCGCAGGAGCTTCAGCACCCTGCGGTCCGAGATCCGCTCCGCCACCATCGCCATCAGCTTCTGCTGGTCGATGCTGTCGAAGTACGCCTTGATGTCGGCGTCGAGCACGAAGTTGTGACCCTGGTTGCCAGCCTCGCGGATGGCCTCCAGCGCCTGCGTCGCGCTCCGCTTCGGCCGGAACCCGTAGCTCGACGACAGGAAGTCGGCCTCGAAGATCGGCTCGAGCACCAACTTCGCAGCCATCTGCGCCACGCGATCCCGCACCGTCGGGATCCCGAGCGGCCGCTGCTTTCCGTCTGCCTTCGGGATGTACCGCCGCCTCACCGGGAGGGGGCGGTATTCGCCTGCCAGGAGATCGGCCTGGATCCCTTCGAGGAACGCCTCGACTCCGCTCTCCTCGATGGCCCGGATGGACTCGCCGTCCACCCCTGCCGCGCCTCCGTTGCTGCGCACCCGCTTCCACGCTTCCCGCAGGACGTCACCCCTGCAGATCCGGTCGTACAATGCGTGAAAGCGCCGCGTGCTGCTCCGCTTGGCGGCCACGTAAAGCCGGCGCTGGAGTTCTCGCACTTTGTCGATGGGGGTGTTGGGCCTCACGGCCATGCCCTCGCGCTTACCCCCAGTGCCGACGCGACCAAAGCAGGGCCCCTTCCCTCCGCGCGGTTATCCCGCGCCTCACCGGTACTACGGGCCCCTCGGACTCCCTTCCGGCTCCTCGCGCTTTCGACTCCCGTCTTATGCGCTCGGTCTCTGCCCGACGCGGGCTGCCGGCGAGGGTCTCTCGTGTTCCACACCAATCCTTCGCGACGTGCCGCCGCCCCTACCCCGGGGAGCCCCAGCGTCCGTTCCGGACCAAGGACGCTGTGCATCGCCTTCGCCGTGGCATGACCGGCTCGGCGCTCCCGAACACCTTTCGGCTGAGGATTTGTCGAGGCTGAAGCGTTCACCTTGTTGCGGCCCGCCGCTTCGCTTCCTCCGTACGTGAGGCTTTCGACGCACCGCTCGGCATGCCCGGTCTCCCGGACAAGCTGGTGCCTGCTTCCGGGCTCTCCGGCGATTACCCGGACCGGACTCTCACCGGCTGGATCGGTGCAGCTTCCACGACGCACCATGCAGGGATCCTCAGCGGACGCGGCGCGCGGGGCGCCAGCCCTGGGGCCCGGACGAGGGAGCGGCCGGCCCGCGGCCTGCGAGCGCCGGCGTCAGCGCACCAGCACGAGCCGCCCGTAGAGCAGCGCGAACCCGGTCCGCTGCACGTTGCGCTGCGACCGCGAGCCGGGCTCGGTGGTCACGACGGCGACGTCGCAGCCCTCCCGCGCGGCGTCGGCGAGCCGCGCGCGCAGCAGGGCCGCCTGCACGCCGCGGCGGCGGAACGCGGCGAGCGTGGCGGCGCCGGCGAGCTGGGCGACGCCGCCGGACACCCGCATCGTCGCGCCGCCCGCGACCGCCCCGTCGACGCGCGCGAGGTAGCGGCGCAGGCCGGAGGCCGCGCCCATCTGCCGGAACACGCCCTTCAGGAGCTCCGCGTCGAACGCCTCGTGCGGCGCCGGGTCGGTCGGGTCGGCCTCGCCGAAACCCGTCGTCACCGCCTCGAGCCACGCCTCCTCCTCCGGGCCAGGCGACGCGGGCCGGACCTCCACGCCCTGCGCCGGCGCGGCGGCCGCGTGTCCGGGGCCTACGCGCAGCCCGAGCACGTTCTCGAGCCCGTGGACCCGGTACCCCCGCGCCGTGAGCGCCTCGGCGTGCCGGAGCGCGTGCACCGTGGAGAGCTCGACGCGGACCGCGCCGCCCCGGGCCGCGACGTCCGCCTCGAACGCACGCAGCGCCGCGTCGTCCCCGGCGTCGTCGCCGAACCCCCACCCGATCACCTTGTCGAACGGCGAGCCCGCGTGGCTCCACGCGCCCGCGCCGGGGCCGAACGCGCGGACGAGGCCTCCCGGCGCGTTCACCGCGCGGGCAACCTCCAGCGTCAGCGAGGCCTCGGCCGCCTCGATGCGCCGGACCGTCTCGAGCTCCACGAACATCGGAGCGCCCTTCTACACCTCGGGCCTCCGGGGCGGCGAGACCGGCCTCGCCGCCCGGAGGGGGCTCACACCCGCGTCGCCACCGCCTCGAGGTAGGCCGCGGGCACGACGAGCCCGTTGCCCCTGCCGGTGTCGTACCGCTCGAGGAGCGCGGTCAGGTCGGCGGTGAGCGCCTCCTGCCCCGCAGCCGGCAGCGCGCCGTAGGCCTTGTGGATCGGGCCGTACCAGGTGCGGAACGTCTGCGCGACGGCTGGCTCGCGCGCTTCGTCGAGGCGGCCGCCGCGGAGGCCGACGCGCCGCGCCCGGGCAGCGAGGGCGTGCTCGCGCGCCTCTCGGAGCTCATGTTCGTGGAGGTCGTGCGGCGGCACCTCGCGGCGCTCCCCGCCGGGCGCACCAACTGGCTCGCGGGGCTGCGCGACCCCAACGTCGGCCGCGCGCTCGCGGCGCTGCACGCGCGGCCCGCTCACCCGTGGAGCCTCGACGAGCTCGCTCGCGAGGCGGGGCTCTCCCGGACCGTGCTCGCCGAGCGGTTCGCCGCGCTCGTGGGGGAGCCCCCGATGCAGTACCTCGCCCGCTGGCGGATGCAGGTCGCGGCGGGGCTCCTCGCCTCGACCCACGACGGCATGGCGGCGATCGCGGCGGCGGTCGGCTATGCTTCCGAGGCCGCGTTCAACCGCGCCTTCCGCAAGCTCGTCGGCGTCCCGCCGGCGACCTGGCGGCGCGGACGGCGAGGCCCGGACGTCACGTCCGGCGCCGTCCCGACTCCACTCTCCGGACGCCAGATCCCTTCCTGAGCCCTCACCCCGCCCAGAGGTCAACTCGATGACGCGCCTCGCACCGCTCTCCTTCGCCCTCGCGCTGGGCCTCGCCGCCTGCGCCACCTCCGAGAAGCCGGCCGTCCGGGCCGCCCCGTCGCCCGCGACGCCGGCCGCCGCGGCGCCCGCGCCGCGCAGCGTCGACACCTCCGCCATGGACCGCTCGGCCTCGCCGGGCGACGACTTCTACGCCTACGCGAACGGCACGTTCCTGAAGACCGCCCAGATCCCGCCCGACCGCTCCGCGACCGGCTCGTTCCTGCGGGTGTTCCAGACGGTCGAGGCGCGCAACCGCGCCATCGTCGAGGAGACCGCGCAGGGGGCCGCGCCCGCCGGCTCCGACGCCCGCAAGATCGGCGACGCCTACGCGAGCTTCATGGACGAGGCCGGCATCGAGGCGAAGGGGCTCGCGCCGCTCCAGCCCGTGCTCGCGCGGATCGCCGCGCTGAAGGACGCGAAGGCGCTCGCCGCCGAGCTCGGCGGCCTCGTGCGGGCCGACGTGGACATCTTCAACTGCACGAACATGTACACGTCCCGGCCCATCGGGATCTTCGTCGAGCAGGATCTCAACGAGCCCTCGCGCAACGTGCCCTACCTCGTGCAGGGCGGCCTCGGCCTCCCCGACCGCAGCTACTACCTCGACGAGGCCGCGCAGCTCGCCGCGACCCGCGAGAAGTACGTGAAGCACCTCGAGAAGCTGCTCGAGCTCGCCGGCCAGCCGGATCCCGCCGGCACCGCCGCGAAGGTGATGGCCTTCGAGACGAAGCTCGCCCGCGCGCACGGGACCCGCGACGACGCGGGCGAGGTGCAGAAGGGCAACAACCCCTGGACCCGCGCCGACTTCGAGAAGAAGGCGCCGGGCATGGACTGGGCCGCGTTCCTCGGCGCGGCCGGGCTCGACGGCCAGCCGCTCTACATGGTCTGGCAGCCCACCGCGGTGACCGGCCTCGCCGCGCTCGTGAAGTCCGAGCCCCTCCCGACCTGGAAGGCGTACCTCACGACGCGGGCGATCGCGCGCGCCGCGCCGTTCCTCCCGAAGGCGCTCGCCGACGCGTCGTTCGCGTTCAACGGCACGGTGCTGACCGGCCAGCCGGAGCAGGGCGAGCGCTGGAAGCGCGGCCTGCAGGTCGTCGACGCGGTCATCGGCGAGGCCGTCGGGAAGCTCTACGTCGCGCGCCACTTCCCGCCCGAGGCGAAGGCCGAGATCCAGGGCATGGTCGAGGGCGTGCGCGCCGCGTTCGCCCGCCGCATCGACGCGCTCGACTGGATGAACCCGGCCACGAAGGCCCGCGCGAAGGCGAAGCTCGCGGTGCTCGAGGTCGGGATCGGCTACCCGGACCGCTGGACCGACTTCTCCGGGCTCGAGGTGGTGAAGGGCGACCTGCTCGGCAACCTCGAGCGCGCCGGGCAGTTCGAGTACCGGCTCGCCCTCTCCCGGCTCGGCAAGAAGCCGGACCGCGGCCTGTGGTGCATGCTCCCGCACACCGTGAACGCGGTGAACCTCCCGGTGCGCAACGCGCTCAACTTCCCGGCGGGCTTCATGGAGCCGCCGTTCTACGACCGCGGCGCGACGTCGGCCGCGAAGTTCGCGGCGGTCGGCGCGGTGATCGGCCACGAGGTGAGCCACAGCTTCGACGACCAGGGCGCGCTCTTCGACGAGACCGGCAAGCTCGCGAACTGGTGGACGCCGGCCGACCTCGAGCACTTCCAGGCCGCGGGCCAGAAGCTGGTGAAGCAGTACGACGCCTACCGGCCGTTCCCGGACCTCGCCGAGAACGGCAAGCTCACGCTCGGCGAGAACATCGCCGACCTCGCCGGGCTCGCCGCCGCGTACGACGGCTGGAAGGCGTCGCTCCGCGGCGCGCCGGCGCCGGTGGTCGACGGCCTCTCCGGCGACCAGCAGTTCTTCGTCGCGTTCGGGCAGACCTGGCAGTCGAAGATGCGCGAGCAGGCGATGCGCCGCCGGATCCTCACCGACGGTCACGCACTCTCGCAGTACCGCGCCCTCACGGTGAGGAACATCGACGCCTGGTACGAGGCGTTCGGCGTGAAGCCGGGGCAGGCGCTCTACCTCGCCCCGGCCGACCGCGTCCGCGTGTGGTAGCGGGCCGGGCCCCGGCGCGGCCGGGCGTCGCTCCGGGGCCGACCCGTACGGTGTGTGAGGCGGTCGCACCCGACCGTCTGGGGCGCTCCCTTGCGCGCGGGCCGCGCCCCGGGAATGAACCGGGACGTCATGCGCTCCCTCGCCCCGGACCTCGCTTCCAGCGGCTTGCGCCTCGCGGCGGCGCTCGGCCTCGCCGCCGCGCTCTCCGCCTGCCACCTCGACGCGAGGAAGCACGCCGGCCCCGCCGACACGACGCCGCCCTCGGTGCCCGCGGGCCTCACCGCGACGGCGCTCTCGCCTTCGCGCGTGACGCTCGCGTGGTCGCCCTCGACCGACGAGGGCGCCGGCGTCGGCGGCTACGAGGTGCTGCGCGGCGGGACGGTGCTCGCGACCGTCGCCGCCCCGCTCGCCTCCTTCGAGGACGCGACGGTCGCGGCGGGCACGGGCTACACCTACACGGTCCGCGCCTTCGACCGGGCCACGCCCCCCAACGTGTCCGCACCGTCGGCCCCGGCGCAGGTGACGACGCCCTCGCCCACGGATCAGCCGGGCCTCGACGGCCGGCCCGCGAACCCGACGTGCATCGCGCCCGCCCGGCCGTCGGCCGGCGCGGGCGTCCAGCTCGCGCGCGTGTTCCCGAACCTCCAGTTCTCGAGCCCGATCGCGATGCTGCAGGCGCCGGGCGACACGTCCCGCTGGTTCGTCGTGGAGCAGGGCGGCACGGTCCAGACCTTCGCGAGCGCCGACGCGACCGCCGTGAAGACGACGTTCGTGGACGTCACCGGCCGCGTCACCGCGGGGGGCGAGCTCGGCCTCCTCGCGATGGCCTTCCACCCGGCCTGGCCGGCGACGAAGGAGGTCTTCCTCTACTACACGGCGCCGGCGGCGGGCGCGAAGCCGCTCCGCTCGGTGCTCTCGCGCTTCACGACGGTGGGCGGCGGCACCGCGGCGCTCGATCCCGCCTCCGAGCAGATCGTCCTCGAGGTGGCGCAGCCCTTCGAGAACCACAACGGCGGCAACATCGCCTTCGGCGCCGACGGCTTCCTCTACTTCGGCCTCGGCGACGGCGGCAGCGGCGGCGACCCCGGCAACCGCTCGCAGAACCTGAACCTGCTTCTCGGGAAGTTCATCCGCATCGACGTCGCGGGCACCGGCGCCGGCTACGAGATCCCGGCCGACAACCCCCACGCCGGAAACGCGAAGTGCGGCCTCGGCGTCAACGCCACCGCGCCGTGTCCGGAGATCTGGGCCTTCGGCTTTCGCAACCCGTGGCGCTGGAGCTTCGATCGCGAGACCGGGCAGCTCTGGGTCGGCGACGTCGGCCAGAACGCCTACGAGGAGGTCGACGTCGTCGAGAAGGGCAAGAACTACGGCTGGCGGCTGCGCGAGGGCGCCCACTGCTACAACCCGTCCTCCGGCTGCCCGACGCCGGGCACCGTCGCGAACGGGGCGGTGATCGTCGACCCGGTCACCGAGTACGATCACTCGCTGGGCTCGGCCATCACCGGCGGTTACGTCTACCGCGGCACCGCCATCCCCTCGCTGACCGGCGCGTACGTGTTCGCCGACTACGGCTCGGGCCGGGTGTGGCGGCACGACCCCGGCGCGCCGGGCCTGCAGCGCGCCGACGTCCTCGACACCGGGATCAACGTCTCTTCGTTCGCCGAGGGGCCCGACCACGAGCTCTACCTCGTGAACCTCGGCGGCACGCTCCACAAGCTCGTGCCGTCCGGCGCGCCCGCGACGGACCCCGTGCCGACCTCCCTCGCCGCCACGGGCTGCGTCGACGCCGCCGATCCGACGAAGCCGGCCGCGGGCCTGATCCCCTACCGGCTCAACGCGCCCTTCTGGTCCGACGGCGCGGTGAAGGACCGCTGGCTCGCGCTCCCCGACGGCCAGACCATCGCCCTCGACGCGGCGGGGGACCTCACCTTCCCGAACGGCACCGTGCTCATGAAGGCGTTCCGCGTGGGCGGGAAGCTCGTCGAGACGCGGCTGATGATGCGCCACCCCGACGGCGTGTGGGCCGGCTACACCTACCGCTGGAACGACGCGCAGACGGCCGCGACGCGCGTCATCGGCGGGCAGGTCCGCGCGCTCGCCGCGCAGACGTGGCTCTACCCGACCGAGCAGCAGTGCCTGCAGTGCCACACCGCCGCGGCCGGCAGGGCCCTCGGGCCGGAGGTCGGCCAGCTCAACGGCGACCTCACCTACCCCGCCACCGGCCGCACCGCGAACCAGCTCGCGACGCTCGAGGCGATCGGCGTGCTGAGCCTGCCCGGCCTCCCGGCGACGCTCGCCGCCTACCCGGACCCGCTCGGCCAGGCCGCGACGCTGGAGCTCCGCGCCCGCGCGTACCTCCACTCGAACTGCTCGCAGTGCCACCGCCCGGGCAGCACCGCGCCGTCCAACCTGGACTTCCGCTTCGCGACGGCGCTCTCCACGATGAACGCCTGCGGCACGGCCCCCCAGCGCGGCGACCTCGGCATCGCCGGCGCGAAGCTCATCGCGCCCGGCCACCCGGAGCAGTCGATCGTCGTCCAGCGGATGAAGGCGCTCGACGTCTCGCGGATGCCGCCGGTGGGGAGCCTGGTGGTCGATCAGTCGGGGGTGGACGTGCTCTCCGCCTGGATCACGAGCCTCACCGCGTGCGACTAGCGGGAGATGGAGAGCGTGGTGGTCGTCGTCCGCTCGCCCTTCTCGCCCGCGCCCTCGTTCCGGCGCGAGGACTCGTGGCGCACGGCCACGAGCCGATCGCCGGCCTGCTCGAGCCGGTAGGACTCGCGCTGCTCGGCCGAGAAGCTGACCACGAGGAACGCGCGGCCCGAGGCCTTCGTCGAGACCTCGGCCGCGAGCGGGACCCCGTCCGCGCCGAGCCAGAGCCGCCCGGTCGCCTCGACCGCCTTCACGAACTTGCGATCCCGGGCCGAGAGCTTCGGGGCGAGCTTCACGACGAGGAGCCGCGCCGGGGCGCCGTCGAGCGCGTCCTGCCGGTCCTCGACGAGCACCGCGTCCACGAGCGCCTGCCGGAGCTCCTCGGCGGCGTCGAGGTGGCCGGCGAGGTCGAGCGCCGCGACCGCCTGCACGCCGTCGTGCGCCGGGGCCTTCGCCTCCGCGTCGGCCGCGCGGCGGCGGTCCTCCTCGCGGACCTGGTCGAGGAGCGCGCGCGGCCAGGTGACCTCGAGCCCCGCGGGACCGTCGGCGATGCCGCCGCTCGCCTCCCCCTGCACCCGGACGGCGTCCTTGCCGTCGCCGTTCACGTAGTCGTAGCGCACGGTGAAGCGGGCCCGCACCGGCGCCTTCGCGGGGAAGCGCGCGAGCGCGGCGTCGAGGTCGGCGAGCGGGCCGGCGGCGGCGGTGGCCACGGCGAGGAGGGCGGGGAGTAGGGTCATCGGGGCTCCGGCTCCTGCGGGGTCGGGGACTATCCTCCGGAACGCGTGCTGGGCGAGGATATTTCGCGATGGCACGCGAGCGCGCGTCCTCCGCGGGTGGCACCGCCACCTCCACCCGTTCGCCCGACGGCCCCGCCCCGGCGACGCCGCCCGCGGACGCGTCGCGCGCCCTCGCGCCCCGCTACCGGTTCGTCGCGGAGCTGGCGCACGGTGGCATGGGGCGGGTGTCGATCCTCGAGGACACGCTGCTCGGCCGCGAGGTCGCGGTGAAGGAGGTCCTCCCCGAGGCCGGCGCGCGCGCCCTTCGGCGCTTCGAGCGCGAGGCGCTCCTCACCGCCCGGCTCGAGCACCCGGGGATCGTGCCGGTGCACGAGCTCGTGCGCGGGCCCGCCGGCGAGCCGTACCTCGTCATGCGCCGCGTGAAGGGGCGCCCGCTCGACGAGGCCCTCGCGGCCGCCCCCGACCTCGCCGGCCGGCTCGCGCTCCTGCCCGCCCTCGCCGCCGCCGTCGACGCCGTCGCCTACGCGCACGGGCGCGGCGTCGTGCACCGCGACCTCAAGCCCTCGAACGTGCTCCTCGGCGAGTTCGGCGAGGCCGTGGTGATCGACTGGGGCCTCGCGCGCGAGGTCGCCTCCCTGGCCGGCGAGGCCGGCGAGGGCGAGGCCTCGGCGGCGGAGCGGGCCACCGGGGAGCTCTCCGGCGCCTCGGGCGCGTTCGACGACGGCCTCACCCGCGTCGGCGCGCTCCTCGGGACCCCGGCGTTCATGAGCCCGGAGCAGGCGCGCGGCGAGGCGGTGGACGCCCGCGCCGACGTGTACGCGCTCGGGGCGATCCTCTACCAGCTCCTCGCCGGCGCGCGCCCCTACGCCGGCGTCCCGCAGGAGCGGCTCGTCGAGGCGGTGCGCGCGGGGCCGCCGCCGCCGGTCCAGGTGCTCGAGCCCGCCGCCGCGCCGGAGCTCGCCGCGATCTGCGGCCGCGCGATGGCCCGCGCGCCGGCCGACCGGTACGTCACCGCCCAGGCGCTCACCGAGGACCTGCGCCGCTTCCTGACCGGGCGGCTCGTGCAGGCGCACGCGTACTCCACGGGCGCCCTCCTGCGCCGCTGGCTGCGGCGGCACGCGGCGCCGGTCGCGCTGACGGCCGCCTTCGTCGTGGCGCTCGCGGTCCTCGGCGCCGTGAGCGTCCAGCGGATCGTGGCCGAGCGCGAGGCCGCCGAGGCGGCGCGCGACCGGGCCCGCCGGGAGGCCGAGGTCTCGGCGCGCGTCTCGCGCTTCCTCGGGGACATGTTCCAGGTCTCGCGCCCCGAGCAGGCGAAGGGGCGCACCGTGCCGGCGCGCGAGGTGCTCGATCGCGCCGCCCGGCAGCTCGACGCGCTCGGCGCGGAGCCCGAGGTGCAGGCCCGCCTCGCGACGACGATGGGCGACGTCTACACCTCGCTCGGCCTGTGGCCGGAGGCGCGCCCGCTCCTCGAGCGGGCCCTCGCCGCGGCGCGAGGGCTCGGGGAGGGGCCGACGCTCGCGGGCGCCGAGGTCGCGATGGCGCGCCTCCTCCACCAGGAGGGAAAGTACGCCGACGCCGAACGGCAGGTGCGTCCGGCGCTCGCGGCCTGGGAGCGGCTCGCCGGGGCCGAGGGCCCCGAGGCGCTCGCCGCGCGCTCCGTGCTCGCGGACACCTTGCGGGCGCAGTCGCGGAACGCCGAGGCGGAGCCGCTGCACCGCGCCGTCTGGGAGGCCCGCCGGCGCACGCTCGGCGACGCCCAGCGCGCGACGATCAACGCCGCGAACCTCCTCGCCGAGGACCTGTGGCGCATGGGGCGCTACCCGGAGGCGCGCGGGCTCTTCGAGGAGACGCTCGCGAACGCGCGGCGCGCGCTCGGGCCCGACGACCCCGCCGTGGCCGACCTCCTCGTCGGGCTCGCGTACGTCCGCTCGCGCCTCGGCGACGTCGCCGGCTGCGAGGCCGCGAACCGGGAGGCGCTCGCGGTGCGCACGCGGGTGCTCGGCCCGGACCACCCGGGGACGATGTCGGTCGAGTACGGCCTCGCCCTCTCGCTCTTCGACCAGGAGCGGTACGCGGACGTCGAGGCGGTCACCCGCGCGCTCGCCGCCCGGCGCAGCCGCGTGCTCGGGCCGGAGCACCCGCAGACGCTCAACACCGTCCACCTCCTCGCGAACGCGCTCCAGCAGCTGCACCGGTTCCCCGAGGCGGAGGCGCTCCACCGGTCGAACGGCGCCCTGCGCGCGAAGGTGCTCGGGGCGGAGCACGTCAGCGCGCTCCTCTCCCGGCATGCCCTCGCGCAGGTCTTCATCTTCGAGGGCCGGACCGCCGAGGCCGACGCCGAGCTCGGGGCGCTGCGCGACACCTACGCGCGGAAGCTCGGGCCCGCGGCGCCGGAGGTCGGCACCGCGCTCTACGACCTCGCCTGGAGCGCGACCCGGCGCGGCGACCGCGACCGCGCGCTCGCCCTCCTGCGCGAGGCGCTCGGGCACCACCTCCTGCCCGAGACCGCGCTGCGCATGGGCCGGGACAACGCCTTCCGGCCCCTGTTCCGCGACCCGGGCTTCCTCGCCGTCGTCGAGGAGGCCCGGGCGTATGCCGAGGCCGAGAACCGCAAGCCCTGACTCACTCCGGCCTGAACACCAGCACCCGCCGGTTGGAGGTGTCCGAGACGAGGAGCGCCCCACCCGCGAACGCGACCCCGCCCGGCTGTGCGAGGGTCCGCGCGGTCGGCGCCGTGCCCGGCGCACCGGTCTGCGCGTCGTCGTTCTCGGCCGCGAGCCTGAGGTCCGACTGCCCCAGCACGAGGTCCGCCGGCGCGCTCGAGGCGGTGGGGAACGCCCTCCACAGGAGCACGCGGTTGTGACCGGTGTCCGCCACCGCGAGCATCGCGCCGTCGGAGGTGACGCCGGAGGGGCCCGAGAGGCCGGTCGCGCTCGCGGCATCGCGCGCGGTCGTGAAGTCCGGCTGGCCCAGCACGAGGTCGGCCGGGATCCCGTCGAGCGGCGGGAAGGTGCTCCAGACGAGCACCCGGTTGTTGGCGCGGTCGGCGACGGCGACGCGCGCGCCGTCGCTCCAGACGTCGGTCGGCTCGCGCAGGCCGAGCTCGCCGCGCGGCCCGAGCGCGCCCGTGCCGTGGGCGTCGTTCGGCGCGCAGGTCGTCTTCGAGACCTGCCCGAGCACCCGGTCGGCGGGCGTGCCGCTCGCGGTGGGCACCGCGTTCCAGACGAGCACCCGGTGATTCCCGCGGTCGACGACGAAGAGCTTCCCGCCCGCGAGGAGCGCCCGGCTCGGCGACTCGAGCCGATCGGCGGCGCAGCCGTGCGCCGGCGTCGCGAGATCCGGCCAGCCGACCACCACCGGCGCCGCGGCCCCCGTGCCGGCGGTCGCGGGGAAGAGCAGCACCCGGTGGTTGCCCGCGTCGGCGACGGCGAGCGTGCCGCCGGCGGCGTGGACCGACCAGGGGAGGTACAGGCCCGAGGCGGCGGCGCCGGCGACGTGCTCGCCGAGGTCGGCCTGGCCGAGCACGACGGCCGCCGGGGCGCCGCTCGCGGCGGGCGTCGCGCTCCAGCCGAGCACGCGGTGGTTGTAGGGGTCGGCGATCCAGAGCCGCGCGCCGTCCGCGGCGACGCTCGCCGCGGGGTACTCGAGGCCGGCCGCGCCCACGCCTCCGCCGGCGTTTGCGTCGCGGGTGGTGAAGGTCGCCTGGCCGATCACGAGCGCGGCGGGCTGGAAGGTCGCGAAGGCCGGGGCCGAGCCGCCGCCGCCGGGCTTCTTGCCGGAGCCGGTGCAGCCGGTGACGACGAGGGTGAGGGCGAGCGCCGCCGCCGGCGCGACGGGGGTGCGGAGGGTCCTCATGGCGCGACTCCGGACGGCTGGTAGGGGGTACAGGTCTCGCCCGCGACGCCCTGGCAGGTCTCGAGCTGGAACTTCGCGAGGCGGATCCTCGACGGGTAGAAGATGCCGTCGTCCATCTGGCAGTTCAGCATCCGCGACTGCCCGGGGTCGACCGTGAACTCGGCGACGACGTCGGGCGAGGCGGGGCCGCCGGGGTCGGCGCCGGGCCGGCCGATGTCCTGCCAGCCGCCGTCGAAGGCCGCGAGGCAGAACATCCGGGTGTTACCCGACGGCGTCGAGCCGTACGCGTTCGAGGCGGAGGCCGTCACCGACCAGGTCACCCGGTACCGCCGTGCGCGGGTCGCGTCGGTGTTCACGACGTTCGTCCGGTAGGCGTTGTAGTTCAGGCCGTTGTTCGAGCAGTAGGACCACGGAACGTTGAAGAAGCTGGCCCACCCGCCCCAGCACGGCGGCCAGATCTCGACGGCGCCCGGGTTGAACGACACCACCTCGGCGTCGTTCACGCCCTGGTAGTAGCCCCAGCCGCCGGTGAGCGTGGCGAGGTCGGTGCGGTCGAGGAGCTCGCCGCTGCGGTTCTTCCGGAAGAAGGCGCGCTCGAACTGCACGTTCACGTAGAGCACGCCCCGGCCCGCGTGTGTCCCGGTGGGCGGCACCGGCTCGGGGTCGTCGTAGGCGAGCTCGACGCCGGCCCCGTTGCGCGCGAGGTCGAACCAGAACGGCGCGTCGGCGAGGGTCACGGCGTTCGCCGCGGTGGCGGCGAGGAACTTGCCGCCGGTGGCGAGCGCGAAGCGATCCGGGCGCGAGGGGCCGAACGGCACGCGCTCGAACGAGGCGGTGGCGCCCGCCCCCGCGGTCGTGAACGGCCGGGCGGCGTCGGGGCCGACGCGGAGCGGCTGGGCCGTGAGCCCCAGGGAAGGGAGGTCCACGGCGAGCGTGATCCGGGTCGGGTCCACGGGGTCCGGCGCGAGCTGGAACGTGCTCGCGCGCGAGGCGCGGCCGCGCACGTGGGCCATGAGCACGAGCGCGCGGTCGGCGCCCTCCACCGCGAGCGTCGCGGCGTTGAGGTGCTCGAGCGGGCCCGGGGACGAGGAGTCCCGGAGGACGTCGGGGCCGAGCAGGAGGGTCCAGCCGCCCGCGAACATCGTGGCGGCCGGCTCGCGGAGCAGGTAGCGGCCGAGCTGGACCGTGCAGGTCTCGCCGGTCACCACGCGCGGCACGTTGCCGGGGCCGACGCCGGGGCGCGCGTAGGAGAACCCGTTCGCGCCGCCGCGGCAGGCCGCGGAGAGGAGCGCCGCGGGCTGGCGGGTGCCGTAGTACGAGGGCGAGCCCGCCGAGCCGGGGAGGACGCCGTCGAGGGCGACGGCGGGGCTCGCGCCGGTGAAGAGCGCCGGGGTGAGGGTCGGGTACGGCGGGACCGGGTCCACGACGTAGGCCGTCGCCTGCCGGTGGACGCCCTCGAGCTGCTGCACGATCGCGTCGGCGAGCTCGCCGGCGGCGGTGTCGAGCGGCGGCGGCCCGCACAGCACGTAGTCGTCGGCGCCGCGCAGGAACTGGATCCGCTCGTCGCGCAGCGCCGCCTGCAGCTTCGGGATCTCGACCGCGGCGTTCTGCGGCTCGCCGAGCGCGACGTAGGCCTGGCGGATGAGCTCGACCGAGTTCTGCTGCAGGATCGCGAAGCGCACGAAGTGCGAGGCGACGTTCTCGAACGGGACCTTGCCGCCCCTCGCGGCGCAGGCGGCCCGGGAGATGAGCCGGTAGACGCCCTGGGAGAGGTCCGGCAGGTCGGGGTCCTCGATGATCCGCCCGTGGATCACGTTGAAGAGCTCGGTGAGGGAGCAGACGCCGCCCGAGACCTTGCCGGCCATCTGCTGTGCGTAGTCGTGGAGGAGCGCGTCGTTCTCCGCCTGCTTCGCGGGCGTGGCCCGGTCGTTCGCGGCGGCGACCTGGCGGACCTGGGAGAGGCAGGTCTCGACCTTCGTCGCGGCGTCGTTGAGCTGGGTGATCTTCGGCTGCAGCGCGGTCCAGGTCTGGAGATCCGCGAGCGCGGTCGCCACCGCGCCGAGCTGGGAGCGCAGCTCGTCGAGCTTCGCGTCCATGACCTCGAGCTTGTTGATGATCTGGTCGAGCTTCTGGTTCACCACCGCGTCGCTCTTCGAGCCGAGCCCGAGTGCGTCGAAGACGCCGAGCCCCTCGAGGAAGTTGCCGGCCGCGTCGCCGAGGATGCCGCCCGCCACCTGGGTGAGGAGCTTCCCGCCGGCGGCGCCCACGCCCGCGTCGGCGCGCTCGCGCGGGGGCTCGGCGGGCTGCGCCGGCGCGGGTGTCGAGCCCGGCCCGCAGCCCGGCACGGCGAGGCCGAAGGCGAGCGCGGCGGCGAGGAGCCGGACGGTGGTGCGGTGGCGCGGGGATCGGGACATGGCGGACCTCATCGCCTCCGGGTTTGCAGCGGCCATGCCCGCGTGTCCGGCGCCGGGCCGCGCGTGTCCGGCACCGCCGGAGCCGCGTCTCCACGCGGGGTTGAGGCGTGTCCGGCACCGCCGCCCTTCCCGCGGGCGCCGGACACGGCGTGGGACGCGGCGGGTGCAACGGGGTGCAACGGGTGTTGCACCGTTGCGCCCCGGGGAGGGCTCGCCTACGACTCAGGGATGTCGGACCGCACGGAGTCGCTCAGCGTGGACGCCGCGGCGGTCCCGGGGCTCGCGCCCACGCCTCACCTCGTGCTCGCCCTGCAGGCCGACCGGCCGCTCGCGGGGGGCGTGCGACTCGCGCTCGACGGCCTCGACGAGGTCCGCCTCGGGCGGGCCGCCGGGCGCGCGCTCCGGCGAGACGGCCGCGCGCTCGAGGTCGGGCTCCCGGACACGCGCGTCTCGTCGGCGCACGCCCGCGTCGCCCGCGGCGCCCGCGGCTGGCTCGTCGAGGACCTCGGCTCGAAGAACGGCCTCGCCGTGAACGGCAAGCCGGTCGCGCGCGCGCCGCTCGAGGACGGCGACCTCGTCGAGCTCGGCCGTACCTTCCTCCTCTTCCGCTCCTTCGCCGCCGCGCACGGCGAACCGGACGTCGTGGAGGCCGAGGGCACCGCCGACGGCCTCGCGACGCTGCAGCCGGAGCTCGCCCGCGCGCTCGCGGCGCTGGGCGCCGCCGGCGCCTCCGCGGTCCCGGTGCTCCTGCACGGCGAGACCGGCACCGGCAAGGAGCTCGCCGCCCGCGCGGTGCACGCGCGCTCGGGGCGGCCGGGCCCGCTCGTCGCCGTCAACTGCGGCGCGCTGCCCGCCGCGCTCGTCGCCTCCGAGCTCTTCGGCTACCGCAAGGGCGCGTTCTCCGGCGCCGACGACGACCGGCCCGGCCTCGTGCGCTCCGCCGATCGCGGCACGCTGTTCCTGGACGAGATCGCCGATCTCAACGCCGAGGGGCAGGCGGCGCTCCTGCGCGTGCTCCAGGAGGGCGAGGTGCTCCCGCTCGGCGCGACGAAGCCGGTGCCGGTGGACGTCCGGGTGGTGTCGGCCTCGCACCACGACCTCGCCGCGCGCGTCGCCGCGGGGCGGTTCCGCGCCGACCTCCTCGCGCGGCTCGCCGGCTTCACGCTCGCGCTCCCGCCGCTCCGCGAGCGGCGCGAGGACCTCGGGCTCCTCGTCGGCGCCATCCTGCGCCGGCGGTTGCCGGAGCGCGCCGGTGCGCTCACGCTCACCGGGGCCGCCGCGCGGGCGCTCTTCCGGGGGGCCTGGCCCCTCAACGTCCGCCAGCTCGAGCACGCGCTCCTCACCGCCGCCGCCCTCTCGCCCGACGGCGTGCTCGCGCCGGAGCCGTTCCAGGAGCCGCCGCCTCCCTCCCAGGGTGCAGGCCAGGGTGGGCGCGCCCCTTCGGGTGACACCGACGAGGAGCTCGCCCGCAAGCTGCGTTCCTTGCTGGAGGAGCACCGGGGCAACGTCTCCGCCGTCGCCACAGCCCTCGGGAAGGCCCGGATGCAGGTGCAGCGCTGGATGAGGCGGTTCGGAATCGACCCCGAGACCTACCGGCGCTAGGATCCTCGCTCCACCCCGGAGGAACCCCATGACCCGCACCTTCTACGCTGCGTTCGCCGCCCTTGCGATCCTCGCTGCCTCCCCTGCCTTCGCCGGCCCTCAGCAGGACCGCATGAAGGCGTGCAACGTCGACGCCGGGGACAAGAAGGGCGACGAGCGCAAGGCGTTCATGAAGAAGTGCCTCTCCGACAAGGCCGCCGAGCACAAGGCGAAGCTCACGGCCCAGCAGGAGAAGATGAAGACCTGCAACGCCGACGCGAAGACGAAGCAGCTCGCCGGCGCCGAGCGGAAGAAGTTCATGTCGGAGTGCCTGAGCGCGAAGTAGTCCGCGCCTCGCCGGGCGAGCGGTGCCGCCGCTCGCCTAGATCCTCGCCGCGAGCTCGGCGCCCTGGCGGATCGCCCGCTCGGCGTCGAGCTCGCTCGCGAGCTCCGCGCCGCCCACCACGTGCACCTCGAGCCCGCGCGCGCGCAGCGGCTCGACGAGCGCGGCGTTCGAGAGCTGGCCGGAGCAGTTCACGACCGTGTCCACCTCGAGGCACTGGCTCTTGCCGTCCTTCGTCCTGAGCCACAGGCCGCGGTCGTCGATCTTCTCGTAGGTCACCCCGGACAGCGTCTTCACGCCGGCGGCCTTCAGCGCCGAGCGGTGGATCCAGCCGGTGGTCTTGCCGAGCGAACGGCCCATGGGCCCCGCCGTGCGCTGGCACATCGTGACCTCGCGCGGGGCCGCGTGCGCGGGCTTCTTCGGGAGGAGGCCGCCCGGGCGCGCATAGCTCGGGTCGACGCCCCACTCCGCGAGGTAGCTCGGCACGGCAGGCGCCTTCCCCTCCGAGACCAGGAAGACCGAGACGTCGTAGCCGATGCCGCCGGCGCCGATGACGGCGACCTTCTTCCCGGCCACCTTCTTCCCGAGCAGGAGCTCCGGGTACGAGACGACCTTCGCGTGGTCGATGCCGGGGATTTGCGGCCTGCGCGGCGTCACGCCGGTCGCGACGACGACGGCGTCGAACCCGGCCAGCTCCGTCTCCCCGGCCTTCACCCCCAGGCGCAGCTCGACGCCCGCGCGCTCGAGCCGGACCCGGAAGTACCGGAGCAGCTCGTCGAACTCCTCCTTGCCGGGCACGCGCCGCGCGATGTTGAGCTGGCCGCCGAGCTCCGGGGCCGCCTCGAAGAGCGTCACCGCGTGGCCGCGCTCGGCCGCGTGCGCGGCGAACGACATCCCGGCGGCGCCGCCGCCCACGACCGCGACCTTGCGCGCCCTCGCGGCCCGCGGGAAGACGAGCTCGGTCTCCCGGCAGGCGCGGGGGTTCACGAGGCAGGTGGCGCGCTCGACCTTGAACACCTTGTCGAGGCAGGCCTGGTTGCAGGCGATGCAGGTCGCGATCTCCTCGGGCTTCCCCGCCGCGGCCTTCTTCACGAACTCGGGGTCGGCGAGCAGCGGCCGCGCCATCGAGACGACGTCGGCGTCGCCGCGCGCGAGGATCTCCTCGGCGATCTCGGGCGTGTTGATCCGGTTCGTCGTGACGAGCGGGAGCTTCACCTCGCCCTTGAGCCGCCGGGTCACCCAGGCGTACGCGCCGCGCGGGACCATCGCCGCGATCGTGGGCACCCGGGCCTCGTGCCAGCCGATGCCGGTGTTGATGATCGACGCGCCGGCCGCCTCGATCGCCTTCGCCGTCCTCACGACCTCGTCCCACGTCGAGCCGTCCTCGACGAGGTCGAGCATCGAGAGCCGGTAGACGATGATGAAGTCGCGGCCGACCGCCCCGCGGATGCGCGAGACGATCTCGACCGGGAAGCGGATGCGGTTCTCGAAGGAGCCGCCCCAGGCGTCCGTGCGCCGGTTGGTGCGCGGCGCCACGAACTGGTTGATGAGGTAGCCCTCGCTGCCCATCACCTCGACGCCGTCGTAGCCCGCGTCGCGGGCGCGCCGCGCGCAGTCGACGAACGCGCCGATGGTGCGCTCGACGCCGCGGGCCGAGAGCCCGCGCGCCTTGAAGGGCGTGATGGGGCTCTTCGAGCGCGAGGCGGAGACGGAGAGCGGGTGGTAGCTGTACCGGCCGCCGTGGAGGATCTGCAGCGCGATCTTCCCGCCCTCGTCGTGCACCGCCTTCGTCACCGGGCGGTGCCGCGCGACCTGCCAGGGCCAGGCGAGCTCGGCGCCGAAGGGCGTCAGCCGGCCCTCGAGGTTGGGCGCGATGCCGCCGGTCACGATGAGCCCGACCCCGCCGCGCGCGCGCTCGGCGTAGAAGGCCGCGAGCTTCGCGAAGCCGCCGCGCTCCTCCTCGAGGTTGGTGTGCATCGAGCCCATGAGGACCCGGTTGCGGAGCTGGGTGAACCCGAGGTCGAGCGGAGCGAGCAGGTGCGGGTAGTTCACGGTCCCGGAGCGTATCACCGGGGCCCTTTCGCACACGCGCTCCCTTGACCGCCTGCCTGGGTCGTCCATCATTCGCTCCTTGGCCCCGGCCCTCCCCCTGACGACCGCCCTGCTCCTCGCCGCCGCCTCGCCCCCCTGGGCGCCGGTCGAGGTGCCGTCCGGCGACGGCGACGTGCCGGTGCGGGTGACCCTCGACCTCCTCACGAAGGACGCGCCGGCGGCGCCGCCCCGGCCGCTCGTCTGGTCGACCTCGACGTCGGGCGCGGCGGTCGGCACGGCGCGCGGCGACGGCTGGACGGCGAGGGTCGTGTTCGGCCCGGCCGCGGCGGGGGCGCGGACGATCGACGTGACGATCCGCTGGACCGGCGCCGCCGAGCTCGAGCGGGCCGCGCTCCGGCTGGGCTGGCCCGCGGGAGACGCCCGCGCGGTGGGCACCGACCTCGCGCTCTCCGCCCTCGACCGCCCGCGGCGGGTGGGGCGCGGCACGCCCATCATCGCGGCCGGCGGCGGCCTCGTGCTCACCGGCGGCGAGGGCTTCGAGGCGGCACGCTACGACGCCTCCGGGGGTCGCGTGCTCGAGGTCTCGCTCTACCTCGACGACGCCCGCGACCGGCCCTTCTCCACCTACCCATCCTGCCTCGACCGGCTCCCGGAGCCCTCGACGCCGGGCGGTGCGATCCCGTTCGGCGCGCTCGAGCGGAAGGACAGGGTGCTCGACGTCGCGCGGCGCTTCGGCGACGTCGACCGGGCGCACGCGGTCCTCCAGGGCTCGGCCACCGGAGCGCGCTTCCTGCCGCTCGTGCCCGAGCGGTGGCCGCGCGGCGCGCGCGCGGCGTTCGTGATCACCGACCACGCCGACCGCTCCGACGCGCCGGCGCTCCGGGCGCTCCTGTGGGGCTCGTCGAGGCCCGAGGCGATGGGGCGCCCGGGCCAGGGGCTGCTGGGGCGCGGGCTCAAGATCACGAAGAGCTTCTTCGTCACCGGCCCGGAGGGCAGCCTCACCGACCCGGCCATCCAGCCGCTCGCGGCGGCGCTCCTCGCGGCGGGCTCCGAGGTCGCGCTCCACTCCATCTCGCCCGGCAAGGACGACCGGACCGCCGTCGCCGTGGGGCTCGGCCTCGCCGCGCCGTGGGGCCCGGTGACCTGGATCGATCACGAGCCCTACACGAACTGTGAAGCCATCGCGACCGCGGGCTGGCAGGCCGGCGGCACCTACGGGGTGCGCGACCTCCTCGTGCGCGCCGGCTTCCGCTGGGTCTGGTCGGCGGGGGACGTCGGGGGCTTCATGCCGGCCGCCGACGGCGGCCGCGCCGAGGTGATCGACGTGTTCGGCGACGGCGACGGGCCCCCGCCGATCTACCCCCTGCCCGCCGACCCTCGGCTGTGGGCGTTCGAGTCCACCTTCTTCTACGCGGAGCCCGGCGACCTCGCGGCCGCGCTCTCCGACGCCGCCCTCGCCCGCCTCGAGGATCGGCGCGGCCTCTTCGTCGGCCACACCTACCTCGGCGCGGGGCTCTCGAGGACCCACGGCGGCGAGCACGAGCGGCGGCTCGTCGTCCGCGCCGCGGGGGGCGGCGAGGTCGAGCTCGACCCCGTGATCGACGCCGCGTTCCGCAGGCTCCAGCGGCGCGTCGCCGCCGGCACGCTGGCCTCGCTCACCTGGGCCGAGGCGGGCGACCGCCTCCGCGCGCTCGCCGGCGCCGAGATCGTCTACCGCAGCGACGGCTCGGCCGAGGTGCGGAACGCCGGCGAGGTCGCGCTCGACGGCCTCACGCTCGCGGTCCCGGAGGAGGGGCTCGAGGTGACCGCGAACGGCTCCCCCCTCCCCCGCGCCGACGCGCCCGGCGCGACGCGCGCCTGGCTCGATCTGGGGCCGGGCGGGCGCGCCGTCGTGCGGCTCTGGCGCGGCGTCACCCCGGTCCCGTTCCTCGTGCCGCCATGACCGCTCCCGTGCCGATCCGCCCGCTCCAGGCCGGCGACGTCGCGCCGCTCGCCCGCGCGCTCGCGCCGCTCCCGCTCATGCAGCGCTACGGGCGCGCCGAGGCCGCGCTCGCCCGCGACCTCGAGGCGGCGCTCGCCCGCGGCGACGGGCTCGTGACGGCGCTCGGTCCGGGTGGCGTCCCCGCCGGCCTCGCCTGGTTCCTGCCCACCGGCACGCTCGGGATGGGCGCGTACCTGCGCCTCATCGCGGTCGCGCCGGGCCACGAGGGCCGCGGCGTCGGCGCGGCGCTCCTCGAGGCCTACGAGCGCGCCGCCGCGGTCGCAGGGAAGCACGCGTTCCTGCTCGTCTCGGACTTCAACGAGGGCGCGCAGCGCTTCTACGAGCGCCACGGCTGGACGCGGAGCGGGCAGCTCCCGGGCCTGGTGCTGCCGGACGTGACCGAGCTGCTGTACTGGAAGCGGCTGCGCTGACTCGTCAGCCCAGCAACCTCGCCGCCACCGCCGCGAGCACCTTCCCGCCCCGATCCTCGACCACTGGCCCGTGGCTCGGCACGAGCCGCGCGAGCTCCGGCAGCGCCGAGAGGCGCGCGAGGTGCGCCGCGAGCGCGCGCCGGTCGTCGATGAGGAAGAGCTTCGCGATCGCGGTGACCTTGGGCCCCTCCCCCGAGGTCCCGAGCAAGCGGAGCATGAGCCCGGCCGGCCCCGGCGCAGGCGGCACGTTCATGACCGCGTCGCCGAACACGAGCGACGCGCCGCGCGGGCCGCGCGCGATCAGCACCGCCTCGCGCCCGCGGGTGCCGTCGAGCACCTGCACCTCGAGCGCCGGGTCCGGCGGGAGCGCGTCGGCGGTGAGGTCGACCGGCACCTTCTTCGCGACGCCGGCGGCGGAGCCCGCGGGCGCGACGACCTTGCAGGACGGAAAGCGCGCCTTCCAGGCGTGGACGTCGAGGCGGTGGAAGCCGTTCGGCACGAAGAGCCAGGCCGGCGCGCCGTGCGCGAGCACGGCCTTCATGGCTGGCTCGTCGAGCGGCACCGCGTTGTGGAAGAGGAGGCCGTCCGCGCGGCGGACGATGGTCATCCGGCGGTCGATCGGGCCGCGCGGCAGCACGGAGGTGACGTGCCACTGGCCTTCGTCGAGCGGCTCGAGGGGCCCGTGCGGGAGGACGGTCCAGGGACGCGGGGTCGACATGGTCCTGAGGGTAGATCGGCGGAGGGCCCCCGGCGTTGACCCGCTGGGGCGTGCGTGGTTCCATCCCGCGCCCGTGAAGCACGCGACCCGCCACACCTTCTTCGAGGACGCGCAGGCCATCCTGACCGCCGCCGCGTTCGTCTCGCTCGGCCTCGCGTTCCTGAGGAGCCACCACCTCCTCACCGGCGGGACGGCCGGGCTCGCGCTCCTCCTCGCGCGCCTCGTGCCGCTCTCCTTCGGGCAGCTCTTCGCGCTCCTCAACCTGCCGTTCTTCTGGCTGGGCGTGAAGCAGCTCGGGTGGCGGTTCACGCTCAAGACCTTCTCGGCGATCTTCCTCGTCTCGCTCGCCTCCGACCACATGGGCGAGGTGCTGCACTTCGAGCACGTGTCGCCGGTCTACGCCGCCGCGATGGGCGGCTTCTTGAACGGCGCCGGGCTCCTCATGCTGTTCCGCCACCGCGCCTCGCTCGGCGGCGTGAACATCCTGTCGATCTGGCTGCAGGAGAAGCACGGCCTGCGCGCCGGCCTCGTGCAGCTCGCGGTCGACGCGTGCGTGGTCGTCGGCGGGCTCCTCGTGACGTCGCCGGGCGTGGTCGCGCTGTCCGTGCTGGGCGCGCTCGCGCTCAACATGGTGCTCGCCGTGAACCACCGGCCGGGCCGGTACGTCGCGACGGGGTAGCCCGCCTACCGCTCGAGCACCTCGGCCGCCGTCCGGTGCGCCGCGCGCAGCTCCCGCGCGAGCGCGCGGACGCCGTCGCGGTCCTCGCTCCAGAGGAGGCCGAGTTGGATCGGCGCGGCGTCGTCACCGCCCGCGGGCGTGTAGACGACCTTGAGCCGCCAGCGCTCCTGCTCGCAGGCCTTCCGGACCTCGAAGCGCAGGATGCGGCCGGTCCGCCTCACGGCGGCGAGGGCCTCCTGGGCCTCGGGCGGCAGGGTCACGGCCACGGCGCCCAGATCACCACGTCGAGGCCCGGCATTCCAGGGGTTTACCCGCCACCGGCGCCCCGAGGTGCGCCCGCACCGAAGCCGGGGGCCCGTGTCCGGCACCGGCTCGCCCGCGGCGTCCCGCGCCGGCAGCACCGAGGCCGGGGGACAGCCCGCCCGCGCGACACCGGGGCGCGGGGCGTGCGGTCACGCTGCGCACGACGGGGCCGGGTGCTAGGTTTCCAGGGTCGACTTCACGGTCAGGAGCGTTCGTGACGTCTCCGCTGCTCACCATCCTGCTCCCCGGACTCGACGGCACCGGCCGCCTCTTCGGCCCGTTCCTGCAGCGGGCCAGCGGCGCGCTCGACTTCCACGTCCTCTCCTACCCGCCCGACCGTTTCCTCGGGTACGAGGCGCTCGCCGAGCGCGTGCTCGCGGCGCTCCCCCGGGATCGCCCCTTCGCCCTCCTCGGCGAGAGCTTCGGTGGCCCGCTCGCGCTGCGCGTCGCCGCCGCGGCGCCCGAGGGGCTCGTGGGCCTCGTGCTCGCGTCGAGCTTCCACCGCCGCCCGGCCGCGACCGCCATCTCGACGCTGCGCTTCCTCTCGCCCGCCTACTTCCACCTGCCGCTGCCGGCGCACGGCGTGCGGCTGCTCCTCGCCGGGCGCGACGGCGAGGACGCGCTCGTGCGCGAGGTGCAGGAGGCGGTCGCGGCGGTGAAGGGCGCCGTCATGGCCGCGCGCGCGAAGGAGGCCATCCGCGTCGACGCGACCGAGCACCTCCGGCGCGCGCCGGTGCCGGTGCTGTTCCTCGGCGGCAAGCGGGACCGGCTGCTCCGCACCGCGCTGCCGATCGAGGTGCGCGCGGTCCGGAGCGACGCGGAGATCCGCATGCTCGACGCCCCGCACCTCACGCTCCAGACCCAGCCCGAACAGAGCATGCGGATCATCGAGGAGTTCCTGGGACGTTGCATCTCGCGGGGTGGCGCGGAAGGGCGGGCCCGGCGGGCGGGCTAGATGGACGTCGGACCTTTCAGGTAAGAAACAGGCAGTGACGTGGTCGGGTGTCGTGCAGGTCCGCGGGGGGCTCAGGATGGTGTGGACGAAGCGAGGCGCGAGGAAGGAACAGCCGTCGGGGCGGAAGGTCGCCCTGGTGGAGTCACCCGCGCTCGTGACGTCCGAGGAGCTCCCGGTTCCCGAGGCCACGCGGGAGCAGGAGGACGTGCGCCGCCGCGCCAGCCGCCGGCTGAAGCTGCTGTCCGGGCTCCTCAGCCGCGGCAAGGGCGAGGCGATCGACTGACTTCGTAGGGCGTCGCTTCCGCCGGCTCCAGGGATCGGCGGGAGCAACGGGTGCCCCGGATCCCTCCGGGGAACGGGGCACCACTGTCCTCGGGCCGAGGCCCGGAGCGCCGGAGCGCCCCGGGCCCTGCTTCCGCGGGCCGCCGCGCCCGCGACTAAGCCGCGTCGCGGCCCTTCGCGGTCAGGTCCGAGCGCAGCCGCTCACGCCACGCGTCCGCCTCCGGGCTCGAGGCCGCCGGCGCGCCCTGGGTGAGCGCCCCGGTGCGCTCGGAGAGCAGCACCGCGAGCAGCGCCTCGAACACCGAGCCGTTGCCCCCGCCGGTGCCGCCGGCCTGGCCGTTGCCCGCGCCGCCGCCGATGAGCACGCGCGGCACGACGTCGACCCCCGCGACCTGGATGGCCTCGGCGAAGCGGTTCATCACCTGCTGGGTGAGCTGCAGCTGCGGGCCGCCGTAGGCGCGGACCTGCTCCTCGATCGCGAGCGCCTGGGCGACGCCGACGCGGGCGGCCTTCTCGGCCTCCGCCTCCGCCATCGCCTTCACCCGCTGCGCCTCACCCTGGCCCATGGCGCGGACCTTGTCGGCCTCCGCCTCGGCGAGCGCGCGGATCTGGGCGGCCTGCTGGACCGAGCGCTGGTACTCGGCCTTGCCCTGGTTGGCCTGGATCTGGATCGAGAGCTCCGACTCGGTGAGCGCGGTCTGCTGCTTCGCGCGCGCCTCGGCCTCGCGCAGCTCGCGCTCCTTCACCGCCGCGCCCTGCTGGCGGTTGTAGGTGTCCACCTGCTCGACGGCGATCTGCCGGGAGCGCAGCTGCATCAGGATCTGCTCGATGGCGTGGTCGTTCGGCTGCGACGACGGCGTGCCGATGAGCACCTCCTTCAGCTCGAGGTTGTACTGGGCGAACTTGCCCTTCATCTCCTCGGACGAGTGGCGCTGGATCTCGCTGCGGTCCTGGATGAGCTCGATGAGCGTGCGGGTCTGGCCGACGTTCTTGAAGTAGGCCGAGACCATCGGGTCGAGCGTCTGCTCGACGAGGCGCTTCACGTCGCCGAACTGCTGGATGACGAGCGGGGCCTTCCGGTAGTCGATGTGGACGACCACCGAGAGCGGCAGCGTCGGCTCGAAGGCGTCCTTCGTGATGAGGAGCACCTCGGAGAGGTTCTCGTCGTAGCGGTGCGCGCCGACCTGGCCCTTCACCCACTTCAGGATGAAGTTCGTGGTGGGGACCATGAGGATCTTGCCGGCGTAGGTGTTGAACGGGTACTTGCCCGGCAGGAGCGGCTCGCTCCAGACGCCGCGCTCGCCCGCGTGCACCATCTCGCCGTGGCGGTAACCCTCGCCCGAGAGGTCGCGGCCGATCGCGCCGGTGTACGAGACGACCACGCCGACGTGCCCCACCTCGACCACGGTCTTCGCGATGGTCTCCACCGTCGCGAAGAGCCGGTTCAGGTAGTACGTGCCCTCGACCAGCACCTGGAGCTGGCGGCCGCGCTGGCCGCCGGCGGCGAGGAAGTGCTCGGGGTCCTGGAAGTTGTTGTGGTACGCGGCCGCGGCCTTCGGGTCGGCGCCGACGGTGGGCGCGATGACCTCGCCCTGCGCGAGCGACGGGCCGTCGTGCACGGTGACGATGCCGACCGCGTCCTCGGTGATGACGACCGGGGCGAAGCCCTGGCGCTCGCCGAGCACCTTCGCCATGCCGCGGATGAGCGCCTCCTCGTCCGGGTTGAGGGGCAGGAAGTAGAGGCCGTCCGCCGCGATGACGACGAACTGGGCGAGGTTCACGGCGTACGTGCCCTCGCGCAGGATGCGGCGCTGGGGGCCGCGCTGGCCGCCGCCGTGCAGGAAGGCCGCGGCGTCGGTGAAGTCGGTGACCTTCGCGTTCGAGGCGAGCGTCTGCGTGGGCGGGAGCGCCTCGCCGTCGCGCGCGAACACGTAGCCGATGCGGCCCTGCGGGATCGTGACGAGCGGGACCACGTGGACCCGGTACATGAGCGGGAAGAACACGTGCCAGCCGCCGCGGAGGACGTCGGGCTGGTAGCCCGCCTCGCCGGCGAGGGCGATGAAGCCCTTCTTCACGGAGCCCCGGGGGCTCCAGAGCTTCTCGACGATGCCGACCCGGCTGTTCGGGATGTACCGGACCACCCCGGTGAGCCAGGTCAGGGCGGCGGCGGCGAGCACCCCGGCGACGATCCAGAGCCAGGTGGGAAGCTGAGCGGCGGCGAACACGGTCGTACCCCTTTCGTGGGATGAGCTGCTCAGGTCAGCCTAGAGACTTCCCGGGCGCCGTACACGAGAATCGGAAAACCCGAGGCGGCGCGGGCGTTCACGATATGTGGAGGCCGAAAACGGGCCCGGAACGATCTATCCTGGCCTGGTACTTGAACTTTTTGCGTCCGGCACCCGAGGTTTCGACCGGGAAGGGCGCGCGCGGAGGTGCGGGGCGGCGTTCACCATCAGTGACTTCCGCGGGAGCGGACGGCTTGATGTGGAAGTGCGGCGGAATGTCGCGCGGCGGCCGCGGCCCTCCTCGGGTTCGCCCCGAAGGTTGTAGCCTCCGCCCACACTCGAACCCCGAGCCGCACACCTCTCCGGGAGGAAGCAGTCCCGTGGTCCGCCGCATCGCGATCGTCGCCCTCGTCGTCGCCGTCCTCGCCATCGTCGCGATCCGCGTCCTGCACCTGGACGAGCGGCCGCCGTTCGCCTCGGCCCCGGCTCCGGCGCCGGTGGCCACCGCGGCAGCGCCGGCCCCGCCGCCCACCGCCCCCGTGCCCGCTCCGCCGCAGGCCACGACGGCGCCGCCCGAGGCTCCGGCGGCGCCCGCGACGGTCGCCGCGCCCGTGCCCGTGCCCGCCCGCCGCCCCACGAACGGCGCCGGCGTCTCCTTCGAGTCCGCCGACGCCGCCGACCGGCGCTCGCGCGAGCCGGTGGCCCGCCCCCCCGAGCTCCGCGACGTGACCCCGCCCGAGGCGCCGGCCGATCTCCTCGCGGAGCCGGACGGCCCGAACGTGCGGCTCTCGTGGCCGGCCTCGACCGACGACGTCGGCGTCGAGCGCTACGAGGTCCTGCGCGACGGCCAGGTGTTCGTCTCGACCTCCGGCCCCTCGGCGACGGACGAGGCGGCGCCCCCGCTGCGGAAGCTCTGCTACTCCGTCGTGGCCCGCGACGAGGCCGGCAACCGCTCGCGGCCGAGCCGGACCGCCTGCCTGAAGCTCGCCGACCTCGTGCCGCCGACGCCCCCGACGGTGGTCCAGGCCCGCAGCACCTCCGAGACCTCGGTCGCGCTCAGCTGGTCCGGCGCCGCCGACGCGGGCGGCGTGGTGGGCTACGACGTCGTCCGCGGCGGGCTCGTCGTCGCCACGCCGGACTCGCCGCGCACCGCGGACTCCGGCCTCCTCGCCGGGCGCACCTACTGCTGGACCATCCGCGCCCGCGACGCCGCGGGCAACGTCTCGAAGGACTCCGCCGAGGCGTGCGCGACGGTGCGCGACCAGACCCCGCCCGCGCCGCCGCCCGGCCTCGTCGCCGCGCCCGCGGCGCCGGACCGGCTCGCGGTGGGCTGGCAGGCGGCGGTCGACAACGTCGGCGTGGACCACTACGAGGTGCTCCGGGACGGGAAGCTGATCCTCCGCACCGCCGCGACCAAGCTCACCGGCACCGAGGCGGGCCTCGTCCCCTCGACCTCGTACTGCTACACGGTCGTCGCGGTCGACGCGGCGGGGAACCGCTCGCGCCAGGCCGGCCCCGCCTGCGCCCGCACCGCCGACCCGGGCACGCCCGCCGGGCCCACCGACCTCGCGCTCGCCGCGAGCGCGCGCTCGGCGAGCGCGGTCGTGCTGCGCTGGGACGGCTCGCCCGAGCCGGGCGTCGTCTACACGGTCTACTGGGACGGCCACAAGCGCATCGGCGCCACGCCGCGCAACGAGTACACGGTCGTCGGCCTCAAGTCCGGCGAGCACCGGTGCTTCCGCGTGTCGGCCGTCGACCCGGCTGGCCGCGAGTCGCCCTCCAGCCTCGAGGCGTGCACCGGCGCGCCGAAGTTGTAGCCTCCCCACCACTCGCCTTGCCCGCACGGCCGCCCCGGCCTACACGAGGGGCATGGCCGCCCACGAGCTCGAGGTGCTGGAGGCGAACCAGGCGTTCTACCGCGCGTTCTCGCGGAAGGACGCCGCCGCGATGGACCTCCTCTGGGCGGAGGCCCACCCGGTCGCGTGCGTCCACCCGGGCTGGGACGTGCTCGACGGCCGCGAGGACGTGATGGGCAGCTGGGAGGCGATCCTCGACGGCGACGGCGCGCCCCAGGTCGCGGTCTCGCTGGCGCAGGCGCACGTGCTCGGCGAGGTCGCCTTCGTCACGTGCCACGAGGTCGTCGACGGCGGGCGCCTCGCGGCGACGAACGTCTTCGTCCGCGAGGCCGGCCGCTGGCGCCTCGTGCACCACCAGGCGAGCCCGATCGCCCCCGGCCAGGAGCGCGACCTGCCGCCGCCCGGCCCCGCGAATTAGGCGCTCTTCGTCTCGGCGCGCGGCGAGTTCGCCGGCTCCTTCGGCTTCTTGTCGCCGCCGCCGGACGCCTTCTCGCCACCGACCTTCATCGAGACCGTGCCGTCGAGGCGCGCGCCGCGGTCGACGCGGAGGCTCGCGGTCTCGACGTCGCCGACGAGGCGCGCCGTGCCGATGAGCTCCACGGCGCTCTTCGCGCGCACGTTCCCGTGGACCTCGCCGTGGATCACCACGGTGCCGCAGTCGATCTCGGCGTCGATGCGGGCGTGCTCGCCCACGACGAGCACGTCGTTCGTGACGATCTGGCCCTTGAAGCGGGCGTCGATGCGGACGGTGCCGCGGAAGGTCAGCTTGCCCTCGAACTCGGCGCCGGCGCCGAGCAGGAGGTCGGCCGCGGCGGGCGGCGGGCTGGGGGGCGGGGTGGGGTTGACGGGACCGGTGGGCTCGTCGCGGGGGATCATCGGCATGCGGAGGGAACCGCCGCCGGGGGTCCCGATCTTCCCGGGCATGCGGGGGGAGCGACCTAGAAGACGAGCGCCAGGACGAGGACCCCGATCGCCACGAACGCGATCGCCACCTTGGCCGCGCTCCCGAGGACGAAGCCGAGGAACGCCCCGGCGCCCGCCTTCGCGGCCCGCTTCATGTCCGGGTTGCGCGCGTACTCGAACGCGATCGCGCCGATCGCCGGCCCGAGCAGGATGCCCGGCAGGCCGAAGAAGAGCCCGACGATCGTCCCGACGCCCGCCCCCAGGATGGACCAGCCCGACGCGCCGAACACCTTCGCTCCCAGCGCGCCCGCCGCGAAGTCGACCGCCCAGACCGCGGCGCAGAGGAGCCCGATGACCGTCAACGGCAGCCAGCCGACGCGCGTGAAGTGCTCCGCCCACGCGACCACCACCGCGCCGGCGAAGACGAGCACGGCGCCGGGGATGGCGGGCAGGACGAGGCCGGCGACGCCGACCGCCACGAGCGCGAAGCCGAGGACGTAGAGCGCGATCTCCACGCCTCCTTTCATGCCGCGAAGCGGGCGGCCGGTCGAGCCCCCTTCGAGCCGCCCGGCGCCGGGCGCGCCACCCGCCGCGGCCGACGATCCGCTGCGGCCGGCGGCGGGCCGCTCAGCCGGCGACGCACTCCTCCGGCGGCAGCCGCAGCATCGCCTCGCGGAAGAGGTCGCCCTGCGCCAGGCTCACCCCGAGCGCGCGCGCCGCGCGGAGGTCGGTCGCGGTCTCGACCCCCTCGGCGACCACGAGCTTCCCGGTGCGCGCCGCGAACGCCACGAGCGCCTCGGCGAGGGCGCGGATCGCCGGCTCGGCGTACGCGCGCATCACCGACCGGTCGAGCTTCAGCACGCTCGCCGCCCGCAGATCCTCGGTCGAGACGAGCACGTCGCGGCCGCCGAGGTCGTCGAGCGCGGCGGGGATGCCGGCGGCGACGAGCGCCTTCACCATATCGCGCCCCTGCCGCACGCCCTGGGCGTGGACCGACTCCACCACCTCGACGGTGACCGGCACGCGCGAGGTCCTGAGCAGGGCGAGGAACCGCTCGTGGCCCGCGCCGGCCCAGGCCTCGCCCGACAGGTTGAGGAACAGCCGGGGACCCGGCGCGTGCGCGATCTGCAGCCGCTTCAGCGCGAACTCGGTGCGCCACAGGAGCTCGGGGTCGCGCGCCAGCCGGCCGAAGACGACCGCGGGCGGCACGCCGACGCCGTCGGCCCGGTGGAAGCGGGCGAGCGCCTCGTGGCCGTGCAGCCGGCAGGTCCACACGTCGACGAGCGGCTCGTACTGCACGCCGAAGCGGCCGCCCCGCACGACCGCGAGCGGATCGTCCTCTGGAGGTGGGCGTACGCCGGCCGCGGTGCTCGTGAATCGCACTGCCGACCAGAACAGGCGAGGCCCCCCACCCCTATTCCCCTCCTCGTCCCGGCCCCCTGAGGTGCGCCAGCACCGAAGCCGGGGGCCCGCCCCCGGCGCCTTGAGGTGCGTCAGCACCGAAGCCGGGGGCCCGCCCCCGGCGCCTTGAGGTGCGCCAGCACCGAAGCCGGGGGCCCGCCCCCGGCGCCTTGAGGTGCGCCAGCACCGAAGCCGGGGGTAGGATCGCCGCGTGCAGCCGCTGTCCGAGGACCGCCTCCGCACCGTGCCGTGGCACGCGCTCGCAGGGCTCGCGCCCGCGCTCGACGCGCCGCTCACCGACGTGCTCGCCGGCGTGCCCGCCGAGCGGGTCCTCGATCGCCTGCTCCGCGATCGGCGCGGCCTCGACGCGGCGGGGCGGGCCGCGATGGCCGAGGCGGTCTTCGGCGTCGGGCTCTGGCGCCGCCGGCTGCGCGCGCAGCTCGGAGATCCCGCCGCGGGGCCGCGGCTGCTCGTCGGCGCGCTCCTTCGCGACCTCGCGGGGCGCGCGGACGCCGAGGCGCTCGCGGGGCTCGAGCCCGGCGCGCTGCCGCCGCCGCGGCCGCCGCCGGTCGAGCTCGGCGACCGCGCCTCGCTGCCGGACTGGCTCGTCGCGGAGCTGCACGCGGCCGTGGGTCCCAGGGCCGCCGCGCTCGCCGACGCCCTCAACCTCCCGGGCCCCGTCGCCCTGCGCGCAAACCGGCTGCGCACCGACCGCGACGCGCTCGCCGGGCTCCTGCGCGCCGAGGGCGTCGAGACCCGCCCGAGCGAGCTCGCGCCGGACGGCCTCGTCGCGACGTCACCGCGGCCGAACGTGCTCGGGCTCTCCGCCCACCGGGAGGGGCTCTTCGAGGTGCAGGACGAGGCGAGCCAGCTCGCCGGCAGCGCCGTCGGCGCGCGCGAGGGCGAGGAGGTGCTCGACCTCTGCGCCGGCGCGGGCGGGAAGGCGCTGCTCCTCGCGGCGGCGGTCGGACCGCGCGGGCGCGTGCACGCGACCGACGTCGACCCCGCCCGGCTCGACCGCCTGTGCGCGCGCGCCGAGCGCGCCGGCTGCGCGGGCGCGATCACCGTCCACGGCGCCGCGCCGCCGCCGGGCCTGCGCGTGCAGCGGGTCCTCGTCGACGCGCCCTGCTCCGAGCTCGGCGCGCTCCGGCGCGGGCCCGACCAGCGCTGGCGCATCGACCCCGCGGGCTTCGCGGCCCTGCCCGCGCTGCAGGGGGAGCTCCTCGCGCGCGCCGCGGCCCACGTCGCGTCGGGCGGCCGGCTCGTCTACGCGACGTGCACCTTCCGGGCGGAGGAGGACGAGACCGTGGCCGAGGCCTTCGAGGACGCGCACCCGGACTTCCTGCGCGTCGTGCCGGACGTCGAGCACGCGGCCGCGCGGCTCGGCGGCCTCGGCGCGCTCGTCACGCCCGACGGGTTCGTGCGCACGTGGCCCCACCGCCACGGCGCGGACGGCTTCTTCGTGGCGGCGTGGCGGCGCGAGCGGGGGACGTAGCGCGGCGCGCCAGCCGGCTCAGGCGGGCAGCGCGTCGACGAGCTCGAACGCCTCGGCGCGGAGCGCGAGCACGTCCTCGTCCTCCAGCCAGAGCACCTCGAGCGCCTGCTCCACCGTGGCGGGCGCGTCGCAGTCGAGGCCGCCCTCCGGCTGGGCGGGCATCTTCCGGGCCCCGGCGGACGCCTCCGGGGGCGGCGGGAGCAGGCCCGCGCCGGCCTCCCACGCGAGCTGGTGCGCGAGCACGACGGCGGCGTTCACCTGGTACGCGCGCCCGCCGGGCGCCGGATCGTGGTGCGTGGAGGCGACCGCGCGGATCGGATCGGGCAGCCTCCAGGCGGTGACCAGGCGGCCCGACGCCTCGGTGTGGAGGGCGTCGAGGACCGGCGCGAGGGTGTCGAGCGGCATCCCGCGGAAGCGCGGCACGTCCGCCACCACCTGCAGGCACGCCGCGAACCCGACGTCGTGCACGAGCCCCGCCACGAAGGCGTGCTCGCTGGGCGCAGAGGCGCACTTGCAGATCGCGCGGGTGAGGCCCGCGACCGCGGACGCGTGGCGGTTGAGCCGCTTCGCGAACGGCTTGTGGTCCGGCGCCTGGAAGACCCGGAGCTCGAGGGCGGCCTGCACGACCACCTGCGAGAGCATCTCGAGGCCGAGGCGGACCGCGGCCTGGCGGAGCGAGACGACCGGCGAGCGGCGCGAGTACTGCGCCGAGCCGGCGAGGCCGAGGACGCGCCCGGCGAGGACCGGGTCGCGCTCGAGGAGGTTCACGACGTCGGAGAGCTGGACGTCGGGAGAGCGGGTGAGCTGGAGGACCTCGAGCGCGACGGCGGGCAGGAGCGGCGGGCGCCAGGAGGGCGCGGCGAGGGCGCTCCGGACGGCCTCGGCGAGGTCGGGGGCGGACAGCGAGGTGCGGGTCGCGGTGGTGCTCACGGGGGGCGACCCCTTGCGAGGGCCGTGCTCGCGCGGAGCCGCATGAACACGCGGAAACGGGCGGGGTTCGCGCCACCCCGGGTTGCCCGGCCCCTCGCGGCCGCCGGCGACGCCCGCACCACCGGTCAAGGCGGGCGGGTCGCCGGCCGAGGGGGCCGCCCCTGCGCCGGGACGGCGCGTCACCGTGTCACGGCACGAACCCACCGACGCCGAGCTCAGAGCTCGGTCTTCATCACGGCCCCCGCCGAGGCGTTCGACACGAGGAGCGCGTAGCGGCGGAGCCAGGGCGACCGGACCGCCTTCTTCACGGGGCGCCACGCGGCCCTGCGCGCGGCGAGCTCGGCGTCCGGCACGTCGAGGTGGAGCACGCGCTCGTCGACGTCGAGCGTGATGGCGTCGCCGTCCTTCACGAGCGCGATCGTGCCCCCCTCGGCGGCCTCCGGGGAGACGTGCCCGATGCACGCGCCGCGGGTGGCGCCGGAGAACCGGCCGTCGGTCACCAGCCCCACGCTCTCGCCGAGCCCCATGCCCATGATCATCGAGGTCGGGGCGAGCATCTCCACCATGCCCGGGCCGCCCTTCGGCCCCTCGTAGCGGATCACGACCACGTGCCCGGCCTTCACCTTGCCGCCCCGGATGCCCTCGAGCGCGTCCTCCTGCGAGTCGAAGCAGATCGCCCAGCCGGTGAAGCGGCGCATCGTCGGCTGGATGCCGGCCGTCTTCACGATCGCGCCGTCCTCGGCGAGGTTGCCGAAGAGCGCGGCGATCCCGCCGACCGGCGAGTAGGGCGCGTCGATCGGCCGGATGACGGCGCGGTCCTTCACCTCGGCGGTGGCGATGCGCTCGCCGACGGTCTCGCCGGTGACGGTGAGGGCGCCCTTGCGCACCACGTCGCCGCGGGAGGCGACCTCGTGCAGCACCGCCGGCACGCCGCCCGCCGCGTGCACGTCCTCGATGTGCACGGTCGAGAGCGACGGGGCGATCTTCGCGACGTGCGCGACCTTGCGCGCGAGCGTCTCGAGGTCGCGCAGGCCGTAGGTGACGCCGGCCTCGCGCGCGATCGCGAGCATGTGGAGCACGGTGTTCGAGGAGCCGCCCATGGCGAGGTCGACCACCATGGCGTTGTGGATCGCGTCGGCGGTCACGATCTTCCGCATCCGGAAGCGCTCGTCGCCGGCGATCTCGACCGCGCGTCGCGCCGCCCGGCGGACCAGCGCCTCGCGCTCCGGCGTGAGCGCGAGCACGGTGCCGTTGCCGGGCAGCGCGATGCCCATCGCCTCGCAGAGCACGTTCATCGAGTTCGCGGTGAACATGCCGGAGCAGGAGCCGCCCGACGGGCAGGCCTTGCACTCAATCTCGTAGAGCTCCTCGTCGGTGAGCTTCCCCAGCGCGCGCTGGCCCACCGCCTCGAACGCGGTGTTGAGGTCGATGGCGGTGCCGTCCGCGAGGTGGCCGGCCTTCATCGGCCCGCCGGAGCAGAACACGGTGGGCACGTCGACGCGCAGGGCGCCCATGACCATGCCCGGCACGATCTTGTCGCAGTTCGGGATGCACAGGAGCGCGTCGAGCTGGTGCGCCTCCATCATCGTCTCGATCGAGTCCGCGATGAGCTCGCGGGAGGGGAGCGAGTAGTGCATGCCCCCGTGGCCCATCGCGATGCCGTCGTCGACGCCGATGGTGTTGAACTCGAAGGGGACCCCGCCGGCCTTCCGGATCTCGTCCTTCGCGATCCGGCCGTACTCCTGGAGGTAGAAGTGGCCGGGGATGATGTCGACGTGGCTGTTCGCGATGGCGATGAACGGCTTCTCGAAGTCCTCGTCCGTGAGGCCCGTGGCGCGGAGCAGGCTGCGGTGCGGCGCCTTCTCGAACCCCTTCTTGATCGTGTCGCTGCGCATCGTGCGATTATAGCCCTTCGAGCCGTGACCCCGCTCACCACCCCGGGCTTCGAGGAGGCCGTCTCCGCGCTGCGGCGCGCGCTCGCCGCGCGGGCGCCGGACCCGCTCGAGGTCCCCGCGTTCCGGCGGGCGGCGGTGCTCGTGCCGCTGCTCGCCCGGCCGGACGGACCCACGGTCCTCTTCACGCGCCGCTCGCAGGATCTCCCGCACCACCGGGGCGAGATCTCCTTCCCGGGCGGCGGGCTCGACCCGGGCGAGTCGCCCGAGGCGGGGGCGCTGCGCGAGGCCCACGAGGAGGTCGGGCTCCTGCCCGAGGCCTCCGAGGTGCTGGGCCGCCTCGACGACCTCCCCTCGATCGCGCGGTACGTGGTGACGCCGGTCGTCGCCGCGATCCGCTCCCCGCCTGCGGCGTTCACGCCGGCCGCGGGGGAGGTGGCGGAGGGCTTCGAGGTGCCGCTCTCCCGGCTGCTCGATCCTGCGATCCGCAGGGCCGCGCTCTGGGACCCGTCGCGCCTTCCGCCCGAGGTGCCGGTCGCGCTCATCCGCGCGCGCATCCCGTTCGAGGAGACGGACGGCTCGGGGAAGTGGAAGGTCTGGTCGTTCGCCGCCGACCCCGAGCGGGTGATCTGGGGGCTCACCGCCCGGATCGTGGCCACGCTCCTCGACCGAGCGTTCGGGCCCGGCACGCGGAGCGCCTAGTAGTAGTAGTTCCGCTGAGCGACGCGCAGGTGCGCGACCCCGTCGGTGTCGATCCAGGCGACGCTGAGCCCGAAGCTCTCCTCGACCGTGTAGCTCGCGACCTGCCCACCGGCGGGGATCGCGGGCAGCGATCGCCAGGTCCCGTCTGCGTTCCGCTCCCGGACCTCGAAGCGGTCGAGGCCCGCCTCGCGCACCACGAACACGAGCTTCGACCTCGCGAAGCGCGGCCAGCGCGCCGCGCGCCCAGGCGACGCGTCGATGACGATCGGATCGGACAGGTAGCCGTACGGCGTGCACTCGCGGCCCACGATCCCACCCGCCTCGTCCCAGACGACCCAGGTCGTGAGGCCACCGTCGGCGAGCGCGGGGCGGCCCGCCACCTGGGCCGGGTCCACGTTGATGGGCCCCACCGGCGCCGAGAGGCTCGTGTGGTCGTAGTTCGCGAAGCGGAGGAAGAGCTGGGCCGGGCCGCCGGGCGGGGCCTCCAGGGTCGCGAGGGTGCTCCCGTTCACTGCGGCTCCGCGCAGGTCCTGGATCGCGCCCGTCGCGATCGGGGCCTGGTTCGCCCACCGGTAGCGCACGAGCGAGCCGCCGCCCGGGGCCGGCTCGGCCCAGGCGACGCCGGCGAGGATCGCCACCCCCACGTCCTGGAGCGCCGGCCCAGGGCTGGCGAGGGCCGTGATGGCCGGCGCCGCCGCGAGCACGGTCCGCCCCGCGGTCCGGCTCCAGCGGACGACGCGATCGCCCCCGGCGTCGGACTCGACCCAGAGGAGGCGTCCCACGTCGCCGGAGCCGTCGAGCGCGCGCACCGCCCCCGCGGACAGCACCTCGCCGACCGCAAGCGGCGAGGGCTGGGGGCCGGCGGCTCCGGCGAAGCGCCGGACCGCGCCGTCCGCGCCGCGGACCAGGAGGGTCACGTCGTCGGGTAGCACGAAGCTGCGGTACCCGATCGCGAGTTCCACGGACGTGGTGCCGGGGGACAGGAGGGCGGGCCAGGGGACTCGCCAGGCGGGGGCGTCGAAGGTGCAGGCGCCGGGGCCCATCACGAGCGGGTTCCCCGCGCGGTCCACGTACGGCGGGGGCGCGAACGACAGCCTGGCCGGGAAGGCGACAGGCCGGTCCACGTAGAATCCGCTGGGACGTGAGGCCGTTCCAGCCCGCTCCGCCCACCGGCTCGGAGAACGTCGCGAGCGCGCCCGCGCTCCAGTCCGCGTCGTCGGGGCGCGTCTCCACCGAGCAGGTGCAGGTGGGCGAGGTGTTGTCGGTGGCGAGCTCGAGGGGCGGGCTCGCCAGGAACCCGGGCGCGTCCACGGCGAGCGCGTGGGGTCCATCGGCGAGCGGCGTCGTGTCGAGGCCGACGCTCCCGCCGATCGGGAGGTCGGCGCGCTTCACGCCATCGACCAGGAGCTCGAGCGGCCCGACCACCCCGGCGTAGACGGGGGGCGCCGCCACGGTGACGGTCCCGCGCAGCAGCCCGGAGCCGGAGACCGTCGGCTGGGGCAGCGTGGGCGCGGTCCAGCGTTGCGAGAAGGCCGCGCACGAGGCGTGGACGTCGCAGACCTCACCGGAGAGCTCGACGGGCCCTGCGTCGAGCGCCTGGACACCTTCGATGTCGGCGCGGAGCTCGGCCCCCACGATGCTCGAGGTCACGTCGAGGCGCCCCCCCGGCCCGCTCGCGACCAGCCCGTGCACGGAGCCGAGCCTCTCGAAGAACGTGACCCGAGCCTGGAACAGCCGCTCGGCGCCCGTCCGGTAGAGGACGTCGGGGGGCTCGACCGCCAGGATCACGGGAGGCGGCCACGCCACCACCACCCGCGTCGCCTCGCTCTCGAGGCGGATCCCTCCGTCGTACGCGCGGGCGGAGAGCGCATACGCGCCGTTCACGGGCAGCACGAGCAGGTACGGCTCCCCGGCGTGGACCCGGCCCGGCAGCTCGGCGCCGTCGAGGAGCAGGCGCACCTCGCCCTGGGCGCCGGTGGTGACGAGCACCTCGAGCCGGCCGTCCACCACCGTGACCGACCCGGCGGGCTCGAGCCGGACGGTGCCAGGGTGATCGAAGAGCTTGCAGCCCTCCGCGACGAGGAGGCCGAGCGCGAGGACGGAGCGGAGGGGGGCGGTCATGGCGTCGCGTCCAGCTGGAGTCCGAACCAGATCCGGGGGGGGCCGTCGAGGGCGCTCGCGGCGCCCGCGTCGAGGGCCATGCGGCCGACGCGCCACCGGGCGCCCACGATCGCGAGCACCGGCGTGTCGCTGCCCCGGCGCGAGGCCCAGACCTCGCCGAGGAGGTCCACCCGCGGGGCGACCTGGCTCGTGACCGCGAGCGCGACGCCGGTCGCGCCCATCGCCCCGAGCCCCTCCGCGCCCTCGAAGATCGGCCCGGCGTGGAGGGTGACGAGGAGCGCCGGGTAGGTGAGGCTCACCGTCCCCGACAGGAAGCCCTGCACGCTGCCGCCGGAGCCCGCCCGCACGTGCAGGCCACTCGCGAGCCGCAGGTGCTCGCCGAGCGCAGCCCCGCCGCGCAGCGCCCCGAAGACGTTGCGGCCGTAGGACGCCGCGTGAAGCACCGGCAAGGTGGTGCCCGCGGTCAAGGCCGCGTGCCCACCCAGCCCGACGGTGGCGGAGAGATCTGCGGCCTCGACGAGCGCGAGGCGCAAGCCGCCGGAGGGCACCAGCACGGCCGAGGGCGCGGTGAGGTGCCGGTCCGAGATGTCGGCGGGCCGGGTGCGCTCGACCACCCGGAGGATCCGCGCCACCTTCTCGTCCGGCAGGGTCCACTGCACGTCGCCGCCCACCTCCAGGAGGACGGCGCCGCCGGTCCGGCCGAGGAGCCTGCCGCGCAGCACCTTGCCGTCGCGGAGGACCACGCACGCGAGCGGCGGCCCCTCCGGCAGCGAGCCGTGGGGGACGGTGACGTCGAGGAGCCCGGCCACGTCGGCGGCCCTCGAGAAGACGACGTCGCCGTTCGGCCGGCGGACCGCGACCACCCCGGGCCGCGAGCGCAGGATCTTCCCCTGGATCGTCTCGCCGTCCGCGAGGACGAGGTACCCCTCCGCGCCGGGCAGCGCGGGCGCGAGCGCGATCTCGCCGAGCGGCGCTTCCGGTGCCGTCGCCGGGGCCTGCGCCCGCGCCGTGGTGGCGACGGCGGCGACGAGCAGCGCGGCGGCGGTCTGGAAGAGGCTCATCCCGGATTCCTCCGGAGAGAAAAGCACACCAGGCGGCCCGGCGTTGAGTCTTCGGAGGTCCCGGCCCGCCGGGCGAGACCGGGTCGCGACCCGGGGAGAGGCCCACACGGGGGCGGGGGTGTGGCTCGCGATCCGATCGCGGTGCTTCGCCTCGGTGGAGGCGAGCCTGCCGACATCCGCCACGTCCAACCGAAGCAGCAGCACCCCAGGGACCGGAACATCCTCCCGATCCGCGCGTTCCACCCTCTCGTGGTGAACCAGCTCAGTTCGGACGAACCCGGGCGGAGCGCGCGTGAGCGCACAGCGGACCCGGGATCGATCCGGATGCGGTGGCGCACTAGGATGTGAACGTGACCAGGTCAGCGTACGTCGCAGTCGCCGCCATCGCCGTGCTCGCCACCGCCTGTGGCGGCGGAGGCTCGAAGAAGTCCTCCGGTCCCTCCGAGGGCTCCGCGTGCACCAAGCAGACGGACTGCGGCAGCTCGCTCCTCTGCCATGCGGGCAAGTGCGCGGCGTCGCTGCCGGCCTCGCCGAGCTGCGCGAGCCCGGGCGGCGCTCCCTCGCTGCTCGCCGGGCCGGCGGTGGTGGCGAGCGATCCTGGCGTGGGCGTCTGCGGGTTCGGCGTCCAGACGCCGATCTTCCCCGCCGGCGCGGGCCTCGGGCAGGTGCAGGACCTCGGGACGCACACGGTCGGCGACGTCGTGACCTTCACGGTCCCCGCGGACACGTGGAGCATCACCATCTACGAGCAGGAGGTCGGCGGGGTGGCCCCGAAGACCATCACCTTCTCGACGAGCTCCGGCGGCTCCTCCACGCAGCCGAACGTGGCGGTGCCGGACCAGGTGAAGTCGCCCACCGGCCTCGTGATCTTCGACGACGTCGGGATGTCGAGCCCGCCCTCGGGCCCGAACGGCTACGACGACTACACGAAGGCCTTCTATGGGGTGCACTTCGGCGCCGCGACGCCGTACTCGGGCACCGCGACCTTCCCGAACGCCTCGAAGGGGCTCGAGCTCGCGCGCGTCGCGGGCTCGCTCGTCCCGGGCACGTGGTCGCTCCGGGTGAACGACTACGCCTACGAGTGCGCGACCGCGTACTCGAACTGCACCGCCGGCGCGAGCACCACGAGCCAGTACCGGGTCCACGTCGTCACGCACGGCCCGCTCCGCAGCACCGGCAAGCTCGACCTCGACGTCTACCTCGCCACCGACAACGCGAACGGCACCGCCCGGCTCACCGCCGCGCAGGCGGTGAACGACGCCGGCATGAAGCGGCTCTTCGCCTCGGCGGGCACGTTCCTCGGGCGGGCGGGGCTCTGCCTCGGCACGGTCACGTTCCACGACCTGCCGGACTGGGCGCGGAGCCGCTTCGCGCTCACGACCTACGACGACACGCAGACCTGCGACGAGACGAACCAGCTCTTCCGGCTCGCGCTCACGCAGGACTCCGGCGTGCACCTCTTCTTCGTGGACGATCTCGTCGACGCGAACGCCGGCGGCAGCCAGGTCGGGACCCTGCTCGGCCTCGACGGCGCGATCCCCGGCCCGTCGGGCCTCCCCGGCTCGCCCACGAGCGGCGCGATCGTGCCGATCGGCGGCGTCAGCTCGGGCTGCACGGGCTCGGGGCTCAACCTCGCGAGCTGCGAGGCGGACCTCATGGCCTACGTGACCTCGCACGAGGCCGGCCACTGGCTCGGGCTCTTCCACACGACCGAGTACCCGGGGACCTTCTTCGATCCGCTCGCCGACACTGGTGAGTGCCCGTGCAGCCAGTGTGCGACCAACAAGCCGAAGTGCGGCCAGGACCCGAACCTCGCGATGACCACGAACCTGTGCAACAAGAGCTCGGTCTGCACGGGCGGGGACAACCTCATGTTCTGGCTCGTCACCCCCGGCGCGTCGATCGGCAACCTCACCTCGCAGCAGGGCGAGGTCATCCGCCTCAACCCGGCCGTGGAGGTGAAGCCGTGATCGCCGCGCTCGCCGCCCTGCTCCTCTCCGCCGGACCCGCGGCCGCCGCGCCCGCCGACCCCTGTGCGCCGCGCGGCGACGCGCGCGACGCCGACCGCACGAGCGCCTGCGAGCTCCTCGGCGCCATCGACCGCCGCGTCCCGGACGGCACGTGGCGCGCGCTCGGCCCGGTCGCCGACGAGGTCCTCGCCGCGCTCGCCCGCGGCGGTGGGCTCGTCGTCTTCCGCGCCCGCGCGCTCGAGGCGCTCGCCGCCCGCGGCGGGGCCGAGGCCGAGGCCGCCCACCGCGCGCTCGCGATCGACGGCGCCGCGCCGATGATGGTGCGCCGGGCCGCCGTGCACGGCCTCTCCCGGCTCCTCGACGACGCCGCCCTCACGGCCGCGCTCGCGCCGCTCGCCGAGCGCGACGCCGACGGCCGCGTGCGCGCCGAGGCGAGCGAGGTGCTCGCCCGCCGCGTGCCCGCCGCCGCGTGCGCCGGCGTCCGCGCCCGCGCCTCCGCCGGCGGCGTCGAGGCCATCCGGCTCGAGCGCGCGCTCCGGGCCTGCGGGGCCGCGGAGCGGTAGATGCTCCTCGCCGGGCTCACCCTCGCGGCCGCGCTCGCCGGCGGCCCGCCGGTGCCGGACTCGGCCTGCGCGGCCTACCTGCAGGTCTACCCGTCCGCGCCGCTGCCCAAGGCGGGCGGCGAGGCCGCCTGCGGCGAGCTCCTCGCGGAGGCCTGCGACGCGGGCCGGCGGCTCGCCTGCGCCGAGCTCGGCGTGCTCCTCGAGGAGGGCGTCGTGCTGAAGCGTGACGGCCCCCGCGCGCTCGCGTTCCTCGAGCGCGCCTGCGACGCGGGCGTGGGCTGGGCCTGCGGCGAGCTCGGCCTGTTCCTCCTGCGCCGGGGCGAGGGCGAGCGCGGGCGTGCGGCGCTGCGCGAGGGCTGCGCGATCGGGAGCGGCGCGGCCTGCACGGCGCGGCTCGCCGACGTGACCGACCCGGAGGCGGCGCGCCGGCTCGCCGAGCGCGCCTGCGACCTCGGCGACGTCGACGGCTGCGTCGCGCTCGCGGCGCGCACGCCGGGCGGCCCTGCGCCGGCGACGCTCGACCGCGCCTGCAGGCTGGGCGCGGCCGAGGCGTGCGCGGCGCTCGGCGCCGAGGGGATCGGCAAGCGCTGCGACGGCGGCGACGGCCAGGCGTGCCTCCAGCTCGGCGTGCTCCTCGAGGAGGGCCGGGTGATGAAGGCCGACGGCGCGGCGGCGGCGGCGCGCTACGAGCGCGCGTGCACGGCGGGGAAGGCGGAGGCGTGCTGGCGGCTCGGCCGCCTGCACCGGCTCGGCGCCGGCGTGGCGCACGACGAGGCCCGGGCGAGGAAGCTGCTCGCCGGGGCGTGCGCGGACGGCGAGCGGGAGGCGTGCCGGCTGCTGAACGAGGGCGAGGCGGAGCTGCCCCGCTAAGAGCTGTCCCATAAGTCCCGCTTGAGCTTGTGAGGGACGGAGACAGCGGCACGGTGTCCGCGAGGTGGCGGCCGCGTCGGCGATGAGGGAAGCATGCGCCGGAAGCGAGCGAGGTCGCGCGCGGAGAGGGCCGCGAGGACGAGCAGTCGGCGGGTCGGCAGGAGATGCGTGGTTACTGGATCGTGAAATCTCGGGCGTTGCCCCGGTTCACGCGAGGGCCGGACCTGAACGCCCTGTCAGGGGGTTGGCGTAGCGTGAAGATGTGGAAGTCGAGGCCAAGCGGACCCGCGGTCCGAACCGCCAGGAGCCCTGGGCGCGCCGCCCGGAGGACGGCGTGTCGGTCCTGCGGCTCGCGCTCGACGTCCACGATCCCCTGCAGCGCAGGCGGCTCGAGAGGATGTTCGCCGACGCGTACCGGGTGCGGCGGGCGTTGCAGCGGGCGGCCCGCAACCGTGCGCGGGCCTACTGGGCGGCGAGGCACGAACGGGCCCGGGATGGCGCGGGCACGCGCGACCGGCTCGGCCTCAGCCGCGACGCGCTCGAACACGCCGCCTACGCCTGCCTCGACGCGGCGCCTTACCTCCGGCGTTTCGTCACGAAGGCGCTCGCGATGCACCTCGCCGATTCGGTCTGGTCGGCGGTGGAGCGGCACCTGTTTCCGGACGCGACCGGGAAACGCCAGGGGCTGCTCCACGTCGGGCGGTGGTTCGACTTCAGGAGGCTGCCCGGTCGCGCGCGCTCGCATACGAAGGATCGGAAGTGGGAGACCTTCCGGCTCCACGGCTCGCTCGTCGGTCGTCGTGAGGTCGCGTCGGCTCCGAGCGGGCGCGTCGACTGGTGGGCCTACCAGGGTCCGCTGGTGCTCGTGTTCAGCGGGCTCGCCGACGGCACGCTGGTGCTTCCGGTTCGACTCCCCACGGCTCCCTGCAACCAACCCATCCTCGACTACCACCTCGCCGACCCGAGCCTCTGGCACAAGGTCGATGTCGTCCGCACCCGAGCGCCACACGTACCTGGCGGCTGGCGCTACGAAGCCCACCTGATGGTGCTGAAGGAGCCCTACGTCTCCCCTGCGACGAGGGCGCGCCGCGCGGAGGTCGCCCTCGCCGAGCCCGGCCGCGTGGCTGGAGTGGATGTCAACGTGTCGAACCTGACCGTCGCCTCCCAGGTGGCGGGAGGCGATCTTCGGCTCACGCGGATCGAGCGCGACGCGGCCACGAAGGAGCGGGACCGTGGCCGGGGACGCCGCGAGCGTCGCAGGCAGCGAGCCCTGGAGCGCTCCCGCCGGGTCGCCAACAGCGAGCAGTACCGGCTGTCCAAGCGGCAGGAGAAGCGCGCCCGTCGGCGCGCCGCCGCGGGCCTCCCGCCCGTGGAGGTCATCCCCCAGGGGCCGAGGGTCGCGAGGTCCGATGGCGCTCCGCTCCAGGCCTACCGCGGCGACCGGCTCACCCGTCGTCACCGGAGGCTCCGGGCGGAAGAGGTCGCTGACGCCGCCGCTGCTGCACAGGCTCGGCGCGACGGTGCCCGGCGGGTGGCCGCGGAGGTCGTCCGCACGCACGGCTACAAGGTCTTCGTCGAGGAAGGCCCCATCTCCGCCTGGGCGCGACACTGGGGCCGCGGCGTCGCCGCTTTCACGCCGGGCCTGCTCGTCTCGGCCATCGACCGCGAGGCCCGGGCCGTCGCAGCCGTCGCCAAGGCCAGAGGAGGCGTGGTCCGGATCCCCACCCGCACGACCACGCTCTCCCAGCGCTGCCCCTGTGGCGCCCGCGTACCGAAGACCCTCGCCGTCCGGGTCCACCGCTGTCCGCGCTGCGGCCTCGAAGGTGACCGCGACGCCGTCTCCGCGGTGCTCGCGAGCTTCGTCGTGCTCGACCTCCCCGGCGAACCCGCTTCGGCGCGCGTCGACTACGCCGCCGCGCGCGAGTCCCGCCCCGACCTCCAGCGCCTCCTCACTCCCTACCTGCCGCTCGGGTGGCAAGACACCCGGTCCGAGTCAAACGACCTCTTCGTCCGCGAGGCCAGTTGCCCCGCGTGGCGGACGTCCACACCGGCCTCTTCGCCGGTGGCTCGGCGAACCGCCGGAACGGCCACGGGCCCTACCCGGGATGAGCCTCTCTCACGAGAGTCCACGTCCGAGCGGGCCCGATGGCGAACCGGACTGCCCCACTCGCCGCTTGGCGAATTATGGGACAGCTCTTAGTGCCTCCCGGCCCCGTACGCCCCGAGCGTAGCCGCCGCGGAGCGGCGGCGGAGACGAGGGGCGGGCTTGAACGCCGCCCGCTTCTTCTCGTTCCCCGAGAGCGCGGCCACCTCGATCGAGCCCCGCTCCCCCACGCCCTCGCCGCGGAGCTCCTCGCTGAAGAGCTGGACGGCCTCGCCGGCGTCCCACGCCGCGAGGTGGGCGGTGGTGGTGCGCACCGGGGAGCTGAAGGTGCAGCGGAACAGGGTCTCGCGCTCGACGGTCATGGCGCGCTCACTGTACCGGCGCGCCTCGCAACGCGACCGTGACGAGATCGGGGCGAAGGTGACGAGATCGTGACGCCCGGGATCCCCGGGCGGGACGGCGCTGCGTCAGGCCGCGCCCTCGGCAGGGCGCGCGGAGCGGCGCGAGGCGGTGAGCGCGTCGACCGCCTCCACGAGCGCGCGCTCGTCGACCGGCTTCGTGAGGAACGCGTCGGCGCCCGCGGCGAGGAGGCCGTCGCGCGACTGCTCGCGGCCGGAGATGCCGATGATCGGCACGCGGGCGAGGCGCGCATCGGCCGAGGCGCGCAGCGCGCGGATCACCTCGGAGCCGCTCATGCCCTCCATGATCTCGTCGATCACGCAGAGGTCCGGCGGGTCGCGGTGCGCCTCGGCGAGGGCGAGCGGGCCGGACTCGACGCCCACGGGCACGTGGCCCGCACCCTCGAGGATCATGTCGAGCAGGCGGAGGATGAGGTGGTGGTCGTCGACGACCAGGATGCGGAGCGACTCGGCGGCCATGCGCGCCGCACGGTAGCCCACCCTCCTTCCCCACGCGCGGCCACACCCCGAAGGGTCGAGGTGAGAACGAGGCGCGCAGCGCCCGAGGCGGGCGCCGCATCACGACGGATCTTGCGGGGCCGCTCAGCGCGTGTGGCCGGACGGATCGGAGGACGCCTGCGCCCACATCTGCCCGTCGTCGCGCGAGCGCTCCATGATGGCGACGCCGATCGCGCACGCGAGGAACACCGCGAGCGCGAGCATCCACGGGCGGAACTCGAGCATGCGCTCGAGCCAGGACGTGGGGGCCGGGGCGGGCTTCCGGGCGGGCATGGGACGCTGCTCCACGGTGGGATCAGTAGACCGGGGAAGGGGGGTGGCGCAACCCCTTGACCGCCGTGGCCCCCGCATCGTTCCGGCCCTCCTCCGGAGGGGTGCCGGACACCCTGTTCATGCAAGGATATCAGCGGGTTTCAGCTACACTCCCGGCCCATGCTCGCCGCCCTCGCCGCCGCCCTCGCCGTGTCGGCCTCCCCCGCCCCGCTCCGCGCCGTCCCGAACGTCATGCGGGTCGACCTCGTCCACACCGGCGACGCCACCGGCGAGCGCTTCGGGCTCGATCGCGTGGTGCTCGAGCCGCTCTCGTGGTCCGGCCGGATGGACCGGCTGATCGACGACACCGGGCTCGGGAAGTACCAGGTCGAGGTCCGCGACCTCGCGACCGGGCGGGCGCTCTACTCGCGCGGCTACTCCAGCGTCTACGCGGAGTGGGAGACGACCGACGAGGCGCGGCGGCTCCAGCGCGCGTTCCAGGAGTCGGTGCGGTTCCCCGCGCCGGACGCGCCGGTGCAGGTCGTGATCCGCAAGCGCGATCCGCACGGCCTCTGGCGCGAGGTCTGGAGCGTGCCGGTCGATCCGAAGGACCGCGCGATCGTCACCGCGCGCCCGGCGTCGCCCGGGCCGGTGATCGAGCTCCTGAAGAACGGCGAGCCCGGGCAGAAGCTCGACCTCGTCCTCCTCGGCGACGGCTACACCGCGGCCGAGCGCGGCAAGTTCGAGAAGGACGCCCGCCGCCTCCTCGCGGCGCTCTTCGACAAGGAGCCGTTCCGCGCCCGCAAGGCCGACTTCAACGTGTGGGGCATCGTGCCGCCCGCCGAGCAGTCCGGCGTCTCGCGCCCGCTCACCGGCGTCTCCCGCGCGAGCCGCATCGGCGCGAGCTACGACGCGTTCGGCTCGGAGCGGTACGTGCTGTCGTTCGAGGAGCGGTCGCTGCGCGAGGTCGCCTCCTTCGCGCCGTACGACTTCATCGCCATCCTCGTGAACGGCAACACCTACGGCGGCGGGGGCATCTACGGGCTCTACACCACGGTCGCCGCGGACTCGCTCTGGGCGTCCTACATCTTCGTCCACGAGCTCGGCCACTCGCTCGGCGGCCTCGGCGACGAGTACTTCACCTCCGACGTCTCGTTCCTGCCCGCCGGCGAGGCGAAGCCCGAGCCGTGGGAGCCGAACACGACCGCCGACCCGAAGGCGTCGAAGTGGGCCGACCTCCTCACGCCCGGCGTGCCGCTCCCGTCGCCCTGGCCGAAGGACGCCTTCACCGCGCGCGCGAAGGAGCTGCAGAACCAGCGCAAGAAGCTCCGCGAGACGAACCGGCCCGAGGCCGAGATGGACGCGCTCTTCTCGCTGCAGAAGAAGGAGGAGACGGCGCTCCTCGGCGCCGCCCCGCTCGCCGGGAAGGTCGGCGCGTTCGAGGGCGCGAACTACGAGGCCTCGGGCTACTACCGGCCCTCGGTCGACTGCGTGATGTTCTCGCGCGACGAGGTCCCGTTCTGCCCCGTCTGCCAGCGCTCGCTCGGACGGGTGATCGACCAGTACGCCGGCCCGCGCCGGTAGTGCCGCCGGCCCCGCGTGAACTCCCCCTCTCCCCCCGCGGAGCGAGGGGAGAGGGCCGGGGTGAGGGGGCACGACCCACTACAATTTAGCTCCGTAACTTCGGGTCCTTGCCGACCCGCACTGGGGGTACCCTTGCCTTGCGCGTTGCGTTATGATTCCTGAGTCAACGCGCCGCACCCCGCTCCCCCTCGGAGGGCCCCATGACCGACAAGAAGACCGCCAGCTTCATGCAGTCGCTCTGCGCCGGCGAGATCGAGGAGGAGATCCTCCTCCCCTACCCCGAGCCGCGCGCCGAGGAGAAGGAGACCCTCCAGGCCGTGTTCGGGACCCTGAAGTCCCTGCTCGGCAACCGCGACAAGGACTTCCGCGCGTGGGACCGCGCCGGCGAGTTCACGCCGGCGTTCGTGGACGAGCTCAAGGAGGCGGGGCTCTTCGGCCTCGTCATCCCGGAGCAGCACGGCGGCCTCGGGCTCGGCGCGATGGCCTACTCGCGGGTGATCCAGGAGCTCGGCAAGTACGACGGCTCGACGGCGGTGACCGTCGGCGCGCACAGCTCGATCGGCATGCGCGGCCTGCTCCTCTTCGGCAACGAGGAGCAGCGCGCGCGTTACATGCCGAAGCTCGCGACCGGCGAGATGATCGCCGCGTTCTGCCTGACCGAGCCGGGCGCCGGCTCCGACGCCGCGGGCATCAAGACGAACGCGGTCAAGGACGGCGACGACTGGATCCTGAACGGCGAGAAGATCTGGATCACGAACGGCGGCATCGCCGACTTCTTCACCGTCTTCGCGAAGACCTCCTCCGAGGGGCGCGGGCACATCACCGCGTTCATCGTGACGCGCGACATGAAGGGCGTCACGACCGGCCCGCACGAGGACAAGATGGGCATCCGCGCGTCCTCGACCACGACGGTGGTCCTCGAGGACGTGCGCGTCCCCGCCGCGAACGTGCTCGGCGAGGTCGGCAAGGGCTTCAAGGTCGCGATGAAGATCCTCAACTCCGGCCGCACCGGCCTCGGCGGCGGCTCGGTGGGCGGGATGAAGCGCCTCATCGGCTTCTCGGTGGAGCAGGCGAAGGGCCGCGTGCAGTTCGGCCAGCCCATCTCCACCTTCGCGACCATCCAGGACAAGATCGGCCAGATGGTCATCGACGCCTACGCCTCCGAGAGCGTCGTGAACCTCGTGGCGGGCCTCGTCGACCGCGGCTTCGAGGAGTACGCGGTCGAGGCCGCCATCTCGAAGGTGCTGTCGACCGAGATGCTCTGGAAGACGTCCGACGAGGCGCTGCAAATCGCCGCCGGCCAGGGCTTCATGCGCGAGATGCCCTACGAGATGGCGATGCGCGACTGCCGCATCAACCGGATCTTCGAGGGCACGAACGAGATCCTGCGCCTGTTCATCGCGCTGACCGCGATGAACGACGTCGCCGAGGACCTCAAGGAGATCGCCGCCTCCACCCGCGGCATCTTCGACGACCCGATCAAGGGCTTCGGGGTCCTCTCCGACTACGCGCGCAAGCGCGCCTCGCTCGTCACGGGCCTCCGCCGCGAGAAGGGCAAGTGGACGATGCTCCACGCCTCGCTCGCCGAGGAGGCCGCGCTCCACGAGGAGGGCACGACCGAGCTCGCGAAGGCCGCCGACCGGATCCTCCGCAGGTTCGGGAAGAAGATCATCGGCCAGCAGCTCGTCACCCGCCGGCTCGCCGACATCATGATCGACCTCTTCGCCATGTCCGCGGTGCTCTCCCGCGTCTCGACGAAGATCGACGACCACGGCGAGGCCGCCGCGTCGGTGGAGCGCGAGATCGCGAAGGCCTTCGTGCGCCAGGCGAAGCGCCGCGTGGACCGCAACTTCGCCGCCATCGACGACAACGAGGACGAGGCCGTGAAGTCCCTCGCGAAGCACGTCCTCGAGGTCGGTCGCTACGAGTGGGACAACGTCTGACGGTCCGCCCCTCGTCTCCGGGCCGCTGCGCGGCCCTACGCTCGGGGTGAACGGTTCCAGTGAAAGACGCCCGGCCCCGCGAGGGGCCGGGCGTTTCTCATGTGATCCCCCCGGTCAGGCCTCCAGGAACGCCCCCACGAGCCGGCTGAAGCCCTCGTCGCCGAGCTGGGCGGGGACCTCGGTGGCCTTCGGGAGCTCGCCGCCGTCCGCCGCTGCGAGGCCGAGCTCGCCCTCGACGAACCGCGCGAGGCGGGCCTTCTCGGCCGTGAGCCAGGCCTTCGTGTCGGCGCCCTTCGGGAACCTGAGGTAGCTCGGCTCGCCCGGCGCCACGTTGAAGAGCCACTCGCCGCCGCGCTCCGACTTCACGCGGCCCGGATCGCGCTCGACGCCGCGGTTGACGGCCTTCACGGTGCCGTCGACCGGCGCGGGCACGCGGACGGAGAGCCGGCCGGCGTGCAGCACCGCGACGGGCTCGCCGCGGCGCACGCGTGCGCCGACGCGGGGCAGGTCGACCGCCGTCACCGACGGCAGGAGCTGCTGCCCGAAGTCGTCGAGGCCGACCGCGAGGCCGTCGCCCTGCGGCGCGAGCCAGGTGTGCGTCGGCGCGTGGAAGGCGTCCTCGCGGTACTGGAGGTCGCCCGCGGTGGCGCGCTTCGTCGCGGTCGCGCGGCCCAGCGCGAGCCGGGCGTACGCGTACGCGATGGCGGGGATCGCGAGGACGAGCGCCCCGGCGACGAAGAGGATGAACCGGCCGGTGAGGCCGGCGAGCACGATGCCGAGGAAGGAGAGGATGGAGATCGAAGTCGTCATGGTGGCGTTCCCTCGCGGTGGTCCACACGTCCTTCATGGCAAGCCACGGGCCAGCCCTCGGCCGCCCGAAAGGCCCTGATCACGCGGGCCTGCGGGGCCGCGGCGCGCTGTCGCGTGGAAGAACTCAGCGATCGGGCGGGGGTCCGGGAGACGAACCCTCGTGATCACGGGCACCTGGGCCGTTTCGTTTCATCGCTCTACGGCTGCTGAGAAACGATACGCCCAGGGATCGCGGGGTTAGCGGACCCCCGGTCCGCTCACGTGCGGCGAAACGCCGGGATCGCGCCGCGCGCCGCGCGCTCCATCGGGAGGAGCGCGGCGTACAGCGCGTCGTGGACCGGCACCGGGACACCCGCCTCGCGGGCGAGCCGGACGAGCGCGCCGGGCTGGTCCTCGAGCTCCGAGGGCAGGCCCGCGGCGAGGTCGCGCTGCATGGACACCGTCGCGTCGGGCGGCGAGGCGTCGATGCGTGCCATGACCCTCGCGACCGTCTCGTCCGGCACCGGCACCCCGCGCGCGCGGCCCACGGCGACGACCTCGCGGACCGCGGCCTCGAGGAGCGCGCGCGCCTCCGGCACCGCGCGGAGCGGCCCGCACGGCGTGCGGGCCGCGGCGGCGACGGTGCCCCACGGCTCGACGAGCGCGAACTTCTCCCACGCGGCGCGCTCGACGTCCGCCTCGACGATCGCCTCGGCGCCCGCGGCCCGCAGGAGCCCGGCGAGCGCCTCGAGCCGGCTCGAGGGCCGATCCTTCCCGGCGCCGAGCTCACCGGTGGTCACGCGCGGCGGCGCGCCGACGTGCTTCACCCGCCCCGGCGCCTCGACCCAGGAGAGCATGTGCGCGAGCCCGCCCACGACCTGCCCGGCGGGCAGCGCGGCGAGGAGCCGGCCGGCCGAGAGCACGCCGTTCTGCAGCGGCACCGCGAAGCCGCCCTGGGCTCCTCGACGCGGGGCGAGCAGCGGGGCGAGCGTGGGCGCGACCGCCTCCACCTGCCAGGCCTTCACCGCGAGGAGCACGGCGTCCGCGGGCGCGAGCCCGGAGGGCGCGTCGGCGAGGCCGCCCCGGAACCCGTCCGGCGGGACCGTGAAGCTCGCGACGGTGGAGTCCACGCGCAGGCCCTCCGCGCGGATCGCGGCGAGCCCCGCGCCGCGCACCACGAGCCCGACCTCCACGCCGCTCCGCGCGAGGAGCCCCGCGAGCAGCCCGCCCACGCCGCCCGCGCCCACGATGGCGATCCGCATGGCCCCATCATCGCCGGTCCCGCACCGCCGCGCGAGGCTTGCCGCCGAGGCGGCGCTCCCGAAGGTTCGAGCGTGCGCTTCGTCCTCCTCCTCGCCCTGCTGTCGGTCCCCGCCGTCTCACACGCCCAGGAAGCCTCGGACCCCGCCGCCGGTGCCATCGTCACCGACGAGGGCGCCACCGAGCTCCTCGGCCGGGTCTACCGCAAGGGCGACGTGATCCAGCTGCCGGAGGGCACGCTCACGATCGAGGAGGACGCACACCCCGGCGAGGAGCAGGGTGTCGGCTCCTTCACGGTGATCACGCCGACGGTGGTCACCCCCGGTGAGGGCCCGGTGGCGGCGGCCCCCGTCGAGGCCCGTCCCGTCGACGACGGCGCATGGGCGTCCTCCACCGGGCGCGGCGCGGCCCCTCCCTGCGAGGCGGAGCGCAGCGCGTTCATCGCCGAGCTGTGGCGCGGGTGGGGCGTCGAGGTCGAGGACCCCGCCGCGTTCCTCGAGGGGCTCGCCGGCGGGGACCCGGGCCTCGTCCTCTCCTGGCTCGCCTCGGCCGAGCAGACCATCCGGCCGATCGCCTGGTCGTCCGGGCTCCGGGCGCGCGCCGACGCGCTCGCCGCCTGCGCGCGGCAGCGGTGAGCTTCCCCGCGGGGCCGTTCCGTGTCATTCGGTTGCCGTGGAGACGGCCACCGAGTTCCTCCTGCGCTGGCACTACCTCGGCCTCTTCCTCGTGCTGCTCGTCGAGGAGGGCGGGGTGCCGCTGCCGGTGCCCGGCGACCTCTTCATCGCGGCCATGGGCGTGCTCGCCTACCAGGGGCTCGCGTCCTTCTGGCCGACCGCCGCGATCGTCACCGCCGCGACCGTGCTCGGCGCCGGGTTCCTCTTCCTCGTGTCGCGCCGGCTCGGGCGGCCGCTGCTCCTCCGGATCGCCCGCCGCTTCGGCTACACCGAGGCGCGCGAGGCGCGCGTGGAGGGCTGGGTCCAGGGCCAGGGGCCGTTCGCGATCGTGGTGGGCCGGCTCATCCCCGGGCTCCGCATCGTGCTCACGGTCGCGGCGGGCGCGCTGCGCGTCGACGGGCGCGTGTTCGCGATCGGCACGACGATGGCGGGCGTGGTCTGGGCCACGCTCTACTTCTGGCTCGGGTGGTTGCTCGCGAAGGGCTACCGCACGCTCGGCCCCGGAGCGGGCGCCTGGCCGCTGCTCGCCGGCCTCGTCGTCGCCGGCCTCGGCCTGCTCGCGTGGCGCCTCGCGCGGAGCCGGCGCGGCCAGGAGGACGAGCCCACGCCGCGCTGAGCCGGACGGAGGGTGTACGCTCCGGGACGGCCGACCTCCATCCGGTGCTCGCACATCCACGCACCGCGAAGCAGGTTTCCCGAGGTGGGGGGCGCACTGATCATCCGACGGATCCTCCTCGTGGAGGACGACCCGGGCTCGCGAGACGCGATCCGGGCGCTGCTCGAGGCGTCCGGCTTCAACGTGACCGTCGCGTGCGACGGGCTCGAGGCCTGGGAGCTCCTCGCGCGTGGCCCCCGCCCGACCGCGGTCATCGCCGATCTCATCACGCCGCGCATGACGGGCAACGACCTCGTCGCGCGCATCCGGCGGACGCCCCGCCTTTCTCGCGTGCCGGTGATCGCGATGAGCGCCGCCGTGAACCAGGCGCGCAGCCCCGCCGCGGAGGCGTTCCTCGAGAAACCCTTCTCGAGGGAGCAGCTCGAGTGGGCGCTCCGACGGATCGGGGCGTGAGGCCGGGCCCGGAGGTGGGCGGTCCGCGCCGCCCACCCCCTCGAGTCGCCTACGGATGCCCGGTCGTCTTGTCGGCGTGGCAGGTGCCGCACTTCATGCCGGACGCCACCGGCTGGACGGTGCTCGTCGCCGGGTGGCAGGTGACGCAGGTGGCCGACTGGGCGTCCCGCGCGGGGGCGGTCCAGGTGCCCGCGCCCGCGAGGTACGTGTTCAGCATCTCGGCCACCTTGCCGGCCACGTCGGCCGTGAGGCGCGCGCAGCGGGCCTTCTTGTCGGCCCCGCCCGCCGACACGCCGTTCGCCGCGCACCAGTCGGAGACCGAGGCGTGGCACAGGTGCGAGTTCGGCGCCCGCTGCAGCTGCACGATGCCCGCCGCGGTGAAGTTCTTCGTCGTGCCGGTCTCGGCCGCGTCGACCGCGGTCGGGACGTAGGCCGGGAAGGCGTAGCCCTCGTACCAGCGGAGGAGCTCGGTCATCATCGCGTTGCGCGCGTCGGCGTTCGCCACGATGGAGTTGATGATGAGCGTGCCGCCGAGCGCGGCGCCGCAGATCGAGCCGTAGCTCGCGATGCCGCCCCCGCCGAACTTGCCGAAGTCCTTCGGCATGAGCGAGAAGGGCTTGCCCACGGTGTCGGCGAGGTGGCCGAGCAGCGCGGCGTACGCGCCGTGGCAGCAGCCGCCGGCGTAGTAGCCGTGGTAGGCGACCTCGCGGACGGCCGCGGCGTCGAGCTGGTAGGTCGACGGCAGGTGCTGCTCGTACGGGAAGTCGGCGACCTGCGGCCCCGGATCCACGGGGGTGGTGTCGGTCTTCTTCTCCGAATCCTCCCCGCACGCGGACAGGCTGCCCAGGGTCATCGCGCCGGCCAGCGTCAGGCCGGCCTTCGCCAGGAGGTTGCGCCTCGAGAGTTCGTTGCTCACGGTCCTGCTCCTCGCGTCGGGTTCAGCGGCGCCGCCCTCGGCGCCATGGAGGGGCATGCTCCGCGTGCACCCTGCGTTAAGTCAAAGTGGTTCAGCGACGCAGGGATACGCGCGCGGAATGGCTCGGCTTCGCGCGCCTCGGCGCCGCGAAGGTGTTAACCCTCGAAGAATCTGCGCGAGGGTGGCCCGCCCGGGCCATGCGGCTGCGCGGCTGCGCCGCGAACCGCGGCGTGGGCGCGCAGGCGAGACCTCCCCCGCCCGGACCCTCGGTCCGGAGCGGCCACGCAACCCGTTCGCGGGCGACGCGGTGGCCGCCTACGGGCCGCCGACGAGCCCGGCCAGCTCGCCGAGCTCCGTGGCGCAGACCGCCGCGGCGAGGCCGAGCCGCTTCATCCGCTTCCAGAGCGTGACCCGCGAGATGCCGAGCGCGCGGGCGGCGCGCGTGCGGTTGCCGCCGGCCGCGGCGAGCGCCGCCTCGAGGGCGGCGCGCTCCTCCTCCGGGGCGCGCGCCGCCGCCGGCGGGGGCTCGGGCACGAGCCGGAGCGCGGCCGGCAGGTGCTCGCGGCGGAGCTCGGCGGCGCCCTGCGCGGCGAGGGCCGCGAGCTCGATCACGTGGAAGAGCTCGCGCACGTTCCCCGGCCAGCCGTGCGCCTCGAGGGCACACACCGCGTCGGCCGCGAGGTGCGGCCGGCCGGGGAGCCGGGCCAGCGCGGCGAGCGCGAGCTCGCCCACGTCGGAGGCGTGCTCGCGAAGCGGCGGCACGCGGAGCGGGAACGCGGCCAGCCGGAAGAAGAGGTCCGGCCTGAGCCGCCCCGCCGCGACGAGCGGCCGGAGATCCTCGAGCGCGGTCGAGAGGAACCGGACGTCCACCGACGTGCGGACGCCGCCCCGCTCCACCGTGCCGTCCTCGACCACCCTGAGGAGCCGCGCCTGCGGCGCCGCCGGGAGATCGCCGAGCGCGTCGAGGAGGAGCGCCCCGCCCTCCGCCTCGGCGATCGCCCGCTCGAGGCCGGCCTCGTCGAGCCCCGCGCACGCGACCCGGACGAGCGGGCCGGCGGCGCGTGGGCCGAGCCGGTGGATGGCGCCGGCGACGGCGTCCTTGCCCGCCCCGCTCTCTCCGAGGAGGAGCACCGGCGACCGGGCGCGCGCCACGAGCTCGATCATCCGGAACAGCTCGAGCATCACCGGGTGGCGCCCGAGGAGCCCGACGTACCGGCCCGCCACGTCGCCGCGGGCGTAGGGCGCCTCGCACGCGGACTCCACAGGCCCGACGGCGGCGAAGCTCTCCACGGCCCCGAGGGGCTCGCCCCGATCGCCGAGCAGGGGGACCGCGTTCTTGACGATCACGAGCACCCGGCCGTCCCGGGTGCGGATGGCGCACTGCTTCGACGACTTGCCGGTGCGGGCGAGGTCGCAGCGCAGCGGGCCGCCGCCGCAGGCGCAGCCGTTCTCGAGATCGCCGGCGAAGAGCGTGCAGCGCCGCCCGACCGCCTCGGCGCGCGACCAGCCGGTCACCTCCTCGGCGGCGCGGTTCCAGAAGGTGATCGTGCCCTCGAGGTCGGTCGTGAAGAGGCCGTCCGGCACGAGGTCGCCGAGCGCGCGGATGCGCGCCTCCGAGCCGAGGCCGAGGAGCGGCAGCGCCGGCGAGGCGGTCTGGGTGGGCGGGTGGGTCATCTCCCTCGGGCCGATGATAGCCCGGGAGCGTCAGTTCCGCGCGACGCGCTGTCGCGGCGACGTTCGCGCCCAGCGCCCCCGGATGGGCGCCTCCTCCGTCAGCTCCCGGAGGTGCTTCACGAGCGCGGGCTTCGTGCCCGGCACGAGCTCGAGCTCCTCGGCGAGCGAGAGGTGCAGGACCTCGACGCCGTCGCGGTGTACGAGCGAGTAGCCGAAGGAGCGCCCGTTGCCGAGGTCGATGCGGGTCTCGCCGATCACCGCGATGACCTGATCGAGCACGACCTCGCAGCTCGCCTGCGCGCCCGCGTCCGGCGCGCGGCAGCGCTCGATGATCAGGTTCCCGCCCGGGCGGAGCGCCGCCCAGACCGAGTAGCCGCGCTTCGTGGGGTCGTGCGCCGTCGAGGTGATCCAGCGCTCCGTCCCGGTGAGCCGCGCGACCGGCGCGGCCTCGCGGCGCGCGGGGAGGACGGTGAAGTCCGGGACCGCGCCGGGCTGGGGCAGGCCGGCCTGCGCCGGTCCGGGCCGCGCCTGCGCCGGCCGCGGCGAGGCATCGCGGGGAGCACCGGGGACGGCGCGCCCGGCGGCCTCGACCGGCGCGATCGCTCCGGCGACGGCCTGGGGCTCGACCTCGGCGGCGGAGGGCTCCGCGGCCGGCGGCCGGATCAGGTGCCAGACGCGCTCGACGTTCTGCCCGACCACGATCCCGAGCAGGAGCAGGATCACGCCGGCCTGGACGACGACCGCTCGCGGGGCCACGAGCCACCGGGTGACACCGAGATCGTTCTTCATTGGAGCACCCTAGGCGGCCCGGACCCACACTGGCTGTGATGAAGGTCACGGGCCTACCGTCCCGGATGGGACGCGATCCCGCCGCGGGAACCCTCCGGCAGGGCGCGGCCACCGGCCGCAGTGCCGCGCCTCGCGCGCGCTCCCCAGATTCAGAGGCGATGAGCCCACCCGTCCACGCGATGGCAGCCCGGGACGCGGTCGCCGCCTGCCTGTTCGTCCTGCTGTCGATCGGCCTCGCGTGGACCGTCGCCGGCGGGGCCGAGGACTGGGCCCGGCGGCTCGGCGTGGTGTTCGTGGGGGCGGTGGTGATCGGGCTCGCCCTCGCCGCGGTGGCGGCGGTGGCGGGGATCACCCGGCGCCTCTCGGTGCGCGGCCCGAGTCACCGCCGGACCTGAGCCCAGGGTCAGCCGCCGGCGCCGGCGGGCCGGTAGCGGAGCACCACCGCCCCGGACCGGAGCTCGTGGCGCTCCACGAGCGTGAGCACCGCGCGCTCGCGGAGCCCGGCGAACAGGGTCGGTCCGTGGCCGGTCAGCACCGGGTGCACGATGAACTCGTACTCGTCGATGAGCCCCAGGTTCGCGAGCGCGAGGGGGAGGGTCACGCCGCCCACGAACAGCCCCTTCCCGGGCAGCGCCTTCAGCCGCCGCACGGCCTCGCCGAGGTCCCCGCGCAGGAGCTCCGCGTTCCAGTCGACCTCCGCGAGCGTGCTCGAGACGACGTACTTCTTCGCGGCGTCGATGGTCCGCGCGAAGGGCACCATCCACGGCGCCCCCCACTCCGGCGCCTGGCCCGTGCGCGCGACCGGTCGCCAGGCCTCCTCCATCATCCGGTAGACGACGCGGCCGAAGATCAGGGCGTCGGCCTGCGCGAGGCTCGCCGCGGCGTGCTGGTGCAGCTCCTCGTCCGGGATCCCCACCCGGTGATCGACGCAGCCGTCGAGGGTGACGTTGATGGAGTAGCGCAGCGGTCTCATCGGGGCTCCGGCGCCGCCAGGAACTCCTCGATCATCGGCACGACCCAGGCGGCGTGCGCGCCGAGGACGGCGTCGTGGGTGGTGAGGGGGAGGATGGCGAGCCGCGCCCGCGGGATCAGCCGCGCGAGCGCGACGGCGTGCTCGGCCCGCACCACGTCCGCGTCGCCGGCCACGACGAGCGTCGGCGCCGTCACCGCCTTCACCCGCGCGTCGGGCCAGTCGCGGAAGGCGAGCAGGCGGTCCGCGGTCTTCCGGAAGTAGGACGGGAGCCGCTCGGGGTGGGGCGAGGTCGCGCGGTAGACCGCGGCGTACGCCGGCGGCACGTCCGCCACGGTCGCGCGCGCCATGCCCTCGAAGAACCCGGGCTGCAACCCGTCGCGCTTGACCATCCCGGAGATGAAGACGACCCGGCGCACGAGCCGCGGGTGGCGCGCGGCGGCCTCGAGCGCGATGGTCGCGCCGTTCGAGAAGCCCACGAGGTCTGCCCGGTCGATCCCGAGGTGCTTCAGGAGCGCCGCGGTGTCGTCGGCCGAGCCCTCGAAGGTGAACGGCCGGTCGACGTCGGCGGTCCGCCCGTGGCCTTGCTGGTCGAAGGCGATCACGCGGTGCGTGCGCGCGAGCAGCGGGAGCGCGGCCGCCCACGTGGTCTCGATGGCGGGGTCGCCGCCGTGGAGCAGCACGAGCGGCGTGCCGCCCTCGGGGCCGTGCACCTCGTAGTAGAGGCTGAGCCCGTTCACCGGCGCGAACCCCCGCGCGACGGGCGGCGCCGAGGGGATCGCCGGGGGAGGCAGCGGTGGCGCGGCGGCCGCGAGGGCGGGCGGCGAGGCGAGCGCGGCGAGCAGGAGGAGCGGCGGCGAGAGGGCCATGCCGGATTGGACACCGGCAGGCGCCGGGATCATCGCGCCCGCTCGGGTCGCCACCGCACCGCGAGCGTCGCCAGCGCGGCGACCGCGAACGAGGTGAGCGAGGCCGAGAGCCAGGGCGGCGGGGGGCTCCAGCCGAGCGCGCCCTGCGCCCGCGTCCAGAGGTCCGACCACCCCGGCACCGTGCCGGGGTTGAGGAGCTGGTAGGCCGCGAAGCCGAGCACCCACGGCACCGTCATGAGCGGCCGCGCGGGCGCGAGCGGGCCGGCCTCCCACCGCCCGCGCCGGAGCAGGTAGTAGTCGACGAGCAGCACGGCGAAGAGCGGGATGAAGACCGAGCCGATGAGGTAGAGGAAGTTCTGGTACTGCGCGACGTCCACGACGAGGCCGAGCGCGGTCGCCACGGCGCCGACCCCGACCGCCAGCAGCCGCCGATCGAGCGCGGGCCCGAGGTTCTGGGCCGAGAGCGCGGTCGAGTAGACGTTCGCGAACGCCTCGTCGACCTCGTCGAGCACGAGGATGGCGAGCGCGACCCCGCCCGCCGGGAGCGCGATCAGCGCGCCGAGCGGATCGGCGCCCGCCCCGGGCAGCGCCCGGACCGCGAGCACGCCGAGGAGGAAGTAGGCCGTCGCCGCGAGGCCGAAGCCCACGAGCGCGCCGCCGAAGGCGTCGCGCGGGCGCCGGGCGTGGCGCGCGTAGTCCGCGGCGAGCGGCGCCCAGGAGATCGGCAGCGCCACCACCACGTCGAAGCCGAGCCAGAACCCCTGCCACGAGCCGCCCGCGGGCGCGGCGGCGCCGCGGCGGAGCACCTCGTAGAAGAGGTAGGCGGTCGCGGCGAGCACGAGCCAGACCGCGTACCGGCGCAGCCCCTGGACGAAGCCGAGCGGCCGGAGCGCGAGCGCGGTCGCGAGCGCGCCGGCGCCGAGCACGAAGACCTCCCGCGGGATCGCCGGGAAGAGCCGCGAGGCCCCGTCGGCGATGATCGCGACCTCGACCGCGGCCCACCCCACGCACTGCGCGATGTTGAGCGCGGTCGGCGTCCACGAGCCCCTGCGCCCGAGCAGCCCGCGCAGGAGCACCATCGCCGGCGCGCCGGTCTCGGCGCCGGGCACCGCGGCGAGCGCGAGCACCAGGCTGCCGATCAGCGTGCCGAGCACCACCGCGGTGATCGCGGCGGCGAGGCCGAGGGGCGGCAGTGCCGCCGACGGCTGGAGCACGAACGCGCCCGCGACGGGCACGGTGAGCGTGATGCCGAGGTTGCCCCAGAGCGCCACCTGATCGGCGAGGCCCAGCGTGCGCGGCGGCGCCTCCGCGAGCGTGCGGGGCGCGTCGTGCGGGGTGGTCTCGGAGGTCGCGCCCAGGGTGCCGGACTCTCTACGACGGATGCCCACACGAGGAAAGGGGGAGTACGCCGCGGTACGCCGCGATGCGCCATGCCCGGCCGCCCGATCCTTGACGCTCGGTCGAGGCTGTCGCGCGGGCCTGGGCTTTTCGCCGGAGGGAAAGTTGTCCTAGCGTCGAGGGTCGTCCGGCTCGCTGGGGGTCGCATGCACCGTTCACTCTCCGTCGCTCTCTCCGCCGCCCTCCTCGCCGGCTGCAGCGGCCTCGACCACACGAACCCGTTCGATCCCTCGACCCCAGCCTCGCAGCAGGCCCGGGCGACGCTCGTCGGCACCGTGACGAAGGAGGCCGGCGCCACCGCACCGGTCCTCTCGGGCGTGCGCGTCTCCATCCCGGGCTCGAGCCTCGGCGCGGACACCGACGCGGCCGGCCACTTCTCGATCTCCGACGTCCCCCCCGGCACCTACGCGCTGCAGGCCGTCGCGACCGGCTACGACTCCGCCACCGTGACCGGCATCGCCGTGACCCTCGACGACGGCGACCGCGAGGTCGAGGTCCCCACCCTCTCCCTCGCCCTCTCCCGCGGCGCGGTCTCCGGCTTCGTCTCCGCCGAGGCGTTCGGCGCGGTGGACGCGATGATGCTCTCCGGCGCCCTCGTGAGCCTCGACGGCCTCCCCGGCGCCGCCACCACCGACGCGGCCGGCGGCTTCTTCCTCTCCGGCGTGCCCGCCGGCCAGTACACGCTGAGCGTGAAGCGCGTCGGCTTCGTCCAGGGCGGGAACCCCCTCTCCGTCACGGTCGCCGGGAACGCCGTCGCGACCCTCCCCAGCGTGCCGGTCGCCTGGGATCCGGGCGGCGTCTCGGGCTCGCTCCTCGTCCAGGGGGCCGCCACCTCGGGCGGCGTCACCGTGCGCGTGAAGGGGCTCACCCTCGTCGGCACGCCGTTCCAGGCCACGACCACGAGCGCGCCGGACGGCACCTGGGGGCTCGAGGGCGCGGTCCCCGCCGGCGACTACAACGTCACCTACGAGCTCACCGACTACGCGGTCGTCGCCGCGTCGACCACCGTGGCGCCCCACACCACCACGGCGCTCCCGGCGGTCACGCTCGTCCGGGACACCGGCAGCGTCACCGGCGTCGCCACGCTCCAGGGCACCGGCGACGCCTCCGGCATCCAGGTCACCCTCTCCCCGCAGGGCACCGCGACCGTGGCCGGCGCCGCGATCACCGACGGCGCCGGCGTCTGGGCCGTCAACGCGCTCCCGGTCGGCCTCTACGACGTCGCCTACCAGAAGACCGGCTACCTGAAGCAGGCCGCCACCGTCCTCGTCCTCTCCAACCGGTCGGTCGCCGTCGCCGCCGCCTCGCTCCCGGTCATCCCGGGCGTGCTGCGCGGCCGCGTCCTCCTCGAGGGCGTCGCCGCCGGCGCGTGGCAGGGCACCACGGTCTCGATCGTCGGCGCGACCGGGCTCTCCACGACGACGGGCACCGACGGGAAGTGGGTCCTCTCCGGCGTCGGCTCCGGGGCGCTGCAGGTCGCGATCGACCACCCGGGCTTCGACGCGCAGACGATCCAGGTCGTCACCTCGCCCGGCGGCGACCTCACCCTCCTCGACGTCTCGCTGGCGGTCTCGCGCGGCGGCCTCGCCGGCACGGTCACGCTGCAGGGCGCCGCCTCCTCCGCGGGCGTGGTCGTCACGGCCGCGGGTCCGGCGCGGCAGAGCACCGTCACCGACGCCACCGGCGCCTTCTCGCTCGCGGGCCTGCCCGTCGGGACGTACGCGGTCAGCGCCCGGCTCGACCCGGACTACGCGCCGCTCACCGTGGCCGGGCAGGTCGTGGCCGCCGGCGCGACCACGACGCTCTCGGGCTCGCCCCGCACGCTCTCGCTCCTCACCACCGGGTCGATCGGCGGCACGGCCGCCGTCGAGCGCGGCTCGGCGGCCGGGATCGCGGTCGCGCTCTCCGGCGTGGACCGCAACGGCGCGCTCGTCACCCAGGGCGTGCAGACGGCGGCGGGCGGCGCCTACGCCCTGCCGTCGCTCCCGAACGGCTCCTACTCGCTCACCTTCACGAAGGCCGGCTACGACCCGGTCACCTCGTCCGGCCTCACCGTGACGGGCGGCGCCGTGACCGCCCCCGCGGTCACGCTGCTCGCGGCGAAGGGCACGATCGCCGGCCAGGTCTCGCTCACGGCCGGCGCGGTGACGGGGTTCTCGGTCGGCTCCGACTTCTCCGGCGCGGTGGTGAGCCTCACCGGCGCCGATGTGCCGGTCCCGTCGGCCGTCACCGACCCTTCGGGCAACTACCGCTTCCCCGACGTGCCCGTCTCGCTCGCGGGGACCCCGTTCACCGTCACTGCCCGCAAGCCGAACTTCACGACCGCCTCCACGACGGTCACCGGCGTCGCGAACGCCACGGTCTCGGTGACCGCGCTCACGCTGCCCGTGAACGCGGGCTCGCTCGCCGGCACGGCGGTCCTCTGGGACGACGTCGGCAACGCCGGCCAGAACGCCACGAGCGCGGGCATCACGGTCCAGGTCTCCGGCGCGACCTTCAACGGCACCTCCTGGACGGTGACCCCGGCGCCCACCACCGCCGCGAACGGCGCCTGGAGCGTGCCGGCCATCCCGCCCGGCACCTACACCGTGACGCTCACGAGCGCGAGCCGCACCTGCGCCGCCGGCGGCTCGGCGAGCGTCACCGAGGGCGCCCCCGCCACGATCGCGGGCGCGGTCCGCTGCCAGGACGCGATCGCCCCCGGCACCGTGGTGCTCACCGCGCCGGCGCCCTACACCACCTCGACCTCGGTCCCGGTCACGATCGCGAGCGCCGCCGCCGACGCGACCACCCCCTCCTCGAACTTCCGCGGCTACCAGCTCGCCGTCGGCGCGGCGCCGGACTGGAGCGCGGCGACGATCACCGCCGGCCAGCCCGGCGCGCTCACCTTCACCCTCCCGGCCGTGGACGGCGCCTACACGCTCTGGGCGCGCGCGGTCGACTGGATCGGCAACGCCGGCCCCGCCGCGAGCGCGGCGGTGACCCTCGACCGCGCCGCCCCCACCACCCCGACCCTGTCCACCCCGCGCGGCCAGGTGAACGACACCACCGCGGCGGTGACCGTGACCGGCTCCGAGGGCGACCCCGCCTTCCTGCAGTACGAGGCGTGCGTCGGCACCGCGGTCGGGGCCTGCCCGGCGAGCCCGTCGTGCTCGCCGCTCCTCGCCACCCCGAGCTCCTTCGCCGCGCCCCTCACCGCCGACAAGCGCAACTGCGTCTGGGCCCGCGCCCGCGACAAGGCCGGGAACACGAGCGGCGCGGCGGTGCTCGAGATCGTGAGCGACCTCACCCCGCCCACGCCGCCCACGGTCGTCCCGACCTTCGACCCGCTCGCCGTGGGGCTCCGGGCGACCTACGCCGACTTCTTCGTGACGGGCGGCCCGACCGACAAGCCCATGGGTGACCCGACCCCCTGGCTGAACGTGGCCTGGCTCGAGGTCGACTCCGGCGCCGGCTTCGTGCCGCTCTGCCCGGAGGCGGCCTGCCACCCGGCCAACACCTACCAGCCGTGCGCGGCGGCCTGCACGGCCGTCTGCACCGACGCGCGGCGCGTCTGCGGCGGCACGGCGGGCAATGCGCCGTACGCGATCCGGGTCCCGCTCGCGGCCTCGTCCGCGAACGTGGTCTCGGTCCGCGCGGTGGACGTCGCCGGCAACGTGGGGAGCGCCTTCTCCCAGACGGTGAACACGCTGGGCCAGGGCGGCGTCCTCGCGAGCGGCGGGAACGCCTACCTCGACAACGTCCGGATCAAGGGCTCGGTCGTCACCTGGTCCGGTGCGGGCGGGGTGTGGCTCACGGACCTGGGCCAGAACCTCAGGCCGGAAGCGACCGACCCCGCCTGCATCGTGGGCGCGGGCTCGGGCGGGGAGATCGGCGCCGAGCCCGCCAGCCAGTCGCTCGTCGTGCTCGTCGACGGGGCCACGAACTTCATCCGGGCCCGGCGGCGCGGCACCGGCCCCTGGTGCTCCGGGACCGACGCGACGACCTCCATCTACACGATCCCCGCCGGCTACACCGTGGGTGACGTGAGCGCAGCCGGCGAGCGCGCCGCGTTCATCCGCCGCACGAACGCCACCAGCACCTACGAGCTCCAGGTGATCGAGCCCGGCGCGAGCGGCCAGCTCGGCGTGGGCCCCGTCGCGGGGCCGTTCCTCGCGGCGACCTACGCCTCGCCGGCGCTCCCCCTGCAGATGCAGCTCGGCGGGAAGTACGCGATCACCTGGGTCTGGCTCGGCGGCTCGAACTACGCCTGGTACCTCGTCACCGCGAACGGCAGCGACTTCTCGGGCGGCGCCACCTCGCAGGCCCTCCCCGCCGGCACCTGGGGCGCGGCGGTCTCCGCCGACGGCTCGGAGATCGTCTACGCGGCGCAGTCCGGGATCAACGAGACCCTCACGGTGTGCAGGCCCGGCGCGGCCGGCGCGTACACGCCCGGCGGCGCGGGCTGCGTCACCCGCAGCTACCCGCTCGGCGCGATCAACACGACCGGCTCCCGCATCGCCATCGAGGGCACGCACGTGGTGGCGGTGGAGAACGGCTCGCCCGGCTACGTCACCGACTGGAACGCCGGCCCCGACGGCGTCTTCCAGGCGAGCGGGGGCGACGACACGCTCGTCCGCAACCTGCCCAGCACCGTGACGCGGGCCTCGCCGTCGATCGGCTCGAACGGCCTCCTCGTGTACCGGAACGGCTACTCGCAGACCGACGGCACGCAGGACCTGCTCTGGCTCGACCTCTCGTCGCTGCGCTGGGAGGTGGCCGCCGCGGGCGAGCTGCGCTACCCGGTGGTCAACGGCGCGGGGGCGCTGTTCGCGGCGGACCTCGGCAGCAGCCGGCTCGTCTACCGGAGCGGCGACGGCAGGACCACCGCCGCGAGCACCGTCAACGGCTACTCGACGCCGGACTGGTCGTACGCCGCGGCCACGGGGAACGCGCTCGTCACGAACGACGCGTACGGGCTCTGGGTCTACCTCGCCGACCCGGGCGGCGGCTGGTTCGCCACCGTCCCGACGCCGACCAAGGTCTACACGGCCGGGGCCGGGAACAACACCTACTTCCTGACCGCGGGCGGCGGGAAGGCGCTCGCGCTCGAGCTCGTCTCGTCGACCTGGGTCCCGATCGTCCTCGAGCCCGGGGCCGGCACGCTCGCGACCGCCACCGCCGTGAACGTGCTCGCGGGAGCGGGCATCACCGCCTCCGGCTCGAACGCGGCCTTCGCCATCACGTCCCAGTACGCCTTCTTCAGCTGCGTCTCCTCGGGCACCCGCCTCTGCGTCCGCGAGGCGGGCGCGGACCACGTGTTCGGCACCGCCGACGACGCCGGCGGGACCGTCGTGCTGAAGCACGCGCCGAACGCGGCCATCGGCGTCGCGGGCACGCCGTTCGACGGCAGCGACGCCCAGGCCTGGGGCCGCAAGGTCGCCGTCACGTCCGGCGGACACCTCTACGTGCTCGACGCGGGCCCCGACCTCCACTTCAACACCGCCGACGACGCCGAGGTGGATCTCGGCACGTTCAGCGGCGACCGGCGAGACTTCGCGCTCGCGGGCAACTTCGTCGCCTACCTCGCCGTCGGCGCGCCGGCCGGGAAGCAGGTGTTCCTCGTGGACCTCGTGACGAACAGCGGCCGCCAGCTCACCGAGCACTACTCGGTGAAGCAGCAGGTGGTGGTGGAGCCGAGCGGCCGGGTGTTCTGGAAGGACGGCCTCTTCGCGAGCGCGGGGATCTTCACGCGGACGCCGTGAGGCGAGGGGTCACCGCCCCGTCGCGAGCGCGACGAGAGCGGCGACCGCCTCGTCGGGCACGGTGTGGCCGCCGTCGAACTCGAGGAAGCGCACGGGCGCGAGGGTGCGCGACTCCGAGGGCGGGCAGACCTCGTCCCGGGCGCCATGCGCGAGGAGCACGCGCAGGCCCTTGCGGCGCGGGAGCTCGCCGCGCAGCCACATCCCGCACGGCGCGAACGCGGCGAGCGCGCCGATCCGCGGCTCCTCGACCGCGAGGTCCGCCGCGACGCCCGCGCCCTGCGAGAAGCCCGCCACCGTCACCGGGAGCGGCGGCGTGCGCGCGAGCCACGGCGCGAGCGCGTCCCGGATCCGGGCGCGGCTCCGGGCTTGCTCGTCCGCGGTCCCGCCCCAGTGCTGCCCGGTCCGCGCGGCGTGGGGGCCCTCGAGCGAGATCACCGCGACGTCCGCGACAGCCCGGCCGCGCGGAGCCTGCGGGCGAGCTGCTCGCCCTGCCGGAGATCCCGGCCGAGCCCGTGCAGGTAGACGATGGCGGCGGAGGCCTCGGAGGGCCCCGGCCCGTCGACCGCCGCGAGGAGCGGCAGCGGCTCGGGGCGCTCCTTGCCGCCAGGGCGCGCGAGGACCCCGCCGACGATCGCGGCCGCGACGAGCACGGCGAGCGGGAGCCCGCGGCGCCAGCGGGACGGCGGCGGAGGTGAAGGAGTCCCGGTCACTTGCCCGTGCGATTACCTCGCCGGCGGCTTAGTTCGCCAGGGCTCATCCCCGCGGTGGTGGACGCCGCCCCCGCAGGGACCTCATCGATGAATGACCTCACGGATTCCGGGTTCACCCCTCGGGATGCCGCCTCTCCAGCCTCGAAGTCCCGGAGCCACCTCGTGTCGACCCTCCCCGTCCTCGCCGCGCTCGCCCTCCTCACCGCCGCCGATCCGCCGCGCCCGAAGCCGATCCAGGTCCCCGTCGTTCCGCCGCGCGCCGCCGACGTCGGCAGCATCGACGGCATGATCCGCGCCTGGTACGAGATCGTCTCGGGCCCCGCCGGCCAGCCGCGCGACTGGGGCCGCGACCGCACCCTCTACATCCCCGGCGTCCGGTTCGTGAGCGCCGTCGTGAAGGACGGGAAGCCCGCCGTCTCCGTGCGCGATCACCAGGCCTTCGTCGAGTACTCCGAGCCCTTCCTGCAGCAGGGCTTCTTCGAGAAGGAGATCCACCGCGTCACGACCCGGTACGGCACGATCGCGCACGTCTGGAGCACCTACGAGAGCCGCGCGAAGGAGGACGGGCCGGTCACCGAGCGCGGGATCAACTCGATCGAGCTCCACTGGGACGGCGCCCGCTGGTGGATCGCCGGCGCGCAGTGGTTCACCGAGTCGAAGGAGCACCCGATCCCGGCGGAGTTCCTGCCGGGCGGGAAGTGAGGACCTAGTCCCTCGGCTTCCCCAGCTCCCGCCACCGCAACACCGCCGGCAGCACCACGAGCGCGGTCGCGAGGCAGGCGACCTCGCCGAGCACGGCGAGCACGCCGAACGAGAACAGGGCCTGGTTGCGCGCCACGAGCAGGGACGCGTAGCCGAGGATCGTCGTGAGCGAGCAGAGCGCGACGGCGCCACCGGTCGTGCGCACGACCTCGGTGATGGAGCGGGCGTGATCGATGCGGCGCCGCGCGAAGATGTTGGTCGCGTAGTCGACGCCGATGCCGAAGGTGATCGGCAGGGCGATGAAGTTGAGCATGTTGAGCTTCAGGCCGAGCGCCCCGGCGAGGCCGAGGAACCAGGCCACCCCGAGCGCGAGCGCGGCGAGCACCCCGGCGGCGTCGGCGAGCGAGCGGCCGGCGGCGGTCCCGGCGCCGAACGCCACGACCACGAGCACGGCGACGCCCACGAGCGAGAGCAGGGTCGCACGCGGGCCGTCCTGCTCGATGGCGTCGAGCACGTCGGCGAACACGAGCATCGAGGAGGCCACCGGCGCGTCGGCGGGGAGGTCGAGGCCGCGGAGCTCGGCCGCGAAGCGGCGCACGTCGTCGCCGTTCCAGACGTCGATCTTGCCCGACGGGTAGACGATGACCGGCGTCCCGACCCGCCCGTCGGACTCGGTGAGCTGCCGCTTCACGGAAGGCGGCAGGTCTGCGGCGCCGAAGGGGCGCAGGTCCGCGGGCGGGAGCACCGCCTTCACCATCAGCTGCCGGTCCGGCGGCAGGAACGACAGGTGCTCCGGCGTCGCGAGCGCGCGGAGCTCCTGCACGAGGGGCAGCTTCGCCTCCTGGTCGTCCGGCACGACCGAGGCGATCGAGAGCACCGACCCGAAGGTCGTGGCCGGGGTCGCGGCGACGTGGGCCTGCACGCGGGCGGCGAGCGCGCGGGCCTGCGCGACGTCGTGGCCGAGGATCACGGTGGGCGAGAGGTGCTCGCCGAAGAGCTCGTCGACCCGCTCGTCCCACCAGCCGGGGCCGCCCACCGCGAGGGCGGAGGCGTCGCGGAGCTTCCTGAAGTCGTGCTCGATGGGGGCCCGCGCGAAGCGGGCGATCGCGACGCCGGCGGCGACGGTGAGCGCGAGCGCCACGAGCGCGGTGACGCGCGGCGCGCGGGCGACGAGCACCGAGACGGCGTGCGTGAAGATCGGCCGCGAGGGGCGCTGGCCGTGGCGCGGGATCGGCGAGCGGGCCTCCCACGCGAGGACGAGCGGCGTGCCGACCGCGTAGGCGGCGACCCAGGAGAGCGCCATCCCGAGCCCGCCGATGAGGCCGAACTGGTTGAAGCCGCGGAAGTCGGTCGCGAGGAGCGAGCCGTACGCGACGCCGGCCGCGAGCGCGGCGGTGAGCGTCGCGAGCCAGGTGCCGTGCACCGCGACCCCCATCGCCTCGACCGGCGCCTTCCCGTGGCGGCGCTCCTCGAGGTAGCGCGCGAAGAAGATCAGCCCGACGTTGATGCCGTTGCCGATGACGATCGAGCCGAGGAACGCGGTGTTCGAGTTGAGGTGGCCGACGGCGAGCTCGGCGAGCCCGAAGGTGACGAACGTGCCCGCGAGGAGCGGCAGCCCCACCGCGAACACCGCCTTCCAGGTGCGGTTGTAGAGCGCGATGGCGAGCGCGACCGCGAGGACCACGAGCGCCGTCGCCCAGACGAGGTCCTCGGCGAGCGCGTCGTGCTCGCGGACGTTCGAGGCGACGTAGCCGCCGTAGTCGACCTCGACGGCGGGGGCACCCGGGGCGGCGGCGGCCTTCAGCGCCGCGACCTCGGCCTGCACGCGCGCCAGCAGCCCCTTCACCCGGGCGTAGTCGTCGGCGGGGCCGTTCATCCGCACGACCATCGCGAGGATGGTCTGCTTCTCGCCGGGCTTCTTGCCGGAGACCTCGCCCGCCTGGTAGCCGGACGGGAAGCGCTGCGCGAGCGCCTCGCGGCCGGCGACGATCCGGCGGAGCACGGCCTCCACGTCGGGCGCGGCGCCCGGAGGCGGACGCCCCGCCCGCGCCGCCTCCTCCCACGCGATCCGGGCGCGCAGCGCGTCGCGCAGCGTGACGAGCTCGTCCTGCGTGGCGAAGAGCAGGAGCCTGGGCCGGAAGAAGTCGGTCGCCTCGTCGGTGCGGTAGTCCACCCACCGGACGAGCTCCGTCGCCTGGTCCAGCCGCTCGGCGAGGTCGTCGGCGAAGAGCTGGAGCGACAGCAGGTCCGCGCCGGAGAGCACCACCGTGAGCTCGGCGTACCCGCCGAACCGCCGCGCGACCTCCCGGGCGTCCACCGCGCCACGGCTCGTGCCGGGCAACAGCTCCGACATGTCGGGCCGGAGATCCCCGTACAGCCGCACCGTGCCCCACAGGCCGAGCGCGGAGCAGAGGACCGCGAGGAGGAGCAGCGCCCGCCGGTGGCGGTCGGCGAAGCGGACCCAGCGCTCGGAGGGCGTCACGGGTTCGGCATCCTCTCGAGCCGCGGACCCGCCGCGCCGAGCGCGAGGAACTCGAGCCCGTCGGCGCCGAGCGAGCCCGCGTTGGCGTAGCGGTCGCCCGGCACGAGGTGCTGGACGTGGACGTGGCCGAAGACGCCGAGGTCGAACGCGCCGCGCTCGACGACCGCGAGGCAGCGGCGGCGGAAGGTCCGCTCCATCGCGCCCTGCGCGAGCGTGCGCGCCGCCGCCTCGGCGAGCCAGGCCGCGCCGCGGACGACCGAGAGCCGGCCGAAGCGCCGCGAGATGCCGTCGCCGAGCCGGCCGATGGCGGAGGCGTTGACCGGGTCGGCGCGGTGGCCGTGCGCGACGAGCACCCGCCCCACGCCCGGCCACTCGAGCTCCACCTGCTCGTCGCCGTCCTCGGGGTCGTGGTTGCCGCGCGTGCGCGCGAGCCGGTGCTCCGCGTGGAGCGCCGCCATGGCCTCGACCACCGCCGGGTGCGCGGCCTCGCCCCGCCCCGGACCGGCGAAGAGCACGTCGAACACGTCGCCGTTCAGGATCACCCGCGCGCCCGCCGCGCCGGCGCGCTCGAGGAACGCGCGCGCGAGCCGGCCGTGCGCGGCCGGGCTCTCCGGGCCGAGGTGCCAGTCGGAGGCGATCCAGACCTCGCTCACGCCCCGCCCCGGACCCGGTCGATGAGCGCCTGGGTGCGCTCCCAGGCGAGCTCCTGCAGCGGCTTCACGATCGCCATGTCGCGCGCGGCCTCCGGCCGCCGCTCCACCGCGATGGGCTCCCCGAGCACCACCCGGATGCGCGCCGGCAGCGGCACCGGCGACCAGAAGGAGAGCTTCCCGAGCCTCGCGCCCGGGTAGGCCTCCGCGCCGCCCACGATCGCGAGCGGCACGATGGGCGCGCCGCGCTTCAGCGCGAGCCGCGCGAAGCCGTACCGGCCCGCCCACTGCAGCCGGTAGAAGTCCCTCGACGGCTGCGCCTCGCGCGAGCCGCCGGGCGTGACGAGGAGCTGCTCGCCGCGCTCGAGCACGGCCTCGCAGGTGTCCTCGGCGGTGCCGATGATGCCGGCGATCTCCTTCGCGCGCGGCAGGCCCGGCAGGTACCGCTCGATCTGCGAGAGCCCGCCCACGATCCGGATCCGGTCCTGCTCCTCGCCGGTCTCGTGGAAGTGCTTCCAGCCGAGCAGGTAGCAGCCCATCACGAGGTCGGGCACGAAGTAGCTCGCGCCGTGGAGCGCCACGTAGATCGCCGGCCCACGCGGCGGCGGCCCGCCCTCGAGCGTCGTCCGGTGATACGCGCACATCGCGCGCGCCCACGGCAGGAAGAACCGGCGGTAGGCCCAGTGCGAGCGGTCCTGCAGCGGGGGCAGCTGGGCCTTGTCGTCGCGGGCCATCGGCTACGGGCTCCAGGCCGGACGCCGGCCCTTCGTGGCGCCCGTGAGGAGCGCCTGGGTCTCGGCCGCGACGCGATCGGCGAACGCGGCGAGGGCCGGGCCGTCGAGCGACGCGCCGTCGCGCGCGGGCGGCGGCGCGATGGGCGCGCCGAAGACGAAGTCGAGCGGCACCGGCAGCGGCAGGAGCGGGAGCCAGAGGCTGCCGGACCTACCGAGCGGGACGCGCCAGGGGTGCTGCTGGTCCGCGCCGGCGATGGCGAAGGGCACGACCGGCACGCCCGCCTTCGCCGCGATGCGCGCGAAGCCGCGCCGGCCCTTCCAGTCGATGACGTCCTTCGGGCCGTAGAGCTCGCGCGCGCCGCCCGGGAAGAGCAGCACCGACTCGCCGCCCGCGAGCGCCGCGAGCGCGGCCTCCTCGGTCGCCTCGATGGTGCCGACGTGGCGGCGGATCCACGACAGGCCGGGCAGGCGGTGGAGCGAGGTGCCGCGCTTCTCCATCGGCCGGAACGGGACCCGGTCGGAGTCCCAGAACGACACGAGGCCGAGGAGGATGATCTCGAGGTACAGGAACGTGCGCGGGTGCTTTCCGACGTAGACGACCGGGCGGTCCGCCGGCACCTCGTCGAGGCCGAGCACGCGCGGCCGGTACCAGAGCTTCAGCGCGCGCGCCGCGGGGACGATGACCGCCTTCTGGCGCCAGGTGCGCGGGAACCGGGCGTACCGGTCGTCCTTCCGATCCTCGGGTTGCACGGGCGAATCCTAGCCCCGGACGGCGCGGAGCGCGCGCGCCGCGAGGCCGCGCGCCGGGGGTGCGACCTCGTGCTCGGCGAGCGCGACGCCGTAGACGTGGGCGACGCGCGCGGCGACGCGGGTCCAGGAGAGCGCCCCGGCGCGCGCCAGGCCGCGCGCGGAGAGCCGCTGGCGGAGCCCGGGGTCGGAGAGCGCGCGCTCGAGCGCACCGGCGAGGGCCTCCGCCTCGCCGCGGGCCGCGAGCAGCGCCGCGCCGCGGGCGGCCTCGGCGTAGCCGGGGAGGTCGCTCGCCACGACCGGGCAGCCGGCCGCCATCGCCTCCACGAGCACCATGCCGAAGCTCTCGCCGCCGAGCGACGGCGCGCAGAAGACGTCGGCGGTGCGATAGTGCTCGGAGAGCTCCGCGTCGGTGACGCGGCCGTGGAAGACGACGTCGAGGCCGCGGGCCCGCGCGGCGAAGCGCTCCTCGGGGCCGGCGCCGACCACGTGGACCTGGATCGCCCGCCCGCGCGCCAGCAGCCGGGCGGCCGCGTCGAGCAGCACCGAGAGGCCCTTCCGCTGCTCGCCGTAGCGGCCGACGAAGAGCACGCGCGGCACCGCGGGGTCGTCCGGGCCGAGCAGGCGCACGGGGCTGCGCGCCGGGCCGCCGGCCGTGAAGCGGGAGAGGTCGACGCCGTTCGGGATCACCGCGGTGCGGCCGCGGTACAGGGCGCGGGAGAAGTGCTTCGCCGCCCGCGAGACCGCGATGCCCACGTCGATGCGGTTGAGCCGGCCGGACGCGGAGATGACCCGGCGGAGCACGGTCTGCAGGGGCAGCTCCCGGTCGTCGTTCGCGTGGAACGTGGCGACGATGGGCAGCTGCTGGCGCAGCGCGAAGCGCCCGGGCCCCGGCACGATGGGCTCGTGGATGTGGACGAGGTCGAAGCAGCCCGCCTCGAGCACCTCGCGTGTGCGGCGCGCGGACACGAGCAGGCCGACCCGGGCGACCGAGCCGTTCGCCGGCACCGGCACGACGCCGGGCAGGCCCACGCAGCCCTCGGGCACGGGCCCGCTCGCCGGCCCGAGCACCTCGGCCTCGTAGTCGAGGGTCCGCAGCGCGGCGGCGAGGCTCCAGGCGTGACGGTTCACGCCGCCGTCGCGGGAGAGGTCGTAGGGGGTGACGATGCAGACGCGCACGCGGTGGCTCGCTGGCTTCAGGTCCCCGTCTTCTGCGCCGGCGGGGACTGCAGGGGCCGTGCCGCCGAGCTCTTGCCGTCATCTCGCGCACGTAGCGCCCGGTAGATGACGACCATCCGCCCCACGGCGGTGGCTCCCGCGCCCACCGTGACGAGCACGCACACCACCTCCACGAGGAGCAACGCCCCGTCCCCGGGCAGGAATTCCGCGCCGATGAGCGTGAACATCATCGCCACGAGGCGGTGCGGCCGCTCCAGCCCGAAGCCGGGGCAGTCGACGCCCAGCCCCTCGCCGCGCGCCCGCGCGTACGAGACCATCAGCGAGGCGACCACCGCCGCGGCGGCCCAGAACGTGCCGGAACGGTGCGTGAACGCCCAGCCGACGCCGGCGAAGAGGGTGATCTCCGAGATGCGGTCGAGGTTGGAGTCGAGGAAGGCGCCGGCCGGCGACTGCGTCGAGGTCGAGCGCGCGAGCTCCCCGTCGAGGAGGTCGCACCACGACCCGAACACGAGCAGCACCGCCGCGAGCCCCCACTCGCGCAGGCCCACGAGGAGCGACGCCGCGGTCGTGAGCGCGAGCCCGATCGCGGTCATCCCGTTCGCGGAGATCCCGAGCGCGCCCGCGGCGCGGAGCACCGGCCGCGAGACGAAGTAGGCCCAGCGCCCGAGCAGCGGGATGAGCCCGGGGCCCGCCACCCGCGCCGGCGGAGCCGGGCGGGCGGCGAGGTAGAGGAGCGACGTGGCCGCCGCGGTGCCGACCAGCGAGGTGATCGCGAGCTGGCCGGCCGTCATGCGCTAGCCGTGCGAGCGCGCCGCGAGGGTGGCGCCCGCGGCCTCGGCGTAGCGGCGGAGCTGCTTCATGACGTCGCGCTCCTGCCGGAAGAGGTCGTGCACCTGCGAGCGGCCGGGGGCGACGACCGGGCTCTTGAAGAAGAACGAGAGCCACTCCTGCGGGCCCTTCTCGCCGGCGCGGCCGGCGAGGTCGCCGAGGAGCGCGAGGTCGAGGACGATCGGCGCCGCGAGGATCGAGTCGCGGCACTGGAAGTTGACCTTGATGTGCATCGGGTAGCCCAGCCACCCGAACAGGTCGATCGCGTCCCAGCCCTCCTTGTTGTCGCCGCGGGGCGGGTAGTAGTGGATCGTGACCTTGTGGTCGATCTGGCCGTAGAGCTCGGGGTGCGCCTTGTCGTCGAGGATCTGGTGCAGCACCGAGAGCTTCGAGACCTCCTTCGTCTTGAAGCTCGCCGGATCGTCGAGCACCTCGCCGTCGCGGTTGCCGAGGATGTTGGTGGAGAACCAGCCGTCGAGCCCGAGGAGCCGCGCGTGCAGCATCGGGGCGATGGTGGTCTTCATCAGCGTCTGGCCGGTCTTGAAGTCCTTGCCGCCGGTCGGGACGCCCTTCTCGAGCGCGAGCTCCTGGAGCGCCGGGATGTCCTGCGAGAGGTTCGGGGCGCCGTTCAGGAACGGCACGCCGCTCTTGATGGCGGCGTAGGCGTAGATCATCGAGGGCGCGATGGTCGCGTCGTTCGCGTCGAGCGCCTTCTCGAAGGCGGCCATCGAGCGGTGCGCGGCGCCGATCTCGGCGTAGGTCTCGGTCGAGCCCGTCCAGACCATCACCGCGCGCTTCGCGCCGTGCTGCTCCTTGAACCGGGCGATGTCCTCGACGAGCGCCTCGGCCTTCTGGCGGAGCGTGCCGGTCTTGACGTTCGGGCCGTCGAGGCGGCGGACCCACTGCTTGTCGAAGACGGCCTTCATCGGCTTGATCGCCGAGAGCTCGTCCTTGAGCGGCTCGATGTGGCTCTTCTCGAGCACCTTCGCGCGGGAGGCCGCGGCGTACACGTCGTCGGGGATCGGATCCCAGCCGCCGAAGACGACGTCCTCGAGCGCGGTCAGCGGGACGACCTCCTTGATCTTCGGGCCCTGCTCGCCGTCGGTCTGGAGGTGGCCGAGCTGGGTGAGCGAGCCGACCGGCGCGGCGATGCCGCGGCGGACCGCCACGACGCCCGCGATGGCCGTGGTCGCCACGGCGCCCATGCCCGGCAGCAGCACCGCGAGCTTCTCGCCCTTCTTCGTCCCCTCGAGCTTCTGACCGGACATGTACGCCTCACTGGCGGGGACGCGACGACGCGCGGTTGCCCCGATGAACGTTGCCGACGAGCCCGTCAACCACGGGTAGGACCCACGAACTGCACGGGCATTCCCGGTTACGAGCGCCGCGACCGGCAACGGGGCGCGCAGCGCGGGACCCCTCATCGGGGTGTCCGGGAGGTCGGCCTTTTACAACATGCCGCGTCGAGCGGGAAGGGTCCGATCGTATGCCCCTGTGACGGCAGGTCGCAGGGACGCCTCCACGGACGGTCGGTCCGGTCGGGCCCCGAGCCGCGCGACGGGCCGGGCCGGTACACTGCATCCCGGGAGGCGGACCTTGGGCAGAGCGCGCGAGCGGATCCTGGCGGCGATCGACCTCGGCACGAACGCGATCCGCCTGGAGATCGCCCGCCCGCTGCCCGACGGCACGCTCGAGACGCTCCACCAGGAGCGGGATCCGGTCCGGCCGGGCGAGGGCGTCTTCGCGACGGGCTCGCTGCCACGCCAGGTCGCGGATCGCGTGATCGCCACCCTCTCCCGCTACGCGGCGCTCTGCCGGCGCTACGGCGCCAGGGTCCGGGCGGTCGCGACGAGCGCGGTCCGGGAGGCGAAGAACAAGGACGAGCTCGTCCGGCGCGCCCGCCGCGAGGCGGGCATCGAGCTCGAGGTCGTGTCCGGTCGGGAGGAGGCGCGGCTCATCTGCCTGGGCGTGCTCTCGGATCGGCCTCCCCGCGCGCGCTCGCTCCTCATCGACATCGGCGGTGGCTCCACCGAGGTCATCGCCGCGGAGGGGGCGGTGCCCACGAGCCTCACGTCGGTGAACCTCGGGGCGGTCCGCCTCACCGAGATCTTCGCGAGCGCGGGGAAGATCGAGGACGGGAAGCTCGCCGCGATGCGCTCGTTCGCCGCCGAGGCCTTCCGGGACGGGCTCCCGCGCAGCCCGCCTCGCGCGCGGGTCGCCCTCGGCAGCTCGGGCACCATCAACGCCATCGTCGCGGCGCACGGGGATGGCCGCCGCCTCACGCGGAAGCGCTGCACGAGAGCGGTCGAGGAGCTCGCCGGCATGACGCTCGCCCAGCGGCGCCGGCTGCACGAGCCGCGGCGCGCGGAGGTGATCGTCGCCGGTGCGGTGATCCTCGAGGCCGCGATGCGCCACCTCGGCGTGGAGGCGCTCACGGCGGTCGACACCGGGCTGCGCAACGGCGTCCTGCGGGATCTCGCCGCCCGCTCGCCCGCGCTCGCGGCCGCCGAGGCCGCGGGCCGCACCGAGGCGGCGCTCGCGCTCGGCCGGCGGTTCGGCTTCGACGAGGCCCACGCGCGGCAGGCCGCGCGGCTCGCGCTCGCGCTCTTCGACCAGCTCGCCGGCGTGCACCGGCTCCCCGCGAGCGCCCGAAGCCTGCTCGAGTCGGCGGCGCTCCTCCACGACGTCGGGCACGCGGTGTCCCCGAGCCGCCACCACAAGCACACCTTCTACATCGTCCAGAACGCCGACCTCGCCGGCTTCTCCGACCGGGAGCGGCTGCTCCTCGCCCTCGTCGCCCGGTACCACCGGCGCTCCGTTCCCGATCGCGGGCGCGAGGACCTCGAGCTCCTCACCGGTCCGGAGCTCGTCACCGTCCGCCGGCTGGTCGCGCTCCTGCGCGTGGCGGACGCGCTCGACCGCAGCCACGCGCAGCACGTCCGGGCGCTCCGCGCGGCGGCGCGCGGCGGCGCCGTGCGCGTCTCGCTCCGCGCCGGCGGCCCGCTCCACCTCGAGCTCTGGGACGTCGCGCGCGAGGCCGGCTTCTTCCGGCAGGCGCTCGGCCGCCGGCTGGAGATCGCGGGGAGGTAGGGATAGGCTCCGCGGCGCCGTGCTCGCCGCCTTGCTCGCCCTCGCCGCCCTCGCCGGCCCGGACGTCTCCCCGTCCGGGGCCTCGCTTCCGGCGGCCCGGCCTCCACCCGACGCGGCCATCGCCCGCGCGCTCGCGACCGCCCCCGCCGGCGCCGCCCGCGCCGTCGCGGCGACGGCGCCGCTCCGGGGCGCGCCCTACGCGCTCGACGCGCTCGGCGAGGCGGACGACCGCGACCCCGATCCGCGGTTTCGCCTCGACGCCTTCGACTGCATGACGTTCGTCGAGACCGCGGTCGCGCTCGGGAACGCCGCGTCGCTCGAGGAGGCGCGGCGCCTGCTCGACCTCGTGCGGTACGAGGGCCCGCCCGCGCTCGCCTCCCGCCGGCACGAGGTCCTCTCGCAGTGGATCCCGCAGAACGTCGCGGCCGGGTGGGTGCGCGACGTCGCCGCCGAGGTCGCGCCCGGCGCCGTCGTGCGGGAGGAGAAGGTCTACTCGCGCGAGGCGTGGGCGCTCGTGCGGCGCGCGGGCCGCGCCATCCCGGGGCTGCCCCGCGCCCGCCTCCCGGTGGGCACCTTCGCGGTGGACGTCGTGCCGCTCGACGCGCTGGCGGCGGCCGCGCCGCGGATCCCGGCGGGGACGATCGCGTTCGTCGTGCGCGACGACGCGCCCGATCGCCCGAGCCGCGTCTCGCACGCGGGGCTCGTCTTCGAGGGGCCGGGCGGCGAGCGGTGGGTCCGGCACGCGACCTCCACCGTCGGCGTGGCGCGGGTGATCGAGGAGCCCCTCTCACGGTACGTGGAGCGCAACCGGAAGGCGCGGCCCGCCTGGCGGGTCGTGGGCCTGGCCCTCGTCCAGATCGCCGACAACCGGGCCCGCCTCGCCGAGGCGCTCGCCCACCGGCCCGCACCGGGAGTGCCGGCCAGGGTCCCCTGAACCCCCCGGAATCACGGGAGGGTTCCTACGTTATCCCGCGTCACGAAGGCGCGCGCGGGCCCTCCTTACCGGACTGCCTCACCCAGGAGCCCAGGCGCCCCGGCGGCCCGCGAAATACGGCCACGAACACCACGTAACACCGCCCACACACCGACATGACCGCCACCGATCTCGCACAGGACGGCTCCGTCATCTGGACCACGCTCGCGGAGCCCGGGCTCGGGCTCGCACAGGCGGTCACACGGCGCCGGGCGCTCACCGCGCTCCTCGTCTCGACGCTCGCGGCGCTCGTCGCGACCGCCGTCATCCTCCCGCACCTCGACCTCGCGGCGCTCGCGGCGATGAAGCTGCGCCCCGACATGACGCCGCACGAGCGCACCGAGGCCATCGAGACCGCCGCGAAGCTGAACGCGGTCATGGCCTGGGGCGGGGCGGTGCTCGGCCCGGCGATCCAGGCGCTCTTCGTGAGCTGCTTCCTCTGGCTCGGCTTCTGGACCGCGGGCGCGAAGACCGGCTTCAAGGAGACCTTCACGGTCACCGCGCACGGGCTCCTCCCGAACGCGCTCCGCGGCCTGCTCATGGCGCCCGCGGCGGTCGTGCACGCGCCGGTGAACCCGATGCAGCTCGACAGGCTGCTCCCCTCCAGCGTCGCCGCGCTCCTGCCGCCCTCCCTGCCGCCCCCGGCGCTCGCCGCGGCCTCCGCGCTCGACCTGTTCTCGCTCTGGGCGCTCTACCTCGTCGGCACCGGCATGGCGAAGGCCTCCGGGGCCTCCCGCCGGCGCTCCTTCGTCGTCGTCGCCGTGCTCTTCGTCGCCTACGTCGCGCTGCTCAAGATCGCGCCGTCCGCTGCCGCGGGCGGCCCCGGCCCCCGAGGAGGCCCGTGAACCCGCCCCGTCCCATCGCCGCGCTCGCCCTCGCGCTCGTCACCGCCTCCGCGGCGGTCCCGTCGCTCGCCGCGGCGCAGGCCGCCCCCATCACGCTCGAGGACGCGCTCGCCCGCGCGACCCGGCACAACGTCGAGCTCTCGCTCGCCCGCGAGGACGCCGCCGTCGCCGGCTCCGACCGCGTGTCGGCGCTCTCGAACGTCCTGCCGCGCCTCGACCTCTCCTCGACCTTCGGCCGCAGCTTCATCGGCGCGCAGAGCGGGTACGTGACCTCCACCGGCATCCCGGTCCCGGCCCAGCCCGCCTCCGACCAGGCCTACTACTCGCTCGGCGCGACGCTCTCGCAGCCGCTCTTCGACTGGACGGCGTTCCAGGGCGTGCGCGCCTCGGGCTACCAGCTGGCCGCCGCGGAGAAGCAGTACGACGAGCAGGTCCTCTCGACCGCCTTCGAGGTGACCCGCCGGTTCTACGAGGTGGTCCGCGCCGAGCGCACCCTCGCGGTGCTCGAGAAGACCGCCGCCCGCACGCAGGACCTCGTCGCCCGCGCCGACGCGCTGTTCGCGGCTGGCCGGGCCCCGCGCGCCGACACCTACACGAACCGGGTGAACCTCGCGAACGACCAGATCAACGTCGAGCGGCAGCGCGCCCGCGTGAACGCGGCCCGCACCTCGCTCGGCCAGGCCATCGGGCTCACCGGCTCCGAGGCCGCGAACCTCACCGTCGCGGTCCCGCCGGTCATGGACCGCACCGACCTGCGCCCCGGCCAGCCGCCGGCGCTCGACGAGCTCATCGCGACGGCGCAGAAGCGCCGGCCCGCGGTGGCCGCGGCGAAGGCCCAGGTCGCCGCCGCCGACGCGAGCGTGCAGAGCGCGTGGGGCGGCTACCTCCCCTCGGTCGGCGCGCAGGTCAGCTACAACCGCAGCGGCCCGGAGCTCACCGGCAACGCCGGCGTCTACGGGGACCTCACCCGCGAGTACTCGTCCTCGGCGCTCGTCGTCGCGAGCTGGAACCTCTTCGAGGGCCGGCGCACGCAGGCGCAGGTGCAGCGCGCCGAGTCGAGCGCGCGGCGCGCCCGCACCGGCGAGGAGGCGACCGCCCTGCGCGTCGCGAAGGAGATCTCCGACGCCCGCGCGGTGGCCGCGTCCGGCGCCACCCAGGTCGGCCTCGCCGCCGACAACCTCGCCACCGCCGACAAGGCCCTCTCCCTCGCCCGCGAGCGGCTCGAGGCCGGGCTCGCCACGCAGCTCGAGGTCCGAGAGGCCTCGCTCAACCTCACCCGCGCGGAGCTCTCGCTCGTCGAGGCCCGCATTGACCACGCAGTGGCGATCGCCGACCTGGCGCGCGCCTCCGGAGGACCGCTCTAGCCATGGCCTACCAGAACCCCGTGACCCGGACGGAGTCCGAGCCCCAGCGGCCCCCGGAGAAGCCTACGATTGCACCCATGCCGACCGCCCACCGCATGAGCTGGAAGAAGCGCATCTTCGCCGGGGTCTTCGTCCTCGCGATCGTCGCCATCACCGCCGGGTCGCTGATGCCGAAGCCGCAGCCGCCGGTGAACATCCAGGCGACGACGGCGAAGAAGGGCTCGATCACCCGCATCGTCACCGCGGGCGGCAAGCTCCAGGCGGCGACCGAGGTGAAGCTGTCCTCGAACATCACCGGCGACCTCCTCTCCCTGACGGTGAAGGAGGGCGACGTGGTGAAGGCCGGCCAGGCGCTCGGCACCATCGACCCCCGCCGCTACGCCGCGCAGGTGTCGCAGTCCGACGCCCTCCGCGCGTCCGCCGCCGCCGACGTGCAGCAGCAGCGGGTGCTCGTCGCCCAGCTCGAGCAGGAGCTCGCCCGGGTGGAGCGGCTCGCGAAGTCCAACAACGCCTCCTCCGCCGAGGTCGACAAGGCGAAGACGGAGCTCGCCGCCGGCCGCGCGCGGTACGACGCGGCCCAGGGCCGGCTCGCCCAGTCCGAGGCGTCGCTGCGCGAGGCCCGCCACTCCTTCTCGATGACCACCCTGACCTCCCCGATCGACGGCGTCATCACGAAGCGCCAGAAGCAGGTCGGCGAGCGGATCCGCGGCTCCGACTTCTCCGAGGACGTCATCCTCATCATCTCCACGCTCTCCCAGATGGAGATGAAGATGGAGGTCGGCGAGCAGGAGGTGGTCTACCTCAAGGAGGGCGACACCGCCGAGGTCGAGATCGACGCGATCCCGGAGAAGAAGTTCCCGGCCAAGGTGGTCGAGGTCGCCCGCAACGCCAACGTGAAGAACGCCGGCACCGAGGGCGAGGTCACCACCTTCTTCGTGCGGCTCGCGCTGACCCAGGCCGTCTCGAACGCCCTCCCCGGCATGAGCGCGCAGGCCTCGGTCTTCACCGACACCCGCGACGACGCGATCGTGGTGCCCATCCAGGCCGTCACCGTGCGCCCGGAGAAGGACCTGAAGCCCGGCGGCGCGCCCGGCCAGGAGCAGCCGCCGCCGCAGCCGGAGGGCTCGGCCAACGCCAAGAAGGTGAAGCGCGACCCGATGCAGAAGGTGGTCTTCGTCGTGAAGGACGGCGTCGCGAAGATCCGCAAGGTCGAGACCGGCCTCGCCTCCGACACCGAGATCGAGATCGTGTCCGGCCTCGCCGAGGGCGAGAAGGTCGTGGAGGGCCCGTACCGCGTGCTCTCGCGCGAGCTCGAGGACGGCAAGCGCGTCGCCGAGCAGGACCAGGCCAAGAAGGGCGACGACAAGGCGAAGCCGGCCGAGAAGAAGGGGTAACGACCGTGTCCGAGCCGCTCATCATCGTCGAGGACCTGCACCGCCACTACGAGGTCGGCGGCGAGGTCGTCCGCGCGCTCGACGGGGTCAGCTTCACGATCCCGCGCGGCGAGTGGGTGGCCATCGTGGGCCAGTCCGGCTCGGGCAAGTCCACCCTCATGAACCTCCTCGGCTGCCTCGACACGCCCACCTCAGGCCTGTACCGGCTGAACGGCGCGGACGTGGCGGGGCTGCAGGACGACGAGCTCGCCGACCTCCGCAACAAGGAGATCGGGTTCGTCTTCCAGACCTTCCAGCTCCTGCCGCGCTCGACCGCGCTGCAGAACGTCGAGCTGCCGCTCGTGTACCGCGGCATCCCGAAGCGCGAGCGTCGCCTGCAGGCGGAGGAGGCGCTCGAGGCGGTCGGCCTCGGGAACCGCATGCACCACCGGCCGAACGAGCTCTCCGGCGGGCAGCGCCAGCGCGTGGCGATCGCCCGCGCGCTGGTCGGGAAGCCCTCCATGCTCCTCGCCGACGAGCCCACCGGCAACCTCGACTCGCAGACCGGCGAGGACATCATCCGGCTGTTCAGCGAGCTCCACCGGGGCGGCAACACCATCGTGCTCGTCACCCACGAGCCGAAGCTCGCCGCGCGCTGCCCGCGCGCCATCAAGCTCTCCGACGGCAAGGTGATCGGCGACGGCCCCGGCAGCGAGATCGCGCACCTCGGCGGGGCGCGGGCGGTGCCGGCATGAAGCGCCTGGCCGCGGTGCGGCGGGTGCTCGCCGAGACGCTCGAGGGCATCCAGATCGCCGTCGGCAACCTCGCCGGCGCGCGGCTCAGGAGCGCGCTCACGACGCTCGGCATCGTCATCGGCGTGATGACGGTCATCACCATCGTCGCGATCATCCAGGGGCTCAACAAGTCGTTCGAGGCCCAGATCGCGAACCTCGGCGCGCACACGCTCTACGTGTCGAAGTGGGCCTGGTTCACGAACGGCCGCGACGCGTGGTGGGAGCTGCGCAACCGCAAGGACATGGGGAAGAAGGAGCTGCACGCGGTCGAGCAGCAGGCGACCCTCGCCGCCGTGGTGGCGCCGCAGCTCTTCACGCGGACCGATCTCAAGCGCGGCGACCTCGAGACCCCGAACATCCAGCTCATCGGCACGAACGCGCAGTACCTCGCCACCGGCGCCGGCAACGTCGCGGCGGGCCGGTTCCTCGTCGAGACCGACGTGGACCTCTCCCGCTCGGTGGTGGTGCTCGGCTCCGACGTCGCCGACCGGCTCTTCCCGGGCTTCGAGAAGGAGCAGGTCCTCGACCGGAAGGTCGCGATCAGCGGCAAGGTCTACCAGGTGGTCGGGGTGATGGAGCGGCGCGGCCAGCTCCTCGGCATGAACATGGACGCGAACGCGATGGTCCCCTACTCCGCGTTCATGCAGGACTTCGGGAACCGCCGCTCGATCAACATCGCGGTGACCGCGAAGCCCGAGGACCTCTCCGGCCTCGAGGACCAGCTCGTCGAGATCCTCCGCCGGGTCCGCCAGGTCCCGCCGGGCAAGAAGGACGACTTCTCGATCAACCGCCAGGAGCAGTTCATCCGCACCTACCAGCAGCTCACCGGGGCCCTCTACTCGGTGGCGGTCGGCGTCGGCCTGATCACGCTCATCGTGGGCGGCATCGGCATCATGAACATCATGCTGGTGTCGGTCACCGAGCGCACCCGCGAGATCGGCGTGCGGCGGGCGCTCGGCGCGCGGCGCTCGACCGTGCTGCTGCAGTTCCTCGTCGAGTCCGCCATCGTGGCGGCCGTCGGCGGCGCGATCGGCACGGCGCTCGGCCTCGGGCTCGCGCAGATCATCGCGCTCGCGACCCCGCTCGCCGCGACCGTGAGCATCTCGGCGGTGTTCCTGGGCATCGGCTTCTCCGCCGCGGTGGGCCTGCTGTTCGGCAGCTGGCCGGCCTGGCGCGCGGCGCACCTCGATCCGGTGGAAGCGCTGAGGTACGAATGACCGCCCTCCTCGACACGATCGCGATGGCGCTCGGGACCCTCCGGGCGAACGTGCTGCGCTCCATCCTGACCCTCCTCGGGATCGTGATCGGGGCCGCCACGGTGGTGGCGATGATGTCCTTCACCGAGGGGCTGCGGGTGAAGCTCGGCACCGACTTCGCCCAGCTCGGCGCCGGCGCCTTCCAGGTCCAGAAGTGGCCGGCGATGAGCTTCGGCCCGCGCGACTGGCGGAAGATCGAGCGCCGCCCCGACCTCACCCGCGAGCAGGGCGAGGCGCTGCGGTCGCTCCCGCACGTGCGGCACGTGTCGATCGAGGAGTACACGTTCAACCAGCCGCAGAAGCTCACCACGCGCGATCGCGCGACGAAGCAGAACATCGACGTCTGCGGCGGCCTCCCGGACTACGAGCCGGCGAACGGCGTGACCGTCGGGACCGGCCGGTTCCTCGTCGACACCGACATCCAGCTCGGGCGCCGGGTGGTCTTCATCGGCGCCGACGTGGCCGACGCGCTCTTCCCCGGCATGGACCCCATCGGCCAGGAGGTCCGCATGCGCGGCGTCCCGTTCGAGGTCGTCGGGGTCGCGATGCGCAAGGGCTCGATGATGGGCCAGTCGAAGGACGGCTTCGCCGTCATCCCCTGGCCGGCGTTCGAGCGGGTGTACGGGAAGGCCCGCAACACCAACATCGCCATCGTGGCGTCCTCGCCCGCCGACGTGAAGGTCGCGCTCGAGGAGGTCGAGGCGAAGCTCCGCAAGCTCCGCGGCCTCGCCCCGCAGGACGAGAACGACTTCGACTACTACACCAACGACACCGCGGCGGAGCTGTTCGACAACCTCGCCCGGATGGTCGCCGCGGCGACCGGCGGCATCTGCGCGCTCGCGCTGCTGGTGGGCGGCATCGGCATCATGAACATCATGCTGGTGTCGGTCTCCGAGCGGACCCGCGAGATCGGGGTCAGGAAGGCCCTCGGCGCCCGGCGGGCCCGGATCCTGTCGCAGTTCCTGGTGGAGTCGGTCACCCTCTCGGTGCTCGGCGGCGTCCTGGGCGTCCTGCTCGGGGGTGGGATCGCCCTCGGCGCGAAGGCGATCCTGGACGTGCCGGCGAGCATCCCCGCCTGGGCGGTGGTACTCTCCCTCGTCCTCACGGGCGGGGCGGGCCTCGTGTTCGGCATCTACCCCGCCGCGCGAGCCTCCCGGCTCGATCCCGTCGAGGCGATGCGCACCGAATAGGAGAACGCCGGCGCCCTGCGGCCGGCGCCGGCCTGATGAGCTCGATCCTCGACACCATCGCGATGGCGCTCGGCACCCTCCGCGCCAACGTCCTCCGCTCCGTCCTCACCCTCCTCGGCATCGTCATCGGCGCGGCCACCGTGGTCGCCATGATGTCGTTCACCGAGGGGCTCAAGGTGAAGCTCACCACCGACTTCGCCGAGCTCGGGGCGGGCACGTTCCAGGTGCAGAAGTGGCCGGCGATGGAGTTCGGCCACCGCGACTGGCGCAAGATCGAGAAGCGGCCGGACCTCACCCGCGAGCAAGGCGAGGCGATCCGCGACCTGCCGTACGTGAAGCACGTCTCGATCGAGGAGTACTCGCGCGCGCCCGAGAAGCTCACCACGCGCGAGCGCTCCACGAAGCAGAGCGTGGGCGTGGGCGGAGCGCTGCCCGACTACGAGCCGGCGAACGGCGTCCAGGTCGCCGACGGCCGCTTCCTCGTCGACACCGACATCCAGCTCGGGCGGCGGGTCATCTTCATCGCCGCCGACGTCGCCGACGCGCTCTTCCCGGACGGCGGCGCGGTGGGCGAGGAGGTGCGCCTGCGCGGCGTGCCCTTCGAGGTGGTCGGCGTGGCGGCGCGCAAGGGGGCGGTGCTCGGCCAGTCCCGCGACAACTGGGCGGTCGTCCCGTGGCCCTCCTTCGAGCGCGTGTGCGGCAAGAACCGCAACAACAACATCGCCATCCAGGCCACCTCGCCCGAGGACATGCCGAAGGCGATCGACGAGGTCATCGGGAAGCTCCGCCGGCTGCGCGGGCTCGCGCCGCAGGAGGAGAACGACTTCGACTGGTACTCGAACGACACCGCCGCCGAGCTGTTCAACAACCTCGCGGCGATGGTGGCCGCGGCGACGGGCGGCATCTGCGGCCTCGCGCTCCTCGTCGGCGGCATCGGGATCATGAACATCATGCTCGTGTCGGTGACCGAGCGGACCCGCGAGATCGGCGTCCGCAAGGCGCTCGGTGCGCGGCGCGCCAGCATCCTCCGGCAGTTCCTGGTCGAGTCGGTGACCCTCTCGTTCATGGGTGGCGCCATCGGCGTGCTGGTGGGCGCCGGGATCGCCCTCGGCGCGAAGGCCATCCTGGACGTCCCGGCGAGCGTCCCGGCGTGGGCAGTGCTACTCTCCCTCGCCTTGACCGGGGGGGCCGGCCTCCTCTTCGGCATCTACCCTGCCGCGCGGGCGTCGAAGCTCGACCCCGTCGAGGCGATGCGCACCGAGTAGGCACGAACAGGAGAAGTCCGAGAGCGTGGAACGCGACAAGGTGATGAAGGAGATCCGCGGCTGGACCGTGACGATCCTGGCGGTCCTCGCGTTCCGGACGTTCCTCTACGAGGCGGTCTACATCCCGTCGGGCTCGATGATCCCGACGCTGCAGATCGGCGACTACGTCATCGTCGAGAAGTGGGCGTACGGCGCCCGGCTCCCGTTCACCGAGAGTGCGCAGGCGAGCTGGTCGTCCCCGAAGCGGGGCGACATCGTCGTGCTGCTCGCGCCCCCCGGCAACCCGCGCAACGACGACCTCATCAAGCGCGTCGTCGGCGTGGAGGGCGACACCGTCGAGATCCGCGACGGCTGGCTCGTCGTGAACGGCGAGCCCGTGCCGCGCGAGACCCTCTCCGGCGAGTGCACCTACTGGGACAAGAACGAGGGCGGCCCGTGGCGGCAGGAGGACTGCGCCGACCACCTCGAGACCCTGGGCACCCACCGGTTCCACACCTACTGCAAGGCGAACGGCCCCTGCGGCGACGACCTCGTGCCGACGAAGGTGCCGCCCGGCCACGTGTGGCTCGCCGGCGACCACCGCGACCGCTCGGCCGACTCGCGCTACTTCGGCCCGGTCCCGATCGGCCGCATCAAGGGCCGCGCGGTGATGGCGCTCGCGTCGTGGGGCCCGGACGGCCCGCGGTGGAACCGGCTGTTCCACTCGGTGACGCACTAAGAGCTTTCCCACAATTGCTCAAGCAAGTCGTGGGGCAGACCGGTTCGCCACCGGGCCCGCTCGGACGTGGTCTCCCGTGAGGAAGGCTCATTCCGGGTTGGGCCCGCGGCCGTGCCGGCGGTTCGCCGAGCCACCGGCGATGAGGCCGGTGTGGACGTCCGCCACGCGGGGCAACTGGCCTCGCGGGCGAAGAGGTCGTTTGACTCGGACCGGGTGTCTTGCCACCCGAGACACAGGTAGGGTGTGAGGAGGCGCTGGATTTCGGGGCGGGAGCCGTTTGCGGCGGCGTAGTCGACGCGCGCCGAGTCGGGTTCGCCGGAGAGGTCGAGCACGACGAAGCTCGCGAGCACCGCGGAGACGGCGTCGCGGTCGCCCTCGAGGCGACAGCGCGGGCAGCGGTGGACCCGGTCGGCGAGGGTCTTCGGCACGCGGGTGCCGCAGGGGCAATGCTGGGAGAGCGCGGTCGTGCGGGTGGGGATCCGGACGACGCCTCCCTTGGTCTGGGCGAGGCCTGCCACCGCCTTTGCCTCGCGGTCGATGGCCGAGACGAGCAGGCCCGGCGTGAATGCGGCCACGCCGCGGCCCCAGCGGCGCGCCCACGCGGAGATGTGGCCTTCCTCGGCGAAGATCCGGTAGCCGTGGGTTTGGACGACCTGGGCAGCCACGCGCCTGGCGCGGTCGCGGCGGGCCTGCACCCCGGCAGCCGCGCTGGCGACCTCTTCGGCCCGAAGCCGCCGGTGACGGCGCGAGAGCTGGTCGCGCCGGTAGGCCTGGAGCGGCACGCCGTCTGACCTTGCGATCCTCGGCCCCTGGGGAATGACGTTCACGGGCGAGAGGCCAGCGGCGGCGCGTCGACGGGCGCGCTTCTCTTGCCGCTTCGACAGCCGGTACTGTTCCTGGTTGGCAGCGCGGCGGGACCGGTCCAGCGCCCGCTGCCTGCGGCGCTCGCGGCGGCGCCGGCCACGGTCGCGCTCCTTCGTGGCAAGGTCGCGCTCGATCCGCGTGAGGCGCAGGTCGCCTCCCGCCACCTGCGAGGCGATCGTCAGGTTCGATACGTTGACGTCCATCCCCGCGAGGCGGTCAGCCGCTGCGACGGCGACCTCCGCCCGGCGCACCCTCGTGGCCGGCGAGACATAGGGCTCCTTCAGCACCATCAGGTGGGCTTCGTAACGCCAACCTCCCCGCGCGTGGGGCGCCCGGGTGCGGACGAGGTCGACCTTGTGCCAGAGGCTCGGGTCGGCGAGGTGGTAGTCGAGGATGGGTTGGTTGCACGGTGCCGTGGGCAGTCGCACCGGGAGGACCAGCGAGCCGTCGGCGAGCCCGCTGAACACGAGCATCAAAGGACCTTGGTAAGCCCACCAGTCGACGCGGCCGCCCGGGGCCGAGGGGGCTCCGAGGCGATGGCCCGCGAGCGACCCGTGCAGCCGGAAGGTCTCCCACTTCCGTGCCGTCGTGTGAGAGCGCGCGCGGCCGGGCAGCCTCCCGAAGTCGAACCACCGTCCGACGTGGAGCAGTCCCTGCCGCTTTCCGGTCGCGTCGGGGAACAGGTGCCGCTCCGCCGGCGACCAGACCGAGTCGGCGAGGTGCATCGCGATCGCCTTCGTGACGAAGCGCCGGAGGTGAGGTGCCGAGTCCAGAACGGCGTACGCGGTGTGCTCGAGCGCCCCCCGGCTGAGGCCGAGCCGGTCGCGCGTGCCCGCGACGTCCTGGGCCCGTTCGTGCTTCGCCGCCCAGCAGGCCCGCGTACGGTTCCGGGCCGCCCGCTGCAGCGCCCTCCGCACCCGGTACGCGTCCGCGAACATCCGCTCGAGCCGCCGACGCTGCTGGGGATCGTGGACGTCGAGCGCGAGCCGCAGGACCGACACGCCGTCCTCGGGCCGGCGTGCCCAGGGCTCCTGCTTGTTCGGACCGCGGGTCCGCCTGGGTTCGACTTCCACCTTTTCACTTTAAGCCGAAGCCCTGACAGGCGTTCAGGGCCTCCGAGCAGGCGCCCTGGACGAAGTGAGCGACGTTCGCGGTTCCAGGGACGTGTCCGTGTCCCTCATACCGACCCACCGACTGCTCACCCTCGCGTCCATGACAGGGCGCGACCTCGCTCGCCTCCGGCGCGTGCTCCCCGCGTCCAGGTGCCGGGGGCGTCCCTGCTCGAGCTCGCCGCTGCACCGTCTCCTCGTCGCCTGCATCGCGCTGCGCACCAACCTCACCCTGCGCGAGCTCGCCGCCGTCGTCGGCCTCTCGAAGTCGACCGTCCATCGCATCGTCGCAGCCTTCACGCCGAGGCTCGCTGGCCTCGCTCGCCCTCCCGTCCGAAGAGATCGCCGCGAGACCTGGATCGTCGATGGGACCCTCATCCCCACTCGTGATCACGGCCGCGCTGCGAAATCCAAGAACTACCGCTGGTCCTGCAACGCCCAGGTGCTCGTGCGCTGGCGAGACCGTCGCGTCGTGGCCACGTCTGCCGGCGGGCCGGGCAACCGAAACGACCCGTTTCATTTTCGCGGCTCCGAAATCGAATCGCTTTGCCTCGACCACCGCCGTGTGCTCGCCGACGGAGGATACCGAGGCGTCACCGGCCTTCGCATCCCTGTCTTCAGGAGCACCAGGATCGTTCGGGATCGCGCCTGGCGCCGCCATCGTCGCCGCCGGGCTCGCGTCGAACACGTCCTCGCTCGCCTCAAAGACTGGCGCGTCCTGCGCGACCACCGCCGACGCGGCCGCCACCTCGCGGCCACCGTGGCAGCCGTCGCCGTCCTTCACAATCTCAAGCGAAACTTGTGGGACAGCTCTTAGCCGGCGGTCTCAGCCTCCCCGCCGCGCGCGAGCAGCCGCTCGAGGCTCCCGAGCACGAGCCCCAGTCCGACCTCGAACTCGTGCTCGTAGGACGAGGCGCGGCCGTTGCTCCCGGGCGGCGTCCGTCCCCTCACGAACGCCCACATCTCCCGGATGTTCGGGAGCGCGCCAGCCGGAAAGTCCGGCTGCGGGCCGCCGGCGGCCTCGCGCGCCGAGGCGATCCAGCTGACCTCCTGCAGCACGAAGCCGTAGATGAAGCTGTCGAGGAGGATGAGGGCGTCGTACGTCGCCTCGATCGAGAACCCGGCCCCGCGCAGGATGCCGATCAGCGCCTCGAAGATGGGCAGCCGGGCGGAGCCGAAGTCCACCCGCGCCTCGATGAGCCCGGGCGCCCAGGGGTGCAGGAGGAGCACGCGGCGGGCGGCGCGGGCGCGGGTGCGCAGCGCCTCCTGCCAGGCGGAGCCCGCGTCCGGCACGCCGAACTCCCCCCCGACGAGGTCGACGATGCCGTTGAGGAGGTCGTCCTTCCCGGCGACGTGGTTGTAGAGGGACATCGCCTCCACGCCGAGGGCGTCGCCGAGCCGGCGCATCGAGAGCGCGCCGAGCCCCTCCGCGTCGGCGAGCGCGATCGCCGCGCGCAGCACCCGCGCGCGGTCGAGGGGCGCGCGGGCCGGAGCGCGCCGTGGCGTGCGGCGGGCACCGCTCCGCGGTCCGGTCTGCCGCATCCCCATCCGGCCTCCTGTCACACGTACGACGTAAGCTTACTCTGTAAGTCGTCCGGAGGCAAGCGTGCTCCGGCCCCAGCTGCCCCGAGGAGGAACCGACATGACCGCGCTCGTAGCCCTCTTGCTCGCCGGACAGGTCTCGCAGGTCTCGCAGGTCTCGCAGGTCTCGCAGGTCTCGCAGGTCGAGGTCGCGTCCGCCGCGCCAACCGCCCCGCATCGCTTCTTCGTCTCGAGCCCCTACCTCTCCTTCACGAACTGGATCGGCGAGGACGTCGGCATGTACGAGCTCCACGCCGGCTATCGGCTCACCGACCGCGACCGCGTCGGCGTGAAGGCCGTCACCTGGAAGCTCAACAAGCCCCTCGGCATCCCGGCCTGGGATCCGGCCCTGTTCGAGAAGAGCGAGTACTACCCGGGCCGCGTCCGGGAGTACGGCGTCGGCGCGTTCTACCAGCGCATGCTCTGGAGGGGCCTCTTCGCCACGGCCGAGCTCGTGCCGCTCCGGAAGGTGTTCCTGGACCGGCACGGGAAGGAGCTCGAGACGGGCTTCCGCCTCTACGCCTCCCTCCACGTCGGCTACCACCTGTCGTTCTTCCGCGACCGGCTGTTCATCGAGCCGCAGGTGCACTGCAACGGGTGGCCCGTCGACTCGAAGGGCCCGGAGGGCTTCCGGCGCATGGACGCCCGATGGAACAGCTACTTCCTGTTCGAGCCGAACCTGTACCTCGGCGTGAACCTGTGACCCGGGCCAGGCCCGCTACGGCGCGGGCTTCGCCTTCACCACGCTCGCCTTCAGGATCCGCACCGCCGGCGTGAGCGTCTGCCCGTCGGCGGGCGCGGCCTGGATCTTCCGCACCACGTCCATCCCCTTCACGACCTGCCCGAAGGCCGCGAAGCCCTGGCCGTCGGGGTTGCGCTTCCCGCCGAAGTCGAGCTCCGGCTGCGGTCCGACGCAGACGAAGAAGTCGCTCGTGGCGCTGTCCGGCTCGGCGCGCGCCATCGAGATCGTGCCGTCGAGGTGCCTCAGGCCCGTCTTCGTCGTGCGCTCGAGGCCGATGGCGGGCCAGCCCTTCGCCTCCTGCTCCGGCGCGACGCCGCCCTGGATGACCTCGATCTTCACCTTGTTGTTGGGCTGGTTGTCGGGCTTCAGCGTCACCGTCCGGTGGAACCGCCCGCCGTCGTAGTGCCCGGCCTCGACGTAGCGCAGGAAGTTCTTCGCGGTGACCGGCGCGTGCGCGACGTCGACCGCGAGCTCGAGCTCGCCGAGGCCGGTGGTCATGACGACGTGGACGGGCTTCGTCGCGGCGGGGCCCGGGGCGGTGAACAGGATGGCGAGGAGCGAGGCGGCGAGCATGGGAGGAGTCTACCGCGGCCTGGGGTGCAGGACGGCGTGTACGGCCTGGCCGGCGGTGTGGACCCCCGGGGCGACCTGCTCGATGACCAGCGCAGCCGAGACCGTCATCACGAGCACGAGGAGGGCCGGGCCCCAGGTCGCCCTCGCCGCGGCGCTCCAGGGCTCCTGCACGAGGGGCCTCCCGCGGATGCTCCGGTAGACGAGCCCGCCGAAGGTCGCGTCCAGCGCCACCTCAGCGAGCAGGCCCGGAGCCGTCCAGACCAACCAGACCGAGACGATGAGCGCCGTGGCGGTCAGGGCCGCGAGCACCGTCACCACGATCGCGAAGGCGATCCCCTCGAGGTCGAGATCGAGGTCCGGCACGGGCAGGTCGAAGCCGGAGGACGGAGCCTCCACCTCGACGAGGCCCAGGTCCACGGGACCGCCCGGTCCGCGCGCACCGCGGAGCGCATGGTTGGCCAGGTCCCACGCGCCGCCGGGATCTTCCGCGACGGCGTCCAGGGTCCGGCCGGCCGCCTCCCCGAGGAAGCGAGCATCCGGTCCGATCCCGGCCGCGACGAGCAACCAGACGCGCAAGAGCACGAGGAACGTGGCGTAGGCGGCGAGGACCCCGAGCAGCCACCGGAGCGCCATCCGATCCACGCCGTGATGCAAGAGGAACACCGAGGTCAGGAAGCCCACGGCCGCGGTGAGGGTGATCATCCCGAGCATCGCGAGCCGTGGGTGTCCGCGCTCCACCCACCGCCGCATCTTCGCGTGCTCCCGGGTCCGATCGAAGCGAAGCGCCATCGGCCACCCCCGCGAACCAGCGGACCAGATCGCGGCGCGGGACGCGAGCGAAACCGGACGCGACCGAAGGGGTCGCGCGTCACTGTCAGCCAACCTCAGTGTGAGGATCGAATTCTCGAAGGTAAGGGGTCGAGGGCCTCCAGGTGAAGCTCGTCCTCACGGACGGCAGCGAGCGCACGGTCGACCTCGCGCCGCTCACCTACCCCTCCGCCTCCTCGGCGGCGTCCGTCCCGCCCTCGCGCTCGCCCTGCGCGAGGAAGATCCGGCGCACGGTCTCGATGGTGTCGGCCTGCTCCACCGGCTTGTCCTCGCGGTAGCGCTTCACGCGCGCGAAGCGGAGCGCGAGGCCGCCGGGGTAGCGGGTCGAGGCCTGCAGGCCGTCGAAGGCGATCTCGACGACGAGCTCCGGGCGGACGTGCACGACCCAGCCGTCGGACTCGCCGAGCGCCATCGAGCGCAGCTTCTCGGTCTGCCAGCGCAGCATCGCGTCGGTCATGCCCTTGAAGGTCTTTCCGAGCATGACGAAGCCGCCGTGCTCGGGGTCGCGGGCGCCGAGGTGCAGGTTGGAGAGCCAGGCGCTCCGGCGGCCGGAGCCCTTCTCGACCGCGAGCACGACGAGGTCGAGCGTGTGGGCGCGCTTCACCTTGCGCCAGGCGGCGCCGCGGCGGCCCGCCTCGTAGGGCGCCTCCAGCGACTTCGCGACGATCCCCTCGTGGCCGCGGCCGAGCGCGCCGTCGAGGAACTCGGTCGCGTCGTCGAGGTCGTCGGTCACGAGCCGGGGCACGCGCATCGTGGCGGGGACCTCGGCCGCGAGCCGCTCGGCGCGGTCGCGCGCGGTGCGGCCCACGAGGTCCTCGCCGCCGGCGTGGAGGAGGTCGAAGAAGAGGGCGGTGAGGAGCGGACCGCCCCTCGTCTCCGCCCGTTCATCCCGAGCGTTGGCCCCGCGAAGCGGGTCCGGAGTCGAGGGACGCTCGGGGTGAACGGCTCCAGAGACGTCGCGCCCCCGTCGCCCGAACCGGCTCATCGTGACCTGGAAGGGCTCGGGCGTGCCGTCGGGCCGGAGCGCGATGGCCTCGCCGTCGAGCACGATCGAGCCGACCGGGAGCCTCTTCACCGCGGCGACGATCTCCGGCACCGCGGGCGTCACGTCGCGCAGCGTGCGGGAGAACACGCGTACCTCGTCGCCGTCCCGGTGCACCTGGACCCGGGCGCCGTCGAGCTTCCACTCCAGCGCCGCCTCGCCGAGCTCGTCGAGCGCCTCGGCGACGTCGGCGGCGGGCGAGGCGAGCATCGGCGAGACCGGCTCGAGGAGGCGCAGCCGGAAGCGCGCGAGGCCCGCCAGGCTCTCCCCGAGCGCCGCCTCGGCGACCTCGGCGAGCGCGCCGCCCATCATCGCGGCGCGCCGGACCTCGTGGGCGGGGACCTCCGCGGCCTTCGCGACCGCCTCGACGAGCACGCCCTCGAGGGCGCCCTGGCGGAGCTCGCCGAGCAACAGCCCGGTGAGGAACGCGCGCTCCTCCGCGGTCGCCCGGGAGAGGAGACCCTCCAGCGTCCGGCGCCGCTCGCCGGCGGAGCCGCCGCCGCGCGCCGCGGCGATCCGCTCGAGCGCGGCCTGCACGTCGGCGAGCTCGAGGGTGGGCTCCGCGGCCGCGGGGACGGCCTCGAGCGCCGCGCGGACCGTGGCGTGGCCGAGGCCGATCCGGCCCTGCACGAGCTCGCCCGCGAGCCACGCGGCGCCGAGGCGGCGCTCGCCCGGGCCGAGCGCGCGCAGCACCGCCGCGAGCCGCGAGACCTTCTCGAGGCGCGCGGAGGTACGGGCGACCTCGGCGGAGGTCCGGGCGAGCTCCTGTAACCTCACAGGGTGATGACCTGGTCCACCTTCGCGGGCGCGAGCGCCCTGTAGAGGTCCGGGAAGCAGCCGATCGGCACGCCCTCGAAGAGGCGGTCGGCGATGTTGCGCTGGTAGCAGCACTGGTCGCAGCCCATGAGCAGCATGCCGGTCTTCTTCGAGAGCGCGTGCAGCCGCTCGCCGGTGGGGTTGCCGCGGGTGAGCAGGTAGTTGTTGTCGAAGAAGAAGAACATGCCGGCGACCTCGGCCCCGTGCCGGCCCTCCTCGAGCTGGGGCACGATCATCTTCTCGAGGATGAACGAGGCGTTCGGGGTGGAGAACACGTAGGCGACCTTCATGCGGGCTCCTGGGCAGGGGTGGGACGGGTGACGCGAGAGAGGGCGTCCAGGACCGCCGCGGCGACGATGGCCGCGCGGTCGCGGTGGGCGGGGTGGATCCCGCGGACCCGCGCCTGCAGCGCGGCCGGGCCGAGGTCGGTGACGCCGGCCTCGAGCGCGCGGCAGGCGGCCTCGGCGTACGCGACGAGCGAGGCGCAGACGGTGGCCTGGAACCGGGCGCGCGCGACCCACCCTCGGCCGTCGAGCCACAGCCCCACGCGCACGAACCGGTCGCCGGCGCGCGCCTCGCCGAGGACGTGCGGACCGTCGAGGGGCCCGCCGTGGGCGGGATCGGAGAGGAGGTCGCCCGCCGTGGGGACGGCCGCCCGCGGCGCGGAGGGGTCCGGGTTCACCCCCGGGAGTGTGGTGGAGTCCTCGCGCCGCCGCCACGCCCATGTGAATGCGGCCCGCGGCCGGGGCGTGGCAACCAGGATCAGTACTTCGAATCCTCCGCCTCGATGAGGCGGTAGATCGCGGCCGCGTCGGGCGCGGCCAGGATCGTCTCGCGGAACGCCGGGTTCTTGAAGATCCGGCTGATGCGCGCGAGGGCCTTCAGGTGCGCCCCGGCCGAGTTCTCGGGCGCGAACAGCGTGAAGAAGAGGTAGGTGGGCTTGCCGTCGATGGCGCGGAAGTCCACGCCGCCCGGCGCACGGCCGAAGCTCGCGATCAGGCCCGGGAGCCCGGCGACCTTGCCGTGCGGGATGGCCACGCCGTCGCCGATGCCGGTCGACCCGAGCTTCTCGCGCTCCAGCAGCGTCTCGAGGAGCTTCTGAGGATCCACCCGCTGCGCCGCGGCCAGCGGCCGGCACAGCTCGGCGAGCGCGGCCGCCCCGGTCGCGCCGGAGACGTCCGCGAGCACCGCTTCTGGCCGGAGGAACTCGACGATCTTCATCGGCGCGAACCCCAGCTAACACAGGTGCGGACGACCCGGCAAGACGGCAAGCCAGGCTTCGCGCGGGTTCGTGCGCGGGGCGCGGGGCCCGGCGGCCCCGCGTCCCGTGACCGCGGCTCAGGCCCGGCCGTTCACCGCCTGCTTCATGGGCGCGGCGGTCCCGGTCCCGGCCTCCAGCAACCCGAGGGTGCCGTCGTCGCGCTTGTAGACGACGTTCACGGCCTGGGTCGCCTCGTTCAGGAACACGAAGAAGGTCGAGTCGAGCAGCTCCATCTGCAGGATCGCGTCGTCCACCGACATCGGCCGCGCCTCGAAGCGCTTGCTCTTCACGACCCGGTGGCTGGGACGGTCGGGGTTCTCGAGCACGTCGAGGACGTCGTGGCGGACGTCGACCGCCTGGGAGGCGGCGAGGGGGACCGGCGTCGGGGAGGACTTCCTGGTGGTGATCTTCTCCTTGTGCTTCTTGAGCTGGCGCTCGATGCGCTCGGCGGCGGCGTCGATGGAGGCGTACATGTCCTCGGACTTCGCGGTGCCGCGCAGCAGGAACTTGCCGGCCTTCAGGGTGATCTCGGCGTGGTGGTGCAGGTGCTCGACGTGGAGCACGGCGTGCGCCTCGCCGGGCCTGTCGACGTACCGCTGACAGTGCTCGATGCGGCTGCGCACGTGGTCCTTCAGCGCTTCGGTGGGCTCGAGATGCCGGAAGGTGACGTTGACCTGCATGAGTTGCTCCCTCAGCCTGCGGGGGAAAATGCTACGGCCGCGCTCCGGCGGATGCTGCTTCCGCCGGCCTCGCGGCCGTTCGATGTTGCCCACGGACGGACAACATTCACGTGAGGATTGTAACGCCCTCGAGCGGGCGGGGATCCGCCCCGTGGTCGAAGGACGGGATCCTGAGTGGGTCCACCCGCGGGGGCGGGTGCGGGGCGCACGTGCACCGACCCGCGGTACGGGCGCTCGGCAGATTGACCGGTTCGGCTCGCGAAGCCGCTCGCGCGCGGACTAAAAGTACTTCTTGCGCTTCGAGCTCGGCAGGATCCCCAGCACCTCGCGGTACTTCGCCACGGTGCGGCGCGCGATCTCGATGTTCTGGGTCTTCAGGATCTCGACGATCCGCTGGTCCGAGTGGGGATGGCGCGGGTCCTCGGCGGAGACGATCTGGCGGATGTGGTTCTTGACCGCCTCGGAGGCGATCTCGTCGCCGCCGGTCTTCGCGATGGCCGAGTTGAAGAAGAACTTGAGCTCGTAGATGCCCTGCGGCGTGTGGACGTACTTGTTGGTCGTGACCCGCGAGACGGTCGACTCGTGCATCCCGATGTCCTCGGCGACGTCGCGGAGGATCAGCGGCTTCAGGTGCGCGATGCCGCGGTCGAGGAAGTCCCGCTGGAACTTCACGATCGACTCGGTGACCTTGTAGATGGTCCGCTGGCGCTGGTGGATGGAGCGGATGAGCCACACCGCGCTGCGCAGCTTGTCCTGGATGTACTCCTTCGCGGCGCCGGCCTGCCCGTTCTTGAGCGCCGCCCGGTACATGCCGGAGATGCGGAGCTTCGAGAGGCCGTCGTCGTTGAGGACGGTGACGTACTTGTCCCCCATCTTGTGAACGTAGACGTCGGGGGTGATGTACTGCGCGTCCTCGCCGGTGTACGCGCGGCCGGGCTTCGGCTCGAGCTTCGAGATCACCCGGACGGCCTTCACGACCTCCTCGATGGTGATCTTGAGGTCCTTCGCGATCGCCTGGAAGTTCTTCGACTCGAGGTGCTTCAGGTGACGCTCGATGATCGCGACGATCTCGGGCGTGTCGGCGTTGATGTGGCGGACCTGGAGCAGGAGGCACTCGCGCAGGTTGCGGGCGGCGACGCCAATCGGGTCGAGCGTCTGGACCTTGTGCAGCACGTGCTCGGCGAACTCGACGCCGCAGCCGCACTCGAACGACACGCGGACGATCGGGTCGCGCGGGGTCGCGTCCTCGGTCTCGCCCTCGACCGCCGGCATCTTGAAGTAGCCGTCGTCGTCGAGGTTCCCGATGATGAACATCGCGACCTGCTCCTCCTCGTGCGTGAAGTGCGAGAGGCGGAGCTGCCAGACGAGGTGGTCGACGAGGTCGGTCTTCTTGGTGAGGGTGGCCTCGTAGCCGGGGAGCTCCTCGTCGGCGAGGCCGCGGTTCGACGGCGCGGTGTGGCCCTGGAGCTGGTAGTGGTCGAGGTACTGGTCCCAGTCGATCTCGTTCTGGCCCTCCTCGCCCTTCACCTCCTCGGCGCGTTCGGCCTCCTTGTGCTCGGGCTTGGCCTCGTGCTCGGCGACCTCGGCGGGGCTCTCGCCGCTCTGGACCGGCTCCTCCTCCGGCTCGTCGGCGCCCTCGAGCATCGGGTTCTCGGTGACCTCGGTGCGGATGAGGTCCACGAGCTCCATCCGCGAGAGCTGGAGCAGCTTGATGGCCTGCTGCAGCTGGGGCGTCATCACCAGCTGCTGCGTCATCTTGAGGCTTTGCTTCAGCTCGAGGCTCATCTCGCTTCCGTCCCCTCTTCCAGCCTGAACTTCTCGCCGAGGTACACCGCCCGCGCGCGCGGGCTGGCCGCGATCTCGGCCGGGGTGCCGGCCTCGAGCAGCGTGCCCGACGAGAGGATGTAGGCCCGGGTGCAGATGCCGAGCGCCTCGCGCACGGCGTGATCGGTGATGAGGACGCCGATGCCCCGGTCGCGGAGCGACCCGATGAGGCGCTGCAGCTCGCCCACCGCGATGGGGTCGACGCCCGCGAAGGGCTCGTCGAACAGGATGTGGCGCGGGTCGGAGAGCAGGCTGCGCGCCACCTCGGCCCGGCGCCGCTCCCCGCCGGAGAGCTGCTCGCCGAGGCTGTTCACGATCTTCTCGAGCCGGAACTCCTCGATGAGCGCGTCGGCCCGCCTCTCGCGCTCGGCCTTGCCCTTGCCGAGCGCCTCGAGCACGGCGATGAAGTTCTGCCGGACGGTCAGCTTCCGGAAGATCGACGCCTCCTGCGGCAGGTACCCCACCCCGAGCCGCGCGCGGCGGTGCATCGGGAGCTTCGTGAGGTCGGCGTCGCCGAGCGTCACCTTGCCGGCGTCGGGCACGACGAGCCCGACCACCATGTTGAACGAGGTCGTCTTGCCCGCGCCGTTCGGCCCGAGCAGCCCGACCACCTCGCCCGGCTCGACGTGGAAGGACACGCCGTCGACCACGCGGCGGCCGCGGTAGGTCTTCTGGAGGCCCTCGGCCTTGAGCAGGTCGGCGCTCACCGCTTCACGTCCCCCGCGCCCTTCGCCCGGCGCCGCTCCTGGAGCTCGGCCTTGCGCTGCTCGACCTCGTCGTTCGGCACCGTCACCTGCACGGGCTTTCCGGGCTCGCCCTCGAACCGGACCTCGTCCTCCCTGAGGTCGTAGACGAGCTTCGTGCCGCGCGCCTCGCTGCCCGCGTCGCGCAGCACCGGGTTGCCCTCGCAGGTGACCCGGTCGCTCGCGCCGTCGAAGACCGCGCGGTCGCAGGTGAGCTCCCGCAGGCCGCGCACGAGGCGGACGTCGCCGGTGCAGTTCGCGGTGGCGACGCGGTTCGAGGCGTCGGTGCGGACGAGGATCTCCTTGCAGCTGAGCCGCGCGTCGTCGCGGGTCAGCACCACCGGCGCACCGCGGCTCGAGGCCGCCATCTCGCGCTTCTTGAACCGGTACTGGACGTCGACCGCCTCGAGCACGAGCAGGCCCCCACCGGTGGTGGCGAGGCGGGCGCCCGGCTGCCTCGCCGCGGCCTTCGCCGCGGCCTTCGCCGGCGGCGCCTTCGGCGCGACGGCGGCCGCCGGGGCGGCGACCGGCGCCTGGAGCGCCAGCGCGGCGATGAGGCCGAGCACCGTCACCGGGTCCCCGCCTCCTGCGCCTCGAGCCGGACCCCGCCGCCGACCGTGAGGTCGCCGGAGCGCGGATCCGCGGTGAACCCCTTGCCCGTCAGCTTCCAGGCGGCCTTGCCCGTGCCGTCGACGGCGACCGGCTCCTCGCCCCGGATCAGGGGCGGCGGGCCGGCCACGTAGGTCGCGGAGGCCGTCCGGGCGGTCGCGTCGGCCCGCTGGAGGACGAGGCCGCCCGAGGCCGTGAAGGTCCGCTCCTTGAGCCTTCCGTGGCCCTCGGCGGCGGTCAACCGGGCGTCGCCGCCCGACGGGGCCGCGAGGTCCGCGGTGAGATTCCGTGCCAGGAGCTCGTTCGTCGCCCGCCGGTAATCGGCGCGGGCGGCCTGCCCGGACGCGCGCAGCGCGCTCCCCCGGTAGACCCTGAACTGCACCCCTTCGAGCTTCAGACCTGGCACGAGCTCCTCGGACGACCCCTGACCGCTCTGTCGACAACCGGCGCAGACGAGGGCCATCCACAGCGCCACCCACGTCGACCGGCTCATCCAAGACCGCCAAACCATAGCATTCTTTCCCCGTCTGATCGACGGGCACACCCCTTGCTAGTGTTTGTCAAGGCCCCTGGTCTAGGCAGCGGAAAGCTCAGCCTTTTTTCGGCATCGACTTTGCTAGGGGTGCCGCTTGCCTTCAGGGCCTCGGATCAGGCAGGCGGCCGGACGGGGTCCCTCCCGGCCGCGAGGGCGGGAGGGTACCACGGGCCAAAACCGAGGGCCCGCGGCGGGGCGCGGTGTACTTTCGCAGGGTGGAAACGACTCCGGGCGTACCCGCCCCGCCGCTCCTCCGCCCGTACACGCCGTGGGCCACGCGGATCACGCTCGCGGTCGTGGCGGCCGTGTCGCTCCTCGCCCTGGTCCTGCCGGCCGGCGCGCTGCTCGACCACCTCAGGAAGGACAACGACGCCCTCGACGACGGCGAGTGGTGGCGCCTCGTGACGCCCGGCCTCGTGCACGGCAACGCGATGCACCTCGCGATGAACGGCATCTTCCTCGCCGACCTCGGCGGCCTCGTCGAGCGGCTCTTCGGCCCGGGGCGGATGCTGCTCGTGCTGTGGGGCTCGGTGGTGACCGGCACGCTCGCGAGCTACCTCGTGAACCCGTCGCCGTCGGTCGGCATCTCCGGCGGGCTCTTCGGCCTCGTCGGGGCGCTCCTCGCCCAGGGGCTCCGGCACTGGCGCCGGCTCTCGCCGGAGGGCCGCAAGCTCTTCCTGCGTGGGCCGATCGAGAATCGTGCTCCTCAACCTCGCGCTCGGCTTCGCGCTGCCCTCGATCGACAACTCCGCCCACCTCGGCGGCCTCGTGGGCGGCCTCGTGATCGGGGTGGTCGCCGGCTTCCCGCCGGACGTGCGGGCGCTGCTCGGGGCGCGGCCGCAACAGCCGCCTCCCTTCATGGACCGCTCCCCCCGAGCGTAGGGCCGCGTCAGCGGCCCGGAGCCGAGGGGCGGGACGCCCGCGCGATCAGCGCGTCGAGCCCGGGCCACCCGTCCCGGCGCAGCGAGAACTTCCCGGCCGCGTCGCCCCACCGCTCGCCGGCGGTCAGCCGCGCCGCGAGCAGCGCCGGGTCGCGCACCCAGGTGCCGCCGAGCGCCGTCACGCCGCGGGCGAAGAGCGCGTCCGGCACGAAGCTCGCCGACGGGCCGACGATGACGAGCTCCCGCGCGCCCCGGGCCGCCGCGAGCACCCCGTCGAGCGTGTCGTTGAGGAGCACCGTGCTCGTCGAGACCACGGCGTCGCAGCCGGCGAGCCGGGCGGGATCGAGGGTGACGGTGAGCCCCGGCTCCTCGCGCACGAGCTCGCCCTTCAGCTCGAGCACGGTGAGCCCGATGCCCTGCTCGCGGGCGCGCCGCACGAGCGGCGGGAAGAAGCCGATCATCCCGAGCCGGCCGCCCGGCGCGGCGCCGATCGAGCCGAACGCATCGACGGCGGGATCGGGCGTGAACCCGGCGCGGTCGAGGAGGTGCCGGGTGAGCGCGTTCAAGGCCGCGAGCCCGAGCGCCCGCGCCGCGGGATCCGGCGAGGCGAGGCCCTCGGCGAGCGCGAGGGCGCCGCGCGCCACGAGCGCGCCCGCGTCGAGCGCCTGGAGCCGCGCGCGCGTGTCGCCGAGGAGCACGTAGCAGAGCCCGGTCGCGCCGCCCTCGAGCTGCACGGCGAGGAACGAGCCGTCCTTCTCCGGCGCGGCGTGCTCCGGCGACGGGACGAGGACCCGCGCGACCGGCGGCGGCGGGACCGCGGCCGCGATGCGCCGCGCGGCGGCGACGAGCTCGGCGTGGAGGGTGCTCACCCGAACCCGACCGTACCCGTCAGGAGTGGCTCCGCACAAGCGCGTACGTGCGCGGCTTCCCGATCCGCGACGCGCTGCCGTGACGCCGAGCGGTCAGTCCGCCCAGCTCAGCGCGAGCGCGCCGAGGAGGACGAGCGGCGTGAGCACCGCGATCCCGACGACCGCGAGCTCCACCCCCACCGCGCCCAGCGCGACGGTCGAGGCGATGGCGAGCAGCCAGGTGGCGTCGCGGGTCGCGTCGCTCACGAGGCGGGTGTGGTCGTGCAGCCAGACGTGCGAGAGGGACTGCGCGTGAACGCTCATGGTCTCTCCGGTCCTCCGTCGAGTGGTGGCTCCGGCCACCATCACGCAGGGTGATGAGGAAGGGAGGGTGGCCGAACGCCTCGCCTCACCGAGGGCGAGGCCAGGCGCGCGCGCGAGGCCGCGCGCGGCGCGGCGTCGCCGGGGCGCCGAGGGGGCACCCCCGGAAGGCCCGGGCCCTCCGCGCCGGGATTCGGGGCCCGGCGCTACGGGTGCCCGCGCCGGCCGCCGTGTCCGGGCTCAGCGGCGCCGCGGCCCGGGTGCGGGCGGGGGGCGGCCTGTCCGGGCTCCGCCGCGTGCGGGCGCGGGTGCGGGCGCGGGCCGGCCTGGCCCGGACGCGCCGGGTGCGGGCGCACCGGCGCGGGCCGGTGCTCGCCGACGCCGGTGCGGTAGTACGCCGGCGCGTGGGACCAGCCGCGCGGACCCCAGCGTCGCGGGCCCATCCAGCCGCGGTACGGACCCCACCCGCGGTAGGCGCCCCAGCCCCAGTAGCCGCCGACGCGGAACCACGGCCGTGACCACCACGAGAACGCCACGACGCCGCCCGGGCCCCAGTACGGCTGCGGGCCGTAGCCATACACCCACGGTGCAACGACCCATCGCCAGCCGTAGGCCGGGTAGAAGACGAACGCCGACGGGAAGAGCTGCGGGTCGCCCGGGATCGCGTAGTACTGCGGCTCGTAGGGCATCCAGAGCCAGCCGTACTGCGCCGTGTAGACCCAGCGGCCGACTGCCGGGGCCGGCGCGGCGGGGGCCGGCGCGGGCGCGGCCTCGGGCACGGCGGGCGGCTGGGCAGGCGGAGGCGGCGGCGCGTCGGCGGGGGCCGAGGTGGCGGGCGGCGCGGGCTCGGGCGGCAGCGGCGGCGCACCCTGGGACCGCGCGAGCGCGGGCAGGGCGGCGAGGAGGACGGCGATCGAGACGCGCGACATGGCGGCTCCTTCCTTCCGTACCTTCAACACCTGTCGGGGCCGCGTGTCGCGGGGTCGACCCACCCGGGGCTGCGCCTTGGCGCAGCAGGGGGCGGAAGAGCGCGTCCCCCGACGACCCGCGGCCGGACCGAAGGCGCATCTCGGCTCCGGCCTCGAGGCGTCGCCCGGGGAGGCCTGGCGCTGGACCTGGGTGGAGCCGAACGTGCTGCGCGCCTCGACAATGTCGCGCCGTCGTCATGCCAAGCGTGCTTCGATGTGCGCTGGCGAGCGACTGCCGTCGTCGGGCTGGAGGGGCTCTCGAGATGAGCAGCATATCGAAAGACGACAAGGCGCTGGCCAGCGCGATCGCGGCGACCTTCGGTGGAGTCCCGCGGGTCACGCGGTACTACGATGATCCCCGGACCCACTCGATCGACATCTTGCGCGCGGTGGACCGCCCGCAGGCGGGAGTGACGAGCTGGTCGACCGTAGGGCTGTACAAGTCACCGCTCTACCTTCGTGACAACGAGTACCCTGCGCGAGTCGAGATCGTCGGGGCGTGCGGGTCGGCATTCGAGGATTTCGGAAGCGTCCTCGCCACAGCCGCGTTCAACATCGCAAAGGATCGCTGGTTCTGCGCGCCAGGGGTCATCTTCCCTGACGTCGTCAAGATGTACCGGCCAAGTGGCACGATGCGACACGGCCTGTTCGTACCTCCGTTTCTCTGGGACTCGTTGCGCACGCTCAAACTTGGCGGTCGCGATGTCGCTTTCTTGCTGCTCGTGCCCATCTCCGAGGGCGAGTGCAAGTTGGCGGAAGCGGAAGGGCCAGCGCAGCTCGAGGCGCTGTTCGAGAAGGAACAGATCGACATCTTCGACATCGACCGCCCCTCGGCCGTGTGATCTCGACGGCAAGTGACTCATCGCGCGACCCTCGCGTTTGCAGCACCGAGGAGTTCATCGTCCACCGCGGTCGAGAAGTACGGCCGGTCGGTGCAGCTCGTCCCGGCCGGCGGCCCCGACGAGCCGGGCCTCTTCCCGTACACGGTCGGGCCATCGAGGCGTCGAGCGGTTGGACGCACGCCGATGAGGAGGCCCGGGAGCGATGGTCCGCGGATTGTCCGTCGGGTCGGCCGAACGGACGGTGCTCACGCGCCCGAATGACGGCCCGAGTTGCGCCCTCGCGCCCGAGGAAATGTCAGACAGACCTGATTCCCGCTGAGGGGTCGCGGCGCGGGTACGGCGCCGGCGGCGCTTGAGGTTCCGACCTACTTCGCGAAGGGCACGGCTTTCGTGGCGCGGGTGAGTTCTTCCCCCGGTGGCCGCGGTTTCCTGATCGGCAAGATCGACGGGCGGATCGGGCCCGGCGATCATCGCCTCCGCGCAATGAGAAGGGGTGGAGCCAAGGCCGGCCCCACCCCCAAGACGGCCGAACTCGCGCAAACGAGAAGAGGCCGGGAGGCAGGAGATCATGCCGATCACCGAAGCACAAGCCCGGCGTGCGTTGCGGCACGCCGACATCCCCTGGGACCGGGAGGTGGACGACCCGCGCGAGGATCCGTGGGTCGTTCACGACCACTACGGTCTGCTCGGCGGCCTCGCCGCCGCGTTCGCCGTGGGCCGGTACCGGCTGCGGCACGCCGAGAACTTCCTCGCCGATCTTGGCGTGGGCGCGCGTCGCGCGCTCGGCCTCGGCCGGCGGACGCCGAGCGACACGACGCTCTACAGGCTGCTGGCCGGGCAGGACGCGGCGGGTTTCGAGGAGACCGTCTTCGCCCAGGTGAAGGACCTCGTCGCGCGGAAGGTCGTGAAGCACGACCGGTTCCGCGTCGGAGTCGTGAGCTTCGACGGCAAGGGCACCTGGTCGCGGACCGACGGCGAGCCGGTCGAAGGCGCAAAGCGGGCGGTCGACGATTTCCACGGGGTGACGATCCAGAGCTTCGGCGCGATGCGCGCGGCGCTCACCTCGTCGTCCGTGTGCCCGTGCGTCGGGCAGAAGGTCATCGGCTCCAAGGAGGGCGAGGTCCCCGCCTTCCGCGAGCTCTTCCCACGCGTGTGCGAGGCGCTGGGAGAGCGCTTCAAGATCATCACCGGCGATGCGGGTCTGTGCGCGCGAGAGAGCGCCGAGCTCGTGGCCGAGCGCGGTCGCTGGTACCTCTTCACGCTGAAGGGAAACCAGCCTCACCTGCACGGCCTCGCGAGCGACTTCCGCTGCTACGAGATGGGCGTGCCGCTGGCGCGGACGACGGACCGGTACCGCGGTCACAGCGTCGTGCGGGAACTCTACGCCGTCGACGTCGCGGGCAGCCGCATGGTCGACATCGCCGACGCTCAACAGCTCTGGTACGTCTGCCAGACTACCTACGCACCGAACGGCGGGTGCGTCGCCGTCGAGCAGCGGTACTTCGTCACCTCGATCCCCTCGCGCACCTTCTCGCGCGGCGAGGAACTCGCCCTCGTGCGCCTGCACTGGGCCATCGAGAACGGCTGTCACTGGGCGATGGACGTCGCGCTTCGCGAGGACGAGGCGCAGCCCTGCCAGGTGAGCCGAGCGGCCATCGAGGCCGTCAGCTGGCTGCGCATCATCGGCTACAACGCCGTCAGCGCCTGGCGACAGCTCGCACCGCAGAAGGACCGAAAGCCCATCAGCTGGGAGCGCGCGAAGGAGACCCTCCGCGACGCGCTGGTGCTCGCCGGACGCGATCACCTCGAGCCGCTCTCAGCCGACACCTGAACCCACGGCCGGCCGCCGTCCCCCCTCCTCCTTGCGCGCGACAACCGAGAACGTCCCCGGCCCTCGGCCGCTGCCGACCTTCGTCTTCACGTCGCGGCAGGACCCTTGAACCGGCAGACGTACCTGAACCCCACCGAACGCGGATCAGGTCTGAAATGTCAGACCCCTGAGCTATACATGCGTTCAGAATGAACGCGGGACACCCCACTGCCGCAGGGCCTTCCGGGTCGTCACCCGCGGTGGCGTCGCCCGCCGCGGCGCCGCCCACCGGGTCCCCGCGCCCCGCGCGCCGCCCGCGGGGCGACGACGCCTTCCTCGCCCGCCTCGAGGCGCGCGCGGCCGCGGCGAAGGGCGAGCCGTCGAAGCTCGTCCTCTCGCGTGCGGACGGGAAGCGGCTCGTCGCGCTCGCGGTGAAGCTGGCCCGCGGGCACGGCCCGGAGGACCTCCGCGTCGGAGAGGGGCTGTGGACGCTCCGGCCTCACGATTTCAAGCTCGGCTACAACGGCATCGGCGACCTCGCCCTCGACCGGCTGGGGATCGATCCCGCCCACGCGCGGTGGCTCGCCGGCCTCGCCGAGAAGCTCGCCACCCGGCCGCTCATCCGCGCCGCGGTCGCCTCGGGCGAGCTCTCGATGCGCAAGGCCGAGGCCATCGTGGACGCGGCCGTCGACGAGAAGCTCGAGGCCTACTGGCTCGGCCGCGCGAGGCTCGAGCCGGTCCGGGAGCTCGAGCGGCTCACGAAGCCGGGGACGAACCCGTACGACGAGGGCTGGCGGGATGTCGTGGCCCGGCTCGAGGACCCCGTCCACCGGGAGCACGTCGAGTACGCCTTCGAGGTCGCCTCGGTGATCCTCGGCGACCCCGACGCGCCGAAGTGGAAGGTCATCCGGGCGCTCTGCATGGAGTTCCTCGGGGGTCATCCGGTGCCGGTCGCTCCGGGTGCGGACGCCGGCGAGGGACCGTCAGTTGTGGCGCGTCCGCCCGAGGGACCGTCAGGTGTGGCGCGTGGGCCGGAGGAGGCGGGGGCTCCGGTGCCCGAGGCCACGGGAACGACGGGAGCGCCCGAAGCCGGACCGTCAGGTGTGGCGCGCAGTCCGGCGGTTGAACCGTCAGGTATGGCGCGTGCCGCTGCGGCGCGCCTGCCCCCGCCGCCCTGCCCATCGCCCCAGCAGCTCCTCCGCGAGCTCGCGCGGCTCCAGAAGGCCCGCCTCCCCGACGAGGAGCGGTTCGGCCGGGCCATCCTGCTCGTGCGCGTCTTCCGGGCCTACCGACTCGCAGGCGCCCGGACGTTCGAGGTCTTCTGCGTCGAACAGCTCGGCGTCGCCCCGTCGACGGCCCGCCAGCGCATGACCCTCGAGCGGAACCTCCGCGCGCTCCCCGAGCTCCGCGAAGCGCTACGCACCGGCGCCCTCTCCTACGAGCAGGCCCGCGCCGTCGCGAAGGTCGCCACCCCCGCGGACGTCGCGCCGCGCATCGTCGCGGCCGCGAAGAAGCCCGCCATCGAGACCCGCCGTGAGGTGCAGCAGGAGCTGGACCAGCAGATGTGGCGCGAGGGGACGGTCAAGGCTTCGGTCCCGCGCGACGTGGACGAGCTCTTCGCCGAGGCCCTCCTCTCCGCCCGGCTGCGCTCCGGGCCGGGGCTCTCCCCCGGGCAGGCGCTCTTCCTCATGAGCTTCCACTTCACCGATGTCTGGGAGCCGCTCGCGCTCGACCTCGTCCTGAAGGCCGATGAGATCAAGCTCCGTGACGGCGGCCGCTGCCAGGTCCCCGGCTGCTCCCACCCCGCGGAGCACGTGCATCACGTCCGCTTCCGGTCACAGGGCGGCCGTACCACGGGCACCAACCTCGTGAGCGTGTGCTCGGCCCACCACCTCATCGGCATTCACAAGGGGTTCATCCGCGTGTCCGGCACCGCCCCCGGCGGCCTCGTCTGGGAGTTCCTCGGCCGCGACTCCGAGGAGATCGCGCTCCTCTTCCCGGAGGACCCCGCCGAGCGTGACGAGGGTTCCCAGGCTGGGGCTTCGGTGATGGAGCCCGCCGCTTCGCCCGCCGCTCCGGCCAGAGCCACGGCTCCCTGGCGCAGCGAGGACGGTGAACCTTTGGGCTTTCCTACCCGATGCCCTTCGCCTTGCGGATCAGGTCGCAGAGCTCGCGCACCGCGCCGCGGCCACCCTTCGCGGTCGTGACGAAGTGCGCGGCGGCCTTCGCCTCGGGCATCGCGTCGGCGGGGCACGCGGAGAGGCCGACCTTGCGCAGCAGCGGGACGTCGTTCACGTCGTCGCCCATGTACGCGACCTCGTCGTCGGCGACGCCGAGCGCGCCCAGCGCGGCGTAGCCCTCGAGCTTGTCGCGCTGGGCGAAGACCATGTGCTTGAAGCGGAGCTCCTCGAGCCGCTTCTGCGTCGCCCTGCCCGGCCGGCCGGAGATGACGCCGAAGTCCACGTGGTCGCGGAGCAGCACCACGCCGTGGCCGTCGCGCACGTCGAACGCCTTCAGGGCCTCGCCGTCCGGGCCGTAGTAGAGCCGCCCGTCGGTGAGCACGCCGTCGACGTCGAGGAGCACGAGCTTGATCCGCGCGGCGCGGCGCACGAGCTCCTGGGGCGGGATGCGACTCCGTGACCCGGAGGGTCCCTCGACTCCGGCCCGGCCGGCGCCGGGCCTACGCTCGGGACGAACGGAGGCGCGAGGCTTCGAGCTCTGAGGAGGGGCCCGGCGCTTCACGGGCGCCTGACCGCCGCGCGGATGGCGAGGACGTCGGTGAGCACGGCGTCGGCCATCGCGAAGTCGAGCGAGTTCGGGCCGTCCGACTTCGCGACCGACGGGTCCTCGTGGATCTCCGTGAAGAGCGCGTCGATGCCGACCGCGGCCGCCGCGCGGGCGAGCGGGGCGACGTACTGGCGCTCGCCGCCGGTGGTGTCGCCGCCGGACCCCGGCAGCTGCACCGAGTGCGTCGCGTCGAGGCAGACCGGCACGCCGAGCTCGCGCATGATCACGAGCGACCGCATGTCGACGACGAGGTTGCCGTAGCCGAAGGTGGCGCCGCGCTCCATGAGGAGCACGTCCTTCTGCCCGACCTCGGCGCACTTCGCGACGGCGTGGCGCATCTCCTTCGGGGCGAGGAACTGGCCCTTCTTGATGGAGACGCTCTTCCCGTGCTTCGCGCAGGCGAGGACGAGGTCGGTCTGGCGGCAGAGGAACGCCGGGATCTGCAGCACGTCGACGACCTTGCCGGCCTGCTCCGCCTGCCAGGTCTCGTGCACGTCGGTCGTGCAGGGGAGCCCGGTCTCGCGCTTCACCGCCTCGAACGCGGCGAGCGCCTTCTCGAGGCCGATGCCCCGGTAGCTCTTGCCCGAGGAGCGGTTCGCCTTGTCGAAGCTCGCCTTGAAGACGGCGTTCACGCCGTGCTTCTCGGCGAGCGCCTTCACCTTGCGGGCGTGGGCGAGCGCCTGCGCCTCCGACTCCATCACGCACGGCCCGGCGATGAGCAGCAGCTTCTGCCCGTCGCCGACGGCGTGCCCGCCGATCCTCGAGAGCACCGCCATGGGCTACCCGCTTTTCCCGACCGGGAGCTTCGTGACGCTGCCGGCCTCCGGCTTCCGCCCCGAGGCGTCGCGGTGCTCGCGCGCGGCCTTCACGAAGCCGGCGAAGAGCGGGTGCGGCGCGAAGGGCTTCGACTTGAACTCGGGGTGGAACTGGCAGCCCACGAAGTGCGGGTGGTTGTTGAGCTCGATCATCTCGACGAGGTCGAGCTCCGGGTTCGTGCCCGAGAACACCAGCCCCGCCGTCTCGTACTGCGCGCGGTAGGCGTTGTTGAACTCGAAGCGGTGGCGGTGGCGCTCCTGGACGACCTCCGCGCCGTACAGCTCGCGGGCCTTCGTGCCGTCCTTGAGGGCGCAGGTGTACTGGCCGAGCCGCATCGTGCCGCCCTTGTCGCTGACGGCCTTCTGCGCCTCCATCAGGGTCACGACCGGGTGCGGGGTCTGCTCGTCGAACTCGAGCGAGTTCGCCTTCTCGAGGCCGAGCACGTGGCGGCCGAACTCGATCACCGCCATCTGCAGGCCCAGGCAGATGCCGAAGAACGGCACCTTGTGCTCGCGCGCGTGCTGCACGGCGAGCACCTTGCCCTCGGTGCCGCGGATGCCGAAGCCGCCCGGCACGAGGATCGCGTCGACCGAGTCGAGCTCGGAGAGGTCGCCCTGCTCGAGCTTCGTCGAGTCGATGAAGACCTGGCGCACCCGCACGCCGCTCGCCATGCCGCCGTGGGTGAGCGCCTCGTTGAGCGACTTGTAGCTCTCGTGCAGCTCGACGTACTTGCCGACGATGCCGATCCGGACCTCGCCGTACTTCGGGTTCTGGACCTTGTCGACGATCTGCTCCCAGCGCTCGAGGCGCGGGGCGCGGCTCCAGATGTTGAAGAGCTCGGCGAGCTTGTCGTCGAGCCCCTCCTCGTGGAGCGCCACCGGCAGCGCGTAGATCGAGGAGACGTCGAGCGCGGTGAACACCGCGGAGGGGTCGACGTTGCAGAAGAGCGCGATCTTGTCCTTCATCTCGCGCGCGATGGCCCGGTCGGAGCGGCAGAGCAGGATGTCGGGCTGGATGCCGATCTCGCGCAGCTCCTTCACGGAGTGCTGGGTCGGCTTCGTCTTGAGCTCGCCCGCGGCCGCGATGAACGGCACGAGGGTGAGGTGCATGTAGACGGCGTTCTCCTCGCCGACGTCGTACTTCATCTGGCGGATCGCCTCGAGGAACGGGAGCGACTCGATGTCGCCGACCGTGCCGCCGACCTCGACGATGAGGATGTCGGCGCCGCCCGCGGCCTCGCGGATGCACGCCTTGATCTCGTCGGTGATGTGCGGAATGACCTGGACGGTCTTGCCGAGGTACTCGCCCCGGCGCTCGCGCTGGATGACGTTCTGGTAGATGCGCCCGGTCGTGTAGTTGTTCTTCCGGGTCATCTTGGCGGTGGTGAACCGCTCGTAGTGCCCGAGGTCGAGGTCGGTCTCGGCGCCGTCGTCGGTGACGAAGACCTCGCCGTGCTGGAACGGGCTCATCGTGCCCGGATCGACGTTGATGTACGGGTCGAGCTTGAGGTGCTGGACCTCGAGGCCCCGGTTCTCGAGCAAGGCGCCGGTGGACGCCGCCGCGAGCCCCTTGCCGAGCGAGCTCACCACGCCACCCGTGACGAACAGGTACTTCGTCTTCTTGCCGCGCTTCACCATGGCCCCTCTCCCTTCCAGCTCTCTCTGCTGAATGCCGTCAGCGGGCGGTCGCGAGGATCGCCCGCGCTCTTTCCAGATCTTCCGGGGTGTCGACGCCGAAGCCCCGGTACGTCGTGTCGGCCACCCGGATGCGGTGGCCGTGCTCGAGGGCGCGCAGCTGCTCGAGCGACTCCTCCTGCTCCAGCCGGCCGGGCGCGAGCGCCGCGAACTCCTGGAGGAACGCGTAGGTGAACGCGTAGATGCCCACGTGGGCGCGGGCGAGCGGGCTCGCGCCGCCGGCGCGGCGGTGGGGGATCGGGGCGCGCGAGAAGTAGAGCGCGTCGCCGTTCAGATCCGTCACCACCTTCACCACGTGCGTGCGCTCCAGCTCTCCGGGCTCGAGCGGGCGCGCCAGCGTCGCCATCCCGAGCCTCGACGCGGCGAGCGCCTCGACGAGCGTCGAGATCGCCTCGGGCTCGATGAGGGGCTCGTCGCCCTGCAGGTTCACCACCACGTCCGGCCGCGGCTGCATGATCGCCGCCGCCTGCGCCACCCGGTCCGTGCCCGTCGCCGCCGGCCCCGTGATGATCGAGGCCGCCCCTGCCCGCTCCGCCGCGCGCGCGATGCGCTCGTCGTCGGTCGCCACCGCCACCTGGTCGACCCCACGCGCACGCGAGGCCCGCTCCGCCACGTGGGCGACGAGGGGTCTGCCTGCCAGGTCGGCGAGGGGTTTCCCGGGAAAGCGCTGCGCTCCGTACCGGGCCGGAATGATGACGGCGACTCGTCCCAAACCGGGAGCCCAAACTAGACGGCGCGATCCCCCGAGTCAACGGCCGACCGATGCGGGACGACCGAGCGTACGCGCCGTACCACCTTCGTGCTGCGTGGGCGGGGACTTGGGGTGCGGCGTGCGGTTCCGTACTTCCCGGTTGACGCGGGGGCGCCGATGGGAGGTGTCCGGAAACCGTGCGTTTCCGCGGCGGCGCTACCCCGGCTCGCCGAGACGTCGCACGCCCTCGGCGGCCTTCACGGCGTCGGGGTGTCGCTCCCCGCTCGTGGCGGCGAGCTGGGTCCGCGCCTCCCGGTAGCTCGCGAGCGCCTCGAGGCGCTGGCCCAGCCGCTCCTGGATCTCGCCGAGGAGGAGGTGCGCCCGGCCGAGCTGAGGCGTGCGCGCCCGCCCGGCGGCCTGCTCCCGGGCGGCGTCGAGCGCGGTGCGCGCATCCTCGACGGCGAGGTCGAGCTCGCCCGCCGCGAGCTCCACCATGGCCCGGAGCCGGTGCGCGTTGTGCTTCCCCTCGCGCGTCACCGCCTTGCCGTCCGGGCCGAACAGCCGCTCCGACGCGCGGCGCGCCTCGAGGACGTTGCCGGTCGCCACCTCGACGTACCCGCGGACGAAGTGCGCGAACGCGACCTGCGGCACGGCGGGCGGCAGCGTCGCGGCCACGCGCTCCGCCTGGATCGACACCCTGCGCGCCTCCTCGAGCCGCCCCATGTTCCGCAGCGCCATCGCCGCGCCCGCGCGCGAGTTCGCCTCCTCGGCCGCGACGCCGTTCCGGCGGGCCTGGTCCGCGGCGCGCTGGAAGTTCTCGTACGACGAGGCGTAGTCGCCGAGCGAGCCCTGCACGTAGGCGAGGTGGCCGACCACCACGTCCGGCGCCTCCCGTGGCGCGAAGGACGCGACCACCTCCTGCAGCAGCGGCGCGGCGCCGCGGAGGTCGCCCACGAAGATCAGGGTGTCGGCGAGGTCGTAGCGGAGCTGGTTCGCCATCGGCGCCGATCCGAGCCCGCCGGCGCCGAGGATCCCGAGCGCCTCCTCGAGGTGCGCGATCCCCTCGCGCACGAGGTCGGCCTGGCACTCGGCGTAGCCGAGCCGCCCGACCACGTCGCCCCTCAGCCGGGGCGAGGGCGCCGGCACGCGCGCGAGGAGCCCGACCGCGTCACGGGCGAGCGCGAGCCCCACCTCGGGCGGCGCCCCGTGCCGCGCGAGCGTGGTGGCCGCGGCGAGGCAGCCGATGCGCGTCGTGACCTCGAGCGCGGGATCGGCGGCGAGCGCGCGCACGCGCTCCAGGCTCGGGTCCGAGGCCGGCGTGTCCTGGTCCCACGCGGCCCGCCGGCACTCGGCCTGGGCGGCGAGGTCCCGGTCGGCCGTGCGCGCGAGCAGGACCTGCGCGCGCTCGAGGAGCGCGATGGAGGCGTTCCTGTCGTCGAGGATGGCCTGGTAGTCGGAGAGCGCGAGCAGCACCAGGGCCTCGCGATCGGGCGCGGTGGCGAACGTGGACCGCGCCTCGGCGGCGGTGTCGGCGAGCAGCCTCCGGATCGCGGCGACGTCGAGCGTGCCCGCGGCCTGCTGGATCAGGTGGTCGAGCACCTCGCCGAGGGCGGTCGAGCGCGCGAGGAGCAACCCGGCCCGGTCCCGCTCGGCGACGGCGCGCCGGGCCTGCCAGAGCGTGGTGCCGAGCCCCGCGGCGAGGGTCACGACGAGGGCGGCCGCGGCCCCGACCGCGAGCCGGTGGCGGCCCACGAACTTGCGCAGCCGGTAGCCCGTCCCGTCCGGCCGCGCCTGCACCGGATTGCCGGCCAGGTGGCGGCGGACGTCCTGGGCGAACGCGTGCACCGTCGCGTAGCGCTCCGCCGGATCGCGCTTCATCGCCTTCGCGACGATCACGTCGAGGTCGCCGCGCAGCGCCGCGCGCGCCGCCGGCGGCGCGACCTCGCTCGGCGGCGGCGCGGTCGCCTGCTCGAGCGCGCGCGCGTAGCTCCCGGGCACGTCTCGCGAGAGCCGGTAAGGCCGCACGCCCGCGAGGAGCTCGTAGAGCAGCACGCCGAGCGCGTACACGTCGGTCGCCACGGTGACGGGGCGCCCCTCGAGCTGCTCGGGGGCGGCGTAGTCGGGGGTGAACGCGTGCCCCGCGACCTCGGTCGTCTGCGAGGACGACTCGCCCTCGCCGAGGAGCTTCGCGATCCCGAAGTCCAGGAGCCGGACGTCGCCGGCCGCGGTCACGAGGACGTTCGCGGGCTTGAGGTCCCGGTGCACGACGAGGCGGGCGTGCGCGAGCGCCACCGCGTCGGCCACCTGCAGGAACAGGCCGAGCCGCTCCCGCACCCCGAGCCGCCGCGCCTGCGCGTGACGGTCGAGCGGCTCCCCGTCGACGTACTCCATCGCGAGCCAGGGCCGGCCCGACGCGTCGACGCCGGCGTCGTAGAGCCGGGCGATGTTCGGGTGCTCCATGGCGGCGAGCGTGTCGCGCTCGCGCGCCATGCGGCGGTGCAGCCCGGCCGGATCCGCGGCCCAGCGCGGCAGCTTCAGCGCCACCCGGCGCGCGAGCTGCCCGTCGGCGCGCTCCGCGAGCCAGACGGCGCCCAAGCCGCCCCTGCCGAGCTCCCGGAGGAGGACGTACGGCCCCACCCGATCACCCACGCCGGAAGCCGCGCCCGGCTCCTGCGCGGTGGACGTTCCGTCGGGGAGGGTCTCGGGCCAGGGGGCATCGTTCCGGGTCACGCGCGATCCCTAGCCGCCCGGGAGCCCGTTCACGCGTGGAATCCCGGGGATTCTCCCGAGGGGTTCCCTCGGTCTCCCGTCGCGGGCGCGCCGCGTCGGTGCGATGAGCGCGGCGCGTCACCCTCGCTCGGCGAGCCGGCGCACGGCGAGCCCGCCGAAGACCACCGTGACGCCGGCGAGCGCGGCCGCCGCGATCCCGGGTGGGATGAAGCGGAACTCGTGGACCCCCGCCGCGGCGAGCGCGAGCTGGTTCAGGTGGAACGCCGGCCAGACGACGACCCAGGGCTCGAGGAACGCCGGCAGGGGGATGAACAGCCCCGAGAGCCAGAGCATCGGCAGGAACACGAGGTTCGTGATCGCCGGCGCCGCGGAGCCGGAGGCGTGGGCGCCGATGAAGAGGCCGAGCGCGCTCATGGGGACGGTGCCGGCGAGGAGCGCGAGGCACATCGCCGCGATCCGGGGGCCGGGGAGCGGCAGCGTGCCCGCCACCGCCGCGGCGGCGACGACGAGGGCCATCGCGAGCGCGGCGAGCACCGCCGCGGTGCCCATCTTCGCGAGGATCACCGCGCCGGCCGGGGCGGGCAGCGCGCGCTTCAGGCGCAGGAGCCCGCCCTGCCGCTCGAGGGCGAGCCCGCACCCGACGCCGAACAGCCCGGGCATCGTCGCCGCGAACACGAGCCAGCCCGAGAAGAGGTAGCTCGCGAGCGCAGGCCGCGCCGCCACCGCCCCGCCCGCGATGACCACGCCGAAGAAGAGGTAGATCGGCGCGGGCAGGGCGAGGAACGGCAGGGCAAACGCCGGCGTGCGGAGCACGCGCAGCGTCTCCTGCCTCCACTCGGCGAGGTAGGCGCGGGCGACCCTCGCGCCGGACATGGGCGAGGAGGGAGCGGGGAGGTTCGAGGCGGTCACGCGGCCTCCCGGGTGAGGGTGGAGACGGCCTCGGCGAGGCCCGCCTGATGGACCTCGAGGTGCCGGACGCCGGGGTCCTCCGCCAGCAGGCGCCGGAGCACGCCCTCGGCCTCGGCGACGGTGATCCGCACGCGGGCGCCCTCGCTCACGACCTCGAGCACGCCGGGCCACGCCCGCAGGCGCTCGGGCTCGAGGCCGGTCACGCAGCGGATCTGGCGGTGCACGGCACGCGCGCGGATCTCGTCGACGCGGCCCTCGGCGACGAGCCGGCCGCGGTGGAGCACCGCCACCCGGTCCGCGAGCGCCTCGGCCTCCTCGAGGTGGTGCGTGGTGAGGACGACGCCGGTCCCCCGCGCGACGAGCGCGCGCACGCTCCGCCAGAGCGCCTCGCGGGCCCCGGCATCGAGGTTCGCGGTCGGCTCGTCGAGGAACAGGAGCGCGGGGCGCCCGCAGATGGCGATGGCGAACTGGACGAGCCGCTTCTGGCCTCCCGACAGGGCGCCGTACCGCGACGCGGCGAGCGGCGCGAGGCCGGTCGCCGCCAGCACCTCCGCCGCCTCGAGCGGCGCCGGGTAGTAGCTCGCGGCGAGCGCGACGTGCTCCCGCACGCGCAGCTCGGGCGTGAGCTCAACGTCCTGCATCATGACGCCCACCCGGCGGCGCGCCGCCACGTCGCGCGGCGGACCGCCGCCGAGCGTCGCGACCCCGCGGTCCGCGTCGAGGAGGCCGAGCCACACCGCGATGGCGGTGGTCTTGCCCGCGCCGTTCGGCCCGAGCAGCGCGAGGACCTCGCCGGGCCGCACCTCGAGGTCGAGGCCGTCGAGCGCCACGGCCTCGCCGTAACGCTTCTCGACGGCCGCGAGCGCCGCGAGCGGCGCGTCCCGGGCCACGGCCCCGGTCGCGGGGGACGGGGCCGGCGTCGCCACCGCGGTGGGCGCGGCGCCGAGCCCGCGCGGCAGGCGCCGGCCCTGGAGCGTCTGCCCGATGAACGTGGCGCGGACGAGCCAGCGGTAGCTCGCGAGGAGCACGCCGAAGGTCACCGCGACCACCGCCGGGAACTTCACGCTCCAGGGGAGGGGCAGCGGCGCCGCGATCACCTGCAGCGCGGCGACGAGCGGCAGGTGCGCGAGGTAGATCCAGTACGAGGCGTCGGCGAGGTAGCGGATTGGCGCGGAGGGCCGGGCCAGGAAGCGCACCGCCGCCCCCGTGAGGCCGAACGTCCAGCACCAGGCGGCGAGCCCGTAGCCGAGCGCGTAGGCCGCCGTCGCGAACCCCCGCGGCGCCGGGGCGAGCGCCGGCGTCACCCCGGCGAACGCGAGGCAGCCGGCGGTCGCGGCGACCGCCACGGCGAGGTGCGCGGCCCAGCGGCGCGCCCAGAGCTCGAGCAGGACGGCGGCCTGCCGCTGCGCGAGCCAGCCGAAGGCGAGCGCCACGCCGTAGCCGGCGAGCGCGGGCAGCTCCGGGATGACCGACCGGTCGGGCGTCGGGATGCCGAACCAGATCACCCAGTCCTCGCGGGCGGCGAGCGCTGTCACGAGCGGGAGGGGCAGGACGAGGGCGGCGGCGCCCGAGCGCGCGAGCCCGCGCACCGCGGCGTCGGCCACGCGCCGCACCGGGAGGCGGCGGTCGAGCGCGAGCGCGACGGCCCGGACCCCGAGCACGAGCGCGTACAGGAGGAGGAGCTCGTACAGGAACCAGAGGTGGAGGAGCGGGAAGGCCCCGGGGGGCGGCGGCGGCAGCCCGGCGGAGGACGGCGGGGCCGCGCCGAACGTCGCCCGGAGCCCCCAGATCCAGACGGCGGTCACCGCCGGGAAGAACACGAGCCACCCCGCGACGAGCGGCACGAGGATCCGCCTCGCCCGGTCGCGCCAGAAGCCCCCCGCCCCGCGGCGGAGGAAGAGCACCCGCGCGAAGAAGCCGGCGAGGAAGAAGAAGAGCGTCATCCGGAACGCGTGCGATCCGAAGATCAGCACGGCGAGCGCGGCGCTCGGAGAGCGGTCGGTCGCGGCCCAGAGGCCGGGCGGGAAGCCCGGCAGGAACGAGAAGGCGGCGTGGAAGAGGCACGCCGAGGACGAGCGCGAAGGCGCGGACCGCGTCGAGGGCGGGCAAGCGTTCGGACGGAGCGGAGGACGTGGACGTGGACATGGAGCTCCCCTGTCCGCGCCGCCTGGCGCGGAGGACGAAGGTCGTGAACGGAGACGGGGTGCGGCGCCGCTAGACGAAGTCCGGTCTTCGGGTGGCGCGCCAGACGGCGAGGGCGAGCACCGCGAGCCCCAGCACGAGCTCGGCGGCGATGATCGCGACGACGTCGGACGACCAGACCGCCACCGCCCCCTCGTGGTGAGCCTTCACGGAGGGCAGCGCGAGCAGGAGCGGGATCACGAAGTTCACCGAGATGTTCCCGACGGTGATGGCCGCGGCCATCCACCCGCTCGAGCTCCTCGTGAGCGCGACCGCGAGCAGCGCGCAGAAGTACAGGAAGAGGTAGGAGAGGAGCGCGATCCAGAACGGGAGGATGCCGTCGGGGAGCTCCGTCGCCCGGATGAGCACCGCCGTCGCGCCGGTGAGCGCGAGCCACGGCACGCCGAAGGCGATCGCGGTGGCCGCGACCTTCGAGAGGGTGACCTGCAGCGGGTCGACGGGGAGGCTCAGCACGAAGACCAGCATCCGCTCGCGCCGCTCGGCGGCCACGCCCTGCAGGACCACGAGGATCTCGAGCACGATGAGGGCGCAGATGAGCGCCACGCCGCCGACGTAGGTCAGGATGCCCCCGCGCGGCAGGAACGCGAGGGACACCGCGCCGCCCGCGAGCGCACCGGCCATGGCCCAGCGCATGAGGTAGAGGTCCTTCTTGACCAGCGTCCCCACGATCGCGCTCATGGCGCCCTCCCCTCCCGGCCGTGCATCACCGTCGCGACGAAGATCTCCTCGAGCGTGAGGCGCTGCACCTCCCGCACCGTGGCGCCCGCGCGCGCGCAGGCCGCGTGCACGGCCGGCGAGTAGTCCCGGGTGACCACCACCGCGGCCCGCCCGGTCACCGAGGCGTCGACCGCGCCGGGCAACGCGGGCACCGGGGCGCCCGCCGCGGGCAGGTCGAGCGACACGCGCCGCCAGCGCTCGAGGAAGGCCTCCTTGTCCTGCGACTCGATCACCCGGCCCCGGTCGAGGAAGGTGATGACGTCGGAGATCTGCTCCACGTCCTGGGTGTGGTGCGAGGAGAAGAGCACCGCGCGCCGCTCGTCGCGGACGACCTCCATGAGCTCGGAGAGCACCTCGTGGCGCGCGACCGGGTCGAGGCCGGTGGTGGGCTCGTCGAGGAGCAGCAGGCGCGGCCGGGGCGCGAGGGCGAGGAGGAGCGACGCCTTCACCCGCTCGCCGTGCGAGAGCGCGCCGATGGGCTGGTCCACGTGGAGGTTGAAGCGCTCGAGGAGGCGCGCCGCGTAGGCCTCGTCCCACCCCGGGCGCAGCGCACGCACGAGGCGGATGTGCCACGCGAGCGTCGCGGCGCCGTAGAGGCGCATGTCCTCGGACACGAACCCCACGTCCCGCTTCACCGCCGCCTGGTCGTCCGGCACCGGGCGGCCGAGCACGCGGATCGCGCCGCGGTCCGCGCGCACCATGCCCATCAGCAGGCGGATGGTGGTGGACTTGCCCGCGCCGTTCGCGCCGACGAGCCCCATGACCTGCCCGGCCTCGAGGCGGAGCGACACGTCCGTCAGGCGGAAGAACCGGTACGCCTTCTCGACCCCGGAGAGCTCGATGACGGGTTCGCTCACGACTCCTCCTCGCCGGCGTCCTCGCGGAGCGCCGCCACGCGCCTCAGCTCGGCCCCGAGCTCCTTCACCGACAGCCCCAGCCGCTGGCCGACCTCGACCGCCGCGGCGAGGTGCGCCTCGAGCTCGCGGCGGTGCAGCTCGAGGCCGAGCTCCGCCCGCTCGGCGACGAACGAGCCCCGCCCCTGCCGCGTGACGATGATCCCGGCCCGCTCGAGCTCGAGGTATGCGCGCTTCACGGTGATGACGCTCACGCTGAGCTCCGCCGCCAGGGCCCGGATGGACGGCAGCTCGTGGCCGGGCGCCCAGTCCCCCACCGCGATGCGGTGCTGCACCTGCTCGATGAGCTGCAGGTACATGGGCCGCTCGTCGGCGTGGGAGATCACGAGCCCGCTGTGCATATCGAATATGCACACTATACACGGTGCGCGCGGGGGCGCAACCCCGCCCCGGATCGGGGCCTCGGCGGGGTCTGCCTGTCATACGGTGAGCCCGCATGCCTTCCACTTCGACCTCCCTGCGTCGCGCCGCCCTGCTCGTCGTCGTCGCCTCGCTCGCGGGTCCGGCCGTCGTGTTCCTCGACGCCGCCCTCCACGGCCCCTCCACCTGGGCGAGCGCGGCCGCGTTCGTGGCGGGGCACCGGCCGCTCCAGGCGCTCCCGCCGCTCCTCGGCTTCCCGCTGCTCCTCGGGTTCGTGCTCTTCGTGAGCGCGGCGCGCCGCCTCGACGCCGAGCGCGGCCACCGGGTGGATCAGGGCCCGGTGTTCCTGCTCACCGCGATCTACGGCGCGCTCGTGGCCGTCAACTACGTCTCGAACGGGATGTGGGCCCACCAAGCCGGGTCCGAGGAGCTCGGCGCCGTGGCGGCCTTCTCCATGAACAACCCCCGCGCGCTGACGTGGTCCTTCGAGCTCGCGGGGTATGGCCTGCTCGGCGCGGTCACCTGGCTCGTCGCCCCCACCTTCCGCGAGGAGCCCTGGATCGCCTGGCTGTTGCGCGCGAACGGGGTGGTGAGCGTGGGGAGCGCCGCGTGGGCCGCGGTCGACCAGACGTGGGTCCTCGCGCCCGCGGGCCTCGTGTTCTACGCCGCCTGGAACCTGCTCGTCGTCGTGCTCATGGCGCTCGTGGCGCGCAGGTTCCGGGAGGCCTGAGCCCGCGCTACTTCACCACGTCCACCCGCGTCCGCTTCGGCTTCCGGCCGAGGTCGCGCTGCGGGATGTCGTAGACGCGCGGCCGGTGCACGAGCGCCTGGCCCGCCTGGACCTCGACCCAGACCGGATCCGAGCGCGCCCAGCCGTCGCCCCACACCCGCACCTCGTGGCTGCCTGGCCGCACCTCGCGCGTGACCGGCGTCGTGCCCACGGGCGCGCCGTCGATGGAGACCGAGACGCCCGGCTCGTCGGTCACGACGGTGAGCTTGCCCGTCCCGTCGGGCTCTCCGCGCAGGAGCCTCGGCGTCGCGGCGGCGACGTCGGTCTCGAGCCGCCGCGCCGCGATCGGCACGAGCCGCTCGAAGCGCGCGAGCTCCTTCCCGCCGGGGACCTCCGCCTGGACGACGACCACCCGGTACGCCGCGCCGGCGAGCGCGAGGAAGCCGCCGACCACGCGGTCCACCTCGAGCTTCGCCGCCCGCGCCGCGAGGCAGCGGGCGTCGGCGGCGCAGCGCGAGAGCGCCGTGGTCCCCTCGCGACCGAGCCGGCGCTCGACCGCCTCCGGGCCGTCCACCTGCCACGCGGCGCCCAGGGCCGCGTCGGCCACGGCCTCGGCGGCGCGCTTGCCGGAGAAGCGCAGCTCGTCCGGCGCGTCGAGCGCGACCACGGCGAGGCGCGGACCCGGGGTCGCGGCGGCGAGGACGAGTCCAGCGAGGGCGAGGAGCATGCGGGAGCACGATCCTCGCATGATGGGCGGGCGCCGTTCCAGTATGGTGGCCGCGGTGACCGAGGGCGTCGCGAAACAGATCGTGCGGGTGCGCTTCGAGGTGGAGCGCAACTACGCCGGGTGGCGGCTCGACCGGTACCTCGCCGAGAAGATCCGGCGGCTCACGCCGGAGCGGATCGCCTGGCTCGTGGAGCACCGGCTCGAGACCGAGGACGGGTCGCGGCTCACCCTGGACTCCCAGGTGACGCCCGGGCTGCGCTTCGCGCTGCTCCGCGAGTTCGAGCCGGAGCCGGTGGTGCCCCTCGAGTTCGGCGTCGTGCACGACGACGGAGAGCTCCTCGTGGTCGACAAGCCCGCCGGGCTCCCGGTGCACCCGACCGCGCGCTACTTCCAGCACACCTTCACCGCGCTCGCGCGGGCGCGCTGGCCCGAGCGCAAGATCGACCCCGCCCACCGGCTCGACCGCGAGACCTCCGGGCTGCTCGCCTGCGGGACCGCGCGCACGCACACCTCGAGGCTGAAGCGCGAGTTCGCCGAGGGCCGCGTCGAGAAGACGTACCTCGCGCTCGCGCTCGGCGCGCCGGCGGAGGACCGCTTCGAGGTCGACGCGCCGCTCGCGCTGACCGGCCAGTCGCTCGTGCGCGTGCGCATGCACGTGACGCCCGGCGGCCAGGAGGCCCGCACCGCGTTCGAGGTGCTCGGCCGCCGCCGCGCCCCCGACGGCGCGGCGGTGACGCTCCTCGCCTGCAGGCCCGCCACCGGCCGCCAGCACCAGATCCGCGCGCACCTCGCGCACGCCGGGTTGCCGCTCGTGGGCGACAAGATCTACGGGCCGGACGAGGCGATCTTCGACCGCTTCACCCGCCGCGCGCTCACCCCGGACGACGAGGCGACGCTGCGGCTGCCGCGCCAGGCGCTCCACGCGTGGCGGCTCGGGCTCCGGCACCCGCGCACGCTCGAGCCCGTCGCGCTCGAGGCGCCGCTCGCGCCCGACCTCGCCCGCTTCTGGGGCTCCTGCACGGAGGGCGCTTGAGCCCCTACGACTTCCCCGGCCTCGTCTCCGGCATCGCCGCCTCCCAGCTCGTGCTGTGGGGCTCGGTCGTGCTCCTCCTCGCGGGCCTGCGCGCGCTCCTCGTGCGCGGCCAGCCGGGCCGCGGCCGATGGGCGCGCGGGCTCCTCGTGGGCGCGCTCCTGCCGATCGCGGCCGGGGTGGTGCTCCTGGCGCTCCAGGAGCTGACGGATCACCAGCGGCTCCTCGACCGGGCCGGCGTGCCGGTCCTCGCGACGGGCGCGATCCTGGGCGCCGCGTGGGTGACCGTGCGGCGCGCGCGGCCCAGGAGCGCCGCCCCTCACGCCACGACCGAGGGAGCGCCTCCGGCGCCACCGGCGTAACGAGCGCATCCTGGGTCGCCTGCACCTCCGGTGCGGGCTCACCGGGTCGCGTCGCGCCAGGCACCCGTGATAAGGCGTTCGCGCCCGTGTCCGGCACCGCCCCAGCCCGCGCCGCCCCGCCGGTCGACCACGCCCGCATCCCGCTCGCGCAGCTGGCGTGGCCGATCCTCGTCGAGAACGTGCTGCGCACCTCGCTCATGAGCGTCGACACGCTCATGCTCGCCCGCTACTCGGCCGAGGCGGTCGCGGCGATGAGCCTCGTGAACCAGTTCGCGTTCCTGGTCCAGCTCCTCTTCATGGTCGTCTCGGTCGGCGCGAGCGTTCACGTCGCGCAGAACCTCGGCGCGGGCCGGCGCTCCACCGCGGAGGTGTTCGCGGCGGCGAGCCTGGCCCTCGTGGTCGTCTTCGCGACCGTGATCTCCGCCGCGATGGCGCTCGGCGCGCCGGCGCTCGTCCGGGCCTACGGGCTCGCGCCCGGGGTCGCGAGCGGCGCCACGAGCTTCCTCGTCATCTACGGCGGCCTCTCCATCTTCACCGCCATCAACATCGTCCAGGCGAGCATCCTCCGCTCCTTCGGCCACGCCCGGGATCCCATGGTCGTGAACGCGGCCTCGCTCGGGCTCGCGGTCGCCGGGAACGCGCTGTGCCTGTTCGGCCCGGAGGACTTCCCGGTGCGCGGCGTGCCCGGCGTCGCCTGGTCGACCGTGCTGTCGCAGGTCGCGGCGTGCCTCGCCTCGGCCTGGGCGCTCCGGCGGCGCGGGATCCACCTGCCGCTCCGCGGGCTGCGCGAGGTCCCGGCGCGGGTCTACCGCGCGATCCTCGCGGTGGGCGTGCCGACCGCGGGCGAGTACGTCTCGTACAACCTCTCCCAGGGCGCCATCCTCGCGATGCTGTCGACGATGGGCACGGACGCGCTCGCTGCCTACGGCATCGCGATGGCGGTGCTCCGGTACGTCTTCATCCCCGGCGTGTCGATCGGGGCCGCGGCCCAGCTGCGGGTCGGGTACCTCGTGGGCGCCGGGCGGCACGACGACGCCGCGCGCCGGGTGCTCGTCTACTTCGCGTGGGGGTTCGCCATCTCGGCCGTGCTCGCCGGCGCGGTCTACCTCGCGCGCGCGCCGCTCATCGCCGTCTTCACGGGCGACCCCGCGGTCGCCGGGCTGGTCGCGGCGGTGCTGCTCGTCGCGGTCGTGCACGAGCCCGGGCGCGACTTCAACACGATCATCATCCCCGCGCTGAAGGGTGCCGGGGACGTGAAGTTCCCGGTCTACGCGGGGCTCGTGTCGATGTGGGGCATCTCGGTCGCGGGCGCCTGGTTCCTGGGGCTGCGGATGGGCCTCGGGATCACCGGCGTCTGGCTCGCGATGGCCGCCGACGAGTGGCTGCGCGGGCTCGCCATGGTCTGGCGCTGGCGCTCGGGCGTGTGGCGGCGGTTCAAGCTGCTCACGCCGGAGGAGGAGCTCGGCGCGGTCGCGGGCAACGCGCAGGTGGCGACGGAGGAGGGGCTCTAACCCTGGCCCCGCCCGCCGCGCCGGCGGGCGTGGCGCTCGCGGCGCTCGAGGGCGGCCTCGGCCTTTGCGACGCGGCTGCGCTGCTTCACGGCGAGCAGGTAGTACCGCTCCCGCAGCGCCCCGGCCTCGGCCTCGGTGAGATCGCCGTGGCGGCCCCGCTCGGCGTGGCGCTTCTCGACCGCCTTCGCGAGCGAGATGGCGGCGGCGACCGAGACGTTGAGCGACTGCGAGAAGCCGTGCATCGGGATCGCGTAGGTGGCGTCGGAGAGCGCGACCGCCTCGTCGGTGACCCCGCGGTGCTCGTTGCCGAACACGAGCGCGACCTTGCCCGAGAACCCGAGCTCGCCGAGCTCCCGCGGGCGGTGCCGGTCGTCGAGGTGGGTGGCGTAGATCGCGAAGCCGTCGGCGCGCAGCTTCTCGAGGCACTCGCGCGTGGTCTTCCAGCGCGTGACCTCGAGCCACTTGTCGGCGTTCTGCGAGATCTTCTTGTTGCGATCGAAGCCCTTCATCGGGCCCTCGATCACGTGCAGCGTCTGGACGCCGAAGGCCTCGCAGGTGCGGAGCACGGCGTTCACGTTCTGCGGATCGCAGAACGCCTCCATCACCACCGTCAGCGTGCGGGTGCGGCCGGCGACGACCTCGTCGATGCGGGCCTTGCGCTCCGGGACGAGGAAGTCGGGCGCGCCGAGGGCGGGCCGCTCGCCGGCCTCGCCGGGGCCGCGCTCCGACGCCTCCTCGGTCACTTCTTCTTCCTTGGCTTGCCCATCCGGCGCGGGCGGCCCTCCTCCTTCGCGGAGGCGCCCTTGAAGACCACCTTCGCGACGGCGTCGAGGAGCGCGTCCATGCCCTCGCCGGTCACCGCCGAGACGAGGTGGACCTTCACCGGCTTCTTCCGCTTCGCGAGGAGCTTCTGGAGCTTCTCGCCGGCCTCGCGGGCCTCGGTGACGTCGATCTTCGTGACCGCGACGACCTGGGGCTTCTTCGCGAGCTCCTTCGAGTACAGCGCGAGCTCGGCGTTGATGGCGTCGAGGTCCTTCTTCGGCGCGCGGTCGGGGTCCGGGTTCGCGCCCTCCACGAGGTGCACGAGCACGCGGCAGCGCTCGACGTGGCGCAGGAACTGGTGGCCGAGCCCGGCGCCGGCGTGGGCGCCCTCGATGAGGCCGGGGATGTCGGCGACGACGAAGCTCTTCCCGCGCCAGCCGACCACGCCGAGGTTCGGCGCGAGCGTCGTGAACGGGTAGTCGGCGATCTTCGGCCGCGCGCGGGAGATGCGGCTGATGAGCGTGGACTTGCCGGCGTTCGGGTAGCCGACGATGCCGACGTCGGCGAGCAGCTTCAGCTCGAGGACGACGTCCTTCTCCTCGCCGAGCGTGCCGTCCTGCGCGAACCGGGGCGCCTGGTTCGTGGAGCTCGCGAAGTTCATGTTGCCGAGGCCGCCCTGGCCGCCCTTCGCGAGGACGAAGCGATCGCCCTCCTTGAGGTCGGCGAGCAGCTCGGCGGTGGCGGCGTCCTTCACGGTCGTGCCGGGCGGCACGCGCAGCACGAGGTCCGCCCCGTCGGCCCCGTTCATGTCGGAGCCCATGCCCTTCTCGCCGGAGCGCGCCTTGTGCTCGCGCACGTAGCGGTAGTCGAGCAGCGTCGAGAGGCCGGTGTCGACCACCAGCACGACGTCGCCGCCGTTGCCGCCGTCGCCGCCCGCCGGGCCGCCGCGGGGGATGAACTTCTCCCGCCGCCACGCGACGGCGCCGTCGCCGCCGTCGCCGGCCTTCACGTGGATCTGGACCTCGTCGACGAACTTCACATGGACCCCACAGACGCGAAGCGCCGCGGACCTCGTGGGCCCGCGGCGCCTGAAGTGCTGCTCCGCTCGAACGAGCTAGGCGCTCGGCTCGACCGACACGACCTTGCGGTCGCCGCGGGTGCGCGCGTACTTCACGGTGCCGTCGATCTTGGCGAAGAGCGTGAAGTCCTTGCCCATGCCGACGTTCTTGCCCGGGTGGACGAGCGTGCCGACCTGGCGGACGAGGATGTTGCCGGCGAGGACCTTCTCGGACCCGAAGACCTTCACGCCGCGGTGCTGCCCAGGGGAGTCGCGCCCGTTGCGCGAGGAGCCCTGTCCCTTTTTGTGAGCCATTTCGCGTGACCTCTGTGTTGCGTTACGGCGTGTTGCCGTGCGGCAGCAGTGTTCGGCGGGTGCCTACGCCCGGACCGTGGTGATGAGGACCTCGGTGTACGGCTGCCGGTGGCCCCGCTTCTTCGTCCAGCCTTCCTTCTTCTTCCGGAAGTGGACGACCTTCTTGTGCTTGCCCTGGCCGACAATCTCGCCCTCGACCGCCGCGCCGGAGACGACCGGCTTGCCGAGCTTCACGTCGCCCTCGCCGCCGACGAGCAGGACCTCGAACGAGATCTTGCCGCCGACGTCGCCGCCGAGCTTCTCGACCTTGAGCCGATCGCCCTGCGCGACGCGGTACTGCTTGCCGCCGGTCTTGATCACCGCGTACATCGCCTTCTCCTCGGAATCTGGGGAGGTTTTCACCCGGGACGCCCGCCTCTGCCTCGATGAAGCACAGTGCAAGGGCGCTGGTCCGGGGCCTCCGGAAGGCGGGTCGTATACGATCCGCGGCGCCCCCCTGTCAAGAAGTCCAGGCAGTACAGGGATTTCGGGCGCTTACCGCGCCGTGTCCGGCACCCGCGGGATCGGCCAGGATCCTGATCCTACAGTCCAAAATGGGCGGGCGAGAGCTTCTTCCAGTCGCAGTACTCGCGGAGCTCCTTCTTCACGAGCCCCCACGTCAGCGCGATCGCGAGCATGTCGTCCGTCCAGCCGAGCGGGACGAGGAAGTCCGGGATGAGGTCGATCGGCGAGAGCACGTAAGCCACCCCCGCCAGGATCGCGGCGATCGCCTTCCACGGCACCTTGCGGTAGCTGCCCTGCCAGTAGTCCTTCAGGATCATCCCCAGGAGCCGCAGCTTCGCCCACAGGTTCGCCGGGCCCGCCTTCGCGTACCAGGGCGGCGAGGCGAGGAAGCCCTCCACCGCGGCGGCCTTCTCGCCCACCTCGCGCGGGGTCACGTCCTCGGCCTCCCGGGCGAGCGAGCTCGCGGCGGCGTCGCGGCACGACAGGCACTCGGCGTTCGAGCCGAGGGTGCGCTTGCAGGCGGGGCAGATCGGCTTCGGCTTCGGCATGGGATCGGAATCCTACCGCCGGCGCCCGCCGCCGGGCAGTGCATCAGCCCCGCCGGGGCCTGCGGTACACGCCGGGCGGGAGGTCCTGCTCGCCGGTGGGGCCGACGTCGACCACGTCGTGGAAGCGGCGGTAGTCGATGGTCTGCCGGCCGGTGCGCTCGTCGGTCTGCACGATCTCCCGGAAGCGCGCGTCCCAGCGGATGCGCGGCGCCGGGTAGACGTGCCGCGCGTGGATCATCGAGAGCCGCTGCTCGTCGTAGCCGTTGAGCGTCACGACGATCTCGGCCTCGCGCGCGGCGAGCGTCGCCTCCGACTCGTTCCGGAGCGGGCTGTCGTGGTCGAGGTAGTGCACCGCGGTCCAGGCATGCGTGAAGAGCACCGTGCCGCCGCGCGAGAGCGCGAGGTCGTGCGCGCGGCGGGTGGTGTGGCCCTCCTCGTCCGGCTCGTCCCAGATGAGCAGCGCCGCGACCTTCGCCTGCACGATGTGGCTCGTGCGCTCGTTCGCCATGCGGAACATGAGCGCGCGCCCCGCGGCCGCCGGCCCCACCACCGCGACCTCGCTCCAGAGCACGCGGGCCCGCGGCAAGGAGAACTTGCCGAAGATGATGCCCGCGCCCACGCCGACCTCGAGCCAGCGGACGAAGCCCTCGAGCGAGGTGATGGTCCCGTTGAGGAGCCACGCCCCGCTGAGCGGCGGCGCGGCCTCGGGCGGCGCCTGCAGCGCGGCGAGGAGCGACGCCAAGAGCGCGCCGGCGTCGATGCGCTTCGCGGCGAGGAGGAGGTGCGCGAGCGCGAACACCGCCTGCGTGCCGAACCAGACGAGCGCGTACGTGACGACGAGGCGGGTCCAGGAGCCGGTGACGAGCGTGTGGTAGGCGTCCGCGAGCGGGCGGCGGCGGAGGCCGACCACGCGCGAGGTGCGCGCGCCGAAGACCCGGGTGCTCTCGATCTCGGCCATGCCCGCCCGAGCTTACCGCACCTCCACCTCCAGCGAAGGCGCCCAGGCGGCCGAGCCGCCGTTCTTCTCGAGGCTGCAGTAGGGCGTCGTCTGGTCCTGGTAGTCCCACTGCTGGTCGTTCCAGGTGGGGATGCGGTCGACGATCGGCGACTGCCCGACGTAGAGCCCGTTCTGCGCCCAGGTGCCGGACACCCAGTTCTTCACGATCGTGGTGACGTCCCAGGCCTGCGCGCCCGCCGCGGTGGGCGCCGGCACCCACCACGAGCCCGCGGCGTAGATCTGCGGCAGCGTCCGGAAGGTGACGGTGGCCGGGTTCCACGCGGACGCGAGCGCCCAGACCTGGTAGCGGGCGTCGTCCACCGGGTGCGGGGCGAGGCCGCACGGCCACATCACGAGCGCCGCGCTGACCACGGTCTTGCCGGCGAGCGCGGCGGTGTCGAAGCGGAGCGCCGTGCCCGCGCAGTTGTGGTGGAGGCCCTGCCCGCCCGGGCCCACCGTCCAGCTGAAGAAGCAGCCGACGGCGTCGTGGTCGTTCGCGGTGTTGACGAGCTCGTTCCCGGGCACCGCGGTGCTCTCCATCACGAACGCGTCGCCGGTCGCGCGCAGCACGAGGGTGCTCGAGGTCGTGAAGGTGACGACGTTCGACGGCGGGGAGGAGGCGGTCCCCTTCGTCGCGCGCACGCGGAACCCGTGGGTGGTCCCGGGGGTGAGGCCGGTGACGCCGGTGGAGGTCACCGCGCCGACCCTGAACGCCTCGGTGAACGGCCCCGCCGCGGCGAGCGCGTAGTCCACCGCGTAGCCGTCCGCGCCGCTCGCGGCGGTCCAGGCGAGGGCGGCGGTCGTCGCGGTGACGTTCGAGACCGAGAGCCCCGAGGGCGCGCCGACCGCGGCCGTGGTCGTGGCGGCGTAGGTCGTCGTGTAGAAGCCCGGCGACCAGGTGCCGCCGCCGACCGGCGACGGCGCGAAGAGCGGCAGCGCGCGCAGGCGGTAGTGGTAGGTGGTCCCCGGCGCGAGGCCGGTGTCGTCCCACGTGGCGTCCGGCGGCGCGCCGAAGACGTAGTTGCCGAGCCGCGCCACCTCCGACCACGGGCCCGACGCCGAGGCCGCGCGCTCGATGCCGACGCCGCCGCAGACGTTCCAGGTCCACCCCACCCGCACCGAGGTGGTGTAGAGCGCGGTCGCGCTGGTGCCGTCGAGGCCCGGGCAGATGACCCCGGCGAGGACGGGGCCGTTGTAGATCGTGACCTGCGCCCAGCCCGAGGGCGACGCGCCGTTCACCGCGCGGACGCGGTACCAGTTGCCCGCGAGCGGGAGCGGGGACGGGTCGACGTACGAGCTCGCCCCCGCGGCGAGGGCCTGCGTCGCGCCCCAGGTGCTGCCGTCCGGCGAGCGCTGGACCTCGTAGCCCGTCTCGTCCGTCGCGGCGTCGGTCCAGCCGAGCCGGATGACGACGCTCGAGCCGGCGAGCTCCTGCGCCGCGGCGAGGCCCGTCGGCGCGGCGGGGGCGGCGGCCGCGGAGGTGGTGCCGGACGCCGCGGCGGCGTAGCCCGAGACGCCCGCGGCGTTCACCGCGCGGACCCGGTAGTGGTACGTCTGGCCCGCCGCGAGGCCGCCGTCGTCCCAGGCCGAGGCGTTCGCCGCGGCGGTGCCCACGAGGCCGAACGGCCCCTGCGCGGCGATCGCGCGCTCGATCTCGAAGCCGGTCTCGTCGGTGGACTGGTCGGCCCAGGCGACGCGCAGCCCGCTCGCGGAGAGGGGCGACACGCTCACCGCCGCGGGCGGCGCGGGCGCGGCCGGCGCCGACGCCGGCGGCGTCGCGCTCGCCTCGGCGCTCCACGCGGACGGGCCTCCCGCCCCCACCGCGCGGACCCGGTAACGGTACGCCGTCCCGGTCACGAGCCCGCCGTCGCTGTAGCCGGACGCGGGGGCGGCGGGGCTCGCGAGCGCCGTGAAGGCGCCGCCCGCGCCGGCGGCCCGCTCGAGCTCGTAGCGGGTGATCGGGTCGGCCGGGGCGGACCAGCCGAGCGCCACGCTCGTCGAGGAGGTGGGCGTGGCGGCGAGGCCGGTCGGGGCCGCCGGCGGGAGGGCGTCCGGCGTGCCCCCGCCGCCGCCCCCACCACCGCAGGCGCCCGCGGCGAGCGCGAGGCAGGCGAGGACCGTGAGGGGGAGGGAGGGGCGGGGCATGGCGGGGCTCCGAGGCAGGGGAGGAACGCCCTCGACTCTTTCAGGGCCCCTTCCCGCGCGGGAGGGCCGCTGCCCCGAATCCCGCTGGGCCACCACCCGCGCGAGCAGGTAGGGCCTCGACCCACATCGTGCGTGGCGCACGGCTTCCCGGCGGGTTCCACGCTAGAGTTCCCTCTCCGTGTCACCGCCCATCCCCACGATCGTGCTCGAGCCCGGGTCCGAGCGGCCCGTGTACCTCCAGATCGCGCACGCGCTCATGGCGGAGATCCACCGCGGGCGGTTCCAGCCCGGCGACGCGCTCCCCGGCTACCGCACGCTCGCGAACGAGCTCGGCGTCTCGCGCAACACGGTGATGGCCGCCTACCGCGAGCTCGCGGCGGAGGGCTGGCTCGTGGCGGCGCCCGGCGAGGGCAGCCAGGTCGCGCCCAGCCCGCCGCAGCGGCTGCCGGGCAAGACGCCGTCGAGCGGCGGCATGGGCTTCGACCTCCACCGCGGCCCCGACCCCGCCGCGCCGGACGCCGCGCGCAACCTGCTCCGCGTCGCGACCGGCAACCCGGACCCGCGCCTGCTGCCCGGGGCGGCGCTCGCGCGCGCCTACCGGCGTGCGCTCACCGTGAACCCCCGCGGCACGCTCGCGGTGGACGACCCGCAGGGCCTGCCGGCGCTGCGCGAGGCGCTCGCACGGTCGCTCCGCGAGGGTCGCGGCATGGCCGCCTCGCCGGAGCGGCTCGTGGTCACCCGCGGCGGACAGATGCCGCTCGCGCTCGTGGCGCACGCGCTCCTCGGCCCCGGCGACGCCGTCGCGGTCGAGGCGCTCGGCGGGCGCGACAGCTGGGAGGCCTGCGTCCGCGCCGGCGCGCGCTGCCTGCCCGTGCCGGTGGACGCGGGCGGGCTCGACGTGGACGCGCTCGAGGCGCTGCTCGCGACCGAGCGGCTGCGGGCGGTGCTCGTCACGCCGGTGCGCCAGTACCCGACCGTCGTCGCCCTCGCGCCCGACCGGCGCGAGCGGCTGCTCGCGCTCGCCGCGCGCCACCGCATCGCGATCCTGGAGTCGGATCACGACTCCGAGTTCCAGTTCGACGGCGCCGCGCCGCCGCCGCTCGCCGCGCAGGACGCCGCCGGCGTGGTGGTGCACGTCGGCTCGCTCTCGAAGGTCTTCAGCCCGGGCCTGCGCCTCGGGTTCGTCCACGCGCCGAAGCCCCTCGTCGCGGAGCTGCGCTCGGCGCGCGACGCGCTCGACCGGCACGGCGACCCGGCGCTCGAGCGCGCCATGGCGGAGCTGCTCGAGGACGGCGAGATCGGCCGGCACCTCAACCGCATGCACCAGGTCTACCGCCACCGGCGCGACGTCCTCGCCGGCGCGCTCCGCCAGCACCTCGGCGACGCGCTCGAGGTCGAGGTGCCCGCCGGCGGGCTCGCGTTCTGGGCGCGCGCCCGGAAGGACCTCGATGTGGACGCCTGGGCGCGCCGGGCGCTCGAGCGCGGCGTGTCGTTCCAGGCGGGGCGGCAGTTCGCGTTCGACGGCGGGCCCGTGCAGGGGCTGCGGATGGGCTTCTCCTCCTACGACGACGCGGAGCTCGTCGAGGTCGCGCGCCGGATGGGCGAGGCCCTGCCGTGAGCACCGAGCTCGCGCCGCTGGACGATCGCCTCGCGCTGAAGGGGCTGCTCGGCGAGGGCGGCATGGGCCACGTGCACCGCGCCTTCGACCGGAGCCTCGAGCGCGCCGTCGCCGTGAAGTTCCTGCGCGGGGACGATCCGCGAGAGACCGAGCGGCTCGTGCTCGAGGCGCGCCTGCAGGCGCGGGTCGAGCACGAGAACGTGGTGCGGGTGCATGCCGTCGGCACCCTCGGCGGCCGTCCGTGCCTCGTGCTCCAGCTCGTGGAGGGCCGGACGCTCGCCGAGCTCGCGACGGGCCTGCCCCTCGCGACCCGGGTCGAGCTCGTGCGCCAGGCGGCGCTCGGGCTCCACGCCGCGCACCAGCAGGGGCTCGTGCACCGCGACGTGAAGCCCGGCAACGTGCTCGTGGAGGAGGGCCCCGGCGCGCCGGTGGCGCGGCTCGGGGACTTCGGCCTCGCCCACGGCGAGGAGGGCGGGCTCACCCGCTCCGGGTTTCCCGCCGGCACGCTCGAGTACATGGCGCCCGAGCAGCTCGCCGGGACCGGCCCCGCGGACTTCCGCGCCGACGTCTACGCGCTCGGGGCGACGCTCTACGCGGTGCTCGCCGGGAGGCCGCCGTTCGGCGCTGCAGGGGGCCTGGCCCCCTCCCCGTCGGGGCACCTCGCGCGCGGCGCCGGGAGGTCGGACCCCTCGAGCCTGCTCCGCGGCATCCTCTCGCAGGACCCGCCGCCGCTCGGCGCCGCGGCGCCCCCCGAGCTCGCCCTCGTCGCCGCCCGCGCGATGGAGAAGGAGCCCGCGGCCCGCTACCCCTCCGCGCTCGCGCTCGCCGAGGACCTCGGCCGCTTCCAGCGCGGCGAGCCGGTGCTCGCGCGTCCCCCCTCCCTCGGGGAGCGGGCGGCGAAGTGGGCCCGCCGCAACCCCGCCGCCGCGCGGGCGGTGGCGGTGGCGGTCGTGGCGGTGCTGCTCGGGTTCGGCTGGGCGGCCCTGGCCGAGCGCCGCGCCGGCCTCGACGCGCTCGAGGCGGCGCGGCTCGGCGCCGATGCCCAGCGGATGGAGAGCGCGCTCCGGGTCGCGCACCTCTCCCCCGCGCACGATCTCTCGCCCGTCTACGCCACCATCCGCGCCAAGGTGGACGAGCTCGAGCGCACGACCGGCGCCGCCGGCGCCGCCGCGCGGGCCTTCGCGGTCGGCCGCGGGCTCCAGCTCCTGCGCGCCGCCGAGCCCGCCCGCGCCGCGCTCGAGCAGGCCTGGTCGCTCGGGTTCCGGCGCCCCGAGGCGGCGCTCGCGCTCGGCCTGCTCGACGGCGAGCGCTACGCCCGCGAGCGCCAGCAGCTCCCGCGCATCGACGACGCGCGGCGAAAGGACGCGTGGATCGCCGAGCTGCGCGCGCGCTTCCGCGAGCCCGCGGTCGCGCGCCTGCGGCTCGCCGCGGCCTCCACTGCCGCCGACCGGGCGCTGCTCGAGGCCCGGATCGCGCTCGTGGAGGAGCGCCACCTCGAGGCGGCGACGCTCGCGCGGCAGGCCCGGGAGGCCGGCGCGGATCCGCTCGAGGCGAGCACCCTCGAGGGCGAGGCCTTCTTGGGCCGCGCGCTCGAGCTCTACGAGGTGCGGGACCTCGACGGGACCCTCGCGCCGCTCGCGCAGGCCGTGACGGCGCTCCGCCGCGCCGCGGAGATCGGCCGCAGCGCGCCGCGGCCCAGGCTCCTGCTCGCCCAGGCGCTCATGCACGAGCAGACGGCCCTGCAGCAGCGCGAGCCCGTCCGGAAGGACCGCTTCGACGAGGCCCTGCGGGTGCTCGACGAGGGGCTCGCGCTCGACGCGTCGGACCCGGAGCTCCTGGTCGCGCGCTCGGAGATCGTCGCCGAGCAGGGCCGGATCGCCCGGCAGCTCGGCGTCGACCCCGGCCCGTTCCTCGTCGAGGCCGTGCGCGCCGCCGACGCCGCGACCCGCGCCGCGCCCGCGGACCGCAGCGCGTGGGAGCGCCTCGCCTGGGCCTGCCTGAACTACGCGCGCGAGCTGCGCGACGCGCGGTACGAGGTCGACTGGGCCTGGGAGAAGGGGATCGCCGCGGCGACGCGGGCGGGCGAGCTCTCCCCCGGGTCGAGCGTGCCGCCGTCGCTCCTCTCCCAGATGCACACCGACCGGGCCGAGACGACCGAGATCCGGGGCGGGGACGCGCGCGCCGACATCGACGCCGCGCTGGTCGCCGCCCGCCGGGTCGCCGACATCGGCGACCGCCCGATGGTCTCGAAGGTGCTCCTCGGGCTCGCGCTCCGGCAGGACGCGACCTCGCGCTGGTCGCGCGGCGAGGACCCCGACCCGCGCTTCTCGGAGGCCGTGCGGGTCATGGGGGAGGCCTGGAGGTACTCCGAGGGCCAGGCGGCGCAGGCCGGCCACGGCGTGCAGATCGCGGTCCTCTGGGCGGAGGCCGCGCTGCTCGAGGGGCGTGCCCCCACGGCCGCGCTCACCGCGGTCGTGCCCTGGGCGGCGACCCTCGCGGCCCGGGTGGACTCCGACGCGATCGCCGCCGCGCAGCTCGCCGAGCTCGCCACGCTGCAGGTGCAGGCGAAGGTCCTCGCCGGCGAGGACCCGGCCGGCGACCTCGCGCGCGCGGTGCCGCTCGTCGAGCGGGTGGTGAGGTCCGGCGTGTACCCGCCGATGCGCGGCCGCCTCGCGGAGCTCGAGCTCCACCGGGCGGCGTGGCTCGCCGCCCACGGGGGCGACCCGGCGCCGGCGCTCGCCGCGGCGAGGCGGCACGCCGAGCTCATGAAGGTGGCCGACCCGTCCCTGCCCGACGGGTGGCGCCTCGAGGTGGAGGCCGTCCTCGCGACGCCGGCGCCGGGGGAGGCCGAGCTCGCCCGCGCGCGCGCCGCCTCCGAGAAGATGCTCGCGCTCACCCCCGCCGATCCCCGGCTGCTGGCGCTGCGCGGCCACGTCCTCCTCGCGAGCGGCGACCGCGAGGGGGCCCGCGCCGCGCTCGCGAAGGCCGAGGAGCGCGGCGCCCGGCTCGCGTGGACGAGGACGCTGCGCGAGAAGCTCCGCTGAGGTCCCGCCGCACGGCGCGCCCGGGCGACGACCCGCCGGGCCCTGCCCGGACCGCGGCGGACCGGGCGGGTGCCTCGCCCGGACGCCGGGTCGTGTTGACCTTGGGTGGATGCGGTTCCCGATCTCCGGCCTGACCCTCGCGCTGCTCGCCTGCCACCCCGGCTCGAGCGGCTCGGGAGGGTCGGGCCTCGTCGCCGATCCTCCCCTGCCCGGCCCCGACTGGACCCAGTTCCGCCGCGACCCGCACGGCACCTCCGCGGCCTCGGCGCCGCTCACCGCCGACCAGGCCCGCTCGCTCCACGAGGTCTGGAGCCACCCGACCGCGGCGAACCTCTGGTCGCAGCCGGTCGCGCGGGGCGACACGGTCTGGGTCGCGCTCGCCGGCCCGGGCGGGATCGTCGCGCTCGACGCCGCGACCGGGGCCGAGCGCTGGGCGCGCAAGATCGAGGCGGTCGTGCAGGCCGACTGCGGCACGCCGGAGCGGCCGGGCACCTGGGGCGCGCCCGCGGTGGACGGCGACACCGTCTACGTCGCGGCGGCGGACGGGGACCTCCACGCCCTCGACGCCGGGACCGGCGACACCCGCTGGAAGGCCCACGTCGCCGACCCGACCCCGCACGGCGAGCTCATCGAGACCTCGGTCGTGCTCGCGGGCGGGAAGGCCTGGCTCGGCGTCGCCTCGACCGCGCACTGCGACCAGATCCCGGGCCGCCTCGCGGCCGTCGACCTCGCGACCCACGCGGTCTCGCAGCGGACGCTCGTTCCGGACGGGCAGCGCGGCGCGGCGGTCTGGGCGAGCCCGGCGGTCGAAGGCGGGCGGGTCTACCTCGCGACCGGCAACGCCGAGGGCGACCGCACGAAGACGCCGCTCGCGCAGGCGGTGGTCGCGCTCGACGCCGCCAGCCTCGTGCCGCTCGCGTCCTGGCAGAACCCGACCGCGCTCACGAACGCCGACTTCGGCGGCGCGCCGACGTACTTCGTCGCCGGCGGCAAGGCGATGCTGGCCGCGGCCGCGAAGGACGGCTGGGTCTACGCGTTCGACGCCGCGCGCATCGGCGACGGCCCGGCCTGGAGGCGCGAGGTCGCGACGGTGGACCCGGCGCACCCCGACGCGGGCGGGGATCCCCTGGCCGGCTTCGGCTCGATCGTGCCGCCGGCGTTCTCGGGGGGCCTCCTGTTCCTCGGCGGCGGCCGCACGCCGGGCGGCGACCCGGGCTCGGTCGTCGCGGTCGATCCGGGCACCGGCGACGTGCGCTGGACGCGGGCGCTGCCGGGGCCGGTGCTGCAGCCCGCGGTGGCTGCGGGCGGCGTGCTCGCGGTCGTGACGACCTGGTTCGACGACCGCGGCTCGACGCTGCAGCTCCTCGACGCCGGCACCGGCGAGCCGCTGAAGGCGTTCACCTCCGGCGCGCCGTCGCTCGCGCCGCCGACCTGGGCGGGCGGGGCGCTGTACTGGGCGACCATGGACGGCGTGGTCCACGCGCTCAGGCCTTGAGCTCAGCCCAGCTCCGGGTACAGCACGTGCTCCTCGCGGTGGATGCGCTGGCGCAGGTCCGCCGCGAGCCCTCCGAGCTCGCCGGCGAGCTTCAGGGCCTCGCCCTCGTGCTCCAGCCGCGCGAAGAAGGCCTCGACCCGCGCCCCGAGCTCGACCGTCTCCCGCTCGAAGCCGTCGAGCAGGATCCGCAGGTGCGGCCGCGTCCTCGCGAGCTCGCGGAGGCGCGGATAGAGCAGCGCGTCCTCGCGGGCGAGGTGTCCGACGAGCAGATCGCGCAGGGCCCGGAGCGCGTCGCGCCCGGCTGGCCGCCCCGGCCCGGAGCGCCGGAGCTCGTCGAGCGCGGCGAGGATGGTGCGGTGTTCTTCGAGGAGGAGCGGGATGTCGAGCGACACGGTTCCCCCCGGGGAGCCCGCGAGGGCCAGCGTCGAGTCTGCCACCCCGGTGCTTCAGGTCAACGGGGTGCGCCGAACCCGGAGCGTGCGCCGCGGCCTCCCGGCGGGCGGGACCGCACCGTGAGGCCGTGCGGCCGTCACCCGCCCGGCGGACGGGCGCGGGTGGCCCAGGCGCTTTCGCGGGAGTGGCCCTCCCGGGGCGCCACGGTTCGCGGCACGTTCGAGGCTCCCCTGCCTCCGGGAGCACCATGTCCGCACGCCGAACGATCGCGCTCGCCCTCACCTTCGCCCTCGCCGCCTGCGGCGGCGGGGGCCCGAAGCCGCCCGTGGACCCCGGCGACGGAGGAGGAGGCGGGGGTGGCGGTGGCGGTGGGGGAGGCGGCGGGGGTGGGGGCGGCTCGGGCCTCGAGCTCGACGCCGCCGTGGTCGACGACGTCCGCGGCATCCTCGGCAGCTCCGAGCTGGGCCTCGAGCCGGAGCTCATCCTGCGCTCGGCCCTCGCCCACGCGGGCTTCGACCAGGTGAACGAGCTCGGCGTCGTGCAGTGGGAGGCGGAGGCGCCACGCCAGGGCATCGTCTTCGAGTGGACCGACGCGGAGCTCGTCGCGGCCGGGCTCGCCTCGGGCGCCCGCGTGCCGCTCGACGACCTCCTCGCGGGCTGGGGCGCCCTCTCGCCCGCGCTCACCGCCGACGTGCTCCGCCCGAGGCTCGTCGCCGACCTGCGGGCCGCGGCCACCAGCACGGATCCCACGCGCCGGTACTGGGCCCAGCTCATCGCGCAGCTCGGCCGCGCCTCCGACGCGCCGTTCGACCTGCTCGACCCGGCGGTCCCGGGCTCCTCCGCGCTCGATCCGGCACAGGTCGCGCTCCTCACCTACCGCTTCCAGGCCGAGGTCTGGCGCGAGGGCAAGAAGGCGGCGGGCGGCGGCTTCGCGCCGGCGCTGCCCGTCCTCTTCGCGGCCGCGGCGGCGACCCCGCGCCCCTGCACGATGACCGACACCGAGTCCACCGTGATGGACACGGCCGCGCTCGCCGGCTCGACCTTCTTCGGCGAGCTCATCGGCGAGATCGGGAAGGCCGTGCCCGGCGTCGAGAAGGTCGCGAAGTACGGCGGCCTCGCGAACTCCGCGCTGACGGTGGTGAAGTTCCTCTGGACGCTCGCCGCGCTCGACGCCCGCGTCACCGCGGACACGAGCGGCATCGTGCGCAACTGGGACGGCACCGCCTACGGCGACGAGGCCACGCTGACCGCGGCCTTCCGCTACGACACCGGCAACGCGCAGGCCTTCAACTGCGTGCGCCCGGCGCTCAACGCGCTCGGCCTCGACTTCAGCCTCCCGCAGGACGGCCCGGTCGCGAACGCCCGGGTGGACTGGGAGATGTTCGCGGTGAAGGACCGCAAGGGCCCGGGCCCGATCGTCCGCTACCAGGCGGGCAGCGTGCCCCTCGGCCGACGCACCGACGCCGACGGCAAGGACGCGATCACCCTCGAGGGCACGAAGAAGGACCCCGCCCTCACCGGCCGCATCGCCCCCGACCACCGGCTCGTGCAGGTCGCGGCGAAGGTCGCGCTCAAGGACACGAAGATGTGGCAGGACATCCAGGACGCGGTGGGGAGCGCGCTCGCCGGCAACCCCGCGTCGATGATGCTCTCGGCCCTCACCGAGACGCTGCTCCGCATGAACACCCTCGTCTTCGCCGGGCGCTACGGCCTGCCGGTCGAGGATCACCAGTCGCTCGACGGGATCGTGATGCGGGTCGAGCTCGCGGGCTCGCTCGCGGGCTCGAATCCGCTCGAACGGCCAGGGACAGGAGACGCTCGACGCGACCGTGAGCCTCGTGGAGCGCCCGGCCCCGTCCACCGCCGGCGACCCGCTCGTCTTCCTCATCCTGAACGGCGCGCCCGGGCTCGCCGCGAGCTACCTCTCGGAGAACGGCAAGCGGGACTTCCGCTACCGGGGCGCGCTCGACGTGCAGGATCCCTGCGCGTGCGTCGAGGGGCTCCAGCACCGGGTGGACGACGCCGCCTGGAGCTCGGTCTGGGTGACCGACGACACGCCGCGCGCGCTCCTGGCGACGATGCAGCCCGACGGCAAGTTCGAGCTCCGCCTCGCCATGAACGGGAAGCCGGGCACCGGCCGCCACCACGTGGCCTTCGACGGCTGCGGTTCCTCCGGCACGATCGACGAGGCCATGGGGGGGCCGGTGTCGATCGGAGACCTCGTGATCACCGGCCAGGTGGATCCGACGAAGGCCGCGGGCACGATCGAGGGGAACTGGAGCGGCACCGTGGACATCCCTCGGCCGGCGTCGCTCGGCGGCTTCTGGGTGAACGGCGCCCGGCAGGACGTGCTCCACGCGGCCACGACCGTCGAGTACGTGTTCTCGTACACGAAGCAGGTGCTCAACGCGCCGGGGGCCTCCCCGCCGCCTCCGCCCGCTGCCTGGGCGGCCCGGTCCGCGTCGACGACGGTGCGCTGGGTCCCGCGGGAGCCGGAGGCGCGCGCGTGCTTCGCGCCGGGGCCGGGCGCACCGACCGTCGATTGACGGAGGTCAGCGTCCGCAGCCATCGTGCCGGGGGAGAGTCCCGGCATGAGGCCGCACGCGCTCGCACCCGCCCTCCTCGCCCTCGCCCTCGCCGCCTGCGGCGGCGCGGGCGGCGGCGGGACCACGCCCGACCCGGGCTGGGCCGTCCTGCCGATGAACGACGGCGCCTCGGGCTGGGAGCCCTGGGTCTACCGCGCCGGCGAGCTCACGCTCCTCGCCGACCTCCACGCGGGCACGCCGTCGTCGCTCCCCGGCGACCTCCGCGTGCTCGGCGACCGCGCGGTGTTCTGCGCGAGCACGGCGGCCGGCCGCGCGCCCTGGATCACCGACGGCACGCCCGGCGGCACGCGCGCGATCACCTCGGCGTCCGGCGCCGGCTGCGGCGCGCTCGCGATCGTGGGCGCGCGGGCGTACCTCGCGTGGGACACCGGGGCGGGCCTCGAGCCGTGGGTGACCGACGGCACCGCCGCGGGCACGGCCTCGCTCGGCGAGCTCGCCGCGGGCGCGTCCGGCTCCTCGCCGCACGGCTTCGCCGCGTGCGGCGCCCTCGTCTGCTTCGTCGCGCAGGACGCGCAGGGCCGGCACGCGCTCTTCGCGACCGACGGCACCGCCGCCGGCACGCACCCGCTCACCGATCCGGCCGCCTGGAACGGCGAGCCGCTCGGCCTCACCACGGCCGGCGGGCGCACGTTCTTCACGGCGAGCACCGCGGCGGCGGGCCGCGAGCCGTGGGCCTCCGACGGCACGGTGGCCGGCACCGGTCAGGTCCTCGACCTCGCCCCGGGTCCGGCGGGCTCCTCGCCGGCGGGGTTCACCGCGCTCGGCGGTGCGGTCCTCTTCGAGGCCGACGACGGAGAGAGCGGCCTCGAGCTGTGGCGCAGCGACGGCACCGGGGCCGGCACCGCGCTCCTCGTGGACCTCTGGCCCGGGCCGGAGTCCGGCGATCCGCACGCGCTCGTCCGGTTCGGCGAGCGCGTCGCCTTCGTCGCCCGCGACGAGGACGACGGCTACCAGCTCTGGACGAGCGACGGCACGGCGGCGGGCACCGCCGAGGTCGGCGTGATCAGCCCCGGCGGCTCGCGGATCACGGAGCTCGCCGCGCACGGCGGGCAGCTCTGGTTCTCCGTGGACGACTACGTCCACGGGCCGGAGCTGTGGACCTCCGACGGCACCGCCGCGGGCACCCGGATGGTCGTGGACGCGGTGCGCGGCGGGGACGGGACCTGGCCCGTGCCGCTCGAGGTGCTCGCGGGCGCGGGCGTCGTGGCGATCGTCGTGCCCACGCACGACCTCCTCTACGCGGCCGACGACGGGACGCACGGGCTCGAGCTGTGGCGGAGCGACGGCACCGTGTCCGGCACCGGGATGGTGGCGGACCTGTGGACAGGGCTGCCGCCGGGGATCCTCGTGCCCTGAGCGGGGAGGGCCTCGCCCGGGGACGAGGACCCGCGTCACGGCCGCCGATCACCCCGCCAGCGCCGCGAGCCCCGCCGGGTACGGCGCCTTCACGACGCCGCGCTCGGTGACGATCGCGGTGACGAGCTCCGCCGGCGTGACGTCGAACGCCGGGTAGCGCGCCCGGACGCCCTCGGGGGCGATGCGCTGGCCGTGGATGAGCACGACCTCGTCGCCGCCGCGCTCCTCGATGGGGATCGCGCCGCCGCGCGGGCAGGCGAGGTCCACGGTGCTCCACGGCGCCGCGACGTAGAACGGGATGCCGTGGTGGCGCGCGAGCACCGCGAGCGCGTACGTGCCGATCTTGTTCGCGACGTCGCCGTTCGCGGCGATGCGGTCGGAGCCGACGACCACGCAGGAGATCTCCCCGCGCTGCATGAGCCAGCCGGCCATGCCGTCGGTGAGGAGCGTCACCGGGATCCGGTCGCGGTGGAGCTCCCAGGCGGTGAGGCGGGCGCCCTGGAAGAACGGCCGGGTCTCGTCGGCGAGGACGCGGATCGTGGGGTCCGCCTCGAAGGCGGCGCGCACGACGCCGAGCGCGGTGCCGTACGCCGCGGTCGCGAGCGCGCCGGCGTTGCAGTGGGTGAGCACCGTCGCCCCGCGCGCCACGAGCGGGGCGCCGAGCGCGCCGATGCGGCGGCACGCGGCCTCGTCCTCGTCGCGGATCGCGTGCGCCTCGGCGAGGAGCGCGGCGGCGCCCGCGTCGAACCGCGCCGACATGCGCTTCACGGCCCAGGCGAGGTTCACCGCGGTGGGGCGGGCCTTCACGAGGTGCTCCGCGGCCTCCCGCAGGCGGGCCGGGCCTGCGCCGCGCCGCGCGTCCACCGCGAGGCCGTAGGCGGCGGCGACGCCGATGGCGGGTGCGCCGCGCACGGTGAGATTGGCGATCGCGGTCGCGACCTCGTCGGAGGTGGACAGCTCGAGCCAGCGCTCCACGGCCGGGAGCCGCTTCTGGTCGAGCAGGCGCACGTGGTCGCGCGCGTCGTCGTAGAGCACGGGCCTGAGCGCCCCGTCGTCGAAGTTCGTCATGGTGCCGTGGTCCCCTGGTCCCTGGTGTCCGCTACCCCGGATCGCCGCCGCTCCCGAGCCCGCCGAAGAGCCGCATGGCGAAGTAGCCCGCCGCGGCGAGCGTGAGCGCGAAGCCCGGCCAGCGGCCCTCCTTGGCGAGCACGCCGGCGACGACGAGCGCGCCCACGAGCGCGATCCACAGGAACGCCCGCGTGGGTCCGCCGGTGTTCCCCGCTCCGGAGGGGCCCGCGCCCCAGCCTGCCCACTTGGCCATTCTCATCCCTTCGACGCTGCCGGGGTGGGGCCCCGAGCCAGCTCCGCTGGTCGGGGCGGGGGGCGCCGAGCCCCCCGTGACATTCAGTCCCCGAGCTTCTTCCGGAGGAGCGCGTTCACGACGGCCGGGTTGCCCTTACCCTTCGTCTGCTTCATCACCTGCCCGACGAAGAAGCCCATGAGCTTCTTGTTGCCACCGCGGTAGCGCTCCACCTCGGCCGGCGCCGCGGCGAGCACCGCGTCCACCGCGGCCTCGAGGGCGCCCTCGTCGGAGACCTGCGCGAGCCCCTTCGCCTTCACGACCTCGGCCGGGTCGGCGCCGGTCCTGAAGACCTCCTCCAGCACCTGCTTCGCGCCCGGGCCGCCGATCGTGCCGGCATCGAGGAGCCTCACGATGGCGGCGAGCTGCGCGGGCGTGAGCTTCCACGCGCCGGGCTCGAGCGCGGCCTCGTTGGCGAGCCGGGCGAGCTCGCCGTTCATCCAGTTCGCGAGCTTCTTCGCCGCCTCCGGGCCGCCGCCCGCGTCGGCGAGCGCGGCGTCGAAGAAGTCGGCCCCGCGCCGATCGGCGACGATGAGCCCGGCGTCGTACGCGGAGAGCCCGAGCGCCTGCTGGTACCGGGCGGCGCGGGCCTTCGGCAGCTCCGGGAGCTCCGCCTTCACGCGCTCGAGGAGCGCCGCCGGCACGATCATCGGCGGGAGGTCCGGCTCCGGGAAGTACCGGTAGTCGGGCGCCTCCTCCTTCGAGCGCATCGAGCGCGTCTCGCCCCGGTCCGGGTCGAAGAGCCGCGTCTCCTGCACGATCTTCCCGCCGCCCTCCAGGATCTCGATCTGCCGCTTCTGCTCGAACTCGATCGCCTGCTTCAGGAAGCGGAACGAGTTCATGTTCTTGAGCTCGCACCGGGTGCCGAGGACCTGGGAGCCCTTCGGCATCACCGACACGTTCGCGTCGCAGCGCAGCGACCCCTCCTGCATGTTCCCGTCGTTGACGCCGAGCCAGACGAGGATCGCGCGGAGCGTCTTCAGGTACTCGACCGCCTCGTCCGCGCTGCGGAGGTCGGGCTGCGAGACGATCTCGACGAGCGGCGTGCCGGCGCGGTTGAGGTCGACGCCGGAGGCGCCCGGGGCGACGTCGTGGACGTTCTTCCCGGCGTCCTCCTCGAGGTGGATGCGGACGAGGCGGACGTACTTCTCGGCCGCGGTGCCGTCCTCCCGGGAGCCGGTCGGGATGGTGAGCCCGCCGCCCTCGCAGATCGGCAGCTCGTACTGCGAGATTCTGGTAGCCCTTCGGCAGGTCCGGGTAGAAGTAGTTCTTCCGCGCGAAGACCGAGCGCTGCCGGATCTCGCAGCCGAGCGCGAGGCCGGTGCGCACCGCGAGCTCGATCACCTTCTCGTTGAGCGACGGCAGCGCGCCCGGGAGCGCGAGGCACACCGGGCAGACGTGCGCGTTGGGCTCGCCGCCGAACGCGGTGGAGCAGCCGCAGAAGATCTTGGTGTTCGTGAGGAGCTGGGCGTGGACCTCGAGGCCCAGGACCACCTGCCAGCCGGCCGCATGGCCCGGAGCGGGAGGCGACGCCATGGCTACGCGACCTCCGGCGGCGCGGGGAACGTCCCCTGCTCGCGCTCGAGCGCGCGGGCGGCGCGCAGCAGCGTGGCCTCGTCGAACGGCCGGCCGACGAGCTGCAGGCCCACCGGGAGGCCCGTCGCGGCGTCCCTCCCGCAGGGCACCGAGAGGCCGGGCAGCGCCGCGAGGTTCGCCGTGATGGTGAAGACGTCGGCGAGGTACATCGCGAGCGGGTCGGCGGCCTTCTCGCCGAGCTTGAACGCGACCGATGGCGCGACCGGGCCGGCGACGACGTCGCAGGTCCGGAAGGCCTCGTCGAAGTCGCGGCGCACGAGCGTGCGGACCTTCTGCGCCTTCAGGTAGTAGGCGTCGTAGTAGCCCGCCGAGAGCGCGTAGGTGCCGAGCATGATGCGGCGCTTCGGCTCCGCGCCGAAGCCGCGCTCGCGGGACTGCTCGTAGACCTCCCGGAGGCCCATGGGCTTCTGGGCGGCTGCGCCGCCGGCCTCCCTGGCGCGCAACCCGAACCGGATGCCGTCGTACCGCGCCAGGTTCGACGACGCCTCGGCCGGCGCGATGAGGTAGTACGCCGCGATGCCGTAGCGCGAGTGCGGCAGCGACACCGGGACGAGCGTCGCGCCGAGCCTCTCGTAGGTCGCGAGCGCCGCGCGCACGGCGGCGGCGGTCCCGGCCTCGAGGCCGTCGACGTCCAGCCACTCCTTCGGCACGCCGACGCGCAGCCCCTCCGCGCCGCCCTCGAGGTTCGCGAGGTAGTCGTCGACCGGGCGCGCGGAGGAGGTCATGTCGCGCGGGTCGTGCCCGGCGATCACCTGCAGCTGCAGCGCGGCGTCCTCGACCGTGCGGCCGAACGGCCCGACCTGGTCGAGCGACGACGCGAACGCCACCACGCCCCACCTCGGCACGCGGCCGTAGGTCGGCTTCACGCCGACGACGCCGCAGAAGCTCGCCGGGAGCCGGATGGAGCCGCCGGTGTCGGAGCCGAGCGCGCCGAACACCTGCCGCGCGGCCACCGACGCGGCGCTGCCGCCCGAGGAGCCGCCCGGCGTGCGGGCGAGGTCCCAGGGGTTCCGGCAGGGCTTGTACGCGGAGTTCTCGTTCGACGAGCCCATCGCGAACTCGTCGAGGTTGAGCTTCCCGAGGATGACGGCGCCGGCCGCCTCGAGCCGCTCGACCACGGTGGCCGAGTACGGCGGCACGAAGCCCTCGAGGATGCGCGAGCCCGCGGTGGTCTCGACGCCCTTCGTGAGGAGGATGTCCTTCACCGCGACCGGCACGCCGTCGAGCGGGGAGCGGCGCCCGGCGCGCGCGGCCCGCGCGTCGGCCGCGTCGGCGGCGGCGAGCGCGCGGTCGGCGGTGACCGCGAGGAAGGCGCCGACCTTCGGGTCGGTGGCCTCCACGCGGCGGAGCGCGGCCTCGGTGAGCTGCCGCGAGGTCACCTCGCGCGCGGCGACCTTCCGGCCGGCGTCGGCGAGCGTGAGCCCGAGCAGCGTGGCGTCTCCGGGGAGGCCGCTCACTCGATGATCCTCGGCACCTTGAACGCCGTGCCCTCGCGCGCCGGCGCGTTCCCGAGCGCCTCGTCAAACGAGAGCCCGGGCCGCACCGCGTCCTCGCGGAGCGGCGCTGCGTCGCCCGCCGCGAGCGCGTGGGTCATCGGCTCGACGCTCGAGACGTCGAGCTCCGACAGGACGGCGACGTGCTCGAGGATGGCGGAGAGCTGTCCCTGGAAGACCTGCTCCTCCTCCGGGGAAAGCTTCAGCCGGGCCAGCGCGGCGATGCGCCGGACCTCCTCGAGCGTGAGCGCCATGGGAGCTGCCTACTTGAACCAGTTCAGGATGGCGCTCATCACGCCCGAGTGCTCCGGCTTCTGGAGGTGCTCGAGCTCGCCCTTGTCGAGGAAGACGCCGTTGCAGGAGAAGCAGACGTCGACGTCGATGCCGCGCAGCTTCACCTCGTGCAGCTCCATGCCGCACTTCGGGCAGCGCATCCAGTGCATCGCCTTGAGGCGCGCCTGCTCGGCGGCCTCGGTGTCCTTCTTCACCTGGACGGCGAGCTTGCGCTTCTTCTCGGCGTCCTCCCGGGCGAAGTACTCGTCCTCGGTGTTCGACGATCCCTTGAAGTCGGCCATCTTCTATCTCCTGAGCTCTTGGAGGGCGTTCCGGGCCACGGGAGCCTCGTCGCCGTCGGGGTGAGCCTCCAGATACTTCTGATACTGCGCGATCGCCTCGGCGGTGCGTCCCAGAGAGCGCGCGGCCTCGGCCGCGCCCAGGAGCGCATCGGCGTGCTGCGGGTCGGCCCGGAGTGCCTCCCGGAACGCCCTCGCCGCCGACTCGTACTGCTCGAGATCGAGATAGCACAGCCCACGCCCCGCGAGGGCGTCCGCGTTGTCGGGGGCGGCGTCGGCGGCCCGCTCGTAGAGGTCGAGCGCCTTCTCGGTGTCGCCCTTCTCGCGGAGGCGGTCGGCCTGGGCGATGAGCGCCTTCGGGCCCCTCGGGGCGGCCTTCTCCTGGGCGGGCGGCGGCGCGGCGGGCGCGGGCGCCGGGGCGGCGGCCTCGGGGACCGGGGCCGGGGCGGCGGCGGCGGGCGCCGGCGGGCTCGGCTTCGGCGGCTCGGGCGTGGGAGCCGGGGCGGGCGCAGGGGCCTGCGCGGCGGGCGCGGGCTCGGGCTTCGGCCCCATGCCGAGGAGCGCCTGGACCGGGGCGAAGAGCCCGGGCACGAGGATGCTCGCGCCGCCCGCGATCACGACGAGGGCGCCGAGGACGAGGAGCGTGTTGCGGACGGCGTGGCCGCCCCCGAGGGCCGCGCGCTCGTCCGCGTCGAGGTCCGGGCCCTGGTGGTCGAGCGTGACGTCGAGCGGCGCCGGGGGCGTCTCGAGCGCCGCGGCCATGCGCGTCGCGGTCTTCCTCGCCACGGGCGGAGGCTGAAGGGGCTTGCGCGGCGGCTGCTGCGCGGGGAGCGCGGTCTGCGTGGCGGCGCGGTCGGCGAGGTCGACCACCTCGAAGAAGGTGTCGAGCTCGTGCATCTCGGCGAGCTTCTTGTAGCTCTGGCCCGGCGGCGCGACCTCGTCCTCGCGGCCGACGCGCCGCTCCACGATCCACTTCTGCAGGGTCTCGCGGTCGCGGCACGGGAAGGTCTCGCCCGTGAAGAGCCTCACGCGCCACTCGGTGGCGGGGTCGTGGGCGGCGGCGACGGCCTGCGTGCGGCGCCCCGCAGCGGAGGCCGGCACGGGGACGCCCGCGAGGGTGCCCGGCTTCACGGGGACCGTCACGACGAGCTCCTTCTTCTTCACGAGGAAGACGTGCCCGCACTGCTCGCACTGGAGGGCGAGGCCCGACGGCGCGACGCTGGCCTCGTCGACCTGGTACTGGGCCTTGCAGCGTTCGCAGCGGACGTCCATCACGCACCCTTCCCGGGTAACGTCCGGGAGCGGTTCTGATTCTACGTCGGGGCCGGGAGATCCCGAAAAATTGACCCCTTGCGACCCCCCGATATCCTCGGCTGGGCTCCCATCGGCAGGCGCACCCGCGCCCGTCCGCCGGGTGCCCACACCGCCATGGGCAAGCCCGCTTCGAACCGCCGCCTCCCCGAGAAGAAGCCGAAGAAGTCCCCGCCGAAGGGGGGCAAGGCGCCCTCGTCCGGCCTCGGCCGCGACATCGCCGCGGTCGTCCTCGGCGCGCTCGCCGCCGCGAGCGGCCTCGCGCTCGCGACCTGGTCGTCGCACGACGCGACCCTGATCGCGAAGGGCTACGAGGCGCAGAACCTCTGCGGCCCGGTCGGCGACCGCGTCGCGGCCTGGACCTACTCCGCCCTCGGCCTCGCCGCGCTCGTGCTGCCCTTCGGCCTCGGCACCGCCGCCTGGCGGCTCTTCCGCGGCGCGCTCGCCCGCATCACCGTCGTCTCCGCGCTCTCCTACGCCGTCCTCACCGCCTCGACCGCCGCCCTCGGCCACCTGGCCCTCGCCGGCCGCGGCTGGACGCCCTTCCCGCCCGGCGGCGCGGTCGGCGCCGCCCTCGCCGCGCCGCTCGCGCGCCTCTTCTCCACCTGGGGCACCGCGATCCTGCTCACCGGGCTCGCCACCGTCGCCCTCATCCTCGCGACCGACCTCAAGGTGCGGAACGTCGCCGCGCACCTCGGCGCGCTCGGGGCCGCCGTCGGCCGCGGGCTCGCCTGGGTGGGCGGGCTCGTGACCGCGAAGGTCGCCGACGCCATCGAGGAGCACCGCGCCGCCGTCGCCGAGCTGCGCGCCGAGGAGGCGGAGCGGCTGCGCCAGGAGGAGGCCGAGGAGGCCGCCGCGCTCGCCGACACCGCCGAGATCGAGGCGCTCGGGCCGGAGGACCACGAGGACGCCCGCGCGGTGGCCGGCGCGCTCGCGCTCGAGGAGGTCCGCCGCGGCAAGTTCGACGATCCGGCCTGGGCCGCGCCGGAGCCGGTGATCGACGCGCCCGCCGACGAGAAGCCGAAGCGGAAGCGCCGGGCCAAGGCCGACGCGGGCGCGGAGGCCGTGGCCGAGGGCGCCGCCGACGCGACCCTGGCCGCCGCCGCGAAGGAGACGCCCGCGCCGAGCGTCGAGCCGAGCGAGGACGAGCTCGCGATGGAGCCCGTGGCGCCCGCGCCGGTGCGCCCCGAGATCGTCGTCTCGCAGGCGATGCAGGAGCGCGCCGCGCGCAAGAAGAAGGGCAAGGAGGCGCCGGAGTTCGCCTTCCAGAAGGCGGGCGACGTGTTCCGCCTGCCCACGACGGCGCTCCTCGACCAGCACGACGAGAAGGCGGCCGACGTCGACAAGACCGGCCTCACCCGCACCGCCGACCGCATCGTCGCGACGCTCAAGGAGCACGGCGTCGACGGCGCGATCCACCACATCCGCCCCGGCCCCGTGGTGACGCTCTACGAGTTCTCGCCCGTCGCGGGCATCAAGCTCGCGCGCATCGAGAACCTCGACAAGGAGCTCGCCATGGCGCTCAGCGCCGTGCGCATCCGCATCATCGCGCCCATCCCGGGGAAGAGCGTGGTGGGCATCGAGGTGCCGAACAAGGACCGCGCGAACGTGTACCTGCGCGACGTCCTCGAGTCGGAGGGGTTCGTGCACGCGGGCGGCGTGCTGCCGCTCGGCCTCGGCAAGAACATCGAGGGGCTCCCGTACTGCGTCGACCTGCAGCGGATGCCGCACCTCCTCATCGCCGGCACCACCGGCTCCGGCAAGTCGGTCGGCCTCAACACCATGATCCTCTCGCTCCTCTACCGGCAGACGCCGGCCGAGGTGCGGATGATCATGGTCGACCCGAAGATGACGGAGCTCTCGGCGTACGCCGACATCCCGCACCTCCTCCTGCCGGTCGTGACCGACTCGCAGAAGGCCTCCCGCGCCCTGCAGTGGGCGGTCGACGAGATGGAGCGCCGCACGCAAATCCTCGCGGACACCGGCTCGAAGGACTTGAAGAGCTACAACGCGAAGGTCGAGAAGCTCCGCGCCGAGGGCAAGACCTTCGAGGCCGCGAACACCTACGGCTCCGCGAAGAAGCTCGTGGTCGTCGACGTGACCGCCGGCGAGACCGAGGAGGAGGCCTCCGCCCGCGTCGCCGCCGCCGAGGCCCGGGGCGACGTGATCGCCTCGCCCGAGTTCGAGGACCCGACCGCCCCGCCGCCCGCCGACGCGGTGGCCGCGCGCGACGAGGCCGAGAAGAAGCTGCCCTCGAAGCTCCCGTTCATCGTGGTGGTCATCGACGAGCTCGCCGACCTCATGATGACCGCGCCGCGCGAGGTCGAGATCTCGCTCGCCCGCCTCGCCCAGAAGGCGCGCGCGACCGGCATCCACCTCATGGTCGCGACGCAGCGCCCGTCGACCGACGTCATCACCGGGATGATCAAGAACAACTTCCCGGCCCGCATCTCCTTCCGCCTGGCGTCGCGGCACGACTCGCAGACCATCATCAACGGCCCCGGCGCCGAGAGCCTGCTGGGCGACGGCGACATGCTCGTCCTCACCGCGACGCAGCCCGTGACCCGCGTGCAGGGCGCGTTCGTCTCCGAGGAGGAGCTGCACCGGGTGGTCGGCTACCTCAAGGAGCAGGGGAAGCCGGTCTACGACGAGAACATCCTCAAGGCCCGCGACGGCGCGAACGGCCTCGGCTTCGACGGCGAGGAGGAAGACCCGGTCTACGACCAGGCCATCGACCTCGTGTCGCGGATGGAGGAGGTCTCGGTCTCGAAGCTCCAGCGCGAGATGCGGCTCGGCTACAACAAGGCCGCGAAGATCATCGAGCGCATGGAGCGCGAGGGCATCGTCGGGCCCGCGAACGGCGTCAAGCCGCGGCAGGTGATGATCCGGCCGATCGGCGAGGTGTCGCCGGTGCCGAACGTCTGAGGGGGAGGAGCAGGGTAGCTTCCGCTTGCACCTCCCCGGTCATCCTGAGCGCAGCCGCCGCGAAGCGGCGGCGGAGTCGAAGGATGAAGGCCCGATCGCGCTCAGGTGCGCGCGCCCTCTTCCACGCTGACGATGAAGAAGCGTGCCGTCTCTCCTGCCCCAGCGCGGGTGAAGCTCGACGAACCCCGGAGGGAACGGGAACGTGGACGGGAAGCGCCGCACCCGGCGCAGCTTCACGTTGCCGTCCTGTTCGAACACGACCTCCCAGATCCGGCAGCCATCAGCTTCGCAGCGACGGTCCCTGTCCGCCTCGGAGGACGCTCCTGCGGAGTCCCAGACGCGCCCACCGCACGCGTAGAACGTCGGCAGCTCACTGCCCGCTCTCACGAAGTCCATCACGGCGGGCACGATCTCGCGGCAGTCCGTCGACCGTGGCTCGCCGGGGTTGCTCCGCGTGGCCGCGCAGGCGAGCAACGGGAGCGAGAGCGCGAGCACAATGTGGCGTGTGGCGATCACGCTTCCCCTCCATCGAAGCCCAACCTTTGCGACCCTATCTCAAACGCTCCCGCTGGAGGGAGTTCGGGGGCTTCACCGACCCGGCCCCCGGTGGTCTCGCTTTGTGTATTACTCTTCTTGGCATGCCCAGACGGAAGTCCCGACGCCCAGGCCCCTCCCGCGCCTCACTGCGCGAGATCCCCGAGATCGACTTCAGCAGGGTGAAGGTGCGCAGGAACCCCTACGCCGCGCGGATCGCGCTCGAGGGCGGGATCCACGTTCGCCGTGGGAGGCCGGCGAAGGGGCACGAGACCGGGCCGACCGAGCCGCGCTCGATCCGGTTCCCGAACGCGGTCTGGAAGGAGCTCGAGGCTGTCGCGAAGGCGCGCGGACTCTCGCTCCACTCGGCGATGCGGCGGGCGATCCTGGAGTGGGCGAAGGGCGCCCGGTAGCCGCCGCCCTCAGTTGCGACACGTTCGCAATCACTTCCGCGGAGGAAGTTCCGGGGCCTCGCGCACCCGCCCTCGCAGGGACATCATCGATGAAGCGCCCGTCCGGGTCGGCGACGCGACGTCACCCAGTGTGAAGCTGGCTCCCGGGCCCGCGCACCTCCGTTCGCTGCAGCTTCGGACCCGCTCGCAGCACGCACGCGGCGAACGACGCAGGGCCCCTGCGGCTTCTCGCCTGCAACGCAGTGGTGCCCGGTGGACCATCTTGCACGCTCGGTGTAGCCATGACAGCGTTCGGGTGTCGTCCGCTCCGGAGGTCCGCATGCGCCCGTCCCTTCGCTCAATCGTCTCCCCGCTCGCCGCGCTCGCGCTCGGCGGGTGCGCCATGCACTATCGCGGGCCGACGGCCGGTGAGCCGGCGGCGATGGTGAAGGTGAGGCTCGACCTGGACACGGAGCAGGCGACGAAGCTCGTGCCTGCGCACAACGGGCTTTCGACCCTCGTCGCGACGGTGCTCGTCCACGAGGACGGCGAGGCGCGGGTCTTCGCGACGCGCAAGGTCCCGTGGAGCGCGATCGTGGACGGGAAGCAGACGCTCGGGACGATCGCGGTCCCGGTGCACGCCGGCAGGCCGGCCGAGCTCGAGGTGAAGCTCGCGGTGCGGTGGACGCGCACGAACCTCGAGAGTGTCACCGCGCGGGTGCCCGTGACCCGCGTGACGGTGGTCCAGGAGCCGGCCTGGGACAACGTGAGCCAGACCGTCGGGCTCGCGAACGTGAAAAAGTACGAGACGAAGGACGAATCCCGAACGACGACCGGCTGGGAGAAGCGCGAGATGACCGCCGGCTGCTCCGCGCGCGTCACGCTCGCCCCGGCGCAGGGCCAGACGTACGTCCTCGACTACGAGAACCCGAAGCTCGCGAACGGCTGCACGCTGGCGGCGTTCGTGGAGCGTGCCCGGCCCGACGGCTCGGTGGAGCTGGAGAAGCTTTAGTTGCCGGGGCTGCTCGCGACGGCTCCACGCGGCGCTACTTCACCGTCCCGCTCGCCGGCTTCACCACCGGCTCCGCGAGCCAGCCACCGGTGAACCCCGCCCGCTCGAGCGCGCGGCGCACGTGGGGGCTCCGGCGCAGCGTGTTCCACACGAGCCCGGTCCGGTAGTTCTCGATCATCGCGACGATGGGCCCCTGGTCGATGGCGAGCCAGTCGGAGTCGACCCAGCCCTTCCCCTCCGGCGTGCCGTCCTCGACGACGCGGCCGTGGTGGAGGCGCATCGGGTAGACGAAGCTCGGGTTGAGCGCCTCCATGAACCCGTAGCGGCCGATGGCGTAGCCGCCGTAGCGCTTCCCCATCTCCTCGATGGCCGGCAGCACGATCTCCGGCGCGAACGCGATCGACGAGATGAGCCCGCTCGGCGAGAGCGTGCCGTCGTCGACCTGCTCGCGCAGGCTGATGCCGCGCGCGGCGTAGGTGCGGAAGGAGCGCAGCCCATCGGGCGTGTCGAGCTTCACGTCGATCGGGCCGTCGGTGGCCGAGAGGCCCCAGACGTTCTCGCCGTAGTCCCGCCAGCGGAGCGGGTTCATCATCGCGTAGGCGCGCTGCGCGTGCGTCGCCCGGCGCGAGTTCTCGAAGTAGTCGAGCCCCTTCGCGCGGCCCCACGCGTCGCGCACGCCCCGCAGGTCGTACCAGGTCTGCGTGAACTGGTGCGCGAACAGCGCCACGAACGAGAGGTGCTCCTGCCCGTAGACCGAGCCCCAGTCGCGATCGTAGGTGGAGGTCCAGGGCTCCCACGCCTCCGCGCCGACGCCGTGCTCCGGGTTCCCGAGCGCGACCAGGTAGACGATCATCGCCTCGCAGTTTCCCTTCCAGTCGAGGACGAGGTGCCCCGGGGTCGGCTCGCCCGAGGTCCCGGACGTGCGCCCCTCCACGATGAGGTCCGCCGCGGCGCGGCGCGTGTCCGGCACCCACCCGTGCGAGATGGCGGCGCCGCGGACCTGCATCCACCTCCAGTCGACGCGCGTGTAGATCGCGTCCGCGAGCCTGCGGATCTCCGCCTCGGCCGGGTCCGCGCCGTCGAAGTACCCGCCCGCGAAGAGCACGCCGCCCATGAGGAGCGCGGTGTCCACGGTCGAGAGCTCGATGTGGCCCCAGCGCGTGCCCGTCTCCGGCTCGAGGTACCGGTAGAAGAAGCCCTTGTAGCCCGCGGTGCCGTGCACCGCCGGCCCCTGCGGCGCGTCGTGCAGGAAGCGCAGCGTCGTGAGCACGCGCTCGCGCGCCTCGGCGCGGGTGATCCAGCCGCGCGCGGCGCCGATGGGAACCGCGGTGAGCGCGAAGCCCACGCCCGCGACGTGCATGTAGCTCTTCGTCGGCCAGCGGTCCGGGACGAGGCCGGTCTTCGGATCCGCGCGCTCCCAGAAGTAGAGGAACGCGCGGCGCTGGAGGTCGTCGACGAACGGCGAGACGGGGCGCTCGGCGGGGGCGGCGGCCGGCTTCGCGGCCGGCACGGGCGCGTCGGCGCGGGAGGCTGTGCACAGGGCGACGACCGAAAGGGCCGCGAGGACGCGGACGACCGCGGGGAGGACGGGGAGCGGGCAAGGGCGCATGCTCCGTCCCTTCTACCGCGGGTCGCGCGCTCGGGGGCTCCTCAGGCGGGGCGGCGGGCGCGACCCGCGTCGAGGAGCTCGCCGACCCTCGCGAGGAGCTCCTCCGGCGGCACCGGCTTCGTGATGAACGTCTCGTCCGGCCGCAGGTGACCGCGGTCGGCGAGCACGTCGGCCGCGTAGCCGCTCGCGAGCAAGATCGGGATCTCCGGCCGGATCGCGTGGATGGCGGTCGCGGCCTCGCGCCCGTTCCTCCGCGGCATGACCACGTCGAGGAGGCACAGGTCGAATCGGGCAGGGTCGGCCGAGAACCGCTCCACGGCCTGCTGGCCGTCCTCGGCCTCGACCACGGTGTAGCCCGCGCGCTCGAGCGTCCGGCGGAACGCGCGCCGCACGAGCACCTCGTCCTCGGCGAGGAGGATCGTCTCCCGGCCGCGCGGGGTCGCGGCCGCGGGCTGCGGTGCCGGCCGCTGCTCCGGCGCGTCCTCGCGCTCGAGCAGGACGCTGAAGGAGGTGCCCTTCCCGACCTCGCTCTCCACCGCCACGTGGCCCGCGTGCTGGCGCACGATGCCATCCACGATCGAGAGCCCGAGGCCGGTCCCCTTCCCCGCGGGCTTCGTCGTGAAGAACGGCTCGAAGATCCGGTGCCGGAGCTCCTCCGGGATGCCGCCGCCGGTGTCGGCGACCACGATCCGGACGAACCGCCCGCCGCGCCTCAGCCCGCAGTCCCTCGCCACCCGGGCGTCGAGCTCCACGCCGTCGAGCGCGATGCCGAGCGTCCCGCCGCCCGGCATCGCGTCGCGCGCGTTCGCCGCGAGGTTCACGAGCACCTGCTCGAGCTGGCCCGCGTCGGCCTCCACGACGAGGGGCTCGGGCGGCGTGGCGACGATGAGCGTCACGTCCTCGCCGATGACGCGCCGGAGCAGCTTCTCGACGGCGAGCACGATCTCCCCGACGTCCACCTTGCGGCGCTGGAGGACCTGCTTGCGGCTGAAGGCGAGCAGGCTCTGCGTGAGGTGGCCCGCGCGCCCCGCGGCCTGCCGGATCCCGTTCAGGCTCTGCCGGTCCTCGCCCTCGGCCGGCACCGCGTCCTCGAGCAGCCCGGCGAACCCGACGATCGCGGTGAGCAGGTTGTTGAAGTCGTGCGCGACGCCGCCGGCGAGGCGACCGACCGCGTCCATCTTCTGGGCGTGGCGGAGCTCCTCCTCCAGGCGCTCGCGGTCCGCCGCGGCCCGCCGGAGGTCCGTCACGTCCGCCGCCACGCTCGTCAGCCGGTCGCCGTCGAACGCCATGTTGAGGAGCAGGTGGCGCTCCCGCCCGTCCAGCCCGCGCAGGGTGAGCTCGACGTTGCTCACCTGCCCGCGGGTGCGGACGGTCTCGAGGAGCGACTCCCGGAGGCTGGAGTCGCCGTAGAACGGCTGGATCGGCCGGCCCACGAGGTCCTCCGCCCGGCTCGCCCCGACGATGCGCAGGAACCCGGGGTTCACGAACAGGATCGTCCCATCCGCGGTCGTGCGCACGATGCCGACGAGCGTGTTCTCCACGATCGCGCGCAGCTCGCGCGTGGATCGGGCGAGCGCCTCCTCGCGCGCGCGCACCTTTCCGGCCATCTCCCCGAAGGCGCGCGCGAGCTCGGTGATCTCCCGGACCGGCACGCCCGGCAGCGGCGCGCTGGCCGAGGCGTAGTCGCCCGCCGCGACCTCGCCCGCGCGCGTCGAGAGCGCCTCGATGGGCCGCACGAGCCGCGCGGTCGTGAGCAGCCCGAGCACGGCGGACGCACCGAGGGCCACGATCAGCGTCACCGCGAGCAACCACCGCATCCGGTAGACGGCCGCGAACGCCTGCTCCACCGGCTCCGCCACGACCACCACCCACCCCGGCGTGGCGACCGGCACCGCGCTGCCCAGGTAGCGCCTCCCCTGCCACGCGTACTCGGCGGTGCCCTCCGCGCCACGCACCGCCCGCTGCACGAGCGGCTGGTCGAGCATGCTCATCCGCTCCCGGGCCAGGGCCCGATCCTCCGACGCGAGGAACGTCCCCTCGCGGTCGAGGAGGGCGACCCAGCGGGTCCGCGGCCCCGGGTCGCCCCCGGACACCGCGCCGATGAGCCGCGACAGGTCCAGGTAGGCGAGCAGCATCCCCTCGGCCCGGGGCACCACGAGGCCGACCCGCGGCTCGCCGGTGGCCATCAGGACCGTCGCCGAGGACCAGGTGATGCCACGCGAGGACATCGCCGCGGCGACGTAGGGCAGGCGCGAGAGATCGGTCCCGTGCGAGTCGGGGTCCGGCGGTGACACCGCGACCACCCGCCCCCGCGGATCGAGCAGGTACACCTGCGCGATGTTCGGGTTCGCCCCCCGCCCCTGCGTCAGCGCGCGCACGAGCGTGGACGCGTCGGCGCCGGGCAGCTCGCGCTCGACGTGGCCGGCGACCTCGGTGAGCTCCCACCGCTCGCGCTCGAGCGCCCGGCCGACCTCGCCGGCGATCGCCCGCGCGAGCTCCAGGTTCTGGGTCTCGGTCTCCCGGCGCAGGGCGCCGAGCCCGAGGGCGCTGCCGAGCAGGCCGATGACGAGCAGGGGCACCGCCGCGACGAGCACGAGCGTGCCGGTCAGCCGGAACCGCAGCCCGTCGGCGCGCAGCCGCGTCACCGGACCCGCTCGATCCGACCGTCGCGGACGGTCATGACGTACACCTCGCGCCGCGCGTCCCCGCTGGCGTCGATCACCACGTCCCCCACCAGCCCGTGGTGCGTCCGCCCCACCACGGCCGCCTTGAGCGTGCGGCGATCGGCGCCCTCCGTGAGGCCGGCGGCGAGGAGCTGGACGGCCTCGGCGGCGAGCACCGCCGCGAAGTCCGGAGGCCGGCCGAACCGGGCCCGGTACGCGTCGCGGAACCCCCGGATGCCGGGCGCGTCGGAGGTGACGTCGATCTTGAGGGTGAAGAGCGCACCCTCCATCGCCGAGCCGCCGTGGGCCAGGGCGTCGCTCGTGAAGCCCCAGTCCGAGCCCAGGAGCGCGACGTTCGAGCCGCGCTTGCGGAGCTGCTGCGCCAGGGCGGCCGTGTCGAACGCGTTCGCGAGCACGAGCAGCGCGTCGGGCTTCGGCGCCAGCGCCGCGTCCACGAGCGCGCCCCAGGCCGGAGCCTCCCCCGACGTGAAGGGCACCTCTCCGACCACGCGTCCACCCCGGGCCTCGGTGGCCTCCCGGAAGGCCTCGAGCCAGGTGCGGGTGAACGCCGCGTTGGAGAGGTCGAGGATGGCCGAGACCCGCCGCGCGCCGCCGGCGCGGGTGAGGTGCGTCACGAGCGCGCGCGCGGAGAGGTCGTTCGACGGGTAGAGCATCACGAAGCCGTCGTCCCGGCCGCGGAAGGACGTCGCGCTCACGGTGGGCGAGACCATGAGGACGCCCGAGCGATCCAGGATCGGGAGCGTCGCCTCGGCCATGGCGCTGGTGGCGTGACCCACGATGGCGACGACGCCGGTCTGCACGAGCTCCTCCACCGCCCGCCGCGCCACCTCGGGGTCGTTGCGGTCGTCGCGCACGACGAGCTCGAGCGGCCGCCCGCGCACGCCACCCGCCGCGTTGAGCTCCTCGGTGGCCAGCACCGCGCCGTTGCGGCTCGACAGACCGAGGTCGGAGTGGCGGCCGGAGAGGCCGCTCACGAGCCCCAGCCGGACGGGCTCGGGCTTCGCGCAGGCCGCGAGGAGGAGCGCCGCCGCGAGGAGGCTTCGCCGGGGGTCGAGCATGGCGGGGGCAGCCTAGCGGCGGAGCGCTCCGCGCCTCAAGTCGGTGAAGACGCTGACGGGCGTGGAGGCCGACCGGAGCCCGGGTCGCCTTGACCTGCGTCAGTCCGCCGCGCGGCTCAGCCCTTCAGCTTCCGCTCCTCGCCGCGCATGAGCCGCCCGATGTTCTCGGCGTGGCGGATCACGATGAGGAGCCCGAGCACGACCGCGGTCCAGCTCTCGGGCGCGCGCCCGCCGAAGGTCACGAACGTCCCGGCGACGCACGCCGCCGTGCCGGCGAGCGAGCCGACCGACGAGATGCGCGTCGCGAGGTACGAGAGGCCGTAGACCAGCATGCCCGCGAGCGCAGCCCACGGCGCGAGCACGAGGAACACGCCGAGCGCGGTCGCGACGCCCTTCCCGCCCTTGCCGCCGCGCCAGAGGAGCCAGAATCGGGTAGAGGTGCCCCGCGAAGGCCGCGACCGCGGTCGCGAGCGCGTAGACCTCGACGCCCGTGCCGGCGAGGAACCAGCGCGCCACGAGGAGCGGGATGATCGCCTTCAAGGCATCCAGCACGAGCACCAGGATGCCCAGCTTCTTGCCGCCCGCCCGCGCCACGTTGGTCGCGCCGATGTTCCCCGAGCCGACGCTGCGCACGTCGACGCCGAGGAGCAGGCGGGCGACGACGACGCCCCACGAGATGGAGCCGGAGAGGTAGCCGTAGACGACGAGGATGACGCCCAGGACGTGGGGATTCACCGCAGCACCTCCCGCGCCAGCACGAAGACCCAGCTCGCGAGGCCGAGCACGACGCCCGCGGCGACGAGCAGGCGGGCCGTCCGCGGCGAGAGCGCCGGGAGCGGCGCGCCGAGCGCGAGCCGGACGAGATCGGCCACCGCGAGCGTCCACGCGCCGGCCGCGAGCAGCGTGCCGGCGGGGCTCGACAGGAACGCACCGGCGAGGTCGCCGTGCGCGAGCGCGACGAAGGCGTGCGTCATCCCGCAGGTCGGGCACGGCAGGTGGAAGAGCGCCCTCGACGGGCAGACGTACGGCACGGACAGCACCGGGAAGAACCGCGCGACCGCGAACGACGTCAGCGCGATCGACGCGAAGACCTCGGCGTGGCCGAAGGTCCGGTGCGTCGTGGTGGTGGCCTCGCCCGTCGACATCGAGGCTCCCCTACTGCCCGCCGGCGCCGGTCGCCAGCTGGAAGGTCTTCACGAGCGTGAACATGCCGGCGAGCCACGGCCGGATGCCGAACAGGATGACGACGAGCCCGGGCGTGAGGACCGCGACCGCCGCCTGCCAGAGCGCGCAGCGCTGCGCGGCCTGCACGCCGAAGACGAGCGCGGCGAGCAGCCAGACCGCCACGAGCGGGAAGCCGCAGACCGGCACCGCGAGGAGCAGCGTGAGGCCGAAGGCGTAGCCGGCGACCGTGAGCGTCGCGTCGAAGCCGCGGGAGTGGGCCCGCAAGAGGACCAGCATCGCGTGGATGGCGACGGCGCCGAGGAAGAGCCCGACCAGCACCTTCACCGGCGCGGTGAGCGCCTCGGCGAGGGAGAACCCGGTCGCGAGGTACGGCAGGTACCGGTCCACGAGCCGAGAGCCGCCGGGCCCGAGCTGCAGCGCGACGTCGCGGGAGGCGTCCCACCAGTGCAGCCGGTTGAGCGCCGACCAGAAGCTCGCGACGAAGAGGCCGATCGAGCCGGAGACGAGCCCGAACAGCGCGGCGGTGCCGCTCCGGTCGATCTTGAGCGACTCGAAGAACGCGCCGGGCTTGAACGCGACGAGCCGGAACGTCTCGCGCCAGGCGGCGACGAGCCCGAGCGTCCGGCGCTCCACCCAGGGTGCCTCGAGCTCCGAGGTCCCCGCCCCCTCCGCCTCCGCGGCCATGCCCTAGACGTCCACCGGCTTGCCGGTGGCGGCGCCGAGCGCCTTCAGCGCGGCCGCGGCGCCCGCGCCGATGATCCCGCCGCAGCAGCAGCACGCGAGGACGAGCGGCGTGAGCACGGCGGCGGCGGCCTTGCCGGTCGTCGTCCGCTGCGCGGCCGCGAGGCCGATGATGTAGGCGACGAGCACCCAGACGGCGGCGATGAGGCTGCCGCAGGCGGGCACCGCGGCGAGGAGCTGCAGGCCCATCGCGTAGCCGACGACGGTGATCGTCGCGTCGAAGCCGCGGCCCGCGCCCTTGAAGAGCATGAGGAGCAGGTGGATGATCCCGCCGCCGAGGTAGATGCCGACGAGCGCGGAGACGGGCGCGGCGATCATCTGGTACGCCGTGCCGGCGCCGCCCATGTACGGCATGAGCTTCTCGAGGAACTCGGCCTGCTCCGGGCCCATCTGGTCGATCATCTGGCGCATCGCGACCATCGCCTGCGCGCCGGCGGCCCAGGAGTAGAGCGCCGAGACGACCTGCCCGATGGTCGCGCCGATGACGCCGAAGAGGACCGCGCTGCCGGGCCGGTCGATGCGGACGCGCCCGAAGAAGTCCTGAGGCTTCGTCGCGACGAGCTTCCAGGTCTCGACGTAGCCGTTGAAGAAGCCGAGGCGATCGCGCTCGACCCAGGGCGACGGGATGCCCTCCGGGCCGCGGCCGCCGGGGGGCGGGCCGCCGAACCCACCGCCGCCAGACCCGCCCGTGCCGCCGGGCGGCGGACCGTAGCCGCCCGCGGGCGGAGGGGGCGGAGGCGGGAAGGCCTCGTTCGACGGCGGGGGTGGCGGGAGCGTCTCGGCGCCGGAGGGCGGCGGGGCCGGAGGCGCCGGCGCAGTCGCGTTCGGATCGGCGAGCATGAGATCCGAGCCGCAGTGCGGGCACTTCTGGAGCCCGAAGCGGTCGGTCGTGAAGTCGTTCTGGCAGCGAGCGCAGCGCGCGAGCATGTGCGGGATGCTAGCCCATCCGTGTGGCCTACGGCAGGGCTACGCGGCGGGAGCTGCGATATTTCCGGCCCCTACTCCCGCAGCGCGTTGACCTCGTCCACGTTGAGCGCGCCGCGGGTGCGGAAGATCGCGATCACGATGGCGAGGCCGACCGCGGCCTCGGCGGCCGCGACGGCGATGATGAAGAACGCGATGGCGTGGCCGCCGACGTCGCCGTGCTGGCGGGCGAACGCGACGAACGTGAGGTTCGCGGCGTTCAGCATGAGCTCGATGCTCATCATGAGGATGAGCGCGTTGCGCTTGATGAGCACGCCGGCGAGGCCGATCGTGAAGAGGATCGCGGCGAGCCAGAGGTACCAGGTGAGCGGGACCATGGCTTTAGATCCGCTCCTTCGCGACGACCACCGCGCCCACGATGGCGACGAGGAGCAAGAGGCTCGTCACCTCGAACGGCAGGAGGTACTGGGTGAAGAGGATCTGCCCGACCGCCTTCACGGTGCCGAACTTCGCCTGGTCGACGTCCGCGTACTGGAGCGCGCCGGGGAGGTTCGCGATGGCGGCGGAGACGATCGCGAAGAGCGCGCCCGCGCCGAGCACGCCCGCCCACTGCCAGGGCTTCCGGCGCTCGGGCTCGAGGTGCTCGTCGCCGAGCGAGAGCAGCATGATCACGAAGAGGAAGAGCACCATCACCGCGCCCGCGTACACGAGGATCTGCATGAACGCGATGAGGTGGGCGACGAGCAGCACGTAGATGCCCGCCATGAAGAAGAACGCGGCGACGAGGTTCATCGCGGCGTACACGGGGCTCCTCGCGAGGATCACGCCGAACGCCGTCGCGACGAGCGGCACCGCGAAGATCACGAAGGTGACCGTCTCCCGGTTGAGCTCCATCTCAGACCCTCATGGGCCCGATGAGGGCCTCGCGGGTGGACTGCGTCAGCCCCCAGGCGTGCTCGCCCTGCGGGCAGCGCCGCTCCTCGCAGTGGCGGAGGAACTCGGCCCGGAACTTCTTCACGAACGACTGCACCGGCATCGCCGCGGCGTCGCCGAGCGCGCAGATCGTGTTGCCCCCGACGTTGCCGGCGACCTGCTCGAGGCGGGCGACGTCGGCCGCGGTCGCCTCGCCGTGCTCGATGCGGTGGAGGATGCCCTCCATCCACGGCGTGCCCTCGCGGCAGGGCGTGCACTGGCCGCAGGACTCCTCCGCGTAGAACTTCGAGATGCGGGCGAGCGCGCGGACCATGCAGGTCGACTCGTCGAAGACGATGATGCCGCCCGAGCCCGCCATGGTGCCGGCGGCCTTGAGCGCGTCGAACTCGAGCGAGACGTCGATCTCGGAGGCGGCGAGCACCGGGGCGGACGAGCCGCCGGGGATGACCGCCTTGACCGCGCGGCCGTCGGGCGGCCCGCCGCAGTCCTCCATGATGAGCTTCTTGAGGTTGTAGTGGACCGGCTTCTCGTACACGCCGGGCCGCTTCACGTGGCCGGAGACGCAGAAGAGCCGCGTGCCGCCGGACTTGCCGGTGCCGAGCGCCGCGAAGGCGTCGCCGCCGTGCTGGACGATCCACGGCACGTTCGCGAGCGTCTCGACGTTGTTGATGATGGTGGGCTTGCCCCACAGGCCGACGACGGCGGGGAACGGCGGCTTGAGGCGCGGGTAGCCCTTCTTGCCCTCGAGCGACTCGAGCAGCGCCGACTCCTCGCCGCAGATGTACGCGCCCGCGCCGCGGTGCACGTGGATCTCGAGGTCGAAGTCCTTCTTGCCGCCGAGCTTCGCGCCGAGGAGCCCGGCCGCGCGCGCCTCCTGGAGCGCCTTCTCGAGGATGCGGGCCTGCTTCGCGAACTCGCCGCGGATGTAGACGTAGGCGAGGTGGATGTCGAGCGCCCAGCAGGTGATCGCGATGCCCTCGATCAGCTGGTGCGGCTCGTGCTCGACGATGTAGCGGTCCTTGAAGGTGCCCGGCTCGGACTCGTCGCAGTTGACGGTCAGGTAGCGGGGGCGGACGTCCTTCGGGAGGAAGGTCCACTTCAGGCCGGTCGCGAAGCCTGCGCCGCCGCGGCCGCGGAGGTTGGACTTCTTGACCTCCTCGACGATCGCGCCCGGCTCCATCGCGAGCGCCTTCTCGAGGGCCTGGTAGCCGCCGTCCGCGCGGTAGGACTCGAGCGTGGCCGAGTTCGGCTTGCCCCAGCGCTTCGTCAGGATCAGGGTCTCGCTCACTCGAGGCTCCCGAGGATGCGGTCCACTTCGGCCGGGGTCAGCCGCTCGTACATCTCCTCGTCGACGAGCATGGCCGGCGCGGTGCCGCAGGCGCCGAGGCACTCGACCTCGCGCAGCGTGAACTTGCCGTCGGCGGTCGTGCCGCCGTTCTCGACCCCGAGCTTCCGGCGGAGGTGCTCGTAGAGCCGCTCCGCGCCCGAGAGGCAGCACGAGACGTTCGTGCACACCTCGACGAGGTGCCGCCCGACCGGCTTCGTGTGGAACATCACGTAGAAGGTCGCGACCTCCTCGGCGCGCGCGGGCGAGGTGCCCAGGCGCTCGGCCGCGAGGTGCTGCACGGCGGGCGAGAGGTGGCCGAAGATCTCCTGGCCGATGCGGAGGGCCGGGAGCATCGCGGAGGCCTTGCGGTCCGGCGGGTAGCGCTTCAGGACCTCGGCGAGCTCGTGGTCGAAGCGCTGCACCTTGTCGCGCGGCAGGTCTTCCACCACGCTCGTGGGCGGCGTCTGCGTCATGGGGTCAGTCGTCCGGAAACCGCTGGAAGCTCTGGTGAAATACGGGGGGTGAGCGACCGGAAGCTATGGGGGTGACCGGTCGAAGTCAAGGAGATCCGGCCCGGTGTCCGGCCCGGGCGGGCGATCGCCGGACCGGCCCCGGAGTCACAGGCGCTTCCGCATGACGACGTGGGCGATGCCGGCCTCCTCGAAGACGTCGCCGGCGCGGACGTACCCGGCCCGAGCGTAGAAGGCCTCGACGTGGCACTGGGCGTGGAGCTCGACCTCCGGGAGGCCCTGCCGGCGGGCCTCGACCTCCAGCGCCTCGAGCAGGCGCGCGCCGATCCGGCCGCGGCGCGCCGCGGGGTCGACGGCCATCCGGCCGACGCGCGCGACGGGGCCCTCCGGGTTCTCCTGCCGGTACATGCGGCCGGTGCCCACGGCGCGCCCCTGCCCGTCGAGCGCGATCACGTGGAATGCGTGGGCGTCGTGCTCGTCCCGCTCGAGCTCCTCCGGGACCTTCTGCTCGACGACGAAGACCCGGATGCGCAGGTCCATCGCGGCGTCGCGGAGGGCCTGCGTGTCGGCGGTGCGGACGGTGACGGTCATGGGGCCCTGAAAATACGACGCCCGCCGCGCTTTCGCACGGCGGGCATCCTATGCCAGCGCTCGAGCCCCGCTCATCCTGAGTCCTTCGACTCCGCCGCCTGACGGCGGCTACGCTCAGGATGAACGAAGTCGAAGGTCGAGTTACTTCTTCGCCTTCTTGTTGAAGAGGTCCTTCATCGCCTTGGCCGGCGTGATCTTGATCGCCGTGCGGGCCGGGATCTTGATCTGCTCGCCCGTCGCCGGGTTGCGGCCGATGCGGGCCTTGCGGTCCACGAGCTTCACCGCGCCGAGACCGCCGAGCGGGATCTTGCCCTCGGCCTTGAGGCGCTTGGTCACGACCTCCTCGACCGCCGTGAAGACCGCGCGGACCTGGACCTTGGAAAGCTGCGAACCCTCGGCCACCGCCTGGAAGAACTGAGCCTGCGTCATTTCAGAAGCCTCCTGTCGTCCGCCATGGGGCGGCGAGTGGCTAGCCTGATATCGCTTCCCGATCCCGGCGTCAACTTCCCGATCGCACGATCACCCTGGAAATGGCCTTGATCGTGCGATCTGGATCTCTGAAATCACTGGGAGACGCCCTTTTCCGGGCGTCGCACCCCCTCTAAGGATCAGTGCCCCCGGAAGGCCGCCAGGATCTCGAACGCGATGAGCAGGATGACCACGATCTCGAGGAGCTCGGACCGGTTCGTGTCGGCCGCGTCGCCGATGAGCTCGTTCACGTCGGCGAGCAGCTTCTGCTTGCGGAGCACGGCCTCCTGCCAGCGGTCCAGGCGGAACCGGCGCACGGCCGCCTGGTAGACGCGGGCGAGGTAGAAGTCGCCGACGATCTTCACCGCGTTCTCGAGGCGCTCGATCATCTCGGAGATGTCGAGGAGCAGCGCCGCCGTCCGCCGCTGCAGCCTGCGGTACCGGCGCGTGAAGATCGCGACGAGCGGCGCGACCTTCCGCTCGAGCTCGTCGTAGATGGCGTGCAGCTCCCGGTCGAGCAGCGCGTCGTAGTAGCGCAGCTCGAGGAGCTGCGCGGTCGCGAGCTCCAGCAGGTCCGGGATGTCGCCGACGCCGGAGGGTTCCCAGACGAAGGCGGAGTTCCAGTGGACCACCGCGAGGTCGTCGACGAGGTACGAGTGCCGGTTCGAGAGCACGTCCGTCCGCTCGGCCTCCGAGAGCGGCTTCGCGCTCGTCTCGCCGAGGAGCAGCTCCGCGATCGGCGCCTGCGCGAGCACGGCGTCGGCGGTCCACGGCCCGCCCTCGAGCGCGTGCACCAGGAACACCTGGTAGCTCTCGAGCCCCTCCCAGCCGTGCGCCTCCTCGAGCGCGGGCGCGAGCGCGCGGGCGAGCTCCTCGGCCTCGCGGCGGGCGGCGCCGTCGAGCGCGGGCGTGGGGTGGACGAACAGCTCCTCGGCGAGGGGCACGAGCGCGCCGATCGGCGTGCCGGGCGCGATGGGGAGGCGGTAGCGGATGGAGACGACGCCGTAGTCGTAGATCGCGGCGCTGGCCTCGCCGCGGCGCACGCCGGACGCGAGCGGCACGTCGCGCACGCCCAGGGCGACCTCGACCGGCGGCCGCGGCAGCTCGACCGCGCTCGCCGACTGCGCGCCCTCGAGGCGCAGGCGCGCGCTCGGGCCGGTGGCGCTCGCGGCCGCGACCGCGCGCTCCGCCGCCGCCAGATCGACGGCCTCGGCGACGTCGAACAGGCGGTAGACGACGACTTCTCCGGTGAGGACTCGGGGTCCGAGGGTCGTCACGGCGACAGCGTAGCCGTGATCGGGGACACGGTCCTGCGGGGCGCCAGCTGTCCGGTGTGGGACGCACCGTGGAACGGTGCATTTCTCCACGTCCCTGACGGGTTCGCGCGCCCGCGGCGCCGTCCGGAGCGCGACAGATCGTGCCCTCGAGCCACCAGAAAAGTGCTCGAAAGCGTTCACCCATCACGGATCGGGCAGCGCGGACTGCGTACTTTTCCGACCATGCCGGATCCGCGCACTGCACCTCGCATGGTGAACGCGTCGAAGCGACACTCGAGCGTCACCGTGGCCGTGTCCGGGCGCTCTATACCTACACACCCCGAAGGCGTCCCTGGAACGTGTCTCTTGTTCCAGCCCGCTGCCGGCGCAAGATACGAAGTGTTCCTGGGGGAGTTCCGAACTTGACCGACGTGCACAATCCGAGGCGCGCCTCTCGCGTGCCCTTCCGCTGTTCCGTCGAGATCCGCTACGGCCTGCTCAGCTGGCGCGCGGAGACCGAGGACCTCGGCCCGACCGGCTGCCAGATCGTCACGCCGCGGATCGTGTCGCGGCGGCGCGAGCTCAAGCTCACCTTCCGCGCCGAGGAGCTCGGCATGAAGCCCATCACGGTGAAGGGCACCGTGGTGTGGGCTCGCCCCGACTCGCCGTCGCGCATCGGCGTCCGCTTCGACGCGGAGACCGACACGACCTGGTTCCAGACGCTGCTCGCGGCGGACCCGTCGATCGCCGGCGAGGCGGTGCGGATCCCCGAGAGGCTCTCGCCCGACACCCGCATCTACCTCGGCCTCCCTCCGCGGCGCCGCCTGCAGTTCTCGAACGAGGAGCTCGCCGTCCTGAGAGCGGCCTCCGGGGGATCCACCATCGAGCAGCTCGCGCGCGCCACCGGCGGGGACTTCGAGAAGGCGCGCGGCCGGCTGTTCTCGCTCATCGGCCGCCGCATGGTCGTGCTCGAGCCGGCCGAGGCCGTCTCGGCGGAGCGCTGGCGCCTGATCCTCGGCGAGGTCATCGGCGCGCGCCGCCACGGCACGCCGGTCGAGGGCACGCCGGAGCTGCACCTCGTGCGCACGGTCGGCCCGACGGGCGCGTAGGCCGCGCGGAAGAGCCTGCAGTGAACAGGGGCGGTCCGCTCGATGCGGGCCGCCTCAGTGTTTTCGGGGGCGCTCGTCCCTCGACTCCGTTCATCCTGAGCGCAGCCGCGGCAGGCGGCGGAGTCGAAGGACTCAGGATGAGCGGCCGCGAGTTACGAGCCAACGACCCTGAGCGGGGCCGGCGAGGCGCGGTGCGGGAACTCGATCAGGTACTCGCCGGAGAAGCAGGCGTCGCAGAAAGTCTTCCGCTCCTCGCCGATGGCCGCGTAGAGGCCGTCGAGCGAGAGGTAGCCGAGCGAGTCCGCGGTGACGTAGGTCGCGATCTCCTCGGTGGAGTGCGTGCTCGCGATGAGCTCCTGCCGGGTCGGCGTGTCGATGCCGTAGTAGCAGGGCCAGGCGGTGGGCGGCGACGAGATGCGCAGGTGCACCTCGATGGCGCCCGCGGCGCGGATCATCTTCACGATCTTGCGGCTGGTGGTGCCGCGCACGACCGAGTCGTCGACGACGACGACGCGCTTCCCCTTCAGCACGTCGCGCAGCGCGTTCAGCTTCAGCTTCACGCCGAAGTGGCGGATCGACTGCGAGGGCTCGATGAACGTGCGCCCGACGTAGTGCGAGCGCACGAGCCCCATCGCGAACGGGATCCCCGCCTTCTCGGCGTAGCCGATGGCGGCGGGCACGCCGGAGTCCGGCACCGGGATGACGAGGTCGGCCTCGACCGGGTGCTCCTCGGCGAGGCGGCGGCCGAAGGCGTGGCGGGTCGCGTACACCGACTTCCCGAAGAGCACGGAGTCGGGGCGCGCGAAGTAGATGTGCTCGAACACGCAGCGGCCGCTGCGCTCGGGCGGGCGGGCCGACGGGAAGAGCTTCTCCGAGCGCAGGCCGCCGTCGTCGATGATGACCATCTCGCCGGCCGCGACCTCGCGGACGTAGTCGGCCTCGATGAGGTCGAGCGCGGTGGTCTCGGAGGCGAGCACCCAGGACTGGTTCTTGAGCTTCCCGAGCACCATCGGGCGGAAGCCCATCGGGTCGCGCACGCCGATCATCACCTTCGGCGTGAAGAACAGCACCGAGTACGCGCCGGCGACGCGGCCGAGCGCCTCGCGGACCGCGCCGACGAGCTGCTCGGTGGAGCCGGGGGGCCCGAGCGAGCGGGCCCGCGCGAGGAGGTGGACGATGACCTCGGTGTCGGTCGAGGCCGTGAAGATCGAGCCCTCGCCCTCGAGCTCGAAGCGGAGCGCCTCGGCGTTGACGAGGTTGCCGTTGTGGGCGACCGCGACGGCGCCGCCCGCGTACTGCACCGCGATCGGCTGCGCGTTCTTCACGTGCGACGCGCCGGTCGTGGAGTAGCGGACGTGACCGATGGCGGAGCGGCCGGTGAGGCTCGCGATGGTCTCCTGGGAGAAGGCGTCGGCGACGAGGCCCATCGCCCGGTGCACGTGCAGTGTCTCGCCGTCGGAGGAGACGATGCCGGCCGACTCCTGCCCGCGGTGCTGCAGGGCGTGGAGGCCGAGGTACGCGTAGTTGGCGGCCTCGTCGGCACCCCAGATGCCGAAGACCCCGCACTCGTCCTTCATCTTGTCGTAGACGGCGTCGTAGCCCATGAGCGGCGCGGAGTATAACGATCCACGCTTGGAAGGACACCCTCCCCGCCCGGCGCTCCGCCGCCCCCCGGCACGCGCCCTCCGCGCCCTCGCGATCGGGGTCTCCATCCCCGCGCTGTTCCTCGCGATCGCGTCCCTCCCGTGGCGTCCGCAGGCCACGTCCGGGCCGCCCGGAGCCGTTGCCCGGAAAGCGTGCAGCGGGCCCCTCGCCGCGGGCGCCGGCGAGGTCCAATTCGACTTACCGTCCGGGGCCCCGATCGCCGGGTTCCGCCGCAACACCTGGGCGAGCGAGGGCGCGCCCGGTCCCGTGGGCGCGCGCGCGATCGTGCTCGAGGCGGGCGGCTGCCGCGTCGCGATCGCGTCCGGCGAGATCCTGCTCGTGCCGCACCCGCTCGCCGCGCAGATCCGCGCGCGGGTGCAGGATCTCCACCTCGACGGCCTCTTCCTCGGGGCGACGCACACCCACGCCGGGCCGGGCGGCTACTGGGACGAGCTCCTCGGGGAGTACGGCGGGACGGCCCCGTACGACCCCGCGATGGAGGCGCGCATCGCCGACGGCTACGCGCGCGCGATCCGCACCGCGGCCGCCGCGCTCGCGCCCGCGCGGGTGGGCGAGCGGGTGATCGACGCCGGCGCGCTCGTGCGCGGCCGCTCGAACGGCGAGGAGGAGGCCCGGCTCACGCTCGTCCGGCTCGCGCGCGCGGACGGCGCGCCGGTCGCCGAGCTCGCCGTGCTGGCGGCGCACCCGACGCTCCTCGGCAAGGCCAACCGGCGCATCGACGGCGACTGGCCCGGGCGCTTCCTCGCCGACGCGCCCCACGGGCTGCGCCTCTTCGTGCAGGGCGCGCTCGGCGACCAGTCGCCCGACGGCCCGGGCGGCGCGCGCCCCGCGGCGCCCGCGTACGGCGAGGCGGTCTCGCGCGCGGCCGACGTGGAGGTGCCGCTCGGCGAGGCGGGCGCCGCGGTGCCGCTCGCGTTCGCGACGGTCGAGGTCCCGCTGCCCGGGTTCGAGCCGGGCGGGATCCCGGGGTTGCTGCGGCCCGCGGCGCGCACCTTCCTCGGCGGGCACGTGCCGCGCCGCGCCGCGGTGACCGCGCTGCGCGTCGGGCCCGTCGTGCTCGCCGGCGTGCCGGCGGAGCCGGTCGCCGCGGTGGGCGCCGGGTGGCGCGCGCGCGCGGGTGCCGACGTCGTGCTCGTGTCGCTCGTGAACGACTACGTCGGCTACGCGGAGACCCCGGAGGACTGGGCCGCCGGACGCGGTGAGACGAAGCGGACCGTGCTCGGGCCGGCCCTCGCGGAGCGGCTCGGCGAGGGCGTGGCGGCGGCGGTCGCGGCGGTGCGATGAACGCGGTGCGATGAACGCGGTACGATGAACGCGGTACGATGAACGCGGTGCGATGAACGCGGTGCGATGAACGCGGTGCGATGCACCCGCGGCGGTGAACGCCGCCGCCACGAACCCGGTGCGGTGAGTTTGCGCAGGGGCCGTTCCGTTGACTCCCGTCAACGGACGACCGGCGGTCCGGCGTAGCCTTCACGGCATGCCGACCACCCCGCACTCCCCCGCCGCGCTGCGCGCCGTCTGCGAGCGCATGATCGCCGCGCTCCGCGCGGGCGCCGTCCCCGCGGTCTCCCCGGACGAGCTGCCCTGCTTCACCGCGGAGGCGCTCGCCGGCGACCCGAACGTGCGGCCCGCGATGCTCGCCGGCGTGCTCGCCGCGCTCGGGCCGGACGACGTGCCCACGCTCGTGCGCGCGCTCATGGCGATCGACCGGAACGAGCGCGCCTGGCTGGGCTTCAAGATCGTGACCGACCCCGCGAAGGCGACCGACTCGGAGGACACCGACGTCGTCGCGTTCAGGGGGAAGGGCCAGGGCAGCGCCGACGCGCGGTCGGGGCTGTTCGTGGTGGTGAACCCGACGCTCGGGCGCGACGCCGAGATCGTGTTCTCGAGGCGGTACTCGCAGCGCGACTGGCTGCAGATCGTCGACTGCACGCGCGGCCCGCACATGCACGACGAGCAGTACGCCGGCGTGTACTGGAAGTCGGCGGCGCTCTTCCGGCAGGAGCGGGTGTTCCTGCTCGGCGCGAGCCCGGTCGCGGCGCAGGTGGCCCGCGTCGCGGGCATGGTCGACTTCCTCACCGTGGCCGTCGACGACGACCCCGCCTACCTCAACCCGGAGCGCTTCCCCGCGTCCGAGCGCGTGCTCGTGCCGGGCTGGGACCGGCTGCCGGACCTCGGCATCGGCCCGGACGACCACGTCTGCGTGCTGACGCGCGGGCACATGCACGACCCCGAGGCGCTCGTGTACGCGGTGCGGAGCGGCGCGGGGTACGTCGGCATGATGGGCGCGGCCGAGAAGAACGCGCGGGTGTTCGAGCTCGCGGAGCAGCACGTCCCGCGCGCGCAGCTCGAGGCCACGCACACGCCGATCGGGCTCCGCTTCGGCGCGCGCACGCCGGTCGAGCTCGCGATGTCGGTCGTGGCGGAGCTCATCCAGGTGCGCGACCATCGGCGCAAGGCGCGGGCCCAGGCCGCGGCGCAGGCCTGAGCGCTCACCCGCTCGAGCCGCGCGCAGCCACGCCTCGATCGCCGCGGCCGGCGGCCCCGCGTGCGCCGGCGCGATGCCGTCGAGCTCGTTCGTGCCGTCGCGCCGGAGCCGCGAGCAGTCCGGCGCCTTCACCTCGAGCCCCGCGTTCGGGAGCCGGAACGGGATGCCGCCGTTCGTGTAGCCGCAGCCCGCGCCCATCGTCCGCTCGCCGAGCAGCGCGGCCGCGCCGCCGTCGACGAGCGTCGCCGCGAAGGCCTCCGCCGCCGAGGCGGTCCGGCGGTCGGCGAGGATCGCGAGCGGGCCCGACCAGGCGCCGGGCTCGTACGACCACTGCCAGAGCGCGTCGAGCACGCCCCACGCGCGCGGGTCGCGGACGCCGTCGCGCGGCAGGGGGCCGAGGAGGCCGCAGGTGCGCCCGGGGCGGACGACGCGGTTCGAGCAGGCGGGCGCGGCGCCGCGCCAGATCCCCGATGCGTCGCACGGCTCGGCGGCGGCGCGGAGGAACCCGTCCACGCGGGCGCGAGCCTCCCCGACGAGCGCCACCTCGTGCGGCGTGAGCCCGGGCTCGCGCGCCGTCGCCGCGAGCTCGCGGGCGAGCTCGGCGAGGTGCGAGAGGTGGTGCGGGTGCCGGACGAACCCGCCGCCGGGGCAGTCCAGGGGCCGGGCCGTGACGACGCGCGCGGCCGCGTCGGCCCAGCCGGCGCCGCCGCCGTTGCCGGTGAGGTCGACGACGAGCGCCGAGGCGCCCGCGTCGCGGAGCGCCCGGACGCGGGCCCCGAGCGCCGCGAGCACGGCGTCCTCCAGGACGGAGCCCCGGAAGGCGTCGAGGCAGCCGCCCGCGCAGGGCTCGTTCCGCCCGGCGCGGGCGCGCTCCCAGGCCGCGGCGCAGGTGGCCGGGTAGTGCGCGGCCTCGAAGCTCGGGAGGCGCACGAGGCCGACCTTCCGCCCGGCCACCTCGGCGACCCCCGCGGCGAGGTCGCCCGCCGGGAGTGGCGTGAAGCCCGGCAGCGCCGCGAGCGCCGGGGCGAGCGCGGGCGACGGCGGGCTCGACACGCCGATCGTCGCGCAGGCCGCCGCGCCGTCGAGGGCCGGGTCGAGCGCGGGGCCGGGCGAGGCCTGCGCCGTGGCCGGGGACCCGCCCGCGCGGAGCTCCCGCCACCAGCGCGCGACCCGCTTCGAGAGCTTCTCGCGCCGGAGCTGCAGGTGCGGGTCGTGGAAGGCCTCGAGGAGCTCCGCGATCGCCCCGCGCGCCTCGCCGTCGGTGGCGGCGCGGGCGAGCGCGTCGCGGGTGCGCCGGTCGAGCGCCGCGAGGTCCACGCCGCGGCGGGGGGCGTCCTCGAGGTTCGCGTACGCGCGCGCGAGGTGCGCCTCGAGCGCGTCGAGGTCGGCGAGCCAGGCCGCGCGATCGAAGGTGAGGCGCGGGACGACGAGGAACCCGGCGAGCGCGGCGGCGGCGAGGGCGAGGAGGAGCTTTCGCATCGTGGTGCCCCGGTACGGTCCCCCGGCGCGCCGGATTTCGCGACGCCCCCGCGGGGCACCTCACGCCCCGAGCAGGACCGCCAGCGCGGCGAGGTCCGGCACGCGGTGGTCGGCGGATCCGGGCCGCGCGTGCGGGCGCTCCACGAGCACGGTCGTGAGGCCGAGCGAGCGCGCGACGTCGAGGTCGTAGTCGGCGTAGGCGGAGACGTGCCACCAGGCGCGGTCGAGCGGGACGCCGAGCCGCGTCGAGACCTCGCGCCAGAAGGCCGGGTCGGGCTTGTAGCAGCGCACGTCCTCCGCGCAGAACCAGGCCGAGAGGTCGCGGCCGAGCGCGGCGCGGACGTCGGCGCCGTGCGCGCGATCGCTGTTCGTCATCGCGACGCACGGGGCGACCCTCATGAGCCGCGCGAGCGCGGCGCCGGAGTCCGGATGGAGCGGCCAGCGCCCGACCTCGCGGCCGATCGCGTCGGCCGCACCCGGCGGCAGCCCCACGACCTCGACGAGGCTCTGCGCGGTGATCTCGGCGTAGGTCCGGAACGGCGACGCCCGCTCGAGCTCGGCTTGCCGGTCGACCACGCCGTCGAACTCCGCCTCGGCGAGCGTCCGGCCGTGCGCCGCGGCGGAGGTGAGGAGCCCTCGGCGCCAGTCGAGGACGGTGCCGAACACGTCGAAGGTGAGGAGGGCCGGCGGCATGGGGGTGTTGTAACGCGGCCCGGCCCGGCGCCGCCCGCCTCGCCCAGGGCGACCGCGACCCCGAACGAGCTCGCCCAGCCTCCTCGCGGAGCGCCGACCTACTTCTGCAGCCGCCGCTCGAACGTGACGATCGCCACGGTCGCGGCCGCGATGGCCGCGAGCAGCGCGCCGGCCTTGAGCGCGGGCTCGAGCATCGAGGCCGCGAGCTTCGCGGCGATCGCGAGCAGCACGACCACGAGCCCCTCCAGGTGCACGGCGCGGGCGCCGTGGGCGGAGCCGCGGACGATCCGGCCTGCGCCGAGGAACACGAGCGCGAGCGTGCCGACGAGCGGCGCGCCCTGCCCGTTCGGCAGCGACAGGCCCGCGGCGAACGCGGCCACCGTGGCGGCGACGAGCATCGCCTCGCCGCGCGCCAGCGGATCCACGTCGTGGCTGCGCAGGCCGACGAGCAGGCACGCGAGCGCGACGAGGAACGGCGGCAGCACGGCGAGCCAGAACCCGAGCGGCGGCGGCGCGAGCAGCGCGGCGCCGGCGGCGAGCGTGGGCAAGGAGAGCGCGAGCGCCAGCGCGTAGAACGCGAACCGGCCGGCGACGCGCGCCACGCCGGTCGGCCCGACGGCGCCGGGCGCCCGGAAGCCGAGCGGCGACGCGACGAGCGCGGCGGCGACGGCGAGCGCGATGAGGACGACCGGGCCGGACCAGGGACCGGCGAGCTCGGGTGCAGCGATCATGGCGTCTTCCCCCGGGCGTGAAGCTACACCAGCCCCGGTTCGGGGCGTGCGCCGGCGCGCGCGTGCGGCGATGTGCCGCGTCCGGCGGGCCTAACGGGTCCGTACGCCCCGAGCGTAGCCCGCCGTGGGCGGGCGGAGCCGAGGGGCCGTGGCCCCGCAGGTCGCCCTCAGCCGCGACGCCCGCTCCGTCCACGGGGTGCGGGCCTCCTCGGGCATCCCCTCCGGCAGGAAGTCGAGCGCGCGCTCCGCGGTGGCGAGCGCGTCCGGGCAGCGGCCGGCGGCCTCGAGGGCGGCGGCGAGCGTGTCGAGCACGTTGGGGTTCCCGGGGGAAAGCTCCACCGCCCGCTCCGCGTGCGGGAGTGCCTCGGCGACCTTGCCGGCCTTCACGAGGAACCAGGCGAGGTTCCCCGCCGCCATCGCGTTGCCGGGCCCGGCGTCGACCGCGCGGCGGAGGACCTCGAGGCGCTCCGCGTCGCCCGCGGCGTCGCGCGGGAGCGACTGCGAGAGCCAGAGCAGCGCGCGCAGGTCGCGCGGGTGCGCCGCCGCCGCCCGCCGCGCGAGCGGGAGGGGATCGCCGCCCTCCTCGGCGGCCTTCGCGAAGAGCGCGACCACGTGATCGGGGTCCTCGCGCAGCGCCTCCTCGACCTCGGCCCGCTCGAGCGACGGCCCGCGGCCGCGGCCGCGGTCGTGGCGCGGCAGGGCGAGGCGCACGCCGTGGACCTCGCCCGCGCCGAGCGTGCGGACCACCGGGTCCGCGCGCACCGGCACGTCCACGCTCCAGTCGCCGTGGCCGGGCCGGCGCGCGTGCGCGAGGAGCCGCTCGTCGAGCGCCTCCGGACCGCCCGCCCGCGCGGATCCCACTCCGGGAACGTCACCTGCCAGGCGACCTCGGGCCGCTCCGCGTCGGCGAGCCGCGCGCGGAAGGCCGCGAAGCGGGGCGCCTCCTCGTGCAGCAGGTGGTGCACGAGCACCGCCGCGCTCGCGCGGAGCCGCGCGTCCTGCACCCGCCCGTTCCAGGCGAGGAGCTCGCGCACGGGCACCGGCTCGCGCGCGTGGATCCGCGCGAGCTCGACCGGCAGCCGGCCGAAGCGGCGCACCGTGCGCACCTCGGGGTCGGTGAAGAAGCCGTCGTCGTCGTCGGCCTCGTTGATCTTGCGGGAGAGCTCGCTCTCGCCGCGCTCGAGCTGCCGCGGCCCGATGGGCTTCTCGTGCAGCCTGAGGCCCGAGAGGCCGTGCCCCCCGCCGAGCACCTCCGCGAGCGCGGCGTAGCCCTCGCCGAACCAGCGGGGCTGCCGCGGGTAGGCCTGGCGGAGCACGTGGTGCGTGAGCTCGTGTGCGACGACCGCGCGGCGGTCCAGGCCGGAGCGCGCCGGCATGACGATGAGGTGATCGCCGAGGCCGCTCGGCCAGAGGAACGCGGAGAGCCCCGGCGGCGCGAACTCGTCGAACGCCTCGTCGGAGCGGAAGGCGACGACCCGGGCCTGCCCGGCGACCGTGCGGCGCTCGCCGGGGAAGAGACCCTCCACGATCGCGGCCCGGACCTCCTCGAGCTGGCGCGAGAGCGAGCGGACCTCGCCGGGCGTGAGGTCGCCGGAGACGGTGAAGTGCGCGCTCGTGGCCTCGTGCCACGCCGGCCCGCCGCGCGCCGGGCACCGGAAGTGCTCGCCGCCGCGGCTCGCGGGCGTGCTCGCGCAGGCGGCGAGGAGGACGAGCAGGGACGCGGCGGCACCGCGGCGCATGCACGGAGCGTAGCGGGCCGGCCCGGGCCGCGCGAGGGCTCCCGCTGCGCGGACGGGCCGGGTCGCTGCAGCGGCCCGGGAGGGGGCCGGGGGTCCGCTGCGAAGGGCGCTGCGTGTCGGGGCGGAGCAGGTGGGCGAGCGCCCCGCTCCTGCCCTACACGGCCGCCGGGACCCTCGAGTCCTCGAGCCGGACCTTCGCGAGCAGCTGCTCGAGCTCGCCGCCGGAGAGCGTCTCCTTCGTGAGCAGGCTCCGCGCGCTCTCCTCGAGGAGCGGCTTGTTCCGCACGAGGACCGCGCGGGCCCGGGCGAAGGCGCCCTCGACGAGGTCGCGCACGGCGACGTCGATCTCGCGGGCGGTCTCCTCGGCGTAGAGCCGGGTGCGGCCGCCGAGCTGGCCCAGGAACCCGTTCGGCTCGGTCTCGTAGCTGACGGGCCCCAGGCTGCGCCCGCCCATGCCGAAGCGGGTCACCATGTTGCGCGCGACGTCGGTGGCCTTCGAGAGGTCGTCGGAGGCGCCGGTGGAGAGGTGGCCGAAGATGACGTGCTCCGCGGCGCGGCCGCCGAGCAGCACCGCCATCTTGTTCTCGAGCTCCTCGCGCGTCATGAGGTAGCGGTCCTCGGTCGGGCGCTGGATGGTGTAGCCGAGCGCGCCGATGCCGCGCGGGATGATCGAGATCTTGTGGACCGGATCGCAGCCCGGGAGCGCGGCGGCGACGAAGGCATGGCCGAGCTCGTGGTGCGCGACGATCTCGCGCTCGCGCGGGTTGAGGAGCCGGTTCTTCTTCTCGAGGCCGGCGATGATCCGCTCGATGGCGACGTTGAAGTCGTCGGCGGAGACCTCCTCGGCGCCGCGGCGGGTCGCCACGAGCGCGGCCTCGTTGACGAGGTTCGCGAGGTCGGCGCCGGTGAAGCCGGCGGTGAGCGCGGCCACCTCCTCGAGCCGCGCGGACGGGGCGAGCCGGACCTTCCTCGCGTGCACCGCGAGGATCTGCGCGCGCCCGCCGCGGTCGGGCCGGTCGACGAGCACCTGGCGGTCGAAGCGGCCGGCGCGGAGCAGCGCCGGGTCGAGCACCTCGGGCCGGTTGGTGGCGCCGAGGAGCACGATGCCGCTCGCGGGGTCGAAGCCGTCGAGCTCGACGAGCAGCTGGTTGAGGGTCTGCTCCTTCTCGTCGTGGCCGCCGGCCATGCCCTGCACCGAGGCGCGGGCGCGGCCGAGCGCGTCGAGCTCGTCGATGAAGATGATGGCGGGCGCCTTCTGCCGCGCCTGCTCGAACAGGTCGCGCACGCGCGCCGCGCCGACGCCCACGAACATCTCCACGAACTCGGAGCCGGAGATCGAGAAGAACGGCACGCCCGCCTCGCCGGCGACGGCCTTCGCGAGCAGCGTCTTGCCGGTGCCGGGGGGCCCGACGAGGAGCACGCCCTTCGGCATGCGCGCGCCGAGGCGGCCGTGCTGCTTCGGGTCCTTGAGGAACGAGACGATCTCGACGAGCTCGGCCTTCGCCTCGTCGACGCCGGCGACGTCGGCGAAGGTCACCTTGGTGTCGGTCTCGACGTAGACCTTCGCCTTCGACTTGCCGATGGCCATGAGCCCGCCGCCGGCGCCGCCGCCCATCTGCCCGGCCATGCGGCGGATGACGAGCAGCCACAGGCCGATGAAGACGACCGCGGGGAGGACGAGCGAGAGGACGAAGCCGAGGAGGTCGCTCTCGATGCGGCCGGAGTAGGTGACCTTGTGCTCGTCGAGCTCCTTCGCCATCGCGGGGTCGACGCGCACCGCGACGAAGCGCTTCTTGCCGTCGACGGGCTGCTTGAACTCACCCTCGACGCGGTCCTGCGAGACGACGATCTTCCCGATCTTGTCCTCGCGGACGTACTGCTGGAACTGGCTGTAGGGGATGGTGGTGACGGCCTGGGTGGCCATCCACCACTGGTTGAAGAGCAGGATGCCGAGCAGGGCCACGAGCAGGTAGCCGGCGTTGAAGCGCGTCTTCTTGTCGACGGGCATGGTGCGGGATCCGTAATCACCGCACCCCCTCGGTCAAACCTCAGAATTCGACCGAAACACTTCGTAATGATCTAACTGACCGGCCGCCCCGGGCGAGGGCGCCGACGTCGTGGGATGGGTGCCCCCGGCCGGGCCCATCGTCTACACTGCGCCGCGATGCCGCGGATCCTCATCGCAGACGATCACGACGCCGTCCGGGAGGGCATGGCCATCGCGCTCGCGCGCCTCGGGCACGAGGTGCTCGCCGTGAAGGGCGGCGCCGAGGCGATCGCCGCGTACACGAAGCGCCCGGCCGACGTCGTCGTCACCGACCTGCGCATGGTGCCGGTGGACGGCCTGCAGGTGGTCCGCAGGCTGCGCGAGCAGGACCCCGACGCGACGGTCGTCGTCGTCTCCGCGCACGGCACCATCGCGGTCGCCGTCGACGCCATGCGCGAGGGCGCGATCGACTTCATCGAGAAGCCGTTCTCGCCCGAGGTCCTGCGCGCCCGCGTCGAGAAGGCCATCGAGATCGCCCGCGAACGGCGCGGCGCCCGCACGACGCGCGCGCGGGTGGAGGCGCTCGAGCAGGACCTCGCCCGGCAGCACGATCCGCACGGCATCGTCGGCGCCTCCGACGCCATGCGCCGGGTGATGGACCAGGTGAAGAAGGTCGCCCCGACCGACGCCACCGTGCTCGTGCTCGGCGAGTCCGGCACCGGCAAGGAGCTCGTCGCGCGCGCGGTGCACGACGCCTCGGGCCGCCGCGCCGAGCCCTTCATCTCGATCTCCTGCGCCGCGGTGCCGGAGACGCTCCTCGAGTCGGAGCTCTTCGGCCACGAGCGCGGCGCGTTCACCGGCGCGGTGAAGCGCAAGCTCGGCCGCTTCGAGCTCGCCCACCGGGGCACGCTGTTCCTGGACGAGGTCGGCGAGATCCCGCCGCCGGTGCAGGTGAAGCTCCTGCGCGTGCTGCAGGAGAAGCAGTTCGAGCGCGTCGGCGGCGAGGAGACCCTCGAGGTCGACGTGCGGCTCGTCTCCGCGACGAACCGGGACCTCCAGCGGATGGTCCGCGAGGGGAAGTTCCGCGAGGACCTCTTCTACCGGCTGAACGTCGTCCCGCTGAACCTCCCGCCGCTGCGCGACCGGCCTGGGGACGTCGAGCTCCTCGCCCGCCACTTCGTCCAGAAGCTCGCGCCGCGCATCGGCCGGGCGGTCACGTCCGTCTCGCCGGAGGCGCTCGAGCTCCTGCTCCGGCACGCGTGGCCCGGCAACGTGCGCGAGCTCGAGAACGTCATCGAGCAGGCGCTCGTGTTCGCCGACGGCGACGCGATCCGGCCGCAGGACCTGCCGGAGGGGCTGCGGAAGGCGCCCGCCCCGGCGGCGCTGCCCGTGCCCGCGGGCGACAAGAGCCTCACCGACATCCTCGAGGACCTCGAGCGCCAGCTCATCCTCGCCGCGTACGAGAAGGCCCGCGGCGTGAAGGCGGAGACCGCGCGGCTCCTCGGCATCAAGCCGTCGGCGCTCTACTACAAGCTCGAGAAGTACGGCATCGGCCCGCGCGGCGAGAAGCCCGACCCGGAGACGCCGTGATCCTCGCGGCCCTGCTGGCCGTCCTCGCCGGCGCCCCGCGGCCGCCGCCTCCGCTCGCCTGCCCGCCCGGCCTCCAGAAGCAGGGCGAGGAGCCGTTCGTGGGCTACGAGGTCTGGTGCGAGAAGAAGGACGTCGCCGGCAACGGGCGGCGCGAGGGCCCGTCGCGGCTCTACTACGACGACGGCGGCCTCTGGCAGGAGGCGGTCTGGAAGGACGGCAAGCGCGAGGGCCCGTTCGTCGAGTACCACCGCAACGGCGTGAAGGCGCGCGAGGGGCGCTACGCGGCGGACGCGATGGAGGGCGCCTGGGTCTTCCGCCGCGAGTCCGGGCTCCTCGAGGAGGAGGCCGAGTTCAGGGCCGGCGTGCCCCACGGGCGCTTCGTCGCATACGGCCCGTCGGGGAAGAAGCGCACCGAGGGGCAGCGCTGCCTCGGCGCGCCGTGCGGCCTGTGGCGCACGTGGTCGGACGACGGGCGCCTCGAGGGCGAGGTCCGGTACGAGACGCCCGTCGTGACGCCGTGACGGTTTTCCGAGGGATCCCTCGCGTTTGTTGCAGGGATTCCCGAGGCCTGCGCGTGTAAGTGGTTGATCCACCGTGCCGTCGGACCGGGCACAGCGGTTGCTCTCCGGTGCGGCGTGGATCTCGGCTTCACCCTCGCCCTCCTCCTCGCGGCCGCGTCCCCCGACCGCGAGGTGGTCCGTGCCGAGCTCGAGGCGGTCGCCGCCCGCATCGAGCAGCTGAAGGCGCGTCACGCGAGGGGTGAGGACGGGCTTCACGGCGAGCTTCTTCGCGCTCCTGGTCCGGGCGCAGGAGCTCGCGATCACCCTCGACCGGCTGGATCACCCGCAGCCCGCCGAGCCGCCGCACCAGCGGGTGAGGGGGCCGACCCCAGACGACCTCCGGGAGCGCGCCGACGCCGCCCGGGACGAGGCCGATCGGATCCGGAGCGCGCTCGACGAGATCGAGCGGCGCATGGCCCAGGTGACCGCGAGCGCGCGTTCCCCAGACGCGCGGCTCGCGAGCACCGGGCCTCAGGACTCGACCGTCTCGCCCGCGCGGCGGATGCAGCTGCTCCAGGGCCAGCGCGAGCGCCTGCTGAGGGCGCTCGCGCTCGCGCAGGCCGACGCGAACCGGCTCGAGGCCGAGGCGCGGCTGCTCGAGTCGGCGCCGTAGCGGTCCACTCCCCCGCTCATCCTGAGCGCAGGCGCCGCGCAGCGGCGCCGGAGTCGAAGGACGAGTGGAGGATCAGCTGTTGCTCGCGCGCGGCGGGTTCACCTGCGCCTCGATGTACGCGTCGAACGCGGCCGACGGCACCGGGAGGGCGAACCACGTCGCGAGGACCGCGCCGTCCTTCGACACGTCCACGGTCTCCTGCACGCCCGGCGTCAGCCGGAGCCTGCCGGTGGTGTGGAGGTCGCGGGCGGGGATCTTGAGCGTGTAGTCGAGCGCGATCTCGCCGGTCGGCTGGCGCTCGGCCTCGACGCGGAGCCAGAGCCGGATGCGCTCCGGGTCGGTCGGGTCGTGCAGCACGAGCTCGGAGACCTTGCCCACCGGCGCGATGATCCGCGGCCGGGCGACGACGTGGCCCTCGCCGTCCGTCACCGCGAGCTCGACGAGCTGGCCCGACGAGCCGATCTCCCGCTCGGCGCGGGCGCGCTCGATGGCGGAGTGGGTCCGGAGCGCGACCTCGGCGGAGCCGCCCCCGAGGATGAACGCGGAGGAGAGGAGCCATGCGATTCGCAACGATCTCGGGACCCGGAAGGCCATGGGGCCTTCGGGAATGCACGCGACGTGCCTCGATCGTGGGACCGGGAATACGCCAGCTTGGCGTGCGGCCGACCCGGCGCGGGCGTGGCTTTCCGTCGACGCCGTGGAAAACCGGCGACACGGCCCGGATAGTCCCCGCGTACGGCGACCGGACCGCGAGTGCTACCCGGGCGGGGTCGAGCCCTCAGGCACCGGCGTCGGGATTCGGCTCGCCCCTCCGCCTGCGATACGCCTCCTCCGCGACCAGCCGATGGTCCTCGTGGACGATGTCGCCTCCGACCTCGCCGCCGCAGCGCGGGCAGGTCTGGCTCGACGTCGTGAGCGGCGCGCGGCAACCGGGGTCCGAGCACGTGAAGCTGACCGCGCGCGCGCCAGCGAACGCACCCGCGACCGCGCCGCCGACCGCCGCGATGGACAGGGCGAGCCCGCCGGCGGCCTCGACGCCGACGAGCGCCGCGGTCGCGGCGAGCCCGGCACAGAGGCCGAGCAGCGCCCAGGTCACCGTACGTGTGTGCCGGACGCGGAACACCGGGCGGCCCGCGTTGGACGGCGCGTCCTCGGCCGGCGGCGGCGCGGGCTCCGGCGGCGCGTCGGGCAGCGCGAGTGCACCGCCGGCCGGGAGCGGCGGCGGTGCGGGCCAGGCGCCCTGGTCGGGCAGGCCGAGCGCGTGGAGAAGCCCGGCCTCCGGTCGCCGCAGCGCCTTCAGCGCGGCGTGGAAGGCCCCGGCCTGGTTCGACTCGAGCAGGCCCTCTACCCGCCGTGCGGCGCGGCCGTCGAGCCTGCGCGCGGTCACCGCGGCCGCGAGCAGGAAGCTCATCGCGTCGGGCGACAGGTAGCCGGCCTGGGAGTGCGACCACCGGGTGACCGTCATGACGCCCTGGAGCTCGCCGGACTTCCGGTACCGGTAGCTCCCGTTCGTCGTCAGGATCCCGAAGCCCAGGTAGACGGTCGTGACGTCGGTGAGGAGCTCCTCCGTGGCGCGGTCCTCGACCTCGAGGCCGTGCGCGCGGCGGTAGGCGTGCGCGACCTCGTGGCACAGGGTCGCGACGAGGCCCTCCGGATCCCCGAGCCCGCGCACGTCGACGCCGAAGTGGCAGGCGCGGCCGTCGAACCCGAGGAACCAGCCCGCCGCCCCGGCGTGCCGCGAGGACTCGCTCGTGCCGCCCACCGTCGAGCCCACGGATGACTCGACGACGTGCGTGCCCTCGCCCACCTCGACCGCGACGTCGTACTCGCCGAGCCCGGCATACCCGAGCAGCCGACGGCAGACGTTCGCGACGCCGTCGGCGTCCGGACGCCAGGCGTCGGGGAAGTAGCGCGGCGTCGGCTCGAGCAGGTGCGACGACACGAGCGGCAGGTGCCCCCGGGCCTCCACGAGGCCGGCGAGCGCCGAGAGCAGGGCTTCGCGCTCCTCGCGCGGCGGAAGGGACATGGCGCCCCATCTTTCACGGACGGTCCGGGCGGTGCAAGGGCGTTCGCCGGCGCTATAGAAGCCGGGTCCACACGGGAGACACGACACGATGCGCGCCTGGGTGCTGCAGGGGAACGGGGTCGAGACGCTCACGCTCGAGGAGCGGCCGCCGCCGCGCCCGGGGCCCGGGCAGGTGCGCGTGCGCATGCGCGCCGCGAGCCTCAACTACCGTGACCTCCTCGTCGCGAGCGGCACCTACGGCAGCGCGGCGCCCAGGCGCCCGCTCGTGCCGCTGTCGGATGGCGCGGGCGAGGTCGTGGAGGTCGGCGACGGCGTCTCGGGCGTGCGGGCAGGCGATCGGGTGGTCGCGAACTTCTTCCAGGGCTGGCTCGACGGGCCGCAGACCGACGCCACCAACGCGACCGCCCTCGGCGGCGCCGTCGACGGCGTGCTCGCCGAGGAGGTCGTCTTCCAGGCTGCGGCGGTGGTGCCGGTGCCTGCGCACCTCTCCTTCGAGGAGGCGGCGACGCTGCCTTGCGCGGCGCTGACGGCGTGGGTGGCGCTCTTCGAGCGCGGCAAGCTCGCCGCGAGCCAGACGGTGCTCGTGCAGGGCACGGGCGGCGTCTCGCTCTGCGGGCTGCAGCTCGCGAAGGCGGCGGGCGCGCGCGTGATCCTCACCTCGCGCAGCGCCGCGAAGCTCTCGCGCGCGGTGACGCTCGGCGCCGACGACACGATCGACACGGTCCGCACCCCGGACTGGGACGCCACCGCGCGCGCCCTCACCGGCGGCGAGGGGGTCGATCACCTGCTCGAGGTCATCGGCGCGGCGACGCTCCCGCGCTCGATCCGTGCCATGAAGCCCGGCGGACACCTCACGCTCGTCGGGCTCCTCTCCGGCGCGCGCTCGGATCCGGCGGCCGCGCGCGCGCAGGCGCCGGGCGTGAACGTGAGCGGCGTGTTCGTCGGCAGCGTGCGGATGTTCGAGCGGATGAACGCGTTCCTCGCGCGGCACGCGATCCGGCCGGTGCTCGACGAGCGGTTCCCGTTCGCGCGCGCGCGGGACGCCTACGCGCACCTCGCCGCGGGGAACCACTTCGGGAAGGTCGTGATCGGGATCTCGAGGGGCCCGCGGCCCCTGCATCTCAGCTCGAGAAGCCGATGCCCATCTTCTCGAGCACGCGCAGCATCGCGCTCGGCGCCCCGCCGGCGTCGACCTTCCTGAGGTCCCGCGTGACGGCGTTGACCGCCCAGCCGCGGATCGGCTCCGGCGGGTACGGGAAGGGCTTCTTCGTCACGAGCGCGAGCGAGAGGAGCTCGCTCGCGCGGTCGAGCGCGAGGTGCGCGAGGATCCGGCCCGCGACGCGGGTCGAGCCGAGGCCGTGGCCGGTGAAGCCGAGGCCGTAGAGGGCCCGGCCGCCCAGCGCCTGGCCGAAGAACGGCGTGAGCCGCGTGGTCGAGCAGATGGCGCCGCCCCAGGCGTACGGCCACTCGAGGCCCGCGAGCTGCGGGAAGGTCTCCTTCCAGCTCGCCTTGAGTGACGCGTAGTGCCGCTCGGAGTGGTCGCAGCCCTCGTCGACGCGGTTCCCGCCCCAGTAGTGCGCCTCGCTCGTGCCCCACAGGATCCGGCCGTCGGCGGTGGGGCGGTAGTAGTTGAAGAAGGTGCGGCCGTCGGTGATGCCCTGGCGGCCCTTCCAGCCGATGGCCTCCCACTGCGCCGCGTCGAGCGGCTCGGAGACGAGGATGTAGTCGTAGAGCGGGATGAACCGGTGGCGCACCGCCGGGACGAGGTGGTGCGTGTACGCGCTCGTCGCGAGGATCGCGCGGCGCGCGCGGAGGGTCGTGCCGTTCGCGGCGATCCGCACGCCGGCGCCGTCCTCCTCGAGCGCGGTCACCTTCGTGCGCTCGTGGACGCGCACGCCGAGGCGCTCGGCCTCCTTGCGCAGGCCGTCGGTGAAACGGGCCGGGTCGAGGATGCCGCCGCCCTTCACCTCGAGGCCGCCGAGGTAGCGCGGGGAGTGCACCTCCGCCTGCATCTCCTCCCTCGAGAGGAGCCGGTGGGTGTGGATGCCGAGGGACTCGGCGATGTCGACGTTGCGCTGCGCCTCCTCGAGGTGCGCCGGCGTGAACGACGCCATGAAGCGGCCGGAGGGCTCCCAGTCGCAGGCGATCCCGCGCGCCTGGATGAAGCCGGTGAGCTCCTTCGCGTTCTCCTCGCCGAGCGCCGCGAGCCGTTTCGCCTCGGCCGCGCCGAAGTGCTGGATGGCGAGGCCGTGCGTGTGATCGATGGTCTCGGCGAGCATGCCGGCGTTCCGGCCGCTCGCGCCGTAGGCGGCGATGCCCTGCTCGACGACCGCCACGTCGCGCGAGGGATCGAGCTCCTTCAGGAAGAGCGCGGTCCAAAGGCCCGTGAGGCCGGCGCCGAGCACGACGAGGTCGTGCTCGGCGGGCCGCTCGAGCGGGCGGGGCTCGTGCTTCGGGAGCGCGGCGAGCCAGTAGCAGGCTTCTTCGATGGGGCGCATCTCAGTACCAGGAAATGGGCTTCTCGGAGAGGTTCACGTGGACCTGCTTCGTCTCGAGGTACTCCTCGAGCCCCATGTGGCCGAGCTCGCGCCCGTAACCGGAGCGCTTGTAGCCGCCCCAGGGCGCCTCGACGTAGGTCGGCTGCATGTGGTTCACCCACACGATGCCGGCGCGGATGGCCTTCACCGCGCGCATCGCGCGGTTGAGGTCGCGGGTCCAGACCGCGGCGGCGAGGCCGTAGACGGTGTCGTTGGCCTGCCGGATCGCGTCGGCCTCGTCCTCGAACGGCATCACGGCGGCGACCGGCCCGAAGATCTCCTCGCGGGCGATGCGGGCGTTCTCGGGTACGTCGACGAAGATCGTCGGCTCGACCCACCAGCCGCGGTCGAGGCCGCGCGGCTTCCCGCCGCCGATGGCGAGCTTCGCCTCCTTCTTCCCGACCTCGAGGTAGCCGAGCACGCGCTCGTGCTGCTCCTTCGAGACGAGCGGGCCCATCTTCGTCGCCCGGTCGAGCGGTGGGCCGAGCTTGATGCGCTTCGCCTTCTCGACGAGCGCCTCCACGAACTTCCCGTAGATCGAGCGCTGCACGAGGATGCGGCTGCCGGCCGAGCAGATCTCGCCCTGGTTGAAGAAGATGCCGAAGAGCGCGCCGTCGATGGCGGCCTCGAAGTCGGCGTCGGCGAAGAAGACGTTCGGCGACTTCCCGCCGAGCTCGAGCGTCACGCGCTTCAGGGTGTCGGCGCCGGCGCGGGCGATGAGCTTCCCGACCGCCTCGGACCCCGTGAACGCGATCTTGTCGACGCCCGGGTGCGCGACGATGGGCGCGCCGCAGGTCTCGCCGAAGCCGGTGAGGATGTTCACCGCGCCGGGCGGGAGTCCGGCCTCCTCCAGCCAGCCGGCGAACAGCAGCGCCGTGAGCGGCGTCTGCTCGGCGGGCTTGAGCACGCAGGTGCAGCCGGCGGCGAGCGCCGGGGCGAGCTTCCAGACCGCCATGAGCAGCGGGTAGTTCCAGGGGATGATCTGCCCCGCGACGCCGACGGGCTCCTTGAGCGTGAGCGACAGCGCGTCGTCCGGCACCGGGTTCACCGCGCCCGAGGACTTCGTCGCGAGCCCGCCGTAGTACTCGAGGCAGGTCGCGACGTCGGTGATGTCGAGCTCGGCCTCGGCGATGGGCTTCCCGTTGTTGCGCGCCTCGAGCTCGGAGAGCTGGGCGTGCTCCCTCCGCACCCGCTCGGCGAGCCGGAAGAGGACCCGGCCGCGCTCCTGGGCGGTCGTGCGCGGCCAGGGGCCCTCGTCGAACGCCCGCCGGGCGGCCTTCACCGCCGCGTCGACGTCCTCCGGGCCGCAGTCCGGCACCCGGGCGATGATCTCCTCGGTCGAGGGATCGAAGACGGGAAACGTCCTGCCCGAGCGGGCGGGGACGCGCTTCCCGTCGATGAGGTTGAGCCACCTCGAGTCGACCATGACCGTCGCCTCCGCCTCCGGTCCTAGGACCGGACCGCCTTGTCGGTGAGCTCGAGGCCGCGGTCGATGATGCCGAACGCCTCCTTGAGCTGGGCTTCCGTGATGGTGAGCGGCGGGTTCGTGTAGAAGCTGTTCCACCGCACCATCGTGTAGAGCCCCTGCTCGCGGAAGAACCGCCCGAGCGCGGCCATCTCCTCGGAGGTGCCGTTGAAGGGCGCCATGGGCTCGAGCGTCTTGCGATCCCGGACGAGCTCCACGATGCCGAAGAGGCCGATCGAGCGGACCGCGCCGACCGACGGGTGCTTCGCGGCGAGCCCCTCGAGGAGCGCCCTCATCACCTTGCCGGTCTCGCGGGCGCGCTCGACGAGCCGGTCCTCCTCGTAGACCTGGATCGCGGCGAGCGCGGCGGCGCAGCCGACCGGGTGGCTGTTGTAGGTGAGGCCGCCGTAGAAGACCTTGTCCTTGAAGGCGTCGGCGATCTGCCGGCGCATGCCGACCGCGCCGAGCGGCACGTAGGACGAGGTCAGCCCCTTCGCCATCGTGATCAGGTCGGGCACGACGCCCCAGTGGTTCACTGCGAACCACTCGCCGGTGCGGCCGAAGCCGGCCATCACCTCGTCGGCGATCATGAGGATGCCGTACTTCGTGCAGAGCTCGCGCACGCCCTGGAGGTAGCCGTCCGGCGGCACGAGGATGCCGTTCGTGCCGGTGACGGTCTCGAGGATGAAGGCGGCGATGTGGTTCGGCCCCTCGAGCTGGATGGTCTCCTCGAGGTTCGCGAGCGCGCGGGGCACGTCGTCCCAGCCGCGCTGGATGCCGTGGTACGGGTCCATCACGCGGACGACGCCCGGCATGCCCGGCTCGGCGGCCCAGCGGCGCGGGTCGCCGGTGAGCGCCACCGCGCCGGCGGTGGCGCCGTGGTACGAGCGGTAGCGCGCCATGATCTTGTGGCGGCCGGTGTACTGGCGGGCGAGCTTGATGGCGTTCTCGTTCGCCTCGGCGCCGCCGTTCGTGAAGAAGAAGACGTCGAGGTCGCCCGGGCAGAGCTGGGCGAGCTTCTCGCCGAGCCGCGCGCGCGGCTCGGTCGCCATGAACGGGTTCGCGTAGTCGAGCGTCGAGAGCTGCTTCGTGATCGCGTCCACGATGCGCTTCTCGCCGTGCCCGGCGTTCACCGACATGAGCTGCGAGTTGAAGTCGATGAAGCGCTTCCCCTCCGGCGTGTAGAAGTAGATCCCGTCGGCCCGCGCCACGGGTATGGGGTCCACCTTCGACTGGGCCGACCACTCGAAGAGGGTGTGCTTCTTCGTGAGGGCGACGATCTCCTCGCCGGTCATGGGCTTCGTCATGAATCCCTTCCTTCGACTTCGGCCTGCCTGCGGCAGGCCTACGCTCAGGATGAGCGGAATTGGAAGCTAGCGCTGCGTGAAGACGAACTCGGGCCCGCGCGACTCGCCGGTCGGCCAGCGCTGGGTCACGGTCTTGAGCTTCGTGTAGAAGTGCACGCCCTCGGCGCCGTAGATGGCGTGGTCGCCGAAGAGCGACCGCTTCCAGCCGCCGAAGCTGTGGAACCCGACGGGCACGGGGATGGGCACGTTCACGCCCACCATGCCGGCCTGCACGCGCTGGACGAACTCGCGGGCGACGCCGCCGTCGCGGGTGAAGATGGCGGTGCCGTTGCCGAACTCGTGGGCGTTCACGAGCTCGAGCGCCTGCTCGACGTTCGGGACGCGGACGATGGAGAGCACGGGGCCGAAGATCTCCTCGCGGTAGATCTTCATGCCGGGCTTCACGCGGTCGAAGAGGCAGCCGCCGAGGAAGTACCCCTCCTCGCCGCCGGGCACCTTCTGGCCGCGGCCGTCCACGACGAGCGCCGCGCCCTCCTTCACGCCGGCTTCCACGTAGCCGGTGACCTTCGCGAGGTGCTCCTTCGTGACGAGCGGGCCCATCTCGGCCTTGGGGTCCGTGCCGGGCGCGACCTTCAGCTTCGCGAGCCGCTCCTTCAGCCTCGCGACGAGCGCGTTGCCGACGGCGTCGCCGACGGCCACGCCCACCGAGATGGCCATGCAACGCTCGCCCGCGGAGCCGTAGGCGGCGCCCATGAGCGCGTCGGCCGCCTGGTCGAGGTCGGCGTCGGGCATGACGACGGCGTGGTTCTTCGCGCCGCCGAGGGCCTGGACGCGCTTCCCGTGCTGCGAGGCGGTGCGGTGGACCCACTCGGCGATGGGCGTCGAGCCGACGAAGGAGACCGCGGCGACGCCCGGGTGCGTGACGAGCGCCTCGACGGCCTCTCTGTCGCCGTTCACGACGTTGAGCACGCCGGGCGGCAGGCCCGCCTCGTGCGCGAGCTCGGCGAGGCGGTAGCCGCAGGACGGGTCGCGCTCGGAGGGCTTCAGGACGAAGGTGTTCCCGGTCGCGACCGCGAGCGGGAACATCCAGAGCGGGACCATCGCCGGGAAGTTGAAGGGCGTGATGCCGGCGCACACGCCGAGCGGCTGGCGGAGCGTGTAGCTGTCGACGCCGCCGCCGACCGACTCGGAGAACTCGCCCTTCTGCAGCTCCGGGATGCCGGTCGCGAACTCGACGTTCTCGAGGCCGCGGCCGAGCGACCCGTGAGCGTCGGAGAGCACCTTCCCGTGCTCGCTCGTGATGAGGCGGGCGAGCTCGTCGGCGTGCGCCTCGATGAGCTGCTTGAACTTGAACATGACCCGCGCGCGGCGGGCCGCGGGGGTGGCCGCCCAGGCGGGGAAGGCCGCCGAGGCGGCCGCGACGGCCGCGTCGACCTCCGCGCGGTTCGCGAGCGCGACCTGCTTCGTCACGCGGCCGGTGGCCGGGTCGAAGACGTCGGCGGTGCGCCCGCTCGCGCCGGCGACGGCCTTTCCGGCGATGAGGTGTCCGAGCGTGGTTCCGGCTGCCATGCGGTGCTCCGTGGTCCAGGTGAGACGGTGGGGTGGGGTGGACCGACCGTAGCGGCGTTAAGTATATTGAGCAAGTGTTGAATGGACGGGCCGCTCGACCCGCCCCATTCGGCAGCCCTGGCAGGCTGGGAAGCCCTCCCGACGTCGAGTAGAGTGGCCCAACGATGAGTATTTCGAACGCTGCACACCGGTCCGTTCGCCCCCCGGCAGGCTCGGGGCGGACGGGCGCGTCGGCGAAGGCGCACGGGAAGCCTGCCTTCGACATGGGCGAGCGGCTCCGCACGCTGCGGGAGCGCTTCGGCCTCTCGCAGCGCGCGCTCGCCACGAAGGCTGGCGTGACGAACGGGATGATCTCGCTCATCGAGAAGAACCGCTCGAGCCCGTCGGTCTCGACGCTCAAGAAGATCCTCGACGTCTTCCCGCTCTCGCTCTCCGAGTTCTTCGCGACCGGCGAGGAGGCCGCACCCGCGATCTTCTTCCGCGCCGACGAGCTCGTGGAGCTCGCGGGCGGGCTCATCAGCTACCGCCAGGTCGGCAAGAGCCTCCAGGGGAAGCCGCTCCAGATCCTCCACGAGCGCCTGCAGCCGGGCGCCGACACCGGCGAGGGCATGTTCCGGCACGAGGGCGAGGAGGGCGGCGTCGTGGTCCGCGGCGAGATCGAGCTCACCGTCGGCATGGCGACGCGCATCCTCCGCGCCGGCGACGCGTACTCCTTCCAGAGCAACATCCCCCACCGCTTCCGCAACCTCGGCACCGAGGTCTGCGAGCTCGTCAGCGCCTGCACCCCGCCGTCGTTCTAGGCGCGGCGGCCCCGAGGACTCCGTGATCGCCCCGTGGGCCGCGCTCTCGTTCACGCTCTCGGCCGCCTGCTGGGGGCTCGCGATCGTCGCGACGAAGGGGCTGCTCGAGGGCGCGCCGCCGCTCACCGCGCTCCTCGTGCAGGTGGCGGGCTCGGTCGCGTTCCTGTGGGTCGCCGTCGCGGTCACTCGCTCGCGGCTCCCCGTCGGCCGGACCACGCTCGTGGCCATCGCGAGCGGGTTCCTCGAGCCCGGGCTCGCCTACGCCGCGGGCCTCCTCGGCCTCCAGCTCACGACGGCCTCCTCCGCGGCGATCATCGGCGCCACCGAGACCCCGATGATCCTGCTCCTCGCGGCGCTGTTCCTGCGCGAGCGGATGGGCCTCGCCGCGCTCGGGCTCGCGGCGCTCGCCGGCCTGGGCGTGGGCCTGCTCATGCTGCCCGACCTCTCGGGGCTCGCGGGCGGCTCCGTCGCCGGCGATCTCCTGCTGGTCCTCTCGACCTTCATCGCCGCCGTCTACGTCGTCATCTCCCGGCGGATCGTCGGCGACTTCGACGCGCTCCCGCTCGCGACCATCCAGCAGACGGGCGGCCTCGCCGTGGCGGGGCTGCTCTGGCTCGTCGCCCGCAACGCGGGCTGGGCGGCCGCCGCCGACGTGCCGCTCTCCTGGGGCACGCTCGGCGCGCTCGCGCTCACCGGCGTCGTCCAGTACGCGATGGCCTTCTGGTTCTGGCTCAAGGGCCTGAAGCACGTGCCCGCGAGCCGCGCCGCCGTCTTCCTCGCGCTCATCCCGGTCTTCGGCGTCGCCGGCGCCGCCGTCGTCCTGGGTGAGCGCCTCGTGCCGGCGCAGTGGGCCGGCGCCGTCCTCGTCGTCGCCGCGGTCCTCGCGCTCTCGCGCGCCGAGGGCCGCGACCCGCTGCCCTCCCCCACCCCGGAGCGTACGTCATGAAGAACTGGTCCAGGAACCAGGAGGTCCAGAAGCGCGCCCAGAAGGTCCTGCCGCTGGGCGTGAACTCCAACTTCCGCTTCTGGGGCGAGGGGCTCACGCCCTACGTGAAGAAGGCGAAGGGCGCGCGCCTGTGGGACGTGGGCGGGAACGAGTTCATCGACTACCGCCTCGCGTTCGGCCCGATCATCCTCGGCCACGCGTACGACGCGGTGGACGACAAGGTCGCGAGCGAGATCCGCAACGGCGTCCTCTTCGCGATGACCGGCGAGCTCGAGCTCGAGGTCGCGGAGATGATCGTCGCGATGTGCCCGGCGGTGGAGATGGTGCGGATGGCCTGCTCCGGCACCGAGGCCACCATGCACGCGATCCGCGTCGCGCGCGCGTACACCGGGCGTGATTTGCTGCTCAAGTTCGAGGGCAACTACCACGGCTTCCACGACCACACGCTCTGGAGCACCTACGCGCCGGTCGAGGCCTACGGCAACCGCCGCTCGCCGATCCCGATCCCGGCCTCCTCCGGCATCCCGAAGGCCTTCGGCGAGAACCTCATCACGCTCGCCTTCAACGACGTGGAGGGCTTCGAGCGGGTCATGAAGTCGCACGGCGACCGCCTCGCCGCGGTCATCACCGAGCCCTGCCAGGGCAACTGCGCCGCCATCAACCCGGCGCCAGGCTTCCTCGACCTCATCAGGAAGCGCACGACGGAGCACGGCGCGCTCTTCATCCTCGACGAGGTGAAGACCGGCTTCCGCATCGCCCGCGGCGGCGCGCAGGAGTACTACGGCATCCGCCCCGACCTCGCGACCTACGCGAAGGCGCTCGGCAACGGCTACCCCGTCGCCGCGTTCGGCGGGAAGCGCGAGATCATGGAGATCATCGGCCACGGCGTCTCGCAGGGCGGGACGTACACGAACAACAAGCCCGGCATCGCCGCGGCGTGGGCGACGCTCAAGATCCTGAAGGACGAGCCCGTGATCGAGACCATCGAGAAGCGCGGCAAGCGGCTCATGGACGGGCTCGCCGGGATCTTCCGCGACAACGACGTCAAGGCCGTGCTGACCGGCTACCCCGGGATGTTCTCGTTCTCGCTCGGCGTGGACAAGGTCACCTGCCAGCGCGACTGGGCCGGCTCCGACCGCGAGCGCCTGCTGCGGCTCGCGGAGGCGGCGATGGAGCGCGGGGTGATGCCCGACTACGATCCGCGCGAGCCGTGGTTCCTGTGCTACTCGCACACGGACGCGGACGTGGACCGGACGCTCGAGGTGTACTCGGAGATCGTGAAGACGGTGCGGTAGGAAAGCCCGTCGAAGCGCCGTGGGGGCGCCTGGAAGACGGACCGCGGACGCGGTGGGTTGCGGTTACTACCAGGTCGTAATAGCTTCTACCTGGAGCCCCGATGCCCGCGAAGGCGAACATGGCCGTCAAGCTCGACCCCGCCATCCGGGAGCGGCTCCGGGCGCTCGGGGTCTCCAAGCGGCGGAGCCCCCACTGGCTGATGGTCGAGGCCATCCGCACGTATGTCGAGCGCGAGGAGGAGGCCGAGCGTTCCCGCGCCGAGACGCGAGAGCGCCTCGCGCGCTACGACGCCACGGGTGAGTACATCGCCGACGAGGACGTGGTCGCATGGCTCGAGGGCTGGGGCACCTCGAAGGAGCGCCGCCCGCCGACGCGGACGCGTAAGGTCCGGACGCGGTGATGCGGCTCGCGCTCCGGTGGACGCCGGACGCCGTCCAGGACCTCGCCAGGCTCCGCGCCTTCATCGGTTCCAGGAACTCCGCCGCGGCGGCGCGGGCCGCCGGTCGCATCCTCCAGGCCGCCGCGATGCTGCGCGAGCGCCCGGAGCTCGGCCGCGCGGTCGAGGGAGAGGACTGGCGGGAGCTGGTCGTCCCGGCGGGCCGCGGCGCCTACGTGCTGCGGTACCGCATGGACGACGACGCGGTGGTCATCGCGCGCGCCTGGCACACGCGCGAGCACCGTTGAGCGGACCCCGAAGGGGCCACCGCCAGGCCGCAAGCCCGACGACGAGCACCGCTCCGCCCGCGATGGCCACGTGCGCCGCGAACGCCGGGTTCGCGCCCGCCCCGCGCAGCAGCGGCGCGAGGATCATCACGCCGGCGTAGCACGCGAGCGCGGCGCCGAGGCGGACCGGCGAGCGCGCGAGGCGGTGCGCGGCGAGGTGCAGGAGCACGAGGACGCCGAGGAACACGACCACGCCCGAGAGCTCGTGCAGGCGGTCGCCGTCGAGGCCGGCGAAGCCGACGTCGTGGGTCCAGAGCGGGATGGCGACGAGGATGCGGGCGGCGTTCGCGAGGATCGTGGCAGCGTAGGCCGCGGCGGCGGACGCCGCGAGGATGGCGGCGTTTCCACCCGGTGAGCGGGACGGCCGCACGAACGCGAGCACCAGCGAGCCGAACGCGACGATGAGGAAGTTCACGCCGGCGCAGGCCGGGGCGATGACGAAGCGCAGCTCGGTGGAGAGGTAGCCGCCGCTCGTCCAGTCGAACCGGTAGCCGCCGGCGAGCTCGACGAGCGCGGTCGTGGGCGTGAGCACGAACCGCAGGTCCGCCGCCGTGGCGCCCGAGTAGAAGGCCTTGAGCGCCCAGGCGGCGAGACCCGCGACGGCGAGGACCGCGACGGCGGCTGCGGTGCGGGCCCTCATGATCGGCTCACCGGACCGCTGCGGTGGCGGCGCGGGAGCGCTTGAACCAGGCGAACCCGCCCACGCCAGCGGCGAGCGCCGCGAGCAGGGCGAGGCCGGGCTCGTCGCCACGCTGCACCTCTCCCCCGCCGACCGCGAGCGCGCTCACGCCCTGCGGGAGCGGGGACGGCTGGTCGACGTCCTTCCCCTGCCCGCCCGCGTTCCGGATCTCCTGCAGCACGGCCACGAACGAGGTGTGGCGGGTGAGGAGGTTGTACTCAAGCCCCAGCCGCGTGATCTCCTCGCGCTCGGCCTCGGTCTCGTCCCGACCGGAGAAGTCCGAGAGCGCCCCGATGCGCGTGCGGGCCCAGAGGTACCTGAGCGCGGGGTCCTGCGTGCGCTTCGCCGACCGCCCGACGTCGATGACCTGCTCGAAGGGGCCGCGGCCGGTGGTGCCGGTCACGCGGATCCTGCCCTTCGCGGCACCCGTCCACTTGCCCTGGACGACGATGGGCCGCTCGGCGAGGAGGTCCGGGATGCCGTGTGGCTCGACGTCGCTCGCCTCGAAGCCCTCGTAGGAGACCTTGATGCCGGTGAGCACCGGGGACGCGACGTAGCGGCGGAAGGCCTCGGCGACCGGCGGCGCCTCGGAGGCGCTCGTGACCACGAAGGCCTCGCCCATGCCGGCCTTCGCGACGCCGTCGACGAGGTAGCGGTTCACCGACGAGCCGATGCCGAACGAGAACACGTTCGCGTCGCCGACGTGGTCGCGGATGTACTCGAACATGCCGCGCTCGTCGGAGATGCCGCCGTCGGTGATCACGATGAAGCTCCGGGAGGTGCCTCTGGCGCGCGGCAGGCTCATCGCCTGGTGGAGCGCGGGGAGGAGCTCGGTGCCGCCGCCGCCGCGCTGCTGCTCGACGAGCGTGATGGCCTGCTTCACGTTCTCGCGAGTCGCCGGCAGGGAGCGCGGCGACCAGAGGACGCTCGCGCCGGAGAAGAGGATGACGTCGAAGCTGTCGGTCGGGCGCAGCCCGCCGATGAGGTCCTCGATGAGCCGCTTCGCGACGTCGAGCGGGAAGCCGTTCATCGAGCCCGAGACGTCGATGATGAAGACGTACTCGCGGGGCGGCACGTCGGCGGGGGCCACGCGCTGGGGCGGCTCGACCGTGAGGAGGAAGAACTTCTCGCCGGGGCCGTCCTGCAGCACGAGGCCGGACTCGACCTTGGCGCCGGAGAGCCGGTAGCGCAGCACGACGTCGCGGTTCCCGCCCCGCTGCTCGGTCGGCGCGAGCGAGACGCGCGCCTCCTTCGGCCCCGACCACGCGACGTCGACCTTGTGGGTCGTGACCCCGACCTCCTGGAGCGCGAGGCCGGTGACGAGGTGGGCCCTCCAGCCGAACGTGTAGGTCGGCGCCTTGCCCTCCTCGAGGTACGGGCTCTTCACGAAGCGGTCCTCGGCCGGTGCGGTGGCCTCCGCCTGGTTCGAGTACCGGGGCAGGACGACGGTCGGGTAGACGAACTCGTAGGTGCCGTCGGTCGGCACGAGGAGCTCCGTGTAGCGGAGCTCGACCTTCACGACGTCCCCCGGCATGACGTTCGAGACCTCCATCGTGAAGACGTTGGGGCGGTGCTGCTCGAGGAGCGACGCGCTCTTCCCCTCCTTCTTCGCCTGCTCGAACGTGGCGCGCGCCTGCGCCTTCTCCTGGATCTTCGCCTCGACGGTGCGCTCGCCGACGGTGAGCCGCATGCCGTGCACCGCGGCGCGGACGGAGGCCGGGAAGACGTAGCGCGCGTGGAGCGGCGTCGTGCCGGTGTTCGCGTAGACCTGCTCGACGGTGACGTTCGCGATGGGGCCGGCGACCTCGACCGAGGCGGAGGTCGACTCGAGCGGGAGCGCGTCGACGCCGGGCTCGGCGCCCTGGACCACGAAGTACGGGGAGAGGGTCTTCGTGGGCGGGCCGTCGAGCGGCGCGGCGCGCGCGAGCCCGGGCAGGAGGGCGAGGCAGGCGAGGAGGGCGGCGGTGGAGAGGCCGGCGGGGCGCGGGCGGGCAGAGGTCATGCCCGGCCTGGATTGCATGAGGGCTGCCAGGGGTGACGGAGCGTGGAACCGGGCGGCGGGCCTGGGGAATTCGTGTCCGGCACCGCGGGCGTGGCCGCCGGGACGCGGGGCGTGTGCACCGCGGGACGCGGGTGGACCCGGACCGGTGACGCCGGCTCACAGCGCCGCGAGGCTCGCCTCCACGGCGCGGTAGGCCATCCGCCGCCACACCGCGAGCGGGACCTCGCGACCCGCCCCGCCGGCGAGCCAGAGCGACGCCCAGCCGTGGACGGTGGCCCAGGCGCGCAGCGCGAGCTCGAGATCGGGCGCACCGCTCCGCACGAGGCCGGCCGCGCGACACTCCGCGACGCGCGCGACGAGGAAGCGCAGCCCCTCGGAGAGCTCGCCCGGGCGCGCGCGCGGGAGCCCCACGCCCGCGAGGTCGTCCCAGGCCATGAAGACGAGCCGGTAGTCGTGCGGGTGCGTGAAGGCGAAGCGCAGGTACTCGCGTCCGGTGCGCACGAGGCGCTCGGCGGGCGTGCGGCCGCGGAGCGCGCGCGCGAGCCTCGCGCGGAGCGCCTCGCCACCCCGCGCGAGCGCGGCCGCGAGCAGCGCCTCCTTGCCGTCGAAGTGCCGGTAGATGGCGGTCGCCGAGACGCCGACCCGCTCCGCCACCCGGCGCATCGACAGCGCGCCGGCCCCACCCTCGAGGAGGAGGTCACGCGCCGCGGCCGCGAGCGCGTCGCGGGTCGGCGTCACCCGCGGCTCCAGCCGAGCCGGAGCGCGGTCCGGGCGCAGGCGTCCGCGCAGGAGGCGCACGCCACGCAGTCGAATCCGCCCGCCGCCCCCGTCGGCGACGTCGCGCGGGCGCAGGCCCGCCGGGCACGCGGCGTCGCACTTGCCGCAGTCCGCGCACGCGCCCGCGCCGCGGGAGAGCTGCAGCACCGGCAGGCGGAGCCGCCGCGCCGCCGTGGCCGGCAGGACGGAGAGCGGCGCCCACCAGCACACGTGCCGGCAGAACCCGCGCTTGCCGAGCGGCACCCCGGCGACGAGCACGAGGCCGAACATCGCGACGTAGATCACGGCGCTCCCGGCGCGGTCCCAGGAGACGACGTGCTCGGTCCTGTAGAGCGGGTCGAAGGTGCGCCAGCCCGGGCCTCGCGCGAGCGCCCAGCCGATCGCGGCCATCCAGGCCGCGAACAGGACCCAGCGCAGCGGCCGCAGCCACTTCACGGTGCGTGCGCGCCCGCCGAGCGCGCCGTCGAAGACCTCCTGCAGCGCGCCGAGCGGGCAGGCCCAGCCGCAGCCCGCGCGGCCGAGGAGGAGCGCCGCGACGGTCCAGGTGATCCAGAACGCGACCGAGAACCCCGCGACCCCCTCGAGCGCGCCCATCACCGGCAGCGCCGGCGAGTAGTAGTTGAAGGTCAGCGGGAACAGCAGGAGGAAGCCGAGGAGGAGGGCGCGGCGGGTGCGCTGGCGGGCCGGGACGATCATGCAGTTAACAGCGTTAACCTGATCGGCCCTGGGGGCGGGATGCGGCGGTTGGCCGCGATCCAACTTGCCGGCTTCTGAGGGCTTTTCGGCACCAGCCGTTTGCACCCGACCGTGCGGCCGGGTCCCCCCCTCACCCCGGCACTCTCCCCACGCTGCGCGTGGAGGAGAGGGGGAGTGGATCGAGCCTCACACCGCGAACGACCAGCCGGGCTTCTTCGTCGCGACGACCTTCATGCCGCGCGGCTTCAGGCGGGCGAAGAAGGGCTTCCAGGGGACGACGCGCTCCGGGGGCAAGGCGCCGCGCCCGGTGATCTCCCTCGCCGCGAGCATCTGGGCGGCGACCGCCGGCGGCGAGCCGGTGTCGATGTCGAGGCCGATGCCCCAGGCCGGCATGCCCTTCGTGTGGAGGTCCACGACCCAGGTCTGCTTCCTCTCCGCCGCGGTGCCCTTGACGATCGCGCGGACGATCTCGTACTGGCGCAGGGGACCGAGCCGGCGCGCGCGACGCTGGTTCATGGCGACGTGGTTCGCGACGTCGATGGGGCGCACCGAGACACCGGCGATCGAGATGGGGTCATGGGAGGCCATGCCGAGGTCGCGGAGGAACCGGACCTTCTCGACGAAGTCCGGGTCGAAGGCGATCTTGAAGCTCACCTCCCGGACGCCCTTCTCCCGGTAGCTGTCCGGGAGCGTCGCGACCTCGGAGTGGATCGTGTACATCGGCACCACGGTGCCGACCGGCGGCGGGAAGCGGTGCGGCTTCGCGCCGGTCATGGGCTGCACGAACCGGAGCTCGCCCTTCGTGAACACGGCGGGCGCGAGCGAGAACTCCTCGAGGATGGTCTTGAGCGAGTACGAGACCGGGAGCGCCGGGACGTCCAGGTAGCGCGAGCGGTCGGAGCCGCCCACGCGGATGTGGATTTCGCGGACCTCGTCGAGCTGCTCCGCGCCCTGGCGCGCCAGCAGGTTCGCGACGCCGGGCGCGGCGCCCATGCCCAGGATCGCGGTGAGGCCGGCCTCCCGGAAGCGCGCGTCGAGCTCGAGCTGCTGCCTCGTCACGTGGAACAGCCCACCCATGTCGACGTAGTGGGCCCCGGCGAGGAGCGCGGCCTCCATGACGTCGAGGTTGCGCTGGTAGTGGACGGCGTTGATCACGCAGAACGCGCCGGCGAGCGCCTTGGCGGTCCCCGCGTGGTCGCTCACGTCCACCCGGACCCCACGCACGCGCGGCTTGCCCGCCGCGAGCGAGGCGGCGAGCTGCTCGGCCTTCGCGAAGTCGTGGTCCGCGATGACGATCTCGTCCTCGGGGGCGCAGGTCTCGACGAGATCCCGCACGGTGATCCGCCCCATCGCGCCGGCCCCTCCCACCACCGCGAACGTGCGCGGCGTGGGCCCGGCGGGCTCGCGGCGGATCACGGGAGCTCCCGCTTCCGGTACGGGTACCAGAACGACTTCGCTTCCATCACGTAGTCGATGTGGACGTGCTTCGCCTCGCGGAAGGCGTCGAGCCCCTCCTCCCCGAGCTCGCGGCCGACGCCGCTCCAGCGCATGCCGCCGAACGGGCCGGCGTCGTTGTCGGTGAGCGGATCGTTCACCCAGAAGGTGCCGGCCTTGATCCGGTCCATCGCGGTGAGCGCGAGCTCGAGGCTCTTCGTGTAGACGTTCGCCCCGAGGCCGTACCTCGAGTCGTTCGCCATCCGGATGGCGTCCTCCGCGTCGGCGGCCTCGATGAGCGCGACGACCGGGCCGAAGATCTCCTCCGTGGTCGGCAAGGATCCGTGCTTCACGTTGGCGAGCACGGTCGGCTCGAAGAAGTTGCCGGGGCCCGGCATGGGCTTCCCCCCGAGCAGGAGCCTCGCGCCCTCGGCGACCGCGCGATCGACCTGCGCCTTCACCTTCTTCACCGCCTCCGCGGTGATGAGCGGCCCGACGTCGGTCTCCTGCCTCATGGGATCCCCGACGACGAGCGTCTTCACGTGCTCGAGGAGGCGCCGGGTGAACTCCGGCATGAGCTCCTTCACGACGTAGATGCGCTTCGAGGAGGTGCAGACCTGGCCGGCGTTGAGGAGCCGCGCCCAGGCGACGCCCCGCACCGCCACGTCGAGGTCGGCGTCGCCGAACACGATGAACGGGTCGATGCCGCCGAGCTCGAGGTTCACCTTCTTGAGCTGCCGCCCGGCCTCGGCCGCGATGTGCCGGCCGACCTCGGTCGAGCCGGTGAACGCGACGAGGTCGACCTCCGGGTGCTGGAGCAGCGCCTCCCCCGCCCCCGCGCCGTCTCCGGTGACCACGTTCACGACGCCCATCGGCAGGGCCTCGAACGCCCTCGCCATCAGCAGGTTCGAGAGCGGGTTCTGGTGCGGTGGCTTCGCGACGATCGTGTTCCCCGCCACGAGCGCCGGCGCCACCTTCCACGCCATGAGGAGGAGCGGGAAGTTGAACGGCACGATGGCGGCGACGACGCCGTACGGCTCCTTCACCGTGAAGTTGAGCTGGTGCGCCGCGACCGGCGGGATGGAGTTGCCGCGGCTCGCCCGCCCGACCTCGGCGTAGTACTCGAAGCAGGCGGTCACCCACTCGATGCAGTCGAGCGACTCGATGAGCGGCTTCCCCGTCTCGAGCGTCATCAGCCTCGCGAGGTCGTGGCCCAGCTCCCGGATGCGCCCGGCGACGTTGCGGAGCACCACCGCCTTCTCGGCGCCCGGCTTGCGCCACCAGGCCTCCTGCGCGGCGCGCGCGGCCTTCACCGCGCGGTCGACGTCCTCGGCGCCGCAGTCCGGCACCACGCCGACGAGGGCGCCGGTGGCGGGGTTCCGGAATCTCACGGGTGGCCCGCGCGAGCGCGGGCACCCAGGCTCCGTTCACGAAGAGGCTGTGTGGCTTCGAAGCATGCGTCTCGGGTGTGGTCACGGGGTGCTCAGCTCGGTGGGCGGGGTGACGAGGGAGGAGCGGAGGTAGACGAACGGGATCCCGCTCTGCATGTAGTTCTCGAGCGTGTCGAGCACCTGGGCCTCACGCATCCACGCCGGCCCGGTGTCCCGCAGGCGCCGCTCGATCAGGGTCGAGAGCGCGGTGAAGCCGCCCCACTCGGCGCGCGCGCGGAACGCGTCGAGGACGATGCCCTCGACCTCCGCCTGGTTCTTGAGCTGCGGCGAGAGCGCCATCGCCTGGAGGTAGAGCGTGTTGTTGTCGCCGTAGCCCGGGTCGTCGCGGACGCCGACCTCGTCGTGATTCTCGAGCGGGCTGCCGATGGCGTAGGCGACGAGCCGGCCGGACACCTTGTCCCTCAGGCCGATGCCGATGGCGCGCAGGTGGGCGAGCGTGCCCTCCAGCGTCTCCGCCGGGTACTGGAGCAGCGGGCGGCGGCCGTCGTCGGAGCCGTACTGCTCGTCCTCGAGCTCGTGCACCTGCGGCATGAGCTGCTTCGCCATCGGGCCGTTGAGGTCCACCACCTCGAGCGTCGCGGGCGGCACGTCGAGCGCGCCGGGGCGGACCTCGATGCCGTCGGCGACCGTGGCGGGCGCGGGCGCGCCGACGAGCTCCTGCACCGACTGGCGCAGGATGCCGACGGCCTCCGTGATGGACGCCGGCTCCATGTCGTAGCGCGGGTAGAAGCGCAGCGTGCGCTCGCCGGCGGGCAGCAGGATGAGCCCGTTCCGGAACGCGCGCTCGCGCAGCCACTCGCGCCAGTCGGCGCGCACCACGTCGATGGCGAGCATGCAGCCCTCGCCGCGCACGTTCTGGAGGAGGTCCTTGTAGTCCTTCGCGAGCGCCTCGAGCCCCTCCTTCGCGAGCGCGCCGAGCTCGTTCACCTTCGCGAGGTCGAGCCGGTCGAGGTAGCCGAGGAGGCGCAGCATGCCGACCGAGTCGCCCTCCCAGGTGGTGTTGAACTTCTTCTCCTCCTGGAAGAACGTCGCGAGGTCCTCGCTCACGAAGAGCACGCCGTTCTGGGCCTTCTTCGCCCAGACCACCACGTCGGCCGGGCACGGCAGCTCGAAGCGATCGTGCGCCCACATCGTGCCGGTCGCGCCCCAGCCCGTCTGCACCTCGTCGAACATGAGGGGCACGTCGTAGATGCGGGTGAGGAGCCGCAGCCGCTGGAAGAAGCTCCGCGACGCGAACCTGAGGCCGCCCTCGCACTGCACGGGCTCCACGAGCACGCCCGCGACCCGCTGCGCGCGCCGGAGCACCGCGGGGTCGACGAGCGCGCGCTGCAGCTCCACGAACTGCTGCACCATCGCCGGCCACGCGGCGCGGTCGTTCGAGCCGAGGCGCGCGAGGAGGTCGTCGCACGCCGCGAGCTGGCGCCTGAACTGCTCGAGCGGGCGCGGCGCGCCGACCTGGCGGCCGGTCACGAGCAGCGTCCAGATCTGCTCGAGGCTCTTCTCGTCGCGGCGCTTCGTGCGCCACGCCGAGCGGCCGTCCTCGACCGGGAAGAGGACGTGCGGCCAGTCGAACGTGGGGAAGCCGAGGCGGGCCTTGCGCTTGTGGGTCGCGGCGAGGCTGCCGAGGGTACGGCCGTGGAACGCGCCCTCGAACGAGACGATGAAGAAGCCCTGCTTGTCGCTCCCGGCCTCCTCGCGGCCGGCCTCCTGCGGGGTCGACTTCACGCGGTTGAGGAGCACCGCCTTGATGGCGTTCTCGACCGCCTCGGCGCCGGTGTTGACGATGAAGAAGCGCGGCGTGCCCTGCGGCGCGATCTTCGTGAGCGCCGCCTTCATCGCGAGCGAGACCTTGGTCTGGTACTCGGAGTGGGCGTAGCGCGAGGCGACCGCCGGCAGCCCGCGCAGCATGCTCGCCAGCACTCCGGGGTCGTTCTCGCCGAACGGCTGGGTGGCGATGAGTGCGCCGAGGTCGATGAAGCGGTACGGCTCGCCCTCGGGATCGCGATCGATGGTCGCGAGGTACGGCCCGACCGACTCGGCCGGGTCGAAGGCGATGGGGAGCGAGGAGAAGAGGCCGTTGCCGGCCGCGTCGAGCGCGGCCTGGCTCGCGGGCAGATCACGGGCCACGGCCTTCTCGAGGAGCGTGTCGTCGGCGAAGCGCGGCGGGACGTGGACCTTGATCTGGCCGGAGCGGTAGCGGGCCTGGAGGGTGACGACGCGGTCGAGGAAGCGGACCGCGTCGGCCTGGGCGGCGGCGAGGAGCTCGTCCGCGCTCGAGCGGGCCGCCGCCGGAGAGGAGGTGGTGGAAGCGCGCCGCGCCTGCTCGGCCGGCTCGGTGCGCGTCATCGGGGGCATCATGGTGAACCTGGCTTGTGACCTCCGCGGGGGAAATCCCGAGGAGGTATGGCATATTAGGGAGCACGGCCCGTGCCACGGTCCCTGGGCTCGCGCGGGTCGGGTGGGCCCAACCTCACGCTGCGTGGATCCGGGGGGTTGTCGGAGGCGCGTCCCGACCGGGGCCTCCGGTTCCATGCAGCCCTGCCTCGGAGATGCGGCACCGCATCGCATTTCCGCCTCGCCCCGTCCGGGGCGCTCCCCCCTGAAAAGGCCACGGCCGGCCCCCTCTCGGAGGCCGGCCGCACCGTGAAGCCGGTCGTTCTCTGACCGTGAACTTCGCTAGAAGTAGAACACCAGCGCCGTGCCGGCGACGACGTTGTTCTTCTTGAACTTCGGGTTGTCGCCGCCCACGAGGGCGTCCTTGTTCGCGAACACCTCCTGCGTGGCGCCGTCGTAGCGGCCCTCGAGCTTCCAGGTGACGTTCGCGTTCACGTAGTACGAGTAGGTGGCGGTGACGGCGTAGCGGTTCGCGCCCTTCTCCGCGTCGGCGCCGGGGCCGATGCCGTTGACGGCGTCGGAGAAGTTGTAGTCGAGCAGGCCGCCGCCGTTCTTCTCGTTCCAGATGAAGTCCGCGCGCAGGGCGAGCTCGGTCTGGATGCTGGTCTTGTACGCGGCGAGCACGGAGGCGCCGACCCAGGTGGCCGGGCGGAGCTTGCCGGTGTCGGGGTCCGCGGTGATGGCGGCCTTGTCCTGGCGGCCGAAGCCGACGTGGGCGTTGAGGGTCACGTCGCCGCGCGTGTACCACCCGTCGAGCTCGTAGGAGAGGTAGAGCGAGTCCTTGCCGTCGAGGGCGGGATCGCCGGTGCCGTCGTCGGCCGCGCGGTAGTTCGTCTTGTAGCCGGCCGAGCCCGCCATGCCGAGGCCCCAGAACTCGCCGCCCGCGTAGTCACCGCGGAACACGAACATGGGGATGTGCTCGCCGACGTTGCGGACCGACTGGTTCATGTTGGCGAGCATGAGCTTGAAGTCCCACTTGCCGGCCGGGACCTCGACGCCGACGCCGGTGTAGGAGGCCGGCAGCGTGAAGTCGAAGAGCAGGTTGTGGGTGATGCTCTTGTACATGTTCGGCGCGTAGTACTCGTAGCCGGACCAGTCCGGCAGCTGGCCGGCGAAGACCTTGTAGTCGCCGACCGGCACCCAGACCGACGCCTCGTGGACGATCGAGCGCTCGCCGGTGACGTCGCCGCCGCCGCGCGTCGGGTAGAGGGTCAGGTGGAACCTCGTGCCGGAGTCCGTCTCCTTCTGGACGTCGAGCGCGAGCGTCGAGAAGTAGCCGTTGTCGTAGGCGTACGGCTCCTTCGCGATGGGCGTGAGGAACTGGAAGGTCCCGCGCTCCTTGTTCACGTTGTAGATGTACGTGGGGTCCATGTAGGCCGAGAACTTGAAGCCCTTCAGGCCCGACTTCTCCGTCTGGTCCTCGATCGCCTCGACCTTCAGCTTCGTGCGGTTGAGGTCCTGCTCCTGCTCCTGCGTGAGGCCGGCCTCGGCCCGGGCCGTGCTGGCCGCGAGCGAGAGCATCAGGGTCGTGAGCTTCAGGATGCGCATGGTGACTCCTCTCGTGTGAGCCTTCGAAGGACGGCTAGGGGGAAGTGGTCAGGGCGGCGACGACCGGCTGCGGGGGGTCGTCGGTGCTCTCGGCTCTCTGCGCTGCGGCAATCTCGGCGGCGCGGCGGCGCTCGTTCCGGGCCATGAGGAGGCTCCCGGTGACGACGCCCGCCGAGACGACGGCGATGATGAGCGTCGCCGCCGCGTTGATGTCGGGCCGCATGCCCAGGCGGGCCCGGGAGAAGATGACGAGGGGCAGGGTCGTGGCCCCCGGCCCGGAGAGGAAGGCCGAGAGCACGACGTCGTCGAGCGACAGGGTGAAGGTGAGCAGGAACGCGGAGACGAGCGAGTTCGCGATGAGCGGCAGGGTGACGAGGAAGAAGACCTGCACCGGCCGCGCCCCGAGGATGGTGGCCGCCTCCTCGAGGTCCTTGTTGAGCTCCTGCAGCCGGGCCTGGATCACCACCGTGGCGTAGGCGAGGCCGACGAGGAGGTGGCCCATCCAGATGGTGAGGAGCCCGCGCTCCGGGAACCCGTCCAGGAACGGGAACACCCCGGTGACCGCCGGGCTCGACAGCCAGCGCTGCACCGTCACCAGCATGAGGAGCAGCGAGAGCCCGATGATCACCTCGGGCATCACGAGCGGCGCGTTCACCATGCCGCTGAACGCGGTGCGCCCGAGGAAGCGGCGGTAGCGGACGAGCGTGAACGCGGCGAGCGTGCCGAGCACCACCGAGGAGAGCCCGGTGTAGAGCGCGATCCTGAGCGAGAGCCAGAGCCCGGCCACGAGCTCGCGGTCCTTGAGGAGCTCGCGGTACCAGCGCAGCGACACCCCGCCCCACACCGACGGCAGCGGCGACTCGTTGAACGAGTACACCACGAGCGCCACCATCGGCATGTAGAGGAACAGGTAGGCGAAGAGCAGCCAGGTGCGGCCGAAGCCCTTGTTGAACCCGATGGCGTGGAGGAAGCGGCGCCAGGTCACGTGCGCACCTCCGTGGCCTCGGCCTGGTACTTGTTGAAGAGCGCGAGCGGCACGATGATCAGGAGGATCACGACCACCGCGACGCTCGAGGCCATCGGCCAGTCGTTGTTCGAGAAGAACTCGTCCCAGAGGACGCGGCCGATCATGAGCGTGCGCGGGCCGCCGAGCAGCTCGGGGATCACGTACTCGCCGATGCAGGGAATGAACACCAGCATCGAGCCGGCGATGATGCCGGCCTTCGAGAGCGGCACGGTGATCTTCCAGAACCCGACCCACGGTGTCGCGCCGAGATCGGCCGCCGCCTCGAGCAGGCGCAGGTCCATCTTCGAGAGCGTCGCGTAGAGCGGCAGGACCATGAACGGCAGGTAGGTGTAGACCATGCCGATCACGAGCGAGAACGGCGTGTTCATGAACAGGCCCGGCGCCGGGATGAGCTCGAAGTGCGCGAGCAGGAGGTCGATCTTGAGCGCGATGAGCAGCTTCGAGATCCAGCCGCCCTCGGTGAGGAGCCCCTTCCATGCGTAGACGCGCAGGAGGAAGGAGGTCCAGAACGGCAGCATCACCATCATGAGCAGCGCCGGCTGCCGGCTCGGCCTCGCGCGCGCCATGAAGTAGGCGAACGGGTAGCCGATGAAGAGGCACCAGAACGTCGTGACCGCCGCGTACTTGAGGCTGGAGAGGTACGTGGCCGCGTACAGCTCGTCCTTCAGGATGAACAGGTAGTGGCTGAAGTTGAGCGCGACGGTCGCGACGCCCTCGCTCCACCTGAAGAGCGGGGAGATCACCACCCCGTCCATGTCGGCGAGCGACATGTTGAGGATGATGAAGAACGGCAGGAGGAAGAAGATCAGCAGCCAGACGTACGGCACGAAGATGACCGCCTTGCGCCCGTGACGGACGAAGAGCGGGTGCGCGTGCATCCGGTCGAAGAAGGAGGTGGCGAGCTGGCGGGAGGGCATGGTCGGCCGGCTCGCTCAGGCGGTGAGGACCACCTGCGCCGTGTCCGGCCAGGTGGCCCACGCGGTCTCGCCGGGCGCCGGGGCGCTCGCGCGGTGCCGCTCCACGTTGCTCTCGCTCACCTTGAGGCGCCGCCCACCGGTCACCTCGAGGACGTAGACCGTGTAGCTCCCGAAGTAGGAGCGGTCGCGCACGGTCACCTTGACCTGGTTGACCTCGCCCGCGGGCTTCTCGCGCGCGAGGTGGATCTTCTCCGGCCGCACCGCGACGGCCACCGGCATCCCGAGGTTGCCGGTGATGCCGTGGCCGACCCGGTGCCGGCAGAAGCCGCAGTCGATCTCGACGAAGTTCGGCTCGTCGACGACGACCTTCCCGTCCATCAGGTTCACGTTGCCGATGAAGTCGGCGACGAACCGGGTGGCCGGCGTCTCGTAGACGTCGGTGGGCGTGCCGACCTGGAGGATCTTGCCCTCGCTCATCACCGCGATCCGGGTGGCCATGGTCATGGCCTCCTCCTGATCGTGGGTCACCATCACGCAGGTCACGCCGACCTCGCGGATGATGTTGACGAGCTCGACCTGGGTCTCCTCGCGGAGCTTCTTGTCGAGCGCTCCCAGCGGCTCGTCGAGGAGCATGAGCTGGGGGCGCTTCGCGAGGCTCCGGGCCAGCGCGACGCGCTGCTGCTGGCCGCCGGAGAGCTGGTGCGGCTTGCGCTTCCCGTACTTCTGGAGCTGCACGAGCTTCAGCATCTGCTCGACGCGCTCGACGATGTCCTTCTTCGGCATCCCCTCGCGCTTCAGCCCGAACGCCACGTTGTCCCAGACCGTCAGGTGCGGGAACAGCGCGTACGACTGGAACATCATGTTGATCGGGCGGAGGTACGGCGGGAGGCCGGCCAGGTTCTGGCCGTCGAGGACGATCGTCCCCTGGGTCGGGGTCTCGAAGCCCGCCAGCATCCGGAGGAGCGTGGTCTTGCCGCACCCCGACGACCCCAGAAGGGCGAAGATCTCGCCCTTCTGGATGTCGAGGTTCACGTGGTTCACGGCGAGGGTGCCGGACCCGAAGTCCTTCACCACGTCGCGGATTTGGAGGTACGAGGGAGTGGCCGGGGCCAGGCTCATCGGGTTCCCGAGCGGATGGTGAGGGCGGTGGAGCGGCGGCTTCGGTCTAGAGGCCGGTCTTGAACTGCGTGTAGATCCGGGTCATCGCGCGCCGCGAGTCGTTCGAGAGCGCGCCGGGGAGCCCCATCTTCTTCATGTCGGCGTCGTCGGGGAACACCGTCTTGTCGTTCGCGATGGTCGGCTTCACGAACTTCGCGGACGTGGTCTTCGTCGGGTTCGCGTAGAAGACCTTGTTCGTCAGGCCGGCGTTCACCTCGGGGCGCAGGATGTAGTCGATCCACTTGTGCGCGTTGCCCGGGTGCGGGGCGTCCGCCGGGATCGCCATCGTGTCCATGAAGATGATGCCGCCGGTCTTCGGCAGGAGGGCCACGATGTTCTGGCCGGTCTTCGAGTCGATGGCGCGGTTCTTCGCGATGTTGATGTCGCCCGACCACCCGAGCGCGAGGCAGATGGAGCCGTTCGCCATGTCGTTGATGTAGCCGGACGAGGAGAACAGGGTGACGTACGGGCGGATCTTCGCGAGGAGCTCGGCGGTGCCGGCGTAGTTGGCCGGGTCCTTCGAGTACGCCTTCTTGCCCAGGTAGTGGGCGGCGGCCGGGACGATTCTCGGTCGGCGAGTCGAGGAACGAGACGCCGCACGACTTGAGCTTCGAGATGTACTCGGGCTTGAAGACGAGGTCCCAGGCGTTCTCGGGCATCGGCATCGTGCCGAGCGCCTTCTTCACCTTGTCGACGTTGATGCCGACGGTGGTGTAGCCCCAGAGCCAGTCGACGAGGTACCGGTTGCCCGGATCCATGTCCTCGAGCGCCTTGAGGATGGAGGGATCCTGGTTCTTCCAGTTCGGGAGCTTCGACTTGTCGAGCGGCTTCAGGAGGCCGCCCTCGAGCTGGATCTTCCCCCAGTACGAGGAGGGCACCACGATGTCGTAGCCGGTGCGGCCCGCGACGAGCTTCGCGTGCAGCGTCTCGTTCGAGTCGAAGTTGTCGTACCGGACCTTGATGCCGGTCTCCTTCTCGAAGTTCGCGATGGTGTCTTCGGCGATGTAGTCCGACCAGTTGTAGATGTTGAGGACCTTCTCCTCCTCCTGCGCGCGGGCCGGCGTCGCGTGGAACGCGAGCGCGGCGAGCGCGAGTGAGCCGAGGGTGCCGAGGGCGCGGCGGAGGGACGACGTGTTCTTCATCGCGTGGTCTCCAGGGACGGGGGTTCGGGGTGCGTCGTGACCCGGTACGTCTGAGCGCGGGGGTGCGAGGAGCGTAAGGCTTCCACGGTGCGGCTGGACGGAAAAACGTTCGCTGGCATTCACCCGAGGACGGCCTTCTCGAGCACGGCGAGGGCCTCGTCGAAGACGGCGTCCTGGATGGTGAGGGGGAACAGGAAGCGGATCACGTTGGCGTGCACGCCGCAGGTGAGGAGCACCAGCCCCTGCTCGAGGGCGCGGGCCTGGACCTGCTTCGTGAAGTCCGGGTCGGGGCCGCCGCCGTCGGCCCGCATGAACTCGACCGCCACCATGGCGCCCGGGCCGCGGATCTCGGCGATGCGCTTCTCCTTCGCGCGGAGCGCCTCGAGGCGGGTCTTGAGGCGGCCGCCGAGCGCGTTGGCGCGGTCGACGAGCTTCTCCTCCTCGAGGACGTCGAGCACCGCGTGGGCGGCGGCGACGGCGAGCGGGTTGCCGGCGTAGGTGCCGCCCAGGCCGCCGGGCGCGGGCGCGTCCATGAGCTCGGTGCGGCCCACCACGCCGGAGATGGGCAGGCCCGCCCCGAGCGACTTCGCGACCGTCATGAGGTCCGGCAGGACCGCGTGGTGGTGCATCGCGAACATCTTGCCGGTGCGGGCGAAGCCGGTCTGGATCTCGTCGGCGATGAGCAGGATGCCGTGCTCGTCGCACTCGGCGCGGAGCGCCTTCATGAGCTCGGGCGGCGCGGGGTAGAAGCCGCCCTCGCCCTGCACCGGCTCCACGATGATCGCCGCGACCCGGCGCGGGTCGACGTCGGCCTTGAAGAGCCGGTGGAGCGCGTCGATCGCGTGCTGGGTGGTGACGCCGTGGAGCGCCTGCGGGAACGGCACGTGCCAGACGTCGCCCGGGAACGGCCCGAAGCCCACCTTGTACGGCACCACCTTGCCGGTGAGCGCCATGCCGAGCATCGTGCGGCCGTGGAAGGCGCCGGTGAACGCGACGACGCCCGGGCGGCCGGTCGCGGCGCGCGCGATCTTGACCGCGTTCTCGACCGCCTCGGCGCCGGTGGAGAAGAAGGTGGCCTTCTTCGCGTGGCCGCCGGGGGTGAGGCGGATGAGCCGCTCGGCGAGCGTCACGTACGACTCGTAGGCCGCCACCTGGTACGCCGTGTGGGTGAACGCCTCGAGCTGCTGCTTCAGGGCCGCGACGACCTTCGGGTGGCGGTGACCGGTGTTGAGCACCGCGATGCCGCCCGCGAAGTCGATGTAGCGCCTCCCCTCCACGTCCCACAGCTCGCTGTTCGCCGCCCTCGCCACGAAGAAGGGCGTGGAGATGCCCACGCCGCGCGGCGTCGCCGCCTCCCTCCGGGCCTTCAGGCTCGCGTTGTCGCTCATCTGTCCTCCGGAGGGGGCGTAGCCCCCTCCCCGGCCGGCGGAGCCGGACCGGGGCCCCTCCCCGGATCAGCTCCGCTGCGCTTCGCTGTGAGTTACTGCGTTCTCTACTGCCGGTCGCTGCCTAGAGCTTCACCATCACGTGCCGGACCGCGGTGTAGTCCTCGAGCGCGTACGCCGAGAGGTCCTTGCCGTAGCCGGACTGCTTCACGCCGCCGTGCGGCATCTCCGAGACCAGCATGAAGTGCGTGTTGATCCAGGTCGCGCCGTACTGCAGCTGGGAAGCGACGGTCATGGCGCGCGACACGTCCTTCGTCCAGACGGAGGACGAGAGGCCGTAGTCGGAGTCGTTCGCCCACGCGATCGCCTGGTCGACGTCGTCGAACGGGGTCACGGTGACCACCGGGCCGAAGACCTCCTTCTTCACGATCTCGTCGTCCTGCCGCGCGCCGGCGACCACCGTCGGCTCGAAGAAGAAGCCCGCGCCGGCGCGAGGCTTCCCGCCGGCGGCGATGGTGACGTGCTTCTGCGCGGCGGCGCGGTCGACGAAGCCCTTCACGCGGTCGCGGTGCGCGGCGGTGATGAGCGGGCCCATCTCGACGCCGGCCTCCTCCTGCGCGCCGACCTTGAGGCTCTTCGCGGCGCCGGAGAGGTCCGCCACGAGCTTCTCGTAGATCTTCTTCCCCGCGTAGACGCGGCAGGCGGCGGTGCAGTCCTGGCCGGCGTTGTAGAAGGAGAACGCGCGCAGGCCGCCCACCACCTGCTCGAGGTCCGCGTCGTCGAAGACGATCACCGGCGCCTTCCCGCCGAGCTCGAGGTGGGTGCGCATCAGCGACTTCGCGGCCTGCTCGAGGATCTTCTGGCCCGAGCCGATGGAGCCGGTGAGCGAGACCATCCGCACCTGCGGCTGCGAGACGAGCCCCGCGCCGACCGAGGGGCCGCGGCCGCAGACCACGTTCACGACGCCCTTCGGGAAGATGCCGTTCATGAGCTCGGCGAGCGCGAGGGTCGTGAGCGGGGTCTGCTCGGAGGGCTTCAGCACGACGGTGTTGCCCGCCGCGAGCGCCGGCCCGAGCTTCCAGGCCGCCATCATGAGCGGGTAGTTCCACGGCGCGATCGAGGCGACGACGCCCAGCGGATCGCGGCGGATCATGCTCGTGAAGCCGGGCGTGTACTCGCCGGCGACCGCGCCGGTCATGCTGCGGCAGGCGCCCGCGAAGAAGCGGAACACGTCGACGATGGCCGGGATCTCGTCGTTGAGCGCCGCCGGGGCGGGCTTGCCGGTGTTCCTCGACTCGAGCTTCGCGAGGTCGGCGCCCTTCTGCTCGATGGCGTCGGCGAGCCTGAGGAGGAGCGCGGCACGGTCGCGCGGCACGGTGCGGCTCCAGGCCGGGAACGCGGCGTCGGCGGCGCGCACGGCGGCGGCGACCTGCGCGGGCGAGGCCTCGTTGACCTCGCAGAGGACGGCGCCGGCGGCCGGGTCCAGGATCTTCTCGGCCGGGCCCTCGCCTTGCACGAGCTCACCGCCGATGAGGCACTTCAGGTTCATGGTCCCTCCTTCGACTTCGGCCCGCCTTCGGCGGGCCTACGCTCAGGATGAGCGGACTACTGGACCCCGCCGATGCAGAGGTACTTGACGACCACGTACTCCTCGATGCCGTACTTCGACCCCTCGCGGCCCACGCCCGACTCCTTCACGCCGCCGAACGGCGCGATCGCGGTCGAGATGAGGCCGGTGTTGAGGCCGACCATCCCGTACTCGAGCCGCTCCGAGACCCGGAACGCCCGCGCGAGGTCGCGGGTGTAGAAGTAGGACGCGAGGCCGAACTCGGTGTCGTTCGCGAGCCGGACCGCCTCGTCCTCGGTCTCGAACCGGTAGAGCGGCGCGAGCGGGCCGAAGGTCTCCTCGCGGGAGACCATCATCTCCTTCGTGGCGCCGGTGAGGACGGTCGGCTGGAAGAAGGTGCCGCCGAGCGCGTGGCGCTGGCCGCCGGTGACCACCTTCGCGCCCTTCGCGACGGCGTCGGCGATGTGCTCCTCCACCTTCTTCACCGCGGCCTCGTCGATGAGCGGGCCCTGCTGCGTCTCCGCCGCGAGGCCGTCGCCCACCTTGAGCTTCGCGACCGCGTCGGCGAGCTTCCTCGCGAAGGCCTCGTAGACGCCGGCCTGCACGAGGAGGCGGTTCGTGCAGACGCAGGTCTGGCCGCTGTTCCGGTACTTCGACTGGATCGCGCCCACGACCGCGGCGTCGAGGTCGGCGTCGTCGAACACGATGAACGGCGCGTTGCCGCCGAGCTCGAGGGAGACCTTCTTCACGGTCCCCGCGCACTGGGCCATGAGCTTCTTGCCGACCTCGGTGGACCCCGTGAAGGAGATCTTCCGGACGATGGGGTTCGTGGTGAGCTCGGTGCCGATGGCGCCGGAGTCGCCGGTGACGACGTTGAAGACGCCGGGCGGCAGCCCCGCGCGCTCGCCGAGCTCGGCCAGCGCCAGCGCCGAGAACGGCGTCGCCGAGGCGGGCTTCAGCACCACCGTGCAGCCGGCGGCGAGCGCCGGACCGGCCTTGCGGGTGATCATCGCCGAGGGGAAGTTCCAGGGCGTGATGGCCGCGACGACGCCGATCGGCTCCTTCGTGACGAGGATCCGCTTGTCGGCCTGGTGGCCCGGGATGATGTCGCCGTAGAGCCGCCGCGCCTCCTCGCTGAACCACTCGATGAAGGACGCCGAGTAGGCGATCTCGCCGCGCGACTCGGTCATGGGCTTGCCCTGCTCGGCGGTCATCAGCGTCGCGAGGTCCTCCTGGTTCGCCATCAGGAGGTCGAACCAGCGGCGGAGGATGGTCGCGCGCTCGGCGGCGGTCTTCGCGCGCCACGCCGGCAGCGCGTCCTCGGCCGCCTCGATCGCCTCGCGGGCCGCGTCGGCGCCCATGCGCGGGACCGTGCCGATGACCGCGCCGGTCGCGGGGTTCTTCACCTGGATGGTGCGCCCGTCCGGCGCGTCCACCCAGGCGCCGCGGATGTAGCAGCGCTGCCGCAGAAGGAAGTCGTCCTTCAGAGGAACGGCCGATGCCATAGGTCTGCTCCTTTGAGCGAGAACCATGCCATGCGCACCGCCGCGCCCCGGCGCACGCGGCGGGGCGCCAGGGCCGCCGGACGGACGGGCGCTGCGCGGGTGCCGGACACGGCTCGCGCGCCCGCAACGTGCCGCGAACGCGCCCGGATCCGGGGCGCGGCGACGCTCGGTCCGGGAGCGGTGCACGGATCGGCGGCGGCTGCTCGCGGGGCGGGCGATCGGAGAGCGACGCGGAGAGCCATGCGCGCGTGCATGAGCTCCTTCGACTCCGTTCATCCTGAGCCTGTCGAAGGACTCGGGATGAACGGACCGGGGTGTGGCGAGCGAGGGGGCCCCGCGCGGGTTCAGGAGAACCCTACGAGATCCCGTGCCGCTTCATCTTTCGCGCGATCGTCGACTGGTTCACGCCTAGTGCGCGTGCCATCTCGGTCTGGCTGCCGTACCGCTGCCGCGCGCGCAGGAGCAGCGCGCGCTCGGTGCGGTCGAGCGCCTCCTCGAGGGGCGTCTCGTCGTCCCACGCCGCCGCGGCGGGCGAGGTCTCGGCGGCCGCGGCCACGTTCGGCGGCAGGTCCCCGCGGTCGATGACCTCGGTCTCGCTCATCACCACGAGCCGCTCGCAGAGGTTCATGAGCTCGCGCACGTTGCCGGGCCAGCCGTACGAGAGCAGCGCGTCGAGCGCCGCGCGGGAGAGCCGGCGGCGCACGCCGAGGCGGGCGGAGTAGTGGTCGACGTAGTGGCGCAGCAGGGGGAGCAGGCAGTCGCGCCGCTCGCGCAGCGGCGGGATCGGCAGCGGGATGACGTGCAGGCGGTAGAAGAGGTCGAGGCGGAAGAGCCCCTTCTCGACCATCTCCTCGAGGTCGCGGTGCGTGGCGGCGAGGATCCGGACGTCCACCTCGCGGCTCTGCGTCGCGCCCACCCGCGTGATGCGGTGATCCTCGAGGAACCTCAGGAGCTTCACCTGCGAGGAGAGCGGCAGCTCCGCGATCTCGTCGAGGAACAGCGTCCCGCCCTCGGCCGCCTCGAAGTAGCCGGCCTTGCCCTTCGCCTGCGCGCCCGTGAACGCGCCCTTCTCGTAGCCGAAGAGCTCCGCCTCGACGAGCGAGTCGGGGATCGCCCCGCAGTTCACCTTCACGAGCGGCCTCTGCGCGCGCGGCGAGTAGCGGTGGATGAGGTCGGCGAACAGCCCCTTGCCGACCCCGGACTCGCCGAGCACGAGCACGGTCGAGTCGGAGCCGGCGACCTTGATCGCCTGGCGGAGCGCGCGCTGCATCGACGGGCTCGCCGCCACGATCCGCTGCGACTCGATGGCCTCGATCTGCTGCTCGAGGAGCTCGCCGCGGAGCCGGTCCTTCATCGACTCCTGCTCCTCGAGGCCGCGCTGCAGCGTCTCCACCTCGGTGACGTCGCGCTCGGTGACGACCACGCGGATGAGCTTCCCGGCGTGGTCCTTCACCGGCGTGCCGGTGAGGACGAGCTTCCGGTCGCCGCGCGCCTGGAGCATGTGGACGGCCTCGCCGGTCCTCAGGACCTCCAGCGTGACCGAGCGGTCGAAGAGCCCCTCCGCGAGGAGCTCCTTCATGTTCCGGCCCACGACCTGCGCCGACGAGAGGCCGTTCAGCCGCTCCGAGGCGGGGTTCATGCGGAGCACGGTGGCGTCGCCATCGCAGACCCACAGCCCGTCGGACATCGAGTCGATGATCGCGTCCTGCTCGCGCGAGAGCTCCTCGCCGAGCCGCATGCGGCGGAGCACCTCGTCCCGCTCGGCGCCGTCGACGAGCACGCAGAGCGTCCCGCCCACGCCGGCGGGGCCCCGCAGCGCCGAGAGCCGCGCGAGCAGCGAGACGAGGCCGCGCCGGACCGGGACCTGATCGCCGGGCGCCTCGCCGCGCAGGGCGCGCTCGAGGTCGGCCGCGAGCTCGGGGGCGGCGGCGGCGAGCCTGTCCCCCGGCGTGACGCCGATCGCGTAGGCGGCAGGACCCCCGGCGTACTGCACCACCCCCGCGGTGTCGGTGATGACCACGCCGCGGCGGTTTCCGAAGACGAGCGCATCGGCGAGCGAGGTCGCGTCGAGGCCCGCGGAGGCGAGCCAGTCGTCGAGCGAAGGTGCGGTGGAGGCGCTCAGCAGCACATGCGCATCTATGCAGAGGCGCATGAGGGAGGCAAGCGTGCATGAGCCCGAGCGGCCGGCCGGCGCTGCTCGGGCCAGGAGCACCTGTGTGCACAGGGTGATGGACGATGCGGACTTACACCCACACGGGCACTCTCGATGGCACGAACGGTGCTCGGGACGGGGCCCGTGAACGCTCCCGCTGCCATCGACCGCACGAAGCTCGCCGCCGCCCTCGAGACCGAGCTCTCGCGGTTCCGGGCGGAGCACCCGCGGTCGGCGGCGCTGTTCGCGCGGGCGAAGGCGCACCTCCACGACGGCGTGCCGATGAGCTGGATGATCCGGTGGGCCGGCGCGTTTCCGCTCTTCGTGGAGCGCGCCCAGGGCGCGCGCTTCCACGACGTGGACGGGAAGGAGTACGTCGACCTCTGCCTCGGCGACACCGGCGCGATGACCGGCCACGCGCCGCCCGCCTCGATCGCCGCCATCAAGGCGCAGCTCGACCGCGGCCTCACCTTCATGCTGCCGACCGAGGACGCCCTCGCGGTCTCCTCCGAGCTCTCGCGCCGCTTCGGCCTGCCGCTCTGGCAGGCGGCGATGACGGCGACCGACGCGAACCGGTTCGTCATCCGCATCGCCCGCGAGATCACGCGGCGGCCGAAGATCCTCGTCTTCAACTGGTGCTACCACGGCACCGTCGACGAGACGTTCGCGACGCTCCGCCCGGACGGCACCGTCGGCCCGCGCGCCGGCAACGTGGGCCCGCCGGTCGATCCGGCGGTCACCACCCGGGTGGTCGAGTTCAACGACGTCGCCGCGCTCGAGCGCGAGCTCGCGAAGGGCGACGTCGCCTGCGTGCTCGCCGAGCCGGCGATGACGAACATCGGCATCGTGCTGCCCGACCCGGGCTTCCACGAGGCGCTGCGCGCGCTGACGCGGAGGCACGGCACCCTCCTCGTCAACGACGAGACCCACACCATCTCCGCCGGCCCGGGCGGGGCGACCCGCGCCTGGAAGCTCGAGCCGGACCTCCTCACCATCGGCAAGCCCCTCGCCTCCGGCGTCCCCGCCGCCGTCTTCGGCTTCACCGAGGAGGTCGCCCGGCGCTGGAAGGCGCGCACCGAGCTCGACCTCTCCGACACCGGCGGCATCGGCGGCACGCTCGCGGGCAACGCCCTCGCGCTCGCCGCGATGCGGGCGACCCTGACCCAGGTGCTCACCGAGGAGGCCTACGGGCGGATGATCCCGCTCGCCGAGCGCTTCGCGGCGGGCGTCGAGGGCGTCATCGCCGAGCACGGGCTGCCGTGGATCGTGAAGCGGCTCGGCGCGCGCGCGGAGTACTGGTTCCGCGCCACCGCCCCCCGGAACGGCGGCGAGGCGGCCGCGGCCATCGACGCCGAGCTCGACCGGTACATGCACCTCGCGGCGCTCAACCGCGGCATCCTCATGACGCCGTTCCACAACATGGCGCTCATGTGCCCGGCGACCTCTGCGGCCGACGTGGACTTGCACACCGCCGTGTTTCGCGAGAGCGTGCGGGCGGTGCTGACGTGATCCCGAACGAGCACGCCCAACCGCCTCCCCGGCGCGCCTGATCCTCAGGCTCCACGGCCCTCGCGTCCTGCTTCGCGAAGCAGGGGCGAGGCGCCGGCCCCGCTGCAGCTTTCGTCACCCACACCACTCGAAGGGTCTCCCATGTCCCAGGATCTCAAGGGCGCGCTCCAGCAGTCCACCCAGGTGATGGACCTCATCGCGAAGCGGCACCTCGACGCCGCCGAGCGCGACCGCGTCGTCAAGGAGTCGGTGCAGTTCTGGAACGAGCACGTCAACGCCGGCTTCCTGCAGTACCGGAAGTCGGTCTCCACCGACTACACCGCGGTCGAGTGGGAGGACGAGGGCGCGGTGTTCCGCGACGTGAACGGCAAGGAGTTCATCGACATGCTCGGTGGCTTCGGCATCTACGTCACGGGCCACCGGCACCCCAAGGTCCTGAAGGCGGTGATGGACCAGCTGCAGAAGCAGGCCATCCACTCGCAGGAGCTCATCGACCCGCTGCGCACCTACCTCGCGCGGCTCGTCGCGCAGATCACCCCGGGTGACCTCCAGTACTCGTTCTTCTCGAACTCCGGCACCGAGTCGATCGAGGGCTGCCTCAAGATGGCGATCCTCACCACCGGGCGCCGGAAGCTCGTCGGCACCATCGGCGCCTTCCACGGCAAGTCGATGGGCTCGCTCGGCGGCACCTCGAAGGCGTTCTTCCGCGAGCCGTTCCTCCCGCTGCTCAACTGGATGCACGTGCCGTTCGGCGACGTGGCCGCGCTCGAGATGGTGCTCGCGAGCGGCGACTTCACCGGAGACCGCGTCGCCGCCGTCGTCATCGAGCCGATCCAGGGCGAGGGCGGCATCAACGTGGCGCCCCCGGGCTACCTCAAGGCCGCCCGCGAGCTCTGCGACAAGTTCGGCTCGATGCTGATCTTCGACGAGGTCCAGTCCGGCATGGCCCGCACCGGCAAGATGTTCGCGTGCGAGCACGACGGCGTGACGCCCGACCTCATGGCGCTCGGCAAGGGCTTCGGCGGCGGCGTGATGCCCATCGGCGCGGTCGTCGGCACGCCGAAGACCTGGCAGAAATACATCGACAACCCGTTCCTCCACACGACGACCTTCGGCGGCAACCCGGTCGCGTGCGCGGCGGCGATCGCGACGATCCACGTCCTCCTCGAGGAGAACCTCGCCCAGGCGGCCGGCGAGAAGGGCGAGTACATGCTGAAGGCGATGAACGCCCTCGCCGCGAAGTACCCGAGCGTCATGAAGCTCGCCCGCGGCCGCGGCCTCATGATCGGCATGGAGTTCACCGACAACGACCTCGGCTACCAGGTCGCGAAGGAGCTTCTTCGCGCGGCAGATCCTGATCTCCGGCACGTACATCAACGCCCGCGTGCTCCGCGTCGAGCCGTCGCTCACCATCGGCTACCCGCAGATCGACCAGTTCCTGTCGCGCCTCGAGGACAGCCTCAAGGCGGTCCAGGCGACGAAGAAGTAGGCTTGAGGTCGCGAGGTTCACGGACCGGCGGGTCGCACGAGCGGCCCGCCGGTGCTCGTTTCTGGGCGCCGCATGAGCGCGGCGTTCCAGCCGCTAGAGCGCCCAGCCCATGAACACCGTCGTCGTGTCGATGCCGCCCTTCACGTCGAAGAGCTCGGCCTTGCCGGCGTAGTACCGCACCCCGAGCTCGAAGCGCGAGCCGCCCGCGAGCGGCACGCCGACGCCGGCGCCGAGCTGGAGGACGGCCGCCTTCCCGGAGTCGCTGGCCCCGGTACCCAGGTACTGGCCGGAGAGGCCGACGAGGGACACGCCGCCGCCCACCACGACGTACGCCTCGAGCTTCGGGGACGGCGCGACGAGGCGCAGCCCGGCGAGGAGCGGCACGGAGTTGAACCTGATCTCGACCCCGTGCTCGTCGGCGGACAGCCTCGACCAGCCCGCCGTCAGCTCGAGGGCGAGGTTGGGCGCGAGCGGGGTGACGATCCCGACCTCGAGGGCGAAGCCGGCGTCGAAGCCTTCGAGGTCGTCGTCGGCCGGGAGCGCGAACCCCCCTCGGGCGATGAAGCGCGTGCGGTCGGCCGACGCGGGCGGCGGCGGCGGGGCGAGCGCCCGCGGGGCCGCAGGCGGCGCGGTCGGGGCGCCGCTCGCGGCGGCGGGGACGGCGCTCACGGAAGGCGGCCGCGGGGCACCCTCCTCGAGGCCGACGTCGGAGGCGCGGACGTAGCCGGACTCGCCGGTCGGGACCTTCACGCGCACGAAGCCGCGCACGAGGCCAGGGACCAGGGCGACCTCCATGCCCGCCGGCACCGTCGCCCGGGCCTGGGCGAGCCCGTCGGGCCCGCCGCGCAGCACGGTGTCGGCGAGGATCCGCCCACGCTGCGTGAACCCGTCGACCGGCGCGGCCGCGGCCGGGGCGGCGGCGGGCAGGGCCCCGGGCGCCGGCTGGGCGAACGAGGCGAACGGTGCGGCGAGCAGCGCGAGTGCAGCGAGGCGTACGACGGACATGTGGAGCTCCCCCCGATGGTGAAGTGCGGCCCCCCGGCCGCCGCGGCAGGCTAACTTCACTCCCTGCAAAAGAGACGGGAGACCGCCTGCGCGGTTTGTCGCACGCCTCCGGCACGCCGACGTTGCTCCGGGAACACCCGCACGTTCGGTGTGGCCCCGGCGGGCGGACGGCGGTAGCGTCGCCGCCATGCGCCCCTCCGCCCGGCTGGCGATCCTCGCGACCCTCGCCGTGCTCGCCGCGTGTGGGCCCGAGAAGCCGTACTACCGGGACGGAGAGTTCAGCCTCGGCGCGCGCGAGGTCGCGGTCCGAGCCGTGCCCGGCGGACCCTCCCCCGTCGAGACGGTCTCGATCACGATCGTGGGCAAGGACGTCATCGGGGCGAAGGTCGTCGAACGCTACGGCACGACGCGGCCGGCGTGGCTCGGCGCGGAGGTCGTGGGCACGGGGACGACGCCCTCGCTCGTCGTGACCCTCGGCACGGCGCTCGACCCCGGGACGTACCGTGGCAACGTGACCGTCGTGACCACCGATCGCGTGGGAGACGCGATCACCTCGCGGGACCTCTGGGTCACCTACACGGTGAAGGTTCCGGTCCGGTTCACGTCGCCGCCCCTGCAGTTCTCCGACTTCGTCGGGACGTCGCACACGCTCTTCGGGTCCCTGTACGTCCACGAGGAGGGCGTGGAGCCGTGGACGGTGTCCTCGGATGCAGCCTGGCTCACGGTCACGCGGAGCCCATCCGACTCGGCGTCCGTGACGGTCCGGACGGACGGCCTTCCCGTCGGCACGTACGTCGGGCACGTCACGCTCACGGGAGCGCTGCCCGGCGAGACGGACGTCTCGCCCGTCGAGCTCACGATCTCGAACATGCCCTGAGGTGGCCGCTCAGGGCTCGCCCGGCTTCTGCCCCGGCGCCGCGAGGAACTCGACCCCGTCCGCCTGGATCCGCCACCGTCCAGCGCCGTCGTCGAGCACGAGCCCGTTCCGGTGCAGGAGCGCCGCGTAGACGTGCACCTCCCGCGGGCACGCCGTGGGGTCCTTCGCGTACGCGAACCCCGACTTCACCCGCGTCGTCGCGCAGAGCGCCGAGAGCGCGCGGTCGGCCACGACGCGCGCGCCGTCCGGCGAGACCGTGCGCAGCACGTGGCCCCCGAGGACCCACTCCTCCTCCTCGCCGCGCGCGAGCAGGTACACCTGCCAGTCATCCTCGCCGACCGTGGCGCCCGGCAGGATGGCGACCGCGTAGTCGTCGGTGCAGGCCTTCACGGCCTGGGCGGTCGCGCGCTCGTGGATCTCGAGGAACAATGCGGTCTCGGGGTCGAGCTTGCCCGGCGGGTCGACCACCATGAGCCGGGCGGCCTCGGGCGCCGTGCGCTCGAAGGCCACGCGAAACGCTTCGTAGGGCGCACCCTGCGCGTCGCGGGCGAGCTCGTGGACGACCCAGCCGCGGCCGTCGTTCGTGACGATCGACGCGACGAGCGCCTTCGTGGACAGGCCGGAGTGCACGAGCGCGGCGACGGCCCAGCGCTGCAACATGTCCTGCAGCGCGAGCTGTCGGCCGACGGCGACCGCCCGGCGGACGGGCTCGCGGCACGCCTCGGGCCAGACCTGCCCGGCGAGGCCGGAGACGTCGGGCGCCGCGGGCCGGGAGGTCGCGCACGCCGCGAGGAGCGCGCCGAGCGCGGCCGGGAGGAGCGCGCGCCTCACGCGGCCCACCAGCGGCCGGCGTCCGTCCGGGCCTTTCCCTCGTCGCAGAGCTTCTCGAGCACCGCGAGGCAGCTCCGCTCGGCCACCGGGTGGACCACGGCGGACGTGTCGGCGTAGGCGCGGGCGGTCAGCTCGGCGAGCGTGCCGCCGCCGGCGAGCAGCGCATCCTGCACGAGCCCCTCGCGGCCGCGGCGGTGTGCCCGGAACTTCGCGAGCGCGGCCGGCGCGTCGGGCGCCGGCGGGCCGTGGGCCGGGTAGAGCGTGCGCGGGCCGAGCGCGCGGAGCCGCTCGAGCTGGCGCTCGTACTCGGCCATGTCGCCCTCGGGCGGGTCGATCACGATGGTGGAGAGGGTCGAGATCATGTCGCCCGCGACGAGCGCGCCGGTGTCCTCGTCGAGGAAGCAGAGGTGCTCGCGCGCGTGGCCGGGCGTGTGGAGCGCGCGGAAGCGCCCGCCGAGGAGGTCGCCGTCGCGGACGGGGGCGATCGGCACCGGGACCCGATCCTGCGCGAGCGGGTGCGCGCGGATGGGCACCTTCCGGCTCCGCGCGAGCGCCGCCACGCCACCGACGTGGTCCGGGTGCGCGTGCGTGAGCCAGAGCTCGCGCACGGGCTTCTCGAGCACGTCGAGCCAGGCGTCGAACGCGGCCTGCTCGCCCGGGTCCGGCGAGCCGGGGTCCACCACCGCGACCCCGTCGCCGCAGGGGAGCACCCAGGCGTTCGTGTGCGTCGCGGGTGGGAGCGTCGGCGTGCGGAGCGCGGCCTGGAAGAAGCCCTCCTGGTACTCCACCCGGTTCGTGGCGGCGGTCGGCGGCGCGCGGAGCGCCGCGAGGTCGAGCGGCCCCTCGCGCGCGACGACGCGGACGCCGTGCAGGTTGGGCGGGTAGAGCAGCACCTCGCCGCGCGACCAGCGCCGGAGCGCGTCGCGCGCGACGAACATCGCGCCGCCCGCGAGCTCGCCGGGCCAGACCTCCGGCGTCTCGCCGTCGGGCAGGCGCACCGCGAAGAGGCGCGCGTCGTAGCGGAGCGGGAGGAACTCGGGCGTCACCCACCGGCCGGCCAGCTCGAACGGCGCCGCCTCGAGCGAGAGCCCGAGCCGGTCGAGCGCGCCGGGCAGGCCGACCTCGCCGGAGAGGAGCGCGGCGCGCACCTCGTCGCGGAGCACGCGCGGGACCTTCGCCGCGCCGCGCGCGACGAGCACGCCGGTCTCCTCGAAGAGCTCGCGCGCCGCGCAGGCGACGAGGCGGGCCGCCTCGCCCGTCGCGCCGGCCACGACCACGGCGTCATCGTCGGGATCCAGGCGCCCGCCCGGGAAGGCGTGGAAGCCCCCGGCGAAGCGCCGCTCCGCGCCGCGGCGAACGAGGAGGAGCTCGCGGCCGGCCGGCCCGTCGCGCCAGAGGATCACCGCCGTCGCGAGGACGGGTCCCGGCGGCGGGGGCGCCGGGGGGAGTCCGGGGAAGGTGGCGGACATGCCGTGATTCTAGCGCGTGCCTCGTCTCCGCGGCCGCTTCGCGGCCGCTACGCTCGGCACGAACGGTAGGGGTATCCCGGACCTCCAACCCTCCGCTCCAACCCTCCGGTCCAAACCCTCCGGTCCAACCCTACGCTCCAACCCACGCTCCAACCCTCCGCTCCAACCCTCCGGTCCCGAGCCTCCGGTCCAACCCCCGCTCCAACCCTCCGCTCCAACCCTCCGGTCCCGAGCCTCCGGTCCAACCGTCAGCCCCGAGCGTAGCCCGCCGCAGGCGGGCGGAGACGAGGGGCGCCTACTGGATCCGCACCAGCTCCCGCTGGATCTTCGCGAAGACCTTCGGGCCGTCGGCGGCCATGAAGACGTCGATCTCCGAGCGGACGCCCAGGCCCTCCTCGGGCAGGTAGATGCCGGGCTCGATCGAGAACGCGAGGCCGGTCACGAGCGAGCGGGTGTCGTGCGTCTCGAGGTCGTCGAGGTTCGCGCCGTCGCCGTGGACGTTGCGGCCGATGGAGTGGCCGGTGCGGTGCACGAACTTCTCGCCGAACCCGTGCGAGGCGATGTGGTCGCGCACGGCGCGGTCCACCTGCCAGCCCTGGAGGACCTTCCCCTCCTGGTGGGCCTTCTCGAGGAGCGCGAGGCCGGCGTCCCGGCCGCCGGCGGTGACCTCGAAGATCTTCTCGGCCTTCGCCGGCGGGCGGTCGCCGCAGAAGCCGGTCCAGGTGATGTCGGCGTAGACGTCCTCGGGGCCGGTGCCGCGCGCCCAGAGGTCGATGAGGAGGAGGTCGCCCTTCTTGATGGGCGTGGGCGTCTCCTTCGACGGCGTGTAGTGCGGATCGCCGGCGTGGCCGTTCACCGCGACGATGGGCGGGTGGTCGGTCTCGAGCTTCGCCTCGGCGAACCGCGCCATGAGGAAGTCCTGCACGTCGGTCTCGAGGAGGGTCTCGCCCTTGCGGTGCGCCTCGGCCACCCGCGCGAAGGCGGCGTCCTTGGCGGCGTCGATGGCGTCGAGCGCCCGGCGGTGGCTCGCGACCTGCGCGTCGCTCCAGCGGCACAGGAACCGCTGCACGAGCTCGGCGGAGGAGACGACCTCGACGCCGTAGGTCCGCACGAGCTCGAGCGCGCCCGCGTCGACGCGCGACAGGTACGGGATCGCGCCCTCGGGGAAGTACTCCATCGCGATGCGGGCGTTCTTCCGAAGCGCGCCCAGGATCTTCCCGAGCCCCTCGCGCTGCGACTGCCAGGAGGCGTACGCGGCGCGCCGGCCCGGGATGCCCTTCGGCCACGAGCCGAGCTCGATCTTGTGCATCAGCGCGACGGGCTCGCCCTGCGCCGGCACGAGGTAGAACCAGCGCCGGGTGAGCATGTGGCCCTCGAGCCCGAGCGCCGTGATGGCGGTCGGGTTCTGGCCGTGGAAGTCGTAGAGGAGCCAGCCGTCGAGACCGGACTCGACGAGCGCGCGCTGCAGGGCGGGGATGTCCATGCGCGCTGTTCTAGCGCGGAACCGCTACACGGGCACGCGGTAGCGCGACCCCGGCCCGCGCTCACCCGGGGGCAGGATCTCGTGGAGCCGGATGGAGTTCGTGTGGCCGGGGACCCCGAGCGGGGATCCGTGGACCAGCACGATCCGGTCGCCCGGCCTCGCGATCTTCTCCTCGACGAGCCGCTCCGCCACGAGCTCGGCCATGAGGTCGGCGTTCTTCACCGGCTCCATCAGCCTCGGCTCGACGCCCCAGTAGAGCGCGAGGCGCCGGCGGATCGTCTGCTCGGAGGAGAACGCGATGATCGGCACCCGCGGCCGGAACTGCGACAGGAGCCGCGCGGTCGTCCCGGAGGTGGTGAAGCAGCAGACCGCGACGGCGCCCGCGTCGTCGGCGGCCTCGCAGGCCGCGGCGGCGGTGACGAGCGGGAACGGCGCGGGGCGCTGGCGGATGATCGTGTCGTACGGCGGCGCGTCGTGGGCGATGGCCGCCTCGGCCTCGCGCACGATGCGGTCCATCATCTGCACCGCCTGCAGCGGGAAGCGCCCGCTCGCGGTCTCGCCCGAGAGCATCACCGCGTCGGCGCCGTCCCAGATGCCGTTCGCGACGTCGGAGGCCTCGGCGCGGGTCGGGCGCGGGTGGTCGATCATCGAGTTGAGCATCTGCGTCGCGATGATGACCGGCTTGCCGGCCGCGTTCGCCTTGCGGCAGATCTCCTTCTGGATGGAGGGCACGCGCTCGGGCAGGATCTCCACCCCGAGGTCGCCGCGGGCCACCATCACGCCGTCGGCCGCGGCGATGATCGCGTCGAGGTGCTCGAGCGCCTCGGGCTTCTCGATCTTGGCGATGATCGGGACCACCCGCCCCGCGCGCTGCATCTCGTCGCGGCACAGCCCGACGTCCTCGGCGGTCCGCACGAACGAGAGCGCCACCGCGTCCACGCCGTGCGCGACGCCGAACGCGACGTCGGCGCGGTCCTTCTCGCTCATCGCCGCGGTGCGGAGCGCGACGCCCGGGAGGTTGATGCCCTTGTGCTCGCCGAGGATCCCGCCCTCCACCACCTGGGCGCGCACCCGGACCCCGTCGGTCGAGAGCACGCGCAGCTCGAGGAGGCCGTCGTCGATGAGCAGGCGGTCGCCGGCGCGGACGTCCTCGGCGAGGTGCGGGTAGGTGGTGGAGACGAGGTGCTCGTCTCCGGCGAGCTCCTCCTCGGTGGTCACCACGAGCTCGGCGCCGGGCTCGAGCCGCACGCCGGCCCGGCCGGCCTTCAGCGGACCGGTGCGGATCTTCGGGCCCTGCAGGTCCTGCAGGAGCGCGATGGGCTTCTGGAGGTGGCGCGAGGCGGCGCGCACGCGGTCGATGACCGACGCGTGGTCCTCGTGCTTGCCGTGGGAGAAGTTGAGGCGGACGACGTCGACGCCGTTCGAGAGGAGCTTCTCCAGCAGGTCGGGCTCGGACGACGCCGGCCCGACCGTGGCCACGATCTTGGCCCTGCGCTGTGGACTCATTGAGTGATGGGAGTACGCCAGGCCGCGAGCTGCGTATAGGCCCTCGACTGGCCGTCGCAGGTGCCGTCGCGGTGGTACGTCAAGGCGTGGGCCACGGTCCAGGGCCCGGGGGTGCTCGGGAAGGAGATGTCGGCCCTCCGCTCCCGCGCGCCCATGACCGCCAGCACCGAGCCCAGCGGGTCTCCCACCATCAGCCGATCGTCGTAGACGAGGCCGCACTCACCCGGGGTGAACTCCTGCCACTGCTCGTCGACGTAGAAGACCGGGAAGTCGAGGGAGGCGTCGTCGAGCGAGATGCCGGCGGGCGAGATGACGCGCGCGGCCCGCGCCCCGTCGCGGCTCACGGTGGTCTCCCACAGCAGGAACTGGCTCGCCGGAACGCCGTCCACCACGATGACGCGGATGCCCGGGTAGGGCAGCGGCTCGCGGGAGGGGCCCTCGCCGCCGGGCACCACCCGGACCCGCACCTGGACCTGCTTGCCGTCGATCGCCGGCGGGAACACGGCGTCGGGGAGCGCGGTGGAGTCGAAGGAGATGCTCACGTCGCCGAGCGCGGTCCCGTCCCGCAGGGCCGCGCCGACGATGGTCAGGTGCTCGCCGTCCACGCGGCTCGCGGTCCCGGTGAGGTCGGTGAGCTGCTCGACGTCGAAGCCGTCGACGAAGGCGTCGCCGGACGGCAGCGTCACCTTGATGTGGAACGGCTCCGACTTCGGGTCCTTCGTCGGGCAGCCGGTGGCGGCGAGCGCGAGGGCCGCGAGGACGGCAGCGCTAGATGATCCAGCCGACACGGAGCCTCCACTGGAAGATGGTCGACGTCTGCGGGCGGGCCCAGCCGAACCCCTCCACGCCGAGCAGGAGCCGCTTGCCGAGCTGGGCCTCGACGCCGAGGCCCGCCTCGGTGTCGCTCGCCCACCGCTTCTCGAACGGCGAGTCGGCGCGCGCGCCGCGGGCCGAGAGCCGGCCGTAGATCGTGACGGGCTCGAGGTGGGCGCCCGCCGCGAGCTCGCCGCGCAGGAAGGTGGAGGTCTTCGACCCGGCGCCGAGCGGGACGTAGGTCTCGCCGGCCTCGAACGTGCCGGAGAGCCGGAACAGCCCCTCCGAGAGCGGCGTGACCCGCAGGCCCAGCGCGATCGCGTTCTGCGCGTTCAGGCCGCGGTAGAGGAGCATCGAGTCGCCGCGGAACTCGAAGTCGAGCCAGTACCCGAGGCCGAGTCGGCCCTGCACGCCCGTGCGGAGCCAGCCCGCGTCGAGCGCCGCCACCATCCGCCCGCGCGGGGCCGCGCCGACCGCGATCCCCGGCGAGGGCTCCTCGACCTCGAAGTCGTCGACGGGCGGCCGGCTCTGGGAGAGCGCGGGGAGGGGGAGCGCGAGGAGCGCGGCGGCGAGGATGGGGCGCACGGGCGGAGGGAAGCGTAACGCAGGGTCCCCGCCACCCCAAGCCTCCCGGTCTGTATCCCGTCGGGGTTGCAGCGGATCGGTCCTGTCGCGCTGCAGACACCCGGGCGTGTTTGCGACGGACAGCCCCGTCTTGGTAGCGTCCCGGCGAATGGGCGATCCCGTGCTCGAGCGGCGGCTCTCGAAGCTCCAGTCGATCCTCGGCGTTGCGAAGGCGATGACGGCGGAGCGGCACCTCGACCGCCTGCTCGCCCTCGTGGTCGACGCGGCCGCGCAGGTGGCCGAGGCCGATCGCTGCACGCTCTTCATCGCCGACCGCGACAAGGGCGAGCTGTGGAGCAAGGTGGCGCACGGGGCGGGCGAGAATCCGCGTGCCGATCACCGCGGGCATCGTGGGCGCGGTCGCCTCGAGCGGCCAGCCGATCCGGATCGCCGACGCCTACTCCGACGAGCGCTTCAACCGCCGCGTCGACCTCGAGACCGGCTACCACACCCGCACCATCCTCGCGGTGCCGATGCTCAACACGCGCGGCGAGGTGGTGGGCGTGCTGCAGGCCATCAACCGGCTCACCGGCACCTTCTCCGCGGAGGACGAGGAGCTCCTCGGCGCGCTCGCCGGCCCCGCCGCGAGCGCGATCGAGAACGCGCTCCTCAACGAGGAGATCGAGAAGCTCTTCGAGGGCTTCGTGCAGGCCTCGGTCGTCGCGATCGAGCAGCGCGATCCGACCACCGCCGGCCACTCGGGCCGGGTCGCGACGCTCACGGTCGGCCTCGCCCGCGCCGTCGAGCACGCGCCGCCCACGCCCTGGAAGGGCACGAAGTTCGACGCGAGCTCGAATCCAGCAGATGCGCTACGCCGCGCTCCTGCACGACTTCGGCAAGGTCGGCGTGCGCGAGCACGTGCTCGTGAAGGCGGAGAAGCTCTACCCGCACGAGCTCGAGATCCTGAAGGCCCGCTTCGAGCTCGCCCGGGCGCTCCTCGAGAACGCGCGCCTCACGGCGCGGCTCGAGGGCAAGCCCGAGGCCGAGCTCGCCGAGCGCGCGACCGAGCTCGCCGGGCTCTGGGACGTGGTGGTCGCGGCGAACAAGCCCACCATCCTCGCCGCCGAGGCCTCCCAGAAGCTCGCCCACGCCGCGGCCCGCACCTTCAAGGATCTCGGCGGCGTCGAGCGCCCGCTCCTCACCCCCATCGAGCTCGCCTGCCTCTCCATCCCGCGCGGCTCGCTGTCCGAGACCGAGCGGAAGGAGATCGAGAGCCACGTCACCCACACCTTCAGCTTCCTCTCGCAAATCCCGTGGACCCGGGTGCTGCGGCGCGTGCCCGAGATCGCGTACGGGCACCACGAGAAGCTCGACGGCAAGGGCTACCCCCGCGCGCTCCCGCCGCAGAACATCGCGATCGAGACGCGGATGATGACAATCTCCGACATCTACGACGCCCTCACCGCGAGCGACCGCCCGTACAAGCGCGCGCTCGCGCCGGAGAAGGCGATCGACATCCTCTCCGAGGAGGCGAAGCGCGGGCAGATCGACGCGCCGCTCCTCGGGGTGTTCGTCGAGGCCGGCGTCTGGAAGGCGACCCACCGCCCGTGAGCGGCCGCCTCCCGCGCGCCTTCTTCGCGCGCGACACCCGCACCGTCGCCCGCGCGCTGCTCGGGAAGCTCCTCGTGCACGACGACGCCGGCGTGCGCCGCGCGGCGCGAATCGTGGAGACCGAGGCGTACCGCGGCCCCGGCGACCAGGCCTCGCACGCGCGCTTCGGGCCGACGAAGCGGGCGGCGGTGATGTTCGGGCCGCCCGGCCACGCGTACGTCTACCTGATCTACGGCACGAGCCACTGCGTGAACCTCGTGACCGAGCGGGAGGGCTTCCCGGCGGCGGTGCTGATCCGCGCGGCGGAGCCGGTGGAGGGGTGCCTGCACTCGACGCGCGGGCCGGGGAACCTGTGCCGCGCGCTCGGGATCACCCGCGCCCACACCGGGCTCGACCTCGAGGTGGGCGAGCTGTGGGTCGAGGATGCCCCCGGCCCCCGGCCCCGGGAGAAGGTGTCGACGGGGCCCCGGGTCAACGTCGAGTACGCCGGCGTGTGGGCGAAGAAGCCCTGGCGGTACGCGCTCGCGGGGAACCTTTTCGTGAGCGGGCCGAAGATCGTCTGATCGCGGGGCCCCTGTTTCACTCCCCGGAGATACCAACCATGAACAGGCTCCTCCCGGTCGCGCTCGTGCTCGGCCTCGCGCTCACCCTCTCCGCCTGCGGCGACGACAAGAAGTCGGCCTGCGAGAGCGGCTGCTCCAAGGCCGCCGCAGCGAACTGCGTGAACGACGTCAGCGAGGCCCAGTGCGTGACCGAGTGCAACGCGCTCTGGAACAACCCCACCTGCCAGAAGGAGATCCGCGCGTTCCTGACGTGCGCCTCCAAGACCAACTTCACCTGCGACTCGAACGGCGAGGCCACGCCGCCCGACACGGCGTGCGTGTCGGAGAGCGAGGCCCTCAGCGCCTGCCTGTTCCAGTGACCGGGCCTGCCCCCGGCCGATGAAGCCGGGGGGACACCCCCACGGCGGAGGAGCACCCGGCGGCGACCGGGTGTATCCTCCGCCGCCCGATGCTCCACCTCTCCGGCCAGGACTCCCGAGCGCTCGCCCGCCTGGCGGGCATCAGCCTCGAGGACGCGCGCCGGATCACCGGCGCGGTGATCGGCCGGGGCGAGTCGCTGCGCCGGGCGCGCAACGTGCGCCGCGAGGTGCTCGACCACGTCGAGGCGCTCTCCGCGGGCGGAGAGCTCAAGGCCGTCGGCCACGTCGACGCGAAGGACGGGTTTCGGAAGTACCTGTTCGAGCTGCCCGACGGCGCGCGCGTCGAGTCGGTGCGGATCCCGCTCTTCGACACGCACCACGTCGTCTGCATCTCCTCGCAGGCGGGCTGCCCGCTCGCGTGCGCGTTCTGCGCGACCGGGAAGCTCGGCCTCGAGCGCAACCTCGCGTCCTGGGAGATCGTGCAGCAGGTCCTGCACGTGCGGCGGAACGCGGAGCGCCCGGTCACCGGCGTCGTGTTCATGGGCCAGGGCGAGCCGTTCCTCAACTACGAGGCGGTGCTCGACGCGGCCTACGCGCTCTGCGATCCGGCCGGCGCGCGCATCGACGCCCGGCGCATCTCGATCTCCACCGCGGGCATCGTCCCGGCCATCCGCCGCTACACCGCCGAGGGCCACAAGTTCCGGCTCTGCATCTCGCTCAACGCGGCGATCCCGTGGAAGCGCGAGGCGCTCATGCCCATCGAGCGGAAGTGGCCGCTCGACGCCCTCGTCGAGGCCGTGCGCGAGCACGCCGCCGCGACCGGCCGCGTGACGCTCGAGTACGTGATGATCGCGGGCGTGAACACCGGGCCCGAGGACGCGGCCGCGCTCGGGAGGCTCCTCGAGGGCATCCCGGTGCGGCTCAACCCGATCGCGGTCAACGACGCCTCGGGGCGCTTCAAGCCGCCCGATGAGACGGAGTGGAACCGCTTCCGCGACCTCCTCGGGCGCGCCCTGCCGGGCCAGCCCATCGTGCGGCGCTACTCGGGTGGCCAGGACGAGGCGGCGGCGTGCGGGATGCTCGCCTCCCGGTTGCGGTAGCCGGAGCGCGTTGACACGGACCGTCCCGGTCCTTAGTTCCAGCGGGGTGACGTCGGACCTCGCCGGCCTCCTCGCCCGCCACGGCATCCAGCCCTCCGCCCAGCGGATGGCCGTGGCCGCGTACGTGCTGGACACCGAGGATCACCCCTCGGCCGACCAGGTCTTCGCGAAGGTGAAGCGGAGCCACCCCTCGAATCTCGCGCGCGACCGTCTACAACACCCTCAACCGGTTCGTGCGGGAGGGCATCCTCCGCACGCTCGTGCTTGCGGAGGGCCGGGTCGTCTTCGACCCGAACGTGAGCCCGCACCACCACTTCATCGACGAGGCGACCGGGCGCATCCACGACATCCCGTGGGACGCGCTCAGGGTCTCCCGCGTGGAGGCCCTCGAGGGCCTCGACGTCCGCGAGTACCAGGTGGTGCTGCGCGGGCGCCAGAAGCAGCACCGCAGGTCGTAGGCGCGCTGTCCTGCCACGGCCCGATAAGGGTCGTGCTCGTTTCCGTTGCGAACGCTTTAGACAGTGTCTAAATCGTCCCCCACCGATTCCTCACCCCGCAGCACCCCCCAGGAGAACGAGCATGGCCAACCTCAAGAACTCGAAGACCGAGAAGAACCTCAAGGACGCGTTCGCGGGCGAGTCGCAGGCGAACCGCCGCTACCTCTACTTCGCGAAGGTCGCCGACGTGGAGGGCTACCCGGAGATCGCCTCCAACTTCCGCGAGACCGCCGAGGGTGAGACCGGCCACGCGCACGGCCACCTCGACTTCCTGAAGACGGTCGGCGACCCGGCCACCGGCCTCCCGCTCGGCGACACGACCCTCAACCTCAAGGCCTCCATCGCCGGCGAGACGCACGAGTACACGGACATGTACCCGGGCATGGCGAAGACCGCCCGCGACGAGGGCTTCTCCGAGATCGCCGACTGGTTCGAGACGCTCGCGAAGGCCGAGAAGAGCCACGCCGGGCGCTTCGAGAAGATGCTGAAGACGCTGTAATTGACCGACCCTTCGACTTCGGCCCGCCTGACGGCGGGCCTACGCTCAGGGTGAGCGAACCTGGCCGCCCTAGTCCGCTCATCCTGAGCCCTTCGACTTCGCCACCTACGGTGGCTACGCTCAGGATGAACGGAGTCGAAGGATGAGCAGCCTGTTCGCTGAGAAGAGGGAACCGTCATGCGTCCCGTGAAGCGCGAAGAGATCCTCGACCTCGCCGCCTACGAGAAGTCCCGCGAGGCCATCCGTCCGTCCATCCTCGACGCGAAGCGCCGCCGGCGCGTCCACGTCGGCGGCGTGCTGACGTTCCTCTTCGAGAACACGGCGACCGTGCGCTACCAGGTGCAGGAGATGCTCCGGGCCGAGCGCATCCAGAAGGAGCCGGAGAATCGCGCACGAGATCGAGACGTACAACGAGCTCGTCGGCGGGAAGGGCGAGCTCGGCTGCTCGCTGCTCATCGAGATCACCGACCCCGAGGAGCGCGCGAAGAAGCTCGGGCAGTGGCTCGCGCTCCCGAAGCACCTCTACGTGAAGACCGAGGACGGCGAGAAGCACCGCGCCCGCTTCGACGAGCGGCAGATCGGCACCGACCGGCTCTCGTCGGTGCAGTACCTCCGGTTCGACGTGAAGGGTCGCCAGGCCCATCGCGGTCGGCAGCGACCTGCCCGGCCTCACCGCCGAGACGGCGCTCGACGGCGAGCAGCGCGAGGCGCTGCGGCAGGACCTCGCGAGCGACGCCTAGGCGGTCCGCTGAAGGATCACCGTCGATCCGCCGGAGCAGGACCGTCCGTACGCTGACGCAGTACGGCGTTGCGCCCGGCCCGCGCCCTCGGTTATCCCCGGAGCGTGAGCCCACCCTCGAGCCCCGCGCAGGCGCCCGGCGCCCGGCCCGACCCGTCCGCTCCGCCCGCCATCTCGCTCCTCGGCGCCGCCGTCCGGTACGGCGCCGTCACGGCGCTCGCGCCGCTCGACCTCGCGCTCCGCGCGGGCGAGCGCGTCGCGATCGTCGGGCCGAGCGGCGCGGGCAAGACCACCCTCCTCAAGCTCCTCAACACCACGCTCGCGCCCACCGAGGGCACCGTGGCAGTGCTGGGCGAGGAGCCGGCGCTGCTCTCCGCGCGGGCGCTCCGCCGGCTGCGCGCGCGCATCGGCACCGTCCACCAGCAGCTGCACCTCGTCCCGCAGGCGACCGTCTTCCAGAACGTGGTCGCCGGCCGGCTCGGGCGCGCGACGCTCGCCGGTGCGCTCGCGGCCCTGCTCTCGCGGCGCGAGGCCGCGGCGGTGCGCGCGCTGCTCGCCGAGGTCGGCATCCCGGAGAAGCTGCACGAGCGGCTCGACCGGCTCTCCGGCGGCGAGCAGCAGCGGGTCGCCATCGTCCGGACCCTGCACCAGGCGCCGGACCTCGTGCTCGCCGACGAGCCGCTCTCGGCGGTCGACCCCGAGCGCGCGAGCGAGCTCGCCGCGCTGCTGGCCCGCGCGTACGCGGGGCGCACGCTCGTGGTCTCCACGCACCGGATCGAGCCGCTGCTGCCCCACGTCGACCGCGTGATCGGCCTGCGCCGCGGGGAGCTCGCCTTCGATCTCCCGGCCGAGCGGGTGCGGCTCGCGGACCTGTCGCGCGTGTACCGCTCGGAGCGCGCGGAGGCAGGCCAGGCCTCCGGCCTGCGCGCCGCGCCGGGCGGGCCAGCGGCCGCGACCGTCGACGAGCCGGCCGGCCTCCTGACGCTCGCGGCCTCGAGCACGCCGGCCGAGACCGTCGTCCCGCCCGCGCTGCGCCGCTTCGTGCGGCTCTACCCCGGCGTCCGGCTGCACCTCGTGCAGGGCGGCTCCGCGGCGGTCGAGGCAGCCGTGCGGGAGGGCCGGGCGGAGCTCGGCTTCGTCGGCGCCCGGCCCCTCGCCGACGGGCTCGAGCAGACGCTCGTGGCCGACGACGAGATCGTCGCGGTGGCCGCGCCGGCGCTCGACCTCGGCCCCCTGCCGCTCGCGCTCGAGGACCTCGCCCGGGTCCCCCGCGTGGAGCGCGAGGCGGGGTCCGGCACCCGCGCCGTGCTCGAGGACCACCTCCGCGGGCTCGGCGTGACGCTGCCGCCGGCGGTGCTCGAGGCGGAGGGGCTCGCGGCCCTGCGCGCCGCCGCGATCTCCGGCGTCGGGCTCGCGTTCGTCTCGCGCCGCGCGGTGGCGGACGACCTCGCGACCGGGCTGCTCCGGGTGGTGCCGGTCGCCGGGCTCGAGATCCCGCGGCACGTGTTCGCAATCCACCGGCCGGCGCCCTCGCCGTCGGCCCGGGCGTTCCTCGAGGTCGCGCGCGCCTGCGCCGGTGCGCCGGGGGCCGGCGGGTGAAGCGCCCGTCCGTGCCTCGACGGGCCGGGGACGATCGGGCCGCTCGCCCGCCCCTCCCCGCCTTCCTCCGCTGGCCCGCGCTCGTAGGGATGGCCGTCGTGGCCGTCGCCTGGCGGGTGGTCGACGGCGACCTCGCCCTCCTCGTCTCGAAGGACGCGCGCGGCGCCATGGCCGACTTCGCGCGCGGCTTCTGGCCGCCCGCCCACGACGCCGGGCTGCTCGCCCTGCTCGCCCGGCCGCTCGTCGAGACGCTCGCGATCGCGTTCCTCGGCATGACGGTCGCGCTCGCCCTCGCGCTGCCGCTGTCGATGCTCGCCGCCGATCCCGCGCTGCTCGTCGCGGGCGGGGAGCGCCCCTCGGCCGCGCGCCGGGCGGCGTGGATGGCCGCGCGCGGGCTCCTCAACCTGATGCGGTCGATCCCGGAGATCGTCTGGGCGCTCGTCTTCGTGCGCGCGGTCGGGATGGGTCCGACCGCCGGCGTGCTCGCGATCGGCATCGGCTACGGCGGCATCGTCGGGAAGGTGTTCGCCGAGACCTTCGAGTCGACGCCGCGCGGCCCGTCCCGCGCGCTCGCCGCCGCCGGGGCGCGGCCCGCGGGGGCGTTCCTCTTCGGCGTGCTGCCCGGCGCGCTGCCGCTCCTCTCCTCCTACACGCTCTACCGGCTCGACTGCGCGCTGCGCGCCTCCGCGGTGCTCGGGCTCGTCGGCGCGGGCGGCATCGGGCTGCAGCTCGAGCTCTCGATCAAGATGTTCGCGTGGGACGAGGTCGCCGCGATGGTGCTCGGCCTCTTCGGGCTCGTGGCCGCGCTCGACCTCGCCTCGCGCCGCCTGCGCCGGCGCATCCACGCGAGCCGGGGGTTCCTGCCCGCGGGCCGGCGCGGCGCGGCCGTGCGGCTCGCGATCCCGGTCGCCTGGCTCTCCCTGGCGGCGGGCGCGGTCGCGTTCCTCCGGCTGCCGCTCGGCGAGCTCTTCTCGCTGGAGACGCCGCGGAGCGCGTGGGCGTTCGTCGCCTCCACCTGGCCGCCTGACGTGTCGCCCGCCTTCCTGCGCCAGCTCGGCCCCGCCGTGCTCGAGACGCTCGCGGTGAGTGTCGTGGGGATCGCGATCGCCGTCGCGCTGGGGCTCCCGCTCGCGCTCCTCGCGGCGCGCCGCGGGCCCTCGGCGGCGCTCGCGCGCGTGCTCCTCGCGCTCGGGCGGACGCTGCCGGAGCTCCTGTGGGCGCTGCTCGTGATCTTCGCGGTGGGCCTGGGACCCTTCGCCGGCGCCCTCGCGCTCGGCCTGCACACCGCCGGCGTGCTGGGCCGGCTCCACGCCGAGGCGCTCGAGGAGGTGCCGCAGGCGCCGGTGCTCGCGCTCCGGGCCATGGGCGCGCCCGCGCTCTCCGCCGAGGCGTTCGCCGCCTGGCCGCAGGCGTTCCCGCAGCTCGCCGCGTACACGCTCTACCGCTGGGAGGTCGCCATCCGCGCGTCCGCGGTGCTGGGCGTCGTCGGCGCGGGCGGGCTCGGGCAGCTCCTCCACGTGTCGCTGTCCCTCTTCCACCACCACCGCACCGCGACGCTCGTGCTCGCGATCGTGTTGCTCGTGACCGCGGTGGACCTCTTCTCCGGCTGGCTGCGCGCGCGGATCCTCGCGGGCCGGCCGCTCGTCGCCGCGGCGGCGACGCTGGAGGCGGCGTGAACCCTGGCGTGCGAAGGGAGGTGAGGCGCGTGATCGACATCGAACGGCGCGTCCCGCTCGACCGGTGAGGCCGCGAGGCCCGGGCGAGTTCGCCCGCCACTCTTCCTCTACATCCCGTTCGCCCCGAGCGTAGCAGCCGCGAAGCGGCTGCGGAGACGAGGGGCCCGAGCCGTCACCTTGGCCACAGGAAACGCCATGTCCTTCCGCACCACCTCCGCCCTCACCCTCCTCGCAGTCCTCTCCCTCACCTCCCCGGCCCGCAGTGCGGCCCAGGAGCTCCGGGTGAGCGCCATCCCCGACGAGGCGCCCACCGAGCTCGTGCGCAAGTTCGCGCCGCTCGGCGCCTACCTCGAGAAGCAGCTCGGCATGAAGGTCTCCTTCGTGCCGGTCTCCGACTACGCCGCCACCGTGGAGGGCCTCGCCGCCGGCAAGCTCGACATGGTCTGGTACGGCGGCTTCACCTTCGTCCAGGCGCGCCGCCGCACCGGCAACGCCGTGCCGCTCGTGCAGCGCGAGGAGGACGCGCACTTCCACTCCAAGTTCATCGTGCCCGCCTCCTCGAAGGCGCAAACCCTCGCCGACCTCAAGGGCGCGAACTTCGCGTTCGGCTCGGTGAGCTCGACCTCCGGCCACCTCATGCCGCGGCACTTCCTGCTCCAGGCCGGCATCGACCCCGAGAAGGACTTCTCGAAGGTCGCCTTCTCCGGCGCGCACGACGTGACCGCGAAGTGGGTCGAGGCCGGGAAGGTGGACGCCGGCGCGCTCAACGAGTCGGTGTTCAAGAAGCTCGTCGACGAGGGCAAGCTCGACATGACGAAGATCCGGGTGCTGTGGACCACGCCGGATTACCAGGACTACAACTGGACCGTCCGCGGCGACCTCGACCCGAAGCTCCAGGCGAAGCTCAAGGACGCCTTCCTCGCGCTCGACCCCAAGAACCCCGAGCAGAAGGCGATCCTCGATCTGCAGCGGGCGTCCAAGTTCATCCCGACGTCGCCCGCGAACTACACCAGCATCGAGGCCGCCGCGAAGTCGGCGGGGCTGATCAAGGACTGAGGGGCGGGCTGTAGTGCGCCGACGGCGATGTCGAGGTCGGTCGCAGGCCGGCGGTTTCCCTCTCCGTCAGTCCCGAGCGTAGGGCCCGCGCAGCGGGCCCGGAGACGAGGGACGTCACTTCGTCATTTCCGGTGGTCCGCGGAGGTTCACCTCACCTCCGCGACCACCGGGTTGTGATCGCTGAGCCGCGTCCAGAGCCGTCCCGTCACGACCTCCGCCGAGACGAGCCGCTTCACCCACGCGCGCGGCACGAAGATCCCGTCGCAGTGATAGGGCATCCTCCGGTCGCCGCTCCACCGCAGCGTCTGCGCGAGCGGTACGCCGGGGTGCATCGCCTGCCACGCCGGGACGAGCCCGAGCTCCGCCGCGAAGCGGTCCAGGAGCCGCTCCTCCGCGCGGAGCATCCGGACCCGCTCGTCGCCGCTGCGGTAGCCCGCGACGACGTTGAGGTCGCCGCCCACGAGCAGCTCCGCGCCCTCGCCGAGTCGGGCCAGCCGATCGAGGATCGTCCCGAGCGTCCGCACGTACCCGTGCGCGCCCACGGGGCAGTGGATCGAGAACACCCGCAGCGGCTTCAGCGCACGCCGCCCCGGCAGCGTCACCTCGCCGCCCACCACCCAGCCCGAGAAGCCGCGCACCGGGAGCGGCGTGATCCCGCCGCGCCTGAGCCAGACCCCCGTTCCCCACCGCCGCCCCGGCGCCGCCTGCCACAGCGCGACACCGGAACCGGCAGGCGGCATCGCCGCCTCCTGCGCGAGGATCACGTCCGGCGCGAGCCGCTCGTGGAGCCGCTCCCACTGCCGCGCCCGCCGCGCGCTCCCGCCGACGAGGAAGTTGTAGGTGGCGATGCGCATCGGTTCGTCAGCAGCCCGCCGTCGTCCTGAGAATCTCTTTACCAGTGGAGTTCCGAAAAGGGCGGACGGCATATTCACTTACCGTCACGCCATTCATCGATGAGGTCCCTGCAGGGCGTGTCTTCAGAACTCCCGGACCTCCTCGACGACCTCCTCGGCGTTCTCGAGGCCCGCGGCGGTGGCCGAGTCGACCAGGAATTCGAAGACCTCCTCGGCGACTACCGTGTCGATCCCCGGTTCGCTGGTGTCATCGAGCGCGTTGAAGGCCTTCACGCAGGTACGAAGGGCCTTGGCCTTCGCGCGGGAGGTCTTCGCGGCCGCCAGCTCCTGCTGGAAGGCCTCGAGCAGCCGCGTGCCCGCGGTGACGACCTCGGGGGCCACGTCGGGTTGCCAGTTCAGCTCCGGAACGGCCGCCGGTTTGCTCGCGCCAGAGCGGACGGGCTTCCGGCGCATGAGCGCCCTTGCGCGGCGCTCCATGTCTCGCATCCGCTTCCTTTCGAACTCGCGGAAGCCGTCGGGCCTGAGCCGGTACTCGCACTCGAGAGCGATCTTGTCGCGCAAGAAGTCCCAGTGGATGACGCCCTCGACCCGGGGCGGACCGGGGGGCATGGACCCCGACTGTTTCCCGAGCCAGTCGAAGTCCGCCGGCAGCTCGCCGGCAGCGTAAGCGATGGAGGGAAGGATCTTCGCGCCGAACTCGCGGAAGTGGGTGAGCGTCAGGGCTTCCGTGGCGAGCGCAGCTGCGAGGTCTGGGAGCTGCGTCCCCCGCCACACGGCCAGCTCCAAGGTGAAGGCCTCGGCCCTCCAGGTCTCGGACCAGGACTTCGCGAGCACACGGCAGATTCCCGTGCCCACGTCAGCGACGGGGAACAGGTAGACGTCGCCGGGCTCGGGCGGCTTCGGCTCCTTCGCCATGGGTGAGAGGATGCCACGGGGCGCCGCCCCTCGTCTCCGGGCCCGCTGCGCGGGCCCTACGCTCGGGGCGAACGGGGGGACGCCTCCCCCTCAGTCCTTCGACTCCGCATCGAACGCGTCGGCGTGCTCGAGGAGGTCGAGGTTCTGGAGGAGATCGAGGTTCTTGATGATCTCCTCGTCCTCCGGGGAGAGGGGTTTCTGCGGGGGCGGCGGAGGGGCTGGCGGCCTGCGATCGAGCGCGGCCCCGTCCTTCGCGGCGGGCGGCGGCGGGGGCGGGGCCTCCGGCGCAGACGTCTGCGCGGGGGCCTGGGCGAGGCAGAGGGCGGTGAAGAGCGCGGCGGCGATCACGGGGTCACCACGTCGACCGCGAGGATGGCCCGGTACACGGTGTCCTGGCCACCGTAGAAGTCTCCCGGGAGCAGCACGTCGCCCTCCACCTGGAGCGCGAGCCAGGGCAGGGCCTGCCACGCCCCCTGCGCGTCGACCTCCCAGCCGTAGACCTTGCCGCCGAACGGGCCGGTGCGGTCGGCGCGGAGCCAGGCGCCCTTCACGTCGAAGCCGAGCTCGTCGGTCGGGTCCCACGAGACGCGCAGCGCGGGAGACAGCACGCCCCGGCCGTTCACGCCGGGGGCGGTCGCCTCGCGCGCGACGAAGGTGTTCGCGAGGCCGGCCTTGAAGAAGAGGTTCGTGTGCGGCACGTAGGGCACGACGCCCAGGAAGCCGTCGTAGCTCGCGCCCTTCTCGAGCGAGAGCTGGCCGCCGGAGAGCCAGACGAACGAGGCGCCCGCGGAGAAGCCGGCGGGGAGGTCCACGTCCCACCCGGCGCGCGCGGCGCGGCCGTGCACGGGCGCCGCCTCCACGAGCCGCAGCCGCGGCACGTCGACCGAGTCGATGGTCCCCTCGAGCGCGGCCAGGGTCCACGTGAGCCGGTGGCCGGGGAGCGGCGCGAGGTCGCCGGTGGTCCCCACCCACCACAGCCTCGCCGCGCTCGTCACCTCGCGGGCGAGGGCGCGCGCGAGCTGCCGCGCGGCCACCTCGCGCGTGGCGGCGTCCGTGGCGGCGTCGTGGTCGGCGACGCGCCGCTCGATCGCCTCGCCCCGCAGCGCCTCGGCCACGGCGTTCGAGCGATCGCGCAGGTACGCGCCGAAGACGCCGACGCGCTCGAAGAGCGAGACCTGCCAGTCGGCGCTCGCCGCGAACATCGGCGAGGCGGTGGAGCCCGCGGTCGGCCAGGTGCGGTCGGGGACGAGCGCCTTCGCCGAGAGCCCGAAGGGCGGGCCGATCGCGCCGAGGTCGAGGTCCACCGCGCCCACCGCGGCGGCGTCGTCGTGCACGAGGCCGCCGCCGACGAGGGTGCGGCGGCGCCCGACCGTGAACCTCGCGAAGCCGGCGCGGCCGAGCGCGACGGTGCCGTACACCTCGCGCAGCAACCACGTGTCGCGCAGCTCGTCCGTGGCCGGGCGGCCGTCGAGCGTGAGGCGCGAGCCGGTCTCGGCCACCGACGGGACCGGCACGATCGTGTGCAGCGCGGGGACGAGGCAGTAGCGCTCGCCGGGGTTCGCGAGGCCGGTGGGCGAGCCGTTCTGGCCGCCGCTGAGGCAGACGTCCACGACGGTGTGATCCCGCCGGAGCCGCGCCTCGCCGGTGTCCGCCGCGAGGTGGAAGCGGAAGTCGCCCTCGTGGGAGCGCCAGTCGAGCCCGAGCGACGCGACGGCGGAGCCCCAGCGCGCGTCGGCCGAGGGCACGAGGTAGTCCGAGAGCGCGAAGTCCGTGCGCGCGGGGTCGTAGAGCACGTCGGTGGTCGGGCGGTTGCCCTCGGACGTCGCGCGCAGGTGCAGCCCGAGGTCGAGGCGCAGCTCACCCTCCCCCGCCCGCGCCGGCGGCGCGGCGAGGAGGCACAGCGTGAGCGCGGCCGTCCGGGCGTGCAGTCGAGGTCCTCCCTCGCCGATCTCGAGCTACGGCCTCACGGCCCCTTGCGCCGCTCGCGCCGCCGCTCCCGAAGCTCCTGGCGCTCCTCGGGCGACATGGCGCGCCACTTCCGGAGGTTCTCGCGAAACCGCGCGCGGTCCTCCGGCGAGCCCCTCGCCACGTCGCGGAGCGCCCGCCGGAGCTGCGCGCGCCGCTCCGGCGAGAGCTCGCGCCACCTCTCGAGCTTCTCGAGGATCTCCCGCCGGTCGGCCTCGGGCAGCCGCTGGAACGCCTGCCAGTTCTCGCGGAGCTGGCGGCGGCGCTCGGGCGGCAGCGCCCGGAACCGCTCGAGCGCGTCGCGGCGGGCCTGCTGCTCCTCGGGCGGCAGCGCCTTGAACTGCTTCCACTGCTCGCGGAGGCGCTCGCGCTCCTCCGGGCTCATACGCTCCCAGCGCTCGCGGTTCGACTCGTCGCCCGCGGGGGCGCCCTCCTGCGCGCGCGCCCCGCCGGAGAGCGCGAGCGCCGCGAGCGCCACGAGGGCGAGGCGGGTCAGGGACCTCGGGGTGATCACGGCCGGCCCTCCTTCGGCGAGAGCTCGTCGAGGTGCGCGACCACGTCGGCGTCCTCCTCGGTCTCGACCGTGTCCAGGCTCGCCACCACCTCGTAGTCGGAGAGGAGCTCGAGGTGCTCGGCGATGGCGCGCTCCTCGGCGCGCTGGGCGCGGATGCCCAGGAACGCGGCGAGGCCCGCGGCGGCGACGGCGCCGGCCGGGATCGCGAGCCGCCAGCGCATCGAGAGCCGCGCGACGAGGCCGCGGGGCCTCCGCTCCTCCTCGGCGATCGCGGCCGCGAGCCGCGTGCCGAAGTACGGCGACGGCTCCGGCGCGGCGGGGAGGCGCGACAGGAGCGAGAGCGCGGCGGTGAGCCGGGCCTCCTCGGCGCGGCACGCGGCGCAGCCGGCGAGGTGGGCCCGCACCTCGCGGGCGCGCTCCTCCGGCAGGGCGCCGTCGGCGAGCGCGGTGAGGTCTTCGACGACGTGCTTCACGACGGCACCTCCTCTGCGGCCACTTCACCGGCAGCGAACGGTGCGAGCGCGGTGGTCGCGGCGACCGTCGCCCGGTGCACGAGCGACTTCACCGCGGCGACCGTGGTCTCGAGCACGTCCGCGATCTCGTGGTACGACAGCCCCTCGAAGCGGGCGAGCACGAACGCGGTGCGCTGCTTCTCCGGCAGCCGGTCGAGCAGGGCCCGCACCGCGGCCTCGAGCTTCGCGGCCTCCGCCGAGGCGTCGGGCGCGGCGTTGCCGGACGGCAGCGTGTCCGGATCGGAAGGGCCGTCCTGGCCGGCGGCGCGGTCCGCGGCCTGCGCCCGCCACTCGCCCCGGCGCAGCTCGTTCAGGCAGTGGTTCGCGGCGATGCGGTAGAGGAAGGTCTTGAAGCGCGCGGTCGGCCGGTACGAGTCCCGGGCCCGGTGCAGCTTCACGAAGACGTCCTGCGCCAGCTCCTCGGCGCGGGCGGCGTCCCGGACGTGGTGGAAACAGAAGGCGACCATCGCGCGCGCGTGCCTCTCGTACAGGGTCCGGAAGGCCGCGGCGTCGCCTCGCTGGAAGGCGAGGAACAGCGCCGCGTCGGGGTCCGGAGCCATCCTGTGACCTCCAACACGAGGAGGGCCGAGAGGTTGCGGTACCTGCCGCCGGCAGGGGCCGCCAGGGACTTATCCGGCGAGGTGCAGGGCCGCCCGGGTCGCGAGGAAGACGAGGGCCGCGGCGATGGCGGACGCCGGAATCGTGAAGATCCACGCCCAGATGATGCGCCCAGCCACCCCCCACTGCACCGCCCGGGAGCCCCGGGTCGCCCCGACCCCGACGATGGCGCCGGTGATGGTGTGGGTGGTCGAGACCGGGATGCCCCAGTGCGCGAGGGCGAGGATGGTCACGCCGCCGCCGGTCTCGGCGCAGAAGCCGCCGATGGGCTGCAGCTTCGTCAGGTTGTGGCCCATCGTCTTCACAATGCGCCAGCCGCCGAAGAGCGTGCCGAGGCCGATCGCCGCGTGGCACGAGAGCACCACCCAGAACGGCACCGGGAACTTCGCCGCCACGTCGGCGGTGGAGACCTGGTTCGACCAGATCGTGCCGTAGAGGATGAGGCTGATGATGCCCATGACCTTCTGGGCGTCGTTCGTGCCGTGGCTGTAGCTGAAGATCGCGGCCGAGAGGAGCTGCAGCCGGCGGAACCAGATGTCGACGGCGGCGGTGCGCGCGTGGCGCACCACCCACGCCGTCGCGACCATCATCGACGAGCCGAGCACGAAGCCGATCACCGGCGACAGCACGATGAACGAGACGATCTTGAGGATGCCGGACGGGATGAGCGCGCCCACCCCGAGCGCCGGGATGGTGGCGCCGACGATGCCGCCCGCGAGGGCGTGCGAGGACGAGGACGGCAGGCCCCACCACCAGGTGAGGAGGTTCCAGATGATGGCGCCGAGGAGCGCGGAGAAGATGACCGTCAGGACGAGCGGGACGCCGAGCGCCCGCAGCATCTCGAAGTGGACGATGCCCTTGCCCATGGTCGCGGCGACCTTGAGCTCGGCGCCCCACAGCACCGGCGCCGCGGAGATGAAGTTCCAGAACGCCGCCCAGACCACCGCCGCGAGCGGCGTGAGCACCCGGGTCGAGACCACCGTGGCGATCGAGTTCGCGGCGTCGTGGAAGCCGTTGATGAAGTCGAACGCGAGCGCGACGATGATGAGGAGGACGACGGCGGCGACGAGCATGGCGGGAGGTGCGCCCTAGCCCTGGCTGAGGACCAGGCCCTCGATGACGTTTGCGACGTCCTCGGCCCGGTCGGTGGCGCCCTCGATCAGGTCGATGATCTCCTTCCACATCATGACGGTGAGGGGATCGTTGGCCTTGCGGAAGAGCTTCGCCATCGTGCGGCGGGTGAGCGAGTCGGCCTGGTTCTCGAGGACGTTGATCTCGCGGCAGGCGTCGAGCACCGCGTCGGGGTTCTTCTTGAGGTCGCGCAGGTGGTGCACGGCCTCGTGCATCTTCTCGGCCTGGGCGACGAGCACCGCGGAGAGCTCGCGGGCCTCGGGCAGGATCGAGTCGATCTCGTAGAGCGCCAGGCGGCCGGCGGCGCCGTCGGCGAGGTCGATCACGTCGTCGATGCGCGACAGCAGCCGGTGGATCTCGGCGCGGTCGAAGGGCGTGATGAACTGGGAGTGGAGCCGGGCGAACGCGCGGTGGGTGACGTCGTCCGAGCGGTGCTCGACCTCCTTGATGGCCTGCACCTTCTTCTGGACGTCGGTGAAGTCCTCCAGGAGGTCGCGGAACAGCTTCGTCCCCTCGACCACGCAGGCGGCCTGGGCCTCGAAGTCCGAGAAGAAATCGTCGGCCCGCGGCATCAGCTTTTCGAACAGTCCCATCGGTCTCCTCCCGGCGCGGGCGCACCATACCCCGTGGGACTCCATTCGCAAACGGGTTGTGTCGGGCGGGTGCCGTGGGTCCGGGCGGGGCTCCGGAAACGCCCATGGGGCGCACGGTTCCGTGCGGAACGACCCGTGCCGAGGGTAGGCGCGCGGGGGGTGCATGTGAACCTTGTCGCTGGCCCGAGGGAGCCCCGGCGTTCAGGGCCCCGCGGCGCTCCCTCCGTCCCCCCGGACGGACCGTTCACCCTGTCGTGAGGAGCGGATGCGGTTCGGCGCCAAGATCGGGCTCGTCCTCGTGGCCGTCGGCGTCGCCCCCGTGGGGCTGGCGGGCCTGGTCGCCGCCCGCGCGGCGCGGGACGAGCTCCGTGAGACCGTGGGTGCCATGCAGGCCCGCGGGGCCGGGGATCTCGCCCGGCACGTGGAGCGGTTCGTCGAAGGCTCGCTCGGGGCGCTGCGGCTCTCGGCGGCCCCGCTCCACCCCCTCGAAGCCTTCGCCCCCGCCGAGCTCGGGCAGCTCCTCGCGCTCCCGTACCGGCAGCTCCCCTACCTCTCCATCGTCGCGATCGTCGACGACGCCCGCCGGCCGGTGGCCGGCCCGGTGTTCGCGCGCCAGCCCAGCCGCGAGCCGGCGCTCGCGACCCGTCCCGTCGTGGGCGCCGACGACCTCGAGCGCTTCGCGCGGCACCTTCCGGTCGCGCCCGCGCGCGAGGCCGAGCTCGCGACGAGCGCGCCGTACCGCCCCGCCGGCGCGGGCCCGGTGCGCCTCGCGGCGACGCTCCGGCTCGGCCCGCGGCGGGCGCTCGCCGCGGAGCTCGTGCTCTCGGAGGTGGAGGCGCGGCTCCGCGAGCGCACCGGCGAGCGCGGGGTCGCCTTCGCGGTGGACCCCTCCGGCGCGGTCATCGCGCACGGCGAGCCGGCCGCGTGGCTCACCCCCGACGAGCGCGCGCTCGTGGCGGACGGCCTCGCCCGCGGCCCGCTCACCCGGCTCGTCGAGCGGCGCGACGGGCGGCGCTGGCTCGCGGCCTTCGCGCCGGTGAACGCGCTCGGCTGGGGCGTCGTGGTCGCGCAGCCCGAGGCGGTCGCGTTCGCCGCCGCCGACGCCGTGCGCCTGCGCACCGCGGCGGGGGCGGGGGGCGCGCTCGTGCTCGCCCTCCTGTTCGGCTGGGTGGTGGCGCGGCGGGTGACGCGCCGGGTGGAGCGGCTCTCGGAGGCCGCCGGGAAGATCGCCGCCGGCGACTACGCGCCGTGGGCGCCGCCGGTCGACGGCTCCGGCAGCGACGAGATCTCCGCGCTCGGCCGCGCCTTCGCGCGGATGGCGGTGGAGATCGGCCGGCGCGACGACGAGATCCGGACCTTCAACCGCGACCTCCAGCGGCGCGTCGACGAGCGCACCGCCGAGCTCGCCGCCGCGCAGGACCAGATCCAGCGCACCCGGAGGCTCGCGGCGCTCGGGTCGCTGGGCGCCGGGCTCGCGCACGAGCTCAACAACCCGCTCTCCGCGGTGACGGGCTACCTCGGCCTCCTCGCCCGCGACCTCGACGGCACCCCGCACGCCCCCGTCGTTCAGCGCGCCCGCGAGCAGGCGGCGCGCGTCGCGCGCGTGGTCGACGACCTGCGCATGTTCGCCGACCCGGACCGCGGCGCCGGGCGGCGGTTCTCGCTCGTGCGGCCGGTGGAGGCGGCGCTCGCGCTGTACCAGGAGCGGCTCGCCGGCGCCGGGATCGAGCTCACGAAGCGCTTCGACGAGGTGCTCCCGGAGGCCCGCGGCGACGCCTCCCAGATCCAGCAGGTGGTGGCGCACCTCCTCGACAACGCGCTCCACGCGATGCCAGGCGGCGGCCGGCTCGAGGTCTCGGTCGGCGCGGTGAACGTGGTCACCGACGGCCCCGCCGAGGCCCTCCGGCTCACGGTGGCCGACTCCGGGAGGGGCATCCCCGCCGGGCTGCGGGAGCGGATCTTCGACCCCTTCTTCACGACGAAGGGCGACGACGCCGCGGGCCGGGTCGGGCTCGGGCTCTCGGTCTCGCACCGGATCGTGGAGGCCCACCACGGCCGGATCTTCGTCGAGGGGCGGGAGGGGCCCGGCGCGGCCGTGACCGTGCTCCTCCCCGCCGCGGCCGAGCCGCACCTGCAGTGAACGGAGCCACCATGGACCCGCGCCCCGCCTCGTCGACGCCGACCTCCTCGCCCCCGGGCTCCTCCACGAGCTCCGCCAGCCGCTCGCCGGCGCGGAGGCCATCGCGACCCTCCTCGAGCGCGACCACCGCGCGCTGAGCGGGCTCGCCGACTGGCGGATCCTCCGGGGCCAGCTCGCCCGGCTGCGCGAGCTCGTGGACGGGTACCGCGACCTCTTCGGCGCCGCCGCCGCGCGCCCGGTGGAGTACGAGGTCGCCCCCGTGGTCCGCCGCGCCGCGGCCCTGCTCGCGCACCGGCTCCGGCCGCTCGGAGCCCGCTTCGCGCTCGACGAGGGGCCCACGCCCGCCCGCGCCCGCGGCACGCCCGCGGCCCTCGTGCACGCGGTCACGAACCTCCTCGCGAACGCGCTCGACGCGCTCGACGTGGGCGGCGGCGGTGCGCGGCGGCTCGCGCTCCGGATCGTGGTCGCGCCGCGCGGCCGGCCGTGGGTGGAGGTGCGGGTCTCCGACGAGGGCCCCGGGGTGCCCGAGGCGATCCGCCCGCGCCTGTTCGAGGCCCGCTTCACGACGAAGGCGCCCGGGCACGGCAGCGGGCTCGGCCTGCACCTCTCGCGCGCGCTCGTCGAGCGCGACGGGGGCGAGCTGTTCCTCGCGGAGGACGACGACGCGGGCCGCCTGCCCTGGGCGTCGACCGAGTTCTGCGTCGCGCTGCCGCCGGTCGACGGGGGGCCGCGGCCGTGAGGTGGCTCGCGCTCCTGTCGCTCCTCGGCCTCACCCCGGCCCGGGAGCCCGCCCTCGAGCCGGCGCCCGCACCGGACGCGGTCGTCGTGGAGTGGCGGTCCGCGGAGGGCGGGTCCGCGGAGGTGCAGCCCGGCGTGCTCGTGCGCGCCGCCGCGCTGCGCGAGCAGCCTCCCGTCGGCGCGCTCGAGCGCGTGGAGATCTCCTGGGATGTCAGCGCGCCCTGAGGTCCACCTCCTCGCCGCGCTGCTCGCCGCCGCCCCCGGGAGCGCGCGCGGCGGCGGGCTCGTGGTCACCGTGGAGCCGGCGCGCCTGCTGCTCGGCCAGGGCGACACCGCGCTCGTGCGCGTCACCGCGGAGCCCGGCGCGCCGCCGCCGGCGGAGGTCGCGCTCGCCGCGAGCGTGGGCGCGGTGGAGGACGTGCAGCGCACCGCCGCCGGCTTCACCGCGCGTTACCGCCCGCCGGCGGGGCCGTCGTCACCCGCGGTCGCGATCGTGGCGGCCGTCTCGTGGGCGGACGGCCGCGACGGCGCCGTGGCCCTGCCGCTCGACGGGCAGGGCGTCGCGCTCGTGCGCGGCGAGCCGGGGGAGCCGGTGGAGCTCCGGATCGGGGAGCGGTTGTTCGGACCGGTGGTCGCGGGCGCGGACGGCGTCGCGCGGCTGCGGGTGGTGGTGCCGCCGGGCGTCGCCGAGGGTTACCGCGGCTTCCGGCCGGTCGAGCTCGCCGTGCCGCCCGCCCCGCGCATGCTCGCCCTCGCGGATCGCACCGCCGTGGCCGCCGATCGGGCCGAGCGCGTGCGCGTGCTCGCGTGGGTCGTGGCGCCGCACGGGGCGACCCGGCGCGGTGAGGCGCCGGTCGCGACCCCCTCGCGCGGCGCGGCGGAGGTCGTCGCGCGGGAGCCCGGCGCCTACCAGGTGAGCTGGGCCATCCCGCCCGGCCCGGCGGGCGAGGACCGGCTCGTGCTCGCCGTCGCGAACGCGCCGCCCTGGGAGCTGCGCGTGCGGAGCGAGGGCGGCCTCGCGCCGGTGGCGGCGGCCCGCGGCCCGGCCCCGGGGCCGGGGGCGCCGGGCTCGACCGATGTGCCGGGTCCGGTGACCGCCGCGCTCGTCTCGGGCGGCGCCTCGGTCGACCTCGGCGGCGGCTTCGCCGCGCCGCGGATCGGGGTGTCGGTGGACGGTGCGCCGGTGCCCGGCCTCCCCGCGCTCGCGTGGCGGCTCGACGCGGAGCTGCTCGGGGCACCGCCCGCCGGGGTCGGGGCCGGCGTGCGCGGCACGACGCTCGCCGCGCTCGGCGGCGGCGCGCTCGTGGGCGTGTCGGCGACGCGCGGCCTCGGGGACGGGTGGCTCGCCTTCGCGAGCGCGACCGCGGGCGTGCGGCTCGCGGCGGTGCGGTCGCCCGCCGGCGACGACCGGCTCGCGCCGGGGCCGGCGCTGCGGCTCGCCGCGGGCACGGGCATGCGCTTCGCGTGGGGCACGCCGTTCGTCGAGGCGGGGCTGTCGGCCACGGGCGGCGCGATGGCCGGCGGCCGGCTGGCGCTGGTGGTGGCGGTCGGGTTCAGGGGGGAAGGGAGGCCGTGAGATGGCGACGATCCTGCTGGTCGACGACGAGCCGGTCCTGCTCGACGTGTTCGAGCGCCTGCTGGCGCGGGCCGGGCGCACCTTCCTGACGGCCGGCTCCGCCGCGGCCGCCCTCGCCGTCGTGCAGGGCGAGCAGCAGGTGGACGTGGCCCTCGTCGACAAGAACCTCGGCGACGGCTCCGGGCTCGACGTGGCGGTCGCGCTCAAGCGGGCGCAGCCCTGGGCCGAGGTCATCCTCGTCACCGGCTACGCCTCGCTCGACTCGGCGATCGAGGCCGTCCGCATCGGCGCGTACGACTACGTGACGAAGCCGATCACCGACCTCGACGGGCTCGACCTCAAGGTCGAGAACGCGCTCGACAAGGTCCGGCTCCGCCGGGAGGCCGAGGCCCTCCAGCGCGCGCTCGCCGCGAGCGAGGCGCTCCACCGCGGCGTCTTCGAGACGGCGTCCGACGCGCTCCTGCTCGTGGGCGAGGACGGCGCCGTCGAGGACGCGAACCCGGCCGCCGAGCGCGCCTACGGGCGGCGGCGCGCCGCGCTCCGCGGGCTCGGGCTCACGGCGCTCGAGGCGCCGGGCGAGGCGCCGGAGCCGGAGGACGGCCGCGTCGCCCGCGGGCGGCACCGGCGCGCGGACGGGGCCGAGTTCCCGGTCGAGGTGGCGAGCGGGTCGCTCGCGCTCGCGGACCGGACGCTGCGGGTGCTCTCGGTCCGCGACCTCTCCGAGCGCGAGCGCGCCGACGCGCGCCGGCAGGAGCTCCAGCACGAGCTGCGCCAGGCGCAGAAGATGGAGGCGCTCGGCCGGCTCGCGGGCGGCGTCGCGCACGACCTCTCGAACGTGCTCGCGGTCATCACCGGCTGGACCGAGCTCCTCGGCCGGCGCCTGCCCATCGACGCGCCCGGGGCCCGCGAGGCGGTGCGCGGCATCTCGGAGGCCTGCCAGCGCGCGACGGGCGTCACCCGGCAGCTCCTCACCCTCTCCCGCAAGAAGCTCAACCGGCCGGTGCTGCTCTCGCTCAACGACGTCGTGGGCGAGGTCTCGAAGCTCCTCGATCGCGCGGTGGGGGAGCGGATCACCGTCACGCGCCGGCTCGAGGAGCGGCTCTGGCCGGTGCTGGCCGACGCGGACCAGGTCGCGCAGGTGCTGCTCAACCTCGGCGTGAACGCGCGCGACGCGATGCCCGACGGCGGGCCGCTCGAGCTCTCCACGCGGAACGCCCAGGCCGGCACGGCCCCCGCCGGGCTCGGGCTCGGCCCGGGACGGCACGTGGTCCTCGCCGTGCGCGACGGCGGCGCCGGCATGACGCCCGAGGTGCTCGCGCGCGCGTTCGACCCGCTCTTCACCACCAAGGACGCCGCCGCGGGGCTCGGGCTCTCCACGGTGCGTGAGATCGCCCGCATGGCCGGCGGCGCGGTGCGGGCCGAGTCGCGGCCGGGCGAGGGCGCGGTGCTCGAGGTGTGGCTGCCGGCGGCCGAGGGCGCCGCGGTGGCGCTCGCGCGGCGCGGGCCGTCGCTCCCGCCGCGCGCCCGGGGCGAGCGCGTGCTCCTCGCCGAGGACGACGACGCGCTCCGGTTCCTGGTGGGGCAGGCGCTCGCCGAGCACGGCTACGAGGTCGTGTCGGCCGCGAACGGCGTCGAGGCGCTCGAGGCCGCCCGCCGGCGGGGCGGCGCGTTCGACCTGCTCCTCACCGACCTCACGATGCCGCGGATGGCCGGGCCGGAGCTCGCCGACGCGCTCCAGCGCGCGCACCCGGGGCTGCGCGTGCTCTTCATGACCGGGAACGGCGAGGACGACGGGCTCCGCGCCCGCGTGGCGCGCGGCCGTGCGGAGCTCATCGAGAAGCCGTTCACGAGCGAGGCGCTGCTCGCCCACCTGCACCGGCTGGGCGGCGCGCGGGTGCGGGGGGCGGGGCGGATGTGACGGCCCTTCGCCCTTCGACCCCTCGACAGGCTCGGGGCTCAGGGGGAACGGTGGATCTAGGGGGCCGGGCGACGGGCGGTCGACCGCGCCGGAGTCCGCCGCTTCGCGACGCCCTTCTTCACGGCGCCCTTCAGCTTGTCCGCCGCCTCGAGGAGCGCGGCGTGGATGTCCGCGGCCACGGCCTCGACGTGCAGGGTCTTCATGCCGGGCATGCGGAAGCTGAGGCGGCACTCCTGGTCCACGCCGCCGCGCCGCGGGCGCGTGTCGCCGAGGTGCACCTCGAGCTCGGCCGCGGCGTGGTCGTAGACGCGCAGCAGCGGCTTCGTCACGTGCTTCTGGAGGAACGCGGGCAGGTCGTCCGGCAGCCTGAGGTGGTGGGCGTGGATGGAGATCTTCATGGGGACAACGATACCCCCGTCGCGCCCCGGGGACCCGTTCACGGCTAGACTCCCGGGCGTGACAAATCGTCTCTACCTCGCGGATCCCCGGCTCCTGTCCTTCGACGCGCACGTGGTCGCGGCCCGCACCCACGGGGAGCACCCCGCGCTCGTCCTCGACCGCTCGGCCTTCTACCCGGAGGGCGGCGGCCAGCCCGCCGACCGCGGGACGCTCCGCTTCGGGGACGCGGCCGTGCCCGTGCTCGACGTGCAGGAGGTCGAGGGCGAGGTGCTGCACGTGCTCGGCGGGCACGCGCCGGCGGGCGCCGAGGTGCGGGGCGAGGTGGACGCCGCGCGGCGCCGCGATCACGTCCAGCAGCACCACGGCCAGCACCTGCTCTCGGCGGCGTTCGAGGCGCACTTCACCTCTGCAGCGGCGGGGACGGCGGGCGGCCTCGGCCACACGCTCTCGTTCCACCTCGGCGAGGAGACCTGCACCATCGACCTCGACGTGCCGATTGGCGCGCTCGGGCCCGCGGTGCTCCGCGCGGTCGAGGCGCGCGCGAACGACCTCGTGTGGCGGGACCTCCCGGTCGAGGCGCGCGACTTCGCGCCGGACGAGCTCGCGAGGCTGCCGCTCCGCAAAGAGCCGGCGAAGGGCTCGCGGGTCGTGGTCGTCGGCGAGGCGGGCGCGATTGCCGACGCGTCGCCCTGCGGCGGCACGCACCCGCGGCGCACCGGCGAGGTCGGCGCCATCGCGGTGCTGCGCGCGCAGAGGTGGTCGCAGGGCGCGCGGGTCGAGTTCGTGTGCGGCGGGCGCGCGGTCGCGGCGCTCGCCGCGGCGGGCGAGCGGCTCGGCGCGGCGGCCGCGGCGCTGAAGTGCGCGGCGGGCGAGGTGCCGGCGGCGGTGGCGCGCGCGGCGGAGGAGGCCTCCGCGCGGCGCAAGGACGTGGAGAAGCTGCTGCAGGCGCTCGCGGAGAAGGAGGCCCTGAGCCTCTCGGGGCCGGACGCGGTCGTGCAGGCCGCCGTCACCGCGCCGGTCGCCGGCGCGCCGGCGTGGCTGAGGGCGCTCGCCTTCGCGCTCGCGGCCCAGGGCAAGACCGCGCTCCTCGGCGCCGTCGAGGACGGCCGCGCCCACCTCTGCTTCGCGCGGCCGAAGGGCCCCGGCCCTCACCTCGGCGAGGCGCTCAAGGCCGCGGTCGCGCTCCTCGGCGGCAAGGGCGGCGGGGCACCCGACTCCGCGCAGGGCTCCGGCCCCGCGGTGGGCATGCTGGAGGCCGCGCTCGGGGAGGCGGCGGCGAGGCTCGGCGCGATCACCTGAACCTGAGCGGGACCGCGGCGTCGCGGCGCCAGCCGCCGTCCACGTGCACGCGCCAGACGCGCTCCGCCCCCGCGTGCGCCTCGACCTCGCGGCCGGACCAGACGACCTCGGCGCGGCCCGACACCTCGAGCAGCCCGCCGCCGTCGAAGTCGAGGAACAGGAGCGCGGCCCGAGGTCGCACGAGCAGGTTGCCGAGGGTGTTGAAGTACCGGTTGCCCGGGTAGTCCGGCACCGTCAGCACGTCGCCCTCGATCCGCACGAAGCCGGCGGGCCCGGCCCGGTGGGAGACGTCCACGGCGGCGTCCCCGGCGCTCGTCGCCACGAAGAAGGTGTCCGACGAGGAGATGCGCGCCCGCTCCTCGACGCCCAGCCGGTCGAGGGCCCGCGCCGGGCCGGCGGTGCGCGGGGCGGGCTCCACCTCGCGGGGGTGGATGTACTTCGGGCAGTTCCCGAAGGCCTGCGCCACGGCGACGTCGAAGCCCGCGGGGTCCACGGCCGTCACCGCGCCGTTCACCCGGTTGCGGCGGCGGGTGGCGAGGTCGATCCCGAGCAGCGCGACGCCCGCGCCGGGTCCGAGCTCCGCCTGCGCGGGGTCGTCGCGATCGGGCGGCGCCCCGACGCGGAGGCGCCGCGGGTCCGGCACGCCCAGGAACCCCGGGGGTCCGGCGACCACGGTGGCAGCAGGCCCGCGGCCGGCGTCCACGCCGACCACCACGAACGGGAGCGCCTCGAGGAACCGCCGGTGCTGCTCGATCACCTCGCCGCGGATCCCGCCGCTGCCCGGGACCCGCACGCCCGCCCGCGCCTGCGCCGCGCGCTCCCCGGCGTGGAAGAGATCGTCGGTCACGGGGCGCCCTCGGGGATGGGCGTGTGCGGCATGGCCGTCATGCCGGGGAGCGCCTCGACCCGCTCGATCCACGCGCGCACCGCCGGGAGCGGCGCGAGGTCCAGGCGGCCCTCGGGCGCGCGCGCGACGTACGGGTAGAGCGAGAGGTCCGCGAGCGTGGGGTGGCTCGCCGCGAGCCAGGTGCGGCCGCCGAGCTCGCCCTCGAGGAACGCGAGCAGCCTGGCTCCGGCCTCGCGCGCCCGCCCCACGTCGACGCCCCGCCCCCAGAGCGTGCCGAGCCGGGCGAGCCCCGGGCCCTGGAAGAGCTCGCCCGCGGCGATCGAGAACCAGCGCTGCACGCGCGACGCCTCCACCGGATCCTCCGGCAGCCACGGCGAGCCGGGGGCGTACCGGCGCGCGAGGTAGACCAGGATCGCGTTCGAGTCGGCGAGCACGAGCGGGCCGTCCTCGAGCACCGGGACCTGCCCGAGCGGGTTGAGCGCGAGGAACGCCGCGGTCCGGCGGACCGCCTGGGGCGCGTCCACGAAGTCGTGGGCGAGGCCCAGGATTCGAGAGGAAGGCCGACACCCGGTGGGTGTGGCCGGAGGCGCGGGTGCCGTGCAGGACGAGGCGGCTCGACATGTCGTGGACTCCTCGGGGGTCGGGCAGAGGCTAGCCGGCGCGCCGCGCGGCCGCCTCGCCGCCGTGCGGAAGGGTGTCTTTCGAGCTACGGAAGGGTGATGGACCGCCTCGACGAGCTGCTCGCGTTCGTGACCGTCATCGACTCCGGCAGCCTCGCGGCCGCCGGGCGGAGGCTCCGGCGCTCACCCCCGGCCATGACCCGCGCGCTCGCGGCCCTCGAGGTCCGCGTGGGCTCCCGGCTCGTCGAGCGCACGACCCGGCGGCTCCGCCCGACGCCGAGCGGCGAGGCGTTCGCCGGCCACGCCCGGGCGCTGCTCGCGGGCTACGCTGCGCTGCTCCGCGAGGGTGAGGGCGGCGCGCCGCGGGGGCTCCTGCGGGTGACCGCGCCCCTCGTCTTCGGGCAGCGCCACGTGGCGCCGGTGCTGGGCGAGTTCCTGGCCGCGAACCCGGGCGTGCAGGGCGACCTCGTCCTCGACGACCGACCGCTCGACCTCGTGGGCGAGGGGTTCGACGTGGCGGTGCGCATCGGGCGCCTCGCCGACTCGGGGCTCGTCGCGCGCCGGGTGGGCGCCGTGCGGCAGGTGATCGTCGCCTCCCCCGCCTACCTCGCGCGTCACCCCGCGCCGCGCACGCCGGCCGACCTCGCCCGCCACGACGTGGTGCTGTCGTCGCAGCGCCTCCCGGAGTGGCGCTTCGGGGGTGGGCCCCGGGGGCGGGTGGTCCGCCTCGCGCCGCGCCTGCTCGTGAACGGGGTGGAGGCCGGCCTCGTGGCGGTGCGGGCCGGGCACGCGATCGGCCGCGCGCTCTCGTACCAGGTGGCCGACGACGTCGCGGCCGGCGCGCTCGTGCGCCTGCTCCAGGACTTCGAGCCGCCCGCGCTCCCGGTGCAGCTCGTGGTGCCGGGCGGGCGGAACGTGCCGCGGCGGGTGACGGCGTTCCGCGATCACGCCGCGCGCGCCCTGTCGCGGCTGGACGTGCTCCGGGCCGAGCGCTGAGCGCGGCGCGGTCGCTCAGTCCCGGTCGTGCCCGTGTCCCTTGCCGCGGCCCTTCTTGTCGTGGCCGTAGGCGTGCCCGCGGCCCGGGCCGCGATCGTCGCGGGACTCGCGACGGCCCTCGCGCCACTCACCGCGCTCGGCGCGAACCGGCTCGGGGCGCCAGCGGCGGTAGTGGCCGGGCGGCGGGAGGCGCACGAGGCGCGCGGGCACCCGCGGGCCGGGCACGTACACGAACGCCATCCGCGGGCCCGGCGCGCGATACCAGTACGGGCCGCGGCGCAGCCAGTAGGCGCCTCCGACGAGGAACACCTCCTCCTCGTAGTCCGGGATCACCTGCACGCCCGGCGAGACGACGACGAACCCGGGCTGGACGGGGAGGCCGAGCGTGATCGAGACGCCGACCTGCGCGCGGGCGGGCTGCGGGAGCGCGACGGCGCCCGCGAGGGCGGCGGCGGCGAGGAGCGTTCTGGCGATGGGCTTCATGACCGTGGAGCCTCCTCGCGAAGGCGCGCCGAGGCAAGGCACGGACGGGCGAGCGCCCTTTCTGGCGCTGCGTGCGGGTGGCAGCGCGGAGCACCTTCGCCTCCTGTACGGATCGGTACGCGACCCCGGCCGGAGGCTCACCGGAGCGTGACGAGGATCGCGCCCCAGCCGCCCGCGTCCTCGCCCGCGGTGCGGAACGACGCGACGCGCGGGTCGCGCGCGAGCAGCGCCTCGACGCCGCGCCGGAGCGCGCCGGTGCCCTTGCCCGGCACGATGCGCAGCTCCTTCAGGCCCGCCTCCGCGCACGCGCCGAGCCACTCCGGCACGAGGTCGCCCACCTCCGACGGCGCGAAGGCGTGGAGATCCAGCGTGCCGTCGATGGGGAGCGGCACAGGTTCTGCGTCTCCGGGGGCGCTCGGCGCGCCCCCGCCCCGTGGAGCGGAGCTCCCCGGGGCCCCACCCCGAGCAGCACGGCCGAAGGGATCGTCCTCGTTCACGGGCAGGATGATAGCCTCCCCGCATGCTCGCCGCCCGCGCCGTCGCGCTCGCCGTCTCCGTCACCGTCGCCCTCCCCGCGGCCGCGACCGAGCCGGAGCTCTCGAAGGACCGGCGCGACCTCTGGATCACCGCCGGCGCCGGCGCGGTCGTGCTGGGCCTCGAGCTCGCGAAGGGCGCGATCGTGCCGGACACCTGCCGCTGGTGCGCGACGAACGGCCTCGACGACGGCGTGCGCCGCCGGCTGGTCTGGAGCGACCCGAAGGTCGCGCGGCTCACCTCCGACGGCCTCGCCGGCTTCGCGCTCCCCGCGGGCGCCGCCGCGTACCTCGTGCTCGCCGCGCGGGGCGGCCCGGGCTGGAAGGAGGGCGCGTGGGACACGGTCTACGTCGCCGAGGCGGCCGCCCTGTCGATGACGCTCAACCAGCTCGTCAAGCTCGCGGTGGTCCGCCAGCGCCCCTACGCTGCGCACGGAAACTGGGCCTACGCGGACCGGAAGACCACCGCCGACGACAACCTCTCCTTCTGGTCGAGCCACACCGCGGTCAGCTTCGCGATCGCGACCTCCGCCGGGACCGTCGCGTCGATGCGCGGCCGCGAGGAGGCGCCGTGGGTCTGGGCGGTGGGCCTCACCGCCGCGACCGCCGCGGGCTACTTCCGGATCGCCGCCGACAAGCACTACCTGACCGACGTGCTCACCGGGGCCGTCGTGGGCAGCGCGTTCGGGCTCGCGGTGCCGAAGCTCTTGCACGGGAAGGTGGAGGGCCCGGGCCAGGGCGCGACCGGCGTCACGGTGGTGCCGGTGCCGTTCGGGATCGCGGGGACCTTCTACTAAGGCTACCCAGGCCCCACCAGGCTGCTACGCCGCCTCGGCGAGCTTCGCGGCGAGCGTGGCGCGGAGCGCGCCGACCTCGAACGGCTTCTCGAGGCACACGACCTTCGTCTCCTCGAGGAACTCGCGCGCGGCGGGCGTGAACGCCCCGCCGGTGAGGAAGACCATCCGGCGCACGTAGCCGGGGTCGCGCTTCTGCAGCTCGGCGTAGAGGTCCATGCCGGTCATCTCCGGCATGAGGAGGTCGGACAGCACGACGTCGAAGCGCTCGCCCTGCTCGACCTTGTCGAGCGCGGCGCGCGCGGAGGTGACGACCTGCACGTCGTGGTCGCCGCGCAGCGTGCGCGCGAGCACGGTGCCGACGAGCGCCTCGTCGTCCACCACGAGGATGCGGGCGCGCGGCACGGCCTGCGGCGCGGGGGCCGGCTCGCGGCGGAGGCTGGCCGGAGCGGCGGCGCGGAGCACCACCCGGAAGGTCGAGCCTTCGCCGGGCGTCGAGCGCACCTGGATCTCGCCGCCGAGCGCGCTCACGATGGAGTGGCAGATCGAGAGCCCGAGGCCGGTGCCGACGCCCGGCGCCTTCGTCGTGAAGAAGGGGTCGAAGATCCGGCCGGCGAGCTCGGCGGGGACGCCGCAGCCGGTGTCCGTCACGTCGACCGCGACGCGGCCGTCGGCGAGCACCTCGCCCGAGACGCGGATCGTGTTCGCGTCGGCGCGCCCCTCGGGCAGCGCCTGCGCGGCGTTCACGAGGAGGTTCAGGAACACCTGCCCGAGCCGGCCCTCGTTGCCGTGCACGGGCGGCAGCCCGGTGAGCTCCTTCACGAGCCTCGCGCGGTGCTTGATCTCGTTCCACGCCATGTTCACGGCGGAGTCGAGCACGCGGCAGAGGTCGACCGGGCCGGTGTGCTCGTCGTCGGGCCGCGAGAAGGTCTTGAGGTCGCGGATGATGACCCGCATGCGCTCGCAGCCGTCGCGGGCGTCGCGCACGGCCTCGGCGAGCTGGGCCGCGAGGTCGTGGTCGTCCGGGTCGGGCGGGCTCCCCATGAGCAGCGCGCCGGTGCGGGCGACGCGGTCGGCGAGGAACGCGAGGTTCGCGCTCACGTACGCGAGCGGGTTGTTGAGCTCGTGGGCGACGCCCGCGGCGAGCGTGCCGACGGAGGCCATCCGGTCGGCGAGCGCGAGCCGGGCGCCCATCTGCTTGCGCTCGGTGACGTCGCGGAGCACGACGAGGTCGCGGCCGGGGCGGATCCCCGCGACGGCGGCGTACTCGGCGAGGCGGCGGCCGGAGGGCACGGCGAGCTCGACCTCGCCGGAGGCGCGGCCCTGCGCGCGCCGCTCCGACCAGCGCTCCGGCCCGCGGGGCCCGAGGGCCGGCACCGCGTCGTCGAGCGGGCGCTCCACCAGCGCCTCGCGGCGCTTGCCGAGGAGCTCGCACGCGGCCGGGTTCACGTCGACCACGCGGCCGTCCCCGCCGACGACCAGCATCGCGTCGAGCGGGGCGTCGAAGATGGCGCGGAGCTGCAGCTCGCGCTCCGAGAGCGCCTCCTCGGCGCGGTACCGGGCGAGCGCCGCGGTGAGGACGCCGGCGATGGCCTCGAGGATGCGGACCTCGTCGTGGCCGAAGACGTGGGAATCCGTGGAGTACGCGCCCAGCACGCGCAGCGTGCGCTCGGACCCGGGCAGCGCGATCTCGTGGGCGTCGACGAAGCCGAAGGCCCCGGTGATGCCGCGATCGGCGGCGGGCTCCACCCTGCCGAGCGGCGGCGCCGCGACGCCGGCCGCGGCGCGGAGCGTCCAGGCCTCGCCGCGCACGTCGGTCACCGCGACGGCCTCGTAGCCGAGGAGGTCCACGGCGGCCTTGCACGCGCGCGCGAGCAGCCGGTCGAGGTCGTTGCCGCCGAGCGCCTCGTCGGTGAGGCGCGCGAGCGCCGCCTGCTCGGACGCGCGGCGGCGGAGCTCGGCGTCGGCCATGCGGCGGTGGGTGACGTCGCGGAAGACGCCCAGGCGGATCCGCCCGGGGCCGTCGCCCCAGGTGGACGCGTGGCGCTCGAGGATGCGGCCGTCGGTCAGCGTGAGGTCGATGACGGTGACGGCGTCGTTCTGGCCGATGGACACGTACTCGCCGAGCACGCGGCCCTGCAGGCCGGCGACGAGCGCGTCCTGCGCCGGGCGGCCCGGCCCGAGGGTGCGCATGCGCTCGCGCTCCTCCTCGGAGAAGTCGAAGAGCTCGAGCAGCCGGTCGTTCCAGGCGAGGAGGCGGCCGTCCGGCGACACGAGGACGAGGCCGTCCGGGGACGACGAGAGGAGGGCCGTGAGGAGCGAATCGCTCCCCACCCCCTCATCCCCCTGTGCCCCCCCGGGCACGCGCCACCCTGACGTCACGTGTACCGGACGGTGCAGGAATCGGGCTCCCGTCCTCCGCGCATGGTACGGGCCGGACACGGTTCAACCTGGCGGATTGATTGAGGAGCACGATCAGGGTCGACCGTGGGTCGCGCCGGTGGCGGGGGACCCTGGGTCAGCGAGACCGGGATCATGTCCACCCACACACGCCGACATGCACCGCTGCGATCCGGCCGGTGGTCAACCGCGGAGGAGCTCGAGGACCCGCTCCGGCGGCCGCGCGACGACGGCGCGATCACCGGCGACGAGCACGGGCCGGTCGACGATCCGCGGGTGCTTCGAGAGCGCCTCGAGCAGCTCCGGCTCCGGCGTGCGGGGCGTGAGCCGGAGCACCTGGTACTCGTCCTCGCCGGTGCGGCAGAGGCCGTGCGGCGGCACGCCGAGGCGCGACGCCAGCGCGGCGAGCTCGGCCGGCGTGGGCGGCTCCTCGAGGAGCCGGCGCAGCTCGGGCTCGTGGCCGCGCTCGCGCAGGAGCGCGAGCGCGGTGCGCGACGCGGGATCGCGGGCGTCGAACCAGAGGACGAGGGGGGCGGCCATGGGGAGCTGAGGCCGCGCATGATAGTGGAAACCGTGGCTCCGGTGGACCTCGCCCAGCACCTCGCCCGGCTCGGGGCGCTCCTCGCCGCGGAGCGGGACGAGGAGAAGGCGCGCCTCGACGACGCGCGCCGGCGGCTCTCGCTCTCCGAGCGCGAGGCGCGCGGGCTCGCGCTCGCGGACGTGGAGGCGCTGGACGAGGCGGGCCTCGCGGGCCGGGCGCTCGTGACGTACGGGCGGCAGGGGCGGCCGCTCGGCGGCGCGCGCGTCGGGGTGGGGTCGCTCGTGTCGGTCACCCTCAGGCGCGACACCCCGGAGGACGCGCCGAGGGGCGTCGTCGCCCGCCGCACCCGCAACGCGCTCGGGGTGGTCTTCGACGAGCCGCCGCCGGACTGGGCGACCTCGGGCCGCGTGGTGCTCGAGCTCGAGCCGTCGCCGGTGACCTGGGAGCGGCTCTCCGGCGCGCTCGCGCGGGTCCGCGACGAGCAGGCCGGGAAGCGCTGGCACGAGGTGCTCGGCGGGGCGGCGCCGCGGTTCTCGTCGCGGCCGCGAGGGCCGGCGCTCGCGCACGCGCTCAACGCCGAGCAGGCCGCCGCGCTCGACCTCGCCGACCGCGCCGACGACGTCGCGCTCGTGCACGGGCCGCCCGGCACCGGGAAGACCACGGTGCTCGTGGAGGTCGTGCGCCGCGCGGTCGCGCGCGGGGAGAAGGTGCTCGCGGCCGCGCCCTCGAACCTCGCGGTGGACAACCTCGCCGAGCGGCTCTCCGCGGCGGGGCTCCGCTGCGTGCGCGCCGGCCACCCGGCCCGCGTGCTGCCGCAGCTCCTCGACCTCACGCTCGAGGCGCAGGCCGCGGCGCACGAGTCGGCGCGCATCGCGAAGGGGCTCGTGGACGAGGCGCTGCAGCTCCGGCGCGACGCCCGCAAGCGCAAGCAGAAGCGTGGCCCGGGGCGCTTCAGCGAGGCGCGGGCGCAGGAGCGCGACGCGCGGGCGCTCCTCTCGGAGGCGCGCGCCCTCGAGGCGCGGGCCGAGGCCGAGGTGCTCGATCGGGCGGACGTCGTGCTCGCGACGCTCACCTCGCTCGACGGCCCCGCGCTCGCGGGCCGGCGGTGGGCGCTCGCGGTCGTCGACGAGGCGACGCAGGCGGTGGAGCCGGCGGCGTACCTCGCGCTGCTCCGGGTCGAGCGCGCGGTGCTCGCCGGCGATCACCTGCAGCTCCCGCCCACGGTGCTCTCGGCGGCGGCGCAGGCGGGCGGCCTGGGGACGTCGCTCTTCGAGCGGCTGGTCGCGGCCCACGGCGACGCCGTGAAGGTGACGCTCGCGGAGCAGCACCGGATGAACGCGAAGATCATGGCGTTCCCCTCCGAGGCGCTCTACGGCGGCGCGCTCAGGGCCCACCCGGCCGCTGCGGACCGCCACCTCGACGACGCGCCGCTCGAGGTGGTCGACACCTCCGGCCGCGGCTTCGAGGAGGAGACGCCGGAGGGCTCGGAGTCGAAGGTGAACCCGGGCGAGGCGGCGCTGGTCGCCGACGAGGTGCGGGCGATCCTCGCGCGCGGGCTCGCGCCGGCGGAGGTCGCCGTCATCGCCGCGTACGACGCGCAGGTGCAGCGGCTGCGGGACCTCCTGGCCGCCGAGGTCGAGGCGGGCCTCGAGGTGGACACGGTGGACGGGTTCCAGGGCCGCGAGAAGGAGGCCGTGGTGGTCTCGCTCGTGCGCGCGAACGCCGACGGCGAGGTCGGCTTCCTCGCGGACGTGCGGCGGATGAACGTCGCGATCACCCGGGCGCGGGCGAAGCTCGTGGTGGTCGGCGACGGGGCCACCGTCGCGCGGCACCCGTTCTACGGGCGGTTCATCGAGCACGCCGAGGCCGCGGGGGCGTGGCGGAGCGCCTGGGAGCGGGGGGCTTCCGAGCACTCGTCCTGAGAACCATCACGGGTGGCCGGGGAGCCGACCCGGCTGACGTGCGCGCCAGTATGATAGTTGTTATACTTGGGCCGTGACCGCCAAGTCCGAACCCTCCCGCCACATCTCGACGATGGACCTCCGCGCCCGCCTCGGTGACGTCCTCGACCGGGTGCGGCTCCGCTTCGATACCTTCGTCGTCGAGCGCAAGGGCGAGGAGATCGCCGCGATCGTGCCGGTCGAGCGTATGCGCCGGCTGGAGGAGTTCGCGCGGCGCCGGGCCGACGAGCTGGAGGCCCATCAGCGCGAGGCCGCCGGCGAGGCCAGCGAGCAGGACGTCGAGCAGCAGCTTCGGGAGTCGCTGGCGGACGTCCGCGCTGAGCGGGCCCGCAAGGGCAAGCGCCGGTGAGGCCCTGGCGGGTGGTGCTGGACACGATGGTCTGGCTCAGCGCCGCGGTGAACCCGCTCGGCGCGCCAGGCGAGATCGTCCGGCTCGCCCGCTCCGGCGCCTTCCGGATCGTGACCTCCTCGGCCATCCACGAGGAGATCGCCGACGTGCTCACCCGCCCCGGGAACCGGCGGCTGTTCCACCCGCACTTCGACGCGGCCGAATGGCTCGACCTGGTGGAGTTCGCCGCCGCGGACGTCATCGAGGACACGCTCGGGCCGCGCGTCTCTGTGGATCCCAAGGACGACATGTTCTGCTGGGCGGCGTACACCGGCGCCGCCACGCACATCGTCTCGAAGGACCCCGACCTCCGGAACCTGAAGCACTACCGGGGCGCCCAGGTGCTCGAGCCTCGCGCCTTCCTCGAGGCGTTCCGGGCGCGGCTCGCCTGACGTTGCTCGGGCGTGCTGTCAGGACTTGCGCTTCGCACTTCGGCGCTTCCTGGTGCGCGGGACGACATAGAAGGTGACCTCGTCGGCCATCGACGCCAGCTTGCGGAGCAGGGGACCCTCGGATCCGAAGTCGGCGGGCAGTTCGGGCGGCTCCCACCAGATCTCGAGCTTCGTCCACTCACCGTCTTCCCGTGCGAGGCGAGCGAGCGTGCGGCGGTGCGGCCAGAGCAAGGCGAGCAGGGCCTTCGCGGCCCCGTCGACCTCCGACGAGTTCCCGTCGGACGTGGCCTCGCACTCGAGCTCCCACTTGCCCCAGGGCGGGGGAATCTGTTTCCCCGGCCGCCGCTCGCCGCGGCGGAGCTTGCTCGTCGGCTCGATCCCGGTCGCCTTCGTCAGGCGATCGGGATCCAGGTCACGGCCGCAGACGGCCCACGCCACCCGCGCGAGCAAGCGTTCCTTCACTTGATCGGCTCCCCGAACATCAGCGCCCGGACGATCCGCACCGGGGGCGCGCCGTAGCTCAGCAGCTGGTCGTGGTAGGCGCGGGCGTCGAACTTCTTGCCGAGCTTCTTCTCGGCGTACGCGCGCAGGTCGGCGTGCTCCTGGTAGCCGACGAAGTAGGTGGAGAGCTGGGCGGAGGTGAGCTCGGCGCGGACCCACTTCGCGGCGGCCTCGCGCTCCTCCTGGAAGGCGGTCTCGGTCATGAGCTTCATCGCGGCGTCGCGGGTCATGCCGTCGACGTGGATGGCGCTGTCGATGATCGCGTTCGTGGTGGCGCGCAGGTACCACTTGAGCTGGATGAGCCGCATCAGGGGATCGGCGGCGCGGAAGCCGGCGTCGATGGTGATGCGCTCGCCGTACTCGGCCCAGCCCTCGACGAACGAGCCGGACTGGAAGACGTTGCGCAGCGAGAACGGGCTGCGGTTCGCGTGCGCGCCCTGCAGGTAGTGGCCGGGCATCGCCTCGTGCAGCGTGAGGTTCGCGATGGAGCGCTCGTTGTACTCGCGCAGGAAGGAGTCGACCTGCTTCTCGGTCCAGTCGGCGGGGATGGGGGAGACCGCGTAGAAGGTGCGCTGCCCGCGGTCGAGCGCGCCGGGCGAGTCGCAGTAGGCGAGCGCGACGCCCCGCTGGAACTCGGGCATCACGATGATGTCGACGGGCTCGTCCGGCACGGTCACGAAGCCGGCCTGGCGCACGAAGGCGGTCGCCTCGGCGAGCGTCTTCTTCGCGGTCTCGACCACGGCGTCGCGCGGCGGCCGGTCCGCGTAGGCGAGCTCGAGCGCGGCGGCGATGACGGCCTGCTGCTCGGCGGCGGTGGGCCTCGCGGGCGCCGGCGGCGCGCCGGGCTTCCCGGCGAGGGCCTTCGTGGAGACGGCGTACATCTCGGCGCGCACGCGCTTCACCTCGGCCTCGGCGCGGCGGCGGACCTCCTGGCGCGAGAGCGGCGACATGAGCGAGAAGCGGAGCTTCTCGTCGTAGAGCTTCGCGCCGATCCGGAACTCGCCCTTCGCGGCCGGCTTCATCGTGCCCTCGAGCCACCGCTGGTGCTCGGCGAGCGCCGCCTTCGCGCCGGCGATGGCCTTCTCGAGGCGGGCCCGGTCGGCGTCGGGGAGCACCTTCAGGTTCGGCACGACGAGCTCGTCGACGAGGGACAGGACGCCCGGGTTCTGCTTCACGGCGGTCTCGGCGTGGATCGCCGGCACGCGCGCGAGGACGAGGTTCGCGCGCTCCTGCGCGAGGAGCCGCGGCAGCTTCTCGAGCCGCGCGGCCACCGCGAGGAGCCGCTGCGGGAGCGGCGCGTACTCGCGCGCGAGCAGCGAGTAGAGCGCGTCGCCGGCGAGGCCGGTGTAGACGAGCGGGTTCCAGGCCCAGTCCTGGAGCTTCGTCTCGTAGAAGTCCGCCGCCCTCAGCTGGTTCTCGAGGATGGCGACGTCGGCCTGGTTGGCGCGCGAGAGGTGCGCGCGGTCGAGCTTGTTCAGCCGCTCGAGCCAGGAGCGGGTCCAGGCGAGCGCGGCGGCCCGGCCCTCGGCCGAGAGGTCGTCGAGCTCGGCGTCGAAGCGGTGCTCGCCGAGCTGGGTCGCGCCGACGGGCGAGTACTTCCCGAACTCGCGGAGGTAGTCGCGCGTCAGCGTCTCGAACGCGGCGTCGGCGGGGGAGAGCGGCGGCGCGGCGGAGAGGGCGAGGGCGGCGACGAGGGCGAGGGTCATCGTGGGGCCTCCAGGGGCTTCGACGGTCGGCGCGGGTGGGAGGTCGGCAGTATGAGCTACCTTGCGGGTGATGATCGAGCGCTCCTTCCGGATCGCCCCGGGCGTGGGGGCGGAGCTCGAGACGCGCCTGTGGCGCGCCGGGTTCCGGCACTGGGACGACTACCCCGCCGCGCGGCCGGAGGGGCTCGTGCCGGCGCCGGTGCACGCGCGGCTCACGGCGGCGATCGCCCGCGGCCGCGACGCGCTCCGGATCCGCGACGCCGACGCGCTCGCGACGCTGCTCCCGCGCATCGAGCGGTGGCGCCTCTACGCCACCTTCCGCGACGAGGCGGCGTTCCTCGACATCGAGCAGGACGGGGACGCCATCACCGCGATCGGGATCCTCGACGCGCGCGGGCCGCGGATCCTGCTGGCCGGCCGCGACCTCGACACGTTCCCGGAGGTGGCCGAGGGCTGGACGTTGCTCGCGACCTACAACGGGACCTCCTTCGACGTGCCGGCGCTCCGGCACGCGTTCCCGTCCTGGCGGCCGCCGCGCGCGCACGTGGACCTGAGGCACCTGTGGAGCCGGCTCGGGCACCGGGGCGGGCTGAAGCTCCTCGAGCACGAGGCCGGGGTGGGCCGGCCGCCGGAGCTCGAGGGGCTCTCCGGCGGCGACGCCGTCCGGCTCTGGCGCGCGCACCTCGAGGGCGACCGCGAGGCCCTGCGGCTCTTCGCCGAGTACAACCTGCACGACGCGGTGAACCTCCGGACGCTGCTTGACCTCGGCTACAACCGGATGATCGAGCGGCTGCGGCTCCCGGCGCCGCCGGTGCCGGTCTCCGAGCGGGGCGACGTGCGGTACGACATGACGAAGGTCGTGATGGGGCTGTGAGTCCCGCCCCTCGTCTTCGGGCCCGCTTCGCGGGCCCTACGCTCGGGGCGAACGGAAGTGGGCGCTCCCGACGGCCCGGACGTTTCGAAAGATGAAGCCGCCCGTCCTGCGCTGGCGCCCGCCCGGTCCTGCGTTATCGATGGGGCGTGTCCGGCCCCCTCCTCCGCGCCCTCGCCGCCACCCTCGCGCTCGCCATGCCCGATCCCGCCTTCGTGACCCTCCGCGACGCCGACGGTCGCTTCGTGAACCCGGACGGCGAGCCGCCGGCGGGCTTCGGCAGCGTCCTCAGGTGGAAGCTCTGGGACGGGATCACCGGCAAGAACCGCAGCGCGCCCGACCGTGCGCCGGTGCCGTTCGTGAAGGCCGACGCCGCGCGGCTCGCGACGCCGCCGGCGCCCGGCGAGCCTGCCCGGATCACCTGGCTCGGCCACGCGAGCTTCCTCGTGCAGCTCGACGGCGTCTCGCTCCTCGTCGACCCGGCGCTGCGCGAGCACATCTTCCCGCGCATCGCCCGCAACGTGCCGCCGGGGCTCGGGTTCGAGGAGCTCCCGCCCATCGACGCCGTGCTCGTCTCGCACTCGCACTACGACCACCTCGACCTCCCGACCCTCGAGCGCGTGAAGGCGCCGGTCGTGGCGGGGCTGGGCCTCGGGCGGCTCTTCGAGAAGGCGCACCTCGCGGCGACCGAGCTCGGCTGGTGGGACACGACCGAGGTGAAGGGCGTGAAGGTCACCTTCGTGCCGGCGAAGCACTGGAGCCGCCGGGGCGTCGGCGACGTGAACGAGACGCTCTGGGGAGGGTTCGTGGTCGAGGGCTCGACGGCGACCGTCTACCACTCGGGCGACACCGCCTACTTCGCGGGCTTCGGCGCCATCGGCCGGCGCTTCCCCGACATCGACGCCGCGCTCCTGCCCATCGGCGCGTACGACCCCCGCTGGTTCATGAAGAAGCAGCACATGAACCCCGAGGATGCGCTGCAGGCCTTCGGCGACCTCGGCGCCCGCACCTTCGTCGCCATGCACTGGGGCACCTTCAAGCTCACCGACGAGCCGCTGGACGAACCGCCCGTCCGCCTGGACGCGGAGCGGGTCCGGCTCGGGCTCCCGGCCGGGCGCGTCCGGGTGCCGGCGGTCGGCGAGACGCTGGAGGTGGCCCGGAGCGCCCCTCCCGCCCCCGGCCGCTGATCCGGATCATTTACCGCACCCCCGCCCGCGCGACACCGGCTCCGGGGGTCCCCGACCCCGTTCCAAGGCGGCGCGGCAGCGGGTATCTTCCCGGCAGGTCGTCCGATGTTCACTCGCTCCAGCGCATCCCTCGTCCTCGCGGGCGCCCTCACGCTCGCCGGCTGCGATCCGTGGGTCGTCGGCGACGGCGTCTACCACGAGGAGACCCGCTCGCTCCCCGCCTTCGTGGGCGTCTCGGTGCAGGACGGCCTCGACGTCGAGGTGACCGCCTCGGCATCGTCACAGACGGTGAAGGTGAGCGGCGACGAGAACGTCGTCCCGCACGTCAAGACCGAGGTCGTGAACGAGGCCGGGCTGGGCCAGACGCTCCAGGTGAAGACGGACGTCGCGCACCTCGACTCCACCCACCCGCTGCGCATCGCCGTCGGGGTGCCGGTGCTCTCGCACGTGCGCGCCGTGGAGGCCGCGAGCGTCGAGGTGACCCAGGCCGCCGCGCAGTCCTTCGACGTGCACGCGGGCGACGGCGCCGAGGTCCACCTCGCCGGCGCGGGCGGCAAGCACCTCGCGGCGACGCTGTGGGGCGGCGCGAAGGGCGGCGCGACGCTGCACGCGTACGGCTACGTGGTGTCGGTCGACGCCACGGTCGACCTGGTCGACGGCGCGGTCGCCGAGCTGCACGCGGACGGCCCGGTCTCCGGCACCGTGAAGTCGGGCGCGGTGCTTGAGAACGCGGGCGACGGGCTCTGCACCGCCGTGACGGCGAGCGGCGGCGGCACCGTGAGCTGCCATCCCTGAGCCGGTCCTGACCCGGACCCCCTGGGGCGTCGGTCACCCGATCGTGCCGTTCGCTCCCACCCCTCCCCACAGCCGCTGAAACCCTGGATATCGGGCCGATCGGGCGCTTCCACGCAGCACCCGCCGTTCGGGTACGTCCCGTGCAAATCGCCCACGGGCATGACCGCCCTGCGGACCCTGCGGACCCAGCTCATCACGACCTTCGCCGTCCTCGCGCTCCTCGTCGGGGGCCTCGCCCTCGCCGGCGCGCCGCCGTTCGTCCTCGCCCTGTCCGCGCTCGTCGCGGGCGGCGTCGCCGTCGCGATCTCGATGCGCTTCCTGTCCGGCGCGGTCGCGGAGGCCGCGACGACGAGCGCACGCCGCGACGCCGAGGCGAAGCAGCTCGCGGAGCAGGGCGACTGGTACCGGGGCATCGTCGACGCGGTGCCGTTTCCGATCCACGTCACCGACGCGGACATGAAGTGGACCTTCATGAACACGGCGTTCGAGAAGCTCATGATCCAGGAGAAGCGGGTCGTGAACCGGGCGAAGGCCGTCGGCATGGACTGCTCGAACGCGAACGCGAACATCTGCAACACCGACGGCTGCGGCATCCGCCAGCACAGGAAGGGCGTGAAGGAGAGCTACTTCGACTGGTGCGGGATGAAGTGCAAGCAGGACACGGCCGAGCTCAAGGACAAGGCCGGCAAGGTCATCGGCTACGTCGAGACCGTGACCGACCTCACCGCCATCACGAAGCTCAAGGACGAGGCCGCCGACCGCGCCGCCTGGTACGAGGCGATCCTCGACGCCGTCCCGTTCCCGATCCACGTCACCGACGACGACATGAAGTGGACCTTCATGAACCGGTCGTTCGAGAAGCTCATGATCCAGGAGAAGCGGGTCGTGGACCGGCGCCAGGCCGTCGGCATGGCGTGCTCGAACGCGTCGGCCAACATCTGCAACACCGACAAGTGCGGCATCGCCCAGCTGAAGCAGGGCAAGGCGGAGAGCTACTTCGACTGGTGCGGGATGCACTGCAAGCAGGACACCGCGCCGCTCCTCGACCGCAACGGCAAGCGCGTCGGCTTCGTCGAGACCGTCACCGACCTCACCGCGCTCATCCGCACGCGCAACTACTCCCAGGTCGAGGTGGAGCGGCTCGCCGCGAACCTCGCGAAGCTGGCGAAGGGCGACCTCGCGGTCGACCTCGAGGTCGGGAAGGCCGACCAGCACACCGAGCAGGCCGCGCAGGACTTCCGGAAGATCGGCGCGCAGCTCACGCAGGTGACGCACGCGGTGCAGGCGCTCGTGGGCGACGCGAAGATGCTGGCGGGCGCCGCGGTCGAGGGCCGGCTCGCGACCCGCGCCGAGGCCGCGAAGCACCAGGGCGCCTACCGCGACGTGGTCGACGGCGTGAACCGCACGCTCGACACGGTCATCGCCCCTGTGAAGGAGGCGACCGGCGTCCTCGAGCGCATCGCGAAGCGCGACCTGCGCGCCCGCGTCACCGGCGACTTCCAGGGCGACCACTCGAGCCTCAAGGAGGCCGTGAACTCCTCCGCCAACGCGCTCAACGAGGCGCTCGCGCAGGTCGCGATCGCCGTCGAGCAGGTGAACGGCGCCGCCACCCAGATCGCCGCCTCCTCGCAGGCGGTGGCCGCGGGCGCCTCCGAGCAGGCCGCGTCGCTGCAGCAGACCACCGCCTCGGTCGAGACGGTCTCGTCCATGACCCAGCGCTCCGCCGAGAACGCGCAGCAGGCGGCCGTGCTCGCCACCTCCGCGCGCCACGCCGCGACCGAGGGCGCCGAGGCCGTGAAGCAGCTCGACGAGGCGATGGTGAAGATCAAGGCCTCCGCCGAGGGCACCTCGCAGATCATCAAGGACGTCTCGGACATCGCGTTCCAGACGAACCTGCTCGCGCTCAACGCGGCCGTCGAGGCCGCCCGCGCGGGCGACGCCGGCCGCGGCTTCGCGGTCGTCGCCGAGGAGGTCCGGTCGCTCGCGCAGCGCGCGAAGGAGGCCGCCCAGAAGACCGAGGACCTCATCCGCCAGTCGGTGAAGCAGGCCGGCGAGGGCGAGGCCGCCGCGGTGCAGGTCGCCGGGCAGCTCCGCCAGATCCAGACCGGCATCGGCAAGGTCACCGACATCGTCCAGGAGATCGCGGGCGCCGCGAAGGAGCAGACCCAGGGCATCGACCAGGTCAACTCCGCGGTCACGCAGATGGACAAGGTCACGCAGCAGAACGCCGCCTCCGCCGAGGAGTCCTCCTCCGCGGCGAGCGAGCTCAGCGGCCAGGCCGAGGAGCTCGCGTCGATGGTGGCGACGTTCCAGCTCGAGCGGCAGCAGGGCGGCGGCTTCGTGCCGGCCGGCCTGCCCGCCGCGCGCCGGCGGCTGCCGAGCCACATGAGCTGAGCGCGTCCCTCGTCTCCGCGGCGGCTCCGCCGCCGCCGCGGTCGGGTCCTACGGGCTCGCGGAGCCGGCCCGCTCCGCCGGGAGGCGCACCGTGAAGACGGCGCCGCTCCCCGGCGGGCTCGCGGCGGTGATCGTCCCGCCGTGGGCGGTGACGATGTCGCGGCAGATCGCGAGCCCGAGGCCCGTCCCGACGCCGGCGGGCTTCGTCGTGAAGAACGGCTCGAAGAGGCGCTCGAGGTGCTCGGGGCTGATGCCGCTCCCGCTGTCCGCGACGGAGAGCTCCACCCAGCCGTCCGCCGCGCGCGCCGTGAGCCGGATGGTCTGGGCCGCCGCCGGCTTCCCCTCGGGGATCGCCTGCGCGGCGTTCACGACCAGGTTGACGAACACCTGCACGAGCCGCGGGCCGCTCGCGCGCACCGGCGGGACCTCGGCGTAGTCCTTCACGATGGTGGCCCTGCGCCGCGTCTCCGGGCCCGCGACCGCCACGGCCTGGTCGAGGATGCTCCGCGGGTCCACGGCCCGCCGCTCGCCCGGGTCGGCGCGGGAGAACGCCCTCAGGTCGTTCGCGATGCTCCGGACCCGGCCGGCGCCCTCGGTCGCGTCCGTGATCGCCTGGCGCGCCTCGGCGACGAACGCGCGCACCGCGTCGGCCGGCGCGCGCCCCTCCGCGACGGAGGCCTCGAGCCCGCCGAGGTCCTCGGCGAGCAGCTCCAGGTTCGTGAGCACGTAGGTCAGCGGGTTGTTGATCTCGTGCGCGACGCCCGCCGCGAGCGTGCCGAGCGCGATCATGCGGTCCGCGGTGGAGACCCGGGCGAGGAGCTGCTCGCGCTCGGTGACGTCGCGCGCCACCACCACCGCGTGGTCCGCGCCGTCGACGTGCCGGGCCGCGAGCGTCACCTCCGCCGGGAAGGTCGTCCCGTCCGCGCGGGCCATGCGCACCTGCAGGCTCACGGGGTCGCCGTCCGGGCGCAGCCGCGCGAGCGCCTCGGCGACCGCGGCGTGGCCAGGCCGGGTGAAGGCCGCGCGCAGCCCCGCCGCGAGCACCGCCTCGCGCGGCGCCCCGAGCTGCCTGCACGCGGAGGCGTTCACGTCGACGAGCGCACCACCGCGCAGCGCGACGAGGAAGATGCCCTCGGAGCCGCCGTCGAGCAGCGCCCGGAACCGCTGCAGCTCGGCGAGCCGCTCCTGCAGCGCGGGGTAGTAGCTCTTGCGGGCGGAGCGCTCCCCGAGGCCGGCGAGGTGCCGGCGCACCTCCTCGCGCGCGGCGGGATCGTCAAAACGCCGCTTCAAGCAGGGCCTCCAGCTCGCCGGGCGCCGGGCAGCGCGGGTTGGTGGCCATGCAGGGGTCCTCGAGCGCGGTCGCGGCGAGGGCCGGGAGCGAGGCCCGCCCGACCCCGAGCGCGCCGAGGCCGCGGGCCGTGCCCAGGCGGGCGAGGAACTCCGCGAGCGCCCCGGCGACCCGCTCGCCGAGCTCGGCCTCGGGGCAGCCCGCGAGGTCGAGCCCGAGCGCGACGCCGAGCTGCCGGGTGGGCCCGGGGGCGGCCGCGGCGTTGTAGCGGACCACGTGCGGGAGGAGGACCGCGTTGTACTCGCCGTGAACGCCGTCCCAGCGCCCGCCGAGGGCGTGCGCGAGCGCGTGTCCGGCGCCGAGGCTCGCGTTCGAGAAGGCGAGGCCTGCGAGCAGGCTCGCCTCCATCGTGGCGCTGCGCTCCTCGAGCTCGCCCGGGCGCTCGAGGGCGCGCGGGAGGTGCGTCGCCGAGAGGCGGATCGCCTGCTCGGCGAAGGTGGTGGTGAGGGGCGAGGCCCCGGTGGAGAAGAGCGCCTCCACGGCGTGCGAGAGCGCGTCGACCCCGGACGCGAAGGTGAGGGCCGCCGGCTGCGTGAGGAGCGGCACGGGATCGAGGAGGGAGACGTCCGGCACGAGCGCCTTCGAGACGAGCGGCAGCTTCGTCCGGGTGCGCTCGTCGTTGATGATGGCGAACTGCGAGACGTCGGCGGCGCTGCCGGCGGTGGTCGGCACGCACACGAGCGGGGGGATGGGGCACTCGAGCTGGTCGAACCCCTCGAAGGAGAGCACGTCGCCGCCGTTGGAGGCGACGATGCCGATCCCCTTCGCGCAGTCGATGACGCTCCCGCCGCCGACCGCCACGATCACGTTGCAGCCGTCCGCCGCGTAGCGAGCGGCGCCCGCCTCGGACTGGGAGGCGCGCGGGTTGGGCGAGACCCCGTCGAAGCGCGCGCGCTCGAGCCCCGCCTCGGCGAGCGAGCGCTCGACCTCGTCGGCCCACCCCGCGGCCTCGACGCCGGGGTCGGTGACGAGGAGCACCCGGCGCGCGCCGAGGTTCGCGGCGGTCCGGCCGGTGAGGCGCAGCGCGCCCTCCCCGGAGAGGATCTCGGGGGCGACGAACCGGGAGAGGGTCTGCGAGGCGGTCATGCGCTCGGCAGCGGCGGGCCACACCGAGTCTAGCGCGCCCGTCACGTGCCGGACACGGGCTTCCGGTGAAAGACCGGCCTCGACTCCCGGTCCGGATCCGGGCCCCGGCACGCCTCCGCGCAGGCGGGCAAGTCCGCGGGCCCACCGCTAGAATTCCGGTCCATGTCGACCTCGTCCACCACCGACCCGCGGACGCTCCCCGAGCCCCCGGACCTCGGGCTCGTGCTGTTCGCGATGATCGCCCGGCCGCGAATCGCGGCGGGGAACGCGCTCGTGGTCGAGGAGGCCGCCGGGGCCCCGCAGCTCTCGTTCGCGACGTTCCGGGCCGACGGCGACGTGGTCGCGCTGCTCGGCCCGGTGGGCGCGGGAGAGGTCGGCGGCTCCGAGTACCTGGCGCTCCTCGCGGACGGGCTCGCCCAGGAGGGCGAGGCGGCGGGCGGCCTCGGCGAGAAGCCCGCGGCGGATCCGGCGCGGGAGAAGGCCGTGCAGCTCGCGGTGCACCGTGCGGTCGGAGACGGGCTGCTCTCGTCGGCGCACGCGTGCTCGGCGGGCGGGCTCGGCGTCGCGCTCGCGGCGTGCGCGACGGAGCGGGGTGCGGCGCTGCGGATCCCGTTCGTGGCGCGCAAGGACCACGTGCTCTTCGGCGAGGAGCCGGGCCGCATCCTGGTGTCGTTCCCGCGCGCGAACCTCGACCGGGTGGGCCTCGTCGCCAAGCTCGCGGGCGTGCCGCTCGTGGTGCTAGGCGCCGTGGGCGGCCCCGCGCTCGAGATCCAGAGCGCACTGTCGGTCCAGGTGGCGGAGCTGGCGGAGGCCTGGCGCGAGGCCGTCCGTCGGAGGGATGTGGGAGACGCTGCGCAGCCGGGTTGACCCGCGGGGAACGGTGATAAGCTCCCCGGGGCGTGACGCCCGTCGAGCTCTCATGCACCTTCGGCCGTGCCACCGGTGAGCGGCTGCTCGCCGTGGAGCGGCTCGTGCTCGCGCTCCCCCACCTGTTCAAGGGCCACCTCCTCGAGGTGGACCTCGCGTACCGCGCGCCGGTGCGGTTCCTCGTGCTCGTCGCGCGCTTCGCGTCCCTGAACGGCCTCGTGCCGCCCTCGACGCGCGACCGGCTCTCCTTCTGGGCGGCCCGCGCCGGCGGGCGGACCATCGTCATGTCGGCGATGGACGCGGCGGAGGCCGAGGCGTTCCGCACGAACCGCGACGCCTGCGAGTTCCGCGCGGACCACGTGCTGCCCGGCGCGCTCTTCGAGGTCTCCGACAAGCTCTTCGAGGACGCCGGGGCGCCGAAGGACCGCAAGCGCAGCGTCGTCGAGGTGCCGCGCCTGGCGATGGACGCGACCGGCCCGGGCTGGAACGCGCTCACCTACACGCCCGACGCGCACGAGCTGTTCATGGCGGCGCCGCTCTCGCCGCCGGTCGGGGACGTGCTGAACCTCTCCGTCCGCGTGCCCGGCGCGGACCTGCCGCTCGCCGGCACCGCCACCGTGCTCGCGGTGCGCAAGCCCGAGGAGGCGACGCCCGGCCACCCCGCCGGCTTCGCGATGCAGGTCGCCGGGCAGGGCACCGCGCTGCACGACGCGCTCGCCTCCTACGCCGCGCCGCGGCCCGGCGACGAGGCGCGCGTGGCGCCGCGGTTCACGATCCACGCGCCGGTCGAGATCGTCACCGACGACCTGGACGATCCCCTGCCGGTGCCGGTGGACCCGGAGGACCGGGCGCCGCGCGGCGCGGCCCCGGGCGCGGGTCACGGCCACGAGGAGGCCACCATCGCGTACGCGACGGAGCAGGACCTCCACCAGGACTTCCTCGAGAACCTCTCGCACGGCGGCGCGTTCGTGCGGCGGAAGCTCCCGCCGCCGGTGGGCACGCCGGTGCGGCTCAAGCTCGCGCTCCCGAGCGGCCTCGACCTCGACGCGCGCGCGGTCGTCGCGTTCGTGAAGCCCGGCGGCATGGGCCTCAAGTTCGACCTCGACGCCGAGACCCAGGAGCTGCTCTCCGGCGCCATCGCGCAGATCTCCGGCCGCCCGCGCCGCGCGCTCGTCGTCGACGACGACCTCCTCATCTGCCACATGATCTCGGACGCCCTGATGGAGAAGGGCTACGAGGTCCTCACCGCGGCCGACGGCAACGACGGCCTGCGGGTGGTGTCGGAGGAGCTGCTCGCGCTCGATCTGCTCGTGACCGACGTCCTCATGCCCGGCATGGACGGCGTCGAGTTCGTTCGCACGATCCGCAAGGCCGGCGGCGAGTCGGACCTCGTGATCGTCGCGATCACCGGGCGGTTCGACGCCACGACCGAGGCGAAGCTCGAGGCCGCCGGCGCAGACGCCGTGCTCGACAAGGGCCTCGGCGCGGAGCTCGTCGCGAAGGCGGCCGACGCGGTCCTCGACCGCAAGCGCAAGGGCGTCGGGTAGCGCGGGCGGACCGCCCTCGAGGAGCCCCGCGGCTACTTGCAGGCGAGCGCGATGTCGATCGTGCCCGTGGTGGTCTGCCCGCCGTCGTTCGCCGAGACCCCAAGCGAGACCGAGGTGCTCATGGCACCGCAGGTGGTCTGGATCGGCGCCGAGAAGGTGGCCACGCAGTCCGCGCCGGTGCAGAGGAGCGAGCCGGGCGCCGCCGAGGCGGAGCCCGCCGAGAAGGTGACGAGCATCGGGTCGCCGTCGGGGTCGGTGAGCCAGGTGCCGCCGCTCCCGAGCGTCATCGCCGCGAACGTCCGCTCGCGCGCGATGCACCCGCCCACGTCGAAGTCGCAGCAGATGGGGGTGAGCGTGCAGGTGGTCGCGGTCGAGAAGGTCGCGGGGACGAGCGTGGGCGCGTGGTCGAGGACGGTGACCTCGGGCGCGCTCGTGCTCGCGGTCTCCCACGGATCGCGGGCCGAGTGCTGCACGGGCCAGGTCCCGGCGATGAGGGCGGCGGCCGGGACGCCGGTGTAGGGGACGGAGCAGGTGGCCGTCATGAGCGCACCGACGAGCGCGACCCTCGAGCACGGGCCGCTGACGACGCCGGGCACGGCCTCGAGCGGGTCTCCGTCCGGGTCGGCCCAGCTCGAGACGTGCGCCGTCGCGAGGTAGGCCTGCTGCGCGGCCGAGAAGGTGTGCTCGACCACGGTGTCCGCCACGAACTTGTCGTCGCGGACGGGCGGCCGGTTCGTCACGACGAGGTCCCAGTGGCCCTTGGCGCTCGCGCCGTTGACGTCGGTGGCGGTGAGCTCCACGTCACGGGCGAGTCCCGGCGCGCCGATGAGGGACATGCCGGAGCTCATCCCCGCGAACGGGACCTTCACCTGATAGGTGACCTTGCCGGCCGCCTCGCTCGCCGTGAACGTGGCGCCGGCGCCCGCGTTCAGCTGGTGAGTCGTGACGGCGCGGGTGACCGGGTCGCCATCCGGATCGGTCACGGTGACCTGGAAGTCGCCTCTGGCCTCGAAGGCCTGGGTGGCCGAGGAGAACGTGTGCGGGACCGGCCCGAGCAGGCCCGACACGACCGGCACCTGGTTTCCGATGCTGATCCGCGTCGAGTCCGCGCCGACGACGCCGAACTCGTCGGAGGCCTCGACGCGGAACACCCAGTCGCCCGACATCGCGAGGCCGTCGGTCTCGATCCGGACGGCCGGGGTCGCGACGTTCGCGTTCGGGAGGAAGAAGACGCGCCGGCCAGGGACGAGGTCGAGCCCCGGCGGCGGCTGCGCGGTCCAGTGGTAGGAGGCCGAGCCGGGGCCGGTCGCCTGAAGCGGCATCGTCTCGGACTTCGAGTAGTGGCAGAGCAGCGGATCGCCGTCGCATCGGTGCCCGGTCGCGGTGTCGGACCCGGCCGACACGAGCCGGGTCCCCGAGGACGCCCCGACGTCCACCCCCAGCGTCGCCGGCGCGCTCTCCGCGCCCATCCCGTCGACGGCCACGAGGCTCACCTCGTACGAGCCGGCGCAGCCGAACCGCACCTTCGCCGTCGCGAGCGTGCCCGCGATGACCGGCGCCTCGCAGGGCGCGGCCTTCGCGGCGACCGTCCACCGGTAGCTCGCGATCGCGTCGTCGGGCGCGTCAGGATCGCCGCTGCCCTCGCCGGACAGGGTGAGGAGCTCGAACTCGGTCGCCGGACTCGCGAGCGGGGCGATGGCCGCGACCGGCGCGGAGTTCGTGACGCAGACGTCCGCGCGGCAGCGGGCGTCCGCGGGGCAGTCGCTCGGGCCCTTGCAGGTGCGCGCGCCGTCCCTCCCGGAGCAGCCGGCAAGGGCGAGGCACGCGGCGATCGCCCCCGCGACGAGGCATGAGGTCAGGCGGTACATGGGGTCCCTCGCGATCCTTACTGAAGGTGGAGCCGTCCTCGCAACGGCCTCCCTCAGAGCGAAATCCGTGCCGGCGCCAGATCCGCGAGATCACACGGACAGTTCGGGACACCCAGGGTCCGCCGTTCGGCCGGTGGTCCGCGGCGCGGACCGTACCGGACGTGACGCCCGCGAGGAGCACGCCACTTTTCAGCGACACGCATCTTGCAGGGGTGCCGTTCGCTCGCGGAGAATCGGCCCTCACCGCCAGCGAAGTCGCACTCTCAGCCCGGGGTCGCACTCCAGGGGAGGTTCGAGATCGCATGTCAGCCGGAGCCCTGAGCCTCGTCCTCGCGCTCGCCGCCGCCGGCGGGCCGGAGCGCCTCCTCCTGTGCCGGCCGAAGGTGCTCGGCGTGGACGCCCAGGCCCGACCCGAGGCCGTGGCCGCGGCGGGGCGCGCCACCGGGCGGTTCCTCGACTACGGCGTCACCTGCGAGGACGCGGGCGAGGGCGCACGCGCCGCGCGCCGCGCGGGGTTCGGGCACGCGGTGACCGCGACCGCCGAGGGGTTGCCGGACGCGAGCCGGTACGTGCTCGTGCTCTCGGACGCGGCCACCGAGTCGCAGCGCGCGCGCCGCACGCTGGACGTGCCGGCCGGGAAGGACGCGGTCGCGCCGGTGCAGGCCGCGCTGCTCGAGCTCGTCAAGGCCGTGCCGCAGCCGCCGCGGGTCGGGCCCTCGCCGAGGTCGGTCGTCGCGTGGTCGCTCGTGGGTGCGGGCCTCGCCGCCGTGGCCGCCGGCGGGCTCCTCGCGAAGCAGGCCGGCGACGCGGCCGACGCGGCGAACGGCGCCGCCACGCCGGACGTGTTCACGCACGAGCGGGCGGCGTGGAAGGCGAAGAACCGGGACGCGACGGCCGCGCTCGCGGCCGGCGGCGCGGCGGTGGTGGCCGGGCTCACCCTCAGGTTTGCGTTCTAGGAGCGACGACGACCATGCGACGCCTCCTCCTCCTGGCTGTGATCGCGGGCGCCGCGGCGTGCGGCTCCGTGAACGACAAGGCGAGCTGCACGACGAGCGCGAGCTGCGGGGCGGGCAAGTACTGCGCCTCCACGCCGGACGGGAACGTGTGCTGGCCGGACGCCACGGCGCCGGTGGTCGCGTCGGTGAGCGTGACGTGCGACGCGACGCCGTGTGTGCGCGACTCGAGGCTCACGGTGACCGTGAGCGCGTCGGACGACGCCGAGCTCGCCGCCGTGGAGGTGTCGCTCGATCTCGACGGGGCGCGCTGGGTGGGGCTCGCGAGGAGCGGCGGTGCCTGGACGGGCACGCTGGCGCTGCGGGAGTGGGCGTTCCCGGCGTTCACGCGCGCGGCCGTCGCGACGGCGCGGGCGACGGACGGCGCGGGGAACCAGGCGACGAAGGCGGCGGCGGGCCTGGACGTCACGCGGTTGAGGTGGGCGGTGGAGGCGAAGGCGGGCTCGGCCGCGGTCCTCTCGCCGCCGGCGGTGATGACGGATGGGACGATCGTCGTGGGGAACGCGAACCACGAGCTCCTCTCGCTCACGCCGGCGGGGGTGAAGGCGGAGGACCCGCTCGTCATCGGCGGCGGGGCCATCACGAGCATCGCGGTGGGGGACAAGGCGATCTGGGTGGGAAGTGATGACGGGGGGATCTCGGCGGCCAACCTCGATCGGAAGTCGGTGCTGTCCGGCGTCGGCGTGAACGTGGAGGGGCCGATCCGCGGCGGGCTGGCGGTGCTGCCGGGGACCGTGGAGTGGGCGTTTGCGGGTGGGGAGCTCGGCCGACTATCCGGCGCGCCGACGACTGGAAGCCCCGCCCCTACGGCTAAGGCGTCCTATCTGGCAGCGCCCGTAATCACTGGCGGCAACGTTTACGCGGCACTGTCGAATATCTCATCGACTCTGAAGCAGTTCACATTTGACGGAGCCCTAACAGAAGGCTGGTCGGTCGGAATCGGAGCCTCCGTTTCGGTCAACCCTGCCGTGGCAAGTGGCGACGTCTTCATCACGCTCTCTTCCGACGGGAAGGTCACGAAGACTACGGTGGCAGGCACCTCCGCTCCAGTGACGACCGTGACTGAGAGCGTGCTGGAAGCCCCTGTCGTTCTTGCCGGCGATGAGATCGTCATCGGAGACATAACCGGCGCAGTTCGTCGGATCTCGTTCACCGGCGCCTCCCTCTGGTCCACTCCCCCCAACCTCGGCGGCATCCCCGTCGGCGCGCTCGCGATCTCGAACAGCTCGACCAAGCTCCTCGTCGGCACCCGCGCCGGCTCCGTCTACGCCCTCGACAACGCCGGCGCGACGCTCTGGACCACCACCCTCCCCGGCGCCCCGCTCCTGAAGGGCTCGAACATCTCCGCGCCTTCCGCGGAGACCCCGATCACCTCGACCGCCTACTTTTCTGCGTCGAACGGCAAGGTCTACGCGGTGATCGTCGACGGCACGCTCGACACGTCCGCCCCGTGGCCGAAGGCCTTCCGCGACCGCAAGAACCGCAGCAACGCAGGGCTCGCCCCGTGACCCTCCGCCCGGCCGCCCTCGCGCTCCTCGCGCTGCTCGCGACGCCTGCCCAGGCGATCGAGCGGGTCGCCGTGATCTCCCGTCGCGGACCCGCCCGGCCCGGACGCCGACCTCGCCGAGATCACGCACCAGCTCCGCGCGGCGTGCCGCGACCGCGTGGGCAACGTCGACGACGTGCCGGCGATGCGCGCGCGGCTGCTCGGCGACGCCGGGCCGGCCTCGCTCGCCGAGCTCGACCGCGCCTACGGCGGCGCGCTCGCGACCTACCAGAACGGCGAGTTCGAGAGCGCGGTGCGGACGCTCCGCGCCATCGTCGAGGACCTCGAGAAGGTGCCCGAGGGCCCCGAGGCCTACAGCCAGTGGGTGCGCGCGAACCTGCGCCTCGCGCACGCGGCGGGCTCGGTCGGGCTCGATCCCGTCGTCGAGGAGGCGATGGACAAGCTCATCCGCACCGAGCCGACGCTCGAGCCGGAGCCCGACCAGTACTCGCCCGCGTACCGCCGCAAGTACGAGGCGGCGCGCAAGCGCGTGCGGGCGCTGGCCCGCCACAAGCTCCTCCTCGAGGCGCGCGGCGGGCCCGGCACGCTCTACCTCAACGGCCGGCGCATGGGCACGGTCGGCCCGGCGCCGCTCGAGCTCGACCTCCCCGCCGGCAGCTACCGCGTGGGCGCCGCGGCGGGCGCGCTGCGCGTGCCGACCTTCACGGTCGAGCTCACCGAGAACCGCAAGGCGCTCCTCGACTTCACGCTCGCCGAGGCGGTGCGCCCGAACGCCGGGCCGGGGCTCGCGCTCGCGGGTGCCGACCGGCCCGCCGGCATCATCCGCGCCGGCGCCTGGCTCGGCGTCGACAAGCTCCTCACGGTCACGCGCCTCCAGGAGTCGGGCGTGTCGTTCCTCGTCGGCGCGATCCACGACGTGCGCCGCGGGGCGATGCTGCGCGAGGGCCAGGTCCGCATCGTCGCGGGGGGCGTGCCCGCGGTGAGCCTCGGGGCGCTCGCGTCGTTCCTCCTCACCGGGCAGCAGGCCCGCGGCGTCGAGGAGCGGGCGCCGCAGGCGCAGCCCGCCGCGCAGACGTCTGCGCCGGCGCCAGCCCAGGCTCCGGCCCCGGCCGTCGGCGTCGCGAAGCCGCCCGTCACGGCGCCGCTTCCCGCCTCGGCTTCCCCGGCTCCCATGGTCCCGCTCCCGCCGCCCCCGGCCACGGCGGTCGCGAAGGCTCCGACGTCCGCCCCGTCCCCGGTGCCCGCCACCACCAGGGCCGCCCCGCCGAAGCCGACCCCCTCCCGCGAGGCGCTCGCGCCGGCGCCTCCCAGGGCCACAGACCTCCCCCGCACCGCCCTCGACGAGCCCGCGCGCACGCCGCGGCGCTGGTCGCGCCCGGGCGTCGTCGTCTCCGGCATCGCCGCCGCGCTCAGCGCCGGCGTGGCGGTCCAGCAGGCGCTCGCGTCGTCCTCGGCGCGCAGCGACGCGAACGCGATGGTCGGCCCCGGGGGCACGCTCCTGCCGGGCTCCGACCCTGTCCGCCACGGCGACCTCGTCGACCGCGCCGACGCCTCCGCCCGCAACGCCTGGATCGCGGGCGGGGTCTCCGCCGCCCTCGCGGTCACGACCGTGGTGCTCGGCCTGCGCCCGGTCGACCAGCCACCGGGCGCGGTCGCGCTGCGCTTCTGAGGCTGCCCCGGGCACCCTCCCTTCCGCTGCCGCGCCGCCCCTCCGGCACTACCTGTCCGGCATGAGCCCGCGCCGCCTCGCCCTCCTCCTCGCGCTCGTCGCCGCCGGCCCCGCCGCCGCCGAGACCCCGCCCTCACCGTCCGGCAAGGGCACGCCGGTGGACGCGGGCCCGCCCAACGTCCCCTCGAACGTCCCGGCCTTCCCCGAGCAGACCCGGGCGCCGGAGGTGCACTCGACGACGCCGCTCGAGGTGAAGGTCCTCGCGAAGGGCTTCAAGAAACCCTGGGCGCTCGCCTTCCTCCCCGACGGCCGCATGCTCGTCACCGAGAAGCCGACGGGCCGGCTCTTCGTCGTGGGCAAGGGCGGGAAGCGCTCGCCGGCCGTGGAGGGCATCCCGAAGGTCGACGGCCGCGGCCAGGGCGGGCTCCTCGACGTGAAGCTCGCACCGGATTACGCGAAGACGAGGCGCATCTACTGGAGCTACTACGAGCCCAGGAAGGGCGGGAACGGCCTCGCCGTCGCGCGCGCGACCCTCGTCCTCGGCGCGCAGCCGAAGGTGAAGGACCTCGAGATCGTCTTCCGCATGGAGCCGACGCTCGACTCCACCGCGCACGCCGGGGGCCGCCTCGTGTGGGCGCCGGACGGCAACCTCTTCGTGACCCTGGGTGAACGCGCCATCCTCGAGGGCCGGCGCCAGGCGCAGGACCTCTCGAGCGACCTCGGCAAGATCGTCCGCATCCGCCCCGACGGCACGGCGCCCGACGACAACCCGTTCGTCCACACCGAGGGCGCGAGGCCCGAGATCTGGTCCAAGGGTCACCGCAACATCCTCTCCGCGGCGCTCGACGGACGAGGCCGGCTCTGGGAGGTCGAGCACGGCCCGAAGGGCGGCGACGAGCTCAACCTCGTCGGGAAGGGCAAGGACTACGGCTGGCCCACCATCGGCTACGGCGAGGAGTACGACGGCCGGCCCATCCACGCCTCCACGCGAGCCGAGGGCATGGAGCAGCCGATCTACTACTGGGACCCCGTGATCGCGCCGTCGGGGATGGTCATCTACTCGGGGAAGCTCTTCCCCGAGTGGAAGGGCAACGTCCTCATCGGCGGCCTCGCGAGCGAGTGCCTCGTGCGCCTCGTGCTCCAGGACGACAAGGTCGTCGGCGAGGAGCGGCTCTTCCGGCACGAGCACGGCCGCATCCGCGAGGTGGTGCAGGGACCGGACGGCGCGCTGTACCTCCTGACCGACGAGGCGGACGGGAAGGTGCTCCGGTTGTCCCCCGCCCGAAGCGGGAGCTCCCCAGCCGCGGCTCGGAAGAGTACAACGTCGCCGCCATGACGCACTTCACGACGACCCTCCACGTCCGCTGGTCCGACTGCGACGCCAACGGCCACGCGGCGAACACGGCCTACTCCGAGTACGGCACCGACACCCGCGTCGCGTTCCTCGCTTCGCGCGGGTGGACGCTGGAAGAGTTCCTGAAGCACCGCTGCGGGCCGGTCATCACGCGCGAGGAGATCGACTACCTGCGCGAGCTGCGCATGGGCGACGAGGTCCGCATCGACATCCAGCTGGTGGGCGCCTCGGCGGACGAGTCGCGCTGGAAGATCCAGCACGAGTTCACGCGCACGCGCGACGGGAAGGTCTGCGCGCGGATCCTGCTGACCGGCGGGTGGATGGACCTCGACCAGCGCCGGCTGCGCCAGCCGCCGGAGAAGCTCGCGGAGGCGTTCCGGGGCATCGAGCGCGGGGCGCATTGGGAGGTGCTGCCGGACGCGAGGAAGTAGCGGCGGGCGTCCCTCGTCTCCGGGCCCGCTGCGCGGGCCCTACGCTCGGGACGAACGGGGGGGAGCTGCGGGGCTCTCGGTCCAAGAGCCGCGGCTCAGGTGACCGAAGGCTGGGTCGGAAGCGTGAGGCGCGCGACGGTGCCCCCGCCGTCGCGGTCGACCAGGGCGAGCGTCCCGGCGTGCGCGTCGGCGACCTTCTTCGCGAGCGCGAGGCCGAGGCCGGTGCCGCGCTCCTTCGTCGTGAAGAACGGGCGGAACACGCTCTCGCGCGCTCCGGCGGGCAGGCCGGGGCCGCGGTCGCGGACCTCGACGGTGACCTCGGCGTCCGACCGCGCGACCGCGAGCTCGACGGTGGCCGTCGCCGGCGAGGCCTCCACCGCGTTCCGCACGAGGTTCACGATGGCGCGCCGGAGCTGCTCCCGGTCGGCCTGGACGGCGCCGCCGCCGGAGACCGCCACGTTCACGCCGCGCACGTCGGCGAGGGGCGCGACGACCTCGGTCACCTCCTGGAGCAGCGCCGCGAGCTCCACCTGCTCGCGCACCGGCGGGCGCGTGCGCGCGTAGTCGAGGAACTCCTCCACCACCTTCGAGAGCGCCGCGAGCTCGGAGCGGATGCGCGCGACGTGCGACGCCTCGGGCCGGCCGTGCACCTCCTCGGCGAGCAGGCCCGCGAAGAGGTCGAGCGCGCCGAGGGGGTTGCGGACCTCGTGCGCGATGCCGGCGAGCAGCGTCTCGCGCTCCTCGTCGCGGGCGTGCAGCGCGCCGCGCATCTCCTCGAGCGTGTCGCGGAGCGTCCCGATCTCGTCGCGCGTGCGCCGCGACCAGAGCGGCGTGGAGAGGTCGCCGCGGCCGATGCGACGCGCGGCCTCGGTGATGCGCGTGAGCGGCCGGGTCACCGAGAGCGCCGCGCCCGCGGCGGCGAGGCCGCCGAGCACGGCGCCGGCGATCGCGACCGCGCCGAGCAGCCGGCGCAGCCGCCGGAGCGCCGCGAACGACGCGCTCGTGCCGTCGGCGCCCACCACCGCCACGATGTGCCCGTCCTCGGTGACCACCGGCGCGTAGCCGGTCTTGTAGAGGTGGCCGTCCGAGCCCTCGAACATGAGCGTGGAGGCGGTGGGGGTGCCGCCCGCGGCGAGGCCGATCTCCATGCGGTCGCGCTCGAACGCGGGGACGAGCTCGCCGATGCGCAGGCGGCCCTCGGAGTCGGCGAGCGCCGTGCGGTCCGGCTTCACGACGATGAGCCGCGTGCTCGTCGCGTCGGCGACGGGGATGAGCCGGGAGCGGACGTGCGCGTAGGTGCGGGAGGTCTCGTCGCCGGGCGTGAGCCGCACGAGCCGGTCGGAGGGCAGCGCGTCGGCGGCGGCCTGCGCGGCGGTGATGAGGCGCGCGGAGAGCTCGTCCTCGAGCGCCCGGCGCGTCAGCCGGTCCGCCACGAGCGCCATGACCGCCAGCGAGACGAGGGCCGGCAGCGCGGAGGCGAGCATGAAGCGCAGGCGCACGCCACCTCATACCGCGGGCAGGACGGTGCTTGCGAGCCCGTCCGCCCGGGTCGAGTGCTCGACGAGGAACGCGTGCACGACCGGGAAGACGTAGTCGGGCGCGCCGCGGCCGAGGAGCAGGTCCACGTGCCCGTAGCCGCGCCCCGCGCGCCAGTGCGCCTTCGGCCCGCCCCACAGGCGCGCCGCCGCCTCGACGACCTCGGGCGGCGCCATCCCGTCGAGCTCGGCGGAGACGAAGAGCGCGGGCTGGCGCGCGCCGGGGAGGAGCGCCCGGTAGTCGGTCGCGCCGTCGGCCGAGCGGAAGGTGTTGTCGCGCACGAAGTCGGCGAACTGGTCGAGCACGCCGGGCTGCAGGTCCTCGAGCCCGTTCGCCATGAAGCGCCGGTAGATCGGCCGCGCCATGTTGCGCGAGTTGATCGCGACCTCGGCGGTGGCGGGGTGCCAGAAGCCGACGAACGGCGAGAGCGCGCGCATCACCGCGCGGAAGTGCCGGGCGAGCGGCAGGCGCCGCATGGCGACGAGCGCCCTGAGCCGGACCTGGTGGTCGTAGACGACCGGCGGCGCGAGCGCGGCGATGGCGCGGATGCGCTCGGGGTAGAGCGCGCACGCCGCGAGGCCGAGGAGGGCACCCTGGCTGTGGCCGACCCAGAGCACGTCGGGCGCGCCGGTCGCCGCGCGCACGGCGTCGAGCGCGGCGACGAAGTCCCGGCGGAGGTAGTCGTCGAGGTTCCAGCGGCGGCTCGGGCCGCGGCGCGAGAGGCCGTGGCCGCGGAGGTCGAGCACGAAGCAGTCGAAGCCGTCCCGCGAGAGGCGGGCGGCGAGCGAGTGCGAGGGGACGCCGAAGTCGAAGGCCTGCCGGTTCATGGCGAGGCCGTGGACGAGCAGCACCGGCGGGCCGCGCGGCGGGCCGCGGGGGCGGCGGCGCGAGACCGCGAGATCCCAGCCGTCGGCGGTGCGGGCGCGCAGGACCTCGTCCACGTCCGGCTCCACGCGGAGCCACCACCCCCAGAAGGCGGCGTGGACGAGGACGGCCGCGGCCGCGATCCCGGCCGCGAGCAGGAGGTAGAGGCCGACCTCGCCCAGGGACGTCATCGAGGGGCATCCTAGCCTGCTCGTCCGGCACCGCCCGCCGCCCGGCCGGGCCTCGGCCGGCCCGCGCAGGTGGACCCCGTGTCCGGCACCTGCACCCGCGCACGGGCGCACAGTCCGTGGCCCGGCGGTTGCAAACGTCGGCTCCCGTGGTCCCGATGATCGACGGCAGGGCTCGTCCCTGTGCGCGCAGCGTGGCGAGCGGCGATCGGCGGGAGGGAGGCGGCTGTACGGATCGCGTGCATCCACGGGCCCGCGATCCGGGCATGGAGCCGACGGGCGGCACGGCAAGGGGAGCGACCCCGCTGTCCTTGACCGCCCGCGGCCACGAAGCGTAGCGTCCGAACGATTTCCATTTTCCGACAGGGGTGCGCCGTGAAGAAGGTCGAGGCCATCATCAAGCCGTTCAAGCTGGACGAGGTGAAGCAGGCGCTGACCGAGGTCGGCGTGGCCGGCCTCACCGCCACCGAGGTGAAGGGGTTCGGCCGCCAGAAGGGCCACACCGAGCTCTACCGCGGCGCCGAGTACGTGGTGGACTTCCTCCCGAAGGTGAAGGTCGAGGTCGTCGTGGCCGACGCGCTCGTCGGGCGCGTGGTCGAGGTCATCGAGCGGGCCGCCAAGACGGGCCGCATCGGCGACGGCAAGATCTTCGTCGTGCCGGTCGAGGAGGTCATCCGGATCCGCACGGGCGAGCGCGGCGAGGAAGCCCTCTAGCCCTGGCGACCCTGGAGCGGGAGCGCGCGTGCACGCCAAGGCCCCTGCCCTGCCGGCGGTGCTGGCGCGCGCCGCCCTGGACAGCCTCGGGGACGCCGTCGTCATCGTCGGATCCGACGGCGGCGTCCTCCACCTGAACCCCGCCGCCGAGGAGCTGTTCGGCCGCTCGAAGGAGCGCGCCGTCGGCCTCCCGGTGCGCGCGCTCCCGGGCGGGCAGCACCTCGCGCTCCTCGCCGAGCGCACGCTGCGCTCGACCGAGAGCCAGCACCTCGACATGCCCGGCCCGACCGACCCGGGCGTCCCGGTGTCGATCGAGTCGAGCCCGCTCTACGACGGGCCGACCTGCGCCGGCGCGGTGGTCGTCGTCCGGCCCCGGCGCGCCAGCGAGCGGACCCTCGACTTCGAGGCGCTCGCGGCGGGCCTCGCGCACGAGATCCGCAATCCTCTCGCGGGGCTGCAGGGCTCCGCCGAGCTCCTCGCCCGCGAGGCGGAGGGCGTCGCGGCCGAGTACGCCCAGGTCATCGCGCGGGAGGCGAAGCGGGTCGACGGGCTCGTCCGCGAGCTCCTCGACCTCGCGCGCCCGGCGGTGCTGCACACCGCTCCCGTGAGCATCCACGACCTCATCGGCGACGTGCTCGTGCTCGCCCGCGGCGTCGCCCAGTCCGAGCGGATCCAGTTCATCGAGCGCTTCGACCCGTCGCTGCCCCCGCTCCAGGCGGACGACGAGAAGCTCATGCAGGTGCTCCTGAACCTCGTCCGCAACGCGGTCGAGGCGGTCCACGACCGCCCGCAGCCGATCGTGACCCTTGAGACCGGGGTCGCCGGGCAGCGCCTGCGCCAGGCCTCCGGCCGCACGCGCCCGCTCGCGCGGATCGCGGTGCTCGACAACGGCGCCGGCATCTCCGAGGCGATGCTCCCGCGGCTTTTCACGCCCTTCGCGACCTCGAAGCCGCAGGGCACCGGCCTCGGCCTCGCGATCTCGCGGCGCATCGTCGAGGCCCACGGCGGCCGGATGGAGGTGAAGAACCGGGCGGGCGGCGGCGCGGAGGCCGCGATCTACCTCCCCCTGGACGCGTAGGCCTCCCCCGACCTCGGGCGCTGGCGGGGGGAGCGCGGGTGCGCCGCCATTCGTCCCGCGGTGCGGGTACCCGTCGCTGGCCCCTCGCTTGCTAGTGCCCGTGAACCGGGCTCCGGTGTTTGCTCATCAGGCTGGAGCCGGGAGACGTCAACGTGCGCAAGGTCCTCATCGTCGACGACGAGCCCTCCGTCCGCTTCGTGCTCGCCCGCACCTGCGAGCGCGTGGGCGCGCCGCACCTCGAGGCGGGCAGCGCCGAGGAGGCACGCGAGCGGCTGAAGGAGGTCGGCGGCGGCAAGGACCGCGTCGGCCTCGTGCTGCTCGACGTCCGGCTCCCGGGCGACGACGGCTTCAAGCTCCTCGGCGAGATCTCCGGCCGCGTCGACTCGCCGTTCGTCGTCGTGATGACCGCCGAGGACACGATGCACTCGGCCGTCGAGGCGATGAAGCGCGGCGCCGCCGACTTCATCGGCAAGCCCTTCGACCTCTCGCGCGTCGAGCGCATCGTGCGCGACCTCGGCGCCGGCGGGGAGGCCGCGCCGGAGGCCGCCGAGGACGACCGCGCCGAGGAGCCCGACGCGCGCAGGTTCAAGGACGTCGCCCTGCCCGGCACGCTCATCGGCCGCTCGGCGGCGATGATCGAGGTCTACAAGGAGATCGGCCGCGTCGCCCGCACCGAGATGACGGTGCTGCTCATGGGCGAGTCCGGCACCGGCAAGGAGCTCGTCGCCCGCGGCATCCACGCCAACTCCACGCGCTCGCGCGGCCCGTTCGTCACCGTGAACATGGCGGCGATCCCGAAGGACCTCATCGAGAGCGAGCTCTACGGCCACGAGAAGGGCTCGTTCACCGGCGCGCTCGAGCGGCGCCCCGGCAAGTTCGAGCTCGCGAGCGGCGGGACGCTGTTCCTGGACGAGATCGGCGAGATGCCGATGGACCTCCAGGCGAAGCTCCTGCGCGTGCTCCAGGAGCGCGAGATCGATCGCGTCGGCGGCTCGCGGCCGCTGCCGGTCGACGTGCGGATCGTCGCCGCGACGAACGCCGACCTCTCCCGCTCGGTCGAGGAGGGGCGCTTCCGCCGCGACCTGTACTACCGCCTCGCGGTGGTGCCGATCCGGCTGCCGCCGCTCCGGGAGCGGGAGGGCGACGTGGTGCTCCTCGCGCGGCACTACCTCGCGAAGTTCGGCGAGCAGCTCCGCGGCCGCGCGCTCACGCTCGCGCGCGACGCCGAGCCGGTGCTCAGCGGCCACCCGTGGCCGGGCAACGTGCGCGAGCTGCAGAACGTCCTGCAGCGCGTGCTCCTCAAGCTCCCCGGGAACCGCGTCACCGCGAGGGACCTCGCGGGCCTGCTGCCGACCGGCGCCGCGGTGCCGGAAGGCGGCCTCGCCGCGCTCGTCGAGAACGTGCTCGACGCGCCGGCGCCGGAGAAGGGCCGCTACCAGGCCGCGCTCGCGGCCGTCGAGGCGCCGCTCATCTCTGCCGCGCTCGCGCGCACGAACGGCAACCAGCTGCGCGCCGCGGAGCTCCTCGGGATGAACCGGAACACGCTCCGCGAGCGCATGCGCGCGCTCGGCATGAAGCGCTGACGCCGGCGGTTTCTCGCCCGAGATCCGCGCACTGCGGGTGCCTGTCCGGCACCCGTGGGCGGGGCCGGCCGCCCGGCCGCAGCATCGTGCGGGGGGCCCCGCACGCCCCGCCGGAATGCCTTGAACCCGGGCACGGGGTGCCCGAACATCGAGCACCCCGTCGGACGCCCCTCCCGGATCGCGAGAGAACGCCCGCAGCACCGCAGCCGCCGCCGTGGCACACGAAGTGCTTTGCAGCCAGCCGTAGCCTCACCGCCCGCTCACAACCGTACCGGAGAAGGAAAGTGCCCAACCTGACGCCGAAGCAGGCCATCGAACTCGCCAAGGAGAAGAAGGCTACCTACGTCGACCTGAAGTTCATGGACTTCGTCGGCCTCTGGCAGCACTTCTCCATCCCGCTGTACGAGCTGACCGAGGCCGTGTTCGAGGAGGGCCTCGGCTTCGACGGCTCCTCGATCCGCGGCTGGCAGGCGATCCACGCCTCCGACATGCTCGTCATGCCGGACGCCTCGACCGCCGCCATCGACCCGTTCATGGCGGAGCCCACGCTCTCGCTCATCTGCAACGTCAGTCGACCCGATCACGAAGGAGCCGTACTCGCGCGACCCGCGCAACATCGCCATCAAGGCCGAGAAGTACCTGAAGTCCACCGGCATCGGCGACACGGCGTTCTTCGGCCCGGAGCCGGAGTTCTTCATCTTCGACGAGGTCCGCTACGACTCGGAGCGTGAACCACGGCCTTCTACAAGGTCGACTCCGTCGAAGGGCCAGTGGAACACCGGCCGCGAGGAGGCCGGCGGCAACCTCGGCTACAAGTCCCGCTACAAGGAGGGCTACTTCCCGGTCGCGCCGACCGACAGCCAGCAGGACATCCGCACCGAGATGTGCCGCGTGATGGAGTCCGTCGGCATCCACGTCGAGCGCCAGCACCACGAGGTCGCCTCCGCCGGCCAGGCCGAGATCGACATCCGGTTCCAGTCGCTCGTCACGATGGCGGACCAGCTGCAGTGGTTCAAGTACATCATCAAGAACGTCGCCCGCCGGCACGGCAAGACCGTGACCTTCATGCCGAAGCCGCTCTTCGGCGACAACGGCTCGCGGCATGCACGTGCACCAGTCGATCTGGAAGGGCGGCAAGCCGCTCTTCGCCGGCGAGCGGCTACGCGGGCCTCTCCGAGATGGCGATGCACTACATCGGCGGCATCCTCAAGCACGGCCCGGCGCTCGCCGCGCTCTGCAACCCGACCACGAACAGCTACAAGCGGCTCGTGCCGGGCTTCGAGGCGCCGGTGAACCTCGCCTACTCCGCCCGCAACCGCTCCGCGTCGATCCGCATCCCGATGTACTCGCCGTCGCCCAAGGCGAAGCGCATCGAGTTCCGGTCGCCGGACCCGTCCTCCAACGGCTACATCGCGTTCGCCGCGATGCTGATGGCCGGCCTGGACGGCATCGAGAACAAGATCAACCCCGGCCAGCCGCTCGACAAGGACATCTACGGCATGTCGCCGGAGGAGCTGAAGGACATCCCGAAGATGCCCGGCTCGCTCGACGAGGCGCTCGAGGCGCTCCGCAAGGACCACAAGTTCCTGCTGAAGGGCGACGTCTTCACCGAGGACGTGATCGAGACCTGGATCCAGTACAAGTACGACAAGGAAGTGAACCCGGTCCGGATGCGCCCGAGCCCGCTCGAGTTCGCCCTGTACTTCGACATGTAGTCCCCGCCTCACCTCCCCTGCTTCGACGGACGGCCGCCCTCACGGGCGGCCGTTTTCGTCATGGGGTAGACTCGTCGTCAACCCGGAGGGGTGTAACGGATGGCGGACCCGAGCACCGACCCGCGCGGCTGGCTGCAGGCGTGCCCCGAGCTGGAGCGCTTCACGGCGCACCCGCCCGTGGCCGCGGCCGTCGCGAAGGGCGACGGGTTCGCGCTCTTCAAGGCGCTGCGCGCGCGCCGCCGGACCGGGCGCGGCCCCGGCGAGGAGCGCGCGCTCGACGCGATCCTCGCGAAGCGCCGCCTCTTCGCGATGCCGACCGGCTCCGCGCCGGGCCTCTACACGCTGAACGGCATCGGCACCCGGATGTACGGAAGGAGCGAAGAGGGCACCGACGGCAGCTACGTCGGCACCCTCTTCTTCACGTTCGTGTTCCTGCCGGTCTGGCCGATCGCGCAGTACCTCGTCTCGTCCGAGGGCGCGAAGTACTACTTCTTCGGCAAGGTCCCCATCTCGCCGACGCTGCGCGCCTGGCGCCTCACGGTGGTCGCGCTCGCGCTCGTCGCCGCGGGCTGGGCCGGCTACGGGCGCTGGGCGGGCGGGCGCACGCAGCTCGTCCACCTCCTGAACGGCCTCGACACCCGCGTCGTGGTGGAGGCCGGCGGGCGGCGCTTCGACGTCGCGCCGCGGGAGGGGGAGCTCGCCGTCGAGCTCCCCACCGGGCGCGTGCACGTGAAGGCGTCCACCGAGGCGGGGAAGCCCATCGAGGAGCTCGACCTCGAGGTGCCCTCCTACACGAAGTTCGTCGCCTACAACGTGCTCGGCGCCTCCCCGCTCGTGCTCGAGCACGTCTACTACGGCCCCGAGCCGAAGGGCGGCGGGGTGCCCCCGCGGTACCTCGCCGGCCAGCGCACGGTCGTGATCGCGGAGGTGGACTACGTCTTCCAGCCCGCGCCGGCGTCGGTGCAGACCTCGACGGCCGGCGCGAAGCGGACCCGGGCGCTCATCGCCGACGGCGGCTGGCGCAACGCGGTCGACCACCTGCGCTTCCGCGCGAAGCAGCCCGCCGAGGCGGAGCGGCTCGCGCGCGCCGTGCTCGCCGCGACGCCCGGGCCGGAGGCGTTCGACGCCGCGTGGGAGCTCGCCTACGATCGCGGCGGGATGGCCGCGGCGCTCGAGGTCGCCGAGGCGGCCATCGCGGCCGACCCGGCGCTCGTGAACGCGCACCGCATGCGGCAGGAGTTCCTGAAGTCGCTCGGGCGCCAGGCCGAGGCGCAGCGCCTCTACCGCGAGCTCGAGGCGAGGAGCCCGGACTCCGCCCTTGCGGCCTACCTGCGGGCGCGCGCGGAGGCGCCCGCCGAGGCCGACCGGCTGTTCGAGGCCGGGCTGCGCCGGTTCCCGGACGACCCCAACTTCCTGCGCGCGGTGGCCTGGACGCAGCTGCGCGCCGGGCGGATCGCCGAGGCGGTCGACACCTGGGATCGCCTCGAGAAGGTCGCGCCGGCGGAGGCCGCCGAGATGCTGGAGCCGCGCGCGGTCGCGCTCGCGACGGTCGGCCGCGGCGCCGACGCCACCCGGCTCGTGGCCCTCGCGCTCGACCGGGAGCGCAGCTACGCGAACGCCCTCCTGTACGCGCGCGTCGCGCGCTTCGACCGGGCGCCCGCCCACCCGCCGCGCCACTACCTCGAGACCATCGAGCGCCAGGCCAGCCCGGTCGACGGCGCCTTCCTCAAGGTCGTGAAGGCGAGCGTGCTCGGCGAGCCGGTGCCGGCCGCGAGCGAGCTCGCCGCGATCCAGGAGCCCGAGGTCCGCGACGGCGCGCTGCTCCTCCTCGACGCCCTCACCGCGCCGGAGAAGGCCATGCGCGCGCTCGCGAAGGCGAGCCGGGCGCAGGCGCGCTACGTCGACGCCACGCTCCGGCTCATGCTCGCGGCGGAGGCGGCGCGCGTGGACCCGGCGCTCGTCGAGGCGATCGTCGGCGACATCGACGGGGTCCCGGCCTTCGCGGAGCTCCTCGGCAAGTTCATCCGGGGCGAGGACCCGGCGCTCCTCGCCGACCTGCCCTTCGAGCACCGCACCGCGCTCCTCGCCGGCCGCGCGCGGGCGCTCGAGGCCGCCGGCAAGGACCCCTCCGCGCTGCTCGCGGAGATCCGGCGGCGCGAGGCGGTGCCGGGGATCGTGACCGTCGCGCTGGAGCGGTGGCCGAAGGTGATGAAGGGGAAGTAGCGCGCCTTCCGGAGCTGCCCTTGCCTTCCCTCTCCACAGGGCTGCGCGCGGCGATCGGCGGGCTGCCGCGGCCCTTCTACGTGCTCCTCGCGGGCATGTTCGTGAACCGGCTCGCGACGTTCGTCGCGATCTTCCTCGGGCCGTACCTCGTCAACACCCACGGGTTCACGCCGGACGCGGCCGGGCGGGTGGTGGCGCTGTTCGGCGTGGGGATCCTGGTCGCGGGCCCCCTCGGCGGCACGCTCGCGGACGCCATCGGCCGGCGCGCCACGATGCTGCTCTCGCTCGTCTCGGGCGGCTTCGCGGTGCTGGGCGTGGGGCTCGTGCGCGAGCCCACGCTGCTCGCGCTCTTCGCGTTCCTCTCGGCGCTCACCTCCGAGGGGTACCGGCCGGCGCTGCAGGCGGCGATCGCCGACCTCGTGCCGCCGGAGGAGCGCCCGCGCGCGTTCGGGCTCGTGTACTGGGTCGTGAACGCGGGCTGGACGGTCGGGCTCCTCCTCGCGGGCTTCATCGCCGAGCGGAGCTTCGTCGCGCTGTTCGCCGCCGACGCGGCGACCTGCCTCCTCTTCGCGGCGATCATCTACTGGAAGGTGCCGGAGACGCACCCGCACCTCGCCGCCGGGGCGGGGGGGGCCGTTCATCCCGAGCGCAGGGCCCGCGAAGCGGGCCCGGAGTCGAGGGACGAGCCCCCCGGGTACACAGGGTTCGCCCAGGTCCTGCGCGATCGGATCTTCCTCGTGTTCGCGGCGCTGTACCTCGGCGCGCTCGTCATCTTCCTGCAGTTCCAGCTCGCGGCGCCGCTCGACTGGGGCGCGCACGGGGTCGGGCCCGCGGTCTACTCGGCGCTCCTCTCGTTCAACGGGCTCGGGGTGGTCGTGTTCCAGCCGCTCATCGGGCCGTGGCTGCGCCGGTTCGACGGCGCGCGGCTGCTCGCGGCCTCGGCGCTCCTCTTCGGCCTCGGCTTCGGCGTGAACGCGTTCGGGGGCAACGTGCCGCTCTACGCGTTCGGCGTGGTGCTCTGGACCATCGGCGAGGTGGTCGGCTTCCCCGCCGGCGCGACGCTCGTCGCGGACCTCGCACCGGTCGCGCTGCGCGGGCGCTACCAGGGCGCGTTCTCGATGAGCTGGGGCATCGCCTTCTCGGTCGCCCCGCTGGTCGGCGGCGAGGTGCTCGCCCGGTTCGGCGCGCCGACGCTCTGGCTCGGCTGCCTCGGCGCAGGCGTCCTGCTCGCGGGCCTGAACCTCCTCGCCGGGCCGGCGCGCCGCCGGAGGCTCGACGCGCTCGGCATCCCCCGGCCGGGACAGGCCCCGGATGCGGGCGGCGCGGCCGCGGCGGCGCCTCCACACTGAGCCGCGGGAGGTGGACCGTGGCGGCGACGTACCGGGGGCTCGAGGGCATCGGCGACGACCTCGCCCGCGAGCGCACGTTCGTCCAGGGGCGCTCGGAGAGCTACGTGCGGGCGCTCGACCTGTTGCCGGGGCTGCTCGCCGGCGACGCGGGCGCGGCGGTGCGGCAGGACTGGGCGGTCCGCACCTTCACGGCCTGGTACGACCGGCCGCTGCTCCTCCTCGCGGCGCTCCGCGACGACGCGCTCGCGACCGGGCAGGCGCACCCGCTCCACGCGGCGTTCACCGGCGAGCGCCCGGACCCCGGCGCGGTCACCCCGGACGCGCTCGTCGCGGCGCTCGCGCCCGAGCGCGGCCGCCTCCACGAGAACCTCCGCCGGCGCGGCGTGCAGACGAACGAGACCTCCCGGGCGGTCACCTGGCTGTGGCCGGCGCGGCTCCTGGGCCTGGGCACGCCCGCCCGCCCGCTCGCGCTCGCCGACCTCGGCGCGAGCGCGGGGCTGAACCTCGTCGCCGACGAGCTGCCCGACGTCTGGACCGACGAGACGGGCGCGCCGCTCGAGGTGGCCGGGCCGCTCCACGCGGTCGCCCGGCTCGGGCTCGACGCGGCCCCGCTCGACGCGACGGACGAGGAGGACTCCCGCTGGCTCCTCGCCTGCGTCTGGCCGGGCGAGCACCACCGCGAGCTGCGCCTCCTGCGCGCGCTGACCGCGTTCAAGGCCGCGCGGACGCGGCTCGACGCCCCGGTGCTCGCGCCGGTGCGCGCGCGCGCGTGGCCGGAGCGGCTCGATCTCCTGTCCGGCACGCACACCGACGCGGTCGTCCTCGCCTACCAGACGATCGTGCGCGACTACATCCTCGAGGACGAGCGGCGCGAGTACGAGGACGGGATGCGCGCCTGGATCGCGACGCACCCGCCCGGGCGCGCGCTCTGGGCCGAGCTCGAGCTCCTCGCCGACGCGGGGCCCGGCCAGGCGGCGATCCAGCTCACGCGGCGCGAGGCCGACGGGCTCGTCCGGACCCGGCGCCTCGCCCGGTGCCACCCGCACCCGACCCGCGTCGAGCGCGACCTCGCGGCCGTGACGGAGCTCGTCAGGCTCAGCCCCGCGCCGGCCCCGGCGGGTCCCCGCCCTCCCGCCTGATCGGCGCGGTCGAGGGGAAGCTCAGCAGGAAGGCCGCGCTCCCGAGGAAGAGCACGGCCATCGCGGCGAGGCCCCACCCCGGCGTGCTCCCGTGCAGCCAGGCGAGCGCGAACGTCACGGTCATGGTGCCGAGGGAGAGCGCCTTCGCGTAGCGCGGCACCACCCGGTGGTCGTGGAACGCGCGGAGCGGCGGCCCGAAGACCGGGTGGTGGTAGAGCCAGTCGTGGAACCGCCGGGAGCTCCGCGCGAAGGCCCACAGCGCCACGAGGAAGAACGGCGTCGCCGGCAGGAGCGGGAGCACCGCCCCGAGGACGCCGAGCCCCGTGAAGACGAAGCCGATCCCGAGGAACGCCCAGCGCGGCACGCCGGGGACTACATCACGAGCCCGCCGTCCACGTCCACGCAGCGGCCGTCGAAGTAGTCGCACTCGAGCACGAACTTCACGGCCTTCCAGATGTCCTCGGGCAGGCCGATGCGGCCGCAGGGGACGTTCGCGACGAGGGCGTCGCGCGCCTTCTGGTTCATGCCCTGCGTCATCGGGGTCTCGATCATGCCGGGCGCCACCGCGCCGACGCGGATGCCGAACGGCGCGAACTCGCGCGCCCAGGTGACCGTGTTCGCGGCGAGCGAGGCCTTCGCCGAGACGTAGTTCGACTGGCCGCGGTTGCCGTGGCGGGCGACCGACGAGATGTTCACGACGACGCCGGGCCGCGTGCCCGCGCGGACCATCTCGGCCACCACCTCGCGCACGACCAGCGTCGCGCCGGTGAGGTTCACGCCGATGACGAGGTCCCAGTCGGCCTTCGAGAGGGTCTTCACCTCGCCGGTCGTCCGGTCCTTCTTCACGAGCAGGCCGTCCCGGAGGATGCCGGCGTTGTTCACGACGGCGTTGAGCCCGCCCATCGCCTTCGTCGCCCAGCCCACGAACGCCTGCACGTCCTCCTCGGAGGAGACGTCGAGGCGGCGGGTGTGGATGCCCTTCGGCAGCTCGGCGAGCCGCTGCTCGTTCACGTCGCCGACCGCCACGGCCGCCCCGCCCTCGAGGAGCCGGGTGGCGAAGTGCGCGCCCATGCCCTGGGCGCCGCCGGTGACGATGATCTTGAGATCCTTGAGGTCCATGGGTCCTCCAGCTCGTGGCTCGACAGGCTCACCACGAACGGAATCGTCGAACCGTTCGCCCTGAGCTTGTCGAAGGGCGAACCGTATCGCAGCGCGTCACGCGGTCGCGCGCCCGATCGGGTCGCTCCCCCGTGCTTGAAGTCCCTGCACGAACAGACTACACCCCCAATACTGAAACATGAATCGGTATTCAAGTTCAGCCCGCAGGGCCTCCTCCGCGACGACGCCCGTGACCGCGCCGGTGACGAAGCGCGGCCAGCGCACGCGCCTCAGGCTCGTCGAGGCGGCGGAGCGCGTGTTCGGCGAGAAGGGCTTCGAGCGCGCGTCCATCAGCGACATCACCCGCGAGGCGGGCGTCGCGCTCGGCACCTTCTACGTCTACTTCGAGGACAAGCAGGCGCTCCTCGTCGAGGTGGTGGACGGGCTCTCCGAGCGGCTGAAGGACGCGCTCGCGAAGGCCACCACCGGCCTCGAGGACCGCGTCGCCGTCGAGCGCGAGGGGCTCCGCGCGTTCTTCGGCTTCGTCACCGAGCACCGGCTCCTCTACCGCGTGGTGCGGCAGGCCGAGTTCGTCGACGAGGCCTGCTTCCAGCGCTACTACCGCGGCTTCGCGGTGCCCTACGCGAAGGCGCTGCAGGGCGCGCAGCGCCGCGGCCAGCTCCGCAAGATCGATCCCGAGGCGCTCGCGTACTGCCTGATGGGCATCGCCGACTTCCTGGGCATGCGCTACGTGCTCTGGGGCCGCGGGCGCGGCGCGGAGGACGCCCTCGACGCCGCGCTCTCCTTCATCAGGTCGGGAATGTCCCTCGACTCCGGGCCCGCTGACGCGGGCCCTACGCTCGGGACGAACGGCTCTGGTCCATCCAAGAAAGGCTCCAAGCGGCCATGAGGTACGCGCAGATCCTCTCCACCGGACGCTACGTCCCGGCCCGCCGGGTCACGAACGCCGAGCTCGAGAAGTCCCTCGGCGAGCCCGTGGACCAGTGGCTCCGTGACAACGTCGGCATCGAGGCGCGGCACTACATGGCCGACGGCGAGGTCACGAGCGACCTCGCGCTCGCGGCCGCGAAGGAGGCGCTCGCCCGCGCCGGGGTGAAGCCGGAGGAGCTCGACCTCGTGGTCGTCGCCTCCGACACGCCCGACCAGCCGAGCCCCGGCACCTCCTCGGTGCTCCAGCACAGGCTCGGCGCGCGGAACGCCGGCACCTTCGACGTGAACTGCGCCTGCGCGAGCTTCGTCACCGCGCTCGACGTCGCCTCGAAGCAGCTCCGCGGCGATGAGGACCTCTCGAAGGTGCTCGTGGTCGGCGCCTACGGGATGAGCCGGCACGTCGACTGGAAGGACAAGAAGACCTGCACGCTCTTCGCCGACGGCGCGGGCGCGGTCGTGCTCGGCGCGGGGAACCAGCCCGGCATCCTCGCCGGCAAGCTCGAGGCCCACGGCGAGTACCACGACGCCCTCGGCATCTACGGCGGCGGCACGCTCCACCCCTCGACGCCCGCCTACGTCGCGGCGAACGGGCAGCCCTTCGTGAAGTTCGTGCGGAAGTTCCCGGCGACCTTCAACACCGAGCGCTGGCCGGCGCTCGTGAACGGCCTCCTCGCGAAGACGGGCACCTCGATCGACGACGTGAAGCTCTTCGTCTTCACCCAGCTCAACCTGCGCACCATCGAGGCCACCATGAAGGTCCTCGGCGTGCCGATGTCGCGCACGCACTGGACGATGGACCGCTGGGGCTACACGGGCAGCGCGTGCATCCCGATGACGCTCGACGACGCCGTGCAGGCCGGGAAGGTCAGGAAGGGCGACCTCGTCATGCTGATGGCGAGCGGCGGCGGCCTCGCGATGGCGGGGTCGATCCTCCGCTGGACTGCCGGGTAGAGGAGGCGGGCATGTGGTACGGCGACTGGGGGGCGCGCGGCGCCCTGTACTGGCCGGAGGAGACGGCCATCGTCGAGGTCGTGCCCGGCACCACGCCCGGCTCGGCCGCCCGCACCCGCCGCTTCACCTACGCCGCGCTCGACGTCCGCGCGAACAAGGTCGCGGCCTGGCTGCGCGACCACGCCGGGGTGCGCGCGGGCGACAAGGTCGGGATGATCGCGATGAACGGCGTCGAGGTGCTCGACGTCCTCTTCGCCTGCGGGAAGCTCGGGGCGGTCCTCGTCCCGTACAACTGGCGGCTCCACGCGGCCGAGCTCGGCGAGCTCGTGCGGCGCACGGCGCCGAAGGTCGTCTTCTATTCGGAGGAGCTCCAGGCGCTCGCCGGCGAGGCGCTCGCGTTCTGGGGCGGCTCGGCGCGCACGCTCCCCGCGCTCGTGCACCTCGAGGGCCCGGGGCTCCCCGGCTCGACGGCCCACGAGGCGGTCCTCGCGACCTCCCGCGCCGACCCGATCTCGAACCCCGCGTTCCGGGAGACCGACGTCGCGTGCCTGCTCTTCACCGGCGGCACCACGGGCCTCCCGAAGGCCGCGCGCATCACCTACCGGCAGATCGCGTGGAACACCTTCACCACGATGGTCCACGAGATCCGCCCGGGCGACGTGACCATCACCCACACGCCGATGTTCCACACCGGCGGGCTCTTCGTGTACACGGTGCCGTTCCTCTCGATCGGCGGGCGCGTCGTGCTGATGCGCCGGTGGGACGCGGCGCTCGCGCTGAAGCTTCTCCAGGACGAGAAGGTCACCGCGTTCTTCGCGGTCCCGACCCAGTACCAGCAGCTCCTCGAGGCGCCCGGCTTCGCCGAGGCCGACCTCTCGCGCATCCGCTACCTCACGAGCGGCGGCGCCGCGATGCCCGGCCCGCTCCGCGCCGCCTGGGCGGGCACGCACCCCATCCCGTTCAAGCAGGGCTTCGGGATGACCGAGTTCGGCCCGGGCGTCTTCTCCTTCCCGGCCTCCGAGGCGGACCGGAAGGCCGGCTCCATCGGCCTCGTGAACCAGTTCATCGAGGCGCGGCTCGTCGACGAGGACGGCCGGGACGTGAAGCAGGGCGAGGTCGGCGAGCTCCTGCTCCGCGGCCCGGCCTGCTGCGACGGCTACGAGGGGCCGGACGGCTCGGTCTCGCGCGAGGGCATCGACGCCGAGGGCTGGCTGCACTCCGGCGACCTCATGCGCCAGGACGAGGACCGGTACTTCTGGGTCGCCGGGCGCCGCAAGGACATGTTCATCTCGGGCGGCGAGAACGTCTACCCGCTCGAGGTCGAGAACGCGCTCCTCACGCACCCGGCCGTCGCGATGGCGTCGGTGGTCGGCGTGCCGGACGCGAAGTGGGGCGAGGTCGGCCACGCGTTCTACACGCTGAAGCCCGGCGCCGTTGCCGAGCCCGACGCGCTCCTCGAGCACCTCAGGACCCGGCTCGCGAAGTACAAGGTCCCGAAGCAGGTCACGCGCGTCGACGCGATGCCGCTCTCGGCGGCCGGGAAGATCCTCAAGACCGAGCTCAGGAAGCTCGCCGTCCCCGGAGGGAAGTCATGACGACGGCCGTGGCCGCGCCCGAGCAGGCGTGGTGGCGGGAGCCCACCCGCGCGCAGTGGACCACCTTCCTCGCCGCGTGGGCGGGCTGGGTGCTCGACGCGTTCGACTTCACCATCTACCTGCTCGCGATGGCCGACATCATGAAGGAGTTCGGCGTCGGCGCCGTCGCGACGTCGATCTCGGTCACGCTGACGCTCCTCCTGCGCCTCGCGGGCGGGGTCGGCTCTGGCTGGCTCGCCGACCGCTATGGGCGGAAGCTGCCGCTCGTCATCTCGCTCGTCTGGTTCGCCGTGTGCGACGGCGCGGTCGCCTTCGCGCCGAGCTTCGCGTGGGTGCTCGCGTTCCGCACGCTCTTCGGGCTCGGCATGGGCGCGCAGTGGACCGCCGGCGCGACGCTCGCGATGGAGAACTGGCCGGCGCGGAGCCGCGGCATCGCGTCGGGCATCCTGCAGGGCTCCTGGGCCATCGGCTACATCGTCGCGGCGCTCGTGTACTGGGCCATCGAGCCGACGCTGGGCTGGCGGCCGCTCTTCATGATCGCCGCGGTCCCGGCGCTGCTCGCGCTGCCGATCTGGTTCTTTGTGCCGGAGAGCCCGGACTGGCAGAAGGCGAAGGCGCAGAAGGCGAACGTCACCCTCGCGGATCTCAAGGCCGAGAAGGTGATCCTGCGCGTCGTCTGGGCGTCGGTGCTCTGGGCCACCTCCTTCGCGGTCTACTACGGCCTCTCGGGCATGTGGCCGGCGCTGCTCCGCACGACCTTCCAGCTCGGCGCGCGCGAGATCGCCTGGCTCGTCATCGTCTTCAACCTCGGCATGATGGCGGGCGCCATCACCTGGGGCACCACCGCCTCGAAGAAGGGCGCCGTCTTCGCGCTCATCGTGCCGCTCGTGATCCTGCTCCCGGCGCTGCCGCTCTACGTGGGCGGCTGGTCGTTCGGCGCGCCGGCGGTCGGCACCATCCCGAACGCGCTCTGGCTGGGCGCCTTCGTGTCGGGCGCGACCGGCGCCGGCATCTCCGGCGTCACCCCGATGCTGCTCACCTCACTCTTCCCGGCGCGGGTGCGCGGCCTCTCGGTCGGCGTCGTCTACCACGTGGGCGCGCTGCTCGCCGCGCCGAGCTCCACCCTCGTCGCCTGGATGGGCGGCAGCATCGGGCTCGGCAACGCCATCGTCGCCCTCGTGGCCGTCGCCGCGATCGTCACCGTGCTGATCCTGGTCTTCCGCCCCGCCGGGGCGCTCCCGTCGAGCGCGCTCGGCACCGCCTCCACCCCGAACCCGGGCGCGAGCCCGGCCAGCCCGCAGCAGACCCGCTGAAGCACCCACAAAGGAGCTCGACCATGAAGCGCATCCTCGCGACCGCCCTCGCCGCCACGCTGCTCGCCGCCTGCGGCAGCGACAGCAACGACACCACCAACACCAACCCGACGCTCACCACCGCCGCCGAGATCAAGACCTACCTCGACGGCAAGAGCTGGAAGATGACGGGCGCCGACATCCCGGCCTTCCCGAACGGCTACAACGCCAACACGAACTACGGCGCGGCGACGCAGTGCTACAACGAGACCGTCATCGCGACGAACGCCAACTGGACGGTCACCTCGAAGCTCGGGACGCTCAACGGCGCGACGACGGTCGGCTCCACGGGCACCTGCGACAAGTCCACGCCGTCGGGCAGCCCGCTCACGTTCACCTCGACCGCGATCCTGATCGAGAACGTCTCCGGCAACGCCGACTGCTTCGACGTCACGGCCACCTACGCCACGTTCGCCCAGGCGGGCCGCGGCAAGTTCTCCGCCGACGGCAAGACGATGACGCTCGAGCTCTACTTCTCGACGCAGGCGACGAAGAACCGCTGCGCGGACGGCGCGGTCGGGTCGGCCACCGTCACGCTCAACGGCGCCGTGAACTACGACGGCTCGAAGTCGCTCCAGGTCTACCGCCTCCAGTAGTCGCCTCCACCGGTGGCCCGGGCGCGACGCAGGCGCCCGGGCCATCGGCCCGTCTCGCCACCACCGCCTCGACACCGGGAGAGCCGAATGGCACCGACCCCCGCATCACAGCTCCGGACGCTGGCCCTCGCCGCCGCGCTGCTCGCGGCCGGCCCGGCCCTCGCGCAGACGCCGACCGTGCCCGGCCTGTACCACGGCGACTGGTACGACTCGAACGCCCGGGAGCACGACGCGCCCCCGCAGGAGTTCCGGCTCATCAACTACTTCTTCACGCGCGGCACCGTGACGAACCTGATCGGCGATCCGTCCGGCCTCAAGGGCGTGGCCCTCGGGCCGATCGGCAACTACGCGGGCAGCCTCGTGACGACCGGCGCCGGCTCGGGCATGTGGGTCGAGCAGCGGTGGATCCCGGTCATCGAGTACACGCCCAACTTCCTCGACGGCCGCGCCGCCTTCCGCGCGCAGTTCGAGATCGACTACATGTGGGGCTGGACCGCGAACAGCCAGGGCCAGAACGTCGGCGGCGGCCTCAACGCCGACCAGGTGAACGTCCAGACGAAGAACGTCAACTTCGCCTGGTATCCGTACAAGGACCCCGACAAGTTCACGCTCCTCGCGGGCACCCAGTCGCTCTACGACAACGTGCTCGACCCCACCCGCACCGGCCTCAACGACATCACCCGCACCGGCTACAAGCTCGCCTACGCGGGCACCGACGCGACCGGCATCCAGGCGTTCCGCGCCGCGGCCACCGACCGCGAGCGCATCGCCTGGTTCCCGCTGAACGGCGCGCAGCCCGACAAGGCGACGAAGAACGACCCCCGCCTCGCCTTCGACTGGATCGCGATGGCCGACGGCGCCCTCGAGCTCGCCCCCGGCACCTGGCTCGGCGCCTCGCTCTGGTTCCTGAACGACACCACGAAGAGCGACGCCTGGGCCTACGAGGGCCTGGTGCGCGCCGGGCCCGCCTCGGGCACCCTCGCGCCCTACACCGGCACCCAGCCGTTCCAGATCGAGCGCGCGAACGGCAACGTCGTGTGGCTCGGCGTGAACGGCCACCACAACGTCGACTTCCGCGCGGGCCGCCTCGGCGCCTCCGGCTTCTTCATGTACAACGCCGGCAAGTTCGTCTCGAAGAAGACCGACACCCTCCTCAACAAGGAGGTCTCGATCCGCGGCTTCTCCGCTGACGCCGAGCTCCTCTGGAACTACGGCCGGAACGCGAACGAGCTCGTGAGCCTCGAGGCGATCGTCTCGAACGGCGACGAGGATCCGACCGACAAGAAGTACACGGGCCCCTTCACCCTCAACTACTACGGCCTCCCCGGCGCGGTGTTCTTCAACCACCGGCTCCTGCTCCTCATGCCGTTCACGAGCACGGTGGGCAACTACACCGGCGCGGTCACCGACATCTCGAACCAGGGCTCCGGCCTGCTCGCGGTGGTGGCCTCCGCCTCGCGCGACCTCGTCCCGAACAAGCTCAACCTGAAGCTCGGCGCCGGCCACGGGCAGGCGTGGGCGAAGCCGGTGGCCTTCGCGAACAGCGCCACCGGCCGCGGCAAGACCCTCGGCACCGAGGTGAACGCCGAGCTCAAGTACACGTACCGGTTCCTCATGACCTTCGGCGTGCACGCCGCGTACATGTTCCGCGGCGACTGGTTCGACGGCGAGACCTCGCGCGTGAAGCAGAACCCCTACGGCGTCTTCACCACCCTCACCTGGTACGGCTTCTAGGAGGCCGCCATGCGCACGATCTCACTGTCCGTGATCATGCTCGCCGGCGTCCTCGCCGGCACCGGTTGCGCCACCCGCTACTCCAGCCGCGGCACGCAGACCTTCGCCGAGATCCCGTACCAGGGTCCGGAGGGCAAGGCGTGGCCGGTCGCCTACACCGAGCTCCCCGGCGTCGCGAAGACCTACGGCATGGCCAAGGCGCCGAAGGTCGCCTACGTCGAGCTCGGCAAGGGCGGCGCGAAGGGCGACATCGTCTTCATGCACGGCCTCGGGAGCTACCTGAAGTTCTGGTACTTCCAGCTCGACGCCTTCGCGCAGGCCGGCTGGCACGTCGTCGCGATCGACCAGCCGGGCTACGGCAAGTCGGAGAAGCCGGCGTCCTTCCCGTACACCATGGAGGCGATGGCCGACGTGGTGCACGAGGTGGCCGGGCAGCTGGGGCTCAAGAAGCCCGTGCTCGTCGGCCACTCGATGGGCGGCCAGACCGCGCTCTCCTACGCGATCCGCTACCCCGACGACGTCGGCCGGCTCGTGCTGGTCGCCCCGGCCGGCTTCGAGGAGTTCTCGGCGCGCGAGAAGGAGTGGTTCCACCGCGCCTTCTCGAGCGTGCTCGTGAAGAAGGCGACCGAGTACGGCATCTGGGGCTCGGTCGCGTACCAGAACTTCTCGCGGTTCCGTCCCGAGCTCGAGTGGCTCGTAGAGGAGCGCGTGCGGGTGGTCGGCGATCCGACGTTCGACCAGTACGCCTACGCGCAGGTCCGCAGCGTGAACGGCCTCGCGGCCGACGACTTCACCCGCCAGAGCGCGGGCCTCGTGAAGGCGCCGGTCCTCATCGTGTACGGCGACGAGGACAAGCTCATCCCGAGCCCGTTCATGCACGCCGGCTTCACGAGCGACTTCTTCGAGAAGGCCGCGGCGACGGTGCCGGGCGCGAAGCTCGTGGGCCTGAAGGGCTGCGGGCACTGCGTGCAGCTCGACTGCCCGAAGGAGTGGGCGGACGCGGTGAACGGGTTCCTGGGGAAGTAGTCCGGGCTCCAGGGCGGCTCACCTCTCCGCGGCGCCAGGGGCCGCGGAGAGGATGAGCCGCGCGAGCTTGTCGTAGTCGCGGTCGAAGTGGTGGCCGCCCGGCAGCACCCAGCGGCGCACGTTCGGCCGCGCGGCGATGGCGGGGCAGCCCGAGTCACCCTCGTCGGATCCCTCCACGCAGATGACCGGCAGCGCCCCGAGCGCCTCGACCGCGCGCGCGGTGGACATCGCCGCGCGCCGCTTGATCGAGAAGAGCACGTCGAGCGAGTGGACCTCGAACTCGGCGAAGGTGCCCGGGCCGAGCATGCCGACGAGCACGACCCGGCGCCGGACGTCCTCGGGGAGGCGCGGCGGCAGGAACGGCACGAGGTCCGCGCCGCGCGAGTAGCCGAGGAGCAGGACCTCCTCGCGCCCCCAGGCCGCGCGGTAGTGCCGGACGATCCGCGCGAGCGCGTCGGCCGTCTCCTCCGGTGTCCGGCGCTTCCAGAAGTACGCGAGCGAGTCGAGGCCGACCACCGGCACGCCGGCGGCCGCGAGCGACGCCGAGAGGCCCTTGTCGAGCCCGGCCCACCCGCCGTCGCCCGTGAGCAGCACGGCGAGGCGGGTGCCGGACACGGCCGACGGCACCTCGTGGAGCGGCAGGTCCGAGACGTCGGCCCTGGCCCCGGCGTCCGGAGGTGCGCCAGCGTTGCCGGGGGACGCCCCGGCCGGGGCCGGCTCGGCCGGGCGGTCGGCCAGGAGGGGCGTCAGGGCCGCCCGGGCACCGGCCGTGTCCGGCACCCGCAGGACCGCCGTCTTCACGGCCTCCTTGCCCTCGCAGAGGCGCGCCGGGCGCGGCTGGCCGGGCGCTGGGGCCTCCGGGGCCGGGCTCAGGAGGATGGCTCCGCGGAACGTCCCGTCCGGCGCCTGGGCGACCGCGCCCGCGGCCGCGGGCACGCCGGGGCCGAGGCCCACGAGGATGGGCCGGAGGTACGCGGGGAGGCGCAGCCGCTTCTGGTCGCCCTGCGCGAGCTCCTCGAGGTCGCCGGCGAGGTACACGCAGCGCCGCGGCGCCCGGACCGCGGCGACGTGCGCCTCGACGTCGAGGTGCCGGACGACCGCGCCCGCTTCCGCGAGCTCCCGCCCGAGCAGGGCCGCGCGGGCCTTCTCCCGAGGCCCCGAGAGGAGCATCGCGTACCCGCGCGCGGCCGCGGCCCCGCCGGGCGGCGGCTCGACCGGGCCCGCCTGCGAGGCGGCCCCGAACGCGAGCGCGGCGAGGACCGCCGCCGTCACCGCGCCACCACGCCCTTCAGGCCGCGGCCGACGAGCCCGGCGATGTCGGTGAGGATGAACGGGAGCCTCAGGCCGCCAGGCGCCGCGAGGTACCGCGGCCGCCACTCCGGCGCGAACTTCTCCTTGAACTGCCTGAGGCCCTGGAAGTTGTAGAAGTCCTCGCCGAACCGGTAGAGCAGCGCCCCGAGCCGCGTCCACGCGGGCGCGAGCGCGCGCTGCTCGAAGCCGGAGAACGGCGCCATCCCGAGGTTGAACCGCGCGTAGCCCTCCGCCCTTCCCCACAGGAAGAGCGACACGAACAGGAACTCCATCGCGCTCCGCGGCGCGTCGGGCGTGAAGCGCATGAGGTCGATCGAGAGCTCGACCTTCGCCGTGGAGGTCCACACGTTCGCGAACGCCACGATGCGCCCGTGCAGCCGCGCGACGGCGACCGGCCCCTCGGCGAGGTAGCCGGGCTGGAACCAGCCGAGCGAGAAGCCCTTCTCGCGCACCTTCTTCTGCGCGAGCCAGCCGTCGGAGACGTCGCGCAGCGCCGGGAGGACGCCCGGCACCGCCGCGGCGGGGAGCACCTCGAACGCGAGCCCGTCGCGCTCGGCGCGGTGGTAGGCCTGCCGCAGGCCCCGCCGCTCACCGCCCTCGAGCGAGAAGTCGCCGAGCGGCACGATCGCCTCCTCGCCGAGCTTGAGCAGCGAGAGCCCGAGGTCGAGGTAGCGCGGCAGGGCGTCGGGCCCGACCTGGTAGAAGCAGGTCCACCCGTGGTGCGCGTCGGAGAGCTCGCGGAAGCGCCACGCGAGCTCGGTGGCCTGGTCGTCCGGCCCGACCGGATCGCCCATGGCGACCCAGCTGCGCCCCTGGACCGCGTACATGAGGAACGCCTCGCCCGACGGGGAGAAGAGGAGCGGCTTGTCGCCCACGAGCGCGAGGTGGCTCGCGGACTCGGGCGAGCGCTCGATGACGGGCCGCGCGCGGTCGAGCTCGTCCGGCCCGGGCGGCTCCGGCTCGCCGGGCGCCGGGCGGAGCAGCGTCGAGAGCCCGTAGAGCACGACGAGCGAGCCGCCGGCGACCGCCGCGCGCAGGAAGCGCGGCGCGTCGGCGTGGAAGGCGAAGGTGAACCACAGGTCGTGCGAGTACTCGACGTGGCGGTAGCTGAAGAACCCGATCCAGATCGAGACCGCGACGAGGACGAGGATCGTGACGATGAAGGGGCCGGACAGCGGCTGGCCGAGGAGCGACGAGCGCCGGTAGAACTGCGCCCGGAACGGGAGCAGCACCAGCATGAAGGCGATCATCAGGCTCGCCTCCTCCCAGTCGAGCCCCTTCGCGAGCGAGACGATCGCGCCCGCCCCGAGCAGGACCAGCGCGGCCACCCAGGCGCCGTCGAGCCGCCGGAACAGGCTCCGCGCCAGCAGCAGGAGCCCGGTGCCGGCGAGCGAGCCGAGGAGGTGCGAGGCCTCGAGCACCGGCAGCGGCACCGCGCGGCGGAGGAGGTGCAGGCGCTCGGCCACGGTCGGCGTCGCGCCCGACACCAGCAGCACGCCGCCCGCGACGATGGCGGCGGTCGCGGCCAGCCACGGCACGATGGGCGCGAAGGAGGCGTGGCCGCCGCGCACGATGCGCCGGACGAGCTCACGGCGGACGACGAGCTCGTTCGCGACCAGCATGGCGAAGGCCGCGAGGAACGGGGCGAGGTAGTAGATGGCGCGGTAGGCGAGGAGCGCGCCGAGGAGCCGCGGCGCGGGCACGACGCCCGAGAGCGCCGCGAGCACGACGGAGTCGAAGACGCCCAGCCCTCCCGGCACCTGGGACGCGAGGCCGGCGACCTGCGCGGCGACGAAGAGCCCGAGCAGCGCGGGGAACGAGATCGCCCCCGGCGGCAGGAGCACGTAGAGCACCGCGGAGGCAACCGCCCAGTCGGCCGCGGAGACGAGCACCTGCCCGAGCGCGAGCGGGAGCGACGGCAGCTGGACCTCGAGGCTGCCGAGCCGCACCGGCGCGGTCGCGCGCCAGGCGCCGACGAGGTAGGCGGCGGTCAGCGCGAGCGCGAGGCCGCCCGCGAGCAGCGCGATCGGCTCCGGCAGCGGGACCTTCACGCCGGCGAGCAGCGCCACGCCCGCGACCGGGAGCAGCCCCGCCCAGAGCTGCGAGGCGGTGAAGCCGATGATCTTCCCGACCTCGACGGCGGAGAGGCCGAACTGGCTGTAGAGCCTGAGCCGGACGGAGCCGGACGAGAGGAGCGCGAAGCCGACGTTGTTGCCGAAGGCGTAGGAGACGAAGGAGGTGAAGACGACCTGCGGGAGCGGCAGCGTGCGCCCCGCGTAGCGGAGCGCGAGGAGGTCGTAGCCGGAGAGGAGCAGGTAGTCGGCCGCGGTGATGAACGCGGCGAGCGCGAGCGCCCCTCCGGGGAGCCCGGAGGTGGCGCCGCGCAGGTCGGCCCACGAGGTGCCCGCGAGCGCGCGGTGGATGGCCCAGCCCGCGGCCGCGAGGAGGACCACCGGCAGCGCGATGAGCAAGGCGCGTCCCGGTCGAGATCGCACGCACCGATAACATCCGCAGGCGGGCCCGCAGTACACGGCCTCGTCCGGGGCGCGTCGAGAGCGCGCACCCGCGTTAGGTGACGTTCGGAGGAGGCCACGGTGTTCGGAGTTACGACAGGGGCGCCCCGCACCCCGGCCCGTCGTTCCGCGGGCTTCCGCGCGCGCCCCCGCTGGACCGGCAGATGCAAACGTCACGGGGTCTCCCTGGAGCCGACTTGAAGAACGACAGCCTCCCCACCCGCGCCTCCAGCCTCGCCTGGGCGCTCCTCCACGCACCGGTGGTCTTCGCGCTCTACCTGCCGCAGGTGCTCGCGGCCGTGCGCGCGGCGCCGGGCCCGTACCAGGTCGCCCTCTGGCCCACCTTCGCGGTCCAGGCGCTGATCGTCGCCGGGGTGCCGTGGCTCGCCGCGCTGCCGCTCTCGCCGTGGCCGCGCGTCCACCGCGTCGCCGCGCCCGTCGCCACCGCGCTCGGCCTCTCGCTCGCGGTCCTCGACAGCCAGGTGCAGCGCACGGTCGGGTTCCACCTGAACGGCTTCATCCTCACGGTCCTCGGCCAGCCCACCGGGCTCTCCGAGGTCGGCCTCACCCGGGGCGCCGCGCTCGCGATCGCGGGCGGCCTCGTCGCGCTCGCGGCCACGGACGCGGTCATCGGCGCCCGTTACGTCGGGCGGTGCCGGGTCACCCGCCGCGTGCTCCCGGCGGTGGCGGCGCTCCTCCTCCTCGGCTTCACCGAGCGCGTCTACGGGCAGGTGCTCGCCTACCGCGGCGGGCCGGCGCTCTTCGCGGCGGGGGGCGTGTTGCCGCTGCAGGTGCCGATCCGGATGGGCCACCTCCTCGGCCTCGTGCTCGGGCAGCGCGACGTGCCCGGCACGCTCGCGGCGGCGCAGCCCGGCGGGGCGCTGCCGCCGGGACTCCCGCCCGGCGAGGTGCGCTTCACCCGCACGCCGGACGTGCTCTTCGTGCTCACCGAGAGCCTGCCGCACGATCACCTCGACGCCCGGACGATGCCCCACCTCTGGGAGCGGGCCGCCCGCGGCGCGCGCTTCACGCGGCACTACAGCTCCGCGCCCGCCACGGCGTTCGCCGTCTTCTCGACCTTCTACGGGCTGCAGGCGCAGAAGCTCGAGGCCACGGTCGGGGCCGGCCGCCGGCCGCTCGTCTTCGACGCGTTCCGCGCGAACGGCTACGACGTGCACGCGCTCGCGGCCTCCTGCGTGGACTGGATGGACCTGAAGCAGACCGTGTTCGGCGGGCTGTCGTCCCGGCTCGAGACCTGGTGCGACGCGCCCGGGCTCGGCCGCGACCTCGAGATGGTCGCACGCGCGCGCGCGATCGCGGCGGACACGCCGCCGGACCGGCCGCTCTTCCTGTTCCTCTTCTTCAACGCGACGCACTTCACCTACCCCCGGGCGGACGAGGACGTGGTCTTCCTCCCGGAGTGGGACGGATCGGGCGGCTTCAAGTCCACGACCGCCGACCCCGCCACCATCCGCAACCGCGCCCGCAACGCGGCGCACACCGTGGACCGGCTGCTCGACGGGCTCCTCGCCGACCTCGAGCGCGGCCGGGGCGCCGCGCCGCTCGTCGTCTTCACCGGCGACCACGGCGAGGAGTTCCGGCAGAAGGGCCACCTCGGCCACGGCTCCGACGTCGACGACGAGCAGATCCACGTCCCGCTCGTCGTCACCGGGCCCGGCGTGCCGGCGGGTGTGTTCACCGCGCCGACGAGCCACGTGGACCTCGTGCCGACGCTCCTCGCGCTGCTCGGCGACCGGCACCCGCCCGCGCGCTACGCCGACGGCCTCGACGCGTTCGCGGCGGCGCCGGACCGGTTCGTGCTCGCCACGGTGGGCTGGGAGCCGCGCTACGCGGCGATCGGGGCCGACCTCAAGGTGCGCACCTGGGCCGGCTCGCCGGCGCCGGACTACACCGACCTCGACGACCGGCCCGTCCCGGACGGCGGCGCCCGGGCCGCGGCCCGCGCCGGGGCGATCCTGAGGGCGCTGCGGGGCGGCGGCGGAGCGGAGAGCGGCGCGGACTACTCGCCGAGGTAGGCCCTGCGGACCTCGGGGCTCGCGAGGAGCTCCTGGCCGGTGCCGGTCATCACGACGTTGCCGGTCTCGAGCACGTAGGCGCGGTGCGCGAGCTGGAGCGCCTTGTGCGCGTTCTGCTCCACGAGGAGCAGCGCGACGCCGGCCTGGTTCACCTCGCGCAGCACGCCGAAGATGCGCTCGACGACCTGCGGGGCGAGGCCGAGCGACGGCTCGTCGAGCAGGAGCAGCTTCGGCCGGCTCATCATCGCCCGCGCGACCGCGAGCATCTGCTGCTCGCCGCCGGAGAGCGTGCCGGCGACCTGCGCGCGGCGCTCGGCGAGGATGGGGAAGAGCGCGTACTGCTTCTCGGCGTCGGCGGCGATGCCGGGCTTGTCGCTCCGGAGGAACGCGCCGAGCTCGAGGTTCTCCTTCACCGTGAGGTTCAGGAAGATCCCGCGCCCCTCCGGCGCGTGCGCCATGCCGCGCGCGACGCACGCGTGCGAGGGGAGCCCGGTGATCTCCTCGCCGCGGAAGGTGATGGAGCCGCCGGACGGGCGGAGCATCTTGGAGACCGCGCGGAGCGTGGTGGTCTTGCCGGCGCCGTTCGCGCCGATCAGCGCCACGACCTGGCCCTCGTCGACCGTGAGGGAGACGCCGCGCAGGGCCTCGATGGCGCCGTAGTGGACCTTGAGGTCCTTGACGGTGAGGATCGGACGCCCCTCGTCTCCGGCCTGCTTCGCAGGCCTACGCTCGGGGCTGACGGGGGTGGTGTTCATGGGGTTGCGCCGCCCGGCACGGTGTCGGTGTTCATGGGGTTGCGTTCCCCGGCGCGCCGCCCGGCACCGCGAGCTTCTTCTCCTCGAGGTAGGCGTCGCCGAGGTACGCCTCGATGACCTTCGGGTCGCGCCGCACCGCGGCCGGGTCGCCGCGGGCGATCGTCACGCCGTGGTCGAGCACGAGCAGGCGCTCGGAGACGCCCATCACGAGCTTCATGTCGTGCTCGATGACGAGGATCGCGAGGCCGAACCGGTCGCGGATGGACCGGATGAGCGCCATGAGGTCGTTCTTCTCGGCGGCGTTCATGCCGGCGGCGGGCTCGTCGAGGCAGAGCACCTTCGGGCCGGTCGCGAGCGCGCGGGCGATCTCGAGCCGGCGCTGCTCGCCGTAGGGGAGGTTCTTCGCGAGCTCGTCCCGGCGGTGGGAGAGCCCCATGACCCCGAGGAACTCCTCGGCGCGGGCGAGGATGCGGGCCTCCTCGACGCCGTGCTTGCCGGTGAGGAAGAGCGCGTGGAAGAAGCCGGTCGCGGCCTTCGCGTGGCAGGCCACCCGCACGTTGTCGAGCGCGGTGAGCTCCTTGAAGAGCCGGATGTTCTGGAAGGTGCGGGCGACCCCGCGCCCGCAGATCTCGTGGGGCCGCAGGCCGTTCACGAGCTCGCCGCCCACCCGGACCTCGCCGGAGGTGGGCGCGTAGACGCCGGTGATGGCGTTGAAGGCGGTGGTCTTGCCGGCGCCGTTCGGGCCGATGAGCCCGACGAGCTCGCCGGGCTGCATGACGAGGTCGAACTCGGCGAGGGCCTTGAGCCCCCCGAACTGCATCGTGACGCCCTTGACCTCCAGCGGGGCGGGCGCGCTCACGCGGCACCTCCCGGCTTCGCCCAGGGCAGCCGCTTCCAGACCGGCAGGTGCCACAGCTCGCGGGTGCCGAAGAGCCCCTGCGGCCGCGCGAGCATGAGCACGATGAGAAGGGCCGCGTAGCCGACCATGCGGTACTGGTCGACGCCGCGCAGGCGCTCGAGGAGCCAGGTGAGGGTCACGGCGGAGATGATGGAGCCGGTGATGGAGCCGAGGCCGCCGAGCACGACGAAGACCACGACCTCGATCGACTTCACGAAGTTGAAGGAGCGCGGCGTCGCGAGCTGGAGGAAGTGGACGAGGAGCCCGCCGGCGAGGCCGGCGTAGGCGGACGAGATTACGAAGGCCCGCACCTTGTAGCCGACGGTGTCGACGCCCATCGCCTCGGCGGCGATCTCGTCCTCGCGGATGGCGAAGAGCGCGCGCCCCTCGGAGGAGGCCGAGAGCCGCCGCGCCATGATCACGGTCGCGATGACGCCGGCGCCCACCCAGGTGAGGTTCGTGTGCTTCGGGAGCCCGGAGAGGCCGGTCGCCTGGCCGAGGAACTTCAGGTTCTCGATGATCGACCGGATGATCTCGCCGAAGCCGAGCGTCACGATGGCGAGGTAGTCGCCGCGCAGGCGGAGCGACGGGAGCCCGACGAGGAGCCCGGCCAGCGCCGCCATGCCCATCCCGGCCGCGAGCGCGAGCGCGAAGATCACGTGGTCGCTCATCGCCTCGGGCAGGAAGGCGAGCTGCACGTCGGCGAGCGCGAGGGTGATCTTCGCCGAGGTGTACGCGCCCACCGCCATGAAGCCGGCGTGGCCGAGCGAGAACTGCCCGGTGAAGCCGTTCACGACGTTGAGCGAGACCGCGAGGATGACCGCGATGCCGATGTTGACGAGCTCGTAGACGAGCGCGGTGGCCCCCGCCGCCTCGAGCGAGCGCTGGGCGAGGAGCAGGATCGGGATCCCGACCAGGAACGGCAGCGTCGAGCGGAGGAAGACCTTGAGGGACGCCACCTAGACCTTCTCCACCGTGACGCGGCCGAAGAGCCCCTCGGGCCGGAAGAGGAGGACGAGGATCAGGATCGTGAAGGCGATCGCGTCGCGGTACGAGGACAGCGCGTAGCCCGCGACGTACTCCTCGGCGAGCCCGAGCATGAGCCCGCCCGCCATCGCGCCCGGCACGCTGCCGATGCCGCCGAGCACCGCGGCGACGAAGGCCTTCAGGCCCGGCATGAGCCCGAAGAGGGGATCGATCTTGTAGCGGGAGACGCCGTTGATGATGCCGGCGGCGGCGGCGAGCATCGAGCCGAGCACGAAGGTGCCGGAGATGATCCGGTTGACCGGGATCCCCATCAGCCCCGCGACGTTCGGGTCGAACGAGACCGCGCGCATCGCGGTGCCGAACTTCGTCCGGTAGACGATGAACTGCAGCGCGATCATGAGCCCGACCGCGACCGCGAAGCCGACGAGGTCGTAGTTGGACACGTTCACGCCGCCGAGGATCGTCCAGGACCGGTACTCGACGAGCGACGGGAAGAAGCGCGGCGTGGGGCCGGGCGGGAACTCGATCGGGCCCGAGGTGAGCGGCCGCAGCTGGAAGCCGTACTCGAGCAGGAAGGAGACGCCGATCGCGGTGATGAGCGAGGTGAGCCGCGGGCGCGAGCGGAGCGGCCGGTAGGCGAGCCGCTCGATGAGGTACCCGAGGAGCCCGCAGACGAGCATCGAGCCCAGGGTGACCGCGAGCGCCTTCGACAGGCTGGGCGCGTCGGTCACGCCGAGGCCGGTCGCGAGGTAGTACCCGGCGAAGGCGCCCACCATGTAGACGTCGCCGTGGGCGAAGTTGATGAGCTTCAGGACGCCGTAGACCATCGTGTAGCCCAGCGCGATGAGGGCGTAGATGGTCCCGAGCGAGAGCCCGTTGAAGAGGTGCTGGAGGAACTCGGTCACTTGGTCGCGGTGGCCGGAGCGTCCGGCTGGATCGTCGCCACGTACTTGCCGACCCCGTCCTTGATGCCGAGGACGACGGCGGGCTTCACGGCGTTGTGGTCGGCGTCGATGGTGATGACGCCCGTGACGCCCTGGAAGTCCTTCGTGGCGGCGATCGCGGCGGCGAGCGCCGGGCCGGAGGCGTCCTTCGCGCGCCCGAGCGCCTCGATCGCGATCTTGGCGGCGTCGTAGCCGGTGGCGGCGAGGCCGTCCGGGACCGCCTTGTAGCGGGCCTGGTACTTCTTCACGAAGTCCTGGATGCGCGGCGCGGGATCCTCGGGCGAGTAGTGGTTCGAGAAGTACGAGCCCTCGAGCGCCTTCCCGCCGATCTCGAAGAGCTTCGGCGAGTCCCACCCGTCGCCGCCCATGAGCGGCGCCTTGATGCCGAGCTCGCGCGCCTGCCGCGCGATGAGGCCGACGTGCGTGTAGTAGCCGGGCACGTAGATGCCGTCGGGGTTCTTCGCCTTGATGGCGGTGAGCTGCGCCTTGAAGTCGGAGTCGGTGTCCTTGTAGCTCTGGTCGTCGACGATCGTCCCGCCGAGCTCCTTGAACTTGGTCAGGAAGAAGTCGGCGAGCCCCACCGAGTAGTCGCTGCCCACGTCGCGGAGCACCGCGACCTTCGAGAGCTTCAGGTTCTCGCGGGCGAACTTCGCCATCACGGTGCCCTGGAAGGGGTCGATGAAGCACACGCGGAAGACGAACGGCCGGGTGCGCGCGCCGTCCTTCGTGACCTTCTGGTTGGTCGACGAGGGCGTGATCATCGGGACCTGGTTCGCGTCGGCGATCGGCGCCATCGCGAGCGAGCGCGTGGAGGCGACCTCGCCGAGGAGGACCGCGACCTTGTCCTGGACGATGAGCCGGGTGGCCGCGACGGCGGACTCCTCCGGCTTGCCCTGGTTGTCGTAGGTCTTCACCTCCAGCGTACGGCCGTTCACGCCGCCTTTGGCGTTCACCTCGTCGACCGCGAGGGCGATGCCCTTGTCGGTCGAGTCGCCGAAGGTCGCCTCGGTGCCGGTGAGGGACGCGACGTGGCCGATCAGGATGCGGCCGGTGCTCGGGGCGGCGGACGGGGCGGCGGCAGCGCCGGGCTCGGGCGTCGCGCCGGCGGACTTCTTCTGCTCGCAGGCCACGAGGGCGACGAGCGCCACGGCGAGGGCGGGCAGCGCACGGGGGTTGCGCATCGGGTGCCTCCGAAGGGACCGAAAGGACCTGGAAATCGAGGCTACTTGTTAGCACGGGGTGGGTCCTTCGGCCACCCTCGACGCACGTTGATCCCCCGCCCACACGGCCGTATCGTGCGGGCTCCGTGGCGCACCGGATCCTCATCGTCGACGACAACCAGGAGCTGCTCAACCTCCTCGCCCGACTCATGGAGGCGGAGGGGTGGATCCCCGTGCCGGCCGCGAAGGGGCGGCTCGCCATCGACAAGATCGCGACGGAGCGGCCCTCGGTCGCCATCGTCGACGTCCTCCTGCCCGACATGATGGGCTACGAGGTCGGCCAGGCGCTCAAGCAGGCCGGGGTCCCGTACGTCTTCATGACCGGCGTCTTCAAGGGCGGCCGGGCGGCCACCGACGCGCGCACCCAGTACGGGGCGTCCGGCTACTTCGAGAAGCCCTTCGAGGCGAAGAAGCTCGTCGACGCACTGCGGGTCCTCATGCCCGCCCTGACCCCCGCGCCGGGTGTGGACGAGGAGCCCGCGCGGGCGGACTTCGACGTCGAGGTCGCGGTCGACAACGACGAGCCGGTCCAGGGCATCGACCTCACCGGCAAGGTGACGGTCACCGAGGACGGGAAGATCTCGGCGGTGCTGTCCGGCGACACGGTGCGGGTGAGCGCGGTGCCGATGCGGCCCGGCGCGAGGCCGACCCCGGCGCCCGAGCCCGAGCCGCCCGAGGTGGAGCTCGAGCTCACGCCCGCCGACGACGAGCCCCCGGGTCCCGCTCCGGCCGCGGCCGCGAGGGCGTCCGCGCCGAACGTCGCCGCCGAGGGCCGGCTGCAGGACAACCTGCCCGAGCTGATCACCGCCTTCTACCTCGCCCAGCAGACGGGTGAGCTCACGCTCCAGCGCAACAAGGTCAGGAAGACGATCTACTTCGAGAAGGGGCGGCCCTGCTTCGCCATCTCGAACCTCGTCTCCGACCGCTTCGGCCCGTTCCTCGTGCGGGTCGGCAAGATCAGCTCCGCGCAGCTCGAGCTCTGCCAGGCCGCCGCCGACAAGACCGGCCGCCGCACCGGCGACGTGCTCGTGGAGATGGGGCTCCTCAAGGACACCGAGAAGCTCTACTACGTCGCACAGCAGGTGAAGGCGATCGTCTACTCGACCTTCGGCTGGGAGACCGGCGAGTTCCGGATCCACTTCGCCGACAAGGCCGCGCAGGAGGCGATCAAGAATCGACCTCCACCCCGCGAACCTGATCACCCGCGGCGTGAAGAAGCTCTACAAGCCCGAGCGGCTGTTCCGGCTGATCTCGCCGGAGGACCACCTCATCCCCTCCCAGCAGCCGAACTACGCGCTCTACGAGGTGGAGCTCGATCGCTGGGAGGCGGAGCTGCTCCCGAAGATCGACGGGACGCGCACGGTCGCCGAGCTGATCCACCTCGCCCAGCGGCCCGAGCACGCGCTGTACGGGTTCCTGGTCGGGATGGTCGCGCTCAAGATCCTCGAGCGCCGGTAGCGCGCTCGACCTTGCGGAGCGAGAGCTCCGCCTCCTGCCGCACCTGGGCGTCGGCGTCGTGCGTGAGCTCCCGCAGCCGCGCAAGCGCTCGCGCCCGGAGGTCCTCCCGCCCGCAGCCCACGATGAGCGTCTCCAGTCCGTGCGGGACGAGGGCGCGCGCAGACGTCTGCGCGGTGCGAGAGAGCTCGACGAGCGCTGCGAGGGCGGGCTCGTCGGAGTAGCGGCGGCCGAGGAGCTCCGCGATGACGAAGGCGCCCATGAAGTCACCGTGCTCGTCAAAGGCAGCGACGAGTGGCCCGCGGAGCGCCTCGCGCTGCGGGCCGGTCAGGAGCGGCCAAGCGTCGTCCAGGAAGTAGCAGAGCTTCCAGGAGTCCTCGAGGGCCAGGTAGTCCGGGCGCGCGAGGAGCCCGCGGATCCGGTCGATGGCCGCGTCGGGCAGCTCGGCGCACAGGCTCGCGTTTGTGCTCAGCTCGAGGGCGAGCGCGTGGAGCAAAGCGGACTCGTGTGCGTCGGCCGCCGCGGCGAGGTCCACCAGGATCGTCTCGATGTCACGCATCGTGGTGGACGGGGTCAGCCAGGCTGCGCCTTCCATGCGACCCTTCCTCCTCGAGCCGGTGTTCCGGTCGTCGGTGACGAACGAGCGCCTCCGGTCGCTCGGGAGCACGCGTCCTCACATGCAGCGTACTCCTTCGCGCCGAGCCCTGCGACGAGCTGGCGGAGCTCTCGGCCGAGGTCATCGAGGACCGGGGTGACCTCGGTGCGCGAGGCCAGCAGGTGGTCAGGCTGGCCGTCACGGATCCCATGCTCCGCGGTGAGTACTTCGAGGTCGAGGTGCCGGTGGAGTGGCTGGCCAATCCACCGGCCCGCGCTCGCCAGTAGTCACGGCGGCGCTCATCACACAGTCAGGCCCGCTCGCGTCCCAAGAGCGCTCCTCGGCGAACTGCCAGCTTCGTCCACTGCCCCGGACCGTGCGCACGACCAGTGCAATGCGCACCTTTCGGGGCGGTGCAGCTCCTCGACCTCGTCTTCGGCCTCTGGGCCGGCGGTCCACGGTTCTTCGCCGACGGCTGGGGCGACGTCGCGGTGTACGAGCGGCTCGCGCCGCAGATGCTCGCGGCGCGGAAGATCCCGCCGGCGCGGATGACCCTCGGGCCGGCGCGGCCCTCGCTCGGCGGGCTCCTCGCGGAGGGCACCTTCCCAAGCCCGGAGCGCAGGCTGCCGAAGGGCTCGCGCACGGCGCGGGTGCGGCTCCTCCTGCCGCGCGGGAAGGTCCGGGGCGTCGCGCTCTACCTCGCGGCCTCGGGCGATCAGGGCTTCGCCGTGCGCCTGCCCTTCGCGGCGCCGCTCCTCGAGCACGGGCTCGGCGCGCTCGTGCTCGAGAACGCGTTCTACGGCTCGCGCCGGCCGGCGGCGCAGCACGCACACGCGGTCAGGTCGGTGCGCGCGCTCGGCCTCATGGCCGCGGCGACGCTCCAGGAGGGCCGCGCGCTCCTGCGCTGGCTGCACGAGGTCCGCGGCGTCGAGCGCGTGGGCGTCACCGGCTACAGCATGGGCGGTCAGCTCGCGGCGATGGTGGGCGCGGCGACACCGTTCCCGGTGGCGATCGTCCCGATCGCGGCGAGCTTCTCGCCGGACTCGGTGCTGCGCGAGGGCGTGCTCCGGGACGTGCCGGACTGGACCGCGCTCGGCGGCCGGGACGTCCGCGAGCGGCTCCTCGAGACGGTGGCGCCGTTCTCGGTGGGCGCGCTGCCGCCGCCGGTGGAGCCTCGCGCGGCGATCGTGGTCGGGACCGCGTTCGACGGCGTCGTACCGCCGCAGGAGATGGTGAAGCTCGCGCACCACTGGCGGGGCTCGGAGCTCCGGTGGCTGCCCGCGGGGCACGTGAGCGCGGTGCTCCGGCACCAGCCGGCGATGCGGGAGGCCGTGCGGGACGCGTTCGAGCGGCTGGAGCAAACGGCGGTCGGCCGGGGCACGGACCTCCGGACGCGGCGCGGACGTCCATCGGCGACGCCCTCCTTGTGATCTCGGTAGCTTCCCCTGGCACGGTCCGTGCGATCGCCCGGGACTGGGGGCGGGTATGCCGCTCCGCACGCCCGGAGCTAGAATGAATCTCTCGATGCGCGCCTTGAAGGCACACGTGAAGTCCGGCCGGCTGATACTCGACGAGCCTACGGATCGGCCCGAAGGCGAGGAGGTCCAGCTCGTTCCCCTCGACGAGGTACTGCTCGCCGGCGGCGACGGACTGGACTCGGCCGAGCGCGAGCGGCTTCACGAGTCGCTGCGGGAGAGCATCCGCCAGATGAGGGCCGGCCAGACCATCGACTCGGCCACGGTGCTCGAGCGTCTTCGCTCCCGGCGATGAACGCACGGTGGACTCCCCGCGCACTCGTCGAGGCCGAGCGCGCAGGGGACTGGTGGCGGGCTCATCGGCCCGCTGCGCCGGACCTCTTCCAGCTGGAGCTCGCAGAGGCGGTGCGACGCATCTCGGTGTTTCCAGGGTCCGGCCAGCCGTACTCGCGCGACGACTCCGGCCTGGTCGTTCGGCGTGTGCTGCTCACCGGGACCTTGAACCACCTCTACTACGCAGCCGAGGCAGGCGAGAATCACGGTGTTGTCCGTCTGGGGAGCGCTCCTGAAGGAGGGTCCAGACGTCTGACCTGCACTCGCGCCTCTACGCCGTCGGATCATGCCCCGCCGCGAGCGCGGGGATCCGCGCGGCGAGCGCGAGGTGCCGCTCCGAGCGGAGCACGGCGCGCGCCGCCGCCGGGTCCGGCGGCGGGCCGGCCCAGCGCAGGAGGCCGGCGACGCGGGCGCGCGCCTCCTCCAGGCGGCCGGCGGGGACGCGGCGGGAGGCCACCGCCTCCCGGACGAGGTCGATGGCGCGGTGCTGAACCTCGGCGTGGTGGCAGACGAGGAGCGCGTCGACGCCGGCGGCGACCGCGCCGGGCGCCGACTCCTCGAGCGGGAAGTGCTCGGCGACCGCCTTCATCTCGAGGTCGTCGGAGATGACGCAGCCCTCGAAGCCGATCCGGCCGCGGAGCAGCATCATCACCTCGGGCGACAGCGTCGCCGGCCGGCGCCGGTCGAGCGCCTCGAAGACGACGTGGGCCGTCATGACCGAGGCGACCCCCGCGCGCGCGAGCGCGCGGAACGGCACGAGCTCCACCTCGTCGAGCCGCGCGAGCGAGTGCGGCAGCCGGGGCAGGTCCTTGTGCGAGTCCTGGCTCGTGTCGCCGTGGCCGGGGAAGTGCTTCGCGCAGGCGGCGACGCCGGCGTCCTGCAGGCCGTGCGCGAGCGCGGCGCCGAGCGAGCCCACCTCGAGCGGATCGGCCGAGAAGGCGCGGTCGCCGATGACCGGGTTCGCGGGGTTGGTGTCGACGTCGACGACCGGCGCGTAGTCCTGGTCGATGCCGACCGCGCGGAGCTCACGGCCGAGGAGGCGTCCCACCTCGAGCGCGAGCCGCTCGTCGCCCGCCTGGCCGAGCGCGCGCATCGGGGGCAGCTCGGTGAAGCCCTGCGGCGCGCGCAGGCGGGCGACGCGGCCGCCCTCCTGGTCGATCGACACGAGGAGCGGCCGGCCCGCGGCGCGCTTCAGCTCGGCGACGAGCGACGCGACCTGCTCGGCGTCGACCACGTTGCGCGAGAACAGGATGACCCCGTGCACGCCGCGCCGGATGAGCTCGAGCACCTCCGCGGACGGCGAGGTGCCCTGGAACCCCACGCAGAAGAGGCCGGCGACCTCGCGGTCGAGGGCGGCGGACGTCGTGGTGGTCATGCGGCTCCGGCGGTCATGAGATGAGCAGCCCTTCGAGGAAGAACGCGGCGAGGCCGAGCGCGAGCAGGATCGTCCAGAGCGGCACGGCCTTCCCGCCCGCGGAGGCCTGGGCGTCGCCCTCCACCTTCGCGTGCTGCGCGCCGCCGAGATGCGCCGCGAGCTCGTCGGGCGAGAGGCGCCGCGTGTCGGACTCCCGCGGGTCGAAGGTGGCCGAGAACGCGAGCCGCGGCTCGAGGCGGGTCGCGCCGTTCGCGGCGACCTCGGCCTGCCAGAGGCCGGGGACGTCCGGCCGGAACACCGGCGTGCCGTCGCCGTCCTTCCCGAGCGCGCGCTCGAGCGGGCGGCCGCGCAGCTCGCGGCCGTCGGGCGCGAGGAGCCCCGCGAGCGCCTCGCCCTCCTCGAGCACGAGGCGGCGCGGCTCGCCCACGGCGACCGGCGTCTCGCGCCGCTCCTCGAGGCCCCCCGCGAGCCAGCCCGCGAAGCGCTGCATCGCGGGCAGGTAGGAGGTGCGGATGGGCCAGTCGGTCCAGTCGCGGTCGGCCGTGGAGGTGAAGAGGAGCACCCTGCCCTTCCCGCGCCGGGCCTCCACGAGCGCGGGCGAGCCGTCGTCGAAGCGGGCCATCACGTGCGCGGCCGGGCCCTTCGAGATCGGCTTCACCGTGAGGTAACGGTACGTCCGCACGCCCATGAGGCCTTCCCGCGCCTCGCCGCCGAAGATCGAGAGCGCCGGGTGCTGGAAGTCGACCTCGTCGAAGCGCGCGGCGCGGGCCGAGGCGTCGGGCTGGCCGCGCTCGGCGGCGGTCTTCTCGACGTTGAGCGCCATCGGGAGGAGCGCCGGCAGCGCCTTCGCCCAGGCGTCGACGTCGACCTGGTCGCCGACCGAGACGAAGAGCCCACCCCCGCCCTCGACGAAGCGGACGAGGTCCGCTGCCTTCGCGGCGGGGTCGCGGACGTTGAGGAGCAGGACCACGTCGACCTTCGAGAGCTCCTCGGCGGGGAACGCCTCGGCGTCGACCACCCGGGCGCGCACCGGCGAGGCCGGTGACGCGAGCGCCTGGTCCACGAACGTGGCCTCGTCGCGGAAGCGCACGGGCGAGGGCGAGCCGTCGACCACCAGCGCGCGGACCTCGCGCGGCACGAGCACCGGCAGGGCCCGGGTGTCGTCCTCGACGAGGCCGTCGGCGGGCAGCGCGACGCGCACGAGCGCGGGGCCACCTTGCGGGAAGGAGAGCGCGAGCGACTTCTTCGCGGCGGCGTCGGCGGGGAGGTCCACGAACGAGCGGATGACGGTGCGGGCGTCCTTGCCGGCGCCCAGGGTGAGCGCGAGGGAGACGTCCTTCCGGGCCTCCCCGGCGTTCGAGAGCTGGACGTTGACGCGGTAGCCGCGCGGGCCGGCGGAGAAGTCCGGCACGACGCCCAGGCCGGAGATCGAGCTGTTCGGCAGCGCCGCGCCGCGGGCGGCGTCGAGCACGGTCACCTCGGGGACCACGGGACCGTTCGGGCCGTCCACCTGCGGCGGCTTCGCGTCGAGGCGCCAGGCAGAGGCCGCGAGGTCGGTCGCGACGACGATCCGCTTCCCCAGGCCGGCCTGCGCCGGGTCGGCGCCGAGCGCGCGGGCGGCCTCGGCGACGCAGTTCGTGAGGTCGGCGTAGGCGGCGGAGGGCGCGGCGGCCTCGAGCGCCCGGCGGAGCACGTTGCGGTCGAAGGAGGGCGGCTCGCCGCGCGGGGCCTCGGCGCCGCAGACGACGAGCGTGGCGGGCTCCTCCGGCGTGAGCTCGGCGAGCGCGCCGAGCGCGTCGGAGCGGGCGCGCTCGAAGAGCGCCTTCCCGCCGAGCCGGTAGCGCATGGAGCCGGAGGCGTCGAGCACGATGGCGGTCGCGCGCGGGCCGACCGGCACGGCCGCGGTGGCGGCGCCGGGCGACTCGAGCTTCGGGCGGAGCAGCGCGGCGGCGACGGCGAGGAGGAGCAGCGTGCGGGCGGCGAAGAGGAGGATCTTCCGCAGGCGCAGCCGGCTCTCCTGCTCTCGCCGGGCGCGCAGCACGAAGTCGATCGCCGGGAACGGCGTCGGCCGCGGGCGCCGGCGGAAGAACAGGTGCACGAGGAGCGGGATCGCCGCGGCGAGGAGGCCCCACAGGAGCGCCGGGTTGCCGAGCGCGAGGTTCATGCGGCCGTGCGCTCCCGGCGCGCGAGGAACGGGAGCAGCACGTCCTCGAGCGGGCGATCGGTGCGGCAGAGGGCGTAGTCGACGTCGGCCTCGGCGGCGGCGCGGCGGGTGTCCTCGAGCCACCGGCCGAGGACCTCGAGGTAGCCCTTCCGGATGTCGCGGCCGTGGGCCTCGACCTGCCGCGAGTCCTCCATGGAGAGGAAGAGCGTCGGGTCGTCGAACGGGAACTCGAGCTCGGCGGGGTCGAGCGTGTGGAAGAGCGTGACGTCGTGCTTGCGCCGGCCGAGCTGGGCGAGGCGCTTCACGATGGTCTCGTCCTTGTCGAAGAGGTCGCTGAAGACGAGCACGGACGAGCGGCGCGGCGCGTGCTCGATGATCCAGTCGATGGCGGCGCCGAGCCGGGTCTCGCCCTCCGCCTTCGCGTGCTGGAGCGCGTCGACCACCGGCTGCAGGTGCGCCGCGGAGGCCCGCGGCGGGATGGCACCCTTCACCTCGCCCTGCACGAGCAGGAGCCCCGCGGCGTCCTGCTGGCGCACGAGCAGGTAGCCGAGCGAGGCCGCCATGGAGGCCGCGAGCTCGAGCTTCGACCACGGCGCGGGCTCGGAGCGGTAGCCCATGGAGCCCGAGGCGTCGACGACGAGGTACGCGCGGAGGTTCGTCTCCTGCTCGAACTTCTTCACGTAGTACTTGTCGAACTTGCCGTAGGCCTTCCAGTCGATGTGCCGGATTCTCGTCGCCGGGCGAGTACTCCTTGTGCTCCGCGAACTCGACCGACTGCCCGTGGTGCGGCGACTTGTGCAGGCCCGACAGGATCCCCTCCGTCACCGCGCGCACCCGGAGCCGGAGCGTGTCCAGGCGGGCCAGCACGGCAGGGTCGAGGAGGGGGGGCTTCGGGTCGGGCACGGGGGTTCGCTGGGGCTTCGTGAATCGGGCGTGTCGTGAATCGGCGTGTCGTGAATCGGCGTGTCGTGAATCGGCGTGTCGTGAATCGGCGTGTCGTGAATCGGGCTGGTGTTCGTGAATCGGGCTGGTGTTCGTGAATCGGGCTGGTGTTCGTGAATCGGGTCGGGGCCGTGAGTCGGTTCTGGAGCCGTGAACCTGGGTCTGGAGTGGTCCCCGAATCCTACCGTTCGTCCCGAGCGTAGCCACCGCGAAGCGGTGGCGGAGACGAGGGACGATCCCGGATCCGATCAGACATCTGGGCTCCGAGCTCCGCCCTACCCCTTCACCCTCTCGATCAACCGGTCGACGAGCTGGGCCGAGGTGACGCCCTCCGACTCCGCGCGGAAGTTCGTGATCACCCGGTGCACGAGGACGTTGCGGGCGAGGGCCTTCACGTCCTCGACGCTCGCGGCCATGCGGCCGTCGAGGATGGCGCGGCTCTTCGCCCCGAGCACGAGGTACTGGCTCGCGCGAGGACCGGCGCCCCAGGAGACGTGCTCCTTCACGAAGTCGGCGGCGCCCTCCTCGTTCGGGCGCGTGGCGCGGACGAGGTTCACGGCGTACTGGATGACGTGGTCGGCAGCGGGCACGCGCAGGACGAGGTCCTGCAGCTCGCGGATCTTCGCCGGTGAGAGCACGCGCCGGAGCGGCGGGCGGGAGGAGACCGTGGTGGAGCGCACGATGTCCATCTCCTCGCTCGCGCTCGGGTACGACACGTTCACGTAGAACATGAACCGGTCGAGCTGCGCCTCGGGCAAGGGATACGTGCCCTCCTGCTCGATGGGGTTCTGCGTCGCGAAGACGAGGAACGGGAGATTGAGCGGGTAGGTCTCGCCGCCCGCGGTCACGCGGTACTCCTGCATGGCCTGCAGGAGCGCCGCCTGCGTCTTCGGCGGCGTGCGGTTGATCTCGTCCGCCAGGAGCAGGTTCGCGAAGATCGGCCCGCGCACGAACCGGAACGTGCGCCGCCCGGTGGTGTGATCCTCCTCGAGCACGTCCGTGCCCGTGATGTCGGAGGGCATGAGGTCGGGCGTGAACTGGATGCGGTTGAAGGACAGGTCGAGAACGTCGGCGACCGTCGAGATGAGCAGCGTCTTCGCGAGGCCCGGCACGCCGACGAAGAGGCAGTGCCCGCGCGCGAAGAGCGCGATCAGGAGCGAGTCGACGACGTCCTGCTGGCCGACGATGCGCTTGCCGATCTCGGCGAGCAGCATGCGCCGCGCCTCGTGGAGCTCGTGGACGGCGCGGAGGTCGTGCTCGGGGCCCTGGATCGTCGTGTCGGTCGTCATGGGTGCTTCTCCCCGGACAGTATCCTCGCGAACCCCTGCTCGCGCGAGGCGCCCGCGGGGTCGCCCAGCTTCTCGAGCGCGAGCGCGAGGCCGGCGTGGATCTCGGGGTCGAAGGGGTCCTGGCGGTTGGCCTGGATGAGGTGGTCCCGGGCCCGCGACGCATCGCCGCGGTCGAGGAGCAGCCGGGCGAGGCGGACGTTGAGGGCCGGGTAGTCCGGGTTCCACTCGAGCGCCTCGGCGAGGACCTTCTCGGCCTCGCCCTTCGAGCCGGACATCATCGCGGCGAGCGCGTACTGGTTCGCGAGGATCGGCACCCGCGGGCCGACCTTCTGGTACGCCTTCTGGTATTCCAGGCGCGCGGCGGTCCAGCGGCCGCGCTCCCGGAAGAGCTCGCCGAGCCGCGCCCAGCCCTTCGCGCGCTCGTCGCCGAGCTCGGCCCACTCCGACCAGGTGCCGCCGTGCTTCGGGTCGTCGCGGAAGCGCAGCCGGTCGAGCTCGTGCTGGCCGCCGCGCGGCAGCGGGCGGGCGGCCATGTACCTCCTCCACTCGCCGAGGAACCGGTCGAAGGGCAGCCCCATCGCCTGGGCGACCGCGTCCGGCGTCGACCTCCCCTCCCCGACGAGCTCGAGCACGCGCCGGAGCACGTCCGGCCCGCGCTGCTTCACCATGTACTCGACCGCCATCGCGACCTGCGCGTAGGCGAGCGCGGCGCGCTCCTGCGACGGGAGCTTCGCGAGCGAGGGGTGCATCTCCTCGAAGGTGACGAGCCTGTTCTTCTGCACCGCCTCGCGGACGAGCGCGGCCGAGAACGGCGACACCGGCTCGCCGCCGCCGCGCCAGTCGTCCTCGAACCACTTCGCGAGCCCCTCCTGCAGCCAGATGGGCGCGTGGTTGCGCGAGACGCGGGTGAGGACGAGGTGCGTGTACTCGTGCGCCGCCGTGTCGAGCCAGTCGTAGCCCTTGAGGAGGGCCTTCGGCGACAGGATCATCAGCTTGTTGAACTTGCAGACCGCGACCGTGCCGGAGGTGCGGATCTCCTCGTCCGAGAGCGTCGAGACCTTCGCGAGCGCGGAGGGCGTGTCGACGAGCTCGACCGTGAAGCGGCCCGGCGGCTCGTAGCCGAGCGCCTTCCCGAGCACCGCGCGCTGCGCCTCGAGCGCCTCGGTGAGGTAGGGGACGAGCACCGCCTCCTTGCCCTTCGAGTGGGTGATGACGAAGTGCTGCGACTCGACCCGCACGGCACCGGCCGTGACGCCCTTCGCGGCCCTCGCGAGGGCGAGGTAGCCCGTCGGGTCGCCCAGGCCCGAGGCCTCCATGAGCGCGACGGCCTCGTCGTAGCGCTGCTCGTGGAAGCGGAGGATGCCGGCGGCGAGCTGCACCGAGGGATCGTCCGGGTCGGAGGCGAGGAGCGGCTCGACGAGCGAGCGCGCCTGGTCCACGTCCTCGGCCGCGAGGGCCTCGATGGCGGCCGAGACGCGCGGGTCGGACTTCCGCGGCGCGGCGAGGGCGAGCGCGGGGACGAGCGCGACGATGGCGACCCAGGCCCTCACTTCACGAGCTCCTCGTAGTACCGCTGCACGTCGGCCCGGTAGCGCTCGGGCGCGCCCTGCTTCATCGCCTCGAGGAGGTCCTTGCGGAACTCCTCCGGCACCTTGTGCGCGTCGGCGCCGGGGATCTCGACGCGGTCGTGCGAGAGCTCGTTGCCGTCGCCCTCGTCGGAGCCCGGGCCGTTCGAGGCGAACGGGAACGGGAAGCCCTCGCCGCCGGAGCCGCCCTTCTGCGCCTGCTTCGCGGCCTCTTCCAGCCCCTTCTGGAACCGGTCGAGCGCGTCCATCGCGAGCTCCTGCTCGCCGTGCCCGCGCTGGGGGTTCTTCATGCCGAGCTCGGCCGAGGCGCGGCCCATGTGCCCGCGCGACTCGCCGAGCTGCGACTGCGCGTCGGGCGGGAACACCGGCGCCTGCTGCATGAGCTGCGAGAGCTGCTGCTGGAGCCCCCCGGCCCGCTTCTCGAGCTCCGCCTGCCTCCGGGAGAGCCCCTCGAGCTTCTTCTGCGACTCCTGCCCGAGCATCTGCCGCGGGTCCGGGAACAGCTTCCCGAGCTGGTCGCGCACCTCGCGGGCCTTCGGCGCCGCGCGCCGCACGTGCTCGGTCGCGTCGCGCACCTTCTCGGCGTCGCCCGGCTTCGAGTACGGCGACTCCGCCGCGATGCGGTCCTCCTCCAGGCTCTGCAGGAGCCGGTCGGTGGACGCCGCGGCCTGCTGCGCGGTCTCCCACGCGCCACCGAGCTCCTTCATCGCGAGCGCGCGCTCGAGCCCGGCGAGCATCTCCTTCGCGCGATCCTGGTCCATCTCGCCGCGGAAGCCCACGCCGGGCTGCGCCTGCTCCACCTCGCGCTTCGCGTCGCCGGCGAGCTTCTCGAGCCGCTTCAGCTCGCCCTCGGCGCCCTTCAGGCGGTCCTGCAGCTTCTTGCGGTACTCCGAGCGGATCTGCTCGGTCTCCTCGGCCGTCTTCTGCTGGTCGGCGCGGATCTGCTCGAGCTCCTCCTTGAAGGCGAGCATCTGCTTCATGAGCTCGCGGTTCTGCTCGCCCGGCCGCCCGGCGGTCTTCTCGAGGCCCGCGACCATCTTGTCGAGCTGGGACGCCATCTCGTCGAGCGCCTTCATCGCGCCCTCGACGTCGCCCTGCGCGAGCTTCTGCTCGACCTCGTCGAGGCCGCCGAGGAGATCCTTCGAGCGCTGCATCTCGGCGAGCGCCTCGGCGTTCATGTGCTCGTCCTGGAAGCCCTTCGAGAGCTCCGCCATCCGCGCGAGGAGATCCTTCACGCGGTCCTTCATGCGCTGGACCTGCGCGAGGAGCTCCTGCTTCGCCTGCTCGGTGGGCGCCCGCCGGTACTTCTCGACGGTGTCGGCGAGCTCGCGGCGCCGGTCCTTGAGCTGCCTCGCGAGCTTCACGAGCTCGTCGGCGCGCTCCTTGTCCATCAGCTGCTCGAGGTAGAGGATCCCCTTCTCGAGCTCGCGGTCGAGGGCCCCGTCGTAGACGTTCATCGTGCGGACGATCCCGGCGTCGGGCCGCAGGCGCATCTTCACCGCGCTCGCCACCGCGGTGCGCACGCCGGAGAGCCGCACCTCCGCCTCGCGCACGAGCCCTGCGACGTTCGCGAGCGCGCGGGAGAGCGGGGCCGAGCCGGCGCGGTCCTTGCCGATCTCGCGGGCGAGCTGGCGCAGGCGCTCGTGCACCTTGCGGGTCCTCGCGTCGAGCGCCATCGCGAGCGGCAGGCGCTGCTCGGTGGCGATCGATCCGGCCGCGAAGGTCTCGAGGCGGTCGGCGAGGAGGACGATCATCTCCTCCTGGGCGGCCTTCACCTGCTCGACGAGCTTCCGGCGGTGCTCCGCCTCGGAGTAGATGCGGACGACGTGCGTCTCGGAGGCGGAGCGCTTCGGCCCGGAGATGGTGTCGCCGTCGGAGGCCTCGACCCAGTAGGTGAGCGCCTCGCCCTCGCCGAGCCGCTCCGGCGCGAGGTCGAGCAGCTTCTCCCCGCGCTCGCGGCGCGCGCCGGCGGCGGTGCGGAGCACCTCGCGCTTCTCGGCCGCCCGGCCCGGCGCCTTCGTGACGAGCGCGATCTCGCCGAGGCCGACGTCGTCCTCGGCCTGCCACTGGATGCGGACGACCGCGCCCGGATCGACCTCGAGCTCGCGCTCGGGCGAGGTGATGCGCACGACCGGCGCCTCGTCCGCCTCGACGGCGATCGGGATCCTGGGGCCCTCGGCGACCGGCTTCCCGCGCCCGTCGAGGAAGCGGAACCGGTACGTCCCGGCGGAGTCGACGAGGAGCTTGCCCGCGAGGTCGCGCCCGCCGGTCACCGCGAGCGACACCTGGCGCGCGGCGGCCTTGCCGTCCGCGCCCACGCCCTCCACCGCGAGCTCGGCCGCCTTGACCTCGCGGTCCGCGCGCGTCCTGAGCTCGACCTCGGTGCCCTTCGGCGCCTTCACCTCGCCGCCGGTGCCGGAGGCCGTGCGCGGCTCGCGCCGCATGTAGGCCGGGTAGCGGTAGGTGAGCTCGATGTCGCCGGTGATGGGCTCCATGTCGGCGACGAGCGCGCCGGGCGGATCGCCGGCGACCACGCGCGCGTAGGCCTTCGTGAACGCGCCCCGGCCGACCGCGAACGCGACGAGGTGCAGCGCCGCCACCGCCGCGAGCGCGAGCATGCCGCGGCGGGCCCAGCGGTCCGGGATGGCGCGAGGGACGTCGAGCGTGCGCGCGCGCGCGGCCGTGCGCTCGAGGTGGCCGTCGACGAGGGCGACCGAGTAGTCGCCGCGCTCGGCGATGCGCCCGCGGTCGCGCGCGAGCTCGATGGAGGAGAGGAGGTCGCTCCGGAGCGCGGGCTCGTCCTTCGCGAGCGTCCGCGCCGCCGCCGCGTCCGACCAGGCGGTCCGGAGCGCCGCGCGCACCGCGAGTCCGATCGCCACGAGGGCGCCGGCTCCCGCGAGGCCGAGCACCCACGGCCGCACCCCGAGGCGGGCCCCGAGCGATACCGCCACGGCCCCGAGGAGGAGCACGAGCAGGACCGCCGCGAGTCCGAAGGCACCCGCGGCCGAGGCGATTGTGGTCGCCTGCCGGCGGCGCGCCGCGGCGAGGACGGCGGCGATCTCGCCGAAAGCGGGGTTCATGGCGGTGATGTCTGGCAAAACCGGGGCCTCGGCCCGTCATTCCGGGCGGTCCAGGGAGGATAACCTCCAACCGTCCGCCGCGCGCCCTCGTCGGCCGGAAAGGGGTCGTTCGGGTCGGGGACGCCGGCCCGGGGTGTGCTAGCGTCCCGCCCGGACCCGTGAATTCGCCCCGGCCGCCCACCGTCCCTCCCGAGGAAGCCGACGACCTCGCCCTGGTCTCCCGGGCGCAGGGCGGCGACCAGGACGCCTTCAGGACCCTGGTCGTGCGCTTCCAGAGGAAGGTCTACGCCGTGGCGCTCGGCATCGTGAAGGATCCGGATCTGGCCTGGGACGTCGCCCAGGAGGCGTTCGTGCGGGTGCACGGGCGGCTCTCGACGTTCGAGGGCAAGTCCGCCTTCTCGACCTGGCTGTTCCGGGTGACGACCCACCTCGCCATCGACGCGGTCAGGAAGGAGCGGACGGCCCGCAAGGACCAGCTCGAGGACGTCCTCGAGTCGGACCTCGAGGGCGGCAGCGAGGGCATCCTGTCGACCGCGCTCGGGAACGACCCGCGCGAGAACGCGCTCCGCAAGGAGCTCGCCGGGGAGATCGAGCGGGCGCTCGGGACCTTGAGCGCCGAGCACCGCGCCATCATCGTGCTGCGGGAGCTGGAGGGGCTCTCGTACGAGGAGCTGGCGGAGCGGCTCGACATCCCGAAGGGCACGGTGATGAGCCGGCTCTTCCACGCGCGCAAGAAGCTGCAGGCGGCGCTCCGGGAGTACTCCGGGCTCGTGCCCGCCGACGAACGGAAGGAAGACGAGTCATGAACCGCGGCACGAACTGCGCGCGCTGGGCGCCGATGATCGGCGCCATGGAGGGCGAGCTCACCGCCGAGGAGGCGCGCGGCCTCGAGGTGCACCTCGCCGGCTGCGACGCCTGCCGGGCGCTCGCCGCCGATGTGGCGGCCACCGAGGGGCTCGTCGCCGAGGCGCTGCTCGCGAAGGCGGCGCGGCGCGACTTCGCCCCCTTCGTGGACCAGGTCATGGCCCGGGTGGCGCCTCCCGCCCGGCCGGGCCTCATCGAGTGGATCCGGGGTCACCGGCGGGCCGTCGCCGCCCTGCTCGCCCCGGGATTGGCCGCCGCGGCGCTCGTCGTGTACCTTTCGACCGGGGCTGGCGAGCAGGCGAGCGTCGCCTCGCTGGAGGTCGACTCCGAGGGTGAGGCCACCACCGTGATCCAGACCAACGACGGTCCGATCGTGCTCCTGGCGCCGGAGGACGCGACGTGATCGCGCCCGCGCGCCGCGCCCGCGCGTGGACGAGCCTCGTGCTCGCGTTCGCGCTCGCCCTGCCCTCCGCCGCGCTCGCCGAGGTGCCGGTGGGCATCCGCGTCGTGCGCGCCTCGAAGAAGGGGCCGGCCCAGATCGACCCCCGGCTCGGCGACCTCAAGCGGCAGATCTCCCCGCTCGCCTACGTGCGGTGGGACCAGGTGTCCGAGAAGAAGGTCGACCTCAAGCCCGGGAAGACCGAGTTCGTCGACCTGCCCGGCGGCGAGACCGTGGGCGTGACGCTGCAGGAGGCCCGCGGCAACACGCTCACGCTCGAGGTCGCGATCACCCAGCGGAACACGCAGAGCCGGGTGACCGTCGAGAAGGGCCAGCGGATCGTCCACGGCGTCGTGCCCGAGAAGGGCGGCGAGGCCGTGTTCATCGTGCTGACGGGGTGGCCGTAGCCCTTCGACTTCGGCCCGCCTCCGCGGGCCCACGCTCGGGATGAGCGCTACCCGGCCCGGAGCTGCCGCTCCACGAGCCGCTGGTAGAGCCCGCCCTGCGCGACGAGCTTCGCGTGCGGGCCGGACTCGACGATCCGGCCGTCCTCGACGACCACCACCCGGTCCGCGCTCGCGACGGTCGAGAGCCGGTGCGCGATGATGATCGTCGTGCGGCCCTTCATGAGCTTCGCGAGCGCGTCCTTCACGAGGTGCTCGCTCTCGGCGTCGAGCGCGCTCGTCGCCTCGTCCAGCAGGAGGATGCGCGGGTCCTTCAGCACCGCCCGCGCGATCGCGATGCGCTGGCGCTGGCCGCCGGAGAGCTGCTGGCCGCGCTCGCCGACCTTGGTCGCGTAGCCGTCGGGGAAGGCGCTCACGAAGCCGTCGGCGTGCGCCGCCCGGCAGGCCGCGCGGACCTCCTCGGCGGTGGCCGACGGGCGCCCGTAGCGGACGTTGTCCTCGATGGTCGCCGAGAAGAGCACCGGCTCCTGCGGCACGACTCCGACGTGCTCGCGGACCCAGGTCGGATCGAGCGCGGTGAGCGGCCGGCCGTCGAGGCGGACCTCGCCCGACACCGGATTGTAGAGCCGCGAGAGGAGCGACGCGATGGTGGACTTGCCCGAGCCCGAGGGCCCCACGAGCGCGACCACCTCGCCGGGCGCGATTCTCGAGCGAGACGTCCTTCAGGACCTGGGCGTCCGGCCGGGTCGGGTACGAGAAGCGCACGTGCTCGAGCGCGATGCGCCCCTCGGCGCGCGCCGGGCGCTCGCCGCCGCCGAGCGGCATCGCCGGCGCGCGGACCATGAGCGCGAAGACCCGCTCGCCGGCGCCGACGCCGCGCATGACCTCGGCCCACATCTCGGCGAGGCCGGCGAGGCTCATCGCGATGAGGAGCGTGTACACGAGGAACGCCGTGAGCGCGCCCGCGGTGAGCTCGCCGCGAGAGACGAGCACGCCGCCGTAGCCGAGCACCGCGGCGATGGCCGCGTAGACGCCCATCGAGGCGCCGCCCATGAACGTGGCGGCCTGGTAGGCGCGCGTGCGGGCGGCGTCGTAGGAGGCCGCGATGGCGGCGTCGTAGCGGCGCCGCTCGGCCGGCTCGGCGTTGAACTGGCGCACGGTGCGGATCGCCGAGAGCGACTCCTCGGCCACCTGCGAGGCCTCGGCGAGCGAGTCCTGGTACTTCCGCGCGAGCGCGCGGACCTTGCGGCCGTAGTAGACGGCGCCGAACGCGACCGGCGGGATGACCGCGAGCATCACGAGCGTGAGCCGGGGCGAGGTCACGAAGAGGAGCCCGATGCCGCCCACCGCGGTGATGAGGTGGCGGAGCGTCATCGAGAACTGCGCCGAGAGGAGGCCCTGCAGGCTCGCGGCGTCGGAGCCCAGGCGCGAGATGAGGTCGCCCGTGCGGGAGGCGTCGAAGAACGCGACCTCCTGCGAGACGAGCGAGGCGTACACGCGCTCGCGGATGCGCCGGACGCCGCGCTCGCCGGCGAGCGAGAAGAGCACAGAGCGGAACGCGACCGCGACGCCCTGCACGACCGCGAGGCCGATGAGGAGCCAGGCCGCGCGGGTGACCGAGGACGGGTCCTTGCCGGCGATGGCGTTGTCGACGATGAGCCGGATGCCCTGCGGGTAGACGAGGCCCAGGCCCGCGCCGATGACGAGCATCACGGTCGCCGCGGTGAGCGCGACCCACTCCTCGCGCAGGAGGGCCGCGAGCTCTTTCAGCACGGCGGCGCGGGGGAGCTCGGGCAGCTTGGACGGTTCGCTCACGGGAGGGCCTGTCCTAACACGCGCCCCGCCGTCCGCACCGGATTCGCCAGGAGGTCCCGCCCGAGGTCTGCCTCGAACGTGCGCGCGCCGTCGGCCACCGCGCCGAGGAGCGCGAGGTGCGCCCGGACGCCGGGGAGCGCGCCGACCGCGACGAGCGCGGAGGACTCGGCGAGACGACCCAGCGCCGCCGCGGGCGAGAGCGGGTGGAGCGCCGTGTCGTCGCGATCGGCGACGCGCGGGAAGACGAGCGCTGCGGGAGCGCCGGCCTCGTGGCGCTCCCGGCCCGGGAAGAGCGCGCGCGGGTCGAGCGCGAGCTTGCCGAGCGCGGTCGTCCGATCCGAGGGGACGGCCGGGGCGCCGGGGATGGCGGCGGCGCTCCGCGGCGCGAGGTGGAACGCGCGCGGCAGCGCGAGCACGCGCGGACCCGCGGCGAGGAGCACGACGTCGTCGCCGAGGTACGCGCAGCCGGCCGCGACGAGCGCGGCGACGAGCGTGCTCTTGCCGCAGCCGGACGGGCCGGGGAGGAGCAGCACCCGGCCGCCGGGATCCACCACCGCGCCGGCGTGGAGGTGGTGGAGGCCGCGCTCGCGCAGGACCGCCGAGAGCGCGAGGAGGAGCGGCAGGTGCGCGACCGCCCAGGCCTGGGCCTCGTCGAGCGGCGCCGGGACCTCGATCCGGAGGTGCTCCGCGCGCCTGGTGACGGTCGCGAGCGAGGTGTCCACGCGGAGCGCGCCGCCTTCGCGCAGGCGCAGCTCGGCGCCCTGGAACGTCTGATCGGGCGGGCCCTCCGGCCTGGTGCGCGCGGCGACGACCTCGGTCTCGATGACGAGGCCGGCGGGCGCCCCGGGCGCGGCCGCGGCGACGTGCCCGAGCAGGAGCTCCGCCGGATCCACGCCGGCGGCGCAGCGGTGCTCGAGGACGAGCCCGTGGAGCGCGCGGCGGGCCACGGCGTCAGCCCGCGTTCTCGACGATGACGCCGTCCTCGCGGAGCTCCCTCACGAGCGTCTCCACGTGGCGGCGGATGTCGGACGGATTCGATCTCGGGGAACTCGGCGGCGAGCCCCTGCGCGATGGCGGCCTCGTCCGAGGCGCCGGCGGCGAGGAGCTTCCAGGCGATCACGCCGGTGGCGTTGAGCGTGAGGTAGCGGCGCGTGCCGAGGTGGAGCAGCACGCCCGTCCCGTCGCCGAGCTCGGTGAGGATCGCGTCCCCGGAGGGCCTGAGGCCTGGCATCGTCGCGCGCTCCCGCGCGGCGAGGAGCGTACCCGGATCCGCCGGCCAGGCGAAGGCGATCGCGAAGCGGCCCGGCGGCGGCGCGCCGATGGAGGGCTTCCCGTCGCGCAGGAGCCAGGCGTGCGCCCGGTAGTCGCCGGGCATGTGGGTCCGGCGGCGCAGGCCGATGAGGAATTTCACGTCCGCACCCGCCGCGCGCAGCACCGCGTAGCCCGCGAGCGCACGCCACAGGCAGGTGGTGGGCCAGAGGCGCAGGGGGCGCATGAGGAGGGCGCTCAGGGACTCGACGGCGAACGTCCCCTGGTCGCCCCTTCGCCCTTCGACAGGCTCAGGGCGAACGGAGACCGGCGCGCCCGCGTCGAGCTGGCGCAGCAGGTCCGGCAGCGCCTCGCGCCGGAACTGGAGCGGCAGCGTGAGCCGCAGGCGCAGGAGCCGGAGCGCGGTGCGGAGCGAGGCCCGGGCCACGCGCGGTCCCGTCAGCGCACCCAGGACGGCGCGCCGTCGATGCCGGGCGACCAGGTGAGGCGCACGGAGAGCACGCCGCTCACCGCGTCGCGCACGATCACCTCGGCGTCGCCGAAGCTCGTGTTCATGACGGCGATCGAGTTACCGTCGGGGCTCCACGAGGGCTCGACGTCCGCCGCGTCGGCGAGGATGCGCTCCTGGCCCGTCGCGAGATCGAGCACGATGATGCGCGCGTCCTGCGCGGGCGTCGCGCGGGCGAACGCGAGGCTCTTCCCGTCCGGCGAGGGCGCCGGGCGGCCGAGGATGCGGCACGCGACGGCGCCGCAGCGGAGCGGCGAGGCCGCCTCCTGCGAGACCTGCACCGGGTCGCCGCCGGCGACGGGCACCTTCCAGACCTGGTAGCGGCCGGTGCGGTTGGAGGTGAAGTAGAGGGTCTCGCCGTCGGGAGACCAGGCCGGCTGGACGTCGTCGGCCGGGGCCGCCGCGAGCGCGACCGGGACGCCGCCGTGGAGCGGCATCACGTAGACGTCGGCGGTGCCCGCGTCGGGCGACTTGCCGGAGAAGGCGACGTGGGTTCCGTCCGGAGAGACCTGCGGGCTCCCGACGGCGAGGTCGCCGGTGTCGAGGAGCGTCTCGTAGGGCGCCGCGATGGGGCGGTAGACGAGGCGGCCGCGGCCGTATCGGAAGGCGCGGTAGACCGCCCCCTGGGCCGCGGTCGAGTAGGAGGGGTCGGTCTCGTCGCCCGGGGTCGCGGCGAGCACGACGTCGCAGGCGCCGTCGGCGCGGATGATGCGGACGTCGTACTGGTCGCCGCGGCGGGAGGTGTAGGCGAGCCAGCCTCGCTCGGGCGCACCGCACACGTCGGCGCAGCCAGCCGCGCAGACGAGCGCCGCCGCGGCGAGCGCGAGGGCGCGGACGGGGCTCGTCGGGGACATCGCGCTATTCGCCGCCGATGCCGCCGCCGGGGCCGCCGTCGCCGCTGAAGAGCGTGGCGTGCTCGACGCGTCGGCGCGCGAGGACGCGCGGCGGCTCGTAGGCGGGCCGCTGCGGCGGAGCCGGCTTCGCGGCGGGGAGCTCGGGCTGGGTCTTCTTGGGATCCATGGTGCGAGGTCCGAGCTCAGGGAGCGGTGGTGAACTTGAACGGGGCGACGTACTCGCCGTTGCGGCCGGCGAAGTGGTTGCGGGCCGACCAGAAGTAGTCGGTCCCCGCGGTGAGCCCGGTTAGGTCGGCCGTGAACGTGTAGGTCCACGTGTTGGCTGGCCCTTCGGCCGCGGACGTGGTGGTCACGGCATCGAAGATGGGGTCACCCAGGGCCGAGCAGTCGGGCGCCTTGCAGAGGATGAACACCCGGTCGCTCGAGGGGACCGTTTCGTACGGATAGTCCACGGTCCACGTGAACGCGGTTACACCACGCAGGACGTCCGTTGCGTTGTCGGCCGGGGTCTTGAGGACGGGCGGGCCGGTCACGATGAAGCTCTCCTGCTGCGCGAAGGTGCCGTCGATCACCCCGCCACCCGGATTCCAGTGGGTCCGCGCCTCCAGGTAGTACCGCTGACCCACAGTGAAGATGAAGTCGCCCAGGTACGAATCGTACGAACCCCAGCCGGCGCCCGGCGCGGCCCTGTCCACGAAGCCGTTCGAGGGGACGTTGAAGTCGTCGAGCACGAACGGGATGCCGCTGCAGCTGCCGTTCACGAACGGCGCCGAGCAGATGGTCGCCCGCATCTGCGTGACCCGCGGTTGATGAAAGTCGTCCTTGTTGTCGTAGAGGAACCAGTGGAGCGTTTCGTTGCCCTCCACACGGTCACCGAGCGTGTCACCGGCCACACGTGGTGCGTTCGGGAACGGATCCGCCCAGATCGCGCCCTTGATGACGAAGGGGCCCGAACCGACCGGCGGGTAATTGAGGTTCCAGTCCTTCACGATCGGCAAGGCACCGGGTGCGGAGCCGTCCGCCACCGCCGAGCCGGCGAGGCTCTCGTACGGATAGGTGAGGACGTCCGTGTAGTCGATGTAGCTGCCGTACGGGCTGATCGCATCGTTGCCGGGTGGCACGAAGGTCACGGTCCCCGGGAAGTCCGGGTCCTCGTAAGCCTTGTTCCCGCCCACCGGCAAGACGCCGGGGTCGCATACGGCGTAGGTCGAGCTCGTCAAGGACGTGATCGTCACGAACAGTCCGGCCAGCCGCTCCGGCAGGTAGTTCGTGATGCGGACCGGCGTCTGGATCGCGTTCTCGTCGCAGCCCGGCGCGACCGGACCGACGTCGATGAAGGGCGTGACCGAGGCGATCTCCACCGTGCGCGGCGGGTTCGTGCCCGCATTCTGATCCGTGCCCTCCGGGATCACCGTCCACAGCGCCGACCCGCGCGACCCGCCGGGCCCCGGCGTCGGCGGCTCGATGACCGCCTCGAACGTGGCGATGCGCTGCGGCCGCGAGGGCGGCAGCGGCTCGACGACCTGCCGCGCCGGCTTCGGCCGGTCGGCGCAGGCGGCCGCGAGCAACAGGGCGAGGCCGCCGAGGGCGACACGAACACGCATCCTGGAATTCTCCGTGATCACGCGACGCCGGGCCAGGAAACCAGGGCCTGCACTCGGGGTCGTTCCGATGACTTACGCGCCTTCGGAGCCGTGTAGCAAGCGGCCCCGTATCCCACCTTACCTCACCCGCGGTGCCCGCCGCGACGGCCTCGCCAGCCCAGGACGGCCAGCGGCTGATCCACGAGGAGCCGCCGCACGTGGAGCAGCGGCAGCCACCAGGTCTCGTCCGGCACCCCGTAGCTCGCGGCGAGGTAAGCCCGCGACGGGAAGAGGGAGATCCAGCCCTTCCGCGAGAGGAGGCGGAGCCGCCCCACCGCACGCTTCCGGAAGCCCGGAGCCCAGCCCGCGGGCTCGAAGGCCTGCCCCAACCGGGTGGGCGCCGGCGCACGGCTCGCGGCCGCGCTCCGCGCCTCCTCCACGAGCGCGAGGCCCTCGGCCACCGCCGGGCTCCGGCCCGGCTGCGCGAGCGCGCCCCGCGCGCCGAGCCGGACGAGATCCGCCGCCAGCCGGGGCAGGAAGGCGGGATCGCCCACGTGGTGCACGAGCGCGTGCTCGCACGCGATCACCGCGAGGTCCTCGAGCGCGGGCACCCGCACCGCGACGCCCTGCACCTCGGCGTGGATCGCTCGCGCGAGGAGCCCCTCGGTGCCGCCCTCCACCTCCGCCGGCGGCGCGACGTGCAGGTCGAGCTTCACGCCCGTCGTGTCCACGTAGCCGCCGACGCCAGTGGCCACCGGCTCCGCCGCGGCGGCAGCGAGCCCGTGCGCGCCCTCCAGCGTGGGCCTGCGCGGCAAGGGGCGCGCGCCGTCGGCCCGGAGCACAGCGTCGGCCTTGCCGGCGTCGGCGCCGCGCACCAGGAGGTCGAGGTCGGACACGTGTCGGAGCGGCCCGTAGCCCGGGTCGTGCACGCAGAGTGCGACGCCCTTCAGCGCGAGGCAGGGCACGCCCGCCGCCGCAAGCGCGCGGGAGGCCCGCGCGAAGGCATTCACGGTGAGCGCGGTCTGGGCCGCGTCGTCCTCCGCGTGGCGGCGGAGCGCGGCGTAGCCGGGAGGCGCCGGCGAGAGGCCGAGCGGCGCGGCCGCGCGCCACGCGAGGCCGGAGACACCGAGCGTGCGCGCGCGGTCGGCGAGCGCAGTCCAGTCGAGCGCTCCGACGGGCTCCGCCGGCAGCTGCAGCACGGCGCGCAGCAGGAAGCCCTGCTCCGCCTCGCCGAGGCTCATGCGCCCTGCGCCGGGAGGAGCCCGCGGGCGCGCGCCTCCGCGAGGCGATCGAGCCGGTCGAACGCGCCGGACACGTGCTCGCAGAGGAGCTCCACCGCGATCTCGGTGTCGCGGTCGATGGAGAACCGGCCGTCGTCGAAGCCGAGCTCGAGGTGGTGCTCCCCGGGGCGCTCCGCGACGAGCCCGTAGCGGGCGCGGAAGAGCGGCCCCTCCGCCTCCTCGAAGCCGTCCTCGAAGGGCTCGGAGCCCGCGAGGGCGCGCGGGCCCGCGAGGCGCAGCGCGACGCCCGAGGCGCCGAGCTCGCGGGAGGCGCCGCGCACGATCCCCCAGATCTCCTCGACCGACTCGGCGGTGCGGAGCGCCTCGCCCGCCCGCCGGACCGAGGCGCGGCGATCGAGGTTCCGGCGCCGCGTCTCGAGCAGGCGCTGGGCGCGGGAGAGGTCGAGGTAGCCGAGCCGGCGGAGCGCGAAGAAGATCACGACCGACATCCCGAGCAGGAGGCCGGCCGCCTGCAGGCCGGTCGTCACGAACGACATGCCGAGCGCGACGACCCCGAGCGCGACGGACGCGCCGTAGAGCACGAGCACCGCCTGCCGGTGGCTGAGGCCGAGCTCCATGAGGCGGTGGTGGATGTGGGCCCGGTCGGCCTGGAAGATGGGGACACCCTTCATCATCCGGCGCACCATCGCGAGGAAGGTGTCGGCGATGGGGATGCCGAGCGCGATGATGGGGACGACGATCGCGACCGCCGTGGAGGACTTCTGGTTCTTCATGATCGCGGTGGCCGCGAGCACGAAGCCGAGGAACATCGACCCCGCGTCGCCCATGAAGATGGTGGCGGGGTTGAAGTTGTAGAAGAGGAAGCCCGCGACGGCGCCGGCGAGGGTCGCCGCGAAGAGCATCATGAGCGGCTCGCCGCGCCACGCCGCGATGACGAAGGTCGTGGAGATCGCCGTGAGCGCGACGCCGCCGGCGAGCCCGTCGAGCCCGTCGATGAGGTTCATCGCGTTGATGACGCCGGTGATCCACAGCACCGTGAACGGCAGCGCGAGCCAGCCGAGCTGGATCGGGTCGCCGAACGGGTTCGTGATCTCGGTGACCCGCGCGCCCATGCCGAAGAGGAAGAGCGCGACCGCGAACTGGATCGTGAACTTCAGCCCCGCCTTCATGCCGCGGAGGTCGTCCCAGACCCCGAGCACCGCGATGGCGAGGCCGCCCGCGAGGAGCGCGATCGCGTTCGTGCGGTCCGCCCAGAACCGGCGCCCGACCTCGGAGTTCGCCAGGAGGAGGGCGAGCAGCGGCACGTAGAAGCCGATGACGATGGCGACGCCGCCGAGCCGGGGCACCGGGCGGCCGTGGACCTTCCGGGCGGAGAGCGCGTGGTCGAGCCAGCCGCGGCGCAGCGCGAGGTTGCGCACGAGCGGCGTCAGGATGGCGGCGACCACCATCGCCGCGATGAACGCTGCGAACACGGTCCTCAAGCGGCGTCCTGCTCCCGGGCCAGCGGCAGCCACTCCCCGTCGCTGCGATGGCGTCCGGGGACGTTACCACGGGTGCGACGGGCCCCGAAATCGGGACCCCGCCCGCGCGGACCCGACCGCGGGTTCCCGGGCGGGTCGTTCACCGAGCGTCCGTGAGCACCCGGGCGATCGCCGCGGTGCGCACCCTGCGTTCGTGGCGCACCTCGAACGCGCTCCGGACGTGCGCGGAGGTGGGAGCGCTTCGAAGCAGGCGATCGAGCGCCGCGCGCGCACCCTCGACGTCGCCGTTCGCCACGACCTCGCCGGCGCCCTCGCGGACGATCGTCCGCGCCACCTCGGAAGCCGGCGGCCCGACGTACAGCGCCGGCCGCCCCGCCGCGAGGATGCCGTAGAGCTTCGACGGCTCCATCAGCCCGAGCGTCTCCGGAGTCTGCGAGACGAGGTGCACGTCGCCCGCGGAGAGCGACTCGGCGAGCCCTTCGCGCGGGACGAACGGCAGGAGCCTCACGTTCGGGAGCTCCCGCGCGGCGGCCTCGACGACCCCGCGCCGCCCACCGCCGCCCACGAAGACGAACGCGAGGTCGTCGCGCTCACGGCAGCGCCGGGCGAGGCCGACCAGCGTGTCGAGGTCGTGCGCGCGCCCCATGTTGCCGGAGTAGAGGACGACGCGCCGGTCGCCCAGGCCGAGCCCTTGCCGGAACGCGTTCACCTCCGGCGGCACCGGCCGGACGTTCTCGCCGTCGGCCCAGTTCGGCAGGACGTGCACGCGCGCGGGGTCGACGCCCTTCGCCGCCACCCGCGCCTTCATCGGCTCGCCGGGGACCACGACGGCGTCGGCGCCGCGCAGCGCCGCGCGGGACACGCGCTCGGCGAGCCAGGTCGCCGGCGAGCGCGCGCCGAGCACGCCGAAGGCCACCGCGAGCTCCGGGTAGAGATCCTGGAGCCAGTAGACGAGGCGCGCGCCGCGCAGCCGCTTCACCGCGAGGCCGACCGAGGCGAGGAGCGGCGGGGCGCTCGTCGCGACGACGACGTCTGGCCGCGGCAGCGTGAGCGCGGTGGCGAAGGCGGAGGCGAAGTAGGTGGCGTAGTCGGCGACCCGGCGGACGAGGGCGCCCTTCCCGAGCACCGTGTTGCGGGTGCGGACGATCCGGACGCCGCCCCAGGCCTCCTCGTGCAGGAGGCGCGTGCCGCCGGGCCCGGTGCCGGACGAGGCGAGCACCGTCACCTCGTGGCCCGCGCGCGCGAGGTCCTCGGCGAGGTCGGCCGCGAGCAGCGCGAGCGCGTCGTCGTACGGCCAGAAGTAGTGGTTGAGGAGGAGGACCTTCATCCGGCCCGCTCGGCGATGACCCGTTCCTTCACCTTCACCGCCGGTACTCCTGCGTAGACGCCCCACGGCTCCGTGTCGCCGGAGAGCACCGAGCCCGCCCCGAGCACGGCGTGCGAGGCGAGCCGGCTGCCCGGGAGGAGCAGGGAGCCCACCGCGGCCCAGGCGCCGTCCTCGATGACGACCTCGCGGACGACGAGATCGAAGGTGGCCTTCGACCAGTCGTGGTTGCCCGTCTCGACCATGCAGCCCTGCGAGAGGCACGCGTGCGCGCCGATGCGAACGTCGGCGAGCGTGTCGAGCCAGACACCCTCGCCGAGCCACGTGTGGTCGCCGACGTGGAGGCGCCAGGGGTACTTCACGTTGAGGCGCGGCTTCAGCACGACCCCGGCGCCTACCTCCGCGCCGAACGCGCGCAGGAGCGCGGCCTTCAGGCCCGACGGCCAGGGGAACCAGGTGAGGAAGAACGCCGCGTTCACGACGAGCCAGAGCAGGCGCACCGGCAGCGAGCGGCCGGGGCGGTACCAGGCGTTGTCGAAGCGGTCCAGGCGGACCGGGCTGCGTTCACTCACCGCATCACCTCGACCGAGGCTGGCCGAGCGCCGCCTCCGAGGAGCCAAGCATACACGGCGATCAGCGAGGCCGCGACCGAGGGCCACGTGTACGCGCGCTCCACGAGGGCGCGCCCTGCGGCACCGAGCGCGGCGCGTTCCGCCGGGGAGCGCGAGAGCAGGGTCTCCAGCGCCGCCGCGACGGAGGCCGCGTCGGCCTCGCACAGCAGGCCCGCGCCCGGGGCCTCGACGTCGAAGTTGCACGCGCGCGTGATGACCACCGGCAGCCGCCAGGCCATCGCCTCCAGCACCGCGATCGAGAAGCCCTCGGTGTACGACGGGAGCGCGAAGGCGTCCGCTGCCGCGAAGGCCTCGGCCTTCGCCTCGCCCCAGAGCGGCCCGACGAAGTGCACGCGGCCCCCGAGGCCGCGCGCCTCCGCGTCCCGGCGGACCTCGGCCTCGTGGCCCAGCTGATCGGGGCCGGCGACGACGAGGCTCCAGCCTTCGCGGTCGAGGGTCCCCGCCTTCGCCAGGCGCGCCCACGCGTCGACGAGGACGTGCAGGCCCTTCTTCGGGTGGAGGCGCCCGAGGAAGAGGAGCAGTCGGCCCGGTGACAGCGAAGGGAACCTGCGCCGGAGCGCGTCCCGCGGCGGCGCCCCCGCGATGTCCGGCAGCTCGACGCCGTTCGGAACGATCGCGACGGGGCTGGTGAGGCCGAACGCCCGGAAGCTCCTCGCCTCCTCGGCGTTGAGCGCGTGCAGGCAGGCGGCACGGCGCAGGTTGTCGTCCTCGACGAAGGCTCGAAAGACCCGCTTCTTCCAGGCGGAGCGCGCGAGCGCCGGCGCCTCGAGCATGCCGTGCGGGCTCACCACCACGGGCCGCCCGGTGCGCCGGCCGAAGTCGCATGCGTCCTTCGAGGTCCAGGTGAAGAGGCCGTGGAGGTGGAGGAGCTCGGGCGGTGCCGCGGCGAGCGCGCGGGCGAGCCCCGGGGCGCGGCCGAGCGCGAGCGGCCCCGCCGCGGGGTGGACGCGCGGCGATGGTATGCCCTCCTGCGGGCGCTCCGCGGGGTCCTCCACGCCGAGCACCTCGACCGATGCGCCGGCAGCGGCCTGGGCGCGCGCGAGCGCGCCGATCACCGGCGGGATGCCGCCGCCGCGGTTCGAGAGGAGCCAGGTGAGGTGGGTGACCTTCACGGCAACCACCTCGCGAGGCTGAACGCGCTCGCAGGGCCGCGCTCCCGCGCGAGCGCGACGGTGCGGACGAGGGCTTCCGCGAAGGTCTCGGGTGTGAGCGCGGCGACGAGCCGGCGAGAGGCCTCACCCATTACGGCGAGCGCGGCATCGGGCAGCGCTGCCATGCGCTGGAGGCGCTCCCCGAGCTCGCCCGGCCGGGACGGATCGAATAGGAAGCCGTTCTCGCCGTCCCGCACGAGCTCTGGCGCGCAGCCGGCCCGCTCGGAGACGACGAGCGGGAGGCCAGCGGCCGCGGCCTCGTTCACGACGAGCCCCCACTGCTCGTGCGTGCTCGGGAGGACGAACGCCGAGGCGAGGCCGAACCAGGCCGGGAGCTCGGGGTACTGGACGAAGCCGGGCAGGCGCACCGCATCGGCGAGGTGGTGCCGGTCGATAGCGGCCTCCAACGCCGCGCGCTCCTCACCGTCGCCGAGGAGCACGAGCCCCCAGGGCGCCTGGGCTGCCGCGCGGTAGCCGGCGTAGGCATCGACCAGCGCCGGGAGGTTCTTCTTCGCGATGAAGCGGGCGGAGGCGAGGAAGTAGCGCGCGGGGAGCCCGAGCCGCGCGCGCAGGGCGGGAGCGTCTGCGCGGGCCGCCGCCGCGCCGCTCGCGAAGTGCGCGTTGTCGACGACGTCGTACCCGGTGACGATCCGGTCGGCCGGCATGCCGAGCCTCGCGAGGTACTCCGCGTGGCGGCGGCCCGCGACGAGCGCCGCCGCGCAGGCGCCGACGACGCCGCGCTTGAGCGCCTCTCGCCAGGCGACGCGGGGTGCGTCGCGCTCGTGGCTGTCGGAGAAGATCGCGGCGGGCCTGCCGTTCGCGGCGGCCCAGGCGATGGCGGCACGGGACTCGGGAAAGCCCCAGCCGTTCGCGACGACGACGGCCGGACGGAGCTCGGCGAGCGCGGCGCGGGTGGCCCGGCGGAGCTCGGCCGGACGGAGCGCGAGGTAGTCGGCGCCAGGAAAGAGCGGGTGGGTGCGAAACGAGGCCGCCTCGCCGCCGGACCAGGCGTACCGCGTGGAGCCGGCGGCGATCTCGAGCACCGTGAGGTCGAGCGCGTCGGTCCGGCGGGCCACCGCGGCGAAGCGTGCGGCGTGGTAGGGCCCGAGCCGCTCGACGAGGACGGCGACCCGGGGCGGGCTCATGCAGGGGACCGGGCTCCGCCTTCGGGCTCGGCGTTCTCGAACCGGCCGAGCCCGGCGTACCACCAGACCCACCCGACCGGCGCGAGCATGAAGAGCACGCGGAACAGGAACGCCTCGAGCGACTGCATGATGAGGTAGATGGAGAGCGCTAGCGCGACGCCGTAGACGACGATCCAGATCCCGCCCTTCGTGACCGAGTTGCGCCAGCTCCGGCCGTAGAAGTATCCGAGCCCGAACATCACGGCGACCATGCCCCACGAGAACTCGATGAACATGTCAGCGACGATGCCGGTGGCCGCGCCGAACGCGCCCACCCAGCCCATGATGTGAGTCATCGCGTCGATGTCGACGCCCATGTTGACCTCGACGTCGGCGCCGAAGGTCTTCTTCGCGAACTCGTACTTCTCGGGCCAGATGGAGCGCGGGATGGGGCGGATGAAGAGGACGGTCGCGTAGCGGCCGCCCCAGTAGTACTGCCCCGTCTCGGATGCCGTGTAGACGGAGCCCGCGCCGTAGATGAATTCGTTGCCTGACCCGGCGCTCAAGACCTCGGTGGGATCACCCTCGAGTCGGAACTCGGATCCGATGTAGATATTCTGCCGGTTGGCGACGAGCAGGAGCAACAGGACGCCGACCGCCGCTCCACCTCCGAGGACCTGCAGGAGCAGTGGACGACGGCCGCGAATGAGGTAGACACCCGCGAGGATGGTGACGAGCACGACGAAGGTGGGCCCTCGCCGCGCACCCAGCAGCCCCTGAATTGCAAGCGGTGCTCCAAAGAGCGCAACCCACGTCCAACTCTGGATGCTCCCGACGACGCGCCCGGAGGCGAGCAGGAGCAAGATGGCGGGCGAGGTCATCAGGTACAGCTCGCGCACGTAACCGGAGTCAGACCAACCTCCGCCGTAGGCGACGCCGTAGGCCCGCGAGAACCCGCCCATCGCGAGGATTCCAGCGCCGTAGCCCCAGACTCCAGCAAGGCCAACGATGATCGCGGCGTTATAGACGCGAGGCCCTTCCGGCAGGAGCCGGACGAAACCCTCACGAAAAGTGCCGCCGTACGCACCGATCGCGACGCCAAGCACGAGTGCAGCGATGCCGACAAGGTTCACGAGCTGACCGAAGACGAGCTGTCGCTCCGTGAGGTATCCGAAGAACCCGTCCTCGGCCGCGATTTTCAGCGGCATGAGAACGTACAGGAACAGCGCCATCGCACCCAGGACGAGCGCCGGGTGGAGGGAGTCCCGCTGGCCACGCACGCCCGTCCAGATGGAGAGGCCGATGATGAGGGCGATCGCGATCGTGTAGCTGTAGAAGATCGTCATGCGCGCGGCCAGAGCGCCTGAAGCCGGGTGACGGCTTGGTCCCAGGTCAGCTCGCCCGAGCGGGCTCGAACGGCGGCGAGCAACCCGTCGTAACGCATCGGCTCCCAAAGGTCGAGCAGCCCAATCGCCACCGCTCCGGGGGTGGCCTGGGCTGGCGCGAGCAGGCCCACGCCCGCATCGATGCAGTCGGGGATGCCGCCCAAGTCGACGCCCGCCACCGGCACGCCGAGCCGAAGGAACTCGAGCGTCGAGATCCCCAGCGCCTCCGCGAAGGAAAAGAGACAGCCGAAGTGCGCGCGCCGCGCTGCCGTGGCGAAGCGCGCAAGGTCTCGGGTCTTGTCGAAGTAACCGAGTGGCTCCAGCAGCCGGTGGGCCGGCACGTCGGCAGGTGATGGACCGAGCGCGAGCACGCGCACCCGCTGCCCCCGCGCCTCGATCGCCTCGGCCACCTCGAGCAGGAACGGCAGTCCCTTCCTGCGCCAGTCCTTGCCCACGAACCCGAGCCGGAGCTCGGAGCGGTCGACCGGCCCGTGCGGCGGGAGGCTCGCCACGGCGACCTCGTCGAGGTTCGCGCCCGCGCGGACTACGTGGACCTTCGCGGCGGCGATCCCGTAGGCCTCGACCACCGAACGCGCCGCCCAGCGCGACATGCAGACCACCCGCTCGGCGCGCTCGTACGCGGCGCGCTCGCGCGCCAGCGCGTCGGCCCGCACCCGCGACGAGACAATAGCCGCAAGCCCGTACTCCTCGAAGTTCTGGCGGAGGGTGGCGTCGATGTAGCAGCTCATGCGCTCGACGCGCGCGGACTCGGGCGGGAGCAGGGCAAAGTGGGTCAGGATCTCGGCGCCCTCCGCCTCGCCGGCGCGCTGGGCCCAGAGCGCGTCCAGAAAACCGGCTGTGTACTGGAAGCCGCCACGCTCGCCGGTCGTGAGGAGCTGGCCGAGGTTCCAGAGCGCTCTCCGGCCGCGAAGCCGCTCCGGAGCGAGCGCGAGCCCGCCCTGGAGGAAGCCGCGCGGCCGCGCCGCCTCGAGGAGATGGCGCGGGATCCCGCTCCACGTCGCCTCGCGCGTGGCGTCGCCGACCACGGCGAGCAGACGCGGCGGGCTCACGACCAGTCGGCCTCCAGGGCGTCGAGCCAGTGGCCCGCGCAGGCCACGGCGGAGAACTCGGGCGCCCCGCGCGCCGCCTTCGCGGCCCAGCGGTCGTAGTTCTCGACGTTGGTGATGAGCTCCAGGATCGCGTCGGCCATCGGCCTAGGGTCGCGCGGCGGGACGAGCCTGCCGTAGCCCGCCTCGAGCACCTCCCGGCAAGCGGGGACGTCGGAGGCGATCACGGGGATGCCCGCCGCCAGCCCCTCGACCACCGCGATCCCGAAGCCCTCGTCCCGAGTGGTCGAGAAGACGTAGACGTCCATCTGACCGAGGAGCTCGGGCACGTCGGCGCGCTTTCCCCAGAACCTGGCGACCTGGGCGATCCCGAGCTCCCCCGCGAGGGCCTCGAGGTGCTCCTTCGTCTCTCCTTCACCGACGATCCAGAGCCGCGCGTCCGGCCGAACCTCGTGGACGAGCGCCATCGCGCGGACGAGCGTCTCCTGGTCCTTGATGATGCTGAGGCGCGCCACCATGCCGATGACCGGCGGACTGTCCTGGCGCTGCGCCCGGGAGCGTTTCACGCGCTCGGTGACGGCCGCCACGTCGATGCCGTTCAGCACGGGCACCGACCCGCGCGGGAGCACGCCGGACAGCCCGATGAACTCGTCGTGAACGTACTTCGAGCAGGAGATGATCGGGGTGCGCAGGATGCGCGAGGCGCGGACGATCCAGCGCCAGAGGCGGCGGCGCTCCTCCGATTCGGGCGGCGGGTTCCCGGCGTGCACGAGAACGGTGGGGATACCGGTCAGCCGCGCCGCGATCGCCACGAGGACGTGCAGCCCGAACGGGTAGACGACGATCGCCCGGGGGCGAAGCTCGCGGAGAAGACGGGCGACCTCCCGTACGAAGCGGACGCGCGCGTCGCGGTGGTAGACGATCTGGAACAGCCGCGCGTTCGGCAGTCCCTGGAAGCGCTCCCGCATCCCGCCGTCCGGCCCGATGTTGAGCAGGAGCCGCTCCTCGAACGGCAGGTTGGTCATGAGCTGGTAACAGAGCGTCTCGTTCCCGCCGAACGGCAGGCCGTTGAGCACGTGGAGGACCCGGTCACCGGGGCGCGCGCTTCCTTTCCGCGAAGGCGGCGCCGCCTGGGCTATCGTGTCGGCGGACATGCAGCGAGGAGTGAACCCCATCGGCGGCGCGGACGCCAGCGCACGGCGCTTCGCCGTGCTCCAGCCCGGCGCGCGGCTCCACTACGCGGTCCCCGCCGTGCTCGCTCGCGCGGGCCGGCTGGCGCGCCTGTACACCGACGCCCACGCCCGTTCGGCCCTTCCGTTCCGGCTGCTCGAGCTCGCGCCGCGCGGGAGCCTGCCCGGGCCGCTCGCCCGGCTGGCCGGCCGCCGGCTCCCGCCGGAGCTCGAGCCGCTCACGATCTCCCTGCCCTGGGCGACGCTCGCCGAGTTGCTCGCGCGCAAGCTCCGGACCGGCGGCGGGCTCGTGTCGGTCCCCGGCACCGAGGCCAGGCTCCGGCGGACCGCGCTCGCCCGGAACTTCGACGGCGCCGGCGGGCTGTACGTGCTCTCGAACGGCGACCTCGACCTCGTCCGCGAGGCGAAGCGGCGAGGGCTCTTCGTCGCCTACGAGCAGATCATCAACCCGCACGTCGGGCGCATCCTCCGCGAGGAGCGCGCGCGCCACCCCGACCTCGAGCCGCAAGACACCGAGGCGGAGGTCGAGGAGGGCCTGCGGCGTGACGAGGAGGTCTGGCGGCTCGCCGACGTGGTACTCGGCGCCTCCGGGCACGTGCGCGGCGAGATCCTCGAGCACGGCGTCTCCGCCGAAAAGGTGCGCGTCGTCCCGTACGGCATCGGCGCGGGCTGGCTGGAGCTCGCGCCTCGTCCCGTCCCCGGGCGCGTGCTCTTCGTGGGCTCGGTCGGGCTCCGCAAGGGCGTGCACGTCCTCGCCGCGGCCTCCCGCGAGCTCCGCCGCCGCGGCGTGCAGCACGAGCTCCGGGTCGTGGGGCCCATCGAGCTCGCCGCCGCGCGCGCCGCCTGGTCGAAGCGGCTCGCGAGCCCGGAATTCGAGAGCGTCACGTACCTCGGTCAGGTGCCGCGCGCGGAGGTCCGCGCCGAGTTCGCGCAGGCGGACATCTTCGTGCTCCCAACCCTCTCCGACAGCTTCGCGCTCGTGCACCTCGAGGCGATGGCTTGCGGCGTGCCGGTCGTGACGACGCCGAGCTGCGGCTCGACGGTCCGCGACGGCTTGGACGGCTTCATCGTGGGCACTCGCGACGCCATCGGGCTTGCCGACCGGATCGAAGCGCTGATCTCGGACCGTGCGCTGAGGGAGCGCTGCTCCAGGAATGCGCGGGCGCGCGCTTCGGAGTTCACCTGGGACTCGTACGCGCAGCGGCTCCTCGGCGCCGTTTCGCAGGACGCCTTCTGAGCTATGCCCGGCTCCGCGCCGTTCGATCACCGGGCCGCGGACGAGAGCCCCAGCCGACGCGCGTAGCCCTCGGCCATCGCCTCGACCGAGAACAGCTCGGCGGCCCTCCGCGCGCCGGCGTCGACCCGCTCCGGCGCCGCGCCCTTCTTAGCGAGCGCCACCAGCGCAGCGGCCATCGCTGGGGCGTCGCGGTATGGCACAACCGAAGCCGGCGCGTGCACGCCGAGCACCTCGCGGCAACCGCCAACGTCGGTCGCGACGACCGGCACGCGCGCGGCGAGCGCCTCAACGAGCGAAATCCCGAGCCCCTCGTCCGGCTTCACCGAGAAGGCAAAGGCGTCGAGCTGGCCGAGCAGCTCGGGCACGTCGCGCCTGCTCCCGAGGAAGCGCACGCGCGCTCCCAGCCCAAGCGCGCTCGCCTTCGCCTCGAGCTCACCTCGGCGGCTCCCGTCGCCGATGAGCCAGAGTTCGATGTCAACCTCCCGGGAAGCCGCTGCGGCAGCATCGACCAGTGTGTCGTGGTCCTTCGAGTGCTCGAGCCGCGCCACCATGCCCACGCGGAAGGGCCCGCCCGCCGGGCGTGCCTTCCTCGCCGCAGCGGCGCGGACAGCAATACCAGCGATGTCCACGCCGTTGTAGACGACCGACGTAGGACCGTGCACGCCGGCGAAGTGCTCGCGCACGCCGTCCTCGACGTAGCGTGAGCAGCACACAAGCTCGGTCGTGAACGGGCGGCCGAGCATCACCTCGACCCTAAACTTCCAGAAGGACCGTCCCTGCCAGTGAGGCGGGTAGCTGCCCACGTGCGCCACCCGTACCGGCACCCCTGCCGCGCGGGCGCCCATCGCCATGAACGCGTGCCAGCCGAAAGGCATCGAGAGGAAAGCGTGGGGCCTCGCCTCGCGGCAGATCCGGGCCGTCTCACGGACGAGCGCGGGGTAGCGACCGAGGCGCGCCCCGGGGATCTTCGCCCGGTACACCGCCACGCCGAGGTCGCGCAGTTCGGCCGCGAGTTCGTCCGGCTCGTCGTACAGCGTCATCACAGCGGGGTGGAGGCCCCGCGCGCGCCACGCGCCGAAGAGCGCGAGCGTCATGACGGGCGTCCCCTCCGCGACGAGGGAAGTCAATGCGACGAGGACGTCGACCCGGGCCGACCCATGGCTCACAAGCCGACCATCCGCTTCAGTAACGGCATCGCATCGAGGACGTGCGTCGCAGCGTTCACGGACCCGTCCCAGCCCCCCGCGTCCAGCGAATGCCGGGCATTCAGCTTCCGCTCCGTCATCCCGGTCAGGTCTTCCGCGATCAAGCTCGCCTCCGCTCTAGGGCAGCCTACAGCCTGACCGGCCGCTCGCGAAGCGGCGCCTCGCGTCGTATGCTGCGAACGTCTCATGCGCTGGCTGTCGTTCGGCATGCTCCACGCGAGCGAGCACGTGGGCGGGACGGAGGTCTTCGTCCATCGCCTCGACCGCGCGCTCCTGCGCAACGGGGTGGAGCCACACGCGGCCTTCCACAGCCGCAGCCCGGGCCGCCGCCAGTTCGAGGGCGTCCCGTGCATTGGAGTTCCTCTCCCCGCACCCGCGCGCTCACGCCTGGATCACTGGGCGTGCACGCCACCCCACCTCGGCTGGTGGGAGGCTCTCCTGGACGAGGTGCGGCCTGACGTCGTCCACGTGCACGCCACCTTGCAGGTGAACCCCCCGGAGCTCCTGCAGGCTGCCCGCGCTCGGGGCGCGCGCACCGTCTGGACGTTCCACGCCGCGGGGCAGACCTGCCTGCAGACGGCGTTGCAGCGAGACGGGGTCGTTCCGTGCGATGGCGAGGTCCTGCCGGGGCGCTGCACGCGCTGTGGGCTCGTCTGGTCCGGCGTGCCCGGGCCGCTGGCGTCCATCTTCGGCGCGCTCGATCTCCACGCCCTCGCGCCCGCCGTCCCGCCTTCGTTCCGCCACCCCTTTGAGCGCCGCTACGGGACGGAACTCTTCCAGGCTCGGCTTGCCGAGGCCTTCGACGCGCTCGATGTGGTTACGGTGCACGCGCGCTGGGCCGAGCAGCTGCTCCTCGCGAACGGCCTGCCCGCCTCCAAGGTCCACCGACTATCGCTGCCACCACCGCACGCTATCGATCCCGTCCCCGACTCACGCCCGTGGGAAGGGCTGCCGGGTAGGGTGCGCGTGCTTTACGTGGGCAGGCTGCAAGACATCAAGGGGCCGCACGTGCTCCTCGAGGCGCTGCGTGGGCCGCTCGCCGGCGTGGGTGACCTCGCCGTAGCGTTCCTGGCGGCCCCGGGTGAGCTCGATTACGGGGAGCGCTTCGCCCGCGGGGTAGCCGCGGAGCCGCGCGCGCGCCTGCTGCTCGGCTCGGGAGTGGAGCCGCTGCGCGCGATGGCCGCCGCGGACGTCGTCGTGGTCCCGTCGCTGTGCCTCGAGACAGGGCCCTTCACGGTGCTGGAGGCGCGCTGGTCGGGGGCGACCGTTGTCGGGTCTGCCCTCGGTGGGATCGCCGAGCAGCTCGCCGATGCGGCGGAGGCGCGGACCTTCGCGCCCGGAGACACCCACTCCCTCGCCGCCGTCCTGGCGGAGCTGAGCTCGGCTTCTCCGCGCCGGCCCGATCCCACACCGCTTCGGAGCGCGGTCTCTACCCGCTTCGAGGCGGAGCTGCTGAGGCTCGTCAGCCGGCTGTCGTCGCCTCCGGCGGCAGAGAGGCCCGCAGACACGTGATGACCCGGTCGCGCGCCTTGAGCGCGGGCCGCTCCAACATACAGCTCGGGCGAGCACGAGCCCGTCGAGCGACCGAATCCGGGGGCCGCTTAGCCTAGCCCTCGGACGGCAATATCATGCGGCGCTGCCGCGAGGAGCCTGCTGCGAGGCCTTGGGGCCGCCGTCCTCGTAGTAGCCGTACTTGTAATAGTAGGCATACGAGTCGTAGCGGTGGTCGGCGAGGTTCAGGTCGTTCAGGATCGCGCCGACGAGGTGCGCGTTGACGTCGCGCAACTGGCGCACCGCGTGGCGAGCCATGTCGATCGAAGTCGCGCCGGCGCGGAGGACGAACACCGTACCGTGCGCGTAGGTCCCGAGCACGAGTGCGTCGGCGACCACACCGACCGGCGGCGAGTCGATGATCACCCGATCGAAGCCGTCTGCCATCTCGTCAATGATCCGCTTGAACGCCTTCGCGTGCAGGAGCTCGGAGGGGTTCGGCGGTACCGGGCCCGAGGTGAGCACCTTCAGGTTGGGGATCGGCGTGGAACGCACGAGCTCCGAGAGCGTGCCTTCGCCAAGCGTGAGCGAGGAAAGGCCGGCGCTGTTCGAATGACCGAAGATGCGGTGCATACGCGGGCGTCGCATGTCGGCATCCACGAGCAGCACCTGGTTGCCGCTCATCGCCATCGTGATAGCGAGCGCGGTCGCGGCAGTGGTCTTGCCCTCCTGCGGGCCCGCCGAGGTGACCACGATGGTCTTTAGCGGCTTCTCCGGCATCATGAAGAGGATGTTGGTCCGGATGGTCCTGAGGCACTCGGCCGCGACGGACTTGGGCTGCGCGAAGACCTCGAGGTCTCGGGCGACGAGCCCGTCCTTGCTTCCCTCGATGCGGGGGTAGATGCCCAGGAACGCGAGCTTCAGGCGCTCCTCGATGGGCTCCTGGCTACGGACGGTGCGATCGAGGAACTCGGCGCCGAATGCGACTCCGATGCCGCCGATCAAGCCCACGAGCAACGTGACGAGCAGGTTCTGCGGGACGTTCGGCCGGATCGGCCCGCCCTTCGGCCGGGCGCGGTCGAGCACGCGCACATTGGACAGGCGCAGCATGCTCGAGACGCTCGTGTCCTTGATGCGCTTCAGGAGCAGCTCGAAGATGCGCTCGTTGTTGTCGTAGGAGCGCTTGAGCTCGAGGTACTCGCGCTCGTACTGGTTGAGACCGAAAGACTCGTCTTTCGTCTGCTGGAGGAGCCGCTCCAGGTTCTGCTCCTCGAGCCGGGCCTGCTCCGTGTCGCGCCTCACGACGAGCTGTGAGGCGCGGACCTCGCTGTCGAGCGCGGCCTTCGAGGCGGCGAGCTTCTCGTTGCACGCCGCGAGCGCCGGGTGGCCTGCAAGGTACCTCACCCTGAGATCAGTGCAGCGGAGCTGCTCGTCAAGATAGCGAGTCTTGAGAGCATCCACTGCCTCCCCCGGCTTCACAGGCACCACCGTTTCATCCTTCTTGAGTCCCCCAGACGCCAATTCTTCTGCAACGAACTGGAGTGCCTTGTTACGAGCCTCAAGCCCAGCCCTCTTGATCCTGGCCTGCGTCAGCGCGTCGTTGATGGAGGTGAGCCGCTGGGTAACCATGCTCTGCCGGTCCTCCCAGCGAGTCGACACGATGTCGTGCTCGCGCTTGAAGGCGAAGAGTTGCTTCGAGCTCTCGTCGAGCCTGCGCTGGGCCTCCTCGAGCTGGCCCTCCAGCCACTCCGATGCGCTCGCGTTGGTCGCGGTGCGCGCGGCCTGGTTCTCGGCGATGTAGGCGTCGGCGAAGGCGTTCGCGATGAGGGAAGCGAGTTCGGGGTCCGACTCCTCGAAGCGGATGCGGACGATGCGGGATTCCTTGATGGGCTCGACCTTCAGGCGGTTCAGGAGCACACCCGCGACATCCCGCTTCTGCCGGCTCTCCTCCCGCTTCGCCTCGTCGGCGACCTTCTCGAGCCCCATGAACTTGTCGTTCTGCCGGAGGCCCAGACGATCCGCGACGCGCTGAGCCACTGCGCGGCTGGCGATGACGCGGTACTGCGTTTCGGAGTATTCGCGCGTCGACCAGTAGTTCGAACCTGCGCCTGCCTCGGCGATTTCTGTTATCTGATCCTTCTCGAGCACACGCGGCGCCTGCACATCGATGATGATCGTGCACGTAGCGTCATAGACCTTGGGTTGCCGAAGGGTCTGTACCGTCCCGATGGCGAGGACCGAGAGGAAGAAGGCAGCGGTCAGCCAGCGGCGGCGCCGCACCACCCTCCAGATGTTGTCGAGGTTGAGGACCTCGGACATCGAGGCCGAGGACTCGCGGGTCGCGTTCTGCTGCTCCATCCTGGTCAGGCCCTCGCGGTCTGTGCGCCCCGTCCCCAATCGGCACGCGCTGGAGGTCAATTCTTACGGCGACTGGCGGGATGAAGTCGAGCGAGCGTCAGCCGATTTCGCGACGGGCTGGGAGAAGCCGCCAATCTGTGGTTCTTTGATAGGGCGTGCGGAGGCGCAGGGCCAGCCGCTGGAGCGACCGCGTGCCAGGGTGGCTGCTCGCCGCCCTGGTGGTTGCCGCTCCACTCGTTCGCGGAGGCGTGGACCTCTGGGTCGTCACGGCGTTCGCCGTCGCTGCGTTGGGCGCTGCGCTGTCGCGCGGACACGCGCACTATCCCGCCACCGCCGTCGCGATGCTCCTAGCGGTGCTCGTCGCGCTTCTCCAACTCGCGCCGCTGCCGCCCTGGCTCCACTTCTTCTCTCCCGGCGCCCGCTCGGTCTTTCAAGCGGCGCTGCAACCGCTCGGGCTGTACCCGAGCTGGCGGCCGCTCTCGCTCGCCCCCGGCGAGGGCCTGAGAACCCTGCCGCACGCGCTAGCGCTCCTAGCGACGTTCATCGCCGCCCGCTCCGTAGCCGAACACGGCGCCGACCGGCGCAGGCTCGCCCTCTCGGTCGCGCTCGCTGGCGTCGGTACCGCGGCTGCGGTCGTGTTCCTCGCGCTCACCGGTGCCACCTCGTTCGTCGAGCCGCACCTCCCCTTCGTAAACCCGAACCACCTCGCCGCGCTCACCGGGTTCGCGGCGATCACCGCCGCAGGCGTTGCGGCGGGAGAGGCCGGAACGGGGCGGCTACCCTGGCTCGCCGGGGCGGCGCTCGCGGCAGTGGTCACGCTTCTCACGCTGTCCCGCTCTGGCTTCATGGCACTCCTCGGCGGTGCCGTGGTCCTGCTCGTCCTGGACCGGCGCGCCCGCAGCGAAGGCATCGAGGAGCGCACCACCGCGGACCGCGGGTGGCCCGCCCGACTGGCTCCCGCAGTGACGGGCGTGGCGGCCGTCGTGATTGCGGTGGCCGTGCTCGCGTACGAGCCCGTCACTGGTGAGGTCCGCTCCATCGGCGCGTTCTCGGCGGAGGCGAAGCCGAGGCTCTGGCTGACCGGGCTCGGCATGCTGTGGCCCTTCGCGCTGCTCGGGATGGGCCGGGGCGCCTTCGCGACGGTGTCGAGCGCGCACTGGCTCGAGCCCGCACCCTACACGTACACGCACGTCGAGAACACGTGGCTGCAGCTCCTGCTCGACCTCGGCATCCCTACTGGAGGGCTGCTCATCGCCGCGCTCGCGTGGACGTGGCTCTCGGCCGCCCGTGACGCAAAGCGCGGCTCCTCCGATGTCGCCCTGCTTGCGGGCCTGGCGGCTCTGTTCGTGCACGACCTCGCCGACTTTTCGCTCGAGACCCTCGGCGTTGGGATTCCCGCCGCGGCGGCGCTGGGGCTCCTCTCGCGGAAGGTCCCCAGCTACCGCGTGCCACCCTGGGCGTTCCACCTCGTGGGAGTCGTCGCGCTCGCCGGAGCACTCACCGCCTCGGTGGCGTACTCGCGAATCGTTGCGCCTGCTCAAGCAGCCGTCCTGCCCGGCGCGGCCGCGCCGGATCCGCGCGTCGCGGGCGCGCGGGCCCTTTGGTACGCGCCTTCCGACTACGTGGTCGCGGCGAACGTGGGCGCCTCCTTAGAGGCTCAGGGCCACTGCGCACAGGCTATGCCTTGGCTCTCGTCGGCGACCTTCCTCGACCCAAGTGCGCCCGAGCCGCACCTTCTTCTCGCAAGGTGCCTGAAGGCTGGCGGGAAGCTCGAGTTGGCCAGGCAGGAGACGGTTCTCACCATCGCTCTGGGTGATCCTCGAGGCTACCAAGAGGCCATCGAGACCTGGGCGGAACTTGCCGATCTGGTTCGCGCCGTGCCAGCCACGCCGGATCACCTCCTCGCCCTTGGCGAACGTCTCGGCTTCTCTCGACCCGATGACGCGGCCCATGTGCTTCGAACGGTTCTGGACGAGTATCTCGATGATCGGGCCCTTCTGCCGCTCGCCCAGGTGGAGCTCATGCGCAAACAGCCTGACGCAGCGCTCGAGCTGGCGAGACGTGCCCAGAGGTCGCGTACGCCGTCGAAGGAGGCTTGGCGACTTGCCTATTCGGCTCTCGTTACGCAGGGCAACGCAGACGGAGCAGATGAAGAGCTCCCGGGCCGGCGCGATGCGCTTTCCTGGCAGCGCCCTCCTGCTGTCTCCCCTCGTAGAGCGTGCCCTGACATTTCAGCACTACGCCGAGGCCCGGCGGTTGGCCGAGGAGATCGCACCTGGCTCTTCCGGTGAGGCATCCGGCAAGTACCTCCTCCTCGCGCGCGTCTACGCCGCCCAGGGCCGGTTCGCCGAGGCCCTCCAGGAGGACCGCGCGGCCGCCGCGGCCATGCCGGACTCGGCGACGCCCCTCCTGCAGCTCGCCACGCACGCCCAGAGCGCCGGCCACTTTGGCGACGCCGTCGCAGCGCTCGAGCAGGCCTGCCCGTTGCCCGGGGTCGACAGGGCTGGATGTGAGCGGCAGCTCCTCCGCGCACGCGAGCTCGAGAAGGCCGACGAAGAGGCCGCCCGGCAGAAGGCGATAGACCGGCTCGTGGAGCCACGTTGACGGCGCATGGATCCGAGCCGTTGCGCTGGGTCGTGCTCTACACCGGCGCGCGTATGGGCTACGCGGTCCCCGCGATGCTGGCTCGGCGCGGGCTCCTCGAGCGCTTCTACACGGACGCGCACGCGCCGACGTGGCTGCCGGCGTCCCTCGCGTCCCTTCCCCTTCTGCCGCGCGGAGTCTCGCGGCTGCTCGGGCGGAGGCTCCCTCCGGAGCTCGAGGGCAAGGTCGCGTCGGTACCCCTCGCCGCGCGCGACGAGGAGCGCCTCCGCGCCCGGGTCCTCGCCGACGGGTTCGGCGAGGCGGGCGGCCTTTACACGCTGACCGCCGCGGACCTGCCGGTCGTCCGCGCAGCGAAGGAGCGCGGGCTGCGCGTGGTCCACGAGCAGATCATCGCCCCGCACGTGGGCCGCGAGGTCCGGTCCGAGCGCCTCGCCTATCCAGGCCTCGAGCCGCTCGTCCCCGAGGCCGAGATAGAGGCGGGCATCGCGCGCGACATCGAGCAGTGGCGGCTCGCGGACGTGGTGCTGGCGCCCTCCGAGCACGTGCGCGAAGAAGTCGCGTCGCACGGGATCCCGCCCGACCGGCTCCGCGTCGTGCCGTACGGCGTTCCGGAGGCCTGGCTCGAGACCACGCCCACGCCCGAGCCCGGCCGCCTCCTCTTCGTCGGCTCGGTCGTGCTGCGGAAGGGCGTGCAGCACCTCGCGGCCGCGAGCCGGCTCCTACGCTCGCGCGGCCTCGGGCACCGCGCCCGCGTGGTCGGGCCTGTGGGCGTGGCGCACCGGGCGCACCCGGCGCTCGCCGGGGTGGAGCTCGTCGGCCAGGTCCCGCGCGCCCGCGTGCGCGAAGAGTTCCTGATGGGCGACATCTTCGTGTTTCCGACGCTCGCCGAGGGCTGCGCGCTCGTGCACCTCGAGGCCCTCGCGTGCGGCCTACCGGTCGTCACGACGCCAGCGTGCGGCTCGGTCGTGCGCGACGGAGTCGAGGGCTTCATCGTCCCGCCGCGGGACCCCGAGGCGCTCGCGGAGCGCGTGGCGAAGCTCCTCGGCGACCGAGACCTTCGCGCGCGCATGTCCGCCGCCGCGCGGGCCCGGGCGCGGGAATTCACCTGGGCCGGGTACGGCGATCGTTTGTTCGCCGCGCTCCCGGAAGCCTGAGGTGGGCGGCGGGGCTCACGCGCCGGGGAGACGCGCGCGCCAGGTCAGCTTCAGTTCCGTCGGAAGCGTTCTGAGTGCCCACACAGCCATGCCCACGGCCAGCGACGCTGATGCCGACCAGCCCAGCAGCGGGACGTACGTTTGGAGTCGGGCGGACACGAGCGCTCCCGCCAACGCCAGGGTAGGAATCCAAAGGGCTCGCGCGCTGGCTTCGAGTACTCCAGCCATCCGGAAGAGCAGCACGGCGTCGACCGACACTCGAAGCGCCCACGCGACGGCGGCCCCCGTGACTCCCCAGAGCCGGAGCGCAATGGCCAAGGTAGCGAGGTAGCAGGGCAATTCGATGAGGTGCATTCTCGCGATGCGATCCGGTCGGCCTTTCGCCAGCAGCGCCGAGTGAGCGAGCATCGCCATCCCGTTGAACCAGACCCCGACGAAGAGGACCTGAGCTGCCGCAGTGGCCTTCGCGGCGAATTCGGGACCGATCCAGAACCCGAGGAACGTTCCGGCTAGGGTAATGCCTAGGACCACCGCTGGCGTCATCACGCTGGCCACTGCTTTGACGGACTTGTCCATCAGCGTGGCCCTCCGCTCCACCCCCTCGCTCGCCAGCCGAGGCATGAGTGCCCCGGACAGGCTCGCCGGCAGCATGAGCGTGCGCGACGTCAGGCCCTGCGGAACACCGTAGTAGGTGACCGCCTCCGTGCCCGAGATGTTTCCAATCACGAGCCTGTCGAGGCTCGTCATGAGCGGGCCAACAATTGAGCTGACGGTGATCCAGCCGCCATAGCTGAGCAGGCGCTTCGCGGAGCCGAGATCGAAACCGGCGAGATTCCTTAACGGCACTGCGTTCCTGCACAGCAGAAATCCGAGAAGGCTCGTCACCACACGCGAGGAGAGAGCGGCCGGAATGAGCCACGCGAGCGAGGTGCTGTACCGCCAGGCCACGAGCAAGGGAGCGCCCTGCGCCACCACCTGGCCAAGAGTCGAGACGATGGCGGCTGCTCCAAAGGCTTCCCGCCCCTGCAGCGCGCCGGAGAAGACGGACCCGACCATGCTGAGGGGCAGCGCCAGGGCGATCCATGGCAGCGCGGCCAGGCTCTCCGACCGAAGCGCGGCGTCCATCGAAACTACGCTGCCGAGGACGACATGCGCGACCACGAACAGGATGAGCGCGGCCGCCACGCCCATGGCCGCGTTCATGACGAGGGCTGTCCAGACCAGTCGACCGCGTTCTTCGGGGGTCCCTGACCGGAGGATCGCCATTCTCTGCGACGTCGCCTGTCCCACACCGAGGTCGAACAGTGCGAAGTACCCCAGCAGGACCCACGCGATCAGCAGGACTCCATAGCGTGCCTCTCCGATCATCCTGAGGAGCGGCGGGACGGCAGCGAGCGATACCGCGACGGAGATAACCTGGCCCGTCAGGTTTAGGGCCGTATTGCGGCGAAGGCTCATCTGAACGCCTTTGATGGAAGCGCCGCCGCCCCCACCCGCAGCAGATCCTTGAGCCCGGCACGCCAGCCCAGGCCGCCGCGGCGGTGAGAGGTGTACGCGCCCCCGAGGATCATCGCCGCGACCCGACCCGCTCGTAGACTGCCTGGAGACGTTCGCGAGCAGAGCAGTGCCCGGCCGTACAACCATTTTGCCTGCCGTCGATACATTTCGGCTGCTTCTCGCACGTCCCTGGGCTCGCAGATACTCGCTGAACTGGAGTTTCGCTCCAGGTAGTCCGCGATGCGGGTGATCGTTTCTGCTTGATGTCTGAACTGGTCCTCGAACCTCGAGTCGGTGAGCTCCTCGTTCAGTGGCGGCCTTTCAGTGAACTGCGATGTGTTAGCGTCGTGGCGCCGGTAGAGCGCGAGCACGTCGGGGACGTAGGCAACGACGCCCAGCGTGCTGGCGAGAACGAACACCCAGCGGTCGTGCGTCTCGATCGGGCGATCTCGCACAGGCATCTCTCGAACCAGGCGACCGTCGAACGTGGCCGTGAAACCGAGAGGGGGCAGCCAGATTCGCTCCCGCCTGGGCTTCACCAACCTCAGTCGATTGAATCGAGGCACCTGCAACAGCTTGCCCGTGGGGCGCAGCGCCGCATCGACGATCTCGGCGCGATGAGCGACGTAGAGGGTAGCGGGGTGCATCCCCTGGATCCGAGCCACCACCTCCAGCTTCCTCGGTAACCACACGTCATCCTGATCCGCGAAAGCGATCCAGGGTTCTCGACAGAGCGACGCGGCCTTGAAGAAGTTCTCGGACGGGCCCAGGCGCTGTTCGTTCCGGACGACCCGCACTGGAAATGGTGCGCTGCTCGCGAACTCCTCCAGAATCGCAAGGGTACGATCGGTCGAGCCGTCATCTGTCACCACGAGTTCCGCCGGCGGGGCGGTCTGAGCGCGGAAGGACTCGAGCTGCTCCGCCAGGAAGCGTTGGCCGTTGTAGGTCGCAAGCGCGATAGAGACCCTCACGGACTCTTCTCCGCGACGACGGCCAGCTCTTCACCGCGGCTGCGCACGAGCAGTGCCTCTGCCTCGAGCATCACGAGTTCGCGCTCGGAGCAGGCCGGGCCCCTTCCCGCCGCGGCGACTCCGGCACGGTGCATCCAGCGGGTTGAGGGATAAGGAGTCACCCAACGCAGCCTCGTAAAGCCCGACTCCTTCAGCAGCCTCGTGAGGCTCCTCCGGGTGAAGAGCACCACGTGCCTGGGAGGTTCGAGTCCCCGCCAGGATGACCCCATTCGCCGATGAAGTGGGCTCTCAAGGTTCGGGGTTGCCATCCAGAGCCGGCCCCCTGGCGTCAGAAGCTGCCTCGCCCTGGCGAGAGTCTCCCCGGGCCGGTGCAGGTGCTCGACCACATGGGCCATCGTGATCGCGTCGAAGCTCCCGACGGGGAAGGCTCCACTCTCGAGTGGACCTTCCGTGATTTTGAACCCACGGGCACGTGCCTGGACCGAGGCCGCGCAATCCACTTCTTGCCCTTCGGCCTGCCACCCAAGCGACGCAGCTTGGGTGAGAAAGGCTCCCGATCCACACCCAACGTCCAAGAGACGGGCGCCAACCCTTGGCAGCTCAAGGTTTCTCACCGACCAATCGAACGCGACTCGATGCCGTGGGAAGACCAACGGCACGAGCCAGCGGGCTACCGGTAGCCCGCTGTCCAGTGGAAATCCGTACCGCTCGACGAGGTAGCCTCTTCGCAGCGCAGCCTTCAGCTTCCCCACCAGGGTGGACGACTCGGGGGGCGGCGCGAACGATGGGACCTCCTCGTGCGTGTAGTAAGAGCGGTACGCTGCGGCGATCGTCTTCTCTGTAGGGCGCGGATCGAGGTAGGCCGCTCCGCAGCCGGCGCACCGGACGAGCGCCCACAGGCCCGGCGCCCCGAAAAGCGTGTCCCTCAGCCCCTCGTAGAGTGGCAGCCTTTTTGGCGAGGCGCACACCGGGCATCGCGGAACCGCCTCGAGCTCGAGCCTGTCCAGAGAAGCTGTCGTCTCCTCGATCATTCGTCGGCGCGCCTCACTCTTCTGGCAAGACCTGACGCCCGACCTGCGCCGGAAGCGCTTCGAAGTAGCGCTTCATCCGGAGCATGCGGGACTCCAAGAGGAACCAACTCGCCCGTGCGAGCCCATAGCTGAGCAACGCTCCGGCGGCGATGTACCCCAGGTTCATCAGTCTGCCCTCGACAGCGAACCCGAACCTCGCGAGTACCCGCTGGCCTTCGCTATGGAGCGGCCAATGGAGCACGTAGATCGCGTAGCTGTACTTCCCTAAGGACCTCGGCAACCTCGAGGCGAGGATCAGGCACACCCAGGCGGTGCGTTGCAGTGCGAGCCAAAGGATGGTGGCGAACGGAATCGAGACCAGCGTGTATCCGAAGGTCAGCACCCACGGGTTCTCCCAGGTCCACTGCGACCACGTCAGCGGCAGCGCCACCAGGAGAAGAACGGACGCTCCTACTAGTGCGTTACGGATCGTGTAACGGAATCGCAGCGTGGCATCACGCATCAGGGCCGCCAGCGCCGCTCCGATTAGCAGACCGTCCATGCGGCAGACCGTGAGGCGATGGATGGGCTTGTCGAAGTGTGGGCCCCACAGCAGGTCGCCCCCGAACGACAAGCCTGCGCGACAAGCGATCGCGCAGAGGATGCCTGCCAGCGCCAGCCACAGCGTTCGGCGCGGCGTTTGCGCCCACCAGACGGCGAGCGCCCAGCCCACATAGAACTGTTCTTCCACCGCTAGTGACCAAAAGTGAATCAGGCCGCTGACATCTCGGTTCTGAGCCGCCAGGAGGTTCTGGGTGTAAGTCCAGTAGAAGAACTGGGTCCGGGGCTGGATGACGTTGTCGAGAAGCTCTCTGTCCCTCCCTTGGAGGACCGCGCCAAGCCCGAAGTACAGCAGCACGAACCAGCAGAACAGGACCGCATAGTACAGAGGGAAAATGCGGAGGGAGCGACGCGCAAAGAAGGACGAAAAGTAGTTCGGCGCTGCTCGGGTATCCAAGAGGATGCCCGTAATCAAGAAGCCAGACAGCACGAAGAACAAGTCCACGCCAGCCCACCCGAAGCCGATCAACGTGGACGGCAGTGCGTCGAAACCCGTCTGGTAGCGAGCTCGGTAGCCAAGGCCGAAGTGGAAGATGACCACGAGCGTGATCGCCAAGCCACGCAGGCCGTCAAGCTCGGGGAGCTGTGTTCGACGCTCATCCAGAGCCGACGAACGCCGCTCCACAACCGCGCGTTCTTCTGCCCAACGAGACGGGTCCGTCACCAAGGCATTCTCCCACATGCCCGGGGTTTGCTCGAACCGCGGCATCATGGGCTCGATGCGTTGCTGTCGCTGAGCGCCGCCCCTTGAAGCGCTCTCTACTGCCTCGACGCTGAGCTTCGGTCGCTCCTCACGTCCGCTGCCAGGTTTGGCTAGGCACGCGGTCTGCCCGACAGTAGCAGATGGATCGTGCCCGTCTGGGTGAGCAGATCGACCGGTTGCCCGGTCGGCCCCGTCACGTTCCTGTACCCGAGCGAGGCGACGAGCTCTACGAACTCCTGCCGCGAGACGCCGAGTTCCCCCCAGCTCGCGCAGTGGCACTCGATCACGACCGTGGGGTGATACCGGCGCAGGGTCTCCCGCGCGCCGCGCAGCACCTCAAGCTCGTGCCCCTCAACGTCGATCTTCATCGCGTCCGGGACAAGCTGCGGATGCTCGAGCAGCCACCCGTCGATGGAATGGGTCTTCACCTCAATTTGTGGGACTGCCTTCGAGGGATCCGGCACCCAGAAATTGTTCCAGGCTCCTGGATAGTTGGATAAGCGCAGCGTTCCCGGACCGCTCGAGACCGCCATCTGCTCGACCGTCACCGTCGTGGTTCCGTTGAGGTCAAAGGTCTGCCTCATGACGTCAACGGTGGATGGAATGGGCTCGAACGTCACGGACCGGAGACGCCCTCCCTTGGCCTTCGTAAGAGCCGTTACGTAGAGCCCGACGTTACCGCCCACGTCCAGGTAGACGCCGTCGTCCGGCAGCGCAGTAGCCAGGAAGTCGAACAGGACGACGTCCTCGTTACGGCCGGTCCAGAAGAAGACGCCGACCGACCGAGGTAGCAGCATCTCCTGTCCCAGGGCACCTGGAACTCGGTACCCACGGAACCCGCCCCGCGCAAGCGCGAAGGCCTTCTGGGCCCGGTGCAGCCAGCGAGAGTTCATCCCCACCGAATACGACGCTCCGCGAGCCCTGCGCAATGAGTCGTCCGAGGCTTCTGCACGGCGCTCGTTAGGCCACTTCAATCCCTCCTCCGTACCGACTTCTTCAAGAAACTGCTAGCCGGGGGCCGCAAGTGGACGCGCCTCCTTTTCCAGGCGCGACACGAAGTGGAGCCCTCGCTCGAAGATGAGATCTGCTGGGAAAGGATAGAGGCCGACCTGCGTCTGGTAGGCGCTGACGTGAAGGCCCAGCTTCTCCCACGCGGAGCTCCACGTCGCGGCGCTCATGTAGTTGTACGGAAGCACGACGCCATGATGGGCGTTGCCCACCCAGTCCATGAAGCGGAGACGTACGTTCCCGAGCGGCGGATCGTTGGTGTGATCCTTGATGACCAAGCAGCCCCGGCTCACCCGGCATGCCTCGGCCAGGAGCTTCTCCGGGCTGTTCGTGTGATGCAGGACATCGACGAACATCACGACGTCGAAGGCCGCGTCTTCGAACGGGAGAACCTCGCCATCAAATTTCTGCACAGGAATCTTGGTGCCGGGACGCACCAGTACGTCGACGCCCTGGATCGCCACATCCGGACGACTCTGCTGGATCAAACCGTCGATCGAGCCATCGCCACAGCCGACGTCCAGCACCCGCGCGTTGGGAGGTATCAGATCGGCGATGGCGCGGCTGAGCGCACGAACCCGCCTACCGAAGACGACACGCTCGTGCAGCGCTCCGACGACGGTCACGCGCCCTCCTCCTGCTCGGACTCGAGTGGGCGTAGCTTCAGCTTGAGGATCGACACGAAGAAGCTCGCGAGTACGAGTTCGAGCCCCACGAGACCGGCGGTCGTGGACGGAATGACGGCGCGGAGCGTGTGGGACGGGCTCAGGGGCCCGAACCCAATGGATCGCCAGCCGAGGACCGCGGAGATGGAGCCGCCGAGCCCGAGCGCGATCAACACCAAACCGAGCAGCAGACCCCACTCCAGCTTGAAGTGGGACAGGAATTGAGTGGTGGCGCGCGCTGGAATCAGACGTTCGATGGCCGCGAACAGGGTCGCGAGGGCTCCGAAGACGATCATCTGTGTTCCGATGAGCACGCCCAGGGAGCAATAGAGAAGCGTGTGTACATCCAGCTCCACGTGGCCCACATTTCGTGGCCCGGGCAGCAACCATCCACCTGTTGCGGTACCAGCAACGACGAGCAGCAGACCCGGATATAGAAACAACCACCGAGGGCTGTAGAGCAACATGAACCGAAGGTGTCGCCAGCCGTCTCGCCACGGCCTTAGGTGCGGCGGTCTAGATCGACCGTCCTTGCTGAGGGTGGTCGGAACCTCGGTCACCTTCATCCCGAGCAGCGTCGCCTTGATGACCATCTCGGAGGCGAATTCCATCCCTGTCGTGCGAAGGTCCATGCTCTTGAAGGACGCCGCGTTAAACGCCCTGAGACCGCAGTGGAAGTCCCGCACTGGCGCGCTGAAGAGTACGCGACCGAGTCCGGAGAGGACGGGGTTGCCGAGATAGCGGTTCTTCCATGGCATCGCGCCCGGCTGGATACCTCCTTCGAACCGGTTGCCCATGACGAGGTCGAATCCTTCTCTGAGCCGGTCCAGGAAGTCCCCAAGCTCCGAGAAGTCGTAGCTGTCGTCCGCGTCGCCCATGACGACATACCGCCCCTTGGCCGCCAGGATCGCGTGGTAGAGCGCGGCCCCGTAGCCTCGGATCGGCACATGAATGACGCGGGCTCCCTCGCTGCTAGCGATCTCCTGTGATCCGTCCGTCGACCCGTTGTCGCCGATGACGATCTCTCCGTGGATTCCCTCAGACTCCAGGAAGCCACGAGCCTTCCGTATGCATTTCGCGATCGTCTCCGACTCGTTGAGGCACGGCATGACGATCGAGAGTTCCAGCTCAAGGGCCGCGGTCGAGGGCGCCTGCGGTGCGGCAGATCCGGAGGCCGTTCCTCCACTCATGGGGTCGCCTCAGCGTCGGTCGGTTTGAAGGTCTCACCTGAGCGCTGGCACGCCACGACGAAGAACGCGAGCCCGAGCCAGACGAGACGGAAGGCCTCCGGTACGATCGGCATAAAATCGAACCTCGACATATAGGGAGTCCAGAAGCTCACGCATCCCGCCGCAAGTGCCATCCAGCTCCTGTTGGAGTTCTCGAGCGCGACGAGTTCGATCAGCGCGAGGACCACGAGGCCAATGGCGATCAGATCGTGTGTGTGGTGGTAGGCCCAGAGCTTCGAGACGGCCGCCATGCCCGCCAACGCCGCGAGGGCGGTCGCGTGGCGAGAGTACACCGCGAGTACAATGGCGAGCAGACCTCCACCAACGAGTCCGGCAGTGGTCACCAATTGCGTGCTCGCTCCCATGGACCGAAGCGGGTTCAGCAGGCCGAGGTAGGCGTTCTCGTAGGTCACGCCCTCGCTGAAGAGGCCCCGCAGCATGCGAATCGGGTCCACTCCCGTTCGGAACCAGACCGCCGCGGCAGCAAGGGCGATCAGCCCACCCGCGATGCCGAGGGGTGTCCACTTCCGCCGCACGAGCGGAACCAGGAAGAAGAGTGCTCCGAAGTGCGGCTTGATGGCGACCATCGCGAGGAAGACGCCAGCCAAGGCCTCTCTGCCCTTCCGGAGCTGAAGTGCAAACGCAACCACCGCCGCCGTAAGCAGGAGTCCGTAGTTCAGGTGGCGGAGGCCGATCGCGAGGGGCAGTGTGGCTAGCGGAGCCACGGAAGCGAGCCTGAGCAGGTTCGGTTCGCCGCTGGGGATCAACTGGGGCGCGGACCGAACCATCCACACCACCGCGAACACGTTCCAGAGAACGAACACAAGGATGGCGGCGTTCCTGGAGACCGGCCAAACGAACGGAAGAGCTAGCGCGTAAGACCACGGCGGATACACGCCTCCCGGGCGTCCGATTTCGTCCAGGACACGAGTCTGGTCATGGAGAACCGTGTACGGATCAACTCCCCGCACCACGTACGAAATTTCCTGCCAGCGCCATTCGAAGTCGGTGGAAGAACCCGAGCGAATAAAGCTCCATGACCACGCGAGCCCGATCAAGATGTACGCAACCACCAAGACGCCGAGCAGGGCCCGCACGGCTCTCGTAGCGAGAACGCGCTCGGTAAGGCGGGCCGCCTGCATGAACTCGCGCATCGTAAGAGTTCATCATAGGTGACCCTGTGCCTCGAGAGAAACGAGCGTGCTATGAGTCACGCGCCCGGCTCGGCTCAAGGTGGAAACTTCACGATGTCCCTGTGCGCTCCCAGCTCATGCCGCCCCGCCCCCCCCTGAAGTGGCTGTCGTTCAGCGCGGCTCTGCTTCCGCAAGCCCGCGGCGGGACCGAGGTGTACGTCGCCCGGCTGGCGGAAGCACTCGCGAGCCTCGGCGTGCGCGTCACGCTGGCGTCCTACGGAGAACAGGAGTCCCCGTCGGAGCCCATGCCGCGTCGCGCGCTACCCCCGATCCCTTCGACTCCATCCCGTTGGCAGCGATGGAGTTGCCATCCTTTCCGTGAGGCGGAGTTCGCCAAGCTCCTTCGCGAGGTCGAGCCGGACGTCGTCCATTTCCATGGTTCGTTGGTCACGAACCCGCCCGAGTTCATGGCAGCGGCCAAGAGCCGCGGAGCGGTGGTTCTCTGGACCTTCCACGCCCCGGGCCAGACCTGTCTCCAGACGGCCCTTCTTCGCGAGGGTAGAACTCCCTGCGATGGCCAGGTGATCGCGCACCGTTGTGCTCGCTGCACGCTTGTCGCCGCAGGCATTCCGACGCCGCTCGCCCAACTTTTCGGAGCCGTCGACCTGCACGCGGTCGCAGGCCTCGTTCCACCTCCCGTTCGCCATCCGTTCGAGGTCAGGCGCGGAGTCGTCAAATTCCAGGAACGTCTCAACCGAGCGGTGGCCGAGGTCGACCTGAACATCACCCACGCCGATTGGACTCGGGAGCTCCTTCTGCGGAACGGAGCACTCCCCGAGTCCATTCGGCACCTGGCACTCCCGCCTCCGTCCGAGCAGGAGCTGGGCCTCAACTTCGGCGAGGCGGGCCCTGTGACACCGTCGGAAGGTCCTGGAGCTGCCTTCCGCCTGCTCTTCGCTGGACGCTTCATCGACGTGAAGGGGCTCCACCTCATCGCACGCGCCTTCGCTGGACCTCTTCGACACGACCGAAGCATCACGCTGACCGTACTCGGCATCCCTGGCGTCGCGGCATACGAGACGAAGCTGCGAGCGCTCGTTGGGGGAGATCCGCGGGTGACCATCCTCGAATCTGCCGCGACGCCCACTGTCTTCAGGCACATGCGGGACGCCGACGCGGTGGTCGTGCCATCGACCTGGCTCGAGACCGGCCCTTACACCGTCCTCGAAGCCCAGCTCGCCGGCGCAGCGGTCGTCGGGACCGACCTGGGGGGCATTCGGGAGCTGACAAGGGAAGACCCTGAGGCCTACCTGTTCAAGCACGGAGACGTCGAATCACTGGCCGACTCGATCCGTGCCGCCGCAGGTCGGCGCCTCAGTCCATCTGCACGGCTGGAACGGTCGATGACGATGGCAAGCCGTCACCGAGGCCGCTTCACCGAGTCCCTCCACCTCCTCCTTCGCGAGTTGGCGTCCGCTCGGCCTTGATCACGAGCGGCGATCTTGCCGGTGGGGGCACGTTCACGTGTGCAGGTAGGTGTAGAGGCTAACCAGGCCGATGAGCGAGCCTAGAGGGCCCGGAATCCGCCCCGCGCGAGGGCGAACGCCTTCTGGGCCCGGTGCAGCCAGCGGGAGCTCATCCCCGACGAATACGACGGTCCGGGAGTCCGGGCAACGCGCCGGTGGGATCTGCACTAGAATCTAGGTACGCATGGCCATCACCTGGGGGAATGAGCGCGTCGTCGTCACGGGGGGCGCTGGCTTCCTCGGCTCCTACGTGCTGGACGAGCTCGCTCGGCGCGGCGCCCGGGACGTCTTCGTGCCGCGCTCGAAGGACTACGACCTCGTCGACATGGCCCGGGTCCGGGCGCTCTACGCCGACGCGAAGCCGACGATCGTCCTCCACCTCGCCGCCCAGGTCGGTGGCATCGGGGCGAACCGCGACAACCCCGGCCGATTCTTCTACGAGAACCTCATGATGGGCGTGCAGCTCATCGAGGTCGGCCGGCAGGTGGGCCTCAAGAAGCTCGTCGCCCTCGGCTCGATCTGCGCCTACCCAAAATTCTGCCCGGTCCCTTTCAAGGAAGCCGCGATCTGGGACGGCTACCCCGAGGAGACGAACGCACCCTACGGCATCGCGAAGAAGGCGCTCCTCGTGCAGAGCGACGCTTACCGGCGGCAGTACGGCTTCAACTCGATCGTGCTCTTCCCCGTGAACCTCTACGGGCCGCACGATAACTTCGACCTGCACACCTCGCACGTGATCCCGGCACTCATCCGCAAGTGCGTCGAGGCGCGCGAGCGCGGCGACAAGAAGATCGTCGCCTGGGGGACCGGCAACGCCTCCCGCGAGTTCCTCCATGCGCGCGACGCTGCCAACGGCGTCCTTGACGCCGCCGAGAAGTACGAGAAGTCCGAGGCCGTGAACCTCGGCGCCGGCTTCGAGATCCGCATCCAGGAGCTCGTGCCGCTCATCGCCCGGCTCTGCCGGTTTCAGGGCGAGATCGTGTGGGATCCTTCCAAACCCGATGGCCAGCCCAGGCGCATGCTCGACACCTCGAAGGCGCTCCAGGAGTTCGACTGGAAGGCGCAGATCGGCTTCGAGGACGGGCTCCGCGAGACGATCGGGTGGTACGAGACCGAACGCAGCAGGGCGACGACCTAGTGCGCTGGGTCCTTCTCGCCCCCACTTCGACCAGCCGGAGGCGTTAGGATCGTGAGATGAGTCTGGTTCACCTCGCCTACCGCGGCTTGCGCCGTCTGGGCCTACAGCGTTACGTGAACTGGTCAGGTCGCGTACCGGCCACTTCAGTGCGAGCGCCGTTGCTTGGCGAGCCACTCGGGTCTGCGCTCATGCTCTACCGGGGCGACTGGAAGGGCGATGCCTTCCGGCGCCTGGCGCAGGCCATCCCGTTCAAGTCGGTGGTGGACGTTGGCGCCAACGAAGGCCACACGATCCTCGAGCTCCAACGCGCTGGCCTTGGCGCACTCCCGGTACATGTGTTCGAGCCGACGCCTGCGTGCGCCTTCTACCTCACGCGCCTGATCGCGGCGAACGAATGGAAGCAAGTTCAGCTGTTTCCGTTCGCGCTCGCAGGCATCGCCGGAGCTGTGCCGCTCGAGCTCGAGTCGGAGAATTCGAGTGGGGCTTCGATCATCCCGGATCTGCGGCCGGGTCGGCGGATGGCGCTCAGACTCAAGGTGGCCGCCCTGCCCCTGGACCAGCTCGTTCAGCAGAACTTGGTTTCGCTCGAACGCGGTCTGGCGCTCATGAAGATCGACGTCGAGGGCGCAGAGCTGGACGTGCTTGCGGGCGCCCGCGAGACGCTGTCAACGAAGCGGCCCATCATCCTCTGCGAGGTGCTTTGGGCTGACGGGCCGACGCGCCTCGAGTTCATGCGCTCTCGCAACCGCGCCCTGATGGAGCTGCTCCATCAAGCAGGATACGAGGTCCACCAGCTGATTCTCAGCAAGGCCCAGGACCGAGTCCTTGGGCTGCGAGCACTTACGGACTTCCCATCGGGCACCTACGGGCCCAACAACGCGCACGAGTGCGACTACATCTTCTTGCCGCGGGAGGTCGCCTCCTCGGTCATCCCCCACCTGAGCGGGTGAGGCGTCGCCGTTACCGCCCCTCCCCCCACGCCGCGAACCGCCTCACCACCTCCGGCAGCCCGAACCGCGCCCGCACGGCCGGCGCATACGCCTGCGCCGCGGCCCGCCGCATCTCGAGCGTTCCGGGCACGTCCCTGAGCGCCTCCGCCCACGCCGCGGGCTCCCGCCCCACGAGCCGGATCGCCTGCCCCGCCTCAGGCGCGAGGCTCACCGCGGCGCCGACGAGAACGCACGCGAGCACCGGTACGCCCACGCCGAGCGCCTCCATCACGACGATGCCCCAGGGCTCCGAGATGCTCGGGAGCACGAGCCCGTCCGCCTCCCGCAGCATCGCCCCCACGACGTCGTTCGAGCGCGCCCCGGCAATCCAGCACACCTCGGGCTGCAACCGAGCCGCCAGGCGCTCGAGCGCCTCGCGCTCGGGGCCCTCGCCGACGAGCGTCACGGAGCCGACGTCCCCGGAGGCCGCCGCGGCCGCGAGCCCCTCCACGAGCGCCGGCAGGTTCTTCTCCCAGACGAGCCGCGCCACGCAGACGTGCCGGGGCCTCCGCATGGCCTCCCACCGCGCCCGGTCGGCGGGCTCGAGCGCGGGCGCAGCCTGCAGCCGCTCGAAGTCGACCGCGTAGATCGGCAGGTCCACGAACCGGCGCATCCCGACGAGCCGCAGCGCCCGCGTGTTCGTGTCGCCGAGGGTCAGCGCCTCCGGGAAGAGCCGCGGCAGGACCAGGCGCTTCGCGAGCGAGACGGCCCTCCCCCGGCCGGCCGCGAGCTTCACGTCGAGCACGTTCGTATCGGCGACGTACACGCGCCGGCGCACGCCCGCGAGCACCGCCGCGGCGGCGACCTCCAGCTGGTACGGGAACTGGACCCCGAGCTCGACGAGCACGGTGGGCCGGAGCTCCCGCAGCACACGGAGGCCGGGGCGCGGGTCCCACCTCGAGCACCAGGTGACGAGCGGGTCCTCGAGGTCGTCGTGCGGGTCGTGCCGGTAGGCGACGCGGTCGGCCCGGGGCACGGCAACCATCCGCACGGCGTGCCCGGGGACCTCGGCCACGGCGGCCCACAGCGCGCGCATGTAGGGCGAGACGTGATTCCCGAGGACGAGCCACCGGACGCTCGCGGCCGTGGTCGCAGGTTTGTGTCGTCCGGAATCCACGGGTATCTTTCCGCCGGGTCTACCTTCCGAAAGCGAGTCTACCGTGAAGAAGGCGCTCATCACCGGGATCACCGGCCAGGACGGCAGCTACCTCGCGGAGCTGCTCCTCGAGAAGGGCTACGAGGTCCACGGCATCGTGCGCCGGTCGTCGTCCTTCAACACGACGCGCATCGACCACATCTACCAGGACCCGCACGCGCCGGACGTCCGCCTGTTCCTGCACTACGGCGACCTCAACGACGGCTCCTCGCTGAACCTCCTCCTCAAGAAGCTCCGCCCCGACGAGATCTACAACCTCGGCGCGCAGAGCCACGTCCGCGTCTCGTTCGACGTGCCGGAGTACACGGGCGAGGTCACCGGCCTCGGCGCCTGCCGGCTCCTCGAGGCGGCCCGCGAGCTGGGCCTCTCGGGTACCCGCATCTACCAGGCCTCTTCGTCGGAGATGTTCGGTGCCTCGCCGCCGCCGCAGAACGAGCAGACCCCGTTCTACCCGCGGAGCCCCTACGGCTGCGCGAAGGTCTACGCGTACTGGATCGGCATCAACTACCGCGAGGCGTACGGGATGCACGTGTCGAACGGCATCCTCTTCAACCACGAGAGCCCGCGGCGCGGCGAGACGTTCGTGACCCGCAAGGTCACCCGCGCGGTCTGCCGGATCAAGCTCGGCCTCCAGAAGAAGCTCTTCCTCGGCAACCTCGACGCGAAGCGCGACTGGGGCTACGCGAAGGACTACGTCGAGGCGATGTGGCTCATGCTGCAGCAGCCGAAGGGTGACGACTACGTGGTCGCGACCGGCGAGGCGCACTCTGTGCGCGAGCTCTGCGAGCACGCGTTCGGCCACGTCGGGCTCGACTACAAGGACTTCGTCGAGGTCGACCCGCGCTACTTCCGCCCGACCGAGGTCGACTACCTCCTCGGCGACCCGTCGAAGGCGACGAAGGCGCTCGGCTGGAAGCCACGCACGACGTTCAGGGACCTCGTCAAGATCATGATGGACGCCGACATGGACCTCGCGCAACGCGAGCAGCGCGCCGGCGCGGGGCCCGCGGTGTCGCGGCACGGCTGAGCCCACGTGCTCGCGAAAGGGGAACATCGCTGCGAGTCCTGCGGCGCGAAGCGCATCCGCCGGGCGCGGTCGCACACGCCCTGGCAGAAGACAGTCGCGTGGCTGACGCCGCTCGAGCGCTACGCCTGCGGCGAGTGCAGCCACCGCGGCTGGCGGATCCCTTCCGGCGAGCGCCACCTGGTGAACGTCGGGCTCGCCCCACGGCCGATCGAGAAGCGCGACCGGCGCAAGGCCCGCAAGGCCCGCACCGAGATCGTCCGGAGCGTGCTGATCGCCGTCGTGCTCGGCGCGACGGCCGCCCTGGTGTTCGTCCTCGGTAGCTAGGCGCCCGCCCGCCCGTTCTGTAATTTTCTCCCACCCTCCGTCCCTGCTAGAACGAGGCGTGTCCCAGACGACCTCGCTCTCGGTCCTCGTACCCGTCTACAACGAGCAGTTCCTGGTCTCGACCTCGCTCGAGCGGCTCCAGGTGCTCGAGACGTCCCCGCACCTCGACCGGGTCCAGATCGTCGTGGTCGACGACGCCTCCAGGGACCGCACCCAGGAGATCCTGAAGGGCTTCGCCGAGGCCCGCGGGGTGAAGTGGCTGGACGCCCCCCCGGTCGCGGACGGCGTGCGCCTGCTCGGTCACGGCAAGCAGGGCAAGCTCGACTGGGTCTTCCTCCAGCACGTCCGGAACGGCGGCAAGGGCCGCGCGATCCGCACCGCGCTCGCCGAGGCCGACGCCGAGCTCACGGTCATCCACGACGCCGACCTCGAGTACCACCCGCGCGACCTCGTCCGCATCGTGAAGGTCTTCGTCGAGGAGGGCGCCGACGCCGTCTTCGGCTCGCGCTTCGCCGGCGGCGAGGCCCGCCGCGCGCTCCTCTACCGGCACGAGCTCGGCAACCGGCTCCTCACGTTCCTCACGAACCTCGTGACCAACGTGAACCTCACCGACATGGAGACCTGCTACAAGGCCGTCCGCACGCAGCTCTTCAAGTCAATCCCCATCGTCTCGAACGACTTCCGCCTCGAGCCCGAGCTCACCATCAAGCTCGCGAAGCGCGAGGCCCGCATCTTCGAGATCCCCATCAGCTACTCGGGCCGCACCTACCAGGAGGGGAAGAAGAATCAACTGGAAGGACGGCGTGAAGGCGCTGCTCGCCATCCTCCGGTTCTGGATCTCCGACGAGGTCTACGCGAAGGACGAGTGGGGCTCGCACATCCTCGGCCGGATGGGGCGCGCGCCGCGCTTCAACGCCTGGATGGCCGACATCATCCGCCCGTACTGCGGCCAGCGCGTCCTCGAGATCGGCAGCGGCACCGGCAACCTCACCCGCCGCCTCGTCCCGCGCACGGTCTACGTCGCCTCCGACGTGAACCCGCTCTACCTCCAGACGCTCCGCGCGCTCACCGCGGACCGGCCCTACCTCGACGTCACGCTCACCGACGCCGCGAACGCGGGCAGCTACCCCGAGGTGCCGGGCGGCTTCGACACGGTCATCTGCCTCAACGTGGTCGAGCACCTCGCCGACGACGTCGGCGCGCTCCGCAACATCCGCCGGGTGCTCTCGCCCACCGGCCGGGGCATCATCCTCGTGCCGCAGGGCCCCGACGCCTTCGGCACGCTCGACGAGGTCCTCGGGCACCACCGCCGCTACACCGAGCCGTCGCTCCGGGCGGTCGCGGCCGAGGCGGGCTTCGAGGTCGAGGAGCTGCTGACCTTCAACCGCATCGGCTCGGTCGCCTGGTGGCTGAACGGGAAGCTCCTGAAGCGCCGCTCGTTCGGGCTCGTGCAGATCTGGATGCTCAACGTGCTGACGCCGCTCTTCCGCCTCGTCGATCGCGCGCTGCCGTTCCCGCCGCTCTCGCTCATCGCGATCGTGAGGCCGAGGGCGGAGGCTTCCACCACGGGTGTTCGTCCGGAAGCTCCATCGGGAACCGGTACCCCGTGATCCTGCGGAAGAGCAGCCACGCCGCCACGACCACGAGCGTGCCGATCAGCAGCTTCAGGTAGTAGTTCGGATCGTTCGCCCCTCCGGGCCAGCCGCCAGGCGGCATCGGCTGCGTGGGAGAACGCTCGGGGTAGCGGGTCCAGGTCTGCGCGAGCGCGAAGGCGAACGCGCTCTGGAGGAGGGCGGGCATCCGGGAGAAGCATGGCCACCGCGGGCGCCGGTCGCGACCCGCGTCGGGCGGCTACGTCCCGGTCCCGGCCCAGGGCCGCCGCACGCTGCGCGCCTCGGCGACCATGCCGGCGAGCCCGTCCTCGAGCGGCCGGCGGGGCTGCCAGCCCAGGAGCTCGGCCGCGCGGGTCGTGTCCATCACGAGCCGGTGGACCTCGCCGGGCCGGTAGCCGCGCAGGCCGTGCTGGATGAGCTTCGGGTTCGAGCCGACGACCTCGAAGACCTTCCGCACGACCTCGCGGAGCGGGACGCCGACGCCGGTGCCCACGTTCACGATCGTCGGCACCCCGCCCGGCGGCGCGCGCACGGCGGCGGCCAGCACGGCCTCGGCCGCGTCGTCGACGTGCAGCCACTCGCGCTCCTGCTCGCCGAGCGTGGTCTCGTACGGCCGCCCGGCGCTCGCGGCGGCGAACGCGGCCGGCAGGAGCTTCCCGTCGTCGTCGCCCTCGCCCACGAGCGCCGAGAGGCGCAGGTACCAGGTCGCGAGCGCGCGCTCCCGCGCGAGCGCGCGGAGCAGGATGCCGCCCGCGGCCTTCGTGGCCCCGTAGCCGTCGCCCGTGTCGAGCGCCGCCACGTCCTCGCGGAGGAGCGGCGCGTCCGCCGGCGCGGGCTGGTCGGGCAGGCGGCCGTGGCCGGCGTACTCGAGGCAGGTGCCGGTCGCGACCAGGCGCTTCACGCCCGCGCGCGCCGCGGCCTCGACGAGCGCGACCGGCGCGAGCACGTTGACGCGCGCCATGTGCGCCCATCCCTGCTCGCGGCTCTGCACGCCGGCGGCGGCGAGGTGGATCACGGCGTCGGCGCCCGCGCAGAGCGTGGAGACCGCGTTCGCGTCCTCGAGGTTGCCGGGCACGATCCCGAGCGCGGGGTGCGGGGGCGGCAGCGCCTTGCCCGGGCGCACGAGCGCCCGGACCGCGTGGCCTGCGCCGAGCGCATGTGAGAGCACCCTCCGGCCGAGAAAGCCGGTTGCTCCGGTGACCGCGAGCCTCATGAGATGCGCCGATGCTAGTGCGCGCGTCACATCCGCGATTTCCCACGGATCCTCGACGCCCGATCGGACCAGGGACGATGTCGGACCATGGGGGTGGATGGATCACACGATCACGGCTGGCTCGCTCCCGGCGCGGTGGGCCACGGCTGCGACGCGCCGCGGAGGCCGGTGGCCGCGGTCTGGCGCAGGTACGCGCCCACGCCGCGGTAGGAGCCCAGCCTGCGCTCCGGCGCGACGACCTCGACGTCACCGCCCACCGCGAGCGTGCGGATCACGAGCGCCTCGGCGAGGTTCCGGAGCACGCGCAGCTCGCCCCCGCAGTACGGGCACTCCTCCTGGGTCTCCGCGTTCGCCCCGATCGCGTCGCACTGGCCGCACTCCCATCCGGTCCCGTCGAGGTCGGCGTGGAGCACGAGGCGGTGCACCCGCCGCTGGTTCACGGCGGTCACGACGTCCGCCGGGCCGATCACCGCGAGGCGTCCCCGGAGCGCCTCGCCGACGAGGTGCTCGACGAGCTGGGTCTCCTGCCCGCGCTCGTGGGCGGTCACCGCCTGCGTCGCGTTCTCGACGACGCCGGTCCGCTGCTGCCCGGCGTCGGACACCCACGCGCGCGGTCGCGCGAGCCGCGCGACGACCCGCTCCTTCAGGCGCTGCGGGAGCTCGCGCTCGAACGCCGCGACGTTCTCGGCGGTGCCGACGAGCACGACCGCCGCCGCCGGCGCCCGATCGAAGCGCACCGTCGCCTCGCGCGCGGCGGCCTGCAGGTTCCTCCGGATGACGCTCCGCTCGCGGCGCTCGTCCTTGGCCTCGCGATCGTAGTGGCGGCCGGGCTTGCCGGTCCCGGCGTTGACCTTCTCGCCGTCGCTCCGGGGGACCTCGCCGCGCAGCGACGCCTCGGCGGCGAGCTCGCCGAGCGACACCTCGTACAGATCCGCGCCCTGCGCGCTCGCCACCACCACGATCGCCGGCGCGAAGTCGTCGCGCAGCCGCGCGAGCTGGAGCAGGTGCGGGAAGCCGTCGACCTCGAGCGCGTCCTCGAGGGGCAGCCTCACGAGGAGCGGCCGCCACAGGCCGATCGCGCCGCACGCGAACAGCGCGAGCCCCTGCGCCTCCGGCCAGGCGGTCGCGGCGGTGAGGCCGTCGACGTGCGCGGTCACCCGCTCGAGCGTGCGGCGGAGCCCGTCCATGCCGGGCGCATCGGGCAGGGTGTGGTCGAGCGCCCGCCGCGCGCCGGCACGGACGCCGTCGCGCACGCGGTCGCGCGCCCGCTCGTCGGTGAAGCGGAGGTCGAGGTAGAGGCTCACCACGGGCTCGGCGGTGCTGCGGAGGCGGGAGAGCTCCGAGAGCTCGCGCTCGAGATCGATCATGCGGTCCTCCTGAGGTGAAGGGGTGTCCCTCATCCTTCGACTCCGGCCTGCCTTCGGCAGGCCTACGCTCAGGATGAGCGGGGTTTGATGGGCCCACGCTCAGGACGAACGGTGGATCCGGCCGGGTAGAGCGTTGCCCTCCCCGCCTGGCCGGGTTACATCCGCGCCGCCGTGGCCCTCCTCGACGCGCTCCGCGCCTGCACCTCGTTCACGCCGCCCCCGGCCATGCCGGAGTGCGACCTCGCCGTGCTCGCCGACGTCCTCGAGGCGCACGGGCTCGCGCCGCTCGCCTCCTACCAGGTCGAGCACACGCGCCTCGGCGCCGGGCTGCCCGCCGGCTTCCGGGAGCGGCTCCTCGGCAACTACCAGGGTGTCGCGAACGACACGATGCTCAAGTTCGTCACGCTGCGCGGCATGCTGAAGGACGTGGCCGCGGGCGCGCCGGACGTGCAGGTCGTGCTCCTCGACGCCGCGGCGTACGTCGACTGGCTCTACCCGCACCTCGCGTTCCGGCCGGTGGGCGAGCTGAGGCTCGCGGTGCGCGGCCGCGACGGCGCCGCGTTCGCGCAGGCGATCGCCGGCGCCGGCTGGAAGGTCGCGCGCACCGAGCACGAAGGGCGCGTCGCCGTGCTCTCGGACGGCCGGCTGTCGGTGACGCTGCAGGAGGGGCTCTGGGCCGGCGGCCGGGAGGACGAGGCCCTCTACGCGCGCGCGACGCCCACGCCGGTGTTCGGCCCGCGCGCGGGGCGGCCCGCCCCGGAGGAGGCGCTGCTCGCGACGGTGGCGGATCAGGCGGAGCTCGGGCTCCTCGCGCCGCTCCTCACCTACGTCGACCTGCGCGAGCTCGTGCGCCTCGCGCCCGACCCGGCCCACGTGAAGGCGCGGGCGGAGGCGCTCGGCCTCTCGCGCGCCCTGCGCGGCGCGCTCGAGATCGCGGCCTGGTTCTTCCCGGAGATCGCCGAGGGCGCCGCGCTCCTCGCGCCGGGGCTCGGCGCCGCCGAGCGGGTCGCGGTCGAGCGCCTCGTCGAGGCCGCGAAGGATCCGACCCGCCTGCGCCTCGTACGCGGCGTGGATGCGCTCGCCCGCAGGGTGGTGGCGCCGGGGTAGGTCCGCGCGCCGGGCGAAGCGCCCGACATCCGGGCGGTTTCTCCGCGTGTGGGCAGGGGTGCGCGACGGACCGGGCGTCCTTGGGATCGGGGGTGCCTCCGGGTCCGGTGCTGGGCTACATTCCGGCGCTCTCGGAGGAGATACCCAGTGAAGATCGCAGTCGTCGGCACCGGCTACGTCGGCCTCGTCACCGGTACCTGCTTCGCGGAGTCGGGCCACACCGTCACCTGCCTCGACGTCGACGAGAAGAAGATCGCGACGCTCCGCGCGGGCGGCATCCCGATCTACGAGCCGGGCCTCGAGGAGCTGGTCCGCCGCAACGCGAAGGACGGCCGCCTCAAGTTCTCGACCTCCTACTCGGACTCGGTCCCCGACGCCGAGATCGTCTTCATCGCGGTCGGCACGCCGCCCGGCGAGAACGGCGAGGCGGATCTCCAGTACGTCCTCGCCGCCGCGAAGCAGATCGGCGAGCACCTCGGCCGGTACACCGTCATCGTCGACAAGAGCACCGTGCCGGTGGGCTCGGGCGACAAGGTCGCCGAGGCCGTCCGGGCGGTGTCGAAGCACCCGTTCGACGTGGTCTCGAACCCCGAGTTCCTGAAGGAAGGGGCCGCGATCGACGACTTCATGCGCCCCGACCGCGTCGTGGTCGGCGTCGCGTCCGAGAAGGCGAAGGCCATCATGGCCGAGCTCTACGCGCCGTTCGTCCGCGCGGAGCAGCCGATCCTCTTCATGGACATCCGCTCGGCCGAGCTCACGAAGTACGCCGCGAACGCGATGCTCGCGACCCGCATCTCGTTCATGAACGAGATGGCGACCCTCTGCGAGCGGCTCGGCGCCGACGTCGACCAGGTCCGCCGCGGCATCGGCTCGGACCGGCGCATCGGCCACCCGTTCCTCTTCCCGGGCGTCGGGTTCGGCGGCTCCTGCTTCCCGAAGGACGTGCAGGCCGTGATGACGATGGCCCGCCACGTCGGCCTCGACTTCGACCTCCTCCGCGCCGTCGAGCGCGTGAACGAGCGCCAGAAGCGCTGGATGGTGGAGAAGGTGCTGAGGCACTTCGGCAGGATCTCCGGCAAGCGCATCGCGGTCTGGGGGCTCGCGTTCAAGCCCAAGACCGACGACATGCGCGAGGCGCCGGCGATCACGATCATCGAGGGGCTCGCCGGCAACGGCGCCTCGGTGAAGGCGCACGACCCGGTCGCGATGGACGTCGCGCGCAAGCTCCTCGGGTCGCACGTCGAGATGGCGGCCGACCCGTACGCCGCCGCCGAGGGCGCCGACGCGCTCTGCCTCGTGACGGAGTGGAACGAGTTCCGCCAGCCGGACCTCGCCCGCCTCAAGGCCACGATGCGGACGCCGGTGCTGTTCGACGGCCGGAACGTCTGGGACGCCGCGAAGGCCCGCGCCGCGGGCTTCACGTACTACGGCGTGGGGCGCAACGGCGTCTAGGCCACGGGCGCGAGCTTCAGCGCCGCGAGCTCCACCGGGATCCGCCGCACGAGGTCGGCCGGGTCGGGCATGACCGCCACGTCCGCGCGCGCGCCGACCCTGAGCTCGCCCGCGTAGCTCAGGATCGACACGCCGAGGCCGAGCCGCGCCGGGTGCGGCACGCAGAACTGCACCCGCTTCAAGAGGTGCCCCGCCACGTGCAGCGGCTGGCGCGGGCCGGGTACGTTCGTCACCACGAGCGACGCCTTCGAGCTGAAGAACTCGAGCAGGGCGCTCTCGACCGGCGCGGGCAGGTGGCCGATGGCGGAGAGCACGCCGTAGGTCGCGACCGCGTCGTGGCTCGCCTTCAGCGCCGCGACCCGCTCCTGCACGGCGGCGATCCGCGCGGCCGGGTCGGGGAGGTGGACCGGGAGGTCGAGGAACACGAGCCCGAAGCAGTTGCCCATCGCGCCGTCGAGCTGGGCGGGGAGCTGGGGCCGCAGGTTCACCGGCACGAGCGCGCGCAGCCCGAGGCCGTCCACCGCCTGCCCGCGCGCGGCGAGGTGGCTGCGCAGCGCGCCCGCGAGCGCGGCGAGCACGACGTCGTTCACGGTCGCGCCGAACCCGCGGGCGAGCGCCCTGAGCTCGAGCAGCTTCAGCCCGCGCGACCAGGCGGTGCGCCGCCTCCCGGAGAGCGTGGCCGAGAGCGGCGTCGGGGGATCGGCGGGCAGCGCCGCCATCCGCGCCACCGACCTGCCGAACTTGGCCCCGGTGCCGGCGAGCGCGTAGGCGCGGGCGCGGTCGCCGAACGCGGCGAGGAGCGCGGGGGCGAGGCCGCCCTCGGGGCGGAGCTCCTTGAACGACGCGATCTTGCGCGGTGGAGGCGGCGGCTCGCTCGCGGCGAGCTCGTCGGCGAACGAGAGGAGGAGGCCCACGAGCGCGAAGCCGTCGGCGATGCAGTGGTGGAGCTTCGCGACGATGGCGGAGCCGCCGCCCTTGCCGTGGAGGACGTACGCGCGCCAGAGCGGGTGCTCGGGGTCGAGCGCCTCGGACGCCACCTCGCCGGCGAAGCGGTCGAGCATGCGCGAGACCTGCCCGTCCACGCGCTTCAGGACGAGGTGGCGCGAGAGCTGGAAGTCGGGGTCCGGCTCCCACGTGGCGAGGCCGAGCGGGCCGGCGTGCACCACGCGCTGCACGAAGCGCGGGCGGGCGGTGACCCGCTCCTCCACGAGCCGCTGCACCGCCTTGAACGGGATGCGGTCCTCGAAGAGCATCGCCGCGACGACGTCGGCGGTGTTCTCCGGCCGGTCCATGTGGAGCCAGGCGGCGTCCACGCCGGTCATGAGCTCGCGGTCGGGCACGGCTCCAGCCTAGCGCGGCCGCGCGGTGCGACCCCGGGGCCGTCTGCCGCGCTCCCTCCGGGACGGGTCCGGCGCGAGGATGCCCAGCCTGGCCGCCTGCGTTCGGAGCGCGTCCACGAGCGCCACCGCGGCGGGCGAGAGCGGCACCGACCGGCGCCGCCGCACGAGCGCGCTCCCGCGCCTCAGCGGGGCGAGGTCCCGGGTGCCGAGCGCGACCAGGTCTCCCCGCGCGAGGTCGTCGGCGACGTAGGTGCGCGTGAAGAACCCCGCCCCGACGCCGGAGACGAGGAGCTGGCGGGCGGTCTCCATGGGGAGGTCCTGGCTCGCCCCGGCGCGCTCGGCGATGCGGTTCACCTCCGGGGCGTGCGCCTTCCACCAGCGCAGCCGGATGAACGGGCGCGCCTCCGCGGCGAGCTCCGCCTGCGTCACCGCCCCCCGGCGCGCGAGCGGGTGCCCCGGCCCCACCACGAGGGGGACCTCCTCCCGGAAGGCGAGGAGCGGCGTGAGCTCGACGGTCTCGGCCTCCGCGCAGGCCAGACCAGGATCCCGAGCTCGGCGAGCCCGTCCACGAGGTGCTCGACGACGAGCTCGTGGTGGCCGGAGCGCACCGTGAGGTCCACCTCCGGCCGCTCGCGCAGGAACGCGGCGACCGCGGGGCCCACGAGGCCGCCCGCGAGCGAGCCGAGCGCGGCGAGGCGGACCTTGCCGCGGTGGCCGGTCTGCGCGAGGCGGGCCGCGTCGAGCCCCTCGCCGACGATCTCGAGCGCGCGCCGCGCGTGGGGCAGCAGCGCCTCGCCGAGCGCGGTGAGCGTGACCCGGCGCCCGCGCGTGAAGAGCGCGCCGCCCACCTCGGCCTCGAGGGCCTGCACCCGCGCCGAGACGGTGGACTGCTGCACGCCGAGCGCGAGCGCGGCCCGGCCGAAGCCGCCCTCCCGGACGATCCGCTCGAAGGCGGCGAGGTGCTCGAGGTTCACGCGCGCTCCACGTCCATCGGCTTTCTCGATGGATGATACACGTACCATCGCCTCGATCCGAGAGGCCCGGCACGGCTACGCTGCCGTCATGAGCCCTGCCGCTTCGACCGCCCTCCGCCTCCGCCTCGCGACCGAGGCCGACGCCCCCGCGGTGGCCGACATCTACCGCCCCGCCGTGACCGACGGCTGGATCTCGTTCGAGACCGAGCCGCCGGACGCCGCCGAGATGGCCGGCCGCATCCGCGGGGTGCTCGCGCTCATGCCCTGGCTCGTCTGCGAGCGGGCCTCCGACGGCCTCGTCGTCGGCTACGCCTACGCCTCCCGCCACCGCGAGCGGGCCGCCTACCGGTTCTCGGTGGACCTCGCGGTCTACGTCCGCGACGGGTGGCGCGGGAAGGGCATCGGCCGCGCGCTCTACGACGCGCTCCTGCCGATGCTGCGCGCGCAGGGCTACCGCGCGGCGCACGCGGGCGTCTCGATGCCGAACCCCGGCAGCGTGGCGCTGCACGAGGCGATCGGGATGCGGCGCATCGCGCTCTACCCGAAGGTCGGCTTCAAGCTCGGCGGCTGGCGCGACGTCGGCTGGTGGCAGGTGGAGCTCCTGCCCCGCGAGGGCGAGCCGTCCGAGCCGCGCTCCTTGCGGGCGCTCCTCGAGGACCCGGCGTTCCGGGCCGCGCTGCGCGAGGGCGAGCGGCGGCTCGGGTGACGCGCCGGCTCAGGGCGCCGCGCAGACACCCGCGGGGCAGGCCAGCCCGACCGCGCACTGCCAGGTGGCCGTGCAGTTCGCGCCGGCCGGCAGCCCGTCGAAGCGCTGGGCGGGGGCGGCCGGCAGGGCGGGCGCGAGGGCAGGCACGGGAGCGGGCGTCGCGGCCGGTGCCGCCGGCGGGACGGGCTGCGGCGCCGGCGTGACCGTGGGGCGCCAGTTCGGGTTGAGGGCACCGCACGCCTGCACGTTGCCGGTGATGCAGAGCGCGTTCTGGTTCTTCACGGCCTGGCACTCCTGCGCCTTGCCGAACCCCGAGACCGCACTCGCGAGGCAGAGGGCGCCGAGGCCGAGGCTGAGGGCCATGCCACCGCCCTTGCCATCCAGGCAGCTCTCCCCGGCGTAGGCGTCCTTGCAGTCCTTCATCCCGGCGATCACCGCGGTGTTCACGGCGAAGTAGCCCGTGCAGACGGAGTCGAGGACCGGCGCGGCCGTCGAGCTCGTGCACTCGACCGGATAGTTGGGGGCGGGGACCGGGTCGGGTGCGCGCGACATGAACATGAACGAGCACCCGCCGCTCGGGATCATCGTGAGCGCGAGCAGGACCGCGGTCGCCTTCCGGTGCATGGCTTCTCCCCCCGGCGGCAGGGTCCCATCTTCACGCACGGTGTTCGCTGACGGGGGTCAAGGGGCAGCGCCCGCGCCCTGCGGCATCTCGCCTCGAAGGGGCCGCGGGTACGTGTTCCGGACCCTCGCCCCGGCGTCACGCCACCCGGAACCGCTCGGCGTCGGCGCGGCGCAGCTCGAGCCCGTGGCCGGGCCGGTCGCGCTGCGGCGCGAGGAGCCCGTCGACCACGCGCGGCGCGCCCTCGATCAGCGCCGCCTCGAGCCGGGCGTGGTCGTGGAACCACTCGGCGTGCATCGCGCCCTCCACCGCGCAGAGCGGCGCCGCATGCAGCGCGGGCGCGCAGTGCGACGAGACCGGGACGTGGAACGCGGCGGCGACCGCGGCGGAGGCGAGGAACCCGGTCACGCCGCCGCAGCGGGTCAGGTCGAGCTGCAGCACGTCCACCGCGCCCGCCTCCAGCATCCGCCGGAAGTACCCCGGCCCGTGGCCGTACTCGCCCCCGGCGACGTCCATCCCGGGCGGCGCACGGTCGCGCAGGAGACGCATGCCCTCGAGGTCGTCGGTCGCCACAGGCTCCTCGAACCACACCACGCCCTCGCCGGCGAGGACCTCCGCGAGCCCGAGCGCCTGCTTCCGCGAGAGCGCCCCGTTCGCGTCCACCATGAGCCCGACGTCGCCGACCGTCTCGCGCGCGGCGCGCACGCGGCCAGGATCGGCGCGCGGGTCCCGGCCGATCTTGAGCTTCACCGCCGCGAAGCCCGCCCGCGCCCAGCCGCCGAGCTGGTCGCGGAGCTCCTTGTCGGTCATCGAGCAGAACCCGCCGCTCCCGTACGCGGGCACCGCCACCCGGGCGCGGCCGAGGAGCGCCGCGAGCGGCACCTCGAGGAGCCGCGCCTTGAGGTCCCAGAGCGCGACGTCCACCGCGCTGAGCGCCATGCCGCCGATCCCCTGCGTGCCCTGGTTGCGGAGCGCCGCGCGCGTCGCCCGGTGCGCCGCCTGGGGGTCGAGCGCGTCGAGCCCGCGGATGGTCGGGGCGAGCTTCGCGATGACCGGGGCGGCCGCGGCGTCGGCGTAGGTGTACCCGAATCCCCGCTTCCCGCCGCCCTCCACCTCGGCGGTGACGAGCGTCGTCGCCGTCCACTCGAGCGTGCCGTCCGACTCGGGCCGCTCCGTCGGGTACCGGTACGCCGCCGCGCCGAGCTTCTCGATGGTGGCCGCGGGCCGCACCGCTCACCTCTCGTGCGGCAGGATCCCCTCGATGGCGTCGCGCCAGGAGCGCACGATCATCGCGCCGCGGTCGGGGTCGCCCCGCAGGATGGACTCGAGGTAGTGCTTCGCCTGCTCGCGCGTGATGTGCGGCGGGAGCGGCGGGACCGACGGGTCGGTGCGCGCCTGCACGAGGCACGGCCGGTCCGCGGCGAGGGCCGCGTCCCACGCCGGCGCGATGTCCTCCGGCTGGTCGATCCGCCGCGCGAGGAGGCCCAGCGACTCGGCGAAGCCGGCGTAGTCGACGGGCGGCAGGTCCTGGGAGGCCTCGAGCTTCGGCTGGCCGGTCATCACCCGCTGCTCCCAGGTCACCATGTTGAGGTCCTCGTTCACGAGCACGAGCACCACGAGGCGCGGGTCCTTCCACCGTCGCCAGTACTTCGCGACCGTTACGAGCTCCCCCATGCCGTTCATCTGCATCGCGCCGTCGCCGGCGAGCGCGAACACCACCCGGTCCGGGTGCGCGAACTTCGCGCCGATCGCGTACGGCACGGCGGGGCCCATCGTCGCGAGGTTGCCGGAGAGGGACGCGAGCATGCCGTCGCGGATCTTGAGGTCCCGCGCGAACCAGTTGGCGGTCGTGCCGGAGTCGGCCGCGAGGATGCAGCGATCGGGCAGCCGCGGCGAGAGCTCCCAGAAGACGCGCTGGGGGTTCACCGGCCTCGCCGGGTTCATCGCCCGCGCCTCCTGCACCTTCCAGGAGCTCCTGACCTCGGCCTGGATCTGCTCGCGCCACGCCCGGTCCTCGTGGGGCCGCAGCAGCGGCAGGAGCGCCCGCAGCGTCTCGGCCGCGTCGCCGACGAGGTTCACCTCCATCGGGTAGCGGATGGAGAGCATCTTGCCGTCGAGGTCGACCTGGACACCCCGCGCCTGGCCCTCCTTCGGCAGGAACTCGGGGTAGGGGAACGACGAGCCGACCATGAGCAGCGTGTCGCAGTCGCTCATGAGCCGCCACGAGGCGCGCGTGCCGAGGAGGCCGATGGAGCCGGTGACGTAGGGGAGGTCGTCCGGCAGCACCTGCTTGCCGAGGAGGGCCTTCGCGACGCCGGCGCCGAGCCGCTCCGCGACCGCGCGCACCTCCGGCGCCGCCGACCGCGCGCCCGCGCCGACCAGCATCGCCGGCCGCTTCCCGGCGTTCAGCACCTCCGCGGCGCGGGCGAGGTCGCGCGCGGCCGGGACCACCCGCGGGGCGGACCAGCCCATCCCGCTGTGCACCGTCGAGTGCTCGTGCGGCGGCGCCTCGTAGGCGAGCTCCTGCACGTCGTTCGGGATGACGAGGCAGGTCACCGTCCGCTCCGCGAGCGCGATGCGGAACGCGCGGTCGACGAGGTGCCGGGCCTGCGCCGGGACCATCATGGTCTGCACGTAGGAGGCGGCGACGTCCTTGAAGAGCGACGGGAGATCGACCTCCTGCTGGTACGAGCCGCCGATCGCGGCGCGCGCCGACTGCCCGACGATCGCGACCACCGGCTGGTGGTCCATCCGCGCGTCGTAGAGGCCGTTCAGCAGGTGGATGGCGCCCGGGCCGGAGGTGGCCAAACACACGCCGGGCTCGCCGGTGAACTTCGCGTGCGCGCACGCCATGAAGGCGGCCATCTCCTCGTGCCGGGCCTGTACGAAGTCGACGCCTTCGACGTGGTGAAACGCGTTGAAGACCCCGTTGATGCCGTCGCCCGGGTACCCGAAGATCCGCTTCACGCCCCAGGCCGCGACCCTCCGCAGCACGTACTCCCCTACCGTCATGGGTGGCCTCTGACCGAACCTAGGGATCGGCGTGCACCCGGGCCGGTTCGTGGCGACCGTGCGGACAGGCGTGAGGCACATCGAGGACTACGCCCTCGTGGGCGACATGCAGACGGCGGCCCTCGTCCACCGCGACGGGGCGATCGACTGGCTGTGCCTGCCGCGCTTCGACTCCGACGCGTGCTTCGCGCGGCTGCTCGGGGACGAGGCGCACGGCACCTGGACGCTCGGCCCGGCGAACGGGCCCCCGCTCCGCCCGCCGGAGCGGCGCTACCTCGAGGACTCGCTCGTGCTCGAGACCGTGCACCACGCGCGCGGCGGCGACCTCCGGGTGCTGGACCTCATGCCGCCTCGCGGCGAGGAGCCGGATCTCGTCCGCATCGTCGAGTGCACGCGCGGCCGGGTGCGGGTCGAGTCCTCGCTCGTGCCCCGGTTCGCCTACGGGGCGCAGCTCCCCTGGGTGCGGGTCAGCCCGGGCAGGGCCTCGCTCGTCGCGGGCGGGGACGCGCTCGAGCTCGCGACCGACCTCGGTGGCGTGGCCTCCCTCGAGCGCTGGGAGGACGGGGTCGTCTCGGCGTTCGAGCTCGGCCAGGGCGAGCGGACGGCGTTCGTGCTCACGTGGCATCCCTCGCACCGGCCGGCGCCCCGCCCCGTCGACCCGCTGCGCGCGCTCGAGGAGACGCTCGCGTACTGGCGGGAGTGGTCGGCCCGCTGCACCTACCGGGGCCCGTGGCGCGAGGCGGTGGTCCGCTCGCTCGTGACGCTGAAGGCGCTCACCTTCGCGCCGAGCGGCGGCATCGTGGCCGCGCCGACGACGTCGCTCCCGGAGACGCTCGGCGGCGTGCGGAACTGGGACTACCGCTTCTCGTGGCTGCGCGACGCGACCTACACCCTGCTCGCGCTCCTGCGCGCGGGCTACGTCGAAGAGGCGGCGGCGTGGCGGGCCTGGCTCCTGCGCGCGACGGCGGGCCACCCGGCGCAGCTGCAGATCCTGTACGGCGTCGCGGGGGAGCGCCGGCTCACCGAGGTCGAGCTCCCGTGGCTCCCCGGCTACGCGGGCTCGCGGCCGGTGCGGATCGGCAACGCCGCCTGCGAGCAGCGCCAGCTCGACGTGTACGGGGAGCTGATGGACTGCCTCCACCAGGCGCGCCTGAGCGGCGCCGCCCCGGACGGCGAGGCCTGGGACTTCCAGCGCCGGCTCCTCGACCACCTCGAGGGGATCTGGCGCGAGCCGGACGAGGGCATCTGGGAGCCGCGGAGCGGCCGGCGGCAGCTCACCCACTCGAAGGTGATGGCGTGGGTCGCGTTCGACCGCGCGGTGGCGGGCGTGGAGCGGCTCGGGCTCACGGGACCGGTGGAGCGCTGGCGGCGGGTGCGCGCGGAGCTCCACGCGGACGTGCTCGCGCACGGATTCGACGCCGCCCGCGGCACGTTCGTGCAGGCGTACGGCGGCCACGAGGTGGACGCGGCCCTGCTCATGATCCCGCTCGTCGGCTTCCTGCCGGGGTCGGACCCGCGCGTGCTCGGCACGATCGCCGCCGTCGAGCGGGAGCTCAGGCCCGGGGCCGGGCTCGTGCGGCGCTACCGGTCCGGGCGCGCGCCGGACGGGCTGCCCCCGGGCGAGGGCGCGTTCCTGCCGTGCTCGTTCTGGCTCGTGGGGGCGCTGCGCATGGCGGGGCGGCACGCCGAGGCGCGCGCGCTCTTCGAGCGGCTGCTCGCGCTCCGGAACGACGTGGGGCTGCTCTCGGAGGAGTACGACGACGTGGCCGGGCTGCAGCTCGGCAATTTCCCGCAGGCGTTCTCGCACGTCGCGCTCGTGAACGCGGCCATGGGCCTCGCCGGCGGCGAGGACCAGGGGCCGCAGCGGCACGGGTGAGTCAGGCGCCCGCGAGGAGCATCGCCTCCGCGAGGTGCAGCGCGCGGCGGCCGGTGCCGTGCTCGATCTGCGTCCGGCAGGAGAACCCGTCCGCGAGGACGAGCCGGTCCTCGGGCGCGGCCCGCACGGCCGGCCAGAGCTTCCGCTCGGCGCAGGCGACGGAGACCCGGTACCGGTCGCCGGCCTCGAACCCGAAGGCGCCGGCCATGCCGCAGCAGCCCTCCTCGGGCCGCTCCACCCGGACGCCCAGCCGCGCGAGGACGCGCAGGTGCGGCCCCTCGTCGAGCACCGCGTGCTCGTGGCAGTGCACCTGGAGGAGCGCGGGCCGGTCGAGCCGGCCGAGCGGGAAGCCCGGGTCGGCCTCGACGAGCTCCGCGAGCGTCTTCACGGCGCCGGCGACGGCCCGCGCCCGCGGGTCGTCCGGGAACAGCTGGTGGGCCTCGTCGCGGAAGACCGCGGCGCACGAGGGCTCGAGCACCACGATGGGCCGCCCGGCGCGGGCCGCGGGCGCGAGCGCGGACAGGGCGTCGTCGAGCGTGCGCCGGGCGCGGTCGAGCCAGCCGTGGTCGTAGAGCGGCCGGCCGCAGCAGAGCGGCGTGTCCGGCACCTCCACCGAGTAGCCGCCGCGCTCCAGCACCGCGGTGGCCGCCCGGCCGACCTCCGGGTGGAAGTGGTTCGTGAAGGTGTCCGGGAAGAGGAGCGCGCGCCGGGCCTGGGTCGCCGCGAGCGGCGCGGCGACGGGCCCGCGGCGCCGCGCCTCGAACCAGCGCCGGAACGTCCGCGGCGCGAACGCGGGCACCGGCCGCGCCCGGGCCACGCCGGCGGCGAGCTTCCCGAGCGCCGAGACCCCCGGCGCCCGCGCGAGCGCGTTCACGAGCCCGGGCGCGAGCGCCGCGAGGTGCGCCCAGCTCGAGACGAGCCCCATCGCGTACGCCGCCCGGGGGCGCAGGCGCCCCGCGTACCGGTGCGCGAGGAACTCGGCCCGGTAGCTCGCCATGTCGACCTGCATCGGGCAGTCGCGCCGGCAGCCCTTGCACGAGAGGCACAGGTGCAGCGCGTCCTCGACCTCGCGCGCCTGCCAGCCGCCCTTCACCGGGTCGCCCACCAGCATCTCGTGGAGCAGCCGCGCGCGGCCGCGCGTCGAGTGCGCCTCCTCGCGGGTCACCCGGTAGCTCGGGCACATCACCCCGCCCTCGTCCCGGCGGCACTCGCCCACGCCCACGCAGCGCAGCACCGCGCGGCCGAAGGAGCCGTCGTCGTCGGGCCAGCGGAAGTGCGTCCGCGGCCGCGCCTCCTCGAAGCCGGGCCCGAGCCGGAGGTTGGCGGTGTTCGGGTGCGGGTCCACGACCTTCCCCGGGTTCATCTTCCAGTCGGGGTCCCAGATCCGCTTGAAGCGGCGGAAGGCGTCCACGAGCTCGGGGCCGTACATCCGCACGAGGAGCTCGCCCCGCGACTGCCCGTCGCCGTGCTCGCCCGAGAGCGAGCCGCCGAGCGAGGTGACGAGGTCGGCGGCCGCCTCGGTGAACCGGTGGTAGCGCGCGACGCCCTCGCGGGACGCGAGGTCGAAGGTGATCCGCGTGTGCACGCAGCCCTGGCCGAAGTGGCCGTAGAGCGCGCCCTGGTAGCCGAAGCGGTCGTAGAGGGCCCGGAGCTTCCGCAGGTACTCGCCGAGCCGCTCCGGGGCGACGGCGGAGTCCTCCCAGCCCTCCCACGTGTCGCGCTCGCCCGGCACCCGCGCGCTCGCGCCGAGGCCGGACTCGCGGATGCGCCAGACGAGCGCCTCCTCGCCGGCGTCCTCGTAGTGCTTCATCGACGGCGCGCCGCGGCCGCGCCGGAGGTGGCGCATCGCCTCCCGGGCGTGGTCCGCCGCCGCCCCGGCGTCCTCGCCGCCGAACTCCACGAGCAGCCAGCCGCGGCCGGGCGGCAACAGCCCGAGGTTGCCGGCGTGGAGCCCCTTCCTGCGCATGTCCTCGACGAGCACGTCGTCCATGGCCTCGAGGCCGATGGGGCCCGTGGCGCGCACGTCCGGCACCGCGTCCGCGGCGGCGAAGACGTCCGGGTAGCCGAGCACCACGAGCGCGCGGCCGGGCGGGCTCGTCACGAGGCGCACCTCGGCCTCGAGCACGGTCACGCAGGTCCCCTCCGAGCCCACGAGCGCGCGGGCGAGGTCGAAGCCGCGCTCGTCGAGCAGCGCGTCGAGGCCGTACCCGGAGACGCGGCGGGGGATCCTCGGGTAGCGCGCCCGGACCAGCCCGCCGACGTCGCCGCGCAGCGTGTCGAGCGCGGTCACGATGCCGTCGAGGCGCGAGCGCCCCGCCTTCGCGCGGGCGAGCGTCGCCGCGTCCACCTTGCCGACCCACGCGTCGAGGCCGTCGTAGGTGAGGATCCGGAGGCGCTCGACGTTGTCGGCGGTGCGGCCGGCCATCTGCGAGTGCACGCCGCAGGAGTCGTTGCCGATCATCCCGCCGAGCGTGTTGTGCGTGTGGGTGGCCGGGTCGGGCCCGAAGGTGAGGTGGTGGCGCTCCGCGGCCCCGCGCAGCGCGTCGAGCACGACGCCCGGCTCCACGCGGGCGAGGCGGCGGTCCGGGTCGAGCGCCCGGATGGTGGTGAGGTACTTCGAGCAGTCGAGCACCACCGCGACGTTGCAGCACTCGCCGGCGAGGCTCGTGCCGCCCCCGCGCGGCAGCACGGGCGCGCCGTGGCGCCGGCAGACCGCGACCGCCGCGATGACGTCCTCGAGCGTGCGCGGCACCACGACGCCGATCGGCACCTGGCGGTAGTTCGAGGCGTCCGTCGCGTACAGCCCGCGCGCGCCGGGGTCGAAGCGCACCTCGGCGCCGGTCTCGCGGCGCAGCTCCTCCTCGAGCGCCCGGGCGGCCTCGGGTGGAAAGGCCTCCCGCGCGCCGTACGGCACCTCCTCCGCCCGCACGCGGACCAGGGGCATGGCCGACGGGCCGATGCCGGGGATCTCGGCGCGCGTGCCCACGTCCGGGCCGCGTTCCATGATCGAAGGTAGGGTGCTGCGGGGCCCGGAGCCCCGCCCGGCGGGGCCGGGCTCAGACCTTCGGGTTCTTCCCGTGCGACAGCACGAGGACGACGCCGGCGACCTCCTCGAGCACGAGCTCGAGGCGCGTCGCGACGTCCAGCTCCTCGAGCACCCGCTGGCGGGTCTCGGGATCCGAGACCGCGGCCGCGGTGACGAGGTCGGTGATGGCGGAGGGGTCCGTCATCTGCGCGACCGCCTCGGCGAGCTGCGGCGCGCCGGACTCGACGGGCAGGCGGCGCGAGAGGTCGTAGACGATCTGGCGGAGCGCGTCGACCTCGTCGGCGAGCGCGCGGGGCCCGCCCTCCGGCCAGACGTCCTCGACGATCTCGGCCCGGAAGCTGCGGTAGCCGCGCTCGGAGAGCGGGTGCTCCTCGAGCAGGCGCACCCGCGCGACGCCGCGGACGACGATGTCGAAGCGGCCGTCCGGGTAGCGCTCCTCGGCCTCGATGATGCCGGCGCCGCAGAGCGGCCGGAGCGGCGGGCGCTGCTCGTTCGCGCCGGCGCGCGAGACGAGCGCGGGCACGCACAGCACGCGGTTGCCCGCGAGCGCGTCGCTCACGAGCGCCCGGTACCTCGGCTCGAAGATGTGGAAGGGGGTCGGCGTGCCGGGGAGGATGGCCGCGCCGTGCAGCGGGAACACCCGGAGGGCGGCGCAGGCGCCTGCCAGCGCCGCCCTCGGATCCTTCGAGGCGAAGTCCTTCGCCAGGACCGCTCCCTAGCCGTGCGCGGCCGTGGCGCCGCCGCGGGCCACTTCCTTCGCGCCGGACTCGATCCGCATGCCGTAGAACGACCGGTACACGAAGAAGGTCGACACGACGAAGAAGACGAGCGCGAGCGCCATGCGGAGGCCCGCCTGGCCGCTGCCCGTCATCTTGAGCCCGAGCTCGACGGCGAGGAGGCCGAAGAGGGTCGTGAACTTGATGACCGGGTTCATCGCGACCGACGAGGTGTCCTTGAAGGGATCGCCGACGGTGTCACCGACGACCGTCGCGGCGTGCAGCTCGGTGCCCTTCGCCTTCAGCTCGGTCTCGACGATCTTCTTGGCGTTGTCCCAGGCGCCGCCGGCGTTCGCCATGAAGAGCGCCTGGAAGAGGCCGAAGAACGCGATCGAGATCAGGTAGCCGATGAAGAAGAACTCGTCGACGAACGCGAAGGCCAGGGTGGAGAAGAACACCACCATGAAGATGTTCCACATGCCCTTCTGCGCGTAGATCGTGCAGATCTCGACGACCTTCTTCGAGTCCTCGACCGACGCCTTCTCGACGCCCTCGAGCTTGATGTTGGCCTTGATGAACTCGACCGCGCGGTAGGCGCCGGTCGAGACGGCCTGGGTGGAGGCGCCGGAGAACCAGTAGATGACGGCGCCGCCGAGGAGGAGGCCGAGCAGGAAGGTGGGCTTCAGGATCGAGAAGTTGCCCGCGACGCCCGCGAGGAGCGCGTTGAGGCCGGCGATGCCCTCGACCGCGCCCGTGCCCGCCTGGACCTTCGCGATGGTCACGATGATCGAGAAGATCATCGTGGTCGCGCCGACGACGGCGGTGCCGATGAGCACCGGCTTGGCGGTCGCCTTGAAGGTGTTGCCGGCGCCGTCGTTCTCCTCGAGGAACTCCTTGCCCTTCTCGAAGTTGGGCTCGAAGCCGAAGTCCTTCTTCACCTCGGCCTTCACGTTCGGGACGGCCTCGATGAGGGAGAGCTCGTACACCGACTGCGCGTTGTCGGTCACCGGGCCGTAGGAGTCGACCGCGATGGTGACCGGGCCCATGCCGAGGAAGCCGAACGCCACGAGGCCGAACGAGAACACGGCCGGGGCGGCCATGATGGCGTCGAAGCCGGTGGAGGTGGAGACCCAGTACGCAATCCCCATCAGCGCGGCGGTGACGACGCCCATCCAGTAGGCGGAGAAGTTGCCGGCGGTGAGGCCGGAGAGGACGTTCAGCGAGGGGCCGCCCTCCTTCGACGCCGTGACGACCTCGCGCACGTGGCGGGAGTTCGTGGAGGTGAAGACCTTGATCATCTCGGGGATGATCGCGCCGGCGAGCGTGCCGCAGGTGATGATCGCCGAAAGCTTCCACCAGAGCGTGGTGTCGCCGTTGAGCTCGGGGATGAGGAGCTTCGAGACGACGAAGGTGAGGACCACCGAGACGATCGAGGTGAGCCACACGAGCTGGGTGAGCGGATGCTCGAAGTCCATCTTGTCGGCGTTCCCGTACTTCGCCTTCGCGAGCATCTCGTTCACGAAGTAGGAGCCGACCGAGGCGATCACCATCATGACGCGCATCGCGAAGATCCAGACGAGGAGCTGGGTCTGGATGGCCTGCGGCGCGACGGCGAGGAGGATGAAGGAGATGAGCGCGACGCCGGTCACGCCGTAGGTCTCGAACCCGTCGGCGGACGGGCCGACCGAGTCGCCCGCGTTGTCGCCGGTGCAGTCGGCGATCACGCCGGGGTTGCGGGCGTCGTCCTCCTTGATCTTGAAGACGATCTTCATGAGGTCCGAGCCGATGTCGGCGATCTTCGTGAAGATGCCGCCGGCGATGCGGAGCGCGGACGCGCCGAGCGACTCGCCGATCGCGAAGCCGATGAAGCACGGCCCGGCGATGTCGCCCATGAAGAGGAGGATGAAGAGCATGATGAGCAGCTCGACGCTGATGAGCATCGTGCCGATCGACATGCCCGCCTGGAGCGGGATGGCGTAGGTCGGGAAGGGCTTGCCGCGGAGCGACGCGAACGCGGTGCGGCTGTTCGCGTAGGTGTTCACGCGGATGCCGAACCAGGCGACGCCGGACGAGCCGATGATGCCGACGAGGCTGAAGATCAGGATGACGGCGACCTTGCCCGGCCCGAAGCCCTCGGAGAGGACGCCGAAGTACAGGACGATGATCGCGGCGATGAACGCCCAGAGCACCCCGATGAACTTGAACTGGGTGACGAGGTAGGTCTTCGCGGTCTCGTAGATCAGCTCGGAGATCTCGAGCATCGACCGGTGGACCGGCAGCGCCTTCAGGCTCTTCGCGACCCACAGGCCGAAGCCGAGGCCGAGGGCCGACACCAGGATGCCGAACAGCAGGAGGTTGTGGCCGCTGACGCCGCCCAGGAACGACTGGCTGGCGAGGTCGGGCAGGACGAGGTTGGCTTCACCGCCACCGTGTTCCGGGGCCGCGAGCAAGAGGTTGGCGATCGAGGTCAACGCATTCATGCGGGACGGCTCCCCTCCGGAATTCGGAGAATCCGTGGAAAAACGGGTTGTTGCGGGGCAATAGGCCGCGCGAAGCCCAAACGGGAACGCCGGATACTACAGGTGCGCTTCCCGGTATGGCAAGCGTCTACGGGAGCTTGGGACACTTCTTGGCGCAGGGCGCCGTCGACCGACGCATTCAGGCGAGCACCCCACAGTGGGGGATCCCCGCGTACCTCGCCGGGATTCCCGCGGATCACCGGACGGGCCGACCAGCGCGACGGCGAGTCCTAGAGGCCGGCCGCCGAGGGCTGGCCCGCGGCGGCGCCGGAGCCGGCGTCGAGGGCGGCGAAGTTGATGTTGAAGTAGCCGGCCACGCCCGCCGAGAACATCACGCGCTTCACGATCCGGAACGGGACCCCGGTGTCGGCCTGGATGTTCACCATGCCGTCCCACTTCTTGTTCGGGTCCTGCTGGTGGATGAAGTCCCAGCGCTTCTTCTCGTCGCGCAGCCGCTCCTCGAGGGCGGGGATGTTGAGGTAGCCGGAGTCCGAGTCGAGCTCGGCGATGTCCGCCACCTTCACGCCCGTGACCGTGAGCTGGTTCGGCGAGATGGCCACCACCGGCGCGATCTCGATGAGCTGCCCGTGCTGCGCGGTGGGGAGCTTGATGTCCTTCTGCATGTAGAGCACCTCGCCGGTGCTCGAGAACTGCTGCAGGAGGAAGATGACGAGCATCGTCATCATGTCGACCATCGGGACGACGTTGAGCTCCGCGTTGGTCGAGCGGTGGCCCTTCTCCATCTTGCCGCCGAGCACCTTCGACTTCGCGAAGCGCGGGGCGGGCCGCTTGCCGGGGGCGACGATCGGCATCGTTCAGACCCCGGTGACGGTGACCGCCATGAGCCCCGCGCCCATGGCGACGTCGATGACGTTGACGAGGCCGCCGTAGTGCACGGTGTCCTCGGCGGAGACGGTGATGGCGGAGGCCTCGGGGAACTCGCTCTTCAGCTGCTTCAGGCGATCCGCGAGGGTCTTCACGTCGAAGCGGATCTTGCCGTCCTGGTCGCGGCCCAGCGTCGGGATGTCGATGTTGGTCCCGGTGGAGGTCGACAGGTTGAAGCCGCGCTCGCTCATCGCGAGCGTGACGAGGAGCGGCTTCGCCGTCTCGGCCTGCTCGGCCTGCGGCGCGCCCTCGCCCAGCTGCTGCACCTGCAGGCGGGACACCTGCGTCCAGACCGCGGTGTAGAGGAGGAACGTGATCAGCGTCGAGAGGAGGTCGATCGCGGGGACGACGTTGATGACGGTGTCGAGGGACTTCTTCTTCCCTTTCCCGCCCGCCTCGGGCATCGCGCCGCCGCCCATGTCGACCTCCTTTCTCTCTAATCTCGGCCCGTACGTGCCGAGCGTGGGTCCGCGCGGCGGACCGGAGACGAGGCACGGCTACGCCTGCTCCTCGACCGCCGGCGACGCCGGCATCCTCATCTTCTCCTTGTTGGCGATGATGAGGTTGAGCACCGAGACCGCGGTCTCGTTGATCTCGTCGAGCATGTGCTGCGTGCGGCCCTGCAGGATCGAGTAGGCGACGAGCGCCGGGATCGCGGTGCCGAGGCCGAACGCGGTGCAGTTCATGGCCTCGGAGATGGAGTTGGAGAGGATCGCGGCCTTGTCGGCCGGGTTGGCGTTCGCGACGGCGCCGAACGCGCCGATGAGGCCGATGATGGTGCCGAGGAGGCCGAGCAGCGTCGCGACGTTGGAGATCATCGCGAGGTAGCCCGTGCGCGCCTCGATCTTCGGCGACTCGCGCAGCGTCGCCTCGTCCATGGCGGCCTGCACGTCGGCCTCGCCCTTCGGGACGTTGATGAGCCCGGCCTTCACGACCGAGGTCAGCGGCGTCTTCTTCTGGGCGGCGGTGAAGCTGATCGCCTTGTCCAGGTCGCCGGCGTAGATGTACTTCTTCAGCTCCTTGAGGAACGACTCCTTGTCGGTCTTCGCCTTGAAGTAGAGCGCGATGACGCGGTCGACGATGAGGCCGAGCGCGAAGACCAGCGAGATGGCGATGAGGTGCATCGGCCATCCGCCCTCGTGATAGTGCTTCGCGAGCGTCCCGAAAATGTCGCCCATCTGGGAGGGTCCTCCGAGGCGTGGGGTCGCCCTCGAGTGAAGGGCCGCGGGCCGTGCAGCGCGCGCGTTCTCGAGCGACCGGGGTCTCAAGATCCCTAACACGGCATTTTCGCTCGGGTCAACGCGGCGGCCGGGGCTGTTCCGCGAGGGCGGACGCGGCGCCGGGTGCGCGGTTGCCCCACCCGGAGCGGCCGTCGTACCCTCGCTTGCCGCCCCTTCGCGGCAAGCTCCCGCCCCGATGCCGCTCGAAGCCTTCGCTCCCTATCGACTGCCCCCGGGCAGCCCCGCGAACGTCCCCTCCGGCGGCGACGCCGTCGATCCGATCGTCGGGCCTCCCGGCGTCGTTCCCGCCTCCGCGGTGGGTCGCGCGCTCGCGGACGTCCCGGCCGGGCTCGCCGCTCCGGGCGTCTCGCCCTGCCTCGCCGCCGACGGCCAGGCCGCCGGCATGGGCGGCCCGCCGCGCGCCTGCCTCTCCTCGCGCGGCCAGCGAGAGTTCGTGGCGCGCGCGGTCCAGGACGCGTGGGCCGCCGGCTTCGGCGGCGTGCTCATCGACCGGCCCGATCACGGCCACGCCACCGTGCTGCTCGGCGCGGGGTTCTGCCCCGACTGCCAGCGGGACTTCGTGCGGCACCTCGCGCGCGAGTACGGCGATCACTTCCAGGCCATCGACTACCTCCGGGTCGCGCGCACCGCGCTCGCCGACGCGCCGGGCGCGGTGACCTTCGAGCGGCTCCCCTACGGCCGCGACTTCTGGAGCTGGCGCCACGACGCGCTCGAGCGCGCCGTCGCCGCCTACGTCCGCTCGGCGCGCGACGCGGCCCGTGCGGCCGGCGCGCCGGGGCAGACCGCGCGCGGCGGCGCGGTGGCGGAGAAGGCCGCGCGCACGTTCGACGTCGCGGTGCAGTTCGACGCCGTGGGCCCGAGCCAGCTCCGGCTCGCGCGGCTGGCCGACGGCGTCGTGTTCCCCGCGATCGCGCCGCCGAACGGGACGGGCATCGGCCTGCTCCGCCTGCTCCGCGCCGTGATGCGCCGCCGCCCCGCCGCCGTGCAGCCGCCGCCGGGGCTCTCGCCCGCCGCGCTCGCGCGGCTCGCCGCGATCGCGGCCACCTGCGGGATCGAGCTCGCCGGCCAGGGTCCGACGCCACCGAAGGAGGTCGCGCGCGTGCGCTCGCTCGGCCGGCAGCTCCGCGAGGCGGGCCGGGGCCCCGAGCAGACGACGCCGTTCGCCGAGGCGGTGCTGCTCTACTCGCCCGAGGCGGACCTCTGGACCGGCGGCCGCCACCTGCAGGCACTCCTGCGCGCCGCGGAGACGCTCGCGCTCGCGCACGTGCAGGCGCCGGTGGTCACGCGCCTGTCGGACGCGCCGCGCGACGTGCCGATCGTGCTCGCCGATCCGGGCGCGTTGCCGCCGCACGACGCGAAGGAGCTCCACCGGCGGCTGGAGGCGGGGCAGTCGATCCTCTCCTTCGGCAGCGCCGCGGAGGTCGACGAGACCGGCCGCGCCCACGAGGGCGCGCTCCCGCCCGGCAAGCCCGGCGGCGTGCGCGTCGGGGCCGGCACGCTGGCGCAGCTGCCCGCGCTCGCGCCGCTCGGCGGCGAGGACCCGCCCTCGCCGGAGGACGTCGAGAAGGCGCTCAACGCCGTGCTCGGCCGCGGCAAGCGGGCCGCCAACGTCGCGGGCCGGCACCCGGTGCTCGTGGTCGTCGACCGCACCGAGGACGCGGTGCACGCGCACCTCGTGTCGCTCTCGAACGAGCGGGCGCAGGGCGTGACGCTGTTCCTCGGCGTGAAGCTCGCCGGCGGCGTGCGGAGGGCGCGCTTCGTCTCGGCGGACGGGACGGACGTGAGGATCCCGATGAACCCGTCCGGCCAGTCGCTGTCGACCGTGCTGCCGAGCTGGAATGGATACGCGGTGCTGTCGCTCGCGCCGTAGTTCCGGGACGCCCCTCGTCTCCGGGCCCGCTGCGCGGGCCCTACGCCCGGGGCTGCCGGAGCATCCGGGGCGACGCCCTGAACGCGGCCTCGGCGGGCAGCTCCGGCCGGAGCGCCCGGTCGGTGCGCGTCACCTGGAACCCGGCCACCATCGCGGCGAGCTCCTCGGCCTGGCCGGAGAGCTCGCTCGCGGCGGAGGAGGACTCCTCCGCCGACGCCGCGTTCTGCTGGGTGACCTTGTCCATCTCGCCGATGGCGCCGTTCACCTGCTCGATGCCGGCGGCCTGCTCGCGCGCGGAGGCGGCGATCTCGCCGACGATGTCGGAGACCTTCGAGATCCCGCCCACGATCTCCTCGAGCTTCCCGGAGACCTGCTTCGCGGTGACCTCGCCGGCGCCGGCCTGCGCGACCGACTGGCGGATGAGCTCCTCGGTCTTCGTCGCCGCCTCCTTGGAGCGGAGGGCGAGCGAGCGGACCTCCTCGGCGACGACCGCGAAGCCGCGGCCGGCCTCGCCGGCGCGCGCGGCCTCGACCGCGGCGTTGAGCGCGAGCAGGTTCGTCTGGAACGCGATGTCGTTGATGTCGCGGATGATCTGCGAGGTGCCCTCGGCGGACGCCTTGATCTTCCCCATCGCGCCCTGCATCTCGACCATCGCGGCGGCGCCGTCGGAGGCGGCCGTGCGGGCCGTCTGCGCGAGCGTGTTCGCCTGCTGCGCGTGATCGGTGGCCTGGCCGGTGATGGACGCGACGTTCGCGATGGAGGCGCCCGTCTCCTCGAGGCTGGAGGCCTGCTCGGAGGCGCCCGCGGCGACGGCCTGGGCGGAGGCGGCGATCTGCGTGGAGGCCGACGAGACCTGCTCGACGGCGGCCGCCACCTGCGAGAGCGCCTCGTCGAGCGCCTGCGCGGTCGCGTTGAGCGAGTCCTTGATGCGGGCGTGGTCGCCCCGGTAGTCGCCCTTCACGCGGGCGCGCAGGTCGCGGCGGGCGAGCTCGTCGAGCACGCCGGCGGCCTCGTTCACCGGCGCGATCACCGCGTCGAGCGTGCGGTTGACGCCCTCGACGATCCTGCGGAAGTCGCCCTGGTGCCGGGCGGCGTCCGCGCGGGTCGAGAGCTGGCCGGCGACCGCGGCGGCCACGAGGCCGTCGGTGTCCCGGATGAGCGCCTTCAGGTGGCCGCGGACCTGCTCGATGGTCTCGTTGATGAAGGCCTTCTTGCCCGGGAAGCGCTCGAGCGGCGCCTCGAAGTTGCCGCGCCCGAACTCGGCGACGCAGGCCATCGCCTTCTTCTTCACGGCGATGTGCCCGGCGACCATGCCGTTCACGCCCTCGGCCATGGTGCGCCAGTCGCCCTGGAACCGGGCGCCCTCGATGGCGGCGTCGATGTCGCCGGCGTCGTGCGCGGCGGACATGCGGCGCATCTCGGCGATGAGGCCCTTCAGGTTCGCGCGGACCTGCTCGACCGTGTCGTTGATGAAGGCCTTCTTGCCCGGGAGGCGCTCGAGGGCGGCGTCGAACTCGCCGCGGCCGAACGCCTGGAAGACGCCCATCGCCTTCTTCTTCACGGCGATGTGCGAGCCCACCATCGTGTTCACGCCCGCGGCCATCTCGCGGTAGGCGCCCTCGAACCGCGCGACGTCGACGGCGGCGTCGATCTCGCCCGCCTCGTGCTCGGCACTCATGCGGTTCATCTCGCCGACGAGCCCGCGGAGGGAGCCGACGCAGCGGTTCAGGGCGCGCTTGATGCGGTCGAAGTCGCCTGCGTAGGTCTCCGTGATCTCGGGCGGGAGGTCGCCGTGGGAGATCCGGCTCAGGTGGTCGACCGTCACCTGGATCGGACGCTGGAACGCGTCCATCGTCTCGTTGACGCCGGCCACGATCGGGCGGAACTCGTCGGGCACCTGCGCGAGGTCGCCGCGCACGTCGAGCCGCCCTTCGGCGACCGCCTGGCGCAGCTTCGCCGTCTCGCCGACGAGGCTCCGGATGGAGCGGGACACGGAGGTCGCGATGAGGAGCCCGAGCGTCGCCGCGACGGCGACCACGCCGACGAGCACCCACAGGAGGATGCTCCGGGCGCCCGCGACGATCGCCGTGGCGTCGGCCTGCTCGGCCTGTCCCGCCTGGCCGATCACGTCGAGGAGGCGGTCGAGCGGGCCGGCGAGCTTCGCGTCGAGCCCGCCCACGTACTCGAGCATGATCGCGGCGGCGCGCGTGCCGTCCTGCTCCGCGAGCGCCTGCCACACGCGGTCGTTCTCGCCGCGGAAGAAGTCGACGCCGGGCGTCAGCTTCGCCCAGTCGGTCTTCTCCGCCTCCGACTTGGGGAGGGCCGCGTAGGCCGCGAACCCCTGCAGCATCTCGGTCATCTCCCTGTCGCGGCGGGCCTTCTCGGCCGCGACGGTCGAGAAGTTGCCGCGCTGGGCCTCGGTGACCGCCCGCGTGGTCGCGAGCCGCAGCTCGTAGAGCGCCTGCTGCGCGGCGCTGAGCGCGCGCAGCGCGGGCACGAGGTTGCCCGAGTAGACCTCGATGTGCTCGGCCAGCTTCGCGTTCGAGCGCAGGCCGACGACGCCGAGCGCGGCGGCGAGGAGCGTGATGAGGGCGAAGGAGGCAAGCAGGCGGGCACGGGTGGTCGAGAGCATGGGGTCCTTCCGGACGCGGAAGAGAGGGCCGCGCCCGTCCAGGTGGCGATTTGCCACGGGCGTGCCATCCCCGCCGAGGGACGGTTTCGCTCACGCCTTCGATCCCGGGCCCGCGCCGAGGACGCTGCGTCCGCGCAGCGCCCGGTTACCGAGCGGCTCGACCCTGAGCACAGGTCCGGCCCGGTGCCCGTGGGTCCCACGCGACCGGTGCATCACCGCGTGGTCGCGAGCTCACCCCTCGCGGCGGAGCGGGAGCTCCACCGTGACCGTCGTCCCCTTCCCCGGCGCGGTCGTGAGCTCGACCTTCCCTCCGTGGCGGTCGACGATCCCCTGCACGATCGGCAGCCCGAGCCCGATGCCGACGCCCGGGCGCGTCGTGTAGAACGGCTCGAACGCGCGGGCCGCCTCCTCGGGCGGCATGCCGGCGCCGTCGTCCGAGACGGTCACCTTCACCTTCTCGCCCTGCGCCTCGAGCGAGAGGCGCACGCGCCCGCCCGGCGAGACCGCCTGGGCCGCGTTGCGGATCAGGTTCACGAACACCTGCACGAGGCTCGGGCGGTTGCCGTCGACGGGCGGCACGGCCTCGATCACCCGCTCGACCACCGCGCTCGTCTCCTTGAGCGCCGGCTTCGAGAGGCGCGCCGCCTCGTCGAGCACGCCCTCGAGGTCGACGGGCTCGGTGCGCGCGCCGGTGGGCTTCGCGTAGGTGACGAGGTCGCGGGCGAGCCGCTGGATGCGCAGGCCGGCGTCGCGGATGGCCTTCAGCTTCTCGAGGTCGCTCGGCTCCTGGCCGCTCTTCGAGAGCTTCTCGACGAGCGCGTCGGAGTACATGTTCACCGCGGTGAGCGGGTTGTTGAGCTCGTGCACGACGCCGGCGACGAGCCGCCCGATGCCGGCGAGCCGCTCGGCGTGCTCCGCCGCGGCCTGCAGCGAGCGCACCTCGGTGAGGTCCCGGCCGATCGCGACGACGCCCTCGACGTCCCCGGCGGCGTTGCGGATCGGGGCGGTGTTCATCTCCACCCGCACCTCGCCGCCGTCCTTGCGGGAGAGCTGGAGCTCCTGGGCGTCCATCGACTCGCCCGCGAAGCCGCGGCCCATGAAGTCCTCGAGGCGCGCGCGCTCGAACTCCGGCACCCGCGTCACGACCCGGCGGCCCAGCGCCTCCTCCTTCGTGAAGCCGGTGAGCCGCACGAGGGTCGCGTTCCAGACGATGACCTCCATGTTGCGGTTCACGACCGCGATGAGCGCGTTCGCGTGCTCGATGAGCCCCTCGAGGTAGGTCTTGAGGTAGGTGAGCTCCTCGATCGAGCGGAGGTTGCGCACGCCGAGCGCGGCGTGGTTCGCGAGCTGGTGCAGGAGCGGGCCGTCGGCCTGCGGCGAGCCCGGCGCGCCGCGCTCGTACTCGAGGCTGACGATGCCGAAGAGCTGCCCGCCGACCGCGAGCGGCACCGCGATGGCCTCCTCGCAGCGGTCGAAGAGCGGCTCGTCCTTCTCCGTGAGCTGGATGCCGTTCGACTCGAGGTAGGCCGTGTCGAGGCCGACCTTCTCGGCGGCCCCGCGGCGCAGCTGCATGCGGCTGCGGGCCTGCGAGCGGAGCCGGCCGCGGGCGTAGAGCGTCGTCAGGGAGAGGGCGTCGGGGTCGACGAGCCGGATGCAGAACGAGCGCGCGGGGAAGAGCACCTCGAGCGCCCGCGCGAGCGCCTGGGTGATCTGGTCCTCGGCGCGCGCGTCGGCGAGGTCGCGCGAGAGCTGGAGCAGTGCCTGGTCGGCGACCGTGTCGTCGCCACCGAGGCTCGGGTGCAGGAGCGCGGAGACGAGGAGCGCCTTCCCCGGCGCGGGCGCCTCCGCGGCGACGAGGTCGACGCGGGCGGTGATGCCGTCGACGCGCGTCCGGTAGCTCGAGACCTCACCCGGCCGCGGGGGCTGGGGCGCGCCGTCGAGCGGCGGCAGGAGCGTGGCGAGGGGCTTGCCGATCGCCTCGGGTGCCTCGAGGCCGAGCGCGCGGGTGAACGCGGCGTTCACGAACGCGACCTTGCCGTCGTACGTGAGCGCGGTCGCGATGGGGTGGACGTGGTAGGCGAGCCGGAGCTCGGCCGGCGACGGATCCGCGACGACGGGCGCGGGGGGCGACGGCCGCGGGGCCTTCGCCTTCGGCTTCGCCACCGCCTTCGAACGTGCAGGCCTCCGGGCCTTCGCGCCTCGCTTCGCCACCGCTGCCTCCGTGAACGGACAGTACCACGCGGTCGGACGGGGCCATGCCTGCCCCCGAGCGACGCAGCGTCAGCGACTCGCCGCAGCGCGCAACGCAGCGGTCATCACCTCGCGCACCGGCACGCCCCGCTCGCGGGCGCGCGCCAGGCAGTCGTCGTACTCCGCGTGTAGGCCCGACACCTTCCCGGCCCGGGAGGACACCTTCACCCGCACCTTTCCGTACGCGGTGTCGACCTCGATCGTCGCGCGATCGAGCACCTCGCGCTCCACGCGATATCGGCGCAGGCCGAGGGTGGTGGTCTCCGAGAAGAGCGCCTCGGTGACGGCAGCCCGGCGGGGTTCCTCGCAGAGCGCGCCGAGGAGCTGGCCCGGGCGGCCCTTCTTCATCGTGAGCGGCGCCGCCCAGGCGTCGAGCGCGCCGGCCTCGAGCGCGGCCTCGATGGCGCGGCCGAGGAGCTCGCCGGGGCAGTCGTCGAGGTTGGCCTCGAGGACCCACAGCTCCGGATCCGTTCGCCCCGAGCCCGTCGAAGAGCGACTGCTGGAGGCTTCCTCCCCCAGCGTCATCCGCAGCGCGTTCGGCCGGTCCGGCCAGTCCCGCGTCCCGAGCCCGACGCCCGTGCGCGAAGGCACGATCGCGGGCACCTCGCCCACGTCGGTCCACTCCGCGAGGATCACCGCGCCCGTCGGCGTCACCGCCTCCCCCGGCGGCCCGCCCGGCCGCACGGGCTTGCCGGCCAGGAGCTCCAGCACCGCCGGCGGCGGCACCGGCATCGTGCCGTGGGCGCCCTTCACGAAGCCCACGCCGAGCTCCGGCGGCGCGCAGACCACGCGCGGCCAGCCGAGGAGCTCGAGCGCGACCGCCGCGCCGCACAGGTCCACGATCGAGTCGACCGCGCCGACCTCGTGGAAGTGCACGTCCTCGACCGGCACGCGGTGGACCTTCGCCTCCGCGCGCCCGAGCCGCTCGAACGCGGAGCGCGCCGCCGCCTTCGCGCGCGGCGAGAGGGCGGAGCCGTCGACGAGCGCGAGGATGTCCGCGAGGTGCCGGTGCGCGTGCTCGTGCGGCGCCGCGACCCGCACGTGCGTGCCCGCGAGGCCGCCCTTCTCCGCGCGCGTGACCTCGAGCGACCAGCCCGGGAGGCCGAGCGTCCGGAGCGCGCCCTCGAGCGCCGCGCGGTCCACGCCGAGGTCGAGCGCCGCCGCGAGGAACATGTCCCCCGCGAGGCCGCCGATGGGCTCGAGCCAGAGGAGCGCGCTCATCATCCCCTCGCGATCAACCCGGCCACGAACGCCGCGCCGAAGCCGTTGTCGATGTTCACGACCGTCACGTTGGGCGCGCAGGAGTTGAGCATCGTGAGGAGCGGCGCGATCCCGCCCAGGTGCGCCCCATAGCCCACGGAGGTCGGCACCGCCACGACCGGGCAGCTCACGAGCCCACCCACGACGCTCGGCAGCGCGCCCTCCATCCCGGCGACCGCGATGATCGCCTTCGCCCGCGTGAGCTCCGCGTGCCGCCCGAGCAGCCGGTGAATCCCGGCGACGCCCACGTCGTACACGCGCACGGCCTCGACGCCCATCACCTCGAGCGTGACGATCGCCTCCTCGCAGACCGGCAGGTCGCTCGTCCCGGCGGAGACGACCGCCACCGGCCCGCGCGAGGGGACGTCCATCTTGCCCTTGCGCAGCGTGCGGGAGACCGGGTCGTACGTCGCGCCGCGCACCGCGCGCTTCACCGGCGCCGCCTTCTCGGGCGAGAGCCGGGTGACGAGGAGTGGGCCCTTCGCCGCGAGCTTCCTCGCGATCGCGGCGACCTGCGCGCCGGTCTTCCGCTCCGCGAGCACGACCTCCGGCATCCCGACCCGCAGCATGCGGTGGTGGTCGACGGTCGCGACGTCCCCGAGGCGCTCGAACGGCGCGCCCTTCAGCTTCGAGATGGCCTCGTCCACCGAGGTGCGGTCCGCTCGCACGGCGGAGAGGAGCGCCCGGAGCGCGTGCTCGTCCATGGGGGGAGAGGTTTACCGCCGACCCGACCGGTCTCGCCAGTACCCAGGGCGTCGCCGGACGTGTGCCACGGCGAGGACGAGGATGCCGTCACCGTCCACGACGTACGCGAGGCCGAACGGGAATCGGGGAAGGAGGAACCTCCGCACGCCGGAGGCCTCGCCCAGCCCAGGCCAGAGCGGCCATGCCACAGGACGCTCCGACACCGCTTCCAGCGCTCGCCCCACCTCGTCCAAGAGATCGACCCCGAGACCCGACAGCTGCGCGTCGTACCAGTCACCGGCTTCGCTGAGCTCGGCGACCGCCGCGGGGTGGAATCGAACGCGCACGCGCTAACGGCGACTCCAACGATCGCTGAGCCGGTCGCGGATGGCCGACCAGTCTTCCGGCGCCACCGCCCCCGCGCGTGCTTCCGTGGAACGCAGCTCGAGCTCGGCGACCCACGCATCTGCGGCGTCCGCGTCCGTCGCCTGGTCGAGGCTCGTGAGCAGTTCGTGCGCCAGGCGGGCGCGTTCACGCGGCGGAAGGGCCAGCGCACTGGAAAGGAGGTCGGAGGGCACCGAAGCCATACCTGGGAGTATAGCGAGCCCCCGCGACACGTGCCCACGTGCCCCTGCTGGGCGTGAGGCTCACTGCCCGCCAGCCTCTCCAGCCCTGGCCTGGGCCGCGTCCATCACCCGCTGCAGGCGCTCGAGGAGTACCTGCACCGGTCCGGTGGCCTTCTCGTACACGGCCAGGCGCCTCTCCCGGGCCCCACGCCTCACGATGAGGAAGTAGCAGTCCCCATCCCAGGCCGGAAACGACGCGTCGCCACGCACCAAAGGCCCCTCCACCTCGAGCCCGGCGAGCAACGCCCTCGGGCGCGCATCCTCGGTCACCACGACGCGCACGCGCCCGGAGGCGTCGCCGACCTTTGCTCCGCCGTCGTCGACCACCGCGAACTCGTACTCGGGGAACCCGGAGTTGGTCACCTCGAAGAGGACCGCGTCCTTCCCTGCCGCGGCCCACGCCTCCATCGCTCGCGCTCGCTGCGGCTCCGTCGCCAGGCTCTCCTCACACGACGCGAGGAATTCACGCCCGTCGGAGTCGCCGGTCACCGCCGACGCAATCGCGTCGGCGTAGCGCGGTCGAACCGAGGCACAAGCGAGGCCAGCCAGAAATGTGGCAGCCACGCACGCGCCCCTGAGCCCGCGGCCGGTCACCGGCCCTCACCTCAACTTCAGATGCCCGAGGAGCCGCGCGATCCGGTCCGGCTCCGGCATCACCAGGATCAGCCCCTCGAGCGCGCCCTGCGGGCCGGCCCAGGTGAACCGCGTCGCGAGCGCGACCGAGCCCTCGTGCGAGACGAGCCGCTCGACGCAAGCCTTGCCGCTGCCGCGGGAGAAGGTCGGGACCGAGAGGAGCAGCTTCTCGTTCACGAGCGTGCCGACGGCGGACACGAACGCGGAGCCGACGATGTTGCCCGACTCCATGAGCGCGCTCTCGCTCATGCCGCCCCAGTCGCCCGCGCCGTCCGGCGGGAAGCCGAGGATCTTCGCGAGCGTCTCGGCGTCCTTCTCCGGGAGCGCGAGCAACAGGTCGCCGGTCAGCGGCCCCTCGAGCTTCACGCCGACGGCGACGAGGTCCTGGCCGAGCGAGCCGAGGAACTCGGCGATGGCGCCGGGGCCGGTGCCGATCCAGGCCTCCGGCACGTCCATCTCGAGCTGCTTCTGCGTGAGCTTCCCGAGCGCGCTGATGGCGCGGCCGCAGCCGATGGAGGCGAGCTCCTGGAGCGCGTCCACCTCGCGGGCGCCGAAGGTGTCGCGGAGGTCCGCCACGTCAGGCCGCTCCGAGGTGAGGCACGTCGAGGATGAACACCGGCCGGCCGGAGCCGAGCACGGTGACCGCCGAGAGCCCGGGCACGAGGTCGAGCGGCTGCGAGAGCGGCTTCAGCACGGCCTCCTGCTGGCCGAGGAGCCCGTCCACCGCGAGGCCGATGCGCCCGTCGGCGCCCTCGGTGATCACCACCGCGCGCGCGTCCTTGCCGTCGCCGGGCAGGCCGAGGAGCCGGGTCAGGTCCTGCACCGGCACGAGCTCCCCCGCGTACGGGAACACCGGCTCGCCGCGGGTGCGGTCGAGCTTCGAGAGCTGCACCTCGACCGCGCCGTGCACCTTCGCGATGGGGAGGCCCAGCACCTCCTCGCCCACCCGCACGAGCAGCACCGGCTGCACCGCCACCGTGAGCGGCAGGCGGAACGTCACCCGCGAGCCCGCGCCGCGCACGCTGTCGAGCTCGATCGTGCCGCCGATGGTCTCGATCGACTTCTTCACCGCGTCGAGCCCGACGCCGCGGCCCGAGACGTCGGTCACGGTCTCGGCGGTCGAGACGCCCGGCAGGCACGCGAGCATGAGCGCCTCGCGGTCGCTCAGGTTGGCGGCCTGGTCCGGCGAGAGCGTGCCGCGCGCGACGGCGGCGGCGCGGAGCTTCCCGGGGTCCATGCCCTTCCCGTCGTCGTCGACCTCGATGATCACGCGGTCGCGGTCGCGGCGGGCGTGCACCTGGATCTTCCCGGTCGCGGACTTCCCGGAGAGGAGGCGCAGGTGCGGCGGCTCGACGCCGTGGTCGATGGCGTTCCGGAGCACGTGCAGGAGCGGGTCGGAGAGCTCCTCGAGGATGGCCCGGTCCATCTCGATCTCGGACCCCTTCACGTCGACGTCGACCTGCTTGCCGAGCTTGCGGGCCACGTCGCGCGCCGTGCGCGGCAGCCGCTCGGTGACGAGCGCGAGCGGGGTCATGCGGACGGCCATGACCTTGTCGTGCAGGTCCTTCACGATCGCGTGCAGCCGGTCGACGCTCTCCTCGAGCACCGGCTTCGCGTCCTCGGGGACGATCTTCCCGACCTCGCGGATGCGCGCGGTCGCGAGGATGAGCTCGCCGACCGTGTCGAGGAAGCCGTCGAGGATCTCGGTGCGGACGCGCACCGTGCGCGCGGCGTCGGCGTCCGGCTTCGCGGCGGGCCCGCCCGCGGCGGCGGCGGGCGCCGGGGCGGCCGGGGCCGGGGCGGGCGGCTCGGCGGCGGAGAGCGTGACCCCGGCGATGTCGGAGATCTGCGAGAGCGCGCGCTCGATCGTCTGCAGCGCCTCGGAGGTCTCGAGCTCGACCTCGAGCGCCTTCTGCGGGATGCGGCCCGCGCGGAGGTCGTCGGCGGTGGGGCTCGACGCGAGGACGGTGCCGAGCGACGAGAGCTTCTTGAGGACGAGGAAGGCGCGGACCGCGGGCACCGGCGAGTGCCCGGCGATCTGGACGACGGCGGTGACCTTGCGACGCGAGCCGCCCTCGGCGGCCCGGGCGGAGGTCGCGGGCGGGGCGGGCGGCGGTGGCGGCGCCGCCGGCGCGGGCGGCGCGGCGGCGCGCACCGGGTCGGGGTCGGCCTTCGGGGCGTCCCTCGTCTCCGGCCCGCTTCGCGGGCCTGCGCTCGGGATGGACGGGGCAGAGAGGTTCTTCAGCGCCTCGGTCAGCCGCCTCAGCAGGTCCTCGTCGGGGGCCGGGTTCTGGCCGGCCGCGGCGGCGCCGATCATCGCCTGGAGCGCGTCGCCGGAGGCGAGCAGGAGGTCGAACGCCCCGGTGTCGAGCCGGGAGGGCTCCTTCCGGAACACGTCCACGAGGTCCTCGACCCGGTGGGCGACCCGCGCGATGCCGTCGAGCTGCATGGAGCCGCTCATGCCCTTCACGCTGTGGGCATGGCGGAACAGCGAGTCGATCGCCTCGGTGGGGGACCCGCCCTCTCCGGCCAGCTTCTCGAGCCGGACGAGATCCCGCGAGAAGCCGGCGAGGTGCTCGCTCGACTCCGCGACGAACAGGGTCAGGTACTTCGAGAGATCCATGGCCTCGACCGCCTACCGCGGGCCCTGCCTCTGAGAAGGCGAGCCCGCGCGAACACGGCCTCAGGCGTCGCCCAGCACCTTCTTCACGACCGACAGCACGTCCTCGGACTTGAACGGCTTCACGATGAAGTCGCTCGCGCCGGCCTCGATGGCCTCCATGACGAGCGACTCCTGGCCGAGGGCGCTGCACATCACGATGACGGCCTTGGCGTCCGACTTGATGATCTCGCGGGTCGCCTCGATGCCGCTCTTGAACGGCATCACGATGTCCATCGTGGTGAGGTCGGGCTTGAGCTCCTTGAACTTCTCGACCGCCTCGAGGCCGTTCGCCGCCTCGCCGACGACCTCGAAGCCGGACCCGGAGAAGATGTCCTTGATCATGTTGCGCATGAAGATCGCGTCGTCGACGATCAGGACTCGCTTCGCCATGGTTCCGATATCCCTCCGAAAGGCGCCCCGAAGCTACCACCGCTTTCACGACCCGGACAACCCGCCTGCGCACCAGATGTGTGCGGGGCGGGCGCACCGGGGCCAAATCACCCCGACCCGAAAAGGCGCGTCGCCTCTTCCACCACCGGTCCGGCGGCGAGCAGGGTGACCGCACCGGTCCGGGACGGCGCCACGCCCACCACGAGCCCGTGTGCCGGACCGTCCACGTCCGCTGCGAGCGCCTCGACCCCCACCACCCCGCCGATGAGGAGCCCGAGCGCGCGCTTGCCGTGGTCGAGGATGAGCACCTGCGAGGTGCCGGCCACGAGCTTCTGCTCGGGCAGCCCGACGAGCCGGGCGAGATCCACGACCGCGACGACGCGCCCCCTGAGGTTCATCGCCCCGCGCACCGCGTCCGGGCAGCGCGGCACGCGCGCGAACGGCGGCTGCGGCAGCACGACCTCGCGCACCGCCTCGAGGGGCAGCGCGTAGCGTTCGGCGCCGACGCGGAAGACGACGTGCCTCAGGGGCGGCTCCTACAGCTTGAACCGGCTCACCACCGTCTGGAGCTCGAGGGACAGGTTCGTGAGCTCCTGCGCCGCGCTCGCCATGCCGGCGACGGCGGCGGTCTGCTCGCTGATGACCTTGCGGACGCTCTCGGTGGAGCTCGCGTTCGAGGAGGCCACGTCGGAGATGTGGTCCATCGCCTGGACCATGTCGGCCGAGCCCTGCAGCTGATCGCGGGCGGCCTGCGAGATCACGCCCACCTTCTCGGCGCCCGCGGCGGCGATCTTCGCGATGTCGCCGAGGGTGCGGATGATGGCGTTGAGGTCCTCGCGCCCGTCGCCGAGCTCGGAGACCGACTCCTTCATGGTCTCGACCACCTTCGCGGCGCGGCCGGAGATGTCCGCGGCGAGCGACGAGATCTGCTCGGCGGAGCGGCCGGCGGACTCGGCGAGCTTGCGGACCTCCTCGGCGACCACCGCGAAGCCGCGGCCGTACTCGCCCGCGCGGGCGGCCTCGATGGTGGCGTTGAGCGCGAGGAGGTTCGTCTGGTTCGCCACCTGGGTGATGGCCTCGACGATCTTCGAGATCTCCTTCGTGCGCTCGCCGAAGGCGAACACCTGCTCGCTCGCCGCCTCGATGCGCGCGAACACCTTCTTCACCTTCTCGCCGGCGAGCCGGGCGGCCTCGCCGCCGGAGGTCGCGGCGGAGGACGTCTCGGCGGAGGTGCGGGCGGCCTCCTCGGCGGAGGACGCGGTCCGCTCGATGGAGGAGGCGATGTCGCCGATGACCTTGGAGGTGCGCTCGACGAGGTCGGACTGCTGCCCGGCGCCCGCCGAGATCTTCTCCATCGAGACCGCCACCTCGTCGGTGGAGGCGTTCACCTCCTCGGCGGAGGTCTGCAGCTCGTTCGCGGAGTCGGCGACCGACTGCGCGGTGCGCTGGATGCGGGAGACGAGGTCGCGCAGGTTCTCCTGCATCGTCCGGATCGCCTCGGTGAGGTCGTCGAGCTCGTCGTGGAAGGCCTTCTGCTCCTCCGACACGACCGCGCGGGAGAGATCGCCGCGGGAGACCTCGACCGCGCTCTCCTTGAGGCGCCCGACGCGCGAGGTGCGGGCGATCGCGATGGTGAGCCCCTGGCCCATGGCGACGGTGAGGAGCAGCACGAGGAGCCCGCCGAGCACCGGGTTCTGCGACTTCTCGAGGATGTACGGCACCGCGAAGAGCAGCACCGCGCCCACGATGACGTAGCCGGTCAGGATCTTCGTCTGGAGCTTGAAGGTGAAGCCGGGCGGGCTCGCGGGCGGGCGCGACGCGGGCTGCTCGCCCCCGGAGCGGCCGCGCAGCGCCACGAGGTGCGGGGCGTCCTGCCAGCGCGCGCTGGGGCGGGTGGACTGAAGTCGCTCGTCTCTGCTCGGTCGCGCCACGGTTCCTCTGGGTCAGCATTGCCCCGGCGGAACGCAGGGCCGCGCCGATCCTAGACCCCCGGGGCCTGTTGTCAAAACGGGGTCATGTGGGCGGAGCACCCCTGCCACGGTGCCTGCACGCCCGCCCGCTCCCCTTGCCCTGCGCGTCGGGCGTCCCCACCCGTTGAGGCCAGCGAGGAGGACGCCATGGCGTTCAAGGATCTCGGGAAGGGCAACCGGCCGAAGGAGACGCCCGAGCAGGCGGAGGCGCGCGCGCGGGCCACCGCCGAGCGCAGGGCGAAGGACGACGCGAGGTCGTCGCGGAAGGCCAGCGACGACGCGGACCACGGCCGCAGCGCGCCGCGCACGGACGAGGAGAAGTAGGCGCCGGCCCGCTCACGCCAGGTGATCGTGCCCGCCGGGCACGGACACCTCGAGCCCGTCCGCGTCCCGGACGGTGACCGCCGCCCGTCCGGCACCGCCGCGGACGAACCGGCCGATCACGGCGAGCGGCACGCCCGCGCGCACGGCCGCGGCGCGGGCCCGTGGCAGCCGCGCGGGCGGGATCGCGAGCACGAGCTCGTAGTCCTCGCCGCCGGCGAGCGCGGCGGCCCAGGGATCCACGGCGCCGCGGACCGCCCGGCGGTAGGCGGCCGAGCGGGGGATCGCCTCGAGGTCGAGGGCGGCCCGGACGCCGGAGGCGCGGCACACGTGGCCGAGGTCGCGCACGAGGCCGTCCGAGACGTCGATGCCGGCGTGCGCGAGCGGCGCGAGGGCGCGGCCCGCGGCGAGGCGCGGGGAGGGCCTGCGCTGGCGACGGGCGAGCGCGGGGGCGGCGCGCGGCGCGAGGCCCAGCGCGGCGTCGCCGAGCGTGCCGGTCACGCAGACGAGATCGCCGGGGCGCGCGCCCGCGCGGAGCAGGGCCTTGCCGCGCGGCACCGCGCCGACCACGGTCACGCCGAGCGAGAGCGCCCGCGCGCGGGAGACGTTGCCGCCGACGACCGCGATCCCGTGGGCGCGGGCGCAGGCGCCGAGGCCCCGCGCGATCCCGGGGGCGCGCGCGGCGTCGCGCGCCGGGAGCGCGAGCGCGACGAGCGCCCAGAGCGGCCGCGCGCCCATGGCCGCGAGGTCCGAGAGGTTGACCGCGAGCGCCTTCCAGCCGACGTCGAACGGGGTGAAGCGCCGGTCGAAGTGGACGCCCGCGACCACCTCGTCGACGGTGGCGACGAGCTCCTCGCCGCGCGGGGGCACGAGCACCGCCGCGTCGTCACCCACGGAGACGCGCACGCCCTCCCCGTGGAGCGGGAGGCGGGAGGTGAAGGCGGAGATGAGGGCGAGCTCGCCCCGCTTCCGCGCCATCGGGACCCTACCGCCTCGCCCCCGGCCCCGGGATCGGGGTCATGGTGGGGGCGAGCACGCCGCGGATCGGAAGGTGGAGCGAGAACGTGGACCCCCGCCCCGGCTCGGAGCGGACCTTCACGTCGCCGCCGTGCGCCTCGGCGAAGCTCTTCACGATCGCGAGGCCGAGGCCGGCGCCGCCGTACTCGCGGGTCGAGCTGCCGTCCACCTGGTAGAAGACGTCGAACACGCGGGAGATGTGCTCCTCCGCGATGCCGATGCCGGTGTCGGTCACGTGGATGGCGAGCGTCTCCGGCGGGAGCAGCTGCGCGGTCACGGTGATGGCCCCGCCCGGCGGCGTGAACTTCACCGCGTTCGAGGCGAGGTTCACGAGGCTCTGGCGGATCTTGTCGCGGTCGGCCTGGATGCGCGGCAGTTCGCCGGGCTCGCAGGCGACCTTGAGCCCCTTCTTGCGGGCGAGCGGCAGGATGGTCGCGACGGCGTCGCGCATCAGCTGGCCGGGATCGACCTCGCTGAGCACGAGCCGCACGCGGCCGGCCTCGATCTTCGAGATGTCGAGGATCGAGGTGATGAGCTGGAGGAGGTTCTCGCCCTTCTCCATGATGATGCCGAGGTACTCGCGCTGCTCGGCGGTGAGTGGCCCGCCGAGGCCCTCGAGCATCATCTCGGAGTAGCCGATGACGCTCGTGAGCGGCGTGCGGAGCTCGTGGCTCATGGTGGCGAGGAAGTTCGACTTGAGGCGGTCGAGCTCCTTCAGCTTCGCGTAGCTGTCCTCGAGGGCCCGGTTCTTGTCCTGCAGTTCCTTGTAGGAGAGCGAGATCGCCTCGATGTGCAGCTTCGCGGCGATGAGGTTCTTGTGGCCCGTGAACACCATCACGTCCACGAGATCCATGAAGTGCTTCAGGATCTTCTCGGCGGTGCCCATCGGCACGCGCCGGATCTTCTGGACGTACTGGTCGGCGAGGCGGGCGTCGAAGTCCGCCGAGATGCCGGTGAGGCTCGCGGGCAGGTTGACGAGGTCCTCGGGCACGAACGGGCCGAAGACCACCCGGCCCATCGCGTCGCCCTCGTACAGGATCGGCTGGGCGAGGTAGCGGCAGCCGGAGAAGCACTGGAACGGGACCGCCGCCGGGTCCTCGGGGATCGCCTCGGACTTCACCTTGCCGACCGTGGCGATGCACTGCTCGCGGCCCGCGGGCTTCGTCCAGATGTAGCCGCAGAAGTCGGCGTTGCCGACCTTCACGTCCACGATCTTGTTGCCCGCCTCGTCGAACACCTTGAGGCCGACGCGGTAGAGCTCCGCGAACGACTGGCACACGTCGGCGAACGCGCGCAGGTCGAGGAGGTCCTGGAGCGGGAGGCGCTGCTGCAGGAAGGACGGGGAGAGGCTCATCGCGGCTGAGCCTCCCGCGGGCTGAACCCGCGCATGTCGACGTGGGCGAAGATCTTGTCGAGGAACTCGCGCTCGGAGATCTGCCACTTCTGCTCGAGGCCGAACTGCTTGTCGATCGAGCGGTAGCAGCGCTGCACGAGCGTGTAGAGCGTCTCGACCACGCCCTCGCCGCGGATCGCGACCGCGCCGACGACCGGCGGCTTCACGAGCTCGGTGAGGTCCTGGAGCTCGTGGTCGCCGCGGGCGTCCTCGAGGTCGCGCTTGTTCATCTGGATGACGATCGGGAGCGTGCGCGGATCGAGCCCGTTCGCCTCCAGGTTCTTCAGCATGTTGTTCCAGTACGCGAGCGTCGCCGCGGCCTCGCTGCGCCGCGAGTCGGCGACGAACGCCACCGCGTCCGAGCCCTGCAGCACGATGCGCCGGGTCGACTCGTGCATGACCTGGCCCGGCACCGTGTAGAGCTTCAGCTTCACCTTCACGCCGGCCCGGGTCTTGAAGAAGACCGGCATCATGTCGAAGAAGAGGGTGCGATCGTCCTTCGTGTCGAGCGTCATGAGGCGCCCGCGCACCTTTCCGTCGATGCGCTGGTAGAGCGCCTGCATGTTGGTCGTCTTCCCGCTGAGCGCGGGGCCGTAGTAGACGACCTTGATGGCGATTTCGCGGGTGACCGCGTTGAACTGGACCATGCTGTCGGGGAGGCATCGTACCCCAACCCCCCCGAGATCCAGAGCGGATCACCGCGCGGCGCGGGCTCACATTCCCCGACCCCCCTAGTAGGGGTCGGCCTGGTTCCACCAGGCGCGCGCGTCCTCGACGTTCCGCAGCACCCGGGTGCGCGGGAGCGTGGTGAGGAAGGCCTGACCGTACCGTTTCGTCACGATGCGCCGGTCGAGCACGGCGACGAGCCCCCGGTCGCTCGCCGTGCGCACGAGCCGGCCGAAGCCCTGCCGCAGGGCGAGCGCGGCGGCGGGGACCGACAGCTCGTTGAAGCCGTCCCCACCGTTCACCTCGATCGCGTGCAGCCGCGCCGCCACCAGCGGGTCGCCCGGCGGCGCGAACGGGAGCCGGTCGATGATGACGAGCGAGAGGGCGTCGCCCGGCACGTCGACGCCCTCCCAGAAGCTCGCCGTCGCGAAGAGCACGCTCGGCTCCTCGCGGAACCGCTCGATGAGCTTCCCCTTCGGCGACTCGCCCTGGAGCAGCACCTGCCACGGCAGGTCCGCGCACGCGCGGTGGAGCGCGTTCATGTTGCGGGTCGAGGTGCAGAGCACGAACGCGCGCCCCTCGGTCACCGCCGTGAGCTGGCGGACCGCCTGGATCGCCGCCTCGAGGAAGCGTGGGTCGTTCGGCTCGGGCATGTGGTCCGGGAGGACCAGCGCCGCCTGCTTCTCGAAGTCGAACGGGCCGGGGTAGCGCGCCTCGGCCACGTCGAACTCGGGCGCGAGGCCGATCTGCCGGCGGAAGAACTGGAAGCTCCCCTGCGCGGCGAGCGTGGCGGAGGTGAAGACGACGGTGTCGGCACGGCGGAAGAGGCGCGCCTGCAGCTCCTCCGAGACGTCGATGGGCGCCGCGCGCAGGAAGACGCCGCGCCCGCGCGCCTCGGCGAAGTAGACGCGGGACGGCTCCTTCATCGCGGTCACCGCGGCGAGCTCGACCCGGAGCTCCCCCGCGCGCCGCGCGATCTGGGCGAGCTGCGGCGAGTCGGCGCCCGCGAGCGGCTCGCGCAGGGCCTCGAGCGCGAAGGTGAGGCGCTCGAGGTCGCGCTCGAGCGGCTCGAGCACGTCGCGCTGGAGCGGCGCGCGGACCGACTCCTCCTCCCTCGACTCCGCGGCGGCATTCGCCGCCGCTGCGCTCGGGCCGTACGGACGGCGCGAGGAGAGGCTCCGGCCGCGCCCGCCCGCGCCGTACCGGGAGGTGCCGCCCGCGGCGCCTGCGCGCTGGCTGCCCCGCAGGCCCGTCGCGACGCCCTGGAAGAAGCGCTCGCCCGACTTCCTGAGCTCGCCCGTGATCTCCTTCATCATCGAGGCGAGATCGGGCCGGTCGGCGACCGACCTGAGCGCGTCGCGGACGAGCTCCTCGACCCGGTAGGAGGAGACCTGCAGTCCGAAGTACTCGGTCGCGACCTCCTCGAGGGCGTGCGCCTCGTCGAAGACGATGACGTCGTGCTCGGGCAGCACCTCGACCCCCGCGCGCGAGGTGCGCAGCGCGAGGTCGGCGAAGAAGAGGTGGTGGTTGACGAGCAGGACGTCTGCCGCCGCGGCGCGGGCGCGGGCCTGCGTGACGAAGCAGGTGTCGTGGAGCGCGCACTCGCGGCCCGTGCAGCTCTCGCTCGTCGCGGAGAGGTCCTTCCAGGTGCCGTAGCGATCCGGCAGGTCGAGCTCGGAGCGGTCGCCGGTCTGGGTCGAGGCGGCCCAGGCCTGGATGCGCGGCCAGAACGCGGCGTCCTCGCGCGCCGCGAAGGTCGGCGCGCGCGAGAACTCCTCGCCGCGGGCGAGGCAGAAGTAGTTCGACCGGCCCTTGAGGTAGGCGGCCTCGAAGGGCAGCCCGAGCGTCTCGCGCAGGAGCGGGATGTCCCGCGTCCAGATCTGCTCCTGGAGCGTCTTCGTGGCGGTCGAGATCGTGACCTTCCGCCCGGAGAGGATCGCGGGCACGAGGTACGCGAGGGTCTTGCCCGTGCCGGTGCCGGCCTCGGCGACGAGGTAGCCGCGGTCGCGGATCGCGCGCTCGACCGCGTGGGCCATCGCGAGCTGGTCGTCGCGGTGCTCGAAGCCCGGCAGCGCGCGGGCGAGGAGCCCGCCCGCCCCGAGCACGCCGTCGAGGGTTGGCGGTACGTTGCCCTCGGGGATCATCAGAGCGCCGGGCCTCGCGAGAGCAGCTCGAACAGCTTCCAGGCCGCCCACGCGCCGAGCGAGGCGAGCAACGAGTAGGCGGCGGCCTTCACCCACCGGGGCAGCGCGGCCGGCGGGGCGGTGCGCGGCAGCATGGCGAGCCCCTGCACGGTCGCCCGCTTCACGATCTCGTCGCGCCAGCGCGCGGCGATCGCGTCCGCCGGGCGCTCGGCGATCACCGCGCGGTAACGCTGCCCGGCGCGGGTGAGGCCGTCGAGGTCGGAGAACCGGTTCAGGTACCCGCGGTGCGCCGCGTCGTCCTCCCAGGCGGCCAGGACCGCCGCCCAGGCGCGCGCCTCCTCCGGCGCGTCGGACGCGTCGGGGGAAATGCCGGGGCTGTCGAGGTCGGGGGCCACGCGGACCGCGCAGTGTATCCGAACGGGCTCGGGTGGTGCGAGGCACCTCGCGCGGGGCCCGGATCGCCTGCAGCCGGGCGTCTCCCTGCCGGCGACCGGTCCTCGCCTGGTGGGCCCGGACCCACCCGGGCGCCGGAACGCCTCGCGCGAGGGTGGCACCGGGAGTGGGGGTTCCTGGCCCCGCGGAGGCCCGCATGACGAAGGCACGGGTGTACCCTGTCGTTTCACGCGCGGTGTGGCTCGCGCTCGCGGTCGCGGGCGTCGCCGCCTGCGGTGCCGCGGACGCGCCCGCGGACGCGGCCGAGGTGGCCACCACCGCCGCCGCCGGCCGCTCCGGCGACGGGGACGGCGCGTCCCTGCGCTGGATCCCGAACGGCTCCGGCGTGTCGCTCACGCTCCGCGCCGACGGCGGACCGCTCGACGACCGCGCGAACCCGTTCTTCCTCTCGCTCGGCACGAACGGCCGCGCCTGCTCGAGCTGCCACGTCCCCGAGGCCGGGATGACGATCACCCCGGCGGTGGCCCAGCGGGCCTTCGCGCGCACCGGCGGCCGTGATCCCATGTTCCGGACGAACGACGGCGCCGTGTCGCCGCTCGCCGACGTCTCGACCGTGCGCGCCCGGCGGAAGGCCTACGCGCTCCTCCTCGACCGCGCGGTCATCCGCGTGGGGATCGGCGTCCCCGCGGGCGCCGAGTTCGAGCTCCTCTCGACCGCCGACCCGCACGCCTTCGCGAGCGCGGCGGAGCTCTCGCTCTTCCGCCGCCCGCTCCCCACCGCGAACCTCCGCTTCCTCTCGACGGTCATGTGGGACGGCCGGGAGACGTTCAGGGACACCTCCGAGCCGACCGGGTTCGCCACGATCCCCTTCGACCTCGCGCACCAAGCGAACGGCGCCACGGTGGGCCACGCCCAGGCCGCCGCGCCGCTCGACGACGCGCAGCGGTCCGCGATCGTCGCGTACGAGAGCCAGCTCTTCACCGCGCAGGCGTGGGATGCGGACGCCGGGTGGCTCGACGCCCGCGGCGCGCGGGGTGGCCCGCGCGCGCTCTCCGGGGAGCCGTTCCACTTCGGCATCAACGACACGCTCGGGAACGACCCCGCCGGCCTGCCGTTCGACCCGGTCGCGATGACGCTCTTCGACGGCTGGGCCGGCGCGTCCGGCGCCCGCGCGGCGATCGCACGCGGCCAGGCCCTCTTAAATTCGCGCACCTTCGACATCGCCGGCGTGGGTGGCCTCAACGACGACCTCGGCATTCCCACGCTCCGCGGCACCTGCACGACCTGCCACAACGCGCCGAACGCCGGCGACCACACCGTGCCGATGCCGCTGCGGATCGGGATTGACGCGCCGGTCCCGGCCGGCGGCGCCCTCGACACGCGCGGGCTCCCCCGCTACGTGCTGCGCAACCTCGCCACGGGCGAGACGATCGAGACGACCGACCCCGGCCGCGCGCTCGTCACCGGACGGTGGAAGGACGTGGGCCGCTTCAAGGGCCCCGTGCTCCGCGGCCTCGCCTCGCGCCCGCCGTACTTCCACAACGGCTCGGCGGCGACGCTCGAGGACGCGGTGCGGTTCTACGACGCCCGCTTCTCGATTGGCCTCACCGACGCGGAGGTGGCGGACCTCGTGGCGTTCCTCGCGGCGCTCTGACGGCTCAGGCCTTCAGGCGGGCGAGGATCGCCTGGAACCTGGGCTCGTCGCGCAGCGAGGCGACGTCGGGGTCGTGCGTGATCCACGCCCGTGAGCCCTCGCCCTTCGCGGCGGCGCGCTCGAGCAGGTCGAGCGCGCGCGACCGGTCGCCGGCGCGGGCGAAGTAGCAGGCGACGTTGTACAGCACGGTGAAGTCGTCGCCGCCGAGGGCCAGCGCCCGCTCTGCCCATGCGGCCGCGCGCCTGCGCCCCCCCACCTGCCAGTCCAGGGCCGCGCCGAAGTAGAGCGCCCGCACGTCGTCGGGCGCGATCGCGAGGCGGCGCTCGGTGGCTGCGAGCCCGAGCACGCTCGCCCTGCGCGCCGCCTCGAGGTCGCCCGCGTTCTGCAGGGCATTCTCCAGCATGGCGAGGGCGGCGTAGTCGTCCGGATCGCGCCGCACCGCCTCCTCGAAGGCCGCGACCGCCTCGCGGGCTCGGCCCATCGCGTGGAGCGCGCGGCCGTGGAAGTACGGCGCGTCCGCCCAGCCTGGCGCGAGCGCCTCGGCGCTGCGGAAGTCGGCCTCCGCCTCCTCGGCTCGGCCGAGCAGGGTGAGCACGTTCGCGTGCGCGAGGCGCGCCTCGGCCAGCTCCGGCGCGAGCCGGAGCGCCTCCGCGGCGGCGGCGAGCGCCTCCCCGCGCAGGTCGCCGGCCCCGGGCACCGTGAAGTTCCAGGTGGCCGCCATCACGGCGACGTCCGCCAGCGCGGCGTGGGCGTGCGCGAAGCCCGGGTCGAGCGCGATCGCCGCCTTCGCCGCGTCCCGGGCCTCGGCGAGGCCGGCGGGGCTGTGCCCCATGAGCGCGTGTCGCGCGCGCAGGTAGAGGTCGTAGGCGCGCGGCTCCCTCGTCGCGCGGCTCGCCCCGGACGCCCGGAGCCGGCCCTCCTCGTCCCCGCCCACCCGCAGCCGGAGCGCCCGCACGACCGCGAGCGCGATCTCCTCCTGCACCGCGAAGGTGTCCTCGAGGGCGCGGTCGAACGACTCGCTCCAGAGGTCCACGCCCGCCCGCGCGTCGACGATGCGCGCCGCGACCCGCACCCGGCCCCCCGCGCGCCGGACGCTCCCCTCGAGCAGGGTCGTCGCGCCGAGCGCGCGGCCCACCTCCCGCGCGTCCATGTCCTTGCCCCGGAACTGGAAGGAGGAGGAGCGCGAGATCACCCGCAGACCCGGCACGCAGCAGAGCGCCCCGAGCATCTCCTCGGCCACCCCGTCGCAGAACCACGCGTGGTCCCCTCCGGGGGAGAGGTCGGAGAACGGGAGCACGGCGACGGAGGGCGGACCCTCCGGACCGGCCTGCGGGTGGTTCCCCGCAGCAGGCGCGGTCCGTTCGAGTCCGCGGGGGGTCAGGTCGTAGATCCACGAGAGGATCGCCGCGGCCGGGAAGCCCGCCGCGAGGCCGAGGACCACGAGCCGCATCGCGCCCTCGCCCAGGCCGAGCGCGTGCAGGATGGGCTCGGCGACCTGCAGCACGCCGAACGCGACCACGCCGTAGGCGAGCAGCACCCGCACCACGCGGCGGCGCCGGAGCTCCTCGTAGAAGGACGCGAGACCCACGATGTCCGCAGCGTACCAGACCGGCTGCCCGCCATCCGGGAGAGGAACGGCGGGGGTCACACGCCGATGGACACCGTGTGAACACCCGGGAGGCGGTAGGCTGGGTCGCCCGTGAGCAGCGACCCCGCCGCCCCCGCGCCGCCGCCCCGCGGCCTCCTCGTGCTCGCGTTCGCGGCGATCTTCGTCGTGTGGGGCACGACGTTCCTCGCGATCCGCTACGCGGTCGAGACCCTCCCGCCACTCGTCACGGCGGGCGTGCGCCACGCCACGGCGGGGACCATCCTCTTCGCGCTCGCCTGGGCCCGCGGCTACCGCCCGCGCCGCTCCGACTGGCTCGCGGGGAGCGTGCTCGGCGCGCTGTTCTTCCTCGCGGGCCACGGCCTGCTCCACTGGGCCGAGCAGCACATCGCCTCGGGGCTCGCGGCGCTCCTCATCGCGACCGAGCCGCTCGTGATCCTCGGGCTCGGCGTGGCCCTGGGCCGCCAGCGGCTCAACCGGTGGAACTCGGTCGGCCTCCTCGTGGGCCTCGCGGGCGTGGCGCTCCTCACGGTGCCGGAGCTCGGCGAGCTCCCGGTCATCGACCGGGCGATCTTCGCGACCCTGCTGAGCTCGCTCGCGTGGTCGGTCGGCGTCGTCGTCGGCCCGCTGCTCCGCCTGCCGGCGCACCCGCTCGGCCGCGCCGCGGTCACGACCCTCACCGGCGGTGCGATGTTGCTCGTGCTCGCGGCGCTCACCGGCGAGCTCGCCGCGTTCGATCCGGGCGCGGTCTCGCTCCGCTCCTGGCTCGGGCTCCTGTACCTCATCACCTTCGGCTCGGTCGTCGCGTTCTCGGCGTACTCGTGGCTCCTGCAGCACGTCTCGCCGACGCTCGTCTCGACGCACACGTTCGTGAACCCGGTGGTCGCCGTGCTCGCGGGCTGGCTCTGGGCGGGCGAGCCGCTCGGCGGCGGGCTCGCGCTCGCCGCGGCGGCGATCGTGATCGCGGTGGTGCTCGTGCAGCGGGGGGAGCGGGCGGCGAGCGCCGGCTGAGGGCTGTCAGACGCCGGAGAGGTGGTCGATGACCTCGCAGGTGAGCGAGTCGATCCAGACGCCGTGGCCGCTGCCGCCGATCGGGATCGTGAGGGTGATGCCAGCTCCGGGACTGGGCGTGACGGTGCTGTTCCTGCCCGGGTATCGGAGCCCCACGTAATAGAACGATCTGTCGCCGACCGCGGCGCGCTGCTCGTCATACCCTGTCGCGTAGTAGGGCACGGCCTCCACGAAGCGCTCCCAGGTGGTCGGGCCCACGAGCCTGGACACGTGCATGCGCTCCAGGGAGAAGCGCTGCGCACGTGCGCTCTCGCGTGCGACTTCGGTCGCCCGCGTTTCGTTGCAGAGGGGCCTGGCGGACCCGGCACCCGCGTGCGCGCAGGAGGCCGACATCAGCGCGAGCAGCGAGATGGCCTTCGTGACCTGTCGCAGCGGCGACCCGATCTCGAACGCTCCCGCTGGAGACGCTGGAGGGAGTTCCGGGGCCAGCTCGACCCGCGCCGGACGCGACGACGCGCGCCGCTCGCCCCTCGCCGCGCTCACGACAGCACGAGCACGAGGTCGTCCTTCTCGACCTTGTCACCCTCCTTGAACCGCACCTCGGCGACGGTGCCCTCGGCCTTCGACTTCACGCTCGTCTCCATCTTCATCGCCTCGGAGACGAAGAGTACCTGGCCGACGGTGACGGGGTTCCCCACCTTCACCGCGAGCTTCACGAGCTTCCCGGGCATCGGGGCGCCGACGTGCTTTCCGTTGCCCTTGTCGGCCTTCGGGCGCGCGGTGCCGTCCTTCGCGGCGGAGGCGTCCTTCACGGTGACCGCGCGCGACTCCCCGTTGAGCTCGAAGTAGACCTCGCGCGTGCCGTCCTTTTGGAGCGGGCCGACGTTCGCGAGGCGCACGATGAGCGTCTTCCCGGGCGAGATCTCGATCAGCACCTCCTGGCCGAGCTCGAGGCCGTAGAAGAACTGCGGCGTCGGGATGACCGAGGTGTCCGAGAACTCCTGCTGGTGGCGCAGGAGGTCGGCGGTGACCGAGGGGTAGAGCACCCAGGACGTGAGCGCGGTGTCGGAGATCGGCTGGCCGGCCCGCTCGGCGGCCTGGGCGCGGAGCTTCTCGAAGTCGACCGGATCGAGGAGCTCGCCGGGGCGGTGGGTGATGGGCTTCTCGCCCTTCAGGATCGCCTCCTGCACGTCCTTCGGCCACCCGCCGTGGGGTTGCCCGAGCATGCCCTTCATCATCCCGACCACCGACTCCGGGAAGACGAGGTCCTTCGCCCTCTTCACGACGTCCTCGGGCTCGAGGTCGTTCTTCACGAGGAACATCGCCATGTCGCCGACGACCTTCGAGCTCGGCGTCACCTTCACGACGTCGCCGAACAGGAGGTTCACCTTCCGGTACATGTCCTTGCACTCCTCCCAGCGGTCGAGCAGCCCGAGCCCGGCCACCTGCGGCTTGAAGTTCGAGTACTGGCCGCCGGGGATTTCGTGCGCGTACACCTCGGCGGTGCCGCTGCGCAGCCCGGACTCGAAGGGGGCGTACCACTCCCGCACCGTCTCCCAGTAGGCCGCGAGCTGCTGCAGGCCGTCCTGATCCAGGCCGGTGTCGCGCTCGTGGCCGGCGAGGCAGGCGACGAGGGTGTTGAGGTTCGCCTGCGAGGTGAGGCCGGAGAGCGGCGCGATGGCCGCGTCCACGACGTCGACGCCCGCCTGCGCGGCCTCCAGCAGCGTCGCGCCGGCGAAGCCGGAGGTGTCGTGCGTGTGGAGGTGGACCGGGATCCCGACCGCCTCCTTGAGCGCCTTCACGAGCTTGCGGGCCGCGAAGGGCTTGAGGAGCCCCGCCATGTCCTTCACGCCCAGGAAGTGGGCGCCCATCCGCTCGAGCTCCTTCGCGAGCGAGACGTAGTAGTCGAGCGGGTACTTGTCCCGCTTCGGGTCGGTGATGTCGCCCGTGTAGCAGACGGCGGCTTCGCAGACCTTGCCGGACTTCCGCACGGCCTCCATCGCGACGGCCATGCCCTTCGTCCAGTTGAGCGCGTCGAACACGCGGAACACGTCGACGCCGCGCGCGGCGGCCTCCTCCACGAACCGCTCGACGACGTTGTCGGGGTAGTTCGTGTAGCCGACCGCGTTCGAGCCGCGGAGCAGCATCTGGAGGAGGAGGTTCGGCACCGCGGCGCGGAGGTCCGTGAGGCGCCGCCACGGGTCCTCCTTCAGGAACCGCTGGCAGACGTCGAACGTCGCGCCGCCCCAGGCCTCGAGCGAGAAGAGCCCGGAGGCGAGGCGCGCGGTCGCGGGCGCCACGCGCAGCAGGTCGTAGCTCCGCACGCGGGTCGCGAGCACCGACTGGTGCGCGTCGCGCCAGGTGGTGTCGGTGAGGAGGAGCCGCTTCTGCGCGAGCACCCACCGGGCGAGCGCCTCGGGCCCTTCGGCGTCGAGGAGCTGCTTCGTGCCCTTCGGCGGCGCCTCGAGGTGGTCGTAGACCGGCATCCGCGGCTCGCGGCAGGCGGTGGCCTTGAGCGGGTTCGCGACGCCCGGCGAGCCGTTCACGATGACCTCGCCCAGGTAGGCGAGGAGCTTCGTGCCGCGGTCCTGCTTCACCGGCATCCGGAGCAGCTCCGGGTGCGCGTCGATGAAGGTCGTGTCGCACTGGCCGCTCGTGAAGAGCGGGTGCTCGATGACGTTCTCGAGGAACCCGATGTTGGTCTTCACCCCGCGGATGCGGAACTCCTGCAGGCAGCGGTCCATGACCCGCGCCGCCTGCGCGAAGTCGAGCCCCCAGGTCGAGACCTTCACGAGGAGCGAGTCGTAGTGCGGCGTGATCACCGCGCCGCCGAACGCGCTGCCGGCGTCGAGGCGCACGCCCGCGCCGCCCGGGCTGCGGTACGCCTTCACGACGCCGATGTCCGGCGCGAAGCCGTTCTGCGGGTCCTCGGTGGTGACGCGGCACTGGATGGCGTGGCCGCGCATCTGGATGTCGGCCTGGCTCCCCATGCCGAGCTCGGCGAGCGTCGCGCCCTCCGCGATGCGGAGCTGGGCCTGCACGAGGTTCCGCCCGGTGATCATCTCGGTCACCGTGTGCTCGACCTGGATGCGCGGGTTCATCTCGATGAAGTAGAAGCGGCCGTCGCGATCGAGGAGGAACTCGCAGGTGCCGGCGCTGCGGTACTGCACCGAGCCGGCGATCTTCAGGGCGGCGGCGCAGATGGCCTCGCGCTTCGCCGGATCGAGCGCGAGCGCGGGGGCGAACTCGACGACCTTCTGGTGGCGCCGCTGGATGGAGCAGTCGCGCTCGAAGAGGTGGACGAGGTTGCCGTGCCCGTCGCCCAGCACCTGCACCTCGATGTGCTTCGGCCCCTCGAGGTAGCGCTCCAGGAAGACGGTCGGGTTGCCGAACGACGCCTGCGCCTCGCGGCGCGCCGCCGCGAGTCCCGTGACGAGCTCCTCGCGGGTGCGGGCGACGCGCATGCCGCGCCCGCCGCCGCCGGCGGCCGCCTTGATGATGAGCGGGTAGCCCGCATCCTTGGCGAAGAGGAGCGCCTCCTCGTCGGTCTCGATGGGCTCGGGCGTGCCGGGCACGACCGGCACGTTCACGGCGATCGCGGCCTTGCGGCCCGCGACCTTGTCGCCGAGGCGGCGCTGCTGCTCGGCGGTCGGGCCGACGAAGAGGATGCCGGCCCGGTCGCAGGCCTCGGCGAAGTCCGGGTTCTCGGAGAGGAAGCCGTAGCCCGGGTGGATCGCGTCGACGCCCTTCTCCTTCGCGAGCGCGATGATCTCGTCGATCGCGAGGTAGGCCTCGATCGGCCCCTTGCCCTTGCCGACCTGGTAGGCCTCGTCCGCCTTGTACCGGTGCAGCGAGAAGCGATCCTCGTGCGAGTAGAGGGCGACCGTGCGGATGTCGAGCTCGGTCGCGGCGCGGAAGATGCGGATGGCGATCTCGCCGCGGTTCGCGGCCAGGATCTTCTGGATCTTGCGGGGAGGCGTCGGCACGGCGGCGCTCCTTGGTCGGGCTCGGGTGGGCCGACGAGGAGAGCACGCGCGATCTGGGCTGTCCACGCCCGCGAGGTCGCGAGCGAGGAGCAGGGCGGCGGACCCCGGCGCCCCTGGTCATGGCCGGGGCCCGCCGCGCCGGATCACCGGCCGATCCGATGAACGCCCCATGGATGCCTCGAAGGCCGGAGGGCGGACAGGTGCAGTCGGCGAAAGTCGCCTGGGCCACCCGGACGGTCCCCGTCGCGGCCCGCGTGGGCTCGCTAGGCTTCGGTTCCCCCTGGGGAAAGCGTTCCCCGTGTCGCGTCTCGGCCCCCTCGCAGCGCTCCTCCCGCTCGCCCTCGCGGCCTGCGTCTCCAACCCCTACTCCGGCACCGCCGTCGCGCCGGGCTCCACCGCCGCCTCGTTCGCCGGCTTCCAGCTCCGGTCGTTTGCCGGCGAGACCATCCGCGTCGAGGTCGAGCGGCCCTCCGGCGCCTGGACCCTGCTCGGCGAGGCCCCGGTGGATCGGTTCAATGGCTGGTTCGCGACCGTCGCGGTGCCGGACGACGCCTGGCGGCTCCCGCCCTGCGGCGCCGCACGGTTCCGGTTCACCGACGCGCCCTCCGGCTACGCCCTCGCCGGCCTGTCCGCCGCCTGCATGGATCCGCTGGGCCCGAGCCCGAGCCTCGGCCAGGCCGCGGCCTGCCTCGTGCCGACGGTCGAGCTCTTCCGCGGCCAGGTCCACGCCGGCAACCTCGTCGTGGACGGCCAGGCGGACGCCGACGCCCACGCCTGCGTCACGGTCGTGCAGGGCGACCTCACGGTCGTGGGCGACCGCCAGCCCGGGCCGCAGGGGACCTACGCGCCCGGCGTCACCTTCACGATGACGAACCTCGCCGAGGTCACCGGCAGCCTCACCGTGGACGGCGGGCGCACCACCGCGTTCCGGCTCCCGCGCCTCGCGCGCGTGGGCGGCGACCTCACGATGCTCTCCACCCAGTTCATCACGCTGACGACGCCCTCCACCGGGCAGACGCAGGCGGACACCACGGCGACCCGGTTCGACCTCCAGCGCCTCGCGGCGGTGGGCGGGAGCGTGTCGCTCCGGGACGCGAAGGACGGCTCCCTCGCTGGCAGCGCGCCCGACCACGACTTCGGTCTCGACGGCCTGTGGCAGCTCGGCGGCGACCTCCGGATCGAGGTGCCGGTCTTCCCCTCGCGCGTCGTGGGCCTGCGCGGCCTCGCGGAGGCGCCGCGCGACGTCGTCCTCGATCTCGGCGCGACGGACGTGAACGCCCCGACGCTCCTGCCCGACCTCGCCCGGGTGAAGGGCGCCCTCTCGCTCACGGTGAACCCGCGCGCGCAGGCCATCCTCCCGGCGCTCGGGCGGGTCGACGGCAGCGTCACCATCACCCCGCAGTCGAGCGCGATGACGATCTTTCCGGGGTTCCTGCCCTTGCTCGCGGAGGTGGGCGGGGAGGTGCGCATCACCGGGACCACGCAACCCTGCGGGCAAGCCTGGCTCCCCGCGCTCCGTGCGGTGGGCGGCATGCTCCGGCTCACCGGTGGCTCGCCCGAGGGCGCGGTCGGCGCGACCGGGGCCACGCCGCTCGTGCTCGGGGGGCTCCTCGTGTCCGGCACCGACGCCGCCGTCGTGCCCGTGCACCCGGACGTGCAGGTGACCGGGAAGGGGCCGGTGATCTTCACGACGAACCCGCGGCTCTGCCCGTGCCTGTCCCTGACCCTCGGCGCGAGCCTCGCCTCGCGCGGGTGGACGGGCGTCGTGCAGGAGGGCGGAAACGGCGCCGCCGCCTCCTGCGCCGGGCTGTGTCCGGCGCTGACCTGCCCCTAGGGACGGAGCGCCGCGAGCACGGCCTCCGCGAGCCGGTCCGCCTCCTCCTCGCCGAGGAACAGCTCTGGCTCGAGCACCTCGAGCTCCATCAGCACGGGCCCGCGCGCGGTCTCGACGAGGTCCACCCGCGCGAACGCCGGGGCCACCGGCGCGAGCGCGAGCACGCGCGTTGCGAAGGAGACGGTCTCCGCGGGCGGCACCTGCCGGGCCCAGGTGCCGCCGAGCTCCTTCTGGACGCGGAAGTCGCCGGCGGCGGGGCGCTTCACGACGGCGTGGCTGAACGCGCCGCCGAGGAACACGAGCGAGCGCTCGCCGGCGCTCCGGATCTCCGGCACGAGCGCCTGCAGCATCGCGGGGCCCTCGACCTCACCGGAGGTCACGAGCTCGGTCCGGTGCGCGCTCGCCGAGACGAGCGGCTTCGCCACGGCCGCGGCCCAGCCGCGGACGCGCAGGACCTCCGCCACGCCGGCGCGCTCGCCCGGCCCGAGCCAGACCGTGTCCGGCACCGCCACCCCGGCCTCGGCGAGCCCGCGGAGGTAGCGCTTGTCGAGGTTCCAGCGCAGGAGCGCCGAGGGGTTCACGCACGGCACTCCGGCGACGTCGAGCCGGTCGAGCCAGGCGAGGAACTCGGCGCCGCGCAGGTGGTAGTCCCAGGTCGAGCGCACGACGACGCCGTCGAGCCCCGGCCAGGCGGCCGAGGCGTCGCTCCACGCGACCTGCTCGACCGCGCAGCCCCGCGCCTCGAGCGCACGCCGGAGCAGCACGTCGCCCTCGGGCGCGCCGGCGCCGGTGCCGGGCGCGTGGGTGGCGATCGCGAGCCGCACGGGCCTGCCGGGCACGGGGAGCACCGGGGCTCAGGCGGCGGCGGGGGCCGGGGAGGCCGGCTCGGCCGCCGGCCCGACCTCGACGAACGCGTCGTAGAAGCCGCTCCCCTCGCCCCAGTCGGTCGGCTCCTCCGGCGTGAGCGCGTTCGCGCTGCGGCGGACGCCGTCCGCGTCGTGGGCGCCGCCGTAGGGCAGGAACGCCACCCCCGGGCGCACCCGGTCGGAGACGCGGCAGATCGCGACGAGCTCGCCGAGCCCGTTCCACACGCGCACGCGCTGGCCGTCGGCGAGCCCGAGGCGGCGGGCGTCCGCCGGGGCGAGCTCGACCTCGAGCGGCCCCTCGCGCCGGCGGTGGTGATCGAGGTCGGCGTAGGTGGCGTTCAGGAAGTGGAGCGTCTTCGCCGTGAGGAGCTGCAGCGTGCCCTCCGGGGCCGCCCTCGGCGCGCCGTGGTGCGGGACGGGATCGATGCCGAGCACGGCGAGCGAGGGCGCGACGAGCTCGGCCTTCCCGGACGGCGTCGCGAAGCCGCCCTCGGCGTACGGCCGGTAGTCGTCCGGCACCGCGAGGGGCGCGAAGCCCTCGTCGAGGAGCCGGTCGAGGGTGACGCCGCGGAGCCACGGGTGGTCGCTCGTGAGCGCGGTCTGCACGAGCGCCTCGTCGGACTCGAAGAGGAAGGGCTCGGTGCGGCCGAGGGCTGCGGCGAGGCGGCGGAAGAGCTCGGTGTTCGAGACCGCCTCCCCGCGCGGCGCGATGGCGGGGCGGTTGAGGCCGAGGACCATGTGGCCCCACGCCGGGACCACGTCGAGGTGCTCGATCTGGCTCGTCGCCGGGAGCAGGTAGTCGGCGTAGCGGGCCGTGTCGGTGGGCATCAGGTCGTGCACGACCGTGAAGAGGTCCTCGCGGGCGAGCCCGCGGCGGATCGCGTTCTGGTTGGGCACCGACGCGGCGGGGTTCGCGTTCCAGACGAAGAGCGCGCGGATGGGCGGCGCGAGCGTCGTGGAGCAGAGGTCACGGCCGAGGTCGCGCATGTTGAGCGACCTCACCCCCGGCTTCCAGACCTCCTCCATCGCGAGCCGCGCGCCGCCGAGGGCCTGGCCCTGCATCGAGCCGGTCGAGCGGAAGATGCCGCCGCCGAGGTCCCTCCAGGCGCCGGTGAGCACCGGGAGGCACGCGAGCGTCCGGTAGGTCATCGCACCGTTCACGTGGTGCTCGAGGCCGATGAGCGGGCGCAGCGTCGCGGGCCGCGTGGTCGCGTACTCGCGCGCGAGCCGCTCGACGTCGGCGGCGGCGAGCCCGGTGAGCGCCGCGACGCGCTCCGGCGGGTACTCCGAGAGGCGCTCCACGAGCGCCTCGTACCCGGTCGCGTACCGGGCCACGTAGTCGTGGTCGACGAGCCCGTCGCGCACGATGACGTGCATCATCCCGAGCGCGAGCGCGGCGTCGGTGCCCGGGCGCGGCGCGAGGTGCCAGTCGGCCTGGGCCGCCGTGCGGGTCCGCACCGGATCGATGCACACGAGCTTCGCGCCGCGCCGCCGCGCCTCATCGAGCGTGGCCCACAGGTGCATGTTCGTGACGAGGGTGTTCGTGCCCCAGAGCACGATGTACCGGCTGTGCACGAGCGTGGCGGGGTCGAGGCCGCGACCCGTGCCGTTCGTCGCCGACATGCCGATGCCCGGCACCTCGCCGCAGATGTTCCGGACGAGCCGGCTCGCGCCGAGCACGCCGAACAGGCGCCGATCGAGCGACGCCATCTGGATCATCCCCTGGGTGCCCGCGCTCGAGTACGGGAGGATCGCCTCCGCGCCGGACTCCGCCACGATCGCCTGGAGGCGCCGCGCGATGTCGGCGAGGGCCTCGTCCCAGGACACGCGCTCGAAGCGCGCCTCGCCCTTCGGCCCCACCCGGCGCAGCGGGTGGAGCACGCGGCGGGGGTGGTGGACGAGGTCGAGGTAGCGGTTCACCTTCGCGCAGAGCGCGCCCTTCGTGTACGGGTGCTCCTTCGCCCCGCGCATCGCCACCGCGCGGCCGCCCTCGACGGTCACCTCCCACGCGCACGAGTCCGGGCAGTCGTGCCCGCAGGTCCCGCGCACCACGCCGTCGCTCGCCAGCACCGGAAGGTTCGCCATGGTCACCTTCTAGCGGGGCCGCTGGCACCCTTGAAGCGCCAGTTCCCACGAGTACGATGGTGCCAGAGGAGACGCCCCTTCCGTGGCCCGCCATCCGCTCGCCGCCCTCGCGCTCTCGCGCGGCAAGGGCGCCCCGCTGCAGCGCCAGCTCGTCGCGGGCGTGAAGGCGCTCGTGCAGCGCGGCGCCATCCGCCCCGGCGACGCCCTGCCCTCGACGCGTGACCTCGCCGCCGAGCTCCGCGTCTCGCGCAACACCACCTCCGCCGCCTACGACCAGCTCGTCTCGGAGGGCTACCTCGAGGCGCGCCCGCGCTCCGGCGTGTTCGTCTCCGGCGCACTCGCCGGCCGGCTGCGCGGCTCCGGCGCCACGGGGCCGGCCCGGAGCCACCTCCCGGAGGCGCCTCCCCTGCCGCCCCTCGCCTCGCCGGTGGCGTTCCGGCCCTGCTACCCCGACGTGCGGCTCTTCCCGCTGGCGCTCTGGAACCGCTGCCGCGCGCGGGCGCTGCGCGAGCACGGCCCGGCGCTGCTCCACTACCAGCCGCACCCGCTGGGGCTCCCCGCGCTGCGTCGCTCGCTCGCCGAGTACCTCGGCGCCAGCCGCGGCGTGCGGTGCAGCTGGGAGCAGATCGCGATCACCACGGGCTCGCAGCAGGCGCTCTACCTCCTCGCGCGGGTGCTCCTCGGACCCGGGAGGCCCGCGCTCATCGAGGATCCCGGCTACCCGGGCGCGCGCGAGGCCTTCCGCTCGACCGGCGCCGACCTCCGGCCCATCCCGGTGGACGGCGACGGCCTCGTGCCGCCCGCGCGCCTCCCGCGCGGCGCGGTCGTCTACACGACGCCCTCGCGCCAGTTCCCGACCGGCGCGCCGCTCCCGGTCGCCCGCCGCCTCGCGCTCCTCGCCGCCGCCGAGGCCGCCGGCGCCTGGATCGTCGAGGACGACTACGACTCCGAGTTCCGCTACGCGCGTGCGCCGCTGCCGAGCCTCCACGGCCTCGACGAGGCCGGGCGCGTCGTCTACGTCGGCACGACCTCCAAGGTCCTCGCCCCGGCGCTCCGCATCGGCTACGTCGTGCTCCCGCCGGCGCTCGTGGAGCGCTTCTCCGCGGTGCGCACGGTCGTGGACGAGCACGGCCCGCTCCTCGACCAGGCGACGCTCGCCGCGTTCCTCGACGCGGGCGCGTTCTACGGTCACCTCCGCCGCTGCCGGCGCGAGTACGCCGGGCGCCTCGACGCCTTCCTCTCGGTCGCGCGCGAGGTCGGCGCGCCCCTCGAGTTCCGCCACGCCGACAGCGGCATGAACCTCCTCGGCCGCTTCACCGCGCCGCCCCGCGATCCGGCCGCGCAGCGCCGCCGGCTCGCGGAGGCCGGCTTCGCCGTGCCCGGCCTCGAGCCGTACCTGCTGGAGCCGGGCGGCCGGCCCGCTCACCACGCCGCGCTCTTCTTCGGCTTCAGCGCTTTTACCGCGGGTGCGCTCCGTCAGGCCTGGCGGCGGCTCGGGCCGCTCCTCGCGAGGTGACGCGGAGTGACGCGGCGCGACGCGCCCGCCGGTGGCGACCCGTTCCGTACATCCGCGCACGTACCCGGCGCACGTGCTCGCCCTCCGGCGGATCGGTGACGTCCACGCGCCCGCGCCGGTCACCGCTCCTGTCGATCGTGCCGCCGGTACGGGTCGCCGGGGCCACGGGTTCGGCGTTCCTCGCGACCACGTGCCGCATCGGAGGATCGCGCCGGTTGGGCGAGTTTCGTCAGGTGAAGGACGCCCTCTCCCTCCCGTCGCTCGCCGTGCCCCTGCGCCGGGCGTTCCTCCGGGCCGCGCTCTGGCTCGTGCCCGGGGTCGCGCTGCAGGTGGCCGTCGCGCTCGTCACCGACCTCGCGAACGGCCCCTGGTCCCCGGTCCTCCTCGTCGGGCTCGCGCTCGTCGCCCTGCTCGGCGGCGCCGCGTGGAGGTACCGCGAGCGCGCCGAGCTGGCGGCCCCGTTCCTGATCGTGCTCGTCGCGTCGATCACGCTCGTCGGCACGGCCCGCTACGGGCCGCTCGCGGCGAGCGGTGCCTACCTCGTCGTCGCGAGCGTGCTCGCGCCCGCCCTGCTCCCGCGCCGGCTCGGGCTCGCGCTCGCCGCCGCGGCGGTGCTCGCCTTCGTCGCGCTCGGCGCGGCGATGACCGCCGGCCTCGTGCCCGTCCCGTCCCCTGCGCTCTCCGACCTGCGCAGCGGGCTCGTCTGGACCCGCGTGGTCGTGGCGCTGACCATCGCGGTCGTCTTCGTCGGGTTCGTGTTCCAGGTGGCCGAGCGCCACCTCCTCGAGGCGCTCGCCGGCGCCGCCGAGGACCGCGCCCGGGCCCTCGCCGCGGAGCGGGAGCGGGCGCAGTCGGAGGCCGCGCTCGCGATGGCGCAGCGGGTGGCGTCGATCGGCTTCCTCGCGGGAGGCTTCGCCCACGACGTGAAGAACGCGCTCGCGGTCGTGCAGGCCGGCGCGCAGGCGCTCCGCACGCACCCCGCGGAGGCGCAGGAGGTCGTCGGCGAGCTCGAGCTCGCGGCCTCGAGCTGCGCCGAGGCCGCGCAGCACCTGCTCGCGCTCGCCCGGGACCCCGAGGAGTCGGGCCGCTGCCGCCCGCGCGACGTGCTCGCCGGGCTCGCCCGCATGCTGAAGCCGGTGCTGCCCCAGGGCGTGGCGCTCGAGGTCGACGCGCCGGTGGACGCCGAGGTCCCGGTCGCCGAGGGCACCCTCACCCAGGCGCTCCTCAACGTCGTCCTGAACGCCCGCGACGCCATGCCGGACGGCGGCCGCCTGGCCCTGCGCGCGCGGCTCGATCCCCGCGACGGCGTGGTGATCGAGGTGGAGGACTCCGGTCTCGGCATGGACCCCGACACGCTCGCGCGGGTCTTCGACCCGTTCTTCACGACCAAGCCCGCCGGCGCCGGCACCGGGCTCGGGCTCCCCATGGTGAAGCGCACCATCGAGCGCGCCGGTGGCACCGTGCGGCTCGCCTCGGTGCGCGCGAGGGGCACCACCGTGCGGATCGCGCTGCCCGTCGCGGCCTCCCGCGGGAAGCACGCGCGGCGCAAGGAGCGGGGCCTGCCCCTCGCCTGAGGCGGCGGACCGCCGGGCCGGAGCCCGCGTTAGATCCGCACGCCCACCGCGAAGCCCGGGAAGAGCCGGACGTCGCGCTTCGCGCCCTCGTGCAGGCTCACCGACCCGAGGAACTTCACGTCCTCGTGCTGGCCGGCGTCGACGGTGAAGACGTTCACCGCCGGCGCCGCGAAGACGGCGAACCGCGGCGCGAGCTGCCAGGCGAAGCTCGCGCGCAGGGTCGACAGCTCACGCGTCCCGGTGTCGGTCGCGGGCCCGTACTGCACGCTGCCGGACAGGGCGTCGACGTCGAGCGACAGCCGGGGCAGGAGCTCGGTGTGCACGCCGACGCCGAAGCTCGGCAACCACCGTACCTCGCCCGCGTGCTTCCCCGCGTCGAGGCCGATCGCGAGGATGGTGTGGAACCAGCGGTTCCCGAGCTTCAGGGCGACGTTGCCGCCCGGGTTCGTCTCGGTCGCGTAGACCTCGAGGACCTGCCGGCCTTCCTTCACGATGTTGATGACGCCGATGGGGAGGTCGACGTCGTCGGAGAAGTTGATGACGCCGATCTGCGCGCCGCTCACCTTCCCGCCCACGTTCACGACGCCCACCTGGAGGCCCGAGACGCCGCCGGTCACGACGTTCACCGGGGAGACCTGGAGCCCCCGCAGCGCGCCCGCGTAGGCGACCGCGCCCGACACCTGCACGCCCTCGAGCCGCCCGGCCACGCTCGCGACGGCGCCCGCCACCTGGATCGCCTGGGCGTCGCCGCCGGCGATCCCGGCGACCGCGCCCGCGACCTGGATGGCCTCGCTCGTCCCGCTCGCCCAGGCGACCGCGCCCGAGACCTGCACGCCCTCGAGCGGGCCCGCGCCGGTGAACGCGCCGGCGACCTGGATCGCCTTCGTCGGCCCGCCCATCCAGACCGCCGCGCCGCCCACCTGCACGCCGCCGCCCGCCGAGGCCGAGTGGCCGATCCCGCCGACCGCGATGCCGTCGAGGACGTCGGAGTGGCTCCAGAGGAGGCCGAGTGCGAGCTTGTTGCGCGCCGGACGCCCGGCGGCGTCGTTGACCGAGAGCGGCGGCACGAGCGCGACGTCGAAGAGCACGTCCCGCGACGGCGGGCGGCCCGTCGTGTCGACGACCGAGACCGTCGGCGCGATGGAGGCCGCGGGCTCGCCGCCGGCCGCGGCGACGTCGCCCCGCACCGCGTTCACCTCGGCCACCGCCGCGGCGAGCTTCTCCTGCACGACCACCACCCGCCCGTTGCCCGGCACCGCGAACGTGCCCGCGTCCACGCGGTCGCCGCGGGCGATGCGCACCTGGTAGTCGCCCGGCGGGAGCGCGAGCTCCACCGGGGTACCCTTCACCTTGCGGAGCTCCGCCATCAGGACGCCGCCCGCGTCGCGGACGAACACCCGCCCCTCGAGCACCTCCGGGAGCACGAGCGCCGCGCCCGCGAGGCGCAGGTCGGTGAGCACGACGTCGCCGGAGCCGACGAGCCCGATGTCGTAGGTCGCGTGCTGGGGGCCGGCCCGGGTGCCCTCGGTCTGCGCGAGGGTCTCGTGGAACGCGAACTGGTAGGCCTCGTTGAGGGTGACCCGCCCGTCGCCGTTCGCGTCGGCGGCGCCGCGCATGCCGGTGAGGAGCGCGTGCGTGAAGAACGAGGCCTTGATCTTGTCGGACTCCTGCGAGGCCTCGTCGGCGGCGCTGGAGGTCAGGAACGCGTGGCCGCGCAGCCGCTGCGAGGCGTCGAGCAGGAACGGCGGCCGGTGCACGCCGCCCTTCTCTCGGGTGAACGCCCCGGAAGCGCAGGAGTCGAGGATCGCGACGCGGACCTCGGCGGGCGTCCGGTCGAGCTCGCCGCGGAGGTCCTTGTAGGGCAGCCGCTCGTTGCCGAGGAGCAGCCCCTCCGCGTCGGAGTGGCCCGAGTAGTAGAGGAAGAGCTCGCTCCGCCCGCCGCGGGCCTTCACCTCGGCGGCGGTCCGCGACACCGTCGCGATCGCGGCGCGCAGCGCGGCGGGGCTCGGGTCCTCGAGGAGCGCCACGTCGGCCGGCGCCACGCCGCCGAGGGCGCGCAGCACCTGCGAGACCTCGCGCGCGTCGGTCGTCGAGTAGCGGAGCGCGGTGCGGCCGGGGCCGCCCTCGCGGGCGCCGGCGACGATGGCGAAGCGGCGCGTCGGCTCCGCGGCCCGGGCGGCGGTGGGGGCGGCGAGGGCGGCGGCCGCGGTGAGGAGGCACAGCGCCAGGACGGCCGGGGTCTTCATGGGGTCACCTTGGGGAGGAGCGCGCTCGACTGCGCGAGCCCCTTCGGAAGCGGGAGGAGGGCCTGCCCGGCGTCGCCGCGCGCCGCGACGTCGCGGGCCGCGCCGAGCACGGGGGCGAGGCCGAACGGCTCCTTGCCGGTCACGAGCACGAAGCGCTCGAAGCCGGGGGCGTCGTCGAGGCGGAAGGACTCGGGCAGGAGCACCTCGCGCCCCGCGTCGAGCGGCGCGGCGGTCTCGCCGTCGAGCGGCCAGTGGCGGGTCACGTTGCCGGCGCCGTCGATCGACACGATGGCGCCGTAGGCCGCGCCGGCGGAGACGTAGCCGACCTGGATGAGGTCGCCGCCGCGGGCGCGCGCACCGGGGCCGAGCACCTCGGCGCCGTCGGCGGTGCGGCGGTGGAGCACCAGCGTCGCGGAGAGGCCCTTCGTCCGCTCGGCGTCGACGCCCACGTCGCCGCCCGGGTGCGGCGCGCGCAGCGCGAGCGGGACCGCCACGAGCACCGCGGCGGCGGCCGCGAGCCACGGCGCGAACGCGAGGAGCGGCCGGCGCGGCGCGGGGCGGAGGTCGGAGCGGCGGTGGACCTCGGCGGCGACGACGCGGGCGGGGTGGCGGAGCAGGAGCTCGGCGTCGGAGGCGCGCAGGGCGCGGATCCGCTCCTCGCCGCCAGGCTCGGCGGCGAGCCGGGCGCGCAGCGCCGCGGCCTCGGTGGGCGGGAGGTCGTCCGCGGCGAGGCGCTCGAGCAGGTAGTCGGGGATCCGGTTCTCAGGCTGCATCGGCGGCCTCCAGCTTCTCCATGCGCTCCTTCAGCGTGCGGAGGCGCTTCCTCACCCCGCTGACCGACAGCCCGACCTCGGCCGCGACCTCCTCGTGCGTGAGGCCGTCCACGAGGTGCAGCACCGCGATGACCGGCGTGGAGGCGAGCTCGTCGCGGAACGCGCGCCCGAGCTGGAAGCGTGCGAGCCACGCGGCCTCGGGCGACTCGGCGCGGGCGATCGCGAGGACCTGCGCGTCGACGGGGTCGGTGGCGCGGCGCTTCTGGTTGCGCAGCCGGTTCAGGCAGAGGTGGGTGGCGATCCTGAGGAGCAGGGACGCCGGCGCGCGGTCGTCGAGGTCGTGCTGGTGCTCGAGCAGTCTGACGAAGGTGTCGTGCATGACGTCCAGGGCCGCCTCCGGGTCGCGCAGGAGCGACCGGCATCGCCGGAGGACCATCGGTCCGAACTGCTGGTAGTGGGCTTCGACGTCCAAGGGGCGTCACTCGCTCCTGTCGGTTAGAGGAACCCCGTACCCCGGTCGAACTGTCACCCGCCCTGCATCGCCTGGCACGGACGGCCGGAAAGCTACCTGTTTGCGCAGGCTTCTTGAAGAAACCCTCCACGGGAATCCGCCATGAACCTCGCCGCCGCCACCGCCGCGCTCCTGCTCGCCGCACCCCCGTCGCCGCCTCCCGCCCCCGTGGCGCGCGTCGAGGCCGCCTCCGAGGTCCACCACGGCGTCGGCGTGCCCGACCCCTACCGCTGGCTCGAGAAGGCCGCCGACCCCGAGGTGAAGGCCTGGACCCGAGGCCAGGACGCCCACACGCGCGCGGTGCTCGCCGCGTTCCCGCAGTCGAAGGGCATGTACGCGCGGGTGAAGGAGATCAGGTCGGCGGCGTACCCGGCCTGGTGGGGCCTCCACGAGGAGGGGGGCACGCTCTTCGCGATCGTCTTCCGGCCGCCCGAGCAGCAGCCGCGCCTCGCCGTGCTGGCCTCGCTCGACGACCCGCGCGAGCGGACGATCGTCGACCCGAACGCGATCGACCGGTCGGGCAAGACGGCCATCGACTTCTTCGAGCCGTCCCACGACGGCACCCGGGTCGCCGTGTCGCTGTCGGTGAACGGGACCGAGGACGGGACCGTGCACGTGTACGACGTCGCGACCGGGAAGGCGCTGCCGGACGTCCTGCCCCGCGTGAACGGCGGCACCGCCGGCGGCAGCGTCGCGTGGGCGGCGGACGGCTCGGGCTTCTGGTACACGCGCTACCCCGCGCCGGGTGAGCGGCCCGAGGCGGACCTCCCGTTCTTCCAGCAGGTCGCGTTCCACGCGCTCGGCACCCCGGTCGCGCAGGACGAGGTGGAGCTCGGCGCGGAGTTCACCGACCCCAGGATCGCGCAGGTGGTCCTCCAGGCCTCCCCGGACGGCAAGCTCGCGACCGCGCGGGTCGCGCGCGGCGACGGCGGTGACTTCGAGTGGTTCGTCCGGCGCGGCGGGGCGTGGACGCGCCTCGCGCGCTTCGAGGACCGGCTCGTGGACGGCCGGTTCGGGCCCGACGGCGCGCTCTGGCTCGTGTCGCGCAAGGACGCCCCGCGGGGCAAGGTGCTCCGCCTCCCGCCCGGCGCACCCGCGGGGGCCGCGCCCGCGCTCGTCGTGCCCGAGGGCGACGGCTCCATCGAGGAGCTCGCCGTGACGTCCTCCCGGCTCTACCTCGTCGAGCAGGTGGGCGGGCCGACCCGCCTGCGCGCGTTCGGCCTCGACGGCAAGCTCGTGGGCGTGCTCCCCACGCCGCCGGTCTCCTCCGTCGGCGGGCTCGAGCGCGCCGGCGCGGGGGTCGCGTTCCGGGTGAGCACCTTCCTCACGCCGGCCGCGTGGTGGCGGGCGGACGACGCGAGCGGCCAGTCCGCGCGCACCGCCCTCGTCGGCCAGTCCTCGGTCTCCTTCGACGACTGCGAGGTCGTGCGCGACGAGGCCGTCTCCGCGGACGGCACGAGGGTGCCGGTCACGCTCCTCATGAAGAAGGGCACGCGGCCCGACGGCCAGAACCCGCTCATGCTGTACGGCTACGGCGGCTTCAACATCTCCGAGACGCCCTCCTTCTCGGCCGTCCGCCGCGCGTGGCTCGAGCAGGGCGGCATCTGGGCCCTCGCGAACATCCGCGGGGGCGCGGAGTTCGGCGAGGCGTGGCACCGCGCGGGCGCGCTCGACAGGAAGCAGAACGTCTTCGAGGACTTCGCCGCGGCCGCGCGGCTCGTCGTCGCGAGGAGGTGGACGCGGCCGGAGCGGCTCGTGCTGCACGGCGGCTCGAACGGCGGCCTCCTCATGGGGGCGATGATCACGCAGTTCCCCTCGCTCGCCCGGGCGGTCGTGGCCGAGGTCGGCATCTTCGACTCGCTCCGCGTGGAGCTCACGCCGAACGGCACGCACAACGTGACCGAGTACGGCACGGTGCAGGACCCCGCGCAGTTCCACGCGCTGCGGGCCTACTCGCCCTACCACCGGGTGATGGACGGGGTGCCCTACCCCTCGGTGCTGCTCACCGCGGGCGAGAGCGATCCGCGCGTCGACGCCTACCACGCGAAGAAGTTCGCGGCGCGGCTGCAGGCGGCGACGTCCTCCGGGCGGCCGGTGCTCCTCCGGATCTCCGGCGGCGGCCACGGCATCGGCGCGGGCCTCGACGAGGGCATCGCGCGCGTCGCCGACGTCTACGCCTTCGCGATGCACGAGCTCGGGATGACGTTCAGGCCGCCGCCGCGGCCGGCGGTGCCGGCGAGGAAGTAGCGGGCGCCTCGCCCGGACTACATCGCCACCGGCACCGGCACGAACGTGCCGACCAGCACCGCGACCGACGCGGCAGCGATCGCCAGGCGCCACCCGCCGAGCGAGGGCTCCTCCACGATCGGCGGCGGGTGCCCGAGGCCGATGACCTTCCGCGTGATGAGCCACCACACGAGCCAGCTCCACGAGAGGAACAGCCCGGCGACGAACAGCGCCCACGACGCGACCTCGCCCACGCGGCGCGCGCGCCGCTCGCCGAGGAGCGCGAACGCGACGTGGCCGCCGTCGAGCTGGCCGACCGGGAGGAGGTTGAGGGTGGTGACGAGGAGCCCCACCCAGGCCGCGAGCGCGACGGGGTGGATGATCACCTCGCTCCCGTCCGGCACGCGCCCGAGCACGAGCCACTCCGCGCCGCGCATGACGAGGCTGTCGCCGAAGGAGACGAGCCCGTCGCCCGGCCCGAACACCGGCTCGCCGTGCAGGAACCGCCAGGCCATCCCGAGCGGCGACGGCGAGAGCGCGTGCGCCGTCCCGAGCTCGGCGAGCGCGTGGACCTCCGAGTGCGCGAGCCCCCACGCGAGGATCGGCAGCGCCACGAGGAAGCCCGCGATGGGGCCCGACGCGCCGATGTCGAGCACGGCGCGGCGGGTCGGGATGGGGGCCTTCAGCCGGATCACCGCGCCGAGGGTGCCGACCCCGAAGGGCGCCGGGATGAAGTACGGCCAGGTCACGTCCACCCCGTGCAGCCGGGCGGTCACGAAGTGGCCCATCTCGTGGACGAGCAGGATGGAGAGCAGCGCCCCGGAGAAGCGCAGCCCCTCCCGGACCGGATCGGAGCCCTCCGGGGTGAGGGCGGTGCCGACGAGGAAGGTGGTCCCGACCGTCGCGAGGAACAGCCCGAGCTGGACCCAGGGGAAGGTGCGGACCGGCCTCGTGACGGCGTCCATCGTCAGGGGAACCTAAGCGCGAGGCCGCCGCGCAGCCATCCGGCCTGCCCCCGGCGTTCCGAGGTGCGCCGGCACCGAAGCCGGGGGCACCAGGCCCGGGACGCTACCCCGCGCCGGGGGCGAGGAGCTCCTGCGGCGTCAGCTCGCGGAGGCCGGCCCTGTCGACCGTGAGGTAGAAGAGCGGCTTCTCGGCGGTGCGCTTCGGCCCGAAGGTGATGTCGCCCGTCGCGCCCGGATAGGCCTTCACGGCGCCGAGCGCGTCCCGGAAGGCCGGGCGGGTCTGCGGGTGGGAGGCGTCGATGATCCGGCGCGCCATGCCGGCCGCGTCGTAGGCGTTCGCCTCGATGATGCTCGGGGTCGCGCCCTCGAACTTCTTCTGGAAGGCCTCCACGAACGCCTTCGTCTGCGGGCGGGTCGAGCCGGCCCAGAAGCCGTCGACGTAGATCGCGCAGCGCACGTGCCGCCCCGCGCCGCCGGGCGAGACGTCGAAGAGGGACGGGTCGAAGCCCCAGCCGTTCGAGCCGAGGAGCTGCACGGGCACGAGGTCCTCGCGGCCGGTCGTCTTCTTGATGCGGGCGACCTCGTTCGGCTCGCAGGTCTGGGTGACGATGTCCTCGACCGCGAGGGCGGGCGCGATGAGCTTCACGTTCTGCGCGCCGTCGGGGATGAAGATCGCGTCGAAGTCGGTGACCGGGTCGAGCTTCTCCCGGGCCTTCTCGATGGCCTTGCGGCGCCGGAAGGGATCGTTCTCCTTCTCGGCGATCTCCTTGACCGTGTCCTTCCAGTCCTGCCGCTCGTCGAGGTAGAGCTTCCCCACGAGGCTCTGCACGAGCGGCGTGAAGGTGGTGCGGTCGGCCGCGTAGCTCTCCGCCGCCCGGACCTCGCCGCCGCGGGCCTCGACCTCGTCCCAGAACGCGTTCGCGAGCTCGGTGCCGTACGGCACCTGCGGCCACATGAGCGCGAACCGCTTCATGCCCCGCCGCGCCATCATGAGCTCGGCGAGCCCGCGCGCCTGCGCGACCGGGGTGAGCATGTTCTGGAAGACGTTCGGCCCCGCCTCGGTGATGCCGTCCTGGCGCGAGAGCGAGACGAACGGGACCTGCAGCTCCTCCGCGGTCGCCGCCGCGCGCTCGGCCTCGGCGGTCGTGACGCCGCCGATGACGAGCATCGCGCCCTCCTGCAGCGCCAGCTGCTCGATGGCCTGGGCCGCGCCGTCCGGCTCGCCGCGCGAGTCGCGCACCACGAGCTTGAACGCACCGCCGTCGCCGAGCGCGAGCCCGACGCCGTCGAGGACGCGCTGGCCGAAGGCCTTCTGCGGGCCGGAGAGCGGCACCGCCACGCCGATCACGTTCGGCTTCACGAAGGTGAGCCGGCCGATGCGGTCGACGAGCGCACGCGCCTCGGCGGCGTAGGGGCCGTCGGGCCAGCGCTGGGTGACCTCGCGCGCGAGCTCCTGCGCCCGGGCGTACTCGCGCAGGTGCAGGTGGATGCGCGCGAGCTTCATCGTGAGCGCCTCCTGCAGCGGCGCGCCCGCGGGGTACGCCTCGCGGAGCTTCGCGACGTCGAGGAAGGGCAGGCGGTCCACCGCGTCGGCCGCGTTCGCGATCGCGCGAGCCCGGTCGTCGCCGGTCGTGACCTCCGCGAGCTCGGCCCACCAGCGCACCGCGTCCGCGTCGGCGCCGGCCTTCGAGGCGGCCTCGGCCGCCCGCGCGGCGGCCTCCGGCTTCGCCTCGGAGGGGAGCTTCCCGTAGAGCGAGCCGAGCGTGGCGAGCCCGTCCTTCGTGCGGCCGGTCTCGAGGTTCACCACGGCGAGGAGGTACTTCGCCTCCACCGCGCGCCGGTAGAGCGGGTACTCGGTGAGGAGCGTGCCGAGGGCGGCGGCGGCGCGCTCGGGCCTCTGCGCCTGGCGCCAGCGCTCGGCGGCGCCGTGGAGCGCCTCGGCGGCCGAGGGCGTGCCGCGGTACTTCGCGGCGAAGGCCTCGAGCCGCGCGGCGCCGTCGGCGGGCGGGAGCGTCGGCACCACGGCCTGCACGTCGGTCCACTCGCGGCGCGCGACGTCCTCGGCCTGGTCGACCGGCATGACCTCGCCGTTCACGACCGCGGTGCGCTTCGGGCAGCCCAGGGGGCCCGCCACGAGGAGGACGGCCGCCGCGAGCCACCGGACGCGAGGGTTGTGCATGGGTGGGTTCGTCCCGGTCAGTTCGAGTCGAAGAGCTCCGACACCTTACGCCAGAAGCTCTTCGACTGGGGATGCGTGTCCTCGCCGGAGATCTCGGCGAACTTCTCGAGCAGGTCGCGCTGCTCCTTCGAGAGGTGCGTGGGCGTCTCGACCGTGACGCGGACGTGCTGGTCGCCCCGCCCGGTGCCGGAGAGGCTCTGCACGCCCTTCCCCTTCAGGCGGAACACCTTCCCGCCCTGCGTCCCGGCGGGGATCTTGAGCTTCGTCGGCCCGTCGAGGGTGGGCACGTCCACCTGGCCGCCGAGCGCCGCCTGCACGAAGGAGATCGGCATCTCGCAGAGGACCTCGGTGTCCTCGCGCGTGAAGATCGGGTGCTCGCGCACCTGCACGACGACGTAGAGGTCGCCGGGCATCCCGCCGCTGCCGGGCGCGGGCTCGCCCTCGCCGGAGAGCTTGAGGCGCGTGCCGGTGTCGACGCCGGGCGGGACCTTCACCTCGACCGTGGCCGTGTCGCGCGTCGCGCCCGCGCCGCCGCAGTCGGAGCACTTGTCCATGACGACGCGGCCCGAGCCGTTGCAGTGGTGGCAGGTCCGCGCGATCGAGAAGAAGCCCTGCGTGAGCCGGACCTCGCCGGCGCCGCCGCAGGTCGGGCAGGTGCGGGGGCCGGTGCCCGGCTTCGCACCGGAGCCCTTGCAGGTGGTGCACGGCTTCGCGCGCGGGATGGTGATGCGCGCGGTGGTGCCGAACGCGGCCTCCTCGAAGGAGATCTCGAGGTGGTAGCGGAGGTCGGTGCCGCGCGCGCGGCCGCGGCCGCGCTGGCGCTGCTGGCCGAACATCTCGCCGAAGATGTCGCCGAAGATGTCGTTGATGGAGGCGCCGCCGCCGAACGGGAAGTCGCCCGGCATCCCGGCGCCGCCGTTCACGTGGCCGAAGCGGTCGTAGCGGGCGCGCTTCTCCTGGTCGGAGAGGACCGCGTACGCCTCGGAGGCCTCCTTGAACTTCTCCTCGGCCTCCTTGTTCCCGGGGTTCTTGTCGGGGTGGTACTGGTGGGCGAGCTTGCGGTAGGCCGACTTGATGGCCGACCCGTCCGCGTCGCGGCCCACGCCCAGCACCTCGTAGTAGTCGCGCTTGTCCAAGAAATCCCAGGGGTTACGTTGGCCGGCCGGCGGGGGGACCCCGGGCCCGAGCCAACATAACGCACCGGAAGCGCTTGGCAATCCGGCGGGCGCAGGAGTCCGTCACCGACGCCGGCCGGAGGTACCACATGCCGACCCCGCGTTCCCCGGAGCGCGACCGGCGGGCAGATCAGCGCACCGCGCAGAATTCACTGGATGTCACGACCCCGGGGCGTGAGGCTGCGCGCGGGGGGAGACACCATGCACGTGCACCGTTCTCTGGCCGCGGTCTGTGTCGCGTTCTTCGTCGCTGCCTGCGGAGGGGGAGGCACCGGGGAGCAGGGCGGTACGGTACCGCCCACCGGTGCGGCGAGGGCCGTCGCGCCCGGCGACACCGGCGTGCCGCTCGATGCGCCGCTCGTCTTCACGCTGCCGGCGGACGTGGACCCGTCGAGCTTCTCGGCCGCGAACGTCACGCTGCGGGGGCAGGTGAACGACGGCCCGCAAGCCTGGGCGCTCGACACCTCGCTCGACACGACGACGCGCAAGCTCACGGTCTCGCCGCACCGGGTGCTCGCGGCCGGCACGTTCTACACGCTCACCCTGCAGGACCTGAAGACCACGGCGGGCGCCGCCCACGCCGTCGAGCTCGGCTTCCGCTCGATGCTCAACCCGGTGCTCCGCGAGTACCGGCCCCACGACGGACCTCCTCCCGGCTTCGTTCTGGAGCTGGGCTGGCGGATCGAGTGGGCCCGCGACGCCGCCGGCGGCGCGCTGGGCTCGACGCGCTTCTACTCGAAGGGAGCGGACGGGCGCTGGGTCACCGGCGACGACCCGGTGGTCGGCTACTCGACCGTGAGCGGCGGGACGGGACCCGGCGCGACGACGCTGGAGGAGCTCTTCGACGGCGCCGGGGCCGACCTCACCTGGCACACGCCGGACGACATCCTCCGGGAGCGGGTCACCTCCGTTCGCGACGCCCACGGGCACGTGCTCCGGCAGCTCACCCAGTCGCGCGGCAACGACCACGTGCTCGACACGGCGGACGACCTCTTCGCCTGCGTCGCACGCGTCGAGGATGCCCAGGGGCGCCTCACCGCGGAGGGCGTGTGTAGTCCCGGGCCGGACGAGACCTACTTCACCGCGGACGACACGCTCGCCGTCAACACGCGCTGGATCCGCGACGCGAACGACGAGGTCAGCGAGCAGCGGTTCTACGTCGCCGGCCCCGACGGGATCCAGGGTACGGCCGACGATCAGCTCTACTCGGTCCACACGTACACGCGGACGCCCGGCAAGGTCCTCGACAGGTTCTGGGGCGCCGGCGCAGACGGGATCTTCCCGAGCGCGGACGACCTCCCGCAGGCCTGGGACACCGACGAGCTCGACGCTCGGGGGCGAGTGCTCCGGTCGTCCGGGTACATCGGCAAGGGACCGGACGGCAAGGTCGGCACCGACGACGACGACGTCTACTACCGGACGAACTTCAAGTACGACACCAGCGGCGCGCGGACGTGGTCTCGGTTCGCTCATCGGGGTGCGGATGGGAAGATCGACACCTGGGACGACGACGTGGAGTACGAGCGCGAGTACCTGACCGATCGGTGAAGAGCGGGGAGAGGCCTGAGGTGACGACGAGAGCCACGCCGACCGGACCCCTGGACGGCCTCGCGCCGGGGACGGTCGAGACCCGGTCCGGGCCCTTCGAGTGCGCCGTCCTGGGCGAGGGGCCCGCGGTCCTCTCTCTGCACGGCGCGATGGGCGGCTGGGATCAGGGCGCGCTGCTCGCGCTCACCGCGGGCGTGCCCGGCTACCGCTACCTCTGTCCGTCGCGCCCCGGCTACCTCGGCACGCCGCTCGCCGACGCGCGGACGCCCGCCGCGCAGGCGCGCCGCTACGCCGACCTCCTCGACGCGCTCGGCGTCGAGCGCGCGGCGGTGATGGCCATCTCCGGCGGAGGCCCGTCGGCGCTTCGGTTCGCGGTCGACTTCCCGGACCGTTGTTCCGGTGCGGTGATCTTCTCCTCGGTCGTGCGCCGGCAGGACCAGCGCCTCCCGCTCGCCTGGTGGGTGCTCCGCGTCGCGCTCCGGTTTCCACCGCTCGCGGAGGCGATGCGCAAGCGTGCGTCGCGTGATCCCGACGCTGCCGCGACCCGGTCCATCCCGGAGCCCGACGTCCGCGCCCGCACGCTCGCGCACCCGGAGGCGGGCCCGTTGCTCCGCGCGCTCTTCGCGAGCACGAGCCGCCGGATGGCGGAGCGGCTCGACGGCACCGAGAACGACGTGGCCGTCACGCGCGGCGCGCTCGACCTCCCGCTGGAACGGCTCCAGGTGCCGGTGCTCGCGGTGCACGGGACCGCGGACGAGCTCGCGCCGTTCGAGAACGCCAGGGAGCTCGTCGCGCGGGCGCCCGGCGCGGAGCTCCTGGCGCTCGACGGTGGACGCCACGTGGCGATCTACACGCACCTCGAGGAGGTGCGGCCGGCCGTCGGGCGCTTCCTCGCGAGCCACGCCGGCGCGGCGTCAGCCGTGCCCTAGGCGCCGCTCGGCCCGGCGGGCCTGCATACCCTGCCACGCCCACCAGCACGCGTAGACGCAGAGGCCCACGGCGAGCGCGCTCCGCGACTCTCGGGCGGTCCACGGGATGACGCGCGCGAGGAGCGCGGCGACGAAGAGGGCGGCGGTCAGCCGGAAGCAGCGCGCGGCGGTCAGGGCGGGCATGGTGCAGGACGAATCTTGCCCATCTCGCCGCTGCCCGTCGCCCGGCGTGAGGAGCCTTCCGGACGTTCGTGGGCCTGCCAGACCTCGGTGACGTCGACCGCCCGGCCGCTGCGCTGGCCGGCTCGCTTCACCCGCGGCTCCGCTCCTTCACGGCCGCGTACGCCGCCGCGATCAGCGCCTCGAGCGCGCCCCCGTTCTCGGCCTGGCCGGGCCGGAGCTTCACGTGGCGCATCCGCTTCCCGCTGCCCTCCAGCAACCCGGCGGGATCCGGGAGCAGCGCGCCCAGGAAGAAGCCGACGTTCACGTGGTCCCGCCACGCGGCGACGTACGCGAACGCGGCGTCGCCCACGCAGGCGGTCGGCGCGCCGTCGTGCATGAGCTCGCGCACGTCGGGACCGCAGGCGCGCATCCGAGCGAACCACGGCTCGAGCATGGGGCGCAGGTCGGCGCGCTGCGCGCGCAGCCAGGCGTCGATCGCGGGGTCACGCCGGACCGCATCAGGAAAGCGCAGGAGGTCGCTGGAGCTCATCGTCTCTCCCCACCGAGCTCACGATCTCGATTCAACCCGGACGCGGACGACGTGAGAGCCGGTTCTGGTCACAGCCCATGCGAAGCGACGCCCCGCCGCGCGCGCTGTTGCGACCCGTTCGCAAACACTTCCGCGGAGGAAGTCCTGGGGCGACGACGACCCGCCCCGCGACGACGCCGCGATGCCCGCGCAGACGTCTGCGCCGCGAGTGCCGCGCCCTACGTCCCGCCCTGCTGCGCGTAGATCGCGTCGGCGATCCGGTACGCGGAGCCCTCGAGCCTCGTGAGGGCCTCCTTGATCGCGGCGACGTCCTCGCCCTTCAGCTGGCTCTTCAGCACCTCGAGGTCGGCCTTGATCTCCTGGAGGTCCTCCGGCTTCAGCGCGGAGGCGTACTCCTCGAGGCTCTTCTCGGTCGTGTAGATGAGCCCCTCGGCGTTGTTCTTGAGGTCCGCGAGCTCCTTCTTCTTCGCGTCGTCCTGCTTGTTCGCGTCGGCGTCCTTGATCATCCGCTGGATCTCCTCCTCGGTGAGGCCGGAGGAGGCGGTGATGCGGATCTGCTGGACCTTGCCGGTGCCGAGGTCCTTCGCGGACACGTGCACGATGCCGTTCGCGTCGATCTCGAACGTCACCTCGATCTGCGGGACGCCGCGCGGCGCGGGCGGGATGCCGACGAGCTCGAAGCGGGCGAGCGTCTTGTTGTCGCCCGCCATCTCGCGCTCGCCCTGCAGGACGTGCACCGACACGAGCGGCTGGTTGTCGACCGCGGTCGAGAAGACGTTCGACTTCTTGCACGGCACGGTCGTGTTCTTGTCGATGATCTTCGTGAACACGCCGCCGGCGGTCTCGACGCCGAGCGAGAGCGGGGTGACGTCGAGGAGGAGGACGTCCTTCACCTCGCCCTTCATCACGCCGCCCTGGATGGCGGCGCCCACCGCGACGACCTCGTCCGGGTTGACGCCCTTGTGCGGCTCCTTGCCGAAGAACCGCTTCACGACCTCCTGGACCTTCGGCATGCGCGTCATGCCGCCGACCAGGATCACCGTGTCGAGCTGCCCGACCGTGACGCCGGCGTCCTTGAGCGCGGTCTTGCACGGCTCGATCGTCTTCTCGACGAGGTCGCCGACGAGCTCCTCCAGCGTCACGCGGTCGATCGTCTCGGCGAGGTGCTTCGGGCCGGTGGCGTCGGCGGTGATGAAGGGGAGGTTGACCTCGGTCTCCGCGGCGGAGCTGAGCTCGTGCTTCGCGCGCTCGGCGGCTTCCTTGAGCCGCTGCAGCGCCATGCGGTCCTTCTTGAGGTCGATGCCGTTCGCCTCCTTGAAGCGCTTCGCGAGCCAGTCGATGATCCGCTGGTCGAAGTCCTCGCCGCCGAGGAAGGTGTCACCGTTCGTGGCCTTCACCTCGAACACGCCCTGGTTGAGCTCGAGGATCGTGATGTCGAACGTGCCGCCGCCGAGGTCGTAGACGGCGACCTTCTCGCTCTTGCCCTGGGTCTTGTCGATGCCGTAGGCGAGCGCGGCCGCGGTGGGCTCGTTGATGATGCGCAGGACGTTGAGCCCCGCGATGCGGCCGGCGTCCTTCGTGGCCTGGCGCTGGGCGTCGTTGAAGTAGGCGGGGCAGGTGACGATCGCCTCGGTGACCGGCTCGCCGAGGTAGTCCTCCGCCGTCTGCTTCATCTTCGCGAGGATCATCGCGGAGACCTCGGAGGGCGAGTACTTCTTCGCCTCCACCTCGACCCACGCGTCGCCGTTGTCCGCCTGCGCGATGTGGTACGGCACGAGGCCGAGGGTGCGCTTCACCTCCGGGTCCTCGAACTTGCGGCCGATGAGCCGCTTCACGACGTAGACCGTGGACTCCGGGTTGGTGATCGCCTGGCGCTTCGCGATCTGGCCGACGAGCCGCTCTCCACCCTCCGTGAATGCGACCATCGACGGCGTGGTGCGCGAGCCCTCGGAGTTCGGGACGACGACCGCGTCGCCGCCCTCCATCACCGACACGCAGGAGTTCGTGGTGCCGAGATCGATGCCGATGACCTTGCCCATCGCCTAGCCCCCCTGCTCCTCGCCACCGGACGGCGCGGCCACCGACACGCCCACCATCGCCGGCCTGAGCAGCCGGTCGTTCAGCGTCCAGCCGCGGGCGTGCTCGAGCACCACCGTGCCCGGGGCGTGCTCCGCGGTGGGCACCTGCATGAGCGCCTCGTGCCGGGCGGGGTCGAACGGCTGGCCCATGGCCGAGAAGCCCTTCACGCCGTGCTTCGCGAGCGCCTGCTCGAGCGAGGCGCGCACGAGCTTCACGCCCTCGGTCAGCTTGTCGCCGGCCGGCGCGGCCGCGAGCGCGCGGTCGAGGTTGTCGACGGCCGGGAGGATGTCCTTGAGCATCCGCTCGTTGCCGAACTTCTGGATCTCGTCCTTCTCCTTCAGCGCCCGCTTCTTGTAGTTCTCGAGGTCGGCCGCGGCGCGGAGCATCTTGTCGTGCTCGTCCTTGAGCTTCTCCATGAGCTCGCGGCCCTTCGCCTGCGAGAGCTCGAGCTGCGCCTTCAGGCTCGCGACCTCGGCGGGGTCGGCGCCCTCGCCACCGACCTCGACCGGGAGGCCCTCGTTGAGCTCGGACGCCGTCGCGGGATCACCGCCGCCGCTCTCGCGGGCGACGCGCTCGACGGAGCGCAGGGCCTCGTCGATGGCGGCCTGCGCGATGTCCGCCTGGAGGGAGCTCTTCTCGGGCTGATCGGCCATGTCGGTGTGCGGGTGAAACGGGGGTCGGGCCCTTCGTCCAGGAGGGACGGGGCTAGACCCGGAACCGTCATGATGACACGGCGCAGCCTCGCGGAACAAGGCGAGTTTTACGGCCCGGGAAGGGGGCCGTGGGCGGTCCTTCGACGCCTTGCGGCGCGCACGACGAGTCCGTCAGAAATGCCGCGCCGTCAGGCCGTCCCCGCCGACGGGCCCGGGTCCGGCCTTACCGGTTCGAGAAGGCCGTCGTCTGGAGCCCGTACCCGCGCACGAACACCGGGTCCGCGCCGTCGCCCGCCACGTCGGGGAGCTGGGCCGCCGCGGCGGCGTCGCTCGCGGGGAGCGCGAAGGGCAGCTTCCCGGTGCCAGCAAGGATGCCGAAGGCGACGTCCAGCGCGGTCTTGTCGCCGTACGGGTTCCCGGGGAGCGCCCCCGAGAAGTCGAGGTAGAGCGCGCTCACCTTGTAGGTGTCGGACAGCAGTTCCCCGACGACCGACGGACGCCAGGCGTCCACGATGACGACGAGCTGGGCCCTCGAGCCGGGCATGGCGTCGATGGCCGCCCGGGCGGCGGCGACGGGCGCGAGGATCTCGGCGTCGGTCGCAGCGTACGAGAGCGAGCCCGTCGGCAGCCCGAGCGCGCCCGCGTCCGGGTCGAGCGTCCAGGGCGCCTTCACGCGGACGAAGACGTAGTCGGAGCAGGCCATCCGCTCGGCGTCGGTGGTGACCGGCGTGCTGGACCAGCCGCAGACTCGAGCGCCGTTCATCATCGAGGTGTAGCCGGACGAGACCGAGTTCACGTACTCGAGATCGAAGTCGCCCGCGAAGTAGGCGAAGTTCGAGAGCAGGAGGTACGCGGTCCCGGGCGGCGCCGGCAGCACCTTCAGCGTGCCGTTGCCGGCGTTGAAGGGGTCGTTCGTTTGCGTGCCGTTGCCGCCGCCGTTCAGGAACCCGGCGGGCTTCTGGACGTTCCGGAGGAGCACCATCCCGCCCCACATCGCGTACAGGCTCTGCTGGTACATCTCGGCGGTGTGGGTCGGCCCCCCGATGGTGCCGGGCGTCGTCGCGTCGACGTAGGGGTCCTCGAACAGTCCGAGCCGGAACGCGAGCGTAAGGAGCCGCATGGCGGAGGCCGTGACCCGCGCGTCGTCGAGGCCCGCCGCGGCGAGCGCGTCGAGGTCGCCGAGGCCGACGAAGAGGTCCACGCCCGCGCCGACGGCCTTCGCGATGCGCGCTGGCCTCGTGAGCCCCTCGACCCCCCACGGCGTGCCGAGCGGCGCGAGCCCCGCGTCCTCGAGCACCCCCGCGGGGGCGACCACGAGCCCGCCGAAGCCGAGCCGATCACGCAGGAGGCCCGAGACGAGCGTCGCGTTGAAGGAGGCGCCCACCTGCTCGAGCGTCGCACCGTTCACGGCGCCGATGAACGCGTTCCAGGGCCCGGCCTCCGGGATGGCCCGGGCCGTCGAGACGCCCGCGACGCCGGCCGCGAGCGCGCCGTCGAACGCGCGCGCGTGCTCCTCGAAGCGGCCGCCGGGGTAGCTCGTGTACTTGCCCTTCGCGAGCCGCGCGTCGAAGCCACCCTTCGCGGCGCCGGCGCCCGGCCACTCCCCGAGGACGACCGCGACGCCGTTCCTGCCGAGCGCCGCACCCTGCGCGCCCTTCACGAACGCGGCCGCCATCGCCGAGGCCGTCGCGGAGTCCTCGCCGAAGGTCCACGGCGCGCCCGGCCACCGCGGATCGGTCGCGAGGTTCGCCGAAGGCTGGAGCACCATCCGGATGCCGAGCGCCCGATACTCTTGGGCCGCGAGCCGGCCCCAGGTCTCCACACGGGCGAGGTCGCGCCCCGCGCCGAAGGCCACCTCGGGCGGCCAGTACGTGAGCCCGTTCGCGTGCGTACGCCCCGGCCCCTCGGTGTGCGCGGGCTCCGTGGAGAGGAGGAACGGTACGCCGAGCGGCGAGCCCTCGCAGCGCGCCTGGAGCGCGTTCGACCAACCCGCGAGCGACCGCAGGGCGCCGCCGGAATTCGTGGTGGTGGAGGGCCACCACGTGGTGGAGCCGGAGCGGACACCGGCGTCGAGGAGCGCAGCGGTCGCGGGGGCGAGGCCGGTCGCGCCGGCCGCGTGCACGTCGGCGAGCGCGGGGTGGGCGAGCAGCGCGCGGCGGCCCGCGGCGCCGAGGCGCGTGGCGAGGTCGGCCGCGCGCAGGGCGGGCGACAGCGTCCAGTCCTCGTACGGCGTGAGGGCGCCGTCGCCGTCGAGGTCCTTGAACCTGAGCGACACGTCGCAGGGGAAGGAGAGCCCGAGGTGCGTCCCCTGGAACTGCTTCGTGAACTCGCGAACGGCCTTGCCCGACGACGGATGCACCGTCACGTCCGGCGCGGCGGCCTGCAGCGCCGTGCGGAGCGCGACGTTCTCCGGGAGGTCGCACCAGGACAGGCACGTGCCTCCCCAGCAGGCCTCCTTCGAGCCGCAGTCCTCGTCCTTCCCGCACGCGGGGTAGACGAGCGGGACGCACACCTGCGAGACGCAGCCCTGGCCCGCCGGGCACTCCGGCGCGCCACGGCAGGGGATGAAGTAGTGGCAGTGGTCGTCCACGCAGTCGGCGCCGCCGCCCGGGAGCGGATTGCAGTCACCGACCTTGCGGCAGGCCCCGGCCTCGAGCGGAAGGCAGGCGCCGTCCGCGCAGTAGAGCTTCGCCGAGCAGTCCTCGTGGACCGTGCAGACCGGGCCGGGCTCGGGATCCGGCTTCGCGGGGTCGCTGCACGCGGCGAGCGCGGCGAGGAGTGCGGCGGCGAGGAAGAACGTGAGCCTGCGGTCCATGGTGTCGCCTCTCAGAAGTGCTGCGTCTCGAGCCCGTAGCCGCGCACGAAGGTCGCGTCCGCGCCGTCGCCGGGGACGTCCGAAAGCTGCGCCGCCGCGGCCTCGTCGCTCGCGGGCAGCGCGACCGGCAGCTTCCCGGTGCCGGACACGACCCCGAAGATCACGTCGAGCGCGGCCTTGTCGCCGTCCGGGTTGGCGGGCCGCGCGCCGGACCAGCTCACGTAGAGCGCGCTCGGGGCGTACGCGAGCACCTCGCTCACGACCGGCGGGCGGCCGGCGTCCACGATGACGACGAGCTGCGCCTTCGAGTCCGGGTGCGCGTCGAGCGCGGCCCGCGCCGCCGCCACCGGCGCGAGCCAAGAGGGGTCGGTGCCCGCATAGGTGAGCGAAGGGGTGGGCAGCGCGAAGGGCCCCGAGTCGGGGTCGAGCGCCCACGGCGCGCGGATCCGGACGAGCACGTAGTCGGAGGCCGCCATCTTCTCGGCCTCGGTCAGCGACGCGAGCGTCGGCACGCGGTTCACGAGCACGCCGTAGCCGGCGGAGACCGAGTCGACCCAGTCGAGGTCGAAGTCGCCGGCCACGTAGAACCACGTCGGCCGGCCCGTCCCCATGTACTCCATGCCGACGGGCGCCGGCAGCACGCGCAGGGTGCCGTTGCCGGCGTTCCGGTGGTCGCCGGTCTGCGTGCCGTCGCCGCCTCCGTTCAACCACCCGGCGGGCTTCGGAACGTTCCGGAGCAGCACCATGCCGCCGTACATCGCCCGCAGCGCCTCCTCGCGCGCGGCGTAGCTCCCGATCCAGGCGTCGGGGTCCGCGTACGGAACCTCGAAGAGCCCGAGCTGGAACATGAGCCGCAGCACCTTTCGCGCGGCGCCAGCGACCTGGGCCTCCGAGAGGTGCGCGTCGTCGATCGCCGTCAGGCTCGCGAGCCCGAGGAACTGGTCGACGCCCGCGCCCACCGCCTGCGCGATCCGCTGCGGGCGCGTGAGCGCCTCCACGCCCCACGGCGCGCCGAAGGGCGCGAGCCCGGCGTCCTCGATCGCGCCCGGCGGGGCGAGGACGAGCCCGGAGTGGCGGCCGAGGAGCTGCGCGTTGAACGACGCGCCCGCCTGCTGGATCTTCTGCCCGAGGAGCGGGTCGGCGAGGGTGCCCCACGTGCCGTACGCGGGGATGGCGTAGCCGGGCATGAGCCCGGCGGCGCCGGTGCAGAACGCGGCCGCGTGGGCCTCGAAGCGGTTGCCGTCGTAGGCGGTGTACCGCCCCTTCGAGAGCCGCGCGTCGAGGCCTCCCCTCGCGGCCCCCGCGCCGCGGTAGCCAGCGAGCACGACCGCGAGGCTCGTCCTCCCGAGCGTCGTCCCTTGCGCGCCCTCAACGTACGCCCCGGCGAACCCGGTGGTGGTCGCGAGGTCCTCGCCGAAGGTCCACGGCACGCCCGGCCAGCGCGGGTCGGTCGCGAGGTTGCCCGCGTGCGAGACGACGAGGCGCACGCCGATCGCGCGGAGCTCGAGCGCGGTGTACTTCCCGAAGGCGGAGGCCCGGCCCTGGTCGAAGCTGGCGGCGATGGCGAGCTCGGGCGGCCAGGCGGTGAAGCCCGGCGAGCGGACCCGGCCCTCGCCGTCGACGTGCGCCGGCGCCGAGGAGAGCAGGAAGGGCACGCCGAGCGGCGCGGCCTCGCAGCGGGCCTGGAGGTAGTTCGCCCAGCTCCTCCGCGAGAACGGGGTCGAGGAGGTCGCGGCCGTCTGGCCCGCGCGGACGCCCGCGTCGACGAGCGCGCGCGTGGCCTCGTTCGGGAGGAGCGACGACGAGCTGGGCACGTCGGAGAGGACCGGGTGCGCGAGGAGCGCGCGCAGGCCGGAGGGGCCGAGCCGCGAGGCGAGGTCGGTGACGCGCTCGTCGGTGGTGAGCGTCCAGTCCTCGTAGGGCTGGAGCGCGCCGTCGCCGGAGAGGTCCTTGAACTTCAGGCCCACGCCGCACAGGACCGCCGGGTTCCCGGCCTCGCTCGCGAAGGTCCTCCGGACCGTGATGACCGTCTTGCCGGATCCCGGGTCCACGACGAGCGCGGGCTGGGCCGACGCGAGCTCGGAGACCCGCACCAGGTTCGGCGCGAGGTCGCACTCCGGCACGCAGCGCAGCTCGAGGCAGGGCCCCTCGGTGGTCCCCCCGCAGGCCTGCTCGACGCACTGCTCGTCGGCGGCGCAGTCCGCGGCGCGCTCGCACCGGCCGGCCGGAAGCGGCGCGCACAGCCCGGTCTCGCAGCCGAAGCCCGCCGGGCAGTCCCCGTGGTCCACGCAGACCGTCTCACACGCCTCATCGCCCGGGCAGCGGGGGTGCGCGGGGCCGTGCCGCCCAGGGCCGTCGCAGGCGGCGAGCGCCGCGCCCAGGGCGAAGAGCAAGAGGAGCCTGGAGGTGGCGCGGGGCGGGCGTGGCATCGGAAAGATCCCCGGGCCGCGGGGCGGAAGTGCCCCGGCGGCCCAATGCCCGGACCTGCATCATCTCCGGAACGCGCGCGGGCGCAACGCTGCCGTTCGCCGCACCCGTACCCCGGGTGAGAGCCCGGGCGGCGACGCCTGGGGCTTCTCGCCCGCGAGCTCCTGCGCGCAGCCCGCCCGGTCCCCGCTGCGGCTCAGGCTGCGGCGGCCTGCACGAGCGCCCGGACGTTCAGGATCAGGCCGACCTGTCCGGCCCCGTGGATGCCCGCGCCGCCGAACAGCTCGACGTGCTCGAGCCCGGACCCCAGGCTCTTCACGACGACCTGCTGCTGCGCGAGGACGTCGTCGACGAGCAGCCCGAACCGTCGCTCCTCCGACTCGAGCACCATCACGAGCGCCTCGGCGGGGTCGTGGTGTGCGTCGGGGATCTCGAGGAGATTCCCGAGCCGCACGAGCGGGAGGATCCGCCCACGCATCGAGAGCGCCTCGTGCCCGCCTGCGCGGGTCTTCACCATGTCGGGGGCCGGGCGGATCGACTCCACGACCGCGAGGGTCGGGACGAGGAAGCGCTCCTTGCCGCAGGCGATCAGCATGGCGTCGACCGTCGTCAGCGTGAGCGGCATCACGAGCCGCACGGTCGTGCCGGCCCCGGGCGTCGTGGTGGCGTGCACGCGGCCGCGCAGCCCCTCGAGCCGCAGCTTGATCGCGTCGAGCGACGGCAGCGGGCCGCCGCCGTCCGGGTCGCCGGGGGGCGGCCACGCGCCGGGCGCGAGGAGGAGCGCGTCCATCGCCTCGTCGTCCGCCGGGGCCTGGCCGGCGGCGCGGAGCCGCTCGACGACCGCCGCGCGGTCGATCCCCGCCCCGTCGTCCGACACCTCCACGACCACCTGGCCGGCCTCGGTCCGCGCCGAGATCCGCACGGTGCCGCGGCTGGGCTTCCCGGCGGCCTCGCGGTCGGCGCGCGGCTCGATGCAGTGGGCGATCGCGGCGCGCACGAGCGCGAGCAGCAGGTCGGCGAGGTTGTCCACGATGAGCCGGTCGAGCTCGGTGGCGTCACCGAGGGTGACGATCCGGACCTGCTTGCCCGCGCGCCGCGCGAGATCGCGGGCGCCGCGGGAGACCCGCTGGAAGAGCTCGCTCGCGTGATCCATCCGGAGGCGGGTCCCGGCGTCGGTGAGATCGCGGGTGACCTTGGCCAGCTGGCCCATCAGCCTGCGGCCGGCCTCCGAGGCGGCGCCCCGGAACTCCGGCACGCTCCGCAGGGCCGACTCCACCACCACGAGCTCGCCGATGGCCTCCATGAGCAGGTCGAGCCGCGCCTGCTCGACGCGGGTGAGGACGTTTCGCTGGCCGCCGACGGGGCCGTCGGCCCCCCGCGCGTGGCGCGCCTGCGCGCGGAGCGCCCGGCCCACGAGCGCCGCGTCCACGAGGTGGGAGGCCACGAGCTCCTCACCCAGGCGCCGGCCGCTCTTCACCTGCGCCTCGAGCGCGCGGTCGATCACCGCCTGCGGCACGTCGAAGGGTGGGCCCGCGAGGAGCTCGCCCAGCCGCTCGCCGCCGCGCACCTCGGGCAGCGGCGCCTCGTCCACGTCCGCGCCCGCCCGGAGCGCCGCCAGCCGCTCCACCACGGGCGCGGCCTCGGTCCCGTCCGGCAGCGCCGTGCCTGCGTCGAGGTGGACGAAGATCTCGTCGAGGTAGGTCCGGACGATGCCGCCCGTGTCGTAGAGCGCGTCGAGCCCGGCGCCGCCGATCGCCCGGTTCCGCTCGCGGCTCCAGCGCAGGAGCGCGTGCGCCCCGGCCGTCAACGGCGCGATGCCGTCGAGCCGCAGCGCCGCGGCCCGGGTGGCGAGCGTCATGTACCCGTCGTCGAGCGCCTGCAGGTTGAAGAGGTGCGGGTCGCGCTCGGCGAGGAGCAGCTGCTCGTCCAGGCCGTCGAGCACCTCGGCGGTCTCGGCGGCGAACTGGACGAGCTGCTCGGCGCGCGAGGTGGCCTCCTCGGCGCCGGTGGGGCCGGGATTCGAGCTGGGGTCCATGTCTCTCCCGGGCGGCCGCGCTCAGGCGCGCGCGGTCGCGGCCTCCGGGCGAGCGGCCGCCTGGGCGACCACCGCGGCGGTCGAGGCGAGGTCCGCCTCGGAGCTCGCGAGCACCCGGTCGATGTCGAGCAGGATGATGAAGCCCTTGCCGGCCTTGCCCATGCCGGTGATGTGCTCGAGGCGCATCCCGGTGCCGAACGAGGGCGCGGGCTCGATGTCGGCGGGCCCGAGGTCGACGACCTCGCTGACCGCGTCGGCGATGACACCCAGGGTGAGCACCTCGTCACCGGAGCGGGTCTCCACGACGAGCACGCAGGTGCGCTTCGTGGTGGGCACCTCCTGGCGGCCGAACTTCACCGCGAGGTCCACGACCGGCACCACCGAGCCGCGCACGTTGATGACGCCGCGGATGCTGGTGGGCGTGCCCGGCACGCGGGTGACCTCCTCGTACTGCAGGATCTCCTTCACCTTGAGGATCGGCATCCCGAAGTCGGTGCCGCCCACCACGAACGAGAGGAACTGCTTCACCTGCTCCGCGGCTTCGGTGGCGCTCACGAGGTCACCTCCCCCTAGAACCGCTGGAAGCCGCCCTCGGCGTGCGTCCCGTTCTTCTGCGCGGGCGGCGGCAGCACCGGGTGCTCGGGGGCCGCGGCCGGGGCGTGGGCGGCGGCGAGGCGGGCCGCGGGCTTGCGGACCGCGGCGGTGTGCCCGCCGCCGTTGGCGAACTGGAAGAAGGACACCGTCTGGAGCAGCGCCTCGGCCTGGCCGGACATCTCCTCGGCGGTGGAGGAGAGCTCCTCGGCGGCGGACGAGTTCCGCTGCGTGACCTGGTCGACCGTGGTCATCGCCTTGGAGACCTGGCTGACGCCCGTGCTCTGCTCCTTCGAGGCCGCCGCGACCTCCTGGACGAGGTCGGCGGTCTTGCGGATGGCCGGCACGAGCTCGGCGATCAGCGCGCCCGACCGCTGCGCCACCTTCACCGACGAGCCGGCGAGCTCGGAGATCTCCTTCGCGGCCTTCTGCGAGCGCTCGGCGAGCTTGCGGACCTCGGTCGCGACGACGGCGAAGCCCTTGCCGTGCTCGCCGGCGCGGGCGGCCTCGATCGCCGCGTTCAGGGCGAGGAGGTTCGTCTGGTAGGCGATCTCCTCGATGATCGAGATCTTCTCGGCGATCGAGTTCATCGCGTCGACCGTCTGCTCGACCGACTTGCCGCTGTCGGCGGCGTTGCGCGCGCCCTCGTTCGCCATCTTCTCGGTCTGGCGGGAGTTCTCGGCGTTCTGGTTGATCGAGGCGCTCATCTCCTCGAGCGAGGAGGTCGTCTCCTCGACGCTCGCGGCCTGCTCGCCGGTGCCCTGGGAGAGGGCCTGCGACGTCGCGGCCACCTGGGTGGCGGCGCTCGTCAGCGCCTCGGCGCCGCCACGCACCTCGCCGACGACCTCGCGGAGCTTCTCCACCATCGTGTTGAGCGCGGCGGCGAGCTTGCCGACCTCGTCGGCGCTGTGGACGTTGACCGACTTCGAGAGGTCGCCCGCGGCGACCGCGGCGGCGAGCTCGAGCCCCTGGACGAGCGGCCCGGCGATCGCCCTCGAGACCACCACGCCGAACAGCGCCGCGACCCCGAGGCCCGCGAGGACCAGGATGATCATCAGCCGGGTGGCGTCCGAGGCGAGCTCGGCGTTGACCTTCGCCTTCTCCTCGGCCTGCTTGATCTTGAGCTCGGCGAGCTCGTTCAGCGCGGCGTCCGCCTCCTTGGCGAGCTCCACGGAGTTCTTGTCCCGGAGCAGCGCGGTCGCCTCGGCGTTCTTGCGCTCGAGCGCGAGCTTGATCACGGGATCCTTCACCGCCGTCCCGTAACGGTGGCTCGCCTCGCTGAACCTCTCGAAGATCTTGCGGACCTCCGGGGCGCGGATCGACTTCCCGAACTCCTCGGTGTTGTCGCCGAGGGTCTTCTCGATCCCCGCGATCCGGGCCTCGTACTCCTTCATCTTGCCCATGTCCTCCTCGATGATGATGTCGCGGAGGTTCACGCGGACGCGCTGGAACGCGGTCGCGATGGTGACGAGGTCGCCGAGGGGCTTCGTGTTGACCTCGGCCATGTCGTCGGCGCGCTCGTCCAGCTCGCGCAGGTTCTTGATGCCCCAGAACCCGACGGCACCGGTGATGAGCGCGAGCGAGAGGAAGCTGACGAGGAGCTTCGTGGCGACGCGGAGATCGGCGAACCACTTCATGGAGGTCGTCCTCGCGCGGGCGCTGGGGAGGCCGCCGGGGGCCGCGCGGGCCCGGCGTGGAGCGCGGCAGTGCGAGCCCCGTACCACCGGCCCGATCCGCAATGATTCGTGGGGGTGTCCACACGAATCGCCCATCGGATCGGGTTGGGTTCGACCCTGCGACAGGGCGTGCGGGCTCGGGAGGGGCGCTCCGGATTTCGAGCGGAGCGCGAGGGAAGATCGCTTCCAGACGGCCGGTTCGTACCGTTTCGAACGCCCCACTTGACGAACCGTTCACGCCCTCCTCTCGCCCCACGGTCGCACCCACGGGTCGGCGGAGTCCGCGGGTTTCCCCCGCTCACGCGCCGTAAAGGGCTGGTGCCGGGCTTGCAGTGGGGGCGGGGACGCGGCGGAGCCACGCGCCCGGAAGGTGACCATGTCGAAGAAGAAGATCCTGCTGGTGGACGACTCGTCGACCGTCCTCCTCATGGAGAAGATGATCCTGGCGAAGAACCAGTACGACGTCGTCGAGGCGCGCGACGGGCAGGAGGGCGTCGCGAAGGCGCTCGCCGAGAAGCCCGACCTCATCCTCATGGACGTCGTGATGCCGAAGATGGACGGCTTCGAGGCCGTCAAGCGGCTGCGCGCCGAGGAGCCGACGCGCGCGACCCCCATCATCATGGTGACCACGCGCGGCGAGCTCGAGAGCGTCGAGTCCGGCTATGCGTCCGGCTGCACCGACTACGTGACCAAGCCCATCAACGGGCTCGATCTCCTCACCAAGGTGAAGAGCTGCCTCGGGCAGTGAGGTGACCATGGCGCACCTTGCGGTGGTGGTCGACGGCGAGGAGATGGACCTGCGCGATCGGATCGCGGCCCTCGAGGAGGAGCTGCGCCGGACCTCCGACGCCTGGGTCGACTCGGCCGACCGGGTCAGCGAGTTCGTGCTGCTGCACGCGGCGGTGCGGCAGATCCACGCGGCCCGCGGCCGCGAGGAGCTCCTGCAGGCCCTGCAGGAGATCGTGATCAACGTGCTCGGCTCGGAGGAGCTCGTGATCTTCACGCGGGAGGGCGACGAGCTCCGCCTGGCCCGCGCGTTCGGCGTCCCGGAGGAGCCCGTGCGCGTGCTGCGGCTCGGCGAGGGGCCCATCGGCGCGACCACCGCGGCCGGCGTCTTCCGGGTGGCCGCGTGGGACGGGCCCTTCGTGGGCGATCCGAAGCTCACCGCCTGCGTGCCGCTCGTGGCGGGCGGCGAGGTCGAGGGCGCGATCGCGTTCTGGACCATGCTCGGCCACAAGCCCGAGCTGCTCGATCCGGACCGCGAGGTGATGGACATGCTCTCCCACCACGCCGGGCAGGCCATGCGCCTGCTCCGCCTCACCGGCCGGATCGCATGAGACCGGCCGGGCAGCTCGACCCGCCAGCGGCGGAGCACGGCGCGCCCGACCCCGAGGGCCGCGCCCGCGTGTACCTGCACGCCGGGCAGCTCTCGGCGCCGGCGTGGCCGGCCCAGATCACCACCGTCCTCGGCTCGTGCGTCGCGGTCTGCCTCTTCGACGCCGGCGTGAAGGTCGGCGGGATGAACCACTACCTGCTCGCGCAGCCCGTGAACGGCGAGCACACCCCCCGCTTCGGCGCGGTGGCGGTGCCCGCCCTCATCGACGCGGTCGTCGCGGGCGGCGGGCGGCGCGGCGCCCTGCAGGCGAAGGTCTTCGGCGGGGCCGCGGTCACGAGCGCGAGCGGGCGCCGCTCGCTCGGCGCGGAGAACGCGGCGCTGGCCCTGCACCTCCTCACCACCGCCGGGATCCCGGTCCTGCAGACCGACCTCGGCGGGCAGCGCGGGCGCAAGCTCATCTTCCACACCGACGACGGCTCGGCGTGGGTGCGGCAGCTCTAGGAGCGGGCGATGGAAGAGTTCGAGATCGACAGAGAGGCGCTGCTCGGTGCGTTCCTCGCGGAGTCGGAGGAGGTCCTCGCGCGGATGGAGCAGCAGCTCGTCGCGCTCGAGGCCGCGCCCGGTGACGAGGAGGCCCTGAACGCGGTCTTCCGCGACGCGCACACGATGAAGGGCGGGTCGTCCCTCGTCGGCTTCGACGCGGTGAAGGAGCTCGCCCACGACATCGAGCAGGTGCTCGAGCGGCTGCGCAAGCACGAGCTCGTCGCGACGAACGCGGTGGTGACCCTGCTCCTCCGCTCGGTCGACGTGCTCCGCGCCGCGCTCACCGACGCCACCGCCGGCAAGACCGCCCCCTCCGAGGCCACCCTCGCCTTCCGCCGCAGCCTCGCCGAGGCCGCCGCCGACGAGCCCACGCCGGGCGCGGCCCCCGCCCAGGCCGGCGCCGCGGCCCCCGCGGAGACGGGCGCCGCGCCCGCCGCCGCCGCACCGGGCCAGGCGCACGCCCAGGCCCGCACGCTCCGCGTCGACGTGAACCGCCTCGACCGCATGCTCGACCTCTCCGGCGAGATCGCGATCGCCCGGGGCCGGCTCACCGAGCTCCTCGAGCGCGGCGAGGCGAGCGGCGAGGAGGTCCTCGCGGCGCACCGCGAGACCGACCGGCTCTACCTGGATCTCCAGGAGCTCATCATGAAGGCCCGGATGGTGCCGATCGGGCCGGTGTTCTACCCGCACGCGCGCACGGTGCGGGACCTCTCCACGGCCCAGGGCAAGCACGCCCGCCTCGTGGTGGAGGGCGCCGACGTCGAGGTGGACACCTCGGTGGTCGAGCAGATCCGCGACCCGATCCTCCACATGGTCCGCAACGCCCTCGACCACGGCGTCGAGACCCCGGACGCGCGCCGCGCCGCCGGCAAGGACCCGATGGCCACGGTCACCCTGCGCGCCTTCCAGGAGGCGGGCTCGATGGTGATCGAGGTGCAGGACGACGGCGGCGGCCTCGACCGCGCCCGCATCGCCGCGAAGGCCGCCGCGAAGGGCATCCTCGAGGACCCCGCCCGGGCGAGCGACGAGGAGATCGCCCGGGCGATCTTCGAGCCGGGCTTCTCCACGAACGACGTGGTCACCGACGTCTCGGGCCGCGGCGTCGGAATGGACGTCGTGCGCCGCAACGTGGAGGCGCTGCGCGGCTCGGTCGGCGTGTCGAGCGCCCCCGGCAAGGGCACGACCATCTCGATGCGCGTGCCGCTCACCCTCGCCATCATCCAGGGCTTCCGCGTCCGCATCTCCGACCAGACCTACATCCTGCCGCTCGACACGGTCGTCGAGTGCCTGGAGCTGCCCGTCGGCGGCGACGCGAACGCGGTCACCGGCGTCATGAACGTGCGCGGCAAGCCGCTCGCCTACCTGCGCCTGCGCGCGATGTTCGGCCTGCCGGCCCGCGCCGGCGCGCGGGAGAACATCGTGGTGATCCGGCACGGCGGGCACACCGCCGGGCTCGCGGTCGACGCCCTGCTCGGCGAGTCGAGCACGGTCATCAAGCCGCTCGGCGCGATGTTCCGGAACCTCCCCGGCGTCGCGGGCTCCTCCATCCTGGGCGACGGGCGGGTGGCGCTGATCCTGGACGTCGGCGGGCTCGTCCGCGAGACGCTCAAGCGCACGGCGTCCGAGCTCGAGGCGCGGGCGGCCTGACGATGGCCGAGGCCGCCGCGAGATCCCTCGTCGAGCGGGACGCCCCCGCCGCCATCCGCGAACCCTCCGACGCGGACTTCGCGCGCTACCAGGTGTTCGTGAAGCGCGAGGCGGGCATCCACCTCACGCCGGTGAAGAAGGCGTTGCTGGTCGGCCGGCTCGCGCGCCGCCTGCGCGAGCTGAAGCTCGACTGGCGCGGGTACCTCGAGCTAGCGAAGGTCGACGAGCCCGAGCGCATCCGGATGCTCGACAGCATCGCGACCAACGAGACCCACTTCTTCCGCGAGGCGGCGCACTGGGAGTACCTGACCCAGGACCTCTTCCCGCGCTGGCAGGCGGAGGCCGACGCCGGAAAGCGTCCGAGGCGCGTGCGGGTCTGGAGCGCGGCCTGCTCCACCGGCGAGGAGCCCTACACGCTCGCGATGGTGCTCCTCGCGTCCTTCCCGACCGGGTGGGCGCTCGAGATCTTCGCCTCCGACCTCTCGACGAAGGTGCTCGACCGCGCCCGGAACGCGACCTGGCCGCTCGAGAAGTCGGCGGAGATCCCGCGGGCGTACCTCGAGGCGTACATGCTGCGCGGCACCGGCGAGCAGGGCGGGCTCATGCGCGCCGGGCCGGAGCTCCGGGCGCTCTGCACCTTCCGCCGGGTGAACCTCCTCTGCGGCCCGTTCCCGGAGGGCGACTTCGACCTCGTCTTCTGCCGGAACGTGCTCATCTACTTCGACCACGAGACGAAGACCGCGGTGGTCGACCACCTGGTGAGCCGCCTCGCCCGCGGCGGCAACCTGTTCATCGGCCACGCCGAGACCCTGGCCGGGCTCTGCCCGCGCGTCCGGCAGGTCCGGCCCACCGTGTACGGCCACGTCGGCGAGGACGGCGGCCGCGGGGGCGGCCGGTGAAGACCCCGCTGCGCGTGCTCGTGGTCGACGACTCCGCCGTCGTGCGGCAGGTGTTGACCTCGATCCTCACGCAGGCGGGCATGGAGGTCGCGACCGCGCCCGACCCGGTGATCGCGCTCCAGAAGATCGAGCGGTCCCGGCCGGACGTGGTGACGCTCGACATCGAGATGCCGCGGATGGACGGCCTCACCTTCCTCCGCCGCGTGATGTCGGAGCAGCCGCTCCCGGTGGTGGTCTGCTCCGGGCTCGCGGAGTCCGGCTCGGAGGTCGCCCTGCGCGCGCTGGAGGAGGGCGCGCTCGACGTCATCGAGAAGCCGAAGGTGGGCCTGAAGGGCTTCCTCGAGGACTCGGCCGCCCGGCTGGTTCACGTGGTCCGCGCCGCCGCCGCGGCCGACCTCTCGCGCAGCGTGCGGCGCCGCGCCCCGGGCGCGCCCGCCACGGCGCCGGGCCGCCCCGCCGCGCCGCCCGAGCCCGCCTCGTCGGCCATCAAGGCGACGACGCACAAGGTCGCCGTCATCGGCGCCTCCACCGGCGGCACCGAGGCGCTCCGGGTCGTGCTCGAGGCGCTCCCGCCCGACGCACCGGGCATCGCGATCGTGCAGCACATGCCGGAGTACTTCACCGGCCAGTTCGCGAAGCGGCTCGACCAGTCGTGCCGGATCGAGGTGAAGGAGGCCGCGCCGGGCGACCGGCTCGTCCCCGGCCGCGCGCTCATCGCGCCGGGCAACCGGCACCTCGTGGTCCGCCGCACCGGCGCGCTCTACGTGACCGACCTCGTGGACGGCGAGCGGGTGGGCCACCACCGCCCGAGCGTGGACGTGCTCTTCCACTCCGCGGCGGAGGCGTGCGGCCGGAACGTCATGGGCGTCATCCTCACCGGGATGGGCGCCGACGGCGCCGACGGCATGCTCGCGATGCGGCAGGCGGGCGCCTTCAACGTCGCGCAGGACGAGGCGACCTCGGTCGTGTTCGGCATGCCGAAGGAGGCGATCGCCGCGGGCGGGGTGGACGAGGTCCTTCCGCTCGAGCGGATCGCCTCGGCGATCGTGCGCTGGGCGAGGTAGCCCGCAGCTCGCAGCGAGCGCGGGTCGCTGCCGCATCGGAGGACGCCCCGTCCGGCGCGGGCGCAGGGCGTGGCCCCGCGGCATGACCTCCCGCCATGCCCGTCACCCAGGCCCAGGTCCGCGCCGTCGCCCGCGCGCTCGACGGCGTCACCGCCTCGCGCGAGGGCTTCTCGTTCTCGGTGAAGCGCGGCGCGAAGGACGTGGGCATCGCGTGGGCGTGGCGCGAGCGGATCCACCCGCGGAAAGCGCGCGTGCCGAGCACCGAGGTGATGGCGGTGCGGGTCGCGGACCTCGAGGAGAAGGAGAGCCTCCTCGCGCTCGACCCGGGGAAGTACTTCACGGAGCCCCACTACGACGGCTACCCCGCCGTGCTCGTGCGGCTGGGCGCGGTGACGCGGGCCGAGGTGCGCCGCCTGCTCCTGGAGGCGGTGCGGGCGGCACTGCCGGTGAAGCCGGCGCGCAAGGTCACCGCGCGCCCGGCCCGGCGGAAGCGGGCCGCGCGGGATCGCTGAACTCCTCCACAGGTGAAGAGAAACCCCACGTCGGCGGAGCCTCGCTCCGCCGACGCGTTTCTTTCAGATGGTTGACATGACGGGCCTTTTCCGGTGCCGGACACGCCCGGTCTGGTTGGCCCGGCACACGCAACAGGTGGCCTCAGGAAGTACGCAGGTCACCCGAACCGAAGCAGGAGCCCGCCATGATGTTCGCCTTCGTCGCCGCCATGTTCTCCGTCGCCTTCGTCTCGACCCTCAACCACCTCGCCGTGCGCTAACCCCGCCCGCCCCACATCCGAGAGCGAGATCGCCATGGGCCACGAGTTCCTCAGCATCTACCCCGCGAAGGCCGCCGAGTACCTCCTCGCCGTCAGCTACCTCCTCCTCTTCATCCCCTTCTGGCGCTACGTCCAGGGCGCCCGCCGCGCCGAGGTTCCTGCGACCGCCGAGGTCGCGATCCCCGCCGCCGCCCAGCTCGCCGTCGCCGCCGCGAAGCCCGCCCCGGCCGCGAGGAAGCCCGCGCCGAGCCCCGCCGCCGGCTGGTTCCAGGTCCCCTCCGACGTCTACCTGCACCCGGGCCACACCTGGGCGAAGCTCCTCGCCGACGGCACGGTCGCGGTCGGCCTCGACGACCTCGCCCACCGGCTCGTCGCCGCGGAGCGCACCTCGGTCCCGAGCGTCGGCGCCCACGTGTTCCAGGGCGACGCCGCCATCGACCTCACCGCGACCGGGAAGCGCGTCTCCGCGCTCTCGCCCATCGACGGCACCGTCGTCGCCGTGAACACGAACCGTGACGACGCCGACGCCTACGGCGCGGGCTGGCTCTTCAAGGTGAAGCCGTCGCGCCTCGCCGCGAACCTCCGCCAGCTGCACCAGGGCGCCGAGGCCCGGCTGCTCGTCGACGACGCCGCCGCCATCCTCGCGCGCCGCGCGAACCCCGAGATGGCGCAGGTCCTCCAGGACGGCGGCGCCCCGGTCCACGGCATCGCCGCCGCGCTCGCCGGCGACGACTGGGACGCGCTCGCCCGCGAGATCCTCCGCAGCTGAGCGCCACGCCGGAACCGAAGGCCCATCACCGCGGCGGGTTCCCGAGGAGGGAGCCCGCCGCGGTTCGTCTTTCCGGTCGCTCACGCCTCCGGAGGATCCGTTCGTCCCGAGCGTAGCCACCGCGAAGCGGTGGCGGAGACGAGGGGCGCGCCGGACGAGCTCACGCGCATGTGAACCCCGCGCACGCCCACCGTCGCGCCAACCCCGCGAGATTCCCACCGCCGCACCCTCGGCCCACCCCGTGCATTTCACGCGCGGCGGAGGTGGGCACATGTCCTTCGCTCGCACGCTCGTGTTCGCGCTCGCCGCGACCGCGCTGGGGACCGGCTGCGCCATCGACGCCTGCGAGGAGTGGTCGCTCCTCGGCCGCAACGGCTACTGCACGCAGTCGTACCGCCCGCCTCTTCACCGAGGAGGACGCGGGCCCCGACGGCTCGACGACTTACTGCGCCGGTACCCTGTACGAGAACACGAGCTGCGCCGACCTCGGCTACACGTTCTCGTGCGACTGGAGCGATCGCCATGTCCGTCCCGAGGACGAGCGGAGCTGCCCGTGGTGATCCGCGCGATGGCCTTCGCCGCGGCCCTCTCCGCGCTCCCCGGCTGCTGGAGCGTCGCGTGCGTCGAGCCCACCGGCGGCGCCGCGATGCGCTGCTGGGAGACGGTCGACGGGATCCTCTTCCAGGAGGAGCGCGACCTCGACGGCGACGGCTACGCCGACCTCCCCGCGTGCACCGGCGAGCGGAACGACTTCTCCACCTGCGGCGGCCTCGGCTTCACCGTGAACTGCCCCGACAGCGAGTACTACGCGCGCCCGGGCGAGGCGACGTACGCGTGTCCGTGAAGGCGGGGCGAGGCTGCGGAACCTGGTTCAGCCGGCTGAACTGCAGCGGAAATTCGAGCAATGTCTCGTGATGTCGGCGACTTGCGGGCGAAAATTGGTGCCTTCTACCGGTAGAAACGCCGGGGCACGAGAGCGCCCGCACCGCTGACCGACGCGGCTGATAGATTCTCCTCGATGGCGGACGAACACAGCTCGCCCCCGGACCGCGATGACGGGATCGTCTTCGACCAGACGCTCTTCGACGAACTCGCGCGGATGACGCCCGAGGAGCGCCTGCGCCACAACGACCGCATGGTCGCCACCTTGCGGGAGCTCCGCGATGCCTTCGCAGCGACCGGAAAGCCTGACGACGCTGCTCGCCCGGCTGGCGGCGAGCGGGACTGACTTCCTCCTGGTCGGCGGCCTCGCGGCGGCGGCCCAGGGAGCGGCGCTGACCACGGTCGACGTCGACGTGGTCCATCGCCGGGATGCGGAGAACGTCCGCCGGCTCCTCGCGTTCCTCGACTCCGTCGGCGCCCGCTACCGCGGGCGTCCGCCGGGCCAGGTGCTCCGTCCCACGGAGGCCCTGCTCCTGGGCGACGGGCACCAGCTCCTGTCGACCGATCTCGGCCAGCTGGACGTGCTCGGCGCGATCGAAGGTGGCCGCGACTACGCGAGCCTCTTGCCCGAGTCGGTCGAACTGACGGTGGAGGGTCAGAAGGTTCGCGTCGTCAGGCTCGAGACCCTCGCCGAGCTCAAGCGCGGCTCCCGGAGCCCGAAGGATCAGCTGGTCGTCGCGATGATCGAGCAGGCGCTCAGGACCCGCGACCGGCGCTGATGGGTGCGATCGGTGGAGAAGAGCGCCTTCAGGAAGGACGCGGTGCCGAGCTCGAACGCCCTGCCGCCTGCCTCGACGTGCACGCCCATCGTTCCACCCCCGGACGCTGCACCCGGATCGCGCTCCCGCCCGCCCTACTCCCGCCCCAGCGCCCGCGAGATCTCCCGCGCGGTGAAGTCCACGAGCGGGATCACCCGCGCGTAGTTCATCCGCGTGGGGCCGACGACGGCGAGCGTGCCGAGCACGTGCCCGCTCCGGCCGTACGGCGCGGCGACGACCGACACGTCCTCGACGGAGGCGAACTCGCTCTCGGCGCCGATGAAGATCTGCACCTCGCTCGCGCGCAGCACGCGGTCGAGCACGCGCAGGATCCGGTCCTTCTCGGCGAACGCGCGGAGCAGGGCGCGCGCCTTGCGGACGTTGCCGAACTCGGGCGCGTCGAGGAAGCTCTCCTCGCCGCCGACGAGCACGCGGCCCTCGCTCGCCGGCGCGGCCTCGAACGTCTGCTCGGCGAGCGCGAGCGCCTTCGCGAGGAGGTCCTGCAGCGCGCTCTGGTCGGCGCGCATGTCGCCGAGGATGCCCTCGCGGATGGAGGCGAGGTCGCGGGCGGTCGGCTGGGAGGCGCCGAGCTTCTCGGTGAGGTAGTGCGCGGCGCGCTCGAGCTCGGAGGGCTCCATCGGGAACTCGAGCTGGACGAGCTTGTTCGTGACGATCCCGGCCTCGGAGACGAAGACCGCCAGCACCCGGTTCTCGCGCAGGCGCACGAACTCGATCTGGCGCACCGGGTCCGCGGCGGGCGTGGGCGTCGTGACGACGCCGGCGTGGTGCGAGAGCGAGTGGAGCAGGTCCTTCGTGCCCTCGAGGAGCTGGCCGACGTCGCTCGCCTCCTGGGCGAGCTTCTCGATGCGCTCGCGGTCGCTCGGCGCGGGCGGGCGAACCTTGAGCAGCGAGTCGACGTAGAGCCGGTAGCCGCGCTCGGTCGGGATGCGGCCGGAGGACGCGTGCGGCTTCTCGAGGAAGCCGAGCGCCTCGAGGTCGGCCATCACGCTGCGGACGGTGGCAGGCGAGACCTCGAGCTCGTGGCGCGCGATGAGCGGCTGGCTCGCGACCGGCTCGCCGGTCTGGATGTAGTCCTGGACGAGCGCGCGGAGGATCTCGCGTTCGCGTCGGTCGAGCTCGCCGGTGGGGGATGGCATGACGCTACCCGTCCCGCGGCTTCACTCGCCGCCGGCCCTCGACGCGTCACGCTGGGCGAGGGCGAGGTGCCGCTCCGCCGCCGTCGTGAGCGACGCGAAGCGGCCGGCCTGGAGCGTGCGCCACAGCGGCGCGGCCTTCGCGCGATCGCCGGACGCCTCGGCCACGAGCGCGTCGAGGTGGGTGCGCTCCTCGGGGTTCACGTAGGCGAAGGCGATGCGGGCGAGGCCGTCGGCGTCGAGCCGCAGCGCCTCCTTCACGAGCCCGCGCGCCGCGAGGATGTCGCCCCGGGCGTCGGCGAGGAGCGCGAGCGCGTACCAGGGCTCGGGCCGCGTCGGATCGAGGCCGCGCGCCGTCTCGAGCGTCGCCTGCGCGGCGGAGACGAAGCCGTCGGAGGCGTGGAGCTGGCCGAGGTTCACGAGCGCGGCCTGCTGCTCGCGCGCGTCGCCGCCCGACACCACCTCGTCGAGCAGGCGCCGGGCCGCCTGGCCGTGCCCCTCGAGCGCGTATGCGACCGCGAGGTCGTTGAGCGCCCAGAGCCGGCCCGGGTCCTGCGCGAGCGCCGCCTCGTACGCGGTGCGCGCCCCGCCGAGGTCGCCGGCCCGCAGGCGCTCGGCCCCCTGCCCGCCCGGGGCGACGAGGAGCGCGAGGAGCGGGGAGGCGTCGTCCGGCACGCGCACGTCGGCAGCGCCGCCGCAGGCCGCGAGGGCGGCGAGGAGCGCGAGCGAGGCGAGGCGGTGGGTGCGGGAGACGCGCATGTTCGTGCTGCCTGGCAGCAACCGACCGAGTGTAGCCACCCCCCCTCGGTGGATCAAGGAACCCCGCGCCCGGACGGGGGGAATCGGCCCGAGAAGTTCCGGCGCGCGAAGCGCCCGTTCTGACTAATATCCCGCGCCCTCGCCCCGCGCCGTGTCCACCCCCACCACGACCCCCACCTCCCCCTCCGACCGGCTCCGCAGGGCCCTCGCCGAGGCGCGCGCCGCGGACGTGACCGGCCTCATCGGCGCCGCCCGGGCGCTCGCCATCCGCGACCTCGTCTCGCGGGGCGCCGGCGGCATGCCGTGCGTGCTCGCGGTCGCGGAGGACGAGGAGGAGGCCGACGCGCTCGCGAAGGACCTCGTGTTCTTCCTCGGGACCCCGGCGGTCGTGCGGGTGCCCGCCGACGCGGTGCTCCCTTACGACGACCTCTCGCCCGACCGCGGCGTCGAGATGGAGCGGCTCGCGGCGCTGTCGCGGCTCCACCTCGCGCCCGCGGAGGTCCGCGCGGTCGTCGTCTCCGCGCGCGGGCTCGCGCGGCGGCTGATCCCGCGGAAGGTGCTCGCCGCCGGCGCCGACCTCGTCGGCAAGGGCATGGAGCTGCCGCGCGAGGCGCTCGCCGCGAAGCTCGTCTCGCTCGGCTTCGCGCGCACGCCGCTCGTCGAGGACGCCGGCACCTTCGCCGTGCGCGGCGGGATCCTCGACCTGTGGTCGCCCGCCGACCCCGCGCCGGTGCGGCTCGAGTACTTCGGCGACGAGATCGAGAGCTGCCGCCGCTTCGACCCGCAGACCCAGCGCAGCGAGGAGGCCGACGCCGGCGAGGTGGTGCTCTGCCCCGCGCGCGAGGCGCTCTTCACCGACGAGGGCAAGGCCGCCGCGAAGCAGGCGGTCCGCGACATCGCGGAGAAGGTGGACCGCCCGACCTCGCGCGTGCGCGAGGTGCTCGACCAGATCGACCAGGGTGCGCCGTTCTTCGGCATGGAGGCGCTCCTCCCCGGCTTCCACGCGGGAGGGCTCGAGACGCTCTTCGAGCACCTGCCGCAGCGCTTCGCGGTCTGGCTCGACGACACGACCGGCATCGAGGAGGCGCTCTCCGATCTCGACGAGGAGCTCGCGCGCGAGCACGCGGCGTCCCTGAGGCGCGACGAGCTGGTCCTCCCGCCCGAGCAGCACTTCCTCCCCTCGGCCGACGTCCTCGCCGCGATCGCGGCGCGCCCGCTCGTGCGGCGCCACCGGGTCTACGTCGGCCTCGGCGAGCCGGTCAGGTGGTCGCTCGACGACACCGCCGGCATCCGCAGCGAGATCGAGGCCGCCCACGGCGAGGAGGGCGCGCTCACGCCGCTCTCGAAGCGGCTCGAGGAGTGGCGGAAGCGGGGCATCACCTCGATCGTTGCCTGCGGCTCGGCCTCGGCCGGGGACCGGCTGCGGCGCCTGCTCGAGGACCGGCGCCAGCACGCGAAGGCCGTCGCGCCGGCTCCGGCCACCGGGAACGCCACCGCGGCGGCGGGGATGCCCGACCCCGCCTCGCTCTACGACCCCGCGGTGCACGTGCACCTCGTCCCGGGCGAGATCTCGGCCGGCTTCCTCGACGGCGAGGCCCGCGTCGCGCTCATCTCCGACGAGGAGATCTTCGGCCGGCGCGTCCGCCGCAAGGTGCGCAAGGGCCGCGAGGAGCACCAGTTCGCGGCGTCGTTCCGCGAGCTCGAGGAGGGCGACCTCGTCGTCCACGTCGAGCACGGCATCGGCAAGTACCTCGGCCTCACGAAGATGCAGATCCGCGGGGTCGAGGGCGACTTCCTCGTCATCGCGTACGAGGGCGCCGACCGCCTCTACCTGCCGGTCGCGAAGCTGCGCCAGGTGCAGAAGTTCAACGGCGCCTCGCCGGACTCGATCCGCCTCGACAAGCTCGGCGGGCAGTCCTTCGCGCTCAGGAAGGCCCGGGTCAAGGAGCAGCTCCTCAAGATGGCCGCGGAGCTCCTCGACGTGTACGCCGCGCGCGCGGCGCACCCGGGCTACGCGTTCGGCGAGCCGGACGAGAACTACCTCGCGTTCGAGGCCGAGTTCCCCTGGGAGGAGACGCCCGACCAGGCGAAGGCCATCGAGGACGTCCTCAAGGACATGCGGAAGTCCCTGACGAGGAAGGAGGGGACCGGCAAGGCGCCGATGGACCGCCTCGTCTGCGGCGACGTCGGCTACGGCAAGACCGAGGTCGCGATGCGCGCCGCCATGCTCGCGGTGACCTCGAAGAAGCAGGTCGCGGTGCTCGTGCCCACGACCGTGCTCGCCTCGCAGCACGCGCGCACGTTCCGGGAGCGCTTCAAGGGCTGGCCGATCCGCGTCGAGGCCATCTCGCGCATGAAGACCGCCGAGGAGACCCGCCAGATCCTGAAGGACGCGGCGGCGGGCAAGGTGGACATCCTCGTCGGGACGCACCGGATCCTCGCGGCCGACGTGTCGTTCAAGGACCTCGGCCTCGTGGTCGTCGACGAGGAGCAGCGCTTCGGCGTGCAGCACAAGGAGCGGCTCAAGAAGCTCCGGAAGCTCGTCGACGTGCTCACGCTCACCGCGACGCCCATCCCCCGCACGCTCCACATGGCGCTCTCCGGCGCGCGCGACCTCTCCATCATCGCGACCCCGCCCGAGGACCGCCGGGCGATCCGCACCTTCGTCGCGAAGTTCGACCCGGCCCAGATCCGCGAGGCGATCCTGCAGGAGGTCCGCCGCGGCGGGCAGGTCTACTTCGTCCACAACCGGGTGCGCTCCATCGGCTCGATGGAGAAGTTCCTGAAGGAGCTCATCCCGGACCTGCGCATCGGCGTCGCGCACGGGCAGATGGGCGAGAAGAAGCTCGAGGAGGTCATGACCGCGTTCGTCGAGAAGAAGCTCGACGTGCTCATCGCGACCTCGATCATCGAGAGCGGCCTCGACATCCCGAGCGCGAACACGATCATCGTGAACCGCGCCGACCACTTCGGGCTCGCGCAGCTGTACCAGATCCGCGGCCGCGTCGGCCGGAGCCGCGAGCGCGCGTACGCGTACCTGCTGGTCCCCGCCCGCCGGCCCATCACCAAGGACGCGCAGAAGCGGCTCGAGGTCCTGCAGCGGTTCAGCGAGCTCGGCGCGGGCTTCAACATCGCCTCGCACGACCTCGAGATCCGCGGCGCCGGCAACCTGCTCGGGAAGGACCAGTCCGGGCACATCGAGGCGGTCGGCTTCGACCTCTACACGCAGCTCCTCGACGAGGCGGTCCGCGAGCTCAAGGGCGAGCCGCCGCGCGAGGAGGTCGACCCGGACGTGCAGCTGCCGGTGCCCGCGATCATCCCGGACGCGTACATGCCGGACGTCCACCAGCGGCTCTACTTCTACAAGCGCATGGCGCAGGCGGCGACCGACGAGGAGGTCGACGACGTCCGCGCGGAGATCATCGACCGCTGCGGCGACGCGCCGGACGAGCTCGACGCGCTCTGCGAGGTCATGCAGGTGAAGGTCCGCCTGCGCGCGCTCGGCATCCGCGCGCTCGAGGCCGGCCCGGGCCGGCTCGTGTTCACGCTCGGGGAGACGGCCGCGCTCGACCCGTTCCAGCTCGCCAAGCACGTCACCGCCTCGAAGGGGTCGCTCCGGCTCACGCCGGACATGAAGCTCGTGGCGACGCTGGCCCGGCCCGGGGGCGTCGGCGTCCCCGCGGCGGGTGCGGCGCGGCCGGCCGAGCCGGCGCCCGCGAAGTCCGGCCGCACCCACCTGAAGCGCGCGGAGACCGTGGCGCGGGTCCAGGCGGCGATCGCGAAGGCGCTCCCGGCCGCGACCGGCGGTGCGGGCGCGCCCTCCGCGGCGATGGAGATGGCGGCCGGGCGCGAGCTCCTCAAGGCGGCCCGGGAGGTGCTCTCCGGGCTCGCCTCCTGCGCGCGGCCGGACGCTTGATCCTGGCGCATTTCCGTGCTCTTTTCCCTGTCCCACGGGTACGCCAGCGCCCCCGCGGTCGGAACAAGACCGCCCGGTCGTGCGTTCGCTCACCGCCTGGTTCACCACCCCAGTAAGGAGCTTCTCGACATGCGCCGTCTCCTCGCTTTCGGCCTCTGCGCCCTGGCCATCACCGCCTGCGGCGGCTCCGGCAAGAAGTCCGGCACCGGCCCCGTCATCGCGAAGGGCAAGGGCTTCACCATCACCGCGGACGAGTTCAAGGCCCGCCTCGACGAGCAGTCGCCCTTCATGCGCGCCCGGTACAACAACCTGGAGCGCAAGAAGGAGTTCCTCGACAACCTCGTCCGCTTCGAGGTGCTCGCCGCCGAGGCGCGCCGCATGAAGCTCGACCAGGATCCGGACGTGCAGAGCACGCTCCAGAAGATCATGGTCCAGAAGCTCGTCCAGACGAAGTTCCAGGACCCGAAGGACGGCGCGTCGCCGGTCGCCGACGCCGACGCGCAGAAGTACTACGACGAGCACAAGGCGGAGTACCAGCGCCCGAAGCGCATCCGCGCCGCGGCGGTGACCTTCGCCTCCGACGCCGGCAGCGCGAAGCGCAAGGCGGACGTCGCGGCCGCGAAGAAGGCGCTCGCGAAGCTGAAGGTCGAGGAGAAGAAGAGCCCGCTCGCCTTCAACCAGCTCGTCACCGAGTTCTCCGAGGACGCGGCCACCAAGGCCTCCGGCGGCGACCTCGGCTTCAAGACCCAGGACGAGCTCGCGGCCGCGTTCACGCCCGACGTCGCGGCGAAGGTCGCGGCGCTCGCGGCCGGCCAGACCACCGACGTCGTCGAGACGCCGAAGGGCGTCTACATCCTGAAGCTCCTCGGCACGCAGGAGGAGCTCAACCGGTCCTTCGAGCAGGTGAAGCAGCAGATCGTCAACAAGCTCGCCCGCGAGAAGCGCACGAAGGAGTTCGACGAGTTCGTGAAGAAGCTCCGCGACGAGGCGGGCATCTCGGTCGACGACAAGGCGCTCGACGCCGTCCAGGTCGCCGCGGCGCCCGAGGGCGGGATGCCCCCGGGGATGCCCGGCATGCCCTCCGGCATGGCGCCGCACGGCGCTCCTCCGCCGGCTCCGGCCCCGGCCCCCGCGCCGGTCACGAAGTAGCGAAGGCCCGGTGAGGATCGGCGTCTCGATCGTGGTGGCGGCCCTCGGGCTCGCCGCCTGCGGACGGTGCGGCGCGAGCCGGCCGGCCGCGCCCGCCGCCCCGCCGCCCGTCGCGGTGGTGAACGGCGAGCCGATCCTCCCCGACGCGCTCGCCCGCGAGCTCTCCGAGACGCGGGCGGGCGAGGCGCAGGGGCCGCTCGAGCCCGTCAAGCGCCGCATCCTCGACGACCTCGTGGCGCGCGCGCTCCTCCTCCAGGAGGCGCGCGCGCGCTCCATCGTCGTCGGCCAGGACCTCGTCGAGCGCGAGTTCCTCCGCGTCCGCGCCGAGTACCCCGGCACGCACTTCGACGACCTCCTCGCCGAGAAGCGCCTCTCCCAGGCGGACCTGAAGGCGCGCCTCAAGGACCAGCTCACCATGGAGCGCCTCCTCGAGCAGGAGGTGTTCCAGGCCGTGCAGGTGTCCGACCAGGAGGTCGAGCGCTGGTACGGCGAGCACGCCGCCGAGTTCGACGTCGCCGAGCAGGTGAAGGTCTCGCAGATCGTGGTGGCGTCCCGCGACGAGGCGCTGCAGATCCGGGACCGGCTGCGGAAGAACCCGCAGACCTTCGCCGAGGTGGCGAAGAAGTCGTCCATCGCCCCCGAGGCGAGGAACGGCGGCGACCTCGGCTTCATCGCGAAGGGCGGGGGCTTCCCCGAGGTGTTCGACGTGACTTTCCAGATGGCGCCGAACGTCATCTCCGACGTGACGCCCTCTCCCTACGGCTTCCACCTGTTCAAGGTGACCGAGCGCCGCCCGGCCGGGCGCCGCACCCTCGAGCAGGCGAAGCCCGAGATCAAAGAGAAGCTCCTCCGGCAGAAGCGCCTCGCGGCGCAGGAGGAGTACCTCGCCGCCCTCCGCAAGCGCGCCAAGGTCGAGATCGACGAGAAGGCGCTCGCCTCGGTGACCCCGTGAACCTCATCCTCGCCCTCGTCCCCGCCCTCCTCCTCGCCGCCGACCCCGCCCCGGCGCCCGCCGCGGCCGCCCAGGAGGGCGAGGTCGTCGACCGCGTCGCCGCCGTCGTGAACGGCGACGTCGTGATGCTCTCCGAGCTCGCCGACATCGCCGGCTCGGAGTGGGTCCGCGTCCAGGCCATGCCGGACGGCCCGGAGAAGCAGAAGGACCGCGCCGAGATGCTGAAGAAGGTCTTCGCCCAGGTGCTCGAGCAGAAGCTGCTCGCCCAGTCGGCGGCGAAGGACGGCATCGAGATCACCGACAAGCAGGTCGACGCGTCCATCGAGGACGTGAAGACCCGCAACCGCCTCGACCAGGCCCAGCTCGAGGCCGCCCTCGCCGCGCAGGGCCTGGACCTCGCCACCTACCGCGCCAACACGAAGCGCGACCTCGAGGCGCTCTACGCGCTGCAGGAGAAGGTCCGCAACCGCGTGAAGATCGGCGACACGGACCTGCAGAACTACTACCAGACGCACGAGGCGGACTTCCGCGGCGAGCCGGAGGTGAAGCTCCGGCACATCTTCCTGCCGCTCCCGGAGGGCGCGCCGGCCGCCGAGGAGAAGAAGGTCCGCGCCGAGGCCGACCGCATCAAGGCTCGCCTGCTGGCCGGCGCCGACTTCGTGGCCGAGGCGAAGAAGTCCTCGAAGGGCCCGTCCGCCGGCGACGGCGGCGACCTCGGCTGGGTCCGCAAGGGCACCATCGAGAAGGTCGACGAGCTCGTCGTCGGCATGGAGCCGGGTCAGATGACCGACTGGGTCCGCGTCGGCCCCGGCATCCACCTCTTCAAGGTCGAGGAGAAGCGCCTCGCGGGCGCGAAGACCTTCGAGGAGGCGAAGGAGGAGATCCGGCAGCGGCTGTACGAGGGGCAGATGCAGGGCCTCCGCCAGCAGGTCGTCGGCGAGCTGAAGCGCGACGCCGTCATCGAGACGAAGATCCCCGAGCTCGCCGACGAGGCGAGCGGGACGAAGTTCTCGTCCAAGCTGAAGTAGGGCCGCCGGCGGTGGCGCCGGGCGCGCGGACCGCAGTCCTTCGGGGCGCGGCCGACTGCCCGCTCGACGCGGGCCTGCACCCGCAGTAGAAGGTCCGGGTTCGTTCGCCGCCGCGAGAGGACCCCATGCGCACGCCCGCAGCGCTGTTCGCCGCCGCAACCCTCCTGGCCGCGGGCCCCGCCGCGGCCGGGGAACCTCCCTTCGAGCACGACTGGCGCTCGGAGAACGGCGGCGCCGACCGCATCAGCCGGCAGCAGGCGCTCCCGCCGTACGGCCACGGCGAGCCGGCGGCCGTCATGTCCGTGCGCCTGATGAAGCTCCCCCCGGAGCACGCGCCCCTCGCGGAGCTCGTCGCGAAGCAGCTCGCGCCTGGCCCCGCGACCACGCTCGCCGATCCCGGTCCCATCCCGACGAAGACCGAGACCATCGCCGGGCACGAGGTGACCTTCGCCCGCTACCGGATCACCGCGCTCCGGGGCCAATCGTTCGAGGTGCCACGCCTCTCGGTCCATGCGTTCACCATCGACGACGGAGACCTGGTGTTCATGAACCTCCTCGTGGCCGTACCGAAGCTCGACGAGGTCGCCGCGGCCGACCACCGGAAGTTCGTGGAGTGGATCCTCGGCGGGGGGCTGTCCGGGAAGTGACGCCGCGGCCGGCCCTGCGGATAAGATCCCGCGCATGTCCCTCCCCCGCGTCGCGATCAGCCTCGGCGATCCCTCCGGCATCGGCGCGGAGGTGACGGCCGCGGCGCTCGCGCGCGTGCGCGGCGAGTGCACGCCGGTGGTCTACGGCGATCTGGGCCTCTTCCGGCGCTGGTTCGCGGAGCTCACGGTGCCGGTGCTCGCGCGCGGCGCGGCACCCGGGCGCTCGGGCGGGCTCGTGCCGGTGACCGAGCTCGCCGCGAAGGACGCCCGGCCCGGGAAGCCGACGCGCGCAGGGGCCGGGGCGCAGGTCGCCTACCTCGAGCGCGCGTTCGACGCGGTGACGCGTGGCGAGGCCGACGCGCTCGTGACCGCACCGGTGTCGAAGGCGCAGGTCGCGCGGGTCCTGCCCGGATTCGTCGGGCACACCGAGTGGCTGGAGGCGCGGGCTCCCTCGGCTCCGCGTCCCTCGTCTCCGGGCTCGCTGCGCGAGCCCTACGCTCGGGACGAACGGAGGCCCCGATCGGTGATGATGCTCGCCGGCGAGCGCCTGCGGATCGCGCTCGTCACGAACCACGTCGCGCTCGCGCGGCTGCCCCGGCTGCTCACCCCGGCGCGGATCGCAGGGACGATCGGCATCACCTTCCGCGCGCTGCGCGACGACTTCGGGATCCGGAGGCCGCGGCTCGCGCTCGCCGCGTTCAACCCGCACGCGGGCGAGGAGGGCACCTTCGGCGACGAGGAGGCCCGCGTGCTCGCGCCTGCGCTCGCGCTCGCGAGGAAGGCGGGCACGCCGGCGGCGGGGCCGTTCCCGGCCGACTCGGTCTTCTTCCGCGCCGCGCTCGGCGAGTTCGATGCGGTGGTCGCGCTCTACCACGACCAGGGGCTCATCCCGGTGAAGCTCCTCGACGCGGTCGGCGGCGACCCCGCGGTGAACGTGACGCTCGGGCTGCCCTTCGTGCGCACGAGCCCGGACCACGGCGTCGCCTACGGCCTCGCCGGCAAGGGCGAGGCCTCGGCCGACTCGATGGTCGCGGCGATCCGGCTCGCGATCCGGATGGCCGAGGTCAGGGCGGCGCGAGCGCGCGCGGCCAGACGCTGAAGCGACAGTCGAGGTTGCCCGCCGGAAGCGGGATCTCGAGCCCCCGCGAGAACTGCACGACCGTGCCGTCGAGCCCGAGCGCGGGGAAGCCGGTGCCCACCGCGCCGGTCTGCGGATTGGCGCACCCGCCCTGGGCCGGCAGCTCGAGCGTCGCGCAGACCCCGCCACCCGGATCCACGATGTCGATCCGCGGGCGCCGGCTCTCCGCGGCGCAGGCGGAGCGGATGGCGAGCGCCACGCCGCCCTTGCCGGCGCGGACGAGCCGCTCCCCCGCGCGTGCGAGGAGCCAGGGCGGGGCGGCCGCCGCGCCGGTCGGGACCGCGGGGTGGAACCGTCTCAGCCACGTCCCGTCCGCCGTCCCATCCCCGCTCGGCAGGGCGCGCAGCGCGAGCGAGCCGTCGGGCAGCGCCACGAGCTCGCTCGAGGCCGGGAGCGCGTCGGCGGCGCGGAAGACCGGGCCGAGCGGAGCGCCATCGGTGCCGAACCAGCGGCCTGCGACGCCGCCCCCGTTGCACGCGGCGACGCCCGCCCACAGCACGAGCGTCTCGCCGGACGGGGCGAGCCCGGCCACCTCCGGGCCGATGGCCCTCACGAGGTCCGACTCGCGGCCGGCCCGGTCCCAGGTGCCGGTCGCGTCGGTGGGCAGCGAGAGGACGCGGAAGGGCGGGGTCCGGACCGCGCCGTCGGGGCCGAGGACCGCGCTCCAGAGCTCGCCCGCGCCGTCGGTCGCGAGTCCACTCACGGTCACGGCGAGGCTGCCCATCCCGTCCGCGCCGACGCTCCCGGGCGCGCCGTAGTAGGCAGGCCAGAACCAGCTCCCCCAGCGGATGGGCCAGGGGATCGCGAGCGGCGCCTCGTTGCCCGCCTCGTCGACGCGCAGCACGGTCGGCAGGTCCCCCGCGAGCTGGAAGCCGCGCACGCCCGGGAAGAGCGGCTGCGTGCCGCTGGTCTCCCCGAGCTGGCGCCCCGAGAGGTCGAGGGTGCGGATCGTGCCGCGCATGTACCCGCCACCGCCGAGGAACTCGACCACCTGCCAGGCGGCGACGCCGGTGGCGTCCACCTGCACCGTGCCGCAGGGGAGGCGGCAGCCGAGCCCGGCGCCGCAGCGGTAGATGGTGGACACCTCCGCGGGCGTTCCGAGCGTCGGCTTCCAGCCGCCGCAGTCGCCCGGGCCTGGCTGCGATACGAGCGCGGCTGCGGGTGCGCAGCTCGCCGGGGTGACGGCTGGAACGCCGGGGCCCATCGGGATCGGGGCCGGGGGCGGCGGAGCGGGGATCGGATCCGGGGGCGGGGGCGGGGGCGGATTGGGAGACGGAGGCGGAGACGGTGTCGGAGGCGGCGTCGGAGTTGGAGTGGGTGTCGGAGTTGGAGCTGGAGTTGGAGTTGGAGAGGGTGACGGAGCGGGAGTCGGTGTCGGCGTCGGCGTCGGATCCTGCGGCGGGGTCGGCGTCGGCGTGGGGCTCGGGCTCGGCGTCGGCTGCGGCGACGGCTCGCTCGGACCCTTGCCCGGTCCGCGGCCGCCGCCTCCCCCGCACGCAAGCGTGAGGCACACCGCAACGAGCAGCGCCTTCCCGGCCATGCACCGAAGGTGAGGGGCGGGCGGCCCATCGGCAACAGCGACGGGAGGCGTGGGATCAGCGCGCCCGAGCCGACCCGTGCTTCGGGCGCGGCGCGACCTGCAGGAAGCGGGGCTTTCGCACCTCGGCGGGCGCGGCGAGCGTGAAGCTGTCGCCGTCGAGCACGCGCACGGGGCGCTCGTCGCGCGCCTCGCCCGACGGACGAACGGTCCAGGCCTCCTGCTCCTGCATGGACGGAGCGTACGCACCGGGTCGCCAGCGCGCCACGCCCTGGCGGGTCGACGACCCGCTCCTCGCGGGGCGGGATGACCCTGCGGCGGGCCCTACACGTTGAAGCGGAAGTGCATCACGTCGCCATCCTTGACGACGTATTCCTTCCCTTCCATCCGGAGCTTGCCCGCGGTCCGGGCGGCGGCCTCGCTGCCGAGGGTGACGAGGTCGTCGTACGCCATGACCTCCGCCTTGATGAAGCCCTTCTCGAAGTCGGAGTGGATGACGCCCGCGGCGCCGGGGGCGAGGGTGCCCGCCTTGATGGTCCAGGCCCGGCACTCGTCCTCGCCGACCGTGAAGTAGGTCAGGAGCCCGAGCAGCCGGTAACCGGCGTGCACGAGCCGGTCGAGCCCCGGCTCCTCCAGCCCGAGCGACGCGAGGTACTCGCCCCGCTCCTCGGGCGCGAGCGCCACGAGCTCCGACTCGACCTTGCCGGAGATGGCGACCCACTGCGCGCCCTCCGCCTCGGCGAGCGCCTTCACCGCGGCGACGTGCGGGTCGGTGGCGGCCTGGCCGAGCTGCCCCTCGTCGACGTTCGCGATGTAGAGCACCGGCTTCGAGGTCAGGAGGAAGAGATCCGAGACGAGCGCCTTGTCCTCGTCGGTGAGCTTCTGCCCGCGCACCGGCGTGCCCGCCTCGAGGCCCGCCTTCACCTTGTCGAGCGCGCCGAGCTCGGCCTTCGCCTGCTCGCCCTGCTTGCCGGCGGCCTTCGTGTTCTTGAGCGTGCGCTCGCGCCGCTTCTCGATCGAGTCGAGGTCCTTCAGCATGAGCTCGGTCTCGACGACGTCGCGGTCGCCGCGCGGATCGACCTTCCCGGCCACGTGCACGACGTCCGGGTCGGCGAAGCAGCGCAGCACGTGGGCGATCGCGTCCACCTGGCGGATGTTGCCGAGGAACTGGTTGCCGAGCCCCTCGCCCTTCGAGGCGCCGGCGACGAGCCCGGCGATGTCGACGAACTCGAGCGCGGTGGGGGTCGTCTTCTTCGGCTTGAACATCGACGTCAGCTTCTCGAGGCGGCGGTCCGGCACCGGGACGATGCCGACGTTCGGCTCGATCGTGCAGAACGGGTAGTTCGCCGCGGCCGCCTGGGCGGCGCCGAGGAGCGCGTTGAAGAGGGTGGACTTCCCGACGTTGGGGAGCCCGACGATGCCGATGGAGAGACCCATTTCGATGCCTGCCTTCTACCGCTGAAAACAAGGCTCCGGGGGCCGCGGGCCGCCGGAGCCGGACTGAAGATGTGACGCCCGCTGCCAGGGGGTGGGGCCCCGGCGAGCCGCCTCGCCGGGGCGGGGGCGCGCCGAGCGCCCCCGCAAACACAGCCCTTACGCCGCGCGGTCGGACGGGAGCTGCGCGATGTACTCCTCGACGAGGTGGCGCTGGGCCTTCTCGTCCAGGCTGCTCTTCACGAGCTTGCCGGCGGCCGCGATGGCGAGGTCCGCGACCTGCGCGCGGAGCTCGGCCTTCGCCTTCTGGATCTCCTCGGTCACCTGGCGGCGGGCGGCGGCGACGAGCTCGTCGGCCTCCTTCTTCGCCTTCTCGGTGAGCTCGACGCGGAGCTTCTCGACCTCCTGCTGGTTGCGCTTCGCGAGCTCGGCCGCCTCGCGCTGCGCCTTCTGGAGCGACTCCTTCTGCTCGGCCATGAGGCGCTCGGCCTCGGCGCGCTCCTTCTTCGCGGCCTCGATCGCCTCGCGGATCGTCCGCTCGCGGTCGGCCAGCATCTTCACGATGGGGCCCCAGGCGAACTTCCCGAGGACGAAGATGAGGACGAGGAAGGTGATCGCCGTCCAGAGCGTCAGGCCGGGGTTGAGGTCGGTGATGCCGCCTGCGGCGAGGACCGAGCTTCCGGTGGAGGCGGCGCTGCCGGCGAAGGCCATGGGGGTCATGCGAGCTCCGTCGAGAAGAGGAACGACGGCTGCCCGGGGCCCCTAGGAGCCCCGGGCGGCCGGTGAGGGCGCTACTTGATGGCGAGGAGGAGGCAGACGACGATCGCGAAGAGCGTCGCGCCTTCGATGAGGGCGGCGGCGATGATCATCGACGTGCGGATGTCGCCGAGGGCGGTCGGCTGGCGGGCGGAGCCCTCCATCGCGGCGGCGGCGAGCTTGCCGATGCCCATGCCGGCGCCGACGACGGCGAGACCGGCGCCCAGGCCGGCAGAGAGGTACGCGAGAGCGACGGGAGCCATGGTGTTTCTCCTTCGGTGCTGCTCAGCGCGGGATTGGCCGGGCCGCGTTTCCCGGGGCGCGACTGCGCTCGACGACCCACGGCCGGGAACCTTCCCGGCCGCGTGAACTGCGACGACGACTACGCGTGCTGCGAACCCATGCCCGGCGCGGCGTGGCCCTCGTGGCCGTGGCCCTCGCCGTGCTCCTCGTCGTGGCCGTGGTGCACGAGGCCGGACCCGATGAAGAGCGCCGAGAGCATGGCGAAGATGTACGCCTGCACGAAGGCCACGAAGAGCTCGAGCATGAAGATGCCGAGCGCCATCGGGACCGACGCGACCGCGACGAACTGCGACTTGAGCGCGAAGATCAGGCCGAGGAGGGCCAGGATGACGAAGTGGCCCGCGACCATGTTCGCGAAGAGACGGACGGTGAGGGCGAAGGGCTTCGTGAACAGGCCCAGGAACTCGACCGGGATCATGATCGGCCAGAGCCAGGCGAGGCTCTTCGGGACGCCGCCGGTCATGTGGGCGAGGAAGCCGCCGATGCCCATCGCCCGGATCGCCGCCCACTGGGTGATGACGAACGTGAAGAGCGCGAGCGCGACCGTGACCGAGAGGTTGGCGGTGGCGGTGGCGGCGAACGGCACGAGGCCGAGCAGGTTCATGAACAGGATGAAGAAGAACGCGGTCACGAGGTACGGCGTGAACCGATCCGCGTCCTTCTCGCCGATGTTCTTCACCGCGATGTCGTTGCGGACGAAGGAGACCAGCACCTCGACGAAGTTGTAGACGCCGCGCGGGACGAGGGAGCGCTTGCGCGTGGCGGTGAAGGCGATCACGAGCAGGATGGCGCTCGCGAGCCACATCATGATGACGTGCTTCGTCGGCGTCATGTCGAGGGTGCCGAACACGAGCGGGCCGGAGACGGCCTTGCCGGTCTCGGCGTCGCGGACGGTGCCGAACACGTGGTCGAGCTCGAGCTCGCAGTTCCAGGCGAAGCCGTGCTCGGGGCCGTTCGGGCCCTCGGTCTCGCAGACGCCGGGGTACTCCATCACGCGGCCATCGGAGACGTGGTGCATCATCACGCCGCCGAGGCTCTCGTCGTGCTTGCCGCCGTGGTGCGCCGCGGCCGCGCCGTGCTCGCCGGCGGCGGCGGCGCCGTGCTCCTCGTGGCCGGGGGCGGTGGGCGCGCCGTGCTCCGCCTCGACCGGCGCGAGCGTGCCCTGGGCGGCGGGGGCGTGTTCGGCGGGGGCCGTGGCAGGCTCGGCGTGCTGGCCGAGGGCGAGGACGAGCGCGAGGGTCGCGAGCGTGGAGGTCATGCGGCTCCCGTTCCGTGGCGGAGCGAGTGGACGTGGGCGGCCTCGAGGGCCGCGAAGACGAAGAACGGCACGAAGAACGCGACGACGAAGGCGATGACGCTCTCGCCGCGGGTGGCGACGAGCACCGTCCCGAGGGCGACGAGCACGAGGCGGACGAGGAAGCCGACCGTCATGATCGCGAGGGCGACCTGCATGGGCTTGCGGGCTCCGGCGGTCTTCCCGATGGCGAGCATCGAGGCGAGGCCGGTCACGCCCGCGATGCCGGCGCCGACGAGCGCGCCCTTCGCGTGCTGGCCGGAGACCGCGGCGACGCCGACGAACAGGAGCGCGAGCGCGGCGGTGGCGAGCGTCCACTTCACCGACGGTCACCATCCTGCTTCCCGACGGGCGCGGACTTCTCGGCCTTGTTCATGCCGAGGACCACCCGGAAGAAGCTGATGAACCCGCCGATCATCCCGACGACCGCTCCCACGATGAAGAACCAGGGGGTCCGGTTGCCGACCTTCCGGTCGAGCCAGTACCCCGCACCCGCGAACACACCCACCGAGGCGACGAGGCTCCAGGAGGCGCTGATGTACGGCGCGGCCTTCTGGTAGCCGGAGGCCAGGCTCGAGAGCCCCTCCTCCTCGTTCCGGCGATCCTGCCCGTCCGGACCGGCCAACGACGCCCCTTTCGATGCCCTCGACCCGCCCGCGCGATGACTCCGATGCCGCTCAGCGGTTGTTGAAATTGCCTGTGTTTTCGCGCGGGAAGGGCGGTTTCATCTAGCACGCGGGGACGAATCGGTCAACGCGATCCCGCCCTCGCCGGGGCCTGACTCCGGCGGTGACGGACAGGCCCCGGGAGCCGGTGCCGGACACGCCCCGGGTGCGCGGCGGCCGTGTGGGCCAACCGCCCGAAAGGTGGAGGCATTTCGTCGCGGCGGGGAGCCGGGATCAGGGCGGGGGCGCGGTCGGACCGGGCGGATCGGTCGCGAGGAGCCAGCCGCCGTAGAGCCCGGCGCCGCCGGCGAACGCCCAGGCGCCGTAGGCCGCGAACACGTCGAGGCCCCTGCCCGCCGGATCCTGCTGTCGCCGCGAGTCGACCATCGCGAGGCCTCCGAGGAGCGCGAGCCCGCCCGCGACGAGGAGCGCGCTCTTCCCCCGGAGCTGCCGCTGCTCCCGGGTCTCCCGTGGCGGACCGGCCGCCTGCGCCGCCGCCTGCCGGAGCGCCGCCTCTCGGAGGCGCCGGTCCTGCTCGCTGAGAGGCCGGAGCGCAGGCTTCGCCTCCAGGTCGGCGGCGGGAGCCTTCACCTTGGGTGCCTCTGCCGGCTCGCCCGCGAGCGTGAGCGCGATCAGCGCGGGGACGAGGACCGTCATGGGGAGTGGATGCTCCGGGCCCCCCGCCGTGTGACACGACCGCACTCGCCCCTCGACAGGCTCGGGGCGACCGGACTTCCGCAGAGGGCGCCGCTACTTCCCGGCGAGCGCCGCGAGCAGCCGGTCCACGTCGGCCGGGCCGTTGTAGACGTGCGGCGAGACGCGGATCCGGTCGCCGCGCAGGGACGTCACGACCTTCGCGGCGTCGAGGCGCTTCCATGCGTCACGGGTCGCCTCGGGGGTCGCGGCGCGGACCGTGACGACGTGGCTGCGGCCCTTCGAATCCACCGGCCCGGCGGGCTCGAAGCCGGACGGGAGGCCCGCGAGGAGCCGTTCGCCGAGCGCGCGCGCGTGCGCCTGCACGGCCGCCGGCGAGATCTCGAGCAGCATCCTCAGCGACTCGGCGAGCGGCATCAGGTTGAAGAACGAGGCGGTCTCGTGCGCGTCGTAGCGGCGCGCGCCGGGGTGCAGCTCGACGGCCTCGGGGAGGTGGTTGAAGTCCTCCGAGCCGCGCACCGCCCACCAGTTGATGTCGCCGACCGCGAGCCGGTCGAGCACCGACGGCGCGAAGAGACCGACCGCCGTGCCGTACGGGCCGAGCAGGAACTTGTAGGCGGCGGCCGCGTAGACGTCGACGCCGAGCGCGGCGAAGTCGACGGGCATGGCGCCCGCGGCCTGGCTCCCGTCCATGACCACCAGCGCGCCGACCTTCCGCGCGGCCTCGACGACCGGCGCGGGGTCGATGCGCCCGCCGTGGAGGTACGAGACCTGCGCGAAGGCGACGACGCGCGTGCGCGGACCGACCTCGGCGGCGAGCCGCTCGCCGGAGACGGCGCCGGTCGGGTGGTCCGGGTCGACGGTGCGGACCCGCACGCCGCGGCGCGCGAGCCAGCGCCACGGGAGGTCGTTCGCCGGGAACTCGTGCCGGGGCAGGAGCACCTCGTCGCCCTCGCCGAGCCCGAGGCCGCGCGAGACCGCGTTCACGACCGCGCCGGCGCCGGTCAGGAGCGCGACCGACTCCTCGCGCGCGCCGAGGAGCCGCGCGAAGAGCGTGCGCACCTCGGCCACGATCCCGACGTACGTCGCGCTCGTGATCCGCCACGGGCGCTCCTTGAGCGCGAGGGCCTCCTTGCCCGCGCGCGCGGCGGCGAGCGGGATGGGGCCCTGGCTCGCGGCGTCGAGGTAGGTCGTGCCCTCGAACGGCGCGAAGCGATCGGCCCAGCCGGCGGTGCCCGGCATCGGCGGCTAGACCTTCGCCGCCTCGGCGAAGGCGGCCTCCGCGGCCGCGATCGTCTTCTCGACGTCGTCGGTCGTGTGGGCGGTCGAGAGGAACGCCGCCTCGAACTGCGACGGCGGGAAGTAGACGCCGCGCTCGAGGAGCCCGTGGTGGAAGGCCGCGAAGCGCTTCGTGGAGGCCGCGCGCGCGGAGGCGGCGTCGAACACCGGCTTGTCCGAGAAGAACACGGTCAGCATCGAGCCGACCCGGTTCACCTGCACCGGGACCTTCGCCTTCGCGGCGCCGGCGGCGAGCCCCTCGGCGAGGCGCGCGCTGCGCTCCTCGAGCGAGGCGTAGGCGGCGGGGGTCATGAGCTTCAAGGACGCCCAGCCCGCGGCCATCGCCATCGGGTTCCCCGACAGCGTGCCCGCCTGGTAGACCGGGCCCGCCGGCGCGACGACGTTCATCACGTCGGCGCGGCCGCCGAAGGCGCCGACCGGGAGGCCCGCGCCGATGACCTTGCCGAAGGTCACGAGGTCCGGCTTCACGCCGTAGAGGCCGCAGGCGCCGCCCGCGGAGACGCGGAAGCCGGTCATCACCTCGTCGATGATGAGGAGCGCGCCGTGCTTGCGGCAGGTGTCGAGCAGGCCCTGCAGGTACCCGGTCTTCGGCACGAGGACGCCCATGTTGCCGACGATCGGCTCCACGATGACGCACGCGATCTTCGAGCCGTGGGCCGCGAAGAGCTTCTCGACCGCGGGGAGGTCGTTGTAGGGCAGGGTGAGGGTGTGCTTCGCGACGTCGGCCGGCACGCCCGGCGAGTCGGGGAGGCCGAGCGTCTCGACGCCGGAGCCCGCCTTCACGAGGAGCGGATCGCCCGCCCCGTGGTAGCAGCCGTCGAACTTCACGATGTCGTCGCGGCCGGTGAAGCCGCGGGCGACGCGGATCGCGGCGGTGGTCGCCTCGGTGCCGGACGAGGTGAAGCGCATGCGCTCGACCCAGGGCATCCGCTCCTGGACGAGCTCGGCGAGCTGGATCTCGCGCGGCGAGGGAGCGCCGTAGGAGGAGCCGTCCTTCATCGCCTCCTGCACCTCCCGCATCACCTCGGGGTGGCAGTGGCCGACGATCATCGGCCCCCACGAGAGCACGTAGTCGACGTAGTCGTTCCCGTCGACGTCGATCATGTGCGAGCCGCGCCCGCGGGCGATGAAGCGGGGCGTGCCGCCCACGCCGCGGAATGCGCGGACGGGGCTGTTCACGCCGCCGGGGAAGAGGGTGTTCGCCTTCGCGAACAGCTTCTCGCTGAGCTCGGTCTTCACGGGGTCTCCCTGGGGTTGGGCTTGTGCTTCGAGTGGTCGAAGGCGGTGGCCTTGTCGCCCGGCAGGGCGGGGGCCATCTTCTCGCGGCGCTCGCGGACGGCGTCGATGGCCGTGCGGATCGCCTCGGGGTTCGGGTGCTGGGGCAGGGCGAGCGCGTAGAGCTCGAGGGCCCGGTCGAACCGGTTCGCCTGCGCGTGGATGTGGGCCTGGCCCTCGAGCGCGCGCGCGGCGGTCTCGGGGCGGGGGTGGCTGTCGACGAGGGCCTGGAACGCGCGCATCGCCTCGTCGTCGCGCTTCTCGAGCGACCAGGCCTGCGCGGTGAGGAGCTGCCCCTCCTCCGCGAGCGGGTCCATCGGCCACCGGTCACGCAGCACGCGGGCCTCGACCCGCGCCTGCTCGTAGTTCTTGAGCTCGAGGTAGCACTTCGCGACCTCGAGCTGGTACCGCGGCGCCTCCGGCGCGCCCGAGCTCGCCACCTCCGCGTACTGCGCGATGGCGGCGAGGTCGTCGCGGAAGCGCTCCCGGTAGATGTCGCCGACCACGACGCGCGCGTCGCGGGCCTCCTTCGTGCCGGGCGCGATCGAGACGATCCGCCGGTAGTAGGAGATCGCGCCGACGTAGTCGCCGAGCTCGAGGTAGGAGACGTCGCCCGCGAAGCGCAGCGCCTTGAGCCGCACCGCCTGGTCGGCCGCGCCGAGCGGCGCCTCGCCGAGCTGGGCGAGGATCTCCTTGTACGCCTGGAGCGCGCCCCGGGCGTCGCCGGCGACGCGCTTCGCGTTCGCGGCCTCCAGCTTGCTCGCCACCCCGCTGCACGCGGCCAGGGCGGCGGCCAGTATCAGTCCCGTCACGCGCATCTTGGATCCGCCCACCCCGAGCGTAGCCCCGCCGGAGGCGGGGCGGAGTCGAGGGGCCAGGACCTCACGTGGCCTCGGGCTCCCCGCCGTCCTCGCCCTCGTCGTCCTCGGGCGCGCTCTCCACCGGCGCGGCGGTGCCCTCGGCGGGCGCCTCCTGCACGCCGGCCTCGGCCGCCTCGTGGCTCGTCTCGGCGACGCGGGCCACCGCGACGACCGACTCCTCCTTCGACTCGAGCGCGATGAGCCGGACGCCCTGGGTGTTGCGGCCGATGACGGAGATGCCCTTCGCGGCCATGCGGATGAGCATGCCGCCATTCGTGATGAGCATCACCTCCTCGGCGTCGGTCACCGCCGAGGCCGCCACGACCGGGCCGTTCCGCTCGGTCGTCTTGATGGTGATGATGCCCTTCCCGCCGCGGCTCTGGACCCGGTACTCGGCGAGCTCGGTGCGCTTGCCGTAGCCGTTCTTCGTGACCGTGAGGATGGTGGGGGCGGTCTCGCCGAGCGCGCCCTCGGGCAGCGACTCGGCGGCGACGACCTCGTCGCCCTCCTCGAGCGTGATGCCCTTCACGCCGTAGGCGCTGCGGCCCATGGCGCGGACGTCGCCCTCCTCGAACCGGATCGCGATGCCCTGGGCGGTCGAGAGGAGGATGTGGCTCTTCCCGTCGGTGATGCGGGCGGCGATGAGCTCGTCGCCCTCCTCGATGCCGAGCGCGATGATGCCGGCCGCGCGCGGGCGCGCGAACTGGTCGAGCCGGGTCTTCTTGATGATGCCGCGGCGGGTGGCGAGGAAGACGTACTGCGTCGCTTCCGCCTCGGCCGCGCCCTCGGCGCCGCCCACCTCGACGGTGGCGTCCGCGGCCGCCTCGTCGCCGTTCGACGGCGGCTCGGGCAGCCGGCGCACCGGCAGGATCGCGGCGACCTTCTCGCCCTGCGAGAGCTGCACGAGGTTGACGATGGGCTTGCCGCGCGCGGTGCGGCCCGCCTGCGGGATCTCGTGGACCTTGAGCCAGTAGACCCGGCCGCGGTCGCTGAAGACCAGCAGGAAGCTGTGCGTGGACGCGACGAAGAGCGACTCGAGGAAGTCCTCCTCGCGGGCGGAGGCGCCGGTCTTGCCGCGGCCGCCGCGCCGCTGGGCGCGGTAGGCGGAGACCGCGTTCCGCTTCACGTAGCCGGCGTGGGAGACGGTGACGACCATCTCCTCCTCGGCGATGAGGTCCTCGGTGGCGAGGTCGGCGGCCTTGCCCTGGATCTCGGTGCGGCGCTCGTCGGCGAAGAGCTGCTTCACCTCGGCGAGCTCGGTCTTCACGACCTCCATGAGGACCTTGTCGGAGGCGAGGATCTCCTTCAGCCGGGTGATCGTCTTCTGGATCTCGGCGAGCTCGTCCAGGATCTTCTGCCGCTCGAGGCCGGTGAGGCGCTGCAGCTGCAGCTCGAGGATGGCCTTCGCCTGGAGCTCGGAGAGCGCGAACCGCGCCATCATCTGGTCGCGGGCGGTGTCCCGGTCCGGCGCCTTCTTGATGAGCTCGATGATCTCGTCGAGGTTGTCGAGCGCGATCTGGTAGCCGAGCAGGATGTGCTCGCGCTCGCGGGCCTTGCGCAGCCGGTAGCGGGTGCGCCGGGTGACGACGTCGCGCCGGTGCGCGATGAACCGCTCGAGCAGCTCTTTCAGGTTCAGGATGCGCGGCTGCCCGCCGTCGATGGCGAGCATCGTCACCCCGAAGCCGGTCTGCATCGCGGTGTGCTGGTAGAGGTTGTTGAGCACCACCTGCGCGTTCGCGTCGCGCTTCAGCTCGACGACGATGCGCATGCCCTCGCGCGACGACTCGTCGCGCAGATCGCTGATGCCCTCGATCCGCTTGTCCCGCACGAGCTCGGCGATGTGCTCGACGAGCTTCGCCTTGTTGACCTGGTACGGGATCTCGGTGACGACGATCGTCTCGCGCTCGGTGCGCGGGTGCACCTCGATGGACGCGCGCGAGCGGATCTGCACGTTGCCGCGGCCGGTCTCGTAGGCCGCGCGGATGCCGTCCTGGCCGAGGATGATGCCGGCGGTCGGGAAGTCCGGTCCCGGGATGTGCCGCATCAGCTCGGGGATGGTGATCTTCGGGTTCTCGATGATCGCGGTGACGGCGTCGATCGTCTCGCCCATGTTGTGGGGCGGGATGTTCGTCGCCATGCCGACCGCGATGCCGGCCGAGCCGTTCACGAGCAGGTTCGGGAAGCGGGTCGGGAGGACCTTCGGCTCGGAGGTCGTGTCGTCGAAGTTCGGCGCGAAGTCGACGGTCTCCTCGTCGATGTCGGCGAGGAGGAAGTCGGCGAGCCGCGCCATGCGCGACTCGGTGTAGCGGTAGGCCGCCGCGGGGTCGCCGTCGACCGAGCCGAAGTTGCCCTGCCCGTCGACGAGCAGGTAACGGAGGTTCCAGTCCTGCGCGAGGCGGACGAGCGCGTCGTAGACCGAGGCGTCGCCGTGCGGGTGGTACTTCTTCAGCACCTCGCCGACGACGCCGGCGCACTTGGAGTAGCGCTTGTTGTACTGCAGCCCCTCCGTGTGCATCGCGTAGAGGATGCGGCGGTGCACGGGCTTCAGGCCATCGCGCACGTCGGGCAGCGCGCGCCCGACGATCACCGACATCGAGTACGCGAGGTACGACTCGCGCATCTCGTGCTCGATGTTGATCGCGGGGCGGTGACCGTCGCCGCCGGGCGGCGGAGCGATCGCGCCGTTCTTGCCACCGGGGGGCGGCGCGGAACCTTCGGGCGGAGCGGGCGGGGTGGTCTCTTCGGCCATGGGCGGGGTCGCTCGTCGAGGGCCTGAAGCGGTGCGTTGGAACGGGCCGGAGCGACTGGGTTTTCTACCAGAAACCCCCTGTTCCTTCAAGGGGATGAGCCCATATGACGAGCCGCCCCGTGTTCACACACGGTGCGGCTCGGCGCTGCGAAATCGCTGGGGTTCAGGGGCCTCGGATGGCCCCCGTTCGGGCTACCCGCCGCCGACGCGCATCCGGGCGGTGGCGCGCTTCACGCGGGCCGCCTCCTCCCGGTAGGCCTCGTCCTGCTCGGTCATCTTGAGCAGGCGGTTCTGGGCGTCCTCGAAGGCGCGCTTCGCGCGGTCGACGTCGATGTCGGCCGCCGCCTCGGCGGTGTCGGCGAGGACGATGACGCGGTTGTCGGCGACCTGGAAGAAGCCGCCGCCGATCGCGTAGCGGTGCTCCCGCCCGCCCTCGACGTAGACCAGCATCCCGGCCTCGAGCGCGGTCATGAACGGCTCGTGGTTGAGCCGTACGCCGAAGCCGCCGCCGGCGCCCGGCGCGCGCACCTCGTCGCACGTGACCGAGAGGACGCGGCGCTCCGGCGTGACGATGTCGAGTGTGAGGGCCATGGTGCTCTCCCGGTCGACGGACTACCCCGCGGCGAGCTTCTTCGCCTTCTCGACCGCCTCCTCGATGCCGCCCACCATGTAGAAGGCCTGCTCGGGCAGGTCGTCGTGCTTGCCGTCCACGATCTCCTTGAAGCCGCGGATCGTGTCCTTCAGCTCGACGTACTTGCCCTCGTTGCCGGTGAACTGCTTCGCGACGTCGAACGGCTGCGAGAGGAAGCGCTGGATCTTGCGGGCGCGCGCGACGGTGAGCTTGTCGTCCTCGGAGAGCTCGTCCATGCCGAGGATGGCGATGATGTCCTGGAGATCCTTGTAGCGCTGCAGCGTCTCCTGCACCGCGCGGGCGACCAGGTAGTGCTCCTGGCCGACGACGAGCGGGTCGAGGATGCGCGAGGTCGAGTCGAGCGGATCGACGGCCGGGTAGATGCCGATCTCGGTCAGCTTGCGGCTGAGCACGGTGGTCGCGTCGAGGTGCGCGAACGCGGTCGCCGGGGCCGGGTCGGTGAGGTCGTCGGCGGGCACGTAGATCGCCTGCACGGAGGTGATGGCGCCGTCCTTCGTGGAGGTGATGCGCTCCTGGAGCTCGCCCATCTCGGTGGAGAGCGTCGGCTGGTAGCCGACGGCCGAGGGGATGCGGCCGAGGAGGGCCGACACCTCGGAGCCCGCCTGCGTGAACCGGAAGATGTTGTCGACGAAGAGGAGCATGTCGCGCTTCTCCTCGTCGCGGAAGTACTCGGCGATCGCGAGCGCCGAGAGGGCGACGCGGGCGCGGGCACCCGGCGGCTCGTTCATCTGGCCGTACACGAGCACGCACTGCGACTTCGACAGGTCGTCCTTGTTGATGACGCCCGAGTCGATCATCTCGTGGTAGAGGTCGTTGCCCTCGCGGGTGCGCTCGCCCACGCCGGCGAACACCGAGAAGCCGCCGCGCTTCTTCGCGACGTTGTTCACGAGCTCCATCAGGAGCACGGTCTTCCCGACGCCGGCGCCGCCGAACAGGCCGATCTTGCCGCCGCGGAGGTACGGGGCGAGGAGGTCGATGACCTTGATGCCCGTCTCGAACGCCTCGATCTTCACGTTCTGATCGACGAGCTTCGGCGGCGAGCGGTGGATCGGGAAGAACTTCTGCGCCGACACCGGGCCGCGCTCGTCGACGGGCTCGCCGACGACGTTGAGGATGCGGCCGAGCACCGCCTTGCCGACCGGCATGTTGATCGGGGCGCCGGTGCTCTTCACCGCCATGCCGCGGACCAGGCCCTCGGTGGAGTCCATCGCCACGCAGCGGGCGGTGTTCTCGCCGAGGTGCTGGGCGACCTCGATGACGAGGTTGTCCTGGCGGGCGTCGATGCCGGGGTTCGTGACGGAGAGCGCGGTGTAGATGTCGGGCAGCGAGCCCGGCGGGAACTCGACGTCGACGACCGGGCCGATGACCTGGGTGATCTTGCCCTGCTGCGTGCTGGCGTTGGACATTTCGCGGGGTTCCTTTACTTAAGTTCCCTGAAGAGACGTGTTCCCGAAAGGCAAGAAGGCTACTTGAGCGCCTCGGCGCCGCCGACGATCTCCATGAGCTCCTTCGTCACGGCGGCCTGGCGGGCCCGGTTGTACTGAAGCGTGAGCAGGCCGATCATCTCCTCGGCGTTCTTCGTCGCGCTCTCCATCGCGCTCATGCGCGCGCCGTGCTCGGACGCGGCCGACTCGAGGAGCGCGCGCCACACCTGCATCGCGATGTGGCGCGGGAGCAGGTCGGCGAGCAGCTGCTCGCGGGAGGGCTCGTACTTGAAGTCGATGTCCGCCTGGCCCGGCGCGGGCGGCGGCGTCTCGATCGGCAGGAGCTGGACCACCACCGGCTTCTGGGCGATCGCGCTCTTGAACTCGTTGTAGCAGAGGAAGACCGCGTCCACCTCGCCGGCGAGCCAGCGCTCGGAGTACTCCCGCGCGAGCTCCTCGGCCTTCTGGTACGCGAGGCCGGCGTGCACGCCGAGGTAGTCCTTGCGGACCGCGATGCGGCGGGCGCGGAAGTAGTCGCGGCCCTTGCGGCCGATGGTGGCGAGCTCGATCTTCGAGAAGCGCTCGCCGTTCTCCACCAGGAACCGCTGCGTGCGCCGGGCGATGTTGGAGTTGAAGCCGCCGGCGAGGCCACGGTCGGAGGTGATGACCACCACCTCGGCCGTCTTCTGCTCGCGCGCCCGGAGCAGCGGGTGCGCCGCCTGCTCCTCGCCCGCCGCCCGCGCGGCGACGCGCGAGAGGGTCTGGTCGAGGAGCTGGGCGTACGGCCTGGTCTTGAGGATGGCGTCCTGCGCGCGGCGGAGCTTCGCCGCGGCCACCATCTTCATGGCCTTCGTGATCTGGCGCGTCGACTTGACCGAGCCGATCCGGTTGCGGATGTCGCGAAGCGATGCCATCCGTGCTCCCTCGCTACGCGGCCTGGAAGATGCCGCGGAACTCCTTCAGCGCGGCGTCGAGCTGCTTGCGGATGCCGTCGTCGAGCGCCTTCTTCTCCGCGATTGTCTTCGCGACCTCCGGGTGGCGGCCGTCGAGGAACTCCATGAGCTCCTTCATGTACCGGCCGACCTGGTTCGTCGGGACGTTGCGGATCCAGCCCGTGCCGTTCTCGTCCTTCTGCGTGGCGGCGTAGATCTCGGATGACCTGCTTCTCGACCGGCATCGGGCTGTACTGGCCCTGCTTCAGGAGCTCGACGAGGCGCTCGCCGCGGGCGAGCGTGTCCTGGGTGGACTTGTCGAGGTCGGAGCCGAACTGGGCGAACGCGGCGAGCTCGCGGTACTGGGCGAGCTCGAGCTTCAGGGAGCCCGCGACCTGCTTCATCGCCTTGATCTGCGCGGAGCCGCCGACGCGGGACACCGAGATGCCGACGTTGATGGCCGGCCGGACGCCCTGGAAGAAGAGGTTCGACTCGAGGAAGATCTGGCCGTCGGTGATCGAGATGACGTTCGTCGGGATGTAGGCCGACACGTCACCGGCCTGCGTCTCGATGATGGGGAGCGCGGTGAGCGACCCGCCACCCTCCTTGTCGGAGAGCTTCGCGGCGCGCTCGAGCAGGCGGCTGTGGAGGTAGAAGACGTCGCCCGGGTACGCCTCGCGGCCCGGCGGGCGGCGGAGGAGCAGGGAGAGCTGGCGGTACGCGACGGCCTGCTTCGAGAGGTCGTCGTACACGATGAGCGCGTGGCGGCCGGTGTCGCGGAAGTACTCGGCCATCGTCACGCCGGTGTACGGCGCGAGGTACTGCATCGGGGCCGGGTCGGACGCGTTCGCCGCGATGACCGTCGTGTACTCCATCGCGCCGTACTGGCTGAGCTTGTCGACGACGCGGGCGACCGTGGACTGCTTCTGGCCGATGGCGACGTAGAAGCAGTGGAGGTTCTGCCCCTTGTTGTTGATGATCGTGTCGATCGCGACGGCGGTCTTGCCGGTCTGGCGGTCGCCGAGGATGAGCTCGCGCTGGCCGCGGCCGATCGGCACGAGGGCGTCGACGGCCTTCAGGCCGGTCTGCATCGGCTCGTGCACCGACTTGCGCTTCACGATGCCGGGGGCCTTGAGCTCGATCTTGCGGGTCTGCTTCGCGTTGATCGGGCCGCGGCCGTCGATCGGGTTGCCGAGGCCGTCCACCACGCGGCCGAGCAGCTCCTCGCCGACCGGCACCTCGGCGATCTTGCCGGTGCGCTTGACGGGGTCGCCCTCGCGGATGTGCTCGTACTCGCCCATGATCGCGGCGCCGACGTTGTCCTCCTCGAGGTTGAGGACGAGGCCGCGCACGCCGCCCGGGAACTCGAGCAGCTCGCCGGCGGCGGCGCCGGAGAGGCCGTAGATGCGCGCGACGCCGTCCGCCTGGCTCAGCACGGAGCCGGTCTCGGCGACGTCCACCTTCTTGCCGTAGTCCTTGATCTGCTCGCGGATGATGCGGCTGATCTCGTCGGCGCGGATTTCCATCGGGCTGTTCTCCGGTGAGGCGGTGCGGGGTTGTTCTGTCGGCTTCGGCCGCTGCCGCGGCCTCCGCCCGGGAGCGTTCGGCTACTGCTTGAGCTCGCGGCGCAGGGCCTCGAGCTGGGACTTGATGGAGCCGTCGAAGACGAGCGAGCCGACGCGGGCGACGACGCCGCCCAGGAGCCCGGGGTCCACGGCGCGCTCGACGATGACCTGGTTCTTCGTGGCCCTCGAGAGCTTCTCGGCGAGCGCCTTCTCCGCGGCGGCGTCGAGCGGGACCGCGCTCGTGACCTGCGCGCGGATGCGGCCGAGCTTCGTGTCGGCGAGCTCGCGGAAGGTGCGGACGATGTCGCCGAGCGCGGCGAGGCGGTTCCGGTCGCCGAGGAGGAAGAGGAGGCTCGTCGGCTCCGCGTCGAGCTTCATCGCCCTCGCGAGGCCCGACACGATCTCCTTGCGCTGCTCGCGCGAGTAGACCGGGTTGGAGAGGACGTCCTCGAGGTCGGGAGAACCGTCGATGGCCGCCTGGAGCGCCACGAGGGCGTCCGACCAGGCCTCGACGCGGTTCTGTTCGACCGCCAGGCCGAACAGCGCCCGGGCGTACCGGCGAGCAATGGAACCGGAGGTCATAGGGGGCTTGCGAGGTATCACGCCCCGAAGGGTGCGTCAAGGTGATTCACCCCGGGATTCGCGGGCTTGGACCTGATTTGACAGTCGTCCCCCCCGCCTTACGTTCGCCTCGCAACAAGGTCCCGAAAGGAGAGAAAGAAATGGCGATTCTGACCTGGCGTGAGCCGTTCCGCGATCTGGCGCGGCTCCAGGACGAGATGATGCGGGCGTTCGACGATCGCGGCTACAGCGCGAGCGGTGAGTCCGTGGGCTGGACCCCGGCCGCCGACATCTACGAGGACTCGGAGGGCGTGTCCCTGCGCTTCGACCTCGCCGGCGTCGACCCGAAGGACGTCGACATCCGCTTCGAGAACGGCGTCCTCACCTTGAAGGGCGAGCGCAAGCTCGAGAAGGCCGATCAGCGGCAGAACTACCACCGCGTGGAGCTGGCGTACGGGACGTTCACCCGCTCGTTCTCGCTCCCCGGCACCGTCGACCCGGACAAGATCCGCGCCGAGGCCAAGAACGGCGTCCTGAACGTCTTCGTGCCGAAGCGCGCCGAGGCGAAGCCCCGCAGCATCCAGGTGAAGGTCAGCTGAGCTTCCGGGGGCTGGCGCCCCCGCCCCGACCCGCGAAGCGGGATCGGGGCCCCACCCCAGGAAAGGGCCCGGCTTGAGGGTCCACAAACGCCACGGGCGGCCCAGGACGGGCCGCCCGTGTGCCTTTTGTGGGCGTTCACCTAACGTGAACGCCTTCGCTCCGATGGGGCGAAGAACCGACCGTCCCGAGCGTAGGCCCGCGCAGCGGGCCGGAGACGAGGGACGGACGAGGACCGCGCGGACTACTTGACGGCCTGCACCGGCGCCGGGCTCGTGCTCGGCGCGGCGCCCTTCGCGTCCGCCATCTTGCACTGACCCTCGAACATGACGCCCTTCTCGATCATGAGCGAGGGCGCCTCGATGTTGCCGCGCACGCGCGCGGGGTGGTGCAGCTCGATGCCCGTCTTCGCGCGGACGTTCCCGTTGATCTCGCCGTGCACGATGATCGTGCCGCACTGGATCTCGGCCTGGATCTTCGCGCCCTCGCCGACGACGAGCACGTCGTTCGTGACGATGGTGCCGGTGAACTTCCCGTCGATGCGGACGGTCCCCTCGAAGGTGAGCTTGCCCTCGAACTCGGAGCCGCGGCCGAGGAGCGCGTTGAGCTCGCCGGTCGGGGTGGGGATGGAAGAGAGCTCCTCGCGCTTCAGCATGGCCATGGTTCCGTTCGCTCCTGTTCGTTGCGGCTTTGCTCGGGCGTCCCCGGTGCGGGAGAGCATTCTGTCCCGAGGACCGGGTCCAAGGCGAGATCCCCGCCGCGGCCACTCCGGAAGGACGTCCTGCTCCACATGTGGGTGCAGCTGCCCCGCGGTGCGTCCTCGCGGGCGCCCGTCGCGACCGCCGCGCGGGACCGTACTGACTACGCCCCGATCTTCGCGAGTATTCCGTCGAGCTCGTCGAGGGAGGTGTACTCGACCTCGAGCCGGCCGGCGGTGGCCGACTTCTGCACGATCTTGCACCGCGCGCCGAGGCGGCGCGACAGGCGGCGGGTGAGGTCCTTCACCGCGGCGGACGGGGCGTCGGGCGCCTTCTTCCTCCCCTTCATGGCGCGCAGGCGGACGAGCGCCTCGGTCGCCCGCACGCTCAGCCCCTCGCGCACGGCCCGCGCCGCGAGCTTCCTCATCTCCTCGGCCGACTCGAGGCCGAGGATTGCGCGCGCGTGGCCCATGTCGAGCTGGCCACCCTTCACGAGGTCGCGCACCTCGTTCGGGAGCTTGAGGAGCCGCAGCGCGTTCGCGACGGTGGAGCGGTCCTTGCCCACGCGCTTCGCGATGTCGTCCTGGGTCTGCCCGTCTCGCGAGAGGACCTCGTAGGCCTCGGCCTCCTCGATGGGGTTGAGGTCGGCGCGCTGCAGGTTCTCGACGAGCGCGAGCTCGAACGCCTGCCGGTCGGAGGCCTCGCGCACGACCGCGGGGAGCTCCTGCAGCCCGGCCCGCTGCGCGGCCCGCCAGCGCCGCTCGCCGGCGACGATGCGGTACTTCGCGCCGTGGCGGCGGACCAGGATCGGCTCGACCACGCCGTGCTCGCGGATCGACGCGGCGAGCTCCTCGAGCTTCGCCTCCTCGAACTGCTTGCGCGGCTGGGCGGCGCTCCGCTCGATCGCGTCGATCGGGAGCGTGAGCAGCGTGCGCCCGGCGATGGGGGTGACGACGGCGCCGGGCGGCGGCGCGTTGGAGAGGAGCGCGGCCATGCCGCGCCCGAGGGCGGGGCGCTTCGTGGTGCTCACGCGAGGCCTCCGGCGCGCTGGGTCACCTCGCGCGCGAGCTCGAGGTAGCTCTGGCAGCCCTTCGACGCCACGTCGTAGAGCAGGATGGGCTTGCCGTGCGAGGGCGCCTCGGAGAGGCGCACGTTGCGCGGGATGACGGTGTCGAAGACCTGGTCGGCGAAGGTCTTGCGGATCTCGTCGGCGACCTGGTTCGCGAGGTTGTTGGGCGAGAACATCGTCAGCACGATCCCGTCGACGACGAGCTCCGGGTTCGCGCTGGCGCGGACGAGCTCGATGGTCTTGAGGACGTCGGCGAGCCCCTCGAGCGCGTAGTACTCGCACTGCAGCGGGATCATCGCGCCGCGCGCGGCGACGAGGCCGTTCACGGTGAGGAGGCCCAGCGACGGCGGGCAGTCGATGATGACGTACTCGTACTCGCCCGCGAGCTGGTCGACCGCGTGCTTGAGCCGGTACTCGCGCCCCTCCACCTCGGCGAGCTCGAGCTCGGCGCCGACGAGGTGCTTCGAGGCGGGCACGAGGTCGAGGAACTTGAGCTCGGTCTTCCGCACCGCCTCGCGCAGCGGCATGCCGTCGAGCAGCACCTCGTAGATGGACTTGTCGGAGTCGTCGCGCCGGATGCCGAGCGCGCTGCCCGCGTTGCCCTGCGGGTCGACGTCGATGAGGAGCGTCCGGCGCTCCGCCGCGGCGAGCGACGCCGCGAGGTTCACGGCGGTGGTGGTCTTGCCGACCCCGCCCTTCTGGTTCGCGATCGTGAGGATCCGGCTCATCGACCCGGCGTCCACGAGCTTCGCCCCTGCCCTCTTCTTCACGTGTCGACCCCTTCCCTCACCCCGCGCCCCGGGAACGGTCCCCGGGGGCGCCGCGCGGCCGGTGGGACCGCGGGCGACGCATCCTCGCGGATCACCCTGACACCCGGGAAGGCCCCCGGGGCCCCCGGACCGGGGGGATGTTCCACGTGGAACAGGCGGGGCTTCCGGAGCTTTCCTTCCGCGGCCCCCCGGGTGCCGGACACACGAGGGGGTCACACGGCGAGCCCCCGCGGCATGGGTCGACAGGAAGCTCCCGTCCGCCGCGGCCCTCGTCGCCCTGACCGCCGCGCTCGCCCCCGGCCTGGCCCTCGCCGGCGGGACGACGACCGGGCCGGGCCCTACGCCTCCGTCTCCCTGACGTTTCGGGGCGCCCGAGCGTGACGCCCCGAGGCGTCCCGGGCGCTCCACGTGGAACGTGTCCGGAGGGCGGGACGGTGGGAGCGCTCCCTGGCCCGGTGGCTGGGCCCCTGCCGGAGTCGAGGTTCCACGTGGAACGCCGGGTCACGCCGGGGCCCCTCGCGGGCCTCCCGACCTGCGGTGCTCCTCCGCCCCTGCTGCCCTCGTCGCCCGGGCCCTCGCGCTCACGCCGCGGGCCGCCTGCGGCGACGGGCAAGCGCCCGGGTTCCACGCCTCGGGCACCCCGTCCGCGGGATCGCGTGCCGGGGTCGGTCGGGGGCTCGTCTCCTGCGGTGTTCCACGTGAAACCCCCGCACCGAGACCCGTGTGACCGTCACCCCGGGCTGCCACTGCGCACCCGGGACCTGCCTCAGTTCGCCAGATCCGTGCTCGAGAACAGCGGCACGAGCGCGCCGTCCCTCCACTCGTGAAGCGTGACCCGGATCCCTCCGGCGTCGCAGCCCCCGGTGTTCGCCTGGACCAGCAGCCGGGCACCGAGGCGGTAGGCGTCCAGCACCGTGGTGCAGAGCTGGAACGGGCCCACGATCCGCGCGCCGTCGACGACCACCACGGGCCCCTCCTGCACCACGCCCTCCGACCGCGACCTGAGCTGGACGTACATGGGGCCGCGGCCTCCGAAGGTGAAGACCTCGGCCGGCGCGCGGTCGGGGACCCGGGCCGCGTTGTTCGGGTCGGAGCGGATGACCTCCCGAGCCGCCTCCGACGTCGCGGCGCGCGCCGCGACGTCGCTCCGCTCCGGCTCCTCGACCGGGACCCGCGGGATGGGCTCGACCGCCTGCCGGGTCCCGACGAGGGCGAGGGTCGCCTGCCCGCAGGCCTCGGCGCCCTCGAGCAGCGTGGCGGGGATCGCCTCGCCGCGGGCGAGCCAGGCGCGCAGCTCCGCCTGCGTCTCCGGGCCGTCGCCACCGTGCACGAAGATGGCCGGCACCGAGGTCCGCGGGCGGCAGCCCGGGGCCTCCGTGAGGACGCGCACCGGGAGCCCGCGCGCGAAACGCCCGACGAGGCACCGCTGGTGCTTGCCGGGCCCGACGGTGCACCAGCTCGCCACGGCCACCGTCGGCGCGGGCGACCCCGCCCGGGAGGGCGCGGCACAGGTCACGCCCGCGAGGAAGGCGAGGCTCGGGGCGAGGTGCCGGACACGCATGGTGTCGAGGATACGCGGCCGTGTGACCCGGTCGACAGGTGCGAAGGGCCGCCCCTCGGCTTCGGGCCGCTTCGCGGCCCTACGCTCGGGGCGCACGGAGGAACGGAGGGAACCGAGGGAACCGCCCCCGTTCCACGTGGAACGTCAGCGCGCCCCGCCGCGGACCCGCATCCAGCTCTCGAAGAACGCGCGCGGCCCGGCCTTCACGAGCTTCACGACGGTCGCCCGGCCCTCGACGCGCTCGATGTGCCGCGCCGCCCGCGCGCCGAGGCGGGCGAAGAGCCGCTCCTCGTGAAGCCCGCGCAGCAGCTCCTTCGTGGCGGCGTCCGCGAGGCCGCCGCGCTCCGCCCGCCTCGCGAGCTCGGCGTGGACCTCGAGGTACCGCGCCTCCAGCCGCCGCATGGCCGCGTCGTCGGAGAGCGCCCGGTAGTCCTCGTCGTCGAGCGCCTTCTCGCGCTCGCGGAGGCCGAGCGCGGTCCAGGTCGCGAGCCCCTCGAGCGCGAGGTGGAACTCGGCCTCGGCGAGGAGGTCCGCCGCGGTGCCGCGCGCCTCGAGGGGCCGCGGCGGGTTGTAGGCGAGGAACACGACCTCGTGGCACTCCGCCAGCGCCACGTACCGGAGCGCGCCGGGGTGCGCCTCGAGCCAGGGGTGCCCGGCGTCGACGCTCGCGTCGCCGGGCGAGGCGGTGCCGACGAGGGTGTCGCTGAAGATCAGGTGCAGGTGGATCTCGACGTCGGCGTCCCTCGGCACCGCGGCCCGGAGCGCGTCCCGCCAGACGAGGTCGCGGCGGAGCGGGCCCTCGAACTCGTCGAGCACCTTGCGCGCCTCGGGGAGCCGCGCCGCGAGGACCTCCCGCGGCGTGACGAGCCGGAGCGCGAGCTCGCGGGTCGAGCCGCGCGGCACGTCGGCGCGCTCGGCGAACCGCGCGTGCGTGAGGAGGTGCGTGAGCGCCGGCGTCGCGGCGAGGGCCTGCAGCTTGGCCGGGTCTCCGGTCTCGACGTATGCGATCGCGTACCTCGCCGCGGAGGCGTCCAGCCGCACCGACGGGCCCGGGTGCACGGCCACGGGCCGGGCGGCGAGCGCGAAGGAGAGCAGGAGCGCGGCGGCGAGGGGCATCGGACCTTCCTCCGGAAGGAGAGCCTAGCCTCGCCGATGTTCCACGTGAAACTTTCCCTCGCCTCCGCGGCCGCGCCGCTAGGCTCGGGTCGGGGCGGGAGGCGTCCCGGCGGCCTCCCCGGCCGCCCGGAACGTCGCGATCGCCCGCGCCGCGCCCGACCTCGGCAGCGTGAAGCGCTCGAGCCGCTCGAGCGAGAGCCCGGCGCCCTGGCCGAGCGCCGCGAGCGCGGCCTCGTCGGCCTCGCGCCCGAGCATCGCGAGCACCCGCCCACCGGGCAGCACGTAGCGGGCGGCGAGCGGGAGCCACGCGGCCGGCTCGGCGAACGCGCGCGACACCACCGCCTCGCAGCGCGGGAGCCGCTCGCGCTCCGGCGCCCCCTCCGCGCGGGTCGCGACCGCCCGCACGGCGAGCCCGAGCTCCGCGGCGACCGCCTTCACGAACGCGACCTTCTTCGCGACCGAGTCGACGCAGGTGACCTCGAGGTCCGGCCGCGCGCAGGCGAGCGCCGCGCCCGGCAGCCCCGCGCCGGCGCCGACGTCGAGCAGCGTGCGCGCCCCCGCGACGGCGCCGAGCGCGAGCAAGGAGTCGACGAGGTGCTTCTCGGCGACCTCGGCCGGCGCGGTGATGGCGGTGAGGTTGACCTTCCGGTTCCAGGCGAGGAGCCGGTCGGCGTAGCGTTCCAGCTTCTCCTGGGCGGCGGCGTCGACGGGCAGCCCGAAGTGCGCGAGGCCGTCCCGGAGCGCGTCCTTGAACGCGGCGTCCACGGCTCAGGCCTCGTCGTCGTCGTCGGAGGCGGCGTCGACGGAGCCCGCCGCGTCGTCGCCGCCGGCCCCGCCCCGCGCCTCGCCGCTCGGCGCGGTGCCCGGCCGCCGCGGCGCGGGCTGGGTGCCCTTGCGGCCGATGGCGCGCTCGACCTCCTCGCGGTGCGCCGCGAGGAAGGCGGCGACCTCGGCGTCGGTCAGCTCGAGGTCGCGCAGCACGCCGTCGTACACGAACTTGAAGCCCGCCTCGTACTGCTTCTCCTGCAGCTCGAAGGAGCGCCGGAGCACCGCCGCCGAGAACAGCCGCTCGTCGCGCGTCTTCGGGCGGGCCATCGGCTACGCCCCCGGCTTGGGCTCGGGGACGATGAGGAGCTGGCGGAAGAGCCCCTCGCCCTCGCTGCGCGTCGAGACGCCCTCGACGCCCACGAGCGCCATGTGGATTTGGCGCCGCTCGCGCGCCGAGATCGGCGCGAGCGCGAGCACCTTGCCGGTGCGGCGCGCGGTGGCGGCGAGCCGCTCCGCCATCGCCTTCACCGCGGGGTCGGTCTCGTCGGCGAAGCCGCCCACATCGAGGTTCACCCACTTGCGCCCCTCGGTGCGCGGGTTCACGACGCGGTTCACGAGCACCTGCACCGCCTCGACGAGCGCGCCGCCGAGCTCGAGCGCGTTGCCCGCGTTCGGCGAGAGCGAGAGGCCGATCGCCTCGGGCGTCTCCTTCACGGCGACGGCGACGTCGCCGCCCATCCGCCGGAGGAGCTCCTCGGTGAACGCCTTCGCGCGCGCCACCTTCTCGGGCGCCTCGCGCGGCGGGGGCGGGGCGTTCTCGCGGTCGTCGCGGCCGTTCATGGTCGTCACCCCTTCGCCGGCGCGGTGGGGGCCGGCATGGCGCGCATCATGATCTGCTGCTGCGCGATGGAGAGCACGTTGTTGACGAAGATGTAGAGCGTGAGGCCGCCCGGCACCGCCAGCATCATGAACGTGAAGAAGCCGGGCATGAAGTACAGCATCATCTTCGCCTGGGCCGGGTCGCCCGGCTGCGGCGAGATCTTCTGCATCACGAACTGCGAGATGCCCATCGCGATGGGGAAGACGTAGTACGGGTCCTTGCGGGTGAGGTCCGCCATCCAGAGGAACGGCTCGGCGTAGAGCTCGACCGAGGTCTGCAGGGTCGCGTAGAGCGCGAACCAGATCGGCATCTGCAGGAGGAGCGGGAGGCAGCCGGAGAACGGGTTCACCTTGTTCTGCCGGTAGAGCTCCATCATCGCGACGTTCATCTTCTCCTTGTCGTCGCCGTGCTTCGCCTTGAGCGCCTCGACCTGCGGCTGCAGCGCCTTCATCGCGTTCATCGACTTGATCTGCGCGATGGTGAGCGGGAACAGCAGCACCTTCACGAGCACCGTGAGGAGGATGATCGCGACGCCCCAGTTGTGCGTGAGCCCCTCGAACCAGCGGAGCACGTAGAGCAGCACGCGGGCGAAGAGCGCGAAGGGCCGGGCCGCCCAGCCGTAGTCGAGGGCGGTCGAGAACTCGCGGCCGTAGCCGCGGAGCGTATCGAGCTCCTTCGGGCCCGTGTACACCTTCAGTGAACTCGTCAGCGCTCCACCCTGGGCCGGCAGGCGCACCGCGGTGAGGCCGGCGCCCTTGACCGGGCCGTCGGCGAAGGCGCACTGGCCGGCCGCCGGCTCGGGGATCAGGGCGGAGACGAAGTAGCCCTGGTCCATGCCGGCCCACTGGACGACGCCCGGCTCGGTGGCCGCGCCCTTGCCGAGGTCGAAGCGGTGGGTCTCCTCGCCCGCCCGGCAGATGGGGCGCACGAACTCGACCGGCGGGCCGGCGAGGAAGCCGCGCGAGCCGGTCTCCGGCGGGAAGTAGCCGGGGTAGAGGACGACGATCCCGGCGTTGTCGGCGGCCGGGCCGGAGGCCTGGAGCTCGAGCGCGAGCTCGTGGGGCCTGCCGGTCAGGCGGATTGTCTTCTTGATCGTGGCCTGGCCGGTCTTGCCCTCGAAGGTGATCGAGGTCGCGTCCTTCGCGACGACGCGCATCGCGGCGAGCGTGGACGGGTCCTTCGCGCCGTCGGCGGCGCCGCCCCACTCCGGCGTCGCGACGGTGGCGAGCGGGTACGGCTGGCCCTCGGCGATGCGCACGAGGTCGATGGGCAGCTTCGCGCCCTTCGCGTCCTCGCGCGTGAACTTGTGCCCCTGCAGCACGACGTGCTTCACCGCGCCGCCGTGCGACGAGACCGTCACCTCGAAGTCGGCGCCCCGGAGGACGTGGAGCTCCTCCGGCGCGTCGGGCACGGCCTCGAGCTGCGGGACCGGCGCCGTGCCGGGCGGCGGCGCGGTGGGCGCGCCCGCGGGGCCGGTGGGCGCCGCGGGGGCCGGCGCGCTCGCGGTCTCGGCGGGCTTCCTCGGCGGGGGCTTCGGCTGCGGGAACAGCACCTGCCAGCCGAGCAGGATGGCCATCGAGACGACGGTGAACAGGATCAGGCGGCGGGTGTCGCTGGACACGTGAGGACCTCTCTCTTCGAAGCGAGCGCTTCAGGGCACCGGATCGATGCCGCCGGGGTGGAAGGGGTGGCAGCGCGCGAGGCGCCGCACGGTGAGCCAGGAGCCGCGCAGCGCGCCGTGCTTCTCGAGCGCGCCGAGGGCGTAGGCCGAGCAGGTGGGGTGGAACCTGCAGGCCGGGGGGAGGAGCGGCGACACGAGCCGCCGGTACAGCTTCACCAGGAGTAGAAGGAGCCCCCGGATCACGCGCGCGCGCCTCCGGAGGGGCCGCCGGACGGGGCGGGGCCGGGGAGCTCTCCGAGCCGGGCGCGGGCCGCCGCGAGGGCGCGGCGGATGCCGTCGAGTCCTGCCTCGGGGGCGGTGCTCCGGGCGATCACGACCAGATCGACCGGCGGCCAGTCGGCGCGGGTCGCGCGATAGGCCTCGCGCACCCAGCGCTTCACCCGGTTGCGCACCACCGCGTTGCCGATCTTGGACGACACCGTGATCCCGATCCGCGGGACGCGCCCGCCGGCCGGGAGGGCGATCACGACGACGTCACCGGCGTGGAGCCGCGTTCCGCGCTGCTGGACCCGCAGGAACTCACGGCGGCGACGCAGCCTCGCCGCCTTCGGCAGGTTCACTCGTGGTTCTACTTCTTCGGCGCGCGCGGCGCGAGCTTCTTGCGCCCCTTGGCGCGACGACGCTGGAGGACGTTGCGGCCGCCCGGGGTCTTCATCCGCTTGCGGAACCCGTGGGTGCGGTTCAGGCGGCGCTTCTTCGGCTGGTAAGTACGCTTCATGGCGGGGCAAACTCCTCGATCGACGCCGGTGTGTCAAGGTTCGCGCGCGATCGGAGGGCGCGATCGCGGATCACGCGGCGGCCGGTCCCCCGATCGTCACATGGGGCGTTCGCAAAACCGCCGTCGTTTCGCGAAGGCTCGCGATCGCGAAACCTCTCGCTTGAACTCGCCACGGATCCTTCGCTAACTTGCGCCTCCACGCGACAGCACCTCGCCTGACTCCTCGCCGTCCGGCCGTACACGCGCACCACCCTCAGCCTCACCGCCGACAGCAACTCCGCGGCGGACGTCACCTTTTTCTCGTCGTGGTCATCGGGCCCCCGGAAACATGGACCGACCTTCGGCAACCGCGCTCGACTCCGCCTCCATGGACGACCTCTGGGATCGCATCGACGCGTACCTCCGCACGCGGCTGCGCCCGGATCTGTACGACCGCTGGTTCGCCCCGCTCCGGCCGCTCGCCCTGGGCGAGGGCCGGCTCGAGATCGCGGCCCCCGATCGGTTCCACCGCGACTTCGTCGAGGACAACTACCGCGCGTTCTTCGAGGAGTTCCTGCCGAACCTCCTCGGGAAGGCCCTCCCGGTCGCCTTCGTGGTCGACACCACCGCGACCCGTCCGGCGCCCGCCGCCGAGCCCGCCCTCACGCCCGCGCCGCGCCCTGCGGCGTCGGCCCCGACCGTGACCTCCGGTGCCGACGCCGGCGAGCCGCGCGACGTCCGGCCGAACCCGCGGTACACGTTCGACACCTTCGTCGTCGGCGACTCGAACCAGTTCGCGTTCCACGCCGCGCGCGCCGTCGCCGACAACCCGGGCCACGTCTGGAACCCGCTTTTCCTCCACGGCGACTCCGGCCTCGGCAAGACCCACCTGCTCCACGCGCTCGCCCACGGCATCCTCGACAAGCGGCCGAACGGCCGCGTCGCCATCGTCTCCTCCGAGCGCTACACGAACGACTTCGTCGCGGCGCTCTCCCGCGGCGGCATGGACGAGTTCCGCCGGAAGTACCGCGAGTGCTCGGCGCTCCTCGTCGACGACGTGCAGTTCCTCGCCGGCAAGGACAAGACCGCCGAGGAGTTCTTCCACACCTTCAACGAGCTGCACGAGCACCACGTGCAGATCGTCCTCAGCTCCGACCGCTCGCCGAAGGAGCTGAAGGGCCTGGACGCCCGGCTCTGCTCCCGCTTCGAGTGGGGCATGCGGGTCCAGATCGAGGCCCCGGAGTTCGAGACCCGCGCCGCGATCCTCAAGAAGAAGGCCGACGTCGAGCGGATCGCCTTGCCCGACGAGGTCACGCAGCTCCTCGCCACGCACATCCGCTCCAACGTGCGCGAGCTCGAGGGGGCGCTGATGCGCCTCGCCGCGTTCGCCTCGCTGAAGGGGGAGCCGATCACCATCGCGCTCGCCCGCGACGTCCTCGGCGACCAGATCCCGCCGGAGGGGTACCGGCCGCCCATCGAGCGCATCCAGGAGGCCGTGGCGGCCCACTACGGCCTCACGGTGGCGAAGCTGACCTCCTCGAACCGGGAGCAGAAGGTCGCCCTCCCGCGGCAGGTGGCGATGTACCTCTGCCGCGAGCTCGCGCAGGAGAAGCTCCAGCTCATCGCCGAGAAGTTCAACAAGAAGGACCACACCACCGTCATCTCCGCCGTCGAGCGCGTGAAGTCGCTCATGGAGACCGACGAGGCGGTGAGAACCGCCGTCCGGACGCTGACCTCCGCGCTCGTCCCCTGACGGCCTCACCATGACCTCGGGTGTGCCCGGCCGGGCCCGGCCGAGGGCCGCCGTACGTCCCGAGCCTCCCCGCCGCGAGGCGATGGCGGCGCCGACCGGCGGTCCGCCCCGCGCCCAGGGTTCGGCCCTCCGGTTGCAGAGGGACCCCAGGCCTTCCGTCGCCTTTCGACCGATGTGGACAACATGTGGATGGAGCCCGGGTAACGCTGGGGACGCCGTGCGGACGCGTGTTGACAGGTTTTCCAGCAGCGGGATACACAAACTCGACCCCCTCCCAACCCCACGGATCACCCGCTCGAAAACGCGAGTCGATCCAGGGAGTCAGGTCGGTTGTCCACAGGGGCCTTCCCCCTGCTTCTACGACGAGCTTCTAGATAAGAGGATCCTCACATGGAACTGAAGATCGGCATCGCGGAGCTCTCCAAGGCGCTGGGCCGGTCTCAGGGGATCGTGGAAAAGAAGAGGCACGATGCCGATCCTCTCGCACGTGCTCCTCGAGGCGAAGAAGGGCGGCGGCCTGGTGGTATCGGCGACCGACCTCGACATCGCCGTCTCGTCCGAGCACGCCTGCGAGGTCGTGAAGGAGGGCGCCGTCGCGGTGTCGGCCCGGCACCTCTACGACATCGTCCGCGCGCTGCCCGAGGCCGAGGTCACGCTGCGCCGCGCGCAGAACAACTACCTCGAGGTGAAGAGCGGGCCGTCCGAGTTCAAGATCGTCGGCCTGCCCGCCGAGGACTTCCCGACCCTGCCGCGCTTCGAGAAGGTCCCGTTCACCGACGTCCAGGCCGGCACGCTGCTCGAGATGATCGAGCGGACCTTCATGGCGGTCTCGAACGACGAGACCCGGTACAACCTGAACGGCGTCTACTTCGAGCCGTCGGCCGAGGCGCTGCGCCTCGTCGCGACCGACGGGCACCGCCTGTCGATGTCCGAGAAGCCGCTCCAGGGCGGCTTCGGCCTGAAGCGCGGCGTGATCCTCCCGAAGAAGGGGCTCGCCGAGCTCCGGAAGCTCCTCTCCGAGGTCGCCGAGGCCGGCGCCGAGGAGGGCGCGGGCGACACGAAGCTCGGCTTCGTCGAGAACAGCGCGATCCTGCGCCGGCCGGGCGTCGTCCTCTCGATGCGGCTCATCGAGGGGCTCTTCCCGGACTACAAGCAGGTGATCCCGAAGACCGGCGACAAGGTCGTCTCGGTCGGCCGCGACCGCCTGCTCGAGACGCTCCGCCGCATCTCGATCCTGTCGACCGACAAGGCCCACGCGGTGAAGCTCGAGCTCGCGAAGGGCCACCTGCGCGTCACCTCGCAGAACCCGGACCTCGGCGAGGCGAAGGAGGAGGTCCCGGTCGAGTACGACGGGGAGGCGCTGAAGATCGGCTTCAACGCGCGCTACATCCTCGACGTGCTCGCGGTGCTGCGCTCGAAGGACGTGAAGCTCGAGCTCGCCGACGACCTCTCGCCCGGCGTCGTGAAGGGCGGCGACGAGGTCGACCAGGGCTTCACGGCCGTCGTGATGCCGATGCGCATCTGATCGCGGGGCCGTCTCGTTGCGGCTCCTCGGGCTCGCCCTCACGGACTTCCGGAACCTCGCGGCAGTGGCGCTCGAGCCGTCGCCGCGGGCGACCGTGCTCGTCGGCCAGAACGGCCAGGGGAAGACGAACCTCCTCGAGGCGATCTTCCTCCTCACGACGCTGAAGCCGCTGCGGGCGTCGCGCCTCGCCGAGCTCGTCCGGCACGGGCAACCCGGCGCGGCGGTGACCGGCGACTTCGAGGGGCCGGGCGGCGTGCGCGAGGTCGCGGTGCGGATCCAGGAGGGCGTCCGCACGGCGCTCCTGGACGGCAAGCCGCAGGAGCGGCTCGACACGTACTTCGAGGGGCTCGCGGCGGTCGCGTTCACGCCGGACGACCTCTTGCTCGTGAAGGCGGGGCCGGACGGGCGGCGGCGGTTCGTCGACCGCGCCGCGTTCAACCGCTGGCCGGCGGTGCTCGCCGAGGCGCGCGAGTACGTGCGGGCGCTCCGCGCGCGGAACGCGGCGCTCCGGGCCGAGGGGCCGTCGGCCGACGAGGTGGAGGCGAGCTTCCGCGCGCCGCTCGTGCGGGCGGGCGCCCGGCTGCTGCGCCGCCGGAGAGAGCTCGTGCAGGAGCTCTCTCCGCGCCTCAGGGAGGCGTTCGCGCGGATCTCCGGCGAGGGCGCGCCCGACGCACACCTCACGTACCGCACGGCGGGCGGGGTGCGGGTCGGCGGTGGGACCGAGGAGGAGCTCGCCGCCGGGCTCGCCGAGGCGCTCGCCTCCCGGCTGGAGCGCGACCGGCAGCGCGGGTTCACGAGCGTCGGGCCGCACGCGGATGACCTCGTGCTCGCGCTCGGCGGCCACGGCGCCCGCGGGTTCGGGAGCCAGGGCCAGCAGCGCGCGCTCGTGCTCGCGCTCAAGATCGCCGAGATCGAGAACCTGCGCGCGCAGAACGGCCGGCCGCCGCTGCTCCTCCTCGACGACGTCTCCTCCGAGCTCGACCCTGCGAAGAACCGGTTCCTGCTCGACTACCTGCGCGCGCTGCCCGGACAGGCCTTCCTGACGACCACCGATCGCCGCCTGCTCGAGCCCGCCGCCGGCCCCGACACCGCCTTCTTCCAGGTCGTGTCCGGCACCGTTTTACCCCTCTGATCCCGGTGGGTTGAGAGACGTCGGCGGGTCCCGGAGGGCCGTTGCCGGGCAGCGCGCGGGCTGCTATACCCTTGCGACGCCTTAAGCCGCCGTAAACCTTCGAGAAACAGCCCCCAGCGACGGTCCCGAAGCGGCCGCGCGAGAACGTTGAGAGAGGCGCTCCTGGAAACCGTCGAGAAGAGCCAGGGCCCCGGGCCCGCGAAGCCTGCGACCGAGGAGTACGGAACCGACGCGATCAAGGTCCTCGAGGGCCTCGAGGCCGTCCGCAAGCGGCCGCACATGTACATCGGCGACGTGGGCGAGCGCGGCCTCCACCACCTCGTGTACGAGGTCGTGGACAACTCGGTCGACGAGGCGATGGCGGGCCGCGCGAACGAGATCAACGTCACCATCCACGCCGACAACTCGGTCACCGTCCTCGACAACGGCAGCGGCATCCCGGTCGGCCCTCACCCCACGGTGAAGGGCATGGACACGCTCGACGTCGTGCTCACGAAGCTCCACGCCGGCGGCAAGTTCGAGTCGAACGCGTACAAGGTCTCGGGCGGCCTCCACGGCGTCGGCGTGACCTGCGTGAACGCGCTCTCCGACTGGCTCAAGGTCGAGGTCTACCGCGAGGGCAAGGTCTGGGCGCAGCGCTACGAGCGCGGCAACCCGGCCGGCAAGGTCACCGCCATCGGCGAGACCCAGCGCCGGGGCACCCGCGTCACCTTCAAGCCCGACACCACGATCTTCGAGGTCCACGAGTACTCGTTCGAGACGCTCGCCCAGCGGCTGCGGGAGCTCGCCTTCCTGAACGCCGGCCTCAAGATCACGATCGAGGACGAGCGCTCCGGCGGCAAGAAGTCCGAGTTCCTCTTCAAGGACGGCATCCGCGAGTTCGTCTCCTACCTCAACAAGGCGCGCGAGACGCTCTTCGACCCGCCGGTGTCGCTGCGCCAGGAGGTCGAGACCGAGCGCGGCACCGCGCTCGTCGAGATCGCCCTGCAGTGGAACGACGGCTACGACGAGAAGGTCTTCGCCTTCGCGAACAACATCCACAACCACGAGGGCGGCACCCACCTCATCGGCTTCAAGACCGCGCTCACGCGCACCATCAACGCGCACGCGCAGAAGAACAACCTCTTCAAGGACCTCAAGGACGAGCTGCCCAGCGGCGAGGACATGCGCGAGGGGCTCGCGGCCGTGATCTCGATGCGCCTGCCGGGGGCGAGCTTCGAGGGTCAGACGAAGACGAAGCTCTCGAACACCGAGGCGAAGAGCATGGTCGAGACCATGCTCAACGAGCGCCTCGGCGCGTGGCTCGAGGAGAACCCCAACCTCGCGAAGAAGGTCTGCGGCAAGGTCGCCGAGGCCGCCCGCGCGCGCATCGCGGCCCGCAAGGCCCGCGAGACCGTGCGCCGCAAGGGCGCGCTCGACTCGGGCTCCCTCCCGGGCAAGCTCGCCGACTGCCAGTCCCGCGACCCCCGTGAGTCCGAGCTCCTCATCGTCGAGGGCGACTCCGCAGGCGGCTCCGCGAAGCAGGGGCGCGACCGGCGCATCCAGGCGATCCTCCCGCTCCGCGGCAAGATCCTGAACGTGGAGAAGGCCCGCTTCGACAAGATGCTCTCGTCGGAGATGATCGCGGTGATGATCTCGGCCCTCGGCACCGGCATCGGGTCCGAGGAGTTCGACATCGAAAAGATCCGCTACCACAAGATCGTGATCATGACCGACGCGGACGTGGACGGCTCCCACATCCGCACGCTGCTCCTCACGTTCTTCTTCCGGCAGATGCCGGAGGTGATCGAGAAGGGCTACCTGTACATCGCGCAGCCGCCGCTCTACCGCGTCGCGAAGGGCAAGAAGGAGACCTACCTCAAGAACGAGGAGGGGCTCGCCGAGTTCCTGATCGCGCACGGCACCGAGAAGGCGAAGCTCGTGGCCGGCGGGGCGGTGATCGAGGGCCAGGACATCGGCCAGCTCGCCCGCGAGGCGGCCGCCTACCGCGCCCTGCTCTCCCGCGTCGATTGCCGCCGCGACCGCCGCATCGTGGACGCGGCGATCCAGCTCGGCGACCTCGACCTCGAGCTCCTGAAGCGCCACGACGCGGTGAAGGAGCAGGCGCAGAAGATCTACGACAAGGCGAAGAAGCTCCACCCCGAGCTCGAGAACTCGGTCGTGCGCATCGACCGCGACGAGGAGCACGGCTGCGACTCGCTCGTCTTCCAGACGAGCGTCGCCGGCGCGCCCCGCGAGACGCGCCTCGACCACAACTACCTGTCCGGCGCGGAGTGGACCGAGCTCGCCGCCCTGCACGGCGCGCTCGCCGAGATCGGCCCGGGCCCGTACACGCTCCAGGTCGGCGAGGCCGAGACCGAGCACGACACCATCTTCGAGGCCGTGGACGCCCTCAAGAAGGCGGCCGAGGCCGGGCAGAACATCCAGCGCTACAAGGGGCTCGGGGAGATGAACCCCGAGCAGCTCTGGGAGACGACCATGGACCCGGCGAAGCGCACGCTCCTGCAGGTCCGGGTCGACGACACCGTGGAGGCCAACGAGGTCTTCTCGGTGCTGATGGGCGACGCGGTCGAGCCGCGCCGCGAGTTCATCGAGAAGCACGCCCTCGACGTCCAGAACCTGGATATTTGAGAGGAGCCCACATGCCTCGCGCCGCGATCGCCGCCCTCGGGACGTACGTGCCGGACCGCGTCGTCACGAACGAGGAGCTCACCCGCTACATGGAGACGTCCGACGCCTGGATCCAGGAGCGGACGGGCATCAAGGAGCGGCGCTGGGTGCCGGAGGGCGTCGGCAACAGCGACATGGCCCTCGAGGCCACGAACCGGGCGCTCGCGAAGGCCGGCTGGAAGGCCACCGACGTCGAGGCGATCATCTACGCCACGCTGTCGACCGACCACATGTTCCCGGGCGACGGGTGCTTCCTCAACGCGAAGCTCGGCATCCCCGGCGTCCCGGCGCTCGACATCCGCAACCAGTGCTCGGGCTTCGTCTACGGGCTCTCCATCGCCGACGCCTGGATCCGGGCCGGCGTCTACCGGAAGGTCCTCCTCGTCGGCTCCGAGATCCACTCGACCGGCATCGACGTGACGACGCGCGGCCGCGACGTCGCGGTGATCTTCGGGGACGGCGCGGGCGCCGCGCTCCTCGAGGCGACCGACGACCCGGACCGCGGCGTGCTCTCGGTGGAGCTCCACGCCGACGGCCGCGGCGCGAAGGACCTGTGGACCGACGCGCCGGGCAGCCGGTACCACCCGCGGGTGCAGGTCGCGCAGATCGAGAGCGGCGCGATCTTCCCGCACATGGAGGGGCAGAAGGTCTTCAAGAACGCCATCGTGAGGATGCCCGAGGTCGTCCGCTCGGTCCTCTCGAAGCACGGCCTCACGCCCGCCGACCTGAAGCTGCTCGTGCCCCACCAGGCGAACCTCCGGATCGCCCAGATGGTCCAGCGCTCGCTCGAGCTGCCGGACGAGAAGGTCTGGAACAACATCCAGAAGTACGGCAACACGACCGCCGCCTCCATCCCGCTGGCCCTCGAGGAGGGCGTCGCCGAGCGGGGCGTGAAGCGGGGCGACCTCGTGGCCCTGGCCGCGTTCGGGGCGGGTTTCACTTGGGCCGGGGCCCTGCTACGCTGGTAGAGCAACCCGGGTCCCCCTTCGAGCAGGAACGTCCGTGCCACGGAACGGTTCTGAGGCGTCGTCCAACGGCAGGACTGCGGACTTTGGATCCGCGTATGAAGGTTCGAATCCTTCCGCCTCAGCCAGCACCGCTGGTGACAACGCCGCCAGCGCCCCGGGCGCCGGCGCCACGAAGCCCGCCAACCTTCGCGCGGAGCTGAAGCCCTTGCCCCGTCCGGCGCTCATCATCCTCGTCGGCCTGGGGCAGGTGGCCCCCCGCACGCTCCACGACGCGGCGCACGGCCTCAAGGACGTGCTCGGGATCCCCTCGAAGCTCGGGCCCGGCCTGGACCGGCCGAAGTACGCCTTCAACGAGAGCCGTGGCCAGTACCACGCGACCTCGATCCTCCGCCGGCTCTCGCAGCTCGGCTCGGGCTCGAACCACGCGCCGGTCATCGGCATCTCCGACGTCGACCTCTTCCTGCCCGACGCGCCGTACGTCATCGGCGACGCCGACCGTGACGCGTCCGCCGCGCTCTTCTCGCTGTTCCGGCTCTCGCACGGCGACCCCGAGGTCGTGCGCAAGCGCGCCCAGGTCGAGACCGTCCACGCGGCGGGTCACCTGCTCGGCCTGTCGCACTGCCCGGACGCGCGCTGCGCGATGTTCCTCTCGCGCGACGCCGCCGACTCCGACCGCAAGGGCCCCGGGCTGTGCGGGGCCTGCCGCGCCGCGATCGGCCTCGAGCACCCACCGCGGCCATGATCGCGCTCTGCCAGCGCGCGGCCGGCTCCTGCGGCGCGTGCTGCGGCCTCTACAACGCGCACGACCTCTCCCGCGACCGGCTCCGGGCGGAGCTCCGGCGGAGGACCGCGCGCGTCGCCGCCGCGCCGCGCACGCTCGAGGGCTTCCGGGCGGCCGCGGCCGACCTCGCGCCGGGCCTGCCCGAGCCGCTCTTCCCGTCGGTGCGGGTGTGCGCGCTGCTCGGGTTCCTCGATGCGGCGGAGACCCGCGTGGGCTGCCTCGCGCACCCGCTCTCGACGCGCGCGGCCGGCGACGCTCGAGGCCCAGATCTCCGTGACGCCGGCGTCTACGACGCCGGCATCTGCGAGTCGTTCCTCTGCCCGAGCCACTCCTGGCTCAACGAGGAGGAGGCCACGCTCGTCGAGCTCGCGGCCGGCGACTTTCACCTCTACGGCCTCGTCGTCACCGACGTGCCGTTCTTCAGGGCCTGCCTCGCCGGCGTCGCCGCGCGGGCGGGCGAGGCGGTCCGCGCGCGGCACCTCGCGCACGCGCCGTTCGCGGCGGCGCTCCGGCGCCTCCTCGCGCTGAAGGAGGAGCTCGCCCCCGGCTCCGACGGCCTCTTCGGCGCGTTCGAGCCCGCGCCGGACGGTGGCGAGGCGCCCCGGCACATCGACTACGAGGCCCTGGGCCGCCCTGCGTCGCCGTACGACGAGATCCTGCTCTGCGCCGGCGCGGATCCCCGGAGCGGCAACGACCTCGACGCGCTCGAGGCCGAGGTCGTGCGCCGGCTGGACGGGGCGGTGCGGGCGTTTCCCGCGCCCCCCGCCCGTCCTTAACGTTGGGATGAGATGGGGCTCATCCGTCGGCTCGTGGACGAGCCGGGCGCGGACTCGCCCGTGGAGTACGCCCGGAGGGTGGGCGCCCTCGCGGTCCTGTACCCGCTCGTCACCCTGGGGGCGCTCGCGGGCGAGCTCCTGCTGGGCCTCCGCGTCCGCCTGCTCGTGACGCTCGCGCAGCGCTCCAACGTCGAGACGCTCACCCTCGCCTTCTTCGCGGTCTTCTTCGCCTACGTAGGGGTGCTCGCGGGCCGGGGCGCGCCGGGCGCACTCCGCGTGCTGGCCTGGCGTGCGCTCGCCCGGCTCCATGGGCGGGAGGCGACCGAGCGTGCGCGGCACCGCGCCCTCCGCCCGGCCTGCGGGGAGGGGCCGTTCGTGGCGCTCAACGTGGTGCTCGAGCGGCCGGGGCGCCCGGGCGCGCCGTTCTCCCTGCCGGTGGAGGACGCCGCCGGCCGCATCGGCCACCTCGAGGTGGACGGCGCCTGCGTCCGCGACCGGCCGGAGCGGCAGGACGGCTCGACCAACCTGCTCGCGTTCTTCGCGCGGCAGGTCTCGTCGCTCGCGCCCGCCCCCGGCGGCCGCGGGGTGGACGTGGTCGCCTGGGGGACCCTCGACGACGACCAGACCCGCGCCTACCTCGCGCAGGTGGACTTCGCGCGAAACCTCGGCGCCGCCCTGGGCCACGAGGGGCTCTGGCCGCGGGTCGTGCTCGACGACGCGCAGGTGGCGGAGCTCGGGCGCCGGATCGCCGCGATCTGTCCGGCGCTCCGCGAGGAGGCCCAGCTGCCGCACTGGGAGTACGAGGCGGAGCACAAGCTGCCCATCGTGCCGGAGCCGCTCGGGCTCGCGAGCCTCGGCCGCACCGAGCGGCGCGCCGACCCGCTGCCTGCGCTCGCCGCGCTCACCTGGGCGGTCTTCACCGCGCTCGGGATCCTGGTGGCGGTGACGGTCGCCCCGCCCTGGGTGCCGGGGAAGTGACCGTGGCTCGGCGCGCGCTCCTGCCGCTCCTCTGCGGCCTCCTCCTCGCCGCCCTCTACGCGCGCGGCTGCGCCGGCCCGAGGCCCGAGCTCGTGTTCGTCGCGCTCTCGCCGGCGCCGGACGGCGGCGCCGTCCCCACCGCGCGGGTGCGGAACCGCGGAGGCACGGGGGAGGTCGAGGTGCGCTTCCGGCTCCGCGAGGTGGTGGGCGCTCGCGTCGTCGCGGCCGAGGCGAACGGGGAGGTCGAGGCGGGCGAGACCGTCGAGCTCCGGGCCGCCGAGCGGGCTCCGCCGGGGCGCTGGACGGTCAGCGCCGAGGTGGAGTACCCGCCGGAGTGAGCGGCGGCCGGGTTGATTCCTGATATCCAGTTGGATATAAGCCCACCTCGTGTTCGAGGTGCGCTTCTACTCGACCGAAGCGGCCCGGTCGCAGCCGACCGACTTCCTCGGTTCGTTGCCTGCCCGTGATCGGGCGCAGGTCGTGGCGGACATCGCAGCGCTCCGGGATCACGGACTGCAGGCGCCGATCTCCATGAAGCCGATCAAGGGGCGCCAGAACCGGGGCATGTTCGAGATTCGAACGGGAGGATTCCGCACGCTCTTCTGCCAGCGCAGCGGGGTGGTCTGGATCCTCCACATCTGTCGCAAGCAGGATCAGGACGCGGGCATCGAGGCGGCCAGCGCAAGGATGAAGAGGCTCTGAGATGAGGAAGACGACAAGGCCGGCGAAGCGAACGCCGAAGGCGAAGCGCCCGGGCGGGGTGGGGCTGGACGCGTACCTCGGTCAGCAGCTCGAGGATCCCGGCTTCCGTCACGCGTACGAGCAGCGGCGGCTCGTTCACGAGGTGGCCATCGTGGTCCGCAGCATGCGTGAGCAGGCCGGGCTCACCCAGGCGCAGCTCGCGAAGCTGGTGGGCGTCAGCCAGCCGATGATCGCCCGCATGGAGCGCGGCCTCGATCAGCGGACGCCGCGCTGGGAGACGTTGCGGAAGATCGGCCGGGCGCTCGGAAAGCAGCTGAAGCTCTCGTTCGTCGATGCGGACGGAGACGAGGCGCTCGTGGAGGTGGACGGGATGCCGGTGCGCCGTGCCGAGGCTTCGCAGCGAACCTAGAGCGCGAGGCGTCCCTTCAGGGACATCACCGGTGATGTCCCCGCGGGGTTGCGGTCCTCGTGGAGTCGATGGCGTCGCTCGAGCTCCGTCCGTCCGGAGACGACGGCCGGAAGCGAGGGCCCTGCGCGTCACGGCCTGGAGGCGCGCCCTGGCGGCGTGGGCGGTCTCGGTCCTGTTCGTGCTCGCGGGCCTGTGGGCTTTCGGGGAGCGGTTCCGGTCTTGAGCCCGGGATTCGTTCCAGGATCGGGTGCGTCCCTCGTCTTCGGGCCGCTGCGCGGCCCTACGCTGCTTCGAAATGCCGGGGTTAGGAGGTGACCGCCTCGGGTGTCTGTGAGGTGACGGTCACGCTATAGCCGAGGCGCTCAAGGCGGCGAACGAGGTTCTTGGCGACGCGCTTTTCGTCGACCCGGTCGAGGTAGGTGTCCCCGAGGTCCTCGTACGGCACGTGTTTCGTGAGGATTCTCATAGGCAGCGTTGAGGATCTTGTGGGCGATGGCGAAGGTGGCTCGCTTGTGTCCTCGGCGGGCCTTGAGGCGGAAGTACTTGTCTCGCAGGTAGGTCTTCTTGGTGCGGATGGCTGCGCCGGCAGCCTCGACCAGGGTCGACCGGAGGTGAACGTTCCCCTTCCGCGAACGCCCGGAGCGCCGCTTCCCGGCCGATTCGTCGTTCCCGGGGCAGACGCCAGCCCAACTCGCCAGGTGGCGCGGGCCGCCGAAGACGGACATGTCGGGGCCGATCTCAGCGAGAAGTGACGCGCTGGTCTGGACCTTCACGCCCGGGATCGTCGAAAGCAGCTTGACCTGCTCGCGATAGGGCTCGAGTCGGCGCTCGATCTCCCTCTCTAGCGTGTCGACGTCGCGGTCAGCAGCGTCGAGCCGGTCGAGCTGTAGCCGCAACATGTACCGGTGGTGATCGCGGAGCCGGCCGTCGAGGGCGGCCTCGAGCTCGGGGATCTTCTTACGTAGGAGCCCTTCGGCGAGCTTCGCGAGGTTGCGCGGGTCGGATTCGCCATCGGCCATCGCTCGCAGCATCGCCATGCCAGACTTGCCAAAGACATCCGAGGCAACGCTTGCGAGCTTCACGTTCGCGGTCTCGAGGACCTTCTGTAGTCGATTGCGCTCGGACGTCCGGGCCTGGACGACCGAGCGTCGGTACCGAACGAGGTCCCGTAGGTCGCGAAGGTAGAGCGGCGGCACGTAGCTCTTGCGGATCAGCCCCATCCTCACGAGTCGGGCGATCCACTCCGAGTCCTTCACGTCCGTCTTGCGGCCTGGGACGTTCTTCATGTGCTGCGCGTTGCCAACGACGAGCTCGAGCTCGCCCGCCGACTCCAGCACCGCGTAAACGGGCTTCCAGTAGACGCCCGTGCTCTCCATGGCCACGTGCGTGACGTGCTCCTCGCGCAGCCACTCCACGAGCGCCAGCAAGTCGCGCGTGAACGTCGAGAACTCCCTCACGCACTTGCGCAGCCTGGAGCCCTCTCCCAGCAGCACGCAGGCCGTCACTTGCTCCTTGTGAACGTCGAGTCCACAGACCCGATCGACAACGATTCCTTCCATGACCACCTCCGGGGAAGGAGGCGGTCGCTGCGCCGCGGGGTAGCTTCTAGGACACTGCTTCACGCCCTTCCCAGGCATGCATCTGCCCAGGTACGGCACACCGTGGTACCCATTCGCAGCGCGGGCCGGTCTCGGGGACGGGGTTCCTGGCAGGACCGCCGAACGTAGCAACGGCCTTCTGAGCGACCACCTCCGAGGTCGATCGCTACACCGGGACCGCCCGCGCGCTCAACCAACGGCAGGCATTTCATGCCCCCCGGTGGACGTGTCCGTCCATGAGGTCTCGGGACGAACGGGAGTTGACCTTCCCCGTTCGCCCCGACCGCAGCCCTCACGCCATCGCGTGGCCGTGCCCGTGACCACCGTGCCCGCCGTGCATCCCGCGGCGATGGCCGCACCGGCCGCGGCGCCCGGGGCCCTCGGCGACCATCGCGGCGAGCTCGGTGCGCTGCGCGGGGTCGAGCGACGCGTGCACGCGGGCGATCGAGCCGGCGAGCCGGGTGCGGAGCGCGGACAGCTTCGCGAGCGGGCCCTCGAGCGCGGCGGAGACGGCGGCCTCGTCGAGCGCGGGCTCGGCGAGGAGCTTCGCGAGGGAAGCCCGCACGCCGGCGGCCTCGCCGCGCAGCTCCTGGGCGTCGAAGAAGAGCGCGTCGAGCTCGGCCTTCAGGATGCGCTCCTGCTCGGGCTTCGCGCCGAGGCGGCGGAAGAGCCAGACCATGCGTGCGCGGGGGCCGTGCACGCCGCCCCGGCGGGCGAAGCGGTGGAAGGCGGCGCGGAAGACGAGGCGGCGCAGCGCGCCGAGGACGAAGAGGGCGGCGATCGCGCCGAGGAAACCGGACCAGAACGGGGACATCGTTGCTGCCTCCTTGGCAGTCGTTGGACGGTGCCAAGGTAGGGGCCGCCCTTTGCTCGAGGGTTTCGTGAAGGTGAAGAACCGTGAAGGGTAGAATCCCGAGCGATGACGCCCGCTCTCGTTGCCCTCGTCCTCGCCGCCGCGCCCGCTGCGCCGCCCGACGAGGTGATCCTCCTCGGCCTGCGCCAGAACCGCGGGCTCCTCACGACCTGGGTGGTCGACGCGCGCGGCGCCTCCTGCGCCGGCTCCGGCCTCGCCGTGCCCAGGAAGGACGGCTTCTGGCGCCTCGACCTCGTGGAGCGGAAAGAGGGCGGCTTCATCGAGGCCGTCGTTCGCACCCGCGCCGGCGCCGCGAAGCCGCGGAAGCTCGGCCCGCCCGGCGAGCCGACCTGCTCCGGCTCGAAGCACGAGAACGTCCTCTTCGTCGGGCCCGACCACGTCTCGGTCGAGCGGCTCGACGAGGGCTACTGCGAGGGCGCGGCGCACCCCTGGGCCGCGCGCACGCTCCGCACCTTCCGGCTGGACGACCGGGAGCACGACCTCGACGTCCGCGCGGTCTTCGATCCGGCGGCGGGGCCGCTCCTCGCCCAGGCGTCCCGGAAGGCCCGCGCCGCGATGCGCGACCGCGAGCGCGCGGAGTGCCTCGTCGAGGAGGGCCTGCCGCAGAGCTTCGGGCTCGTCCGGCGGGAGGGCGCGTGGATCGTCCGCGCCGCGCTCGACCACGGCAACGAGTCCTGCCGGGGCAACGTCGAGTACTACTCGGTCGACCTGCCGGAGGTCCCGGTGCGGCTCACCGGCTCGCCGGCGTCGGCGCGGCCCTGGGCTGCCTGGGCGGCGGAGCAGCCCGGCCTCCTCGACGTCGTCGACACCGGGCGGCTCGCCGTGCTCGTCCGCAGCGACGGCTTCGAGGTGCTCGCGGGCGGGAAGCGCGTCGCGAAGGTCCCGCACCCGGGCGCGTCGCTCGTGATGGTGCAGTGGGCGAAGGGCAAGGCCGCGGCGCGCTGGCGGACCGAGGCGAAGCGGCTCCTCGACGGGCCGCTCGCGGTGCAGCGGTAGCGCGCACCGCGCCGCGCGTGGGTCCTCGAGGTCAGGGCGGCGCCGCCGGCACCGGCGAGCCGGCCGCGCGCCACTCGGCGCGGCGCCGGTCCTGCTCGGCCTTGCGCGCGAGCGCGTCCTCGAGGCCGCGCGGCAGCTCCGCGAGGCGCGCGGCGTTGAGCTCGATCGCGAGCAGCAGCAGGCCGCGGTCCTGGTCGGGCAGGTCCGCGCCGCCCGCGTCGAGCGCCGCCTGCGCGAACCGGACCGCGTCCTCGTGCTCCTTCCGCCGCTCGGCGAAGTAGGTCCGCACCTCCTCCTCGGTGCCGGTGCCGGACAGGACCTTGCCGTAGAGCACGTTCACCGCCTTCGCGCGCTCGGCGCGGGCCTTCGCGACCTCCGGGTCCGACGTCGGCGCGCCGGTCTCCCAGTAGAGGTTCCCCGGCGTGACCTCGCGGAGCTGGGCGAGGTCGAGCGGGTACGGCCGCAGGGGCTCGCGCGGAACGGTCGCTGACCCCGCGCCGGGGTCGGGAGAAGGGGGCTGCGCGGCCGCGGGCACGGCGGGAGCGGCCGCGGGGACGAGGGAAGGGGCGGTGCCGGAGGGCGGGAGGCCCCGCGGCGGGGCGTCCTCACGCTGCGTGACGGGGCGCGTCGTGAGCCACGCGACCCCGGCGAGCGCCGTGGCGAGGACGAGGACGGCGAGGGCGGCACGACGCATCGCGGTGGGCTCCAGGCCGCCTGGGTTTCCTCTTGGGTCGCCTCCTCACGGAGCGTGGAGGGCGTCCGCGCGGACCCTTAGGCGGTGTGCTTCCCATGGCCGGTTCCCCGACCGGCCGCACCTCCCGGAGGGATGCTCCCATGCGACGGCTCCTGCTCGTCTCCCTGGCCACGCTCGTCCTCACGCTCCCGCCGTCGGCGCGGGCGCAGACGCTCACCGACCTCCTCGTCAACGTGCTCGTGGACGGAGGCAACAGCTGGACGTGGGAGAAGGTCGCGCTCCCCGGCGCGGTGTGTGGCAACGGCTCGCAGTACAAGTTCTTCGTCCACGCGACCGGCTCGCCGAACGTGCTGTTCTACTTCCAGGGCGGCGGCGCGTGCTGGGACTACGACACCTGCAGCGGCCGCGCCGGGGTCCTCGGCGCCGCGAACCCGAACGGCATCCCTGACGACTTCATGTCGTCGTTCACGGCGAAGTACGTGTCACCGATCGTGAACGGCGCCGACCCGGGGCTCGCGGGCGTGCGCCCAAAGACCTCGCTCGTCACGGCCGGCTGGAACGTCGTGTTCATGCCGTACTGCACGGGCGACGTGCACGTGGGCAACAGCACCGTGACCTACGTCGACCCGACCGGCGCCGAGCCGCCGCTCCCCTGGCACCACGCGGGCTTCACGAACACGATGGCCGCGCTCGACTGGACCCACGCGCGCTTCCCGGCCATCCAGAAGCTCCTCGTCTCCGGCTACAGCGCGGGCGGCACGGCGACCGCGGCGGGCTACTACTTCGTGCGCACGAAGCTCGCGCCGCAGAAGTCCTACTACCTCGACGACTCCGGCCCGATCTTCCCGGCGCCGACGTCGGCCTACAACTCGCGGAAGCTCCACGACACCATCCGCGCCTCGTGGGCGCTCGACTCGGTCTTCGCGCTCCTGCCTCCGAGCTTCGACCGGAGCGACTTCGGCTCCATCAACCGCATGGTGGCCCTCTCGTTCCCGAACGACCGGATCGCGTACACGGGCTACACGCGCGACTACAACTACTCGCGCTTCAGCTACGAGCGGTTCCTCACGCCCAACGACGAGGCCTCCATCCACGCGTACTGGCTCACCGACCAGACCAACCTCGTGAACCAGCTGAAGGCCTACCCGAACACGAGCTACTTCGTCCCGTACCACCGGCCCATCAACGCCTCGCACTGCGACACCATCATCACGTTCATCGGCAGCCACGCGTGCCAGCAGATGCTCAAGAAGAAGTACTTCTGGGAGTACCTCGAGTGGCCCTGGGGCCAGACGTACAAGTGCTACAGCGAGTTCGTGCCGATGGAGACGTTCCTCACCCGCTTCGTCGGCCAGGACGCGCAGGTGCGGATCGTCGAACCCCCGAACTGGTACAACAACGAGGATCCCGGGATGAAGATCGTCGCGCCGCTCATCAACTCGGCGATCGGGAACTGACCCGCCGGCGCGCGGCGGAGGGCTCGCGGGGCCCGCGGTTCGCCGCGTGGCCCTTCGCCGCCTCAGCGGAGCGCCCGCCGCGCCACCTCGCGGATCGCGTCCGCGATGGGCACCGGGGCCTCCTCCTGCAGGTAGTGCCCGGCCGGCACCGTGATCACCGGCGCCCGCGGCAGGAGCTCCTGGTTGCGCCGGAGCGCGCGGGCGAGGATCGGATCCAGGTCGGCCCACACGATCGCCGCCGGCCCCGCGTACGCGCCCGTGAACGCCTCCACCGCGCGGAGCCCCTCGAGCGACGGGTGCGCCCCGCCGGTCGGCACCATCCGCGCGAGCGCGAGCGGCGCCGTGCGGTCGGCACGGGCGCGGAGCGGCCAGGTGTAGGCGTACGCGACGTCGCCGGCGATCGAGTCCGGGTCGGCCTGCGTGCGCTGCAGGAGGTTCTGCGGGAAGCCGAGCCAGTGGAACGCGAGCTCGGCCACCCCGGGCAGGTTCGCGAAGCGGTGGAACGCGGTCGGCCGGTGCCCGTCGCGCGGCGGGCGCAGCACCGTGTTCGTCAGGACGAGCCCGGCGAGCCGGTCCGCGAGCCCGGACATCGCGAGCACGCCGATCGGCCCGCCCCAGTCGTGGACGGCGAGCACCACGGGCGCGCTCCCGAGCGACCGCACGAGGCCGCGCAGCACCGCCGCGTGGCGCTCGAGCGTGTGCCAGGCAGGGTCGCGCGGCTTCTCGGAGAGCCCGAGCCCGGGGAGGTCCGGCATCACGACGCGCAGGCCCGTGCCGGTGAGCGCGCCCGCGACCTTCCGCCAGAGGAAGCCCCAGGTCGGGTTCCCGTGCACGAGGAGCGCGACGGGCGCGGTCGCGCTGCCCGCCGCGCCCGCCTCCATCACGTGGAGCCGGAGCCCCTCGACCTCGACCACCCGCCGCTCGAACGCGCCGAGGTGCCGCGCGAGGCGCGCGGGCAGCTCGGGCGCGGGCGGGTGCGCGTCGCTCACGCGGCGGGATCCGCCTTCTGACCCTCCGCGGCCGGCGCGTCCGCGGCCGCCTTCCTCGGCAGCCCGAGCGCGACGATCTCGGCGACGTCCATCACCTTCAGCCGGCCCTCGCGGCCGGTCTCGTTGATGCCGTCCTTCACCATGGTCAGGCAGAACGGGCAGCCGGTCGCGACGACGCCGCCCGCGGCGCCGAGCGTCTCGTCGGCCTCGCGCACGCGCTCCTGGTTGATGCGCGTGCCGAGCTTCTCCTCGAGCCACATCCGCCCGCCGCCCGCGCCGCAGCAGAAGCCCTGGCGGCCGTTGCGGGGCATCTCCTTCACGTCCACGCCCGCCGCGGCGAGCGCCGCGCGCGGGGCGCGGGTCTCGCCGTTCCACCGGCCCAGGTAGCAGGGGTCGTGGAAGGTGACCTCGCCGAGCCCCTCCGCCTTGCCGGCGGGGAGCTTCCCGTCGGCGACGAGCCGCGCGATGAGCTGCGTGTGGTGGACGATCTCGAACTTCCCGCCGAACTGCGGGAACTCGTTGCCGATGGTGTTGAGGCAGTGCGGGCACTGCACGAGGATCTTCTTCACCCCGTAGCCGTTCAGGGTCTCGACGTTCGCGGCGGCCTGCATCTGGAACAGGTACTCGTTGCCGAGCCGGCGCGCGGCGTCGCCGGTGCAGGTCTCCTCCTCGCCGAGGATCGCGAACGAGACCTTCGCCTCGCGGAGGATCTGCACGATCGCGCGGGAGACCTTCTTCTGCCGGTCGTCGAACGCGCCCGCGCAGCCGACGAAGAACAGCCACTCGAACGGCTCGCCGGAGGAGGCGCGCGGCACGTCGAGGTCGGCGCACCACTCGGCGCGCTTGTTGGAGCCGATGCCCCAGGGGTTGCCCTGCGTCTCGAGCGCCTTGAACATGCGCGCGGCCTCGTCCGGGAAGACCGAGTCGACCTGCACCGCCTGCCGTCGCATGTCGACGAGGCGGGGCACGTTCTCGATGAGCACCGGGCAGGCCGTCTCGCACCAGCCGCAGGTCGTGCAGGCCCAGAAGGTCTCCGGCGGGACGACCTCCGAGATCGGCGGGAGCTTCGCGAGGGCGGCCTCCTTCGCGGCGGCGTCCGGCGCCCTCGCGAGCGCCACCAGATCAGGGCCGATCTTCTGGATGTGGTGCCGGATGGCCCGGTTCACCTCCTTGTGCGAGAGCGGCTTCCCGGTCACGTAGGTCGGGCAGTGGGTCTGGCAGCGGCCGCACTCGGTGCAGCTGTAGGTGTCCCAGGCCTCCTTCCAGGAGAGGTCCTTCACCGTCGCGGTGCCGTAGCTCGCGTCCTCGCTCTCGAGGTCGAGCTTGCGGAGCGCGCCGGCGGGCGGGAGCCGCGCGAAGAAGACGTTCGGGAGCGAGGTGATGATGTGGAAGTGCTTCCCGTACGGGAGCACGTTCAGGAAGGCGAGGATGATCGCGAGGTGGAGGAGGAGCGAGGCGAGCGCGAGGCCGTACCCGCCCTCGCCCGCGCGCAGCCCCGCCTCGTAGGTGAGCTCGGTCACCATGAGGCCGGCGATCATGAAGAGGATGACGACGCCCTCGGTCGAGAGCGTGAGCCGGTCCGGCTTCGTGACGAGCCGGCGCCACAGGAAGCCGAGCACGCCCGCGAGCGCGCCGATCACCACGACGTCCTTCACGAACGCGTACACCCGGCCGATCGCCTGGTCCTCGCCGAGGAGCGGCAGGTGGAACCCGGGGCCGGCGAAGCCGACGCCGAAGAGCGTGATGGTGCGGAGCGCGAGCACCATGAACGCGGCGAACACGAGGACGTGCAGGAAGCCCGGCCCGGCCTCCTCGGGGTCGACGAGCCGCTGCTGCCCGAGGCCGAACCGCGCCACGAGCCCGGCGCGCTCGCCGGCGCGGGAGAGCCGGTCGTCGGCCCGGAACGCGCGGAGCGGCATGAGCCGCCGCGACATGGTCCAGCCGAAGAAGCCCAGTCCGACGAGGAGCATCACCGCGGTGACGAGGGGGGCCATGACGCGGCAAGCTACCACCGCGGGTCGCGGCGGCAAGCGCGAAGGCAGGTCCCTGATCGGAAAAGAGAAACGGCCGCGCGCCGCCCAGCGGACGAGGAGAGGGCCGCCCCGGTTCGACCGGAGCGGCCCTCGAGCCTTCGTCCGACTCCCGGCAGCCGGTCAGTTCACGCGGCGGCGGAAGCTGGGCGAGCCGTTGCTGGCGTCATCCTTCTTCTTGTCGTCCTTCTTCTCTTCCTTCTTCTCCGGCGGCCGCGCGGGCGGCGGGGCCGGAGCCGGCGCGGGCGCCGGGGCGGGCTGCGCGCGGGGCCGGTCGTTCTCGACGGGTGCGCCGCGCGGGATGCCGGGGTTGCGGGTCGGCGGGCTCACGCCGCCGGACCACGGGCGGTCGGGCCGGCCGGGCCCGGGCCCTGGGGCCGGAGCCTCGACGCCGCCGCCACGGTTGCCGTTCCCGGGATTCCCGCGGCCGGGGTTACCGTTGCCGGGGTTGCCCGGGTTGCCGGGCGGCGGGAAGCCGGGAGGGGGAGCGGGCTGGGGCGCGGGCTGCTGGCCGGGCGGGGTGCCGCCCTGGCCCGGGGGCAGGTTGCCGTGGCCGAGGGCGTCGTCGCCGCGGCCGGGGAAGCCGGGCCGGTTGCGGCCGGGCGGGAAGGGCTGGCTCGGATCCGCGGGCGGGCCGGGCTGCGGCGTGGGCTGCGGGGCCGGCTGGGGGTTCGTGCCCGGGTAAGGCGCGGGCGTCGGGCGCTCGCGGCCGGGCATGGGCGGAGGGTACGGCTGCGGCGCAGGCTGCGGATACGGCTGCGGGCTGGGCGCCGGCCGGGGCTCGCGCTCACGCGGATCGTACGGGCGCGGCGCGGGGGCCGGCGTCGGGTTGGGGCGCGGCGGCGGCGGGCGCACCGGCGTGGGCGCGGGGCGCGCGTCGTGCGGCGGGCGCGCGGGCCGCCACGGGGCCGGGGCCGGCCAGTAGTTCACCGGCGGTGGACGGTTGTGGCGCCACGGGCCGACGTACACCCAGCCCTCGCCGCGGCGCCAGACGAAGTCGGCGCCCGAGCGCGGCGCGTAGTCGTGGTAGTGCGGGCCGGAGAGGAAGCACCAGCCGCCGCCGGGCAGCGGGTGACCGGCGGTGTACGTGAACTGGTACGGGCCGGCGTAGGAGTAGTAGCCGCGGTCGAGCGTGTACCAGTCGAAGTTGTCCGGGTAGTAGTCGTGCCAGTGGGCGCCCTCGAGGAAGCACCAGCCGCCGCCGACCTCCTCCGGGATCCAGTGCTGGCCGTAGTACCAGACCTGCAGCGGCTGGGGCTGCGCCACCGGCGGCGGGACGGGCTGCGGGTAGCTCTGCGGATACGTCTGGGGCGCGTAGGTCGGCTCGGGCGGCGGGATGTACGTGCTGCGGCTGCGCGTCTCGTAGACGTAGCAGCCCGTGCCGAACGCGAGCGCGAGGGTCAGCGTGAGGATGCGCTTCATCGGAGGATTCCTCCCAGGGATCCGACGTGCAGGGGTGGCGCGTGATTCACGCACCTGGGAGGCGATCCTAGCAGCGCCCGTGCCACGGCCCAAACCCGCGTCCGCACGGACGTCCCGACGCACACGGGCGTGCCGCCCGCGCACGCCTGGGGCACGCCGCGGACTGCCTCAGTGGAGGGTGCGCTCGGGTGGGAGGGACGGCGCGCGCGCGAGCCACCGCTGCAGGATCTCGGCGTACTCGTCGGCGGAGCGGGTGCCGGACACGAGCCACGCCTCGCCGATCACGAGCGCGGGCGCCGCGCCGATGCCGCGGCAGCGCGCCGTGCGCCAGGTGGCGAGCACCGCCCGCTCGGTCGAGGGGCGGCCGAGCGCCTCGGTGAACCGGGCGCGGTCGAGGCCGGCGAGCTCCGCGAGCTCCACGAGCACCTCGGCGCTGGCCGTCTCGAGCCCGCGCTCGAGGGTCGCCTCCCTGAGCACCCGGCGGAGCGCGGCCTCGCGCGCCGGTCCCTGCTCGCGCGCGGCGGCGAGCGCGGCGAGCACGCGCACCGACCCCGGGGCGAGCGGGAACGGAGCGTGGCGCAGCGCGACCTCGACGCCGAGGGCGTCGGCGGCCGCGGCGATGCGCGCCTCGGCGAGGGCGCACCAGGGCGAGAGAGGATCCTCGTAGAGGACGACGTCGACGGTGGCGGGCACGGGTCACCTCGCTGCGCGGGAACTTCGCGCGGGCGGCTCGAACGGGTCCGAACCTAGCGTGTCGGCCCGCGCTCGCGCGAGGGACGACCCGCCTCGCGCCCGCTTGCCCGGACGAGTCTCCATTTCGCGGGGCGCTCGGCGCGCCCCGCCCCGCCGACCCTGAGCGGGTCGTCGGGGACCCCACCGCGGCAGCCGGGCCAACCCCCCGTGGCACCTACCCGATCCGCCCGTGGATGGCGTCCGCGAGCCGCGCGTGGCCGAACTCCAGCGCGTGCTCCACGTACGCGCGCGCGATGTCGAGCCCGGTGGCGCTCTCGAGCCCCTCGAAGCCGGGCGACGAGTTCACCTCCATGATCTTCGGCCCGCTGCGCGCCTCCAGCATGTCGACGCCGGCGACCTCGAGCCCCATCACCCGCGTCGCCTTCACCGCCGCCTCGGCGAACTCGCGCTCGAGCGTCACCGCCTCGGCGACGCCGCCGCGGTGGATGTTGGAGCGGAACTCGCCGGAGCGGGCGGTGCGGCGCATGGCGGCGACCACGCGATCGCCCACCACGAACGCGCGCACGTCCTTGCCCCGCGACTCGGCGACGAGCTCCTGGATCAGGATCTCCTGGCCGAGCGTCCAGAGCGTGTCGAGCATCGAGCGGAGCTCCGGCTCGCTGGTCGCGATCATCACGCCGACCCCCTGCGTGCCCTGGATGAGCTTCACGATGCACGGGAGCCCGCCGACCTGCTCGAGCGCGGTCGGCACCTCCTCGCGGTAGCGGCACATCACGGTGCGCGGGATCGGGATGCCGAAGCGCGAGAGGAGCTGCAGCGCACGCAGCTTGTCGCGCGAGCGGGCGATGGGGATGGAGGCGGCGAGGACCGGCACGCCCATCATGTCGAACTGGTTCACGACCGCGAGGCCGTAGCCGGTGATCGAGGCGCCGATGCGCGGGACGACGACGTGGACCGCCTGCGGGAGCACGTCGGCGCCGCGGTAGAGGATGGCCGGCCGGTCGGGCCCGAGGACCATGTTGCAGCGCAGGGTGTCGAGCACCTGCGGGCGGTGGCCGAGGGCCTTCGTCGCCTCCACGAGCCGCCGGGTCGAGTAGAGCTTCGGGTTCCGGGAGAGGATGAGGACGCCGAGGCGGCCGCCCGGGGGGACCGGTCGCCTCGCGAGCCTGGCCTTGCGCTTCTTCCTGGGGGGAGCCACCGGACGCACCACGTTAGCGGTGGGGCGGTGTGGGGGCAACTCGGCAAGTCCCCGGCTTCGGTGCTGACGCACCTCAAGGCGCCGAGGGCAAGCCCCCGGCTTCGGTGCCGGCGCACCTCGGGGCAAGCCAGGAAGGAGCGCGGCGCCCGCTCCTCTGCCATGATTGGAGCCGAAATGCCGCGGTCGATCCTCATCGTCGAGGACGAGGAGAACGTCTCCGAGCTCCTCGCCTTCGCGTTTCGCCGCGCGGGGTACGAGCCCATCGTGCTCCGCGACGGCCGCGCCGCCGTCGAGCACGTGCTCTCGAGCGAGCCCGCCTCGGCGGTGCTCCTCGACGTCATGCTGCCCTGCCGCGACGGCTACGCCGTGGCCGAGGTCATCCGCGGCGACGAGCGCTGGGGCGCGGTGCCGGTGGTGATGCTCTCGGCGCGCGCCGGCGAGGCCGACGTGATGCGCGCCCGCGCCGTCGGCGCCGACGAGTACGTGGCGAAGCCCTTCAGCCCGCGCTCGCTCGTCGAGTGCGTGCAGGGGCACGTGGACAAGGGCCGGGGATGAGCCGAACGCTGCCGGGGCTGCTCGTGGTCGCGGCGTGCGGCGCCGTGGCCGGGCTGGCCGCGCCCGGCCGCGCGGCCGCCGGCGAGGTCGAGCTCTCCCACGCCGAGGACGTCCTCACGGACGGCCAGCCGGGCTGGCGCGAGACGGCGCTGCGGGTCGACTGGACCGCGCGCGACCGCCCCGGCCTCGCCGCGCAGGCGAGCCGGGTCGAGCGCTTCGATCGGGTCGACGCCGCGTTCTCGGCGGCCGCCTCCGCGCCGCTCGGGGAGCGCTGGGTCCTCGCGGTCGAGGGCGGCGGGAGCGCGACGCACCACGTGCTGCCGGCCCTCACCGCCGGCGCCCGGGCCCAGTGGGCCCCCGGCGGCGGCCTGGTCGCCGTGGCGGCCGGGCGGTTCTCCCGGTTCCGGGCCGTGTCCGGCACCACCGACGTCGCCCTGGGTTCGCTCGGGATCGAGCGTTATCTCGGGACCTTCCGCGTGTCCGGCACCGGGTTCGCGGCGACCGTGTCCGGCACCTGGGGCCTCTCCGGCGCGCTCGCCGCGGACGTGTACTTCCGCGAGCGGGACCGGGCCGGGCTGGTCCTCTCCGCGGGCCGCGAGCTCGAGAGCCTCGGCGGCGGCCGGGTGCTCGTGACCGGCGTGCGCGCAGTCGCTCTCGCCGGCAGGAGCGCGCTCGGGCGGAGCCCCTGGTCGGTGAGCTGGGGCGCCGGGGTCCAGCGCCAGGGCAGGTTGTACACGCGGACGGGGGGCCACCTTGGCCTGGTTCGCGAGTTCTGATCCGTTCGTCGTCGTCGCCTGGGGCGCGGCGCTCGCGACGTTCTCGCTCTCCGCCGCGCTGACGGTGCAGGTGCTCCGCGTGCGCCGCGCGACCGCACGGCGCGAGGTCCGGCGCGACGCCTTCCTCGCGGCATGGCGGCCGCGGCTCTTCGAGGCGGCGATGGGCGGGAACCCGCCGGCGCCGCCGGTGGAGCCGCCGGACCTCGACGCGTTCATCGCGCTCTGGAACGACGTCATGGACGCGCTCGACGTGGAGTCGCGCGCCGCGCTGGGCCGCGTCGCCGAGGGCGCCGGGGCCGACGCGGAGGCCCGCCGCCGCCTCGTGCGCGGCCGCCCGGTCGAGCAGGTGCAGGCGCTCCGGCTGCTCGGCCACCTCGGGCGGCCCGACGACTTCGACGCCGTCCACGCGCACCTCGACGACCCGCGCGCCTACCTCTCGCTCACCGCGGCGCGGGCGCTCGTGCGGATCGACCCGGCCCGCGCCCCCGCCGCGGTCGTCCCGCGCATCGCGCGCCGGCAGGACTGGCCGGCCTCGCTGCTCGTCACCGCGCTCTCGAGCGCGGCCCCCGCCGCGGTCGGGCGCGAGCTCGAGCGGGCCTGCGCCGGCGCGCCCGCGGAGCAGCTCGTGCGCCTCCTGCCCCTCGTCGAGGTCGTGGAGCGGGACGTGGCGGAGGAGATCCTCTTCTCGGTGCTCGCGCCGGACGCGGACCCGGAGGTCATCGCCTCGGTGCTGCGCCACGCCCGCACGCCCGGCCTCGTCGGGCTCGCGCGCGAGGGGTGCCTCCACCCGTCCTGGGCCGTGCGCACGCAGGCCGCCTCCGCGCTCGGCCGCATCGGCACCCCGCCCGACCGCGACCGCCTGCTCGCGCTGCTCCGCGACGGGCAGTGGTGGGTCCGGTACCGCGCCGCCCAGGCGCTCTGCACCGGGCGCTTCGGCCCCCCGGCGTCGCACGCCGCCGACGTCGTGAAGCTCGCCGACCGCTACGCGGCCGACATCTTCGCCCACGTGCTCGCGGAGGGCCGCGCCTGACCCCGGGCGGCGCCATCGGCGTCCTGGAGGCGCTCTTCCTCGCCTACTTCGCGGGGGTGAACCTGCTCTACCTCGCGCTCACGCTCATCGCGGCGCGGGTCATCGAGCGCGATCTCGGCGCGAGCGTGTCCTGGGACCGCAAGGACCTCTCCGCGCTCGTGCCGCCGGTGACGCTGCTCGTGCCCGCGTACAACGAGGGCGCCACCATCGCCGAGTCGGTGCGCTCGATGCTCCAGCTCGAGTACCCGTCCTTCGAGATCCTGGTCATCAACGACGGCTCGAAGGACGACACGCTGGAGGTGCTGCGGCGCGAGTTCGAGCTCGTGCCGTTCCCCGAGGCCTACCGGGTCGCAATCCCGACGAAGCCGGTCCGCACCGTGTACCGGTCGCTCCGCCACCCGAGCCTGCGGGTCATCGACAAGGAGAACGGCGGGAAGGCCGACGCGCTCAACGCCGGCATCAACGCCGCCCGCTCGCCGCTCTTCTGCGCCGTGGACGCCGACTCGATCCTCCAGCGCGACAGCCTCTTCCGCGTGGTGCGGCCGTTCCTCGAGGACCCGCGGACCATCGCGAGCGGCGGCACGATCCGGGTCGCGAACGGCTGCCGCGTCTCGGAGGGCTTCATCGAGCAGATCGGCGTGCCGGGGGGCTGGCTCGCCCGCGTGCAGATCGTCGAGTACCTGCGCGCGTTCCTGTTCGGCCGGCTCGGCTGGTCGCCCTTCAACGCGGTGCTCATCGTGTCGGGCGCGTTCGGGCTCTTCCGGCGGAACGTGGTGCTCGAGGCGGGCGGGTACGCGCCGGACACCGTGGGCGAGGACATGGAGCTCGTGGTCCGGCTCCACCGCCTGCACCGCGCCGCGGGCGCGCCGTACCGGATCGTCTTCGTGCCGGACCCGATCTGCTGGACCGAGGCGCCCGAGTCCGTCGCGGTCCTGCGCAAGCAGCGGATGCGCTGGCAGCGCGGGCTCCTCGAGAGCCTCTCGGCGAACCGCGGGCTCCTGTTCCACCGGCGGGGCGGGGCGGCGGGCTGGTTCGCGTTCCCCGCGCTGCTCCTCTTCGAGGGGCTCGGCCCGCTCGCCGAGGTGACGGGCTACCTCGCGCTCGCCGCCACGGTCGCCACGGGCCACCTCTCCGGCCAGGCGTTCCTCGCCTTCCTCGTCGCGGCGACCGGCCTCGGCGTCCTGCTCTCGGTGAGCGCGCTCCTCCTCGAGGAGGTGTCGTTCCACCTCTACAAGCGCCCCGCCCACCTCGCGGCGCTGCTCGCCGCGATCGTGGTCGAGAACGCCGGCTACCGGCAGCTCACCGCGATCTGGCGGCTCGCGGCGATGGTGGAGTGGGCGACCGGGCGGCGCCGCGCGTGGGGGGAGATGAAGCGCACCGCGTCGTGGGCGGCCCGCCCGGGGCCGTAGGGCCCGCGGCTGGCGCGCCGCGGGTGAGGGACTAAAGACCCCGGAGGTCCCGCCGCATGCCGAACCTCGCCCGGCGCCTCGCACCGCCCGTGCTCGCCGCGCTCTGCGCGTGCGGGAGCGGCGTGGACATGCCGCAGGCCCCCGCGCCCACCCTCCCGGTGATCGCCGTCCAGCCCGCCGACGTGACCGCGCTCGAGGGCACCGAGGCCTCCTTCATGGGCGGCGCGACCGGCACGCCGCCCCTCGAGTTCCAGTGGGAGTTCAACCGGGACGGCAGCTGGTTCGACGTCCTCGAGGCGACGCGCCCCCGCTACACCATCGCGGAGGCGCGCCTGCTCGACGACGGGACGCTGTTCCGGCTGCGGGTGCGGAACGCCGCCGGGATCGTGACGAGCGAGGCCGCCCGGCTGACGGTGCTGCCCGCGCCTGCGCCCGGGCCGTGACCGCGCGTTTCACCTCCCTCGACGCGTTCGTTGATCGGACCCCCCCCGGCTGCTAAAAAGTCCTCATTCCGCGGGAGTCGCGCCCCCGAGCGCCGGCCCCGCAGGTACCCGAGGACCCGTGGACTACAAAGAGACCGTGAACCTCCCGCAGACGGGGTTCGCCATGAAGGCGAACCTCCCGCAGCGGGAGCCCGAGATCCTGCGCGGCTGGGAGGAGTCGGCGATCTTCCAGCGCGTCGTCGCCCAGAACGCGGCCCGCCCCGGCGCGAAGCGGTACGTGCTGCACGACGGCCCGCCGTACGCGAACGGCGACATCCACATCGGCCACGCGCTCAACAAGATCCTGAAGGACATCGTCGTCCGCTACCGCAACCAGAAGGGCGAGGCGGCGGACTACGTGCCCGGCTGGGACTGCCACGGCCTGCCGATCGAGCTCAAGGTCGACAAGGAGCTCGGCCCGAAGAAGCGCGACATGGACCGGCCGGCGATCATCGAGGCCTGCCGCAAGTACGCGCAGAAGTGGATCGACAAGCAGCGCGAGTCGTTCAAGCGGCTCGGCGTGTCCGGCCGCTGGGCGACGCCGTACCTGACGATGTCGCGCGGCTACGAGGCCGCGATCGTGCGCGCGCTCGCGAAGGCGGCCGCGAAGGGCTTCCTCTACCGGGGCAAGAAGCCGGTCTACTGGTGCGTCACCGACCGCACGGCGCTCGCCGAGGCCGAGGTCGAGTACGAGGACCACACCTCGCCGTCGATCCACGTGGCGTTCGACCTCGTGGACCCGCTGCCGGACGCGAAGCTCGCCGGCCGCAGCGCCCGCCTCGTCATCTGGACCACCACCCCCTGGACGCTGCCCGCGAACCTCGCGGTCGCGGCGCACCCGGACTTCACCTACGTCGCGTACGACCTGAAGGGCACGGTCGTCGTCGTCGCGAAGGACCTCCTCGCGTCGTTCCTCGAGGCCTGCGCGCCGGACGAGCTCGCCGTGAAGTCGGTGCCGGTGCCGCACTCGCCGGAGGCGCACGCCGCCTCCACGGGCGGCGGCGCGGTCTCGGCCGAGCACCTCGTCGACCCGAAGCGCATCCTCGCCTACCTCGAGGGCAAGGACCTCGAGGGCCTGAAGTACCGCCACCCGTTCATGGACCGCACCTCGCCGGTGATCCTCGGCGACCACGTCACGCTGGAGGCCGGCACCGGCCTCGTGCACACGGCGCCGGGCCACGGCGCCGAGGACTACGTGGTGGGCCTGAAGTACGGGCTCGAGATCCTGAACCCGGTCGACGGCGCCGGCCGCTTCACGCCGGAGGCCGGCAAGTACGCCGGGAAGAAGATCTTCGAGGCGAACCCGGAGATCGTGGCCGACCTCCACGCGTCGGGGCACCTGCTCTCCGACCCGAAGGCCTCGCTCTCGCACAGCTACCCGCACTGCTGGCGGTGCCACAACCCGGTGGTCTTCCGCGCGACCGACCAGTGGTTCGTGTCGCTCGAGCACGACGACCTCAGGAAGAGGTCGCTCGCCGAGATCCGCAAGGTCTCCTGGGTCCCGCGCTGGGGCGAGGAGCGCATCCACGGGATGATCGAGAACCGCCCGGACTGGTGCATCTCGCGGCAGCGCACCTGGGGTGTGCCGATCCCGGTCTTCTACTGCGAGGGGTGCGACGAGGCGCTCGTGTCGCCGACCGCGATGGAGCGCGTCGCGGCCGCGTTCGAGGAGGAGGGCATCGAGGCGTGGTACCGCCACGCCCCGGCCGACTTCACGAAGGGTGAGAAGTGCGGGAAGTGCGGCAAGGAGGCGTTCCGCCGCGAGCAGGACATCCTCGACGTGTGGTGGGACTCCGGCGTGTCGTGGTTCGCCGTCGCCGAGCGCGAGGGCATGGGCGTGCCGGTGGACCTCTACCTCGAGGGCTCCGACCAGCACCGCGGCTGGTTCCACTCCGCGCTGCTGACCGCCGTGGGGATCCACGGCGGCGCCCCCTACAAGACGGTGCTCACCCACGGCTTCGTGCTCGACGAGAACGGCCGGCCGATGTCGAAGAGCGCCGGCAACGGGACGACGCCCGAGGAGATCATCAACAAGTACGGCGCGGACGTGCTGCGCCTGTGGGTGTCCGCGTCCGACTACCGCGACGACGTGGCGCTCTCGCCGCAGATCCTCGCCGGCCTCGCCGAGGGCTACCGGAAGATCCGCAACACCATCCGCTACGCGCTCGGCAACCTGCACGGCTTCGACCCCGCGAAGGACGCCGTCAAGGTCGAGGAGATGGAGCCCATCGACCGGTGGGCCCTCGCGCGCCTCGCCGCGTGGGACGAGAAGGTGAAGCAGGCCTACGAGGAGTACGAGTTCCACGTCGCGTACCACGCGACCACGCAGCTCTGCTCGGTGGACCTCTCGGCCGTGTACTTCGACGTCCTGAAGGACCGGCTCTACACCTGGAGGAAGGACGGCAAGGCCCGCCGCTCCGCGCAGACCGCGCTCTGGATCATCGCGCAGGATCTCCTCAGGCTGCTCGCGCCGGTGCTCTCCTTCACGGCCTCCGAGGCCTGGGAGTTCCTGCCCGGCAAGACCGCCGAGTCGGTGTTCCTGGCGGGGCTCCCCGATCGGAAGGCCCCGGCCGACGCCGAGGCGCTCGAGGCCCGCTACGGGCGGCTCCTCGAGGTGCGCGCGCTCGTCCAGGGCAAGCTCGAGGAGGCCCGGCGCGCGAAGCTCATCGGGTCCGGCCTCGAGGCCATGGTGACGGTGAAGGCGGACGGCGAGACGAAGCAGCTGCTCGCGGCCAACCTCGCGGAGCTCCCCGGGATCTTCATCGTCTCGAAGGTGGTGCTCGCCGACGGCCCGCTCGGGGCCGAGGTCGCCCGCGCCCCGGGCCAGAAGTGCGACCGCTGCTGGATGTTCACCGAGGACGTCGGGAAGGCGCCGGCGCATCCGACGGTTTGTGGGAAGTGCGCGGAGGCCCTGACGTGAGGCTCGGGAAGTGGCAGCTGCTCGCGGTGTGCTTCGTCGTGCTGGTCGCGCTCGACCAGTGGACGAAGTACCTCGCCGTCGAGCACCTCACGTCGGTCTTCGGCCGCGTCGGCGCGGAGACCACCTTCGAGAAGGTCGGGATCTTCTACCGGGCGCGCCACCTCGAGGGGCTCGCCACGGCGCCGTACATCGTCCACCCGGCGTGGTGGCGGATGAGCTACGCCGAGAACCCCGGCGCCGCCTTCTCGATGTTCAGGAACCTCTCGCCCGACACGCGGAACTGGTTCTTCACCGCGGTCATCGTCGCGGCGGTGATCTTCATCATCACCACCTACCGGAAGGCGCGGGAGGACCAGCGGCTCCTGCAGCTCGCGCTCGCGGGCGTGCTCTCCGGCGCGGTCGGCAACTTCATCGACCGCCTCGCGCGCCACTACGTCATCGACTTCATCGAGTGGCACTGGTGGAACCGGCCGGACATCGCCTGGCCGACCTTCAACGTCGCCGACTCGCTCATCGTCGTCGGCGTCGCGCTCCTGATCCTGCACCCCGGCCCCGCGAAGGAGCGGGCGCCCGCGTCCGCCTGAAAGGCTCCATGCTGCCCGTCATCTTCACGATCGTGATCCCCGCCGGCTTCGGGAAGCCGGTCGCCCTGGGCCTGTTCGTCCTCTTCGTCGTCGGCCGGGCCATCGCCTACGTGCGCCGCGCGAAGGCCGAGGGGCACCCGGTCTCCTTCGTCCAGGCGCTCAAGGACGACGCGTTCCTGGTGGTGATCCTCGCGGCGGTGGTGGGCGTGCTCTGGTCGCGCGGCCTCCTGGACGGGCGCCGCGAGCTGCCGCTCCACACCTACGGCCTCCTCATCGCGTCCGCGTTCCTGGTGGGCATCTGGCTCTCGCAGCGCGAGGGCGCGCGGCGCGGGCAGGACCCCGAGAAAATCGCCGACCTCTCCTTCTGGATCCTCGTCGCGGCGCTGGTGGGCAGCCGCGTCTACTACATCCTGCTGCACCTCGACGACTACTTCGGCCCCGGCCGCTTCATGGCCGAGACCGCGGTGGGCTCGATCCCGCGCATCCTCGCGGTGTGGGAGGGCGGGCTCGTGTTCTACGGCGGCTTCATCGGCGCCGTGCTCGCGGCCATCCTCTACATGCGCGCGAACCGGATGAACTTCCTCGCGCACGCCGACACGATGATCCCGCAGGTCGCGCTCGGCCACTTCCTCGGCCGGCTCGGCTGCTTCGCCGCGGGCTGCTGCTGGGGCGGCCGCATGACCGGCGAGCACGCCTGGGGCGCGAAGTTCGGCACCGAGTCGCTCGCCTACCAGACCCTCGTCATCGAGAAGCCGGAGCTCATCGCGCCGGACCACCTCCACACCGTCGCGCTGCACCCCACGCAGCTCTACGAGGCGTTCGGCGAGCTCGGGCTGTTCTTCGTGCTCGTGCTGCTCGTCCGCCCCCGCAAGCAGTTCCACGGGCAGGTGCTCGCGGCGTGGCTGATGATGTACGGCATCCAGCGGAGCATCACCGAGCTCTTCCGCGGCGACCTCGACCGCGGCTACCTCGCCGGCATCAACTCGGCGCAGTGGACCTCGGTGTTCATCTTCGCGGCCGGCCTCGCGGTGTGGGCGATCGGGCGCCGGGCGCGCGCCGCGCTCGCTCCGGCCCCCGCGTAGCAGTGCTTTCAGGGTCCGGACGCCCCGAGCGTAGCCGCCGCTCCGCGGCGGCGGAGACGAGGGGTCGACGGCCCGTTTGCCCGTGGCCGGGCCGCGCCGTAGACTCCGCCCGTGGCCGTTCCCCCGCGCATCCCCGGCAAGCCGGGCCTGCCCCGCCCCGGCGCGGCGCCGCCGCAGGAGTCGGAGGCGGACGCCCTCGCGCGCGCGAAGCGCGAGAAGGAGCAGCTCAGCCTCGAGGTGAAGGAGATCGAGGAGGAGCTCGAGCGGGTGAAGGCGCGGTACGACCAGTACTTCCTGGGCTACGAGCGCCGCGAGCCGAAGCGCGAGCAGGGCGAGATCCGCAAGCGCGTCATGATCGTGAAGGACGCCTTCACCCGCAACGCCGCGCTCAAGTTCCGTATCCAGTCGCTGCACGCGCGGTACCTCGCGTACGAGCGGCTCTGGGTGCGCAGCGCGCGCGAGAAGGAGGAGGGCACCTACCGGCGCGACCTCTTCAAGGCGCGCCTCAGGTCGAAGGACGCGCCCGCCGAGCAGCGCCCGCCCACGCCGGCCGGCGGGACGCCCGCCCAGGCCGCGCCGTCCCCCGCCAGCGCCGCGCCTCTCGTCGCCGCCGCACCCCCGAAGCCGGCCCCGGTGGCCGCGGCCGCCACCCCGAAGCCCGCCGCGTCCCCGGTCCCCGCCGCTCCGCGCCCGGCCGGCGTGGATCCCAAGGTGAAGCAGCTCTTCGACCAGTACGTCGCCGCGAAGAGGCAGTGCGGCGAGGACGTCTCGAAGATCAGCCTCGACGCCGTCGCGCGCACCGTGGCGAAGCAGACGCCCGAGCTCATGGCGCGCTTCAAGGCGAAGGCCGTCGACTTCAGGGTCGAGGTGAAGGACGGCCGCGCCGTGCTGAAGGCGATCCCGAAGGTGTAGCGGCAACCCTCCCCTCGGGCGCTGTCCCGCACTCGCGGTGCTCCCCAGGTTTTCCCCGTCCGGGCCGTCGCGCCCGCACGGGGAGGAACCCTGGAGAGGATCGTCATGCTCGCCGCCCTCGCGGCGCTCGCCACCGCCTGCGGCGCGTCCGACCGGACGGTGCGCCTCGCCCGGCTCGACGCCGAGCGCGCCGCGCTCGACCGCACGTTCGACGCGCTCGAGGAGCGCATGCTCGCGACGCAGGCCCGCGTGCACTTCTGGCAGGAGATGAAGGAACGCCACGCCGGCGTGACCGCGCTCGCCTGTCAGAACCAGGACGCGCACGCGCGCGGGATGGCGCTCCACGCGCTGCCGCCGGAGCCCGCCCGCCCCCGCAGCCTCGCCGGCCGCCGGCTCGCCTCCGCCGCCGGCCCCGCGAAGCGACCCGCGCCTCCCCGCCCGGCCCCGGCGACGCCCTGAGCCGACGGAGGCCTACGCGTCCGGGGTGAACACCGGTCGCAGGTGCTCCACGAGGAGGTCCACCAGCGGGCGGATCGCCCGCGAGCGGCGCAGGTCGCGGTGGTAGACCACCCAGAGCTCGCGCTCGAGCGGCCTCACCGCCGGCAGCACGCGGACGAGGTCGGGGTGGCGCGCCGCGACGGCGCACGGCAGCGCCCCCAGGCCGCCCCCGGCGCGGATCGCCTCCAGGAGCGCGAGCAGGCTGTTCGTCTCGAGGAGCGGGCGGACGCCGGGGGCCACCCGGGCGAGCCAGCGCTGCTGCGGCGTCCGCGCAAAGCCGGCGTCGAGCACGCAGAGCGGATGACCGGCGAGCTCCGCGGGGCTCCGGGGCGGCGGGTGCGCGCCGAGGTGGGCGCGCGAGGCGTAGAGCCCGTACGCGACGGCCCCGATCCGCCGCCCGGCGAGCGACTTCCCGGCCGGCCGCCCCACCCGCAGCGCGACGTCCGCCTCGCGCAGCCCGAGGTCGAGCGCGCGGTTCTCGATGCGCAGGCGCAGGCGCAGCTCCGGCCGCGAGCGCGCGAGCTCCACGAGGACGGGCGTGAGGAGCGGCACGCCCCACTCGGCGGAGGTCAACGTGAGCGCGCCCGCCGCCGACTGGCCGAGCCGCTCCCGCTCGAAGGCGAGCTGCACGCCCTCGAGCCGCTCCGCGGCCGCGACGACCTCGGCCCCGTCGGGCGTCGGCTCGAGGCCGCGGGGACCCCGCACGAACATACGGGTGCCGAGGCGGCCCTCGGCGGCCTCGAGGCGCCGGCCGACGGTGGCGGGGTCCAAGCCCAGGGTGACGGCCGCGCCCTTCAGCGAGCGGGCGCGGGCCACGTGCAGCGCGTCGCGGTAGTCCTGCGGCTCGAGCATGGCTGCATCCTCGCATGTCTCGAATGCGTTCTCGCCGTCGCGCAGCGCCGCGGGTCGCGGCAGGAAGGGGCCTCGAGCACGTGGCGGTCCGCCCATCCCGGGCGCCCGCGGCCACGGAGGAGGTGCAGCATGACGGGTGGCAGAGCAGGGCACGACGGCAGCGCGGACGCGGTGCGCAGGTTCTTCTCGGCGTTCGGGCGCGGCGACGTGGACGGCCTCGTGGCGGCGTTCCATCCGGAGGCGCTCGTCGCCGCGGTCCGGGAGGGGCCGCGGGACGGGGGCATCCACGGGGCCTACCGCGGGCACGCCGGCGTCCGCGAGTTCGTGGGCGCGCTCGGGGCGGCGCTCGAGACCGAGGCCTTCGAGGTGGACGGCGTGGTGGGCGAGGGGGACGTCGCCTTCGCGAGCGGGCGATTCCGGCACCGGGTCCGGTCGACCGGTCGGCCCTTCGAGAGCGCCTGGGCCCTCCGCTGCCGGGTCCGCGACGGCCTGATCCAGGAGTTCCGGTTCTACGAGGACTCCGCCGCCTACGAGGCCGCTCGCCGCTGACGCCCGGTGCGGCTCACTCGACCGTTGCCTTTCGGCCCGGTCGATCGTAGAACCGTCGCCCCGCGGCCCGCCGTGGGGGTAACGCCTGGATAGCTCAGCTGGTAGAGCAGGGGATTGAAAATCCCCGTGTCCCTGGTTCGATTCCGGGTCCAGGCACTCCATCTCGTCCGACATCGAAGGGGCCCCGGGACTGCAAAGTCCTCGGGGCCTCAGTGTTTTCGGTGCGGAGGGGACCTCATTGAAGAAGCACAGGTTCGGCATCGCGGTGGCGCTCGGGCTCGGGACCCTGGCGGTCGTCCAACTCTTCGTGCAACAGCGGCGGTACACCATCGCTGTGCACGTGATGTCCGAGCTGGTCGAGGAGATCCGGAACGGACGGGCCAAGGACGTTCGGCACCTCGAGGACGGCGACGTGCGGGAGCGGAATTGGATGCAGTCGCCGTTCACGGTCCACTGCGATCTCGTGCCTCCGTTCTCGTGGACTCGCTTCGCGTGTGTCGCCCGGTTCGACGACGGCGGTTCGGCTGCCGCCGACGTGGACACGAAGACGGGCCGGATCCTTGGCGCGCGCGTCCTTCCGCCCAGGCGCGCGGGGGACTGACGCGGCCAAGATGCTGAAATCAACAGTAACCATCCTCAACGAACCAGGTTGCGTTTGGGTCGTCTGGAGTTGCGTCTGGGTCGTTTGGTGCTAGGCTCAACACCGGAGGTTCCAATGGCCAACGCCCTGCCCTCGCTCGAAGACCAGATCCGCCGGATGACGCCCGTCGCCGCGCCGCCCGAGCAGCGCGCCCAGGTCGTCGAGCTCTCGAAGGCGCTCGACGTGATGGCTCAGGCTCGGACGCGCAGCGCACCCGCGTGCAAGCTCGTCGGTCCGGGCGGCAAGGCCATCCCTTTGCCCGAGTCGGTGTTCTACGTGCTCGAGCGCGTCGCCGAGGTCCTGGCGCGCGGCGACTCCATCACGGTCGTGCCGGTCGGGCGCGAGGTGACGACCCAGCAGGCGGCCGACCTCCTCAACGTCTCGCGGCAGTACCTCGTCAGGCTTCTCGAGGGCGAACGCATCCCCTACCGGAAGACCGGGAAGCACAGGCGCCTGAAGATCGAGGACGTCCTGGCATTCAGGGCGAGGCGAGACCAGGAGCGCCGGGAAGGCCTGCGCCAGCTCTCGCGGACGACGCAGGAGTTCGGTGGATACGACTCCGAGTTGAAGTAGTCTCGGGCGCGAGGCCTCATGGTCCCCGCGCCCTTCGTCGTCATCGTCGACGCGAACCTGCTCTACCCATTCACCCTGCGGGACACGATCCTGCGCGCGGCCGCGCGCGGCTTCTTCCAGCTCCGCTGGAGCCGCGAGATCCTCGACGAGATGGAGCGCAACCTCGTCGAGCACGCGGTCATGCCGGCGGACAGGGCCGCAAGGCTGCGGGCGATCATGGAGGCGAACTTCCCGGAGGCCGACGTGTCCGGGTACGAGCTGCTGACCCCCGTCATGCCGAACCACGAGAAGGACCGTCACGTGGCTGCGGCGGCCGTGAAGGGCGGCGCCCAGGTGATCGCCACGGCCAACCTGCGGCACTTCGAGCTGCTGCCGGACGGGGTCGAGGCTCAAGCGCCGGATGCGTTCCTGTGCAACCTCTTCGACCTCGACCCGAACGGCTTCGTCGAGCTGCTGGCCGAGCAGGCCGAGGACCTGAAGAATCCGCCGATGACGTTCGAGCAGCTGCTGGGGCGGCTCGCTCGTGACGTGCCCGAGCTCGTGGCCGGCGTTCTCAGGAGGATCGGACGAGGCGGTGTTCGCTAGACGGCCAAAGGTGCGCGGCGCGCATGGCGAAGCGCCAGGTGAGACGATGAAGCCAGTACTCGTACTCGATGGCAGTGCGTTCGACGACCTGCAGGGATTCGCCCGCGAGGTGAGCACCAGTCTCCTCGGAGGGCACCACCCGTTTCACGGCAAGCTCGACGCGTTCAACGACATCCTGCGCGGTGGATTCGGAACGCCAGAGGGTGGGTTCGTTCTGCGATGGAAGGACTCGGCGAGGTCACGTGCCGCGCTCGGTCCAGGACTCTTCGACACACTCGTTGAGATCATCCGAGATCATGGTCCAGGAGGCGCAGAGGCGGAGGATGGAGTGCTCCTCGAGCTGGCGTGATTGCGCCGTCGGCCTTCACCTCAGCGCACGCCATCCGTTCGTCGAGCGCCTGCAAGCCTTCAGACGGGTGAGCCTCACTCGCCGAGCGACCAGATGCCCGTGCACTTCCCGGCGCTCGTGCAGGACGCGGCATGCAACTCGGGTGGCGGACAGAAGCAGGCGAGGCGCGTGCACCCCGCGCCGTCGTAGCGCGCGAGGAGGGCATCCAACCTCGCCGTCCGCTCGGGGTTGACCGCCCCCAGGCACTGGCAGAGCCCCTCCAGCGTGACCTTGCCGCCCGCATCTTGCTTCGAGACGATGAGCGGACGTCCCGCGTCGCACGAGCCGACCTCCGTGGGGTCACAGACCATCGCATCCGGCATGGCGGCCTGGTACTCGCGAGCGAGGTCCAGGCACGAGGCGCCGTCACCGCATCCCGCGAGGACGAGCACGGGCAGGACGCACCCCAGCAAGCGCCTTCGCGCGCCGTCGCTGACGTTCATGTCTCCCTCCTCCGCTCCGGAGTATGGAACGGCACGCCCCCTGGGAGTGCAACGCGGCGTCCTCCGGGCCCACGGCAAGTTGTCGCCCTCCCGGTGCTCACGCGGGCCAGGTCATCGTGGACGGTGCCGTGACCTCACCCCCCGCGCCACCACGTCCACTTCACCATGAACGAGTCGACCTTCGGCCCCCGGAAGAGCTCCGGCGTGCCAATCCCGTCCGGCGGCGCGCGGTCGCCCGGCGGCGGGAGCTCGCTCTGCGAGCGCGTGTACACGACGTAGATCGTCGAGCCGAGCCGGTACTCCCAGCGCAGGACCGCGTTCACGTTCACGACCGCGTCGTGCGCGCTCGGGTCCTTGTCGTAGGTGATCGGGACGAGATCGGAGTGGGAGAGGTCGCGCCGGCCCACGATCGAGGCGCCGTAGAAGGTCGAGCCCCAGCGGATCGCCTGGCTGAAGAACTGCACGTAGAGCTGGGCGGTGAGGCGCGGCGTGAAGACGAGCTGTTGACGGAGCGTGAGCGAGAGGAACTCCGGATCCTGCACGCCGAAGACGGCGGTGCCGTCGCCGAGCGTCTCGATCCAGCGCGGGCCCTGGGGCTTCAGCCCGTAGGCGCCCTCGAGCCGCGTCTCGAGCCTCGGGTGCGGCCGCCAGCTCGCCGCGAGGTCCCAGCCCCAGCCGGTCTTCGCCGTGAACGGGCCCGCTCCGATGGTGCGGATCAGGAACACGTCCCCGTTCGCCTGCAGCGCCTGGTGCGGGTCGGACGCGAGCACGAGGGCGACCCAGCCGTCGCTCGTGCGCTCGAAGGGCACGCCGGCCCGGACAATCTCCCTCGCGTCGTACTGGAGGACCTCCAGCGCGACGCGGACGCCGATCTTCTGGTACCCGGGGAGCTGCAGCGACGAGTAGACGTTCGTGTTGACGCCCCGGGGGAGCCGGCCGTCCGCGGTCCAGTTGAGGTCGAGGTTGTAGTCGACCTGGAACGCGTGGAACGGGCCGATGCCGTTCGGACGGACGTAGTGGAGGTTCAGGTCCGCCCACTGGTAGTCGGCGAACGGCTGGAAGCCGATGCGGTTGAGGTCGAGCTTCGGCGGCTGGTAGACGTACTGAACGTCGAAGCGCCACGGCTCGCCCCGGAGCTTCCCCCAGCGCATGTGGCCGCCGAGGCCGAGGTCGCCCGAGTGCAGCACGGTGCCGTCGCGCAGCGTGCGGCCCGCGGAGCCCCCGCCGACCGCCTGGGACAGCGAGAGCTGGCCGAAGCCGCCCCACTCGCCCGCGTCGTTCAGGTCGAGGGCGAGCGCGTTCGCGCCGGTGACGCCGCAGCCGGCGCCCTCGTAGCAGCGCTGCTCGAGCGGCGTCGCCGCCGCGACCGTGACCCCGGCGCTGAGATCGCCCGCGAGCTTCTTCCGCGCGACGGCCGCGAAGTAGTTCGTGGTGACGGGGCGCTCCGCCGGGAACGCATCTTCCGGCCCGAAGCGGAACGGCTGGCGCGCGTGGAGGCGCCAGCGCCGGTCGGGATCATCCTCGGGCGAGTCGCTCGCCGCCCCCATGACGACGCTGTCGAGCACCCCCACCTCGAGCCCGGGCCCGGCGTTCCCGGTGAGCTTCGCCGCCGCGAGGATCGGCGCGTCGAGGCCCACGCGGCGCGAGTAGAAGAGCTGCTGCTGGGTCCCGTACTCGAAGCCGACGGGCTGGAAGATGTCGAGCCCCTCGAGGAAGAACGGCCGCTTCTCCGGGAAGAACTGCTCGAAGGTGGAGAGGTTCTGGATCACCTCGTCGGTCTCGACCTGCCCGAAGTCCGGGTTCACGGCGCCGGTGAGCGTGAGCCGGCGCGTGAGCGGGAGCTTGAGGTCGAGGCCGACGTCGAGGATGGGGTCCACGAGCCGCGGGTTCGGCCGGGCGGGATCCGAGTACTGCGGCCGCAGGATCCCGCGCGCCGCCACGTACGGCAACAGCTCGAGCGGGCGCGGCGGATCCACGCCGGCGAGCCCCTCGAGGCGGCCGAGCCGCGAGACCACGAGCTCGCCGGGCTTGCGCGGGTTGGCCTCCTGGGGGACGAGCGTCGAGCCGAACACCTGGTGCGTCCTCGGCACGTGCCGGCGCACGACGAAACCCCACGCCTGCCCCGCGTCCTCGCCGAGGCGGAGGGAGCGGAACGGGATGGCGAGCTCGGCGCCCCAGCCCTGCTCGCCGACGTGGACGGCGGCGTCCCAGACCGCGTCCCAGCTGTCGGTGGTGTTCACGTCGCCGAAGAGGAGCGCGTCGCGCAGCACGCCCGCCGCGTTCACGACGAAGACGTAGGCGGTGCGGCCGCCGGCGCCCGGGTCGATCGCCACCTCGACGCGGTCGGAGGTGGTGTCGGTGTCCCGCCGGGCGAGCTGACGGATGATCCGGTCCGGCGCCGGGTCCGAGCAGGTGACCGCGACGTAGAGCGTGGTGTCGTCGAAGACGACCCGGAGCTCGGTCGGCAGGCTCGCGGGCGCTCCCGCCTGCGGGAAGCTCTCGACGAACCGGGAGAAGACCGGCGCCTCGGCCCAGTCGGGTTCATCGAGCCGCCCGTCGAGGTGGATCTCGCCGGTGGCCCGGCGCGCGACGACGGGGTCGGGCTCGGCGGCAGAAGCGGCGCCGGAGAGCAAGCAGGCGAGAGCCGCGAGACTCCAGCGCTTCAGCACATGACCTCGGCAGGTTGAATCACGAGTGAAAGAGGTCCTACGCGCCCAGGCGTGACGCGACATCTTGGGCGCAGTCCCGCCCGCGTTCGCTCAGTCGACCCAGCGCACGCCGTCCACCCAGGCCAGCCCGTCGCGCTCCACCGCCTCAGCGTTCCGCACGACCTTGCACCAGGCCGAAAGCCGCACCGTGTCGTGGTCCACGTGCCGGACGCGCCCGCGGACGAGCACGAAGGCCGGCGCGGCGGAGCGCCCGGGCACGTCGGCCTCCGGCGGCACGGCCGGCGTCGCGGGCACCTCCACGCGCTCGTCCGCGACGTGCGGGTTGCGGCCCGGCCCGACCGGGACGCCCCGCTGCACGACGGTGCGCTTGGCGCGGAGCGCCTCCTCCAGCGCGGCGAGCTCGGCGGAGGTCGCCGGCGGGAAGAACCACTCGCCCTGCCGCGGCACCGCGCCCGCGCGGGCGACCTCCGGTGCCCTCAAGGCCGCGTGGGCCGCGCGGTGGTGACCGCCCGCGGCAGCCGGCAGATGAACAGCTGGCGCTCGTCCCGGCCGCAGAGGAAGTGGCGCTTGCGGGCCGGCGCGCGGCGCTCGACCCAGACCCGCGAGCGGTCCTCCCGCACGATGGCGGCGCCTCGGAGGTCGAGGGTCCCGTTCTTCCAGAACATCTGGTGGAACGAGCGGGGCGGCTCGTGGACGAGGAGGACGAGCTGGTGGAGCGCGGGGTCCACGCCCTCCACCTCCACGCGGTTGTTTGCGGCGCCCGGCCAGATGCGGAAGTACTCGTCCCTCCCCTTGCCGACGATGGTCAGCTGGAAGATGTCGGCGGAGTCCACCGTCCCGGGGAACTGCGCGGCGGTCGCGCGGCCCCGGTCGATCACCTCGGCGCGGAGGTTCGCGGCCGCGAACCGGCGCACCAGCAACTCGGAGTTGCCCATGTCGCTCTCCATGCAGGCCGGCAAAGGCCTGCGGTCGGTTGTCTTCGTGCTGTTCGGACGACCAACGATGGGGCGACCACGGGAACCTCCTTTCCTGCGACGTGACTGAGGGTGTACGCCTCCGGCGCGCGCGCGTCAACGGGTGGGGCGCCGCCGAGGGCGTGTCCGGGGTGGGTGGAGAATGAAGCGGCGGCGCCGGTGCGAAGCGGGTGTTATCCCACCGTATCCTATTCGAGACGGCCGTATAAGGCGTCAGACCCGCCCGTCCAGGGCTCCCCAGCCTATTCGCCCACTTGCAGGCGCCCCGACGCTGGCACGCCCGCTGCTCTACCGGTCCAAGTCGCACGCACCCCGCCGCCCGGCCGGAGTCGAGGCCGGGCGGCGGTGGGGCAGGGAGATCGCCGTGGCCAACAGGAACCTGTTCCGCTCCATCTTCGGAAAGCTCATCCCTTCCGCCGACGCGGTGAACGAGGCCGGCGGCCGCGCCTACGCGCTCGCCCCGAAGGCCGCGCTCGCGCAGTGCGCCGCGACGGGCTGCCTGAACGGCGTCTACTACGCGACGGCCGAGACCCAGCTCGACCAGGTCCTCACCCTGGCGGCCGGCGTGGAGCCGGCGTTCGTCGCGCGCACGGCGGTCTACTCGCGCGAGCGCGCCTTCATGAAGGACATGCCGGCGCTCCTCCTCGCGCACCTCAGCGTCCGCGAGCCGGACCTGTTCGAGCGGGTGTTCCCGCGGGTCGTGACCGATGGGCGCATGCTCCGCACCTTCGTGCAGATCCTCCGCTCGGGCGCCGTCGGCCGGAAGTCGCTCGGCTCGCGCCCGAAGCGGCTCGTGCGGGAGTGGCTGGCCTCGCGCGACGGGGACCAGGTGTTCCGCGCCTCGGTGGGCCAGTCGCCGTCCATCGCGGACATCGTGAAGATGGTCCACCCGCGCCCCGAGGGCGACGAGCGCCGCGCCCTCTACGGCTACCTGCTCGGCCGCGCGCACGACGCCGCGGCCCTGCCGCCGACGGTCCGCGCGTACGAGGCCTTCAAGGCGGGCGCCTCGACGATCGTGCCGGACGTCCCGCACCTCATGCTCACGGCGCTGCCGCTAGGGCACCGGGAGTGGAGGGAGATCGCCCTGCACGCGAGCTGGCAGACGGTCCGCATGAACCTCGCCACCTTCGCTCGGCACGGCGTCTTCGAGGAGCCGGGCCTCGCCGAGGTGATCGCGGCGAAGCTGCGCGATCGCGAGGCGATCCGTCGCGCGCGGGTCTTCCCGTACCAGCTGCTTGCCGCCCGGATGATGGCGGACGGCCTGCCGCTGTGCGTGAAGGATGCCCTCGCGGAGGCGCTCGAGCATGCGACCGAGAACGTGCCGGCGGTCCAGGGCAAGATCTACGTTTGCCCGGACACCTCCGGGTCGATGGGCTCGCCCGTGACCGGTCACCGCACCGGCGCGACCTCGAGCGTGCGGTGCATCGACGTGGCGGCGCTCGTGACGGCGGCGCTCCTCCGGAAGAACCCGGAGGCCGAGGTGCTGCCGTTCGCCGAGGGCGTGAAGCGGGCGCGGCTCGACCCGCGGGACACCATCGCCACGAACGCCGCCGCGCTGGCGGGGCTCGGGGGCGGTGGGACGAACTGCAGCGCGCCGCTCGCGGAACTGAACCGCCGCGGCGCGAGGGGTGACCTCGTGGTGTACGTGTCGGACAACCAGTCGTGGATCGACGTCCACGCAGGGAGGGGCACCGCGACGATGGAGGAGTGGAACCGCTTCCAGCGGCGCAACCCGCACGCGAAGCTCGTGAACATCGACATCCAGCCGTACGTGACCAGCCAGACCGCGCCGCGCGCCGACATCCTCAACGTCGGCGGCTTCTCGGACCAGGTGTTCGAGGTCGTCTCGGAGTTCCAGCGCGGAGGCCACGACGGCGCGTACTGGATCCGGACGATCGAGGAGGTGACCGTCTAGGAGTGGGAGGGAGCCGAATGCTGGCCGGGAGTACATCGCTTGGGACGATATTCGCTCTCTGTGACGTCCTCGTCGGCTCCCTCCCTGCAGTACGTCGTTCGATGGACGAAGCGCCGGATGCCGCCGGGACTACACTCCAACGTGCCAGGTCGCGGGTTCGAGTCCCGCTCCGGGGTGTCCCCTCGGGTAGCTCAGCTGGTAGAGCAGGACGTCTCGGCAACACTCGCCGGCGCTTCCTCGATCGAACGATCATCGACGGCCGCACGGACGGGCGGCGAATGCTGCGGGGACTACATGGTCCTTCGCCGGGGTTCGAGCCCCCGGGCAGGCGCAGCAAGCCTGCGGGCGGGGTCACACCCGCTACGTCTCCGCGCCCTCGTCGCCGCCCGTCCGTGCGGCCGTCGGCTCAGGGACCGTGAAGGAATGGCCCGGCGGTAGCGGAGGCGGCTCCCGGGCTGGCCGTCGCGGGCGGTGGGCGGGGTGAGAGGCCGACGACGGCCCTCACGCCTGTGGGCGGGATTCGTCGAGGACGATCGATCGGCTTCGCCCGATGTCAGGTCGCCGCGCTCGCGGCGACGACCCGCAGGAGGTTGAAGGTCAGGGCGGCGAGCAGCACAACCGTCTTCACTTTCACGATGCCGCGGACCTTGAGGCGATCGAGCCCTCGGTGTCCTCGAAGATCGGCGTTGGTCCGTTCGGCGAGCACGCCACGCTGGACGTAGATGCGCTTCGCATCCTCGGTTCCCATCCGGACGCGCCAGGCGGCTACGTTCGGTGTGTCGCCGCGCTTGGGGGCGTACCGGTCTACGGTGTCGTTCTTCGGCTTGGGGGTCGGCGCGTAGATCGTGGCGCCGCGGTGCGAGACGACCTCGATGTTCTCGAGGCTCGTGAAGCCGCCATCCACCAGGTACTCGTCCGGCACCTTGCCTGTGCGCCGCTCGATCTCATCGAGCATCGGCACGACGTGGGGTTGGTCCGTCCCGTGGTTCGTCACGTCGACGCCCACGATGATCCCGCTCTCGTCGGTTGCGAGCTGGACGTTGTATGCGGGCCGGAAGCCACCGTCCGCCATCTTCATCACCCTGCTCTCGGCGTCCGTCGTGCTGACGCGGATCTCCTTGCGCCGCTTGGCCTCGGAAGGCTTCCTCGCGTCGCGCTCCGCACGATCCCGCTCGATGATCGGCAGTTCCTTCAAGGCCGCCTCGATCGCGGCCTGGCGAGCCGTCGCCGCGCGCTCCTTCGCGGCCGAGACCCGCTTCGACGACGCGGACGGGTCCGACTCGATCTCTCGGCGCAGCTTACGAACCTGTTGCTCCGCCTCGTCGCGGCAGCGCTCCAGGGACTGCCGCCGCCGAAAACTCGCTGCACCAGCGCTCGCTCGGACCTTCATCCCGTCCTGCGCGACACGCCGCAACTTCACCACGCCTTCCTTCATGAGGACGGCGAGCACCTGGGTCAAAAGGCCATCGAGCTTCTTCCCGTGGTCCACGCGGAAGTCCGCGAGCGTGTGGTAGTTCACCGGGACTCCGCCGCAGATCCACCGATACGGAGCATCCCGGACGCAGAGCTGCTCCAGCAGCCGCGCGCTACCGACACCCTCCGAGTTCGCGAACAGCCACAAGGCGAGCATCACGGCGGGATCCGTGGCGGGGCGCCCAGCGATGCTGCCTCGCGCGCGGATCTCGTCGTAGAACGCCGACAGGTCGAGGCGCTCGACCATGGCCCAGATCCCACGCACCGGGTGGTCGTCGGGCACCATCGCCTCGAGGTCCGTCGGCTGCAACGCCAGCTGATTCCGGACCGGCCTCAGCACTCGCGGCGCGTCGTCGTCGCTCACGCCACCAGAAGATCACGGCCAGGGGGCCCCAGTCCATGGGACACCCCGGCCGATTCCTTCACGCTCTCTCAGGCCTCCGCCCTGCCCGCGACGTCGCTCCACCCGAGCCCGTGACGGGAGAGGTACTTCCGCAGCCGGTCGGCGTCGTTCGAGGACGACTTACGGGTCCGCGACACCGCGAAGAGCATCCGCCCGGCCTCCGAGAGCGACCGGGCAGCGCGGCAGACCCGCAGCACCTCCTCGAGCTGGACGCGGTCGAACGGGTCGAGGTCTTCGGCCCGGCGCCCGAGCACCTCGTCGACGAGGCCGACGCCCGCCGGGCCCTCCCGCCGCCAGGCCTCCCGGAGCCGCTCGATTTCCTCGTCCACGATCTCCCGGGTGATGCGCCCGCCGGAGGCGAGCGTCGCCATCCGTCGCACCGCCGCGTTGAAGTCGCGGAAGTTGCCGCTCCAGAGCGCCCCCGCGCCCGTCGCGAACGCGACGAAGCGCTCATGCGCCTCCCGGCTGAACCTGGCGGCCTCGCCGGTCTGCTGCGCCCAGCGGTCGAGCTCGTAGTCGAGGTTGGGCGCGACGTCCTCGGGGCGGTCGCGCAACCCCGGCAGCCGGAAGGCCCACAGGTCGATGCGGGCGAGGAGGTCCTCGCGGAAGCGACCTCGCTCCACCTCGCGGCGCAGGTCACGGTTCGTGCCCGCGAGGAGCTGGAAGTCGCTCCGCACCTCGCGGTCGGAGCCCACGGGGAAGAACGCCTTCTCCTCTATCGCGCGAAGGAGCATGGCCTGCTCGTCCGGGCCGAGCTCGCCGATCTCGTCGAGGAACAGGATGCCCCCGTCGGCCTTGCGCAGCAGGCCCGGCCGGTCGGTGACCGCGCCGGTGAACGCACCCTTCACGTGGCCGAAGAGCGCGCTCATCGCGCCGTCCCCGCGGATGGTCGCGCAGTTCACCTCGACGAACTCCCCCGCGACCTGGCGGCGGGCCTTCTTGAGCTCGTGGATGCGCCGCGCGAGCTGCGACTTGCCGGCGCCGGTGGGGCCCATGAGGAGGAGCGGATCACGGGAGCGGATCGCGACCTGCTCGATGCGCTCGACGAGCCGGTTGAAGGCGGCGTTCCGGGTGTCGATGCCTGACTTCAGGAACGAGAGGCCCTCCTTCTGCTCGCGCCGGAAGCGCGCGGCGAGGCGATCGTATTTGGAGAGGTCGAGGTCGATGATGGCGTACGTGCCGGCGTTGCCGCCCTGGCTGCGCGCGGGCGGCGAGGTCTGGATGAGCTTCGCCGGGATGTGGCGTGCCTCGGTGAGAAGGAACATCGAGATCTGCGCGATGTGCGTACCGGTCGTGATGTGGACGAGGTAGTCCTCCTTCTCGGGCGCCCACGGGTAGGCGCGCGCGAAGTCGAGGAGTGCGCCGTACACCTCCTCGAGATCCCACGCGTCCTCGAACTCGATGTTCTGGAGCACGACCTCGGTCTCGGGCGAGACGCGGGCGATGTCCTCGGTGACCGTCTTCGCGAGGACCGCGTAGCGCCGCTGGTGGAGCAGGACCAGGCGGTCGACGAGGAGATCCTCGTGCTGGCAGAGGGAGACGGTGGGCCGCCACCGGTCCCAGCGGTTCGCCTGCTTGCCGAGGTCGAGGGTCGCGCCGAGGAGCCCCACCACGACGTGCTTGCGACGGCTCATATCGCCTGGTCTAGCACCCGTATCCTGTCAGATAAAGTCGGTTGGCGCCGAGGGACCGCTTGTCCCGGGAACCGCGCGTAGAATCAGGGAGAACGCACCTGGCACGCCCGCTGCTCTCTAGGCTGGCATGGAGACCGCCATCACCGAGACGCGCGAGCGCACCCACGAGGTCCAGGACGTGCCGGGGGGCGTGCCGGTCCGCTCCTGGACCCTGGGCGTCCAGTTCGAGGAGAAGGCGCGCGAGCAGGTCCTGCGCGTCGCCGCGATGCCGTTCGTGCACCCCTGGGTGGCCGTGATGCCCGACGTGCACGCAGGGATCGGCGCCACGGTCGGCTCGGTCATCCCGACGGCGGGCGCGATCATCCCGGCTGCGGTCGGGGTCGACATCGGCTGCGGGATGATGGCGGTGCGGACCACGCTCACCGCTGCCGATCTCCCCGCCGACCTGAGGCCGCTCCGCGAGACGATCGAGCGCGCGGTCCCCCACGGTCGGACGAACCACGGCGCTCGCGGCGACAAGGGCGCGTGGCACAACCCGCCCGAGCGCGTGACCGCGGCCTGGGCACGCCTCGAGCCGGGGTACCAGACGCTCGTCGCGCGGGTGCGCAAGCTCGATCGCGGCGCGACGCTCGAGCACCTGGGGACGCTCGGGACGGGGAACCACTTCATCGAGGTGAACCTCGACGAGGCGGCGCAGGTCTGGTTCATGCTGCATTCCGGCTCGCGGGGGGTCGGGAACCGCATCGGCACGGACTACATCGAGCTCGCGAAGCGGGAGGCGAAGCGCTGGTACCTCGACCTTCCCGATCCCGACCTCGCGTACTTTCCGGAAGGCACGGAGCTCTTCGAGGACTACCTGCGCGCGGTGACCTGGGCGCAGGAGTACGCGGCGACGAACCGCGAGCTCATGATGGAGGCGGTCGTGGAGACGCTGAAGCGCTGCGGGCGTCTCCCGCCGTTCGAGCTCGAGGGAGCGCGCGTGAACTGCCACCACAACTACGTGGCGCGCGAGAGGCACTACGGGAAGAGCGTCCTCGTGACCCGCAAGGGCGCCGTGCGGGCCGGCCCCGGTGACCTCGGGATCATCCCGGGCTCGATGGGGGCGCGGTCGTACATCACCCGCGGGCTCGGGAACCCGGAGGCGTTCATGAGCTCGAGCCACGGAGCGGGCCGGGCGATGTCTCGCACCGCGGCGAAGAAGGCATTCACCCTCGAGGACCACGCCCGCGCCACCGCGGCCGTGGAGTGCCGCAAGGACGCCGAGGTGATCGACGAGACGCCGGCGGCGTACAAGCCCATCGACGCCGTGATGCACGCGCAGCGCGACCTCGTCGAGGTCGTCCACACGCTGCGCCAGGTGATCTGCGTGAAGGGATAGCCGATGGCGACGCTCGAGATCGACGGGGCGCAGGGCGAGGGCGGGGGCCAGCTCCTCCGATCCTCGCTCGCCCTCTCCCTCGTCACCGGGACACCATTCCGCATCGTGAACATCCGCGCCGGGCGGCGCCGGCCGGGGTTGATGCGCCAGCACCTGACGGCGGTCCTCGCGGCGGCCGAGGTGGGCCAGGCGCAGGTGTCCGGCGCGGACATCGGATCTCGCGAGCTCACCTTCGAGCCCGGCGCGGTCCGCCCTGGCGAGTACGCCTTCTCCGTGGGCACCGCCGGCAGCGCGACGCTCGTCCTCCAGACCGTGCTTCCCGCGCTCGCGCTCGCGAAGGGCCGCTCGAGCGTCACCGTGGAGGGTGGCACCCACAACCCGATGGCGCCGCCGTTCGACTTCCTCGCCCGCGCCTTCCTGCCCCTCGTGTCGCGGATGGGCCCGCGGTTCGAGGCGGTCCTCGACCAGCCGGGCTTCTATCCGGCCGGGGGCGGCCGCCTGCGGGTGGCCATCGAGCCGGCGGCGGGCTTCGGCCGGCTCGAGCTGCGCGAGCGCGGGGAGGTGAAGGCCCGACGGGCGACAGCGGTCGTCGTGATTCTGTCGCGCACGATCGCGGAGCGCGAGCTCGCGGCCGTGCGCCAGCGGCTCGGCTGGGAGGAGTCCGCGCTCCGGATCGAGTCGGTCGGGAGGGCGGCAGGGCCGGGAAACGTCGTGACGGTCGAGGTCGAGAGCGAGCACGTGACCGAGGTCTTCACCGCCTTCGGCGAGCGCGGCGTGTCGGCGGAGCGCGTGGGGTCCACGGTCGCCGACGAGGCGGCGGCGTACCTCGCGGCGGGCGTGCCGGTGGGGCCACACCTAGCCGACCAGCTCCTCCTCCCCATGGCGCTCGGCGAGGGCGGCGTGTTCCGCACGCAGCGCCTCACCGGCCACACGCGCACGCACATCGCGCTGCTCCGGGCGTTCCTCGGCGCCGAGATCCAGGTGCGCGAGCTGGGGGACGCCGTGCGGGAGCTCGAGGTGCCCCCACGGAGATGAGGGGCAATTGCCTGCTGGAGCCGCGAGGGCGCGGCGCGGCCTCGCCGTCCGGCCGCTCACGCCTCCCGCGCCACCGCCACCCCGACCTTCCGCCCCGCGACCGCCCTGACCGCGAGCACCGCCCCGTGGGCCCCCGCGGCGACGAGCACCGAGACGAGCAACCCGGGCTGGTTCACCATCAGGAAGAGCGTCGCGATGCCGTTCGCGAGCAGCGCGTCGGCGCCGCGGTTCCAAGGCGCCGCGTGCCGGAGGGCGTCGAGCGCCGGCGGGATCGGGCCGCGGGGCGCCGCGACGGCGGCCGCGGCGAGCTGCTTGCCGGCGCGCGCGACGATGGCCATCGCGATGACCGCGCTCGCGACGAAGAGCGCCGCGGAGACCTCGAGCCAGCCCTCGCCCCAGCGGCCCTCGGCGAGCCAGAGGCCGGTCGCGAGGACCACGAGCGACGCGAGCGGGTTCAGCTTCGCGGAGTCGCGCGCGAAGCCGAGCCAGGGCAAGAGCGCCTCGACGGTGGGCGCGCGCTTCACGGCCGCGTGGACGAGCGGCGAGGCGAGGCCGTGGCCGACGAGCGCGGTCGCGCCGAGGATGTGGAGGAAGACGACGATGGTGAACGGGCTCATCTCGAGGGACCTCGCAGGGGAACGGGTTTCGGTGTGGCGAGGTCTACGCCTCTCCCGGCGGGCGATTTCCTCAGAGCTCGCTCGCGGAACCTTAAGAATTCCCTATCCGGGACCCGCCCGGGGCCGTCACGTGGCGGGCCGAGACCGGTTCCGTCTTCGGGCCTCGTGTGGCCCGGGGGATCTCGCATGGCTCATCGAAGGTCGATCGCGCTCGCCGCCGCCGCGTGGGCCGTCCTCGCCTCGCCTCTCGTCGCGCGCGGCGAGGAGTACGACTGGCTCACGCTCCAGGCCGGGAAGTTCACCGGCCACTCCAGCACCACCGGGGACCGGGACCTCACCCAGACGCAGTTCGGCGTGCGCCTGCACACCGGGATCGGGGACACGCCCTTCTGGGAGAACGTGAGCGAGGTCGCGGTCCTGAAGTGCCAGTCGGGCTGGTTCGCCGACTTCGACTTCCTCGCCACCTGGCAGTTCAACGTGGGCAGCCTGTGGCTCCAGCCCGCGATGTCGGTGGGGATTCCGATCGGGATGGTCGGCAACCCCTACTACTTCAGCGGCTGGGACGTCACCTGGGGTGGAGGCCTCACCGCCCGCATGCCCGTGGGACCGCTGAAGCTCGAGGCGCGCGGGCAGGCGTCCTTCAACTTCCTCTCGTACCTCTCGAAGCTCAACGGCGACCCGTACGACGCCGGCGGCGACGGCCGGCCCGGGCCCCACGGCGCCATGCTGCTCTACCGGGTCGTCGCCGCGGCCTGGATCCCGCTCGGCCGGCAGGAGCTGCGCCTCGAGGTCCGGCGCGACAGCTTCAACAAGTTCCGGATGACCGGGGCCAGCCTCGGCATGGCGTTCTAGACCGGGAGTCCGGTAGGCTCCTCCGAGGAGCCCGCCATGACGAACCGGACCTCGCTCGCGCTCCTCCTCGCGCTCGCCGCCCCGGGCTGCATCGAGTCCGAGACCGCGTGCGACTGCGCGCCGTGCCCCCCGCCGTACGCGACCGTGAGCGTCTCGGACGCGGCGACGGGCGGCCCGGTCGCGGGCGCGAGCGTCATGGGCGGCGGCGTGGCCTGGCTCTGCGCGCCGGACGCGGGCAAGACGCTCTGCACGCCCGCCGGTCCGCTCGAGGGCGGGGCGCCCATCGCGCTCACCGTGAGCGCGCCCGGCTACGCGCCGGGCGGCACCGCGGTCGTCGCCACGTATCCGCACCCCACGCGCGGCACCTGCTGCGGCGGGTGCGCGACCTACGCGGCGGCGCCGGTCGCGCTGCAGGCGCTCCCGTGAGCGCGCGGCCGAACCCGGCGCTCGAGGCCGCGCTCTGGTACGCCGTGGCCGGGCTGGCGGGGTGGCTCGCCCATGGCTGGGCGCCGGCGCAGCCCGACGCGGCCGCGCTCGGCCTCGCGGCGTCCCTCGCCTGCCAGGCCGCGTTCGTGCTCGCGTCGCTGGCGCTTCAGCGCCTCCTCGGCGGCCCCGGTCCCGTGCGCCGGGGCCTGCTCGTCGGGCTGGCGCTCCTCTCGGCGCCGGTCGTCTTCGCGGCCGGGCCGCACGCCGCCGCGATCCCCTGGGGCGCCTGGCTCGTCGCCCTCGGCGCGCTCGCGCGCCGCGCCGGCCTCGCGACACGGGGCCTCGTCGCGCTCCTCTGGCTCGGCGGTCTCGCCCAGGCCGTGGACGGGCTCCTCTCGCTGCGCGTGCCGGACACCGCCATCCTGGTGGCGCCGCTCCTCGGCCTCGCGATCGGCGCCGGACAGCTCACGGTCCTCGCCTGGCTCCTCTGGCTCGGACTCCGCGCGCGTCGCGACCCGGCGACCTGACCCGGTCGCCACCCCCGAGGCCCGAGTCCGGCCACCCGCAGTGGACCCCATCGGGCCGGCGGGGCCGTGTCGATCGGGTTGCGTCCCGCCCGACGTACGGGCACACGACGCAGCCTGGGAGCCACCATGCGAAAGCTCATCGTTCACGAGTTCATGACGCTCGACGGCGTCATGCAGGCGCCGGGCGGCGAGGACGAGGACCGCGACGGCGGATTCACGCACGGCGGCTGGGTCGCCCGGAGCTTCCACGAGGAGATCGGGAAGACCTTCGGAGGGCTGATGCAGGGCGTGGACGCCTTCCTGCTCGGCCGGCGGACCTACCTCGGCCACGCCGGCGCCTTCGAGCCGATGCCGGCCGGCGACTTCTTCGGCGACCTCATGAACGCGCCCAGGAAGTACGTCGTCTCGAGGACGATCGAGAAGCCGACCTGGCGCGACACGACCATCGTCCGCGAGGATCCGGTCGCCTTCACCCGCACGCTCAAGACGCAGCCGGGCGGCACCATCCTCATCGACGGCTCGAGCCCGCTCGTCCACGCGCTCCTCGGGGCGAACCTCGTGGACGAGCTCCACCTGACGACGTTCCCGCTGGTGCTCGGCCAGGGGAAGCGCGTCTTCCCGGCGGGCTGGAGCGGGACGCTCACGCTCGAGGCGGCGCGGCCGTATCCGAACGGCGCGGTCCACCTGCACTACCGGTCGACGCGCTGACGGGCGGGCGGACGCGAGGCCGCCCGATGGTGCGACGCGCCATCGCGGGAACGAGCGCCGGGTCCGGCCCGGACGGACCGTAAGCGTGCCGGGTACTGGCGTGGGCGCCCACCTTGGATTACATCAGCCCGCCGTGTACATCCTCCGCCAGGAGCCGGGCGACGCGCTCGTGCTCGACTCGATCGACGGCCACGCCGGGACCCGGCTGCGGATCGTCAACTTCGCCGGCTCCGAGGCGCCCGAGCTCGAGCTGCCCGCGCGCGGACGCTGTCCGGTCGCGCCGACGCTCCCGCCGATCCGCGCGCTGCGCATCCTGAAGCGCCCCGGGCTGCTCCGGACCTCGCTCACCGCGGACGGCACGCTCGAGGTGAGCGGCCGCCCCGAGCTGCTCGCGCTCTACGCCGAGGCCTTCACCTTCGCGCCGCACGCCGACGGCGACGAGCACGTCCCCGAGCACGCCTTCCGGGACATGCTCGAGGACGGCTCGCTCTCGGTCGTGGTCCGCGCCGAGGAGGACCTCGCGCGCTGACCCCACGGGTGCCCACGCCCGCGCCCCTCGCGATCGAGGCCGTCGCCGCCCAGCTGCGCGCGCTCGGCGTGGCGCCCGGCGGTGTGCTCCTCGTGCACGCCTCCTTCCGCGCGGTGCGGCCGATCGAGGGGGGGCCGGCCGGGCTCCTCGAGGCGCTCCGCCGCGCGCTCGGCCCCGAGGGAACGCTGGTGCTGCCGTCGTGGACCGGCGAGGACGACGCGCCCTTCGACCCCGCGGCGACGCCCGCGGCCGGGGACCTCGGCGTGCTCGCCGACACGTTCTGGCGGCTGCCCGGCGTGACCCGGAGTGATCACCCGTTCGCGTTCGCGGCGGCGGGGCCCAGGGCACGCGCGATCGTGGAGGGGCCGCTGCCGCTCCCGCCGCACGCCCCGGGCAGCCCGGTGGACCGGGTCCAGGAGGCCGGCGGGCAGGTGCTGCTCCTCGGCGTGGGCCACGACGCCGACACGACGCTCCACCTCGCGGAGCTGCTCGGCGGTGCGCCGTACCGGGTGCCCAGGCGGATCACGGTGCGCGAGGGTGGCCGGGTGCGGACGATCGCCTACGGCGAGAACGACTCCTGCTGCGCGCGGTTCGCGCTCGCGGACGGCTGGCTCCGCGCGCGGGGGGCGCAGGCCGAGGGGCCGGTCGGGCACGGCGTGGCCCGGCTCGCCCGCGCGCGCGACGTCCTGGCCGTCGCGCTCGAGGCGCTCGCCCGGGATCCGCTCGTCTTCCTGCACGCGCCCGGCGACGGCTGCGCGGACTGCGACGCGGCGCGCGCGACGTCGCGCTGACCGCGCGCGGAGTGGTGGACCCCGGCCGGCCTTCCGGGCGAACATGCCGCCCGCCATGGCCTCCGAGGTCCCGACCGCGCTCGTCGTGCCCTGCTTCAACGAGGCCTCGCGCCTCGACGCCGGCGGGTTCGCGCGCCTCCTCGACCTCGCGCCGGCGCTCACGCTCTGGTTCGTCGACGACGGCTCCACCGATCGCACCGTGGACGTGCTCGAGCGAGCCGCGGCGCTCCGGCCGGGCCGGGCGCGGGTGCTGCGCCTCGAGCGGAACGGCGGGAAGGGCGAGGCGGTCCGGGCGGGCCTGCGGGCGGCGCTCGAGGCGGGCGCGGCGATCGTCGGCTACGCGGACGCGGACCTCTCGACGCCGCCCGAGGAGCTCGCCCGCCTCGCGGGGCTCGCCACGGCCTCGCGCGCGCAGGTCACGCTCGGCTCGCGCGTGCTGCTCCTCGGCCGTCACATCGAGCGGCAGGCCTCGCGCCACTACCTCGGCCGCGTCTTCGCGACCGTGGCCTCCGTGGCGCTCGCGATCCCGGTCTACGACACGCAGTGCGGCGCGAAGTACTTCCGCGCCGGGCCCGCGCTCGACCGCGCGCTCGGCACCCCGTTCCGCACGCGCTGGGTGTTCGACGTGGAGCTCCTCGCGCGGCTGCTCCGCGGCGGCGGGCCTGCGCTCCGGGTCGAGGACCTCGTCGAGGAGCCGCTGCTCGCCTGGCGCGACGCGGGCGACTCGCGCCTGTCGGCGCTCGCGATGCTGCGCTCCGGGCTGCAGGTGATCGGGCTCGCGGTGAGGCTGCGCACCGGCGGCTCGCCGTTCTGAGCTTCACGGGGAGCACGGCGCCCCCACCCCGGCAGCATCACCGGAGCCCCTCGGGCGCCGGCGGCCCGGTCCACGTGCCGCGCGCACGACGCTCGTAGACGGTGACGAGCGGCACGCCCATCCGCGTGACGGCGTGGATCGGCCGGCCCATCTCCGGCAGGCAGCGGTAGCGCGGGGTCGCGACGAGGAGGTCCGGGTCGGCGTCGAAGCGCACGACCACGAAGGGCCCCGTGGGCTGCGCCTCCTCCAGCCAGTAGCCGACGAGGAACTCCGCCGCGCAGTCCGCGACGCGCACCGGGCCCGACGGGCGGTAGTGCCGGACGACGTCCTCGATCGCCTGCCGGTAGCTCTGGCCCCAGTAGTCGGTCTCGAACCGGCCCGCGGCGCCGGGGAGCCCGCCGACCGTGACGCGGTTGAAATAGACGGTCTCGTACGGGTGGAGCCGGGCCATGTCGACCGCGGTCAGCGCGAGCGAGCCCGCGACGGCGGCGGCGAGCGCGAGGCGCGCCGGGCGCGGCACCATGCGGTCACCGAGGAACCGCACGAGCCCGGCCGCCATCAGCACCGCGAGCGGCGGCAGCACGAACAGGAACTGCCGGTGCCCGTCGTACATCACCGGGCGGAGCAGGAGGACCGTGAGGAACGGGAACGCGACCGCGAAGCCGACCGCGCCGAGGTCGAGCGCGGCGCGGAGCGGGCCCGCGCCGTGGTGGCCGGGCGCGGGCGCACGCGCCACGTGCCGGCGCAGCGCGAGGCCCATCGCGGCCGCGCCGGCGAGGAGCGCGAGGAGGTGCGCCTCCGGCAGCGTGATGGTGAACCAGGTCGGCAGGTAGCGGAGCGGCAGCCGGAGCGCCCAGACCTGCTGGCCGTCGAAGAGCACGTTGCCGTTCCAGTCGAACCGCGTCGCGGCGCGGATCGCCTCGAACGGGCGCGTGAACGGCCCCTCGAGCGCCCAGGGCCAGCACGCGAGCATCACCGGCCAGGCGACCGCGACCACCGCGAGGAGCCGGGGCGCGAGCGCGCGCGCGGCGGCGAGCGCGGGCCGCGGGCCGCGCCACGGCAGGAGCGCGGAGGCCGTCCAGAGGAGCCCGACGTAGCCGAGGAGGAACGCGCCGCCCACCCGCACGCCGAGCGCGGCGCCGGTGGCGAGGCCCGTGAGCACGACGAGCCGCCACGGCACGCGCGGCGCCTCGTGCGCGGCGCGCACCATCGCGAGGAGCGCCAGGGTCGCGAAGGCCGCGAACGGCACGTCCTTCGGGTTCGCGAAGGTGTGCCCGTACCACGCCGGCACGAGCGCGAGGAGGAGCGCCGCGAGGAGCCCGGCCGCCTCGCCTGCGACGAGCGCGCCGAGGCGCCAGGTGGCCGCGACGCCGGCGAGCCCGAGGAGCGCGCTCGCGAGGTGCCGCGTCTCGTAGACGCCGAAGGGCGAGGCGCGCGCGAGGAGGTTGGCCGGGACGTCGAAGAGCCCGCCGTAGAGCCAGAGGTTCGAGAACGTCATCGCCGACCGGTCGGTGAACCCGGACGCCCACCAGCGGATGACGTGGTCGCCGTAGCGGCGCTGGAGCTCCTCGTCCCAGACCGTCCCGTACCCGCGGAACGTGGCGAGGACGAGCGCGAGGAGGAGGCCGAGGAGGGCCAGCCCGGCAAGCCGCCACCGGTGGCCCGTGATGGCATCGCGTTCGACCATGGGTCAATCCGGTGGGCGGTCGGTTCAGCGCTGCGTCCGCGTCGATGGGCGAATTGATCGATTCTGGGGCCGCCCCGACCCCGAACGCCTCCCGGAAGGGTGTAGCCTGGAACGCCGGGGAGGGGAAGCCGATGGACGAGGTTCGACCGGCGGCGCGAGGGCCCGCCTGGCGCGGGTACGCACTCGCGGTGGTGGCGACCGCCCTCGCGTTCTTCGTGCGGGCCGTGCTCCAGCCCTGGCTCGCCCCTCCGTTCATCCTCTTCTACCCGGTCGTCCTCCTCGTGGCGCTCGGGTGCGGCCGCGGGCCGGGGCTCGTGGCCACCGCGCTCGCGTCGACGCTCACGCTCGTGTTCGTCCTGCCGACGAGCGGGCCCCAGGCGGCGCCGGGGGTCGGCTTCGCGGTGGCGGCGTTCTCCGGCGTCTGCGTCGCCGTCAGCCTGCTGTCGGGCCGCTTCAGGGAGCTGCAGGAGCGCGTCGCCCGGTCGGAGGCGCAGCGGGACTTCCGGGCGCTCTTCGATCAGGCCGCCGTGGGCATGGCCGAGACCGACCTCGAGACGGGCCGGTTCGTGCGCGTCAACGATCGCCTGTGCGAGCTCCTGGGCTATCCACGCGAGGAGCTCCTCGCGCTGCGCATCCAGGACGTCACGCACCCGGAGGATCTGGTGTCGGCCCGGGAGGGCGTGGCGCGCATGCGGGCGCGCGGCGAGCCCTACCGCGTGGCCAAGCGCTACGTGTGCAAGGGCGGCGCGGTCCGCTCGGTCCGGCTCACCGCGGCGCCGCTCTCGGCGCCGGGAGGGCCGGCCCGGCGCGCCGTGGCCGTGATCGAGGACGAGACCGAGCTGCGCGCGCTCGGGGACCAGCTCCGGCAGGCCCAGAAGCTCGAGAGCGTCGGGCGGCTCGCGGGCGGCGTCGCGCACGACTTCAACAACCTCCTGACCGTCATCCTCGGGTGCGTCGAGGTCGCCCGGCAGGACCGCGCGGACGGCCAGCCGGTGAGCCCCGAGGATCTCGACGAGATCCGCGGGGCGGCGCTGCGCGCCCGGGATCTCACCCGCCAGCTCCTCACCTTCGCGCGCAAGGGCGTGGCCGAGCCGGTGCCGCTCGACCTCGCCGCGGTGGTGCGCGACACCGAGAAGCTCCTGCGCCGCGCCCTCGGCGAGGACGTCGGGCTCGCGCTCGAGCTCGAGGCCGCGCCCTGGACCGTGGTCGCCGACCGCGGACAGCTCGAGCAGGTGCTCGTGAACCTGGCCGTGAACGGACGGGACGCGATGGGGCCCGGCGGGCGGGTCGAGGTCTCGGTGCGGAACGTCGAGGCCGAGGCGGCCGGGCGGCGCTCGCCCCTGCTCGCCGGGAGGGACTGGGTGTCGATCGCGGTCCGCGACACCGGCAGCGGCATGTCGGAGGTGGTGAAGGCCCACCTCTTCGAGCCGTTCTTCACGACGAAGCCCGTCGGGAAGGGCACCGGCCTGGGCCTCGCGAGCGTGCACGGGATCGCCACGCAGGCCGGAGGCCACGTCCTCGTGGAGAGCGCGGAAGGCCGGGGCACCACGGTCGAGGTGCTCCTGCCGCGGGACCGGGCCCCGCGCGCGGGTGACGGGGGCGGCGCGCCGGAGCGGCGGGGGACCGAGACCGTGCTCGTCGTGGAGGACGACGCCGCGGTCCGCGCGGTCACGACGCGCACGCTCGAGCGCGCCGGCTACCGCGTGCTCCAGGCTGCCGACGGGGCCGAGGCGCTCGAGGCCGCGCGCGCCCACCCGGTCGTCCGCGCGGTCGTCACCGACGTGGTCATGCCGGGGATGCCGCTCGCCGAGCTCGTGGACGGGCTCCGCCAGACGCTGCCCGGCGTGAAGGTGCTCTACGTGTCGGGGTGCCCGAACGACGTGCTGGGTGAGCGCGGGATCGCGGCCGCGCGGGACGAGCTCCTCACGAAGCCGTTCCCGCCCGAGGCGCTGCTCGCGCGGCTGCGGCAGGTGCTCTCGGCCTGAGGCCGAGGCCCGGGGCCAGCGCTCGACGCGCCACCGGCCGGCGGCGCGGAGCTGCGGGCGCGGCGCGGTCGCGCTAGGCGGCGAGGCCGAGGGCGACGAGCGCCTCGGAGCCGTGCGCGACGGCGCGGGCGAACTCGTCCGGCGTGCGGCAGGGCCTGCCGTTGCGCGCGTCCTCCTCGGCGAACTCCTGGATGACGGCCTGGATCGGGCCGAGCGGGCGGCCGAGCAGGAACGCGGCGTTCCGGCCGCGGTCGTATTCTGCGTAGCACTGCCGGTAGAGCTCGTAGAGCGCGGACGTGGTCATCGGGCCTCCCGCTGGCTCCGATTGCCCCTCACCCGCCGCCGCCCGCCTGCCTCGTGGAGCCAGGCACCTCCCATCGTGATCGCCGCGATCGACGATTTCAAGGCGGAGTGGTGACTACACCGTGAGCAACTGATCGTCGAGCGGGCACCAGATTCCGGGCAGCGCGCCAAGCCCGCGAAACGAGATCGAAAGCGGCGCGGCGTGACCGCGCGCCGCGCCCGGACCCTCGAAAGAAAGGTGCGCGGGGTCGCCGCGCCGGCCCCCCGTATCCACGGGGCACAGGGCCGATGCCGCACTGCGACGGATCGCGGGGCACCTCGCGTGTCCGGCACCCGGGATCCCGCGGGGTTGCGCGGCCGGAGCCCCTGGCCCGCGGCTTGCTCAGGGCCGCCCTCAGGGGACTCACACAGGGTGATGTAATCGGCGTTCACGCCGTTCGTACGCAGCGGCGGCGGGGACGGAGGCGGTACCCGCGAGGGCCGGTGACGGTTCACCGCACCTCGGGGGTTCACACCCCGAAACCGGACGGACTGCGCAGCGACGAACCACGAACCAGGGCGGCCGCGAGAAGCGCCGCCAGGAAACACGGAGCTCGAAGGTCATGACGAACGCACTCTTCCAGCTGTTCACGCGAGCCGGCGCCGAGTGGGTGATGCTGCTGCTCGTCGCGCTCTCGGTCGCCTCGCTCGCGATCGCCCTCGAGCGCTTCCTCTTCTTCACCCGCAACGGCCGCGCGCTGACGCCCGACCTCCTCGCCCTGCTGTCGGGCGGGAAGCTCGAGGAGGCCCAGATGCGCGTGGGCGGGCGGCCCGGCCTCGAGGCGCAGGTCGCGCGCGCGGCGCTCGCTGCGGCCGACGGCGGCCCGGGCTCGGTCGACCAGGCGGTCGCGGCGACCATCGCCACGGCGCGCCCCGGCTACGAGCGCGGCCTGTCGTTCCTGGGCACCCTCGGCGCGAACGCGCCGTTCCTGGGGCTCTTCGGCACGGTCGTCGGCATCATCCAGGCGTTCTCGCAGCTCTCGCTCGGCTCCGCGAAGGGCCAGGCCGCGGCCCAGGTGATGGGTGGCATCTCCGAGGCGCTCGTCGCCACCGCGGTGGGCATCCTCGTCGCCATCCCGGCGGTCGTCGCCTTCAACGGCTACCAGCGCTGGCTGAAGAACCTCACCGCCCGCGCCGAGGCCGTCGGCCACGCCCTGCGCACCCACCTCGAGCGCGACGACGTCCGCGAGCCGGCCCTGCGCCGCGCCCGCGAGGCGCGGGCCGCGTAAGGAGCGACCCATGGCCGGCCACGCCACCACGGGCGACGACGCCATCACCGGCATCAACGTCACCCCGCTCGTCGACATCGTCCTCGTGCTGCTCATCATCTTCATGGTCACCGCCAGCTACATCGTGAAGGACGCCATCGATGTGGATCTTCCTCGCGCCGCGTCCGGCGGCGAGACCGTGGGCGAGACGCTCTCCTTCGCGATCGACAAGGACGCGAAGCTCTTCCTCGACGGCCGCCCGGTCGATCCCGCCGCCGCGCGGGCCGCGGTCCAGGCCGCGGTCGGCCGCTCGAAGGACGCCCGCGCGCTCATCGGCGCCGACCGGGCCGTCGCGCACGGCGAGGTCGTCGCGCTCATCGACCTCGTGAAGTCCGAGGGCATGGCGAAGTTCGCCATCCAGATCGTCCGCGACGACGCCGCGAAGGCCGCCGCCGGGGCCACGCCGTGACCACCCTCGAGCCCACCTCCACGCCCCGCAAGCGGATCCTCGCGCTCGCCGCGGTGGGCTCGCTCGCGCTGCACGCCGGCGGCATCGCGCTCGCGGCGCACCTGCCGCCGCCGGTCGCCGAGGTCCGCCCGCCCCCGGTCGAGGTCGCGTTCGAGGTCGCGGACCCCCCGCCGCCCGCCGCGCCGCCGAAGGCCGAGCCCCCGCCGCCGGCCCCCGCGCCGCGTCCGGTCATGGTGAAGGCGCCGGCCCCCGTCGAGCCGCCCCCGCCGCCGCCCTCCTCCGAGCCGCCGCCGCCGGAGCAGCCGAAGGCCCGCGCCGTGCCGCGCGTCGGCATCACCCTCGGCTCGACCGCCACCGGCGGCGGCTTCGCCGTGGGCGTCGGCAACACGCTCTACGGGAAGGCCTCCACCACCGCGGCCGACCCGGCCTCCGTGAAGCCGTACGCTGGCCCGTCGACGCCGCCCGCGCGCCTCTCGGCGCAGCCGCGGCTCGTCGGCCGGCCCGAGGTGCCCTACCCGCCCGACGCGCGCAAGGCCGGCGTCGAGGGCCGGGTGCTGCTCCTCCTCCGCATCGCGGCCGACGGCCGGGTGGCCGCCGCCACCGTCCTCGCCGACCCCGGCGCCGGCCTGGGCGAGGCCGCCCGCGCCGCCGCGCTCGCCTTCCGGTTCACGCCCGCGCTCGTCGAGGGCGAGGCGGTCGAGACCGAGCTCCGCTTCACGTACACGTTCGTCCTGGAGTGAAACCATGCTGCCCCGCCTCCTCGTCGCCGTCCTGATCCTCCTCGCGCTCGGCGCGCTCCCCCCGCGCGTCCGCGCGGACGAGCCCGCCGGCGTCCTCACGAAGCCGCCCGCCGTCGTGCACGACGCGACGCCCGAGTTCCCGGAGGCCGCGAAGGCCGAGGGCGCGACCGGCGTCGTCGCCCTCGAGCTCGAGCTCTCCGAGCAGGGCGAGGTGGTCGACGCGGTCGTGACCCAGCCCGCCGGCCACGGCTTCGACGAGGCGGCGCTGGCCGCGGCGAGGAAGCTCGTGTTCTCGCCCGCGGAGGTGGACGGGAAGCCGTCCCCGGTCCGGATCGAGTACCGCTTCAACTTCACGCTCGCCGCCGCGCCCGCGCCCCAGGCGCCTCCCCAGGTCAACCTGCGCGGCCGGGTGGTGGAGCGCGGCAGCCGGGAGCCGGTGGTCGGCGCGCTCGTCACGGCGGGCGGGAAGCGCGCGGTCACCGGCGCCGACGGCCGCTTCGAGCTCGCGGGCGTGCCGGACGGCAAGGTGCAGGTGGTCGTCGAGGACGGCGCCCACGCGACCTTCCGGAGCGAGGAGGAGATCCTCCCCGGCCAGGCGACCGAGCTCACGGCCTGGGTGCGCCGCACCGCCGCCGACGCCTACGAGCTCACGGTCGTCGGCGAGCGCGAGAAGAAGGAGGTCGCGCACGTCGCCCTCTCCTCGATGGAGGTCCGCAAGGTGCCGGGCGTCTCCGGCGACGCGGTGAAGGTCATCCAGAACCTGCCCGGCGTCGCCCGCCCGTCCGCGATGTCCGGCGAGCTCATCGTCCGCGGCGGCAACGCGCGCGACACCCGCGTCTACGTCGACGGCCACGAGGTCCCGCAGGTGTTCCACTTCGGCGGGCTCACGAGCGTCTACTCGTCCGACCTCATCAAGGACGTCGAGTTCGAGGCGGGCAACTTCGGCGCGCGCTACGGCCGCGCCATCGGCGGCCGGGTCAACCTCGAGACCCGCGACCCGGGCGAGAAGGTGCACGCGCTCGCCGACATGAACCTCTACCACGCGACCGCGCTCTGGGAGGGCAAGGCCGCCGAGGACCTCACCCTCGCCGTGGCGGCGCGCCGCTCCTACGCCGACGCGATGATCAAGGCGGCGGTGAAGCAGATGGACGACCCGCCCTCGCTGTCGGTCGCGCCGCGCTACTACGACCTGCAGCTCAAGGGCGCGTGGAAGCCCCGGCCCGAGGACGCGGTCCGCTTCGACGTCTACGGCTCCGACGACCGGATGAAGATGACCGGGTTCGACTCCGGCACGCTCGAGAACATCGACGGCATCGACCTCGGCACGAAGTTCTGGGCGGCCTCGGTGCGGTGGACGCACCGGTTCGACGAGGACACCCGGCTCGAGCTCGACCTCGGCGGCGGCGTCGCCGAGTTCGACCTGGACCTCTCGACCGTGTTCCAGGACCACGAGAAGGTTCCGAACACGACCGGCCGGGTCGAGCTGCACCACACGTTCGGCAAGCGGGCGCGGATGGTCGCGGGCTTCGACGGCACGGGCTACCTCGGCACCCAGCTCACCGTCACCGCGCCCGAGATCCCGCCGCCCGGCGAGGTCCCCTCGCCCGGCGCGCCCAGCCGGCGGTTCCACAAGTCGACGAGCGCAGGCGAGGGCGGCGTGTTCGTCGAGGGCACCTTCGAGCCGGTGGACGGCCTCACGGTCGTGCCGGGCCTGCGCGCCGACGTGCACCGGACGCTCGGCACGCTCGCGTGGGTGGACCCGCGGCTCGCGGTGCGCTGGAAGGTCGGCGAGAACCTCGCGCTCAAGGGCGCGGTCGGCCTCTACCACCAGGCGCCGCCCATCGTCTACATGACGCGCGAGTGGGGAAACCCGGACCTCGGCCCGGAGGGCGCGCGCCAGTACGCGGTCGGCGCGGAGCAGAAGCTCTTCGGGAAGGTCTCGCTCGACCTGCAGCTCTACTGGAAGGAGCTCTACGACCTCGCGCTGCCGTCGAGCGCGGTCGTCGAGCGCGACGGGCAGCAGGTGCTCGAGCGCTACCGGTCGGCCGGCACCGGCCGCTCCTACGGCGCGGAGCTGCTCCTGCGCTGGGATCCCGACGGCCGCTTCTTCGGCTGGGTCGCGTACTCGCTCTCGCGCACGAAGCGCGACCAGGCGCTCGCGAACGGCTCCTCCATCGAGACGCAGGGCGACGCCTACGACCAGCCGCACAACGTCGTGGCCGTCGGCACCTGGGAGCTGCCCGAGGTCTGGGACGGCCTCTCCGCCGGGTTCCGCCTGCGCTACACGAGCGGCAACCCCTACGAGCCCATCGTCGGCGCGATCTACGACGCCGACGCCGACTACTGGTCGCCCATCGGCTCGGGCAAGTACTCGCGGCGGCAGCCGGCCTTCTTCCAGGCCGACCTGCGCGTCGATCGGAAGTGGACCTTCCGGACCTGGACCTTCACGGCCTACCTCGAGGTGCAGAACGCGACGAACCGCAAGAACCCCGAGGGCGTCGCGTACTCGGCCGACTACTCGCAGAAGGGCTGGATCACCGGCCTGCCCCTCTTCCCCGCCTTCGGTCTCCGGGCCGAGTACTGAAAGTGAATTCCATGAACACCCGCACCCCGCTCCTCCTGGCCGCCGCCGCGCTCGCGACCGCCTGCGGCCAGCCCGACTTCACGAAGCCCCAGCAGGTCACGAACCTGCGCGTCCTCGGCGCCCGCGCCGAGCCGCCGGAGGTCGCGCCGCCAGGCGACGTCTCGGCGCCGTCGCAGGCGACCCTCGGCGCGCTCGTCGCCCACCCGGACTTCGCCGCCGACCCGGCCCGCCGCGCGACGGTGCTCCACATCGCCTGCACCCCGGCCCCCGGCGCGGCGGGCGCGACGCCGTGCAGCGCGCTGTCCGAGCTCACCACCCCGACCGACGTGGTCGGCCTCGTCGACGTCGCGCTCGCGTGCACCTCGCCCGGGCTCGGGAAGGCGGGCGGCGTCACCTTCGCCGGCATCGAGGCGTGCGGCGCCGCGGGCTGCGAGCCCGTCACCGTGCGTCGGGACCCGGCGGACTCCGGCTCGGGCGTCACGCTCACCTCGCCGCGTTACGAGGTCCCCGCGGCCGCGTCGCTCGCGGCGCTGCCCGCGGGCCACCCGGACCGCGTGAACGGCGGCGAGATCACCGACCTCGTCCTCGCGCTCGATGCCGCACCGTCCGCCCTCGCGCCCACGGCCGCGGTCGCCGACGGCTGCGCGGCGCTCGCCGCGGTCGCCTCGAACTTCGCGGCCCGCTGGGCCGAGCGGCCGGGCGTCACCTCGCTGAAGCGGCTGCGCCTGCGCGGCCCGGAGGCGCCGTCCCCGGCGAACCAGAACCCGGCGCTCTCGGGCATCACCCTCGCCGGCGCCGCGCTGCCCGCGCCGGGCGGCGTCCCCGCGACGCTCGCGGCGGGCGCGAAGCGGGATCTCCTGCCGGTGCTGCCGGGCGATCCCGCGGCGCTCGCGGAGCGTTACGTGGAGACCGATGCCGACGGGAAGCCGGTGCGCGAGAAGACGGAGGAGTGGGCGTACGCCTGGTTCACGACCGCGGGCGAGCTGAAGGACGCGTACACCCGCGGGGTGGACGACCCCGAGGAGCTCACCGCGCCGGCCGAGGGGCCCGTGCCCCTGCTCGTCTGGCTGGTGGTCCGCGACCTCCGCGGCGGCGTGAGCTGGACGGCGGGGTCGCTCCTCGTGCCGGCGCGGTGACTTCGCCCGTCTGCGGCCGTTCGTCCCGAGCGCAGGCCTGCCCCTGGCAGGCCGAAGTCGAGGGACGTGACCATCGTCCCTCGGAAGGGAGGACGGCGTGCGGCGGACGGCAGGCTGGCTGTTGACCGGGGTGGTGGCCGGCGGGCTCGCGCTCGCCTGGGCGCGGAGACGTCACCGCGGCTCGGTGGCCGGGAAGATCGGCCTCGTGACCGGCGGCTCACGCGGGCTGGGCCTGGTGCTCGCCCGGGAGCTCGGCCGGCGGGGCATGCGGGTGGTGCTGGTCGCGCGCGACGAGCAGGAGCTCGAGCGCGCGCGGGCGGGCCTCGCGGCCGAGGGCATCGACGCGACCGCGCTCCCGTGCGACGTGACCGACGCGGAGGGCATGGAGGTGCTCGTCGCCGACGTCGAGGAGAACCTCGGCCCGGTCGACCTCCTCGTGAACAACGCCGGCATCATCCAGGTCGGGCCCGCCGAGGCGATGTCGCTCGAGGACTACCGGCGCGCGATGGACGTGATGTTCTTCGGCGCGCTCGACGCCGCCGAGGCGGTGCTGCCGCGGATGCGCGACCGGCGCCGCGGCACGATCGTGAACGTCACCTCGATCGGCGCGGCGGTGGGCGTGCCGCACCTCGCCCCCTACACCGCGGCGAAGTTCGCGCTGCGCGGCTGGTCGGAGGCGCTCGGCGCCGAGCTCGCGCGCGACGGCGTGCGGGTGGTGACGGTCGTGCCGGGGCTCATGCGCACCGGGTCCTTCGGGCACGCGCTCGTGAAGGGCGAGCGCGAGCTCGAGGCGAGCATCTTCGCGCTCGCCGCCTCGCTGCCGCTCCTCACCGTCTCGGCCGAGCACGCCGCCCGGCGGATCGTGCGGGCCATCGAGCTCGGCGAGCGCTCGATCGTGATCGGCGTCCCGGCGAAGCTGCTCCGGCTCGCGCACGCGCTCTCGCCCGGGTTCGTGGTCGGGGCGCTCGGCTTCGTGAACCGGTTCCTGCCGCGGGCTCACCGCGCCTCGCGCGACGCGATCGCGCTGCCGGGCGAGCTCTTCCGCCGCGGGCTCGCGCGCTCGGTCCTGACCGCCCTCGGCGACCGCGCCGCGCACGACTACAACGAGGAGCCGGAGCCGGAGTCGGCGTAGCGCCTCGAAAAGGAGAGGCCCCGCTCCACGGGGAGCGGGGCCTCGAGACCTCGGGACCGAAGGATCCTACTGCCCGGCCGACCAGGTGAAGCCGAGGCCGGTGATCCAGATGTTCGTCTTGTAGCTGCCCGGGAACGCGGCGGCGCCGGTCGCGGTCTGCTTGTCGCGGTCGCCGTAGAAGAGCGCCCAGCTGAGCGCGAACGCGTTCGACGCCTTCCAGGTGAAGCCGGTGGTGAGGCCGGTCGTGTTCGAGTCGGGCAGCGTCGGCGAGAGCGTGTCGGTCTTCAGGCCCGAGAAGTCGCGCATGAGGCCGAAGCGCAGCTCGAACGACGGGTTCACCGTCCACTCGACGCCGCCGCGGACCACGTGCCCGTCGCCGTAGTCGCGCGGGACGATGAGCGTGAGGCCCTTGTCGCCGACGAACTTGTCCTCCTTGTACACGTTGAAGCCCGCGTAGTTGTACTGGAGGGTCACCAGCACGGCCTTCGACACCTGGTAGGACGCGCCCGCCGCGATCTGCATCGGGAACGGCAGGTCCTCGGAGACGCCCTGGTCCTGCGTCGCGGCGCTCGCGATGGAGTCCGGCACGCTGAAGTGGCCGTCGCCCTTCGTCTTCATCGTCGCCTTGTTCTTGAAGTCGACGCCGAGGCGGAGCTTGTCGGTCACCTGGACGTCGGCCGCGAGCTGGAAGGAGAGGCCGCCGCCGTTCGCGGAGAGCTCGCCGAAGGAGCCCTGGAACGGCTCGATGCCCTGCTTCAGGTACTGGATGCCGTAGTAGTAGATGAGGCCGCCGCCGACGCGGATCATCGGGGTGATCTCGAAGCCGGCGTTGAGGTACGCGCCGAGCACGCGGCGCTCGACCGTGATGATGCGGCCGCGGCCCTGCCAGTCCTCGTCCCACTTCATCTGGCCACCGCCGGGGACGCCGAGGCCGCCGCCGATGCCGAGCCTGTGGCCGCCGGCGTCGAGCCCGTAGGCGAGGAACAGGGCCACCGGCGGGGTGGGCGCGAAGTTGGTGGTCGCGTCACCGCTGACGCCGGAGGTGCCGTCGCTTGGCGCGGTCCACTTCGTCTTGAGCGACAGCATGGAGCCGGCGAGCGAGAGGTTCAGCCCCTCGGGGATGCGCGTGAGCGACGCCGGGTTCTGGAACGTGGCGGCCGCGTCCCGCTGGGCCGCGACGCCGGAGCCCGCGAGCGACAGGTCGCGGGGGTTGGTGTTGATGACCTCGAACCCGCTCGCCGAGGCGAGCGCGGGGACGAGGAGCGCGGACAGGATGGCGATCTTGAGCGTGCGCATGTTCTCGTTCCCCTTCGCTTACGGGAGGGTGCGGGTGGTGGGCGGGACGACGCCGAGCAGGTACCCGGCCGCGTCGCCCTGGACCGTCGCGGCGTTGGCGGGCGTGACGCCGGAGCCCGCCAGCATGCCGTGGGCGACGGAGCCGCCGGGTGCGCTGGCGCTGTCGTAGAACGTCTGATCGGCGCCCATCACGTTGTTGAGCAGCAGGTTGAACGGGTTCGGGACGACCGCGTCGTTCTTCGCGATCTGGCCGTACCCGGCCTTGGCGGTCATCGCCGTCGCGCCGGTGGGGTCGGCGAGCAGGTTCGGCAGCATCGCCTTCTTCACGTGCTGCGCGTAGTTGATCGGGTCGCCCGGATCGAGGATCCACTTCGCGACGTTGAGCGTCTTCAGGTAGGCCGCCGCGATGTTGGCGTCGAACGCCGGGTCGCCGGGGTGATCTTCGCGCGGGTGTAGCCGGGGATGAGCTGCGCGAACAGGCCGTCCACGCCGGCCTGGAAGGCGGGCGAGTTCGTGAACACGTCGGTGACCGTGCCGCCGCCCACCGACAGGGAGGCGCGGGTGATGCGCGGGTTCGTGGCGACGACCTGCGTGCCGGCGATCGAGCCGAGCGAGATGCCCTCGTAGAAGATCTGGGTCGGGTCGACGACGACGCCGAGCCCGCCCGCGGCGGTCGCGAACGGGTTCGCCGCCGGCTGCGGCCAGTTGAACGGCGCGCCCGCCGGGAGCCGCGCGAGCGCGAGGCCGAGCGCGGACTGGTCGAGCACGTTCTGGCGGAAGGCGTCGCGGATGCGGAAGAAGTTCGCGCTCACGAAGTAGCGCGAGCCGACGTTCGCGCCGGCGGCGGTGAAGACCTTCGTCGTGCCGGTGGTGCAGGTGCCGGGCGGGGTCGTGTCACCCTGGCCGGCCGCGCCGGTGAACGGCGTGCAGACGCCGTCGGCGCCGCCGTTGTCGCAGTCGGAGTTGGCCGCGCACCAGTTGCGCTCGCCGTGCAGCGGGAAGTCGATGGCCGCGGCGACGAGGCCGGCCTGCGCGAGGCCGGAGGCCACCGCGAGCATGGTGTCCTTCGAGCCGTTGAGGCCGTGGCCGAAGATGACGAGCGGCGCGCACTTCAGCGCGTTCGCCGGGGCCGGGCAGTTGTTCGCCACGTTCGCGGCGTTCGGCACGGCGACGTACGCGTTCAGGTTGGTGATCAGCGTCGCGGCCTTCGTCGCGAGGGCCGGGTCGAGGGCGCCGGTGGTCTTGTCGATCGCGTCGACCGACTTGAACGTCACCCGGTAGAACTTCGCGACGCCGGTGGTCGGCACGCTCGCGGGGGGCGTGAACTCCACGGCGGCGGTCGGCGTGAAGATGGCGGCGTTGGCCGTCTTCTCCATCGAGTACGGCAGCGCGGCGAGCTGGAGGGAGACGTTCGGGACCGTCTGGGTCTTGAACGTGTAGGCGAACGCGACGTCGGCCTTGGTGGTGCCGGCGGGCAGCGCGTTCCACACCGGCGCGAGGTTGGCGCGCATGTCGCGCAGGCCGCGGGCGGTGTCGTCGGAGACGCCGGACAGCGCCGAGACGCCGGTCGTGTCGCCGGCGGTGCCGGTGGCGGGCTCGGCGGTCATGCCGAGCAGGATCTTGCCGACGGTCGGGGTGACCATCGCGGCGCCGGTGACGCCCTTCACCCGCTTCGTGACGACGACCGCGTAGGTCGTGTTGGAGCGGAGCGGCGGCAGGTAGATCGTGGTGGACGCGTTGACGGGGGCCGGCACGGCCGGCTGCAGGCCGATGGCGACCGAGCACCCGCCCGCGATCGGGCACGCGGCGCCCTGGGCCGTGACGATGGCGGAGGGCTGCGCGACGTAGCCGGCGGTGGCCGGGTTCCCGCCGCCGCCGAGCGTCGCCTTCAGCTCGGGGACCATGGTGGCCGTCTTCGTGGTGGTGCCGGTCACCGTATAGAGGAGGACGTTCGCGCCGTTGATCGTCGAGGCGTCGATGGGCGAGGACGTCTGCGCGAGCATCATCGCGGTCGTCGAGAAGCCGTCGAGCGTCGTGAGGCCGGCGGCGGCCGGGCCGAAGGCGGGGTTCGTGATGACCGTGCCGTCGGCGTCGGTGCGGAGGAGGTCGATCGGGAGCGGGACGACGCCGGAGCCGGAGTCGACGAGCACGGCCGGGCCGGCGAGCGCCGGGGCCACGTTGAACGCGGCGGCGGAGGCGGTCTCCTCGACCGGCCACGCGGTCTTCACCACGTCGAAGGGCGAGAGCGCCGGGGAGGCCGCGTCCGGGGCCCAGACGTTCGCACCGCCGACGGCGGCGGTCTTCCAGCTCACCGGCGTCCAGAGCGCCTTGCGCACGCCCTCGAGCAGCGGGATCTGGGCCGCGGGCAGCGCGCCGAGCGGCTGGTTCTCCTTCTTCGTCAGGTCGCGGTTCGGGATCGCGAGCGCGATCGCCGTGTCGGCCGAGACCTCCTTGCCGGTGGTCGTCCTGACGCCGTTCGGGCCGCCGCGGACGGCGAACACGTAGCGCGCGCCGGCGTCCCAGCGGCGGGCGCCCGTCGCGTCCGCCTTCTTGCGGAGCGTGAGCACGCCGGCCGAGGCGCTCTTGTCGTAGTCGACGGCGGTCGGCGCGGCCGTGCCGTTCACCTTGAAGAGCGCGACGGTCGAGGACGTCACCGTCGCGAGGTCGATCGTCGGCGCCGCGTCGGCGACGTAGGCGGACCCGTTCCACTTCTGCGCGCGGAACGGGATGTTGATCGTGACCTCCTGGTCGACGGGGAAGCCGCCGGCGTCGACGAACGCCTGCAGGAACTCCTTCTGGGCGGAGGCGGGCAGCGTGGGGACGCCCGCGAGCGCGAGATCGTTCGGGGTCGGGATGTTCGGCGACACGAAGGCGGCGAACACGATGTCGCTCTTCATCGGCTCCTGCTTCACTTCCGTGCAGGCGGCGAGTCCGAGCGCGGCGGCTGCGACGAGCGCAACGCGGCGGGCGATCATCATCGAGGCTCCTCAGGGTGCGGGCGACGAAGAAGAAGGTGCGGCTGGGGACTGTGAGGGAGAGAGGCGACTCCCCTGATTGCCGATCGCAGACTGCAAAGTCAACAAAGCGCTGACGCCCGGCTCCAATTCGGATGAGCTCGCAATAACGCAATGCACCACGAGGGCTGGCGTGACGCGTCGCGCAATCCCGGACAGGTCGCGCCGCCAATTCCGTCCGAGGTGCCGGTCGCCCGATCGTCGGAGAACTCAGCGGTGTACCCCCCGGCCGGGAGACGCGGTGCCCCCCACCGGACGCTCGGTGGTAAAAGGCAGCCGCCGTCGTCACCGGAGGGGCCTCAACGCCATGACGCCGATCCCGTCGCTCGACGCGCTGCTCGACGCCGCGCGTGCGCTCGGTCCGCTGCGCCTCGCCGTGGCCGCCGCGGAGAGCGACACCGCGCTCGCCGCGGCCGTCCTCGCGCGCTCGCGCGGCATCGCGGAGGCGGTGCTCGTCGGCGCCCCCGACGCGCTCCGCGCGAGGTTGAGCGCGCTCGGCGAGGACCCCGCCGCGTACCGCCTCGAGCCCGCGGCCGGCGACGTCGACGCCGCCCGCCGCGCGGTCGCGCTCGTGCGCGCGGGCGAGGCGCACGTGCTCCTCAAGGGCAAGCTCTCGACCGGCGACCTCCTGCGCGCCGTGCTCGACAGGAAGGACGGCCTGCGAGGAGAGGGACTGCTCTCCGACGTGCTCGTGGCCGATCACCCGGTTTCGCCCGCGCCGCGCCTCGTGGGCATGACCGACGGCGGCGTGAACGTCGCGCCCACGCTCGACGAGAAGCGCCAGATCCTCCGCAACGCGGTCGCGCTCTTCCACGCGCTGGGCGTCGAGCGCCCGAAGGTCGCGTGCCTGTGCGCGGTGGAGACCGTGAACGAGAAGATGCCGCACACCGTGGAGGCCCGCGCGCTCGCCGAAGAGGCCGCGCGCGGCGGGCTCGGCCCGTGCGAGGTCGCCGGCCCGCTCGCGCTCGACAACGCGCTCTCGCCCGAGGCGGCGCGCGCGAAGGGCATCGACCACCCGGTCGCCGGCCACGCCGACGTGCTGCTCGTGCCGTCGATCGAGGCGGGCAACCTGCTCGGGAAGGCGTTCACCTGGCTCGCGCGGAAGCCGGTGGGCCACGTCATCCTCGGCGCGCGCGCGCCGGTGCTCATCCCGTCGCGCGTCGAGTCGAAGGAGGACAAGCTCGCCTCCATCGCGCTCGGCGTGGTGGCCGCGGCGCGGGGGGCGTTCCAGTGACGCCGGGCGGACACGGGAAGCTCGTCCTCGCGGTGAACCCCGGCGCAGGCTCCACGAAGCTCGCGCTCTTCCCCGCCCCCGGCGACGCGGCGCTGCGCGAGGAGAAGCTCGAGCACCCGGAGCTCATGGCGCGCCCGGCCGCGCGCATGGTCGAGGAGCTCCCGGCGCGGCTCGGCGCGGTGCGCGCGTTCCTCGATCGCGCCGCGGTCGGCCCCGGGGCGCTCGCGGCCGTGGTGGGTCGCGGGGGCCTGTTGCCCCCGCTCGCCGCGGGCGCCTGGGAGGCCGACGACGCGATGCTCGCCGAGCTCGCCCGCGCCGAGCGCGGCGAGCACGCCTCCAACCTCGGCGCGCCGCTCGCCCGCGCCATCGCCGACGCCCGCGGCTGCCCCGCGCTCGTCGTCGACCCGGTCGCCGTCGACGAGCTCGAGCCGGTCGCGCGGCTCACCGGCCTCCCCGGCGTCGAGCGCCGCAGCTTCAGCCACGCGCTCAACATCCGCGCCGTCGCCCGCCGCCACGCGACCGCCCGCGGCGCGCCGCTCGCCTCGCTCCGGCTCGTCGTCGCGCACCTCGGCACCGGCATCTCGCTCGCCGCGCTCCGCGACGGCCGCATGGTGGATGTCGTGAACCCGCAGGACGAGGGCCCGTTCTCCGGCGACCGCGCCGGCGGCGTGCCCGCGACGGCGCTCCTCGACCTCTGCTTCGCCCCGGGCGCCGAGAAGAAGGCGCTCCGCCGCCGGCTCTTCGGCGAGGGCGGGCTCTACGCGCACCTCGGCACCCGCGACGTCCGCGAGGCGCTGCGCCGCGCGAGCGCCGGTGACGGGAGGGCCGCGCTCCTCGTCGACGCGCTCGCCTATCAGACCGCGAAGGCCGCCGCCGGCCTCGCGGCCGCCCTCGAGGGCCGGCTCGACGCCGTGATCCTGACCGGTGGCCTCGCGTTCCTCCCGGAGGTCGTCGAGGCCGTCCGGCGCCGGGTCACCTTCCTCGGGCCGGTCGACGTCCAGCCCGGCGAGGACGAGCTCAGGGCCCTCGCGGAGGGCGCGTGGCGGGTGCTCCGCCGCGAGGAGGAGCTCAGGAGCTATGCCCGTCGGAACGCGTAGTTGGCTCGTGTCCGGCACCGGCGTCTCCGGCGTGTCCGGCACCACCTGCCGATGGGGCTGCGACAGAACGCCACTTTTTACGTTGCCTCGTCTTGCTGCACTGCGTAAGGTTCCAACCCCGTCGCATTGACTCCAGAATCAGGAGCTCCCGAATGCCTCTGAAGATCCTGGTGACCGCGAAGCGCGTCGAGGACCCGGAGTCGAAGATCAAGGTCCGCCCGGACGGCGCCGGCATCGTCACCGACGGCGTGAACTACAAGATGAACCCCTTCGACGAGATCGCCGTCGAGGAGGCGCTCCGCCTGAAGGAGAAGCACGGCGGCGAGGTGATCGTCGCCTCCATCGGCTCCGACAAGGCGACCACCGAGCTCCGCGCCGCGCTCGCGATGGGCGCCGACCGCGGCATCCTCGTGAAGCACGAGGGCCCGCTCGACCCGGTCATCGTCTCGGCGATCCTCGCGAAGGTCTGCGAGCAGGAGAAGCCGGACCTCTGCATCCTCGGCAAGCAGTCCATCGACGACGACCAGAACCAGGCGGGCCAGTACCTCGCCGAGCGGCTCGGCGTCGGCCAGGCGACGTTCGCCTCCAAGAACGAGAGCCTCGAGTCGGAGGCCGAGCAGAAGAAGCAGCCGGGGCTCGAGCTGTCCGCCGACGGGAAGAAGCTCTCCGTCGTCCGCGAGGTCGACGGCGGCGTCGAGACGCTCGAGGTCACGCTGCCGGCGGTCGTGACGACCGATCTCCGCCTCAACAAGCCGCGCTTCGCGTCCCTGCCCGGCATCATGAAGGCGAAGAAGAAGCCGCTCGCGGAGCTCTCGGCCGCGGCGCTCGGCGTGGACCTCACGCCGAAGGTCATCGTGAAGAGGCTCTCGGAGCCCCCGGCGCGCAAGGGCGGCGTGAAGGTCGCCGACGTCGACGAGCTCTGGAACAAGCTCCACGCGGAGGCGAAGGTCCTGTAAGGGCCCTCGGGAGAACGCCATGTCCAACGTCCTCATCGTCGCCGAGCAGTTCGCGGGCACCCTCCGGAAGGCCTCCCTCTCCGCCGTCGCGGCGGGGAAGCAGCTCGCCGCCCGCACCGGCGGGAAGCTCACCGTGGCGCTGCTCGGGAAGGGCATCGCCGCCGCCGCGCAGGAGCTGTCGTCGTACGGCGTCACCGTCCTCGCGGCCGACGACGCCGCGCTCGAGCACCCGCTCGCCGAGGCCTACGCCCCGGTGATCGCGCGGCTCGCGAAGGAGCAGGGCGCGGCCTACGTCGGCGCCGCCGCCACCGCGCTCGGGAAGGACCTCCTCCCCCGCGTCGCCGCGAAGCTCGAGGCCGGCATGGCCGGCGACGTGCTCGCGTTCGGCGGCGACGGCGCGGCCGTCACGTTCAGGCGGCCGATGTGGGCGGGCAACGTGCTCGCCGAGATCGAGCTCGCGACCGCCGTGAAGGTGTTCACGATCCGTCCCACCGAGTTCGCCGCCGCGGCGAAGGAGGGCGGGGGCGCGGTCACCGCCGTCCCCGCCGGCGTCGACGCGGGCGCCCTGAAGACCCGCTACGCCGGCTTCAAGGAGGTCAAGAGCGCCCGGCCGGACCTCGGCGAGGCGCGGGTCGTCGTCGCGGGCGGCCGCGGCACGAAGGGCGACTTCAAGCCCGTCGAGGCGCTCGCCGACGAGGTCGGCGCGGCGGTCGGCGCGAGCCGCGCGGCCGTCGACGCGGGCTGGGTGCCGAACGACTGGCAGGTCGGGCAGACCGGCAAGGTGGTCGCCCCCGAGCTCTACGTGGCGGCGGGCATCTCCGGCGCCATCCAGCACCTCGCCGGCATGAAGGGCTCGAAGGTCATCGTGGCCGTGAACAAGGACGCCGAGGCGCCGATCTTCGCCATCGCGGACTACGGCCTCGTCGCGGACCTCTTCCAGGCACTCCCGGCCCTCACCGCGAAGGTGAAGGCTTCGAAGTAGCGGAGGCGAACACGGCAGGGGCGAACGCGCGATGACCGAGCAGGACCTCGCGGACCTGGGGGTCCACCGCGTCGCGGTGCCGGTGCCGTTCCCGCAGGCGGGCGGCCCGGTGAACCTCTACCTCGTCGAGGAGGCCGGGGGCGGCGTCATGCTGTTCGACGCCGGCCTCGGCTCGGACGAGGGCAAGGCGGCGATCGAGGAGGGCTTCCGCCGCCTCGGCCGCCGCTTCGACGAGGTCACCCGCATCGTCGTCTCGCACGGCCACGTCGACCACTTCGGCGCGGCGCGCTTCATCCAGGAGCGCCACGGCGGCGAGCTGCCGGTGTACGCGCACCTCGCCGACCAGCCCAAGATGACCGAGGCCGGTCCGCGCTGGGCCGAGCTCGCGCCGCGTTACGGTGCCTACCTCGTGCGCCTCGGCGTGCCGCCCGACGTGCTCGCCGCGGTCGCGAAGGAGGGCGAGCGGAGCCACGGGTTCTCGCGGCGGCTCGCGTCCGCGATCCCGATCGGCGAGGGCGACGTGGTCCGCACGAAGCACCTCGCGCTCGAGATCCTGCACATGCCCGGGCACACGCCGGGCCTCCTCTGCGCGTACGACCGCGCGCACGGCGTGATCCTGTCCGACGACCACCTCCTCGAGAAGGTCTCGCCGAACCCGCTCATCGAGCTCGGCCCCGACGGCCAGCCCTCCGGCTTCCGGCCGCTCTCGGCCTACCTCGCGAGCGTCGCCCGCATGCGCGCGCTCGATCTCGAGCTGGTCCTGCCCGGCCACGGCCCGCCGTTCGCGGACCACCGCGCGGTCATCGACAGGCTCGTCGGGTTCTACGGGAAGCGCCAGGAGAAGATCCTGGGGCTCCTCGGCGAGGGCGCGCCGACCGTCTACGAGGTCGCCGCCGCGCTCTTCCCGCGCGCGCGGCCCGGCGACGTGTTCCTCACGGTCTCGGAGACCATCGCGAACCTCGAGGTGCTCGAGGACCGCGGCGCCGTCCGCCGCGCGGACGACCGGACCATCCGGTTCGCGCGCGACTGAAGGTCGCAGGCAGCGTGGGCTCGTTGTCGAGCCGGGTGGGGGGTGGAAGACTCGCCCGCCGGGGAGAGACCGCCATGCTCCGCACCCTCCGTCGGCTCCTGCCGTTGCTCGTGCTCGTGTCTGCCAGCACCTCGGCGGAGGAGCCCGCCCGGAACGCGCTCACGTTCGGCGTGGGGCTCGGCCGCGCCCGCGTCTCCGGCACCGGCTCCGTGACCGGGTGGGCGCTCCGGCTGCGGGCGGTCACTCCGGTGGCCGCGCGCGTCGAGCTCGGGCTGGAGGCCCTCAGCGAGACCTCCGTCTTCGACTCCCTCTCCACCGTGGACGTCGCCGCCACGTACTATCCGGTGGCCGGGTTCTTCGTGCGGGGCGGGGTCGGCGCGAGCAGGCGGGAGGGGGCGACCGGGCCGTGGTCGGCCACCGAGGTCGAGGACGTGGGCGCGAACGCGCTCGCTGGCCTCGGCTACGCGCTCGGCGGCACGCGCGGGCTCGCCGCCTCGATCAACCTCGAGGGGCAGCTCCACCTCTTCGACCGGCAAGGCGGCTGGGAGAGGTCGGAGAGCGCGGTCCTCTGGCTCGGGCTCGACTGGCGCTGAGCGCGGGGCTCACGTCGGCCGCGCGAGGATCTCCTCGTCGAGCGTCCCGTGCGCGTGCCCCGCGGGCAGGTCGAGGTGCGCGGGCGTGCGCCGCACCGGCCGGTGGTGGATCGGCTTCACCATCGACAGCACGAACAGCACCGGCGCCACGAGGAGCAGGTCGAGCCGCGTGCCGGGGCCGAGGTCGGGCAGGAAGAGCGCCGTGAACGGCATCGCGAGCGCGATCGCGGTCACGACGAAGCGGAGCGCCGGCTTGCCGGGCGCCGCGAGCGCGAGGACGAGGAGCGCGAGCGCGGTGGCGACGGTCAGCGCCGCGGAGAGCGCGGTCTGCGGCAGGAAGAAGGCGGACGCGAACAGCCAGGTGGCGACGAGCAGCACGTAGGTCAGGAACCTCATGACGGCCTCCCAGGCCTCAGCTCCCCCGGGGCTGGAGCACGCCCGATCGTGGCCCCGCGGAGGTGGACCGTAGAAGCCCGCCGCAGGGGTCGCCACCGACGCGTGCGCACCCCGGCACACCCTCGACAACCGGGCGCGGTTCGGGCATTTCTTCGAGCCCCATGCTCGACCTCCTCGCGCAGCCGGAGACCTGGGTGTCGCTCGCGACGCTCTCCCTCATGGAGATCGTCCTCGGCATCGACAACGTCGTCTTCCTCGCGATCCTCGCCGGGCGGCTCCCGCGCCCGCAGCAGCCGTCGGCGCGCCGCCTCGGCCTCGGCCTCGCGCTCGGCACGCGGCTCCTGCTCCTCTTCTCCATCACCTGGGTGATGGGGCTCACCGCCGAGCTGTTCCACCTGTTCGGCCGCGGCTGGTCCGGGCGCGACCTCATCCTCGCGGGCGGCGGCCTCTTCCTGATCGCGAAGGCGACCTTCGAGATCCACGACAAGCTCGAGGTGAAGCACGAGGAGCACGCCGCGAAGACCGCCGCGAACGCGGCGTTCTGGATGGTGATCGCCCAGATCGCGCTCCTCGACGTCGTCTTCTCGCTCGACTCGGTCATCACCGCGGTCGGAATGGCCCAGCACCTGAGCATCATGATCGCCGCGATGGTGATCGCGATGCTCGTGATGCTGGTCTTCGCGGGCCCCATCGGCGACTTCGTCGAGCGCCACCCGACGATGAAGATCCTCGCGCTCTCGTTCCTGATCCTCATCGGCGTGATGCTCGTCGCCGAGGCGCTCGGCCGGCACATCAGCCGCGGCTACGTCTACTTCGCCATGGCGTTCTCGTTCGGGGTCGAGCTCCTCAACCTGCGGATGCGCAGGGCCCACCAGGCCCCGGTGAAGCTGCACGGGCCCGGCGAGGGCGGCGCACCCTGATGGCCGACCTCGCGCTCCTCGTCCTCACGCTCGCCTGGGGCACGACCTTCTTCTTCGTGAAGGGCGTGCTCGGGGTCGCGCCGCCGGGCGTGTTCCTCGCGTCGCGGTTCCTCGTCGCCTCGCTCGTGCTCGGCGCGGTCGCGCTCTGGCGCCGCGACCGGGTGGGCCCGCGCTTCTGGCGGGACGGCCTGTTGCTCGGGCTCTCGATGTGGGGTGGCTTCGTCCTGCAGACCCTGGGGCTCGAGCACACCACGCCCGCGCGCTCGGGCTTCCTCACCGGGCTCGCGGTCCTCATCGTGCCCTTCGTGATGCGCTTCGCGCTCGGGCGGGCGGTGAAGCTCGCGTCGTGGGCCGGCGTCGCGCTCGCGGTGGTGGGCCTCGCGCTCCTCACCCGCCCCTGGACCGACGACCTCGCCGGCGCCATCCGCCTCGGCGACGCCCTCACCGCCGGCTGCGCGGTCGCCTTCGCGATGCAGATCGTCTGGACGAGCGAGTTCGCGCCGCGCCACCCGCTCGTGCCGCTCGTGCTCCTGCAGGTCGGCGTCACCTTCCTCGGCGCGGTGCTCATGCTGCCGTTCGAGGAGGTCGCCATCCAGCCGGGCGGCGTGCCGCGCTTCGCGGCGACCGTCGCCTACACCGGCCTCGTGATGACGGCGTTCGCGTTCTTCGTCCAGAACTGGGGCCAGCGGCACACCACCGCCGTCCGCGCCGCCCTCATCTTCGCGCTCGAGCCGGTCGCCGCGGCGCTCTTCTCCTGGGGCGTGGGCGGGGAGCCGCTCTCCCGCTGGGACTGGGCGGGCGGCGGGCTCATCGTGCTCGGCGTCGTCGCCGGCGAGGTCGGCGGCGCGCTCGAGAAGCCCTCGCACGCGGAGCACATCCCGGCATGAGGTGGGGGCGTGCTTCGACTCCGCGCCCGCTGCGCGGGCGCTACGCTCAGCATGAGCGGGTCGGTGGCGTTGCGGTTCTGGTGGCGCTGGTCCTGACCGCCTGCCCGGGCGCGCCGCCCACGCCGCCGCCGACGCCCGCGCGGACGGCGGACCTCGCGCTCGTCGAGCTCACCCCCGACGCGTTCCCGTCCTTCTCCGACGACCTCGACTGGGCCGGGCTCGACGACGCGCTCGCGCGCTCGCAGGAGGCGCTGGCGCGGATCGCCGCCGCCGACCCGGGCCGGACCTTCGCGTTCGGGAAGGAGCGCGTGCCGGTGAAGCGGCTGCAGGCGACGCTCGCCCGCTTCCGCGAGCTCGCCGCGGCCCGGCCGCCGCCCGCCGACCTCGACGCCGCGCTCCGCCGCGAGTTCCGCGCCTTCCGCTCCACCGGCGACGGCACCGGCAAGATGCTCGTCACGGGCTACTACCTGCCCGAGCTCCGGGGCTCGCTGAAGCGCGACGGCCCGTTCCAGATCCCGCTCCACGCCGCGCCGGACGACCTCGTCACCGTGCGCGCGAAGGACTTCCCGGCGCTCTCCGAGGACCTCGTCGGCAAGGTCGAGAAGGGCCGGCTCGTGCCCTACCCGACGCGCGCCGAGATCGCGGGCGGCGTGCTCGCGGCACGGCGGGCGGAGCTCCTGTGGGTCGACTCCGAGGTGGACGCGTTCTTCCTCGAGGTGCAGGGGAGCGGCGTCGTCCGCTTCCCCGACGGCACGCTCCGGACGGTCACCTACGCCGGCAACAACGGCCACCGCTACGAGTCGCTCGGCGCGGAGCTCGTCCGGCGGGGTGCGATCCCGCGCGAGCAGATCTCGATGCAGACGATCCGCGCGTGGCTCGCGGCGCACCCGGAGGCGCAGCGCGACCTCCTCGACCGGAACCCGAGCTACGTCTTCTTCCGGCTCTCCGACGCGGCCATCGGCGCGCTCGGGGTGCCGGTGACCGCGGACCGCACCGTCGCCGCCGACCCGCGGGTCTTCCCGAAGGGCGGCCTCGCCTTCCTCGAGTCCGAGCGCCCCATCGACGCGACGCCGGGCGGGCCGCTGCGGCCGTTCGCGCGCTTCGTGCTCGACCAGGACTCCGGCGGCGCGATCCGCACCTCCGAGCGGCTCGACCTGTTCCTCGGGCACGGCGCGTACGCGGCCGAGGCCGCGGGCCGCATGAAGCAGCCCGGGCGGCTCACCTACCTGCTGCTCCGCTGAGACCGGGCTTCGGCCCCATCGGCCCCGGCGGCGCGGATCCGACCTGCGGGACCGACCCGCGGCTCTCGCCGCAGCGGGGTCGAGCGTACCCGGGTGCACTTCGCCACCCCACCGATCTCCGCTCCGCCGGCGTCGCGCGCGTGAGGGGCCGTGTGGGCGGGATCGGCGGTGGGTCGAATCTCCGTACGCTCGGTCTTGGTCCGGGACCCGTCGCTGGCCTGATCGGGACGGCGCCGTGGATGGCATGTCCCGTGCTCCTTGCCGGCGAGTCGTGAGTAGTCCATCGAGCCGAACCGAAGCTCCGACCCCAACGCCGGAGCGCCCCGCCTCTCCTCCCGGAGCAGTCCACGTGATCCGCCTTCGCACCACGGCGCAGAAGCTCGCCGCCGCGTTCGTCCTCCTCGTCGTCATGACCGCCGCCGTCGGCTTCTTCTCGTCGCGGGGGCTCCTGCTCCTCACCGGGCACATCGAGTCGCTGGCGGACGACCTCCTCGCCTCGGAGGTGGCGCTCGGGCAGGCGCAGAACGCGTTCACCTCCATCCGCCTCGCCTCGTCGCAGGCCTCCGGCGCGGCGCTCCAGGGCAAGCCCGAGAAGATCGCCGGCTTCAAGGAGACGCGCGACAAGCAGGTGCAGCTCATGGCGGAGGGGCTGAAGGCCTTCGAGAAGACCAACCTGTCGGAGAAGGAGCGCGAGCTCTACGCAGTCGTCAAGGAGGGGCGCGACTACTACGTGGGGGAGAACGACCGCTTCTGGCAGGCGCTCACGGCGGGTGACATCGACCGCTCCGTCGAGATCCAGAACGGGTACCGCGCCGCCGCCCAGACGAGGATCGTGGAGCCGCTCAACGCGCTCATGGCCCTCGAGGCCACGATGGCGCACGCGGAGGCGGTCCAGGCCGAGGTCGACGCGTCCCGCACCCGCGCGACCATGTGGATCGTCGTCGCGCTGTCCGTGCTCGCGGCGTCGTTGATGGGCTGGTACCTCGCCCGCGCCACCTCCCGCGCCGTGCGGACGCTCGTCTCCGAGGCGGCCCGCCTGCGCGCCGCGGTGGTCGAGGGCCGGCTCGCCGAGCGCGGAGACGAGTCCCTCCTGTCGAGCGAGTTCCGGCCGATCGTCCAGGGCCTCAACCAGACGATGGACGCGTACGACCGGCCCATCCGGCTCTCCGCCGACTACCTCGACCGGATCTCGCGGGGCGAGATCCCGCCGAAGGTCACCGAGCAGTACGCCGGCGACTTCGACCGCACGAAGGAGAGCCTCAACCGGTGCATCGACGCGGTGAACCTCCTGCTCTCCGACACGGGCGCGCTCGCGAAGGCGGGCACGGAGGGCCGGCTCGCGACCCGCGCCGACGCCACCCGGCACCAGGGCGACTTCCGCAAGGTCGTGGAGGGCTTCAACGCCACGCTCGACGCCGTCGTCGGCCCCCTGACCGCCGCGGCCGGGTGCGTCGAGCACATCGCCCGGGGCGAGATCCCGCCCGAGATCGACGCGGAGTGGAAGGGGGACTTCGCGAAGCTCCGCGACAACCTGAACACGTGCGTGCGCTCGGTGAACCTCCTGATCGCCGACGCCCGCGAGCTCTCCCGCGCGGCGGTGGCCGGCGAGCTCGCGGTGAGGGCCGACCCCACCCGCCACGCCGGCGACTTCCGCGCCATCATCCAGGGCGTGAACGACGCCCTCGAGGCGATCGTCGTCCCGTTCCGGGTGGTGGCCGAGTACTGCGAGCGGATCTCCCACGGCGACCTCCCGCCCCGGCGCACGAACACGGTGCGCGGCGACATCGTCGCCATGCAGCGGAGCCTGAACCGCTGCGTGGACGCCGTGACCGCGCTCGTGAAGGACGTGAACGGGCTCGCGGAGCAGGCGGTGGCGGGGCGGCTCGCGGGCCGCGTCGACGTGGGCCGCCACGAGGGCGCCTTCCGGGAGACCCTGGCGAGCGTCAACGCCACGCTGGACGCGGTGACCGCGCCCATCGCCGAGGCGTCGGGCGTGCTCGAGAAGCTCGCCGAGCGCGACCTGCGCGCCCGGATGACGGGGGAATACCAGGGCGACCACGCGAAGATGAAGCAGTCCCTGAACGCGACGGCGGAGGCGTTGAACGACGCGGTTGCGCAGGTGGCGGAGGCCGTCGACCAGGTCTCGTCGGCCGCGAGCCAGATCGCCGCGTCCTCGCAGGCCGTCGCGAGCGGCGCCTCCGAGCAGGCGGCGTCGCTCACCGAGACCACCGCCTCGCTCGACACGGTGATGTCGATCACGACCCACGCCTCCGAGAACGCACAGCAGGCCCACCACCTCGCGACGGCCGCCACCGCGGCCGCGACGGAGGGAGCCGGCGCGGTGGAGCAGATGCAGGGCGCCATGGGCCGGATCAGGGCGTCCGCCGAGTCGACCTCGCAGATCATCAAGGACATCAACGAGATCGCGTTCCAGACGAACCTGCTCGCGCTCAACGCCGCGGTGGAGGCGGCGCGGGCCGGAGAGGCGGGCCGCGGCTTCGCGGTGGTGGCCGAGGAGGTCCGGTCCCTGGCGCTCCGCGCGAAGGAGGCGGCCTCGAAGACCGAGGGGCTCATCCGGGAGTCGGTGAAGCAGGCCGCGGAGGGAGAGGTCACCTCGCGGCACGTCGCCGGCAAGCTCTCGGAGATCGTGTCCGGCGTCGGGAAGGTCTCCGGCATCGTGACCGAGATCGCGGCCGCCGCGAAGGAGCAGTCGAGCGGGATCACGCAGGTGAACGAGGCCCTGGTGCAGATGGACAAGGTCACCCAGCAGAACGCGGCCTCCGCCGAGGAGTCCTCCTCGGCGGCGAGCGAGCTCTCCGGCCAGTCCGAGGAGCTCGCGGCCATGGTCTCCGCGTTCAGGATCTCGCGGTCCGAAGGTGGGGCCGCGCTCCTCCGCCCGCCCGGCGCGCCGCAGCTCCGCTCCGGCCGCAGGCAGCTCGCCTGAGGCGCCCCACCTGGTTCGCGAGCGGGCACCGGGCGATCACATGACCGCGGCTTCGCCAGCGGAGCGGACCGCCGAGGGCGGGATGCCGGCCTCCTACGTGCGGCTGGGCCTGGGCCTCGGCGCGCTCGCGTACGGCGCCTTCGTCGTGCTCGGCCTCGCCCTGGGCGGCGTGGACGGATGGCACTGCTTCGCCGCCCTCGGCTTCGCCCTCGCCTTCGGGTGCTCCTTCCGCGAGCCCACGCGGGCGGGCGCGGTGGCGCTGACCATCGGGCTCGTGGAGATGCTCTCGCACTTCGCGCGGCACGGGATCATGAGCGGGTCCGGGCTGGCCCTGCCGGTCCTGGTCGCGATGTCGGGGCTCCTCCTCGGAGAGCGCGCCGCGCTCGCCATGGGCGTCGTCGCGGGGGTCGGCGCGGAGGTCGCCGCGTTCTCGGGAGGGGGAGGCGGCGCGCTCACGCGCGAAGAGCTCGAGCGCATCGTCGTCGTGACGCTGACCGTGACGATCACCTCGGCGCTGACCTTCGCCGCCGTGCGGGGCCACCGGCGCGCGCTGGCGGCCTCCGAGGCGGCGCGGGCGCGGACGCTGCGCGAGGCCGCGGAGCGCGAGGCGCTCCACCTGCAGCTCGAGCACGCCCAGCGCCTCGAGACCGTGGGCCTCCTCGCGGGCGCCGTGGCCCACGACTTCAACAACGTCCTCGCCGCCGTCGCCGGGACCGCGGAGTTCATGGAGGAGGTGGGCACCGCCGAGGTCCGCGAGGCGGCGAGGGAGCTCCTCGACATCCAGCGCAGCGGCAGCGCGCTCACCCGCCAGCTCCTCGCGTTCGCCCGGCGTGACGTGAGGTGCCCGCAGCCGCTCGACCTCGGCGAGACGGTGCGCGGGATGACGCGGCTCCTCGAGAGCATCCTCGGCCGGGAGCGGGCGCTCGAGCTCGTCCTGGCGCCGGACGTCCACGTCGTGGCGGACGTGGGGCAGATCCAGCAGGTGCTCGCGAACCTGGTCTCGAACGCCAGGGACGCGAGCGGGCCGGGCGCACCGGTGAGCGTCCGCGTCAGGGCGCCCGGCGCGGCGGAGGGGTTCACGCCCGGTTGCACGCTCCCGGGCGCCATGGCGGTGATCGAGGTCGAGGACCGCGGCGCGGGGATGACCGCCGAGGTGCGGGAGCGGTGCTTCGAGCCCTTCTTCACGACGAAGCCCAGGGGCCAGGGCACCGGCCTCGGCCTCTCCACCGTGCACGGGATCGTGGGGCAGAGCGGCGGCGAGCTGACGGTCGAGAGCGCGCCGGGCCAGGGCGCGATCTTCCGGGTGTTCCTCCCGGCCGCGCCGCCGCCCACCGCGCGGGCCGCGGGCCGCGTCGCGCGGGCCGCTCCGCTCGCCTCCTGAGCCCTACCGCACCACCCGCGCGACCGACTCCTTCCACGCCGCCGCCGCGGCGCGGTCGGGCGGGCCGATCACGATCTGGTGCCGGCCGACGAGCGCGAAGAGCGGCCCGGAGAGCTCCGGGAAGCGCGCGCCCAGCTTCGCCCTGAGCGCGTGCGTCGTCATGCCCTCGCCGAGCGCCGCGAGCACGTCGGCCTCCTCCGGCGCGAGCTCCGGATCGACCCGCGGCGCCGGCCCCGGCGCGAGCGGCGCGTCGAGCGGGATGCGCGCGGGCGAGTACGAGAAGCCGCCCAGGCCCGGGTACGCCTCGAGGATCGCGCGGAAGAACGGCTTCGCCGCGTCCACGCTCGCGGGCGTGAACGCGAGCCCGGTGTGCCACGGCGCCCGGTCGGAGACCCACACGACCTTGCCGGTCACGGTGACCGGTGACCGCACCCGGTCCTCCTTGAGCTCGAGGGTGAGCTCGCTGCCGAGCGGCAGCGGCTCCGCCGTCACGATTTGGCAGCCCGACGAGCCGAGGTCGTACGTCGGCGAGCCCCAGAACCCGCCGCGCGGCAGCGCGATGCGCGCGTCGCAGCGCACGGGGATGCGGGGGTTGTGGCGGGGGTTCTCGAGGAACTCCATGGTCGGCACCTTTCCTCGCCGATGCTACCGATCGTCCACCCCGGCGGGCACGGGTCGAGTGGGCCCCGGGGCAACCCCGCGCAGCCACTTCGCGCGGACGGCCCCGGCGGCGCTCACTCCCCGAGCCGGCGGGGCTCGAGCGGATGGATCGAGCGGCCGAGCGCCGAGACCACGTCGGTGATCTTCTCGACGCCCTCCACGGCGTCCGCGAGCACCTCGGCGCGCTCGGCCGGAGGGAGGTCCTCGCCGGCGAGCGACCTGAGGTTGGTCCGGAGCGCCGCGAGCGGGCTCGACATCTCGTGCACGACGCCCGCGGCGAGGCGGCCGGCCTCGAGGAGCGCCTCGGCCTCGGCGCGGCGGCGCTCGGACTCCACCCGGGCGCGCTCGCTCTCGGCGAGCGCCTCCATCGCGTCGACCCGCGCGTTCGCCGCGGCGACCTCGTCCGCGATGAGGCGCCGGGTCATCACGGTGCCGAACACCGCGAGGACCGTCATGACCGTGGAGAGGAGGACCCACGCACCGAGCTCGAACGCGCCCTGGCCCTCCGACCAGCGCACGAGGAGGCCGCCCGGGGCGCAGATGGCGCCCGCGATCGCGGCCGCCGACGGCAGCTCGGGGAACGCGACGAGCAGCGCGAACGGGGAGGCGAGGAACATGCCCTCGTAGATCGAGTGCGTGCCGCCCGACAGCCACACGATGGAGGTCACCGCGAGCCCGGTCGCGGCGCCGCCGACGTGGCCGCCCGCGACCGCGAGCCGGGTGCGGCCGCGCTGCTGCGACCACGAGGCGAACAGCGCCGCGAGGATCCACCCGGCGCGGAGCAGCCAGACCCTGCCGGCGTTCGGCTGCCCGAGGTCGATCGGGGAGCACGCCGCGATGAGCGCCGCCGCGAGCAGCGTCGCCCGCCGCTGGTGGCGGAGGGCCTTCTCGCTGAACGGCGCGTGGCGGTACACGCGGCCCTTCCTAGCAGATCGGGCGGCCGGACAGGCGCCCGGAGGTCCGGTCCACGCTGGGTCCGCCCGGGATCAGGGCCGGGCCTGACCGGCGTCAGAAGATCGGGGTAAGAAGGTCCCGTGACGAGGGGACGACCCATCGAGCTGCACCGCGGCGAGCTCCGGGTGACGGGCACGGCGCTCGCGCTCGACGCGCGGCGCCGGGCGGCCTGCGCGTTCGTCTCGCACGCTCACGGCGATCACATCGGGCGCCACGACCGCACCATCGCCACCGCGCCGACCCTCGCGCTCATGCGCCACCGGCTCGGCGAGCCGCGCCGCAAGCCCACCGAGGCGCTCCCGGCCGGCTACCGCACGCCCTTCGGCCTCGGCGAGCTCACGCTCGAGCTCTTCTCGGCGGGCCACGTGCTCGGCTCCGCGCAGCTGCGCGTCTCGCGCGGCAACCTCGCCGTCGCGTACACCGGCGACCTCTGCACCGAGCCCACGCACGCGGCCGAGCCGGGGGAGGTGGTGCCCTGCGACGTCCTCGTGATGGAGTCGACCTTCGGGCACCCGCGCTACGTCTTCCCGCCGAAGGCCGAGACGCTCGCCGCGATCCGGAAGTTCGTCGACGACGCGTTCGCCGACGGGGTGACGCCGGTGCTCCTCGGCTACGCGCTCGGGAAGGCGCAGGAGATCCTGAAGTACCTGTCCGACCTCGGCTACAGGTGCCGGGCGCACCCGACCGTGCAGGCCGTGAACCGCGTGTACGAGGCGCACGGCGTGTCGCTCGAGAACGTGCGGCCGCTCGGGCCGGAGGGGCCGGCGCGCGACGAGGTGGTGGTCGCGCCGCCGAACCTCGCGCGCGGCGCCGCGATGCGCGGTGTCGGCAAGAAGCGCACGGCCATCCTCACCGGCTGGGCGGTCGACGGCGCGCGCTGGTTCCGGGGCGTCGACGCGGCCTTCCCGCTCTCCGACCACGCCGACTTCCCGTCCCTCGTGCGCTACGCGAAGGCCTCCGGCGCCGGGCGCGTGTTCACCGTGCACGGCCACGCCGGCCCGCTCGCCGCGGCGCTCCGCAAGGAGGGGCTCCGCGCGGAGCCGCTCAAGGAGCAGGCGCAGCTCGAGCTGCTGTAGCTCCGCTCCCCGTTCGTCCCGAGCCCTTCGACTCCGCGGCCTCCGGCCGCTACGCTCAGGACGGGCGGAGACGAGGGACGCCTCGCAGGTCCTACGGCACCACGTTCGGCGCCCCCGCGTCGTACCGGGCCTTCGCCGGCAGCGCCGTGGTCGCGCCGGTGAGCGGGTTCACCCAGGGCCACGCGCTCGCGCCGAAGAAGGCCGGCTTCGCGGTCAGGTAGAACGAGCTCGGGATGGTCTTCGCGCCCGCCACCCAGACCACGCCGTTCGTGACGTTGTCCCAGTTGCCGTCCCGGAAGATGTGCGCGGCGGAGTAGCCGTTGTCCCAGTTGCCGCCGCCGCCCCCGTAGTTGTCGCCCAGCCGGTAGATGGGCGCGCCGCCGCCGGTCGAGGACGGGTTCGCCTCGTACTTCGAGCCGCCGCGGAGCACGTTCCCCACGTAGGCGTGCCAGTGGGTCCAGCCGTCCATGCCGACCGCGCGCAGGTTTCCGCTCATGCCGCCGCCGGAGTTCTGGCCGTGGGCGTAGTTGCGCAGGTGGACGTGCCAGCCCGAGTTGCCGTGGGTGGTGTCGCCGCCGAGGTTCGGCGTCCAGTTGCCCTCGATGAGGTCGTGGTGCGTGAAGTTGGCGTGGCAGTCGTCGATGCCGTTCTCCTGCCAGCCCGGGCTGTTCCAGATGTGCGCGTCGTCGACGTAGTTGTAGGCGATGACGTTGCCGCCGCCCGTGGAGTTGAGCGCGATGGGCTTGTTGTTCCGGATCGAGATGTTGTTCTCGACGAGGCACGCCGAGGAGCCCACGCCGATCACGATGCCGTAGCCCTGGCCGCCCGGGTTCTCGTCGGCGGAGCCGTGCACGTAGGAGTCGCGGATCACCACGCGGTAGCTGCGGCCGACGCCGACGTTGTAGCCGTACTTGCCGGGGTGGGCCGGGTCGCCGCTCCAGCGCTCGCCGTCGGCGTCGATGTTCTTCGCCCAGCCGTAGGCGACGTAGCTGAAGACCACCGTGCCGCCGGGGAAGCCCCACATGTTGTTGCCGCCGGCGACCGCGACGTTCTCGATGCCGACCCACCGGTTCCCCACCGGGACCGAGGCGGTGTTCTTCGGGACGGTGCGCCACAGCTGCGCCTTCGCCGAGACCGGGAAGTCGATGTTGACCGGATCCTTGAGGGTGATCGTGTTGCCCGAGATCGCGGCGATCTCGTTCGTCTGCATGGTGGAGCGCCAGGTCGGGTTGATGTTCTTCGCCGCGTTCGCGGCCGAGGTGAGGTCGGTGACCGAGACCATGTTCGGCGCGCCCGTGCCCGGACCGTTCCACGAGAAGCCCGGCTGCCGCTTGAAGTACTCCCCGTCGTAGAACCAGATGTAGCCGCCGTTGAACCACGCGCCGCCGTTCTGGGTGGCGGCGCCGTCCTGCCGGTCCAGGGTGACGACGTCGCCCACGACGTAGGCGCTCGCGCTCGCGACCTGCACCGTCGTCGCCCCCTTCACCGCGTCCGCGCTGAGGTCGGTGACGGCGAAGCTCGCGTCGGAGGAGCCGGTCCGGTGGCCGAACAGGATCACCGTGCCGTAGTCGTTGATGGTGCCGTTCGCGGCGATGCGGGTCGAGTCCGCGCCCTCGCCGCGGATCGTCACGTTGTCCACCTTCACCACGATGCCGACCTGGCCGCCCGAGTTCGTCTGCGGGTTCACGTAGTAGGTGCCGGCCTTCAGCTTCACGATCTTGCGGGCGGTGGGCGTGGCGGCCGCGCCGGCGGCGTTGATCGCGGCCTGGAACGCGCTCGAGAACGCGGCCGCGCTGGCGGTGGCGGTGAGCGCCGGGTTCACCGAGTAGCCGCCGTACGGGTCGCCGGCCGGCAGCCAGACCGTCGCCGGGCGCACCGGGTCGTCGTCGCGCGGGATGCCGCCCGGGATGCCGGGGCTCCACGTCGAGCGGAGGTCGGCGGGGAGGATCGACTGGTCGATGGCCGACGGCTGCACGACGGTGATGCCGAGCGGCGCGGTCGCGGTCGCGGCCTTCGAGTCGATGACGGTGACGGTGAACGAGATGGTGCCGGTGGCCGACGGCGTGCCGGTGATGGCCCCGGTCGCGGCGGCGAGCGAGAGGCCGGCGGGGAGCGTGCCGGCCGTGATGGACCACGTGTACGGAGCGGTGCCGCCGGTCGCCGCGAGCGAGGCCGAGTAGGCCTGGCCGGTCGCGCCCTGGGGCAGCGCACCCGTCGTGATCGCGAGCTGGGTCGGCGGCGGCGGCGCCTTGACCGTCACCGTCGCCGTGCCCTGCTTCGCCGGGTCGGCGGTCGCCGTCGCGATCACGTGGAAGGTCCCGGCGGTCCCTGGCGCCGTGTAGAGCCCCGCCGCGCTCACCGTCCCGCCGGTCGCGCCCTCCTGCACCGTCCAGGTCACGTCGACGGCCGCCGCGCCGGGGCCCGTCGCCAGGAACGCCTGCGTGCCGGAGGTGAGCACCTGCGCCGCGGGCGGGCTCACCGTGACCTCGGTGTCCCCGGAGTTCCCGGGGGGCGTCGCGGTGGCCTGGCAGCCGAGCGCGAAAGCGGTGAGGAGCGCGAGGGTGGAGCGGCGGCGGTTCATGGGAATCCCTTCGGTCTGGAGCGGGGCGCCCGGGCGTCGGGGGAACGCGGGACAGTCCCGTTCCGGACAGTCGCCCGGGTGCGGGTGGGCGGCAACCCCCCAACGCAGCGGAGCCGGTGTGGGAATTCCGCATACGTGTCGGACGCTTGGCCCGGAGGAGTGGCGCGAACCGGGGGTGCCGGACACGGCCTCCCCGCGGTGCCGGACACGCGAGATCCCGCGGTGCCGGACACCAGGGGTCGGCCGTGCCGGACACGAGCGCGGACACGAGCGCGCAGCCCCGAGCGGATCACGCTCCGGCCGCCTGGCGCGGGCGTAGCGTCGACGCGTGGGCCGGCTCCTCCCCGCGCTGCTCGCGCTGTCCCTGCTCGCCGCCTGCGAGCCCCTCGACCGCGACGTCTTCCGGTGCGAGGAGGCGATGGCGCGCGTCCTCGACTGTTGCCCGTCGGTGAAGTCGAGCCCGGTGGTGTGCGAGTACGGCGAATCCCCGCTCAGCCCCTACGTCCACACGTTTCCGGAGGTCGACTGCCTCGTCGGCCTCTCCTGCGCCGGGCTCCTCGAGCGCGGCGCCTGCGCGTGGGCCGAGGCGGGCGGGAAGGACGCGGTGTGCCCGTGATCGCGCGCGCGTGGCTCGCGGCGGCCACGGTCGCCCTCGCGCTCCCGCTCGCGGCGGGCGCGCAGCAGCCAAAGGCCCCGCCGCCGGAGTTCGACTCGAGGACCTCCGGCGAGCTCCTCCTGACCGCCGGCACCTCGGTGCTGCACGGCGTCGGCGAGAGCGCCTGGGGCGTGCGGCTCGGGCTCGGCCGGATGGGGATTGCGCGGCGTCCCTGGGGTGGGCCGGGCGCGCTCGGCTGGCTCCTGACGGCGGCCTACCAGCGCGGCCTGCGCGACGGCGGCGCGCCGGTCGACGAGGCGCGGCTCGGGCTCGGCGTGCGCGCGCGCAGCGGGCGGTTCGGCGCGGGCGCGGACGCGGAGCTCCTCCGGCTCTCGGTCGACCGGGCCTCGCGCCCGGGCGCGCTCGTCGCCACCGGGGCCGCGGTGCGGCTGTCCGGCACGTTCGACCTCACCGAGCCGGACGCGCCGGTGGCGTTCGTCGCGGCCCTCGACGTCAGCCTCGCGGGCGTCGGCCTCTTCAAGTCGCCGAGCTACGAGCCCTCCATCACGGCGGGGCTCGGGTTACGGTTCTAGGGTCCGGTGCACGAGACCGTCTCGGTGCGGCCCGTGAACCGAGACGAGACGCGGCGGGCCCCTCGGAAGGGACCCGCCGCGGAGCGCGGGCCAGCGGGGACCGTGCTAGCTGCGCAGGAGCTCGCGGGCGAGGACGTCCCAGTCGTCGCCGGCGAGGGCGGAGGCGAGGCCGTGGACCGGCGTGCCACCGTCCTGGAGGACCATCGCCATCTCGGGATCGGCGCGGAGGGCGAGGAGCTCGGCGGCGTCGTCCATGAGCTTCTTCGCGGCGGGGCCCGAGTACAGCTGGCGGAAGTTGGCGGTGAGGCGGGAGGGCTTCACCTTGAAGAGCCAGTCGGCGCCGGGCTTCGCGTTCACGGCGACGACGGTGCCGTCGACGGGAGACAGCGCGGAGACGGACTTGCCGGCGGTGGAGAGGTCGATGGCGGCCTCGCCCTGGACGACGTGGGCGCCGACGTGGGGCGCGGCCGTCTTCTCCGCGGCGACGAGGCGGCGGGCGAGGTCGTCGAGGCCGACCGCGACGGTGCCGTCGGCTTCGAGGCGAGCCCAGGTGTGGCCGGGGTGGAGCCAGGCGCCCGCGGGCGGCGGGGCGAACCAGTCGGCGCCGGGGCGCGGGGCGGGCTTCCTCGCGGCGGGCTTCGCGGCCACGGCCACCGGGGCCGTCTCGGCGAGCGCGGCGGCGGGGACGTTCACGCGGACGTTCGCGGTCGTCTCGGCGCGGCGGGCGCCCTGCACGTAACGCCAGAAGGGGATGAAGAGGAGGAGGTAGCTGACGGCGAGGAGGTACTCGGCGGCCTTCGCGGGGTAGATGCTCAGGAACTCGTGGCCCATGACGCGCTCTCGTTCTGCCGGTTGCTTCGGCGGTTTCTCGCGGGCGGCGCTGCCGCCGGCGTGCTGCGTTGAGTTGACCTCGGGTGACTACCGGGTGGCGAGGTGGTTGAGGGTGGAGACGACGGCGGCCCCGAACATCGCGACGACGAAGGCGAACATCATGGCTGGCTCCTGCTTCCGGTTTGGGTGACCTGCGCACTTCCTGAGGCCACCTATTGCGTGTGCCGGGCCAACCGAACCGCGGGTGTCCGGCACCGAGGGAGCTCAGTCATTTCAGCGGCTTGAAAGAGGCGCGTCGGCGGAGCGAGGCTCCGCCGACGTGGGGTTTCTCTTCACCTGTGGAGGAGTTCAGCGATCCGGCGGGAGCGATTCCGCCTCAGCGATCCCGCTGGTCCTGCTCGAGGACGCGGTAGCCCTCGGCGCTCGGCCGCGACGGCGCGCCGCTCATCGCCATCGCGCCGAGCGCGACGGCCACGAGCACCACCACCGCCACGAGCGCCGGGCGCCAGGGCCGGATGCGCCACGCGTACGGCCGCTCCTCGGCGCGCTTGAACCGCGGCAGCGCCGCGTACTCGCGCCAGGCCTCCTCGCGCGCCCGCGCCGCGCCCGCCGGATCGCCGAGCCCGTCGAGCCCCTTCGCGAGGAGGTACCGCCCCTGCACCGTCCCCGGTCGCGCCGCCACCAGCGCGACGAGCGCGTCCCGGGCGCCGGCGAGGTCGCCCTTCCCGAGCCGCGCCCGGCCGAGCTCGAGGTCGATCTCGCCGAGCCGGTACCCGGGCTCGAGCGAGCGCGCGAGGCCGAGGACGCGCTCCGCCTCGGCGTGCTGCCCGGTGCGGTCGAGGAGCACGCCGTAGAGGAAGGCGGTGTGCACGTCCTCGTCGCCGGCCTCGAGGTTCGGCCGGAGCACCTCGAGCGCCCTCCCCGGCCGCCGCGCCTCGAGCAACAGCTGCGCGAGCTCGAACCGCGCGCGCCGGTCGGACGGGTTCGCGGAGAGGGTCCGCTCGAGCTCGCCGCGGCGGGCGCCGCGCCGCCACGCGCGGAGCGGGTCGGGCAGGAGCCGGAAGGTGACGCGGTCGCCGAAGAACCAGACGGCGAGGAGCACGAGCGCCGCGGTCACCGGGCTGCCGGTGATCCACGAGAGGAGGATCCACAGGAGCCAGCTCGTGCTCATGGCCGCGCATGCTACCGCAGCTTCACCCCGAGCGAGAGGCCCTCCGCGGTGGGCAGCATCGTCGCGAGGAACCGGCCGCCGCGCGCGAGCCGCTCGGAGAAGACCCTGAGTGCGGCCATCGCGGCCGCGTCCTCGCCCGCCGGGCGCTCCTCGTGCACGTGGCCGAAGCCGAAGGTGTTGTCGGCGAGGAGCACCCCGCCCACCCGCAGGTGCTCCGCCGCCCAGTCGAGGTAGGCCGGGTAGCCGGTCTTGTCGGCGTCGACGAAGACGAGGTCGAAGGGCCCCTCCGCCTCGACGTCCCGGAGCCGCTCGAGGGCCTTCCCGAGGTGGACCCGCGCCTGCCGCGCGACGCCGGCCTTCTCGAACGACGCCTGCGCGACCGCGGCGTTGTGGGCCTCGAGCTCGAACGTGTGCAGCACGCCCGCGGGCCCCATCCCGCGCAGCAGGCACACGCCGCTGTACCCGCCGAGCGTGCCGATCTCGACCGCCTTCCGCGCGTCGGCCAGGCGGGCGAGCACCTCGAGGTGCCGCCCGTCGAACGTCCCCACCGCGATGGCCGGCAGCCCCTCCCGCACGGAGCGCTCGCGGATCTCGCGCAGCACCGGGTCCTCGGGCGCGTACGTCGCCTCGGCCCAGGCCGAGAGCGCCGGATCGCCCTGGCCGAACGCCTTCACGGGAGGAGAGCCCATGGCCACCTCCTAGCGGCCGCCCCGCGACGCCGCCGCGCCGGGCCGTGGTAGAACCCGCCCGTGATCACCCTGACGGTCTCCGCCGACGCGGCCGGGCAACGGCTCGACAAGTACGTCCGCAAGGCGCTCCGCGACGTGCCGCTCAGCCACGTCTACAAGATGTTCCGGACGAGGAAGATCCGGGTCAACGGCGCGCGCGGGAAGGCCGAGCAGCTCCTGCAGGGCGGCGACACCATCGTCATCCGCGGCGACGAGGAGCGGCTCCTCGAGAAGGCGCCCGAGGGCTCGAAGGGGCGCGCGCCGGGCGCCCAGGACCGGATCAAGGTCACCTTCGGCGTGCTGTACGAGGACGGCGACCTCCTCGTCGTCGACAAGCCGGCCGGCCTCGCCGCGCACCCGGGCACCGGCATCGAGGGCGCGACGCTCGTCGAGATGGCGCGCGCGCACCTGAAGGTCCCCTCGGACGTGCCGCCCGGCGAGTTCAAGCCCTCGCCCGCGCACCGGCTCGATCGCGAGACGTCCGGCATCGTCGTCGTCGCGAAGACGCGCCGGGCGATGGTGGGGCTCACGAGGACGTTCACCGACGGCGAGGACGTCGCGAAGGCCTACCTCGCGCTCGTGAAGGGCAAGATGCCGCGCGAGGCCGGCACCATCGACCAGCCGCTCTCCGAGCACGAGCAGACCGCGCGCTCGAAGGAGAGGCGCGGCACGAACTTCCAGGAGGCGCTCACGCGCTGGAAGGTCGTCGCGTCGATGAAGGAGGCGTCGCTGCTCGAGGTGCGCATCGAGACCGGCCGCACGCACCAGATCCGCCGGCACATGGAGTCCTCGGGCCACCCGGTGGCGGGCGACAAGCGCTACGGCGACTTCAACTTCAACCGCACGGTGAAGCAGCGCTGGGGTTTGAAGCGCATGTTCCTCCACGCGTGGAAGCTCGAGCTCCCGCACCCGGTGACGGGCGCGCGACTGAAGCTCGAGGCGCCGCTCCCGGCGGAGCTCGTGGACGCCCTGGGCAGGGCGAACCTGCAGGGGCCCGCGAGCGCCCGCCCGGCCGGCCGCAGCGGGACGAAGGACCCGTCCCGGGCGTAGGGCCGTGGGTGCGGCCCGGGGCCGATGGAGCCTTGAGGCGAGCCGCAGTCCGCGCATAGATTCCTCTCCACGTGACCGACACCCCCGAGAAGACCCCCCCGCCGAGGATGGTCGTGGACGGGCTGCCGCCGCGCCGTCCGTGGTGGAGGGCGGCCCTGCGCTGGACCCTGTTCCTCGGCCTCGGCGCCGTGAACGCGGCCGTCGTCGCGGGCGTCGTCGTCTACGTCGTCTTCTCCCGCGACCTGCCGGACCTCCCGAAGCCCGAGGACTACCGGCCGCCGATCATCACCGAGCTCGTCTCGGCCGACGGGCAGATCGCCGGCGAGTTCTTCACCGAGCGCCGCAAGGTCGTCCCGTACGAGCGCATCCCGAAGCGGCTCGTGCAGGCCTTCGTCGCCTCCGAGGACCAGTCGTTCTTCGACCACGGCGGCATCGACCTCAAGGGCACGCTCCGCGCCGCCATCAACACCTTCGTGCTGCGCAAGCGCGTCCAGGGCGGCTCGACCATCACCCAGCAGACCGCGAAGTCGCTCCTCATCTCCAAGGAGGGCTTCGCGCAGGGCACGAAGAAGAGCCTCTCGCGCAAGCTGCGCGAGCTCATCCTCGCCCGGCGTCTCGAGCAGGAGCTCTCGAAGGAGCAGATCCTCTGGCTGTACCTGAACGGCGTCTACCTCGGGCACCACAGCTACGGGGTCCAGACCGCCTCCGAGAACTACTTCCGCAAGAACGTCGAGGACCTCACGCTCGAGGAGGCGGCGCTGCTCGCGGGCCTGCCGCAGGCGCCCTCGCGCTACTCGCCCTTCTCGCACCCGGAGACCGCGAAGGACCGCCGGCGCTACGTGCTCCGCCGCATGGCCGAGGAGGGGATGATCACGCAGGACGAGCGGCAGCGCGCCGCCGAGGCCGAGGTGAAGGTGCACGGCCTCGACGACATCTTCCGCGAGACCGCTCCGTTCTACGTCGAGACGGTCCGCCGCGACGTCGTCGCCCGCTACGGCAACGACCGCCTCCTGCGCGACGGCCTCAGGGTCGAGCTCGCCATGGACCTCGAGGGCCAGCGCGCCGCGCAGGCCGCGATGCTGAAGGGGCTCATGGAGGTCGACCACCGCCAGGGCTACCTCGGCCCGGTCGCGAAGGTCGCCGGAGACGAGAAGAAGGCCCTCGCGGCGCGCCTCGCGAAGGCGTGGCCGGAGGGCGCGGTCGGCCCCGGCGACTACGCGGTCGGCATCGTCGAGCGGGTGGACGAGAAGGCCGCCGAGGTCTCCGTCGGCGCGAACCGGGGCCTGTTGCCCATCTCCGGCATGCGGTGGGCGCGCAAGGTGAACCCCGAGCAGCGCTACCCGGACGCGCTCATCGCGCGGCCGGCGACCGCGGTGAAGGCCGGCGACGTCGTCCTCGTGCGGCGCGTCTCGCGCGAGGAGCTCGTGAAGCGCGAGACCGACGCCGGCCCGATCGGCAAGCCCAAGGAGGTCCCGGAGGCGCCCCTCCTGCTCTCGCTCGAGCAGGAGCCGAAGCTGCAGGGCGCGCTCGTGTCGGTGGACCCCTGGTCGGGCTACGTCATCGCGATGGTCGGCGGCTACGACTTCGACGCCTCCGAGTTCAACCGCGCCTTCCAGTCGTGCCGGCAGCCCGGCTCCGCGTTCAAGCCGGTGCTCTACTCGGCCGCCATCGAGAAGCTCGACTTCAACCCGGCCACCATCCTGACCGACGCGCCCATCGTCTTTCGCGACGACGAGAACAGCTGGAAGCCGCAGAACTACGGCGAGGAGTTCAAGGGCGACGTGACGCTGCGCACGGCGCTCGTCAACTCCATGAACATCCCGGCGGTGAAGACCTACGAGGCGCTCGCCGCGAAGTACGGCATGCCGGTGCTCGCCGACTGGGCGAAGACGCTCGGGCTCTCGACGCCGGTGAAGCTCGAGCTCGGCAGCGCGCTCGGCAGCTCCTGCGTGAACCTGTGGGAGCTCACGAACGTCTACGCGCTCCTCGCGCGCTACGGCGAGAAGCGCCCCTCCACCTTCGTGAAGCGCGTGCTCGACCGCGACGGCCGGCTCCTCGAGGACCACGCCGACGCGCGCGACGCCTGGGTGCCGCTCGGCGAGCGCCTGGCCGGCGCCGTGGCCGAGGTGAACCGGCCGGTGACGCGGGTGATGGAGGACAAGACCGCCTACATCCTCGTGCACCTCCTCCGCGAGGTCGCGACCGTCGGCACCGGGGCGCGCGCCGCCGCCCTCGGCAAGCCCGCCGCGGGCAAGACCGGCACCACCAACGACTCCTTCGACACCTGGTTCATGGGCTTCACCCGCGACGTCGCGACCGGCGTCTGGCTCGGGTACGACATCAACGAGACGCCGCTCGGCCGCTACGAGACCGGCGGCCACGCCGCCCTGCCCATCTGGCTCGACTTCATGTCCGCGAAGCTGCGCGGCCGCGAGCAGCCCGAGTTCGAGGCGCCCGAGGGCATCGTGGAGGTCCGGATCGACCCGGAGACCGGCAAGCTCGCGCGGGAAGGCCAGAAGGGCGTCGAGGAGCCGTTCAAGGTGGGCACCGAACCCACCGAGGAGTCCGAGCAGGAGAAGAAGCAGGACGTGCAGGACCTGTTCATGCAGTGACCGGGTTTTCGTAACCGGCCGAAACCTGGGGTACAGTCGCGGGGTCCCGGGCCCTTCTCGCGCCCGGCGCGGACCCCGATGAACCAGCTCCTCACCAGGCTCGGCGTGAAGCGGACCCTCCTCGTGGTCCTCGCCGCAGCCGCCATCATCTCGGCGACCCTCACCGGCGCGCTCCTCGGCCGCTCCACCCTGGCCGCGCTGCGCGAGGAGGTCCATCGCCGCGCCCAGGCCGAGGCGAAGCTCGTCGCGCGCGAGATCGCCTCGCCGATGACGGCGGAGCTCGACAGCGAGGTCGTGGCCGCCCTCGCCTCGTCCTACCGGGACCCGGACCTCGTCTACGTCGTCGTCGTCCGCCCTGACTTCGGCTACGTCGCCTCCGACGTGAAGCCCGGCGTCGCCGTCGAGCCGGAGACCCTGCGCAAGCGGCACCTCGAGCGTCGCGACACCGGCTTCGTCGAGGGGCGCGACATCCTGGGCGTCACCGTTCCGATCGAGGTCCCGGTCGCGGGGGGCATGAACCGGACCGTCGGCTACGTGCTCGCCGGGCTCTCCACCGCGCGCAACGCCGCGACGGCGGCGAGCATCATCGCCTGGCTCGCGGTGGAGGTGCTGGTCGGCGGGGTGGTGCTCGCGCTCCTCGCGTTCTTCGCCATCTCCCGCCTCGTGCTGAAGCCCCTCGAGCAGATGGGCCAGGTGGCGCGGCGGGTCTCCGACGGCGACCTGCAGGCGCGCTCCGACAAGCTCGGCGACGACGAGCTCGGCGTGCTCGCCGAGGCGATCAACCGGATCGGCGAGAGCCTCAACGAGACGCTCACCCGCGTGCAGAACGTGACCGGCGGCGTCGCCACCGTCATCGACCGCATCTCCCGCACCGGCTCGGCCGTCTCCTCCGGCGCCGGCACCGTCTCGTCGGAGGCCGTGAAGACCTCCACCTCGATGGGCGAGATGATCGCGAGCCTCAAGGGCATCGCCGACAACGTCGAGGTGCTCGCCCAGAGCGCCGAGGAGTCGTCGTCGTCGATCCTCGAGATGGCCGCCACGAACGACGAGGTGGCCGAGAACATCCAGGCGCTCGCCGCGTCCGTCGAGGAGACCACCGCCGCGATCGAGGAGATGACCTACTCGATCAAGGAGGTCGCGAAGAACATCGAGGACCTCTCGGCGACCACCGAGGAGACCTCCTCCTCGATGAACGAGATGGACGTCTCCATCTCCCAGGTCGAGACGAACGCCAACGAGACCGCGAAGCTCTCCGAGCAGGCCCAGCGCGACGCCGAGATGGGCGCCGAGGCGCTCTCCCGCACCCTCGCCGGCATCGACAAGATCAAGGAGTCGTCGAAGGAGGCCGCGAACGTCATCGAGGCGCTCGGCAAGAAGACCGCCGCCATCGGCAACATCCTGAACGTCATCGACGACGTCGCCGAGCAGACGAACCTGCTCGCCCTCAACGCCGCCATCCTCGCCGCCCAGTCGGGCGAGCACGGCAAGGGCTTCGCGGTCGTCGCCGACGAGATCAAGGACCTCGCCGAGCGCACCGGCGCCTCGACGAAGGAGATCTCCGACCTCATCCGCGCGGTGCAGGAGTCCTCGCGCTCCGCCGTCAGCGCCATGGACCGCGGCGTGCGGAACGTCGAGGAGGGCGTCCGCCTGGGTCAGGAGACCGAGACCGCCCTCAAGAAGATCCAGGAGTCGTCGCAGAAGTCGACGCAGATGGTGAAGGCCATCGCCCGCGCCACCATCGAGCAGGCGCGCGGCTCGAAGCAGGTCACGATGGCCATCAATCGCATCGCCGAGACCGTGCAGCAGATCGCGAGCGCCACCGCGGAGCAGGCCCGCGGCTCCGAGCAGATCATGAAGAGCGCGGAGAAGATGAAGGCGATCACGAAGCACGTCGAGCGGAGCGCGCAGGAGCAGGCGCGCGGCTCGAAGCAGATCACCCGCGCCATCGAGTCGATCTCCGAGATGGTCCACCACCTGAACCGCGCCCAGAAGGAGCAGACCAAGGGCTCGGAGCAGGTCATGACCGCCGTCGTGCAGATCAAGCAGGTCGCCGAGGCGCAGACGCACTCGGTCCGCGACCTCGAGGCCGCGATCGTGGACCTCGCCAGCCAGGCCGAGATCCTCCGCGGCGAGGTCCGGCGGTTCCGGGTGAGCTAGCGGCGGCGGGGCGTTGCCTGGCCCCGCACGCTCCGCACATACTCGCCGGCATGCGCCGATCCTTCAGCGTCGCCGTGCTCGCCCTCGTCGCGTGCGCGGCCGAGCCTCGCGTGGAGAAGCCCGCAGCCGCACCCGTGGGGCCTGAGCCGTATCCGGCCGAGTGTGTCGAGCCCGTGGCGCGCGCTCGGGCGCTCGGGCGCGCGCTCTTCGAGGACGACCTCGTCTCGGCGTGGGGGACGGACGCCGCGATGGCGGCGGGCCTGGAGCGCGAGGCGGGCCTCAAGACCTGGATCACGACACGCGACACGAATGGCTGGGAGGTTCACTTCCTCGCGGAGCGGGACGGGCGCCTCGTGGAGCCTCTCAAGGTGGGATTTCCGGCGCAGCCGAGCCTGTCGACCGCGAAGGTCACGCGGAGCGATCCACCGAAGGAGCCTCACCCGGACGTGCGCTTCATGTACGAGGCGTATCGCACGGCGGCCGAGCCCCCGCACCGCGTATGCAGCCCTCGCTACAACCACGTGGTCTTGCCGGCGGCACGCATCGGAGGCGACGGGTGGCTGATCTACCTGCTCGCCTCGAGCACGGAGCCTGGCGCGCTCGTGGTGGGTGGTCACGTCCGGCGGATGGTGTCGGCGGACGGCGGGAAGGTGCTCGAGGACGCCGAGATGTCGAAGGACTGCATGACGCTGAGAGAGAAGGACGTGCCCCCGGACTCCAAGGTGAAGGCCAGCGTGGTGTCGAACCTGCTCTGGCCCTGCCCGACGGAGGTCCACGTCTGGCTGTCGCTGCTCTCCCGCAAGGACCTCTACGTCGTGAACAAGACAGGTCTCTGGGAGATTGACGGCACGAAGGTCACTTACCTCGGCGAGGCGAAGTAGCGGCGCGCCGCTTCGGCGGCGCGCTGTCGGCGCTGCGCTTTGCAATGTCCGCCCGGCCCTTCGCCGTGGCGGCCGGCTTCTTCTTCGCGAGCCCCAGGAGCACCTTCCACTGCGCCGCGTCGAGCGGCACGACCGACAGCCGCCCCTGCTTCACGAGCGGCGAGCCGGCGAACGCCTTCTCGGCCTTCAGCCGCTCGAGCGTCACCGGGTTCGCGAGCGGCGCCTGCGGCGCGAGATCCACGCAGACCAGGCGATCCGAGCCGGGCTCGGGGTAGGCGGCGCGCACGACCTGCGCGATCCCCACGGCCGCCTTCTCGCCGCCCGTGTGGTAGATCGCCGCGAGGTCGCCCTCGGCCATCGCGCGCAGGTTCAGCTGGGCCTGGGGGTTCGCGACGCCGGTCCAGGCGGTCCGGCCCTCTCGCGACAGGTCGTCCCAGGAGTACGTTCCAGGCTCGGTCTTGAGGAGCCAGCGGTTCATGCGCCCGGACCTAACCCCAGGCGCGGCGCGGGCGCAACGGGGCACCCCGTGGATCCCTCCGCGCGCCCCCTGTGGTAAACCGGTTGCCCTATGTTCGGCCTCGGGATGGGCGAGATCGTGATCATCGCCATCCTGGCGCTTCTCCTGCTCGGGCCCGACCGGCTCCCCGACGCGGCGAAGCAGCTGGGTAAGACGATGCGTCAGCTGAAGAGGCACACGGACGATCTCAAGGAGCAGTTCGAGGCCGAGCTGTACGCCGAGGAGCGCGGGGCCGCGAAGCCCTCGCTCGTCGCGCCGATCCCGACCGGGAAGCCCGCCGGCCCGTCCGAGCCGCCGCCGCCCGCCACCCTCGCGAACGTGCCCGGCCTCGAGGCCGCGCTCGTGGGCGACGAGCCCGCCCCGGCGGCCGCCACCGTGGTTCGACAGGCTCACCATGACCGGGAGGCGCCCGCCGCCCCCGTCACCGCCGAGAAGCCCACCGCATGAGCGCCGTGCCGACCCTGCCGCCTCCCGAGAAACCGAGCGAGCCCGAGAACGAGGTGAAGCTCAGCTTCTTCGACCACCTCGGCGAGCTGCGCAAGCGCCTCACCCAGTGCCTCATCGGCGTCGCGATCGGCATGCTCGTCGTCGGTGTCTTCACGAGCGAGATCTTCGACTGGCTGATGGTGCCGGTGCTGCAGGCGCTGCCGGAGGGCGCGAAGAAGCTCAACTACACCGATCCCATCGAGCCCTTCATGATCTACCTGAAGGTCGCGATGTACGGCGGCATCTTCGTCTCGGTGCCGTGGATCCTCTACCAGCTCTGGCTGTTCGTCGCGCCCGGCCTCTACAAGAAGGAGCGCGGCATCGTCGTGCCCTTCATCGTGTCCGGCACGATCCTCTTCTACGCGGGCGCCGCGTTCTGCCGCTGGCTCGTGATGCCGCCCGCGTTCCCGGCCATCCTGGCCATCGCGAACTCGCAGACCCTCACCCCGATGCTGACGATGAGCGCGACGCTCTCGCTCGTGCTCGCCATGCTGCTCGGGTTCGGGATCGTCTTCGAGGTGCCGGTCGTCATCGCGTTCCTCGCGATGATCGGCCTCGTCGAGGCGAAGACGCTCGCGAAGTACCGCCGCTTCGCGATCGTCGTGAACGTCGCGGCCGCCGCGATCATCACGCCGACCGGCGACCCCATCAACCTCGCCATGATGGCGGTGCCGATGATCTTCTTCTACGAGATCGGCATCGTCCTCGCGCGCATCCTCGGGAAGAGGCGCAAGGAAGACCAGGCGAAGGCGCTCGCGAAGCTGGCGCAGTAGCCGGGCGCCTCCGCGCAGCCCTCGAGAGGCTCCGGCCCCCGATTCCGACCCCCGGCGTCCCGTTCCGGGCGTAGCATCCGCGCGTGCTGGCGCTCCAGGCCGTCCTCGCCCTCTACGCCGTCGTGATGATCTGGCGTTACCTCCCGGCCGCACTCCGGGGGGTGAAGGGCGAGCGGGGCCCCCGCACCTACGTCGCCCTCTTCATCGTCGCCATGGCCGTGGCCATCCTGGTCGTGGCCGTGAAAGACCTCGCCCGGAGCCTTATCTCCAGGTAGCGCACCCCAGGAGGCACACCATGAAGCGCGCCGGTTCCCAGGATGTCGTCATCCTCGCCGCGAAGCGGACCCCCTTCGGGACCTTCGGCGGCATGCTCAAGGACCACACCGCCACCGACCTCGCGGTCCACGCCGCGAAGGCCGCCATCGCCCAGGCCGGCGCGCCCGCCGACGACTACGGCCACGTCGTGGTCGGCAACGTCGCGCAGACCTCGCCGGACATCATCTACATGGCGCGCCACGTGGGCCTGAAGGCCGGGCTCCCCGAGCGCATGCCGGCGCTCGCCGTGAACCGGCTGTGCGGCTCCGGCTTCGAGGCGGTCGTGCAGGCGGCGGTGATGATCGAGACCGGCCAGGCGGACGTCGTGCTCGCCGGCGGCACCGAGTCGATGAGCCAGGCGCCCGTCATGCTGCGCGGCACGCGCTGGGGCTTCCCGCTCGGCAAGCCCCCCGTCTCCGAGGACATGCTCTGGTCGGCGCTCACCGACGCGCTCGCCGGCATGCCGATGGCGATGACGGCCGAGAAGCTCGCCGAGCAGTACAAGATCACGCAGGACGAGGTCGACGAGTACGCGGTCTCCTCGCAGCGCCGCTGGGCCGCCGCGCACGAGGCCGGCCGCTTCGCGAAGGAGCTCGCGCCGCTCGAGATCAAGGGCAAGAAGGGCCCGGTCGCGTTCGACCGGGACGAGCACCCGCGCCCGGACACCACCGTCGAGGGGCTCAAGAAGCTGCCCAAGGTCTTCAAGAAGGACGGCGTCATCCACGCCGGCGCGGCGTCCGGCATCTGCGACGGCGCGGCGATGCTGGTGGTCGCCTCCCGTGCGTACGCCGAGAGGAAGGGCCTCACGCCGCTCGCCCGCCTCACGAACTGGGGCCACGCCGGCGTCGATCCGACGGTGATGGGCATCGGCCCGGTGCCGGCGATCCAGAACGCGCTCCGCCGCGCGGACGCGAAGCTCTCCGACATCGACCTCTTCGAGGTGAACGAGGCGTTCTCGCCGCAGTACCTCGCGGTAGAGAAGGAGCTCGGCCTGCCGCGCGACCGCACGAACGTGGACGGCGGCGCCATCGCGCTCGGCCACCCGCTCGCGGCCTCCGGCGCGCGCATCACCGCGCACCTCGTCTACGAGCTCGCCCGCCGCGGCGGCAAGGCGGCCGTCGGCGCCGCGTGCATCGGCGGCGGCCAGGGCATCGCGGTCGTGCTCGAGGCGATCTAGATGGCGCGACGGGGCGGCGGAGAGTTCGAGCGGCTGTTCTCGTTCGGCGGGCGCGTGGCGCCGGGGGCGGGCTTCCTGCTCGCGGCGCTGGTCGTGCTGTTCCTCGCCGACAACCTCATGGGCGGCGCGGCGAGCGCCTGGCTCGCGCTCTCGCCGCCGCTCGTGGTCGAGGGCGGCCAGCTCTGGCGGCTCGCCACCTGGACGCTGCTCGAGCGCCAGCCGATCAACCTCCTCTTCGCCGGCCTGTGGATCTGGCAGACCGGCGGCCAGCTCGCCTGGGGCTGGGGCACCGGCCGGTTCCTGGGCGTCTGGTTCGGCATGACCATCGGGGCGGGCTTCCTCCAGACGCTCGCGGGCTTGTTCCTCGGCGGTTCGTTCGCCGCCGCGCAGGCCAGCCCCTGGCCGATCCTCGTGGCGCTCCTCCTCATGTGGGCGATGGCGCACCGGGGCGCGCAGATGAGCTGGTTCGGCGTGCTGCCGATGACCTCCGAGACGCTCGCGTGGGTCATCCTAGGCGGCACCGTGCTCTTCGCGATCGCCTCGCCCGCGCGCGGCACGTTCGTCACCAACTTCGCCGCGCTCGCCATCGCCTACGCGCTCGCCGGCCCCGGCCTGCCGTTCCAGCGCTGGTGGTACCGGATGCGCGCGGAGCTGCACGTGCGCGACTCGAAGCGCCGCGCCGCGCGCTCGAACCTCAAGGTCGTCGGCAAGAACGGCCCGAACGACCCGCCGAGGTGGATGAACTGAGTCAGGGTGCGCGCTCTGGGAGCCGCTCCGCGGCGAGGGTGAGCACCTCGGGCAGCCAGATCGACTCGTACCGGTCGGACGCCGCGCGCTCGATGCGGGCGGCCACCGCCGCGTCGAGGCGCTCGTCGGGCACGCCCTTCACGAGCGGCAGCAGGAGGGTGAGGTCCTCGGTGCCGCTCGGGTCCTCCGCGTAGGACCGCGCGAGCGCCGCGCGCTGCGCGCCGGTCAAGCGCGAGGCGAGCGCGGGTTCGCCGCGCTTCGCGCCCCATGCGCGCCACCGTTCGGGGGCGAGGTCCTCGAGCCCGTGGCAGCGGGTCGCGGCATGGCTCGCCGCCTCCAGGGCCCATGTGAGCCGTTCCGCCTCGGTGACCCGGCCACGCTGCTGCAGCGCGAGTGCCTTCCGCGCGAGGGTACGGAACTGGCGGAGCCCCTCGACGTCCGCGTAGACGAGGCCGTAGGCGAAGCCGTAGGGGTACCAGCGAGGCGGGCCCTCGTCGGCGCGGCGGAAGAAGCCCCATCGCGCGTCCCGGGACAGGAACGCGAGCACGAGCCGCCCGGGCTCGAACCTCCCGGGCGCCGGGCAGATGACCCGCTCATCGCTGTAGACCTCGAGGACCTCGGGCGCCCGGCCCTTCCACGTCTCGAGCACGCGCAGCCGCTCGTTTGACTCGACGTATCCGACCACGACGAGCGGCGCGCGCTCGAGCTGGCCCCACAGCGGTTGAGGTGGGATGGGCTCCCCGGAGGCTGGCGCGGGGAGCGTCAGCGCGAGGAGCGTGGCAGCGACCAGGGAGGTGTTCTCGCTCCATCCCATGCCGCGAGGTTAGCGACCGCGTTCGTGCTTGTGACACACGATGCAGCCCTCGGGCCGCGGCGTGCAGGGAACGGGCGCTCCTCGTCTCCGCCGCCCGCTTCGCCGCGGCTACGCCAGGGGCGTACGGCTTCCAGGGCCAGGAACCCGGCGCTCTACCCCACCGCCACCTGCTTCACCGCCGCCCGGTAGATCCAGATGCGGCCGGTGTTGGTGCGGTTGTCGGCGGGGATCATGAAGAAGCCGATCCCGCCCTCCTGGTAGTCCGGGCTGAAGCCGGCGACCTGACGGCCGTCCTTGAACGTCACGCGGACGCGCTTGCCCTCGGGGGCGGGCGACGACTCGCCGGGCGCGAGCATGAAGAAGATGGCCTTCACGCGATCGGCGCCGAGCACCTCGGGCTCCGCGCTGGGCGACGGCGCGAGGCCGAGCACGGGCGAGGCGAGGTCGGCGTCGGTGAGGACGCCGCGCTTCACGAGCCCCTCGAGCGTGTGCACGACCACGCGGTGCACGCCGGGGACGTACGCCGCGGTCTGCTGCGGCTCCTCGACGTCGAGCTCGTCGATGGGGAGCGCGACGTCCTCCGGCTCCGGGGCGGGCGCGGCCGGGGGCGGCGAGGCGGGCGGCGCGACCGCGGCCATGGGCTGCGGGGTCAGCATCGGCGGCGGCCGGCGGGCGGGGGCCGGCGGCGCGGCGGGCGGAGGAGGTGCCGGGTCGGGCAGCGGGGCCGCAGGGCGCGCGGACACCGCGGCGGCCGCGACCGCAGCGGGCGACGGCGAGGGCGGGAAGGGCTCGGCGATCGCGGACGGGAAGTCGAGGTCGGGCGCGGCCTCGCCGGCCGCCTCCGGCGCCTGCACGATCTCCTCGAGGACCTCCTCCTGGACGGGGGTCTCCTCGACCTCCACGGGCCCGAGGTCGACGGTCTCGATCGGCTCGACGAACTCGTCGGCCTCGAGCTCGGGGATCTCGTCGATCGACGGCACCGGTTCCGGCGGGAGCGAGGCGGTCGGGGCGATGGGCGCCGGCGTCGGGGCCGGACGCGAGATCGTCCGAGGGGCAGGAGCGGGGGCCGGCGCAGGCGCGGGAAGGGCCGCCGCGCGGAGACCCGGCGGCGGGCCCGCCGGGGCGCGCGGCGCGGCGGGCGGCGGGGGGGATGTGGGGGGCGCCGGCGGCTCCGGCTCGCGCCCGAGGTCGAGGCTGTCGAGCGCGCCGAGCTCCGGCTCGGCCTCCGGCTGCGGTGCCGTCGCCGGTGTCGCGCCGGGCCCGCCGAGCGCGAGCGGCGGCGCGGAGATCGCGAAGAAGTCGTCGGCGACGTCGCCGGTGAGGTCCGGCGCGGAGCGGTCGAGCTCGACCGGCGCGCCGAGGTCGCGCTCCGGCTCGGGGTCGGTGAGCTCGGCGCGCTGCTCCCAGGGCTGATCCGCCTCGGGCGCGGCGCCGGCCCACTCGGGCGAGCGCGCGTCAGCGGCGGCGTCGAACGAGCCGCCCGACGCGAGCGCGAAGCCCTGGTCGAGCGCGGCGTCGGGCTGCCAGCTCGGCGCCTCGGCGTGGGCCGCCTCGTCGCCGAGGTGCGCGACCTGCGGCGCCTCGTACCCGGTGACGCCGAAGCCGGCGTTGTCGTCGTACTCGCCCGGCACCGCCTCGAAGCCCTCGGGGAGCTGCGCGGGGTCGATCGCGGACGCGGCCGCCGCGTCGAACGGGAGCGAGCCGTCCTCGGGCGCCTGCGCGGCGAACGCCGTGGGCCCCGCGCCGTCGTACTCGCCGAGCGCGACCTCTCCCTGCGGCGGCTCGACGGGCGCGCCGCTCGGATCCCAGGCGTCCGGGAACGCAACCCCGGTCGCGTCGGCCTCGGGCACGAGCGCGTAGGGATCGTCGGCCTGGGCGGGGCCGGGCTCGCCGGGGTACCCGACGCCGTCGTGCGGCGACGCTGCCGGGGCGCTGGCCGCCCAGTCGCCCTGGGCGCCGTCGGCGTCGGTCGCCATCGAGAAGGCGGGGTCCCCCTCGACGAGGGTCGCCTCGGGGAGGTGAGCCTCCTCCTCGGCGGGCACCGTCGACGCGGGCACGTAGTCGGCGTCGTACTCCGCCGGCGCCGCCTCGACGGCCGGGACGGCCTCGAACGCCGCGACGGCCTCGACCGCCTCGACCGCCTCCACGCCCGGGACCTCGGCCGGCGCGGCCTCGGCGCCCGCGAGCGAGGCGGGGTCCCACGCCGCGTCGGCGGGCGCGGCCGCGTACGGGTCGGCGTAAGCCTGCGCGTTCGGATCCCAGCCCGCCTGCGCGGCGGTGTTCGGGTCGTAGGGCTGTGCGTTCGGATCCCAGGCCGCGTTCGGATCGTACGGCGGCTGCGCGGCGTTCGGGTCCCAGGCGGCGTTCGGATCCCAGCCGGCCTGTGCGGCGGCGTTCGGGTCGTAAGGCTGCGCGTTCGGGTCCCAGGCCGCGTTCGGATCGTACGGCGGCTGCGCGGCGTTCGGATCCCACGCGGCGTTCGGGTCCGCGTACGCCTGCGTGTTCGGATCCCAGGCCTGGTTCGGATCGTAGGCGGGCTGCTCGCCCGCGGCGGCGGCCTGCAGGTCGGCGGCGTACGCCGGCTGCTCCTCGCCGCCGAGCGACGACGGATCGAAGAGCGCGTCGGCCGGCGCGGCCGGCGTCTCGAGCGGCGCGAAGGGCTGTTCGGCCCACGCCGCCTCGAGCGCCTGCGCCTCGGGCGCGGGCGCGGGCTGCGCGAAGGAGCCGGGCGCGGACGAGAAGAACGCCTCCTCCGCCGGCGCGAGCTGCTCCGGGGTGACGGGCTCGGGCGGCGGCGGCGGGCGGTTGCGCAGGCCGGCGGGGAGCAGCGACTCGCGCAGCTTCGCCGCGGCCGCGGTCACGTCGAAGCCGCCCCGGGGCGCGCCGGCCCCCTCGGGCCCGACGAGCGACTTCAGCTCCGCGTGCCGCTGCCCCTCGGCCGAGGTGAGGCCCTGCGCGAGCCGCTTCTGCTCGAGGGCCCGATACTCCTTCAACACGCTGCGCTGGTCGGACATGGGAGTCGGGTTCGGGCGTCCCTCGACTCCGGCCTGCCTACGGCAGGCCTACGCTCGGGATGAGCGGGTCTTGGGGTGAGCGGCCAATGATAGCCCGGCCCAAGCCCGCAGGAAAACGGGAGGCCGGCTTGCGCGGGACGCTCAACGCGGGCATGTAGGCAGCGCGTGAAGCGAGCACTCCCGGTCGTCGGCAACCGCCCGAAAGCACCGCTCCCGGCGAGGGAGCGATTCCTCCCGATCTCGCGCGATGACATGGCCGCGCGCGGCTGGGACGCGCTCGACGTGCTGATCGTGACCGGAGACGCCTACGTCGACCACCCGAGCTTCGGCGGCGCGGTCATCGCCCGGGTGCTCGAGGCGCGCGGGCTCAAGGTCGGCGTCGTCGCGCAGCCGGACTGGCGCTCGCCCGCCGACGTGCTGCGGATGGGGAAGCCGCGCCTGTTCGTCGGGATCACCTCGGGCGCGATGGACTCGATGGTGAACCACTACACCGCGCACAAGCGCAAGCGCTCCGACGACGCCTACACGCCCGGCGGCGAGGCGGGCAGGCGCCCGGACCGCGCGACCTCGGTGTACGCGCGCCTCTGCCGGGAGGCGTTCGGGCCCACCACGCCGATCGTCCTCGGCGGCATCGAGGCGTCGCTCCGGCGCATCTCGCACTACGACTACTGGGACGACCGGGTGCTCCCGTCGGTGCTCGTCCCGTCGGGCGCCGACCTCCTCGTCTACGGGCAGGGCGAGAAGCCCATCGTCGAGATCGCCCGGCGCCTCGCCGCCGGCGAGGACGTCTCGGGCCTCACCGACGTGCCCGGCACCGCGGTGCTCCTGCCCGACCTCGCCATCGCCGACCTCGCCTCGCGTCCGCGCGGCACGCTCGAGCTGCCGGGCCACGAGGACGTCGCGCGCGACAAGAAGGTGTTCGCGGAGTTCAGCCGCCTCTACCACCTCGAGCACAACGGCGACAACGCGCGGATCCTCGTCCAGCAGGTCGGGAAGGGCGCGAACAGGCGCTACGTCGTCGTGAACGAGCCGATGGCGGCACCCTCGACCGAGGAGCTCGACCGCATCGCCGAGCTGCCCTACGTGCGCGACCCGCACCCGGTCTACGGCGGCGCGCACATCCCGGCGATGGAGCAGATCAAGTGGTCGATCCAGAATCCTCCGCGGCTGCGCGGCGGGCTGCTCGTTCTGCTGCATCACCGAGCACCAGGGGCGCGACGTCTCCTCGCGCTCCGAGGCGAGCGTGCTCCGCGAGCTCGAGACCCTCGCCGCGCGCCCGGACTTCAAGGGCACCATCACCGACGTCGGCGGCGCGACCGCCAACATGTGGCAGATGGGCTGCGGGAGCCCGGAGGCGCACGCCGTCTGCCGCCGCGCCTCGTGCGTCTACCCGACCGTCTGCAAGTTCTTCACGACCGACCACGGCCCGCTCATCGACCTCTACGAGAAGGCGCGCGCGGTGAAGGGCGTGAAGCACCTCTTCGTCGGCTCCGGCGTCCGCTACGACGTCGCGCAGGCCGATGAGAAGAACGGCGGGCGGTACCTGAAGGAGCTCGTGGCGCACCACGTCTCGGGCCAGCTCAAGGTCGCGCCCGAGCACGTGTGCGAGCCCGTGCTCGCCGTCATGAAGAAGCCGAAGGTCGACTCCTTCGAGCGCTTCCGGAAGGACTTCGCCCGCTACACGAAGGAGGCGGGAAAGGAGCAGTACCTCGTCCCGTACTTCATCTCGTCGCACCCGGGCTCCTCGCTCGAGGAGGCGGCGCAGCTCATGGAGTACCTGCAGCGCAACAACTGGCGGCCGCAGCAGGTGCAGGACTTCATGCCGACGCCGATGACGCTCGCGTCCGACATGTTCTGGTCCGGCTACCACCCGATGACCGGCAAGCCCGTGCACGTCACGCGCGACATGCACGAGAAGAAGCTGCAGAAGGCGCTGCTGCGCTGGGGTGATCCCGCGAACAAGCCGCTCGTCGAGGAGGCGCTGCGGCGCACCGGGCGGCTCAAGCCCGGCCAGCGGCTCGGGCCGGGCATGCGCCCGCCCGGCCAGGGTCCGCGGCGCGGACGGCCCCTCCGTAAAGCGCCCACCCGCCGGCCCTGAGCCTCACCCGGGGGTGAGCCCGGCCCCGGCGACCGGATGACCGAAAAGCCCCTGGAAACGGGCCCCTGGCGCGTGTCCGGCACCGGCCCGCCGCGTGCTCAGGTGGGTGCTCCGAGGTGGCCTTGGAGCTCACGGTCGACGAACGGTTTCCCGAGTGCCTGATCGGCCACGCCGGTCCGCTCGCGGTGTGCGTGTGGCGCGGCGCGCCCACGCTGCCGGCGCTCGAGGCCTTCGGGCGCTGCGAGGAGCAGCTCCTCGAGGCGCACCCCCGCATCAGCTCGCTCGTGGTCGTGCGCGAGCACAAGGGCCGCGCCGCCCGCCCCGACCCGGTGGTCGAGGCGCTGGAGGTGAGGCTCGCCGACGTCCTCTCGCCACGCACGGTCGGCGCCGCGTTCGTGGTCGAGGCCCGCGGCCTCGCCGGCGCCATCGCGCACGGCGCCCGCGCGAAGCTCATCCCGCACCTCTCGGCGCCGAACGAGGCCTTCCCGCGCGTCGCCGACGCCCTGCAGTGGCTCGCGCGCCTGCCGGGCCAGCATCCGGAGCTGTACGCCGCCCCCGAGCTCGCCTGCGACCTCGAGCTGCTCGGCCGGGGCGACCGCGACGCCTGAAAAGGGCGTGCCGGACACGAAGCCGTCTCCCAGGACAGGATGAGGCAGGGCGGGCCGGCGCTCGCCCGAGGGAGACGCGCGTGCACGGAACCGGACCGGAGGAACTTCGAGCCCTGCTGGCCCGCGCGGCCGAGCTCGCCGGCGGCTGGCTGGGCTCCCTCGATCAGCGCGGCGTCGGATCGACCGCGCCGCTCCAGGTGCTGCGCGAGGCGCTCGGCGGAGCGCTGCCGGAGGGCCCGGCCGAGCCGCGCGAGGTGCTCGAGCGGCTCGCGGCCGCGGCGGAGCCGGGGCTCGTGGCGTCGCCGGGCGGGCGCTTCTTCGGGTTCGTGGTCGGCGCGAGCCTGCCCGCCGCGGTCGCGGCCGACTGGCTGACCACCGCGTGGGATCAGAACGCGGGCCTCGCCGTGCTCGCGCCGGCTGCGAGCGTGGTCGAGGAGGTCGCGCACCGCTGGCTCGCGGAGCTGCTCGGGCTGCCGGCCGGGACCTCCTTCGCCGCCACCACCGGCTGCCAGATGGCGCACTTCACCTGCCTCGCGGCGGCGCGGCACGAGCTCCTCCGGCGCGCGGGCTGGGACGTGAACCGCGACGGCCTAGAGGGCGCGCCCCGGCTGCGCGTCGTCGCCGGGGAGCGGCGCCACGTGACCATCGACCGGGCGCTGCGGTTCCTGGGGCTCGGGCAGGCCGCGCTCCGCGCCGTGCCGTGCGACGGGCAGGGGCGCATGGTCCCCGCCGCGCTCGCGGCCGCGCTCGGCGCGGAGGAGCGCGTCGCCACCATCGTCTGTGCGCAGGCCGGCGAGGTGAACACCGGCGCCTTCGACGACCTCGACGCCGTCGCCCGGCTCTCGGCCGCGGCCGGCGCCTGGCTCCACGTCGACGGCGCCTTCGGCCTCTGGGCGGCCGCGAGCCCGGCGCGCCGCGGGCTCCTCGCGGGCGTCGAGCGCGCCGACTCCTGGGCCACCGACGCGCACAAGTGGCTGAACGTGCCCTACGACTGCGGCCTCGCGTTCACCGCCCACCCCGCCGCGCACCGCGCCGCGATGGGCGTGACCGCCGCCTACCTCGAGCCCACCTCGCCCGACGCCGGCCGCGACCCCGTGGACTGGACGCCCGAGTTCTCGCGCCGCGCCCGCGGCTTCACGCTCTGGGCGGCCCTGCGCGCGCTCGGCCGGCGCGGCGTCGCCGGCCTCGTCGACCGCTGCTGCGCGCACGCCGAGCGCTTCGCCGCCGCGCTCGCGGCCGAGCCCGGCTGCGCGATCCTGAACGACGTCGTGCTCGACCAGGTGCTGGTCCGCTTCGGCGACGACGACGCGGCGACGCGCGAGGTGGTCCGCCGCGTCCAGGCGAGCGGCGAGGCCTGGATGTCCGGCACCACGGTCGACGGCGAGGCCGCGATGCGGATCTCGGTCGTGAGCTGGCGCACCACCGAGGCCGACGTCGACCGCGCCGTGGAGGCGATCCGGGCCGCCTGGCGGGCGGTGCGGACGAGGTGAGGCCGTCGATGAGCCCGCGCCGCGTCGAGGTCCAGGGAGCCTCCATCGCCGTCGAGGTCGCCGGGAGCGGCGATCCGGTCCTGCTCCTGCACGGCTTCCCGGCCACGGGCAGGCTCTGGTCCGGCGTCACCCCGGCGCTGGCCGCTGCGGGCTTCACGGCCGTCGTGCCCGACCTCGTCGGCTACGGCGCCTCGAGCGCGCCCGAGGGCCTCCGCATCGACATGGCGAGCCAGGCGACGTGGCTGCTCGGCCTCCTCGACGCGCTCGGTTTCGACCGCGCCGCCGTCGTCGCGCACGACGTGGGGACCGCCGCCGCGCAGCTGCTCGTGACCCGGGCCGCTCCGCGCGTGCGCGGCCTCGTGCTGATGGACGGCGTCCTCGGCGCGAACTGGGCGATGGAGGCGATCACCGGCATCCAGGCGTGGGATCCCGCGGACGCGCACCGGCTCCCGCCCGTCCTGCTCAGGCGGCTCGGCAAGACCGCGGTCATGCGGGAGGTGCTCTCGGCCTACCGGGGCGCGGAGGGCGGGCTCCAGCTCATCCGCGCCGCGCGCGACCTCGAGCCGGCCCAGACCGCGGACCTCCACGACGTGCTGCGCTCCTGCGGCGTCCCCGCGCTGGTGCTCTGGGGCGAGCGCGACGCGTACTTCCCGGTCGAGCGCGTGGCCCGCCCGCTCGCGCAGCTCCTGTCCGCGCCGCTGCGGCTCGTCCCGGGAGCGCACTTCAGCCCGGCCGACTGCCCGGCCGAGGTGGCGGCGGCCCTCGTCGAGTTCCTGCGCGGCCTCCCGCGCGAGCCGGGCCAGGCGCCCTGAGCGGGCGGCGCTTCCTGCTCAGGGGTGCGCGCCGAAGGCCGCGAGGAAGCGCCCGCCCTCGTCGACGGTGGTGAGCCCGCAGCCCGAGTTCACGTCCACGGTCGTGCCCGGCCCGCCGATGGTGCAGGCCTGGGAGAGCGCCGTGCACTTCGCGTCCGCGACGCACATGCAGTCGCCGGCGTCGGTGGACGCGGGCACGGCGTGCCCGAGCCCCAGCGCGCCGACGACCTGCCGGGCGGCGTCGTGTCCGGTGGCGGCGTCGAAGACGAGGCCGACGTGGTGCGGTCTCGCGCCGGAGCAGTCGACCGGCGCCGCGCCGAGCACCCCCGCGGGCAGCCCGGCCTGGGTGGAGGCCCCGCCGAGGACCACGAGGTCGAAGCCGCCGCTCGCGGGGCGGGCCGTGGTGACGAGCACGTCGTACGGGGCGAGGACCGCCTTCACCTCGTCCACGATCGCCTGGAGCTTCGCGGCCCGGGCGGCGTCCCCCGCGCGGTAGGCCGGCAGGGTCGTGGTGCCGGACACGAGCTGGGAGGTGCCGGTCGAGGGATCGTCCAGCCCCGGCGTCAGGACCTGCCCCTCCGCCTGGAGGAACAGCACGTGCGCGCCCGAGGCCGACTTCGGGCCGGAGCCCGACGAGGAGCCTCCGCAGGCGGCGAGGGCTCCGCCGAGGCTGGCCAAGGCGAGGAGCAGGCAGGCGAGGGGTCTCATGCGAGACCTCGTCTAAGGAGGACCCGCGGTCGCGTCCAATCCCCTGCGTGGGCCCGCGGGGCGGGCCGGCGTCGAGCGACCCGACTGGAAACCCCGCGCCCCGCCGGGATAGCCTCCCCGGCCTCATGGCCCCGACCCCGGAACAGGCCGCCCGTCACGCGCGCCTCGCCGCCGCCGACCACCGGCACCTCTGGCACCCCTTCACGCAGATGCAGGGGTGGCTCGAGGAGGATCCGCTCATCGTCGACTCGGCGGAGGGCATGGTCCTCACCGACACGCTCGGCCGCCGCTACCTCGACGGCGTCTCCTCGCTCTGGTGCAACCTGCACGGCCACCGCGTGCCGGAGCTCGACGCGGCGGTTCGGGCGCAGCTCGACCGCATCGCCCACTCGACCTTGCTGGGCCAGGCCTCCACCGCCTCGATCGAGTGCGCCGAGGAGCTCGCCCGGCACCTGCCCGCGGAGCTCACGCGCATCTTCTACTCGGACGCCGGCGCGACCGCGGTCGAGATCGCGCTCAAGATCGCCTTCCAGCACCACCAGCTCCGCGGCGACCGCGCACGCACCGAGTTCATCGCGCTCCGCGGCGGCTACCACGGCGACACCGTCGGCGCGGTCTCGCTCGGCGGCGTGGACCTCTTCCACGAGATCTTCGGGCCGCTGCTCTTCCAGGTGAACCGCGCGCCGCAGCCGTACTGCTACCGGTGCCCGCTCGGGAAGTCGCCCGAGTCCTGCGGGATGGCCTGCGCCGACGAGGTCGAGAAGCTCTTCCGGGCGAGGCCGGGCAAGATCGCCGCGCTCGTCATCGAGCCCGTCATGCAGGGCGCCGACGGCATGATCGCCCAGCCGCCCGGCTACGTGCGGCGCATGCGGGAGCTCTGCGACCGCCACGGCGCGCTCCTCGTCTGCGACGAGGTGGCGACCGGCTTCGGCCGCACCGGGAAGACCTGGGCCGTCGAGCACGAGGGCGTGGTGCCGGACCTCCTCACGACCGCGAAGGGGCTCACCGGCGGCTACCTCCCGCTCGCCGTCACCGCCACGACCGAGCACGTCTTCGAGTCGTTCCTCGGCCCGTTCGAGTCGAAGCGGACCTTCTTCCACGGCCACACCTACTGCGGGAACCCGCTCGCCTGCGCCGCGGCGACCGCCTCGATGAAGCTCTTCTCGGCGCGGGTGCTCCCGGCCCTGCCGCGCCGGGTGAAGGTGCTCGAGGAGGCGCTCCGGCCGGCGCTCGAGCTCCCGAACGTCGGGGAGCTCCGCCAGCGCGGGCTCATGGTCGGCATCGAGCTCGTGAAGGACCGGCGCACGAGGGAGGAGTACCCGTACGCCCTCCGCGCCGGGCACCAGGTCTGCCTCGCGGCGCGGCCGCTCGGCGCGCTGCTCCGCCCGCTCGGCAACGTGGTGGTCCTCATGCCGCCGCCCGCGATGGCCGACGATCAGCTCCGGGAGCTCGCCGGGATCGCGATCGAGGCCATCCGGCGCACGGCCCCGGGGCTCGCCTGAGCATGCGCGGCCTCTTCGTCACCGGGACCGACACCGGCGTCGGGAAGACCGAGGTCTCCTGCGCGCTCCTCGAGGCCGCGCGGGCGACCGGGGTGGACGCCGTCGGGATGAAGCCGGCGCAGTCGGGCGTCACCTCCGACGAGCCCTCCGACGCGCAGCGGCTCCGCGAGGCCTCCGGGCGGTGCGAGCCGCTCGAGGCGCTCTGCCCGTACACCTTCGAGGCGCCGCTCGCGCCCGCGGTGGCAGCGCGGCTCGCCGGCGTCACGATCGCGGTCGAGCGGATCGAGGAGGCCGCGCGGGCGCTCGCGGCCCGGCACGCGACGGTGCTCGTGGAGGGCGCGGGCGGCCTGCTCGTGCCGCTCACGGACGAGCTCACCTACGCCGACCTCGCCGCGCGCCTCGGGCTGCCGGTGCTCGTCGTGGCCCGCGCGGGGCTCGGCACCGTGAACCACACCGCGCTCACGGTGGAGGCGATCCTCCGCAGGGGGCTGCGCCTGGCGGGGATCGTGCTCAACCGGACCACGCCCACCGACGATCCCTCGGTGCCCCACAACGCGAGCGAGATCGCCCGCATCACCACGCGTGAACCCATCGCGATCCTGCCGTACGAGGCCGATATCGAGGCCCGCGGGCGCGCCCTGCGATCCATCCTCCGCGGAAAGATCCAGTTCTAGGCGGGCGCGGCGAAAAATGGATCGAGCCCGCGATCGATCGTAACGATCGCGCGTCGATGCCGACCGTCGTTGACCTCACCCTCGTGTCCAAGGCGCGCCGCGTCCTCCACAAGACCCTGGAGGAGCGCGGGCTCGGGTTCTTCCTCAAGCCCGAGTCCCGCCGCACGCCGCGCCTCGATCCCCGCCGCATCGCCTGGATCGTCGAGCTCGCCCGCCGCCAGGTCGGCCCGCGCGCCCGCAGGGATCCCGACGCGCTCGCCCGCACCCGCCGCGTGCTCCGCCGGGAGTTGATCCGGCGGCTCGCCGAGGCGATGCTCCAGGCCGGGCTCTGAACCGCCCTCCGGAGGTTTCCGTGCAGAGGCTCCTCGCGCTCTCGGCGCTCGTCGCCGCCCTCGCCGCCCCCGCCGCCGCGCGCGCCGAGCCCGTGGTCGGGCTCCGGCTCGGCTGGGCGGTGCCCGCCGGCCAGTCCTCGAAGGGCTCCGATCTCTCCGCCGTCACCTCCGGCGCCGCCTTCGCCGAGGTGGACGCCGGCTGGCGCGTGTGGCGCGCCCTGACGATCGGCGCCTACGCGAGCTACGGCGTCGCGCGGATCGACACCTACCTCGACAACGAGTACGAGAAGCGCGGCGAGTCCACCCGCGGTGACGTCACGCACGTCGGCGTGCGCGCGCAGTGGGACTTCCGCGACCTCGCGCAGGGCCTCGAGCCGTGGATAGCGCTCGGCGCCGGCTGGGAGCGCGCCGGCTTCGACGTGGGCGGAGCCTACGCGTACACCGGCTGGGAGCTCGTCCGGCTCGAGGCCGGCGCGAGCTGGCGGGCGTGGCGCGGACTCGCCGTCGGCCCGTACGTGACCTGGAGCCTCGGCCGCTACGCCCGGCTCAACGGTGGGTCGCTGCCCGGGCAGGCCGGCCACGCCTGGGCCGCCTTCGGGCTGAGAAGCACCTGGGATTTCTAGGTCCCACACCTCCCACATGCGCGAGGGCGCGCACTCCCGACCGGGTACGGAGTAATCTGCCGGCGCTTGAGCTCCCGGGCCGCCCTCCTCCTCGCTGCACTCGTCGGCGCCGTCGCGTGCCACGACGCGCCCGGGCCGGCCGGCTTCTGGGCCCGGTACCACCCCGAGCTCCTCGAGCGCCACGAGCTCGCCCAGGACGCGCGCGGGGGCCAGCGCACGCTCTACTGGCAGGCCCGCGACGACTTCCGCTTCTCGGTCGCCGACGTGATGGCGTTCGCGGCGTGGAACGACTGGACGCCCGCGGACGGCCCGCCGCCCGGCGCGACGCACCTGTCGGCGCCCGCGACCGTGCTCCGCTTCCGGGTCCGCGCGCCCGGGAAGGGCGACGCGGCGCCCGCGTTCGCCGAGATCGCGAACGACGGCACCGCGCTCGTGATCACGCACGCGTGGGGGACGGCGGCTCCGTCGGCCGCCTCGAAGACCACCGCGGCGGCCGCGCCCTAGCTGCGCCGCTCGACCGACCGCCGCCAGAGGAGGAAGCCGCCGCCCACCACGGCCGGCGGCAGGAACCCCGCGAGGAACGAGCCGGGCCCGCTCGCGAAGAACGCGGTCGCGACCGAAGGCAGCGCGGCGGAGGCGAGGAACCCGGCCGCCGCCGCGAGCACGACGCCGAGGAGCCGCGAGGGCCAGCGCAGCCGGAGGGCGGTCGCGAGGGCGAGCGCCACGGCGAGGCCCGCCGCGTTGCCGATGGGGACGAGGAAGAGCGCGTGCCCGTGCGCCCAGGGGTCCGCCGCGGCGGCCTGCGCGGCCGCGGCCGCGACCGGCGGCACCTACGCGCCCTTCCCGCTCTGCCTGGCGACGTAGCGCAGCTTGAGGTCGGTGAGGAGGCTCTCCATGAACTTCGCCTCCTCCTCGGTCAGGTTGCCCCGCGTCTTCTCCTTCAGCATCGCGAGGATGTCGATCGTCTGCTTCGCGAGCGGGAGGTCCGGCTCGGCGGGCGCGCCGGTCTCCGGGTGGGGCGCGTCGCCGAGGTGGATGAACGCGCTCGACGCGAGCGAGAGGACGAACGTGTAGAAGTCGATCTGCCCCGGGTCCTTCGTGTCGGTCACGGCTCCAACCTCCTGACGGAACCTGCCACCTGCGCGGCCGCCGCGCTACTCGAAGTCGAAGGCGATGCGCTCGGCGGCGTACCCGCGCCGGAAGAGCAGCACGAGCTGGCCGGTGCGGCGCGCCGCCAGGGCGGCCTTGTTGAAGTCGGCCACGGTCGCGATCTCGCGCGAGTTCACCTCGAGCACGAGGTCGCCCGCCATGATCCCGGCGCCCGCCGCGGCGGAGCGCGGGGCGACCTTCTGCACGACCACCACCGTGCCGCCCTGCACCCGCTCCTGGCCGAGCGTGAGCCCCGTGCGCCGGAGCACGAGCCCGGCGACCTGGCCGGCGCCGAGCTCCACCGCCTTCACGAGCACGGTGCGCTTCTGGCCGTTCGTGGAGAGCTCCACCTTCGCGGTGCCGCCGACCGGGAGATCGCGCACGCGGAACCGGAACTCCTCGGCGCTCTCGGGCGAGAAGCCCTGCACCGCCTCGACCCGCTCGCCCTTCCGGATCCCGGCCTGCGCCGCCGGCGAGCCCGGGTCCACCGAGGTCACCGCGACGCCGCCGCGGGCGCCCTCGGCGCTGCCGGGGGGCGCGGGCAGGTCGTCGACCTGGATGCCGAGGTAGCCCTCGCGGACCTCGCCGTGCGCGATCAGGTCCTCCGCCACGCGGCGGGCGCGGTCGATGGGGATCGCGAAGCCGATGCCGGCGCTCCGCTCGCCCAGGATCGCCGTGTTGATGCCGATGAGCCGGCCCTCGATGTCGAGGAGCGGGCCGCCCGAGTTGCCGGGGTTGATGGAGGCGTCGGTCTGCAGGAAGTCGAAGAGCTGGCGGTCGCCGCTGCGGAAGGAGCGGTTCACCGCCGAGAGCACGCCGGTGGTGACGGTGTTGGCGAGGCCGAAGGGGTTGCCGATCGCGATGACGGTCTCCCCGATGAGGAGCTCGTCGGAGCGGCCGGTGGTGACGAACGGCACGCGCTCCTTCGTCTCGAGCTTCAGCACCGCCAGGTCGGAGGACGGATCCGCGCCGACGACCTTCGCGAGGAGCTCGCGCCCGTCGACCAGCTGCACGCGGAAGCGCGCGCCGCGCTCGACCACGTGGTTGTTCGTGAGGACGTAGCCGTCGGGCGAGACGATCACGCCCGAGCCGAGCGAGGTGACCTGGTAGCCGCGGCGGTAGCGCGGCCGCTCGAAGAGGTCGGAGAAGAGGTCGCCCGACGAGCCGCGCGACGGCACGCGGATGCGCACGAGCTCCTCGGCGGAGACGTTGACGACCGCCGGGCGCACGCGCTCGACGGCCGCGACGACCGGGGTCCGGCGGGCCTGGGCGGGGGTCGACTCGGCGCGGGGCAGCGCCTGCGCGAGCGCGGAGGCGGGGAACAGCGCGAGCGCGGCGGCGATCGCCGCGCCGGTCGAGGAGCGCTTCACGACTGCGCGGTGTCCTCGTCCTCGAGCTCGTCGTCCTCGTCCTCGAAGTCGTCGTCGTTCTCCATCGTCGACTCGACGGCGATCGCGCGGTCCGCGAGAATCCTCCAGCGCCTTCTGGTGCTGGGTGAACTCCTTCTCGTCGAGGAGGCCCTTCCTGAGGTACCGGTGCGAGACGCGCTTGTCGAGGTGGCGGGGGTCGATCTCAGCCATGGATTTGACTCCGGATTTTCGGGAGGGGCGGACAATATGCAGCGCCTTGCGGGGGCGTCAAGCGCGTGTTACCCGGACCCCGTGCCCGGCACCGGCCACACGCCCCCGCGCGACCGCCTGGCCCGCCTCCGCGGGCTGTACGTCATCGTCGGCGGGCGGGGCCCCGACGCCACCGCCGGGCAGGCGAGGGCCGCCCTCGAGGGTGGCGCGACCGTGCTGCAGGTCCGGGTGAAGGACGCCCCGGCGGGCGAGGTGCTCCGCGCGGCGCGCGAGGTGGTGGACCTCGCCCGTGGCCGCGCGCTCGTCATCGTCAACGATCGCGCGGATCTGGCGGTGCTCGCCGGCGCCGACGGCGTCCACGTGGGCGACGAGGACCTGCCCCCGGCGGAGGCGCGCCGGATCGTGGGGCCGGACCTCCTCGTGGGCCGCACGTGCCGCACCGAGGCCGACGCGCGGCGCGCGCTCGACGAGGGCGCCGATCACGTGGGGTTCGGGCCCATGTACGTGGCGCGCGCGAAGGTGGTCGACGCCCCGCCGCGGGGGCTGCCCGCGCTGCGCGCGCTCGCGGCGGCCCTGCCCGCGCCGGTCGTCGCGATCGGCGGCATCGACCTCTCGAACGTCGGCGAGATCGCCGGGGCGGGTGCCGCCTGCGCAGCGGTCATCTCCGCCGTGCTGGACGACCCCGACCCGCGCGCCGCCGCCGCGCGCCTCGCCGCGGCGTTCGACGCGGCCCGCCCTGGAGCCAAGGCGCCATGACCCCTCGCCCCCGCATCGGCCTCACCCTCGACGCCGCGGAGCGCCGCTACGAGCTCCCCCGCGCGTACGCCGACGCCATCCTCGCCGCCGGGGGCCTGCCCATCCTGCTCCCGCACGCGCCCGAGACGGCGGGCGCGTACCTCGCGCTCCTCGACGGCCTCGTCGTCTCCGGCGGCGCGTTCGACGTGCCGCCCGACCTCTACGGCGAGGCCGCGCGCGCGGAGCTGGGCACCACGCGCCCGGAGCGCACCGCCTTCGAGAAGGACCTCCTCGAGGCCGCGCTCGCCGCGAACCTGCCCGTGCTCGGCGTCTGCGGGGGCATGCAGCTCCTCAACGTGGTGCGCGGCGGGACCCTCTTCCAGGACCTGCCGGCGGACACCGGCATCCGCGGCCACGAGCAGCCGCCGCCGAAGGACGTGCCGTCGCACGAGGTGCAGGTGACGCCCGGCACCGTGCTCGCCGGCATCGTCGGCGCGGCGCCACTCCAGGTGAACTCGACGCACCACCAGGCCGTGCGGGAGCCGGGCGCAGGCGTGCTGGTCTCGGGCCGCGCCGCCGACGGCGTGGTCGAGGCGATCGAGCTCCCCGACCTGCGCTTCGCGCTCGGCGTGCAGTGGCACCCCGAGGCGACGTCCCGCAACGACCCGCGCCAGGCCGCGATCTACGGGGCGCTGGTGGCCGCCTCGCGGGAGCGAGGCCGGTGACGCGGCCCCGCGTCCTCGTCGTCGCCGGCCTCGACCCCACCGGCGGCGCCGGGCTCGTCGCGGACCTCGAGGCCCTCTCCGCCGTCGGGGCGACCGGCTGGGCCGTCGCCTCCGCGCTCACCGCGCAGGGCCCCGGCGCGCTCCGGCCCGGCCGCGCGCGCGGCATCCGGCCGACCACGCCCGACTTCCTCGAGGACCAGATCGACGCGCTCCTCGGCGGCGCCGAGCGCCCCGCCGCCGTGAAGACCGGCATGCTCGGCACCGCCGCGCTCGTCGCCGCCCTCGCCGACCGCCTGCGCGCGCGCCCCTTCACCCGCGTGCCGCTCGTCGTGGATCCGGTCCTGCTCGCGACCTCCGGGCTGCCGCTCCTCGAGCGCGGCTCGGCCTCCTTCGCCGAGGTCCTCGCGCCGCTCCTCGCGCGCGCCCGCGTCGCGACGCCGAACCTGCCCGAGCTCGCGCTCCTCACCGGCCTCGACGTCTCGACCGAGGCCGCCGCCGTCCGCGCCGCGCGGCTGCTCCCGTCGAGGGCCGTCGTCGTGAAGGGCGGCCACGCCGAGGGCGAGCCCGCGGATCTGCTCGTCGAGGGCCGGAGGGTCAGCCGCCTCACCGGCCGCCGCAGGCCCGGCACGGCCCGCGGCACCGGCTGCCGGTTTGCGTCCGCGCTCGCCGGCCTGCTCGCGCGCGGCGAGCCGCTCGAGGTCGCCGCGCGCGGCGCGAAGAGGGTCGTGGAGCGGTACCTGGACGGTCGCTAAGACGCCGTCGTCCCCGTCGCGACCTTCTTCCCCGCCTTCGTCCAGCCGTCGATGCCGGCCGGCATGATGAAGACCTTCGTGTACCCCGCCTTGACGGCCGCACGGGCCGCCTGGTGGCAGGCGTGTCAACGCTCGTTCTTGCAGTAGAAGACGAGCCGCGTCGCCTTGTCGGCGGGGAGCTTCGAGGTCGGGTCGAGCTCGCTCCAGATCGCGCCGGGCACGTGCCCCTTCGCGTAGACCTCGGGGCCGTTCACGTCGAAGATCCTGGCGTCGGGCTTGCCGACGAGCGCCTCGACCTCGTCCACCGAGAGGCTTCCGAACGGGTCGGACTCGGCCCGCGCGGCGCCGGCCACCGCGAGGAGGCCGGCGAGCGACAGCGTGAGGGTGATGCGTTGCATGAGGAGGTTCATGCCGCAGACATAACCGCGGCCGGGCGCCGGCGCTCGCGCGGCCGGGCGCAGCCTCGAGAGGAGGTGGAGCGGCACCTCGCCGCCCCCACCCTCAGTGTTCGAGCTTCAGGACGCTCGCGCCCGCGGCGCCCTGCACGAGGACCCAGATGACCCCGTCGTCGGTCGCCGCGATCCCGCTCGGCGTCCCGAAGGTGCTCACCGGGTAGGTGTCGTTCTCGAAGGTCGCGGTGTCCATCCACCCGACGACGTTCGATCCCGAGTACCAGACGCGCCCCTTCGTGTCGCGGTTGATGCGGCCGACCACGAGGCCCCCCGGCGTGCCGAGCGCGTCGCGGTCGGTGAGCGTCCCGGTGGGCGTGATCACCCCGAGCTTCCCGTCGTTGAACCAGACGTTCCCGTCCGAGCCGGTGACGAGCCAGAGCGGGTTCGAGAACGTGAGCGCCGTGTCGGTGGCGGGCGGCGGCGGCGACGGTTCCGGCAGCTCGGTGAAGACGCCCGCGGGCGTCGTGCGACGGAGCTTCCGGCGGTTGTACTCGGCCGACCAGAGGTTCCCGTCGGCGCCGAGCGTGATGCCGAAGAGGAGCGGGAAGGAGCCGGTAACCGGGAACGACTGCTGCGCCGCGACGTTCGCCGTGTCCACGCTGCCCACGTGGTTCTGGCCGCCCGCCGGGCAGTGATCCTCGTTGAACCAGACCGTGGTCCCGGGTCCGTGGGTGATGCCGAAGGTCGTGCAACCGCTCGCGAGCGGCACCATGGTCACCGCGCCCGCCGGCGTGACGTACCCGACCCGCGCCAGCGCCCAGTCGGAGAACCACAGGTTGCCGTCGGCGCCGGCCGCGATGTCCACCGGGTCGCCGGTGACGGCGTTGCCGTTCACGCTCCCGTCCGGCACCGAGAACTCGGTGACCACGCCCGCCGGCGTGACCCGCCCCACCTTCCCGCGTGCTCGCTCGGTGAACCAGAGGTTCCCGTCGGGCCCGAGGGCCATGCCGCCCTGCCCGCCGCCGGTGGGCACTGCGTAGGCGGTGAAGTGGTAGCTCCCGATCCGATTGGCGGCGAGGGTCGGGCTCGTGCCGCCCGGCGTGGTCACCTGGACGTCCACCACGCCGGGCGGGACCGCGGGGGCCTTCACGGTAAGGGTGGTCCTGCCGAGCACGCTCTGCACGACGCCGGCGACGCCGCCGAAGGTGACCGTCGCGCCGGGCACGAAGTCGGTCCCGGTCACCGTCACGTTCACGCCGGCGACCGTGAGGTCGGCCTTCTTCGGGGAGACGGCCGCGACCGACGGCACCGGCGGCACGAAGGCCACCGACACCTGCGGGTTCCCGCCCCCCGCGACCGTCGCGGGCGACCCGTTGACCTGCGGTGTGAACGCGACCGGGAAGGTCCCGCTCGCCGAGGTGAAGGCGGTGGCGTCCACGGTGTAGGTGCCGGGCGCGAGGCCGGAGAAGGTCTGGGGCGAGGTGGTGAGGGTCGCCGCGTAGCCGCCGGGCCCGCTGACGGTCACGTGGGCCCGGCTCTCCACGAGGTTGATCCCGCCCGTGACGTTGACGGTGAGCTGCCCGTTCGCGACCACCTCCGCATACGCGGCCGTGGCCGCGGCGGTGGACCCCGCGGTCACGTTCGCGGGGGAGCCGCCGATCACGGCGGCGTACGTCTTGCCCGCGCTCGGGACCGTGGCGGCGGCGACGGCGTAGCTCCCCGGCGCGAGCCCGGTGAGCGTCGTGGTGGCGGTGAGGTGCTGCGAGAAGTCGGCGGGTCCGGTCACCGTGACGTCGCCGGCCGCGCCGGCGGGGAGCCCACTCACGGTGACGGTCAGCCTCCCGGTCGTGGCCGCGTAGGCGACGGTGACGGCCGCGGTCCCGCCGTCGGTGACCGCCGCGGGCGAGCCCGTGATCAGCGCGGCGTAGGAAAAGCCCGCGCTCGCGACGTCGCCCGCGGCGACGGTGTAGCTGCCGGGCGCGAGGCCGGTGAGCGTCTCGCTCGAGCCGATCGTGCGCGAGAACGCGGAAGGACCGCTCACCGACACGTCCGCGGCGGCCCCGCCGGGCAAGCCGGCCACGGCGACCGCGAGCGAGCCGGTGGGAGCGGCGCCGCCGTCCCCCGCGCCACCGCCCGAGCAGGCGGTGAGGAAGGCAGCCAGCGCCAGCGTGGCGCCGGCTGCGAAGGAGCGACCGGTCATGGGCTCACCTCACAGGGGATGAGCCTCTCTAAGCCGCTCGCGCCGCGAGGGCCGAGCCCGTGGCCCTCCCGACCCCACAGGGGCGGGGGCGTCGCGACCGTGAGCCGCGGCCCTCCGCGTCACGGCCCCAGCCGGTACCGCACCGTGAGCTCCACGTAGTCGGTGGCCACCTCGCCCATGCCCGTCGCGCGGCCGCTCACGGCCGCGGGCACGAGCGCGAGGTGGAACAGCCGCTGGTCGCCCACCATGAACCGCTGCCGCTCGGCGACCGGGGTGGACCCGAGCGACGCGTCGCCCGAGAGCGTCCAGCGCAGGGTCTCGGTGGCGGACGGCGACGCGGTCGCGGAGGACGCGAGCGTGCGCCAGGCGCGGTTGTCCCAGAGCTGCAGCGAGGCGCCCGGCGTGGTCGTGCCGTTCGGCGCGCCGGTGCCGCCGCCCACCCAGGTCACGTCGAGGTCGAGCACGTCGTGGGCGCGCGTCACCTGCGCAGCGTCGAAGCTGAACGAGGCCAGCTGCCCGGGCTTCTCGTCGCCGCCCCCGTGCCACCACCAGCCGGCGAGCGAGCCCGAGGGGCCCGGGTTGATGACGCCGAAGCCGAGCCGCCGGAGCGTGTCGAAGGCGACGCCGTCGACCTGCGAGGGGACGGGCTGGCCGTCGCCATACAGATTGACCGGGAACACCCGGGTCCACGCGGCGCCGTTCCACTCCCAGAAGTCGTGGCAGTTCACGCCGCCGTAGTCGTCGACGCAGTTGATGTTCGACACCACGGCCGCCGGCGCCCCGCCGAACAGGAGCGCGCGGTTGCGCGCGGTGTCGAAGAACATCCCCGCCCGCGTGCGCGCGGAGGGCTGCGTCGCGCTCGCCGTCCCGCCCGCGGAGAGGCGGGTCCAGGTGGTCCCGTTGAAGGACCACAGGTCGTTGAAATCGCCGCTGCCGTTGCCCCCGAAGACCAGCACCGGCGCGCCGGTGAGCCCCGTTGCGCGGGTCATGGCCGGGCCGAACCGCGCCGACGGGCCGGACGCCGGGCACGTCGCGCTCCCGGTCCAGCTGCCCGAGGTGATCTCCCAGACGTCGCAGAACTCGGTGCCGCTGCCGTTCGATTCCGCCGAAGAGCAGCGCCCCACCCGGTGACGCGCGCGTCGAGGCGGCCATCCCGAGCCAGTAGCGCGCGGCCGGGGCGGTGCCGCCGACGAGGGTCCAGTTCGAGCCATTCCAGGTGTAGCCCGTGCCGACCGGGCCGCCGGCGCTGGTGCCGCCGAACATCGCGACGACGTTCGACCCCGGGATGTACGTCGCCGCGTACTCGGAGCGGGCGCCGGGGATCGTGATCGGCGCGGCCTTCGTCCAGCGCGCGCCGTCCCAGAGCCAGGTGTCGGTGGTCGAGCCCGGGCCGAAGACCACCACCCGGTCGCGCGCGGCGTCGTAGGCCGGCGCGACGCCGCTCCCGGCCGGCGGGGCCGCCGTCGGCTCCGGGACCGCCGTCCAGGTGGTGCCGTCCCACTCCCACTCGGTGTCGCAGAACGGGCCCACGTGGCAGTCGCCCGAGACGCTGAAGGGCACCGCGCCGCCGAAGAGGACCGTCCTCGCCCGCTCCGGATCATAGTAGACCGACGGGCTCGAGCGCCCCATCGGGCGCGTGGCGGCGCAGGGGTTCGCGGTGCAGCCCTGCGTCCAGGTGGTGCCGTCCCACTCGAAGACGGTGTCGAGGGTGCCCGCGTTCTGCCCGCCGAAGAGGACGAGGCGCGAGCGGGCCGGGTCGTACGCCGCGCCGGCCTCCTCGCGCTGCGCCGCCGTCGCGCAGGCGCCCGTGGAGCAGCGCTGCGTCCAGGCCGCGCCGTCCCACGTCCAGGTCGCCGCGTCGTAGGCCGGGACCGCGCCGGTGTTGCCGCCGACGAGCACCACGACCTTCCGGGCGGCGTCCCACACGAGCGTGTGGCCGCTGCGGCCGGCGGGCTTCGCGGCCGTCGAGCAGGGCGCCGTCGCGCAGAGCTTCTTCCAGGAGTGGAAGTCCGTCTCCCAGAGGTCGGCGAGCTTGGTCGTGCCGGACGTGCCGCCGAACAGCAGGAGGCGCTGGCGCGCCTCGTCGTAGGCGATCGCCTGGCCGGTTCGGGCGGGCGGGTTCCCGTCGCCCTCGGGGTCGGTCATGACGAGCTTGCGCCAGGAGACACCGTCCCACTCCCACAGGTCGGTGCCGTCCGAGAGCACCGAGGCGCCTCGGCCGCCCGCGAAGACGAGCGGCAGGTCGGACCCGAGCACCGGGTTGCCGTCGCCCTCCGGATCGGCGGGCACGGGCTTCACCCACGAGGAGCCGCGGCACGACTCCCACTGGCTGCAGTAGAAGCCGGAGTCGCAGCCGTCCCAGCCCGCGCCGCTGTACGCCACGCGGCAGCCGCGCACCGGGTCGTGGATCATCCCGGTGCCGCCGCGCGCGCTGAGGGTCTCGAGCTTCCGGGCCGGGATCCAGTACGGCGCGCCGCGCACCGACGCGCCGGCGCCGTCCTTGCGCGACACCTGGGCCGGCGTCGCGAGCGGCTTCCCGCCGAACTGCCAGAGCGTCGGGGTCCAGGCCTCGCGCCCCTCGAACGCGTGCGGGTTCGGGAAGACGCGGCCCGGGACCTTGCCCTGGAGCGTCGCGGTCCAGGCGACGTCGCGCACGAGCGCGGCCTGCTCGCCGTTCGCGGCGCTCGCGTCGGCGTCGCTCACGTTGCCGGCGGCGTCCACCGCGGCGACGTAGAGGTCCGGCGCGTCCCCCATGAAGAGTGGAAGGGCGCCGGGTCGCCGACGTCGCCGCCGAAGCTGCCGTCCGCGGCCGCGGTGGTCCGGCCGATTCCGCGGCCGACGAGCGCGCCCTGCGCGGAGACCACGAGCGGCGCCGAGTAGGCGATGACCGTCGCGTTCGCGGGGACCGAGCCCGCCGCACCCTTCAGGAAGAACGCCTGCGCGCCGCCGGTCGCCTCGCTGCCCCACGGCACGCGGTGGAACAGGACCGCGTTCGCGGTGCCGACCGCGGGCGTGGCGGGCGTCTTCGTCGAGATCGCGACCGTGCCGAGCGACGCGTCGGCGAGGTTGCCGGCGAGGTCGGTGAGGTGCACCGAGAGCGGGGCGGCCCCGTCGGGCAGGCCCGCGGCGAGCGTCGCCTCGTAGACGAAGGAGAGGCCGTTGCCGGAGACCTGCGCGAAGGTCACGGCGGCGCCGCCCGAGCCGAGCGTGACGACCGGCGCGCCCGCGCCGCTCGCCACCACGAACTCGGTCGTGGCGAAGCCGATCCGCACGCCGGTGCCGACGGTGGCGGCGGTCACGTCGCGCACCGGGCTCGTCGCGGGCGGGGTGAGCGTGACGGAGACGACCGGCTTGTTCGTGGCGTCCTCCAGGATCCCGGGCGGCGTGAAGTCGAAGACCACCGCGTTGTTGGTGCTCGCCGGGGCGAGGTTGCCGGTCACGTCGGAGAGCGTCGCCACGAAGTCGGCCACGCCCTCGGGGTCGGTCGCCGGCCTCGGGACGTAGCTCGCCTCGTAGGCGTGGGTGGCGGCGTCCTTCTCGGCGATCGCGAGGGCGAGCGTCTCGCCCGACGCGCCGAAGACGAGCGTCGCGGCCGAGTCGCCGCCGAGCGCCTCGGTGGTCGTGAAGGCCACCGTGACCTGCGCGGTCGTCGCGCCCACCCGGCCCGGCGTGACGACCGGCGAGCCCACCAGCCCGGGCGCGGTGACGTCGCCGCCCGCGCGGAAGCAGCGGCCCTGGTTCTGGCGGCACACGTAGCCGTCGGGACAGTCGGCGTCGGACGCGCACGACACCCGCGCGCCGTCGGGGAGCTTCAGGTCGGCGCTGCAGGCGGCGAGGAGGCCGGCCGCGAGCGCGGCGGCGAGCAGGGCGTTGCGGTGCATGCGGCGATGGTCCCCTGGAGTCGGAGGACGCACAACCTCCGGCGAGGGACGCACCGGGTCGTACGCCCCGTCGGGGGCTGCAGCACGGACCGCTACCCGTCGCGCCGCTTCTCCATCTCCGCGAAGTACGTCGTCGTCTTCATGAAGACGAGCGGGATGGTGCCGACCGGGCCCTGGCGCTGCTTCGCGACGATGAGCTGGACCTCCTGGGTCTCGCTCTGCTGCTGGGGCTGGCCGTCCTTCGACTCCTCCTCCTGGCGGTGGAGGAACATGACGACGTCGGCGTCCTGCTCGATGGCGCCCGACTCGCGGAGGTCGGAGAGCATCGGCGGCTCGCCCTTGCGCTTCTCGACGCCTCGGTTGAGCTGCGAGAGCGCGATGATCGGGCACTCGAGCTCCTTCGCGAGCCCCTTCAGGGAGCGCGAGATGGTCGCGATCTCCTGCTCGCGCGACTGGTTCTGCCGGTCGGAGGGCGCGTGCATGAGCTGGAGGTAGTCGATGCAGACGAGGTCGAGGCCGCCGTTCTCGCGCTTGAGCTTGCGGCACTTCGAGCGGAGCTCGACCGGGGTGAGCACGAAGTTGTCGTCGAGCCACATGCTCGCCCCGCCGACCTTGTCGGCGTGGGTCGCGATCTTCTGCCAGTCGTAGGTCGAGAGCTGGCCGGCCGAGAGCCGCCGCCAGTCGAGCTTCGCCTCGGACGCGAGCATGCGGAGCGCGAGCTGGTCGGACGGCATCTCCAGCGAGAAGAACGCGACCTTCTTCCCGTGCTTCGTGGCCGCGTGGGTCGCGATGTTGAGCGCGAAGGCGGTCTTGCCGACCGAGGGGCGGGCGGCGAGCACGATGAGCGCGCCGGGCTGCAGCCCGAGCGTGTTCTTGTCGAGCGTCGGGATGCCGGTCGGGACGCCGGTGATCGGCGAGAGGCCCGACTGCACCCGCTTCTGGACGGCCTCGAGGTTCTCGAGGGCCTTCATCACCGGCTCGGAGATCTTCCGCAGCGTCTCGGACGAGCTGCCCTGGCCGGCGCTGAAGACCTCCTGCTGGGACGAGTCCAGGTAGTGCTGGACGTTGGTGCCCGACTCGTAGCCCCGCTCCACCACCTGCTGGGCGGTGAGCATCATCTTGCGGAGCTGCGAGAGCTCGCGCACCGTCCGGGCGTAGTGGCGGATGTTGGCGGTCGTGCCGATGGCGCGGGCGAGCGAGAGCGGCAGCTCGCGCGGGACCGCCCCGCCGAGGAGCCCCTTCGCGTCGAGCCGCTGCTGCACCAGGATCGGATCGATCGCCTTCGACTCCTTGGCGAGCTCCTCGCACACCGAGTAAACGTGCTGGTGCGCCATCAGGTAGAAGTCGCCCGAGCGCAGCTCGGCCGCCACCTGGTCGAACGCGGTCTCCTCGGTCAGGATCGCGCCGAGCACGGCCTGCTCGGCGTCGACGCTGTGGGGGAGATCCCGGCCGGTCCGGAGGGAAACGGGCGCTTCTGGCGCGCGGCGGGCGGGGTCCTGATCGGCCATCGGAGCGCGGCAGACTAGCAGCCGGATCCGACGGGGACACCGTGGATGTGCCGTGGACAAGCCGGGGAAAAGCTGGGGAAAACGCGGGGGATTACCGGGTGGATGGGCCGTGGAGCGGACGTGGAAAGCCTGTGGACGGTTCGGCGGGGCTCACCCGCCGGTGTGAGGGGGTTCTTGCGGTTCGGGTGGAGAACCCACCGGGAAACGGGCGAAACTTGCCCGGCCCGGACGGCTCGCGTGCCCATCACGTCGAAGCCACTTCGAGCCTCCGGAGCCCGCGCATGACCCGCCTCGCCCGCGCCACCGCCGCCCTCTCCCTCCTCGCCCTCGCCGCGTGTGGGTCGTCCTCGTCCGGCACCGGCCACCGCATCGGCGACGAGACCTTCGTCTCCTCGCCCCCGGGCGGCGGCAGCCGCGACGGGCCGGTCGGCGCCGGGGACGGCGCGGCCGGATCGCCGAGCGCGTCGCCGGCGCCGCCGACGACCGACGGGAAGGGCACCGCGGCGGCCGACCGCGCCATCGAGGAGTCGGACCTCTACGCGCGGAGCGGCGCGACGCTGCTCGTCCAGAACATGTGGCGCGGCCTGCAGCTCGTCGACCTCGCGGATCCGTCGCACCCGAGGCTCACCGGGCGGCTCCCGCTCCGCGGCACGCCCGCGGGCCTCTACCTCCGCGGCACGACCGCCATCGTCCTCGCGCGCGATCACCTCGCCTGGTCGCTCGTCGACGACGTGGCGGTGCCGGAGGTGACCTCGCTCCTCTGGACCGTCGACGTCTCGAACCCCGCCGCGCCGAAGATCCTCTCCGAGACCCGGCTCGACGGGCAGGTGCAGGACTCGCGCCTCGTCGGCGACGCGCTCTACCTCTTCACCGGCGGCCTCTCGTGGTGGGGCATCGGCCCGGTCGCGGCCGCCGCGCGCGCGCCCGGCGGCGCGGGGGCGGCGGACGTCGCGCCGGCGTCGGGTGACTACGGCGTCTCGTCCTACGACCTCTCCGACCTCGCCGCGCCCAGGAAGGTGGACGCGATCGACTTCCCGACCGCGGCGTGGGGCTGGGACCTGCACGCGCACGTGGCCGACGGGCGGATCACCATCGCCGCGCCCGGCTGGGACACGGTCGGGCCGCGCACGAAGCTCGTCGCCGTCGACGCGAGCGATCCCGCCGGCACGCTCGCGCTCGGCGCCGCCGTCACGCTGCGCGGCACCGTGCAGGACCGCTGGGCGATGGACCTCGACGCCGCGGGCGGCACGTTCCGGGTGGTCACCGCCGACGGGTGGAACCTCGGCGCGACGCTCACGGTCCTGAAGTGGGCCACGCCCGGCACGGTCGCGCCGCTCTCGCACCTCCACGTCGACGTCCCCGAGACGCTCACCGCGGCGGCCTTCGAGGGCGCGCGCGGCTACCTCGTCACCTCCGTGCGCGTCGACCCGCTCTGGGTGGTCGACCTCTCCGACCCGGCGAAGCCCGCGGTCACCGGCGAGCTCGCGATGCCCGGGCAGCTCGACTTCCTGCGCCCGCGCGGCGACCGCCTGCTCGCGCTCGGCCACACCGCCGAGGCCGGCAAGGCCTTCCAGCTCCACGTCTCGCTCCTCGACGTCGCCGACCCCGCGAAGCCCGCGCTCCTCGTGCGCCGCACGTTCGGGCCGGACTGGGGCTGGGTGCCCGCCTCCGCCGACGACCTGCACAAGGCGTTCGTCGTCGCCGGCGACCTCGTGATCGTGCCGTTCGAGGGCTGGGACCAGGCGGCCGGCGGCTGGGCCGGCGGCACGCAGCTCCTCACGCTCCAGGGCGACGCCCTCACCCTCGGCGGCTTCGTCGCGCACGCGGGCGACATCCAGCGCGCGTTCCCGTTCGGCGCGCAGGCGCCCGGCGTCCTCGCCGCGTTCTCGAACGCGAAGCTGCAGACGCTCGACGCGACCGACCGCGCGAAGCCCGTCGAGCTCGCCTCGATCGACCTCGCGCGCGAGGTGACCTCCGTCGCGGTCGTCGGCGGCGCCGCGGCCGAGCTGAGCGGCGAGGCCTGGCGCGGCACGGGCGAGCTCGTCGTGGCGCCGGCCGCCGACCCCGACGCGCCGGTGCCCACCGCGAGGTTCGCGGTCGACTCCGCGTGGGGGAGGCTTTTCCGCGACGGCACGGTCGTGTGGACGTTCGGCAACGACTGGCGGACCGGCACCACGGTGCTCGAGGGTTTCGACCTCGCGGACGCGGCGAAGCCGGTGCGCCGCGGGAAGCTCACGGTGCCCGCGCCGGCCTCGGGCGGCTGGTGGTGGGTCGGCGACGCCGTGAAGGTGGGCCGCGCGCTCGTCGCGACCCAGTCGACCTGGACCTGCGAGGCCGTCAAGGGCTGCGAGTCGCACACCCAGCTCCTCGTGCTCGGCCTCGCGAACCCGGACGCGCCCGCGGTGGTCGCGACCGTCGAGCTGCCCTCGAAGGCGTGGACGGGCGCGCTGCGCGCCGTCGGCACCGACCTCTGGTACACGCAGTACGCCTGGGAGGGCGACAGCGCGGTCCGCTACTTCGTCGGGAAGATCGGGCTCGCGAACCCGGCGAAGCCGGTGCAGGGCGCGCCGGTGAACGTGCCGGGCGAGTTCTACTCGGCCTCCGACGACGGCGGCACGATCTACACGACCGAGATCGAGTGGCCCGCGGCGCCGTTCGCGGGCGCGACCCAGCCGCGGACGCGCTTCCACACGCTCGCGCTGACCTCGCGGGGCACGGCCCGGCTCGTCGGCACCGTCGAGGCCGGTGGGTACTTCTGGGGCGCGGTGCGGTCCGGGCCGCGCGCGTTCGCGGCGGGGACGGTCTGGTCCGGCTCCGGCGCTTCCACCACCTCGCGCGGCGCGGTCGTCACGGTGGACCTCGAGCGCCTGCGGGTCGCGAACGTGCTCGGCACCGACGCCTCGTGGCCGCAGGTCCTCGCGGCCGAGGGCGGGAAGCTCTTCGTCGCGGAGTACTGGCCGCTCGCGGCGATCGAGGTGTACGGCCTCGGCACCGGGAAGCCCGTGTTCGAGCAGGCGGTGCCCACGTTCGGCTGGATTTGGCAGGTGGTCGTGGAGGGCGGCGTCGCCTACCTCCCGTCGGGACCGTACGGCGTGGTGCGGATCCCGCTGTAGGCCGGGCATTCGGCAGTCGCACCGGAGGGCGGACGGGGCTAGAAGGGGGGCATGCGCACCGCCCCCATCCGCCTCGCCGCCGCCGCCCTCGCCCTCGCCGCCCTGGCCGGGTGCGCGGGCCTGAAGGACCTCGCCGCCGCCGCGTTCACGAAGCCGAAGCTCGACTTCAAGGGCGCCGTCGTCGAGGGGCTCGACCTCGAGGGCGCGACCATCGGCCTGCAGGTCGACCTCACGAACCCGAACGGCTTCGGCCTCGACGTCGCGCGCGTCGGCTGGTCGCTCGACGCCGAGAACACCCGCGTCGCGACCGGCGACATGCCCGGCGGGCTCACCATCCCCGCGAAGGGCACCGCGCCGCTCACCATCCCCGTGCGCCTGCGCTGGAAGGACGTGCCGGGCATCGTGAACCTCTTCGGCTCCCGGCACGCCGATGGGCTCGGCTACAAGGCCGCGGCGACCGTGGGCGTGAACACGCCGATCGGCGTCGTCGAGCTGCCCGTGTCGCACGCGGGCACCGTGAAGCTCCCGTCGCTGCCGGCGTTCTCCATCCAGGGCGTCTCCGTGAAGGGCGTCTCGCTCTCCGACGTGACCTTCGACGTGAAGGTCGGCGTGAAGAACCCGAACATGTTCTCGATCCCGGCCGGGAAGCTCGGCTGGTCGCTCGCGCTCGGCGGCGGCGCCCCGGTCGCGCGCGCCGAGAACGCGCCGCTCAAGGGCGTGGCCGCGGGCCAGACGGGGACCATCGACATCCCGCTCAAGCTCGACTTCCGTTCGGCGGGGCGCGCGGCGATGGACGTCGCGAAGGGCGGCGACGTGCGCGTGCAGATGAAGGGGACGGCCGACGTCGCGGGGCTGCCGATCCCGCTCGACCTCGACACGACGGTGCCCGCGCGGAGGTAGGCGCGGCGCGCGGCGCGCCGGCGAGCGCGCAAAAAAAAAGCGCCCGCGCGGGAATGGGAGCCGCGGGGCGCCTTGAGGCCGGCGAGGGAGGGGGGGTGCCGACCCTGGTTCGAACGTATTCGGCGGGCGGCGCAGCGGCAACTCGGTAGCGGGGTATCCAGTCGGCCCGTTGGGGCCCGCCCATGGTGGGGTAACGAAGCAATATCGGGGCAAACCCGAGGACTCGGCAGGCACTTCGATGGCTGACGCGGTGAGCGACGATCTCCTCTCGGCGGACGAGCTCCGCCACGCGTGGCCCGCCCTGTCGATGGAGGAGCGGCTCGAGGGTTTCCACGGCCTCGTGCGCGGCGACGCGGACGACTTCTTCCTCGACCTCACCGCCGCGGACCAGGCGGAGCTCCTCGTGGCGCTGCCGCAGGAGGAGCGGCGGCTCTGGATCCGGCTGCTGGCGCCGGACGACGCCGTCGACGTCGTGCAGGGGCTGCCCGAGGTGGAGCGCCCGCGCTTCATGGAGCAGCTCGATCCGGTCTCGCGCCGCGAGGTGAGCGCGCTGCTCGCGTACGCCGAGGACGCGGCCGGCGGCCTCATGAGCCCGCGCTTCGCGCGGATGCGGCCGGAGATGACCGCCGACGAGGCGATCCGCTACCTGCGCCGCCAGGCGCGCGAGCAGGCGGAGACCATCTACTACGCCTACGTGCTCGACCCCGACCAGCGGCTCATCGGCGTCGTCTCGTTCCGGGACCTCCTCACCGCGACGCCGGAGGCCCGCGTCGACGGCCTCATGAAGCGCGACGTCGTGAGCGTGCCGGACACGCTCGACCAGGAGGCGGTGGCGCGCCTCATGGCGAGGGAGGACGTGAACGCGCTGCCGGTGGTCGACGGCGAGGGGCGGATGCAGGGCATCGTGACCGTCGACGACGTGGTCGACGTCGTCCAGCAGGAGGCCACCGAGGACATCCAGAAGCTGGGCGGCATGGAGGCCCTCGACGCGCCGTACCTCGCGACCGGCTTCCTCGAGATGGTGAAGAAGCGCGCCGGCTGGCTCGCGGTGCTCTTCGTGTCGGAGATGCTCACCGCGACCGCGATGAGCGGCTTCGAGGAGGAGATCGCGAAGGCGGTGGTGCTCGCGGTGTTCGTCCCGCTCATCATCTCGTCGGGCGGCAACTCCGGCTCCCAGGCCTCCACGCTCGTCATCCGCGCGATGGCGCTCGGCGAGATCACGCTCGGTGACGCGCTGCGGGTGGCGCGCCGGGAGCTCGTCACCGGCCTCTCCCTCGGGGCGATCCTGGCCACCATCGGCGTGGTGCGGATCTTCATCTGGCAGGGGCTCTTCAACTCCTACGGCCCCATCACGCCGCTCCTCGCCGCGACGGTGGGCCTGTCGGTCGTCGGGTGCGTGAGCTGGGGCACGTTCGCGGGCGCGCTGATGCCGCTCGCGATCCGCCGGATGGGCTTCGATCCGGCGAGCGCGTCGGCGCCGTTCATCGCGACGCTCGTCGACGTATCGGGCGTGGTGATCTACTTCACCACCGCGAGGATGATCCTGGGCATCTCCTAGAGCGGATCGTGCGCGGATCGGGGGCTGCCCGGAGTCCGGCTTGGTACGCACCTGCGTCCCACGGTCACACTGCTCGCGGACCGGCGGTGCGTGCGGCATGTTGGCGCCGTCACCCCCTGGAGAGCGCGTCCTTGGATCCGAAGCCGGGCCACCCGCCGCACGACCTGCAGCAGCTCGAGGTCGAGCACCGCCAGATCGGCCGCCGCGTCGAGCGGCTGCAGGCCGCGCTCGCCGCGGGCAGCGTCGCCGACGTCCGCGCGGGCCTGCAGTTCCTGGAGCGCTACCTCGTGGAGCACTTCGCTCACGAGGAGGCCTGGATGGAGGAGCGCGGCTACCCCGGCGCGCTCGAGCACGCCCGCCAGCACGCGTCGCTCCTCGCGACGCTCGGCGACGCGCGCCGCGCCCTCGAGCTCATCGGCTCGGCCGTCCGCGCCGTGCACACCATCGCGGCGGCCCTCGACCGGCACCTCGCCGTCGACGACGCGAAGCTCCAGCGCTTCCACCAGGCCCGCGAGAGCCTGCGGAGGCTCGCCGGTCTGGAGCGCCGCGAGCGCCGCACGCCGCCGCCGGTCCGGCCCGCGCGCGAGCGGATGACGCCCATCCCGCGGTAGCGCGGCGCGATCCGGGGGCGCGACGAAGTCGCCCCCCGCAGCCCGGCCGGATCGTGTTATCCGGGGATCTCACGCATCGTGCGGGTGCCGTTGCCCCGGGGGGGTCCACGTGAAGCGCCTCCACGCCATCCTGCTGCCCATCGCCTGCGCGGCGACGCTCGGGTGTGCGCCGCGCTCGCGCGGCGACGCGCCCGCCGCGGAGGAGGCCCCGGCGGCGCCGCCGTCCCGGGCGAGCAGCCGCCCGCGTCCGGTCGCGAGCTACGACGTGACGATCCTGCCGCCCGAGCGCGGTCCCGGTGGCACGCGCGTGCCGGGGCGCGCGGTGTTCACGATCCTCCCCGAGGGTCGCGACGGGCACCCCGGGACCAACCCGCCCCGCACCGTCGAGCTCAAGGGCGGGCCTTTCGTGTGGGGCTACACGGACGCGTGCTTCACGTCCGGGATCTCGACGCCCGTCACCGTCACCAACTTCCTGCCCGAGCGGCTCGCCGACGTGCACGTCGCCTTCACCATCGACGACTCGGAGCACCCGCTCTGCGGGGCTCAGGCGCAGCCGACGGGCGGCGAACCGCCGCTGCCGAAGACCACCGTCGTGTTCCAGCCGCCTCCCGCCGGCGCCGGGCCGAGCGGCTACCTCCAGTACGTCCTGCCCGACCAGTATCCGAAGCGCGTGCTCGCGGGCTCGCCCGTCGACGACGGCTCGGCCCCCGGCGGCGCTGCGACCGTGGACTGGGCGTTCGTGTACCTCGTCGAGGAGGCGCCCCCCTTCCACCTCCGGGCGGACCTCTGGGCGGATCCGTACCCGGCGGCGCCCATCGCGCTCCCCTTCCCGGTCGTCGAGCCGGGTGAGCCGGTCGTCCTCCAGATCCTCGACGTGGCGGACCAGGTCATGGGTCCCCTGCCGGCGCGGGTCACCCAGGTGGACGTCCGCGTCTGCGACGCGCCCTTCGCCGCCGACGGGACCTGCAGCGGCGCCGAGCTCCAGGTGCCCACCTTCGTCTGGGGGACCTACGAGTACCGGGTCGAGGTGCTGACCCACATCCCCGACGCCGTCGTCCCGGGCCGCACCTACCACTACCGCGCCGTCGGGATGTGGGACGCCGACGGGAACGCGGCGACGCCGCCGGTGCGCGGCTCGTTCCCGCTCGCGACCACCTTCGTGGCGATGGGGGTCCCCACGGTGGGGACCTACCCGCTCCCGACGCCGCCCGACGCGTTCGTGTGGACGGTGGAGGGCGCGCAGGTCACCGCGCCGGATGGCCGGCAGGTGCTCCGGATCTGCACGGCGCAGGACTGCCGGTTCGACCCTCCGCCGGCGACGATCGTCTACGCGACCTCCACCTTCACGGCGGTCGAGACGCCGCCCGGCTCGGGGACGTGGCGCTACGAGGCGGACGCCGCGGAGATCCAGGCCGCGCTGCAGGCCTCGGTGTCGAACGGCCCCTTCTACCTCGCGGTGCGGAACCTCCGCCCGCTGAGCGAGGGCGCGTGGCGGCAGGCCGACGCGCCCTTCTACTACTACTGGCCCCTCTCGCCATGAGGGGCGGCGCGGCGAGCCTGGCGATCGGCCTCCTCCTCTCGTCCTGCGCGGGCGAGGCCACCACCGCCCCCGCGGGTCCGTGCGGCGAGCCCGGCGCCGGCTGGCTCGCCTACACCACGCGCCGGGCGGGCCAGTTCGACGTCCGGCTCGTGCGGGAGGACGGTGCGTGCGACCGCGCCCTCGCGGAGAGCCCGGCCGAGGAGCTCGACGGCTCCCTGTCCGCGGCGGGCCGCGTGGCGGTGCACTGGGTGTGGCGGGAGGGACGAGGGCGGCTCGCCGTCACCGACCTCGAGAAGGGCGCGGTCCGCGAGCTCGACACCGGCGCGCTCGTCGTCGCGAACCCGGCGGTGAGCCCGGACGGGCGAGAGGTCGCGTACGAGGGCGCGCTGCCGCCCGCCGGGCCCGAGCTCCACGTCCGCTCGCTCGCCGACGGGACGGATCGCGTCGTCGCGCCGGATCCTGCGGCCGACGTCGCGCCCGCCTGGACCGAGGGCGGTTCGGCCCTCGTGTTCGGCTCCATGCGCGGGGGCAGCTACCAGCTGTGGCGCGTCCGGCTCGACGGCTCCGCGCCGGTGCGGCTCACCGACGACGCGCGCGCGGCCCTGCGCTGCGGGGACGCCGCCTGCCCGGTCAACGGCCGTCCGGCGCCGCGGCCCGACGGGACCGCCGTCGCCTTCGCGCGGGCCTCCGGGACCGGCGCGAGCGTGGTGGTGCTCGAGCTCGGGACCGGGGTGGAGCGCCTCCTCGCCGACGCGCTGGACGCGGAGCCGTCCTTCAGCGCCGACGGGCGGCGCCTCGCGGTCATGAACCTCGACCTCGGCGACCCCGAGGTGCTGATCCGCGACGCGGCGACGGGCGCCGTGGTGCGCCGGCTCACGGCCTCGCCGGGCGTGGACGGCGCGCCGGCCTACGCCCGCTGAAGGTTCACCTTCGGGGCCGGCGACCGCGGCGCGGTGGAGGCAGGGCCTACTTCACCGTCGCGAGGAAGTCCTTCGCCTGCTCCACGGTCGCGAACACGTGGAACTCGCGGCCGGTGAGGACCTTCACGGCGGTGAAGATCATCCGGTGGAGCGGGCCGAGCCCGGTCACGCAGGCCGCCTTCACGTGCGGGCGGTTGGCCTCCACGAACGTGCGGAGCTTGTCGACGAGGCGCCGGTCGAGCGTCGCACCCTCGACGTGGGTGATCGTCATCACCGAGGCAGGGGGCTGCGAGCGGATCTCGGGGCCCGCGAGGTCCGCGAGCGCCAGGATCTGCTCGAAGTCCAGGTGGGACGCGTCGATCAGGAACATGCGCTTACCCTTGTGATCGACGAAGCGCGCGCGTCCGCGGAGGGCTGGATCCGTCATGCGGACGCCAAGCTACACGCGTCGGAGGCCGGGATTGAATCGGCGGACGTCGCGGGGCCCCCAAAGGTAGCCGACGGGACGACTTCACGAAGAGTGAGATCGTCGGCCCGGACCCTGAGGGGTGGGGAGCGAGACGCAAGGTGCGCGGGGAGGGTCCGGGGTTACGCCTCCCACATGCGCCGACTGCCCGCCCTCCTGCTCTCCTGCCTGGCCGCCTGCTCCGGCGGCGGCGCCGAGAGCGGCTCGAAGCCGACGGACCCGTGCGACCCGAACCCGTGCTTCGCCGGCGTGGCCTGCGTCGCGAGCGGCGCCACCCACGCGTGCGGCGCGTGCCCGGCGGGCTACGGGGGCGACGGCGTCACCTGCGCCGAGGCCGACGGCTGCGCGGGCAACCCCTGCCTCGCCACCACGACCTGCACCGACGTGCCCGCCCCGGGCACGGGCTACACCTGCTCCGCGTGCACGGCCGCGACGTGCCCCATCTTCCGCGCGCTCGCCGGCCCGGACCGCGACGCCGTGGCCGGCGCGGAGGTGACGCTCACGGCCGAGGTGCTCGGCCACAACGGCGCGTTCACCTGCGCGTGGACCGCGACCGGCGCGGCGGCGCTCGCCGGGTGCGAGGTGAAGGTCACCCCCGCCGCGACGACCGAGTACACGCTCACGGTCACCGACGCCTCGGCCCGGACCGCGTCCGACGCGGTGGTCGTCCGCGTCGCCGGGCTCCTCGCCGACGCAGGGCCGACCCGCAACGTCCCGGCCGGCGGGAGCACGACGCTCACCGCCACCTGGAGCGGGGCCTCCTGCGCCGACGGCGCCTGCGTCACCTGCGCCTGGAAGGACTCGGCGGGCGGCCCCGTCGCGAGCACCTGCTCGACCGAGGTCTCCCCGTCGGTCACCACCGCCTACACCCTCACGATCACCGACGGCGGCAACGCGCGGACCGCCACCGACACCACCACCGTGTTCGTGCTCGGCGAGCCCGCGCGCCTGTGCGGCTGGGACGTCGTCGTGATGACGAGCAACGAGTACCCGTCCACGCCGAACCCGAGCTACGTCTGCGACGCGAACCAGGTCGCGCGGCGCCAGACGGTGAACGGCAAGCCCGCCATCGTCCTCTCCGACCTCGTGGTGGGGAACGCGCGGATCGTCGGCTACATCTCGGTCGAGACCTCCGCGGACGACGACCTCGTCGGCTTCCTGTGGGGCTGGCAGAACCCGAAGCACGCGTACCTGCTGACCTGGAAGCAGCTCAACCAGGCGTGGACCGCCGCGTGCGGCAACGCGCCGGCCGGGATCGCGGTCAAGAAGCTCGACGGCGCGAGCGCGGACCCGGCCACCGTCTCGTTCAACGCGAGCTTCGGCTTCAACGCGACCGACTACGTCTACAGCTGCGCCGACCTCTGGTCGCAGAGCCGCGCCAACGACGCGCTGCTCGGCGACGACACCATCTTCCTGCTCGCGCCGCAGGACGCCGGCGGGTACACGGGCGGGTGGGCGGACTTCACCACCCACCGGTTCGAGTTCTACTACACGCCCTCGCGCACGAAGGTGCTCGTGTACTCGGACGACGCGGCGACCGGCTCCACCGCGAACCTCCTCACCTCGTTCACCGTCGAGGACTCGAGCTACCCGGAGGGCAAGTTCGCCTTCTTCTCGAACTCGCAGGAGCAGGTCGCGTTCGGCAACTACACGCTCGCGTCGCTCGACGGCTTCGCGGCGAACGCGGGCCCGGACGTGACCGTCGCGCCGGGCGCCACCGCGCAGCTCACCGGGGCCGCGGAGCTCGCCGTGCCGCCGTACACCTGCGCCTGGAAGGACGGCGCCGGCGCCGCCGCCGGGGCGGCCTGCGCGCTCGGGGTGACGCCCGCCGCGACCACCACGTACACGCTGACGGTCACCGACGCCTTCGGCAGGACCACCTCCGACGCGGTCACGGTGACCGTGGGGACCTGAGCGGCGCTCCGGCGGCCGGCCCGGCGCGGCCTGGGCTATCATCGCCCGGTGAACGTCGACGACCGCGTCCGCGCGCTCCTCGCCGGCGGCGACCTCGCCGGCGCCGCCACCGCGGTGATCCAGGCCTTCACGCCGGTCGCGCTGAGCTACCTCCGTCCGATGCTCCGCGACGAGGAGGACGTGAAGGACGCCCTCTCGATCTGGGCGGAGAACGCCTGGCGAGGGCTGCCGCGGTTCGAGTGGCGCTCGTCGCTCAAGACGTGGTGCGTGCGCCTCGCGTGCAACGTGGGGCTCAACTTCAAGGGCCGGGCGCACCACAAGCGGGTCCGCCGCTTCGAGCCGGGCGAGGCCTCCGCGCTCGCCGAGGACTTCCGCACCGCGAGCGCCCTGCGGGTCGAGCGCCAGCGCCGCGGGATCCTGGCGCTCCGGGAGGAGCTGACGCCCTCCGAGCAGACGCTGCTCTTCCTGCGGGCCGACCAGGAGCTCCCGTGGGAGGAGGTGGCCTCGATCCTGAGCGAGGTGGGGCCGGCCGTGACCCCCACGACGCTCGCGAAGCGCTTCGAGCGGCTGAAGGAGCGCCTCGGCCAGCTCGCGCGGGAGCGCGGGCTGATCGACTGAGGGTCGGTCCCGGCCGGGTCGTGTCGACTTCGGGCCCGGGCCCTGTCCAAACGTCGAGGGGCGTGCGCCGCGGGTGGCCGCCTGCCAGGAGCGTTCATGGGCGATCGGCAGGGACAGCTGCACCTCGTGGTGAAGCCGACGCGCCTGGCCGTCGTGCGCGACGTCGTCGTCATCGTGCTGTGCGCCGTCGTCCTGACGCTCATCGCCGTCGATCTCCTGCGCGGCGCACCGACCGCGAGCCCGGTCCAGGTCCACGCGGGCACGGGGAGGTAGGGCCGGAGGGGGGGAAGCCGGGCCCGGCGCGTGGCAACTTCCTCGGCCGTTCTGTAGGCTCGCGCCGCGCAGGTGCGAACCGAGAACCCGAACGAGGAGGCCACCGCCGGGCCCGGCGCCGGCGTCGAGCCGGGCACGCTGTCGCGCCTGATCCGCGACATCGCGGCCGACGGCGACGCACGGGGCGAGGACGGTCCGGCGCCGCTCGGGGAGGGCGCGGTGGTGGGCCGGTTCCGGCTCCTGCGCGAGCTCGGGCGCGGCGGCTTCGGGGTCGTCCACGAGGCGGAGGACACGGTCCTCCCGCGCCGGGTCGCGCTGAAGCTCGTCCGGACCGGCCCGCGGTCCTCGCTCCGCAGCGAGCGGCTCCTCGAGGAGGCCGAGGCGGCCGCGCGGCTCGCGCATCCGAACATCGTCACGCTCCACGACGTCGGTCGCTCCGAGCACGGGCCGTACCTCGTGCTCGAGCTCCTCGATGGCGAGGTGCTGCAGCGCCGGCTCTCGCGCGGCGCGCTCCCGCCCGCCGAGGCCGTGCGGATCGCCGCTGGCGTGGCGCGCGGGCTCGCGCACGCACACGCCCGCGGCGTCGTGCACCGCGACCTCAAGCCCGGCAACGTCTTCCTCACCCGCGACGGCCACGTGAAGGTGCTCGACTTCGGCCTCGCCCATGCCTTCGGCCTGAAGCGCGTCGAGGGCGGCACGCCGGCGTACATGGCCCCGGAGCAGCGGGCGGGTGGCGACGAGGACGAGCGCACCGACGTGTACGCCCTCGGCGTGCTGCTCTTCCGAATGCTGGCGGGGCGCCTCCCCTTCGCGCCCGAGGACCCCGAGGCGGCGGCCCCCGGCGCGGGCCGGGCCCCGGCGCTCGAGCTCCCGGGGCTCCCGGCGCTGGGCGAGCTCGTCGCGCTGATGCTCGAGCGGGACCCGGCCGCGCGGCCGCGGGACGGCGGCGAGGTGCTGCGCGCGCTCGAGCCCATCCTGGCGCTGCTCACGGCCGCCGCGCCGGCGCCGGAGGCCATCGCCGTCCGGCCTGCGCCGCGCGCCCCGCCGTGGTGGAGGACCCGCCGCGCGCAGGCGCTCGGGCTCGCGCTCCTCGTGGCGATCGCCGCGGGAGGCGCCGCCGCCGCGCGCCTGCTGCGCCCGCCGCCTCCGGCCCCGCGCCCGGTGGTCGCGGTCGCCGACGTCGAGAACCTCACCGGCGATCCGGAGCTCGACGGCCTCGGCGCCCTGCTCTCGACCTCGCTCGAGCAGTCGCGGCGGCTCGAGGTGCTGACCACCGAGCGGCTCCGCGAGCTCTCCGCGCAGGCGGGCCACCCCGCCGGCGCCCGGATCGACGAGGCCCGCGGGCTCGAGCTGTGCCGGCGCGCCGCCGCGGACGCGCTCGTCGTCACCGCCGTGCGCCGGCTCGGCACGAGCTACACGGTGGAGGCGAAGCTCGCGGAGCCGGGCCGCGCGGCCCACCGCGCGACGTTCCGCGAGCAGGTCGCCACGAAGGAGGCGCTCCTGCCCTCGCTGGACCGGCTCGCCGAGCGGCTGCGCGAGGCGCTCGCCGGGCGTGAGCGCGGGGGCGGCGGCCCGGGCGTGGAGGCGCTCGTCACCGGGAACCTCGAGGCCTACCGGCACTACCTGCGCGGGCGCGAGGAGTACCGGAAGGTCGAGTACGCCGAGGCCGCGCGCGCGTACCAGGCCGCCCTCGCCGTCGATCCCGACTTCGCGCTCGCCCACCTCGAGCTCGCGCGGATCGGCCGGCTCGGCGAGCTTCCCCGGGACCTCGCCGCGGGCCACCTCTCCGACGCGCTCCGGCTCGCGGCCCGGCTCCCGGAGAAGGAGCGGCACCTGCTCGAGGCGTGGCGGCTCGCCGACGCGGGCGACGCGGACGGGGCGGACCGCACGTTCGAGGCGCTCGCCGAGGACTTCCCGAACGAGGCCGACGTCGCCCTCGAGCTGGGCCAGCGGCTCGCCGCGCGGGACCAGGTGGAGGCGGCGGTTCCCCACCTGAAGCGCGCGAGCGCGCTGCGCCCCGCGGACATCATCGCGGGCTGGGAGCTCGCGAGGGCGCTCGGCTGGCTCGGGCGCGCCGACGAGGCGGTGGAGCAGGCTCGACGGCAGCACGCCGCCACCCCGAGCCCGGGTTCGGCGGTGGTCCTCGGCACGGCGCTCGAGGTCGCCGGCCGCTACGCGGAGGCCGTGCCGCTCGGGCGCGCCGCGCTCGGCGGCGGCGAGCCGCAGGGGCGCTCGCTCGTGATGAGCGCGTCGCACGCCTCCGAGGACTTCGCGACGGTCGAGCGCGAGGTGAGCGAGAACCTGCGCGCGCCGCTCGCCACCGATCGCGCCCGGGCGCAGGGCAACCTCGCCGCGACCCTCGTCTGGCAGGGCCGGCGCGCCGAGGCGCTGCGTGCGATCGCGAGCGCCGAGGACGGCGACTTCCCCGGCTTCATGACGCGCTTCCGGGTCATGCTCCTCGCCGGCCTCGGCGAGCCCGGGCGGCTCCGCGCCGAGGCGCAACGCCTCGCCGAGGTGGACCCCGAGAACGCCATCCTCGCGGCGCCCGCGGTGGCGTGGGCCGGCGACCCGGGCTCGGCTGCGCTCCTCGCCCGCCGGCTCCCGCCGTCGGGGGCGAACGGCAGGCTCCACGCCGCGGTGGTCGGCTGGCGCGCCGGCGACGCGCGCGCGCTCGAGGAGCTCCACCGGCTCGCGGCGACGCACGCCTCGGGTGAGCTCCTCGACGGCTTCTTCTTCGGGGAGGCTGCGCTCGAGGCCGGGCGCCCCGAGGAGGCGCGCGCGGCGCTCGAGCGGTTCCTCCGGCTGCCGGTGAAGACCGGGTGGTCGGCGTGGGCGAAGCCTCGGGCGCGGCTCCGGCTCGCGCAGGCGCTCGAGCGGCTCGGCCGGCTCGACGAGGCCCGGGCCGTCGCCGAGCGGGTCGCGGTCACCTGGCGGCGCGCGGACGCGGACTACCCGCCGGCCGCGGAGCTGAGGGCGCTGCGGGACCGGCTCGGGCGGTAGCGGGGGTGCCGAGGACCACCGCGTGGACGAGCCCGCGCTCCGGGCCTTCGACGCCCGCGGCGGCCTCCGCGAGCACCGCGCTGAAGGCGCAGGTGGGGACCGCGGCGAGGCCGAGGTCGCAGGCGGCGACGAGCAGGTTCTGCGCGACGTGGCCGGCTTCGAGGAGCACCGCCCTGAGGTGCGCGGGGTGGGCGTACTTCCACGCGGTGCGCGCCCAGGTGGCCTCGAGGAACACGATCGCGGCCGCGCCGTCGACCCAGGCCTGCCCGCCGAGCAGCGCTCCGCCCGCGGCCTGCGGGCCGAGGCGCACCGGGGCGAGCGCGCGGGCGAGGCCGTCGTAGCGGTAGAGCCCGGGCGCGAGGCCGCGGACCCGGCGCACGCTCACGAGCCCCTCCACCGGCTGCCGCGCGCCGCCGGACGGCGCGAGGCGGAGCGGATGGTCGCCGAGGTCGGGGTGGTGGACCACCTCGCGTACGCCGAGGCCGGCGAAGAGGACGTCGGCGAGCGCGGCGCGGGAGAGCGGCGCGTCCGAGAACGTGCGCACGCTCCGCCGGCGCAGGAGGTGGCGGAGCACGCCCGAGCGCGTGCGCGGGGCGGGCAGCGGCACGGCGGCGCGCGGCCGTGCGGAGGGCAAGGTGGGTGGCGGGCGGCGCCGGGCCTTCGCGGCGGCCCACGCGAGCGAGCCCTCGACGCTGGCCCAGGGCGCGTCGCGGCCGAGGTGCCAGAACCCGCCGGCGATCGGGCCCCAGGGCCAGGCGCCCGCGAGCGCGACGTCCTCCCGATCGCGGCGGCTGCTGCGCTCGACGAGCACGCCGGCCGAGAGCAGCCGGAGCACCGTGGCGCGGGGCGAGGGGTCGCCGGCGGCGCGGAGGCGGGCCTCCACGGTGCGCGTGCTGGTCCAGCCGTCGAGCGCGCCGACCAGCGCCGCCGCGGCGCCGAGAGGGACCGGGCGCCCGAGCGCGTAGTTCTCGCCCACGAGTGCGCCGCCCACGGCATGCGCGAGGAACGCGTGCGCGCGCCGGAGCGGCGGTGGCCGGGTCACCGGCCGCGCCGGCGGGGCTTCGCCGGGCCGGGCCGCCGTCTCGGGGCGGGCTTCTTCGCCGGCTTCGTGGCCGGGCGGCGCGCGGGCGCCTTGCGCGTGGGGCTCGCCGGCGCGGGCTCGGTGGGATTGATCGGGAAGCCGATCATCGGAGCATCTCCTCGGCGGGTGCGCACTCCGCGCCCGCGAAGGTCGCCCGCCACAGTGCCTTCGCGAGCTCCATCACGGCCTCCGCCCCGCGATCGGCCGGGAGGCGCGTGGCGAGTGCGTTCGCCTCCTCGAGCGGGGCGAGGATCCGTTCGTCCACCCAGGCGCGGCGCTCCGCCTCGGCGAGCTCCTCCGCCAGCCAGCCGGCCCGCTCGCCGAAGAACGCGATCGAGGCCTCGAGCAGCGCTTCCCGGGTCGCCTTCGTCACTCCGTCCATGATCACTCCCTCCTCTCCAGCAGATGTCGCACCGGGACGGACTTGACGTTCAGGGCGGCTCGCCGCTGCACGTGGAGTGAGCCAGTGGCAGGCGCAGACGTTTGCGCCGAGGCTCGCGCAGGTGGGTGGGAGGAGCCCCACGACTTCCTCCGCGGAAGTGTTTGCGAACGGGTCGCAACAGCGCGGCCGATGGTCGCGCGGCCAGGCGTATGCTCCACCGGTGCGCCTCGTCCTCGCCCTCGCGCTCCTGCCCGCGCTCGCGGCGGCGCAGACGTCTGCGCAGGACGACCTCGTCCCCGCGCTCGCCGCCGAGGTCCGGGAGCTCACGCCCTGGCGCGTCGGCGCCTGGGCCCGCGGGGACGAGCGGGTCCGCGCGCTCGACCCGGTGGCCCGCGAGCGGCTCCTCGTCGCCCTCGAGGAGCCCACGCGGTGGTGGGCGCCGCCGCTCAACCTCTATCCGGGGTTCGCGCTCGGCTCGCTCGCGTCCGGCGATCCGCGCGGCCTCTGGCTCCTCGTGGCCGACGGCGCGGCCATGGCGGTCATGACCGTGGGCATGGTGATTCTCGTTCGGCGAGGGCGCGGGTCGCCCGCAGGCGGCGGTCGACCGGCAGAAGCGGGTGGGCAACGGGCTCGTCTACGGAGGCCTCGGGCTCCTCGCGGTCTCGCGCGCCGCGGGGCTCGTCCTGCCGTTCACGTTCCACGGGCGGGCGCACCTCGAGCTCTCGCGCGCGTTCGCCGCAGCGCCGGCGGCGCCGAGCGCGGCCGCGTTCGTGCTGTCGGTGCCGTCGGCGCGCGGGACGGGCGTCGTGGGCGGGCTGGCGGTGGTGTTCTGATGCGACGAGCGCCGCCCGCAGACGAGGGGCTGGACGCGGCTCGTCCGGACGCCCCTCGCCCCCCGTTGAGCGCACGGCCTCTCCGGACGAGCGCCGGTCGAGGCTGCGGGACCCCTTACGCCCCGCCCAGCCCCCGCACGATGAAGTAGATCGCCTCCGGGTGGTGCAGCACGATCGCGGAGGTCGACTGCTCCGGCACCATCTGGTGCGCCTCGGTGAGCGACACGCCGATGGTCCGGTCCGGCTCGAGCAGCCTCCAGACCTGCGTCTGGTCCGAGAGGTCCGGCCAGCTCGGATAGCCCGGCGAGTACCGCTTGCCGCCACCCTCCGGGATGCCGAGCTCGGCGCGCACCTTCCGGTGCCAGTACTCCGCGAGCGCCTCGGCCGCCTCGACGGCGAGGCCGTGCAGGAAGAGGCCGCGGGTGTAGTCGCCCCGGGCCTGCGCCTCCTCGGCGAGGTGCGAGGCCTGGTCGCCGACGGTGACGACCTGGAACGTCGCGACGTCGGAGCCGGGCTCCTCGCGGAACCAGTCGGCGAGGCAGAGGTTCCGGTCGTCGGGCTGGCGCGGGAGCTTCAGCCGCGCGAGCTCGGCCTTCTTGTTCGCGGGGTCGAGGACGACGAGGTCGTTCCCCTCGGCGTGCACGGGGAAGTGGCCGTACACGACCTTCGGCGTGAGCCAGCCCTTCGCCTTCGCCTCGGCCTGCAGCTCGGCGAGCTTCGGGCCGAACTCCTCGCGCACGAGCTTCTCGTACTCGGCGCCCTTCGCGCGCACGCCCCACTGCAGCTTGTAGAGCTCGTCGAGGTCGAGCATCGGCCAGAGCTCGTCGATGGAGATCGCGCCCGAGGGCACGACGCGCTTCCCCCAGAACGGCGGCGTGGGGATGCGGGGGGCGGGGGTCACGTCGGCGCGGCGGATTGCGGGCGCGGCGGCGATCGCCGGCGCGGCCGGCGCGTCACGGTTCGCGGTGGCCTTCTGGAGCACGGCGCTCTTCACGGCGTCGCGCCGCTTCGGGTCGACGAGCTGCTCGACCACCTCGAGCCCCTCGAACGCGTCCTTCGCGTAGAAGACGCCGCCGGCGTACGGCGTGCCGCCGTCGACGAAGTGTGCCTTGTAGCCGAAGCGCCGGTTGATGGCCGCGCCGCCGATGATGACCGGGAAGGCCAGGTTCCGCCGGTGCAGCTCCTCCACGCAGAAGGGCATCTGCTTCGAGGTCGAGACGAGGAGCGCCGAGAGCCCGATCGCGTCGGCCCCGGTCTCGACCGCCTTCTCGATGATGGTCGCGACGGGGACCTGCTTGCCGAGGTCGTGCACGGTGAACCCGTTGTTGACGAGGATCGTCTTCACGAGGTTCTTCCCGATGTCGTGCACGTCGCCGTAGACGGTGGCGAGCACCACCGTGCCCTTCGTGGTGCCCTCCTTCTTCTCGAGGAACTGCTCGAGGTGGGCGACCGCCTTCTTCATCACCTCGGCGGACTGCAGCACGAACGGCAGGATCAGCTCGCCCGCGCCGAACTTGTCGCCGACGTCCTTCATCGCCGGGAGCAGCACCTCGTTCAGCACCGCGACCGCCGAGCGGCGCTCGAGCGCGTCGTCGATGAGCGCCTGGATGCCCTCGGGCTTGCGGTGGAGGATCTGCAGGTGGATCCGCTCCTCGGCGGTCTTCCCGGCGAAGACGTCCTCCTGCACGACCTGCTTCTCGGCGCCCTTCGCGCCGAAGTGCTCGATGAGCCGCGCGAGCGCGTCGGGGCGGCGGTCGAAGACGAGGTCCTCGGCGAGCGCGCGCTCCTCGGCGGGGATCTGCGGGATGGCGCGGATGTCCTTGGGGTTCACGATGGCGAGGTCGAGCCCCGCCTGCACCGCGTGGAACAGGAACACCGAGTTCACGACCTCGCGCGCCTGCTTCGCGAGGCCGAAGGAGACGTTCGAGACGCCGAGCGTGGTGAACACGCCGGGGTTCTCGGCCTTGATCCGCCGGATGCCCTCCAGCGTCTCGACGGCGCTCTTGCGGTACTCGTCGGAGCCGGTCGCGAGCGTGAAGGTGAGGCAGTCGAACACGAGCGCGTCCGCGGGGACGCCGTACTCCTTCGCGACCGCCACGAGGCGGCGCGCGATCTCGGCCTTGCGGTCCGCGGTCTGCGCCATGCCCTTCTCGTCGATGGTCATCGCGACCACCGCGGCGCCCCAGCGCCTCACGAGCGGCAGGACCTTCTTGACCCGCTCGCCGGACTTCTCGAGGTTGATCGAGTTGACGATGCAGCGGCCCGGGTAGGTCTTGAGCGCCGCCTCGATCACGTCCGCCTCGGTCGAGTCGACCATCAGCGGGGCGTCCACGCTCTGGGCGAGCAGCTTCACGAGGGTGCGCATCTGCGCGGTCTCGTCGTCCCGCTCGTTGAGCGCCACGCACACGTCGAGCACGTGCGCGCCGGCGTCCACCTGCCCGCGGGCGATCTCGACGAGCCCCGCGTAGTCGTCGGCGAGGAGCAGCTCCTTCACCTTCCTCGAGCCCTGCGAGTTGACGCGCTCGCCGACCACGAGCGGCCGGGGCTGCAGATCGAGCGGCACGGCCTTCATGGCCGAGCTGAGCTCGGGCAGCGCGCGCGGCCGGGCGCGCTTCTTCGTCTCCACCGGCCGGATCTTCTCGACCACCGCCCGGAGGTGCGCCGGCGTCGTGCCGCAGCAGCCGCCCACGAGGTCGACGCCGCTCTCGACCACGAAGTCGCGGAGCGCGATCGCGAGGTCGTCGGGGGAGAGCTTGTAGACGGCCTTCCCGTCCACGTTCTCGGGCATGCCGGCGTTCGGCAGCACCGAGATGTAGTGGCTGCACTTCTCGGAGAGCGTGCGGATCGAGGCCCGCATCTCGGCGGGGCCGGTCGAGCAGTTGAGCCCCACGCAGTCGACCGGCAGCCGCTCGAGCGTCGCGAGCGCGCTCGCGATGTCGGTGCCGAGCAGCATGCGGCCGTTCGCGTCGATGAGCGTCGGCTGCGCGATGAGGAAGACGTCGCGCATGAGCTCCTTGCGCACGGCGTCGACCGCGAGCACCGCGGCGCGGAGCTCCAGCATGTCCTGCTGGGTCTCGACGATGATCGCGTCGACGCCGCCCTCGACGAGGCCGCGGGCCTGCTCGAAGAAGATCCGCTCGAGCGCGTCGGAGGTGATGTTGCCGAGCGCCGGGTCGCTCGACGACGGCAGCATGCCGGTCGGGCCGATGGAGCCGGCGACGAAGCGCGGGCGGTCCGGCGTCGAGAACCGCTCCGCGGCCCGGCGGGCGAGGATGGCCGCCTTGAAGTTCACCTCGTAGGTGCGGTGGCCGACGCCGTACTCGTCGAGCTTGAGGCGCGAGGAGCCGAAGGTGTTGGTCTCGACGACGTCGCAGCCGACCGCGTAGTAGCGGGCGTGGATGTCCTCGATGAGGTCGGGGCGGGTCAGCGTGAGGAGGTCGTTCGCGCCCTCCTTGCCGCCGAACTCGGCCGCGGTGAGCTGGTGGCCCTGGATTCTGGGTGCCCATGGCGCCGTCGAAGACGAGGACGCGGCGCTCGATGGCTTCTCGGAAGGTCACGGTGGGGGTCCTGACGCGGGGCCGTCCGCTGGGGCGGAGGTCGGGTAAGCCCTAGATAACAGGCCCTGGGCCCCGGATCGAGCCCCCGGCGGACGACCTGCCGCTTTGACGGAAGGACCGGGGGCCGGTCCGGGCCTGGCTCAGCCCGCGAGCAGGTTGTTCGCGGCGTGGACGGCGATCGCCGGGAGGATCGATCCGGTCCGCCAGGCGAGGAACCCGAGCGCGGCACCCTGCACGAGGAGGAAGGCGAGGCTGAACCCGAGCTCCGCCGCCGGCACGCCCTGGGTGAGCCAGCCGGGCGCGTGCATCGCCGCAAAGAGCGCCGCGGTGACGGCCTGGGCGCGCACCGGGCCGCTCCACCGGAGCTGCTGGCGCAGCACGAAGCCGCGCATCAGGACCTCCTCCAGCGCCGCGCGCAGGAGCGTGAGCGTGACGAACGCGGCGAGCGCCGGCCACGCGGTCGCCGGCCGCGCGCCGCCGGGGCCGGCGAGCGCGGCCGCGAGCGCGAGGTACGCGGCGGCCACGAGCACCGCGGCGGAGCGCCCGCGCCGCTCGAGCGCCGTGACGAGCCCGAGCGCCTGGAGCGGCGGCCTCGGATTGCTCGACCTCAGGTAGAGCGCGACGGGGACGAGCCAGACCACCACGCGCAGGAGCACCTGGAGCGGCGCCTGCGCGGCGGCGGGCCAGTGCGCCTGCTCGAGCGGCAGGATGAAGGCATTGTGCAGCGCCCAGGCGCCGAGCACGGCGGCGGTGACCCACCAGAAGCGGCGAACCGGCATCCGGGCATCGTAACCGGGCATGCCGGCACGCCGGCGCCACCCCGCGATCGGGTGCGACGATTGGCCCGGGCTCCGCGGCTTTGACGCGGCGGAGCCCACGGGTCACGCTCCCCGTGAACGGCTCGCGCGCGGGGGTGCGCGGCCGGTCCGCCGTACTCGGAGCTCGCAGCAGGGGAGACCACATGACCGCCTCGTCCACGCGCCTCACCGTGCGCACGGCACTCGCCGTGCTCGCGCTCGCCTCGGGTTCGCTCGCATGCGGCAGCCGCGCTCCGGAGAAGGCCGCCGCCGCCACGACCCGCACGCAGGCGAGCGCCGCGGTCGCGACCGCGTGCGGCGGCGCCCAGACCTGCACGCCGACCGACGCGCACGCGCGTCACCAGGCGAACGGCCTCGACTGCGTCTCCTGCCACCCGTGCGGCGGTCAGTTCGGCTTCAAGGTGGGCTACACGTTCCCGGGCGGCACGACGATCCTCCCGACCGACCACTACACGCCGGCCTCCGGCGGAACGCCGGCCTCCTGCACCGTCGCCTGCCACGCGCCGATGGGCTCCCCGTCCGCGCCGGTGACCTGGAACGCGGCCTCGCCGCTCGCGTGCGTCGGCTGCCACGACGTCTCGGCGATGCTCCAGCGCTTCCCGAACCACCCCGCCGTCTCCCCCACCGCCTCGCGCGCCGACTGCGAGGTGTGCCACAGCATGGACGCGCACACGACCGGCACGGTGAAGCTGCAGGGCCACCCCGCCGCGTGGATGGACCGCGCGAGCGCCGGCTTCCACGCGCCCGTGGCGAACCGTGGCCTCACGGCCTGCAAGGCCTGCCACCGCGCCGACCTCTCGGGCGGCCTCACGAACGTCGCCTGCACGGGCTGTCACCGCGCGAACGGCACCGCGAACGACTTCGCGAAGTGCACGGCGTGCCACGGCGGCACCCAGAACGCGACCGGTGCGCCGCCCGCGGCGATCTGGGGCTTCGCGGGTGACCCGAACCGCGGCGGCGGGACCGCCGACCCGATCCGCGTGGGCGCGCACACCGCGCACGTCACCGCCGGCGCGTACGGCCCGGCCTTTGGCTGCGAGACCTGCCACGTCACCCCGCCGAGCATCGTCGCGCCCGGCCACATCGACGACACCGCTGGCGCCCCGCTCGCCTCGGTCACCTTCGGTGGCGTCGCCGTGAACGGCGGCCCGACGCCGGGCTGGACCCGCGGCACCGCGACCTGCTCGAACACCTACTGCCACGGCGCCTCGCTGCCCGGCGGCGGGCTCACGAACCCGGTCTGGACCGCCGGCGCGGGCCAGGTCTACTGCGGCAGCTGCCACGGCGTGCCGCCGCCGACCCCGCACGTCCCCGTCGACACGACGAACGGCTTCGGCGTCTGCAGCCCGTGCCACACCGACACCGTGGACGCCGCGGGCCACATCATCGCGGCGAGCGCGGGCGGCAAGCACCTCGACGGCTTCCTCGAGGCCTCCGGCCACGACGCGAACTGGATGGACCGCGCGAGCCCCGGCTTCCACGCCTTCGCGGCGAACCGCGGCCTCGACAACTGCAAGCCGTGCCACGGCGACCAGCTCGAGGGCGGCTCGGTCCGCACCGCCTGCACGCAGTGCCACAAGCCCGGCGGCCCGGGCAACGACTTCGCCACCTGCACGGCCTGCCACGGCGGCACGCTCGACGCGACCGGCGCGCCGCCCGCGGCCATCTGGGGCTACGCCGGTGATCCGCTCCGCGGCGGCGGCACCGCCGACCCGCTCCGCGTCGGCGCGCACCGCAAGCACGTCGCGCAGACCACCGGCAAGGCGATCGACTGCGCCGCGTGCCACGTGAAGCCGGCGACCTGGACGGATCCGACCCACGTCGACGACGCCACGCCGCGCGCCACCGTCACGTTCGCCGGGGCGGTCGGCACCGTGCCCGCGGGCGCGACGCCGACCTGGAACCGCGACGCGGGCAGCTGCGCGGCCACGTACTGCCACGGCAACTACTCGGGCGAGTTCCACTACACGACCTGGGACTGGGGCACCGACAGCGCGGTCGACAACGTCTTCACGTACGTCGGCAAGCAGGCCACGCCGGGCTGGGCCGACGGCGGGCTCACCTGCGCCTCCTGCCACGGCAACCCCCCGTCGGGCGGCACCTGGCACACCCCGTACCACGGCAACAACGTGGCCTACACGAAGTGCCAGGTCTGCCACCCCGACGCGTCGACGTCGGCCACGGGCGCGAACGTCATCACGAACGCCGCGCTGCACATCGACGGCAAGGTGGACGTGCAGCCGGTGTGGGTGAACCGCTGCTTCGGCTGCCACTGACGCTCGCTCGAGCGGCAGCACGGTGAGCCGGCGGGGCCGCGCCTCCGGGCGCAGCCCCGCCCGCCCCTGTTCCCGCGCCGCGCCGCGGGCGTAGCATCGTCGCGTGGCGACGGCGCTCCACGAGGCCCGCTGGTGGTCGCCCGTGCCCGATCGGCCGGGCGCGGTCCGCTGCGAGCTCTGCCCGCGCGGTTGCCGGCTCGCCGACGGTCAGGCGGGCTTCTGCGCGGTCCGCGCAAATGCGGGCGGCCGGCTCGTGCTCTCGACCTGGGGCCGGACGACCGGCTTCGCCCTCGACCCCATCGAGAAGAAGCCGCTCTCGCACTTCCTGCCCGGCGCGCGGGTCCTCTCGTTCGGCACCGCGGGCTGCAACCTCGGCTGCCGCTTCTGCCAGAACTGGTCGATCTCGAAGGCCGAGCTCGACCTCGTCGCGTCGGAAGCGGAGTGGACCCCCGACCGCGTCGTCGCCCTCGCCCGGGCGCGCGGGGCCCCGGGGCTCGCGTTCACCTACAACGACCCGATCATCTGGGCGGAGTACGCGCTCGACGTCGCGGCCGCCGCGCACGCCGCCGGGCTCTTCACGGTCTTCGTCACGAACGGCTACGTGTCGCCCGCGGTGCGCGCCGAGGTCTTCGGCGGGATGGACGCCGCGAACGTCGACCTCAAGGCGTTCACCGAAAGCTTCTACGCGCGCCAGACGCTCTCGCACCTCGCGCCGGTGCTCGACACGCTCGAGTGGCTGGCCCGCGACGGCAGGACCTGGGTGGAGGTCACGAACCTCGTCATCCCCGGCCTGAACGACGCGCCCGGCGAGACGCGCGACCTCGCGCGCTGGCTCGTCGACCACATGGGGCCGGACGTGCCGCTCCACCTCTCGGCGTTCCACCCCTCGTACCGGCTCACCGACCGGCCACGCACGCCGCCCGCCACGCTCGTGCGCGCCCGCGAGGTCGCGATGGCCGCAGGGCTCCGGTACGTCTACACGGGGAACGTGCACGACCCGGCCGGCCAGACCACTTACTGCCCGGGCTGCGGCGCGGTGGTGATCGAGCGGGACGGCTACGCGGTCGGGGCGGTGCGGCTCGCGGGCGGCGCGTGCGCCGCCTGCGGGGCGCGGATCGCGGGGCGGTTCGGCTGAGCTGCGTTCCTGCCCGGGCTACGGGCTGGCGTCGTCCGGCAGGGCGATGCCGCACGCGATCTTGCCCTGCTCGCTCGAGACCCACGTGCAGAAGGCCTCGCCCGAGGGCGCCTTGCAGGTCTTGAGGTGCGCGTCGCAGAGGTCCTCCTGCGCGCTGGTCGGCTTCGCGCGGGAGAGCTCGTCGTCGACGGCGTTCTCGCAGGACTTCTTGGTCGCGCCCGAGCCGCGGCACTCGCAGAGCTTGTAGCCGAGCTCCTGGCAGGGCGTGGAGCACGCGCCGGCGCCGGCGACGAGGAGCAGGGCGAAGGCCCAGGTGAGGAGGTTCCGCGGCATGAGGGGGCGGAGGATCACCGTTTGCCGCCCCAGGGTCAAGGCATGTGAATGGCGCCTGGCCGTGGGCCGTCCTAGGGTGCAGGCATGGTAACCGCGATCGCCCTCGCCTTGTTCCTCAACGCCCCTGCCCCGTCCCCGGGCACCCCGGCGGAGCCTCCCGCGCCGCCTCCGGGAGCGGCGGTGGACCCGGCGGCGGCGGCGCTGGCCGCGAAGGTCCAGGCGTTCTACGACCGAACGAAGGACCTCACCGCCCGGTTCCGCCAGACGTACACGTACGCCGGCTTCGGCCGCAAGCAGGTCTCCTCCGGGAGACTCTCCGTGAAGAAGCCCGGCATGATGCGCTGGGACTACGAGAAGCCCGAGCCGAAGACCGTCGCCGTGAAGGGCTCCCGCCTCGTGCAGTTCGAGCCCGAGGCGAACCAGGCCTACGTGGACGAGCGCTTCGACTCGACCGCGCTCTCCGCGGCGGTGACCTTCCTCATCGGCAAGGGCGACCTCCAGAAAGAGTTCGTCCCGTCGCTCGAGCCCTCGGGGACGCTGCGGCTCACCCCCCGGCAGGCCGACTCCCGGGTGACCACGGTCTTCCTCTCCGTCGCGGGCGACGGGCAGGTGGAGGCGACGCGGGTCGTGGACGGGTCGGGCAACGTGAACGAGATCCGGTTCGAGGACGTCCGCCGCAACGTCGGGCTCGGCGACGCGGCGTTCGAGGTGAAGCTCCCGGCGAACGTTCACAGGGTGGCGCCGCCGGGCTAAGCTCCCCGGACCATGGCAGACCCCATCCTCGTCGCCCGCGGCACCGGCGCGTCCGGCGCGCCCGTCGATCTCCACCTCCTGCCCGGGCTCGCGAACCGGCACGGCCTCGTCACCGGCGCCACCGGCACCGGCAAGACGGTGACCCTGCGCGTGCTCGCGGAGGGGCTCTCGCGCCTCGGGGTGCCGGTCCTGCTCGCGGACGTGAAGGGCGACCTCTCCGGCCTCGCCCGGCCCGGCGGCGACAGCCCGAAGGTGCAGGAGCGCGCGAAGCAGCTCGGCATCACGCTCGAGCCCGCGGCGAGCCCCACCGTCTTCCTCGACGTCTTCGGCGAGGCCGGCCACCCGCTCCGCACCACGCTCTCGGAGGTCGGGCCGATCCTGCTGGGCCGGATCCTCGAGCTCAACGACGTGCAGGAGGGCGTCTTGCAGGTCGCGTTCAAGGTGGCCGACGAGAACGGGCTCCTGCTGCTGGACACGAAGGACCTCCGCGCGCTGCTCGAGCACCTCTCGAACAACGCCTCCGAGATCCGGGCCCGCTACGGCAACGTCTCGCCGACCACCGTGGGCGCGATCCAGCGCCAGCTCCTCGCGCTCGAGTCACAGGGCGCCGACAAGCTCTTCGGCGAGCCGGCCCTCGACCTCGCCGATCTGCTGCGCACCGACCTCGGCGGGCGCGGGCAGATCACCGTGCTCCACGCCGAGCGGCTCATCCGCACGCCGCGGCTCTACGCGACGCTCCTCCTCTGGATGCTCTCCGAGCTCTACGAGAACCTCCCCGAGGTCGGCGACCCGGAGAAGCCGCGCCTCGTCTTCTTCTTCGACGAGGCGCACCTCCTCTTCACCGACGCGCCGGCCGAGCTCCTGCAGAAGGTCGAGCAGGTCGTGCGGCTCATCCGCTCGAAGGGCGTAGGCGTCTACTTCGTCACCCAGAACCCCATCGACGTGCCGGACACGGTGCTCGGGCAGCTCGGCAACCGCTTCCAGCACGCGCTGCGCGCCTTCACGCCGCGGGACCAGAAGGCGGTGAAGGTGGCGGCGGAGACGTTCCGGCAGAACCCCCCGCTCGACGTCGAGAAGGCCATCTCCGAGCTCGGGGTGGGCGAGGCCCTCGTCTCCTGCCTCAATCCGAAGGGCACGCCCACGCCGGTCGAGCGCGCCTTCGTCATGCCGCCGCGCTCCCGCCTCGCGCCGCTCACGCCCCAGGAGCGCGCCGAGGTGATGGCGAGCTCGCCCCTCCGCGGGAAGTACGACAGCGCGGTCGATCGCGAGTCCGCCTACGAGCGGCTCAAGGCCGCGGCCGAGCAGCAGCCCCCGCCGCCCGCCACGGCCCCGCGCGGCTCCGCCGCCTCGACGGCCGCGACCGCCGGCATGGGCGCCGCCGCGGGCGCGCTCATCGGCAAGATGGCGACCTCGGCGGTGCGCGCGGCCGGCACCCGAATCGGCCGCGGAATCATCCGCGGCGTGCTCGGCGGCCTCCTCGGCGGCGGCCGCAGCCGGCGCCGCTGGTAGGGGCGCGGCCCGCGCTACGCCCGCCCGCCGCGGGCGGGCGCGGCCGGGCCGTAGGTGAGCCAGCGCCACAGCCACTCGGCCGGGCCGAGCTCGAACCGGGAGACCCAGAGCGCGGCGAGGAGCGCCTGCGCGAGCCAGGTCGCGATCGCGAGCGCGAGGCAGGCGTCGGGCGCGAGCGCGCCGTAGAGGCCGCCGCCGTAGGCGTAGGCGATCGTCGTGAAAGAGCGCCGACTGCCCGAGGTACGCCGACAGCGAGACCCGCCCGAGGGGCGCCAGCGCGAGGAGCAGCCGGGCCCGGCCGCGCGACCAGGCGAGCAGGAGCGCGGCCGCGAGGCCCAGCGCGAGCGCCGGGGCGCTCGCCGCGTGCAGGCCGGTGCCCAGCGTCACGGCGCTCATCCGCGCCACGCCGCCGTGCACGAGCCACGCGTACACGAGCTCGCCCACGCCGCCGAGCACGATCCCGAAGCGGGCCACGCGGCCGAGGAGCGCCTCGTGGCCGGCGGGGTGGGAGAGCACGCCTTGCTCGACGGCCCAGCCGCCCGCGAGGAAGAGCGCGAGGAACTGGGGCAGGAAGGCGAAGGTCGCGAACCAGGTCGTGAGGAACAGGCCGGCGCGGTGCCGGAAGAGCTCGGCAAGGCTGCCGTGCCCGAAGACCGCGAGGGCCTTCGCGACGGCGGCGTGGGCCTCCTCGACCGCGCCGGCCGAGAGCTTCGAGAGCGCGTCGGGGCGGACGAGGTCGACGACGGTCATCGCCACGCCCGCGGAGCAGGCGAGGAGCGGCACGAGGGCGAAGAGCCCGAGCGCCCACCGCGCGCGCGCCGCCGGATCCCGCCCGTGGAAGGCGAGGTACCAGACGAGGCCCACGAGCGCGTAGCCCGCGAGGATGTCCCCGTGCCACAGCAGGAGCCCGTGCGCGGCGCCGATGAGCCCGAGCGCCGCGAGCCGGCGCGGCAGCACGGCCGTTGCGCGCGCCCCGAGCCGCCCCGCCTGCAGCGCGAGCCCGGCGCCGAACAGGAAGGACAGGAGCGTGTACGCCTTCCCGACGAACAGGAGGTGGGTGAGCGCGAGGGCGCGCGGCGCGGCGCTCTCGGCCCAGGGCAGGTTGAAGACGCGCTCGTCCGGCCCGAGCAGGATCGGCGCGTTGACCGCGACCACGCCGAGCAGCGCGAGCCCGCGCAGGGCGTCGAGCGCCGGCAGGCGCGACGCCGCCGCGAGCGGCGCGGGCGCGGGGGCCGCTGCCTCCGCGAGGGGCTGTTCGCCGGTGCCGGCGTCCATCGCGGCGCAGGTTAACCCAACTTCGCCCACACGCAGGGAGTGCAGGCGGTCCACGGGTGGCCGCAGCCCTCACCCCGGGGTCCGCGTACCGTCCGACTGAGCGTGGAGGCGGCCGAGGAGATCCGGGCGCTTGGCGGATCCTGAGCTGGGCCGGGCGCTTGCACGGAAGGTCGAACGCCGGTTGCCGCGCCCGGCATCGGGGGATGTACGACGATGAAGGTCCACTGGACACCCAAGCTCGCGATCGGCGTCCCCGTGCTCGATGACCAGCACCGGGAGCTCTTCCGGCGGGTCGCCGCGCTGCTCTCGGCCATGGCCGACCGGCACGGCGGCATGCACGTGCGCCAGACCTTCCAGTTCCTCGACCGCTACGTCGAGGAGCACTTCCGCGACGAGGCGAAGCTCATGCGGGAGAGCGGGTATCCGCACCTGGCGGCGCACGAGACCTCGCACGCCCGCTTCGTCGCCGAGCTGCGGCGGCTCGAGACGCTGCTCGAGGAGGACGGCACGGCGGCGCGCTCCACGGTGGCGGTGCACGCCGGGGGCCTGCTGTGCGACTGGCTGCGCGCGCACATCGCGTCGAGCGACCTCGACTTCGCGCACTACCTCGCGGCGCGGGAGCAGGCCGCGGGCGTGCAGCGCGCCGGCACCGCCTGAGCGCGGTACCGGGCAGCGGGCGGAACCCGGGCCCTCAGCCGACGACGGGGAGCTTGCCCTTGCCGGGCCGCTCGCCGCCGCCGGGCGCGGGCGCCCTCGGCAGCGGCCGCGACGCGCGGGCCGGATCGCGCTCCACCACGCGGCCGACGAGGTCGTACTCGTGCGCGTCGGTGATCTCGACCGTCACGAGCTCGCCCGGGTACGCGACGCCGTCGTTCACGTAGGTGAGGCCGTCGATCTCCGGCGCTTGCTGCGCGTGGCGCCCGGCGAGGAGGTGCTCGGTCTCCTCCGCGCGGCCCTCCACCAGCACCTCGAGCCGCCGCCCGATCATGCCCTGCGAGAGCTCGGCCGAGATCTCGCGCTGCAGCTCCATGATCCGGGCGTGGCGCTCCTTCTTGAGCGCCTCGGGCACCTGGTCCGGCATCTCGGCCGCCGTCGTGCCCTCCTCGCGCGAGTAGGTGAAGACGCCGAGCCGCTCGAAGCGCTGCTCCTCCACGAACCGCAGCAGGTCCTCGAAGTCCTCCTCGGTCTCGCCGGGGAGGCCCACGATGAGCGAGGTGCGCAGCGCGATGCCGGGGATCCGGGTCCGCAGCTTCGAGAGCAGCTCGCGCAGGAACACCGAGTCGCGGCCGCGCTTCATCGACCGCAGCAGCCGGTCGGAGGAGTGCTGCAGCGGCATGTCGAGGTACTTCACGATCTTCGGCTCGGCCGCGATGACGTCGATGAGCGCGTCGGGCACGTCGCGCGGGTAGGCGTAGTGGAGCCGGAGCCAGCGGACCCCGTCGACCTTCGCGAGCTCCGGCAGGAGGTGCTGGAGCCGGACCTTGCCGGGGAGGTCGTACCCGTACGCGGTGAGGTCCTGCGCCACGAGCGAGAGCTCGAGCGTGCCCTGCGAGGCGAGCTGCGCCGCCTCGGCCACCACGTCGTCGACCGGCCGGGAGCGCTGCGCGCCGCGGAGCGCGGGGATGATGCAGAAGGCGCAGGCGTTGTCGCAGCCCTCGGCGATCTTGAGGTAGGCGGTGTGCGACGGGAGCGAGTTCACCCGCGGCGCGGCGGCGGAGTGCACGAAGTCCGGGTCCGGCGCGACGAGGCGCTTCGCCTGCGCGTCCTGCACGACCTTCGCGATCTCGCCGTAGGCGCCGGTCCCGAGGAAGTGGTCGACCTCCGGGATCTCGGCCATCAGCTCCTGGCCGTGGCGCTGCACCATGCAGCCGGCGACGACGAGCTTGCGGCAGCGGCCGTCCTGCTTGTGCTGGGCGAGCTCGAGGATCGCCTCGACCGACTCCTCCTCCGCGCTCTGGAGGAAGCCGCAGGTGTTCACGACGATCACCTCGGCCTTCGCCGGGTCCTGCTCGAGCCGGAACCCCTCGCGGACCAGGGTGCCGAGCATGAGCTCGGAGTCCACCCGGTTCTTCGGGCAGCCGAGGGTGTGCATGTAGACGCGCGTCGACATCGTGCTCCGGCCGGGGAGGGGGACGGGCCCCCGGAACGGGCGGATCTAGCAGCCGGGAGGTCCCCGGGCAAGGCAGCCCCCTCCTGCGCCGGGGACCCCGGGGTAGGTTCCGGTACGTGACCGAGCTCGAGAATCAGGCCTGCCCGGGTCGAGGACGCGGCGGCGCTGGGACGCATGGGCGCCACGCTCGCCCGCCTGCACCAGCGCATGGACCGGCGCCGCTTCTTCGCGCACGCCGGCATGGAGGAGGGCTACGCCTCCTGGCTCGCGAAGGAGCTCGCGAGCAGGAAGGCGGTCGTGCTCGCGGCGGTGGCGCGTACGCGAGGACGGGAGCAGCTCGTGGGCTACGCCTACGGACGCCTCGAGGGGCGGGACTGGAACACGCTCCGCGACGCAGCCGGCGTGGGCGTCGACCTGTACGTCCTCCCGCGCGCCCGCCGGCACGGCACGGGCCGTCGCCTCCTCGAGGCGCTCGTGAAGGAACTCGCCCGCCGCGGCGCCCCGTGCGTCGTCATCCAGGTGGCCGCGAAGAACCGGCGCGCGCTCGCGCTCTTCGAGGCGATGGGGTTCAGGCGCACGCTCGTCGAACTCGCCATCGAGCCGGGCTGACCCGGTGCCGGACACGCGGCGTGGCGGACACGCCCGGGCGCGGCCGGCCGGACACGCCGGAGCACAACTCCGCGTACGCGCAGGAGATCCGGAGACGGCCCCGGGCTTGCTCTGGGCAGGGGGCCATGAAACGGCTCGTCGCCATCGGCTTCGTCTGGCTCGGGTGCGGCCTCGCCTGGGCGATCCTCGGCACCACCCTCGGCGTCCGCAGCGGGGAGGTCTCGGGCAGCCTGCTCCCCGAGGTCCACGCGCTGTGGGGCCCGCCGCTGCAGCAGGCGCCGCCGGCCGGCAGCGGCACCGAGACGCACCGCGAGGTGCAGGCCGAGACCCACTTCGACGAGAAGCAGAAGCGCTACTACGAGGTGAAGCGCGAGGTCGACGTCACGACCGAGGTGCCGCTCGTCCTCGCCTCCTCGCGCGTCGAGGCGAAGCTCGCGCTCGAGCACCGCCAGAAGGGGCTGCTCTGGTTCCCGACCTACGCGGTCGACCTCCGCGCGGCCTATGTGTTCCGGAACGAGAGCGCCGAGGCCCGTGAGGCGAAGATCCTCCTCCCCATCCGCCAGGACGGCGTGACCTACGAGGCCTTCGAGGTGCTCGACGGCGAGGGGAAGCCGCTCGACGCGAGCTTCGAGGAGGGCCACGTCCGGCTCGACCGGCGGCTCGGGCCCGGCGTGGAGTCGGCGTTCACGGTCCGTTACCGCGCGCGCGGCACGGGCAGCTGGAGCTACGGCGCCCCCGGGCGCGGCCTCGGCGCCGAGCCGGGCCGGGCGCGCGACTTCCGGCTCGAGCTCACCACCGACTTCCCCGACGTCGACTTCCCGGCCGGCTCGCTCTCGCCCACCCGGCACGGCCCGATGGGCGGCGGCTGGAAAGGGGTGTGGGAGTCGCCGCAGATCGTCGGCACGCAGGTGGTCGGCCTCGAGCTCCCCCAGCTCCTCAACCCCGGGCCGCTCGCGGCGCGCATCACCTTCTTCGCGCCGGTGTCGCTCCTGTTCTTCTTCTTCGTGGTCTCGATCCTGCTCGCCGCGTCCGAGCGGGCGCTCCACCCGATGCACTACTTCCTGCTCGGCTGCGCGTTCTTCGCCTTCCACCTGCTCTTCGCGTACCTCATCGACCACGTCGCGGTGGGCCCCGCGTTCGGGATCGCCTCGGCGGTGGCGGTGCTCCTCGTCGTCTCCTACACGCGGCCTCTTCCTGCCGCTCCGCGCCGCGCTCCTCCGCGTCGCGCTCCCGCAGGTCGTCTTCCTGGTCCTCTTCTCCTGGACCTTCTTCTGGAAGGGCTTCACCGGCCTCGCGGTGACCGTGGGCGCGGTGGTGACGCTCTTCGTGGTGATGCAGCTCACCGGCCGCCTCGACTGGGAGGTGGCGCTCGCGCGGGGCGGGCCGAAGGCGCCGCCGAAGCCGGCCTCGACTCCGGGCTAGGCGTACTTCCGGGCGTCGATCGTCTTCCCGGTGAGGTCGCCCTCGACCGACGCCGCGTACGCCTTCGCGCAGGCGGCCGCGGAGATCGCGCCCGGGGCGTTCATCCCGAGCTTCTGGAGCGTCTCGGAGATCCAGGGCGGGCTCACGACGTTGATCCGGATGCCGCGCGGGGCCTCGACGGCCGCGCCGGTGACGAAGCCCTCGAGCGCCGCGTTGACCATCGAGATAGCCGCGCCACCCGGCATCGGCTCGTGCGCGAGCACGCCGCCGGTCAGGGTGATCGAGCCCCCGTCCGCGAGGTGCTGCATCGCGAGGCGCGCGAGGTTCACCTGGCCCATGAGCTTCGAGCGCAGGCCGACCTCGTAGTCCGGCCCGGCGAGCGCGGCGAGCGGCTTGAACGCGGCGCTGCCTGCGCAGGAGACGACGGCGTTCACGCCCTTCACCGCCTCGAAGAGCCGCTTCAGCGACGCCTCGTCCTCGAGGTTCGCGGCGGGGTCGCCGCTGCGCGACACGCGGATGACCTCGTGGCGCGCGGCGAGCGCGTCCGCGACCGCCTTGCCGATGGTGCCCGTTGCTCCGACGACGATGATCTTCATGTGGCTCCCGTACGTGGGGGCGTACTCATGCGGCGCGGCCTGGAGGGCCGCAACGGAATCGGCCTCCCCTCCTGGCGCCCGCGCGGGCGGTCACCCGCGCAGCCGCGCCGCGAGCACGAGGCAAGCGACGCCCATCCCGAGCCCGAGCACCACGGCGGCGACGCGCGCCCCGCGGCCCCAGGGCGGGTTCGCGACACGGACCCGCACGGCCCGCGGCATCACGAGGAGCTGCACGAGCGTGAGCGAGATCGCGTAGAGCCCGAAGCTCGCGACGAAGAGCCAGCTCGCGCGGAGGAACCCGGCGAGCACCGGGATGGCCACGGCGAAGACTGCGAGCGCGGCCTGCGAGAGCCCGCCGGCGCGGCGGACCGCCGCCCGCTCGCTCTCGTCCTCGGCGTGCTCGAGGTGGAGCCGCGTCTCGTACCGCATCGCGAGCGATCCCGCGGCGCCGGCGGCGCCGACGACGAAAGCCGAGAGCGCGGCCGCGCCCGCCACCCCCTTCGCGAGGACGCCGGTCGCGGTCGCCGCGCCGGCGGCCGTCGGGAGGCCCGTGCCCAGCGCCGCGAGCACGGCGGCGGTGAAGGCGGCGCCCGGCGTCGTGCGCTCGAGCACGTCGCCGGCGCGCGCGAGGAGGTCGGCGCGCAGCGCGGCGCGGGCGCGGGTGAGCCGCTGCCAGACGGCCTCCTCCGAGAGCCCGAGCAGCCGCGCGACCTGCGCCGCCGAGCGGCCCTCGCGGTAGTAGAGGACCACCGTCTCCCGCGCGTCGTCCGGCAGCGCGGCCATCGCCTCCGCGAGCGCGCGCCGCTCCTCCGCGGCGAGGAGCCGCTGGGCGGCGTCCGGCCCGGCCTCGACCGCGGCTTCGAGCGCGTTCGCGGCGGCGTCGCCGGTCACGAGCCGGCCCAGCTTCTCCCGGGCCTCGCGCGCGCGGCGTCGCGCGAGCTCGCGCAGCCAGGGGAGGAAGCTCGACGGGTTGCGGAGCGCCGAGAGGTCCCGCCAGGCGTGCAGGTAGGCCTCCTGCGCGGCGTCCCGGGAGGTCTCGAGGTCGCGGGTCTCGGCGGCCGTGATGGCGGTGACGAGGCCGCTCGTGGCGGTCACGACGCGGCCGAAGGCCTCCCGGTCACCGCGCGCGGCGAGGGCGACGTCTTCGTGCAGGGCGGCGAGGGTGGCGGGGCTCATGCGGACCTCCGGAGTCTTGCGGGTGTGCGTTCCGCAGACAAGGGAGGGCGGGGCCGGGAAACCTGACCGGGGGGCCCCGGGGCGCGCGGCGGCTCAGCGCCCGACGGCGAGGAGCGCGATGAAGAGCAGCGTCGCGCCCACCGCGAGGACGACGTGCAGGCGCAGGCCGGGGCCGGAGGGCATGACTCCTGGGACGGAGGACCCCCGCGCCGGGTTCCCAATCCATCGGGTTTGACGATGGATCCGGCCGGCGGTACTCCGGGCGCATGAGACCGAAGGTGCGGTCCGAGACCCGGCACGACGACGTCGGGGAGGCGGTCGAGGCGGTGGCCCGGCTGTTCCCGGCGCTCTACCTGCGCCTTCACCGCCGCCGGCCGAAGGGCGGACACCGGGCCGACGGCCAGATGATGGCGACGCTCACCCACCTCGCGCACGCGGGCCCGCTCACGGTCGGCGAGGCGGCGGCGCACCTCGACCGCGCGCAGTCGGTGGTGAGCGAGCTCGTGGACCGGCTCTGCGCGCACGGCTGGGCGGAGCGGATGCCCGACGCTCGCGACCGCCGCCGTACGCTCGTGTGGCTCACGCCCGCGGGCGAGGCGGCGATCCGCGAGGAGCAGGAGGTGCTTTCGCGCGAGCTGCTCCTCGCGGCGCTCGCGCGGACCGCGCCGGCGGACCGGCGCGCGCTCGTGCGCGGCATGGCGGCGCTGGTCGAGGCCGCCGGGACCCTGAAGCCGGCGCGCGAGTCGCGCGCCGCGGAGGACGGACGATGACCGGGAAGCAGAAGGTGAGCTGCCAGAGCTGCGGGATGCCGATCGAGATGGGCCCCTACTGCCCGCACTGCGTGGACGACCACGGCAACCTGCAGCGCTTCGAGGACCGGTTCGAGCGCATGGTGCAGTGGGCGCTCCGCAAGGACCCCTCGGCGGACCGGAAGGCCGCCGAGCGAAAGACGCTCGAGTACCTGCGGAGCATGCCCGCCTGGAAGGACCACCCGCGTGTCAAGGCGTGAGGTGGGGCGCGCGGGCGAGGATTGCGTCTGACGCACCCGGGCCGGGTCACCGGTCCACCGACTCACGGGGCCGCGAGCGCCGCCCAGTCCGGGCGCGCGAAGTGGGCGCCGAGCGCGTCGAGGAACGCGCGCACGCGGGCGGGGACGAGCCGGCGGTCGGCGTGCAGCGCGTGCAGGCCGGCGGGCTCCATCGGGTGGTCCTCGAGCACGCGCACGAGCCGGCCGGCGGCGAGCGCGGGCGCGGCCATGAAGTCGGGCATGACGGCGAGGCCGAGGCCCGCGGCGGCGGCCTCGCGGAGCACGGTGCCGTCGGTCGAGGCGAGGCGGCCGCGCGCCGGGTAGGGGCGGGCCGCGGCGCCACGGCCGAAGCGCCACTCGGCCTCGCGCGGGACGACGGCGTAGTGCAGGCACTCGTGGTGGACGAGGTCGGCGGGCGTCCGCGGGGTGCCGGCGCGCGCGAGGTAGGACGGCGCGCCGACCACGACGAGCTCCACCGGCGCGAGCTTCCGCGCGACGAGCGACGACGGCTGCAGTCGGGCGACGCGCAGCACGACGTCGAGCCCGCCCGCGACGAGGTCCACCTGGCGGTTCTCGGTGGTGAGCTCGACCTCGACGTCCGGGTGCGCGGCGAGGAACGCCGCGACCGGACGCGCGAGGTAGGTCTGCGCGAAGGTGATGGGGGCGTCCACGCGGACCTTCCCGGCCGGGCGCTGGCGCACGCCGGCGACGCCGCGCTCCGCGGCCTCCGCCGCGGCGACGAGCGCGGCGCACTGCTCGTAGAAGCGCAGCCCCTCCTCGGTCGGCGAGAGGCGGCGGGTGGTGCGCGCGAGGAGCCGCACCCCGTGGCGGCGCTCGAGCGCGGCGACCCGCTTCGAGACCGCGGACTTCGCGAGGCGCGCCTCGTTCGCGGCGGCGGTGAAGGACCCGAGGCGGACCACCCGGGCGAAGAGGGCCATCGAGGCGAGCTCGTCGAGGCGCATCGGATCGTTCTCCCCAGGGAAACAGTGATGTTCCCCGGCCGATCTACCGGGCCCGCGCGGCGGGCGCTACCTCTCCGTGCGTCGCAACGACGCGACCTCGAGCAGGAGCACCGCCATGACCCGCTTCCTCCGCACCGATGCCTCCCTGACCCTCGCCGCGCAGCGCGCGGTGCTGGGCCTCGTCCTCCTCCCCCACGGCCTCCAGAAGACCGCCGGCTGGTTCGGCGGCTACGGCTTCGACGGCACCATGGGCTACTTCACCGGCGCGCTCGGGATCCCGGCGCCGCTCGCGCTCCTCGTGATCGCCGCCGAGACCGCGGGCGCGGTCGCCCTCGTGCTCGGCCTCGGCACGCGCCTCGCCGCGGTGGGCGCCGCGCTCGTGATGACCGGGGCCGCGGTGATGGTCCACGCGCCGCACGGCTTCTTCATGAACTGGGGCGGCAAGGCGGGCGGCGAGGGTTTCGAGTACCACCTGCTCGCGCTCGCCCTGGCGCTGCCGCTCGTGATCCGCGGCGCCGGGCGGTTCTCGGTCGACGCCTGGCTCGCCGCGCGGCTCGGACGCGAGAGCGCCGCCGCCCCTCACGGTGCGACGGCGCGGGCGGCGTAGGAGGTCAGGGCACCGCGATGCAGGCGCCCGTCGGGCAGGAGACGATGGGCTGCGGGGACCACGGCCCGCCTCCGGTCCGCACGGCGGCGGAGACGCCAGCCGTGAGCCAGAACGTGCCGAGCGGGCCCGTCTCCCAGTACGGCAGGCCGTCGAGCGTCGGCTCGAAGCTCACCGCGTCGCCCGGGTGGACGAGGCCCGCCGGCCCGGCGACCTCGGAGAACACGAGCGTGTAGACCCCGTCGCTCGCCACGTCGTCGCCGTGCAGCCCGTCGTCGCGCAGGTCGACCCACCCGACGTTCAGGGCGGTGCTCCCGAGCCGGACGCTCGAGTACGAGCGGCCCCGGAACGGGCCCTGGAGCCGCGCACCCGAGTCCGAGACGTCGATGGAGACCCGCACGTCGACCGTCCCGAACGCCGGGAGCACGTACGTGAGCTTCACCGGGGCCGTCGCGCCCAGCTGCGCGAAGAAGTCTCCGTCCGAGTGCGGGAGGGGGAGCTCGGTGCCGCTCACGGCGTTCGTCATCAGGAGCACGTACTCGTAGTTCCGCCCGGACGTGTTGGGAATCCAGACGGCGAGGCCCCACCGGTGGTCGCCCGCCGCGGCGCCCTCCGGCTCGTGACCACCGTCCATCCAGCTGCCGTCGTCGTGGAGGAGCGGAGGGGGATCGGGCCACGTCGGATCCAGGGTCAACACCCGGAGCGTGGCGTCGAAGGAGAAGGAGCCCTTCAGGGCGAGGTGGTTGGCGGCGCTGACCGCCTGGTTGGCCGTGTCGTCCACCTCGAGGTAGACGCCCACGTGACCCGGCGGCGGCCCGTAGCCGATCGTGAGGCGCACCTCGTCGTCGGTGGCGAGCTCGCCGTCCCGGACCGTCACCCGCGCCCTGTACTCGCCCTCGCGATCGGGCACGAGCGTGGCCCTCGGGGTGGCCGCGTCCGTGAGCACGGCCGTGCTGCCCTGCGGAGCGGAGAGGAGCTTCCACGCGAAGGTCAGCGCATCGCCGTCGGGGTCACGGCTGCCCGACGCATCGAGCACCTGCGGCTGCCACATCCGGCCCCTGCGATCGCCGCCCCCCGCCGCGAGCGGCGCGCGGTTCGGCCCGTCGTATCGATCCCCGCCGCACGCGGTCGCGGCCACCGCGGCGAGCGCGAGCCACTTGAGCTTCGCCATGCACTCCCCCAGACTCCGGGGAGGATACAGGGCCCTACGTGAAACGGTGCCGCGGCGGAAGCGCGCGGCGCCGGCCCGGGTCGTGGCGTGGCGCTCCGGTCGCGCTACTTCGACGGCGCCGGCGCGGGCGGCTGCTGCGCGGCCGCGCCCGCGGCCTCGTTCCGCTCGCCACGGCGCTCGACGCGCTCGCCCCGGCGCTCGCGGCGCTCACCCTGCCGCTCCATGCGGTCGCCGCGCCGCTCCATCCGCTCGCCCTGGCGCTCCATCCGCTCCCCGCGCCGCTCGGCGCGCTCGGCCGCGATCGGGTGGCCGTTCGCGTCGAGCTTCTCGGCGCGCTCGTGCAGCCGCTCCCCGCGCTCCTCGCGACGCTCGCCCCGCGCCTCCTTGCGCTCGCCGCGGTGCTCGCGGCGCTCGCCCTGACGCTCCATCCGCTCCCCGCGGCGCTCCTGGCGCTCGCCCCGGCGCTCGACGCGGGTCGCCTCGTCGGCGCGGCCGGCGGCGGGGAGGGACAGCAGGGCGGCGGCGAGGACGGTCGTGACGATGCGGTTCATGTCGAGTCTCCGTGGCGGTCCGGTCAGGGGATGGTGCCGCCGTACGTGAGCTTCAACCCGGGACCCCGGCCGCGGTTGCGGTCGCCCGGAACCGGGGGTGCCGGACGCCCGGGAACCGCGGGTGTCGGACACCAGGAAATCGCGGGTACCGGACACAAGAAGTTCCTGGAAATCCGGACTGTTGGCCAAAAACGAAGCCCCCGGGGCCGCGAGGGCACCCGGGGGCTCCAGCCTTCAACATCCGTTCATCCCGAGCGTAGGGCCCGCGAAGCGGGCCCGGAGACGGGGGACGGCTACGTGGGGTTCGGCACGTCGATGTGCAGCTCGACGCGGCGGTTCTTCGCCTTGCCGTCGGCGGTGTCGTTCGAGGCGACCGGCTTCGTCTCGCCGTAGCCGACGACCGAGATCTGCTCCGCCTTCACGCCGCGGGCGACGAGCACGGTCTTCACCGCGTCGGCGCGCTTCTCGGAGAGCTTCTGGTTGAACTCGGTCCCGCCGGCCGAGTCGGTGTGGCCCTCGATCTTCACGCGGTCGTCGCCGTACTTCGCGACGATGTCGCCGACCTGGACGAGCTGGTCGACGGCCTCCTTCTTCAGCTCGGCGGAGCCGGTGTCGAAGAGGATGTCGTTCTTCATGTTGACGAGGATGCCCTTCTCGGTGCGCTTCGCCTCGGCGACCTTCTCGAGCTCCTTGTGCTGCTTGTCGAGGTAGAGGCCGACGGAGCCGCCGGCGAGCGCGCCGACGCCGAGGCCGATGAGCGCGCCCTTCTTGCCGCCGATGAGCGCGCCCACGCCGGCGCCCGCGGCGCCGCCCGCGCCCGCGCCGATGGCGGTGCCCTTGCCGGCGGTGGCGCAGCCGGCCGCGAAGGTGATGGCCGTGACGGCCGCGAGAGAGAGGAGGAGGTTGCGGTTCACGGTGGCTTCTCCTTGAAAAGGTGGACGATCGAGCGTGATAGCGGATGCGCTTCACGCGGCCCACCGGAAACATCCCGACCCCCCATCGCGATTCCGGCTTGCGAGGCGCACCTCTCGGTACACCTCCGCACCCGAGCCGATGAGGCCGTGGGGACGTCCCGGATGTGAGACGACACGGCGCCGGCTACTGCCGGCCGCGTGATCTGAGCACGGCGCGGATCTCGACGAGATCGTGCAAATCGCCGCGCCCCATTCCTTCACACTGCTGCGCCTCCCGGTCCCAGGCCTTCGCGGACCGCAGGTGCTCTGGCCAGAACGGATAAGTCCGGCACTGCCGCGGCCGCTCCGGGTAGACCGTGCAGCCGTCCTTCCAGAGCGCGCAGTCGCCGTCGTCGGTGAGCCGGATCGTCTCCTGGCCGTCCACCCGGCGGACGTACTTGCGGTCAAACGCGGCCGCGGTCATGCCGAGGTGCTCGGCCATCCGGCCGAGCTCGTACTCGGTCGCGTAGACCACGCCCTCGTGCCCGCCGCGGCAACAGCCGTGACAGCCGGTGCACTCGAAGCGCAGGCCCCCGGCGTACCACGGCTGCTTCGGATCACGCGAAGGGGCCATGTCAGTCCCGGAAGTTCTGGAACTGCAGCGGCAGGCCCAGCGCGGCGCCGCGGATGCGCTGCATGGCTGCCTGCAGGTCGTCCTTCTTCTTGCCGCTGATCCGCACCGCCTCGCCCTGGATCGCCGCCTGCACCTTGAGGCCCGACTCCTTCATGAGGAGCACGAGCTTCTTCGCCTCCGGCTGCGGGATCCCCTTCTTCAGCTTCACGAGCTGCTTCACCGCACCGCCGGCGGCGGGCTCGACCTTCTGCGGGTCGATGCCCTCGAGCGGCACGCTGCGCTTCGCGAGCTTCTCCATGAGGACGCCCAGGGCCGCCTCGCAGCGCCCGTCGCTCGAGGCCTTCACGAGGATCGAGCCGTCCGCCTCGCGGGAGAGGTCGGTGTTCGTGCCCTTGAAGTCGAACCGCTGCGCGAGCTCCTTGCGCGCCTGGTTGAAGGCGTTCTCGACCTCCTGCAGGTTCAGCTCGCTCACCACGTCGAAGCTCGGCAAGGTTCCTCCAGGGATCACAGCTCCAGGACCACCGGCAGCACCGCCGGCCGCCGCGCGCCGGAGCGCCGGAAGAACCGGCGCACCGACGTCCGCAGCACCTCCTGCACCTCGTTCACGTCCATCCGCGCCGCGGGCGAGAGCTCCTCGAGCGCGCGCACCACGTCGCCGCGCACCTCCGCCTCGGCGAGGTCGAACCCCGCCACGCCCCGCGCGTACAGCTCCGGCCCTCGCACGACCGCGCCGCTCGCCTTCTCGACCACCAGCACCGCGATGACGAGCCCGGCCTCGGCGAGGAGCCGGCGGTCCTTGATGACGAGCGGCCCCACCTCGTCGCCGATGAGCGCGTCGCGGTCGACGTAGACGCGCCCGGTCGCCGCGGTCTCCCGCACGCGCGCGCCCAGGTCGTCGAGCTCGAGCACCTGCCCGTCCACGATGAGGTGCCGCCCGGCCACGCCCTCCGCCGCGGCGTGGGCGGCGTGGCGCGCGAGGTGGCGGTACTCGCCGTGGATCGGCACGAAGTGCTCGGGCCGGGCGAGCGCGATGAGCCGGCGCTGCTCGTCCTGGTGCGCGTGGCCGGAGACGTGGAGCGGCGTGAGCCCCTCGTACGCCACCTCGGCGCCGCGGCGGCAGACCTCGTTCACGACCTGCCCGACCGCGATCTCGTTCCCCGGGATGAACCGCGAGGAGAGGATCACGAGGTCGCCGGGCTCGATGGAGAGGTCCGGGTGATCGCCACGCGCGAGGCGGGCGAGCGCGGCCCGGGGCTCGCCCTGGGTGCCGGTCGTGAGGACGCAGAGCTCCCGCGGCGGGAGGTCCCGGGCCTGGTCGGCGCCGATGGGCTGCCAGGGCGCGATCTCGAGGAGCCCGAGCTGCCGCGCGGTCGCGACGTTCGCCTCCATCGCGCGGCCGAGGAAGCAGAGCCTGCGGCCGGTGGCGCGCGCGGCGCTCGCGATCTGCTGGATGCGGTGCACGTTCGACGCGAAGCAGGCGACGAACACCCGCCCGCGCACGGTCGCCATGTGCCTCTTCCAGGGTCGGCCCGACGAGCGACTCCGAGAGCGACGAGCCCGGGCGCTCGGCGTTCGTCGAGTCGCTCATGAGGAGCCGCACGCCCTTCCGGCCGAGCGCCTCGATGCGGGCGAGGTCGGTCTGCGGGCCCGCGACCGGGTGCGCGTCCAGCTTGAAGTCGCCGGAGTGGAGCAGGGTGCCCTGCGGCGTCTGGAGCGCGAGGCCGCAGGCGTCGGGGATGGAGTGGGTGACCGCGATCCACTCCGCCGAGATGGGCGCGGCGTCGCCCGCCGGCCGCACGTCGCCGGGCTGCACCTCGCGCAGGTCCGCCTCCACGCCGGACTCGGCGAGCCGGGGCCGGAGCAGCGCGAGCGTGAAGCGGGTGCCGTAGACCGGCACCTTCACCTCGCGCAGGAGGAGGGGCAGCGCCCCGACGTGGTCCTCGTGGCCGTGCGTGAGGAAGACCGCGCCGATCTGCTCCTTCCGCTCCCGGAGCCAGGCGAAGTCCGGCGCGATGACGTCGACGCCGATGTTCTCGTTCGGGAACATGACCCCGCAGTCGACGACCGCGATGCGGCCGTCGGCCTCGACGGCCATGCAGTTCATGCCGACCTCGCCGAGGCCTCCGAGCGGGACGATGCGGACGGGGGGTGCCACAGGGCGGACAAGATAACCGCTCCCGGGTCCTCGGTGCCGGACGGAGGCGAGAGCGAGGATCCGGGCTCCCTGGTTCCCGGATCCCCGCTCTCCGCGGCCGTGGCGCCCGGCGGTCGGGCGGCGCACGGCACCTCTTTCGGAAGGGGCCGGCGTACACGGCCCCCACTGATTGAGAACACGCGAACCGCCGGATGTGACCGGACACCGTGAACCCCGGGCGGGCCGGGCCGAAAAGGGTTATCCTTCGCGGCCTTGCATCGTGTCCGGCACCGGCCTCCCCGGCCGCCCCGCCGGCCAGGAACCGACCGCACGCCGCCATGGCCGACCCCCTCCTCGACGATCTCAACGACGCCCAGGCCGAGGCCGTCCGGCACGGGGAGGGCCCCCTGCTCGTCCTCGCGGGCGCGGGCTCGGGCAAGACCCGCGTCATCGTCCACCGCATCGCCCGCATCGTCCGGGACGACCACGTCGTCCCCTGGCAGATCCTCGCGGTCACCTTCACCAACAAGGCCGCCGGCGAGATGCGCGAGCGGCTCGTGAAGCTGCTCGGCGCGGCGGCGGGCGAGCTGTGGGTCCAGACCTTCCACGCCTTCGGCGCGCGCTTCCTCCGCCGCGAGGCGGCGCGCGCGGGCCTGCCGCCGTCCTTCGCCATCTACGACGACGACGACCAGATCCGGCTCGTGAAGCGGATCATGGCGGAGCTCAAGGTCGAGGAGGGCGAGCCGCTCTCCGCGCGCGGCGCGCTCTCGCGCATCGACCGCTGGAAGAACGCCGGCCACCTCTCGACCGAGGTGAAGCCCGGCGCCTACGACGTCGAGGGCGAGCTCGCGCGGCAGATCTGGGTCCGCTACGAGGCCGCGCTCGCGCGCGCCGGCGCCGTCGACTTCGGCGACCTCATCGTGCGGCCGCTGCGGTTGCTGGAGGCCGACGAGCAGCTCCGGCGCCGCTGGGCGCTCCGCTTCCGCCACGTGCTCGTCGACGAGTTCCAGGACACGAACCCGGCGCAGTACCGGCTCATGCGGGCGCTCGTCGGGCCGAAGCGGAACGTCTGCGTCGTCGGCGACGACGACCAGGCCATCTACCGCTGGCGCGGCGCCGACGTCTCGAACATCCTCGGCTTCGACGGGGACTTCCCGGGCACGAAGGTCGTGAAGCTCGAGCAGAACTACCGCTCGACGCGCAACGTGCTCGACGCCGCGCACGCGGTCATCTCGAAGGCTCGCCGCCGCCGCGAGAAGCGCCTGTGGACCGAGGCGACCTCCGGCGAGCCCATCACGCTCGTCGTCGGGCAGGACGAGGGCGACGAGGCGGAGCGGGTCGCCCGCGGCGTCGCCGCCGAGAAGGCGCGCGGCACGACCGGCGAGGAGATCGCGGTCCTCTACCGCACGAACGCGCAGTCGCGGCCGCTGGAGGCGGCGATGCGCGCCGCCCGCATCCCGTACGTCATCGTGCGCGGCACGAGCTTCTACGACCGCGCCGAGGTCAAGGACGCGGCGGCCTACCTGCGGCTCGCGCTCTCGCCCACCTCCGACCTCGACCTCGAGCGCGTCATCAACAAGCCCCCGCGCGGCATCGGCGACAAGACCGTCGACCGCCTGCGCGCGCACGCGACCGCGAAGGACGTCTCGCTCTACGAGGCGCTCGTCGACCGGGACGCGATGGACGAGCTCAAGCCCGCGGCCCGCCGCGCGCTCGGCGAGTTCCACGCCGTCATCGACGGCCTGCACCGCGAGGTCGCGACGATGGACGCCGGCGTCGCGGTGCAGGAGGCGCTCCGCCGCTCCGGGATGATGGCCCGGCTCGAGGGCGCCCGCACCGACGAGGACGCCGAGCGCGCCGAGAACCTCGCCGAGCTCGTGCAGGCGGCCCGCGAGTTCGACGAGTCGCTCCTGGGCGAGCCGCCGCCGACCGACCCCGAGGAGGTCCGCCCGCCGCCGCTCGCGCGCTTCCTCGAGAACATCGCGCTCCTCGGCGAGGCCGACGCCGAGACGCCGGAGGGCCGCGTCGCGCTCATGACGCTGCACGCCGCGAAGGGGCTCGAGTTCGAGGCCGTGTTCCTCTGCGGCATGGAGGACGGCACGCTGCCGTACGAGCGGCCCTGGTCCGACGACGGCCCCGCCGAGCGCGACGCCGCCGCCGACGAGGAGCGCCGGCTCTGCTACGTCGGCATGACCCGCGCGAAGAAGCGGCTCACGCTCGCCTTCGCGCGCCGCCGCATGACCTTCTCCGACGGCGGCCCGACGTTCCGCGGGATGGAGCCGTCACGGTTCCTCGGCGACCTCCCCCCGGAGCTGTTCGGACTGCCGGGTGGCCGCGCCGTCCAGGGCTCCGCGCCCCAGCCGCGTGGCCCGGTGATCCGCCGCCACCCCGGCGCCCTCGACGGCGAGCCGCACATCGAGCTCGACGACGAGGTGGTCTTCCGTGGCGACGAGGGAGGGGGCTCGTGGGCGAGGCCCTCCCGGTCCGTTCATCCCGAGCGTAGGGGCCGCGCAGCGGCCCCGGAGTCGAGGGACGACTTCGACCAGCGCCCCGACGCGGGCCGCCAGGCCTTCCCGCCCGGCACCATCGTCGCGCACCCGTCCCTCGGCGAGGGCCGGGTCGTGGCGTGCGACGGCGCCGGGGGCGACGCGAAGGTCACGGTGATCTTCGACCTCTCCGGCGAGAAGCGCGTCGTCGCGAAGTTCCTCAGGCGCGCGTGAGCTCCGGACCCGTTCGCCCTGAGCCTGTCGAAGGGCGAACGCGGAAGGCCGCATCCTGGCTCCCTCCGCTCGTCCTCACCGTGCTCGTCCTCGCCGTCTTCGCGCAGACGTCCGGGTTCGGCTTCGTCAACCTCGACGACGACCATTACGTCTACGAGAACCGCCACGTCCTCGCGGGCCTCGGCCGCGCCGGCGCCGCCTGGGCGTTCGGCGGCTTCCACGTCTGGAACTACCACCCGCTCACCTGGCTCTCGCACATGGCCGACGTCTCGCTGTTCGGCCCCGGGCCCGGGCCGATGCACGCGGTCAACGTCGCGCTCCACCTCGCCGCCGCGCTGCTCCTCTTCGCGTTCCTCCGCGCCGCCACCGGCTCCACCGTGCGGAGCGCCGCCGTCGCCGCCCTGTTCGCGGTCCACCCGCTCCACGTCGAGTCGGTCGCCTGGATCTCCGAGCGGAAGGACGTCCTCTCGACCGCGCTCGGCTTCGCGGCGCTCCTCGCCTGGGTCCCCTGGGCGCGCCGGGGCTCGCGGCCGGCCTACGCCGCGTCGCTCGCGCTCTTCGCGCTCTCGCTCCTCGCGAAGCCGATGCTCGTCACGCTGCCCGCGCTGCTCCTCGTGCTCGATTTCTGGCCGTTCGGGCGCCTTTCACCACCGCTCGTCCCGAGCGCAAGGGCCGCGGAGCGGCCCTGGAGTCGAGGGACCCTCCTCCTCGAGAAGCTCCCCTTCCTCGCGCTCTCCGCGGCCTCCTCCGCGGTCACCGTGGCCGCGCAGGCGAGCGGCGGCGGCGCGGACTCCGCGGTCGTGCACCTGCCGTTCGCCCTGCGGCTCGAGAACGCGGTCGCCTCGGTCGGCGCGTACCTCGGCCAGACCTTCTGGCCCGCGGGGCTCTCCGCGTTCTACCCGCACCCGGCCTCCGCGGGCGGGCCGCCGCTCGCCGCGGTCTCGGGCGGCGCGGCCGCGCTCCTCGTCGTGAGCGTGCTCGCGTTCAGGGAGCGGTTCCGCCGGCCCTGGATCGCCGCGGGGTGGTGCTGGTTCCTCGGCGCGCTCGTGCCGGTCATCGGCCTCGTGCAGGTCGGCTCCCAGGCCCGCGCGGACCGCTACACCTACGTGCCGCTCGTCGGCGTCTTCATCGTGGTCGCCTGGGCGGCCGGCGAGCTCGCCTCCCGCAGCCAGGCCGCCCGGCAGGCCGTGGTGGTCACCGGCATCGCGGCCGTGCTCGCGCTCGCGTGGGTCGCGCACCGACAGGCCGGCGTCTGGCAGGACGCGGAGTCCCTGCAGCGGCACGCGCTCGCGGTGGACGGACGGAACTGGAAGGCCTGGCAGGGGCTCTGCTCGGCGGAGCTCGACGCCGGTGGCCTCGACGAGGCCGCGCGCTCCTGCGAGGAGGCGCTGCGCCTCCTGCCCACGTTCCACGACGCGTGGAACACGCTCGGCGTCGTCCGCGCGCGGCAGGGCAACCACGCGGGCGCGCTCCGGCACTTCGAGCGCGCGCTCGAGCTCAGGCCGGGGTGGTACCTCGCGCTCCGGAACGCGGGCGCCGCGCTCGGGAACCTCGGGCGGCCGGGTGAGGCCGCGCTGCGCCTCGCGGAGGCCGTGGCCGAGCGGCCCGACGAGCCGGACGCGTGGGCGATGCTCGCCACCGCCTGCGCCGACGCCGGCGACCTCGTCAACGCCCGCGCCGCGCTCGCGCGGCTCGAGGCGATCGACCCGGAACGCGCGGCCCGGGTGCGGGCGCGGCGCACCTTCTAGGTTGCCACCCCGTCCCTCGACTCCGCCGCCGCTTCGCGGCGGCTACGCTCGGGATGAACGGGTCGGTTCAGCCACCTCATCGTATCCAAGCCCCAGGAACTGCAGCAGGCAGAACCCGTTGCCGAACGGGTCGGCCAGCATCGCGATCCGGCCCCACCGCTTCTCCTTCGGTCCACCCTCGAGCTTCGCGCCGGCCGCGACGGCGCGGGCGACGGCGCCCTCGAGGTCGTCCACCGCGAGGTCGACGTGCACCGGGGTCCAGTGCCGGCCGTACTCGCGCCGCACGTTCACGCCGGGCACCGGCGCGGAGCCCTCCTCGTTCGCGAGGAGGTACAGCGGCGCCTCGAGGCCCAGGAGCTCGACCGCGAACGGCCCGAACCGCCGCCCCGGCGTGAGGCCGAGCGCCGCCACGTAGAACCGCTCCGCCGCCGCGAGGTCCGGCACGTCCACGTTCACGAGGAGCCTCATGCACGCCGGTGTACCGGCCGCGCGGCCCCGGCGCTACAACCCGGGCATGGATCTCGGACTCGCAGGGAAGGTGGCGGTGGTCACGGGCGGGAGCCGCGGCATCGGCCGGGCGATCGCCGAGGAGCTCGCGCGCGAGGGTGCGAGGGTCGCCATCGGCGCGCGCGGCGAGGGCCCGCTCGCGGACGCGCTCGAGGCGCTCCAGGAGGCGGGGCCCGGCCCGCACCTCGGCGTCACCGCGGACCTCGAGACCGACGCCGGCGTGGAGGCGCTCGTGTCCGGCGCCGCCGAGGCGCTCGGCGGCGTGGACCTCGTCGTCGCGAACCTCGGCGGCGCGGGGGCCCGCACCCACGCGGCCGCCGACGAGGCCGACTTCCGCGCCATCGTCGAGCGGAACTTCTTCTCCGCGCTGAAGCTCGTGCGCCGCAGCCTGCCCGAGCTCCGCCGGCGCGGCGGCGGGGCGGTCGTGCTCGTGACGTCGATCTGGGGGCGGGAGACCGGCGGCGGCCCGTCCTACAACGCCGCGAAGGCCGCGGAGCTCTCGCTCGCGGCCTCGCTCGGCCGGGAGCTCCTGCCCGAGAACATCCGCGTGAACGCCGTCGCCCCCGGCTCCATCGAGTTCCCCGGCGGCGGCTGGGCGAGGCGCCGCGCGGCCGACCCGCAGGGCATCGCCGAGTTCGTGAGGCGCGAGCTCCCCGGTGGCCGCATGGGCCGGCCGGAGGAGGTCGCCGCGGTCGTCGCCTTCCTGCTGTCCGCGCGCGCGAGCTGGGTCAGCGGCGCGTGCTGGACCGTCGACGGCGGGCAGTCGCGGGCGTTCTGACGCGGAGGCGGCCCCGGAGAGCGACCCGAGGTGCGAGCGGGCCTCGGTGCGACTGCCGCCTTTTCCGATCCGGACGCCCGTCGCACAACGTGCGAGGTTCACCGCGAGGAGACACATCGAGGCGGGGCGGCCGGCTCCGCTAGGCTGGCCGCCGTGAACGAGTACATCCGCAATCCGAGGCGGTTCCCGCGCCTCCCCGTGCGCTGCACGGTCCGGGTCGGGCTGCGCGGCGGGGGCTTCGTGCGAGCGCACACCGACGCGGTCGGCCCTGGCGGCTGCGGCGGCACGACCCCGTGGCGCCTCCCCACCGAGGAGCGGGCCTTCGTGGAGCTGCGGCACGAGCGGCTCCTCGAGCCGTGCCTGCTCTCGGGAAAGGTGGTCTGGTCGTCGAACGACGCGCCCAGCCGCTGGGGCATCGCGTTCGATCCCGAGTCCGAGGCGGTCGCCGCGACGCTGTTCGGCCAGCTCGCCGCCGCGCACCCCGAGCTCCCGGTGCGCTCGCCGACCCCCGGGATCGACGGCGAGGCGCTGCTCGTACCCACGACGAGGCTGGAGCGGCTCGCGTCGCTGCGGCCCCCCGAGGAGGACCTCGTCGGCATGCTGGGCGACGGCAAGCGGGCCGCCGTGCTCCGGGAGGAGCTCGGCGAGCGGTGGGATCACTACGTCAATCCACTCTTCGCCCTCCTCGACCGCCAGGCCGTCGAGCTGCGCGCGCCCACCCGCTGGCGGCCCGACTGAGCGGCCGCGCCCTGCGCCCCGGGGACCACCCTCAGCGCACGAGCCGCCCCCACCCCGCCGCGACGTCCATCGTCGACGCCACCCCGGCGTGAAGCAGGGCGCCCCACCAGAAGCTCCGGGTGCGGATCGCGAGGTACCCGAGCGCGATCGCCGCGACGACCGCGCCGAGGGCCTCGGGCTCGGGCTTCGCGTGGTGCTCGAGCGCGAAGGGCAGGGCGAGCACGTAGATCGCGGGCAGGCCCACGCGCCGGTACAGCCCGAAGAGCAGGAAGCCGCGCCAGAGCGCCTCCCACGCGACGAAGTAGAGCCCGTAGGCCGCCTCGTACACGAGGAAGAGGCCCGCGGACGCGGTGGCGCCGTCCGCGAGGGGGTACTTCGCGCCGAAGACCGGCGTCCGCGCCGCGACGAGCACGGCGGGCACCATCACGACCCAGAGCGCGCCCGCCACCGCGAGCCCGAGCCGCGCGCGCCCGGGGCCGTAGCCGTACTCGCGGAGCGGCTCGCGGAGGAGCGCGAGCAGCAGGAGCGGCGCGAGGAGGAAGAGCACGGCGTCGCCTGCGAACCAGCCGAGGTGCGGCGCGATGGCGCCCCACGCGCCGAGGTCGCGGCCGGCGAGGAGCCGGGACACGTTCGCGGGCCGGACGTGGTGCTGTGAGAAGACGAGGAGCACGGCCGCAGCGCAGGGGATCGTGACCGCGGCGGCGTCGAGCCTCCCGAGGTGCGGCACCGGGGGGAGCTCCCGGTGGAGCCAGGCGGAGAGGGCGCGCATGCAAGGAGCTCAGCAGCCGGCCCGCCGGACGTGGACGTGGCCGTCCGCGTCGAGCCAGCCGATGACGCCGAGGTTCACCGAGAAGTCACGGACCTCCCCGGGCACGCCGGCGTTCACGGGCACGGGCTGCAGCTCCCAGCCGCCGTTCCATCGCCGGCTGAGCAGCAGATCGTTGCCGGAGGTGTCGCGCTCGATCCAGTACACCGTGGGCACCGGCGCCCAGGGGTCGAGCACCGCGCCCCGCGCCGCGCGCGACGGATCCACGGCGAGCTCCGACGGCGCCTCGAAGACGAGGCCGTCATGCGACACGCTCACGACCGGGCGTCCGCCCTCGGTCCACGCGACGGCTTGCCATCCATCGCGGCCCCACAAGGATGGGGCCACGGCGTCCTGCGCGAGCGCGGCGATCGACGGGATGGGCTCCCAGAGCGGCGGCGCCCTGTACCGCACGCGGGCCCCGGCCAGGCGCCCGTTCTCGCCCGGCGCGGCCTCCGTCCACACCGCGTAGATCCAGTCCAGCGTGTCGAACGTGTCCGGGCCGGTCTGGACGCGCACCGTCCAGGACGCGAGCGCCGGCTCGTCGGCGGAGCGCGGCGCAGCGGGCGGCGGAGGGTCGAAGGGGAACTGGTACATCCGGATCACCCGGCCACCTCCGTCCACCGATTCCGACCAGGCGACGAGGCCCTTCCCGAGGAGCGTGAACGGGTGGCGCGCGTCCTGCGCCGGGTCGATGTTGTGGGATGCGCCGTTGACGATGACCTGCCCCGGCCCCCCGCCTGCGGACTCGATCCAGGCACGATCGGAGGGCTCACGTGCCACCGCCCCGACGGCTCCGGGCATGTACCGGTGCCACTCCACGGTCGGCGGGTACGTGTTGAGGCGCGCGAGGTACTGGCTGACGAGCCGGCCGGCGTCCGCCGTGCCCGGCGCCGCCACCGCGAGCACGGTGTCGGCGTCGTAGAAGTTGGGGAGGGGTGGGTAGCACGCGTTCGGGAGGGCGACCGAGAGCTCGGTGTAGGCGCCTTCCATCGGCGGAAACGGCTCGAGCCACGTGGTCTGGCCGCGATCGCACGAGACCGTCGAGCGCAGCCCCACCTCGTCCTCGACCGTGGCGACGAGGTGCTGCGAGCGCCAGAGCGGCCCGAGGTCGGTGGCCCAGGTCGGGCAGATCTGCTGCGCCGTCGAGCTCGTGCTCCCGTACGTCACCGTCGCGGTGTCCGCGCCGAACCTCACGGCGGCCTCCACCACGCGAGCGGGCTCGTCGAGCGAGACCACGAAGCAGCCCGGGGCGGTGTCGATGCAGCGGACGAGCGCGGGCGGGCTGCGGTCCACCCGGATCCAGGGCGCGTCGCCCTGGAGGGTGAGGTCCGAGTCGCCCTGCGGGGTGGCCTCGACCTTGTAGAGGCCCTCGGGGACCTGGGTGGTGTCCCAGGCGAGCGTCCAGCCTCCGGCGGCGTCGATCCTGCCGATCCGGAGGGAACCTGCGGTGAGCTCGATGTAGCTCGGCGGATCGCCGGAGACGGGCTCGAGCCGCAGCGCCACGGTCCCCGGCGTGGCCTGGGACGCCGTCCGCCAGGCGAAGGTGGACGCCTTCCCGGCGAGGCGCGTCCAGGTGAAGCTCCACCCGCCGGGGGCGGGCGGGTCGACGATGGTCGGCGCCACCTCGAGGGTCGCCTCGCCGACGCGGTCCAGGCTCTGCCCGAGCGCGACGCGCAGCGTGTGCCCGTCGGGCAGCACCGACGCGATCGACGGCCGCCCGGCGAAGACGGCGTCGTGGGCGGCGAGCTCCGGCACGAGCGGCCGCGTGAACCGGATCTCGACCACGAGCGGCGTGTCGGTCATCGGGTCGGCCGCCGGGTAGGCGCCGTCCGGCGGCTCCACGGACGTGACGAGCTCGCGCCCGCGCCTCACGCGCAGGGTCCGCTTCACCGATCGCGCGGACGAACCGTCGAGCGCGCGCGCGACGAGCACGTGGGTCCCCTCGCGCAGCCCGGGATCGAGGGCGACGCCGAGGGGGACGTTGGCGGGGAAAGCGCCGGGGATCCGCTCGCCGTCGACCTCGAGCGCGATGCGCCGCACCGGCCCGCGCACCTCGAGCGCGACCCAGGCGCCGCCGGACAGCTCCCCCTCCGGCAGCAGGGTGAGCTCGCCCGAGTCGGAGAGCACGCAGCCCGCGAGGGCGGGGAGGAGCACGGCGAGGGCGAGGCGTCGCGCGGTCACCAGACCCTCCAGCTGCCATCGAGCGCGACGGCGAACCACGGGACGACCTTCCCGTCCGTCGACGCGAGCGCGCCGGCGTCGAGCGCGAGGTGTCCGAGCGCCAGCCGCGCGGCGGCCGCCACCGCGCCCGCCGGCGAGGAGCGGCGCGGCGTCCACCAGGTCTCCGCGACGATCGCGACCCGGCCGGTGAGCCAGGCGGCGCCCGCCGCGCCCACCACGACGGGGTCGAAGCCGCCGAGCCGCGCCGCCGCCGCGACCGGAGGCCCCGCGTACACCGTCGCGTGGAGGCGTGGGCCGCCGACGCCCGCGGAGCCGTGCAGCGTGGAGGTGCTGGTGCCCTGGGAACGGACCGCGGTGACGCCGGCCGCGAGCCGCACGCCCGCGACCTCGAGCTGGGCGGTGGCGTCGACGCGGGTGCCGGTGGGCGGGACCGGATCGCCGTAGAGCAGCGGCGCCTCGAGCGCGGCGGAGAGCACGAGCCAGTCGAAGGCGGCGGTCTCGAGCCCGAGCGGACACTCGAGCGAGCTGCGCAGCGTCCACTCGCCGCGCCGGAGCGCGCCGGGCTGGGGGAGGTGCACGTAGCGGATGCGGGACGGGTCGGCCCACGTCCGCAGGGGCAGGTCGCGGTCCTGGAACTCGGCGCGGCCGAGGTCCGCCTCGGCCACCTCGAGCTCCGCGCCGTCGTCGGCACGGATCCGCAGCACGCCGCCGCTGCGCGCGAGGAGGAGGCCCTCCACGGTCCGCGCCTTCGTGACGAGGAGCACGCGCGGCGCGCCGGCCGGACCGTTCCTCCCCGGCTCGGGGAGGCGCCCCACGATCGCGCCGGGCGCGACGCGGAGCACGGCGTCGCTCGCCAGCGCGATCCCGGGGCTCCCGTCGGGCTCCACCACGAGCCGCCCCGCGAAGTGGCGGCCGTCGCGGAGCAGGAACAGGCCGCGGTCTCCCGGCCGGGCCGGCAGGGTGAGCGGCGCGTCCACGGGCTCGACGGCCGGCGCCACGGCCGGATCCGGAGCGAGCGTGAGCGCCAGGAGCGCGAGCGGTGCGAGCAGCATCCGTCCCCCCGGCACCGAGCGTAGCCGACGGGGGCGCGGACGCGAAGTGAAGAAGTAGGCCTTCAACCCCGGCGCGAAACGTGTTGTCGTCGGGTGGATGGCGGAGGGGGCTGTGCGCATTCGCCGCAGGGCGTTCGTGGCGCCGTGGGTCCTCGCGGTCGCGCTCTCGGCGTGCTCGCACGAGCCGGACCCCGCGCCGGCGGACGGGGATCCGGGTCCGGACCCGGTCACCGTCGTGCTCTCGCTGGAGCGGCTCGATCCCGAGCTCACGAACGCGACGACCTACGGGGTCGTGGTCCACGCGTCGCCCGACCTGCCGGTGTCGATCGAGCTGGATGGGGTCGCCGTCGCCGCGGGACGCGACCTCCAGGTCGTGCGGGCGCCGATCGACGCGGCCGTGAGCGGGACCCACGCGCTCGTCGCGGTCGCCCGGATCGACGGCGAGCGGTTCGAGAGCGCGCCGCTCGCGTTCCGGGTGGACCGGACCCCGCCCTCGCTCGTGGCGCTGTCCCCGGACATCGGCGTCGCCCTGCCCCCGGTCGACGTCATCGCCACCTTCGGCGAGCCCGTGACCCTCGTGAAGGCGGAAATGCTGGTCTCCGGGGCGGCGGTGTACGAACCGCCGAGCTCACTCTCCGCCGATGGCCTCACCGTCCGGGTGACGCTCGGCTGGTTCATGTGGAAGGCCACGAACGTGCGGCTCGTCGTGAAGGACGCGCTCGGGAACGCCGGCACGTACCTGCTCGGCCCGTGGCTGCCCGGCCCGCTGGAGGTGGAGCTCTCCGGCGTGCCCGCGGGGCCGCTGCGCGGGACGGTCCCGTTCTCGGTCCGGTGGCGCGGCCCGGCGTTGCTGGACGTCCTGGTGGGCGGCATTGGCTTCGCGACCCTCCAGGCGCCCGCGGGCCAGGACGGCTGGCGCGAGGGGCAGGCGGAGATCGACACCCGCGGCGTCCCCGACGGTCCCGCCACCGTCAGGCTCTACTACGACGGGTACGAGTCCCACTACCAGCAGTGGACGATCGACAACACCCCGCCCGCGCTCGTCTCGTGCGGCCCGCTCGCGGGCCGGGCCGACGACGCGCCGACCGGCGCGGGGGTCGTGGCGAGGTTCGCGGAGCCCGTGACCCCGGTGGCGGCGCCGGGCCCGCTCGCGAAGGAGCTCGTGCTCGTCGAGAAGGTGCAGGAGCCGCTGCCGTACACCTGGCGCGGTGAGATCCCGCAGGTGCGCGACGCCGCCGGGAACATCGTGGGGCCGCTCCCCTGCGGCGAGGTGATCTTCCCCGTCTGGCGCGCCCCCGCGGGCGCGGGGCCGATCGCGGTCGGCCCGCTCGGACCGGCCCTCCGCCTCTTCGCCGCCGGCGACGGCGTGAGTGTCGAGTTCGCCTCGCTCGACGACGGCGTGGCCTCCTTCATCCACGGCGGGTACCCGCTCGTCTACCCGCCGCCGCCCGAGCCGATCTACGCGTGGGGCGGCGCCGGCACCATCCAGTCGAGCTCGATCGTCGTGGGGACGCGGGCGGCGGCCTGGGTCTTCGCCGCCGACTTCGCCTCGAGCCTCACCGTCCGCACGGCGCCGTACGTGGCCGAGGAGTACGTGGGCGTCACCGCGGCCGCGCGCTTTCCGCAGCGCGCCGTCGCGGTCGCGGAGGATGGCGGCGTCGCCTGGACCGACGGTGGCGCCGGCGCGCGGGTCCTGCGGGCCTCCTGGCGCCAGCCGATCAGGCGGGCCACGCTGGACGCCGGGATGGACCCGGCTGCGGAGGTGGAGGGCGGGGCGCTGGCCGCCGGCGCGACCCGGCTCGCATGGCTCGAGCGTGCGCCGGGCGGGCCTGCCCTGCTGTTCCTGCGGGAGGCGGCGGGCTCGCCGCTCGCCTTCGGTCCGACGCTCGGACCACTCAACGCCGATCCCGCCGCCACCGCGGCGGAGCCGGTGCTCCTCGCATCGGCCCTGGTCGACGCGGTGGCGTGGACGGAGGTGGGCCAGGTGCTCATCCGCACCCGTGCTCCGGGCCAGGTGGACTACGGCCCCGCGGTCGTGGCGAACGCCGACCCGGCCCGCCTCGCCCGGACGCCGTCGCTCGCCGTCGACGCGGATGGCGCCGTGCTCGCGTTCGTCGAGGCGACGCCCACCGGGGACCGCATGGAGGTCCGGCGCTGGCGAGGCGGCGCGTGGGTGCTCGACGGGGGGCTCGAGGGGAGCCTCGAGGGGCTCGACCTCGGCGCGAGCGGCGCGGAGGTGAGCATCGCCTGGCCGGGCGTGCTCTGGCGCTCCGCGGGTGAGACGCGGGTGCGCGTGCGCAACCGCTGACGGCTCTCAGTACACGTCCGCCGGCGACAGCCTCACCGGCGCGCCGATCGGATCCTCCGGCCCGCGCACCGGCTCGCGGTCGAGCGCCGGGGAGAACGCGCACGGCGCCTCGGGCGGCTCGAGCACGGGCTCGCCGGCGTCGTTCATCGCGGGCTGGAAGACGGCCCAGGCCTCGACCGTGCCGTCGCCGTCGAGGTCCGCCTCGGCGCAGGCGGCCCACGCGACGTTGCCGTCCTCGTCCTGCTCGGCGGCCACCTGGTAGACGAAGTAGGTCGCGGGTTCGACGTCCCAGCCGAGCTCCGCGGCGAGCGCGCGGTCCTCGGCGCTCCAGGCGTGCTTCGCCGTGCCGGGGGTCTGGTCGGCGGGGATGCTCAGCTGCACGACGCCACCTCCGGCCTCCGCGTGCCGCCGCTCGGCCAGGGCGAGCGCCCCGAGGTTCCTGGGCGCCTCCGCCCGCTTCGCGCCGAGCTGGTGCTTCACGAAGTTCGGGATCGCGATCGCGGCCACGATGCCGGCCACCGCGATCAGCACGAAGAGGCCGCCCAGGACGGCGGCCACGATGCCGCCGGTGCCCGCCGCGCGCCGCTGGACGACCGCCGTGCCCGCGACGTAGTCGTGCAGGGCGCGCTTGCGGTCGGTGAACGCGGCGACGACGAAGCCGAGCTCGAGCGGGATCGCCGAGAGGATCTTCGCGAAGAAGCGCCCGGTCGCGCGCCCGAACGAGAGGCGCCGGCCGTCGGCCGTCTCGACGGCGAGGCCGAGCGCCTTCTTGCCGAGCGTCGCCTGCTGCGCAGACGACTCCATCAGCGCGGAGTAGAGCCACACGCCGGCGAACACCACGACGTAGAAGAGCCCGAAGAGCGCGAGGAACGCGCCGCCCGGCTCGCCCCCGCCCTTCGAGAACACCCCGAGGACGGCGCCCACGATCCCGAGCACCACGAGCACGGCCATCTCGCCGAGCCAGACGACGAGCCCGTCGACGAACATCGCGAGGAACCGGATCCAGAAGCCGGCGGGCCGCGGGAAGCCGTCCTGCCCCGGCGGCGCCGCCTGCGGCTGCGGCGGCGCGGGCGCCGGCTGGGCCTGCCGTGGGGGCTGCGACGGACCACCCTGCGCCTGGCTGAAGCTCGACCTCTCCTCGGTCACGTGGACGACCCTCCCGGACTGGCAGCCTACCCGGCGCCGCGCCGGTCGTCGCGGTAGAACCGGCGCGATGGAGGCGGGCGACGCATTCCTGGAGCTCGACGGGTTCTCCGGGCCGCTCGCGTTCCGGGCGCCGCGGGCCGTCCACGTCGCGCGCACGCTCGCGGAGGTGCGGCCGGTGCTCGAGGCGGCCGCGCGCGCGGGCGCGGAGGGCCGCTGGGCGGCGGGCTTCGTCGCCTACGAGGCGGCGCCCGCGTTCGACGCGGCGCTCTGCGTCCCCGGCGTCGCCACCGGCCCGCTCGCCTGGTTCGCCGAGTACGACCGGCCGGCGGACCCGACGGCTTTCACGCCAGGTGAGGCCGACCTCGGCCCGCTCGCGCCCGACGAGGACGCCGGCGCCCACGCCGCCGCGATCGCGCGCATCCGCGAGGGCATCGGCCGCGGCGACTTCTACCAGGTGAACCACACCTTCCGGCTGCGGGGCCCGTTCCGCGGTGATCCTCTCGCGCTCTACCGCCGCCTCCGCGCCGCGCAGGGCGGCGGCCTCGGCGCCTGCCTGCACGCGGGCGACCGCGCGATCGTCTCGGCCTCACCGGAGCTCTTCCTCGCGCTCCGCGGCCGGGACGTCGTCATGCGCCCGATGAAGGGCACCGCGCCGCGCGGCCGCTTCGAGGACGAGGACGCGCGCGCCGCGGAGGCGCTCCGGAGCTCCGCGAAGGAGCGCGCCGAGAACGTGATGATCGTCGACCTCGTGCGGAACGATCTCGGCCGCGTGGCCGAGCCGGGCTCGGTGCGGGTGACGCGGCGCTTCGAGGTGGAGCGGTACCGCACGGTCCTCCAGCTCACGAGCACGGTCGAGGCGCGCCTCGCGCGCGGGCGCGGGCTCGCCGACCTCTTCGCGGCGACGTTCCCCTGCGGCTCGGTGACCGGCGCGCCCAAGGTCGCCGCGATGGCCCGCATCGCGGCGGAGGAGCGCTCGGCGCGCGGCGTCTACTGCGGCGCGGTCGGGCTCGTGGCGCCGGGCGGCGACGCCTGCTTCAACGTGGCCATCCGCACGGTCGCGCTGGACCTCGGGTCCGGCACCGCGACCGCTGGCGTGGGTGGCGGCATCACCTGGGACTCCACCGCGCCGGGCGAGCACGCCGAGGCGCTCGCGAAGGCCGCGTTCCTCACCGCGCCGCCGCGGCCACCCGCGCTCCTCGAGACGCTCCGCCTCGAGCACGGCCGCTACCCGCTCCTCGCCGGCCACCTCGCCCGGCTCGAGGCCTCCGCGCGCCACCTCGGCGTGTCGCTCGACCTCGCCGAGGTGCAGGCGGCCCTCGCCCGCGCTGCGACCGCGGGTGGAGACGGCCGGGTGCGGCTCGTGGTCGCCGGGCGCGGGGCGGTGGAGGTCGAGCGCACCCCGCTCCCGCCGCGCGTCGACGCGCCGGTGCCGGTCGCCCTCGCGGCCGCGCCCGTGTCGCGCCGCGACCGCCGGCTCTTCCACAAGACCACCGACCGCGCGCCCTACGACGCCGCGCGCGCCGCGCGGCCGGACGTGTTCGACGTGCTCCTCTTCAACGAGGAGGGCGAGGCGACCGAGTTCACGATCGGCAACCTGGTCGCCGAGTTCGACCTGCCGGGCGGCGTCGAGTGCGTCACCCCGCCGCGCGACGCGGGCCTGCTCGCCGGCGTCCAGCGGGCCGCGCTGCTCGCACGCGGCGAGGTCGTCGAGCGCACCGTCCGCGTGGCGGACCTCGGACGGGCGCGCCGGCTCTGGCTCGTGAACGCACTGCGGGGGCGGGTGCCCGTCTCGCTCCAGGGAACCGATCCGCCCGCCGGCCCCCGGGAGTAGACTCGCGGTCGTGACTGCGCGCCTGCGCTACCGGTCTCCCGTGGGGCCCCTCTTCGTGGAGGCGCTCGACGAGGGCGTGGTCGGCCTCTCGTTCGGCGACGCCGGGCCGGGCCGCGCCGGCGTCTCGGCACGCGCCCGCAAGCACCTCGACGCAGCGCGCGAAGCGCTCGACGCCTACTTCGCGGGCAAGCCCCCCACGCTCCCTGGCCTGGTCCTCAAGGGATTGCCGTTCCAGGAGCGCGTCTGGCGGGCGCTCGTCGACATCCCCTGGGGCGAGGTCCGGACCTACGGCGAGATCGCGGCCGCGCTCGGCGTGCCCGGCGCGGCGCGCGCGGTCGGCGGCGCCAACCACCGGAATCCCATCGCGATCCTCGTGCCCTGCCACCGCGTCGTGCAGACGAGCGGGAGGCTGGGGGGGTACGGCGGCGGCGTGGACGTGAAGCGCTGGTTGCTCGCCCACGAGGCGGGCCACGGGCCCGCGCTGCGCCTCTGATCCAGCACCGCCGGGTGCGGCGCCTGCTTCCTTGCCCCGCCTACGAAGGGTGCGTAGCATCCGGGACGTTCACGAGCGGTACCGCCCAGCACCAGGAGAATCACAGTCATGGCCAGGCTCCTCGCGATGATCCTCGCCGGCGGCGAGGGCCGCCGGCTCGACCCGCTCACGCGGGAGCGCGCGAAGCCCGCCGTGCCCTTCGGCGGCCGGTACCGCATCATCGACTTCGTCCTCTCCAACTTCGCGAACTCCGGCATCCTCAAGATGAAGGTGCTGGTGCAGTACAAGTCGGAGTCGCTGAACGCGCACATCCAGCGGGGCTGGCGGCTGACCGCGCTCCTCGACCAGTACGTCGAGCTCGTGCCGGCGCAGATGCGGGTGGGGCCGAAGTGGTTCGAGGGCTCGGCCGACGCGATCTACCAGAACCTCAACATCATCACCGACGAGCAGCCCGAGTACACGTTCGTCTTCGGCGCCGACCACGTCTACCGCATGGACGTGCGCCAGATGCTCACCTACCACAAGGACCACCAGGCGGACCTCACGGTCGCGGCGATCCCGGTGCCGGTCGAGGAGGCGAGCGAGTTCGGCATCATCGAGGTCGACAAGGACGGGCGGATGATCGGCTTCGTCGAGAAGCCGAAGTCGAACCCGAAGACCATGCCGGGCGACCCCACGCGCTGCCTGGCGTCGATGGGCAACTACCTGTTCGGCACCGAGTGCCTCGTGCAGGAGATCATGCGCGACGCGGCGGACCCGGACAGCGCGCACGACTTCGGCAAGTCGATCGTCGCGAAGATGTACGACCGCAAGCGGGTCTACGTGTACGACTTCAAGACGAACCGGGTGCCCGGCCAGGGCGAGAAGGAGCGCGGCTACTGGCGCGACGTCGGGAGCCTCGAGGCCTACTGGCAGGCCAACATGGACCTCGTCGCGGTCGACCCGGTCTTCTCGCTCTACAACGACGAGTGGCCGATCTACACGATCCAGCACAACTTCCCGCCGGTGAAGTTCGTCTTCAACAACGAGAAGGAGAAGCGGGTCGGCCGCGCCACCGACTCGCTCGTGTCGGAGGGCTGCATCATCTCCGGCGGCCACGTGCACCACTCCATCCTCGGGCCCGCCGTGCGCGTGAACTCCTACGCCTCGGTGGAGGAGTGCATCGTCTTCGAGAACGTGAACATCGGCCGGCACTGCAAGATCCGGCGGGCGATCATCGACAAGCACGTGTCGATCCCGCCCAACACCACGATCGGCTTCGACCTCGAGGAGGACCGCCGCCGGTTCCACGTCACCGAGAGCGGCATCGTGGTCATCCCGAAGGGCATGCGGATCGAGCCGGAGCCGGCGGCCGCGGCGCCTGCGGCCGCGCCCAAGAAGTAGCTACCGCGCCCAGAAGTACGTCCACTTCACGAGGAACGAGTCGGTCGTGGGCCCGTGCGCCAGCGCCTGCGGCGCGAGCCGGTGCGGCGAGGCGACCCCGTCGCCCGGCTCGGCCTGCGAGCGCGTGTAGACGAGGAACAGCGTCGAGCCGGCGCGGTACTCCCAGCGCATCACCACGTTCACGTTGAGCCCGACCTCCCGGAAGTCCGGGTCGTCGATCGCGAACGTCGCGGCGGTCGCGGCCGGCAGCCGCGTGTAGTCGCCGTAGCCCACCCGCGTGTCGCCGCCGGGCGCGACCCGGAAGTTCCGGTACCGCCCGTAGGACGTGAAGAGCTGCGCGTAGCCCTGCAACGTGAGCCGCGGGGTGATGACGAGCTGCTGGCGCAGCGTGAGCGAGAAGAGCGGCGCGCGGAGGTCGGCGAAGACGCGCTGGCCGGCGAAGGGGTTCGCGGGGTCGTTCGCGCCCGCGTCGTCCACGTAGCGGGTGGGCCAGCCGGTGTGCTCGGCGTCGAAGCCGACCCGGGTCTCGACGCGCGGGTGGGGCCGGAAGCGCACGGTGGCGTTCGCGCCGTAGAACACCGTGGCGTCGAAGCCGTCCCGGGCGCGGCTCCGCCCGCCGCCGGCCTGCAGCACCACGCCGACCGGCCGCTCGCTCGAGCTGTTCATGAACACCTGGAACCAGTCGGTGGTCGGCCGGCGCTGCGCGGCGCCGGTTTGCGAGACCTCGCGGACGTCCCAGGCCTCGACGTCGGAGGCGACCACCATGCCGACCCAGTCGAACGAGCGGAGCTGCACCTCGCCCTCCGCCCAGACCTGGCCCCAGCGGTTGAGGTGCCGGGCGTCGGTCGTGAACGCGTTCTCGAACCCGACGGTGGCGTCCCACTGCTGGAAGGTGCCCTTGCCCTCCGGCTCGTTCCACAGGAGGTAACCGCGGGTGAACTCCTCGTTCTGGGTGCGCTGGTAGCCGGTGGCGTTGAGGTCGAGCTTCGGCGAGGAGTAGACGTGGTGGAGCTCGCCGCCGAGGCCGCGGCCGCCGTTCTTGCCGGCCGCGACGAAGCCGCCGTACCCGAGGTCGCCGCGGGAGAGCACCACGCCGTCGCCGAGCGTCCGCGACGGCGGGCCGCCCTGCACCTGCGAGCCGGTGAGCTGGGCCTGCAGGAACCACTCCTTGTCGGCCGTGCGCCACGAGCCGTCGGCCGAGGCGGAGTTGCCGCCGAGCGCGTCGCAGCGCGGCTGCGCGTCGTCCGCCGCCAGGTCCGAGGCGGAGCAGAGCGGGTCGAGCGGCAGCGCGGAGGCGAGCGAGAGGCCGACGCTCGAGTCGGGCGCGGGCCGCCAGCGGCCCACCGCCGCGAGGAAGTTGCGCGCCGCGGGCTGCTGCCGGGGCAGGGCGGACCGCGGCCCGACCTGGAGCGGCTGCCGCCACGAGAAGCCGGCGCCGCCCGCCGGGTGCGCGGGGTCCGACTCGAGCCGGCCCCAGCCCGCGCCGTCCACGATCGTGTCGAGCACGCCGATCTGGAAGTCGTCCCCGAGCTGCCCGGTGACCTTCGCCGCCGCCAGGATGGGCGCGTCGAGGCCGACCCGGCGCGAGTAGAAGAGCTGCAGCGGCGAGTTGTGCGTGCCGCCGAGCCGGATGGGCTCGAAGAGGTCCATGCCCTGCAGGAAGAACGGGCGCTTCTCCGGCAGCTGGAGCTCGAAGTTGGAGAGGTTCTGGAGGATCTCGTCCGCCTCGACCTGGCCGAAGTCCGGGTTCAGCGTGCCGACGAGCGCCATCGAGCGCCCGAGCGAGGCGCGCAGGTCGAGCCCGAGGTTCATCACCGGGTCGAGGAGGCGCGGCCGCGCGCGGTCCTGATCCGGGTCGGTCGGCCGCGAGGTCACCCGCCCCGCGACGTACGGCGCGAGCTGCACCTCCGGCACCGGCGCCATGTCCGCGAGGCCGACGAGCGGCCCGAGCCGCGCGATCTGCCCGCGCGCGCCCGGCGGGATGATGCAGGTGAGGTCCTGCTCGTGGGTGCGCCCGATCTGGCGCTTCACCGCGAAGCCCCAGGTCTGGACCGGGGCCTCGCTGTAGCGCATCACCGAGAGCGGGATGCGGAACTCGGCCGACCAGCCGTCGGGCCGCTCCACGGTCGCGGCCTCCCAGACGGCGTCCCAGGAGGTCGAGGTCTTGTCGCTGTCGAACACGAGCGCGTCGGTGAGCACCCCGCCCGCCGTGGCCTCGAAGTAGTAGCCGAGGCGGCCGTCGCGCAGCGGGTCGACCACCACCGCGACCATGTCGGAGTACGGGGCGGTGTCGCGCCGGCCGAGCGGCCGCTGGATCTGGTCGGGCTCGCGATCGTGCGCGACCACGGCCACCCAGAGGTCGCGGTCGTCGTAGAGGACCCGCACCTCGGTGTCTTGCGAGGGACGGGCGCCCTGGGTGGGGAAGGCCTGCACGAACCCGTCGAAGACGGGCGCGGTCGCCCAGGCCTCCTCGTCGACCTTGCCGTCGAGCACGATGGGGGACGAGCGCTTGGCCGCGGTGATGGGGTCGCCGGCCTGGGACGCGCGCGCGACGAGCGGGCCGCAGGCGGCGGCGAGCGCGAGGACCAGGGCGGCGCGGAGGAGCGTCATGGCGGGCGTCGGACGAACGGGGTTACGCGGGGCGGGGCGGCCGTATTTCGAACCTGATCCGGAGGGAGACGCCAGGCCACGGTTCGTGACGGCGCGGCGCGGCATCGGTGTATCGCCGGCCGCGGCGCCCCGCGCAAGTTCGCCGCCGCGGGGGAGCGCCCAGGTCAGCTCGGCCCGCGGCGAGGCCAGAGCACCCTCGCTCCGAGGGCCAGCACCGTGGCCGGCAGCCAGATCCAGAGCGCCTCGGACCGGAGCACGGCGAGCCCGCGCTCGGAGAGGAACCGCCCGAGCCCGATGGGCGAGACCTCGATCACCCGCCAGGGCGCGAAGAACCGCTCCCCGGAAAGGGGCCAGAGGAGGGCGACGCCGAGGCCGCCATTCGTGATCGCGTCGAGGAGCGGGTGCGAGAGCGTCGCGAGGCCGACGAGCAGGAACGCGCGGAGGCGGGTGGTGCGGAGCGCCGGCGCCGCCGCGGCGGCGAGCGCGCCCACGAGGAGCGCGAACGCGATCGAGTGGCTCGCGCCGCGATGGCCGAGGGCGTCGCCGTACGGGATGCCGGCCTTGAACGCGAGGACGTCGGCGTCGGGGAGCATCGAGCCGAGCACGCCCGCCACGAGGAGCCGCGGCGGGACGGCGCGCGTCCCCAGCCCGGCGCCGGCCGCGAGCGGGATGGCGGCGTGGGAGAGGATCGTCGGCACGCTACTCCACGAACCCGACCACGAGGTTCATCGCGAGGGCGATGATCGCGGTGGTGAAGGCGAACGACTGGGCGGCGTGGAACAGCACCGCCCGCCGGAGCTGGCGGCTCGAGATCGCGACGTCGGAGGTCTGGAAGCACATGCCGATGGTGAAGGCGAAGTAGGCGAAGTCGAGCTGGTCGGGGGGCTCGTTCCCCGGGAAGGCGAGCCCGCCCGGGCCCTCGTCGTCGTCGCGGTAGAAGAGGTGCGCGTACCGGAGCGCCCACGAGGTGTGGGTGAGGAGCCAGGAGGCGACGACCGCGACGAGGCAGAGCGCGACCCAGAGGGCCGCGTGCTCCGGGGCGAGGTGGCGGGCGCGGCGCAACACGAGCACCGCGGAGAAGAGGCTCGCCGTGCTCGCCAGGATGGAGACCACCCACACCATGCGGCGTCCGGGGTCCTCGCCCGCCGCGCGCCGGCGCGTCTGCGCCGCGTCCTCGCGCCAGATGACGGTCCACGCGAGCGTGAGCAGCACGAGCGCGAAGACGTCCCACGCCGCCACCGCGCGGAGCGCGAGCCCCTCCCCGCGCACGGTGAGGGCCGTCACGAGGGCCGCGGCGGCCGACACCGCGAGCCGCACGATGGCGCGGCGGGGAGACCAGCGGGCGGCGGTACGGAGGGTGCTCACGGGTGGGGGATTGTAGCCCGTACGTTCCGTCGCTCCAGCCTTCGTCCCCGCGCCAGGCCGTCCGGTGGTATCCGTGGGGGGCCTTCATTCCAACCTCGACCCTCCGGAGACCGCCCGCCATGCCGACCACCCAGGAGAACCTCGCCACCGCGTTCGCCGGCGAGAGCCAGGCGAACCGCAAGTACCTCGCCTTCGCGCGCCAGGCCGAGAAGGAGAACCTCCCGCAGATCGCGAAGGTCTTCCGCGCGGCGGCCGAGGCCGAGACGATCCACGCGCTCTCGCACCTCGCGAACATGGGCGGCGTGAAGTCGACGCTCGAGAACCTCGAGGCCGCGGTCGCCGGCGAGACCTACGAGTCGAAGGAGATGTACCCGCCGATGGCCGCGCAGGCGAAGGCCGAGGGCCACCGCGCGAAGACGATGCTCGAGTGGGCCGGCAAGGCCGAGGCGGTCCACGCGGAGCTGTTCCAGCAGGCCCTCGCGGCGCTCAAGTCCGGCGCCGACCTCTCGCAGATGGACGTCTACCTCTGCCCGGCCTGCGGCCACCTCGAGTTCGGCAAGCCCCCCGAGCGCTGCCCGATCTGCAATGCGCCCGCGGCGAAGTTCGTGAAGGTCGCGTAGGGCCGCGCCGCGCGGCAGGCGGACCTCAGGCGTCCGGATCGCCCTCGAAGTAGTCCGCCTGCTTCGCCTTCTCGAAGATCCACCGCTTCCCGGTCGGCTGCGCCCCGAGCACGAACGCGATCTTGCCGGAGTCGGGGTACTCGACCACGTCGTGCCCGAAGGCGGCGGAGAGCCCGAGGTACCGGAACGGCTCCCTGCCCTCGTTGACGAGCTGGTGCGCCGGCCCGCCGGGCGGGAACGACACGTAGTCGCCGGGGCCGACCTCCGTCGTCGCCTCGGGCGTGCGCACCAGCGCCTTGCCGGAGAGCACGTAGAGCGCCTCCTCGGTGACCTGGTGCGCGTGGAGCGGGAACGACTTCTTGCCCGGCGCGAGCTCCCAGAGCCCGGCCCTGAGCTTCTCGCCGCCGAGCTCCATCCGACGCTGCGAGTACTTCCCGCGCTGCAGCGAGTCGGCCCAGTTGCCGGTGCCGGACTTGACGATCTTCATGGTGTCTCCTCGAAGGCGTGACGCCCCTCGTCTCCGCCCGCCTGCGGCGGGCTACGCTGCTTCGAAATGCCGGGGTTAGGAGGTGACCGCCTCGGGTGTCTGTGAGGTGACGGTCACGCTATAGCCGAGGCGCTCAAGGCGGCGAACGAGGTTCTTGGCGACGCGCTTTTCGTCGACCCGGTCGAGGTAGGTGTCCCCGAGGTCCTCGTACGGTACGTGTTTCGTGAGGAATCTCATAGGCGGCGTTGAGGATCTTGTGGGCGATGGCGAAGGTGGCTCGCTTGTGTCCTCGGCGGGCCTTGAGGCGGAAGTACTTGTCTCGCAGGTAGGTCTTCTTGGTGCGGATGGCTGCGCCGGCAGCCTCGACCAGGGTCGACCGGAGGTGAACGTTCCCCTTCCGCGAACGCCCGGAGCGCCGCTTCCCGGCCGATTCGTCGTTCCCGGGGCAGACGCCAGCCCAACTCGCCAGGTGGCGCGGGCCGCCGAAGACGGACATGTCGGGGCCGATCTCAGCGAGAAGTGACGCGCTGGTCTGGACCTTCACGCCCGGAATCGTCGAAAGCAGCTTGACCTGCTCGCGATAGGGCTCGAGTCGGCGCTCGATCTCCCTCTCTAGCGTGTCGACGTCGCGGTCAGCAGCGTCGAGCCGGTCGAGCTGTAGCCGCAACATGTACCGGTGGTGGTCGCGGAGCCGGCCGTCGAGGGCGGCCTCGAGCTCGGGGATCTTCTTACGTAGGAGCCCTTCGGCGAGCTTCGCGAGGTTGCGCGGGTCGGATTCGCCATCGGCCATCGCTCGCAGCATCGCCATGCCAGACTTGCCAAAGACATCCGAGGCAACGCTTGCGAGCTTCACGTTCGCGGTCTCGAGGACCTTCTGTAGTCGATTGCGCTCGGACGTCCGGGCCTGGACGACCGAGCGTCGGTACCGAACGAGGTCCCGTAGGTCGCGAAGGTAGAGCGGCGGCACGTAGCTCTTGCGGATCAGCCCCATCCTCACGAGTCGGGCAATCCACTCCGAGTCCTTCACGTCCGTCTTGCGGCCTGGGACGTTCTTCATGTGCTGCGCGTTGCCAACGACGAGCTCGAGCTCGCCCGCCGACTCCAGCACCGCGTAAACGGGCTTCCAGTAGACGCCCGTGCTCTCCATGGCCACGTGCGTGACGTGCTCCTCGCGCAGCCACTCCACGAGCGCCAGCAAGTCGCGCGTGAACGTCGAGAACTCCCTCACGCACTTGCGCAGCCTGGAGCCCTCTCCCAGCAGCACGCAGGCCGTCACTTGCTCCTTGTGAACGTCGAGTCCACAGACCCGATCGACAACGATTCCTTCCATGACCACCTCCGGGGAAGGAGGCGGTCGCTGCGCCGCGGGGTAGCTTCTAGGACACTGCTTCACGCCCTTCCCAGGCATGCATCTGCCCAGGTACGGCACACCGTGGTACCCATTCGCAGCGCGGGCCGGTCTCGGGGACGGGGTTCCTGGCAGGACCGCCGAACGTAGCAACGGCCTTCTGAGCGACCACCTCCGAGGTCGATCGCTACACCGGGACCGCCCGCGCGCTCAACCAACGGCAGGCATTTCATGCCCCCCGGTGGACGTGTCCGTCCATGAGGTCTCGGGGCGAACGGACACCTGGATCGTAAAGGCCGCAGGTTCGTCCCCACACGACCTCACGGGGTCCCCCGTCCGCCGTCCGAGCCTGCCGGTAGACTGCCCGTGCAATGGCCACGAAGAAGCGGTCCCTCATCGCGCCGCCCGGCGGCCCGGCCTCCGGCCCGCAGGCGCGCCTCGCGCAGATGCGGATCGTCGCGCAGGACCCGTCGGTGCGCGGGAGGCACGGCGAGATCCTCACGGCCGTGGTCGACGTGCCGGCGGAGACGCTCGCCGCCGGACCGCGCGGCTACCGCGTCCACGTCATCGACTACGACGCCTCCACCGGCCGGCTCTACCCGCCGGTCGCCTATGACCGCGAGGCCGGAGGCTGGCGCGCCGATCCCGCCGCCGAGGTGACCGAGGAGGTCGTCCTCCGCGACACGGGCTTCCACGCCCAGAACGTCTACGCGATCGTGATGCGGACGCTCGCGCGCTTCGAGTTCGCGCTCGGGCGGCGCATCGGCTGGGGCTTCGACGTCACCGGCCACCAGATCAAGGTGGCCCCCCACGCGTTCGCGGACGCGAACGCCTTCTACTCGCGCCGCGACGAGGCGCTCCTCTTCGGCCACTTCCCCACGCGCGACGGGAAGGGCCACGTCTTCAGCTGCCTCTCCCACGACATCGTCGCCCACGAGACGAGCCACGCCGTGCTCGACGGGCTCCGCAAGCGCTTCATGGACCCGTCCTCGCCGGACCAGGCCGCGTTCCACGAGGGGTTCGCCGACGTGGTCGCGCTGCTCTCGGTCTTCGCCGTGAAGGAGGTCGTGCGCGTGCTCGTCGACGTGCCCGCCGGCGGGCGGGCCGACGCGCGCGGGCCGCTGCGCGACGTCTCGGTCGCGGCCCTGCGCCGCTCGGCGCTGTTCGCGCTCGGCAAGCAGTTCGGCCGGGAGATGGGCGCCATCGGCCGCAGCGCCCTCAGGGCCTCGGCGGACCTCGTCGCGCGGCCCGGGCTGGCGCGGCTGCCCGAGTTCGACGAGCCGCACCGGCGCGGGGAGATCCTCGTGGCCGCGATCCTGCACGCCTTCCTCGCGGTCTGGTCGCACCGGCTCACCGCCCTCCGCAGGCACGGCCCCGTCGATCGCGACCGCGCGGCCGAGGAGGGCTCGGACATCGCCGACGACCTCCTCACCGTCGCCATCCGCGCGCTCGACTACTGCCCGCCGGTCCACCTGCGCTTCGGCCACTTCCTCTCCGCGATGGTCACGGCCGACCGCGAGGTCCGGCCGCGCGACGCGCGCTACGGCGTGCGCGACGCGCTCGTCGCGGCCTTCGAGGCGTTCGGCATCGGGCACGAGTCGGTGGGCCGCAGGGGCGAGGCCCGCGTCGACCCGGGCTGGCAGCAGGCCACGAAGCGGTTCGACTACGACCGCACCCGCTTCGAGTCGATGCAGCGCGATCCGGACGAGGTCTTCCGCTTCGTCTGGGAGAACCGGAGGGAGCTCCGGCTCTTCTCCGGCGCCTACACGCGGGTCCTCTCGGTGCGGCCCTGCGTGCGCGTCGCCCCGGAGGATGGCTTCACGCTCAGGGAGACGGTGGCCGAGGTCTTCCAGCAGCTCTCGATGCTCGCCGGCGAGCTCGGGGCGCACGGCATCGAGAAGCCCGAGGGCATGCCGGACGACACGGCCATCATGCTGCTCGGCGGCGTGACGCTGGTCTTCGACGAGTACGGCCACGTGAAGTACACGATCGGCGACTCGGTCCACGACCCGTCGCGCCCCAACGTGCAGGCGCGGCAGAGCGAGCGCCTGAAGAGCCTCTGGGACCACGGCTTCTTCCGGAGGACCGCGGCGGCGGAGCGGCGCTTCTCGGCGGTCCACCGGGCGCGCAGCCTCGACCCGGTCACGCAGGCGAAGGAGGCGTGGTGATGGCGCCCGCCCTGAAGGCCGCGCGGCTGTTCACGTACCGGGTCGGCTTCGGCGACTGCTTCCTGCTCCGGCTCGAGTACGAGGACCGGCCGCGGCACGTGCTCGTCGACTTCGGCACGACCTCCGCCGCGATCGACCCCGCGGGCCCGTCCCTCGAGGACGTCGCGAAGGAGATCGCGGCCGACTGCCAGCGACCGGGAGGTCGCTCGGGAACCCAGGGCGGGACGCTCGACGCCATCGTCGCGACGCACCGGCACCGGGATCACGTCTCCGGCTTCGCGGGTGCGTCGTGGAAGATCCTGAAGGCCTTGAAACCCGGCCTCGCCGTCATGCCCTGGACCGAGGCGCCGGACGCGCCGGTCGACGGCGGGGTCGTCCCGACCGGCACCCGGCTCGCGATCGGCGAGGCCTCCGTCGCCCACGCGCGGACGCTCCAGGCGATCCACCGGGTCGCGGCCGCCGCCGTGAAGGAGCTCGAGCGCCGCGACGGGGAGGACGCGCGCGACGGCGGGACGGAGGAGCCCGACGAGGACGCCGCGTCCGCCTGGGACGCTGCGGACCTCGGCCCGCCGTCGGTGAACGCGCCCTTCCCGAAGCGGCTCGCCGCGCAGCTGCGCTTCGTCGGGCTCGACAACCTGCAGAACCCGGAGGCGATGGCGAACCTGCGCGGCCTCCCGCGGGTCGACTACGTCTGCTACGGATCGAAGACGCGGCTCGAGGACGTGCTCCCCGGCGTGAAGGTCCGCGTGCTCGGGCCGCCCACGCTCGCGCAGTCGGACGCCATCCGCAGGCAGCGCACCGTCGACCGCGACGAGTTCTGGCACGTCATGGCCGCCGCCGGCGAGCAGGTCGTGCGCCCCGGCGGCCCGGACCTCTTCCCCGGCGTGAAGACCGTCGGCCCGAGCGCGCTGCCGCTCGAGACCCGCTGGTTCCTGAGGCGGCTCGACGCGCTCCGCGCCGAGGAGCTGTTCGGCATCGTCCGCGCGCTCGACGACGTGCTCAACAACACGAGCGTGATCCTGCTCCTCGAGCTGCCGGTGAAGGGCGGGAAGCCGCGGCGGGTGCTGCTCCCCGGCGACGCGCAGCTCGAGAACTGGAGCTACGCGCTCGGGCGGCCGGGCGTGAAGGAGGCGCTCGCGGGCGTCGACGTCCTCAAGGTCGGCCACCACGGCAGCCTCAACGCCACGCCGAAGACGCTCTGGAACCTGCTCGAGAAGCGCGGCGGGCCCGGGAAGCGCGGCCGGCTGCGCACCGTGCTCTCGACGCGGAAGGGGAAGCACGGCTCGGCGCAGCGGGGCACCGAGGTGCCGCGCAAGCCGCTGCTCGAGGCGCTCCAGAAGGACTCGGAGCTGACCTCGACGATGAAGGGCAAGGCGGTGCCGCCGATCGAGCTCCTGTAGGTGCGGGAGGCCTCCGCGTCAGCGGACCGTGAACGTCGCGTGGAGCGATCGCGGATCGGAGGCGTCGGCCGAAGCCCCGACCCGCACGGCGTAGGCGAGCTTCTCGACCCTCATCGCCCCCGCCCCGGCGTCCCACCACGCGAGATCCTCCGCGCGGATGGAGAGGGACACCGGCCGGGTCTCCCCGGGCGCGATCTCCGCGACGCGGGCGAAGGCCTTCAGCTCCTGCGCCGGCCGGCCCCACGCGCCCGCCACGGCGCTCCCCGGGTAGCTCACGTAGGCCTGCACCACGTCCGTGCCGGTCACCGGCCCGGTGTTGGTGACGTCCACCGTCAGCACGACCTCGCCGTCGTCGGCCACCACCGGGGACTTCACCGAGAGGTTGGAGTAGGCGAACGTGGTGTAGCTCTGGCCGAAGCCGAACGGGTAGCGGGGCGTGATGCCTCCGCGGTCGAGCCACCGGTAACCGTGGAAGTAGCCCACCGCGACGTCCTCCGGAGTGGTGTTCGGGAACGGCGGGAGGTCCGCCTCCGCCACGGGGAAGCTCTGCACGAGCCGGCCGCTCGGGTTCAGGTCGCCGAAGACGAGCTCCCCGAGCGCGGTCCCCTCGCTCATGCCGCCGAACCACGCCATGAGGAGCGCGTCCACGCCGGTGACCCACGGATCGACCCGCACCGCCCCGCCGGCTCTTCACGATCACCACCACGGCGAGGCCGGGGTCGGCCTGCTTCAGGGCGACCGCCGCGGCGATGTTCGCGAGATCGCGGGCCGGGAGGGCCAGGGAGGCGCGGTCCTTCCACTGGCCCTCCTCGCCGGAGGCGCTCCTCGCGAGATCGGCCGGGTGGTAGGCCGCGATCACGAAGACGACCTGCGCGCCGGCGAGCTCCGCCTCGTGACCGGCCACGGTCGGGAACGTGAGCGCGCACCTCGCGGCCGAACCGCAGGCGGTCTTCGACGGGTTGGAGGCGCCGAGCGCAGCGGCGAGGCCCTCGTAGGGCGTCACCACGAGGCCGGGGTCCAGGGCGTACGTGGCGGACTCGCCCCGGTCCCCCGTCAGCTCGGCGTCCGCGAAGCTCCCGATCACGGCGAGCTTCGTCACGGCCTCGCGTGAGAGGGGCAGCACGTCGTCGGCGAGCGCCGCGGTGGGGCCGTTCTCCAGCAGGACCACGCCCTCCTCCGCGGCGCGCAGCGCGAGCGCGCGCGCGTCCGCGCCTTGCACGAGCCTGGGCGACGTGGAGGCCGGGTGGTCGAGGAGGCCGAACGCGACCTTGCGGCTGACGATCCGCAGCGCCGCCTCGTCGACGTACCGCGCGTCCACCACGCCCTGCTCGACCAGGCGCACGAGGGACGCGCCGTAGGGGTAGCAGGGCCCGAAGTCACCGCACCACCCGCTGAAGGGCATGTAGACGTCGAGCCCTGCCGCCAGCGAGCGGAGGTCGCTCGCGTTCGCGAACCATTCGGAGACCGTGAAGCCGGTGAACCCCCAGCCGCCCCGGAGCACGCCGCGGAGGAGCGCCTCGCTGACGGTCACGTAGCTCCCGTTCACGCGGTTCGCGGGGGTCTGGACGGCCGCCGCGCCCTCTTTCACGGCGCGTGCGAGCGGGGCGAGGAGCACCTCGTGCAGGGTCCGTTCGTCCGCGACGGCGTTCGCGTAGAACTTCGAGTCCTCGAGCCCGAGCTGACCGAGCTGGCCCGCGCACGCCATCACGCGGTACGTGTCCTCGAGGGGCTGGTCGGGGTCGGCAGGATCCACCGCCGCGGGATCGTGCTGCGCGCCGCGCACGAACGCCGCGCCCATCTCGCCCGTGAGGAACACGTCCTCGCCGTAGGACTCCTGCGCCCGGCCCCAGCGAGGATGGCGGACCGGGTCGAGCAGCGGCGCGACCAGCACGTGGTAGCCGGCGTACCGCACCTCGCGGGCGATCGCCTTGCCGATCCGACGCTCGAGCTCGAGATCCCAGGACGCCGCGCGCGCGGCCGCCACCGGGAACACGGTGGAGCCCTGGCCGTCGCCCCGCAGGCGCCGGGAGGCCATGCCGCGCGAGCCCCAAAGGTAGCCGAGCCCGGGGATGCCGAGGCGGGGCTCGTCCTCCTGCTGGTCCGCGTTCATCGGGTCGTACTGGCCCTTGCCACTCATCTGGCGGACCTTCTCCTCGAGCGTCATCTGCGCGACGAGCGCCTGCGCGCGGCGCACGGCGGGATCCGCGCAGGGCACGCCGGCGCGATCGGGGAGCGTGCAGTCGTACGGGTCGGGCTCCGGGCTGCTGGAGCCTCTGCAGGCCGCCGCGGCGAGCAGCGCCACGACGACGACGAACGTCGACCGATGCCGGGGGAGCATGCCGACGAGGCTCGACCCCTCGCGGGTTCGCGTCCAGTGAAGCGATGCCGCAGCCGCACCGCGGGTGCGGCGGGCTCTACCCGCGCACCCGCTGCACGAACCACCAGCGGTGGCCCTCGGGGTCGACCGCCTCGTACGAGCGGTCGGCCCAGAACTCCGCGCCGTAGTCGCTCGTCGTCGGCTCGACCGAGATCGTCGCGCCGGCCGCGCGGGCGCGGGCGCAGTGCGCGTCGGCGTCGTCGACGTAGAGCATCAGGCTCGACGTCACCTTCCCGCCGAGCGCCTTCGGGCTGACCTTCAGGTCCTCGCCCGGACGGCCGCGGCCGCCGAGGCTGTTGACCATCACGAGCGCGCCATCGAGCACGAGCTGGGAGTGCTCGATGCGGCCGTTCTGGCCCGGCACGACGAGCTCCGCCTCGAAGCCGAACGCCTTCTGCAGCCAGGCGATGGCGGCCCTGGGGTCCTCGTAGTGCACGGCGACGCTCATCCGGGGCCAGCCGCGGGGAGGTGGGCGCATGGCGGAGGTATGTCCGACCCCCGCGCTAGAGTGGCGTCCCGATCGGGCCATCAGGCCCGACCGGTACCACGGCGCCACCCCGCCTCGACGAGCTCCGCCGCCTCGACGAACTCCGCCTCACCACAACGCGACAGGCCCCATGCTCCGACAGCTCATCAACGACTTCTCCTGGTCGAAGTCCCGCCACGAGAAGTTCAAGGAGTGCAGGCGGGCCTACTGGTACACGTACTACGGCTCCTGGGGTGGCTGGGAGGCGCCGCGCGGCTCCGAGACGCGCGAGCTCTACGTCCTCAAGAAGCTGTCTTCGCGCTGGCAGTGGGCCGGCCACACCGTGCACCGGGCGGTGAAGGCGACGCTCGACCGCGCCCGCGTCACCGGCGACTTCTGGCCGGTCGACCGCGTCATCGAGCGCGCTCGGCTGCGCGCCCGCGCGGAGTGGGCGTCCTCGCGCGACAAGGCGTACTGGGGCGAGCCGTCGCGCATCCCCGGGCTCGTCGAGCACGAGTACGGTGAGGTCGTGCCGGACGGCGACTGGAAGCGCCTCTGGGACGCGACCGTCGAGGGCTCGCTGCGCGCGCTGTGGGCCTCGCCGACCTGGGAGGAGATCCGGCGCACGCCGGCGAAGGACTGGCTCACGGTCGACGAGCTCGTGGAGTGGTCGTTCGAGGGCACGAAGGTCTGGCTCGCGATCGACTTCGCCTACCGCGACGCCGACGGCCGCGTGCACGTCCTCGACTGGAAGACCGGCAAGGAGCGCGGCGTCGACCACGTGCAGGTCGGCATCTACGCGCTCTACGCGAAGGACCGCTGGCAGGTGCCGGTGGACGGCGTCGTGGGCGGCCTCGTCTACACGGTGCCCGAGCAGCCGGGCGGCGTCGCCGAGCGCGTCTCGGTCGCGGTCGACGCGGCGTCGCTCGACTCCACGACCGCCGAGATGCTCACGTCCATCGCCGCCATGAAGGCGGTGCTCGCCGATCCCGAGAAGAACGTCGCCGACCCGGCGCAGTTCCCGCGGCTCGAGGCGCGCGAGGCCTGCAGGCGCTGCCCGTTCCGGCGGCCCTGCGGCCGGGTCTGAGCCCACACGGGGGCTCCTCCTCGTTCGGGTGCGGGCGCCCGCCCGGGACCCGGTTAAGGGCCTCCGGTCCGATCCAGGACTGTCGAGGAGGCTCCATGAAGGCGAACAAGCTGCTCCGGGTGCTCGTCGTCGGCGGAATCGCGCTCGCAGGCTCGGCCGGCGCCGCGCGCGCGGACGACAAGCCGGCCGGCGAGGCCCAGAAGGAGACGAAGCACGCCGCCAAGGGCGACGCCAAGGCGAAGGACGCCAAGGCCAAGAAGGACGCCGAGGCGAAGAAGGAGAAGGAAGAGAAGGAGAAGAAGGACGGCGAGGCCGGCGGCGTGAAGGGCTGGTGATGGACCTCGGCGGGCCGCCAGCGGTCCGGGCCGTCGCGGCCGCCGCCTGGCGGTTCCGCCACGCCGTCGAGTGCGACGCCGAGCTCCGGTTCGCGCGACTCGCCGATCGCATCGAGCGGACCGGGCTCGCGCCCGCGCTCGTGGAGCTCGCGCGTCGCGCCTCGGCCGACGAGCGGCGCCACGCCGCGCACTGCGCGCGGCTCGCCGCGGCGCTCGGCGACCCGGTGCCGGACGGGCCGCCGCCCCCACCGGCCGACGTCGCGCCGCCCGGGCTCGAGGAGGAGGACGCGCTCACGTACGAGCTCGTCGCGGCCTCGTGCGTGACCGAGTCGGAGAGCGTCGCGGTGCTGACCGCGCTCCTCCCGGCGGCGAAGGACCCGTCGCTCCGCGACGCCCTTCACGAGCTCGCGCGCGACGAGGTCGGACACGCGCGGCTCGGCTGGGCGTGGCTCGCCATCGCCGCTGCCCGCGGGAGGACCGGGTTCCTCGGCCGGTGGCTGCCGGACATGCTGGCGGGGACCATCGACGACGACCTCTTCGGCGAGGTCGCGCCGTCCCGGGAGGACCCGGGGCTGCTCGCGCTCGGCGTCCTGCCGCACGCACGGAAGCGCGCGCTCTTCGTGCAGACGCTCGAGGAGGTCGTGCTCCCCGGGTTCGACGGCGCCGGGGTCGACACCGGGCCGGCGCGGGCGTGGCTGGCGGCGCGAGAGGCCGCGGCCCGGTCCTGACCGGGGGCAGCGCGGCCGGGGCCTCACGAGCTGCGGGACTGCTCAGAGCTGCGCGGCGAGGAGCGACTTCAGGTGCTTCACGTACGCCAGGAAGGCGGCGCGGCCCCGCTCGGTGAGCCGGTAGGTGGAGCGGGGCTTCTTGCCAGCGAAGCCCTTCTTCACCGCCACGTAGCCCGCCTCCTCGAGCTTCGTGAGGTGCACGGAGAGGTTGCCGTCCGTGGCGCCCACCCGCTCGCGCAGGTGCGTGAACTCGGCCTCGTCGAGCGTCGCGAGGAGCGAGAGCACCGCGAGCCGGACCGGGGCGTGGACGATCGGGTCGAGCTCCGGGAGCTCAGGCACGGGCGCCTCCGGCCCGCTCCTGCGCCATGAGCCAGAGCCCGAAGGCGACCTCGAAGAGGAGCGCCGCGGCGGCGAACGCGGCCTGCCCGGCCGCGGTGGGCGCGCGGGCGACGACGAGCGAGGTCACGAACCAGCCCGCGCCGACGGCGAGCTGCAGGCGGAGGTCCAGCATGAGGCCGCTCGCGACGTTCGCGCCACCCAGGAGGAGGAGGATGAGGGCGACGAGCGCCTCGCGGGAGAGGCCGGCGCCCGGAGCGAGCGCGATGAGGACGAAGAGGCTCACCACGAATGCGTTCCAGATCGCCGCGACACCGCGCGCCGGCTGCGTCCGCGGCTGGCCACGGCGCAGCACCGTCGCGAGCACGGCGGTGGCGACGCCGCAGCCCATCATCGTCACGCCCCACGCGAGGTTCTGCTGATCCGGGGCGAGCGCGGTCCACCCGAGCGCCGCGAGGTGGCCGGCGCCCCAGAGCACGAACGCCCACCCCCAGCGCCACGTCGTCCTGCGCCCGTCGGCGATCATCTTCTCGATGAGCTCGATGCGCCCCACGAGCTCGCTGCCCTGCGTGCCGTGCTCGGTCATCGCAACCTCCATGCAAAGCACTTTGTACAGCAAAGTACGTGAAGTCAAGGCCAGGGAGGTTCCTCCGTGAAGACGGGGACTTCGGGAGTGTCCGGCACCGCCGGGCTCAACGTGTCCGGCACCGCAGCTTCACCGCCCGCACCGCCACGCCGCCCGGCAGCGGCACGCGGACGGCGGGGCCGTAGCGGAAGCCGAGCGCCTCGTAGAACGGCACGGCGCCGGGGGCGGCGAGCGCGACGACCGAGGCGTGGCCGGCGCGACGCGCGCGGGCGAGGAGCGTCCGCACGAGGCGCGCGCCGAGGCCTCGACGCGCATGGCGCGGGTGCACGAAGCACGCGCTGAGCTCGCGCCCGTGGAGCGCGGCGTAGGCGACGACGCGCCCCCGGTGCTCCGCGACGAGGTACCGCTCGCCGCCGACGCTCATGGCCCAGCGGTGATACAGCGGCGGCAACGAGGACCACGCGGCGAGCGTGCGCGCGGGGACGGTCCCGCGCGCGAGCCCCAGGATCGCGGCGCGCATCACGCGCGCGCAGGCCGGGGCGTCGGCGAGCGTGCCGCGCCGGAGCTTCACGGCCGCGCGGCCGCCCGGAGCACCGGGTAGCGCCGGTAGTTCCGGTCCCAGGACGGATGGCGCCTCGCCCACCAGTCGAGGCGGTCGTCGCGCCGCGTGGCGCCGGCGGCGGGCGCCTTCCCGGCCGGGGTGGGCGACTCGGGCGGGAAGGCCCTCTCGAACTCGGCCTTCACGGCGGGGTCCTTCAGCTGCTCGCGGGCCCACGTCTCGAGGACGTACGGCTCGATGTACTCGGCCCGGACGAAGTGAGGGTTGAACTCCCCCCACGCCAGGAACGAGTCCGGCGCCTCCGGCTCGAGGAGGCTCGCCGCCATGAGCGCGCGCGGCTGCGCGGCCGGGATCCACAGCGCGCCGGCGCGGACCTCGTGCCGCTCCGGTCGCCACGCGCCCTTCACGGTGAGCCGCTGCCGGCCCTCGTTCGAGGTCGCGCCGAACTCGACCGTGTCGGCCCGGTAGGCCTCCACGTCCGCCCCCGCGACCGTCGCGGCGACGCGCTCGAACCGCACGCCGTGCAGCCGGAGGCGCTCCTCGAGCCGCGCCGCGTGTGCCGCGGGCACGATCCAGCCGCCCGCCGGCAGGGTCACCGTGAGCGACGGCCTGGGGTCCTGCCGGACCGGCACGTCCAGCACCGCCGGCGTGCCCTCGTCGTAGACCGGGATCGGCGTGCCGGTGATGACCGAGGCCGGCCGCGTGTACGCGTAGCCCTGGAACGCGAACCTCTCGACGCGCTCGCCCTCGCTCCAGGCGAGCACGACGTCCTTCCCGGCGAGGCCGTTCGCGGCCGCGTCCGCCGCGTCCTCGGCGGCGCGCCAGGCGGCGCCGCGCTCGGCGCCGAGCGCGAGCAGCACCTCGACGAAGTCGACGGCGGTCTTCACCCGGTGCGCGTACGGTCGCCACGAGTGCGCCTCGTAGAGGATGCCCAGCCGGTTGCGGTTCGCCCAGTACGACTGCGAGAAGCGCGGCGGCGCGACGCCGGTGGCGAAGCCGCTCGTCGGATCGCGCTCGTCCTCGAAGGATGGGTAGAAGTCGAGCGGCAGGTGCCCGCGCGCGGTCATCCGCTCCTGGATCGCCTGCGAGAGCGCGTCGCCCACCGGCCGCAGCGAGGCGTCCCAGCCGAGGCGCGGCTCGACCATGATCGACACGTCGTGGCGGAACTTCGAGCCGTCGGTGACGTGCAGGTCGGCGTAGACGACCGGATCCCACTCGGAGAGGAGCCGCAGCATCGCGCGCGTCTCGGGCGCGTCGGCCTTCACGTAGTCGCGGTTGAGGTTGAGGTTCTGCGCGTTCGTGCGCCAGCCGCCCTCGGCGGGGCCGCGCTGGTTCGGGCGCTGGTCGGGGCCGAAGCGCTCGTGGCCGTCCACGTTGAAGACCGGCACGAAGACCGCGGTGACGCGCCCGAGGGCCCCGCCGTCCTTCGACGCGAGCAGCGGCCGGAGCGCCATGAAGCCCGCGTCCTTCCCGTCGAGCTCGCCCGCGTGGATGGCGCCGTGGAAGAGCACCACCGGGCGCTTCCTCGCGCGGGCGGCCTTCGCGTCGAGCACGCCGTCGGCGCTCGCCGCGAGCGCGACCATGGGCCGGCCCTCCGGCGTCTCGCCGAACGTGAAGCAGCGCGCGCGTCGCGGGTGGGCGGCGGCGAAGGCGCGGCAGAGCGCGACGGCCTCGTCGTAGCGCCCGGTGCGCTCGAAGCCTGACTTCTCGGCCGTGGTGAGGAGGTCGGGGGAGGCCGAGACGGCCAGTGCGAGCAGGGGAGCGAGCATGGGGCGGCATCATAGCCGCCCCGGCTCAGCCGTGAGCGGTCACCTGGCGGAGCATGTCGAGCTCCTCGAGGGCCTTGCCGGCGCCGATCACGACCGACGAGAGCGGGTCCTCGGCGAGGAACACCGGGAGCCCGGTCTCCTCGCGGAGCAGCACGTCCAGGTTCTTGAGCAGCGCGCCGCCGCCGGCGAGCACGATGCCGCGGTCGGCGATGTCGCCCGCGAGCTCGGGCGGCGTGCGCTCGAGGGTGACCTTCACCGCCTCGACGATGCCGTTGATGGGCTCGGAGAGCGCCTCGCGGATCTCGCTCGAGGTCACGGTGAGGGTGCGGGGCACGCCGGCGACGAGGTCGCGCCCCTTGATGTCCATCGTGAGCTCCTCCTCGGTCGGGTACGCGGTGCCGATGCCCATCTTGATGAGCTCGGCCGTGCGCTCGCCGATGAGGAGGTTGTACTTGCGCTTGATGTGCTGGATGATCGCCTCGTCCATCTTGTCGCCGGCGATGCGCACCGAGCGGCTGTAGACGATGCCGCCGAGCGAGATCACCGCGACGTCGGACGTGCCGCCGCCGATGTCGACGATCATGTTGCCGGACGGCTCGGTGATGGGCAGGCCCGCGCCGATCGCCGCCGCCATCGGCTGCTCGATGAGGTAGACCTCGCGCGCGCCCGCGGACTCGGCGGCCTCGCGCACCGCGCGCTTCTCCACCTCGGTGATCCCCGAGGGGATGCCGATGATGATGCGCGGCTTCACGAAGCTCTTCCGGTTGTGGGCGGTCTGGATGAAGTACTTCAGCATCGCCGCCGTGACCTCGAAGTCGGCGATCACGCCGTCCTTCATCGGCCGGATGGCGACGATGTTGCCCGGGGTGCGCCCGAGCATCTCCTTCGCCTCCTTGCCGACGGCGAGGACCTTGCGCAGGCCGCGCGCGTCCTGCTGGACGGCGACCACGGAGGGCTCGTTCGAGACGATCCCCATCCCGCGGATGTAGATGAGCGTGTTGGCGGTCCCGAGGTCGATGGCGAGATCGCGGGAGACGATGTTGTGCAGCCAGTTGAGCACGGGAATTCCGATGTTAGCAGGGCGTCCGGGGGCCTGAGCAGGATCTTCGGGTGTTTCCGAGCCCGTCCGGCGGGTCGGTCGGGCCGGCAGTATCGGTCCGGTTGCCCCGGATGAACAGGGGCGAGTGGGGACCGTATTTCGAGGGGCGCTCGGCGCGCCCCTCCCCGCGGAGCAAGCTCCGCGGTACCCCTCCCCGGCAGCAGTTCAGTACGGGGCCGGTGTGCGACGGCGGGTGACGCGGACGGGTCGTCCGTTCGGAACCGGCCGGGCGGGCGCCGGGAGGGTCGATATCGGCGGACCGGGCGTGTCCGGCACCTCCGGGTCCCCGGTTCACGGGCCGGGCGTCCGCCTTGGTACGGGCCGCAACGCGCTGTAGTCTCGCGCGGATGGCGACGGACCCTGCCTCGCCGCAACAGCCACCGTGCTCGAAGTGCGGGTACCTCGCCGACACCTCGGCCGGGCCCGTCAACTTCTGCCCGGCCTGCGGCCAGGACCTGCGGCAGGCGGGCGCCTCCACCCCGAAGACCCTCAAGCACGCGTACATCGGGCAGGTCGTCGCCGAGCGCTACCGGCTCCTCTCGCTCGTCGGCGAGGGCGGCATGGGGGCGGTCTTCAAGGCCGAGCACGTCCGCATGGGGAAGGCGCTGGCGCTCAAGATCCTGCGCGGCGACTACGCGGACGACGAGGGGGCCATCGACCGGTTCCGGTCCGAGGCGGCGATCGTCTCCCGCCTCTCGCACCCCCACACCATCGCGGTCTTCGACTTCGGCGAGGTGGAGGGCACGGGCGGGCTCTACCTCGCGATGGAGTACGTGCCGGGGAAGGACCTCGCCCACCTGCTCAAGGGCGAGGGCAAGCTCCACGAGGAGCGCGCCGCCGAGATCGGCCAGCAGATCCTGGGCTCGCTCGCCGAGGCGCACGAGGCCGGCATCGTCCACCGCGACGTGAAGCCCGGCAACGTGATGCTGATGCAGGCGCGCCCGGGCGAGGACTTCGTGAAGGTTCTCGACTTCGGCATCGCCAAGTTCCGCGACGAGAAGGGCTCGCTCACCGGCGCGGGCACCATCATCGGCACACCGAGCTACCTCGCGCCCGAGCAGGCGCGCGGCGACGACGTCGACAACCGCACCGACCTCTACGCGCTCGGGTGCCTCCTCTACGAGCTCACCGCGGGGCACCCGCCCTTCGTGAAGAAGACGCCGATGGAGGTGGTGGGCGCGCACCTGAGGGAGGAGCCGCCGCCGCTCGAGCGCGAGGCGCCGCACGTCTCCACCCGCTTCGCCGAGATCGTCCACCGCGCGCTGCAGAAGGACCCTGCCGATCGCTGGCAGAACGCCGACCAGATGCGCGACGCGCTCCTCGCGCTCGGGCGCGGGTCGCCCGCCGGCGAGGGCCAGCTCCCGGCCCACTTCACGACCGGCGAGCTCGAGATCGCGAACCGCGACGACTTCAAGGAGTTCGAGGCGCAGCTCGCCGCGCTCGAGCGCAGCCACCGCGCGCTGCCGGTGGCGCTCGCCACGGCCGGGCTCGCGGTGGTGCTCGCCGCGCTCGTCGCCTGGCAGTGGGACGGCGTCTACGGGCTCCTCGCGCGGAAGCTCCCCGCGGTCGCGCAGGCCGTGCCGGCGGCGCTGCGGCCCGCCACGCTCTACGACGGCAACGAGCACGAGCCCAACGACGTGCCCGACCAGGCGAACCCGCTGCCCATCCCGCCCGGGCCCCAGGGCCAGCCGGCCGGCGGCGTCGCCGTGATGCGCGGCTTCATCGGGCCGAAGCTGTCGGAGGACGCCGGCGACGCGGACATCTACCGCATCGAGGTGCCGAAGGAGGCCGGCCTGCGCGTGCTCGCCGCGGAGTGGCACGGGGAGAAGCCGGGCGAGGGCATCCGGGGCCTCGACGTCGCGCTCTCCCTCAACCGCGCGCGCGAGGGCGGCGACCCGCGCTCGTCCGCGCCGCTCGTCGCGACCGTGAACCGCGGCGGGCCGGGCCGGCCCGAGCTGCTCGCCGCGTCGGTCGAGCCCGGCACGTACTTCCTCACGGTGCGCGAGGTGCACGGCCGCGCCACCGGGCCGGTGGAGAAGCCCAGCGACCCCTACGTGCTCGAGCTCCGGCTCGGCGAGGCCGGCCCCGGGCAGGAGCTCGAGCCGAACGACGCGCCCGACAGGGTCGCGGCCCGCTTCCAGCGCTACCCGGAGTGGCGCGAGCTCGCCTCGCGCAACGTCCTCGGCGAGGGGAGCCCGGTGCGCGGCGACACGAGCGCCGAGGACTGGGACACCTGGGCGGTCGCTCCGCGCCAGGCCGGCGAGGCGCCCGAGGCGATCGTGGGCATCCCCGAGCCCGACCTCGCGCTCGAGGCGAAGCTCTGGACGCCCGACGGGAAGGACCTCGAGCCGCCGTCGCCGCCCGTCGACCGCGTCCGCTTCGGGAAGCCGCAGGCCGCCCGGCCGGGTGAGATCCTCGCGGTGAGGCTCGCGGGCGTGCCCCGGGCCGAGGCGCCCGCGCTCCTGGCGATCCACGCGGCCTCGGGCGCGGGCAGCTACGCGCTCCTCGGCCTCGGGCAGGGCGCTGCCGCGGCCGCCGCGGTGCGGGAGCAGGTCGACGCGCTCGCCCGCGACGGGCGGGAGGTCGCCGCGCTCCAGCTCGCCGCGGCCTACGCGGGCCTCGTGCCGCGCGCGCCCGGCCGTGCCGAGGCGCTCGTGGCCGCGGGCCGCATCGCCGAGTCGCTCGCCGATCGGGTCGACCCCGAGGTCGCCGCGCTGCACGACCGCGCGGCGAAGCTCCTCGGCGCGCCCATCTTCGAGGCGGCCGGCAACAGGGTCCGCTACCGCGGCGCCTTCGAGGCGCGCGTCCAGGGCGAGGGCCGCTCCGCGGAGGAGGCCGGGCTGCGCCTCGTGCGGCTCGCCGCGCCGTGCACGCCCGTCGAGGTGGCCGCGCGCGCGGCCGCGTTCCTCGCGAAGAAGCCCGCCGCCGACCTCGCCGAGGAGGCGCGCCTGCTGCGCGCCCGCGCGCTCGAGGAGGCCTACTTCGCGGCCCCCCGGGAGCGCGGTCGCCTCGGGGCGGCGCAGGACGCGTGGAGGGCGGTGGGGACCACCGGCCGGAACGGCGCCGAGGCGAAGGCGCGGCTGCGCGCGCTCGGCGCGAAGGCGCCGGCCCGGGCGAAGGTCGCGCCGGTCTGCGAGTAGGCCGGCGTCGACGGCCCGGAGGGGAACGATCGCTCACGTCCTCGCGCCCGCGGGCGCGCGAGCGGAGTCGAGCCCATTTCGCCTACGATGGCGGGGTGACGTCCTCGTCCGCCCCGCCGCCCGCGGACCTCCTCGCGGTGATGCTCGCCTCCATGCGGGAGGGCGTCGTCGTGTACGGCGGCGGCGGCGAGCTCCTCCTCATGAACCCGGCCGCGGAGCGGATCCTGGGCTTCACGGCCGCCGAGTGGCGGTCCGCGGGCAGCCTGCGGGAGCGGGCCGACCTGCTCCGGCTCTCCCGCACCGACGGGACGCCCCTCCCGCTCGAGGACTCGCCCTCGGTCCGCGCCGCGCGGGGCGAGCCCAGCCAGGCCGAGCTGTTGCTGTCTCGCCGGGGGAAAGAGCGCGTTCGCGTCTGGGTGAACGCCTCTCCCATGCGAGGGCCGGACGGCGGGGTGTCCGGCTTCGTCACCACGTTCGACGACGTGACCGCGCACCGGGACGCAGAGGAGGCTGCGCGCGGCCACGCGGCCACCCTGGACGCCTTCCTCGCCAAGGCGCCGATGATCGTGAACCTGCTCGACGAGGACCTGCGGTTCCTCGCCACCGACGCCCTCGCGCCGCGGTTCTTCGGGCTCGATCGGGAGAGCATCCGCGGGCGCAGCCTCTACGAGCTCAGCCCGGAGGCCCGGGTGGACGAGCCCCGGCTGCGCCAGGTCCTCGCGACCGGCGAGCCGGTCGCCGACCGCGACGTGGAGTTCAAGGTGCCCGGCCGCGCGGAGTCGGCGTGGTTCCGCACGTCGTCCTTCCCGGTGCCGCTCGCCGGAGGGCGGCGCGGCGTCGGGAGCGTCTCGATCGACATCACCGAGCAGAAGCGCGCCGCGCGAGCGCTGGCGGAGCAGCGCGAGCAGCTGCGCGCGCTGACCCGCCGCCTGCAGGAGGTGCGAGAGGACGAGAAGCGGCGCCTCGCCCGCGACCTCCACGACGGCCTCGGCCAGGTCCTGACCGCGCTGCAGCTCGAGGTGCGCGCCGCGGAGGATCTCGTCGAGGAGCTGCCGGCGGACGACCGGTCCGGACGCCTCGCGGACCGGCTCGTGGCCGCCCAGGAGCACTGCAGCTCGGCCCTGGAGCTCGTGCAGCGCATCGCGAGCGGACTGCGCTCGGAGGCCCTCGACCGGCTCGGGCTCGACGCGGCGCTGCGGCAGGAGCTGCGCCGGTTCCAGGCGCGCACCGGGCTCGCCGTCGAGGAGGCGCTCGCGCCCGTGCGGCTCGAGCCGCCGGTCGCGAGCGCGCTCTACCGGATCGCGCAGGAGGCGCTCACGAACGTGGTGCGCCACGCCGGCGCGCGGCGCGTGCTCGTCCGGCTGACCGCCGAGGCCCGGGCCACCGTGCTCGAGATCGCCGACGACGGGCGCGGGCTGCAGACGGTCCCTCGCGACGACGCCCGGCTCGGGCTCCTCGGCATGCGCGAGCGCGCCCGCGAGTTCGGCGGCGACGTCGACGTCGAGGCGCGGCCGGGGGGCGGCACCCGCGTGGTCGCCCGGATCCCCTCGCCCCCGGAGGTCCCCGCGTGACCCGCATCCTCCTCGTCGAGGACCACGAGCTCCTCCGGCACGGCACGCGGGGCGTCCTGGAGCAGGCGCTCCCGGGGGTCGAGATCGGCGAGGCGGGCGACGCGGCCGCCGCGTCCCGGCTCATCGCCGAGGGGCGGTGGGACCTCGGGATCGTCGACCTCAACCTGCCCGGCCGCTCGGGCCTGGAGCTCCTCGAGGAGCTCGCCGGAGGAGCGACCCCGCTCCGCATCCTCGTCCTGTCGGCCTCGCCGGAGGAGGAGCTCGCGATCCGGTGCCTGCGCCTCGGCGCGGTCGGGTACCTCACGAAGGCGAGCGCCGCGGCGGAGCTCGTGGTCGCGGTGAAGCGGGCGCTCGCGGGCGGCCGCTACGTGTCGCGGCGGCTCGGGGAGCTGCTCGCGGCCGAGCTCGGGGGCGTCTCCGACGCGCCCCTCCACGACGCGCTGTCGCCGCGCGAGCTGCAGGTCCTGAAGCTCCTCGCCGCCGGGCGCACGCTGCGTGAGATCGGCGTCGAGCTGCACCTCTCGGAGAAGACGGTCGCGACGTACCGGGCCCGGATCGCGGAGAAGCTCGACATCTCCCGGCTCGCCGACCTCGTCCGGTACGCCGTGAAGCACGGGCTCATCGCCTGACCGGCGCGCCCGCGCGCGGCCTCAACGCAGCCCCGCCTCGATGGCGCGCGCCTCCTCGGCGAGGCCCTCCACGACGGCATGGAAGCCCTTGAACTGCTCGATCCGCGCCGCGGGGAGCCGGCGGCGCAGCTCGGCGGCGATGCGCGGCACGCGCGCGGTGCCGCCGGTGCAGCAGACCACCGTCACGTCGCCCGGCGCGACCCCCGCGTCGGCGAGCGTCGCGTCGAGGCAGGCGAGGATCGCGTCGACCTCGCGCTGGCTCCCCTGCTCGAACGCGCGGCGGGTGAGCGGCTCCCGGACGTCGATGTCGGCGTACTCGAAGCGCACCACCGTCTTCTCCGCCTCGGACACGGCCCGCTTCGCCTGCTCGATGGCCTCGAAGAGCGCGAAGCCCTGCGTGTCCTCGACGAGCACGCGCAGCTGATCCATCCGGCGCTGGTCGTCGGCGCCGAGCGACCAGCGCCGCACGTCGTCGAGGAAGCTCGCGACGTCCCGGCGCTGCAGCATCGACAGGTGCGCAGGCGAGAGGAGGTGGCTCATCACCCCGCTCGGCATGGTGAGCACGTTCTTCCCGAACGGGACCCGGTACTGGACCTCTGCGCCGAAGTGGCGGCTGACGCGCTCGCGCATGATGGAGGCGTCGAGCGCGTCGCCGGCGATGCCCACGCCGCCCACCGCGAGCACCTCGCCGCCCGCCGCGTCGCCGGGCGCGAGGCGCAGCACGGTGAAGTCGGAGGTGCCGCCGCCGAAGTCGCCGACGAGCGCGAGCTCCTCCCTCGCCGTCGCCGCGCCGAACGCGCGCGCGGCGGCGACCGGCTCGGGGAGGAAGCGGACCTCCTCGAAGCCGGCGGCCTCGGCGGCCCGGCGCAGCCGGCCCTCGGCGAACGCGTCGTCCTCGCCCTGGAAGTGGACCGGCCGGCCGAGGAGCGCGCGCCTCACCTCGACGCCGAGGTGGCGGTCGGCGCGCTCGCGCATCGTCCGGAGCAGGTGGGCGACGAGGTCCTCGGCCGAGACCATCCGGCCGCGCACCACCGTGCCGCGGAAGTTCTTCGAGCCGAGGTGGTGCTTCACCGAGCGGAGCAGGCGCGCCTCGCCGCCGTGCTCCACGTACGCCGCGAGCGCCGCGGCGCCCACGAACGCGCCGCCCTCGTCCGGGAAGCACAGGATGCTGCGGAGCACCGTCGGATCGGACGCATCCGGGTCGAGCGGCACCGGCGGGAAGGTGCGCTCGGCGCTCGCCGCCGCGAGGAGCGAGTTCGAGGTGCCGAAGTCGACGGCGTAGAGGGTGGGGCGGTCCGGCACGGAGCGCGCGGAATTCTCACGGCCCGGGCCGGCGCGCAAGAGGCCGCGCGTCGGGCGCCCCTCGCGAGGGGCCCCGCAGGGTCCGGGCGAGCGGCGTCGAGCCACGGCACCACACCGCCATGAGGGCCACCGTCCGGAAGGTCGCGACCTCGGCGGCCGCCACGCCCGAGCGCCGCCTCGCGTCCTTCGTCGCGAAGTTCACGCCGTCCATGGCCGCGCGCATCCGCGCCGCGCGCCGCAAGCTCCGCGCGCTCGTGCCCGGCGCGACCGAGCTCGTGTACGACAACTACAACTTCTTCGTGATCGGGTTCGGGCCCGGCCCGCGGCCCTCCGACGCGGTCCTGTCGCTCGCGTGCCAGCGCAGCGGGATCGCGCTCTGCTTCCTGCGCGGCGTCGGCCTGCCGGACCCCCAGGGGCTCCTGCGGGGGGCCGGCAGCCAGGTGCGTTCCATCAAGCTCGAGGACGACCGCACGCTCGACGCGGCGCCGGTGCGGGCGCTCGTGCGGGCCGCCGTCACGCGGTCGCGGACGCCCTTCGACCCGAAGGCGCGGCGCGCGCTCGTCATCCGCTCGGTGTCCGCGAAGCAGCGGCCGCGGCGGTGAGGGAAGGGCCAGCCACGGCGGCCCTCCCGCCCGCCTCACTCGCCTCACGGGAAAAGAAGAAGGGCCAGCCGGTCGGGCTGGCCCTTCGTGGATCCAGGCTGACCTGGTTCCGCGGCGGACGGGGTCCGCCGCGGTGCTAGGCTTCCGCCTCGACCGTCAGCTTCACCTTGGCGACGACCTCGGAGTGCAGCTTCACCGGGATCTCGTGCGCGCCCACGGTCTTGATGGGCTCGGCGAGGTCGATGGAGCGGCGGTCGAGCTGGACGCCGCGGGCCGCGAGGGCCTCGGCGACGTCGAGCGCGGTGACCGAGCCGTACAGCTTGTCCTGCTCGCCGACCTTGCGCTTGAGCGTGATCGGGGTGTCGCTGAGGCGCTTCGCGACGGCCTCGGCGGAAGCCTTGAGCTTCGCCGCCTTGGCGGACGCCATCGCCTTCTCGTGCTCGAGCTCGCGCACGTTCTTCGTGCTCGCCGGCACGGCGAGGCCGCGCGGGATGAGGAAGTTCCGCCCGTAGCCGGGCTTCACGTCCACCACCTCGCCGCCCTTGCCGAGGTTGTCCACGTCTTCACGGAGGATGAGCTTCATGGCTGGCCTCTCTCAGATCTGCCCGACGGTGTAGGGCAGGATCGCGAGCATGCGGGCCCGCTTGACCGCCGTGGCGACCTCGCGCTGGTGCTTCGCGCAGTTGCCGCTGATCCGCCGGGGGATGATCTTGCCGCGCTCGGTGAGGAAGTACTTGAGCTGGCCCTGGTCCTTGTAGTCGACCTTCAGCGCCTTGTCGGCGCAGAACCGGCAGACCTTGCGACGGCCGAAGCCGCGCCGCCCGCCGCCCTCGTCGCCGCCGCGGTCGTCGCCGCCGCGCCCGCCGCCGAAGCCGCGGTCCTCGCGGTCGCCGCCGCCGTAGCCGCCGCCCCCGCCACCGCCGCGCCCGCCGCCGTAGCCGCCGCCACCACCACCGAACCCGCCGCCGCCACCGCCGCCGAAGCCGCCGCCGCGGGGACCGCCGGAACCGCCACCCATCTTGGGACCGCCCATGTCAGGACGCGCCATGGCCTACTCCTCCCGCTCTTCCGAGGGCTCGGCCTCGAAGCCGTCCTCACCAGGGGTGAACTCACCGCGCTCCTCGCGAGGCTTGGTCTCCTCCTCGGGGGCGGTGATCTTGACGTCCTGCTCCACCTGGCGCGCCTCGAAGTCCACGTCCTCGGCCACCTTCACCGACTGGAACTTCTGGACGACGTCGAGCATGCGCAGGTTGCGCTCGAACTCGGCCACGAGGCCGGGCTTGCCGACGTACAGGCAGTGCATGTAGAGGGCCTTCGGGTTCTTGCCGACCGGGAAGGCGGTCTTCCGCTTCCCCTGGTTCGTGAACCGGATGACCTTCCCGCCCTCGCGGCTGACCACGCCGCGCAGGCGCTCCTTGATCTCCTCCACCTGGTCGTCGGGCGTCTCCGCCTTGAGCAGGTAGATGGTCTCGTACTCGCGCACGAGCTGCTTCGTCTCGGGCATCTTGTGCTCCCCTCGGGTCTGAAAGCGGCGGTTCACCCGCCGCGAGGAGTCCCTGTGAGTCCGCGTCCCGGCCCCATGCCGGTCCGCGGGTGCTTCCTTCAGCCGTCCTGCCCTGCGCCGCCGGCGTCCTGCTACCGGCGGTTGATCTGGTTCATCGCCTTCGCGGCGCCGAGCTCGCAGGCGAGCCGGGCCGCGTCGGTGGCGCGCTCGAGGCAGCCGTCCAGCTCCGCCTCCGCGCCCTTCGGGAACTTGCCGAGCACGTAGTCGGCCGGGTCCATGAACTGCGGCGGGCGGCCCACGCCGACCCGCACCCGCGCGTAGTTCGTGCCGCCCACGTGCGAGTTGACGCTCTTCACGCCGTTGTTGCCGCCGTGACCGCCGCCGACCTTGAGCTGCACCCGGTACTCGGCGAGCTCGAGGTCGTCGTGCACGACCACGAGATCCTCGAGGCCGAGCTTGTAGAAACGCAGCGCGGGGCCCACGGCCTCGCCCGACGCGTTCATGTAGGTCAGCGGCTTCATGACGAGGACGCGCTCGCCGGCGAGCTTCCCCTCGGCCAGCTCCGCCGAGAACTTCTTCTCGGCGGCGAAGTCGGCCCGGAGGGCCTGCGCGAGCCGGTCGGCGACGAGGAAGCCGACGTTGTGGCGCGTGCGTGCGTACTCCGGACCGACGTTGCCGAGGCCGACGACGAGCTTCAAGGGGACCTCTACTTCTTCCCCTTGTCGCCGCCCTTCGCGGCCGGAGCCGCGGCGGCGGGAGCGCCACCCTTCGCCGGAGCGGCACCCGCGGCGGCCGGAGCAGCGCCGGCGGCGGGAGCGGCACCCGCGGCACCCGGAGCGGCGGCGGCGGCACCCTCGGCACCCGGAACCGCGGCGACCGGAGCGACGACCTCCTCCTTCTCGGGCACCGACACGAAGACGACCACGTAGTCGGTGGAGTACTTGAACTTGCAGCCCTCGGGGGCCTTGAGCTCGGAGATGTGGAGCGACGAGCCGATCTTGATCGGCGTGACGTCCACCTCGATCTTCGCCGGGATCTTGGTCGGGAGCGCCTCGAGCACGATCTCGTGCGCGGCGATCGACATGATGCCGCCCGCGGCGACGCCCTCGGCGCGGCCCGTCGTGACGACGGGGACCGAGACCTTCACCGGCTTGTCGAGCGCGACCTCGAGGAAGTCCGCGTGGAGCAGCTCGCGGGAGACCGGATCGACCGCCCAGTCCTTGAAGAGGACGTGCTTCTCGGCGGCGTCGGTCTTCAGCGTGAGCAGCGTGTTGAACTTGTTCGGCGTCTCGAGCGCCGCCATCAGCGCCTTCGGATCGACCGAGAGGTGCGTCGGGGTGGCCTTGCCGCCGTAGACGACGGCGGGGATGAGGCCCTTCTGACGGAGGCGACGAGCGGGGCCCTTGCCCTTCTCGGTGCGGGGCTGCGCGGTGAGGACGTTCGACATGGCTCTCTCTCCCAGTGGACTCGCCTTCCGCTGCGTGCGGATTCGAGGGGCCGGTTCGATGAGCTACCCGGTCCTGGGTGGCGTGCTGTGTGGTTTCTACAGCAGGGTTGTTTGCTGCATTGACGAGGCCCGACAGCCGGACCCCGAGGAACGCGGGTTTCTAGGGGAAACCCCTGGATTTGTCAACCCTTGGATCGGCCCGGGGGCGAACCCCCTGGATCCGCTCACCTACACGAACAGGCTCGACAGCGAGTCCGCCGAGTGGATCCGGCGGATCGCCTCGGCGAGCAGGCTCGCCACCGTGAGCTGGCGGATCTTCCGGCAGGCGGCGGCCTCGGGGCGGAGCGGGATCGAGTCGGTCACGACGACCTCGTCGATCGGGCTCTTCGTGATCCGCTCGGCCGCGGGGCCGGAGAACACGCCGTGCGTCGCGTAGGCGAAGACCTTCGTGGCGCCGTTGTCGACGAGCGCGTTCGCCGCCTGGGTGAGCGTGCCGGCGGTGTCGATCATGTCGTCGAGCAGGATGGCCTGCTTGCCGCGCACGTCGCCGATCACGTTCATGATCTCCGCGACGTTCGGCTTCGTGCGCCGCTTGTCGACGATGGCGAGGCCGCAGCTCAGCCGCTTCGAGTACGCGCGGGCGCGCTCCACGCCGCCGGCGTCCGGCGAGACCACGATGATGTCCTGGCCCGCGCCCTCGAACCGCTTCTTCATCTCCCCGAGCAGCACCGGCGCCGCGTAGAGGTGGTCGAACGGGATGTTGAAGAAGCCCTGGATCTGGCCGGCGTGCATGTCCATCGACACGACGCGGGTCGCGCCGGCGGCCTCGAGGAGGTCGGCCACGAGCTTCGCGGTGATGGGCGCGCGGGAGGCGACCTTCCGGTCCTGGCGGGCGTAGCCGTAGTAGGGGAGCACCGCGGTGATGGAGCCCGACGAGGCGCGCTTCAGCGCGTCGATCAGGATCAGGAGCTCCATGATGTTCGCGTTCGCGTCCGAGCAGGTGGACTGGATCACGAAGGAGTCGAGGCCGCGGACGTTGTCGGAGATCTCGACCTGGATCTCGCCGTCGGAGAAGCGGCCCACGGTGGCGCGCGCGAGCGGCCGCTCGAGGTCCTTGCAGATCGCCTCGGCGAGCGGCTTGTTCGAGTTGCCGGTGAAGATCCGGTAGTCGCGGTGCCCGCTGCCGTTGCCGTTCCTGTAGTCCATGCCTGCTCCCGGGTCTGGGGCCGCCGAGGCCGTCGCGAAGGCGTCACTCATACTCCATCCCTCCGACGCCGACACGGGTCGCGGGTCCCGCTCCCACGAGCGGGCGAGCAGGCGGACCTGGGGTGCGAGCGGGCGCCTGATCCAGGTCAGGCGAGGGGCCGCAAGCGTTCGTTACGTGGGCCGCGGCGGGGGCACTCGTCCGCGCGGCGCTACTCCTCGGCGAGGGACTCGGTCCCCGTGGGCCGGGGCCCGGCGGCGGCGGCGGCGCCGCCCTTGCGCATCTCGCGCTCGTACTCGGCCAGGATCTGCCGCTCCATCTTCTCGCGGGTGTCCGAGTTGAGCGGGTGCGCGATGTCCTTGAAGGTGCCGTCCTTGCGCCGCTTGGCCGGCATCGCGATGAAGAGGCCGGTGTTGCCGTGGATCACCTTGAGGTCGCGGATCACGAAGCAGTGGTCGAGCGTGATCGTGACGTAGGCCTTCAGCTTCTCCTCGTTGACGGGGAAGACGCGGACCTCGGTGATCTCCACGATGTCACCCCCGGTTGCCGTGAGACCGTCCGCGCGACGAGCACCCGCACCGCGCGGCCGGCCTCCTTCGAGATGATCGTCGCCGCCTTGGAGGCGGAGCGCCGATCGTCGAAGACTCCGAAGACGGTAGGGCCGCTGCCGCTCATCATAACAGCCGCCGCACCGGCGCCGCTCAGGCGGCGCAGGAACCCCTCTAGGACGGGCCGCTGCTCGAGGCACGGCGGCTCGAGGTCGTTCCCCAGCAGGGACCTGCCGAACGGACGAGGGCGGGGCAGGCCCGGCACCTTCCGTCCTTGCCGCGAGGCGTCGAGCCACCGGTAGGCCTCGCCTGCACGGATTCCGAGCGTTGGATCCTCCGGGAAGAGCAGCACCAGGTGCTGGACCGGCACCTTGGCAGGGCGCAGCCGCTCGCCCTGGCCACGGGCCCAGGCGGGGCCCTCGCCCAGGAAGAAGGGCACGTCGGAGCCGACCTCGAGCGCGAGCCGCGCGAGCGTCCGGTCGTCCTTCACGCGGAACGCGCGGGCGAGGCACCGGAGCACCGCCGCCGCGTCGGACGAGCCGCCGCCGAGCCCCGCGGTCACCGGGATGCGCTTCACGATCCGGATCGCGATCGCGCGGTCGACGCCGAACGCCGCCTTGAACTTCTCGGCCGCGCGCGCGGCGAGGTTCCCGGCCCCGTCGAGCTCCGGGCGGCCGGGCACCTTGCAGGTGACCGGGCCAGCCCGGCTGCCGATGCGCACCTCCACGGGGTCGCCGAGATCGAGCGGCACCATGAGCGACGCGATGTCGTGGAAGCCGTCGGCGCGGAGGGCGCCGACGCGGAGGACGAGGTTCACCTTGGCGGGGGCGACGGTCACGAAGCGCACGGCCGGGGCTCTAGCACGCTGGGTCGTGCGACGCGAGGTCCGTGGATTCCGCGTCCGCTCGGACGCAGGATGCGCGTCCTTCTTCCGGCCCGACTCTCCCGGACCGACCACCACAGGAGCAAACCCAGCCATGACGAAGAAGCTCGCAGCGTTCGCACTCCTCGCCGTCCTCTCCGCGTGCCGGTCCGCCTTCATGGAGGAGCCGGTCACCCGCCTGTCCGCCCCGCCGGCGGCGCAGCTCGCGGCCACCGTCTCCGCCGCGACCGAGCTCCGCCGCGCGCCGTCCGCGGACGCCGCCTCCTCCGGTCCGGTCGAGGCCGGCGCGCAGGTCCAGGTCTCGCAGGAGGTCGTGCACGGCTTCCGCCGCGTGAAGCTCGCGGACGGCAAGACCGGCTACGTCGACGCGAAGGCCCTCTCCGTCCAGGGGGCTCCCGCCGGCGCGTCGAAGTAGGTCACCTTGCCCGTGGCCAGGGGGGCGGGGGTGTGCTCTACACTCCCGCCCCATGCGCGACCGGGCCTACGACAGCGTCCCCTTCAGGTTCTCGGAGCTCGAGCACAAGTACGGCTCGAACGTCCACGTCCTCGCGAACCCGCTCCTCCTCTGGCAGCTCGCGAACCTCTGCTCGAAGGAGACGAAGCAGCCCGAGGTGAACCGGCTCGTCCGGTCCATCTACGACCACCTCATCCGGACGGTCATCGCCGCCGAGTTCCCGCGGCGCCGGGTGGCGGTGCCCACCCGCATGATCGACTCCTCGCCCCGCGCCATCTTCGAGGGTGAGGTCGTCGACAAGGACGTGCGCGCGGTGACGGTGAACATCGCCCGCGCCGGCGCGATCCCGTCGCAGGTCGCCTACGATCTCCTCAACGAGGTCCTCGACCCGCAGCTCGTCCGCCAGGACCACATCATCATGAGCCGCATGCTCGCCGAGGATCACCACGTCGTCGGCGCCGGCATCGGCGGCATGAAGATCGGCGGCGACGTCGACGGGGCCTTCCTGCTCTTCCCGGATCCGATGGGCGCGACGGGCGGCTCGCTCGCGACCGCCATCTCGACCTACAAGGACAAGGTGCCGGGCAAGGCGAAGAAGATCGTCAACATCCACCTCATCGTCACGCCCGAGTACGTGAAGAACATGACGACGACGCACCCCGAGGTGGTCATCTACGCCGCCCGCCTCGACCGCGGCCTCTCGGCGCCCGACGTGCTCGACACCGTGCCCGGCACCCGCTGGGACGAGGAGCGCGGCCTCGACGAGCGCCAGTACATCGTGCCGGGCGGCGGCGGCCTCGGCGAGCTCATGAACAACGCGTGGGTGTGACGATGAGCGATCTCGCGGCAGGCTACGACGTCCACATCTCCGAGGCGGAGCTCGCGAAGCGCGTGCGCGAGCTCGGCGCGGCCATCACCGCCGACTACCGGGGCCAGGAGCTCACGGTGGTGGGTGTCCTGAAGGGGAGCTTCCTCTTCCTGGCCGACCTCGTCCGCGCGATCGACCTGCCCGTGAAGGTCGACTTCATGGGCATCAGCTCCTACGAGGGCACGAAGTCGACCGGCGTCGTGCGGGTGACCTCCGACCTCTCGCGGCCGGTGACCGGGCAGCACCTCCTGCTCGTCGAGGACATCGTCGACACCGGCCTGACCGTGAGCTACCTGCTCGAGAACCTCACCACCCGCCACCCGGCGAGCGTGAAGGTCGCGGCGCTGCTCGAGAAGCCCGCCCGCGCCAAGGTGAAGGTCCCGATCGCGTACCGCGGCTTCGAGATCCCGGACGTGTTCGTGGTGGGTTACGGGCTCGACCACGACGGCGTGGGTCGCAACCTGCCGTTCGTGGGAGTGCCGAAGGCGGCCGGGCGTTAAGCTCCCGTCAGGCTCCCGCTCTCACGGAGATTCCGCGTGGCCGAAGACTACAGGCAGAGGGGCAGCATCCGCACGCTGCTCGGGGCGCTCGTCATCCTCGCGCTCATCGCCGCGGTGGTGATGCTGCTCTCCGAGCGCAACCAGCGCACCTGGTACCTCGTGCCGGACGAGGGCCGCCTCGTCGTCATGCACGGGACGAAGCTGCCCTTCGGGCGCGAGGCCTACACGCCGGTCGAGCCCGAGCTCCAGCAGGCCTACGCGCCGGTGGTGCCGCCGCCGGGCGCGACGCTCCCGCCCGAGAAGAGCTTCGACGAGCGCGCGCTCCTCGACCAGGCGCTCTTCACGGTGGTCGAGGGGTGGGCCCGCGGCGACGTCGACAGCGGCGTGAAGGAGCGGCTCGCGCGCGGCATCGAGTACCTGAAGCGCGCCGAGCGCCTGCCCGGCCTCTCCGCCGAGCAGCACCAGGCGCTCCTCGCGCTCCGCGCCGAGTCCGGCTTCTTCGAGGCGCAGGGGTTGCTCGAGCGGGCGGCGGGCGACCTCCGCGGCGCGACCGAGCGGCTCCGCGCGGCCGCCGGCTCGCGGTCGCCGCACGCCGCCGACGCGCGGCTCCTGCTGAAGGAGCTCGAGCCGGCGGTCGACTCGGTGCTCACCGCGGTCCGGCAGGGCCCGCGGCCCGTCGTGCCCCCCGGGGCCTCCCCGACCTCGGGCGCCCCCGCGGCGGACGGCGCAGTCGAATCGCCCCGCCCGGAGGCCCCTGCGACGGGTGGGGCCCCGCCGGCCCCCGCCGCGAAGCCCTGATCCGCGGGCGATAGCACTTACCGTTTCACTCCGGCCGCCGGGGGCGGTGTAACATCGCCCGCGATGTCCTCCTTCCACGCGCGGAACGGCGCGGGCGAACTGCTCGCGCGCTACTCCTTCCTCGAGCCCCTCCTCGCCGGCAAGCGGGTGCTCGAGATCGGCGCCGCGGCGGTGACGGGTGGGCAGAGCGCGCTCCTCCTCGCCGAGCGCGGCGCCGCGGCGGTGCTCTCCATCGAGCCGCCCGGTACCGACCTCCGGCCGGCGCGCGAGGCGGGGCACCACCCGTTCGTGCAGTTCAAGGACATCCGGCTCGAGGAGCTGCGCCCCGGGACGTTCGATCTCGTGCTCTCGTGGGACGGCGCGCGCTTCGCCGACGAGCCGTCGGAGGTCGTGCGGTACGCGAAGCTGCTCGCGAAGGGCGGCCGGCTCGTCACGGCGATCCCCGCCGACGGGCCGGCGCTCGGCGACGCCGCGGGCGATCCCGTCGTGCCGCCCGTGCCCTTCGAGGCCTTCGCCGGCGCGCTCTCGGCCGTCTTCCCCTGGGTCGAGGTCGCGACGCAGTCGGCGGTGGTGGGCTGGGTGCTCGCGATGGGCGAGCAGGGCCCGGACCCCGAGCTCGGCATGGACGGCACGCTCGCCGGCGACGCGGCCGCGGCGGCGTACGTGGCCGTGTGCGGCGAGTCGTCGGCGAAGCTCACCGGGCTCCAGCTCGTGGCGCTGCCGTTCGGGCCGCTCGCCGACGCCGCCGCCGAGGCGGCCGAGCGGTCGGCGTCGCTCGCGGGCGCGCGCGAGGAGATCGTGGCCCTCGCGGGCGAGCGCGACCAGGCGCGGGCGGAGCTCGACGGGCTGCGACTGGAGCGCGATCAGGCCCGGGCCGAGCGCGAGGCGCTCGCCCAGGAGCGGGACGCGTTGCTCGCCGAGCGGAGCGAGGCGGTCGCCGCGCGGGAGGCGCTGCTCGTCGAGAAGAACGCGCTCACCGCCGAGCGCGACGCCGCCTCCGCCGAGCTCGACCGGCTGCGCGCCGCGGTCGCGAGCCACGAGGTCGGCCGCGAGGCGGCCGAGTCCGGCGCGCGCGCTGCGCAGGACGAGGCGGCCCGGCTCCAGGAACAGCTCGCGCAGGCCCAGCAGGCGCAGGCGGAGCTTCAGGCCGCGCACGACGCGCTCGCCGCGGCCCACGCCGAGGCGCAGCAGGTTCACGCCGAGACGCTGCAGGCGCACGGCGAGCTCCGGACCGCCTTCGCGTCGCTCGAGGCCTCGCACGCCGAGCAGGGCCAGGCCGGCGCGGCACACGCCGAGCTCGAGGCCGCCCACGCCGAGCTCCGCGCCGCCCACGACGCGCTCGCCGCCGAGCTCGAGTCGGCCAGGATCGAGCTCGCCGCCGCCCGCGACGACCGGGCGCGTGCGCTCGACGAGCAGTCGGCCGCGACCGCGGCCTGGGAGGCGTCGAGCGCCGAGCTCGAGAAGCTGCGCGCCGAGGCGGGGCAGCAGGCTGGCCAGGCCGGCGAGGCCGCCGCGCTCCGGGAGGCGCTCGCGCGCGCCGAGGAGGAGCGCGACCGCGCCCACGCCGAGGCGCAGGCGGTGCGGAGCGGCCACGTGGAGCTCGAGGCCGCGCTGCAGGCCGCCCGGGCCGAGGCCCAGGCCGCGAAGTCCGGCATGGAGGCCGCGCTGTCGCGCGCCACCTCCGCGGAGTCGCGGCTCGCCGATCTCGAGGAGCAGGTCGAGCAGCACGGGCGCGTGGCCGACCGCGAGGCCGAGTCGCGGCTCGCCTTCGCCGCCGACGCGGAGTCGGAGAAGCGCCGCGCCACCGACCTCGAGGAGGAGCTCGCCGCCGTCCGCTCCGAGCTGCTCGAGGCGCGCGCCGATGCGTCGATCGCGCAGCGCGACCTCGAGGCGGCGCGGAACGAGGCCGAGAAGTGGCAGGCCCAGGCCGAGATGCCGCCGGTGCTCGACGAGGCGCTGAGCGTCCGCGACCAGGCCCTGCGGGAGCGGGACCAGGCGATGCGCGAGCGCGACCTCGCGGTGCTCGAGGCCGAGCAGCTCGAGGGCCGGCTGCGCGCCGTCGAGGCGCAGCGCGAGTCGAGCGGCGCCCGGGCCGAGGAGGCCGCGCGGCTCGCCGTCGCGCTCGCCCGCGCCGAGGAGGCCGCGCGCGAGGCCGAGGGCGTGCGGGAGGGGCTCGAGGCTCAGGTCGCCGAGCTCGGCGCGCGGCTCGAGTCGGAGGAGGAGCGGCTGCAGCTCGCCGAGGCCGCCGCCATCGAGGCCCGCACCCGGCTCGAGGTGCTCGAGACCACCGGCGGGCCGGCCCCCGCGACGATCCCCGCGAGCAAGGACGAGCTCGAGCGGGTCCGCGAGGAGGCCACCACGATGCGCGCCGCGCTCGAGGCGGAGCTCGCCTCCGCGCGCGGCGCCGCCGAGGAGGCCCAGGCGCAGGTCGCCGAGATCGCCGCGGAGCTGCAGGCGGTGCGCTGGGAGAAGGACGACGTCGAGCAGCGGCTCGCGAAGGCGCAGGGGCTCTCGAGCCGGCCGTCGTAGCGGGCACATCCCGGAGCGCAGTTGCGACTGGATCTCGAACGCTTCCGCGGAGAGCGTTGTGGTGCGTCATCGACCCGCCCCTCGCAGGCTCGCGCAGACGTCTGCGGGGTCACCGCCGTTCACGGTACGTCACCACGCCACCGCCATCTCGACCGCAGGCACGAACACCCGACGGCAGGCGAGGCACAGGTATGCTGACCCTCATGCCCACGCCCGCCGCCGCCCGCCGCGCCGTCCTCGTCGCGCTGCCTCTTCGCTGCGACCCTCGGCTGCGATCAGGCGACGAAGCGGATCGCGGTCGAGCGGCTCGTGGAGCGAGAGCGCCACTCCTACGTCGCCGACTGCGTCCGGCTCGAGCGCGTCCGGAACCCGGGCGCGTTCCTGAGCCTCGGCGCGCGGCTGCCCGACGGCGTGCGCGTCGCGCTCTTCACCTGGGGCTCGGGCGCGATCGTGCTCCTCGCGCTGGGCGTCGCGCTCTGGCGCGGCGTCTCCACCACGGGCGCGGCCGCCGCGACGCTCATCGCGGCCGGCGGCGCGGGAAACCTCTGGGACCGCGTGCAGACCGGCGGCTGGGTCATCGACTTCCTGAACCTCGGCGTGGGCCCGGTGCGGACCGGGATCTTCAACGTCGCGGACGTCGCGCTGATGGTGGGTGCGGGGCTCCTGATCCTCGCCGGACGGCGGAGGGAACCCGCACGTCCGTGAGCGCGCGGGCCTCATCGGTCACCGATCACCCCGACGCGTGGCCCCGAAATCCGTGAGCCCCTCCACCCGTGGTGTAACTTCCGGGGCGTAGGCCGCGGCGGCTCCTTCCCGCGCAGGATCAGTACTTGAACGGCGCCGACACCTTCGCGAGCGTGGTTCGGATCCCCGCGCCGAGCTCTCCGGTCCCGAGCATGGCGGTGGACGCGTTCCCGAGGCACCACGCCTCGTGCGCCTCGGAGACGCCGCAGAGGTTGCCCGCCGCCGCCGAGACGTCCACGAACTTCTCGGTGGAGGTGATGACCCCGGCCGGCATGCCGGAGATGAGGGGGATCGAGCAGGAGATCGCCCCCGCCGCGGTGACGCCGCAGAAGTTCACCCGCGTGGGCGCGATGGCCTTCCAGGTGCCCATGTTCGCCGGCGTGGCCGCCTTCGGGACCTGGTTGCCCCAGCAGTAGGTGAGGCCCGCCGCCGTGCGTGCGCAGGTCTCGTCGCCGATCGCGACGAGCGACTCGAACGTCTGGCCGGTCACCTGGACCGGCGCGGGCAGCGGCCGGCACGGGCCGGTGACGCCGGGGCACGTGCCGGCGGCGGTCGAGCCGAGCTGGTTGCGCGTGCCCTCGCCCCAGCACGAGACGGCGCCCGCCGCGTCGAGCGCGCAGGCGTGCGCGTCGCCGACCGCGACGTCCTTCCAGCCGGTTCCGGTGCCGATCGTCGCCGGAGGAGCGAGGCAGCCAGAGGTGCAGCTCGCCGCGGCCGCCGCGCCGGTCGTGACCGGTCCGGTGTTGCCCCAGCAGACGAGCTCGCCGCCCGTGGTCACGCCGCAGGCGAGGTAGAGCCCGAGGGCGATGCGGGAGAACCGGCGCGCGCCGAGGCCGGGGATCTCCCGCGGGTAGTCTTCAGCGCCGAGCGGGCCGAGCCCGATCGCCGTGCCCCCGCCCCAGCCCCAGACCCGGCCCTCGGCGTCGAGGCCCATCGAAGCGGTGGCGCTCGTGACGAGCTGCTGCCACGTGTGGCCGCCGGCCACCGCCACCGGCCGGACCGAGCACTCCGCCATGAACTGGTCGATGCCGTTGTCGCTGACGACGCACGCGTCGGTCATCTGGAGGGTGCCGAGGGGCGCGACGCCCCAGCAGTAGCCCTGGCCGCCGGTGGACACACCGCAGACGTGACCCTCGGCGGTGTAGTTCGCGACGTGGACCGTCGCGAAGGCGATCGGATCCCCGAGCGCGGTCTGCTCGGCGTCGATCGAGCCCGAGGGCCAGGGCTTGCCGCAGCCGGCGGCGAGGAGCACGGCGAGGATCGAGATCCGGTTCATGGCGTTCACCACCCCGCCCCGAGCGCGACGGTCCACCCGCTGTCCGCGCCCTTCGTCCAGTCGAACGTCGCCCGCGCGTAGACCGGGCCGAGGGCGACGGTGGCGCCGAGCGCCGAGCCGTACTGCGTGGGCTCGCTCGGCCCGTCCACCGGATCGCCGCTCCGCGCGTAGACCTGCATGTCGTGGCTGATCAGGCGCAGCTGCGGGATCGCGAACGCGACGACGCTGAAGCGCGGCGAGCCGACGAGGCGGTACGAGAGCCCGAGCCCCATCGGCACGATGCGGCTCGTGAGCCGCGCGTTCGCGCGCAGCCCGTTCGCGTTGACGAGCCAGCCCTGCGCGAGCTGGAACCCGAGGAGCGCGCACGCGTTGAACCTGCGCTCCGGGTTCCGCTCCTCGAGGTCGTGCGTGTAGCGGAGGCCGACCGACGTGAGCTTCGAGCCGTTGGGCGGGTTCTTGAGCTTCACGTAGTTCACCGACAGCGTGCCCCGGTCCACGTACACGCCCGCCGTGCCGGTCACCGACTCCACGTCGTCGTACCCGGCCTGCGCGAAGACGAGGGAGGACGGGATGCCGTAGCACTCGCCCGCGGCCGCGCTCCGAGGCGCGGCGAGCACGGCGGCGGCCGTCAGCGCGGTGACGAACGTGGCGATGGTCTTCAAGGCCGGTCCTCCCGGCGCTCGAGGCGCCGGGAGGGAGAACGGCGCGAGCCGCGCGGCGTGACGGGCCCCGGTGGGGGCGGGAGGGAGGCCTGCCGAACGTGCCTCAGGGCAGCTCGAAGATCGCGATCTGGCTCGTGAGGCTGGAGTGGTACTCCGCTGTCCAGGGCGCGTACGCCGCGTAGGCGAGCCCGGCGTTCGCGTGCATCGTCGTCGCGCCGGTCCGGAACAGCCCGAAGACCTTGACCGGCGCGGACACCCGCACGCCGCTCGCCTCGGCACGCAGCGCCGAGACCCACATCGAGCCCCAGTCGCCGTCGACCTGCGTCGCGAGCAGGCAGCCGCCGAGCGTGTCGCAGGAGAACGTCTCGAAGTTGCCGGCGTGGTCGGAGGTCCAGGTGCGTGCGGGGGCGGACGCGGAGAGGTCGAGGCGGTCGAGCCGCGACTTGCCGGCGAACGGTGACGGGCCCGCCGCCCAGGCGACGTCGGCGGCGAGGACCTCGACCTTGCGGTAGCCGCGGACGTCCGGGTCGGTGACGTGCTGGAGGTGCCAGGTCCCGCCGGAGTCGGCCTGCAGCCGCGCGTGCCCGGCCTCGGTGAAGATCGTGAAGCCGCCGCCGAACGGCACGATGCAGGTGACCGGCGAGCCGATCGGGAAGGTGCCCGCCGTGGCGGGCGTCGCGCCGGAGAGGTCCACAAGCTCGACGGCGCTCATCGCGTAGGCGGTCGTGACGGCGAGCCAGGGGCCCGTCGCGGCGACCCGGTAGGCCCCGGAGCGGTCCATCGTCGCGAGGACCGCGGGCTGGGCGCCGTCGAGCGCGATCACCGAGACCCGGCCCTCGTCCTGGAAGGCGAGCGCCGCACGGTCGGCGCCGACGACGAGCTCCTCGGCGACGCCGTTCGAGACGCCGAGGTCGACCGTCCCGCGCACGAGCAGCTCGCCGCGGTGCGAGGGGTCGGCCGAGAACACGCGGACGCGGGCGTCGGGCCCGAGCGTGTCCCGGTACTGGGCGACCACGGTGGCGCCGGACCCGCCCACCGCATGGACGTTCCACCCGAGCTCGAACTGCCGGATGGGCCGCAGGTCCTCGGCCTGTCCGCCCCCGTCGCTCGAGGGGCACGCGGTGAGGAGCAGCGAGGCGGCGAGCAGCAGCGGGCCGGTCGAGCGGGGCATGGGCGAGGTTCCCTCCGCCCGACCCGTACCGCGCCGCTTCACCGCGAGCAAGAACTGCCTACCGCCACCACGTCTCGAGCGGCGGCGGGTTCACAGGCTCGACGAGTGCGCCGAGCTTCGGCACGACCAGCGTGACCCCCGCCTTCGCCGCGGCGTCGACCACCTCGTCCGCCGGCGCGTTCCACGCGTGGAAGGCGAGGTTGAAGGTGCCCCAGTGCACCGGCACGAGCACCTTGCCGCGCACGTCCTGGTGCACCTTCACCGCCTCCGCGGGCGACATGTGGATCTGCTGCCAGGTTCGGTCGCAGGCGCCGATCTTCACGAGCGTGAGGTCGAACGGCCCGTGCTGTTCGCCGATCTTCGCGAAGCCGTCGAAGTAGCCCGAGTCGCCGCTGAAGAAGAACCGGTGCGCCGGGCCCGCCACGACCCAGGACGACCAGAGCGTGCCGTCGCGGCGGAGCGGGTTGCGGCCCGAGTAGTGGCGGGCGGGCGTCGCGGTCACGGTGAGCGGGCCGACCGTCGCCGACTCCTCCCAGTCGAGCTCCGCGACCTGCGCGGCCGGCACGCCCCAGGTCTCGAGGTGGGCGCCGACGCCGAGCGGGACGGCGAAGCGCGAGCCCCGCGCCGCGAGCGCCCTCACGGTGGCCATGTCGAGGTGGTCGAAGTGGTCGTGCGACACCACGACGAGGTCGATCGGCGGCAGGGCCTCGAGCGCGATCGGCGGCGCCTGGAACCGCCTCGGCCCGACCAGCGTCGACGGCGAGCAGCGGTCGGAGAAGACCGGATCGGTGAGCACCCGCGCCCCGTCGAGCTCGACGAGCGCGGTCGCGTGGCCGATCCAGGTGACCCGCAGGCCCGAGGCGGGCGGCGTCGCGTAATCGGCGGCGGTCCGCGCGACGAGCGGGGGCGGGACCGCGGGGACGCGCTGCTCCTTGCCGAAGAACTGGTGCTGCAGCATCTCCCAGGTCGTGCCCGGCTCCAGCATGGCCGTGGGGAGCGGGTTCACGAAGACGCCGTCCTTGAAGTTCGGCGAGCGCCGGGCCCGCTCCAGCCGGGCGCCCTCGAGGCGCCCGCCGAAGGTCGCGAGCCAGGAAGTGGAGGCGAGGGTGGTCACGAGCACACCTGCCAGGACGAGCGCGGCTCCGCCGAGGGCGAGGCGGCGCCCGCGGCGGCGGGTGGGGGAAGGTCCGAGGGTGGGGAAGTCCACGGGGTGGGCGGCATTGTACCCCCTGGCGCGAAGCCCGGAAGAGTCTTACTCTTACATGTAAGAGTAAGGAGCCAGGGGCATGCGCATCACGAGCAAGGGGCAGGTCACCATCCCGGCCGAGCTCCGCGAGAAGGCGGGGCTCCTGCCGGACACCGAGGTGGAGTTCGAGCTGGACGGGAAGGGCGTTCGCATCCACCGGGCACGAACGCAACGCCGCGAGGGCAGAGGGGCCCGTGCGGTCGGGTCGCTGCGGGGGCGCGCGACCGTGAAGATGAGCACCGACGAGATCCTCGCGCTGACGCGCGGCGACTGATGGCGATCCTCGTCGACAGCAACGTCCTGCTCGACGTCGCCACCTCCGATCCGACCTGGGCGCAGTGGTCGGCCGAGGCGCTCGCTCGCGCGGCGGACCGGGCGGTCCTCGTGATCAACCCGATCGTCTACGCCGAGGTGTCGGTGGGCTTCGAGCGGGTGGAGGATCTCGAGGAGGCACTCCCGCCCGATCTCTTCCGGCGCGATCCTCTCCCTTACGAGGCCGCCTTCCTCGCCGGGAAAAGCTTCCTCGCGTACCGGCGGCGGGGAGGTAGGCGAATGACGCCACTGCCGGACTTCTACATCGGCGCGCACGCAGCCGTGGCGGGCCACGAGCTCCTCACCCGCGACGTGAGGCGCTACCGCACCTACTTCCCCCGCCTGGCGCTCATCGCTCCGGGTGCACCTGGCGCCTGACCCGCGCCGCCGAAATTCACCCCCCGCCGCCCTTCCTGCTATCGTTCCGGGACCATGGCCACCGCGACGGACCCCCAGCGCCGCTACGAGCGCATCGAGACCGATCTCCCGTGCCGGCTCTTCATCCCGGGGCCCGGCGGCGCGCTCCTCTTCGAGGCCTTCTGCACCTCCCGGAACCTCGGCCTGGGCGGCATCTTCGTCCAGTCGAGCTTCCTCCTGAAGCGCGGCCTCGAGCTCTACGTCGAGCTCGGCCTGCCCGACGGCCCGCTGCCCATCCGCTCGCAGGTGGCGCACGTCGTCGAGCTCGAGCACGACGAGCTCGTGTCGGGCATGGGCATCGAGTTCCTCGACGTCGACGCCCACGGTCGCGAGACGCTGCTCCGCTACTTCACGCCGGTCCGGTACGAGACCTTCTACGGCGCCTTCATCGAGGAGTTCCCGCACCTCAAGAAGGCGCTCCCGCTCCGCGACGTCTCGCTCGTCCTGAACCTGTGGGAGGAGTGGAAGATCCGCGGCGAGGGCGGGCCGCGCCTCACCTCGAGCGGCGCCCCGCCGTCGATCGGCCGCGCCGCCCGCGGGCGCCCCCCGCTCCCGGCCCCCGTTCCGGGCCACAAGAAGCGCTAGGTCGCACCGCGCCCGCCCCGGAGGACCCGCGCCGTGCAGAAGGTCCGGCTCGCCTTCCTCTGGCACATGCACCAGCCGCCGTACCGCGACGCCACGAGCGGCGAGGTGCTCCTGCCGTGGGTGCGCCTGCACGCCACCCGCTCGTACCGGGACATGGCGTGGATCCTCGAGCGCCACCCGGGCGTGCGCTGCACGGTGAACTTCACGCCGGTGCTGCTCGAGCAGCTCGAGGAGGCGACGCTCGGCGCCGGGCGCGACCGCTTCCTCGACCTCAGCGTCCGCGATCCCGCCGACCTCGCGCCGGCGGAGCGCGGGATCCTGCTCCGCTCGTTCTTCATGGTGAGCTGGGACCGCCACGTCCGCCCGGTGCCGCGCTACGCCGAGCTCCTCTCGAAGCGCGGCCGGGACCTGCGCGGCGTGGACGTCGAGCGGCTCGCCGCGACCTTCACGCCGGCGGAGCTCCGCGACCTCGCGGTGCACTTCAACCTCGCGTGGATGGGCTTCTCGGCGCTCGAGGACGACCCCGGGCTGCGCGCGCTCCTCCAGAAGGGCCGGGACTTCGACCACCGCGACGCCGCCTACGTCGTCGAGGCGCAGCGGCGGATCGTCGCCGAGATCGTCCCGCGCTGGCGCGCGCTCGCCGAGCGGGGGCAGGTCGAGCTCTCGACGACGCCCTACTACCACCCGATCCTCCCGCTCGTCTGCGACACCGACGCCGCGAGGCGGGCGCTCCCGGACGCCACCCTGCCGCCGCGCTTCGCCTGGCCGGAGGACGCGGCCTGGCACGTGCGCGAGGCGATCGCCGCGCACGCGCGCCACTTCGGCCGGCCGCCCGCGGGCACCTGGCCGGCGGAGGGTTCGGTGTCGCCCGAGGCCGTCGCGCTCCTCGCGGGCGAGGGCCTCGGCTGGGCGGCGTCCGACGAGGGCGTGCTCCTCGCGTCCCTGCCCGGCGACGCCCCGCGGCTCTCGTCGCTCTACCGGCCCTGGCGCGTCGCGGCCGGCGGGCGCGAGCTGCCGATGCTCTTCCGCGACCGCGCGCTCTCCGACCTCGTCGGCTTCACCTACTCGAAGGTGCCGGCGGCCGAGGCGGTCTCCGACATGCTCGGCCACGTCGCCTCGGTCGGCCAGGCATGGGAGGGCGCCGGGCTCCCGGGGCAGGCGACCGTGGGCGTGTTCCTCGACGGCGAGAACGCCTGGGAGCACTACCCGCGCTCCGGCCACGAGTTCCTCGACGGCCTGTGGGGCGCGCTCGAGCGCCACCCGCGCATCGAGACGGTGACGATGAGCGAGGCGACGCGCGGGCGGCCCGGGGAGCCCCAGGGGCGGGTCGAGCAGATCCACTCCGGCTCCTGGATTCGAGTCGTCCTTCCGGATTTGGATGGGCCACCACGAGGATCGCACCGCGTGGAGCGCCCTCGGGAAGGCGCGGCGCGCGGTGGCGGACGCCGAGCGCGCGGGGAGCGTCCCGCAGGACCGGCTCGCGGCGGCGCGCCGGCACCTCCACGCCGCCGAGGCCTCCGACTGGTTCTGGTGGTACGGCGAGGACTTCACGACCGAGCTCGCCGCCGAGTTCGACGCGCTCTTCCGCGGCCACGTCGCGAGGGCGTCGCTCCTCGTCGGCGCCGAGCCGCCGCCGGAGGTGCAGGGGCCCATCAAGCGCGCCGGCACGGCGCAGCCGGCCGGCGTCGAGGCGAAGCCGCTCTCCGGGCCGACCGCGCTCCTCAAGCCCACGCTCGACGGAAGGGAGACGACCTACTTCGAGTGGCAGGGGTCCGGGCTCTACCGGCCCGGCCAGCACCGCGGGTCGATGTACGGCGCCGCCCAGGGCTTCAGCGTCCTGCGTTACGCGTTCGACCTCCAGCAGCTCTACCTGCGACTCGATCCCGCCGAGTCGCCCGCCCGCACCGCCGAGGTGGCGACGACCGTGCGCGTCGTCGTGCTCTCCCGCGAGCAGCAGCGGTGGGTCGACTTCGAGGTCGCACCCGGCGGAGGGACGCGGCCGGGCCGGAAGGGCTCGGCCGAGGTCGGCGCCTCCGCGATGGAGGAGATCCTCGAGCTCGAGATTCCCTTCGCCGAGCTCGGACTGAAACCCGGTTCCAGGTTCGCCGTCGCCGTCCACGCACTGCGCGGCGAAGTGGAGGTGGAACGGTTGCCGCGATTCGGGTACGTCAACCTCGTCGTACCCGACGCCGACTTCGAGCGGCTGCACTGGCGGGTGTGACGCGGGGGGGGACGTTGGAAGAGGCGACACGCAAGCGCGCACCGCGGGACGCCGGCGCGGAGGGCAGTGGCACGGGCGAATCGCGCCTCGTCATCGTCGAGGGCGACGCCGTCACCGGCCTCTCGGTCGGGCTCGACCGCGAGATCACGCTCGGGCGCGATCCCGGCTGCGACGTGGTGCTGCCGAGCGAGGACGTCTCCCGGCGGCACGCGCGCGTGACGCCGGAGGGCGGCGGCCACCTGCTCGTCGACCTCGGCTCCACGAACGGCACCCACGTGAACGGGTGGAACGTCCAGAAGCGCGTGCTGCGCTCGGGGGACCGCCTGCAGATCGGGCCGTTCACGCTCCGTTACTTCGACGCCGGCGCCATCGACGCCCGCGACCTCGAGGAGGTCGGCCGCCTCGCGCGCCTCGACCCCCTGACCGGCATCCCGAACCGCCGCGCCTTCGAGGAGACGCTCGGCCGCGCCTTCGGGAACGCGCGCCGGTCCGGCCTCTCCTTCGCGGTCGTCACCGCCGACCTCGACCACTTCAAGGTCGTCAACGACCGCCTGGGCCACGTCGCGGGCGACGCGGTGCTCTCCGCCGTCGCCGGCCGGCTGGCCGCGGCGCTGCGCGAGGGCGACGTCGTCGCGCGGGTCGGCGGCGAGGAGTTCGCGGTGGTGCTGCCCGGCGCCGGGCTCGCCGAGGCCATCGAGGTCGCCGAGCGCCTGCGCATGCGGGTCGCCGAGTCGCCGATCATGGTGAGCGACGACGCCCTCGCCGTCACCGCGTCCTTCGGCTGCGCCGCGCTCGCGAAGGACGACGAGGAGGCCATCGCGCTCCTCGTCAGGGCGGACCAGAAGCTGTACGCCGCGAAGACCGCGGGCCGGAACCGGGTGATGGCCTGATCACGGCCTGACCGCTCCCCCTCTCCCCCCGGGAGAGGGCAGGGGTGAGGGTCGGTCGTGCTCCCGGATCGAACAGCAGCCACGGCATCCGCTGCTCGTCCGCGCCCGCGCGGCCGCTCGCGAGCCGCACCACCGACGCCGACCAGCCGTGCTTCCCCTGCGGGACGTTCGCGAGCGGGGCATCGGACGGACGCATCGGCGCGTAGCCGAGCCGCTCGTACACCGCGAGCGCGCGCGGATTCTCGGCCTGGAGCGCCACCCGGCCGCGGGCGCCGGTGCGCTGCGCGCGGCGTGAGAGGTGCGCGAGGAGCGCGGTGCCGGACCCGCGCACGGCGCGGCCGTCGGGCGGGTCGCCAGGCGCGAGCAGGTTCCACGGCGCAGTCGCGATGAGCTCCGCGAAGACCGCGCGGCGGCAGGGGACCCACGAGACGATCCCCTGGAGCTGGCCCGCGTGGCGCGCGACCGTGATCCGGCGCTCGGAGGGCTCGCCCTCGCCGTCCTCCTCGCCGGCGAGCACGCGCCCGAGCTCGCCCGTGATGCGGCGCTCGTCCTCGAGGCGCAGCCGGGTCCCCGGGCCGATCGCGTCGCCCGAGAGGAGCGAGCGCACGATCCAGTCCCACGCGCGGAGCGCCTCGCCGAGCGCCGGCGCGGCGGGGTCGAGGTCCTCGAAGGTGAAGGAGGCCCGCCCGCGGAGGGGGCGGGCGATGGGTTCTGGGGGTTCGGCGGAGGTGGTGCTCGAGGCGGGCATGGCGGGGCCGAGGACAGCACCGGGCCGGGTGGCGGGCAAGGTTCCCCCGCGAGCGCCGTGCGGACGGGGGTTTGCGCGTGTCCGGCACCCGTGTCGTCGCTGGGCTTCGCTGTCGCACCGGACCGGTGGTCCGCGTGTGACCGCGGGGCGAACCCGCCCCGCTTTGCCCGGCGGTCCCGTCCCGCCCGGGTTAGAGTCCCGCCGCGTGTCCGGCACCCCATCCACGAGCGACGCCCGGGGCGTGATGTCCCCCGCCCTCGTCTCCCTCCTCGTCGTCGTCTTCATCGACATGCTCGGCTTCGGGATGGTCATCCCGGTGATGGCCCTCTACGCCGAGCGGCTGGGCGCTTCCAGCGGCCAGACCGGCTGGCTCATGGCCAGCTACTCGGTGATGCAGTTCGTGTTCACGCCGATCTGGGGGCGCCTCTCCGACCGGATCGGCCGCCGCCCGCTCCTCCTCGCCTCCATCGCGATGACCTCGGTCGCGTTCTTCGCGTACGCGCTCGCGCCGACCTTCGGCTGGCTGCTCGCCTCGCGCCTCTTCGCGGGCGCGGCGACGGCGAACCTCGGCATCGCGCAGGCCTACGTCGCCGACGTGACGAGGCCGGAGGACCGCGCGAAGGGCATGGGGCTCATCGGCGCCGCGTTCGGCATGGGCTTCGTGCTGGGGCCCGCGATGGGCGGGATCCTCTCCGGCCGCTACGGGCTCTCCACGCCGGGCTTCGTCGCGGGCGCGCTCGCCGCGGCGAACGGCGTCCTCGCCTGGTTCGTGCTGAAGGAGCCGGCGAACCGGGTGATCGCGCAGCGCAAGGGGCGCCTCACCGCGCTCTTCGAGGAGCTCGGCAAGCCCGGCATCCGCCGCGTCATCATCATGTACTTCCTGGTCGTGTTCGCGTTCGCCGGGATGGAGTCGACCTTCGCGCTCCTCTCCGAGCACCGCTACGGCCTGCGCGCCGACACGGTCGGCTACGTGTTCGGCTACATCGGCGTCATCATCGCCATCGTGCAGGGCGCCCTCATCGGCCCGCTCACCCGCGCGTTCGGCGAGCGCACGCTGCTCGTCGCCGGCCTCCTCCTGCAGGCCGTCGCGTTCGTGATGCTGCCCTTCATGCCCGGCATCCCCGGGCTGCTCCTCGCGTGCACGCCGCTCGCGGCCGGGAGCGGGCTCTCGACGCCTGCGCTCTCGTCGATCCTGTCGCGCTGCGCGCGCCGCGAGGACCAGGGCGGCACGCTCGGCATCGGCCAGTCGGCCGCCGCGCTCGGCCGCGTGTTCGGCCCGGTGACGGCGACGCACGTGTTCGAGGTCGTCATCGCGGGTCCCTACCTCGTGGGGGCCGCGATCATGCTCGCGATGGCGGCGCTCGGGGCGACCCTGAGGGTGCCCGGCACCCGCGCCGGCGACGCGAACGGCCTCGCCGAGGAGCACCTGGGGTAGGCTCTCGCCATGGTGCGTCGTGGAAGCTGCACCGATCCAGCCGGTGAGAGTCCGGTCCGGGTAATCGCCGGAGAGCCCGGAAGCAGGCACCAGCTTGTCCGGGAGACCGGGCATGCCGAGCGGTGCGTCGAAAGCCTCACGTACGGAGGAAGCGAAGCGGCGGGCCGCAACAAGGTGAACGCTTCAGCCTCGACAGATCCTCAGCCGAAAGGTGTTCGGGAGCGCCGAGCCGGTCATGCCACGGCGAAGGCGATGCACAGCGTCCTTGGTCCGGAACGGACGCTGGGGCTCCCCGGGGTAGGGGCGGCGGCACGTCGCGAAGGATCGGTGTGGAACACGAGAGACCCTCGCCGGCAGCCCGCGTCGGGCAGAGACCGAGCGCATAAGACGGGAGTCGAAAGCGCGAGGAGCCGGAAGGGAGTCCGAGGGGCCCGTAGTACCGGTGAGGCGCGGGATAACCGCGCGGAGGGAAGGGGCCCTGCTTTGGTCGCGTCGGCACTGGGGGTAAGCGCGAGGGCATGGCCGTGAGGCCCAACACCCCCATCGACAAAGTGCGAGAACTCCAGCGCCGGCTTTACGTGGCCGCCAAGCGGAGCAGCACGCGGCGCTTTCACGCATTGTACGACCGGATCTGCAGGGGTGACGTCCTGCGGGAAGCGTGGAAGCGGGTGCGCAGCAACGGAGGCGCGGCAGGGGTGGACGGCGAGTCCATCCGGGCCATCGAGGAGAGCGGAGTCGAGGCGTTCCTCGAAGGGATCCAGGCCGATCTCCTGGCAGGCGAATACCGCCCCCTCCCGGTGAGGCGGCGGTACATCCCGAAGGCAGACGGAAAGCAGCGGCCGCTCGGGATCCCGACGGTGCGGGATCGCGTGGCGCAGATGGCTGCGAAGTTGGTGCTCGAGCCGATCTTCGAGGCCGACTTCCTGTCGTCGAGCTACGGGTTCCGGCCGAAGCGGAGCGCGACGCAGGCGCTGGAGGCCATCCGCGAGGCTGGCAACCAGGGTCACAACTTCGTGCTCGACGCCGACATCAAGGCGTACTTCGACAGCATCGACCAGCAGAAGCTGATGGCGACGGAGTCGAAGGTGAACGAGGCGAGGCGGCGCGTCGAGCTCATCATGGCGCGCCTCGGCCTGACGCTGCACCCGGAGAAGACGCGGATCGTCGATCTGAGGCGAGGAAAGGAAGGCTTCACCTTCCTCGGGTGCGTGAACCGGAAGCGGCGCAGCATCCAGCGGCGCCCCGACCGGCACTACATGCACCGCTGGCCCTCACCGAAGGCGATGACCCGCGTCCGCGAGCGCGTCCACGAGCTGACGGACGTGCGCAGGAGCGGGGCGAAGGACGTGAAGGAGGTCATCGCGTCCGTGAACCCCGTCATCCGGGGCTGGGCCAACTACTTCCGGACCGGAACAGCGGATCGGGAGTTCAACCGCGTCGACTGGTACGTGCACGAACGGATCACGCGCTGGCTCCATCGGCGCGGTGGTCAGCGGACTCGCTATCAGTACGAGGCTTGGCCCTTCGAACGTCTCTTCGAGCTTGGCCTGCACCGCTGCATGGGCCGCGTCCGCTACCCCGCGCAAGCTGCCGCGCGAAGACCATCGTTAAGCCGTGTGCGGGAAACCCGCACGCACGGTTTGAAAGGAGGCCCTGGAACCAGGCTGGCCTAACGGCCGGTACTGCGCCAGGATCGACCAATGCCGGAGCTGAGGCGGGATCCGATCGTCGGACGCTGGGTGATCATCGCGACGGAGCGGGCGCGCCGTCCGATGGATCCGCCCGCGCCGCCCCCGCCGCCGCCCGGCGGGCGCCTCTGCCCGTTCTGCCCCGGCCACGAGGACAAGACGCCTCCCGAGGTGCTCGCGCTCGGACGCCCCGCCCACGCGCCCGACCAGCCCGGCTGGAAGGTGCGGGTCGTCCCGAACCGCTTCCCCGCGCTCAAGATCGAGGGCGACCTCGACCGCGGCGCCGACGGCATCTACGACCGGATGAACGGCATCGGCGCCCACGAGGTCATCGTCGAGACGCCCGACCACGCCCGGCAGCTGAAGGACCTCACCGACGCCGAGCTCGCCGACCTGCTCGCCGCGTTCCGGGCCCGCAGCCTCGATCTCCGCAACGACCCGCGCTTCCGCTACGTGCTCCTCTTCAAGAACCACGGCCGGGCGGCCGGGGCCTCGCTCGAGCACACGCACTCCCAGCTCATCGCGCTGCCGGTGGTGCCCCGGCAGGTCTCGGAGGAGATCGAGGGCGCCCGGCGCCACTTCGACCACAAGGAGCGCTGCATCTTCTGCGACATCGTGGCCCAGGAGCGGAAGGAGCGCGCGCGCCTGGTGTACGAGAACGAGGACTTCGTGGTGGTCGCGCCCTACGCGCCGCGCAGCCCCTTCGAGACCTGGATCCTGCCGCGCCGGCACGAGTCGAGCTTCGACGCCGAGCCGCGCGAGCGCCTCGCCGGCTGCGCGCAGGCGCTCGGCACGACGCTCCGCCGTCTCGCCGCCGCGCTCGGCGACCCCGACTACAACTTCATGCTGCACTCGAACCCGCTGCGCGACGCGCCCTCGCCGAGCTACCACTGGCACATCGAGGTCATGCCGGCGCTCACGCAGGTCGCCGGCTTCGAGTGGGGCTCGGGGTTCCACATCAACCCGGTGCCGCCCGAGGAGGCGGCCGAGTTCCTCCGGAAGCTGCCCGGCTAGCAGGCCAGCCCGGCAGGGTCTACGCTCCCGATCGATGGAGATCCTCTTCGTCGCCTCCGAGGTCGCGCCCTGGTCCAAGACCGGAGGGCTCGGGGACGTCGCGGGCGCGCTGCCCGAGGCGCTCGCCGCCCGCGGCCACTCGGTCGCGATCGTGACGCCGCGGTACGGCTCCATCGACCCCGCGAAGCACGGGCTCGAGCCCATGCACGGCGCCGTCCGGGTGCGCGGCGAGGCGACCTCGCTCTGGGTGAAGAAGGGCCGGGCGCCCGTCTACTTCGTCGAGCACGAGCTCTTCTTCGGGTCCCGGCGCGGCCTCTACGCCGAGGGCCAGCACGACTACGGCGACAACGCCCAGCGCTTCGGGTACCTCGCCCGGGCCGCGCTCGCGCTCCCGGGCGCCCTCGGCCTGCGGCCGAGGATCGTGCACGTGAACGACTGGCAGACGGGGCTCGTGCCGTTCCTGCTCGGCCACGAGCACGGGCAGGACCCGAACCTGGCCGGCGCGCGCACGGTCTTCACGATCGACAACCTCGCCTACCAGGGCGTCTTCCCGAAGGACGCCGTGCCGGCGCTCGGCATCCCGTGGAGCGCGTTCCACTGGGAGCAGCTCGAGTTCCACGACCAGCTCTCCTTCATGAAGGCGGGCCTCGTCTTCGCGGACGCGCTCACCACCGTCTCGCCCACGTACGCGCGCGAGATTCCTCACCGTGGACGCCGGGCACGGCCTCGACGCGCTCCTGCGCGCCCGCGCGGGCGACCTCTCCGGCATCCTGAACGGCATCTCGACCGACGAGTGGGATCCCGCCCGCGATCGGCACCTCGCGGCGCCGTTCACGGCCGCGGACCTCTCCGGCAAGGCCGCCAACAAGGCCGCGCTGCAGCGGGAGCTCGGCCTCGCCGCGCGCCCCGACGTGCCGCTCCTCGCGATCGTCTCGCGCCTCGCCGACCAGAAGGGCATCGACCTCGTCATGGCCGCGCTGCCCGAGCTCATGGCGCACGACGCCCAGCTCGCGGTGCTCGGCAGCGGGCGGAAGGACTGGGAGGAGGCGCTCCGCGAGGCCGCCGCCACGCACCCCGGCCAGGTCGGCGTGCGCATCGGCTTCGACGAGGGGCTCGCCCACCGCATCGAGGCCGGGGCCGACGCGTTCCTGATGCCGAGCCGGTTCGAGCCTTGCGGGCTCAACCAGATGTACTCGCTGCGCTACGGCACCGTGCCGATCGTCCGGGCGGTGGGCGGGCTCGACGACACCGTCGAGGACTTCGACGGGCACGCGAGCGGCACCGGCTTCAAGTTCCGCGACTACGCGCCCGCCGCGATGATGACCGCCGTGCGCCGCGCGCTCGAGACCTACCGCGACCGCAAGGCCTGGCGCGGCCTCGTCGTGCGCGGCATGGCCGAGGACAACAGCTGGGGCCACAGCGCCGCGGGCTACGAGGCGCTGTACCGGAGGCTCGCGGGGTAGGGATAAGGTCTCCCCATGCCGGTCACGCTCCCGCCAGAGGCGAAGCAGCAGGCCCTCGCCTCCATCAAGCGCTTCCTCCTCGAGGAGCTCGACCTCGACGCCGGCGACCTCAAGGCCGGCACGGTGCTCGAGTACTTCCTGAAGGAGCTCGCCCCGGTCGCGTACAACCGCGGCGTCGCCGACGCGCAGCAGTTCTTCGCCGACCGGGCGCTCGACCTCGAGGGTGCCTGCCACGAGGCCGAGTTCGGCTGGTTCGCGCCCGCGCCGGGCAAGCGCGGGCGCTGAGCCCTCCTGCCGGACCGCGACGCGCTCCCCAGGTTCCGGGCATGCGCGACCCAGACCTCTACGAGCCGAGCGACATGCCGGACGGCCCCGAGCCGACGGCCCAGCCCACCGAGCGCCCGATGGGCGACCTCATGGACGAGGACGTGGTGCCCCGCGAGAACGTCGGCGGCGCGGCGCCGACGCCGCGGGGTGGGGACTCCGGCGGCGACCTGCCGGGCGCCGAGGACGATTCCGCGTCGCTCGCGGAGGAGGAGCCGCCGAGGCCGCCGGAGCTCGACGCGGTGCACGTGAAGGACGGGTAACTACTCGAGCCCGATCTCGCGGAGCTCGTCGTCGTCGAGGCCGTGCAGGTGGCCGAGCTCGTGCTCGAGCGTGATGCGGATCTGCTCGAGGAGCTCCTTCCGGTCGCGGGCGATCCGGATCAGGTTCTTCCGGTAGAAGACGATGGTCCGGCAGACCGGGCCGTCGGCCGCGGTGCAGGGCTCGGCCTCCGGCGGGCCGCGGAACAGCCCCAGGATGCTGGGCGAGAGCGGCGGCTGGACCGCGCGCAGATCCTCGGCGTCGGGCAGGTCCTGCACCTCGACCGGCACGCCCCTGAGCGCGCGCTTCTCGTCGTCGGGGAGCCGCGCCACCGCCGCCTGGACCTCGGCCCTGAAGTCGGCGGCGCTCATCCGGAGCTCCGGCTCGAAGTCGCGCGGCGCGAGCGTGCGGGCGCGGGCGAGGAGCTGGGACGCGCGGCGCTCCTCGCCCCGGCGCTCGGCGAGGAGGCCCAGCTGGTGGAGCGCCCACGGGTCGTCGGGCGAGAGGTGCAGGGTCCGCTCGAACGCGCGCTGCGCGTCGTCGAAGCGGCAGAGCTCGAAGAGCGCGACGCCCTTCTCGTACACCGCGTCGGCGTCGTCCGGGAGCGCGGCCACGGCGCGCTCGAGGAGCGGCAGCGCGAGGTGGCTGCGGCCGAGGTCGTTCTCGGCCATGCCCGCGACGAGCGCGTTCAGGCCGGCGGCGTCGCGGTCCTTGCGGGCGGCGGCGGCGCGCATGCCGCGCAGGGCGAGCTCGAGGCCGGTCTCGAGGTTCTCGCGCGCGGGGCCGAGGCGGCGGACGTAGAGGTCGGCGGCGCCTTGCAGCGCGCGCGGGTCGTCGGCGTCGATGGCGAGCGCGCGGGCGTAGGCGGTCTTGGCGTCGTCGAGCCGGTCGAGGGCGGCGAGCGCCGCCGCGCGGGCGGTCAGGGCCGGGACGCTGCGGGGATCGGCCGCGAGGGCCGCGTCAGCGCACGCGAGGGCGCGGGCGTGCGCGCCGGCGTCGAGCTGGTCGAGGGCCTCGTCGGTCAGCGCGGAGGCCGAGGTGCCGTGGCCGCCCGGGCAGGTGGCGGGCGCGCGGGCGGCCCGCGGGGGACGGGCGGCCGCCCGGCCCACGCAGAGGCAGGCCGCCAGGGCGAGCCCGGTCGCGACGCGAGACGGCAAGGACATGAAGCCGTGAGCTTGCCACAGCACCGGCCCGCCAGCCAGACGCAGGGGTGCCGGACACGCGAGGGTGCCGGACACGCCCGGATTCGCCGGCACGCCCCACCCGGGAACGCGGGATTTCCGTGGCCCCGGGCGAGCATCCGCGGATGCGCCCGACGATCGCGACCTGCCTCGGCCTCCTACTCGCCACTGCCTGCTCCGCGCCGCGCGCCCTCGAGGGGCAGTCCGCCCGCCCGGCGCCTCGGCCCCCGGCCGCCGCGGCGGCAGCCGCCGAGTCGAAGCCGGTGAAGCCGCCGGGCTCCGACCTCACGCTGCCCGGCGAGAGGCACCTCCGGAACGTCCGCCAGCTCACCTTCGGCGGCGAGAACGCCGAGGCGTACTGGAGCTTCGACGGCCAGCAACTCATCTTCCAGGCCACCCCGCGCGGCGCGGGGTGCGATCAGCAGTTCGTGATGAACGCCGACGGCGGCGGGACGGTGCGCGTCTCGAACGGCCAGGGCCGCACCACCTGCGGCTACTTCTTCCCCGCCGGCGACCGCATCCTCTGGGCCTCGACGCACGCCTCCGGCCCCGCGTGCCCGGCGAAGCCGGACATGTCGCTCGGCTACGTCTGGAAGCTCGACGACTTCGAGCTCTACACGGCGAGGCCCGACGGCTCCGACGCGAAGGTGCTCTCGCCGGCGCCGGGCTTCTACACCGCCGAGGCGACCGTCTCGAAGGACGGCTGGATCGTCTTCACCTCCACGCGCGACGGCGACCTCGAGCTCTACAAGATGCGGCTCGACGGCTCCGGCCTCGTGCGCCTCACGCACGAGAAGGGCTACGACGGCGGCGCCTTCTTCTCGCCCGACGGCAAGCAGATCGTCTACCGACGCAGCCGCCCGAAGGACGCGGCGGCGCTCGCCGACTACGAGGCGCTCCTCGCGAAGAAGCTCGTCCGCCCGACGAAGCTCGAGATCATGGTGATGGACGCCGACGGCACGAACGTCCGCCAGGTCACGCACCTCGAGGCCGGCAGCTTCGCGCCGTACTTCCACCCGGACGGCAAGCGGATCATCTTCTCGTCGAACCACGGCGACCCGCGGGGCCGCAACTTCGACCTCTTCCTCGTGAACGTCGACGGCACCGGCCTCGAGCGCGTGACGGCGAACGAGTCCTTCGACGGCTTTCCGATGTTCTCGCCGGACGGCAAGAAGCTCGTCTTCGCGTCGAACCGGAACGACGAGCGCACCGGCGAGACGAACCTGTTCGTCGCCGACTGGGTGGAGTGATCACGATCAAGAACCGATCATCCCGAGCGTGGGCCCGCAGAGCGGGCCGGAGTCGAGGGACGAATCGGCCCTTGCGCCGCGCGTGAGGGCGGTCCAACCTCGCGGCCGCGTGCGCCTCCTCCCGCTCCTCGTCATTGCCCTGCTCATGGGCCCGTCACCCGCTCGTCCCGAGCCTCGGCCCGGGGCGGAGCCGGGGGCGGCGCCGGACCGCACCTGGGAGGCGCTCGGCTTCGTGCCGGCGGACCTCGCGCGCCGGGAGGCCGACGCGCGCCCGCCGCTCGGCGCCGGCGGCTGGAACGTGCTGCTCCGGGAGGCCCGCGCCGCCGCCGAGGCCGCCACCACGCCGGAGGAGCGCGCGGCGGTCGACGGCGCGATGTCCTCGGCGCGCGGTGACGCCGCGCACGAGCGCGCGATCGTCGAGGCGCTCCACCTCCTGTCCGACCGGCCCGGCCCCGCGGCCTGGGCGGCGGTGCGCGCCGGCGAGCGCTGGCCGATCCCCGCCGCGACCGCCAACGACGTCGGCGTCGTGCTGCACGCGCTCGGGCTCGCCGGGCGCGCCTGGGACGCCTTCGCGCTCGCCCGCGCGTCGTCGCCTCGCTCGGCGCTCGTGGCGGAGAACCAGGGCTGGGCGGCGCTCGCGATGGGCGATCCCGGCGCGGCGCGCGCGCGGTTCGAGGAGGCCGCCCGGCTCGCGCCCGGCCGCGCCGGACCGCGCCAGGGCCTCGCGGTGGTGGCGCTCCAGGTGCGCGACGCCGACGGCGCGCGCGGGCCCTCGCGCGACGCCGGCGCGCTGTCGGCCTCGCCCGCGAGCCGGGCCCTGCTCGCGCGCGCAGGCGGCCCGCCGGTCGCCGAGGACGGCGCGCTCGGCGCGCTCGCCGAGCGCCGCCTCGGGCTCCTCGGCGAGCGCACGCCGCGGCTGCCGGCCGGCGCGGGCGCCTGGGACCTCCAGCTCGTCTCGCACGCCGTCGCGTTCGCGCGCATGGCCGACGCGCTGCGCGCCGCGCCGCCGCCGGGGGCCCCGCCCCCGCCGCGGGAGCTCGCCGCCACCCCGGCGCCCGGCCGCGCCGTGCGCGCGGAGCGCCTGCCCGAGCTGCTCGTCGCCGACCTCCGCGCCCGGCTCGCGGCCACCGCGGGCGCGGCGCTCGACGCCTTCGAGGCCACCGTGCGGGCCGAGCTCGCCGACTCGGCGCGGCGCCGGGACCGCGTCGCGGCCCGCAGCGCGGAGCTCCGCCGCGCGAGCCGCGAGGACGGCGTCGCGATCGCGGGCGCGGCGGCGGCGGCCTGCCGCGAGCGCGAGGACGAGGACCAGTCCACGCACCTCGTGCTGAAGCGCCAGTTCGAAGAGGCCGACGCGGCGCTCCGCGACGCCGCGGAGCGGGCGTGGGCGCTCGGCGCGCCGCACCTCGCCGCCATCCCGGACCCGCCGCGGCGCGCGCACGCGGAGGGCGCCCTGCGCGGGGAGCTCCTCGGCATCGAGGCCCGCCTCCGCCGGATCGTCGCCGCCTGGGCGGACCACCTCTCCGTCCCGGCGCTCGGCTGCGACCCGGGCCCCGGCGGCCCGACCGCGCTCGAGCCGCTCCCCGGGCGCTGGCCGTCGCCCGAGGTGCGCGGGTGCCAGACGGGCCGGCTCGACCTGGGCGGGGTCGTCCTCGAGGTCGGCTGCGGCGCGCTCGCGGCGCCGGAGCTGCCCGTCGAGCTCCTCGCCGGCCCCGGCCGCGCCGACGCGGAGCGCTCGCTCGCGTGCACCCCGGGCGGAGGGGATCCGCTCGGCGCGCGGGCGGTCCTCGGGGACGCCACCGCGGTGGGGCCGTTCGTGGTGGACGCGGACCTGTCGGTCCCCGGCCTCCTCGCGCCGTGGCCCGTCCGCGCGGGCTGCGCGCTGCGGGCCGGGCCCAGGCTCGCGCGTTAGGCGCCCAGCCGCGCGACCGAGAACGGCGCGAGGTCCACCGGCGGCACGCCTCCGAGCAAGGTCGCCCGGATCGCGTCGGCGGTGACCGGCGCGAGCAGGATGCCGTTCCGGGAGTGGCCGGTCGCGTAGAAGAGGCCCGGCACCGTCGAGGCCCCGAGGATCGGCTCGCCGTCCGGGCTCGCGGGCCGGAAGTTCGACCACGTCTCCACGACCGGGGCCTGCGCGATCGCGGGCGCGATCTCCACGCCCACCTTCAGGACGTGCAGGAGCCCGCCGGCGGTCACCGCCTTCTCGAAGCCGACGTCCTCCATCGTGGCGCCGCAGAGGATCCGGCCGTCCGGGCGCGGCACCACGTAGCCGTGGCCGGAGAAGATCACCCGGCGGAGCAGCGGCGGCCGCGTGTCCACGACCGCGATCTGCCCGCGCACCGGGCGCACCGCGCGCGGCGGCAGGCCGTGGCCCTCGACGAGCATGCTCCACGCGCCCGCGGCGAGCACGACCGCGCCCGCGTCGATCCGGCCGGTCTCGTGGTCGACGCCGACCGCGCGCCCGCCCTCGGTCGCGATGCGGCGGACCTGGCCGGTCACGAACGTCGCGCCGGCGCGGGCGGCGGCCATCGGCACGGCGCGGGCGAGCGCGCGCGCGTCCACCGAGGCCTCGTCGGCGAAGTGGAGCGCGCCGCGCGTCTCGGGCGAGAGCCCGGGCTCGAGCGCGAGGGCCGCGTCGCCGTCGAGCACGTCCACCGGGAGCCCGTGCGCGTGGAGCTGCTCGGCGCGGGAGGCCAGCACCTTCGCGTGGTCGTCGTCGAGCGCGGCCTCGAGCGTGCCGAGGGCGCGGTAGCCGACGTGCATGCCGGAGAGCTCCTCGACGAGCGCGACCCAGGACGGGTAGCGCGCGAGCGAGGCGCGGCAGAGGGCGTAGAACGGGCCGGGCTCCGCGGCCTCGACGCCGGGCGAGAGGATGCCGCCCGCGGCCGACGACGCCTCGGCGCCGGGCACCGAGCGCTCGAGCACGGTGACGCGTTTGCCCGCCCGGGCGAGCGCGAGCGCGACGGCGCCGCCCTGGATCCCACCGCCCACCACCACGACGTCGGCCACGGCCATAGGGCGCGGAGGTTACGCCGGCGGTGCAGGGTGCGCCACGGGTGACCTGCGCGGCGGGGGGCCGCGCACCGCGGGAGCGGGCAGGGCCCACGCGAGGCGGACGGCTACGGCAGCGTGGTGCGGGCCGCGCCGGTCCTGCCGGGGCCGAGCCCGTTCAGGAGGAGCTCGAACACGTGGCGGCGCCACGCCTCCGGCTGCAGCGGCGCGTCGACGAACGGCCGGGCGGCCTCGCGCGCGGAGGCGACCAGCGCGGCGAGCCCGCCGACCGTCACGACCGCGAGCACGGGGTCGAGCCCGTCGGTGACCTCGCCCCGCGAGGAGGCGAGCGTCGCCGCCGCGCGCCGCACCGGCTCGAGGAGCGAGGGGTCGGTCTGCGTCAGCTGCGAGAGGAACGGGGCGCCGTCGAGGTACTCGCGGATGATGACCTGCGCGCCCATCGGGTCCTTCATCATCGCGTCGAGGTAGGCGCCGATGACGGCCTCGGGCCCGCCGGGGCCGGACTCGACGAGCCGCGCGATCTCGTTCGCGGAGGTCAGCCAGACCGCGCGGAGGATGTCGAGGTACAGGGCACGCTTCGACGCCCAGTGACGGTAGATGAGGGCGACGTTGCAGGCCGCGCCCCGGGCGATGCCCTGGACGCGGGCCCCGTGGTAGCCCCGCTTCGAGAACTCGACGCGGGCGGCGTCCCGAATCCGCTCGGCGATTCCGGGCCGGGGAGGGCCGAGCTTCCGGTTGGCGACCGAGCCATCCATCCCCGCGTGGATACCCGTACCTTTGATTTAGGTCAAGCCTTCAGGCCCCTTCCCGGGGCGCGCGCGATCCCCGCGGCGCGGACCTGGGGTCGCTCCCCGGGGCTCCCCGTGGGACCGCGGGTGCCGGACACGACATCCGTTCGAAGAATTCCTCAACGGTGACGGCCCGGTCTAGCGGGGCCCGTCGACGATCATCAGGTCCGACATGGTGATCCGCACGAACGCATAGGCGACCGCTCCACCGTCGCCGAACCGGACGCCGTCCATCCGGACGACGCCGGTCGGGTCGGGAGGCGAGATGGCCCGGAACGGGACGCGCGCCCCGGTCGCGAGGTCCACCCGGTCGACGCGCGCCGGGAGCGTCCCGGGCGTGGTCACGAGCAGCCCGCCGTCCGGGGCCCACCCGAGCGGCAGGTCGCCGGGCTCGAGCCTCCCGGCCGGTCGCGACGCCCCGCCGTCGAGCGCGACCCGCGCGAGCGCACCGTCGGCCGTCGCCGCGAGCACCGCGTCCCCGTCGCGCGTCACGACGAAGCCGACGGGCTCCACCTCGCCGATCGCCACCACCGCGCCGCCCTCGAGCGGCACGCGCAGCAGCCCGAGCCGCCCGCCGGGCCCGTGCGCCCGCACGATCGCCTCGGCGTGCCCCGGCCGGAAGCGCGCCTGCACGGGCTCGTACCCGGGCACCGCGATCTCCCGCGGCACGCCCTCGCCGGTCGGGTAGAGCACGAGCTTGCCGTCCTGCCCCGGCGCGATCGCGAGCGCCCACGCGCCGGTCGCGTCGAGGTCCTGCGCGGTGCCGTCGCCGAGCCGGACGGCGTCGCCGCCGTCGAGGCCGCGCAGGTAGACCCGCGCGCGCTGCCCCACGGCCTCGAAGCTCTCGTCGAAGAGCACCCGCCCGCGCCCGACGTCGAGCGCGGCGAGGTTCGAGCCGTCGAGCCAGGAGAGGTCGCGGTCGGGGGCGGCGCCGGGGCCCGCGACGCGCAGCTCGCGGCGGAAGAACTCGCGCTCGAGGAGGAGCCGCCCGTCCGGCGCGACGTCGTGCAGGATCGCGCGCATCGGGTAGCGCGCGAGGGGCCGCACCCGGCCCGCGAGGTCCACCGCCTGCACCGGCGGCATCCACTCGAAGCGGTCGCTGCCGGCGAAGGCGATCTCCTTGCCGCCGGGGAGCCACGCGAGGATCGGGTCGCTCGCCTGCAGCCCCTCCACGAGCGCCCGCGGCTCGCCGCCGCCCAGCGTGAGCACGTGGACCGCGAAGAGGGGCGCCGTCGTCATGAACGCGAGGTGCCGCCCGTCCGGCGAGAACCGGGGCGTCGCGAGCGGGCGCGCGCTCCGCCACAGCACCTTGCCCGGCGGGTACTCGAGCACGTGCTCGCCGCCCGGAAGGCGCCGGGTCACCGCGAGCTCGTCGCCGCGCGGGTCCCAGTCCGCGCCGGTCGCGTCGGCGTAGATGGACCGGGGCGCGCCCTGGCCCGGCGGGAGCCGCGCGAGCGTGCCCGCGCCCATCGTCGCCTGGAGGTAGCGGTCCTTCCGGAGCACGGCCAGCTCGCCGGTGCGGGACACCGCGAGCACGTCGCCCGTGACGCCGAGCGGCCGGAGCTCGCCGTCGAGGAGGTCCACCCGGAAGAGCTCCGCGGGGCGCCCCTCCCAGGAGGCGCCGAGCACCACCGTGCGCCCGTCCGGCGAGAAGCGCGCGCGGAGCACGTTGCCGCGCTGGAAGGTGAGGCGCTGGAAGGACGGCAGCGGCGGGGCGGCCGGCGCGGCGGCGCGCGCGAGGAGCCAGCCGGCGCCGGCGCCGAGGAGCGCGCCCGCGCCGAGCATCGCCGCGAGGGCGCGCCGGCCGGGGCGGCGGCGGACGAGGGCGGGGCGTGGCGCCGGCGGGGCGTCGCGCAGCGGCTCGAGCGCGGCCTCCAGCGCGCCGCCGTCGGCGAAGCGCTTCGCGGGATCCAGCTCGAGGCACCGCCGGAGGATCTCGTCCAGGCCGGAGGGCGCGCCGAGCTCCGGCGGGAGCGGCTCGGGGCCGTCGCGCATGAGCGCGATCTGGCGCTCGATCGCGTTCGCGCCGCGCCCGGGCGGGCGGCCGGTGAGGAGCTCGTGCAGCACGAGCCCGAGCGCGTACACGTCGGAGCGCGCGTCGACCGGGAGGCCCCCGATCTGCTCCGGCGAGAGGTACCCCAGGGTCCCCTGCATGACGCCGCCGGTGGTGTGCAGCGCCCGGCCGAGCCGCTCGGTCTCGGCGTGCTCGAGCGGCTTCGCGAGGCCGAAGTCGAGCACCTTGCAGCGCCCGTCGAGCGTGAGGAACAGGTTCTCGGGCTTCACGTCCCGGTGGACGACGCCCTTCGTGTGCGCGGCGTCGAGCGCCGAGGCGACCTGCGCCGCGACGTCGATCGCCTCCGCCACCGGGAGCGGCCCGGCGGCGAGCCGGGCGCGCAGGGTCTGGCCCTCGAGGAGCTCGGTGACGAGCACCGGCTGGCCGTCGAACCGATCGAGCCCGAGCACCTGCAGGATGTTCGGGTGCGCGAGCTGGGCGAGGACGCGGGCCTCGCGCTCGAGCCGGGCGAGCTGCTCCGGGTCGCGCGCGAGCGGGCCGGACAGGATCTTGAGCGCGACCTGGCGCTGGAGGAGCGGGTCGAAGCCGACGAACACCGAGGCGTTGCCGCCCGACGAGAGCGGCCGCAGCACCTCGTAGCCGCCCACGCGGTTGCCGGCGATCACCATCCCGGCGGCAGCTTACACCGGGCATCGCCGGGCGCCGCCCGCGGGGACACCCGGAATGGGCGGGAACCCTCACCCACCCGGGTTCGTCCACCACGCACGGTCCGTGCGGCGGCACGTCCCCGTACTCGACCCACATGACTGGACATTCGCGCGCAGGGTCGCTTCACTGCTCAGGTAGAAGGTGGGTGCCGTGATCCAGGGTGACATCAAGAGCGCCTTCCCCCGCCCGCTGTTCCTGCTCGCCGCCGCCGGCGCGACCGCGCTCGCGGTGGTGGCGGGCGCGACGGCGACGCTCGCGCTGGCGGGGGTGATGGCCGGGGTGGGCCTGCGCCGCGCGCTCGCCGGCATGGTCGGCGCGCGCCCGGCCCCGAGCCGCGAGCAGTCCTGGCGCAAGCTCGTCGACTGAGGCTATGCCTCACCCCGGGAGCCCGCCCGCTCCCGGGAGACAGGCCTGGCCGCGCCGCGCACCATCCTCCACCTGGACCTCGACGCGTTCTACGCGTCGGTCGAGCAGCTCGACGACCCGCGCCTGCGCGGCCGCCCGGTGATCGTCGGCGGCACCTCGCGCCGCGGCGTCGTCTGCGCCGCGAGCTACGAGGCGCGGCGGTTCGGCGTGCGCTCGGCGATGCCCACGGCGCGCGCGCACCGGCTCTGTCCCGACGCCGTGTTCCTCCCGCCGCGCTTCGACCGCTACGGCGCGCTCTCCTCGCAGGTGTTCGGCATCTACCGGAACTACACGCCGCTCGTGGAGCCGCTCTCCCTCGACGAGGCGTTCCTCGACGTGACCGCGAGCCGGGCGCTGCGCGGCAGCGGCAGGGGAGATCGCGACCGCCATCCGCCGCGAGGTCCGCGAGCGGACCGGCCTCGCGGTCTCCGCCGGCATCGCCGAGGTGAAGCTCGCCGCGAAGATCGCGACCGACCTCGGGAAGCCGGACGGGCTCGTCGAGGTGCCGGCCGGCGGCGTGCGGGCCTTCCTCGCGCCCTTGCCGGTGGGGCGGCTGTGGGGCGTGGGCGAGGTGACCGAGGCCGCGCTCCGCCGGATCGGCGTCGGCACCATCGGGGACCTCGCGCGGCTGCCGGAGAACGCGGTCGCCGCGGCAATCGGCCCGAACGCGGCGCGCCACCTGCGCGCGCTCGCGCTCGGCGACGACCCGCGCGACGTGGTGCCGGACGAGGCCGCGAAGTCGGTCGGCTCGGAGGAGACCTTCGAGGAGGACGTCCGCGACCGCAGGGCCCTCGAGCGCTCCCTGCTCGAGCACGCGCTGCGGGTGGGCCGGCGCCTCCGGGCCCATGGCCAGGCGGGCCCGGTCGTCACGCTCAAGATCACCTACTCCGACTTCACGCAGGTGACCCGCCGCGTGACGCTCCCCGCCCCGACCGACGACGACCGCACCATCTACGAGGCGGCCCGCGCCCAGCTCAATCGCATCGAGGCCGGCCGCCCGGTGCGCCTCGCCGGCGTGGCCGTCTCCGGGTTCGAGGCGCCCGCGCCGCGGCCGCAGCTCGACCTCTTCGCCGCGCCGGCCCCGCCGCCGGGCGGCAGCGTCGCGCCCTCGGCGGGCGACCCCCGACGCAAGCGGCTCAACGCCGCGCTCGACGCGCTCGCGACGAAGTTCGGCGAGCGGGCGGTGCGCCCCGCCGACCTCGACGACGGGCCCGCGGTCGTCGGGCAGGGTCGCTACCGGAAGCCCCGCGGCGACGGGGGCTGAGCGCGGCGCCTCCCGGGCCGGGCCCGCGCCTCACGGCGCCCGGTAGCGGACCCGCACCTCGAGGTAGTCCGCGGCCACGACCGCCTCGCCCGCGCCGTTCACCGGCGCGACGCCGCGCTTCGCGGGGTCGACCGCCGGGCCGGCGGGGCGGCACTGGAACGCGGCGAGCTCGCGGCCGGTGAGGAGGAACCGCGAGGCCTCCGCGGCCGAGCCGCTCGTCCAGTCGATCCGCGAGGAGGCCGGCGCGGCGAGCGCGCCGGCCGCGGTGAAGCCGCTCGTGGAGGCGCCGAGCTTCGTCCACCCGCCCGTGCCGAGCGTGCCCGCGGCCCGCGACCAGCCCCACAGCGCCGCGCCGGTGGCGGGCGCGTCGAAGGGCGCGAAGAACCCGCCGCAGCTCGCGCGCACGCGCACGGCCTCCACCGTCGCGGGATCGATCGCCGCCGGCGCGGTCGACACCGTGAGCTGCACGGCGGGCTGGCGGTCCGGCGGGGCGTCCCACTCCCAGCTCTCCTGGGAGATCGTCGCGGAGACGCCGCCGAACGTCACGGGGCGGCCGCTGGTCGGGTCGAGCCCCACGGCGTTCCCGAGGGCGGCCGGGGCGCCGGTCCCGGAATCGCTCGGCCACCAGCCGGACCCGTCGAACTCCATCGGCAGCGCGTAGGTCGTGTGGCCGTCGTAGCCGCCGAACAGGAGGGTGCGGTGCTGCACCGGCGCCCAGGCGAGGCCGAAGGTCGCGCGCGCGGTCACGCCGAGATCCGGGGCGAGCTCGGTCCAGGCGGCGCCGTCCCAGGCCCACACGTCGCCGTACGCGTTCGCCGCGTCGTTGCAGCGGCCGAAGACGTCCTGCGGGAGGTCGCAGCCGCCGAACACGACCACGCGCGCGAGGTCCTCGTCGTAGGCCATGGCGTGGTACGCGCGCGGCCCCGGAGACGCGGCGCCCGCGCCCGGCGTCCGGTTCGACCACGCGCCCGCCGCGTACTCCCACACGTCGCCGAGCGCCGCCCCGTTCGAGCCGCCGAACAGGACGAGCTTGCCGCGCGCCCTGTCGTACGCGAGCCCGGCGCCGGTCCGCGCGGAGGGGCGGCCGGAGGCGGGCGAGACGTCCGCCCAGGACGCGCCGGTCCAGGCCCAGAGGTCGTTCTGGTACACCGGCGCCCCGCCCGGCCCCATGCCGCCGAAGAGCATCGCGCCCGACGGCGTGGGCGCCATGGCGTGGCCCACGCGCGCGGTCGGCGCCGGCAGCGTCGACACGTCGCTCCAGGTGCCGCCGGCGTACCGCCAGGTGTCGGCGAGCACGTCCCCGGCGTTCAGCACGTTGTTGTTCTTCACGCCGCCGAAGAGCAGGGCGCCCCCGCCGGCGGCGTCCGCGGCCATCGCGTGGTGCTTGCGCTGGGTCGGGAGCGGCTGCGTCGCGGGGACCTTCAGCCAGCGCCCTGCCGGGAAGAGGCGCCAGGTGTCGGCGGGGACGAGGTTCGAGAACGTGCCGACCCCGCCCGCGAGGACGAGCGTGCCGGTGGCGTCGTCCCACGCGAGCGCCGCCTGGCCGCGCCCCGCCGGCGCGGTCCCCGCCGTCGCGGCCGCGACCCAGTCCGCGCCGCTCCAGGTCCAGACGTCGGAGGAGGCGGTGTTGCCGGCGGTGGTCCCGCCCACGAGCACGACCTTGCCGCGGACCGGATCCCACGCCGTGGCCGCGTACGCGCGCGCGCCGGGCGCGGACACGGCCTTCACGAGGTGCCAGGCGCCGTCCCACTCCCAGGTGCTCGCCGTCGTGGCGGAGCCGTCGTCGAGCCCGCCGTAGAGCACGAGCGTCTTGCGAACGGCGTCGTACGCCATCGCCGGGAACATGAGCCGGACCTGGGGCCCGCCGGTCGCGCCGTCCCTCGCCCAGGCCTTCCCGTCGAAGAACCAGAGCGCGGCGTTCTCGCCGTCCCAGTACGCGAGCTTGCCGCGCCCCGCGTCCCACGCGGCGGCGCCCCGGCCGCAGTTGAGCGGCCCGTCGCCGGCGGCGGCGAGCGGACTCCAGCGGACGCCGTCCCACTCCCACAGGTCCTCGAGGCAGAACTGGCCGCTCCCGCCGAAGAGCACGATCGTGCCGCGGGCCGGGTCGAACCAGAGCGCGCTGCCGGCGCGCCGCGGGGGCGACGCGCCGGCGGGCTGGGCCTTCGTCCACCCCCGGCCGTCCCACTCCCACGTGTCGTCGAGCGCGTCCGCGGACGAGCCCGGCACCGCCGAGCCGCCGAACAGCACGAGGCGCCGGCGCGCCGGGTCCCAGGCCATCGCCGCCCCCCCGCGCCCGGAGGGGAACGCGTTCGCGCCGGCCGGGCTCGCCAGCCAGCGCGGGCTCGAGGCGACCGCGAGGCTCCGGTCCGCGGCCGTCCCGTCGTCGTCCGGCGCGGCGAGCTTGCCCGGCACCGCCGCGAGCTCGGCCGCGGTCATCCCGACCGGCGCCTGCCCGAGCGAGGGCGCGACGGCGCTCGTCGCGGTGACCTCGTGCACCGCCCGCCCGAACGCGGGCGGGTGGGCGGTCGCGATCCACTCCGCGGCCTTCACCTGCACGGGCGCCGACTCGTTGCCCGCGTCGTCGAGGCCGGTGACCCAGGCGAACTCCGTGTCGCGCGGGTCGAGCGCCTTGCGCTCCCAGCCGGCCGCCACCGGCGCGAGGTCGCCGAGCAGCGTGGTCTTCCCCGGGCTCGCCCAGACCCGGAGCTTCACGAGCGGCCGGCCCGCCGGGAACGTGAACGCGGTGGCCGGCAGCGCGGCCGCGGTCGAGAGCGCGTCGGCGGGCGCGAGCCCGAAGAACGGGCCCGCGGGCACGGTGAAGCTCCCGAGGTGCTCGTCGGCGGCGGCGCCCCACGGCGAGCGCACGAAGCGGACGGCGGCCTGGTCCACGCCGAGCACCGGCGCGCTCGTGCGGACCGTGAAGGTGGTCGGGAGCGCGACCGCGGCCGAGTTCCCGACCGCGTCCGCCCACGTGAGGGTGGCGCCGTACTCGCCGTCGGCCTGGCCGCCGGGCACCGTGGCGCGGAAGATCGCGACCCGGTCGCTGGACGCTGGGTCGAGCGCGAACGCGAGCTTCACCCCGCCCGGCCCCTGCACGTCGAGCGCCGGCGCAGGGGCCGCGGCGAGCGGCTCGGTCGGCACCACGGTCACCACGACCGCGGTCCCCGGTCCGGCGGCGACGACCTGCGGGAGCGGGTTCGCGGGGCCGGGCACGAGCGAGACGGAGGAGTTCGCGACGGCGGGCGCCGCGAAGTCGAACCCGACCGAGCCGAGCGGCTGGGTCGAGCGGTTGCCGGCGAGGTCCACGAGGTCCGCCTCGAACCGGCCCGCGGGCCGCGGCTCGTCGCCGGCCGCGGTGTACTCGAAGACGTAGTGGTGCGCGGCCGGGTCGGAGCCCGCCGCGAGGGTGAGCGGGCGGAGCCCGTCGGCGCCCACGTCCGCGCGCACGGTGGGGGCCGCGCCGAGCGCCTCGGTGACGTCGAAGGTCACCGTCACGCGGCCGTCCCTGCGCACGACCCCCGGGCTCACGGCCGGCTCGCCGGCGAGCGCGGGCGCGGTGGCGTCGCCGTTGTCGGCGGCGACGCACTGCCCGAGCGCCGCGCGGCAGGTGAACCCAGACGGACAGTCAGACGAGGTCGCGCAGGAGACCCTCGCGCCCGCGGGCACCTCGAGGGAGGGGCTGCAGGCGCCGAGCAGGCAGCAGAGGAGGGCGGCGGGCGAGACGCGGAGCCGGGACGGATGCATTACCCTGCGACGTTAGCGCACGGGCATGCAGGCCAGCCCGGCGCGCCCCGGAGGGGGCGGTGGCCGGAACGGCAAGGGCTGGGCCCGGCTCACAGATCGTGAAGGCGGTGCGCCCGGCGAGCGCTGCACGGGTGCCCGGCGCGTCGATGGACGCGAACGTCTCCGGGCGTGGACGATCAACCGTTCGTACGCGATGTGAAGGTAAGATGGCCGTCCCCGGCTTCCGATCACTCCGCCGTCGCAGGGCGCCGCCCGCCCCGTCCACATGGATCTGAACGCAGCTTCACTATTCGTGCGCGTCGCGAGCACCCTGAGCTTCACGGCGGCCGCGCGCCAGCTCGGCCTGCCCCGCTCCACCGTCTCGAAGCGCATCCTCGAGCTCGAGGAGGAGCTCGGGGTGAAGCTCCTCAACCGCACCTCGCGCGCGGTCGAGCTGACCGAGGCGGGGAGCCGCTTCCTCGTCCACGCCCACCAGGCGATGGCGCTCCTCGAGCAGGCCGGGGTGAACGCCGGCGCGACCGCGCACAGCGTCGCGGCCCCGGTCCGGATGGCCGTCCCGCGGCTGCTCGCCCATTCCTTCGGGGCCGAGTTCGCCCGCCGGGTGCACGCGCGCAGCCCGGGGCTCCGGCTCGTCCTGGACGTCACCCGCGAGGCGCCCGAGCTCGTCTCGGGTGGCTACGACCTCGCGGTGGGCTTCGACGTCGGGCGGCCCCGCTCGCGCAGCCGCAACGAGCGCACCCGCGTCCTGCGCGAGGCCGCACTCTCGGTCGTGGGCAGCCCGGCCTACCTCGCCGCGCACCCGGAGCCCGAGCGGCCCGCCGACCTCGCCGCGCACGCCATCCTCGCGCCCACCGGCGAGCGCGGCCAGGTGACCTGGCCCTTCACCTCGAAGGGCCGGGCGATCCACGTGCAGCTCGAGCCGCGCCTCGGGTTCACCGACGCCCTCGCGCTGAAGCGCCTCGCCCTCCAGGGCCTCGGCCTCACCATGCTCCCCACGCTGCTCGTGGCGGCCGAGCTCGAGCGGGGGCTCCTGCGCGAGGTCCTGGTCGCGCACCGCCCGCCCGCGCTCCGGGTCGTGCTCACCACCCGCGAGAACGGCCCGGCGCGCGCGCCGCTCCGCACGGTCGTCGAGGTCCTCGAGGACCTCGCCGCCTCGGCATGGCCGATCGGAGGCGCCGCGTGACCCCCGACCCCGTGACCCCCGCGCCCGCGATGGACCTCAACGCGGCGGCGATCTTCGTGCGGGTCGCCTCCACGCTGAGCTTCTCGACGGCCGCGCGCGCGCTGGGCGTGCCGCGCTCCACCGTGTCCCGCAAGATCGCCGCGCTCGAGGCGATGCTGGGGGCGCGGCTGCTCGAGCGCACCTCGCGCGCGGTGCGGCTCACCGACGCCGGCCGCCGCTTCCAGGAAGACGCCGAGCGCGCCCTCGTCCTGCTCGAGCGCGGCCGCGACGAGCTCGCCGAGCTCTCGCCGGTCCGGACCGGCGAGCTCCGCGTGCTGGTGGGCGGGGTCGCCGCGGAGTGGCGCCTGCTCGGCCTCGTGACGCGCTTCGCGACCGACCACCCGCGCGTCCGGCTCGTGATCGACGTCCGGGAGAGGCCACCCGAGCGCGACGCCGACTTCGACGTGGTGGTGCGCACCGTGCCCCGGAGCACCACCCGGCGGGACGAGGTGGAGCTGTGCGCCTCGCAGCTCGTGGTCGTGGCGAGCCCCGCCTACCTCCTCCAGGCCGGCACCCCGCGCACCCCCGCGGAGCTGCGCACCCACGCGATCCTCGGCCGCTCGGGGGACAAGGGTCCGGTCACCTGGCAGTTCCAGGACGAGGGCGAGACGCTCGGCATCGAGCTCGAGCCGCGCGTCGCGGCGGGGCACGTGCCCCTCATCGCGAAGCTCGCCGAGTCGGGCGCGGGCATCGCCCAGGTGCAGCGCTTCGTCGTCCGCGAGGCGCTCGACGCGGGCCGCCTCGTCGAGCTGCTCGAGCGGTTCCGCCCGCCGCGGGCCGCGCTCGTCGCGAGCACGCCGGGGCGGGTGGTGAGACCGGTGGTCCGGGCCTTCGTGGACGCGCTCCGGCGGCACCACCTCGACCTCGGCGACGCCGCCGGGTCCTGAGCGGCAGGACCGAGCCCCTGCGACACTTCGCCTCCGACACCCGGTCACGCCTGACGTAGGGTGAAGCCATCGGGGGGTCCAGCATGTCGAGGTCGTCCGTCGCCGCGCTCTGCGCGGCCGCCGCCATCGCGGTGTCCGGCACCGCGCGCGCCGCGCCGGAGGACGCCGGCGCCGCGGCGCACCCGGCCCTCACCCTCCACCCGCCGGTGTGGCGCGGACCCGCGAGCGCCGTGCTCTCCATGGGGTGGGACGCCGGCGGCGAGGAGCTCTTCCGCGTCGGGCTGAGCGACGGGTCGACCCAGAGGCTGGACGCGAACTCGGGCTTCTGGATGCAGGGCGGCCTCGCGTTCGCGAAGGTCGGGCTCGGTCCGGTCGGGCTCGAGACGACCGCCACGTTCGGCTTCAAGTACAAGCGCATCGGCGTGGACGACGATGGGATCCGGTACCTCGCGTTCCCGCTCGAGGTCACCGAGCGGGCCAGCCTCGGCGCGCTGCGCCTGGGCGTCGGCGTGTCGCTCGCGCTCGGCCCGAGCCTCGCCACCCAGGGCATCCTCATGAACAAGGGGTACGACGTCGAGCTGCAGAACTCGCTCGGGCTCCTGTTCGAGCTCGACTTCATCTCGATCCGGGCGCGCCGCGACCAGGGCTGGCTCGTCGGGGTCCGCTACCACTGGCAGCAGCTCGCGAGCAAGGAGCTGCGCATCCCCGTCGACGCGAACGCCTTCGGCCTCGTCCTCGGGCTGGAGCTCTAGCCGTGCGCACCCGGATCGTGGCCCTGACCCTCCTCGCCGTCGCCGGCTGCGGCGATCTCACGCTGCCGTGGTCGGACCCGCCCACCCTCGCGGAGCGGGGCAGGCCGGCGGGGCAGATGCGGCTCTCGACCGACGCGGTCGCCTACCGCGGCTACGTCGGCGTGCAGCCGTCCGTCCCGTACGTCGTCGTCGGCGTCGTCGGGGCGGACGAGCCGCTCGGCGTCTACGCGACCTACGACGGCGCCGCGGTCTCCTCGCTCTGGGCGAGCCCGCTCTCGGCGACCTCGATCGAGCTCGGCTTCACCGCGGTCACGCCGCAGGTGCCGGGCACGCTCGAGAGCGTGATCGTCGTCCACGTCTGCGCCGACGAGGGCTGCGTGCGCGAGCTCGAGAACAGCCCCATGTCGGTGCGGATCACCGTCGAGGGCGTCCAGCCGGAGCTCGTCCCCTCGAAGGAGGCGATCGGGTTCACGTACCAGCACGGGGGAACGGGCGCCAGCCCGGTCGAGGATGGGTTCACCGTCCGCGAGGCCGCGCTCGGGTTGCCGTACGAGGCGACCCTCGGGGTCACCTACGAGGGCGCGCGCGCGGGCTGGCTGAGCTACAGCCACACGCCGGCGGGCGACGCGTTCCAGTGCTCCGTCCAGGAGTACGAGGCGAGGACGCTGCCGCCCGGCGTGTACCGCGCCGACGTGGAGGTGCGCGCGCTCGGGACCGAGCTCCGCGTGCCGGTGGCGCTGACCGTGACGGAGCCGGCCGTCTCGTCGATCTCTCCCGCCTCGGTCTCCTTCTCGGCGTTCCGCGGTGGATCGCTGCCGGCGGAGCAGAGCGTCACGCTGCAGGCGGCGGGCGTGGCGGTGCCGCGGAGCGTCCTGACGTCGATCGAGTACCCGCCCGGCGAGGTCGCCTGGCTCTGGGCGGCGGGCGCCGCCTACCCGGGCACCGTGACCCTGGGCATGAACTCCACCGACGTGCCCGGTGGGGCGCACGCCGCGACGGTGCGCCTGCGCTCGGAGTTCGGGACCGACCTCGGCACCATCGCGGCGCGCCTCGACGTCGCCGAGGTGCCCTACGCGGCGGTTCCCGCCGGACTCGCCTTCTCGATCTCCTCCGTCTGGCCCACCCGCCCGGCCTCCCAGACCGTGGCGATCGACAGCCCGAACGCGCCGAGGTTCCCGTTCGAGGCCGCCGTCACCGTCGACTACGCCGCCGGCCCGTCCGGCTGGCTGGACACGTCCGGCACCGCGCTCGTGCCGGGCCACGTCGGCGTGGGGGTCTGGGTCACCGGCCTCGCCCCGGGCACGTACCACGCCACGGTCCTCGTGAAGCGCGCCTCGGATGGCCATACGCTCGTCGCGATCCCGGTCACGCTGACCGTGAAGCCGCCCGCCCTCGTGGCGACCCCTCCGTCCCTCACGTTCCGGACGTACCAGAACGAGGCGGAGCTGCCTCCCGCCCAGACCGTGACGCTCACGTCGGCGATCGGCGAGCCGGTGGCCTACACGGTGAGCTGGTCCGCCGGGTGGCTCCCCTACGCCCACCCGCCCGGCGCGACGACCCCGGGGACGGTCGAGGTCCAGCCGTACGCCAACTACTACAACCCGGGGATCCAGGAGGCCGAGATTCTGGTTCCTCTCGCCCGACCGCGAGCCGCTGCTGCGCGTCCCGGTCGCCTACGAGGTCCTGCCCGACCCGCTCCACGCCCTTCCGGAGGAGGGGACTCGGTTCACGGTGGGGCCGGGCTCGACCGACGCCGACCTCGATCGCCTGGTGACCCTGGAGGACGGCGGTGCCCACTCCACGTTCACCGCCCTCGGCCCGCCCTGGGTCTCCCTGACGCCGACGTCCGGCGCCACCGGGCCGGGCACCACCCTCGCGCTGCACCTCCCGAGGGCGAGCCTCCCGGGCCTGAACGACGCGTACGGAGGCGTGGGTGAGGTGAAGCTCGTCCACAGGCCGCCGGGCGGTCTCTCCCCGATCACGCTCTCGTACCCGGTCGTCGCGACGGTCCGCCTCCCGGTGGTCCGCGCGGTCACCCCGTGGGCGGTCGCCGCGGGCGACCTCACGCCGGTCCGCCTCCACGGGCTCAACCTCGACCAGGCGGTCCCGGGCGGCGTCACGCTCGGCGGCGCGCCGATCGCGACCGAGCCCACGCCCTCGGCCGACGCCGCCACCGCGGTCCCACCGGTCCTCGCGCCCGGCGCGCACGCGGTCTCGGCGCCGAACGCCCTCGCGCTCGACCTCGGCGGCACCGCGCTGCACGTGGTCGCGGTGGGCCCGCGGGCGGCCGCCTCCGGCCCGTCGCAGGCGGGCGAGCGGGCCGCCCTCGTCCGTGACGACGTGCGGGGCGCGACCTACGCGGCCAACACGGGCGGCTGGCTCGAGCGCTGGCGGGACGCGGCCGGCCACGCGCTCGAGAAGCTGCCCTTCCCGGCGCTCCGCGGCGCGGCGCTGACGCCGGACGGCGCGACGCTGCTCGTGCTCGCCGGCGAGGACCTGTGGGAGGTCGATCCGGCCGCCTTCACGAAGCCGTCCGCGCCGGTCGCGTCGCTCTCCTCGTGGCACCTCGCGACCGGCACGTGGCGGCTCGCCATGGCGGCCGACGGGATCGCGATCCTGGGGCCCTCGAATTCGGCGTGGGCGGGCACGTGCCTCCGGTACGTCGTGCGCACGCAGGAGCTCCTGTGGGGCGGCGGCTGCGGCGCCGACTCCGAGGCCGACCTCGCGGCATCCCGCGACGGCGAGCGGATCGTCTTCGCCGCCGGCACGGAGATCCTCACCTCCTACGACGCGAGCGGCGGGGGCATGGCCGTGAAGGCCCTCGCCGCGAACGTCCCGGTGTTCCACCCCGTCCTCGATCGCACCGGCCGCCGCTACCTGCCGTCGACGGTCGGGGCAGGCCAGCTCCGCGACGAGAACCTCGACCCCATCCCGGGCACGCTCGGGGCGGGCACGCTCGCGGCGGCGCTCTCCGACGGCGGCGACCGGGTCTTCACCTGGGACGCCTCCGGGAAGGTGCGCGTCTGGGACGTCTCCGCGCCGGTCGCGGATGGCGGGACCTATCCGGAGGTCGGCCTGGGCGTGACCCCCGTCGCACTCCCCGGCGCGAACCCCCGCGCGGCGCTCTCGGTGGACGGGAAGACGCTCTACCTCGTCGGCGACACCGCGCTCGTGGTGGTGCCGCTGCCGTAGCACGCGGGCGGCCAGGCGGTCGCGGGCGCTCCGCGACCGCCGAGGCTTCCGCGGCGCCCGGCCGCTGCGCACGTTCGGGGGGATGGCCGCCCCCGAGCCCCCCGACACGAGCCCCGCCGCCGCGACCGCCGAGCGCGATCCGGGTGAGCTCGACGCCCGCGCCGACGCCCTGCGCGCCCTCGCCGCCGCGCGGGTGCCGCACCTCGTCGGCGGCGCCTACGCCTTCTTCGCGTACACCGGCATCTACCGCGACACGAAGGACCTCGACGTCTTCATCCGGTTCGCCGACCTCGAGGACGCGTTCCGGGCGCTCGAGGCCGAGGGCTTCCGCACCGAGCTGACCGATCCGGGCTGGATCGCGAAGGCCTTCCGGGGCGAGTGGTTCGTCGACCTCATCTTCTCGTCCGGGAACGGCGTCGCGGTCGTGGACGAGGCCTGGTTCACGAACGCCCGGCCGACCGAGGTCATGGGCGTCCAGGCCCGCATCACGCCGCCCGAGGAGATGATCTGGTCGAAGTCGTTCGTGCTCGAGCGGGAGCGCTACGACGGCGCCGACGTGAACCACCTCCTGCACGCCTGCGCGCGCGACCTCGACTGGGACCGGCTGCTGGCGCGGTTCGATCGGTACCCGGAGGTGCTGCTCTCGCACCTGCTCATGTTCTCGTTCGTCTACCCGGGCCATCGCGACGAGGTGCCGAACCGGGTCATGGAGCTGCTCTGGGAGCGGACCCGCCAGGGCCACCCGCTGCCGCCGGGGCGCGTGTGCCGCGGGCCGCTCGTCTCGCGGCACGCCTACGGCCACGACCTCGCGGAGCACGGGCTCCTCGACGGGCGGAGCTGGGACGAAGGGGAGCGGGCGTCCCGCCCCGGCCCGGGGGGAGCGCATGCCGGGGTTCCGGCTCGCGGCGGCGGGTGACCTGCACTGCCGGGCCGAGCAGGTCGGCCGGTTCCGGGAGCTCGTCCGCGCCGTGAACGGCGAGGCCGAGGCGCTCCTGCTGGCGGGCGACCTCACCGATCACGGCCTCGTGGACGAGGCGAAGCGCCTCGCCGAGGCGCTCGCGGAGCTGAAGGTGCCGTGCGCTGCGGTGCTCGGGAACCACGACTTCGAGGGGGGCGTGGTGAAGGAGCTCGTGCGGATCCTCGCCGAGGCGAAGGTGCAGGTCCTCGACGGCGATCACGCGCTCTTCCAGCGCCGCGTGGGCGTCGCCGGCGTGAAGGGCTTCGGCGGCGGCTTCGAGCGCGGGATGCTGCAGGCCTTCGGCGAGCCCGCCATCAAGGCCTTCGTGCAGGAGGCGGTGAGCGAGGCGCTGAAGCTCGAGGCGGCGCTCGCGCAGCTCGATGTGGAGCTGCGCGTCGTCCTCCTCCACTACGCCCCGATCTCCGCGACCTGCGCCGGCGAGGCGCCCGAGCTCCTGCCGTACCTCGGGACGAGCCGGCTGGGGGTCGCGTGCGACTCGTTCGGCGCGACCGTGATCGTGCACGGGCACGCGCACCACGGGATCGCCGAGGGGCGGACGCCCGGCGGGAGGCCGGTCTACAACGTGGCGCTGCCGGTGCTGAAGAAGGAGGGGGACAGGAAGTTCCGCGTGATCGAGCTGTGACGTCCCGGGGGCCCATGGCCCCCCGTGAAACTCAGTGCCGCAGCGGCGGGGGGCCGGCGGCCTTGCGGACGCGGTCGAGGATCTCGTCCATGCCGACCGACTTCGGGATGTAACCCTGGGCGCCGAGGAGCTCGGCCTCCCACTCGAAGCCGTAGGCGGAGAGGATCAGGATCGGCACGCCGGAGGACTTCGCGTCGCCGCGCATCCGCTCCATCACGCCCCAGCCGTCGAGGACCGGCATCTTGAGGTCGAGGAGCACGATGCCCGGCGCCTCGTCGGCGACGCGCTTCAGCGCGACCTCGCCGTTCTCGGCGCCCTGCACCGGGTAGCCGGCCTCGAGGAGGACCTCGGAGAGGGCCTCGCGGAAGTCGTCGTCGTCGTCGACGACGAGGATGTACTGGCCCGGGGTCACGCGGCGCCCTGCCCCTGGCCCGCCGCCGGCTCGCGCGAGAGCTCGTCGGCGATCTCGTCGGCGATGCGGCGGGCGTCCGCGACGCGCTCGGGCTCGAGCGAGACCGCGCCGACGACGGGGTGGCCGCCGCCGCCGTAGCGCTCGCAGATCTTCGAGATGTCGTGCGGGCGGGCCGGGCGGGCCCACGGGTTCGAGCCCACCGAGACCTTCGCACGCTTCGCGTCGCGGGTGACGGCGACGACGTAGCTCGCGTGGGGGAAGAGGTCGTAGGCGATGAACTTGTTGGGCGAGGTGATGCCGCTCTCCGAGAGGTCCATCCGCACGACCCCCTGCACCTGGCGCGCGAGCTTCCGCACGACGTCGACGTTGCCCTGGTGGCGCGCCTTGAGCGGCGCGAACGGCCCGGCGATCCAGGGCTCGGCGGCGATCTCGGCGAGCGGCCGGCGCTGCATGGCCTCGATGACGCGGGTGGGGAGCGCGGGATCCTGGGTGGCCTCGAGCACCGTCATGACGTGCAGGGCCGGGGCCTCGAGCCGCACCGCGGTGGAGGGCGACTCGAAGCGGGCGGCGTCGATGACGTCGGCCCACCGGACGAGCTCGTCGAGCTCGGGCGCCTGCCAGCCGAACCGCGCCGCGACCGTGCGCGCGATGAAGCCCGCGCAGGAGGGCGCCTTCGGATCCCAGAACTTCCGCGGCGAGCACTCGGCCTCGTAGGCCGCGCGGTCCTCCGGCGTCGGGAAGCCGCTCGCGTGGTGATCGAACCACCAGTGAAGCCGCGGGTCCCGCGAGTAGCGGAAGTCGACGCAGGCGTTCACGTCGCCGTCGAAGGCGTCGGCCGGGAAGGCGTTGCCGAGGGCGTGGTGGACCGGCTCGTAGCGGACCTGGGCGCCCCGCACGCCCTCCTGGTCGGAGAGGAAGCGCGAGACGATCGCCGCGGAGGCGCAGCCGTCGAAGCAATTGCCGTGATAGAGGATCTTGAGCTGCATTCGGGCGTGAACCTAAGGTTCCCGGCAGCATAGCCGCAACGCAACCCCGCACGCCGGTTCCAGATTGCCCGGGCCCCAAGCGTGAGGTCCGGTGGCTCGGGAACGCTGCGCCGCTCCACGTCCGGCAAGCTCGGGCATGGGGGCCGCCCCGAGGCCGGAGGCGGCCGGGCGGGCGGTTCGGCGGTGGCGGCCCCGGGACCCTGCGGGTACACTCGGCCCGGCCATGGAAGCGATCCGCATCGGGGCGCTGCTCGAGGACAACCGGTTCGACCTCCGGTTGCAGCTCCTCGCCGGCAAGCAGGGGCTCTCGCGGCGGATCAGCTCGGCACGCATCCAGAAGCCCGGCCTCGTGCTCGCGGGCTTCACCGAGAACCTCCACAAGGAGCGGGTGCAGGTCTTCGGCAACACCGAGATGAGCTACATCGCCACGCTCGCGAAGGAGCGGGTCCGCGAGGTCATGCGGATGTTCTTCGCCCAGGACGTGGCGTGCCTCGTGGTGACGAAGGGGCTCGAGGTGCCGCCGGAGGTGGTGGCCGCGGCCGACGAGGCGGGGGTGCCGCTGCTCCGCACCGTCCACCTCTCCTCCACCTTCATCGAGTCGGTGCAGTCCTGGCTCGAGGACGTCCTCACCGCCCAGACCTCCATGCACGGGGTGCTGCTCGACGTCTTCGGGGTCGGCATCCTCCTCCTCGGCAAGTCGGGCATCGGCAAGAGCGAGAATCGCGCTCGACCTCATCATGCGCGGCCACCGCCTCGTCGCCGACGACATCGTCGACGTGAAGCGCAAGGCCGCCGACGCGGTCTTCGGCGCCGGCTCCGAGATCATCAAGCACCACATGGAGATCCGGGGCCTCGGGATCATCAACATCAAGGACCTCTTCGGCGTCGCGGCCATCCGCGAGCGCAAGAAGATCGAGATCGTGCTGGAGCTCGTGGAGTGGGACCCGTCGGTCGAGTACGACCGCCTGGGCGTCGAGGAGAAGAAGTACCGGGTCCTCGACGTGGAGATCCCGATGCTGGTGGTGCCGGTCCGGCCGGGCCGCAACATGACCACCATCGTCGAGGTCGCCGCCCGCAACCACCTCCTGAAGCTCCAGGGCCACCACTCGGCGCGGGAGTTCCAGGAGCGCCTGAACCGCGCCATCGCGCTCGCGCCCGGCGGGCGCGTCGGCGAGACGGAAGTCGAATGAGGGGCAGATGAGCGAGGCAGAGTCCACCGCAGGCTCCGACGGGCCGCGGGTCGTCATCCTCACCGGCCTCTCCGGGTCGGGGAAGACGACCGCGCTGCGCGCGCTGGAGGACGCGGGCTACTACTGCGTCGACAACCTCCCCATCGTGCTCATGGAGAAGCTCATCGAGCTCTCCGGGCACACCGCGGGCGAGGTCTCCCGCATCGCGCTCGTGGTCGACGCCCGCGAGGGCCGGTTCCTCGGCGAGGCGCCGCGCATCATCGGCGAGCTCCGCGCGAAGGGCATCGACCTCGAGGTCCTCTTCTTCGACGCCTCCGACGAGTCGCTGGTCCGCCGCTACTCCGAGACCCGCCGCCGCCACCCGCTCGCCGGCGAGGGCGGCACCGTCCCCGACGGCATCGCCGCCGAGCGCGCCGCGCTCGCGGATCTCAAGGCGGTGGCGGACGAGGTGGTGGACACGACCACCCTCAACGTCCACGAGCTGAAGCGGCTCGTGGCCCGGCGCTTCGTCGCCTCTCAGGAGGCCCGGCTCGGCGTCACGGTGGTCAGCTTCGGGTTCCGGTACGGCATCCCCACCCACGCCGACCTCGTCCTCGACGTCCGGTTCCTGCCGAACCCCTTCTTCATCCCGGAGCTGAAGCCCTTCCCGGGGACCGACCCGCGGGTGGCGAGCTTCGTCCTGGGCCAGCCCGACGCGAAGGCGTTCCTCGAGCGGCTCAACGACCTCCTCGGCTTCCTCCTGCCGCGGTACCGGTCGGAGGGGAAGACCTACCTCACCATCGCGATCGGCTGCACCGGCGGGAAGCACCGCTCGGTCGCGCTCGCCGGGGCCCTGACCGACCGCCTCGAGGCGAGCGGCCAGCCGGTGCGCCTGTGGCACCGCGACGTCGAGAAGGAGTAGCGCACCACGGCACCGGCGCCGGGCTCCCCCCGGTCCGGTGACGCTGCGCCCGGGTCGCATTCACAGGGGACCGACGCCGTCCGATCGAAGTGCTGGTATCGGGCGGCGAGAGGGACTAATGATGCGCCGCCCGAGGTCGGCCCTGGCCACGGCGTGGAGGCAACTCGAATGATCGGAGTCGTGGTCGCCACGCACGGTCGCCTGGCCGAGGAGCTGATCCGGACGGCGGAGGGGATCGTCGGTCCGCTCGACCGGTGCGAGGCCATCAGCATCGGCTCGAACCAGTCGATGGAGGACTGCAAGGCCCGCCTCGAGGAGGCCGTGCGCCGCGTCGACGAGGGGCAGGGCGTGCTCGTCCTCACCGACATGTTCGGCGGCACCCCCGCGAACCTCGCCCTCATGCTGCTCGACGAGCGGCTCGAGGTGGTCACGGGCGTGAACCTGCCCATGCTCATCAAGGTGGCCTCCGCGCGCTCGAGCGGCCTGCCGCTCGCCGAGGCCGCGCAGCTCGTCACCAACCACGCGCAGAAGAACATCTCCGTCGCCTCCGAGGTGCTCCGGGCCCGGGCCCGGCCGCGCACCTGAGCCGCCCTGAATGCAGCGCCCCGCCCGCACGTCCTGATCGAGCCGTGATCGCCCTCCTCCGCGTCGACAACCGCCTCCTGCACGGGCAGGTCCTCGAGACCTGGATCCCGAAGCTCCGGGCGACCCGCGTGGTGGTGGCGGACGACCAGGCGGCCCAGAACCTGCTCGCCCGCACCGCGATGACGCTGTGCCTGCCCCCGAGCGTGAGGGCCGAGGTCGTGCCGCTCGGGGGGCTCGACTGGAGGTCGCTCGCGACCGCGAAGGACCAGGTGCTCGTGCTCGTGCGCGACGTCGAGGCGCTCGGCCGGGCGCGCGAGGGTGGCCTCGGACCCGCGGAGGCGCCGCGCGTCAACGTCGGCAACGTGCACTTCGGCGCGGAGCGCCGGTCGGTGACCCCTTCGGTCTGGCTCTCCGGGTCCGAGATCCGCACCCTCCGTGACATGGAGGCGGCGGGCTTCGCGGTGGAGGTGCGCGCGATCCCGACGGAGCCCCCCACCGGGATGGCCGAGATCGAACGCCGGTACGCGGCGCCCTGATCGGCTAGGATGGACGAGGTGCCCTACCTCGCCCTGGCCATCGTCGCCGGCCTCGCCGCCGTGGAGCGGAAGGGCTTCCTCCAGGCCATGCTCTCGCGGCCGATCGCGCTGGCGCCGATCACCGGCTGGGTGCTCGGGGACCTGAAGGGCGGGGTCCTCCTCGCGGCGCCGCTCGAGCTCCTCTGGCTGGGCGCGGTGAACCTCGGCGCGGCGCTCCCGGTGCACGAGGCGCTCGCCACGGCCGCGATCACCGGCGGCGCGGTGCTCTCCGGGCGCGCCATGGGCCTGCCGGTCGGGCCGGAGATCGCGCTCCTCTCGACGCTCGTGGGGATCCCGCTCGCGGTGCTGGGCCGCTCGGTCGACCGCTTCACCGAGACCTGGAACGAGCACCTCGCCGACCGCGCGGAGCGGCAGCTCGCGCGGGGTCACGTGAAGGCGGCGGCGCGCACCAACCTGCGCGGCCTCCTCCTCCCGTTCGCGGTCGGCGCCGTGCTCGCGCCGCTCGGCGCCGCGCTGGCGGCCCTGGTCGTCCCGCCGGTGCTGGAGCGGGTGCCCGACTGGGCGCCGCTCCGGCTCGGGTTCCTCGCCTTCGCCGCCTTCGCGTGCGCCGCCGGCGCCCGGGTGATGCGGGCCCGCACCGCGCCCGGCTTCTTCTACGCGGCGCTCGCGGGCGCGGTCGTGCTGGGCCTCGTCGCGGGGGGCCACCGGTGAGCGGCCGGGTGCCCCGCCGCACGCTCGTGCGCGTCTTCTGGCGCTGCCTGTTCCTGCAGGCGGCCTGGAACCGGCGCGGCATGCAGAACCTCGGCTTCGCCTACGCCATCGACCCCGCGCTGCGCCGGCTCTACCCGGACGAGGGCGCCCGCGTCGAGGCGCTGCGCCGGCACCTCGGCTTCTTCAACTGCCACCCGTACATGGCCTCGGCCATCGTGGGCGGCGCGATCTGGCACGAGGAGCGGGTGGCCGCCGGCGAGGAGCCGCGCGACGGCGCGCTCCAGTACAAGGCCGCGCTGCAGGGCCCGCTCGCGGCGCTCGGTGACGGCTTCTTCTGGACCGCGCTCCGCCCGTTCTCCGGCGCGCTCGGCGCGGTCGGCGCGCTCGTGTTCGGCTGGCCGGGCGTGGTCGCGGCCCTGGTGCTCTACAACGCGGTCCACCTCGCCCTGCGCGTCCAGCTGTTCCGGGCGGGCTACGGCGGCGGCGACGCGGTCGTCGCGCGCATCGCGGGGCTCGGCCTCCCGGTGCTGGCCGACCGGCTCAGGGCGGCCGGGGCCGCGCTGTGCGGGCTGACGGCGGCGGCGGTGGTGCTGATGGCGGCGGGCGCGGGCGGGCTCCCGGCGGCGGGGCTGGCCGCGGGAGCCGCGCTCGGCGGCTACCTCGCGCTCTCGCGCGGCGCGGGCCTGTTGCCCACGGCCTACGTGGTGGCGGTGTTCGCGGTCGGCGCCGCGGCGGTGCTTCATCGTTGGAAGGGGGGCGGATGAGCGGCGCGCGGCAGGAGCGGACCTTCAAGATCGTCAACGCGCTCGGGCTGCACGCCCGCGCCGCGGCGGTGCTCGTGCAGACGGCCAACCGCTTCAAGGCGGAGATCCACGTCGAGAAGGACGGCAGCCGCGTGAACGGCAAGAGCATCATGGGCGTGCTCACGCTCGCCGCCGCGAAGGGCACGAGCATCGTGGTCACCGCCGAGGGCGAGGACTGCGAGGCCGCCATGGCCGCGCTCGCGAAGGTGATCGAGGGCGGGTTCGGAGAGTCATGACGCCGGTCGGGACCTCCATGCTGGTGGGCATCGCCGCCTCCCCGGGCGTCGCGATCGGCCGCTGCTGGCCCATCGACCGGCGGCGGGTGCGCGCGCCCAAGCGGAGGCTCGGCCCGGAGGAGGTGGAGAACGAGCTCGGGCGCCTCAGGACCGCGCTCGAGATCTCCGAGCTGCAGCTCGCCGAGGTGCGCGAGAAGGTGGCCCAGGGCGCCGACAAGCTCGGCGCGCCGGAGCACGCCGCCATCCTCGACATGCACCGGATGATGCTCAAGGACGAGATGCTGGTGCACGAGGCCCAGCGGCTCATCCGGGAGGAGCGCCTCAACGCCGAGTGGGCGGTGAAGCGCTCGGTCCGCAAGATCAAGAACGCCTTCCACGAGCACGCCGACGAGTACTTCAAGGAGCGGCGGGCCGACGTCGACTACGTGGGCGAGCGGGTGCTGAAGAACCTGCTCGGCCAGACCCCCGACGTCGACGAGCAGCCGCCCGAGGGCGCGATCATCGTCGCCCACGACCTCTCGCCCGCCGACACCGCGCTCCTCCTCCACGACCGCAAGGTCGCCGCCTTCGTGACCGACGGCGGCGCGAAGACCTCGCACACCGCCATCGTGGCGCGCGCGCTCGAGGTCCCGGCGGTGGTCGGGCTCGGCAAGATCACCTCGCTCGTCGACCGCGGCGACTGGCTGGCGGTGGACGGCGCCCGGGGGGTGGTGGTCGTCAACCCCAACGCCGACGAGCGCTCGCAGTACGAGGAGGCCCGGGCGCGGTACCAGGCCGAGGAGCGCGCGCTCCTCGAGACCGCCGCGCTCGCCTCCGAGACGCAGGACGGCCTGCGGGTGAAGCTGTGCGGCAACATCGAGTTCGCGGAGGAGGTCCCGAGCCTGCTGTCGCACGGCGGCGAGGCGGTCGGGCTCTACCGCACCGAGTTCCTCTTCCTGGGCCGCGCCGAGATGCCGAGCGAGGAGGAGCACTACGAGGCCTACCGCGAGGTCCTCGAGGGGCTCGCCCCGCGCCCGGTGACCATCCGCACCTTCGACCTCGGCGCCGACAAGCTGCCCGCCGGCATGCGGGTCGCCGCCGACAACCCGTCGCTCGGGCTGCGCGCGATCCGCTACTCGCTCCGCCAGCCGGACATGTTCCGCACCCAGCTGCGCGCGCTCCTGCGCGCCTCGGTGCACGGCAACCTCCGCATCATGTTCCCGATGATCTCGGGCGTGGCGGAGCTGCGCGCGGCGAAGAAGCTCCTCGGCGAGGTGCGCGCCGAGCTCGAACTCGCCGGGGTCCCGGTCGCGCCGCAGGTGCCGGTGGGGATCATGATCGAGCTGCCCTCGGCGGCGCTCATCGCCGACCGGCTCGCGGCGGAGTCGGACTTCTTCTCGATCGGCACGAACGACCTCATCCAGTACACGATCGGCATCGACCGCCGGAACAAGGACGTCGCCTACCTCTACAAGCCGCTCCACCTCTCGGTGCTGCGGCTCATCCGCACCGTGTGCGAGGCGGGCAAGGCCGCGAAGGTGCCGGTCGCGATGTGCGGCGAGATGGCGGGCGATCCGATGAACGTGCTCGTGCTCGTCGGGCTCGGGGTCAACGAGCTCTCGATGAACGGGCCCTCGATCCCGCTCGTGAAGCGGGTGCTGCGCGCGGCGAAGGCCTCCGACGCCCGCGCGCTCGCGAAGCGCCTCCTCGACCTCACCACCGCCGACGACATCGAGCGCGAGGTGAAGGCCGAGATGACGAGGCGCTTCCCCGGGCTCCTCGCCGCGGACGCGACCATCGGCCCGGCGGGTGGGTAGCCTGCTCCCGCCGCGCCGCATCGGCCCCGCGAAGGCGCTCAACCCCGCCGCGGGCGATCACGTCGTGACCGCCGAGCCGCACGAGCTCTCGGCCGCGCGCGCCGCGGGCGAGGACGCGCTGCAGCGGTTCCCGTACCTCTCGGCCCGCTACGCCGCGCGGGGCGGGGCGTTCACCATGAGCGACGGCGCCTGGCTGGTGCTCCTCGTGGAGCGCTCCCCCGAGCACCGGCGCCGGGACGTGGACTGGCTCGCGAGCGTGCTCCTCCACCGCGGCATGCCGCGGCGCCTGCTGGAGGTCTACCTGCCGGTGCTCGCGGCCACGCTGAGCGCCGCCTGGCCGGAGCGGGCCGGGGAGTACCGCGCGCTCGCCGAGGAGGGCGAGCGGCTCGCGGACCTGCGGCGCGTGGTGCTCCGGGACGAGGCGGTCCTGGCGGTGGAACTCGCGTTCGCCGCCCGCGCGGCCCCGGACGCGCCGTTCCCGCCGCGCGGCGTGGGCGAGCTCCTCGCGTCGGCGGTCGCCGACGCCGCGTGCGGGCTGCCCGCCGCGACCGAGAAGCTGGTCCCGTGGCTCGTCGATCCCGCCCGCTTCACGCCGGCGTGGATCGGCGCGGTGCACGCGGCGGTCGCCGAGGCCCGGGCGGCGCTCGTGGAGTAGGGCCTCGCCCGGCCGCCCGGCAGGGGGTGCGCAAGGGCTGCGCCACCGCGGCCGTCCGCCCGGAGCCCCTCGCTGGACGAACGTCCGTCATGTTGACAGGGCTCGGCGCAGGCGCGTAGGTTGCGTCCCCGCCAGGAGAAAACCATGTCCGCGACCTCCCACCTCTTCACCTCCGAGTCGGTCACCGAGGGCCATCCCGACAAGATGGCGGACCAGATCTCGGACGCCGTCCTCGACGCCGTGCTCCGCCAGGATCCGCGCGGGCGGGTGGCCTGCGAGACGCTCCTCAAGACCGGCTACGTCATGATCGCGGGCGAGATCACGACCAAGGCCAAGGTCGACTACCCGCGCCTCGCGCGCGAGGTCGTGAAGCGCATCGGCTACACCTCCGGCGAGATGGGCTTCGACGGGAACACCTGCGCGGTGCTCGTCGCGGTCGACCAGCAGTCCCCCGACATCGGGCAGGGCGTCGACACCGGCGGCGCCGGCGACCAGGGCATGATGTTCGGCTACGCCTGCGACGAGACGCCGGAGCTCATGCCGGCGCCGATCCAGTACGCCCACGCGGTGACGAAGCAGCTCGCGAAGGTCCGCAAGGGCGGCCGCGACTTCCTCCGCCCGGACGGCAAGAGCCAGGTCTCCGTGCAGTACGAGGACGGCAAGGTCGCCCGCATCGACACGGTGGTCGTCTCGACCCAGCACGCCGAGGACGTGTCGAACAAGCGCCTGCACGCCGTCATCCGCGAGGAGGTCATCGCGAAGGCGCTGCCGAAGCGGCTGATGGACAAGAAGACCAAGATCTTCATCAACCCCACCGGCCGGTTCGTGATCGGCGGCCCGATGGGCGACACCGGCGTCACCGGCCGCAAGATCATCGTCGACACCTACGGCGGCATGGGCCGCCACGGCGGCGGCGCGTTCAGCGGCAAGGACCCGTCGAAGGTCGACCGCTCGGCCGCGTACATGGGGCGCTACATCGCGAAGAACGTGGTCGCCGCCGGCCTCGCCTCGCGCTGCGAGGTGCAGGTCGCCTACGCCATCGGCGTCGCCGAGCCGGTGTCGGTGCTCGTCGACACCTTCGGGACCGCGACCGTGGACGAGGCCCGCATCGCGAAGGCGATCCGCGCCACCTTCGACCTGACCCCGCGCGGGATCATCGAGTCGCTCGACCTGCTCAAGCCGGTCTACGAGAAGACGGCCGCGTACGGCCACTTCGGCCGCTCCGAGAAGAGCTTCACCTGGGAGCGCATCGACCGGAAGGACGCCCTCGCGGAGGCCGCCGGGGCGAAGGTTCGCGCGGTCGCCGGGTAGGGCGTGACCAGCGAAGCGCAGCGGAGCCCGTGTTTCGAGGGGGCGTAGCCCCCTCCCCGCGGAGCAGAGCTCCGCGGGGCCCCTCCCCGGATCCGCTCCGCTTCGCTTCGCGGGGATCAACCTGGAGCTCGAGCTCGACATCGGCGTGCTCGCGGAGGGCGAGGGGCGGAGCGTCCGGCTCGGCACCGGCCGCTACGTGCTCGTCTCCCGCGTCGACGGCGCGCTCCGCGCCATCGACGACGTCTGCAACCACGGCGGCTGCAAGCTCTCCGACGGCTGGCGCGAGGGGCGCCGCCTCGTCTGCCCCTGCCACGCGCTCGCGTTCGACGTCGGCGACGGGAGGCTGCTCACCCCGACCCCGCTCGCGACCGATCAGGAGACCTACCCGGTCGTGGGCGATGGCCCGGTGATCCGGCTGATCCTGCCGGGGTAGGCCGGACCCGACCCGGCGGACCCCGCACCTTGATCTCGGCCCCGGGATCGTTATATCCGTCCATCCGGATGGACGCATGACCAGGACCGCCGCCGCCCGAGAGACCGCCCGCGCCGAGGCGCTGTTCGCCTGGATGGAGGCGATCGGCGACCCGACCCGCCTGCGCGCGCTGCGCGCGCTGGAGCGGCAGGAGCTCTCGGTGCTCGAGCTCTGCGAGGCGCTCGCGCTCCCGCAGTCGACCGTGAGCCGGCACCTCAAGGTGCTCGCCGACGGCGGCTGGGTGTCGGCGCGCCGCGAGGGCACCCAGGCGTTCTACGCGTGGGCGGCGGAGCTCGACCCGGGCGCGAAGAAGCTCTGGACCGTGGCGCGCGCGGAGAGCGAGGGCTGGCCGGTGGTCCGCCAGGACGCCGACCGGCTCGCCGCGGTGCGGGCCCGCCGCGGCGGCGCCCAGAAGTTCTTCGCCGGCGCGGCCGGCGCATGGGACGGGCTGCGCGCGCAGGTCTACGGCCGCGGCTTCGGCGTGGAGGCGCTGCTCGCGCTCGTGCCGCCCGCCTGGACCGTGGCCGACCTCGGCTGCGGCACCGGCGCGCTCACCGCCGAGCTCGCCTCACGCGTCCGGCGGGTCGTCGCCGTCGACCAGTCCGCCGCGATGCTCCGCGCGGCCCGGAAGCGCGCCGGCGACCTCCCCAACGTCACCTTCCACGAGGCGGACCTCGCGGCGCTGCCGCTCGAGGACGCGAGCGTCGACGCGGCGCTCCTCGTGCTCGTGCTCGCCTACCTCGAGGTCCCCGAGGCCGCGCTCCGCGAGGCGGCGCGCGTGCTCCGCCCCGGCGGCCGGCTCGTCGTGCTCGACGCCGCGCGCCACCTCGACGAGGGCCTGCGCCGCCGGATGGGCCAGGCCCGCCCCGGCTTCACGCCCGACGAGCTCGAGCGGCTCGTCGCGCACGCCGGGCTCCACGCCTCACCGGTCCGCACCCTCCCGCCCGAGCCGGGCGCGAAGGGCCCGGGCCTCGTCGTCTGCGCCGCAGAGAAGCTGGCCGCCGGGAAGCCGGCCGCCGAGAGACGCTGAACCCGCACCCCAGGAGAGAACCGATGGCCGTCCCCGCGAAGAAGCAGAACGCCGCCCTGAAGGCGGTCCCGTCCGCGAAGCCCGAGCAGAAGCCCCTCGAGTACAAGGTGAAGGATCTCTCGCTCGCCGAGTGGGGCCGCAAGGAGCTCGACCTCGCCGAGAAGGAGATGCCGGGCCTCATGGCGGTGCGCAAGCAGTACGGCCGGAAGAAGCCGCTCGCCGGCCAGCGCATCACCGGCTCCCTGCACATGACCGTGCAGACGGCGGTGCTCATCGAGACCCTCACCGAGCTCGGCGCCGACGTGCGCTGGGCGAGCTGCAACATCTTCTCCACCCAGGACCACGCCGCCGCCGCGGTCGTCGTCGGCAAGCGCGGCACGGTCGCCGCGCCGGCCGGCGTGCCGGTGTTCGCGTGGAAGGGCGAGACGCTCGAGGAGTACTGGGACTGCACCGAGCGCGCGCTCGACTTCGGGGACGGCCTCGGGCCCACCCAGATCGTCGACGACGGCGGCGACGCGACGCTGCTCCTCCACAAGGGCGTCGAGTTCGAGAAGGCCGGCAAGGTCCCGCGCGCGAAGGCCTCCGACTCCGAGGAGTGGACGGTCATCCTGAAGCTCCTCGCGAAGGAGCTGAAGATGGACCCGAAGCGCTGGACGCGCCTCTCCGCCGCCTGCGCCGGCGTGACCGAGGAGACCACCACCGGCGTGCACCGGCTCTACGAGATGCAGAAGGCCGGCACGCTCCTCTTCCCGGCCATCAACGTCAACGACTCGGTCACGAAGTCGAAGTTCGACAACCTCTACGGCTGCCGCCACTCGCTCGTGGACGGCCTCAACCGCGCGACGGACGTCATGCTCGCCGGGAAGCTCTGCGTCGTCCTCGGCTACGGCGACGTCGGCAAGGGCTGCGCCCAGGCGCTGCGCGGGCAGGGCGCCCGCGTGGTCGTCACCGAGGTCGACCCCATCAACGCGCTCCAGGCGACGATGGAGGGCTACCAGGTGGTCCGCGTGGAGGACGTCGTCGAGACCGCCGACGTGTTCGTCACCGCCACCGGCAACCTCGACGTCATCACCGTCGACCACATGGCGAAGATGAAGGACTGCGCCATCGTCGGGAACATCGGCCACTTCGACAACGAGATCGACATGGCCGGGCTGAAGAAGATCACGAAGCGGATCAACATCAAGCCGCAGTACGACGCCTTCGTCTTCCCGGACAAGCACCGGGTCCTCGTCCTCGCCGAGGGCCGGCTCCTCAACCTGGGGTGCGCGACCGGCCACCCGTCGTTCGTGATGTCGAACTCCTTCACGAACCAGGTCCTCGCCCAGCTCGAGCTCGCCACGAACCGCGCCGCCTACGACAAGAAGGTGTACACGCTGCCGAAGCACCTCGACGAGAAGGTGGCGGCCCTGCACCTCGAGCAGATCGGCGCGCGGCTGACGACGCTCACGAAGAAGCAGGCCCAGTACCTGGGCGTGTCGCAGTCCGGGCCGTTCAAGCCGGACCACTACCGGTACTGAGTTTCGAGGGGGCGTAGCCCCCTCCCCGTGGAGCGAAGCTCCACGGGGCCCCTCCCCGGATCTGCTCCGCTTCGCTTCGCAGGGGGGCGTAGCCGCCTCCCCGTGGAGCGAAGCTCCACGGGGCCCCTCCCCGGATCTGCTCTGCTTCGCTTCGCAGGGGGGCGTAGCCGCCTCCCCGTGGAGCGAAGCTCCACGGGGCCCCTCCCCGGATCTGCTCCGCTTCGCTTCGCAGGGGGGCGTGACCCTGCTCGGGGCCCTCGGGCCGCCCGCCGCGTGGCGGGCGGTCCCGGGGTGCGCTACCTTCCGCGCTCCCCATGTCCCTCCTCGCCTCCGTGCTGCTCGGCCTGGTCCAGGCCCTCACCGAGTTCCTGCCGGTCTCCTCCACCGCGCACCTCCTCGTGAGCGGCGAGCTCCTCGGCTACAGCCTCGAGGACCCGCTCTTCCGCGCGTACGTCGCGATCATCCAGACCGGCACCACCGTCGCGGTGCTCGCCTACTTCCGGCGGGACCTCGCGCGGCTCACGGGCGCCGCGCTCGGCTCCCTCGCGCGGCGGCGGCCCCTCGAGACCCGCGAGTCGCGCCTCGCGTGGTCCATCGCCTTCGCGACCCTGCCCGCCGGCCTCGCCGGGCTCCTCCTCGAGAAGCGCATCGAGGCGCTCGGCAACTGGGTCATCGTCGGCTCGCTCACCGTGCTCGGCCTCGTCCTCCTCGCCGCCGAGCTCGCCGCGAGGCACGTCCGCACGGTCGAGGACGTCGGGTTCCTCGACGCGCTCCTCGTCGGGTGCGGCCAGGCGGTCGCGCTCGTGCCGGGCTCGTCGCGCTCCGGCTGCACCATCACGACCGGCATCCTGCTCGGGTTCACGCGCGAGGCGGCGGCCCGCTTCTCCTTCCTCCTCTCCATCCCCATCACGCTCGCGGCCGGGCTCTACAAGCTCGTGAAGACGCTCCCGGTGCTGCGCGGGCACGACGACTGGATGGTGGCGACGGCGGTCGGGACGCTGGTGTCCGGGGTCGCGGGCTACCTCGTGATCGGCTGGCTCCTGGGCTGGCTGCGCACCCGCACGACGTACCTGTTCGTCGGCTGGCGGCTCGTCGCGGCGGCGGTGCTGGCGCTCCTGATTTCCCGCGGGATCCTGCCGGCAGGGTAGGCCGTTCATCCCGAGCGGAGGCCCGCGCATGCGGGCCGGAGTCGCGGGGCCCCCGGTGAACAGGGGACAGAGGTACCCCACGTGCGCTTGACGGTACGGCCCCGGTTCGTGCCATACGTTTTTCCGTGAAGCTCTATCCCGTGGTGATGGCCGGCGGCTCCGGAACCCGGTTCTGGCCGCTCTCCCGCAAGTCCCGCCCCAAGCAGTTCCTCGCGCTCGCGGGCGACGAGCCGATGCTCGCGGCGACGGTGAACCGCATGCCGCCGCTCGCGAAGCTCTCGGACACCTACGTGGTCTGCGGCCCGGGCCACGTCGCCGCGGCCCGCAAGATGCTGCCGCGGATGCCGGCGAAGAACTTCCTCGTCGAGCCGGTGGCGCGCAACACCGCGCCGTGCGTCGGCCTCGCCGCGATCCACGTCGCGGCGCGCGAGCCGCGCGGCATCATCGCGATGCTGCCCGCCGACCACCACATCGGCCGCCCGGCGGCGTTCCGCGAGGCGCTCGCCGCCGCCGCGAAGCTCGCCGAGAAGGGGCACATCGCCACCATCGGGATCCGGCCCTCGCGCCCCGAGACCGGCTACGGCTACCTGAAGCTCGGCGCCCGCCTGGCGACGAAGACGCCGGTGACCCGCTCGAAGTCGACCGGCGCGCCGCACAAGGTGGAGCGCTTCGTCGAGAAGCCGGACGTCGTCACGGCCGCCCGCTACCTCGCCGACGGCTCGTACCTCTGGAACTCCGGCATCTTCGTCTTCCGCGCCGACGTCATCCTGGAGGAGATCCGCCGGGCGATGCCGGTGCTGGGCGAGCTCCTCGACTCGATCGAGCGCTCCCTCGGCGGCGCGTCCTACCCGCGCACCTTGAAGCGGGTCTTCCCGGACTGCCCCTCCATCTCCATCGACTACGGGGTGATGGAGAAGAGCCAACGCATCGCGGTCGTCCCCGCCGAGTTCGGGTGGAGCGACGTGGGCAGCTTCGCCGCCCTGCCCGAGGTCCGCGCGACCGACCACCTCGGCAACGTCGCCGAGGGCGAGGCGATGGTCATCGACGGCCGCAACAACGTCGTCCTCGCGCACGGCAGGCGGCCGGTCGCCGTGATCGGCATGGAGGACGTGGTGGTCGTCGACGCGGGCGACGCGGTGCTGGTGTGCCGCCGTGACCGCGCACAGGACGTCCGCAAGGCCGTCGACGAGCTCGCCCGCACCGGCCGCGACGGGCTCCTCTAGGCGCGAGGGCCCTCGGCCGCCCACCATGGCGCTGTCGCCGACCATCTTCCGCGAGTACGACGTCCGTGGCCTCGTCGACCGGGACCTCACGGAGGAGGCGGTCCACCTCGTCGGGAAGGCGTTCGGCGCGAAGGTCCGCGAGGCCGGCGGCCGCCGGGCCGCCGTGGGCCGCGACGCCCGGCTCTCCGGGCCGCGCTTCGCCGCCCGGATGATCTCCGCGCTCCGCTCGACCGGCGTGGACGTGGTCGACCTCGGGGTGGTGCCCACGCCGCTCGGCTACTTCGCGACCCACACCGCCGGGGTCGACGGGCTCTGCATGATCACGGGCTCGCACAACCCGCCGGAGTACAACGGCCTGAAGCTCGGCCTCGGCACCGCGAGCTGGTTCGGCGAGCAGATCCAGGAGCTCCGGCGCGTGGCGGAGGCCGGGGTCTTTCCGTCCGGCGACGGCGCGCTCACGACGCTCGACGTGGTCGCGCCCTACCAGGCCTACGTCCGCCAGAACCTCCGCTTCGGTCCCCGCCGGCTCAAGGTGGTCGTCGACGCCGGGAACGGCACCGGCGGCGCCGTGGCCGTGCCGATCTTCCGGGCGCTCGGCCTCGAGGTCGTCGAGCTCTACACCGAGCCCGACGGCACCTTCCCCCACCACCACCCCGACCCCACCGTGGAGGAGAACCTCCGCGACCTGAAGGCGAAGGTCCTCGAGACCGGCGCGGACGCCGGCATCGCCTGGGACGGCGACGCCGACCGGGTCGGCGCCGTGGACGAGCGGGGTGAGGTGCTCTGGGGCGACCGGCTCATGATCCTCTTCTCCCGCGCCGTGCTCGCCGAGGTGCCGGGCGCGGCGATCGGCGCCGAGGCGAAGTGCTCGCAGACCCTCTTCGACGACATCGCGGCCCGGGGCGGGAAGCCGTACATGTGGAAGGCGGGCCACTCCATCATCAAGGCGCGCATGAAGGAGGTCGGGGCCGCGCTCGCGGGCGAGATGAGCGGGCACGTCTTCTTCAAGCACCGCTGGTTCGGCTTCGACGACGGCATCTACGCCTCCGCCCGGCTCCTCGAGCTGCTCAGCCACGCGGACCGGCCGCTCTCGGCGCTCCTCGCCGACGTGCCGGAGACCTTCTCGACGCCGGAGCTCCGCTTCCCGTGCCCGGAGGAGCTGAAGTTCGAGCTCGTGAAGCGCGCGCAGGCGTGGTTCTCGGCGCGGTACGAGACCATCACCGTGGACGGCGTGCGCGTGGTCTTCCCCGACGGCTTCGGGGTGGTCCGCGCCTCCAACACCCAGCCCCTCCTGGTCCTCCGCTTCGAGGCGAGGACGCGGGAGCGCCTCGCCGAGATCGAGAAGCTGGTACGCTCCAGGGTCGAGGAGCTCATGCGGGAGCTGGGAGGCTAGACGGGTGGGACGGCTCGCGATCGGCGTGGACCTGGGCGGGACGAACGCGCGCGCGGCGGTGGTCGACGCCGACACCGGCGAGATCGTGTCCGCGCACAAGGAGCCCCTGCACGATCGCGCCCCGCTCTCCGTGGTCCGGGTGGTGAAGGGCGCGGTGGAGCAGGCGGCCCGCTCGGCCGGCATCCCGGTGGCGGGCTCGGTGGGCGTCGGCGTCGCCGGCCAGTGCCTCGGCCGGACCGGCGTGGTGCTGAACGCCCCGAACCTCGGCTGGCGCGACGTCGCCTTCGGCGACCTCCTCTCGGTGGCGCTCGGCGTCCCGGTGCGGATCGCGAACGACCTCTCGGTCGCCGCCTGGGGCGAGAAGTGCTTCGGCGCGGCGCGCGGGCTCGACGAGGTCGCGCTCGTGTTCGTCGGCTCCGGCGTCGGCTCCGGGCTCATCCTCGGCGGCCGCCTCCACAACGGCGCCACCGGCGTCGCGGCGGAGTTCGGGCACATCAAGGTGCGGCCCGCGCGCCTCACGACCCGCGCGCGGGTGTGCGGCTGCGGCGAGACCGGCTGCCTCGAGGCGTACACCTCCGGCATGAACGTCGCCGCGCGCGTGCGCGAGGAGCTCGCGGCGGGCGCCGTCACGAAGGTGCGGGACCTCGCCGGCGGCGACCTCGCGCGCGTGAACGCCTCGCTCGTGGACGACGCGGCGCGCGCCGGCGACCCCTACGCCCGGGAGCTCTGGGACGAGGTCGGCGAGCTCCTCGGCACCGCGATCGCGAACCTGGTGACCCTCCTCAACCCTTCCCGGCTGATCCTGGGCGGCGGCGTCCTCCTGGGGGCCCCGACCCTCGCCGGGCTCGTCCGCGGGCACATCGACGCCCATGTCTCGCGCTCCGCCGCTCGTGCACTCACGGTGGAGCGCGCCGGGCTCGGCGACGACGCCGGCGTGATCGGCGCCGCCGTGCTCGACGGCTGAACCCTGGTATTCGCTGCTTTCCCAGGCATCCTCGGTCCGTGAACGCATACCCGTGGTGCGATATGCGCGCGCCGCATGTCGTACGGTGGGTGACAGTCTCGGAGCGTATCGATCACGGCGCGTGAAGTGGACTCATCCGATCCGGCCCACTGCGTCAGGCACCCGGTTGGATCGCTCGGCAGATCGGGACGATCGCGGATGAGAAAAAGGCGTGTCGCTTCCTTGACGAGCTTGATCGCGACACGCTAACCTCCGTCGCAGTTGTCCATTCTTGAAAGTCCATCGACTTCGAATGGACGTTCCGAGGAGGGAACACCAGATGGCGAAGAAGACCGCGAAGAAGAAGGCCACCAAGAAGAAGGGCGCGAAGAAGGGCAAGAAGTAGCTTCTCGCACCAACGTGGTTCGCCGCGGCCGCCTCCGGGCGGCCGCTGCATTTTCGGGCTCCGGTCCGCTCGCCCTCTGCCCTGTCGCTCGTCCTTCGACTTCGTTCATCCTGAGCGTAGCCGCCGAAGGCGGCGGAGTCGAAGGACTCAGGATGAGCGGCCAAGAGGTTGCCCGGAATGTCACTCGACGCCAGAGAGCTCGCCGCGATCGTCGCGGAGCTCGCCCCGCTCGCGGGCGCGCGGCTCTCCGAGGTGCGGGTCCACGCCGAGCGGGCGCTGACGCTCGAGCTCGCGACGCCGGCGGGCGCGGTCCACCTCCTCCTCTCCGCGGAGCCCGACGTCACCCGGCTCCACGTCGCGACCCGGCGGCCGCCGCGGCTCGACGAGCCGCTCGCCTTCCAGGTCGTGCTCCGCCGGGAGCTCGCCGGCGCGCGCCTCACGGCGGTCGACCTCGCCCCGGGCGACCGGGTGGTCTCGCTCGTCTTCGCCGCGGCGGGCGGCGAGCGCCGCCTCGTCGCCGAGCTGACCGGGCGCCACGGCAACCTCGTCCTCGTCGGCGCCGACGGCCTCGTGCTCGCGACCGCGGGCCGGAACCTGTCGCAGCGGCGCGAGCTCGTGCCGGGGAAGCCGTACGCGGCTGCGTCTCCGGGGGGCTCGGCGCCCCCCGCCCCGTCGAGCGAGGCTCGCCCGGGCCCCACCCCCGCCGGGCAGCGCCCCGGCCCCGTCGGGCCCGACCGCGGCCGCTTCGCGCCCGACCCCGCCTCGGCGTTCCCCCTCTCGGCGGCGGTCGAGCGCCACTACCTCGCCGTCGAGGAGGAGCGCCGGCTCCAGGAGGCCCGCAAGCGCCTGCGGGAGCCGCTCCGCGCCGGCGCGGCCCGCCTCGGGCGCGCGCTCGAGAAGCTCGCCGACGAGGCCGCGCGCGTGCCCGCCGCCGAGGAGGACCGCCGGGTCGCCGACCTCCTCAAGACGAACCTCCACCGCGTGAAGCGCGGCATGGCCTCGGTGACGGTGACCGAGTGGACGGCGGAGGGCCCCCGGGAGGTCACGGTGGGCCTCGACCCCGCGCTCACCCCGCAGGCCAACATGGAGCGCGCCTACCGGCGCTACCGGCGCATCGTCGAGAGCGCGGCGCGCGTCGCGGCCCGCACCGCCGAGGTCGAGGCGAAGCTCGTCGCCGTGCGCGCGCTCCTCACCGCGCTCGACGGCGCGGCCCACGAGGACCTGCCGCGGCTCGAGCGCGAGGCGAGGCGGCTCGGCGCCGGGCCCCGTCCGCCGCCTCGCCCGAGGAAGCGCCGCGACGACGCGCCCGCGCTCCCCTACCGCGCCTTCCGCTCGCTCGCGGGCGTCGCGATCCTGGTCGGCAGGGGCGCCGCCCAGAACGACGCGCTCCGCAACCGGCACGCGCGCGGCAACGACCTCTGGCTGCACGCCCGCGGCGTGCCCGGCTCCCACGTCATCGTGCGGATGGGGAAGGGCACCGGCCCCGACCAGGAGACGCTCCTCGACGCGGCGCACCTCGCGGCCCACTTCTCCGACGCCCGCGGCGCGCCGCTCGTCGAGGTGGCCTGGACCCGGGTGAAGTACGTGAAGAAGCCGAAGGGCGCCGCGCCGGGCGCCGTCGAGTACCACCAGGAGAAGGTGCTCCCCCTCCGCGCCGAGCCCGGTCGCGTCGAGCGCCTGCTCGCCGAAGAAGAGACCACCTGACCGCCTGCCCGGCCGGGTGAGAGGGCGGCCCTTGATGGGCGCGCGCCGGGCCGCTGTAGAATCCCGCGCGTGACGAAGCAGCAGGCCTCCCGCCAGCTCGCCCTGTTCGAGCCGGGCCGCACCCGCGAGACGCGCGCCTCCGCGCTCGAGCTCGCCGACACCCTCTCCGGGCTCCTGGGCGAGCGCGTGCGCCTCACCGTGCACGACAACCGCTCGACGATGGTCTCGTTCCGCCGGGAGGAGGGCGAGCTGCAGTACCGGGTGCACCACATGTTCCTCGAGGCGCCCGGCGAGGTGGTCGACGCGCTCGCGAGCTTCGCGGGGGGCCAGCGCCAGCCGCGCGGCGCCCGCAAGCGGGCCGGCCAGAAGATCGACGCCTTCGTGCGCCAGCACCGCGCGCGCATCGCGCCGCCCGACCTCGAGGGGCTGCAGCCGCGGGGGCGGGTCCACGACCTCGAGGCGATCTTCGACGCCCTGAACGCCCGCTGGTTCGAGAACCGGATCGAGGCCCGCATCGGCTGGGGCCCCGTCCGGCTCGGGCGCCGGCGCCGCACCGTGAAGACCGGCGTCTACGTCCACGACGGGAAGCTCATCCGCATCCACCCGACGCTCGACCGCCCCGAGGTGCCGGAGTTCTACGTCGCCGCGGTCGTCTTCCACGAGATGCTCCACCAGGCGGTGCCCGCGCGCGAGGTGAACGGCCGGCGCATCGTGCACGGCCCCGACTTTCGCCGTCTCGAGCGCGCCTACCCGGACCACGAGCGGGCCCGCCAGTGGGAGGAGCGCAACCTGGGGCTGCTCCTCTCCTCTCCCGCCTAGAACCGGGCGCGCGGGCCCGACCTGGGCCATGATGGAGATCCCAAGCCGCGCGGATCTCCATGCCCCGCACCTCCGTCACCCTCGCCGCGCTCGTCCTCCTCGCGCTCGCCTCGCCGGGGTGCCTGTGGAGCCGCGGCACGCCGGAGGAGCCGATTGTCTCCCGGCTCGAGCTCCGCGGGGTGAAGCGGTTCGACCCGGACGAGGTCGCCGCCGTGCTCGCGACGCGCGGCCCGGAGGCGCAGCTCTTCCCGCCCCGGAAGATCGGCTACCGGCTCGACCCCGACGCGCTCGCGGTGGACGCACGCCGGGTGGAGGCCTGGTACCGCGACCGCGGGTACTTCGGCGCGAAGGTGGGCGGCGTCGAGGTGGTGCCGGACGGGGCGGGGCGGGCGAAGGTCGTCATGACCGTGAAGGAGGGCGACCCGGTCAAGGTGCGCTCCGTCGCGATGGACGGCCTCCGGGAGGCGCCCGAGGCGATGGAGCGGCTGGGGCGGGCTCCGCTCGAGGTCGGGGACGTCTTCAGCGTGGCGGCGTACGACGCCACGCGGGACGCGATCCTCTCCGCGCTGAAGGGCACCGGCTGGCCGACGGCCGAGGTGACCCAGCGCGCGCGGGTGCTGCCCGACGAGGGCGCGGTCGAGGTCACCTACGAGGTGAAGCCCGGCCCGCGGCTCCGCTTCGGGCCCATCTTCGTCGCCGGCACCTCCGCCGTGTCGCGCGCGCTCATCCGCGACCAGGCCACCGCCGACGTGAAGACCGGAGAGTGGTACGACGCCCGGAAGCTCGAGCTCGCGCAGGCCCGGGTGTTCGCCCTGGGCGTCTTCTCGGGCGTGCGGGTGACGACCGGCGCGCCCACGCCGGGCGAGGCCGCGGTGCCCGTCGTGATCGCCGTGCGCGAGGCGCCGTTCCGCACGCTCCGCCTCGGCCCGAGCATCGGCATCGAGACCACGCGCTGGGAGGCGCGGGGCGTCGCGGGCTGGACGCACCGGAACTTCGGCGGCGACCTGCGCCGGGTCAGCGTCGACGGGCGGGTGGGCTACGCGTGGCTGCCGACCGCGCTCTCGGCGGCCCGCAACCCGAACGCCGACGGCGTGCGCGTCGGCTGGGTCGGTGAGCTCGCGCTCGAGTACGCGCAGCCGGCCGCGTTCACGCGCTACGTCGACACGAGCGCGAAGCTCGACGTCGAGAAGGGCATCGAGCTCGCGTACCGGTTCTGGGCGCAGCGGCTCCAGCTCGGCCTCCCGCTGCGCTTCTCGCCGCGCTGGACGCTCGTGCCCTCCTACAACGTCGAGGTCTACGAGCTCTCCGACGTCCCCTCCGGCGACTCCACGAGCCAGCGGCCCGTGCTCGAGAACTGCCCGAACACGGTCTGCCTCCTCTCGTACCTCGAGCAGCGGATCGCGTTCGACCACCGCGACAGCCCGGTCGAGACCCGCAGCGGCTTCTACGCCGCCATCGCCGTGCAGGAGGGCGTGAACCTCGGCGGCTACGGCTACCGGTACCTGCGCGTCCTGCCCGAGCTGCGCGGCTTCGTGCCGCTCGGCCCGCGCACCGTGGTGGCGGGGCGGGCGCGCGGCGGGGCGCTCGTGCCGGTGAACGAGAACGGCAACCCGCCCATCGTCGCCCGCTTCTTCGCCGGCGGGCCGAGCTCGAACCGCGGCTTCACGACCCGCGGGCTCTCGCCGATGGAGAACGGCGTGCCCATCGGCGGGAACGGCCTGCTCGAGGGCTCGCTGGAGCTGCGCCAGGGGCTCCTCGGCGCGCTCTCCGGCGTGCTGTTCACGGACGTGGGGCGCGTGCTCGGGTCGGGCGGCGCGCCGAGCGCGTACCAGGAGGTGCTCGACGTCTCTCGCCTCGAGCTCGCGGTGGGCGGCGGGCTACGCTACGCGACCCCCTTCGGGCCGGTGCGGCTCGACGTGGGCCTCAGGCCCCGCCGTTTCACCGAGGTGCACGGCTTCCGGAGCCTCTTCGGCGGGCAGTTCCCCGGCGCGGTGCACATCTCGATCGGGGAGGCGTTCTGATGCGGGCGCTGCGCCTCACGCTCGCGATCATGGGCTGGACGTTCGTCGTGGCGGCGGCGCTCGCGGGCGTCTCGATCTCGGCGGCCGTGCTCTGGGCGCGCACGCCCGCCGGCCGGGAGATGGTCGCCTCGCAGGTGGTCGGCCTCCTCGACCGGCAGCTCGCCGGGCGGTTCACGCTCGGCAGCGTGGGCGTCCTGCCCGGCGGCGAGGTGGAGCTCCGCGACCTCAAGGTCTACGACCCCGACGAGCGCCTCGTGCTCGAGGTGGGCCGCGCCTCGGTGGGCGCCGACGTGACGCGCCTGCGGGCGCGGGTCGTCGCCGTCTCGCTCGAGCTCGACGGCGCGAAGGTGCTGCTCGACGAGGGCGAGGACGGGAGCCTCTCGCTGGCGCGCGCCTTCGCGCCGACCGAGCCCCCGGCGCCGGACGCGCCCTCCGCCGGGCCCACCTTCACGATCCGGGTGAACCGCCTCGCGCTCCGCGACGGCTCGGTCTGGTGGCGCGCGGCGGACGGTGCGACGCGGCTCGACGCCCGCGGCCTCGCGATCGACGGGCGCGGCGCGTACGGGCCCGGGCTCGCCGAGCTCGACCTCGCCGCGCGGGCGCAGGTGGACGTGCCGGTGGAGGCGCCGTTCGAGCTCGGGGTGCGGGCGGCGCGCGACGCCGACCGGCTCTGGCTGCCGGTGCTCAGGGCCCGGCTCGGGGCGACGGCGCTCGAGGCGCTCGGGGAGGGCGACCTCGCGAAGGGGAGCGGGAGGCTCGCGGTGACCCGGCTCGCCGTCGACCGGGGCCAGGCGCGCGCGCTCGCGCCGGCGGCGGGCGACGGCGCGGAATCTCGGCGCGCGGGCGTACGCGGAGACCGACGGGAAGCTCGCGACCGCCGCCGTCGTCGTCGCGCCCGCCGGCGCGGGGGGCTCGGCGCGGGCGGCGGTGGCGGCGCGTCCGGGCGACCTCGTCTCGGGCGCCACGCCGGCCGCCGGGCTCGACCTCGCGCTCGAGGGGCTCGACCCCTCCCGGCTCCTCGCGGCGCTGCCGGAGGGCGCGGTCACGCTCTCCGCCCACGGCGGCGCCGCCGGCACCTCGCTCGACGACCTCCGCGGCCAGCTCGAGGCCCGCCTCGAGCGGTCCACGCTCCGGGGCGTCGCGATCGGTCCGGGCGACGTGAAGGCGAGGGCGGACCGCGGGGACGTGGACGTCTCCCGGATCGTGCTCGCCGCGCCGGGGGTCGCGATCGACGGCGCGGGCCGGTGGCGAAGGAAGGGGAGCGTGTCCGGACGGCTCACCGTGGATGCCGCCGACCTCGCCGCGGCCGCTGGCGCCGCGGCCCGGCTCTCCGGCCGCCCCGTCCCGCCCGCGTCCGGCTCCGTCCGGCTCGACGCCACCGTGTCCGGCACCGGGCAGGCCCCGGCCCTGTCCGGCACGCTCGCCTCGCCGGCGCTCGCCTGGGACGGCACCACGGTGCGCGGCCTGCACGCCCGCGTGAGCGCCGCGGGGCCCGCGAGCGCCGCCCGCGGCGCCGTCGAGCTCACCGCCGACGCGCTGCGCAGCGGCGCCGAGGATCTGGCCCGCAAGCTCGGCCTCACCGCGCGCCTCGAGGGCGACGAGGCGAGCGTGTCCGGCACCGCCGTGGTGCCCTCGCTCGGCGCCCAGCCGGTGGCCCTCTCGGGACGCGGCACGCTCGACGGCAGGCGCGAGAAGCTCGCGGTGCGGGAGCTCTCGCTCGGCTGGCCCGGGGAGCGCTGGGCGCTCGCGGCGCCGGCGACGGTGACGCTCGGCGGCCCGTCGGTCGATCGGCTCGAGCTCGAGAGCGGGGACCAGCGGCTCGTCCTCGAGGGCGGCCTCGGGACCTCCCGCGCCGGCCCGAAGGTGGCCGGGACGGCGCTCGACGCGCGCGTGCAGGCCGTGCGGCTCGACCTCGCGCGGCTGCCGCGGGGCCTCGTGCCGGCGGGGCTCGGCGGGCGCGCAGAGCTCGACGCCCGCGCGACCGGCACGAGCAGGCGGCCGGTCGCGGCGGCGAGGTTCCGCGTGATCGACGGGACCGCCCAGGGGTTCGACGGGCTCGGCGCCCAGGGCGAGCTCGGCTGGGACGGCCGCGAGGGGCGCGCCCGGGTCACCGCGCAGCTCACCCGCAAGCAGGGCGGGCGCGTCGAGGTGAGCGCGGACCTGCCCGTGCCGCTCGCCCGGCGCCGCCCGGAGCCGGTCTCCGTGTGGGTGACGGCCGAGGCGCTCCCGCTCGCCGAGGCGCTCCTCGCGGCCGGCGAGGACCTCCCGCTGGACGGGAGGCTCGCGGCGTCGCTCCGCCTCCAGGGCACGACCGCGGACCCCGCGCTCACGGCCGAGGTGAGCCTCGCCGACGGCGTGTGGGACGACCTCTACCCGCTCGAGGGCAAGGTCGCGCTCGCCGCGCCCGGCGATCGCGCCGCGCTCGACGCGACGCTCGTGGTGGACGGTGGCCGGGCGCTCACCGCGCACGCCGAGCTCCCGCTCGACCTCGCCGAGGCCCTGGCGCGCCCGGCGGCGGTGGCCGAGAAGCTCCCGAGGGCGCCGCTCCGCGCGGAGGTCACGGTCCCCTCGTTCGATCTCCTCCTCCTCGCCGGCGCGGTCGGCGTGCCCCGCGATCTGACCGGCACGCTCGACGGCGCGGCCCACCTCGAGGGCACGCTCGAGGCGCCGCGCGGCACGATCGGCGCCGAGGTGCAGCGGGTCGCCCTCGCCGGCTACCGCGAGCTCGCCGCGCGCGCGGAGGTCCGGCTGCTCGGGGACCAGGTGGCGCTGCAGGCCACCGCCTCCGTCGCGGGTGCCGAGCTGCTGCGCGCGAAGGGCTCGCTCGCGGGCGCGCCCGAGCGGCTCGCGCGGCCCGGGGCGCTCGCGAAGGCGAGGGTGACGCTGCACGCGGAGGTGCCCACGGTGGACCTCTCCCGTGCCTCCTCGGCCGACGTCGCCCTCGGGGGCGTGCTCGCCGGCACCGCCGACCTCGAGGGCACCCTCGCGGCGCCGGCGCTCACGGCGTCCATCTCCGGCACCGACCTCACGGTCCAGGGGAAGCCGCTCGGCGCGCTCGACGCCGGCGCGACCCACGAGGCCGGCAAGACCGAGCTCATGGCGCGCCTGCGCCCGCGCACGGGCGGCGAGCTCCGGGCGGTCGGCACCGTGACCGCGCGGCTCGGGCTCGGCGCGAAGGACGACCTCGCGCAGGCGCCCGTGGACGCGCGCCTGGTGGCCGAGGGCGTGGACCTCGGCTTCCTGCCCGCCGCGGCGCCGGGCGTCGTGCGCGAGGCGCAGGGGAAGCTCGAGGGCGAGGTGCGCGCGCTGGGCCCGCTCTCGAGGCCCAGCCCCCGCGGCCGGCTCACCGTGAAGGACGCGCGCCTCGCCGTGGCGGAGTACGGCGACTGGAGCGGCATCGCCGTCGACGTCGAGGTGAACGACGACGCCGTCGAGCTCAGGCAGCTCGAGGCGCACCGCGGGAAGGGCAAGCTCGTCGCGAAGGGCTCGGTGCGCGGGCTCGCGGGCCGGGCCGCCACCATCCAGGCGAGCGCCGAGCTCGATCGGCTCACGGTCGCGCGCGCCGGCATGGACCTCGCGACGTTCGACATGAAGCTCTCGGCCACCGGGAGCTACGCGGGCGGCACGGCCGAGGTCGAGGTGAAGCTGCCGGGCGGCACGGTGACGCTGCCGAGGAAGCTGCCGCGCTCGCTCCAGTCGCTCGAGCAGCGCCCGGACATCGTGGTCGGCCGCCAGCGGGAGCGGAAGAAGCCCCCGCGCCCGAAGGCCGGGCCGGGGGCGCCCGCGCGGCCGGGCGAGGCGCCGCTCCGGGTGGTGGTGCACGCCGCGGTGCCGGGCCAGCTCTTCGTGAAGGGCGACGATCCGCGCGTGAACGTGGAGCTCAAGGCCGACGTCACCTACGAGCTCGTCGGCGGCGAGGACTACGCCTCGGGCGAGGTGACCGTGATCCGCGGCTTCGTCGAGCCCATCGGCGGCCGGCTCTTCGAGCTCGCCCGCGGCAGCGTGCAGTTCACGGGCGGGCCGCCCACCGCCGCGCTGCTCGACGTCGAGGCCCACTGGGAGAGCGCCGACCGGTACAAGGTCACGGTGAACGTCTCCGGCCCCATGCTCGAGCCGCAGGTGAAGCTCTCGTCGCAGCCGGCGCTGGAGGACGCGCAGATCGCGCTCCTCATCGCGACCGGGCGCACGGAGCTCAAGCGTGGGTCGGGCGAGGTGGGCTCGCTGACCGCGACCGACGCGGCGTCGAAGGCGCTCGGGGTGGTGGTCTCGAGCGCGTTCAAGAACATGCTGCAGAACAAGCTGCCCATCGACACCCTGTCCTTCGACGCGACCTCGGTGCAGGCGGGCACGTACCTGCCGAACTCGAAGATCTACATCGGCTACACGTACCGGTTCGACGCCGCGATCGACAAGGGCCAGAACCAGAACGAGGTGTCGGTCGAGTACCAGATCACCCCGCGCTGGACGCTGGAGTCGCGCTACGGCGACGGGCAATCCGGCTCGGCGTCGCTGATCTGGTCCAGGGATTACTGAGCTTCACGGGGGCGTCCCTCGACTGCGCGGCCTGCTGCAAAGGCGGACACGCTCGGGATGACCGGCCGGAGGTCTCCCCGGCCGTCCGTCCCGAGCGTAGGGCCCGCCTCGGCGGGCCCGGAGACGAGGGACGACCCTGGCCTACGGCGCGTACACGAAGATCGTGGGCGTCGGCAGCACCGCGTCGTTCCAGAAGACCCGCCCGCTCGGCTCGACCACGGGCCCGGACTTCGTCGAGTAGTGGCTGCTGACCTCGACGCCGTCGTCGGCCGGGTTCACGCTCGGGATCGCGGGGTAGGGCGCGTTGAGGTTGCGCAGGTAGACCGAGAGGCCGCCCTGCGAGCCCGGCGCGACCCAGACCACCTGGCTCCCGGCGAGGTCGAAGTCCACCGAGGTCGAGTTGAACGGCCCGACCTGCACGAGCACGTCGTCGGTGGTGTTGAACCGGTGGTCCACGCCCGCGTCGACGGCGATGAGGAACCAGCTCGTGGTGAAGCCGGGCGGCTTGTTGTTCGGATCCGCGATGAGGATCCGGTCCCCGGACAGCTTGAAGTAGAAGGCCTGGAGCTGCGTCGCGGTGCCCGGGTAGGTGAGCACGGCCGTCGTGTCGTCCGCCGTGCCGAAGAGCCCGTCGGCGCCAGCCTCGAGGAGGCAGACCCGGTTCGTGCCGGCCGCGGTGGTGCACTCCCAGGCCGCGTGCCGCGCGGAGACGCCGAGGTTCTTCGAGCCGCCGGCCGGGAGCGAGGAGCCCGCCGGCGCGGTCGCCGTCACCCGCACCTGGCGGGTGACGGTCGGCGCGACGGGGTCGGGGTCGACGTCCGAGACCACGACGCCGAAGGTCGTCCCCGGCGCGTCGACGGCGGGGTAGATCACCCGGTTGTCGCCGACCGCGATGCCGATGTTGCTGCCGATGATGTTGCCGCTGTAGCCCCAGCCCGCGAGGTCCACCGCGAGGCGCGGCGGGGCGGACGGGGTGAAGAAGTCGCCCGAGGGGTCCTTCACGTTCACGTAGACGTGACCGCCAGTGTTCCCCGCGGCGAGGGACTCGCCGTACGCGACGATCGGGCCGTCCGCGTCGAGGCCGCGGAAGCTGCCGCACGACGGGCAGGTCGTCTCGAGGCCATCCGGCATGCGCGCGGTGAGGCCGGTCCGCCCGGAGAAGACGAGCGCGCCGGCCCGGTTCGAGCGGAGCTGCGCGTTCGTCGAGCCGGTGAGGGTCTCCCAGCGCAGGGTGGTGAGGTCGGCGGCGTGGAGGTCGTCCTCGGAGCCCGAGGTGACCGTGAAGTAGACCCGGCCGTCGTGGATCGACGGGGACCGGCGGTTCGCCGTCGTGGGCAGGAGCAGCGCGTAGGAGTCGTCGCCGTCGGGGGCGTTCTGGGCCTGGAACGCGCCGTCGGCGCCCGCGTACCAGTGGCCGATGTAGCTCGTCGGGCCGGACGAGCCGATGAGCGCGACGTGGCCCGCGTCGATGGAGAGCTGGCTCGGCGAGAGGCCGGACGAGCGCGTCACCTCGGCGGGGTCGTCGCCGGTGCCCGGGCCCTCGAAGAGGCCGTTCGGGCCCGGCCGCCAGACGTGGATCGTGCCGCCGGTGTCGACGATCGCGAGCAGGCTGCCGTCGCGGTTCACGTCGATCCAGTTGCCGCTCGGGCCGATCGTGAGCGGGTTCGAGATCGTCGTCGTGGCGCCGCCGAAGCCAGCCGCGCCGGCGCTGACGATCGTCCAGTTGCCGGAGGTGGGCCCGTTGTTGAAGGACTGGAGCCGGTAGAGGAGCACGTTCCCGGCGACCTTCACGTAGGCCACGTAGCCGGGGTCGTTGGCCACGACCTGCGCCGGCGCGCCCACCGTGTCGTCGGAGGTGCCGCAGACGCCGTCCACGCCGGGTTGCATGTCCGCCACCATGACGCGGCCGCGGAAGTTCGCCCCGAACTCCTGCTCGATCCAGGCGAGGCGCTCGCAGCGGGTGCCGGGGATGATGGTGCCGGACACGGCGTGCATCGTGTAGCTGCCCTGGGCGGCCCGCACCGTGACCGGCGCGGGCTCGTCCCCGCTGCAGAAGATCCCGTCGGGGCCGGGCCGGCGCAGGAGCACCACGGTGCCGTTCACGTCGGCGTGCACCACGCCCGCGGGCGAGGCGGGCTCGGCGGCCACGTTCTCGGCCGAGAAGCTCGAGGTGGTCGCCGACCCGGTGGTCGCGAGCGAGCAGGTCCGGTCGGTGGCGTCGTACCGGCCGTTCGCGCCGAGCACGGTGAGGTGCGCCGTGAACGCGCCGAAGGCGGAGCTGCCGGTCTTCCAGGTCATGAGCCGGCTGCCCACCCGCGCCGTGCGGTCGACCGCGGGGCCGGTGAGGAGCACGTCGAGCACGTCGCCGTTCGCCACCTCCTGCTGCGCGCCGCTGCCCACGTTCCCGGCCGCGTCGACGGACCGGACCGCGAACCGGGTCGTCGAGGCGCCGCGGAGCGGGACCCGCACGCCGGCGAAGGTGGTGCCGTTGCAGAGCAGGCGCGCGTCGGTGCAGCCGCAGCTGCACGGGTTGTAGACCACGCGCCCGGTGGTGAGGCTCTTCGGGCGGCAGGCGGGGTTCGGGCAGAGCGGCGCGAAGCCGGCGCCGGTGTCCACCTCGACCCACGAGATGTCCTGCCAGTTGCCCGCGTTGAGGGGCTGGTCGGTGGCGGGCGCGGTGACGAAGAAGTCGACGTAGTTCGCGTGCACGGTCACGTCGGCGGCGTCGTAGACCGGCGCGACGGTGGGGCCCGTCGGCGGCAACAGATCGCTCACGAGCTCGGTGACCGCGAACGCGCTCGCGTTGCCGGCCTTGTCGCGGGAGCGGGCCCAGACGCAGTTGCGCGCGTTCTGGGTGAGCGACGCCGCGAAGCCGGCCGGGGTGGCGGTGGGGGTGGCCGGGCTCACGCAGGAGGGCGTCGCGCCGCAGGAGGCGCCGCCGGCGGTGCCGGTGCAGGCCTCGTACTGCAGGAAGTTGGGCGAGGCCTCGGCGCCGGACAGCGTCACCGCCGCGCTCGTGTCGTTCACCGCGTTGCGGGCCGTGGCGATGGTGGGCGCGGGCGGGAGCGAGCTGTCGAGCACGACGGTCGCGCTCGCCGCCGTGCCGGCGTTGCCGGCCCAGTCGACCGCGCGCGCCCAGAGCGTGTAGGTGCCCTCGCCCGAGGAGAGGGAGAAGGTGAGGTTCGCCGGCTGGCCGGCGGTGATGCCCGAGCTCGTGTCGGCCCACGTCGGCAGCGGGCCGACGAAGGTCTGGTAGCCGCGCAGGTTCGAGCCGGGCGAGGTCGCGTCGGTGGCCTGGGTCGCGATCGGCACCGAGATCGAGGTGAGGTTCGTGTAGCCCGGCTGCGCGCCGCCCGGGACCGCGGGCGCGCCCAGCACGGGCGAGTTCGGCGCGACGGCGTCGGTGCAGCGGAACTGGCCGGGGACGGCCTTCGCCTCCCCTTCGGCCACCACGATCTGCCCGATCGCGGCGCAGGTGCGGTTCGTGCTCGTCGCGGTGACGGTGTACGTGCCGGGGGGCACCGCGGCCGACCAGGCGCCGCTCGAGGCGGTGGTGGTCGAGGCGGTGAACGACGTGCCGTTGAAGGCCGCGCCGCTCGCCTGGACGGCGACGTTCGCGCTCGTCGCGTTGTTGCCGCCGCCACTGACGTTGTCCCACAGCACCACCGTGCCGGACGCCGAGCCCGCGTTCACCGGCAGGACGAGCGTGGTGGCGACGTCGACGTCCGCGTTCGCGACGGCGAGCACCGAGGTCGAGCTCGAGCCGTAGTTCGGCTTGCGCGCCGTGACGGTGAACGGCGCGCCGAGCGCGCTCACCCGGACCTGCGGGAAGCGGTAGGCGCCGGACGCGTCGGTCACGGCCGCGGCCACGGGCTCGTCGGTGCCGGTGAGCGAGACCACCACGCCGGAGAGGTCGCTGCCCGGCGAGAAGCCGGTGAGCGCGCCCGCGGAGAGGGAGACGGTGCCGGTGATGGCGCCGCGCGAGGCGGCGAGCGTCACGTCGAAGAGGGTGAGGTCGCCACCGGGCGACGAGACCACCTGGACCTCCTGCGCGTCCCAGCCGGCCCGCTCGAGGCGGACCACCTGCGCGCCCGAGCCGACGCCGGGGATGACCCAGCTGCCGTCGCCCAGCGTGAGGGTGGAGAGGGTGGTGCCGATCACGCGGACGGTGGTGCCGGACAGGCCCGGGGCGGCGAGGCCCTCGGCGAGGCAGCGCCCCCGGAGCACGCCGGGGATCGCCGAGAGCACCTGGGACGGCGCGCTCACCGTCTTGTGCGAGAGCACGATCGCCTGCGCGTGCTGCGCCGTGTAGCCGGTCTTCGTGAAGGCGAGGTCGTAGGTGCCCACGGGCAGCGAGCCGACCTGCCAGACCCCGGAGGTGTCGGTGAGCGCGGCGCCGGCGACGGTGGTCGTCGCGGCCTGCGTGACCGTCACGAGCACGCCGGAGCTGTCGCCCGAGCCCTCGAGCGTCGCGAGGCCGGTGAGGTCACCGGTGTCGCGCACGAGCGTGACCGCCGGGAGGTCGGTCGTGGTGTGGGGGGCGACGGTGGCGGTGGTGGCGACGGTCGCGTAGTTCGCGAGCTCGAAGGTGACGTTGTACGTCCCGGCGGGCACGAGCCCCTGGATGCCCCAGCTGCCGTCGGCGGCGCTCGCGCCGGTGACCTCGAACGGCGAGCCCACGAGCGTGAAGCCCTTCACGCGGACGGTCACGCCGAGCTGCGTGGCCGCGCCCTGCACGAGCAGCGTGCCCTTCACGCCGCCCGGATCCCAGTCGAGGGCGACCGCGCCGGCGTCGCTGAGCGCGTTGCCGCTCACCTGGACCTGCACGCCGGTGGGCGCGAGGAAGCCGGAGCGCGCGACGTTGATCGTCTTCGCGCCGGCGGGCACGCCGGACAGGAGGAAGCCGCCGGCCTCGTCGGTGAGCGCCGCGCCGGGGAGCCCCTCGACGCTGACCGACGCGCCCGCGAGCGGGGCCGCGCCGAGCGCGCCGAAGGACTTCGAGGTGATGGTGCCGGACACGCTGCCGCGGGAGACCTTGAGCGCGAGGTCCGGCACGCCGACCGTGCGGGTGCCGTCGTCGAGGGTGACGGTGATGCCCGTGACCGCGACGGTGTCGTAGCCGGCCGCCACCGCCTGCACCGAGTACGTCCCGGGGGGCACGTCGGCGATCGCGTAGTGGCCCGTCGCGTCGGTGTCGGCGGCGAAGCTCGTGCCCGGCACCGAGACGTGGACGCCCGTGAGCGAGGGCGCGACCGCGCCGGGCGCCTCGAGGCTCACCGCGCCGGCGAGCGTGGCCCGCGCCTGCTGCGTCGCGGGCGTCGACGGGTCGAACGGGTTCGTGTGATCGAGGCTGCCGCACGCGCCGAGCACGAGGCTGGCGAAGAGGACCATCGAGCGACGGAGCATCTTCCCCTCCAGAGGGAGCCGGGCGCGCTTGCCCCGCGTCGCAGGGGACGACGCAGGGGCGGGCCCCGGTCGCGCCAGAGTAGGAGGGTCGCGAGGGCGGATCCAGACGCCGGTCCGTGGGGCATCGACTTCGGGTGAAAAGGAGTGGAGGTGGGATGAGGTGCGACCGCCCTTCGGGTGAGTGCAATTCGCAAGGTTCGGGGGCGCGTGATGGCGATCACCGGGGGAGGGGCGTCAGGCGAGAGCGAGGTCGGCGGCTGGAAGGTCTCGTGGGAGGAAGTCGGGCAGCCTCGCGGGAGAGGTCCCGCGGCCGGTCGGCCTGGAGGAATGAAGTCCGCGGATGGGCGGCTTGATGATCACTCTCCCCCATCGGGGGACGGGGACCTGGAGTGAACGGTCCGCCGGTGGATGAGGGGCGGCCCCGGCTACTCCTCCGAGAGGTGAGCACCCCTCCGCGCGCGGATCACGAGGATCACCGCGGCCATGCCGCCCAGCGCCGCGCCGGCGTAGGACCCGGCGTGAACGCCCCAGGCCGTCAGGAAGCCCGGGACCTCCGGCCCCCACCCCACGAACGCCGCGGCGCTCTCCTCGAGCCCGAGACCTGCAAACCGAAAGAGAGCCCCGCCTGCGAGGCCGCCCGCGGTGGCGCCCACGACCGGAACGAGCGCGATCCGGCCGAGGCTGGCGTACGGGAGCGGGGGCCACCGGCTGGACGGGTTGTTCGCCACGAGCAGCGCCGTGCCGAGCAGCAGCCCGACCCAGTACGAGCCCTTCACCGCGACGAGCGCGACGGCGAGGCGGAACGGCAGCGCGCTCGCGCGGACGCCCTTCGCCTCCAGGAAGTAGCCGGGCGAGATCGCGGCGGTGAGCTCGTCGTTCAGGATCGCGTAGATGATCGCGCCAGCGGAGGCGGCGAGCAGGAAGGCGTACTCGCGCAAACGCGGGCTCTGCCGCCCGCGGCGGACGGCCTCCCGGAGCGCGAGCACCGCGAAGAACGCAAGCCCGAGGGCGAGCCGGATCGGGAGCGCGCGTTCGTAGGCGTCGAGCATCGAAAGTCCGAGCTTAACCCGGCCCGAGTCCCGGATGGGGGATCTTGCTGGGGCCCAGCGGAAATGTCAGACCCGTACTGCACACTGGTACAGTCATGGTCGAGGGCTCCGCCACCCCTGAGGTCGGCTCCGAAACCCCGCCCGTCGGCGGCTTCGTCGCGCTCGACGCCCTCGCCGTGCGCGTCGCCCGCGATCGCGGCGCGCTCGACCTCGCGATCGGCCAGAAGCTCGGCGAGCTCATGGACGTCTCCGGCGAGCTCGAGCTCGGCTACTCGCAGATCACCGACTTCGCGCGCGAGAAGCTGGGCCTCAAGGCTGCCTTCGTGCGCCGGCTCGTGCGCTTCGAGCAGAAGCTCCGCAAGCGCCCGCTCCTCAAGGCCGCGGTGTTCGCGGGCGAAGTCTCGCGGAGGAAGGCCGAGGAGATCCTGAAGGTCGCCATCGGCGACGAGGAGGCGCGCTGGGTCGAGGCCGCGAAGGTCTCGACGGTGCGGCAGCTCGAGGCGGCGGTGAAGGCGGTGCAGGAGCAGAAGGGCGCCGGGGGAGACGGCGCCGCGAGCGATAGCCCGGCGACCGCCGCCGCAGCCGGGGAGGACGAAGACAAGGAGCCGGTCTGGCTCCACATCAAGAAGTTCCTGGGCCCGAGGGCGCTCGGCTGCGTCCGCGCCGCGGTCGACCTCGCGAGCTACCTCGACGAGGCGCCGCGCACAATCGCCGAGTGCCTGCGCTTCATGGCGATGGAGTACCTCTCCTCCCACCCCGCACCGCTCGACGGCGAGCTCCGCGGCCCGAAGTGCACCGGGCTCGGCCGGCCGGTCGAGCCGAACCCGGAGCTCCGCGCCGGGTACGAGGCCAGGTCGAACGCCTGGGCGGAATCTCGTGCAGGCCGAGCCTGTCCCGGCACCCGCGCTCGAGAAGACCTGGCCGCCCGACTCCTACGCCCTAAAGGACGAGCTCATCGAGCTCGTCCGCCAGCGGAACGACCGGGACGAGAAGCTCGGCAAGGTCTGCCTGGAGGTGAAGACGACCCGCGCCTGGCGCGCGCTCGGGTTCGCCACCTTCCAGCATTACTGCGACGAGCGGCTCGGGCTCGCGGTGTCCACGGTGAAGAACCGCATCGCGCTCGAGCAGAAGTGCCAGGAGCTCCCGGAGCTCCGCGAGGCGATGCGGTCCGGGAAGCTCTCCTACGAGCAGGCGCGGTTGGTGTCGAAGCTCGCCACGGCGGAGGACGTCGCCGCGAAGATCGAGGAGGCCGCCGGGAAGACCTGCATCACGCTCCAGCGGGAGACGATGGCGGAGCTTCACAGCCAGATGTGGAACAGGGACTACCTCGACGTCTTCGTCACCGAGGAGATCGACGGCCTCCTCGCGGAGGCCGTCCAGGCCGCCCGGAAGGCCGCGGGGCACTGGATACCCCTCCCGGACGCGATCGAGGCCATCGCGCGGCACTGCGTGGAGGTCTGGGCGCCGATCGTGCACGAGAAGCTGAAGAACGCGCACCCGGTGATGGTGCGTGACGGCGGCGAGTGCACGGTGGCGGGCTGCTCACGCGTCGGCGACGACGTCCACCACATCGTGTTCCGCTCGCAGGGCGGCGACGACTCGGACGAGAACCAGACCGGCATGTGCAAGCCGCACCACCTGCGCGGGCTCCACGCCGGGAACATCTCCGTGTCCGGCTCCGCGCCGGACAGGCTGACCTGGATCCTCGGCTGGCGGGAGGTCGCCGCGGCGAAGGAAGGCTTGCCGTGGAAGGTCGTTCAGGAGGCGACGCAGGAGGCCGTGGAGGATGCGGAGGACGCAGGGGTAGCCGAGCCGGCCGACCAGGCCGTGGGAGGTGCCGACCCCCACTGATCACGGATCCAGCAAGCGCGCCCTCAGCCCAGGCTCCGGCAGCGCGCACGCCGGTGCCGGCGGGAAGAAGCGCCGGCGGTGCTGCGCGATGAAGCGGTAGGCCGCGTCGAGGAGCGGCCAGGGCAACACCGCGAGGGCGCGCAGCCAGCGCCACGGACGCGGGAGCTGCGAGGCGACGAAGAGGGCGCCGCGCGAGCGGATCAGCGCCTCGGGATGAGCGCCGCGCCAGTCGCGGAGGAGGACGAACGTCGACGGGTCGGGCGAGGAGACGACCCCCGCCCGCGCGAGCGCCGCCCGCCCGGTCTCACCCTGGAGCGACGCGAACGCGAACAGGCCGGCCGCGTCCCGCCGCGCGACGAACCGCACGAGCCGGCTGCACAGCCCGCAGGTGCCGTCGAAGAGGACGAGGTGCTCGCCAGCGCTCACGAGGAAGACAGCGTAGCGCCGCGCCAGAGCCGCCGCACGAGCCACGCCGCGAACCCGAGCCACACGAGCGAGCGCGCGATGTTCCCCGGGTGCCAGACGAAGTCCCGGAACCAGGGATCCCACCGCAGCGCCCGCACCTGGAACGCGAGGTGGAAATCGACGACCGACACGAGCGCGAGCGGCCAGAACCACGCGCGCGGCGCCCCGGCGAGCGCACCGGCCAGGAACCCGTACAGCGCGTACTGCGGCGACCAGATCTTGTTCGTCGCGATCCAGACGACGAGCGCGAGCGCGGTGCCGACGCGCACGGCGTCGAGCCAGGGGGCGTCCGCGCCCGAGGCGCCGGTCCCCTCACCCGCGCCGCCGGACCGCCGCGCCGCGCGGTACGCCGCCAACGCCGCCGCGAGCGTCGCCACCACGAACGGCGCGGTCGAGAGCGCCTCGAGGAGCGGGCCGGGGACGAGCCCGAGCGCGTCCCACAGCGAGTTCTCCGCCCCCCGCCCCGCGTTGAAGCGGAAGAACCACGTGTACCCGTCCCACGCCGCGAGCGCGACCGGCGCGTTCAGGAGCACGAGCGTCCCGGCCCCCGCCACCGCGAACGCCACCGCGCCGCGCTCGAGCCCGCGCGCGCCCGGCTCGCGCCGCCCGAGCAGGCCCGCCCACGCCGCGGGTGCGAGCACCGCCGGGAAGAGCTTCGCGGTCACGCCCGCCGCGGCCAGCGCGCCCGCGCCGCCGGCCCGGCCCCGCGCGAGCGCCAGCACCGCGAGCGCGACGAGCGCGATCGGCAACAGGTCCCAGTTGAGCCCCGCGTAGTAGACGAGCGCCGGCGTCGCGCCGAGCCAGAAGGCGTCCGCCCCGTCCGTGCGCGCGAGCGCCCACAGCGCCGCGGCGAGGCAGAGCGCGAGCAGGGCGTACGTCACCGTGAAGTGCCCGATGGCCCCGCTCGGCGCCCACGACGGCAGCCACAGGAAGAGCCCGAGCAGCGGCGGGTACTCGATGTGGTCGTGCAGGTACGGGAGGGGGTGCGCCCCGCCGAGGTACCGGTCGCCGTGCAGCGCGATGATGTCGGAGTAGCAGTGGTGCTGGAACGCCCAGAACCGGTAGCCGCCGCCGGTGTGCCACGCCCCGCGCGCGACGTTCACGTAGCCGATCGCGAGCCACAGCGCGGCGAGGAGCGCGACGGATCTCGGCAGGCGGCGCGCGGACACGCCCGGCGAAGGTAGCACGCACGCCGCGAGACGGCGCGAACGAGACGCGCTAAGTAATCGAGGTGGACGCCGCCCGGGTGCACGCGTGGATCGGGGCCGTCGTGGCCGCGACGGGGCCGTGGGCGCCGCTCCTCCTCTTCGGCGCGGCGCTCGTCGAGTACGTCTTCCCCCCCTTCCCGGGCGACCTCGTCGTGGTCTTCGGCGCCTGGTACGCGGTCCACGGCGAGCTCTCCTGGCCGGTCACCTTCGTCGCGGTCACGCTCGGCGCGGTGGCGGGCGCGGCGCTCGACCACCGGCTCGGCATGCTGCTCGGCCGCGGGCTCGAGGGGCCCTGGGCGCACCGGCTCGGCATCTCGACCGAGAAGGTCGCGCGCTTCGAGGCCGCCTACCGCCGCTGGGGCGTGTGGCTCCTGCTCGCGAACCGCTTCATGCCGGGCATCCGCGGCTTCCTCTTCCTCGCGGCGGGCGCGGCGCGCATCCCGCTCCGCACCGTGGTCCTCTACGGCGGCATCTCCGCGGCCATCTGGAACGCCGGCCTCCTCGCCGCGGGCGCGTTCCTCGCGAAGAACGCCGACGAGCTCGTCGAGCTCTTCCGCCGCTACACCGAGACCGCGACGGCGGTGCTCGCCGCCGTCGCGCTCGCGGCGGTGGCGGCCTGGCTGTGGCGGCGCCGCCGGGCGCGGCAAGTGGCGGGGCGGCCGTGACCGGCCTCGCCTCGCTCGGCCTGGGGCTCCTGCTCGGCATGGGGGCGGCTCCCGCCCTCGAGGTCGCGGCGCCCTTTCCGGCGGCCTTGCCTTCGGGTCGGGCGAGCTACCGGATGGAGCTCGCGGGCGTGCACGTGGGGGCGGCGGTGCTCGTGCTCACGTGCGCGGGGGCGGAGTGCAGCGCCACCTGGACCGTGGACCTCGTCCTGCCCGACGAGGCCGGCGGCGAGCGCACGCACCGCGAGGATCGGGTGGGCGTCGACCGCGCCGGCCGGGCGCCGGACGGCGCCGTGCCGGCGATGATCGCGCCGGTCCTGCTGGGCAACTCCGAGACGGTGTTCGGCTGCGTCGACGCGCGTGACGAGCGCACCCACGAGCGTGGAAAGGCGTGCCGGGAAGCCGTGGGGAAGCTGACCGTGATGGGCGTCGCCATGGAGGACGTGCCCGGCGCGGATGGCCTCCCCGACGAGGTGCGGATCCCGGGGCAACGGATGCGCTACGTCCGCACCCCGGACGCCGCTCCGCCCGCCGCGCCGCCGCGCCTCTTCGGCACGAAGGTCTCCGGCCCCGCGGGCGCGCGGCGCTTCTGCGGCGTCGCGCTCGACGCGACCTCGCCGCCGAGGCGGCCGGCGGGCCTCCCGCCTCCGCGCGGCGAGGGCCCGAGCTGTCGCGCGATCACCGTCGACTGGCTGGCCCGCGCGGAGCGGGCGGGCCACCGCGGCCGGGTGGCGGTGGGCGTCGTGCGCATGGGTGACGGCTGGGCGTGGCACGCGTGGGCGGAGGTCCAGGCGGGTTCACGCTGGGTGCCCATCGAATCCGACCTTCGGCGAGTCGCCGGCGGCCTCGCCCCGCTTCACGGTCGCGCGCTGGACGCCCGGCGACGAGGCGAGCCGGCGCCGCGCGGGAGAGCGCGTGCTCGCCTGCTGGGGCACCGCCGCCGAGTAACGGGAATCGCAGGGGACGCGGCCCCCGCGTTCGAGCCGCACCTCACCGTGCGCATCTTGCCGGGATGGAGCTCTTGCCCATCTACGTCGAGGACCACCTCGCCCTCGCCCTGGGCGGCCTGCGCCTCGCGCGCCGCTGCCGCGACGAGAACCGCGGCACCTCGCTCGCCGCCGTCCTCGACGACCTGCTGCCCGAGCTCCAGGACGACCAGGCGGCCCTCTCGCGCGCGCTGCGGGCGCTCGGGGGGCGGCCGAGCCTCGTGAAGGAGCTCGCCATCACCGCCGGGGAGCTCGTCGGGCGCTTCAAGCCCAACGGCAGGCTCCTCGGGTACTCGCCGCTCTCGCGGGTGTGGGAGCTCGAGGCGCTCGTCGCGGGCTCGTCCTCGCGGCGCGCGGCGTTCACGGTGCTCGCGCGCGCGGAGGGGCTGGATCCGCGGCTCGCCGGCTCGGGCTTCGACGCGCGCGCGGTCCGCGCCGGCGTCCACGCCGACACGCTGGAGCGGGCGCGGCTGCGCGCGGCGGCGGAGGTGCTGTCGGGCTCCGGGTGATGGCGCGGGGCCGACCGCGAGGGCCGCGCCTCGCCGGCGGCCCGCTCGGCTACCGCGCCCGCCCCGCCAGGAACCGCAGGAACGCCGCGGCCTTGGGTGCGAGCGAGGCGAGGTCGACCTCCTCCCCGGGCGTGTGGAAGCCCTTGCCGCGCGGGCCGAGCCCGTCGATCGACGGGATCCCGAGCGCGCCGGTCGTGCACGCGTCGGAGCCGCCGCCGACCTTCGGCGCCTCGCCGTCGCCGAGCCCGGCCGCACGCTGGCAGGCGCCGTACTCGGCCGCGAGGGCGGCGGAGGCGGCGGTGCGCTCGAGCGGGTCGCGCCAGGCGATGGGCGAGAGCGCGACCGAGGTGCCCTCCACGGCCGATTCGCCGCAGAGGCCGTCGAGCGCGGCGCGCAGCGCCTGGCCATCGGCGACGGTCTCGAAGCGGAGGTCCACCTCGCAGCGCGCGTCGGCGGGGACGGTGTTCTTCGTGGTGCCGCCCTGGATCGTCCCGACGTTCACGGTGAGGCCGCGGTCGTAGCGGGTGAGCCCCTGGGCGCGGTCGACGAACCGGGCGATCGACCAGATCGCGTTCTTGCCGTCTTGGTGTGCGTTGCCCGCGTGCGCCGCGACGCCCCTCGCGGCGGCGCGCGCGGAGGCGACGCCCTTCCTCGCCGTGACGATCTGGTCCCCGGTCCGGCCCGACTCGAACCCGAGCGCCGCCGCGGCGCCGCGCGCCCGCTCGACCATGAGCGGCTGCGACTCCGGCGAGCCGACCTCCTCGTCGGAGACCAGCATGCCCCGCACCGGCACCCGGTCGAGCAGGCCCGCGCGACGCGCGGCGAGGAGGCCGTACAGCATCACGACCACGCCCCCCTTCATGTCGAACGTGCCCGGGCCGCGCGCGCGATCGCCGCTGCGCTCCCAGACCTCGCTCTCACCCGACGAGAACGTCCCCGGGGGGAAGACCGTGTCCGTGTGGCCGATGAGGAAGACGGGCGCGCCCTCGGCAGGGCCGGCGAACGCGAGGTGCGGGCCGAACTTCACGCCCGGGAGCCGCTCGACGGCGAGCCCGGCCTGCTCGAGCACCGGGACGACGAGGTCCACCACCGCCGCGACGCCGGCCGGGTTCTTCGTGAACGAGTTCTGCCGGACGAGCGCCTCGAGCAGCCGCTCCATCGCCGGCCGCTCGGCCTCGAGCCAGCGGAGCGCGTCTTCCACGGGGCCGGGCGCGTTCATCCGGGCCCTGGTATAAGGGGCGCGCATGGCCACCGGCAAGCGCTTCAAGGCCGCGGTGATCGGCGGGTCGGGCTACGGCGGCGCCGAGATGATCCGGCGCCTCCTCGTGCACCCCGACGTCGAGCTCGTCCGCGTCGCCTCCGTCGACTTCGTGGGCGAGCCGCTCTCCGCGGCGGACCCGGCCCTCGAGGGCCAGACTGACCTCGTCTTCGAGGGCATCCCTCCCGCGGAGGCCGCGAGGGACGTCGACGTCGTCCTCCTCGGGCTCCCGCACACCGTCGCCGCCTCCAAGATCCCGGAGATCGCGACGACGACCTCCGCGAAGATCGTCGACATGAGCGGCGACTTCCGCCTGAAGGACGTCGCCTCCTACGAGCGCTGGTACAAGCACGCGCACCCGTGCCCGGAGCGCCTGAAGGACTTCGTCTACGGCCTGCCCGAGCTCAACCGCGAGCGGATCCGCGGCGCGCGCTTCGTCGCCTCGCCGGGCTGCTTCGCGACCACCATCGAGCTCGCGCTCCTGCCCCTCGCGAAGGCCGGGCTCCTCGACGGCCAGGTCGTGCACGTGCAGGGCATCACCGGCTCCTCGGGCTCCGGCGTCGCGCCCTCCGCGGGCACGCACCACCCGGTGCGCGCGAACAACCTGAAGACCTACAAGCCGCTCGAGCACCAGCACGTGCCGGAGATCCTCGAGACCCTCGTCGCCGCGGGCGGTGGCAGGGCGCCCGGCCTGCGCTTCGTGCCGGTCTCGGCGCCCCTCGGCCGCGGGATCTTCGCGACGGCGTTCGTCGAGCTGCCCGAGGCGTGGACGCAGGAGCGGCTCGAGAAGCTCTACCGCGACGCCTACGCGGGCGAGCCCTTCGCGCGCGTGCCGAGGAAGCGCCTCCCCGAGGTCGCGGCGGTCTCCGGCTCCAACTTCGCCGAGGTCGGCGTCGTCGCCGGCCAGGCGGTGGACGGCCGGCGCACGGTCACGCTCTTCGGCGCGACCGACAACCTCGTGAAGGGCGGCGCGGGCCAGGCCATCCAGAACATGAACCTCGTGCTCGGCCTCGACGAGCGGGCCTCGCTCGCCGACCCGGGGCCGTGGCCGCCGTAGCCCGGCAACGCAGCAGCCGCAGGGAGACGAGATGAAGACCATCGTGGTGAAGCTCGGCGGCGAGATCGTCCGCTCGCCGGAGCTCGACCTCATCGCCCGGGACCTCGGCACGCTCGCGGCCGGCTTCCACAAGGTGTCGGTCGTGCACGGCGGCGGCCCGCAGGTCACCGAGATGCAGGCCCGCCTCGGCCTCGAGACCCGCATGATCGCCGGGCGCCGCTTCACCGACCCGGCCACGCTCGAGGTGCTCGAGGCGGTCGTCGCCGGGCAGCTCAACGTCACCCTGTGCGCGCGCCTGCTCGCGAACGGCGTCATGGGCGTCGGGCTGCACGGCGCCTCCGGCCACGTCATCCAGGCGCGCCGCCGGCCGCCGAAGGTGATGCAGGGCGCGGGTCCGGACCCGGTGGACCTCGGCCTCGTCGGCGACGTGGTCGGCTTCAACCTGCCGCTCCTCGGCGACCTCTTCGAGCGCCGCTACGTGCCGGTGCTCGCCTGCGTCGGCTGCGACGCCGGCGGCCAGGTGCTCAACATCAACGGCGACACCGTCGCGAGCCAGCTCGCCGCGGCGCTCCGGGCCGACGCGCTCGTGCTCGTCACCTCCACCCCGGGCGTGCTCCGCGACGTGAAGGATCCCGCGAGCCGGATCCGCGCATCACGCGGCCCGAGTTCGAGCGCATGGTCGCGGACGGCACGATCTCGGGCGGCATGATCCCGAAGCTCGAGGAGTCGTTCGGCGTGATCGACCAGGGCGTCCGCTCGGTGGTCGTCGTCGGCAAGCTCTCCGCCGGCGACCTCGCGCGGGCCGTGCTCGACCCGGGCAGCGCGGGCACCGTGCTCGTGGCGTGAGGCCGTCCCCGGCAGCCTGGGCGGCGAGGCCGCGCCTCCTCTACCCGTGGTAACATGGTCGACCCGGTGACGGTCGGTCCGCGCCAGCTCCTCGGAGGTCTCCTCCTCGTCCTGCCGCTCGCGGCGGCGGCGACGGCGCCGCTCGCCTTCGAGCGGGTGGGCGTCGGCGACGGCCTGCCGAGCGAGACCGCGACCGCGGTGCTGCGCGATCGCGACGGCTTCGTCTGGGTGGGCACGCGCGACGGCCTCGCGCTCTACGACGGCTACGGGATGCGCGTGTTCCAGCACGACGCCGACGACCCGGAGTCGCTGCCGAACAACGGCATCCGCGCGCTGCACGAGGACGCGGCGGGCCGCCTGTGGATCGCGACGAACGGCGGCGGGCTCGCGCTGCTCCACCGGGGCACCTGGCGCTTCCGCACCTTCCGCCACGACGACGCGCACCCCGACAGCCTCGGGAACGACACCGTCTACGCCATCGAGCCCGCCCGCGACGGGCGGCTCTGGGTGGGCACGCACGCGGGGCTGGATCGCCTCGACCCGGAGGCCGGGACCTTCGAGCACGTGCTGCGCGGCGACGGGCCCGCCCCGCGCTTCGGGCAGGTGATGGTGGTGACCGAGGATCCCGGCGGCCGGCTGTGGGTCGGCTCGTACGGGAGCGGCCTCGCCGTCCGCGACGCCGCCGGCGCCTGGACCTTCCACCGCCACGAGCCGGGCCGGCGCGACTCGCTCGCCGGCGACGACGTCTTCGCGATCGCGCTCGACGGGGCCGGCCGCGCGTGGCTCGGCACGCACGACGGGCTCGACCGCTGGGAGGGTCACCCCGGCAGCTTCGTGCACGTCGACCTCGCCCCCACCGGGCCGCCGAAGGTGCTCGTCACGACCCTCGTGTTCGGCGAGGGCGGGGAGCTGTGGGTGGGCACCATGGGGCGGGGGCTCATCGAACTCGGCCCGGGCGGCGCAGGTCCGGCCGTCGCCCACCGGCCGAGCGCCGCGTCCGCCACCGCGCTCCCGAGCGACCAGGTGGTGGGGCTCGCGCTCGACGGCCCCGAGCTGTGGGTCGCGACCTACGGCGGCGGCCTCGCCCACGCGCGGACGGGTCGCGCGCTGCCGCTCGCGCCGGCGCGGCCGGCTCCGGCACCGGGAAGGAGCGGCGCGGACCCCGCGCAGGACGACCTGCTCTCCGTCGTCGAGGGGCCCGACGGGACCGTCTGGGCGGCGAGCTTCGGCGGCGGCCTCCTCGAGTACGCGCCGGGCAAGGGCCCCGTGCGCCACCTCCAGGAGCGCGGCAAGGGCTCGGGGATGCTCCACGTGCGGGCCGGCGGGAAGGGGCGGCTGTGGATCGGGGCGCAGGACCGGCTGTGGCGCTACGAGCCCGCGACCCGGAGGGCGGAGGAGCTGCGCAACGATCCGGCCGACCCCGCGTCGATCCCCGCGGGCTACGTCACGGTCACGCTGTCGGACCGCGCCGGGCGCAAGTGGGTGGGCACCGGCGGCGGCGGGCTCGTCCGGCTCGACGGCGACGCCCACCGCAAGGTCGTGGCCCGCTTCGCCCCGGACGTGCCGCCGCCCGCGCGGCTCGCCGACGGCTACGTCACCGCGCTCCTCGAGGACGCCCGCGGCACGATTCTGGGTCGGCACGCGCCAGGGGCTCCACGCGCTCGACCCGGAGAAGGGCACCGTGACCGCGGTGCCGGTGGGGCGCGACCGGCGGCGCTCGCTCGCGAGCGGCGCGGTGAACTGCCTCTTCGCCGACGCGCACGGCGGCCTGTGGGTGGGCACCGGGGCCGGCCTCGTGCGGATGGACGCGTCGAGCGGCCCCGCCGACGTCCGCGTCGAGCACTTCACCTCGCGGGAGGGGCTCGTCGACGACGACGTCACCGCGGTGGTGGAGGACGACGACGGCTCGCTCTGGGTGGCGACCCGCTCCGGCCTCTCCCGGTTCGACCCGGCGACCGTGACCTTCGTGAGCTTCGACGCGGCCGACGTCCTCGGCTCGATCGAGTTCAACCCGAGCGCGGCCGCGCGCGGCCGCACGAACCTGATCTTCGGCACCCGCCGCGGGCTCCTCGAGATCCCGCGCGGCACCGCGTTCCCGCGGCGCAACCCCTCGCGCGTCGCGCTCACCTCGATCCGCACCGCCGACGGCGAGGTGGCCGTCCCGGTGCCCGTCTGGCGGCTCGGCGCGCTCTCGGTCCCCTACGGCCGCTGGCTCTCGGTCGAGATGGCGGTGCTCGACTACCGCGCCAGCCACCGCCACCGGTACGCCTACCGGCTCCGCGACGGCGACCCGTGGGTGGAGCTCGGCGCGCGGCGCGAGGTCACCTTCGCCGGGCTCGCGCCGGGCAGCTACCGCCTCTCGGTGCGCGCGCGCGACGCGCGCGGCGCCTTCAGCGTCGCCGAGCCTTCCCTCGCCCTCACGGTCGTCCCGCCGTACTGGATGACCTGGCCGTTCCGGCTCGCCGTGCTCGTGGCGCTCGTGGCGCTCGCGTCCTCGATCCACCTCGGGCGCCTGCGCGGGCTCTCCCGGCGCAACGCGGCGCTCGAGGCGGTGCGCGAGGAGCGCGAGGCGGCCTACGAGCGCCTGCGCCAGCTCACCATCCACCTCGAGGCGGTGCGCGAGGACGAGCGGCGCTGGATCGCCCGCGAGCTGCACGACGAGATGGGGCAGGAGCTCACCGCGGCGAAGATCAACCTGCAGCTCCTCGGGCGCACCCCGCAGCCGGCCCTCCCGGCCGCGTTCGCGGCCCAGGGCGCGGGGGCCCCCTCCACGCCCCAGGGCGTCGCCGACACGGTGCAGCTCCTCGACCGCCTCATCGCCCGGGTGCGGAACCTCTCGCTCGACCTCCGGCCGCCGCTCCTCGACGACCGCGGCCTGAGGCCCGCGCTCGAGGGCTGGCTCGAGGCGGTCGGGAAGCGATCGGGCATGTCCACCCGGCTCGCGGTGGAGGGTGAGATCGGCAGGCTGGCGCCGGAGATCGAGATCACGGGCTTCCGGGTCGTGCAGGAGGCGGTCACGAACGCGCTCAGGCACGCGCACGCGCGCGGGCTCGAGGTGGCGCTCAGCCGGCGGGACGGGGCGCTCCGCCTCGCCGTCAAGGACGACGGCGCCGGGTTCGACGTGGAGGACGCCCTCGCGCGCAGCGCGGGCGGGGATCACATCGGGTTGCTCGGCATGAGAGAACGTGTCGAGATGATGGGCGGTGGGCTGGAGATCGCGTCGGCCGTGGGCGCTGGCACCGAGGTGCGCGCCTGGCTGCCGCTGGAGGTCGTACGTGAACGTGCTCCTGGCAGATGACCACACCCTCGTGCGGGCGGGCCTGAAGGCCCTGCTCGAGACCATCGAGGGCGTGACCGTGGTGGGCGACGTCGGCCGCGGCGACGAGGCGCTCGCCGCCATCTCCCAGCACAAGCCGGACGTCGCCGTGCTCGACCTCTCCATGCCCGGGCTCACCGGCGTCGAGGTCGCCGAGCGCGCCGCGAGGGAGTCCCCGAAGACGCGCGTGCTCATGCTGTCGATGCACGCCACCGAGACCTACGTCGCCCAGGCGCTGCGCGCCGGCGCCCGCGGCTACCTCGTGAAGGAGGCCGCCGTCTCCGAGCTGCCCCTCGCCCTCGAGGCCATCTCCCGCGGCGACACGTACCTCTCCCCGGGGATCTCCCGGCCCGCCCTCGACGAGCTGCTCGCCTCGGGCAAGGCCTCGCCGCTCGAGACCCTGAGTCCGCGCCAGCGCGAGGTGCTCCGCCGGATCGCCGAGGGCCAGGCCACGAAGGAGATCGCCTTCGAGCTCGGACTGTCCGTGAAGACGGTCGAGACCCACCGCGCCCAGCTCATGGAGCGCCTGGGAATCCGGGACGTTCCGGGCCTCGTGCGGCTCGCGATCCGGGCGGGGCTCGTCTCCTCCGACCGCTGAGCACGGCGCCTCCGCACGACCCGCGGGGGTCTCCCCGGGGTCCCCGCGCCCCCAAGGAATTCCCCGAGTGCTCCGCGGCCCGGGCCTGCCCAAGTTGGGCCCGTGGACATCCCGCTGCAGGGTCCGAGCGTGGAGCCCGTCGCCCCGGCGACGGCGCCCCGGCGCCGCGTCCGCGTCCTCGTGGCCGACGACCACGCCGACCTCCGCCGGAGCCTCGCGGCGTGGATCGAGGGTCACCCGCGGCTCGAGCTCGCCGGCCTCGCGGTCGACGGCCACGAGGCGGTCGCGAAGACCGCCTGGCTCCGGCCGGACCTCGTCATCATGGACGCCTCGATGCCGTTCCTCGACGGCTTCGAGGCCACCCGGCAGGTGAAGCGGCTCGCGGGCGCGCCGCGCGTCGTCTACGTGTCCCTGCTCGACGACGCGACGTCCGTGGCGGAGGCCGAGGCGGCCGGCGCGGACGCGTTCCTGTGCAAGACCGAGCTCGTCCAGCGGCTCGACGGGCTGCTCGACGTCTACTTCCCGCCCGCGGCCTGAGCAGCGGGCACCGTGCCGCTGGCTGCGTCTCCGGAGCCCCCGCCTCCGGGCGCCGTGCTTCCAGGGACGGCGCCGCCCTCGCCCGCCGGGCCCCGGAGCGCCCGCAGGATCTCCGCGGCGCGCCGCCCGGCGAGCGCGTCGCCGTCGGCGAGCGGCCGGTCGTCGAGGTCGGTGATCTGCGAGCCCGCGCCCGCGAGCATGCGGACCTTGAGGTCCCGGCCCACGAGCGCGTGGCGGGGCTCCCACCCGACCGTCGAGAGCACGAACCGGTCCGGGTGCCGCTCCACGTCCAGCATCGAGATGCCGTCCGACCACCGCGACGGCGGGTTCCCGTCGCCCATCAGGGAGAGCAGCGTCGGCGCGATGTCGGCGTGCCCGGTGGGCAGCGCGTGCACGCCCCTCGGGATGCCCGGGCCGGCGATGAAGGCGGGCACCTGGATCTGCTCGCGGGTCACGTCCGAGCCGTGGCCGAGGTGCCCCTTCTCGCGGAACTCCTCGCCGTGGTCGCCGGTGAAGAGCACGATCGGCTCGCGGCCGCGGTGCTCCGCCACCTCGCGCAGCAGCCCGTCGAGCTTGCGGTCGAGGGCGTGCGCCGCGTTCCGGGCGCGGTTGCGGATCGCCTCCGACGTCGCCTTCGAGCCGGTGAAGTCGCCCTGGCCGTCCCACTCCGGCACGTGGACCACGTCCTCGGCGTCGCGGACGTACTTGAAGTGGGTGCCGTAGAGGAAGACGAACAGGAAGTAGGGCCGGCGGGGGTCGGAGCGCTGGATGAGCTCGTGCGCGCGCGCGAGCAGGAGCGCGTCGCGGTCCGGCGCGTCGTCGCACCAGGTCTCGACCGGCACGCTCGCGAAGACGGTGGTCTTGAGGTCCATCCAGTCGACGCAGGACGAGGAGAGGACCTGCACGTCGTAGCCGGCGTGCTGGAGCGCCTCGAAGAGGAGCGGCCGGCGGCCGGAGCCCACGGTGCCGGACAGCTTCGTCGCCTGGAGCCCGTAGACGATCGAGAAGACCGTGTGGTTCGTGCCGGAGGCCGCCGCGACGTGCAGGTCGAAGCGCGAGCCCTGCTCCGAGCGCGCCCACATCCTCGGCATGGTCGCGGCGTCGAAGTGCGTCGCCGGCAGGCTCTCCGCGAGCGCCAGCACCACGTCCGGCGTGCGGGTGATCCTCACCTGCTCCACCGGGAGGAGCGGCGGCAGGCGCTTCGAGGCGCGCTCGTCGGCGTACGGGTCCTTCACCGAGCGGCCGAGCGCTCGCATGACGAGCTTCTGCATCGAGAGCGGGACCTGCAGCGGCAGGGTCTGGGAGGCCTCCGCGACGGCCTGCCCGCCGAAGACCACCAGCACCGCGCCGTAGACGCGCTCGGCGGCCACGAGGAGCACGAGCGCGAGCGCGAGCCGCCAGGGGCGGCCGGCGGGGCGCGCGAAGCGGCGGAGGAACCACGCCCCCACGGCGAGCTCGAGGAGCACGATGGCGGCGGCGGTGCCGAGGAAGGCGGCCACCACGCCCCCGGGGATGCCGACCTCCGCGAGCGCGTTCGGCTGCAGCGCGACGCGCAGGAAGAAGCCGTTCAGGTGGAACCGGGTCGCCTCGTAGACGCGGGCGTCGAGCAGGATCCCCACCGTGAAGAGCCCCGCCAGGCCCGGGGCGGCGAGCCGGTAGAGGCGCGGGAAGGGGGCGAGGGGTAGGGAGAGCGCCCACGCGGCGAGGGCGAGGAAGATCGCGCCCGGCACGAAGATCGGCCAGACCGCCGGGCGGAACGGCTCGGGGGTGAGGCGCACCGCGTCCGCGATCGCCGGCGCGAAGAGCGCCAGGTACAGCGGGACGTGGAGCAGGCAGTAGGCGAGCGCCGGGGTGCCGAGCCCGGGACGCCCTCGAGATTCCGGCACGCGGGCGGGAACCTAACCCGACAGGAGGGTGACTCGCCAGCCCGGGGGGCCCGCTCAGGGCCGCCCCGCGCGCGCCGCGGCCTCGAAGAGGCGGATCGCGTCGCGGCGGGTGGAGAGGCCGAGCTTCGCGAGCGCCCGCCGGAGGTGGGTCGCCACGGTGGTGGTCGAGAGGCCGAGCGCGTAGCCGACGTACTTGTTGCCGTGGCCCTGGGCCACGTAGGCGAGGACGTCGCGCTCGCGCGCGGTGAGGGCCCGCGGGTCGCGGACGCCGGGCGGGTTGTGGCGCGCCAGCACGACGCGGCGGCCGTCCGCCTCCACGTGGTCGACGAGCGACCAGCGCCCGTCCACGAGCCCCTGCCAGAGCCCGAGCGCCTCGTCGGGCTCGGTCCGGCGCAGCCGGCCCCGGGCGCGCTCGAGCTTCAGCACCGCGCCGGCGAGGCTCGCCCGTGCGTCCTTCGCCTTCGCCTCGCCCTCGGCGTGCGCGACCTTGCCGGAGGGATCGAGCACCGCGTCCGGGGCGGGCGCCTCGAGGGCCCCGGTCGCGTACGACCGCAGGCGCCGGGCCACGGCGAGGTGGGCCGCGACGAGCGAGAGCCGGTGCGCGAGCCTGGGCGAGAGGCGGATCGGGCTCGCCGAGGGCAGCGTCACCTGGACGGCGTGGCCCGCGGGGTCGAGGCCCATGATCCCGAGGACGTCCTGGATCCCCATCGCCCGCGACAGCTCGACCGGCGTGTCGGCGGTGGGCGCGCGGCGGCGGCGGATCCGCAGGAGCTGGGTGTCGACCGGCGGCACCGGCTCGAACCAGGCGCGGAGCGTCTCCTGGGGCAGGTCCTGCCAGACCGCCTGCATCCGCTCGATCAGGCCCGGCGGCTGATCCAGCGACGCGCCGGCGAGCTTCGTCGGGCGCCAGCCCTCGAGGTCGAAGCTCACCGCGGTGATGCCGAAGCCCCGCGCCAGCGGCTGGAAGGCCTCGGCGATCCGGCGGAGCCACGCCTCGTCCTCCGCGGTGGCCGCGTAGGCTGCCTCGATCACCTGGAGCGGATCGAACCGGGCGCTCAAGACCGTCCCTCGACGCTCGCGGCCTCGAAGAGGCGGATGGCGTCGCGGCGGGTGGAGAGGCCGAGCTTCGCGAGCGCGCGGCGCAGGTGGGTCGCGACGGTGGTCGCCGAGAGCCCGAGCGCGTAGGCGACGTGCTTGTTGCCGTGGCCCTGCGCGACGTGGGCGAGCACGTCGCGCTCGCGCGCCGTGAGCGCGCGCGGATCGCGGACGCCCGCCGGGTTCCGGCGCGCCAGGATCACCCGGCGCCCGTCGGCCTCGACGTGATCGACGAGCGACCAGCGGCCGTCCACGAGGCCGCGCCAGAGCGCGAGCGCCGCGTCGGGATCCTCGCGCCGGAGCCGGCCGCGGGCCCGCTCGGCGCGGACGACCGCCGCGGCGAGCCCCTCGCGCGCGGCGCGGGCGCGGGCCTCGCCCTCGGCGTGCTGCACGCGGCCGGACGGGTCGAGCACCGCCTCGGCGCCGAGGCCGGCCGCGGCGCGCAGCCGGCGGGCGGCGGCCAGGTGGGCGGCGACGAGGCCGAGCCGGTGCTGCGCGCGCGGGGAGAGGTGCACCGTCGTCCGCGACGGCATCGAGACCTGGACGCCATGGCCGGCGGGATCGAGGCCGAGGACCGCCACCATGTCGGTGGCACCGGACGCCTCCGAGAGGCGGGCGGGGCTCCGCTCACGCGAGGTGCCGGTGCGGCGCATGCGGGCGAGCAGCGTGTCCACCGGCGGGACCGGCTCGAACCACTCGCGCAGGACCTCCGGCGGCGCGCGATCCCAGAACGCGAGGATCGCGTCCTCGGGCGGGTCGCTCAGCCCGCCGGCGCCGGCCACCACGCCGTGGGTCATCCGCCCCTGCTCGATCACGAAGCTCGCCGCGAGCACGCCCGGCCCCCGGTCGAGCGGCGCGAACGCCTCGGCGATCCCGAGGAGCCACGCGCGGTCGCCCGGCGCGCTCGCGTAGGCGGCCTCGAGCACGCGCAGGGGATCGAAGGGGGCGGCCACCCGGGCATCCTATGCCCGGCGCCGGAAAGACGGCGGTTCTCGGCTATCCCTCGGCCAATTGACCACCGTACGCTGGGTCCGGGACGAGCCCCGGTCTCGGCGCGACTTGACGCTGCGCACGGGTGGGTGGGGACTCGCCCGGACCCGAGGTCAGGCCGAGGTGCGCACCACCACGCCGACGGCGGACTCGAGGTAGTTGTACTCAGGGTGAACACGCTCGGCGGTGCGCAGCGCCCACTCTCGGTCGAAGAGCACCACCACCCGGTCGCGCACGTCGAGCACCACGTGGCCCTCCACCGCGCTGCCGAGCGCGTCGAGGTCCACCGGCGCGCCGTCCGCGCGCTGGATCCACCGGGCGAGCTGCCAGGGGACGGGCTCGAGGATCACGTCCACGCCGTACTCCGACTCGAGCCGGTACTTCGCCACCTCGAACTGCAGCTGGCCCAGCGCGCCGAGCACGAGATCCCCGGCCCGCCCCGCGGGCGGCCGGTAGAGCTGGATGGTGCCCTCCTTCGCGAGCTGCTCGATGCCGGAGGCGAACTGCTTGCGGCGCAGCGGGTCCTTCAGGAGCAGGCGGCCGAAGCGCTCGGGGGCGAAGCTCGGGATGCCCTCGAAGCTGAAGCGCGAGCCGCCGGTGAGGGTGTCGCCGATCTCGTAGGTCCCGGGGTCGAACACACCGACCACGTCCCCCGCCCAGGCGTCGTCGACCACGCTGCGCTCGCGGGCCAGGAACTGGGTCGGGTTCGCGAGCCGCACCTCCTTGCCGGACCTGACGTGGAGCACCTTCATGCCCCGCGTCATCTTGCCCGAGCAGATGCGGACGAACGCGACCCGGTCGCGGTGCGCCTTGTCCATGTTCGCCTGGATCTTGAACACGAACCCGGAGAACTCGTCGCGGGTGGGCTCGACGGGCCCCTGGTCGCTCTCGCGGGCCCGGGGCGGCGGCTGCAGGTCGGCGAAGGTCTCGAGGAACGCCTCGAGGCCGAAGTTGTTCACCGCCGAGCCGAAGAACATCGGCGAGAGGTCGCCGCGCAGGAACTTCTCGTGGTCGAACGCGTCGCCGGCGAGCTCGAGCAGCTCCGCGTCGTGCCGCAGCTGCGCGGCGCCCTTCTCGCCCAGCTCCTCCAGCACGAGCGGGTCGTCGATGCCGGTGACCTCCACCGGCGGGCGCTCGGCGCCGACGCCCGAGGACGACGAGGCGTGCGCGGCGTCGAAGAGGTACACGCGCTTCGCGACGCGGTGGTAGACGCCGCGGAAGACGTGGTCCCGGAAGATGGGCCAGGTGATCGGGTAGACGCCGATCCCGAGCACGCTCTCCACCTCGCCGATGAGCTCGAACGGCTCCCGGCCCGGTCGGTCGAGCTTGTTCACGAAGGTGAAGATCGGGATCTCCCGGTGCTTGCAGACGCGGAAGAGCTTCTTCGTCTGCGCCTCGACGCCCTTCGCCGAGTCGAGCAGCATCACCGCGCCGTCCACCGCGTGCAGCGTGCGGTAGGTGTCCTCCGAGAAGTCGGCGTGGCCGGGGGTGTCGAGGAGGTTCAGCTGCAGCCCGCGGTAGGGGAACTGCATCACCGAGGTGGTGATGGAGATGCCGCGCTCGCGCTCCATCTCCATCCAGTCCGACACCGCCGAGGCGCGGCCGCGCTTCGCCTTGACCGCCCCGGCGAGCTGGATGACGCCGCCGTAGAGGAGCAGCTTCTCGGTGAGCGTCGTCTTGCCCGCGTCCGGGTGCGAGATGATCGCGAAGGTGCGCCGGCGGGCGCTCTCGTGGGCGAGGATCGTCATGTGCTGGAGGCCTGTTCCTTGAGCGGCGCCGCGCTGGCGACGCCGGAGGTTCTACCCCGGCTTGCCCAGGGTGCGCAGCCTGAGGAGGGTGCGGCCGCACTGGGGGCACGCCGGATCCCCGGGGTGGTCCGTCCAGAGCTCGCAGGCCGGGCAGGCGAAACGGACCGGCGCGCCGTTCGCGCCGGGCTGCTCGTCGGCGGCCGGGAAGACCACCGCGAAGGCCGCCTGCATCGAGGCCATGTACTCGTAGCGGGCCTGCGGGGTGACGTCGTCGAGCATGACCCCGCGGTGGAAGGTGCGGCCGTTCACGGTCACCGGCGGGGTCGCCTCGAGCGCCGCGAGCTCCTCGGGCTTCCGCCGCGGCCAGGGCATGTCCGCGAACCAGCGCGCCTTGAACCCGGACCACTGCGGGAGCGTGCGCACCTGCGCGAGCTCCCGGTGGAAGGCGTCCAGGTCGCGGACGAAGGCGGGCTCGAAGGGCATGGCGGGCGCATCTTGCGCCGGCGGCCCCGTCCGGGCAAGAAGAGCGGGCATGGCAGACGACCGGTTCGAGCAGGCGTACCAGGCGGGCGGCGCCGCGTGGGACATCGGGCGCCCGCAGGGCGCCATCGTGCGGCTCGCGGAGGCGGGAGAGATCCGCGGCACGGTGCTCGACGTCGGCTGCGGCACGGGCGAGAACGCGCTGTACCTCGCGTCGCGCGGCCGCCCGGTCCTCGGCATCGACCTCTCGCAGACGGCGATCGCCACCGCGCAGCAGAAGGCCGCCGCCCGCGGCCTGCAGGCGACCTTCCGCGTCCACGACGCGCTCCGGCTCACGAAGCTCCGCTGGCGCTTCGAGACCGCCATCGACGTCGGCTTCTTCCACACGCTCGGGGACGAGCAGCGGCGGCCCTACGCGATGGAGCTGTGCGACGCGCTCGGGGCGGGCAGCGTGCTCCACATCCTGTGCTTCTCGGACGAGGAGCCGCCCGGCCCCGGGCCGCGCCGGGTGGAGGAGTACGACATCCGCGCGACCTTCCGCTCGCTCTTCGCCATGGTGAGGGTCGAGCGGGCCGAGTTCGAGACGAACCGGCCCGAGGGCAACGCGAAGGCCTGGCTCGCGACGCTGCAGAGGATCTAGAGGCCCTGCGGCACGGCGGTCTTCGAGGTCCCCTCCCACGCCGCCCCGAACGCGCGGGCCTGGCGGGCGCGGAACGCCTCGCGCGCGGCGGGCAGCCGCTCGCGCAGCGGCGCGGGCAGCCCGGCGAAGACCCGCTCGAGCACCTCGTCCGCGACGCCCTGCGAGCTCCACGCGAAGCCCTCCGCGTACATCGCGAGCTCCGCCTCGCCGGGGATGGGCATCTCGAGGGAGGTGTCGGCCCGGAGCTCCGGGATGATCGAGGCCTCCTCGGCGGCGAGGTGCGCGTCGAGGAGCCTCCGCAGCTCCCTCACGACCGCCTCCGCCTCGGCGCGCGCGTCCGGCGCGGGCAGCCGCGGGAACGCCGCGTCGCCGCGGGCGAGCACGGGGTCGATCGCCCGGTGGTCGATGGAGAGGTTCGTGATGAACGGCGCGAGCCCGGGCGCGCGCGACAGCAGCATCGGGAAGAGGCCCGCGTCCTCGGCCGTGTGGTGGCCGTGCAGGGTCTGGTGGAACTTCCCCCACTCCTCGGCGAGGGCCGCGCCGCGCGCGGCGTCCGCGGGGCCGAGCGCGGGCAGCGCGCGGGCGAAGAGCGCGAGGTCCCGGCGCATGCCGAGGTGGGACATCATGACCATCGTCGCGACCGAGGGGGTGCCCGAGGCGTCGAGGAGGCTCGGGGCGAACGCGGTGTGGGCGGGGCCGGGCTGGATCATGGCCGCTCTCCTCTAACCGCGGGCGTGCGCCGGGTCCATCCACATCACCTCCCAGTGGTGGCCGTCGGGGTCGAGGAAGCTCCAGCCGTACATGAACCCGTGGTCGACCGGATCCATCGCGTGGCCGCCGCCGCTCGCGATGGCGCGCTTCACGAGGTCGTCCACCTCGGCCCGGCTCTCGCACGAGAGGGCGTAGAGCGCGGCGGTCTCGCGGGTGGGATCGCCGGTGGGCCGCTTCGTGAAGGTCCGGAAGAAGGGCTCGGAGAGGAGCATCACGAAGGCCTGCGGGGAGACGATCATGCAGGCGGCCTTCTCGTCCGTGAAGCGCGGCTCGAAGGTGAAGCCGAGCGCGCCGAAGAAGGTCATCGAGCGGGCGAGATCCTTCACGGGGAGGTTGAGGAAGAAGCAGGCGGGGAGCGGGCTGGGGGGTCGGGGCGGGCAGGACGGACATGGGGGGCCTCCGTGGCGGCGACGTTCATGACCTGGGACGGCGCGTCCCGCCCGATCTCATCGGCCTCCCCCCGGAGGAACCGCCGCTGGGGTAACATCCGCCGCTCATGCGCGGCACCCTCCGTCACTTCCAGGGCTCGCTCGCCGTCACGGTCGGCGGCCTCGCGCTCGGCGCGTGGCTCGGCTGGAACCAGGGCCGCGGCTGGGCCGGGGTCGGCGCGACGGTGTTCATCGTGGCGGTGCTCGCGGTCCTCGAGATCTCGATCTCGTTCGACAACGCGGTCGTGAACGCGACGGTGCTGAAGACCATGACGCCGGTCTGGCGCCACCGCTTCCTCACCTGGGGCATCGCGATCGCGGTCTTCGGGATGCGGCTCGTGTTCCCGCTCCTCGTGGTGAGCACGGTGGCGCGCATGAGCCCCGCCGAGGCCCTGCGCCTCGCGCTCGTCGATCCGCCCGAGTACGCGCGCATCCTCGGCTCCGCCCACCACCTCCTCGGCGCGTTCGGCGGGACGTTCCTCGGGCTCGTCTGCCTCCGGTTCTTCTTCAACTCGGAGAAGGACGTCCACTGGATCCGCTGGCTCGAGCGGCGGCTCGCGAAGCTCGGCCGGATCCGCGCGGTCGAGCTCGGGCTGATGCTGGTGGTGGTGCTCGTCTTCTCGCAGTACGTCGGGGACGCCGAGGACCACGCCTTCCTCGCCGCCGGCGTGCTCGGGGTGATCACCTACATCGCGGTCGACGGCTTCGGCGCGATCATGGAGCAGTTCTCCGAGAACGCCGGGAACGTGGTCCGCGCCGGCTTCGCGAGCTTCCTCTACCTCGAGGTGCTCGACGCGAGCTTCTCGTTCGACGGCGTGATCGGCGCCTTCGCGCTCACGAACGACCTCCTCGTCATCACCATCGGCCTCGGCATCGGCGCGATGTTCGTGCGCAGCCTGACGGTCATGCTCGTCGAGCGCGAGGCGTTCGACTCGTTCCGGTACCTCGAGCACGGCGCGTTCTGGGCCATCGGCGCGCTCGCGATCCTGATGTTCGCCGGCGTGGTGGTGGACGTGCCCGAGGTCGTGACCGGCCTCGTGGGCGCGGTGCTCATCGGCCTGTCGCTCTGGTCGTCGGTCCGGTACCAGGCGCGCCAGGAGAAGAAGCGCCTCGGGACGCCGCCGGGCTCGTCGAACGGCGCTGGCTAGTCGAACGGCGCTGGTCAGTCGAACGGCACGAGGCTGAGCCGCTCGCCCGGCTCCACGAGGAGCCGCTCGCGCGCCTTCGCCGGGAGCCGCACCGTCTCGCCCTCGATGCGCGCCGGCGTCCGCACCGCGCGGAAGCGCACCCGCGCGCCGGGGCGGGCCACGCCGACCAGCCACTCCTCGGCGTCCCGGTCGAGCGGGGCCGCCGCGAGCTTCACCCTGCGGTGGCGGCGGACCAGCGAGACCTCGGCGAGCTTCGCCTCGTAGTGCGGGCCGCCGTCGAACGGGTCGATGCGGTGCACGTACGAGAAGCCGATCTTCTCGAGCATGTGCTTCACGGGCTCGCTCGCCGGGCCGACCGCGCCGAGGTGCTTCTGCACGCCGGGCGGGAAGAGCGTCGCGTAGACGTCCACGCCCGGGAAGAGCTGCTGGATGAACTCCTTGTTCTCGCGGCTCTTCTTGTCGGCGGTCTGGTAGTCGAGGTCGGTGAAGCGCTTCCCGAACGCCTCCCAGAACGCGCTCCGGCCGTCGGCCGTGAGCGGCGGCATGAGCTCGGCGAGGACCGTCTCGCGGAAGCGGTCCTGGAACATCGCCATGTAGAGGAAGCGCACGAAGCTGAGCTGCTTGCCGGGCTTGTCCTCGCCGCCGCGCTCGGAGGGGTGGACGACGAGGCCGCCGATCTCGGTCGGGCCGTCGAAGTGGTAGCCCATCGACAGGACCGGGTGCTTGAAGTGCCGGTCGAGCGTCGAGGAGTAGTGCTCGCGCTCCGAGACGTCGAAGAAGGTGCACGGCGACTCGCGGGTGCCGTGCTGCGCGATGACCATCGAGGTCCCGACGATGCGCCGGGTGCGCGCCTCCTCGGCGACGAACACGTAGTGCCGCTCGAGGGGATCGCGGATCTTCCCGGTGAAGCTCCGCACCGACCGGTCGATGATCTTCGCGAGCGCCCGCTCGTCGGCGGGCAGGTTGACCGTGTTGAGGACCTGGGCGAGCCGGACGATGCTCGCGAGGTCCGACCGCTGGGCGTCTCGGAGGAGGAGCATGGTGGGCCCTGCCGGGCGGGAGGGGTCTAGCACGGCCCCCACCCGGAGTCACCGGGCGGCACCGGAGGGGCTCGGACGGGGCGGGTGCCAGCCCGGTGCCGGACACGGGGGCGGTGCCGGACATCGTTGCGCGGCGCGGCGTCGCGTGCCATGGAACCCCCCATGCGCGCGGTGGTGCAGCGGGTTTCCCGGGGCGAGGTCCGGGTCGACGGCGCCGTGACCGGCTCGGTCGGGAAGGGGCTCGTGGTCCTCCTCGGGGTCGCGAAGGAGGACGGTGAGGCCGACGCCCGGGCGCTCGCCGACAAGGTCGCGGCGCTCCGCATCTTCGAGGACGCCGCCGGAAAGATGAACCTCGCGGTCGCCGAGGTGGGCGGCGGGGTGCTGGTGGTGTCGCAGTTCACGCTCCTCGGCGACGCCCGCAAGGGCAACCGCCCGAGCTTCATCGACGCCGCGCCGCCCGAGGCCGCGAACGCGCTCTACGAGACCTTCTGCGCGCTGCTCCGGGAGAAGGGGCTGCCGGTCGGCACCGGCGTCTTCCGCGCGCACATGGACGTCGAGCTCGTCAACGACGGGCCGGTGACCCTGCTCCTCGACTCCCGCAAGCTGTTTTGACCCGAGGTGAACGATGGCCGACTGCATCTTCTGCAAGATCGTGGCGAAGCAGATCCCGGCGCGGGTGGTCCACGAGGACGACCACGTGATCGCCTTCGAGGACCTCAACCCCCAGGCGCCCACGCACGTCCTCGTCATCCCGAAGAAGCACGTCGCGACGCTCGACGACGTCGCCCCCGAGGACGAGGCGCTCGTCGGGAAGCTCGTCCGGGCGGGCTCGGCCATCGTGAAGGCGCGCGGCCTCACCGGCCGCGGCTGGCGCGCGGTCATGAACGCGAACCAGGACGCCGGCCAGACCGTGTTCCACATCCACCTGCACGTCGTCGCCGGGCGCGCCATGGGCTGGCCCCCGTTCCCGGCGTGACGGGCCAGCCCGGGGCGGCGGAGGCAAGGCCGTGACCGAGCTCGACGTCTCGGGCTGGGTCCCGTTCCCGCTCCCCGAGGTCCTCGCGTTCTTCTCGGACCCGCGGAACCTCCCCCGCATCATGCCCGCGGAGCTCGACGCGCGGATCGTCTCCATCTCCCGCGTGCCGCCGGCGCCGCCCGGCGATCCCGCCGCCGCCGGGCCCGGCACCGAGATCGCGCTCACGTTCCGGCCCGCGCCGCCCTTGCCGTTCCGCGCCCGCTGGCGCGCGCGCATCGTCGCCTTCGAGCCGGGCGTCGCGTTCGAGGACGAGCAGGCCGAGGGGCCGTTCGCCGCCTGGCGCCACCGGCACGAGTTCCGCGCCGAGCGGCGCACCGTCGAGGGCAGGGCGATCGACGGCACGGTCGTGCGCGACCTCGTGCGCTTCGAGGTGGGCTTTCGCCCGCTCGGCGCGCTCGCCGCGCGCCTCGTGGTGGGGCCGCGGATGCGGGCGGCGTTCCGGCACCGGCAGCGGGCGCTGCCGGGGCTGCTCGAGGCCGCGCGGCGGTTCAGCGCCCCGTGAACTCGACGCCCGCGCCCAGCTCCGGCCGGCGCGCGCCCCATGCGAACGCGGCGAGCACGAGCGGCAGCGCCACGAGGTCCGTCGGGTCCACGACGATCCGGTTCGAGGCCCCGAGGAGCGGCACGGTCGCGAGGTCGAGCGCCGCGGTCACCGCGCCCGCCGCCGCCGCCGAGAGCTTCACCGCCGCGAACGCGGCGGCGGTGACCACCGCGCCGATCGCGAGCCGCCGGCGGCGCGGCCACGGCGTCGCGCACGCGAGCGCCGCGGACAGGAAGAGCGGGAGCACGAAGCAGCCCGCGAGGTCGGAGAGCTTCCCGGTGATCGCGCCCGGGAACGCGGCCTTCAGCAGGTGATCGTTCAGCGCGAGGAGCGCGGCGGCCCCGAGCGGCAGCGGGCCCGCGAGCTCCGGGATGGGCGGGAGGCCGAGCTTCACGCGGGGAGCGTGCGCCCGGGGTACGGGGGCGTCAACGGCCGCGATGACGCGGCCGACGCCCTCGACCTCCCGCGGTCCCTACCGCCGCTTGACCCGGATCTCGACGCGCCGGTTCTGCTCGCGGCCGGACTCGTAGTCGTTCGACGCGATCGGCCTCGACTCGCCGTAGCCGCGCGTGTCGATGCGCGTCCCCGCGATGCCGCGGCGGACGAGGTAGCGCTTCACCGCGTCCGCGCGGTTCGACGAGAGCAGCCGGTTCTTGCCCGGCGCGCCCTGGCTGTCGGTGTGGCCCTCGATCACGATGTCGATCGTCGGGTTCTCCTCGAGGATCGTCACGACCTGGTCGAGCAGCGCGAACGACCGCTCGGAGATGCGCGCGCTCCTCGGCTCGAACTGGATCTTCTCCTCGAGCGCGATCCGGCCGGTCTCGAGGCGGGCGCCGGCCTTCGGGGCGGCGGGGCGCGGCGCGGGCGGCGGCGGGACCGGGGCGGGCGCGGGCACCTGCGAGGGCGCGGGGGTGGTCCGCGCCGGCGGGGTGGTGGCGCGCGGGGGCGGCGGGAGGGCGGGCGACGGGCGGACCGCCGCGGGCGTCGCGCGGGCCGGCTCGACGTCGCCGGTGGGCCACGCGAGGCCGAGGAGCGCGCGGTAGCGCGGCGTGCCGGGGGCGTCGCCGATGCCGGGGCCGCCCATCACGAAGGCGTCGAACGCCGCGACGCGGAAGCGGACGCCTGCGAGCGCCTCGCCGTAGGAGCCCAGCTTGTCGAAGTTCATGCCGCCGCGCAGCGCGAGCTCGCCGCGCACGCGGCCGGTCGTCGCGAACACGAGCCCGCCGGTGACCTCGTGCTGCAGGGTGACCGGGCCCATGTCGACCGCCTTCTGCCGGTAGAGGAAGCCCGCGTCGAGGCCCACCACGAGGCCCGCGAGCCGCGTGCCGACCTCGAGGTGCGGGCGCGCGACGATGCCGTCGGGGCGCACCACCGAGTTCTTCGCGCCGAGCGGGCCGGAGACGTCCGCGCCGACCGCGACGTCGAGGTCGCCGCGCATGAGCGGGATCTTGAAGCCGACCCAGGGCGCCGCGAGCGCGGTGCGCTTCGGGTTCGGCACGCCGACCGCGGTGAGGTCGTCGCCGATCTGCCAGGCCCATCACCGGGAGCTCGCCGTGGAGCTCGAGCCAGGAGGTGGGCGTCCACGCCGCGAGGAGGTGCACCCCGATGCGGTCGGAGATGTAGTCCTCGACGCGGTCGGTGGTGCCGCCGAAGCCGTTGCCGAGCAGCAGGCCGTCGGAGCGGTAGGCGAGCGGCCGGCCCTCGCCCATGATCACGTACGAGAGGCGGAACGCGCCCGCGGGCGCGAGCGCGCCGGTGCCCTGGGTGAGCGCGCCCACCGCGGCCGGGTCGAGCCGGAGGCGCTCGAGGTCGAACATCGGGATCTGCGCGCGGGCGACCGCGGGGATGCCGGCGAGGAGCGCGGCGAGGAGCAGGACCCTCGAGAGACGGTTCATCGTGTGTGGACCTCGGCCGGTTGCCGGCAGGTGCGCCGCTGCACGGGCGGTGGAGCGATCGGACGGCCGGATGCTACCGCGATCGGGCCCCCGTACCGAGATCCCGGCACGGGCCCCCAGCCGGAGCGAGGGACGGCGTATGCTATCCACCCACACGTACTCCCCGGCACCCTTCACCCGAAGGGAAGGGGGCGGAAGGCCTCGAAACGTGCTCGCCCCGATACCGCGCCGCTCCGTCCTCTACGTCCCCGCGTCGAACGCCCGCGCCCTCGAGAAGGCCCGCGCGCTCCCGGCCGACGCCATCGTGCTCGACCTCGAGGACGGCGTCGCCCCGGACGCGAAGGGCGCCGCCCGGACGGCCGCGGTCGGCGCCGTCGCGGCGCTCGCGAGGGCGGTGGGTGGGCCGGGCCTCGCGCCCCGCGAGGTCGCCATCCGCGTGAACCACGCCGCGACGCCGTGGGGCGCCGACGACCTCACCGCGGTCGCCCGCTCCGGCGCGGCCGCCGCCGTGCTCCCCAAGGTCGAGTCGCCGGACGAGGTCCGCGCCGCCGCCGCCGCGCTCGCGGCCGCGGGGGCCCCGGCCTCGCTCGCGCTCTGGGCGATGATCGAGACGCCGCGCGGCGTGCTCGCCGCCGACGCGATCGCCGGCGCCCACCCGCGCCTCGCGGTCCTCGTGGCGGGCACGAGCGACCTCGTGGCCGACCTCCGCGCCCGGCACGTGCCGGGCCGCCTCCCCGTCCTGACGAGCCTCTCGCTCCTCGTGCTCGCGGCCCGGGCCCACGGACTCGGCGTGCTGGACGGCGTGCACCTCGACCTCGACGACGGGGCCGGGTTCGAGGCCGCCTGCGACCAGGGCCGGGACCTCGGCTTCGACGGCAAGACCCTCATCCACCCGCGCCAGCTCGAGCCCGCCAACCGGGCCTTCGCGCCCGCCGCGGCCGCCGTCGACCACGCCCGGCGGGTGCTCGCCGCCCACGCCGAGGCGCTCGCCCGCGGGAGCGGGGTGGCGGTCCTCGATGGCCGGCTCGTCGAGAACCTGCACGCCGAGGAGGCGAGGCGCCTCGTCGCGCTCTCGGAGGCGATCGCGGCGCGCGGGATGGGGTAGACTCGGCGGTCCCGTGCGAGGAATCCGAGGCGCCACCCAGATCGCCGAGAACAGCGTCGCCGCCATCGAGGACGCGGTGGTCGAGATGTGCCGCGAGCTCGAGCGGCGCAACCGCATCGGCCCGGCCGACATCACCTGGGCGATCTTCACGGTCACGCACGACCTCGACGCCGACTTCCCGGCCCGCGCCGCGCGCACGGCGGGCTGGAGCGCGGTCCCGATGATCTGCTCGCAGGAGATCCCGGTGCCGGGCTCGATGCCACGGGTGGTGCGCGTGCTCCTCCACGTCGACTCGGACGGCCCGCGCGACCACGTCTACCTGCGCGGCGCCCAGGCGCTCCGCCCCGACCTCCACGTGAAGCCCTGAGAGGTCCCTCGTGTCCGGCTGGCCCGACGAGAAGAGGTTCCCCAAGGCGGCGCTGAACGCCCGCGCCCGCACGGTCGTGCGCATCGGCCGCGGCCCGGGCGCCGTCGAGGTGGGCGGCGAGCGGGTGGTGCTCGTCGCCGGTCCGTGCGCCGTCGAGTCGTGGGAGGTGCTGCTCGAGGCGGCGCGCGCCGCGCAGGCGGCCGGTGCCCGGCTCATGCGCGGCGGGGCGATGAAGCCCCGGACCTCGCCGTACGACTTCCAGGGGCTCGGCGAGGAGGGGCTGAAGCTGCTCGCCCGCGCGCGCGAGGAGACCGGCCTCGGCGTCGTGACCGAGGTGCTCGACCCGCGCGACGTCCCGCTCGTCGAGGAGTACGCCGACTGCTTCCAGATCGGCGCCCGCAACATGCAGAACGCGCCGCTGCTCCGCGCGGTCGGCAAGGCGCGCCGGCCGGTGCTCCTGAAGCGCGCGCCCTCCGGCACGCTCGAGGAGCTCCTGCTCGCGGCCGAGTACGTGCTCGACGCCGGCAACCCGGACGTCATGCTCTGCGAGCGCGGCATCCGCACCTTCGAGCCGGCGACCCGCAACACCTTCGATCTCTCCGCGGTCCCGGCGCTGAAGCGACTCACGCACCTGCCGGTCCTCGCCGACCCGTCGCACGGCACCGGCCGGCGCGAGCTCGTCGCGGACATGGCGGTCGCGGCGGTGGCGGCCGGCGCCGACGGGCTCCTCATCGAGGTCCACCCCCGGCCCGCCGAGGCCCGCTCCGACGGCCCGCAGGCGCTCACGCCGGCCATGCTGCTGGCGCTCGCCCCGCGCCTCGCCGCGGTGGCCCGGGCGGTGGGGCGGTCGTCGTGAGCGGCGCGCAGCCGTCACCTCGGGCGATCCCGGCCGGCGTCGCGATCGTCGGGCTCGGCCTGATGGGCGGCTCGATCGCGAAGGCGGTGCGCGCGGTGTCGCCCTCGACGCGGCTCGTCGGCGTCGAGCCGCGCGAGGACCTGCGCGCGCAGGCGCTCGCGGCCGGCGCGGTCGACGAGGCGCATTCCGCTCCCGGGCCCGCGCTGGCCGGCTGCGGGGTCGCGGTGCTCTGCACGCCGGTCGCCGCCATCGAGGCGCTCCTCGGCCCGGTCTCGGCGGCGCTCCCCGACGGCGCGATCCTCACCGACGTCGGCGGCGCGAAGGAGAAGGTGCTCGCCGCCGCCCGGACCGCGGTCCGGCCCGGCGTGCGGTTCGTGGGCGCCCACCCGATGTTCGGCGGGCACGGCGGCTTCGCGGGCTCCTCCGCCGAGAAGTGGAAGGGCGGCGCGGTCGCGGTCTGCACCGACGGCGACCCCGCGGCGGTCGACGCGGTCGAGGCGCTGCACCGCGCGCTCGGCGCCACCGTCGAGCGCTGCACCGCCGCCGAGCACGACGAGGCGGTCGCGATGGTCTCGCACCTGCCGTACCTCGTCGCGTCCGCGCTCGCCTCGGCGACCCGCGAGGCGGGCCCGCTCGCCGCGAGGCTCGCCGGCCCGGGGCTCAAGGACATGACCCGGCTCGCGGCCTTCCCGTTCGACATCCAGGGCGAGGTGGCCCGCCGCAACCGCCACCTGCCCACCGCCGCGGCCCGGCTGCGCCGCCACCTCGAGGCGCTCCTCGCCGCGATCGGCGAGTCGCCCGACGCGGCCCGCGGCGCGCTGGAGGCGGCCCGCGCCGCCCGGGAGGAGCTGTTTTGAGCGGCCCGAAGGCCTCACCCGCGGCGGCCCCGGCGCTGTCGGGGTCCCTCGCCTGCCGGCGCGCTGGCCCGCTCCGGGGCGCGATCACGGTGCCCGGCGACAAGTCGGTCTCGCACCGGTCGCTCCTCTTCGGCGCGCTCGCCGTCGGCGAGACCCGGGTGACCGGGCTCCTCGAGGCGGAGGACGTCCGCTCCACGCGGCGCGCGGTCGAGGCGATGGGCGCGACGGTGCGGGAGGATGGGCCCGAGATCGTGGTGACGCCGCCCGAGCGGCTCGGCGAGCCCGGGGACGTCATCGACTGCGGCAACTCCGGGACGAGCCTGCGCCTCCTCGCGGGCGTGCTCTCGGGCGTGCCCGGCCTCGCGGTGCTCACCGGCGACGCCTCGCTGCGCAGGCGCCCGGTGAAGCGGGTCATCGAGCCGCTCCGGCGCATGGGCGCGACGCTCTCCGCCCGCGACGGCGACCGGCTGCCGCCGCTCGTCGTGAAGGGGGGCGGGCTCCGCGGGGCGCGCCACGTCCTCGAGGTCGCGAGCGCGCAGGTGAAGAGCGCGATCCTCCTCGCCGGGCTCCGCGCCGAGGGCGAGACCACGGTGGTCGAGCCCGAGCGCTCCCGCGACCACACCGAGCGGATGTTCACGGGCATGGGGCTCCCGGTGCGCGTCGACGGCACCGCGGTGACGATCGCCCCCGGGCGCCTCGCCGGCGCCCGGGTCGACGTGCCCGGCGACGTCTCCTCGGCCGCGTTCTTCCTGTGCGCCGCGGCCGGCGTGCCGGGCTCCGAGGTCACCGTGCGCGGGATGGGCACGAACGAGACCCGCACCGGCGTCGTCGACGTGCTGCGCGCGATGGGCGCCGACCTCGCGCTCTCGAACGAGCGGACCGTCGCCGGCGAGCCGCGCGCCGACGTGACCGTGCGGGCGGCGGACCTCCGCGCCGCCGAGATCCGCGGCGCCCTCGTCCCCCGGCTCATCGACGAGCTCCCGGTGCTGATGGTGCTCGCCACCCAGGCGCGCGGGACCACCATCATCCGCGACGCGCGGGAGCTCCGGGTGAAGGAGTCCGACCGGCTCGCCGCGATGGGCGAGACGCTCGCCGCCGCGGGCGCGCGGATCGAGCTCTTCGACGACGGCTGCGCCATCGAGGGGCCGGTGCGGCTCCGCGGCGTGAGCGTCCGGACCCGGCTCGACCACCGCATCGCCATGTCGATGGCCGTCGCGCAGCTCTTCATGGCGCGCGGCGAGGAGGTCGTGCTCGACGACGTGGCCTGCGTCGCGACCTCGTTCCCGACCTTCTTCTCGCTGCTCGACGGGCTGTGTTCGAGCGGCGGTCAGGGCCACGGAGGCGCGCGATGAACGTCACCGGCCACACCGCGGTCTACGGCGTCCTCGGCCACCCGGTCGCACACAGCCGCTCGCCGGCGATGCAGATCGCGGCCTTCGAGGCGTGCGGGATCGACGCCGTCTACGTCGCGCTCCCGGTCCAGCCCGAGCGGATCGAGGAGGCCCTGAAGGGCGCGCACGCGCTCGGCTTCCAGGGGCTCAACGTCACGGTGCCGCACAAGCAGCGCGCCGCCGCGGCCTGCGTGACGCTCGATCCCATCGCCCGCGAGATCGGCGCGGCGAACACGCTCCGCCGCACCGCGCTCGGCTGGGAGGGCTTCAACACCGACGCCCCCGCCTGCCGCGCGCTCCTCGACGCCGCCGGCATGAAGGCGGGCGCCCGCGCGCTCGTGGTCGGGGCGGGCGGCGCCGCGCGCGCCGCGGTCTGGGCGCTCCTGCAGGCCGGCGCGCACGTGCGGATCGCGTCCCGCCGCCCGGACTCCGCCGACGGGCTCGCGAGGGAGTCCGCCGCGTGGATCCGGGATCCGCGCGTGCGGGTCGAGCCGGCCGCGTTCGGCGCGCTCGAGGCCGAGGCCGCGGGCTGCGACGTCGTCGTGAACGCGACGCCGATCGGCCTCACCGCCGACCAGGGCCTGCCGGTGACGCTCCGCAGCGACCAGCTCGTGGTCGACTTCGTGTACGGCGAGACGGCGTTCGAGGTGGCGGCCCGCGAGGCGGGCGCGCACCTGGTGTCGGGCGAGGAGATCCTCGTCCGGCAGGGCGCCATCGCCTTCTCGGTCTGGACCGGGCGCCCGGCGCCCGAGGCCGCCATGGCCGCCGCGGTCGCGGCGGGAGGGAAGGTCACGTGACGCTGCGCTACCTCACCGCCGGCGAGTCGCACGGCCCGGGGCTCGTCGCCATCGCCGAGGGCTTCCCGGCCGGGCTCGCCGTCGACTTCGGGGCGGTGAACGCGGATCTCCGCCGCCGCCAGCAGGGCTACGGCCGCGGCGGCCGCCAGAAGATCGAGACCGACGAGGCCCAGTTCCTCGCGGGGCTGCGCGGCGGGGTGACGACCGGCGCGCCCATCGCGCTCGTGGTCTGGAACAAGGACCACGAGAACTGGAAGGACAACGTCTCGCCGTACGCGCGCGGCGGCCCGAAGATCACCCGGGTCCGGCCCGGCCACGCCGACCTCGCCGGCGCGCTCAAGTACGGCCTCGACGACGCCCGCGACGTGCTCGAGCGCTCGAGCGCCCGCGGCACCGCCACGATCGTCGCGCTCGGCGCGCTCGCCCGGCAGCTCCTCGCCCGGCTCGGCGTCACGGTCACCTCCCGCGTCACCGCCATCGGCGGCGACGCCTTCGCGCCCGCCGGGCCGCCCGACGCGGCCCAGCGCGCGGCCATCGAGGCCTCCGACCTGCGCGTCGACGACGAGGCGGTGGCCGCCCGGTGGCGGAAGCTCATCGACGACGAGAAGGCGCGCGGCGGCTCCATCGGCGGCGCCTTCGAGGTCTACGCGACCGGGCTCCCCATCGGCCTCGGCAGCCACGTCCACCCCGATCGCCGGCTCGACGCCCGGCTCGCCGGCGCGCTCTGCGGGATCCAGGCGATCCGCGCCGCCGAGATCGGCGACGGCACGCGCGTCGACCTCACCGGGGACCGCTTCCACGACGCCATCCACCCCGACGGCCGCGGCTTCCGGCGGGACTCGAACCGCGCGGGCGGCCTCGAGGGCGGGATGACCGACGGCATGCCGCTCAGGGTGCGGGCGTACATGAAGCCCATCCCGACCATGCTGAAGCCGCTCGCCACCGTGGACCTCGCCTCCCGCGAGGCGACGCAGGCGGTCTACGAGCGGAGCGACGTCTGCGCGGTGCCCGCCGCGGCGACCGTCGGCGAGGCGGTGGTGGCCTGGGTGCTCGCCGACGCCGTGCTCGAGAAGTTCGGCGGCGACGCGATGGTCGACGTCGAGCAGGCGATGCAGGCGTATGCCGCTCGGATCCGCTGAGACGCTCGCGCTCGCGGGCATGATGGGCGCCGGGAAGTCCACGGTCGCCGCGCACCTCGCGCGCTGGCTCGGCCGGCCGCTCGTCTCGCTCGACGCCGCGATCGCGGCGCGGGCGGGGAAGCCCATCCCGGCGATCTTCCTCGAGGACGGCGAGCCCGCGTTCCGGGCGCTGGAGCGGGCCGCGGTCGCGGCCATCCCGGCGGGCGCGGTGGCGGACCTCGGCGGCGGGGCGTTCTGCGATCCCGCGAGCGCCGCGCGCCTGCTGCGCGTCGGGCGGGTCGTGTTCCTGGACGTCTCGGCGGCGGAGGCGCGGCGCCGGATCGCGGGGGATGCGGCTTCCAGGGGGAACGCCCGTCCCCTCGCGGCGTCCTGGGAGCCGCTCCTCGCGCGCCGCCTGCCGCTCTACCGCCGCGCCCACCTCACCGTGTCCGTCGACGGCCTTCACCCCGAGGCGGTCGCGCGCCGGATCCTGGAGGCCCTGTGAAGACGAAGCCCCACGCCGAGGTGATCCCCGCCGTCCAGGGAGACCACCGCTACGAGGTCCGCGTCGGGCCGGGCGCGCTCGCGCCGCTCGCCGGCCTCGCCGGGGATCACGACCACGTCGCCGTGTTCACCGCCCGTCCCGTCGCGAGGACCCCCTTCGCGCGGGCTGCGCTGCGCGGCCTGGAGGCGACCGGCAAGGTAAAGCTCGTGCACGTCCTCCCGGACGGCGAGCGCGGGAAGACCCTCGCCGAGCTCGGCCGCGCCTCGACCGCGCTCCTCGCGGCCGGCGCGACCCGGCGGACGCTCGTCGTCGCGGTCGGCGGCGGCGCGGTCTCCGACGCGGCGGGCTTCGCGGCGGCGACCTTCATGCGCGGCGTGCCGTGGGTGGCCGTGCCGACGACGCTCCTCTCGATGGTCGACGCGGCCATCGGCGGGAAGACCGGCGTGAACCTCCCGGCCATGAAGAACGCCCTGGGCGCCTTCCACCCGCCCCGCGCGGTCCTCGCCGACACCGCGGCGCTCGAGACCCTGCCCCCGCGGGAGGTCAGGAGCGGCCTCGGCGAGGTCGCGAAGTACGCGCTCCTCGAGCCGGCGCTGCTCGGACGGGTCGCCGCGCTCGGGCCCCGGCTCCCGGAGGCCGACCTCGTCGCCGCCTGCGCGCGGATGAAGGTGCAGGTCGTCGCCCAGGACCCGACCGAGCGGGGGCTCCGCAAGCTCCTCAACCTGGGCCACACGTTCGGCCACGGCGTGGAGGCGGCGGGCAAGTTCAGCCGGTACACCCACGGTGAGTCCGTCTCCGTCGGCATGGCGTTCGCGTTCCGGCTCGCCGCGCGGCTCGGGCGGCTCGGGCCGCTCGCGGTGGCCGAGGCGGAGGACGCGCTGCGGGCGCTCGGCCTGCCGGTGCGGGTGCCGCCCGCGCTGGCCCGGCGGGCGCTCGCGCTCATGGCGACCGACAAGAAGCGCACCGCCGCGGGGCTCCGCTGGGTGCTGCCCCGCGCGGAGGGCTCGGCCTGGGTCGTGGACTGGGACGTCGCCGCCGACGGCGCGGCCGTCGAGGCCGCCGCGCGCGAGGTCTCGAAAAGCCGGTAAGATGCCCGTGGGAGGGGAGACGCGATGATCCTCGTGGTGAACGGCCCGAACCTGAACCTGCTCGGCGAGCGCGAGCCCGAGATCTACGGGCGCAGCACGCTCGCGGACGTGGTGGAGCTCGTGCGCTCCGCGTGCAGCGCGTGGGGGCTCGAGGTGAAGAGCTTCCAGTCGAACCACGAGGGCGCGATCCTCGACTTCCTGCAGGAGCACCGCGCCCGCGCGAAGGGCATCGTCATCAACCCCGGCGCGCTTTCCCACACGAGCATCGCGCTCCACGACTGCCTGAAGTCGATCCCCGCGCCGGCGGTCGAGGTGCACATCTCGAACGTGCACACCCGGGAGCCCTTCCGGCGCGAGAGCGTCACCGCCGCGGCCTGCCGCGGGCAGATCGTCGGGCTCGGGATCCGCGGCTACCTGCTCGCCGCCGAGTGGCTCTGCGCCGAGGTCGGGACGCCGCCGAAGGGCCGGTAGCCGGCGGTGCCGCGCGCCGCGGTGCTGCTCCCGGTGCGGGACGCCGCCCGCACGCTCCGGGCCGCCGCGGTCTCCATGCTCCGGCAGACGGAGCGCGACCTCGCGCTCGTCTGCGTCGACGACGGCTCGACCGACGCGACGCCCGCCGTGCTCGACCGGCTCGCGGCCCGCGACCGGCGGGTGCGGGTCGTGCGCGCGCCGGCGAACGAGGGCATCGCGCGGGCCCTCGCCCGCGGCCTCGCCGCGTGCGACGCCGAGGTCGTCGTGCGGATGGACGCCGACGACCTCGCCCACCCCGCGCGCGTCGCGACGCTCCTCGCCGCGCTCGACGCCGATCCCTCGCTCGCCGCGGTGGGGTCGCGGGTGCGGCTCTTCCCGCGCCGCGCCGTGAAGCCGGGCATGGCGCGGTACGCGGCGTGGCTGAACGGGCTCGTCACCCCGGCGCTCGTCGCCCGCGACCTCCTCGTCGAGGCGCCGCTCGTGCACCCGGCCTCCGCGATCCGGCGGGCCGACCTCGAGCGGGTGGGCGGCTGGCGGGAGGGCGACTTCCCGGAGGACTACGACCTGTGGCTCCGGCTCGCGGCCTCGGGGCGCCGGCTCACGAACGTGCCGGACACGCTCCTCGCCTGGCGCGAGTCGGGCACCCGCCTCACCCGGACCGACCCGCGATATCGCCTGGAGCGCCACGTGGCGCTGAAGTGCGCGCACCTCGCGGGCGGGTGGCTCGCCGGGCGGACCGAGGTCGCCCTCTGGGGCGCGGGTGAGACCGGACGTGCGTTCGCGGGCGCGCTCGCGCCCCACGGCATCCGCCCGGCGCTGTTCGTGGACGTGGACCCCAGGAAGATCGGCCGCACGCGGCGCGGGGCGCCGGTGGTGGGGCTGGACGCGCTCGAGCGCGCCCGGGGGCTCCCGCTCCTCGTCGCCGTGGGCGCGCCCGGCGCGCGCGACCTGATCCGCGCCGAGCTCGCCCGGGCCCGGTTCGGCGAGGGATCGGACTTCCTCGTCGTGTCCTGAGGGGACACGGCCACGCCGGCCGCGCCGCGGCCTCACCCGGAGCGGACCCGGGCCCGCGTGGAGGGGTGAGACCCACACGCCCTCCGTGGTACCCATCGAAGGCCATGCAGGGGCAGGGGTCCGACGACCGCGTCCGCGAGCTCGAGGAGCGCGTCCGCGTGCTGACCGCGGAGAACGCGCGGCTGCTCGCGGCCCAGGGCGACAGCCTCGTGCTCGGGTCGATCGCCGAGCACCTCGCCCGCCTCGACGAGACCGACGCCATCGTCCGCAGCGGGCTCGAGCGGATCGGGTCGATGCGCGAGGTGCCGGTCTGCGCGCTGTGCGAGGAGGTCGAGGGCGGGATGGTCGTCATCTCGTCCCACCTCTCCCGGAACGGCGACGCCCTCGACGGCCGGCTCCTCCCCGCCACCGGGCGGGTCGTCTCGCAGGTCGAGCACGGCCCGGTGCTGCTCGTGGGCGCCGAGTGCTCCGAGGCCGGGCTGCCGCTCGACGGGCCGCTGCTCGGCTTCCGCCCGACCGGCGTCCTGCTCGTGCCGTTCCGCGCGCGGCACGTGCCGCGTGGCGTCGCGCTCTTCGCCGACGACCGGCCCGAGCGCGAGGTGATCGACGCGGTCGACGTGCTCTCGCGCGCCTCCGAGCTCCTGCGGGTCCGCCTCGACACCGTCGCGCTCCTCTTCGAGCTGAAGCTCCTCAACGCCGAGCTCGACCTCAAGGTCGCCGACCGCACCCGCGCGCTCTCCGCCAGCCAGGAGCGCCTGCGCATCGCGATCGACGCCGCCGCGCTCGCGACCTGGGAGTGGGACGTCGAGGCGCGCGAGGTGGAGTGGTCGGGCGTGGCGGGCCTGCTCCGCGTGCAGGAGCTGCCCGGCACCATCGACGCCTACCTCGCCCGCGTGCACCCCGACGACCGGCCCGCGGTGGCGGCCACCTTCGCGCGCGCCCGCGAGAGCGCCGACCCGCAGCGCGTCGAGCACCGGGTGCCGGTCCCCGAGGGGACGCGCTGGCTCGAGCTCCACGCCCGCGCCGCGGCGGCCCAGCCGGGCGCGCCGCGCCGGGTCGCCGGCGTCGTGCTCGACGTGACCGACCGGCGCACCCTCGAGGACGAGCTCCGCCAGGCGCAGAAGATGGAGTCGGTGGGGCGGCTCGCGGGCGGCATCGCCCACGACTTCAACAACCTCCTCACCACCATCCTCGGCACGAGCGAGATGGTCCTCGAGTCCTTGCCGCCGCACCACCCGCTCCGCGCCGACATCGCCTCGGTGCGCGACGCGGGCAAGCGCGCCGCCACGCTCACGAAGCAGCTCCTCGCCTTCAGCCGCAAGCAGAAGCTCGAGGCCCGGGCCGAGGACCTCGCGAGCATCGTGCGGGGGTTCGCCCCGATGATCTCCCGCCTCATCGGCAACGAGATCAAGGTCCGGCTCGACCTCGCCGTCAGCCTGCCGCCCGTCCTCGCCGACCGCGCCCAGCTCGAGCAGATCCTCCTCAACCTCGCGGTGAACGCGCGCGACGCCATGCCGACGGGCGGCGTCCTCACCTTCGGCGCGGCCGAGGCGGCGCGCGGGACGCCGGTGGCCGGGCTGCGCAGCGTGCTCCTGTGGGTGGCCGACACCGGCGCCGGGATGTCACCCGAGGTGGCGGCGCGCGCGTTCGACCCGTTCTTCACGACGAAGCCGTCCGGCAAGGGCACCGGCCTCGGCCTCGCGACGGTCTACGGCATCGTCCGCCAGCACAACGGCACCATCACCGTGCGCACCGCGCCCGGGAAGGGCACCCGCTTCGACATCGTCCTGCCGGTCGCCGAGAAGGCGCAGGCGGCGCCGGTGATCGAGGCGCCGGCGGAGCGGCCCACCACCGGGCAGGGCGAGACCGTGCTCGTGGTCGACGACGAGGAGCTCGTGCGCACCGCCGTCGCGCGCGCGCTCCAGGCGCGGAACTACACCGTGCTCGAGGCGGAGTCGGCGGCCGAGGCGCTCTCGATCCTCGACAACGCCTCGCAGCGGATCCAGCTGCTCCTCTCCGACGTGATCATGCCGGGCGGCCGGGGGACCGAGCTCGCCCGGGTGTTCCGCCAGCGGTACCCGGGGAAGCCGGTGCTCCTCATGAGCGGCTACCTCGAGCCGGACGAGCACGGGGCGCCCGCGGACGTGGTGGTGCTCGAGAAGCCGCTCGCGCCGTCGCAGCTCGCGCGCGCGGTGCGTGCGGCGCTCGACGGGCTGCCGGTGGATCCGACCGGCTCCTAGGCGCCGGGCGCCGGCGGGTAGGCGTCCACGAGCGCCGCCTTCACCCCGAGGAAGTCCGGCGGCTCGGGCGCCTCGAGCACGAGCGGCGCGCCGGTGACCGGGTGCCGGAGCTCGAGCCTCCGCGCGTGGAGCATCACCCGCGGCACCGCCACCTCGCCGACCCGCCGCGGCCCGCCGTACCGCGCGTCGCCGAGGAGTGGCGCGCCGAGGTGCGCGAGGTGCACGCGGATCTGGTGGGTGCGGCCGGTCTCGGGGCGCGCCTCGACGAGCGCCGCCAGCGGTGAGGTCGCGAGCGTGCGGTAGGCCGTGGCGGCGGCGTCACCGCCGGCGTCGACCCGGCGCAGGCCGGCGCGCTTCGGGTCCTTCCCGAGCGGCGCGTCCACGCGGCCCTCCGCCGGGGAGGGCGCGCGGGAGGTGAGCGCGAGGTAGGTCTTCGACGGCTCGCCGACGCGGAAGGCCTCGGCGAGCGCGGCGGCGGCGGCCTTCGTGCGCGCGAGCACGGTGACGCCGCTCGTCTCGCGATCGAGGCGGTGCACGACCGTGACCGGGCCGCCCACGAGCGCCGCGACGAGGTCGGGCAGCGTGCCGCGGTCGGTGGTGAGCGTGGGCTGGGCCGGCACGCCGGCCGGCTTGTCGACCGCGACGAGGTCGGCGTCCTCGAAGAGCAGGCGCTCCCGGCCGAGGGTGGCCTCGGCCGCGGGGGCGCGGCCGCCCTCCTCGAGGTTCACCTCGACCTTCTGGCCGGGGTGGAGCGTGCGCCCGGCCACCTTGCAGCGCCGGCCGTCGAGGAACACGCCGCCGGCCTCGAGCGCCCGCCGCGCGAGGCCGCGCGAGATCCCGCCGCGCGCGGCGATGAAGCGGTCGATCCGCTCCCGGGCGTCGTCCGGGCCGACGAGGAGCGTGAGCCGCCGCATCGAGGGTGCCGGTGCGCTACGCGTTCGCGGCCGGGCAGGAGCCGCACCCGCCGGGCGCGCAGCCGCCGCCGTCGGACTTCGCCTCCGCCTTGTCGGCCTTCCCGGTGATGGCGTTCGCGTTCCGGCCGCCGTAGTCGGTGAGGTAGAACCCCGAGCCCTTGAGCGCGAAGGAGCCGGCGCTCACGGCCTTCGTCACCTTCGACCCGCAGACGTCGTGCGTCTCGAGGGCCGGCGAGGACATCTTCTGCAGGACGTCGAACCGTCCGCACCGCGGGCAGTCGTACTCGTAGATGGGCATGTTCGGTGGCTCCCGTGTTCCGGCGGCGCCCGGCGCGCCGCACCCCTCCCCGGCAGCGGCCTCGGAGGAGGGGGGAAGGTAGAGGCTGGCGGGCCGGTGTCAAGCGACGGGGCTTGCCAGCCCGGTGCCGGACGATCCAAGAATCCCGGGCAAGTGCCCGACAAGACGAGGGGAACGGGAGGTGGCCGTGGAGGAGCTGGAGCTCGCGCTGGTGCCGGACACGCTCGACGCGCTGACGCGCGCCCTCGACGAGGTGCGCCACCGGCACGTGGCCGGGCTGGAGCCGGAGCCGGACGTGGCGGGCCCGTTCACGGCGCACGGCGCGGCCGCTCACCGCCGGACGGTGACGGCGCTCCGGGAGGCGGGCGACGCGCCGCTCGCCGCCCGGGTCGCCGCGCTCCGGGCCGAGCGCGCCCAGGCCGAGGCCGAGGCGCGCTGGCGGGCCCTCGAGGCGGGCGTGTCCGTCGTTCGACGGGCTCACGAGCTCCCTGGGGCGGGCGCCGCCACGCTGGCCGAGCTCGAGCTCGCCGGGCTGCGCGAGCGGGATCCCGAGCGGCGCCACGCGCTGGCGCGCGCGGCGGCCGGGGCGCTCGAGCCCGCGGCGGCGGCGCGGGAGGCCGCGGTCGAGGCGCGGGCGCGCGCCCGCGCCGAGGTCGGGCTCGCCCCCGAGTGGCCCGCCGTGGTGGAGGGCGACGGCGTGCTCGCCGCGACCGACGACGCCTGGCGCGACGTCCTCGCGTTCCACGTGCGGGAGGCGCTCCCCGGCGTCGAGCCGCGCGCGCTCACCCGCGCCGACCTCCTCGCGCTCCTCGCGCTGCCTCGGTGGGACGGGCACTTCCGCGCCGGCATGCTCGCGATCGGGGTGCGCGCGACGCTCGGCCCCCTCGGCCTCGACGGCGGGCGCGTGCGGGTCGACGACGCGGGCCGCCCGGCCCAGTGGCCCGGCGCGCACGCGACCGGCGCGCGCGTCTCGTTCCGCCCGCGGGGCGGGGCGAACGACTGGCAGGATCTCTTCGCCGCGCTCGGGCGCGCCCACGCGGCCGCGGCCCGCCGGCCGCACCGCAGGGAGCCGCTGCTCGCCGAGGCGGTCGCGTGGCTCCTCGCGTCCGTCCTCGAGGAGCCCCGCTGGCTCGCCGAGCGGGCCGACGTCGACCGCCCCCGCGCGCGCGACGCCGTGCGCGCGCTCGCGCTCCGCAGGCTGTTCGCGCTGCGCGCCGACGCGGCGGCGCTGCGGGTCGCCACCGAGGTCGAGCGCGGGCTCTCCGGCGCGGCCTGGCGCGAGGCGCACCGCGAGGCCCTGCACGCCGCGACCGGCGCGGCGTGGGAGGGCGTCCGCGCGAGCCGCGACGGCGACGCCGGGGCGCTCGCGGCGCGGGTGCAGGGCGCCGGGGCCGGCGAGGCCCTCCGGCGGGAGGTGCGGGAGCGGTTCGACGAGGACTGGTGGCGGAACCCGCGGACCGGGCCGTGGCTCGGCGCGCTGCTCGCGGACGGACCGGCGCCGGACCCGCGGGAGGGCGCGCCCGCCGACGCGGCGCGGGCGCTCGCGGCGGCCTTCTGAGCGGAGCCGGGCCGCGAGCCGCCCTGCCCCGGACGGACCCTCGAGAACTGCGGCGGCGGCCGGATCGGGGACCGCCGGGCTCCGGCCGCCGCACGCCGGGTACTCACCCCCGCGCGATGACGGGAGTCACGTGAACCATGCCGCACGGCGCGCGGCCGGTTCCATGGTCATCCGGTCGTCGCGGAGCGGTCCTGCGAGCGGGTGACATGGGCCGGGTGCGTCATTCACGCAGAGTGATCGGCGGCGACCGGCGCGACCGGGCCGCGGCGATCAGCCCTGTTCGCCGGGGCCGCGCGCGCCGCCGCCGCCGGACAGCGCGAACAGCTCGGCGCGCGAGCGGACCCCGCACTTCGCGAAGATGCTGGCGATCTGGTTCGCGACGGTGCGGACCGAGCGCCCGCGGCGGCGGGCGATGTCGGCGTTCGACAGCCCCTCGCGCACGAGCCCGAGCACCTCGCGCTCGGCCTCCGTGAGGCCGTCGGGCGTGGCGGGGGCGGCGGTCGGCCACTCGAGCAGCGCGACGTCCTCCTCGCCGGCGATCCTCCACGCCACGAGCCCGCGCGGGGCGGAGAGGCGGGCCGGTGAGGCGCTCCGCGACCTCGACGCCGACGGGGAGCGAGGACGGGAGAGGGAGCGCATGTCCGATCCGTAACCCCTCGCAGGGTCCGGATGCAACGTCGAGATTCTCTGCGCGGGTGGCTTCTCGGAAGGATCGAACGGGTTCATGTGGCGCTCCCGGGGTGGGGGCGGCCCCGGGCCCGCCCGGAGGCGGGCGAGCGGTTCGCAGGGGACGTGGCGGTACCGGACAGGAGGGAGATGAGCTCGCCGCGGGAGCGGACGCCCAGCTTCACGATGGCCCCCTTGAGGTGCGCCGCGATGGTCGCGCCGGAGAGCCCGAGCGCGTACGCGACGTACTTGTTCGAGTGCCCTTGCACGACGTAGGCGAGGACGTCCCGCTCGCGCGGGGTGAGCGCCTTCGGGTCGGCGGCGCCGGGCGCGTTGCGGCGGGCGAGCACGAGGCGGCGGCCGTCGGCCTCGACGTGATCGACGAGCGACCAGTTGCCCTCGACGAGGCCGCTCCAGAGGTCGACCGCGTCGTCCGGGTCCGCGCGGCGGAGCTGGCCGCGGGCCCGCTCGGTGCGCCGCACGGCGGCCGCGAGGCTCGCGCGCGCGGCGGCGGGGCGGGCCTCCCCCTCGGCGTGCAGCACGCGCCCGCCGGGGTCGAGCACGGCCTCGGGCGGCGCGTGCGCGAGCGCCCGCAGGCGCGCGGCGCTGCCGAGGTGGGCCGACACGCGCGAGAGGCGGTGTCGGGCGCGGGGGCCGACGCGGACCGGGCGCGCCGAGTTGAGCCACACCTGCAGGGCGCGGCCGGCGGGATCGCGGGTGGTGACACCCAGGGCGTCGAGGGCGCCGCGGTCGGCGAACGGGCCGCGCACGGAAGAGAAGTCGGTGGTCGGGAGGCGCGCGATCCGGCGCTGGAAGGTGTCGACCGTCGCGGGCGGGTGGAACCAGCGCTCCACGACCGCCTTGGGCGCCGCGCACCAGACCGCCGCGGCGGTCTCGATGTCGAGGGGCACCGGGCCTCGCGCGGCCTGGGCGACGGGGTGGACCACGCCGCCGCGCACGTCCCAGAGGATGGCGTAGACCCCGAATCCCTGCTCGAGCGGCTCGAACGCGCGGGCGATGCCGTCGAGCCACGCCGCGTTGTCCGGCACACCCGAGTAGCAGGCCTCGATGGCGAGGATGGGATCGAATCGGCGGAGGCTCACGGGTCTTTCTGAGTAGACAGAAGAGCGTTCGTCCGCGTGACACCCGGAATGTCGAAACCGTACCGCGGGGACGGACTCCGCCGGGAGCACGGCGTTTCCTGGGGACCGGTCCTCGGCCGCAGACCCCGCGCGATGGAACGCAGCCGCCCACGGCGAGGGGACGGGCCGCCGGGCCCGCGAGGGGCCAGCCGGGCCTCCCACCGGGGGTACGCGTTGACCTCGTGTCCGGCACCGGCTAGACCGGTCGCGGCGCGGCCCTCCGCGCCTCCATGGCCCTCCGCTCCTGACGCCCGCCGCCGCCGCCCTCACCTCGAGCTCGGGGTGGAGTCGGCACCGCCGTCCGGTCCCCGCATCACCGGGGCAGCCTCCGCAGGAGCACCGCCATGTCATCCCTCCGCCTCGAGCGGGTCTCGTTCTCCTTTCACGACGCCGCGCCGATCCTCGACGGCGCCGACGTCGAGCTCGGCCCGGGCTTCACGGGCCTCGTCGGCCCGAACGGCGCCGGCAAGACCACCCTCCTGCGCCTGCTCGCCGGGGAGCTCGTGCCGGACACGGGCCGCGTGAGCGTCCGCCCCGCGGGCGCGCGCGCGGTGATGTGCCCGCAGGAGGTCGCCGTGTCCGGCACCGCGGTCGCGGCGCTGGTCCAGGCCTGGGCCGAGGGCGACCGGACCGCGCGGCGGCTCGCGGGGGTGCTCCGGCTCGACCCGCCGTCGGAGCCCGCGCGCTGGGCGACGCTCTCGCCCGGTGAGCGGAAGCGCTGGCAGCTCGCCGCGGCGCTGCTCGAGGCGCCCGGCGTGCTGCTCCTCGACGAGCCCACGAATCACCTCGACGCCGGCGGGAAGGCCCTGCTCCTCGAGGCGCTCCGCGGCTTCGACGGCGCGGGCGTGGTCGTCTCGCACGACCGCGCGTTCCTCGAGGCGCTCACCGTCCGCACGCTCCGGCTCGAGCCGGGCGCGCTCAGGCTCCTCGAGCTCCCCTACGGTGAGGCGCGGGCGGTCTGGGAGGGTGAGGCGCAGGCGGCCCGGGACCGGCGGAGCGCCGCGCAGGACGGGGCGCGGCGCGCCGCGCGGAAGCTCGCCGACGCGCGCCGGGAGCGCGACGCGGCGGAGCGCGCGAAGAGCGGCGCGCGGCGCGACCCGAAGGACAGGGACGGCCGCACGCTCGGCGCGAAGACCCGGCGCGACTGGGCGGAGGCGCGGCTCGCCCGCGACGTCGCGGTCCGGCGCGGGCAGTCGGAGCGGGCGGCGGAGGCGGTGCCGGACGCGCCCGACGGGATCGACCTGGGCCGCTCCGTGTTCGTCGGCTACGAGCGGGCGCCCCGCGCGCGCGTGCTCGGGCTCGACGGCGAGGACGTGGTGGCGGGCGGGCGGGTGCTCGCGCGGGACGTCCGCGCCTGGGTCGGCCGCGAGGACCGGGTGCGCCTCGCCGGCCCGAACGGCGCCGGGAAGACGACGCTGCTCCGGGCGCTCCTCGCGAGGGCGCCGGTGCCGGACACGCGCCTCCTGTACCTGCCCCAGGAGCTCCCGCCCGGCGCGGGGGTGACGCTGCTCGGCGAGGTGCGCGGGCTCGCGCCGGACGTGCGCGGCCGGGTGCTCTCGCTCGTCGCGGCGCTCGGCACCGAGCCCGCGCGGCTCCTCGCGTCCGCGTCGCCCTCGCCCGGCGAGGCGCGCAAGCTCGCCCTCGCGCTCGGCCTCGGGCGGCACGCGTGGGCGCTCGTGCTCGACGAGCCGACGAACCACCTGGACCTGCCGACCGTGGAGCGCCTCGAGGCGGCGCTCGCGGCGTACCCGGGGGCGCTCGTGGTCGTCACGCACGACGAGGCCTTCGCCGGGAAGGTCACGGCGGCGACCTGGACGCTCGAGGAGGGGAGGTTGAGCCGCTGAGGCGGGGCCGCGCGGCGCGGCGGGGCCGTTTAGACCTTCTTGCGGAGCGCGCGGACGATCTTCTCCTTCGTCCGGGACGGGCGGGGCGAGACGTGGCCGCGGGCCGGCGCGGGCCGGGCGACGACGCCCTCCTCCTGCCGCGCCTTCCACTTCAGGTAGACCTCGATCTCGGCGGCGAGGAGCTCGATGCCGAGGTCGCTGTCGACCTCGGCGGCGCGGGAGAGCGCCGCGTGGGCGGGAGGCGACGCCCCGAGCCGCATGCGGAGGACCTTGTCCTCGTCGGTCGAGAGGGTCCGCGCCGGGCCGCGCCGCAGGCGGGCCTGTGCGTGGCCCTCCGTCGCGAGCCCCACCGCCGACTTCCGCTTCGTCTCCATGGCCGCCATGGTAGGCCCGCGGCCTGACGTGTCCAGTTTCGGCGTGCCCCCGAACCCCGGGTGCCGGACACGAGGTATCTGCCGGAAGTTACTGGGTTCGTGGGTGTCCGGCACCCCTGGCTGCCCCCTGGCTGCACCCCGGCTCCGGCGCTGGCGCACCTCGGGGCGCCGTGGGGCCGATCCCTCGGTCCGGGACACTTTTTCCCCTTGTCCGGGTGCGTCCGGCACCGCATCTCCCGGGCATGGACGACTGGAAGCAGAACCTCCTCGAGGACGACGCGCGCATCGCGGAGCTCCTCCGGACGACGCGGCGGGTGGCGGTGCTGGGCGTGAAGACCGAGGTGGCGGCGGGCCAGCCCGCGCACGACGTCCCGCGGTTCCTGCAGGCGGCCGGCCTCGAGATCGTGCCGGTGCCGGTCTACTACCCGGAGGCGAAGGAGATCCTCGGCCAGCCGGTCTTCCGCAAGGTGGCCGACGTGCCGGGCGCGATCGACGTGGTCGAGGTGTTTCGCCGGCCGCAGGACGTGCCGGGCCACCTCGACGACCTCCTCGCGAAGCGCCCGCGCGCGGTCTGGATGCAGCTCGGGATCCGCAACGACGCCGCCGCCGAGCGGCTCGCGCGCGCGGGGATCCTGGTCGTGCAGGACCGCTGCATGAAGGTGGAGTGGGCGCGGCTCGGGCCGCGCCGGGACGGCCGTCCGGCCTGAGCGGAGGGCGGCGGGGCGCGCCGGGAGACGGTACCGCTACCTCGCGGGCTCGTCGTCCTCCGGCCCCTTCTCGTCGGCCTCGGCCGCCTGGGCGCGGGTCTTGAGGCCGGCCGCCTCGAGGGCGGCGGCGACGCCGGGCGGCTTGCGCGCGTCGGGGAGCGGATCCTTCGGCGGCTTCACGCCGGCGACCGCGCCGCCGACCGCGCGCACCGCGCAGGCGAGCTCCACCTCGACGCGCGTCTGCGGCTGATCGCGCACGCCGAAGCTGGCCGACAGCTTCACGGCGAGCGGCGCGCCCGTCTCGGCGTCGACCAGGAGCTCGCCCGTGAGCGTGCGGGGCTCGTGGCCGTCGAGGAACGCGAGGCGCCGGGCGGTGTCGTCGTCCGCCGCGCCCGCCGAGGCGGGCCGCGCGGGCGCGGGCGGGGCCCACCGCGTCGTGTCGAGCGAGAGCGCGTGGCGCTTCGCGCGGCGGCCGAGGGCGGCGCCGTCGCCCGCCGCCGTGACGGTGAGGGCGGGGCCGGCGAGCCGCAGCACGTCGGCGGCGAGGCCGAGGCTCTCGTCGCGGAAGCGCTTCGCGTCGCGGCCGCGGTCGGTGGGCCGCTCGCGCCAGGGCGCGAACTCGCCGCGCGCGTAGGTCGCGCCGCCGGCCCAGATCACGTGGCGGCCGGTGAGGCCGCCGGGGCCCCGGCCGCCGTCCACGACCGCGTCGACCTCGAACTCGCCCGTCGGGAGCTGCCGCAGCCGGTGGCGCTCGGTCGTGTGGATGCGCCGCGCGTCGTCGCCCTTCCGCGAGACGGTCCACTCCACCGTGCCCGCCCACTCGAACGACCCGAGCCGCCGCGCGAGCTCGTCGCCGTCCATGGCGATCGCCCGCTCCGGCGACGCAGGGGCGGTGGCCGCCTCGTGGGCCGCCTCGGCGCTGGCCTCCGCGTCGCGCGAGAAGATCCGCCTGCGCTCCCGGGCGTCCTCGCCGCGCGAGCAGGCGGAGGCCGCGAGGGCGAGCGCGAGGGTGCAGGCGAGCGTGGGGACGGAGGGCCGGCGCATCGGGGAGGAGTAGGAACGCCGACTGTAGAACGGAAGCCCGCGGCGCGCCACGGGTTGCCCCGGCGTCCGTGGCGCCAGCCGCGGCAGCCACGGCCGGGTGCCGGACACGAGGGGGCCGGTGCCGGACACACCCGAGGAGCCCCGTCCCGCCCGGTCCGGCCGCAAACGGGCGGAGCCCGCGGGAGCGGGGTAAGCTCGCCCCCGAATGGAACCGGTCGCTCAGAACGTGGAGAGCCCGGCCCCGGCCCCCGGGAGCCAGGCGGGCGCCCGCCCGAGGGCCGACACGCGCCTGCACCGCAGGGTCGCGCTCGTGACCGCCGGCGTGCTCGCCGTCGCGGTCTCGGCGGTGACCCTCTCCTCGTACCTCAGCATGCGCGACCAGCTCCTCGGCGCGCTCCAGCAGAAGGCCACCGCGCTCGTCGACGGCGGCGCCATCGCCCTCTCCTCCGACGCCATCCTCACGAAGGTCCGCGCGCAATCCTGGTGCGATCAGCTCGGCGACCGCGAGTGGGACCTCGCCTACGTGCTCGTGCGCGACCCCGCGGGCCGCGTCATCGCGTCGGTCTCCTCGCCGGGGTTCGAGACCGAGCGCGAGCGCGACGAGACCACCCACACCCGCGGCCTCATCCCCGAGCCGGTCGGCGGGTCCATCGAGCTCGGCCTCGACCGCAAGACGACGCTCTCCCGCGCCCGCTCCACGCTCTGGGACGCCATCCAGATCGGGGTGGTGCTGCTCGTCGTCTTCGCCGCCTTCGGCGGGTGGGCGACGCTCTCGCTCATCGGCCGCGTCGGCAAGGTCGCCGAGACGGCCTCGCTGCTCGCGCGCGGCGACCTGCGCGTCGTGCCCCAGGTCCAGGGCGACGACGAGATCGGCTCGCTCGGCCGCAGCATGGAGGAGCTCGTGCAGGGCCTCCGCCGGACGGTCGGCGACCTGCAGGGCGCGTCGGAGGCGATCGGCCGCCAGGCGCTCGCGGTCGCCGAGACCGCCGCGGCGCAGCTCGGCTTCACCCGCGAGCAGGCCAGCGCCCTCGACCGCGCGAGCGCGCAGGTGCGCGAGGTCTCCCAGGCCTCCCGCCAGGCGGCGGAGTCCGCCCGCTACGTGATCGACGTCGCCGATCGCTCCGAGACGCTCTGGAAGGACGGCGGGGCCGCGGTGCAGGAGGGGCTCCTCGGCCTGAAGGAGCTCGACGGCCGGGTCGCCGACATCGCGCTCGCGGTGACCGAGCTCTCCGAGCGCATGGTCGAGATCGCGGGCACCGTCTCCACGCTGCGCGACCTCGCCGAGCAGACGAACGTGCTCGCGCTCAACGCCTCCATCGAGGCCTCCAAGGTCGGCGAGGAGGGCAAGGGCTTCGCGGTCGTGGCGGGCGAGATGCGCAAGCTCGCGGAGCGCTCGCGGCGCTCGGCCGAGGAGGTGCGCGGCGCGCTCGCCGAGCTGCAGCGCTCGACGCGCCAGGTGGTGACGGCGACCCAGGGCGGCTCGGAGCGCGCCCGGAGCGCGGTCGCCGGCGCCGAGCGCGCCGAGTCGACCATCTCGGCGCTCGCGACCGCGCTCGAGGACACCTCGAAGGCCGCCCGCGGCATCGCCGACGTGAGCCGCCGGCAGGCCGACGAGATGGACCGGATCGCGGGCTCCGGCGAGGAGCTCCGCACGAAGATGTCGCAGACGCTCGACGGCGCCGAGCGCCTCAAGCACACCGCCGGCGACATGACCCGCGTGGCCTCGCGCCTCGCCTCGCTCGTCGCGGCGTACCGCCGCTAGCTCAGCGCGACACCCGCCGCAGCGACGCCGGGAGCAGCCGGGCCGCCCCGTCGCGCGGCTCGTCGCCGGGCCGGGCGCCCGCGGTGAACTCCGGGCGGGGCCTCCCGGGCGGCTCCACGACGAGGCCCGCGGCGCGCGGGGCGCCGCCGCCGTGGCCGGGCGCGCTCGCCTCGACCGCCTCGATGCCGACGCGCCCCTCCCGCCACAGCAGGCGGTCGCAGCGGTGCAGGAGCTCCGCGAGCCCGTCGTGCGTCGAGGCCGAGACCCCGACGCCGCCGTGCCGGTCGGCGAGCGCGGCGCCCTCGCCGGGCGGGAGCCGGTCGGTCTTGTTGAAGACGAGGAGGCGCTGCTTCCCCTCGAGCCCGAGGTCCCGGAGGATCCGCTCCACCGCCGCGATCTGGTCCTCGTGGCGCGGGTCGGACGCGTCGACGACGTGCAGGAGCAGGTCGGCGTCGTCGAGCTCCTCGAGCGTCGCGCGAAACGCGTTCACGAGGTCGGGCGGCAGGTCGCGGATGAAGCCCACGGTGTCGGTGACGATCACCTCGCGGTCGCGCGGGAAGCGCAGCCGGCGGCTCGTCGGGTCGAGGGTCGCGAAGAGGACGTCCTCGGCGAGCACCTCGGAGTCGGTGAGCGCGTTGAGGAGCGTCGACTTGCCGGCGTTCGTGTAGCCGACGATCGACAGCACCGGGAGCCCGCGCACGTTGCGCTGCCGGCGGCGGAGCTGCCGGTCGCCGGTGAGCGCCTCGATGCGCCGCTCGAGCGCCGTGATCCGGTCGCGGACGCGGCGGCGGTCGATCTCGAGCTTCGTCTCGCCGGGGCCGCGCCCGCCGATGCCGCCGGCGAGGCGGGAGAGCGAGTCGTCGCGCCCGACGAGGCGCGGGTAGAGGTACCTGAGCTGGGCGAGCTCGACCTGGAGCTTGCCGTCCGCGCTCTGCGCCCGCTGGGCGAAGATGTCGAGGATGAGCTGGGTGCGGTCGAGGATCTTGAGGCTGGTCGCCTCGGCGATGTGGCGCGCCTGCGATGGGCTGAGCTCGGCGTCGAAGACGATGACGGTCGCCATCCGCTGCATCGACCGGAGCACGATGTCCTCGAGCTTGCCCTTGCCGATGAGGTAGCGCGGGTCGATCTCGCGGCGCAGCTGGAGGGTCGCGTCCATCACCTCGACGCCCGCGGTGCGGGCGAGCTCGCGGAGCTCCGCGAGCGAGGCCTCGGCCTCGGCGCGGCCGCGCTGGCCGCCGAAGCCGACGAGGATCGCGCGCTCGCGGCCGCTCGTCCGCCGCACGGCGCGGGCGCGGGCGAACTCCTCCTCGAGCGCGAGCGCGCCGGAGGTGGCGTCGTAGAAGAGCTCGTGGACGCTCGGCGCCTGCTCGTCCTTCCACATCGCGCCCTGCGCGTTCTCCGGGAGGAGGTGCGCGTAGTCGACGCGGCCCGGCAGCCCGTCCTCGCCGACCTGGATCGCCGCGACGAGGTCGAGGCGCAGGAGCGCGAGGTCGGTGTGGTCATCGCGCGTGAGCGGCTCGCCGTGCAGGTGCGTGTGCACGAGCCTGAGGCCGCGCAGGCGGCTCTCGCCGGCGCGGGCGCGGCCGACGTCCGGCAGCTCGAGCTTGCGGGCGTCGCCGACGATGACCGCCTGGACGTCGCCCTTGCGGTCGAGCAGCACGCCGACCTGCCGGTTGGTCTCGCGGGAGATCTCGGTGAGGTGCCGGGCCAGCTCCGGCGACACCACGTCCTGCGGCTCGACGCGGCGGCGGTAGGTGCGGCGGAGGGCGTGAAGCTGGCTCGCCTTGAGGCCCAGGGTGTTCCCGAAGACTTCTTGCATGTTCCTCCAGGGCCAAGTCTAGCCACGCCCGGCGCCGGGATCGAGCGGAACGGCGGCCGCCCGTCGGGCCCGCGTGTCCGGCACCGGGCTAACCCCCGGCGACGAGGAGCTGGGCCAGCACGAGCTTCGCGAGCGTCGCGGCCGGGTAGGTCGCCGCGTAGCCCACGCTCGGGATGTCGTTCCCGGTCCGCTCGAGGGCGTGGCCGAGGACCGCCGGCTGGGTGTGGATCCCGGCCACCATGCCCATCGCGAGGCTCATCGGGATCTCGAGGAGCCGGTGGGCGACCCACAGCGCGGCGAGCGCGGTCGCGAAGGTGATCGCCACGCCGGCGCCGAGCAGCACGAGCCCCCGGGTGCCCGAGAAGGTCGCGAGGAAGCCCGAGCCGGCGCGGGTGCCGATCCCCGCCAGGAACAGGATGAGGCCGATCTGCCGGAGCGCGACGCTCGCCGAGAAGGGCAGGGTCCAGACGCGTCCGGCGGTGCGGTCGAGCGTGCCCGCGAGGAGCGCCACCACGAGCGGGCCGCCCGCGAAGCCGAGCGAGACGGTGACCCCGCCGGGGAGCGGGATGGGCACCATGCCGAGCGCGAGCCCGAGCGCGAGCCCTGCCGCGAAGGAGAGGATGTCGACCTCGCTCGCCGCCCGGTAGGAGTCGCCGAAGTAGGCCGTGACCGCCGGGAGATTGCGGACCGCGGCGAGCACCCGCACCCGGTCGCCGAGCTCGAGGCGCATGTCGTCGGAAGGCAGGAGGTCCACGTCCCCGCGGCGCACGCGGGTCACCACCGCGCCGAGCGTGTGGGCGAGGTCGAGGTCCTTGAGCGGCCGCCCGGCGACCTCCGGGCTCGACACGAAGATCCGCCTCAGGTCGAAGGCGCGGCGGTCGAGGTCGAGCCGCTCCTCGCTGCGCCGGCCGAGCCGCGCGATCACGCGCTCGAGCTCCGCCTCGGTGCCGACCACCGTGACGAGGTCGCCCCGCCGGAGGCGCGCCTCGGGCGCGACGAGCTGCAGCTCCGCGCCGCGGCGCATGCGGCTGAAGATGACCCGCCAGCGCAGGCCGCGGACGAGCTCCTCGACGGTGAGCGCGCCCATGTCCTCGGCGACCTCCACGGTCGCGCTCGCGAGCGGCTCGTTCGCCGCGCCCAGCTCGGCGAGCCGCTTCGCCTCGGCGGCGAGGTCGGGCTTCCAGAGCGCGGCGCCCAGCCGGAGCGCGAGCACCACGCCCGCGACGCCGAGCGGGTAGCAGATGGAGTAGGCGACGACCGGCTCGGAGACCACCCGGCCCGGGCTCGCGGCGCGCAGCGACTCGACCGCCGCGGCGAGGGCGGGGGTGTTGGTGAGGGCGCCCGCGAAGAGGCCGGCGGCGGTGCCGCGGTCGAGCCCGAGCGCCGCGCGCAGGGCCGCGACGCCCACCGCGGCGACCGCGACCACGCCGACCGCGAGGAGCGAGTCGCGCAGCCCGTCGCGGCGGAGCGAGGCCACGAACGCGCGGCCCGACGAGAGGCCGACCGTGTAGACGAAGATCGCGAGCCCGAGCATGTAGACGATCTCGGGGAGCGCGAGGCTCGGGTCGACGGCGCCGGCGGCGAGGCCCACGAAGAGGCACCGCCGCCACGCCGAGCTCGCTGCCGCGCAGGCGCAGCCGGCCGAGCGGGTACCCCACCGCCGCCACCAGGAAGAGGAGGAGGAGGGGGTTCTTCGCGAGGAGCGGGACGAGCAGGTCCTTCACGGGCGGGCGAGTCTACGCCGGGTCGGGCCCGGGGCCACGCGCCCGTTTGGCGCGGGCGGTCCGGCGGGGTCAGTTGTTCTCGTCGAGCGGGCCGAGGTCGGCCCGGGAGTCGATGCCGAGGTAGCGCAGGAGCCGGACGTGGTGGCGCCGCAGGCCGCGGACGGCGACCTTGCCGCGCCCCTTCGCGAGCGCCTGGGCGAGCACCGCGACGCCGAAGTCGTGAAACTCGCGGACGCCGGTGAGGTCCACCTCGAGCTGCTCCTCCGGACGCGCCGCGATGACCGCGTCGGCCACCCGGCGCGCGGCCGGCAGGTCGAACGTGCCTTCGAGGCGGAGCACCCGCGAGGTCTTGCCCTGTTCGTCCACGTGCCTGTCCGGCACCGCAGCGTGGAAGATCCATGCCGGGGTGAGCGCATGTGCGCGGAGGGGCGGCCAGCGTGGAAAGGGGCACGGCAGCCGGGGCTTGAGGGTGTCCGGCACCCGCGGTCCGGCTCGCCCGGACGGCCGGATCGGTCGACCCTGGGTCGAGTGGCACCGGGTCTCGGGTGGTGTCCGGCACCCGCAGCTCTGGCGCTGGCGGTGAGGTCGGTGCCCGGCGGGGTGTGTGCAGACGGGGCGGGTCCTACGGCTGGCCGGCCGGCGCCGGAGGTGCCGGACGCGGCTCCCCCGCCTTCTCGCAGCCCTCGAAGAGCTGCTCGACGCGGTCGCCCGCGAGCGCCATCTCCACCGAGAAGCTGCCCTTGTCGTCGAGGACCCTCGCGTGCTCGAGGAGCTCCGCCATGCGCCGGTCGTCCCTCGCCTGGGCCTCGACGCGCGCCGCCGCGAGCGCGCCGCCGATGGACCGCGCGATGTCCGAGAGCCCGGCGCCGTCGTCGCCGCGCACGCGCACGACGGACGCGACGTCGTTCATCGCGTCCACGTGGAACTCGACCCGGGACGCCGCGGCGGCGATCCGCTGCGCGAGCTCGGGATCCTTCTGGCCGAAGAGCCGCTGGACGGCGGTGCCGGGCACGACCCCGTACGCCTCGCCGTACGCCATGTCCTCGGGGATGCCGGTCTCGGGCGCCGGGGCGCGGCCCTCGAGCTGGTCGATGGAGCGCCGCAGGGACGCCTCGTCGCCCATGAGGACGAGGCCGTCGCCCCAGGTCGCGATGGCCGGCCCGCTCCCGCCGCCCCGCTGCCGGTAGAGGCGGCCGCCGTCGCCATAGGACGAGGCGTCCGTGTTCCGCTCCAGCTGATCGCGCCGCATCCGGTCGAAGAAGCCCGACACGACCACGCTGTCGCCCGCGAAGCCGACGCGGTCGACGTCCTTCAGCGGGTCGACGCCGATCTCCCGCTCGATCTTCGCGAACGTGTCCGGATCCCGCGCGAGCAGGCACGCGACGAGCCGCTCGCCGAGGCGCGAATGCCGGAGCGCGTTCGCCTCGAGCACCACGACCGGCCGGTCGGCCGTGACGGGCAACGACACGAGGAAGGGATCGCGCCGGGGGGGCTCGGCCTGCGCGGGGCCCGGGCCGGGCGCCTGGGGGAGCACCAGCGTCGCCCGCGCGCGGGCGCGCTCCTCCTCGGCGGGGCGCATGTGGGACGGGAAGTCGACGCGCGTCCGCGTGGTCGGCGCCGGCTCGCGTTCGCCGAGCGAGAGCACGAGGGCCCCGAGGACGAGGAGCAGCGCGGCGAGCGCGATCCAGCGGAGGCGGCGGCTGCGGCTCTGCTTCGGGTCCATCGCTAGAAGTCCTTCCGGTCGAAGAGGGCCACGGCGCCGGCGAGCGCGGCCCCGGCGAAGAGCAGCGCCCCCGCGACCTGCACCGCGACCTGCCGGGCGTCGAGCGGCGCCGCGATCGCCACCTGCGCTGCGTGGCGGGCGAGCTCCGAGATGCGCGGCAGGGGCGACGTGAGGACCAGGAAGGCCGCCCGGGAGAGCCCCGGGGAGAAGAGCGGCGCGAGGGTGGCGCGCTGCCCGGCGACGATGCCGAGGACCAGCAGCGCGGCGCCGGCGCCCGCCGAGAGCGCCGCCGAGCGCGCGGCCATCGCGGCGAGGATCATGACCGCGTACACCGCCGTGAAGCCCACCGCCGAGAACGCGGCGGCGGCCACCGGGCCCCAGTCGAAGAACCCGGACTTCACCCAGATGATGAGCGAGAGCCCGAGGCCTCCGTAGAGCGCCCCGCCGAACACCAGCGTGAGGACGCCGAGGAAGGTGCCGGACACGAGCTCGGAGCGGCGGACCGGCAGGGACAGCAGGTGCTCGATCCGGCCGGGGGCGAGCAGCGTCGGCGCGAAGTCGGCGCAGGCCAGGACGCCGAAGAACGCGCCGCCGTAGAAGACGACGTACGAGAGCCCCTCGAAGAGGGGCCGGAGCGCGACGTCCACGGAGCGGATCTCGTGGGTGTGCGGCCCGCCCGAGAGGAACCGCGAGGCCGCGAGCGCGCCGTCGACGACCTCGAGCTCGAGCCCGAAGCCGACCAGCAGGAGGAGCCCGGTGACCGCGACCCCGAGCGCGAGCACCCAGCGCCGGGCGCGGGCCTCCCGGAGGAGATCGCGGGCGACGGCGAGCGTCCTCATGCGGCCTTCCCTCCCGCTCCCGGCGGGCTCCCGGACGAGATCGCCGCCGCGAGCACGTCCTCGAGGTCGCGGGACTCCGCCGTGAGCTCGACCACGAGCGCCCCGGCGTCGCGGGCCTGGTCGAGCGCCAGGTTGAGCGCCTCGGGGCCCTCCCCGGCGAACCGGTGCGCACCCTGCGTGTCCGGCACGAAGCCGGCGGCCTCGAGCGCCGGCCCGGGGGCGCCCGGCGCGAACCGGACCCGCCAGGCCGGGCGGGTCGCGGTGAGCGCATCGAGCGGCCCCTCGCGGACGATGCGACCGCCCACGAGGATCCCGACGCGGCCGCAGATGCGCTCGGTCTCCGCGAGGAGGTGGCTGTTGAGGAGGAGGGTCGCGCCGCGCGCGAGGGCCCGGCCGAGGAGGTTGCGGACCTCGACCCGGCCGATGGGGTCGAGGCCGTCGGTCGGCTCGTCGAGCACGAGGAGCTCGGGGTCACCCACGAGCGCGGCGGCGAGCCCCACCCGCTGGCGCATGCCCTTCGAGAAGCCGCCGGTCCGCCGGCGGGCCGCCTCGGCCACCCCGACCTCCTCGAGGAGCCGGAGCGCACCCCCGGGCCCGAGCCGGACACCCTTCATGCGCGCGACGCTCTCCAGGATCTCGAGCGGGGTCCACGCGGGCGAGAGGCGGAGCCGCTCGGGCAGGTAGCCCACCCGCGCGCGGACCTTCGGGTCCTCGGGGTCCCCGCCCAGGAGCCGGACGGTGCCGGACGTGGGCCGGACCACCCCGAGGAGCGCCTTCACGAAGGTCGTCTTGCCGGCGCCGTTCGGACCGATCAGGCCGAACGCGGTGCCGCCGGGGATGGCGAGGTCGAGCCCGCGCAGGGCGTCCTGCCCGCCCCGCCCGAGCAGGCCGGCGTACCGCTTCGTCAGTCCCTGGGCCTCGATCGCCAGCACGTCCAGGCATCCTACGTCGTCCGGCGCCACGGAATTTCGCCGTGTCCGGCACCACCGGTTTCGCCGCGGGCCGCCTCGACTCCTGACCGGGACTCTGCTTGACTCCGGGCACGCATGAAGCCCTCCGCCCCCCGCTCCGGAGTGCCGGGCGCGTCGGTCGTGCTCGGCCCGGCCGTGGTCGTCGCGGCCCTCGGCTACTTCGTCGACATCTACGACCTCATCCTGTTCAACATCGTGCGCATCCCGAGCCTCACCGCGCTCGGGGTGCCCAGGGCGGAGCTCATCGACGTCGGCGCCAGCATCATCAACTGGCAGATGACGGGGATGCTGCTGGGCGGGATCGGGTTCGGGATCATCGGCGACAAGATCGGACGCCTGCAGATCCTGTTCGGCTCGATCACGCTCTACTCGATCGCCACGATCGCGAACGGGTTCGTGGGCATGCAGGACGTCCTGCCCGCGCTCTGGGAGTACCGCGCCCTGCGGTTCGTCGCCGGGGTGGGGCTCGCGGGCGAGCTCGGCGCCGGCGTCACGCTCGTCGCGGAGGTGCTGCCCGCGCGCCTGCGGGGCTACGGCACGATGCTCGTCGCCTCCGTCGGGGTGTCCGGGGCGGTGGTCGCGAACCTCGTCGCGAAGCACATGGACTGGCGCATCGCGTACTGGGTGGGCGGCGGGCTCGGCCTCGTGCTCCTCATCCTGCGGATCGGCGTGCGCGAGTCGTCCATGTTCGACCGGGTGAAGGGCGCCGCGGGCGTCCGGCGGGGCCACTTCCTCGAGCTCTTCACGAGCGGCAAGCGGCTCGGGAAGTACGCCGCGTCGATCCTCATCGGCGTGCCGATCTGGTTCTCGAACCGAGATCCTCATCGCCTACTCGCCGGAGTTCGCGCCCGCCCTCGGCGTCACCGGCCCGATCTCGGCCGGGGACGCGGTGATGATGTTCTACGGCGGGCTCGTGGTCGGCGACCTCACGAGCGGCATGCTCTCCCAGGCGCTGCACTCGCGCCGCAAGGTGGTGCTGTCGTTCGTGCTCGCGCTGCTCGGCGCGAACGTCCTCTACTTCGTGCTCGGCCGCGGGGCTTCGCCCGGGCTCTTCCTCGCCCTGTGTGGCCTCCTCGGGTTCACCGGCGGGTACTGGGCGATCTTCATCACCATCGCGGCGGAGCAGTTCGGGACCAACATCCGCGCGACCGTCGCCACCACCGTGCCGAACTTCGTGCGCGGCCTCGTGGTGGTCGTGAACGCGATGTTCCTCGCGACGAAGGGCTCCCTCGGCCTCGCCGGCGCGGCCGCCGCGGTGGGCGCGGTCTGGTTCACCGCCGCGCTCGTCGCCGCGTACGGGCTGCGGGAGACGTTCGGCATCGACCTCGACTACGTCGAGCCGGACTAGCGCCGGAGGTCCCGTGCTGCGCGTGACCCACGTCGGGACGGCCTGCGCGGTCCTCGAGGTCGAGGTGCCGGACACGCCTCCCCTCCGGCTCCTGACCGACCCGGCCTTCGACCCGCCCGGGCGCCGCTACCACTTCGGCTGGGGTACCTCGTCCACGAAGCTCGAGCGGCCCGCCGTGGACCCCGCCGCGGTCGGCCGGCTCGACGCGGTCCTCCTGTCCCACGACCAGCACGCCGACAACCTCGACGACGCCGGCCGCCGGCTCATGGCCGCGGCGCCCTGCGTGGTCACCACCCGCAGTGCCGCCCGCCGCATCGCGGGTGCCGGACACGCGGGGGTCCGGGGGCTCCGGCCCTGGGAGTCGGTGCAGATCGGCCCCGTCCGGATCACCGCGACGCCCGCGCGGCACGGGCCGCCGCTGTCGCTGCCGTTCGTGGGGCCGGTGATCGGCTTCGTGCTCGAGTGGACGGGCCAGGAGCGCGGGGCCGTGTACGTCACCGGGGACACCGTGCGGTTCGCCGCCCTCGCCGAGGTCGGCCGCCGCTTTCGCGTCGGGACGCTGGTCGTGCACATGGGCGGCGTCGGGTTCCCGCTCTACGGGCCCATCCGGTTCACGATGCGGGCCCGTGACGCCGCGCGGCTGGCGCGCGAGCTCGGCGCCGGGACCATCGTCCCGGTGCACTACGCAGGCTGGAGGCACTTCCTCGAGCCGAGGGCCGAGGCGGAGCGGGCCTTCGCGGCCGCCGGCTTCGACGAGCGGGTCCGCTGGCTCGAGCCCGGCGTCGCGACGGTCATCGCCTAGGTCCAATGCCGCTCACTTAAGCCCTCGGCGTTTCCGGGGGTAGTTGCTCATCTTGATCTTCACGGCCCTCGGGTAGGACCGCAGCCGTCGCTTCGGCAGGATGAAGTGCACGACGTCTTCCCGGAGGCGGCGGAGGTGCTCCGGGATGCGTCCCGCGCTCTCTAGGGAGAGCGTTAGGAGGGCGTGCTCGATGTACATGAGCGCGTTCTTGAAGCTGACGCGGTCGGGCGTGACGCCGGCGTCCTCGGCCATGCGCTCCATCTCGAGCCGGACGAGGTTGTACGCGAGGGCGAGGCCCCAGAGCTCCTGGGAGACGCCGCGAGGAGTCCTGCTGCGCGTCGTCTCCTCGCGGTCGAGCATGACAGTCTTGACCTCGTCGTAGCCGAGCTCGATCTCCCAGCGCTCGTGGTAGAGCGCGACGATCTCGGCCGCCGGGTAAACCTCCGGGTCCGTCATCGACGTCAGCAGGGTCTGAGGCTTGAAGCCCTTCCGCTGATAGCGGATCGCCCGCATCTCCCAGCGCTCGGGGAGGTCAGGGTTCTCTCGGCGGGCGTCCCGGTGGACGGTCTTCTCGACGAGCCAGTCGCCGCGCCCGAGCGAGCGGACTACCTTCCAGGCCGTGTCGCTCTTCGCGCGGATGAGCCAGTGCCTTCGATGCCCGTGGCTCGCAATGCCGATGAGCAGCGCCGACGAGAGGAAGTTGCGATCCACGATGCACAGCGACTCGTCCGGCACGAGCGGCCACAACTCCCTGGCGAGAGCGATCTCGCTGCCCGACTGTGGACCGAAGCGGGCCGCCGCCAGCAGGTGCGAGCGGAGGGCCATCAGCGTGACGAGGCGTGCCATCGGATACGCGCTCTCGCCTCGGGAGCTCACGGCGTAGCCGAAATGATCGCGGTTCGCTTCGGAGTCCGGGAGACGGACGGTCGTGCCGTCCACGCCGTAGACGGCGAGCCCGCGCCACGCGTGCCGGCGCGCACTCTCGTGCGCCCACTTTTCGGCGCTGCGTTCGAACAGCCAGCGGATGGGCTCGCTGCCCAGCCGCTCGCGCGCCTGGGTCACCGAACTCGAGGCCGCGCGCGGGCGCCGCCCCGGTAGCGCGAGATCGAGCTCCGCGACGATCTCGGCGATGGGCTTGTTACGGTAGATGCCCATCCCGAGCACGAGCCAGACGACCTGCTCGGCTGGAAGGCGGCGCCGGCGGATGGTGGCCGTCCCGGTGGCCTGAAGGGCTTCCTCGATCCATTCGGGATCGAGGCTCGCCTGGAACCTATCCAGCAACTCGCCCGAGCTGTCCTCTTGGGCGGAAACGGGGCGACGCGGCATGGGATCGCCCTCCGGGCGATCGCCGCATCATGATCTCCTGGATCGCCGCGGCAACTCTGCTGCCCCGGCCTCCAAAATCCCCATCGGTCTCGATCGGTTGGCGCTAACCGATCGGCATTGCGCCTAGGTCCGCGCCGCGGACCTCACGTCCGCCGCGCGGACCCCTGGCCCATCCCCCGGTCGTGTCCGGCACCGATGGAAGCACTGGGAGAGAAGGGGCTCGCGCCGGGCGCGCCCCTGGCCCGGACCTTGCTCTACCCCGCCCCATGCCTCGCATGGCGCGCCGCCAGCTCGTGACGAAGGGTTCGATCAACCACGCGGTGTGGCAGACCCACAACCTCGAGGCCTTCTTCGACGCGCCCGGCGCCCGCCAGAAGTTCTACGAGCTCCTCCTGAAGTACAAGGCCGAGCACCGGGTCCGGATCCACTCCTACGTCTTGATGGGCACGCACCCTCACGTCGTCTGCCTGAGCGAGAAGGGCCAGGAGGACTTCTCCATGTTCTGGAAGAAGGTCAACCAGGCCTTCGCGAAGTGGTTCAACAAGCAGACGAAGCGGCGCGGACAGGTCGTGATGGAGCGGCTCGAATCCCCGCGCATCCAGGACGAGCGCCACGCGCTCGCCGTCATGCGCTACGTCGACAGGAATCCGGTGCAGGCGAAGCTCGTGAAGACGCCCAAGGACTGGAGGTACTCCAGCCACCGGCACTACGCGTACGGGGAGGCCGACCCGCTCGTCGACGACGCGCCCGCGTACCTCGCGCTCGGCGATCACCCGCTGAAGCGGCGCAGGGCATACCTCCACCTCTTCGCGGAGCCGCTCGAGGTGAAGGAGGAAGCTGCCGACGCCGCCTACGTGAAGAAGCCGTTCATCGGCGAGAAGGAATGGGCGGAGCGGATGAAGAAGGCCGCGGCCGCGGCGCGCGCGGCGCCCCGACCACCCTGAGGCCGATGAAGATCCCGTGGACGCGGCGCGCGTCCTCCTGCACAACTCCCCCCGTGTCGCTCTACGTGGTCGACGTCGAGGCGGACGGGCCCATCCCGGGCAAGTACTCCATGGTGTGCTTCGGCGCCGTGCTCGTCGAGCCCGGCCTGGGCCGCACCTTCTACGGGACGACGCGCCCGATCTCGGACGCGTGGCTGCCCGAGGCGCTCGCGATCTCGGGCATCACGCGGGAGCAGCACCTGACCCACGACGAGCCCGGCGAGACCATGGCCGCGTTCGCGAAGTGGATCGCGGAGACCACGCGCGGCAAGCCCGTCTTCTTCTCGGACAACCTCGCGTTCGATTGGCAGTACGTGAACTGGTACTTCCACACGTACCTCTCCGTGAACCCGTTCGGCTGGAGCGGCAGGCGCATCGGCGATCTCTACTGCGGCATGGTGAAGGACGCCTACGCGCCGTGGAAGCACCTGCGGAGGTCGGCGCACGATCACCATCCGGTGAACGACGCGCGCGGCAACGCGGAGGCGCTGCTCGCGCTCGTCGACATGGGCCTGAAGCTGCAGATCCGCTGATCGGCCGTGCTCGCGCTCCTCTCGCAGGGGGCCCTCCTCGGGCTCTCGTCGTCCGCCCAGCCGGGCCCGTTCCAGGGCTACCTCGTCGCGCGCTCGCTGCACGCCGGCTTCCGGCGAAGCTGGCCCATCGCGATCGTGCCGCTCCTCTCGGATCCTCCGGTGATCGCCGTCCTGCTCCTCGTCCTCCAGCGGGTGCCGGACACGCTCCTCACCTGGCTCGGGGCGGCCGGGGGCGTCGTCGTGATCTGGCTGGGCGTGGGCGCGCTCCGGCAGGCCCTGCGCGTGTCCGGCACCCCGCCGGTGTCCGGTACCCCGGGTTCTCCTGGCGAGGAGCCGCGCGGGCTCGTGCGGGCGACGCTCGTGAACCTCACGAACCCGAACGCGTGGATGTTCTGGAGCCTCTTGGGGGGCCCGACGCTCACGTCCGCGTGGCGGCGCTCGCCGCTCGAGGCGGTCGCGTTCCTCGCCGGCTTCTACGCGTGCCTCGTGGGCGGGAACGTGCTCCTCGTGGCGCTCGCGGGTCGCGCCGCGGCGGCCGGCCCTCGCCTCGCCCGCACCCTCGGTCTCGCCTCGGGGGCCGGGCTCCTCGCCTTCGGCCTCTGGCAGCTCGGCCGAGCCCTGGCGCGCGCCTGAACCCGGCGGACGCCCCGGGCGTGATAGCTTCCGCCCGATGCAGTCACGCCTCCGCTCCGTCCTGGCGCTCGCCGCCGCCGCCGCCGTCGGCGGCCTGGGGACCTGGGGCTTCCTCACGCTCTCGCCCGCCCCGCGCCCCGAGGTGCCAGCCGAGGCGCCCGCGAAGCCGTCGCCGGCCTACCCGGGCGGAAAGCCCATCGACGCCGCGGCCATCCAGTCCGGGACCCTCGCCGTCGAGCGGATGCCGCCGGAGGTGACCGGCGCGCTCGAGGTCCACGGCGCCGAGCTCGTGAAGGCCGAGAAGGCGCTCGCGACGAAGCAGGCCCGGATCATCGGCCTCTGCGCCCCCGGCTCCGCGATCCGGGTGGTCGGCGAGGACGGCAGCGTCGTCTGCCAGCGGCTCCCCCGGGGCGTCGCCTCGGTCTCCGCGGTCGGCGCGACGCCGCGGGTCTCCTCGTCCGGCACGATGCAGGGCACCGTGCCCGGCGCGGTCGGCCGCTACCAGACCTCCGGCGACGACGACTTCCTGGTCGCGCCCATCGCGCTGCCCGACGGCGCGATCGTGACCGGCCTCAGCTACATGTACTGGGACGTCGACGAGAAGGTGGACGGCGGCGCCTACCTCTACCGGAGCGACGACACCGTCATCGCGGGCGTGGCGACGCAGGGCGCGAAGGCGGAGGTCCGGGTGGCCGAGACCGACCGCACCGACGCGACCGCCCGGCGCATCGACAACGCCGGCTTCGCGTACCACGTCTACATGCAGACGTCGTCGGCCGCCGGCGCGAGCCTCATGCCCATCGCCGTGACCGTCACCTACCGTCTCCCGTAGGACCGCCCAGATGCCCGCACGCTCGCTCGGCCGGATCCGCCGGCTCGTCGTGAAGGTCGGCACCGGCACCCTCACCGACCGCACCGGCCGCTTCGATCACGAGAACTGCGCCCGGCTCGCGAAGGAGCTCGCCGAGGCCGCGAAGGGTCGCACCCTCGTCCTCGTCACGTCGGGGGCGGTCGCCCTGGGCGCCGAGCGGCTCGGGCTCGTCCGGCACCGCGGGAAGCCCTGGGACATCCCCACGAAGCAGGCCTGCGCGGCGGTCGGACAGCCCCACCTCATGGCGGCGTGGGGCGACGCGCTCGTCCGGCATGGCCTCGAGGTCGGCCAGGTGCTGCTCACCGCCGACGACCTCGCCTCGCGCAAGCGCTTCCTCAACGCGCGCCGCACGTTCCAGCGGCTGCACGAGCAGGGGGTCGTCCCGGTGGTCAACGAGAACGACACCGTCGCGGTCGACGAGATCAAGGTCGGCGACAACGACACGCTCGCCTCCCTCGTCGCCGGCTGCGTCGAGGCCGACCTCGTCGCGATGCTGACCGACGTCGAGGGGCTCTACGACCGGAACCCCTCCGAGCCCGGCGCGGCGCTGGTGCCGGACATCCCCCGGATCACCGCCGAGATCGAGCGGATCGCCGGCGGCGCCGGCAGCGAGCGCAGCGTGGGCGGGATGGCCACGAAGGTCCGCGCGGCCCGGCGCCTCTCGGCCCAGGGTGTCACGACCGCGCTCCTCTCCGGCCGCCGCGCCGGCGCGCTCGCCGCCCTGCTCGCCGGCGACCGCGTCGGCACCGTCTTCGCCCCGGGCAAGGAGCGCCTCTCCTCGCGCCAGGGCTGGCTGGCCGCCGCCGCGCGCGGCAAGGGCGTGATCCTCGTCGACGCCGGCGCCCGCCGTGCCCTGACCGAGCAGGGGCGCTCGCTCCTTCCCTCCGGGGTGAAGGGCGTGGAGGGCCAGTTCGGGGTGGGTGACCCCGTCGACATCGCGGTCGACGCCGACCGGCCCTTCGCGCGCGGCCTCGCGGGCTACGGCGCGGACGAGGTGCGCCGCATCGCGGGCCTGAAGACGAGCGAGATCGTCCGGGCGCTCGGGTATAAGTACCTGGACGAGGTCGTCCACCGGAACGACCTCGTCGTCCTCGACGCGGAGCGGGAAGAGCGGGAATGAAGTCGGCAGCCGTCCAGAAGTCGCGGCCCAGGAAGGCGCACGCTCCGGCGGCGACGCCCGCCCTCGCTCGGCCCGAACCCGCAGGTCCGGCCCCCGCCGCCCCCGGGAAGGCGGGCCTCGCGGCCGAGATGCGCAGCATGGCGCTCGCCGCGCGGGAGGCGTCGCGCGCGCTCGGCCGGGCCACCACCCGCCAGAAGGACCGCGCGCTCGTCGCCGCCGCGGGGGCCCTTGAGCGGCGCGCGAAGCGGATCCTGGCCGCGAACGCGAAGGACGTCGCCGCCGCCGTGAAGGCCGGCCGCCCGGAGGCGCTCGTCGACCGCCTCCGCCTCGACGAGGCGCGCCTCGCCGGCATCGCGGTGGCGCTCCGCGAGATCGCGGCGCTCCCCGACCCGGTGGGCGAGGTCACCCGGAGCTGGACGCGCCCGAACGGCCTCTCGGTGAGGAAGGTCCGCATCCCGCTCGGCGTCGTCCTCATGGTCTACGAGGCGCGGCCGAACGTGACGGTGGACGCCGCCGCGCTCTGCCTGAAGAGCGGCAACGCCGCCATCCTCCGCCCGGGCTCCGAGGCGCTGCGCTCGTCGCTCGCGCTCGCCGAGGCGTTCGCCGAGGGGCTCCGCGAGGCCGGACTGCCCGCCGCGGCCGCGCGGGTCGTCCCCACCGCCGACCGCGAGGCGACGTTCGAGCTGTTGAAGCTCGACGACCTCATCGACCTCGCCATCCCGCGCGGTGGGCCGTCGCTCATCCGCGCGGTGGCCGAGCGGTCGCGCGTACCGCTCGTGAAGCACTACCAGGGCGTCTGCCACCTCTTCCTCGACGCCTCCGCCGAGGTCGAGAAGGCGGTCGCCATCGCGGTGAACGCGAAGGCCTCGCGGCCCGGCGTGTGCAACGCGCTCGAGTGCCTGCTCGTGCACCGCCGCGCCGCCGCGAAGCTCCTCCCCGAGGTGGGCCGCGCGCTCGTGAAGGCGGGCGTGCAGCTCCGGGCGGATCCCGCCGCGCTCGAGCTCCTGAAGGCCGCGAAGGTGAAGGCGGTCGCGGCCGGGCCCGACGACTTCGGCAAGGAGTTCCTCGACCTCGTGCTCGCGGTGCGGGTGGTGCCGGATCTCGACGGCGCCCTCGACCACATCGCGCGGTACGGCTCCCTGCACACCGAGGCGATCCTCACGCGCGACCTCGCGAACGCCCGCCGCTTCGAGCGGGAGGTGGTCGCGAGCGCGGTCGTGGTGAACGCCTCCACGCGGTTCAACGATGGCGGCGAGCTCGGGCTCGGCGCCGAGATCGGCATCTCCACCACGAAGCTCCACGCGTTCGGGCCCATGGGGCTCGCCGAGCTCACGGCCCAGAAGTACGTGGTCGAGGGCGACGGTCAGGTGCGTGGCTAGACTCGAATTCACCGAAGGTACCGGGAGACACATGGCGAAGAAGGCGGTCAAGAAGGCTCCGGCGAGGAAGAAGGCGCAGCGCGGCGGCAAGAAGGGCCCGGCCCCGAAGGGCAAGAAGGTCCAGGCGCCCGGGAAGAAGGCGCCCCCGCGCGGCGCGAAGCCGGCGCGCAAGGGGCCGCCCGCGAAGGCGCCCCGCATCGGCAAGGAGGCCTCGCTCGCCGTGCCGGCCGCGCCGCCGCCGAAGCGGCCGCCGAACGACGAGGCGCACGCGACCGCGCTCGCGATCGCGAACGCCGGCCTCGACAAGAAGGCCGAGGACGTCGTGCTCCTCGACGTGCGCGGCCTCACCGGCTACGCTGACTACTTCGTGATCATGACGGCCGACTCCGATCGCCAGGCCTCCGCGATTGCCGACCACCTCGACGAGAAGATGAAGGACGCCGGCGTCACGAAGGTCGGCTCGGAGGGCTACGAGACCGGCCGCTGGATCCTCGTCGACTACGGCGACGTCGTCGCCCACGTGATGAGCCGCGACTCGCGCGAGCTCTACGACCTCGAGGGGCTCTGGGCGGACGCCCCGCGGACGAAGCTCGAGGGCTAGCGCCCCGCCGCGATGCCCGTCCGGCACCGCGATCGCGGCGAGAGGCTCGACCACTTCGTCGCCGGTGACGTGGGCGACGAGGTCCTCGTCCGGTGTCCGGGCTGCGGCGGCCGCGCGGTCGCCCGCCCGGACCCGCGGGGCGCAGGCGGCGCGACCCTGACGTGCGCCGCGTGCGGGCTCGCCCGCCGCCGCGCGGAGCCGGAGGCCGCGCCCCGGGACCGCCGCTGCCCGCGCTGCGAGCGCTGGATCCCGGCCTCCGCGTGGGCGCCCGCCGGCGACGGGCGCCGCCACGACGCGCGGTGCCCGCGCTGCGGCAACGTGGTCCGCGCCGCGATCGAGGCGTGGTCCACGCTGACCGGCGCCCCCGTCGACCCGTGGTTCCGGGAGCCGCTCTGGCTGCAGGCGCCCTGCGCGGGCGAGCTCCTCTGGGCCTACAACCGCCGCCACCTCGAGCACCTGGCTGCGATTGTCGGCGCCACGCTCCGCGAGCGCCCGGGCCGCCCGGGCGGGAACGCGAGCATGCTCTCCCGCCTGCCCCGCTGGATGAAGGCCGCGAAGCACCGCGAGGAGGTCCTGCGGGCCATCGCGGCGCTCCGACGGCGCTGGCCCCTGAGTCCGGCCCGCTGAAGCCACGGTGCCTGCCCGCTAGAACCCCGGCATGCCACAGGTGCCGGACACGAACCTCCCACAGGTGCCGGACACGCGCCTCCGCGGGAAAGTCGCCGTGGTGACCGGGGCTTCCCGGGGTGCCGGACGAGGCGTCGCGATCGAGCTGGGCGCGGCGGGCGCGACCGTCTACGTCACCGGCCGCACCACGCGCGGGGCGTCGCCGCCCTCGGGCTACGCCCGGATCGTCGAGCTCTCGAAGCTCCCGGCCATGCCCGGCAACATCGAGGACACCGCCGAGGAGGTCACCCGCGCCGGCGGCCGGGGCATTCCGGTGAAGGTCGACCACACCCGGGACGAAGAGGTCCGCGCCCTCTTCGAGCGGCTCGACCGCGACGAGGGCCGCCTCGACCTCCTCGTGAACAACGCCTGGGGCGGGCACGAGGCCTTCGACGGCCGCTTCGAGGCGCCGTTCTGGGAGCACGACCTCGCGCAGTGGGACGCGATGCTCGACCGCGGCGTCCGCAACCACCTCCTCGCCTCCCGCCACGCCGCGCCGCGGATGGTGCGTGCCGGACACGGCCTGATCGTCACGACCACCTTCTGGGACCGGGGCCGGTACCTGCGCGGCATGCTGGCGTACGACCTCGCGAAGGCCGCGATGACCCGCCTCGCGTTCGGCATGGCCGAGGAGCTGCGGCCCCACGGCGTCGCCTCCGTCGCGGTCTCCCCGGGCTGGATGCGCACCGAGCTCGTGCTCGCCGGCCACCACGCCACCGAGGCCACCTGGCGGGAGCGCCCGGAGCTCGCGTCGACCGAGTCGCCGCGCTACCTCGGCCGCGCGGTCGCCGCGCTCGCGGCCGACCCCGACGTGCTCCGCGCCTCGGGCGAGGTCCTCCGCGTCGCCGACCTCGCGGAGCGCTACGGCTTCACCGACGTCGACGGCCGCCGGCCGAAGGCGTTCGAGCTGCCGGAGCGGTGACGGGCGCGCGCCGCCGTCAGTCCGCCGTCGCCCCCGCCGCCTCGGCCTCCTCGTGCCGCGCCTGTTCCTCCATCACGAGCTGGGCGATCTCGCGCTTGAGCGCGTTGAACTCCGGCGAGGCCGGGTCGCGCGGGCGAGGCAGGGAGACGCGGATGTCCTGCTTCACGGTGCCGGGCCGGTAGGTCATCACCACCACGCGATCCGCGAGGTAGATCGACTCCTCGATCCCGTGGGTCACGAAGACGATCGTCTTCCGGAGCTCGGTCCAGAGCCGCAGCACCTCGTCCTGGAGGTTCCGCCGGGTGAGCGCGTCGAGCGCGCCGAAGGGCTCGTCCATGAGCAGCACCGGCGAGTCGATCGCGAGAGCGCGCGCGATGGCGACACGCTGGCGCATGCCGCCGGAGAGGTCCTTCGGGAACCGGTCGCGGAAGTCCCGGAGCGCGAGCATGCCGAGGAGCGCGTCGACCTTCGCGCGGATCTCGGCCGCGGGCAGCCGCTTCACCTCCAGCCCGAAGGCGACGTTCTTCTCGACCGTCATCCAGGGGAACAGCGCGTACTCCTGGAACACCATCGCGCGGTCGGGCCCGGGCGCCGCGACGGCGCGGCCGTCGACGGTGATCCGCCCCGCGGTCGGGAGCGAGAAGCCGGCGATGGCGTTGAGGAGCGTCGACTTCCCGCAGCCGGACGGGCCGAGCAGGCACACGAACTCGCCCGCCGCGATGCGCAGGTCGATCCCGTCGAGCGCGACGAGGTCGGCGTGGCCCTCCTTGCCGGGCCTGCCGGGGAACACCTTCCGGACCGCGCTGACCTCGATCACGCGTCCATCCCCCGGTGCCAGCGCAGGAGCCAGCCGTTGAGCCGCGCCATCGCGAGGTCGATGCCGAGCCCCGCGACGCCGATCGACGCCATGCCCGCGATGACCTTGTCCGACCAGAAGTACTCGCGCGCCTCGAGGATGCGGTAACCGAGCCCGGAGTTCACCGCGATCATCTCGGCGACGATGACCACGATGAACGCGACGCCGATGCCGATGCGGACGCCGGAGAGGATGTAGGGCATCGCGGCCGGGACCATGATGCGCCGGAACACCGTCCACTCGGAGGCGCCCAGGTTCCGGGCGGCGCGCAGGTAGATCCCGTCCACGTGGCGCACGCCCGCGATGGTGTTCATCAGGACCGGGAAGAACGCGCCGAGCGAGATGAGGAAGAACGCGGGCGGGTTCCCGAGGCCGAACCAGAGGATCGCGAGCGGGATGTACGCGATCGGCGGGATGGGCCGGAGGATCTGCACGAGCGGGTTGAAGAGCGCGTACGCCATGGGCCGCGCGCCCATGACGAGGCCGAGCGGCAGCGCGAGCCCCGCCCCGAGCGCGAAGCCGCCGCCGACGCGCACGAGCGAGGCGAGCGCGTCGTGCGGCAGCTCCCCCGAGAAGAGCCACGCGACGTACGACCCGGCGGCGGGGTCGTACGCCTCGACGGGCTTCGCGTACTGGATCCAGCGCAGGAGGACGCGGGACGGGGCGGGCAGGACCAGCGGCGACACCCAGCCCATCCGCGAGACGAGCTCCCAGAGCCCGAGCGCGACGGCCGGGACGAGGAGCGCCTTCACGAGCTCGAGCGCGCGGCGCACCCTACGTCGGCCTCCGCCGGCGTGCCTCCCCCGCGCCGGCCCGCGCCGCCGGACGCCTCACTTCACGCCCGCCTTCTGCTTCGCCTTCTGGAGGAGATCGAGCTTCACCCAGTCGGTGGCCTTTGGCGGGGCGTCCATCTTGCCGACGCCGTACTTCACCATGAGGTCGGTGGTGATTTGGATGTGCTCGGCGGTCACGTCGTAGGTGTAGGGCGAGTTGCCGATGGCGTCCTTGAAGTCCTGGCCGGTGATCTGCCCCTTGAACATCTGCTCGACCACGTACTTCTCGGCCAGGGCGGGATCGGCGAGGAAGGTCTTCGTCACGTCGACGAAGCAGTCGAGCACCTTCTGCGCGACGGCCGGCTTCTCCTTGTAGAGCTTCTCGGTCATGACGAGCACGCGCACCGGCTCGCCGAGCGGCGTGTCGTACGGCTTCATCATCTCCTTGCCGAAGCCCTTGTTGATGGCCTGGGACGACTGCGGCTCGGACTGGCACATGGCGTCGATCTGCTTCTGCATGAGCGCCTGGTTGAGGTCCGCGAACGGCAGGTAGACGAGCTGCACGTCCTTGCCGGGCTTGTCCGACCAGGTGAGGCCGGCCTTCGCGAGCTCGGCGAGGAGCAGGAGCTCCTGCGCGCCGCCGCGGGCGACGCCCACCTTCTTGCCCTTGAGGTCCGCGACCGCCTTGAGCGGCTGGTCGGTCGCGGCGACGAGGCGCGCGCCACCCTTCGCGAAGCCGGCCACCACGTAGATCTGCCCGCCGCCCGCCCGGTTCGCGATCGCCGCGTCGGCGGCGGAGGCGGCGAGGTCGACCTCGCCCTTCACGATGGCCGGGAAGATGTCGATCCCCTTCGGGAAGACGATCTCCTGCACGTCGAGGCCGAACTTCTTGCAGTGGTCCTTCATGTACGAGACCGCGCCGTAGTGCGCGAACTTCAGGTTGCCGAGCCGGACGACGTCCTGGGCGGCGGCGGGGAGGGCGACCGCGACGAGCGCGGCGGCGAGGAGCGGACGGAGCATGGGGAGATTCCTCCTCCGGCGGGGGCCGGGTTCACGGAGCGTGGCTGCGGGCAGCCGGGAGAGCGTACCGTCCGGTGAGGGGCGCGGGGGCTCCCGCTTGGGGGTCCGCCGCCGCAGCCGGGCCCTTGCCCGAAACACGGGCAGGCCCCGGCCGTACGTGCCGCATGCCCCTCGCACCGTCGCTCCTCGCCGCCCTGGCCCTCTCGGCGGGCGTGTCCGGCACCGCTTCCCCCGTGTCCGGCACGGCTTCCCGCGTGTCCGGCACCGCCGGTCCCCCCGTGTCCGGCACCCCGGCCTCCGCGCCCGCCCACCCGGACGCCGTCGACCGGCTCCTCGCGGAGGCCATGGCCCGGGCCCACGTGCCCGGCGCGGCCGTCGCGGTGGTCCGGGGCGGCAAGGTCGTGAAGCTCGGGGTCTACGGCCTCGCCGACCTCGAGCACGGGGTGAAGGTGACCCCGGCCTCCGCCTTCCAGATCGCCTCCACGACGAAGCTCCTGACCGGCGTGCTCCTCGCCCGGTTCGTCGAGCAGGGGAAGCTCTCGCTCGACGACCCGCTCTCGAAGCACCTCGACGCGGTGCCGGACACCTGGCGCGCCGTCACGCTGCGGCAGCTCGCCACCCACACCTCCGGGCTCCCGCCCACCGCGCCGGACCCGAGGCTCGGCCCGGTGCCGGAGGCCGCCCGCGCCGCGCTCGCCGCGACGCCCGCGGCGCGGCCGGGCGAGCGCGCGGAGTACGGCTCGCTCGACTTCACCGTGCTCGCGGCGGTCCTCGAGAAGGCCGGCGGGAAGCCGTTCCCGCGCCTGCTCGAGGACGAGGTCCTGCGCCCCGCCGGCATGCGCGACGCGCGGTTCGAGGCCGCCCGCGACGAGGGGCTCGTCCGCAGCGCCGACGTGGTGCCGGGCCGGGTCACCACCTACCGCTTCGGCGGCGGCGCCCAGCGCGTCGCCTGGTTCCTCTACCCCGAGTACACGTGGGCGGCCGGCGGGCTCTTCGCGTCGGTCCGCGATTCTCGCGGCCTTCGTCGCGGCCCTGCAGCGCGGGGCGCTCGTCTCGCGCGAGGCGCTCGACCGGATGGCGGAGCCCCCGACGCTCGCCGACGGCCGGCCCGGCGCCTTCGGTGCGGGTTGCACCGTGGGCCGCCACCGCGGCTTCAGGACCCTCGGCCACAGCGGCGGCCCCGCGCTCGCCGACGTCCTCCTCTTCCCCGAGCTCGACCTCGGGGTGGTCGTGCTCACCAACCAGAAGCTCCTCCAGCCCGAGCTCGCCGAGCTCGTCGCCGACCTCTACCTCCCCGCCGACCGGCGCCCGCCGCCCGGGCCCGCGCCGGCCGACGCGGCGCCGGAGGCCACCGCCCGCGTGCGCGCCGTGCTCGAGGGTATGGCGCGCGGCGCCGTCGACCCGGCGCTGCTCGCGCCGGGGCACCGCGAGGACGCGCCCGTGCTCTCGGAATGGGGCCCGGTCGGCGTCGGCCTGTGGGGCCCGCTCACCGGCATCGCGCTCGCGGAGGAGCGGCGGGAGGGGAGCCGCTGGACGCGCTGGTACCGGGTGAGCTTCGGGGCACGGACGCAGCGGATCCGCGCGACGCACGCGCCCGGCGGTGAGGTGGAGGAGTTCGAGCGGGAGCCGGAGTAGGGCGACCGCCTGCGGTGTCCGCCCGCGGGCGGGCGTTCATTTGTCGCACCCCGCCCGGCGCCGGCCCCGGCTACACTGCGCGCGAAGTCGGGAGGGGATCATGACACATCGGGCGGCGATGGTCCTCGCGCTCGCGCTGGCGCTCCAGGCGTCGTCGGCGCGCGCCCAGGAGCGCCTCACCCAGGGGCGGCGCACCTGGTACGCGGGCGTGGGCCTCGGCGCCGGCGGCGGCGGCCTCCGCATCGGCGACCGGGATCGCTCGTTCGAGGACGTCCTCGGCCGGTCGGCCCCCATCGCCGCGGTGGCGATCCGGTTCGGCAGCGCGCTGTCGGACGAGCTCATGGTCGGCTTCGAGGGCAGCGCCGTCGGCGCGGTGGCGTCGAAGCCCTCCGAGCAGGTGCAGCTCAACCGCTACGACCTCGGCGTCACCTGGCTGCCGCGCGTGGACGGTCCGTTCCTCCGCGTGGCCGCCGGCCGCACGGTGGTCGGGGTGAAGAGCGACGGGCCGGAGCTCTACGGCAGCGGGACGTACGGTGGCTGGAACGCCGCGCTGGGAGGCGGGTGGTCGCAGCCGCTCTTCGGCTCGGGCCTCCACGCCGTGCTGCACGTCGCCTACGAGGTCCACACCGTCGCGAAGGCCGGGCTGGTCGACGTGACCTCGGGGCGCGGCTGGTCCGCCACGCTCGGCCTCGACTGGTACGGGAGGAGCAGCCCATGACACGCCTGACCTTCACCGCCGTCGTCGCCGCGCTCCCGCTCGCGCTCGTCTGCGGCTGCTCCACGGACGCGAGCGGCCTCGGCTGCCCGCCCGGGACGTTCGCGTCGGGAGGCCGGTGCGTCTCGAGCTACACCTGCGGCGCCGGCACGCACGAGGAGGGCGGCGCCTGCGTGGCCGACGCGGGGGCCACCTGCGGCGCGGGCACGCACGCGGAGGGGTTCGTCTGCGTGCCCGACGAGCCGGACGTCGTCACCTGCGGCGCGGGCACGTACCTCGGCCCGGGCAACGCCTGCCTGCCGTACAACCCGACGACGCCGGTGACCTGCGGGGCGGGCACCCACCTCTCCGGCACCACCTGCGTCGCGGACACGCAGATCACCTGCGGTCCGGGCACTCACCTCGACGCCGGCGTCTGCTACCCGAACCCCCCCGCCTCCTGCGGCCCGGGCACCCACCTCTCGGGCGCGCAGTGCGTGCCGGACGCCGTCCTGAGCTGCGGCGCGGGCACCCACCTCGACGTGGACCGGTGCGTCGCGGACGCCACGACGACCTTCGAGCTCCGCGTGGCCGGCACCTCCCTCACGGCGGACGGGTACTCGAAGTTCCCGGTCCTGGTGCTCGGCCGGAACGCCGACGGTACGCCCTCGAACGCGGACGTCATCCTCTGGTCGTCGCGCCCCGGCTCGGGGACGTTCACGCCGTCGCTGTTCGCGCTCGGCCCCTTCGGCAGGACCGTCTCGTTCGTGCCGTGCAGCGCGGCCTCCCAGGGGTGCACGGGGCCCACCGAGTTCCTCCTCGCGCTCGCGAGCGCGCCCGACGTGGTCGTCGCGAAGGTCGGCCCGGTGCAGCTCACCGCGCCCGCGGGGGTCGGGAGCGCGGCGCCGTGCCTGCTCGGGGGGAACGCGCTCTACTTCGACGGGAGCGGCTACATCTTCACGGGCACCCAGACCGTCACCGACGGCGCGTGGTCGACGCCCAACTCCAGCGCGAGCGCGGTGCGGCTCTGGCTCACCCCCTCCCAGCGCAGCCAGGGCCTGTGGTGGGATCTCGAGTTCTCGTCCACGCAGCTCGGGCAGCCGCTCGCGGCGCAGGTCTACGAGGGGGCCGAGCGGGCGCCGTTCGCCTCCCCGGGCCACCCGGGCATCGACATCGGCGGCGACGGCCGCGGATGCAACACGATCTCCGGGCGCTTCCAGATCCACGAGCTCGCCTGGGCGGGGACCGCGCTCTCCCGCTTCACCGCGAGCTTCGAGCAGTTCTGCGAGCAGGCCCCGACGAACGTGCTCCGCGGCTGCGTGCACTACGAGGCGCCGTAGCCGGGGCGGCCGCCGCGCTCACATCCGCACGAGCCAGGCCGTGAGGCCGGCGGCCACGGCGAGGAGCGCGCCCACCGCGAGCTTCAGGGCGGGGCTGGGCAGGCTCGGCTGCGGGAACTCGACGGAGGTGCGCGGCCCATGGGCCGCGTCGGCGAACGCCGTCGAGGCGAGCGTGGAGAGCTCGATGCGCGTGAGCGCGAGCGCCTCGGTGACGAAGCCGCGGTGGGTGAGCATGGCCACGAGGCGCGCGCGGGCGTGCAGGCCCCGGGGCAGCATCCGGCGCGCCTGCCGGTCGAGCGCCTCCGCGAGCGCGGCCGCGCTCTGCCAGCGCCGCGCCGGGTTCTTCGCGAGGCAGCGCTCGACGATGCGGGCGAGCCGCCACGGGCAGTCCTTCGCGAGCGCGCGGACGCGGCGGTGGCGGCCCTTGCGGATGGCGGTGAAGAGCTCCTGCGCGGTCTTCCCGGAGAACGGCTTCTCACCGGTGAGGAGCTCGTAGAGCGAGACGCCGAGGGCCCACACCTCCGAGGCGGGGGAGCCGGGCGCGCCCTCGAGGACCTCGGGCGCCATGTACGAGGGGCTGCCGACGAGCATGCCGTCGCTCGTCAGCGCGTGATCGCTCTCGGCCTTCGCGATGCCGAAGTCCATGAGCTTCACCTCGCCGAGCCGGGAGACCATCACGTTCGCCGGCTTCACGTCGCGGTGGAGCAGCTTCTCGAAGTGCACGTAGTCGAGCGCCTCGGCGACGCGCGCGCCGATCACCGCGGCGCAGTCCGGCGGCAGCGCGCCGCCCTCGGCGAGGATCCTCGCGAGGTCGGCGCCGTCGACGTAGTCGGTGACGAGGAACAGCCCGTCGTCCTTCTCGACGAGGTCGTGCACCGCGACGATCGCCTCGTGCCGCAGGCGCGCGTACGCCTTCCCCTCGCGGCGGAAGCGCTCGAGCACCTCCGCGTGCTTCACGAGCTTCGGGTCGAGCGCCTTCACCGCGACCGGCCGGTCGAGGGCCTCCTGCACGGCCTCGTAGACCACGCCCATGCCGCCGCGGCCGATCTCGCGGACGATGCGGGCGGTTCCGACCTTGCGGATCATCAAGCGAGAGCGTGCACCGGGCGGCCGCCGGGCCGCAAGGCGCACAACCTGCGCGCGCAAGGGGTGCGCCCGGCGTCCCGTGCGCGCCCGCACCCGCCCCTTGACCGGATGTACGGGACGCGCCGCGTCGACGGTGCCGGACACGCGCGGGATCGCACGCCGGGCCTGCGACGATCTGGTACCATCCGGGCCCCTTCGCAGTGGCGAACCCCACTGCGCTCCTCGCCAGGCGCCCCCGCCGGCGGCGGAGCGCACGGTCGAGGAGAAGACGGATGCCGAAGGATCTCTCGAAGCGCTCGATGATCACGCTCGACGGGAACGAGGCGGCGGCCTCGGTCGCACACCGGCTCAGCGAGGTGATCGCCATCTACCCGATCACGCCGTCGTCGGCGATGGGCGAGTGGGCCGACGAGTGGTCGGCGAAGGGCAACAAGAACGTGTGGGGCACCGTGCCGACGGTGACCGAGATGCAGTCCGAGGGCGGCGCGGCCGGCGCGGTCCACGGCGCGCTCCAGGGCGGCGCGCTCACGACGACCTTCACGGCGTCGCAGGGCCTGCTCCTCATGATCCCGAACATGTACAAGATCGCGGGCGAGCTCACGCCCTTCGCGATGCACGTGTCGGCCCGCACGCTCGCGACGCACGGCCTCTCGATCTTCGGCGACCACTCCGACGTCATGTCGGTGCGCCAGACCGGGTTCACGCTGCTCGCGTCGAACTCGGTGCAGGAGGCCCACGACATGGCGGCGATCGCCCACCGGGCGACGCTCACCTCGCGGGTGCCGATCCTCCACTTCTTCGACGGCTTCCGCACCTCGCACGAGGTCGCGAAGATCGAGCTCCTCACCGACGAGGACCTCCGCCAGATGGTGCCGGAGGAGATGGTGCGCACGATCCGCGAGCGCGCGCTGACGCCCGACCGGCCGTCGCTCCGCGGCACCGCCCAGAACCCCGACGCGTTCTTCCAGGCGCGCGAGGCGTGCAACCCCTTCTACGCGGTCGCCGCCGACCACGTGCAGCAGGCGATGGACCGCTTCGCCGAGCTCACCGGTCGCCGCTACAAGCTCTACGAGTACGTCGGCCACCCGGAGGCCGAGCGCGTCATCATCTCGATGGGCTCCTCCTGCGAGACGATCCACGAGACCGTCGACTGGATGGTGGCCCGCGGCGAGAAGGTGGGCCTCGTGAAGGTCCGGCTCTACCGGCCCTTCGACCTCGGCGCGTTCATGACCGCGCTGCCGCGGACCGTGACCCACCTCGCGGTGCTCGACCGCACGAAGGAGCCCGGCTCCCTCGGCGAGCCGCTCTACATGGACGTGGTGACCGCGCTCCGCGAGGCGGAGCAGGCGCACATCGACCGCTTCCACCACCAGCTCACGGTGATCGGCGGCCGCTACGGCCTCTCCTCGAAGGAGTTCACGCCCGCCATGGTGAAGGCGGTCTACGACGAGCTCCAGAAGGACCGCCCGAAGCGCCACTTCACGGTCGGCATCCAGGACGACGTCACCCACCTCTCGCTGAAGTACGACCCGGCCTTCGACATCGAGCCGAAGGAGGTCGTGCGCGCGCTCTTCTACGGCCTCGGCGCGGACGGCACGGTCGGCGCCAACAAGAACTCGATCAAGATCATCGGCGAGGACACGCCCAACTACGCCCAGGGCTACTTCGTCTACGACTCGAAGAAGTCCGGCACGCTCACCACCTCGCACCTGCGCTTCGGGCCGAACAAGATCCAGTCGGCGTACCTCGTGGCGAAGGCGAGCTTCATCGCCTGCCACCAGAGCATCTTCCTCGACAAGTACGAGATGCTCGAGCCCGCCGAGAAGGGCGCGACCTTCCTCCTCAACTCGATCCACGGGCCGGACAGGGTCTGGGAGACGCTGCCGCGCGAGGTCCAGGCGCAGATCCTCGAGAAGAACCTCAAGCTCTACGTGATCGACGCGTACAAGGTCGCCCGCGACACGGGCATGGGCCAGCGCATCAACACGATCATGCAGACCTGCTTCTTCGCGATCTCCGGCGTGCTGCCGCGCGAGGAGGCGATCAAGCACATCAAGAAGACCATCGAGAAGACCTACGCGCGCAAGGGCCAGGAGGTCGTCCGCAAGAACTTCGAGGCGGTCGATCACACCCTCTCGCACCTCTACCCCGTCGACACGACGGGGAAGCAGGCGTCGGGCAAGCCCCGCCCGCCCACCGTCGCGGAGATCGCGCCGGACTTCGTGCAGCGCGTGACCGGCCTGATCCTCGCCGGCAAGGGCGACCTCCTCCCGGTCTCGGCGTTCCCGGTCGACGGCACCTGGCCGACCGGCACCACGCGCTGGGAGAAGCGCTCCATCGCGATGGAGCTGCCGACCTGGGACACGGCGCTCTGCATCCAGTGCAACAAGTGCGCGCTCATCTGCCCGCACGCCGCCATCCGGCCGAAGTACTTCCCGCCGGAGGGGCTCGCCGGGGCGCCGGCCGGGTTCCAGGTGATGGACTTCAAGTCACCGGAGGTGAAGGGGCAGAAGTACACGCTCCAGGTCGCCCCGGACGACTGCACCGGCTGCTCGCTGTGCGTCCAGATCTGCCCCGCCGAGTCGCGCACCGAGAAGGGCCACAAGGCCCTCAACATGGCCGACGCCGTCCCGCTCAAGGACGCCGAGCGGCTCAAGTGGAACCACTTCCTGAAGCTGCCGGACCCGGACCGCACGAAGGTCAAGGCGGACGTGAAGGGCACGCAGTTCCTCGAGCCGCTCTTCGAGTTCTCCGGCGCGTGCGTGGGCTGCGGTGAGACGCCGTACATCAAGCTCCTCACCCAGCTCTACGGCGACCGGCTGATGATCGCGAACGCGACCGGCTGCTCGTCGATCTTCGGCGGCAACCTGCCGACCACGCCGTACACCTACCGCGAGTCCGACGGCCGCGGTCCGGCCTGGGCGAACTCGCTCTTCGAGGACAACGCCGAGTTCGGCTTCGGCATGCGCCTCGCCGTGGACAAGCACGGCGAGCACGCCCGCGAGATCCTGAAGCGGCTGCACGGCGAGGTCGGCGACGCGCTCGTCACCGAGATCGTCGAGGCGGTCCAGTCCGACGAGGCCGGCATCGCGAAGCAGCGCGAGCGGGTGGCGGCGCTGAAGCAGAAGCTCCAGGGCCTCGACTCCGCCGAGGCGAAGCGGCTCCTCGACCTCGCCGACTACCTCGTGCGCAAGTCGGTCTGGATCGTCGGTGGCGACGGCTGGGCGTACGACATCGGCTACGGCGGCCTCGACCACGTCATCGCGCAGGGCAAGGACGTCAACATCCTCGTCCTCGACACCGAGGTGTACTCGAACACCGGCGGCCAGGCGTCGAAGGCGACGCCGATGGGCGCCGCCGCGAAGTTCGCGGTGGCCGGGAAGTCCATGCCCAAGAAGGACCTCGCGATGCTCGCGATGGGCTACGGCCACCCGTACGTCGCGCGGGTCGCGATGGGCGCGAAGGACGCCCAGACCGTGAACGCGATCCGCGAGGCGGAGAGCTACCCGGGCACCTCCGTCATCATCGCGTACTCGCACTGCATCGCGCACGGCTACGACCTCGCGCGCGGGCTCGACCAGCAGGGCGCGGCGGTGGACTCCGGCTACTGGCCGCTCTTCCGCTACGACCCGCGCCGCGTCGCGCTCGGCGAGTCGCCGCTCAAGATGGACTCGCCCGCGCCGAAGGTGGACCTCGCCACGTTCGTCTCGAAGGAGACCCGCTTCCGCCAGGTCGAGGCGACGAACCCCGAGGCCTTCAAGCGGATGCTCGAGCAGGCGCAGCGCGACGTGAAGGAGAAGTACGCGCTCTACGAGCAGCTCTCGAAGTCGATGCACCCGGCCGCCACGAAGGCGCCGCCCCCGGCGCCGCCGCCGGGCGCGCCGCCCGCGGCGAAGGCGTAGCGCGCCGCCCGGCCCCCTCACCCCGACCCTCTCCCCCACGCCGGCGCGCGGGGGAGGGGTGTCGGGTCCATCCACGGGGCGATCGGGCCGATCACCAGCGCCGCACCGGCCACGCGCCGAAGCGCCACGCGCGGTCGTTCATGAACATCGCGCCCGAGGGCAGCGGCATCGCCCCGCACCAGTCGTCGAGCCAGTAGTCCGTCCACCACACGCCGCCCTCGGCGTGCAGGAACGCGCCGCTCGTCGACGGCCCCTGCAGGTGCCCGAGCTCGTGCGGCTCCGGGAGCTTCCAGTCCCCGGGCGCCGACCCGTCGGTGAGGCCGCACGCCCCGTCCCCGAGCGCCGCCGCCCACCGCATCGCGTCGGTCCAGGCGAGCCCGTCCGTGTCCGGCACCGCCCCGGCGAGGGGTGTCCGGCACCGGCCGTCCTTCAGCCAGACCAGCCGGGCGATCGCGTCCTCCACGGTGATCGTGCCGTCCCCGTTGTCCGAGACGGTGGGGGCCGGCGGGCGCTCCGCGGGCGCCACGCACAGGCCGGCCCGGGGCTCGAGCCCGGCGCCGCAGGTCCAGGCGCACGGGGTGCCGTCGCAGGCGCCCGGGAGGAGCACCCGGGGAGCGTCGGCGGTGAGCCCCCGATCGGCGCCGGGGCAGGGGGTGGCATTCGCGGGGGCGGCCCCGGTGCAGGCGCCGGGCGTGTCCGGCACCCGCGGGACCGCCGCCGGGCCGGCCCCGCAGGCCGCCGCGCAGGCGGCGGCGAGGACGGCCCAGGGACTCGAGGTGAACCGCGCGCGGCGCATGGCGTCGGAGCCGGACGCTAGCCCCGCGCCGGCGGGACGAGAATGCGGCGACTTGCCCCCGGCGCCCTGAGGTGCGTCAGCACCGAAGCCGGGGGGGAGCCACGCCGGGGCCCTCGTGTCCGGCACCGCCCGGAGTAGGATGCGCCTCCCATGTGCGGCGTCATCTCGATCTGCTACCCGCGCCACAACCCCGCCCTCGGGCGCGAGGCCGGCGCGCTCCTCCGTCACCTCGAGTACCGCGGCTACGACTCCACCGGCGCGGCGGTGCTCGGCGAGGACGGCACCATCACGCTCCGGAAGTCGGTGGGCGCGCCGTCGCGGGTCGTGGAGGCGCTCGGCATCGTCGCGCTCCAGGGCGTGAAGGCCATCGGCCAGGTCCGCTGGGCGACCTACGGCTCGGTGACCGACGCGAACGCCCAGCCGCACGAGGTGCGCTGCCACGTCCACATGGTCGGCGCGCACAACGGCAACATCTCGAACACCGACGCCCTCAAGGTGTTCCTCAAGGACCGCGAGCACGACGTCGTCTCCGACAACGACGGCGAGATGCTCGTGCACGTCGTCGAGCAGTTCTTCCTCGAGGAGGGCGGCCTCGACCCGCGGAAGGACGCCGCCCAGCGGAAGGCCGCCGCGCTGAAGGCGATCCGCCGCGCCGACGCGCTCGTCGTCGGCTCGTACGCCGCCTGCGTCGCGTTCCCGGGCATCCCCGGCGTCTTCGCGATGAAGGCGGGCTCCTCGCTCTACGCCGGGAAGGGCTCCGACGGCGCCGGCGAGTTCGTGGTGGTCTCCTCCGACCTCACCTCGGTGCTCTCGAAGACCCGCGCGCTCGTGCCGCTCGCCGAGGGCGAGGGGCTGTACTTCACGCACGCCGACTACGAGGTCTTCGGGCTGCGCGAGGAGCGCTCCTCGCGGCCGCCGCTCCGGCGCTCGCGCCTCAACGTCGCCGACATCGGCCTCACCCCGCCGCACCGCTTCTACATGGAGCAGGAGATCGCGCACGCGGGGCCGAACCTGGACGCGATCCTGAAGAACTACTTCCGCGCGCCCAGCGAGGGGGAGCGCCTGGCCGCCCTCGAGGCGCACGCGGCCGACGCCCTCGCCCTCGTGGCCGAGCTCCACGCGCTCGCCGACGTGTTCGACCCCGCCGAGGCCGCCGCGCGGCGCGCCGCGCTGCTCGCGGATCCCCGCCTCGCTCGCCTCCGTCCGCTGCTCGGCGTCGCCGCGACCGCGGCGCCCGGGGCGGCGTTCGGCTCCGACGACGCGCCGCTCCTCGAGGAGCTCGCCCAGGCGGGCGGCGACCGGGCGGCGCTCCTCGCGCTCGACGCGGTCGTGGCCTGGCAGAAGAAGGCGGCGGTCCTCTCCCGCAAGGACGCGCTCCTCGCCGAGCTCGGCCGCGCGGGGCAGGTGTACCTCCTCGGCTCGGGGACCTCCTACCACGCGTGCCTCACCGGCGCGGCGTTCCTCGCCCAGCTCGGCGGGCTCGCGGCGCACGCCGTGAACCCGGGGCAGTTCCGCTCGACCTACCTGCCGGTGCTGCGGCCCGGCGACGTGGTCCTCGCGGTCACGCAGTCGGGCGAGACGAAGGACCTCGTCGACGTCATGAACGACGTGCGCGCCGCGCACGGGACGAAGGTCCGGCTCCTCGCCCTCGTCAACAACGAGAACTCCACCATCCCGCAGGAGAAGGCCGACGCGTTCCTGCCGCTCCTGTGCGGGCCGGAGATCGCGGTCGCCGCGACGAAGTCGTTCGTGTCGCAGCTCGCGGTCTTCTACCTCCTCGCCCGGAGCCTCCGGGAGGACGAGGCCACGGTCGCGGCCGCGCTCCGGCGGGTGCGGGACCTCCTCGGGCCCACGGTGGAGGCGACCGCGGCGGCGGTCGACGAGATCGCGCGGCGGTTCTGCTTCCGGCCGTCGCTCCACCTCCTCGGCACCTCGCTCGCGGGCATCGCGAAGGAGGGCGCGCTCAAGGTGCGCGAGGTCGTGCTCAACCACTCGGAGGGCTACGACGCCGCCGAGTTCAAGCACGGGCCGAACACCATCCTCGGCAAGAACACGGTCCTCTCCTGGACCGACGCCGAGGGGCTCATGCAGCGCACCGCCGGGGTCGCGGCCGAGCTCGTCCGGGAGGTCGGGCCGGCCGGCGCCGCCGCGCTCCTCGGGGAGCTCGGGACCGGCGGCTTCGAGGCGCTGCACGCGCTCGCCGACGGCACGCCGGGCGCGGCGCTCGCGAAGGACCGGCTCGACCCGGAGCGGCTCTTCTCGAACTACCCGCTCGTCTTCGTGTGCGGCCCGGATCCGCGCGACGTGCGCATCACGGTCTCGCAGATCCACACCCACAAGATCCGCGGCGCCGACGTCGTGCTCGTCGCGCCGGAGCACGAGGACCTGCGCCGCGCGGTGGAGGGGAGGCCCGACCGCGCCGGCGACTACTTCGCGCGCTGCGTGGTGGTGCCGCCCGGCGCCGGCCCGCACGAGTTCACGTTCCAGGCGGCGGTGGTCCTGCAGCGGCTCGCGCTCCGGATGTCGGTGCTCAAGATGGACGCGCTCGACGCGGCGGGCGTGCGCGACCACGGCGTGCACCCCGACGTCCCGAAGAACGTGTCGAAGTCGATAACCGTGGATTAGCCGTCCCTCGTCTCCGCGGCCTCCTGCGGAGGCCGCCACGCTCGGGACGAACGGGGCTGGGCAGCCCGACCGCCTCGTCTCGCGCGACCCGCGGCAGGAAGGGCAGGAACCACAGGAGCGGGATCACGGTCAGGCCCCCGCCCCGGGCTGCGCCGCCTCGAGCCCCATCGCCCGGAGGAACTCCTCGTTCCCGTCGATCACCCGGTCCTGGAGCCGGACCCGGTCGACCTTCACCTCGGCGAGCGTCACGTTCCGGATCGTGACGTCCTTCAGCAGGCACTCGGTGAAGAGCGCCTTCCTGAGCTCGCAGCGGTCGAAGGTGACGTCCACGAACCCCGCCGTGCGCCAGCCCTCGCCGCCGGTCACGAGGACGTCGTCGAGGGTGGTCGAGACGAGCGCGACGCCCGAGACGCGCGCGCCGCGAAGGAGCGAGGAGGTGACCGTGGAGTCGGTGAGCGTGAGGTCGCTCACCTGCGAGCCGTTCACCTCGAGGTCGCGGACGTGGGAGGCGTCGAGGGTGAGGTCCTCGAGCTGGGCCGCGTTGACGCCGGACTCCTCCCAGGAGGAGCCACGGCGCAGGACCACGTCCTCGACCTGGCTCGCCGAGACCTCGAGCCCCGCGATGCGGCTCTGGCCGGCGAGCGCGACGTCCTCGAAGCTCGAGGCGGAGATCGAGAGCCCCTCGATCTCGCTGTCCTCGACCTCGACGTCCTCGAGCGAGCTCCCCTGCACCGAGGAGTCGGCGAGCTTCCCGCCGCGGACCTTCACGTCCTTCAGCTGGCTCATCCCGACGACGTTGCCGGTGACCTCGGCGCGCTGGAGGTCGAGCCCCTTCACCTGCGAGGCGGTGATCCGGTTGCGCTCGAAGACGTAGTCCTGGCCGCCGATCCGCCCGACCTCGGACATGACGAGCTCGTTCTCGCGGAGCTCGCTGCGGTAGACGTGCGCGCTCGAGGTGCCGCCCGCCGTGACGCGGATCGCCTCGGCGATGCCGGCGAGGATGCCCCGCGCGGCCGGGGCCGGCCGCCTCCGCTCGGCCGTGCCGCCACCCGCGGCGCCGCCGCCCGCCGTGAGCTCCGCGATGAGCTGGGCCGCCTGGGCGTCGGTGAGGGTGCCCTCGCGCGCCATCGCGAGGATCTTCTCGATCTGGTCCTTCATGTCCGTGCTCCTCCGGTGCTGCGGCTGCCCACGTCGCTGCGCCAGCTCAGCGCTTCGCCTTCTTCACGAGCTCCATCGCCTCGTCGAACCCGAGCTTCCCCGCCTTGAGCCGGTCGAGGATCTCGTCGACCGCGCTCGCCCTCGGCCGCGCGCCCGCGGGGGGCGCCGCGCCGCGGGAGGGGGCGCCGGCCGGCGCGCGCGCCGCGACCTTCTCGCGCAGCGCCTTCAGGCGCGTGCGGATGGTCGGGTAGCTGAGGCCGAGCGGGGCCTCCATGTCGCGGATCCGGCCCTCGGCGAGCACGAAGATGCGCAGGAGGTGGAGGTCCTCACCGGAGAGCGCCGCGAACTCGTTGAGCTCGAACGTCCCCTCCACCTTCACGCCGCAGGCGTCGCAGCCGAGCACGCGGGGCCGGAGCGCACCCTGGCAGGCGGGGCAGCTGAGCGGGATCGGGGCGGCGGGCCTGTCGTTCATCGTGTCGAACGATTACGCCGAGACCCTCGACATGTCAATGCTCACTTTAACTAATGAAATTGGCTCCCATGAAGAAGGCCGGGCGAGAGGTGCAACCTCCCGTCCGGCCTGGCGATACGGCCTCCCCGGCGGCTGACCGGCGTCCCGCCCGGAGCGGGAGCTCAGTCGTCGTGCCCGTCGTCGTCACCGCGCGGCGCCTTCACGAACTTGAGGCGCGCCACGAGCCCCGCGTGATCGGTCGGCCAGAGCCCGGTGCGGTGGTCGCGCGGCTCGTCGCCGACGATCTGGATCGTCTGCGGCCTCAGGCCGCGCGAGAAGACGTAGTCGATGCGCTGGTCGAGCCCCGGCGTGGTCTCGGCGAGGGCCTCGGGCCAGCAGCACGTGAACCCGGCCTTCTTCGGGTGGAGCGTCGCCCACGCGTCGGTGAAGCCGGCGGCCGCGACGCTCGCCGCGGCCTCGGTGCCGGGCAGCGAGTTGAGGTCGCCGACCAGGATCACGTCGCCGGGCGTCGCCGCGAGGATCGCCGCGAGCTCCATGCCCTGGGCGACGCGCACCGGCGCGTAGAAGGACTCGGTGTGGGTGTCGAAGAAGGTGACCCAGCGCCCGTCGAGCTTCACCTCGACCGCGGTCCAGCCGCGCTTCACCGGCACGGTGGTGGTGAGCACCTGCACCGGCAGGAGCACGGAGTAGAGCGCGCCGCGCGCGTTCCGGTGCTCGACGCCCGCGCGCACCAGGATCACCTGGCGGTCGGTCATGCGCACCTCGTCGAACGCGGGCAGCGTCGGCGCCTCGAAGTCGAAGAGCTCGAGCGACTCCGCCACCTCGTAGCGCTCACCGCGCGCCTCGAGCGCCGCGAGGAGCTCGGCGACGTAGTCGTACTCGACCTGCGTCGCGGCGGTGGTCGGGTCGTAGGGGTGCTGCGAGCGCCAGAGGTAGGCCTCCTGCAGGCCCACCACGCTCGGCCGGGCGCGGGCGATCTCGTCCGCGAGGAGGCGTGCGCGCTGGTGGAAGTCGTTGCCGACGACGGTGGCCCAGACCTCGGTCGTCGCCGCGAGGAACGCGGCCTGGCTCTGCGCGGCGACGACGCCGCCGAGATCCGCGCCGAGGTAGAGGTTGCGGGACATCACGACCGCGGGGGCGTCGCGGTCGCGGCAGGGTTCGGCGGCGGCCGAGACCGCGGCGGCGCCGGAGGCGTCCGGCGGCCCGCCCACGTCACAGGCGGTGAAGAGGGGGACGAGCGACACGACGGCGAGTACGCGAAGGAAGGGGCCCATGGTCACCTCGAGGGCAGGAGAGGGCCAGAGCCTAGGCCGTGGTGACGGGCCCGAAGGAGGCCACGTGGGCCTCCCCCTCGGCGGGAGGGGTTCCACACCCTGACCCCTCCGGGTTTCGCGCAACGTCACGGCGCGGTGCATAACACCTCTCTCCCGATGATCCGCGCGCCCGCGCGCGGTCCAACGCGTGGCCCCCGTGTCCCTGCCGGGCGGGCGCCCAAGGATGATCACCATGCCGAAGACCGCGCTCGGCGCCTCCGCCGCCGCACTCCGCTCCCTCGCCTCCCCGGCGCTCTCCCGCCTGGCCTCGCCGGCCGTGGCGACGGCCCTCGCCGCCCTCGCGCTCGCCTGCGGCAAGGGCCCCGAGGCGAAGCCGCCCGCACAGGCCGCCCCGGTCTCGCTCGCGCGGGAGAACGTCGCGGTGGTCGCCGAGCAGACGCTCCAGGCCGGCCCGGAGATCTCCGGCACCCTCCGCGCGCGCCGCGCGGCGGCCATCCGCGCCGAGGTGTCGGGCGCCGTGCTCGAGGTGATCGCCCAGGCGGGCGACCGCGTGAAGGAGGGGCAGGTCCTCGCGCGCCTCGACGACGCCGCGCTCGCCGACGCCCTGCTCGCCGCCCGCTCCGGCGTCTCGGCGGCGAGGAACCAGGTGACCGTCGCCGAGGCGAACGCCCGCCGGGCCCGCACGCTCGCCGAGGCGGGGGCGACCTCGCCGCAGCAGGCCGAGCAGGCGGAGGCGGCGCTCGCGGGCGCGAAGGCCGCGCTCGCCGACGCCGAGGCGCGCCACGCGAACGCCGCGCTCATGGCGGGGAAGACCCGGGTGAGGGCGCCGTTCGCCGGCGTCGTCTCCGAGCGCGCGGTCTCCGCCGGCGACGTCGTCGCGCCGGGGTCGCCGCTCTTCACGGTGATCGATCCCTCGCGCCTCGAGCTCGAGGCCGCGGTGCCGGCGGCGCTCGCCGGCGAGGTCGCGCCCGGCGCCGCCGTGCAGTTCCGGGTCACCGGCTTCCCCGAGGCGTTCCAGGGGAAGGTCGACCGGCTCAACCCGTCGGTCGATCCGGCCACCGGCCAGGTGCGGCTCTACGTCACGGTGCCGAACGAGAACGGCCGGCTCCTCGCCGGCCTGTACGCCGAGGGGCGCGTCGCGACGCACGAGCGCACCGCGCCGGCGGCGCCCGAGGCGGTGGTCGACGCGTCCTCGAAGCCGCCCACGGTGCTCAGGGTGGCGGACGGCAAGGTGACGAAGGTGCCGGTCGAGGTGGTGGTCCGCGACGACGTGAAGGGCGCGGTCGGGTTCGCCTCGGGCGTGAAGGCCGGCGACGTGCTCGTGCTCGGCTCGGCGCGCGGCGGGCTGGCCGACGGCGCGGCGGTGAAGCTCGGCGAGGGCGCCGCGGCCGGGCAGGGCACCGGCAGCGCGGCGAAGGCGAACTAGGGCTCGAGGAGACCGCCGCGTGTACATCTCCGACGTCGCGATCAAGAAGCCCATCTTCACCATCACGGTGATGCTCGCGCTCGTGGGCTTCGGCCTCGTCGCGCTCGCCTCCCTCAAGACCGACGAGTTCCCGGACGTGCAGCCGCCGATCGTGGCGGTCACCATCGTCTACCCGGGCGCCTCGCCGGAGACCGTCGAGCGCGAGATCGTCGACCCGGTCGAGGACGCGCTCTTCTCGATCTCCGGCATCGACGGCAAGCAGACCACCGCCTCGGCGACCGACGGCCTCGCGCAGTTCCTCGTGTTCTTCGACTTCGAGAAGAACATGCAGGAGGCGACCCAGGACATCCGCGACGCCATCAGCTCGAAGCGGGCCGACCTGCCCACCGAGATGGAGGAGCCGATCCTCACCCGCTTCGACCCGAGCCAGGAGCCGATCCTCACCTTCACCGTCACGAGCGACTCGGTGCCCGTGCCGGCGCTCACCCGGCTCGCCGACGAGGTGGTGAAGCGCGAGCTCCGCGCGGTGCAGGGCGTCGCCGACGTCCGCATGGCGGGCGGGCAGAAGCGCGAGCTCACCGTCGAGCTCCGCCCCGACGCGCTCGCCGGCGCGGGCGTGTCGGCGGCCGAGGTGGTGGGCGCGCTGCAGAGCCAGAACCTCGCCGCGCCGGTCGGCCGCGTGAACACGAGCCTCGCGGAGCGGTCGATCCGCCTCTCCGGCCGGCTCACGACCCCCGACGAGTTCGGCCAGATCCCGGTCGCCACCCGGAACGGCCAGGTGGTCCGGCTCGCGCAGGTCGCCACCGTGAAGGACGCCTGGGAGGAGCCGCGCACGCTCGCGCTCTTCGACGGCCGCGAGGCGGTCGGCCTCGAGATCCTGAAGACGAAGGGCTACTCGACCACCTCGGTCGCCGACCAGCTGAAGGCGAAGGCCGCCGCGCTCGGGCCGCGGCTGCCGCCGGGCGTGAAGCTCGCGGTGGTGCAGGACGCGTCCGAGCGCGTGCGCAACTCGGTGGGCGGCGTGCAGCAGTCCCTCGTCGAGGGCGCGCTCCTCACCGTGCTCGTGGTCTTCTTCTTCCTCAACTCCTGGCGCTCGACCATCATCACCGGCCTCGCGCTGCCGGTCTCGGTGCTCGGCGGCTTCGTCGCGATCTGGGTGTTCGGGTTCACGCTCAACTCGATGTCGCTCCTCGGGCTCTCGCTCGCGATCGGCATCCTCATCGACGACGCGATCGTGGTCCGGGAGAACATCGTCCGGCACATCGAGCTCGGGCAGGACCACACCACCGCGTCCTTCAAGGGCACCGACGAGATCGGCCTCGCGGTCGCGGCCACCACCTTCTCGATCGTGGCGGTCTTCGTCCCGGTCGCGTTCATGTACGGGATGGCCGGCCAGTGGTTCAAGCCGTTCGCCCTCACCATCGCGGCCGCCGTGCTCGTCTCCCTCTTCGTCTCCTTCTCGCTCGACCCGATGCTGTCGGCGTACTGGCCCGACCCGCAGGTCGAGAAGGGCGAGCGGCGCGGGCCGGTCGGCCGCGCGCTCGGCGCCTTCAACCGCTGGTTCGACCGGCAGGCCGACCGCTACAAGGGCGTCGTCGCGTGGGCGCTCGACCACCGGCTCGCGATGTTCGCGTTCGCGACGGTGGCGTTCTTCGGCTCGCTCTTCCTGCAGGGCGCGTTCGGCGGCTCCGGCTTCGCGCCGATCTCCGACCGGCGCGAGATGAACCTCATCGTGCAGACCCCGCCCGGCTCGTCGCTCGAGTACACGCGCGGCAAGGTCGAGGAGGCGGTCGCGCTGCTGCGCCAGCGCCCGGAGGTCGAGTACACCTACGCCTCCATCGGCACGCCCATCCCGCTGCAGGCGCCGGGCGTCGACGCCGCCACGGTCTACATCCGCCTCGTCCCCAAGCACGCGCGCGAGCTCTCGCAGGACGCGCTCGGCCCGGTGATGCGCGACGCGCTCCGGCCCATCGCGGGCGCCGAGATCTCGGTCTTCAACTCCGGCTGGGGCGGCACCTTCAAGCCGGTGCAGCTGCAGCTGCGCGGCCCGGACCAGGCGGTGCTGAACGCGAACGCGGCGCGGATCCGCGACGTCGTGCGCGGCGTGCCGGGCGCGGTGGACGTCGGGCTCTCGACGCGCAGCCAGAAGCCGGAGCTCGAGGTGGTGGTCGACCGCGGCCTCGCCGGGAGCCTCGGCGTCTCGGTCGGGCAGATCGCGCAGTCGCTCCGGATCGCCTTCGCCGGCCTCGACTCCGGCGACTGGGTGGACCCCACCGGCGAGACCCGCGACGTCATGGTCCGGCTCGCCCCGGAGGCGCGCCAGCGCGCGGGGGATCTGAGGACCCTGCCGCTGCTCGTCGGACAGGGGGGCGGACCGCAGGCCCACCCGAACGTCGTCCCGCTCGGCCAGCTCGCGGCGGTGCGCGAGGGCGTCGGCCCCGCGCAGATCTCCCACCTCGACCGCGAGCGCGTCGTCCAGATCGAGGCGAACGTGCAGGGGCTCTCGCTCGGCGAGGTGCAGGCCGAGATCGACCGGCGCCTGAAGGACCAGTCCCTGCCGGCCGGCTACACCCTGCGCGCCGGCGGCGAGAGCGCCGACCAGGCCGAGGTGTTCGGGCGCATCCTGCTCGCGCTCGGCACCGCGGTGATGCTGATGTACCTGGTGCTCGTCCTCCAGTTCCAGTCGTTCCTCGACCCGTTCACGATCCTGCTCTCGCTCCCGCTCTCGCTCATCGGGGTCGTGCTCGCGCTCCTCGTCACCGGCGACACGCTCAACATCATGAGCATGATCGGGATCATCCTCCTCTTCGGCATCGTGGCGAAGAACGCGATCCTGCTCATCGACTTCGCGAAGTGGGCGCGGGAGGATCGCGGCCTGTCGATCCGCGACGCGCTCATCGAGGCCGGCCGGATCCGCCTGAGGCCCATCGTTATGACCTCCGTCGCGATCGTCGCCGGCATGCTCCCGGTCGCGATCGGGGCGGGCGAGGGGCAGGACTTCAACGCGCCGCTCGGCCGGGCCGTCATCGGGGGTGTGATCACCTCCACGCTCCTGACCCTCCTCGTCATCCCGACGGTCTACGAGACGATGGACGGCTGGCGCGCCTGGTTCCGGTCGAAGCTCGGCCGCGGAGCCGCCGTCGCACACGGGGGCGGCGCCACGCCTGCGCACGCCGCGCACATGCGCCAGGAGTGAGCGCGGCTTCACCGAAGGTCGAGGCGCGATCCCGGGCCGGGGCGCACGCTCCGCGCGAGGCGCGCGCCGCTGACCCCTCGGTATGGGGACACCCCCGCGCCCCCGGTGCGGGGCCGCTCGGTTTCCGCGCACTTGGCGCGGTGCCGGACACGGCCCCGGCCTTGCAGCTTCCGCCCATGTCCGCGGTGTCGCGCGGACGGAACGGAAGCCATGTCCTCGTGCCCCCAGAAGACGGTCTGCGCGCTGACCAACCACCTCACCATGAAGGCCGCGCTCTCCGTCTGGCAGTCGTTCTACTGCGAGGGCTCCCACGCGCGCTGCGAGCGGTTCAAGCTGGCCAACGCAGGGATGACGCCGCCCCCGCGCCTCCTCCCGAACGGCCGCCTCCAGGACCCCACCGAGCAGCCCATCGGAGAGCAGGCCCCGGCCGCCGGCGCGACCCGGGCCGCCTAGGCCCCGGCGCCAGGCCCGGTGCCGGACGCGGAGGCCCCCGGCCGACCCCCGGCGTTTCCCTTGTCACCAACGCACTGACGGTGTAGTCGGACCGGATGCGCCGACCCACCTCGACCCTCGCCGCTGCCCTCCTCGCCGCTGCACTGCTCGCCGGCTGCGCCCCGGTCTCGCAGTACAAGCCCAAAGGCGAGCTCGTCCCGTACCAGGGCTTCCACGCGCGGCTCCCGAGCGGGCTGCAGGTCATCGTCTACGAGGTCCCGCAGGTCGACCGCTTCGGCCTGACCGTCTCCTACGGCTCCGGCTCCGCGGAGGACCCCGCCGGCAAGGAGGGGCTCGCGCACCTCGTCGAGCACCTCCTCTTCCGCACCGCGCCGGCGGGCTCGAACGGCGCGCCGATCTGGGACCAGCTCACCGCGAACGGCTGGCGCTTCAACGCCACCACCGACTGGGACTCGACCGACTACTTCGAGGTGGGCAAGCCCTCCGAGCTGGGCGACGCGCTCCGCCTCGAGGCGAGCCGCATGCGCGAGCCGCTCGCCGGCATCGACGAGAAGACCTTCCTCACCGAGCGCGACGTCGTGCTCTCCGAGTACCGCGAGCGCTTCGAGACGAACCGGGTCGGCGCGCAGGTCGCGTGGCTCCTCGAGGGCGCCTTCCCGTCCCACCCCTACGGCCGCCCGGTGGGCGGCACGCCCGAGACGCTCCGCGCGATCACGCTCGGCGACACCGCCGCCTGGGTGAAGGAGCGCTACCAGCCCCGGAACGCGGTGCTCGTCGTCACCTCGCCGTACAGGTCACGGGAGGTGATGCGCCGGGTGCTCGAGGGCTTCGGCGAGCTCGCCGAGCCGCCCGGCCTCGAACAGGCGCCGCGCGTCCTGACGGCCGCGCAGCTCCCGCCCCGGCCGGGCGAGGTCGCGCCGATGGTGGTGAAGAAGGCCCCGGTCCGCCAGCCCACGGTGTGGGTCGGCTGGGCGGTCCCCGGGCTCGCGGCGCAGAAGGACCCGCAGGGCGAGGCGGCGGCGAACGCCATCGCGCGGGCGTTCTCCACGCTCGTCTACACCTCGTTCGGCAGCGCCGCGCTCAGCCGGGTGGAGGGCTTCGGCGTCTTCTACGCGCCGATCGGCGCGCAGGGCATGATCGTGCTCACCGCGAACCTCGCCGACGCCGGCGACGCGGAGCGCGTGGTCGAGCTCGCGCGCTCGGCCGCGGTGGAGCTCATCCTCGACGACCAGGGCGACCCGAACGACCCGCTCACCGAGCGGGCCCGCAAGCTCACCGTCATCGAGACCCGCGACCAGCTCCTCGTGGATGCGTACCTCGAGCTCGAGCACCTCGACGGCGCGGGCGTCGCCGCCTACCTGCGCGCCACCGGCGAGCCGGACTACCTCGCCGGCCGGCGGCGGAACATCAGCGCGACGCTCAACTCCGACATCTCGAGCTACGCCGCCGAGAACCTGAAGCGCGAGCGCTCGGTCTCACTGCTCGTGCTGCCCGACGCGAACGGCCTCGCCGCCGGCCTCGTGGGCGCGGCGGGCGCCGGCGGCGCCTCGACGCTCGTCGGGCCGGACCGGAACGACCTCGAGGACGGCCGCTGGGCGCCGCCGGGCCCCGACCGCGTCCGGGAGGTGGCCCGCGCGCCGGGCCTCGCCACGACCGCGCGCCGGGTGCTGCCGAACGGGCTCGAGGTGCTGCTCGCGCGGCGCGGCTCCCTGCCGGTCGCCGAGGTCCACCTCCTCCTGCGCACCTCGGTGGCCGGCACGCCCGACCTGCCGGCGGGCAGCCCCGCGTTCGCGCTCGCCGCGAACGTCGCCCGCTTCGCCGCCGTCGGCGCGACGCGGGTCGGCGCCGCGAGCCAGGTCTCGATCGGCCGCGAGACCGTGCAGCGGGTGACCTGGGGCTCCTCCTCGAACCTCGAGGTGCTGCTCGAGAGCACCGCCCAGTGGGCGCGCGACCAGAAGGTCCGCTACCACGACGAGATCGAGGACGCGTACCTCCGGGTCGTGAAGCGCTGGGAGCGCGAGCCCGAGACCGTCGCCTCGGCCGCGCTGATGCGGGGGCTCTTCCCCGGCCACCCGTACGCCGCCATGCCGAGCGCGGAGGCGCTCAAGCAGGGCGGGACGAAGCCGCTCGCGCGCTTCCTCGACGAGGAGTTCCGCCCCGAGCGCGCCGCGCTCGTGGTCGTGTCGAACCAGCCCGAGTCGCCCGAGCTGTGGGCCGCCATCGAGCGCCACTTCGGCGGCTGGTCGCGGGGGACCGCCGCGCGCGCGGAGCCTCCGCCGCCGGCCCCGCAGCGCCGCCGCCTCGTCCTCGTCGACCGCCGGGGCGCGAGCCAGGCCCTCATCGCGGTCGGGCTGCGCGCGCCGGCGTGGCCCTCCCGCGACCGCGCCGCCGCGGACGCCGCGGTCTGGCTCGTCGAGAACCGGCTCATGCAGCGCCTCCGCATCGCCGAGGGCGTCACCTACGGCGCCCACGTCGGCATCCTCGACCAGCGCGGCGCGAGCGCGCTCCTCGTCTCCACCGCGGTGACGCGCGAGGCGGCGGCCCGCAGCCTCGGCACCACGCTCGCCACGCTCGAGACCCTCGCGAAGGCGGAGGTCACCCCCGGCGAGGCGGGCCGCGCCCGCTGGCAGGTCGCCCGCGGGTACGCCACCGCCTTCGACACCGTGGCCGGCTCGGCGGCGGCGCTCGTCGAGGCGGCGGAGTTCGGGGCGGAGCCCGGGGCGGTGGACGCGCACGCCGAGGCCATCGCGACGCTCGACGCCGCGCGGATCCAGAAGGCCGTGGGGGCCCTCCCCATCGGGCAGGAGTCGATCGTGGTGCTGGGCGACGCCGAGACCCTGAAGCCGCAGCTCGAGGCGGCGGGGTTCAGCCCGGAGCTGATCAGGCCCTAGCGGGAAGGCCGCCGCAGCGTCAGCGCGATCCCGAGGAGGATCACCGCGCCCGCCGCGGCGATCCTGGGCGTGAGCCGCTCGCCCAGGAACGCGGTGGCGCCGAGGCCGGCGAGGATCGGCACCGAGAGCTGCACGGCGGCGGCGCGGGTCGCCCCGAGCGCCGGGACCGCCGCGTACCAGAGGCTGTAGCCACCGCCGGAGGCGAGCGCGCCGGAGGCCGCGGCGAGGGCGAGGCCAGCCGGCGTCGCGTGGGCGTCCTTCCAGAGCGCCGCCGAGAAGAGGAGCGCCCCCGGCAGCGCGAGCGCGAAGTTGCCCGCGGTGGTCGCGAGCGGGTCCCTCGCGCCGCGGCCCCGGAGCGTGTACGCGCCCCACGCCGCGCCGGCCGCGAGCATGAGCCCGGCGCCGGCGGGATCCGGCGCGGTCGCGCCGGGGAGGACGAGCCAGGCGAGGCCGCCGAGGGCGAGCGCGATGCCGAGCGCGGCGAGCCCGCCGGGGCGCGCGCCGCGCAGCGCGCCCCAGCCCACCATCGAGACCTGGACCGCGCCGAAGAGGAGGAGCGCGCCCACGCCGGCGCCGATGCGGACGTACGCGAGCGAGAACGCGACGGCGTAGGCCACGAGCGCGAGCGCCGAGGGCCAGCTTCCTCCCGACGGCCGCGCCCGGCGCGCGACCGCGACGAGCGCCGCGAGCGCGGCGGCGCCCGAGGCGAGGCGCACGAGCGTGAACGTCGCCGGGTCGACGAGCCCGGGCCGCAGCGCCGCGCGGCACAGGAGCGAGTTCGCCGCGAAGCACGCGAGCGAGGCCGCGGTGAGGAGGACGAGCCGGGGGCGGGACAATCGCGGCACCCTAGCATCCCGGCTCGCCCCCCTCGTGGGTCACCTGCCCCGCAGCTTCCGGAACCGGCGCGCCTCCCTGTGGATCGCCCGCCACTTCTGCTTCTGCGCGCGCTGCGCCGCGCCGTCCCGCCGGGCGTCCTGCCACGCGAGCTCGCGGGCGAGCTTCGCGTGGCTCTCGACCCGCGCGGCGTCGAGCGTGCCGGACACGACCGCCGCCTGGACGGCGCAGCCCGGCTCGCCCTCGTGGCGGCAGTCGACGAACCTGCAACCCTCCGCGATCACGGCGACGTCCTCGAAGGCCCGCTCGAGCCCGGCACCGTCCCACAGCCGGAGCTCGCGGATGCCGGGGCCGTCCACGATGAAGCCTCCGCCGGGTAGCGCGAAGAGGGCGCGCCCGGTGGTGGTGTGGCGGCCGCGCGCGTCGTGCTCCCGGACCTCGCGGGTCGCCTGGACGGCGCCGCCGAGGAGCGCGTTCACGAGCGTGGATTTCCCCGCGCCGGACGGGCCGACGAGGACGCCGGTCAGCGCCGGCGCGAGCCGCGCCGCGAGGGCGGGCACCCCGTCGCCGGTGAGGCCGGACGCGACGAGCACGTCCGCGCCGCCCGCCGCCGCGCGGGCCTCGGCCACCACCGCCTCGAGCGCGCCGGGGTCGCCGAGCGCGTCCGCCTTCGTGAGCACGACGACGGGCTCCGCGCCGCCCGCGTGCACCGCCGCGAGCGTCCGCTCGAGGCGGCGCGGGTTCACGCCCTCGTCGAGCCCCTGCACCACGAACGCGACGTCGACGTTGGCCGCGAGCACCTGCTCGGCGGTCCCGCGCCCGGCCGCGTTGCGCGAGAGGCGCGAGCGGCGCTCGAGCACGCGCACGACCACGGGCTCCTCGCCGGGCTCGGCGAGGAGGAAGTCGCCCACCACGGGCGGTTGGGCTTCCGCCAGCGGGCCGGCGTCGCGCAGGCGTGGCGGCACCACCACGAGCCGGTCGCCGTCGCCGAACCGCACGAGGAGCCGCGGGCCGCGATCGGCGATCGCGCGGCCGGGGAGGAGCGTCTGGAGCTCCTCGAGGGAGAGCTGGGAAGAGAAGAAGGGGCCGAAGCCCACGCCGCTGAGACCGCCACAGCCGGGTTCGAGAGACCGGAACCGTTCGAGAGACAAGACGTGCCTCGCATACACGAGTGACCGCGAGGGCGCGGCACCCCTCCGCCATCGAGGCGGGGAGGCGCGCGCCCGGGGACCGCCGCCGCGGGCACCGTCCCCGGGTCAGCGGGGAGGGGCGCGGCGACGACTCGAGCTAGCGGGCAAGGTCCGTCATCGCTCCGGCGTATATCGAGTCCGGCGCGGGCCCGTCAAGCGGCGCTGCCGCCTGGGCCGGGTCCCACGCCGAGCGCGCCGAGCACGCGCGCGACCATCCGGTCGCAGCGCGCGCCGAGGAAGCCGAACAGCTCCGCGGCGGCCCCGCCAAGCTCCGTCTCGACCTGCGCGCGCACGGCCGCGCGGGCCCGGTGGAGCCGCACCTTCACCGCGCCCTCGTCGACGCCGAGGGCGGCGGCGACCTCGGCGGTCGAGAGCCCCTCGGCCTCGCGGAGCACGTACACCTCGCGGAGCGCCGGCGAGAGCCGGTCGACCGCGGCCTCGAGCATCGTCAGGGCCTCGCGCGCGGCGGCGCGGCGCTCGGGGCCCGCGGCCTCGGGTGCGGGGGTCTCGTCCGCCATGTCGGCCTCCGTGTCCGGCACCGGGCCGAGGGGGGGTCGGCCGCGGATCCGCGAGCGTGCAGCGTTGAGCGCGATCCGGACGAGCCAGGTGCCGAGGGCGGACGCGCCCTCGAACTCGCCGAGGTGGGCGTAGGCGGCGAGCCAGGCCTGCTGCATGGCGTCCTCCGCCTCCGCCTCGTCGCGCAGCACGGCGCGCACGGCGCGCCAGACCTTCGCGTTGTGCCGGCGCATGAGCACCTCGAACAGCGCGGTCTCGCCGGCGAGGACGCGGGCGATGACGTCCGCGTCCGGGAGACCCGAGGGTGAGGAGGCCGTGGCGGGGGCGAGCATGTGCTTCTCCCGATCTGGGACGAACGGGCGTCGCGCGCCACTACGCGCCGGCCGGGGCCCCGGAGGGGCGGGCCTGCAGCGGAGCGGCCGCCGTCTCGTGCACCTCCGCGAGGCGCGCGACGCCCCAGGCGGCGAGGGCCATCACGAGGTCGCGCACGGCGACGTCGAGGTGCAGCCCGAGCACGAGGTTCACCGCCACGAGCACGAGCCAGGCCGCGACCACTCGCCCGCCGAGCCGCGGCCGCACGAGCACCAGCACGCCCGCCGCGATCTCGACGAGGCCGACGATCCGCATGAAGGCCGCCGGCGAGACGGGCAGGAGGCTCCGGGCGAGCGGGCTGACGTACGCCTCCCAGTCGGCCAGCAAGTTCAAGAACTTGTCGGCCCCGGCGGCGATGGGGACGAACACGAAGGCACCCTTCAGGGCGCGGTACACGGATTCCACGCGGCGGTCGTTCATGGCGGTCCTCGCTTTCTCTCCCGTTGGATGCGCCAGCCAGCCGGAAGGTTACGTGTCCGGCACCGCGCGCATCCGCGTGTCCGGCACCGCGCTCACCTGGTCTAGACTCGTCCCGAGATCGTTTCCTGCCCCTGCGCGTTCACCTCGGCGAAGGGGCCCGTGAGGTCGGGTGTCGGCGGACGAGAGCGACGAACGGTTGATGCTCCGGTTCCGGCGCGGCGACGCGAGGGCCTTCGAGGTCCTCGTGAGCCGCCACCGGACGCCCGTGCACTCGTTCCTCGTTCGCCTCACCGGCGACCGCGCCCGGGCCGAGGACCTGTGCCAGGACGCCTTCCTCCGGGTGGTGAAGGCGGCCGCCACCTGGGAGGAGCGCGCGACGTTCAAGACCTGGCTGTTCACCATCGCCCGCAACCTCGCCTCCGACGAGGCCCGGCGGGCCGCCTTCCGGCGCACCGACGACCTCGACGCGCCCGGCGGCGCGGCGGCGACCGGGGCGGCGGACGCCCCGGGGCCGGACGAGGCGGTGGCGGCGGCGCTGCTCCGGCCCAAGCTCGAGGCCGCGCTCGCCGCGCTCCCGGCGGAGCAGCGCGAGGTCTTCCTCCTGCGCGAGCACGCCGGGCTGCGCTTCGCCGAGATCGCCGACGTCACCGGCACGCCGGAGAACACCGTGAAGAGCCGCATGCGGTACGCCCTCGAGGGCCTGCGCCAGAGGCTCGAGGCGATGGGCGTCACCGCCGAGGACGCCGTCCCGCAGCCCAGAGGCGGGACGAGCGCGCTGCCATGACCGACCCTGTTGGCATGAACGACCACGCCGAGCGCGACCTCCTCCTCGACCTCGCCTACGGCGAGCTCTCCGACGCCGACGCGAGGCGCGTGCGCGCGCACGTCGCCGGCTGCGCCTCGTGCCGCGCGGAGCTCGCGCGGATGCAGGGCACGCGGCAGCTGATGGGCGCGCTCCCCGAGGTGCCGGCGCCGGAGCGCGGCGAGCGCGTGCTCCTCGCCGCCGCGCGCGAGGCGGCCGGGCGGGCGCGCGCGCCGCGCGGGCTCCCGCGCTGGCTCGTCCCGGCGGTCGCGCTCGCCGCGACCGTGACGGTCGTGACCGCGGTGTCGCTGCGCGAGGGGCGCGAGGCCGCGGGCCACATGGCCGAGCGGCCGGACGTCCTCATGAAGCCGGCGGCGCCGCCGGAGGTGGAGAAGGCCGACCGCGCCGTGGCGGAGGAGAGGTCCCGCCACGCCGAGCCGCCGCCCGCCGCCCTCCCCGCGCCGCCGCCCACGCCCCGCCGCGCGGCCGCGAAGGCGGCCCCGGCGCGCGAGGCGGAGCACGCCGGGGAGGGTGAGGTCGGCGGCGTGTACGGCGCGGCGGGCGGTGGCGCGGCGTCGTCGAAGGCCGCGGCGCCGGCGGCGGACGCGCCGGCGGAGGGCTCGCTGCAGCGCCTGCAGGACCGCGACGACGCCGGCCCGCGCCCCGGCGCACCCGCGCCCCCACCGGCCCCGGAGGCCGCGGCCCAGCCGCCGGCGAGCGGCGAGCTCGCCGCGGAGGACGACCGGCGGCCGGTGCGCTCGGAGGCCGCCCCGGCGCCGGCCGCGCGCGCCCCCGCTCCCGCGGCGCCCGCCCCTGCGAAGAAGGCCGAGCAGCGCGCGCTCGCCAGCGGGCCCGCGCCCGAGGTCCGCACGTTCCCGTCCTGCCCGGGCGAGTCGCGCCGCGAGGTCGTGCGCGACGCCGCCGGCCGCGTGCGGCGCTACGTCCGCGAGGGCGAGGCCGAGGGACGCCAGGTGCGGGTCGAGCTCGAGTTCGACGCCGCCGGGGCGCTCACCGCGGAGCGCGCCCGCGACCTCGCGACCGGCGCCGCGGTGTCGCCGCGCCTCCTGCCCGGGTTGCCGCGCGCCGCCGCGCAGGTCGATCCCCGGGCGCCGCCCCGCTGCGGTCCGTAGCCGCTGCCGGGTTAGCTGCTAGCATACGGGCATGGCGCGCATCCTCTACGGCGTGGCGGGCGAGGGCATGGGCCACGCCATCCGCTCCCGCGTCATCATCGACCACCTCGCGCGCGAGCACGACGTGCAGGTCGTCGTCTCCGGCCGCGCCCACGACTACCTGAAGGCCCGCGAGCACGATCGCCTCGGGGTGAAGAAGATCTGGGGCCTCACCATCGTGTACGAGGACAACACGGTCCGGAACCTCCGCACCGTGCTGTCGAACCTGCGGACCGGCGTGCTCGGGGGCGTGCCCGGGAACGTGAAGACCTACTTCGAGCTCGTCGAGGCCTTCCGGCCCGAGGTGGTGGTCACCGACTTCGAGACCTGGAGCGCGATCTTCGCGAAGCGCCACCGGCTGCCGTGCATCTCGGTGGACAACATCCAGGTCCTCAACCGCTGCGAGCACCCCGACGAGATCATCCGCGGCGAGCGGCAGGCGTACCTCGTCGGCAAGGGGCTCGTGAAGGCCAAGGTCGGCCCCTGCTACCACTACCTCGTCTCCACCTTCTTCTACCCGAAGGTCGTGAAGCCCCGCACGACGCTGCACCCGCCGGCCTTCCGCCCGGAGATCCTCGCCGCGCGGCCGGAGCGGGGCGAGCACCTCGTCGTCTACCAGACCTCCACCTCGAACGCCGGGCTGCCCGCGATCCTCGCGCACAGCGGCCTCGAGTGCCGGATCTACGGGCTGCGCCGCGAGCTCGCGGAGGACGTGCGCGAGGGGAACCTCGTGTACCGGCCGTTCAGCGAGCAGACCTTCGTCGAGGACCTCCGCACCGCCCGCGCGGTCGTCTCCGGCGGCTCGTTCACGCTCATGAGCGAGGCCGTCTACCTGCACAAGCCGATGCTCTCGGTGCCGGTGCAGCGGCAGATCGAGCAGATCATGAACGCCCGCTGGCTCGAGAAGCTCGGCTACGGCGTGGAGGCCGACCACATCACCGAGGGGAACCTCGCGGCGTTCCTCGAGCGGCTGCCCGACCTCGAGCGGAAGATCGCGGAGTACCGGCAGGACGGGAACGCCGACCTCCTCGGCAGCCTCGACCGCGTCCTCGCGCGCGCGCTCTCCGGCGCCCCGGCGGACGGCGACGACGACGCGCACGACGAGGGCCCGGCCCTCGAGGACCCGCTCCTCTAGCGATGCGCCTCCGGGTCGTCGCCGTCGGGAAGGACCGCTCCGGGCTCTACGCGCCGGCGGTCGAGGAGTACGCGAAGCGGCTCGGTCGCCACGCCCGCTTCGAGCTCGTCGAGGTGCCCGAGGCGAGGAAGCACGCCGGCACCGCGCAGGCGCGCGAGGAGGAGGCGGGCTCGGTCCTGGCGAAGCTCGACCCGCGCGAGCGGGTGGTGCTCCTCGACGAGCGCGGCGACGAGCCGACGAGCGTCGAGCTCGCGCGCCGCCTGGAGAAGTGGCTCGCCGGCGGGAAGGACCTCGTCTTCGTGCTCGGCGGCTCGGACGGCCACGGCGCGGCGGTGGTGGCCCGCGCGAACGAGAAGCTCGCCCTCTCCCGCATGACGCTCGCCCACCGGCTCGCCCGCGTCGTCCTCCTCGAGCAGCTCTACCGCGCGTTCACGATCGTGCGCGGCGAGCCGTACCACAAGTGAGGTGCTCCCCATGACCCGCACCGCCGCCGCACCGCTCCTCGCCCTCGCCGTCCTCGCCGCCGGCTGCGCCGGCCCGCGCCCGCCGCCCGCGCCGCTGGCACCCTACCGCTCGATGGGCGACCTCCTCGCCGCCTCGAAGGCGGAGGACTGGCGGGCGCTGCGGCTCGAGGACGCGGTGGTGCTCGAGCTGCCCGCTGGCCGCGTGGTGCTCGAGCTCGCGCCGGCGTTCGCCCCGCGCCACGCCGCGAACGTGAAGGCGCTCGTGAGGGGCGGGTACCTCGACGGCCTCGCCATCCTCCGCTCGCAGGACAACTTCGTCGTGCAGTGGGGCGACCCCGACGGCGACGACGAGCGGAAGGCGCGCCCGTTCCCGCCGGGCGCGGAGCGGCACCTCCCCGCGGAGTTCACCCGCGCCGCCGCCGGGCTCCCGTTCCACCGGCTCCCCGACCCGGACGGCTGGGCGCCGGAGGTCGGCTTCGTCGATGGGCTCGCCGCCGCGCGCGATCCCGCGTCGAACCAGGCCTGGCTCGCGCACTGCTACGGCGCCATCGGCGCGGGGCGCGGCGAGGCGGCCGACTCGTCGAACGGCGCGGAGCTCTACGTCGTGATCGGCCACGCGCCGCGCCAGCTCGACCGGAACATCACGGTCGTGGGCCGGGTGGTCGAGGGCATGGAGGTCCTCGCCGTCGTGCCGCGCGGACCGGCGCCGATGGGCTTCTTCGAGCGGCCCGAGCAGCGCGTCCCGATCCGCCGGGCGCGGCTCGCCGCGGACCTGCCCGAGGCCGAGCGCCCGCGCCTCGAGGTGCTCCGCACCGACACCGCGCTCTTCGACGCGATCCTCGAGGCGCGCCGCAACCGCCGCGACGGCTGGTACAAGCGGCCCGCCGGCCACCTCGACCTGTGCCTCGCGCCGCTCCCGGTCCGGCCCGCGCCGATCCCGGTGCGCGTGAGCCCCTGACACGCTAGGCGAAGGTGACGGAGAGACCGCCCGATGTTCACCGCCGAGCGCCCGCCCGAACCCGCCGCCGGACAGGACGCACCGCCCGCGGCGGCGATGGACCACGTGCCGAAGGGCACGACGCCGACGTGGGAGATGGAGCTGCTCCTCTCCGGCGCGACGGTCTTCGGCCTCCTGCAGCTGCCCGGCGTCATCGACCCGCCCTTCTTCAAGCTGATGATGCGGCTCGACGACGGGCTCGGGCCGGGCGTCACCGTGCTGTGGCTGTACCTGCGGACCTCCATCCTCACGCTGTCCGCGACCTTCGTGGTGCACCTCGCGCTGCGCGCCTACTGGGCGGCGCTCGTCGGGATGCGCTCCGTCTACCCCGGGCCGATCCGGTGGGAGCGGCTGCGCGTCGGGCCCATCCAGCGGGAGGCGGTGGAGCGGGACCTCGCCGACGTCGAGGCCCGCATCGAGGCGTCCGACAACCGGGCCACGCGGGTGTTCGGCCTCGGCGTCGCGGCCGCGTTCCTGATCCTCCTCCCGCTCGCCTTCGTCGCGGTGGGCGTGGGCCTCGGCTGGGCCATCCACCGGCTCGGCGGCCCCGAGGCGACGCCCAGCACGATCTTCGCCGCGCTGGGGGTGCTGATCGTCCCCTTCGCCGTCCTCGCCTTCGTCGATCGCCGGCTCGGCAAGCGGATCGGGCCCGGCCGGCTCCGCCGCGGCCTGGCGTCCGCGTTCCGCGCCTACTACCGCATCGGCTTCGGCGGCGCCGCGAACCCGCTCGTGGCCCTGTTCCAGTCCGCCGAGGGGACGGCCCGCACGATGTTCATCCTGGTCGGGACGATGGTCCTCGCCATCGTGCTCGTGATGAACCAGTTCCGCGCGGCCATGGGCGACGAGACCGTCGGCGACTACGCCGGCCTCCCGGAGGACGACGCCGGCGCGCTGCAGTCCTCCTCCCCGCAGCACTACGCGAGCCAGCGCCAGCCCGGCCTCGTGTTGCCCGTGCCGTACATCCCCGACCGTGTGGTGAAGGGGCCATACGTGGAGCTTCTTCGTGCCGTACCGCCCCGCCCGCCACGCGCCCGCGATGCGCGCGGCGTGCGGCGAGGCGGTGTCGGTGGTCGAGCACGAGGGCCCGCCCGCCGAGGCGCTCGCCTGCCTCGCCCGCATCCTCGACGTCCGGCTCGACGGCGCGCCGGTCTCGGCGCCGCTCGAGGCGTCCGCCGATCCCTTGAACGACGCGCGCGGGGTCGTCCTGATGATCCCGGCGCAGGACCTCGCGCCCGGCCGCCACGAGCTCACCGTCGCCCGGCTCGCGCGCAAGGGCGCCGTGAAGCCCGCCGAGCCCTTCCGCATCCCGTTCTGGAGGTAGCCCGTGTACGCCCTCTACGTCGGCAATAAGAACTACTCGTCCTGGTCGCTGCGCCCGTGGGCGCTCCTCACCGAGCTCGCCATCCCGTTCGAGGAGCGCTTCCAGCGCTTCGAGGGGAACGGCAGCCCGTCCTTCAAGAAGTTCTCGCCGTCGGGCCGGGTGCCGTGCCTCGTCGATGGGGAGACCGTGGTGTGGGACTCGCTCGCCATCGCCGAGTACGTGGCCGAGGACCACCCGCGCGTGTGGCCGGAGGAGCGGCGGGCCCGCGCCTTCGCGCGCTCGGCGGCGGCCGAGATGCACTCGTCGTTCCTCGAGCTCAGGAACCGCTGCTCGATGAGCGTCGGCGTCCGCATCCAGCTCCACGAGCACCCGCCCGCGCTGCAGCGCGACCTCGATCGGATCGCGGCGCTCTGGCAGGACGGCCTCGCGCGCTTCGGCGGCCCGTTCCTCGCCGGGCCGAGGTTCACGGCGGTCGACGCCTTCTACGCGCCGGTCGCGTTCCGGCTCCAGACCTACGGCCTCTCGCTCGGCGGCGCGGCCGACGCCTACGCGCGGCGGCTCCTCGCGCTCGGCGCGTGCCGCCGCTGGGAGGCCGACGCGCTCGCCGAGGACTTCCGCGACGTCGGGCACGAGGGCGAGATCCTGGCGTCCGGGAAGCTCGTGAAGGACCTCCGCGTCCCGCCGGCGCGCTGACCGGGGCCCCCCGGAGGCGTGCACCACCGGGTACAGCTTCACCCTTCGTGCGAGCTCCGGCCCCGCTCACGCCCCGGCCGGATGTGGAGCATGACTTCGCGTGAAGACGATTCTCGCGCCGGGCCGCGCGCCGAGCTTGCGGGCGAGGTGGGCGTGCGCTTACAGGCATGAGGCTGCCCCCTCTCCCCAGGAGTCCTCATGCGAACGTTCGTACCGCTCGCGGCGACCGCCCTCGCCGCGCTGCTCCTCGCGAGCCCCGCGCTCGCCCAGCACGCCGGCAAGCACGACGCCGCCTCGAAGGCGAAGGACGCCGACGAGGCGGCCGACGGCCCCGCCGCGCAGGCCGCCGCCGTCGATCCCTCCACCGGCAAGCTCCGGGCGCTGACGCCCGAGGAGGCCCGCGCCCTCGTCGAGGCGATGGCCCCGAACCTCTCGCAGACCACCGAAGGACTCCGCGAGGTCCAGCACACCGGTGGCGCGGTCTCGGTCGACCTCGAGGGCCGCTTCGAGTCCGCCACGGTCGCGAAGCTCGCGACCGGCGGGAACGTCGAGACCCGGTGCGTGACGACGAAGGCCGAGGCCGAGCAGTTCCTGGCCCCGCCGAAGCCGGCCGCGAAGGCCCGCAAGGCCGCCTCCACCCCCGCCCTCGAGGTGAAGTGACATGCGTCGCCACCTCCTCGCCCTCGCGCTCTCCGCCGCGCTGCCCCTCCACGCCCTCGCCGCCACGATCACCATCGTGAACGTCAACGCCGCGGGCGTCGGCTTCAACGACCCGACCCCGGCCGCGCCGGTCGGCGGCAACCCGGGCACCACCGTCGGGGCCCAGCGCCTCATCGCCTTCCAGCACGCCGCCAGCATCTGGGGCGCCACGCTCGACTCCGCCGCCGAGATCCGGATCCAGTCGTCCTTCGTCCCGCTGTCGTGCACCGCGACCGCGGCGACGCTCGGCTCGGCGGGCGCCATCCAGATCTTCCGCGACTTCCCCGGCGCGGCCTACGCGAACACCTGGTACCACGTGGCGCTCGCGAACAAGCTCGCCGGCGGCGACCTCGCCCCCGGCGACGCGAACACGAACGCCGACGACATCCGCGCGCGCTTCAACTCGGACATCGGCAAGGCCACCTGCCTCGCCGGGACCACCTGGTACTACGGCCTCGACACCGGCCACGCCGCGAACCAGATCAACCTCGTCACCGTCCTCCTCCACGAGTTCGCGCACGGCCTCGGCTTCTCGAGCTTCGCGAACGTGAGCACCGGCCAGTACGCGCTCGGCCTCTCCGACGTGTACTCGAAGTTCTACTACGACGACACGAAGGCCAAGGCGCGCGACGACATGACCGACGCGGAGCGGCTCGCGTCGGCGGTCAACCCGCGCAACGTGGTCTGGACCGGCCCGAAGGTGGGCTCCCAGGTCACCGCGGTGCTCGCGCAGGGGACGCCCATCGTGCACGTGAACTCCCCCGCCGGGCTCGGCGACCTGCAGGTCGGCCCCGCCTCCTTCGGCCCGGCGCTCGGGACGCCCGGGGTCTCCGGCGACGTCGTGCTCGCGCTCGACGGCCAGAACGCGTCGGGGCCCTCGGCCTTCGACGCCTGCACCGCGCTCACCAACGCGGGCTCGGTGAGCGGCAGGATCGCGCTCGTCGACCGCGGGACGTGCGGGTTCGTGGTGAAGGTGAAGAACGCGCAGAACGCGGGCGCGATCGCCGTGATCGTGGCCGACAACGTCGCGGGTGGCCCGCCGTCCGGCCTCGGCGGCGCGGACCCCACCATCACCATCCCCTCCGTGCGCATCACGCTCGCCGACGGCAACGCGGTCAGGGCCGCGCTGCTCGCCGGGCAGGTCAACGTCACGCTCGGCGTGGACCTGTCCCTGCGCGCGGGCGCCGACCGGCAGAACCGCCCGATGCTCTACACGCCGAACCCGGTGCAGCCGGGCTCGACGGTCTCCCACTGGGACACGCTCGCCACCCCGAACCAGCTGATGGAGCCGGCCATCAACGGCGACCTCACGCTCGCGGTGGACGCGCCGGCCGATCTCACCCGCGCGCAGCTGCGGGACGTGGGTTGGTTCCCGGACGGCGACCTCGACGGCGCGGCCGACGACGCGGGCGATCAGTGCCTCGGGTCGGACCTCCGCTCGACGATCATCGTCGGCGGGATCGACACCAAGGTGGCGAACACGTTCTTCACGAACGGCTGCTCGATCCGCGACCTCATCCAGCGCTGCGACGCCGACGCCCTCAACCACGGCGACTACGTGAGCTGCTCCGCGAACCTCGCGAACCAGCTCGCCGCGCAGGGCTTCATCACGGTCCAGCAGAAGGGCGCCATCCAGAGCGCCGTCGCCCGCGACCACTAGCGGGGGATCCACCACGGGGCGGGGCGGTCCACCGGGCCGTCCCGCCCCGTCTTTTCTGGGGATCTTCGGGTGCCGGACACGCACGGCCCGCGTGTCCGGCACCCGAAGATCGTGCGTGTCCGGCACCCGCGGTCCCGCCCGAACCCCCGGCGCCCCGGCGCGGCTCTCCCGGGGCATGACCACCCCCGCGCTCGGCCTCCTCGTCCTCGGGCTGTTCGCGGCCTTCGTCGTGGCCTCGCAGGTCGCCCTCCGCCGCCGCTCGCGCGCGCTCGTCGGGACCCGGCCGCCCGCGCTCCCCGGCCCCTCCGGCGCGAGGCTCGCCGCGGCGCCGCGCGCGCTCGCCTACTTCTGGAGCCCGAGCTGCGGCGCGTGCCGGGCGATCACCCCGCGCGTGAAGGCGCTCGCCGCGGCGAACCCCGGCGTCGTCGCGGTCGACGTCACCCGGGAGCTCGAGCTCGCCCGCGCGCTCGGGGTCATGGCGACGCCGACCTTCGTCGAGCTCGAGGCGGGCGCGATCGTCGGCCACCACGTCGGCCCGGTGGGCGACGCGGTGCTCGGGCGCTACCGACCCGCCTGATCAGGGCGCCGGGCCGAGCGCCATCGCGACCACCGCCCAGTCGTCGGTCGCGTCCCGGTAGCGGTGGATCGTCTCGAAGCCGACCCGCGCGTGCGCGCGGAGGGAGCGGCCGTTCCGCGCCGAGATCTCGGTGACGACGACGTCGTAGCGGCCGGCGAGGAGCCGGCGGTGCCCGTCGTACAGCGCGTCGAACACGCCGCGCCCGCGCCACGCCGGCGCGACGCAGACCTGGCCCATCACGTAGTGCCGGAGCGCGGCGAGCGCCCGGCCGCGAAACGAGAGCCCGCGCAGGAGCTCGAACATCGGCGCGAGGACCGGTACCCACGGCGCGGCCTCCACCGGCATCACGAGCGCGTAGCCGGCGAGCGGGGCCGCGTCGCCCGCGGGGCCGCCCACGGCCGCGACCACGCTCGGCGCGAGCGCGTGCATCCGCCGGAGCGTCTCGAGGTCGTGGCGGACCGTGACGAAGCCGTCCCGGGCGGCGGCCTCGGGGCCGAGCGTGGCGGCGAGCTGCGACGCCTGCAGCGCGAGGATCGCGCGGAGATCGCCGTCGCCCGCGGCGGGCCGGACCTCGAGCGCGGGCGCCACCCCGGTCAAGCGCGCTACCTCGGCGCCGGCCGCGCGCCGAGGATCTCGACGTCGAACGCGAGCGTCGCGCCGCCCGCGATCTTCGGCGGGCGGCCCTGGTCGCCGTAGGCCGTCTCGGGCGGGCAGACGAGCCGCGCCTTCGTGCCGATCGCGAGCCTCGGCAAGGCCTCGTTCCAGCACGGGATCACGCGCCCGAGCGGGAGCTCGGCGTCCGCGCGCTCGTCGAACGGTGCGTCGCCCCCGGCGACCGTCCCCCGGTACGCGACGCGCACGAGGTCGGCCGCGCCGGGGAGGGGGCCCTTCCCGGCCGCGATCGTCCGCACCACCACGCCGCTCGCGAGCCGCTCGGCGCCCGGGAGCGCCGCCTCGGCCGCCGCGAACTTCCGCCCCTTCGCGAGCTCGGCCGCGAGCTCGGGGTGGCTGCGCTTCTTGAGGAGCTCGTCCACCTTCGTGCCCCAGGCCTCGAGGTCGGGGTCCTCGAGGGCGAGCTTCCGCGCGCGGGCGGCGTCGGCGAAGCCGCGCTCCACCTCGGCGAGCTCCGCCGGCGCGAGCGCGTAGGGCGCGACGCGCGTGCCGAGCAGCGCCCCCAGCGCGTAGAGCCCCTCGCGGTCCTCGGGGCCGAGCGGCGTCTTTGGCGCGGCGCGGAACTCCTTCGCGGCCTTCTCGAAGCGCTCGCGCTCCTCGGCGCGCTCCTCGGCCTCGGACTCCTTGCGGCAGGCGCCGAGCGCGAGGGCGCACGCGAGGACGCACAGCGCGGCGAGGGCGAAGGCGGGCGGACGGAGCGTCGGGGTGAGGTTCACTTGTCGTCCTTGTGGTCCGCGGGGGCGTCGGAATCGGCGGGCGGCGGCTTCGGGCGGGGCAGCGGCTTCACGGGGTGGACGCGCCTCTCCTTCCGGCGCGCGGCGGGGGGGAGCTCGCGGAGGGGAGGGGATGCGTCGTGCCGCGATCCGCCGACCTCCGCGCCGCGCTGCACCGGCGCCTCGGTGCCCGGTTCCGTACGCCCGTCGGGTGGGTCGGCGGGAGGGTCGCCGGCGAGGGCCATCGCGACGAGGAGCGAAGTCCACATGGCCACGAGGGTTTCTCCCCTCCGTCCGGATGTCAACGCGGACCCGCCCGGGTATCCCACATGGGGCAGAACGTCGCAGCCTACACTCAGGGTTCGATATGAGCTTCCCAGCAGCCGGGCGCAGGCACGTCGCTCCCCCCCACGACCCCTCGCCTCCGCGCCCGGACGGGAGATCACATGACGAACGAACACCGTGCCCACAGGCTGGGCCGGACCGTAGCCGTTCTTGTCCCCGCCGCGCTCCTCGCCGCCTGCGGCGCCCCCCAGCCCGACGCGACGCCGTCCGAGCCCGAGGTCGTGCAGCAGGGCGCGATGGTGTCCGACGCGGACCACGGAGACCTCTCCGCGCCGCTCGACCTCATGCCCGTCGCGGCCCGCCAGCCGCGCGTCGAGCACGAGGTGAAGAAGCTGCCGATGGTCCGCCGCGGCCCGCGCAACCAGGACCCGGTCATCCAGAGCATCGAGAGCGCGCTCACGCTCCTCGCCCCGACCGCCGGTGTGCAGTTCGACGGCGTGGGCCAGGGCCTCACCGGCCCGCAGGGCACCTTCTCGGTCGCCTCGGCGCCGCCGGACACGAACGGCGACGTCGGCCCGAACCACTACGTGCAGACCGTGAACACCGACTTCGCGGTGTTCTCGAAGACCGGCACGGTGCTCTACGGCCCGGTGCCGATCAACACGCTGTGGAGCGGCTTCGGCGGCGGCTGCCAGACCGCGAACGACGGCGACCCGGTGGTCCTCTACGATCCGATGGCCGACCGCTGGATCATCAGCCAGTTCCAGGTCACCACCCAGCCCTTCCAGCAGTGCATCGCGGTGTCCCAGACCGCCGATCCGACCGGCGCGTACTACCGCTACGCCTTCAGCTACAGCGACGGCTTCCCGGACTACCCGAAGATGGGCGTGTGGCCGGACGCCTACTACACGACCTTCAACATGTTCAACAACGCGGGCACCGCGTACCTCTACGCGAAGGTCTGCGCGTACGACCGCGCGAAGATGCTGACCGGCGCCGCGGCCACCCAGCAGTGCTTCAACACCTCCTCCAGCTTCGGCGGCCTCCTCCCGGCCGACCTCGACGGCTCGCGCCAGCCGCCGGCCGGCGCGCCCAACTACGTCGTCGGCCTGGGCACCACCACCACCACGCTCGCCTACTGGAAGTTCCACGTCGACTGGACCACCCCGGCGAGCTCCACGTTCACGGGCCCGACGAGCCTCACGGTCCCGAGCTACACCGAGGCCTGCGGCACCTCCGGCACCTGCATCCCGCAGTCGGGCGGCGGCTCCCTCGACTCGCTCTCCGACCGCCTCATGTTCCGCCTCGCCTACCGCAACCAGGCGAACGGCACCCAGTCCCTCGTGACGAACCACTCGGTCACCGCGGGCACCGCGGTGGGCGTGCGCTGGTACGAGCTCCGCGCCGACGCCTCGAGCAACCTCTCGGTGTTCCAGTCCGGCACCTACGCGCCCGACACCACCTACCGGTGGATGGGCTCCGGCGCGATGGACCAGGCCGGCAACATCGCGCTCGGCTTCTCCGGCTCGAGCTCGGCGCTCAAGCCGTCGCTCCGCTACACCGGCCGGCTCGCGGGCGACGCGGCGGGCACGATGACGCAGGGTGAGAACATCATGATCACCGGCGCCGGCGCCCAGGGCTCCTCGCTCACGCGGTGGGGCGACTACTCGATGCTCGGCGTCGACCCGACGGACGACTGCACCTTCTGGTTCACGTCCGAGTACATCCCGGCGAACGGCACGTTCAACTGGAAGACCCGCATCGGCTCCTTCAAGCTGCCGGGCTGCGGCACGGTGGCCACGAACGACTTCTCGATCTCGGCCTCCCCGGCGACCGTCTCGGTCGCGGCGGGCGGCTCGGGCACGAGCACGATCTCGACCACCGTCACCTCGGGCTCCGCGCAGGCCGTCACCCTCTCTGCGAGCGGCCTCCCGGCCGGCGCGTCGGCGTCGTTCAGCCCGGTTTCGGTCACCGCGGGCGGGAGCGCGACCCTCACGCTCAACGCCGGGACGGCGGCCGCGGGCAGCTACGCCGTGACCGTCACCGGCACCGGCGCGAGCGCGACCCACGCGACGACCGTCACCTTCACCGTCGCGGCGGCGCCCGACTTCTCGATCGCGATCACGCCGTCGAGCCGCTCGGTCGTGGTGGGCAGCTCCACCACCTACACGGTCTCGACGACCGCCATCGGCGGGTCGACCCAGTCCGTCTCCCTCGCGGTGAGCGGGCTGCCGGCGGGCGCCTCGGGCTCCTTCAGCCCGGCGACCGTCACGGCCGGCGGCTCCTCCACGCTCACCGTCACGACCTCCGCGGTCGCGGCGGCGACGACGTTCACCGTGACCGGCTCGTCCACGACGACGCACTCGGCGACCGCGTCGCTCACCGTCACGGCCGCCCCGGCGCCGGACTACACGGTCGGGTTCTCGCCCTCGAGCGCGACCGTCACGCAGGGCGGCAGCGCGGCCTACACGGTCTCGACCACCGCGCTCAACGGCTCGACCCAGAGCATCGCGCTCTCGATCTCTGCGCTGCCCACCGGCGTCACGGCGACGTTCAACCCGGCGACGGTGACCGCGGGCGGGAGCGCCACGCTCACGCTCGCCACCTCGGCGACGGCGACCGTGGGCACGGCGAGCTTCACCGTGACCGGCACCTCCGGCGCGACGACCCGCACGGCGACGGGCTCGCTCACCGTCAACGCGACGTCGGGCGTCACGCCGCTCACCTCGGGCGTGCCGGTCACCGGCATCTCCGGCGCGTCCGGCTCGCAGCAGTTCTGGTCGATCAACGTGCCGTCGGGCACGACCACGCTCACCGTCCAGATCAGCGGCGGCACGGGCGACGCGGACCTCTACGTCCGCCAGGGTGCCCAGCCGACGACCGCGACGTACAACTGCCGCCCGTACCTCTCCGGCAACAGCGAGACCTGCACCATCTCGGCGCCGGTCGCGGGCCTGTACTACGTCATGATCCGCGGCTACACCGCGTACTCGGGCGTCACGCTCGTCGCCACCAACACGGCGGGCCCGACCGTGCCGTCGCTCACGAGCGGCGTGCCGGTCACCGGCATCGCCGGCGCCTCGGGCTCGAACCAGTACTGGAAGCTCGCGGTGCCGGCGGGGAAGACCTCGCTGACGTTCACCATCAGCGGCGGCACCGGCGACGCGGACCTCTACGTCCGGTCGGGCGCGCAGCCGACGACCACGACCTACAACTGCCGGCCGTACCTCACGGGCAACAGCGAGACCTGCACGTTCTCGGCGCCGGCGGCGGCGGACTGGTACGTCATGATCCGCGGCTACACGGCGTACTCGGGCGTCACGCTGACGGGCACGTACAGCCCCTGAGCGGACGTTGACCGGCAAGTGAGTGCGCGAGGCGCGCCGGGTGCTCCGGCGCGCCTCGCTGCGTCCTCCAACGCGTTCTCGTCGCTGGGCCGCAACGGAGATCGGACGATCGAGGAGAGCCGGATCATCCGCGGAGACTTCGCGCTCACTCAGGTGGGGCCTCCGAAGCTCGGGACTGCGCCGTCACGCGCAGACCGGCTATGAGTCGAACCTCCATGTCGCTGCTGAAGTGGCTCCGCTCCAGGGAGGCGGCGACCGCCTCGGGGTCCACGGCCTCGCCGCGGACGCGCAGCCTCGCCATGGGCGGCGGCGCGCCGTCCCGCCCCGCGATCACGCCACCGCCGGTCGGCCTCCCGCTGAAGACCGTGCCCCCGCCCACCGAGCAGATCCCGGTGGACGCACGGGCGCTCGTCGCCGGCTGGCGGCCGGGCGACCACCGCATCGTGGTGCGCACCGCCACGCCGCTCGGCCGGGGGACGCGCGTGGCGCTCCGGCTGCAGGGCGAGGTCGGCGTGAACGCGCCGGTCACCGGCACGGTGACGGGCACGCGCACGCTCCAGGCGGGCGGCCCGGGCGGCAGGCCCATCTACTCCGCCGACGTGATCGTCGACGCCGACCGCCGCGGCATGCTCCGCCGGGTGCAGGAGTACTTCGACGGCCGCGCGAGCCTCCCCAGGGAGCGCGAGCCGCGCTACCGCATGTCGCTCCCCGCCGTCGTCTCCGCGGGGCCCGCGGCGCTGTACATGAAGACCTTCTCGCTCTCCCGCGGCGGCTGCGGCCTCTCGTGGGCGGGCGAGCGGCCCCCGGCGGGCGCGTACCTGAACGTGCGCCTCGGCGGCGGCCCGACCGCGCCCAGCTTCCGCGCGCGCGTCTGCTGGGTGCGTGGCGAGCCGCAGGGCACGAAGGTCGGCCTGCGCTTCCTCGCGGGCGGCGACCCGCAGGCGCTCCTGCGCCTCCTCGGCGAGGTGAGCGAGCGGGACCTCGAGGCGGTGTCGTAGGTCGCGGCGGGGGTGTCCGGTTCCGGATTCCCACGGTCCGGGGTCAGCGCCGCAGGGCTCGGGAGCGTCCCGATGCCGCGCTCGACCGTCGGTCGGGTATTCGGTCGGTCACCGCATGCCGATCATGAAGTGGCTCCGCCCCAGCACGGCGACGCAGGACCCGCCTGCCGCCCCGCGCCGCCCGACGCCCACCCGGTCGGCGGCGACCGCGCCGCTCAGGACCGTCCCGGCGCCCGCCGAGGTGATCCCGCTCGACGCGCGCGCGCTCGTGAGCGCCTGGAGCCCGGGCTCGAGCCGCGTGGTGATCAGGAGCGCCGGGCCGCTCGGTGAGGGCCGCCGCGTGGCGCTGCGCCTGACCGGCGAGGGCGGCCTCGCGGCGCCCGTGCTCGGGACCGTGAAGGTCGCGCGCCCCATCGCCGGCGCCTACGCCGCCGAGGTCGAGATCGACGACGACCGCCAGGCGGCGCTCCACCGCATCCGCGCGTACCTCGACGGCCGCGCGCCGAGCCCGCGCGTCCGGGATCCCCGCTTCCGCGTGACCCTGCCCGCCGTGGTCTCCGCCGGCGGCGGGCACCTGTACATGAGCACCTTCTCCCTCTCGCGCGGCGGCTGCGGCCTCGTGTGGAGCGGGGTGAAGCCGCTCCCGAGCTCGAATCCTGGACGTGAAGGTCGGGCTCACGCCGGCCGCCGGCGCCCTGCTCCGCGCCCGCGTGTGCTGGGCGCGCCAGGACGGGAAGGCATTCAGGGTGGGCCTGCGCTTCCTCGCGGGCGGCGACCAGCTCGGCCTCGGCCGGCTCCTCGAGGACGCGAAGGGCAGGGTCGAGGCGGAGCATTGAGTTGTCCACGGCGGCGTGCTCTCCTCCGGCGCCATGCGCGCCACCCTCCGCCCGCTCCTCGCGACCGCCGCACTCGTCCTCGCCCCGGCCGCCCTCGCCGCCGAGGGCAAGTGGACGCCGGAGCAGGTCCACGCCCAGGGCCCCGCGTGGCTGAAGGCCCAGGGGTTCGAGCTGCCGCTCTCGACGCTCTGGGATCCGGCGAAGGGCGGCGGGCTGCTCGCGAACGCGATCCAGGTGCCGGGCTGCTCGGCGTCGTTCGTCTCCGCCGACGGGCTCCTCGTCACGAACCACCACTGCGCGGTGGGCATCCTGCAGGAGCACTCGACCACCGAGCGGAACCTGCTCCGCGACGGCTTCCTCGCGGCGACCCGCGCCGACGAGCGGAGGGCCCGGGCCTACCGCGCGCAGGTGCCGCGCGCGTTCACCGACGTGACCGCCGAGGTCAGGGCCGCGGTGCCCGCGGGCGCCGACGACGCGGCGCGCGCTCGGGCCGTCGAGCGGAAGGGCAAGGCGCTCGTCGCCGCCTGCGAGCAGCGCAAGGACGCCGGCGGCAAGGCCGCCCGCTGCGAGTTCCACGTGCACGACGGCGGGGTCGCCTTCGCGCTCACCGAGTTCGACGAGTACACCGACGTGCGCCTCGTCTGGGCGCCGCCGGTGGGCGTCGGGAACTTCGGCGGGGAGGTCGACAACTGGACCTGGCCGCGCCACACCGGCGACTTCGCGCTGCTCCGCGTGTACGGCCCGGACGGCCAGCCGTACCGGCCGCGCTGGTCCTTCCCGGTCTCGGCCCGCGGCGTCCGCCCGGGCGACGCGGTCGCGGTGCTCGGGTACCCGGGCACGACCTTCCGCGCGTACGTGGCCGACGAGATGGCCGAGCGCGCGGGCCGGTTCTATCCGGCGGCGCTCTCGCTCGCGAAGGAGTGGGAGGCGATCATCGAGGAGGAGGGCGCCCGGAGCGACGCCGTGAAGCTCGCGCTCGCCGCCGACCTGCGCGGGCTCACCAACCGCCGGAAGAACGCCGAGGGGCAGCTGGCCGGGTTCCGACGCGGCCGGATCGTGGAGCGCCGCCGGGAGGACGAGGCGCGGGTGCTCGCCTGGGCGAGGGCGCACGGCCGCGTCGACGCGGTGGCGGCGCGCGACGGGCTCGCGGGGCTCGCGGCCGAGAAGGTCGCGACCTTCGACCGCGACTTCCTCCTCGACCAGCTCGGGAGCGTGGCGCGCACGCTGCGCTGGCCGGTGCAGGTCGCGCGGCGCGCGGCCGAGGCGGCGCGACCCGACGCGGAGCGCGAGCCCGGCTGGCAGGAGCGCGACCTCGCCCGGGTGCGCGAGGAGCTGCAGAAGGACCAGGGCCGGTACGCGCCCGCGGCGGACCGCCGCCTCGCGCTCTCCTGGGTGAAGCGCGCGCTCGCGCTTCCGGAGGGGCAGCGCCTCGCCCCGGTGGAGGCGCGCTTCCGCGGGAAGGACGACGCCGCCATCCTCGCGGCGCTCGACGCCTGGGCGGCGGCCTCGCCGCTCACGAAGGCCGAGGGCCGGCTCGCGGCGTTCGACGAGACCCGCGCCGCGCTCGCCGCGCGCAACGACCCGCTGACGACGCTCGGCCTGGAGCTCGACGCCGAGCGGCGCGCCCTGCGCGACCGCCGCGAGGCCTGGACCGGGGCTGCGCTGCGCCTCAGGCCCGCGTGGCGCGCCGCCGAGGCGGGCGAGGCGGGCCGGGCCCTCGCGCCCGACGCGAACCGGTCGCTCCGCGCCTCGTTCGGCCGCGTGAAGGGCTACGCGCCGCGCGACGCCGTGACGTACGCGCCGCAGACGACGCTCGGCGGGGTCCTCGAGAAGGCCACCGGCGAGGAGCCGTTCGACGCGCCGGGGTGGCTCCTCGAGGCGCGCCGGGCCGGCAAGCTCGGCCGCTTCGCGGACCCGGTCCTGAAGGACGTCCCGGTCGACTTCCTCGCCGACCTCGACACCACCGGCGGCAACTCCGGCAGCCCCGTCATCGACGCGCGCGGGCGGCTCGTCGGCGTGAACTTCGACCGGGTCTGGGAGAACGTCGCGAACGACTTCGGCTACGTGCCGGCGGTCGCCCGCAACGTCACCGCCGACGCGCGGTACCTCCTGTGGATCCTCGAGCAGGAGGGCGCCCAGGGGCAGCCGGGCGCGGCGGCCCTCCTCGACGAGCTCCTCCAGGAAAAGAAGCACTGAGCCGGTGCCCGGCGGGCGGACCTTTGCTAGGTTCGCCCGCCATGACCGACCTCCTCGCCGGGCTCGAGCCCGCCCTCCTCTGGAAGCAGTTCGAAGGCCTCGCCCGGATCCCGCGCGGCTCCGGCAAGGAGGCCGCCGCCATGGCCTGGGCCGAGGCCCAGGCGCGGGCCGCCGGCTGCGAGGTCGAGCGCGACGCCGCGGGCAACCTCCTCGCCCGCAAGAAGGCGACGCCCGGCATGGAGGGGCGCAGGCCGGTGGCGCTGCAGGGCCACATCGACATGGTCTGCGAGAAGGACGAGGCGACCGCGCACGACTTCGAGAAGGACCCCATCGCGCTCGTGCGCGACGGCGACGTCCTGCGCGCCCGCGGCACGACGCTCGGCGCCGACAACGGCATCGGCGTCGCGGCCGGGCTCGCGCTGCTCGCCGCGAAGGACGTGAAGCACGGCCCGCTCGAGGTCCTCGTCACGGTCGACGAGGAGACCGGCCTCACCGGCGCGAACGCCGTGAAGCCGGGGTGGCTGAAGGCGAAGATCCTCCTCAACCTCGACAGCGAGGCCGAGCACGAGCTCACCATCGGCTGCGCGGGCGGCATCGACACGGTCGCGGTCCGGAAGATCACCCGCGAGCCCGCGCCGGCCGGCGCGAGGGCGCTGCGCCTCAAGGTGACGGGGCTCAAGGGCGGCCACTCCGGCATCGACATCCACCTCGGGCGCGGCAACGCCATCCGCGTGCTCGCCTCCGTGCTCGACGCGCTGGCGCCTCACGACCTCGCGCTCGCCTCGCTCAGGGGTGGCAACAAGCGCAACGCCATCCCGCGCGAGGCCTCGGCGGTCGTGCTCGTCGCCCCCGCGAAGGAGGCCGCGCTCCGGGCCGACGTCGCCCGGCTCGCCGGCGAGTGGCGCGCCGCCCTCGGCCAGATCGATCCGGAGGTGGCCATCGAGGTCTCGCCCGCCGAGGCGGGCCCGGTGATGAGCGCCGCGGACGCGCGCGCCGCGGTCGGCCTCCTCCTCACCGGCCCGAACGGCGTCGAGGCGATGAGCCCGGACGTCCCCGGCCTCGTGCAGACCTCGACCAACCTCGGCGTCCTCGAGACGCGCGACGGCGAGGTCGAGTGCACCTTCCTCACCCGCAGCGCCATCGACTCCTCGAAGCGCGCGCTCGCGAACCGCATCGCGGCGGCCTGCCGCCTCGCCGGCTTCGATCCGCGCGAGTCGGGCGGGTACCCCGGCTGGAAGCCCGAGCCCGGCGCCGGGATCGTGAAGCTCGTCGCGGGCGTGAACCAGGAGCTCTTCGGCGTCGCGCCGAAGGTCTCCGCCTGCCACGCCGGCCTCGAGTGCGGGATCATCGGCGAGAAGTTCCCGGGCATGGAGATGGTCTCGTTCGGCCCGGACATCCGGGACGCGCACACGCCGCGCGAGCAGGTCGGCATCGGCTCGACGGCGCGGTTCTGGAGGCTGCTCACGACGGTGCTCGAGCGGATCTGAGGCGCGGGAGGTCGGACGGAGCGCAGAGCCAGCCTCCGCCTCAGCGAGACCGCGAAAGTGTGAATGCGTGCGGCGGGCGGCCCCTGCGCTAGGGTGCTGGCCATGGACGCTCACACCGAGGCCCAGGGCGCCGCCCTGCCGCTCCCCGTCGCGATCGCGGCCGGCCTGGGCGCGCGCACCGCCCGCGCCCAGCTCGGCGCGCTGCGCGCCGGACGCGGGGACGAGGGGTGATCACCCCGGCGCCGGTCTACCGCGTCGAGGGCGCGAAGGGCGCGCGCCTCGAGAAGGTCTCGCGGCGCGACGCCGAGAAGGCCGCCCGGGACCTCGTGGTGCGCGGGGCCGCCTCGGCGAAGGTGGTGCGGGGCGGCAAGGTGCTCGCCGCCTGGCGCCGCACGCAGGACGGCAAGGTGGAGCGCACGCGCTGAGCCGCCGCGCCGCGCTCAGCCCTGGGGCGCCTTCGCCGCCGGCAGCGTGAACCAGAACGTGCAGCCGCGCCCGGGCGCCGCGTCGACGCCGATGGCGCCGCCGTGCGCCTCGACGATCTCGCGCGCGATGTAGAGCCCGAGGCCCGCCCCGGGGCCCTGCGTGCCCGGCACGCGGTAGAAGCGCTCGAACACGCGGCCGGCCTGCTCGGGCGTGAGCCCGGGGCCCTCGTCCACGACCTCGAACCGCACGGCGCCGCCGGAGGTCCGGGTGCTCACCCGCACCGTGCCGCCCGCCGGGCTGTGCCGGACGGCGTTCCCGACGAGGTTCGCGAGGACGATCCCCGTGCGCTCGGCGTCGGCCTGCACCGTCTCCCTGGCCTCCCCGGCGACGAGCCGCACGCCCGCCGCCGCCGCCGGCGCGGCGGCCGCCTCGAGCGCGCGCGCGACGAGCTCCCCGGCCGCGCGGGGCGCAGGGTCGAGCTCGAGCTTCCCGGCCTGGATGCGCGAGAGGTCGAGGATCTCCTCGACGGTGTCGAGGAGGCGCGTGCAGTCCTGGCGGGCGCCGCCGAGGAGGCGGCGCTGCTCGTCGGTGACCGGGCCGGCCGCGCCGTCGCCGCAGAGGTGCACCGCCAGCTGCAGCGAGGTGAGCGGCGTGCGGAACTCGTGCGCCACCGTGGCGACGAGGTCGCTGCGGAGCTGGTCGAAGCGCGCGAGCCGGGTCACGTCCTGGAGCACGACCGTGACGCCGTTCACCTCACCGCCCCGCGTCCGGAGCGGCGACGCGTGCGGGAGGAAGGTGCGCGGCCCGCTACCCCGCGCCACGGTGACCGCCTCGTCGAGGCGGTTCGGCAGGTAGGGCTCGCCGCGCTCCGCCGCGTGGCGGAAGGCGGCGAGGAGCCGCGCGCGCAGGGGCGGCTCCGGGACGAGGTCGTCGAGGTGGTCGGGCAGCCCGTCCGGCCGCTCGAGCAGCGCGCGGGCCGTCGCGTTCAGGCCGAGCACGGCCCCCTCCCTGGACAGCACGAGCACCGGGTGGTGCAGGGAGTCGATCGCCGCCTGGGTGGTCCGCTGGGCGCGGACGAGCTCGCCGACCGAGCGGCGGGTGAGGCTCGCCGAGGCGATGACGCCGAGCACGAGCGCGACGCCGGTCGCGAGGGCGAGCAGCGTCTTGAACCGGTCGGCCATCAGGCCCGCCTCGACGCTCTTCCGCCGCATCGCCTCCTGGTTGATGTGGAGGAGCTCCTCGGAGGCGGCCTGGACGGCGTGGGCCGCGTCCTGCAGCGGGCCGAGGAGGGCCTCGCGGGTGAGCGGCCCCCGCAGCACCTCGTCCTCGGTCGCGAGGTAGCGCCGCCAGGCCTCCTCGAGCCGCCGGGTCACCTCCGCCTCGCCGGGCTCGCTGATGTGCTGGCGCTGGCCCTCGAGCTCCGCCTCGAAGCGCGCCCGGAGCGTCCGGGCGTCGCCGGTGGGCTGGATGCCCGCCGCGCGGAGGAGCGCGTCGTCGTGCATCTGCGCCAGGGCCGCGGACATGCGGTGGGCCGCCGCCGCGCTCCGGTAGTCGTCGTCGAGGCTGCTCTGCGCGTTCTGCCCGAGCGACGAGATGGTGCGCTGGGCGCCCCAGCCGACGAGGACGAGCGCGAGGACGAGCGGAGCCTGCGTCAGGAGGAGCCGCCTTCGGAACGTCATCCCTCTCCTCCTCGTGACGGCCCCGTCCGTCCCCACCGGGCAGGCTGGCACCGGGGTGCCGATCGTGCGAGCCTCCACCGCATGGTGCCACCAGGACGCCCCCCCTGGCCCCCAATCCGCAGCCGGCGCCCCCGCAGCCCGAGGCGCTGCGGGTGCTCGTCGCGGACGACGAGCCGAACATCCGCGCCACGCTCGGCGTCTGCCTGCGGAGCCTCGGCTGCGAGGTGACCGAGGCCGGAGACGCCGCGGGGGCGCTCAGGGCGATCGGCGAGCGGCCCCACGCGCTCGCGCTCGTCGACCTCCGGCTCGGGGTGGACGACGGCCTCGACCTGTTGCCCCGCCTGCTCGGCCTGCAGCCCGACCTCGACGTCGTGATCATCACCGCCTACGGCCGGATCGAGTCGGCGGTCGAGGCGATGCGCCGGGGGGCACAGGACTACCTGCCGAAGCCGTTCACGCCGGTCCAGGTGGGCGAGGCCCTCGCGCGCACGCGCGAGCGGCGGGCGGCGCGCGCCGCCGCGCCGGCGCCCGCCGCGGTGCCCGGCGGCGACTTCACGACCGAGGAGGTCGAGCGCGAGCACGTGAAGCGGGTGGTGGCACGGGCGCCGACGCTCGCCGAGGCCTCCCGGATCCTCGGGCTCGACGTCACGACGCTGTGGCGCAAGCGGAAGCGCTGGCAGGACGGCTGAGCCGGCGCCGGACGGCCGCCGCGGCTACTCGACCTTCACGAGGTTGTCGTCGGAGTTGCGGTCGATGCGCCGGTTGAACGGGTCGACGCCCGCCCAGCGCGGCTCGCGGTCGACGACGAGCGTGAGGGTCGACGCCCCGCTCCTCACCCGCACCTTCTCGAGCCGGAGCACGTCCTCCTCGCGGAAGCCCTTCTTCCCGGGCTCGGCCGCGAAGACGCCCACCTCCACGAGCTCGTCCATCGGCGCCTCGGTCTCGACACCCTTCCCGTCGGCGTACTTCTTCGCGGCGGTGATCGAGAGCGCGACCTCGAACTTGCCGTCGGGCCGGCGGGTCACCTTCGCGCCCTTGGCGCCGAGGTCGTAGAGCGTGATCCGCTCGAAGAGGTCGGTGATGAGCGCGTCGTGCGCGGGGCCGGCCTCCTCGCGGAGGATCCGGAGGAAGTCGGTGGAGGACGGGTAGGGCGCCGGCTTGAAGGCGAACTCCGAGACGAGCCGGCGGAGCGAGCGGGTCACGACCTCGCGCCCGACGACCTCGTCGAGCCAGGCCATGACGAGCGTGCCCTTCTGGTAGTGGATGTAGCCCTGGTTCTCGACGCGGGCGAGCGGCAGCTCCTCCACGAGCTCGCTCCCGCGCGAGCGCAGGTAGCGGTCGAGCTCGTACTTCGTGAAGCGCCGCAGCTGCGCCTTCCCGTAGAGGTCCTCCATCACGAGGAGCGCGCCGTACTGCGCGAAGGTCTCGACGAGCATGGTCCCGCCCTGCATGTCGGCGCCGACGATTCTGGTGGCCGAACCACTGGTGGGCGACCTCGTGGGCGGTCACGTAGGTGGCGAGGTCCACCTTCTCCGGATCCGAGGCGTCGGCGACGAAGCCGATGGCCTCCGAGTAGGGGATGGTGTTCGAGAACGACTGGGCGAAGCTGGCGTAGGCGGGGAACTCGAGCACGCGGAGCTGGCGGAACTGGAAGGGCGAGAAGGCCCGCCCGAACAGCTCGAGCGAGCGCCTCATCGAGCCGAGCATGCGGTCCAGGGTGTACCCGTGCGGCGGGTGGTGCAGGACCGCCGTCTCGACCGCGCCCACCCGCTGGACCTTCGCGGCGTAGCGCGCCGACTGCAGCGAGAAGAAGTGGTGGATCGGCGCCTCGGTCCGGGTGCGCAGCGTGCGCCGGCCCCCGCGCGTCGTCTCCTCGACCGTGTAGCCCGGGAGCACCGGCACCTGGTCGGCGTCGGTCGTGAGCGACAGCTCGGCGTTCACCCAGTCGGAGTCGTGTCGGAGGTAGTGGTGGGCGCGGGCGGCCGGGTCCTCGAGCTTCGCCATCCGGGGCAGCTCGGGCAGGCCGTACTTCCTGCGCTTCGCGCGGTCGGTGAGGAGCCCCTCCCCGCGCCACCACCCGAGCGACGGGGCGATCTCGGTGTTGTCGAGGAAGGTCCCGTTCCCGACGACGCGGGTGAGCGGCTGGCGCGCCGGGAAGCCGCGCTCCTCGAGGGTGGTGGCGAAGGCGATCCGGCGCCGCTCGCCGGGCGCCATCGGGGGCGAGAGCCTGAAGATGCGGCAGTGGACGTCCGGCAGCTCCTGCTCGACCGCGCCGCGCTCGACCGTGAGCTCGTCCAGCCGCAGGCGCAGGTCCCAGCGGACGTGGACGTGGTCGAGCGGTGCCCCGGTGCGGTTCTCGATCGCGTACTCGCCGCGGGTCACCGCGCGCACCTCGCGCGGGAAGAGCTGCACGTCGAGCTTGACGTCGGTGATGGTCGGCTGCGGGACCTTCTCGAAGGGCGAGAGCGTCTTCTCGACGAGCGCCTGCCGGGCCTCCTCGTCGTCGTCGGAGCGGTAGGTGTTGAGGACGTTGGTGTTGAAGAACACCCAGCCGCCGGCCACCGCCGCGCCCGCGAGCGCGAGCGCCGCGAGGACACCCGGCGCGCCGCGGAGCCGGCGGGGCAGCGCGCGGAGGCGCGGCGTGAGCCGGGCCTCCGTGCCGCGGCGCCGGAGCGCGTGGGCGAGGACCAGCACCGCGACCGACAGGAGGAGCCAGTAGAGCTGCAGCCAGGCCGCGCCCACCCAGAACCGGCCCAGGCCGTTCATGTCGGAGAGCGGGGTGGGCGTCGTCGACGACCAGCGGTAGAGCGGGTGCTGGAAGCCCGCCTTCGAGAGCGAGCTCATCACCACGACGTAGACGAGCATCGCCGCCCAGCCGAGCGGCTTCGACGCCACGATCGACTGCACGAACACCGCGAAGACCGCGAAGAGGAAGAGCGCGATCACCGTGGGGACCGCGAACCAGAGGAGGTAGTGCCCGAGCTCGAGGGTGGTCCAGCCCTTCAGGAGCTGGGTCCCGACCGCGGTGAGCACGCCCACGAGCACCGTCGCGGCGAGCACCCCGGTCACCGCGACGAGCTTCGGGACGAGGAAGGTCCAGTCCGGCGCCGGCGTCGCATCGACGATCTCGTGCACGCGCCGCTCGCGGTCCCGCCAGACGAGCTCGCCCGCGTAGTAGATCGCGATGAGGAGCGGGAAGAGCGAGAAGGCGCCGTCGAGCGCCCGCACCATCCCGCGGGTCACCGGCAGGAGCTCCGCCCCCATGAAGTCCGTGGAGGTGAAGAGGGAGGCGAAGGCGTTCAGGACGCCGAGGGCGAGCAGCACGTAGAAGGCCGGGCTGCGCAGCACGAAGAGGGCGTCGAAGCGGGCGAGGGTGAGCAGGGCGGACCAGGCGCCCTGGGCTCGTCCCTCGGCTTCGTTCACCCGGGGCCCTTCGACTTCGCCGCCTGCGGCGGCTACGCTCAGGGTGAACGAAGTCGAAGGGCTCGGGATGAGCGGCCGCGAGGCCACGAGGTGGGCGTCAGCAGGCTCGCCCCCCTCCGCCTTCCCACCCCCCGCCGGCTTCGCCTCGAACCGGAACAGCCGGTAGGCGACCGCGAAGAGCACGACGGTGATCGCGCCCCACAGGAGCCGGTTCCGGAGCAGCGGCCCCGCGAGCGGCAACAGCTGCGTGTTGCGCTCGGCGGTCGTCCAGTAGCGGGTCATCGCCTCGGCGGCGCCGAGCCCGAACGGGTCGAGGAGCGCGACGAGGTCGAGCCAGCGGGGATCCTGGAGCCCGATGATGGCCGCGAAGTAGAGGGCGAGGAACCCGACCGCGCCGACGTAGGTCGTGGTCATCGAGCGGGTGCCGGTCGCGAGCGCGAAGAAGCCCGCGGAGAGGAGCAGCACCGTGGGCAGGAGGAGCACGAGGAGCACGTGCAGGTAGTCGCCCGCCCGGAACGGCCCGAGCTTGTCGGGGTCGAGCCAGGGCATCCACGTCCCGACGAGCACGCCGAGCGCCACCGAGCACAGCACGAGGTACCCGACGGCCGTCGCGCCGAGGAACCGGCCCACCACGTAGGCGGGCTTCGTCACCCGGGTGGTGTGCACGATCGGCGCGAAGCCCGTCTCGTCGTCGCGCACCACCGCGCCCGCGACGAAGGCCACGACGACGAACACCCCGAACACCGCCATCACGCCCACGGTCTGCACGAGCGCGAAGGGCGAGTTCAGGTGGGTGAGGCCGCGGCCGCCGATGCTGACGCCCTCGACGGCGACCGAGGCGAAGGAGAGGAGGAAGAAGATCGCCGAGGCGATCCAGAACAGCGGGGAGCGGACGAGGAAGCGGATCTCGAAGGCCGCGACGCGGGCGAGCACGGTGGGCTCCTGGGGTCTCGGGCGGCGCCCGCTCAGGCGGCGCGCGGCGCGGCGCGCCCGGCGGCGAGGGTCGCGAAGTAGAAGTCCTCGAGCCCCGCGACGGCGGGCTCGAAGCCCGGCCCCGGCGCGGCGTCGGCCACGACGTGCACGACGGTGCGGCCCTCCCTGAGGCGCGTCGAGATCACGTTCATCGCGTCGCGGTACGCGGGGAGCTCGGCCTTGTCGATCACCCGCCGCCACACCCGGTCGCGCAGCGACGCGACGAGCGCGTGCGGCGTGCCCGAGGCGACGATCTTCCCGTCCGCGAGGATCGCCATGTTCGAGCAGAGGTCGGTGACGTCCTCGACGATGTGCGTGGAGAGGATGACGACCACGTTCTCGCCGATCTCGGCGAGGAGGTTCGAGAAGCGGTTCCGCTCCTCGGGGTCGAGGCCGGCGGTCGGCTCGTCGACGATGACGAGCCGCGGGTCGCCGAGCAGCGCCTGGGCGATGCCGAACCGCTGGCGCATGCCGCCCGAGTAGCCGGCGAGCGCCTTCTTGCGGACGTCCCAGAGGTTCACCTGCCGGAGCAGGCGCTCCACCGCGTCCTTCCGCTCGCCGCGCGCGGTGAAGCCCTTCAGCACCGCGAGGTGATCCAGCATCTCGAGGGCCGAGACGCGCGGGTAGACGCCGAAGTCCTGCGGGAGGTAGCCGAGCTGCCGGCGCAGGTCGTCGGGCCGCGCCACCACGTCGGCGCCGTCGAAGGTGATCCGGCCGGAGGTCGGGCGCTGCAGCGTGGCGACGCACCGCATGAGCGTCGACTTCCCCGCCCCGTTCGGCCCGAGGAGGCCGAACATGCCGCGGGGGATCGTGAGGGAGACGCCGTCGAGCGCGCGGGTGCCGCCGCCGTAGACATGGGTGAGGTCCGAGATCGAGAGCAAGCGGCCTCCGGGTGCGGGTCGTGGGGGTGGTATAGGACCATGCGTACGCCGGAAGTGGCCGTGCTATTTCGGGATCCTTGTCGCGGCGCGCCGCCTCGCCTAGATCACGGACTCGGCGAAAACGCCCACGGAGGAACGCCCGCTTGCCCCAGCCCCCGAAGAAGAAGCCCCTGCTCCTCGTGGTCCTCGACGGGTGGGGCATCCGCGTCGACCGGGAGGCGAACGCGATCGCGGTCGCGGGCACGCCCAACATGGACGCCCTCGCGAACGAGTTCCCGCACACCGCGCTCCAGACGAGCGGCAACGCGGTGGGGCTCCCCGACGGGCAGATGGGCAACTCGGAGGTCGGGCACACCAACCTCGGCGCCGGGCGGATCGTGTACCAGGACCTCGTCCGCATCAACCGCGACATCGAGGAGGGCGGCTTCTTCAAGAACGACGCCTTGCTGCTCGCCGTGCGCCGGGCGAAGGAGCACGGCGGCGCGCTCCACCTCCTCGGCCTCCTCTCCGATGGCGGCGTGCACAGCCACGAGGAGCACCTCGCCGCGCTGCTCGAGCTCGCGCGGCGCGAGGGGCTGCACAGGGTCTTCATCCACGCGTTCATGGACGGCCGCGACACCCCGCCCAGGAGCGGCCTCGACTACATGGCGAGGCTCGAGAAGCGGCTCCGGGAGACCGGGCACGGCAAGATCGCCACCGTCTCCGGGCGCTACTACGCCATGGACCGCGACAAGCGGTGGGACCGCGTGCAGCAGGCGTACGCCGCCATCGTGAAGGGGGAGGGGAAGCGCGCCGGCTCGGGCGTCGCCGCGATGCAGCAGTCGTACGCGGAGGAGAAGGGCGACGAGTTCGTGCTCCCGACCGTGATCGTGAACGGCGACCAGCAGCCGGTCGGCCCGGTGCGCGACGGCGACGCGATCATCTTCTTCAACTTCCGCGCGGACCGCGCCCGCGAGATCACCCGCGCGCTCGCCTTCGACGACTTCAAGGACTTCGAGCGCGGCCACCCGCCCAGGCTCTCGGCGTACGTCTGCATGACCCAGTACGACGAGACCTTCACCTTCCCGACCGCGTACCCGCCCCAGGACCTCACCGAGATCTTCCCGGAGATCGTCAGCCGCGCCGGGCTGAAGCAGCTGCGCTGCGCCGAGACCGAGAAGTACGCGCACGTCACCTTCTTCTTCAATGGCGGGCGCGAGCAGGTCTTCGACGGCGAGGACCGGATCCTCGTGCCGAGCCCGCGCGAGGTGAAGACCTACGACGAGAAGCCGGAGATGAGCGCCCGGGAGGTCACCGAGAAGCTCGTCGCCGCGATCGGCACCGGGAAGTACGGCTTCGTGCTCGTGAACTTCGCGAACCCGGACATGGTCGGGCACACCGGCCTCCTCGACGCCGCGGTGAAGGCCGTGAAGGTGGTGGACGAGTGCGTCGGGCGCCTGTGGCAGGCGGCCCGCGCGCAGGGCATGGCCATGATGATCACGGCCGACCACGGCAACTGCGAGCAGATGACCGACCCGGTGACCGGGCAGCCGCACACGGCCCACACCCTCAACCCCGTGCCGTTCATCCTCGCCGACCCGGACTACCGCGGGGCGAAGCTGCGTCCGCAGGGCGTCCTCGCGGACGTCGCGCCGACCGCGCTCGCGGTGATGGGGATCCCCCAGCCCAGGGAGATGAAGGGGTTGGGCCTCCTCGTCCGCTAGCACGGTCCTCGCATCGAGGCGCGGCATGCTCCGCGCCCTGCTCGATCTCGTCTACCCGCCTTGCTGCGTTGCCTGCGGCGAGGACCTCGCCGACGTCGCCTCCGGCGAGCGGCTCGCCGGCGCCGCCTCCGGCGAGCCGTTCTGCGCCGTCTGCGCCGACGCGCTCCTCCCCCCGCCCACGCTCGTGGGCGTGGAGGGGCTCGACGGGATCGCGGCGGGTGGCCTCCTCGGCGGCCCGCTCGCCGACGCGATCCACGCCCTCAAGTACGGCGACCGGCCCGCGCTCGCGCGGCCGCTCGGCGCGTGGCTCGCGGCGCGCGTCCCGCTGCCGCCCGGCGCGCTCCTCCTCGGCGTGCCGCTCGCGCGGGGCCGGAGGATCGCGCGCGGCTACGACCAGGCGGCGCTGCTCGCGCGGGAGGTGGCCCGCGCGGCGCGGCGGCGCGCCCGCCTCGCCCCCGCCGGCGTGCTCGCCCGCGTGCGCGAGACCGCGCCCCAGGTCGGCAAGGGGCGCGCGGCGCGGCGCACCAACGTCGTCGGGGCCTTCGCGGCAGGACGCCGCGCCGCAGGGCTCGACCTCGTGCTCGTGGACGACGTGGTCACGACCGGCGCGACCGCGGAGGCCGCGGCGCGCGCGCTCCGCGCGGCGGGCGCACGGTCCGTCCGCGTCATCGCGCTCGCCCGCGCGGAGTGAGCGGAACGGGAGCGATCACGGGCGTGTGGGAGCCGTTCACACCTCGCGAAGGGGAGGCACGGCAGGATCCCGCGCGGACGTCCGTCGGACGGGGGACAGCCCGAAGCTCGCGGCCGGCCTCACCTCGTGTGAAAATCCGGGTCCCGCCGGCGGTGTCTCGCCCGCGGTGTTCGGCAAGGGCGGCACCGCCCGGCAGCACGGATCTCGGAGAGGGGACCTTCCATGACGGCACGCTCACTCGCGCTGGTGACGGCGCTCACCTTCGCCACCTCGGCCGGCCTCGTCGGCTGCAAGTCCGACTCGGGAGGCTCGACCGGCAACCCGACCCCCGGCTACGTCAACGTCTCCCTCACCGATCCGCTCAAGACCACCTACGTGGCCAACGGCGCGAACACGGTGAGCCTCGACGTCACCGACACCGAGGGCGGCCCGGTCGTGCTCACCACGACGCGCGGCACCTTCGTGAGCTCGGGCACGAAGACCTTCACCTCCACCGGCGCGCAGAGCACGGTCGTCCTCACGACCTGCGACGCCGCGACGGACTCGACCTGCGCCGGCACCGTCCTCATCAAGGCGACCCGCGGCACGGCCTTGGACTCGCTCACCTTCTCGTTCGTGTCGCTCGTGACCGCGTGCGCCTCGAGCTGCGCGGCCGACACCACCTGCACCAACCAGGCGTGCACCACCACCGGCGGCGCGAGCGGCAAGTGCGCCGGCACGCCGCTGCAGTGCGTCGCGAGCGGCGGCGGGTCGGGCGGCAACTGCACGGCGACCGGGGCGACCGAGACGGCCTGCGGCGACGGCCTGGACGACGACTGCGACGGCAAGATCGACTGCGCGGACTCCGACTGCAACAACAAGCAGTGCAACGCGAGCTTCGCGACCTACCTCTGCCAGTCGAACGCGTGCACCGACACCACCTCCGGCCTCGCCCTCGTGCTGGCCCCGGCCCGCACCCGCCTGCCGGCCGACGGCACCACCCAGATCGCGGTGGACGTGGCCGTCTCGAATGGCGGCGACCCCGCACCCGGCCTGGTCGTGAACATGGCGGCCTCGCCCGCCGTGGGCATCACCCCGGCGCAGGCGACGGCCGACTCGAAGGGCATCGCCCACTTCACCTTCACCGCGCCGGCCACCCCGCAGGCCGTCCAGCTCACCGCCTCGCTCGCCATCGTCCCGACCCTCACCGCGACGGCCACGATCACCATGCCCGCGCTGGGTGCCCTCGCCATCGCGGCGAACGCGCCGGTGAGCCCGACCGTGCTCGGCGCGACGGGCTCGGGCTGGAACGAGACCGGCTACGTGTCGGTGCTCGTGCTCGACGACAAGGGCCAGCCGTACCCCGACGGCCTCCCGGTGCGCTTCGAGCACCGCCAGCTCGGGGGCTCGACGCTCGCCGGATCACTCGCCCTCGACACCGCGACCTGCAAGGCGGCCCAGGGCTGCGTCGGCGTCGACGCGAAGACCTCCTCCGCGCCGGGCACCGCCGACACCGTCGGCCAGGCGACCGCGTGGCTCCAGTCCGGCCGCCTCGCCGGCACGCTCGCCACGACGGCCACCGCCACCATCGCCGGCGTCACGCGCGCCGTGGCGCTGCCCACCGTGGCCGTCGTCGGCGCGAAGGCGAGCGGCGCGAACTTCAGCGTCGTCTGCGGCCCGCGCAACGTCCCGGCGCTCGCCGAGACCGACTGCGCGGTCTCCCTCGTGGACGCGCCCTTCAAGTGCGAGGCGCTCCTCAAGGACCGCTTCTCGAACGTGCTCGGCCGCGCCACGCAGGTCATCTTCGCCTCGGAGGTCTCCGCGGTCGGGCCGGTCGTGACGACGCCGCAGTACGCGATCGGCGACGCCGGCGCGGGCCTCGGCAGGGCCGAGCAGACCTTCCAGACCCTCGGCGCGGCGCTGCCGTTCGACGTCGCCCCGCAGGCCGGCGAGGCCTTCGCGGTCCACGCGCAGGACGGCTGCGGCACCCGCACGCACAACCCGCGCGACGGCGTGGTCACGGTGATCGCGATGGCCGACGGCGAGGAGGCGTTCTTCGACACGAACGGGAACGGCAGGTACGACGCCGGCGAGCCGTTCGTGGACGCGGGCGAGCCCTTCGTCGACCAGGACGACAACGGCGTGCACGATCCGGGCGAGTGGTTCCTCGACGTGGACGGCGACGGCGCGTGGACCCCGCCGAACGGCGCCTGGGACGCCTCGACGAAGCTCTGGGCCCAGACGGTGGTGGTCTACACCGGCGTCCCGGCCACGATGCAGGTCGCGGCGAACTACCTCGGCACCCGCTGGATCGACTTCCCCTCCTGGAGCGGCGCCTGCAACGCGACCCAGGCCGCGTCGCCGTTCGCGGTGGCCGCGTCGCAGGCCGGCCCGCCCCCGGTCGCGGCGACCTCCACGAACTACGTCGTCGTCGCGAGCGACCTCAACCTGAACCACCTCGCCGCGAGCACCAACCACGCGGTGAAGGTCGCGGGCACGGTGGTCGCCGCGTACGGCGGCCTCACGAAGTACGCCGACGACCTCGGCTTCTTCTACCGGTACTGGCCCTGCGACAAGAACGGCGTCTGCGCCTCGCAGTGCCGCGCCACCGGCGCGGCAGCGCCGTGCACGATGAAGCCGGCCGTCACCGACTTCGGCTGCGGCGTCGCCGCCGCCGTCACGATCACCGGCGGGTCGTCGCCGGACCCCGCGCTGCAGCAGGTCCAGTGGAACAGCGACACGACCTACAGCGTCTACGGCGGCTCGAAGACGGTCCTCGACCGCAGCGTGGTCGTCGGCACGAGCCTCTGAGCACGGACGGCGGGGCGCGGTCTCGTCGGGAGACCGCGCCTCCGCTGCCAGCGGTGACCCGGGCTCGCCCCGGCATGCGATCGAGCCTGCACCCGACGCCGGGTGAAACGCTCAGGTGCGCGGATCGGGCACACGTGGAGTAGAATCGCAACGCGGCGAAACCCGGTCGATTTCCACTCCGAGTCGCAAGAAACCCACCGCATCTGGGGAGCGCCTCCGCGCACCGTCCGGTCATTCTTACGGGGCGTGCGGATGTGGGACGTGGTCATCTGGTCGATCGCTCGGCTGCACGGCCTTGTGCCTCCACGCGTTCTCGAAATAACCTCGCGGCGTTTGTCGAATCCGGGGTGCCCGGGTGCCTCTGTAGCCTGAGGGGGCGGGAAGTGCGGCATGCGGGCGCGGGCCTTGCTTCAGAGGCCGCCGACCTCCGGAACCGCAGAGGGATGGGGACGCAGCGATGAGCGATTGGCGAGTGGGCGCCGGCGTGATGGTCCGGCGCCTCCTGGTGATCCTGGTGCACCTCGGGCTGTGGGCGGCCGCCCTCGGGCTCGCGCTCGAGCTGCGCTTCGAGTTCCGCCCGCCGCCGCTGGAGCACCGCGCGCTGCTCGGCATCTGGCTGCCGGCGCTGCTCGCCGCGCGCGTGCTCGCGTTCCACCCGTTCGGCCTCTTCCGCGGCCTGTGGCGCTACACCGGCGCGCACGACCTCCTCGCGATGGTCGCCGCCACCTCGCTCGGCAGCGCGGCCGTGACGGCGCTGCTCGTCGCCACCGGCGGCCCCTACTCCCGCTCGGTGCTCGCGATCGAGTGGGTCCTCTCGCTCGTGCTCGTGGCCGGGCTGCGCTTCTCGACCCGCGTGCTCGCCACCCGGGAGCTCTGGCACTGGTTCCGCCCGCCCGCGCGGCGGCGCACGCTCATCGTGGGCGGCGGCAACGCCGGCGCGATGCTGGTCCGCGAGATGCGGGCCGCGCCGAAGAGCGCCTGGGAGCCGGTCGGCATCCTCGACGACGACACCGGCAAGGCCGGCGCGCTCATCCACGGCGTGAAGGTCCTCGGGCGCATCGCCCGCCTCCCCGAGCTCGTCCAGCGCCACCGGGTGACCGAGATCGTCATCGCCATCCCGTCGGCCGGCGGCGGCGTGATGCGGCGGGTGGTCGACCTCTGCAAGCGCTCCGGCGCCCGGTTCAAGACCATCCCGGGCCTCGACCAGATCATCGACGGCCGCGTCACGGTGTCCCAGCTGCGCGACGTCGCGATCGAGGACCTGCTCGGCCGGGACCCGGTGGTGCTCGACGAGGACGTCATCGCCGGGGCGCTCTCCGGCCGCAGCATCATGGTGACCGGGGCGGGAGGGTCGATCGGCTCGGAGATGTGCCGCCAGCTCTGCCGGGTCGGGCCGGAGCGGCTCGTGCTCGTCGAGCACGGCGAGAACTCCCTCTTCCACGTCCACCGCGAGCTCGCGGCGAAGTTCCCCGAGATCCTGATCGTCCCGGTGATCGCGGACGTCACCGACCCGCGGCGCATGGAGGAGGTCTTCCAGCGTCACCGGCCGCAGGCCGTGTTCCACGCGGCGGCGCACAAGCACGTGCCGATGATGGAGCTCAACCCGGGCGAGGCGGTGAAGAACAACGTCTTCGGCACCCGCACGCTGGCCGACCTGGCCGACCGCTTCGGCGTCGACCGGTTCGTGATGATCTCGACGGACAAGGCGGTGAACCCGACCTCGGTGATGGGCGCCACCAAGCGCTGCGCCGAGATCTACGTGCAGGCGCTCTCGGAGCGCTCCCGCACCCGCTTCGTCACGGTGCGCTTCGGCAACGTGCTCGGCTCCGAGGGCAGCGTGATCCCGCTCTTCAAGGAGCAGATCGCCCGCGGTGGGCCGGTGACCGTCACCCACCCGGAGATGAAGCGCTACTTCATGACCATCCCCGAGGCGGCCCAGCTCGTCATGCAGGCGGGCGCGATGGGGAACGGCGGGGAGATCTTCATCCTCGACATGGGCGAGCCGGTGAAGATCGTCGACCTCGCGCGCGACCTCATCCAGCTCTCCGGCTTCGTGCCGGGCCAGGACATCGAGATCGCGTTCAGCGGCATGCGCCCGGGCGAGAAGCTCTTCGAGGAGCTCTCGGTGGACGCCGAGGTCGCCGACAAGACCCGCCACCCGAAGATCTTCGTCGGCCACTTCCGGCCGCACCCGTGGGACGCCGTCCAGCGCCAGCTCCACGAGCTCGTGCAGCTGGCGGACGCCCGCTCGCTCGAGGTGCGGCGCAAGCTCTCCGAGATCGTGCCCGAGTACAGCCCGTCGCTCCACGTCACCGACGCGGCGGTGCAGGCCGCACCGGCCGTCCCGTCGGCGTCCGCGACCCGACCCCGGGCCGAGGCGAGCTGAGGCGACGCCCCCTCCTCGACTCTTCGCGGCAGGCTCTCTAGACTCCGGCCGCACCCGCCCGGAGCCCCGAGGAACGTGAATCCACGCGCGCACGCCTACCGGCTCTACCACCGGCTCCGCGGGTCGAAGCTCATGCGGCTGCACGGGGAGTACCTCGCGGAGTACCGCGCCGGGACCCGCGAGGACGCGCACCTCCAGCGCCTCGCGGACGTGCTCGTCTGGGCCCGCGGGCACGTGCCCCTGCACCGCGAGCGGCTGGCGGGAACCCCCGAGGCCACGATCCGCGCCGACCCGGTCGCCGCGCTCCGTTCGCTGCCGGTCCTGACGAAGCAGGTCCTGCGCGAGCGGGAGGACGCCCTCCTCTCCGACGATCTCCCGCGGCGGCGGACCTACTTCAACACCTCCGGCGGATCCACGGGGGAGCCGGTCCGGCTGGTGCAGGACGGGACCTACTTCGAGCGGTCGATGGCCGCGAAGTACGTCTACTCGAGCCTCGTCGGGCGGGACGTCGGGGAGCCCGAGGTCGTCGTCTGGGGCAGCGAGCGGGACATCCTGGACGGCGGGCGAGGCCTGCGCCGGCGGCTCGCCGAGTGGCTCACCGCGAGCCGGACCGTCAACGCCTTCCGGATGACCGAGGCGGGCATGCGCGCCTGCCTCGCGGACCTGGACCGCCGGCCGCCGCGGCTCGTGCTCGCCTATGCGCAGGCGATCTACGAGCTCGCCTCGTTCGCGGAGCGCGAGGGCATCCGGGTGCGGCCGCAGCACGCGGTGATGACGAGCGCGGGCACGCTCTACCCGTTCATGCGCGAGCGCCTCGAGCGCGTCTTCGGCTGCCGCGTCTACAACCGGTACGGCTCCCGCGAGGTGGGCGACATCGCCTGCGAGCTCCCCGGCCACCGGGGGCTGTGGGTCTCACCCTGGAACGCGTGGGTCGAGGTCCTCGACGCCAAGGGGCGCCCCGCGCCGGAGGGGGTGGAGGGCGACATCGTGGTCACGTCCCTCACCAACTTCGCCATGCCGCTCCTCCGCTACGCGATCGGCGACCGCGGCGCGCTCGGAGCGCCGGAGCGGGGCAGCCAGGTGCTCGCCCGCGTCAGCGGACGCAACGTCGACACCTTCCGCGCGGCCGACGGCTCGCTCGTCGACGGGGAGTACTTCACGCACCTCCTCTACTTCCGGCCCTGGGTGAAACAGTTCCAGATCGTCCAGCGTTCCGTCGACAGGGTCTCCGTGCGCGTCGTCCGGCTGGCGGTGCCCCCCGCCTCCGACCTGGCGGAGATCGCCAGCGCCTGCCGCAAGGTCCTGGGCGAGCGCTGCGCCGTCGAGTTCGACTGGGTCGACCGCATCGCGGAGTCCACGTCGGGCAAGTACCGGTACACGATCTCGGAGGTGGCGGCGTGAGCGGGTGGGTCGATCAGCGCACGGTGGCCGTGGCGCGCGACGAGGCGCGGTACGCGAAGCACCCGCCGTTCCACCCCTCGGAGGCCTATCCCGAGTGGCCGGGCGCGCCGGTCTCCACCGAGGACAACCCGGGCTTCCGCGCGGTGCGCCGCGCGCTCCTCGCGCTCGGGCTCGACGCCGCCGCGGCCGGCACGCCCGGGTGGAACCCGCTCGGCGCGCTCGTGCCGAGGGGCGGCACGGTCGTCGTGAAGCCGAACCTCGTCACCCACGCGAACCACGCCGCGGTCTTCGGCGTCACCGACACCGACTGCCTCGTGACGCACGGGTCGGTGATCCGCGCCCTCGTGGACTACGCCGCGAGGGCCCTCGGGGGAGCGGGCAAGGTCATCGTGGCCGACTGTCCCCTCCAGGGCGCGGACTGGGACGGGCTCATGGCCGTCACCGGGCTGCCCGCGATCCGCGACGACGCCGCCGCGCGCTTCCCGGGCGTCGAGTTCGAGCTGCGCGATCTGCGCCTCGCGAAGGCGAAGGTCTGGCGCGGCCAGGTGGTCGCCCGGGTGGTGGACGAGGGCGGTCGCGCCCGCTACACCGAGGTCGACCTCGGCGCCCGGAGCCTGCTGATGCCGCTCATGCGGCCGGGGTACGCGTTCGGCGTCACGCACTACGCGCGCGCGCGGATGCGCCCGGCCCACACCCCGGAGCGGAACTGCTACCTGCTCCCGAAGGACATCCTCGCGGCGGACCTCTTCGTCAACGTCCCGAAGATGAAGATCCACCAGAAGGCCGGCATCACCTGCGCGCTCAAGAACCTCGTGGGCATCAACGGCCACAAGGACTACCTGCCGCACTTCCGCTTCGGGAGCCCGCGCCAGGGCGGCGACGAGTACCCGGACGGTGGCTGGCCCTGGGACCTCGTGAGCGCGCTCGCCCACGCCGACTGGGAGCGGGAGGGCGGCGCGGTGAAGCGCGGCCTCCTCCTCGCGCGCGCCGCGCTGCAGAAGGCGTTCCTCGTCACGGGGCTCCTCACGCGCGACCAGGTGTTCCAGGCCGGCGGTGCGTGGCACGGCAACGACACGCTCTGGCGCACCGTCCTCGACATCAACCGGGCGCTCCTCTACTGGGATCGCGCGCGCGGCGGCGTGCACGAGGACGCCGCGCCACGCGCGTACCTCACCGTGCTCGACGGCCTCGTCGCGGGCCACCGCGACGGGCCCCTCGCGCCGCACCCGTACCCCGCGGGCGCGGTGCTCGCCGCGCGCAACCCGGCCGCGATGGACGCCGCGGCGGCCGCATTCATGGGGCTCGACCCCGCCCGGATCCCGCAGGTGCGCCACGCCTTCGAGGGCGGGGCGCTCCCGCTCACCTCCTTCCGGCTCGAGGACGTCGAGCTCCTGGGCGACCTGTCCGCGCGGAGCCTGGAGGCGCTGCGCCTCGGTGACGACCACCACGCGCTCGAGCCGTCCGTGGGGTGGCGCGGGCACGTCGAGGCGACGGCAGCCGACCTCCAGGCTCCCCCGCTGGAGCGATCCAACGCATGAGCCGCATCCTCGTCACCGGCGCGGCAGGCTTCATCGGCATGCACGTCGCGGAGCGGCTGCTCGACCGCGGCGACACGGTGGTCGGCGTCGACGCGCTCACGCCTTACTACGACGTGCGGCTGAAGGAGGCGCGGCTCGCCCGGCTCACCGGCCGGCCGGGGTTCGCGTTCGAGCGCGTCGACCTCGCCGACCGGGCCCAGGCCGAGCGGCTCTTCGCGGCGGCGAGGGCGGACGCGGTCGTCCACCTCGCGGCCCAGCCGGGCGTGCGTGCCTCCGTCGAGAACCCCCACGCGACCATCGAGGCGAACGTCGGCGGGTTCCTCAACGTGCTCGAGGGCTGCCGCCGCGCGCCGGTCGGTCACCTCGTCTACGCCTCCTCGAGCTCGGTGTACGGCGGGAACGTGAAGGTGCCGTTCGCGGTGTCCGATCCGGTCGACGGCCCCGTGAGCCTCTACGCCGCGAGCAAGAAGGCGAACGAGCTCATGGCGAGCACCTACAGCCACCTCTTCGCCATCCCGGCCACCGGGCTGCGCTTCTTCACCGTGTACGGCCCGTGGGGCCGTCCCGACATGGCTCCGCTCCTCTTCACGCGGGCGATCCTCGAGGGGCGGCCCATCAAGGTCTTCAACCACGGCGAGATGCGCCGCGACTTCACCTACGTGGACGACATCGCCGAGGGCGTGGTGCGCGTGCTCGACCGCCCGCCCGCGCCGCACGGCGACCGGCGCCACGCCCTCTACAACATCGGCAACAGCGAGCCGGTGGAGCTCATGCGCTTCATCTCGACGCTGGAGGGGGCGATCGGGAAGAAGGCCACGCTGGAGCTCCTGCCGATGCAGCCCGGCGACGTGCCCGCAACGTTCGCCGACGTCTCGGACCTCGAGCGCGACGTGGGCTTCCGTCCGGCCACCCCGATCGGCGAAGGCCTCGCGCGCCTCGTGGCGTGGTATCGCGCCTTCTACGGCGCGTGAAGCGACGTGATCGGGATCACGTCCGACATGTGAGTGCGCGGTCGCCGTACCGGATCGTTCTACCCCGCGATCGTGGGGCGTGATCGCGCGCCGCGCTACCTTCACGATGAGTCGTCAGGCCGACCCGGGGGTCCCGCGACCACGCGTGATCGCGAGACCCCGGCCGCCGGAAATCCTCGCTCGCGAGCGCGGATCGCAACTCCAGGGCGTGCGACGGGTTGGGCCTGATCGCTGCACCTGCAACCGTCGTCGCGCAGCCTTCGTCCCACCGTTCGAGCATGCCGATCCGACCCTCCAGCCGGCTCCCCGTGATGGCCCTCCTCGTCCTCGGGGGCCTCTCCGCCTCGTGCGACGGGGGAGGGTTCGTGCTGGCCCCGCAGCAGCTCGCGGTCGACGAGGACGGCGTGCTGCGGGGCGCGCTCGTGGTCGAGCGCGAGGGCGACGGCGGCGAGATCACCTTCATGACGATCCGGGCGCCCGCCCACGGGACCCTGACGCTCGACCCGGCATCCGGCACGTTCGAGTACCGGCCGGCGCCGCACTTCAACGGCGGCGACCTCGCGAAGGCGGCCGCCGTGGCGGTCACCGGCACCTCGTCCGCGCCGCTCGAGATCCAGGTGCTGCCCGTGAACGATCCGCCGGACCTTCCGGACGCGACGCTGGTGCTCCAGGAGGATGGGGAGGCGAGCCTCGCGCTCGCCGGGACGGACGTGGACGGGGACCGGCTGACGTACGCGCTCGAGGTTCCGCCCACGCACGGGAGGGCGACGCTCGACGCCGACGGCGGCGCGCTGACCTACGTCGCGGACGCGGACTGGTTCGGCGCGGACACCGTGGTCGTGAGCGCCTCCGACGGCGCGCTCACCTCGCGGCTCGCCACCGTCCAGGTCGCCGTGCTGCCCGTGAACGACCCTCCGGTCGCGCTCGACGCGGTGGTCCAGGTGGCCGAGGACGGCGAGGTCGCGGACGCCCTCGCCGCCGCCGACCTCGACGGCCCCGGCCTCACCTTCACGCTCGCCTCGCCGCCCGCGCACGGCACGGTGCAGCTCGAGCCTCTCACCGGGGCGTACGTCTACCGCCCCGGGCCGGACTTCCACGGCGCGGACGCCTTCTCCTTCACCGCCTCCGACGGGCTCGCGACGTCGCTCCCCGCGACGCTCGCGATCCAGGTGTCCCCCGTGAACGATGCACCGATGGCGGCGGGCGCGGCGTTCGAGCTCGACGAGGACGGCGCCCTCGAGGGCGCCGTCGCGGCCACCGACGTCGACAGCCCCATCGACTCGTACGCCCTCTCGACCTCCCCGGCCCACGGCAGGGCGGAGCTCGACCCGGCGCGCGGCACCTTTCGCTACACGCCGGACCCCGACTACGTCGGCCCCGACGTCTTCAGCTTCACCGCGAGCGACGGCACGCTCGACTCGGCCCCCGCCACGGTCCAGCTCACGGTGCGTCCGGTGAACGATCCACCGGTCGCCAGCGACCTCGCCCTGATCCTCGCCGAGGACGGCTCGGCCCAGGGGAGGCTCGAGGCCTCAGACGTGGACGGCGACGCGCCGACCTTCGCGCTGCGGTGGCCGGCGGCGCACGGCCAGGTCTCGCTCGCGGCCGACGGCACGTTCTCGTACGCGCCGGAGCCCGACTGGAACGGCGTCGACGACTTCATCTTCGTCGCTTCGGACGGGACGCTCGAGTCCGCTCCCCACCGCGTGCAGCTGACGGTCGCGCCCGTCGACGACCCACCGAGGCTGCCGGCGCTCCCCGACCTCACCAACTCGGCCGAGACGCAGGAGTCGTTGGTCACGCTCCCGCTCCTGGACCCCGACGGCGAGGAGGTCCTCTGGGAGGCGTGGAGCGACGACCTCGCCGTGGTCACCGTGCGCCAGGACGTGCCGGGAGCGCTGCGGCTCACCCCCGTGACACGCGGACGGACGCGGGTGACCGTCACCGGGACCGACGGCCGCAACGAGGTCTCGGCGACGTTCGCCTTCACGGTCACCGACGTCACGAAGACGCGGACGTTCGAGTCGGCGGTGCCGGGCGAGCAGGCCATCCGGATCGAGAACCAGGGTGCGTCGGCCGTGGCGTTCACCCTCGACCAGAACGGCGCACGGCTCGCCACGAGCGTGGAGGAGCTCCTCGCCGAGGTGCGGGCCCAGCCGGACGAGGTGCCGCAGGAGCCCTTCGAGCGCAAGCTGTGGCGGTACCTGCGTGACGCCTCCTACCATGGTGACCCGCTGACGGTGGACTACTGGGCCCACGACCCGGTGGCGTGGCTGGGGGGGGTGGGCTTCGGCTACTGCGACGACGTGGCGGCCGTCTACACCACGCTGGCGATCGCCGCCGGTCTCGAGGCACGCGCGTGGGAGCTCGAGGGGCACGTCGTGCCCGAGGTCCACGTGAGCGGCCGCTGGGAGATGTACGACCCGGATCTGGCCGTCTACTACCGCACGCGCGACGGCGCCGTGGCCGGGGTGGAGGATCTGGAGGCCGACCCGAGCCTCGTCACGACGCCGACCGCACCGCTGCGGCAGGACCCCTGGGTGTACGGCGAGACGGTCGCAGCCATCTACGCGTCGGCCAGCGACAACCACGTGATCAGCGGCATCTTCTTCGAGCCTCCGCGGCCGAGACCGCCGCTGAAGCTCCCGGCCGGTGCAGCGATCACCTACCCGGGCGTCTGGACGGAGGCGCCGAAGGGGTACGCTGGCGTGCCGACCCTCTACTTCGCGGAATTGCGTCTGGATCTGCCCGACGGCTTCGTGGGGGTGATCGATCTCCCGTTCGCCCTGCGGGCGGTGAGCGGGAAGGCGAACGTGAAGGTCGGTGGCGTCGTGTACGACGCCGAGACTCAGGGCCTGAACGGCCTGCTCGAGCGGGTCGGCAGCTCGCGAGCGGCAGTCCAGCCGCTGGAGGTCGTGGAGTCGCGCGGAGCGTTGTCGCTCGTCTACCTGATGAATCCCAGGTTTGCCATGGTCGACACGACCTCCGTCGCGCTCACCTCGCTCGAGGCCGCGGCGCTCTCCGTCGGGGTGGTCTCGCTGCCCGAGAGCGAGAGGCTTCCGTACGTCGGCCTGGCCGCGGTGAACCGGCCACGCTAGCCAGGCGCTCGTTCGCTCACGACTCGGCTGGACGACGACGTAGAATGCCTCGGTGTTCCCGCGAGCGTTGGCCGGCGTGGCCGGGGCCGTCGTCCTGGTCTTCTACACCGAGGTCCTGACCTACCTGTTCGAGGTCGACCTGGGCCCACCTGCCAGCGTCGCAGTCTACGGGCTGATCGTCCTCTCGGTCGTCATGGGCGCACTCGGTCGAGCGCATCTCGCGAGGGCGGTGCGGGAGATCCCGCTCTTCGCCTGGATGCTGGGCTTCCTCGTGATGTCCGCCCTCTGGGCCGTCGATACCACCGACCTCGAGCCGCTGTCCGAGCGCCTGCGCTCCGTGCTCTTCGCGGTCGCCATGCTCGTCGTGCTCTCGCGTCCTGGCTCGGACAGGGCGGCCCGGTGGGCGCTCGTGGTGAGCGTCCCGGTCTCGGTGATCGTGCTCGGGCTGGATTCTCGCGAATCCCCTCGCGTTCAGCCCGTTGCCCGGGCGTGCCGGCGGCTTCTACATCAACCCCAACCGCGCGGGGTCCGCGCTCGTCTTCGCGCTCGTGCTTGGATTCGAGGTGGTGCCGGCCAGGCTGCGCGTGGCCTTCGGCACCATTGCCGGGGTCGGGATCCTCATGACGATGTCCCGCGCCGGGGCGCTGCTCTTCACGGGCTTCATGGGCTGGTCGGCGTGGCGTCGCTCGTTCCCGGTCCGGCACCTCGCCTGGGCAGGTGTGGCGCTGCTGCTCGTGACGGGGGCCGTGGCCGTGACCTTCCCGGGTCCGGTCAACGACGCGCTCGAGGGCGCGAAGGTCCTCGAGGAAGCCGGCCGGTTCGCGGTGTCGGGGGACGAGGAGAGCGCCACCGATCGTCGTCGGTTCCTCGAGGCAGGGCTGGAACTGTTCTCGGAGTCGCCGCTGATCGGCCATGGAACGGGGGCGTCGGTGTCGTGGGTGGAGTCGGCGTCCACGCACAACCAGACCCTGACCTTCGCGGTCGACCACGGGATCGTCGGACTGCTGATGTGGGTCGCCCTGTTCGTCGCCCTCCTGCGCGGCAACTCACGCGCGACGCCATTCGCGGTGGTGTTCGCGGTGAGCTCGCTCTTCAGCCACAACCTGCTCGACGAGTTCTTCTCGCTCACCGCGCTGGCGATCGCTGCCGTGCCCGATCACGTCGGGGGGGGCTTGGTACCGCAGCCGCTCGCCCGGGAAACGAGCGGAGGGTCAGCCCCCGAGCAACGAGCTGAAGACAGCCTCCGTGGCGCCGGCCATCGACTCGACGCTGAAGAGGCCCGAGACGCGCTCGCGCGCGGCACGCCCTAGGGCCTCGCGCTCCTGCGACGGGAGGGTGGCGAGCCGGAGCAGCGCACCGCGGAGCGCGACGGGGTCACCCGGCGGGACGACGAATCCCGACTGCCCCACGAGGTGAGCGCAGTCGCCCACGTCGGTCACCAGGCACGGCAGTCCGCTCGCCATGGCCTCCCCGACGGCATTGGGAAAGCCTTCGGCGACCGAGGTGAGCGCGGCCGCGTCGAGGCTCGCGAGGACGTCCGAGACGTCGGACCGGGGGCCGAGCAGCCTGACTCGTTCGCGGATGCCGAGCGCCTCTGCGAGCTGGGTGAGGCTGGCCACGTAGCTCGAGTCTCCGCCTCCCACCAGCACGAATCCGAGGTCGGCCCGTTCCTTCAGGGCCAGGGCGGCCGCACGCAGGAGCGTCGGGTGATCCTTGATGGGGTCGAGCCTCGCGACGGTTCCGACGACGAACGCATCCTCGAACCCCCATTCGGCGCGCAGGCGCTCCCGTGCCCCAGGGGAGCCATGAAAGCGTTCGACGTCGATGCCGTTCCGTACGAGCACGAGCTTGCTGGGCGGGAAGCCCCGAGCCCGGGCATAGCGCGTGCCGGCCTCCGAATTCGTGATCACCACGTCGGCGACTCGAGCCAGGCGCGGCTCGATGGCATTGACCAGCCGCACGTCGGCCCGGAGGGGCCCCTGCGCGGTCCCGGCGTCGACGACCGACCAGGCGAGGCGCGTCGCGGGCCGGACGAGCTTCGAGATGACGGAGATGAGATTCACCTGCGGCAGCCACGCGTAGAGCACGTCGGGCGCATGCCGACGGATGTGTTCCGCGAGGCGCCAGAGGAAGCGAAGATCGAGCCGCCCGCGGCGGCCCAGGTCGACCAGCTCGACGCTGCTCCCCTTCAGCTCACCTTCGAGCGGACCGCCTCCCCAGACGGTCAGGAGCTGCACCCGGTGCCGCCGCGAGAGGGCGCGGGCGAGCGCCGCGGCCTGCCGCTCCGCCCCGCCGATCTGGAGCGAGGAGATGACGAGGGCAATGCGCATGCTCAGACCTGGCCCGGGGGGAGCAGGACTCCGCGCCAGGCGCGCTCGATCTCGGGCAGTCCGAGTCGCGCGGTGACTTCAAGGGCCGCGCGGCCCAGCCTGGACCTCAGGGACTCGTCCGCCATCAGCCGCTCCAGTCCAAGAGCAAGTGCACGCTCGTCCTCGGACCGCACCAGGAGGCCGTCCACGCCGTCGCGAACGATGTCTCTGGGTCCGAAATCGCAGTCAGCGGCGACGCAGGCACAGCCGCAGGCCATGGCCTCGATCAGGACGTTCGGGTAACCCTCGTACCGGGAGGAGAGCGCGAACACCGCAGACGAGCCCAGCAGCTCGAACGGCGAATTCGTCCGGCCAGGGAACCGCACGCGGTCCACGAGGCCGAGGACGTCCCGCAGCTTCTCGAGGTCGGCCCGATCCGCGCCTTCACCGGCGACGACGAGCTCCCAGTCCGGAAAGCGAGGCGAGACGAGCGCGAACGCCCGGAGGAGCACGTCGAAGCCCTTCTGACGGTGGAGGCGGCCGAGTCCAACGATGCGGCGTACCCGTCCATTCGCCGCCGGCATGGACGATCCGACCGAGGAGACCGGGTTCGGGATCACCTCGATCCGAGCCCTCGGGACGATCGCACGCATGTCGAGTGCTGCGCCCGGAGTCTGGACCACGACCGCCCGGGCCCGGGGATAGAGCACGTTCCGCGGCCAGCGCCAGAGCCGCGGCGTGTCGACCGGGTTGTTCCGCTCGGAGACGACCACACGCAGGCCGAGGCCGAGGGTCGCGAGCAGCGTCAGGACGTTCGTCTGATCCACGAACGCCAGCACCGCGTCGGGCCGGGAGTGGACGATCGCGCGGCGGAGGTTCACGGCGCGGCGCAGGGTACCCAGCACGCCCGAGACGAGCCCGCTGGAGTGCCAGCCCATTCCGAGCGCCACACGCCGCACCGCGGGGTGCAGTTCATAGAAGTCCGATTCGGCCCCGAAGACGGTCACCAGGGTGACGTCCAGACCGTTGCCTGCCCAGTGGTTCGCCAGCTGGGACAGCACGCGTTCGGCTCCGCCCGAGCCGAGCGAAGACGACACCAGCGTGATCCTCGCCCCGGGCTGGCTCATGAGGCCCGCGCCATGAGGGCGCGCTCGGTGGCCGCGCGCAGGAAGAGGAACGAGGCGAGGCACACCGCCACGGATGAGAGGGCGATGCCGGCGAGACCCCAGAACCGCATCAGGACGAGATCCAGGACGACGTTCACGACCAGGTTGAGGACGGAGCCGACGAGGATGGCCCGTTGCGCGGACAGCGCGACGGCGAGCCTCTGGTGGAGCATGCCGAGGACGTAGAGCGGCAGCTGGGCCACGTAGCAGGCCTGGACGAGCGCCACGGACGCGGTGTCCTCGCTGGAGAAGGCTCCGCGCTGGAACAGCAACCGCACGAGGGGTGTCGAGAGGAACATGAAGGCGATCGTCACGGGGATCGTCGCTGCGACCGTGATCACCGTATACCGGCGGATGGTCCGGCGCACGCCCTCGAGATCACCGGTCGAGACCGCGCGAGAGAAGAAGGTCAGCGCGGACGTCCACAGGCCAGCGGAGACAGAGAGCAGCACGCTCGGCACCTTGTTCGCGTAGCCCAGGATCGAGACGCCCCCTCCGCCGAGGCTCGCCGCGAAGGCCTGATCGACGACCGTCGAGCTCGAGCTCAGTGCGGCCGCGAGGAGGAAGGAGCCGTAGGCCGTGAACACCGTCTTCGTCTCGTGGTCGAGGCCGCGCCAGAGAGGTATCGGCTGGACGCCGAGACGACGAACCGCGGCGCCGAGCACCAAGGTCTCGACCACCGGCCCGGCGAGAGTGCCCACGACGAGGATCGTGACGCCGAAGCGATCGCGTCCGACGCCGAGCAGGGCGGAGGTGAGGAGCGGCGTGACGATTGGCGCGAGCGCAGGCACCGCGAACTTCTCGTTGGCGTTCAAGAGCGCGCCCAGCGTGGTGTTCACAGCAGGAAGCACCAGCGCCGGGAGCAGCAAGAAGAACAACCGTCGAGTGAGCTCCTGCTTCTCGGTGGAGAACGAAGAACCGAGCACCGGAATCAGCCAGGGCGAGGCGAGTCCCAGCGTCAGGGCGATCGCGCAGAAGGCGCCGATGGCGAGCACGAGGCTGTTCCCGAGCAGGCGCTGTGCCGCATCCTGCCCGGTCGAACGTCGCGCGCGAACGTACGCGGGGACCAGCGAGACGGCCAGCGGTCCTCCCAGCACGTTGATGAGAAAGGACGGGAGCAGGAAGGCGATGAGGTAGGCGTCGAGCGAGTCGCTCGTGCCGAACCGGTTCGCGACGAGGAGCTCCTTGCCCGTCGCGACCAGCTTCACGAGCAGGGTCGCGATGGAAACCGTGAGCGTCGCCCCGAGCTCCCTCTGGGCGAACCACGCGCGCACCCACGAGGCCGGGGACCGGGTCCGGGCCGGGTGCTCGAAATCGCTGGGGCCTCCGTCGTTCACGCTGCCGACCCTCGCACCCCGCGGTGGGATTCGTTCCGGGTCAACCAGGCCTGGAACATGAGCAGGGGCCAGAGCTGCGTGCCCCGCGACCGCTCGCCGGAGAGGTGTTCGCGCACGGCGCGCGCGACGACCTCGGGCCGGAAGTGGCCCTGCCGGGCCAGCGCGTCCGTCGAGAGCAGGTCGAGCATCCAGGTCCGGAGCGGCCCGCGCAGCCAGGCGTCGACGGGGACCCCGAAGCCCTGCTTGGGCCGCTCGACGAGCGCGCGCGGGACGTGGCGGGCGAGCACGCCTCGCAGCGGAAGCTTCCCGGCGAGGCCGTCGACCTTGAGCGCCAGCGGCATGCGCCAGGCGAGCTCGACCACGCGGTGGTCCAGCAGCGGGACGCGGGCCTCGAGGCTGACGGCCATGCTCGCCCGGTCGACCTTCACGAGGATGTCGTCCGGCAGGTAGCTGAGCGTGTCCCAGGCCATCATGCGCTCGACGAGCGGCCGGTCGAACCGCATGCGCTGGGCGGCGGCGAGGGACGACTCGACCCCGCCGCCCTGGACGAGCACCTCCGCGGGCTCGTTCCACGGGGCGAGCAGCCCCGCGTAGAGCGCCTCCGGCGTGTCCCACCGCAGGAGCCTGGCGAGCCGGCGGGCGTGGTCGGCCGGCGGCGCCGTGAACTTCACGCCGCGCAGGAGGGTGCGCCGGGCGAGCTCCATGCCCCCGGCCACGGCGCCCGGAGCGCGCCCGGCCAGCCACCCCGCGGCGGAGGCCGCGGGGCCCGGGATCAGGGCGCGCCAGCGCCAGACCCGCCGCGCGATGGCGTACCGGCTGTAGCCGCCGAACAGCTCGTCGCCCGCGTCTCCGGACAGGCTGACGGTCACGTGCTCGCGGGCGAGCTTCGCGACGAGGTAGGTGGGGATTTGGGAGGCGTCCGCGAAGGGCTCGTCGAAGATGGTGGGGAGGAGCGGTACGACGGCGAGCGCGTCCTCCGGCGTGACGTAGAGCTCGGTGTGGTCGGTGCCGAGGTGGGCGGCGACCGCCTTCGCCGCCTTCGCCTCGTCGAACTCCGCCTCGCCGAAGCCGATGGTGAAGGTCCGCACCGGGCGCGAGCTCTGCGCCTGCATGAGGGCGACCACGGTCGAGGAGTCGATGCCGCCGGACAGGAACGCGCCGAGCGGCACGTCGGCCTGCATCCGCATCCGCACGGCGTCCCGGAGGAGCGCCTCGAGCGCGTCGACGGCCTCGCCCGCGTCGCCCCGGAACGGGTCCCGCGCGCCGTCGGCGACGGCGCGCTCGAGCGACCAGTAGGGCCGCGGCGTGGCCTCTCCGGGCCGGGCCGGGTTCACCTCGAGGAGGTGCGCGGCAGGAAGCTTCTGGACGCCGCGCCAGATCGCGTGCGGGCCGGGCACGTAGCCGTTCGCGAGGTAGAGGGCGAGTGCGCCCCGGTCGATCTCGAGCCCGGCGCCGAGCGCGTGCGCGCGGAGCGCCTTCGGCTCCGAGGCGAAGAGGAACGTGCCCCCGAGCCAGCACCAGTAGAGCGGCTTCTCGCCGAGCCGGTCCCGGGCGAGGAGCAGGCGCCGCTCCACGCGATCCCAGAGCGCGAGGGCGAACATACCGTTGAACCGCTCGAGCGCCTGCTGGAAACCCCAGGTCGAGACCGCCTCGAGCAGCACCTCGGTGTCGGAGTGTCCGCGGAAGCGCGCACCGCGGGCGAGGAGCTCCTCCCGCAGCTCCGGGTGGTTGTAGATCTCACCGTTGAACACCACCATCCAGCGGCCGTCGGGCGACGCCATGGGCTGATGACCCTCGGGCGACAGGTCGACGATCGAGAGGCGCCGCTGGGCGAGCGCGAGGCCGGCGCGCTCGTCGGCCCACTCGCCCGCGTCGTCCGGGCCGCGGTGCTCCATCGTGAGCGCCATGCGCCGGACCTCGGCCGTGAGGTCGCCGGCCGCCCGGCCGGCGCGCGTGTCGAGGAGCCCGGCGATCCCGCACATGTCGTCTCAACCTCCCAGGACTTCCGCGTAGACCTGCTCGAAACGCCGAGCGACGCCGGCGAGCTCGAACTCCCGCCCGATCCTCGCCCGCGCGGCGGCGCCGCGCCGCTGCCGCTCCGCCGGCGGGAGCGCGAGCACGCGCAGGACCGCGGCGCCGAACGCGTCCGGGTCCGAGACCGGGACGACCTCGCCGGTGTCGCCGACGATCGCGGCGGAGTCCCCGCAGTCGGTCACGACGCACGGGACCGCGCAGGCCATGGCCTCGCCCACCACGTTCGGGAAGCCTTCGCCGCTGGCCGAGGACAGCCCCGCGACGTCCAGCGCCGCGACGAGCCGCGGGACGTCCTCGCGGCGCCCCAGGAGGTGGACGCGGTCCAGGATCCCGAGCCCCTCGGCGAGCCCGGCGAGAGCCGGGTTGCCGGGGTCGACCCCGGTGCCGGCGAGCAGGAAGTGCACCTCGGGCCGGGCCCGGGCCACGACCGCCGCCGCCCGCAGGAACGTGGCGTGGTCCTTCTGCGGATTGTAGCGCGCGAGGAGGCCGACGAGGCCGGCCCCGGCCGGGAGGCCGAGCTCCGCGCGCACCGAGGCACGGTGCTCGGCGGAGGGCGCGAAGCGCGCGAGCTCGAAGCCGTTCGGGATGCAGATCATCCGGCCGCCGTCGTAACCCACCGCGGCGTGGACGCGGGCGCCCGCCTCCGAGTTGCACACGATGCGCGCAGGGACCCACCGCGACAGCCGCGCGCAGACGCGCTGCACGAGCACGGTCCGGGCCTTGTACGTCGTGGCGTCGAGCGTCGAGTGGCGGATCCCCCAGACCACCGGCACGCCGGCGAGGCGCGCCGCGAGCCCGCCGAGGAGGTCGGCGTGGTACATCCAGGTCTGCACGAGCTGCACGCCGTCCGCGCGCAGGAGCCGGGCGAGGCGGAGGAGCGCGAGCGGGTTCGGGACGCCGCGGCTCATCCCGAGCCGCCGCACCGGGACGCCGAGCCGCGCGATGGCCTCGCCGATCGGCCCGTCCCCTGTGAGCGAGTACACGATCATCCGGAAGCGCTCGCGGTCCCGGGCGCCGAGCAGCTTGAGCAACATCCCCTCGGCGCCGCCCACCTCGAGGCCGGTGATGACGTGGCCGACCGTCCTCGGAGCCGGGGCCGGGGACGACGCACGGGCCGATGGGGACGCGGGTACGCTCACGGGGCGGCACAGTCTACGAACAAGCGGCACGCCAAGGAACCGCAAGCGACCGCCTGGCGAGCCGCCGAGGCCGATTCCGCCCTGCTCGCCGCGTTGACCAGGAGTGCCCCTCCGTGCGTTACTTCGCGCCATTGCGGGCCCAACCCGGGCATCCGCCGAGTACCCAGCCCTCCCCGTGCGCATGCGCTCCATCCCGTTCCGCGTGGTCGCCGCCGTCGTCGCGGCCTCGCCCCTGTTCTGGGCCAGTCCGGTCGCGCTCGCCCAGTCCCTCCAGCAGATGCCGTCCGGCGGCGCGGGGGCCCAGCCACAGCCGGCGCTCCCACCGAGCACCTTCACGCTACCCGCCGTCGAGACGGGCGACGCCCGGACGCGCCTCGCCCCGGGTGCGCCGCAGACGCCCTTTCCGCCGGTCGACTCGCCGATCGACCCCACGGAGTACGTCTGCGGTCCGGGTGACGTGCTCGAGCTCAACTTCTGGGGCCTTCAGAACTTCACGCAGCGCGTGACCGTCGACCTCGAAGGGCGCGCGTTCGTGCCGAAGGTGGGCTACCAGCCGGTGGGTGGTCGCTCGCTCGCCGAAGCGCGCTCCGCACTCAAACGGTCGGTCGGCGGGCTCTATCCGAAGCTCGGCTTCGACGTGACCCTCGCCGAGCCCCGAAAGTTCCTGGTGCAGGTGGTCGATAACGTCGAGAAGCCGGGGACCTACCCCGCGCGTGCGGTCGACCGGGTCTCCATCGCGGTGGCGGCGGCGGGCGGCTGGGGGCCACGTCCTTCCAAGCGCGCTGTCGAGTTGCGGCGCCGCGACGGAACCCGGCGCGAGCTCGACCTCCTGCGCTTCGAGCAGACCGGAGATCTCGAGCAGAACCCGTATCTGCTCGACGGCGACATCGTCCGGGTGCGGTTCGAGAAGGTTGCGGTGACCATCGCCGGGGGGGTCAACCGCCCCGGCCGCTACGAGCTCATCGGTTCCAAGGACCTCGACGAGCTCGTGGCCCTCGCCGGTGGCCTCTCGCAGTCGGTTGCGACGGGGGTTCCGGTGAGCCTGGTCCGACACACCGACGACGACCGGCAACGCCAGACGCTTCATCCCTTCGGCCCCGCTGGCGCCATCCCGGACCTGAAGCTGCAGGACCTGGACCATGTCCAGATTCCGATGTTCCAGGACGTCCAGCAGTCCATCTCCGTGGTCGGCGCGCTCTCCGGCGTCACCGGACCCACCGACCCGAACGGCGTCCGGCGGCTACCCTTCATCGTGGGAGACACGGTCCGCAACCTGCTCGACCGGATCGGCGGAGTCGGCCCGCTCGCTGATCTCGGCGGCTCGTACATCCTCCGCGGGGGCGTGCCCGTGCCGGTGGACCTCGACGCGCTGGTCATGCGGCGCGACGTGAGCGCCAACCGCGCGCTCGAGCTCGGCGACACGTTCGTCGTGCCGTTCAAGCGCCGGGACGTCCTGGTGCAGGGGGCCGTCTTCGTGCCCGGCCTCTACCCCTACAACCCCACGTATTCGGTCGAGCAGTACATCGCGCTCGCGGGCGGGCAGAACCGCTTCGCCCGGGGACTCTCGGCCGTCCGGCTCGTGACCCCGGAGGGGCGGACGAGGGCGCTCGATCGAGACCTGCGGATCGAGCCCGGCTCGACCGTGGTGGTGCCGGAGCGCGATTTTTCCCGCGCCGAGGTGGTGCAGCTCATCATCAGCATCGCCGGTGTCGCGGTGAGCGGCGTCGCGGTGGTCCTCGCCGCCCGGAGGTGATCGTGGTCACTCGAAAGCGCGATCTCTCCTGGCTGCGCAGCCTCGAGTCGTGGCGGCGCATGGCGCTCGTGACGGCCGGCATCGCCGCGGCGAGCGTCGTCTACGTCCTCGTGGCGCCCCGGTGGTACCAGGTCCAGGCCACGCTCGTGCCCGCGCGGTCGCAGCGTTCCGGAGGTTCGGGGATCGCGAGTCTCCTCGGCGGTGACCTCGCCAGCCTCGCCGGAGGGCTGGAGGCCGCGACCGGGGGAGGAGCGGACGTCCAGCGCATCGCCGCGGTGCTGAAGAGCGACACCGTCACCGACGCCGTCATCGGGAAGTTCGCGCTCAAGGAGCGCTACAGCGCGAAGTACCTGGAGTCGGCGCGCGAGGTCCTGTGGCGGCGGTGCGGCGTGAAGACCCTGCCGAAGCCCGGCCTCGTGCAGATCGCCTGCGAGGACAAAGATCCGCAGTTCGTCAAGCAGATGGTCGAGTTCTTCGTCGAGAAGGGTAACGAGGTCTTCAGCCGCGTCAACGTCAGCTCCGCGACCGAAGAGGCCCGTTTCCTCGAGCGGCGCGTCACGGACCTGCGCAAGCAGGCGGCGGACTCGGCGCAGGCGATGCGTGAGTTTCAGGAGAAGTACAAGATCGTCGACCTCGAGACGCAGACCCGGGCGGTGGTGTCCGCGGTCGCAGGGCTGCAGACGCAGCGGATCAACCGGCAGCTCGAGCTCGACTTCGCCCGCAGGTTTGCGTCCGCGGACGAGTCGACGTTGCGACAGCTGCGCTCCCAGATCGCGGTCGTCGACGGCCAGCTGGCCGAGCTCCAGGCCGCCGAGGCGGCGTCCCAGACGACCCCGCGTTCCCTCATGCCCCCGGCCCTCGAGGTTCCGCGCCTCCGCGAACAGTTTGAATCGCTCTATCGCGACCGGAAGGTCTCGGAGGCGACGCTGGTGTTCGCGCTCGAGCGGCTGGAGAGCGCCAAGGCCAACGAAGCCCGCGACGTCTCCACGTTCATGGTGCTCGATCCGCCCGCGCTACCGGACCGGCACAGCCGACCGAAGCGCACCCTCACGGTGGTCGGGATGACCGTGCTGGGGGGGCTCATCGCCTTCGCGTGGGAATGGCGCCGCCGCGGCGGGCTGCGCCTCGCGCCACTCGTCGATGCGCTGATAGGGCCGCCCGCCTCGGCGGACCAGCCGCCCCGTTCGTCCTAGGGGCAGGGCCGGTTCGCTGCACCCGGGAGGTCACCCGCCCGGTTCGCGGTTAGACTGCCGCGTGATGCCTCTCCCCTCCCGGCGGGCCACCCCGCCGCGCCCGTCCAGCCTCGCCCTCGCGGCTCTCGCCGGGGTCCTCGTCGCCACCTCCGGCGCGGCCCCCCGCGCCGCCCGCGCCGCGCCCGCCCGGGGCGCCGCGGCGCCCGCGCCCGCCTACGCGGCCGACCCCACCGCCGCCCGCCTCCGCGCCGGCCTCGAGGAGCTGGCCCGCGACCGCCGCGGCCCCCGCGGCCTCGTGCCGCTCGCGCGCCTCGGCGACCTCGAGGACGAGGCGCCCGATCTCTCGGTGCTCGCCCGCGCGTACGGCGACGCCGCGGGCGACCCGGCCGCCGACCCCGAGGTCCGCGCGCTCGCGCGGCTGCGCCTCGCGAAGGTCGAGCGGGCCCGGGGCAACCTGCAGCGCTCCGCGGCCGCGCTCCGGCACCTCGGCCTCGTCGCGCGCTGGAAGGTGATCGGGCCGTTCGACGACGAGGGGAAGCGCGCCCTCGACGTCGTGTACCCGCCGGAGAAGGGGCTCGACCTCGGTGCGGCCGCGCAGGGCAAGGCGCGGGAGGTCTCGTGGCGCGACCTCCCCGACGACGCCATCGACGACGGCTTCGTCCACCTCGGCGCCGCGGTCCGGCCGTCGCGCGAGGTGGCCGCCTACGCGGTCGCCTTCGTGGACTCGCCCCGCGACGAGCGGGTGGTGCTCTGGTTCGGCGCGAGCGGAGCCGCCAAGGTCTGGGTGAACGGGGCGCTCGCGCTCCAGGACCGGGGCTACCACGTGGCCCGGCCCGACCAGCGCGGCGCACGGATCGCGCTCCGCCGCGGGACGAACGCGATCCTCGTGAAGCTCTGCCACCAGGACGGGCGCATGGGCTTCTGGCTCCGGCTCGCCGACGAGCGCGGGGAGGGCAAGGTGCTGCCTCCCGCGGCCGCGGCCTCGACCGGCGCGGGGCCGGCGGCGGTCCTCGCCGCGACGGCGCCCGCGGCGCCTCCGGTCGAGGGCGCGGTGGCGAAGCTCGAGCGGCGCGCCGCCGCCGCGGCGCGCGCGGGGAAGGCCGCCGAGGCCGCCGCCCGGCTCGACCTCGCGATCGCGCTCGTGGAGCGCCAGAGCGCCGACCTGGGCGAGCGCCGGCCCGCCGCCGAGGCCCGCCGCGCCGTCGCGCTCGCGCCCTCCTCGGTGGAGGCGCGCCTCGTCGCCGCCCGGCTCGAGGACGACCACGGCCCCCGGCGCCAGCACCTCGACGCCGCGCTCGCGGCCGCCCCCGGGGACCCGGAGGTGCTGCTCGCCGTCGCCCGCGACGAGCTCGACCAGAACCGGCCACACGCCGCCCTCGCGCTCGTGGAGCGCGCCCGGGCCGCCGCGCCGGAGTGGCCGGCGGCGCGGGTCGTGCGGGTGGAGGCGCTCGCGCGGGCGGGGCTCGACGCCGGCGCGACGCTCGCCGCCTTCGAGGCGGCCGACCGCTGCGCCACGGTGCCGGACGCGGTGCGCGCCGCCGCCCGGGCCGCGCGCCGCCTCGGCCGCAGCGAGGAGGCCGCCGGCCGCCTGCGCACGCTGCTCGCGCTCCGCTTCGACGATCCCGAGGCCCGGGGCTCGCTCGCCGGCTTGCTCGTCGACCGCGGCGACGTGGCGGGCGCGATCGCGCTCCAGCGCGAGGGGCTCCGGCTCGACCCGTCGGACCTCGGGCTGCGGCTGGCCCTCGCCGACCTCCTCGCCGCGAACGGGCGGATGGACGACGCCGAGGTCGCCTACGCCGCCGCCGCCGCGCTCGCGCCCGAGGAGGCCGACGTGCACGAGCGGCGCGGCCGCGCCCGGCTCTCGGCCGGCCAGGCCGAGGGCGCGCTCGCGGACCTGCGGCGCGCGCTCGAGCTCCGGCCGCAGGCGCCCGGCGTGAAGGAGCTCGTCCAGAGCCTCGAGCCCGCCCGCGAGCGCTTCGAGGCGCCGTACGCGCTCGACGCGCGGAAGCTCGCCGCGGAGGCCGCCTTCGACAAGGCGTCGGCCCGGGAAGCGAAGGAGGACGCGGTCGTGCTCGGGGAGCTCCAGGTCACCCGGGTCTTCCCCTCGGGCCTCTCGGCCGCCTGGCACCAGCAGGTGACGAAGGTGCTCACCCAGCGCGGCGTGGAGCAGCTCCGCCGGCACTCCATCGGCTGGACCCCGGACCGCCAGGAGGTGAAGGTCGAGCGCGCCCGGATCCTCAAGCCCGACGGGGCGGTGGTCGAGGCGCACGACGAGGCGGAGCACAGCGCGTCCGAGCCGTGGTACCGGCTCTACTACGACACGCGGGTGAAGACGCTCTCGTTCCCGGCGCTCGCGCCGGGCGACGTGCTCGAGGTCGCGTGGCGGGTGGACGACACCGCCGGCGAGAACCTGCTCTCCGACTACTTCGGCGACCTCGCCTTCCTCGAGGATCCGATCCCGAAGCGGCGCTTCGAGTACGTGCTGCTCGTGCCCGGCTCGCGCCCGATCCACGCGAACGCGCCCGCGGGCGTCGAGCACACGATCCGCACGGTGGCCGAGGGCCCCGCCTCGAACGGCCTCGCCTCGAGCAACATCGTCGAGCACCGCTTCGTCGCGAAGGACGTCCCGAAGCTCGAGCCGGAGCCGGGCATGCCCGGGATGAGCGAGGTCGCCCGCTACCTGCACGTCTCGACCTACGAGAGCTGGGAGCAGGTCGCCCACTTCTACGAGGGGCTCGTGCGCGATCAGCTGAAGCCGGGCGAGGAGGTCCGCGCGGTCGCGCGGCGGCTCGCGGAGGGAGTGCTGGAGGCGCGCACGAGGCCGACCGTGAGGCGGGAGGGCCAGGGGCAGGGCCAGGGCCAGGGCCGCGGCGCCGCCGCGCTCGCCATCCCGCCGCCCGGCGGCTGGGACCGGGAGACGAAGCGCGCGCTCGTCGAGGCCGCCTACGGCTTCGTCGTGACCCAGACCCGCTACGTCGGCCTCGAGTTCGGGATCCACGGCTACAAGCCGTACCGGGTCGAGCAGGTGCTGCAGCGCCGGTTCGGCGACTGCAAGGACAAGGCGAGCCTCCTCCACGCGCTCCTCGAGGCGATGGGCGTCGACAGCCGGCTCGTGCTCCTGCGCATGCGCCGGCTCGGCGCGATGCCCGAGGCCCCGGCCTCGCTCGCGATCTTCAACCACGCCATCGCCTACGTGCCGGACCTCGACCTCTGGCTCGACGGCACCGCCTCGCAGTCCGGCACCCGCGACCTCCCCGGCGAGGACCGGGGCGCCACCGTGCTCGTGCTCGAGCCCGGGAAGCCGGTCTACCGGACCATCCCGGCCGCCCGCCCCACCGACAACGTGCTCGAGACGACCTTCGAGGTGACGCTCGCGCCCGACGGCAAGGCCGCGCTCGCCGGCCGCTCGCGCGTCGCGGGCGTGCAGGCGCCGGAGTACCGGCGCGCCTACCTCGCCGAGGGCGACCGCCGGGCCACGCTCGAGCAGGCCTTCAACCGGACCTTCCCCGGCCTCTCGGTGAAGGAGGTCTCCATCTCCGACCTCGGCCGCATCGAGGACGACGTCTCGATGCGCTTCCTCCTCGAGGTGCCGGACTACGCCCGGCGGGACGGCGACGGCCTGCGCTTCACGCCCTTCGGGGCGGGCCTGCGGTACGCCGAGGCGTTCGCCTCGCTCTCGAAGCGCAAGCAGGACCTCGTCATCGGCGATCCGTCCGAGACCCGCTTCACGTACCGTTACCGGCTGCCCCCGGGCTGGGCCGTGACCGAGCTGCCGGAGCCCGCCTCCGGCGACGGCGAGGCGGCCGCGTTCGAGGTGCGCTACCGCCAGGAGCCCCCTGTCGGTCTCGAGGGCGGGGCGCTCGTCGCGGAGGGCCACGTGACCTTCAAGGCCGGGCGCGTCCCCGCCGCGGGCTACCGCGCGTTCCGCGACCTGCTCGGCCAGCTCGACCGCGCCTTCGACCGCAAGGTCCGGATCGCGCCCAAGGAGAAGCCGTGACCGCCCCCTGCGTCCTCGTCCTCGCCGCAAGCCTGGGCCTCGTCGCCTGCGCCGGCCCCCGCGGCGCCGGCGCGCCTCCGGGCGAGGTCACGCCCGGCGACCGCGCCGCCCGCCCGATCGCGGGCCGCCTCGTCCTCGAGAACGAGGCCGAGAAGGCGACCCTCGCCGCCCGCGAGGCGCTCGTCCGCCGCCACCCCGACGCCTGGAGCCTCGTCGGCGCCGCGCTCCTCGACCGGCGCGGCCTCGACGCCGCCGCCGAGATCAAGCACCTCGCCGCCGCGGTCGCGGAGGCGCCCGAGGCGCCGGTGGCGCTCGTCGCGCTCCGCCGCCTCTCCGAGCTCGCCGAGACCTCGCCCGACCGCGCGCGCGACGTGGAGGCCGCGGTCGCGCCGCTCCAGCCCCGGCTGCACGGGCTCGCGGCCTACCGCGGCCGCGTCGCGCGGGTGACCGCCGCCGAGGTGCTCGGCGACCACGCCCGCTCCGCCGCGCTGCGCCTCGAGAACGGCGCCATCCGGGGCTGGGCGCTGTCGGGCCCCTACGGCCTGCACGCCGCGATGGACTTCGAGACCGCCTTCGCCCCGGAGCGCGGCGAGCTCCCGCGGAGCCTCCCCGGCCCGCTCGGCCTCCCGCCGCGCGAGACCCGCCCGCTGCCCGCGCCCGACGGGACCATCTCCATCGAGGGCGAGCCCGCCGACGGCGACGTGTTCTACCTCGCCGCCGACCTCGTGGCCGAGCGCGGTGGGCTCTACATCGCGACCTTCGGCACGCAGATGTCGGTGCGGGCCTGGCTCGACGGCGTGCCCATGCTGGAGCGGCGCGCGTGGACCGGCCACCTCCCCACCATCGCGCACGTGCCGGTGAACCTCACGCCGGGCGCGCACCGGCTCGTCGTGAAGGTGGCGCACGGTGATCGCCGCGGCGGGCTGCACGCCGCCTTCGCCCGCGAGGACGGCGCGCCCTCCGACGTGCGCGGCGCCGCGTCCGCGCCCGGCCCGGTGCCCGCCGTGGTGGCCCGCGCCGTGCCCGCGCCGCTCTTCAGCGCACGCGACATGGTCCGGCTCCTCGAGCCGGCCGCCGGCGCGGCGCTCGCCCGGCTGTTCGCCGGCCACGAGGTGGTCTCGAACGACCGCGAGTCGGCGAAGGCCCTCCTCGCGGAGGCGCTCGCGCTCGCGCCGGCATCCGCGGCGATCCGCGCCGCCCGGGCCGACGCGCTCGACGGCGACCCCAGCCTCGACGAGGCGGCCGCGCGGGCGCGCGTGGAGTCGGACCTGCGCGAGGCGCTCCGGCGCGACCCCGGGAACGCCGAGGCGATGGTGGACCTCGCCACGCTCCTCGTCCGCGCGGAGCGGCTCGACGACGCCGACGCCGTGCTCGCGAGGCTCCCCGCCGCCGCGGCGGCCCGCCCGGCCGGGCTCGAGGCCCGTGCCCGCGCCGCCGAGGCGCGCGGCCTCTCCGAGCGCGCGGAGGCGCTGCTCGCCCAGGCGGGCGCCGGCGCGACCTGCGGCGCCATCGACCTCGCCTACAACCTCGCCGGCCGCCGCCGCGCGATCTCGCGCGAGGACGAGCTCGCGGCGCTCCGGGCGACCTGCCGCGGCGGGCGCGAGCGGCTCGCGCACCACCTCCGCCAGCGGGGCGACGCGTCCGGCGCCGAGCGCGCGCTCCGCCCGACCGTCGAGGCGAGGCCCTGGGATCTCGAGCCCGGGCTCGCCCGCGCCGCCGCGCTCGTGGCGGCCGGCGACGCGAAGGGTGCCGCGGCCGCGGTGGAGGCGCTGCTCGCCATCTGGCCGCGCTCCGCGCGCCTGTGGGTGAAGCTCGGCGAGCTCCGGCAGCTCGCCGGGGACGCGCGGGGCGGGCGGGCCGCGCGCGAGCGGGCGCTCGTCCTCGACGGCGCGGACCTCGCGGTCCGGCGCGCGCTCGCGGCCGAGGACGGGAAGGAGCTCCTCTCCGACCTCGCCGAGGACGGTGACGCCGCGCTCCGCGCCTACGCCGCGGGCGCCCGGCGCACCGACGCCTCCTCGGCGATGGTGCTCGACGCCGCCGCCGTGGAGCTCCACCCCGGCGGCTTCGCCACCGAGCGGACCCACCAGATCATCCACGTGCTCGACCAGAAGGGCGTCGAGCAGTTCGGCGAGGTCACGGTGCCGGCCGGCGCGGACGTGCTCGTGCTGCGCACCGTGAAGGCCGACGGCCGCAAGCTCGAGCCCGAGCGCGCGGGCGCGGCGAAGGGCTCGGTGTCGCTCGCGGGGCTCGAGCCCGGCGACTTCGTGGAGACCGAGTGGCTGAAGGCCGAGCGCGGCACCGCCGCTGGCTACGCGGCCGACCCGTTCTTCTTCCAGGTCGCCGGCACCCGCCTCGCGCGGTCGGTGTACGCGGTGGCCGCCCCCGCGGGGCTCGGGCTCGCGGTGGACGCCCACGGCATGCCCGCGCCGCCCGTCGAGCGGGTCGGCGACCGCGACGTCCTGCGCGCGGAGGCCCGCGACGTGGCCGCCTTCCAGCTCGAGCCGGGCGCGACGGCGTCGACCGAATACCTCCCGTTCCTGCAGGCCGGCGTCGGGGCCGGGCGGGACGCGCTCATGCTCGGCCTCGCCGAGGCGATGAGCGACAACGCGCGCTCCACCGTGGAGCTCGCCGCGTTCGCGCGCGAGGTGCGCGCCGCCGCCGGCGGGTCCGGCGCGCCGCTGGCAGCGCTCGTCAGGACCGCGTACGCGCGGGTCGCGAAGGCGGTGAACGGGCAGGGGGGCGGGCTCGGCGACGACGCGAGCCAGGTGCTCTCGCGCGGCCGGGGCAGCCGGCTCGTGCTGCTCCTCGGCGTGCTGAAGGAGCTCGGCGTGCCCGCGCGGCTCGCGGTCGTGAAGCCCTTCGGCTCCGACGAGGCGCCCTACCGGTTCCCGTCCTTCGCGCTCTACGGCCAGCCGGTGCTGAAGGTCGAGGCGGGCGGCGAGACCTTCTGGCTCGAGCCGTCGAGCCGGCTCGCGCCGTTCGGCGCGCTCTCCGCCGCCGCCCGCGACGTGCCGGCGGTGCTCCTCCCCGGGCCGGGCGAGCCGGTCAAGGAGGTGCGGACGCCGGCGGGTGCGCCCGACGCCGAGCGCCGCGACCTCGAGGTGCGGATCGCGCTCGAGGCGAGCGGGTCCGCCCGGCTCTCCGGCGCCGACACCTACCGCGGCATGCTCGGCGCCGGCGTGAAGGCCGCGCTCGAGCGGCTCGACGCGCGGGCGCGGCGCCAGGCGGTCGAGGCGATGCTCGCGCGGAGCTTCCGCGGCATCGAGCTCGAGGAGGTCACGTTCTCCGGTGAGGACGACCCCGACGCGCCGCTCGTCATCCGCTGGAAGGGCCAGGCGCGCGACGCCGCGCGCGCGCTCGCGCAGGGGTTCGCGCTCGACGGCACGCCGTTCGCGGCGCGGCTGGGGGCGCGCTTCGTCCAGCTCGCGGCGCGGCGCACGCCGCTGCTCGTCGGCGCGGAGGAGCGCACCCGGCTGCGGCTGGAGGTGGTCCCACCACCTGGGTACGTCGCCGGCGCGCAGGCCGAGGAGTCGGTCGCCACCCCGTTCGGCACGTACTCGCGGCGCGATCGGACCGCGGAGGGCGGTGCGCTCGTGCGCGAGGAGGACCTCGTGCTGGCTCGCGCGCGGGTGGCGCCCGGCGACTACGCCGCGTTCGCGCGCTTCGCGAGCGCGGTCGACGCCGCGCAGGAGCGCCCGGTGATCGTGACGACCCGGGGTGAGTCGTCACCCTCGATCCCGCGGTCCTGAGGGTCCTCGAAGATCGAGTGATCTCGGGCGAGAAGGCGTCTGGGCCGGCTCCGGCGGGCGGGCACGCCTGCTGCAAAAGAGCGTTCCCGTGCGTAGCGTCGTCCGGCTCCTGGAGGGAATCCTGCAGATCGCCCTGCGTGCGACTTGCTTCCCCCGTTCCCTCCTGGCGGCCGTACCCGTTCGCGTCGATCGCGGGCTCCCCTCCCGCGCACACCGGCGCATCGGGTAGTCCCCCGGCGCGAAGCACCGGCCTCTCACCCCCTGGAGAGACCGAAGGCGGTCGTCCCCCCTGGCGACCGCCTTCTTTTTTGCCCTCCATCTTGACTCTCCGTTCGGGTACCGGGCCGACGCCGCGGCCCGAGGCCCGTTCGCGAGGCGTTCATCGGCCGCGTGGTCTCCTCCGGACCGTCTCATCCCCCCGGTCCCGAAGGAGCCCCACATGAACGCCCTCGTCCTCGCCCTCGCGGTCGCCGCGTCCCCCGCGGCGGACGCTGCACTCGCCGCTGCACACGCCGCCGATCCCGTCCTCCACGAGGCCCGCGACACCTTCCAGCCCCTCCCGGCGGCGCCCCCGCCCGCCGCGCCCGGGCGCATCGAGCTCGGGAAGGCGCTCTACTTCGATCCGCGCCTGTCGGCGTCCCAGCTCATCAGCTGCAACACCTGCCACAACGTCGGGCTCGGCGGCGCCGACCTGCAGGCGACGTCCGTCGGGCACGGCTGGCAGCGGGGCCTGCGCAACGCGCCCACCGTGCTGAACGCGGTCCACAACGCCGCGCAGTTCTGGGACGGCCGCGCGGCGGATCTCGCCGAGCAGGCGAAGGGGCCGATGCAGGCCCCCGTCGAGATGGCGAACCCGCCCGCCCGCGTGCTCTCGACGCTCCGGAGCATCCCCGGGTACCCGCCGCTGTTCGCGCGCGCGTTCCCCGGCGAGAAGGACCCCGTGACGCTCGACAACGTCGCGGCCGCGATCGCCGCGTTCGAGGCGACGCTCGTGACGCCCCGCGCGCCGTTCGACCGCTGGCTCTCCGGCGAGGCGGAGGCGATCTCGGGCGAGGCGAAGGCCGGCGCGCGGCTCTTCATGGAGAAGGGCTGCGCGACCTGCCACGGCGGCGCCGGCGTGGGCGGCTCCGGCTACTGGACGTTCGGGCTCGTCGAGGCGCCGCCGGAGGCGGTGCGTCCCGCCGCGGACGTGGGCCGCATGAAGGTCACGAACGACCGGGCGGATGCGTACGCCTTCCGCACGCCGAGCCTGCGCAACGTCGCGCTCACCGCGCCGTACTTCCACTCCGGCGCGGCCTGGACGCTCGAGGAGGCGGTCGCGATCATGGCGACCGCGCAGACCGGCACGAGGCTCGAGCCGGGCGAGGTCGCGAAGATCGCCGCGTTCCTGCGCACGCTCACCGGCGAGCAGCCCCAGGTCTCGCACCCGGTGCTGCCGCGGAGCGGCGCGGGCACGCCGAGGCCCGCGCTCGCGGTCACGGTGGCGGAGCGCTGAAGGCAGGGGCGTGGCGCGCGGACGCGGGCGGGCGCCGCGTCGACGGATCGTCCGGGCGCGGCGGGGCTGCGACCACCTGCCGCTCCCGGCCCGGCCTCCTCCGCAACAAGAATCGGGCTCCCAACCCCGAACCGGAGGACACCTCGGATGATGCTCACCCTCGCCCTCGCCCTCGCCCTCGGCGCGGGCCCCGCCCCCGCCGGCCACGCGGCCGACGCTGCGCTGCAGAACGCCGTGCTGAAGGACGCCCGCTCCACCTTCCAAGTGCTGCCCGCGAAGGCCCCCGCCCTCGCGAAGAACCCGGCCTCCCCCGCCGCGATCGAGCTCGGGAAGGCCCTCTACTTCGATCCGCGCCTGTCGGCCTCCCAGCTCATCAGCTGCAACACGTGCCACAACGTGGGCCTCGGCGGCGCCGACCTGCAGGCGACCTCGGTCGGCCACGGCTGGCAGAAGGGCCCGCGCAACGCCCCCACCGTGCTGAACGCGGTCCACAACGGCGCGCAGTTCTGGGACGGCCGCGCGGCCGACCTGGCGGAGCAGGCGAAGGGCCCGATGCAGGCGTCGGTGGAGATGGCGAACCGGCCCGAGCAGGTCGTCGCCACGCTGAAGAGCATCCCGGGCTACGCGCCGATGTTCCAGAGCGCGTTCCCCGGCGCGAAGGACCCGATCACCTTCGACAACGTCGCGAAGGCGATCGAGCTCTTCGAGGCGACGCTCGTCACGCCCGGCGCGCCGTTCGACCGCTGGCTCGCGGGCGACGCGAAGGCGCTCCCGGCCGAGGCGAAGGCCGGCGCGAAGGTGTTCATGGACAGGGGCTGCGCCGCGTGCCACGGCGGCGTGAACGTGGGCGGCTCGGGCTACTACACCTTCGGCGCCGCCGAGGCGCCGTCGGTCGCGGTCCGGCCGGCGGCCGACGTGGGCCGCATGAAGGTGACGAACGACAAGGCGGACGAGTACGGCTTCCGCTCGCCGACGCTCCGCAACGTCGAGCTCACGGCGCCGTACTTCCACTCCGGCGCGGTCTGGAGCCTCGACGAGGCCGTCGCGATCATGGCGAAGAGCCAGCTCGGCCAGGACCTCCCGCCCGCCGAGGTCGCGCAGGTCTCGGCGTTCCTCCGGGCGCTCACCGGCAAGCAGCCGGTGGTGCCGTACCCGGTCCTGCCGCCGGGTGGCCCGGCGACGCCGAAGCCGGTGCTGACGGTGCAGCCGGGTTAGCTCCAATGCCGCTCACTTAAGCCCTCGGCGTTTCCGGGGGTAGTTGCTCATCTTGATCTTCACGGCCCTCGGGTAGGACCGCAGCCGTCGCTTCGGCAGGATGAAGTGCACGACGTCTTCCCGGAGGCGGCGGAGGTGCTCCGGGATGCGTCCCGCGCTCTCTAGGGAGAGCGTTAGGAGGGCGTGCTCGATGTACATGAGCGCGTTCTTGAAGCTGACGCGGTCGGGCGTGACGCCGGCGTCCTCGGCCATGCGCTCCATCTCGAGCCGGACGAGGTTGTACGCGAGGGCGAGGCCCCAGAGCTCCTGGGAGACGCCGCGAGGAGTCCTGCTGCGCGTCGTCTCCTCGCGGTCGAGCATGACAGTCTTGACCTCGTCGTAGCCGAGCTCGATCTCCCAGCGCTCGTGGTAGAGCGCGACGATCTCGGCCGCCGGGTAAACCTCCGGGTCCGTCATCGACGTCAGCAGGGTCTGAGGCTTGAAGCCCTTCCGCTGATAGCGGATCGCCCGCATCTCCCAGCGCTCGGGGAGGTCAGGGTTCTCTCGGCGGGCGTCCCGGTGGACGGTCTTCTCGACGAGCCAGTCGCCGCGCCCGAGCGAGCGGACTACCTTCCAGGCCGTGTCGCTCTTCGCGCGGATGAGCCAGTGCCTTCGATGCCCGTGGCTCGCAATGCCGATGAGCAGCGCCGACGAGAGGAAGTTGCGATCCACGATGCACAGCGACTCGTCCGGCACGAGCGGCCACAACTCCCTGGCGAGAGCGATCTCGCTGCCCGACTGTGGACCGAAGCGGGCCGCCGCCAGCAGGTGCGAGCGGAGGGCCATCAGCGTGACGAGGCGTGCCATCGGATACGCGCTCTCGCCTCGGGAGCTCACGGCGTAGCCGAAATGATCGCGGTTCGCTTCGGAGTCCGGGAGACGGACGGTCGTGCCGTCCACGCCGTAGACGGCGAGCCCGCGCCACGCGTGCCGGCGCGCACTCTCGTGCGCCCACTTTTCGGCGCTGCGTTCGAACAGCCAGCGGATGGGCTCGCTGCCCAGCCGCTCGCGCGCCTGGGTCACCGAACTCGAGGCCGCGCGCGGGCGCCGCCCCGGTAGCGCGAGATCGAGCTCCGCGACGATCTCGGCGATGGGCTTGTTACGGTAGATGCCCATCCCGAGCACGAGCCAGACGACCTGCTCGGCTGGAAGGCGGCGCCGGCGGATGGTGGCCGTCCCGGTGGCCTGAAGGGCTTCCTCGATCCATTCGGGATCGAGGCTCGCCTGGAACCTATCCAGCAACTCGCCCGAGCTGTCCTCTTGGGCGGAAACGGGGCGACGCGGCATGGGATCGCCCTCCGGGCGATCGCCGCATCATGATCTCCTGGATCGCCGCGGCAACTCTGCTGCCCCGGCCTCCAAAATCCCCATCGGTCTCGATCGGTTGGCGCTAACCGATCGGCATTGGGGTTAGCTCGGCGCGCCCGCCGGCGGCAGCTCGGCGACGAAGCTCACCTTCGCGAACCCGAGCCCCAGGAGGAGGCCCCGGATCGCCCGCTCCGCCGAGGCGCGGGCCCTCTCCTGGAGCGCGCGGTCGCGGCCCACCTCCTCCTCGAACGCGCGCTTCGCGAGCTCGAGGAGGCGGGCGGTCTCGGCGGAGTCGAGGTTCGAGCCGAGGACCTCGGTGTCGCCCGGCCGGAGCTCGACCCGCACCGCCGCCGGCGGGAGCACCACGAACACCTCGCGGCCGGCGACGCGCAGCGCCGAGCCGTCGAGCCGCGAGAGATCGAGCCCGACGCTCGCGTCGGCGAAGACGATCGCGCGGCCGCGGGGCGCGTTCAGCGAGTAGCGCACCCACCCCGCGACGTCCTCGGCGAGGGTCCTCCCCGCCTCCGGCTCCGGCGCGAACGAGATCTTCTTCCAGAGCCGGACGTCGAGCGTCTCGAGCCGGGCGACCTCGCGGACGGCGACGACGACCGCCGGCGGGTCGGGGAGGGCGGTCGCGTTCGAGCGGCCGAGGCGCAACACGAGCCCGACGCCCACGCCGATGGCGAGGCCGAAGAGGACGAGGAGGACGAGGCGGCGCATGTGTCAGCTCTTCCGCTTCCTCGCGGACGTCGGCTTCTTCCGCGGCGCCGCCCGCTTCGGTGCGGGCTTCCTCTTCACGGCCGTCTTCTTCGCGGCATTCTTCTTCCCGGCCGGGGCATTCTCCTTCGCCTTCCGCCGCTCCGCCTTCGCGCGCGCGGCGGCGTCCTTCGCCGCCTTCTTGCGGAGCGCCGCGGCGAGCCCGAGCTCCGCCCACGGCCGCATCGCCTCCGGGTCCTCGTGCGCCCCGTCGGGCGGCCGCCAGTAGCTCGTCTCCTCCATGCCGGCCCCGGGGTAGACCCACATCCTGCAGCCCGCGTCGACGAACGTCGGCCGCGAGAGCTCGTCGGTCTTCACGAACAGCTCGTCGTCGTCGAGCAGGCCGAACATCACGCCGCGGCAGTAGACGCCGTGGCCGCCGAACATCCGCCGCGCCTGGACCGGGCCGACCGAGGAGAGGAGCTCGAGCGCGTGCTCGACGAAGGACGGGGCGTTCGCCATGGAGCCTCCGGCAGCGGATGCGCTGCGCCGATGGGAGACCACCAGCCTACTCGAACAGCCGCCCCGCGATCGACGAGTGAAGGTCCATCCCCCGGGAGGTGAGGACGAGGCGGGCCTGGCCGCCGCTGCCCGCCCGCCACACCGCGAGCCGCCGGGCCACGAGCCGCTCCGCCTCCTCGCGCTGCCGTGGCGTGAGCCCCGCGCCCGGCGCCCCGGCGCGCGTGCGGAGCGCGAGCATCAGCCGCTCGTTCGCCTCGGCCGCGTCGTCGAAGCGGTCTTCCTCCGCCGTCGGCAGCCTTCCCTCGGCCACCGCCGCCACGTACGCCCGCGCGTCCCGCAGGTTTCCCCACCGCACGGTGCCCTCGATGCTGCTGCCGATGCCGCTGCCGATGCTGCTCCTGCTCCTCGAGCATCCCCACGCGCCCGCGCCGACGCCGAGGTAGCTGTCGCCCGACCAGTAGAGCCCGTTGTGCACCGAGGCCCGGCCCGGCGCGGCGAAGTTCGAGATCTCGTACCGGCGGAGCCCCGCCCGCCGCAGCGCCGCGCGGATGGCGGCGCCCTGCGCGGTCGTCTCCTCGTCGGAGGGGAGCGGCAGCCGCCCCTGCCGCCGCATCCGGGCGAGCGGCGTCTCCTCGGCGAGCACCTCGGTGTCGAGCGTGAGCGCGTAGGCCGACACGTGCACCGCCCCGAGGGCGGCGGCGTGCGCGGCGTCTCTGCGCGCGGACTCGACCGTCGAGCGGCGCGCGCCGTAGATGAGGTCGACCGAGACGTTCGGGATCACGGCCGCGCACAGCCGGATGGCGCGCTCGGCCGCCTCGGGCCCGTGGCGCCGGCCCAGCTTCGCGAGGACGCCCGGGTCGAACGACTGCACCCCGATCGACACCCGGTTCACGCCCGCCGCCCGCCACGCCTGCACCCGGCCGGGGTCGCAGGACTCGGGGTTGACCTCCAGCGTCGTCTCGGCGCCCTCCGGCAGCCCCAGCCGACGCGCTGCGCCGACCACCTGGGCGATCTCCGCGGGACTCCAGAGCGACGGCGTGCCGCCGCCCAGGTACAGGCTCGCAGCCGACAGGCCCTCGAACGCAGCCGAGCGCGCGCGGAGCTCCGCGAGCACCGCGGCGACGTAGCTGCCGTCCCCCGGCACCGGGTCGGTCGTGACCGCGAAGTCGCAGTACGGGCAGCGGTGCGCGCAGTACGGGAAGTGGACGTAGATCCCGTACGGGAGGCCCATGGCCGTTGACATACGGCGGGCGCCGGACGAAGTCGACATCGGACGGGAGACGTGGTTTCCTCCCGCGGATTTCACGCACCTCTTTCCGCAGGTCCGCCGCCGCGGCCTGCAGCCCAGCAGCCCTGCTGCTCGACGAGGGAACGCATGGCCGAGCCCGCGCTCAAGGACTTCAAGCCCTACATCCCGGCCGAGACCGCCACGGTCGCCGAGTTCACGCCCAAGGCGATCGTCGCCGGCGCGCTCTTCGGCATCCTGTTCGGCGCCGCGACCGTGTACCTCGCGCTCAAGGCCGGCCTCACGGTCTCGGCCTCGATCCCGATCGCGGTGATCGCGATCTCGCTCGGCCGGAAGTTCCTCGGCACGACCATCCTCGAGAACAACATCATCCAGACCGCCGGCTCCGCGGGCGAGTCGATCGCCGCGGGCGTGGTCTTCACGCTGCCCGGCTTCCTCTTCCTCTCGATGGACCCCGCGACCGGCGTCTCGGTCGGCGCCGGGTACTTCAACTACGTCACGCTGTTCATCCTGGCGCTCGTCGGCGGCATCCTCGGCGTGCTCATGATGATCCCGCTGCGCCGCTCCCTCATCGTGAAGGAGCACGGCCAGCTGCAGTACCCCGAGGGCACGGCCTGCGCCTCGGTGCTCATCGCCGGCGACAAGGGCGGCGAGTTCGCGAAGACCGCGTTCCAGGGCGTCGGCTTCGCGCTCGTCTACGCGATCCTCCAGAAGGTCTTCCACGTGATCGCGGAGGCCCCGGCCTTCATCACGAGCCAGAAGAACAAGTGGCTGCCGAACGCCACGGTGAACGGCGAGATCACCCCCGAGTACCTCGGCGTCGGCTACATCATCGGGCCGAAGATCGCGGGCGTGCTGGTCGCCGGCGGCGTGCTCGCCTGGGTCGGCCTCATCCCGCTCCTCGCGGTGCTCGTCCCCGCGCACACGATCGCCGAGCAGCTCCCCAAGGTCGGCTCGAACCCCCTCGCCTACGGCTGGGACGCCGCGGCCGGTACCTTCACCGACCTCCCGAACGCGGTCTACCGCGCCTACATCCGCCAGATCGGCGCGGGCGCCGTGGCCGCCGGCGGCTTCATCACGCTCCTCAAGACCCTGCCCACCATCTGGGTCTCGCTGCGCGACTCCATCCGCTCGCTGAAGGACAAGTCCGCCGCGGCCGGCATCGCCCGCACGGAGCGCGACCTCTCCTTCGTGACGGTGATCATCGGGTCGGTCGCCCTCGTGCTCGTCCTCGTCGTGATGCCGCAGATCCCCGGCGAGAGCGTCTTCTCGAAGCTGATGGTCGGCCTCCTGGTCATCGTCTTCGGGTTCATCTTCGTGACGGTGTCCTCCCGCATCGTCGGCATCATCGGCTCCTCCTCGAACCCGATCTCCGGCATGACCATCGCGACGCTGATGGCGACCGCGATGGTGTTCGTGGCCTTCGGCTGGACCGGCAAGGTCTACGAGCCAATGGCGCTCGTCGTCGGCGGCATGGTCTGCATCGCCGCGGCGAACGGCGGCGCGACGAGCCAGGACCTCAAGACCGGCTACCTCGTCGGCGCGACGCCGCGGTACCAGCAGATCGCGCTCTTCGTGGGCGCCATCGCCTCCGCGATCGTCATCGGCTTCACCGTGAAGCTCCTCGACACGCCGACCGCCGAGATGGCCGCGAAGGGCATCACCCACGCGATCGGCACGCCGCAGTTCCCGGCGCCGCAGGGCACGCTCATGGCGACCCTGATCAAGGGCCTCCTCTCCCTCAACCTCGACTGGCACTTCGTGCTCGTCGGCGCGTTCATCGCGGTCACGATGGAGCTCTGCGACGTGAAGTCGCTCTCCTTCGCGGTCGGCCTCTACCTGCCGCTCTCGACGACGCTCCCGATCTTCGCCGGCGGCGCGCTGAAGGGCGTCATCGACCGCTTCACCGCGAAGAAGGGCGAGAAGGCCGAGGACTCCGAGCTCGGCGGCGGCTCGCTCTTCGCGACCGGCCTCGTCGCGGGCGGCGCGCTCATGGGCGTGATCGTCGCGCTGCTCAACGTGAACGACAAGGTCAACGAGACGATCTCGAAGTGGAACGCGGAGCACGCGCTCCGCGGCGCGATCGGCGAGAGCGGCTACGAGCTCCTCGGCGTGGGCTTCTTCGCGCTGCTCGGGTTCCTGCTCTGGCGCGCGTCGAAGAAGGGCGCGCCGGAGGTCTAGCGGCGTCCGCGAGCGGCGCGGCCGCTGCTCCTCGAGGCGAAGAGGGGCCGCGCCGCGCCGGTCACGCTCACCGGTCGTAGCGGTCGTTCCGCCACGGGTGGGCGGTGTTCGAGTACCCGTTCCTCTCCCAGAGCCCCGGCGCGTCGTGGTCGAGCACCTCGATCCGGGAGATCCACTTCGCGCCCTTCCAGGCGTAGAGCTGCGGGGTCACCATCCGCACCGGCCCGCCGTGGTCGCGCGGGAGCGGCGCGCCGTCGACCGTGTGCGCGACGAGCACGTCGGGCTTCAGGGCCTCCTCGAGCGGCAGGTTCGTCGAGTAGCCGTCGTACCCGTGCACGAGGAGGTGGCTCGCGCGCGCCCTCGGCGCCGCGCGCTCGAGCAGGGTCGAGGCGAGGACGCCGCGCCAGGCGAGGTCCATCCGGCTCCAGCCGGTGACGCAGTGAAAGTCGGAGACCACGTCGACCTGGGGCAGGGCGAGGAGGTCCTCGATGGAGAGGTCGAGCGGGTGCTCCACCACGCCGTCGACGGCGAGCCGCCAGCGCTCGCGCACGACGCGCACCGGGCGGCCGAGGTCGAGCACCGGCCACTTCCTCGACGCGGTCTGCCCGACCGGCAGCTTCGGCATGCCGTGCCGGTTCGACGGGCCGGAGCCGAGCGGGCGGGGGTCCGCGACGCCGGGCGTCGCCTCCATGCGGGCGAGGAAGCGCTCCCTCAGGCGCAGCCGCGCCTCGACGATGCGCCGCTCGCGCTCGGCGTCGGGCAGGTCGGCGGCGGAGGTGGGGTCCGTCTCGGGATCCATGCCCCTGAGTCTGTCCGGCGGGCTTCGCCGTTACAGGGCATGGATGGGGCCCCGGAGGAGCGGCTCAGCTCTCGCGCATCCCCTCGAGCTCCTTCGCGAGGTCGCGCGCCTTCTGCTGGAACCGCGCGACCTCCCCGTTCAGGAACACGTTCTCCTCGCGGAGGTCCGCGAGCTCGCCGGAGAGCTTCTTCGCCCGCGCCTTCAGCTCCTGCACGTCGGCGCCCTCGGCGGTGGCGGGGCGGGCCTTCTCGAGCTCGGCGGCCCGCGCGCGCAGCTTCGCGGCCTCGCGGGCGCCCGCCTCGAGCTTGCGCTCCGACTCGGCGAGCGCGGCCCGCAGCCGCGCGGTCTCGGAGAGGTGGCGCTTCTCGGCCTCGGCGGCCTCGAGCAGGCGCAGCTTCTGGGTGTCGACCTGCTTGCGCTCCACGGCCGCGTGCAGGTCGCGCTTCTCGGCCTCGATCGCCGCGAGCGCCTGGGTGCTCGCCTGCTCGGCGGCCGCGGCGCGCGCCCGGGCCGACTGGACCTCCTCGGCGAGGTGCGCGAGCTCGCCCTCGAGGCGGGCGCGCTCCGCGGCCAGGCGCTCCTCGGCGGCCTTGCGCGCCGCCTGCGCCTCGCGGACGGCTCGCGTCGCGGCCTCCCGCTGGGCCTTCTCGGTCGAGAGCGCCTTCGCGGCGGCGGCGAGCGACGCGTCGCGCTGCTTCAGCTGCTCGCGGAGCGCCGCGGCCTCGCGCTCGACCCGGGCCGCGGCCTCCTTCTCGAGGCCCTTCTCCCGCACCGTGGCGCCCTGCAGCTTCTCCAGCCGGGCGACGTCCGCCTCGAGCCGGCGCGCGCGCTCGCGCTCGCTCGTCGCCTCCTTCTCGAGCGCCGCGGCGCGGGCCGCCACCTCGGCGAGCTCGCCCATCACCGCGTCGGCGCGGCCGCTCGCCTCGTCGGCGGCGTTCCGGAGCGCGGCCTCGGCCGCCTGCGCGGCCTCCTTCGCCTCGGCCTCCTTCGCGTCGCGGGCGGCGAGCTCCGCCTCGCGGCGGCGGACCTGCGCCGACAGCTCGTCGCGCTCGCGGGCGAGCGCGGAGGCCCGCTCCTCGGCGCGCACGAGCCGCTGCGCCGCCTCGGCGCGGTCGCGCGAGCGCTGCGCCTCCATCTCGGCGCGCTCGGCGTCGAACGCGTGGCGCTCCTCCGCCTGGGCCGCCTCGATGGCCTGCATCGCGCGCAGGTGCCCCTCGGCGTCCTCGGTGAGCTCCGCCTCGAGCCGCTGGCGCTCGGTCTCGGAGATCGAGAGCCGGTCGGAGAGCTCGCGCTCGGTGGCCTCGGCCTTCTGGAGCGTCTCGGAGAGCACCTCGGAGGCGGCCTGGCGGTTGACCTCGCTCTCCTGGAGCTGGCGGCGGAGATCCTCGAGCCGGGCGGTGGTCGCGGCCTGATCCTGCGCGGCCTCGGACAGCTTCCGCTCGAGCTCGCCCGTGCGGCGCCGCTCGGCGGCGAGGTCGGCCTCGAGCGCGTCGCGGGTGGTGGCCGCGTCGGCGCGGGCGGCCTCGAGCTCCTTCACCGCCTCCCTGACCTTCGCGATGAAGCCGTCGCGCGCGCGGAGCCGGTCGCGGAAGTACTCGAGCCGCTCCTCCGGGGTGCCCTTCGGCGGCTGCGGATCGCGCGGCTGCTCGGAGAAGACGTCGGCCGGGTCGCGCCCACCGGGCGGCCACGCCGGCCGGTGGACCACCGCCACGCGGCCGAGGACGGCCTGGCCCGGAGGCGGCAGCGGCGGCAGCGCGGGCGGCGTGGCGTGCGGCGGCTCCGGCGCGGGGGCCGCCTGCGACGGGCGCGTCGGCTCGGGCTCCGCCATCTCGATCGCGAGCTCGGGCTCCGGCTCCGGGATCGGCGCGGGGGTCGGCGCCGGTCCGGGCGCGGGGATGGGCTCGGGCGCCGGCACGACGCGCAGGTTCACGTCGGTCGAGCGGCGCTGCGGGACGCCGGGCTGGGCGCCGGCCCCGGGCTGCGGCGCGGCCACCCGCTGGAGGACCGGCGGGCCGTCGTGCACCGGCGGGGGCGGCTTCGCCGGGGGCGGCCGCTCGGCGGACGGGGTCGTCGCGACCGGCGGCGGCCCGGGGCGCGCCGCGCTCGGGGTCACGTCGGCGTGGATGAGCGACGCAGCCCGCGCGAGGAGCTCCGCCATGTCGAACGGCCAGCGGAGGTAGTCGTCGGCGTGGGTGCGGGTCGACCGGTGCGCCTCGATCGCGGCCTCGGTCGCCTCGGCCGTGTAGAGGATGAGCGGCACGGAGGCGTGCGCGCGCTTCAGCCGGTTGCAGACCGAGAAGCCGCTCATGTCCGGCAGCTCGGCCGCGAGGAGGATGAGGTCCGGCGCGGCCTCCTTGCACCGCTCCACGGCCGGCTCGCCGGCCGGCAGGGCGGTGACCGAGAAGCCCACGGGGTCGAGGGCCCGACGGATCTCGTCGGCGAAGCCTTGATCCGGCTCGACCAGGAGGACGCTGAGGGACATCGGCGCTCCATCGTACCGCACGCGGCGGCCGGGGCACGTTTCGCGCCCCCCGTCGGCCCCGGCCGGCCTGTGCGTCCTCGGCTTGGCCCCGGTGCCCGGGCCGGGGTAATGACCACACGTGCCTACCTACGCGCTGCGGCTCGAGACCGGAAAGGACGAGGCGGAGGACCTCGCCGCGACCCTCATGATGGACGGGGCGAGCGGCGTGGAGGTCCGGGACGGGGAGGGGACCCCGATGCCGGGGGTCGACCGCCCGCCTGCTGGCCGGGCGTTCCTGGTCGCGTTCTACGCGGACCTCGAGGCCTGCGAGGCGGCCCGGGAGGAGCACGGAGGCTCACTCGAGCAGGTGCCGGACGAGGACTGGAGCGAGACCTGGAAGAAGGACCTGAAGCCCATGCTCGCGGGCAGGGTCTTCGTGCGGCCGTCCTGGATCACCGCCGCGCCGCCGCCGGGCGCGGTCGAGGTGGTGCTCGACCCCGGGATGGCGTTCGGGACCGGCTCCCACCCGACCACGTCGCTCTGCCTGAGGGCGCTCTCGGACGCGCTGCCGGCCGCCGGAGGCGCGGCGGGGGTCGCCGTCCGGCAAGGCGCGGCGGTGCTCGACGTCGGCACCGGCTCCGGGCTCCTCGCCATCGCGGCCAGGAAGCTCGGCGCGACGACGGTGGCCGGGAACGACGTGGACCCGGTGGCCGTGGACGTCGCCCGCGAGAACGCCGCCGCGAACGGGGTGAGCCTCGGTGCCGACTTCGAGCTCAGGGCCGAGGGGCTCGAGCGGCTCACCGGGCCGTACGACGTCGTGGTCGCGAACATCCTCGCGAACACCCTCGTCGAGCTCGCGCCCGAGATCGCCGCGCGGCTCGCGCCGGGCGGGCTCCTGTTCCTGTCCGGCATCCTCGCCGGCCAGGAGGGCGAGGTGCGCGACGCGTACGTCGCCCGCGGGCTCGCGGCGCGCCTCGACCTCGATCGGGCCGAGGGCGAGTGGCGGCTGGTCGCGCTGGAGCGGGCGGATCCCCGGCGGCCCGTCCCGGAGCGCCGGCCGTGACCTCGCGCCGCGTGTTCCTCCCGCCGGCCGCGCTGCATGGTGATCACGCGGTGCTCACGCCGGAGGCGCGGCACCACCTCGTGGACGTGCTGCGCCTCCTGCCCGGCGAGGCGATCGAGGTGTTCGACGGCCAGGGCGGCGCGTGGGACGGGACGCTCGCGCCCGGTCTCGACGTGCTCGCGCTCGGCCCGCGCCGCGAGGCCGCCCGGCCCGGCGCCGACGTGCGCCTGCTCGTCGCGCTCGCGAAGGGCGAGAAGATGGACCTCGTCGTGCAGAAGACGACCGAGCTCGGCGTCACCGCGGTCGTGCCGTTCGAGGCGGAGCGGTCGGTGGTGCGGCTCGAGGGCGAGCGCGCCGAGGAGCGGGCCCGCCGGTGGCGGCGCATCGCCGAGGAGGCCGCGCGGCAGTGCGGCCGCGCCGACGTGCCGGACGTGCTCGCGCCGCGCTCGCTCGCGAAGGCCCTCGCGGCGATTCCGGCCGGCTTCGCGCTGCACGTGTTCCACGTCGAGGCGGGCGAGGCGGCTGGGTCGAAGCCGCCGGCGGCGGCCGCGCCCGGCCACGCGCTCGTCGTCGGACCCGAGGGCGGACTGACCGCGGGTGAGGTGGCCGCGTGCCTGGCCGCCGGTGCGCGCCCCGCGACGCTCGGACCGCGCGTCCTGCGCGCCGAGACCGCGGCGATCGTGGCGGTCGCGCTGGCGCAGGCGAGGCACGGGGACCTCGCCGGTGCCTTCCTTGACCAGCCCCCCCGGTGACCGTAGCTTCGGGCCGTGAAGTGCCCGCGATGTGGACGCGATTCGACCGACGGCGCGGCGATGTGCCGTCGCTGTGGCGCGCCCCTCGCCATCCCCGACGAGCCCCGCCCCGCGCGCCTCGACGCCCCGCTCGACCTCGACCGGCGCGCGCGCACGACGCTCCCCGGTCCGCCCGCCGGCGCCGCCCCTCCGGTCCGCCCGCCGGTGCGACCTCCCGTGCGTCCGCCGCCGCAGGCCGTGCCGACTCAGGCCGTGCCGACTCAGGCCGTGCCTCCTCAGGCTGTGCCTCCTCAGGCTGTGCCTCCTCAGGCTGTGCCTCCTCAGGCTGTGCCACCCGCGCCGAACCGGGCCGTCCCGCCTCCGAGGCCGCAGGCCCCGCCGACGCGTCCGCCGCCTCCGGTCGTGCGGCCGGCGGCGGTGCCCCCGGAGGATCCTCCCGACTTCTTCGCGCCGCCCGTCACGCCGACGCCGCAGCCCCTCGCGCCGCTCGTGCTGCAGGGTGACGCCGATCCGACCGCCATCACCTCGCCCGGCCTCGTGCTCGGGTCCGGCGGTGCGGACCTCGGCCACCTGCCGCGCCAGTCGAACCCGCCCGGCTACGCCGCCGAGGACGGACCCTCCGAGGCCGAGCCCGCCGGCGCCGCCGACCTCGCCCGGCCCGCGTCCGATGACGACGCCGCCCTCGAGGAGGCCTCGCCGCTCGGCTCCGCCGAGTACGTGCTGGCGGACTTGCCCGAGGAGGATCCCCCGGGCCTCGCCGAGCCCGCGATGTCGGAGGCGGACCTCGCGTTCGCGGAGATCACCGATCGCGTGCGGGGCATGACCCCGCGTCCCGCGCCCGCCCAGCCCGGCTGGCCGATCGAGCTCGGACCGCCGCAGGCACTCCCCGGCGAGCGGCCCGCGATGGAGCTGTTCGACCCTACGCCGGCGCCGAAGGCACCGGTGGCGGCCTCTTCGCCTCCGACGAGGGCCCCGGCACCGCCTGTCGCGCCGCCCGCGCGAAGCGCCGTTGCTGCTCCGGTTCCAGCACCTGCACCAGCACCTGCACCAGCTCCAGCACCAGCACCAGCACCTCGACCAGCACCTGCACCTGCACCAGCTCCCGTTGCCGTTGCTGCGCCCGCTCCTGCTGCCGCGGCGGTCCCGGCAGCGGGATCAGGACCGGGAGCGGGGCCCTCGGTCTCCGGGCTTCCGCCCCCGAGCGCGCTGCCGAGGACGCCGGTCCGTCGCGCGCCTCCGCGCCCGCCGGCGGACCTGGAGCTGCCCGAGGCCGACGTCACCTCCATCGAGGTCCACGTCACCGTCGCACCCGCGTGGCGCCGCGCTGCGGCCTGGGCGGTCGACGGCGTCCCCTTCGCCGCCGGCGTGGCCGGCCTCGTCGCCTGGCTCTCCTCGCAGGCGCCCGGGAAGGGCGACCGACTGTCCGCGCTGGCCGAGCTCGCGCTCTCGCAGCGGGCGGTCGGCCTCTCGCTCGTCGCCTTCCTCGCGCTCGTCCTCTTCACCTACGGCACGCTCGCGCACGCCCTCGCCGGCGCCACGCTCGGCAAGCGCCTGCTCGGCCTGCGGATCGTCGCGACCGACGGCGGGCGCCCCTCGCTCCTGCGCTGCGCGGTCCGCTCGGCGCTCTCGCTCGTCTCGATGGGCCTCCTCGGGCTCGGGTTCCTGCTCGCGCTCTTCAACCGCTCCGGCCGGTCGCTGCACGACCTCCTCGCCGGGACGTGGGTCGTGGAGGCGCCTTGACCGGCGGCGAAGGGGGGTCCTACAAGGGCAAGGTGAGGAAGGACCTCGCCGCGCTGCTGGCGGAGGAGGGGACCCTGCCGGCGGAGGTGCTGGAGCGCGCGGTCCTGCGCCAGCGCGACGTCGGCGGCGCCCTCGACACCGCGCTCCTGGAGCTCGGGGCCCTCGACGAGGAGCGCCTCGTCGGGCTCCTGTCGCGCGCGTCCGGGCTGCCGGCCGCGCCCCCCGAGGCGTGGGCCGAGACCGACGCGCGCGCGCGCCGGGTCTTCCCGTCGCGGGTCGCCGAGCGCCACGGGCTCGCGCCGTTCCGGCTCGACGGCCGCGAGCTCCGGCTCGCCGCCACGCACCCGGTCGACCTCGCCATCCTCGACGAGCTCAGCTTCATGCTGTCGCTCCACCTCACCGCCCACGTCGGGCCCGAGTGGCGGGTGCGCCAGCTCATCCACCGGCTCTACGGCGGCGCGCTGCCGCCGCGCTTCGCCGCGCTCGCGAACGGCGGGCCGCCGGTGCCGCCGCTCCCCGCGCCGGCCGTGACGCCCGGGTCGCGGCAGGCCGGCTCGCGACAGGCGCAGCAGGCCGTCGCGGCGCCCGCCGAGCTCCTCGAGGGCCTCGACATCGAGGACGTGCTCGTCCCCGGACCCGAGGGTGACGCCGACGCCGCGCCCGGAGCAGGCCCTGAAGCAGGGCCCGCGGCCGGTGCGGACGCGGCCGAGGCGTTTCCCGGTGCCGCGGACCCGGGCGACGGCTTCGGTGCGCCCGAGCCCGCGGCGCTCACCGACGCGCGGAGCCACGAGCCGCCGCCGCTCCCGGCCGTCTTCGAGGACGGCGAGGAGGATCCCCTCGCCGCCGCGCTCGAGCAGGCGGTCGAGGCGGTCGAGCTCGGGTTCCTGGACGAGGTCGAGGTCGACGAGCAAACCGCCGACGAGGGGCACGCCGCGGCGGAGGAGCACGCCTCCCGCGCCTCGGAGCCGGAGCCCGCGCCGGAGGAGCTCGACCGGAGCGCGCCGCCGCGCTGGTCGCTCGGCGAGGCGCGCGCCGCGCTCGACGCCGCCCGCCACCGCGACGGGGTGGTGCTCGCGGCGCTCCGCTACACCCGCGACTTCTTCCAGTTCGCCGCGCTCTTCGCGGTGGCGCGGGACGCCTTCGCCGGGCACGACGCGCTCGGCGAGGAGGAGGGCGCGCGCGAGAATCGTCCGCACCGTCGCGCTGTATGCGAGCGAGCCCGGCGTCCTGCGCACCGTGATGGAGACCGGTGGGCCGTACCTCGGCCCGGTCACCCGCGAGCCCGGCACCGACGCCGTGCTGCGGGGGCTCGCCCGGCCGATGCCGCGCACCGTGTTCGTGTTCCCGGTGCTCGTCCGCGGCCGGATCGTCTGCCTCGTGTACGCCGACAACGGCGAGGCGCCGGTCTCGGCGCGCCGCCTGGGCGACCTTCTCACGATGCTGTCGGGCGTCGGCGGCGCCTTCGAGCGCGTGCTGCTCGCGCAGAAGAAGCGCGGCGCGGCGGAGGAGCCCGAGCAGCCCGAGACCTGGCGCACGCGCGAGCCCGCGAGGCTGCCGCAGCCGGACCCGGCCATCCTGGGCGGGGCCGAGGAAGTCCTGGCCGTCGCGACGCCCGAGGCAACGCCGGAGCCTGCCCCCGAGCCCATCCCCGAGCCCGCCGCGGCCCCGGCGTGGGAGGAGCCACCCACGGGCGAGATGCCGCTCGCCGCGCAGGAGCCCGCCGAGCCGCCGCTCGAGCTCGAGCCGGCGGCGCCCCTCGCCGGCGCCGATCCGGAGGCCGCCAGCTTCGCCGACGTCGCCGGTGACGCAGCCGCGGAGGCTGCAGCCGCTGCCGAGGCCGCCGCCGCCGCGGAGGCTGCCGCTGCCGCCGAGGCCGCCGCCGAGGCCGCCCAGCTCGAGCGCGCCACCGCCGAGGCGCTCGCCGCGGTCGAGGCTGCGCGGGCGCCGGAGGGACTCCCGCCGCGCCCGCGGCCCGCCGAGCCGCCCGTCCGCCCGCAGCCCACGACGCTCGTCGGCGTGCCCGCGGCGGTGGCTCCGGCCGCCGCGGCTCCCGTGCCCGTCGCGCCTCCCGCCCCGGAGCCCTCCGGCTCCCCCGACGTCGAGGTCACCTTCGTCGAGGCGCCGGACACCACCGACGAGGTCGCGCTTCCGCCGCCGGAGGAGACGCTCGGCTCGCTCGCCGACAAGGCGTTCTCGACCGACCCCGCCGTCGCGTCCGCCGCGGTCGCCCACCTGGCCGCGCGCCGCCACGAGCGCGGACTGCGGGACGCCACCGACCGGCTCCGCCGCGGGCTCCTCTCCGGGCTGTCGCTCCGCACCGCCTCCGCCGCGCGCGCGCTCGCGGCGCTCCGGGACGTCGAGGCCGTGCCGCTCATGGTGCAGGTGCTCGAGAATGCCGACCCGCAGGCCGCCGACGCCGTCGCGGCCGCGCTCCGGGCCATCACGATGCAGCCGCTCGGGAAGGATCCGATGCGCTGGCTGCTGTGGTGGAAGGAGAACCGCGGGCGGGGCCGTGCGGAGTGGCTCTTCGGCGCCCTCACGCACCCGCTTAAGGAGATCCGGCTCGCCGCGTACGCGGAGCTGTCGGAGACCGCGCCGCCGCCGAGCGGGTACGACGCGGACTGGGACCTGCCGCGCCTGCAGCAGGCGACCGCGGACTGGGCGGCGTGGTGGGCGAGGTCGGGCCTCGTGATCTAAGAGCTGTCCCATAATTCGCCAAGCGGCGAGTGGGGCAGTCCGGTTCGCCATCGGGCCCGCTCGGACGTGGACTCTCGTGAGAGAGGCTCATCCCGGGTAGGGCCCGTGGCCGTTCCGGCGGTTCGCCGAGCCACCGGCGAAGAGGCCGGTGTGGACGTCCGCCACGCGGGGCAACTGGCCTCGCGGACGAAGAGGTCGTTTGACTCGGACCGGGTGTCTTGCCACCCGAGCGGCAGGTAGGGAGTGAGGAGGCGCTGGAGGTCGGGGCGGGACTCGCGCGCGGCGGCGTAGTCGACGCGCGCCGAAGCGGGTTCGCCGGGGAGGTCGAGCACGACGAAGCTCGCGAGCACCGCGGAGACGGCGTCGCGGTCACCTTCGAGGCCGCAGCGCGGACAGCGGTGGACCCGGACGGCGAGGGTCTTCGGTACGCGGGCGCCACAGGGGCAGCGCTGGGAGAGCGTGGTCGTGCGGGTGGGGATCCGGACCACGCCTCCTCTGGCCTTGGCGACGGCTGCGACGGCCCGGGCCTCGCGGTCGATGGCCGAGACGAGCAGGCCCGGCGTGAAAGCGGCGACGCCGCGGCCCCAGTGTCGCGCCCAGGCGGAGATGGGGCCTTCCTCGACGAAGACCTTGTAGCCGTGCGTGCGGACGACCTCCGCGGCCACCCGCCGGGCACCGTCGCGCCGAGCCTGTGCAGCAGCGGCGGCGTCAGCGACCTCTTCCGCCCGGAGCCTCCGGTGACGACGGGTGAGCCGGTCGCCGCGGTAGGCCTGGAGCGGAGCGCCATCGGACCTCGCGACCCTCGGCCCCTGGGGGATGACCTCCACGGGCGGGAGGCCCGCGGCGGCGCGCCGACGGGCGCGCTTCTCCTGCCGCTTGGACAGCCGGTACTGCTCGCTGTTGGCGACCCGGCGGGAGCGCTCCAGGGCTCGCTGCCTGCGACGCTCGCGGCGTCCCCGGCCACGGTCCCGCTCCTTCGTGGCCGCGTCGCGCTCGATCCGCGTGAGCCGAAGATCGCCTCCCGCCACCTGGGAGGCGACGGTCAGGTTCGACACGTTGACATCCACTCCAGCCACGCGGCCGGGCTCGGCGAGGGCGACCTCCGCGCGGCGCGCCCTCGTCGCAGGGGAGACGTAGGGCTCCTTCAGCACCATCAGGTGGGCTTCGTAGCGCCAGCCGCCAGGTACGTGTGGCGCTCGGGTGCGGACGACATCGACCTTGTGCCAGAGGCTCGGGTCGGCGAGGTGGTAGTCGAGGATGGGTTGGTTGCAGGGAGCCGTGGGGAGTCGAACCGGAAGCACCAGCGTGCCGTCGGCGAGCCCGCTGAACACGAGCACCAGCGGACCCTGGTAGGCCCACCAGTCGACGCGCCCGCTCGGAGCCGACGCGACCTCACGACGACCGACGAGCGAGCCGTGGAGCCGGAAGGTCTCCCACTTCCGATCCTTCGTATGCGAGCGCGCGCGACCGGGCAGCCTCCTGAAGTCGAACCACCGCCCGACGTGGAGCAGCCCCTGGCGTTTCCCGGTCGCGTCCGGAAACAGGTGCCGCTCCACCGCCGACCAGACCGAATCGGCGAGGTGCATCGCGAGCGCCTTCGTGACGAAACGCCGGAGGTAAGGCGCCGCGTCGAGGCAGGCGTAGGCGGCGTGTTCGAGCGCGTCGCGGCTGAGGCCGAGCCGGTCGCGCGTGCCCGCGCCATCCCGGGCCCGTTCGTGCCTCGCCGCCCAGTAGGCCCGCGCACGGTTGCGGGCCGCCCGCTGCAACGCCCGCCGCACCCGGTACGCGTCGGCGAACATCCTCTCGAGCCGCCTGCGCTGCAGGGGATCGTGGACGTCGAGCGCGAGCCGCAGGACCGACACGCCGTCCTCCGGGCGGCGCGCCCAGGGCTCCTGGCGGTTCGGACCGCGGGTCCGCTTGGCCTCGACTTCCACATCTTCACGCTACGCCAACCCCCTGACAGGGCGTTCAGGTCCGGCCCTCGCGTGAACCGGGGCAACGCCCGAGATTTCACGATCCAGTAACCACGCATCCCCTGCCGACCCGCCGACTGCTCGTCCTCGCGGCCCTCTCCGGGCGCGACCTCGCTCGCTTCCGGCGCATGCTTCCCTCATCGCCGACGCGGCCGCCACCTCGCGGACACCGTGCCGCTGTCTCCGTCCCTCACAAGCTCAAGCGGGACTTATGGGACAGCTCTTAGGCGTGGGGGCCTTCCTTCGCCGCGGCGACCTCCCGCCAGCCGAGGATCCAGGTCAGCCTGTCCGGCGCGGAGCCGTAGACCCAGCCCCTCGTCTCCGCCGCCGCTAGGCGGCGGCTACGCTCGGGGCGTACGGACCCAGGGAATCCATCTCCGACCATCCCGAGCGTAGGCCCGCGGCAGCGGGCCGGAGTCGAGGGACGCCGACGCGTGAGCAGCCGGCCACCGTGCACTCGCCGCCGTCACGCACCATGATCGGGTGCGCGTTCTTCAGCTTCTCGTGCACGATCGGCGTCCAGACCTTCAGGCAGTGCCGCGCGATGGCCTCGATCGCGTCCGGGAGCGGGATCCACTGCCCCGCCGCCTTCCGGGCGGCCTGGACGGCCTCCGCGAGGAGGCCGTCGATCTCCTCGGTGACGAAGACGTCGAGGTAGTCCCTGTTCCACATCTGGCTGTGGAGCTCCGCCATCGTCTCCCGCTGGAGCGTGATGCAGGTCTTCCCGGCGGCCTCCTCGATCTTCGCGGCGACGTCCTCCGCCGTGGCGAGCTTCGAGACCAGCCGCGCCTGCTCGTAGGAGAGCTTCCCGGAGCGCATCGCCTCGCGGAGCTGCGGGAGCTCCTGGCACTTCTGCTCGAAGCGCACGAGCCGGCGCACGAAGGCGGCCTTGAGGCCCAGCTTCTCGCGCGCGAAGTCGGTGATCTGCGAGTAGCCGAGCTCGAGCTCGCCGGAGACGTCCATGAGCTCGCCGAGCTTCTGGCCGATCGCGAGGTCGAGCGCGCCGCGATCGCGGGCGACGCGCACGGCGAGGGCGTCGAGCGCGACGAAGCCGCCGACGGGCGGGGTTTCGGAGCCGACCTCCGGACTGGCGGAGCTCTCGACCATGCTGCACGGGTGTACAGCGCGGGTCTGACATTTTCGTTGGGGCGCAGCGACAACCCCATCTGGGACCCCGCCCGGCACTCACGGGCGCCGCCGGCTCACCCTCGCGCAGGCCCCTGCAGCCTGAGCACGTTCCCATCGAGGTCGGCGACGTACAGCTCCCGGACGCCCCAGGTCTGGTCCGGCCGCGGTCCGCCGCCACCCGCCGCCACCCATCCGGCGACCGCCCCGGCACGCTGGCTGCACTTCGATGGCCCCATGCTCGCACTCGCCGCCGACTCGCTCGCCATGCTCGGGGTCATCGCCGCCATCGCCGCGTCGTGGGCCGGCGCCATCGCGCTCGTCGCGCTCGCATATGCCTCCGCCACGACGGGCCTTCGCGTCGCGGTCGCGCGCGTGCGCCGGCCGCGGCTCGCGCGCGAGGCCGCTGCGTGGACCGCCGCGCCGGGCCTCGCCGCGGCGAAGTGACACGACCCCGCGGGGCTCGCGGCTGAACGGAAACCGGGCGCGCCGGTGCCGCCGGATCGGGCAGCGGCCTGCTCGTGGACGGGGGCGCCCCTCGTCTCCGCCGTGGCCCGAGGCCACGGCCACGCTCGGGACGAACGGGGAACGGCTACTTCTTCGGCACCGGCTCGTCGGTCGAGCGCGCCGCGCTACTTCGGAACGGGCTTCTCCGCCGCCGCCGGCGCCGGCAGCGTCGACTCCGGGTAGTTCACGGTCACGTCGAGCCACGTGAGCCCGTCCGTGCCCGCGCCGCCCGGCGCGAGGAACACCTTGTAGCGCCGGACCACGCCGCAGACGTCGAGGTCCTGCGTCGTGCCCCACGCGTCGGAGCGCAGCACGCGCACGCTCTGGACCGGGCAGCCGTGCTCGAACGCAGCCTGGTTCACGAGGATGGCCTGCGCGTGGCGGAAGTCGTGCCCGGCCATCGGCAGGTGGACGCAGGCGGCGCCGCCGAGGACGACGGCGGCGAGGAGGGCGAGGCGGAGCGGGGTGCGCATGGTGACCTCCGGGGCCTTCGATTCTACCTCGCGAGGAGCGGCGCGAGGTCGTTCCTCGTCGCGAGCGAGCGCCACTTCTGCCGCATGGTGCACGCCCAGCGCGCGGCAAGCTGTCCCCACCGCACCGCCTCCTCGGGTGCCTTTCCGAGGAGCGCGTGCGCCGTGAGGAACCCCGCCGCGAGGCAGTCGCCCGCGCCGTTCGTGTCCACGACCGGCCGGCCGGGCAGGTCCTCCGGCGGGAACGTCCGGAACCGCCCGCCGTGGAGCAGCCCCGCGCCGCGCGCGCCCATCCCCACCACGATCGTGGCCCGCGGGTTCCGCGCGCGCAGCGCCTCCGCGAGCGCGGCGGGCTCGAGGTTCACCGCCGAGCAGAACAGGAACTCCGCCGCCGCGATGAAGTCGGCGCGGTACGGATCGTCCACGCCCGACATGTCCTGGAGGTCCACCGACACGCGCACGCCGAGGTCACGGGCGATGGGCAGGAGCCGCCGCGCCCAGTTCGGCAGGTGGACGTGCGCGAGCTTCGCGCCCGCGAGGAACGCCCGGCACGCGGCGAGGTCCGGCGCGAGCGTCATGTGCGACTTCCCGTCGTAGAAGTTCTTCCGGGTCCCGTCGCGCGCCATCAGGTTCACGCTGCGTGACGTGCCCGCGGGGTCCGTGAACAGCAGCCGGTCGACGCCGCCCGCGGCGAGCTCCTCGGCGATCCACCGGCCGAGCGGGTCGTCGCCCACGTGGCCGATGAAGCCGGTCCGCGATCCCAGCGCCGCGAGCGCGAGCGACGAGTACCCGCCGGCCTGCCCGATGGTGTCGAGGTCCTCGGTGAACGTGGACTCGAGCGCGCCGGTGAACCGGTCCGTGGGCAGGTAGACGTTCGTGTCGACGCCGACGTTGCCGATCACCACGACTTCACGGAGGGAAGCAGCCATCCGCACCCAGGTTAGCCGGGGTCCGCGCGGCGCGTCACGCGTGTCCGGCACCATTCCCTTGCCACCCCGGAAGGGCCGTCAGTATGCTCGCGGCCCCCGAGTCTCACTCCACCCCGCCCAGAGGCCGCCATGACGAAGCCCGTCGATCCCGATCCGCGCCGCGCCCTCCTCGACCGCCTCGAGGTGGAGGCCGAGCTCGGCGGCGGTGAGGACCGCATCGCGAAGCAGCACGAGTCGGGCAAGCTCACCGCGCGCGAGCGCATCGAGCTGTTCCTCGACCCGGGCACCTTCGTCGAGATGGACAAGTTCAAGACGCACCGCTGCATCGACTTCGGGATGGAGAAGCAGAAGGTCTACGGCGACGGCGTCGTGACCGGCTACGGCCTCGTGGAGGGGCGCCAGGTCTTCGTCTTCGCGCAGGACTTCACGGTCTTCGGCGGCTCGCTCTCCGGCGCGTTCGCCCAGAAGATCTGCAAGGTGATGGACCTCGCGATGGAGGTCGGCTGCCCGGTGATCGGCCTCAACGACTCCGGCGGCGCGCGCATCCAGGAGGGCGTCGAGTCGCTCGCGGGCTACGCCGACATCTTCCTGCGCAACACGCTCGCGTCCGGCGTCGTGCCGCAGAATCTCGGTGGTCCTCGGGCCCTGCGCGGGCGGCGCGGTGTACAGCCCCGCGATCACCGACTTCATCTACATGGTGAAGGACACGTCGTACATGTTCATCACCGGCCCGGAGGTCATCAAGACGGTGACCCACGAGGACGTCACGAAGGAGGACCTCGGCGGCGCGAAGGCGCACTCGACGCGGTCCGGCGTGGCGCACTTCGCGCTCGACGACGAGCCCGCCACCATCGCGTCGGTGCGTGAGCTCCTCAGCTACCTGCCGCTCAACAACACCGACGATCCGCCGGCGCAGCCGTGCAACGATCCGGTGAGCCGCCGCGACGAGGCGCTCAAGACCCTCGTCCCCGAGAACCCGAACAAGCCCTACGACATCAAGGAGGTCGTGAAGGCGATCGTCGACGACCACCACTTCTACGAGGTGGCCGAGCACTACGCGATGAACATCATCATCGGCTTCTGCCGCCTCAACGGCCGGCCGGTGGGTGTCGTCGCGAACCAGCCGCAGATGCTCGCGGGCGTGCTCGACATCAACGCCTCGGTGAAGGCGGCGCGCTTCGTCCGGTTCTGCGACGCGTTCAACATCCCGCTCCTCACGCTCGTCGACGTGCCCGGCTTCCTCCCCGGCACCGACCAGGAGTGGGGCGGCATCATCAAGCACGGCGCGAAGCTGCTCTACGCGTTCGCCGAGGCGACCGTGCCGAAGGTCACCGTCATCACGCGCAAGGCGTACGGCGGCGCGTACGACGTCATGGCGTCGAAGCACATCCGCGCGGACGTGAACCTCGCCTGGCCCTCCGCCGAGATCGCGGTCATGGGGCCGGACGGCGCCGTGAACATCATCTTCCGCAAGGAGCTCGCCGGCGCGAAGGATCCGGTCGCCGAGCGCGCCCGGCTCGTCGCCGAGTACCGCGAGAAGTTCGCGAACCCGTACAAGGCCGCCGAGCTCGGCTACGTCGACGAGGTCATCCGGCCCGAGGACACCCGCCCGCGCGTGATCCGCGCGTTCGAGATGCTCCGCACGAAGCGGCAGGAGAACCCGCCGCGCAAGCACGGGAACATCCCGCTCTAGGCGCGCGCCCTACGCTCGGGACGAACGGGGGTTGTTCCCACCCGTGAGCGAACGGACTCAGTGAACGAACGGCGCCGGCGCCTCCGCCCCCGTCCCCACCTCGGCGATCGGCCCGAGCGCGGCGCGGTCCACGCGCTCCTTGCCGGTGATCGCGCGGCCCGCGCGGCGGAGCAGCCACGCGAGACCCCTGCCCGCGTCGCGCGCGAGCCGGCCCGGGGCCTCCCTCGAGAAGAGCCCGGGGTTCTGCGCGGGCGGCCCGCCGAGCACCTTCACGCCGGCGCCGTGCGCGTAGACGATGTCGCCGCCGAGGTACGCGGTGTAGACCGAGGCCGCGGTCGCCACGATCGCGGAGGCCGCCGAGGTCGCGCTCGCCCGGTGGGCGCTCCGCCAGGCGGCGACGCCGAACGCCGCGGCGACGAGGCCGAAGTTCCCGATCCCGTGCAGGAAGAGCTTGTCGCGCGCCTGGGGGCTCTCGAGCTCGATCTCCTGGGAGGCGGCCATGCCGGTGAGGCCCACGAGGAGCGCGCTCCCGGCCGTCGTCCACCAGAGCCGCCGGCCGAAGCGGTCGAGCCGCCGGTCCCGTGGGCGCACCGCGGCGAGCACCTCCACCCCCGCCGCGAAGGGCAGGAGCGCGAGCGGGGCGTGGACGATCGCCGGGTGCAGCTCGTGGGTGCGGAGCGTCATGCGTGAAACGTGGGGTTGACCCGGGCGGCGCCGCAACGGGCGCGCACGCGCCTGCTAGGATGCCCGGGTGGCGAAGAAGGACGACCTCACGCCGCTCTCGAGCACCGGCCGGAAGTACCTCGACGGCACGGCGCGGACACGCCTCCAGTCGCCCGGCATCGAGCACTACCCTTCGCGGGGCGGGGGCAGGGCGCGGACGATCGGCATCGCGCTCGCGCTCGCGGCCGCGCTCGTGGGGTTCATGCTGTGGGGGATGCAGGGGCGCTGACGTCTTTCGACGGGCTCGGGACGCGCGGAGCCGCCGGACGAACGAAAGCCCGGCCGCACGCTGGCCGGGCTCTCGCGCAAGCTACAGGGGGGAACTGCCGTCTACGTCTTGCGGACGTTCGCGGCCTGAAGGCCCTTCGGACCCTTCACGACGTCGAACTCCACCTTCTGACCCTCGGCGAGGCTCTTGAAGCCGTCACCCTGGATGGCGGAGTAGTGGCAGAAGACGTCCTCGCCACCGTTGTCCTGCGTGATGAAGCCGAAGCCCTTCGCATCGTTGAACCACTTCACGGTACCAGTCGCCATTCAACGTCTCTTTCGCTGGAAACGACCGCCGGCATGACGTTCGGTCCGCCCCGAACCGGCGGACCCGAGATCCCTATCCGAAAAAATCGAAGGCGGAAAGAGATCACGCTCCGTGCACGGATCGTACTCATCTGGGATATCGCCAGCCGTGAACTAGACCTGAGCGGTCAGGTTCACGTTCCGTCGCCCAGACGTTCTGTGGGTGGCCGTCCGAGCAAGCCCAGGTCTCACGCCACGCTGCGCCAAGCCCCCGGGGAGCCCGTCCTCCGGATCACCGCCGCCGACCACCGGGATCCCGCCCCGAGACCTGCGGGCCACCCTGCGCTAGGCTCCCCGCCTTCATGACCTCGAGCGTCACGCCCGCCGCGCAGCAGCCCCTCGTCGTGGCGGTCGACATGGGCTACGGCCACATGCGCGCCGCGACGCCGCTCGCCCGCATGCTCGGCACGGAGGTCGTGCAGGTGGACCGGCCGCCGCTCGTCGGGCCGGAGGAGGTGCGCACCTGGACGCGCCTGCGCAACGCGTACGAGACGGTCTCCCGGCTCTCCCAGGTGCCGATCGTGGGCGCGCCGCTCCGCTACGCGCTCGAGAGCGTGACCGACATCCCGCGGCTCTACCCGTACCGCGACCTCTCGGCGCCGACGCGCGGCGTGCGCACGCTCCACGGGCTCATCGCGAAGCGCGGGCTCGGCCGCGCGCTCGTCGAGCGGCTGCGCGAGACGGGGCAGCCGCTCCTCACGACCTTCTACTCGCCCGCCATCGTCGCGGACCACCACGGGCTCGACCGCGTCTTCTGCGTCGTCACCGACACCGACCTCAACCGCGTCTGGGCGCCGCTCGACCCCCGGGCGACGCGCATCCAGTACCTCGTGCCCACCGCGCGGGCGCGCCGCCGCCTGCGCTCCTACGGCGTGCCGGCGGAGCGGATCACCGAGACCGGCTTCCCGCTGCCCCACGAGCTCCTCGGCGGCCCGGGGCTGCCGATCCTCAAGCGCAACCTCGCCGCCCGGCTCGTCCGGCTGGACCCGAAGGGCGAGTTCCGGCGCTCCATCCCCGAGGAGCTCGCGCACTTCCTCGGCGCGCTGGCGGCGGAGGAGGCCGGCAAGCCCGCCCACGTGGTGTTCGCGGTGGGTGGCGCGGGCGCGCAGTCCGAGCTCGCGGCCCGCTTCCTGCCGTCGATGCGCCGCGCGATCGAGGAGCTCCGGATCCGTGTGACGCTGGTCGCGGGCGTGCGGCCCGAGGTCGAGGCGCGCTTCCGGGAGATCCTCCGCGGCGCGCGGCTCGAGCCGCTCCTCGGCCGCGGCGTCGACATCCTGCGCGGCGACGGCTTCGACGACTACTACGCGCGCTTCAACGCGCTCCTCGCCGGCGCGGACGTGCTCTGGACGAAGCCCTCCGAGCTCGCGTTCTACGCGGCGCTCGGGATCCCGCTCCTGTTCTCGAAGCCGGTGGGCGTGCACGAGCGCTACAACCGGCGCTGGGTGGTCGAGGCCGGCGCGGGGCTCAAGATGCGCGGCCTCGACAGCGCCGGCGAGTGGCTCTCCGACTGGCTCTCCGACGGCCTCCTCGCCTCGGCGGCGTGGTCGGGGTACATGCGCCTGCCGAAGTTCGGGCTCTACCGGATCCTGGAGGCGGTGGGCGCCTCGCCGCACGGGCGCGTCGGCGGCGGCACCGCGGCGACGCGGCTCGGCCTCTAGCGCGGGTGGTCCCGGGGAACCATGCTCGTCGCCGTCTCGATCGCCTTCTGGGTCTTCTTCGTCGGCTCGCTGCCGGTCTTCTGGCTCGGCGCGGTGGTGGTCTTCCTCGCCACGGCCGCGTTCGATCGCCGGCGGACCGCGCTGCACCTCTACTCGTGCTTCTGGGCGTACCAGTACGTCTGGATGAACCCGCTCTGGCGGGTGAGGTTCACCGGGCGCGAGAAGCTGCCCTGGCGCGGCGCCGCGGTGATCGTCGCGAACCACCTCTCGCTCCTCGACGTGCTCGTGCTCTACGGCCTGTTCCGCCCGTTCAAGTGGGTCTCGAAGGCCGAGGTCTTCAAGGTGCCGTTCATCGGCTGGAACATGCGGATGAACGACCACGTCGCCGTGCTGCGCGGGAACCCGGAGAGCGTGCGGGACATGATGGATCACTGCCGCGCGCACCTCGCGCGCGGCACGCCCATCCTGATCTTCCCGGAGGGCACCCGCTCGCGCGACGGGCGGCTGCAGCGGTTCAAGGACGGCGCCTTCCGGCTCGCCGCCGAGGCGGGCGTGCCGGTCATCCCGCTCGCGGTGGTGGGGACCGGCGACGCCCTGCCGAAGCACGGCCTCGTGCTGCGCCAGGGGATGCGCGGGCACGTGACGGTGCTCGATCCGATCCCGCCCTCGAAGGACGCGGACGCCCTGCGCGAGGCCGCGCGCGCGGCGCTCATCGCGGCGCTGCCCGAGCACAATCGACCGCTGCCCGATCAGCGCGGCTGACGCGGCAGCCGCACCGTCATCACCACCTCGCCCTCGGCGGCGCGGCCGGTCACGTCGCCGCCGTGGGCGCGCGCGATCTCGCGGGCGATGAACAGGCCGAGCCCGAGGCCGGAGGCCTTCTTCGACTCCGCGTCCGGCGGGCGCGAGAACGGCTCGAAGAGCTGCGCGGCGACCTTCGGCGGCAGCTCGCCGGCGTTCCGGACCTCGAGCTCGACGCGGTCCTCCGCGCCGCGCACCGCGACGCGCACCGGCTGGCCCGGCTCGCCGTGCTCGACGGCGTTCGCGAGCAGGTTCGAGGCGAGCTGCTCGAGCCGGTCCGGGTCCCACGCGCCCGCGGGGTCGCCCTCGAGCGTGAGCTCGAACCTTCGATCGGGCGACTGCGCCTCGAGCTCGTCGGCGACCTTCCGCACGATGGCGTCGAGCCGCGCCTCGCGGCGCTGCACCGGCAGGCCCGCGCCGAGGCGGGCGCGGGTGTACGAGAGCAGGTCCGCGATGATCCGCCCCATGCGCCCCGCGGAGGAGCGCACCCGGTCGACCGCGCGCGCCTGCCAGCCCTCGAGCCCGCCGCGCCCGTGGAGCAGCGCGGCCGACATGCTGATCGCACCGAGCGGGTTGCGCAGGTCGTGGCCGACCACCCCCAGGATGAAGTCCACCGCGCGCCGCCGCTCGTCGTCCCCCGCCGGGGCGCTCCTGTCCGGCACCGCCCGCGCGAGCCGGGCCTCGAGCGCGGCGAGGTCGGCCTGGGCCGCCGCGACCCGGAGCAGGGCCTCGGCCTCGGGGCCCGGGCCGTGCCGCCCCGCCATGGCGAGCACCACCGCGCCGCGCGAGAGCCGGAGCGGCGCGGCGGCCGCGGAGCGCGCCGACCGGGTGAACGGCGCGCCCGCCGGCCGCCCGCGCACGAGGCGACCGCGGCGCAGCGCGTGGGCGGCGATCGGCGGGGCGGGACCGTCCGGCGCCACCCCGGCGCCGGCGGCGACGCGGAGGCGCCCGCCGGTCTCCAGCGCCACGAGCGCCCCGTCCGAGTCCGGCACCGCCTCCGCGAGCGCGACGGAGAGCGCGCGCAGCGCCCCGTCGCCGGGAGCGACGGCCAGGAGCCGTTCCAGGCCCGAAGCGGGGGCGCGGAGATGCATCCGGGCGAAAGGGTGTTACCGCCGGTGCGCGACCGGAACCCCCGCGACGGGCCCCGTGACGCAGGGCGTCGTCCTTTACCTGTCCGGGTGCCACGGCTATCGTGGCCGTCCTCATGACCACGACCGGAAAGCCGATCGCGAAGGTGCTCGTCGCCAATCGCGGCGAGATCGCCGTGCGCGTCATGCGCACGTGCCGGGAGATGGGGATCCGCACGGTGGCGGTCTACTCCGACGCCGACCGCGGCTCCCTCCACGTGCGCACCGCGGACGAGGCCGTGCACATCGGGCCCTCGCCCTCGCGCGAGAGCTACCTGGTCATCGAGAAGATCGTCGACGCGTGCAAGCGCACCGGCGCCGACGCCGTGCACCCGGGGTATGGGTTCCTCTCCGAGAAGGCCACCTTCGCGCGCGCCCTCAAGGACGCGAAGATCACCTTCATCGGCCCGCCCGCCGAGTCGATGGACGCCATGGGCGTGAAGACCACCGCCCGCGCCAACATGAAGAGGGCCGGCGTGCCCACCGTGCCGGGCTCCGAGGGGCCCATCGCCGACGCCGACGAGGCGAAGCGGTACGCCGACTCGATCGGCTACCCGGTCATGATCAAGGCCGCGGCCGGCGGCGGCGGCAAGGGCATGAAGAAGTGCGAGCGGGCCGAGGACTTCCCGACGCTGTGGGCGTCGGCGAAGCGCGAGTCCGGCTCCGCCTTCATGGACGACCGGCTCTACGTCGAGAAGTTCCTCGAGAAGCCGCGCCACGTCGAGATCCAGGTCTTCGCCGACGAGCACGGCGACGCGATCTGGGTCGGCGAGCGCGAGTGCTCGGTGCAGCGCCGCCAGCAGAAGGTCATCGAGGAGAGCCCGAGCTGCATCCTCGACGAGAAGATGCGCCAGGCGATGGGCGAGGTGGCGGTGCGCGCCGCCAAGGCGGTCGGCTACCGCGGCGCCGGCACGGTCGAGTTCCTCGTCGACGCCCACCGCAACTTCTACTTCCTCGAGATGAACACCCGGCTCCAGGTCGAGCACCCGGTGACCGAGCTCACCACCGGCCTCGACCTCGTGAAGCTGCAGATCGAGGTCGCCCAGGGCGGCCGCATCCCGCGCCAGGAGCAGATCGTCCGCCGCGGCCACGCCATCGAGGCCCGCATCTACGCCGAGGATCCCTCGAAGGGCTTCGCGCCGTCGCCGGGCCGCATCAACTACCTGCGCATCCCGAGCGGCCCGGGCGTCCGCGACGACTCGGGCGTGTACGGCGGCTGGATCGTCCCGCAGTTCTACGACCCGATGCTCTCGAAGCTGCTCGCCTGGGCGCCCACCCGCGAGGAGGCCATCGCGAAGCTCGTCCGCGCGCTCGAGGAGTACATCATCACCGGCATCACCGCGAACGTCGGCTACCTCGCCCGCGTGCTGCAGCACCCCGCCTTCCGGTCGGGCGACTACGACACCGGCTTCTGCGCGAAGTACGAGCGGGACCTCCTGCCGCGCAACGACCCGAAGCACGAGATGCTCGCGGTCGTGGCCGCGGCGATCTCGGCCCACACGACCGACCGGGCCGAGGCGGAGGCGTTCGCGGCGCGGAGCGGCCAGAGCGCCGCCACGTCGCGCTGGGTGAAGCTCGGCCGCGCGCGCCAGCTGCGCGGGGGGGGATCTAGATGAGCTCGTACGTGGCCCTCCTCGACGGGGGCAAGCGCGAGGTCAAGGTCGAGGTCAAGGAGACGAGCCCCGGCATCTTCGAGGTGAAGGCGGGCGACGAGGTCCACGTCGTCGACGTGCACTTCGGCCGGCACCTGCTCCAGCTGCTCGTGGACGGGGCCTGCTACCAGGCGGTCCTCGACCCGCGCGGCGACCAGCTGCGCGTGCGGGTGGGCGACTCCACCTACCCGATGGAGCTGCTCGACGAGCGCCGGCTGCGCCTGCGCCACGCCGCGGGCAAGTTCCACGCGGAGGGCAAGCAGAACCTCACCTCGGCGATGCCCGGCAAGGTGGTCAAGATCCTCGTCAAGGTCGGCGACGAGGTGAAGGAGGGCCAGGGGCTCGTGGTCGTCGAGGCGATGAAGATGGAGAACGAGATGAAGAGCCCGAAGGACGGCAAGGTCGTCGAGATCTTCGTCGACGAGGGCGAGGCGGTGGAGGGCAACTCGAAGCTCCTCGCCGTGGAGTAGGAGCAGGAGCAGAAGCAGCAGCGCAACAGCGGTGCCATCGTTCCGGGCAGAAAGATCCAAAGGGTGAAGACGGTGTCGGACGGGAAGAAGCGGTTCCTCGAGGGCGCGTACCAGAAGGCGGTGAAGAAGGGGCCGGAGCGCCGGCCGCGCTTCGGGACCACGAGCGGCGTGCCGGTCGATCCGGTGTACGGGCCCGAGGACGTGAAGGAGGGGCTCGACGGGCGGCTCGGGTGGCCGGGCGAGTACCCCTTCACCCGCGGCGTGCAGCCCACGATGTACCGCGGCCGGTTCTGGACCATGCGGCAGTACGCCGGCTTCGGCACCGCCGAGGAGTCCAACCGCCGCTACAAGTACCTGCTCCAGTCCGGCCAGACCGGCCTCTCGGTCGCCTTCGACCTGCCCACGCAGATGGGCCGCGACTCCGACCACCCGCGCGCGCGCGGCGAGGTCGGCAAGGTCGGCGTGGCGATCGACTCCATCGAGGACATGGGCATCCTGCTCGACGGCATCCCGCTCGGGAAGGTGTCGACCTCGATGACCATCAACGCGACGGCGTCGATCCTGCTCGCGCTCTACCAGGCCATCGGCGAGAAGCAGGGCGTGCCCGCGGCCGAGCTGCAGGGCACCATCCAGAACGACATCCTGAAGGAGTACGCGGCCCGCGGCACCTACGTGTACCCGCCCGCGCCCTCGCTCCGGGTCATCACCGACATCTTCGCGTACACCGCGAAGGTGATGCCGAAGTGGAACCCGATCTCCATCTCCGGCTACCACATCCGCGAGGCGGGCTCGACGGCGGTGCAGGAGGTCGCGTTCACGCTCGCCGACGGCATCTCCTACGTGGAGGCGGCGGTGAAGGCCGGGCTCGACGTGGACGCGTTCGCCGGCCGGCTCTCGTTCTTCTTCAACGCGCACAACAACGTCCTCGAGGAGGTCGCGAAGTTCCGCGCGGCGCGCCGGCTCTGGGCGCGCATCATGAAGGACCGGTTCAAGGCGAAGGACCCGCGCTCGATGATGCTGCGGTTCCACACCCAGACCGCGGGCTCGATGCTCACCGCGCAGCAGCCGGAGAACAACGTCGTGCGCGTGACGCTGCAGGCGCTCGCGGCGGTGCTCGGCGGCACGCAGTCCCTGCACACGAACTCGCGCGACGAGGCGCTGGGCCTCCCCACGGAGGACTCCGCCCGCCTCGCGCTCCGCACCCAGCAGATCATCGCGAACGAGTCGGGCGCGGCCGACGTGGTCGATCCCCTCGGCGGCTCGTACTACGTCGAGAGCCTCACCGACGAGATCGAGGGCCGGGCCGAGGCGTACATCAAGAAGATCGACGAGATGGGCGGCATGGTCCGCGCGATCTCCGAGGGCTACGTCCAGCGCGAGATCCAGGACGCCGCCTACGCGTGGCAGCGCGAGGTCGAGTCGAACGACCGCGTGGTGGTGGGCCAGAACGCGTACAAGGCCGAGGATCCGCCGGTGCCGGTGATGAAGATCGACCCGGCGCTCGAGGAGCAGCAGGCCGCCCGCGTGAAGCGGTTCCGCGCGGGCCGCGACGCGGGGGCCGCGACCGCGGCGCTCGCCGAGGTCCGCAAGGCCGCGAAGGGCACCGACAACCTGATGCCCCCGATCCTCGCCGCCGTGAAGGCGAAGGCGACCCTCGGCGAGATCTCCGACGCGCTCCGGGAGGTCTTCGGCGAGCACCGGGAGACGGTGGTACTGTAGGGGCGAGTGTCGTCCGACCCGCCGAAGCGCCCGGGGGGGCCGCCCCCGGGGCCACCCAGACTCGACCGCGTGCCCGAGGGCTACCGTCCCCCGGCGCTGCGCCCTGCCGTGCCGGCGTCCGCGCCGGCGGCCCCGGGCGCAGCGGCGGGGCCCGGCGCGCCCGCGGCGCCGGCCGCACCGGCCGCCGCCGGCGGCCCGCCGCCCCCCGAGCCCGCCCGGAAGTACGTCCGCGGGTACGTCGAGGCGGGGCTCGAGGTCACGCCCGACGCCGCGATGGCCGCGGGCATCCCGCTCACCGGCAACCTCGACCTCGCCTCGCCGCTCCGCCTCTTCTCGCTCGCCGCCGCCATGCAGGCGAACGGGATGCTCTCGATCACCGACGACGTCGCGACCCGGGCGCTCGTCTTCCGGCGCGGCACGGTCGAGCACGCCTCCTCCACCTCGGCCGAGGACGACCTGTTCGCCTTCCTGGTGCGCAAGGGCGCCCTCAAGCCCGAGGTGCTCCCCGCGGCCGAGGCCGCGCGCAACGCGGCCGGTGGCGACGCGGTGGCGGGGCTCTTCGCGGCGCAGCTCGTGAGCGCGTCCGGGGTGGCCGCCCTCCTCGCCGAGCACGGCGCCGCGGTCGTGGCCCGCGCGCTCGCCTCCGAGCACGGCGGCTGGCGCTGGGAGCCCAACGTGCCGCCGCCGCCGTCGGGCTTCCCGCTCGGCAACTCCTACGGGCTCCTCTGCGCCGCCGCCCGCGCGCTCGACGTCGGCGCGGTCCGCCTGCGGCTCGGCGAGCGCGAGACCCGCGCGGCCTCCCGCATGGGCAGCCGCATCCGGCTCGAGGACCTGAAGCTCACGCCCCAGGAGGCGCGCGTCGCGGCCGCCTTCGACGGGCGCAGCCCCGAGGAGATCGCGGCGCTCGCCCCGGCCGACGCGCCGACCATCATGCGGCTCGCGCTCCTCCTCGCGGAGTGCGACCTCCTCACCTTCGGCGCGGTGCGGGAGGTCCCGAAGGTCACCCCCGCCACCGCCCCGCCGCCTCCGGCCCCGGCGGCGCCCGCGCCCGCCGCGGCGGCCACCGCCCCGCCGCGCGCGACCCCGGTCCCGCGGCCCGGCACGGCCCCGGCGCCCGCCGCCGCGCGGCCTCCGGCGCCCCGGCCCGCGACGACGCCCGCCCCCGTGCCGAACAAGGCCGCGTCTCCCGCGCGGTCACCCGCGCCCGTGCCCGCCCCGGCGAAGCCCGCCGCGGCGAACCTCGACGTCGCGGCCCTCCGCGCGCTCGCCGCGTCCCTCGGCGAGAAGGACCACTTCGAGGTCCTCGGCGTGAAGCGCGACGCGCCCGCCGCCGCCGTGAAGGCCGCGTACTTCTCCCTCGCGAAGGCCTACCACCCCGACGCCGTGCCCGCGGGCGCGCCGGACGAGGTCAGGAAGCTCGCCGCCGGCGTGTTCGCCCGCATCGGCGAGGCCTGGGGCGTGCTCTCCGACGAGGCGCGCAGGAAGGCCTACCTCGACGAGCTCGCGAGCGGCGGCCCCGCCGACGTGGACGTCGCCGCGATCTTCGGCGCCGAGAACGCGTTCCAGCTCGGCACGCTGCTCGTGAAGGCGCGCAAGTACGACGAGGCCATCCAGAAGTTCGACGAGGCCATCGGGCTCAACGCGACCGAGCCCGAGTTCGGCATGTGGAAGGCCTGGTGCGAGTTCCTCCTCGTCGAGGACCGCAAGAAGGCCTACCCGCCGAAGGCCGCCGCCATCGAGGCCCTGCTGAAGCAGAACCCGCGCTGCGCGCAGGGCTACCTGTTCCTCGGCCAGATGTCGAAGCTCGTCGGCGAGCCCAAGGTCGCCGAGAAGCACCTCAAGCGCGGCCTCGAGGTCGCGCCCGACCACGCCGAGCTCCAGCGCGAGCTCAAGTACCTCGGAAAGTAGGAGCCGTGCCCGCCCCGACGAACCCCAAGAAGAAGTCGCTCATGCCGTCGAGCCCGCTCCGCCGCGCGCTGCGCGCCGCCGGGCACCACAAGGACCCGGTGGTGCAGGTCGGCAAGGAGGGGCTCACCGACGCCGTGCGGAGCCAGCTCGACGAGCAGCTGCTGGCGCACGAGCTCGTGAAAGTGAAGGTCGGCGGCGAGAGCCCCGAGGACCGCTTCGAGGTCGCGGCGCTCCTCTCCGAGGGCACCGGCGCGTCCATCGCGCAGATCCTCGGGCGCACCGTGCTCGTCTACCGCCGCCACCCGCGCAAGCCCCGCTTCGAGCCCTGGGGCAAGGGCGAGACCCCGCCCGCGCCGCCGAAGCCGCCGGAGCGGAAGAAGCGGCTGATGCAGCGGAACCCGCGCCCGAAGCGGTAGCGCCCGCAGCTTCCCAGCGAAGCTTCCGCCGCAGCCGGAGGCTGCGGTCAGGCGTCCCTCGACTCCGGCCCGCGGAGCTTCGCTCCGCGGCGCCTACGCTCGGGATGAACGGAGCTGATCCAGGGGTGGGGTGCTCGCTCATCCCGAGCGTAGGCCCGCGCAGCGGGCCGGAGTCGAGGGAAGGCACCCCGTGCAACTCAGCTCAATGCAGATCGCCGTCGCGGCCCTTCACGTAGCCCGACTGGCCGTCGAGCTCGTGGCGAGCGCGCGCGGCCTCGACGTCCTCCTCGTCGGCGACGCCCTTCTCGACGAGCAGGTTCTCGGCGACCTCGCCGGAGACCGCCGCGCGGGCGACGTCCTGCTCGGCGAGCTCGAGGCGCGCGGAGACGTCGCGCAGCTCCTGGGCCAGCTCGGCGACGCGCAGCTCGAGCGTGCGCTCGTGGCGCCGCGCCCGGAGGAACAGGGCGGCGATGAGCACGAACGCGGAGGCGACCGTCAGGCTCAGCACGGGGCGGATGCTACCGACCGTCACGGCGCGCGGCAAGGACGGGGAGCGGGGGACTCGTGCGCCGAGGTGGGGGGGTGTCGGCGGTCAAAGACTTCCGGATTTGCCGCCCTTGCCGGAGGTGTAAGCCTGCGACACACTCCGAGCGGATGCTGCTGCGGCTCAACATGACGCGCGCCGTGAAGGCGCTCATCCGGGACGTCGCGCGGCGCCTGCCCGAGCTCGAGCACGTGCGGCCGGCGCGGATCCTCGTCGTCGCCGGAGAGGCGCGCCGCGCCTCGCGGGCCACCATCCGGCCCGCGCACTACGACGGCACCGGCGGCCGCGCCGGCCACGGCGCGCGCACGAAGCCGCTCATCCGCGTGAAGGGCCGCAAGATCCTCTACGTCATCACGCTGCGGCCGCTGTGGTTCCTCGACTCGACGCCGGAGGAGCGGATCCACACGATCCTGCACGAGCTCTACCACGCGGCCCGCGCGTTCGACGGCACGCTCGACCCCGCGCGCCGCCACGCGCGCCTGCCGCTCGCGCGGTACGACCGCCGCATCGCGCGCCTCGTGGAGCGCTACCTCGAGCTCGCTCCGCCGGAGGTGCTCGCGCCCTTCGCGACGAGCGGCATCGTGCGCGCGCGCATGTGGCTCGAGCGCCCCGCCGCGGCGTACGACGAGGAGGCCTACCGCGGACGCCGCACGTACACCGAGGAGCAGCTCTTCCTCGGCCACGTGCGGATGGTGAGCCGCAGGCGTCGCCGCACGGTGAACTGAGGCCTCACGGCGCCGTCTGCTGCAGGTGCAGGTTCGCTCCGTGCGCGTCCATCGTGACGACCGCGGGAAGCCCACGCACCTCGAGGTCCCAGAGGGCCTCGGCGACGCCGAGCTCGTCGAGGAGGTGCACGCCGTGCACCTTCACCACCGACCGCGCGAGCGTCACCGCGAGGTCCGGCGGCGCGTGCAGGTAGACCGCGCCGTGCGCCGCGAGGGCCTCGCCGGTCGCCGGGCCCATGCCGCCCTTCCCGAGCAGGCCGCGCACGCCGTAGCCGGCGACGACCGCGGGGGTCCAGGCCTCCACGCGCGCCGACTCGGTAGGCCCCGCCGCCACGACGCGCCAGGCGCGGGTGCCGGGGTCGGAGACCACGACCGGCGCGCAGTGGTAGAGCACGCGCCCCCGGAGGAGCGCCCGGGCCTTCGGGTCGTCGGCCCGCGCGAGGTGCTGGTGCGCAGCCTCGCGCGCGGTGCAGAGGCGCCCCGACAGGCGCACCGCGTCCCCGACGCGCAGGGCGCGGATGGCCTCCTCGGAGGCGGGCAGGGTGAGCTCGTGCACCATCGGGCCGGCGCCCAGGCTACCATCCCGGCCCGCATGCGCCGCGAGATCCGACTCCCGTTGACCGTCGAGGGCCGCCTCGACCGCGCCCTCGCCGACGCGCTCGGCCTCGGGCGCGCCGCCGTGAAGCGCGCCTTCGGCCTCGGCGAGGTCCGGGTGCGCGGCAAGCGGGCGCGGGCGTCCGACCCGGCGGAGCCCGGCGCGCTCGTGGAGCTCGACGTCGAGGAGCCCGCCGGGCCGCCCGACCCGGAGCCGGACGCGCCGCTCACGGTGCTCGCGGAGGGGCTCGGCTTCGTGGTGGTCGACAAGCCCGCCGGCGTCGCGGTGCACCCGCTCGCGCCGGGGGAGGGCGGCACGCTCGCGAACGCGGTCGTGGCGCGCTACCCGGAGTGCGCCGCGGCCTCTCCCGAGGCGCGGGAGGGCGGGGCGGTGCAGCGGCTCGACCTCGAGACGAGCGGCTGCGTGCTCTTCGCGCGCGACCCGAACGCCTGGCAGGCCCTGCACGAGCAGCTCGGGGCCCGGGGGGTGGAGAAGGTCTACCGGGCCCTCGTCGTGGGCAAGGTGGTCGCGGGAGGCGTGTCCTCGGTGCCGCTCGCGCAGCGGGGCGGCCGGGCGGTGCCGGTGCCGGACACGCTCGCGGAGGAGCGGGCGCGCTCGAAGGGCCTGAAGCCCCGGCCCGCCGAGACCACCTGGGAGATCGAGCGACGCTTCGCGGGGCACACGCTGCTGCGGGTCGGCATCACGACGGGCGTCATGCACCAGATCCGCGCGCACCTCGCCCACGCCGGCTACCCCGTGGCGGGCGACGCGCTCTACGGCGGGGCCTCGGCCGCGCTGCCGGGGCTCGGGAGGCACTTCCTGCACGCCGCCCGGCTCGGCTTCGACGCGCCGGCCGGCGGGCGGGAGATCGTGGAGAGCCCGCTGCCGCCGGAGCTGCAGCGGGTGCTGGATTCGCTGAGCTGAGCTGAAACGCGAAAGGGCCCTGCCGGAGCAGGGCCCTTTCAGGTTTCCGTTCGTCCTGACCTACTGCGGCGCCGGCGCGGGCGCCGGGGCGGCGCCGTCCGCCGCGGCCGCATCCGCGGTCATCGGCGGGTCGGTCATGATGGCGATCGTGTTCACGCCGACGATGTGCGCCTGGTCGAGCACGAACATGACCTGCTCGTACTTCGCCTTGTCCTCGGCGTTGAAGAACATGACCTTCAGGTAGCGGTCCTTGAACGCCGGGCCGATGCGCTGCATCGCCTCGGCGACCGTCATCTCCTGCTTGTTCAGCAGCACGTTCCCGTTCACGAGCGCGGTCACCACGGTCTGATCCGGCGGCTGCTGATCAGGCTGGATGACCTCCGGGTTCGGCACGTACTCGGGCACGCGGAGGTACTTCTGCTTCTCCGCGAGCGGCGTGAGCACCATGAAGATGATCAGGAGGACGAGGACGACGTCGATGAGCGGCGTGACGTTGATGTCGCTCGCCGGCTTCTTGGTCCCTAGCGCCATTCCCATGGCTAGCTCTTCTCCTTGATCTGGGAGGCGGCGAGGGAGACGCCCTGGAGCCCGCTCTTCGACATCTCGAGCATGAGCTCCCGGATGCGCTTGTACTCGACGTTCCGGTCGCCCTTCACGAGGATGGGCGCGCCCGGGTGCATCATCATCTCGACCTTCAGCGCCTCGGGGAGGTCGGGCAGGTTCGGCACCTCGACCTTGTCGATCCAGACCTTCCCGTCCTGCGTCACCGACACGAAGATCGGGTCGCCGCCCTTGGTCGGAGAGACCTGGTGGGCGTCGGGGAGCTGGACCGGCTTGCCGCGCTGGAGCATCGGCGTGATCACCATGAAGATGATGAGCAGCACGAGCACGACGTCGACGAGCGGCGTGACGTTGATGTCACTCTTGACTGACTTGCTGCCGACATCCATGGACACGGGTGGAGCTCCTTCTGCTCGAGGGGACCGGGACCCTTACTTCGAGTCCGCGCGCCCCTCCTTCATGAAGAAGTCCACGAGCTCGGTCGCGGAGTCGGTGATGTCCACCTGCATGTCCTCGACCCGGTTCGTGAGGTAGTTGAACATCATCACGGCGGGGATCGCGACGAGGAGGCCGAACGCGGTGTTCACGAGCGCCTCGGCGATCGCGCCGGACACCGTGCCGAGACCGCCGGAGCCGGTGGCGGCCATGTTCTGGAAGGCCTTGATGATGCCCCACACCGTGCCGAGGAGGCCGACGAACGGGGCGGTGGAGCCGATGGTCGCGAGCGAGCCGAGGCCGCGGCGCAGGTCGTTGACCGTGCGGAGCGAGGAGCGGTCCACCGCGCGGTTCACGGCGGCGACGACGTCGAAGTCGCCGACGTCGTGCGGGCCCTGCGTGCGGAGCGCCTCGACCCCGCGGCGGTACTCGTCGATCGCGAGGCCGAGCACCTTCGGCAGGTGGCCGCGGTTGAGCTTCTTCGAGAGCTCGACGGCGTCCTGGAACTTCCCGGCCGGGAGGAGCTCGCGGAGCGCCTCGGCGAACTGGCGGGACGCCTTGCCGGCGCGCGCGTAGGTCACGAGGCGCTCGGCCATGACGCCGAGCGAGTAGACCGACATGAGGCCGAGGATGACGAAGACGACGATGCCGAAGCCCTCGATCGACTTCACCATGTTGACTACGTCGAACGAGCCGGCCTGCGCATTGCCTTCAGCCGCGACGACCAGCTGGTTCACGGCATCGACGAAGGGAAACGACATCGGACTCTCCTGGGTTGGTTCGAATCTTGGTCGAACGAGGCTGCGTTCGGGTTCGTTGTCGTGCTGCCGGAAGCTGAAAGGAGCCGGGTGACGCTCAGCCTGAGGTGAAGCGCAGCGGCAGGATCACCCAGATGTTGGTGGGCCGGCCCTGGGGATCGGCGCCGGCGATCCACTTGCACTCCTGGATCGCCTGCCAGATCGCCGCCTGCACGCGATCGGGCACGCCGTTCGTGATGACGCTGTACTGGGCCGGCGACCCGTCGCGCATGATGGCGAACTTCACGGTGATCGGGCCGGACACGAAGCCCGCGAGGTCGCGCGGGATGCGGGTCGTCTCCTGCACGCACTTCGGCTGCGCCATGGCGGGCTTGCGGTAGCCCGCGGTCGCGAAGGCCGGGGCGTCCTCGATGCCGCCGCCGCCGCCCGCGACGCCGCCGACCACGCCCTCGTCCCCGCCGGAGTCGGAGCCCCAGTCGTACTCGGGCTCCTTGTCGTTCGGGTCCGGCGCCTTCATCTCCGCCTTGATGTCCTGCGGCTGGATCAGGGCCGTGGGAGGCGGAGGCTTCGGCAGGTCGGTCCGCGGCTTGTCGGACGGCGGGCGCTTCGGCTTCGGCGCCGCCGGCGGAGGGGGAGGCTTCGGAGGGGCGGCCGCGGTCTTGACGAACTTCACGTCGACCTTCGGCTCGTCGATGATCTTGGCCTTCACGTAGGCGGAGGCCGCCACCATGCCCGCGATGAGGGCGCCCTGGAAGAGGGTCGAGCCGAGGAAGAACCCGGCCCGCCTCGCGGCGCGCTTACCGCCTTCTTGCTTCGTGACTTCGTCGAACACGGTCTCTCGGACGCCTCGCGCTCGGGGGACGACGGAAAGAAGGCCCGGAAATTCGGAACGTGCTCTCTAGTCCCGCACCGGAGACCTTGTCAACAGCGCACTGCGACCCGGACGCCCGGTGCCGCGAGCCCCGTCTTTACACGCAGTTCCACCGTCGCCGCCCGCAGGAAAATTGGAGCCTCCGCGCCGGCCGCGCAGATCCTTCCGCGATCTCCCGCACGCCCTGCGCCCGGGGCTCCCCGGAGGCCTGCAAAGGCTTCGTGATCGGATCAGGTCCGATCATGATCAAGAGCCGCGATCCCGCCCCCGCGTCGTCTTAATCCTAACGTGGCGGAACGCCGCGCCTTTCCCGAAAACATCCGTCGTTTTCAACGGTTGGTCCCCTGAAGGGGCATGTAGGCGTTGTACCTCGAACAAGCGGGTTCGCCTTGACATTCCTCACAGCGGCTGCCTAGAACGACCGTTCATTGGACCGGTCGGGTAACCGCCATGCGTGCGTACAAGCGCCTGGTTTTTGCCCGTACGGCTGCGGCTGAGTGCACTCTCCCTGGAGGAAGTCATGATGAAGAAGTTGCTGCGCCTCCTGCGGGTCGCCCCCATCGCGCTTGTCTTCGCTGGGGTCGCTTCCGCACAAACCACCGGCACCATCATCGGCGTGGTGACCGATGCCTCGACGGGCAAGCCCGTCGCCGGCGCGGTCGTCATCGCCACCAGCCCCAACCTGCAAGGTGAGCAGACGGCCGTCACCGACGGGAACGGCAATTACCGTCTGACCCTGCTGCCCGCCGGCGAGTACAAGCTCGCGGTCCAGCTCGAGGGGTACAAGCCCTCGGATCGGTCCGACATCCGGCTCTCCATCGACAAGACCCTCCGCGCGAACCTGGCGGTGGTCCCCGAGGCCGTCCAGATCGACGAGCAGGTCGTGAAGACCGGCACCGCGCCGGTCATCAACGTCGGCTCCGCCGAGTCCGGCTCGGTCATCTCGAGCGAGTTCGTCGCCTCCGTGCCGGTCGGTCGTACGTTCGACCAGATCGCGCGCGTGGCTCCGACGGCGTCCGCCGACGCCTACGGCACCGGCTTCGCCGGCGCCCAGTCGCCCGAGAACAGCTACATCCTCGACGGCCTCTCGGTCGGCAACCCGGTCAACGGCACGAACAACACCAACATCCTGTCGAACTTCGTGCAGGAGATCGACGTCAAGACCGGTAACTTCTCGGCCGAGTACGGCCGCGCCACCGGCGGCGTCATGAACGTCGTCACGAAGTCGGGCTCGAACGAGTTCCACGGCTCCGTGTTCGGCAACTTCACGCCCTCGTTCCTCATCCAGCCGGACGGCAAGGTCGCCGGCCGCGACGGCGAGGCGGTCGCTTCGCAGTCGAAGCCCTCGAAGGGCAACTACGACCTCGACCTCGGCTTCGAGGTCGGCGGCCCGATCATGAAGGACCGCCTCTGGTTCTTCGCCGGCTTCGCGCCGGTCATCACCGAGCGCTACACGGAGCGCTTCCTCCGCCGCAACCGTCAGTTCCTCTCGTCGACGATCAACGGCACGGTCCGGCCCGGTGACGACCCGAGTACGCCGAACCTGACCGAGACCAACGCGGTCGCCCGCGACGCCAACGGCGCCGCACTCTGGGACAAGATCGACGGCACGGACAAGATGTACAACACCGGCACCACGAGCTACCAGGCCGCCGGCAAGCTGACCTTCCTCCTCGACGAGAACAACCAGCTCTCCGCGTCGCTCTACGCGACCCCCGGCTCCGGCTCGGGCGTCCTGCGTACGAACGGCGAGCAGGCGGGTGACGGCCTCTTCAACCAGGACTTCGGCGCGACGAACGTCCTCGGCCGCTACGCCGGCAAGTTCCTCGACAAGAAGCTCATCGTCGAGGCGACCGCCGGCTACCACCGCTCCACGCTCGACGACCGGCCGACCTCGTTCCAGCGGAACACGCCCGCGTTCCAGTGGCAGCGCCAGATGGACCTGAAGCTCTTCAACACTGCCAACCCGACGGACGGCTCGGTGTACGAGTCGCTCTCCGCCGAGGCGCTCGCTGCCTGCACGGGCTCCACGGCCCGCCAGGGCACGACGGTCAACTCCTCCGAGAACGAGAACCTCTGCCGCGTGGCGACGTACACCACCGGTGGTTACGGCTTCGGCAACAACTACACGGCCGACCGCGTTCAGGGGAAGCTGTCCGCGTCCTACCTCCTCGAGCTCGCCGGCTCGCACAACTGGAAGGCCGGCGTCGACCTCGAGCGGAACGGGTACGAGCAGGCAAAGTTCTACTCGGGTAACGCGTTCTTCCGCGCTGACTCGAACCTCGCCCTCGGTGCGAACGTGTACAACACCCGCGGGTACGGTGCGGTCATCAACCCGGGCGGCCTGCCGGACGCGCAGGGCAACACGGTCGAGTGGATCCCCACGGAGACCTCGACGTCCGTCACCAACTCGTTCGCTTACTACCTCCAGGACTCCTGGTCAATCCCGAACTCCGGTTTGACGGTGAACGCGGGCATCCGCCTCGAGACGCAGTCGATGGAGGCGACGAACAAGGGCGGCATCAAGGGCCTCAACATCAACAACATGTGGTCGCCCCGCGTGCAGGCCGTGTGGGACTTCACGGGCACCGGCCGGTCGAAGGTCGGCGCCTCCTGGGGCCGCTTCTACTACGCGGTCCCGCTCGACATGGGCGATCGCGCGTTCGGCAACGAGCAGCAGGCGCAGGGCGCCTGGGACTGCGGCGATGGCAGCGGCGCCGCCGCGGCCCTCCCGGGTTCCATGCCGCGCGACCCGGCCGCCAGCGGCAACGGATACTGCGCCCTCCAGCAGAACTGGTGGACGGACGTGTACGCCGGCGTCCCCAACTCCGACGGCAGCTCCGCGACCTACGGCAACATCGGCGGCATCACGCCGGTGGATCCGAAGCTCAAGGGTATCTACGTCGACCAGTTCGGCGCGCAGTTCGAGTACGAGGTGCTCTCCGACCTGTCCGTCGGCTTCGATTACCAGGGCCGCCGCCAGGGCACGATGATCGAGGACATGTCGGCCGACGACGGCAACAGCTACTTCATCACGAACCCGGGCCAGAACAAGCCGTTCGAGGCCACGTACTACCCGGGCTTCGCGTCGTCGTTCAAGGTCACCCAGAACTCGAAGCAGGTCGAGGCGCTGGATAACTTCACGCGCCGTCACGTGACCGTGGCGATGCCGAAGCCGGTCCGCGACTACGATGGTTACACCCTCAAGGTGACGAAGAACTTCAGCCAGAACTGGCTGGCTCAGGCGAGCTACACCTACTCGAGCCTGACCGGCAACGTGGCTGGCGTCTTCGACCCCGTCACGGGCCAGCTGGATCCGGGCATCAACGCCGAGTACGACCTCGCCACCCTGATGGCGAACAAGACCGGTCGCCTGCCGGGTGACCGTCCGCACGTCTTCAAGCTTCTTCGGCGCGTACAACTTCAAGCTCTCGCCGAAGATGAGTTTGACGACGTCGGCCGCCTTCAACGCCCAGTCCGGTATCCCGGTGGGCGCCAACGGCTCGCACCCGCTCTACGGCAACGGCTACGCCTACCTCGTCCAGCGCGGTGGCGCGGGCCGCACGCCCTTCACCACCAACCTCGATGTCGGTGGCCGCTTCGAGTACACGATCACGCCGCCGTACGCCGTCAAGGTGTCCGTCGACGTGTTCAACGTGCTCAACAGCCAGGAGATCACCGCGATCGACAACAACTACACGTTCGACGCGGTTCAGCCGATCGCGAACGTGAAGTGCGACGTCGCCGCGGCGGGCTCCTCGAACCCGATCGGCAAGCTGCAGTCGTCCTGCCCGCAGCTCGCCTACCTGAAGACGGTGGACGGGCGCCCCGTGACCGTCAACCCGAACTACGGCCGCGCGGTGGCGGCGACGTCGTCGTTCCAGGCGCCGCTGTCGCTCCGCATCGGCCTCGCGCTGACGTTCTAGACCGAGCGAGAGGGAGATCATCATGAAGAAGACGCTCATCACGTTGGCAGTGCTCGGCCTGGCCGCCGTCGGGTGCGATCCCTACAAGGATCCGCCGAGCGGCACCCCGGCCGTCATCTCGGCGGTCATCACCGGCCGCAACGCCGGTCTCGAGGACCTCGTGTTCGGGTGGGACCCGAACTACGTCGGGCCGTACAACGGGACGCTCTCCGGGGATACCTGGACGAACTTCCTGAACGGCGACGAGACCACCCCCGCCGCTGACCGCCACGGCCCGACTCGGTCCCCGTCGGCGGCGACCTACGGCCGCATCCTGGTGTTCACGACGAACCGGCTGCTCGACGGCGCTTCCGTCGAGCAGACGCCGAACTCGTGCCTCCCGGTGACGTCGGCGAACTGGACGTTCACGGGCACCGGCCCGACGGCGCTCGCGACCGCCTTCCCCACGGGCTCCTGGTACACGTGCTACTACCCGTCGTCGCCGACCGACACGATCGGCGCCTCGGTGTACGTGTACTACGCGGGCACCCCCGCGGCGGCCCCCGGGCCGTCCACGGCGGCGATCCCCATCCGCGCCGGCCGCATGGTCGTTGGAGACTACGTGATCTCCGGCACGGTCAAGACCGACAGCGGCCAGGACCTGGCCCTGAAGGCGCAGTTCACGGTGATCGAGCCTGTGATCCCGTAAGGGCAGCGCGTCCAAGCTGAATCGAGAGGGCCGGCGCGCGAGCGCCGGCCCTTTCCTTATTGAGCGGTCCGAAGCAGGTCGCCAGCCACGCCCGCTGCTGGAGCGTCGGCGAGGACGTCCGCCACGAGAGCCACGACGAGGGCGTCCTCGCCCAGAAGCCACGTGCCGCAGCCGGTCGGCTCCCCGCAGGGCTCGACGGCCTCGGCCAGATCGGATTGCGCTGCTTCAAGAGCCCGCTACCTCGCACTCCACGATCTCGCCTTCATCGACTTGGAAGGTGTGCCGCCAGCACGCGGCCACCTGACCGACCCCGCCTTCACCTGGAGGCTGCCGTTCACCCGGCCGCCGACAGGCGGACCCCGATCACGCCGCCGCGCGGTGCGAAAGCAAATGGCGACTGCCTCCGCACCACCGGCCGGGCCTCCGGGTCTCGGTGTTCTCGAAAAGGCGCAAAGCGCCGGGGTCAGCTCTTCTTGCGGCCCCCCTCCAGTGCCGAGCGGCACGCCGAGTCGGGCGCCGCCCTGAGAGCGGAGTGACCCGCGGCGGACCCTCCGCGATGGAGGGGTCGCTGAGGTTCCAATGGTGTCACGGGGGGGGGGGGCACTCTTGCTCCTGCCCCCACGCCTGGGCCACCCGCCCTCGCCTCCACCACGGCCCCGCCCCACAGCCGCCGCGCGGGGTCTCTCCGCCCACAGGGCCCTCCGGCAGGCCCGCCCAAGATCGCAGCCGCGATCTGCACCAAGCGTGACAGCCGAGGCGGCCCTCACGCCCGCCTTCGTCACCGCCCTGCGCCCGTCACGACGTCCCCTGCCTCGGCTGGCGCGCGTGGTGGTGCCGCGGCGTTCCCCTCCGCAGCGACGTCTCCACCATCCCCGACGCGGCGGGACTTTGCCCTGAGGGCCCGAGGACGGAGAGACCCCGCGCGGCGGCCATCCGAGACGTCACCAGGGCGGCCGAGGGAACCGCTGGCAGCAGGGGAAGACGAAGCCCCGGTCCGCTCGCGCGGCCGGGGCTTCGGGAAACGGTGCTGGAAGGAGGACCTAGGCCTTCACGCCCGTCATCTTCTGGACCTCTTCCGCGAGGTTGTCCTGCTTCTTCTCGAGCCCCTCGCCGAGGACGTACCGGGAGAACCGGCGGACCTGGATGTTCTCGCCGATCTTCGCGACGGCGTCGGTGAGGACCTCGGAGATCTTCTTCTTGTCGTCCTTCACGAAGGCCTGGTCGAGCAGGCAGAACTGCTCGTAGTACTTCTCGACCTTGCCCGTCGCGATCTTCTCCATGATCGCCTCGGGCTTCTTCTGGTCCTTCATCTGGGCCTTCGCGATCTCGAGCTCCTTCGCGATGATCTCGGCCGGGACCTCCTCGCGGCGGACGTACAGCGGGGCCGCGGCGGCGATGTGCATCGCGAGGTCCTTCACGAGGCCCTGGAAGCCCTCGGTGCGGGCCACGAAGTCGGTCTCGCAGTTCACCTCGACGAGCACGCCGATCTTGCCGCCCATGTGGATGTACGAGGCGACGGCGCCCTCGGTCGCGGCGCGGGCCGACTTCTTGGCGGCGGCGGCGAGGCCCTTCTTGCGGAGCACCTCCTCCGCCTTCGCGAAGTCGCCACCGGCCTCGGTGAGCGCCTTCTTGCAGTCCATCATGCCCGCCCCGGTCTTCTCCCGGAGCTCCTGAACGACCTTCGCGGTGATCTCGGCCACGGTGCTTCTCCCTGTTCCCGCCGTCGGGCGGTCAAAGCTGCGTTCGGTAAAGGAACGGGGCGGGCCAGCTGGCCCGCCCCGCAAGTCCTGAGCCTGTCGAAGGGCTCGGCCCAGTGAGGGGCGGAGTTACTCCGGCGCGGTCTCGCCGGCGGCGGCGGCCGGGGCGGCAGCGACCTCGCCCTTGCGCACCACCTCGACGTTCGCGCTCGCGGCGGCGCGGTCCTCGCGCGGCTCGCGGCGCTCGCGGGGGCCACCGCCACGGCGGTCACGGCGGTCGCGGCGGTCCTTCTGGCCGCGCTCCGAGGCCGCGTCGCGGTCCGGCTCCTGCGCCCGCTTGTCCTCGGCCGGGTGCTCCGCGGCCCAGGCGCTGTAGCGCTGCTTGCCCTCGAGGCACGCCTCCGCGATCTTGCCGGTGAAGAGCCGGATCGAGCGGATGGCGTCGTCGTTCCCGGGGATCACGTAGTCGATGCCCTCGGGGTCGCAGTTCGTGTCGACGACCGCGACGACCGGGATGCCGAGGCGGTTCGCCTCGTGCACCGCGATGTGCTCCTTCTTCGTGTCGATCACGAAGATCGCGGAGGGGAGCCGGGAGAGCTCCTTGATGCCGCCGAGGTTCTTCTCGAGCTTCTCGCGCTCGCGCTCGAGCGACGCGATCTCCTTCTTCGGGATGCGGTCGTAGGTGCCGTCCTCCTTCATCTTCTCGATCGTCTTGAGCCGCTCGATGCCCTGCTTCACCGTCTTGAAGTTGGTGAGCGTGCCGCCGAGCCAGCGGTTCGTGACGTGGAACATGCCGGAGCGGGTGGCCTCCTCGCGGATGGCGTCCTGCGCCTGCTTCTTCGTGCCCACGAAGAGGACCGAGCCGCCGTGCGCGCAGGCGTCCGAGACGAACCGGAGCGCGTTGCGGGCGAGGCCGACCGTCTTCTGCAGGTCGATGATGTAGATGCCGTTGCGGGCGCCGAAGATGTACGGCTTCATCTTCGGGTTCCAGCGCTTGGTCTGGTGGCCGAAGTGGACGCCGGCCTCCAGGAGCTGCTTCATCGTGATGGCCGTGCCGCTCGAGGAGAGCGCGTTCGCCATCGCGTCGGCCGGGGCGGCCTCGGGCGCGGGAGCGGGGGCCGGCGGCGGGGCCGCGGGCGTGGTCGGATTCTGCTGCTGGGTCTCCATCTCGTTCTTCTCCGGTTAGGGTGTCCGCCACCTTCCGTGATGGGCTCGCCTTCGCTCCTGGTCGGCTCGCGCTGTTCTGCGAGGGGCGTCGGGAGCACCGGGGCGGGTCGAGGAAGGTGTGTGTATTTGCTGCGGTTACGGCTGCTTGCCGGATCGAAGCCTGCCGATCCGGGGGACGGTCAATTAACACGTCCTGTCAGGGGCCGCAAGCGGGGTCCCACCCACGTCAAGGGCCCGGGACCTCTAGCCTTTTTGCCACCAACCGAGCTCCACGAGCCCCCCGCCGTACGCGCGCCACGCGACCGGCCGGTCCGGGCCGCCCGCGCAGCGGTGCCGGACGAGCCGCTCCCCGGCCCGGATCACGCGCCCGCCGCAGTCCGGGCACCGGAAGCGGCCCTCGAGCCCGGCGCGCTCGGCCTCGGTGAGCGGCCCCTCCGGTCCGGCGCCGCCGCCGGACGCCGGAGGCGGCCCGTGTCGGACGACGGCCGGCCCGAAGAGCCCCCGCGCCCGGTAGGCCTCGAGCTCGGCCAGCTCCGCCGCCTCGCCGCCCTCGGCGCGGTCCACGTCCGCGCGCGCGAGCGCCCGGCACGCGTCGCACGGCGGGAAGCCCGCCGAGCGCACCGGCAGCACCGTCGCCCCGCCGGTGCGGACCTCCTCCCAGTCCTCGCGGGCGTCGATCTCGACGACCGGCACGCCCGCGGCCGCGAGCGCGTCCTCCTTCAGGGGCCCGACCTCGTGCGTGACCCGCACCTCGAGCGCGAGCGCGGGCCTCCCGCCGCGGGTGACGAGCACGTCGGCCCTGTACTGCAGGCGTGCGCCCTCGGCGGGCGCGGGCGCGCCGATCGCGCCCTCCGGCACCGCCGCGTCGCCGAGCGCCGCGAGGTCCCGCGGCGCGAGCCGGCGGCAGCCGGGGCACCGCGTCGCGAGCGTCACCTCCAGCCGGCCGGCGAAGGCGTCCGCGCAGAGCGCGAGCAGCCGCTCCTTCGCGTCGAGGTGGAGGATCGTCTCCGGCGCGGTGAGCGGGCAGGAGGAGCCGGGCTGGTGCGCGAAGTGCCGGGCGCGGACGGTCCCGAGGTGCGGCACGAGCGGCTCGCCGCAGCCGAGGCAGGTGAAGGGGGCCCGCCGCCGGCGGTCGCGCGGGTCGAGCCGCTTCGCGTCCACCTTCTCGCCGGCCGCGTCGCGGGCCCAGGCGAGCAGCACGCGCCCATCCGACAGGCGGCGCCCACTCGCCTCCTCGCGTGCCGCATGCGCTCTGGATCCCGTTCGTCCCGAGCCCTTCGACTCCGCCGGCTGGCGCCGGCTACGCTCAGGACGGGCGGAGACGAGGGACGCCTTGCGCTTCACGGGACCGCCGCGTTCCCCGCGAGCCGCGCCGCCGCCGGCCCGAGCACGCGCAGGCGCGGGTCGCCGGGGTACGAGTCCCGGAGCCGCCCGACGCGATCGACCGCGGCGGGGCCGTTCCGGTAACGGATCGCCGCCTCCGCCGCGGCCGCGAGGAGATCGGCACCCACGAGGAGCCCGTCCCGGTACAGCCGGTCGAGGTCCACGTCGCAGACCGCGCCCTCCACCTCGCAGCGCGCGAGCATCGTCGCGATGCGCGCCTCGCGGAGCGCCGGCGAGAGCGCCTCGGCGTGGGCCGCCTCGGCGAGCTCGGCGGCGTGGTCGCCGGCGAGGTGGAGCGCGTTCGCGAGGAACACGCGCGCCTGCGGGTTCGACGGCCCGAGCGCCACCGCGCGCCGGGCGGTCTCGAGCGCCGGGCCCGCCTCGCCGCGGCGCAGGTGGACCCACGCGAGCGCGGCCGCCGGCCGGGGCGCCTCCGGTCGGCTCGCCACCGCGCGCTCGAGCCGGTCGCGCGCCTCGTCGAGGTGGCCCGCGCGCGCGGCCGTGAGGCCGAACCACACGTTCGCGGCCGCGTCGCCGGGGTCGACCTCCAGCGCCGCGCCGAAGAGCGCCTCCTCGCTGCGCCAGGCCGGCAGCCGGAGCTCCACCGCGACCGCGCCCGCGAGCGCGGCCGCCCCGGCGAGGCCCACGAGCGCGGCGGCGACGAGGGGCCCCAGGCGCTCCCGCCCGGCGAGCCGCCGGTGCGCGGCCAGGGTCGCGAGCCCCTCGCCGAGGAGCCACGCGAGCCCGAGGGAGGGCAGGTAGAAGTACCGCTCCGGCGCCTCGCCGAGCGACGCGATGGCGACGCCCGCGAGGACGAGCGGCCCGACGAAGAGCGCCGCGGCCGGCGCAAGCCGCGGGACGCGCCAGGCGAGCAGCGCGAGGACCGCGAGGAGTGCGCCGCCGGCGGCGAGCGCCGCCACCGTGGGGGGATCGACCGGGTGGCTGACGGACAGCGGCAGCGGCGCCACCGCCCGGGCCGCCTCGCGCGCGAGCGTCGCGAGGAGCTCGGCGGGCGCACCGGCGAGCCGCGGCGTCGCGACGGGCGGGATGCCGAGCGCCGCGCGCAGGGTGAGCCAGGTGCCGAGCGCGGCCGCGACCGCGACCCATCGCGGCCAGGCGAGGCGCGGGCCGCGGTGCGCGGCCCAGTCGTCGGCCACGACGGCGAGCGCGATCGCCGCGAAGGACTCCTTCGAGAGCAGGCCCGCGAGGAAGACCGCGTAGAGCGCGAGCGGGTGCGAGACCGATCGCCGGAAGGGCAGGAGGAGCAGCGCGAGCGCGAGCACGCCGGTGAGGAGGTCGTAGCGCGCCGAGATCCACGCGACGGTCTCGCTCTGGGCGGGGTGGAAGGCCCAGAGCACCGCCGCGGCGCACGCCGCCGCGAGGGGCACCCGCCGCCGGACCAGCAGGAGCACGAGGAGCGCCGCCGCGGCGTCGTGGAGGAGCGCGCTCGCGAGGTGGTGCAGCCACGCCGGGTTCCCGACCGCGCGCACCGCGAGGAACGAGGCGATGGGGAGCGGGCGCCAGTAGCCGCTCGGGCCGTGGGCCGGCGCGGCGCCCAGGATGAGGTCGCCGGTGAGCGCCTGCGCGAGGTGCTTGCCGCCGTCGGCGAGCGCGTACTCGGTGTCGTCCCAGACGAGCCCGGCGCGGACCGTGGGCAGGTAGAGCGCGGCCGCGCCGAGCCCCACGCACAGCGCGAGGACCCGGGCACGGTCGGCCAGGAACCTGCGGGCGGGGTGGGGCGGAGGGGTGGGGGTCCCGGGCATGCGAGAGCGCCGAAGATACCCCGTTGCGATATAGATGGCCGCACCCCAGCAGGCACCCGCACTTGACGGAGGCACGGCATGGCACTCGAGGTCGGGAAGAAGGCGCCCGCGTTCTCGCTGCCCGACGAGGACGGCAACACCGTGAAGCTCTCGGACTTCAAGGGCAAGAAGCTCGTCGTCTTCTTCTACCCGAAGGCCAACACCTCGGGTTGAACGCAGGAGGCCTGCGACTTCCGTGACGAAGTCGACGCGTTCAAGAAGGCGAAGGTGGCGGTGGTCGGCATCTCCAAGGACTCGCCCGCCGCGCAGAAGAAGTGGAAGGAGAAGTACGAGCTGCCGTTCCCGCTCCTCTCCGACGCCGACACCGAGGTGCAGCAGGCCTGGGGTGTCTGGAAGGAGAAGAACATGTACGGCAAGAAGGTGATGGGGACGGTGCGCACGACCGTGATCGTCGGGCCGGACGGCAAGGTCGAGAAGGTCTTCGAGAAGGTGAAGGTCGCGGGCCACGTGACCTCGGTGCTGGAGTCGCTCTAGTTGGGACCCCTCGCCTCCGCCGCCTGGCGGCAGCCACGCTCGGGGTCGATCGGATGACATGGGAAAGAAGCCTCTGAAGGAACGCCCCCCGCGGCTCGACCTCGTGGACGCGCTCGTGCTCGAGGTGCACGGGCTCGTCCACGACCAGGCCTGGCTCGCCGACCGCGCGCTCGAGCGCGTCGTGCGCCGGGAGCGCAAGCTCTGGGCCTCCGAGCGCAGGCTCGTGGCCGAGAGCGTCTACGCGCTCGTGCGCGCGCAGGGGCAGCTCGACTTCCTGCTCGCGGGCGCGATGCCGGGCGTCCCCGCGCCGGGCGTCGACCTCGCGACCCGCTACGCCGCCTGGCTCGTCTCGGCGGGCGGCGCCTCCCGCGCCGAGGCCGCGCGGCGCCTCGCGGTGCAGCCCTCCGCGCTCGCGGCGCTCGACGGCGCCCGCGCGCGGCTCGACGCCCTGAAGGATCCCCTCGACCGGCTCGCGGTCGAGGCGTCGCTCCCGCGCTGGATCGTGGAGAAGCTCGCCGCGGAGCTCGGCCTCGAGGAGGCGCGGACGCTCGCCGCCTCGATGAACGCCCGCGCGCCGCTCACCGTGCGCGCGAACCTGCTCGTCGGCGATCGGGACGCGCTCCGGGAGACGCTGCGCGGGGAGGGCGTCGGGGCGGAGCCCACCAGGCACTCACCGTGGGGGCTCGTCCTCGACGGGCACCAGAACGCGTTCTCGCTCGCGTCGTTCCGGTCGGGCGCCTTCGAGATCCAGGACGAGGGCAGCCAGCTCATCGCGCTCGCCGCCGGGGCGCGCCCCGGCTGGACGGTGGTCGACGCCTGCGCCGGCGCGGGCGGGAAGTCGCTCGCCCTCGCCATGGAGATGCACAACAAGGGCTCCCTGCACGCGCTCGACACCGACGCCGACCGGCTCGACGACGCGCGCCGCCGCGCCCGCCGCGCGCACGTCCACAACCTGCGCGCGCAGGTCATCCCGGCCGACGAGGCCGCGGTCGAGGCGGTCGCGCCGCTCGCCGGCAAGGCGAAGGTGGTGCTCGTCGACGCGCCCTGCTCCGGCCTCGGCACGCTGCGCCGGAAGCCCGACGCGCGCTGGCGGCTCAAGCCCGGGGATCCCGAGCGGTTCCAGGCGCTCCAGAAGACGCTCCTCGGCCGGTTCGCCGCGCTCGCCGAGCCCGGCGGGCGGATCGTCTACGCGACCTGCGCCATCGGCCGGATGGAGAACGACGACGTCGCCGACTTCGCCGAGCAGGAGCTCGGCCTCGCGCCGGCGCCGCTCGCCGCGACGCTCGGCGAGGAGCGCCTCCGCGCGCTCGGCGGGCAAGGCAACCGGCTCTCGCTGTTCCCGCACCGCCACGGCACCGACGGCTTCTTCATGGCCGCGTTCGAGAAGAGGAAGTAGATGCCCGAGCTCGCCGAGGTCGAGATCGCGGCGCGGAACCTCCGGCGCTGGGCGCTCGGGCGCACCCTCGTGGAGCTCGAGGGCGCCCGGGGCGCGGGCTACGTGTTCCGGCCCGCCGGCGCCGCGCGGCTCGCGCGCGCGCTCGAGGGCGCGCGGTTCACGCACGTCGACCGGCACGGGAAGCAGCTCATGCTGACCCTCGAGCGCGACGCAGAGGGCCCATGCTGCCGGGGTGGGGCCCCGATGAGCCTTGCTCAGCGGGGCGGGGGGCGCCGAGCCCCCCGTGAAACAGGCCTGCTCGCGCACCTCGGCATGACCGGGAAGTGGCTGAGGAGGAAGGCCTCCGAGGAGCCGCCGCGCTTCTCCCGCGCCCGGCTCGAGCTCGACGACGGCCACGCGCTCCACTTCGTCGACCAGCGGCTCTTCGGGCGGCTGCGCCTCGTGCCGGAGGCGCGGTTCGACGCGGTGCCCGAGCTCGAGGCGCTCGGCCCGGATCCCCTGAAGGACGGCATCGACGTGCCCCGGCTCGCGGGCCTGCTCGCGCGCTCGCGGCTGCCGGTGAAGGTCCGCCTCATGGATCAGGCGATCCTGCCGGGCGTCGGCAACATCGTGGCCTCCGAGTCGTGCTTCCGCGCGAGGGTGAGCCCCCGCCGCAGGAGCGCGTCCCTCGCCCGCGGCGAGGTCGAGGCGATCGCGGGCGCCATCCTCGACACGGTGCAGGACGCCATCGCCCGGCAGGAGGGGCCGGAGCTCCAGTACGTCGAGGAGGGCGGCGAGAACCCGTTCCTCGTCTACGACCGCGCGGGCGAGCGGTGCCCGCGCTGCAAGCGCGGGAAGATCGAGCGCTTCGTGCAGGCCCAGCGCGCGACCTTCCACTGCCCGCGCTGCCAGAAGTAGACTCGCCTCCCGGCATCATGCGCCCCGAGGATCTCGCCACCTGGTCGATCGCGGAGCTCCGCGAGCGCTTCGTCACGCGCGGCCGGCCGCTGCCCGCCGACTGCGAGGCGTTCCTCGCCCGGGACGGGCGCGCGGGCGTGCAGGCGGTGCTGAAGGCGGTGCGCGCGCGCCGCACGGCCAACCGCGCCGAGGGCCAGCGGCTCCGCCAGCTCCTGCGCTACGAGACCGAGCTCTGGGAGCAGGGCTGCGTGCACGTCGCCGGCACCGACGAGGCGGGGATGGCGCCGCTCGCCGGCCCGGTGGTCGCCGCGGCGTGCGTGCTGCCGCACGACTACCGGCCGCGGGGCATCGACGACTCGAAGCAGCTCGACGTGGAGGAGCGCGACCGGCTCGCGAAGGACATCAAGGCGAACGCGCTGTGCTGGGCGGTCGCGCGCGCCGAGGTCGACGAGATCGACCACCTCAACATCTACCACGCGGGCCTCCTCGCCCTGACCCGCGCGGTGCGCGGGCTCTCGGTGACGCCCGGCCACGTGCTCATCGACGCGCGGAAGCTGCCGCTCGTGAAGCTGCCGCAGACGCCGATCATCCACGGCGACGCGCTCTCGCTCACCATCGCCGCCGCGTCGATCCTGGCGAAGACCACCCGGGACGCGCTCATGGCGGAGCTCGACGCCGAGCACCCCGGCTACGGCTTCGCCCGGCACAAGGGCTACCCCACGCCCGAGCACTTCGACGCCCTGCAGCGGCTCGGGGCCTGCCCGATCCACCGCCGCTCCTTCCAGCCCGTGAAGGTGGCCCTGGGGCTGGCCAGCTCGGCCGCGCAGGGCGATTTGTTTTCACCCGTGGAGGCGCTGCCGCGAAGGCCCGCGTAGCGGGCCGGAGTCCCGAGCGTGGGGCCGCGAAGCGGCCCGGAGCCGGGGGACATTGACGCCGAGCGGAGCAGTGGCTAGAAACGCCCCGAGGACCGAGCCCGACGGTGTCGGCGCGTTCCCCTTCCGCGAGCCCGCGGAGGAGAGGGCGCCCCCCGATCCGGCGACCACATGCCCCATCCAGATCGCGACGACCGCACCCATTCCAGACCCCCTCCCGGCCTGAGCCTCGACCCCGAGCTCCCCGAGCTCGATCACCCGCCGGAGATCCCGCAGGACCGGCTCGACCAGGACGCCCTCAAGGTCATCGTCCGGCTCCGCCACATGCGCCACCAGGCCTACCTGGTCGGCGGCTGCGTGCGGGACCTGCTCCTCCACAAGACGCCGAAGGACTTCGACGTGGCGACCGACGCCCACCCGGGCGAGGTCCGCGCGATCTTCCGCAACTGCCGGCTCATCGGCCGGCGCTTCCGGCTCGCGCACGTCTACTTCCGCGGCGGCAAGGTCATCGAGGTCGCCACCTTCCGGAAGAACCCGGTCGACGTCGGCGACGACGTGCCCGAGGGATCCGACCTCCTCATCACCCGCGACAACGTCTTCGGCACCGCCGAGGAGGACGCCGTCCGCCGCGACTTCACGGTGAACGGCCTCTTCTACGACGTGCTCACCGGCGAGGTGATCGACTACGTCGGCGGCCGCCAGGACCTCGAGGACCACCGCATCTCGACGATCGGCGACCCCGAGATCCGCATGCGCGAGGACCCGGTCCGCGCGCTGCGCGCGATCCGCTTCGCCGCGCGGCTCGGCTTCACCATCGCGCCCGACACCTTCGCGGCGATGCGCCGCCACGCCGGCGAGCTCGCCCGCTGCGCCCCGGCCCGCGTGCTCGAGGAGATCTTCAAGATCCTCCGCTGCGGCGGCTCGGCCCGCGCCTTCGAGCTCATGCGCGCCTGCGGCGCGCTCGCGGTGATCCTGCCCGCGCTCGGCGCCGCGTTCGACGGCTGGGACGACGCGAAGCGCCGCGCGTTCTTCGCGCACCTCGCGGCCCTCGACCGCAAGGTCCGGGCCGGCGAGGACCTCTCCGAGGCCGTCCTGCTCGGGACGCTGCTCGTGCACCTCCCGGTGGACGAGACCGGCGACCGCCCCGAGGCGGACGCGCTCATGACCTCGCTCGTCGCGACCTCGCGCCTGCCGCGGAAGATCGCCGAGCGCATCCGGCTCGCGCTCGTCGCGCTGCGCGCCCAGAAGTCGCCCGAGAAGGGCGGCGGCCGGCGCCGGCGCCGCGGCCGCGGCGGCCCGGGCGCGGTGCAGGACGACGCCATCCCGCTCCTCGAGATCACCGTCGAGGCGACCGGCGAGGGCAAGGAGCTCCTCGAGCGCTGGAAGAGCGCGCCGAGGAAGCACCACGCCGACCGGGACCAGGACCAGGACGAGCCGGCCCGCGACGAGCCCAGGCGCGCCCGCGAGCCTCGCCAGCGCACCGTGGAGATCGACGCCACCCGGGCCGAGCCTGACGACGACGAGGCCGAAGACGACGCGGACGAGGCGGATGACGTTGAGGCCGCTTCTCCCGACCCGTCAGTCCCGAGCGTAGGGCCGCAAAGCGGCCCGGAGACGAGGGACGCTGCCGCGGGCGACGCCCCCCGCAAGAAGCGCCGCCGCCGCGGTGGCCGCCGCCGCCGTCGCCGTGGCGCGGGTGCCGCGCCGTCCGGCGGTGGCGCCGCCTCGACCTGAGCGAACCCTCGACTTCCCGCCCATCCCGAGCCCCTCCGCGAGCTCGGGGGTGGCGGAGTCGAGGGACGGAAAACCCCCTCGGAGAACGGTCGCTTGACCGCTGAGGCGGTGTTTCGTACAACCCGCCGAACATGGCGAGCCCCAAAGCGTCCGCGGCGAAGCCCGTCTACAAGCGCATCCTCCTGAAGCTCTCCGGAGAGGCGCTGATGGGCGAGGGCAAGTACGGCATCTCCCCGAAGACGCTCGTCGCGATCGCGAACGACGTGAAGGACTGCGTCGATCTCGGGGTCGAGGTCGCGCTCACGATCGGCGGCGGCAACATCTTCCGCGGCGTCTCCGGCGCGACGGAGGGCATGGATCGCTCCTCCGCCGACTACATGGGCATGCTCGCCACCGTCATCAACGCGATGGCGCTGCAGGACGCGCTCGAGAAGATCGGCGTCCAGACGCGGGTGCAGTCGGCCATCGAGATGCACCAGGTCGCCGAGCCCTACATCCGCCGCCGCGCCATCCGCCACCTCGAGAAGGGCCGGGTGGTGATCTTCGCGGCCGGCACCGGCAACCCGTACTTCACGACCGACACCGCCGCCTCGCTCCGCGCCATGGAAATCCACGCGGACGTGCTGCTCAAGGCGACGAAGGTCGACGGCGTCTACACCGACGACCCGAAGAAGAACGCGAGCGCCGTGAAGTTCAAGGAGCTCAGCTACATCGACGTCCTGAAGAAGAACCTCAAGGTGATGGACTCGACCGCCATCAGCCTCTGCATGGACAACGATCTCCCCATCATCGTGTTCGACTCCACCCTGCGCGGGAACGTGCGCAAGGTGGTCCTGGGCGACGAGATCGGCACGACGGTCGGGCGCATGAAGGCGCGGCACTGAGCTTCACGGGGGGCTCGTCCCTCGACTCCGGCCCGCTGCGCGGGCCTACGCTCGGGATGAGCGGGCAGGCGAAAAGGAGCACTCCATGGGCATGGGCGACGACATCCTGAAGGACATGCACGACGGCGTCCTCGCGACGCTCGACGACCTCCGCCGCGAGCTCGCCGCCGTCCGCACCGGCCGGGCGAGCCTGCACCTCCTCGACTCGATCCGCGTCGACTACTACGGCACGCCGACCCCGCTGCAGCAGGTGTCGACGCTGTCGGTGCCCGAGGCGCGCCTCATCGTGGTGAAGCCCTGGGAGAAGAACCTCATCCCGGTCATCGAGAAGGCCATCCGGGACGCCAACCTCGGCGTGAACCCGATGTCCGACAAGGACCTCGTCCGCGTCCCGATCCCGCCGCTCACCGAGGAGCGCCGCAAGGAGATCGTGAAGCAGGTGAAGCACAAGGGCGAGGACCACAAGATCGCCATCCGGAACAAGCGCCGCGACGCGAAGGAGATGGTCGACGAGGCCACCAAGGACGGCGACATCTCCGAGGACGAGGCGAAGAAGTTCCAGGAGAAGATCCAGAAGGAGACGGACGACGGCGTGAAGAAGGTCGACGAGATCATCGCCGCCAAGGAGAAGGAGGTCCTGCAGGTCTGACCTGCAGGCCTTCGTGATCCTCGCCGTCCTCCGCGCCACCTCCACGAGCGCCGATCTCTCCGCGCTCCTCGCCGCGCACCCCGCGGTCGAGCCCGGCAGCACCTGGCAGAAGGGCGACCCCGACCTCCGCGGCGAGCGCGAGGAGGCGAGCGGCTTCAGCCTGCTCGTCTCGCAGGACCTCCCGTGGGAGGAGACGCTCGAGGCCACCCTCGCGCGGCTCGCCGAGCTCGCGCCGCTCCTGCGGGACCTGCGCGCCGCGGGCGCCGACGTCTGGGTGGACTTCGGGATGACCGTCGGCGCGCTCGAGTCCTACGCCGAGGCGGTCGTGTTCTCGCCCGAGGACCTGGGCCGCCTCGCCGCGCTGGGCGTGGCGGTGGTCGTCTCGGCCTACCCGGTCGGCGACGGCGAAGCCCTCTCATCCTGAGCGTAGCCGCGCCCGACTGCTCAACCTGAGCGTAGCCATGCCTGCCCGCTCATCCTGAGCGTAGCCATGCCTGCCCGCTCATCCTGAGCGTAGCCGAAGGATGAGCCGCTAGTACCAGAACATGCACGCGAGGATCAGCACCCAGAGCAGGTGCCCGATCCCGTTCACCATCGCGATGCGCTTCGCGGCGGGGTCGCCCGCCGGCACGTCCTCGCCCGCCTGGATGCGCGCCACGAGCTTCTTCGCGGCCGGCGAGAGCATCGCCCCGTAGAGGCCGAGCCGCACCACTGCGAGCACGAGCCCGAGGACGATCGACATCCGCGGGTGCGTCTTCATCGCCATCTCCTGGTAGCCGATGATCGCGAACCCGGTGAGGATCGTGGCCGCGCCCGCCCACTGGTCCGCGCGCACCGCCGAGAGGAGCCGCGCCGGCAGCGCCGTCACGAAGGGCTTCCCGAGCGCGAGCGTCCGCCGGACGTCGCCGGCCACCCAGACCGCGGCAGCGAGCCAGCTCGAGGCGGCGAGGACGTGGGCGAAGAGGAGGATTCTGGATCACGGTGGTCTCCGGGCGGGCTGTTCGGGCAGCGGGCTCTTAACGGGCCGCCAGGCCGGTTTCACTGCGACTTCTTGCCCGACTGGACCACCCCGAAACCGTACGCCCCGAGCGTAGCCGCCGCACAGCGGCGGCGAAGACGAGGGGCGGTGCGCCGCAGGGGTGAACCCGGAGTTGCGGGGCCTGGGCCTGGGCGAGACCGTACGATGCGTGTGAGTACGGGGAGGACCGAGTTGGCCTTTATGACGAGATGGACCCAGCGATTCGCGCTCGGCCGCCCCGCCACCGCCGACGAGGTCGTGGAGGCGCTACGGGCTCGTGTCGCCGCGCTCGGCGTGAGCGCGCGCCGCGTGGACTCGACCGGACTCGAGTTCTCGAGCGAGTGGGATTGGATGCGCTCGCGTTGGCATCCGGCGATCGACTCCCCACCGGCCTCCTCACGCCGGTGACCGACCCGTGCATCTGCGCGCGTGCGACGAAGACGTCTTCCTCGTGTGGGCGCGGCCGCCCGCGCCCTGAGCGCCAGGCGCGGACTACGGCGCCCGGGCAACCGCCCGCGACCGCAGCACCGCCGCGAGCGCGTCGGCGACCCGAGGGGCCTCGTTCGCCGGCAGCGCCCCGATCGCGATCCGCACGCCGGGCGGCGACTGGAGCCGGTACCGTGCCCCGCCGCGCACGCAGAGGCCCCGTGCGGCGAGCCCGGCGACGACCTCCGCCTCGTCCGGCACCGGCACCCAGACCACGAGGCCGGAGCGGCCGTGGGCCTCGACGCCCCGGGCGCGGAGCGCGGCCAGCAATGCCTCGCGCCGCTCGACGTACACCTTCCGCGCCTTCGCGACGGCGGCCGCGGCGCCCCGGTCGGCCATCGCGGCGAGCGCGAGCTGCTGCAGGTAACCGGAGATCCAGCCCGCCGAGAGCCACTGCTCGCGGCGCATGCGCTCGAGCGTCGCCGTGTCGCCGGCCGCGACGCCGACGCGGACGTCGGGCGCGACGGGCTTCGTGAACGAGCGCACCACGAGCCAGCGCTCCCGGCGGCCGACCACGTCCTCGTAGGGCGCGGACGAGAGCAGGCTCAGGTAGTCGTCGACGAGGACCGCGACGTCGGGGTGGGCGGCGAGCACCTTCCGGAGCGCGGCGGCGCGCGCCGGCGACAGGGCCGCCCCGGTGGGACTCTGGCAGCGCGCGGTGAGGACGACCGCGCGGGCCCCCGCGCGCAGCGCGCCGGCGAGCGCCTCGGCGCGCATGCCCTCGTCGTCCACCGCGACCGGCACCGGCACGAGCCCGAGCGCCGAGACGCAGGCGTGGTGCTCGTTGAAGCCGGGGTCCTCGACGGCCACCCGGTCGCCGGGCGCGAGGTTCGCACGGAGCGCGCCGTGGATGGCCGGGATCGCGCCGGCGGTGGCCATGAGCTCGCCGCCGGGGACCCCGTCCTCCTCGAAGGCCTCGCGGGAGCGCCGGGCGAGCGCCGGGAGGAGGTGGTCGCCGTCGTAGCGCCCGGGGTCCGGGTCGAGCCCGGCGAGGAGGCGGGCGAGGTCCGGGAGCAGCGCCGGATCCGGGCTCGCGGCGCGCAGGTCGAGCGCGCCCGCGGGCGCCTCGGCGTCGACGTACTCGCGGCGGGCCGGCGGCGCGAGCACGCGGGTGCCGCGCCGGCCGTCGGCGCGGACGACGCCGCGCTGGGCGAGCAGGCGGTACGCGGAGGCGGCGGTGCCGGGCGAGATGCCGAGCGTGGTCGCGAGCTCCCGGACGGGTGGGAGGAGCGCCTCGGGCGGGACGCGGCCGGCGCGCACGAGCGCCTCGATCCCCGAGGCGACCTTGACGGCGGGCCCGGCGGCCACGTATCTCTGTATCACCTCGATCAACGAGTTGTATCGTTACAAAATGAGTGACGAGATGTCAAGCACGGGAACGTCCCTCGTCTCCGCCCCCGCTGCGCGGGGGCTACGCTCGGGACGAACGGAAGAGCCGATGGTCGTCACCCAGGGGCGCGCGCCCGCCACGCCGCGCGCCGCGCTCGTCTTCGCGTTCGCGGTGCTCTATCTCGTCTGGGGGTCCACGTTCCTCGGCATCAAGGTGGCGGTGGAGACCATCCCGCCGTTCGCGATGCCGGCGATCCGGTTCCTCGTGTCGGGCCTCGTGCTGCTGGCGGTCCGCTGGCGCGCGCTCGCGGCGGTCACCGCGCGGCAGTGGCGGAACGCCTTCGTGCTGGGCGGGCTCTTCTTCCTCGGCAACCACGCGATGGTCTGCACCGCGGCGCCGTACCTGCCCTCCGGCCTCGGCTCGATCATCATCGCGACCGAGGTGCCCGTCATCGCGGTGCTCTCGAGCCTGCTCCTCCCGGGCCACCCGCTGACCAAGAAGACGCTCGCCGGCGGCGCGCTCGGCCTGGCCGGGGTCGCGGTCCTGTTCCTCGGGACCGGCGGCGCCGACGGGCACGCGCCGGTGGGCCCGAGCCTGCTCTTCCTCGGGGCGTCGATCTCCTGGTCGATCGGCGTCGTGATCTCCCAGCGGCTCGACCAGCCCGCGGACCCGATGCTCCGGGCCGGGCTGCAGATGGCCGCGGGCGGGCTCCTGCTCGCGGCCGGCAGCGTGCTCCGCGGCGAGCCGGCGGCGCTGCTCCAGCACGGCGCCTCGCACCGGTCGCTCTGGGCGCTCGCCTACCTCGTGACCTTCGGGTCGATCCTGGCGTTCGGCTGCTTCACCTGGCTCCTGACGAAGGTGAAGCCCGCCCAGGTGGCGACGCACGTCTTCGTGAACCCGCTCGTCGCGGTCGCGCTCGGGGTCTGGCTCGCGGGCGAGCGGCTCCTGCCGGTGCACTTCCTCGCCGGCGCGTTCATCCTCGCGTCGGTGATGGTGATCAACGGGACGTTCTCGCGTCCTTCGACTTCGGCCCGCCTGCGGCGGGCCTACGCTCAGGATGAGCGGCCAGAGGGCTAGTAGCGCCACCCGTGCGCGATCGGCAGCCTGCGCCCCTCGCCGAAGGCCTTCTCGGAGACCTTGAGCACCGGCGCCGCCTGGCGGCGCTTGTACTCGCTCCCGACCACCATCCGGAGCACGCGCCGGACGGTCGCCTCGTCGTGGCCGCGGGCGACGATCTCGGCGGCGGGCAGGCGCTGCTCGACGTACGCCTCGAGGATGTCGTCGAGGACGTCGTACGGGGGCAGGGAGTCCTGGTCCACCTGGCCGGGCTTCAGCTCCGCCGACGGCGGCTTCGTGAAGGTCCGCTCCGGGATGAGCTGCCGCTTCGCGCGGGCGTTCGCGGCGCGGGAGACGCGGTACACGAGCGTCTTCGGCACGTCGCCGATGACCGCGAGGCCGCCCGCCATGTCGCCGTAGAGCGTGCAGTAGCCGACCGCGAGCTCGCTCTTGTTGCCGGTCGAGAGCACGAGGCCGCCCGTGTCGTTCGAGAGCGCCATCAGGATCTGCCCGCGCACGCGCGCCTGGACGTTCTGCTCGGCGAGATCCCCGAGGGCCTTGCCGCGGGAGACCTCGAGCTGGGCCATGAACGCGGCGTGCATCGGCTCGATCGGCACCTCCATGAACCGGATGCCGAGCGTCCGGGCGAGCACCGCCGCGTCCTCGCGGGAGTGGCCGGACGAGTAGCGCGACGGCATCGCCACCCCGAGCACCTGCTGCGGCCCGAGCGCCTCCGCCGCGATGACGGCGGTGAGCGCCGAGTCGATGCCGCCGGAGAGGCCGACGACCGCGCTCCGGAAGCCGCACTTCCTCACGTAGTCGCGCACGCCCAGGACGAGCGCGCGGAGGACCTCGTCGGCGACGGGGTCCTGTGCCTCCGCGGGCGCTGCCCCGGGGGCCGGCGCGCCCGGGGGGAGCGGCCGCCCCTCGAGGTCGAGCACCTGCACCTCGCCCGAGCCGTCGGTCGAGGCGATCACGATCGCCTCCTCGAAGAGCGGCGCGCGGGCGAGGATCGTGCCGTCCTTCCCGACGAGCAGCGAGCCGCCGTCGAAGAGGAGCGCGTCGTTCCCGCCCACCTGGTTCACGTAGGCGATGGGCGCGCCGTGGTCGCGCGCCGCCGCGGAGAGCATGCGCTCGCGCAGCGCGGGCTTCCCGATCGCGTACGGCGAGGCCGAGAGGTTGACGATGAGGCCCGCGCCCGCCTGCACGAGCTCGCCGATGGGATCGCGCGTGTAGCGCGGCCGGTCCCAGAAGCGCTTGTCGTTCCAGACGTCCTCGCAGATGGAGAGCCCGACCCGCATGCCGACCGACTCGGCGTCGGCCGCGGTGGAGATGGGCGCCGGGAGGAAGTAGCGCGTCTCGTCGAAGACGTCGTAGGTCGGGAGGAGGGACTTCCGCCCCACCTGGACGACCCGGCCGCCTTCGAGGAACGCCACCGAGTTGTAGAGGCCGGGCGGCGGCCCGCCCGGGACGGGCTCGGGGTAGCCGATCGCGATCGCGACGTCGCGCGACCACTCGGCGGGGGCGGCGAGCTCGGCCAGGGTCCGCCGCGCGGCCTCCACGAACTCGGGCAGGTCGAGGAAGTCCCGCGGGGGGTATCCGCAGAGCGTGAGCTCCGGGAAGACCACGACGCCCGCGCCGGCGGCGCGGGCCCGCTCGGTCGCGGCGCGGATGCGGGCCGCGTTGCTGGTGAAGTCGCCGATCGTCGTGTCGATCTGCGCGAGCGCGATGCGTCCGGGGTTCGCCACGGAGGGATGCTACATTACCGCGCGGGATGGTACCCCGCATTCTGCTCGCGGAGGACGGCAAGGCCGTCGTGCAGGTCATCGAGCGCGGCGCGGCGCTCGCGGGCGCGCACGTCGACGCGGTGCCGCTCTCGCGGGCGGCGACGGGGCTCGCGCCCGAGCACGGCGCGGCGATCGTCCACGGCGCCGGCCCGGGCGACGCGCTCATCGCGGCGATGCGGGCCGCGCACCCCGACCTCCCGATCGTCGCGCTCTTCTACGACGACGACGACGCCACCGGCGCGGGCCCGGGCGCCGCGGGCGCGGACGGCAGCCTGGTCGGTCCGCTCACGCTCCCCGCGGTCGCCGGCACCGTCCGGCTCGCGCTGCGCCTCCGCGAGGCGCGCCTCGCCGCCGCCGACCGGGAGCTCGCCGCCCCGCCGCTCCCCGCGCCGCCACCGGTCGCCGACCTCGCCGCGGACGCGGCCGCCGCGACCGCGAACGGCCGCGGCGAGCCGGACGCCGGGGCGGCCGCCGGGGCGGCGCAGCAGCCCGCGGGCGGCAACCAGGGGCTCGAGCTGCTGAAGCGGCTCATCGTGCTCGAGGTGAAGCGATCGCGGCGCTACAAGCTGCCGGTGTCGATCGCGATCGTGGCGCTCGACGGCTGGCCGGAGCGCGCGGCGGAGCTCTCCGGGGCGGAGCGGCAGGCCACGCTCGCGAGCGTGCTCGGCACCGTGGCCGGCGCGCTCCGCGACATCGACATGGTGGTCCCGTTCCCGGACGATCGCCTCGTCGCGCTCCTGCCGCACACCGACCGCGCCGGGGCGCTCGTCGTGGCCGGCCGGATCGTCTCCCGGATCCGGAACCTCGCCGGGCCGCACCCGCTGACCGCGAGCGCCGGGATCGCCACGCACGACGGCGAGGGCGACGGCCAGAATCTCCTTCGCGAGCCTCGTGAAGCGGGCGTCCGGCGCGCTCACCCGCGCCCGCGGCGCGGGGGGCGATCAGGCGCTCGCCGGCGACCCCCCGAAGCGCAAGGAACGCATCGTCATCGGGTAGCAACCGTGCGCGCGCTCGCCACCCTCGCGTTCGTCCTCGCCGCCTGCACCCGCCCGCCCGAGCTCCCGGTCGTGCGCGTCCACGTGGCCGCCGACCTCCACGAGGGCGCGCTCGGCGCCGCGGCGGCCTGGTCCCGCCTCGCCCGGGTCGCGCCCGCGGCCCGCCCCGAGGACGCCGAGCTCGCCTGGCTGGCCGATCCCGTGGCCGCGCTCGCGCTGGGCGAGCGGGCCGCGCCGGGCAGCGCCCCGGCGGCCGAGGGCGTCCCCGCGCGCCACCTCGACCCGAGGGCGCGCTTCGCGCCGCTCGGCGCGCGGACCCGGGTGCTGCTCGTCCGGCCGGGGGCGAAGCTGCCGTTCGAGCCCCAGGGGCTGCCGCAGCTCGCCGACCCACGGCTGCGCGGCCGCGTGGCCGTGGTGCCGCTCGCGCGGGGGCAGGGCCCGTCCACCGTCGCCGCGCTGGCGCTCGCCCACGGCCCGCGGGCCGTCGACCGCTTCCTCGGTGGCCTGGCCTCGAACGGCCCCGTGCTCGCCGGGAGCGACGAGGAGGTGCGCACGCTCCTCCTGTCCGGCGCCGCCGACGTGGGGCTCGCGAGCTCGCGGGAGGCCGCCGCCGCGGCCGCCGGGGCGGGCGGCCTCAAGGTGATCTGGCCCGACCAGCGCGGCCGGGGCGCCGTCGTGCTGCCCACCGCGCTCGTCGTGCTGCCCGGCGCGGGCCCGGCCGCCCGGGCGCTCGCGGCGTGGCTCGCGGGGCCCGACGGCGAGCGCCTGCTCGTCGCCCGCGTCCCGGGGCTCCTCCCGCTGCGCACCGGCGTCCCGGTGCCGCCCGGCGTCGAGCCCGCCGGGAACCTGCTCGCCCTGCCGCTCGACTGGGACGCGCTCGCCGCCGAGGCCGAGGCGCGCCGTCCGTCGCTCGCGGGGTGGCCGGAAGCGTTCACGCAGGGTGCCGCCCCGCCGAAGTGAGGGCCGGGGCGCCCGGGCGGCCTGACATTCGGGCGTGCACCGCCCCGGCCCGCTCCGCGCCGCCCTCACCCTCGCCGCCGTCCTCGCCCCCTCCCTCGTCCCTGCCGCCCCCCGCGCGAAGCCGCGCTGCCCGGGGCGCTACGCGACCTCGCCCGCCGCGCTCTCCGAGGCCGCGCGCGACCTCGAGAGCCGGCCGCGCGCCGGGTACGTCCTCTGCCTGCGCGCGACCGCCGTGTTCGAGTCGGTCTCGTACGGCCCGGGCGGCCGGCTCCGGCGCCAGTACCACGTGAAGGTCCGGCACGGGACGGGCTTCGCCTACCGCGCCGGCGACGGGCGCGTGCTCGTCGCCACCAACCACCACGTCATCGACTTCCCGGACGTGACCGGCGACGCCGACGACGTCGTGGACGGCGTCCCGGGCGGCGCGCTGCGCGTCCGGGCGGAGGTGCGGGTGGTGGGGAGCGAGGCCGACCCCGAGGACCCCTCCCAGCCGCTGCTCTCGACGGTGCTCGTCGCGCACGCGCTCGACCTCGCGATCCTCGCCGGGCCGCCCACGCTCCCGGTCATGCCCTACCGGCTCGGGCGCTCGGCGGACCTCCGCGTCGGCGACGCCGTGCTCGTGCGCGGCTACCCGCTCGGCGCGTTCGCGGCCCGCAACGCCGGCTCGGTGATCGGCCTCGCGCAGCGGGACACCGAGCGCGGCTGGGACCACGAGGACTTCGCGGTGGACGCGCTGCTCAACCTCGGCAGCTCGGGCAGCCCGGTGCTCGCGATCGCCTGCGACACCGGCGAGCCGGAGCTCGTCGGCATCTACCACGCCGGCTACAAGGGCGCGCAGGGGCTCAACGTGGTGATCGCCGTCGACGGCCTGCGCGAGGCGCTCCTCACGCTGAAGGCGCCCGCACCGGCCCCGGCCGCGCCGCCCGTGCCCAGGGCCGATCCCGCGCTCGCGCGCACCGCGCTCGAGGCGGGCCCGGTGACGTTCCCGTTCGGCGGCCGGACCGTGCTCGCGCGGCGCGCCGGGCAGGCGGTCGCGTTCTCGCTGCTCGATCCCGCCTGGCCGCTCTCCGAGCGGGTCGAGCTGCAGGTCGTGGACGGGGGCGGCGACCCGGCGCCCGGCGCGGCCCGCGAGCTGCGCGCCGCGCTCTGGGAGCAGCTCGCACTCGTGGTCGAGTGGCGGCGGGCGGAGCGCGCGGGCGAGGGCGGGGCCGCGCGCCGCGAGCAGATCTCGGGGGCGCTGCGCGAGCTCCGCGCTCCCCAGGACGAGCTCGTCGCCGCGCTCCACGCGGGTGCCGCGGGCCTGACTCGGGACCCCGCAGGAGCGATCGATTCGCCGAAGGGTGGTCGCGATCGGGTTCGGGGCGCGCCCGACCTCGCTACACCCACGGTGAATTTGCAGCGGGTGGAGGGCGCGAACGCCGCCGGGCCTGTAAACGCACGTTGACAGGTTCTTGCGAAAATTCTTCGCTCCCCGGACGGGATCTGCTGTCCTAAAAGCTGAATAAAATAAGCTTAAAAGAAAATTGATGTGCCAGGGGGGTGTCAACCTGGACGGGCATTATTATCGTCCCCTCTGCCGGCGTCGGGACGACCGAGCAGGGGCATGACGCAGAGGTTGCGTGGCAACCGGTGGCTCGGGCGGCTCCCGAAGCGTTTCATAGGCAGCTTTCAGAGACAGGCTTTTCAGAGACAGAGTCACAACGCTTCTCAGCAGCACCCTTCGGAGACAGTGCAGCACGCGGCCCCACCTCGTTCGTGAAACCTGGTCGGGGACCTTTACCGGGGAAGGACACCAGATGGCCCAGATCGATATCGAGATCCTCACGCCGTTCGCCGCGAAGTTCATGGAGGGGACCACCCTCACCCCCGCCGAGCGCGCCGAGGTGCTGCGCATCGCCCAGGGCTTCGCCTGCAAGGACTCCGCGGCCGCCGCCGGCGTCTCCCCCGAGACCATCCGCGCCCGCCGCAAGCGCATCTACCGCAAGCTCGACGTCCCGGGCTCCGGTGAGCTGCTCGCCAGCCTCCTCGCCCTCTCGCTCAAGATGCTCGCCAAGGGCGAGCGCATCGAGCCGCGCCCGGTGACCCCGACGGCGCAGCCGCAGGCGTCCACGCAGGCCGCCGCGGTCCTCCGCTAGCTTTCGAAGCCTCGTTGGTCCCCCCGGACGCCCGCGTGAGGCCGGCGTCCGGGGGCCGCGTCGACACCCTCGCCCCGTTCATCCCGAGCCCTTCGACTTCGCCGGCGGTCGCCGGCGACGCTCAGGGCAGGCGGAGTCGAGGGACCCCTCTTCAGGTCCGCACGTAGCCCGTCGCGAGCGCCCGCGCCCAGTCCTCGCGCCCGCGCTCCCGCGCCAGCGCCGCCATCGCGGCGTGATCGTACGGCACGCTCACGAGCTCCGCGCGCCAGCCACCCGCCACCGTCTCCACGATCGCGTAGCGCGCGTCGGGCGAGCCGGTCTCCACGACGTGCGGGTGCGGGTTGCCGTCGTCGTAGGCCGGCAGCCCGACGCTCCCCGGGTTCACGACGAGCGCGCCGCGCCGCGCGCGGACGGCCCGCGGCACGTGGCTGTGGCCGCAGGCGACGAGCGCCGCGTCCACGTCGCCGAGCCGCGCCTCGACCTCGGCCGCCGTCGCGGCGCGCAGGCCCGTCCGCTCGACCGTCTCGAGCAGGTACACGAGGTCGCTCGCGGGCGTGCCGTGGCAGAGGTGGACGCCGGGCGCGTAGGCCGCCCGGGGCGGGAGGCCCGCGATCCAGGCGAGCTCCGCGTCGCCGAGGCGCGCGCGGGCGTGGGCGTCCGAGAGCCCCATCCGCGCGGGATCGCCGAGGAGCTGGCGCTCGTGGTTGCCGGCGAGGTGCAGCCAGCCGGTCGCCATGAGGTGGCGCGCCGTCTCGAGCGGCAGGAGCGGGCCCGAGAGGCTGTCGCCGAGGTTCAGGACCGCGTCGACCGCGCGGCCGGCGAGGTCCGCCTCGACGGCCTCGAGCGCCGGGAGGTTGCCGTGGATGTCCGAGACGAGCGCGAGCCGCATCGACGCCCTCCCGGGCGACCGCTACCGCTGCCCGAGCCAGGCGCCGAGCCGCTCGGCGACCTTGTCCGGCGTGAAGCCGAAGTGCTCGGCGAGCGCCTTCTCCGGCGCGCTCGCGCCGAAGCCCTCGATGCCGACGACGCAGCCGTCCTTGCCGACGAGCTGCCACCACTCGGTGCCGCGCGCCGCCTCGACGGCCGCGGTCGGGAGCGCGCTCGGCACGAGCCCCTCGCGCACGCCGGCGGGCTGCGCGAGGAAGCAGGTCAGGCACGGGACCGAGACGAGCCGGCCGTGCTTGCCCTGCGCGGCGAGCTTCGCGAGCGCGGCCTGCGCGAGCGGCAGCTCGGAGCCGGTGGCGAGCACCGTGAAGGTCGCGCCGTCCGGCGCGTCGACCACGTACGCGCCGCGGCTCATCGCGGCGCCCGGCTCGAACGGCGCCTTCCGGGTGACGGCCGGGATCTTCTGGCGCGAGAGGATGAGCGCGGTGGGGCCGTGCCTGCGGGTGAGCGCGTGCGCCCAGGCGAGCGCGGTCTCCTCGCCGTCGGCGGGGCGGACGACGTGCAGCTCCGGGATCGCGCGCAGCGCGGTGAGGTGCTCGATGGGCTGGTGGGTCGGGCCGTCCTCGCCGAGGAAGATCGTGTCGTGCGTCCAGACGTAGATCGCCTGGAGCTTCGCGAGGGCCGCGAGGCGGACCGCCGGCCGCATGTAGTCGGCGAACTGGAGGAAGGTCGCGACGAACGGGATGAAGAGGCCGTCGTAGGCGAGGCCGTTCGCGATCGCGCCCATCGCGTGCTCGCGGATGCCGAAGTGGAGGTTGCGGGCGTCGAACTTGCCCTTCTGGACCGAGCCGCCGCCCTTGATGTCGGTGAGGTTCGACTCGGCGAGATCGGCCGAGCCGCCCACGAGCTCGGGCACGATCGGCGCGAGCTTCTGGAGGATCGCGGAGGAGAGCTTGCGGGTCGCGTCGGCGCCCGCCGCGCCCTCGAGGGCGCGCTCGAGGATCGCCTGCGGCACCCAGCGCTCCTGGTGCACCTCGAGGAGCGCCGCCTGCTCCGGCGCCTCCTTGCGCCAGGCGTCGTGCTTCGCGGTCCACGCCGCGAGGTGGCTCTCCTTCTCCCGCTTCACCTCGGCCCAGTACGCCTTCACCTCGTCGGGCACGAGGAACCGCGGCTCGGCGGGCCAGCCGCGCGCCTTCTTCGCCGCGGCGAGCTCCTCCTCGCCGAGGGGGGCGCCGTGCGCGGAGGACTTGCCGGCCTTGTTCGGGGCGCCGAAGCCGATGGTGGTCTTCACGCGGATGAGCGAGGGGCGGGGGTCGGCCTTCGCCGCCGTGATCGCCGCGTCGATGGCGGCGTGGTCGCGGCCGTTCACCGCCTGCACGTGCCAGCCGTACGACTCGAACCGCTTCGTGACGTCCTCGCCGAACGCGAGCGAGGTCTTGCCGTCGATGGTGATCTCGTTGTCGTCGTAGAGGTAGACGAGGCGGCCGAGCGAGAGGTGGCCGGCGAGGCTCGCGGCCTCCGAGGCGACGCCCTCCATGAGGTCGCCGTCCGAGACGATCGCGTAGACGAACACGTCCTCGACGGGGTTGCCCGCGCCGAGCCGCGCCGAGAGCATCGCCTGGCCGAGCGCGAAGCCGACCCCGTTCGCGAAGCCCTGGCCGAGCGGGCCGCTCGTGATCTCCACGCCGGGCAGGTGGCCGAACTCCGGGTGGCCCGCGGTGCGCGAGCCGAGCTGCCGGAAGGCCTTCAGGTCGTCGAGCGTGCAGTCGAAGCCCGCGAGGTGGAGGAGCCCGTAGAGCAGCATCGAGCCGTGGCCGGCGGAGAGCAGGAAGCGGTCGCGGCCGAGCCAGCGCGGCTGCGCGGGGTCGTAGCGCAGGTGGCGCGTCCAGAGGACGTGCGCCATGTCCGCGGCGCCCATCGGCATGCCGGGGTGACCGCTGTTCGCCTTCTGGACGGCGTCGGCCGCCAGGAAGCGCAGCGTGTCGATGGCCTTCTCGGTGCGGGCGTCGGCGAGCTCGGGCACGGGATCTCCTCGTGGGGTGCGGAGGCGCGCAAGATCGCCCGTCGATGCGGGATTTTCAAGCGAGACCGCCGCGCAAAGGTTTCGTGCGCCTTGACGGGCCCGGATTCATCCGTACGGTGAGCCGGTGCTCGAGCGCGATCTCATCCTGAAGATGGTGCAGGACCTGGCCCGGGTGCTGGCCCGGGCCCTGGGGCTCCGCAAGCAGGGGATGACCGAGCAGGCGGTCCAGGAGGTCGAGACCGCGGCGTCGAGCCTCATCGGGCTGGACCTGAAGGTGGTCGCCGCCCTCGACGCCGGGGTCATCGCGAAGCAGCTCGTCGCACCGGAGAAGATCGACGCCATCGCCCAGGTCGTCTGGGCTCGGGCCGACCTCGCCCAGGACGCCGGCGACCTCGGCGAGGCGCTCTGGCGCCGCAAGGCGGTCGAGCTGTGGCTCGAGGGGGCCGCCGCCGGGGCGACGCTCTCCGACGACGCGCTGCGCGCCATCGCGGGCCACCCTGCCGGCGACCTCGGCCCGCGCCAGCAGCGGCTGCGCGAGGCGCTGGTCGGGTAGGGCCGCCGCTCAGAGGTCCGTCGAGAGCCCGAGGAGGAGCCCGAGCGCGTCGAGCGGGAGGTTCGTCCCGTCCACGCGCACGTCGCCGAGCGTCGCGCGCAGCTCGACGCCGAGGCGCGTGCGCGCGCCGACCGGTACCGAGACGCCGAGCCCGGCCTCGGCGAGGAAGGCGTTCGGGCTGCCGGTGCGCGACACCGGGAGCGCGGGCGCGGTGGCGGCCCGGGTGGCCTCCCACGACGCGAGCCCGACGCCGACGCCCACCGCCGCCGAGACCTCCGCCTCGCCGGCGGCGGCGAGGAGCCGCGCGCGCGCCATGAGCGGCAGCACGCGGAGCGAGCCCCGCAGCACCCGCGGCCGGCCGTCGCCGAACTCGGCGTTCGTGCCCGAGAGCCTCGCGCGCCACGCGACCGAGGCCTCGAGGCGCAGGTGCCGGCCGGCCGCGACGCCCAGCCCGAGCTCCGCCGTCGTGGGCCGTCCCCAGCCGTCGAGCGGGCCGGCGAAGGGCGCGACCGCGCCGAGCCGCAGCTCGAGCACGCGCCGGGACCGTGTGCCCACCGGCGCGGCCTCGCCGTCGGCCCTCACGGCCGCGGCGGGGACGAAGCCCTCCTGTCCGGCCGGTCCCTTCACGAAGAGCCAGCCCTGCGCGGCGGTCGGGCCGAAGGTGACCCGCGCGCCGGGTGCGAGCTCGGCCACCACGTCGGCGGCGACGTTCGCGGTCCGGCGGAGCGCGACGGGCTCGGCGGGCAGCGGCTCGCAGCCCGCGCTCGCGCCCGGCTTCACGCTCGCCGCGGGCGCGAGGCCGGCCTCGCTGGCCGCGGTCCGGACCCGCACCATGCCGCCCTCGGCCCGCGTGAACGCGACCGCCGTCCCGCTCGCGAGCGCGCCGGCCCCGGCGCGAAGCTCCACGGGCTCCATGACGACGCCGCAGGCCGGCGCCGGGCGGTCCGACGCGTAGCGGATCGACCGCTCGCCGAGGAGCACGCCCGCGCACGCGAGACAGACGATGGTGCCGGCGGAGGGGCGGGCGGCGTCAGCAGCGGGGGCCGGCTGGGGACGCGCGGCGACGGGGAGCAGCGCGAGGGTGATGGCGGCGGCGGTGCGCCGGACCTGGATCATGCGCGTCAGTCCCAGCTTCCCCAGCTCCGGAAGATCCCGCGCCGCGTCCGCCGGGCCCAGGCGCGCGGCGGCACGACGAGCGCGAGCAGGATCACGATCGCGGCGAGCACCACGCCGCCCCGCCGCGCGAGCAGCCCGCCGGCGAGCAGCACGAGCCAGGCCACGCCGAGCCCGACGGTGATCGTGAGCCGGTGCGCGGCCGGGAACCGCTCCACGAGCCAGTTCCAGAGCGGCTCGCTCCCGGCGCCGCCGCCGACGGGGTCGAGGCCGCCGCCGAGGCCGCCGTCCACGCCGAGCCGGCGCCGCTCGCGGTCGCCGACCTGCCGCGCGAGCTCGACGCCCATCTCGTACTTCAGCTTCGCGAGCTCCTCGGCCTCGCGCCGCGCCCTCTCCCTCGCGGCCTCGCCCTCGGCGGAGAGCCGCGCGTCCTCCGCGGCGCGCTCGGCCCAGAGCCGGTCGTTCCACGCCTGGACCTCGGGCGTGTCGAGCCGGGCGCCGCAGGTGCAGACCACCTCGTGGAGGCCGTGGTCGCGCCCGCACGCGGGGCAGCGCTGGAAGGGCCGGGCGGCCGGGTCGCGCTCGGCGAGCTGCAGCCCCGGATCGTGATCCGGGCCGAACCGGGCGGCCTCGGAGACGGCTGCTGCCGGGGTGGGAGGGCCGCTCGTCCCGGGCGTGGGCCCGCGGAGCGGGCCGGAGTCGGCGGACGAGCCCGGAGACGCAGTGCCCTCGAGCGCGTCGAAGCGGCCCGGGTCGGCGGTCGGCGCGGGGCCGTCGGTGTCGGGGCCGCGGGGCCGCTCGAGGTGCAGGAAGCGCTTCAGCTTGCCGGGCACCGTCAGCCCTCCCCGCCGGCGCCGTGCACGACGGGCGCCTCGGCGTCGGAGGCGGCGCGGGTGCGGGTGCTGGCCCACGTGCGCAGCCGGTGGATCTCCTCGGCCATCGTGACCGAGAGCGGCAGCGACTCGACCACCGCGCGCTCGAGGTGCGGCTGCTCGAGCTCCTTCGACTCTGCGAACGCCTCGTGCAGCGCGGCGATCACCACCTGCTCGAGCTCGGCGCCGCTGAAGCCCTCGGTGGCGCCGACGAGGCGGTCGAGCGCGAAGCGGGTCGGCGCCCGGCCGCGCTTCTGGAGGTGGATCTCGAGGATCTCGCGCCGCTCGGCCGCGGCGGGGAGGTCGATGAAGAAGATCTCGTCGAAGCGCCCCTTGCGCAGGAGCTCCGGCGGCAGGTGCTGGATTTGGTTCGCGGTCGCGACCACGAAGACCGGCGCCGTCTTCTCCTGCAGCCAGGTGAGGAGGCCGCCGAACACGCGCGCCGACACCCCCGAGTCGGCGTTGCCCGGCCCGCCCGCGCCGGAGAGCCCCTTCTCGATCTCGTCCACCCAGAGCACGACCGGCGCGACGCTCTCGGCGACCTTGATCGCGCGGCGGAGGTTCTCCTCCGACGAGCCGATGTACGAGCTGAAGATCCGTCCGAGGTCGAGGCGGAGGAGCGGCAGCCGCCACTGCGCCGCGATGGCCTTCGCGGTGAGGCTCTTGCCGCAGCCCTGCACGCCGAGGAGGAGGAGCCCCTTCGGCTCCGGCAGCCCGAACTTGCGCGCCGCCTCGCCGAACGCGTGGCCGCGCCGGTCGAGCCAGCGCTTCAGCTGGCCGAGCCCGCCGACGTCGGCGAGCGAGGCGTCGGCCGGGAAGTACTCGAGGAGCCCGCTCTTGCGGATGACCTGGCGCTTCTCCTCGAGGACGAGCTCGACGTCGTCCCGGTCGAGCTTGCCGTCCTTCGCGATCGCCTTCGCGAACGCGTTCTCCGCCTCGGTGAGCGTGAGCCCCTGGGCCGCCTTGAGGAGCTGGTCGGCGTCGTCCTTCGTGAGCTCGACCTGGGCCCGCTTGTTCTTGCGGACGAGCTCGACGATCTCCTTGAGGAGCTGGAAGAGGTCCCGGTAGGTCGGCAGCGGGACGTCGAGGACCGAGACGTCCTTCTCGAGCTCGATCGGCAGCGCGAGCGTGGGCGAGAGCAGGATGACCGTCGTGAACGTGCCCTTCAGCTGCTGCCCGAGGTCGCGCAGCCCGCGGACGACGGCCGGGTCCTGGAGGAACGGGTGGAAGTCCTGCAGCACCACGAGGGACGGCTCCTGGAGCCCCTCCACCGCGCGCAGCGCCTCGAGCGGCGTCGCCGCGCCCTCCGGCGGCGGCGTGCGCGCGCCCGGCGGCCGGCGGAACCCCTTGCCCACCGTCCAGGTCAGGAGCGCCTTCCCGTGCGACTCGGCGAGCTCGCCGAGGATCGCGAGCAGCCGCTGCTCCTCCCAGGTCACGAGCCAGACGAGCGGGTACCGCGCCCGCACGAGGGTGTCGAGCTCCTGCACGAACTTCGGGACGGGCGCGCCGTTCATCGCGCCGACAGTGTACCGCCGATCGCCGGGGAGCGAAGGAGGAGGCGGAGCCGTTTCGCCGCCTGCAGCATCACCCGCCGCGCTGCCTCCAACCCGCCGCTGCGTACGGGACTGCGGCGCGCCAGTGTGCGACAGGCTCCTTCACGAGAAGGGGGAGGGGAAGGGGGAGGTCGCCGTCATCCATCTTCTCCAGCACCTCCGAGGCACGCACCGTGAGGGCCTTCACCTCCCTCCGCTCCTCGCGCTCACGCCGCGCCTCTGCCTTGCGCTTCTCGATGTACTCGCGCCCGTACTTGAGGAACGCCCGGTACTGGTTGTGGGTCCGGCACTTCGTCACGAGGTCGTCGACCGTGGACGACCCGGTCTCGTTCGCCGGGTCGAGGTGATCCATCTCCAGCCGCTCCGTCTCCGGGCAACGTTCGCCGTTGCAGACCTCGGTGCAGCGGTGCCCATCGCGAGCGAGCACCGCGCGGCGGACGCCGAGCGGGACGCGCAGGCGGGTGCCGGGCGTGGCGACCTGGTCCGGGATCGGCCGCGGGTGCTCCGGCGCGATGAAACCGAGCCGCTTGCCGTGCTTCTCGAGGGAGTCGTGGAGCATCTGCTCGAACACCTTCTGCAGATCGCCGTCGGGGATCTTGTGGGCGAGGTAGCCCTTGAGCGTGTCGAGGTCCGCCTTCAGCGCGCGGTCGAGCCCGATCCGCCACTGCCAGCGGCCGTCGGCGACCGGCTCGATGCGGCTGCGATCGCGGAGGCGGAACAGCGGCGTGGTCGGTGCGAGAGACAGGACCGGAGTCGGAGGAGTGGGAGTCGGAGACAAATCCCGAGTCGGAGGCGGAATGAGCGAGAGACTCGGCGGCGAGTTCATCTCCTCCCGAGGAGTGAACCCTGAATCCGTAAGGTCATTCTCCGGTGATGTCCCTGCAGGGGCGTTCGTCGCAGGAAGAGTAGAGAGCGTCGGCTGCGCTGCCTGCAGCGCCGAGATCAGCTGCTGCTCCGGAACCATCGGCTGACGAGGCCCCGGCCTCGGCAGCTTCCGGAGCCCGTCCGCCGGCACGTCCTTCGGCCGGATGGAGACGACGAGCTCCTCCGTTTCGCGCTTCGTGAGGTGCGTCGCCTTCCGGACAAGGTCGTCCACGTTCGCCGCGGACATGACCGGCCCGAGCATGCAGAGCTGGGTGAGGTTGATGAGCCCCTCCTCGATCGCACCCTCGAGCTGCGGGTATTTCCGGATGAGCTTCATCGCCGTGACCCGGCGGTAGGCCGTCGCCTCCGCCAGGTGCAGCTTCCGGACGAGGTACTGGAACGTGGAGGTGCAGCCGAGCGCGGCGAACGCCATCGCCCGGTCGAAGACGTCGAGGAGGCGGAGGAAGACGACGAGGCCCACGTGCTCCTCGTGGACGTGGGACTTCAGCTCGGCATCGAGCGACAGGATGGCATCGAGCTTCATGACTCACCTCGCATGAAAGAACGTGAACGCATGTCCAGTATAACACGCGAAGTGAACACGTCCATGGGCGTCCATGGTCCCGGATGGGTTCACTTCCGGTGACCGGTGCGCCCTCGCCGCCAGGGAGGCGCCGTCCTGCGGTCACGACCTTCGAGCGGGGATGGAGACTGCTGCATCAGGAACAGACAGGCACCCTACGGCACCCTCACCCACGCGAGCCCGAACTCGCCCCCGTCCACGTCGACGGCGGCGATCGTGCCGGGCGGGAACTCCACCTCCCGGCCCGCCACCGTGGCGACCGCGCCGCCGAGCTCCGGGTTGTGGCCCACGAGCACCGTCCCCGCGCCGCACCGCGCCGCGAGCAGCAGCACGCCGCGCGCGTCCGAGACCCCGGACGCGAGCTCGGCCTCCGCGTCCGCCCGCACGCCCAGCACGGTCGCGAGGATCTGCGCCGTCTCCCGGCACCGCGTGAACGGGCTCGCGACGACGCGCGAGACCTGGAGCTCCGCCCGGATCCGCCGGACGTGACCCTCGAGGTCCAGCCGACCCTCCGGCGTGAGCCGCCGGGCCGCGTCGCCGCCCGGGTTCGACGCCTCCGCGCGCCCGTGGCGCACGAGGTAGATGCGCTTCGACATCAGGCCTCCGACGCGAGCAGCGCCACCGGGAAGTCCTCCCAGAGGCGCGCGAGCGCCATCGTACCGCCTTCGCGCCGCTCGCCCGAGATCACGTCCGTCCACCGGCCCGGGAGGCCCCCCGGCAGCGGCAGCGCCGCGTCCCACCGCGCCCGGCCCCCGCCGGCCTCGAGCGCCCCGAGCACGAGCCGCGGCACCGCGCAGACGACCGCGCCCGTCGCGTGCACCCGCGCGAACGCGAAGACGTGCGCCGCGTCGGGCCCCTCCGCCCGGAGCGGCCAGTGCTCGCCCTCGAGGAACAGCGCCGGCCGGTCCCGCCTCAGCCGCAGCCCGCAGGCGAGCAGCCACAGCTTGGCGCGCCCGTCCGCGAGCACCCCCGGCGACGAGAGCGTGCGGGCGAGCGCGGCCCGCGCGCCCGGGCCGGCCGCGGCCTGCGCGTCGAGCGCCGCGAGGAGCGCGCGCCGCCGCTCGAAGTCGACCGGGCGCCGGTTGTCGGGGTCGACGAGCGACAGGTCCCACAGCTCGGTGCCCTGGTACACGTCCGGCACGCCTGGCGCCGCGCACTTCAGCGCCGTGAGCGCGAGCGACGAGACCCGCGCGGCCGGGGCGACCCGCGCCGCGAGCGCCCGGAGCTCGGCGAGGAAGGTCGCCGAGCCGAGCGCGCGCGCCACGAACGCCCGCACCCCGGCCTCGTAGGCCTCGTCGGGGTTCGTCCAGCTCGTGTGCACCTTCGCCTCGCGGATGGCCTTCTCCATGTAGGCCTGCACCCGCGCGACGAGCTCGGCGTGGTCGGGCGTGCCGGGCTCGAGCGGCGCGTGGGGCATGACGCCGAGGAGCGTCTGGTAGAGGAGGAGCTCGTCGACCCGGTCCGGCGCGGGGGTGCCGTCGGAGGCGCCGCGCAGCCCGCGGTTGAGCCTCGACCAGCGCGCGACGCGGGCGGCCCACTCCTGCGGCAGCTCCGAGAGCGCCGAGATGCGCAGGCGCACGTCCTCGCTGCGCTTCGTGTCGTGGGTGGAGGTGGCCGACAGGGAGGCCGGGAACCGCTCGCGCCGCTCGGCGAGGAGCGCGTGCAGCCCGTCGGGCGTGGTGCCGAAGCGGTCGGGCGCGCCGCCGACCTCGTTGAGCGAGGCGAGCCGCACGTCGGTGTAGAACGCGGTGTCCTCGACCGCCTTCGCGGTCACCGGGCCGGTCACCTGCTGGAGCTTCAGCGTGAGCTCGAGCCACTCCGCGCGCTCCGCCTCCGAGAGGCCCTGCGGGTAGCGCTGCAGGAGCACGTCGCGGAGGAAGTCGAACACCGAGGCGTCCACCACCGGGCTGCGCCGCCGGGCCCGGGCCGCGGTGCGCTCGACGAGGTCCCGGTCGCGGTCCTCGACCTCGCCGCGTCGGGTGACGTAGGTGCGGTAGACGGGGAAGAGCGCGACGAACTCCACGAGCGCGAGGGTCAGCTCGGCGCGGGTGAAGTCGCGGGTGTTGCGGTTCATCTCGGAGAGGCGGTCGAGCCGGTGCGCGAGCACGTGGATCTCGCTCGCCATCGAGGACGACATGACGAGCCGCTTCTTCTCCGCGGCCGTCTCCTCGAAGCGCGTGCGGCGCCCCGAGACCCTGAGCCAGAGCCGCTCGAGCGGACGCTCCGCGGCGGCGTCCACGAACAGGCCGCTCGCCGCGGCGAGGAACTCGTAGCCGGTGGTGCCGTCGACGTCCCAGCCCTCCGGCATCGCCTCCGCGCCGACGAGCACCTTCTCGGCGACCACGTAGAGCGGCCGCGGCGGGAGCCGCCCCGCCTCGAGCGCCTCGAACAGCGCCCCGAGGAGCGCGTCGTCGTCGGCCCGCGCGCCGTCGCCGTCCGCGAGGCGCCGGGCGAGGCGGAGCAGGTGCGCGGCCTGCAGCCGGCGGAAGTACGCGGGCGGCGCGTAGAGGCCGTCGGGGTGGTCGATGCGCAGGCCGGTGACGAGCCCGTCCCGCACGAGGTCGAGCACGAGGCGGTGCGCGTCGGCGAAGACGCGCGGCTCCTCCATCCGGATCGCCGCGAGGCCGTTCACGTCGAAGAAGCGCCGGTAGTTGATCTCCTCGCCGGCGACCCGCCAGAAGGCGAGCCGGTAGGCCTGCAGCCCGAGCAGGTGCTCGAGCGCGTCGAAGCTGCGCGGGTCGCCGGGCGTGCCGTTCAGGCGGCGCACGTTCTCGTCGAGGTGCTCGCGCACCGGGGCCGACGACTCGCAGAGCGCCGCGAGCCGCCGCTTCGCGACCTCCTTCTCGCGGGCCCGGTCCGCGATCGCCTCGGGGCGGGTGTCGATGCGGGGCGCGAGCTTCTCGAGCGACGCCGCCACCGACTCGAGCTCCATGATCGCCGGGTGCCCCTCGCCGAGCCGCGCGCGCAGGGCGTCGAGGCCGAGCCGCAGCACCGACGGCACCGAGCGCGGCGCGACCGGGAAGCAGTGGTCGAAGTACCGGATCCAGAACGCGCCGCCGTCGCGCTCGAGCGCGAGCTCGCCGCGCTCGAGGACCTTGCCGAACTGGTCGCCCAGCACCGGCACGAGCACCTTGTTCGCGAGCTCGGCCTCGAGCGGCGCCCAGTCCACGTCGAAGGCCGGCGCGTGCACCGAGGACGGGCCGTTCTCGAGGACGTCCATCCACCACGCGTTGTGGCGGCCGATGCCCATGTGGTTGGGCACGAAGTCGACGAGCACGCCGAGGCCGCGCTCGCGGCAGGCGAGCGCGAGCCGGCGGAAGGCCTCCTCGCCGCCGAGCTCCGGGTTGAGCCGCCCGTGATCGACCACGTCGTAGCCGTGCGTCGAGCCCGGCGCGGCGGCCAGGATGGGCGACAGGTAGAGGTCGGAGACGCCGAGCGCCGCGAGGTACGGCACGATCTCGCGGGCGGCGTCGAAGCCGAAGCCGGCGTGGAGCTGGAGCCGGTAGGTGGCGGAGGGGCGGCGGGAGACGCCCTCGCCGCGGGCGAGCGCCGCCCCGAGGCTGGCGAGGATCCGGTCGACCGCTCCCTCGCCTGCCACCCTCCCGGCCGCTCCTTATCCGCCGCGCCGCCTCCCGGAGCGGGTCGCGAGCGCGGCCAGCCGCTCGCGCGAGCGGACGTCCGACCAAAGGGTGGTCAGGTCCATCGGCATCCGGTAGGTCCAGTTCGCGTCCGTCACCGTGCCCGGCACGTTCACGCGCTCGCGCGCGCCCATCGCGTCCTGGAAGGGGAGGAGCAACAGGTCGCTCCCCGCCCCGTAGACCATGTCGAGGAGCGCGTCGCGCACGCCCTCGTCGAACCGCGCCGGCGCGCGCTCGCGGACCGGCGCGAGCGCCGGCACCTGGAGGAGCGCCTTGCGCTCGTCGTCCTGCAGGGTCTCGTACCAGTCGGCGACCGAGTCGGTGTCGTGCGTGCCCGTGGTGGCGACCGAGAGCGGGGCCCAGCCGGCGGGATCGGTGAACGGCTGGCCGGGGTCGTGCCAGGCGCGCTCCCAGCGCTGGACCTTGTAGCCCGGGATGCCGAGCCGCTTCAGCGACTCGCGCACGAAGTCCGGCACCACGCCGAGGTCCTCGGCGATGATCCGCGCGCCCTTCGCGAACACGCCGAGCACCTGCTCGCCGTTCCGGATCTGGGCGGGCTCGGTGTCCGGCACGAACCTCGCTGGGCTCCCGTCGTTCGGGAAGGTGTAGGTGCGGTACAGCCCGATGACGTGGTCGACGCGGTACACGTCGTAGAGGTCGGCCATCCGGCGCGCGCGGGCGGAGAGCCACGGGTAGCCCTCCCTGTCCATCACGTCCCAGCGGTAGACCGGCAGGCCCCAGTCCTGGCCCGTGGCGCTGAACGCGTCGGGCGGCACGCCCACCCGCGCGTCCATGCGGAAGTCACCGCGGCGCGACCAGACGTCGGCGGAGTCGCCCGCGACCATGAAGGGCAGGTCACCCGCGAGGTCGACGCCCGCGGCGTTCACGCCCTTGCGCGCCTCGCGCCACTGCAGGTCGAGCTGCCACTGCACCCAGGAGAGGAACAGGATCTTCCGGGCGTGGCGGCCGCGGGCCTCGTCGAGCGCCGCCGGGTGGCGCTCGCGCAGCGGCTCGGGCCACTCGGTCCAGGGGCGACCGCCCAGGTCGTCGTCGTGGAGCGCGACGAAGAGCGCGTAGTCGGGCAGCCAGGCCGCGTTCTCCTTCACGAACGCCTCGAGGGCCCGCGCGCGCGCGGTCCGCTGCTTCCACTCGTCTCGCTCGAAGCGGTCGAACGCGAGCGCCAGCGCCCGGCCCTTCAGCGCCCGCACGTCCGCCCAGCGGACCTTCGGCGAGGCGCGCACCTCGGCGAGGAGGCGCCGGTCGTAGTCGGAGAGGGCGGCCTCGCCGCCGGCCGCGTCGAGGTCGGGCAGCGCGGCGAGCGCCACGTAGACCGGGTCGAGCGCGAACGCGGAGAGCGCGCCGTACGGCGAGTCCTGCCCGCGCGACGCCTCGTTGACCGGGAGCACCTGCAGCATCGAGAAGCCGGCCCCGGCGGCCCAGCGGGCGAAGGGCACGAGGTCGGGGATCTCGCCGACGCCGGCGTCGGTCGCGGAGCGGAGGGAGAAGAGCGGGATGAGGACGCCGGCCTGACGTGGCATGTGACCCTGGTGCTCCTGCAAGGCGGCGGCCCGGATGCCGGGCTTGTCTCCGCCGAGGTTGCCGGCATTATCAGCCCTCCAGCCCATCCGGCACCACTCGTTCGGGTATGAGTCAGACGTCACGCGGTCGTTTCGCCCCGTCGCCGACGGGACCCCTCCACCTCGGGAACGCCCGCACGGCGCTCCTGTCGTGGCTCGACGCGCGCGCGCGCGGCGGGCTCTACGCCATGCGGGTGGAGGATCTCGACGGCCCGCGGGTGCGGCCCGGGCTCGAGGCCCGCATCCTCGCGGAGCTGCGCTGGCTCGGGCTGGACTGGGACGAGGGGCCGGACGTGGGCGGCACCGCGGCGCCCTACCGGCAGTCGCAGCGGACCGGGCGCTACGAGGAGGCCCTGGACCGGCTGCGCGCGGCGGGGCGCGCGTACCCGTGCTTCTGCTCGCGCGCCGAGATCGCGCTCGCGAGCCAGGCGCCGCACGGCCCCTCCGACGAGGGGCCACGCTACCCGGGCACCTGCAGCCGGCTCGGGCCGGAGGAGGTCCGGGCCCGCTCCGCGTCCCGCCGGCCGGCGTGGCGGCTCCGCGCTCCGGAGGGCGAGGTGGCGTTCGAGGACGGCGTCCACGGGCCGCAGCGGTTCGACGTCTCCTCGACGGTGGGCGACTTCGTCGTCATGCGGGCGGACGGTGTCGCCGCGTACCAGCTCGCGGTCGCGGTGGACGACGCGGCGATGGAGGTGACGGACGTCGTGCGCGGCGACGACCTCCTCGCGTCGACCGCGCGCCAGCTCCTCGTGCTGCGCGCGCTGGGCCTGCCGGCGCCGCGGTACGGCCACGTGCCGCTCCTCCTCGGGGAGGACGGGCAGCGGCTCGCGAAGCGGCACGGGGCGCGCTCGCTCGGGGAGCTGCGGGAGGCGGGCGCGGATCCACGCGCGGTGGTGGGCGTGCTCGCGGCCTCGGCCGGGCTCGCGGAGCCCGGCGCGCGCCTCTGGCCGTCCGAGCTCGTGGCCGGCTTCTCGCTGGCGCGGCTCGACCGGGCCGCCGCCGTGCTGCGCACCGCCGACGTCGAGGCGCTCGTGAGGTAGAGTCGACGCCCCGATGGCGCTCCTCCGCTCGAAGACCCCGGACGGCTGGCTCGACGTCGCGCTCGGCGCGATGGACCTCACGCTCTCCGACCACGCCCACCTCGAGAAGAAGGCCGCCGCGAGCGCGCTGAAGCTCGTCGCCGACCACCCGGACCGGCCCGGCCTCGTGCGCCCGCTCGCGAAGCTCGCGCAGGAGGAGCTGCAGCACTTCCTCGCGGTGCTGACCGAGCTCGGCCGCCTCGGGCACCCGCTCCGGCCGGACGAGGGCGATCCCTACGCCCAGCAGCTCCGCCGGCTCGTGCGGAGCGGCGGCGTGGAGCGGCTCGTGGATCGGCTGCTCGTGGGCGCGCTCATCGAGGCGCGCAGCTGCGAGCGGCTGTTCCTGCTCGCGGAGGGGCTCGCGCGGCCGGGCGGCGATCCCCGGCTCGCCGAGCTCTACGACCGGCTCGCGCGGAGCGAGGGCGGGCACGAGACGCTGTTCCTGGATCTCGCGCGCGAGGTCGGCGGCGCGGCGGTCGACGCGCGCGCCGACGCGATGGCGGAGGCGGAGGCGGCGATCGCGGCGGAGCTGCCGGTCCTCGCGAGGATCCACTGACTCCCTCCCTCGTCTCCGGCCCGCCTGCGGCGGGCCTACGCTCGCGATGAGCGGACGAGGGAGTCGGACGCGTCGTGTTCCTCGAACGCGGTCGGGTGCGGGAGCGCGGGCTGCCCGGGCGCCGCCTCGTCGCCGAGCTTGAACTGGTTCACGAGCTCCTGGAGCGTCGCGGCCTGCGAGGACAGCTCGGCGGCGGCGGAGGAGGACTCCTCGGCGGACGCGGCGTTCTGCTGGGTCACCTTGTCCATCTCGAGGACCGACCGGCCGACCGCGGCCACGCCCTTCGCCTGGTCGCCCGTGGCGGCCGCGATCTTCTCGACGAGGCCGGTCACCTCGCCCACGCCGCTCACGATGCGGCCGAGCCGCTCGCCGACCAGCTTCGAGGCGGCGTCGCCCGCGTTCGCGTGCTGCACCGACTCCTCGATGAGCTGGGAGGTGTGGCGCGCGGCGGTCTTCGCGCGCAGGGCGAGGTTGCGCACCTCCTCGGCGACGACCGCGAAGCCGCGGCCGGCCTCGCCGGCCCGGGCGGCCTCCACGGCGGCGTTGAGCGCGAGGAGGTTCGTCTGGAAGGCGATGTCGTCGATGTCGCGGATGATCCGGCGCGTGCCGTCCGCGCCGGTGCGGATCTTCTCCATCACCGCCTGCATCTCGGACATGGCGGACGCGCCCTCGGTCGCGTGCTCGCGCGCGGCGCGCACGAGGCCGTTCGCGCTGGCGGCGCTCGCGGCGGACTCCCGGGTCGAGCGCTCCACCGAGGACACCGTGGTGGTGGTCTCCTCGAGCGCCGCGGCCTGCTGGGACGCGCCCGCGGCGACCGCCTGCGAGGAGGAGGCGATCTGGGCGGCGGCGCCGTTCACCTGCGAGGCGGCGTCCGCGACCTTGCGGATGGCGAGCTGGAGGGCCTCCGCGGTGGAGTTCACCGCGCCGGAGAGCCGGGCGTGGTCGCCCATGAAGAAGCCCTCGACGCGGGCCGTGAGGTCGTGCTTCGCGACGCGCTCGAGCGCCTCGGTGGCGGCCGTGCTGGTGGACGTGACGCCGTCGAGGACGCTGTTCATGCCGTCGATGATGGCGCGGTAGTCGCCCGCGTGCCGGGACGGGTCGGCGCGCTGCGAGAGCATGCCGAGCTCGGCGGCGCTCGCGAGGTTCGAGACGTCCTCGAGGAGGCGGCCGATGGCGTCGCCGCTCGCGATGAGGCCTTCCTTGAGCGGCGCGAGGTCTCCCCGGAACTCGATGTCGAGCGGCGGCGGGCGCACGCCGTGGCCGAGCGACTCGACGAAGCGGGTCGCGGCGACGGTGGGGCCGGCGAGGGCCTCGAGGGCGCCGTTCATGCCCTCGACGATGGCGCGGTAGTCGCCGGGGTGGCGCGTGGCGTCGGCGCGCACGTCGAGCCGCCCCTCGCGCGCGGCCTCGGCGAGGTGCCCCGCGTCGTCGACGAGCGCCTCGAGCGAGTCGATGCACCGGTCGAGGTTGGCCTTCAGCTCCGCGAAGTCGCCGCGCCAGGCGGTGGCGGTCGCGGCGGGGATCCGCCCCGCGGCGAGCTCGGCGACCGCGGCGGCGGAGGCCTGGATGGGGCCGACGACCGCGTCCAGCGTGTCGTTGACGCCCTTCACGATGCGGCGGAAGTCGCCCTGGTGGCGCGAGATGTCGGCGCGCACGGAGAGGCGGCCCTCGACGCCCGCGGCGGCCAGCACCGTGGAGTCCTCCACGAGGTGGTTCACCGCGTCGATGCAGCGGTTGAGCGAGGCGCGGATCTCGTCGAAGTCGCCCGGGTACGGCTCCTCGATGCGCCCGGGCACGTCGCCGCGGGAGAGCCGGTCCAGGCTCGCCCCCGCCAGGTAGAGCGGCTCGACGAACGCGTCGAGCGCCGCGTTCTGGTCCTGGATGGCGGACCTGAAGTCGGGGTGGACCTTCTCCGGGTCGGCGCGTTCGCCGAGCCGGCCGGCGGCGATGGCCTCGGCCGCGCTGCGGCTCGCCTGCGAGATGCCCGTCACCGCGTCGGAGACAATCCGCGAGAGGCGCCAGGCGACGAAGCCGGCGAACCCGCCGAGGAGCACGAGGCCGGCGAGCATCACGAACGCGCTCGCGACGAGCGTCCGGCGCGCCTCCGCCTCGAGCTCGGACGCGCGCGCCTCGAGGAGGTTCACGAGCCTGTCCGAGGCGGTGCGGTGCTGCGCGTAGGCGGCCTTCGCGGCGTCGAGGGCCGCGAGCGCCTTCATCGCGTCGGAGTCCTCCATCGCCTTCGCGAGGTCGCCGCTCTTCGCGAAGACCACCGCGGCCGGCGCGTGGGCGGCCTCGAGCGCGGCGGCGAGCTCGGGATCGAGCCCGGTGGAGCGCCAGTGCGCCACGGCGTCCTCGTGGGCCTTCCGCTGGCGGCCGATGGACTCGACGATGACCGCGCGCTTCGCGCCGTCGTACTCCTGCGCGAGCTTCAGCAGCTCACCCTGCGTCTCGAGCGCGTACAGCGGCGGGGGCACCACGTCGGCGAGGAAGTCCTTCGACGCGATGACGCGCCCGTACAGCGCGCCGCCCACGGCCACCCGCAGGGCGGGCACGTAGACCATGACCGCGGCGGCGAGCATGCCGCCGACGACCAGGAGGGCGAGCGCCTGGACGGCACGCGCGAGGGAGAGACGGTCGAGAAGGGTGAGGCGCATGGGGGGGCCGAGACCTCCACCCCCCGCGATCGCACGAACCCTGCCAGCCCAGGTGGGACTCAACTCCGCGTAACTGTGCCCCGTTTACTGGGAGGGCGCGGGTCCCCGGGACCCCGGGGTGCCCCGCGCGCCTAGCGGACCGGCCTCCCGTCGCCATCGAGCAGCGCAGGCACGGGAAATCCGGCCTTCTCCAGCTGCGGCAGGATGACCTTCCGGTCCCCCACGAGCACGATGGTCATTCCATCGAGCGCAAACGTGCCGTCCTTGGCCGTGGCGGCCGCCTTCGCCGCGTCGATCGCCGAGAGCGCCTCGGCGTCGCGCCGGAGCGCGTCGGGCGGGTGGCCGTTCATCGCCTCGCGCGCGAGCAGCTCGCCGAGGCCCTGCGTGGTCTGCGCCTGCTCGACCATGCGGAACCGGAGGCTCTCCCGCACCTTCAGGAGCTCCGGCTCGGGGAGCCCCGCCGCGAGCGCGCCGAGCTCCTTCTTGATCTCGAGGAGCGCCGGCCCGGTCACCTCGGTCTGCACCGAGGTCGAGACGACGAAGGTGGTCTGGAGCCCGTCCTCGAGGACGCGGCTGCTTGCACCGTACGTGTACCCGTTCTTCTCGCGCAGGTTCTGGTTGAGGCGCGAGGTGAACGAGCCGCCGAGCGCGGTGTTGACCGCCTCGCGGGTGAGGCGCGCCACGTCGTCGGCGCGCGCGACGGGGCGGGCGAGCTGGATCACCGTCTGCGGCGCGCCGGGCCGGTCCACGAGGAACCAGCGCCCACCCCGCGTGGCCGTGATCGGCGCCGGCGCCGCCGCGGCCGCGGGGCCGCGCGCCTGCCACCTCCCGAAGCGGGCCTCGAGCGCCGCCTTCACCGCCGCGGCCTCGACGTCGCCCACCACCACGATCACCGCGCCGCGCGGGTCGAGGAGCCGCGGGGCGAGCGTGCGGACGTCGGCGGGCGTGGCCGAGGCGAGCGTCCGCGCGTAGCCGTCGGTGGGACGGCCGCGGTAGTCCTCCGGGCCGTAGAGCGTCGCCGCGGTCGCGACCGCGGCCACGGCGCGCGGCTCGGCCGCGCGGGCCTCGGCGCGGCTGCGGGCGAGGTCGAGCTCGCGCTCCACGTCGGCCTGCGCGAGGTTGGGGCGGAGGACCGCGTCGGCGACGAGGTCCAGGGTCGGGCCGAGCTTCGCCGCGAGGCCGACGAACGAGAGGTCGATCGCGTTGCGGGTGGCCCTCGCCTCCGCCTGCGCGCCGAGCGTGCGGATGGCGTCGGCCCACTCGGGCGCGCTCTTCCCGCCCGCGCCGGAGACGAGGAGCGCGGCGACGACCGAGGCGAGGCCGGACTTCTCGGCCGGCACGAGCCGCTCGCCGCCGGCCGCGAGGACGTGGCCGGAGACGAGCCCGCTCCCGGGCTGCCGCACGATCCGCACCTCGACGCCGTTCGAGAGCTTCGCGACCTCCGGCGCCGGGGCGGTGAACCTGCCGGGCGCGAGGTCGGCGGGGCGCTGGTCCGGGATGGCGGCCGCGACGTCGGAGGCCGGGAGCACGCGCAGGTCGAGGCGCCCCTCGCCGAGCGAGCGCGCCGCGTCCTTCACGCCCGCCGCGGTCGCGCCGGTGTAGCGGGCGAGGTCGCGGTCGAACGCGTCGGGCTCGCCGAAGAACGCCAGGTACTGGTTCATCCGGTCCGCGCGCCGCAGGAGCTGCTCCTTCTCCACGCGGAACCGGGTCTCCATGCCCGCCTTCACGCGGGTGACCTCGGCCGGGGTCGGGCCCTTCGCCGCGAGCTCGGCGACCACCGCGAGCGTCTCGCGCTTCACGCGCTCGAGGTCCGCGCCCGGGACGCCCGTCACGTCGATGCGGAACCGCGACTGGAGGAGGTTCTCCTCGAACGTGGCGCTCACCTCGGTCGCGAGCCGGAGCTCCTGCACGAGCCGGCGGTCCAGGCGGGAGGAGGGCCCCTCGGAGAGGATGAGCGAGAGGAGATCACGCTCGGCGGTGCCCGGCGCGAACTGCGGCGGGCCGTGCCAGACGAGCGTCAGGCGGGGGAGCTCCACCTTGTCGGAGACCACCCGGCGGATCTCGTGGTCGAGCGCGACGGGCGCGGGGCGCGGGTGCGTCGGCGCGGCCCGGTTCGGGACCGCGCCGAACATCGCCTCGACCATCGGGCGGACCTTCTCCGGATCGAAGTCGCCGGCCACGACGAGCGTCGCGTTCGCGGGCACGTAGTGCTGGCGGAAGAACGCGGCGACGTCCTCCACGGAGGCGGCCTGGAGGTCGGCGTGCGAGCCGATGACCGGGTGGTGGTAGGGGTGGCCCTCCGGGTACATCACGTCGGGGATGACGAGCTCGGAGGCGCCGTACGGCGTGTTCTCGTACGACTGGCGCCGCTCGTTCCGCACCACGTCCCGCTGGAGGTCCACCTTCTCCTTCGTCATCGCCTGGTCGAGCGTGGCGAACCGGTCCGCGTCGAGCCAGAGCAGGGTGGGCAGGAGCGACGAGGGGCCGAAGGAGTAGTAGTTCGTCCGGTCCTCGGTCGTGGAGGCGTTGTTGGCGCCGCCGCCGCCCTCCATGATCACGTCGAACTGGTTCCCCTGCACGCGCTTCGTGCCCATGAACATCAGGTGCTCGAAGAGGTGCGCGAAGCCCGTGCGCCCGGGCACCTCGTCCTTCGAGCCGACGTGGAACCAGGTGTTCACGACGACCTGGGGCAGCCGGTGGTCCGGGTGGAGCACGACCGTCAGGCCGTTCGGCAGCGTGAAGGTCTGGAGCTCGAGCCTGGCCGGGGTGGGTGCGCCGGACGGCGCAGGGGCGAGCAGCGTGACGGCGAGTGCGAGCGGTGCGAGCACATGACCTCCGGACGGGGGACAGGGCGGGGCGCCGCTACAGGGAGTGCGGCCGGCCCGCGACGTGACATGGTAAAGGACGGCGTGCGCCAGCGCCTCGCATTCCTCGCCGCCGCCGCCGTGGGGCTCTTCCTCCTCGTGGCCGCCGCGCTCTTCGCCCTCTCCAGGGCCCTGGGGCCTCACCAGCCGTGACGCAGCCGCCGAAGCCCCACATCACCGTCGAGGCCCGCGACTTCACCCGCTCCGCACTGTGGGTCGCGCTCTACGTCCTCCTCGCGCTCTACCCGCTCCTGTGGCTCGCGGCGGTGCCCGTGCCACGCGGCGCGACGTTCCGCGACGACCTCGGCGGCGCGCTCGGCTTCCTCGCGCTCTCGATGATGGCGATGCAGTTCCTGCTCACCGCCCGCTTCACCTGGCTCGCGCCTCCGTTCGGGACCGACCTCGTCTACGCGTTCCACCGGCACATCACCGCCGCGATGGTCGCGTTCGCGGTGCTCCACCCGCTCGTGCTCCTCGGCGGCGAGTTCTGGACCTGGTGGGAGCTGCTCCTGCCGTGGGAGGCGCCCTGGGAGATGGGCGCGGGCGTGATCTCGCTCTACGCGCTCCTCGTGGTGTCGCTCACGAGCTGGTTCCGCAAGCGCTGGAAGCTCCCGTACGACGGCTGGCGGAAGGTGCACGGTATCCTCGCCACGGTGGCGGTCGTGCTCGGGCTCTGGCACGGGCTCGCCGCGCAGCGCCTCCTCGAGGCGCCGGTCGTCCGCTGGCTGTGGCTCCTCTGGACGCTCGCCTGGGCCGCGCTGATCCTCCGCGTGCGCATGGCGAAGCCGCTCACGCTGCTGCGCCGGCCGTACGTCGTCCACGAGGTCCGGCCCGAGCCCGGCGACGCGGTCACGCTCGTGCTCGATCCGAACGGCCACCCGGGGTTCCGCTTCCGCTCGGGCCAGTTCGCGTGGCTCTCCGTCGGGAGCTCGCCCTTCGCCGCGGCCGAGCACCCGTTCTCGATCGCCTCCTCGAGCCAGCGCGCGCCGCGCATCGAGATGCTCATCAAGGCCGCCGGCGACTTCACCCGCGGCCTCGCCGAGCGCGTGAAGGAGGGCGATCGGGCCTACGTCGATGGGCCCTTCGGCACGATGAGCATCGACGCGGTGCCCGACGAGGACGGCTACTGCTTCATCGCGGGCGGCGTCGGGCTCGCGCCCTGCCTCTCGATGATCCGCACGCTGGCCGACCGGGGCGACCGCCGGCAGCACGCGCTCGTCTACGCGACCGTCGAGTGGGACAAGACCCCGCACATCGAGACGCTGAAGGCGCTCCAGGAGCGGCTCGCGCTGAAGGTCGTGCACGTGGTGGAGAAGCCCCCGCAGGGTTGGACCGGCGAGTCGGGCTTCATCACCCAGGCGATGCTCGAGCGGGTGCTCCCGACCGGTGGCCGCCGCTCGTACTTCATCTGCGGCCCGCCCCGCATGATGGACGTGGTGGAAAATGCGCTTGCACGGATGGGCGTCCCGCTCGGGCAGATCCACTCCGAGCGGTTCGACCTTGTTTGACGGGGGCGCTCGTCCCTCGACTCCGGCCCGCTGACGCGGGCCCTACGCTCGGGATGAACGGGCCGCCCCCGCCCCGGCGAGGCGGCTCGCCGGGGCCCCACCCCCGGCAGCAATCCCGTAACGCAGTGCACCGCCGGTGTACCCTGTCCGTGTCCTCGGGCGACGGGACCCCACCGTGCGTTGAAACACGCAACAGACCGTCTACTGTCGGGCGCTCGCGCATGGAGACGCCCTCCCGCCCACCGCATCCGTTCGAAGACGGCCGGCTCTCCTACCTCCAGCTGCCGGCCGTCGACCTCGCCGTGTCGGCACGGTTCTACGCGGGCGTGTTCGGGTGGCGCTGCACGGGCGAGGGCGCGCGGCACCGCGCGTTCACGGACGCGACCGGCCACATGATCGGCGCCTTCATCACCGGGCGGCTGCCGACCGGCGCGCCCGGGATCCTGCCCTACGTCTACGTGCACGGCATCGACGCGGCGCTCGCGCGGGTGGTCGCGTACGGCGGCGAGGTGGTGCGCAGCCCGTACCCCGAGGGCGCGCTGTGGGCCGCCACCTTCCGGGATCCCGCCGGCAACGTGCTCGGCGTGTGGCAGCACGGGCCGCGGTAGGCCCGCGCCTCCCCTCAGAGCTTCCGGCCGGGAATCGCGAGCGGCTCCTCCGCGAGCGGCTTGCCGGTCCTGGGGTCGAGCACGCGGATCGCGAAGAAGTTCGCCGCAAGACCGCGCTGGTCGCCGAGGGTCCAGGGCTTCCTCGGCGTGAAGACGAGCTCCACGTCGACCGGGCCGGCCCGGAGCGCCGCCTCGAGCGCCGCGCGGTCGGCCGCGGCCGTGTCGGGGGGGAAGTAGACCTGCGTCTCGAGGTTGCGCGTCGCGGGCTCGCCGCCCTCCTCGATCGCCTCGGGCGTGCCGTGCGTCAGCGAGCCCTGCCCCGCCGGCACGCGCGAGGAGACGAGCAGGAAGAGCGCGTCGCCGCGGGGCAGGATCCGGACGAGGCCCGCGCCGGAGACGCGCGCGAGCTTCTGGTGGTCGTGGGAGGACGCGAGGAGCTTCGCGACGTCCCTCTGGCAGCGGGCCTTCGCGGCGGCGCTCCCGGCGCACGGCGTGGTGGCGCGCGCGACGTACGCGGCGAGGTCCGGCACGCGGGTGGCCTTGTCGAAGAACGACGCGAGGTCCCCGCCGCGGGCGGCGACGGGCAGGGCGAGGGCGAAGGCGGCGAGGAGCGGCGCGGCGAGACGGGGCATGCGGCCTCCGGGCGGGAGGCCGTTCCATAGCGAGCGGGCGCCGGGTCCGCCAGCGCTCGGGACGGCTCAGGCCCCGATCACGTGGAAGCCGCTCGCGCGGGCGGCGGCCGCGAGCGCATGATCGTGCGTCGCGAAGTGAAGCGGCTCGTTCACCTCCCACCACGCCTGCGCCGAGACGAGGTGGATGGCATCGAGCGTGCCGAGGGCGACGGGCAACGGCTGCGAGGCGCGCATCAGGACGCTGCGGGTGAGCTCCACCACCTCGAGCTCCTCGAAGAGCCGGTAGGCCTCCTCGCGCCGCCGGGCGATGGCGCGGAAGTCCAGGGAGGGGGCGGCGAAGCGAAGACGATCGAGCGTGCGGAGGAGCTCGGTCTCCGTGAGCGCGCTCGTCACGGCGAGCTCGATCTCGTCCCACTCCTGGAGCGGGTCTCGTTCCCCGAGGAGACGGCGCACCAGCACCGAGGTGTCGAGGTAGGCCCTCACCGCTTGTTCCGGTCCTCGAGGACGAGCGCGAGGCTGGAGACCGGGAGGTCGAGCGGATCCAGGCGCCGGAGGCGCTTCTTCGCCTCCGAGAACGGTCGCAAGGCCGGGCGGATGACGATCCCGCTCGGAGGGCCGGCCGGGACCACCTGCGCGACGGGCGTGGTCCGCTCCATCACGAGCAGCACCTCGCCCTGCTTCACCTCCCGCAGGTGGCTGGAGAGGTGCGCCTTGAGGTCCGCGATTCCGACCTTCTTCATGACCACATGATGGTCATGACAGGTCATGTTGTCAAGGCGACCCGGGACCTACGGCCCGCCCCGCCTACCCCAGCGCCACCTTCAGCATCGCGTCGTTCTCGGCCGGCATGCCGATCGAGATCCGGATGCAGCCCTCGAGCCCCGCGTAGTGGTCCTGGCGGCGCACGAGGATGCCGGCGGCGAGGAACTTCTGGTACGCGGCCGCGGCGTCCGGCGTGCGCACGAGGAGGAAGTTGCCGGCGGACGGGTAAACCTTCCAGGCGGGGTGCTGCTCGAGCGCCGCGAGCACCCGCGCGCGCTCGGCGCGGATGCGCTCGACGAGCGGCTGCACGTAGCCAGGGGACTCGAGCGCGGCGAGCAGGATCGCGGTCGTGTGCACCGGGATGCAGAACGGCGGGATGCAGGCGCGGACCACGGACGCCACCCGCCGCGAGCCGAGCAGGTAGCCCGCGCGGATGCCGCCGAGCGACCAGGACTTCGAGAACGTGCGGAGGATCGCGACGTGCTCGTTCGCGCGCGCGAGCGGCCGGAAGTCTGTGCCGGCGAACGCCTGGTACGCCTCGTCGACGACGAGGAGCCAGCCCCGCTCGGCGGCGCGGGCCGCGAGCCGCTCCACGTCGGCGGCGGCGAACATCGCGCCGGTCGGCGCGTGCGGCACCGGGAGGAAGCAGACGCCGGGCGGGCCCGCCATCTCGGCGAGGAGCCCCACGAGCGGGAGGGTGAAGCCGGGCCCGAGCGGGAGGCCCTTCCACGGCGTGCCCGCCGCGGCGGCGCCGCCCTTGTAGTACGGGAACGCCGGGACCGTATCGAGCACGCTCCGCGCCGCCATCGCGAGCGCGAGGCAGAGCAGGTTCGAGCCGGGCGCGAGCACCACGCCCTCCTCCGGCCAGCCCTCGTGCCGCGCGAGCGCCGCGCGCACGTCCTCGGCGTGCAGCTCCGGATAGCGGTTCCAGTCGAGCCGCGCGAGCCGCTCGAGCGCCTTCGCCTTCACGGCGGGCGGGAGGTCCTCGGGGCTCTCGTTCTGGTCGAGCTTGATGCGCGCGTCGCTCTTCGCGTACGGGTAGTCCGCGACGTTCGCGAGGTGGGGCTTGAAGGCGTCCATCGGTCGTTCGAGTCCTGCCGTGTCGCTACGGCTCCAGCACCGCGTTCACCACCACCGCCGCGAGCAGCCCGACGACCGCCGGGCCCGAGCCGCCTCAGGCCCCGCAGCCGAGGGCGGGCACCGCGAAGGTGATCCCCGCCCCCGCGAGCCCGGCCGCGGCCGCCATCCAGCCGCGGTGCCGCATGAGCCACTCGCGCAACGGCGTCATGTCCGGTACCTATCACCTCCATGGCTTACCTGCTCGTCCTCTTCGCCCTCCTCGCCGGCGTCAGCCTGCCGGTGCAGGCCGGCGTCAACGCCGCCCTCGCGCGCGGCGTCGGCCGCCCGGAGTGGGCCGGCGTCGTGTCCTTCGCGGTGGGCCTCGTCGGCATCGCCGCCTACGCGCTCGTCTCCCGCGCGCGCGTCCCGACCACCGCCGAGCTCGCCGGCATCCCGGGCTGGGCCTGGACCGGCGGCCTCATCGGCGCGTTCTACGTGACGAGCGTCATCCTGCTCACGCCCCGGCTCGGCATCGCGCTCACGATGGGCTTCGCCGTCGCCGGCCAGCTCGTCGGCGCGCTCGTGCTCGACCAGATCGGCGCGTTCGGGCTCGACGCGCGGCCGGTGACCACGTCGCGCGCGATCGGCGTCGTGCTGCTGATCGTCTCGGTGCTGCTCATCCGGCGGTAGCCGGCCGGCGCCTGGCGTGGCGGGCGCGGCGCTGGTCGGGACTCGGCCCGCGGCCGGGCGGTGAGACGCGGCGTTTCTCCCGCCGGGTCGTACCGATCGTGAGACACTCGGGGCGCATGCGCTCCGTGCTCTCCCGCCTCGCCGCGTGGCTGCGCCGCGCACCTCCCGCGCCCGACCTCTCCGCGCCCGCCGGCCCGGAGGCGCCCTCCTCGGCGGCGGTGGAGGCGAACGATCGAGGTCACGCTGCGCGGGACGCGAGCGACCTCGAGGCGGCGGTCCTGGCCTACGGGGAAGCCGCGCGGCTCGCGCCGGGCTGGGAGGCGGCCTGGTTCAACCTGGGCATCGTCACGAAGCAGTCCGGGCGCTGGGACGCGTGCCGCGACGCCTGCCGGCGCGCGCTCGCGCTCGAGCCGAGCGAGGGCGCCTGGTGGAACCTCGCCGTCGCCTGCACCGCGCTCGGCGACTGGGCGGGCGCTCGCGAGGGCTGGCGCGCGTGCGGCATCGAGGTGCCGGACGGGGATGGGCCGCTCGAGATGCACCTCGGGTCCGTGCCGATCCGCGTAGATCCCGGCGGGTCCGCCGAGGTGGTCTGGTGCGACCGCATCGACCCCGCGCGCGCGATCGTCCGCAACGTCCCGATGCCGGAGTGCGGTCGCCGATACGGAGACCTCGTGCTGCACGACGGTGCACCGAACGGCTACCGGAAGCGGGGCGACCGCGAGGTCCCTGTGTTCGACGAACTCGCGCTGCTCGCGGCCTCGGGACGGTCCACGTTCGTGGTGACGACCGACCAGCCGACGCCGGAGGACTCGTCCGCGCTCGCGGCCGCGTTCGAGGCCGCCAGGCTCCCCGCCGAGGACTGGACACTCCAGGTCCGCATGATCTGCAAGGCGTGCAGCGAGGGACGGCCGCACGCGGAGGGTGAGGAGCACGCACCGGACCCCGAGTGGAAGACGAGCCACGAGGTGGGCATCGCAGCGGTGAGCGTCGAGCCCGTGCTCGCGGTGCTCTCGGCTTGGGCGACGGGCGGGTCCGGGCGCGGGTACGGAACGCTGGAGCTGGCCCTCGCGGGCACCGCGTCGGCCTGAACACCGACGTCCTCACGCCCCGAAAGTTACGCCACCGGTGGAGGGCATGGCGGATTCCGGGGTCACTCCAAGGAATGTCCTCGGGGCCTCGGTCCGCTTCCTCGCTGCGACCGTCCTCCCACACCCACCTTCCTCCTCTCCCTCGTCCGCGCGCAGGGCGCGTGCGATCCTCTCCCGGTGAGAACGCCCGCCGGCCTCCTGCTCGCCGCCCTCGCGCTCGCCTGCGGCGCGTCGCGGGACGCCGGCCCGGTGAAGGTCGTCGTCGCCCCGGAGGCCGTGGCGCTCGCGACCGGGCAGTCGACGACGTTCTCCGCGACCGTCACCGGCACCTCCGACCACGCTGTGATCTGGTCGGTCGACGGCGGAGCGATCGACGCCACCGGCCGGTACACCGCGCCCGGCACGCCCGGCAGCTTCACGGTGACCGCGACGAGCACCGCCGACGCCTCGAGGTCCGGCCGCGCGCTCGTCCTCGTGAACGCGGGGGGCGCCTGCCTCGCCTCGGGCCTGCTCGCCTCGCTCGGGAAGTCGGACCTCCTCGTCGGCCTCTCCGGCGCGGACGCGAGCGCGGCCGCGGCGGCCTGGGATCTCCGCTACGTCTACCTCGCGGGCGTCGTGAAGGACCCCGCGGGCGCGTGCACGGGCCCGGGCTACTCGGCGTGGTGGGGCTGCTGGCAGGACCTCTCGCAGCCACCGGGCCAGTACGTGACCGGGTTCGTCTCGGCGGCCGCGGCGCGCGGCCAGGTGCCGATGTTCACGTACTACGTCCTGCTCCCCGCGAGCGGCGCCCCCGAGGGCGCGGGCGAGGTGGCGGCCGCGAAGGACGTGAGCTTCATGGCCACGTACCTGCGCGACTGGCGCTTCCTCCTGCAGCGGGTCGGCACCTCGAAGGCGCTGCTGCACGTCGAGCCGGACCTCTGGGGCTACGCGGAGCAGGCGAACGCCGATCCGCACCAGGTCCCGGCCGCGGTCGCGACCGCGAACCCGACCGACTGCGCCGGCCAGGAGAACTCCTTCGCGGGCCTCGGCCGCTGCATGATCGCGATGGTCCGCACCTACGCGCCGAACGCGATGGTGGGACTGCACGCCTCGGCCTGGGGGACGAAGATCGACGTGCTCGGGAACACGAACGCGTCCTTCGACGTCGAGGCGGAGGGGCGGAAGCTGGGCGTCTGGCTCGCCGCGGCCGGCGCCGACGTCTCGGACTTCGTCGTCGCCGACCAGAGCGACCGCGACGCCGGCTACTACGCTTCGCTCGGCCGCGACACCTGGTGGGACGCGACGAACGCGACACTCCCGAACTTCCACCAGGCGCTCGCGTGGGCGAACGCGGTTGCGGGGGCGGTGGGGCGCCCCATCCTCTGGTGGCAGGTGCCGGTCGGGAACCTGAACCAGGCGAACACGACCTCGCACTGGCAGGACAACCGGGTGCAGTACTTCTTCGACCACCCGGCGGAGTACGCGGCCTCCGGGGCCGTGGGCATCGCGTTCGGGGCGGGGGCCGACGGCCAGACCGTCCCCGAGACGGACGGGGGCTACCTCGTCTCGCGCGCGAAGGCCTACCTCGACGCGGGCGGGACGCCCGCCTGCCCGTAGCCCGTTCGTCCTTCGACAGGCACGTGACGCACGGATCGGCTCCCGGGCGCGGCCCCCGCTCCGCCTCCGATGGGTATCTGGCTTGACGGGCATATGCCTGGAGCAGCATATACCTCCCATGGAATCCACGTTCGCGATCGTCGCGGAGCCGAACCGGCGGGCGATCCTGAGCATGCTCGCCGCCTCCGAGCGCTCGGTCGGCGAGCTCGAGAAGAAGCTCCGGCTGACCCAGACCTCGGTGTCGAAGCACCTGCGGGTGCTGCGCGAGGCCGGGTTCGTCGAGGCGCGGGTCGATGCGCAGCGGCGGGTCTACCGCATCCGGCCGGAGCCGCTCCGGGAGATCGACGACTGGCTGCAGCCCTTCCGGCGCTACTGGTCGGCGCACGTCGACGCGCTCGAGCGGCACCTCGACCGGATGGAGGCGCGCAAGGGCCAGGCGCCGAAGGGGCACGTCTCCAGGGGACCAGGAAAGGACGAGCGATGAGCACGAAGCGCGGTGACTACACGCCGGGGCCCGCGGAGGGCGCCCGGGTCGAGAAGGACGGCGAGCACTGGACGCTGGTCCTGGTGCGGGACCTCCGCCACCCGCCGGCGCTCGTCTGGGAGGCGCTCACCGATCCCGCCGAGCTCGTCGAGTGGGCGCCGTTCGACTCCGACCGGAGCCTCGCCGCGCCGGGGCCGGTGACGCTCTCGACGGTCGGGGCGCCCACGCCCCAGGTCCAGGCGTGCGAGGTCACGCGCGCCGACGCGCACCGGCTGCTCGAGTTCACCTGGGGCGGCAACGCGCTCCGCTGGGAGCTCGAGCCGCAGGGCGCCGGGACGCGGCTCACGCTCTGGCACGACATCGACCGTCGCTTCATCGCGTGGGGCGCCGCGGGCTGGCACCTCTGCCTCGACGTCCTCGACCGCTTCCTCTCGGGCGCGCCCATCGGCCGGATCGTGGGCGTGGACGCGATGCAGTTCGAGGGCTGGCAGCGGTTGACGGCGGAGTACACGAAGCAGTTCGAGGGCGCTCGCTGAGCGCCGGAACGGGGTGAAGCCATGGACGTCTTCCTCAAGGTCGTGCAGATCCTCCTCGCCCTCCACACCGCGATGGGCGCCGCCTGGAAGTTCACGACGCCCGTGACGGCGGTGCCGTCGCTCTCGGCGCTGACGCAGGGCGGCTGGCTCGGGCTCGGCGTGATCGAGCTCTTCCTCGCGGTCGGGCTCGTGCTGCCGGCGCGGTCGCGGGCGCTCGCGCGCGCGGCCCCGCTCGCCGCGGCCGGCGTCGGCGCCGAGATGCTGCTCTTCACCGCGGTGAGCCTCGCCTCCGGCGCAGGCCAGCCCGGGGAGATCGGCTACTGGCTCGTCGTGGCCGCGATCTGCGGGTTCGTCGTCTGGGGTCGCGCGGTCCGCACGCCGGCGGCGGTCCCCTCGGCCTGACGCACCGCGGCCGGCGGTGGCGAAGACCCTCGTGAACGGGGTCTACACGCCCTGACCCGTCGCGCCCATCGCCGCGTCGATCGTCTCCGCGAGGTAGCGCGCGGCGAGGCCGACGGTGCCGTCGTTCCCCGCCGCGTCGCGCCCGAGGCCGGGCGCGACCTCCATCACGTCGCCGCCGCAGAGGCCCACCTCCCGGCCGAGCCGCCGGATGAGCTCGGAGACGAAGTCCGGGGTGAGCCCGCCCGGCTCCGGCGTGCCGGTCGCGTCGGCCCAGCGCTCGTCGGTGCCGTCGATGTCGTTCGAGAGGTACACCGCGCGGACGCCGCTCGCCCGCACGTGCCGCACGATGGCGTCCACCGCGGCGGCGGGGTCGCGGTTCACGTCCTCGGCCCAGAACTGCCGCACGCCGAGCGTCGTCTCCCAGTGGTCGCGGGTGCGGCGCGTGGCGCGGATGCCGACCTGCACCATCCGCCCGCCGCGCCCGACGAGGTCGTTCGCGTGGAACGACCACGTGCCGAAGCAGTAGCGGACGCCGAGCCGCTCCTCGAGGAGGTCGGTGTGGGCGTCGAGCTGCACGATGCCCAGGCCCGGCACGTGCGGGGCGAGCGCCTTCACGACCGGCCAGGCGCAGGAGTGGTCGCCGCCCAGCGCGAAGACCTTCGCCTGGGGGTTCACCGACAGCGCGAGCTCGAGGGCGCGCTCGGCGATGGAGAGCGGGGACACCGGCAGGACGCCCGCGTCGGCGGCGCCCGGGTAGAGCGCCGCCCGCGAGGCGGCGAGCTGGGCGGCCGAGAGCATGTCGTCGTGGAGGAGCTGCGGGACGACGAACACGTCGCCGAGGTCCACGAGGCCCGCGGCGCGAGCGCGCTCGGCCCGGCGCGGGTCGTCCGCGAGCAGCCGCGCGCGGAGGGCGCCGGGCCCCAGGTTCGCGCCGCGGCGGAAGCCGGCGCCCACGTCGGACGGGATCCCGAGCAGGAACCCCCGCGCGGTCGCGAGGCGGGCGAGGTCCTCCCGCCAGCGCGCCTGCACGCCGGCCTCGTCGGCGGCGCCGTAGAGCGAGCGCTGGAGCGCCTCCTGCTCGGCCTTGCCGGTGGAGACGAGGTGGATGCCGCCGCCCGCGGGGCGGAGCAGGCGGGAGAGGGTGTCGGCGGGCGTCGTCACGCCCGTCCTTTACCTCACGCCTTCCAGGCGCGCACGAACTCCACGAGGGTGCGCACCCCGAAGCCGGTGCCGGCCTTCGGCACGTAGCCGCGCTCCCGGCCGGAGTGCGACGGGCCCGCGATGTCGAGGTGGGCCCAGGGCGTGTCCTTCGCGAAGGCGTGCAGGAAGTGACCGGCGCTGATGGCGCCGCCGAGGCGGTCGCCGGTGTTCTTGAGGTCCGCGCGGTCGCTCTTGAGCGACTCCTTCAGGGACTCGGTGAGCGGGAGCCGCCAGACCTCCTCGCCGGCGGCGCGCGCCGCGGCGACGACGCCCTCCACCACGGGGCCGTCCGGGCCCATCAGGCCGGCGGTGGTCGGCCCGAGCGCGACCATGCAGGCGCCGGTGAGCGTCGCGACGTCGATCATCGCGGCGGGCTTCATCGTCGCGGCGGCCCAGGCGAGGACGTCGCCGAGGACGAGGCGGCCCTCGGCGTCGGTGTTGGTGATCTCGACGGTCTTGCCGGCGTAGGAGGTGAGGACGTCGGTCACCTTGTACGCGCGGCCGCCCGGCATGTTCTCGCAGGCGCCGAGCACCGCGTGGACCGGGAACTCCGGCTTCACCATCGCGACCACGCGGATGGCGGCGAGCACCGCGGCGGAGCCCGCCATGTCGGTGTGCATGTGCTGCATGTTCTCGTTCGACTTGAGCGAGAGGCCGCCGGAGTCGAACGTGATGGCCTTGCCGACGAGCACGACCGGCGGCCGCTTCGCGCCGGCGCCCTTCGGCACGTAGCTCACCTTCACGAGGCGGGGCTGCTCGGCCGAGCCGCGCGTCACGCCGAGGAACATGCCCATGCCGAGCTTCGCGATCTCGGCGGGGCCCTGCACCTCGATGGCGAGCCCCGCCTTCTTGGCGAGCGCGCGGGCCTCCTCGGCGAGCCGGGCCGGCGTGAGGTCGGCGGGCCCGAGGTTCACCATGTCGCGCGCCCAGGCCGTGGCGTCGGCGAGCTCGCGGGCGAGGGCGACCGCCTCCTTCACCGCGGCGGTGCGGGCGACGAGCGCCGGGACGACCACCGTGAGGCCGGAGAGCTTCGCCTTCTTCGAGGGCTCGGTCTTGTAGCGCTCGAACACGTACGCGCCGAGCAGCACGCCCTCGGTCGCGGCCCGGGCGGCGCCGGCGGCCTCGTTGCCCTCCGCGCCCTCGGGGAGCGTGATGACGAGCTTCGCGGCGCCCGCGCGCGCCGCCGCCCGCGCGGCCTGACCGCCGGCCTGCCGGAGCGCCTCGCGCGCGTCCTGGGGCCACGGCGCCGCGCCGGCCTTCTTCCCGCCGAGGCCGAGCACCACGACGCGCGCGGCCTTGAGCTTGCCGAGCGTCTGGATCGTGAGCTCCTGCCCGGCCTTCGCCTCGAACCGCTCGGCGTCCGCGGCGGCGTAGAGCGCGCCCCCGAGGGCGCGGTCGACGGCGGCGACGCGTGCGCCGCGGAGGTCCTCGGCGTGCACCGGGACGGCGAGGACGTCGGTGACGAGGGTCAGCGGATCCACGCCGGCGGTCTGGACGGCGATTCTGGCTGGGATGGGGCATCGGGGTCTCCGTCGGAGGGGGTTCGTCACTTCGCGGGCGGTGGAGGTGCGGGCGGCGCGTCCAGCTTGTCGAGCGCCTCGATGGCCTCGGGTGCGCCGCAGGCGTCGCCGCCGTGCTCGCGCTCGTCGGCCATGACCGCGCGGAGGATGGGGCGGGCCGCCTCGAGGTGGAGCGCGCCCAGCCGGCGGGCGGCGGCGCGGCGGGCGTCGCAGTCGGAGCCGCCGAGGAGCCGGGCGAGGCCGCCGCCCTCGGCGAGCGAGGCCTCGACGGCGGCGACCACGTCGGGCTCGAGCGGCCCCCTCGCCGCGGCGAGCGCGATGGCGGCGAGCCCCTCGCCCTCGCGCCCCTTCAGCTCGAGCAGGGCCCGGCCGCGCAGGCCGTGCAGGACCGGGTCGTCCGGGGCTTTCGCGAGCGCGCCGTCGGCGGCGTCGAGCGCCGCGCGCGGCGCGTGGGCCGCGAGCCTGGAGCGGACCTCGGCGTCGGGGCCGTCGCGGCCGGAGAGGAGCGTCACCGCGAGCACGACGAGGAGCACCGCCCCGACGCCGATTGCCGCGAGCCGGAGCGCGGGCCCCGGCGCCTCCGGCGGCGTCGGCCGCAACGGTCCGCCGGGGACGAGATCCTCCGCCGGGGGGCCGGGCGGCGCGGCCGCCGGGACGTCGAGCGGGCGCTCGAGCGCGTCCCCGAGCAGCCGGCCGAGCTCGCGGGCGTCGCCGGGCCGCTCCTCGGGGCGCTTCGCGCAGGTCCGCGCGACGACCTCCTCGAGCGCGGGCCACGCGGCGAGGTCGGCGCGCGCCTCGCAGAGCCGCGGCACGCGCTGGTCGGCCTGGGCCTGCACGAGGCCGCGGTACTCGACGTCGTGGAAGGGGTGGCGGCCGACGAGCGCGCGCCAGGCGATGAGGCCGACCGCGTAGAGGTCGGCGCGGCCGTCCACCGGCGCGCCGGTCGCCTGTTCGGGGGAGAGGTACTCGGGCGTGCCGACCACGACCCCCGCCGCGGTCTTCACCACGTCGGTCGCGATCGGGAACTTCGCGATGCCGAAGTCGAGGACCTTCGCGATCTCGCCGCCGCTGGCCGTGCGGGCGAGGAACACGTTCTCGGGCTTGAGGTCGCGGTGCACGACGCCGAGCGCGTGGGAGGCCTCGAGCCCGGCGCAGACCTGCACGAGCACCGGGATGACCTCGTCGGGCGGGAGGAACCCCTCGCGGCGGATCCGGTCGAAGAGGCTCTCGCCGGAGAGGAGCTCCATCACGAGGTAGACGAGCCCCTCGCGCGAGCGGCCGAGGTCCACGACCCGGACCACGTTCTCGTGGTCGATGCGCCGCATGATCTCGGCCTCGCGGCGGAAGCGCTCCACGAGGTCGGGCGCCGACACGAGGTCGGGCCGCATCACCTTCACCGCCACGTCCACGCGCCGCTCGCCGTCGTGCCCGCGGTACACCGACGCCATGCCGCCCGTCGCGAGGTGCGCGGTCAGGCGGAAGCGGCCGTCGAGGACCTTCCCGACGAGCGGGTCGAGGCCTGCGTCCGGGAGTGGCGAGGCGGAGAAGCCGGAGGTCACGCGCCGGCGATTCTACCCCGGCCGCGCCGACGCCGAACCTTCCCGACCTCCCACGGCGGCCTCGAGGACGCGCTCCAGCCGCTCGGCCACGAGGGGCCAGAGGAATCGCGACGCGACGCGCTGCCGGCCACGCGAACCGAGGGTGCGCGCGCGGGCCGGCTCGGCCAGCAAGGCGGACAGGGCGTCCGCGAGCGCGGCCGGATCGCCCGGCGGGACCAGGAGCCCGCAGGCCCCGTGGCCCAGGATCTCCGGCACCGCCTCGAGCGCCGTCCCCACGCAGGGGAGGCCGCAGGCCATGGCGTCCAGGAAGGCGAGGCCGAACGGCTCCTGCAGGGTGGGCAGCGCGAAGACGGTCGTCCGGGCGAACAGGGCGGGGAGCCCCTCGTACGGGACGGGCCCGAGCAGGGTCGCTCCCGCGGGGAGGGGGTCGGGCAAGGACGGCGGGCCCGCGATGAGGAGCCGGGCGCCGGGGAGGCGGTGCCGGACACGCGCGAAGGCCTCGAGGAGGACCCGCCCGCCCTTGCGGGCGAACTCGCGCCCGACGAAGGCGATGGTGCGGCCGTCGTCGTCGCGCGGCGCCGTGGCCGGGAAGACGTTCGCGCCGGCGCCCACCACGTGGACGCGCTCCGGGTCGACGCCGTAGTCGTCGACGAGCGAGCGCGCGGCGTTCTCGCTGAAGGTCGCGAGCGCCCGGGCGCCGCGGTAGGTGCGGGCCTCGCGCTCGCGCCAGCCGGGGCCGTAGTCGACCGGCGGGAGGAGCCCCGCCTCGGGGAACGGCCGCGCCCGCATCGCGAGCGCGCGGGTGTGGTCGAGGAGGAGGGCGTACGGCAGCCGCGGCGGCAGCCCCGGCGCGAAGAGCGCCCCGTTCTGGAGCACGACCTCCGGCGCGGACGCGAGCGCGTCGAGCGCGGCGCCGGCCTCGCGGGAGTGCAGGTCGAACGCGAAGGGGGTGTTGAACCGGTGCGCGAGCGCGCGCCCGCCGAAGCGCGCGGCCGAGATGGCGAGGTGGGCGAGCACCGCCGGCGTCGGCCGCGGCCAGCGGGTGCGCCGGTCGCGCAGGTCGAGCGTGCCGAACACCTCGACCGGCGTGACGCGGTGGCCGCGCAGCTCGAGCGTGCGCGCCACCTGGGTGGTCACGCCGCTCTGCTCGCCGTAGTTCGCGTAGGCGATGGAGAGCCCCATCGCCTGGAAGGTGCGGACGCCGGCGGGCCCACGGAGGCACCCGCCTGGCCCGCTCCGGGACGGGCGGTTCAGCCCTTCTCGGGCACCGAGGCCGGCCGCTCACCGTGCCGCGCGGTCACGACCGTCCGGATGCCGCCGCGGACCGCGAAGTCGCCGACGACCTCGATCCAGCGCGGCTGGATGGCCGCCACGATGTCGTCGCAGATTCTTGTTCGTGACGGCCTCGTGGAACGCGCCCTCGTCCCGGTACGACCAGAGGTAGAGCTTGAGGCTCTTCAGCTCGACGCAGCGCTCGGCCGGGACGTACCGGAGCCGGATGATCGCGAAGTCCGGCTGCCCGGTCATCGGGCAGACGCACGTGAACTCCGGACAGTCCATGGCGATCTCGAACGGACGATCGGGCTTCGGGTTCGGGAAGGTCTGCAGGTCTCGGGAAGGCTTCGAGGGCATGGTCGTTTGTCGCGGGAGGAGGAATCCGAACGGGTGAGGGGCCTCGAGTTTTCGAGATCGGGGATGGAAATCCTACTCCCCGGAACCCCGGTCCTGCCGCCAAGCCCCTGTAACCTCGTCCATCGCCGGGAGGCAAGCCGTTTGCTAATCCGAACCACGAGCGGCGCGTTCGCCTTCCTCAAGGAGGCAGCATGAAGCGGTTCGGACGTCGTACCCGCAGCACCAGCACCCCCCGCCGGCTCGTCACGACGCTCGGCGACCTCATCTCGGCCGCCTACGACGCGGTGCCCGGCCTCGGCCGCGACCGGGTCGAGCGCGCCCTGAAGCTGTTGACCCGCTCGCCGCTCGCGCGGCAGCTCAACCCTCACGTGGAGTTCGTTCGCTAGGACGCGCTTCTCCCCTGCTGGAGGCGTCGTCCCCTCGACGTCTCCGCGTCACTACGCAGGACGAGCTCCACATTCATCGGGCCTGGCGACCGCCGCCAGGCCCGATGTCTTTGTTGCACGGGGGGCCGTAGGCCCCCCGCCCCGTCGAGCGGAGCTCGCCGGGGCCCCACCCCTGGATCAGCTCCGCGCTCCCGCGCCTTTGGCGCGGGGGCGCTTCGCTGGCGGGATCCTGGGGGCGGTCTGATGGGGTTCTGGGGGCGGGGTGCTGGCGGCGGGGTTCCGGGGGTGGGGTGGTTCCCCTCACTCTCCGCTCATCCTGAGCGTAGGCCCGCGGACGCGAAGCGTCCCGCGGGCCGGAGTCGAAGGACGGTCGTTCGCGACCACCGGGCGAGGCCAGGCGGGCTGGGGGGTGCCCTGGGCGCGCGGGAGGTAGAGCACGTAGCGGCCGATGCGGCGCACGGGCTCGTAGGCGCCGCGGATGGCGGCCGCGACGCCCTCGCCGAGGTGGACCTTCGAGTACCAGCGGGCGAACTCGGGGTCGTCGAGGTCCCAGTAGAGCACCACCGCAGCGAAGCTCCGCGATCGCAGGCGCTGCTCGAGCGGCTGCGCCACGCCGGCATCCCTCGCGGCCGCCAGGCGGAGCATGAACGGGTCGAGGAGGTACGGGCGCTCGCCGCGCAGGAGCGGGAGGAGCGGATCCTCCGAGAGGATCGAGCCCGGCGGCAGCCAGGCCGAGACCGCGCGGAGGTCGCGGAGCCGGGTGGAGTCCCGGTGGTCCACCGCGCCGAGGTGGAGGGCCGCCGCGAGCCCGGCGACGGCGGCGAGCGGCGCGAGCGCGCGCGCCACCCACCGGGCGCGGCGCCCGGCCTCCCAGGCGCCCGCGAACGCGGCGGCGGACGCGGCCTCGGCCTCGATGAGGTGGTTCGAGGTGGTGCCGGGCGACGAGAAGACGACGACGGCGCCCGCGAGCGCGGCGAGCAGCCAGAGCGCGGGCAGGGCGGCGGGGGCGAGCGGGCCGGTCCGCGCCGCGCGGAGGTGGCCCGGGGCCGCCGCCAGCGCCGCGGCGAGCCCGGCGCAGAGGAGCACGATCCCGGCGCGGTCCTCGTGCACGAGCTCGCCGACGAGCCGCGCGGGGCCGCGGAGGAGGTCGGCGGGGCCCGCGCCGCCCGCGGCGCAGGCGGCGAGGAGCGCGAGGAAGCGGCCGTCGGAGAGGGCGTCGGCGGCGCCCACGACCGCGGCGGCGAGCGCGGCGACCCCGGTCGCGAGCGCCACCGCGGCCCGGCGATCGCCGCGCAGGAGGAGCCACGCCGCGCCCGCCGCGGGCGCGGTCAGCGCGGTGGGCTTCGCCGCGAAGGCGAGGCCGAAGGCGAGCACGGCGAGGACGAGCCGGGTCCGCACCCGGTCCGGGATCCCGGCGAGCAGCGCGAGGCCGAGCGCCGAGAGCCCGACGGGCAGGAGATCCCCCCGCGCGGAGGTGAGCGCCTCCTGCGGCGCCAGCGCCGCGAAGGCGAGCACCGCGAGCGCGGCCGCGATCGGGGGCCCGCGCCCGCAGCCGCGTGCGAGCGCGTACACGCCCGCGAGCACCGAGAGCCCCGAGGCGAGCGAGAGCAGGTAGCCCGCGGCGAGGAGGTCGGCGCCCGCGGTCCGGAGCGCCGCGTGCAGCGAGAAGAGGAGCGGGAAGAACCGGGTGCCGCCGGTGCCGAGCGCGGGGTCGACGAGCGGGCGGTAGAAGGTGCCGTGCGCGAGGTCCTCGGCGAGCGCCAGCCAGGCGCCCGAGACGTGGTTGAGCGCGTCGCCGCTCGACCACGCGGCCGGGAGCCGGAGCGCGGTCGCGAGCGCGAGCGCGGAGGCGGTGGTCACGAGGGCGGCCACGCCGAGCGTCGCCGGGCGCCGGGCCGGCGCGGGGACCGGGGCGGGGACGATCACTCGGAGGCCCCCGGGGCCGCTCGCGCGGTCGCCGCGGGTCGACGGAAGAGGTCGAGCCACGCCGCCGGGAGCCCGCCCGAGGCGAGCGTCGCGGCGAGGTAGGCGACCGCGAAGGCCGAGCCGGCCGCGAGGAGGCGGACGAGCGGCGCGCCGGCCACCACGGCGAGCGCCCCCGCGGCGGCGCCGGCGGCGAGCCCGGAGGCGGCGAGCTGCCGGGCGAGCGCCCGCCACGGCAGGATCTCCCGCGCCCCGACCTCGAAGCTCTCGGCGGCGCGCCCGAGCATCGCCGCGCGCGCGCCGGCCTCCGCGAGCACGTGGCCAGAGATGGCGCCGATGGGCCCGAAGGTCCACAGGCCCGAGAAGACCAGGAGGGCGGTGCCGGCGAGCTTCACCGCCGAGAGCCCGAGCATGTAGCGGTTCTCGGCGCGCGCGCGGAGGACCCCGTCGAGCGGCAGCGCGGCGAGGACCACCGCGAGCGTGCCGATCCGGAAGAGCGGCACCGCGTCGAGGTAGCGCGCCGAGAAGAGGAGCTCGACGAGCGGGCGCGCCACGACCACGAGGAGCGCCGTGAGCGGCACGAACGCGAACGCGAGCTGCCCCACCGCCTCGTGGAAGAGCGGCAGCGCGGCGCGCGGCGGCCGGCCGGCGCCGTCGGAGTCGGCGATGCCGATCTGGAGGAGCTCGGCGACGGGCGTGTGGAGGATGTCGACGATGGGGAGCTGGAACATCCCGACGGCGTAGACGGCGAAGGTCGCGGCGGGCACGATCGCGGCGACGGCGTACTGGTGGAGCTGCTGCTGCGGCACGAGGAGGAGGAAGGCCGCGCCGAACGGCAGCGCGTACGCGGCCTGGCGCCGGGCCGTGGCCCGGTCGAAGACGAGCCCGTGCTCCCAGGCGAGGCACGCGACGCTGGCGAGCGCCCGCGCCGCGTGGACCCACAGGATGCCGGTGAGCACGCCCTCCGCGTAGCGCCCGAGGAGGAGCGCGCCCGCGAGCATGCCGCCGCCGCGCGCGACCTCGGTGCCCACGCGGGCGAGCGCCGCCCGCCCCACGAGGCCGCGGGCGTTCCAGGCGACGTCGAGCGGCGCCCCCGCGATCTGCAGGCCGGCGAGGCCGGCGACGAGCGGGAGGACCCGGGCGAGCTCGGGGTTCCCCGACCAGGCGTGGACGAGCGGGGCGGCGGCGAGGAGCGCGAGCGCGGCGACCGCCCCGAGCACGGCGTGGGCGAGGCTCGTCTGCGCGACGTACCGGTCCCGGCGGAGCGGATCGCGCGGCAGGAAGTAGTACAGCGAGAGGGTCGTGCCCATCGGGAGCACGAGCGCGAGGGTCTGGGCGAGGAGCCAGGCCTGCTTGAAGGTGCCGTAGGAGGCCGGCGCGAGGACCCGGGCGAGGATCATCGGCACCGCCACCGTGAGGGCGGCGCCCGCGAGGCGCGCCACGAGGAGCGGCCGGGCACGCGACAGGAGCGATTCGGGCACTCGAGCGTCCTCCGCGCGTCACGATGCGCAGGGCGGGCGCCGGAGGCGGGGGTGCTGCCGGGGTGGTGCCCCGACGGGCCCCTCGGCAAGCTCGGGGCCGGCGGGGCGGGGATCCGTTCATCCCGAGCGCAGGCCCGCGAAGGCGGGCCGGAGTCGAGGGACGGGCCCCCCGGCCGATCAGGGCCCCTCCGACGCCCAGCCAGGCGAGCGGCCGGTCGCCCGGCCGAGCCACTCGAGCAGCGGGACGCCACCCTCGGTGAAGTCGGCCGGGTGGCCGAGCATCGTGTGCCTCGAGCCCTCGACCCGGAAGGCGGCCGCGTTCGGCAGGGGCGCGATCACGTCCCGCACGAGCCGGTCGAGCGCGCGCTCGAAGCCGGCGGGGCCGAGGAGGGTGTAGCCGCGGATCACCTCGTCCTGGGTGGAGGAGAGGAGGGCGAGGCGGTCGGCGGGGTACCGGCGCGAGAGCGCCGGCAGGATCCCGGAGAGGTCGAGCAGGCAGCCCTCGCCGCAGATGGGCGTGACCGCCTCGTCGAGCCGCCACGCGAGGACCCACGAGGCGACGATCGCGGGCGAGAGGTCGGACCCGACGAGCGGCGGCCCGGAGTCGTCGACGAGCGTGCCGCTCGCCGAGGGCCATGCGTCGCGCACCGCGGGGTGGTTCACGAGCGCGCCGTAGCCGCCGGCCGAGGCGCCCGCGAGCACGACCCCGGCCGGCGACGAGAAGAGCGGGCGCAGCGCGGCGACCGCCCGGCGCACGTTGGCCCGACCGCGGTGCTGCATCCGCCCCGGCGCGCCCGGGTAGTCCTGCGAGGCGTCGCCCGCGTGCACGTCGCCGGTGCAGTACGGCACGAACACGAGCGTGAACCGCGCGAAGGGGTTGCCGGGGAGGTCGCGATCGAGGATCGAGCCCGGCACGTCCCGCAGGCGCGCGTCGGCCTGGGCGGCGCCGAACGGGCCGCGCGAGACGAGCGCCGGGAGCGTCGCGCCGGCGCCGAAGCAGGTGAGCGCGTCCCAGCAGGCGCCGCCGCCGTCGAGGAAGACGAGGAGCCCGTCGCCCTCGCCGCGGCTGACCGCGACGCCGGTGGGCGAGCCGTCGCCGCACACGCTCCCCTCGACGGGGAGCCAGGTGAAGCGGTGGAGCGGGAACCGCTCCGCGCCGCCGGCCGGACCGCAGCCGGAGGCGAGGAGCAGGCCCGGGAGGAGGAGCGAGGCGAGGGGGGCGGGGCGCACCCTCAGAAGGTGAGGACGATCTTCCCGAAGCTGGAGTTCTTCTCCATGCGCTCGTGTGCCTCGCGGGCGCGCTCGGCGGGGAGGACGAGATCCACGACCGGCTTCACCTTGCCCGCCGCGACGAGCGGCAGGGCGTCGCGCGCGAAGGCCTGCGACGCGGCGATCTTCTCCTCGAGCGGCCGGGGGCGGAGCACGGTGCCGACGACGGCACCGCGGGCCCGCATGAGCAGCGGGAGGTCGAGCGGGCCCTCGCGGCCGCCCATCGTGCCGATGACCACGATGCGGCCGCCGGGCGCGAGCGCCGCGAGGTCGTCGGTGAGGTACGCGCCGCCGACGAGCTCGAGGACGACCGCCACGCCGCGGCCGCCGGTGGCCGCGCGGACCTCGCCCGCGAAGCGGGCCGGGTTGCCGACCACGATGCCGTGGTCGAGGCCGAGCGCCTTCGCGCGCTCGAGCTTGTCGGGCGTGCGGGAGGTGCCGATGACGGTCGCCCCCGCGGCGCGCGCGAGCTGGATGGCCATCGTGGCGACGCCGGAGCCCGCCGCGTGCACGAGCACGGTCGCGCCGGGCCGCAGGCCCCCCAGCGTGAAGAGCGCGTCGTGGGAGGTCACGCCCGCCTCGGGCAGCGCCGCGGCCTCCTCGAAGGAGAGGTTCGGCGGGACGCGCAGCAGCGTGCGCTCGTGCGCGACGGCGAGCTCGGCCTGGGCCTCGCCCGACGCGATGGCCATGACGCGGTCGCCGACCTTCCAGGCCTCCACGCCCGCGCCGCACCAGACGACCTCGCCGGCGAGCTCCAGGCCGGGCACGTCCTCCCGGTAGCCGGCGGGCGGCGGGTAGAGGCCGCGCCGCTGCAGGAGGTCGGCGCGGTTGAGGGCCGCGGCCTTCACCTGCACCAGCACCTCGCCGCGCCCGGGCTCCGGGTCCGGGAGCTCGGCGAGCTCCACCACCTCGGGACCACCCTTCCCGTTGAACCTGACGGCCTTCATCCGCTCGCCTCCTCGCTCCCGCCGGATGGTGTCATCCATCCGCGCACACGTCCACCCGGGGACCACCTCGCGCCCTTCACTCCGAGTCCGCGCGATGCTAAACACCGGACGTGCCCGCGCCCGGCCTCCTGCTCGTCCCCCTCGCCTGGGTCCTCTCCGCCGCCCCGGCGCCCGGGCAGGCGTCGCGGTGCGAGCGCGGCGCCGCGGACGGGTGCCGCGAGGCCGGCCGGGAGCTGCTCTCCTCCACCGACCCCCGGGCCGCCCGCCTCGGGACGTCCTACGTCGTCCTCGCCTGCGAGATGGGTGACGCCCCCGCGTGCGCCCACCTCGGCGCGCTGCACGCGCTCGGACGCGGGGTCTCCTTCGACGCGGTCCGCGCGACCGCGCTCTCGCGCCGGGCGTGCGAGGCGGGCGTCGCGTTCGCCTGCGCGAACTGGGCGGCGCTCGTGGCGGAGGACGCCGGCGGTCCGGCCCGCCTCGCCGGGGCGCAGGCCGTGGACGTGGTGCGCAAGCTCCGGGCGGCGTGCGAGGCGGGCGCGCCGGAGGGGTGCCTCGACCTCGCGGTCGCGCTCGAGGCGGGCGCGGCCGGGAAGCCCGACCAGGACGGCGCCTCGGTGGCGCTCGTGCGGGCGTGCGACGCCGGGCTCGCCGTCGCCTGCCACCGGCTCGCGCTCGTCTGGTCCGACGAGGACACCGCGCGCCCGCTGCGGGCCCGCGCCTGCCGCGCGGCGATCGCGCCGGCGTGCGCGGTGGCCGGACTGCCGGTGCCGCCGGCCGGGCCGTCCACGCCGTCGCCGCGCCTCGCCGAGGACCCCGGCAGCCTCGCGCTCGCGGTGCCGGGCACGGGCGGGGTGCACCCGGCCGACCTCGCCGACCGCGCGGTGGGGACGGTCGTCTCCGGTGCGCAGGCGGAGGGAGACGCCGCGGTCGCCCTGCTCCTCCCGGCCCGCCGGCTCGAGCTCGCGCCCTGCCTCGACACGCCCCGCGCCGCCCCGGCACGGCCGGTCCGGCTGGAGCTCGCGTTCGTGGTGGAGGCCGACGGCCGCGCGGGCGAGGTGCGGGCCTCGACCGACCCGCCGGAGCCCGCGCTCGAGGCGTGCGCCTCGGAGGTCGCGCTCGACTGGAGCTTCCCCTCGGGGCCCGCGCGGGCCGGGCCGTTCGCCGTGCGGCTCGACCTCGACCCGTTCCCGGGCGGCGTGGCGCCCGTCTACCCGGGGCAGAGCGGCGCGAGGCCGGCCCCGCGCGAGCCGGGCTGCGTCGCCACGGCGCTGCGCGCGCCCCCCGACACGGTGGCGCGCGCGCTCACGTTCAAGCTCGCCGTCGACCCCGAGGGCCGGGCCACGCTCGTCGCGCCGCTCACGACCGCGCCGGAGCCGCTCCTCGAGGCCGCGTCGCGGGCCATCCGCTCGTGCCGCTTCACCCCCGGTTCGGTCGCCGGGCGGCCCGCGCCGGTCTGGACGACGATGACGCTGAGGGTCGGGGGCGGCTGAGCGTCGACCCGGGGCCCGGGTCAGCCGAAAACTGGCCGCGAGACCCGTGGCGCGGTAGCGATCGGAATCGCTATCGTTCGGCTCGACCGGTGACCGCCACGGACCCCATCAACCTCGAGGAGGTCGTGCGCGCGGGCCGCGTGCTCTTCGGGCCCGGCTTCGCCGCCGACCAGGCGTGGTGGCGCGACGCCCTCCGCTCGACCTACCGGCGCCGCTCGTTCGAGACCCACCCCGACCGCGCCCGCAGCCTCGGCCGCTCCGAGACCGACCTCGCGCGCGAGTTCCAGTCGGTCACCGAGGCCTACCGGATCCTCTCGCAGATGCGCGCCGGCCCGCTGCAGGCGCCGAGCACCGTCGCGGATCCCCCGCGCGGCCGGCCGAAGGAGCCGCCGCGCGCGCAGCGGGCCGCGCACCGCGCCGCCTCGAGCGCCGGGTCCGCCGGCCCGCGGCCGACGCCCCGGCCGCGCCCGCCGCCGCCTCCGCCGCGCCAGGCACCGCCCCGCGCGCCCGACGCGCCGCCGCCCTCGCAGCGCTCCGCCTCCGCGCGCGCCGGCGCCCGCGCCTGGGCGCCCGGGTCGTTCGGCGCGCCGCGCGTGCGCCACTCGGTCCGCCCCGAGGACCTCCCGCGCCGCCGCCTGCGCTTCGCGGAGTTCCTCTACTACTCGGGGCGCGTGCCGTGGACGGTGTTCGTCGACGCGCTCGTCTGGCAGCGCGCGCAGCGCCCGGCGCTCGGCCGCATCGCCGTCGAGTTCGGCTTCCTCACGCCCGAGGAGGTCATGGCCATCCTCGAGCGCCGCCGCCTCGCGGCCGCGCAGCAGACGCTGTTCGGCGAGTACGCCCTCGCGCTCGGGTACGTGACCCCGTTCCAGCTCCTCGTGATGCTCGGCCAGCAGCTCAGGCTGCAGCGCCGCATCGGCGAGTTCTTCGTGGAGCGCGGGCACATCGAGGAGGGCGACGTGGACGAGCTCCGCGCCCGCCTCATGAAGCACAACCTCCGCTTCGCGCACTGAGTTGCACGGGGTGCCGTCCCTCGACTCCGGCCCGCTGCGCGGGCCTACGCTCGGGATGAGCGGGGGCCCGCCCCGGCAGCAACAGCCCGCCAAAGACGAGAGCCGGTCACCGCCAGGGGAGGGCGGGACCGGCTCGGGTGGGGGACCGCGGGGGAACCGCGGGGGGTGCGGACCTACGCGACGACCTCGATGGTGGAGCCCTGCTTCGGCAGCACCTGCACCGGCGCCGGCGGGGGGGTGTTGCCGGCGGGCGCGGTGGCGAGCTTCGAGCCGGCGTTCGCCGTGCTCGCGGCCGTCTCGATGAGCTTCAGGGCCTGCTGCCCCTGCACGTCTTCGTTCGAGCGGACGATGTTGAGCGTTGCGGCCTGGAGCTCTGCGCCGATGGCGTTCTTCATGGGCTGGGGGATGAGCAAGGACCGGGCCCGCCGGCCGATCCGCCAAGTGGGCAGGATCGGCCGGGTTCGGGTTTGGTCGGCGTGGTCGTCCGGCGCCCCTGGGTCAGGTCGCGTGGGGTCTGCTGCGGGTGGGGGCCACGCCTACACGGCGACTCACCCGCCGCGCCCGTCGCTTCCCGCGGCCCGCTCGACCGGCAGCCGCAGCCGGAACGTGGTGCCGGCCGCCGAGGTGGTGAAGTCCACCTGGCCGCCCAGCATCCGCTCGCCGAAGAGCTGCATGGCGAACGTGCCGAGGCCGCGGCCCGGGCCGGCCTTGGTCGAGAAGTGCCGCTGGAACACCCGCGCCCGGATCGCCTCCGGGATGGTGCGGGGGTTCGTGACCTCGAGGACGAGGTGGCTCCCGTCGGCCCGGGCGCCGAGCGTCACCTCGTCGCCCTCGTCGCTCGCCTCGCACGCGTTCACGAGCATGTTCACGAGCACGTGCTGGACGAGGAGCGGATCGGTCGGGAGCGCCACCCGCGGCGCCGGGAGCACGCGCAGCTGCCGCCCGCGCGCCGCGGGCGTGTGCGCCAGCACGGCGTGGGCCCGGTTCAGGAGCTCCTGCGCGCGGGTGACGACGCGCGAGGGCTGGTAGCCGGCGGGGTCGTCGGAGACGAGCGCCCGGTGCAGGCCGATCTCCTTGAGGAGCTGGGCCGAGAGCAGGCGTGCGTCGCTCACGACCTCCGCGTCGGGCGGCTGGCCCGGGGCGAGCTCGGCCACCACGCCCGGAGCCCTTGCGCGAGGTTGGCGAGGTCGTGGGTGAAGGCGCGCTCCGCCTCGGCGTGCCGCTGCTCGCCCGTGACGTCGGTGAGCGCGATGACGACGAACCGCGCGTCCTCGAGCTCGAGCGGGGCCGCGCGCACCTTGAGCATGCGGGCGCCGCCGCCGGCGAGCTTGAGCGCGCAGCTCCGCTCCGTCTCGCCGTGGCGGCTCGCCGCGACGATGCCCGCGGCGAGGCCGCAGCTCGCGCACGGCACGCAGGTGCCGCAGCCGTCGGGGCCGGTGGCGGGGAACGCGCACCCGAGCACCTCCCCCGGGCGCGCGCCGAGGACCGCCTCGGGCGCGCCGTCGCCCACGAGCGCGAGCCACGCGGGGTTGTACGCGACGATGACCCGCTGCGCGTCCACCACCGCGGCGGCGCCGGCGGTGCTCCTCAGGAGCGCGGTGACGATGGGACTCCCGGTGACGCGGGCGATCTCCGCCCGGAGCGCCTCCGGTGACGGCCGCCCGGCGGGCAGGTGATGCGTGGACTTCGACCTCCCGGCTCCGGGCCCGTCGGTCATGGCGATCCCCCGGGCGCGAGGATGGTCGTTCCGCGCGCCCTTGGCAATCCTCACCCGTGCGAGCCCCCGGGCTCCGTCACCCGGGCGCGCCGGCCGTCCGGTGGAACACCAGCAGCCGGTCGCCCTCCTCCGGCATCGGGAGGTCGGCGGCGAGCGCGAGCCCGCGGCGGGCGGCGGCCCGGACGAGGGCGTCGCCGTCGCGCACGCCGAGCGCGGGGTCGTACGCGCGGAGCTTCCCGTCGATGCGCCGGAGGCGCTCGCCCATCGGCGCGCCGCCGCGGGTGAACGGACCGTGAACGGCGAGCGGCGCGCCTGCGGGCAGCACCCGGACGGCGCCGGCCCAGAGCGCCTCGGCGCACGCAGGGGGCGCGGCGTGCAGGACGTTGAGGCACAGGAGCGCGTCGGCGCTGCGGGCGGTCCAGGCGGGTGCGAGGAGGTCGAGGTCGAGGGGCGCGAGCAGGTTCGGGAGGCGCGCCTCGGCGGACCACGCGCGGATCGACGCGCGCGCCTCGGGATCGGGGTCGGAGGGCTGGAAGGTGAGGCCCGGGTAGGTCGCCGCGAGGTGCAACGCGTGCTCGCCGGTGCCGCTGCCGAGCTCGAGCACGAGCCCGGTCCGGGGGAGGTGGTCCCGGAGCGCGTCGGCGATGAACGCGCGGTTCGCGAGGGCGGCGGCGGCGGTGCGCTTCACGGTGGGAAGGGCTACGGTGAACGCACCATGCCCTCCGCCGCCCGCCCCGTCCACCGCGCGCTGATCGGGGCCCTCGCGCTCGCGGCCTGCGCGGGGCCACGCGAGGCGGCGCCCGCCCGCCCGGCCGGCGCCGCGCCCGCCGCGCGCGGACCTTCGCGGCACCCGGCGGAGCGCGAGCCCGCGGAGCGCCAGACCTTCCCGGTGCTCGACCAGGGCCGGCTCTCGATCGAGATCCCGAAGGGGTGGACGGTGCGCGTGGCGGAGCTCGCGCCCGGCATGCCGCCGTCCATCCGGATCGATCCCCCGGGCGGCGGCGCGCTCTTCGTCGCGCCGCTCTACGACCCCGAGCAGGGCGACGGCGCCGCGACCGCGCGCCTCTTCACCGAGCTCGCCCGGCGCAAGGCCCTCGAGTCCGCGGACGGCGAGCCGGCGATCCAGCTCATCGAGGGGCCCGCCGGCGAGGAGCTCGGGAGCTGGTTCGTCGCGGCCGACCGGGACTACGCCACGCCGGGCCCCGGCGAGGAGCGCTGGCGCAACATGCTCCGCGGCGCGGTGCACCCCGGGCGCCTGCTCGTGTCGTTCACCTGGTTCGACGACGTGGCCGGCCCGCAGCGGGAGCAGGTGCTCGCGCTCGTGCGCGGCGCGCGCCACGAGGCCGCGGCCGCGGCGCAGGCGCCGGCCGCGCCGCCGGCCGGCGGCGAGGGGAAGTTCGAGCTCACGCCCGATCCCGGCGCGTCCACCGTGCCGCTCGCGGTGCAGGAGCCCGGCGGCGCGTTCACGGTGCTCGTCGACCTGCCCGGCTTCAAGCTCTACGCGCCGCGCGCCTCGCCGGACGGCGCCGGCACGCTCGTGCTCGGCGAGGATCCCGGGAGCGGGATCGTGGCGTCGGTGACCATCGGGCCCGCCGACGGCGCCGCCGACGCGCGCGCGTGCCGCGACGCGAAGCTCGCGCGCCTCCGGAAGGCCGCGCCCGAATCTCGCCGAGGTCCGCACCGCGGAGGCCGCCGAGGCGGCGCGCCTCACCTACGCGCTCCGGGAGCTCCGCGGCCGCGAGGTCCGCCAGGAGCACGCGCACACCTTCCTCCTCCGCGCCGGGCGGTGCGTCGACGTGCACGCCTCGAAGGCGGACCCCGCGCCGGGGGATGGCGCGACGCTCCAGAAGATCCTCGCGAGCGCCCGCTTCGCGACCACGCTCTAGGCGGTAGAGTGGCGGGCCATGACGACCCGCCCGAGCCTCGCCGCGCTCCTCGCCCTCGCGGTGCTCCTCGCCTCGGCCTGCGCCGAGGCCCCCGTCACGCGCCCCGCGCAGCCGCTCGGGCCCGGGCCGCGCCCGGCCCCCGTCGCGAAGGCGCCGGCGCAGCCGTGGTGGAAGACGGCGGTCTTCTACGAGGTGTTCGTGCGCTCGTTCCAGGACTCGGACGGCGACGGCATCGGCGACTTCCGCGGGCTCACCGCGAAGCTCGACTACCTCAACGACGGCGATCCCACCACGACGGCCGACCTCGGCGTCGACGCGCTCTGGCTCATGCCCATGCTCGAGTCGCCGAGCTACCACGGCTACGACGTCACCGACTACGACCACGTCGAGAAGGACTACGGCACCGAGGCCGATTTCGACGCTTTCGTCCGCGCCGCGCACGCGCGCGGCATCCACGTCATCGTCGACCTCGTCCTCAACCACGCGAGCGCGAAGCACCCCTGGTTCCTCGACGCCGCCGCTTCGCGCACCTCGCGGCACCGTGACTGGTTCGTCTGGAGCGACCGCGACCTCGGCTGGGGCCAGCCCTGGAACGAGAAGGCCGACACCTGGCACGAGGCGGGCGGATCGTGGTTCTACGGTCTCTTCTGGGAGGGGATGCCCGACCTCAACTGGCGCAACGCCGAGGTCCGCGCCGAGGCCCGGCGGTTCGCGCACGCCTGGCTCGCGCGCGGCGTGGACGGCTTCCGGCTCGACGCCATCCGGTACCTCGTCGAGGACGGGCCGGGGCCCGGCCAGTCGTCGACGCCCGAGACGTTCACCTACCTGTTCGAGTTCGCGAAGGCGGTCCGCGAGGCGAAGCCGGACGCGTACCTCGTCGGCGAGGTGTGGGCGGGCTTCGACGAGGCGGCGCTGTACTACGGCAAGGCGGGTGAGGGGCTCTCGGCGATGTTCGACTTCCCGCTCGCCGGGTCGGTGGTGAGCGCCGCGACCGCCGGCGACCCCTCGTCGTTCACGAAGGCGGCGGAGGAGACGCTGCGCGTGCTGCCGCAGGGCGCGACCGACGCGCCGTTCCTCACGAACCACGACATGCGCCGCATCGGCTCGCTCGCCGAGGGCGACCCCGCGAAGCTGAAGCTCGCCGCCTCGGTGCTGCTCACGCTCCCCGGCACGCCGTTCCTCTACTACGGCGAGGAGATCGGGATGGAGAACGGGCCGGGCGGCGCCGACGAGCAGAAGCGCACGCCGATGCGCTGGGACGCGACGCCGCTCGCCGGCTTCACGACCGGCAAGCCCTGGTTCGCCTTCTCGCCCGCGCGGCCGGACGCGAACGTCGCGGCGCAGGCGAACGACCCCGGCTCGCTCCTCTCGCGCTACCGCGCGCTGCTCCGGGCCCGCCGGGCCTCCCCCGCGCTCTCGGGCGGCAATCTCACGCTCCTGCCGCGCGTGCCGGGCGTGCGCGCCGTCGCGTTCCTGCGGCGCGCCGTCGGCGAGACGGTGCTCGTCGTGCACAACCTCGGCGCCACGCCGGTCGACCTGCCGTCGCTCGCGGCGCCCGGCGCCTCGGCGGAGCCGGTCTTCGTGGACGCGGGGGCGTCGCTCGTGCGAGAGGAGGGCGGCTGGCGCGCGCGCCTCGCGCCGCGGTCGACCGCGGCCTGGCGGGTGCGCTGAGTTTCGCGGGGGGCTCGTCCCTCGACTCCGGGCCCGCTTGCGCGGGCCCTACGCTCGGGATGAGCGGGCTGTTCATCCCGGCAGCGAGGTCCACTCATGCTCGAGCACAGCGCGTCGTTCACGGTCCACACCTTCGAGGTCGACGCCTTCGGCGCGCTGGAGGTCCCGGCGCTCTCCGGCTTCCTCGGCGAGATCGCCGGGCGCCACGCCCAGGAGCTCGGCGTCGGCATGGAGGCGATGTTCTCCCGCGGCATCACCTGGGTGCTCGGGCGCCAGCGCATCGAGGTGCCGGCGGAGGTGCGGCTCGGCGACGTGCTCGAGGTCGTCACCTGGCCGGCCGGCATCGAGAAGCTCGTCGCCATGCGGCACTTCCGGGTGCTGCGCGGGCAAGAGGTCGTCGCGCAGGCGACCTCGCACTGGCTCGTGCTCGACCTCGCGACCCGCCGGCCCCGGCCGCCCGCCGAGGTGGTCGACCCGCGGCTCCCGCGCGAGGTGCTCCCCCCGGTCGTGCCGCCGCCCTCGAAGCTCCCCGCCCTCGAGGCCTGGGACGAGGATCGCCGGTTCACGGTGCGTTACTCGGACATCGACATGAACCTCCACGTCACGAACACGAGCTACGTGGCGTGGGCGGTCGAGGCGGTGCCGAAGGACGTCTGGAAGGCGCGCCGCCTCGCCTCGGTGGACGTCTCGTTCCTCGCCGAGTGCCACCACGGCGCGGCGATCCGCTCGCGCGTGAAGCAGACCGGCGAGGGCACCTTCGCCCACGCCATCGTGCGGGAGGAGGACGGCAAGGAGCTCGCCCGCCTCGCGACCGGCTGGGTGCCGCGGAGCGCCTGACGCGGGGGGTCCGGTGATGGCCGAGATGCGCGCCGCGCAGCTGCAGGAGGACCTCGTCGCGCTCGCCGCGCTGGGCGACGAGGTCGCCCGGCGGGTGCTCGCGGATCTCCCGCCCGAGGTGGTGGCGCGCATCCGGGAGGCGACGCGGGTCGACTGGCTCTCCATCCGCGAGGTCCACGAGCCGTTTCTCCACGCCGTCCGCAGGCACGCCGGGGACGAGGGGCTGCGGACCTTCGCGCGCGTCGCCGCGCTCCGCTCCGCGACCTCGAGGTTCGTCGGGCCCATCATCGAGCCGCTGGTGCGCGTGTTCGGCCTGGGGCCGGAGGTCATGCTGCGCGTTCCGCCCACCGCCTACCGCGCCACCTTCCGGGGCATGGGCGAGCTCGTCCGGCTCTCCGCGGCGCCGAACCTGGTGCGGTTCGCGCTGCGCGGCCTGCCCTCGGACATCGACCGCGAGCCGATGTACCTGGTCGTGGCGGGCGCCCTCGAGGGCGCGGTGGCCCACGCGAAGGTGGCGGGGCGGGCGGAGATCCTCGCCGGCGAGGGCGGCGCGGACGCGGTGTTCGAGGTGCGCTGGCCGTCGCCCCGGCCGTCCCGCGATCGGTGAACGGGTTCAGCCGTCGAGCCAGCTGTTCCCGGCGCTGATGCAGGACGACTTCACGACCTGGACCTCGCTGGCGCCCAGCCCGTAGTACGCGTAGATGACCTGCAGCGAACCCGCGGCGGCCACGCAGCGGCCCGAGCGCCCGGCGTCGGGACAGGACGCCGTCGAGAACGTCCCGCCGGTCGAGGCGCAGCTCGTCTGGAGCTGCTGCAGCTGGAACTGATCGATCCCGCGGTGCTCGTGGCAAATGGCCGGCGACTCGATGCACGAGCCGGCCAGCCCGCCGCCGCCCGCCGGGTCACCGTCGCTGGAGCCGCCGCCGCACGCCGAGAGGGCGAGGCCGAGCCCCGCCGCGATCCAGAGCCGCGTCATGCGTTCACCCTCCGTACGGAGAGCCTTCCACGCGCCGGCCGGTCCTGCAACGGCGGGGATGACGCACCCTGGGCGGCGCGCCCGGCCCGCGGTGATACGTCGCGGACTGCCTGCGCACCGCGGGTGTGGCGGGTGGCACGCCCCGGAAGTTACACCACCGGTGGAGCGCATGACGGATTCCGGGTTCACCAGAAGGTGAGGGGCGCGCGGCGAACGCCGCCCTACCGCCCGAACATCCACGTCACGACGACCACCGCCGCCGCGAAGCCGGCGAGGTCGGCGAGCAGCGCCGCGGGGAGCGCCTGGCGGTACCGCGAGACGCCGACGGCGCCGAGGTAGACCGCGAGCACGTAGAAGGTCGTCTCGGTCGAGCCCGCCATGACCGACGCGAGCCGGCCGGCATAGGAGTCCGGACCGTCGGAGCGCAGCACGTCGGCGACGACGCCGTTCGCGGCGCTGCCGGACAGCGGCCGCACGAGCACGAGCGGGAGCACGCTCGCCGGGATGCCGAGGCGGTCCGTGAGCGGCGCGACGAGGGCCGCGAAGGCGTCCATCGCGCCGGAGGCGCGCAGCATGCCGAGCGCGACGAAGACCGCGACGAGCGGCGGGATGATCCGGAGCGCGGTCTCGAAGCCGCCCTTCGCGCCCTCGAGGAACGCCGGGTAGACCTTCACCCTGCGGAACGTGGCGAGGAGCGGGATGCCCGCGAGGAGGAGCGGGATCGCCCAGGTCGAGACGGCGTCGACGGCCTCGCGCATCTCAGGGACCCCCGGCGGGAGCGGCGGGCGGCGGGAAGAGCGGCGCGAGGAGGCGGGAGGCGACGGCCGCGACGACGACGCCGCAGGCCGAGGCGACGAGCGTCGGCCCGAGGATCTCGGCGGGCGCGTGCGAGCCGGCCGCGGTGCGCAGCGCGATGACGGTCGCGGGCACGAGCTGGATGGAGGCGGTGTTGAGCGCGACGAGCGTCGCCTGCGCGTCGGTCGCCGTGCCCCGGTGCGGGTTCAAGGACTCGAGCTCGGCCATCGCCTTCATGCCGAACGGCGTCGCGGCGTTGGCGAGCCCGAGCAGGTTCGCGCCGAGGTTCATGACGATGGCGCCCATGGCCGGGTGGTCGGCGGGCACGGAGGGGAAGAGGAAGCGCAGGAGCGGCCGGAAGGCGCGCGCGATCGCGCGGACGACGCCGGCCTCCTCGGCGACCTTCATGAGCCCGAGCCACAGCGCGAGGACGCCCGCGAGCCCGATCGAGAAGGTGACCGCCCTCCCGGCCGACTCGACGGCGGCGGCGGTGAGCGCGGCCATGCGACCGTTCCACGCGGCGAACGCGACCGCGATCGTGACGAGCGCCGTGAAGAGCAGGCCCACGGCGGGATGGTCGCACGACGGGTGCCGAGGTCCATTTCTTGATAGAACCCGGGCGTGAACCGCCCCTCGCGCGCCGCCGCACTCCTGGTCTCCCTCGCCGCGCTGCTCTCCGCCTGCCCCGAGCGGCGCGAGGCGCTGCAGCCGCCCGCGAAGAAGCCACCGCAGGCGGCGCTCGCGCCCGCGCCGCAGGGCGGCCCCGACGTGCTCTCGGTGCAGCGGCCGGACGGGCCGGAGTGGTTCGGGCTGTACCTCCTCGGCAAGAAGGCCGGCTGGACGAAGCTCTCGTTCGCCCGCGAGATGCGCCGCGGCCAGGCCGTGCTCGTGGGCCGGAGCGAGACCGTGCTCTCCGCGACCGTGGGCACGAACACCGTCGAGCGGAAGGTCGTCGAGGAGCGCGTCTACGAGGCGCGCCCGGCCGGCCCGCTGCTCGAGTTCTCCGGCGAGTGGTCGGGCGACGGCGGCGAGCGGAAGGTGTCCGGCAGCTGCGCCGCCGCGATCTGCCAGCTCACCGAGAGCACCGCGAGCGGCACCCACCGGAAGACCATCGAGGGCGTCGCCGAGACCGCCGACCAGGCCGACGCGGTCCGGCTCGCCTCCGCGCGTCGGGCGACCCAGCGCGGGCGGCAGCTCGACCTCGAGAAGCTGCGCGTGAAGGACGTGGAGACCGCCTTCCTCCGGCGGGACCGCATGGCCGGCGGCGGCGTGGAGACCCCGGTCTCGGTGGTCGCCGAGGCCGAGGTGGGCGACCGGATGGCGGTCGAGTACCGCGTCGCCGACGACGGCCGGCTGCTCGAGATGCGCCTCGGCGAGGCGCTCGTCGCGCGGCCCGAGGCGGAGGACGTCGCGAAGAAGCTCGACGAGCTGGATCTCTTCGAGCTCGCCCGCGTGCAGGTGCCGTCGCCGCTCCCGCGCGACGTGCCCGCCACCGTGAAGTACCGGCTCTCCGGCCTCCCGGCCTCGTTCCAGGTGGCCGACGCCCGGCAGCGGTACGAGCGGGCCCCGGGCGGCGGTGACCCCGTCCCCGACGCGGTGCTCACCGTCACCGCGAAGGTCCCGGCCGCGGCCGACCCCTCGAAGGACACGCCGCTCGCGCGCGCGAGGGCGGGCGTCGACCCGGACGAGCTCGCCTCGGGGCCGCAGGCCGACTCCGAGGATCCCGGCATCCAGGCGCTCGCGCGCCAGGTCGTGGGCGACACGAAGGGCACCTACGCCGCGGCGCTCAAGCTCTCCGACCACGTGTTCCACCGCCTCGAGAAGGCCTACGGCGCGAGCCACGACCGCGCGAGCGACGTGCTCCGCGCGGGGAAGGGCGACTGCACCGAGCACTCGGTGCTGCTCGTCGCGCTCGCCCGCGCCGCCGGCATCCCGGCCCGCGGCGTCCACGGCCTCGTCTACGCGCGCTACGACGACAAGGTCGACGCGCTCTACTGGCATGCCTGGGTCGAGGTGCGGAGCGCCGGCGAGTGGATCGCCGTCGATCCGACCTTTGGCCAGGCGGTCGCCGACGCCACCCACGTCGCGCTCGGCCGCGGCACGCAGGTCGACGCGGTGGGCCTCCTCGGCGCCCTGAAGGTGAAGTCCGTCGAGGTGAGCGTGGGGAAGAAGTGAGGCCCACGCCGTCGACGAGCAGTGAACCCGTCACAGCGCCGGCGCGCAGCCGGCGTGAGCAAGGAGAAGAACCCGTGAGAGGTCTCGACCACGTCGCCATCCTCGTCAGCGATCTCGACGCCGCGGTGAAGCTCTACCGCGACGTGTACGGCCTCGAGCTCGCCGAGATCGAGGAGGTCCCCACCGAGAAGGTGCGGGTCGCCATCTTCGGCCACGGCACCGGCCGCATCGAGCTCGTCTCGCCCTCCGGTCCGGACAGCCCGATGGCGAAGGCGCTCGAGAAGCGGGGCGAGGGGCTGCACCACGTGTGCGTCGAGGTCCCCGACATCGAGAAGGCGATGGCGGCGCTGAAGGAGCAGGGCGCGCCGCTCCTCGACGAGAAGCCGCGCCCGGGCGCGGGCGGCGCGCGGGTCGCCTTCGTGCACCCGAAGGGCAGCCGCGGGGTGCTGGTGGAGCTGCGCCAGGGCCCGCCGCGGAAGTGATCGAACGCGCGCGGCGGCGAGGCATTCCCGGGGCGAGGGACGGCTTGACCGGCCCCCGGCTTCGTGTTTTGGAGAGCGGTCCACGTCCCACCGTCCGATCGGGGAACGCTCATGATCCGCCTCGCCGCCGCCCTCGCGGCCTCCCTCCTCCTCGCGCCCGCCGCGCTCGCCCAGGCGAAGCCGGACGCCAAGCCCGAGGCGACGAAGCCCGACGCGGCGAAGCCGGACAAGCCGGCCGCGCCGCTCGACCTCGACGCGAAGACGCAGGAGGCGATCCGGCGCGCGGTCGAGAAGGCCAAGGAGGAGATCCGCGACGAGGTCCGCGCCGAGCTCCAGGGCGCGCAGTCCGCGGCCGAGTTCCTCGGCACCGCCGCCGAGGGCCCGAAGCTCGAGTTCTTCGAGCTCGACGGCTACTTCCGCACCCGCGGCCAGCTCTACGACCAGCTCGGCCTGGGCGTGAACTCCGACGCCGCCGGCTTCCCGTTCTTCCCGAAGCCGCTCTTCAGCCCCGACCGTCGCTCCACCAACGCGACGACGAACATGCGGCTCCGCCTCGAGCCGACCCTCAACGTCTCGGACAACGTGCGGGTGAAGGCGCAGATCGACGTGCTCGACAACTACGTCCTCGGCTCGTCGGCGAACCTCACGATGGACTCGAGCTGGAACCCGTACTTCGCCTCCGGGTTCTACGGCTCGTCCCGCGTCGCCTACGACGGCGACAACCGCAACGACCGCCCGGCGATCACGCCGAAGCGCGCGTGGGCGGAGGCGCAGACCCCGGCCGGCCTCCTCTCCTTCGGCCGCATGCCGTCCGCCTGGGGCCTCGGCATCCTCACGAACGCGGGCACCGGCCTGGACCAGGACTACGGCGACACCGTCGACCGGATCCAGTTCGCGCTGCCGCCGGTGGCGACGCCCATCGGCCAGCTCACCTTCATCCCCATGCTCGACTTCGACTCGGAGGGCGCGCTGCAGCTCGACCGCGCCTGGGGCAGCGGCGTGGGCCAGCCCTTCGACGTCGACTCCGCGGACGACGCGCGCACCTACGCGATCAAGGCGGTGCGGATCGACACCGAGGACGAGCTCCGTCGCAAGCTCGATCGCGGGGAGTCCTCCTTCAACTTCGGCGCGTACTACAACTACCGCACCCAGCGGAACGTCTTCCCCGACTGGCTGGTGAGCGGCTACAACGCGAACCTCGTCGCGGGCATCGGGAACGAGGGCGCCGAGACCTTCGCGAACCGCCGGGCCTACGGCCACGTCATCGACGGCTGGGCGCGCTGGGTCAGCCCGCGCTGGCGCCTCGAGTTCGAGGGCGTCGGCGCGCTCGGCCACATCGGCAACGCCTTCGTGGTCGCGAACGCCAACATCGGGACCGTCGCCGACCCCGCCATCAAGAGCATGGGCTCGGTGCTGGTGCGGCAGTGGGGCGCCGTGCTGCAGACCGAGTTCAAGGCCATCCCGAACAAGGTCAGCCTCGGGCTCGAGATCGGCCTCGCCTCGGGCGACAACGCGCCGGGCATGGGCAACTCGACCCGCGGCGCGACCTACGACGCCACCTCCGACTCCTTCACCTACCAGCCGTACGGCTCGCTCGAGGGCCCGCAGTTCGGCGACTTCGCGGCGCTCTCCGGCGCGGGCGGCATCCACCACGACCGGGACATCCGGAACTTCCGCTTCAACCCGGCCTACCGGATCGACGAGGTGCTCTTCCGCACCATCCTCGGCGGCATCACCGACACGCTCTACGTCCGCCCGAGCCTGCGCTGGGACATGTTCCCGGGCCTCGCCTTGGACACGGCGATCATCTACTCGCAGGCGATGTACGGCGAGTCGACCCCGAGCGCCGCGCAGCAGGGCGACGTGAACACCCAGGTCGTCTACGACCACGGCAACAAGGCGCTCGGCCTCGAGCTCGACACGAAGCTCACGTACACCGGCGTGGACGGCTTCGCGGGCTGGTTCTCGTACGGCCTGCTCCAGCCGCTCGGCGCCTTCGGCACCGGGCTCTCCCGCGGCCACGCCCTGCAGTTCGGCTTCGCGGCGAAGTTCTGATCCGATCGGATCCTTGATAACGTCGCGCTCCTCATGGCCAAGAGGAGCACGCCGCCCGACGCGAAGTCGGGGAAGCAGCCGTCGGGCAAGCAGTCGTCGGGCAAGCAGTCGTCGGGCAAGCAGTCGTCGGGGAAGAAGCCCGCGCCCATCTCTCGCGCCGCGCTCGCCGGGGACGCAGATCCCCGGCTCGTGGCGCTCTCCGTCTCCATCCAGGACGACGGCGCGCTCCACGCGGAGGACATCCGCGGCAGCCAGGCCCACGTGGGCATGCTCGCGGCCCGCGGCATCGTCCCGCAGGCCGTCGCGCGCCGCGTGACCGCCGCGCTCGACCAGGTCCGGGCCGAGTTCGCGGCGGGCAAGATCCGCTTCGATCCCGCGCTCGAGGACGTGCACACCCACGTCGAGCGCCGCCTCGGCGAGCTCGTCGGCAAGGACGCCGGCTACCTCCACGCCGGCCGCAGCCGCAACGACCAGGTCGCGCTCGACGAGCGGCTCTTCATCGTGGCCGCCTGCGACCGGTGCGACGCGGCCCTCGCCGGGCTGCAGCGCGCGCTCGTCGGCCAGGCCCGCCGCCACGAGGCCACCATCCTCCCCGGCTACACGCACCTCCAGCGCGCGCAGCCGGTCTCGCTCGCGCACCACTTCCTCGCCCACGTCGAGGCGCTCGGCCGCGATCGCGACCGGCTCGCCGACGTGCGCCGCCGCGCGGCGATCTCGCCGCTCGGGTCGGGCGCGCTCGCCGGCTCGACGCTCCCCCTCGACCGCGAGGCCGTGGCGGCCCGGCTCGGGCTCGCGGGCGTGACCCGGAACTCGCTCGACGCGGTCTCCGACCGCGACTCGGCCGCGGAGCTGCTCTTCGCGGTCGCGCTCGCGGCGGTGCACCTCTCCCGCCTCGGCGAGGAGATCGTGCTCTGGACGACGAAGGAGTTCGGCTTCATGACGCTCGCCGACGCCTTCGCGACCGGCTCGTCGCTCATGCCGCAGAAGAAGAACCCGGACGTGGGGGAGCTCGCGCGCGGCCGCGCCGGGCGCGCCATCGGGGACCTCGTCTCCCTGCTCGCGATCCTGAAGGGGCTGCCGCTCTCGTACAACCGCGACCTGCAGGAGGACAAGCGGCCGCTGCTCGGCGGGCCGGAGGCCCTCGCGCTCACCGCCGCGGCGCTCGACGGCGCGGTCGAGACCGCCACCTTCCACGCCGACCGCATGGCGGAGGCGCTCGGCTCGGGCGAGGCGCTCGCCACCGACGCGGCCGAGTACCTCGTCGAGCGCGGGGTCCCGTTCCGCGAGGCGCACGAGGCGGTCGGGAAGGCGGCGGCGCTGTCGGCGCGGACGGGCCGGCCCATCGCGAAGCTGACCGCGGCGGAGTGGGCGAGCTTCCACCGGAAGTTCGAGAAGGACGTGCTCAAGGTGTTCGACGCCCGCAAGAGCCTGCGCCGCCGGGACCTCCCCGGCGCGCCCGGGCCGAGGCAGGTGCGGGCGGAGCTCCGGCGGTGGGAGAAGGCGCTGGGGAGGAAGCGGTGAGGGTCCCTCGTCTTCGTCCGCTCATGCCGAGCGTAGGCTCCGCGGTGCGTAGCACCGCGGGCCGGAGTCGAGGCACGCTCGGGACGAACGGGCTCTTGATCGTTGCGTGTCTGGTCTTCACCGCCGCCTGCGGCGTGAAGGCCCCGCCCCGGCCCCCGAAGGCGCCCGCGGCGCCGGTGCAGCCCGCCCCCAGCTCCAGCCCGGACGGCAAGTGAACCACTTCCAGCGCAGGCGCGGCGTGCTCCACGCCGAAGGGATCACCGTCGAGGCCCTCGCGGCCGAGCACGGCACCCCGCTCTACGTCTACTCGACCGCGACCCTCACCCGGCACTGGCGCGTGCTGCACCGCTCGCTCGCCGGCGTCCGTCACACCGTCTGCTACGCGGTGAAGGCGAACTCGAACCTCGCCGTGCTCTCGCTCTTCGCGAAGCTCGGCTCGGGCTTCGACATCGTCTCGGGCGGCGAGCTGTACCGCGTGCTCCAGGCGGGCGGCGACGCCTCGAAGGTGGTCTTTAGCGGCGTGGGCAAGCGCGACGACGAGCTCGCCTTCGCGCTCTCCGCCGGCGTGCGGGTCATCGACGTCGAGAGCGCGCCGGAGCTCGCCCGGATCTCGATCGTGGCGCGCCGCCTCGGCGTGCGTGCGCCCATCGCGCTGCGGGTGAACCCGGACGTCGATCCCCGGACGCACCCGTACATCGCGACCGGCCTGCGCGAGTCGAAGTTCGGCGTGGACGTGGCCGAGGCGCGGCGGCTGTACGCGCTCGCGGCGAAGGACGAGGCCCTCGAGGTGAAGGGCATCGCCTGCCACATCGGCTCGCAGATCACGACGATGCGGCCGTTCCTCGACGCGGTGGGCCGGGTGCTCTCGCTCGCCCGCGATCTCCGGAGGCAGGGCATCCCCATCCGCCACCTCGACGTCGGCGGCGGCCTCGGCATCCGCTACAAGGACGAGGACCCGCCGCACCCCGACGCGTACGGCGAGGCCATCCGGAAGGCGCTCGGCGGGTTCGACGGCGAGGTGCTGCTCGAGCCGGGCCGGGTGCTCGTCGGCAACGCCGGCGTGCTCGTCACCCGCGTGCTGTACGTGAAGCGGAGCGGGAAGAAGGTGTTCGTGGTGGTGGACGCCGCCATGAACGACCTCGTCCGCCCCGCGTTCTACGACGCCCACCACGAGCTCGAGCTCGCCGGCCCGCCGAGGAAGGGCGCCCGCGAGATCGTCGCCGACGTGGTCGGCCCGATCTGCGAGTCGTCCGACTTCCTGGCGAGGAGGCGGCGGCTGCAGGAGCCGGAGCCGGGCGACCTCCTCGTCGTGCGCTCGGCCGGTGCGTACGGGTTCACGATGTCCTCGAACTACAACGCCCGCCCGCGCGCGGCGGAGGTGCTCGTCGACGGCGCGCAGGCCTTCGTGGGCCGCCGCCGCGAGACCTACGCGGACCTCGTCCGGGGCGAGCGGCCGCTCCCGACCGCTCATCCTGAGCGTGCTTCGACTTCGGCCCGCGGTGCTACGCACCGCGGCGCCTACGCTCAGCATGAGCGGCCGAAGTCGAAGGGGGCGGGCGCGAAGTCGAAGGACCCGAAGCGCGCCCGGATCGGTTAAGTTTCCCGCCTCGAGGCTCTCCCCCGGAGGTTCCGTAGATGGCCAGGCTGGAAGGCTCCATGGTGGCGATCGTCACGCCCATGAAGGACGGGCGCGTCGACACGAAGGCGCTCGCCGACCTCGTGGCGTGGCAGGTCTCCGAGGGCACCGACGGCATCGTGCCCTGCGGGACGACCGGCGAGGGCGCGACCCTCACCGCCGCCGAGGCCGCCGAGGTGGTGAAGACCACCGTCGAGGTCTGCCGCGGGAAGGCGCTCGTCGTCGCCGGCGCCGGCTCGAACGCGACCCACGTGGCCATCGAGGGCGTGAAGTCGGCGAAGGCGCTCGGCGCCGACGCCGCGCTCGTGGTGACGCCCTACTACAACAAGCCCACGCAGGAGGGGCTCTACCGGCACTACGTCGCGATCTGGGAGGCGACCCGCTTCCCGGTGGTCGCCTACAACGTGCCCGGCCGCACCTCGGTCGACATGCTGCCCGAGACCGTCGCGCGGCTCGCGAAGGCGGGTGCCATCGTCGGCATCAAGGAGGCGACGGCGAGCATGGACCGCCAGGTCCAGCTCGTCGAGAAGGTCGGGAAGGACGCGCTCTCCTACCTGTCCGGCGACGACTTCACGACGCTCCCGTACCTCGCCTGCGGCGGCCACGGCACGATCTCGGTGACCGCCAACGTCGCGCCCAGGGCCGTGAAGGAGCTCGTGGTCGCGGCCCGGAGGCCCGACCTCGTGACCGCGCTCCGGCTCCAGGCGGCCATGGGCGAGCTCAACCGCGCCATGTTCCTCGAGACGAACCCCGGCCCGGTGAAGGCGGGCGTGAACCTGCTCGGCCGCTGCGGTCCGGAGCTGCGCCTCCCGCTCGCGCCCGTCTCCGACGCGAACCTCGCGAAGGTGCGCGAGGCGATGGTGAAGTTCGGCCTCCCGGTGAAGGGGTAGGACATGACGAAGGTGGTGGTCACCGGCGCCGCGGGCCGGATGGGCGGGACGATCATCCGCCTGCTCGCGGGCGCGGACGGCCTCTCGCTCCACGCGGCCGTCGAGCGCCCGGGCGGCCCCGGCGGCGACGCCGGCGTCGCGGCCGGGCTCCCGGCGAACGGCATCACGATCGGCCACGACCTCGCCGCCGCGCTCCAGGGCGCCTCGGTGGTCGTCGACTTCACGAGCCACGAGGCCTCCGCCCGGCACGCGGCGCTCTGCGCCGAGCGGGGCGTCGCGCTCGTGGTCGGCTCCACCGGCTTCACGCCCGAGTCCCGCGCGAAGGTGGCCGAGGCGGCGAAGCGGATCCCGGTCGTCCTCTCGCCCAACATGAGCGTGGGCGTGAACGTGCTCTTCGACCTCGTCCGGCGCGCCGCCGCCACGCTCGGCGACGCCTACGACGTCGAGATCGTCGAGCTCCACCACAGGAAGAAGAAGGACGCGCCCTCCGGCACCGCCGAGAAGCTCGCCGAGGTCGCGGTCGAGGCGCTGGGCCGGTCGCGCGACGTCCTCGCCTACGAGCGCCACGGCATGATCGGCGAGCGGCCGGCGAGGGAGATCGGCGTGCAGACGCTCCGCGGCGGCGACGTCGTGGGCGAGCACACCGTCTACTTCTGCGGCGAGGGCGAGCGGCTCGAGCTCACCCACCGCGCCACCTCCCGCGAGCAGTTCGCGCGCGGCGCCCTGCGCGCCGCCGGCTGGCTCGCCGGGAAGCCGGCGGGGCTCTACGACATGGCGGACGTGCTGGGCCTCCGGGAGAAGAAGTGAGGGTCTGCCGCTACCGCCTCCGCGGTCAGGACCGCTACGGCCTCGTCGAGGGCGACCGCGTGAAGCCGCTCACCGCGGCGCCGTGGTCGGGCGGCACGCCCGAGGGCGCGGTCGTCCCGCTCGCCGACGTGCGGCTGCTCGCGCCGGTCGAGCCGTCGAAGGTGGCCTGCGTCGGGCGGAACTACCGCGCCCACGCGAAGGAGCTCGGCAACGAGGTGCCCGTCGAGCCGATGTTCTTCCTGAAGCCCTCCACCGCGGTCGTCGGCCCCGGCGAAGAGATCCGCTGCCCGCCGCAGTCGAAGGAGGTCCACTTCGAGGCGGAGCTCGCGGTGGTGATCGGGCGGACGCTCACCCGCGCGACGCCGGTCGAGGCGCGGATGGGCATCTTCGGGTACGCCTGCCTGAACGACGTCACCGCCCGCGACATCCAGCGCGCCGAGAAGCAGTTCACCCGCGCGAAGGGCTTCGACACCTTCTGCCCGATCGGCCCGGTGGTGGAGACCGGCGTCGACCCGCTCGACCTCGGCGTGATCTGCCGCCTCAACGGCCAGGAGCGCCAGCGCGGCTCGACGCGCGACATGGTCCACGACGTCTTCGCGCTCGTCGCGTACGTCTCGCAGGTGATGACGCTGCTCCCGGGCGACGTCGTCTCCACCGGCACGCCCGAGGGCGTGGGCCAGCTGCAGCGCGGCGACTGGGTCGAGGTGGAGATCCCCGGGATCGGGCTGCTCAGGAACCCGGTGGTGTAGTGGCCGGCGCCGCGGCGGCTCAGCGCTTGCGGCCGAAGAGGTTCAGCCGGACGCCGACCTCGAAGGTCACCCCGCCGATCCAGGCCGGGTTGTACGCGAAGAACGTCGCGTAGGCGCCGTCGTAGCTCACCCCCGCGAGGAGATCGATCCGGTCGCCGAGCGGGATGGCGGCGCCGCCGCTCACGTGCAGGCCCATGCGGCGCTGGGTGCTCCAGCCGACGACCTGGCTCGTCGCGTCGGTCGTCGTGCGGTGGGCCGACGAGCGGGAGACACCGAGCCCGACGGAACCCTCGGTGTGCACCGGGCCGAGGCTGCCGAAGATCCGCAGCGCGGGGACCGCCACGAACTGGGTGATGCGGTCGAGCCGGCCCTGGTCGGCGGAGTCCCGCGAGGTCGCGGAGCGGCGGGCCTCGAGCTCGAGGCCGTAGCTCGTGCCGAAGCGCCAGCCGAGGCGGCCGCCGAAGGCGTAGCCGAGCGGCAGGTCGCCGAGCTCCGGCCCCTCGCCGGTCGGCAGGAACGGGCCGCCGAGGACGGTGAGCTGGAGGCCCCGCGGGCCGGTATCGGGGGCGTCCTCCTCGTCGACCTGCGCCATGGCGAGGGCCGGGGTCAGCGCGAGGGCGAGGGCTGCGAGCCGGGCGGAGGCGAAGCGGGCGGAGGCGAGCATCGGTGGGTGGCTCCAGGGTGGTGGCCGCGGGCACAGGTTCTCCCGGCACGCACGTTCGGTCAACCCCTGGCCCCGTCCGTGGTCCCGGGCTATGGGATGCGCGTGCGCGCGTACGTGGCGGTGGGCAGCAACCTCGGGGATCGGTGGGCACGGCTGGGCGCCGCCGCCCGCGGGATCGCGGCGCTGCCGCGCACGGCGGTGGTCGGCGCCTCCCGGGTGTTCGACACGGCGCCCGTCGGCCCGCCGCAGCCGCGGTACCTGAACGCCGTCCTCGCGCTCGAGACCGGGTTGCCGCCCGAGGCGCTCCTCCGGATGCTGCGCTCCGTCGAGGCCCGCGCGCTCCGCCGCCGCGACCAGCGCTGGGGCGCGCGCACGCTCGACCTCGACCTCCTCCTGCACGGCGAGGCCGTCCTGCGCACGCCGGCGCTGGTCCTGCCGCACCCGGGGCTCACCGCGCGGCGCTTCGTGCTCGCGCCCCTCGCCGACCTCGCGCCGGGCCTGGTCGTCCCCGGCACGGGGCTCGACGTCGCGGCGCTGCTCGCGCGCGCGCCCGGCGCGGCGGACGAGGTCGTGCCGGTGGGGCGCTACCCGCGCTGAGCCACCTCAGAGCAGGTCGGGATCGAAGTCCGACGGCTCGAGCGCGTTCCACTGCCAGTCCATCGCGGCGAGCACGCGGGCCTCGTCGCCGTCGCGCTCCGGGAGGCGCTTCCTCGCCGGGCCGGGGGTGACGGCCCCCTCGGCGAGGCCGAGCCGCTCGAGGACCGGGCCCCAGCGCCCGGCCGGGCCGAACGCGGTGACGACGCCGCGGCGGTCGAGGGCGAGCGTGGAGGGCTCCGCGCCGGACATGATCCACAGGCCGTGACGGCCGTCCTGCTCGAGGAAGTCGCCGAACGCGCCGAGGAGCTGGTCGAGCGCCGAGCGCAGCACCGGCCGCGGCGACTGGTACCGGCCCTCGGGCCGGAAGGTGTGCGACTCGAGGAGCACGTAGACGACCGCGAAGGGCTCGCCGAGCTCGGCCGAGAGCGCGCGGAACAGCTTCATCGGCTCCAGCGGCGCGGCCGCGAGCTGCTCGGCGCCGCCCTCGAGGCGGCGCTCGTAGGTCTCGCGCGGGGCCGCGCTCCCGTCGACTCCGGACGTCTCGCCCATGGGGCGGGTCTACCACGGCCCAGGCCCGCGCGCAGGCCGCCGAGATCACCGCGCGCCCGCCCCGGCGCCGGCCGGCTCGCGCGCGCCGCGGGCCAGGCGGGCCACGAGGTGGGCCATCACGCGCAGGGCGAGCGGCTCCAGGAACGGGCCGGGGCTGGTCGCGAGCCGCCAGAGGAGCGCCGCGAGGGCGGCGTCGCTCACCCGCTCGCGCTCGCTCGACCACCAGTCGGCGATCCGGATCATCGGCCAGTGCGTGACCATGTCCTCGAAGGGCGCGGTGCAGGCGTCGAGCGCGCCCTCCACGGCCCGGGCGAGCGCGCAGGCGCGGGTGCTCGCCACGAGGAGCCGGATGCGGAGGGCGTCCTCGCGGGGCTCGAGCGCGTCTCCGCACGTGCGGGCCACGAGCGCGCGGAGGTCCTCGCCGCCGAGCAGCACGCTCACGGCGAGCGACGTCACCTCGGGGGAGACGTCCCAGAATCCGCCGCGCCGCACGACCGGAGGCGTGCGCGCGGGTCGGGTCCGAGTCCTCGCAGCCGGGGCATTCGCGGACCCGAGGGCCCTCGCCAGAGTTGCGAATGAGACGCAGTTTCATGTTTCGAGGGTAGGCGGTACCGCGGCGAAGATCAACCCGGGCGGCCAGGAGGGGCGCCGAGAACGGTCTCGTTCCCCGTCGGCGCGTGCGGCAAGTGGTCGCGCTCCGGCCCGCGCCGGATCCCCGCAAGAGGCCGATTACCGCCCGGATCCCGGGCGTCTCGCGGCGGAGGGCGACCCGCCGTCGAGAGAACGAGTCGCAACAAGACGCATCGAAATTGATCCCGCGCAAGGTCCGGCGCGGCGGGTGCCTGTAGAACGGCGTCCGAAGTTGAGAATGATTCTCGTTTTAGTTTGCAGTGCCCGCGCAGCCGCAGCTCTCAGGAGTGCCCGCCATGCCCCTCGCCGCCTCGCTCCGCGCCGCCGTTCACGCGCTCACCGCCGCCGCGCTGCTCGCCGCCGGCCCCGCCCTCGCCCAGGGCGAGGAGGCCGAGGAGGTCGCCGGCGACGAGATCGTCGCCGAGGCGCTGTTCCTCGCCGACACGCTCCCGCCGGGGAGCCGGGACTTCAACCTCCAGCTCTCGGTGGCGCGCGACGAGGCCCACCGGCTCACCACGTCGCCGACGCTGCAGTTCGCGGCCCCGCTCGGCGAGCGGCTCGGCTTCACGGTGGACGTCGGCATCCCCCGGGACAGCGGCGCCCTCGAGAACCCGGCCGCGTCGCTCAAGCTCGTCCTCCGCGAGGCGGCCGCCGACGCGACGGGCCTCTCGGCCTGCGCGGACGTGTACGGCTCGACGCACCGGGCCGCCGACACGGAGGTCGCCCTCGGGCTCGGCGCGCTGCGCGCGGCGGGGCCCCTCGCGCTCCGCGCCTCGGCGCTCGTCGCGACCGGCGCCGGCGCCTGGGCGCCGCACCTCCACGCCGGGGCCTCCGCGGCGCTGGCCCTCTCGCCGCGGTGGCGCGCGCTCGCCGAGGTGGTCGCCGAGGTGAGCCGCGGGGGCACCGTGTTCTCGGCGGGCCCGACGTTCAAGGTGGCGCTCACCGACACCTTCGCGGTCATGGGTGGCGCGCTGTTCGAGCTCGGGAAGAGCGCCCTGCCGGTGTTCACCCTGCAGCTCTCGAGCACCATGTGAGGAGGCCGCGATGATGCCGCTCGGGCTGCTCGGGGTCGGAGAGTCGGGAGAGATCGTCGGGGACGTCGCCGCGCAGCGCGCGGAGGACCTCGGGCTGCGCGCGGGACGGCGGGTGCAGATGCTCGCCAACGTCGGCGGCCCCGTGCTCGTGAAGGTGGACGGCTCGCGCATCGCGGTGGACCGCGGCGTGGCCATGCGCATCCAGGTGAGGATCTGACCGTGAACCTGTCGAACCTGAAGCCGGGCCAGCGCGCCCGCATCACCGCCCTCGGGGCGCTCGGGCCGATGAAGCGCCGGCTCATGGACATGGGCCTGCTGGCCGGCGCCGACGTGGTCGTCGAGAAGGTGGCGCCGCTCGGTGACCCCATCGAGGTCCGCATCCGCAGCTACCACCTGTCGCTCCGCAAGGCCGAGGCCGAGGGCGTCGCAGTGGAGGTGCAGCCGTGAGCGCCGCCCTCGAGCTCGTCCCGCCGCTCGCCCCGGCCCGCCCGCTCGTCGTGGCGGTCGCCGGCAACCCGAACTCGGGCAAGTCCACCCTCATCAACGCCATCGCCGGCACGCGCCTGCACGTGGGCAACTGGCCGGGCGTGACGGTCGTGAAGAAGGAGGCCTCGTTCGAGCACGCCGGCCGGCCGATCCGGCTCGTGGACCTCCCCGGCACCTACTCGCTCTCGCCACACTCGCAGGAGGAGATCGTCGCCCGCGATCACCTCGCGCTCGAGCGGCCCGACGTCGTCGTCGACGTGGTGGACTCGACGAACCTCGAGCGGAACCTCTACCTGACCGTCCAGCTCCTCGAGCTCGGGCTGCCGGTGGTGGTGGCGCTCAACATCCACGACGAGGCGGTCGCGAAGGGGCTCCGCATCGACGCCGCGGCGATCTCGGCGAGGCTCGGCGTCCCGGTGGTGACCACCTCGGCGACGCGCAAGGAGGGGCTCTCCGCGCTGCTCGACGCCGCCCTCGCCGCGGCCGACGCGGGCGCCTCCGCGCGGGCGCCGCTCTCCTACGGCGCCGACCTCGACCGGGCCATCGCCCGCGTGGCCGGGGAGCTCGAGCGGCGGCCGGAGGTGGCCGGCCGGTTCCCGCTCCGCTGGCTCGCGACGAAGCTCGTGGAGGGCGACGCGCACGCGGCCGCCCAGGCGGGCGTGGAGGCCGAGGAGGTCGTGGCGGAGCCGCTGCGCCACCTGCGCTCCGCCCATGGCGACGTCGAGACGCTCCTCGCCGAGGCGCGCTACGGCCTCGCCGCCGGGCTCACCCGCGAGGTGCTGACCCGCCCCGAGGCGAGCCGGGTCGAGCTCACCGAGCGGATCGACCGGATCGTCCTCGACCGCTTCCTGGGCATCCCGATCTTCTTCCTCGCGATGTGGCTCGTGTTCAAGCTGACGTTCGACCTGTCGTCCCCCTTCGGCGACTGGATCGACGGCATCGCGAACGGCCCCGCGAAGCGCTGGGCCGCGGCCGGCCTCGCGGCGCTCGCCGCGCCGGACTGGACGGTCTCCCTCGTCAACGACGGCATCATCTCCGGCGTGGGCTTCGTGCTCGTGTTCGTGCCGGTGATCCTCGCGATGATGTTCTTCATCACGCTCCTCGAGGCCTCGGGGTACATGGCCCGGGCCGCGTTCGTGATGGACCGGGCGATGCACGCCATCGGGCTGCACGGGAAGTCGTTCATCCCGATGGTGCTCGGCTTCGGCTGCAACGTGCCCGGCGTGTACGCGACCCGGATGCTCGAGAGCCACCGCGACCGGGTGCTCACGTCGTTGCTCGTCCCGTTCATGTCCTGCGGCGCGCGGCTGCCGGTGTACGTGCCTCTTCGCCGGGGTGTTCTTCGCGGGGCGGGCCGGCACCGTGGTCTGGTCGCTCTACGTGCTCGGCATCGCGCTCGCGATCCTGACCGGCCTCGTCTTCAAGAAGACGCTGTTCCGCGGCGAGGCGCCGGTCTTCATCATGGAGCTGCCGCCGTACCGACTGCCCTCGCTCTCGTCCCTGCTCCTCCACACCTGGGAGAAGGGGAAGCACTTCGTCTACAAGGCCGGCACCTACATCCTCGCGGTGTCGGTGGTGGTCTGGTTCCTGCTCAACCTGCCCTGGGGCGTCGAGCACAAGCGCGACTCGTACCTCGGCAAGGCGGGGGCCGTCGTGGCGCCCGCGCTCGCGCCCGCGGGCTTCGGCACCTGGGAGGCGGGCGCGGCGCTCATCACCGGCATCATCGCGAAGGAGATCGTCGTCGGCACGATGGCGAGATCTACGCGGAGGGCGCGAAGGGGGAGGCGTCGGCCGTCGAGGCGCCGACCGTCGCCGCCGAGCTCCGCGGCATCGGGGTGGGCTTCCTCGCGGCGAGCCGGGACGCGGCGCTGAACGTCGCGTCCAACCTCGGGGTGGCCTCGCTCTCGATCCAGGAGGAGGCCGGCGAGGAGACGCCGCTCCAGGCCGCGCTCCGCCGGAGCTTCACGCCGCTCACCGCGGTCGCGTTCATGGTGTTCGTGCTGCTCTACATGCCCTGCGTGGTGGTCGCGATCGCGATGCGCCAGGAGCTCGGCGGCTGGCGCTGGTCCGCCCTCGCCGTCGCCTGGCAGACCGGGGTGGCCTGGCTGATCGCGACGGTGGTCTTCCAGGCCGGGCGCCTGTCCGGGATCGGGGGCTGACCGTGAGCCCGACCGATCTCCTCCTCGCGACCGCGATCCTGGGTGCCGCCCTCGCCGTGCTCGCGCGGTCCTTCAGGAAGCCGGGCGGCGGCTGCGCCGGCTGCCACGGGGCCTGCGCGACGCGCGGCGCCCCGCGGGACACCGTCCAGCTCGGCACACCGGGCCGTCCCACCCGCTGCGGCCCTTGATTCGTACACCACACCAGGAGGTCTCACCGTGATCAGCAAGACCATGCAGGACGCGCTCAACGCGCAGATCAACCTCGAGCAGTACTCCGCGCAGCTCTACCTCGCGATGAGCGCGCACTGCGAGGGCAAGAGCTTCAAGGGCTTCGCCCACTGGCTCCGCGTGCAGGCCGGAGAGGAGACGGCCCACGCCATGAAGCTCGTGGGGTTCCTCCTGGACCGCGGCGGGCGCCTGGAGCTCGGCACCATCGCCGCGCCGAGGACCGAGTACGGCGGCATGCTCCAGGTGTTCGAGGAGACGCTCGCGCACGAGAAGAGGCATCACCGGGAAGATCTCGGCGCTCTTCGCGCAGGCCCGCGAGGAGCGGGACTGGGCCGCCGAGATCGCGCTGCAGTGGTACGTGACCGAGCAGGTCGAGGAGGAGGCCACGGTCGGCCAGATCGTCGATCACCTCCGCGCGGTCGGCGACCAGGGCGGCGGGATCTGGTACCTCGACTCGAGGATGGGGAAGCGCGGCGAGGCGTGAGCCGGTCCCCGCCTGCCCTCGCGGCGGGCGGGGTCAGCCGTGCTTCTTCTCGAGCTCCGCGACGAGCGCGACGTACGCCTTCCTCGCGTCCGCCGTCGCGGTGCCCTTGCGCGCGGTCCAGGCGTCGAACTTCGCGCGGCCCTTCGGGTCGAGCATGCCCGGGCGGCTGCCCGTGACGTCGCCCTCGGTGGCCTGCTTGTAGAGCCCGTACAGCGCGAGCAGCTCGTCGTTGGACGGCCGGCGCTTCAGCGTCTTGACCCGCTCCTGCGCGGCGGCGAACCCGTCGTCGTTGGCCATGGCCCGAGGGTGAGGCCGACGGGCGCCCCGGTCAAGGCCGGGCGCGCCGCAGCAGCCACAGCGCGAGGAGGCCGACGCCGAGGTTCGCGACCATCCCCGCCGGGGAGGCGCGCCCGTACAGGATCGCGCCGTTCACGAACCCGGCGAACACGTGGAGCACGACCGCCCCGAGCGCGAGCGGGAACATCGCCGGCTTGCCGCGCAGCGCGGCGAAGCCGGCCGCGAGCGCCGCCGCGCCCACCGCCACGAGGACGGCTCCGAGGAGGCGCGCGACGCCCTCGTCGGCCGCGGAGCCGACCGCGGCGGGGCCGCCGACGAGGAGCGCCACGCCACCCGCGCCGCGGGCGAGCCCGAGGACGATGAGCACGAGGGCGGCCGGCAGCGCGGGACGGGCGACCATGGCGGGGCGGGAGTGTATCCTCGTGGCATGGCGCTCGCGACGAAGCTCAACCTGAAGCCTGGCGTGAAGGTCCGCGTGGTGGGGAAGCCGCGCTCGGTCGACCTCGACGACGTCACCACCACGGCGGCCGCCGCCGCGCCGGCCGTGCTCGTCTTCGCGGCGACGAAGGCGGCGCTCGACGCGAAGGGCGCGCCGTTCGTGGCGGCCGCGCGCGAGGACCGCATCGCCTGGGTGGCCTACCCGAAGGCGGGCCAGCTCGACACCGACCTCTCTCGCGACGTGGTCTGGAAGCACCTCGCCGGGAAGGGCATCCAGCCGGTGCGGCAGATCGCGATCGACGGCGTCTGGAGCGCGCTGCGGTTCAGGCCGGGGACGCGGGGCTGAGCGACGGGCGGCCGGTGCCGGCCGCCGGGCACGGCGGGCGCCCAGGCGTCTTGCGCGCTCGCATCACACCCGCTCCGCGCGCGTTCGGCCGAACTGCCCGTCCTTCCAGACGACGCCGTTCACGCGGAACTCGACGGCCTCGGGGAAGATGCCGGTGATGGTGGCGTGGCCGCCGTGGACGACGACGTGGTGGTGGAAGGCGCAGAGCGGCATGCGGTTCCAGGCGTCCTCCGAGCCGCCGTGGCTGCGGAACTCGATGTGGTGGCCGTGGTCGCTGCGTCGGCTGCAGCCGGGGAAGCAGCAGCGCGGGTACTTCGCGCGCTGCTTCTGGGACACGGTCTTCGGCTCCATCACGTCGCCGCCCCAGACCGCGATGAAGTGGTCCGCGAGCTTCCCGAGGAAGGCGCCGTCCAGGGTGGCGGACTGCGGTCTTTCGGCCTCCTCCGGGGTCACGGGAAGCGCCAACGACGCCAGGAACGCCTGATGGAGCAGCAGGGCGACCCGGCGGGGGACCCATACGCGGAATCGCTTCGACGCAGACATATGCGCGTCGGTCCGCGCCTGGACGGCCTCCTTGAGCTCGACCACCGTCAGGGTCTCGGCCCGCTTCGCGAATTCGAGGATCTGGTCCTGCGGGACCTCCTTCAGGAGGAGGAGCTTCGAGTAGCTGAGGCCCATCTCCTTCGCGACCTTGAGCTCGGGCTTCTCCCAGAGGTGCTTCTCGAGCGCGGCGCGGGTCTCGATGGTGCGGGCCGGGACGCCGAGCCGCTCGGTCGCGTAGTGACGGAAGTCGACGAAGCCGGCCTCCTTGTGGAGCCGGGCGCCCTTCACGACCGCCGAGCAGAAGCCGATGAGGTCCTCCCAGCTCTTGATCTCCAGGGAGAGGCCGAGCGCCGTGCCGTAGAGGTCGTCGTCGGTGGCAGCGTCGAGCGGGTCGAGCTCGACGGCCGGGACCGGGACGACGGGATCGAGGAACTCCCAGGAGGAGGTCTCCGACTCGAGCTTCGCCTCCGCGGCGTTCCGCTTCGTCGGGACGTCGAGCGGGTGCAACGTTCGATCGAGGGCGAGCTCCGCGCCCTTCACGTCCCACTCGTCCCCCGGGTGCTCGGAGAGGAACTCCTGCCCGAGCGCCTCGAGCTGGACGAACCGGTGCGGGCTCTCGACGAGCTCGCCGGCGAGGGCGAGGGCCTTGTGGAGCCGCTCGCTGGCCCGATCCGAGACCGGCACGTCGAGGTGCACCCAGGGCGCCTCGTCCTCCTCCCTCTTCTCCTCCGCCGCGTCGGGCCCCGGCAGCGCCTTCCGCTCCTTCAGCGCCCGCTTCACCTCCTGCTTGAGCCTGCGGACCGGCAGCTCGGCCGCGCGCTCGACCCAGCGCGCCTCGTCGTCCCCGGGCGTGACCGGCAGCACCGCGAGCGCCGCCGACGGGCTCACCGTGCCGGCGTGCACCGCGGCCCTGAGGAGCGGCCGCTCCCGCAGCGCCTTCGAGAGCTGGACCTCCACCTGCGCGGCGCGCCGGCGGGTGCCGAGGAGGTTCTCGGTGAAGTCGCCGAGGCTCGAGAAGCCCAGCCGGGCGAGCCGGTCACCCTCCGTGAACTTGGCGAGCACCGCGGCGCGGCTGACCTGCAGGGCCCGCAGCATGCGAGCGCCCTGGGCGAGAGCGCGTTCGTACTTCTCGAGGCCGCCGTCGCCGCGCAGCCAGAGCTCGCGCAGCTCGAACAGCGTGAAGGTCGGGAGATCCCACCGCGGCGCGCGGAGATCCCAGCGGTCGCCGAGCGGGTCGCGGTGGGTGATGCTGCTCGCGGCCTGCGCGGAGACGGCGTCGTTCGAGGCAGCCGCCGGGGCGAGCTCCGGAGGTACGAGCTCCGGAGGCACTCCGCCGACGATTTCGCTGGCCGCGCACGCGTCCATACCCGCGATCCTGCCACCCCGGTCTGACAGTGAGATCGCAGGATCCGGCTGGGGCTCAGGGAGGATTCGAGCCCCCGGGCCCCTGTCCCTCGTCTCCGCCCCCGCTGCGCGGGGGCTACGCTCGGGACGGACGGAGGGGGGAGCGGGACGGGCGGGGAGGAGAGGGACGGACGGGGGGAGAGGGACGGGCGGGGGGAGAGGGACGGACGGGGGGAGAAGGACGGGCGGGGAGCCTGGCCCGGGCGGCTTCCGGCGCGGCGCCCACAGGGGTCCCTACGGCGCGAACCCGACCGACGCCCACAGGCGGGCCGGGTCGTACGCCACGCCGGCCGCGACGACGAGCTCGAGCCTGCGCAGCGCGCGGATGTCGGCGAGCGGGTCGCCGTCCACGACGATGAGGTCGGCGCGCTTCCCGCGCGCGAGGGTTCCGACCTCGCCGTCGAGCTTCATCGCGCGCGCCGGCACGAGCGTCGCGGCCTGGAGGGCCTCCATCGGGGTGAAGCCGAGCTCGACGAGGAGCTCGAGCTCGCGGAACTCGCTGAAGCCCGGCACCGCCTGGTCGGTGCCCACGACGACGGGAACGCCGGCCCGGTGCAGCGCCGCGACCACCGCCCGCGCCGCGGCGCGCACCTTGCCCGCGAGCGCCGCGCCCTCGGGCCGGACGCCGAGGTCGGCGTAGGCCGCGCCGATCGCCGCCGGCAGGCGGGCGAGCCCGGGCTCGTGCTGCACGATCTCGTCGTGGGGCGCGCCGAAGAGCTCGCCCAGCGCGAGCGTCGGGTCGACGACCGGCTTCCTCGCCGCGAACTCCCGCGCGACCGCGCGCGCCGCCGGCGAGGCGAGGTCGAGCCCGTCGAGCGCGCGCCGCAGCTCCGACGGCGGAAGCTCCTTCGCGGGGTCGGTGCCCGGCGCGAGGAAAGGCCGGACCAGGAACTGGGAGTGGCTGATCATGTCCATGCCTGCCCGGAGCGCCGCAATCGTGCCGATGCCGCGCGGGACGTGGCCGGTCACGGTCATGCCCGCGGCGTGGGCCGCCTTCGCGAGCGGCGCGATGAGGCGCGGATCCAGGCTCGAGTAGATCTTCACCTGGCGGCAGCCCGCCTTCCTGAACCGGGCCACGAGCGCCGGGATCTCGTCCGCGGAGCGCAGCCGATCCTTGCCGAGCGCCGCCGCGCCCTCGCCGTCGACGATGCAGGCCATGAGGATGCGCGGCCCGACCCCCCGGCCCGAGGCGACGGCGTCGCGGACCGAGGTGATGAAGTCGAGCTCGTTGCCGCAGTCGCGCACGGTGGTCACGCCGGCGGCGAGGTAGAGGGGTCCCCACTCGACCTGCTCGAAGTGGGCGTGCATGTCCAAGAGCCCGGGCAGGACCGTCTTGCCGGACACGTCGACGGTGCGGGCGCCGGCGGGGACGGGGACGCTGGCGCGCGGGCCGACGTCGACGATGCGGTCGCCGTCCACGACCACCACCGCGTCCGGAACGGGCGGCGCGCCGCTGCCGTCGATGAGGCGGGCCCCCACGTAGGCGACTGTGCCGCCGCGTGCGCCGGCCGGGCGGAGCCCCGCGGCCGCCTCCTCGAGCGCGGCCATGCCGTCCGCTGCCGCGCGGGACACGAGCCCCGACAGCGCCTCGGAGAAGCCCCGCGCGGTCGCCTCGAAGTGATCGAACTCGGCGTCCACGCCCTTCAGCGCGGCCACGTTGCCGGCCTCGTCGAGCCAGACGGTCTCCCGTCCCCAGGTGAGCCCGCCGAGCGCGAGGCGGTGCAGCGTCCGTGGCTTGCCGTCGTCGTCGGTGACCACGTCGTCCCCGCGCCGCTCCACGGTGACCTCGCCGATGGGGACGACCGGCAGGCGCGCCGGCTCGCCGTGGCTCGCCCAGTAGCGCAAGAGCGCCTCGGTGACCGCCACCGGGGCGTAGGCGGAGCCGACGAAGAACGTCGCCGGCGCCGGGATCGTGCGGGTCTCGCCCCGCTGCGTGACGACGAGCTTGCCGCCCGCCACCTCCACCCGATCGTCGACGCGGGTGGGACGCGAGGTGGCGCCCCAGACCTGGAAGGACCGGGGCGCGCCGTCGCCGCCCACGCGCAGGACGGCGGCGAGCGGCACCGGCGTCGCGCGGTCGGTGAAGGCGAAGGCGCTCTTGATCTCCGCGCCATCGCCGTCGCGTGCGATCAGCACGTCCTCCCGGCCGACGCGGCTCTGCCACTTGTAGAGCGTGAAGCTCCTCCGCTCGGGAGGTGCCGCGTGCGCGGCGGCGGACGCGAGACCGCCGACGAGCAAGGCCAGCAGGCGAGGGCGCATGCCCGAGGCTAGCACTCATTGACGTACAGTGGAGCCGCTCGGATGGAGTCGCCCTGGCCGGGGGACACCCCGATGGCATTCTCCAGCCGCGCCGCCGGAAAGCGCTCGCTCACTCCCCGTCCAGGGAGGGCCGCCGGGAACACCACCGGGCGCGGCGGGTTCCGACCCTCGAGGCGAAAGGAGAACCCCATGAACACCCAGACGACGAAGCAGCGCGTGATCCGGAGGCGGCTCGTGGGCGTGGCCGTCGCGTTCGCGGTCCTGGCGGCGGCTCCGGCCCGGGCGGCCGACGTCGGCGTGCGGGGCGGCATCTACTCGTTCGAGCACGGCCCCGACAGGCCGTTCCTCGGCGCCGAGCTGCTGCTCCACGCCGGGGGCGGCTTCTACGTGAACCCCAACGCCGAGTTCGTCTTCGTGGACGGCAGGCGGTTCTTCACGCTCAACCTCGACGCCCACTACGACCTGCCGGTCCGCGGTCCGTACCTCTGGATCGGCGGAGGCCTCGCGGTCGAGGTCGCCGATCCGGACGGCCCGGCCGCGAGCTCGACGGAGGCCCACGCCAACGTCCTCGCCGGGATCGGCTTCCGCACCGGCGCCGTGGTGCCCTACGTCCAGCTGAAGCTCGTCACGGGCGCGCCCACCATCGTCGTGGCGGCGGCCGGGATCCGCTTCTGAGCTCAGGCCTCGAAGCTGCGCGTGAGCTTCGCGATCGCGGCGGGCGTCGAGCGCACGCGCACGTGCCGGCCCGCCTCGTCGAAGGTCTCGGAGACGACGCGCGCCGTCTCGTAGATCTCGGCGACGCGCCCCTGGCTCGCGTACGGGACGAGGAGCTCGGCCTCCACCATCTGCGCCTCGAAGAAGTCGAGGATGGTCTGCCGGAGGGCGGCGACGTCGCCGGGCGCCTTGGCCGAGAGCAGGATCGCGTCGGGGTACCGCTCCTTCAGCGCGCGCCGGGCGGCCGCGTCGACCTTGTCGCCCTTGTTGAGCAGGAGCAGGTTCGGCACCTCGGCCGCCCCGATGTCCCTGAGGACGGTCCGGGTGACCTCGAGCTGCGCCTCGAAGGTCGGGTCGGAGGCGTCCACGACGTAGAGGAGCAGCGAGGCCTCGAGGGCCTCGTCGAGCGTCGAGCGGAACGAGGCGACGAGGTCGTGCGGCAGCTGCCGCAGGAAGCCCACCGTATCCGAGACGAGCACCCGCGGGCGGGACTCCGGCTGCAGCGCCCGCACGGTCGTGTCGAGCGTCGCGAAGAGCCGGTCCGCGACCAGCACCTCGCTCCCGGTGAGCGCCCGCATGAGCGAGGACTTGCCGGCGTTCGTGTAGCCGACGAGCGCCACCCTGAGCTGGTCCCGCCGGGCGTGGCGGCGGTGGTCCTGGTCGCGCTCCACCGCGGCGAGGCCGGCGGTCAGCTCCGCGAGCCGGTCGCGGATCTTGCGGCGATCGAGCTCGACCGCGGAGTCGCCCGCGCCCCGCCCCTGCTGGCGCTCCGAGCGGCCCGCCGACTCCCGCAGCCGGGGAGCGAGGTACTTCAGCCGGGCGATCTCGACCTGCATGCGCGCCTCGCGGCTGCGCGCGTGGCGGTGGAAGATGTCGACGATGACGCCGGTGCGATCGAGCACCGTCGCGCCGGTCGCCTTCTCGAGGTTGCGCAGCTGGCTCGGCGAGAGCTCGTGCGCGACCACCACCACCCTCGGCGGCTCGCCCGCCACGACCTGCCCCGCGTCGCGGTCGTCGTCCCCGTCCTCCGGCTCGGGCTCCACGTCGGCCGCCGCCTCGGCGGCCCGTGCCTCCCAGCGCTCCTTCGCCTTCGAGGTGCGGTCGGCGGCGCCCGAGGCGACGAAGCCCGGGCCGCCGGTGAGCCGGGCGAGCTCCATGAGCTTGCCCGAGCCGAGCACCGTCCCCGACCCCGTCCCCCCGCGCCGCTGGCTGACCGTCGCGACGGTCTCGTAACCCAGGGTGTCCACGAGCCGACGGAGCTCCGCCAGGTGCGACGCGTGCGCTTCGTCGGTGACGTCGGGGAGCTGGACTCCGACGAGGACCGCCCTGGGGCGGGCGGCGGTGGGGGTCGACATGGGCGGTGCTTCGTACCAGAATCCGGGCGATCGCTGGGCCACCCGCGAGATCGTCGGTGGGCCACCCCGGAGACCTCGGCTCCGGGCCTGATCGCGCGCGTACGCTGGAGCCCGTCGCACGCCCTCTCACCAGGCAGGCTCCGATGTCCTCCGCGCGCCGCGTCCTCCTCCCGCTCCTCGTCGCCGTCTCCTCGGGCTGTGGAGGAGGCTCCCCCGCGCCCGGAGCACCCGGGGGGGAGGAGGTCGTCATCACGACCCAGCCGGCGGACCGCTCGGTCATGGCCGGCGCCCCGGCGACCTTCTCGGTCGCCGCGACCGGCGCGCAGGCCTACCAGTGGCAGCGGAGCGCGAACGCCGGCGCGAGCTTCACCGACCTCGCCGGCGCGACCGCCGACACCTTCACGCTCTCGCCCGCGACCCTCGCCGACGACGGCGCGAGGTTCCGGGTGCGCGTCACCGGTGCGCGCGGGAGCCTCGCGAGCGGGGCCGCGGTGCTGACGGTGACCGCCCCGCCCGCGCTCGAGATCACGAGCGCGTCGCCGCTCTCCGGGGCGGTGGTGGGGACGGCGTACTCGACGACGTTCCTGGCGACCGGCGGGACGCACCCGCTCACGTGGAGCGCCGACAACGTCCCGGCCGGCCTCGTGCTCGACGCCGGCACCGGGGAGCTCCACGGGACGCCCACGCAGGAGGCGTTCCACCGCCTCACCGTCCGCGTCGAGGACTCCGCCCAGCCGCACGCCACCGCGCAGCGGGCCTTCGACCTCGACATCGTCGCGCCCTGCGACAAGGGCTGGGGCTCGCTCGTGGTCGAGAACGCGCCCGCCTCGACCGGAGGGAGGCTCTGTCCCGAGGAGGCGCAGCCGCCTTCACCGGCGAACGCGTTCGATCAGCAGCACGTGGTCTGGGCCGAGAACCACGACTACGGCAGCTTCCAGTACCGCGAGGCGGTCCTGGTGACCTACGACCGGGCCTCCGGCGTGGTCTACTCGGTCGACTACTTCCTGAACGACAAGACCAACCTCCTGAGCGTCCTCTGCTCGCCCGAGGTCTTCGCGCCCCCGCCGTGCGCGGGCGTCACCGTGGATCCCTTCGTGGGGACCGCGACCTTCGCGGGCACGGCCGTCGGCGTGATGGCCCCGCCCATCCAGCTCACCGGCACGCTGAAGTTCGGGTCGGCGCCGTAGCCGCGGGCTCGCTACCGATCGCCGATCTTGACCTGCAGCGCGGGCGCGGCGCTCCGGGCGAGCGCGTCCGCGACCACCCGGGCCTCCCAGAACACGCTCGCGATCTGGACGAAGAGGAGGAACATGCCCGCGGAGACCAGCCCGGGGCGGAGCTCGTGCCACCGCAGCGGCCAGCGGGAGAGCGCGGCGCGGACGGCGGGCCGGTTGACCCCGGCCGCCACGAGGATGCCCATCGCCGCGCCCGCGAGGATGTCGGTCGGGTGGTGGAGCCCGAGGTAGACCCGCGGCACGCCGATGAAGAGGAACGCGAAGACGTGCGAGGCGACGCCGAGCGGGCGCGACACGAACCAGGCGGCGGTCGCGAGCGTCGCGAACAGCATCGAGTGGTCGCTCGGGAACGCCGAGGGCCAGTCCCTGAGCGGCTCCTGGCCGAGGGGCACGATGAAGCCGAGGTCGGCGTTCTGCACGGGGCGCACGCGGTACGGCAGGAGCTTCTGCAGCACGAGGCAGAGGCCGATCGACAGGAAGCAGCCGAAGACCGTCGCCACGATGATCTCGCGGTTCTTCCGCCCCCGCTCGCCCTTCTCCAGCCACGGGTACCAGAGGAAGAGGCCGACGAAGCTCGCCTTCGCAATCGTGCCGTTCGCGAGCAGCATCATCCCGCGGTCGAGGAACGACGAGCGCTGGGCGAACGAGTTCAGGAGGTGCAGGATCGTCTGGTCGAAGGCGTTCATGCGCGGCGCTCGGGAGCCTCGGGCTGGCGACCTTGGCACATTCGGTCCGGGGCGGACATCCCGAGGCGAAGGGGCCGGCCAAATGCTCAGGCGCCTTGCGGCCGTGAGGCGGCGCGCTTGCGCGGGGTCAAGGGAGCCGGACCCGGGGTGAAGCGGGCCCGGCGTCCGTCGACGCGCTGCGCAGCGCGTCGTTCCCCCGCCGCTTCGGCGCCGTCACGGCGCAGACGTCTGCGTGGGGCGACTCACCGCCTGCGCGGCGGCTTCCCGGCCGCGACGAGCACCCGGTCCACGACGTCCGGTGCGAGCGGCTCGCAGGAGCCGGCGAGCCGGGCGACGAGCGCGATGCGCGCCACGCGCTCGAGCGTCTCCATCCGGTCGAAGGCCTCGCCGAGCGTGCGGCCGAAGGTGAGCGCGCCGTGGCGCTCGAGGAGCAGGACGTCGTGCCCGGCCCAGAACGGCGCGAGCGACGCGGGGACCTCGTCGGTGCCGGGCGTCGAGAAGCGGGCCACCGCGACGGGGCCCAGCGTGACCGCGGCCTCGGGGACGAGGTCGCCCGGCGGCGGCGCGCCGGCCACGGTGAGGGCGACGGCGGTGATGGGGTGCGCGTGCACGACGGCCTCGACGTCGGGCCGGGCGGCGTAGGCCGCGAGGTGCATCCTGAGCTCGGTCGAGGCGCGGGCGCCCGGAGGGCCCTTCACGACCTCGCCGGCGGCGTCGACGACGACGAGGTCGGCGGCGCGCAGGTAGCCCTTGTTCGCGCCGGAGGGCGTGACGAGGAAGCGGCCGGGGCCGAGGCGGACGGAGACGTTGCCCTCGCCGGCGCCGATGAGGTCGCGGGCGTGGAGGCGGCGGCAGAGCTCGACGAGGGACGAGCGGAGGGTCCGTTCGTCCTTCGACTTCGCGGCCGCTGCGCGGCCGCTACGCTCAGGATGAGCGGCCTTCGACTTCGCGGACCTCGTCTTCTTGCGCCCGCTCACAGGATCTTCGCCGCGAGGAGGTCCTGCACGTCGAGCAGGCCCACGGGGCGGCCCTCGGAGTCGACGACGGGGACCTGATCGATGGCGGCCTGGCGCAGGACGCGGGCGCCGTCGCCGACGAGCGCGTCGGGGCGGATGGTGCGCGGGTTGCGGCCCATCGCGGTCGAGACCGGGCGGTTGAAGTCGTGGTGGCCGTGCTCGACCAGGCGGCGGAGGTCGCCGTCGGTGAAGATCCCGACGAGCTTCCCGGCGGCGTCGACGACGCTCGCGGCGCCGGGCCGGCCGGCGGTGCCGGTCATCACGGCGACGGCGGCGGAGAGCGGCTCGTCCTCGCGCACGACCGGGTTCGACTCCCCGGCGCGCATGATCTCGTGGACCTTCATGAGGCCGCGGCCGAGCTTGCCGGCGGGGTGGTAGAGCGCGAACTCCTCCTCGCGGAAGGAGCGGTTCTGGAGGACGGTCATCGCGATCGCGTCGCCGACCGCGAGCAGCACCGCGGTCGAGGCGGTCGGGGCGAGGCCCATCGGGCAGGCCTCCTCGACGTCGCCGATGGCGACGACGAGGTGGGCGGCGCGGGCGAGCGGGTTCTGGCGGTCCTTCGTGAGCGCGACGATGCGCACGCCCATCTTCTTGAGCGCCGGCAGGAGCCGGACGATCTCCTCGGTCTCGCCCGAGTTCGAGAGCGCGAAGACCACGTCGTCCTTCGCGATGCGGCCGAGGTCGCCGTGCGCCGCCTCCGCCGGGTGGACGAAGAGCGAGGGGGTGCCGGTGGAGGCGAGCGTCGCCGAGATCTTCTGGGCGACGAAGCCGGGCTTTCCCATCCCGGTGACCACCACCCGGCCCTTGCAGTCGAGCACCCAGCGCACCGCCTCGGCGAAGCTCTCGCCGAGGACCACCCGGCCGATGGCCCCGGCCTCGGCCGCGAGCACGGTCTTCCCGTAGTCGACGAGGGCCTTCGCGGAGGGCTTCCGCGGCGAGACGGGCCTGCGGGGCGGCGCCGCCTCCTGGGGCCGTGCGAGCTTGCGCCGGGGGAGCCTGCGGACCTTCGAGCGGGCGGCCATGTCGAGCGGGTCATAGCACACACGGCCCTTGCGAGGCGCGCGGGCGCCGCGCTATGCAGAATCCTCCCGCGCAGCACGGAGGTGGTTCGCCATGCAGTTCTTCATCGACTCGGCCGACGTCAACGAGATCAAGAAGGCCCTCGCCCTCGGCCTGTGCGACGGCGTGACGACCAACCCCTCGCTCGTCGCCAAGACGGGCCGCTCCTTCGACGACGTGCTGAAGGAGATCGTCTCCATCGTCCCCGGCCCCATCTCCGCGGAGGTCACCTCGACCGACGCCGAGGGGATGCTGAAGGAGGCCCGGTACTACGCGAAGTTCGGGAGCCAGATCGTCGTCAAGGTCCCGCTCATCGTCGAGGGCCTGAAGGCGGTGAAGGTGCTCTCCGACGAGGGCGTGAAGACGAACGTCACGCTCTGCTTCTCGGCGGTGCAGGCGCTCCTCGCCGCGAAGGCGGGCGCGACGTACATCTCGCCGTTCGTCGGCCGGCTCGACGACATCAGCCAGGACGGCATGGCGCTCATCGCCGACATCGTCCAGATCTACCGGAACTACCAGTTCAAGACGAAGGTGCTCGTCGCCTCGGTGCGCCACCCGGTGCACGTGCTCGAGGCCGCGAAGCTCGGCGCCGACGTGTCGACGATCCCGTACGGCGTCATCGAGCAGCTCGCGAAGCACCCGCTCACCGAGTCCGGCCTGAAGAAGTTCCTCGCGGACTGGGAGAAGGTGCCGAAGAAGTAGACGTCCCTCGTCTCCGGCGCGCTGCGCGCGCCTACGCTCGGGACGAACGGGGTTACTGGGTCACCCGGAACAGGCGCCGCTCCAGGAGCTTCAGGCTCGCCGAGAGGTCCGCGCGCGACAGGCGCGCGGCCTCGGCGCGCTCCTTGAGCTCGAGGCAGCGCTCCGTCACGAGCGTCACGAGCAGGTGGAGCGCCGCCTCCTCCGCCGGCGTCTGCAGCCGGTGGCGGCCCTCCTCCAGCGCGCACTCGTAGCCGTCGAGGGCGTGCGCGAGGTCGAGCCGCGCCAGCTCGAGCGCGAACCGGACCACGTCCTCGCGCGGGCGCGCCGCCGCGCCGGCGGCCCACCGTGCGCGGGCGGCGTCGTCCACCCACTCGAGCTCGGCGGGGGGCCAGGCCTCGAGCTCGCGGGCGAGCTCCTCGGCGAACTTCTCGAGGATGTACTCCCGGACGGGCTGCTTCTGGCGGTCGTAGAGCCAGTCGAAGCGGCGGTCGCGCACGGGCCAATTGTACGCTACGCGGCGCCGGTGCTGGACACGCGCCGGCGGGCGGGAGCGCGCTCGGCGCCCTTGCCGCCCACGAGGCCGGTCAGCTTCCCGCGGACGCGCGGCGCGTGCTCCTCGGCGGCGCGCAGCTCGGCGAGGAGCGTCCCGTAGACGCGCTTCGAGGTGAGGAGGTCGAAGTGGTCGCCCTTGACCTCGACGTTCACGAGGTGCGGGAGCCCCTGCGTGTCGAGCACCGAGGTCGGGTAGCGCGCCCAGGGATCGGTCCGGCTCCAGAGCGAGGCGAGCCGCACCGAGGCCGGCCACGGCCCGTCGCCGAGCCGGCCGAGGAACGGGCTCCCCGGGATCATCTGCAGGATCGAGCGGGCGACGGTCACGATGGGCAGGCCGAGCCACGCGCGGGCGGTGCCGTGGTACGGCGCGCCGAGCGTGACGACCGCGCGCGTGCGCCGCCAGCCGCCGAGCTTCTTCACGTAGTACGCCGCGACGAGGCCGCCCTTCGAGTGGCCCACGATGGTGAGCGGCCCGAGGGAGGGGTTGCGCCCGTAGATCCGCTCGACCTTGGTGCGCACGAGGTCGGCGAGGTCGTCGATGCCGCGGTTGTTGAGCGACTGCCCGAGCCCGCCGAGGTCGAGCGAGAACGGGCCGTAGCCGTCGCGGCGCAGGCGCTCCTCGAGGACCTCCAGCGTCCGCCGGCCGGACATGAAGCCGTGGAGCAGGAGCACCGGCCGCTCGCAGCGCGAGAAGTCGGTGCGCTTCACGATGCGGTTCTCGATGCCCGGGATGTCGAGCGCCCGGGCGATCCGGTCGACCGCCTTCGCCACCCTCCGCACCGCCTTGATCGCTCGTCTCGCGTCCACCCGGTCGCCCCTCTCGTCGGAACATAGGGAACCCGAGGTGCATCCCGCAGTGCCCCGGATCACATCTGGCGCCCCGTATCCCGGGGACGGGTCCCCGCCACCGTGCCGCGCCCCGGGGCCACCCGCGCCGTCGGGCCGGCTTGAGCCGCCCCCGCCCCTGCGCTAAGAGACCGCCCGGCCACCCACTTTGGACACCCGGAGCCCTCGAACATGCTCGTGGTCATGAAGAACAGCGCGACGCCCGAACAGGTCGAGGCCGTGAACGCACGGATCCGTTCGCTGGGGTTCGAGCCACACCCCATCCCGGGTGCGCAGCGCGTCGCCATCGGCATCACGGGCAACAAGGGCGCGGTGGACCCGGGCCAGTTCGAGGGCCTCCCGGGGGTGGCCGAGGCCATCCGGGTGTCCCAGCCGTTCAAGCTCGTGTCCCGCGAGGTGAAGCCGGACGATACGGTCATCGACGTCGGCGGCGTGAAGCTGGGCGGCGGCCGCATCGCGGTCATGGCCGGTCCGTGCTCGGTCGAGTCGAAGGAGCAGCTCCTCGAGGCCGCCCACGCGGTCAAGGCAGCCGGGGCGACCTTCCTCCGCGGCGGCGCCTGGAAGCCGCGCACGAGCCCCTACGAGTTCCAGGGGCTCGCCGAGGAGGGCCTGAAGCTCCTCGCGCTCGCCCGCGAGCAGACCGGCCTCAAGGTCGTGACCGAGGTGATGGACGTCGAGACGCTCCCGATGGTCGTAGAGCACGCCGACGTGATCCAGATCGGCGCCCGCAACATGCAGAACTTCTCGCTCCTGAAGCAGCTCGGCACGCTCAAGAAGCCCATCCTCCTGAAGCGCGGCCCGTCGGCCACGCTCAAGGAGTGGCTCATGGCCGCCGAGTACATCCTCTCCCGCGGCAACTACCAGGTCGCGCTCTGCGAGCGCGGCATCCGCACCTTCGAGACGATGACCCGCAACACGCTCGACCTCAACGCGGTGCCGGTGCTCAAGACGCTCACGCACCTGCCGGTGGTGGTCGACCCGTCGCACGGCATCGGCCTGCGCGCGCACGTCGCCGCGATGGCCCGCGCCGGCGTCGCCGCGGGCGCCGACGGCCTCATCGTCGAGGTGCACCCGCGCCCGGAGAAGGCGCTCTCCGACGGGCAGCAGTCGCTGATGCCGACCGAGTTCGAGGCGCTGATGCGGCAGGTGAAGGTGATCGCCGGCGCGGTGGGGCGCGAGGTCTGACCCCTCGTCTCCGCGCCGCCTCCGGCGGCGCCACGCTCGGGGTGAACGGAACCTAGCGGACGAGCCGGGCCGTGAACGCCAGGATCGCGTCCTTCCGGCACGCGATCTTCCGCTCGAACGGGCGGTAGCCCTTCGCGACGGCGCGCACCACCACGTCCTCGCCGGGCTGGCAGGAGATCGAGGTGAGCACCGGCGCCCCGCCGAGCTCCTGGCCGTTCACCGTCACGTGCGCGCCCTCCGGCGCGGAGTCGATCGAGAGGCCGAAGCCGTCGAACGGCCGCCAGGCGTCGCCCGCGTCGTCGCGCGGCGCGAACACCTCGGCCTTCTCGAGGTTGCGCTTCTCGAGCGCGGCGTGCGCGGTCGCGGCCCAGCGCGCCTTCTCGAGCTCCTCGGAGGTCGGCTGCTCGGGGTGGCGCGGGGGCGTGCCGGCCGCGTCCCGCGCCGCGGGATCGGCGGGCGCGAGCGCGGCGGCGGGGAGGGTCGGCGGCCGGAAGAGCCGCGGGACGAGGAACGCGCCGGCGACGAGCGGCAGCACGAGCGACGCGGCCCACACGGCGAAGCGGCGGGGGTTGGGCTCCTTCACGGAGGCATCCTACCGCCGCTGTGGGCGGCCTCCCACCGCGGCGCACGGGTGCCGGACGTGCCCCGGGTCCGCGGGCGCGGCGCGGCGGCGTGCGTCAAGCGCGCGTGCCCGCTGGCCTCCGGTGCTGCCGGCGGCCGGCCCGGCTCGTGCTCTCCGTGCCGCCCGGAGGCCACACGCCATGCCCAGGTTCCCGACCCTCGCCGTCCTCGCCCTCGCCGCCGCGGCCGCCGCCTGCGGTGGCAAGGCCGACGTGAAGCTCCGCGTCGACAACCAGACCGTCGCCGGCGCGCTCGTCGCCGGGACCGACCGCTCGCTCGAGCTGAAGCTCATCGCGGTCTACCTCGCGGAGGACGTCGATCCGCAGACGCAGGACAACGTCGGCGAGACCCAGATGATCTGGCTCAACGCCCAGTGCAACGACGACATCCAGGGCTGCCTGCCGAGCGGCATGCCCGGCGGCGGGCCGCGGGTCACGAGCTTCTTCGACTTCGGCCAGCCGACCGACGTGGTCAACGCCGCCATCAACGGGCAGGGCCGCGCCGTGAAGACCGGCACCTACCGCTACGCCCGCATGGAGTTCTGCAAGTACGGCATGCCCGGCGAGCCGAACCTGCGTTGGAGGGGGCCGGGCATGACCGGCGCTCGCGAGATGATCGTGGGCGACTGCGGCCGCACGAGCCAGGTGTTCTCGCCGCCGCTCACCCTCGCCGACGGCGAGTCCGTGACGGTCACGCTCGGCTACGACATGGCGCAGTCGATCCGGTCCGGCGCGCCGGGCCCGAACGGCTCGATGTCGATCGCGGGCGTCGACCACTGGTTCCGCGACTGCGAGGACCTCGCCGGCGGCACGCGGGTCTGCATGGACTTCCCGGACTTCCAGCCCACGGCGACGAAGCAGTAGTCCGAGGCCCAAGACACGAGAAGAGGCCCGTTCAAGGGGCCTCTTCTCACTTCTTCGCTCTGTGGCGGAGGCGCTCTGTAGACGAGCACCGGTCCGGCTTCACGCCGGTATGGACTGCGGTTCTGTCGAGTCCTGCGACGGCTCTGCTATCTCAGGCCTCCTTGTGGACACCGCGGTGTGAAACAGCGCGCTGTGTTGCTTCGATGCTGCTGCTTCGATGCTGCTGCTTCGGTGCTGCGTGCTGCCGTGGTCGTGTGAAGCCTCGCTGCAACCACAACTCCACGCTACGCCTCTCGCGCGACGATCGGAAGTGGCCCCGGGCCACGCCGAACGGGGCGTGTCGCGCCGCACCGGAGCCCACCCGAGGAAGCTCGGGCACTTCGCGAGCGCGCGTCCCTCGGCAGTGGGAGGGCCCGCCCGGCGACCACCGACCCGCAGACCCACTCCGCGGGTCCGGGTCGAAACGATCGTCCACGCGCGGGCGCAGCGGCACGCGAGGCCGGCGCGACGGGCGCAGCGCGATGGCCAGGACGCGAGCACGCAGCGGAGCGAGAGCGCGGCCGCCTGGGCGCGGCCGGGCGGGGTGGCAGGGCGCCGAGCCGTGATACCGTTTCCGTCTCCCACGCCCCGAGGACGCCGATGTTCATCACGATGAAGCCCCACGCGACCGAGGCCGAGTACGCCGACGTCGTCGAGAAGATCCGCGCGCTGGGGCTCACCCCGCACCCCATCACCGGCATCGAGCGCAAGGTGGTCGCGGTCATCGGCCACACCTCCGGGCACGACCCGGAGGACCTCTTCGGCTCCATGCCCGGCGTCGCCGAGGCGCTGCGCGTCTCGCAGCCCTTCAAGCTCGTCTCGCGCGAGGTGAAGGAGGAGGACACCGTCCTCGACGTCGGGGGCGTGCCGCTCGGCGGGAAGGCCATCGCGGTCATGGCGGGGCCGTGCTCGGTCGAGTCGAAGGAGCAGATCTTCGAGGCCGCCGCGGCCGTGAAGCGCGCCGGCGCCACGTTCCTGCGCGGCGGCGCCTTCAAGCCGCGCACGAGCCCCTACGAGTTCCAGGGGCTCAAGGAGCAGGGGCTGAGGCTCCTCGCCGAGGCGCGGGAGCGGACCGGCCTCAAGGTCGTGACCGAGGTGAAGGACACCGAGACCCTCGAGCTCGTGGCCGAGTACGCGGACGTGCTGCAGGTCGGCGCGCGCAACATGCAGAACTACTCGCTCCTCGAGCGGCTCGGCACGATCGACAAGCCCGTCCTCCTGAAGCGCGGCCTCTCCGCCACGATCAAGGAGTGGCTGATGGCGGCCGAGTACATCGTCGCGAAGGGCAACCACCGCGTCGCGCTCTGCGAGCGGGGCATCCGCACCTTCGAGACGATGACCCGCAACACCCTCGACATCAACGCGGTGCCGGTGCTGAAGGCGCTCACGCACCTGCCGGTGGTGGTGGACCCGTCGCACGGGATCGGCCTGAGGCCCCACGTCCCCGCCATCGCGCGCGCGGGCGTCGCGGCCGGCGCCGACGCGCTGATCATCGAGGTCCACCCGCGCCCGGAGAAGGCGCTCTCCGACGGCCACCAGTCGCTCACGCCGGCGGAGTTCGAGGGGCTCATGCAGCAGGTGCGGGTCATCGCCGGCGCGGTCGGGCGGTCGATCCTGTAGGCGGCCATGGCCCTCGCCCCGCTCCTCCTCGCCGCGCTGCTCGCCGCGCCCCCCGCCGACCCCGCGCCGCCGCGCGGCCCGGCGGTCGTGGTCCACGGCGGCGTCGGCTCCGCCCGCGTCCGGATGGACGCGACCGGCCCCGCCGCCGCGCGGGGCCTCGCGCTCCTCCGCGATGGACGACCGGCGCTCGACGGCGCCACCGCCTCGGTCGTGGCGCTCGAGGACGACTGCCGCTTCAACGCCGGCACCGGCGCGAACATCCGCATGGACGGAAAGACCGTGCAGATGGACGCCGCGGTGATGGATGGGGCCACGGGCGGCTTCGGGGCGGTGGCGGCCATCGAGCGGGTGAAGAACCCGGTGCTCGTGGCGCGCAAGGTGCTGGAGACGCCGCACGTGCTCGTGGTCGGCGAGGGCGCGACGCGCCTCGCGCGGCTCTTCGGCTTCCCGGACCACGATCCGCGCTGCAAGGACAGCCTCGAGAAGCTCGAGCGCGTCCGGCGGATCCTGCTCGGCAAGGAGACCGGCCCCGCGCTCGGCGCCTGGAAGCGGTTCGACTGGCGCCGGTTCTGGAACTTCCCCGGCCCGCTGCCGGAGGAGCTGAAGGCCGCCGCCGGGACGCCGGACACCGTGGGCGCGGTCGCGAGGGACGCGCGCGGGAGCTTCGCCGCGGCCATCTCGACCGGCGGGACGACCATCACGTTCTACGGCCGCGTCGGCGACGTGCCGATCGCCGGCGCCGGCATCTGGGCGGGCCCCGCCGGCGCCGTCGCGTGCACCGGGCAGGGCGAGGAGATCATCCGCCGCGCAGTCGCGCGCGCCGTCTACGAGGAGCTCGCGCGGGGGACCGAGCCGCAGGAGGCCGTGGACCGGACCCTCGCGGCGTTCCCGGCCGACGTGGACCTGGGCGTCGTCGCCGTGGGCCCCCGCGGCGAGGGTGGCGGGGCCAACTACTCGGCGGAGCGCAAGGCGTTCGGCGGGCCTTTCCGCGACAACATGGCCTGGTCCGTGGCACGCTGACGCAGTTGCACGGCCAGGTCGCAGCGGTCCACACTCGGACCCGCGGGCGCGGGGAGGGGGGCCGCCCAGGAGCACTCGATGTCGAGCGGCGTGATGGTCGTCGCCGTGTTCGTGGCCCTCGCCGCGGGTGTCGCGGTGGGCACGCGCCTCCGCGCGGCCCGCCGCGGCCCGCAGGATCGCTTCCTCCCCGTCTTCAAGACGGTCCCGAGCCCGCTCGCGCTCAGCCGGCTCGACGACGGCAGGCTCGTGGCCGTGAACGACAGGTTCACCGAGCACACGGGCATCGAGGAGGCCCGCGCCGTGGGGCGCACGGCCATCGAGCTCGGCATCTGGCCCGATCCGGCCGAGCGCACGCGCATCCAGGACGAGATCGCGCGCGGGGAGGTCGTGCGCGAGCGCGAGGTCCGCGTGCGGCGCGCCGACGGGCGGGAGCGGATCGTGCTGATGTCGGCCAGCCGGGTGGACCTCGACGGCGTCCCGCACCTGCTCTCGTCCGCGCGCGACGTGACCGAGGAGCGCGCGGCGGCGACGGCGCAGGCCCGGCTCGAGGGCGAGCTCCGGCAGGCGGAGGAGCGGAGCCGCGCGGTGCTCCGGAGCCTGCCCGTGGTGCAGTGGGTGCTCGATCGCGACGGCGTCTTCACGCTGTCGGAGGGGCAGGGGCTCGCGGCCTTCGGGCTCAGGCCGGGCGAGGTCGTCGGCCGGAGCGTCACCGACGTCTACGCCGGCTTCCCGGAGACGATCGCCGACTTCCACCGCGCGCTCGCGGGCGAGTCCTTCGCCACCGACAACGTCTTCGGGCCGGTCGTCTTCGAGAGCCGCTGGGCGCCGATGCGCGACGGGGCCGGCCGGATCGTCGGGGTGACCGGCCTCGGCCTCGACGTCACGGGGCGCCGCCGCGCCGAGCAGGCCCACCGGGAGGGCGAGCTCAAGGTGCAGGTGCTCGAGCGGCTCGCCACGATGGGCCGCGCGGCGGCGGGGCTCGCCCACGAGGTGAACAACCCGCTCACCTACGTGCTCGGGAACCTCGAGGCCGCGGTCGAGCGGCTCCCCGCCGGGGAGGTGCGCGACCTCGTGGCCGACGCCCGGGAGGGCGCCGAGCGGGTCCGCCGGATCGCCGCCGACCTCGCGGTGTTCGCGAGCGCGCGCCCGCAGGCGGGCGCGGCGAGCGACGTCGAGGCCGTGGTGCGCTCGGCGGTCGCGTTCACGCGCAACGACGTCCGCCACCGGGCGCGGCTGGTCGTCGAGGTCGACCCCGGCTGCCGCGTGGCGCTCGCCGAGGGCCGGCTCGGACGAGATCCTCGTGAACCTCCTCTCGAACGCTTGCGAGGCGATCCCGGAGGGGCGCGCGGCCGACAACGTCATCGGCGTGCGGGTGCGTGCCGAGGGCGGCCAGGTCGTGTTCGCGGTCTCCGACACCGGCGCGGGCATGACACCCGAGGTGCAGGCCCGGGTCTTCGAGCCGTTCTTCACGACCGGCGGCGGGCTCGGGGTCGGCCTGCCGCTGGTGCGCGGGATCGTCGCGGAGGCGGGCGGCGAGATCACGGTCGAGAGCGCGCCGGGGAAGGGGAGCACCTTCCGCGTGCGGCTCCCCGCGGCCGCGCCGCCGCCCGCGGCGGTGGGCCCGCCGGAAACGGCGGCCGCGCCCGCGCGGATCCTCGTCGTCGACGACGAGCCGCTCGTGGCGCGCTCGGTGGCGCGCCTCCTGCGGCCGCACGCGGTCTCCATCGAGACCGACGGCAAGAAGGCGCTCGAGCGGCTCCGCGGCGGCGAGGCCTTCGACGTCGTGCTCTGCGACCTCATGATGCCGGACCTCACCGGCATGGACCTGCACGACGCGCTCGTGGCCGACCGGCCCGAGGTGGCGCGGCACCTGGTGTTCCTCACCGGTGGCGCGTTCACCGACCGTGCGCGCGAGTTCCTCGCGCGGACCCGCTGCCCGGTGCTCGACAAGCCGGTGGACGCGGCGGCGCTGCGCGACGCGGTGGGCCGGGCCATGGCTCCCGGCGGGCAGGCGTAGGGCGGGCTCCCTCCCCGCGGGGCCGACGGCGACTTGCCACGCCCCATTTCGTCCTTACGGTCCCCACATGAGGTACGACGACGAGGAGACCGGCCCGGTGAACGAGGCCGTGGCCGACGCGGACGTGGAGGTGGAGGAGGGCTGCATCCTGTGCGGCGGGACGCTCTCCATGCGGCTCGTGGGCGGCTCGGCCGGCAGCTACTGCCGCGCCTGCCACTGGATCTCGAGGCCGCACGTGCACCGCCACGCGGACCACGTGGCGCTCGTCCACCCTGCGAGGCTGGTCGCGTAGCGAGAGCGAGGGGGGGCGTCGGCGACGTCGAGGTCAGGTCCGGCTACCGCGGCTCGTCGCCGCGGATCCAGTGCAGGGCCTCGACGGGCGAGTCGAAGATCCGCGCGATCACGCCGTCCGCCGCTGCGTTCTCGACGAAGCGCCGGACGTTCATCTGCCCGTAGATCTTCTCGGGCTGGACCATCGCCCAGTGCTTCCAGCCCGCCTGGATCGCGGCGGGGCGCCAGACGTTGTCCGCCCACTCGCCGTCCTCTCGCGGGAGGGCGCCGTTCATGCGGTCGTCGGAGATCCACTTCGTGGCGCCGTGCCTCCGCAGGAGCTCGATGCCGGCCTCGAGGACCTTCTTGAACTCGGCCCCGTGCACGAAGCCGTGAAACTCGTGGTGGACGATCCGCTCCTCCGGGTAATAGAGGAGCGAGGCGAGCGGTCCGTCGAGGATGACGAGCTTCTGCATTCGGGGTGGACTCGTGCGTGGCGGTGGGCGCGGCGGCCTCGTCGACCCCGCTGCAACAGCAAGTGAGGTGCCACCCTGGCGCCGCCCGTGGCGCGGGGTTACCACGGAATCCGATCAGCCCCGGGGTCCCGTCCTACCCGGAGGGGAACCCATCCGGGGAGTGCGAGGGGTCGCGAATGGGAAGGTGGGACGACGCCGGCACGGTCGGCAGCTTCGCGAGCGCGAAGCCGAACGCGGTGCTCATGGCCTGGGCGGCGGCCGAGCTCGCCCGGCGCCGCGGCGCCGCGAGGGTGCTCGATCTCGGCTGCGGCGCCGCGAGGAACACCGGGCCGCTCGCGGCGCTCGGCGCGGAGGTGGTCGGCACCGACCTCTCGCTCCCCATGCTGGCGGCGGCGCGGGCGAGGGTGGACGCGGCCGGGCTCGGCCGCCGGGTGGAGCTCCTGCGGGCGGGCATGGACCGGCTGCCGCTCGGGGACGGTGTGTTCGACGTGGTGATCGCGCACGGCATCTGGAACCTGGCCCGCTCCGGCGACGAGCTCCGGCGCGCGCTCGCGGAGGCGGCGCGCGTCGCGCGGCGCGGGGCCGGCCTGTTCGTCTTCACCTTCTCCCGCCACACCCTGCCCCCGGCGGCGGAGCCGGTCGCGGGCGAGACGTTCGTCTACACGCAGTTCTCGGGCGAGCCGCAGGTGTTCCTCGAGGAGCCGGAGCTCGTCGCGCTGCTGGCCGAGGCCGGCTTCGTGCGCGACCCGCCGGGACCGCTGACCGAGTACAACCGGGCCCCGTCACCGGTGCGGGTCGCCACCGGCCCGGTGATCTGGGAGGGGACGTTCCGGCGAGAAGCAAACCGCTCATCCTGAGCCCTTCGACTTCGCCGCTGCGCGGCTACGCTCAGGGTGAACGAAGTCGAGGAAGCTACATCGAGATCGAGCCCTTGCGGAAGTCGCTCCGCGCGAGGTGCACGTTCACGCAGACCGGGTGCCCGGCGCGGGCGAGCGCCTTCGCCTCGTCGAGCACGGCGTCGATGCGCGCGTCCTCGGTGAGGAGCAGGCCCTTCCCGCCGTAGCCCTCCGCCACGCGGTGGTAGTCGCAGCGGGCGAGCACGGTGCCGACGTCGTCGCCGAGCATCTCCACCTGCTCGCGCGCGATCTGCTGCCAGGAGCCATCGTTGCCGATGACCGCGATGGGCGCGAGGCCGTGGCGGGCGAAGGTGTCGAACTCGGCGAGGCTGTAGGCGGAGGAGCCGTCGCCGTAGACCAGCCAGACCTCCTTGCCGGGCCGGAGCACCGCCGCGCCGGTCGCGAAGCCGCCGCCCACGCCGAGCGTGCCGAACACGCCCGGGTCGAGCCAGGCGAGCGGCGCGCGGGGTCGGAGCGTGTAGGCCGCCGTGGCGACGAAGTCGCCGCCGTCCACGACGAGCGTCGCGTCGTCGGCGAGCTTCTCCTCGAGCCGCGTGAAGAACGCGAGCGGGTTCACGAGCTCGCCGCGCGCGCGGGCGCCCTCGGCGATCTCGGCGTCGCGGGCCGCCTCGCGCTCCCGCAGCGTGGCGAGCCAGGGCTCGAGGCGCCCCTCCGCGCCGCCGGCCGCGGCGGCGAGGTCGACGAGGAACTCGCCCGGGTGCATCCGCAGGGCGACCTCGGGCGAGCGGTTCTTCCGGAGCTCCGCGGAGGACAGGTTCGCGGCGGCGACGAAGGCCTTGCCCGCGATCGCGCGGCCGTAGCCGAGCCGGAAGTCGAACGGGAAGCCGGCGACGAGGACGAGGTCGGCCTCCTTCAGCGCCTTCCCGCGGGCGTGGCGGAACTGGAGCGCGTCCTTGCGGCCGAGGAGCCCGCGGGCCATCCCGCCGAGGAACACCGGCACGCCGAGGCGCCGGATGGCCTCGGCGACGGGGCCCGGGTCGGGCGTGTTCACGAGGGCCTGGCTGCCGACGACGAGCACCGGCCGCTTCGCGCGCGCGAGCCGGCGCGCGACGTCGGCGACCTTGCCCCCGGGCGAGCGGAGCGCGGGCAGCGAGAGCTCCACCGGTGGCGGATCGAGCACCGCGGGCAGGCGCGGCGCGTGGAACTGCCGGAGCAGGTGCGCGTCGAGGTAGGCGCCGAGCGCCATCGCCCCGAGGCCGCGCATCTTCTCGACGCCCGACTCCTTCACGTACCACTCGCGGACGGTCGCCTCCGGGTAGAGGAGGTCCACCGGCACCTCGACGAAGACCGGCCCCGGCACGCCGCTCCGGGCCACCTCGAGCGCGCGCGCCACCGTGGGCCCGAGGTTCGCGTAGGTCGTCACGCGGGTCGCCCACTTCGTGAGCGGCTTCATGAGCGCGAGCTGGTCGATGTCCTGGAGCGAGCCGCGGCCCCGCAGGATCGTGGCGGTCGCGCCCCCGAGGAGCAGCACCGGCGACTGCGCCATCTGCGCGTTCTTGAGCGCGGTGACCGCGTTCGTCACGCCCGGCCCGGCGGTCACGGCGGCGACGCCGGGGAGCCCGGTCATGCGGGCGACGGCGTCGGCGGCGAACACCGCGTTGCCCTCGTCGCGCACGTCCACGACCCGGAGGCCCCGGCGCTTCGCCTCGACGAGGATCGGCGAGATGTGGCCGCCGCACAGGGTGAAGAGGTGCCGCACGCCGGCGGCGTGGAGCGCCTCGGCGACGCGGACGCCGCCGTTGTCGGGGGTGGACATGGCGCGGCAGTGTAGCCGAGGGCGCGCGCCCGGGCGCCGGGTTCCGGGGTCAAGGGCTGCGGCTCGCCCCCGGAGGTGCGCCCGGGGCGGCCCGGGTTGTGGGCGCTACCCCGGGCCCCGGTCCGTCACCTCGCCACGAAGGTGCGCAGGGCGACGCTGCCCCCGTGGCCCGCCGTCGAGGACAGGCCCACCCAGGGTGTGAAGAGGAGATCGGCGGTCCAGGTGTACTTCGCGTCGGCGAAGTAGGTGGCCCGCCAGCCGTACGTGCCGCCGGAGGGCAGCCCGATCCCGAGGGCGGTGAGGTCGGGGACCGTCACCGTGTCCGCGCTGGCGAACACGGTGAGGAACGGGCCCGTGGTGGGGTACCTCGGGGACAGCGTGAAGTAGCGGTAGCCGTCGCCGCCCGTCACCGTCAACGCGTCACCTGGGCCGATCCCGGTCGCGCCCGCCGCCGGGGACACGGCGGTGGGCGCGGGGCGGAGCTCGAGGGCGACGCCCGCCTCGCCGGGTACGACGATGACGCTCGCGTTCGTCGTGTCGTTCGACGCATCCGAGGCGGTGGCGCGCGCCGTGAACCGCACCCCGGGGATCACCGGGGCGGGGTAGCTCCAGGCGCCGGCCGCGGCAGGCGCGAACGGGAGCCCCATGCCGAAGCCCGGCAGGCGCAGCGTCGGGGAGAGCCGGACGTTCACGTGGCCGGCGGGGACGAGGAGCGTTCCGGACACCGCCGCCGAGGCGAGGGCGGGGCCGTCGAGGGCCAGCTCGACGCTGGCGTCGATCGCGTCCGTGACCGGCGGGCTCGCCTTCAGGAACCGGCCCCACGCCGCGGGGGCGCCGCCGGCCCCGGGCTGCCACTCCAGCGCGTAGACGTCGAACGGCTGGGTGGGCGGCCCGACCCAGCTCGCGAAGAGCGAGCCGGCGGCGGTGTCGCCTGCGCCGTGGTCGAACGCGCCCGCGGCCGCGGCCGAGACGCGCACCGAGAGGCCCGGGGTCCGCCCGGTCACGGTGTAGGAGAGCGTGGTGTCGCGGGACGCGGCGAAGCCCCAGGCGATCCGGTCGGCGGTGAGCCCCTGGCCGATGGTCGCGCCCCCTTCGAACGGGAACACCACGTCGTAGGGCGGATGGACGCCGTGGAAGGTCAGGCGTCCCGACGCGGGCGCGCGCTGCACCTCGCCGCCGAGCATGATCTTTCCGGAAGGGCTCGCCCAGCCGTCGCCCGGGTCGAACACCTCGACGTCCATGCCCTCGGGACCGACCACGAGGACCGGAACCTCCACCCTCGCCTCGCCGGCCTGGATGCCGATCGTCGCGGTCGACGTGCCGACCTGGGCGGGCGGCGTGTACACGACGGCGTCGCCGTCCTGGGCCAGCGTCCCGGGGCCACGCGAGAGCGTGAACGTGCGGGAGAGCCCGGCGGGCGTGGTGGCGGTCTCGAGCCTCACCGGCTTCCCGCCGGCCAGGGCCACCGCGCGGGGCGGATGGACCTCGAGCGCGTCGACGAGCGGCGCGGGGTGGAGCACCACGGAGGCGGTCGCGGTCAGGCACCCCGCGATGGCGTAGAGGGTCGTGCCGGACGCCGAGGTGAGGCCGCTCGCCGGCGGCGGGGCGTACGAGGTTGCGGTGCCCTCCTCCGCGACGAGCGCTCCCCGGTTCGTCGGGTAGAGCGCCCAGCGCACCGGCCCGTGGGCCCCGCCGGCGAGGAGGGCGGTGACGGCGGTGGGGGGATCGCCCGCCGCGAGCTCCAGCGTGGCGGGCTCGATGGCGAGCGTGCCGACCTGCTTCACGGCGATCGCGGTGGTGGCGCTCGCGGAGAGGCCCCCGTACCCCGCGACGGTCGAGGTGACCGTGGCGGACTCACCCTCCGTGTACACGCACTCCGCCGGGGGCAGGTAGCTTCCGGTGTCGCCCGTGGCGCTCACGCTGCCGCGGCCGGCGGTGACCGCGAAGGCGACCGGGGCGCTGGCGTTCGCGGCGGCCGCCGCGAGCGCGACCGGGGCGCCCCCGAAGGTCGCCTCGGCCGCCGCGGGGACGGCGAGCGTCGGGGCGAGGTGCACGGTGACCGTGGCGTGCGCGACGAGGTCGCCGAGCGTCGCGGTGAGCTCGACCGGGGTCCCCGCGCCGAGCGCAGGCGGCGGCGTGAAGGTGGCCAGGTTGCCGGCCGAGGCGAGCGTGCCCGCCGCCGGCGTCGACCAGACGACGGTGCCGGCCGCGCCGCCGGACGGGACGGCCTCGAGGTGCACCACCGCGCCGCCCACCGCCGTGTCGGCCGACGAGGCGGTCAGGGTGAGCGCGGGCACCGGGGCGGGCTTCACGGTGAGGGTGGCCTTCGCGGAGCGCCCGGCCGCCGAGGCGGTCACCGTCACCTCGGTGGCCACGCCCACGGCCGCGGGCGGGAGGTAGCGCGTCGAAGGCCCCGACGCGCTCGAGAGGGCCCCGACCGCCGGGGCGAGGCTCCACGCGATGGTGGCGCTCGAGTGGGTGAGCGTGGCGGTGAGCTCCACAGGGCCCGTGCCGGCCACGAGCGTGGCGGCCGCGGGCGTGACCTCGAGCGCAGGCGGAGCGGGGTCGCCGGGGCCTCCGGTGACTCCCTCACCGGTGCAGGCGGCGAACGCGGACGCCAAGCAGACGACGAACCAGGACCTCATGGTCGACCCCCCAGCGCCCCACGGCGTCTCCGGGCTGGATGCCGCGGAGGCGGACGGGGCGTGAAGGATGGACAGCGGGCCGGGGAGGATTCGACTCCGGGCGGCGACGCCCTGGGCAGCGGCGGCTCAGAGCGCCTTGCGGAGCGAGCGCACGAACCGCCGTGCCCGCTCCGCGCGGGCCGCGCGGGTGCCGGGCGCGGCCACCTTCTTCACGATGGCGCTCCCCACGACGACGCCGTCGGCGAGCTTCCCGAGCTGCCGCGCCTGCTCCGGGGTCGAGACGCCGAAGCCGATCACCACCGGCACGCTCGCCTTCGCGCGGACGGCGGCCACGAGCGCGCCGATCTCGCCGGCCACCGCGCTGCGGGCGCCGGTCACGCCGGTGACCGAGACGAAGTAGACGAACCCGGTCGCGGCGCGCGCCGCGGCCTCGACGCGAGCGGGGCCGGAGGTGGGCGCCACCAGGAACACCGAACGGACGCCGCTCCTCGCGAGCGCGGGGGCGAGCTCGCCCGACTCCTCCGGGAGGAGGTCGGGGATGATGAGCGCGTCCACGCCGGCCTTGCCGCAGTCGGCCGCGAAGCGATCGAGGCCGTGGGCGAGCATGGGGTTGAGATAGCCCATGAGCGCGATGGGGACGTCGCACCGGGCGCGGACGTGCGCCGCGACCTCGAGCACCTGCTTCGTGGTGGTCCCGTGCGCGAGCGCGCGCTCGGCCGCGGCCTGGATGGTCGGGCCGTCGGCGATGGGATCCGAGAAGGGCACGCCCAGCTCGAGCAGGTCGGCCCCGCCCTCGACGCAGGCCATCGCGACGGTCTTCGAGGTCGCGAGGTCGGGGTCGCCGGCCATGACGTAGGTGACGAGCGTCGGCCGGCCCTCGGCCCTCGCCCGGTCGAACGCGGCCTGGATGCGGTTCACCGATGCCCCCTCTTCTTCGTCTTCTTCCCCGTCCGCCCCGAGCGTAGGCCCGCGGAGCGGGCCGGAGACGAGGGGCGCGCCGCGAGCGCCCTGCGCACGTGATCCACGTCCTTGTCGCCGCGGCCGGAGACGTTGACGACGACGAGGCCGTCCGGCCCGAGCGCCTTCGCGACCTTGCGCGCCGCGGAGACCGCGTGGGCGGTCTCGAGCGCCGGGATGATGCCCTCGGTGCGCGCGAGGTACGTGAGCGCCTCGAGCGCCTCCTGGTCGGTCGCCTGCATCAGCGTGAGCCGGCCCGAGTCCTTGAGGTACGAGAGCTCCGGCCCGACGCCCGGGTAGTCGAGCCCGGCGCTGATCGAGTGGGCCTCGGCGATCTGGCCGTGCGTGTCCTGGAGCACGTAGCTCCTGGAGCCGTGCAGCACGCCCGGCGTGCCCTTCGCGAGCGCCGCGCCGTGCTTGCCCGTCGAGAGCCCGAGCCCGGCCGCCTCGACGCCCACCAGCTTCACGGTGGCGTCGTCCAGGAAGCCGGAGAAGATCCCCATCGCGTTCGACCCGCCGCCGACGCACGCGACCACCGCGTCGGGCAGCCGGCCCGCGACCTCGAGGCACTGCCGCCGCGCCTCGCGCCCGATGACCGACTGGAAGTCGCGCACGAGCGCGGGGTAGGGGTGCGGCCCGGCCACCGAGCCGATGATGTAGTGCGTGTCGCGGACGTTCGTGACCCAGTCCCGCAGGGCCTCGTTCATCGCGTCCTTGAGCGTGCGCGAGCCGGCCTGGACCGGGATCACCCGCGCCCCCATCAGCTCCATCCGGAAGACGTTGAGCGCCTGCCGCTCGACGTCGAGCGCGCCCATGTAGACGTCGCACGGCAGCCCGAACAGCGCCGCGGCCGTCGCGGTCGCCACCCCGTGCTGCCCCGCCCCCGTCTCCGCGATGATGCGCGTCTTGCCCATCCGCCGGGCGAGGAGCACCTGCCCGAGGGTGTTGTTCACCTTGTGCGCCCCGGTGTGGCACAGGTCCTCGCGCTTCAGCAGCACGCGGCACCCGCCCGCGTCCGCGGACATGCGTCGCGCCTCCCCGAGCGGCGTCTCCCGCCCCGCGAACCGCACGAGGAGCTCCTCGAGCTCCGCCTGGAACGCCGGCTCCGCGCGCGCCGCCTTCCACGCCGCCTCGAGCTCGTCGAGCGCCGGCACGAGCGTCTCCGGCACGTACCTTCCTCCGTACGTCCCGTACCGTCCAAGCGCGTCCGGCAACGTCCCCGTGCTCATACGTCCCTCTCCCGATGCAGAGGCGGATGCGCCGCCCCCCGCGCCCCCGCCACGAACGCCCTCATCTTCCCCTCGTCCTTCACCCCTGGCGCGCTCTCCACCCCGCTCGCCACGTCCACCGCCCAGGGGCGAACCACCCGCACCGCCTCCCCCACGTTCTCCTCCCGCAACCCACCCGCGAGCACGATCTTCATCCCCTTCGCGACCGCCCTCCGGGCAAGGTCCCAGTCGAACACGACCCCCGCCCCCCCGAACCCCGCCGACGGCGCATCGAGCAGCACCGCCACCGCCCCCGCCGCGAGCCACGCCGCCCCCGCCTCCACGTCGCCCTCCGACGAGACCCGCAGCGCCTTCACGACCGGCACCCCGAGCCCGCGCGCGAGCTCGAGCGGCTCGTCCCCGTGCAGCTGCACCGCCTGCACTCCCGACACACGCACCGCCTCCACGAGCTCCGCCCGCGAGAACCCGACGGTCACCGCGACGGCCGCGACGCGCGAGGGCAAGAGCTTCACCAGCCCCGCCACCTCCGCCGCCGCGACGTACCGCTTCGACCCCGGCCACAGGTTGAACCCGATCGCGTCCGCGCCCGCCTCGACCGCCGCCCGCACGTCCTCCGGCCGGCGCACGCCGCAGATCTTCACGAGCGGCCGCGCGGCCGGAGGCGCGCCCGGGTCGAGGAACCGCGGGATCACGCCGTCATCTCCCGGATCATCGCCCCGGGATCCGCCGCGCGCACGAGCGCCTCGCCCACGAGCAGGTTCGCCGCCCCCGCCCGCCGGAGCCGCCGCGCGTCCTCCGCGGTCCGCACCCCGCTCTCCGCGACGCCTCGCACCGAGGCCGGCAGCCCGGGCAGGATCCGCTCGGACGCCGCGAGGTCCACCTGGAACGTGCGCAGGTCGCGGTTGTTCACGCCCACGATCCGCGCCCCCGCCGCGAGCGCGACCTCGACCTCGGCGGCGTCGTGCACCTCGACCAGCGCGGCGAGGCCGAGGGCCTCGCAGTCGTCGTGGAGCCGCCGGAGCACGTCCGGCGCGAGCGCCGCCACGATGAGGAGCGCGGCGTCCGCGCCGTGCGCGCGGGCCTCGAGGAGCTGGTAGCGGTCGACCGTGAAGTCCTTGCGGAGCAGCGGCACGCCCACCGCCGCGCGCACCGCGGCGAGGTCGGCGAGCGAGCCGCCGAAGCCCGGGCCGTCGGTGAGGACCGAGACGCAGGCCGCGCCCGCCGCGGCGTAGCGCCGGGCCTGGTCCACCGCGTCGAGCCCGCTCGCGATGGCGCCGGCCGACGGGCTCGCGCGCTTCACCTCGGCGATCACCCGCACCGGGCCGCCGGGCAGGGACAGCGCCGCCTCGAACGGCCGGGGCGGGGCGGCGTCGCGGGCGCGCGCCTCGAGCTCGCGGTCGGGCTCGGTGGCGCGGCGCGCGGCGACCTCGTCGCGCTTGCGGGCCAGGATGTCGGCGAGGAACTTCATGGCGCCCGCGTGGCGGCGACGAGCCGGGCGAGCTTGTCGGCCGCGTGGCCGCGGTCGATCGCCTCGGCGCCGACCCGGACGCCCTCCGGGAGGTCCTTCGCGGCGCCGGCGCAGACGAGCGCCGCGGCCGCGTTCGCGAGGGCGGCGTCGCGGCAGGCGCCCTTCTGGCCGCCGAGCACCTCGCGCAGGATGGTCGCGTTCCGCTCGGCGTCGCCGCCCAGGATCTCGCGCTCCTCGTGGCGGCCGAGGCCGAGGTCCTCGGGCTGCACGGTGAAGCGCTCGACGCCCGCGCCCTTCACCTCGCAGACGTGAGTCATGCCGGTGACCGCGATCTCGTCGAGCCCCGCGCCGTGCACCACGAAGGCGTGCGCCGCGCCGAGGGCCGACAGCACGCCGCCGATGATGGGGACCCACCGCGGCTCGTACACGCCCATGACCTGGTGGCGCGCGCCGGCCGGGTTCGCGAGCGGCCCGAGCAGGTTGAAGACGGTGCGCACGCCGAGCTCGCGCCGGATGCCGGCGACCGCCTTGAAGGCGGGGTGCAGGCGCGGCGCGAAGAGGAAGCCGATGCCGACGACGTCGATGGCGCGCTCGACCGCCTCCTTCGGCGCGTCGACGTTGACGCCCAGCGCGGCGAGCACGTCCGCCGACCCCGAGCGCGAGGAGACCGCGCGGTTGCCGTGCTTCGCGACGGTCACGCCCGCGCCCGCCACGATGAACGCGGCGGTCGTCGAGATGTTGAAGGTGTGCCGCCCGTCGCCGCCGGTGCCGCAGGTGTCCACGAAGACCGGCTTCGCGACGTGGACGCGATCGACGCGGGCGCGCATGACCTCCGCCGCGCCCGCGATCTCGTCCACCGACTCGCCCTTGAGCCGGAGCGCCGCGAGGTACGCGCCGACCTGCGCGGGCGTCGCGCCGCCGTCGGCGATCTCGGTCATGACCTCGGCCGACTGGGCGCGGGTGAGGGACTTCCCGTCGAGGAGCGCGGCCACCGCCTGCTGGATCATGGCGCCTCCACGGGCGCGAGCCGCGCGAGCCAGTTGCCGAGGAGCCGCTTGCCCTCGACGGTGAGGATGGACTCGGGGTGGAACTGCACGCCCTCGACCTCGAGGCCCGCGTGGCGGAGCCCCATGATCTCGCCCTCGTCGGTCCAGCTCGTGACCTTCAGGGCGGCGGGGAGCGTCTCGCGCTCGACCACGAGCGAGTGGTACCGGCCCGCCTCGAACGGCCGCGAGAGCCCGGCGTAGAGGCCGGTGCCGTCGTGGAGCACCGGGCTCGCCTTGCCGTGCACGATGCGGTGGTTGCGGACCACCTTCCCGCCGAAGGCCTGGCCGATGGCCTGGTGGCCGAGGCACACGCCGAGGATCGGGAGCACGCCCGAGAGCTCCCGGATCGCCGCGAGCGTGACGCCCGCCTCGTCCGGGGTGCACGGGCCCGGCGAGAGCACGAGCCCGTCGGGCCTCCGCGCCCGGATCCCCGCGACGTCAATCTGGTCGTTGCGGTGGACCTCGACGTCCGCGCCGAGCTCGCCCAGGTACTGGACGAGGTTGAAGGTGAACGAGTCGTAGTTGTCGACGAGCAGGAGGCGCGGGCTCATGACCGGCTCCTCTTCTTCTTCGCGGCCGGCCGCTTCATCACCCGCGCCCCGGCCGTGAGCCGCTGCTCCGCCTGCGCCACCGCCGTGAACACCGCGCGGGCCTTGTTCATCGTCTCCTGGTACTCCGCCGCGGGCACCGAGTCGTAGACGACGCCGGCCCCGGACTGGGCCGAGACGCGGCCCTTCGACGCCATCAGGGTGCGGATGGCGATGCACATCTCCATGTCGCCGCCGCGGTCGAAGTAGCCGACCGCCCCCGCGTACGGGCCGCGGCGGGCGGGCTCGAGCTCGTCGATGATCTCCATCGCCCGCACCTTGGGCGAGCCGCTGACGGTGCCGGCGGGGAAGCTCGCCCGCAGCACGTCGACCGCGTTCTGCCCCTCGGCGAGCCGGCCGCGCACCTCCGAGACGAGGTGCATCACGTGCGAGTACCGCTCGACCACCTTGAGCTGGGCCACCTTCACGGTGCCGGTCGCCGCGACGCGGCCCACGTCGTTGCGGCCGAGGTCGACGAGCATGACGTGCTCGGCGTTCTCCTTCGGGTCGGCGCGCAGCTCCGCCTCGTAGCGGCCGTCCTCCTCGGGGTCCTTGCCGCGCGGGCGGGTCCCGGCGATCGGGCGCAGGGTCACCTCGCCGGCCTCGAGCTTCACGAGCGTCTCGGGCGAGGAGCCCACGAGCGCGCGGTCCCCGTCCTTCACGAAGAAGAGGTACGGCGACGGGTTCACCCGCCGGAGCGCGCGGTAGATCTCGAACGGCGCGAGGTCGGTCTCGGCGTCGAAGCGCTGCGAGAGCACGATCTGCTGGCAGTCACCGGCGGTGATGTAGGCGCGGGCGCGGGCGACCGCGGCCTCGAACACCTCGCGCGGCACCCGGGGGCGGAGCTCGGCGTGCCGCCTCGGCACCGGGCGGCGGTCGCGCAGCGGCCGGGCGAGCACCGCGAGGCGCCGGCGGAGCTTCCCGAGCGCGGCCCGGTAGAGCCGCCGCGGGTCGTCGTCCGCGCCGACCCGGACCTCGCAGATCACGTGGATGGAGTGGCGGAGGGCGTCGAACGCCACGACCTCGTCGAAGTCCATGAGGAGGACGTCGTCGAAGCCGGACTCGTCGGCCTTCGCGATGGGCACCCGCGGCTCGAACTCCTTCACCGCGTCGTACGAGACGTGGCCCACCAGGCCGCCCGAGAAGCGCGGCGTGCCCGGGACGCGGACCGCGCGGTGCGAGGCGAGCGCGGCGCGCACCACGCCGAACGGGTCGCCCGGCTGCCCGAGCCTCCAGCGCAGCACGCTGCGCGGCCCGGCGCCGAGGAAGGAGAACCGCGCGCTGCGCTCCCCGCCCTCCACCGACTCGAGCAGGAACGCGTGCTTCTCGCCGCGCGAGAGCTTGAGGAAGGCCGACACCGGGGTCTCGGTGTCGGCGTCGACCTCGACCCGCACCGGGACCGCGCGGCCGGGCCGCGCGAGCTCCAGGAACGTCTCGAGGTCGGGGACCGCCTTCAGATCAGCCGCGCCAAAGAAACACCGTCATGACGTGAGGCTCCGTTCCCGCGATGCACGCTGGGGGCCGGCGACCTCGACGGCGTTCCCGTTCGCGATGTGGTTGTGCGCGTCGACGAGCACGACCGTGGGCTTCCACTCCCGCGCCTCGGACTCTTCCATGTCCGCGAAGGTGGCGAGGATGACGAGGTCGCCCGGCTGGTTGAGGTGGGCGGCCGCGCCGTTGATGCAGATGACGCCGCTGCCCCGCTCGCCCTTGAGGGCGTACGTCTGGAGCCGGGTGCCGCGGGTGACGTTCCAGACGTGGACCGCCTCGTGCTCCCAGAATCCCTGCCGCGTCCATGAGCGCCTCGTCGATCGTCACGGAGCCCTCGTAGTCGAGGTCCGCGTGGGTCACGGTCGCGCGGTGGATCTTGGACTTGAAGAGTGTGCGCCGCATCGGGAAGATTTCGATCTGTACAACCCAATCCGACCCTGCGCAAGGCTTCCCCATGACGAAGACCCTCGCCGCCGTCGCCGCGCTGGTACTCGCGGGCTGCGCCCATCCTCGCGCCGCCGCACCGGCGTCGCCCGCGCCGGCGGAGCCGGCGATCGACGCCGCCCGCGCCCGCGCCGAGGTGACCTGGCTCGCCGACCCCGCCCGCACGGGCCGGGGGACCGGCACCCCGGGCAACCCCGCCGCCGCGGCCTGGATCGAGGAGCGCCTCCGGGAGGCCGGCCTCGCGCCCGCCTTCCCGGGCGGCTACACGCAGCCGCTCGAGGCCCCGTACCAGGCCTCGCTCCGGCCCGGCAACGCGCTCTCGGTCGGCGCGCGGGCGCTCGCGCTCGGCGAGGGGTTCGTGCCCTTCGGCTTCTCCGACGACGGCACGGTGCGCGGCGAGCTCGTCTGGGCGGGCTACGGCATCACCGCGCCGGAGCTCGCCTACGACGACTACGCCGGCCTCGACGTGAAGGGGAAGATCGTGCTCGTCGCGCAGGACTTCCCGCGCGAGGAGGACGCCGCCTCGCCCTTCCGCGACCCGCGCAACTACCGCTACGGCGAGTGGCGCCACAAGGCCGCGAACGCGCGCGACCACGGCGCGGCGGGCGTCGTGATGGTGCGCGACGGCTGGAACCACGCGGGCGCCGACACGCTGCCGCCGTGGAAGGGGCAGGTCGCCTCCCGCGCCGGCATCGTCGCGGCGCGCGCGACGGCGCAGGCGCTCGCCGCCGCCGACGTCAACGTGGCCGCGCTCGCCGCGCCCGGGCAGGTGGACGGGAAGCCCCACTCGCGGGCGCTCGGGGTCCCCGCCTCGATCAGCGCGGCCATCGAGCACGAGCACGCGACCACCGCGAACGTCGCGGCGCTCCTCCCGGGCGCCGACCCCGCCGTCGCGGGCGAGTGCGTGGTCGTGGGCGCGCACTACGATCACCTCGGCCTCGGGGGCGAGACGTCGCTCGCCCCCGATCGGCTCGGCCAGGTCCACCCCGGCGCCGACGACAACGCGTCGGGCGTGGCCGCGATGCTCGCGGTCGCCCGGGCGCTCTTCGCCGGGCCCGCGCCGCGCCGCACCGTCCTCTTCGTCGCGTTCGCCGCCGAGGAGATCGGCCTCCTCGGCTCCGCCGAGCTCGTGCGCGCCCCGCCGCCCGCGTGCCCGGTCGAGCGGATGTCGCTCATGGTGAACCTCGACATGGTCGGGCGCCTGCGCGCGCGGCGGCTCTACGTCGACGGCGCCGACACCGGCAAGGGACTCCGCGACGTCGTGAAGGCGGCCGCGGCGGGCCCCTCCGCGCTGCCGCTCGACCTCGCCTTCGGCGGCGACGGGAACGGCCCCTCCGACCACACGAGCTTCCACGCGCGGCGGGTCCCGGTGCTCTACCTCTTCACCGGCGCGCACGGCGACTACCACCGCCCGGGCGACACCGCCGACAAGGTCGACGAGGGCGGGATCGCCACCATCGCCCGGCTCACCGCCCGCACGGTGGCGGCGGTGGCGGCGCTGCCCGCCCGGCTCGAGGTGGTGATGAGCGCGGGCGGGCCACCCTCGCAGGCCCGCGGCGGCGAGCGTGGGTACGGCGCCTACCTCGGCACCATCCCGGACTTCGGCGAGCGGAAGGCGCCCGGCGTGCTCGTGAGCGGCGTGAAGCCGGGCAGCCCCGCCGAGAAGGCGGGGATCGCGGGCGGCGACGTCCTCCTGCGCATCGGCGCGAGGAAGATGGCGAGCCTGCACGACCTCGTGGACGCGCTGCGGGCCGGTCGCCCGGGCGACGTCGTCGAGGTCGAGCTCCAGCGCGCCGGCGAGACGAAGGTCGTGAAGGTGACGCTGGAAGAAGCGGAGGTAGCGGCGGTACGTTGGCCCCGGCGTGACCTCTCCCCTCGCAGCGCGGCGCCTGGAGGTGTTCGCGGCCGCCAGGGCGGACGCCGGGTTCCTGCGGCTGTCGTCCGACCGGCTGCGCTTCTCGCTCGGGACCTCGCTCGCCGACCTGAAGGTGCCGGTCGAGGTCGCGGCGGACGTGCGCGCGATCGTGCAGGGCGCCATGGTCGAGGTGGCGCTCCTCGTCTCGAGCCAGCACCGGAGCATCCTCGGCGCCGAGCTCACCGACCGGATCATCCTGCGCGAGGAGTTCGCGCGGATGCCGCAGCCGCCCGCGCAGCTGTCGGCCCCGGGCGGCAACCCCGACCTCCGCACCGCCGCGCAGACCGCGCCCGCCGTGCACCCCGCGCTGTGGGGCGGCCTCGTCGGCGCGTGGATGGGGAAGGGCGGCCGGGGGCGATCGCTCGTCGCGCTCTGGATCGAGCTCCTCCGCCGCGGCTTCGAGGAGATGCGCCGGTGGCGGCGCCACGAGGAGACGCCCTACCTCGTCGCGCTCGTGCTCGCCGCCGAGACGCTCGCCGCCGAGCGCGCGCTGCGGGACGCCCTGCCGCCGCCGCCGGTCGACCGCTGGGTGTCCTCCGCGGCGATGGCGGCCGGCTGGCTCGCGGCGCGGACCGGCCTCGCCCGGGCGTGGCGCGACGCCGGGCTCGACCACGCCGACCCGCTCCTCGCCCGCCTCGAGGCGGTGCTCTCGCCCGGCGCGCTCGCGGGCGCCCGCGCCGCCGCGGCGGCCGGCGGCCTCACCGTCTACGGCTGCGAGCTCCTCGCCGGGATCCCGGCCGGCGACGCCCACGCCGAGGCGCTCGCGGGCGGCGCCGATCCCGCCGACGTGGAGGCGCTCGTCCGGCAGGCCGTCGACGCCGACCGGGAGGTGGCGCGCGCCGCCGAGCAGGCGGTGGCCGAGGCGCGGCTGCGTGACATGCTCGGCGAGGGCATCGTGCGCGCGGAGGCCGACGGGCTCGGGCCCGCGCTCGACCCGCTCCGCCGCCGCTTCACCGCGCCCGGCGTCATCGCCGCGACCATCGAGGACGAGGCCGAGCGCGCCGCCTTCGAGGCCGAGCTCGCCGCGCTCGGCAAGCGCACGCAGGACGGACCGCTCACGCCGCTCGCGCGCACGCTCTCGCGCTGGCGCGAGACCGATCCCGCGGCCTCGGTGGGGCTCGGGCACGGCGCGGCGCGGGACCAGTACGCCCGCGCCGCGACCACCTACCTCTGCGACGTCGCGCTCGAGCGCCGGGTCGCGCAGGCGCGCCGGCACCTCGTCGTCCGGACCGGCCGCGAGGCCGAGGGCGGCGCGCAGGTGGAGTGGGAGGCCGGCCGGCTCTACCGGTTCTCGGTGAAGCCGGGGCGCATCCTGCAGGACCGGCCGGACAAGCCGGTGGCGCACCTCTTCGCCGACATGAAGGACTTCACGCGGCGGACCGAGCTCCTCGGACAGGCCGCGATGGCGGAGTTCCTCCGCAGCGCCTTCTACGGCCCGATCCTGACCCTGGCCCGCGAGCACGCCGGGGGGATGACCCACCTCTCCGACCGCGGCGGCGTCGCGGTGAACAACCTCATGGGCGACGCGATCAGCCTCTCCGGCGAGATCGGGTCCATGGTCGGCGTCTCCCGGGGGATCCGCGCCCACCTCGCCGGCATGGCCGCCCGCCTCGCGCGCGAGATCTCGCAGGAGGCCATCGCCCGCGAGCTCACCGCCATCGAGGCGGCGCACGGGGAGGCGGCCGCGGGGGCGGGGGCGGCGCGCGCGCAGCTCGAGGAGGCGCTGGCCGCGGAGCCGCAGGGGACGCCGCGGCACGCGGCGCTCTGGCACCGCGCGGTGCGCGCGCGCGCCGAGGAGGACCGCGTGCGCGGCGAGCGCGAGCGGGCGCTGGCGCGGGCGCGGGGCGAGGAGCTCGAGGCGGGCGTGTTCCTGTCGTTCGGGGCGCCGCCGGTGGTGGTCGTCGTCGAGGACGAGATCTTCGGCGTGAACCGCGTGGCGGTGGCCGAGAAGATCAACGAGTCGGCCCGCGGCACCGCCCGCGTGCCCTCCGCGCGGGCGCGCGCCGACGCCGCGCTCGCGCGGGAGCGGGCCCGGCCCGGCGCCGCCGGCGTCGCGCACGCGTGGTCGGTGTTCGTGGGCCAGCCGCTCGCCATCCCGATCCCGCCGGACCTCGAGGAGGCTGCGCTCCGGCAGCTCAGGCTGGGCGACGGCGCGGGCGCGATGCGCACGCTCTCGCCGCCGGTGCGCGAGGCGCTCGACCGGCTCGGGCGGCAGGACGTGGAGCGCCCGGGCGACGTGTGGAACGGCGGGGCGGCGCTCTCCGAGGAGGCGCTCGAGGCGTTCCTCGCCGACGCGGGCGCGACACGGACGGTGAAGCGGCTCGAGCTCGAGCTCGAGGCGATCCCCCAGGCGCTGCGCGACCGCTGGTTCTACGGCGAGGAGCCGCTCACGCTCGTCGCCTGCTTCGACCCGGGCTCCGGCCGGCTCTCCGAGCTGTTCCGCCGGGTCGGGCGGGCGGCGTTCAAGGGGATGGCGGGGGTCACCGTGTGGGAGCTCTGCGCCGAGGGCGGCGGGCCTGGCGCCCTCGGCGCCGCCCTGGCCCCGACCTGGCGCTAGATCCACGGGTCCGTTGGGGAATTTGCGAGTTTCCGGGTTCTGCGCCTCGGACCGAGGTTGACAGCGGGTCAGTCATATAGTTTGTTCGCCGTACAAACAAAGCTGAAGGGGTCAGCTCGCCGCCCTTGGCGGCCCCACGGCCCCCCACCGCGCCCGCTCCCGTCTCGGAGGATTCCCGATGACCGCTGGAACCTGGACCCGCACCGCCGCCGCCGCCCTCACGGGGCTCCTCCTCGCGGCCTGCTCGAGCGACCCCGAGCCGGCGCCGAAGCCGGAGGACAAGGTCTTCGTCGACAACTTCGGACCCGGCGTCCACTACGAGAACTTCTCCGGGTCGAACGCCGTCGTCACCGTCGACACGGCCGAGAAGCACTCGGGCACGGCGTCGCTCAAGATCACGATCCCGGGCGCGACGTCCTACGGCGGCGGCGCGTTCCCGACCTCCGCGAAGCGGGACCTCACGAGCTTCAACGCGCTCACCTTCTGGGCGAAGGCCTCGAAGGCGGTGACCTTCGACAAGGCCGGCTTCGGCATCAACAACAAGGCGCCGCCCGACGACGGCAAGTACGTCGCCACGATCCTGAACTTCCCGGTCACCACGACCTGGACGAAGTTCGTCGTGCCGCTGCCCGTGCCGGCGAAGCTCACCGCCGAGGACGGCCTCTTCTACATCGCCGACGGCGGCGACGGCGACTACACGCTCTGGATCGACGACCTCCAGTTCGAGACGCTCTCCGGCCTCTCGGCCCCGCAGCCGTCCATCGAGGGCGGCGTCACGAACACCGTCAACAAGCTCGTCGGCGGCACCGGCGCGGTGTCGAAGACGATGGTGAAGTACACGCTCGACGGCGCGACCATCGACGTCGAGGCCGCGGCTCGCTACTTCACCTTCACCTCCTCGGCGCCCGCGGTCGCGACCGTCGACCAGGACGGGAAGATCGCCGCGGTCGCGGTCGGCACCGCCGACGTCACCGCGAAGCTCGGCACCGTGGACGCGACGGGCAAGCTCTCGCTCGTCGTCACGGTCGCGAACGTCCCCACCGCGGCCGCCCCGACGCCGGACAAGGCCACCGCCGACGTCATCTCGCTGTTCTCGAACGCCTACACGAACCGGACGGTGGACACCTGGTCGGCGACCTGGGACCAGGCGGACGTGGCCGACGCACAGGTCGCCGGCAACGACGTGAAGAAGTACACGAACCTCGTCTTCGCCGGCATCGAGTTCACGGGCGCGAACTCCGTCGACGCCACGCAGATGACCCATTTCCACCTCGACCTCTGGTCGACCGACGCGACGACCTTCAAGGTGAAGCTCGTCGACTTCGGCGCCGACAACGCCTTCGGCGGCGGCGACGACAAGGAGCACGAGCTCACCTTCCCGGTCACGAAGGACCAGTGGAACGCGGTCGACGTGCCGCTCGCGAACTTCACCGGCCTGACGACGAAGGCGCACCTCGCGCAGATGATCCTCGTCTCCTCGACGGCGACCGTCTACGTCGACAACGTCTACTTCTACAAGGGCGCCGCGCCGCCGCCGCCGGCCGAGCCGACCGCGGCCGCCCCGACGCCCACCCGCGCCGCCGCGGACGTCATCTCGATGTTCAGCGACGCCTACACGAACGTGCCGGTCACGACCTGGCGCACCGACTGGAGCGGCGCGAGCGTCGTCCTCGCCGAGGTGAACGTCGCCGGCAACGCGACGAAGAAGTACAGCGGCCTCACCTTCGCGGGCGTGCAGATCCCCGACGCGACGCGGATCGACGCCTCGGCGATGACGAACCTCCACGTGGACGTCTGGACGCCGAACGCCACCAAGTTCGGCGTGAAGCTGGTGAACTTCGGCGCCACCACGAAGGAGGCGATCGTCAAGTTCGACGCCGCCGCGCTGCCGCAGGGCCAGTGGGTCTCGCTCGACATCCCGCTCAGCTCCTTCACGGGCATGACGTTCGAGGCGCTCGGGCAGCTGCTCTGGCTCGACAACGCGGACGCGGGCGCCGGCGGCGACGAGAGCGGCACGTTCTTCGTCGACAACGTCTACTTCTGGAAGGCGCCCACCACCGGCCCGGCCCCGCTCGCCGTCTTCACCGACGACTACGCGACGGGCGTGACCTTCGCGGGCTTCGGCGGCGCCGACAACGCGGGCCTCTCGATCGACAACGGCGAGAAGCACGCCGGCACGGCGTCCCTCAAGATCGCCGTCACGGCCGCCGGCTACACGGGTGGCGCGATGGTCTCGGCGACGCCGAAGGACCTCTCCGCGTACGACGCCGTCACCTTCTGGGCGAAGGCCTCGAAGGCCGTCACGATGGGCAACGCGGGCCTCGGCAACGACGCCGCGGGCGCGCTCTGGGCGGCGCAGCGGAACTCCATCCCGCTCACCACCACCTGGACGAAGTTCGTCCTCCCCATCCCGCTCGCCTCGAAGCTCACGAGCGTGCCGGGCCTCTTCCACTTCGCCACCGGCCAGGACGCGGGCCTCATCATCTGGATCGACGACGTGCAGTACGAGGCGCTCGGCGCCGCCGCCCTCGGGACGCCGGTGCCGGCGATCGCCACCGAGACGAAGCCGCTCGAGGCGGGCGCCACGCTCGGCATCGCCGGCATGTCGGTGACCTACCCCGCGAACGGCGCGAACTGCACGATGGTCGAGGTGAGCCGCCGCTACTTCACCTGGGCGACCTCGAACGCCGCCGCCGCCACGGTGGACGCGACCGGCACCGTCACCGGCGTCGCCGCCGGCACGGCCGACATCACCGCGAAGCTCGGCGCGATCGACGCGAACGGCAAGACGACCGTGAACGTCACCGCGTCCCAGGCGCCCGCGGCGGCCGCGCCCGCGCCGTCCGCCTCCGCGGCGAACGTCATCTCGCTCTTCAGCGACGCCTACACGAACGTGCCGGTCACGACCTGGCGCACCGACTGGAGCGGCGGCAGCGTCGTGCTGACCGATCTCACGATCGGTGGGAACGCGACCAAGAAGTACTCCGGCCTGACCTACGTCGGCGTCCAGATCCCGGATGCCAGCAAGGTCGACGCCTCCGGGATGACCCACTTCCACGTGGACGTGTGGACGCCCAACGCGAGCAAGTTCGGGGTGAAGCTGGTGAACTTCGGCGCGACGACGAAGGAGGCCATCGTGGCCTTCAACTCGAGCACGATCGTGCAGGGGCAGTGGGTCTCCCTCGACATCCCGCTCAGCTCGTTCGCCGGGATGACCTTCGAGGCGATCGGGCAGATCCTCTTCCTCGACAACGCCGACGCGGGCGGGACCCCGGCAGGCGACGAGGGCGGCACCTTCTTCGTCGACAACGTGTACTTCCACAAGTAGCTGCGGGGCGCCCGGCGCCGCCCGCTGGTACTCGGGGGCGGGCGGCGCCGGGCGAGCTTTCAGGGGTGGTGGCAAGGCGGAGGCGTTCGTGATTGGCTCGGCGCAGATGAAGCCACAGCGAAGGTCTCCCGCGCCGGCTCCGCCCCCGCCGCCCCGGCCGTACGCCCGCGCGGTCCTCGGCCTCATCTGGCGCGAGCAGCGGATCTCCCGGGCCGAGATCGCCCGGCGGCTCGAACTGTCCCGCTCCACGGTCTCCGAGATCGTGAACGAGCTGCTCGAGACCGGGCTCGTCGAGGAGAAGGGCGCCGGCGAGTCGCGCGGCGGCCGCCGGCCCATCGTGCTCGAGTTCCGGGACGACGCGTTCGGCATCGTCGGCGTGGACCTCGGCGCCGCCCACGTCTCCGTCGCCATCACCGACCTGCGCGGCAAGGTGCTCGCCTGGCAGGAGCGGCCGCAGGACGTCCGCGGCGACCCCGAGGGCACCCGCGCGCTCGTCGCGAAGCTCGTCGACGCCTGCGTCGCGAGGTGGGGGAAGCCCGCGGACCGCCTCGTCGGCATCGGCGTGGCGGTGGCCTCCCCGGTCGACCCGCACCGGCCCGGCGAGCTGTCCGACCGCGTGCTGCCGGCCTGGGGCGGGAAGCTCGGCCTCGACGGCCTCTCCCAGCGCCTCGGCGTGCCGCTCCTCGTCGACAACGACGCGAACCTCGGCGCGCTGGCCGAGCGGTGGTGGGGCGCGGGGCAGGGCGTCGACGACTTCGCCTTCATCAAGGTCGCGACCGGCGTCGGCTCGGGCCACATCATCGACGGGAAGATCTACCGCGGCGCGCAGGGGCTCGCGGGGGAGCTCGGCCACCTCGCGCTCGATCCGCACGGCCCGCCGTGCGTCTGCGGCCTGCGCGGCTGCCTCGTCACCTTCGTGGGCGCCCAGGCGCTCATCTCGCGGGCGAACACGCTGCTCGTGAAGCAGCCCTCCGCGCTCAAGGGCAAGCAGGTCACCATCGGCGCGCTCGTCGACGCCGCGCTCGCGGGCGACGCGCTCGCCCGCCAGGTCGTCCGCGAGGCCGCCGAGCAGCTCGGCGTCGCCGTCGCCGGCATGCTCAACCTCATGAACCCGGCGCTCGTCATCGTGGGGGGCGGCCTCGCCCGCCTCGGCGAGCTCCTCCTCGAGCCGCTCCGCAAGAGCGTCAACTCCCGCACCCTCGTCACCTCGCTCTCCGGCTCGCGCATCGTGGCCTCCGCCCTCGGCGGCCAGGACGTGGCGGTCGGCGCGGCCACGATGGTCCTGCAGGCCGCGCTCGAGGACCACCGCCGCTTCCCCGTCGCCGCGGGCTGACGCCGAGACCCCTCCATGCACACACCCAGGTCACCCCTCGCCCGCGCCGGCCTCGTCGCGCTCCTCTTCCTCTCCGCCGGCTGGGGCCGCTGCGAGGGCACGAGCGTGCCCGACCCCGTGACCCGCCCCACGAGCTGGAACCTCGTCTGGCAGGACGACTTCGAGGGCACCTCCGGAACCGCGCCCTCGGCGGCCTACTGGACCCCCGAGACCGGCGGCGGCGGCTGGGGCAACAACGAGCTGCAGTACTACACCGACCGCCCGGTGAACGCGGCGCTCGACGGGGAGGGCCACCTCGCCATCGTCGCGCGGCAGGAGAGCTTCGGCGGCCGCAACTACACCTCCGCGCGGCTCATCACGAGGGGCAAGGTCGAGCGCACGTACGGGAAGGTCGAGGCCCGCCTCAAGCTCCCGAGCGGCCAGGGCCTGTGGCCGGCGTTCTGGATGCTGGGCGCGGACATCTCGAGCGTCGGCTGGCCGAAGTCCGGCGAGATTCGACATCATGGAGTTCCGCGGGCAGGAGCCGCGCTTCACCTTCGGCACGGTCCACGGCCCCGGCTACTCGGGCGGGCAGTCCATCGGGATGCGGTACCAGATCCCCGCGAGCACGACCGCCCTCGACCAGGACTTCCACGTCTACGCGGTCGAGTGGAACCCCGGCCTGATCGTCTTCTCCCTCGACGGCTACGAGTTCTTCTCGGTGCGCCCGTCCGACCTCCCGGGCGGCGCCGACTGGGTGTTCGACAAGCCCTTCTTCATCCTCCTCAACGTCGCGGTCGGCGGGAACTTCGTCGGGCCGGTGGGCGCGGGCGTGTCCTTCCCGCAGACCATGCTCGTCGACTGGGTGAAGGTCTGGGAGGCCGCTCCGTGACTCGCGCGGCCGCCGCCCTCGCGCTCGCCGCGCTCGCGGCCGGGTGCGTGCGCGAGCGGCCGCCGCCGCCGCCCGGCGTGCTCACCGTCTCGGTCGAGCAGGAGGCGAGCTGGATCCGCAACTTCAACCCGCTCACGCCCGCGACCGCGGCGCGCTGGCCCACGCTCGCCGGCGTCTACGAGCCGCTCATGGTCTACAGCGCGGTGCGGGGCGAGATGGTGCCCTGGCTCGCGACGGGGCACGCGTGGTCGGCGGACCACCGGACGCTCGCGCTCACGCTCCGCGACGGGGTGCGGTGGTCGGACGGCCAGCCCTTCGGGGCGCGCGACGTGGCGTTCACGTTCGAGCTGATGCACCGGTTCCCCGCGCTCGACAAGCGCGGGCTCTGGCAGGTGCTGGAGGCGGTGCGCGCGACCGGGCCGCTCGCGGTCGAGGTGAGGCTGAAGCGCCCGTTCCTGCCGGCGTACGAGGACGTGGTCAACCAGCTCATCGTCCCGGAGCACGTCTGGAAGGACGTGGCCGACCCGGTGGGCTTCCCGAACGAGCACCCGGTCGCGACCGGCCCGTTCACCGAGGTCTCGGTCTTCCAGAACCAGGTCTACGAGCTGCGCCGGAACCCGCACTACTGGCAGCCCGGGAAGCCGCGCCTCGACGCCCTGCGCTTCCCGGCGTACCCGTCGAACGAGCGCGCCAACCTCGGCCTCGTCTTCGGCGAGGTGGACTGGGCGGCGAACTTCGTCCCGGCCATCGACCGCGTCTTCGTGAAGCGCGATCCGGCACACCACGCCTACTGGTTCCCGCTCACCGGCACCTCGATCTTCCTCTACGCCAACACCACCCGCGCGCCGTTCGGCGACGTCCGGGTGAGGAAGGCGCTCTCGATGGCGATCGACCGGAAGCTCCTCGTCGACGTCGCCCTCTACCACTACTCGCGCCCCTCCGACGCGACCGCGCTCTCCGACGCCTACGCGACCTGGCGCGACCCCGAGGTCGCGAGGGGCGACTGGGTGACGTTCGACACGCGCCGCGCGAACGCGCTCCTCGACGAGGCGGGGCTGGCGCGCGGCCCGGACGGCGTGCGCCGCCTGCCCGACGGGCGCCCGCTCGAGTACGAGGTGCTCTCGGTGTCCGGCTGGTCGGACTGGGTCCGCGCGGCGCAGGTCATCGCGCGCAACCTGCGCGAGGTCGGCGTCGCCGCGAAGGTGCGGACCTACGACTTCGCCGCCTGGTTCCAGCGCGTGCAGGAGGGCGACTTCGACCTCACCCTCGGCTGGTCGTTCGAGGGGCCGACGCCCTACACCTTCTACCGGTGGCTCATGGCGACGGCGACCGTGAAGCCGGCGGGGCAGCTCTCGATGGCGAACTGGCACCGCTACGGCTCGAGGCGGGCCGACGCGCTCCTCGCCGCGTTCGAGCAGGCGTTCGAGGAGCCGGAGCAGCGCCGGCTCTCGGTGGAGCTGCAGCGGACCTTCTCCGACGAGGCGCCCGCGATCCCGCTCTACCCGAACCCGAGCTGGGCCGCGTTCTCGACCGCGCGCGTGAAGGGCTTCCCCACCGCGGCGGCGCCCTACGCCGACCCGTCGCCCAACAAGTTCGACCGCGGCGAGCCGCTCCTCGTGCTCGTCGAGCTCGAGGCCGCGACACCGCGGGTGGCGAGCGCCGCAGCGCCCGCGGGGGGCCGCTGACGTGCGCTACGCCCTCCGCCGGCTCGGCTTCTACCTCCTCGCGGCCTGGTTCGCGCTGACGCTCAACTTCTTCCTGCCGCGGCTCATGCCGGGCGACCCCGCCACCGCGCTCTTCGCGCGGTTCAAGGGGCGGCTCGCGCCGGAGACCATGGCCGCGCTCCGCCAGGCGTTCGGCCTCACCGACGCGCCGCTCCTCTCGCAGTACCTCACCTACCTGCGCCACGCGCTCGCGGGCGACCTCGGGGTCTCGGTCGCGTACTTCCCGGCGCCGGTCTCCCAGGTCATCGGCACCGGCCTCCTCTGGACGATCTTCCTGGCCGGCACCGCGGTGGTGATCTCCTTCGTCATCGGCACGCTCCTCGGCGTCGCGACCGCCTGGTGGCGCGGCGGCGTCGCCGACACCGTGCTGCCCCCGCTGCTCGCGTTCCTGGGCGCCTTCCCCTACTTCTGGCTCGCGATGGTGAGCCTGTACGTGCTCGGCTTCCAGTGGCGGCTCTTCCCGCTCGGCCACGCCTACGGCGACGACCTCACCCCCTCGTGGACGTTGGGCTTCGCGCTGGACGTGTGGCGGCACGCGGCGCTGCCCATCGCGTCGGTCGTCGTCGCGACCACCGGCGGCTGGATGCTCTCGATGCGCAACACGATGATGACAGTGCTCGGCGCCGACTTCGTGAACCTCGCGCGCGCGAAGGGGCTCCCGGAGCGCCGGGTGGTGCTGCGCTACGCGGCCCGGAACGCGCTCCTCCCGAGCATCACCGGCTTCGGCATGGCGCTCGGCTTCGTGCTCGGCGGCTCGCTCCTCACCGAGATCGTCTTCTCCTACCCGGGGCAGGGCTACCTGCTCGTGCAGGCGGTCCGCAACCAGGACTACCCGCTCATGCAGGGCATCTTCCTCGTGATCACGCTCGCGGTGCTCGGGGCCAACTGGCTCGTCGACCTCGTGAACCTCGTCCTGGATCCGCGCGCGCGGGAGGGCTCGGCGTGAGCGCCGGCGCCCCCTCGACGGGCCTCGCCGCCCTGTGGGCCTCCATCCGGCGCGACCGGAAGGCGACCGCGGGCGCCTGGGTCCTCGCGGCCTTCGTCCTGCTCGCCGTCGCCGGGCCGTGGCTCGTGGGCGACCCCGACGCGCTCGTCGGCGTCCCGCACCTGCCGCCCTCGGCCGCGCACTGGCTCGGCACGACCGGGCAGGGCCAGGACGTGCTCGCCCAGACCGTGGCCGGAACGCGGGTCTCGCTCGCCATCGGCTTCGGGGTGGGGCTCCTCGTCGTGGCGGTGGGGGCGGTCCTCGGCGTCGTCGCGGGCTACGCCGGCGGGAGGATCGACGCGGGGCTGTCGCTCCTCGTGAACGTGTTCCTCGTGCTCCCCGGCCTGCCGCTCGCCATCGTCATCGCGGCCTACCTGCCCTCCGGGCCGTTCACCGTCGCGCTCGTGCTGGCGGTGACCGGCTGGGCCTGGAACGCCCGGGTCGTGCGCGCCCAGACGCTCGCGCTCCGGCAGCGCGACTTCGTGGCGGCCGCGATCGTCTCGGGCGAGAGCGCGCTCCGCATCGTGCTCCGGGAGCTCCTCCCCAACATGACCTCGCTCCTCGTGGCGCAGGTCATCGGCTCGACCGTCTACGCCATCGGCGCCCAGGTCGGCCTCGAGTTCCTTGGCCTCGGCGACGTCTCGCGCGCGACCTGGGGTACGAACCTCTACTGGGCGGCGAACGACTCGGCGCTCCTCACCGGCGCGTGGTGGACCTTCGTGCCGACGGGCCTCTGCGTCGCGCTCGTCGGCTTCGCGCTCACGCTCCTCAACTCCGGCTTCGACGAGGTGACGAGCCCGCGGCTCGTGCTCGAGCGCTCGTGGCGCGGGTGGCTCCTCGGCCATGGCCTCAGGCCCGGGCGGTCGACGCCGGTCGTGCCGGTCGCCGACGCGGCGCGCCCCGCGGAGGCCCCTCGTGGCTGAGCCCCTCCTCGCCATCCGCGAGCTGTGCGTCGACTACGTGACCTCGCCGGGCACGTCCGTCCGCGCGCTCGACCGGGTCTCGCTCGACGTCATGCCGGGCGAGATCCTCGGGATCGCCGGGGAGTCCGGCAGCGGCAAGTCCACGCTCGCCCAGGCGGTGCTGCGGATCCTGCCCGCGCCCGCCGTCATCACCGGCGGGAGCGTCCGCTTCGAGGGGAAGGACCTCCTCGCGCTGTCCGACCCGGAGCTGCGGGCGCTGCGCTGGCGGCGCATGGCGATGGTCTTCCAGAGCGCGATGGACGCGCTCAACCCGGTGCTCACCGTGGGCGAGCAGCTCCTCGACACGCTCGCCGCCCACGGCGCCGCGCCCACCCGCGCCGCCGCCCGCGAGCGCGCCGCGCACCTCCTCGGCCTCGTCGGCATCCCGTCCGACCGGCTCGCGTCCTACCCGCACCAGCTCTCGGGCGGCATGCGGCAGCGGGTCGGCATCGCCCTCGGGCTCGCGCTCGAGCCGTCGCTCGTGATCCTCGACGAGCCGACCACCGCGCTCGACGTCGTCGTCGAGCGGGAGATCCTGCACGAGGTGCTGGAGCTCCGCCGGAAGCTCGGGTTCGCGGTGCTCTTCATCACCCACGACCTCACCCGCATGCTCCAGCTCTCGGATCGCGTGGCCGTGTTCTACGCCGCGCGGCTCGCCGAGGTCGGCCCCGCCGCCGCGCTGCGGGCCGGGCCCCGCCACCCGTACACGCAGGCCCTGCTGAACGCCTTCCCGTCGCTGCACGGGGACCGCACGAAGCTCGAGAGCATCCCGGGCGCGCCGCCCAGCCTGCGGAGCCCGCCGCCGGGCTGCCGGTTCCAGCCCCGCTGCTCCGTGGCCGAGGACCGCTGCGGCGCCGGGGCGCCCCCGCTCGTGCCGCTCGGCCCGGGCGCGGCGGCGGCGTGCTTCAGGGTGGGGTGAGCGAGCCTCAGCGGCCGCGCGCCCCGAACTCCCGCGCGGCGTCCACGAACGCGCGGAACGCGGGCGAAACCTGGGCCCGGCTCGGGAAGTAGAGGAAGAACCCGGGCACCTCGGCCGCGTACGGCTCCAGCACCACCCGGAGCTTCCCGCGCTTCAGCTCCTCCTCGATGAGCGGCTCGAACAGATAGGCGAGCCCGACGCCGGCGAGCGCCAGCGCGTGGGTGAGGGCGGGGTCGGCCGTCGTCACGGGTCCCTGCACCGGGACCCGCCACGTCTTCTTGCCCCGCTCGAGCTCCCAGGCGTAGCGGGTGCCGCCGGGCGAGGACTTGATGCCGATGCAGTCGTGCTGGAGGAGGTCCTCCGGCCTTGCCGGCGGCCCGCGCCGCGCGAGGTACGCCGGCGAGCCGGCGACCACGAAGCGTGCGGGGGGCGTGAGGCGGACGTGCACCATGTCCCGCTCGAGCGCCTCGTGGAGCCGGATGCCGGCGTCGAGCCCCTCCGCGACGATGTCCACGAAGCGGTTGTCGGCGTGGACCTCGACCTCGACCTTCGGGTGGCGCTCCACGAAGCGGGGGAGCATCCGCTCGAGCACGAGGGGGATGGCGATGGTGGGCACCGAGAGCCGGACGCGGCCCGTGAGCTCGCCCGGTCGCGCGGTCGCGTTGCGGAGCGACTCGAGCGCCTGGTCCACCGCGGGACCCCCGTGCTCGAGGAGCCGCTGGCCCGCCTCGGTGAGGGCGACGCTCCGGGAGGTCCGGGTGAGGAGCGTCACGCCGAGCCGCTGCTCGAGCTGCTTCACCGACTGGCTGAGCGCGGAGGTCGAGACGCCCTGGTCGCGCGCGGCGGCCGCGAAGCTCCTCCGCCGGGCGACCGCGAGGAAGGCGTTGAGCGCGTTGAGCGGGGTGAACGCCACGTGCGGTCCTCCACGGCCGTCAGGCCGGCCAGCGTGCCCTTCATCCGCGGCTGACGCCCAGGCTCTCCCGGACGTGGAGCCCCGGCGTCGTCACCAGCTTCCCGACGAGGTCCGAGAGGCTGTCGAGCGAGACGTCGTGGCCCACGAACGGCTCGCCCTTCCTCGTGAGCGCGTACCTCACCTCGGGTTCCCGGGTGAACCAGCCGGGCCGGAGGAGGGTGTACTCCAGATCGCTCGCCTCGATCACGCGCGCCGAGTCGCGGTACGGGTCGAGGACGCTCCGGTACCGCTCCCCGGGCACCTCGCCGTAGATCCCCATCGAGCTCACGAACGGATGCGGGTGGTGTTCCGGGCGAGCTGGCCGTTCGCCCCGAGGACGAGGACGCGGGTCATGGCTTCGTGCCCTCGTCGAGCACGCGGAGCGCGTTGAGGCTCCTCGGGTACCCGATGAACGGGATGAGCTGGGTGAGGGTCGCGAGGAGCACGCGGCGGTCGTTTCCGACCGCGAGGTTCGCCGCGACGTGGCTCGAGAGCTGCGCCTCGCAGCCGCCCAGCGCCGCGAGCATGCAGAAGGTGAGGAGCTCCCGCGTCGCGAGGTCGAGCCCGCGCCGCGTGTAGTGGTCACCGAAGCAATGCGCGGCGAGGTAGCCCTGGATGTGGCGCTCGTCGGCCGGCGCGCGCGCATTCGCCTCGTCGATCCGGCTCCCGAACGCGCGCCGCTGTACCTCGAGCCCCCGGGCGTGCCGGTCCTCTGGTGTGGTCGTGCCCTGCGGCGGGAGGGGCAGGGCGATCCCCCGCTCCCGCAGCACGTCGTTCGTCGCGTGCAGGAATGGAAAGGCCCGCGCCATGCCCACGTACGGCACGGCCTGGTACAGGACCTCCTTCGCCTCCACCGGCGTGACGCCGACGTTCAGCGCCGCGCCGAGCATCACGCGGTACTCGTCGAGCCCCTGGGCCGCCAGGATCGCCGCGAGCTGGGCCATGAGCCGGCGCCTGGGCTCGAGGAGCCCGGGCTCGTGCTCGAGGACGTCGCCGAAGGCCCAGTTGTCGAAGAGCTCGACGAGCTCGGGGTCGGTCGCCTTCAGGGTCGAGACGTGTCCGGGGAAGAGCACGTCGTGGTTGCGCTGCGCCTCGGGACGGATGGCCATGGTCGGTCGCTCCCGGCCTACAGGCCCGTCCGCCGCTCGAGCTCCTCGGGGTAGCGGGCGCCCTCGATGCGGATCGCCGAGGCGGCCGCGTCGATGGCGCGGAGGTCCTCGGCGGTGAGCTCGAGCGCCGCCGCGCCGAGGTTCTCCTCGAGGCGGCCGAGCTTCGTCGTCCCGGGGATCGGCACCATCCACGGCCGCTGCGCGAGGATCCAGGCGAGCGCGACCTGCGCCGGGGTCGCCCGCTTCCGGGCGGCGACCTCGCCGAGGAGCGCGACGAGGGCCTGGTTCGCCTGGCGCGCCTCCGGGGAGAACCGCGGCACCACGTTCCGGAAGTCGCCCTTCTCGAACGACGTCGAGGCGTCGATCTTGCCGGTGAGGAAGCCCTTGCCGAGCGGGCTGAACGGCACGAAGCCGATCCCGAGCTCCTCGAGCGCCGGGAGGAGCTCCTCCTCTGGCCTGCGCCACCAGAGCGAGTATTCGCTCTGGACCGCCGTCACCGGCTGCACGGCGTGCGCGCGGCGGATCGTCTTCACCCCGGCCTCCGACATGCCGAAGTGGCGGACCTTGCCCTCCCGGATGAGCTCCTTCACCGCGCCGGCGACGTCCTCGATCGGCACCTCGGGGTCCACCCGGTGCTGGTAGAAGAGGTCGATCGCCTCGATGCGCAGGCGCCGGAGCGACGCCTCCGCCACCTCCCGGATGTGCGCCGGCCGGCTGTCCATCTGGTTCGTCCCGAGCTTGAAGCCGAACTTCGTGGCGATGACCACGCGGTCTCGGACCGGCGCGAGCGCCTCGCCCACGAGCGCCTCGTTCGTGAACGGACCGTAGACCTCGGCGGTGTCGAAGAAGGTGACCCCCCGGTCCACGGCGGCCCGGAGCAGCGTGATCATCTCGTTCCGGTCCGGCGGGGTGCCGTAGGCGAAGCTCATCCCCATGCAGCCGAGGCCGATCGCCGAGACCTCGAGGCCCTGCCTGCCCAGCGTGCGCGTCTTCATGCTCGTCCCTCCCTGTGACTACCCGGCCCTCAGGCTGGCCATGTCGATCGAGAACCGGTACTTCACGTCCTGCTTCATCAGCCGGTCGTAGGCCTCGTTCACCTGCTGGATGGCGATGACCTCGACGTCGGCGGTGATGCCGTGCTCGCCGCAGAAGTCGAGCATCTCCTGGGTCTGGCGGATGCCGCCGATGAGCGAGCCGGAGATGCTCTTGTTGCCGAAGAGGAGCCCCATCGCCGAGATGGCGTGCGGCGTGTCGGGGGCGCCCACGAGCGTGAGGTTCCCGTCGCGGCGGAGCTGGTGCACGTAGGCGTTCACGTCGTGCGCGGCCGAGACGGTGTCGAGGATGAAGTCGAAGCTGCCGGCGTGCCTCGCCAGCTCGTTCGCGTTCCGCGAGACGACGACCTCGTGCGCACCGAGGCGGAGCGCGTCCTCCCGCTTCGCCGGCGACGTCGTGAACGCGACGACGTGCGCGCCCAGGGCCCGCGCGAGCTTGACGCCCATGTGGCCGAGCCCGCCGAGTCCGACCACGCCCACCTTCTTGCCCCTCGTCACGCCCTGCCGGCGGAGCGGCGACCAGGTCGTGATGCCGGCGCACAGGAGCGGGGCGGCGCCGGCGGGGTCGAGGTTCGACGGGACGCGCAGGACGAAGCGCTCGTCGACGACGACGCTCTCCGAGTACCCGCCGTAGGTCACCTTGCCGGTGTGGCGGTCGGGCGAGTTGTAGGTGAACACCGAGCCCGCGCAGAACTGCTCGAGGTGCGCCTCGCACTCGGGGCAGGTGCCGTCGGAGTCGACCATGCAGCCGACGCCCACGAGGTCGCCGCGGCGGAACCGCGTGACCGAGGCGCCCACCTTCGTGACCCGGCCGACGATTCTCGTGACCGGGCACGCAGGGATAGACGGTCGGCAGGGCGCTCCACTCGTTCCGCGCCTGGTGCACGTCGGAGTGGCAGATGCCGCAGAAGAGGATCTCGAGCTCCACGTCGGTGGCGCCGGGCTCGCGCCGCTCGATGAGGGTGGGGACGAAGGGGGAGGTGGCGCTCGCGACGGCGTAGGCCTTGGCGTTGGACATGCCGGGCAACCTACGCGCGCCGGCGAGCCCCGGAAACGGGGCCTTCGCGGATGGGCCGTGAAGAAAAGCTAAACGGCGCGTCGCGTCGCGACCGCCACGGTGACGGCGGCCGCCACCAGGAACGCCGCCCCGAGCGCGACGAGCCCGATCCAGGTCCAGCGGAGCTCGCCGGGCGTCTTGAGCGTGCCGTGCGCGGGCTCGCGCCGCTCGTAGCGCACGGTGACGACGTCGCCGGCCTGCGCGGTGCGGCCGACGTTCTGGTGCAGGAGGAACACCGTCGAGCCCTCGGCCTCGTACTCGACCGTCGCCTTCCAGCCCTTCGAGCGCCGCTCCACGGTGAGGAGCTTGCCCTGCACGACGCCCATGTCGGCGAGGATCGCCTCGGCCTCGCGGCCGGCGTAGGCGCCGAAGCCGAGGAAGAGCAGCGACATCACGAGGAGGATGCCCGCGACCTGCCCGGGCGTCGCCTGCCGCACGCGCCGCCGGGGCCCGACCTTGAACATGCCGCGATCGTATCACCGCCTCGGCCGGAAGAGCGGCGCCTCGCCCGGCCGCCCGGAGAGCAGCGTCATCGCGAGCACGCGCTTCTCGAGCGGCGCGGCGGGGCGCGGGCGGTACCGGCTGAGGACGAGGACGATCCCGAGGAGTGCGGCGGCGCAGAGGAGGACGAGGGTCAGCATGACCCCGGACAGAGCAACGCCCGTGCCCGCGCCTGGAGGCGCGAGGTCACGGGCGTTTACGCGGTCCGGGCCCCGGAGGTGTGTCCGGAAAGGCACGCCGCCGGGGCCGGGCGGCTACAGGCCGTGCCGCTCAGAGACCCAGGATGATGTACGTCCGGATCTCGTACTCGTCGCCCCACTTGAGCGGGTCGCTCTCGCGGGCCTTGAAGCGCGGCGAGTTGCGGTCGGTATAGCGGAGCTTCCCGGAGATGCCGATGCGCGTCTCGTCGAAGCCGAGCCAGAGCTTCCCGGGCGTCGCGACCGCGTAGGAGAGGTCGCCGACGACCTGCAGCGGGAAGGTCAGGTTGAAGTCGCGGTGGTAGTCGTACGGACCCCAGTCGTTGAGGCGCACCGCGCCCTGGAGGAGGGCCTGCTTGTAGGAGGCCCGGCCCTCGACGCCCCAGCGGTGCACGATGCGGGCGCTGTCGCCGTTCGCCTCGCCGAGGCCGCCGTAGAGGATGGTCGCGAGCCGCACGTTCGCGGTCGGGCGCCCCACGATCCGGGCCTTCGCCTCCCAGCTGTCGAACGCGGGCGGCGCGCCGGGGAACGCGAACTGTGTCACGCCGTCGGCCAGGAACCCGAGCCCGGCGTCGCGCGTCGTCGGCTGGTGGCGGTACACGACGTCGAGCGAGGCGGCGAGCGGCGCATCCTCGCGCAGGTCGTTGTCCCACTGCCAGAGCCACGTGCCCGGCGTCGGGTCCCAGGTGACGACGAGCTCGCCCGCGATCGTCTCACGGTTCGCGCGGACGGCGAACGGGTCGTCGATCACGTTGCGCGGCGGGCCGGCGTCGGACGGCACCGGGCCCACGAGCGGCTTCTGCCAGAGGAAGTTCGGCGAGACCTGGAAGTCGCCCACCTGCACGGCGACGCCGGCGAGCGCGTTCGCCTGGTTGCCCGAGCCGGAGTCCTTGAGCGACCAGCCGGTGTACGTGATGGTCGGGTCGGCGCGGCCGTCGGCGACGAGCCCCATGTACGCGCCCTGCGCGTACGCGTGCCAGCGGCCGGTCTCCCAGGTCGCCTTCAGCTTCGCGCCGAAGGTGTCGGTGCCGAGCACCTTGTCGTTCCGGAGGGTGTAGCTCCCCGGCGAGCCCTCGGCGACCACGAAGGCGTCGCCGATCTTCACCCGGCCCGCGACGAGGCCGCCGGCCTGGAGGCCGAACCCGCCACGCCTCCACTCGGCCACGAGCGCGGTCTTCCGCTGCTGGCGCTCGGGGGCGTTCCCCGCCGCGCCGGTCGCCGCGTTGCCCTTCGCGAGCTGCTCCTCGTGCTGCAGGGTGAGCGTGACGCCGCCGAAGGCCCGGCGGTACTTCGCCATGATGGCCGGGTTCGCGCCCCACCACAGCTGCGGGCCGAACGCGACCTTGAGCCCCTCGAGCTTCTGGTGGAACGCGACCTCGACGCCGAGCGGCGCGTCCGCGTCGTAGGTGTCGATGTTCGGGCCGTAGTTGGCCTCGCGGTACAGGCCGAAGAGGTCGCCCTCGTAGCCCCAGTGGTAGTGGCCGGTCCGGTAGAAGGCGTCCGCCTTGAACGCGGCCTCCTCCCAGCTCACGCTCGCCCGGTAGACCTTGAGGCGGTCGGGCTCGAAGGTGGCGGCGGTGCCGTCGGCGCGGGTGGCCGTCGCCCGGCGGCCGTGCTTCTCGTAGTAGATCTCGTCGATCGGGTTCTCGGCCACGTTCCCGAGCACGTTCAGCATGAGCATGCCGTTCACGCCGGAGGCCGGCGCGACCTGGAAGCCGGCGAAGAACGACTCCATGTGATCGAAGCCGCCCGGGCGGCGCGCGGCGGGGTCGAGGGCGTGGCCGCCCGTGGAGTAGGTCTCGAGCTTGAGGCCGAGCTGGCTCACCCGCACCTTGTCGATGACCGCGGCGGCCATCGCGGCCCTGTCGGCGCGGTAGTTGCGGGCGAGCGAGACGAGGTCGATGGCGCCGTAGGTGCGCGCGATGGCGTCGGGCGTGGTGCCGGCGGCGTACGGGTCGAGCTTCCACGCCTGCTGGAGCGCGTAGTACGCGGTGCGCGGATAGACGTCGAAGAGGCCGCGCGCGTCCGGCGGGACCTTCGCGCAGATGCCCCACCACTCCTCGTTCATGTTGTTCTTGCCCTCGACGAAGTCCTCCGGGTAGCCGGCGTTCGGCCAGGAGGCGGTCGTGTCGTGCACGTCGAGGTTCGACTCCTGGCCGGTCTTCCACCAGCCGTCGCTCCACTGGAAGATCATGCCGCCGATGGCGTTGCCGACCTTCCCCTTGCCGGCCGACTGCTCGTAGATCTCCCTCCACTGGTCGACGAGGTAGCTCGCCTGCGTGACGTCGTCCTCGCGGCCGGCCTTCGCGTCGTACGCGTCGGCGCCGAACTCGGTGAACATCACCGGGATGCCGAGCTTCTCCTTCACGACCTGGAAGAGGTCGCGGGCGGAGCGGCCGCGGTAGACGTTCGCGCCCATGACGTCGATGCCCTTCGCCTCGGAGGCGATGAGGTCGATGTACTGGAGGTCGCCGTTCGCCCAGGCCACCGGGCGGTCCGGGTCGAGCGCCTTCACCTTGCGGGCGACCTCGCCGACGAGCGAGTACAGGAACTTCGCGCGGGCGGCGTCGCGCTCGCCCACCGGCAGCGCCTCGATCTCGAACGAGCTCCAGCTGAGCCCGTAGTTGTTCTCGTTGCCCAGCAGCCACATCAGGACGCCCGGCGTGCCCTTGAACGACTCGACGAGCTTCGTCACCTCGGCGGTCACCGCGGCGCGCAGGCGCGGGTCGGCGTAGTTCACCGCCGGGATCCAGACGCCGTCGAGGGTGTAGCCGTAGCGCGCGAGGGTGTGGTTGATGACGGTGTAGATGCCCCAGCGCTCGTACACGTACTTCACCCAGCGCGGCGGCATCCCGGCATAGACGCGGATGACGTTCACGCCCATCGCCTTCATGAGCGCGCACTCCCTGTCGAGGGCGGCCTTCACGACGTCGTCAGGCTGCTCCCAGAGGGACCAGGCGTAGTTCGTGCCGATCGGGAAGTAGTCCCAGTTCATGCCGAGGACCATGAGGTCCTTCCCGTCGACCTCTAGCTTCTGGCCGGAGGGATCGGAGACGACCTTCACGACCTGGGCGGAGGCGCCGGCGGGCGCCGCGGCCAGGAACGAGGTGAGCAGCAGGGAGGCGAGGGTCCGGGTCATGGGACGCCCTTTGTTGTGCCGGTCAGCCGGCTTCGACGGCGTTCGCTGCGATGATGCCCTGGTACGTCTGGAACGAGTCCTTCGGCGTGCGCCTCTGCGTCGCGTAGTCCACGTGCACGAGGCCGAACCGCATCCGGTAGCCGTGCGCCCACTCGAAGTTGTCGAGGAGCGACCAGTGAAAGTACCCCGCGAGCGGCACGCCCTCGCGGAGCGCGGTCGCGCAGGCGGAGAGGTGGCCGCGGAGGTAGTCGGAGCGCCGGGCGTCCCTCACGCGGCCCGCGGCGTCCGGGCCCTCGGGGTAGGCGACGCCGTTCTCGGTCACGTAGAGCTTCGGCACGCGGTACTCGCGGTGGAGCCGCACGAGCGTGTCGTGGAGGCCGCGCGGCCAGACCTCCCAGCCCATGTCGGTGCGGTCGGCGTCGGCGGGCTCGAGGACCGTGCGCGGCGTGTTCTCCGCCTCGGGCACGCGCGCGGAGCGGCGGATGCTGCGCGAGTAGTAGTTGAGGCCGAGGAAGTCGATCGGCGCCGAGATCGTGGCGAGGTCCCCGGGCTGCAGGAACGCGGGGCGGCCCGCAGGCAGGTGGCCCTGGGCGACGCGGTCGGCCACCGCGTCCTCCGGGTAGCGGCCGCGGAAGAGCGGATCGAGGTACCAGCGGTTGAAGAAGCCGTCGAAGGCGCGGGTCGCCTCGGCGTCGGCGGCGCTCGGGCTCGCCGGCGTCGCGGGCGTGAGGTTGAGCACGATGCCCACCTCGGCGCCGGGCGCGTTGCGGCGGAGCGCCGGCAGCGTCCAGCCGTGCGAGAGGAGGACGTGGTGCGCGACCGCGAGCGACTCCGCCGGATCCCGGTGGCCGGGAGCCTGCTCGCCGACCTCGTGGCCGAGGTGCGAGATGCACCAGGGCTCGTTGTGCGTCACCCAGTGCCGGACGCGGTCGCCGAGCCGCATCGACACGACCTCGGCGTACTCGACGAACGCCTCCGCGGTGTCGCGGGAGGCCCAGCCGCCGCGGTCCTGCAGCGCCTGCGGCAGGTCCCAGTGGTAGAGCGTCGCGAACGGGCGGATGCCGCGCTCGAGCAGCGCGTCGACGAGCCGCTCGTAGAAGTCGAGGCCGCGCGGAGCCGGCGTGCCGCGCCCCGCCGGCAGCACGCGGGGCCACGCGATCGAGAAGCGGTACGCGCCGACGCCGAGCTCGGAGAGCAGCGCGAGGTCGTCCTTCCAGCGGTGGTAGTGGTCGCACGCGACGCGCGCGTCCGAGCCGTCGGCGATCTTGCCGGGCGTGGCGCAGAAGCGGTCCCAGATGGACTCGCCGCGCCCGTCCTCCCCGGCCGCGCCCTCGATCTGGAAGGCAGACGTCGCCGTGCCCCAGAGGAAATCGCGAGGGAATTCGAGCTTGGACATCCTGCGGGCCCCGGGCGCTGGAGGACTCTGGGAGAGGCGGATACTTTGTTTGTTGTGCGAACAAACTAAACCGAACAAGGGCCCGCAGTCAAGCTGCGACAGGTGCCGAGTGGCCTCCCGCTCGGGCGCTCGGTTCCATCCGTCCGTGGTGCCGAGTGGCCTCCCGCTCGGGCGCTCGGTTCCATCCGTCCGTGGTGCCGAGTGGCCTCCCGCTCGGGCGCTCGGTTCCATCCGTCCGTCCCGAGCGTAGGCCCGCCGCAGGCGGGCCGGAGACGAGGGACGCCTACGCCTGGATCGCGAGGAACGCATCCAGCCGCTCGACCTCGCCGCGCCGCGAGAGCAGCGCCGCGGTCCGTGCGGCGTCGAGCGCCGGCCCGGGGAGCTCGTCGACCCGGCCGTCGCGCCAGGTCAGCTGGAGTCTCGCCGGCTCCCCCTCGGCGGCCCGGTGCACGACCACCGGCACCTGCGCGAGCGTGAACGCGAGCGCGCCCGCCGGCACCTCGATCCGCCGCGCCGGCCCCTGGCCGTCGGGCCATACCGGGTCGAGCACGTCCAGCGTCTCCGGCCGGGCGAGGAGCTCCGCCGGGTCGAGCAGCGCCGTGCGGAACGTGAGCCGCCCCGCCTCGAAGGTCACGCCGAGCTCGAGGAGGCGCGAGAGCACCTCCTCCTTCACCTGCCCGGTCATGCCCGGCTGGCGCGCGCCGTTGCCCGCCGGCGTGTGCGAGTACGGGTCGAGCGGGAAGGCGCCCCAGCCCTGGGGCCCCTTCCTCACTCCGCCGAGCCCGTCGCGGATCGCGCGCGCGTGGCGCACGAGCCTCAGGCGCGTGGCGAGGTCGGGGCACGCGACCGCCCGCTCCTGCACCGCGAGCAGGAGCTTCGCCACCATGTGCCAGTAGATCGACCCGAGCCCCTCGTAGGCGAACATCGAGCCCGACCGGCCGGTGAACGCCCGGTGGTGGAAGGTCGCCTCGTGGGCGGCGAGCACCTCCGCGCGGTCGTGCGGCGTCGCGCCGAGGGCGTCGAGCGCGTGGGCGAGCGGCTCCGCGTTCGTGAAGCGCTCGTCGAAGCGCACGGCGCCGGCCGCGTCGCGCGCGACGATCCCGCGCCCGCCGGCCTCCAGCAGCCGCAGCAGCCCGGGCGTCGCCGCCACGACCTCGGACGGCACGACGTTCTTCTCGAGGAACCGCGGCAGCGCGCGATCGGGGTAGAGGAGGTAGCTCCGCTGGTCCTCGCGCCACAGGCGGCTCGCGCGGAGCGCGTCGAGGAGCGCGCAGGCCTCCGCGTCGGAGAGCACGCCGGTGCCGAGCACCGCGACCTGCCCCTCGAGCATCTCGGCCAGCCGGTCGACGCCGAAGGCGCCGCGGCCGCGCGGGGCGAGCAGGTTGTACCCGTGCCACAGGCCGTCGGCGCGGCGGTTGGCGCGGAGGGAGGCCGTCACCGCGGCGCGCGCGCGCCGGACGAGGTCGAGGAGGGGATCGACCGGGGCCGCGACCGGCGCGGACAGGCCGCGGGCGTACAGCCCCTCCCGGAACGCCGAGGCGGGCTGGCCGAGGGCGGCCATGATCTCGCCGCGCGCGGCGTCGCCCGGGTCGCCGGCCTCGAGGGCCGTCGCGTGGCGCTCGAGCGCGGCGCGCGTCGCCTCGGCCCAGGCCGCGACCTGTGGCGTGAGCGCGGTCGCGCGGCCGCGGAGCGGCTCGAGGAACGCGGGCAGGAGCGCGAGGTACCGCTCGAGGTGGCAGAGCGTGACGACCGAGAGGCCCCAGCCCACGAGCGCGTTGTTCGCGTCGTTCCACTCCGGGCGCCCGGTGTTCATCCAGACCCCGCCGCCCGGCACGAGGCTCGCGATCTTGGCCAGCGCCGGCACGAGCAGCTTCTCGACCAGCGTCACCCGGTGGAGTTCCTCGCCGCCGCCCTCGACGCGGCGGTGGAGGAGCCGCCCGTCGGCCCCCAGCTCGCGCTCGCGCCCGACGAGCCGCTCGTGCCGCGCCTCGTCGAACGCGATGGTCTTCCGCGGATCCTTCAGCATCGCCTCGAACGGCGCGATCCGGTACGGCACCTCGGCGTAAGTGAAGATCGGCCGCTCCGCGAGCGCCGGCAGCCGCTCGGGGTGCAGCCGCAGCGACGCCTCCACGAGGCGCGCGAGGTAGACGAGCTGGTGGTCGCCCCAGTAGCCGATGGCCGCCCACGGGTCGCCCGGCTCCGGCACCTCCCAGTCGATGCCGCGGTGGCTGATCCGGTACGGGTTGTGGCCGTCCGCGGTGGAGGCGTTCACGAACCGCGCGACCATGCCCTCGAGGAACGCCGGGTGCGAGGCGGCGAGGGCCTCCCAGTTCTGGAAGATGTCGCGCCAGTTGCCCTGGTACGCGAGGCGCAGCTCGCCTGCCCCGTCGCGCACGTCGATGTCGAACCGGTTCCACGGGCGCGAGGGGTCGCCGTGGCGCCGGGAGAAGGTGAGCGGCAGGTGCTCGAGCGCGAGCCGCTCGAGGTCGGGGTCGCCCGGCACCGCGGCGCGCGCGAGGACCTCCTCGCGCGGGAGGCGCGAGGGCAGGGCGCCGAGGAGCCGCGCCTGGCGCGCGGCCGTCGCGCGGCTCGCCTGCGCCACGAAGGCGGAGAGGTCGGCGGTGGGGACCTCGTGGCCGTGGGCGAAGACCCCGCCGCGCAGGTCGTTGAACAGCACGTTCACGAGGTGGTGCGCCGAGGCGAGCGCGTCGGCGGTGCGCTGCAGCCCGTCGGTCGAGGCCACGATGGCGCGGAGCCGCGCCGCGCCGGCGCGCACGTCCTCGCCGATCTCCGCGGCGAGCGCGGCCGGGCGCGCGCGGAGCGCCTCGGCGAGCGCCACCACCGCGCGCTGCGGCTGGGCGACGTCGGCGACGAAGGTCCAGGAGACCGCCTCGCCCGGCTCCAGCCGGAGCGTCGCCTCGGCGAGGTACGCGCCGCGGCGGCCGCGGGACTCGTCGCGCTCCTGGAGCGGGAGCCCCGCCGTGAAGCGCTCGAGCGCGCCGGCGTCGAGGTGGATCCGCACCCCCGGGAGCCCGAGCGAGAAGACGGTGGTCGCGTGCAGCGACTCCTTCGGCTCGGGGAGGTCCACCACCTGCGCCGCGAGCGTCACGAGGGCGAGCGTCGTGCCCGGCACGCGCTCGGTGCGCTTGTAGGCGTCGACGAGCGACGAGAGCCGGAGCTGCAGCTCCTCGCCGACGTCGGCGGGCAGGAGGTTGAGGAGCCCGTCGAGGAGGTGCACCTCGACCGGCCCGGCGCCGCGGTTCTGCAGCCGGCACTCGCGCACGAGCCCGAAGCGCCCGCTCGTGGTCCAGGCGTGGCGGAACGCGAGCCCGAGGTCGGCGTTCTCCTCCTCGAAGGCGAGCCGGTTGCCGAGGAGCGGCTTCACGAGCCGGCGCGAGATCCGGTACGCGAGCCGGTCCGCCTCGACGAACGGGCGCCACAGCGAGCGCCGGCCGCCGCGGCCGACCGCGAGCGCGGTCGCGGGGCCGGTGTGGCCGGCGGCGTCGTGGAGCTTGTCCTCGGTGACGTAGGGGAAGAGCGCGAGCCCGGGGTGCCGGCGGCCGGCGGTGAGCGCGCCGCGCGAGGACGCGAAGAGCCAGGGGTTCGAGTCGGAGACGACCGAGACGAGGAACGGCGCGAGCGCCTCGGCGTGCTCGATGGCGTAGGCCGGCTCGCCGAGGTCCTCGACGAGGTGGCCGGAGGGCACGGCGCCGGCGGGCGGCACCGGGGTGAGGCCGTAGGAGAAGGTCACGGGCGGTTCTCCGCCGTCCGCGCGGTCGCGGCTGCGGGCAGGTCGAGGTGGCACCGGACCTGCCGCCCATCGGCGAGCGTGCGCGGCGCGGGCTCCTCGCCGCGGCAACGGTCGAGGACCTCCGGGCAGCGGGCCGCGAACGGGCAGCCGTCGGCGGAGGCGCCGGCGGTCGTGCCCGCCGCCCGGCGCGGGACGTCCTCGAGCGACCCCTCGTCGGCGATGGCCGCGAGGAGCGTGCGCGTGTAGGGGTGGCGCGGGTCACGGACGACGAGGTCGGCGGGCCCGTCCTCGACCACGCGGCCGCGGTAGAGCACGAGCACGCGGTCGGCGAGGTAGCGCGCGGCGGCGAGGTCGTGCGTGATGAGCAGGATCGCGAGGCCCCGCTCCTCCTTCAGCTTCGCGAGCAGGTTGAGGATGCCGATGCGGATCGAGACGTCGAGCATCGACGTCGGCTCGTCGGCGACCAGCACGTCCGGCTCGACCGCGAGCGCGCGGGCGATCGCGACGCGCTGGCGCTGGCCGCCGGAGAGCTCGTGCGGTCGCCGGTCGATCATCTCCTCGGCGGGCTCGAGCCCCACCGTGCGCAGGAGCGCGATCGAGCGCTCGCGCACCTCGGCCTCGGTGCAGCGCCCGTGGCGGAGCAGCGGCCGCGCGAGGTGGTGGGCGACGCCGTGGACCGGGTTGAGCGAGCCGAACGGATCCTGGAACACCATCTGGACCCGGCGCCGGTAGCCGAGCGAGGCCCGGCGCCGCTCGCGCGCGAGCACGTCGACGCCGTCGAGCCGGATCTCGCCCGCCTCGGGCTCGGCGAGCCGCACGAGGAGGCGCGCGATGCTCCTCTTCCCGGAGCCCGACTCGCCCACGAGCGCCACCGCCTCGCCGCGCCGGACCGCGAACGACACGTCCGCGACCGCGCGGGTCCGCACCCGGCGGCCCAGGAGGCCCCCGGAGGTGAAGGACTTCTCGAGGCCGACGACCTCGAGGAGCGGCTGACCACTTTGTTCGGTCACCGGACAAACCTCGCAGGTCCGGGAGGCGCGGTCAAGGGAGCGGGCGTAAACCTTCGAGACGCATGGCCGCCCTCGACCCCTACCTCCCGCCCGAGGCCCGCGACGCCCGCCTCCGCGCGCTCGCGGAGGGGCTCGGCGGTGAGGTCGTCTCGTTCGGGGAGAGCGTCGAGGGCCGGCCGCTCCTGGCCGCCCGCGTGCCCGCGCGGACCCCCGACGCGCCGACCGTGCTCTGCGCCGCCGCCATCCACGGCGTCGAGGCGGTCGCCTCGCACGTCGCGCTCGCGTTCCTCGAGGCGCTCGGCGCGGGTCCCGCCGCGGTGCTCCGCGAGGAGGCGGAGGTCTGGGTCGCGCCCGCGCTCAACCCGGACGCGCAGGCGCGCACGTTCGAGGTGCTCGGCCGCGCGAAGGTGAGCGACCTGCGCAAGAACGCGCGCGGCGTCGACCTCAACCGCAACTTCCCGCTGCCGGGGAACGCCAGGCCCTCGCGCATCCCGTTCGCGGGGAGCGCGCGGCGCTCGGCCGCCACCTACCGCGGCCCGGTGCCCTTCTCGGAGCCGGAGACCCGCGCCATCGAGGCGCTCCTCGCGCGCGGGAAGTTCCACGCGCTGGCGTCGCTCCACTCGACGATGGGCACGTTCATCCCGGCCCGCGTCGTGGACCGGGAGCCGTTCGAGGCGTACGCGCGCCTCCACCGCGCGCTCGCCGGCGCGCAGCGGTTCCCCTACCGCCTCCTGCACAGCCGCACCTTCGACGTCTTCACCGGCGAGCTCGAGGACCACGCGCACCACCACCACCGCGCGTGGGCGGCGTGTGTCGAGGTCTACCCGCTCTGGGCGGACGCCGCGACGCGGCTCGGCGCGACCGCCTTCTGGCGCTTCAACCCGCGGCGGCCGGACCTGTGGGCCGCGAACGACGTGCCCGCGCTCGCGGCCTACTTCCGCGCGGCGCTCGCGCTGCCGCGCCCGGACGGAGGGCTGTGACCGTGGACGAGCCGACCGGCCTCTTCAGCGTGGCGCGCCTGCCCGACCAGTGGTTCCCGCTCGCGACCTCGCGCGAGCTCCGGGCCCGGCCCCTCGCGCGCACGCTCCACGGCGTGCCGCTCGTGCTCTTCCGCGGCGCCGACGGCGCGCCGGCCGCGCTCGTCGACCGCTGCCCGCACCGGAACGTGCCGCTCTCGCTCGGCGCACGGACCGGCGGCGGCGAGCTCCGGTGCGCCTACCACGGCTGGCGGTTCGCCGCCGGCGGGGCCTGCACGGCCATCCCCGGGCTCGCGCGTGGGGAGGTCTCCGCCCCGGGGCGCGACGCGGTTCCCCACGCCGCCCTCGAGCGCGACGGCCTCGTGTGGGTCTGGTCGACCGCCGGCGCGCGGCCGACCGCGCCCGAGCCGTTCCGGTTCCCGCACGTCGACGACCCCCGCTACACGACGGTCCGCCACACCCAGGTGCTCACCGGCACGGTGCACGGCGCGGTCGAGAACGCGCTCGACGTCCCGCACACCGCCTTCCTCCACGGCGGGCTCTTCCGCACGCCGAGGCGGCGCCACGTCGTCGAGGTCGTCCTTCGCCGCGGCGCCGACCGCGTCGAGGCCGAGTACGTCGGCGAGCCGCGCCCGACCGGCGTGCTCGGGCGGCTGCTCGCGCCGGGCGGCGGCACGGTGGAACACTTCGACCGGTTCCTCCTGCCGTGCCTCTCCCAGGTGGAGTACCGGATGGGACAGCGTGACCTTAAGTCACATCTCGTCGTCACCACCGCCTTCACCCCCGAGACCGACGACCGGGTGCGGCTTCTTCAGCGCGGTGAGCTTCCGGCTCCCGCTGCCGGGGTGGCTCGTGCGCCCGTTCGTCGGCCCCCTCGCCATGAAGGTGCTGCGCCAGGACGCCTGGATGCTCGCGGCGCAGGTCGAGAACGTGAAGCGGTTCGGCGGGGAACGCTTCGCCCACACCGAGCTCGACGTCCTCGGCCCGCACGTGTGGCACCTCCTGCGCCGCGCCGCGCGGGGGGAGCGCGGCGAACCGTCCGAGCCTGCGCGCCGGAAGATGGAAGTCTGAGGGCCGCGCGACCTCGGGAAACTCCCAGCTTCTCTGTCCGTGTACGGCGTGCAGGATCGGCGCGTGACCCGCGCCACCACCCTCGCCGCCCTCCTCGTGTTCGCCCTCGTCCCTCGCCCCGCCCGGGCGGAGGAGAAGATCGTCCGCGTCTACAACTGGGCGGACTACATCGCCGACGACACCCTCTCCGGCTTCGAGAAGGCGACCGGCATCAAGGTCGTCTACGAGACCTTCACGTCGAACGAGGAGGTCCAGGAGAAGCTCGTCGCCGGCCAGGGGGGCTACGACGTCGTCATCCCGTCCTCGATGTGGGGGAAGCAGCAGGCGGCGGAGGGGCTGCTCCGCCCCATCGAGAAGTCGCGGGTCACGAACCTGCGCAACCTCGACCCGCAGCTGCAGGGACGCCTCGCCAGGCTCGACCCCGGGAACCGCTACCTCGTGCCGTGGCTCTGGGGGTTCACGACGGTCGGCATCGACGTCGCGCGCGTGAAGAAGGCGCTCGGCGGCCTCCCCATGCCGGAGAACGCCTGGGACCTCCTCTTCAAGAAGGCCTACGTCTCGCGGCTCAGGTCCTGCGGCGTGTCGGTGCTCGACTCGCCGACCGAGCTCGTCCCCATGGTGCTCCACTACCTCGGCCGCCCGCCTCACTCGGGCGCCATCGAGGACTACGCGGGGGTGCAGCAGCTCCTGCTCGAGATCCGGCCGTACGTGACCCGCTTCGGCGTCGACTACATCGACGACCTCGCCGCCGGGAAGGTGTGCCTCGTGCTCGGCTACTCCGGCGACATCAACGTCGCGAAGCGGCGCGCGCGGGAGCGGAAGACCGGCCGGGACATCCAGGCGCTCCTGCCGTCGACGGGGGCCGTGCTCTTCGTGGACACGATGGCGATCCCGAAGAAGGCGCCGCACCCGGAGAACGCGCACCGGTTCATCGACTACGTCCTGCGCCCGGAGGTGCACGCCGGGCTCACGAACAAGATCTTCTACGCGAACCCCAACGCGTCCTCGATGCCGTTCGTGAACCCTGAGGTCGCGAGGGAGCCGACGGTGTTCCCTCCCCCGGCGGAGCTCGACAGGATGGTGATGCCCGACGTGCTCTCCGACGAGGCGCGCCGGCTGATGTCGCGGATCTTCGCGAAGTTCAAGGCGGGGAGGTAGCGGTCAGATCGGCGGGCGCGCGCGGTCGCCGTAGCCGGTGAGCTCGACGTAGCCCTCGCCGGCGGCGGCGCCGTCGGGGTCGAGGATCCGCACCGGCCCCTCCCAGTACGCGAGCCCGGGCACGAGGCGCGAGACGTTCTCGCTCGCCTTCACCTCCGGCACGACCCGCACCCGGACGCCGGCGCCGGGGACGGCGACGTCCCAGCCGGACGGGTAGTCGGCGCCGGTCTCGGGGCTCCTCCAGCGGCCGAGGGCGGTCGCGGTCCATTCGGCGGCGCCGAGCCAGCGGACGGTGCCGTCGCGCTCGACGAGCGTGGCCTTCTTGAAGTCGGCCGCGCCGTCGGCGCGGCGGAGCGCGTAGAGCATGAGGTCGCGACCGTCGGCGAGGCGCAGGCTCCACCAGTCCCAGCCGACCTGCGACGGGGCGAGCTGAGAGGAGCCGAACTCCTTGTCCATCCAGGAGGTGCCGCGCACGCGGTGGCGCTTCCCGGAGAGCTCGAGGGTGCCCTCGGTCGCGAGGCGCGTGAGCGAGTAGTACGAGGACGCGTAGCCCTCGACGTCGCTCTTCCGCGAGTAGCCGTTCGGGCCCTGCAGCGTGGGCGGCCGCGCCGCGGCGGCGGTGAGCGCGAGGCCGAGGCCGCGCGCGGCGTCGCGTGCGTCGAGCCGGAAGGTCGCGTCGCCATCCAGCGCGAGCGACCAGCGGCCCTCCTGGCCCGCCGGCGGGCGCGCCCAGGCGAGCACCGGGTCCGGCGCGGCGCCGAGGCCCGCGAGGAGCGGCGTGCGGCGCCAGAGGACCTCGGAGAACGCGTGCGCGCCGGTCGCGACGTCGGTCACCGCGAGGTGGACCATGACCGCGCCGCCGCTCGCCCAGGCGGAGTCCACCCGCGGCGGATCCGGCACGAGCCCGACCGAGAAGAAGGTGAGCTGGTACCCGAAGCGCCGCCCGGGCTCGTCGAGCGACTCGAGCGTGCCGGTGAGGTACCACCACTCGGTGCGGTGGCCGGGGTGGGCCCAGTGATCGCGCGGGAAGGACCAGGTGCGCGCGGGATCCGCGGGGAGCCAGGCGGCGAGCGGGAGCGCGAGGAGCGCGGCGAGGATCCTAGAGCGCATCTCGGGAGAGCTCCTGCACCGGCGTCCGGCTCGCCGCGGCGGCGGGGTAGAGGCTCGCGGCGACCGCCGCCGCGAGGATGGTGCCGGCCTGGACCGCGAGGGCGCCCCACGGCACGTGCACGCCGAGCGTCCAGCCGAAGAACGCCGGGTTCACGACCTCGACCAGCACCCACGCGAGGCCGGCGCCGCCCGCCGCGCCGGCGGCGAGCCCCGCCGCGCCGATGGCGAGGCCGCGCCCGACGAACACGCGGAACAGCTGGGGCCGGCTCGCGCCGAGCGCGCGGTAGAGCGCGAGCTCGCCGCGGCGCTCGCGAGCGAGCACGAGGAGCGAGAGCGCCACGCCGGCGGCCGCGATGAGGAGCCCCATCGCCTGGAGCAGGCGGGTGACCGCGAAGGTCTCGTCGAAGATCTTCAGCACCTCGCCGCGGAGCGTGCGGTTCGAGCGGATGAGGAGCGGCTGGCCCGCCATCCGCGACCGCAGCGCGTCCACCGTCGCCTCGACGTCGGCGCCGGGCGCGAGGTGCAGCGCCGCGTTCTGCGGCGGGCCCTCGCCGAAGATCCGCGCGAAGGTCGCGAGGTCCACGAGCACCGCGCCGGCCTCGTTGCCGTAGTCCCGGTAGACGCCGGCGACCGGGAGGCGCACCTCGCCGGCGGGGCCGCGCACCGGGATGGTGGCGCCCGGAGCGGTCGGCAACAGCCCCTCGCGCCGCGCGAGCGGCTCGGAGACGAGCGCGGCGCCCTCGGTCGCGAGTCGCCGGAACGCCTCCTGCTCCCTCGACTCCCCGGTCGCTTCGCGACCGCCGCGCCCGGGATGAGCGGACTGTTCGACCAGCTCGGCCCGCGCGCGCCGGATCCCCGCCGCGACGCCGCTCACGGTCACCCGCCCGGTGCGCCCGGCGACCTGCGCCTGGCGGAGCAGATCGAGGCCGTCGAGCCCGGGCGTCGCGCGCAGCGCGTCCACGACCGCGGGGGTGAGCGTGGCCTCGCCGCGGGCGAGCCGCCACGAGGGCGTCGTGACGTACACGTCCGCCATGAGGGTGCGGTCGAGCCAGCCGGTCACGGTGCCCCGGAAGCTCCCGACCATCACGGTCACGCCCGCGAGCATCGCGACCGAGACCGCGAGGGCGCCGGTCGCGACCGAGGCCGCCGAGGGCCGCGCGCCGAGCGTGAACAGGCCGTACGAGACGCCGAGCCGGTGCGGCCGGCCGAGCCGCGCGAGGAGCCGGAGCGCCGTCGGGGCCGCGAGCGGCACCGCGGCGAGCACGCCGAGGGCGAGCGCGAACCCGCTCGGGCGCCAGCGGCCGTCCAGCGCGACGTGGACGGCGACCCCTGCGAGGAGCGCCGCCGCCGCGCCCGCGAGCAGCCGAGGCGCGCCCGCCCGCGCCCGCTCCTCGACGCCGAGCGTGGAGAGCAGGGCGCGAGGGTCCTTCCGCGCCGCGTCGAGCCCGGGCGCGATCGCGCCGGCCACCGCCCCTGCGACGCCGGTCGCGAGCCCGACGAGCGCGAGCCACGGGTCGAGCTCCACGCGCTCGATGCCCTCGAGCAGGTAGACGTTCCGGAGGGTGCCGGACACGGCGCCCACGTTCGCGGCCGCCGCGAGCCAGCCGAGCGGCAGCCCGAGCGCGGTGCCGGCGGCGCCGAGCAGCGCCGCCTCCCCGAGCACGAGCCCGAGCACCTGCCCGCGGGTCGCGCCGACGGCGCGCAGGATGCCGAGCTCCTCCCGCCGCCGCGCGAGCGAGGCCCGCACCGAGGCGTACACGAGGAAGCCGCCCACGAGGAGCGACACGAGCGAGAGCGCGGTCAGGTTGAGCCGGAAGGCCGCGAGCAGCCCGGAGGCCTCGGCCACCCGCTGCTCCGGCGCGACCACCCGCGCGCGCTCGCCGAGCCGGGCCTGGAGCCGCGCGGACAGCTCCGCGACCGGCACCCCCTTCGCGGCCGTCACGTCGATCTGGTGGATCCGCCCGCGCACGCCGAGGAGCCCCTGCGCCTGCGCGATGTCCATGACGGCGAGCCGGCGGGAGGCGAGCGGCGCGAGCTTGCGGAAGTCGACGAGGGCGCCGACGACGAGCGCGGCCCGCCGCGCGCCGAGCGAGACCTCGAACCGGTCGCCCACCTTCCACCCGTGCGCCGCCGCGAGCTCCGGCGTCACGGCGACCCAGCCCGGCGTGCCGAGCGCCGCGGCGAGCCCGCCCTGACTCGCTGGGACCGGGGCCCCACCCCCGGTCCGGACCCCAGGTGCGTCGCCCGACGGCAGCCGCCACGGCACGCGCACGGGCGCGACGAGGTCCGCGCCGACGAGCTCGAGGTCGGCGTCGCCCGCCGGCGCGCGGCCGCCCGGCCGCTCGAGCGCCACCGGCGCCCGCCACATCGCGAGCGCGCCCGCGACGCCCCCGGTCGAGAGCACCTCCCCGAGGAGCGCCTCGTCGAGGAAGCCCGCCGGCCCGAGCACGGTGAGGTCGGCGTCGCCCGAGACCGCGCGCACGGTGCCGGCGAACGCGCCGAGCGCGCTCCGGTTGAGGAGCTGGATCGAGACGACCGAGGCGACCCCGAGCGCGATGCCGCCGACCGCGAGCAGGAACAGCGCCCGCCCGGCGCGGAACTCGTGCGAGAGGGCGCTCATCCTGAGCGCAGCGGTCGCGAAGCGGCCGCGGAGTCGAAGGAGGTACCGGCGCACCTCAGGCCTCGCGCCGGCCGGAGTGCAGCGTCCAGACCGCGTCGGCCCGCGCGGCGAGCTCCTTCGAGTGGGTCACGTAGAGGAGCGCGGCCTGCTCCTCCCGGGCGACCGCGAGCAGGAGCTCCATCACCCGCTCGCCGTTCTCCTCGTCGAGGTTGCCGGTCGGCTCGTCGGCGAGGAGGAGCGGCGGCCGGCGCAGGAGCGCGCGGCAGAGCGCGACCCGCTGCATCTCGCCGCCGGAGAGCTTCCCGACGGCGTCGCGCGCGCGCCCGCCGAGGCCGACCCTGCCGAGGAGCTCCCGCGCCCGCGCCTCGGCCGCGGCCGGCGGGTCGCCCGCGACGAGCGCCGGCACGAGCACGTTCTCGGCGCAGGAGAGGTGCGGGAGCAGGTGGAAGAACTGGAAGACGAGGCCGACCTGGTCGCGGCGGACCCGCGTGCGCTCCGCGTCGGACATCGGGCCGAGCGCGCGCCCGGCGACGAGCACCTCGCCGGCGTCCGCCGCGTCGATCCCCGCGGCGAGGTGGACGAGCGTGGACTTGCCCGAGCCGCTCCGGCCGGTGACGGCGACCGCCTGTCCCGCCTCGACGGTGCCGGACACACCCCTCAGGGCGCGGAGCGGCTCGGCCCCACCCGTCGGGTACGACCGGACGACGTCGCGGAACTCCAGCACGGGGGCCATGGAGCCCCGCTGCTTAGGGCCGCCGGAGGCGTCGATCAAGGGGAACCGATGCCGGAAGGGGTGTGTGCGGCAGGTCACGGAAAGCGCTCGTGCACCGCGGATAGCCTGAACCCGCTCACCCCGGACGTGGCCGACGCGCAGCGGCGGCGGCGTCGAAGGACGAAAGGGAGACGACCCATGAAGCAGCTCATGCTCGCCGCCGTCGCGCTCGCGATCGCCGGCACCGCGCAGGCCTTCGAGCTGCGCGCCGCGCAGCCCGCGGCCGAGGCGCGCGCCGGCTACGGCGCCAGCCGGTTCGTGCTCGAGCTCGACGGGCACCCCGTCGGCTTCCTGAGGTCGGTCGCGGGGGGCGACGCCGTCGCCGCCGTGGTGACCGAGACCCCGGGGCCAAACCGCCTGTCGAAGAAGCACCTCGGGAACTTCGGCTACGACGACCTCGTGCTCGAGGTCGGTGCGGACCTGCCGCCCGAGCTCGCGGCCTGGATCCGCAGCACGCTCGCCGGCACGTACACGAGGAAGAGCGGCGCGATCGTCGGGACGGACTTCAACGGCGCCCCGCGCTGGCGACGCACCTTCACCGACGCGCTCGTCACGGGGCTCCTCTTCCCCGCGCTCGACGCGAGCTCGCGGGAGGCGTTCACGCTGGGCGTCGTCATCACACCCGACCTCACCCGGCTCGACCGCAAGGTCGCCGCCACGCGGCTCACGGTGCCGGGCTCGAAGCGTTCGACCGCCACGGTCGGGTACTTCGCGATCACCGTGGGCAACCTCGACACCTCGCGGGTGTCACGCGTGGAGGCGTTCGCCGTCTCGCTGGTGCTGTCCGACGGCGCCGTCGGCGAGACCCGCGACTACGAGAGGACGCCGGCGAAGCTCGTCGTCCCGGACCTGCTCGTCACCATGTCCGATGCCCGGGCCGACGGCTGGTGGGCCTGGTTCGACGACTTCGTCGTGAAGGGCCTCTCCACGGACGACAAGGAGGTCCAGGCCTCCATCGCGGTCCTCGACGGGAAGGGCGCGGCGGTCCTCCGCCTGGACCTCGACCACGTCGGCATCTCGTCGCTCCGGTTCCTCCCGGCCGGCGCCGGCGAGGACGGCCCCACGCGCGACCAGGCCCGCTTGTACGCGGAGCGCGTCGCGCTCACGTTGCCCTAGGGAGCGGAGCGGCGCAGGAGCCGCCCGCGGCGCCCGGGCGCACCGGCACCCTTGACGGGCCGGGTCGCTCCAGCCGACCCTCCCGGTGACGATGCGCCCTTCCGAGTCACTCTCCATCGCCTGCCTCGCCGCCCTCGCCGCGCTCTCGTTCGCCGCGACGCCGGCGGCGCCGGGTGCCGCCGCCGGGTATGCCGTCCTCATCGCCGCCGTCTGGTCGATCGCGCGGAGGCTCCCCCCGGGGACGTTCGTGCGCGACTGGTTCCCGGTGGTCACGATCGTGGCCGCGTTCACCCTGATGGAGCCGGTCATCACCGGGGTGCACCCGCGCCTGTACGACGCCGCCCTCGCCGGGATCGACGACCGGTACCTCGCGGGGTTGGTGCGGGCGTGGCGCGAGGCCTTCGGCCGCCCGGACCTCTTCACCGACGCGGCCTACGTCCTCTACGTCTCCTACTACTTCGTGCCGCTCACCGCGGTCGGCCTCGCGCGGCGCCGCGGCCCGGAGGAGACCGAGCGCGTCACCTTCACGGTGCTGCTCGCCTTCTGGGGCTCGTACGTCGGCTACTTCCTCGTCCCGGCGGCGGGGCCGCGGATCCCCTACGCCGAGGAGGCGGCGGTGCTCGGCGGCGGTGCGGTGTCCGACGGCGTGCGCTGGTTCCTGCACGTCGCCGAGAAGACCCGCCTCGACGCGTTCCCGTCGGGCCACACCGCCATCTCGCTCGTGGCGGGCGCCCTCGCGATCCGGCTCGCGCCGAGGCTCGGCCCCGCGATCGCCGCGTGGGTGGTGGCCGTGATCTTCACGACCGTCTACATCCACGTGCACTACGCGATCGACGTCGTCGCCGGCGTCGGGCTCGCGGCGGGCGCGCTCCTCGCGGCCGCGCCGGCCTCTCGGACCGTCGCGGCCGCGCAGGCGCGGCTCAGCCGCCGGCTCGCAGGAACACCGCGCCGAGCGGCGGGAGCGTGAGCCAGATCGACTGCGCCCGGCCGTGCGCGGGGATGTCCTCCGCGTCCTTGCCGCCGAGGTTGCCGATCCCCGAGCCGCCGTAGATCGGCGCGTCGGAGTTCAGCACCTCGCGCCAGCGGCCGCCGCGCGGCACGCCCACCCGGACGTCGCGCGGCACCGGCGTGAAGTTGAGGGCGACGAACAGCGGGGCGGCGCCGTCCGGGCCCTTCCTGACGAAGGTCAGCAGGCTCGCGTCGGCGTCGTTCGCGTCGATCCACTCGAAGCCGCCGGCCTCGAAGTCGAGGGCGTGCAGGGCGGGGTTCTCCCGCATGAGCCGGTTGAGGTCCCGCACCAGCAGCGCGAGCCCGCCGTGCCTCGGGTCGGCGAGGAGGTGCCAGTCGAGGCTGCGCTCGTGGCTCCACTCACGGCCCTGGCCGAACTCGGCGCCCATGAAGAGCAGCTTCTTGCCGGGCGTCGCCCACATGTACGTGTAGAGCAGGCGCAGGTTCGCGAACTTCTGCCAGCCGTCGCCCGGCATCTTGTCGAGGAGGGAGCCCTTCCCGTGCACGACCTCGTCGTGGGAGAGCGGCAGCATGAAGTTCTCGCTGAACGCGTACATCGAGCGGAAGGTCAGCCCGTTGTGGTGCCAGCGGCGGTGGATGGGGTCCTTCCTCATGTACTCGAGCGTGTCGTGCATCCACCCCATGTCCCACTTCATGCCGAAGCCGAGGCCGCCCACGTAGTTGGGGCGCGAGACCATCGGCCAGGAGGTGGACTCCTCCGCGACCGTCTGCACGTCCGGGTACTCGGCGTAGACGACCTCGTTGAGCCGGCGCAGGAAGCCGATCGCGTCGAGGTTCTCGCGCCCGCCGAACGCGTTCGGGATCCACTCGCCCTCCTTGCGCGAGTAGTCGAGGTAGAGCATCGAGGCGACCGCGTCCACGCGCAGCCCGTCCACGTGGTAGCGGTCGAGCCAGAAGGCGGCGGAGGAGAGCAGGAAGCTCCGCACCTCGTTGCGCCCGTAGTTGAAGACGAAGCTGTCCCAGTCCGGGTGGTGGCCCTGCCGGCGATCGGCGTGCTCGAAGAGGTGCGTGCCGTCGAAGTAGGCGAGGCCGTGCGCGTCGGTCGGGAAGTGCGAGGGGACCCAGTCGAGCAGCACGCCGATGCCGCGCTGGTGGAGCGTGTCGACGAGGAACATCAGGTCCTGCGGGTCGCCGTAGCGGCTCGTGGCCGCGAAGTAGCCGGTGGTCTGGTAGCCCCACGAGCCGTAGAACGGGTGCTCGGTCACCGGCAGCAGCTCGACGTGCGTGAAGCCCTCGCGCTCGCAGTGCTCGGCGAGGAGGGGCGCGATCTCGCGGTAGGAGAGGCTGCGGTCGCGCTCCTCGGGCTTGCGCCGCCAGGAGCCGAGGTGGACCTCGTACACGCTGATCGGCGCGCGCATGCCGTTCCTCGCGGCCCGCCCCTTCATCCACGCGGCGTCGCCCCACGCGTAGTCGAGGTCCCAGACGATCGACTGGGTGCCCGGCCCCGTCTCGTGCTTGAAGCCGAACGGGTCCGCCTTGTCGACCTGGAAGCCCGAGAGCCGCGAGCGCAGGTGGTACTTGTAGACCGAGCCCTTCTTCACCCCCGGGATGAAGCCCTGCCACACGCCGGAGGTGCCGAGGGGGCGGAGCAGGTGGCGCTCCTTGTCCCAGCCGTTCCAGTCGCCGATGACCGAGATGCGCTCGGCGTTGGGCGCCCAGACGGCGAACGACGTGCCGGGCTGGCCGTCGACGGTGGTGAGGTGGGCGCCGAGCGTCCGGTAGGCCCGGTGGTTCGTGCCCTCGTTGAAGAGGTGGAGGTCGACTTCGCCGGGGCCGCCGGCGGGGAGGACGGAGGCACGGGAGGCGTCGGGGTCGGTCACGGGCTGCATGGTACTTGCCCCTGACGCAGCGCGCACTCCGCCAGCGGGGGACCGGGCGAAGGGCCGCGGGGTATGCTGCCTGCCGGAGGGGTCATGGACGCCACCGCAAGGGACGGGCAGGGGACACTGGCGGCGCCGCGGCGCAGGCGCCGCTGGGGGGACCGTTACGACGGGCGGCTCCTGCGCAGCCTCGATCCCCTGTACCAGCTCATCCCGTACATCATGAAGACCCGGTCCGACGCGCAGAACCTCTTCGAGGAGCGCATCGACGTGACCGCCGTCGAGGACTGGCTGCGCGCCCAGCGCGCCGCCGGCCGGAACCTCTCCTTCCTGCACGTCTTCCTGGCCGCGTACATCCGGACCATCTCCCAGCGCCCGCGCATGAACCGCTTCATCGCCGGCCGGCGCATCTACGCCCGGAACGAGATCCTGGTCTCCTTCGCGCTCAAGAAGCGCCTGCGGGAGGACAGCCCGGAGACGGTCGTGAAGCTGAAGTTCGAGCCGACCGCGACGGTCTGGGACGTGCAGAAGGCGGTCGACGAGGCGATCGCGGTGAACAAGCAGGAGACCGCCCAGAACGACGCGGACCTCACCGCGAAGCTCTTCATGTTCCTGCCCGGCCTCGTCATCCGGTTCGCGGTCTGGCTCCTCACCTTCCTCGACCAGCGCGGCCTGTTGCCGAGGGTGATCCACCGCGTCAGCCCGTTCCACACGAGCGTGTTCGTCACCGATCTCGGCTCGCTGGGGGTGCGGCCGATCTACCACCACCTCTACGAGTTCGGGACGACCTCGGTCTTCCTCGCGTTCGGCGCGAAGGAGCGCGAGCGCGCGGTGGACGAGCAGGGCAACGCGACCGTCAGGAAGACCATCGGCCTCAAGGTCGTGACCGACGAGCGCATCTGCGACGGCTACGACTACGTCTACGCGTTCAAGTACTTCGTGCGCCTGTTCCGCCACCCCGACGAGCTCGAGGTGCCGCCCGCCGGCGTGCTGGAGGACGTGGCGTAGCGCGAGGCGGCCGCAGGCCGCCGAGCTTGCCTCTCGTCCTTGTGCTCCATGGTCAGGTTCTCGGTGCCCTCGCAACGATGGCCTTCCTCCTCCCCGAACCTGCACCGGTACCCATCCCGCTCGAGCACCGCCCGCCGTACCGCATCCGGCACCGGCTGCCGGATCCTCGGCGTCGGCTCCTTCGCCGGCGCAGCCTTCCGCGCACGCTTGGGCTTCAGCAGCCCGCGCTTGCGCTTCTGCGCCTCGAGCGAATCCCGGACCATGATCGCGAGGAGCTTCTACCCCACCTCCCTCCGCGCCCCGATCGCCTCCAGCATCGCCGACAGCGACACGAGCGCGAACCCCATCACCGGCGACGCGAGCGACTCCGCCACCCCGGCCGCGGCGAACCGCACGTCGACGCCGCCCTCGCCGGTGGCGTAGAGCAGCGTCGACAGCACGCCGCCGCAGAGCGACGCGACCGCCGCGAACGTGGTCGCGCGTCCCATCGCGGCGACGATCCCCCGCCGCCGGGCGTCTGGGCGCCGGGCGAACAGCGCGGCGTTCACGAGGGTGACGAGGCCGAAGACGAGCGTCAGCATCCCGCCGGCGCCGCCGGCCTGGACGAGCCAGAGCATCCTTGAATCCTCCCGGGCCGGGGAGTCCCGGCCTCCTCCAGGGAAACGCCCGGGGCGGGCGATCGTGACGGCGCTCGTCACGCCGGGCCCCGCCGTGCGTTCATGTGGGCGTGGGTGGCGATGGGGACCTCGTGCTCCGCCTGCGGGCCGGCGACGCCGGCGCGTTCGCCGAGGTGTACGCGCGGTACCGGGCGCGCCTGCTCGGCTTCCTCGCCCGGATGGCGCGGGAGCCGGCGCTCGCGGAGGACCTCATGCAGGAGACCTGGCTCCGCCTCGCCGCCGCCGCCCCCGGGCTCGCCCCCGACAGCGACCTCGGCGCCTGGGTCTTCACCGTCGCGCGCAACGTCCACGCGAGCCACCGCCGCTGGCGACTGCTCGACGGCCGGCGCCGCGGGCTCGCGGCGTCGGGCGCGCCGCGGGAGGATCCGCACGGTCCGCACGCGCACGCCGAGGCGGACGAGGCGCGGCGGCGGCTCGAGGCCGCGGTCGGGGCGCTGCCACCGGCCGACCGCGAGGTGCTGCTGCTCGTCTCGGTGGAGCGGCTCGAGCCCGGCCAGGCGGCCGAGGTGCTGGGCATCTCGGCGGAGGCGGCCCGCCAGCGGCTCGCGCGGGCCCGCGCGGCGCTCCGGGCCGCGCTCGACGGAGGTGACACGTGAACGACGCGGAGCTCGACCGGGCGCTCGCGGCGCTGCCGGCGCCGGACCTCTCCCCGGAGGCGTCGGCCCGCCTCCTCGCGCGCGCGCAGCGCCTGCTGCGCGAGCGGGCCGAGGAGGCGCGCTCGCCGTGGAGACGCGCGTGGCGGAGGACCTGGGACGCCGTCGAGCCGTGGGCCGCCTCGGCGGCGGTCGCCATCATGCTCGCGTGGGCGGTGGGGGTGGTGCGGCCGGCGCTCGATCCCGCGGCGCGGCCGGCGCCGCCGTCGGACCGGCGCTGAGGCTCCTCAGCGCTGCGTGACGAACGACTCGGACTTCAGCTCGTCGGCGGTCATCGCGTGCCGCTCCTGCCCGAAGAGCTGCGGCTCCATCACGAAGGCGCGCAGCTGCCCGGACAGGATGAGGTGGATGAGCAGCTGATCGGCCACGTACGCGGTCGGCGTCTGCGCCTCGAGGAGCTTCCTCGCCCCGGCGGTCGTGAACGCGTAGGCGTGCGTGCAGTGGTGCAGGCCGGCGGTCTTCAGGTGCGGCGAGAACGGCCTCGGGTGGAAGCGGAGGATCTGCGACGGCGTCCACTTCATGAGCCGCGCGGCGGCCATGCCCACGTAGGCGGCCTGCTTCAGCCGGTCTCGCAGCGTGACCGTCTCGAAGTTCTCCCAGCCGAGGTAGACGAGCTCCCACCCCTCGGGCAGCTCGCCGAGCGCCTCGGCCGCGCCGGCCATGGCCTCGACGTGCGGGACGGCGTCGTCCTCGAGCACGAGCACGCGCCCCCAGCCCTCGCGGACCGCGTCGGCGTAGATCTTCCGGTGGGAGAGCGAGCAGCCGACCTCGCCCGGCTTCATCTCGCGGCCGTGGCGGTCGACGGCGCGGGCGCGGGCGGGGTCGTAGACGCCGTCGCGCGCGAGCGCGGCGAAGTCGAGCTGTGCCTTGTCGAAGCCGAGGAGGAGCTCGTAGCGGAGGCCGGCGAGGCGCTCCCTCAGGCGCGCCTGCCGGTCCTTCGCGCGCGCGAGGGTGACGACGAGGATGCGGTCGAAGAACGCGTTGAGCGCCTCGAACCGTCCGGGCCCCGCCGCCGCCTCGCCCGGGGTCACCGCGCCGCCGAGAGCTTCCGGTCGATGACGGCCTTGAGCGCCGCGAACTCCACCGCGCCCTCGACCTTCTCGCCGTTCACGAGCATCGTCGGCGTCGCCTCGACGCCGGCGCGGCTCGCCATCGCCTGGTCGTCCGCGATGCGCTTCTTCGCGGCGGCCGAGCCGACCGAGGCCTGGTAGCGGCCCATGTCGAGCCCCGCCTGCTTCGCGAGGCGCTCGAACGCGCCGGGCTGCGAGAACTCCTGCTGGTTCGCGAAGAGCACGTCGTGCATCTGCCAGAACTTGCCCTGCTCGCGCGCGGCCTCGGCGGCCTCGGCGGCCGGCTGCGCCTGCGGGTGCATCTGCGGCGGGAGCGGCAGGTGCTTCCAGACGAACTTCACGCTGCTGCCGTAGGTCTTCTCGGCCTCCTGCAGCGCCGGGAGCACCCGCTTGCAGAACGGGCACTGGAAGTCGCTGAAGATGACGATCGAGACCGGCGCCGAGGCGCTGCCCTTGACCGGGTCGTCGGGGCGGACCGTGACGCCGCCGCCGGCGGCCGCGAGCGCGGCGCCCTGCGCGAGGTTCGCGTCGCAGGCCTTCTCGTAGGTGCCGGCGTCGGGCTTCTTGCCCGCGAGCAGCGCGTCGACCTTCTGGAGCTCCTCGTCGGCGATGGCCTTCATCTGGTCGAAGGGCTTCGCGCCCACGACCTTGCGGCAGTTGAAGAACATGGTGGGCGTGCCGCCCGCGCCGACCGCGCTGCCGGCCGCCATGTCCTCCTGGATGCGCGCCTGCGCCTTGTTCGCCGCGACGAAGGCCTTGTACTTCGCCATGTCGAGGCCGGCCTGCTGCGCCCACCGCTCGAGCGACGGGCCGTCGAGCGCCTGCTGGTTCGCGAACAGCGTGTCGTGCAGCGGCCAGAACTTGCCCTGCTCGCGCGCGGCCTCGGCGGCCATCGCGGCGGGCATCGCGTTCGGGTGCATCGAGAGCGGCTGGTGCTTCCAGACGACCCGGAGCTGGCCCTTCATCGACTCCTCGAGCTGCTTCAGGGTCGGCTCGACGCGGCTGCAGAACGGGCACTGGAAGTCGCTCCAGATGACCACCGTGAGCTTCGCGTCCTTCGGGCCCTTCGCCGGGTCGTCGGGGCGGAAGGTGACCTTCTGGAACTGCGCGGGCGGCGGGGCGGCGGGCGCGGGCGGCGCGGCGGGCGCGTTCTCCACGGCGCCGGGCGCGGCGGGCAGCATCACCTTCGTGGTGGACGCCGTCGCCATCACGCGGTTGTACACGTCGCGCGGCGCCGTGCCGGCCTTGACCATGCCCTCGGCCTTCGCGAGCTCCTCGTCGATCACCTGCTTGAAGGTGTCGTAGGGGTAGGCGCCCTCGATCTTGCGGCCGTTGATGAAGAGGCACGGCGTCGCGAGCGCGCCGAGGCTCCCGAGCAGCTGCTGGTCGCGGGTGATGCGCGCCTCGTACTTCCTCGAGTCGATCGCGGCCTTCACCTTCGCCGTGTCGAGGCCGACCTCGCCGGCCGCCTTGACGATCGAGTCGATCGAGAGGTCCTGCGTCTCGAAGAGCTTGTCGGCGAGCGCCCAGAACTTCGCGTCGCCGCCCTGGACCCGGGCCTCCTCGGTCGCGAGCGCGGCGGGCATCGCCATCGGGTGGATCGAGAGCGGGTTCTGCTTGAAGACGTAGCGGATCTTGCCCGGGTAGGCGGCCTCGATCTGCTTCAGCGTCGGGATCACGCGCTTGCAGAACGGGCACTGGAAGTCGCTCGCCTCGACGAACGTGATGAGCGCGTCGGCGGGGCCCTTCGCGGGCGAGTCGTCGACCGGCACCCGGTAGACCGCCTTCGGGTCCTCGCGCGGCGGGGCCGGGCGGGGCGCGGCCGGGTTCGGGGCGGCGGCGGTCGGCCCAGGGGCGGCGCCGGTGCGCGGGCGCGAGTTCACGTCGATCGCGCCGCGGCCGAAGAAGCCGATGGCGAGACCGATGACGAGGGCGATCACCCAGCTGACGTGCTTCATGGGGGGTTCTCCTAGAGTTGCCCGGGGGATACCACGGGGCAGGGCCCTGCTCAACGTCGCGGCCAACGGTGGCGACTGCTGCCGGGGAGGGGGCCCGCGGAGCTTTGCTCCGCGGGGAGGGGGGCGCCGAGCCCCCCTCAGAGATGCAGCGTGGCCCCGACCCGGAACAACAGCGGGATGCCGATGTCGTTCCCGAGGAAGCTCCCGACGTCGACCCCCGCATCGAGCGACAGCCGGCCGGTCAGGCGCACCTCGTAGGCGGCGCCCAGGAGGAGCCAGCGCCAGTGCATGCCGCGATCGCGCGCGTTCGAGGCGTCGAACGCCACCCGGACCCGAAACGGATATTCACCCGGCGACCACGAGAGGCCCGGCCGGATGGCGACGTTGCGGTCCGGTTGAACGCCGAGGGCGAACGAGAGCTCGGGCCTGAGGCCGTAGGCGCCGAGCTCCCACCCTCCGAGGAGGGCGAGCTCGCCGACACCCTTCGAGAACCGGGAGGCCAGGCCGAGCTCGCCGCCGCCGGCGAGCGAGAGGCCGACCACCGGGCCGGGGGCTTCCTGGGAACGCGCGAGGGAGGGCGCGCACACGAGCGCGAGCGCCAGAAGCTGCACGGGGCGACGCATCGCGGCGAACGTACCCCCGGGCCGCCTGTGCGGGCAAGCATGGGCCCCGAGGAGCCACTAGAATGCCGCGGCCGTGAAGCCCGCCCCGCCGCTCGAGGAGCCCACCCCGCCCGCCGATCTCCCGGCGCCCGCGCGCGTGCTCGACACCTCGGGCACCCTGTGCCCCTTCCCGATCGTCGAGACCGCGAAGGCGGTGAAGGCGCTCGGGGCGGGTGAGGTGCTGTGCGTGATCGCGACCGATCCGGGCGTCCGGACCGACATGCCGATGTGGTGCAAGGCGACGCGCAACGAGCACCTCGGGACGTTCCGCGAGGGCGCGGCGTTCAGGAGCTGGATCAGGAAGCGGAGGTAGCAGGTGGCGGGCAAGGCGATCGGGATGATCTCGGGGGGGCTCGACTCGACGCTCGCGGTGGCGCTCGTGCGCCGCCAGGGCATCGAGGTGAAGGCCATCAACTTCTACACGGGGCTCTGCATCACCGAGACCCAGCGGCGCAAGGGCGGCCGCCCGGACGGCAGCGTCCCGCAGAACGAGGCCCTGCGCGCGGCGGCCGACCTCGAGGTCGACATCGAGTACGTCGACATCTCCCAGTCCGGCTACTTCGACATGCTCGTGCAGCCGCGCTGGGGCTACGGCGCGAACGCGAACCCGTGCGTGGACTGCCGCGTCTTCATGATGAAGAAGGCGAAGGAGATCATGGAGGCGGAGGGCGCCGACTTCGTCTTCACCGGCGAGGTGCTCGGGCAGCGCCCGAAGAGCCAGCGGCGCGACACGCTCCGCATCGTCGAGCGGGAGAGCGGCCTCACCGGCCGGCTCGTGCGCCCGCTCTCGGCGCGCCTCCTCGAGCCGACCATCCCGGAGAAGGAGGGCCTGCTCGACCGCTCGAGGCTCGGCGACATCAGCGGCCGCTCCCGCAAGGCGCAGATGGCGCTCGCGCGCGAGCTCGGCATCGTCGAGTGGCCGCAGCCCGCCGGCGGGTGCTGCTTCCTCACCGACGAGAGCTTCTCCGAGAAGTTCTTCGACCTGCTCGACGCGCGGGAGCGGGCCGGGGAGGGCCGCCACCTCGACCGGGAGGACGTGGTGCTGCTCTCGACCGGCCGCCGGATCCGCCTGTCGCCGGGCGCGATGCTCATCGTGGGCCGCACCGAGGTCGAGAACGTGCTCCTCGAGAAGTTCACCGAGGGGCGCGCGCGGCTCGAGGGGAAGGACGTGCAGGGGCCGGTGGCGCTCGTCGAGGGCAAGCCGACCTGGGAGGAGCGGCAGCTCGCCGCCCGGATCGTGGCCCGCTACGGCAAGGGCAAGGATCGACCGGTGGTCGACGTCGAGTGGCGGGAAAGCGACGGCGAGACCGAGGTGTACGCCGTCGAGCCGGAGAAGGACGAGGCGAAGATCGAGTCCCTTCGGGTGGGATGACGACTGTGACCGGCGGATGACGCGCCCGGACAGCGAGCGTTTGGTTCACCACGGGGTCCCGTTCTGGTAGTACGACGACCCCAAAGGAGAGGGAAAAAATGCCCCAGAAGCGCATCTACGCGTTCGGCGGTGGCAAGGCGGATGGCAACAAGGACATGAAGGAGCTGCTCGGCGGGAAGGGCGCCGGGCTCGCCGAGATGTCCTCGATCGGCATCCCGGTCCCGCCGGGCTTCACGATCACGACCGAGGTCTGCACCGAGTACTACCGCGGCGGCAAGAGGCTGCCGAAGGGGCTCGAGGCCGACATCAAGGCCGCGATGAAGAAGACCGAGGCCCTCACCGGCAAGAGGTTCGGTGACGCCGAGAACCCCCTCCTCGTGTCCGTCCGCTCCGGCGCCCGCGTCTCGATGCCGGGCATGATGGACACCGTCCTCAACCTCGGCCTCAACGACGTGACGGTCGCCGCGCTCGAGAAGAAGAGCGGCAACGCGCGCTTCGCCTGGGACTCCTACCGCCGCTTCGTCGCGATGTTCGGCGACGTCGTGCTCGGCCTGAAGCCCGAGAAGAAGGAGGACCGCGATCCGTTCGAGGAGCTCCTCGAGGCGAAGAAGCACCGCCTCGGCGTGAAGTTCGACTCCGACCTCCCCACCGAGGCGCTGAAGGAGCTCGTCTCCGAGTTCAAGGCCGCCATCCAGGCGAAGAAGGGCATCGCCTTCCCCGACGATCCGTACGGCCAGCTCACCGAGGCCGTCCTCGCGGTCTTCCGCTCCTGGGAGAACGACCGCGCGAACGCCTACCGCAAGATGTACGGCTACCCGTCGTCGTGGGGCACCGCCGTCAACGTGCAGTCGATGGTGTTCGGCAACATGGGCGACGACTCCGGCACCGGCGTCGCGTTCACCCGCAACCCGGCCACCGGCGAGAACGACTTCTACGGCGAGTTCCTCGTGAACGCGCAGGGCGAGGACGTCGTCGCCGGCACGCGCACGCCGCAGAAGATCGCCCAGCTCGCGGCGAAGTGGCCCGAGCTCGCGAAGCAGCTCGACGAGACGCGCCTCAAGCTCGAGCGGCACTACCGCGACATGCAGGACATCGAGTTCACCATCGAGCAGGGCACGCTGTACGTCCTGCAGACCCGCAACGCGAAGCGCACCGGCCTCGCCGCCGTGCGCATCGCGGTGGAGATGGCGGACGAGAAGCTCATCTCGAAGGAGGAGGCGCTCGGCCGCATCGACCCCGAGGCGCTCAACCACCTCCTGCGCCCGGTCTTCGACGCCGACCGGAAGAAGGAGTCGGTCAAGGGCGGCAAGCTCCTCGCGAAGGGCCTGCCCGCCGGCCCCGGCGCCGCCTCGGGGAAGCTCGTCTTCTTCGCCGAGGACGCCGAGGCGTGGAAGGCCCGCGGCGAGCAGGTCGTCCTCGCCCGCCACGAGACCAGCCCCGAGGACATCCGCGGCATGGCCGCCTCCGAGGGCTTCCTCACCGCCTTCGGCGGCATGACCTCGCACGCGGCGCTCGTCGCCCGGCAGATGGGCAAGGTCGCCATCGTCGGCTGCGAGGCGCTCTCGTTCGACTACCACGGCCGGAAGATGACGGTCTCGACCGACAAGGGCGAGCGCGTCTTCCGCGAGGGCGAGTGGATCTCGATCGACGGCTCGACCGGCGAGGTCATCGAGGGCCAGCTCTCGACGACGCCGTCGGAGGTCGTGCAGGTGCTCGTCGAGAAGACCCGCGACGCGAAGGACGCGCCGGTCTACCGCGAGTTCGCGAAGATCATGAGCTGGGCCGACGGCGTCCGCCGCCTGAAGGTCCGCGCCAACGCCGACCAGCCCGATCAGGCCACCACCGCCATCGCCTTCGGCGCGCAGGGCATCGGGCTCTGCCGCACGGAGCACATGTTCTTCGGCGAGGGCAAGATCGGCCCGATGCGCGAGATGATCGTCGCCGAGTCGGTCGAGGCCCGCCGCGCCGCGCTCGCGAAGCTCCTCCCGGTGCAGCGCGAGGACTTCCGCGGCATCTTCGAGGCGATGGGGCCGCGCCCGGTCACCATCCGCACCATCGACCCGCCGCTCCACGAGTTCCTCCCGCACGACGCCGCCGGCCAGGCCGAGCTCGCGAAGGCCACCGGGATGTCGCTCGAGAAGGTGAAGGCCCGGATCGACGAGCTGCACGAGTCGAACCCGATGCTCGGCCACCGCGGCTGCCGCCTGGGGATCTCGTATCCGGAGATCACCGAGATGCAGGCGCGCGCCATCTTCGAGGCCGCGTGCGACGCGGCCGAGAAGGGCGTGAAGGTCGAGCCGGAGGTCATGATCCCGCTCGTCGGCAACGTGAAGGAGCTCGACGACCAGGCCGCCATCGTGAAGGCCGTGGCGGACGAGGTCATCCAGAAGCGCGGCCAGAAGGTGAAGTACCTGGTCGGCACGATGATCGAGGTCCCGCGCGGCGCGCTCACCGCCGGCGAGATCGCGAAGACCGCCCAGTTCTTCTCGTTCGGCACGAACGACCTGACCCAGACCTGCTTCGGCCTGTCGCGCGACGACACCGCCCCGGTGCTCGCCGCGTACCTCGAGAAGGAGATCTACCCGGTCGACCCGTTCGTCTCGATCGACCGCGACGGCGTCGGCGCGCTCATGAAGATCGCCGCGCAGGCCGGCCGCGCCACGCGCCCCGGCATGAAGCTCGGCATCTGCGGCGAGCACGGCGGCGACCCGAGCTCGGTGGAGTTCTGCCACCAGGTCGGCCTCGACTACGTGTCCTGCTCGCCGTACCGGCTCCCCATCGCCCGCCTCGCCGCGGCCCAGGCCGCGCTGAAGGAGGCCGCCTCGGCCAAGAAGGCGGCGAAGAAGCCCGCCCCGAAGGCGACGAGGAAGGTCGCCGCGAAGATCGTGAAGAAGGCGAAGAAGCCGGCCGGCAAGAAGCGCCGGTAGGCCGTCCTTCGACTTCGGCCCGCTTCGCGGGCCTACGCTCAGGATGAGCGGAGTCGTTCCAGGCCCTCTCCCCGCCGCGGGAGAGGGCCTTCTCGTTTCGCTCGCCGTGGGCCAGGACTCCGGATGGGGTGGGCGGGTCCCGGCACGTGCCTCGGCCGCGCGGGTCCGCTAGGTCCCCGAGAACGTCGCACCCGAACCGCCCTGAGGCCTCCGGATTGCCAGACGCCCCGCCCATCACGCTCTTCTTCCACGGGTCGCTGCGGAGCCACGCCGGCGGCGAGGCGCGACTCTCGCTCTCCGCCGCGAGCGTCCGCGCCGCCCTCGCGGAGCTCGAGCGCACGCACCCCGCGCTGTACGCCTGCCTCTGCGACGAGACCGGAGCCCTGCGCCGGCACCTCTCCGTCTTCGTCAACTCGAGGCACATCGCGGACCGCGAGGGGATCGAGACGCGGCTCGCGCCTGGAGATTCCGTCGTCGTCCTGCCCGCCGTCTCCGGAGGTTGAACGTGGCCGACCGTGTGATCCTGGCCGTGGGAACCAAGAAGGGCCTCTTCGTCGCCGAGGCCGCGAAGGGGCGGCGCAGGTTCCGGCTCCGCGGCCCGTCGGGCGCGGGGGTGCCCGTCTACTCGGCGCTCGTCGACACCCGCGGCAAGCCGCGCATCTACGCGGGCAGCTGCAACCCGTTCTTCGGCATGAAGGTCCTGCGCTCCACCGATCTCGGGAAGACGTTCCAGGAGACCCGCTCGGCGCCGGCCTTCCCCAAGGGCGACGGGCGCGCGCTCGCGAACATCTGGGCGCTCGAGCCCGGCGCCGGGAAGGGCGAGCTCTGGGCGGGGGTGGAGCCGGCGTCCCTGTTCCGCAGCCAGGACGGCGGCGACAGCTGGGCGATGGTCGAGGGCATCAGCAACCACCCGCACGCGCGCAAGTGGCACCCGGGCAACGGCGGCCTCTGCCTGCACACCATCGTCCGGACCGGTGAACGGATGCACCTCGGCATCTCCACGGGGGGTCACTACCTCAGCGAGGACGGGGGCCGGGCGTTCTCGGCCGCCAACACCGGCGTGGGCGCGGGGTTCGCCCCCGATCCGTTCCCCGAGTTCGGGCAGTGCGTGCACAAGATCGCCCGGCACGACGGCGCCCCGGGTCGCCTCTACATGCAGAACCACGGCGGCTGGGGCGAGTGGGACGGCCCGGGCGGCCCGCGCCCGAACATCGGCGTGCTGCGCAGCGACGACCACGGCCGCACCTGGCGCTCGATCGCCCAGGGGCTGCCCTCCGACTTCGGCTTCCCCATCGTCGTGCACCCGCACGACCCCGACACGGTCTACGTGGTCCCGCTCGTGCCCGAGACGCGCACGTGCCCCGGCAGCGCGCCGGCCGTCTGGCGGAGCACGGACGGCGGCGGTTCGTGGAGGCGCCTCGCGAAGGGCTTTCCGAGGAAGGAGGCCTTCTTCACGGTCCTGCGCGACGCCATGGCCGCAGACGACCTCGGCTCGCCGGCCCTCTACCTCGGCACCACCACGGGCCAGCTGTGGATCGGCCGGGACGGCGGAGAGCAATGGGAGTGCCTGTTCGACTCGCTCCCTCCCATCAACTGCGTGAAGGTCGCGGTGGCGTAGGGCGCCGTCGCGCTCCCCGGGTTCACCCGCCCAGCTTCGCACTCCGCAGCCCGTCGAGCAGCGCCCCCACCACCGGCGACTCCGCCGCGCCCGACGGCGTGAGCGCGCGCAGCACGAGCCCGCCGAGCGCCGGGCGGACCGCGACCTCCACGTACACGCCCTCGCGGAGCTCCTTCTCGATGGCGTGGACCGGGAGGAGCCCGAGCGCCTCGCCGCCCGCGAGGATCCCGCGCTTCACGCCCTCGACCGTCCCGAGCGCCTGCGTGCGCGGCGGCGGGAGCCCGGCCGCGACGAAGTGGCGGCGCAGCACGTCGTGGTAGTCCCCGGCCGCATCGCTCATGAAGAAGTCACAGCGCCGGAGCGCGTCCGCCGCCGCGGGCCCGCCCGCGAGCGGGTGGCCCGGCGCGCCGAAGATCACGAGCCGCGCCCGCGCGAGCGCCTGGCCCTCGTCGTCGGCGCGCTCCCGCTCCTCGGCCTCGAGCACGAGCCCGACGTCGCAGCGCCCCCCGGCGACCGCCTCGCGGATCTGCGCGCACGCGAGGCTCATCACCTCGACCCGCGTCCCCGGCCAGCGCGCGCGCAGCGCCGCGAGCCGCGCGGGCAGCACGTACGCGCAGAGCGACTCGACCGCCGCGACCGCGAGCCGCGCGTTCACCGCGGTCGACACCTTCGCGAGCTCGCCGAGGAGCTCGGTCCGGAGCGCGAGCATCCGCCGCGCGTGCGGCACGAGCGCCTCGCCCGCCGCGGTCAGGAGTGGACCCCGCCCGGCCCGCCGGAGCACCGCCGCGCCGAGCGCGCGCTCGAGCGCGACGAGGGTCTCCGAGACCGTCGACTGCGACGTCCCGAGCGCCCGGGCCGCGGCGGTGACGGTCCCCTCCTCGACGACGGCGAGGAAGACCTTGAGGTGCCTGAGCTCGAGCTCGGCCTTCACGCGCGGAGCGTACCATCGGCGCGCCCGATGACCGCCATCGCCCCTTTGGAGCGCCCGGGGCGCCCTCGTACGGTCCCGGGCCATGGAGACGTTCTCGAAGGACGCGGTGCTCCTGCTGGTGGATCTCCAGCGGGGGTTCGAGGAGCCGGCCTGGGGCCGGCGCTGCAACCCGACGATGGAGGCGCACGCCGCGCTCCTCCTCGAGGCCTGGCGCGGGATGCGGCGCCCGGTGGTCCACGCGCGGCACATGTCCACGCTCGCGGGCTCGCCGCTCCACCCCTCGAGGCCCGGGAACGCGTTCATGCCGGCGACCGCGCCGCTCCCGGGCGAGCCGGTCGTCGAGAAGCGCGTCAACAGCTGCTTCATCGGCACCTCGCTCGAGGCGGACCTCCGGCGCATGGGCTGCGACACGCTCGTCGTCGTCGGGCTCACCACCAACCACTGCGTGTCCACCACCGCGCGCATGGCGGGGAACCTCGGCTTCGACACGTTCGTGGTCTCCGACGCGACCGCCACGTTCGATCGCAGGGGACCGGACGGCGTCGTCCACCCTGCGGAGCAGATCCAGGCGATCGCGCTCTCGGACCTGCACGGCGAGTTCGCGACCGTGATCGACGCCGCGACCGCCCTGTCCCGCACCACCTGGAGGCCGTGATGACCGGAGCCCTCGTCCTCGCCGTCCTGCTCGCCGCCCCCGCCCCGGAGCCCGCCGCGGCCGCGCGCGGCCTCGGCCCCGCCGGCGTCGACCGCGCCGCCGACCCCTGCACCGACTTCCACGCCTTCGCGTCGGGCGGCTGGCGGGCCGCCCACCCGCTCCCGGCGGGCGCCCCGCGCATCAGCCCGCGGACGGTCGCGCGCGAGGCGAACGCCGCCGCGCTCGAGGCGCTGCTCCGCGAGCTCGCCGCGCGGACCGACTGGCCCGCGGGCAGCGCCGAGCAGCTCGCCGGCGACGCCTTCGCCGCGTGCCTGGACGAGCGCGCCCCGGAGGCCGCGGGCCTCACGCCCGTCGCGCCGCTCCTCGACCGCATCGCGGCGGCCCGCACCCGCGCCGACGTGCAGCGCCTGCTCCGGCAGCTGCACGCCATCGGCGTCCACGTCGGGTTCAGGGCGGCGGGCGCGATGGACTTCCACGCCCCGAGGGCGTTCATCCTCGAGCTCTCGGCGGGCGCGCTCGGGCTCCCGGATCGCGCCGCCTACCTCGATGCGGACCCGAAGGCCGCCGCGGCGCGCGACCGCTACGCCGCCCACGTCGCCCGCCTGCTCGAGCTCGCGGGGACGCCGCGGGCGCGGGCGGAGGCGGACGCCGCCGAGCTCCTGGCGCTCGAGACCCGGCTCGCGCGGGAGGCCCTCGATCCCGCCGCGGCCTCCGACCCGGCCGAGACCGATCACCGGACGACCTTCGCCGGCCTGCAGGCGCTCGCGCCGGGCGTCGACTGGGCCGCGTACCTCGACGAGGCCGGGCTCCCGCGCGCCGACCTCAACGTCGCCGAGCCGCGCCTCCTCGCGGCGCTCGACCGCGAGCTGCGCGAGGCGCCGGTGTCCACCTGGCGGAGCTACCTCGCCGCCCGGCTCCTCGAGGCCGCCGCGCCGTGGCTCTCGAGGCCCTTCGCCGGGGAGGCGTTCGCCTTCCGTGAGGCGACCGCGCCGCCTCCCCGGGGGCGCCGCTGCGCCGAGGCCGTGGAGGAGCTCCTGCCCGACGCGGTGGGGAAGGTCTTCGTCGCGCGGTACTTCCCGGAGCCGACCCGGCGGCGGGTCCAGGCGCTCGCCGCGGACCTCCTCGCGGTGCTGCGCGAGGAGGTGGAGCGGGTCGGGTGGATGGCGCCCGCGACCCGCGCGACCGCGCTCGCGAAGCTCGCGGGCTACGACGTGGAGATCGGCCGCCCCGAGCGCTTCCGCGAGCTCCGCGGCGTGATCGTCCGGCGCTTCACACCCTGGGAGAACGTGGTCGCCGCGCGGCGGTTCGCGGTCGCGGACGACCGGCGGCAGATCGGCAAGCCGAGCGACCCGGGGCGCTGGCAGCTCCCCGCGTCCTCGAGCGCCGCTTACCTCGACCTGCAGCTGAACGCGATCGTGCTGCCGGCTGGCTTCCTCCGCGGTGCGTTCGACGCCGACGCGACCGACGCCTTCAACTACGGGTGGCTCCGGCTCGAACCTCGCGCACGACATGACCCACGTCGTCGACACGCTCGGGGCCGAGAACGACGTCCTCGGCCGGCCCGTGACCTGGTGGACCGCCGCCGACAAGGAGGGCTTCGAAGGGCGGGCGCGCTGCGTGGCGGAGCAGGCCGCGGCCTTCGAGGTGCGGCCGGGGCTCCACCTCGACGGGCCGCGCGTGCTCCGCGAGGCGGTGGGAGATCTCGAGGGGGTGCGGATCGCGTACGCCGCCCTTCGCCGGGTCATGGCGGGCAGGCAAGTCCCCACCGTGGACGGCTTCACCCCCGAGCAGCAGTTCTTCATCGCCGCGGCGCAGTCCCGCGCGGAGACGCTCGCGGAGGAGGCCGAGCGCCGGCAGGTCGAGACCGACTCCCACCCGGTCTCACGGTTTCGCGCGATCGCACCCCTCGCGAACCTCCCCGGGTTCCAGGCCGCGTTCTCTTGCGGGGATCGGTCACCCATGGTGCGGCCGCCGGCGCGGCGATGCGCAATCTGGGTGGGCGACACCCACCCGTCCCCACTTTGACGAGGCACCGGGGCTCGGGCAGAGTGGCGTCGCGTCCTCATGGTCTTCCGCTCCGCTCAAGCCTGGCTCCTCACCGCCTCCGCGCTGCTCCTCGCGGGGGTGGGCACCGCACGCTCCGCGCCTCCGGCGGCCTCGGTCGAGCTCGAGACCGCCGCGGCCGCGGCCGCGACCACGGCCACCGCGCCCGCGCGGTCGCTCGTGCCCGACCCCAACCCGCCCGAGCCCCTCGAGCTCGGCCGCCCGCACCTCGACCTGGCGCTCGGCCGCTGGGTCGCCCCGGTCCTGCGCGACGGCGCCGCCGAGGGCGAGGCGATCCTCACGATCGACCCGAACCTCCAGGCGAAGCTCGAGCGGGCCCTCGAGAACTGGACGGTGCCGTGGGGCGCGATCGTGATGCTCGATCCGCGCGACGGCCGCGTGCTCGCGCTCGCGGAGCACTCGCACGCGCAGCCCGCGCGGCACGACCTCGCGCTCTCCGCGCTCTCGCCCGCCGCGTCGATCTTCAAGCTCGTCACCGCGACCGCGCTGCTCGAGGCCGGGGTCGAGCCCGACCAGACCGTCTGCTACCACGGCGGCAAGCGCCGCCTGCAGCCGAAGCTCCTCACCGACGACGCGCGCCGCGACCGCCGCTGCACCACGCTCGTCTCGGCGTTCGGCCACTCGACCAACACGGTCTTCGCGAAGCTCGCCGGCCGTGGCCTCGACGGCCCCGCCCTGCGCGCGACCGCCGCCCGCTTCCTCTTCAACGGCGCGATCCCGTTCGCGCGGCCGGTCGAGACCTCCACGGTCGAGGTCGGCGACGAGCCCTTCGAGGTCGCGAACACCGCCGCCGGCTTCGGCAAGGTCCGGCTCTCGCCGCTGCACGGCGCGCTGCTCGCCGAGATCGTCGCGAACCGCGGCGTGCTCGTGCCGCCGCGGCTCGTCGCCGAGCTCCGCGGCGCCGTGATGCCGCCCGAGCCCGAGCCTCGCCGCGTCGTCTCCCCCGAGGTCGCCGGCCGGCTCGCCGAGATGATGCGCGCCACCGTCACCGAGGGCACCGCCCGCCGCGCGTTCCGCCGGGTCGCCCCCGCGCTGCGCGGCGTGCAGGTCGCCGGCAAGACCGGCTCGCTCTTCGAGCGTGCGCCGTTCCGGGACCACACGCTCTTCGTCGGCTACGCCCCCGCCGACCGCCCCGAGGTCGCGATCGCGGTGGTGGTGGTGAACGAGCAGACGTGGCGCGTGCGCGCCCCGACGCTCGCGCGCGAGGCGCTCGAGATCTACTTCGGCACCCGCGTCGCGGACGCCGGCCCGGCCGCGCTGGACCGGACCGCGGCGCGGTAGCCGGGGAGCCCCCCTTCACGCGCCGTGAGCCGTGCGGCGCGGTGATCCTCAGGGCAGCGTCCGCACCTCGACCGCCCCCTGCCCGAGCTTCTCGAGCGCGGCGCGGTGGTCGCCCATCGCCCCGACCACCACGATCGGCCAGCGCTCGGGGTGCATCCAGCGCCGCACGACCTCCGCGGTCTCCTCGCGCGTCAGGGCCGCCGCGCGCGCGGGCGCCGAGCGGTAGTAGTCGAGCGGCATGCCGAGCACGGCGAGCCTGGCGATGGACGAGGAGACCGCGTCCACCGTCTCGAGCAGCGCGGGGAGGCCGCGCACGAACATGTCGCGCGAGCGCTCGAACTCCGCCTCGGTCAGGTCGCCCGTGGCGAAGCGGGTGAGCTCCTTCTCGTACTCCGCGACGGCGGGTGGGGTGCTCGCCGCCACCACGCCGCCCGCCGCCTGGAAGCTGCCGGCGGTGCGCCCGAGGCGCAGCGCGGAGAAGACGCCGTAGCTGTACCCGTGCTGCTCCCGGAGGTTGAGGTTGAGCCGGCTCGAGAAGACGCCGCCGAGCGCGAAGTTGGCGATCCGGAGCGCCAGCGCGTCGGGGCCGCTCGCGGGGAAGAGGGGGCCGACCACCCAGACCTGCGACTGGGTGGCGCCGGGCCGGTCGAGCCAGGCGATGCTGCGGGTCTGCGGCGGGACGATGGCCGGCAGCACGGGCTTCGTCGCGGGCCTTCCCTTCCAGCCGGCGAAGGCCGCGTCGAGCCGGCGCACCGCCTCGTCCGGCTCGACGTCGCCGGCGACCGCGATCACGAGGTCGGCCGGCGTCCAGAAGGCCCTGTGCCAGGCGGCGAGGTCCTTCCGCGTGATGGCCCGCAGCGACTCCGGCGTGCCGCCCTCGGGCTGGCCCCACGGGTGGTCGGGGCCGTAGAGGATCCGGTTGGCCTCGTCGCGGGCGAGGAGCGCGATGCTCGCCCTCTTCTGGTCGAGCTGCGCGAGGCGCAGCGTCCGCACCCGCTCGACGTCCTCGTCGCGGAAGGCCGGCTCCCGCAGCACCTCGGCGACCAGCGCGAGCGCCTGCGGCAGCGTCTCCGTGAGGCAGTTGAGGTGGGCGCCCGACGACTCCTGGTCGGCGTCGGTGGTGAGCTCCGCCGCGAGGTCCTCGATCGCCCGCGTGAGCGCCTGGGCGGTCCGCCGCCGCGTCCCCTCGAGCGCCGCAGCGGCGGCGAAGCCGGAGAGGCCGGGCTTCCCCCTCGGGTCGGCGTCGGCGCCGTGGAGGAAGCGGAGCTCCACGGCGACGAGCGGGGTGGCGTGGTTCGTCACCACGAGGAGCCGTGCGCCGCTCTTCAGCCGGCGCTCGACCGGCACGGGCGCGTTGAACGGGGCCGCCTCGGGGAGCGGCGCGGGGCGGCCGACGCGGAACGGCTCCTCGGCCATCAGCGAGGGCTTCGCCGGGCGCGCCGGAGCGACCTGCGCCTCGGTCGGCGGCATCGCCGCGGGCGCGGGCGCGGCGGCCCGGGGCGGGGGGGCGGGCTCGGCGTGGGCGCAGGCGAGGAGCGGGGCGGCGAGGGCCGCCGCGAGACGCGCGAGGCGGGTCATCGCGCACCTCCGACCGGCTCGACGTCGAGCTCGACCCGCCGGTCGTCCGGCAGGTACCGCACGGCGAACGCCTTCATGTCCGCCGCCTTCACCGCGCGGTAGCGGGCGAGGTGCGCGGGGAGGAAGCCGGGATCTCCGAGGTAGGTCTGGTAGGCGGCGAGCACGTCCGCCTTCCCGCCGAACCCGCCGATCCGCTCGAGGGCGCGCAGCCGGGCGGCGAGGGCGAGCCGCACCGCCCGCCGCACCTCGGCGTCGGAGACCCCGTTCCGCTTCACCTCGTCGAGCACCGCCTGCACCACGGGCTGCAGCTCGGCGACGCCGTGCCCCCTCGCGGCGGTGACCTGGATCTGGAAGACGCCGGCCTGGGCCGCGGTCTCGTCGATGGCGGTCACCTCGCTCGCGAGCCGCTTCTCCACCACGAGGGCCTGGTAGAGCCGCGAGGACTTGCCGCCGCCGAGGATCTGCGCGAGCACGTCGCCGGCCGGCTCCTCGAGCGAGTAGAGCTTCACCCCGGGCCACGCGAGCATGAGCCGGGGCAGCTCCGCCAGCTTGTCGTCGAAGCGCTCGCGCACGACCCGCGCGAGCCGCGGAGCCGGGATCTGCGGCGTCACCACCGGTGGACCGCGCGGGATCGACGCGAAGTACCGCTCCACGAGCTGCTTCGCCACCGCGGGCTCGAAGTCGCCGACGATCGCGAGCGTGGCGTTGTTCGGGCCGTAGTACGTGCGCAGGAACGTGCGCACCTCCTCGAGCGAGGCGGCCTGGATCTCGGCGATGTCCCCGATCACCGCGCCGAAGTACGGGTGGGGCTTCGGGAAGACGAGCTCGTACACGCGCTCCTCCGCGAGGCCGTAGGGCCGGTTCTCGGTGGTCTGCCGCTTCTCGTTGGAGACCACGTCGCGCTGGATGCGCAGCTTCTCCTCGTCGAGCTCGTCGAGGAGGTAGCCCATGCGATCCGCCTCCACCCAGAGCGCCGTGGGCAGCTCGCGCGACGGCAGCACCTCGAAGAAGTTGGTGCGGTCGAAGTCGGTGGTGCCGTTCACCGCGGCGCCCGCCCTGCCGCCCACGTCCTCGAAGACCTTCCACGAGGTCGGCTGGACGTGGCGCGAGCCGGAGAAGCCCATGTGCTCGAACAGGTGGGCGAAGCCGCTGCGGCCGGGCGGCTCGTTGGCGGCGCCCGTGTGGTACCAGATGTCGACCGCCACCTGCGGCAGCCGGTGGTCCTCGCTGAGGATCACGGTCAGGCCGTTGCCGAGCACGTACTTCTCGAAGGGGAGCCGGGGATCGGCGGCGCGGGCCGCCGGGGCGCCCAGCGCGAGGGCCAGACAGGAGACGAGGGAGGCGAGCTTCATGCGGTTCCTCGCGGGGCTGCGGGGGCGGCGCCGACTCTCTTGGTCAGGAGCCATCGTCGCACGACCCGTGACGTCCCGGCGGGGGCAGGGGACCCCCTCGTGCCACCGCTGAGTTCCGCGCCGGCCCGGGGTCCTATCCTGCGAAGCCGGACCCATGCTTCCGGAGAGAGGACCGCCCCATGAACAAGAACACGATCTGCCTCTGGTTCGACAAGGACGCCGAGGCCGCAGCCCGCTTCTACGCGCAGACGTTCCCGGACACGAAGGTCGGCAAGGTGCACCGCGCGCCCTCCGACTTCCCGGGCGGCAAGCAGGGCGACGTCCTGACGGTCGAGTTCACGGTCTGCGGCATCCCGTGCTTCGGGTTGAACGGCGGGCCGGTGTTCAAGCCGACGGAGGCCTTCTCGTTCCAGATCGCCACCGAGGACCAGGCCGAGACCGACCGCTACTGGGACGCCATCGTGAAGAACGGCGGCCAGGAGAGTGCGTGCGGCTGGTGCAAGGATCGCTGGGGGCTCTCCTGGCAGATCACCCCGCGGGTGCTGTCCGACGCGATGTCGAAGGGCGGCGAGGTCGCGAAGCGCGCCTTCGACGCGATGATGGACATGCAGAAGATCGACGTCGCGAAGATCGAGGCGGCGGTGAAGGGGAAGGGCGGGCGGTAGCCTCCGCCGGGCCGCGTCGGCCCGGTCCGATTCACCCCGGGTGCGGTCGCCTTGCGGCGCCAGGGCCCGTGCCGGTACCGTGGGTGCTTGGCCTCCCTCGGCGACCTCGTCGCGGACCTCCGGCGCCGCAAGGTGTTCCGGGCCCTCGCGGCCTGGGGCGTGATCGCGTTCGCGCTCCTGCAGGTGTTCGAGCCCATCCAGCACGGGCTGCACCTGCCCGACTGGACGCTGACGCTCGTCGTCGTGCTCGTCGCGGCCGGGTTCCCGGTCACGGTCGCGCTCGCCTGGGTGTTCGACCTCGGGCCGGGCGGCGTGGTCCGGACCGCGCCCGGGCCCGTCGACGCGAGCGCGGCGCCCGCGGGCCCTGGCGGCCTCCGCGGCTGGCGGCTCGGCGGCGTGCTCGGCGTGCTCGGGCTCCTCGCGGCGGCGCCGGGTCTCGCCTGGTACTTCGGGTGGCGCCTCCCCGCCCGCGGCGGCGGCCGCGCGGAGGCGGGCGGCGCGCCCACGCTCGCGGTCCTCCCGCTCGCGAACCTCTCGGGCGACGCCTCGCAGGCCTACTTCAGCGACGGCATGACCGAGGAGATCACCACGAAGCTCTCGCAGCTGCGCGGCCTGGCGGTCACCGCCGCCTCGAGCGTGGCGCGGTACCGCGACGCGCCGGCCGACCCGCGGCGGATCGGCGAGGAGCTCGGCGTGGCGTTCGTGCTCGAGGGCAGCGTGCGCCGCGCCGGCGACCGGGTGCGCGTGTCCGCCCGGCTCGTGAAGACCGCCGACGGCTTCAGGGTCTGGTCCGACGACATCGACTCGAGTTTCGACGACATCTTCGCCGTGCAGGAGCGGGTCGCCACCCGGATCGTCGAGGCGCTCGGCGTCCACCTCGAGCCGGGCGAGTCGCGCCGGCTCACCGACTGGGGCACCCGCAACGCCGCCGCCTACGACGCCTACCTGCGCGGCACGGCGCTCGCCGTGCACTTCGACGATCTCGCGCGGCTCGAGGCCGGCCGCAGGCAGTTCGAGGCCGCGCTCGCGCTCGACCCCGACTTCGCGCCCGCGCTCGCCGGGATCGCGAACGTGGAGCTGCAGACCTTCCGCAACTTCGAGACCGAGCCGGGCCACCTCACGAGGGCGGAGGAGGCCCTGCGGCGGGCGCTCGCGCTCGACCCGCGCCTGACCTACGCGCGGATCTTCCAGGGCGGGCTGCAGGCGAACCGCTTCGAGTACGAGGCCGCGGCCCGGACCCTGCGGCCCGTGACGGCGGACGAGCCCCGAAACCACGTCGCCTGGGATCAGCTCTGCTGGGTGCTCACGTACCAGGAGCCGCCCGAGGCCGAGGAGGCGGAGCGCGCCTGCCGCCGGGCCCTCGCGCTCGACCCGGGCTACGTCGAGGCGAACTACCACCTCGCGCGGGCGCTCGTCTTCCAGCGCAGGTTCGACGAGGCCGAGCAGGCGATCCGCCGCGTGGAGGAGGGGGGGAGCGAGCGCCTGGGGCAGCTGGGGCGCTTCTGGCTCGCCCTCGTGAGCGGGCACCCGCGGGAGGCCCTCGACCACGCGCGGGAGAGGATGGTCAGCCGCCGCACCTCGCTCGCGCCCGCCTGGGAGGCCATGGCCCACGCCCAGCTCGGCGAGAAGGACCCCGCCTTCACCGCGCTCGACGAGGCGCTCCGGCGCGGGTACCGCGACGTCCCGAGCCTCCGGCGCTCGCCCTGGCTCGCGCCGCTCCGCGACGACCCCCGCTTCGAGCCGCTGCTCGCGCGGCACGGCATCGGGCGCTAGATGGAGCCCATGGACGACCGGCAAGGCGGCCTCGCGGCCTGGCAGTGGCGGCTCTACCCGGACGGTCACCGGGACCGTCGGAACCTCGCCGTGCACGTCGCGACGGTGCCGATCTTCCAGGCGGGCACCTTGGCGCTCGTCCTCGCGCCGCTGTGGTCCCTCTGGCTCGCCCCCGTGGGGCTCGCCGCGATGGCGGGCGCGATGGCGGCGCAGGGGCGGGGCCACCGGCTCGAGGCGACCCCGCCCGTACCGTTCCGCGGCGCCGGCGACGTCCTCGCGCGGATCCTCACCGAGCAGTGGTTCACGTTCCCGCGTTACGTCTTCTCGGGCGGGCTCGGGCGCGCGTGGCGGGCGACGGGCGTGGGGGACGGGCGACGGGCGTGAGGGACGGGACGCGCGCGGCGGGTGTGCGGTGGCGTCACCGCAGCTCCACCACGTGCTGCTCGGCGAGCCGCTTCATGGCCTTCAGCACGTCGAGCTCCCGCATCGGCGCGAGCCGCGCGAGGTCGAGGAGGTCCCGCTTCCCGTCGCAGCGCGAGAGCAGGTACTTCTCCGCCGCGCTCACGCGCAGCTTCGCGATGCCGCCGGCGGGTACGGAGACCCAGGGCACGCGCGGCGGCACGCAGAGCTCGTCGCGCAGCCGCTCCACGAGCGCGCGCTCCACCTCGGCGAGGAGCGCGCGGGCCGGGTCGGAGGCGGGATCGAGCTCCACGGCGCGGGAGGCGAGCACCTCGGCGTCGCTCGGGCGGCCGGCGGCGAGGTGGCGGCGCGCGCGGTCCATGAGCTCGGAGGTCGCGGACGCGGCGGCGCCCACCGGCGCGGCCGGCGCGAGCGCGGCGCGCAGGACGCCCTTGCGCGCGAGCGCGTAGAGCCGCTGGTACAGGTGGAAGTCGGTCGCGTGGATCGCGATGCCGATCTCGTCGATGGTCTTCCCCTCACGCGCGAGCGCGATGACCTTGCCGTCCACGGTCTCGGGGCGGAAGCCGTCGGGGACGTTCGCCTCCTCCACCTCGAGCGCCGCGGCGCCGCTCGGGAACTCGCCGCGGAAGGCGCTCCAGGCGGTGGCGCGGAACTCGGCCTCGCGGAGGATGTCGCCGAGGGCGATCAGCGCGTCGAGGTCGTCGACCGGCGGCGGCGGCGTGTCGTCGAAGGAGAACACGCCCGAGTCCCACAGGAAGACGTCGAGCAGGGTCTCGCGGATCTTGATGGCGAGGACGTCCCGGATGATCTCGGGCGTCACCACCCCGACCATCGTGAGCACCTTGCCGAGCCGGACCTTCGTCTCCTCCTGCGTCTTGAAGGCCTTCGCGAGCTCGACGTCGTCGATGTGGCCGAAGTTGACGAGGAGCTGGCCGAGGTACTCGCGCGGATCGTTGGACGCGGCGCCGACGGCCTTGCCGTCGCGCAGGTGGAGCGACTTGCGGACCGTGCCGCGCTCGCAGGTGAGCACGCCGGTCGAGCCCTTGCGACCGAGGTGCTCGACGAGGTCCGCGAGCGGGAGCACCGAGAAGCTGCCCATGAGGCCGCGCATACGAGCGACGAGTGTCGCCCGCCCGCACGCTGGCGGCAAGCGGCCGGGCCGTTGTAGAAGGCGGGCCATGGACAGGAAGACCATCGCGGGCCTCGCCGTCTTCGCGGTCATCGCCGCCATCATCGCCGAGCGCGCCTGGGTGGCGACCGCCGGCCAGGCCGCCGATCGCGCGCTGGCGCACGAGGCCGCGTTCGCGTGGGACCGCGCGAACGTCCCAGCGCCCGACTTCTCGCTCACCGGCCTCGACGGCAAGCCCGTGCGCCTCGCCGACCTCAAGGGTCAGGTCGTGTTCGTGAACTTCTGGGCGACCTGGTGCCCGCCCTGCCGCGACGAGATGCCGGGCATGGTGAAGCTCGGCCAGGCGCTCGCCGCGAAGTACCCGGGCAAGTTCAAGATGGTCGCGCTCTCCGTCGACGACGGGCCGAACCCGGTCCACGAGTTCTTCGCGGCGCCTCCCTACGGCGGGATCGCCGCGACCGGCCTCACCATCGCGATGGACGCCGACCAGGCCGTCTCGAAGGCGTACTACTGCAAGGGCCGCGGCGAGTGCCAGGAGCTCAAGTTCCCGGAGACGTACATCGTCGACAAGACCGGGAAGCTCGTCGGCTACATGGTCGGGCCCCGGGACTGGTCCAATCCGGCGGCCCGGGAGATCCTCGAGAAGATCATCAATTCGTGACGCGGTGCGGCGGGAGCCGGCGTTCCTGCTGAAAAATCCGTCACTCGGGGGGCGATCCCGGCCGTTTTAAGGGATTTCATTGAAGGCCGCGCGGGGCGCACGCTATAAAGGCCCCGTAATCTTTCCGGAATCCCGGATTGAGCCCTGCGAGCGCACGGCGTCCGGCCGGAGGTCGATTGGCCTCGAGTGGTCCCACCATCCCGGTCGTCGTCATGGGCCTCGGCCATGTGGGCCGCGCCGTGGCGCGGGCCGCCGCCGCCCGGGCCGGACTCGACCTCGTCGGCGCGGTCGATCGCGACCCGGCGAAGGCCGGACGGCCACTCCCCGAGGTGCTCGACGCCCCGGCGCCGGAGGTGAAGGTCGTCGCGGAGCTCGCCCAGGCCCTCGGCCGCCGGAAGGGCGGCGTCGTCCTCCACGCGACCGGCAGCCGGCTCGAGGACGTCCTCCCGGAGCTCGAGGCGGCGGTGCGCGCCGGGTGGCACGTGGTCTCGACCTGCGAGGAGCTCGCGTTCCCGGAGCTGGACCACGCCGACGCGGCGCGCTCGCTCGACCGGCTCTGCGAGCGGCAGGGCGTCGCGGTCGTCGGCACCGGGGTCAACCCCGGCTTCGTGCTCGACCGGCTGCCGGCGCTCCTCGCCCAGGTCGTCGGCGAGGTCCGCCACGTCCACGCCCGCCGCGTCGTCGACGTCTCGACCCGCCGCGAGGCGCTGCGGAGGAAGGTCGGCGTCGGCCTCTCGGTGGAGGCGTTCGACGCCGCCGCCGAGGAGGGTGCGCTCGGCCACGTCGGGCTCGCGCAGTCCGCGGCGCTCGTCGCGGAGTCGTGCCTCGGGCTCACCGAGTACGAGGTGGACGAGGAGCTCGAGCCGGTCGTCGCGGACGAGGACGCGGCCGGCGTGAAGGACGGGCAGGTCGCCGGGGTCCACCAGACGGCGCGGGTCTTCGCGGAGGACCGCGAGGTGATCCGGCTCGAGGTGACGCTCGCGGTGGGCGCGGACGATCCGCACGACGAGGTCGTGCTCGACGCCGACCCGCCGGTCCGGCTGCGCATCGAGGGCGGGCTCCCCGGCGACGCCGCCACCGCCCACGCCGTCGTCAACGCGGTGCCCGCCGTGGTGGAGCGGCAGGGCCTGCTCACGGTGCTCGACCTCCCCGCGGGGAGGTGAACGGAGAGCCATGCTCGACAAATCCCTCATCGGCCGGGAGAGCGAGCCCGTCGTCCACGAGGTCGAGCGGAGCGCCATCCGCCGCTTCGTCGAGGCGCTCGGCGACCCGAACCCGATCTACGTCGAGGACGCCGCCGCCCGCTCCGCGGGCCACCCGGGCGTCGTCGCGCCGCCCACCTTCCCGGTCGTGCTCACCGCGAACGAGAAGTTCCGGCACTCGCTCGACCTCGGGACCCGCTCGGTGCTGCACGGCGAGCAGCAGTTCGAGTACCTGCGCCCGCTCGTCGCGGGCGAGCGCATCACGGTCGTCTCGCGGGTCGCGGACGTGCAGGAGCGTCCGGGCGCGAGCGGGCCGATGGACGTCATCGTGATCGAGGACGAGGGGAAGGACGACAAGGGCGCGTGGGTGTTCCGCTCGCGCGCGACGTTCATCCTCCGCCGCGCATAGGGAGCGCCATGCTCACCGCACGCCAGCTCTACTTCGAGGCGGTCAAGGTCGGAGACGAGCTCCCGCCGCTCGTGAAGCCGCCGGTGGACCGCCTCCAGATCGCCCGCTGGGTCGGGGCGGCCGGCGACTTCAACCCGCTCTTCATCGACGAGCCCCACGCGAAGCAGTCCGGGTTCCCGTCGGTGCTCGTGCCCTGGATGATCGCGATGGGCTTCGTCGCGGAGCTCGGGAACGAGTGGGTCCGCGGCGCGCGGCTGAGGAAGTTCAGCGCCCGCTTCGTGAAGATCGTCTGGCCGGGCGACGTGCTCACCGCCCGCGGCCGCGTCTCCGAGCGCCGGTTCGAGGACGGCGGGAAGTACGCCATCGACCTCGAGCTCTGGGCCGAGAACCAGCGCGGCGAGCTCGTCGTGCGCGGCGTCGCGACCTGGCAGCTCTTCTACTCGGCCGAGGACGAGGCGAAGCAGCGCGCCGGCCAGCCGCCGCTCGTGGTGACGCGCGAGGAGGAGGAGGCCCGCCTCGCGAAGCTCTCGCGCGCGCAGCCGCAGCGCCCCGCCGCGCCGCAGAGCCGGCCGCTCCAGCCGCCGCGCCCGGTCGCCGCGGCCGCGCCGGCGCAGCAGCGCCAGCCCGGCCCCTCGCCCGCGGCGATCGCCGCGCTCGCCGGCCGGGGCCCCGCGCCCATCGTCCGGCCCGCGAACGCGAAGCCGCCGCCGCCGCAGGTGGCGCGCAAGCCCGAACCCCGGAAGAAGCCGGGCGCGAAGAAGCCGGCGCCGAAGCGCTCCGCCGGGAAGGCCAAGGTCGCGCGCCCCCGCCCGGCCAAGCGCGCCGAGAAGAAGGACCGCGCCCGCGCGCGGGCCCGGCCGCCCGCGAAGAAGCCGTCCGGGAAGAAGCGCCGGTAGCTCCCGGTGTCCCGCCTCGCTCCACTCCTCCTCGTCCCGCTCGCCCTCGGGGCCTGCCGCCGCGTCTCCGACGCCGCCCCGCCGGCGCCGGCCGCGGACGCCGCGCGGCAGGGCGCCGAGCGGTACGCGGCCGCGCTCACGGAGGGCGACCAGGCGTGGTCCCGGCGCGGCGACGCGGCCGGGCTCGACGCGGCGCTCGCGGCGTACGGACGCGCCGCGGCCCAGCGCCCCGGGGCCGCCGAGGTCGAGCTCCGGCTGGCCCGCGCCGAGGCCTTCCGCGCGCTCGCGGCCCAGGCTCCCGCCGCCGCGCGCGAGGGCTGGGACGCGTCGGCCCGCGCCGCCGAGCGGGCGCTCCGCTCGCTGGCGCCGGGCTGGGCCGCCGCGATCGACGCCGGCGAGGATCCGGCCGCGGCCGCCGCGCGGGTCGACGCGGCGGGCGCCGAGGCTCTGTACCTGCTGGCGCAGGGTGCGATGCGCGCCGCGCAGGCGACCGGCTACGCCGCGGTGCTCGCCGTGAAGGACGCCGCGCTCGCGATGATGGCGCGCGCCGCCGAGCTCGACGAGCGGGTCGACGCCGCCGGGCCGCACCGCGCGCTCGGCGCGTGGCGCGCGGCCCTGCCGGTGGCCGCCGGGGGCGGCGCCGAGGGCTCGAAGGCGCACTTCGAGCGGGCGCGCGCGCTCGCGCCGGACGACCTCCTCTGGCGCGTCGCCGAGGCGGAGACCTACGCGGTGCTCGTGCAGGACGCCGCGCTCTTCGACCGCCTGCTCGCGGAGGTGGCGCAGGCCGACCGGGCGCGCGACGGCGCGCGCGGGCCGGAGAACGTGATCGCGAGGAAGCGCGGGGAGGCGCTCGCCGCCCGGAAGGCGAGGCTTTCTGAGCCCCCGGCTGCGCCGCGCCGCCCTCGCCGCCGCCGTCGCGCTGGCCGCGGCCGGCTGCCCGCGGCGCGCGCCGCCACCCGACCTCGCGCTCGAGCCCGCGCCGCTCCTCGAGCAGGTGCGCGCCGCGCAGGCGAAGGTGCGGAGCGTGCAGGGCGAGGCCCGCGTGTCGGTCGACGCGCAGGGGCAGTCCGGCACCGTCGGGCAGTTCCTCGCGGCCGAGCGGCCCGACCGCCTGCACGTCGAGACGCTCGACTTCTTCGGCAACGTCGCCGCGGTGCTCGTCGCCGCCGACGGCCGCTTCGCGCTCCTCGATCAGCGCGAGAAGGTCTTCTACCGGGGCCGCGCCACGCCGGAGAACCTCTCCCGGCTCGTCCCGCTGCCGCTCACCGCGGAGGAGCTCGTCGCGGTGCTCTGCGGGGGGGCGCCGCTCGCCGGGGCGCCGGTCGCGGCGGCGCCCGGGCGCGGCACCGTCCGGCTCGACCTCGCCGGCCCGGAGGGCGAGGCGACGCTGCACGTCGGCGAGGGCGCCGCGGTCGAGCGCGCCGAGCTCAGGCCCACGGGGCGGCCGGCGTGGTCGGTGAAGGGCGACGTCTACCGGCAGCGCGCGGGGGCCCGGCTCCCCACCGACCTCGAGCTCTGCGCGACCTCACCGAAAGTCAAGCTGGGCCTGCACTGGAAGGACCTCGAGGTGAACGGGGAGCTCGACCCGGCGCTCTTCCGGCTCGAGCCTCCCCCGGGTGCGCGGGTCGTCGAGCTGGACGGGTCCGCGCCGCCGTCACCCGGCCCGGCGACGCGCCGCGCCGACCCGGGGTAGAACCGATTCCGGCCGGTTGCGCGCCTCCCCGGAATGCGGCCAGGGGGTCGCCCGTTCGTGGGTCGTCCCCTCGCGTCCGCGCGCCGCGGGGTTACACTCTCTTCCTCGCAGGCCCCGGAGAACCCTTTGGATCAGACCCTCAGCCAGGCCCTCCAGCAGAGCCCGTCCTTCTGGATCATCGCGGCCTGCTCGGTGATCGCGCTCGCCGTCGCGCTCGAGCGGGCGATCGCCCTGTGGGGCTTCGCCGGCAAGGCCCGCGCGCTCGCCGAGTCGGTCTCCGACGCGCTCCGGCGAGGGGACCTCCCCGAGGGCCGCGCCCGCTGCGAGCGCTCGACCTCTCCCGCGGCCGACGTGCTCCTCGCCGCGATCGCCGCCTCCGAGAAGGCGCAGCGCGCGAACCAGCCGGTCGACGCCGCGCGGGTCGTCGCCGCGGTCGAGCGCGAGCGGGCCCAGGCGGCCCTGAAGCTCCGCCGCAACCTCTGGATCCTCGGCACCGTCGGCGCCACCGCGCCGTTCGTCGGCCTCTTCGGCACCGTCGTCGGCATCATGCACGCGTTCCGCCAGATGGCGGCGACCGGGCAGGGCGGCTTCGTGGTGGTGGCCTCCGGCATCTCGGAGGCGCTCGTGACCACCGCCGGCGGCATCGCGGTCGCCATCGAGGCGGTCGTCATCTTCAACTTCCTCAACGTGCACGTGCAGAAGCTCGCGCTGCAGCTCCGCCTCGTGACCGAGGAGTACCTCGAGGTCGTCGGCGACGCGCTCGCCACGCTCCGCGGCGGCGCCGCGCGGCCGGGAGAGGGCGCGTGAGCATCTCGACCGGCGGCGGCAGCGACGAGACCGAGCTCGAGGGCGCCGGCGGGATCTTCGCCGACATCAACATCACGCCGCTGACCGACATCTTCCTCGTGCTCCTCATCATCTTCATGGTGACCACCACCGCCATCCACGAGGCGGACGAGGCGAAGAAGGAGGGGGCCTTCAAGGTCAACCTGCCGAAGGGCGCGAAGGGCGAGGCCGGCCCCGTGCAGCGCGACCTCACCGTCGCGGTGCTCGCGAACGGCACGCTCGTGCTCTCCGGGAAGCCCACCGACGAGGCCGAGCTCGGCCGCGCGTTCGCCGACGCGCACGAGAAGAACCCCGAGACGCTCGTGCTGTTCCAGGCCGACGAGGGCGTGCCGCACGGCCGGGTGGTGGCCGTGATGGAGCTCGCCCGCAAGGAGGGGCTCTCCCGGCTCGCGATCGCGACCCGGGCCGAGGCGCCATGAACCCTCCTGCGGTCAAGAAGCGGCTGGGCGAGATGCTGCTCGAGGCCGGGGTCATCGACCAGGCCGGGCTGACCTCCGCCCTCGCCCACCAGCGCCAGTGGGGCGTGCGCCTCGGTCAGGCGCTGGTGGAGCTCCGCATCGCGACCGAGAAGGACATCGTCGCCGCGCTCTCGAAGAAGCTCGCCGTGCCGCAGGCCCAGCTCGAGAAGCTCTCCGGGGCGGCCTACGAGAACGCGCAGGCGCTCGTGCCGCGCGAGTTCGCCTCGAAGCACAACGTGATGCCCGTCGCCGACGACGGGAACGTGCTCACGATCGCGATGAGCGATCCCGGCAACCTCGCGGCCATCGACGAGCTCGTGTTCCGCACCGGCCGGCGGCTCAAGGTGAACATCGGCGGGGACCGGGAGATCGCCGCCGCCGTCCGCAGGTACTACGGCGTCACGAACCCGCGGGTGGAGTCGATCGCCCTCGACGAGGACGACGAGGCCGCGACCGCGATCATGCCGCTCGTCGGCCACGAGCACGTGCCGGAGGCCGAGGAGGAGGCCTGGCGGGCCCCGCCGACCCGCCTCGGGAAGAGCGCGCCCCACGCGGCCGCGCCCGCGCCGCGGCAGGCGGCGCCGCTCCTCAGGACCGACGACGACGAGCGCGCCGCGCGCGCGGCGCTGCTCGGCTCGGTGCCGGAGTCCGGCTTCGACGTGGAGAAGACCTCGGAGGTCGAGTACCCGGACCTGCTCTCCGAGGACATCCTCGAGCCCGAGCTCGTGCCGGAGGAGCCCGAGCTCGAGGATCCGTTCCTGCCGAGGCCGCCGCTCCCGACCGCACCCCTCGCGGCGGCCCCCGCGCCGGCGCCCGCGCCGGCCCCGGTGACGCGACCCGCGATGCCGGTCCCCGAGCCCGCGCTCGCGCCCGAGCCCGAGCCCGAGCCGGCCGACCCCTCGCTCCCGTCGCGCGCCGCCGCCGCGGTCGCCGCCGTCGCCTCCCGCGGCGCGACCGATCCGGCCCTCGCCGACGCCGCCCGCGTGCTCGCCGCCGTGCTCCGCGTGCTGCTCAAGAAGAACGTGGTCTCCGACCGGGAGATCGCCGAGGAGCTGCGGATGCACACGCCCGCGCCGAAGCCGCCCGGCCAGCGCTGAGGCCGCCCGGGGCACGCGTCAGCGCTGGTGCCCGAGGCGCACCTCCAGCGCCGGGTGCTCCGCCGCGAGCTTCCGGAGCGCCGCGAGCGAGCCGCGGCTCCGAGGGACGTCGTCCGAGAAGGTGCCCGGCGGCACGCCGTGGTCCCAGCCCCAGCGCGAGTGGCACGCGTCGCCGACGAGCAGCACCGGGCCCCGCGGCGTGCGCACGAGGTACGCGGTCGAGCCCTTCGTGTGGCCCGGCACCGAGAGCGCCCAGATCGTCCCGTCGCCGAGCACGTCGACGACGCCGGGGAAGGGTGCGCCCGGCTCGGCCGCGGCCGGGTAGGGCCACTCCGCGAGCGGTCCCTTGCCGGCGAGCGCGCGGTCCATGTTGGGCCGGAGCAGCCACGCGATGAAGCCGTGCGTGACCTCGCCCGGGCCGGCGTACACCGGCGTGCCGGCGGGCGCGTCGGCGAGGCCGGTGACGTGGTCCGGGTGGAGGTGCGTGAGGAGGACGCCCTTCGGCGGCGCGGGGTGCGCGGTGAGCCAGTCGCCGAGCGGCGCCCGCACCTTCAGCGCGCCGAGGTGCATCTGCGCGGCGACGATGCCGCGGAACGCGGCGGCCTCGGGCCGGTCCCGGTGCGCGCGCTCGACGCCGGTGTCCACGAGGAACAGCCCCGCGGTCGGGTGCGTGAGCGCGTGGAAGTAGACCTGGATCGGCTCGGCGCGGTCGGTGAGCCCCGCGGCCTTCGCGGCGGGGTCGTCGAGGTCCACGAGCCCGCCGAGGTTCACCTCCCAGTCTGCGGAGGCGACCGTCTCGACCTCGACCGGGCCGGGCTGGTCGATCACCGCGGCGAGCGCCGCGTACGGGCGCGCGACGCCGAGGCGCGAGGGGACGACCTCGTGCGAGGTGGAGGCGCAGCCCGCGGAGGCGAGGCCGGCGGCGAGGAGCGCGGGGACGAGCAGCGTCGTGGAGCGGGACCTCGGGGGAAGGCGGACGGGCATGGCGGGTTCCTTTCGAGGCCAGAGGTAGCCCTTCCGCGGCGGATGGAAAACGGCGAAGAGGGCATGTCATCATCCACGAATGGATATACCCTGGCAGGACGTCCCGCTCTTCCTCGCGGTGGCCGAGACCGGCAGCGTCTCCGCGGCCGCGCGGCGGCTGCGGCTCTCGCAGGCGACCGCGAGCCGGCGGCTCGCCGAGCTCGAGGACGCGGTCGGCGGCCGGCTCTTCCGCCGCAGCGTCACCGGCGCCGCGCTCACCGCCGCGGGCGAGCGCCTCCTCGAGCCCGCGCGGCGGATGGCGGAGTGGGGCGCCGAGCTCGCGCGCGCGGCGGAGCGCTCCGCCGGCGGCCCCACCGGCCTCGTCCGCCTGGCGGCGACGCCGCTCGTGGCGTTCGAGTTCGTGGCGCCCTTCGCGGCCTGGCTCTCCCGCGAGGAGCCCGGGCTGCGCCTCGAGGTGCTCGCCGACCACCGCTACGTGGACCTCGCCCGCCGCGAGGCCGACCTCGCGCTGCGGCTGCGCGCGCCGAAGGAGGCCGACCTCGTGGTCCTGCACACGCTCGAGCTCGAGCAGGCGGTGCACGTCGCGCCCGCGCTCGCCGAGCGGCTGCCGCGCCGCCCGAAGCTCTCCGAGATCCCGTGGATCACCTGGTCGCCGCCGTTCGAGGACCTCGGCCCGAACCCGCAGCTGCGGGAGGTGGCGCCGGACCACGTGCCGGCGTTCGTGTCCGACTCGATCCTCGTGCACCTCGCCGCCGCGGAGGCCGGGGTGGGCGCCATCGTGCTGCCCCGGCTCCGGCACCGCTTCGCGCGGCGATCGGGGCTCGTGCCGCTCGACGTCGACCTCGGCCGGTGGGCCCGTGGCGCGCTCCACCTCGTGGCCGCCCGCTCCGCGCTCGCCATCCCGCGCGTGGAGCGGCTCGCGGCGCTGCTCGCGGCGGAGCTCGCGAAGGTGCAGAGGCGCTGAGCGCCGCGGCCCGAGCCGTCGGCGCGTCACGTTGCATCCTGCACGATCCGTCGCGCTCGCCCCGTCGCGCTCGCACCGGCGGTGCTGCCGCGACCGGGCGGGGGCGCCCGGTACGGTGCGCTCCGTACCGCGCCGTGCGCCACGAGGGGCACGAGGTGGAGCGCGCCGGCGAAGCGGCCCTACCTGGGACGCGCCCACGCCGGCCGGCGCGCTACGTCCTCCCGACGTGTCCCTCTCGACCCTGAAACAGGCCGCGCGCTCCGCACGCGGATGGCTCTCCCTCGCCGGGCGGGCGCGGCTGCCGGCCGACGCGCGTGTCCTCGGGCGCGTCTGGTTCCACGGCGGCGGGCGGGTGGTCGTCGGCCCCGGGGCCCGCGTCGAGGGCGGCGCGCTGCCGGTCGAGCTGCACGTCGAGCGCGGCGCGGAGCTCGTGATCGGCGCGGGCGCGGTGCTCCGCGGCGGGGCCTCCATCGAGGTCACCGCGCGCGTCGAGATCGGCGCGAACGCGCGGCTCGGGCGGCTGTGCAAGGAGCTCGACAACGCCTTCCACGAGCCGCGGGGAGACCGGAGCGGCCGCCCGCCCTCGCGCCCGGTGGTGATCGGCGAGGGGGCGGTCATCGGGGATCGCGCGATCCTCCTGCCCGGCGCCGTGGTGGCGCCGGGAGAGGTGATCCCGCGCGGCGCGGTGGTGCGGCCGCCGCCGCGGCGCGACGAGCGCGGAGCGCCCGCGACGGGCCGCGCCGCCCCGGCGGGGACGCCCCCGGCGCCGCGACCGGGCGGCGTGCGCCGTCTCGTCCGGCTCGCGACCTCCGATCCGGGCGCGTTCGTCGAGGCGCTCCGGTCGCGGGTGCGGGCGCTCTTCGTCTTCGAGGGCCCCGAGCGCGGGCCGGGCGTGCGGGTGCGCGGGCCGGTGCGGGTGGAGCGCCACGGCACCGTGCGCGTCGGCGCGAGGGCGACGTTCCTGCCCGGCATGCTCCAGACGCGGCTCGCCGCGGGGCCCGGCGCGCTGCTCGCGATCGGCGAGGGGACGGTGCTCAACTACGGCGTGGAGGTGACCGCGAGGACCTCGGTGACGGTGGGGGAGCGGTGCCTCGTCGGCTCGCACGTGCGGCTCGTGGATCACGGCGGCGGGCGGAGCGGGCCCATCGCGATCGAGGATGGCGTCTGGATCGCGCACGGGGCCGTCGTGCTGCCGGGCGTCCGGATCGGCCGCGGCTCCGTCGTGGCGGCCGGCTCGGTGGTCTCCGCCGACGTGCCGCCCGGCTCGTTCGTCGCGGGCCGGCCGGCGCGCGCGCGGCCGCTCGCGGCGGGGACTCCCCACCCGCTGCCGGGGGCGGTCCGTTCATCCCGAGCGTAGGCCCGCGAAGCGGGCCGGAGTCGAGGGAAGAGCGCCCCCGGGCAGCCTGCCGGGGGTGGGGCCCCGATCCAGCTCCGCTGGTCGGGGCGGGGGCGCGCCGAGCGCCCCCGTGAAACTCAGTTCAGCGCGCCGGGCACCACCAGCGGGAACGCGGCGATGGCGGCCTGGAACGTCGTGCCGTCGTCGCGGATCATCCGGTAGCTGCCGCGCATGGAGCCGTGGGCGGTCTTGAGGATGCAGAAGCTCGTGTACTCGAACTGCTCGCCGGCGGAGAGGCGGGGCTGGTGGCCGACCACGCCGTCGCCCTGCACCTCCTCGCGGTCGCCGTTCGCGTCGGTGATGATCCAGTGGCGCGCCATGAGCTGGGCGGGGAGGTCGCCCTCGTTCCGGATGGTCACCGTGTAGGTGAACAGCCAGCGGTTCGCCGAAGGCTCCGAGCGATCGGGCCGGAAGGCGCTCTTCACCTCGACGCGGATCCCCTCGGTCACGGCGCTGGACACGTGCAGCATGCTAGAACGAGAACGCGCCTTCCGCCACACGGCGACCCTCTCCCCGGCCTCCCCATGCCCCTCGAGCCCCGCCTCGCCGAGATCCTGAAGGGCGTCCGCGACGCGGGCGGGCGCGTGGTCGCCCTCACGGGCGCCGGCATCTCCGCCGAGAGCGGCATCCCGACCTTCCGTGGCGAGGAGGGCTACTGGGTCGTCGGCTCCAGGAACTACATGCCGCAGGAGATGGCGACCCGGGCGATGTTCGACCGGAGCCCGGAGGAGGTCTGGCGCTGGTACCTCTACCGCTTCGGGGTCTGCCGCCACGCCCGGCCGAACGCCGGCCACGACGCGCTCGTGGCGCTCGAGCGGGCCCTCGGCGAGCGGTTCACGCTCGTCACGCAGAACATCGACGGCCTGCACCGCCGCGCCGGCTCGAGGCGGGTCTTCGCCATCCACGGCGACGCGCAGTGGGTGCGCTGCGCCGACGGCTGCGGCCTCGGGCTCGTGGACCTGCCGGACCTGGGCGTGCGCGACGCGCACACCCCGCTCTCCTCCGCCGACGCGGACCGGCTCGCCTGCGAGAAGTGCGGCGGCTGGCTCCGTCCCCACGTGCTCTGGTTCGACGAGTACTACGACGAGGAGAACTACCGCGCCGACAGCGCGATGGCCGCCGCGGAGCGCGCGGACCTCCTGCTCGTGGTGGGGACGAGCGGCGCGACCAACCTGCCGTCGCAGATCGGGCGGGTGGCCTTCCAGCGCGGGGCAGCGGTGGTGGACGTGAACCCCGACCCGAACCCGTTCGCCGACCTCGCGCTGCGGCTTCCGAACGGCTTCTTCGCGCGCGGGAAGGCGGCCGAGCGGCTGCCGGAGATCGCGGCTGCGCTCGGCGCGGACCTCCCGCCGGGCGCCTAGGTTCCGGTCGCCGCCTGCGCCGCGGGTGACTCGGGCTCCTCGGCGACGCCCCAGCGCTCCTGCAGCCGGTGCCAGGCCGCCGACATCTTCGGCGAGAACCAGTACACGAACGTCGCGAGCGCGAAGCCGGCGTAGATGTCGACCACGTAGTGGTGGCGCAGGTACACGGTCGCGATCACGAGCGAGATGCCCGGGACGAGGATGATCCAGAAGAGGACCCGCTTCAGCCGCCAGGCGTAGAGCAGGGTGACGAACGTGATGGCGCAGTGGAGGCTCGGGAAGGCGCCGCGCGAGGAGGTCGGGCTGATCTCGACGAGCTTCTGCTGGGCCTGGGTGAACCACGAGCCCACGAGCGGCTTCGTCCACTGCCCCGCGAGCACGAGGCGCGGGGGCGCGGCCGGGAACACCACGTACAGGATGTAGCCGAAGTAGAAGCACAGCACGGTGCCGAAGAGCGCCGTGCGCAGGTCCTCGCGCCGCCCCTCCACGAGCAGCCAGACCGTGAGCGCGATGGTGATGAAGAAGTAGTTCATGTACGCGAGCGAGAAGAAGTCGGTCCAGAACGGCGTGTAGTACTTCTCGATCCACACCGTCGGCTGCAGGCCGAACATCCACTGGTCGATCGCGATGAGCTGGTCGTGAACGTCGTGCGGGTTCACGAAGTGAATCGTGTCGTGCAGGTTCGTGTAGACCGAGATGCAGAAGGCGAACGGCGCGACGTCCCGGATCCAGCCGACGTGCTTCCAGTGCGGCTTCTTGTGGACGATCCAGAAGAAGATCGCCATCACGAGCGCGGTGATCGCGAGCCGGTAGATGCCGTGCAGGTAGCGCGGCCGGACCCGGCCCTCGAGCTCGAGCACGGTCAGGTACGCCTTCGTCGTGAACCAGGCCGACGGGACGAAGAAGAGGAGCGGGGGGATCTCCTCGGGACGCAGCCCGATGATCGCGCGCAGGATCCGCTTCATGGCCCCTCGTGCCCGGCGGGATGCCGGGAGCGCGCAGGGTCGCCGGGGAGGGCGCTCCTGTCAACCCGGCCGCGCGGCGCCCGGCCCCTCGGCCGCCCGGTGGTGCCCGTCGGCGTCCCGCTTCGCGTTCACGGCGACGACGGTGCCGTCGACGGGGCTGAGCGCGGAGACGGACTTGCCGGCGGCGGGGCGAACCGGTCGGCGCCGGGACGGGGCGCGGGCTTCCTCGCGGCGGGGGCGGGCTTCGCGGTGGCGGCCGCGACGGCGGCGTGCGCGGTGGCCAGGAGCGCGGCCTCGGTCCGCACATGGTCGGGTGCTGCGGGTTGCTCGAGGTGAGGTGCTCGTTGACGGTGGGTGACTACCGGGCGGCGAGGACGTTGAGGGTTCCGACGACGGCGACCGCGACCACGCACACCACGAAGGCGAACATCATGTCTGGACTCCTTCACCGGTTGGGTTCGCTGCTCACTTCCTGAGCCCATCCATTGCGTGCGCCGGGCCAACCGATCCGGGCGTGTCCGGCTCCCGGGAGCTCCGTCATTTCAACGACTTGAAGGAGCCGCGCCGGCGGGGCGGGGCTCCGCCCGCGTGGGGATTCTCTTCACCTGTGGAGGAGTTCAGCGATCGACGGAGGGCGCGTTTAGAAAGAGGAGACCATGCCCACACGCACCCTCCCGGCAGGCCTCGTGGCCCTGCTCCTCCCGGTCCTCGCGCTCGCGCAGGCCGCCCCCGCGCCGGCCGCGCCCCCGCAGGCGGACCTCGAGCGGCTCCGCGACGCCGCCCTCGCGAGCGACGGCTCGCTGGACGTGGCCCGCGACCTCTGCGACCGCTTCGGCGCGCGGCTGTCCGGATCGCCGCAGTACGAGGCCGCGGCGCGCTGGCTCGGCAAGGAGCTCGAGAAGGCCGGGCTCGAGGTGAAGCTCGAGAAGGTGATGGTCCCTCACTGGGTCCGCGGCGAGGAGAGGGCCGAGCTCGTCGGGTGGCCGGGGCAGGGCGCCGGGCTCGTCCAGCCGCTGCACGTGACCGCGCTCGGCTCCTCCGGTGCGACGCCAGCGGCGGGCGCGACGGCCGAGGTGGTGGTGGTGCCGGACGTGGCCGCGCTGCAGGCGCTCCCGCGGGAGAAGGTCCAGGGCCGGATCGTCCTCGTCACGACCCGCTTCGACCGCCGGCTCGCCGAGAGCGGCGAGGCGGGCCAGGCCTACGGCGTCGCGGTCGCGGGGCGCTCGCGCGGGCCGGCGCTCGCGGCGAAGCTCGGGGCGGCCGCGCTCCTCATCCGCTCGGTGGGCGGCGCCGAGTTCCGGCTGCCCCACACCGGCAACACGAGCTTCCCGAAGGACGTGACGCCCATCCCGGCGGGTGCGCTCGCCGCGGAGGACTCCGACCTCGTGGAGCGGCTCGCCGCGCGCGGGCCGGTGCGCCTGCACCTCACGATGACCCCGAGGACCCTGCCGGACGTCGAGCAGATGAACGTGGTCGCGGACCTGAAGGGCTCTACCCGGCCGGACGAGGTCGTGATCCTCTCCGGCCACCTCGACTCCTGGGACCTCGGCACCGGCGGCCTGGACGACGCCGCGGGCGTCGCGCAGGCGGTCGAGGCGGTGCGGCTCGTGAAGCAGCTCGGCCTGAGGCCGCGGCGCACGATGCGGATCGTCGCCTGGGCGAACGAGGAGAACGGCCTGCGCGGCGGCAAGGCCTACGCGAAGGCGCACGCGGCGGAGCTCGCCGGGCACCAGGCCGCGCTCGAGAGCGACATGGGCGCGGGGCGGCCGCTCGGGGTCCTCTTCGGCGCCGACCCGGCCGTCGAGAAGCTGCTCGCGCCCGTCTCGAAGGTGCTCCTGCCGCTCGGCGCGGGCATCGTGCGCTCGCGCGACGAGGTGGGCGCCGACATCATCCCGGTCCACGTCGCGGGCGTCCCGGTCTTCGCGCCCATGCTCGACACGCGCACCTACTTCGACCACCACCACACCGCGGCCGACACGTTCGACAAGATCGACCCGCGGGGCCAGCGCGAGAACACCGCGGTCATGGCGGTGCTCGGCTACCACCTCGCGAGCATCGAGGAGCGGCTCCCGCAGCGCCCGCAGCCGCTCCCGGAGTGGCTGAAGGACGATCGCTGACGCCTCAGCGGGGCGGCCCGACGGCCTCCGCGACGGTGAACAGCGCGGCGTCGAGCTCGGCGCCCGCGGCCCGGGCCGCGGCCACGTTCACGAGCACCCGCGCCCGCCCGTCCACGCGCACGAACCCGAGGGCGAGGCCCTGCGCCACGCCGGCGCGCTCGTCGGCCACCGTGAGCAGGCGCGCGGCGGCCGCCTCCCGGCCCAGCGCGGCGGGGTCGCCGGGCGTCGGCCCCGCGAGGACCAGCACGCAGGCGTGGGCCTCCCGCGCCCGCTGCGCCGGCTCCGGGGGGCCCAGCCGCAGCGGCACCGCCCGCACCCGGTGGCCCGCCACCTGGAAGCGCGCGGCGGCGCTCCGCAGCGCCTCCACGAGCGCGTCCCGCGCGTCCTCGTCGCCCGCGCTCCAGCCCACCGCCACGATCACCTCGTCCCCGCACCGGTCGGCGAGCGTCCGGTCGTACCCGAGCACGCGCAGGAGCAGGAGCGCCCGCGCGTCCGGGGGGACGGGGGTCTCTCCGGCGGGGCCGGCCGCGAGGGCGAGCGCGAGGGCGGGGAGCGCGAGGGTCACTGGAAGTGATAGCCCAGCCTGAGCTGGAAGCGGCGCGGCGGCGCGGGGAGCTCGGAGACGGGCGCGTTGTCGGCGAGGAGGGGGTCGCCCCCGGCCGTCCCGAGGACGTTCGTGACCGAGAAGGCGGCGACCAGCCCGGCGGCGCGCGGGATCTCCAGCGTGGCCTGCAGGTCGAGCCGCAGCGCGGCGCCCACCCGCGGGGCCCCGGCCCCCGGGTTGCCGGCGTCCTTCGCGCGCGCGGAGGCGCCGCGCAGCACGGCCGCGAGCGTCAGGGGTTCCCAGGGCACCCGCGTCGCGAGGGCGAGGTTCCCGGTCCAGGAGGGGAAGTTCACGGGCCGTGTGGCGGCGCGCTGCCAGGCGAGCCCGCCGTGGCCGCGCAGCCAGCGGCCGAGGCGGACGGTCCCCGAGAGCTCCGCGCCGACCAGGTGGAGGTGGCCCTGGTTCACGCCCTGCTGCCGGGTGCCGCCGGGGTCGATCCCGTCGGGGGCGGGGACGGTCACGAAGCGGATCAGCTGGTCGTACCGGCTCGTGTGGAAGCTCGCCGAGACCGAGGCTCCCTCCGCGAGGCGCCGATCCAGGATCAGCTCGCCGGCCCGGACCGTCTCGGGATCGAGGCGCGGGTTCGCGAGGTAGGTGACGCCGTCGTCGTAGAAGGCCTCCGACATGGTCGGCGCCCGGAAGCCCTCCGAGTAGATCGCCTTCACCGCGTTGCCGGGCGAGGGCGTCCAGACCGCGGCCAGCTTGGGCGTGAGGCGCGTGCCGTAGAGCTCGTGGTGGTGGAGCGTCGCGCTCGCCTGGAGCCGCAGGACCTCGAAGAGCGTCTGGTCGGCCTGGGCGTAGGCGTTGAGCGTGAGGAAGTCCTTCCGGATGTCGCCCGGGCCGAAGCCGTTCACCGGGTCCTCGACCGTCGAGGGGACGCCGTCGGCGTACACCCGCTGGAGCGTGCGGTGCTGCTGGGCGGTCCCGCCGAGGACGAGGCGGGTCGCGGCGGTGGGCCGCGCGGTCAGCCGCACGTCCGCCGAGGCCCAGCGGTCGACGCCCAGATCGCGCGCCACGCCGACGTCGTCGGGCGGGGGCGCGTAGGCGAAGCCGTCGGTGAAGCGCTGCAGGTCGTAGCCGGCGCGCGCCGAGAGCTCGAGGCCGGGCGACACCGGGCCCCGCCACGCGAGCTCGGCGAAGCAGTGGCGCGAGGAGATCGTGTTCCTGGGGTCGCCGATGATGGACGCGTAGGCGGCGGTGACGGTGCGCCCGGCCTCCTCCGCGCAGGCGCCGCTGAGGGTGGTGCCGCCGAGGCCGAGCCGGAGGTAGGCGGAGCCCGCGCCGTCCCGGCCGCGCACCCGGGGGTCGGTGGCCGCCGCGCGCGCGCCGGTGGGCTCGAGCAGCTCGGGCAGGCGCAGGGTGTCGTGCCGGGAGCCGTACAGGTCGGCGGCGGCGGTGACGCCGACCGGGCCGAGCGTCGCCGTGAGCACCGCGGAGGCCTCCGCGCCCTGGCCGCCGGAGGGCGCGCCGGAGCCCGCCACGCTCACCTCGCTCGCGCGGTCGTCCGGATCGTGCGTCACCACGTTCACCACCGCGAGGAACGCGGCGTCGCCGTAGAGGGAGCCCACCGGCCCCTTCACGAGCTCGATCCGCTTCACCGCCGCCATCGGCACGGGCAGGTCGCGGCCGAGCAGCGTGCCGCCGAGGCCGAGGCTGTCGTTGAGCGAGTGCCCGTCCACGAGGACGATGATCCGGGTCCCGTAGTCCATGAGCGCGCCCAACCCGCGGACGCCCGCCATCGAGAAGAAGTCGTCCCGGTAGCCGAACATGCCCGGCATGGCGGCGAGCGCGTCACCGAGGGTAACGAACCCGAAGGCGCGGAGGTCGTCCGCGGTCAGCACGAAGGTCGCGGCGGCGGCCTCGGAGCGGCGCTCCGGCTCGAGGGACGCGGCGGCGATCGGCGCGTCGAGGAGGTCGCCGAGCGGCATCGAGGCGATGTCGTGCGGGCCGTCGGCGGCGGCGCCGAGGGGCAGGAGGAGCGCCGCGAGGAGACCGGCCAGGGCGGGGTCAGACGTTCGCATCGAGCACGCTCGCGAGCTGCTTGGGGTCGAGGGGCTTCTCGAGGCACACCAGCGCGTGGGCCGAGAGGTAGGCGCGCCGGGCCGGATCGAGCACCGCGCCGGTCATGAAGACGATGAGGTCCGCCATCTCCGGCGCGTGCTCGGCGACGGCGTCGCGGAACGCGAAGCCGTCCATCCCGGGCATGTTCACGTCGCAGAGGATGCGATCGAACTGCGCGCCGCCGTCGAGGAGCGCGAGCGCCTCGCGCGCGCCGGGGGCGGCGCGCACCTCGTGATCGCGCCCGAGGCTGCGCTCGAGCGCGGAACGGACCATCGGCTCGTCGTCGACGATCAGGACCCGGGTGCGGCGCGGGCGGGCGGCGCCCGCGGGCGGGTGCGAGGGCGCCGGGGGCAGGACGACCCGGAACGTGCTCCCCGCGCCCGGCGCGGTCTCGACCTCGATGCGGCCGCCGATCCCCTCGACGATGCCCTTGCAGATCGACAGCCCGAGGCCGGTGCCCACCCCGAGCGGCTTCGTGGTGAAGAACGGCTCGAAGAGCCGCGCGCGGGCCTCCGGCCCGATGCCGCAGCCGGTGTCCTTGACCTCGACGACCGCCTCGCCGCCGGCGCCGGTGCGGCCCTCCACGCGGACCTCGTGGCGCTCCGGCGCGCCCTCCGGGATCGCCTGCGCGGCGTTCACGAGGAGGTTGAGGAACACCTGCGAGAGCCGCACCTCGTGCCCGAGCACCGCGGGCATGGGCCCCACCTGCTCGACGAGGCGCGCGCGGCCCTTGAGCTCGTGGCGGGCCATGTCGATGGCCGCGCGCAGCGGGTCGGCGGGCTTCACGACGTGGCGCTCGTCGGCGTCGTCCCGCGAGAAGTTCTTGAGGCCGCGGACGATGTACCGGACCCGCTCGACGCCCGAGAGCGCGTCGCGCACCGAGTCGGCCATCGCGAGGAGATCGCCGCGGGTGCGGGCGGGGTCGTCCTGGCCGGGCGGGGCGCCGACGAGGTCCTCGCAGGCCTGCTGCACGAAGTCGAGGTTGGCCTTGATGTAGGCGAGCGGGTTGTTGATCTCGTGCGAGACGCCCGCGGTGAGGCGGCCGATGGTGATGCGCCGGTCGGCGGCCACGAGCTGCTCCTGCGTCCTGCGGAGCTCGGCGAGGCTCTGCGCGAGCTCCTCGTTCGCGCGCGCGAGGTCGGCGGTGCGCTCGTCGACGGCCTGCTCGAGCCGGGCCGCGGCCGCGGCGATGCCGGCCTCCTTCTCGTAGAGGCGGTCGAGCATGTGGGCGAAGGAGCGCGCGAGCGTGCCGATCTCGTCGCGGCGGTCGACGGGGAGCTTCGCCGGGGCGGACATGTCCCCGCTCGCGACGCGCTCGGCGACCGCCGTCACCCGCGCGAGCGGCCGGTGGATCCAGCGCGCGCCGAGGATGGCGGCGGGCACGGCGAGCAGGAGCGTCACCGCGAGGGTGATCGCGAGGATGAGGAGCCGGGTCTGCTCGCGCCGGCGCTCCAGCTCGAGCGTGTCGAAGCCGAGGACGAGCGCGCCGCGGCCCGCCTGCGGCGCGACGACGCTGACCGTCACCCGCAGGAGGCCGGGCAGGTGGATCACGCCCTCGTCGATCCCGGCCCGGGTCACCTCGTCGGGCGCCTGCCCCCACCGCGCGAGGCGGCTGCCGTCGGGCCGGACCAGCACGGCGTACCGGGCGCCCTCGCTGCCCTCCAGATCGGAGAGGGCCCGGGCGGCGGCGACGTCGTCGTCGAAGTCGAGGGGCACGGCGCACGCGCGGGCGAGCACGTGCGCGATGCCGAGCGAGCGGCTCTCGGCCCAGCGGCGCGAGAACGCGTCGAGCTGTGACGGGAGGAGCGCGAGGAGCCCGAGCAGGATGAGCCCCGCCGCGCCGAGCGCGAGCGCGGTGAGGCGGCCCCGGAGCCCGAGGTAGAACGAGGACCTACCCTGCACGCAGGGAGGCATCGCAAGGGGCCTGCCAGCCCGGTGGCCGGGAAACTGGAAGTTTCGTGAGGAGGTCGCCGACTCAGGGTCGCGACGACCCCGTCCTCTTGTCCGGGTGTCGACCCGGCGTCCCGGTCGGCGAGCTTCAGCGCCGGACCGGGATCGCGACCTTCAGCGTCTCGCCCGCGGCAGGGCGGACCTCGAGGTGCCCGGTGCGCCCGTCGGCGGTGCGCACGGTGAGGCGGAGCGGCTCGGGCGGCACGTCCGGCACCGCGAACGCATCGCCGCCGAACTGCTGGTCCGCGAGGGTGCGCCAGGCCTGCGGCGCGGGCTGGGACGCGATCGTCAGCGTGAAGCCGGCGGGCCGGGGCGTGCCGGTGACCGTGCCCTCGAGCGTCGCCGCGGCGAGGAGCTTCACGGTCACGACGCCGCCCTGGGGGACCGTGCCGCTCCACGCGCCGGTGCGGCCGCCGTTCCGGGCGCGCACCTCGACCGCGGCGCCCGCGATGCCCATCTCGCTCGCGACCGGCACCTTCCCGTCGGAGCCCGCCCTGGTCGCGAGCGCGAGCTTGGCGTCGCCGGGCCGCCCGAGCGTCACGACCGCGCCGGCGGAGGGTGCGCCGTCCGGCTCGACGACCGCGATGGCGAGGCCGGTCGCGGCGGTCGGCGCGACGAGGTCGAGCGTGATGGTCTGGCCGCGGGCCACCTTCGTGAAGACCGGCTCGGCGCGGGCGTCCGGGCTCGCGCCCGGCGCGGCCCACAGCCGCCAGTCGCCCTCGGGCAGCACGAGCCGGTAGAGCCCGTTCGCGGCGACGTCGACCCGCCGCGGCGGCTCCGCGGGCGCGCCGGCCGCGGGGCGCGGTCCACCCTGACGGTGCGCGAACACGGCGAAGCCCGGCGGCAGCGCGCCGCCCTCGGGACGCACCTTGCCGGCCACCACGCCGTCGTCGACGCCGGCCGGCGCCATCGCGCCGGGCGGGCCGGGCGGCAGGAGCCGCTCGAGCCCCCGCGGCGCGCGCTCCTCGCCGGTGGCGGCGCGCTCCTTCTGCGCGTCGATCGTGTGCGAGACGACGAAGGCCGCGAGCAGCGCCGCGGCGGCGAAGACGCAGATGACGAGGTACGGAGGGTGGATGCGCATGGAGAGCCTCGGGGGTCCCGAGGCTAGCTGATTCCCGGAGCGCTCGTGAGCACGATCTTGGCGATCTCGGGGGGCGCGCCGAGGCGCATGGGCGGGCCCCAGTAGCCCGTGCCGCGCGACACGTAGATGTGCCCGGCCCGCTCGCCCTCGACGTGCCGGTGGAGCCCGCGCACGTAGGGCTGCGCGAACCCGACGAGCAGGTTGAACGGAACGATCTGGCCGCCGTGCGTGTGGCCGGAGAGCTGGAGGTCCACCCCCGCGCGCACCGCGTCCTCGATGCCCCGCGGCTGGTGCGCGAGCAGGACGAGCGCCTGCTCCGGGTCCCGGCCGGCGAGCGCCTTGCCGAGGTCCATGTCGTGCATGACGTCGTTCACGCCGGCGAGCTCGAAGGACCCTCCCGCGTCGCCGACCGTCATGCGCTCGTTCTCGAGCACGCGGACGCCGAGGCGCCGGAGCCACGGCAGCCACTCACCGACGCCCGAGTAGTACTCGTGGTTGCCGGTGATGAAGACGACGCCGTGCCGGGCGCGCAGGTCCTTCAGGGACTCGAGGATCGGCCCGAGCTCGCGCACGCCGCCGTCCATGAGGTCGCCGGTGATCGCGACGAGGTCCGGCTTCAGGCCGTTCGTCTGCTCGACGACGCGGCGGACCTCCCGCTCGCGGATGGTGGGGCCGACGTGCAGGTCGCTGATCTGCGCGATGGTGTAGCCGTCGAGCGCGCGCGGGAGCTTCTCCATCCGCACCGGCACCTCGGGCGTCTCGGCGGGGCCGCCCGCGCGGCGCACGGCGAACGCGGAGGTGACGGTGGCGGCGGTGAGCGCGGCGCCCGCGACCGCCTGCGCGACGAAGACGCGGCGCGCGGGGTCCGGCGGCGCCGAGGGGCCGCCCCGGAACCAGCCCGCGACGAGCTCGGACAGCTTCACCGCCAGCCGGCCGAGGTCCAGGAAGGCGAGCGCGACGAGGAGCAGGAACGCAGCGCCCAGCCAGCCGAACCCGAGGGCGGGGAGGATTCCGGAGGAGGCCGCCGGGGAGCGCCGGAAGGTGAACATCGCGACCGGGAAGGCGATCGCGAGGAGCACGATCGCGGCGGTGGCGAGCTTCCGCCACGGGTCGGCGAGGCCGGGGTCGCGCACGAGGCGGACCCAGAAGTAGTAGTGCATGCCCCCGAGGATCGAGAGGGCGACGGCGAGGAAGATCGCGAAGGAGCGGGCCACGGGAGGGGATCCTTAGCCCGGATCCACCTCCCGCGCCCGCTCCGTGCACGCGGCTTCACGTTTCGAAACGATCGCTGCCGCGGCTGCTACCTCCAGGCGTAGCCGCCGCCCCAGGGCTGGTACCGCACCGCGAGGGCGTCGCGGCGGCGCTCGAGCTCCGCGCGGCGGACCGCGTACCACCGCTCGAAGCGGCGCGTCTGGCCGGGGTTGTGCCAGCCCGAGGCGTAGAACGTGTCGCGGGCCCGCTCGAGCTCCCAGAAGTCGCGGCGGAGCTCGCGCCACTCGGCGTAGCGCCAGCCGATCGCCGGGCGCCGGGCGTCGCGCCACCGCTCGTAGCCGCTCCAGCGGACGAACCGGTCGTCGCGGTCGTTGCGGGCGTCGTCGCGCCAGTCGCGGTCGAACCGATCATCGTGCCCGCGACCGTCGCGGTCGTAGCGGTCGCCGGGGCGGTACGGCTGCGGGGCCGGCGGGGCGTGGCGGTCCGAGTAGCGGTCCCCGTCGCGGCGGTCGCCGCGGTCGTGGTCGTCGGCGCGGGCGGCGAGCGGGGCCGAGGCGAGGGCGAGGGCGAGGACGAAGGACTTCGAGGCGAACGTCATGGCGTGTCTCCTTTCCAGCTTTCAGGAAGGAGACGGAGCCCGGGCCCGGGGCATTCACCTGTGCGCGGGATCACATGCCCGTCAGGGTGCAGGGGGGCTCACGGACCGACCGGCAGCCGATCGATCCTGGCCGCCACGATGAAGTCGTTCTCGGAGAGCCCGCCCACGTCGTGCGTCCAGAGCGTCACGTCCACCTTGTTCCAGCCGTGCACGAGGAAGTCCGGGTGGTGCCCCTCGGCCTCCGCGAGCTCCGCCATCGCGTTCACGAACCGCATGGCCGCGGCGAAGTCCTTGAACCTGAACGCGCGGAAGAGCTGGGTCGCGCCCCCGCGGAGCTCCCAGCCGGCGAGCGAGCGCAGGGCCGCCTCGGCCTCCGCGGAGGTCAGGGAGGGCATGCCTGCCTTGCAGGGCACGCAGTGCTTCGAGGCGTAGTCGGTGGCGGAGGTGGCCATGGCCGGTGAGGTGCCCGTGCCGCCGCGCCCGCGCAACCGGGCAGGTGGGGGCCCCGGGCCGCTCATCCTGAGCGTGGGCCTGCCGCAAGCAGGCCGGAGTCGAAGGACGCTACACTCGCGGGCCATGGACCGCACCTTCCTCTCCGTCGGCGCCGTCTCGGCCGCGCTCGCCGTCGCGGCGGGCGCGTTCGGCGCGCACGCGCTCAAGGCGCGCCTCACGCCCGACCTCCTCGTCATCTGGGACACCGGCGCGCGCTATCACCTCGCGCACGCGCTCGGGCTCTTCGCGGTCGCCTGGGCGGCGACGCGCTTCCCGGGCCCGGCGGTCGCGTGGGCGGGGTGGCTCCTCGTCCTCGGGACGGTCCTCTTCTCCGGCTCGCTCTACGCGCTCGCGCTCTCCGGCGTCCGCGCGCTCGGGGCGGTGACGCCGCTCGGCGGGGTCGCCTTCATCGCGGGCTGGCTCTGCCTCGCCTGGGCCGCCTCGCGACCGGGCTGACGCGGGCGTTGCCGGGGCGCGCCGGCTCTGGCAGGCTCGCACCCTTCGTATGAGCCTCGCCCGGGTGACGACCGCGCTCCTCCTCGCGCTCTCCGCGCGCCTCGCCCTCGCGGAGGCGCCCACGCCGGCGCCCGCCGCCGCGCCCGACGCGGCGAGCTCCGCTCCGGCGGAGGTCCGCGCCGGCGACGAGGGCGTGTTCCGCCTCCGCCGCGGAGGCACGATCGCGGGTCGCGTGGTCTCCCGGGACGCGGCGCGGGACGTCCTCCGGCTCCGGTCCGGGCAGGAGGTCGTGCTGCCCGCCGGCGACCTCGTCGCGCGGGTCGGCGACTACGAGGAGCCCGACGCGCCGAGGCCGGGGGATGCGCGCCGCATCCGGCTCGCGCTGAAGGACGGCAGCAACGTCGAGGGCGAGCTCGTCGCGCGCGGGGCCTCGTCGGTGACGATCCGGGTGGACGGGCAGGAGCGCACCTACCCGTGGAGCGCGGTGCGCGGCGTGTTCGAGTACGCCTCGCTCCTCGCCCACCGCGGCGGCCCGGCGGACGCCGCGGGCGTGCGGTACGTCCACGCCAGCTCCGCGACGGGGCTCCCCGCCGGCGGCCTCGTGGTCGACGCGACCGCCGAGGGGCTCGCGCTCGGCTGGGGCGTCGCCCGCTGGCTGACCGCGAGCGCCGGCGTCTCGACCCCCTACCGGTGGAACGGCCGCGCCGTGGCCCCCGACTACGTGCTCGGCGCGGACGGGCACGTGCCGCTCCTCCCCTGGCTCTCGGCGTCGGCCGGCGTGCGCGCCCAGCGCACCGGCCGGGGGAACGTGGTCTGGGCGGAGGGCGCGCTGACCGCCGGCGGCGAGGACTTCCACGCCACCGTCTTCGCCGGCCCACCCCTGGCCGGGGCCGGCCGGCTCGGCGCCTTCGACGGCGCGGCGGTCGGCGCCGCGCTCTCGAGCCGCTTCACCGCGCGCGTGACGGGGATCCTCGAGGCGTTCACGACGCCGCAGGGCGGCACCGACGTGGCCGGCGCCGCAGCGGCCCGGCTCCACCTCGCGAGCGCGTGGTCGGTCGAGCTCGGCGCGCTGGGCTCGCGGCGGGCCGTGCTGCCGTGGCTCGCGGTCACCTGGCGCCGCGACGGAGGCGCGCCGTGAGCCGCCGCGTGCTGCTCGTGGGCCTCGCCCTCGCCGCGGCGGGTCCGGCGTGCGTGCTCGTCGACGACCGCACGCTCGAGGTGCTGCCGGCGGACGTGCTCTTCGCGGGCGCGACGGGCGACGTCGACCACGACCTCGAGCCCGTGCTCGAGCTCGAGGCCCGCACGACCGCCGCGCGGGTGGAGCTCCTCCTCGACGGCGTGCGCGTCGGGGACCACCCCGCGAACGGGAAGATCCGCCAGCCGTTCCCGTTCTCGCCGTACGTCGGCGGTCCGACCACGGGCGAGCACCTCCTCACCGTGCGCGAGGTGGGCGTCGCGCGCCCGAAGGAGGTCACCCGGCGCTTCGAGTTCTTCCCGAGCCGCCCCGCGGTGGTGCCGGATCCGCCCGAGGGATACGCCGCGCTCGACACCCGGACGATCCGGCTGCGGTTCGAGCACGCGCCGGTGGCCTCGCGGCTCGGCGCGGACGACATCCGGCTCGAGCTCGACGGCGTGCCCTCCGGCGGCCCGCGCGTCGAGGGCGACGGCACCGTCCTCGCCTTCGACCTGCCCTCGCCGCTCGCGGCGTAGGGCACGGTCGCCATCACCTACCAGCCGGCGCGCCTGTTCGGCGCGCGCGCGGACCGGGTCGTCCGGCACACGTGGACGGGCGCCCTCGTCGACGCGACCGTCTCGCACGAGGGCCCGAGCCTCGTCGCGGGCAAGGTGCTCCTCGGCGTGGCCTGGAGCGGGCGGTTCCCCCCCGCCGTCCAGCTGCGCGCCGGCGAGCGCGTGATCGCCACGCTCGGCCCCGCGCCGCCGCCGCTCCCGGTGGAGTGGGACACCACGGGGGTGCCCGAGGGGACGTACCCGCTCTCGCTGGCCGCGGACGGCTACCGCTTCCGCTACACGCCGGCCCCGCCGACGCTGGTCGTCGCGAACGCGCCCGCCGAGGGGATCACCTGCCCCGCGCCGACGGGGGACGTCCGGCCGCTCGGCGACGTGTGCGTCACCGTGGTCCCGCCCGCGGGCGTGACGATCGTGGAGGGCGCCTTCGAGGTCGCGGGCCGCACGAGCGCGGCGGCGATTCCCGGCAACCGCGCCTGCAGCGCCCTCGCGCGCGACGTCGGCTCGTTCTGGGAGCCGCTCGTCGGGCCCGGGTTCGAGGCACCCGACCTCGGCGGCACGGCGACCTTCACGGCGACGCTCCGCACCGCGGCCGGCGTGACCGGCACCGCGAGCTGCACCCTCGCCTGGCCGGCGTGGCGCGCGCCGCTCCCGGACCCTTTGCCGGGCCCGGTCGCCGCGAGCGAGGTCTCGCTCGTCGCCGACTCGGGGACCTGCGGGCTCCTCTCCGGGCTCTGCCTCGGCGGAAACGACGGCCTGCTCCTCGCCATCGGCGCCGGGGCCGAGGCCGGGCGCGTCCGGGCCTGGGCGTTCACGGACGGTGGCTGGACCTCCGGGGGCTCCCTGGGTGGCGGGGCGAACGTCGCGGCCTCCGCGCTCGCGGGCGACCTGTGGGTGGAGCGCTCCGCCGGCGGGCCGGGCAGGCTCCGGCAGGCGCAGACCATCCCCGACCTGAACCTCGACCCCGCGGCGGACGCGGACGAGCCCGCGGTGTCCCCGGGCGGCACCGTGGTCGGCCAGTCCGCCACCCGCGCGTGGACGGAGGCGCAGGCGAGCGGGCGGGCCATCGTCGTGTACGGCAGGCCCGTCCCGCGCCTCGACCCGGCCGCGGTCGCGTCGCAGCCCGCGGTGACGGAGCCCGTGGCGCTCTTCGGCCTGGATCCGACCTTCGCGGCCTGGATCGAGCGGGCTCCCGGGGGCGTGGCGAGGGTCCGCGCGGCCACGCCGTCCCCGTACGCCGACCCGGTCTGGTACGAGGGGGTGACGAACGCCGACCCCGCGGTGGATGCGGCGGAGCCGGCCGTCTTCGCGGCGAAGGGCATCGCGATCGTCGCCTGGCGCGAGGGCGGGAAGCTCCTCGCCCGCGTCGTCACCGCGGGTGGGGTCGGGCCGCCCGAGGTGCTCAACGCCGACCCCGCCCGCGCCGCGCGCCGGCCGCGCTTCGACGCCGACGGCCGGACGCCCACGCTGTACTGGCTCGAGGCCGACGCCGCCGGCGGCGAGGCGATCCGCGTGCGGCGGTACACGGGCTCGTCCTGGCTCCTCTACCCGCAGGCGGTGAACGGCCCCGCGCCCGGCGCCGTGAGGTCCTACGCGGTCGACGCCCACCGGGTGGTCTGGGTGGACGGCGCGGGAGGAGTTCACCTGCGCGTCGCGGGCTTCCCGCGCTGAGCCGCGGCCCGCTGCGCGACTTCCCCGAAGGGTGCCCGGCGGGACGGAACGCTCGCGAGGGCCCCCCGGTTCGTGGCAGCATGCCTGCCCACATGTCCACGACCGCCGCCGCCCGCGAGCGCTTCCCCCGCTCGATTCTGGTTCCTCGCCTGGAACGAGGCCGCCGAGCGCTTCTCGTACTACGGCATGACGTCGATCCTCACCCTGCACCTCGTGCAGCACATGGGGATTGCGAAGAACGAGGCCGTCTCCTGGTACTCGTACTTCGTGGCGGCGGTGTACCTGATGCCGCTCGTCGGCGGCGTCCTCGCCGACCGCTGGTGGGGCCGGTACCACACCATCCTCTGGCTCTCGTTCGGCTACGTCGCGGGCCACCTCACCATCGCGTTCTTCGAGTCGCCGATCGGCATGATCGTCGGCTGCGCGCTCATCGCGATCGGCTCGGGCGGCATCAAGCCCAACGCGTCGGCCTACGCCGGCGACCAGATCCCGAAGGGCAACAAGCCGCTCCTCGAGCGGCTGTACGACCTCTGGTACTGGATGATCAACGTCGGCTCGCTCTCTTCGCAGTTCGCGGTGCCCTGGCTCTACGAGCGGTACGGCCCGCGCGTCGCGTTCGGCACGCCCGCCGCCGCGATGGCGCTCGCGCTCGTGCTGTTCCTGCTCGGGAGGAAGCAGTACGTCCGGCCGCCGCCGACCGGCCCGTCGCCGCACGGGTTCCTGAAGGTGCTCGCCGGTGGGTTCTCCGGGGCGGGCGGTTCCTGGACCGAGCGCGCGCTCTCCCGGCACCCCGCCGAGGCGGTCGAGGGCGTGAAGGCGGTGTTCCGGATCGGCGTCGTCTTCGCGGCGGTCTCGGCGTTCTGGTCGCTCTTCTTCCAGTACGGCTCCACCTGGACGCTCCAGGCGGAGGAGATGAACCGCGCGCTCGGCGACTACACCATCCCCGCCGGCCAGGTGCAGACGCTCGACGCGCTGTTCGTGCTGAGCCTCATCCCGGTGCTGACCTTCTTCGTCTACCCGGCCATCGAGCGGCGGGTGAGGCTCACCGCGCTGCGCAAGATGGCGGCGGGCATGTTCGTCATGGTGATCGCGTTCCTGATCACCGCCGCGGTCGAGGGCGAGCTCCGGGCCGGGCACCAGCTCCACGTGGCCTGGCAGATCCCGCAGTACTTCTTCCTCGCGGTCGCGGAGGTGCTCGTCTCGGTGACCGCGCTCGAGTTCGCGTACACGCAGGCGCCGGCCTCCTTCAAGAGCGCGATCATGGGCATGTGGTTCCTCACGTTCTTCGTGGGGAGCATGCTCACCGGCATCGTCTCCTCCCTGAACCGGTTCCAGGGCGTCGGCTTCTACCTCTTCTTCGCGGCGCTCCAGCTCGTGGCGGCCGTCGCCTTCGCCGGGCTCGCGCGCTGGTACCCGGAGCGGCCCGCCGCGGGCGCGGCCGCGCAGCCGGCGGCGTAGGGGAGACCCACGCGTGCGCTACCCGCCGCAGGTCAAGTACATCATCGGCCAGGAGGCCACCGAGCGCTTCTCGTTCTACGGGATGCGCTCGATCCTCACGCTGTACATGCTCGACCACCTGTACTTCGCGGAGGCCGACGCGAAGTCCTGGTTCCACCTGTTCGTGATGGCGAACTTCCTCACGCCGCTCGCCGGCGGGTGGATCGCCGACCGCTACTGGGGCCGCTACCGCACCATCCTCTGGATCTCGCTCGCGTACGTCGTGGGGCACGCGACGCTCGCGATTCTGGGAGACGCCGGTGGGCCTGCTCGTCGGGTGCTCGCTCATCGCGCTCGGCGCGGGCGGCATCAAGCCGTGCGTGTCCGCGTTCGTGGGCGATCAGTTCGTGCCGGGCGAGGAGCGGCTGCGCGACCGCGTCTACGGCTGGTTCTACTGGTCCATCAACCTCGGCTCGTTCTTCTCGTACCTCACGATCCCGACGCTCCTGAAGACCGTCGGCCCCTGGGCCGCGTTCGGCGTGCCCGGGATCCTCATGCTCGTCTCCCTCCTCTTCTTCTGGGGCGGGACGAAGCACTACCGCATGACGCCGCCCTCGGGCCCGAACCCGCACAACGTCTACGCGGTGATCCGCGACGCCGTGCACAAGCTCGGCACCGGCCGCCACGGCCAGCACTGGCTCGACCTCGCCCTCGCCAAGCACCCGCAGGAGGCCGTCGAGGGCGCGAAGGCCGTGTTCAAGCTCGCCGGCGTGTTCGCGGCCGTGGCGTTCTTCTGGGCGCTCTTCGACCAGAAGAGCTCGACCTGGGTCATCCAGTCGAAGGCCCTCGACCGCCAGTTCTTCGGCGTCGAGCTCTCCCCGGCCGCGTTCCAGCTCTACAACCCGGTCCTCGTGATGGTGCTGATCCCGTTCCTCACCTGGGTCGTCTTCCCGGGGCTCGAGCGCCGGGGCGTGTCGCTGGCCCCGCTGCGCAAGATGACGCTCGGCATGTTCCTGACCGCGATCTCCTTCGGGGTCGCGGCGGTGCTGCAGACGTTCCTCGACGGCGGGCAGACGCTGAGCGTGATGTGGCAGTTCCCGCAGTACGTCTTCCTGACGGCCGGCGAGGTGCTGGTCTCGGTCACCGGCCTCGAGTTCGCGTACTCGCAGGCGCCGCGGTCGCTGCGCTCGACCATCATGTCGGTCTGGTTCCTGACGGCCGCGGCCGGCAACGGCATCACCGCGATCCTCTCGAAGCTGCTCCGCCTGCACGGGGCGGCGAACTTCTGGGTGTACGCCGCGCTGATGCTCGTGGCCGCCATCGCGTTCCGCGAGGTCGCGAAGCGGTACCGGCCGTGGTCGCCCGAGGCTGCTGCGGCCGCCGCCGCGGCGCGCTAGGATTCGCCCATGCTGATGAAGGAGACGCTCTGGGTCCGCCTGCTCGGCCTGCGCATCCCCGGCCTGCTCTTCTGCTCGCCCAGGGTGCTCGAGCTCGACGACGAGGGCTGCGCGGTGGGCATCCCGCTCCGCTGGCGCACGAAGAACCACCTCGGCTCGATGTACTTCGCGGTGCTCGCCGCCGGCGCCGATCTCGCCGCGGGGCTCAACGCCTTCCGGCTCATCCGCGAGCAGCACCCGAAGGTGAACCTCATCTTCGCCGACGTGAAGGCGCAGTTCCTGAAGCGGGCGGACGGCGACGTGGTCTTCCGCTCCCGGCAGGGGAAGCAGATCGCCGAGGCCATGCGGCAGACCGAGGCGACCGGGGAGCGCGTCACGTTCCCGGTCGAGATCGTGGCCACCGTGCCCTCGAAGTACGGCGACGAGCCCGTCGCGAGGTTCACCCTCGGGCTCTCGCTGAAGAAGAAGTCGGACAAGCCGGCGGAAGCGCCGAAGGCGGCCTGATGAACGCTCGGACCAGCACCCTCGCCCTGTTGCTCGCCGCGGGCCTCGCGCCCGCCGTCGCGCACGCGTCGAGCGGCATGAAGTCCTCGATCGAGGACGACTACCCCGCCGCGCTCGCCGCGGCGAAGGCCCGGAACGTCCCGATCGTCGTGGACGTCTGGGCCCCCTGGTGACCCACCTGTCGCTTCATGCGGGCGTACGTCCTCCCGGACCCTCGCCTCGTGAAGCTCGCCGGACGGTTCGTCTGGCTCGGCATCGACACGGAGAATCCGAAGAACCTCCACTTCACGGAGAAGTTCCCCATCGACGCGTGGCCGTCGCTGCTCGTCGTGGACCCGGCCACCGAGCAGGTGGTGGTGCGCTGGGCGGGGACCGCCACGGCCGCGGAGATCGAGAAGCTCGCGATCGACGGTGAGCGCGCGCTGAAGTCGCAGGCCGCCTCCCGCGCCGACGGCTACCTCGCCGAGGCGGACAAGCTGCTCGGGGCCCGCGCCCACGCCAAGGCCGCCGAGGCGTACGGGAAGGCGGTCGCCGAGGGCGGCAAGGCCTGGCCCGGCTACGAGCGCGCCGCCGAGGCGCGGGTCTCGTCGCTCGCGCTCGCGGACGACGCGGCGGGCTGCGCCGCCGCCGCGCGCGAGCTCTCCCCGGCGATCCGCGGCGCACCCTCGGCCGCGCGCGTGCTCGCGCAGGGCCTGGGCTGCGCGCTCTCGCTCGACGGCGAGGACGCGAAGAAGGCCGCGGTGGCGCCGCTCGTGGAGCGCGCGAAGAAGCTGCTCGGCGACCCCGCCGTGCTCGCCGACGACCGCTCCTGGCTCTACGACGAGCTCGTGCAGGTGAAGCGCGGCCAGGGCGACGAGGCGGGCGCGAAGGCGCTCGCGGGCCGGTGGCTCCAGTTCCTCGAGCGCGAGGTGAAGCGCGCGAAGGGGCCGATGGAGCGCTCCGCCTTCAACGGCCAGCTCGTCAGCGCCGCCCTCGCGGTGGGCCAGCCGGAGCGGGTGCTCCCGACGCTCGTCCAGTCGGAGAAGGACCTCCCCGGAGACTTCGCGCCGCCGACGCTCGTCGGCTACGTGAGCCTCAAGCTCGGCAAGAACGCGGAGGCCCTCGCGGCGGCCGACCGTGCCCTCGCGCTCGCGCAGGGGCCGCGCCGGATCCGGATCCTCGTGCTCAAGGGGCAGGCCGAGCAGGCGCTCGGCCAGCCGGACGTCGCGCGCGCGACCTTCGAGCGGGCCCTCGCGGAGGGCGAGGCGCTGCCCGACAACGCGCGGCCCACCGGGTTCATGCGGCAGGCGAGGAAGGCCCTCGACGGGCTGAAGCCGGCGGGGTCCTGACGGCGGGCCGGGGCGCGGCGCTCACCCCGCGATCAGCAGGATCGCGACGAGCACCGCGCCCACGCCCGCGCCCTGCGCGCGCGTGAGGCGCTCGCGCAGGAAGACGGCGGCGAGGAGCACCGTGCTCGCGGGGTAGAGCGACGAGAGCACCGCGGCGACGTCGAGGCGCCCGGCCTGGCTCGCGAGCACGAAGAAGGCGTTGCCGCTCGCGTCGAGGAGGCCGGAGAGCAGCACGAGGGGCCAGGCGCCGCGCGGCGGGACCTTCGCGACCGGCGAGGTCGCCAGCGCGATGATCGAGAGCACCGCGGAGGTGCCGCGGGCGGCGGCGAGGGGCCAGAAGGTGCCGCCGGCGCCGGCGACGCGCATGAGGAGCAGGAAGCCGCCGAAGCCGGCGCCCGCGAGCAGCGCGAGGGCGAGGCCGCTCCTGCCGCTCGAGCCCGGCGCCTCGGAGGCGGCGACGAGCCAGATGCCCGCGAGGGCGATGCCGAAGCCCACGAGCTTCGGCCACGGCGGCACGCCCTCGACGACGGTCCCCGCGAGCACGGGGATCGCGGCCGAGAGCACGGCCGAGACGGGGGCGACCACGCCCATCCGGCCCACCGCGAGGCCGCGGTAGAGCGCGGCGAGGCCGAGCGCGCCCGCGGCGCCGGCGGCGGCGGCCCAGAGCAGCGAGGAGGAGAAGGCGAGCGGCTCGTGCGCGAGGAGCGCGACCGCGACGATCGACGCGACGCCCGCCGTCTGGCCCCACGCGAGCACGGCCGGGAGCGGTGCCCTGCGCGAGGCGAGGCCGCCGGAGAAGTCCCCTGCGCCCCAGGAGGCGGCGGAGGTGAGGCCGAAGACGATGGCGGCGAGCTCGGGGGGCACGCGCCTTCCTGCCACGGATGCCGGGCGCGCGTCGAGGGGGCCCGGTCCTCACCGGCAAGGATACAGGCTCTGCGTGAGCAGCCAGGCGCGGCCGCGCGCCTCGAAGCAGAACGGCGCGCCGGGCGTGCCGGCGGCGCGGGCGCGGAAGTCGAGGCAGGGGCGGCCGACCGGTCCGGCCTCCTCGTCGCGCGCGAAGGCGACCAGCACCGCCACCTGCGCGTGCTCGCGGAACAGCGCGCGGAGCGACGGCGCGGTGCCCGCGGGCGCCGAGAAGCCCGGCCCGCCGAAGAGCACGCCGCGCAGCCAGGAGCGCGGGGCGGAGAGGTCGCGCGCCACCTTCGCCCGCGGCACGACGCGATCGCCGCAGCGGAGCCCGTCCGCGGGCACGCGCGCGAGGAGCGCGGCGACGTCCTCGCGCTCGATCTCGCGCCGGAGGGCGGCGCCCACCTTCACGAGCTCGGCCGCGATCGCCGCGCGCCGGGTCTCGACCGGGTCGCCGGGAGGGTCCGCCGCGAGCGCGAGGGCGAGGAGGAGCGCGGGCACGCCGGGAGCGTAGGGCGCCGGACGGCCCGGCGCCAGGCATCGTCAGGTCGCGGGAGGAGCTACGGCGCCCCCCCACCTCCACCCTCGTCGGCGTCCGGGTAGTACCGATCGAAGCACTCCGGGCACAGCCCGTGGCTGAACTCCGCGCGCGAGTGGTCGGAGATGTACGTCTCGATCTTCGTCCAGTAACCCTCGTCGTCCTTGATCTTCTTGCAGTGGGCGCAGATCGGGAGGAGCCCGTGCAGCGTCTCCACCTTGCGCAGCGCGGCCGCGAGCTCCTCGACGGTGCGGCTGAGCGTGGCCGTCCGCTCCTGGACGAGGCTCTCCAGGCGATCGCGGTGGGCCCGCAGCGCCGCCTCGCTCCGCTCCAGCGCGCCGAGCTCCCGGGCGCGCGAGATCGCGAGGAACGAGGCCGCGGCGAGGGCCGGGGCGAGCCGGCGGTAGCGCGGCAGGTGGGCCGGGAAGGCGACGCCCTCGAACCCGAGGCGAGCGACCGGGGCGTCCGCGGGGCCGAGGCGCAGGAGCAGGCCGGCGCCGCCCGGGCCGGGCGCGAGCTCGCCGTCGAACCCGCGCAGGGCGGCCTCCAGCGCGGCGACGTCGCCGGCGCCGCGGCGCATCACCTCGCCGTCGAGCGGACCGCCCAGCACCAGGATCGCGAGCCGCTCGGGCGCGAACAGCACGTCCACGAGGTCGGCGAAGCGCCCGAGCACCTCGGGCTCGCCGAGCGTGGGCGGCAGCTCGTACAGGGTGTCGAGCAGGGCGGCCTTGTCGGCGGCGCGGTGCTCCGCCTCCATGCGCCGGGCGGTCTCGAGCGCCAGCGCGACCTCCCGGGCGAGGTGGTCGAGCGGGATCGCCTGCCGCTCCAGCGGGAGCTCGAGCGTCGCCGCGAGCTCCGCGGCCGCGGCGGGTGCGCCGGCGTCGAGGCCGGTGTCGAGCAGCACCACCTTCCGGTGCGCCTCGCGGACGAGCTCGAGGGCGGGCGCGAGCGGTCCGCCCTGGGCGAGCTCCTCGCGCCACGTCCGGAGCCAGCCCGGGGTGACGAGGAGCGCGCCGGCCGCGAGCGCGGGATCGAGGAGCGCGGCGTCCGCCAGCAGGTGGAACGTCGTCGACGCGGGCGGCCACGCCGCGAGGAGGCGCGGGTCCGCGCACGCCGCGACGAGGGTCGGTGGCTCGCCGGGCTGCTGCGCCGGGGGCTCCCGCCGGAGCGGGCCACCCGCCGAGCAGCGCGCCGCGCAGGGCGCGCGCCGCACCTCCACGTTCGCGCCGAGGCGCGCCGCGGCCTCGCGGACCTCGTCCACGAGGAACCGGCAGGCGAGGAGCGGCGCGGCGGGGGTGGTCACGCGACCGCCCCGGTCCAGGTGAGGGGCTGGCGGCCGAACCGCTGCGCGGCCTCGGTGATCGCGAGGAGGGTGTCGAGCGGCACGGGGTAGGGGATCTCGCCGTGGTGCTCGGTGAGCACGAACCCGCCGCCCGGGGCCGCGGCGGCGACGGCGGCGCGCACGGCGCGGGCCGCCGCCTCCCCGTCGCCCGCGTGGATCGCGAGCGAGTCGAGCCCCCCGAGGAGCACCGCCCGCCCGCGGGTGCGCTCGCGGAAGGCCTCGAGCGGCTCGCCCGCGGAGGCCACCACCGCGGCGGCGCCGGCCTCGAGGACGTCCTCCACGCGGGCGAGCGCCCGGGCGGAGGAGTGGGAGACGCCGGCGGGGGCGCCGATCGCGGCGAGCGTGCGCCGGAGCGACGGGAGGGCGAAGCGCTGCTGGAGCGCGGGGCTCGAGATCTCCGTCGCGCCGACGGGATCGACGACGGTGATCCCCGCCGCGCCCGCCGCGCGCTGCATGAGCGCCCAGGCGACCGCGAACCGCTCGTTCACGGCGAGGAGTCGGTCCGCCTCCGCGGGCGCCTCGTGCAGGAGCTCCAGCCAGACGTGCAGGCCGAGCTGCATGGGCGGCAGCGAGTACGGCGACATGATCGCGCCCATGATCAGGCACTCGCCGTTCGCCCGCGCCACGAGCGCGCGGGTGGCCTCGAGGACGCGCCGCAGCGCCGGCACGGCGGCCGGGTCGGGCGCCTCGAGCGCGCCGAGCCGCGAGAGCCGGAGGGTGGGCGGGCCCGGCACCGGTGGGCCATCGGGCTGGAAGACCGTCTCGCCGCCGAAGGCCTCGTGCTCCACGCTGACGTAGGGGTAGGCCTGCAGCAGGTCGTGCCCGAGCAGCGCGCGCAGGCGGAGCTGGCCCTCGACCATGGCCCGGGCATCCCCGAAGTACGCCTGCAGCGGCATCTGCAGGAGGCGCGCGCCGTGCATCGTCGCCGGGATCACGTAGGGGACCCGGTCGAGGAGCCGACCCTCGAAGGCGGCGAGGAGCCGCTGCGCGGAGGTCGGGCCGCTCACGGGCGCCTCGGGAGCCCCGCGAGCGCGGGAGCCTCTGCGGCGGAGCGGCCGAAGGCGTCCGCGCCGACCTTCCGCCACAGGCCGGGGTCGAGCCGGAACGGCGCCCCGCCGACGATCACCGGCGCGGCCGACCCGCGCGCGCGCAGCTCGCCGACGAGCGTCTCCACGGCGAGCGCCGAGCGGAGGAGGAGCGCGCTCACCATCACCACCGCCGCGCCCTCGCCCGCCGCGCGCGCGGCGAAGTCGCCCGGCGAGAGCGCCGCGCCGAGGTCGATCACGGTGGCGCCGGCGGCGTGGAGGTGGGCGGCGACCATGCGCTTGCCGAGCACGTGCTGGTCCTCGAGCACGCCGAGCGCGACCCGCGGGCCCTGGCCCTCCCGGACGGGGGCACCCGGGGCGAAGCGCGCCGTGAGCTCCTCGACAATCCGCCCCGCCATGTAGACCTGCGAGAGCGACGCCTGCCCGGCCTCCCACGCGGCGCCGATGCGCTCCAGCGCGGGGACGAGCAGCAGATCGACGACGTCGTGGGGGGCCGCGCCCCGGCCGAGCGCTCCGCTCACGATCTCGCCCACCGCGGCGCGGTCCACCGCGAGCAGCTCTCGCTCGAGCTCGTCCACCGGCAGGAGTACGTGCATCCCGGCGCACCTCGGCCGCGTGGCGGCCCGTACCCTTCGTAGCACTCCGCGTGCCGCCGGAGCACCGACGCAGGGATGAGGCGGACCATCGGTGAAGCGTGCGGCCGCGGCGGCGGACCCCTCCGCCAACCGCGCGGATCAAGGCACGCGGAGCCGGTAGAGGCGCACCTCGAGGGGGCCGTTCCAGAGCCGGTGATCGATCTCCGGTTTCACGGGGAGCGCCTGGAGGAGGAGGGGGTTCCCTGACAGGAGGAGCGCGGTCCACCCATGGTGCCGACCCACCATCTCGCCGAGGCCGCGGTAGAAGCCGCTCAGCTTGCGCGTCTCGGTGTCGCGGCGGACCGCCCGGGGGGGCGCCGCCTTGCCACGGTGGCCGGACCCGGTCTCATCGTCACCGCTCATGAGCCGCTCGCCGTAGGGAGGGTTCATCGCGAGGGTCCCGGGCTCGCCGGTGGGCTCGAGGTCGCGGGCGTCCCCGGCCTCGATCTCGATGTCGGCCTCGAGGCGCGCGGCGAGCACGTTGCGGCGGAGCGCCTCGAGCGCCTTCGGGTGCATGTCGCGCGCGAGGATCCGCGCGGGCGCGCGGGGCAGCACCGCGGCCCGGGCCTCGGCGCGGAGCCGATCCCAGGCCGACTGCGGCGCGCCCCGGTACGAGGGCCAGCGCTGGAACGCGAAGGCGCGATCGAGCCCGGGCGCGATGCGTCGGGCGCGGAGCGCGAACTCGATCGGGAGCGTGCCGGAGCCGGCCATCGGGTCGACGAACGGGCGCTCGAGGTCGGCGCCGCCGAGGAGCAGCACCGCCGCGGCGAGCGTCTCCTTGAGCGGCGCGGGGCCCTGCGAGACCCGGTACCCGCGGCGGTGCAGGACGTCGCCGGCGAGGTCGAGCGAGAGCGTCGCCTCGCCGCGCGAGAGGTGGAGCACGATCCGGACGTCCGGGTCCTTCGTGTCGACGTCGGGCCGGGCGCCGAGCTTGTCGCGGAGCGCGTCGACGACCGCGTCCTTCACCTTGAGCGCCGCGAAGCCGGAGTGGACGATCGTCTCCGACTGCACCGAGGCGTCCACCGCGAGCGTGGTCTTCGCGGTGAGCCAGGGCTCCCAGTCGATGGCACGCGCCCCGGCGTAGAGGCCGTCGGCGTCGGCGGCCGGGAACCTCGCGAGCTCGAGCAGCACCCGCATCGCGGTGCGGGTGTGCAGGCAGACCCGCATGCCCGCCTCGAGCTTGCCCTCGAACGAGACGCCGCCGCGCTCGCCGCGGACGGCGTGCAGCTTCAGGCCCGAGAGCTCCTTCTTGAGCGCGCCCTCGGTGCCGCGGGCGCAGGTGGCGAAGAACCTCACGAGCGCGGTGATATCACGCTCACGGGGCGGGGGCCTGCTCATCCCGAGCGTGGGCCCGCGCAGCGGGCCGGAGTCGAGGACGCCCCCCGCTCAACGCAGCGCCTGCACCTCGATGCGGCGGTTCGCGGCGCGGCCCCGGGCGGTGAAGTTGGGCAGCACCGGGCTCGCCCCGCCACGGCCGGCCCAGCTGAGCCGGCCGGCGTCCACGCCGAGCTGCACGAGCCGGCGCGCGGCGGCCTGGGCCATCGCGTGCGAGAGCTTCGCGTCGGCCTCGGGCTCCGAGGTGGCGTCGACGAAGCCCTCGAGGCGCACCTTGACGTCGGGCGAGGCGCCCAGCGCCCGGGCGAGGTCGGCCAGGCCGGCGTCCTGGGCGAGGTCGGCGGTCCGGCCCTCGAAGGCGACGTCCTCGACGACGAGCCGGCCGGGGTCGGCGAGCCGACGCGCCCAGGCGGCCGAGCGCCGCGAGGTGCCCTCGACGCGGCCGGCCGGCGCGGGCGCCACCGGGGCCGGCGCCGTCGCGAGCTGCGGCGGGGGCGGGAGCGGGACGCTCGGCGAGTCGAGCGCGGCCTTCGCGGGCAGCTGCGGCGCGGCCGGCCGCCCCTCCACGAGCGCGTACTCGCGGAGCGCCTTCACCCGCGCCTCGTCGAAGCAGCGCTTGCGGCCGGTGTCGCCGAGCCTGAGGAGCACCGGCTGCACGAGCGCGGCGGTCGCGCGCTGTACGGCGGCCTCCGGGCGCTCGTCGCCGGCCGGGCTCGCGCGGGTGGTGGCGGCGAAGAGCAGGTGGCGGTCGCCGGCGAGGGCGAGCCGGACGGTCACGAGCAGCGCGGCGTCGCCGCCGGCGTCGTGCGCCCGCCCCTCCACCGCGCCGTAGAGCGCCGCGTCCGCGCCGAGGAGCTCCGCGAGCTCGAGCGCGAGGCTCGGCGAGATGCCGGGCGGCAGCTCGAGCGGCGTGTCGCGGAAGATCGCGCGCAGGTCGCCGAGCGGGAGGACGCGCGTGCGCTCGGGGTCGATGCCGGCCGCGAGCGTGGCGGTGGCCGCCTCCGCGGCGAGCGGGGCGTCGGAGGCGTTCTCGAAGGGCGCGACCACGAGGCAGCGCACCCGGGCGAGCTCGGCGGCGCGGAGGACCTCCTGGCCCGCGCCCGGGCCCGGGCCGGCGCCGTGGCCGCGCGCCGCGGCGCACCCGGCGGCGAAGGCCGCGAGCGCGGCGGCCAGGCCGGCGGCCCGGACGGCGGGAGGAAGGCGGTGCATGTGTGCATCGTACCCGGGTTTTCGCCTCCGCCGGGACCCGGTGAGGCCGTCCCTTCGAGGTGACGCGTTCACGGTTCCGTCGCTTTCGGTCCTTGTTCCCGTCACATTCCCGTGCGTTAACGTGGCCCCGTGACCTCGGTCCTCCTCGTCGACGACGAGCGCGATCTCCTCTCGCTCCTCGACTTCAACCTCCGCGCCGCCGGCTTCGAGACCGCGCTCGCCACCACCGGCGAGCAGGCGCTCGCCCAGGTGAGGCGGCGGGTGCCCGACCTCGTCCTCCTCGACCTCATGCTGCCGGACGTGCCCGGCACCGAGGTCTGCCGGCAGCTCAAGGCCGATCCCCGCACGAAGCACGTCCCGGTGGTCATGCTCACCGCGAAGGGCGAGGAGGTCGACCGGGTGGTGGGGTTCGAGCTCGGCGCCGATGACTACGTGACGAAGCCGTTCAGCGTGCGCGAGCTCATCCTGCGGTTGAAGGCGCTCCTCCGCCGGGCCGGGCCCTCCCGCGCCTCCGAGCGGCCGCCGGAGCAGGTCGGGCCGATCCGGGTCGACGTCGACGCGCACCGGGCGTTCGTCGACGACGCGGAGGTGACCCTCACCCCGCTCGAGTTCAAGCTCCTCTCGACGCTCATGTCGCGCCTCGGCCGCGTGCAGTCGCGCGAGCAGCTCCTCGAGGACGTCTGGGAGATGTCGTCGGAGGTCGAGACCCGCACGGTCGACACGCACGTGAAGCGGCTGCGGGAGAAGCTCGGCTCCGGCCGCGACCTCCTCGAGACCGTGCGCGGCATCGGGTACCGGCTCGTCGACCCCACCGATTGGAGCTGACCCCATGTTCGGGCACACGCGCCTCTCCGCCGCCGTCGCCGCGCTCAGGAAGGAGCTCGCGGGCGGCCCCCGCGCCGACCTCGGCGTGGAGGTGCGCCAGCTCGCCGAGCTCCTCATGGAGCGCGAGCGCCGCCGCGGCCTGCAGGCCCCGAAGGACGCGCCCGAGGCGGAGCTCCTCGCCGCGCTCCCCGACGCCGCGGCCCTGGTCTCGCGCGAGGGCTGGGTGCGCGTGTCCAACGCCGCCTTCGACACGCTCGCCACGAAGGGGCGGGCGCAGGGGCTCACGCCGCTCGAGATCACCCGCTCCGCGGAGCTCTCCGAGGCCGTGAAGCGCGCCCTCGAGGGCACCGCCCGGCGGCTCGAGCTCGGCATCGGCCAGCGCGCGTACTTCGTCCACCTCGCCCCGCTCATCCGCGGCGAGGTGCTGCTGATGATGCGCGACGTGACCGACGCGCGGCGCTCCGAGGCGGTGCGCCGGGACTTCGTCGCGAACGCCAGCCACGAGCTGCGGACGCCCATCTCGGCGATCCGCGCGGCCGCCGAGACGCTGCTCGGCGGCGCGGTCGACGACCCGGCCACCGCCCGGTCCTTCGTCGAGATCGTGGCGCGCCACGCCGAGCGGCTCGCGCGGCTCACCCAGGATCTGCTCGACCTCTCCCGCATCGAGTCGCGGCAGTGGCGGCTCGACGCCGTGCCGGTCGACGTGGCGGTCCTCGGCCGGCAGGTCGTGGAGCTCGTCGCGGGCGCCGCCCGCGACAAGGGGATCGCGCTCCGCTGCGAGATCCCGGACGGCACCACCGTGCGCGGAGACGCCCGGGCGCTCGAGCAGATCCTCGTGAACCTCGTCGACAACGGGGTGAAGTACACGGCCCAGGGCGCGGTGGTGCTCGGCGCGGAGCGCGAGCGGGACGACGTCGTCCTCACCGTCGTCGACACCGGCCCGGGCATCGAGCAGCAGCACCTGCCGCGGATCTTCGAGCGCTTCTACCGGATCGACGCCGGGCGCTCGCGGGACCAGGGCGGCACCGGGCTCGGGCTCTCGATCGTGAAGAACCTCGCGCAGGCCATGGGCGGCGACGTGGGCGTCGAGAGCGGCGCCGGCGGCTCGCGCTTCTGGCTGCGTTTGCCGGCGCCCTAGAAACGTCACGCGCGCGCCGCGGGCGCGCCACGGCGGCCCCGTAGATCGACTCCCCGGAACGCACACAAGGGGAATCGACGACATGAACCGCCTCATCGCCGCCCTCGCGGCGCTCGCCATCGCACCGTTCGCTCTCGCCCAGGAGTCCCAGCCGGCGCAGCCGGATCCGGCCGCGCTCGAGGGCAAGCTCACCTCCCTCGAGGAGCAGTACGCGGAGACCAAGGCCGCCGTCGCGGCCCTCCAGAAGCTGAAGCTCTCGGGCTACATCCAGGCCCGCTGGGCCTACAACGAGACCGGCCTCCCGGTCGGCTCCGGCGCCAACGCCTACAACACCTCGCCCGAGACCGCGCCCGGCCAGAACGGCTTCTTCATCCGCCGCGGCCGCCTCAAGGCCGTCTACAACGCCGACCTCTCCGACTACGTGCTCCAGATCGACGTGACGCCCAACGGCGTCGCGATCAAGGAGGGCTACGCCACGCTGAAGCTGCCCGCGGGCTGGGCGGTGGACGCCGGCCTCCAGCTCTTCCCGTTCGGCTACGAGGTCGCGAGCCGCTCCTCCTCGGATCTCGACACCCTCGAGCGCGCCCGCGTCACCCGCGCCTTCGCCGGCGGCGAGTACGACCTCGGCGTGGCGGTGCGCGGCCAGATCGCGAAGCTCGTGAACGTGAAGGTCGGCGTCTTCAACGGCAACGGCGTCGACTCCGGCCAGACCGGCAAGGACAACGACCAGCTGAAGGACGTCATCGGCCGCGCCACGGTCGACCTCGGCATGCTCACCGCCGGCGTCTCGGGCTGGTACGGCAAGACGAAGAACTACGCCCGCCCGGACGACAAGGCGTATGACCGCGTCCGCGCGGCGATCGACGCGCAGCTCTACCTCGACCTCCTCCCGATCGGCGGCACGGCGCTGAAGGGCGAGTGGATGTGGGGCCGCACCACCATCGGCACGAACAACGCCAACGGCGGCGCGGGCGGCAACCTGCCCGGCCTCACCTCCGGCGCGCCGGTCCCGACCGGCAACGGCTGGTACGCGCTCGTCACCCAGAACGTGCTCGCCCACCACCAGGTCGCCGCGAAGTTCGAGCAGTACACGCCGAACCTGACCGCCAGCACCGAGGGCGCCACGAACACCACCGTGAAGACCCAGCGCGAGCTGCAGCTCGCGCTGCACACCTACGTGGGCGAGGGCGGCAAGGTCACGCTCGCGTGGTTCCACCCGATGAACGGCAAGGCCGGCGACAAGGCCGTCGACCCCAACGCGGACCAGTACATCCTGCAGGTCCAGGCGAAGTTCTAGGCCGGGCCCATCGCTGACATCCGAAAGCCACAGGAGAAGAACGACATGAAGCGCATGCTCCTCGCCCTCGTCGCCGCCGCCCTGCCCGTGCTCTCGCACGCCCAGGCCGTGACGGTGAAGGGCTCCGACACGATGGTGATCCTCGCCCAGCGCTGGGCCGAGAGCTACATGAAGGCCCAGGCCGGCAAGCGCGTGCAGGTGACCGGCGGCGGCTCCGGCATCGGCCTCGCCGCCCTCATCAACGGCACGACCGACATCGCGAACGCGTCCCGCTCCATCAAGGAGTCCGAGATCGCGAAGGTCCGCGACCGGTTCAACGTCCTGCCGACGGAGATCGCCGTCGCGAAGGACGGCGTCGCCCTCTACGTCAACGAGGCGAACCCGGTCGACACGCTCACGATCGCGCAGCTGAGGGCGATCTACACGGGCGACGTCACGAACTGGAAGGAGGTCGGCGGTCCGGACGCGAAGATCGTCCTCTACTCCCGCGAGAACTCCTCCGGCACCTACGTCTTCTTCAAGGAGAACGTGCTCGCGAACGCCGACTACGCGGCGAACGCCCAGACGCTCCCCGGCACCGCCGCGGTCGTGAACGCGGTCGCGAAGGAGAGGTTCGGCATCGGCTACGGCGGCGCCGCCTACGCGAAGGGCATCAAGGAGGTGAAGGTGGTCGGCAAGGACGGCAAGGGCTGGCTGCCGAACGCCGAGAACGTCGCCGCCGGGACCTACCCGCTGTCGCGCAAGCTCTTCATGTACACGCGCGGCAAGCCGTCCGGGGACGCGAAGGCCTTCATCGACTACTGCCTGTCGCCCGAGGGCCAGAAGGTCGTCACGGAAGTGGGCTACTTCCCGGTGAAGTAGTCACCCCGGCGCAACGGCCCCGTCACGGGAACGTCACGCAGGGGGGGTACTTCCGTGTCCGTGGCCAACGGCACCACAGCAGGGCTCGCGGGGGAAGGGGTCGAGAGGCCCCTCCCCGCGATCCGCCGGCGACAGCTCCGCGAGGCGGCGATCGAGGTGGGCATCACCCTCGTCGCCCTCACCGGCATCGCCTTCGTCGTCCTCATCTTCGTCTTCGTCGGGCGCGAGGCGCTCCCCATCTTCACCTCCGAGGAGGTGCGGGCGGAGACCGACCTCGCGCGGATGTTCCTCCCGCAGGCCTGGCGCGAGGGGAAGGCGGCGTTCTTCTCCTGGCAGCCCGTCTCCGATGTCCCGAAGTACTCGATGGTGCCGCTCTTCGTCGGCACGCTGAAGACCACCTTCGTGGCGATGGCCATCTCGGTGCCGCTCGGCGTCGCCGCGGCGGTCTACACCTCCGAGTTCGCGCCCCGGCGCCTCAAGGAGGTGCTGAAGCCCACCATCGAGATGCTCGCCGGCATCCCCTCGGTGGTGGTCGGCTTCTTCGCCCTGCTCGTCATGGCGACGGTCTTCCAGGACACCTTCGGCTTCGCCTACCGCCTGAACGCGGTGGTCGCCGGCGCGGCGCTCGCCATCACGGTGGTCCCGGTCATCTTCACGGTGTCGGAGGACGCCCTCACCGCGGTCCCCCGCAGCTACAGGGAGGCGTCGCTCGCGCTCGGCGCGACGCGGTGGGAGACCGCCTTCCAGGTGGTGCTCCCCGCGGCCGCCCCGGGCGTCCTCGCGGCGGTCGTGCTCGGCTTCGGGCGCTCCATCGGCGAGACGATGATCGTGCTCATGGCCTCCGGCAACGCGGCCATCACGAGCTGGTCGCTCGGCGAGTCGGTCCGCACGCTGCCCGCCACCATCGCCGCCGAGATGGGCGAGGTGGTCTTCGGCGGCGCGCACTACTCGGTGCTGTTCTTCATCGGCGTCGAGCTCTTCCTCTTCACCTTCGTCCTCAACACGCTCGCCTCGGTCTTCGTGAAGCGCCTCGTGAGGCGGATGTCCGGGGGTGCCGCGTGAGCGTGACCTCCCGCAAGGTCGCCGGCGGGCTCCTCACCTGGGCGACCGGGGGCGCCGCGCTCCTCATCGTCGGGATGCTCGCGGTGATCCTGGCGGACATCACCCGGGGCGGCGTGGGCCGGGTGAGCTGGACCTTCCTCACCGCCGCGCCCGAGGAGGGCATGACGGCGGGCGGCATCTTCCCGGCCATCTACGGGACCGCGATCATGACGCTGATGATGACGGTCGCCGTGCTGCCCGTCGGCGTCATCACCGCCATCTACCTCCACGAGTACGCGCCGCCCCGCTCGAGGATCGCCGGGGCGATCCGCGCCGCCATCAACAACCTCGCCGGCGTGCCCTCCATCGTCTTCGGGCTCTTCGGCGTCGGCTTCTTCATCCAGTTCGTCGGGCGCGGCCTCGACCGCGCGCTCTCCGAGCCCGGCACGCTCACCTACGGGAAGCCGTCGCTCCTGTGGGCGGCGCTCACCCTCGCCATCCTCACCCTGCCGGTCGTCATCGTGGCGACCGAGGAGGCGCTGCGGGCCGTGCCGCGCGAGCACCGCGACGCCTCGCTCGCGCTCGGGGCCACGAAGTCGCAGACGCTCTGGAAGGTGATCCTGCCCCAGGCGCTGCCCGGCATCCTCACCGGCGCGATCCTGGCGGTGGCGCGCGGCGCGGGGGAGGTCGCCCCGATCCTCTTCACCGGCGTCGCCTACTTCCTGCCGGACCTGCCGACCTCGGCCTGGTCGCAGTTCATGCACCTCGGCTACCACGTGTACGTGCTCGCGACGCAGTCGCCCGACGTCGAGGCGACCCGGCCGCTCCTCTACGCGACCGTGTTCGTGCTGCTCGCCCTCACCTTCGCCCTCAACCTCGTGGCGATCGCCATCCGCACGCAGACCCGGCGCAAGGCCGCCGCCGGCCACTAGGGCAATCTCCCCGGACTCGAAGACATGAGCGCCACCGACACCGCGCCCGCACCGAAGATCAAGATGGAGGCGAGGAAGCTCGACATCGCCTACGGCCCGAAGCTCGCCGTGAAGCAGGTGAGCCTCGAGCTGCCCGAGCACCAGGTCACCGCCCTCATCGGCCCGTCCGGCTGCGGGAAGTCCACCTTCCTGCGCTGCCTCAACCGGATGAACGACCTCATCCCCGGCGCGAAGGTGACCGGCGAGATCCTCCTCGACGGACGGAGCATCTACGCGAGCCACCTCGACGCGGTGGAGCTGCGCCGCCGGGTGGGCATGGTGTTCCAGAAGTCGAACCCCTTCCCGAAGTCGATCTTCGAGAACGTCGCCTACGGCCTGAGGGTCTCCGGGGCGCTCCGGGACCGGGTCGAGATCGCCGACCGGGTGGAGCGGTCGCTCAGGAACGCGGCGCTCTGGGACGAGGTGAAGGACCGCCTCGGCGAGAGCGCGCTCGGCCTCTCGGGCGGCCAGCAGCAGCGGCTCTGCATCGCCCGCGCGCTCGCCATCGAGCCGGAGGTGCTGCTCATGGACGAGCCGGCCTCGGCGCTCGATCCGATCGCGACCGCCAAGATCGAGGACCTCATCCACGAGCTCAAGGCGAGCTACACGATCGCGATCGTGACCCACAACATGCAGCAGGCCGCCCGGGTCTCCGACCAGACCGCCTTCTTCTACATGGGCGAGCTCGTCGAGGTCGGGCCGACCGAGCAGATCTTCACGAACCCGCGCGAGTCCCGCACCGAGGACTACGTGACGGGCAAGTTCGGGTAGCCTCGGGGGACGGGACAGGGCATGGCGACGCACACCGACAAGGCGTACGAGGCGGAGCTCCGGGACCTCCGCGAGAAGCTCCTCGAGATGGGCGGGCTCGTGGAGGCCGCGCTGTCCTCGGCGGTCCGGGCGATCACCGAGCGGAACGTCGAGCTCGCGGAGAGGGTGAAGGCCCGGGACCGCGAGATCAACCGGATGGAGGTCGCGGTCGACCAGGCGTGCCGGCGGATCCTGGCGCTCCGCCAGCCGGCCGCCTCCGACCTGCGCTTCATCACGACCGCGCTCAAGATCGTGGTCGACCTCGAGCGGATGGGCGACCTCGCGGTGAACATCGGCGAGCGCGCCGTGGACCTCGCCCAGGCGCCGCCGCTCGCGCCCCAGCACGAGCTCCAGAAGCTCGCCGACCTCTCCGAGGCGCAGCTGAAGCGCGCCCTCGACGCGTTCGTGGCGGGCGACGTCTCGAAGGCCGAGGAGGTCATGAAGGGCGACCAGCTCCTCGACGCCCTCTACCTCAAGATCTTCAACGAGCTCATCCAGCACATGATGGAGGACTCGAAGAACATCCGCCGCGCGACCGCGCTCATGTTCGCGGCGAAGCACCTCGAGCGCTTCGGCGACCACGCGACCAACCTCGCGGAGATGGTGGTCTACATGGTCCGCGGTACGGACGTGCGGCACCCGAAGAGCCGGGCGTAGACTCCGGCCATGTCCGAAGCCGCCGTGCGTCCGATCGCCGCGGGCGTCGCCCGCCGCCTGTCGTTCCTGGATCGCTACCTCACGCTCTGGATCTTCCTCGCCATGGGCGCGGGCATCCTGCTCGGCTGGGCGGTGCCGGGCGTCGTCCCCGCGCTCGACCGGCTCTCCGTCGGCACGACCTCGATCCCCATCGCGGTCGGGCTCATCCTGATGATGTACCCGCCCCTCGCGAAGGTCCGGTACGAGGAGCTGCCCCGGGTCTTCCGGAACGGGAAGGTGCTCGGGCTGTCGCTCGTGCAGAACTGGGTCGTCGGGCCGGTGCTGATGTTCGCGCTCGCGGTGCTCTTCCTGCGCGACCGGCCGGAGTACATGGTCGGGCTCATCCTGATCGGGCTCGCCCGCTGCATCGCGATGGTCATCGTGTGGAACGACCTCGCGAGCGGCGACACCGAGTACTGCGCCGGCCTCGTCGCCTTCAACTCCATCTTCCAGGTGCTGTTCTTCCCGGTGTACGCGTGGCTCTTCATCACCGTGCTGCCGGGCTGGCTGGGGCTCCACGGCGCCGAGGTCCACTTCGGCATCGGCGAGATCGCGCGGAGCGTCTTCATCTACCTCGGCATCCCGTTCCTCGCCGGCATGGCCTCCCGGTTCGGCCTGCGCGCGCTGAAGGGCGAGGAGTGGTACCGGCGGGTCTTCATCCCGCGGGTCTCGCCCATCACGCTCGTCGCGCTCCTCTTCACGATCGTGGTGATGTTCTCGCTCAAGGGCGAGACCATCGTGCAGGTGCCGCTCGACGTGGTGCGGATCGCGCTCCCGCTCCTCGTCTACTTCCTCCTCATGTTCTTCGTGTCGTTCTTCATGAGCCGGAAGGTCGGCGCGACCTACGGGCAGACCGCGACGCTCTCCTTCACCGCGGCGTCCAACAACTTCGAGCTCGCCATCGCGGTCGCGGTCGCGACCTTCGGCATGGCCCACGGCGCGGCGTTCGCGGCCGTCATCGGCCCGCTCGTCGAGGTGCCGGTGCTGATCGGCCTCGTGAACGTGGCGCTCCGGCTCCGGGAGCGGTGGTTCCCCGGCGAGACGGGCGAGCTCGCGAGGGTGGCGAACTGCCCGGTGGCCGTCGAGGGCCCCGCGGCGGGGAGGGCGCCTTGAGCGAGGCGTGGGTCGAGGAGGCCGCCCGGCTGCGCGCGGCGAGCCCCCGGCACGTGCTGTTCCTCTGCGTCGCGAACTCGGCCCGCAGCCAGATGGCCGAGGGCATCGCCCGCGCGCTCGCGCCCGCGGGCGTGAAGGTCTCCTCGGCGGGGTCGCGGCCCTCGAGGCTCAACCCGCTCGCGGTGACGGCGCTCGAGGAGGTCGGGATCGACATCTCCGGGCACCGCTCGAAGGCGGTGGACGACATCCCGCCGGGCGACGTGGACGCCGTGATCACGCTGTGCGCCGAGGAGGTCTGCCCGGTGTGGCTCGGGAAGGCCACGCGGCTGCACTGGGGGCTGCCGGACCCGGCGCACGCCGGCAGCACCGAGGCGGAGCGGCTCCAGGCGTTCCGCGAGGTGAGGGACGAGCTCCGCCGCAGGCTCTCGGCGGTCTGGCCGGGCTGAGGCCCGGCGGTCTCACCGCGGCCGGCGCACCGGCCACGCCGCGAGGGCGTCCCCCTTCGGGTGCTCGCCGACGGCGCCGGTCGCGGGGTCGATCGTGATGGCGGTCGTGGAGCAGGGCTCGAGGCTCGACCACGCCGGCCCGCCGGGCGCCGCCAGGAACGCCGCGCCGGAGCCGACGAGCGCGAGGAGCTCCTGCTCGGACGGGAAGCCCCAGTCGCCGGGGCCGGAGCCGTCGGAGAGCCCGCACGCACCCGCGCCGAGCCGGGCCATCCAGTCCCGCGCGGCGAGGAACCCGACGTAGCCGCCGGGGCGCTCGACACCGCCGAGCGGCTCGGCGCACGCCGGGCTGCGCAGCCAGCGGAGCCCCGTGGCCACGTCCCGGAGCGTGCCGTCCCCGGCGTCGACGAGCGTCGCGGTCGCCGGCGGGGGCGGGGTGCCGGACACGCAGGCGCCGGCGCTCCAGCCGTACCCGGCGGCGCAGCCGAACGAGCACGGCTGCGCGGCGCAGGAGATGGTCAGGTACCGCGGCGTCTCCACCGCGGGGGGCCAGGCCTCGCTGCCGGGGCAGGGGACGGCGTGGTCGGGCGCGGCGCCGGTGCACGCCGCGGTGACGGGGGGCGGCTCCTCCTGGCGGCGCACGGGCTCGGAGCGGTCCCAGCAGGCCGCGATCGCGAGGACCGGGAGGAGGAGGAGCGCGCGCTTCACGCCCGGAGGATCCCACGGTCGCGAGGGCCCGGGAACGCGGCAAACCGCCCCGGGACCGGCCGTCGCGGTGGCTCAGCCGTTCACGAGCAGCCGCGAGACGAGCCCGCTCACCGTGCCGATGAGCATCCCCGCCGCGACGTCGAGCGGGTAGTGCGCGCCGAGGTAGACGCGCGAGAGGCCGATGGCCGTCGCGAGCAGGAGCGCCGCGGGCCCCAGGCCGTGCGGCTCGCTCGCCCAGGCGATGGCCACCGAGAACGCCGCCGCGGTGTGGCCCGACGGGAAGGAGAAGCGGTCCGGGTTCGAGGCGAGCGCCTCGAAGCCCACGATGGAGGCGTCCGGCCGGGCGCGGGTGAGGCTGCGCTTCAGCACCTGCACGAACCCGGTCGCGAGCAGCGTCGCCGCCCCGAGCCTCAGGCCGAGGTGGACGCCGGTCGTCGTGCGGGTGGCGAGCAGGGCGACACCGACGAACGTCCACGTCTTCGCGTCGCCCGCGTGCGTCAGGGTCCGCGCGAGCGCGGTGCGCCAGGGCCGGTGGAACCTGCGAAAGGCGAGGAGCAGGGCCTCGTCGAACGAGAGGATGCGAGCGAAGCGCCCCTGGCGCACCGCCACCGTCCCGCTCGCCGGGTCGACGGTGATCGACGCACCGCTGGCGTCGAGCTCGATCGTCGTCACGTTGTCCGGTCCCTGGCTCATCGGAGGAGAGCATGCCGGCGCGAGGTGACGCGCGCCCGGCTCGCATGCAACGATCAGGTGACGACCGCGGCGCCCTCCCGCAAGCCGTCCTCACGGGGGTGCTCGGCGCACCCCCGCCCCGTGGAGGCGGCTCCACGGGGCCCCACCCCCGGCAGCTGGCCTACCTCACGGCCGGGCGGCCGGGGCCCCGCCGGCCGCCGCCTCGAGCGGCCCGGGGTCCACGAGCCCCTTCACGTCCCCGGCGGGCGCGAAGCCGAGGGCCTGGGCCTGGCGCGCCAGCTCGGTGAACCGCTCGGGCATCGGCGCCTCGAGCGGGTCGAGGCGCGAGAACGCATCGGCCGCGACGGCCTCCGCGAGCGGCTTCCCGGTGCGCCGCCCGTAGCCCGCGTTCGCGGCGCGGGCGAACGCGGCGGGGTCCTCCCGCCACCGCCGGGTGAGCGCGACGTGCGCGCCGAGGAAGGCCTCCACCTCGGCGCGCCGGCGCTCGAGGGCGCGCGTCGAGACCACGACCACGGCGGTCGGGAACCGCCCCTCGGGCCAGAGGGTGCGCTCGTCCACGAGGATCCGCCCGCCCGCCTCGGCGAGGAGCCTGGCCGCCCACGGCTCCGGCACCCACGCTCCCCCGAGGTCCCCCCGGGCGAAGAGCCCCAGCGCGTCGGAGTTCGCGATGGGCGTCACCTCGACCGCGCCGGCGCCGCGCCCCACCGTCAGCCCGCGTGCGCCGAGCCAGGTGCGGAGGGCGACGTCCTGGGTGTTGCCGAGCTGGGGCGTCGCGACGCGGCGACCGCGGAGGTCCTCCGGCGCCTTCACGTCGGACCGGACCACGAGCGAGGCGCCGCCCGAGGCCGCGCCCGCGACGACGCGCAGCGCCTCCCCGCGCGAGCGGAGGTGCGCGACGATCGCCGGGCCCGGCCCCACGTAGGCCACGTCGAGCTCGCCCGCGAGCAGGGCCTCCATCTCGGCGGGCCCGGCGTTGAACATCTTGACCTCGAGCCCCGCAGGCAGCGCGCGCGAGAAGGTGCCGTCGTCGAGGCCGACGAGCGCCTGCGCGTGCGTCACGTTCGGGAAGTGCCCGACGCGCAGCGGCCCGCCCTCACGCCCGCGGTGACAGCCCGCCCCGGCGAGCGCGCCGACGGCGAGGAGGACGGCCGTCGCCTGCGCGAGCCCGTACCGGCGCCGCAGCCGGAGCTCCGCGATGCGGAACACGCCGCGGTCGATCACCACCCCCACGACGACGATCGCGACCATAACCGCCATCACGAGCGCGGGGTCGAGCAGCTCCCGGCCGGTCTGGAGGAGCTGCCCGAGGCCGCCCGCCACGAAGAGGAGCTCCCCGGCCATGAGCGCGCGCCAGGCGAAGCTCCAGCCGAGCTTCAGGCCCGTGAGCGTGCCGGGCAGCGCCGCGGGCAGGAGCACCCCGAGGTGGAAGCGCGCGCCCCGGATCCCGAGGGAGGCGGCCGCCTGGAGCAGCACCGGGCTCACGCCGAGGACCGCGTCCTCGGTCGCGATCGCGATGGCGAGCAGCGAGCCCATGAGCACGACGAAGACGATGGCCACCTCCGAGAGCCCGAACCAGAGGATCGCGAGCGGCAGCCAGCAGATCGACGGCAGGGCCTGGAGCCCGACCACGAACGGGCGCAGCGCGGCCCGCACCAGCCTGCTCCGCGCGAGGATCACCCCGAGGGGCACGCCCAGCAGCGCCGAGAGGCCGTAGCCCTGGGCGAGCCGCAGGGACGACCGGCGCAGCGCCTCCGCGAGCCGGCCGTCCGAGGCGAGCTCGCCGATCCGCTCGCCGACGGCGAGCGGGCCCGGGAAGAGCCAGCGCGGCCAGGGGCCGAACCTAGAGAGGAGCTCCCAGGCGAGCAACATCGCCAGGGTCGCGAGCAGCGTCCGCCACCGGGCCATCGGAGACCTCTCCTCCCGCTGCGCCTTCCGGCTCGCCCCGGTCCGCCTGGCGGAGCGCCTCGCGGATCCGCCGCGAGAGCTCGACGACCGCCTCGTCGTCCGGGTCGCGCGGGCGAGGGAGGTTCACGTCGAGATCGAAGAGGACGCGCCCGGGGCGCGCGGCCATCACCACCACCCGGTCGCCCAGCACGAGCGCCTCGCGCACGTCGTGCGTGACGAAGACGACGGTCTTCCGGTCGCGCCGCCAGATCTCCTGCAGGAGCTCCTGCATCTCGCCGCGGGTCTGCGCGTCGAGCGCGGCGAAGGGCTCGTCCATGAGCAGCACCGCGGGGTCGACCGCGAGCGCGCGCGCGAGCTGGACCCGCTGGCGCATGCCGCCCGAGAGCTCGTGCGGCAGCGCGCCCTCGAAGCCCGCGAGCTGGACGCGGGAGAGGAAGGTGCGGGCGCGCGCGAGCGCCTCGCCGCGCGGCACGCCGAGCGCGCGCAGCGGCTGGAGCAGGTTCTGGCGGACCGTGAGCCAGGGGAAGAGCGCCGGCTCCTGGAACACGAGGAGCCGCTCCGGCCCCGGGCCCTCGACGTTCACGCCGTCGATGGAGATCCGGCCGCCGCTCGGCGTGAGGTGGCCCGCGAGCGCGTAGAGGAGCGTGGTCTTGCCGCAGCCGGACGGCCCGAGCAGGCACACGAACTCGCCGGCGTGGACCTCGATGTTCACGTCGCGCAGGGCCACGGTGCGCGCGAAGGCGTGGCCGACGGCGCGCACGTCGATCTTCGGCCGCCCCGTGCGGCGGCGCCGCGGCACGAGCAGGCCGTGCACGCGCCGGCCGTGCTCGGGTCCCTGGAGGAACGCGCGGAGGGCCCGGCGGAGCCGGACGAGGAAGGCCTGCCACATGCGGGCGCAAAGGTGGGGCCGCGGGAGCGCGGCGGCTCGCCTGCCTGGCCGCTACGGCCGGTGGTGCAGGAGCCGGCAGGCCACGCCGCCGATGCGGACCTCGAGCGCGCGCTCCGGCCGCCGGGGGAGCAGGCGCTCGAGCCCCCGATCGGCGCCGAGCACGACGAGATCCCAGCCGCCGAGCCGCGGCAGGAGCGCCGCGAGGGCCCGCCAGCCGTCGGCCGCGCCCTCGTCGAGGCGCAGCCCCCACGGAGGGTTCACGGCGCACAGGCCGGGCCCGCCGGGCGGCGGCACGACGGTGGCGGCGTCCGCGCGCGAGAAGGTGAGCTCCCGCGCGACCCCGGCGGCCTCGGCGTTCTTCATCGCGAGCCGGAGCGCGCCGGCGTTCCGGTCGGAGGCCGCGAGCACCCCCACCGGGCGCCGGGTCCCGCCGGCGCGGAGCCGCGCGCGCACGTCGGCGGTGCGCGCGGCGTCGTGACCGGGCCAGCGCTCGAAGGCGAACTCCCGGTCGACGCCCGGGGCGATGCCGCAGGCGGCGAGCGCGGCCTCGATCGCGAGCGTGCCCGAACCACACATCGGGTCGAGGAACGGGCGCGTCCCGTCCCAGCCCGCCCAGCGCAGGATCGCGGCGGCCACGGTCTCGCGCAGCGGGGCCGCCCCGACGCGCGCGCGCCAGCCGCGCTTGTACAGCGGCGCGCCGGCCGCGTCGGCGGAGACGGTGGCCGGGGAGCCGGGCCGGACCTGGAGCTCCACGCCGGGGAGCCGGGCCGCGGCCTCGCGCTTCGCCCGCGGGAGCTCGCCCGCCGGCCCCTCCCAGAGCCGCAGCAGCACCGACTCGGCGGTCCGCGCCCCGAGGCACGCGACCGCCACCGCGTCCTCGCCCTCCGCCTCGGCGCCGCCGTCGACCGGCCGGGCGGCGAGCCCGAGCGCGCGGAGCTCGTCGGCGACGACGGGCTCGAGCCCGGGCATGGCCGCGCAGAAGATCCGTTCCTTCACGGCATCCTCGGAGAATCCCACTCCACCGCTCGCTTCCCGTATCCTGTCGTCCGCATGCAGATCGGCTTCGAGGCGAAGCGCATCTTCCACAACACGACCGGGCTCGGGAACTACGCGCGCGACGTCGTGCGCGTCCTCGCGCGGTACGCACCGCAGCACCGATACCACGCCTACACGCCGCGCGCCGGCCGGCTGCACGCGGACCTCCAGGGGCTCCCGATCGACGTGCACGTCCCCACGGGCCCGCTCGGCCGGGCGCTGCCCGCGCTCTGGCGCACCCGCGGGGTCGTCGCCGACCTCGTCAGGGACGGCATCGACGTCTACCACGGCCTCTCGTTCGAGCTGCCGGTGGGGATCGAGCGCACGCGGATCGCGAAGGTGGTGACGGTCCCGGACCTCATCTTCGAGCAGAAGCCCGAGCTCTACGGCCGCATCGACCGGAGGATTTACCGGGCGAAGACGCAGAGCGCCTGCCGCCGGGCCGACCTCGTCGTGAGCATCTCGGCCGAGTCGGCCGGGTACATCACCGCGCTCTACGGCGTGCCCCGCGAGAAGATCCGGGTGGTCTTCCCCACCATCAACCGCGTGTTCCGCGCGCCGGTGCCGGACGCGCAGCTCCGCGAGGTGGCGGCCCGCCTCGGCACGCCGGCCCGGTTCATCGTGGCGGTCGGCACGATCGAGAAGCGGAAGAACCTCGCGGTCGCGGTGGAGGCCCTCGCCGGCCTCGACCCGGACGTGCACCTCCTCGCGGTGGGGCGACCCACGCCGTACGTGGACGAGCTGCGCGCCGTCGCCCGCCGCTCGGGCGTCGAGGCGCGCGTGCGGTTCCTGCACGGCCTGCCGACGCCGGACATGCTGGCGCTCCTCCACCTCGCGAAGGTGGCCGTCTACCCGTCGAAGCTCGAGGGCTTCGGGCTGCCGATCCTCGAGGCGCTCGCGGCGGGCACGCCGATGGTGACGACCCGGGGCGGGTGCTTCGAGGAGGCGGGCGGGGACGCCGCCGCGTACTCGGACCCGGACGATCCCGCCTCGGTGCGCGCCGCGCTCGCGGCCGTGCTCGGCGACGAGGGCCGCCGGCAGGCGATGATCGCGCGCGGGCACGCACACGCGGCGCGGTTCGAGGACGACGAGATCGCGCGGCAGCTGCTCGCCGTCTACGACGAGGCGCTGCGCCTGCGCCGGTAGGCGACGCGCAGCCAGAGCGCGCCGGCGAGCGCGGCGGCGGCGGGGGCGACCAGCACCGCGCGCCCGAGCGTACCGGCGTCGGCGAGCGCGCCGACCAGCACCGGGGCGGGCGCCTCGCCGCCGAGCCGCGCGGCGAGGAACGTGAGCGCGGCCACCGGCGCGGCGTCGGCGGGCGCGAGCCCCTCGAGCAGCGCGGCCGCGGCCGGCCGGGCGGCGGCGAAGAGGAGCGCGAGGCCCCCCACCAGCGCGGGGACATACTCGTGCGGCTTCGGCGAGATGAAGGCGGCCGCGAGGAGCGGCGCCGCGGCGAGCGCGCCGAGGCCGCCCACCACGAGGTCGGCCGCGGCGACGCCGCGGGCCCTGAGGACGCGGGCGGCGGCCGGGCCCGCGAGCGTGCCCGCGACGCCGGCCATGAGCGCGACCGCGGCGAGCTGGCCGGCGGCGATGGCGACCGGCACGCCGCGCCCCCGGGCGAAGAAGGCAGGGGCCCAGAACGCGAGGGCCGCGGCCGCGAAGGCGAGGGCGGTGAACCCGGTCACCATGAGGCGCCAGTCCGGGTCGGCCGCGAGGCGGCGCGCGACGGGGGCGACGCGGTCGGGGCCGAACGGGACGAAGGCGCCGTGGGGCTGGCAGGGATCGGGCTCGGCGTGCCGCAGCCACGCGATCGCCACCACCACGCCGCCCGCCGCGGCGGCGAAGAACCCGGCGCGCCAGCCCACCGTGGCGAGCGCGGTCGCGCCGAGCGCGAACCCGAGCGCGGCGCCGACGCCGAGGCGCACCGTGGTCCCGCCGCCGGGCCGGGGCAGGCACGCCGGCGCCAGCGACGCGCCGGCCGCGAGGCCGATGCCGGTCGCGCCGCGCGCGGCGAGGAGCGACGGGAAGTTCCGGGAGAGCCCGCACAGGAGCGCCCCGAGCGCCGCCAGCGCGACGCCGCCCGCGACGATCTTCGGGCGCGGAGCCCGGTGGCCGATCGCGAGCAGCGCCGGGCCCGCGAGCGCGAGCAGGAACGCCGAGACCGAGGCCACGAGGCCGAGCGTGGCGTCGTTCAGCCACAGCTCGAGCCGGAGCGACTCGACCGTCGCCGCGAGCATCGTGCGGTCGACGTGCGGGAGGATCGGCGCGAGGCCGAGCAGCGCGGCGGCGAGCGCACCGGGGGTGCGCGTGGTCGAGCCGGAGCCGGTCACCGGGCCGACACAGTAGTCGGCCCCCCTGCCAGGGTCGAGGAGCTTCGCGCTACACCGCCGGGCGCCCCTTGGCTTCGGTGCTGTCGCACCTCAGAGCGCCAAGGGCAAGCTGCGCGACCGCGGCTTCGCGAAGAGCAGCTGCACGTCCCCGTGGTACCGCTCCGCGAAGCCCGCCTCGCAGGAGGCGAGGTAGTAGGAGAAGGTGCGGAGGAACCGCTCGCTCTTCCCCTGCGCCCGCGCCTCGCTCCAGCGGGCCTCGAGCGCCTCCCGCCACGCGCGGAGCGTGGGCGCGTAGTGCGGGCCGAGCTCCTCGAGGTGGAAGAGCCGCAGGTCGGAGCTCCGCGAGGCGGCCTGGAGGAGCGCGGTCGTGGACGGGATGCAGGAGCCCGGGAAGACGGAGCGGTTGATGTGGTTCGGCTCGGTCTTCCAGGTCTCGAACCGGTGGTCGGGGATGGTGATCGCCTGGACGAGCGCGAGGCCGTCCGGGGTGAGGAGCCGCCCGACCTGGCCGAAGTAGGCCTCGTAGTACTCCCAGCCCACCGCCTCGATCATCTCGATCGACACGAGCCGGTCGTGCTGGCCCGAGAGCTCGCGGTAGTCGGAGAGGAGGAGCGTGATCCGGTCGGACAGCCCGGCCTCGGCGACGCGGCGGCTCGCGAACTCGTGCTGGCGGCGGGAGAGGGTGGTGGTGGTGACCTTCACGCCGTACTCGCGCGCGGCGTGCATCGCGAGCGCGCCCCAGCCGGTGCCGATCTCGAGGAGGTGCTGCCCGGGCCTGAGATCGAGCTTCCGGCAGATGCGGTCGATCTTCGCCACCTGGGCCTCGTGGAGCGTCATGTCGGGGCGCTCGTAGAGCGCGCACGAGTAGGTCATCGTGGGGTCGAGGAAGAGCTCGAAGAACTCGTTCCCGAGGTCGTAGTGCGCGGCGATGTTCTCGCGCGCGCCGGGGATGGTGTTCTTGCGGACCCGGTGGCGCAGGCGGTGCCAGAGCGCACCGACCTTCGCGAGGCCGGACTCGAAGGCGTCCGCGCCGTCGCCGGCGCCGAGCACGATGCGGATGGTGGCCGCGACGTCGTCGGCGTCCCACCAGCCGTCGGCGTACGCATCGGCGGCGCCGATCGTGCCGCCGAGCGCGAGCGCGGCCCACGCGCGCGGATCGCGGATGGTCACCGTCGCCTGGAGCGCGCCCGGCCCGCCGAAGACGTGCTGCCGCCCGCCCTCGGTGAGGTCGTTCACCGTGAGGCGGCCTTCCTCCAGGTGCGCGAGCCGGGAGAGCACCTGGTCGCGGACGAGGCGCGCGAAGCCGCGGGCGGGGAGGAGGGTGGGCGCGCGCTCGGGGAGCGCGAGGGTGGCGTTCTCGGCGGGGCTCATGAGGTGGCGTCCTTGGGGGCGGGGTGCTCGTGGTACGGCGTGCGCTTCCACCAGAGGAGGAGCGCGTTCCAGTAGATCGCGGCGATCACCTTCGCGGTCATCGCCGGGAAGCGGAGCAGCACGGACGCGAGCGCGAGGCCGGTCATCGGCCGGCGCTCGAGGGCGAGCGTGGCGTCGAAGATCGAGCGGCCGCCCTCGAGGTTGTCCATGTGCACGGCGAGCCGGTCGCCCGGCACCGAGAAGCGCCAGTCGTAGGTCTGCGCCATGCCCATGAACGGCGAGACGTGGAAGGCCTTCGGGAACTTGAATCTGTACGAACGACCACCGTTCGTCCCGAGCGTAGGGCCCGCAAGAGCGGGCCCCGAGTCGAGGGACCGGGCATCCAGCACGTAAGGGTGCCGCTCGTTCCAGGGCGTGTTGTTCACCTCGCCGACGATGGCGTCGAGCGCGCCGTCCGCCGCGAAGCAGTAGTAGAAGCTGACCGGGTTGAAGCCGTAGCCGAAGTAGCGCAGGTGCGTGAGGAGCCGCACCGGCCCGGCCGGGCGCCGCCCGAGCTCCTGCTCCACGAGGTCCCGCACCGCCTCGTCGAGCGGGCGCGCCGGATCGCCGAGGTGGTCCTCGCGGCGCCAGGCGGCGAGGTTCGGGCGGCCGATGGACCACAGCCACCGCCCCGCGAACACGCGGTCGAGCTCGCCGAGGTCGAGCATCACCATGAACACGCGGTAGCGGAGCGCGTGCTCCGTCGGCGCGCGGCGACGGTGCTGGACCGTGCCCTCGTAGAGGCAGGAGGCGAGCCCGGCGCTCACGCCGCGAGCCCTTCCTGCGCGGCGCCCGCCGCGGCGCGGCGGATCCGGCGCGCGACCTCGAGGCCGCTCCTCACGCCGTCCTCGTGGAAGCCGTAGCCCCAGTAGGCGCCGGCGAAGTGCACGCCGTGGGCGCCGTCGATCTCGGCGTGGCGGCGCTGCGCGCGCACGCCGGCCGGCGTGTAGATCGGGTGGTGATAGACCATCCGGCGCAGCACCTTCGAAGGGTCGACGCGGTCCTCGAGGTTGAGCGAGACGAGGAGTGGCGCCGGCGTCGCGAGCCCCTGCAGCCGGTTCATGTCGTAGGTCAGCGTCGCGCCGTCGCGGGGCGTGCCGGTCACGCGGACGTTCCAGCTCGCCCAGGCGCGGCGGCTCGCCGGCATGAGGCTCGCGTCGGTGTGGAGGAGGGCGACGTTCCGCTGGTACGGGAGCGCCGAGAGCACCTCGCGCTCGGCGGGCGTCGCGTCGGAGAGGAGCGCGAGCGCCTCGTCGGCGTGCGCGGCGAGCACGACCCGGTCGAAGCGGTCGGCGTGGCCGCCGGCGGCGATCACCTCCACGCCGGCGGGGGTGCGCCGCACCGTCTGCACCGCCGCGCGCCGCACGCGGTCCTGCATCGGCGCGAGGATCGCGTCGACGTAGCGGCGCGAGCCGCCGCTGACCGTGCGCCAGGTGACCTGATCGGTCACCTGGAGGAAGCGGTGGTTGTCGAAGAAGCGGCAGAACGTGTGGATCGGGAACGCGTCGAAGCGGCGGACGTCGGCGGACCAGACCGCGGTGCCGAGCGGCACGAGGTAGTGCTCGCGGAACGCCGCGCCGAAGCGGTGGCGGCGCAGGAACTCGCCGACGGTCTCGCCGCGGTCCGGCTCCTCGAGGAGCGCGCGCGCCTCGCGGTTGAACCGCCCGATGTCGCGGAGCATCCCCCAGAACGACGGCCGCAGCAGGTTGCGCCGCTGCGCGAAGACCGTGTCGAGGTTGGTGGCGCGCCACTCCCGCCCGCTCCGCTCGTCGGTCACCGAGAAGCTCATGTCGCTCGCGCGCGTCTCGACGCGGAGCTCCGCGAGGAGCCGCACGAGCTCCGGGTAGGTCTCCTCGTTGTAGACGATGAAGCCGGTGTCGACCGGCACGCGCACGCCGCCGACCTCGACGTCGTGCGTGTGGGTGTGGCCGCCCACGTGGTCGCCGCCCTCGTAGAGCACGACGTCGTGCTCGCGCCGGAGGTGGTGGGCTGCCACGAGCCCGGAGACGCCGCTGCCGACGATCGCGATCCGCATGTCTCCTGCCCTTCGAGGCGCGCCGGGCTCCCGGATGCGGGAGGGACCCGAGGGCGCCTGCCCGGCGGACGCCGGGCGCAAACGCGTGGTGAATCCGAGGGGTCTCTAAGGCGCTAGACAATACCTGGACAAGCCCTGGACGGGGCCTGTGCAGCCGGCCGGCCTCGCTCCTCGCCAAACCCGCGGGTTTCCGCTAGAAGGCGCCGCGAGATGATCTCGGTTCAGGACGTCACCAAGGCCTACGGGCCGAAGAAGCTCTTCGAGGACGTGAACGTCGCGTTCGCGCCCGGGAACCGGTACGGCCTCACCGGCCCGAACGGCGCCGGCAAGACCACCTTCATGAAGATCCTCGCCGGCGACGAGGAGCCGGACACGGGGAACGTCTTCCGCCCGAAGAAGCTCGGCATCCTGCGGCAGGACCACTACCGCTTCGAGGACAACCGGGTCCTCGACGTCGTCCTGATGGGCAACCAGCCGCTCTGGAAGGCGATGCAGGAGAAGGAGTCGCTCCTCGCGAAGGGCGAGATCACCGACGACGACGGTCACCGCCTCGCCGACCTCGAGAACGTGATCGCGGAGGAGGACGGCTACTCGGCCGAGTCGGACGCCGCCGAGCTGCTCCAGGGCCTCGGCATCGAGGGCCCCTGGCACGACCAGCCGATGCGCGCGCTCACCGGCGGCTACAAGCTGCGCGTGCTGCTCGCGCAGGCGCTCTTCGGGAAGCCCCAGGGGCTGCTCCTCGACGAGCCCACGAACCACCTCGACATCGAGTCGATCCGGTGGCTCGAGAAGTTCCTGCACGCCTACGAGGGCGTGCTCATCACCATCTCGCACGACCGCCACTTCCTGAACGCGATCTGCACGCACATCGCCGACATCGACTACGAGTCGATCATCACCTACCCGGGCGGCTACGACGACATGGTCCGGCAGAAGGGCCAGGTGCGGTCGCGCGTCGAGTCGGAGAACGCCGAGAAGGCGAAGAAGATCGAGCAGCTCCGGGAGTTCGTCGCCCGCTTCCACGCCGGCACGCGCGCCTCGCAGGTGCAGAGCCGCGTCCGCGCGATGCAGAAGCTGAAGCTCGAGGACATGAAGCGGTCGAACATCGCCGCGCCGTTCATCAAGTTCGAGCAGAAGGCGCCCTCGGGAAAGCAGACCCTCACCATCGAGGACATCTCGAAGAAGTTCGGCGGCAACGAGGTCATCCAGCCGTTCAGCGCGCTCGTGACCCGCGGCGAGAAGATCGCCGTCATCGGCAAGAACGGCGTCGGCAAGACCACGCTCGTGAAGATGATCGCCGGCGAGCTGCAGCCGGACCACGGCCACGTGAAGTGGGGCCACCAGGCCCAGGTCGGCTACCTCCCGCAGGACCAGGCCGGCGTCATCCGCCCCGGCACGACCGCCTTCGGCTGGCTGCGCGAGCTCGAGGACAAGCTCTCGAACGAGGAGATCTCCGGCCTGCTCGGCCGCATGCTCTTCTCCGGCGAGGAGCGCATGAAGCCGACCGCGACGCTCTCCGGCGGCGAGACCGTGCGGCTCCTGATGTCGAAGCTGATGCTCTTCAAGGACAACGTCCTCGTCCTCGACGAGCCCACGAACCACCTCGACCTGCAGTCCATCGCCGCGCTCTCCGAGGGCCTGCAGCGCTACGAGGGCACGGTGATCGTGGTGACGCACGACCAGGAGCTCATCCGCGAGGTCGCCTCGCGGATCTGGGTCATGCACCGCGACGAGCCGATCCTCGACTTCGTCGGCAGCTTCGACGACTTCGTCGCGAAGCACCCGGACCTCGCGACCGCGCATCAGTGAGCGCCGGCCTCCGGCGCGCGGCCGGAGGCCGGAACGCGCTCACCAGGTCTCGCTGCCGTGGCACGACGGCGTGCAGCTCCGCGACGTCGGGTTCCACGACCGGATGCCGGTCCCGGACTGCGTCGTGACGATCGTCTTCACGCCGTCCACGTGCGTCGCGAGGGCGACCCCGTTGCCGGTGGGCGGGGATCCCGTGCTCGTGTAGCCCGCGCCGTGGCAGGTCGAGCACGCGACCTTGTGGTTCGAGCGGGTGTGGTTGTTGGGCAGGGAGGCGCCCGTCACCGCGTGGCATGCGGTGCACGCATTGACCGTCGCGTTCCAGGTCGGCGCCGTCAGCGTCCCGCCGGAGGTGCCGCCGCTGCGGTTGATCACCGCCCCGTGGCACCAGGTCGACGCGCAGGAGCCCGCGGTGGTGCCGTTCCCGGCGGTGAACGACCCCTTCCGCAAGTTCGCGTTCGCCGCGCCGCCGAAGCCCACGTCCCGGGTCGCGTTCGGGTGGCTCGTCGTGTAGCTGCCCACGCCCTGGTGGCAGGTCGTGCAGGCGAACGCGTTCGCGTAGCTGCCGCCGGTGAGGTGCTTCTGGTGGGCGCCGACGCGGACGCTGGAGGAGAGACCCGCCGTGTCGACCGGCGGGGCGGCGTTGAGCGGCGCGGCGGCGGTGGCCGACTGGCCCGCCTTGCCGTGGCAGGTCGTGCAGGTCATCGCGACGTGGTCGACGATGCCGTTGAGGTGGGTCGCCGCGTTCACCGTCGCGCTCGAGTAGCCGGTGTGGCAGGTGCCGCAGTCGGTCCGCTGCAGGTGCGGGGCCGGCGGCGGGGCGCCGTGGCAGCTCGTGCAGCCGAGCGCGGTCGTGCTCGTCCAGCTCACCTGGCCGCCGTTCCCGCCGGTGAACGTGCCGTGGCAGTAGGTGGCGCAGGTGGCCGCGGTGTCGGACGTGCGGGTGTACGTGCCGTTCGACATCCCCGTGAGCTGCACCTCGGCGGGGCCGCCGTCCATGTGGGCGGCGTCGGTCACGACGTCGCCGCGGGCGGCGTGGCAGGCGGTGCAGCCGATGGCGGTGGTCGTGAGCGTCGTGGTGGCGTGCTTGTCGTGCGCGCCGACCGACACGTTCGAGCGGAGCGAGAGCCCGGCCGTGTCGACCGGCGGCGAGGCGCGCCCACCCGGGGTGCCGTGGCAGAAGGTGCACTCGGTCCGCCAGCCGGCGTGGCCGTTCGCGGTGTGACAGGTGGTGCAGTCGGCGAGGTCGGTCCCGTGGCAGGTCTTGCAGGAGGAGAGGCCGTTGGCGTTCGCGGAGTAGCCGTGCTGCTCCTTCGCGGCCCAGCCTGCGGCGTGGCCGCCGGTCGCGTCGACCTTGCCGTCCATGTGGAGGGCGAGGTTCACGGTCGTGGCGGTGTAGCCGGTGTGGCAGGTGTCGCAGGAGGACGCCGAGTGGCCGGCGGGCGGGATGGCGTGGCACGAGCCGCAGGTCATCGCGCCGCCCGTCCAGGTCACCGTCGCGTTCGCGCCGCCGGTGAAGTTGCCGTGGCACCAGGTCGCCGAGCAGCTGGCCGTCGCGCCCGCGGCGCCCGGCGTGTACGTGCCCTTCGCGAGGTTCGCGTTCGGGGCGCCGGTGAAGCCGACCTCGCGCGTGCCGTTCGCGTGGCCGTTCGCGTAGCCCGCGACGGTCGCGTGGCAGGTGGCGCAGGCGAGGGCGGCGCCGAAGGTGCCGCCGGTGAGGTGCTTCTGGTGGGCGCCCACGCGCACGCCGGTCGAGGCGCCCGCGGCGTCGACCGGCGGGGCCGCGTTGAGCGGCGCGGCGGCGGTGGCGGCCTGGCCGGCCTTGCCGTGGCAGGTGCTGCACGCGAGGGTCACGGTGTTGACCGTGCCGTTGACGTGGGTGCTCGCGTTGACCGAGGTCGCGGTGTAGCCGGGGTGGCAGGTGCCGCAGTCGGTGCGCTGCACGTGCGGCACCGGCGGCGGGGCGCCGTGGCAGGAGGTGCAGGTCATCGCGGCCGTGCTCGTCCAGGAGGCGGTGGCGTTCTTCCCGCCGGTGAACGCGCCGTGGCAGTAGGTCGTGCAGGTGCCGTCGGTCGCCGAGACGTGGGTGTACGTGCCCGCGCCGAGCCCGGTGAGCGCGACCTCGGCCATGCCGCCGCCGTCCATGTGGCCGGCGTCGGTGATCACGCTCCCGCGGGACGGGTGGCAGACCCCGCAGCCGATCGCCGGCGACATCGCCGGCGCCGCGTGCTTCGCGTGCGCGCCGACCGAGGTGTTCGTGCGGGCGGAGCGGCCCTGCGTGTCGACCGGCGGGGAGATCTGCCCGCCCGCCGTGCCGTGGCAGAAGAAGCAGTCGGTCGCCCACGCCGAGGTGACGGCGGCGTGGCACCCGTTGCAGCCCTGGACACCGTTCGCGCCGGTGAGGGTCGCGCCGTGGCAGGCCTTGCAGCTCGCGAGGCCGTTCGCGTTCGCGTAGTAGCCGTGCTGCTCCTTCGCCGCCCAGCCGGCCGCGTGGCCGCCGGTCGTGTCGACGTTCCCGTTCATGTGGAGCGCCGCGTTCACGGTGGTCGCGGTGTACCCGGTGTGGCAGGTGCCGCACGCGCCGGTGGCGTGGCCCGCGGGCGGCGTGCCGTGGCAGGTGCCGCAGATCGCCTGGGAGGTGCCGCCCGTCCAGACCGGCTGCGCCGAGAGGTGGCAGGCGGTGTTCGAGCAGGTGAGGTTGCCGGTGTTCCACGACGGCGTGCGCCCGCCGGAGGAGGCGGCCGGGCCGAAGGCGACCTGGGGCGTGCCGTCGACGTGCGCGAGGGTCGTTACGGCCGCGTGGCACTCGCCGCACGCGACCTGCGGGCCGACGCCTCCGCCGGCGAGGTGCTGCTCGTGGGCGCCCACCGCGCGCTGCGACGCGAGGAGCTCGCCGCGCGTGCCCTCCGGCGGCGCGGCCTTCCAGGCGACCGTGCGCGAGGGCGTGCCGTGGCAGAAGGTGCAGTCGGTCTGCCAGCCCGAGCCGCCGTGGCAGTCGTTGCAGGAGACGCCGGTCGAGCCGCCGTCGTAGTCGTTCCCGTGGCAGGTGCGGCAGGAGGCGAGGTCCTCCTTCGCGGCCGGGCCGTGCTGCACGGGGTCCGACCAGCCCTGCGGGTGCGCGCGCTCGACGTCGATCTTGCCGTTCTGGTGCAGGCCGTTCGCGACGATGATCTTCCGGTTCGCGTCGACGGTGCCGGGGTGGCAGGTGTTGCACTGGGTGGAGCCCGGCGCGTGGTTCGGCGGCGGCGCGCCGTGGCAGTCGCCGCACTCGGCGGGCGCGCGGTCGAACCAGGCCGGGCTCGTGGCCGGGCCGCCGGAGAGCTTCGGGCCGTGGCACCAGACCGCGCAGGTGTGGGTGACGGGGTCGTACGCGGCCGTGACGCCATTCGCGCCGGCGATCGCGCCGAAGGTGAGCTCGACCTTCCCGTTCGTATGGAAGGTGGTGTCCGGCACCGCGTGGCACTCCGAGCAGGCGATGCGGCCGCGGAACTGCCCGCCGTGGAGGTGCGCGAGGTGCGCCCCGGCCTCGCCCACGCCGCCCGGCGTCTGGGGCGGCGCGGCCTTGTCCTTCTCGGCCGGCTCGTCGCGCGTCGCGTCGCCGTGGCAGGCGGTGCACTTCGTCCTGCCGACCTCGCCCTCGGCGATGGGCCGGGCGATGCCGTCACAGCCGGTGACGAGGGCGGCGAGGAGCGCCGCCGCGAGGGCGAGGGTGGTGAGCTTCATTCGCGGCTCCGGGGGGAGAAGTCGTGCAAACCCCCGGAACCACAGCAAGCCGCGTGCCCCCGGATCGGGGTACATCGTCGATCCGCGGCCTTACGTCCCCCGACGCTGCGTGCGGGTCACGAAAGGGGGTCAATGCGGACGCAAGTCGCGCGCGCCACCTCCCCAGGGCGCAGGCTTTTCTGGGGGTGAACGTGGGCGCGCGGCCCACCTCCGCCTGCACTCAGGCGAGACCGGTTCTCAGCACGCGGGCGAGGAGGTCGGGCCGATCGCTCACGAGGCCATCCACTCCCAGTGACAGGAGCGTCCGCATGTCGGCCTCGGTGTCGACGGTCCACACGTGCACGGGCATGCCGAGCCGGTGGAAGTGATCGACGACGGGCTTCGTGACGACCTCCAGCTCTCCCATGCGGTGCGGCAAGGACGCGAGCTCGTAGTCGCGCGGGCAGCCCTCCGGCGGCTGGCCGGACATCGCCGCCATGACGTGGCAGGTGGCGGCCTGCTCCGGGAGGTAGCGCGCCACCTCGGGGAGGAGCGCGCCGATCCGCTCCGCCTGCGCGTCGAAGAAGGAGCCCAGGCACACCCGCTCGACCGCGCCCGCCTGGCGGACGACCCGCACGAGCGCCTCGGCGAGCGCGGGGTCGGTGCTCTTCGCGTCGACGTTGAACCGCATGGAGGGGTAGCGGGCGAGGACCTCCAGGAACGTCGGCGCCTGCACGCCGAGCCCGCGGAACGGGAAGGTGCGCCCGCCGTCGAGGGTGAAGCCGAAGGCGGCGTCGAGCGCCTCGACCTCGGCGAGCGTGCGCGCCTCGATGGTGCCGGGCTGGCCGGTCAGGCGGCCCGTCTCGTCGTCGTGGAACACGACCACGACGCCGTCCCGGGTGAGGTGGACGTCGGTCTCGATCGCGTCCGCGCCGAGCTCGACCGCGCGGTCGAAGGCGACGAGCGTGTTCTCGGGCGCGAGCAGGCTCCCGCCCCGGTGGGCGACGAGCCAGGGGCCCGGCTTCGAGAAGTACGGCTTCTGGACGAACGGGGCGCGGGCCATGCGGGAAAAGGTTACAACCCCCGGCGTGAACCGGCGACAGGTGAAGGCGAAGGACGTGCGGCGGGAGCTCCACCCGGGGACCTCGACCGGGCTCCTGAAGGAGCTGCACCTCCTCACGCGCACCGGCGACCTCAACGCCGACGCGCTCCGGAAGCTGAAGCAGGTGAACCACCTCGCGAACCTGCTCGCGCCCGCCATCGACGACGTGCTCGGCCGGTTCGGCGAGCCGATCATCGTCGACTGCGGCGCGGGCAAGAGCGCGCTCGGCTTCATCCTGTACGAGCTGTTCCTCGCGAACTCCGGGAAGGGAAAGCTCGTCGCCGTCGAGTCCCGCCCCGACCTCGCCCGCGGCGGCGCCGAGCGGGCGAAGAAGCTCGGCTTCGACCGGCTCGAGTACCTGGAGTCCCCGATCGCGGACGCCCCGGTGCCGGCGCGCGTGCACCTCGTGACCGCGCTCCACGCCTGCGACACCGCCACCGACGACGCGCTCGCGCTCGCGGTGCGCCACGGCGCCGACCACGTCGCGGTCGTGCCCTGCTGCCAGGCGGAGGTGGCCCGCCAGCTCGCCGACGCTGCGTCTCCGGCGCCCACGGTGGCCCCGCTCTTCGAGCACCCCTGGCACCGGCGCGAGTTCGGCTCGCACCTCACGAACGTGCTCCGCGCGCTCGCGCTCGAGGCCGCCGGCTACAAGGTGACCGTCACCGAGCTCGCCGGCTGGGAGCACTCCCTCAAGAACGAGCTCATCCTCGGGAAGAAGGTCCGGGCGTCGAACCCGGCGGCGAGGGCGAAGCTCGACGCGCTGCTGGAGGCGACCGGGGTGAAGCCTTCGGTGCTGAAGGTGTTCGAGCGCCCGCCCGAGCCGCCCGCCGGGGCAGCGGGCGGCTAGCGGCAGGGCCATGACCGGGGAAACCTCGTGCGCCTCGGGGATCGAAGGCCAGCGCCTCCGCGGCGACCGCCCCATGAGTTACACCACTGGTGGAAGGGCTCACCCCGAAGCGTGGCCCCGAAATCCGTGAGTCGCGACGGCGCAGCGCGTGCGAATCAATTCAGGAAGGCGAGGAGCGCAAGCCCGCGGTCGGCGGCCTCGCGGACGAAGGCGCGCGACCGGGTGAAGGCGTCGAGGAGGTACTCCCAGTTGGCCTCGGCCTCCTCGTCGCGCGTCCAGATGACGTCCGGGTAGATCTCCGCCGCGGCCAGGTCGGCCGGGACGTAGCGCGCCCGCAGTGCCATCTCCTCCGTGCCGTCGAGGAAGTCGGCGATCGCGCGGACCTCCGCCGGCGCGAACGCCCGCGCTGGTCCGTAGCCCACGTCCTCCTCGCCGAGCGGCGTCCCCCCGCTCACGAGAAAGTTGGCCGGGAACTCCCCCTCCCATGCGGTGCCGGTGAGGAGGTAGTGGAGCCCGTGCCAGGCCTTGTCGAGGTCGAGGTCGTCCGGCTCGCCCAGCACGGCGGGGGCCGGCGCCGGCGGGCGGGCCCTCGCGCCCAGGAGTCGCGCGAAGAGCCCTGGAGCCGCGGGCTCGGCGCCTGCCCGGACGTCGCCGTAGAGGAAGGCCGGCGTCTTCGAGGGGTCGGCCCGCAAGACCGAGAGCTGGGCCTCCGTGACGCGCGCCAGGTGGCCGATCATGCTCATGGTGATTGCACCCGCGGGGTCAGAAGAGCGGGCCCGCTACTTCAACAGCGCCCGCGACACGCCCGTCGTGATCGGCTCGAGGTAGGTGATGAGGAGCACGCCGATCGACATGATGATCAGGAACGGGAACGCCTTCTTGTAGATCCAGGGCAGCGGCTTCCCGAACCGGGACGCCGACAGGAAGAGGTTCAGCCCCATCGGCGGGAACAGGAACCCGAGCTCCAGGTTCGCGAGGAACACGACGCCGAGGTGCACCGGGTCGATCCCGTACGCCTCGCCGAGCGGCGCGACGAGCGGCGCGAGCACCACGATGGCCGAGTAGATCTCGAGCACGCTCCCGAGCACCAGCAGCACCACGTTGAGCACGAGCAGGAAGAGCGCCGGGCTGTGCACGTGCGCCTGCATCCACTCGACGAGCCGGACCGGCACCTCGGCGTCCACGAACCAGCTCGTCACGCCGAGTGCGCAGCCGAGCAGGATGAGCACCGAGCCCACCAGCGTCGCCGCGTGCACGAGCACGCGGGGGAGATCGCGCAAGGGGTGGATTGACCGGAAGATCGCGCACTCGACCACGATGGAGTACGCGGCGGCGAGCGCGGCGGCCTCCACGATGGTGGCGTACCCGGTGACGATCGCGACCATCACGAGGGTCGGCAGGCCGAGGTCCCACTTCGCCGCCCAGATCGCCCGCGCCGCCTCCTTGCCGTCGAACGCCTCGCGCGGCGCGTGGTGCTTGCGGCCCACCCAGATGCCGTAGGCGGCGACGAGCAGGATCATGAGGAGGCCCGGCACGAGCCCGCCCACGAAGAGGTGGTCGATCGGCGTCTGCGAGACGACGCCGTAGAGGATGACCGGCAAGGACGGCGGGAAGAGGAGCCCGAGCGAGCCCGCCGCGGTGACGAGGCCGACCGAGAAGTCCTCGGGGTACTTCTCGCGGAGGAGCGACGGCAGGAGCACGCCGCCGAGCGCGAGGATGGTGACGCCGGAGGCGCCGGTGAACGCGGTGAAGAGCGCGCACACGAAGGTCGCCATGATGGCGACGCCGCCCGGGAGCCAGCCGAAGATGCCCTTGTAGGCGCGGACGAGCCGCTCGGAGGCCTTGCCCTCGGCGAGCACGTAGCCCGCGACCGTGAGGAGCGGGATTGCGGGGAGGGTCGCGGAGGAGACGAGGTTGAAGGTCGCGACCGGCACCGCGGCGATCGCCTCGGGGCCGCCCTCGCGCAGGAAGAGCGCCATCGCGGTCGCGGCCATCGCGATGAACACCGGCGCGCCGAGGAGGAACGCCGCGAGCACCACCAAGAGGAGCACCGTGACGAGCCCGGGGGTGGGGTTCACCTTCCCGAGCAGGAACGACGCCGCGGTGAGGGCGAGCGCGACGGTGCGCCAGATCGCCGCCCGGTCGCCGTCGCCGGCTCGCCACGCGAAGCGCAGCGCCATGAAGCCGAAGCCCACCGGCATGACCAGCTGGCTCCAGGCGACCCGGATGCCGAAGGCGACCTCGCCGAAGCCGTTCCACTCGGAGCGGACGAGCTTCCAGGAGGCGTAGGCGAGGAGCGCGCTCGTCGCGGCCGAGAGCGTGAGCCCGAAGGCGCGCGCCAGGCGGCGCGGGGGTCCCGCGGGGACGAGGTCGAGCGTGGAGAGCGCGAGGTGGTGGTTCGTGACGCTCGCGAGCAGCGCGCCGAGGAAGCCCACCCAGAGCGTGATGTGCTGCGCGAGCTGGGCCGCGCCGGGCAGCTCGCGGCCGATGAAGCGGCGCGAGAGGGTGGAGGCGGCCGGGAGGGCCACCATCGCCACGAGGAAGAAGGCCAGGAGGGCGCGCTCGAGGCGGGTGCCCTGATCGGACGGCTCGGCGGCGGAGGTGGGAGACGGTGTTGGGGAGGTCACGAGAAAGGAGGTTGACCCCTCCTGAAGGGGCCTCTATCCATTCGTAACACGAAGCGCCCCCCCGCGCGCTTTCCCGCTCCCATGCGCCCCGTACCGATTGTTCACCTCACGCTGGCCGTGCTCGCCCTCGCCGCCACCGCCTGCAGCGGCCCGGCCACCTCCATCGTCGCCTCGGCCGTCTCGGAGTCGAGCGAGGCCTACGCGCGGGAGGACGACGTCGAGCTCGTCCGCCTCGCGGTCCCCTTCGGCCTCAAGACCATGGAGGGGCTCCTCGAGAAGCAGCCGCGTCACAAGAAGCTCCTCACGGCACTGACGGCGAACTTCACCCAGTACACCTACGGCTTCGTCCAGGAGGTCGCGGACGAGGAGGACTGGGCCGGCCGCTACGACGTGGCGCGCACGCAGCGCGAGCGGGCGAAGAAGCTGCTGCTGCGCGCGCGCGACTACGGCCTGCGCGGGCTCGACGAGGCCCAGGACGACCTCGGCAAGCACCTGCGCGAGGGGAAGGACGTCAAGAAGGCGCTCGCCGAGGCGGAGAAGGACGACGTGCCGCTCCTCTACTGGACGGCCACCGCCTGGCTCCTCGCCATCTCCGACGGCAAGTCGGACATGGCCCTCGTCGCCGAGCTGCCCGTCCCGCTCGCGATGATGGAGCGGGCGCTCGCGCTCGACGAGACGTGGGGAGACGGCTCGCTCCACGAGTTCTACGTGACCTGGGACGGCACCCGCTCGGTCGCCGAGGGCGGCGGGCCCCAGCGCGCCAAGCAGCACCTCGACCGGGCGCTGGCCCTCTCGATGAACAAGAAGCTGGGCCCGCTCGTCTCATGGGCGGAGGGTGCCCTCGTGATGATGCAGGACCGCCCGGAGTTCGAGCGGGTGCTGAAGCAGGTGCTCGAGGCCGATCCCGGCGCCGAGCCCCGCTTCCGCCTCGCCAACGTGTTCGCGCAGCGGCGGGCGAAGGCCCTGCTCGCCCGCGCGGACGACCTCTTCCTCTAGCCTTCGGTCGTACCTTTCCGAGATGGAGAACCCCGTGAAGAAGCTCGCCGTCGTCGTCGCCCTCGCCGCGCTCGCCTCGACCGCCCGGGCCCAGCAGCCCGTCATCGTCAAGCTCGGGACGCTCGCGCCCCAGGGCTCCACCTGGCACGAGCTCCTCAAGGAGATGGGCCAGCGCTGGGAGCAGGTGTCGAACGGCCAGGTGAAGATGAAGATCTACGCCGGCGGCGCCCAGGGCTCCGAGGGCGACATGGTCCGCAAGATTGGCATCAACCAGCTCCAGGCGGCGGCCATCTCGAACGTCGGCATGCACGACGTCATCCCGGAGCCGACCACCTTCTCGACGCCGTTCCTCTTCGACGACGAGCAGCAGCTCGACTGCGCCTTCGACAAGGTGCGCCCGGCCGTGGAGGCCTCGCTCGAGAAGCGCGGGCTCGTCGCGCTGCAGTGGAGCCGCATCGGCGGCATCCACATGTTCTGCACGAAGGCGTTCCGGACGCCGGCCGAGATGAAGGGCGCGAAGATGTGGGCGTGGGAGGGCGACCCGAAGAGCGTCGAGGCCTACCGCGCCGCCGGCTTCACCCCGGTCGTGCTCTCGTCGTCCGACATCTACGCGTCGCTCCAGACCGGCATGATCGAGTGCGTGCCGAACGTGCCGCTCTACGTGCTCACCGCCCGGCTCTTCGAGAAGGCGAACCACATGAGCGTCGTGCCCTGGGGCTTCGTCGTCGGCGCGACGGTCGTCCGAAAGGACACCTGGGAGAAGATCCCGGCGGACCTCAGGCCGAAGCTGCTCGCCATCGCGAAGGAGCTCGGCAGCCGGGTCGACGCCGAGGTGAAGAAGCTCAACGCCGACGCGGTCACGGCGATGCAGAAGCAGGGCCTCCAGCTCGTCCCCGGCGACGTCGCCACCTGGCGCACCTCCGCGGAGCGCGCGCAGGCCGTCGTCCGCGGTGGCTCGGTGCCGGCCGCCTTCTACGACGAGGTGAAGGCGGCGCGGGACACCTGCGGGAAGAAGTGACCGCACGGTCGCATCCGGGGCTGTAACGGCGCACGAACCTCCGAGACGTTATCTACGTCGCCCCCGGCTCCCCGGGGGCAGGAGGCGTCCCCCGTGGCCCGCTGGCGTCCCGACGAGAAGGAAGCGAACGTCACCCCCGAGCGGCTCTGGCTGACCCGCCGCGAGCTGCTCGCGACCGGCGCCGCCGGCGCGCTCGGCCTCGCGCTGCCCCGCGCGGCGGGGGCCGAGGCGCAGCCGACGGGCCAGGCGCTCCAGGTGGCGCGCACGCTCGACCGCTCCGGCGGCGAGGCGAAGAACACCTGGGATCAGATCACCACCTACAACAACTTCTACGAGCTCGGCACCGACAAGGCCGACCCGTCGCGGAACGCCGGCACGCTGCGCGCGCGGCCGTGGACGATCGCGGTCGAGGGCGAGGTGAAGAAGCCGCAGACCGTCGGCATCGACGACCTCTTGAAGTGGTTCCCGCTCGAGGAGCGCATCTACCGCATGCGCTGCGTGGAGGCGTGGTCGATGGTGATCCCGTGGGCCGGGATCCCGCTCGGCGACGTCGTGAAGCGGCTCGAGCCGACCTCGAAGGCGAAGTACGTGGTCTTCGAGACGCTCCTCGACCCGTCGCAGCTCCCCAACCAGCGCAGCCACGTCATGCCGTGGCCGTACGTGGAGGGGCTCCGCATCGACGAGGCGACGCACCCGCTCGCGATCCTCGCGGTCGGCCTCTACGGCCGCGTGCTGCCCGGGCAGAACGGCGCGCCGGTGCGGCTCGTCGTGCCGTGGAAGTACGGCTTCAAGGGCGCGAAGTCGATCGTGAAGATCCGCTTCCAGGAGACCCAGCCGCGCACCGCCTGGAACGAGCTGCAGCCCTCCGAGTACGGCTTCTACGCGAACGTGAACCCCGAGGTGGACCACCCGCGCTGGACCCAGGCGAAGGAACGGCGCATCGGCGAGTTCTTCCGCCGCCCGACGCTCAAGTTCAACGGCTACGGGGACGAGGTCGCCTCGCTCTACGCCGGCCTCGACCTCCGCCGGAACTTCTGATGACCACGCCGGCCGTCCGCCGCCTGCAGTGGTGGGGCGCCTTCGCCCTCGCCGCGGCGCCCCTCGCGAAGCTCGGCGTGGACCTCGCGACGAACCACCTCGGCGCGAACCCCATCGAGGCGATCCTCAACCGGCTCGGGTTCTGGACGCTCACGTTGCTCGTCGCCTCGCTCGCGGCGACGCCGGTGAACGCGCTCCTCGGCGTCTCCTGGCCGCTGCGCGCGCGCCGGATGATCGGCCTGTGGGCCTTCGCGTACGCGACCCTGCACCTCCTCTTCTACGTGGCGATCGACCAGGGGCTCGACGTGGGCCTCCTCGCCGCCGACGTCGCGAAGCGGAAGTTCATGACCGTCGGCTTCGCGGCGTGGCTCCTCCTCGTGCCGCTCGCGGTGACCTCGACCGACGGCTGGGTCCGGCGGCTCGGCTTCCGCGCGTGGAAGCGCCTCCACCGGCTCGTCTACGCGGCGGCCGTGCTCGGGGTGGTGCACTTCGTGTGGCGGGTGAAGGCCGACCTGCGCCTGCCGCTCACGTTCGGGGCCGTGCTCGCCGTCCTGCTCGCCGCGCGCTTCGTGCCCGAGGGCGCCGGGCTCAGGCGGCGACGCGCTCCAGCGTCTCGACCAGCCGGTCCAGCCCGAACGGCTTCTCCAGCAGGGCCTCCGCCTGGAGGTCCGTGATCTTCGCGCCCGGGGGGATGGACGCCGAGAGCACCACCACCGGGATCCCGCAGAGGGTGGGGTCGCCGCGCTGCACGCCCCGGAAGGTCCAGCCATCCATGACGGGCATCATGAGGTCGAGGAGGATGGCGCTCGGCCGCCGGCCCGCCCGCAGGTGCTCCAGGGCCTCCAGCCCGTTCGAGGCCTCGTCGACGAGGTAGCCGAGCTCGCCCAGCGCCTCGCACATCGCCGCGCGGACATCCGGATCGTCTTCGACGACGAGCAGGCGGGCAGGAGGTCTCACGCGCCCCAGCATGGCGACGGGGGGAGCCCTGCGGGAGTGCCCGCGAGCGGACGCCCCCAAGAGAGCCGCCGCGCGCCCGCTTGACGTACGGTGATCGTGTGACGGGCCCCCAGCCGGGCCCGATCGTTGACTCGCCGCGGTCCGCGCGCGATACCCGCTCCATCCTCATGAACGACGGAGAAGCACCTCCCACATCGTCCTCGGCCGTCTACGGGCGGGCGAAACCCCCCGCGGTGGCGCTCCCTCAGAAGGGCACCGTCATCGGGCTCCGCTGGAGCGGGCTCGAGGGGGCCGGTAACCGAGATCCTCGCGGCGAAGCTCGAGCTCGAGGCCGAGCGCGCCCGCCTGGTGCGCATCTGGCGCCCCTTCTCCGACGCCCCCGGCCGTCGCGACCTCGTCGGGCGCTTCGCGCCCTGGCTCGCGGAGGAGGCGCGCTGGGCCGAGGGGCGCATCGTGATCGGCGTCGACTTCGCGCTCTCCCTCGCCGAGACGCACCTGCGTCAGCTCGGGCTCCTGCGCCAGGCGCTGCGCGGCCCGGCGGTGCTCGGCAAGCACCTGCAGGAGCGGTACGTCGGCGACACCGGCGACTACAGCGAGGCCGCCGCGCGGATGCGCGACGAGCTCGGCAAGGATCGCCCCCGGGTGACCGACCAGTACCGCGCCGAGCTGCACCCGCCGATGTCCGCGCGCAGCTACCGGGCCACGTTCTTCGGGCTCGCCGTGATGGCCGGCGTGGACGCGAGCTTCCCGCCGTGGGATCCGCCGCAGCCGGGCCGGCCCATCGTCGTGGAGGTGCGCCCGGGCCACGTCGCCCGCGTGCTCTGCGGCGTGGGCAGCTACCGCGACGACGACCGCGACGGCGTCTCCCGGGCCTCCACCCGCGCGGGCGTGCTGCGCACGCTCCGCGCCGCGGCGCACGTCGAGTTCGAGATGGAGCAGGCCGCGCAGATCGTCGAGGACGAGCACGGCGACCACCTCGACGCGGTGCTCGCCGCCGCCGGCGCCGCCGCGGCGTGGGAGGACGGCTTCCAGGGCGTCCCCGCGAACGTGCCGCGGCCGGAGGGGTGGATCCACTCGATCCGGGAGGAGCCCTGGCGGTGAGCGGCGGGGCCCCGCGGAAGAAGCTTTCGAAGCCGTCGAGCAACAAGGCCGCGACCGTCGCGGCGCTCGAGGCCGTGCAGGCGGAGATCCGGGCCTACCGGCCGCGCGGCTTCGGGCCGCCGGTGCACGGGCCCGCGGTGCCGAGCCGCATCCTCCTCGTCGGCCAGGCCCCCGGCCCGCACGAGGCGAAGCTGGGCCGCCCCTTCGCCTGGACCGCCGGCAAGACGCTCTTCGCCTGGCTCGAGCGCGCGACCGGCGCGCCCGAGGCCGTGGTCCGCGAGCGGGTCTACATCGCGGCGGTCGTGCGCTGCTTCCCGGGCAAGGTGAACGGGGGCGGCGACCGCGTGCCGACGCCCGCCGAGTGCGCCCGCTGGCGCGGCTTCCTCGAGCGCGAGGTCGAGATCCTCCGGCCGCGCCTCGTGCTCGCCGTGGGCCGGCTCGCGATCGGCGAGGTGCTCGGCGCGGACGTCGCGGGCCGCCCGCTCGCCGAGGTCGTCGGGCGCAGCTTCCGGCTCCGCTACCACGGCGTGGAGTCGGACGTGATCCCGCTCCCGCACCCGTCGGGCGCCTCCACGTGGTTCAAGGTCGAGCCCGGCCGGTCGCTGCTCGAGCAGGCGCTCGGCCTCGTCGCGGCCCACCCGGAGGTCGTGAAGGCGCTCGGGCAATCGGGGCCCCGGCTGGCCGCCCGCTGACGGCGCACGGCGCGGTACGCATGATGGCCGCGTGAGGCCCTCCCTGCGCCCGCTCGCCGTCCTGGCGCTCGCCCTCCTCGCCGCCTGCGCGCACCCGGCGGTGCGGGGCCCCGCCCCGGAGGAGCGGCCGGGTCGCGCCGGCCGGGAGGAGCCCGTCGAGGCACGACCGGAGGCGCCTGCCGCCCCGCCGCCCGCCGCCTCGCCGCCGTCCTCCCCCCGCGCGCAGGAGGGGCTCGCGAGCTTCTACGCCCGCTCGCTGCATGGCCGGCGCACCGCGAGCGGAGCACGCTACGACGAGCACGCCCTCACCTGCGCGCACCGCACGCTCCCGTTCGGCACCCGCGTGCGGGTCACCGCGCTCGAGGACGGGCGGAGCGTGGTCGTGACCGTGAACGACCGGGGGCCCTTCGTGAAGGGCCGGGTGGTGGACCTCTCCCGCGCAGCCGCGCGGCGGCTCGGCATGCTGGGCGCGGGCGTGGCGCGGGTGCGGGTGGAGATCGTCGCGGAGGCGACCGCGGAGCGCTGAAGGCCGCTCATCCTGAGCCCTTCGACTCCGCCGCTTCGCGGCTACGCTCAGGGTGAACGGAGTCGAAGGACGGCAGCTCGACGACGGCGCGGGTCCCGCGGCCGGGGTCGCTCTCGAGCCAGACGTTCCCGCCGAAGCCCTCGACGAGGCCGCGGGCGATGGCGAGGCCGAGGCCCGCGCCCTCGCCGGCGGGCTTCGTGGTGAAGAAGGGATCGAACGCCCGCCGGAGCACGTCCGCCGGCATGCCGCGGCCCTCGTCGGCCACCGTGATCCGGATTGACCCTGGCCGGTGCTCGGCGGCGACCCTCACGCGCCCGCCCTGGCCGGCCGGGTAGGCCTCGGCCGCGTTCGTGAGGAGGTGGCCCAGCACCTGCGCCAGGGCCTCCGGCTGCGCGCGCACCCACACGTCGGGCCCCGTGGCGAGCTCGAAGGAGAGCTGCGCGCGCACGCGCGGCCCGAGGTCGTCGAACGCGCGCCGCACCGTGGCGCCGACCTGCGCGCGGCCGCCGGGCGCGATGCCGGCGATGCGCCCGGCGTCGACGAGCTTGCGCACGAGGTCGTTGATGCGGGTCATCGCCTGCAGCGACTCGTCGACGACCTCGGCCACGTCCGCGGGCTCGTCCGTCCCCTCGGCGGTGGCCTGGCGCAGCCAGCGCAGGTTGGCGGTCACGACCGAGGCGGGGTTGTTCACCTCGTGCGCCACGCCCTTCGCGAACTGGCCGAGCGCGGCGAGCCGCTCGGACTGCGAGAGCGCCGCCTCGGCGCGGGCGAGCTCGGCGGTGCGCTGCTCCACCTCCACCGCGAGCTGGGCGCGCATCCGCTCGAGCGCGCCCGCGTCCTCCGCGAAGCGCTCGGTGACCGCCCAGTACACGGCGAGGATGGGGATCACGAAGCCGGTGTCGAGGAGGTAGGGGAGCTCCAGCGGCAGGCTGGTCGCGAGCGCGTCGTTCCACCCGAAGAGCACGAGCGCCACGTACGCGAGCACGTGCACGCCGGCGTGCGGCACGCCGCGCCGCCAGGTCGCGAGGAAGCGCACGAGCGGCACGAGCCCGGCGACGAGCAGGAACGCCATGAGCGCGTTGCCGAGGTCGTTCGGGAGCGCGTCCCGGTAGACGACGCCGAAGGGCGGGAAGGGGTGATCCTTGAACGTCCCCGAGTGGCCGAGCCCGGCGAGGAAGACCGCGGCGGCGGCGAGCAAGGCCCAGCCGAGCGGACGCACCGCGCGCGCCGGCGTCACCGCGGAGTAGGCCTGCGAGTAGCGCAGCCAGGCCCAGCCGTGGGCCATGGCGATCGCGATCTGCACGCGCGACGCCCAGAGGACCACGTCGTCGGGCTGGTGCAGGGAGGTCGCGAGGTTGCAGAACGCGTAGCCGGCCGCGGTCAGCGCGACGAGCGAGAAGCGGTGCTGGTCGCGGAACCCGGGGACGAGGGAGAGGCGCCGCGACATCACGCCCGCCAGCACCGCGATGGTGGCGGCGGCGATCGAGATGGCCGCGGCGAGGTTCACCCGCCGGTGCTCCGCGCGACGAGCGCGGCAGCGCGGAGGTCCGCGATGGCCTTCTGGTAGTCCGCCTGCCCGAACACGGCGGTGCCCGCGACGAGCATGTTGGCGCCCGCGGCGGCGACGGGGCCGACCGTGTCGGGCTTCAGGCCGCCGTCGACCTCGATCTCGAGGCCGGGGTGGCGCTTCTCGGCCATCGCGCGGAGGCGGCGGATCTTCTCCGTGACGGCGGGGATGTACTTCTGCCCGCCGAAGCCGGGGTTCACGCTCATGAGGAGGACCATCTCGAGGTCCTCGAGCACGTAGTCGATGGCCTCGAGCCCGGTGGACGGGTTGAGCGCCACCGCGGGCTTCCCGCCCGCGGCGCGGATCGCCTGCAGGGTCCGGTGGAGGTGCGGCGAGACCTCGGCGTGGACCGAGACCAGGTTCGCGCCGGCCTTCACGAACGCCTCCACGTACTTCTCCGGCTCGACGATCATGAGGTGAACGTCCACGGTGAGCTTCGTCACCTTGCGGACGGCCTCGACGATCAGCGGGCCGATGGTGATGTTCGGCACGAACCGGCCGTCCATCACGTCGACGTGGACGACGTCGGCCCCGGCGGCCTCGATGGCCCGGACCTCGTCGGCGAGGCGGCCGAAGTCGGCGGAGAGGATGGACGGGGCGATGCGGATGGGGAGCGCCATCCGGCCAGTGTATGCGACCGCCGCCGGGGGTGGGGCCCCGATCCAGCCCTCGTCAGGCCCGGGGTGGTCGGGAGATCAGAAGGCCTGGTTGAAGGCGACGTAGCCGGTGAAGCCGCCCGGGCGCCAGGCGACGTCGGCGGCGAGGCTCGCGAGCGAGCGGCGGTCCATGGTGAGCCGGAGTCCCCCGCTCGCCGCCGGCCAGGCCCGGTTGAAGTCCGGCCAGCCCCGCACGTCGTCGCGGTCGCTCGCCGCGTGCATGCTCCCGCCGAGGGCGAAGGAGAGGAACTGCCAGGCCGCCACCCGGAGCTCGGCCTCGGCGCCGACGAGGTCGCGGCCCACGTGGCGCCCGGCGATCCAGCCGCGGGAGGCCCGCATCTCCGGGTCCCGGCCGCTCGTGGGGAGCATGAAGTAGGGCGTCCTCCCGAAGGCCGACCACCCGTACGCCCAGAGCGCGAGCGAGGCCCAGGGCGCCACCGGCAGGTACGCACGGCCCTCGGCCCAGAGCGACTCCCAGGTCTGCTCGGAGCCGGCCCACTCCGGCTCGATCCGGAGCCGCACGAGCGCGTACGTCCCGCGCCAGGGGTCGAGCGGGTTGTCGCGCGCGTCGAGGAGCAGGCTGCCGACGAAGCCCGACGAGACCGTCCGGCCGGACACCCCGTAGCCGTAGGCGGTGAACGGCGTCGCCTCCCCGCGCGCGGCGCGCTCGTCGCGCATGCCGTGGTCGTCGTCGAGGAAGTAGCCGATCCCCGCGTACACCGGCCCCGCGATCCGGCGGTACGCCGTCTCGTGCAGCTTCAGCTCGCGCATGTCGACGGTGGTCTCGGCCGAGTCCGGCTGGTCGCCACCGAGCCCCCACGCCGGACGCGGGAAGTGGTTGACCGTGAAGTCGCCCACGAGGATCCAGTCGTTCGAGGGCAGGTGGAGCTGCGAGCGCAGGTTCACGCTGCGCTGGCTCCGCGTGGTCGCGAGCACGCTCGCCGCGAGGGTCGAGAACGGCGTGTCCGCCGAGCGGCCGGCCCGGAAGCTCACCGCGCCCGCCACCCCGAAGCCCACGCCGATGAGCGGGTTCGAGATCACGAACGGCACGGCGGTGAAGCGGGCCCTCCCGGACGCCTCTGCCTTCGGCTCCGCCCGCCGGAACCCGAGCCCGCCCGCGATCCACTCCGGCAGGTCCTCGTCCATGGCCGGCCGCCCGGGGACCTCGGCGACGGGCGGCACCACGGGCACGTCGGGCACCGCACCCCGGGCGCCAGTGAGCGGCGCGGCGACGAGGAGGGCGGCGAGCGCACGGCGCATCCCCTACCGCGCCCTGCAGGCCGACACCTCGGTGCGCGCGGCGGAGAGCGCCTCCCGGGGCGGCGCGGACAGGTGCTCCGGCGCCTGGGGCTCCGGCGGCCGGTCCGGGCACCGGCGGGTGTGGCAGGCCTCGGCGCGCGCGAGCGCCGCCCGTGCGGCGGGACACTGGCCCTGCGCCGCGAGGGCCCGGGCGAGGGTGAGGTTGCCGCGCACGCTCCAGGGCACCCCCTTCACGACGGAAGTTGCGAGCGCCGCCGCGTCGGCCGGGCGCCCCATTTCGAGGCGGAGCTCGGCGGCGCGCAGCTCGACCACCGGGTCGCCCTTCCCGAGCGCCACCGCCTTGTCCGTGGCGGCGTCCCGTTCGGCGCCCGCGGGGAGCGCCGCCGCGAGCAACACCCACGCGCGCGCGTCCCCGGGCCCCTTCTCCACCGCGAGCCGGGCGGCGGTCGCCACACCCTCGGGTCCGGCGAGCTCCGCCTTCGCGACCAGCGCCGCGGCGTGTCCGGGCGAGACGAGGAGCAACTCGTTCGCCTCGCGATCGTAGGGATCACGCAGGTCGATCCCGCGGTAGAGGGCCAGGCGGGCGGCGCGCGCGTCCACGCAGGACAGCGGCGCGCGCGCCACCGTGAAGGACTCCAGCTCCACGGGGTAGCCCAGCGCCTGGTAACGTTCCCGGCGGGTGTACTGCTTGAGCTGGGCGTCGAGCTTCTCGAGCCCCTCGGTCTTCCCCGGCGCGAGGTCGGGAAAGGCCGCGCTCCATGCGGCGCCCGGCTCCTGGTCACCCGCGAGCCGCTTCAGGTAGTCGTTGAAGGCGGCCGTGCGCGTCGTGGCGAGGAGGTGCGTGAGCATGAAGGACTGGTAGTAGAAGCCCACGACACGCGGCCCACCCTGCGTGCGGGCGAGGTCGAACACGTCGCACATGGAGAGCGCGAGCAGCTCCTGCGTCGGGAAGAGCTCGGCGTAGCGCTTGAGGTCGAGGGTCTCCTCGTTGGGGACCCCCACCCAGGCGGTGTCCGCCTCCACGCGCGTCGCCTCGAGGTAGGTGGCGAGCCCCCGGGACAGCCAGGGCGGCGGGGCGGGGATCGCGAGGTGGGTGAGGACGTAGGCGAGGGCGTAGTTCGCGTAGAGGCGCTCCCGCGTGTCGAGCCCCTTGGGCTTCATGACGTTCGCCCGCGGGTCGGAGCCCCTGAGCTGCATGACGATGACGACCTCGTCGTCGCTCGTCGCCGCGTAGGAGAAGGACAGGTAGTGGGCGAGCACGCCCTGGTCGATTGTCGTGTAGTAGGCGTAGGCGGGGAGCGCGAACGGCACGGCGTACACGCGCACGTGCACCGGCGGCAGGTTCTTGAAGACGCTCGCCCGCAACGCCTCCCGGGTCTGCTCCAGTCCGGCGGTGAGCTCCCGCGCGAGCAGCTCATCGAGCTCGGTCACGACGGTCACGCCCGGCGCGTCGTAGCGGGCCCACTTCGTCGGCTCGCCGGCGCGGCACTCGAGGCCGGTCGAGGGCCGCAGCGGCCCGGTCGCGCAGGCGGCGAGCAGGGCGGCGAGCCAGGGGAGGGTGCGGCGGGCGGCGTGGCGCAAGGTCGGCCTCCTCCCGGCAAGCTAGCATCCTCCATCCGCTCACGGTGAAATACCGTCGGGGAGGGCCGGTCGGGTACACTCGGCGAGCTCGGAGAAGACCACGCCGCTCGTCCTCGACATCCCCACCGTGAACGTGGCCATGGGCGCCGTGAGCCTCGCGCTCGCGGCCGCGATGTTCGCGGGCCGCACCCAGCGGGTCTCTCCGGGCTACGGGCTGTGGGTCGCCGGCAACGTGGGGCTGGCGCTCTCGCAGGTCGTGCTCGCGCTGCAGGGCCTGGCGGTCCCGCCGGCGAGCGTGGTCCTCTCGAACGTCCTCGTGACCGCCAGGTTCATCCTGGACACCGGGGGCCTCGAGCGCTTCACGGGTCGGGAGCCGCGGTGGATGACCCACGCGGCGGGGCTCGCCGCCGCGGCCGTGATCTCGGCGGTCTTCACGCTCGTCGTCCCGGCACCCGCCGTCCGCGCCTGGACGCTGACGGGCCTGTGCACGGCCTGGACCTTCTGGGCGCTCGCGCTCGTCGTCCGGGACGTCCCGCGGCAGCTCGGCGCGCCCTCCCGGCTCGCGGCGGCGGCGTTCGGGCTCGAGGCGTTCTGGTCGGCGGTGCGGATGATCCACCTGGCCGCCGCGGCGGGCGGCGATCCCGCGGGGCCCGCCGAGACCAACTGGCAGGGGACCTTCTTCGTCGTCTTCACGGCGCTCACGGTGGTGACGACGGTCGCGCTGATCTCCCTGCACACGCGCCGGGTCGAGGTCGAGCTCGCCGCAGCCCGGGCCACGCTCGCCACCCTGAACGGCGTCGTGGTCAGCTGTCCGAGCTGCCGTCGCGTGCGGGACGGCGAGCGGTGGCTGGACGTCGCGGAGCTGGCGCGCGTGCGGCGGGAGGAGGATCCCGCGCGCGCGCTCTGCCCGGAGTGCAGCGGGAAGGTGTACGGGAGAAGGTAGGGGGCGCGAGGTGGGGAGGTCGGGCGCCTCATCCCGAATGCGGGCCGTCCACTCTCGCCTCGCCCATCGTGAGCGCCGGCCGCCCACCCACGCCCGCTCATCCTGAGCGTAGGCCTGCCGGAGGCAGGCCGGAGTCGAAGGATGAGGCCCTCTCGGTGTGGGGATCCGCGGCTGGCGCAGGGCGGGGTTCTAGGTTCGAGCCCGCACCACGGTGAGGCGGTTGTGAGGGGGAGAGGGGCGGCTCGGATTCGTGGCTCAGCGGCGGGCGCGCTCGCGTAGCGGTGACTGTGGGTAAACCCATCAGGGACGCTCAGGGCCCATGGACAGGTTCACCTCGCGTGTTATGGTGCTGAACGGACGTTCACATGAGGTAAGCCTCAGCTCGCTGAGGAGCTCGCGAGCGGGCGACTCAACCTGTCCCAGCTCAAGATTGTCGGGCCGCTCCTCACGCCGGCGAACGTGACGGACCTGTTCGCCCAGGTGGCGGGGCTGTCCAAGGTGAAGACCCAGCAGCTCGTCGTCTCGATCCAGCCGAAGGTCGTTCCGGCGGACGGGATCGGAAGCTGCCCGCGCCGAAGCTCGCGACGGCGGCGTCAGCGGCTGGGCGGGGATCCGTCGCGGCGTCGGTTGCGGGTTCTGTCGCCACGCCCGCGGCGAGCGCAGACGCCCCTTGTGGGCCATCTCCGGAGATGGGAGACGGGCCTCTGCCAACCCGGCAAGTCCTCTCGCTCTCGGCTCCGGTCGCACCACCTCGCCTCGCGGCGGCGCGGCCTCCCGACCGTGGCGAGATCGTGGCCGTTGCCAAGGACGACTTCCAGCTCCGGGCGCACCTGGACGGCGAGACGAAGCGGCTCTTCGATCAGCTCGCCGAGGTCGTCTCCCACGCGATCCCGGACCGCGCGCCGTCGAAGCTCCTCGCGATGATGGTCCGGGATTCGCTCGAGGCGCAGCAGCGCAAGCGGGGGCTCCTGAAGCCGATGCGCGCGCGCAAGCCGGCGCCGGCGAAGTCGCCGACCCCGGGCGTTCGCCAGCCGGTGTTCGCCGAGGTGCGGCGGCAGGTGCTCGAGCGCGATGGGAACCGGTGCACGATCACATCCCACGACGGGGAGCGGTGCCCGGTCACCGACGGATTGGAGATGGAGCACATCGAGGGGGCGCTCGTGACGGGGTCCTCGACGGCCGAGGAGCTCCGCGCCTGGTGCAAGCCGCACAACGGCTACCTCGCGGTCCTGAAGTTCGGGGCGGACTTCGTCGACCGGAAGATCGAGGGGGCGCGGGAGGCGAAGCGTGAGGCGAAGCGGGCGAGTGGGTCGGGGGAGGAGGGCTCGGAGGCGTCCGAAGCAGCCAACGGCGACGGCACGCCTCGCGATCCGGTCGCCGGTGAGACGGTCGCCGAGTACGGTGCCGCAGCCTGAGGAGGAGAGGCAGCCTCCGCGTGCCTGCGGCCGCGTCGGGGCGGGCTAGCGGACCAGCCGAGACGCGTAGAAGCCGTCGGCGCCGTGCTCGCGCGGCAGCGTCACGAGATCGCCGTGCGCGTCCAGCACGTCCGCGGGGAAGCCGACGGGCGGCGGGGCGCGGCGGAAGCCCTGCGCCACGAGCGACGCCGTGACCTCCGGGCCCTCGGCCCGGGAGAGCGAGCAGATGGCGTACGTGACCGGGGCGCCGGGGCGGGCGTAGCGGGCGCAGCGCTCCGCGATCGCGCGCTGCACGGCGGCCATGCGCGGGAGGTCCTCGGGCTTGCGCCGGAGCTTCAGCTCGGGGTGACGGCGGAGCGTGCCGAGGCCGGCGCAGGGGGCGTCGACGAGCACGGCGTCGAAGCTCCCCTCCTCGAGCCCGGGCAACGGCTGCGAGGCGTCGGCCTGCACGACGCGCACGTTCAGGCCGCGGCGGGCGGCCTCGCGGGCGAGGGAGTCGGCCTTGCGCGGGTGGACCTCGACGGCGACGACCTCGGAGCCGGGGCCGAGCAGCTCGGCCAGGTGGAACGCCTTCCCGCCCGGCGCGGCGCACGCGTCGAGCACGCGGGCGCGCTGGCCGCGCAGGTCGCCGGCGGCCAGCAGCGACACGAGCTGGGCGGCCTCGTCCTGGACCTGGAAGACGAGCTCGCCGGCGGCGCGGGCGAGCTCGGCCACGGAGCCGGACGCGAGCGTGGCGCCGACGGGGGACCAGCGGGTGGGGGCGATGGACAGGCCGGCGGCCTGCACGCGTTCGACGAGCGCGTCGCGCCCGGTGGACCGGACGGTCAGCGGCGCGGGGCGGTTCATCGCGGCGGCGAGGGCGAGCGCCGCCTCCGGCCCCAGCCACGCCACCCACTCCTCGGCGAGCCAGCGCGGCAAGGACTCCGCGGCGGCCACGTGGCCGGCGGGGTCGGCGTCGAGCGGAGGCGGCGCGGGGAGCTCGGGCTTCCGCGCCAGCGCGCGGAGCACGGCGTTCACGAAGCCGGAGGCGCGGCCGTGGTCCACGCCGCGGGCGAGCGTCACCGCCTCGCCGACGGCGGCGTGCGGCGGCGTGCGGAGGAACAGCAGCTCGTAGGCGCCCATCCGGAGCGCGACGCGCGCGGCGGGGTCGGCGGACGCGAGCGGCCGGTTGGCGTGCGGCGCGAGCGCGGCGTCGAGCGTGAGCGCGCGGCGGAGCGTGCCGTAGACGAGCTCGGTCGCGAGCCCCGCGTCGCGCGGATCGAGCGCGCCCGCGGCGCCGAGCGCGGCGTCGAGCGCGCGCGAGGCGTAGGCGCCGCCCTCCTCCACGCGGCGGAGCACCTCGAAGGCGACCTTGCGTCCGCTCGGGCCGGCCATCTACGTGCCCATCGCGAGCGTCCGGGCCCGCAGCCCGTTCGCGAAGTCGGCGGCCGCGACCGCGGCCTTGCCCTCGGGCTGCACCTTCGAGACGAGGAGCGCCGTCCCGCCGCCGCAGGCGACGAGGAGCCCCTGGCCCGGCACGGCGGTCGCGAACCCCGGCGCCGCGCCCGCGGGCAGCCCCGCCGGCGAGGCGGGGCGGGCCTCGACGAGCTTCAGGAGCTTCCCGGAGAGCGTCGTGAACGCGCCCGGCCAGGGCGTGAACGCCCGCAGGCGGTTCGCCACGACGTCGGCGCCGCGCGTGAAGTCCACGCGGCCGTCCTCCTTCTGGAGCGGGCGGGCGCGGGTGGCGCGGGCGTCGTCCTGCCTCACGGGCACCGCGCGCCCCGAGGAGAGGAGCGCGAGGCCCTCGACGAGCGCCTGGCCACCGAGGTCGGCGAGGCGCTCCGACAGCGTCTCCGCCGTGTCGTTCGGCTGGATGCGCTCCACGCGCTGGAGGATCACGTGCCCCGTGTCGAGCCCCTCGTCCATCTGCATGATCGAGATCCCGGTCTCGGTCTCGCCGGAGGCGACGCTCCACTGGATGGGCGCGGCGCCGCGCCACCGCGGGAGGAGCGAGCCGTGCACGTTGACGGCGCCGAGCGGGGCGAGCTCGAGGAGGTCCCGCCCGAGGATCCGCCCGTAGGCCGCGACCGCGAGCACGTCCGGGCGGAGCGCCGCGAGGTCGGCGGCGAGCTTGCCGTCCCGGACCTTCTCCGGCTGCAGGACGGGTACACCGTGCCCGGTCGCCCACACCTTCGTGGGCGGCGGCCGGAGCGCCTGGCCCCGCCCGGCGGGCCGGTCGGGCTGGGCGACCACCGCGACGAGCCGATGACCCGCCACCGCGAGGGCGTCGAGGCCGGGGACCGCGAAGGCCGGCGTCCCCATGTAGACGACGCGCAGCGGGCGCCCGGGTTCCATGCCGACGCTGTATAGCCCGTGTCACCCCTCGGGGACGAGCGAAGACCCGGGGGTGGGGCGGGCGCGTTGCGGGGAGGGCGGGTCGGGATAGAATCGGCACCCGACTCGATCAGGACCGGAGAACGAGGAGTCCCGCATGGCAGAGGTACCCGCCGGAACGGAGGCGCCCGCGACGGAGCCGTTCCGCCGGCACTACCTCCTCGACCGAGGGTTCCAGCTCAAGTACGCCGCCGTGATGGCCCTCGCTGGCCTCGCGGTCGCGGTCGTGTTCGGCCTGTGGGTGCACCAGGCCCACGCGCAGGCGACCGCCCTCCTGGGCGCCGACGCCGAGACCCGCGCGCTCGTGGAGCGGAGCGACCGGGTGCTGCTGGTGGTGCTCGGGGGCACCGCCCTGCTCCTCGCGGCGGCGCTGGGCCTCCTCGGCGTCGTCATCACCCACCGGGTGGCCGGCCCCGTCTTCGTGATGGGCCACTACCTCAAGATCATCTCCGAGGGGCGTTACCCGCGGATGCGGACCCTGCGCCGCTCGGACGAGCTGCGCGGCTTCTTCGGCACGTTCCTCGAGGCGGTCGACGCGCTCAAGAAGCGCGATCGGCGGCACGCCGAGGTCCTCGAGGACGCCGCCCAGCGCATGCGGGCCGCCGTCGGGCGCTCGCCGGAGCTGATGCCCGCCATCGAGGCCCTCGAGGCCGCCGCGCGCGAGCGCCGCCTCGCCCTCGCCTCCGACTCACCCGAGCTCACCCCCATCGCCGTCCCCGCCCAGAAGCAGGGCGCGGCCTGATCCCGGAGCCCGCATGCGCCACGCCCTCGCCGTCGCCTCGGCCCTCGCCCTCCTCGCCGCCGGGTGCGGCACCCCCACCGACCCGGAGGGCTGGGCGAAGCGCGCGGTCTCGCGCGCCCGCACCGACGAGAAGCTCGAGGCCGTCGGGAAGGTCCGCGCCCTCCTCGGCAAGGACAAGGACGGCAAGGCGCTCGCGACGCCCGAGCAGCGCCGCGCCGCCGTCGACCCGCTCGGCGAGCTCCTGAAGGACAAGCAGGTGCCGGCGAAGGTCCGCGCCGAGGCGGCCGTGGCCCTCGGCGAGATCGGCGACACCCGCGCCGTGAAGGGGCTGCTCGACGCGGTCGACCCCTCGCCGCGCGACCGCGACGCCTCCGACCTCAACCGCCGGATCGCCGACGCCCTCGGCACCCTGAAGGCGACCGAGGCGGTGCCCTCGCTCGAGGCGCTCGCGAAGTCGGGCGACGGCTACACGCAGATCGCCGCGGTCGACGCGCTCGGCAAGATCGGCGACCCCGCCGCGGTCGACACGCTCGCCGACATCGCGAACGACCCGAGGAGCGAGCCCTTCACCGCCCGCAAGGCCATCCTCGCCATCGGCCAGATCGGCGACGACGACAAGCACCTCGGCCGCGCCGCGGTGCTGAAGGCGATCTTCTCGCCGCGCGGCCTCTTCAACGAGGCCTCCTTCGCGACCTACCAGCTCGGGAAGGCGATGGCGGAGCCGCTCCTCCTCGTGCTCGAGGGCAAGGACGCGGAGCTCGCGGCCTGGGCGAAGGAGCAGGGCGTCCCGCCGGGCGCGCTCGCCGCGAAGGCGAGCCAGCTCCTCGGCGACGTCGGCGGCGCGGACGCGGTGCCGGTGCTCGTCTCGAAGCTGTCGTACACCGACCCCGAGCCGGAGGTGACCCGCGTCGTGCGCGTGTTCGTCGCCGACGCGCTCGCCCGGCTGCGCGCGAAGGAGGCCGTGCGGCCGGTGGGCGAGCTCGCCGCGGCCGAGAAGGACCCGCTCGTGCGCGAGCGCTACTGCGGCGCGCTCGCCCGCATCGGCGACCCCGCCGCGCTGCCCACGCTGCGTGCCATGGCCGCCTCGGCCGGCTCGGCGGAGCTCAGGCTCGCGCCGCTCGTGGCGGTGTCGCGCCTCGGCGGGAAGGACGACCGCGCCGCCGTGGAGGCCGCGAGGGCGAAGGACTGCCCGGAGGGCAAGTGCGCGAGCGACGGCATCAAGGCCGCCTACGACGGGATGCTCGCCCGGCTCGACGCCGCGGGCGCCTGCGGCGCGGACGCCGCCTGCTGGGAGAAGAAGCTCGAGGACCCGAGCGCCGCGGTGCGGGATCGCGCCGCGCTCGAGGTGGGCGCGGCGGGCAAGGCGAAGCAGGCCCCGGCGCTCGCCGCGGCCGTGGCGCGGCCGGTGAACGGCGACGCCGACGTCGACGCGCGCTTCCACGCGGTGCTCGCGCTGAAGTGGGTGCTCGCCCGGGAGCCGGTCGGGCCGGCCGGCGCGGACCTCGCGGGCCGCATCGACGCCGTGCTCGCGTCGGACCGCGGCCGCACGCTCACCGCCGGGGTGAACGAGGACGCCCTGCGGGTGGCGACGGTGCTGCGCCGGGGGAGGTAGCGCCCGGAGGGGTGGGGGCGGCGGCCTTCCCGTCCCACGCGCTCGGCAGGAGGCTGAAGGGCAGGAGCTTCGCGAGGAGCGGCAGGAGGATCGCGCCGCCCGGCGCCGCGAAGATCGCGAGCGCCGGGACCGCCTTCGCGAGGTCCACGAGCTGCTCGCGCACCTTCCGGCGCTCCTCGGGCGTGAGCACCCCGCCCGCGGCCGCCTTCGCGACGAGCTGGCCGAGCTCGCCGGTCTCCTTGAGCTCGGTCGCGAGCGCCTCGAGGTTGCCGGCCACGACGCCGGAGACCTTCTCGAGGACGTCGTCGGTCGCGGCCTCCCACTCCTCGGCCACCACGGCCCAGTCGCGCGCGCCGCCCGCCACGGCGGGCAGCTCCTCCTGGCCGGCGTGCTGGGCGGCGGCCTCGAGCTGCGCCGCGAGCACCGCCGCGGCCTCGAGCCCGGTGGCGCGCGCGAACGCCTCCACGTACGCCACCGCCGGCGGGGAGAGCAGGCCCCGGCGCAGCTGCGCGAGCCGGAGCTGCTCGAGCAGGAACGGCCGGCTCGCGGGCGGCGAGACGGCCGCGAGGACCTCCCCGGTGCGCGGCGAGCGGACCCCGTGGCGCGCGGCCCGCGCCTCCACGCGCGACAGCCCGACGTGGGCGACCTGCCGGACGCGCACCGCGAGGTCGCGCTCGGAGGGGGCCTCGGCCGCGGCGAGCAGCCCTGCGAGGGCCTCGGCGACGAGCGAGGTCTCGAGGCCCGCGTGCGCCGCGTGGCGGGCGAGGGCGTCCGCGGTGAGCGCGCCCTCCCGGTGGAAGCCGGAGGCGACGCGCGCGAGGCGGCGCCGGAACAGCGCGAGCACCGCGGGCCGGATGGGGAGCCCGCCCGGCGGCTCGGCGGGCGGCCAGAAGCGCGCGTGCAGGACGCGCGCGGCGGAGGCGAGCGCGCGGGCGACCGCGGCGTCGGAGGCTCCACCGGGCTCGTCCGGCCGGGCCGCGAGCGCCGCGGCGTGGGCGCCGCAGGCGGCCGCGAGGAAGGCGGCGATCTCGGCCCGCGCGCGGGCGCGGACGAAGGGGACGCCCCGGAGCGCGCCGAGGTCGAGCAGGAGCCCGACGTGCCGGCGGACCTCCTCGAGGAACACGGCCTCCGGCGTCGCGTCCGGCGCCGCCCGCCGGCGCATCGCCCGCGCGACCAGCACCCGTCCCGCCGCGGCGAGGTCCGTCGCCGACTCCGCCGCCTCGAGCACCTCCGCCGGCAGCCGGGCCCGCGCCTGCGCCGGGTCGTAGGCCTCGAGCTCGCCGTCGACGAGCGCCCCGAGCCAGCCGCGATCGGTGAGGGAGACGGCCATGGTGAGGTCCGGGGATGAGACTACCCCGGCTGCACGAAATGAGCGGGCCGCCTCCCTCGACTCCGGCCCGCCTCCGGCGGGCCTACGCTCGGGACGAACGGGTAGGAACCAGAGTCCCGACCAGTCCCGACCAGTCCCGAGCGTAGCCGTGGCCTGGGCTTCTCCAGGCACACCTCGACGCGTGAGCGAGGGAGGAGAGGGAGGAGAGGGAGATGGGCGAATGAGGCGAAAGGGCCCTACTTGGACTTCCTCTTCTTCTCCGTGACCTCTTCCTCCTCGGCCTCGTCCGGCGAGGGCACCGCCACCGGCCCGCGCTTGATGCCGAACTTCTCGAAGAGCTTGCCCTCGATCTGCTGGAGGACCTCGGGGTGCTCGCGGAGGAAGGACTTCGACTGCTCGCGGCCCTGGCCGATGCGCTCGCCGTCGTAGCTGAACCAGGCGCCGCTCTTCTCGACGATGTTGTCGTTCGAGGCGAGGTCGAGCACGTCGCCCTCGCGGCTGATGCCCTGGCCGTACATGATGTCGAACTCGACCTCCTTGAAGGGAGGCGCGACCTTGTTCTTGACCACCTTGACACGGGTGCGGTTGCCGATGACCGACTCGCCGTCCTTGATGGCGCCGATGCGGCGGATGTCGAGGCGCTGGGACGCGTAGAACTTGAGCGCGTTGCCGCCGGTGGTGGTCTCCGGGTTCCCGAACATCACGCCGATCTTCATGCGGATCTGGTTGATGAAGATGACGATGGTCTGGGACTTCGCGATGGTGCCGGTGAGCTTGCGGAGCGCCTGGCTCATGAGGCGGGCCTGCACGCCCATGTGCGCGTCGCCCATCTCGCCCTCGAGCTCGGCCTTCGGCACGAGCGCGGCGACCGAGTCGATGACGAGCACGTCGATGGCGCCGGAGCGGACGAGCGTCTCGACGATCTCGAGCGCCTGCTCGCCGGAGTCCGGCTGGGAGATGAGGAGGTCGTCGGTGCGGACGCCGAGCTTGCGGGCGTAGCCGACGTCGAGGGCGTGCTCGGCGTCGACGAACGCCGCGATGCCGCCCTTCTTCTGGCACTCGGCCACCGCGTGCAGGGCGAGGGTGGTCTTGCCGGAGGACTCCGGCCCGTAGATCTCGATGATGCGGCCGCGCGGGAAGCCGCCGACGCCGAGGGCGATGTCGAGGGACACCGAGCCCGTGGAGACGGCCTGCACGTCCTTCACGAGCGCCTCCTCGTTGCCGAGGCGCATGATCGAGCCCTTGCCGAAGGCCTTCTCGATGGACGAGACGGCCAGCTCGATCGCCTTCTCCTTCTCCGGTCCGACGGGCATCGCGTTCTCCGTTCTGCGTTGCTGGTGCTGGTGTGGCCGCTGCTGGGGGTGAGGTGCTGCGGTGGCCGCGGCGTCGACGACGGTTGCTCTAGCAGGTGGATACGACAGCGGCTGGAATCGACCTGAACGGATGGATACCTGAACGGACGGCTTCGCGGCAAGAAAATTGGCGTAAATACCTACGGGGTGCGAAGAACGGGGTAACCAGGGGGGTATTCGCCGCTTCGCCCGTACGGGGCGAGGTCGACGTCGCGTCCGGAGGGACGACGTCGCAAGGGACCAGACGACGATGCCCGCCGACCGCAAGGACCTCGCTGCCCGCATCGCGGTCGCCACCCCGCACGACACCGTCCGCGGCGTGGTCTTCAACGCGATCTTCTCGGTCGTGCGCGAGCACGCCGACGAGGCCGCCGCCCGCAAGGTCGACAGCGTCTCGGGCAAGGGCTCGCGCACCGAGTTCTTCACGTACCCCGTGGCCGACTACCTCAACCTCATCTTCAACGCGGCCGACCTCCTCGAGCGCCAGCTCGGCGGCACCGACCCCGTCTACTACAAGGTCGGCGCGCGCGCGGCGGAGCTCATCGCCGCCTCCATGCTCGGCAAGACGCTCCTCGCGCTCGCCGCGGGCGGCGGCACCCGCGCGCTCATGCAGCACATGCCCGGCGGCTACCGCGCCACCGTGAGCTACGGCGAGCGCACCGTCACCTGGCTCGGCGACAGGCACGCGCGCTACGTCTTCACGCGCGACTTCCTCGTGCCGCCGTTCCACGCGGGCGTGCTCGCCGTCGGCGCGATCGTCGGCGGCGGGAAGAACGTGAAGGCCACCGGACGCCAGACCGGCCTGCTCGAGGCCGTCTACGACGTGACCTGGGAGTGAAGTTTCACGGGGGGCGTCCCTCGACTCCGGCCCGCTTCGCGGGCCTACGCTCGGGATGAGCGGTTCCCCCCGCCCCGAGCTCAGGCCTTCGCGCCGCCGCCCCCCACCAGGAAGCCCCCCGGATCGAGCCCGAGCCGCCGCACGGCGAGATCCCAGCGCTGCTCGAGGGGCACGTCGAACACGAGGTCGGTGTGGAGCGGCATCGGGATCGACGCGCCGCTCCCGACCTCCTCCTCCACCTGCAAGGGCGCCCAGCCCGCGTAGCCGAGGAGCAGGTGGTACGGGCCCGCGCCGCGCGTGTGCACGAGCGCCTCGAGGAGCTCCCTCGAGCCGCCGAGCGAGAGGCCCTCGCAGACCTCCACCGAGCCGGCCGCGTCGGGCGCGACCGCGCCGGGCCGGAAGAGCACCCACAGCCGCTCGGGCTGCACCGGCCCGCCCACGAGCACCGGCCCGCCGGCGAGCCCGCCGAGCTCTCCCGCCACGCGCAGCTCGTCGTCGACCGAGCCGAGCACCTCGCCGATCGAGACGGGCCCGGCGCGGTTCACGACGAAGCCGAGCGCGCCCTCGCCGTGGTGCTCGGCCATGAGGACGAGGGAGCCCGCGAAGTTCGGATCGGCGAGCGCGGGCGCCGCGACGAGGAACCCCGGCGCGAGCCCGGAGGCGGTGGCGACCGACTCTGCCATGAGGGAGAGGGTCGCGCGCCGGGGGCCCGCGGCGCAAGCCCCTCGACTCCGGCCCGCGGAGCTGCGCTCCACGGAGCCTACGCTCGGGGCGGCTCGCCCGTCAGGGGAATGCGGGCGCGACCGTCGCCGTCACCGGCTCCCAGCCCTTGCGCTCGGCCACCGCCGCGCGCAGGAAGGCGCGGACCTTCGCCGCGTCGGTCGGGTCGATGTCCTTGCGCGCGAGCTTGCGCAGGCGCGGCTCCCCGGTGAGGCGATCGACGACCACGAGCTCGACGAGGAGGTCGTCGCCCGCGAACATGCCCCGGTCGTCGAGCGGCAGCGCCGGCGGGGGGCCGAGGCGCAGCTCGCTGAGCTCGGGTGGCGCTTCCTCCGGCATCGGGAGCGCCGCGCCGGGCGCCTCCTCGGCGGCGCCGGCGGGCGCGACCGTCCACGACTCGAGCGGCTGCTGGAAGCCGTTCGCGTAAGGGCCTTCCTCGTAGGGGCCGGCGTACGGCGCCGGCGGCGGCGGCGTGAGGTCGACGTACACGCCCCAGTTCACGTAGGGGTCACCCCACACGTAGACGCCGTCGTGCGGGTAGCGGGGCGGCACGGCCCAGGGCACGGGCGCCGGGCGGACGCCGGGCGCGGGCCGCACCCCGGGCACCGGGGGACGGACCGGGCGCGGGCCGCGCGTGGGCAGTGGGATCGGCAGCCCGCCGCGCCCGCCGCCGCGCGCGATGGCGCCGCCCGCATGCGTCGCGCCGCGGGCGGGCGCCGGCGCCGCGCGGGCGCCGCCGCCCGAGACCTTCGGCACCTTGCCGCCTCCACCGCCCTTGCCCTCGGTGAGCACGAGGATGGCGATGGCGACCACGACAACGAAGCCGACCACGAGGCCGACCGTCGCCGCGGTCTGGTTGGCGCGGCGCCCCGAGGTCCGCGTCACGCCCTGCGCGCGCACGACGAGGAGGCCGTCGTCGTCGCCGGGCGCCGTGAGGCCCTTCGCGGCCTCCGCGAGCGCCCGCTGCGCCTTCGCGCCGGCCTCCTGCTGCTCGGCCTGCGTGGGCGCCTCGCCGCCCTCCACCCAGAGCGCGAGCTGCGGGTCCACGGCGCCGCCGCGGACCGGGATGACCTCGGGCATCAGGGTCGCGGGCGCGCGCACCGAGGCGCAGCCGAACGTGAAGAGGACCGCGAGCGAGAGGACGCGCAGGCCGCGCGACGGGCGGCCGCTGCCAGCGAGGGGTGCGCCAGGCACCCCTCGACGAGGACCGTGCCGGCGGGTGGGCGTCTTCGGCAGCATCGGAGGCTCCAGGGAGGGCGGCACATCTTCGCCGCAACCGATGCGGATTGCACGGCGTGCGCCAGCCAGGGCGCGGCCGAAGCCCGCGAAAGCAGGCGGCCGGGCGCCACACGGGGGGACGGCCCGGCGTGCCGGACATTCACGGCGTGGCGAGCGGCGCCCGCAGGAGGTCCTCGTAGCGGGGCCCGGCGGGCGACAGGTGCGACTCGACCAGCGCGATGAAGTCGACCGCCCATGGGACGGGCGCGGCCCCGTCCGCGCCCGCGAGCGCACCCGCGAGGCGGGGCGCGCCCCGGGGATCCCGGGCGCGGCCGACCGTGAGGTGCGGCGAGAACGCCCGCTCCTCCGGAGGGAACCCCAGCGGCGCGAGGTGGCGGCCGAGGTCCGCGGCGAGCGCCGAGAGCGCGGCCACCTCGCCACCGACGCCGAGCCAGAGGACCCGCGGCCGGCGCGCGGAGGGGAAGGCGCCCGGGCCGCCGAGCGCGAGCGTGAACCTCGCCGCCGCGGCGGCGGCGCCCCGCACGGCGGCCTCCACGTCCGGCACCCGCCCGGCGGGCACGCCGCCCAGGAACCGGAGCGTGAGGTGGACGTTCCCCGGCGCCACCCAGCGCACGTCGGCGGCGGCCGGGCCGGCGGCCCCGCGCAGCGCCGCGACGCGCGCGGCCGCGGCCTCGAGGACGGGCGCGGGCGGGCGGAGGGCGACGAACAGCCGGCGGGTGGTCACGAAGGCGAGGGTGCCGTCTCTCGCCGGCCCCGGCAAACCCTCCTTGACGGAAACGCCTGCGGGGCCTACTCACGCGAACCCATGCGCCGACCCCTCACGCCCGCCCTCCTGCTCGCCGCCCTCCTCGCCCCCTGCCTCGCCGCCGCCGACGAGGGCATGTGGACCTTCGACCGCTTCCCCGCGGACGCGGTGCAGAAGAAGTACGGCGTGAAGACCGACGCGCGCTGGCTCGAGGCCCTCCGGCTCGGCTCGGCCCGCATCGCGCAGGGCTGCTCGGCGAGCTTCGTGTCGGCCGACGGCCTCGTGATGACGAACCACCACTGCGTCCACACCTGCGTCGAGCAGCTCTCGACCGGCGGCAAGGACCTCGTGAAGGACGGGTTCGTCGCGGCGAAGGTGGCCGACGAGAAGAAGTGCCCCGACCTCGAGCTCAACCAGCTCGTGGGCATCACCGACGTCACGGCGAAGGTGAAGGACGCGACGAAGGGGCTCGACGGCGAGGGCTGGAAGAGGGCGTTCGACGCGACGAAGGCCGGGCTCGAGAAGGGCTGCCAGACCTCGCCCGAGCTGCGCTGCGAGCTCGTCACGCTGTTCCAGGGCGGCGCCTACGCCGTCTACGCCTACCGCCGGTACGCCGACGTCCGGCTCGTCTTCGCGCCGGAGTTCGGCATCGCGTTCTTCGGCGGCGACCCCGACAACTTCGAGTTCCCCCGCTACGACCTCGACTCCGCCTTCGTGCGCGTCTACGAGGGCGGCAAGCCCGCCCGGATGAAGAGCTTCCTGCGCTGGTCGCCCGCGGGCGCGAAGGCGGGCGAGCCGGTGTTCGTCTCGGGCAACCCGGGCACGACCCACCGCGGCTACACCGCCGCCCAGCTCGGCTACGAGCGCGAGGTCGCGGTGCCGGAGCGCCTCGCCGAGCTCTCCGAGCTGCGCGGCGTGCTGCGCGGCTACCAGCGCGAGGGCGCGGAGGAGAAGCGCACCTCGACGGCGCTGCTCTTCTACACGGAGAACTCGCTCAAGGTGTACCGCGGCCTCCTCGCGGCGCTCACCGAGCCCTCGGTCAAGAAGGACGTCGAGGATCGCGAGCGGGCGCTGCGCGCGCGCATCGCCGCGAAGCCCGAGGTGGCCGCGAAGGCGGACCCGGCGTTCGCCGCCCTCGAGGCGGTGCAGGTGACGAAGCGGTCGCTCCGGACCGCGTACGGCGCGCTCGAGAAGCGCCCGGCCCCCGGCTCGCACCTCTTCTCGTTCGCGCGCGACCTCGTGCGCGGGGCGGCGGAGCGCGCGAAGCCGAGCGCGGACCGGCTCCCCGAGTTCGCCGACGCGAAGCTGCCCGCCCTCGAGGACGAGCTCCTCGGGCCGGTGCCGGTGCCCGCGAAGCTCGAGGCGCTGCTCGTCGGCTGGGGCCTCTCCCGGGCGCGCGAGCTGCTCGGGCCGGACCACCCCGCGGTGAAGCGCGCGCTCGGCCAGGCGTCGCCCGAGGAGGTCGCGGCGAAGCTCGTGGAGGGCACGAAGCTCGCGGACCCCGCGGTGCGCAAGGCGCTCTGGGACGGCGGCCCCGCGGCGGTGGCCGCCTCGACCGATCCGCTCGTCGTCTGGATGCGCGCGTTCGACGTCGACGCCCGCGCCGCCCGCAAGGCCTGGGACGACGCCGTCGAGGGGCCGCAGAAGAAGGCGAGCGCCGCCGTCGCCGACGCGCGGCTCGCGGTGGACGGGACGAACGGGTACCCCGACGCCACCTTCACGGCGCGGGTCTCGTACGGCGCCGTGAAGGGCTGGACCGACCCCGTGAAGGGCGAGGTCGCCCCGTTCACGACCTTCGCCGGCGCCTACGCGCGGCACACCGGGCGCGACCCGTTCGCGCTGCCGCCCTCGTGGCTCGCCGCGAAGGACAAGGTGCGGCTCGACCTGCCCTTCGACCTCGTCACCGACAACGACATCATCGGCGGCAACTCCGGCTCGCCCCTCGTGAACGCGAAGCTCGAGGTGGTGGGGCTGGTGTTCGACGGGAACCTCCCCTCGATCGCCGGCGACTACTTCTTCGACGCGGCGCTCAACCGGACCGTGGCGGTGGACTCGCGCGCGATCGTCGAGGCGCTCGAGAAGGTCTACGGCGCGAAGCCGATCGCCGACGAGCTCAGGGCGGGCAAGCGCCCCTGATCGCGGCCGGGACGCGGCGAGTTCACGTTCCGTGTCGGGCGAGGCCGACCCCTGGGTCGGACGGGCACCGCCTGCTCGGACGGGGCGCCCGCCCTGGTACGCGGACGGTAAGTCCGTGTCCTCCGGATTCGGCCCCTGATCACGGCCGGATCGCGGCAAAGCGGCGGTGCGCGCCTGGGCGCACCCCGAACCGCTGCGTCTCCCCGTTGGTACGCAACCTGCTCATGGGACGGGCACGCCCGCCGGCGCGCCCGGCGGGTCACACATCACCCCAGGGCGGCCCATCTCCATGCACTCCATCCGGAACCTCGCGACCGGCACCAAGATCCTCCTCTCGTTCGCCCTCGCCTTCGTCCTGCTCGCCCTCGTCGGCGGCATGGGCTGGGTCGTCTCGAACCGCATCGGCGCAGCGCTCACCGAGGTGACCGAGACGCAGTTCCCGGCGGTGCAGGCGCTCGCCACCGTGAACGAGGCGCGGACCGCGGTCGAGAAGGAGCTCTACGGCGCGCTCGTGAAGCGGTCCGACGAGGCCACCCGCACGGCCGCCTTCGAGGCGCTCGCCGCGATCTGGAAGCGGATGGACGCGGGCACGGCCGCCTTCGAGGCCCTGCCGCGGGAGGACGACGTCCGGCTGGCCTGGGATGCCTCGAAGCGCTCGTCGGGCGAGTGGCGGCGCGCCGCCGAGGCCACCGAGGCGCTCGCGAAGGAGCGGGACCGGGTGCTCCGGTCCGGCACGCCCGCCGACGACCCCGCCGTGAAGTCGCTCGACGACCGGATCTGGTCCCAGTTCAGCACCGCGAAGAAGCTCTACGCGGGCGCCGAGGCGGAGCTGATGGTGGTGGTGGAGCGGACGTCCGCCCACGCCTCCCACGCGCGACAGGCGGGGGAGGAGATCGCCACCCAGGGCGTCGCCTGGGTCACGGTCGCGGTGCTCGGCGGCGGGCTCCTCGTGCTCGCCGTGGGCTGGGTGCTCGCGCGCGGCATCCGCATCACGCTCACGACGCTCGCCCGCGAGGCTGGCAAGGTCCACGACGCGGTCCGCGAGGGCCGGCTGTCGGTCCGCGGCGACGAGGCGGCCGTGACGCCGGAGTTCCGCCCCATCGTCCACGGCATCAACGAGACGCTGGACGCCTACGGCGCCCCGATCGTCCGCGCGCTGGACTACCTGCAGCGCCTCTCCCGGGGCGAGGTCCCCGCGCCCATCACCGAGCCGGCGCAGGGGGACTTCAACAACCTGAAGGACGCCCTGAACCGGCTGATCGCGACCGTGAACCGGCTCGTGACCGACGCGGGCGGGCTCGTCGAGGCCGCCGTCGCGGGCAAGCTCGGGACGCGCGCCGACGCCACGAAGCACGAGGGTGACTTCCGCAAGATCGTCGAGGGCGTGAACCGCACGCTCGACGCCGTCGTCGGGCCGCTCAACGTCGCGGCGAAGTACGTGGACGACATCGCGAAGGGCCAGATCCCGGCGAAGATCACCGACGAGTACCGCGGCGACTTCGACGCCCTGAAGCGCAACCTCAACACGTGCATCGACGCCGTGAAGGCGCTCGTGTCGGACGCGAACGCGCTCTCGGCCGCGGCGGTGGCCGGCAAGCTCGCCACCCGCGCGGACGCCTCCCGGCACCAGGGCGACTTCCGGCGGATCGTGCAGGGCGTGAACGACACGCTCGACGCGGTCATCGGGCCGCTCAACGTCGCGGCGAGGTACGTGGACGACATCTCGAAGGGCGCCATCCCGGCGAAGATCACCGACGAGTACCGCGGCGACTTCGACGTGCTGAAGCGGAACCTCAACACCTGCGTCGACGCCGTGAACGCGCTCGTCACCGACGCGAACCGCCTGGCCGAGGCGGCCGTCGCGGGCAAGCTCGAGACCCGCGCCGACGCGACGAGGCACCAGGGCGACTTCCGGAAGATCGTCGAGGGCGTGAACCGCACGCTCGACGCGGTGATCGCCCCGATGAACGCCTCGGTCGCGACGCTCGAGCAGCTCGCGAAGCGGGACCTGCGCGCCCGCGTGGGGGGCAGCTACCAGGGCGACCTCGCCCGCATGAAGGACGCGGTCAACGCGACCGGCGAGGCGCTGCACGCGGCGCTGCAGCAGGTCGCGGCCGCGGTCGAGCAGGTCTCGTCGGCCTCCACGCAGATCGCCGCCTCCTCGCAGGCGGTGGCCTCCGGCGCGTCCGAGCAGGCCTCCTCGCTCCAGGAGACGACCACCTCGGTCGAGACGCTCGCCGAGCGCACGAGGCACTCCGCCGACAGCGCCCAGCAGGCGAACCTCCTCGCGCAGGGCGCCCGCGGCGCCGCGACCGACGGCGCCGCCGCCGTGGAGCAGATGCAGGGCGTGATGACCCGGATCAAGGCCTCCGCCGAGGGGACCTCGCAGATCATCAAGGACGTCTCGGACATCGCCTTCCAGACGAACCTCCTCGCGCTCAACGCCGCGGTCGAGGCCGCGCGCGCCGGCGAGGCGGGGCGCGGGTTCGCGGTCGTCGCCGAGGAGGTCCGGTCGCTCGCGCTCCGGGCGAAGGACGCGGCGACGAAGACCGAGGAGCTCATCCGCCAGTCGGTGAAGGAGGCCGGCGAGGGCGAGGTGACCTCGAAGCACGTCGCCGGGAAGCTCGCCGAGATCGGCGGGGGCATCCAGAAGGTCTCCGACATCGTGGCCGAGATCGCGGCCGCGGCGAACGAGCAGTCGGCCGGCATCGAGCAGGTGAACAAGGCCATCGGCGAGATGGACAAGGTCACCCAGCAGAACGCGGCCTCCGCCGAGGAGTCCTCCTCGGCGGCGAGCGAGCTGTCCGGCCAGGCCGAGGAGCTCGCCGCGATGGTCGCGGGCTTCCAGCTCGAGCGGCGCACGCTCGCCGCCTCGACGGCACACGCGAGGCGCCCCGCCGCCGCTCCGGCGCAGGCGAAGCGCGCGGCCCCGGGCGCCAAGCCCGCCGCGCTCCCGGCGCCGAAGCGCGCGACCCACGACGACGAGTTCCCGATGGCGGACTTCTGAGCCTCGCGGCGGCCCCGGGGCCCCGGCCGGCACTGCCTGGTTGGGGCCTCACGGCGCACGCGGGGGCCTGCCGCTAGAATCGCCCGGTGACCGGCTCGCGCACGGACGTCGCGCGCGGCCGTGCCGCCTACGCGGCACGGCGCTGGGTCGATGCGTTCGAGGCCCTGGGCCGGGCCGACCAGGCTCGCCCGCTCGGGGCGCAGGATCTGGAGCGGCTCGCCTGGTCGGCCGCGATGCTGGGGCAGGGCGAGGTGCTCATCGCCACCCTCGAGCGGCAGCACGCGCGGTGCCTAGAGGAGGGGGACGAGCCCCAGGCCGCGCGGGCGGCCTTCTGGATCGGCTTTCGCCTGCTCTCCCTCGGCGAGGTCGCGCGCGCATCGGGGTGGTTCGGCGTCGCGGGGCGCCTGCGCGCGCCGGACGATCACGCGCTGCGCGGCTGGCTCCTCCTCCCGGAGATCTACCGGCGGCAGCGCAGCGGGGAGCTCGACGGGGCCTTCGAGCTCGCGGGCGAGGCGGCCGCAGCGGGCGAGCGGGCGGGCGACGATGATCTCCTCGCGTTCGCGAGGACCCAGCAGGGCGCCTCGCGCCTTCGCCAGGGCCGCGCGCGCGAGGGCCTCGCGCTGCTCGACGAGGCGATGGTGATCGTCACGCGCGCGGACCTGCGGCCGATCGTCACCGGCCTCGTCTACTGCACCCTCATCTCGGGCTGCGCCCGGGTGTTCGCGCTCGACCGCGCGCGGGAATGGACGGGCGCGCTGTCGCGCTGGTGCGAGACCCAGCCGCAGCTCGTGGCGTTCACCGGGCCCTGCCTCGTGCACCGGGCCGAGATCCTCGAGCTCGACGGTCGCTGGCACGCCTCCATCGAGGAGGCGCGCCGCGTGGCGCCGCGCGACGCGTTCGCCGCCGGGGCGGCCGCGTACCAGCGCGGCCAGATCCACCGCCTGCTCGGAGAGCTGGAGGGCGCGGAGGCCGCCTACGAGGAGGCGAGCCGGGCCGGGCGGGATCCGCAGCCGGGGCTCGCCCTGCTCCGCCTCGCGCAGGGGAAGGTCGACGCAGCGGTCCGCTCGATCGCGCGGGCCGTGTCCGCCACGGACGATCCCCTGCTCCGGGCCCGGCTCCTGCCCGCGCAGGTGGAGATCCTGCTCGCGGCGGCCGATCTCGCGGGCGCGGAGGCCGCGGCGGACGAGCTCCTTGCCACCGCGGGAAGCACCGACTCGCCGGTGCTCGGCGCCGTGGCCGACCAGGCGTGCGGCGCGGTGCACCTCGCGCGCGCGCAGGCGGCGCCCGCCCTCGCCGCGCTGCGCCGGTCGCTCGATGCCTGGACGGCGCTCGAGGCGCCGTACCTCGCGGCCCGGGTGCGCGAGCTCGCCGGCCTCGCCTGCGGCGCGCTGGGCGACGCCGACGGCGAGCGCCTGGAGCTCGACGCGGCGCGGGCCGTATACGAGCGGCTGGGCGCCGCGCCGGACCTGGCCCGCCTCGCCCGGCGCGCGCGGCCGCGCGCGGGCGGGCTGACGGGCCGCGAGCTCGAGGTGCTCCGGCTGGTCGCCGCGGGCCGGACGAACGGCGCCATCGCCCGCGCGCTCGGCCTGAGCGAGAAGACGGTGGACCGCCACCTCTCCAACATCCTCCGCAAGCTCGAGGTGCAGTCTCGCGCCGCCGCCGCGGCCCACGCCGTGCGGACCGGCCTCCTCTGACGTGGGTGGAACCACCCACGTCGCGCCCGGGTGGGGCATGGGGACGACCCCCGAAGCCGCACACCGCCCTCCCGCGCCACATTGCTCCCGGACGCTGGAACGGGAGGATGCGATGGAGCCGACGGCGGTGGTGGTGGACGCGGCGGAGGCCCTGCAGGCGGAGGCGCGCGGGACGGACCGCAGGCCGGCGGCGGCGCCGGCCGAGGTGCTCGACGTCGTGGTGGTGGGCGCGGGCCAGGCCGGGCTCGCGGTCGGCCACCACCTCGCGCGCCAGGGGCTGCGGTTCGCGATCCTGGAGGGCGGCGCGCGGGTGGGCGACAGCTGGCGGAACCGGTGGGACTCCCTGCGGCTGTTCTCGCCGGCGCCGTACGACGGCCTGCCGGGCGTGCCGTTCCCCGGGGGCAGGGGCGACTTCCCGACGAAGGACGAGATGGCCGACTACCTCGAGGCCTACGCGGGCCGCTTCGCGCTCCCGGTGCGCACGCGGGTGCGTGTGGAGCGGGTCACCCGGGCCGACGGGCGCTACCGCGTGGAGACGGGCGGGCGCCCGCTCGAGGCCCGCCACGTGGTGGTCGCGATGGGCACCTACCAGCGGCCCCGGATCCCCGCGTTCGCGGCGGAGCTCGCGCCCGGGATCGTCCAGCTCCACTCGAGCGCGTACCGGCGCCCGTCGCAGCTAGCGCCCGGCGGCGACGTGCTGCTCGTGGGGGCCGGCAACTCCGGCGCGGAGCTCGGGAAGGAGCTCGCCTCCGCGGGGCGCAGGGTCGTCCTCGCCGGGCGGAGCGTGGGCGAGATCCCGTTCTCGATCGAGAGCACCCTCGGGCGCACCGTGCTCGCCCGGCTCGTGCTCGGCCTCGTGTTCAACCACGTCCTGACGATCCGCACGCCCCCGGGGCGCAAGGCGCGCGAGGCGCTGCTCTCGGGCGGCGGGCCGCTGATCCGGGTCCGCGAGCGCGACCTCGCCCGGCTCGGCGTCGTGCGCGCAGGCCGGGTGAACGGCGTGCGCGACGGCCTGCCCGTCGTGGACGGGCGCCCGCTCGAGGTCGGCAGCGTGATCTGGTGCACCGGGTTCGGCCCCTCGCTCGACTGGCTCGAGCTGCCCGTGCTGGACGCCCGGGGCGAGCCGGTGCAGGACCGGGGCGTGGTGCCCGGGGAGCCCGGCCTCTACTTCGTGGGCGTCCACTTCCAGTACGCGATGTCGTCCGGGATGATCCAGGGCGTGGGCCGCGACGCGCGCCACGTGGTGGCGCGCATCGCGGAGCGCGTGCGGCGGGACGGCGCCGCTACTCGACCGTGACCGACTTCGCGAGGTTCCGCGGCTGGTCCACGTCGGTGCCCTTCAGGTCGGCCACGTGGTACGCGAGGAACTGCAGCGGCACGATGGTGACGAGCGGGGAGAGCAGCGGGGGGCACGCCGGCACCGGCAGCGCCACCTCGGCCAGCGAGGCGGCGTGCGTGTCGCCCTCCGAGACCACCGCGAACACGTGGCCGCCGCGGGCGCGGACCTCCTCGATGTTGCCGAGGGTCTTCTCGTACGCCGGCTCGCGGGTGGCGAGCACGACCACCGGGAGCTCCTCGTCGATCAGCGCGATCGGGCCGTGCTTCATCTCGCCCGCGGCGTAGCCCTCCGCGTGGATGTACGAGATCTCCTTCAGCTTGAGCGCGCCCTCGAGCGCGACCGGGAACTGCCCGCCGCGGCCCAGGAAGAGCACGTCGCGCGCGGCGGCGCAGCGCTTCGCCACCGGCATGATGGCCGCCTCCTGGCGGATCATCTGCTCCATCCAGCTCGGCAGGTGCCGGAGCGCCGAGAGGTGCTCGCGGGCCTGGTCCTCGGTGAGCGTGCCGCGCAGGCGGCCGAGCTTCACGCCGAGGAGGAACAGCCCGGCGAGCTGGGTGGTGAACGCCTTCGTGGAGGCGACGCCGATCTCCGGGCCGGCGCGGGTGAAGAGCGTGCCGCCGTCGCACTCGCGGGCGATGGCCGAGCCCACCACGTTGCAGATCGCGTAGGCGCGGGCGCCCTTCGCCTTCGCCACCTTCACGGCGGCGAGCGTGTCGGCGGTCTCGCCGGACTGGGTGATGGCGAGGCAGAGCACCTTCTCGTTCACGAGCGGATCGCGGTTGCGGAACTCGGAGGCGAGCTCGACCTCCACCGGGACGCGCGCGAGCGCCTCGATCATCATCCGGCCCGCGAGGCCGGCGTGCCAGGAGGTGCCGCAGGCCACGACGGTGACCCGCTCGATCCCCTTCGCGTACGCCTCGGGCAGCTCCATGCCGTCGAGGGTCACGTCGCCCTGCTCGAGCGAGACGCGGCCGCGGATGGTGTCGGCGACCGCCCGGGGCTGCTCGAAGATCTCCTTGTGCATGAAGTGCTTGTGGCCGTCCTTCTCCGCGGCCACCGCGCTCCACTCGATCTTCTTCGGCTTCCTCGCGACCGGCTCGCCGCCCTTGCCGTAGATCGTGACCTTGCCGGCCGAGAGCACCGCGAGCTCGCCCTCCTCGAGGTAGCTCACCTCGCGGGTGTGCTCGAGGATGGCGGGCACGTCGGAGGCGAGGAAGCTCTCGCCCTGGCCGTGGCCGACCACGAGCGGGGAGGCGTTCTTCGCCGCCACGATCTCGTCGGGGCGCGCGTCGCTCACCACCGCCATCGCGTAGGTGCCGTGCACCTTGTCGAGCGCGGCGCGGACCGCGGAGGCGAGGTCCTTCGCGCCGGCGCCGAGGGCGTCGGCGATGAGGTGCGCGAAGATCTCGGTGTCGGTCTCGGACGAGAACTTGTGGCCCTTCGAGGCGAGCGAGGCGCGCAGCTCGAGGTGGTTCTCGATGATGCCGTTGTGGACCACCGCCACGCCGCCGTAGGCGTGCGGGTGCGCGTTCTCGTCGGAGGGGCGGCCGTGGGTCGCCCAGCGCGTGTGGCCGATGCCGGTCGTGCCGGGGAGCGGCGCGTCGTGCAGGAGGTTCACGAGGTTCTGCAGCTTGCCCTTGGCACGCTTCACCTTCAGCGTGCCCGGCCCCACCACGGCCACGCCGGCCGAGTCGTAGCCGCGGTACTCGAGCTTCCTGAGGCCCCCCACGATGAGGTCGACGCACTGCCGGGGCCCCACGTAACCGACGATGCCGCACATGTTCCGCTGACTCCTTCGGGGCCGCGCGGAGCCGCTTCGGCCCGCCCGCCCTTGTTCTCGTGACCGACGTTACTTCTTCGGTGCCTTCTTCGGCGCGTGCGCCTCGACCCACCCGTCCTTCACCACCTGCCGGGCGCGGCCCAGCGCGAGCGCGCCGGGCGGCACCGGGTCGGTGAGCGTCGAGCCGGCCGCGACGTAGGCGCCCGCGCCGATCTCGATCGGCGCGACCAGGATCGAGTCGGAGCCGACGAACGCGCCGTCGCCGATCTTCGTGAGGTGCTTCGCGGCGCCGTCGTAGTTGCAGGTGATGGTGCCCGCGCCCACGTTCACGCCCGCGCCGAGCTCGGCGTCGCCGAGGTACGACAGGTGGTGGGCCTTCGTCTTCCGGCCGAGCTTCGCCTTCTTCGTCTCGACGAAGGCGCCGAGCTCGACCTCCGGGCCCGCGTCGGAGCCGGGCCTCAGGTGCGAGAAGGGGCCGATCTTCGCGGCCGGGCCGATCACCGACTCGCGCGCGACCGTGTAGGGGAGGAGGGTCGCGCCGTCGGCGACCTCGGTCCGGTAGAGGATCGTGCCCGCGCCCACCCGGCAGCCGCCGCCGACCTTCGTGCCCTCGAGGAGGCGCACGTTCGGCTCGATGACCGTGTCGGCGCCCACCGAGACGTCCACGTGGCAGTCGAAGCGGTCCGGGTCCTCGATCGTCACGCCCGCCTTCATGAGCGCGCTCGCCATCCGGCGCACGAGCCGGCGGCCGGCCCGGGCGAGCTCCTCGCGATCGTTCACGCCGGACGCGTCCTCGGCCGGGACCTCGACGGTCGCGGCGCCGCCCGCGGCGGCGGCCATGGCGACGAGGTCGGTCAGGTAGTACTCGCGCTGCGCGTTCGAGGAGCCGATCCTGCCGAGCGAGGTCCAGAGGAACCCGGCGTCCACCGCGTACAGGCCGGTGTTCACCTCGTCGATGGCGCGCTCGGCGTCCGAGGCGTCCTTCTCCTCGACCACCCGCTGTGCCCGGCCCGCGGCGTCGCGGACGATGCGGCCGTAGCCGCGCGGGTCCGGGAGCCGCATGGTCCCCATCGAGAGCTTCGCGCCGCCGTCGAGCCCGGAGAGCACCGCCTGGACGGTCGCGGTGGTCAGGAGCGGCGTGTCGCCGGAGAGGATGAGCACGCGCCCGCGGTGGCCCTCGAGGGTCGCCCGCGCCGAGAGCACCGCGTGGGCCGTCCCGAGCTGCTCGGCCTGGCGCGCGAACCGGAGCGGGGCCCCCGGCAGCACGGCGCCGAGGGCCGCCTCGACCGCGTCGGCCTGGTGGCCGACCACCACGACCACGGGTGCGGCCCCGGCCTCGAGCGCGCGGCTCACCGGGAAGAACGCGAGGGGGCGGCCCGCAGCCTCGTGCAGGACCTTGGCCCGGTTGGACCTCATCCGGGTGCCCTTGCCGGCGGCGAGGACGACCGCTGCCAGGGGCTGGTTGGAAGCCATCCCGGGAGAATGCGGCCTCCGAGCATCCGCGATCAACCCCGTCCTCGTGTGATACGGGGGGAAAATGTCCCAGGTCCTCGCCCTCCTCCTGGCCGCGAGCGCCATCTCCCCTCGGGGGGCCGCGGCGACCGCCAGCCCACTCGCCAGCCAGGTCGCCGCCGACGTCCTCGCCGCCGGCGGGAACGCGGTCGACGCCGCGGTGGCGGCCGCGTACGTGCTCGCGGTGGTCGCCAACACCTCCTCCGGCCTCGGCGGAGGCGGCTACGCCCTCGTCTACGTCGCGAAGGAGGGCCGGGTGCACGCGGTCGACTTCCGCGAGGTCGCGCCGGCCGCGGCGACGCCGACGATGTTCGCGGGGGCGCCGCGCGAGCCCGGCCGGCCGAGGCCGTCGCTCGACGGCGGGCTCGCGGTGGCCGTGCCGTCCGCGGCCCGCGGCTACGCCTGGCTGGCGCGCACCTTCGGGACCTGGAAGCCGCCGGCGCTCGTCGAGCCGGCGGCGCGCATCGCCGAGCGCGGCTACGCGGTCGGCACGAAGCACGCGCTCTACGCGAAGGAGCGGCTCGAGTGCCTGCGGGCGCGCCCGGCGGCCGCGGCGGAGTACCTCGTGAAGGGGCCGGACGGCGCGTGGGTTCCGCCGCAGATCGGGGACCGGGTCGTCCGCAAGGATCTCGCCCGCACGCTCCGCGCGCTGGGGAAGGACCCCGACGCGCTCAACCGCGGACCGCTCGCCCGCCGGATCGTGGCGGCGGCCCGCGCCGACGGCGGGATCCTGACCGAGGCCGACCTCGCCGCGGTGACGGTGCGCGAGCGCACGCCCATCGAGGGCCGCTACCGCGGACACCGGGTCGTCTCGATGCCGCTCCCGTCCTCGGGCGGCGCGATCGTCATCGCGCTCCTGCAGGCCCTCGAGGCGGAGGACCCGAAGGCCGGCGGCTACCGGGGCGACCGCTGGCTGCACGCGATGGCGGAGCTCGAGAAGCGGCTCTTCGCCCGCCGGGCCACCCTCGGCGACCCCGACTTCGTGCCCGGCGCCGAGGCCGCCGTGCGGGAGCTCGTCTCGCCCGCGTTCGCGGCCCGCCTGCACGCGGAGGTCGGCGAGCGCGCGTCCGACCCGCCCGCCGGCGGCGGACCGGAGGAGGGCGAGCACACGAACCACATCGCGGTGGCCGATCGGGACGGCAACGTGGTCTCGCTCACCACCACCGTGAACGTCCCCTTCGGCTCGTGCGTGGTGGTGCCCGGCACGGGCGTCCTGCTCAACGACCAGATGGACGACTTCGACGCCGCGCCCGGCGTGCCCAACTACTTCGGCGTCGTCGGCACCGGCGCGAACCTGCCCGCCCCCGGGAAGCGCCCGCTCTCGTCGATGGCGCCCACCCTCGTCTTCGACGGCGAGGGCCGCCCGATCCTCTCGGTGGGCGCGGCGGGCGGCTCCACCATCCCGACCACCCTCGTCCAGGCGATATCCAACGTCATCGACCTGGGGATGCCGCTCGAGCAGGCGCTCGGCGCCCCGCGCATCCACCACCAGTGGAGGCCGCCCACGCTGCGCGTCGAGCCGTTCGGGCTCGAGGCGGCGACGATCCGCGCGCTCGAGGCCCGGGGGCACGTGCTCGACCTCAGGAAGGCGCCGTGGGGCGAGGCCGCCGCTGTGGGCCGGCTGGGGACCATGTGGGAGGCTGCCTCCGACCCGAGATGGGAGGGTCGGCCCGCGGCGCCGTGAGCGCCGGGCGCCGCGGGCGTCCCGCGGACCGTGGAGTGGAGACCACCCGCGAGAGCACGGTATCCTCGCGGGTGGCCCGAGGGCCGCCGCGCGGGGGCGCGGCGGCGTGAGGGACCGAGAGGCGCCGCTTGGGGACGTCCGCACAGCCGCGTGAGATTGAGGGAGGCGCCCGCGCCGCGCTCCTGGCGGAGCTGCGTTCGCTCGAGGACCGCGCCCGCCGCGCCCGCGCCGAGCTCGTCGCGCTCGGCGTCGACGCGCTGCCGGGGCTGCACCTCGTGCTCGAGGTCGCCGGCCAGCGCGCGCTCCTCTCCGCGCAGCGCGTCGCCGAGGTCGTCCAGCTCGTCGGGCTCGGGCCCCTGCCCGGCGCGCGCGCCGAGGTCGCGGGCGACTTCCTGTGGCGCGGCACGCCGGTCGTGGTGGTCGACCTCGCGGCGGTGCTCGGCCGGCCCCGGCTGCCCGCGCTCGACGCGCGCATCGTCGTGCTCGCGTCGTCGCCTCCGGTCGGCCTGCTCGTCGACGCCGTGGAGCGGCTCGTCGACACGCCCCGGGTCTTCCGAGGCGAGGCGCCCGCCGGCGCCGAGGCGTTCGGGGGCGCGCTGTCCGCGGGCCTCTGCGTCGACGGCGGCGACGTGCTGCCGCTCCTCGAGCCCGGGCCGCTCGCCGCCGGGGTGGCCCCGTGAGCGCGCGGCCCCAGGGCGCCGCGCTCCAGCGCGAGGGCGGCCGCGAGGACCGCGAGCCCGCCCTGCGCACCGTCGAGCAGGCGCTGCGCGACGCGTGCGGCATCACGCTCTCCGAGGGGCTCCGCGCCACGCTCACCGACGCGCTCGCCCGCGCCGCGCGCGACGCCGGCCAGCCCGAGGCGGCGTTCCTCGCGCGCCTCCACGGGCGGGACCCCGCCGCGCTCACCACGCTCGTCGAGGCGTCGGTGATCGGCGAGACCTACTTCTTCCGCCACCCCGAGCAGTTCGAGGCGCTGCGCGGCGAGCTGTTGCTCGGCGCGCCGCTCGACCGGCCGCTCCAGGTCTGGTCGGCGGGCTGCGCCACCGGCGAGGAGGCGTACTCGCTCGCGATGGCGCTGCTCGACGCGGGCCGGACGGGCGCGGGCGACCGGATCCTCGCCACCGACGTCTCCGCCCGTGCACTCGCGGTCGCGCGGGAGGGCGTCTACGGCGAGTGGTCGATGCGGCGGGTGAGCCCCGCCGCCCGGGCGCGTCACTTCGAGCAGCGCGGCCCGCTCGTCGCGGTGCGGGCCGAGGCGCGCGCGCCCGTGGCGTTCGACCGGCACAACCTCGTGCGCGACCCGGCCCCCGCGAGCGGGCTCGACCTCGTCGTCTGCCGGAACGTCCTGATCTACTTCACCGCCGAGGCGGCCCTCGAGGTCGCGAAGAAGCTCGCCGGCGCGCTCCGTCCCGGCGGGCTCCTCGTGCTCGGCCCGGTCGAGTCCTCGGTGGCGAACGCGCTCGAGCTCGAGCGGCTCGAGGTCGCGGGGGCGATGGTGTTCCGGCGGCCGGAGCCCGGCCGGCCTTCAGGCCGGCCGAAGGCAGGTCCCCGGGTCGCGCGGTCGTCCCTCGTCTCCGGGCCGCTGCGCGATCCTACGCTCGGGACGAACGGGTTGGCTTCGCCGCAGGAACCGCGGGTCGTAGCGCCCGCGCCCGTGCCCGCGCCCACCCCCACCCCCGTCGCCGACTTCGCCGCCGCCCGGGACGCCGCCCGGAGGGGCGAGCTGGCGCTCGCCGAGACGCTCGCCCGGGAGGTCGCCGTCCGGGAGCTCTCGCCCGAGTCCTACCTCCTCCTCTCCATGGCGGCGGACGCCCGGGGGGACGTGGCGGGGGCGGTCGAGGCGGTTCGCCGCGCCCTGTATTTGGACCCGGGGCTCGCGATGGGGCACGCTGCGCTCGTGCCACTCTATGGACAGCTCGGCCTCGCCGACGACGCCGCCCGCGCGCGGCGCAACGCGCTCGAGGCCATCCGCGAGCTCGACGACGCCGCGCAGCTGCGCGGGGTCGAGCCCGTCACCGCGGGCGCGCTCCGCAGCGCGCTCGGCGGGCCCCCGCCGTCCGTCAACAAGGTGTGAGCGATGAAGGTCCTCCTCGTCGACGACACCCGCACCCTGCTCTCGCTCATCCAGGTCTACCTGATGGGCTGGGACATGGAGTTCGTCGAGGCCCGCGACGGCAGGCAGGGCCTCGAGCAGGCCCGCCTGCACCGGCCCTCGCTCGTCATCTCCGACGTGCGCATGCCCGGCATGGACGGGTTCGAGCTGTGCGCGGCGATCCGCGCCGACAAGGAGCTGCACGGGACGCCCGTCGTGCTCCTCACGTCCCTCAACGACGACCAGAGCCGCCGCAAGGGCCGGCTCGTCGGCGCGAGCGCGTTCCTCACGAAGCCGGTCTCGGTCGACGAGCTCCGGCGCACGGTGAGCGAGATCCTGCACCTGCCGGCCCGGAGGTAGCGGTGGCGGAGCGCCCGAGGAGCGGCGGAGAGATTGACTTCGCGGCGCTCGAGCGCCGGCTGCTCGAGGCCGAGCGCGCGCTCGGCGACGAGGCCGACGCCGAGGTCCGCCGCCGCGTGCTCGAGGCCCGCGCCGCCGCGGTGGCGGCCGCGCGCGAGGCGCCCCGGGTCGAGAGCGTGCCGGTGCTCGCGTTCCGGGTGGGCGGCGAGCGGTACGCGGTCGACGTCGCCGAGGTCTTCCAGGTGATCGAGGCGCGCGGGCTCTCGCCGCTGCCGGGCTGCCCGGCGTGGCTGCTCGGGGCCATCGTCGCGCGGACCCGGGTCGTTCCGGTGCTGGACCTGAGGCTCGTGCTCGGCCTCGAGGGCGGCGGGATGACCGACCTCTCGAAGGTGGTGGTGGTGGAGCAGGGCGGGGAGGCGTTCGGCCTCGCCGCCGAGGAGCTCGAGGGGCGGGTGGAGGTGCCGGTCGAGGGGCTCGCGCCCGCCGCCACCGGGCCGTTCCGCTGGGTCGCGCCCGACCGGCTGGCGCTGCTCGACCTCGAGAAGGTCGGCGCGCAGGGGCGGGGGTGAGGCCGTGGAGCGCTCCCTCCTGCGTCAGATCTGGCCGGTGTTCTCCGCCGAGGCGCGCGAGCACCTCGCCGCGATCGGCTCGGGCGTGGTCGACCTCGAGCGCGACCCCTCGCAGGAGGGCGTCCTCGAGCGCGTCCGCCGCATCGCGCACAGCCTGAAGGGCTCCGCCGGGAGCCTCGGCCTCGCCGACGTCGAGCGGCTCGCGCACGCGCTCGAGTCGTCGCTGGCGGGCTTCGACCCGGCCGCGGGCCTCCGCCGCGAGGTCGTGCAGGCGGCGCTCGACGCGGTGCAGGCCATCGAGGCGGCCGTCTCCGCCGGCGACGCGGGCGGCGACCCGCGCGTCGCCGACGTCGAGGCGCTCCTCGCAGGCCTCGGGGCCGCGCCGGCCGCGGCCCGGCTCGCGCCCGGGGCCGTGTCGCTCGACGGCCTCGAGGCCGCGCTCGCCTCCCTCTGCACGCCGCTCGAGCCGGCCGAGCGCGCCCGCGCCGCCGAGGAGGCCGCCGCCGCGGCCGACGCGCTGGCGGTGCGCCTGCCCGCCCACGCGCCCGCGCTCACCGGGATCTCCGCGGCGTTCCGGCGGCTCTCGCTCGGCGGCGACGAGGCGGCCCGCGAGGCCGCCGCGGCGGCCGGCGCCCTCATCGATCTCCGCGAGGCGCTCGAGGCCCGGGCGCCGCCGGCCTCCGCGGCGCCCGCCGCCGCCCCGCCCGCGCGCGAGGCCCCGGCCGCCGCCCCCGCCGGCGGCCCCGCCCCCGCCGATCGCTCCATCCGCGTGCTCGCCTCCGCGCTCGACTCGCTCTCGCGGCAGCTCGAGCTGCTCGCGCTCGCCGAGGGGCGCCACGCCCGTCGCGCCCGGGAGCTCGCCGCGCTGGAGGCGGCCCTCCGCGCCGCCACCGGCCGGGTCGAGCAGGCGGGCACCGCGCTCAAGGTGGCGGGGGTGGACGTCGGACGGGCCGAGCTCGAGGACGGCGCCACGCGCCTGCGCGGGATCGCCGGCGACCTCGCCCGGCTCGCGCGCGACGGGCGCCGCGAGTCGGAGGGGCAGCGGCTCTCCGCGGCGGTGCTGCGCGAGGACCTGCGCGCGCTGCGCATGGTGCCGGCCGCGGTGCTGCTCGAGCCGGTGCGCCGCGTCGCCCGCGAGGTCGCGGGCCGGGTGGGCCACGAGGTGGAGGTCGAGCTCGCCGGCGAGGACGTGAAGCTCGATCGCCGGGTGGTGGACCTCCTGCGCGACCCGCTGCTGCACCTGGTCCGGAACGCGGTCGACCACGGCGTCGAGGCCCCCGACGAGCGCGCCGCCGCCGGCAAGCCGCGCGCCGGCCGGCTCGCGGTGCGCGTCGAGCCCCGGGGCGGGCGCGTCGCGCTCGTCATCGAGGACGACGGGCGCGGCCTCGACCCCGAGGCCATCCGCGGGGCCGCGGTGCGCCGCGGGCTCGTGTCCCCCGAGGCCGCCGAGCGGCTCCCGGACGACGAGGCGGTGCGGCTCGTCTTCCGCGCGGGCGTCTCGACCGCCTCCGCGGTCACCGAGATCTCCGGGCGCGGGGTCGGCCTCGACGTCGTGCAGGAGGTGCTCACGCGCCTGCAGGGCACCATCGACGTCTCCTTCGAGCGCGGCCGGAGCTCGCGCTTCGAGCTCGAGGTCCCGGTCACGCTCGCCGCCACCGCCGCGCTCCTCTTCCGCGTCGGCCGCGACGTGGCCGCCCTGCCGGCCGAGACCGTGGAGCGCGTCGTGCTCCACGGGGACGCCGAGCTCGGCGCCGTGGCCGGCAAGGCGCTCCTCGCGGTCGGCGGCGACCAGCTCCCCTACGCCCACGCCCAGCGGCTCCTCGGCGGCGTGCCCCCGCCCGCGCACGGGAAGCGGCGGGTCGCCCTGGTCCTCCGCCACGCGGATCAGCGCGCCGCCGTGGGCGTCGACGAGATCCTCGGGCAGCAGGAGCTCGTGGTCTCGCCGCTGGGGTCCCGGGTCGCGTCGGTGTCCCACCTCGCCGGCGCCGCCATGCTCGACGACGGCCGCGTCGTGGGCATGCTCGCCGCCCCCGAGCTCCTCCGGCGGGCCCGCCCCGCCGGCGCCGAGCGCGGGCCGGTCGCGCGCCAGCGCGTGGTGGTGGCCGACGACGCGCTCACCACCCGTGCCGCCATGAAGGCGCTCCTCGAGATCGCGGGCTACGCGGTGCTGCCCGCGGCCGACGGCGAGGAGGCGCTCGCGCTCCTGCGCGAGAGCGGCGCGCCGCTCGTCGTCTCCGACGTGCAGATGCCCCGCCTCGACGGCCTCGGCCTGTGCCGGGCCGTGAAGGGGGACGCCGCCCTCCGCGACGTGAAGGTGATCCTCGTGACCTCCCTCGACGCCCCCGAGGACCGCGCGGCGGGCCTCGAGGCGGGCGCCGACGGCTACGTCGTGAAGCGCGAGGTCGAGCGCGGCAAGCTGCTCGAGCTCGTCCGCCAGCTCCTCCCGGCGCGCGCATGAGCCCCATCCGCTGCCTCGTCGCCGACGACTCGCGCACCTTCCGCGCGGTGCTCCGGGCGGTGCTCGCGAGGGCCCAGGGGGTGGAGGTGGTGGGCGAGGCCGAGGACGGGCACCAGGCGGTCGCGGAGGTGCTGCGCCTGAGGCCGGACGTCGTGACGATGGACGTCCGCATGCCGGGCCAGGACGGCCTCGCCGCGATCGCCGAGATCATGGAGCGCGCGCCCACGCCGGTGATCGTGGTCTCGGCGGAGGTCGGCCGCGAGGCCCAGGGGCTCTCGTTCCAGGCGCTCGACCTCGGCGCGATCGAGGTGCTCGGGAAGCCGCGCGGCGACGGCGCCGCGTTCGAGCGCGACGCCGAGGCGATCCGCCGGGCGGTCCGGGCGGTGGCGGGCCTGAAGCTCGTCACCCGGCGGCGGCGCCCGGCCCCGCCGCGGCTGCCCCCCGGCGCGGTCAGCGCCGCGCCGGTCCCGGCCGCGATCGTCGGCGTGGTGGCCTCCACGGGCGGGCCGCCCGCCATCGCGGCGCTGCTCCGCGGCCTGCCGGCGGGCTTCGCGGCGCCGGTGCTCGTCGTGCAGCACATCGCGGCCGGCTTCGAGGCGGGGTTCGCGCACTGGCTCGCCGCCGAGGCGGGCCGGACCGTGCGCGTCGCGGCGGGCGGCGAGCCGCTCACGCCCGGCGCGATCCTGGTGGCCCCCGACGGGCGGCACCTCGTCGCGCGCAGCGGCCTCGTGCACCTCACGGACGACCCGCCGGTGAAGGGCTTCCGGCCGGCCGGCAACGTGCTGCTCGAGGCGCTCGCCCGGGAGTACGGCGCCCGCGCGGCCGGCCTCGTGCTCACCGGCATGGGCGAGGACGGCGTGGAGGGCCTGCGGGCCCTGCGGGCCCGCGGCGCCCCGACCGCCGCCCAGGGGCCGGCGAGCTCCGTCGTCTTCGGCATGCCCAGGGTGGCGCTCGAGTCCGGCGCGGCCGCCGAGGCGGTCGAGGCGGACGACCTCGCCGCGTGGGTCACGCGCGTGGCGCGCTGAGCGGGCCGTCGCGGTACCATCCCGGGCGGTGTTCGATCCGCTCCTCCACGCCCGGGCGCTCACGCCCCGCGACCTCGCCGACCTCGCCTTCTTCGGCGTGACCGGCGCGCTCGTGCCGTCCGACGACTCGGTGGCCGCGGCGACCGGCGCGCGCGTCCGCGCCGGCTGGGCCGACACCGTCTCCGCCGCGCGCCGGCTGCGCCGGGCGGGCCTCGCCGCGTGGGCCGCGGTCGGGGTGCACCCGGCGCGGATCCCGCTGCGCGGGCTCGAGGCGCTCCTCGCCGACCTGCCGGGCGAGCTCTCCCGGCCCGAGGTCGCGGCGGTCGGCGCCGTGGGCCTCGGCGGGGGCGGCGAGCTCGAGGAGCGGGTCCTCGTGCGGCAGCTCGAGCTCGCCCGCGAGCTCCGCAGGCCGGTGCTCGTGGCCGTGCCCTGGCGCGGGCGCGAGCGCGCCGTGAGGCGCACGCTCGTCCTCCTCCGGGAGGCGGAGCTCGAGCCCGGGCGCGCGCTCGTCCTCGGCGCCGGGCCGGGCACGGTGCGGGCCATCCGGGCCATGGGCCAGCTCGCGGGCGTGTCGCTCTCGTCCGGCGACCGCGGCGATCCGGTCGAGGCCGCGGTGCGCCTCGTGAAGGAGCACGGCCCGGAGGGCATCGCGCTCGGCTCCGACGCGGGCCAGGCCGGCGGCGACCTCCTCGCGCTCCCGCGCGCCGCCGACCGTCTCGCGCGCGCCGGCCTCTCCGACGCGGTCATCCGGCGGGTGTGCGGCGCGAACGCCCTCGCGTTCCTCGGGGTGGACGCGAAGGCGGTCCGCGGGGGTCCTCGCCGCGCGCGGCGCGGGTAGGGCGCTCACCCCTGGGCGCGGGCCGCCTTCACCTCGCGCAGCCTCGCGTGGGTCTCGAGGTCCTCGAGCTTGCCCTCGAGCGCGTCGCCCGTCGCCCGGAACGACCACAGGACGTGCACGCGCGCGTTCCTGAACTCGGCGGCCCACCACCCCTCCGCCGCGCGCGCGAGCTCGAGGTCGAACATGGGCACCTCCTCGCCCTCGAGGATTCTTGAAGGCGTCCACGCGGACCGTCCCCCCGGGGAGCAGGGTGCAGCGGTACACCACGACCTCGTCCTTGCAGGCGGGGCCCGCGGCGGGCCGCAGGCAGGTCGAGGTGCCCCTCCAGGTCCCGGCGAGGTCGGGCGGCGTGGCCAGCAGGGTCATGGCGGCAACGAGCGCGAGCATCGCGAGGCCCTCCGGTGGAGAATGAGCGGCCGTGCTCGAGAAGGTGACGAGGGTCTTCCGGGGCCTGCCCGGCCTCTACTGGGTGCTCTTCGGCGGCGTCGCGCTGATGGCGCTCGCGACCTTCGTGTTCCCGTTCCTCGCGCTCTTCCTGACCGCGCGCGGCTACTCGGTCGAGGAGGCGGGGCTCCTCGTCTCGCTCTTCGGCGCGGGGTCCATCCCGGCGGGCCCCATCGCGGGGACGCTCGCCGATCGGCTCGGCCGCCGGCCCACGCTCGTCGGCGCGCTCGTCGCGGGCGCGGCGTGCACGGCCGCGCTGCCGTTCCTCGAGCACCCGGCGGTCGTCGCCGCCGGCGTGCTCGTGCTCGGCGTCGCCATCCACGCCTACTTCCCGGCCGCGAACGCGATCGTCGCGGACGTGGTCCCGCGCGAACGGCTCGGCGACGCGTACGGTCTCATGTACTGGGAGCGCAACGCCGGGATCGCGATCTCCTTCGCGCTCGGCGGCGCGCTCGCCGCGCGGGGCTACGGGCTGCTCTTCCTCGCGGACGCCGCCACGACCTTCCTCTTCGCGCTCGTGGCGTGGCGCTTCGTGCCGGAGACGCGGCCGGCCGGGGCGGCGGCGGCCGGCGGGGGCGCGCCCCGCGGCTACGGGGTCGTGCTCCGCGACCGGCGCTTCGTCGCGCTGATGGCCCTCGCGCTCCTCTGGATGGTCGGGCTCTTCCAGTTCATGGTCGCGCTGCCGGTGCACATGAGGGCGATCGGCCTCGACGAGGCCCGCTACGGCGCGGTGATGGCCGTGAACGGCGCGATCATCCTGCTCCTCTCGCCGTGGGCGGGCCGGCTCGGGGAGGCGTTCGACCCGGCGAAGGTGCTCGCGGCGGGCGCGCTCCTCACCGGCACCGGCTACGGCGCGTACGCCGTCTGCACGACGCCGCTCCAGTACGCCGCGGCGACCGCCGTCTGGAGCCTCGGCGAGGTGACGACCATCCCGACCCTCCCGGCGCTCGTGGCGCAGCTCGCCCCGCCGGACCTGCGCGGGCGCTACCAGGGCGCGCTCGGCACGACCTTCGGGACGGCGCTCGCGGTCGCGCCGGCACTCTCGGGCGTCGTGCTCGGCCGGCTCGGGGCCCACGCGGTCTGGACCGGGACCGCCGCGCTCTGCCTCGTGGTCGCCGCGGGCCACCTCGCGGCGGGGCGCGCGCGGCCCTGAGCCCCTTGCCAGGGCCGTGCGGGTTCGGCTTCAATCGCCCGCATGACCCGACTCCTCGGCCTCGCGGGGCTCCTCCTCGGGCTCTCCGCCTGCGGCGTCTGCGAACCGAACGTGCAACGCTGCACGGACAACCGGATCGAGGTCTGCGAAGACGGCACGCGCTGGCGGACGGCGGACGACTGCAGCGCCGGCGCGAAGACCTGCACCGTCGGGGACGCGTGCCCGTTCGACCTGAAGGGGGTCGACCCGGTCTGCTGCCTCTGACGCCCGGAGGTCAGCGCTTCCGCTTCGCCGCCGCGGCGCGCGCCTTCCTCGGCTGCGCCGCGGGCGGCGCGCCCTCGCGCAGCCACAGCCCGGTCCGGCCGCCGTCCTTCCGCGAGAGCTCGACGCGCTCGATCACCATGCCGTGCTCGTAGCGCTTCAGCATGTCGTAGATGGTGAGGAGCGCCGCCATCACCGCGGCGAGCGCCTCCATCTCGACGCCTGTGCGGTCGACCGTCTTCACGGTCGCGACCACCTCGACCCCGTCCGGGCCGGGCGTCGCCTCGACCTCGATGTTCGAGAGCGCGATGGGGTGGCAGAGCGGGACGATGTCCGGCGTGTGCTTCGCCGCGAGCACGCCGGCGAGCCGGCAGGCGGCGAGCACGTCGCCCTTCTCGACGTCGCCGCGCACGATGCGCGCGACCGTCTCCGGCTGCATCACGATGCGGCCCCGGGCGATGGCCACCCGCTCGGTCTTCGGCTTCGCGCCGACGTCGATCATCTTCACGGCGGATCCCCTCCCAGGGCGCGGCGTCAGTCCCACTTCTCGGTCGCGTGCTCGCCGAGCCACCGCTCGGCGTCGATCGCGGCCATGCAGCCCGAGCCCGCGGCGCTGACCGCCTGGCGGTAGGTCGGGTCGGACACGTCGCCCGCGGCGAAGACGCCCGGGACGCTCGTGTAGGTCGAGGGCGCCTTCACCTTCAGGTACCCGACCTCGTTCATGTCGAGCTGGCCCTTGAAGAGCTTCGTGTTCGGCTCGTGGCCGATGCCCATGAAGACGCCCTTCACGCGGAGCTCGCGGGTGGCGCCGGACTTCACGTTCTTCAGGCGCACGCCGGTGACCGCCCGGCCGTCGCCGAGGATCTCGTCGATGGTCTCGCCGAGGGCGAAGCCGATCTTCGGGTTCGCCTTCGCGCGGTCGGCCATGATCTTCGAGGCGCGCAGCTCCTCGCGGCGGTGCACGATGGTGACCTTGGTCGCGAACTTCGTGAGGAAGCTCGCCTCCTCCATGGCCGTGTCGCCGCCGCCCACCACGACGATCTCGGTGTTCTTGAAGAAGAAGCCGTCGCAGGTCGCGCAGGCCGAGACGCCCTTGCCCTGGTAGGTCTTCTCGGAGGGGAGATCGAGCCACTTCGCCGAGGCGCCGGTGGCCACGATCACGGCGTCGGCCGTGTAGAGCTGGTCGTCCTGCCAGAGGGAGAACGGCCGCCTCGAGAAGTCGACCCGGGTGACCTCGCCCGAGACGAAGCGGGTGCCGAAGCGCTCCGCCTGCTTGCGCATCCGCTCCATGAGCTCGGGGCCCATGATCGCCTCTTCGAAGCCGGGGTAGTTCTCGACCTCGCTCGTGATCGTGAGCTGGCCGCCGGGCTGCAGGCCGTCGAAGACGAGCGGCTTCAGGTTCGCGCGGGCGGCGTAGAGGGCGGCGGTGTAGCCGGCGGGGCCGGTGCCGATGATGACGAGGCGTTCGTGCTGGGCCATGGGGGCGTTCTCCGGGGCGGTTCTTTTATCGCCTGAGAGCCGGGTCTGTCACGGGAAGGTTCCGGGGGCGGCGGGGCGGGGGTCGGGGCGTGCTAAGCTCCCGGACGCATGGACCCTTCGGCGCTCCGCGCGTGCACGCTCTTCAAGGCCCTCCCCGCCGACCGGCTCGCGAAGATCGCCGCGGTGGCCACCCACCGCGATCACCGCGCGGGCGAGGTGATCTTCAAGGAGGGCGACGGCGGCGACGAGATGTTCGTGGTCGTCGCGGGCAAGGTGCGCATCTCGAAGCAGGTGCCGGGCGTCGGCGAGGAGGCGCTCGCCGTCCTCGAGCCGGGCGCGCATTTCGGCGAGATGGCCATGGTCGACGACGCCCCCCGCGCCGCCGACGCGAGGGCCCACACCACCTGCGCGCTCGCGGTCATCAAGCGCGAGGACCTCGACCGGGTGATGTTCCTCGACAAGGAGCTCGCCTACGACCTGCTCTGGACCTTCGTCCGCACCCTCACCGCGCGCCTGCGCGAGACGAACGACAAGATCCAGTCGTTCTTCGCGATGACGGGCGGGTTCAAGTAGGGCGGCGGCGTCCGGGGCCTTACCGGCGCCGGGAGACCCACCGCGCCGACGTTGCGGCGGTTCGCCTGGCCGGCCCCCGCGATCGCGCGGAGCGTCGCCTCGTCTTCACGAGCCGCACCTCGGCCCCGAGCGCGCGGGCGAGCGCGGCCACCGTCCCGACCGTCGGGTTGGCGTGCGCCGCCTCGATCCGGCTGATCTCGCTCTGCTGCACGCCGGCCAGTTGCGAGAGCTGGCGCTGGGTGAGGCCGCGGGCCTTGCGAAGCGAGAGCAGCTCGCCGGCGAGACGGAAGTGGGCGTCGAACGCGGCGAGCTCCTCGACCGCCTTCGGACCCTCGCGGCGCGCCTCCGCCTCCAGCTCGCGCATGAAATCCTGGAACTTGCGGGTCATCGAGGCGCTCCGGGTGCCGGAGGAGGCACCCGGCAGATATGGGCTTTACCCCATCAGATGTCAACCGGCCCCGCCCCGATGCCGCTTCTGCCAGTCCTTCAGCCGGCTTCGCGCCACGGCGATCTCCTGGCTCTGTCGCTTCGCCGAAGAGGCCTCGCCCTTGTCGTACCCTGCGAGGAGCAGGATGAGCTTGTCGCCGTGCGCGTGGCAGAAGACCCGGAGGAGCATCTTCGCCTCGCCGGGATCGCGTGCGCCCGTCACGACCTCCGCGAGGTCCGAACCTCGAAGCCTGAACTCGAAGAGTCCCTGCCCGAGCTGTCGTCCGAACTTCGTGTTGCAGACGCCGACGCCGAGCTCCTGGAGCACGCGGTTCATGGCGGTGCCCAGCGCGCGGCGCTTCCGAGGCGAGAGCTCCTCGCGCAGCCACCGAAGAACGGGCGCGTCGCCGTGCGCGTCCTCGTAGAACTCGATCTCGTAGGCCGCCACGAACGTCAGCAGACCACGCACCGCTGACGGTCTCGGCCGTGACCCGGCAAGCCAGATACCGGCCAGAGGTGCATGGAGAATGCGAAGTCACCAGGCGCGGGCGTCCCGGAGTTCGCCACGCTTCACCTCGACGCGGAACCTGCGCACGTCTTCCATGGTGTCTGCGCGTGTGAACGACACCGTCCAGGCACTGAGGACGCGCCAGCCGAGCATCTCCCGCGCGGCGGTCACCGCGTAGGTGATGCCGCCGACGGTTCGCTGCGATGCCTGCGGGCCTTCGGCGCGTTCGGCGTGGGCCTCGTAGAGGCCGGCGACGACGCTCGCCGCGGCTTCGCGGAACGGAGCGCAGGTGCCGTCGCGGCAGTCCTCGGGAACCCTATTGCTGGAGGCCTCGAAGGTGAGCCGGTAGCGGAGGCGCAGCTCGCAGGGGGCGCCGAACCGGTCGCCGTCCCAGCGGGACAGCCAGACCGTATCCTCGAGGTCGTACGGTGACGTCGCCGCTTCGACGGCGACGACCGCGTCGCCTAGGGACGCGAAGCCGCGGGTCGTGAGGCAGCCCGCTGCCTCGTCTTCGACGAACCAGGAGGGAGGGCTGTTGGCGGGTCGGGCGTGGCCGTCCACGTTCCGGAAGAAGGCCATCGTCCAGCAGAGGAGGGTTCCCCCTTGGGTCGCAGCCGCATACACCGCAGTTCCAGGGACCCGGTGGATGCGGATCGCCTGTGCCCGGTCCCCCGAGAAGGGCTCCTCTTCGAACGCGATGGGCGGTCGCTCCTGAGCACCCCAAGCGTTCCACGCCGAGAGCGTCGGCTCGCTCGGACCGGGAAGCGGTGGCGCGATCGGGACCAGCTCGGCGCGCGCGGAGGTCGGCGCCGAGCGCGCATGCGCGGCGACGTCCGTGCAGAGCGGGAGGGCCTGGCGGGCGGGCGGCTCCGAGAGCTCGGCGATGCGGCGGTCATAGAGGTTTCCCAGGCATCGGACGTCGTCCTCGCCGCATACCCGGTCGCGCTCCTCGAGCCAGACCCCCTGCGAGCGCTGCAGGGAGCGCCGCGCGGAGGGCGACGCGCGCAGGGCGGTCCGGTACGTGTCCGCGAGCTCGAGATCGAGCGCGGCGAGCGCCGGGGTCCGGCAGACGAGCCGCTCGACCTTGGTGGATGCGCGCGCGCAGTCGAAGCTCGGGCCGGCGTCCGGGGCGGACGCCAGGAGCGACGCGACGAGCATTGCCTCGAGGTGGGTCATGGCCGTCTCCGAGCGCGGACCGCGCGGGAGGCCGCCCGGTTGCGCTCGTGACCGCGAGTATGCACCCGGCGCGCCCGCCGGAACGCCCGGAACTTCGGCGTATTACCAGGCCGGTGGCCAGCGGGACACGGACCGCCGCCGCCGGAGAACCCTCACCCCGCCGCGGCGGTCGGCTCGAGCGCGGCGTCGCCGAGGGGGACCTCGCGGCAGCCGTCGCCGGCGGAGCGGTAGGCGGCCTCGATGATCTCGATGCAGCGCTCGGCGTCCTGGGCGTCCTTGCCGGCCCACTCGCCGCGGCGGACGGCGCCGAGGAAGCGATCGAACATCGCGTTGAACCAGCCCGCGTGGCTCGCGTCCATCCAGTCGGAGCGGACCTTCCGGCGCTCGACGTCCCAGGTGACGGCGCCCTGGGCGACGTCGGGGCCGCCGGTGGCGCGCTGGGTGGCGACCTGGAGGTCGTCGTCGTCGACCGTCACCGCGCCCCGCTCGCCCTGCACGGTGTAGACGACCTTGCGGACGCCGGCGGTCCAGGTCAGGTGGACGTGCGCGAGGACGGCGCCGGGGAAGGTGAGCACCGCGGAGAAGTTGTCCTCGGTGTCCCAGCGCGCCGGCTCCTGGTTGACCATCTTGGCGGTGACCGAGACCGGCCACGCGTCGAGCCAGTCGAAGGTCAGGTAGAAGGTGTGGCTCCCGTGGTCCATGGCGATGCCGCCGCCGGAGGTGTGGACCTTGCGCCGCCAGTGGGTGTCGAACTCGGGCACGCCGCGCGCGTGGGTGTTCCGGAAGGTCTCGAGCGTCACCGCGCGGACCGCGCCGATGCGCCCGGAGTCGATGACGTCGCGGATCGCCCGGACGACCGGCGCGTGGCGGTAGTTGTGGCAGGGGAAGATCACCCGGCGGGTGCGGCGGGCGTGCTCGAGGATCGCGGTCGCCTGGGCGTGCCGGACGGCGAGGGGCTTCTCGCAGAGCACGTGGAGGCCCGCGTCGAGGGCGCGGTGCGCGATCTCGGCGTGGTCGCACGGCGGGGTGGCGACGTCGAGGAAGTCGAGCCGGCCGGCCTCGGCGGCGAGCAGCGCCTCGGCCGAGGGGTACACCCGCGCGTGCGGCAGCCGCTCGCGCACGAGCGCGAGCCGGGCGGGCGTGGTGTCCGCCACCGCGACGAGCTCCACGTCGCGCCGCGCCTGGTACGCGGGCACGTGCCCGAGCGCGCCGATGAAGCCGTAGCCGACGAGCGCCCCCCGCAGCCGACCTTCGCGAGCCATGGTGCACCTTTCGGATGTCTGCTCGACCGAGGTTCCTCGAGACGACGACGTGCGTCCGTGCCCCTTCAGCGCCAGCGGCCCCCGTCCCGGAGCCAGGTGAACGCCTCGTCCAGGATCGCGAGCCCCTCGAGCGCGGTGTCCGCGTCGATGGTGAGCGCCGGCTGCAGCCGCACGTGCGGCGTGTAGACCATCGCGAGGAGCCCGCGCCGGACGCACTCCGCGTAGAGCGCCCTCGTCACGGCGGCGTCGAGAGGCTCCCGGGTCCTGCGGTCCTTCACGAGCTCCACCCCGAGGAAGAGGCCCGCCCCGCGCACGTCGCCGATGAACGGGTGCCGCTCCTGCATGCGCCGGAGCTCGTCGAGCATGCGCGCGCCGACGTACTCGGCGGCGTCCCAGAGCCGCTCGTCGCGGATGGTCGTGACCGAGGCGAGCGCCGCCGCCGCGGCGAGCGCGTTCCCGCCGTAGCTCGAGGACGCGCCCGACGGGTCCGCCCAAGGCCTCGTCGCGGCGATCTCGGTGCGGGTGAGGACGCCGGAGATCGGGAAGCCCGAGCCGAAGGCCTTGCCGAGCGTCACGACGTCGGGCCGCGCGCCGGTGTGGTCGACGCCCCACGGCCTCCCGGTCCGGCCGAAGCCGGTGATCATCTCGTCGGCGACGAACAGCGCGCCCGCCTCGTGCGCCGCCTCGGCGACGGCGGGCAGGAACTCGCGCGGCGGGATGACGTTGCCGGCGGTGCCCTGCATCGGCTCCGCGACCACCGCGGCGACCGGGCCGGCCCCGCCCTGGCGGATCGCCCTTCGCGCGAGCTCCGCGCAGGCGAGGCCGCACGACGGGTAGGCGAGCCCGAGCGGGCACCGGTAGCAGTCGGCGTAGGGCGTGAGCGCCGCCCCGGAGGGCAGCGGGCCGAAGGCGGCGCGGGCGGGCGAGCCCATGAGGGCCGCGGCCCCGGCGGTCTTGCCGTGGAACCCGCCCCAGAAGCCGACGACCGCCTCGCGCCGGGTGAACTGGCGGGCGAGGCGCAGCGCGGACTCCACCGCCTCGGCGCCCGACGAGTAGAGCTGCAGCCGGTCGAGGCCCGCGGGCGCCAGCGCGCACACGGCGTTCACGAGCTCGGCGCGCGGCGACGAGGTGAAGCTGCCCACGGTGAGCTTCGCCGCCTGCGCCTGCAGCGCGGCGACGTGCCGGGGATGGCAGTGCCCCAGCGCGTTCACGCCGATGCCGCCGACGAGGTCCACGAAGACGTTGCCGTCGACGTCGGTGAGGAGCGAGCCCTCGCCACGCTCCATCGCGACGCCGGCCCAGAGCGCGAAGCCCTGCAGGCCAGGCGCGAGGTGCGCCTGCTCGCGCGCGACCACCTCGCGCGAGCGAGGGCCGGGGACTTCGGTGCGGATGCGGACCTGGGCCATGGCCCTCCGGGGGCAGGCGGGAGTCGCCTCCGTCAACGTAGCGAGCGACGGTGCATTCCTGCCGCTGCGTTCTGCAATGGGGACGCCCCACCTCGACACGCGGTGCTCCGTGAGGGGCGTGTTGCCGGACGGTCACGCACGGGATAACTGCGGGGCGTGCTGCGCTCGGTGCTCGAGAGCCCCGTCCTGCGCTGGGGTCCCCCGGCGCTCACCGCCTTCTTCCTCGCGGCGGTCGCGGCGTACGCGGTGAAGGCCGCGCTCTTCGGGCGGACGCGCGTGGCGCGCGTGGACCAGCTCGGCGGCAGCGCGGTGCTCTCGAAGGCGGTGATGGAGTCGTGGTTCTGGGCGACGACGCCCATCGTGCGGGGCTCGATCAAGGCGGGGCTCCACCCCGACGTCTTCACCTGGACGTCGCTCGTGCTCCAGGGGCTCGCGGCGCTCCTCGTCGCGGCCGGGTACTTCGCGCTCGGCGGCTGGGTCCTCGTCTTCGGCGCGTTCTGCGACGCGCTCGACGGCGCGGTGGCCCGCGCCCGCGGCCTCGCCTCCGACGCGGGCGAGGTGCTCGACGCGGCCGTCGACCGCTGGGCGGAGATGTCCGTCTTCGCCGGGTACGCCTACTACTACCGGGAGCTCCCCTGGGCGTTCGCGCTCGCGGCCGGGGCGAGCGCCGGCGCGGTCATGGTCAGCTACGCCCGCGCGAAGGCCGAGGGCTACGGCATCGACGCGAGGATGGGGCTCATGCAGCGCCACGAGCGCGCGGCCTGGCTGTCGGTCGCGACGGTGTTCTCCGGCGTCTGGGAGACCTGGCACCCGTCGGCGGGCCCCGCGCTCCACCCGCTCGTGCTCGTCGCCCTCGGCGCGATCTGCGTGCTCGGCAACTGGACCGGCTGGCTCCGCACCCGGTACACGCGGGCGGAGCTCCGCAGGCGATGAGCGGACGGCTCCTCCTCGAGGCGGGCCGGTTCGTCCGGTCGAACCTGTCTTCGCTCGTCGCGACCGGGCTCGAGTGGCTGCTCGTGACCGGGCTCGTGGTCGCCCGCGCGCATTATCTCGCGGCCGCGGCGGCGGGCGCGGTGCTGGGCGCGGGGGTGGACTTCGGCCTGAAGCGCCACTGGGCCTTCCGCCGCGCGCGGAAGGGCCGGGTCCACCAGGAGGCGGCGCGCTACCTCGTCGTCTCCGCCGGCTCGCTCGCGCTCAACCTCGGGCTCTCCTGGCTCCTGGTCGACGGGCTCGGGCTGCCGAAGGTCCCCGGCATCATCGCCGCCTCGGTGAGCGTGGGCGCCGCCTTCAACTACCCGCTCCACCGGCACTTCACCTTCCCGCATGGCGTCCACCGCCCGGCCGAGGAAGGCGGCGGAGCGCGGTGAGGCCGCTCGCGGTGGTCTGCGACTTCGACGGGACCGCGACGGTGGACGACCTCGCCGACGCGCTCTCGATCGCGCACCTCGGCGAGGCCCGCTGGCGGGCGGCGAACGACGCCTTCCAGGCGGGCGCGTTCCCGTTCGAGGAGCTCTTGCGCCGGATCTTCGAGGCCCATCGCCGCGACCCGCGAGGGGCTCGCCGCGTTCGCGCGCGCCCACGCGCGCTTCCGGCCCGGGTTCGAGCGGCTCCTCGCCGCCTGCCGCGAGCGCGGCGTGCGCTTCGTGCTCGCCTCCGGCGGCCTCGACGTCTACCTCGAGCCCGCGCTCGCGCTCCTGCCGCCCGCGCTCGTGGCCGGGCTCGAGGTCCGCGCGAACCACGCCGAGCCGGTGCCGGGCGGGCTCGCGCTCTCGTTCCCGTGGAAGGACGCGCCCGGGGCGTGCGGGCGGTGCGGCTCCTGCAAGGGCGCGATCGTGAAGGAGCTGCAGGCGGCGGGGCACCGGGTGATCGCCGTGGGCGACGGCAACGCCGACCGGTGCATGGCGGGCGTGGCGGACGTGCTCTTCGCCCGAGGCCGGCTCCTCGCGTGGTGTGCGCGCGAGGGGATTCCGTGCGAGCCGTTCGAGACGTTCGAGCCGGTGGTGGCGAGGGTCGAGGCCCTCGCCGGTTCCTGAGCCGCGACGCTTCGCCGCTCCCGCGGAGCGCCGATCCGGCGTAGACGGCGGGGCATGGCCCTCCACGCGCTCCGCCCCGACTTCGAGGCCCGCCTCGCCGAGGAGCGCGCCGCGCACCCGGCCCGCGCGCTCCCGCCGCTCGAGGAGGCCAACCTCGCCCCGCTGCCGCCGCCGGTGCAGCATTTCCTGCGCCGGACCGGCGCGGTCGGAAGGCCGCGGGTCGATCGCGTGCGCGTGGAGTGGGGCGCGCGCATGTGGCGGAAGCCCGGCGGCGCGCCCATGGACGCGCCCGCGGTGCAGCACTCCTGGTTCGGCGAGCGGCCGGCGCGGCTCTTCTTCATGACCGCGCGGATGTTCGGGCTGCCGGTGCAGGTGTTCCACGACTACCGCGGGGCCGAGGCCTCCATGCGCGTGCGGCTCGCCTCGCTCGTCGACGCGGCGAACGTCTCGGGCGAGGTCATGTCGCGCGGCGAGACGGTCACGATCCTCAACGACATGTGCTTCCTCGCCCCGGCCACGCTGGTGGACCCGCGCCTCGCCTGGGAGCCGGTCGACGACCGGCGCGCGCGGGTCACCTTCCGGAACGGCCCGCACGCGGTCCGGGCCGAGCTCGTGTTCGACGCCGCGGACCAGCTCGTGAACTTCTTCTCCGACGACCGGCCCGCGCTCGTGGACGGGAAGCTCCAGCCCTACCGGTGGTCGACGCCCATCGCGGACTATCGCGAGGTGGACGGGCGCTTCCTCCCGCGCACCGGGCGCGCCGTGTACGCGTACCCCCAGGGCGACTTCACCTACGGCGACTTCGAGGTCCGCGCGCTCGCGTACGACGGCGTGTAGCCGGGGGCCAGGCCCTCGCGAACAATCGGTCAACCGCGCCAGATCGTCCGTGAGCCCGCGGGGATCGGCGTGTCCGGCACCGCCGGTCGCACCGCGGGTCGCGGGCGCCCGGGAACGGACCGCCGGGGCCGCGCGTCGTACCGGACGTGCTGCCCCTGCCCGAGAACGTCGCCTCCACCCCGCCCGGCCCCGTGCCGGACGCGCTCCTCGCGGCCGTGCGCGGGCTGCTGCCGCTCGAGGCCTCCGTGCTCGACCCGCGCCCGCGGCGCCGCCGCAACGCCGCGCGGTGGGTCCTCCCCGCCCGCCAGGCGGCGGCGCTGGTCGACGCGCTCGCGTCCGGACACGGCGTGCTCGTGTCGAACGGGCGCCGCGTGTTCACCGACATCCTCCAGCACGGCGACGGGCTGCGCTCGCTCTCCGCCCGCGCCACGCTCGTGCAGCTCGAGGGGCGCGGCCGCGTGGTGGTGCGCCTCGGCGTCCGGCTCGAGCGCGCGCCGCTCACCCGCCGCCTCCCGGGGCTCGCGCTCGTCGTCCTCGAGGACGAGGCCGGCGCCGCGGCCGGCGCCGCGGTGCGCGCGCTGCGGTCGCTCGGCGGCCGGCGCTGCTCGGCCGGCGTCGACGCCGTCGCGGCCGCGCTCGCGTCGGCCTCGCCCGGCGCGGGCCGCCTCGCCCCGGCCGTCCGGCTCGTCGAGGCGCTCGCCGGCGAGAACAATCCGTCACACGTCCGTCGAACGGACGCACGCGGCGCGCAGGAGAACCTCATGCAGGAGGAAGCCCCCGTGAACTTCATGAAGACCGTCGCCACCGTCACCCGCGCCGCCGCCGCCGCGGCGCTCCTCGCCACCGCCGGCCACGCCGCCGCCCAGGAGGGCCCGCCGCCCGGCCCGCCCCGTCAGCCGCCGCCCGAGGCCATCCAGGCCTGCAGCGGCAGGGCCGCGTCCGACGCCTGCCAGGTCAGCCTCGGCGGGCGCAGCGAGTCCGGCACCTGCTTCGCCTTCGACGGCACCACGCTCGCGTGCCGCCCCGCCCACGGCCCCGGCGGCCACCGCGGTCCGCCGCCCGAGGCGGTCGAGGCGTGCAAGGGCGTCGCCGAGGGCGAGGCCTGCGCCGTGACGCTGGGAGGCAACACGCTCGACGGCACCTGCGCGAAGGGCCCCGACGGCTCCGGCACGCTCGCGTGCCGCCCGTCGAGGATGCCGCCGCCGCCGGACCGCCGCTGAGCGAACCCGTTCGTCCCGGGCGCCCGTACGCCCGGGACAGGAGGAAGCCGCGCCGCACGATCGCGCCGCCGAGCCCCAACCGCTGCGTTCCCGTCTCCGAGCCGGGGCCGCGCGGTCGGCGAGGGCGAGAGGAGAGACACCCGGTCCCCCCTGGTGTTCGAGCCCTCGCTGGTGATCGTGCGGTGCGGTGTTGTACCGCCGGGCCGTTCGGGCCGCCGTCGAGTCGCGTGCGCGAGTTCCGGTTGCGGGAGGCGTCCTGCCGTGGTGCACTCCGGGTCCTGGTCGGGCCCCGGAGGTTCGTGATGTCACGGACGGTGGCGGTCGTCGTCGCGGTGCTGCTGGTCGGTGTGGTGGCCGCGGTCTGGCGAGCCCGCTCGTCGGCGAAAGCGGGCGCCGTGTCGATGGCGCCTCGCCCCTCCGGCTTCACGGATCCGATCGACGCCTTCTGGGCCTGGTGGAGGGAGGCCGGGCCGCGGCTGGCAGCCAGGATCGACGCCGGGAAGGCCGCGGAGATCGAGCCGGAGCTGACCCAGCACGTCCACGCCATCGACGAGGGGCTCGCGTGGGAGACGGGCAAGGGCCTGCGAGGCGCCCGCCATCACCTCGCGCTCTCGGCGGAGGGGGACGCACGGCTCCGCGTCGTCACCGAGCGGTGGGTCTCGCGGGCGCCCGCGGCCGACGCCGCCTGGGAGTACTACCCGGCGAGGCAGGCATGGCACACCACAGGCGCACGCCTCACGATGCACGACCCCGACTTCACCCTCGAGGAGGCCACGATGCGCGTCTCCCCGACGGTTGTCCCCGAGCGCGAGGTCCTCGACGTCCGGATCTACAGCCCGGCGTTCGCGAAGATCCCGGAGGACGCCAGGCTTCGGGGGACGTACCTCCTGCTCGACAACCTGCTCGGCGAGGATGCCGTGGAGAAGTGGCTCGGGCGGATCGAGCCGGTCACGGAGCCGGTCGCGCCGAGCGAACCCCTCGTTGCCCTCCGGGAACAGGTGGCCCGCCTCGCGAGCACCGCGATCGGCGACCGCTGGGTGATCCTGAAGGAGACCGACCCCGAGGGCGCTCCGATCTTCCACACGGTGAACCTCGCGCTGAAGCGCGTGGACCACCTGCTCATGGATCAGCACCTTGCCGTGACGCTCCCCCTGAAGACGCCCACCGCGGAGGGGCTGACCACCGACGCCGAGGCCGAGCGGCTGAACCAGCTCGAGGACGCGCTCCTCGCGGACCTCGGGCACGATGCAGTCCAGATCGGGCGGCAGACGGGGCACGGGCGGCGCACCATCCATCTGCACGCCGCGGCGGTCGGCCCTGCCGAGCAGCGGGCCCGGGACTGGGCGAGAGGGGTGAACGGCTACGCGGTGGAGATCGACTCTCGCCCCGATCCTGGCTGGGAAATCCTGAAGCGGTACTGAGCCCTTCCGCCTGGCTCCCCCGAAAGAAACGTCCGCCGAATCAAGTTACTAATGGTGAATGTCGCGCCTGGCGCCGAAGGGCCTGGCGCGGCCGCCCGGGCGCGCCGTTCGGCGGCTCTGGGCCCGCCGGTCGCGCTTCGCCGGGCTCGGAGCGAGCATTTCCGGGCCTCTGCAGGGGTTCCAGCGGCCGTGTGGCCGGAACATTCGGCCTCTCGGGGCCGCCGGCGCCCGCCTACTTCTTCTTCCCCGCCTGGCCGCCCTTCGCGGGCGGAGGCTGGACGTCCGGCATCTTCAGGTAGACCTCGAGCGCCTCGGCGCGCAGGTCGTCGAGCGCCGCGTCGTCGAGGCGCAGCAGCTTTCGCGCCTCGGCGATGAGCTCGGGCGGGTTCGCGTCCGGGGCGCCGGGCGTCGGCACCGGCGGCGAGCCGTCGTCCTCCTCGGGCCAGACCACCGGCGAGATGCCGGCGTCGAGCTCGAAGGCGAGGAGTTCCGAGACGATCAGCACCGCCACGAGCGGGGGCGCGCTCGGGCCGAGCCGGTGGTGGCGCGAGATGACGTCCAGGATCGGCGCGTGCAGCTTCCAGAGCTTGCCGACGAGGGCGGTCGCCTCCTCGTGGTAGGCGGCCACGGCGGGCGCCATGTCCTCGTACTGCAGCCGGTCGCCGGACGACTTGTTCTCGACGAGCGCGAGGATGCCTGCGGCGTAGCCGACGTCGTGGAGGAGCCCGCAGATGAACGCGTGCTCGGCGTCGACGGAGGTGCGCTTGCAGACGACGCGCGCGATCTGGGCGGTCACCGCGGAGTGGCGGCGCAGCCGCTCCATCGGCTCCTCGTAGCCCGGCACCCGGAAGACGCGGAGGTTCATCGCGGCCTCGAGCACGAGGTCGCGCAGGGTCTTCAGGCCGAGTCGCACCGCCGCCTGCTTGAGCGAGGTGACCTGGCTCATCCCGGCGTAGAGCGCGGACGATGCGGTGGAGAGCACCCGCGCCGCGAGGAGCGGGTCCTTCTCGAGCACCGTGACCACCTCGTCGAAGGTGACCTTGGGGCGCTGCGAGAGCTCCATGATTTGGATGGCCACCGTCGGGAGGACCGGCGGGCGGTACTGGGGCGAGGCGAACAGGCCCTGCAGCCGCTCGACCAGCGTGTCCGAGATCTCGTGCTGCTCCAGCGTGACGGTCGAGGCGAAGGCCAAGGCGATTCCTCCAGCCCGCCTGGATTGCGGCGTCCGTGCCAGCGGCGCGTCCGGCGGCGGAGTCGCAAGCGACCGGTCGCTCAGGAGGTTTTCGTGTCCGGCACCCGCGGGATGGGGCCCTGCTCGTGCCCCCCGGGTCACCAGCGGGAGGTCGCGGCGACCCCACCGGGTGGCAGGCGCGCCCACATCAGGATGCGCCGGAAGGTGAAGAGGAACGGGCGCTCGTCGGGGAGCTGCGCGAAGAGCCGCTCGCGGTAGCGCGCGAGGAAGCGGCCGAACGCGTCGGGCGTCAGCCGGGACTCGTAGGCGGTGAGCGTCGTGCCGCGGACCCAGTCGACGACGTCCTCCCGCGACTCGAGCGGGTGGCTGTAGATCTCGGCGCGCACGCGCTGCTCGGCGAAGCCGAGCCGGTGGAGCACGCGGGCGTAGGCCTCGGGCGAGAGCACCGGCGAGATGCGCACGAACCCGCCGAGCGCGGCGGCGTGCTCGAGCTCGCGGGCGACCTCGCGGGCGGTGAGGTGCGACGGCTCGGCCTCGTTCGCCGGCAGCTGGAGGGCGAGCTGGCCGCCCGGGGCGAGCAGGGCGGCGAGCCGGCCGAGCAGCTGCTCGTGGTCGGGCGCCCAGTGGAGCGCCGCGTTCGAGAAGATCACGTCGAACGGGCCGGGGGGCGGCGCGGTCAGCTCACCCAGCGTGAACGTGAGGCCCGGGGCGGCGTGCGACGCGGCGCGCTCCAGCATGCGCGGCGAGCCGTCGAGCCCGACCGTCTCCCGGGCGCCCAGGCGCTCGTGCAGGAGCCGGGTCAGCTCGCCCGCTCCGCAGCCGAGATCGAGCACGCGCGGCGCCTTCGCGGGCGCGAGCAGGGCGGCGAGGTCGTGGAACGGCCGCGCCCGCTCGGAGCGGAATTTTCCATAAAGATCCGGGTTCCAGGCGTCAGCGGCCGGCACACCCATGGTGGTTGACCTCCTGCCCTGGATCAGGGGAATCTCCCGCCCTCGCTTCCCATTCATAAACCCCGGAGTCCCATGAACACCCGTTTTCTCACCGTCGCCGCGCTCCTCGCGCTCGCCGCCTGCAAGTCGCAGGCGGGCGCCCCCGCCGGGGCGCAGCCCGCGCAGGTCGACCCCAAGGCCGCCGCCGCCAAGTTCGACGGCGTGACGATCACCAACGCGGAGGTCGACGAGCACGCGAAGGACGGCCTCAAGAAGATGGATTTCGACTACCTGAAGGGGCGCCACGAGCTCCGCCGGCAGTCGCTCGACGACCTCATCATCCGCAAGATCCTCGCGAAGAAGATCGGCAAGGCCGAGGTCACCGACCAGGATCTGCAGGAGTTCCTCGGCAAGGAGGTCGCGAAGCGGACCCCGGAGCCGACGGACGTCGAGATCCAGGCCGTCTACGACCAGGCGAAGGCTTCCGGCCGTCAGGTCCCGCCGCTCGACGCGGCGGTGAAGGCGCAGATCGCGCAGGGCCTCAAGGGCCGCCGCATGCAGTCCGAGGCCGACGCGTACATGGCCGACCTGAAGAAGGACGCCAAGGTCGAGGTCCTCATCCCGGCGTTCACGATGCCGGTCAAGGTCGACGGCGGCATGGAGAAGGGCTCGAAGAGCGCGAAGGTCACCATCGTCGAGTTCTCCGACTTCGAGTGCCCGTACTGCGCCCAGGCCGAGCCGACCGTGAAGCAGATCCTCGGCGCCTACGGCGACAAGGTCCGCCTCGTCTACATGGACTTCCCGCTCGAGTTCCACAAGCGCGCGCCGAAGGCCTCCGAGGCCGCGCACTGCGCCGGCGACCAGTCGAAGTACTGGGAGATGCACGAGCGCCTCTTCTCGTCGCGCAAGATCGACATCGCCGATCTCAAGGCGCACGCGAAGGACCTCGGCCTCGACACGGCGAAGTTCGACAAGTGCCTCGACTCCGGCGAGAAGGCCAAGGTCGTCGACGCGTTCAAGAAGCAGGGCGAGGAGAACGGCGTCTCGTCGACCCCGGCCTTCTTCATCAACGGCCGCCCGGTCGCCGGCGCGCTCCCGTTCGAGGAGTTCAAGAAGATCATCGACGAGGAGCTGGCGAAGTCCTAGCTCCGCCGTGCCTCGTCTCCGGCGCGCATTCGCGCGCCTACGCTCGGCACGAACGGTTGGGGTAGGGATTGCGCGGACGGCGGCAGGGCCCTAGAACAGGCCCGGCCGCCGTTCGTTTTTTCCGAGGCCGGTGAGAGGTCGATCGCGATGGGTGCATACGGGCAGGGTGCGTCGGCGAGCCTGGGCGAGCGCAGGAAGACCCGGGGCCTCAAGGTCGGGAACGTGCCGATCGGCGGGGGTGCCCCGATCGCCGTCCAGTCGATGACGACGACCGAGACGTCCGACGCCGCGGCCACGCTCGGGCAGATCCGCGCGCTCGCCGAGGCGGGCGCCGACATCGTGCGGCTCGCGGTGCCGGACAAGGACGCCGCGGCCGCGCTGCCGGCGATCGTGAAGGCGACGCCCATCCCGCTCGTCGCGGACATCCACTTCGACTACCGCCTCGCCCTCGCCGCCCTCGACGCCGGCATGCACGCCATCCGGCTCAACCCCGGCAACATCGGCTCCCGCGAGCGCGTGCGCGAGGTGGTGAAGGCCGCCTCGGCGCGCCAGGTGCCCATTCGCATCGGCGTGAACGCGGGCTCCCTCGAGGAGGACATCGTCGAGAAGCACGGCTGGCCCACCGCCGCGGGCATGGTCGAGAGCGCCGAGCGGCACATCAAGTTCCTCGAGGACGAGGGCTACCGGGAGATCAAGGTCTCCCTGAAGGCGCACGACGTCGCGATGACGGTGCAGGCGAACCGGCTCTTCGCCGAGCGCTTCGACTACCCGCTGCACCTCGGCGTCACCGAGGCGGGCACGCTGCTCGCCGGCACGGTGAAGTCGAGCGCCGGCCTCGGCATCCTGCTCGCTGAGGGCATCGGCGACACCATCCGCATCTCCCTCACCGCCGATCCGGTCGAGGAGGTGCGCGTCGCGCGGCTCCTCCTCAAGTCGCTCGGCCTCAAGTTCGGCGGCGCGACGATGACCTCCTGCCCGACCTGCGGCCGCTGCTCGGTCGCCATGATCCCGATCGCCGAGCGCGTCGAGAAGCGGCTCTCGCACCTGAAGGGCGAGGTGGCGGTCGCGGTGATGGGCTGCGAGGTGAACGGGCCCGGCGAGGCCTCCGCCGCCGACGTCGGCGTCGCCTACGGCCACAACGGCGTGGGCCTGCTCTTCAAGGACGGCAAGATCGTGAAGCGGATGAAGGCGGAGGAGCTCGAGGAGGCCGTGGTCTCCGAGGCGATCGCCATCTCCGAGTCGCGCGCGGCGAAGCCCGGCGCGTAGGCCGCCGCCTCCGGACGGTACGTCCGCGCGCGTCAGGCCGTCCCCGAGGCCCCAAGGGGCGCACCCCTCCGCCGGAGGCGCGCGGGGCGCCGCTGCGGAATAACCGCGCCATGGGACTCCTCGACGATCTCGGCAAGGTGGTGGGCGCGGTGACGGGGCAGGCGGCCGGCACGGGTGCGCCGGCGCAGGGCCTCCCGGCGGCGCTCGGCGGCGTGAACCCGCAGCTCGTGTCGGCGGTGATCGGCATGCTCGGCAACGGCGGGCTGCAGAGCATCCTCGGCGCGCTCCAGCAGAAGGGGCTCGGGAGCGTGGTCGGCTCCTGGGTCGGCACCGGTCAGAACCTGCCCGTGAACCCGACCGACCTCGCGCACGCGCTCGGCGCCGACCGCATGGGCCAGCTCGCGCAGGCGACCGGCCTCGGGCACGGCGACCTCGCCGGGCAGCTGTCGAACCTCCTGCCGGGCCTCGTCGATCACCTGACGCCGCAGGGCGGCGTGCCCGACCACTCGGCGCTCGAGCTGGGCCTCGGCGCGCTCAGGAAGTTCCTCTAGCCACTCCCCCCGGCGGCGGGCTTCAGAATATCGGGCGACCGCCGTCCGTCCCCGGTGCGCGCCTCACCACGCGCCCGGGCGGCTCGCCCGGCACACACGAAAGGACTCCATCCCCATGAAGCTCGCCACCATGTTCGCCGCCGCCTCCATGTTCGCGTTCACCGGGCCCGCGCTCGCCGACGACAAGCCGGCCGACGCCGCCGCCAAGGAGGTCAAGGAGGCGAAGGAGAAGGCCGACGAGGGCGCGAAGAAGGCCCACGAGCACCACAAGGAGATGAAGGGCAAGGCCGAGCACCACGAGAAGGAGATGAAGGAGCACGCGGCCGAGGCGAAGGAGAAGGGCGAGGGCCACGCCGAGCACGGCAAGGCGAAGGGCAAGGAGAAGGCCGAGAAGATGAAGAAGCACGGGAAGGCGATGTCGAAGGAGGCGAAGGAGAGGGCCGAGAAGGCCCCCGCCGCCGCCCCGGCCCCCGCCGCGCCCGCGACGCCCGCCGCCCCCGCGCCGGCGAAGTAGCCCCCGGTCGAGGCCCGCCCCGTCCCGTCCTCGGACGGGCCGCGACGGACGGAGCCTTGCCGTGCACCGCGCCCGCCCGGCGAACGTCCGGGCGGGCGCATTCCTTTCCGCGCGCCGCGTGCACACCTTGCCGGTGCCGTGGATCTCCGCGCCGAGTTCGCCCTCCACCTCCTCGCCGCCCTCGGCGCCGGCGCCGGGATCGGGCTCGAGCGCAGCATCCACGGCCGCCCGGCGGGGTTCCGCACCCACGCGCTGGTCTGCATGGCGGGCTGCCTGCTCATGCTGCTCGCGGTGCACGAGGCCGACTGGTTCCCGCGCGCCGGGGACTCGGTCCGCGTCGACCCGACCCGCATGGCGCAGGGGATCATGACCGGCATCGGCTTCCTCGGCGCCGGCGTCATCTTCAAGGAGGGGCTCTCGGTCCGGGGGCTCACCACCGCCGCCTCCATCTGGATCACCTCGGCCATCGGCGTCGTCATGGGGGCCGGGCTCTTCGTCGAGGGCGCGCTGGCCGCGCTCGCGACGCTGGGCGTCCTCTCCGGCTTCCGCTGGATCGAGGAGGCGGTGCCCGCGCAGCAGTACGCCCACCACCGCGTGCGCTTCGACCGCGAGGACGTGCTGGCCGAGCCCGCGCTCCTCGAGCTCCTGCGCGGGCAGGGCTTCGACGTGTTCGGCGTGTCGTACCGGCTCACCGACGAGGGGAAGCGGTTCGAGTACCGGATGACCATCCGCACGAGCGACGCGCGCAACTACGCGCGCCTCGCCCAGGCGCTCTCCGGCCTCACGCAGGTGCGGGAGTTCCACATCTCGCCCGCGGGCGCGTGACCGCGGCGCGAGCGGGGCGGTTGCGCTAAGGTTCCCGCTCCATGACGCCTCGCTTCCGTCCCCGCCGCCCGCTCGGCCGCACCGGCTTCGTCGCCACCGTCATCGGCCAGGGAGACCTCGCCGACCGCGCCGTGCCGCGCGAGCGCTGCGTCGCGACCCTGCGCCGCGCGCTCGACGCCGGCGTGAACGTGCTCGACACCGCCCCGATGTACGAGGACGGGTACTCGGAGGAGCTCGTGGGGGAGGCGGTGCGGGGCCTCGTCGGCGCGGGCGGCCGCCGCGAGGACGTGTTCGTGGTGGACAAGCTCGACGTGCTCGACGCGCCGGTCGCGCCGCAGCTCGACGCGAGCCTCGCGCGGCTCGGGCTGCCCGGCGTCGACCTCGCCGCCTTCCACGCCGTGAAGAAGCTCGCGCAGTGGGAGGCGCTCGCGGCGAAGGGCGGCGGGCTCGACCAGCTCGAGGCGGAGGTGCGGCGCGGCCGGGTGCGCTTCCGCGGCATCTCGAGCCACGATCCGGACGTGCTCGCCGCCGCGCTAGACGACGGCCGCTGCGACGTCCTCATGTTCCCGGTCGGCCTGTACGTGGCGCGCCGGTACGTGACCGAGATCCTCCCGCGCGCCCGCGCCGCCGGCGTCGGCACGATCTGCTTCAAGACCTTCGGCGCGGGGAAGCTCCTCGGCGACACCGAGGGCTACGGGCGGCCGCTCGCGAGCCGCCCGCGCGGGAAGGTGAGCTCAGGCGGGGGTGGGGCCCCGACGAGCTCTGCTCGGCGGGGCGGGGGTTCTACCCCCGGAGATGCAGCCGGGGAGGACGCGGCGAGCCCGACGCTCCCCCGCCTCGACGTCGCCACGTGCGTCCGCTACACGCTCACCGTCGATCCGGACGTGGCGCTGCTGGGCCTCTCGTTCGCGAACGAGCAGGACGCGGCGTGGGCGGCCGTCGAGGCGTTCACGCCCATGGGCGAGGACGAGCAGCGGGCCGCCCGCCTCGCCGCCTGGGAGGCCGCGAAGGACAAGGGGGAGATCTGGTGGAACCCGCCTCCGCAGATCCCGGGCCGTACCTAGATTCGCCCCACGCGAACTTTCCGCGGGAGGCGAGCCATGACGGTCGGCGAGGCGATGACGAGGAACCCGGTGTCGTGCCCGGTGGAGGCCAAGCTGGGTGACGTCGCGAAGCAGATGGTGGAGCACGACTGCGGGGCGATCCCGATCGTCGAGGGCGGCCGCGCGATCGGTATCGTGACCGACCGCGACATCGTCGTCCGGGCGGTGGCGCAGGGGCGCAACCCGCTCGAGTGCACGGCGAGGGACGCGATGACCGAGGGCGTCCTCACGGTGCGCGAGGAGCAGGACCTCGAGGAGGCCGCCGAGCAGATGCAGGCGCAGCAGGTCCGGCGCGCGGTGGTGGTCGACGCGCAGGGGAAGATCTGCGGCATGCTCGCGCAGGCCGACATCGCCGAGGAGGACGAGGACCTCGCGGGCGAGATGGTCCAGGGCGTGTCGCAGGGGCCCGGGCTCCAGCACTGACTTCGTCGAGCGCTCCGTTCGTCCTGAGCATGTCGAAGGACGGACGGAGCACCCGAAAGCGAACGCGGCGTCCGGGGGCCCGCCCGGTTATCCTGGCGGGCACCATGAACGAAGCCGAACGCAGCGCCACGCTCGCCATCTGCCTGCTCGCGGCCCGGGCCGACGGCAAGACCGACGACCGGGAGCGCGCGCAGCTCGCCGCGATCTCGGAGACGGTCGCCGCCGGGGCCGACCTCGCCCGGGCGCACGCGCTCGCGCGCGCGTACAACGAGGTCCTGCTCGGGAAGGTCACGCTCGAGAAGGCCGCCGCCGCGCTCACGACGCCGGAGGTGAAGCAGCTCGCCTTCGAGCTCGCGGTGGTGATCTGCGACGCAGACGGCGTGCGCGTCCCGGAGGAACGGCAGTTCCTCGAGCGGCTCCGCGGCGCGCTCGGGCTCGAGCTCGCCGCGACCGAGCGGTTCGCGCAGTCCGCGGACGCGCTCGCCACGGTGCCGGCGGTCCCGCTGCAGGCCGGGCCGGCCACGGCGGTCGCCCCCGCCTCGCCGGCGGTGGACCCGGCCGCGCTCGACGAGAAGATCCGCAACTACGCCGTGCTGAACGGTGCGCTCGAGCTGCTCCCCGACTCGCTCGCCACCATGGCGATCGTGCCGCTGCAGCTCAAGATGGTCTACGAGCTCGGCAAGGCGCACGGCTACGAGCTCGACCAGGGCCACATCCGCGACTTCATCGCCACCGCGGGCGTCGGCCTCGGCGCGCAGTACGTCGAGCAGATCGGCCGGAAGCTCGTCGGCGGGCTCCTCGGGAAGCTCGCGGGCGACCTCGTGGGCGGGCTCGCCGGGCAGGCGCTCGAGTCGGGCGTCTCGTTCGCGACGACCTACGCGCTCGGCCAGCTCGCGCGCCGGTACTACGCCGCCGGGCGCAACATGACCCCCGAGCTCCTCCGCGAGACGTACCAGGGGCTGCTCGCCGAGGCGCAGGCGCTCCGGGGGAAGCTCGCCGGCCAGATCGAGGACCGCGCCCGCGGCATCGATCCCCTCCCGCATCGGCGAGCTCGTCCGCGCAGCTGGGCAGTCGCGGCCCGCGTAGCCCATGCGCGAGGAGGGCGCGTGCTGCTCTTCCAGAAGCGCTTCCACGCCGGGCTCGTCGACGGCTCGGTCGAGCTGACCTTCCGGCGCTGGGACCGCCCGCACGTGAAGCCGGGGGGGCGCTACCGCGTGCACCCGATCGGCGTCGTGGAGGTGGACGCGCTCGAGGAGGTGCCCTTCGGCGCGGTCGGCGAGGCCGACGCGCGGCGCGCGGGCTTCACGGGGCTCGCCGAGCTCCGCGCGTTCCTCGCCGAGCTCGGCCCGCTGCGCGCCACGACCCGCGTCTGGAAGGTCGCCCTCCACCACGCCGGCCAGGACGACCGGGTGCCGCTCGCGCTCGAGGCCGAGCTCACCGACGCGGACGTCGACGCGATCGCTGCCCGGCTCGCGAAGCTCGACGGCCGGGGCGCCTGGACCCGCGAGACCCTCGCCCTGATCCGCAAGCACCCGCAGACCGCCGCCTCGCGCCTCGCCGCGAAGCTCGGCAGGGAGACGCTCCCGTTCAAGGTGGACGTCCGCAAGCTCAAGCGGCTCGGCCTCACCATGAGCTTCGAGGTCGGCTACGAGCTCTCGCCTCGCGGGAAGGCGTTCCTCGCGCGGCGGAAGCGGTGGTGAGCGCCCCTCGTCTCCGGGCCGCTGCGCGGCCCTACGCTCGGGGCGAACGGTCGAGAGGAACGCGGAACACCGGCGGGCGGGACACGGGGCACACGGTCGGCAGGAGCACGGGGCACACGGGTGGCAGGAACACGGGGCACACGGGTGGGCAGGAACACGGGGCACACGGGGGGGCAGGAGCGGACTCGGTCTTTCCCCCGTTCGTCCCGAGCGTAGCGGCCACGCAGTGGCCGCGGAGACGAGGGACGACCCCTGGATCACCGCTGGGTTCTCCGCTCCCACGCGTTTTTCCCGCGCGCGGCCCGCTTCAGCTCCGCCCAGTCGCCGCGGATGAGCGCCTCCTTCTTCCGGCGACTCCACGGCTTCACCCGCTGCTCGGTCTCCTTGGCCTCATCGCGGGTGGGGCAGTCGCACGCCCAGACGAGCTCGACCGGGCGACGGCGAGAGGTGAAGCCCGGGAAGATGCCCTCCTGGTGTTCCCAGACGCGCTTCTCGAGCTCGTCGGTGTGGCCCACGTAGAACGACCCATCGGCGCAGCGGAGCATGTACGCGTAGAAGGCAGGCATGGTGCCCGAGCGCTGCAAGAGTGGATCCGGGGCGCCCCTCGTCTCCGCGGCCGCGGTGCGGCCGCTACGCTCGGGGCGAGCGGGAGCTGTCGAGAAGGGCGAGGATCACCGGGGCGCCCCTCGTCTCCGCGGCCGCGGTGCGGCCGCTACGCTCGGGGCGAGCGGGAGCGGTTGAGAAGGGCCAGGACCACCGGGACGCCCCTCGTCTCCGCGGCCGCGGTGCGGCCGCTACGCTCGGGGCGAGCGGGGAGCTGTCGAGAAGCGCCAGGATCACCGGAGCGCCCCTCGTCTCCGCGGCCTCGGTGCGGCCGCTACGCTCGGGGCGAGCGGGAGCTGTCGAGAAGGGCCAGGATCAACGGGGCGCCCCTCGTCTCCGCGGCCGCGGTGCGGCCGCTACGCTCGGGGCGAGCGGGGAGCTGTCGAGAAGGGCAGGATCACCGGAGCGCCCCTCGTCTCCGCGGCCGCGGTGCGGCCGCTACGCTCGGGGCTGACGGTGGGGGAGACCGGCTCTGTTGTGGACGTTGGTCCGTGCGGCAGACGCCTGGTCCGCGCGGCGGCCCTCCGATCTCAATATTGCGGCACCCGGCCCGCTCCCAGCTCGGACAGCCAGGCGGCGAGGGCGCGGCGGTCGTCCTTCGTGCCGGGGAACGGCGGCATGGGGCGCTTGCCCTCCTTGCCGATGGTCTGGAGCTTCCCGACCACGCCGTAGGCGTGCAGCGGGTCCCAGCCGGCGACGCGCTTCTGGAGGGGGATGTCCGTGTGGCACGAGTGGCAGCGCTCCCGGTAGACCTTCCGGCCGGCGGCGACGAGCGCGGGCGTCACGACGATGGGCCTCGGGGGGCGGGTCGAGGAGCCCGGCCTGGTCGACTCCGACCGCCGCCACCACGACCGCCACCGCACCTGCGAGGACCCACCGCACCCAGGAGCTCATGCCCCTGTCTCTAGCGTTTCTCGCCCGGCCCGGGAAAGGCTATAAACGCCGCACCGATATGCGAGCCCACCGACTGAGCCAGCTGTTCGTCCCGACCCTCAAGGAAGCGCCGGCGGACGCCCAGGTCCCGAGCCACAAGCTGCTCGTGCGGGCCGGCTTCATCCGCCAGCTCGGCGCCGGCATCTACGACTACCTCCCCCTCGCGAAGCGCTCCCTCAACAAGATCGAGGCGATCGTCCGCGAGGAGATGGACGCCATCGGCGGCCAGGAGTTCTACCTGCCGGCGCTCCACCCGGCGGAGATCTGGAAGGCGTCCGGCCGCTGGTCGGTCATGGGCGACAACATGTTCCGCCTGAAGGACCGCAAGGGCGGCGACTACTGCCTCGGCATGACGCACGAGGAGATCTTCACCGCCGTCGCGCGCGACGAGCTGCGGAGCTACCGGCAGCTGCCGCAGGTCTGGTACCAGATCCAGACGAAGTTCCGCGACGAGCCGCGCCCGAAGTCGGGCCTGCTGCGCGTGCGGCAGTTCACGATGAAGGACGCCTACTCGTTCGACGTGGACCGGGCCGGCCTCGACAAGAGCTACGAGGACCAGCGCCGGGCCTACGAGCGGATCTTCTCGCGCTGCGGCCTCGACTTCGTCGCGGTGCAGGCGCACTCGGGCTCGATGGGCGGCTCGGAGTCCTCCGAGTTCATGGTCCGCACCGACGCCGGCGAGGACCTCGTCGCCGCCTGCCCGAAGTGCCGCTACGCCGCCAACACCGAGACGGCCACCTCCAGGCTGCCGCTGGAGCCGGACGGCCCCGGGCTCCCGGCGCCGGAGAAGTTCGCGACCCCGGGCGTCGTCACCATCGAGGCGCTCCAGCGGCAGCCGTACGGCGTGGGCGCGAAGCGCCAGCTCAAGACGCTCGTCTACATGGCCGACGACAAGCCGGTCGTCGCGGTCGTGCGCGGCGACCAGGAGCTCAACGAGGCGAAGCTCCAGACCGCGACCGGCGCGGTCGAGGTCCGCCCGGCCCACCCGGAGGAGATCCCGGGTCTCATGGGCGCCCACGCCGGCTCGCTCGGCTCGGTCGGCTTCGTGAAGGCGCCGGTCTTCGTCGACCCGAGCCTCGCCGACCGCAAGGACATGGTCACCGGCGCGAACGAGGACGGCTTCCACCTGAAGGGCGTCGACGTGAAGCGCGACGTGCTCTCCGGGAAGCAGACGAAGCTGGCCGAGCTCCGCACGGTGCAGGCCGGCGAGGGCTGCCCGCGCTGCGACGGCACGCTCGACGTCTTCAAGGCGCTCGAGATCGGCCACATCTTCAAGCTCGGCACGAAGTACTCCGACTCGATGGGCGCGACCGTCCTCGACGCGGAGGGCAAGGCGGTGCCCATCGTGATGGGCTCCTACGGCATCGGCGTGGAGCGCATCCTCGCCGCCGCCATCGAGCTCCACCACGACGAGAACGGCATCAAGTTCCCGGTGTCGATCGCGCCGTTCCAGGTGGCGGTGCTGACGCTCGGGCCGGAGCCGGAGCTCGAGCAGGCCGCGGCCGACGTGGTGAAGGCGCTCGGCGACGCGGGCGTCGAGGTGCTGCACGACGACCGCGGCGAGCGCGCCGGGGTGAAGTTCAAGGACGCCGACCTCATCGGCATCCCGATCCGGATCGCGATCGGCAAGAAGGGGCTCGCCGAGGGCAAGGTGGAGTGGAAGCTGCGGGACGCGCCGCCCCCGGCCGCCGGCGCGAAGGCGCCCATCGAGCTCGTGGCGCTCGCCGACGTCGCGAAGAAGGCGGTCGAGACCATCGCGGCGCTCACCCCCAAGGCGAGGGTCAGCTAAGTCCCCCGGAGGAGCGCCCGTGCGCCTGAAGCTCGAGGTAGGTCCGGAGGGCGAGATCACCGTGCCGCCGCACGAGGCGGAGGCGCTCGGCCTCGCCGGCGGCGGGCCGGTGGAGCTCGTCTCGGCGCGCGGGGCCTGCACGCTCATCGTGCCGGCCCGCGAGGACGCGCCCACGAACTTCTTCGCCGGCACGCTCTCCTCGCTCACCGTGGGCGAGGTCGTGCAGTCGATCTTCACCTCGCTCAAGTCCGGCGTGCTCCTGCTGGGGTTCCCGGGCGAGGGCGGCCGCCAGCGGCGGCGCAGCCTCTACTTCCGCGACGGGCAGATCGTCTACGCCTCGTCGAGCGACCCCCGGGACCGGCTCGGCCCCGTGCTCGTGCGGAAGGGGCTCATCACCGACGAGGCGCTGAAGCGGGCCTCCCAGCTGGTGAAGTCCGGCCGGCCGCTCGGGCAGGTGCTCGTGGACGAGGGCGTGCTCACGCCGGCGCGGCTCTACGAGGGCGTCTCGGCGCAGGTGAAGGAGCTCTTCCTCGCCTCGTTCGAGGAGGTGGACGGGAAGTTCGCCTTCCTCGAGGGCCAGACCGACGAGGCCTCGAGCGTGAAGCTCCCGGAGCGCATGCGCGACCTCCTGCTCGAGGGCATGCGCCGCCTCGAGGCGGCCGAGCAGCGCCGGCTCGCCGCCGCGCCACCGCCGGACGAGGAGGAGCTGGTGGTGGAGGTCGAGCCGCCCGCGCCGGTGCACCACGGGCCGTTCGAGACCTACCGGCGGATCCTGAAGCACGTGCACGGCGCGCTCGCCTCGCACGCGCCGGACGCGGTCGCCCGCATCAACGGCTGGTTCGAGGGGCTCCCCGCGACGAAGCGGCCGCTCTTCCAGGGCGTCGTCATGAGCGCGGCGGGCGAGCTCGAGACCACGAAGGTCCTCGAGAACGCGAACGCGACCGGGACGCACCCGGGCGCCGCCGGACGCGCCCGCGCGCTCGAGGCGCTCGAGGAGCTGCTCTCCTTCGTGCTCTTCGAGGCCAAGAACCGCCTGCCGAAGGCCGAGGCCGAGCGCCTCGTCCGCGAGGTGGGCCGCATGCAGATGGGGAAGGCGTAGCGCGCCGAAGGCGCCGAGGGAGCACATGGAAGCCCGCGAGCGGATCTGCGCAGCGATCGACACGCCGTCGTGGGCCGAGGGCGAGGCGTTCGCGCGCGCCGTCGCGCCGCACGTCGGCATGCTCAAGGTGGGGCTCGAGCTCTTCACGGCCGAGGGCCCCGCCGCGGTGAAGGCGGCCGCGGCGCTCGGGCGGCCGGTGTTCCTGGATCTCAAGCTCCACGACATCCCGAACACCGTCGAGGGCGCCGCGCGGTCCGCCGCGCGGAGCGGCGCCGCGCTCCTCACCGTGCACGCCGAGGGTGGCGCCGAGATGGTGCGGGCGGCCGTCCGCGGCGCGGGCCCGGGCGTGCGGATCCTCGCGGTGACGGTGCTCACGAGCCTCGACGGCGCCGCGCTCGAGTCGATCGGCCTCGCCGGCCCGCCGGAGGCGGCGGTGGTCCGCCTCGCGAGGCTCGCGGTCGGCGCGGGCGCGGGCGGGCTCGTCTGCTCCCCGCACGAGGTCGCGGCGGTGCGCGCCGCGGTCGGGCCCGGGCCGCTGCTCGTGGTGCCGGGGGTCCGCCCGCCGGGCGCCGACAGGGGCGATCAGGCCCGCGTCGCCACGCCGGCCGAGGCGGTCCGCGCGGGTGCGGACGTGCTCGTGATCGGCCGCCCGCTCCGCTCGGCGAAGGACCCGGCGCAGGCCGCGCGGGACCTCGCCGCCTCGCTGTCATGAGGCGCCTCGCGCTGCTCGCCGCCGCGCTCGCGGCTGGCTGCGTCACCTCACCGCCGCCCCAGCCCGCGCCGCGGCCGGTCCGGAAGGCCTCGACCACCCCGGCCCCGGCCAGGAAGCCCGCCCCGGCGCCCGCGCCCGCGCCGTCCGGCCCCGGGCCGGTCACCGCGACGAACTGGCGGAGCCACCCGAGCGTCGAGGCCGTGAGCCGCCTCGTGGCCGACGGCGACGCCGCGCTCGCCGCCCACCGCTGGACGCGGACCCAGAGCCAGATCTGCGCGCCGGAGAAGAGCCCGCGCGGCTACGGCCTCGAGCGCACCGTGGTCCTCGACGAGCGCGGCAAGATCCGCCGGTACGTCGTCGCCGAGGGCGACGACCACGCCACCTTCAAGGTCGAGCACCACTACGACGAGGCGGGCCGGCTGCGGTACGCGGTCGGCACCGCGGGCGCCGACACCGGCGCCTCCGAGCGCGCGACGCTGTTCGTGGGCGAGGACGGCGCGACGCTCTGGGTGGATCGCAGCCACAGCGGCCCGCCGTACGCGTTCCCGGTGGCGTGGCCCGAGGGCTCCCTCGTACGCGATCCGGCGAAGGACTTCGTCGCGCCCGGGCCGAAGGGGTGCAGGGTGAGGTAAGCGTTTGCGCGCCCCCTCGCGGGCACTCGCCGGCAGGCGCGAACGTGCATACCTGGGACCCCGCCGAGCCACCGGCCGGCGGGGGGACTCGACGTGAAGGAACACCGCGAGCGCGGCGAGCCCGTGGAGGTGGCGGGTCCCGGTCGGGAGGCACTCGAGCTCCTGCGCGTCACGCTCTCGAGCATCGGCGACGGCGTCATCTCCACCGACGACGAGGGGCGCGTGTCCTACGTGAACCCGGTGGCCGAGGCGCTCACCGGGTTCAGCCAGGCCGACGCCCGCGGGCGCCCGTTCACGGAGGTCTTCCGGATCGTCAACGAGGAGACGCGACGCCCGGTCCAGGACCCGGTGGCGCGGGTGATCCGGGAGGGCAGGATCCTCGGGCTCGCGAACCACACCCTGCTGCTGCGGCGGGACGGGTCCGAGACGCCGATCGACGACAGCGCGGCCCCCATCCGCGATCGAGAGGGCCGGGTGCGCGGCGTGGTGGTCGTCTTCCGGAGCGTGGCCGAGCGCCGGCGCGCCGAGCGCGAGGCCGCGCGGCTGGCCGCCATCGTGGAGTCGTCGCAGGACGCCATCGTGAGCAAGGATCTCGACGGCTTAGTCCTGACCTGGAACGGAGGCGCGGAGCAGGTCTTCGGCTGGCGGGCGGACGAGATCATCGGGCGGAGCATCACGCTCCTCATCCCGCCCGACCGGCTCGACGAGGAGCGTCAGATCCTCGAGAGCGTGCGCCGCGGCGAGCGCGTCGAGCACTACGAGACCGTGCGTCGCAGGAAGGACGGGCGGCTCATCCAGGTCTCGCTCGCGATCTCGCCGATCCGGGACGGCGCGGGCCGCATCGTCGGCGCGTCGAAGGTCGCGCGGGACATCAGCGCGCGCGCGGAGGCCGAGGCCCGGATCCGCGAGAGCGAGGCGCAGTTCCGCTCGCTCGCGAACGCGCTGCCCGCCATCGTCTGGACCGCCACGCCCGAGGGCGCCATCACCTTCGCGAACGACGTCTGGTTCGACTACACGGGCCTCGCGCGGGAGGGCGGCATGAGCGGCTGGGCGGAGCGCGTCCTCCACCCGGACGATCGCGACGCGGCGGTGGCCGCCTGGAGAGCGTCGCTGCGCGACGGCGCGCCCATCGAGACGGAGCTCCGGAACCGCCGCCACGACGGCGCCTACCGGTGGTTCCTCTCGAGGGGGGTGCCCGTCCGCGACGCGGCGGGTGGGATCACGCGGTGGGTCGGGTCGATGATCGACATCGACGACCGAAAGCGCCTCGAGGGCCGCGCCCGGTTCCTCGCCGGCGCCAGCGCCGCGCTCGCCGCCACCGTGGATCGCGAGACGGCCCTCCGGCGGCTCACGCGGCTCGCGGTGCCGACGTTCGCCGACTGGTGCGCGGTCGACCTGCTCGAGCCGGACGGGAGCATCCGCCGGGTCGAGGTCGCCCACGTCGATCCGGCGAAGGAGGCGTACGCGCGTGAGCTCCACGCGCGGTATCCCGCCCGTAGGACCGACGCGCGCGGGGTCGGGCTGGTCCTGCGGGAGAAGCGATCGGACCACGAGGCCTTCATCACGGACGAGCTCCTGGAGCGCGGCGCTCGCGACCCCGAGCACCTCCGCATCGCCCGCTCCCTCGGCCTCCGCTCGTACGTGAGCGTGCCCCTGCGCCTGCGCGGGCAGGTCCTCGGCGCGATCACCTTCGTCACGGCGGAGTCCGGCCGGGAGTACGGCCCGGACGACGTGGCGGTCGCGGAGGACCTCGCCGCGCGCGCCGCCGTGGCACTCGAGAACGCCAGCCTCGTCGCCGCGATGCGCGACGCCGATCGGCGCAAGGACGAGTTCCTCGCGATGCTCTCCCACGAGCTGCGAAATCCGCTCGCCCCGATCTCCAACGCCGCCGCGCTCCTGCGCGCCGCGGGGCCGGGCGTTCCGGGGACGGACCGGGCCGTGGAGGTGATCGACCGGCAGGTGCGACACCTGGCACGGCTGGTGGACGACCTGCTCGACGTCTCCCGGATCACGTGGGGGAAGGTCGAGCTGAGGAGGGAGGTGGTCGAGCTCGGGACCGTGATCCGCGCCGCGGTCGAGGAGAGCCGGGGCACGATCGAGCGCCGGGGCCACGCGCTCGCGCTCGAGCTGCCAGGGGAGCCCATCGCGCTCGACGCCGACCCGATCCGCCTGGCGCAGGTCCTCTCGAACCTCCTCGTGAACGCCGCGAAGTACACCGATCCAGGTGGACACATCCGGCTGTCCGCCGCCCGGGACGGGGACGAGGCGCGCGTGACCGTCCGCGACGACGGGATCGGCATCCCCGCGGCAGCGCTGCCCCGCATCTTCGAGCTTCTTCTCGCAGGTACCCGGCACGCACGGGCGCTCGGAGCGGGGGCTCGGCCTGGGCCTCACGCTGGTGCGGCGGCTGGTGGAGCTGCACGGCGGGTCGGTGATCGCGACGAGCCCGGGCCCGGGACGGGGCAGCGAGTTCGTCGTGCGGCTCCCGGTGGCGCGAGCGAGCGCACCCGCGACGGCGGCGACGGCGGAGGCGCCCCGGGCCCGCACCGGCCGTCAGCGGATCCTCGTCGTCGACGACAACCGCGACGCGGCCGACAGCCTGGCCGCCCTCCTGGAGCACGGAGGGCACGAGGTCCGGGTGCTCAACTCCGGCGCCGAGGCGGTGGACGCGTGCGCCCGGCTGCGCCCCGACCTCGTCCTGCTCGACCTCGGGCTGCCTGGGATGGACGGCTACGAGGTGGCGCGGCGCATCCGGGCGCTGGAGCACGGCCGCGGCGTCTTCATCGCGGCGCTCACCGGCTGGGGGCAGGCCGAGGATCGTCGCCGCACCCGGGAGGCGGGCTTCGACCGGCACCTCACGAAGCCCATCGACGTCGAGGTGCTCTCCGAGGTCCTGCGGTTCGTGCAAGACGGTGGTCCCGCAGCCCGGGGAGCCTAGGGCGGGCGCAGCCGGGGGCTCCGCAGACCGGGACCGCCTCGCCACGGCACACGCAAACGAGCGTCGCGTAGCCGTCGCACGCGCACCACTCGCCTTGCTCGTATCCCGTCCGGCGACACTGGATCGCGCAGACGGCGTCCACGTCCTCGACCCGCTTCGAGCCGGGCGTGAGCTCCGCGACGGGCGCGGCGCGCTCGGGCGCCGGGTCGCCGCAGGCCGCGAGGACGAGCGCGAGGATGAGGCCAGGCAGCGGCCTTGCCCTGCTCATGGGGTCCTCCCTTCATCCAGGGACCTCGCTCGCCTCGATCAGACGAACACCTGGCGGCGGAATCAACACACAGTCCGGGCTGACTCCGGGAGGTGCGGTGACACCGCGCCCGGGCGCGTCGGCGCAGGGGCCGATGGGACGGACCGTGAACCGTGCCGCGGGTCAGCCGGCCTTCGCGGCCAGCACCTGCACGCGCCGGGCGCGGGTCTCGGGTCCGGAGGCTACTCGTCCTGCCGCGCGACCGCCACCGCGTACCCGCCCGCCTCCTCCTCGCGGGCGAACACGTTCCAGGGGCGGCAGCAGACCGGGCAGTCCTCGACGTAGCTCTGGCTCTCGCCGCCGCCGGGGTCCACGAAGATCGTCACGAGCTCGCCGCAGTAGGGGCACTCGATCTCGATGTCCATGCCGCTCGCCGTTATAGTCGGTCCGTGGCCGCGAAGCCCTGGAACAACCCGTTCGGCGAGCTGAAGGCGCTCAAGAAGGCGGCGGAGGCCGAGGCCGAGGCCGCCCGGAAGAAGGCCCGCGAGCCGCCCCCCCCGCCCTCGCCCGTGGAGCCCCCGCCGGAGCGCCCGCGCAGCGAGGCCGAGCTCTGGGCGGAGGCCACGCTCGGCGCCCGGCCGGTCGAGCGCGGGACCGAGCGCGTCTCGCGCGCCGCGCCCAGCCTGCCGCCCGACAAGTACTGGCACCCGGACCTCGAGGCCGTGGACGCCCTGCGCGCCCTCGTCTCGGGCGACGCGCCCTTCGACCTCTCCGACACGGACGAGTACGTGGAGGGCTGCGTCGCGGGGCTCGACCAGGCCGTCGTGAAGAAGCTCCGCCGCGGCGAGTTCGCGGTGCAGGGCCACGTCGACCTGCACGGGCTCACCCGCGGCGAGGCGAAGGCCGCGGTCGACGACTTCCTCAGGAAGGCCCGCGGCGCGGGGAAGCGCTGCGTGCTCGTGGTGCACGGGCGCGGGCTGCACTCGAAGGACCAGCTCCCGGTGCTGAAGGACGCGCTCCGCAGCTGGCTCGCCTCGGCGCGCTTCGCGCGGCACGTGCTCGCATTCGCGACCGCCCGCCCCGCGGACGGCGGGGCGGGGGCGGTCTACGTGCTGCTGCGGCGGCCGGGGCGCTAGCGCAGCTCGACCATCTGCCCGCGGAAGGCGACCGCCGCCGGGTCGTCCCGCACGCTGGTGCTCCCCGGCTCGGCCTGCACGCGGAGCTCGCCCTCCGCGCCCGGGGGGAGGTGAGGCTGGCCGGGCTGCGCGCGGCTCCACCCTGCGTTGCCCGAAGGAATGGCGTACCCGCGCGTCTCGGTGCCGGAGCGGGTGCGGATGCGGAACCCGTCGGTGAGGGCGGTCCACGGGAGGGGCGTCGTGCCCCGGTTCACGGCCGATGCCTTCACCACGTTCAGCCAGGAGCTCTTCCCGAACGCCGTGTGGTGCTCCTCGACCAGCACCTGGTGCACGCGCACCTCGACGTCGCCGCTCCGGAACGTGAACGGCGCGGCGCTCACCGGGTGTTCGTCGACGTAGACCTTCCAGCCGGGCTTCGCGGCCTTGCCGGAGCCGGATACCGTGCAGCCGGCGGCGAGGAGGCCGGCGAGGGCGAGCAGCGAGGTGGTCGAACGCATGCGGTGACTCCTCCAGGTTGCGGCCCGATTGTACCTCCCCCGGGGCGGCCTCCTCGGCGCCCCCGGCAGGTCATCGCCCCACCGCCTCCGGCTCCCGCACCTCCGCGAGCCACGCGTCCACGAAGGCCCGGTCGGCCTCCGGCGCCGCCGCGCGGAGCCGCGCGTGGAGCTCCCGCGCCGTCGCCCGCCCCCCGGGCCCGCGGTGGGCGGCGGCGAACGCGGCCAGCACGCCGTCGAGGCGGTCGGGGCCGAGCCGCTCGCGCAGCGCCTCGAAGGCGACGAGCGCCTTCGAGTAGTAGAGGTGCGGGACGTCCCCGGTGATCTCGACGAGCGGCGCCTCCTCCGACCCTCCGCGGCGGCGGAGGTACCGTTCGAGCTCGAACGCGCGCAGGCTCCGGACCTGCTCCGGGCCGCGCAGCGCCTCGAGCACCCGCGCCTCGGCGTACTTGGTCACGCCCTCGACGAGCAGCGCCGCGCCCGGCCCCGCGGCGGGCGCGACCTCGTGCCCCCACCACTGGTGCGCCACCTCGTGGGCGACCCGGCGCACCACGAGATCGATGGGCTGCTCGCGCCGCCCGTTCACGGCGAACACGCGGTGCTCGCCGAGCAGGACCACGCCCGGCATCGCGTAGCCGCCGAAGTCCCAGGTGGACGGCACCTCCACGAGCCGCAGCGCGGCGTGGGGGTACGGGCCGAAGCGGGCCTGCAGCACCTCGAGCGCGCCGCGGGCGGCCTCGAGGATCGCGGCCCGGTTCCAGGGGTGGCCGGGGTGCGCGTACAGCTCCACCTCCACCTCGCCGTGGCGCGCGCGCGTCACCTCGTACCGGGCGGAGGTCACCGCCAGGGCCCCGTGCACGGGGCGGTCGGTGCGCCACCGGGACAGTGCGCGGCCACCCTCCGTCCACGCCTGCTCGAGCCGCCCGGGCGCGACCGCGACCTGGTCGAGGTCGGTGGAGACGGTGAGGTCGAGGTTCACCCACGGCGAGACCGGAGCCCCGTCGCCGTCGCCGGGGATGGCGCGGGCGCGGCCGCGCTCCGGGAGCCCCGCGGCGCGCCGCTCCCGCGGCTCCACGAGCTCGTACGAGCCGCGGTAACCCACGCCCGGGAACGCCCGGTGGCCGAACACGAGCGAGCCGTTCGCGACGACGTCGGCGTCCGACGGATCACCGGGCGGGTGCTCGAGGTCGAAGGCGAGCGCGGTCCGCTCCCCGGGGGCGAGCGGCGGATCGAGCGAGAAGGTGAAGACGCCGTGTCGGGCATCGGCGGCGGGCGGCCCGGCGCGGTCGAGCGCGAGCGAGACCACCCGGGCCTCGCGGCGCACGGTGACGTGGACGCTCGCGATCGGCCGGGCGCCGTCGTTGACGAGCCGGAGCGTGCCGCGCGACCGGTAGCGCCCCGCCCCGGGCTCGAGCTCGAGCCGTGCCTCGATCGTCTCGATCCGCGGCTGGGGCGCGTCGGCGACCGCGCCGTAGGTGCGCTCGTAGGCGGCCTTCCCGGCGCTGACCTCCGCCCGCGTGCGGTGGCCGCCCTGCGCCGCGAGCCCCGCGTGGAGCCGTACGCCGGCCGCGACGGCGACGAGCGCGAGCGCCGCGGCCGCGGCGAGGAGCCCGCGGGTCGCGCGGGCCGGCCGGGCGCCCCGCCGGACGAGGAGGCCCGCGCCGGCGAGGAGCAGCCCGAGCACGGCGGCGCCGTACGCCCCGCGGAGCGCGAGGTCCGGGAGCGTCGCGCCGAAGCCGGCGAGGTCGGACCAGCGGAGGCGGGGGAGACTTCCCGGGCGCAGGAGGGGGTGCTCCACCCCGAGGAGGTCGGCCCGCAGGAGCAGCGCCGCGAGGGGGAGCGTCAGGAGGAGCCCCACGTGCCGCGCCGGCGCGAGCACGTGGACGGCCGCGCAGCCGGCCGCGAGGAGCACGAGCTCCGCGGCGCCGCCCGCGGCGAGCGCCAGGGTCACGCCGGGCTGGAAGGCGGGGGCCCGGAAGAGGACCTGGGTGGCGAGGACGGTCGCGGCGCCGGCGAGCGCCAGCGCCGAGGCGAGCGCCGCGAGCGCCCCGACCTTCGCGAGCAGGATCACCTCGCCGGGGACGGGGGCCGCGTGGACGATCCCCTCGACACCCACCGTGCGCTCCCGCCAGAAGATCTCGGAGGCCCAGAGCAGCACGGCGACGGTGCCGAGCACGGTGAGCGGCTCGTCCAGGCGAGGGGCGAGGAGCCCGGCCAGCGGGAGGAAGCCCGACCCGTACTCGCCACGCGTCACGGCCGGCCAGAGCTCCGGCACGAGGTAGACGAGGAAGCAGCCGACGAGCAGCGGGAACGGGAACCCCCGCAGCGCGAGCCGGGCCTCGAGCGCCGTGGACGAGGCCAGCGAGGCGATCCAGCGCGGGCGCGGCGGTGAGCCCCGCCGGACGGGCGGCGTCGGGACCGGTCCGGACTCCGGCTCGCGCCGCAGGCGACCGCCGGGTTCGAGGAGGCGGAACGGATGGCGCCACGCGGTCGCGCCGAGGACCGCCGCCGACACGGCGACCCACAGGAGCCGGTTCGCGAGGAGGGCGCCCGCGAGCGGCGGCAGGCGGCCGTTGCGCTCGGCGAGCGTGAAGTGCCGCGTCGCCTCGAAGAACGCGGACAGGCCCACCGGGTCGAGGAGCGCGGCGAGCCGATCCGGCCCGGCGCCGGGCGAGGAGGCGGCCATGACGGGCGAGGAGGTCAGGGTGGCCGCGACGAAGTAGAGGACGTAGAGCGCCACGCTCGTGACGTGGCAGGCGGCGGCGCTGCGGGTCAGGGCGCCCACCGCGAAGAGCGCGGCGGCGGCGACGAGCACGCCGGGCAGGGCGAGCACGGCGAGCGCCCAGAGGTAGGGCCCGACGCCAGGCGCCCCGAGGCGGTCCAAGGGGATCGCGCCGGACAGCGGCGCGGCCACCATGCCCGCCACCCCCGCCGAGAGCACCGCGAGCGCGGCGAGGAGGGCGCCCGCGAAGCGGCTCCCGAGGAACGCGCCGCGGCGGACCGGGGTCGAGAAGATGACCTCCTCGAGGCGGTGCTCGCGGTCGCGGAGGATGGCGCCCGACACGAGGACGCCGAGCGGGAACACCGTGGCGAGCGTGAGCAGGCCCGTGATCTCCGCGACGAGGTAGGGCGAGTTCGCGTGGGCGTCGCCGCCCCCGAGGCCCGCGGTCAGCGCGAACCCGAAGAGGGCGAAGAGCGCCGCGGCAGCGGCGAGCGCCGGCTGCCGGAGCTGGGTGCGGAGCTCGAAGAGGAGGAGGGATCCCAGGCGCGGCCTCCGCGGTCGCCGGAACTACGGAGGGCCGCAGCCGGTATTTCGAGGCCCGGCCCCCGGGGCGGACGCGAGCCGGGCAGGGGGCTCGCCGGGCGGGCTCACGGCGGCCGGCCGCACCAGTAGCGCTCGACCGCGGACGGCGTCGCCGGCACCGCCACGAAGAAGCCGGCGGGGGTGGCCCCGCCGACCGGGTGCCCGGGCGCGGTGGGCTGGGCGTGGCAGCCGATGCAGGACGCGAGGGTGTTGCCCGCGAACGAGATCGTGGAGTGGTTGATCCCGTTCACGGCGAGATACGCCGCGTCGGCGCGCGCCTGGTCGCACCGGAAGTAGCCGACGTTCACGGTGAACGCCGCGGTCGCGGTCCCCTCGTTGCCCGCGGCGTCGACGACCCGGATGTTGAAGCTCACCGGCGAGCCCGAGACGGGCTGCAGCGCCGGGGAGGCCGGGTTGTAGGCCGGGAGCGCCGTGCTCGTCGTGTCGACCACGGTGAGGCCGGTGTCGAGGGACGCCTCGTAGCAGTTCGCGCCGCAGACGTTCGACGGCGTGACCACGAGCGGGGTCGTCCCGCGGCGCAGGCTGATCGACTCCCCGGCGCCGAGGGCGCCCGAGAGGGTGAACCGGAAGATCGGGGTCGCGTCGTCGGTGTTGCCGCCGTTCGCGATGAGGTTGCTGGCCGGATTGGTCGCGCCGGCGGGTGCGGTCGTGGGCGCGAAGTCGCTCCGGACCTGGTTGAGGGTGATGGTCTGGGCCGGCGCGACGGTGTCCACGGTGAGGCTGTACGTGCCGCTCGCCGTGCCGGCGATGGGGCCGGCGAGGGTGTGCACCGTGTACGCGTGCAGGCCCTGGGTCGCGCCGGAGTCCGTGAACGTGCAGGGCGACGCGCAGGTCGAGAGGGGCGTGCCGGCCTGGGCGCCGTCGCGCAGCACCTCGACCTGGTAGCCGGCCGGGAGCGCCGCGGCGAGGGTGACCGTGAGCGTGGGCGTCGTGTCCGGGATCGCGCCGCCGGAGGCGACGACGGTCCCGTTCGGCCGGGTGGGGCTCCCCGTGCCGGACACCGCCGCGCTCGTGATCGTCGCGTTCGGCAGGCTCGTCGCGAGGATGAGGTTCACCGTGTGCGTCGGGCTCGCCGCGGCGGTGCCGCCGTTGCCCGCGTCGTCGCGGACGTCCGCGCCGTAGGCATGCGAGCCGAGCGCGACCGCGGCCGGCTCGACGTAGGACCAGGTGGTGCCGGCCGGCCGGAGCTTCGCGATCTCGACGCCGTCGCGCGTCAGCCGGAGGTAGTCGGTCGCGGCGAGGGCCGCGGTGAGCGTCCCGTCGATCCGCGGCGTGACGTCGGTCGAGTACGTGTCCGTGCGGACCGCGAGCGCGCCCGAGTCGTCGTAGATCGTGGAGATCGTCGCCCCCTGGGTGGGCGCGGTGCCGTCGATGGGATCGGAGACCGACGCGCTCGTGAGCCCGAACACCGCGGCGTTCGCCGCCTGCTCGATCCGGGCGCGGAACGCGTAGGTGCCGTCGGCGAGCGAGGCGCTCGTGAAGGTCCAGCTCGTGGTCGTGACCGTCCCGTTCCCGACCGCCACGTTGTCCCGGTAGACCTTCACGACCTCGCCCGCGACGAGCGCGCGCTGGAGCGTGCCGGCGAGCACCGGGGTCCGGACGTTGTTGAGGGCCACCGCGCTGTTCACCGGCGCGACCCCGTCGATCGTCGCGAGCGTGGTCGCCGCGCCGATGAGCGGCACGGAGGAGGTGTTCACCACCACGCTGCGCGAGGCGCCGGAGGCGGGCCCGAGCTGGCCCGCGGCGTCGAGCACCCGGGCCGTGTACGCGTAGGTGCCGTTCGCGAGCGAGGTGGGCTCGGCGAAGCCGAAGGTCAGGCCCGAGGCGGCCACCGTGGCCACGGCCACCCCGCCCCGGAGCACCTGCACCTGCTCCCCGGCGCCGAGCGCCGCGGAGAGCGTGCCGGACACGAGCGGCGTCGGGTCGGCGGTGGTGGCGCCGTCGGCGAGCGCGCCGTTGAAGTCGTCGGCGATGCCGGTCACGTTCGCGACCTGCGCGGGCGGGACGGTGTCGACCGTGGCGGACCACGGCCCGGAGAAGTTCCCGAGCACGAGCCCCGCCTCGACCCGCGCGGTCCACGCGTACGTGCCGTCGGCGAGGCTCGAGTCCGTGAAGCTCCAGGTCGTGCCGGTCGCGGCGGCGGCGCCGGCGTCGACGCCGTTGCGGCGGATGCGCAGCGCGTAGCCCGGCTGCAGCGCCGCCGTGAGGGTGCCGGACACGACCAGCGTCCTCGAGGTGGTCGAGGCGCCGCTCGCGAGCGGCGCCCCCCCGGCGGTCACATGGGTGATCGAGGCCCCCGGGAGCGCCCCGACGGCCGTGTACGTCGCGGCGGGCGAGCTCGCGCCGACGTTGCCGGCGAGGTCGATCACCCGCGCCGCGTACGCGTGGGCCGCGAGGGTGAGCGCCGCGGCCTCGGCGTAGGTCCAGCCGGTGCCGCTGACGGTCGCGCTCCCCACGAGGCTCCCGTCGCGCAGCACCTGCAGCGCCTCGTCCGCGGCGAGGCCCGCGGTGAGCGTACCGTTCACGACGGGCGTCGTGTCGGTCCCGAAGCCGCCCGGCGTCACCGCGCCGAGGAGGTCGTCCTGGAAGCCGGTGATGGCGGCGAGCTGGGCGGGCGGGGTCGCGTCGATGCTGAAGGTGAAGCCGTTCGAGGTGGCGCCGAAGTCGACGCCGGAGACGACCCGCGCCGTGTACGTGAACGTGCCGTCTGCCGGGGCGGCGTCGGTGAACGTCCAGGCCGTGCCGGTCGCGTTCGCCGTGCCGGCGACGGCGCCGCTCCGGGAGACCTCGAGCGATTCGCCGGAGTCGAGCGGCGCCGAGAGCGACCCGTAGATCACCGGCGCGCGGGTCGCGACGAGGCCGCCGGGCGGGATGGGCAGCGCTGCGGCGTCGGTGGCGCCGGTCACCGTCGCGGTCGTCTCGAGCGTGGGGAGCAGCCCCGAGCTCGGCTGCGCGCAGGTGGGGACCATCGTGTTGAGCGGGCGCGCGAGCACCGACTGGTGGCAGGTGGCGCACACCGTCCCGGGCGGTGTGAACGTGTGGCGCGGCGGGATGGTGCAGGGATCGGTGATGAGCGGCGGATCGACGAAGCCGCGCGGAACGAGGCCCGCCGGTGGCGCGCAGCTGGGCCACGCACCCGAGGCCTGGAACGGCTGCTTCCCGTCCGGGGTCGTGATCGGGTAGTCGATGCGCGCCGGGTTGTGGCACTGCACGCAGACCGTCTCGGCGCGGATGAGGTAGCCGAGCGGCCCCTCGTGGATGCCCGGCGGGATCTGGCACGCGGGCAGCCCGGTCGTGCTGGGCGCGAGCGCCTGGTACTCGACGAGCGGCCGGTCGAGGTACTGGTGGCACGCGATGCAGTCGACGCGCGGCCCCTGGCCCTGGGGCCGGTGCTGGCTCGCAGGGTTCGCGGGATCGAACGCCTCGGCGACGCGGCCGCGGACCTTCCAGTAGCCGCCCGCGTAGTCGACGCCGAGCCCGGTGAGCCGGTCGAACGCGCGCAGGCCGTAGCCGATGTAGCCGCCGGGGAGGAGGTCGCGGAGCGGCGGGAGCCCGAGGACGCGCACCGGGGTGAGATCCCTGAGGACCATGCCCGCGGTCATGTCGAAGTGCACGCCCCACGCCCAGACCTGGCCGTCGTCGAGCAGCGCCGCGAACACGGCCTGCTCGGTGAGGAGCTTGCGGATGCCCACGCCCGCCGGGAACCCGGTGATCTGCGTGGGCACGAGGTTGCCGCCGGTGTACGGCAGCGAGGGATCGTGGGCCACGAAGGCCGGATCGGGCGCGGGGAAGCTGCCCCACTGCCACACCGTCCCGTCGGCCTTCACGACCGCGACGTCGAGGTCGCGCGCCGCGAGCTGCGTGACGCCCGCGAGCCCGGGGACCTTCGCCGGCGAGGTGGAGCGCCCGTTCCGCAGGCCGTCGCCGAGCAGGCCGTAGCCGGCCTCCGAGCCCCACGCCCAGACGGTGCCGTCCGCGAGCAGCGCGTAGCTCGCGACCGTCGTCGCGCCGACCGTGAGCGCCTTCGCGGGCAGCGTCACCTGGAGCGGCGTCGTCGAGCGGCGCAGCTCGGCCCCGGTCTTGCCCTGGCCGAGCTGGCCGTAGGCGTTGTCGCCCCACGCCCAGACGGTGCCGTCGGCGAGCCGCGCGACCGTGTGCGCGAACCCGCCCGCCGCGAAGGTGAGCGTCGCGCCGGCGGGGAGCGTCGTGAGCTCGATGCCCGAGCCGCCGGTGGAGGACCGGTTGCCGAGCCCGAGCTCGCCGTTCACGTTGTCGCCGAGCGCGTAGATCCTGGGCGTGCCGCTCGCCGCGTCCGCCTTGAAGTACCCGCCGCCGTGCCCCATGTTCGCGAAGAGCCCCGCGGTGCGGGTCACGAAGGAGACCTTCTGGTCGGTGTTGCCCGGCTGCTTGCCGAGGGCGTTGCCCGCCACCCAGCCGGCGACCGTCGAGTACGCCTGGCCGCCGCTCGTGACCGAGCCGTCGAAGAGGTAGCCCTGGTAGCGCGTGTTGCCGAAGCTCACCAGCGGCGGGAGCTTCTGGGTGACCTCGGCCTTGCCGTAGCGCTCCACCTGCTGCGCGAGGCCGGAGACGAGCTCGGTGCCGAAGGCGCCGGGCTCGTAGGCGCGCCGGTCGGCGGGCGCGGCGGGGAGGGTGCCGTTCAGGCCGTCGAGGCGCCCGTCCTTCAGGTCCTCCGCGAGCTCGTCGGTGGCGTCGAGGCCGGGCGAGGTGGACGCGCCGTTCGCGCGCTGGGCGAGCTTCGTGAGGGCGCCCTCCACGAGCGCATAGCGGCCGCGGGCGTCCGAGCCGAGGCTGCCGGCCGCGTTCTTCGCGTTCCGCTGGCCCGGCAGGCGGGTCAGATCGTCGAGCTGCAGCGAGGCCGGAAGGAAGGCGTTCAGGACGCCCCGGACGCGGTCGTTCGCGGCCTGGAGCTGCGCCGCCGTGGGCACGCCGTCGACGCGCTCGGGTGTCGAGCCGGCGGTGAGGACCTGGTGGGCCGCCTCGGTGAACGCGGTGACGCCGACGTTGCGGCGCAGGATCGGCACCCACGCGTGGAGCACGCGGCCCTCGGGGAACGGCACCGCCGCGTCGAGGCCCTCGTCGTGGATCGTCGCGCTGGCGGTGCCCTTCACGACGACGTGCAGCCAGCCGGTGTAGGTCGGCGAGGGCTTCGCCGTCACGAGGCCGGTGGTCGCGTCGGTGGGCGCGCTGCCGAGGAGCTCGCCGTCGGCGAGCCACGCCTCCACGGTCGCGCCGAAGAACTTGCCGCCGATCGCGATCCCGCCCTGGCCGTCGGCGCCGGTGCCGACGCCGTTCACGCCACCGTCCGCGAGGTCCCAGTCGAGGTCGCCGGTGAAGCCGGTGGAGAGGAGGTTCTTCGCCTGCGGCGGCGGGGAGCCGTCCGGCGCCGGGTCGAGCTTCACGGTGCAGCTGGCCACGGCCAGCGGCATCGCGGCCAGGAGGGCGAGGCGGGTCGGTGCGCGCATGGATGTCGGTTCCCCCACCGGGGAAACGGCCCCCGGGCCGGCCGCCGGGCGGGCGTCCGTACCAGGGTGTCCGATGTAAGCGAGGCGTTTCGCCGCACTCGAGCCATCGGGGGGTCCCGTGAGGGAGTGAACCCCGTACGGGGCCCGCAGGGAGGGCGCGATCCGCCCGCCCCCGGGGTCCGGTCACTCAGTTCAGTCTTGACTGAACCGAGTGAACTCTCTAGACCGGGGCACGTGACCGAGCACGAGCGCCACCTCCGCGAGTGGGTCGAGGAGCTCGCCGCGCAGCTGGAGGGCGACGGCCTGCCGCGCATGGGCGGGCGGATCTTCGCGTGGCTCCTCGTGTGCGAGCCGGCGGAGCAGTCGATGGAGGCGCTCGCCCGCGCGCTCGGGGGCTCGAAGGCCTCCATGAGCACGATGACCCGCCTCCTCGTGGGCGCGGGCTTCGTCGAGCGCGTTCGCCGGCCCTTCGAGCGGCGCGACGTGTTCCGGGTGCCGGAGGGCCAGTGGGGCCGGTTCTGGCAGGCGCAGATGGCCCGGCTCCACCAGGTCACGCAGATCCTGACCCGCGGCGCCGGGCTCGTCGCCGCCCGGCCCGCGCCGGTCCGCCGCCGTGTCGAGGACACGCTCGAGCAGTACCGGTTCCTCGAGGGCGAGCTCGAGCTGCTCGCGCAGCGCTGGCGGGAGCGCTTCCTCGCGGCTGAGCTCCGCGCCGCCGCCGGCGCGCCGGCCGGGGCGCCGCGGGATGGGGCGACCCCACGCCGCACCGGCAAGCCGCGCGCCGGTCGACCGCGGCCGCGGCCCCGCGCCTAGCATCCGCACCACACCCTCAGCGAAGCCCCAGCACGCAGCACCCGGAGCCCAAATGGCCATCGTCTCGGTCCGCAACGTCTCGAAGATCTACATGCTGGGCAACACCGAGGTGCCCGCGCTGCGCGACGTGTCGCTCGACATCCAGGCCGGCGAGTTCGTCTCCATCGCCGGGCCCTCCGGCTCGGGCAAGACGACGCTCCTCAACCTCGTCGGCTGCGTCGACACCCCGACCACCGGCGCCGTCGAGGTCAACGGCCAGGACACCTCGAAGCTCCCCGAGCGCGCGCTGACGCAGCTCAGGCTCGAGACGCTCGGCTTCATCTTCCAGAGCTTCAACCTCGTCTCGGTGCTCTCGGTGTTCCAGAACGTCGAGTACCCGCTGCTCCTCCAGGGCGGCCTCTCCCGCCGCGAGCGCGCCGAGCGCGTGCTGAAGCTGCTCGAGGCGGTCGGCATCGGCGGCTACGCGCGGCACCGGCCGAGCGAGCTCTCCGGCGGCCAGCGCCAGCGGGTCGCCATCGCCCGCGCGCTCGTCACCCGCCCGAAGATCGTCCTCGCCGACGAGCCCACCGCGAACCTCGACTCCAAGACCGGCGAGAACATCATCGACCTCATGAAGGAGATGAACCGGGACGGCACCACCTTCATCTTCTCGACCCACGACCCCAAGGTGATGGCGCACGCGAACGCGGTGGTGCGCATCGCCGACGGCCGGCTCGTCGGGCGCGAGGAGCTCGCGGCGGGGAGGGCGCTCCCGTGACGCCGAAGAGGGACAGCATCCGCATCCTCCTCACGATCGCCTTCCGGAACCTGCTCGCCTCGCCGGTCCGGACCGCGATCCTGGGTGGGATCATCCTGCTCGGCTCGCTCATCGTGGTGGTGGGCACGTCCGTGCTCGACTCCATCGATCGCGGCATGCGCACGAGCATCCAGGGCAGCCTCGGCGGCCAGCTCCAGCTCTACGACGGCCGCTCGGAGGACCAGCTCGCGCTCTACGGCGGCATGACCGGCGAGTCGCGCCTCGAGCCGATCGAGGACTTCTCGGTCGTGAAGGCGGCCCTCGAGAAGGTCCCCGGCGTGAAGCAGATCGTGCCGATGGGCATCGACCAGGCGATGGTCGCGACCGGCAACGCCTTCGACCTCGCCCTCGAGCGGCTGCGCAACGACGTGCGGCGCCTGGAGGCCGGCGAGCGGGGCCCGGAGCTCGAGCGTTCCTACACGGCGCACGTCGCGCACGTGAAGCGGATGATCGAGCTCCTCGCGGCGGACTACGCGCAGGCGGCGGTCATCGTCGACCTCGACTCGAAGGAGGGCGCCGAGCGCCGCGCCGAGGCGAAGAGCCTGACCCGCGTGCGGGAGCCGGAGTTCTGGGAGGGCCTCGACCGCGACCGCTACGCCCGGCTCGAGTTCCTCGAGAACAAGATCGCGCCGCTCGTGATGGACGGCGGGTTCACCTTCCTGCGCTACGTGGGGACCGACCCGAAGGCGTTCTTCGAGGCGTTCCCCCTCGCCGAGGTCTCGAAGGGCCAGATGATCCCGGAGGGCAAGCGCGGCATCCTCGTCGGCGAGCAGTACGCCGACGAGTGGCTGAAGCTCAAGAACGCCCGCCGGCTCGACCAGATCCGCGACCGGCGGCGGGACCGCGGCAAGAAGATCGCCGACGACGAGGAGCTGCAGCGCTGGGTGCGCGAGAACCGGAGCGGGATCCGCGAGATCCAGCTCCAGCTCGACCCGGTGCGCGCCGAGGAGGTGGCGGCGGCCCTCAGGCCGGCGCTCGGCGGCGAGGGCGACGACCTCGAGAAGCTCCTCCAGAAGCTCTTCGCCACCACCGACCAGGACTTCGACCAGAAGTACAAGCTCTTCTACGACGTGGTCGCGCCGAGGATCCGGCTCTACCAGGTGAACGTCGGCGAGACGATCACCATCAAGGCCCCGTCGAAGAGCGGCTACTTCAGCTCGATCAACGTGAAGGTCTACGGCTTCCTGCGCTTCAAGGGCATCGAGAAGTCGGGCATCGCCGGGATGATGTCGGTGATGGACATCCACTCCTTCCGCGACCTCTACGGCTACCTCACGCCGGAGAAGCAGGAGGAGATCGCGGCGATGAAGGCGAAGCTCGGCGCGCGCGAGGTCTCGCGCGAGGACGCCGAGGCCGCGCTCTTCGGCGGCGGGGCCGCGCCGGCGGTGGAGGCGGAGGCGCGCTCGACCACCATCGACGACGCGAAGCTCGTGGCCGGGGCGGGGAGGGCGAACGCCCAGGCCGCGGCGTCCGCCGACCGCGTCTACACGGCGGCCGAGGTCGAGAAGGGCGTCGCGCTCAACGCGGCCGTCATCCTGAAGGACCCGGCCCACATGGCCGAGGCCCGCGACGACATCGAGCAGGCCCTCGCCGCCGCGGGCCTGGGCTACCACGAGGAGAAGGACGCGAAGGGCGAGGTGGTCTCGAAGGCGGGCGTGAAGGTGCTCGACTGGCAGACCGCCTCGGGCATCGTCGGCCAGTTCGTGACCCTGCTCCGGGTGGTGCTCTTCACCGCGGTCCTCATCTTCTTCGCCATCGCGCTCGTCATCATCAACAACGCGATGGTCATGGCGACGCTCCAGCGCGTGAAGGAGATCGGCACCATGCGCGCCGTCGGCACGCAGCGGCGCTTCGTGGTGGTCATGCTGCTCGTCGAGATCGTGTCGGTGGGGCTCGTCTTCGGCCTCGGCGGCGCGGTGCTCGGCGGCGTGGTGGTGGGGCTCATCCGGCTCGCGGGCGGCATCCCCGCCACCACCGACATGCTCTACTTCGTCTTCTCCGGCCCGGCGCTCTTCCCGCGCCTCGGCGCGCTCGCGGTGGGGACCTCGCTCACCATCGTGCTGCTCGTCGCGATCCTCTCCGCCCTCTATCCGGCGCTGCTCGCCATGAAGGTCTCGCCCGTCGAGGCGATGGCCACGGAGGAATGACCGTGCTCCTCATGGACCTCGAGCTCGCGGGCCGCAACCTCGCCCGCCACGCCCGCCGGAACCTGTTCCTCGGCGGCGCGCTCGGCGCGGTGACCTTCCTCCTCGTGCTCCTCGGCGGCCTCACCACCGCCATGGAGCAGGCGATGATGCAGTCCGCCGAGACGCTCCTCACCGGCCACGTCAACGTGGGCGGCTTCTTCAAGGTGACCGCCGGCAGCGCGGCGCCGCTCGTCTCGGACTACCCGAAGGCGCTCGAGACCCTGAAGAAGGAGGTGCCGGACATCGACTTCTACACCTCGCGCGTGCGCGCCTGGGCGAAGGCGGTCTCCGAGACCTCCTCAATGGACCTCGTGCTCGGCGGCATCGAGGTCGACGAGGAGCCGGCGCTCCCGAAGGTGCTCAACGTCATGGAGGGCAGCCTCGACGAGCTCCGGAAGCCCGGCACGCTGCTCCTGTTCGAGGCGCAGGCGAAGCGGCTCAAGGTGAAGGTGGGCGACGCGATCACCATCTCCGCCCCGACCGCCCGCGGGGTTAACAACACCGCCGACGTGCGGGTGGCCGCGGTCGCCCGCGACGTGGGGCTGCTCTCGTCCTTCTCGGCGCTCATGGAGGCCTCCTCCGTGCGCGCGCTCTACGGCCTCAACACGACCACCACCGGCGCCATCCACGTGTACCTGAAGGACGCCTCGCCCGAGCACCTCAAGGCCGTCGCCGCGCGGCTGCGCACCGCCTACTCGAACGCGGGCTGGCGGGTGATGGAGCCGGAGGCGCAGCCGTACTGGATGAAGCTCATGCAGACGGTGCCGGCGGAGGACTGGACCGGCCAGAAGCTCGACATCACCACCGCCGACGACGAGATGGGGCAGTTCAAGCAGTTCATCACGGCGCTCCGGGTGGTGACCGGCCTGCTCGTCTTCATCCTCATGATCGTGGTGGTCATCGGCATCCTCACGACGCTCACGATCGCGGTGCGCGAGCGGACGAAGGAGATCGGCACGCTGCGCGCCATCGGCATGCAGCGGACGAAGGTGCTCTGGCTCTTCGTGCTCGAGACCGGGCTCCTCGGCCTCCTCGGCACCCTGGCCGGGGCCCTGGGCGCGGCCGCGCTCGCCGGCCTCGTCAACCGCGCCTCCATCGCGCTGCCCGCCGCGGTCCAGGTGTTCCTCGCGATGGACCACCTCCGCATCGCGCTCGTCCCCGCCGCGATCCTCGGAAACATCGTGTTCCTCACGGTCGTGACCGTGTTCGCCTCGATCTTCCCCGCCCGCCGCGCCGCGCGCCTGAAGCCCGTCACGGCCATGCACCACATCGGATGACCGCCATGAACCGCCTCGCCACCGCCGCCGCCCTCGCCCTCGCCGGCCTCCTGGCCGGGCCCGCCCGCGCCCTGACCGACGCGGAGCTCGCCTCCATCGTGAAGGTCATCGACGACCGCCAGCGCAACTCCGGCGACTGGAAGGCGCTCTGCTGGATGGAGGCGAAGGAGAAGGGCAAGACCGACGTCGTCTACGAGCTGCTCGTCTACCGCCGCGACGCGGACGACAAGCAGATGTTCCTGTTCACGAAGCCGAAGGCGGAGGCGGGGAAGGGCTACCTGCGCCTCGACAAGAACCTCTGGCTCTTCGACCCCTCGACCGGCCGGTGGGAGCGCCGCACCGAGCGGGAGCGCATCGGCGGCACCGACACCCGCCGCGGCGACCTCGACGAGTCGCGCCTCGCCGAGGAGTTCGACGCGAAGTACCTCGGCGAGGGCACCCTGGGCGCCTTCACCGTCCAGAAGATCCAGCTCGACGTGAAGCCGAACGTGGACGTCGCGTTCCCGCGCATCGAGCTGTGGGTCGACAAGGCGACGCTCAACGTGCTGAAGCGCTCGGAGTACGCGCTCTCCGGGAAGCTGATGCGCACGAACTACTACCCGCGCTGGAAGAAGATCTACTCCGAGTCGAAGAAGGGCGAGGTCTGGTTCCCGGAGGAGATGCGGATCTTCGACGAGATCGAGAAGGGCAACTCGACGACCATCCTGATCAAGGAGGTCGACCTGAGGCCCCTCGAGGCGAACATGTTCACGAAGGCGTGGCTGGAGTCGAAGTCCAGGTAGCCACCATGAGAACCTTCGCGCTCGTCGTCGTCGCTGCGCTGCCGGCGCTGGCTCTCCCTCAGGAGCGTCCCACCGAGGACGAGCTTCTTCGGGAAGCCCGCCGCGCCCGCGGAGCCCTCCACGCAGAAGCCGCCGCCCGACCCGGGCGACCGCGCCGCGCACGAGGCCGAGATGTTCGGCTCCACTGGCGCGCCCGCCTCGCAGCCGCCGCCGCCCGAGGGGCTCATCAAGAAGGACCAGGAGGATCCGCTCAAGATCGGCGGGCAGGTCTACCTGCGTGGCCAGGCCGCCTGGTACGAGCGCCAGTCGGGCTCGGAGGGTCCGCTCTCCACCCCGAACCTCGTCGACCTCTTCCTCGACGCGCGCCCCAACGACCGCGTCCGCGCCTTCGCGCTCGCGCGCACGAGCTGGAATCCCACCGGCGGCGGCTCGGCCGGGCCGTTCCAGGACCTCCTCGGCGCGCTCGGCGTGCCGCCGGCCTCCACCGCGAGCACGCAGCCCCGCGCCGTGCTCGACCAGCTCTGGCTCAACTTCGACGCGGACCGGAAGGTCTTCGTCACGGTCGGCAAGCAGCACGTGAAGTGGGGCGTGGGCAAGTTCTGGAACCCCACCGACTACCTCCACCCCACGAAGCGCGACCCGCTCGCCGTCTTCGACGCGCGCACCGGCACGACGATGATCCGCGCGCACGTGCCCTGGGAGAAGTACGGCTGGAACTTCTACGGCATCGGCCTCCTCGAGGACGCCTCCGGCGCGGCGCAGCCGGTCGACACCGTCGGCCGGGTCGGCGGCGGCGCGCGCGCCGAGCTCGTCCTCGGCGCCGCGGAGCTCGGCCTCGACGCGCTCGTGCAGAAGGGCAACCACCCGCGCTTCGGCGTGGACCTCTCCGCCGGCATCTGGGAGCTCGACCTCTACTCCGAGCTCGCGGTGCGCACGCAGACCGACGTCGGCCGCTGGAGACAGGTGGACGCGACGGCCGGGCTCAACCAGCGCTACGCGCGGGTGGAGAGCTCCGGCTTCGAGCCGCAGCTCGTGGTGGGCGGCAGCTGGACGCGGCAGTACGGGAAGGACCAGGACACGTTCACGCTGGGCCTCGAGTACTTCTGGAACGGCTTCGGGTACGACGACCCGCACATCTACCCGTTCCTCCTCGTCGGCGCGCCCGCCTGGAACGGCAAGGAGCCGGTCGTCGGAGGCGTGCCGAGCGACTACCTCACGTTCCGCGACCCGCGCGCGTTCACGTCCTTCTACCTGGGCCGGCACTACCTCGGCGCGTACGCGATGCTGCCGCAGCCCGGCTCGTGGAACGACACCACCTTCACGCTCTCGGCGCTCGGAAACGTCACCGACAAGAGCTTCGTGGTCCGGCTCGATCACTCGGTGCTCGTGAACACCTACCTGCGCGTCGAGACCTTCGTGTCCGTGAACGGCGGCGCGAAGGGCGGCGAGTTCCGCCTGGGCCTCGACCTCGAGCCGCAGCTCGTGGTGAAGGGCGTGGCGCCGGACCCGGACATCTACTTCCCGGCGCAGGGGTCCACGCTCTCCATCCCGGCCCCGGTCGTGTCGGCCGGCGTGGCGTTGAGGGTGAGCCTCTAGACCGAGATCTTTGTCAGGAACGCCTGCAGGACGAGCTCCGGGCCACGTCCCCCTGCTCCCCCGGCACAGCTGGGGCTCGGATACACTGCGGGTATGTGTCCCGCCTCCGCAGCTGCCGCGCGCTGTACCCGCCATCCGGGTGTCAGGGCCGGCTGGCGCTGCACGGCGTGCGGCTCGGCGCTGTGCCCCGGCTGCACGTACGTGGCCCGGGCAGGTGGGCTCGACCTCCCATCGTGCGTGTCGTGTCGCGGCCTCGCCGAGGTGCTGAAGGCGCCGCGCTCCGAGCTCACGTCCTACCTCCAGCACGTGGGCCGGGCGCTCCGCTACCCAGTGAAGCCGGCGTCGATGCTGGCCATCTTCGGGTGTGCGCTCGTGATGCTGATGGTGTCGTTCGTGCCCCTCATCGGTGGGTTCGCCGCCTTCGGGATCCGGTGGTCGTTCCTGCTCGCGATCATCCGCCAGGCCTCTCGCGGCGCGGACGAGTTCCAGGCGCCGGAGGCGGCGGACCCGTGGGATGGCATCCTGGCCCCCGGCGCGCGGGGCCTCATGGCGCTCGCGATCCTGTGGGTGCCGGCCATCTTCCGCGCGGGGAGCCTCCTCGCCTCCGGGCGAGTGGAGTCGGCCGCCGACCTCTACGGCGACCCGATCCTCTGGCTCCTCCTCCTCGCGAGCGCGCTCTACGCCCCGGCGGCCGTGCTTGTCGCGGCGTTCGGAACGTCGATCGGGATGTTGAACCCGCTGCACGTGCTCGGCACTGCCTACCGCTTCGGAAGGGACTACCTGTACGCGGTGGGCGCCGTGCTGCTCGTGTTCTTCGCGAGCTACGTGTTCGAGGCCGTCGTCCCGAGCGCGTTCGGCTCGATCTTCCTGGTGTCGGCCCTCCTCCGTGAGACGGCGGAGCTCGTCCCTTCGGCCTTCGCGGCCTACCTGCTGGGACTGCTGGTGTTCGTACGAGGGGACGCGATCGAGCTCGGCCCGGCTTCGGACCATCTCGTCCCCGTACTGGGCGACGCCGTCCCGCGGGGCGCCGCGCCGCCCGACCTGGCCACCGTGCCCGTTCGCCCGGATCGCCCGGAGCCCATCGCGCTCGAGCCGGAGCCGGCGCCAGGCCCGGCGGACGAGATAGCCCGACTCGTGGCCGCCAGCGACCTCGCGGGCGCGGCGAGGCTCTTCGAGGCGCACCGGAGGACGCCGCTGGTGCTCACCCCGGCCGTGCTGTTCGAGGTGGGCCGCGGCGCCTCGCAGGCGGGCGCGCACGCCGTCGCCGCGGAGGCGCTTCACCGCGCCGCTCGCAGCGAGGATCCTGCCGTGGCGCCCGCCGCGATGCTCGTCCTGGCGAGGATCCTGGAACGCCGGCTCTCGAGGCCCGCGGACGCCCAGCGCCTGTATCTCCATCTCGTGCGGCATCACGGCGACACCGACGCTGGCCGCCAGGCGAAGGCTGCGCTCGGGGTGGGCGCCCCCGGGGGCTGACCGGGCACGAACCCTCCGCGCCGGGCCAGGCCCCACCCTCGTGGACGACCGGCGCGTGAGCCGGCGCAGACGTCTGCGCGCGCGGATCCGCTCGACCCGGACCCGGTCCTGCCAACATGGCAAACCGAGTTGTCACCCAGGGTTACGCCACGAAATTGGCCAGTTCAAGCGCTTGAACCAGGCCCGATGTAGGGACCAGGGTCGGGACGCGAATGTCCGTCGCCCTGCCATCTCCTGGGGCTGATCGTCTGACCGCGTCCGGACCGCGCGCAGACGTCTGCGCAGGGAGCCCCCGCGGGCCACGGTTTGATCTCCGGCGCCTTCCTGAGCGGACGGTGCTCTGGCAGGGGCTCTGCAGCTTCCACGCCGACGACGCTCCGCGGCCGATGGGCGAGCTCGCCGCCGACGGCTACGCGCTCCTGCGCGCCCGCCGCGCAGAGGTGGCGCGCGGCTGCGCGGACCAGCTGCTGGGCTCGTTCGCGGGCCGGACGGCCTGGTCCGGCTGGTCGGGACGGAACGAGGCCGTGCCGCGCTGACGGACTCCTCACTCCACGGGGACGGCGGCCCGCAGCTCGACCGCGTGCGCCGCGAAGTCGCCGAGCAGGGCGCAGTACGCGCGCTCGAGCGTTTCCGCGTGGTCGCTCCCGTCCACGTACACGACGCGCTTCGTGGCCTCGCCGTGGAAGGTGCCGGCGTCCACGCCGCCGTCCGCCCGGACGACCCGCGCGGTCGCGACGATCTCGCTCGTGACCGGCGCGGTCAGCTCGAACCACCCCGCAGACTGCGAGCGGGTCGACACGCGCTGGATCCGGACCTCCAGGCGAGCGCCGGCGCTCGCCATGGCGTGCGGCGCGGCACCGAGGAGCCGCGCGACGTCGTCGGCCAGCGTCCCGCCGAGCTCCGCGTAGTCGAGGGAGAGCGGGAGGTCGCCGTGCCAGTTGAACTGGGCGCCGATCCGCGTCGGCCGGGAAGGGGCCGGCGCCGGGACCACGGGCAGCGGGCTCGCCGCCGGCGCCGGCGCCGGCGGGGCCGGGCACCGGATGGCCCGGAACGTCTGCGGACGCTGCTGGAGCGCGCAGCCGTTCACGGCGGTGGCCAGCACCAGGGCCACGAGCGAGGTGCGCTTCATGCGAGCCTCCGCGCCGGGCTCTACGACCGAGCGTCGGTCCTCGCTCCGCCCTTTCGGGACGGCGCGGACGAAACGGCGGAGGAGCGGGAAAGTTCGACGCCGGGGGCGTGAAGCGCCCGCGCGGACTCCCGGTCCCCGCCCGGACGGGGCGGAGGAGGTCACGCCCGGCGCGCCGTGAGATCCTTCGCTCATGCGCCTCGCCGGTACGGTCGCTGCCCTCGCCCTCCTCGCCGCGGGTTGCGGGACCGCTCGCCCCTCGCTCGCGGCCCGTGCGCCGATCCATGGCGGCCTCGCCGACGCTCCGGTGGAGGTGCCGCGGCCGGCCACCGTGCAGGGCCAGGTCAAGGAGGTCATCGCCGCCGCCGGGCCCATCTACCTCTCGGGCCAGCCGTCGGAGGCGGCGCTCCGCGAGCTCGTCGCGGGCGGCGTGACCGTGGTCGTGAACCTGCGCACGCCCGAGGAGATGGCGGACCGTGCGCAGGTGCCGTTCGACGAGGAGGCGCTCGTGAAGTCCCTGGGCGCGAGCTACGTGCACGTGCCGCTCGGCGGGAAGGACCACCCCTACACGCCCGCCGCGGTGGACGAGGTCGCGCGGGCGCTCGCCGCGCACCAGGGGAAGGCGCTCCTCCACTGCACGGTCGCGTGGCGCGCCTCGCACATGTGGGCCGCCTACCTCGTCCGCCACCGCGGCGTACCGGTCGCCACCGCGCTCGAGCACGCGCGCGCGGTCAACGCCGGCACCCGCTGGCCGATGGCCGACCTGCTCGACGCGGACGTCGCCCTCGAGCCGCGCGGACGGTGACGGCGACTCGAGGTACCACGGCCCCCCGGACCCTCCGCCTGGGTGCCGTCCTCAGGTGTCACGCTGGCGGCGCGGACCCCTCCCAGAGCCGCAGCTCAACCGCCGAGGTCCCCATGCTCCCTGCGCTCCTCCTCGCCGCGGCGCTCGCCGCGGATCCCGTCCCACCCGCTGCGTGCGGTGCCCCGCAGCATCGCGCCTTCGACTTCTGGCTCGGCACCTGGGACGTCACCGCCGGGGCGAAGACCGCCGGCCAGAACCACATCGAGCGGATCCTGTCGGGCTGCGGGCTGCAGGAGCACTGGACCGGCGCGAAGGGGAACCGCGGGACCTCGCTCAACTGGTTCGACCCCGCCGACGGGAAGTGGCACCAGCTCTGGCTCGACGATCAGGGGACGGTGCTGAAGCTCGAGGGCGGGCCGCGCGACGGCGGGATGGTCCTCGAGGGCGAGGCGCCCGGCCCCGGCGGGAAGCTCGAGCGCCAGCGGATCACCTGGTCGAGGCTCGACGGCGGCAAGGTGCGCCAGCGCTGGGAGGCTTCCGCCGACGGGAAGGCCTGGCGCGTCGTGTTCGACGGGCTCTACGCGCCGCGGGGCTGACTCACTTCTTCCCGTGGTGCATGAGCTTCTCGTGCCCCGCGGAGAGCTCGGCCTTCGAGAGCGAGCCGTCGTGGTCGGTGTCCATCGCGTCGAACATCCTCTCGGAGGCGGCCGCGTGCTCCTCCGCGGTGAGCACGCCGTCGCCGTTCGCGTCGACGGTCTTCAACTTCTCGGCCGCGGACAGCTCGCCCTTCGCCGCCTTCTGACCGGTCGCCTTCGCGTGCCCGGCCTCCATCTCCGCCGCGGTGACCTTGCCGTCCTTGTCGGCGTCCATGGCCTCGAACATCGCCTTCGCGGCGGCGGCGTGCTCGGCGCGGGTGACCTTCCCGTCCCCGTTCGCGTCCATGCGGTCGAGCATCGAGCCGTGGACCTTCCCGCCGGAGTCGGGCGGATCCGCGGCGAGCGCGGGCCGGCCGGCCAGCAGGGCGAGGGCGAGGGGGACGAGGACCGGGCGGACGAGCGACAGCGGGGTGGCCATGTACGACCTCCGTGCGTCGACGATGTGGACGGCCTCCGCGCGTCGAAACCCCCCAGCGCACGGGCGTTCCACGAGCGAACGGTCGGCCTCCAGCCGACGCAGGGGTGAGCGTGAGGCCCCACCGGAGGACGTTGAGCGCGACGCGGGCGGGGGCGTAACGTCGTCCGTCATGCCCGACGCCCCGAAGGTCGCCCTCGCGTTCGCCGTCGCTGCCGTTGCCCTCGCGCGTCCGGGCCTGGCGGGCGAGCCCTCCGAAGCCTCGCTCCGGGCCGCGGACGCGGAGCAGATGCGCATCATCGTGGAGGGCGACGCGGAGGCGCAGCGCGCCTTCATGCACGACCACTACATCCTGAACGGTCCGTCGAACCGGGTCCTCCGGAAGGCGGTCCTCGTGGACATGCTCGCGCGGGGGAAGATGGCGAGCGAGCGCTTCGAGCGCGTGATCGAGGGGATCGCCATCACGGGGAACGTCGGCATCGTCATGGGCAGGGAGACCGTGCAACCCCGCGCCGGCAGCGAGCTCGCGGGGAAGTTCGGCACCGCACCCCTCGAGCGCCGCTTCACCAACGTCTTCCTCTTCGAAGGCGAGAGGTGGAGCTTCCTGGCCCGGCAGGCGAGCGTCATCCAGGCGCCCGGCAGGTGAGGGCGCACCCTCCTCGCGCCCCTCAGAACACGAACGCGTCCCCCTGCGCCCGCAGCGCGGTGAGCGCCGCGAGGTTCACGATCGACTGCACGCTCGTGCCCATCTGCACGATGGAGACCGGCTTGTTCATGCCGAGCAGCACCGGCCCGATGACCTCCGCGCCGCCCATGTTCGCCATCATCTGGTAGGCGATGTTGGCCGCGTCGAGGGTCGGGAACACGAACACGTTCGCGTTCTCGCGGAGGCGGGCGAACGGGAACTCGGCCTCGCGCACCTCGCGGTCGAGCGAGATCGACACCTGGATGTCGCCGTCGACCTCGAGGTCGGGGCGCGCGGCACGCACGAGCGCCGCGGCCTCCGCGACCTTCCGCGGGCCGGGGCCGGCGGCGGAGCCGAAGGTCGAGTAGGAGAGCATCGCGACGCGCGGCACCACGTCGAACGAGCGGGCGAGGTCGCAGGTCGCGAGCGCGATGTCGCAGAGCTCCTTCGCCGTCGGGTCGACGTGCACGGTGCAGTCGGCGAAGAACGAGAAGCCCGACTTCGTCACCACGATGTACACGCCGGCGGCCCGGTGGCCGGGGCGCGTCTGGATGACCTCGAGCGCCGGGCGGACCGCGGCGGCGTAGCCCATCGACAGGCCACCCACGAGCCCGTCCACCGCGCCGGACTCGAGCATGAGCGCGCCGAAGTAGCGCCGGGTGCGCAGGCGGCGGCGCGCCTCCTCGAGGTTCACGCCGCGCATGCGGCGGAGCTCCCAGAAGCGCCGGGCGTGGCGCTCGAAGTCCGGGCTCTGGAGGGGGTCGACGATCTCGACGCCCTCGAGATCGGTGAGCCGCTGGTCGGCGATGGCCTTCCGGATCTCCTCGACCGGCCCGAGCAGCACCGGCTCGCAGAGCCCCTCCTCGCGCAGGACCGCAGCGGCCTGCTGGATCTTCGTCTGGGTCCCCTCGACGAACGCGATGCGCGCCTCCTTCTTGCGCGTCTTCGAGTAGATGGTCGCCATCACCTCGTTCGACCGGCTCTGCATCCGCCGCAGGCGCTCCCGGTACTCGGCGGGGTCGAGCGCGACGCGGGCCATGCCGGTGTCCATGGCGGCCTTCGCGACGGCGGGCGCCACCCAGAGCAGCACGCGGGGGTCGAGCGGCTTCGGGATGATGTACTCGCGCCCGAACCGGAACCGCTCGCCGCCGTAGGCGCGCGACACCGAGTCCGGCACGTCCTCGCGCGCGAGCTCGGCGATGGCGCGCGCGGCGGCGAGCTTCATCTCCTCGTTGATGCCCTTCGCGCGCACGTCGAGCGCGCCTCGGAAGATGTACGGGAACCCGAGGACGTTGTTCACCTGGTTCGGGTAGTCGGAGCGGCCGGTCGCCATGATGACGTCGGGCCGCGCCTCGACGGCGTCGGGGTAGGGGATCTCCGGGTCGGGGTTCGCGAGCGCGAAGACGATGGGGTCCTTCGCCATCGAGCGGACCATGTCCTGCGTGACGAGCCCCTTCACGGAGGCGCCCAGGAACACGTCTGCGCCCTTCATCGCGTCGACGAGCGTCCGGGCGTTCGTCCGGGACGCGAACTCGCGCTTGAAGTCGTTCATGCCCTCGGCGCGGCCCTCGTACACGACGCCCTTCGTGTCGACGAGGATCACGTTCTCGCGCCGGACGCCGAGCGAGACCATGAACTTCGTGCAGGCGATCGCGGAGGCGCCCGCGCCGGACACCACGAGCCGCACCTCGGCGAGCTTCTTCCCGGCGAGCTCGGCGGCGTTGAGGAGCGCGGCGCCGGAGATGATGGCGGTGCCGTGCTGGTCGTCGTGGAAGACCGGGATCTGCATCTCCTTCTTGAGCCGCTCCTCGATGACGAAGCACTCGGGCGACTTCACGTCCTCGAGGTTCACGCCGCCGAACGTGGGCTCGAGCGCCTTCACCACCTTGCAGAAGGTGTCGACGTCCTTCGCGTCGATCTCGAGGTCGAAGACGTCGATGTCGGCGAAGCGCTTGAAGAGGAGGCCCTTGCCCTCCATGACGGGCTTCCCGGCCGCGGGGCCGATGTCCCCGAGGCCGAGCACCGCGGTGCCGTTCGAGATGACGGCGACCAGGTTCCCGCGCGCCGTGTAGGTGTACGAGAGCCCCTCGTCCTTAGCGATCTCGAGGCACGGCTCGGCGACCCCGGGGCTGTACGCGAGCGCGAGGTCGCGCGCCGTCGCGGCGGGCTTCGTCGGGACGACCTCGATCTTCCCCCGCCGGCCCTCCGAGTGGTACGCGAGCGCGTCCTCGCGCTTGATCTTCTTCTTCGGGATGGCGGCGGAGGCGGGGTTCTTCGGGGGGGTGAAGTCGGAGGCCATGGGACCCTTACAGAGCGCAGGCGCACCCCCCCGTCAATACGCGCGGCGGCAGCGCACCCGGGCCGATGCACCGCGCGTACGGGTCACCATCCGGAGGCTTACGCCCGTGCACCGCGCAACCGATCGTGCCCCAGGGCTCCGGGGAGGCGTCGATGCGGTGCTGGCGGGTGGTGGCGGTCTCGGCGGGCCTCTGGCTCGCCGCTCCGGCGTACGTCCTGGGACAGGCGGGGACGCCCGGGCCGATCGCGGCCGAGAACGCGCTCCCGGGCGACGGCGGCTGGCGACTCGTGCAGCGCGCGGGCCCGGGCCAGCTCGAGGCGTACTCCGACGCGCCGAGCGCCCCGCGCGGCGGCTCGTTCGGGATCCACGCCCGGGCCGACGCGCCGCACGCGGTCCGCTGGGCACTCTTCCGGATGGGCTGGTACGGCGGCGTGCGCGGGCGGCGGGTGGCCGAGGGCGGGCCGGTGGCCGTCGGACCGCAGGCGACGCCGATCCCGGATCCCGCCACGGGGCGGAGCGCGTGCGCCTGGCCGGAGACGTTCCGGCTCGCCACGAGCCCGTCCTGGCCGAGCGGCGTCTTCCTGCTCGTGCTCACGCGGGACGACGGCGCGCAGACGTACGTGCCGCTCGTCCTGCGGGACGACGCCCGCAAGGGCGTCGCGGTGCTGCAGGTCTCGGTCAACACCTGGCAGGCGTACAACTGGTGGGGCAGCGGCAGCCTCTACACTCCGGGCGTCTACGCGGTCTCCTTCGACCGCCCCTACGCGGACGCGAACGGCGCCGGGCAGTACTTCCGCGTCGAGCACGACCTCGTCGCGTGGGTCGAGAAGCGCGGCCTCGACGTCACCTACCTGACGAACGTCGACCTCGACCGGGACGCGTCGCTCCTCGCGGGGCAGAAGCTCTTCGTCTCGATGGGCCACGACGAGTACTGGACCCGCCCGGCGCGGGCCGCGCTCGAGGCCGCCATCGCGGCCGGGACGAGCGTCGCGTTCCTCTCGGCGAACTCGATCTACTGGCAGGTGCGGCTCGAGCCGGGCGTGGCGCCGGCGGGCGGCGTCGCGGCGCCCGCCCGCACGCTCGTCTGCTACAAGGACACCGCCACCAGGCTGGACCCGCTCCGGGGCACGAACCTCACCACCGTCCGCTGGCGGCAGGCGCCGGTCTCGGAGCCGGAGAACGCGCTCCTGGGGTCGATGTACTCGGCGTGGATCCTCGCCGACACCGCATGGGTCGTGACGAACGCCGGCCACTGGCTCTACGCCGGCACCGGCCTCGCCGACGGCGACGCCATCCCCGGCGTGGTCGGCTACGAGACCGACCGGCGCTTCTCGAACGGGGTGGAGCCGCCGGGGGTCGAGGTGGTGGCGCGCGCCGCGGTCGCCGACGTGGAGGGCCGGCCGGAGTGGCACGAGGCGGTGGTCCGCGCGACGCCGGCGGGCGGCTACGTGTTCGCGGCGGGCAGCATCGAGCTCGCCTGGGCGCTCGCGCGCACGGGGTACGCCGACCCGCGCATGCAGCGCATGGCCGAGAACCTGTTCCGCCGCGCGGGCGTGGTGCCCGAGACGCCGGACTCGCCCGCCGCACGCCCGGACCCGCTCGTGCTGTCCGCCGCCGCGGACGCGGTGGTGACGACGGTCGCCGGCGCGGCGTTCGAGGAGGGGCTCGTCGACGGCCCCGCCGCCGCGGCGCGGTTCCGGCGGCCCACCGCCGCCGCGGTCGACGCGCTCGGGCGCGTCTGGATCACCGACACCGGCAACCACGCCGTGCGGCTCGTCCTGGCGGACGCCGGGCGCACGGTCCAGACGGTCGCCGGCGACGGCGTGCGCGGCTGCGGGACGGGCACCTCGGCGCGGCTCGACGCGCCGCAGGGGATCGTCATCGACGCCGACGGGAGCGCGCTCGTCGCGGACACCGGCAACCACCGCATCGTACGCATCCGGGACCTCGGGGGTCGGTTCGAGGTCGAGCGCGTCGCGGGCGGGGACGGCTGGAACGGCTTCGCCGACGGCCCCGCGGACGACGCGCGCTTCTTCGGTCCCTCCGGCCTCGCGCGCGCGGGCGGCGCGCTCTTCGTCGCCGACCGCGAGAACCACGCGGTCCGCCGGCTGGACGCGGCGGGCCTCGTGACGACCGTCGCGGGCAAGGGCTACGAGCCCGGGCTCGCCGACGGGCCCGCCGGGACCTCGCGCCTGAACCTCCCGAGCGACCTCGCGGTGGTCGGCGACGGGCTGCTCGTGCTCGACGCCGGCAACCGCCGGCTGCGCCGGCTCGCGCTCGACGGGCTCGTGCTCTCGTCGGCGGCGGGCGCGAACGACGGCGGCTTCGCCGACGGCGCCGCGGACGCCGCGCTCCTCATGGGGAACGCCGGGCTCTCCGCGCTCGCCGGCGGCGCCGGGCTCGCCTTCGCGGACGGCGGCAACGCGCGGATCCGCCTCCTGCGCGAGGGGATGGTGGAGACGCTCGCCGGCGACGGGACCCCCGGGGCCCGGGACGGCGCCGCGGCCGGCGCGCGCTTCGCGCTGCCGACCGGGGTGGCGACGCTCTCGGCGTCGGAGTGGCTCGTCGTGGACAACGGCGCGTCGACCCTGCGGCGCATCGCGGGGGCCTCGGCGCCGCCTCCTCCGCCTCCTCCGCCCGCCGCGAAGGGGCCGCGGGCGGGCGGGGGCGGTTGCCAGTCCGGCGGCGCGGGCGTGCTCGGCCTCGCGCTCGCCGGCCTGGCCTGGCTCGCTCAGGCGCGCGGGCGCCGGCGGGCCGGCAGGAGCGCGATCACCGCGCCGTAGAGCGCGAGCAGGGTGGTCTCGCCCGCGCTCGTGCAGCCGCCGCGGCCGCGCTGGACCGTGGGCGTCTCGGTGACGGGGTCCGGAGAGGGCGTGGGGTCGGGCGTGGGCGTCGGGCCCGGGCCCGGATCCGGCGTGGGCGTGGGCGTTCCGCCGGCGAGCGCCTCGATGCGAGCCGCGATCCGTTCGCGCGCGGCCATGAGGTCCTCCGGCTTCTGCTCGGTCGAGTACGGGTGCGGGAAGAGCGTGAGCGCCTCCCGGCGGGCCATCGCCTCGTCGCCCGCGCTCGCGAGGAGCTTCAGGTACTCGTAGTCCTCCATGCCCTCGCGGATGTACTTGAGCCGCATCGAGGCGATGGGGATGTCGGTCGTGCCGCCGATGCGCGAGGTCTGCCCGGGGTAGAAGAGCGTGCCGTCGCCGTTGCCGGAGAACTGGTACACGCTGTTCCAGGGGTCCTGCCCGTACGCGTAGGCGGTGTCCCAGTACAGCTCGCCCGTCATCCGGAAGGTGAAGAGGAGCCACTGCATCGCGCGGTTCCGCACCGCGGACGCGTCGATCATGTAGCTCGGCCAGCCGGTGAAGTAGCGGTCCTCCTCGTTCGGCGAGCCCATGTTCACCGTGCCGCCGCAGCCGTGGCTCATGCAGCTCTGGTAGCCCCACAGCTCGCGCTGCGCGGAGCCGGCGAGGAACCCGTCGTACTTCGGCCGCTGGTCGCCCGCCGAGCCGGAGCCGGGCTTGTCGTCCATGAAGTTGATGCAGGGGACCATCACGTCGATGGACGAGGTCACGCCGTGCTTGTCCGACTCGTCGATGGAGGTCGTGACGAGGGTCTTCACGTTGGCGGCGCGGGCGGTGGCGGCGCGCGTGGGGATGTCGCTCCAGGCGCAGGTGAGGGGCGGCTCGTCGCAGGTGTACTGGAAGAGCCGCGGCAGCCAGCCCTTCGACTGGAAGTGGCTCGACCAGCTCGAGGCGGGGCCCATGAGCTCGACCGCGGTCATCTCCGCGCCCCCGAGCCGCGTCGCGCCGCCGCCATCCATGGACGGGCCGTACCACTGATCGTAGTGCGGCATGGAGGCGTCACCGTCGTCCACGCGGGAGAGCGTGACGCGGTGGTCGAGCGCCATGTTCCCGTAGCGCACGCGGAGCTGCGCGAAGGCGTCGCCGGAGGAGACGCCGTGCTCGGACGGGATGGCACCCCAGTTGAACGAGAACGCCGAGCGGAGCGACGCGGTGGCCGGGAGCGTGAAGCGGCGGACCGTGAGCGCGACCGGCACCTTCGCCGAGCCGCCGGTCCAGGTCACGTCGACCGCGCCGGTGTACGCGCCGGGGGCCGCGCCGGCGGGCACGAACACCTCGACCCAGATCGCCCGGCTCTGGCCGGCGGGCACGTCGAACGGGAAGGCGTTCCGCTGCTGGCCCACGAGCTCGTCGACGTCGGGGACGAGGGGGTCGGGCCACGGCCCGGTGCCGCCGTCGAGCGCGGAGGGCTGCGTGAGGTTCAGCAGCGCCTCGCGGTAGAGGCGGACCTCGGAGATCGTCCCGGCGCCGGTGAGCGCGCTCGCCTTCGCGCGCACGCCGGTCGCGGGGCCGGTCACGACGATCTGGAACGCCTCGAACTCGTTCCGCGCGGCGGAGATCGCGGCGGACGGGCCCTGGCGGGCGGCGGTGGAGGGCCGGATCTTCTCGGTCGCGACCGCGGTCCACACCTCGACGGCGCCGGCGGGGGACGGCGCGGCGCAGGCGAGCGCCGCGGAGACGAGCGGCGCGAGGAGCAGGTGGCGGAGGTGACGTCGGGTGAAGCTCGGCAGGTCGGCGGGCAGCGGAGTCGGCACGTTCGGCGGGGCCTCGCTCTCGGGTGGGTGCCTGTCGGGCACAGGAGCAGCAGCCCGCACTCCGGACGGGTGAGCAGCCGCTGCTTCCTCTCCGCGAACGAAGACGGCTCGTGTGGGTATTCCCTCGCCGGGTACACGGCGAGAGAAGCCAGGGGGTGAGGTGGGGGCGGGTGAGCGAGCGCGCGCAGCTCGCCCTACGACAGGCTCAGGGCGAACGGTGCTCGATCACCGCTCGTGGTGAGCCTGTCGAACCACGAGCCGCTCGAGGTCGAGCGGCACGCCGGAGCCGGCGAGCACGTCGGCCACGACGTCGGCGACGGTCGCCGCGAGGTCGGTGCAGTGCGCGTGGCGCGCGGGCGACTGGAACTCGCCGAACGCGCGCACGAGGTCGTCGCAGACGTACGAGGGGCGATCCAGCCGCCGCCGGATCTCCGCCTCGTAGGCCGTCATCGCGGCGCGGAGCGCGGGCGTCACGGCGCCCGTGGGCGAGGGATCCCCGAGGAGCTCGCCCAGGATGAGCTGCCCCGCGACGACGGCGCCGCAGGTGCCGTGCCCGGTGATGCCGCCGCGGCGAAGCGCCTGGTAGGGCGCCGTGGGCCGGCCGAAGGTCTCGGCGAGTGCGATGCCGCAGCTCCGGTGCGGGGTCTCCTTGCCGTCGTAGAGGAACCGGGCGCGCTCGCGGAGCGCGGCGACGAGCTCTTCTCGGGTCATGGCCCGCTCTCCTTCTTCGGTGGCTTCGGCGCCCGCTTCGGCTTCGGCGGCGGCGCCGGCCGAACCGACCCGAGCGCCGCGTTCTTCTCGAGCTCCTCGACCGTGCGCGGCCAGTCCTCCTTGAGGAGGCGGGCGAGCGAGCGGTCGGAGAGGATCTGGCCGCCCGTCTGGCAGCGGGGGCAGTAGTCGACCTCGTTCTCGGCCCGCTGGATGCGCTGGATGGCGGTGCCGCACACCGGGCAGGCCTGCCGGAACTTGCCGTGCACGGCCATCTCCGGCCGGAAGGCGGTCACGCCCTCGGGGAACTCGCCGCCGGCCTCCGCGCGCAACAGGTCGCGCCAGCGCACGAGCACCTCGCGCGTCTTGTCGTGGAGGCGGGCGACCTCCTCGTCGGTGAGCCGCGAGGTGAGCTTCACCGGCGAGAGCCGCGCCGCGTGCAGGATCTCGTCCGAGTAGGCGTTGCCGATGCCGGCGAGGAAGCGCTGATCGGTCATGGCGCGCTTCAGGGTGTGGTTCTCGCGGCGGAGCGCCTCGCCGAAGGCCTCCGCCGTCGCGCCGAGGGGGTCGATGCCGCCGCGCCCGAGCGCCGCCACCCCGGCCTCGCCGCGCACGAGGTGCAGCGCGGCCCGGCGCTTCGTGCCGGCCTCGGTGAGCGTGAGGGTCCCGCCCGGGAAGTCGAGCGCGAGCAGCCCCACCTTGCCGGGGAGCTTCGCGCCCGCCTCCTTCCAGTGCAGCCGCCCCGCCACCATGAGGTGGAGCACGAGGAAGAGGTCGTCCTCGAGCGCGAAGACGAGCCGCTTCTCGGCGCGGCGCACCCCGAGGACCCGCTTCCCCGTCGCCGCCGCGAGGGGCGGGTCGGCGGAGCGCAGCAGGAACGGGCTCCCGAGCCGGGCCGCGACGAGGGGCTGCCCGCGGAGGCGCGCGTTCAGGGCCTCGACGTAGACCTCGATGTCGGGCAGCTCGGGCATCCCAGGAGCCCGGAAGTTATCACGCGCGGACCGTGACGACGCCGTGACCTCCGCCGGGTATCATCCCGGTCCCGTGCACGCCCTCCTGTACCCGATCGGTTACCCGCTCGTCGTCCTGCTCATCTTCCTCGGCCTCCCGGTCCAGGCGCTCCTGCTCGCCGTCACCGCGCCCTTCGACCCGAACCGCCGCATCGCGGGCCGGTTCCTCCGGTTCGTGGGCTGCGGCATCGCGGCGTGCTTCCCGCCGTGGCGGCTCAAGGTGAGGGGCGCGTGGCCCGCGGGCGGGCCGTTCGTGGTGGTGGCGAACCACCAGTCCATCCTCGACATCCTCCTCCTCAGCCACATGCCCCGCGAGATGAAGTGGGTGGCGAAGAAGTCGCTCTTCGACATCCCGTGGGTCGGCACGATGTTGCGGATGAGCGGCGACATCCCGGTGCTGCGCGGCGACGCCGAGAGCGGCGGCGAGGCGCTCAAGAAGGCGCGCGCCTATCTCGACCGCGGCATGAACGTGATGATCTTCCCCGAGGGCACGCGCTCGAAGACGGCGCAGCTCCTCCCCTTCAAGTCCGGCGCCTTCCGCCTCGCCATCGAGGCCGGCGTGCCGGTGCTGCCGGTGCCGGTGTTCGGCACCGCCCGCGGCATGCCGAAGGGTGGCCCGTGGGTGAACCCCTGCCGCGCCGTCGCGCGGATCCTCGAGCCCGTGCCGACCGCGGGCCTCACGACCGACGACACGAACAAGCTCCGCGACGAGGTCCGCGGCAGGATCGCCGCGGTGCTGCCCGAGCTCGAGCGCGAGACGCAGGGCGGGGGAGAGCCGGTCACCGCGCACCCGTGAGGTCCATGTCCCGCCTCGTCGCGCTCACGCTCGCCTTCTCGCTCTCCCTCCCGGCCTCGGCGGCGGCGGGCCCCGCAGAGCCGCCCCGCCCGTCCCGCCGCGTCTCCACGCCCGAGGACCTCGCCGCCATCCGCGAGGTGCTCGACGGCTTCATGGCCGCCATCCGCACGAAGGACGGGAAGGCCCTCTCCGCGCTCGTGCTCAACGACCGGATCCTCTTCAACTCGCCCGGCGACCAGGCGCGGGTCGACGCCATCCGCCAGCACGACACGCACTTCGACGGCCTCGGGGCGCCCGGCTTCCGCGAGTTCGCCGAGTTCGTCGCGAGCGCGAAGGCGCCGATCGAGGAGCGCTTCTCGAACGTGCAGATCACCCAGGACGCCCACCTCGCCTGGGCGCTCTTCGACTACGAGTTCCTCGAGGGCGGGAAGGTCCAGAACTTCGGCGTCGAGGCCTGGCAGCTGCGCAAGACCGACGGCAAGTGGAAGATCTTCAGCGTCGTCTGGTCGCAGCACGCGCCGTGAGTGGCGGCGTGGCAATTCCTTCGGTTCGTGAACGATGTCCGGACAGTCCGGACATGGTTCGGCGGGCGAACGATGCTCCGGCTCGCGAATGTCGGGCCGGGCTATGATCCCCCCGTGCTCCCCGAGGAGTTCGCCCGCTTCAAGGACTACTGGCGGAAGGTCTCCCGCGGCCGCGGCTTCACGGTCGAGGCCGTGGCGCGCGAGCCGCGGGACGCCGCCATCCCGCGCGTCGAGGCCGCGGTGCAGGCCCAGCGCGGCTTCGTGCTCGACTTCAAGCTGTTCAGCGACCTCTCGCTCGCGATGATCGTCGAGCTGGACGGCCCGGGTGTCGCGGCGCTCGTCGACGCGCTCCGCGCGCTCGGATGGCCGGCGGACGTCTCGCCGCCGCGCGACGAGCTCGCGGCGCTGCCGGCAGGCGCGACGGTGGAGGGCACCGTGCAGGTCACCTTCCCGGAGGGGAAGGGCGAGCACGTCATCCCGACGCCGGCGGTGCCGGGGTGATCATCGGTAGACGGGTGCGCGACGAGGCGACCGTGACGAGCCGCCGACACCCGCCCCTGTTCACGTTGGCAGCGCTCGGGATGGTCGCGTGCCTGGGCTGTTCACGCCCTGGCTATCGGGTGCTCCTCCCGGTGAACTACGTGGGCTGGGTGGTGCTGAAGTGCGGCGTGCCGGGAGCTGGGACACTGCCTGAGGAGGACGGTTATGCCGTCCTGGACGTACCACCGGGCGGGGTCGTGGCGACCGAGCAGCGGTGTCGCGTCGGCGGATCGCGGGTGGTGACCTTCTGGAAGAGCGCGGACGGTCCGAGGAGCGCGCCCGACGCGCGGTCGAACTTCGTGACGGCGGGGCGGGACTACGACGATCGCCTGGGCAACGTGACCTACTTCTTCTTCTACGGCTCGGACGCGGCTTACGCCGAGTGTGGCCGCGAGCGCGACGCCGCAGGCCTCCCTCGGGCCGGGCGCTGCGCCATGTCGAGGTAGCGCGGGGCGCCCCGGGCATGCACCGCGCGCCTCAACTCCTCAACCGCCTCGCGAGCTCCCGCGTCGCGAGCCCGAGGTCGAGGTCCGCGACGAGCAGCCCCGCCTCGCCGTACGGCTGCCACGCGAGCAGCGTCCCGTCGGGCTTCACGATCGCGGAGGTCGTCGGCGAGCCCGCGCCGGCGAAGTTCACGCTCGCGATCCAGACGGTGTTCTCGGCCGCCCGGCAGAACAGCGCCTTCTCGTGGAAGCTGTTCGCCTCGTCGGCGAACCGCGCCGGGCGGTAGGAACCGGGCTCCGCCTCGCCGAAGTGCGGGTGGAGCACGAGCTGGGCGCCGCGCACGGCGGCCCAGCGCACCGTCTCCGGATACCGCCAGCCCTCGTGGCAGATCGCGACGCCGAAGGTGACCTCGCCCACCGTGAACACGTGGCGCTCGGTGCCGGGCGTGAACTGGCCGTCCTCGCTGGGGTCGAGCTGGACCTTGTCCTGCCAGCCGACGATCGCGCCGTCGGCGTCGGTCACCCGCGTCGTGATCCGGAGCGCGCCGTCCACGAGCCGCTCCGTGCCGAGCACGACGGCGACCCTGGCCTTCGCCGCGGCGCGGTCGACGGCGGCCCAGGCGCGGCCGAGGAACTCAGGGTCCGGCGGCGGGAGGGCGCGCGCCGGCGTCCGGTAGCCGGGGACGTAGCTCTCCGGGAAGCAGATGACCCCGGCGCCGCGGTGGCCGGCCTCCAGGATCGCCGCCTCGGCACGCTCGACGGACTCCGCGGGCGAGGCCGGGAAGGGGAGGTTGGCGAGGGCGAGGCGGAGCGTCGGGGCGGGCATGCCCGGAAGGCTACCGCGCCGGCGCGGGCGGCGTCTCCAGGTCGGGCGGCGCGGCGCCCGACCTCGCGCGCAGCCGCGCCTCCGCGCTCGTCTCGAGGATGAGCCGCGCCCCGCGCCCGAAGGTCAGGTAGTGCCAGGCCCAGGTGAGGATCACGGCGATGCGGTTCCGGTAGCCGATGAGGAACCAGACGTGGACGAAGAGCCAGGCGAACCAGGCGAGGAGGCCCGTCAGCCGCAGGCCGGCGAACTCGGCGACGGCGTGCGCGCGCCCGACGGTCGCGAGGTTGCCCTTGTCGAAGTAGGCGAACGCCGTCGTGGACTGCCCCTGGACCTGGTTCCAGATGTTGCGCGCGGCGTGGCGTCCCAGTCTGCAGCGCGGCGGGCGCCACGCCGGGGACCGGGCGGCCGTCCTTGCGCTTCACGGCGGTGAGGTCGCCCACCACCTGGATCTCCGGATGGCCGGGGACGGTGAGGTCGGGCTCCACCAGCACGCGGCCGGCGCGGTCGAGCGGGACCCCGAGCCCCCGCGCGAGCGGCGACGCCTGCACGCCGGCGGCCCAGAGCACCGTGCGCGCCTCGTAGCGCGTCTCCCCCACCGAGACGCCCCGCGGGTCGATGCCGGTCACGAGGGCGCCGGTGTGCACCTCCACGCCGAGCTCCACGAGCGAGCGGCGCGCGGCCTCCGAGCTCCTCGGGTCGAACGCGCCCAGCAGGCGGTCCGCGCCCTCGAGGAGGATGACCCGGGCGTCCGCGCTCGCGATGGCGCGGAAGTCGCGCGCGAGCGTGTACCGCGAGATCTCGGCGAGCGAGCCGGCGAGCTCGACGCCGGTGGGGCCGCCGCCGACCACCACGAACGAGAGCAGCGCGGCGCGGCGGGCGGGGTCCTGCTCGCGCTCGGCGCGCTCGAAGGCGGTGAGCACGCGGCGGCGGATCTCGACGGCGTCCTCGACGGACTTCAGGCCGGGCGCGAGCGGCGCCCACTCGTCGCGGCCGAAGTAGGAGTGCGTGGCGCCGGCGGCGACGATGAGGTGGTCGTAGGAGAGGGTGTAGCCGTCGGTGAGCCGGATGCGCCGGGCGGCGGGCTCGACCGCCTCGACGTCGGCGAGCACGGTGCGGGCGTTCGGCTGGCCCGCGAGCACGTGGCGGATCGGCGCCGCGATGTCGGACGGGTTCAGCGCGGCGGAGGCCACCTGGTAGAGCAGCGGCTGGAAGAGGTGGTGGTTCTTGCGGTCGACGAGGATCACGTCGACGGGGGCGTTGCGCAGGTTGCGGGCGGCCTCGAGGCCGCCGAACCCGCCGCCGATGATGACGACGACCGGGCGCTTGGCGTTCATGGTCAGCCCATCTCTGTCGGCATCGCCGCGTCGCGTCAACGCCCGGGAGCGACAAAGGAGGCGGTGACGGACGTGTGCGGGCGGGTTAGATGACGCCTGGACGAAAGCGGGCAACCGCTGGACACCCGTCCGGGTACAACATGGCGCTCCGCTACCCCATCCGCGCGGTCTCGAAGCTCACGGGCATCTCCGTCGACACGCTGCGTGCGTGGGAGCGGCGCTACGGCGTCGTGGAGCCCGAGCGCGACGAGCGGGGCCGGCTCTACTCCGAGGCGGACGTCGAGCGCCTGAAGCTGCTCCGGAGCGCGGTGCAGGCCGGCCACGCCATCGGGCGCGTCGCCGGGCTGCCCGTCGCCGAGGTGCGGGCGCTGCTCGCGCGCGGCGTCGAGCGCGTCGAGCCGCCGGCGGCGGCCGCGCCGGTGGACCTCTCGGCGCTCCAGAAGGCGGTCGAGTCGTTCGACGGCGCCGCGTTCCGGCGGGAGCTCTCGCGGCTCGCGGCGGTGCTGCCCGCGCGCGCGTTCGCGCGCGAGGTGGCGCTGCCCTTCATGCACCTCGTCGGCGAGGCGTGGCACGAGGGCAAGCTCACCATCGCGCAGGAGCACATGGTCTCGGCCGAGCTGCGCAGCCTCCTCGGCGCGCTCGCGCGGCTGCACCCCATCCCGGAGTCGGCGCCGCGCCTCGTGCTCGCGACGCCGGAGGGCGACCTGCACGAGCTCGGCACGCTCGCCGCCGCGCTCGTCGCCTCGGCGGCGGGGCTCGGCGCGGTCTACCTCGGGCCGGGGCTGCCCGCCGAGGAGATCGTCGGCGCCGCGCGGCGCACCGGCGCGCGCGCGGTGGTGCTCGGGCTCTCCGGCGGCGGCGCCGCGCCGGCCTCCGAGGCCGTGGCCGGCGCGGTCGCGCGCGAGCTGCCGGAGGGCGTGGAGCTGTGGCTCGGCGGCCCGGCCGCGCACGCCGCCGCGATGGCCGCGGGGCCGCGGGCGGTGGCGCTGCCGGACTTCGAGGCGTTCGAGAAGGCGGCCGCGCGGCTCAGGGCGGGCTGAGGCCGTCCCTCGTCTCCGCTGCGGCTGCGCCGCACGTGAACCTTGCTGCCAGGGAGGGGCCCCGCGGAGCTTTGCTCCGCGGGGAGGGGGGCGCCGAGCCCCCCTCGAAACTCAGTGCTTCGACCCGTCCGCGTGCGTGTGCTCCTCGGGCTGGTGCGAGTGGCCCGGCTGGCCGAGCGCGTTCCGGTGCTTCAGCGGACCGCGGAGGTCGGCGAGCCAGCCGACCCACTGGTCCATGCCGGCGCCGGTGCGGGCCGAGACCTCGATGACGCGCGGCTTCGGCATCACGCGGGCGAGCGCGTCGTGCACGGCCTTCATGTTCACGTCGAGGTGCGGGACGAGATCGCACTTCGTGAGGAGCACCAGGTCCGCGGCCTTGAACATCACCGGGTACTTGAGCGGCTTGTCCTCGCCCTCGGTCACCGAGAGGACGACGACGTTCGCGCGCTGGCCGAGGTCGTAGATCGCCGGGCAGACGAGGTTGCCGACGTTCTCGATGAAGAACACGTCGAGCTCGCGCCAGGGGAAGTCGTGCACCGAGCGGTGGACGAGCTCGGCGTCGAGGTGGCACGCCTGGCCGGTCGTGATGGCGCGCGACGGGATGCCGGCCTTCTCGAGGCGGCGGGCGTCGTTGTCGGTGGCGAGGTCGGCCGAGACCGCGCCGAGCTTCCAGCCCTTCGACGCGGCGGCCTTCGCGGTCGCCTCGAGCACGGCGGTCTTGCCGGCGCCCGGGGAGCCCATGAGGTTGAGGGCGAGGACGCCCGCCTCCTCGAAGTGCTCGCGGTTGTGCCGGGCGGTGCGGTCGTTGCCGGCGAGGATCTTCTCGTGCAGCTCCACCGGGACGAGCTCGGAGTCGCCACAGCCACAGGTCGTGCACATTTCTACGGTACCTCCATCTCGATGCCGTCCAGCATGAGCGCGTCGCCGCCTTCGTCCAGCTTGGCGGGCCGGTCGCAGTCCGGGCAGCGCAGGATCGCCCCGCGCGCCATGGGCTTCTGGCAACCCGGGCAGGACCAGGTCGCCTCGATCTTCTTCAGGGTGAGGGTCGCCTCCGCGCACATCGTGCCCGCGCGGAAGGTGTCGTAGGCGGTCTGGAAGAGCTCGGGGTCGACGCCCGCCATCGATCCCACGCGCACGTGGAGCGACACGATCCGCGTCGCCTGCCGCTTCCGGGCTTCCTCCTCCACGCGGGAGACGAGGGCCTCGACGAGAGAGTATTCGTGCATGCGGTTTGACTGGACCGGCCCTGGGGGCCGGTCAAGCCACATCCTTCAGGTCGGGGACGCCCCCGTAGGTGTGCCAGATCCGGCAGGTCCCTTCCATCGAGACCATGCAGGCGCCCACGGGGTTCTCCGGGTTGCAGCCCTTCTGGAAGAGCGTGCAGTCGGAGGGGTTCTTGAGGCCCGCCATGATGTCGCCGCAGATGCACTGCGAGGCGAGCTCGTTCGGCGCGTGGTCCCAGAGCTCGTGCACGCGGATCTCGAACCGCTTTCGCGCGTCGACGTGCGCGAACTCGTCGGTGAGCCGGAGGTTGCCGTTCGGGATGTGCGCGATGCCGCGCCAGCGGCCGCCGTGGAGCCGGAACACCTTCCAGAGCTTCTCCTGCGCGGCGGCGTTGCCCGCGGCGGAGACGCAGCGCGGGTAGAGGTTCTCGACCGCCGGCCGCTTCTCCTTCACGAGCTCGACGAGCTTCACGAGCGCCCCGAGCACGTCGAGCGGCTCGAAGCCGGCCACGACCACCGGCAGCTTGTGGCGCGCGACGAAGGGGAGGAACACGTCGGCGCCGGTGATGGAGGCGGCGTGCCCGGCGGCGAGGAAGCCCTCGACCTTGTTCTCGGGCATCTCCGCGACGATCTCCATCGCGGGCGGGATGTACTTGTGGGCCGACAGCACCGAGAAGTTCTTCGGCACGCCCGCGAGCACGGCGGCGGCGGTGGCGACCGCGGTGGTCTCGAAGCCGGAGGCGAAGAACACCACCTCCTCGTCCGGGTGCTTCTCGGCGATCTCGACCGCCTGCAGCACCGAGTAGACGCTGTCGACCTTGCCGCCCTCGCCGACCGCGTCGGCGAGCGAGCGGGACGAGCCCGGCACGCGCAGCATGTCGCCGTAGGTCGTGATGCGGACGCCCTGGCGCGCGAGCCAGACCGCCTCGTCGATCTCCGGGCAGTCGGTCACGCAGACCGGGCAGCCCGGGCCCATGATCACCTGCAGCTGCCGCGGGAACGCGGCGCGCAGGCCGAAGCGGGCGATCGCCTGCTCGTGGCTCCCGCAGACGTGCATCACCGAGACCGGCCGGCCGATGTCGTCGACGAGGCGCTGAAGGGTCTCGGCGAGCTTCTTCGCGCGGACCGGATCGCGGAACTTCAGCTCCTTCGTGACGTCGGCGGGGGCCATGGTTCACCTTCCCTGGAAGCGCGGGGGACGCTTCCCGAAGAACGCCTCGACCCCCTCCGCGAAGTCCGCCTGGTCGGCGGAGCGCGCGAGGTGCTCGAGCTCGACGTCGAGGTGGTGATCCAGCCGGTCGGCCTGGGCGCCCTGGGTGAGGAGCGCCTTCGTCATCGCGAAGGTGCCGCTCGGACCCTCGGCGAGCCGCCGGGCGAGCGCGGCCACGCGTCCGTCGAACTCGGCGACCGGGTAGACCTCGTTCACGAGCCCCCACTCGAGCGCGGTGCGCGCGTCGAGGCGCGGGTTGAGGAGCGCCATGCCCATCGCGCGCCGCAGGCCGACGAGCTTCGGCAGGAAGAACGTGGAGGACTCGGCGCCCGAGAGCGCAGTCTTCGCGTAGGCCCACTCGAACGCGGAGCGCTCGGAGGCGACCACGAGGTCGCAGCACATGGCGAGCCCGAGCCCGCCCGCCGCGGCGACGCCGTCCACCGCGGCCACCCACGGCTTCCCGGAGCGGCGGATCTCCGAGATGGTCGAGTGGAGGTACTCGAGGATCTGCTTGAAGACCGCGCCGAAGCCCTTCGGCGCGGGGCGCTGTCCGGGGGCGAGGTAGCCGAGGTCCTCCTGGGCGCCGCCCGCCTTGATGTACTTGAGGTCGGCGCCGGAGCAGAACGCCTTCCCGCCCGTGCCGCGCAGCACGACCGCCCGCACCGAGGGGTCGCGCGCGAGCTTGAGCCCCGCGGCCCTCAGGTCCCGCGCCATCGTCACGTCGAGCGCGTTGAAGCGGTCCGGGCGGTCCATCAGCAGGAACGCCGCGGCGCCGTCGCGCTCGATGCGGATGAAGCTCTGGGCGGGCGCGTCGGCCATCAGCAGATCCGGGGGAGGAGCTCGCCCTCCGGCTCCGCCAGCATGCGGCGGCCGAAGCCGGTGTCGAGGATGACCGAGCCGGGGCGCTCGGCGATGGCGGTCGCGATGATCGCGGCGTCCCTGCCCTGCGGGTGGGCGCGGAGCGCCTCGAGGACCTTCGCGGCGGACCGCTCGCGCACCGCGATGACCGCCTTGCCCTCGTTCGCGACGAGCAAGGGGTCGATGCCGACCATGTCGCCCGCCGCGCGGACCTCGGCGCGGACCGGGACGCTGCCCTCGTCGATGATGATGCCGACCTTGCCCTTCGCGGCCATCTCGTGGAGCACGCCCGCGACGCCGCCGCGGGTCGGGTCCTTCATGGCGCCGACGTCGTCGCCCGCGACCTTCAGGACCTCGCGGATCATGCCGTTGAGCGGCGCGACGTCGGAGCGGAGGTCGCCCTCGAGGCGCAGGTCGTGGCGGCGGGTCATGATCGCCATGCCGTGGTCGCCGATGTGGCCGGTGACGATGATCCTGTCGCCGGCCTTCAGGCCCGCGTCGGAGATGACGCGGCTCGTGAGCGCGACGCCGGTCGTGTTGAGCACGATCCCGTCGACCTCGCCCTTGCCCATGACCTTCGTGTCGCCGGTCACGATGGGCGCGTTCGCCTCGGCGGCGGTCGCCTTCATCGAGGCGACGATCTTCTCGAGGTCCTCGCGCGGGAAGCCGTCCTCGAGGATCACCGCGCAGGTGAGGGCGAGCGGCTCGGTCGCGCCCATCATCGCGAGGTCGTTCACGGTGCCGGACACCGAGATCCGCCCGATGTCGCCGCCCGGGAAGAAGATCGGGTGGACGACGTGCGAGTCGGTGGTGACGACGAGCCACCGGTCGCCGACGCGGATCGCCGCGCCGTCGTCCATCTCGGCGAGCCCGATCCCGTCCACCGGCGAGGCGAGCTGCAGGAACACGTCCTCGATGAGCTGGCGCATCGCGCGCCCGCCCGAACCGTGCTTGAGCCCGATCCGGGCGCCCGGCCGATCCATCGTCACGCCTCCACTTTCCGAGTCGCAGCCTGAGGTGTCGCAGCCTTCGTGTCCGGCGCCCGCAGGTCGGGCGCGCCGCCGTAGGTGTGCCAGATGCGGCACTGGCCCTCGGAGGAGACCATGCAGGCGCCCACCGGCGCCTCCGGCACGCAGGCCTTCCCGAACAGCGCGCAGTCGTTCGGCGTCGAGAGGCCCAGCATGATCGAGCCGCAGATGCAGCCCATGGCCTCGGCGCTGCGGGCGTCGTCGCGGACGCCCGAGGTGTCGATCGTGAACCGCTTGCGCGCGTCGAGGTGCGCCCAGTCGGGCTTGAGATCGAGGTTGCCGCCCTTCACCATGGCGATGCCGCGCCAGGTGCCGTCGACGACGTCGAAGACCTTCCACAGCGACCGCTGCGCGGGGAGGTTGCCCTCCTTCGACACGCAGCGCGGGTAGACGTTCGCGACCTCGGGCTTCCCCTCGCGCACGAGGTCGGTGACCTTCACGAGCGAGGCGAGGATGTCGAGGGGCTCGAACCCGGCCACCGCCACCGGTGAGCCGGTCTTCCGCGCGAAGGGCTCGAAGATCTCCCAGCCGGTGATGATCGCGGCGTGGCCGGCGGCGAGGTAGCCGTCGATGCGGGTCTCGGGGCTCGCGGCGACGATCTCCATCGCGGCCGGCACGTACTTGTGCACCGACAGGATCGAGAAGTTCGCGGGCGGGTTCGTGAGGGCGACGGCCGCCGTGGCGACCGCGGTGGTCTCGAAGCCGGAGCCGAGGAACACGACCTGCTCGGCCGGGTGCGCCCTCGCGAGCTCGACCGCCTGGGACACCGAGTAGACGATGTCGACCTTCGCGCCGAGCCCCTTCGCGTCGCCGAGCGACTTCGAGGTGCCGGGCAGGCGGAGCATGTCGCCGTAGGTGCAGACCCGGACGCCGGCGAGCGCGAGCGCGACCGCCTCGTCGACCTCCGGCGCGTCGGTCACGCAGACCGGGCAGCCGGGGCCCATGATGAGGTCGAGGCCGGGCGGCAGCACCGCGCGCAGGCCGAAGCGGGCGATGGCCTGCTCGTGGCTGCCGCACACGTGCATGATCGCGACCTCGCGGCCGATCGCGTCGACGTTCCGGGCGAGCGCGTCGGTGAGCGCGCGCGCCTTCGCGGGGTCGCGGAACTTGAGCTCCGCGGTGAGGTCCTTCCCGCTCACTTCGCGTCCTTGCCCGCCGAGATCTCGCCGCGGACGTCCTCGGCCATGAGGTCGAGCTCGGCCTTCGCGCCGGTGACGTCCAGGATCTGGTCGAAGAGGGCGAGCGTCTCCTGGACCTCGCTCTCCGGGATGCGGCGGATGGCGAAGCCCACGTGGTTGAGCACGTAGTCACCCACCTGCACGGGCTCGTCGACGATGTCGAGGCGGAGCTCCTTCTTCACGCCGAAGAAGTCGACCGTCGCGTTCATGCCGTCGATGGCGAGGATCTTGCCGGGGACGCCGAGGCACATGTCCGAACTCTCCTGTCTCAGGCCGATGCGTCGGCCACGATGGCCTGCCCGAGCGCGATCCCCCCGTCACCGGGGGGGACGCGGCCGTGCAGGTATACCCGAAAATCGCTCCCCAGTTCCCCGAGGATCCCCTCGGCGAGCCGGGCGTTCTGGAAACAGCCGCCGGTGAGCACCACCGGCAGCCGCCCGGCCTGCCGCGCGGCGTCGCGGACGAGCGCGGCGCCGGCCTTCGCCAGGGCGGCGTGGAACCGCGCCGAGATGGCGCCCGGCGAGGCCTCCGCCGCGGCGTCGGCGGCGAGCGCCCGCCAGAGCGGCCTGAGGTCGAGCGAGGTGAGCGGGCCGGCGCGGCCGAGGTCGAAGGGGTAGGCGCCCGGCTCCGACGGATCCGCCGCCGCGTCGAGCGCGATGGCGACCTGGCCCTCGAACCGGGCGTCGCCGCGGCCGAGCGCGAGAGCCCCCGCGGCGTCGAAGACGCGGCCCACGCCGTGGGCGAGCGGGGCGTTCACGCCACCCGGAGATCATCCGCCGGACGGTCTCGAGCTCGGCGGGCGGCACGGCGCGGAAGAGGGGGAGCGACTCCAGCGGAGGCGCGCCGTCGAACGCGTCGAGGAGCGCCGCGAGCGCCGCGCGCCAGGGCTGGCGCACGGCGCGATCGCCACCGGCGAGCGCGAGCGGGCGGAACGTGGCGAGCCGCTCGAAGCGGCCGGCCTCGGCGAGGAGCAGCTCGCCGCCCCAGGCCGCGCCGTCGGTGCCGAGGCCGGTGCCGTCCCACGCCAGCGCGAGCACCGGCCCGTCGAGGCCGTGCTCGGCCATCGCCGCCGCGGCGTGGGCGTGGTGATGCTGCACCTCCACGAGCGGCACGCCGAGGGCGGCGGCGCGCTCGCGGGCGTACCGGGTGGACAGGTAGAGCGGGTGGAGGTCGCAGGCGACGACCTCGGGGCGCACCGCGAGGAACGTCTCGAGCCGCGCGATGGCGGCCTCGAAGGAGGCGTAGGTCTCGAGGTCGTCGAGGTCGCCGACGTGCGGCCCGAGCGTCGCCTCGTCGCCGCGGGCGAGGCAGAAGGTGTTCTTGAGCTGGGCGCCGACCGCGAGCACCGGGCGGCGGACCCTGCGCGAGAGCACGACCGGGCGGGGCACCCAGCCGCGCGAGCGGCGCATGACGAGCGGCTTCCCGGCGACGACGCGGGTGACGCTGTCGTCGGCGCGCGACGCGATGGGCCGGTCGTGCACGAGGAACAGGTCGGCGATGCCGGAGAGGCGGCGGACCGCGTCGTCGTCCTCGAACGCGATCGGCTCGTCGGAGAGGTTGCCGCTCGTCATCACGAGGGGCCTCGCCACGGCGGCGAGGAGCAGGTGGTGCAGCGGCGCGTAGGGGAGCATCACCCCCACGAGCGGGCTCCCCGGGGCGAGGCCGGCCGCGAGCCGCGCCCCGTCTTCGAGCGGCACGGCCCGCCGCCGCACGAGCACGATCGGCCGCTCCACCGAGGCGAGCAGCGCCTCCTCCGCCGGCCCGAGCTCCGCGACCGCGCGCGCCTCCTGGAGGTCGCGCACCATGATCGCGAGCGGCTTCTCCTCCCGGTGCTTCCGCTGCCGGAGGAGCGCCACGGCCGCGTCGGAGGTGGCGTCGCAGGCGAGGTGGTACCCGCCGATGCCCTTCACGGCGGCGATCTGGCCCGCCACGAGCGCGCGGGCGACCTCTTCGATGGCGTGCTTCGACTCCCGCTCATGCTGAGCGTAGGCCCCCCGGTGCTCCGCACCGGGGGCCGAAGTCGAAGCACGCTCAGGATGAGCGGCCAATGAAGGACGGACCACCCACACCTTCGGCCCGCACGCCGGGCACGCGTTCGGCTGGGCGTGGAAGCGGCGGTCGCCGGGGTCGCCGTACTCGCGCGCGCAGGCGGGGCACATCGTGAACCCGGCCATCGTCGTGGCCGGCCGGTCGTACGGGACGTCGAGGGCGATGGTGAACCGCGGGCCGCAGTCGGTGCAGTTCGTGAACGGGTAGCCGTGGCGGCGGTCGGCGGGGTCGAGGAGCTCGCGCCGGCACGCCTCGCAGGTGCCGAGGTCGGGCGGGATGGCCACCCGGCGCTCGGTGGCGCCGCCGCTCTCCACGATCTCGAACGCGGCGGCGGCCTCGGCGGGGATCGGCGAGGCCTCGAGGGTCTCGATGACCGCGGCGGGCGGCCGGTCGGTGCGGAGCCGGGCGGTGAAGGCCTCGAGCGCCGGCGCGGGCGCGAAGGCCTCGATGGTCACGCCGGCGGCGTCGTTCCGGACGCGGCCCGAGACGCCCGCCTCGCGGGCGAGCCGGTAGACGAACGGCCGGAAGCCGACGCCCTGCACGGTGCCGGTCACGCGGATGCGCCGGCCTTCTCTGGTCTCGCTCTCGGACAAGCGGTCGATCGCCCCGGCGGTTCCTGCGTGGAGGGGAGCCGGGGTCCACGTGAAAGGGTGCAACGGGCGGTCCAGGGACCCCCTGAAACGAACCCGCCGGAATCCTAGGGGATTCCGGCGGACGAGGCGCAGGCGGGGCGGATCGGGCGTTGATCTCGCGCAAAGGCTTCGTGCGCGCACCGCCCAGGCGGTGACCCTCGACGGGCCCTGGGCGGGCGGCTCAGGGACCGTGAAGGAATGGCCCGGCGGTAGCGGAGGCGGCTCCCGGGCTGGCCGTCGCGGGCGGTGGGCGGGGTGAGAGGCCGACGACGGCCCTCACGCCTGTGGGCGGGATTCGTCGAGGACGATCGATCGGCTTCGCCCGATGTCAGGTCGCCGCGCTCGCGGCGACGACCCGCAGGAGGTTGAAGGTCAGGGCGGCGAGCAGCACAACCGTCTTCACTTTCACGATGCCGCGGACCTTGAGGCGATCGAGCCCTCGGTGTCCTCGAAGATCGGCGTTGGTCCGTTCGGCGAGCACGCCACGCTGGACGTAGATGCGCTTCGCATCCTCGGTTCCCATCCGGACGCGCCAGGCGGCTACGTTCGGTGTGTCGCCGCGCTTGGGGGCGTACCGGTCTACGGTGTCGTTCTTCGGCTTGGGGGTCGGCGCGTAGATCGTGGCGCCGCGGTGCGAGACGACCTCGATGTTCTCGAGGCTCGTGAAGCCGCCATCCACCAGGTACTCGTCCGGCACCTTGCCTGTGCGCCGCTCGATCTCATCGAGCATCGGCACGACGTGGGGTTGGTCCGTCCCGTGGTTCGTCACGTCGACGCCCACGATGATCCCGCTCTCGTCGGTTGCGAGCTGGACGTTGTATGCGGGCCGGAAGCCACCGTCCGCCATCTTCATCACCCTGCTCTCGGCGTCCGTCGTGCTGACGCGGATCTCCTTGCGCCGCTTGGCCTCGGAAGGCTTCCTCGCGTCGCGCTCCGCACGATCCCGCTCGATGATCGGCAGTTCCTTCAAGGCCGCCTCGATCGCGGCCTGGCGAGCCGTCGCCGCGCGCTCCTTCGCGGCCGAGACCCGCTTCGACGACGCGGACGGGTCCGACTCGAATCTCTCGGCGCAGCTTACGAACCTGTTGCTCCGCCTCGTCGCGGCAGCGCTCCAGGGACTGCCGCCGCCGAAAACTCGCTGCACCAGCGCTCGCTCGGACCTTCATCCCGTCCTGCGCGACACGCCGCAACTTCACCACGCCTTCCTTCATGAGGACGGCGAGCACCTGGGTCAAAAGGCCATCGAGCTTCTTCCCGTGGTCCACGCGGAAGTCCGCGAGCGTGTGGTAGTTCACCGGGACTCCGCCGCAGATCCACCGATACGGAGCATCCCGGACGCAGAGCTGCTCCAGCAGCCGCGCGCTACCGACACCCTCCGAGTTCGCGAACAGCCACAAGGCGAGCATCACGGCGGGATCCGTGGCGGGGCGCCCAGCGATGCTGCCTCGCGCGCGGATCTCGTCGTAGAACGCCGACAGGTCGAGGCGCTCGACCATGGCCCAGATCCCACGCACCGGGTGGTCGTCGGGCACCATCGCCTCGAGGTCCGTCGGCTGCAACGCCAGCTGATTCCGGACCGGCCTCAGCACTCGCGGCGCGTCGTCGTCGCTCACGCCACCAGAAGATCACGGCCAGGGGGCCCCAGTCCATGGGACACCCCGGCCGATTCCTTCACGCTCTCTCAGTCGAGCCGGGGCTTCTCCCACCAGAGATCGGGCTCGAGCGGCTGGGCCCGGAGCCTGGGCGTCACGCCGACCTTCTCGAGCTCCATCAGGACGCCCTTCACGGCGCGCGGGATGGCCGCCCGGACGACCGCCGAGAGCGTCTCGTTCGACTCGACCTGCTCCGGGATGACGCCGACGAGCTTGAACACCTTCGGCAGCACCTCGTTGAACTCGGCGTTGAGGAGCGCCTCGCGCACGCCGGGCTCGTGCGCGCTCACCACGCCGGGCATCGGCCGCTTGAGGAGCTCGGCCCCGTCGACGATGTGCACCTCGCCCGGCTCGCCCTTCAGCTTCACGGCGTCGATGAGCACGACCGCGTCGCGGTCCATGATGAACGTGGTGAGCTCGTAGCCGGGCGTGCCGAAGTCCTCGCAGGTGACGCCCTCGGGGAACTCGTACTGCGCCGCGAGCAGGCGCGCGACGGTGGGGCCGATGCCGTCGTCGCCGTTGAGGACGTTGCCGATGCCGATGATCGCGACGTTCACGTGAAGCCTCCGCTGCGCAGCCCAGAAAGCGAACATCCCGTCCCCTTGCGAGGACGGGATGTTCTAGCCCTTCTGGTTGTCCGAGTGGAAGTGCTGACGGGCTAACCGGCTTACAGCACCTTCACCGAGGCGATCTCCTGGCCGTCGGCGTCCACCGTGTGGATGGCGCACGCGAGGCAGGGGTCGAACGAGTGGATCGTGCGGAGCGCCTCGAGGGGCAGCTTCGCGTCCGCGATCGGGTTGCCGACGAGGGAGGCCTCGTACGGGCCCTTCTCGCCCTTGGCGTCGCGGGGACCCGCGTTCCAGGTCGAGGGGACGACCGCCTGGTAGTTGTCGAGCTTCATCGACTTGCCGTCGGAGGAAGCGGAGACGACGCACCAGTGGGAGAGCAGGCCGCGGGGCGCCTCGTGGATGCCGACGCCCTGGTAGACCTTGCCCTTCTCGAGCTTCGCCATCGGATCGACGAAGATCGAGGTGTCGCCCTTGCCGATGTTCTCGACGAGGAGCTTCCAGTGCTTCAGCGCGAGGTCGCTCATGACGGCCGCGCGGATGGCGCGGGCGCCGTGACGGCCGAGCGTGGAGTGGAGGACGGCCGGCGTGAGCTTCACGCCCGCGATCTTCCCGGCGGTCTCGAGCATCCAGGTCGCGTACTTCACGAACAGCGGGCTGCCCGTGGCGACGCCGACGAGGACCTGGGCGAGCGGACCGACCTGGACCGGCTTGCCCTCGAGGCGAGGCGCCTTGACCCAGGAGTACTTGTCCGGGGCGGGCGTCTCCTGCTTCCAGTCGGCGACCTTCTGGAGCTCGTCACCCGGGAGCGGCTTCGTCTCGCCCTTCCACGGGTGCTTCGCGTCGGCGCCCTGGTAGAGCGAGTGGGCGACGGACTCGGTGACGTTCTCGCGGAAGTACTTGTCCTTCCAGTCCGCGATCTTCTGGACCTTGCCGAGGTCGGCGTTCCAGATGATGCCGCCGGGCAGGTCGAACTGCGTCATCTTGGCGTCGGTCGGGAGATCCGGGATCGCCATGTAGTTCGTGACGCCCGCGCCGTACTTCAGCCAGTCCGGGTAGCTCGCCGCGATGGCGGCCACGTCGGGCAGGTAGACCTGCTTGATGAAGGTCGCGACCTCCTCGAAGAGCTCCTTGACCTTGTACAGGCGCTCCATGTTGAGGGTCGCCGGGTTGTCCAGGTTGATCGCGTTGGCGACGCCGCCGACCGCGAGGTTCTGGATGTTCGGCGTCTTCGACCCGAGGATCGCGACGATCTGGTTGGCCTTCCGCTGCACCTCGAGGGCCTGCAGGTAGTGCGCGACGGCGAGGAGGTTCACCTCGGGCGGGAGCTTCATCGCCGGGTGGCCCCAGTAGCCGTTCTGGAAGATGCCGAGCTGGCCCGCGGCCACGAAGCTCGCCACCTTCTCCTTCACGGCGGTGAGCTGGTGGACGGAGTTGCCCGCCCACTGCTCGCCGAGCTTGTCGGCCAGCGCCGCGGCCTTCGCCGGATCGGCCTTGAGCGCGGAGACCACGTCCACCCAGTCCAGCGCGGACAGGTGGTAGAAGTGCACGATGTGGTCGTGCAGCGCGTGGGCCGTGATGATGAGGTTGCGGATCAGCTGAGCGTTCAGCGGGATCTCGAGGCCGAGCGCGTCCTCGACGGAGCGGACCGACGCGATCGCGTGCACGGTCGTGCACACGCCGCAGATGCGCTGCGTGAAGACCCAGGCGTCACGGGGATCGCGGTCCTTGAGGATGACCTCGATGCCGCGCCACATGGTGCCGGCGGACCACGCGTTCTTCACGACGCCCCCGTCGACCTCGCAGTCGATGCGGAGGTGACCCTCGATGCGAGTGACAGGGTCGATGGTGATGAGCTTGCCCATGGAAATGACCTCTATTACCGGTGGGCCGCGGCGGCGCCGCTGCCGACGTTGGAGTGCGCGCGGTCTTCCACGACCACGACAGGGAACAGGCGGGACACGACCACGAAGATGGCGATGCCGACGGCGGCCATGCCGATGGTCACGATGGACTCACCGAGCGACGGGAAGTACTGCCACCCCGCCTCCCACGGCTTGCCGTTCGGCTGCCAGCCGACCGGACGGTAGAACGTGAGGTACGTGTCCACCCGGTAGAAGGCCCCGGCCATCACGGCCATGAACGCGGCGAGGAAGAGCTGCCCGCGGTTCGAGGCGACCTTCGTCGACATGAACATGAAGGCCGGCACGAGGAAGAGCGCCATCTCGAAGAGGAACCAGATTGTCGGGAAGTTGAACCCGAGGAAGCTGAGCTTCGAGACCAGCACGTCCTGGCCGTTCACGCCGATCGTGTACTTCCCGACGAAGAGCTCGCCGATGCGGAGGGCGGCGTAGAGGAAGAGCAGCCCGCCGTTCACCTTGGAGAGGGACACGAAGAGCTTCTGGTCGACCTTCGCGTTCCAGGTCATCCCGAGGATGTTGGTCAGCACCACCACCGTCCCGTACCCCATCGAGAGGCAGGAGATGAGGAAGAGGGTGGGGAGCAGCCCGTTGTGCCAGAGCGGGTGGATCTTCGGCCCCGCGATGAGCATCAGGCCGCCCAGCGAGCTCTGGTGCATGGTCGGGAGGACGATGGCCGCCGCGATGAAGAAGGGCATCGCCTTCGCCATCACCGGCTTCCACTTCTTCCCGAACGCCTGCCAGCCCTTGTCCTGGGCGACCTCGGCGGCGTCGAGCGCCGACGGGATGACCTCGATCCAGAGCACGCAGACGTACGCCATCACGCAGACGGCGACCTCGAGCAGCGCGGAGGACAGGTTCCAGTACGGGATCCAGGGGAGCCAGTACGCGTTCCACGGACGGCCGAGCGCGATGACGATCGAGCTCGCGCCGAGGGTGTACGCGATGGCGCCCGTGAGCACGGCCGGGCGGACCAGGCCGTGGTACTCGCCCTTGTTGAGCGCGTAGCAGAGGAGGCCGACCGCGAACGCGCCCGCGCCGATGCCGGTGAAGACGACGACGTTGACGGGCTCCCAGATGCCCCAGGTGAACCCGTCGGTCATCATCGACACGGGGCCGATGCCCACCGCGAAGCGGTAGATCATGACCACGGCCGCGACGCCGAACACGGCGAGCAGCTTCTTCATGAGCGGGTCGAGGAGAACGCCCCCGATCGCCTTGGGATGCTCGTGCGCGCTCATTACTTGCCCTCCCCGTGGGCTTCCTTGTCGCTGTTCTTCTTGATGACGAACGCGAGGCCCGCGTACAGCGCGATGGGCGTGATGCCGTACAGGTACGGCGCGTGGGAGACGCCCTCGGAGAAGGCGCCGCTCGACTTCGCCGGCAGCTCCGGCAGGCCGAGCTGCTTGAAGTTGACGCCCGTCGGCGCGAGGTAGAGCACCTGGGTGCCGCCGCCCTCGGTCTCGCCGTAGATGTGCGGGTTGTACTTCTTGGGATTCCGCCGCCTGGCGCGCCTTCGCGATCGCGAGGAGCTCCTTGCGCGTCCCGTAGATCACCGCCTGGGCCGGGCAGACCTCGCAGCAGGCCGGGTTGGCGACCGCGTACGCGGTCCCCTTCTTCTTCTCCGGCTCACGGCGGTGGTTGCACAGCTCGCACTTCACGATGAGCGGGATCGGGTCGTCCCACTGGAACTTGGGGACGTTGAACGCGCAGCCGATCTGGCAGTAACGGCAGCCGACGCAGAGCCCGCGGTCGTAGATCACGATCCCGGTGCCCTTCACCTCGGCGTACGGGCGGTCCTCGTGCTTGAAGAGGTCCCGCTTGCCGTGACCCTCCTTGTGGAGCGCGCCCATCATGCAGACGGACACGCAGGAGGGATCCACGCAGTGCATGCACTGCTGCTTCATGTAGGCGTGCTGGTCGCCGTCGACGAAGGCCTTGATGATGTTCTTCGTCGAGCCGTTGAGGTCCTGCGGCGCGTCGTAGACGCCGCCCTCGAAGGCGGCGTCCTTGCCCGCGGGCGTGACCTTGTCAGGCGGCAGGTTGTTGCTGACCTTGCACGCGGACTGGCAGGCGCGGCAGCCGACGCACTTGGTGGCGTCGAAGAGCATGCCGACGGCATCCTCCTCGACCTCGTGCGTGTGCCGGGCCTCCGCGACGACGGGCAGGCTGGCGGCCGCGCCAGCGACCGCCGCTCCCTTCAGGAGGTCTCTCCGTGAGATCGACATGGACTACTCCTTCTTGTCGTCCGCCGAGAGCTTCTTGGAGGTCGCGACGCCCATGCCGGCGATCACGCCGACCGCGGCAGCGCCAACGCCCACCGCGACCGTCGCGGCGCCGTTGCCGAGCACGCCGTGCTCGGGGTTGATGGCCGGGTAGGCCATCGGGGCCGTGGGGTTCGCGATCGGCATGTTGGTGTAGATCGGCACGTTGAAGACGATGCCCTGCTCGGTGCAGCCGACGCAGGGGTGGCCGATGCCGATGGGCCACGCGCCGGGCATCTCGCAGAAGTCGAGCAGCGAGCAGTTGGCGTGGGTCTGGGGGCCCTTGCAGCCGAGCTTGTAGAGGCACCAGCCGGCGCGGTGACCCTCGTCACCGAACGCCTGCGCGAAGCGGCCGTTGTCGAAGTGGGCGCGGCGCGGGCAGTCGTCGTGGATCACGCGCGCGTACGCGAACGTCGGGCGGCCGAGCTCGTCGAGCTTCGGCAGCGTGCCGAACGTCGCGAACTGGAGCACGGTGCCGAGCAGGTTGTACGGGTTCGCCGGGCAGCCGGGCAGCGTGACGACCGTCTTGCCCTTCAGGATTTGCGGGGCGCCCGTCGCGCCGGTCGGGTTCGGCGCCGCGGAGGGCACGCCGCCCCAGGAGGCGCAGGAGCCGATCGCGATGACCGCGGCGGCCTTCTCGGCCACCTTCTTCAGCGTGTCGACGGCCTTCTTGCCGCCGACCTGGCAGTAGATGCCGCCGTCCTTCTCCGGGATGGCGCCCTCGACGATGAGGACGAAGCCACCCTTCTCCATCGCGGCCTCGAGGTTGGCCTCGATTCTGGTGGCCGGCCGCCGCGTGCAGCGTCTCGTGGTAGTCGACCGAGACGAGGTCGAGCACGAGCGAGCCCACGTCGGGGTGCGCGGTACGGAGCAGCGACTCCGTGCAGCCCGTGCACTCCTGGAAGTGCAGCCAGACGACCGAGGGCTTCTTACCCTTGGCCACATTCTCCGCCATCTTCTCGCCTGCCCAAGCGGGGAGGCCGACGGCGGCTGCTGCGGTGGTGCACACCTTGATGAAGTCTCGGCGGGAGACGCCCTTGGTCTCCAGCTCGGGGATCACGGCAATAGGGTCCATTCCGTCCTCCGGGTGCGCGGAGACTACCGGGTCGAGTTCAAATTGCAACGCCGCAAAATTCGGGAATTTTTCGGCTCCCGGAGGACGCAAAGTCTTCGCGCGACACTCTGTCGCAGCAAACCCCGGGTGCATGAGCGAGCGCCTCGCACATCCGGATTTCGTTGATCACGGTCAAGCACACCAATGACGGCGCGCAAGAATCGGCACATCGTGGACCGGACGGGCCAATATTGACCCTTCGCGTCCGCAACATTTTTGCGTCACCCCGGATGGGCAGAAAATTCGACCCTGCGCCCGCGGCGCGAGGCGCGAGGCGCGATCACGCACCGGCTCGCACCCACCGCACGGGTCAGCCCGCACGGCGGTCCCGGGCGCGCGACGACCGACGCACCGTCGAGATTCTCAGTCAGTGAACGAGGGGACAGCGCTGCGCGCGTCCCGCGCCCGCGCTACACCGTGGGCCATGCTCACCCTCCTCGCCGCCCTCGCGGTCTTCGCCGCGCCGCTCCCCGGTCGCGCCGCGCTCGAGCGCGGCGCCGCGCGCTTCGCCCCCGTGGACCTCGCCGTCGACCTCCGCGCGCTGCCGCCCGGCGAGCGCGCCGCGCTCGCGAAGCTCGTGCTCGCGGGCCGCGAGCTCGACGCGCTCTACCTGCGGCAGGCCTGGGCCGGAAACCCCGGGCTCGTGCGCGCGCTCGCCGGCGACGCGAGCCCGCTCGGCCGCGCGCGGCTCGCCGCGTTCCTGCGCAGCCAGGGCCCCTGGGACGCGCTCGACGGCACGCCGCTCGTGCCGGGCGTGCCCCCCGCGCGGCCGCCCGAGGCGAGCTACTACCCGGCCGGCGCGACGCGCGAGGAGGTGGACCGCTGGCTCGCCACGCTCGAGCCCGCCGCGCGGGAGGAGGCGATGGGCTTCTTCACGGTGCTGCGCCGAACGCCCGCGGGCGGGATCGCGGTCGTGCCGTACGCGGTCGAGTACCAGCCCGAGCTCGCCCGCGCCGCCGCGCTGCTCCGCGAGGCCGCCGCGCTCACCGGGGACGCGAAGCTGCGCCGGTTCCTCGAGGCGCGCGCCGCCGCGTTCCTCTCGAACGACTACCAGGCCTCCGACGTGGCCTGGATGGAGCTCGACGGCGCGGTCGACCCGACCATCGGGCCCTACGAGACCTACGCCGACGGCTGGTTCGGCGCCAAGGCGGCGTTCGAGGCCTTCATCGCGGTGCGCGACGACGCCGAGACCGCGAAGCTCGCCCGCTTCGCCGCGGAGCTGCAGGGCATCGAGGACGCGCTGCCCATCGACGCGGCGCTCAAGAACCCGAAGCTCGGCGCGATGGCGCCGATCCGCGTGGTGAACGAGCTCTCCTGCCACGGCGAGGCGTCCGGCGGCGTGCAGACCGCCGCCTACAACCTCCCGAACGACGACCGCATCGTGAAGGAGAAGGGCGCGAAGCGGGTGATGCTGAAGAACGTCCAGCGCGCGAAGTACGACGCCGTGCTCGTGCCCATCGCGAAGGTCGCGCTCTCGCCCACCGACCGCGCGAACCTCGCCTTCGATCCCTTCTTCACGCACATCCTGATGCACGAGCTCGTGCACGGCCTCGGGCCGAACGCGATCGTCCTCGGCGGCCGCGCCACCACCGTGCGCGCGGAGCTGCAGGATCTCTACGGCACGCTCGAGGAGGCGAAGGCCGACGTGGGCGGCCTCTTCGCGCTCGCGAAGCTCGCCGACGAGGGAAAGCTCGACCCGTCCTACGCGCGGACGCTCTGGCCGACCTACGTCGCCGGGATGTTCCGCACGCTGCGCTTCGGCACCGGCGACGCGCACGCGCGCGGGATGGCGCTCCAGATGAGCTGGTTCGAGGACGCCGGCGCGATCCGCGCCCGGCCCGACGGCACGTTCGCGGTGGACGCCGCGAAGGCGCGCGCCGCCGCGACGTCGCTCACCCGGGAGATCATGACCATCCAGGGCAGGGGGGACCGCGCCGCCGCGAAGGCGCTGCTCCAGAAGCACGCCGCGATCCGCCCCGAGGTGAAGCGCGTGCTCGACCGGCTCGGGGGCGTCCCGGTGGACGTCGCCCCGCGCTTCGTGACCGCGGACGCGCTCCTCGCGGCGCCCTGACCCGCGGGCCGGGCGCCGGGACCCTGCGGGCGAGGCCCCGGCGGGACGCCCCTCGTCTCCGGCCCGCTGCGCGGCCCCAAGCTCCCGGCCCACGGGGTGGAAACCGGGAGGCACCCCGGCTAGGCTTGATCGCCGTCAAGTCGACGGCCCTCGAGGAGAAACCATGGCGAACGGGCAGCCCAGCGGGCGCGATCTCTCGGTCGGGAACGACGTCGTCGACGGAGAGCACGGCGTCCAGGTGCAGCTCGTGGACGCCCTGCAGGCCGCGCTCTCCGGCGGCAGCGACCGCGCCGCCGCGGGCGAGCTCCTCGACCGCCTCCTCGTCTTCAGCGACATGCACTTCGGGAGCGAGGAGCTCCTGATGCGCCTCCACTCCTACCCGCGCTACCGCGTGCACGTCGACGAGCACCACCGCCTGCTCGACACCCTCCGCGAGCTCGGCGGCCGCATCGGCCGCGGCGACGGCGCGGGGCCGCTCGTCGAGGACCTCCGCCGCTGGCTCGTCGGGCACATCACGGGCATGGACCGCGACTTCGCGAACCACGCCCGGGAGTTCCCGGGGGCGTGAGGTCCTCGCGCCAGTCGGTGTCCCGGTGACCGCTCTGCCTGCAAGAACCGCTCGTCCTGAGCGTAGGCCTGCCGCAGGCAGGCCGTAGTCGAAGGACGAGCCCCCGTCGGCAGACGTCACCCTGGGGGCTCGACGCGCCCCCGCGACGCCGGCCGGCTGCGTCGGTCCGTGTATGGTGCAGACGCCCGGAACCGGGGCCGCTGCGATCGTTCGGGCCGCGGCAGGCCTGCGGTTGAGTTGCGGGTGACGGCACAGCGCGCTTCGCGCGCCATGCCGTCACCCGCCCACATCCCTTGGCCTGCAATCGCTAGGATCCTGGAGACGTGGAGAGCCCGACCTCCGCCGGCCGGCGCTGCGGGGGCACGTCTCGCCTCCGGGGCGTGGCGGACTGCGGTCGGCCGATGGTGCTGGGTGGCGAGTGATTGACTGATGGTGGAGAAGCTGCGGCGGGTGATGGATGCTGCAGATGAACGCGCAGCAGGTCGCCCAACGCCAACGCCACCCGGTCGGTCGCTGTGCGCAACACCACTCCATTAGTCGTTCATCAGCACCCGGCATCAACGGCCGACCGCAGGGCGCTACCCCCGAGAGCCAAACGGGCCTCCGCAGCAGCGCGCAGCGAGCGACGGGCGAGGTACCGTCTCCACGTCTCGCATTGCAGGCCAAGGAACCATCGCGCGAGGACGGCGCCGTGCGCGCAGCGCACGACGCCGTCACGCGCACATGGTCCGCAGGCCTGCTGCACGATCACCGCCGTGGAACGGCAACGGTTCCGGCGATCTGTTCCGTCTCAAACCCGTCCGAGCAAGCGCTGTCGCGGAGGCCCGTTTGGCTCCCGCGGATACAGCTGCCTACGGCTTGCCGGACTTCTTCGGAGCAGGAGCAGTAACCGGTGCAGTAGCCGGTGCAGGTGCAGGAGCCGGTGCAGCGGTCGGTGCTGCCGACGCGGGAGGGAGCTTCGCGAGGCGGCGCTGCGCGAGGACGTGGGCGTCGGTCGGATCCGGGGCGCCGTCGACGGGCTCCGCCTGGACGCGGGCGTAGATGGCGCGGGCGGCGTCGGTGAGGCCGAAGCCCTCGGCGGTGCGGCCCACGACGTACCAGTCGGCGCCCTGCAGCGGGCGGGTGGGGCCGACCGAGCGGAGGAAGATCTCGCGGGCCTCGGCCGGGCGATCGAGCTCGGCGTAGACCGCGGCGAGCGTGTTGAGCGAGGCGTGGTTGTCGCGGCCGCGCTCCTGATCCACGGCGCGGCGGGCCCAGTCGAGGGCGGCGGGGGTGGCGCCGCCGCGGAAGAGCTCGAGCCAGGCGGCGTTGTTGTAGGCGAGCGGGGTCGCCTGGCCCGAGTCGATGAGCTGCCGCCACGTCGCGGCGGCGCCGTCGAGGTCGCCGGCCAGCAGCTGGGAGGCGCCCAGCGCGGAGAGGACCTCGGCGTCGCCCGGGAGGCGGGCGAGCATCGCCTGGCCCGCCTTCGCGAGGTCGGCGGGGCGCTTCAGGCGCTGGAGCGCCCAGGCCTTCGCCGCGAACGCGCTCCGCAGCGACGGATCCTCGGCGAGCAGCGCCTCGGCGGTGGAGAGCACGAGCTCCGCCTTGTCGGCGCTGCGCGCGGCGCGCACGAGGGCGAGCGCCACCGCGCGGCGCTCCGGGCCCGCGGGGGCCTTCGCGAGGAAGCCCTCGAGCGCCGGGATCGTGGCGCCCTTGCGGTCGGCGAAGGCGAGGAGCGCGCTCGCGGCGCGGCGGACCGCGTCGGCGTCGGGCGCGTCGCCGGCGAGCGGGCGCCAGAGCGGGGCGAGGATCGAGGTGGGCGAGGCGGGATCGGGATCGGGGCCCGCGTCCTCGCGGGCCCAGGTCACGAGGCGCGCGGCGGTGGCGAGGTCGCCCGCCTTCGCGCGCAGGAGCGCCTCGTCGGCGAGGATGGGCCAGGCGAGGTCGGTCGCGAGGAGCCGCACCTGCCCGCCCTCGCGCACGAGGTACGCGGTGGAGCCGCGCTCCGCGGGGGTGAACGGGAAGCGCATCCGGACCCGCAGGACCTTCGCGAGGTCGCCGTCGCGGGAGAGCTCGAGCCGCGAGAGGACGAGGTCGAGGAGCGCGTCCTTCGGCATGCCGGTCTCGTGCAGCGTCTGCTGCGCCGAGGCGACCGGCACGGGCAGGTTGGCGCGCAGGACGTCGGCGAGGTCGGAGGCGAGCACGCGCGGCGAGAGCAGGGGCGCGATGGCCTTCATCGGCTGGTGCTCGGTGAGCGCCACGACGAAGAGCCGCTTCGCGAGCCTCTCCGCCTCGTCGCCCGCGTCGCGGGTCTTCTCCCACGGGCGGATCTTCGAGAAGTCGTCGGCCTGGGCGCGCAGCTCCGCGGCGTTCGGCGCGCCGCGGGCGGCCTCGCGCAGCAGCGCCGCCGCGACGTCGAAGCGGCGCAGCCGCACGAGCCACGGCGCGGCGCCGCGCAGCGCCTCGCGCCGGTCCTCGCCGAGCCCCTCCGCCTCCGCGGCGGCGCGCTCGGCGCCGTCGGAGGCCGCCACCGCCGCGACCAGCACCGCGTTCCGCTCGGCGCCGGCCTTCACGTCGCGGGCGAGCGCCCGCGCGTCGGCGAACCGGCCGGCCGAGAGGTCGGCGGCGGCGAAGGCCACGTCGGAGTCCTTGAAGGAGAGGTCGTCGCGCAGGGCGCGGTACTCCTCGAGGGCCGCCGGGAGGTCGGCGCTCGGGCCGTGGCGGGTGCCGTCGGCGCCGGTGGCGAGCAGCTCGGCGAGCGCGGCGCGGCCGCCCGCGTGGCTCGGGTCGAGCGTCCTCGCCTGCCGGTAGGCCGCGATCGCGCCGTCGCGATCGAAGCCCGGACCGTGGAGGCGGCCGACGGCGTCGTGCTCGAGCACGTAGCCGAGCACCCGGTGCGCCCACGCGCGCCGGGGTTCGAGCGCGATCGCGTCGCGCGCGGCCAGCAGCGCCGCGTCGCCCATCCCGAGCTGCAGGAGGGCGACCGAGAGGTGCAGGCGGTGGGCGGCCTCGCGCGGGTGCGCGGCCGAGAGGCGCTTCAGCTCGGCGAGCCCCTCCTGGACCTGGCCCGCGGCGAGCAGCGCCGCGGCCGTCCGCTCGAGCTTCACCCGTGGGCCGTCGCCCGCGACGACCTCGCGCGCGCGCTTCAGGAGCGCGGTCGCGTCCGCCGCCGGGAGGCGCCGCGCGCCGGTGTCGAACGAGAAGGTCGCGGTGATGGTGCCGTCGGCCTCCACCGCGAAGCGCCGGGTGTAGGTCGCGGGGCCGAACCGCTCGGTCCCCGACTCGGGCAGCGGCCGCGGCCGGAAGCCGTCGGGCGGGAACACCCGGTACCGGACCTCCCAGCGGTAGGCGAGGGGCAGGAGCAGGTCGGTCTTGCGGGGCGGAGGCGGGGGCGCGTCGGCGGCCTCGCCGTGCGGCACGACCGAGAGCAGCGGCTGGAAGATCGAGTCGGGCGTGACCGGCAGATCGGCCTCGTCGTCCTCGGTGAGGACCGCGGCGCTCTCGTCGGCCTCGACGCGGACCACGAGCGGGGCGGCGGGCTCGTCGGCCCCCTTCACGTCGGCGCCGAGGAAGGTCTCCGCCCGGAAGACGCCGAGCGCGTAGCGCTGGTCGACGTCCGGCCCGGCCTCGCCGCGGAAGCGCCGCTCGCCGTCGGCGAGGGCGCCGGTGAGGGTGCGGGTCTCGACGATGCGGCCGCGGCCGACGGTGGCGAGGTGGAGCTCCCGCACGGTGACGGCGGCGTTGTCGGCCGACGTCGAGACCGGCGTCCGCGCGAGCTCCTTCGTGCCGGGCGCCGCGACGAGGGCGAGCTTCCCCTGGATCGGCGGCGGCAGCCGGCCGGGCGGCGTGGAGGGGTCGGTCGCGTCGAGCCAGAGGGCCGGGCCGCCGTCGACGCGCACGACCACGTGGTCGAGCTCGCCGAGACCCGGGAGCTCGGCGGTGAGGTCGTGCCACTCGGTGGAGAGGAGCGCGAGCCGCGCCTGCAGCCCGGCCGCGCGGAGCATGCCGAGCACGAGCAACGAGAGGTCCTTGCAGTCGCCGAACCGCCGCGCGAGCGTATCGGCCGGCCGCGCGGGCACGATCGCGGCGTCGCCGAGCTCGAGCCCGGTGTAGCGCGCGTGCTGCCAGACCCACGCCGCGACCTTGCGCACGATCGCGTCCCGGTCCTTCGCCGGATCGGGGCGGGGGCCGGGCCCGAGCGCCTCGGCGAGCGGCCCCGCGAGGTCGGCGCCGGCGAGCTGCCGGTCCGCGAGCGCGCCGTAGCGCTCGGCGACGTCCGCCCACGAGCGCCCCCAGCCGAAGGCGACGTACGGGGACGGGGGCAGCTCGGGCGGCCCCGCGGGCTCGGGGCGCGTCGCGCCCTGCACGTCGCGCTGCTCGAAGGCGAGGGTGCGCAGGCCGTTCGTGGTCTTCTCGACCGGGGTGAGCTTCGTGCCCTTCGCGACCCAGCGGAGCGGCAGCGAGGCGGGCGCCTCGAGGCGGAGCCGCACGAGCCGCGCGGGCCCGCCGCGCCCGAGCCAGAAGCGGGTCGTGACCCCGCCCTCGAACGCGGGCCCGGTGTCGCGCACGCTCGTCACCTCCTCGATGACGGAGCCCGCCCGCACGCCGGGGAGCGGGCCGACGAGCGCGCGGCGGTCGGAGAAGCGGTCCGGGTCGTCACCGCCGATGCCCTGCTCGGTCAGCGTCGCGGGGTCGAGCGCGGCGGCCTCGCCCTTCGGGGAGATCACCCGCACGCGGACGTCGGGGGGGGCCTGGTGCCACGGCGACCAGGCCCGCTCGAGGCGCGAGAGGGCTCGGGCGGCCTCGGCGGTGACCACCCTCACGACGACACGGTAGGTGAAGGTCTGGGCGCCGTTCGCCTCGAACCGGTAGGTGCCCTCCTCGAGCAGCACCTCCGCGCCCAGGCCCCGCGGGGCCGGGAGCGCCTCGGCGGCCGCGGCGATCGCGCCCGGGTCGGCCGAGAACGGCTCGCCCTCCCAGGGGCGGCCGGCCGGGGGCGCGGCGGCGAAGGCGGCGAGGGGCAGGGCGAGGGCGGCGACGGCGAGCGTGCGGATCACGCGCGCATTCTGTCGGGCATCCGCCCCGCGCGCCACCGCCCGGCGCCGGGCGCGGCGCCGAACGGGGCGGTTGCACGCAGGCCCGGAGCGCGGTAGGGAGCGGCCCCCGTGGTCGACCCCGCCCAGAAGCCCGCGTCCCCCGCCCGCCGCGCCCTCGTGCCCCGGGAGCACGGCGCGTGGGGCCAGCTCGCGATGCCGCTCCTCGGCGGGCTCCTGCTCGGCCGCCCCGCGGTCGCCTCCGCCGCGCTCGCCGCCGCGGTGGTGCTCGCGTTCCTCGCGCACGAGCCGCTCCTCGTCGTGCTCGGCCAGCGGGGCAAGCGCCTCCGGGACGAGGAGGGCGCCCGCGCCCGGCGCTGGCTCGCGCTCGAGGGCGCCGCCGCGGCCGCCTGCGGCGCGCTCGGCCTCTGGCTCGCACCGCCGCTCGCGCGCGCCGTGCTCGGCGCGGCGGCCGCGCTCGGCGCGGTGGTCGCGGTCCTGGTCTCGCGCAAGCTCGAGAAGACCGCCCCCGGCGAGCTCACCGTGATCGCCGCGCTCTCCACCGCGGGCGGCGCGGTCGCGCTCGCCGGCGGCGCGGCGCCCGAGGTGGCGCTCGCCGCGACGCTCGCCTGGATCCTCTCGTTCGGGGCGGCGACCTTCGGCGTCCGCGCCGTGCTCGCCCGGCTCCGGTCGAAGGGCGCCGAGGACCCCGGCACGCGCCAGGCGGCGCTCGCGGCCGGCTGTGGCGCCGTCGCGTTCGGCCTCGCGGTGGCGGGCCTCCCGCCCGCGCTCGCCTGGGCGACCCTGCCCGGGGTGGTGGCGGGCGTCGCGATCGCGCTCGCCCGGCGGGCCACCGGCAAGGCGCTGAAGCCGGTGGGCTGGAGCATCGTCGCCGTCTCGGTGCTCACGCTGGGCGTGCTCGTGGTCGGGCTGCGGTAGACTCCGCCCGCCATGCGCCCCTACGCGAAGCTCGCCTGGTCCGTCCTCGGCTGGAACCTCCTCGTCGTCGCCTGGGGCGCGTTCGTGCGCGCGACCGGCTCGGGCGCCGGCTGCGGCAGCCACTGGCCGCTCTGCAACGGCGAGGTCGTGCCGCGCTCCCCCGGGCTCGAGACGGTCATCGAGTACTCGCACCGGGCGACGAGCGGCGTCGCGCTCCTCCTCGTGGTCGGGCTCGTGGTGGGCGCGCACCGCGCCTTCCCGCGGGGCCACCCGGTCCGCAAGGCCGCGTGGGCGTCGCTCGCGATCATGATCGCCGAGGCGCTCCTCGGCGCGGGGCTCGTCATCTTCGGCTGGGTGGTGAAGGACGCATCGCTCGGGCGGGCGATGGTGATGGGCCTCCACCTCGTGAACACGTTCCTCCTGCTCGGCGCGCTCACGCTCACCGCGGAGTGGGCGACCCGGCCCGGCGGGCTGTCGTTCGACGTGCCGGGCGTCGTGGCGGCGGGGCTGTGGGCCGCGTTCGCCGCGATGTGCGTGGCGGGCGTGACCGGCGGGGTGGCCGCGCTCGGCGACACGCTGTTCCCGGCCACGCCGTACGCCGCGGGGCTCGCGCTCGGCGACGCGGTGGCCCCCGAGGTGCGCTTCCTCCTGAAGCTCCGCATCGCGCACCCGCTCACGGCGGTGCTGGCGGCGGGCGCGCTGCTCGCCGCGGCGAGGCTCGCCCACGGCGCCCGGGCCGAGCCGCGCGTCCGGACGGCGGCGCTGCTCGTGGCGGGGCTCGTGGGCGTGCAGCTCGTGGCGGGCCTCGCGAACGTGGTGCTGCTCGCGCCGGTCTGGATGCAGCTCGTCCACCTCCTGCTCGCCGACCTCGTCTGGATCGCCCTCGTGCTGCTCGCCGCCGCGACCCTCGCGCCGGGCGAGGTCGCGCCCGGCCGCATGCCGGACGCCGGGCTCGCTCCAGCTCGGTCGTAGCGCCCCGGGCGGGCCTTGCGCGGCAGGGCGCGGCCCCGGAATGACCTCCCCGGGCCACCGGGGAGGGCCCGAGCGATGACCGAGACCCACGCCTGGAACGCGCAGCTCGAACTCGGCCACGAGGCGATGGACCACGAGCACCACCTGCAGATCGCGCTGGTGTCCGCGTTCATCGAGGCCGTCGAGCAGGCCCGACCCGCGCTCGCGCGCCAGCTCGTCGACCAGCTCGAGCGCTACAGCGTGGTGCACTTCGGCTCGGAGGAGCTGCTCATGGACGCGACCGGCTACGCCGGCCGGGTCCGGCACGCGGGCGAGCACGCCGAGTTCCTCACCCAGATCCGCGGCCTCGCGGGCGACCTCGACGCGGGCGCGACCGACCCCGCCATCGCGAGCGCCATCGACCTGCGCGCCGCGCTCGCCGCGCACATGAACGAGGCGGACCGCCGCCTCGCCGGCCACGTCACGCCGCGGACGGTCGTCCGCGGGAGCTGACCCGCCGCGCGAGCGCGGCCACCGCCGCCGGCGCGAACGCAGCCGAGACCGCGAGCGGCGCCAGCGCCAGCACGAGGTACTGCGGCCACTTCGTCTTCCACCAGAGCAGGAACGCGAACGACACGAGCGCCTGGATCGCCCACACCGGGCGCCGGCGCAGCGCCACCGGCAGGCCGACCACGGCGAGCGGGAGGAGCGCCACCGTGACCTTCCCGAGCGGGAAGACGCCCGCGTGCCAGCGGGTGGGCGCGGCCTCGAACAGCCAGACCACCTGCTGGTACCAGGGCAGGCCCGCGCGCTTCACGTGCTCGCTCTCGCCGTAGGCGAAGTGGTAGCTCGCCGACGCCCAGAGGCGGCCCGCCGGGTCGGGCCAGAGGTACGGATCGAGCGCCACGAACGCGGCGAGCGACACCGCGCCGAGCCCGGCCCACAGGAGCGGCCGGCGCGGGAACGCGACGAGCGCGAGCGGGGAGAGCGCGAGCACGCCGACCGCGCCGAAGGGGTACTTGCCCGCGGCGGCCGCGCCGAGGAGCGCGAACGCGGCGAGCGCGAGCCTCGCGTCCGGGTCCTCGCGCCGCGCGGCGCCGCCCCGGCGCGTCGCGCGTTCGAAGAGGAGCAGCGCGAGCACGAAGAGCAGGCCGGGCAGGCCCTCGAGGTAGGCCTGGGCGGTGTACTTCGCGTGGTAGCAGTCGAGCGCGAGGAGGAGCCCGGCGAGCGGGTGCACCGCCGCGGCGACCGCCACCTGGCCGACGCCCGGCACCGCCGAGGCCCAGCGGGCCGCCGTGAAGGCCGGGCGCGCCGCCTCGGGCGTGGGGCGGCCGATGTCGATCCGCGCCCAGTCCGGCTCGGGCGCGGCCGCCGCCTTCACCGCGAGCCCGTACGTGAGCTTCACGAGCGGCGGGTGCTCGGCGTTCTTCGTGACGTCCGGGATCTCGCCCCAGCGCCCGGGCGCCATCCGCTCGGCGTAGCGGTAGCCGGACGGGATGTAGTCCATCTCGTCGAAGTCCGGCGGGAGGCGCTCCACCGCGCGGCCCCGCTGCCAGGCCGCGACGGCGACGGCCAGGAGGCCGGCGGCGAGGTGTGCGCGCCTCAGGGGGGCGTCACCGGCACGCCGGCGGTCTGCTCGCCGCCCTCGGGCCCGTAGAAGAACACCCAGGTGAAGAAGTCCTCGGTGAAGTCCTCGAACCGGTGCTCCTCGCCGGTCGCGGCGAAGAGCACGTCACCCGGCTTGAACGCCACGCGCTTCTCGCCGCAGACGTAGGAGCCGGTGCCCTTGATCACGACGTAGATCTCGTCGCGCGTGTGCGGGCGCTGCGTGTCGCGCCCCCGGGGCGCGAAGACCTGGAGCTGCAGCGAGCCATGCCGGAACAGGATCGCGTAGCGCTTGCCGCCGGCCCGGGGGAGCTGGGCGATGGCGGCGGCGGCGGTCACCTGCCGCTCGGCGTCGAAGACATCGAAGAGTTCCGACATGGTGCGAACGTCCTCCGGCGCGGAGTGTAGCGAAGGTTCCCGCGGGCCGGGAGAAAGAGAAGACCCGCGTCGCTCGCGCGGCGCGGGTCCGTGAGCCTCGAGGCGCGGGCCGGCTCTAGAAGGCCGACCACTCCACCTCGACGTCGATCAGGACCTCGACGGTGATGTGGGTCTTCGCGCCCCCCGGCGTCGGCGTGGCGGTGTACGCGACCGTGAGGGCGCCGTCGCCCTTGAGGGCGTTCTTCAGGATCGTGGCGGTCTGGTCGAGGTTCTGGGCGGCGTGCACGCTGCCCACGGCGACGGTCGCGGTGCCCGCGGCGAAGGTCACGTTGCCGCTCGCGCCGGTGAGCTTCGCGTCGCCGGCGACGCTCGTCGCGGTGTTGTCGCCGTGAACCTGGCGGATGACCGCGGTCGCGCTGGTGATGGTCGCGTCCTTGATCTTGTTCCTGTACTTCCACGCGTCGCCGGCGATGTCCTTCAGGTTCACCGCCACCGAGTTGGTCGCGGCGCCGGTGCCGTTGACCTCGATCTGCTCGGAGATGGTGAAGCTCTGGGTGCCGCTGCAGCCGGCGACGAACGAGAGGGCGAGGGCGCCGAGCGCGGCGCGTGCAATGGCGGTGAGCTTCATCTGGATCTCCTGTGAGGCGGAGCAGGGGAACGAACGCTTCATCTTCCCGGAAGCGAGGGCGAGATGCACACCCGGCGATCGGGGGACACCACCCCGGGCCCGGTTCCCGCGGGCCACCCCGGGCGGGGCGGTGGGTGAGCCTCACCGCGTGTGGGCCGCGGAATCCATCCAGACTTCGAGGCCCTGCGCGTTCAGCTCGAGGTCGTTCCCGTACAGGGCCAGCGCCTCTTCCCTCCCCAGGGGGCTGCCCTGGGCCGCGAGCCCCGCGAGGAGGAGGTGCCCGAGGCCCTCCACGATGGCGTCGTGGCGGCCGGGGCCCGACGGCGCGGCGCGCGCGACGGCCACGTGCCCGTCGAGCAGCCGGTGCAGGGCCGCGCCCGCGGCGGCGAGGTCGCCCGTCACCGCGCCGAAGTGCGTGAGGTAGAGCCGCTCCGGGCGCTGCCCGAGGATCCGATTCGAAGGTCGCGTGCAGCGCCGGCGGGTCGAGCTGCACGGGCGTCGTCGTGGGGAAGAAGCACGGCCCGCGCGGTCCGTCCGCCTGCCGGTAGGAGAGGCCGAAGGAGTCGCCGGTGAAGACGCCGCGGGAGCGGTCGTCGACCACGACGAAGTGGTGGCGCGCGTGCCCGGGTGCGTCGAGGAAGGTGAGCGTGCGGCCGCCGAGGTCCACCGAGGCCCCGTCCGCGGGCTCGAGCACGCGCTCCCTCGGCACCGGCACGAGCTCCCCGTAGAGCGCGCGGTACTTCTCCTCGCCGTACACGGCGATGCTGCCCGCGACGAGCTTCGCCGGGTCGACGAGGTGGCGCGCGCCCTTCGGGTGCGCGACGAGCGTCGCGCCCGGCAGGGCCTGGACGAGCGCGCCCGCGCCGCCGGCGTGGTCGAGGTGGACGTGGGTGACGACGACGTGGCTCACCGCCTCGCGCGCGACGCCGAGCGCGTCGAGGGTGGCGAGGATGCGAGGGACCGAGGAGGTGACGCCCGTCTCGACGATCGCCGTCGAGCGGTCGCCGCGGACCACGTAGGCCGCGGCGACCCGCGGCCCCGTGTAGTGGGTGTCGACGAGGAAGACGCCCGGGCCGGCCTCGAGGAGGTCCATGCCCGGGAGTCTATGTCGCCTAGGGCTTGAGCGCCTTGAGGACGGAGGGGTCCTTCTCCTCCTGCGCGAGCACGGCGTGGCAGAGGTCGCAGTCCTGCTTGATGACCTTGCCGTCCTCCGCCTTGTGCTCGTCGTCATGGCAGCGGAAGCAGCCCGGGGTCTCCTCGTGGCCGATCTTCGAGGCGTAGGTGCCCCAGCCGATCTTCATGTTCGGCCAGATGTTCCAGCCGTAGATGTCGCCCACCGCCTCGGCCGTGGCGTCCACCGCCTTCGCGCGGCCGTCGAACGTGGCCGGGTCGAGCGTGCGGTAGAAGCCGACGAGCGCCTCGCGGATCTTCACCTTCGCGTCCTCGCGGGAGACGTAGTCGGCCTTGAGCGCCTTCACCGCCTCGCGGCGGACGAACGGCAGGCTCCGGTCGATGCGGCCGGACTGGATCGCGAGATCGATCTCGACGCCCGGCTGGCGGAAGCGGTGCGACGCGCGGTTGTGGCAGTCGACGCAGTCCATCGTGCGCCACGCCGCCTCGCCCGGGTCGGCGGCCGGCGAGTCCTTGGTCTTGAAGACGCGGCGCTGGCCGTCCGGGAAGATCGACTCGACGGTGGTGATGTTCTTGCGCTCCGGGTCGGAGAGGTAGCGGACCTGCACGCCGGGGGCGACGTGGGCGTGGATGCCGCTCGGGCGGCCCACCGCCGCGTCGGCGCCGCCGACGTGCATGAGGAGGACGGTCTTCTGCTCGCTGTTCTGCTCGTCCTCCGCGAAGACCGTCTTCACGAGGAGCCGGTCGCCGGCGAACTTCGCGGGCCAGTGGCAGGCCTCGCAGGTCTCGCGGGCGGGGCGCAGCGCGTGGACCGGGGTGGGGATGGGCTTCGAGTACAGATTGAAGGTGACCGACACGAGCTGCCACGCGCCGGAGAGCTTCGACTTCACGAACCACGAGGCGCCCGGGCCGATGTGACACTCGACGCACGCGACGCGCGCGTGCGGGGAGCGCTGGTAGGCGGTGTACTCGGGGTCCATCACCTTGTGGCAGGTCTTGCCGCAGAAGCCCGGGCTCTCCATCACGTGGAAGCCCTGGTAGCCGGCGAAGGCGACGATCACGACGTTGACCGCGGTGATCGCGACGAAGGCGACGACCTTCTTGCGCGTCGAGCCCTCGTTGAGGTCGATGACCGGCAGCTCCGGCGCGGCGACGCCGAGCTCGGCCGCGCGCCGCGCGGCGCGGCGGGAGAGCCAGGAGCCGACGGGGATGAGGAGCAGCCCGCCGACGAAGAACATCGGCAGCACCAGGTACGCGATGATGCCGATGTAGGGGCTTCCCGCGAAGCCGAAGAGCCCGGCGAGCGCGAGCCCGACGATCAGGACGCCGGAGACGATCGCCATCGACGCGCCCAGCAGCCCGAGCAGGTTCCGGGGAGCCCGTCCGTCCGTCGCCATCTTGTCTTCCTCCAGTGGCCGCCGGGTGCGGCCGCGGGCCTCGCGAGGGGAGGCACCGAGAAACGCGCGCATCAGACAGCATCGCTCCGAGGACGGCAAGAGCGCTGCGCGCCTCCGCGCACCCGCGCCGCATCAAATCGCGCTTGGATCGCGCAAGGATTGCGCCGCAGCGCGGCGCAGCGGGTCGGCGCGCAAAGCCCGCGCGGCTACCGCCACGCCTCCCAGTCGATGTTCCGCATGTCACCGTCGGTGAGGAACTTCCGGTGCATGGCGAAGGCGAGGCTGAGCGACTGCGGCTCGTGCCCCTCCTTCACGAGGCGCAGGTACTGGCGGAGCTGGTCGCGGTAGGCGGGGTGGGCGCAGTGGTCGATGACGAGCTGCGCACGCTCGTGCGGGTCGCGGCCGCGCAGGTCGGCCACGCCCTGCTCGGTCACGACGATCTGCACCGAGTGCTCGCTGTGGTCCATGTGCGAGCAGAGCGGGACGATGGTCGAGATCTTCCCGGCCTTCGCGGTGGAGGGGCAGGAGAAGATCGAGAGGTACGCGTTGCGGGTGAAGTCGCCCGAGCCGCCGATGCCGTTCATCATCTGGCGGCCCACCACGTGGGTGGAGTTCACGTTGCCGCCGAGGTCGACCTCGATGGCGGTGTTCATCGAGACGATGCCGAGCCGGCGCACGACCTCGGGGTGGTTCGTGATCTCCTGCGGCCGCATCAGGATGCGGTCGTGGAAGACCTCGGGGTGGTCGTTGACGCGCGCGAGCGCGGCATCGGAGAGGGTGAGCGCGCAGGTCGACGCGAACGTGCAGCGGCCGGACTCGAGCAGCGGCACCACCGAGTCCTGCAGCACCTCGGTGTACATCTCGAACGGAGGCACGTCCGGGTGGGCGCCGAGCGCGGCGAGCACCGAGTTCGCGATGTCGCCGACGCCGGACTGCAGCGGGAGGAAGGTGGGCGGGATGCGCCCGGCCCGCATCTCGCCGACCAGGAACTCGGCGACGTGCTCGCCGATCTTCGTGGTCTCCGGCGTGGACGGCGAGAACCCGGCCGTCTCGTCGGGCATGCGGGTGAGCACCACGCCGGCGATCTTCTTCGGGTCGACGAGCAGGATCGGCGAGCCGATGCGGTCGGACGGCGCGAAGATCGGGATCTCCTGGCGCGCGGGCGGGTCCTTCGGCTCGAAGATGTCGTGCATGCCGAGCAGGCTGGCCGGCTGCGCCGAGTTGAGCTCGATGAGGATCTTGTCGGCCTTGCTCGCGAAGGTCGGGGTGGCGCCGACCGACGTGGTGAGCACGAGCCCGCCGCCGTGGGTGACGTCGCAGACCTCGATCACCGCCCAGTGCACCGGGCCGAGGAAGCCGTAGCGGACGTTCTGCGGGAACGCCGACAGGTGCATGTCGACGAACCGGACCTTGCCCGAGTTGATCTGCGAGCGGAGCAGCGGGTCGGACTGGTACGGGGTGCGGAAGCGCACGGCCTCCGCCGCGGCGAGCGCGCCGTCGAGCGAGGTGCCCGTCGAGGCCCCGGTCAGCACGCCGATCTGGAAGGGGCGTCCCGAGCGGTGCTCCTCGCGGGCACGATCGGCGATGGCCTTCGGGATCGCCTTCGCGGAGCCCGCGGCGGTGAACCCGCTGAAGCCGATGGTCTGGCCGTGCTGCACCAGCGTGGCGGCCTCGTCGGCCGAGAGGATCGGGTACGGGAACGGCATCGCGCCTCCTCGGGGTCGGACGCCCGCCTGGAAAATGCGGCAGCGGGCCCGCCCGCGCGGAACGTTTACCACCGCTTCGGCCGGGTCGCGACGACGCGTGAATGAACGTCCTTGCAGGTGGCGCGGCGTACGCGCTCGGCGGGTCGAATGCTCCGCGGGCGCACGCGGGGTCCGGACGACGTGGGACGGATGACGGACGGACGGCACGCCCGCGGCCATCCGCGTGCACCGCCGGGGAGGGTCGGACCTCCGCCCACGTGAACGCCGGCGCAGGGCGGCCGGGAGAAGGGGGGAGGCACGAGCGGGGGACACGCGGGCGGCTTGACGGTGTGTGAACCGGTTCGCGGCGCGCTCGACGGGGCCTCGCGAAGGTGGGAACCGCGGTGCCGGTTTGTCCTCCGCCCGAAGCCTCCTGTCAGGACGGCCACTTGGGGTGGTTGCGGGCGAGCGGCCGGTATGATATCAATGTGCTATTGATTCGATAGGAGGGACGCACCGTGATGACCGAGACTCCCCGCAGGTCCCAGACCACGATCCAGGAGAAGGTCCGCCGTCCGACCTCGGGCTGGTCGGCGTTCGGGATCCTCGTGCCGGCCGTGCTCGTGACGTTCGCCGCGCTCATCGGCGCCGCCGCGCAGGGCGCGCCCGCACTCGTGGTGCTGCTCGTGCTGTGCCTCGGCTTCGAGGCGTTCATGTTCGCCGGGCTGTTCGTCGTGAACCCGAACCAGGCGAAGGTGCTCCAGCTGTTCGGCGAGTACGTCGGCTCGGTCCGCCAGGCCGGCTTCCACTGGGCGAACCCGCTCTTCATGAAGCGCGGCGTGTCGCTCCGGGTGGTCTCGTTCGAGAGCGGCAAGCTCAAGGTGAACGACCTCGACGGCAACCCGGTCGAGATCGCCGCCATCATCGTGTGGAAGGTGGTCGACACCGCGCAGGCCGTGTTCCAGGTCGACGAGTACCGCGAGTACGTGAAGGTCCAGAGCGAGGCCGCGCTCCGCAACCTCGCCTCGCGCTACACCTACGACGCGCACGACGACAGCCACGTCTCGCTGCGCGGCCACACCGTCACCGTCGCGCAGGAGCTCCAGCGCGAGATCGACGAGCGCGTCCGGCTCGCCGGCGTGGACGTCATCGAGGCCCGCATCAGCCACCTCGCGTACGCCCCGGAGATCGCGCAGGCGATGCTGCAGCGCCAGCAGGCCGGCGCCATCATCGCCGCCCGCCAGAAGATCGTGGAGGGCGCGGTGGGCATGGTCGAGATGGCCCTCGAGCGCCTCGCCCGAAACCAGGTCGTGCAGCTCGACGAGGAGCGCAAGGCCGCGATGGTCTCCAACCTGCTCGTGGTCCTGTGCGGCGAGCGCTCGCCGACGCCGGTCGTGAACGCGGGGACGCTGTACACGTAGGCGACCATGGCGGAGCGCAAGGCCTTCCTGCTCCGGGTCGACCCCCGCCTCCTCGAGGCGCTCCAGCGGTGGGCGAACGACGATCTGCGATCGCTGAACGGGCAGATCGAGTTCCTGCTGAGAAGGGCGCTGAGAGAGGCGGGGAGAGAGGAGAAGAAGGATTAGGATCAGGATCGGGATCAGTAGCAGGATCAGGATCAGGAGCAGGAGCAGGAGCGGGAGCAGGATCAGCAGAAGCAAGAGGAGCAGCAGGAGCAGCAGGAGCAAGAGGAGCAGGGGCAGCAGGGGCAGCAGGAGCGGGCATCAGCGTCGGCGTCAGCAGCGGCGTGAGCAGCAGCGTCAGCGTCAGCGCGTCATCGTCCAGAGCATCGCGCAGAGCTCGTCGCAGAGGCCGAGGGCTGCCTGCACCGAGTCGTGCTCGACGTGGCCCCAGGCGACGGCGACGCGCAGCGCGGTCCGGGCCTCTTCGGCGCTGCCGCTCGCGACCTTCCAGTGCTGGAGGCGGTCCTTGCCGGTCCGCTTCCGTCCTTCGCCCAGGTTGAGGGCGATGGACGTCGCTGCTCGGCGCAGCTGGTCGGCAAGGTCCGGGTCCCGGGAGGTCAACGAGGCAGCGTGCGGCCGAAGGGTCTCGATGAGCTGGACCGCCCTGTCGAGCGCGACGAAGGTCATGCCGCGTCTCGATTGCAGCCGCCGCGCCATGGCCAATCGCTTGATTTCCCGGATCTCGCCGGGCTGCCCCGGTCCGCGCATCGGCCGCAGGGTCCGCGTTTCGGCCTGCCGCTGCTCCTTCTGCTGCTCCTTCCGCTGATGCCCTGCTGATGCTTCGCTGCTCCTGCTCCTGCTCCTGCTCCTGCTCCTGCTCCTGCTCCTGCTCCTGCTCCTGCTCCTGCTCCTGCTCCTGCTCCTGCTCCTGCTCCTGCTCCTGCTCCTGCTCCTGATCCTGCTCCTGCTACTGATCCTGATCCGGTTCCTGCTCCCGCTGCAGCATCAGCAGCCATCAGCATCAGCATCAGCACCAGCCACCAGCTACCAGCCACCAGCCATCAGCATCAGCCATCAGCCCCCCCGCCCCGTCCCTCTACGGCTGCAGCATCCTGACTCTCCACCCCCCGCCTTCCCGCTCGAACCTCTCCCGGAAGTGCAGCCTCCCCGCTCCTTCCTTCCACATCTCCACGGCCTCCGGCACGATCAGGTACCCTCCCCACCGCGGCGGCCGTGGCACCTCGACGCCCTGGAACCGCTTCTCCGCCCCGGCGAGCTGCGCCTCGAGCTCCGCCCGCGAGCCGATCTCCTCGCTCTGCCGCGACGCCCAGGCCCCGAGCTGGCTCGCCCGCGGCCGCGTCGCGAAGTACGCGTCCGACTCCGCGTCGGAGAGCTCCGCGACCGCTCCCTCCGCCCGCGCCTGCTCCGCGAGCGCCGGCCAGTGCAGCACGATCGCCGCCCACGGGTTCGCCGCGAGCTCCCGCGCCTTCCGCGAGTCGCGGTTCGTGAACACCGAGATCCCCCGCGGCTCGATGGCCTTCACGAGCACCATCCGCACCGACGGCCGCCCGCGGGCGTCGGCGGTCGCGAGGGCGGCCGCGGTCGGGTCCAGCGGGGACGCGGCGCGGGCACGTGAGAGGGCGTCGTTCAGGCGGGCGATCGGGTCGTGGGCGGTCACGACCGGTCATCTAGACGATGCGACGCCCCCGCGCACGTTATGCTTCGGGGCGTGCCGCTCGCTCCCGCGCTCCTCGCCGCCGCGCTCGCGGCCTCTCCCGCCGCGGCGCCCCCGGCTCCGGCACCCTCGCTCCCTCTTCCCCGGCTCCCCCCCGCCGACGCCCTCCGCGAGATGGACGCGCTCCTCGCGCGCGCCTACCCCGACGACGAGCCCGGCGCCGCGGTGATCGTCGTCCGCCGCGGCGAGGTCCTGCTCCGCCGCGCCCGCGGCCTCGCCGACGTCGCCGCGGGCGCGCCGGTGTCGCCCGGCACGCCCTTCCCGATCGGCTCGATCACGAAGGGCTTCACCGCCCTCGCGCTCGCGCTCCTCGCCCAGGACGGCCGCCTCTCCCTCGACGACCGGCTCTCCTCCCGGCTCCCCGGCTGGCGCGCGCCGAACGGCGACCCCACGCTCGCGCAGCTCCTCGCGCACGTTTCCGGCGTCGACTCGACGGCGCCGGGCCATCCGCTCGCGTTCCCGCCGGGCACCGCCTACCGGTATGGCAACGACGCGTACCTCCTCGCCGCCGAGGTCGTCGCCCGCGCGTCCGGCGAGCCGTGGGCGACGTTCGTCCAGGAGCGCATCCTCGGGCCGGCGGGGCTCGCCGCGACCGGGCTCGAGGCCCGGCCCGGGCTCGCGAAGGGGTACGTCCGCGGCGAGCGGGGCTGGGCGCCGGCGGCGCCGATCGACGGCGCGGCCCACGGGGCCGCGGGCGGGCTCGCGTCGACGGTCGACGACCTCGCGCGGCTCGAGGGCGCGCTCCTCGCGGGCCGCCTCCTGCCGCGGCCGGCCCTCGACCGGCTCCGCGCCACGGTGGCGCTCCCGGACGGGACCCCGCTGCACGCCGGGCTCGGCTGGGCGCTCGGCGAGCTCCTCGGCGGGCCCACCGCCGAGCACGGCGGCACGGTCGACGGGTTCGCGGCGTACCAGCTCGCGGTCCCCTCCGAGCAGGTCTTCGTGGCGGTGCTCACGAACCGCGAGGCCGGGGAGCCGCTCCCCGCGGCCGTGGCGGCCGGGCTCGCGATGCTCGCGCTCGGCGTCCGCCCGCCGGCGCCGGTGGCCGTGCCGGTGCCGCAGGCCACGCTCGACGCCTACGCCGGGACCTACGGCTCGCCGGGCGCGCCCCGGCACGTCCGCCGCGCGGGCGACGGGCTCGAGCTCGAGCGGCCCGCGCAGGACGGCCGGCCCCCGCTCGTGCGCCGGCTCGTCCCGGTCGGTCCGGACACGTTCGAGTGCCCCGCGCTCCCGCGCGTGCGCCTCACCTTCGAGCGCGGGCCCGTCCCTGGACCTCGGTCCGGTGCGCGGGCCGACGCCCCGGAGGCACGGGGCGCGATCACGGCGCTGCGCGTGCGCCAGCAGGCGGGGCCGGACGACGTGCTGCCGCGGGTCCGCTGAGCCGCGCGCTCGAAGCGGGCTGGAGCCCCGCGGGTCAGCGGTACGACGCGAGGATGGCGTCGATGCGCGCGACGAGCTGCCCCTTCGAGAGCACCTCGTCGGCCCCGGCCGCCCGCGCCGCGGCGATCTTCTCCTCCTGCACGTGGCCCGCGAAGGCGATCACCTTGAGCCCCGCGGCGAGCACGTCCGGGATCGCCTCGAGCGCGCCCGCGTCCCCGAGGTCGAGGAGCGCGACGCCGTGGCCCACCGCCTTCGCGGCCTCGCCGAGCGGCTTGTCCCTCGGCGCGAGGTCGAGCTTCACGCCGAGGCGCTGGGCGGCGGAGTCGATGCGGGAGCGGAACAGCAGAATCGCGGCAGGCGACGAGGACGGCCATCGGCTCACTTCACCTCGATGTCGCCGAAGAACATCCGCATCGCGCACGAGTAGCGGAGCTTGCCCGCCTGCTTCGGCGTGAACGTGATGGTCACCGGCTGGTTGAGCGGCAGGGGGACGTTGAGGTTCTCCTCCGGCATGAAGAACTCGGTCGCGCAGGTCTCGTCGGTGGTGCGGGTGACGACGAGGGTGAGCGGCTGGCCGGCCTTCGCGAGGACCGTGGTGGGCTCGTAGCCGTTCTTCGTGACGGTGATCTTCACGGGCCCGCCCCCGTCCTGCTTGCAGGCGGGGAGGGCGACGGCGAGCGCGGCGCAGGCGGCGAGGGCGAGGAGGGAGCGCATGGCGCCGTTCTACACCCAGGCCCGCGGCGCGCGCAGCACCTCGAGGAGCGCGGCCTCGCGGCTCCCCGCCGCGGGTACGTGCCCGTACACGAACTGCACCCGCGGCGGCAGCGACATCAGGATCGACTCGGTCCGCCCGCCGGTCTGCAGGCCGAAGACGGTGCCGCGGTCGTGCACGAGGTTGAACTCGACGTAGCGCCCGCGCCGGATCTCCTGCCAGGTGCGCTCCGCCTCCCCGTACGGCAGCGCGCGACGGCGCTCGAAGATCGGCAGGAGCGCCGGGAGGAACGCCCGGGCGGTCTCGCGGCAGAGCGCGAGCCCCTGCTCGAGCCCACCGGCGGGGTCCTCGAAGAACACGCCGCCCACGCCCCGGTGCTCGCCGCGGTGCGGGAGGAAGAAATACCGGTCGGCGTGCGCCTTGTGCTCGGGGTAGGAGCCCGGCGCGGCGCGCTCGCACGCGTCGCGCAGCGTGCGGTGGAAGTGCGCCGCGTCCTCGTCGAAGAGGTAGTACGGCGTGAGGTCCGCCCCGCCGCCGAACCACGCCGCCGCCCCGCGCCGGAGGAACCGCACGTTCATGTGCGCGGTGGGGACCATCGGCGAGCGCGGGTGGAGCACGATCGACAGCCCGGTCGCGACGAAGTCGGGCCCGTCGCCCGGCAGCCGCGCGGCGAGCTCCTTCGAGAGCGGGCCGTGCACGAGCGAGACGTTCACGCCCGCCTTCTCGAGGAGCGCGCCGCCGGCGAGCACGCGCGAGCGCCCGCCGCCGCCGCCCGGCCGATCCCAGGCGTCCTCCAGGAAGCGGGCCCCGCCGTCGGCGGCCTCGAGGCCGCGGCAGATCTCGTCCTGCAGCTCGCGCACGAAGGCGGCCATCTCGCCGGCGAGCCGGTCGAGGACCTCGGGCGCCGCGGTGCCGGGCACGGCCCTAGGACTCCTTGCGCAGCTGCTGCGCGAGGTAGTTCTGGATGCCGACCTGCTTCACGGCCTCCTGCTGCGCCTCGATCCAGTCGGCGTGCTCCTCCTCGCCCTCGAGGATGTCCTCGAGGAGCTCGGCCGAGCCGTTGTCGCCGACGTTGCGCGCGAACGCGATGCCGCGGTTGAGCACCGCGATCGCGTTCGCCTCGGTGTCGTGGTCGATCTGCAGCATCTCCTCGACGCTCTCGCCCACGTTCACCTTGCCGAGCCGTTGCAGGTTCGGGAGGCCGTCGAGGTAGAGGATCCGCTCGATGAGCGCGTCCGCGTCCTTCATCTCGTCGATCGACTCGTCGCGGAACTTGTGGTGCAGCCGCTCGTAGCCCCAGTTCGCGCAGATCTTCGCGTGCAGGAAGTACTGGTTGATGGCGGTGAGCTCGTTCGTGAGGACCTCGTTCAACAGGTCGATGATCTTGGGGTCGCCCTTCATGGAGCTCTCCTCGGGTGGTGGGGACGGTGCCAGCGACGGACGAGGGTCCGGAGATACGCGGCCCCGGCGAGGGGCGCGTGTCCCGCTCGGGGCGGGGACGACCGGTTCGTGGCGTCAGGCCGCGGTGCGCGGCGCGCCGGCCGCGGGCACGTTCGCCGCGGCGCGCTCGGCCGCGACGGTGGCCTCGGCGGCGTGGATGCGGGCGACGGCGAGCAGGCACTGACCGCAGGACGAGCCGGCCTTCGTGAGCGCGAGGATCTGCTCCAGCGAGCGGCCTGCCCGGGCGTGCTCGCGGATGGTGCGGTCGCTCACGTCGTTGCAGATGCAGACCTTCACGCGCGCCCCCACTTCTGCCGTGCGGGGGCGGGGTCGCGCTGGCAGTCGGCGCAGCAGCCCGACAGCTCGACACGGCCGCGGAGCGTCTCCCAGCCGAGCGTGCGGATGAGCTCGGCGCGGGCAAGGTCGAGCACGCTCCGGTCGAGGGCGATGGAGGAGCCGCACCGGGTGCAGGTGAGTGCACCGAGAAGGCCGCTGGGGCGACCCTGGGCGATGCGACCTCCGTTCATCACGCCTTCTCCCTTGGCGAGGGGGATGACCTTGCCCGCGCCGTCTCATGAGAACGAGTATCACAAGGCGCGGCGCGATGTAAACCCGGTAGGGGTCCATCGAGGGTCGTAAGTAGTCGATCCCGGCTTTGCAAAACGCGCGTTCTGGCGCGACCGAGAGTCGTTTCCCGGTCTTCTCCGCAGGTTCCGTGGGACCCCGTTGTTGCGACTGGACTACAACAAAGGGGTCCCCGCCCGGGCCGCTGCACCCTCTCGGGACGCGCGTCAGCGGTGCTGCTTCGCCTCGAGCTTGAGCAGGACCGGCGTCGAGTCGTCGAAGTCGAACGTGGCGCGGACCTCGTCGCCCTCCCGCAGGTCGGTCAGCCGGGCGGGCCGATCGTCGAGCATGATCTGCGTGCCGTCGGCGACGTGGAGCCGCGCGGGCGGACCGTCGTTGCGCATGACCGTGATGCTGCGGTCGATCCCGAGGAGACCCTTGCCCACGACGCCGAGGCGGCCCTCGACCTCGAACGGGTTCCGCGTCTGGGACGCGGCGCCCGTGGACGGCCTCCGGTCGTCGCGCCGGTCGTCCCGGCGGGCGGATGGCGCGTTCCGATCGTTGCGGTCCTGGAGCGGCGTGGAGCAGGCGGCGAGGCAGGCGACGGCGGCGGCGGCGAGCAGGCGGTTCATGGGTCTATCGTTCCCTCCGCCTGGAAGGATGCGAACGGGCGGGCGCGAGGGGGAGCCACGCCCGCCGCGGGGCGAGGCCGGCGCCGCCCCGGCCCGCTCGTCACCTCGGGTGAATCCGGAGGGCCCGGTACCGCACCGAGCGGGCGAACGCCGGCACGCCGGTGGGCCGGTCCCGCCAGGCGTTCACGGCGATCGCGAGCCGCAGCGGGGTCGCGGGCCGGAGCGGGCCGTGCGGCACCGCGCCGTCCGCGTCGAGCACGCCGTGCGTCGCGTCGCCCGGGAACAGCGCGAGCCGGTTCGGCCACGGCCGCACGAGGTCGAGCGTGGAGAGGTCGGACGGGGCGCGCGCGGGGTTCCGCTCGTCGGGCGGCTCGGGCGACACGGCGAGGAGGCCGCCCCGGCACCGGTTCAGGAAGATCACCGAGGAGGCCGCGGGGTGCACGAGCGGGCCGCCGCGCCGGAGCAGCACCTCGTCGCAGTCGGCGTGGAAGTCGACGGCCACGTCGCTCGTGCGCATGCGCGAGAGCCACCACTCGAAGCCGGCGACATCCGGCGGGTAGTGCGGGCGGAGCGCCACGATTGCCTCCTCCACGAGCGAGGCGGGCGCGACCCCGGCCGCGAACCAGAACGTGGTCTGGTAGCCGCGCCGCAGGTTCTCGGTGCCGAGCGCGACGACCGCGCGCCGCAGCCGGGCGAACCGCGCCGGCGGCAGGGCGCGATCGACGACGCGGACGAGCGGGCGGGGGCGACCGCCGGTGCGAGGGCTCACGAGAGCCTTCTACCGGATCCGGGGCTGCTTCGCGTCGAGCTCGCCCGCGCCCGGGCCGTCCCCGGCGGGGGCGGGAGCGGCGGGGCCCGCGAGCGCCGCGAGCTCGCGCAGGGTGAGGTCGTTCGGCGAGGCGCGCCGCTCGCCCTCGAGCGCGGCCGCGAGCGCGCGCAGCCCGGGCGGCAGCCGGCGCTCGAAGCTCGCCCGCGCGCCCGCGGCGCCCGGATCGCGGCGCAGCGCGTCCGCGACGTCGCTCACCCGCAGCGTGCCCGGGTCCCGGCCGGGCACCCAGGCGAGGTCCACCCCCGACACGGTGCGCGCCAGCACCCCCGCCCGGACGAGCGCCTCGAGCACGTCCTCCGCCACCGCGGGCGACACCTCGGCGTCGGCGGCGAGCGCCGCGGCGCCGCGGCGGGGCGCGCCGGCGAGGAAGTCGGCGGTCACGCGTGCCACGAGCACGAGCGCGAGGGTCTCCCGGAGCGCGGGGTCCGGCGGGTGTCCTCGCAGGCGCTGCCGCTCCGCGGGTTCGTGCTGGTGGCTCGCGGCGACCTCCGCCCCCACGAGCACGATGAGCCAGGAGACGTACGTCCAGACGAGGAAGATCGGGATCGCGCCGAGCACCGAGTAGAGCGCGTTGTAGTTCGCGACGCCGACCTGGAGCTTCACCTGTGTCACGAGCGCGCCCTGCCAGCCGAGCGCGGCGAGCGCCCCGCCGAGGAGCGCGGAGCGCGCCTGCACCCGCACGTTCGGGAGGATGAGGTACATCGCGAAGAGCCCCGCGCCGACCGCGAGCACCGGCGAGAGGTCGAGCACGAGGTCGATGAGCGCGCCCAGCCCGAGCCGGTCGCGGAGGAACTCGACTGCCGCGGAGCTCTGGGCGGCGGCCGAGACGGTCGCCGCCGCGAACACGAGGAGCGGCGTCGTGACGAGCAGGGTGACGTAGTCGGTCACCTGCCGGAGCAGCGGCCGGGTGGCGCGCGCGCCGAAGATGCGGTTGAGCGCGTCCTCGACCGAGGACACGAGCGAGATGGCCGCGTAGACGAGCAGCACGAGCCCGACCGCCCCGAGGCGCGAGGCGTCGGTGCGGTCGACGAAGCCGAGGATGCGGTCGACCGCCTCGTGCAGGGCGGGGTTGGGCGAGAACGTGCCGAGCAGCCAGGGGCGCAGGGTCTGCGCGGCAAAGGTCTGGTAGGCGCCGAAGCCCTTCAGCACGCTGAACGTGAAGGCGAGCAGGGGCACGAGCGACAGGACGCTGTAGTAGGTGAGCGCGGCCGCCCGGACCGTCAGGTCGTGCGAGAGGAAGCCGCGCACCGCCGCGTGGCCGATCCGGAGCGCGCGGAAGGCCGCCGCCTTCGCCGCCGGGAGCTCGCCGGGGCGGACCTCCCAGATGCGGATCGCGAGGAGCTGGCGCGCGTGCTGGAGGGCTCCGGCCACCCGCACAGCCTGCGCACGCCGCCGCCGGCCGACAGCCGCCCACAGCGGGAGCACCTGCCTACACCCGCAGCGAACCCCCCCCCGGCGCGGAATGCATCGCGGTGCGGGCGCGGTTGGGAGGGGCGCAACGCGACCTTCACTTGTAGTCATCGCACCCGCGCGCACCCATGCCCACCTCGCTCGTCCTCGCCCTCGCCCTCGCCGCCTCGCTCCGGTCCCCCGCCGATCGCGTCGCGATCGCCGAGGGGCTCCGGGACGCGATCCGCGCGCGGTACGTGTTCCTGTCCGTGAAGCCGCCCGTGGACCTCGACGGCTGCGTCGCCGCCGAGGCGGCGATCAAGGACGAGGAGGACCCGCTCCGCTTCTACGACCGGATGCGTCGCTGCACCGCCGCATTCCAGGACGGCCACCTCATCCTCTCCGTGCCGGACCGGCTGCCCCCGGTGGCCCTCGGCGTCGCGTTCCGCCGGACCGGGGACGGCGCGGTGCGCCTCGCGGGCCGCTCGCCGGGCCTCGTGCGCTGGCTCGAGGCGGAGGGCAGCGTGCCGGACGCGGACGCCGTGCTCGCGGCCGGCGCCGAGGTGGTGCGGATCGACGGCCGCCCGGCCGCCGAGGCCCTCGAGGCGCTCGTGCCCTACGTGCAGGGCTCGAGCCCCGGCGCCCGCCTCGAGCGCGCCGCCGACGCGCTCGGCCGCCGCGACTTCGCGTACCCGGGCGCGCGCGCGGCGACGCTCGTCGTCGCCCACCAGGGCGGGCTGCGCACGGTGACGCTGCCGTGGTGGATTGCGCCGGGCGCCCGCGAGCACGCGGTCGCGGGCGCGTACGCGCGGCGGATGGAGCTCCGCACCGCGGACTTCCTCGACTGGAGCGGCACCCCGGCGTGGGCGAACGCCGACCCCGGCCTGGGCGCCGCGCGCGGCGAGCCCGCCGTCCCGCCCGCGGACGCCGCCGTGCTGCGCCCGTTCCGGACCGCCTCGGGGCGCGTCGCGGCCCGGCTCGGCGAGGCGACGTCGGCGGACGGCCGCCGGTACTGTTACGCGCAGATCCTCACCTTCCACACCGAGACGCTCGACGGCGGCGCGGGTCCCCGGCCGCTCCCGGAGGTGCTGCGCGACCACCTCGCGGGCTGCGCCGCCCGCGGCGAGGACCTCGTGCTCGATTCGAGGCAGAACGAGGGTGGCTACCTCTCCCACGCGACCGCGGTCGCGCGCCTCCTCCTCCCCGCAGGTCGCCCGCTGCCGGCCGCCGCGCTCGTCGTGCGCGCCACCGAGCGGAACGAGGCGGTCTACAAGGTCCGCGCGCCGGCGCCGGCGCTCGGGACCGTGCGCGCGCTCGTGACCGGCGGCCGCACCGAGGCCGAGGAGGTGCTCGACGCGGTCCGCGACGCCCGCGCCTCGGGCGCGGAGTTCACGCCCGCGTTCCTCGAGCGCACCGCGGGCGAGGGCGTCTTCGCCGGGCGCGTCGTCGCGCTCGCGTCACCCGCCTGCATGAGCGCGTGCGACCGGCTCCTCGCGACGCTGAAGGCCGCGGGGCGCGCGACGATCGTGGGCGGTCCGACCGAGGGCGCCGGCGGAAGCCAGCAGGAGGCCGGCGACCTCTCGGCCCGCTGGACCGATCCGTCGAGCCGGCTCACGCTGTCGATCCCGAACGCCGCGATGGGCGTCGCGCCCGCCGGCGCGGGCCGCACCGAGGGCGCCGACCGGTTCTTCCGGACGAGCGCGCTCGAGAACCGGCCCGTCGAACCCGACGTGCCGTACGCGACGGGCGAGGAGGACCTCGCCCGCGCGAACCAGGGCTGGCGCGCGGCGGCCGAGGCGGCGCTTGCGCCACCGCGGCTCGCTCGCGCACCGCAGGGCTAGCGGCCGGAGCCGCTCGAGCTGCTGGAGCCGCTCGAGCTGCCGGACCGCCCGGTCGTGCCGCTGGAGCCGGAGCCGGTCGAGCTGCCCGACCCGGTGCCCGAGTCCGATCCGCGCGTGCCGCCCGAGTCGGAGCCCGAGCCCTGCGAGCCGCGCGAGCCCTCCGAGGACGAGCCCGAGCCCGTCCCGCCGGAGCCCGACCCGCTGCCGCCGCGCGGGCAACCCGCCGCGCCGGCGAGCAAGAGCGCGCCCGCGATCGCCATCCAAGTCTTCCCGTTCTTCATGTCCGTCCCCTCCCGAGGTCGAACCCAGAAGATGAAGGTCGTGTCGCAGGAGGGAAGGGGTCACTCCGCGGCGAGCGCCGCGAAGGCGAGCGAGTAGGCCCGGACCCGGCCGACGTACGCGGCGAGGTCCTGCCCGCCGCACCGCTCGCCGGGCGATGGCCGGAAGCCCCGGTGGGCGAACGCCGTGGCCCGCTCCGGTCCGCAGAGGTGCGCCGTGGCGACCAGCGCGTCGCGCTCCGTGGGCGCCGGCCGGCGCACGCCCGGCCTCGCGAGGATCGCCTGCGCGGTCACCGTGAGGTACGCGGAGGTCATCTCGATCGCGTGCGACGGCACGGTCCGGACGTAGAGGCCGTTCAGGAAGCAGCTCGACGGGTCCCACCACGGGCCCGTGCGCGCGACCGCGTGGTCGTGGATGCACAGCTCGCGCGCGAGCGCGTAGTTGCCGTCGGTCATCTGGAGGATGCCCACCGCCGAGGAGGGCGGCGCGTAGACGCCCCGGGGATCGACCGTCAGCCTGAACCGCCAGTCGGGCAGCGCCACCGGGTCGCCCGAGCTCTCGGCCTGCACGAGCGCGGCGAGGAGCTCGGGCCGCACGAGCGCGGTCGAGTGCTCCTCGAAGAGGTCGCCGTACGTGCGCCAGGTCTCGGCGGGCGGCTTCGGGGAGGCCGGGGTGACGAGGCCGACGAGCTCGGACGGCTTGCGGTACACCTGGTACAGCGCGTTCGCGAGCACGAGCAGCAGGAGCGCGAGCGCGGTCCACGCCGGGGCGGGCAGCCGCCGGGCGCGGGTGACGACGAGGTCGAGCCGCGTGCGCCAGCCCGGGCGGCGCCGGCCGCGGCCCGTCCTCGACCGCGGCGATGCGGTGGGCCTCCTCGCGGGCCGCCGGGCGGGTCTCCTCGCCACCCCGGGATCGTACCGCGGATCCGTGTTATCTCCCGGGCCGATGGCGGGTCCGTCGGGTCGCTACTCGAGGCAGGAGCTGTTCGCGCCGGTGGGGCGCGAGGGGCAGGCGCGCCTCCGCGCCGCGCGCGTGCTCGTGGTCGGCTGCGGCGGCCTGGGCTCGAACGCCGCGAACCTGCTCGCCCGCGCCGGCGTCGGCACGCTGCGCATCGTGGACCGCGACGTCGTCGAGCTCTCGAACCTGCAGCGCCAGTCGCTCTTCTGCGAGGCGGACGCCCGGGAGCCGCTCCCGAAGGCGGTCGCCGCCGCGCGCGCGATCGCCGCGTTCAACTCGGACGTCACCGTCGAGCCGTTCGTCGCGGACCTCGACGCCACGAACGTGCTGCGCTTCCTCGACGGGATGGACCTCGTCGTCGACGGCTTCGACAACTTCGAGGGCCGCTACGTCCTCAACGACGCCTGCGCGAAGCGCGGGGTGCCCTGGATCTACGGCGCCTGCGTCGCCTCGACGGCGATGGCCCAGCTCGTCGTGCCGGGCGCGACCCCCTGCCTGCGCTGCGGCCAGCGCGACGCGCCGGAGCCGGGCACGGTCCAGACCTGCGACACGAGCGGCATCATCGGCCCGGCGGCGACGCTCGCCGCCTCGCTCCAGGTCGCGCTCGCGCTGCGCTGGCTCGTGGAGCGGACGCCGCCGGCGCGCCCGTTCGTGATGGCCGCGGACGCATGGGAGCTCGAGGTGCAGCGGCTCGCGCTGCCGCCACGCGACCCGGAGTGCCCGACCTGCGCGCACGGGCGCTACGACTTCCTGGAGGGCGAGGGCCTCGGCTCGACCTCGCTCTGCGGGAACGCCGTGCAGGTGCGGCCGCACGCGCCGCACCGGCCCGACTTCGAGGCCATCGCCGCGCGGGTGCGCGCCGTGGGCGAGGTGCACGTGAACCCGTACCTGCTCCGGCTCCGGGCGCCGCCGTACGAGCTCACGCTGTTCGACGACGGGCGCGCGATCGTGAAGGGCACCGTGGATCCGGCCGTGGCCCGCGGTCTCCTCGCCCGCTGGATCGGGGCGTGATCGGGATCAGCCTCCGCCGGTCCCGCGCGGAGGTCCGCTGCACCATGCCGCACTTCCCGCGCGTGGGGCCGCGACTACCATGCCCTCCGGGGGATGGCATGAGCGACGGAAACGCGGGCGGGCGGGCGCACGAGGTCGGGGCGGCGGTCTTCGAGACGCTGTTCGACCGCGCCCTCGACCCGGTGCTCATCCTCGCGATGGACGGGTCCGTGGTCCGGGCCAACGCGGCGGCGGCGTACGCGCTCGGGTGGCGGCTCGGGGACCTCGTCGGCAAGCGCCGCGACGAGCTCGTCGTGATGGACGACCCGATGCGCGACGCGATCGAGACCCGGCAGCGCACCGGCGCCGCCAGCGCCGAGGTCACCGTGCGCCGCGCCAACGGCACGACCTTCCCCGCCGAGATCCACTCCGCGGTGGTCAAGGAGGGGCCCGAGCCGCTCGCCTACGTGATGTTCCGCGACCTCACGGCCGAGCGGGTCGCCGCCCGGGCGCTCGTGGAGAGCGAGCAGCGCTTCCTCGCGGTCTTCGACCTGGCTCCGGTCGCGATGGCGATCTCGAAGATCCCCGAGACCACCTACGTCGCCGCGAACGACGCGTGGCGCGCGCTGTTCGAGGTGGGCGACGTCGACGTCGCGGGCAAGACCGGCGCCGACCTCGGGCTCGCCACGGAGGAAGAGTGGCTCCGGGCGCGGGACATCTTCCTGCGCTGGGGCTCCTTCCGCGGCCGCGAGGTGGTGCGCAGGACCCGCTCCGGCCGCGAGCTGCAGCTCCTCCTCGGGATGGAGCCGCTCTCGATCGGCGGCAAGCGGCACGTGATCTCGTTCGTGCAGCCGGCGCCGGCCGACGCGGAGCGCTAGCGAAGCACCTCCGCCAGGAACGCCTGCACGTCCCGGAGCTCCTCGGGGCTGACCTCGTGCCCCACGCCGCGGTACCGCCGCACCGTCACCTTCGCGCCCCACGCGCCGAGCAGGCGCGCGCTGTCCGGGGCGTAGTCCACCGGGATCCGCGGGTCGGCCTCGCCGTGCGCGACGAGCACCGGCGTCGACACCGCGCCCGCGACCGGGCTCGACGCCTCGGACACGCGGCCGGAGAGCATCACCAGCGCCGCCGGTGCGGGGCGGCGGTGCAGCGTGACCGAGGCCGCGACGATCGCGCCCTGCGAGAACCCGACGAGCACGAGCCGGTCGCCGCCGAGCTTCCGCCTCGCAAGCTCCGCGTCGATGTACCTCGACACCTCCTCGGCCGCGGCCTTCACGCGCAGCGGGCGGGTCTCCTCGGTGATGCCGGAGAGGCTGAACCACTGCCGCCCCCCGCCGCCGCCGTCGAAGGGGTGGAAGCCATCGGGGACGAGGAACTCCGCCTGCGGGAGCCCCTGCGCGAGCGCGCGCGCGAGCGGCTGGAACGAGGCCGCGTCGGCGCCGACGCCGTGGAGCAGGATGACGAGGTAGGTGGGCACCCGAGGGGTGTAACGCGCAGCGCCGGGTGGCGCCCGGCCGCCGGGATGGATGGCGTTGTCTCCCGTCAAGCTCTCGCTGCCGCGAACCGGTTACGCTCCGAGCAAAGGAGAGCTCCTCATGCGGATCCGCCGTGCGGCCTGGCTCGCGTTCGTCGTCGCCTCCTCGTGCGCCCTCGGCGAAGGGCAGCCCGCCGTCGATGACGGTCACGGCGATCGCGTTCAGGAAGTAGGGCGTCGCAAGCTGCCCGGCGCTCCGCGGTCGCGCGCGCCTCGGGGAGGGGCGCCGTCGAGCCGCGCTCAGCGGCCCGAGCGTGTCCGCCGTCGCGGCGCGGGTCGTGACGGGAGGTCGTCGCCCGTGGGCGTCGCGAGCTCGCGCTCGAGGTCGTCGACGAGCGCGAACAGCTCGCGGGCTTCCCACGCACGGTTGCGCTTCGCGACCGTGATGGGGTGAAGGACGCCGCGCTCGGCGAGCGCGTTGATGGCCTCGTTCACGGCCTGCTTGGAGCGGCCGAGGATGGACTGGGCCGTCGCGACCGTGACGACGGGGTGCGCGGGCAACGCCGCGATGAGGGCCTCGGCGCTCGAGTGCCGGCGCGGCCGGCCCGTCAGTTCGCGCCAGCGCTCCTGGAGTTCGGCCACGCGCAGCGCGAGCTCGCGCGCCTTCGCGGAGGCCCGCTCGAGCGCGCCGGCGAAGAGCAGGACCCACTCTGCCGCGCGGCCCTCCCGGAAGGCCGTGAGCCCCTCGATGTAGGCCCTGGCGTCGGCGGCCAGCACGAGGCTGACGGGCGGTACGTAGCGCGGCGCGAGACCTCGGCGGCGCAGGACGACGTGGATGAGGGCCCGGCCCACGCGGCCGTTTCCGTCGGCGAACGGGTGGATGGTCTCGAACTGCGCGTGAGCGATGGCAGCCTGGACGACGGGCGCGAGGTCCGTCCGCCCCATGAATGCGAGGAGGTCGTCCATGAGCGCCCTGACACGCTCCGGCGCGGGGGGGACGAAGTCGGCCCGTCCGGGGTTGAAGGCATTCCCGCCGATCCAGTTCTGGTGCACGCGGAGCTTGCCCGCGATGTCCGGCGTGGTCGTCGCGAGCATGAGGCGCCGATGGATCTCGAGGAGGTCGCCGAGCCGGAGCGAGCCTGCTTCCACGCCGAGGGCGACGGCGTGCTCCATCGCGACGACGTTGCCGAGGACGGAGCGGGCCGTCTCGTCCCGTGCGTCGGTTTCCTCCGCCTCGGCGCGCGCGAGGCGGCGCTGCGAAAGGACGAGCCCCTCGATGCGGGAGGAGGCGACCGACTCGGCCCGGAGCAGACGGCGCGCGAGCACCTCGAGGCTGGCGAGGCCCGGGGGGTCGCGGTCGAGCGCGGCGATGGCGCGCTCCGCGGCCGACACTGCGGCGGCGACCCCCGAGGGCAGCGCGAGCTGGAGCGGGTAGACGGGGTCCGGGACGAAGGCCTGGTAGCGGAACGCGCGCCGCTCCGCCCGGCCGCCGGGGGCGGAGGGATCGGCGGGCCATGAGCGGGTCTCGTACCGGGACACCCTGGGAACCTGGACCTTCGCGAATCATTAGTCAAGATTACCAAGCAAACCTTGATCAGCGAGAGACCCTGGTCAACCTTCCAGGACCGATGATCGGAGGGGAACGTGTCCGCAGGCGTCACGGCGAGCGTGAAGGTGAAGTGACGTCGGGGAGCGGTGAGAAGCCTGTCACGCGTCGGGCGCGGGGGCGCAAACGACGTTGCGCGTGCGGCCCGCGCGGGCTACCAGCCCGCATGACCTGGCGCCCCGCACGACCGGACGAGGACGAGACCGTCGTCGCGATGTGCCTCGCGCTCAACCGCGAGGACCCAGGCACGCGGCCCGTCGAGGCGTCGCAGGTGCGGCGGACGCTCGCCGCGCTCCGGGCCGACCCGGTGCGAGGCCGGGCCGTCGTGCTCGAGGAGGACGGCGCCGCGCGGGGCTACGCGCTCCTCGTGTCGTTCTGGTCGAACGAGCTCGGCGGAGAGGTCTGCAACGTGGACGAACTGTGGGTCGCGCCCGAGGCGCGGGGCCGCGGCCAGGCCCACGCGCTCATCTCCGCGCTGCAGGCCGGCACCGGCCCGTGGCCGCGCGTGCCCGTCGCGATCGAGCTCGAGGTGAGCCCGGAGAACGCGCGTGCCCGTGCGCTGTACGAGAAGCTCGGCTTCGCGCCCCAGCGGAACGCGGGGATGAGGTGGAGGGGGTAGAAGCGTGGCACGACGGGGCGTACCGTGGTCCCGATGGACGATCCTCGACCCTTCGTGATCTGGAGCGTCTGTCCCGCCTGCAGCGGGGCGGGGCGAGCCCCGCCGGCGCCGCCATGCCACGCGTGCAAGGGTACCGGTGCGAGCGAGTTCCTCCACGGTACGAAGGCGGACCTCGTGGCCGGCGACCTCGTGGAGCCGGGGCGCGGATCCAACTTCGGCACGCCGGGCCGCATCGCGAACCACGCCTACTTCACGGGCACGCTCGACGCGGCGACCTGGGGCGCCGAGCTGGCGCGCGGCGAGGGCCCGGGCCGGATCTTCGTCGTCGAGCCCACCGGCCCGTTCGAGGACGATCCGAACGTCACCGACAAGAAGTTCCCCGGGAACCCCACGCGCTCCTACCGGTCGCGACGGCCCCTGCGCGTCGTCCGCGAGCTCACGGGCTGGCGCGGCCACGCGCCCGAGCAGGTCGCGGCCATGAAGGCCGCGGTCGAGGCGGCGATCCGGGCCGGAGACGCGGTCATCGACGACTGACCGCGAGGGCTGGATGGCGCGAGCGCCTCGGTGAGGTGAGAGGTTCACTCGGAGGGTGGGTCGGCGGAGCCTCGGGGTTTTCTCCGGTGAAAGTGTTCGAGAATGGGTCGCACCGGGCTCGCACTGGCTTCGCGAGCGGCGGGAACTGCTATCAAAGGTGATAGCGACGGCCGCCGTGCTCGCAGGCCTCTACGGCCGCGGCTCGGCCGCATGCCGGAACGGGGACGGTTACGCGTGAGGCGCGGGGCCGCAAACGGGATGGCGGAGACGGAGGCGCTCCCGGTGCTCGCCGCGGGGCCCGGAAAGTCGAAGGCCGGGATCCCGTTGAAGGATCCCGGCCTCCGGAGTGGCGGGGTGTAGGGGACTCGAAGGCGTCAGGCATCCAACCCTAACCGGCCGACGGCGCACACCATCGTGTCGGGAATGCCTGGGGCAGAGATGAATCCCGCGTTGCTCGAGTCTACGCGAGGTGACGCGAATCCACCGCCGGATACCGCGGCGGTGGAGAGCTGGCGGAGACGAGGTCGGGCTTCAACGCCCGGGTGCGGGCGCCTCACCGAACGCGGCCGCCACCTCCGTCGCGCTCCGGCGCAACGCCGCCTCCTTGGTGGCGCGCTCCGCGGGTCGCACGTAGACGAATCGGGCGAGGTCACGGGCGAGACCGACGAAGGCGTCCAGCTTCGGACGGTCGTGCTGTGGTTCGGCGTGAGCGAACTTCCAGCCGCCCGCGTCGCGAACACCGAGGTGGTAGGTCCCGCCATCCATGACGACCCAGCAGGGAGGGAGTGAGCTTGGCGCGGGCGCAGGCGTGCGGGTCGAGAGCACGGCCGACCAGGTGGCGAGGAGCTGTCTGCAAGTTTCCATCCCCAGCGGCGCGCGCAGGCTCTGGGCTTTCGGCAGCCGCGCTCCCTCCCTGACCGCGAGCCGGAAGCTGCCGCCCTGGATCCAGACCTTGACGACCTGGCAGGAGCCGCGGGCGCGCGTCAGGTAGACGCCAGCCTCGGGACCTCTACCAGGGAGGTCCGCGAGGTACAGGGTGTGTCCGCTTCGGGGAAGGAGAGCGCGCGCGAGCTGTCGTTCGAGCTCGTTCCCGGCGAAGGGTTGGGCATCCTGAATGAGCAGGTCGGGCGGCGGGTTGCTGCACGTCGCGGGACCCGCTCGAGCGACCGATGGCATCGCCGCCAGGCCGAGCAGCGCGGCGCAGAGGGTGCCGAGCGCGTTTCGGATCATCACCAGGAGCGTATCGCGGATGAGGGGCCTACGATGCGAGTCGTGGTGCCCCACCCGTCCCCCACCCCTCCACCCCGGGTTTTTGCGGTTCACGCGTGGGCGGGGGGCCCCATCCCTGGATTCGGGTCACGTGGGATCGGCCGAGAGGTCCGGCATCGGGTTGTCCCTCGGGTGATCGTCCTCGACGTACCCGGACAGCAGGCGAATGAGATCGGTCGCAGGACTCGCGCCAGTAAGCGGGACGCACTTGCGCAGACAGTCGTAGGCGAAGCGGGCGGTCTCAGGTCCCACGCGGACCTCCACTTCCCAGGTCCAGCCGTCGATGAAGATGCCGCCCTCTTCGGCCGGCGGACCAAGACTTGCCACACGCGAGGCGTCGTAGCGGGCGAGGATCTCGGCCAAGCCTCGCTCCGGGAGCTTCAAGCGCTTCGGGCGCCCGCGGGTCAGATTCTGGATGGCCTCGTCGCCCACCACGAGCAGGTACGAGAAGAGCCCGTCCACCTCGCCACGCAGGCTCGCGAGCACGACGCGCGTGCCAGGCTGGGGGTTGAGCTGCTCGAGGTAGCTCTCCAGGAACCGGTGCTTCTCGGCCTGGCTGCGGAACCTTGGTGGGCCATGAGCGCAGGCGAGACCGAGCAGGGCGACCACGGCGAGTTGGCGCAACCGGTTGCGACGCAACGTGGACGGCTGGCCGCTCGTGCAAAGCATGAACGACGCCTTCACGGCAGCAGCGAGGGCGCAACGGGCACCTCGGGTGCTCGGCCCGAGGCTCCAGGTCGAGCTCAGGGAGGGCACCGTGGTCGCGCTGCCGCGCCTGGCAGCAACTCCTGGTGGAGCAATGACGGAGACGGAGGCGCTCCCGGCGCTCGCCGCGGCGGCCGAAAAGTCGAAGGCCGGGATCCCGTTGAAGGATCCCGGCCCTCGGAGTGGCGGGGTGTAGGGGACTCGAACCCCTGGCCTCCGGCGTGACAGGCCGGCGTTATAACCGACTTAACTAACACCCCAAGTCGGGAGACTGCGCTGCTTCAGCACTGGTGGGCGGAACAGGTTTCGAACCTGTGACCCTCGCCTTGTAAGGGCGACGCTCTACCGCTGAGCTATCCGCCCAAGGCGGTGAAAGCGACGGGCGTTCTAGCTTGCGCGCGGCGCCATGTCAACGGACGCGATGCCCCTCAGGGACGGGGGGCGGGCGGGACCCAAGTCCCCACAGGTCCTGGGAAAGGCTTCTCTGGACCGAAGCCGGTGCCGATGCTAGACGCGCGCGCATGGCGGTGACCTGGCGGCCGGGGATGAAGGTGGTCCATCGCGCCCAGCGGACGTGGGGCGTGGGGGTCGTGGTCCAGGTCGCGGACGAGGGCCGGCGGATCGCGGTGCGGTTCGCCGGGCGCGACGGCGTCACCGTGGTCTCGGGGCGCGACCCCGCGCTCGCCGAGGTGCCGGCCGACACGCCGATCGAGAGCGGCGTCGGCGGCCCCGCGGAGCAGCTCGCGGGCGGCACGCCGGGCTCGGCCTCGGCGTTCTCGCTGCGCAGCCGGGTCGTGCGGCTCGAGGCGCTCCGCCGGGCGGACTCGCTCGGCGCGCTCCTCTCCTCCCGCGTGCACGTCCTCCCGCACCAGGTCGGCGCGGCCGGGCGCATCCTCTCCGATCGCATGCCGCGGTTCGTCCTCGCCGACGAGGTCGGCCTCGGAAAGACCGTGGAGGCGGGCCTCGTGTTCGCGGGGCTGCGCCAGCTCGGCATCGCCGAGCGCGCGCTCGTGGTGGTGCCGGAGCACCTCTCCTTCCAGTGGCTCGCCGAGCTCTTCCACAAGTTCAACGCGCTCTTCACGCTCCTCACCGACGCGCGCATCGACGAGCTCGGCGGCCCCGCCGAGGCCCTCGCCCGGAGCCCGCTCGCGATCGTGTCGCACGAGGCGCTGCGCGACGACGAGGAGCTCGCCGAGGCCGCGGCGAAGGTGCCCTGGGACCTCGTCGTCGTCGACGAGGCGCACCACCTCGCCGACGACGCGCTCCACGACGCGGTCGCCCCGGTCACGAAGGCGAGCTTCGGCGTGCTGCTCCTCACCGCGACGCCGGTGCGCCTCGATCCGCGCGAGTACTTCCGCCTGCTCTCGCTCGTCGAGCCCGTGCCCTCGACCACGCTCGAGGAGTTCCTCGCCCGCCTCGAGCACCACGAGCAGTACGCCGAGATCGCGCGCGGGCTCCTCTCCGGCGCGAAGCCCGGCGCGGCGCTCGCGAAGCTCAGGAAGCTCGCGCCGGAGGACCCGCTCTTCTCCCGCGACGACCCGCCCCCGGATGCCCTCGAGCTCCTCGCCTGGCTCTCCGACCGCTACGGCCTCTCCGGCCGGCTCATCCGCAACCGCCGCGTGAAGGTCGGCGCGTTCACGAAGCGCGTGCTCCGCCGCGAGGACGTCGGCGAGGGCCAGAAGGCCGCGGCGCTCGTCGCGACGGTGGCACGCCTCGCGAGGCGAGGACCCGCCGGGCAGCACGGCGAGAAGGTGCTCGTGTTCGGCGGCGACGTCGACGCGCTCCGGGAGCTGCAGGCCGGGCTCGCGGGCGCCGGGCTCGAGGCGCTCCTCTACGACGATGCGCCCTCCATCGAGGCGCGCGACCGGCTCGTGGCGCGGTTCCGCGATCCCGAGGGGCCGATGGTGCTCCTCTCCGGCGAGTCCGGCGGCGAGGGGCGCAACTTCCAGTTCGCCTCGCACCTCGTGTGCGCCGACCTGCCGGCGTCCCCGCTCGTGCTCGAGCAGCGCATCGGCCGGCTCGACCGGCTCGGGCAGACGCGGCCGGTCGAGATCCACGTCGTGGTCGAGCCCGGCGAGGAGGCGTTCCTCGCCGACCTCTACGCGAACGAGATCGGCATCTTCGAGGAGCCGGTCGGCGGCCTCGACGCGGTGCTCGCGTCCTTGCCGGAGGAGCTCGAGGCGCTCTCCCGCAAGCGCACCGCGAAGGGCCGCGACACCTTCCGCAAGGCCCTCGCGGAGCGCGTCGCCGCCGCCCGCAAGGCGCAGCACGAGGGCGACCCGCTCCTCGACATCCGCTCGGCGTCGCTGCCGGAGCTCGGCGCGCTCGTCGAGGGCGCGTTCCGCCGGCTCGGCGACGAGCCGCCGGAGCTCGGCGGCACCGACGCGGGGCCGGTCGGGCTCGCGCTCGGGACGCTCTCGAAGTGGCTCGAGGAGGAGCTCGAGGACGTCGTCTGCGAGGTCGCGCACCGGGTCGGCATCGAGGTCGACACCGATCAGAACGTGCATCCGTTCGAGGCCGCGTTCACGCTCGGCGCGCACATGAAGATCGAGGCGCTCCCGGGCATGACCATGCCGGAGGAGCCGCAGACGCTGCTCGGCAGCTTCTGGCGCGAGACCGCGGTCGCGCGCGACGAGCTCGAGTGGTACGCGACGGGCCACCGGCTCGTCGAGGCCTTGCTCGGCATCGTGCGCGACGGGGACGCCGGCCGCTCCGCGTGCGTGCGCCGCGAGTGGGCGCCCCGCCGCGGCGCGCTCTACGCGCGCTTCGAGCCGCGCCTCGCCTCCGGCTCCGACCTCGCGCCGGGCGCCCGCGTGGCGTCCAGGCAGGCGTCGCGGTACCTCGACCTCTCGCCGATCTCGGTCATGGTCGACCTCGAGGCGCCGCACGCCGAGGTGAAGGGCGGCGCGGCGCGGCTCGAGGAGGAGGCGGAGGGCCTCGAGGACGCGCGCACCGGCCCCGCGCCGGCGGCCGTCCTCGCGGCGGCGATCGCGGCCGCGGAGGCCCGCGCGAGAGCCGAGCTCGCGCGGCGGGTCGAGGACGCGCAGGCGCGGCTCCTCGCGCACGCGTCGGGAGAGGAGGAGCGGCTCGTCGAGTCGGCCTTCCTCGGCGGCGCGCCGCCGGCGCGCATCGAGAACGCGCTCGTGACGCTCCGGCACCACCGCGAGGTCGTGGGGAAGGCGATCGCACGGGCCGCGCTGGGGGTCGACGCGCTGGCGCTCGTCGTGCCCTGACCGGGGCCGTCACGAAGCGCCCCGCTGCGCCTCCAGTCCACTTCGCTGCATCAACGTCCGTTTCGCGGACGGTGCGTCCTGCCCGCTGCAGTCACAGGGCGGTCAGGGGCTTGACGGGGCTCGGACCCTTTGCCAAACCAGGGTGTACGGAAGGGGGCACCACGCCCTCGGGGGAGTAGATCGATGATCGCCGCACTCGCGCTCGCGCTGATCGCAGGGCAGTCGCAGCCCGCCGTCCAGGACGACTTCTACATGGACGAGCCTGCGAAGAAGGACGAGGAGACGCACATCCTCGAGGCGCGCGCCGGGGCGGGCGGGGCCACGATCTTCGACGTGCCGGGCGTGGGCATGGCCGCCGAGACCGGCCTCGAGTTCAAGCCCTGGGGCCCGGTGGCGCTCCGCCTGTCCGTCGGCTCCAACATGAAGATCGGCTGGGGCACGTTCTACGCGGCACCCGAGGCGGTGTTCCGCCTGCGCGACACGAAGTCGACCTTCTCTCCGTACATCGCCATCGGCGGCAACCTCACGGTCGTCAACATCTCCGACGACGCGCTCGGCATCGATCGCATCCCGACCTGGCGCGCGAACCAGGGCGCGGCCGCCGGCTCCGACGGGCAGGAGGTCTTCCGCTCGCAGGACTCGCCGGGCGGGATGGCGCTCCGCGCCTCGGCGATGCCGCAGGCGACGCTCGGCCTCCGCTGGCAGGCCTTCAAGACCTACGCGCTCGACTTCGGTGGGCGCTGGACGATGCTGCGCTTCCACGGCGACACGTACCAGAACTTCTCGATCGTGATGGCGCTGTGCATGCCGTCGACCTGATCTCCTTCGCGATTCGCATCGCGAATCGCGAAGCAGCTCAGGTCTTTCTTGGTCTTGGGGGGCTTCGCCCCCCTCCCGCAAAACGGAGCTCTGCGGGGCCCCTCTGCCCCACGGGGCTGCTCTACGCGCAGAACCTCGCGATCGCGCGGCCCAGGATCTCCGTCGCCTTCGCGACCTCGGCGAGGTCCACGTGCTCGCCGGTCCGGTGCGCGACCGTGATGTCGCCGGGGCCGAACACGCAGGCCTCCGCGCCGAGCCCGATCACCTCCGGCAGCTCCGTGCCGAACGGCACGGTCACCGAGCGCGCGCCGCTCTCCGCCTCGAGGAAGCGCACGATCTCCGCCTCCGGCGGCGTGACGGCCGCGGCGTCGGTGCGGAGCGGCGCGATGTGCGCGTGCAGCTTGCCGCCGCTCGCGGCGGTGAGCCGGTGCACGGCCTCCTCCACGAGCCGGAGCGCGCGGCGCGGGTCCTGGCCGGGCAGGGGGCGCCACTCGTAGCTGAAGCGGCACTCGCCCGCGATGATGTTGCGGGCCTTCCCGCCCTGCACGACGCCGACGTTCCAGGTGGTGTGCGGCGGGTCGAAGCTCTCGTCGCGCTCCGCGCGGAGCACCTCGCCGATCTGCTCGAGGTCGGGGAAGAGCCGGCCGAAGGCGTGGATGGCCGAGGCGCCGACGTCCGGGTAGGCCGAGTGGCCCTCGACGCCCTCCACGACGACCTCCACGGCGCAGTAGCCCTTGTGCGCGCGCACCGGCACGAGCCGGGTCGGCTCGCCCACGATGGCGTGGCGCGGGTGGACGCGGGCCTCGGCGAGGAGCTGCTTCGCGCCCAGGCAGCCGACCTCCTCGTCGGCCGTGAACAGGAGGAGCAGCGGGCCGCCGTGCTCTCGCACCTCGCCGGCGGCGGTCAGGGCCGCGGCGAGGAAGGCCTTCGTGTCCGCCGAGCCCCGGCCGTAGAGCTTGCCGTCGCGGATGGGCGCCGCGAGCGCCTCGGCCCACTCCGGATCGAACGGGACGCAGTCGGTGTGCCCCACCAGCGCGAGCCCGCCCGGCTCCCGGGGGCCCCGGTGGCAGACGAGGTTGCCCTTCTCGACGCCGCTCGCGTCGGCCCAGGTCTGGCGGCGGGTCTCGAACCCCCGGAGGTGGGCCTCCCGCTCGAGGAGGTCCAGCACCGGCAGGTTGGAGCGCGCCGAGGTCGAGTCGATGGCGACGAGGGCGCGCAGCAGCGCGACGGTGTCCGACGCTGGGTCCATGGAGGGAGGCTAACATCTATGCCGTTCGCCAGCCTGTCCTCGGCGGATCCGCCGGGGTAGGATGCGTCACCCTCGAGGGCCCGGAGACCGCCGCACGGTGACGCTGCGCTTCGCGAAATACCACGGCATCGGCAACGACTTCGTCGTGGTCGAGGGCCCGCTCATGGACGCCGCGCGGGCCGCGCGCCTCTGCGACCGCCGTCGCGGGGTCGGGGCCGACGGCGTGCTCACCGTCCTGCCGCCCACGACGCCCGGGGCCGTGGCCCGGATGCACATCTTCAACTCCGACGGCTCGGTCGCCGCGATGTGCGGGAACGGGATCCGGTGCGTGGCGAAGGACCTCGTCCCTCGTCTTCGCGCCGCCTCGGGCGGAGCGACGCTCGGGGCGAACGGTGGCGAGCTCGAGATGGTCATCGACACGGACGCCGGCCCGAAGCGCTGCGTCGCCCACCTCGACGCGGCCGGGGAGGCGCAGGCCGTCACGGTCGAGATGGGGCCCGCGAAGCTCCTCGGCGAGGAGGACTTCACGGTGGGTGGCGAGCGGCTGCGCGCGGTCCGGGTCTCGATGGGCAACCCGCACGCCGTCTTCTTCGACGCGCCGACCCGCGAGCGCGCGACCGCCATCGGCCCGCTCGTCGAGAGGGCGGTCCCGGGCGGCGTGAACGCCGGCTTCTCGCGGCCCGGTCCGCACGGCATCGACCTCGTGGTGTGGGAGCGCGGCGCGGGGCTGACGGAGGCGTGCGGCACCGGCGCCTGCGCGGCGGCCGTCGCGGCCGTGGCGCGCGGCCTCGCGGCGGCGGGGAAGCCCGTCGAGGTCCGCCTGCCCGGAGGCCCGCTCGAGATCACCGTCGCGCCCGACCTCGCCTCGGTGCGCATGCGCGGCCCGGCCGCGCTCACGTACCGCGGGGAGACGGAGCTCTAGATGGCGACCGGGCGCATCCTCGTCGTCGACGACGAGAAGTTCTTCCTCGAGCTCCTGCGCGACACGCTCTCCGGCGCCGGCTACTCGGTGCGGACGGCGGGCTCCGGCGAGGACGCGCTGAAGCTCCTCGGCGCCGGCACCGAGAGCTTCGACCTCGTCGTGACCGACATGGTCATGCCGGGGATGGACGGGATCGCGCTCATCCGGGAGTCGAAGCGCGTCAACCCGGACGTCGAGGTGGTGGCCCTCACCGGCCGCGACGACGTGAAGCTCGCCGTCACCGCCATGAAGGCGGGCTGCGCCGACTTCCTGCAGAAGCCGGTCGACGCGAAGGAGCTCCTCGAGGTCGCCGCGAAGGCGCTCGGGCGGGTGCAGCTGAAGCGCGAGCACTCGCAGCTCCTCGAGGAGAACCTCGAGTTCGTGAAGTCCCAGGCGCTCCACCGCCAGGGGCTCCTCATCCTCTCCACGCTCGACGGCGAGCGGATCCAGGACCTCGCCCTCACCGTGCTGGCGCGGGTGACCGACGCGCAGGGCGCCGCCATCTGGACGGCGGAGGAGCGGGGCGTGCTCGCGCTGCGCGGGTACCGCGGCCTCGTCGACCGCACCGCGCTGCCCCCGCGGGTGGACCCGCGCGACCCGGCGTGGAAGGACGCGCTCCGGCTCGCGTCGCCCTTCCCGGTGCCCGGCAGCGGCGGGACGGGCGACGCCTTCATGGTGCCGCTCCTCGTCGAGGACGAGCCCATCGGCCTCGTGCTGCTGTCCGATCGGGCCCGGGGGCCCTTCGGTCCCGAGCAGCACGCCTCCGCCGTCACCGTCGCCGACTTCGCCGCCATCGCGCTCAAGAACGCGCGGCGCTTCCAGGCGGTCGAGCGGATCGGCCTGCGCGACCGCGAGACCGGCGCGTACAACCTCGCCTACTTCGTCGACTATGCGGGCAAGGAGTTCTACAAGGCCCGGCGCTACGCCCGCGCGTTCTCGCTCGCGGTGCTCTCCTTCGACAACGCCGAGCAGGTGCGCAAGGAGGCCGGGCGCGAGCTCTTCCGCCGCGCCTCGCGCGACATCGTCACCGCCGTCTCGCGCGTCGTGCGCGACGCCGACATCCTCGCGAAGGTGTCGGAGTCCGAGTACTACGTGCTCCTCCCCGAGACCGACTACTTCGGCGCGCTCATGTTCGTCCGGCGCGCGCACGAGGAGATCCGGAAGGAGGAGGCGATCCGGCAGCTCGAGGAGAAGTGCCCGGCGCGCATCTCGATGGGCGCCTCGACCTTCCCGAAGGACGGGGAGGACTTCGACGAGCTGCTCCACTGGGCGCGGGTGCGGGTCGAGGAGCAGCGCGCCTCGCTCCTGCGCCAGTTCCAGGCCGGGGACCTCGACCCCTCCGCCTTCTGGGAGCTCGCCGACGTGCTGCTCGCCGACGAGCCGGCGCTGCCGGAGGGCTCGCCCTCGGCGCGGGTGCAGGCCGACCGCGAGCTCTTCGAGGCGGCCCAGCGCGAGGCGGCGCTCGAGATCGCCCGCGACCCCCGCGCGCGCGGGCTGCTCTACGTGGGGCTCGGCGGCGGCCTCTCCACCGCGCCGGTGCTGCACGCGCTGCCGGCGGGCGACACCTCCTCGCGCGCAGGGGACCCGACCGTGCGGGTGTACCTGCTCGGCCCGCGCGGCCGCGACGTCGAGCGCACCCCGCACCCGCTCGTCTCGGAGGTCTTCCTCGACGGCGACAAGCGCTTCCAGGCGCACGAGTTCCTGCTTCTTCATCTCGGAGCACTCCGCCTACGGCCTCATCAGCGGCCCGAACGGCCGGATGTTCCACACCGCCGACGTGCCGCTCGTGGACGCACTCGTCTCGAAGCTGCAGGCCCTCTACGACCTCACCCCCGCCTGAGCGCCATGCCCCCGGTCCGCAAGATCCTCATCGCCGATCCCGACGCCAGCATCGTGCGCGCCCTCGCCCCGGCCCTGCGCCAGCGCGGCTACCAGGTCCACGCGGCGCGAGACGGCACCCGCGCGCTGCAGGTGGCGATCCTCCGCTTCCCGGACGTCATCCTCCTCGACGACAAGACCCCGCTCCTCGACCCGCGCACCTTCATGCGGATCCTCCGCACGAACCCGCGCACCGAGCGGATCCCGGTCGTGCTCATGGGCGACACCGCGGACGCCGACAAGGCGCGCCTCGGCGTCTTCGTGAAGAAGCCGTTCAAGGCCGACGAGGTCGTCGCGCGCATCGAGCAGATCTTCCGCCGGGTGGATGCGTCGAAGGCGGTCGCCGGCGAGAGCCGCGAGATCGAGGGCGACCTCGCGCAGATCCCGCTCGTCGACCTCCTGCAGATCCTCGCCGTGAACCGCAAGACCGGGAAGCTCGCGGTCGAGCGCGAGGGCGAGAAGGCGGAGGTCTACCTCAAGGACGGCAAGATCACCGACGCGGCCATGGGCGCCGCCACGGGCGAGAAGGCCCTGTGGCGCCTGCTGGGCAGCCGCGAGGGCCAGTTCGCCTTCCTGCCCGGGCCGGGCGGCGCCGAGCGCATCGACCGCAAGGTGGACGAGCTCGTGCTCGAGGGGCTCCGGCAGGCCGACGAGGTCGCGCGCCTCGCCGACCAGCTCCCGCCCCCGACCGATCACATCGAGCTCACGCTCGATCCCCTCCGAGCTCCCCGCGGGCCTGCACCCGGTGACCGAGGAGGTCGTCGCGCTCCTCGCGACGCCGCGCAGCTTCCAGGAGCTCGTCGATCGCACGAAGTCGAGCGACCTCGAGGCCATCCGCGCGGTGCTCGCGCTCCTCGACCGCGGCTACGCGCGCCGCCGCCGCGGCCCGCCACCGCCCGTCGACACCGGCGCCCTGCTCGGCTCGCACGAGGTCCACGCGCTCCGCCAGCGGATCGCCCGCGGCCGCTCGTCGGGCAACCAGACCGTCGGCAAGGTCGTGCTCGCCGGCGGCGGCCCGCTCGCGCGGCGGGCGGCGCTCGCGCGGTTCCAGACCCTCGCCGGCTTCCAGGCGGCCCCCGGCGGCGCCTCCGGCTTCGGCACGCTCGGCCGGCTCTCGCTGGGCGAGGGCGTGCGGGTCGACGTGGTCGAGATCCCCGGCGACCCGTCGCTCCGCCCGCTGCGCGGCCCGTTCTCGGCCGGCGCGGTCGGCGCGCTCGTCCTGCTCCCGGCCGAGGACGACGGCGCGCTGCTCTCCGACCTCTCGAACGGCCAGCGGCTCCCGCTCGTCGTGTGCGGCCCGTCCGAGCACTCGGTGCCGCAGTACCTCCGGGAGGCGCCCGGCGGCTTCGCCTTCGGCGGGCCCGACGCGGCAGAGGCGCTCCGCATGCTCCTCGCCGGCGCCGCCGCGAAGGGGAACGCGGAGGCGGCGTAGCGGCTACTTCGGCCGGTTCTTCAGCCACTCCCCGAACATCCGGTCGGTCCGGTAGATGTGCTCGCGCAGCCAGGTGGTCACCCGGTTGCCGACCCGGATCACGAACCGGTTGGTGGGCCCCTCGGTCTGCAGCTCGAGCCGCAGCACCTCGAGCTCGCGGACGAACGAGCGGTGCTCGAGGCGGTGACTCTCGATCCGGTCGTAGGCGGCCTGGATCATCAGGCCCTCCTCCGCGGAGAAGTGCTCCACGACGTACTGGCCGAGGTACTCGAGGAGGCGGACGACCTCCTCCTTCGAGCGGTGCTCGCGGGACGCGTCGAGGAGCCGCGCCAGGCGCGCGAAGAAGCTCGCGGTGCTGGTCGTCGATGACGTCGTGGCCGGTGAGGAGGACGGGGTCGAACTCGAGCGGCGCCAAGCGCTAGCCTCCGATGGCCGCCACGAGCTCCTCGCCCAGCGCGGCGCGGACCTCGGGGCTCTGGCAGAGGAGCCGGAACTCGGCGCCTGTCAGGTAGGACGTGCGGCGGCTGCGGGCGCCGGTGAGCTCCACCCGGACACGCCCCTCCTCGCGGGCCGCGGTGACGGACCAGCCGCGCGCGAGGTCGCGCTCGATGGAGCGCAGGTGCCGGTGGATGCGCAGGGCCTCCTTCCCCTCGGGCGAGGAGAGGGCCAGGAAGAAGCGGTTCCTGCTGAAGCCGGGGTCCGAGCGCAGCCGCTCGACGGCCCGGGCGACGAACCCGCGCATGTCACGTTTGTAGCATGCGACGGGGTGCCACGGGAGCCCCTGTCCCTCGTCTTCGCGGCCGCTTGCGCGGCCGCCACGCTCGGGACGAAAGGACGACGAGGAGCTCACGCGACGGTCGGGAGCGCCTCGTCGGACGGGACGTTGCCCGTCCAGCGGCGCGCCTTCACGAAGCGGGCGAGCGTGACGTCGCTGCCGTAGATGTGATCGCGCAGCCAGCCGCCGACGTCGCGATCGAGCCGCAGCACGAGCTCGGCGGAGCTGCCGTGCTCGGCGAGCGAGAGGTCGAGCCGGGACACCGCGGCCTTGAAGCCCTCGTGCTCGGCGTGGTGCCGCTCGAGGTCGGGGTAGGCGACCACGCGCATCAGCGCCTCCTCCGCGTCGAAGTGCACGCGCACGTAGTCGGCGAGGAAGTCGAGCATCCGCCCGGCCTCGGTCCGGTCGCGGCGCAGGATCGCGTCCTCCAGCCGCTCGAACCGGCGGAAGAGCTCCTGGTGCTGCTCGTCGATCCCGCGCACGCCCACGGCGAGCGCGCTGGTCCAGCGAAGCGCCACGGCGAGACTCCCGGAAGTCTGCGAAGCGACCGCCAGTATGGGCAACCCTGCGCAGAAAGGGTGTGCGGCACGCGGCCGCACCCCTCGTCGAGAGTGAGGTCGCGAGGCTGCGCGCGGCGCGTTGACGCGGGTCAGGGCCCGGTGCGAGGGCGCGGCCCCTCAGGGCGGCAGGAGCTGCGTCGACGAGACGAGGCGCTCGAGCGCGGCGCGCTCGCGGCGGCGCACCGGCCCGACCACCACGGCGACGAGGTTCCGGCGCCGGAAGGTCTCCCTCGCGATGCGCTGCAGGTCGGCGGGCGTGACGCGCTCCACGCGGCGGCAACGCTCCTCGAAGCCCTCGGGCGACGAGAGCACCTCGCCGGCGCCGTACCAGCCGGCGAGGTCCGAGGCGCTGTCGAGCGAGAACGCGAGCGTCATGCGGTGCCGGCGCTGCACGCGCAGGAGCTCCTCCTCGGGCACCGGCTTCTCGCAGAGCTCGCCGAGCACGCGCAGCACCTCGGTCATGACGAGCGTGAGCTTCCGCGGCGCGCAGGCCCCGTCGATCACGTGCATGCCCGCGTCGACGAACGTGTCGATGCCGGCGTGCAGCGAGTAGGCGAGGCCGCGCCGCTCGACCACCTCGAACGGCAGCCGGGACGAGAGCCCGTCGTCGAGGATCCGCCGGATGCAGAGGTGCACCGGGTAGTCGGGGTGGCGCTCGGGCGGGCAGGGGAAGGAGATCGAGAACTCCGCCTGCGCGTCGTCGTGGTCGACGAGCTCGAGCCGCCCGCCGTCCGGCCAGGGCGGCGGCAAGACGTCGGCGGAGGCGCGGCCGCGCGGGATCGCGCCGAGCCACCGGTCGGCGAGCGCCTCGACCTCGTCGGGCCGCACCGGGCCGGCCACCGCGAGCACGAGGTTCGCGCCGCCGTAGAAGCGGGCGTGGTGCTCGCGCATGTCGCGGCGGGAGAGGCGCCGCACGTTGTCGCCGGTGCCGGCGATCTTGAAGCCGAGCGGGTGCGCGCCGAAGACGATGCGCTTCGAGAGGTTGTCGGGGTCGATGTCCCGCCCGTCGGCGTCGACCTCGTCGAGGATCTCCTCGAGGATCACCTCGCGCTCCACGTCGAGCTCGCGCAGGAGGGGGCGGCGCACCAGGTCGCCGAGCACCTCGAGGCCGGTGCCGATCTCGCCGGGGTGGATGGGCGTGAAGTAGCAGCCGTGGTCGCGGGCGGTGATGCCGTTGAGCGACCCGCCGGCGCTCTCGACCGCCGCGTTCATCGCGACCGTGTCGGGCCAGCCCACCGAGCCGCGGAAGAACAGGTGCTCGAGGAAGTGCGAGACGCCGTTTCGCGCGGCGTCCTCGTGGCGCGAGCCGGCGCGCACGTAGAGGGCGATCATCGCGGAGTGCAGCCCGCGCGCGGGCGAGGTGATCACGCGCAGGCCGTTCGGCAGCACCGCGCGCCGGACCTCGCCCCACCGCTCGGTGGGGCGCGAGCGGGCGGTGTCGCGGGCGGGCTTGCGGGGCTGCGGCTCCGCCCGGAAGCGGGTGAGGGCCTTGCGGGGCGAGGCGCGCTTGCGCCGGATGGGGCTGCCGAGGAGCCTCACGCTCAGCCCCCGGCGTCCTGGGATGCGACGGCGCCGAGGCCGGGGGCCTTGCCCCCGACGTCCCGAGGTGCGTCGGCGCCGAGGTCGGGGGCCGCCCCCGGCAGGCGGATCGTGAAGGTCGTCCCGCGTCCGACCTCGCTGTCGCAGCGAATGGTCCCGCCGTGCTGCACCACCACCTCCCGCACGTACGCGAGGCCGAGCCCCGTGCCGCGCTCCTTGGTCGAGTAGAACGGCTCGAAGATGCGCGTCAGGTCACCCGCGGGGATGCCCCCGCCGGTATCCGAAAGCCGGACCTCGACGCCCCCCGGCCCGTCTCCCGCCCGGCCGCCCGCCGGCTCCGGCCGGGCCACCGCCGTGACGGTGCCCCCGCCGGGCATCGCCTCGCGGCTGTTGCGCACGAGGTTCAGGAACACCGCGCGGAGCTGGCCCTCGTCGGCCCGCACGGGCGGCAGGCCCGGGGCGAGCTCGCGGCGGACCTCCACCTTCGCGGCCGAGAGCTCGGGCCCCAGGAAGTCGAGCAGGCCGCCGAGCACCTCCGCGACGTCGACGCGCGCCGCGGAGGCGCGCGGGGGGCGCGAGAAGCGCAGGTACTCCTCGGCGACCGCGTCGAGCCGGTCCACCTCGCGGGAGATGGCCGCCACGAGGCCGAGCGCCTCCTTCGGCGGCGCGGGCAGCTGCGCGAGCTCCTCGGCGAGGAGCTCGGCGTTGAGCCCCATCGCGTTCAAGGGGTTGCGGATCTCGTGGGTGATTCTGGGCGGAGATGCGCCCGACCGCCGCGAGGCGCTCGGCCCGGCGGAGGTCGTCGCGCTGGCGGGAGAGGGAGGCGGCCATGGCGTTGAACTCGCGCGCGAGGACGCCGAGCTCGTCGGCGCTTCGCGGCTCCTCCACGCTGCGCCCGAGATTGCCGGACGCCACCGCCTTCACCCCCTCGGTGAGCACCTGGATCGGGGCGAGCAGGCGCTGGGCCACGAGCGCCGCGCCCACGCCGATGGCGAGCGCGAGCAGGGAGTACAGGACGATGAGGACGACCGTGCGGCCTTCGGCCCGCTCGGCCGCCTGCACCCGGTCGCCGATCTGGCTCTCGAGCGAGGCCTGCAGGAGCTTCACGTCGAGGGTGAGCCCGCGCTCCATGCCCTTCAGCGTCGCGGCCCGCGCCTCGAGCGCCCCGGGCGCGAGGTCTCCCTGCTCGAGGGCGTCGAAGAGTCGCGTTCGCCTCGCGGTCGTACTCGGCCCAGCGGCGCGCGAGCGCGTCGAGCCGGTCGGAGACCTCCCCGAGGAACCGGGCGTCCCCCTCGCGGGCGAACGCGCGGGCCGCCTCGGCGACCGCCCGCCCCTCGGCGAGCTGCTCCTTCACGAAGGCCGGGAAGTGCGCCCGGGCGACCGGCAGGTAGGCGCGCCGGGCGGCGGGGTCGAGCCCGCGCGCCTCCACCGCCCGGGCGGCCACCCAGTCCTTGACCTCCAGCTGGGCCGCGACGCGGGTGAGCGGGAGGTAGCCGGAGGAGAGCAGGCGCAGGTCGCGCCGGGCCTCGTGCAGGCGCGCGATCGCGAACGCCGCGACCGCCGCGAAGGCGACGAGCGCGACGGCGAAGGCGAGGAAGATCTTGGTGGCGACGCGGCGCATGACCGGGATCACGGAACATACTCGACCGGGCTCCTGCGCGCTTCCCAGGACCCCTTCGGCTGGTGTACGAGATTCCCCTTTCCAGTCGCAGTTTTCCCCGGAGCCTCTACTTCCATGACCGGCCTTCTCGCCTTCGTCGCCCTCGTCGCGGTCCTCGCCGCGATCGGCTTCTTCCTCGTCCTGCGCACCGCCCGCGCGGAGCTCACCGCCCTCTCCGGGAAGCAGGGCGCGATCGCCTCGGACGCGGAGGCCGCGAAGAAGGCCGCCGCGGAGGCGCGCGCGGAGGCGAAGGAGCAGCGGGAGCAGGCCCAGGCGCTCAAGGCCGACCTGGAGCGGGCGAAGCGGAAGGCGTTCGAGCAGGCCGAGGCCGCGAAGAAGGCCGGCGGCGCCGCCGCGCTGCGCGAGGAGCTCGACAAGGTCGCCGGCCGCCTCGCCGAGGCGCGCGCCGAGGCCGACCACCAGGCCGCCCTCGTGAAGGCGGCCCAGAAGGACCTCGAGAAGGCGAACGCCGAGATCGCCGCGCTGAAGGCCCGCCCGGCCCCGGCGCCGATCGTCGTCACCGCGCCCGCCCCGACCGACGAGGCGGTCGCCGCCGCCGCGGCCGAGGCCGCCGCGAAGCTCGCCGCCGAGAAGGACCGCGCCGACAAGGCCGAGGCGAAGCTCACCGAGGCGAAGAAGAAGCTCGCCGACGCCGAGAAGGAGGCGAAGGCGGCCCGCGGCCGGCTCGAGACCGAGAAGCGGCTCTACGTGATGCAGAAGGGCGAGCTCGACCTCGCGGCCGACCGCTACGCCGAGCTCAAGCGCCGCAACGACCAGCTCCGCAAGGACCACGACGAGCTCATCGAGGCGGTCCGCCAGGCGGCGCGCGAGGAGCGCGCCCGGGAGAAGGCGGCCACGACGGCCCCGGCCGCCGACGCCGGGAAGGCGTAGCTCAGGCCTGCGGGGACTCGCCGGTCGCCGCCGCCTCTGCGGCGGCGAGCAGCTTGTAGAGCGGCGCCAGATCGCGGAACACGCCGAGGAGGTCCCCGAGCGCGATGCTGCGGGCGTCCTCGCGCGGCCACGAGACGCCGACGTCGAAGCCGTCCCGGTCCGGCGCGAGCTCGTCGCCGAGCTCGATCCAGAACGCGGCCGAGTGCGCGGGCGCGAGCTCCGGCAGCTCCTCGAAGTTCCAGCCGTGGAACGCGCGCAGGCGGCGGAAGGGCTTCCCCTTGCGCGCGAGGTTCGCGGCCTCGCGCTCGAGCGCGGCGCGCATCGCGGCCCGCCGGGGCGAGTCGCCGCGCACGGCGACCCGGGCGTGGAGGTGATCCCGCGTCGCGACGATCCCGAGGTGCGGCACGCCGCGGATGCCCTTGGGCGTGTCGGAGAACGCGACCCGCACCTCCTCGGGGGCGACGCCCTTGCGGCGCGGCGGCTTCACGGGGTGCAGGAGCAGCGGGCGGCCGACGACCCGCCCCAGCCCGGAGAGGCAACCCTCCCCGAGCGTCACGAGCCTGGGCATGAGCTGCCCCTCGAGCGCGATGGTGCGCTCGTCCGGGTCGGTGATCCCGAACAGCCCGAAGTCGGACGGCGTGAGGCCGAGCCCTGCCATCGCCTGTAGCTCCTGCGCCCGGTGGGGTGGCCATCGTAGCACGGGTCCCGCGCGGCTCGGGTACGGGCCCGGTTGACGGCCCGGGCGGTGTCTGACAGGTTCCGCCCCGTGCAGAAGGATCAGCGCCTGCTCGACCTCGCGGCGCTCCTGCTCAAGGCCGCCGAACCGGTTTCCTGGAGGGAGATCCAGGAGCAGTTCCCGGAGGACTACGCCGGGACGGGCGAGGCCGCGATCAGGAAGTTCGAACGCGACAAGGCCGATCTCCTGGAGCTGGGGATCCCGGTCCGGTACGCCGCGGGCGACGAGGACCTGCCGGCCGGGTACGTCATCGACAAGGACGAGTTCTACCTGCCGGACCTGAAACTCCCTCCGGAGGATCTCGCGCTCCTGTACCTCGCCGGGTCGGCCGCGCTCGCGCGCGGGAGCTTCCCGTACGCCCGCGACCTCGCGCACGCGCTCAACAAGCTCTCGTTCGCGGCCCGCGCCCCGGGCGCCTCCGAGGCCGCCGCCCTCGGCGCGCGCCTCTCCGCGGAGGAGGACCAGGACGGCGCGGCGGTGATGGCGGTGCGGGTGGAGGAGCTCTCCCGGGCCATCGCGCACAAGAAGCGGGTCCACCTCGTCTACGAGGGCGCCGAGCGCCGGCAGCCCACCGAGCGCGACGTGGATCCCTACGGCCTCTACCAGCAGGGCGGCGCCTGGCTGCTCGTCGGCCACTGCCACCTGCGCGACGCCCTGCGCACGTTCCACCTCTCCCGCATGCAGTCGCTCGTGGTGAACCCGGCCGCGCCGCGCACGCCCGACTTCGCGCCGCCGGCCCGCTTCTCGCTCGCCGAGCACGCGCAGCAGGATCCCTGGGAGTACCGGAAGCACGCCCCCGTGAAGGCGAAGGTCGGCCTCGACCCGACGGTGGGCGCCGAGGTGCTCGCCTCGTTCGGCGAGCGGGCGCGCACGAAGGAGGACCCGAAGCACGGCATCGTCGTGGAGCTCGAGGTGACGAACCTCGACGGGCTCCTGCGCCACGTGCTCGCGCTCGGGGACCAGGCCGAGGCGCTCGCGCCGAAGGAGCTGCGCGACCGGGCCCGGGCCGCCCTCGCCGGCCTCGCGCAGAGGAGCGCGTGACCGCGGCCCGGAAGAAGAGGCCGGCCGCGGCCAGGAAGCCCGTCGCCGCGCCCCGCGCGGCACCGGCGGCCGCGCCCACGCCGCGCCAGGCCCCGAAGACCACGCCCGCCCGCGATCCGCGCGACCGGCTGCGGCGCGTGCTGTTCCTCGTGCCCTACGCGGTCCGCCACCCGGGCATCCCGGTGCGCGACCTCGCCCGGCGCTGCAACTGCTCCGAGAAGGAGCTGCTCGAGGACCTCGACTTCCTGCTCGGCGTCGGCTCGCCGCCCTTCGCGCCGGACGACTTCCTCGACCTCTACGTCGAGGGCGACAAGGTGTACGTCGCCCTCCACCAGAGCTTCTCCCGGCCGCCCCGGTTCACCGAGAGCGAGGCCGCCGCGCTCGCCGCCGCGGCCCGCGCCCTCGGCGGCGACGGCTCGGGGCGGGCGCTGAAGGCGCTCCGGGACGCGGTGCCGCGCGACCGCCGCGCGAGCTTCGACGAGCTCGTGGACCGCATCTACGCCGGCGCGCCGCCGGCCCGCGACTCGGTGCTCGGCAAGCTCCACCGCGCCATCGCCGACCGCCGGGCCGTCGAGCTCGTGCACCGGGCCGCCTCCGGCGCCGAGACCGCGCGCGCGGTGCGCCCCTGGACGCTCGCCCAGCGGCTCGGCCACTGGTACCTCTACGGCGAGGACGTCGCGCAGGGCCGCGCGAAGGCGTTCCGGCTCGACCGCATCCGCGAGGTCACGGTGGGCGACGAGCGCTTCCAGGCGCCGACCGAGGCCGAGATGGCGAAGGCCCGACTCTTCTCGGATCCCCAGGGCGAGCCGGTGCGCGTCCGGGTGGGCGAGGACGTGGTCGCGTGGGCCGAGTCGCGGCCGGGCATCCGGCTCGTGCGGCGCGAGAAGGGCGAGGGCGCGGGGGCGGTCGTCGAGATCCCCGGCGCGTCGCCGGAGTGGGCCACCCGGTTCGCGCTCTCGCTCGGCGGCGACGCCGAGGTGATCGGCCCGCCCCAGGCGCGCCGGCACTTCGAGGATGTCGTGAAGAGGGCGCTGGGACGGTATTGAAGCCGACCCTCCGGGGCAGGGTCCGGCCGCTGCCCCGCTCCTCACACGATCGAGGGGTGAGCCACCCAGGGGGTTCCCGATGTCCCGGGGCCGCGGGGCGGAATCACTCGCTTTTTTCTCGGCACGGCGCGCGCAATCGATCGGGACCGGAGGAATCGTCCTTGGCGCGCGTGCTCATCTGCGACGACACCGAGATCGTGAGGAAGGCGCTCGAGCTCGCCGTCCGCCGGATGGGCCACGCCGCGGTCTCCACGGCCGACCCCGTCGAGGCGCTCGCGATGGCCGAGCGGGATCCGCCCGACCTCGCGGTGCTCGACTACCGCATGCCCGGCATGGACGGCGGCGAGCTCTTCCAGGCGATGGCGAGCGCGCTCGGCAGGCGGTGCCCGCGCGTGGTGATGGTGTCCGCCTCGCCGGTCGAGGACGTGAAGCGCGAGCTCGCGGCGTTCGGCGTGAGCGCTGCCCACGTGAAGAAGCCCTTCCACCTCGACGAGCTGCAGAAGGTGCTCCGCGAGCAGCTCGCGTAGCGCCTGGTCGCGGCGCTCCGGCCGCGGATTCGACCCGCCGGCTGCGACGATCCGTCCGCCCGCTCCGGGGGGCGTCAACGCTGGTTTCGAGGTCGGTCTTCTGCGAGTCTCCCCCCCGACAAGACGATCAGGGGGCAGCGATGTCCAAGACGGACGTGGTGGTGGTCGGGGCGGGGGTGAGCGGGCTCGCGTTCGCGTGGAAGGCGGCGCAGGCCGGGCGCAAGGTCACCGTGCTCGAGCGCGAGCCGCGCATCGGCGGGTGCTTCCACTCCCACCGGAAGCCGGACGGCTTCTGGTTCGAGATGGGCGCCCACACCACCTACAACTCGTACGGCGGCTTCCTCGACATCGCGGTGGGCACCGGCGTCACGCCGCGGATCCAGGAGCGCGGCCCGGCGCGCGCGGTGTTCGGCCTGCTGCGCAACGGCGAGTACCACTGGCTGACGCCGCCGAAGATCCTCCTGCAGCTCAACTGGCTCGAGGCCGCGGTCCATTTCCCGTTCAACTTCCTCCGGAAGAAGGACGGCGAGACCATCTACTCGTACTACTCGAAGCTGCTCGGCCGCCGGAACTACGACCGCATCTTCTCGCCCTTCTTCGCGGCGGTGCCCTCGCAGAAGGCCGACGGTTTCCCGGTCGACGGGCCGGGCTCGCTCTTCAAGAAGCGCCCGCGCCGCAAGGAGTTCATCCGGAGCTTCGGCTTCGACGGCGGCATCCAGGTCGTCCTCGACGGGGCCGCCACGGCGCCCGGCGTGACGGTCGAGAAGGGCGTCGTCGCGACGTCGGTGCGGCGCGACGGGCGAGGCTTCAAGAATCACGGCCGCCGACGGCCGCACCTTCGAGGCGGACGTCGCCGCGATCGCCGCGACGGTGGACCAGGTGCCGGGGCTCGTGCAGGACGACTTCCACGAGCTCGCGAGCGTGGTCTCGCGCGTGAGCAGCGTGGTCGTGGAGAGCGTCGGCGTCGTCCTGCCGCGCGAGAAGTGCTGGATGCCGGAGTGCGCGTTCGTGATCCCGGTGGACGACGTCTTCCACTCGGCCGTCACCCGCGACCCGTTCCCGGATCCGGCCCGCCGGGCGTTCGCCTTCCACTTCAAGCCGGGCGTCTCGCGTCCCGACAAGCTCGCGCGGATGAGCGACGTGCTGAAGGTCCCCCAGGGCGAGCTCGGCGAGCTCGTCGAGCAGCGGCTCGTGCTGCCGTCGCCGGCGCTCGGTCACGATCGGATCGTCGCCGACGTGGACCGGGTGGTCGCGGGTGGTCGCCTCGCCGTCACCGGCAACTACTTCGACGGGCTCGCCATCGAGGACTGCGTGCAGCGCTCGTTCTCCGAGTGGGCGCGGGTTTCCGGGTAGGGCTCCGCGTTCCCACCCGCGGTGAGGGCGTGCGGCGGAGGGCGGCGATGTGCGCCGCCTCCGCACGTCACCTCAGCCTCGAAGGCGGCTATTCGAATTCCCGGCGCCGTGGGACCTTGTGCCCGTCCCTGGCGCCCACGACATTGGCGCGGGGGACTCTGGAGACCACGCCGTGATCGATCGCCACTCGAAGACCTCGCTCTTGCTCGCCGCGCTCTCGCTCGTCGCGCTGGGCGGCTGCAACCTCATGACCGCGCCCGCGTACAAGGAGCCCGCCGCGCAGAACGTCGAGGTCGCCGTCACGCCCGACGCGGCCACCGTCAACGTGAACGAGACCGTGCCGTTCACGGCGACGGTCACCGGCGCCGCCGACACGACCGTCACCTGGTCGGCCACCTGCGGCTCCGTCACCGCCACCGGCGCGTTCACCGCGCCGGGCACCGCGGGCTCCTGCGTCGTCACCGCGAAGTCGAACGCCCAGCCCACCGCGACGGGCTCGGCGGTCGTCACCGTGTCCGCCACGCCGGTCCCGGTCGCCATCACGATCGACAAGCCGACCGCCTCGGCGGTCGCGTGCAAGACGGTCCAGTTCACCGCGACCGTCACCGGCGCCACCAACAAGGCCGTCACCTGGTCGGTGCAGGAGGGCGCGACGGGCGGCACGGTGAGCGCCGCCGGCCTCTACACCGCGCCGGACGGCGCCGGCACCTACCACGTGATCGCGACGGCGGCGGCCGACACCACGAAGAAGGTGACCGCGACCGTCACCGTGACGACCCAGAATCGTGTCGGTGGCGGTGAGCCCGGCCACCGTCGAGGTCGCGCCCGGCGGGACGACCCAGCTCACCGCGACCGTCACGACGAGCTGCGGGACGTTCACCGCGTTCCGCACGCTGCACGGCGACGGCACCGTGGACTGAAGTACCGGGGGCGCTCGTCCCTCGACTCCGGCCCGCTTCGCGGGCCTACGCTCGGGATGAGCGGTCCCTTCCGTGGAGCTCAGCGGTGGTCGAGCGGGTGGCGCCACACGCTCGGGTGCAGCACGCACTCGACCTCGGCGCCGTCCGGCGCGTAGCCGGTCCGGCCGGCGAGCACCTCGGCGACGAACTCGAAGCCCATCCAGCGCGGGTCGCGGTGATCGGGGTCCCCGAGCACCGCGTGCCCGACCTCGTGCACCAGCACCGTCTGCTCGACGCAGTCGAAGGTGCCGGCGCCCGGGTCCCCCGTGACGACGCGGATCTCGTCGCGGGTGGTGCAGCCGAGGGCCCACCGGTCGCCGCAGCGGACCTCGCGCTCGTCGGTGAGCGTGACGGTCATGCCGTCGAGCGTGTCCCAGTCCCCGCCCCAGTAGCCGAGCGCGACCGCGAGCGTGGAGGAGACCCGGTCGCGAAGGTCCTGGCGGCCGGCGAACGGGGCCCCGGAGTCGACGACGACGCTGGCGCCGTGCACCTCGAACGCCGGCGCGGGCCGGTAGGGCGCCCCGCAGGCGGTCGCCAGGGCGACGAGCGAGAGCATGGAGAGGATCCGCGACACCGGCTGCTCCGAACGGCTGAGGTGACCTCACGATAGGAGGTCCCCGGGACGTAGGGGAAGCACGGTGGGTGTGTGACGGGTGAACGCGGGAACCCTGGCGGGTCCGGAGTTCCGGTTCTTCCGGTTCAGGGGGCCGGCGTGGCCCCGAGCCGTGCTCCGAGTCGAGCCGCGAGCGTCCGCGGGCGCAGGGCACCCTCCGGCGCCACGAACACGGTGTCGTCGCCGGCGATCGTGCCGAGCACGCCCGCGAGGCCGGCGAGGTCGATCGCGCGGGCCACCGCGGGCGCGGCGCCGGGGCGCGTGCGCACCACGACCAGCGAGGCGTTCGCCTGCACGGTCGTCACCATGCCGCTCACGGCGGCGAGCGAATCGTCCGGCGCGGCGGGCGCGGCCTCGAGGCCCGCGTCGGGCTCGGCGCCGAGCTCGTAGATCGTCCCGCCCTGCGGGAGCGACACCCGGCGCGCGCCGAGCCGGGCGAGGTCGCGCGAGAGCGTCGCCTGCGTCGCGTCGAAGCCCGCGTCGCGGAGCGCCTCGAGGAGCTCCTCCTGCGTGCCGATCCGGCGCGGCGAGCGCAGGATGCGCGCCACCGCCTCGCGTCGCGCGATCGAGTTCACGACGCGGTCACCAGCGAGCCCACGCCGCGATCGGTGAAGAGCTCGGCGATGATGGTGTGCGGCTGGCGCCCGTCGAGCACGTGCACCCGCTCGACCCCGCCGGCGAGCGCGACCAGGATCGACTGCGCCTTCCACTTCATGCCGCCGGTGATCGCGCCCGCGGCGACCCGCCGGCGCAGGTCCTCGGCCGACAGCGTCCGCAGGAGCTCGCCGTCGGGGGAGGACTCGAGGATGCCCGGCACGTCGGTGAGGTGGATGAGCTTCTTCGCGCCGACCGCGACCGCGACGGCGGCGGCCACCTCGTCGGCGTTGATGGAGAGCGTCGAGCCCGCCTCGGTGAGCCCGATGGGCGAGATGACCGGCACGTAGCCGCCCTCGAGGAACATCCTGAGGAAGTCCTTGTTCACCTCGACGACCTCGCCCACCTGGCCGAGGTCGCGGCCGCTCTCGTGCACCGCCTTCTTCGCGACGAGGAGCTTGCCGTCCTTGCCGGAGAGCCCGACCGCCATCGCGTCGCGGGCGTTGAGGAGGGCGACGAGCTCCTGGTTCACCTTGCCGGTCAGCACCATCTCGACGACCGGCAGGCTCTGCGCGTCGGTGACCCGCATGCCCTCGATGAACTCGGAGCGCTCGCCGAGCTTCTCGAGCGTCTTCGTGATCTCCGGCGCGCCGCCGTGGACGACGACGGGCCTGAGGCCCACGCGCTTCAGGAGCGCCACGTCCTCGGCGAAGGCGACCTTGAGGCTCTCCTTCACCATCGCGGCGCCGCCGTACTTCACGACCGCCACCGTGCCCGAGAACGCCGCGATGTACTTGAGCGCCTCGGCGAGGAGGTTGCGCTTGAAGGTCGGGCTGTAGTTCGCGACCCGGTCGTCCTTCGCCACCCCGCCGTCGGCCTTCTGGATGACGAGGGAGGAGTAGTCGGCGTTGATCTTCACGTAGTCGTAGGACAGGTCGCAGCCCCACGCGACCGCCTTCTCGGCGCCGCCGCCGAGCTCGACGACCACCTCGACCCTCGCCTCCCGCATGCGCGACTTGAGCTCGTCGCGGTCGAAGTCGACGGGCTGGCTCTTCTCGTAGACCGGGAGCCCCTGGATCACGACCCGCGCCTGGAACGGATCGACCGGCCAGCCGCGGGCGCCCGCCTTCGCGCCGACGGTGGCGAGGATGCGGCCCCAGTTCGGGTCGGCGCCGAACACCGCCGCCTTCACGAGCGGCGAGGCGGCGATGGCCCGGGCGGTGTCGCGCGCGATCTCCGCGGACGGCGCCGCGGCGACCGTGACCTCCAGCATGCGGGTCGCGCCCTCGCCGTCGGCGGCCATGGCGCGGGCCATCTCGCCGAGGAGGTCCTCGAGCGCCGCCTCGAGGACCGCGAGGTCGGGGGAGTCCTCCGCGATGCGCGGGTTGCCGGCGAGGCCGTTCGCGAGCGCGAGCACGGTGTCGTTCGTCGACATCTCGCCGTCGACGGTCACCATCTCGAGCGTCGAGCGGACCGCGCGGGAGAGGGCCGCCTGCAGCGCCGGCGGGGTCACCGCCGCGTCGGTGACGACGAGGCACATTGTGGTCGCGAGCTGCGGCGCGAGCATGCCCGAGCCCTTGCAGATCGCCGACAGCGTCGCGGCCTTGCCGCCGAGCACGAGCTCGCGCGCGGCCATCTTCGGCCGCGTGTCGGTGGTCATGATCGCCTCGGCGGCGAGGTCGGGGTGGTCCCCGAGCTGCTCGACCAGGGCGGGCAGGGCGGTGACGACCTTCATGGCCGGGAGCCGCACGCCGATGACGCCGGTGGAGGCGGTGAGGATCGCGCGCTTCTGCACCCCGAGCGCGTCGGCCACCGCCGAGCGGATCACCGTGACGTCGTCGAGCCCGGCCTGGCCGGTGAGCGCGTTCGCGTTGCCGGAGTTCGCGAAGATGGCGCGCATGCCCTCCGCGGGCACGCGGCCGCGGGCGTCCTGCACCGGGGCGGCGGGCGCCTTGTTGATGGTGAAGACGCCGGCCGCGGCGGCCGGGTGATCGGAGACCACGAGCGCGACGTCGCGCCGGCTGGGCTTGAGGCCCGCCGCCACGCCGCCGAAGCGGAAGCCCTTCGGGATCTTCACCGGGCTAGCCTCCGATGAGGTCGAGGCCGTCGGTCTCCGGCCAGCCCATCACCGCGTTCATCGCCTGCACGGCCTGCCCGGCGGCGCCCTTCACGAGGTTGTCGATCGCGCTCGTCGCGAGCGCGAGCCCCGAGCGCGAGTCGACCGTCACCCCCACGTGGACCCGGTTCGTGTGCACCACGTCCTTCACCTGCACCCTGTCGGCGGCGACGACGCGCACGAAGGGCTCGCCGGCGTACGCGGCGGCGTAGGCCTTCGTGAGGTCGGCCTGGGCGGGCGCCCCGACCGCGCGCAGCGCGACCGAGGCGAGGATCCCGCGGCGGATGGGCGCGAGGATGGGCGTGAAGGCGATGGGCCCGCAGCCGCCCGCGAAGCGCGCCACGGTCTGCTCGATCTCCGGCACGTGCTGGTGCTTGCCGATGCGGTAGGCGCGGAAGTCGTCCGCGACCTCGACGAAGGAGTAGTCCTCCGTGGCCTTCCGGCCCGCGCCGGACACGCCGGAGAGCGCGGTGACGACGATGCCCTCCGTCGCGACGAGGCCGCTGCGGACGAGGGGGGCGATGGCGCAGGCGATGGCGGTCGCGTAGCAGCCCGGGTTCGTGACGAGCGTCGCGCCGGCGAGGCGGTCGCGTGCGAACTCGGGCAGGCCGTAGCGCGCCTCGGCGAGGAGCGAAGGGGCGGGGTGCTCGAAGCCGTACCAGCGCGGGTAGTCGGCCGGGTCGGCGAGCCGGAAGGCGCCGGAGAGATCGACGACGCGCTTCCCGCGCGAGAGGAGCTTCGGCGCGAGGTGGGCGGAGGCCTCGGCGGGCGTGGCGAGGAAGACGAGGTCCGCGTCGGCGGCGGCGGCCTCCTCGAGCGTCGAGTACGCGAGGCGGGCGAGGTCGCCGCCGAGCGGCAGGCGGTCGCCCGCCCGCTCGCCGGCCCACTTGTCGGAGTGCAGCGAGGTCACCTTCACGCGCGGGTGGCGCGCGAGGAGGCGGGTGAGCTCGAGGCCGGTGTAGCCGGAGGCGCCGACCACCGCGACTGCATGTTCATTCATGCGGGCGAATAGATATGCATTCGGCCCGGATGTCAACCTCGCCCGCGTCGCCGCCGCCTGTGGCACCATGGCGGCCCCGTGAAGAACCTCGTCCTCGCGACCGCCGGTACGCGCTCCCTCCACCGCCAGTGGATGGGTGACCCCGCCACGCGGAGCTACGACGTCTGGCTCAACTGCTACGAGCCCGCGGCCCTCGAGGCCTTCCGCGACGACCCGGTGCGCCGCTTCGACGCCCGGGGCACCATGAAGTGGCCCGGCATGGCCCGCACGCTCGACGCGGTGGGACCCGAGGTCGATCGCTACGACGCGGTCTGGTTCCCGGACGACGACGTCGCCATCGACGCCGCGGGGATCGAGGCGCTCTTCTCCCACGTCCACGCCCTCGGCCTCGCGCTCGCGCAGCCGGCGCTCTCCGACGCCTCCTACTTCTCGGCGGCGCTCACGCTCCGCTGCCCCGGGTTCACGGTGCGCTTCACGAACTTCGTGGAGGTGATGGCGCCGGTGTTCTCCCGCGACGCGCTCGCGCGCTGTCGCGCCACCTTCCCGCGGAGCCAGTCGGGCTGGGGGCTCGACTGGGTCTGGCCGCGGCTCCTCGGCGACCCGCTCGACCGCGTCGGCGTCCTCGACGCGGTCGAGATGACCCACACGAAGCCGGTCGCCCAGGGTGACTGGTACAAGGCGCTCGCGGTGAGGCCGTCCGACGAGGCGGGCGCGCTCGCGTCGGAGCACGGCGTGGCGCTGCCCTTCGAGTTCCGGCAGTACGGCGGCATCCCCGCGGCGGCCGGCCTCGACCGCGGCGCGCTCCTCCGCGCGGGCCCGGCGTTCCTGTGGCGGCTCCTCGCCGGCGCACCGCCCTCCCAGCGCTGGCGCGGCCCGTTCCTGCGCCGGCAGTGGCGGAGCGTGCGGGCCGGGCGGCGCAGCCGCGCCGGGTGACGTCCGGCGGGTCCCCGGCCCGCCGGCCGGGCCCTCGCCCGGCCGCGGCCGGGGCTGCAGCCGGCGCCGCCCGCCGCTAGACGGGCGCGATGCCCCGCGCGCCCCTCGCGATCTCCCTCGTGCTCGCCGCCGCCTCGTGCGGCGCGGCGGTCGTCCCCACGGCCACGGCGCCCGCGCCCGCCGGCGTCGGCGCGCCAGCGCTCCTCTGGTCGCGCGGCGGCTGCGAGGCGTGGGGCTGCGACGTGGGGTGGTATGCGTCCCCCGCCGTCGCGGACCTCGACGGCGATCCCGCGACGAAGGAGGTCGTGTGGGGCGCCCACGACCTCGTCGCGCTCCGCGCCGACGGGAGCGTGCTCTGGCGCGCGGAGGGCGGCGCGCGCGTCTGGGCGTCGCCCGCGGTCGCCGACCTCACGGGCGACGGGCGGCCCGAGCTCGTGGTCGCGCGCGACGGCGGCGTCACGGTGCACGGCCCCGGCGGCGCGGTGCTGTGGACGGCGGCGTTCGGGCCCGGCGAGCTCCGCACGCTCGCCATCGCCGATCTCGAGGGCGACGGTGCGCCGGAGGTGCTGGCCGGCCGCGCCGCGCAGGAGGCCGACGGGCAGGTGATGGCGTGGCGGGGTGCGAACGGCGCGCCGGTGCCGGGCTTCCCCGCGCGCCACGCCGGGGCGCCGGGGTACGGCTGGGGCATGTTCCACGAGAACCTCGCCGCGGCCGACCTCGACGGCGACGGCGCGCTCGAGCTCGTCGCCCCCACCGACGTCCACTACGTGACCGTGCTCGACCACCGCGGCGAGCAGGTGGGCGTGAACCCGCGCTTCGGCGCCGGCAAGGTCTGGAGCGAGGTCGGCGTGCACCTCACCGACGCCGTCGACCTGCGCGGCTACGCGGTGTGCGGCGTCGACCCGCGCCCGAACTTCTCCGACTCCTCGCCGGTGGTCGCCGACCTCGACGGCGACGGCACGCCGGAGGTCGTCCTGGTGGGCAACGTCTACGACTGCGGGACGGATCCCTACCGCGACCTCTACGAGGTGCCGTTCGTCTTCCGGGCGGACCGCACCCGCTTCGCGGCGGGCGGGTTCGACTGGTCCTCGGCGCCCGCGCCGGCGCCGGGCGCGGCGCCGCGCTCCGAGGACTACCGGGTCATCGAGGACGCGATGCCGGCGCCCGCGGTCGCGGACCTCGACGGCGACGGGCGGAAGGAGGTCGTGTACGCCTCGTACGACGGCCGCGTGCACGCGTACTCGCTCGACCGGACCGAGCACGGGAGCTGGCCGTTCCGGCTCCCGGGCGCGGGCACGCGGTTCGCCTCCGAGCCGGCGGTCGTGGACCTCGACGGCGACGGGAAGGCGGAGGTGATCGTCGGGACCTGGGGCGAGAAGGCCCGCCGGGAGCCGGGCCAGCTCCTCGTGCTCGATCACCTCGGGCGGCTCGTCTTCGCGGTGGACCTCCCGCCGGCGGCCGACGGGGGCTGGAACGGCGCGCTCGGCGCGCCGACGGTCGCGAACGTCGACGCCGACCCGGACCTCGAGATCGCGGTGGGCACCGCGGCGGCGGGCGTCGCGCTCTACCGGGTGCCGGGCACGGCCCACGCGCGGGTGCTCTGGGGCACGGGGCGCGGCGGGTTCGCGCGGAGCGGGACGCTGGCGCGGTAGGGACCGCAAAAGAAGAGCGCCGGTGACCTTGCGGTCACCGGCGCGCGAATGTGCCCAGGAGAGGATTCGAACCTCCACGGTTTTGAAGCCGCCAGACCCTGAATCTGGTGCGTCTACCAGTTCCGCCACCTGGGCAGGTTGCGAAGGGGCTACCTCATATGCCGCGCCCGGCGGGGGTGTCAACCGCGCAGATCTTCCCACCTGTCGCGCGGGCCGGGGCTGCCCTACCATGCCCGGCCATGCTCGCCCTCGCGCTCGTCGCCCACCTCGCCCTCGCCCAGGCCGGCGACGGCCCCACGGTCGGGGCGGAGCCCGCGGTGCCGTCGATCTGGTCCGCGAAGCCGCTCGAGGGGGGCTCGGTCGGCGCGGCGTGGGCAGGCTTCGCCTCGCTCGGGATCGCGTACGCGCAGGGCGTCACCGACGTGGACGACCTCGGGATCCAGCTCGACCTCGACTGGGCGACGACCGAGCTGCGCCTCTCCAGCCTCTACCGCAGGCCGCTCGGGACGCTCGGCGGCTGGGACCTCGGCGCCCGGATCACCGCGGGCTGGTACGCCGGCTTCGGGTCGACCTGGGTGGAGGACGGCAACCGGAGCGACCGCGGGATTGACGTCGCGCCGGCGGCGGTGATCTCGCACCCGCTCGCGGGCGGCGAGCTCTCGGTCACGGCCGAGCTGCCGTTCACCTTCACCCTCCGGCGGAACGGCGGCGTGCTCCTGCGCCCACAGGCCTGGGTCGGCTACGAGGTCGGGCTCTGGTCGGACGTCGCGCTCGGCGCGCGGGCCATGGTCGGGTGGAGGAAGGGGCTCGGCGACGCGCCGCTGCCGGAGCCGGCCGCGCAGCTCGCGTTCCTCGTCACCGCCACGTACCGCGTCTTCTGAGTTCCACGGGGGGCGTAGCCCCCCGCCCCGACCAGCAAAGCTGGATCGGGGCCCCACCCCCGGATCAGCTCCGCTTCGCTTCGCTGGGCTACTGGATCGCCCGCAGCTTCTTCACCATCTCGTCCGGCCCGATCGCGGTCATCACGCGCTCGGGGTGCTCCTTGCCGGACGAGTCGATGAAGATCACCGTCGGCATGCCGACGATGCCGTACTTCTCGTAGGCCGCCTGGAACGCGGGCGTCTCCTCCGAGCCGTCGAGCTTCACGGCGACGAAGCGCGACGCCTCCTCGCGGACCGCCGGGTGCGACCAGGCGATCTTGTCGAGCTCCTTGCAGGCGGTGCACCAGTCGGCCCAGAAGTCGACGATGACCGGCCGCCCCTCGGCGCGCGCCTTCGCGAGCGCCTCCTCCTCGGAGTGCAGCCAGGCGAAGCTCGCGGCGACCCGGGCGCGATCGCGCGCGCCGGCCGCGCCGACGCCGTAGACGATGCCACCGACGAGGAGCGCGACGCCGAGCCCCTTCGCGAGGCGCGGGCCCCAGGCGGCGTGGAAGCTGCCCGAGAGGGCGCCGAGCAGCACGCCCGCCGCGGCCGCGCCGGCGGCGACGAGCGCCGCGCCGCGCGCGGCCGAGAAGAGCGGCTTCACGGCGGGGAAGGCGTCCTTGAGGAAGACGCCGGCCGCGGCGAGGAGCGCCACGCCGAAGAACGACTTCACCGTGTCCATCCACGGGCCGGACTTCGGGAGCGAGACCGAGAACGCGCCGATGAGGAAGAAGAGGAGCCCCATCCCGAGCGCGTAGGTGAACATGATGCCGAGGCCGAAGGCGACCGAGCCCTTGGCCGCCACGAAGGTGAGCGCGGCGGCGAGCACCGGGCCGGTGCAGGGCGCGGCGATGATGCCGGAGACGAGCCCCATCGCGAACGCGCCGAGGTAGCCCGCGCCGCCGACGGTGTTGAGCCGGGCCTGCCACGCGCCGGGCAGCTGCAGCTCGAAGGCGCCGAACATCGAGGCCGCCATCGCGGCGAGCACGATCGCGACGAAGCCGATCACCCAGGGGTTCGACATCACGCTGCCGAACGCGGCGCCGGTGAGCGCCGCGCCCACGCCGAGCGCCGAGTACATCGCGGCGATGCCGAGGACGTACAGGCCGGAGAGGGCCATCGCCTCGCCGCGGCCGGAGGCCTTCCGCGCGCCGAAGATGGAGACGGTGATGGGGATGAGCGGGTAGACGCAGGGCGTGAGGCTCGTGAGGACGCCGCCCGCGAAGGCGACCGCGAAGGCGAGGACCGAGCCCGCGCCGAGGAGGGCCCCGAGGCCGAGGTCGCTCGCGGCGCCGGAGGGTCCGAGGCCGACGAGATTGGGGAGCCAGGCCACGCCGGCGAAGGCGAGGGCGGCGACGAGGAGGCGGACGGCGAGCGATTTCACGGAGGCTTCCTAACCGAAAACGGGCGGGCGGGCCAGACCGGCGGGGCCCGGACGGAGACCGGCAGGGTGGCCCGCGGCGGCCCTCCACGGTAGAGACAGGGGAGCCGCATGAAGATTCCCATCTACATGGACCACCACGCCACGACCCCGGTCGACCCCCGGGTGCTCGAGGCGATGCTGCCTTACTTCTCCGAGCACTTCGGCAACGCCGCCTCGAAGAGCCACTCCTTCGGCTGGCGGGCCGAGGAGGCGGTGGAGGAGGCCCGGGAGCGGGTGGCGGCCCTGGTGGGGGCGACCGCGCGCGAGATTGTCTGGACGAGCGGCGCGACCGAGTCGGACAACCTCGCGGTGAAGGGCGCGGCCCACTTCCACGCCGGGAGGGGGAAGCACCTCGTCACCTGCACGACCGAGCACCCCGCGGTCCTCGACACGATGGCGGCGCTCGAGCGCGAGGGCTTCACCGTGACGCGCGTGCCGGTGGGCCGCGATGGGCGGCTCGACCCGGAGCGCGTGAAGGCGGCGCTGCGCCCGGACACGACGCTCGTCTCGGTGATGCACGCGAACAACGAGACCGGCGTCGTCCACCCGATCGAGGAGATCGGCAAGCTCACCCGCGCGGCCGGGGTGCTGTTCCACTGCGACGCGGTGCAGTCGGTCGGGAAGCTCCCGTTCGACGTGGAGGCCGCCCAGGTCGACCTCGCGTCGCTGTCGGCGCACAAGATGTACGGGCCGAAGGGCGTGGGCGCGCTCTACGTGCGCCGGCGTCCCCGCGCGCGGATCGTCGCGCAGCTGGACGGCGGCGGCCACGAGCGCGGGTACCGCTCCGGCACGCTCAACGTGCCGGGCATCGTCGGGTTCGGGAAGGCGGCCGAGCTCGCGAGGGCGGAGGGGACCGCGGAGGCGGAGCGGCTCCTCGCGCTCCGGGAGCGGCTCCGCCAGGGCATCGTCTCGCAGGTGGAGGCGGTGGCGCTGAACGGCAGCCTCGAGCACCGGCTCCCCGGCAACCTCAACCTCTCGTTCGAGGGCGTCGAGGGCGAGGCGCTCCTGCTCGCGCTGCGCGACGTGGCGCTCTCGTCGGGCTCCGCCTGCACGAGCGCGTCCCTGCAGGCGTCGCACGTGCTCCGGGCGATGGGCGTCTCCGAGGCGCTCGCGCACGCGTCGCTCCGGTTCGGCCTGGGCCGGTTCAACACCGAGGAGGAGGTGGACCACGTGGTCCGCCTCGTCGTCGAGAAGGTGGCCCGCCTGAGGGCCCTCTCCCCGGTGTGGGAGGGGCGGCCCCGCGCCGGGGCTGCGCCGGAGCCCGCGCCCGGTTAAGAGCGAGGGTCATGATCGAGCTCACCGAGAAGGCCGCCGTCCGCATCCGCGCGATGATCGCCGAGCGCGGCACGCCCGCGGGCGGGCTGCGCCTCGGCGTGCAGGGCGGCGGCTGCTCCGGCCTCGAGTACGTCGTGGCCTGGGCGGACGCGCCCACCGAGAAGGACCTCGTCGTCGAGCGCGACGGGGGCCGGCTCGTGGTCGACCGGCGCAGCGCGAAGTTCCTCGCCGGCACCGTCGTCGAGTGGAAGTCGAGCCTCATGCAGAGCGGGTTCGTGTTCCAGAACCCGAACGTCAAGGGCTCCTGCTCCTGCGGCGAGTCGTTCTCGGTCTGACGCGTTGCCGCAGGTGGGGCCGGGCGTCCGCCCCGGTCTGGGGGCGCCGCTGCCGGGTCCGCATTGGGTATCCTTCTCCCGATGAGCCTCCCGGCCGCCCCGGCCTCGCTGCCCGCCCCGTCGCCCACGCCCGCGTGGCGGCGGCTCGTGGCGCCGGTCGCCGTGACCCTCGCGGTCGCGCTCGCGGCCCGGGCCCTCGGGCTCGACGCCTCGCTCGAGCGGCTCGCCGCCGTCGCGCGGTCCTTCGGCGCACCCGGCGTCGCCCTGCACGCGTTCCTCTACGTCCCCGCGATGCTGCTCGGGCTGCCGGTCGCGCCGCTCACCGCGGCGGCCGGGCTCGCGTACGGCCCGCTCGCCGGCGCCGCGCTCGCGGTCCCCGCGTCCACCCTCGCCTCGACGCTCGCGTTCCTCGCCGGGCGCCGGGGCCTCGGCCCGGGCGCGCTCGCGGGCGGCACGTGCCTCGTCTCGAGGGCCGCGCGCGCGGCGGCGGCCGGGGGCGTGCGGGCCGTGTTCCTCCTGCGCCTCGTGCCGGTCGCGCCCGGCGCCCTGCTCAGCTTCGCGCTCGGCGCGACCGCGTGCCGGACGCGCGACTTCGTCGTGGGCTCGCTGCTCGGCTCGGTGCCGGTCGCGCTCCTCTACGCGTGGCTGGGCGCGCTGCTCGGCGGGGGCTGAGGCCGGGCTTACAGGAACTCGCAGAGGTAGGCGGCGGGCGCGGTGGCCTTCACGTCGAACCCGCTCTTCGCCGGCACCTCGAACGCGGTGCCCGCGGGGAACGCGCGGAAGGCCGCCTCGCCCGGGAGCTTCGCCCAGAGCTCGCCGGAGACGACGGTCATCCGCTCCGCCGCGTCGGTGCCGAAGTGGAACTCGCCGGCGTCGCAGACGCCGACGGTCGCGCGGCGGCCATTCCGCTCGAAGCCGACGCTCTGGACCTTCCCCTCGAAGTACGTGTTGTGCTTCAGCATGGCCCGACGTGACCACGCGCGCCGCGCGCGGTCAACCTGCGACGGCGCATCCCTCGACGGCGAGCTGCGGGCGTGCTCCCCTCGCGGCACCATGACCGCCCACGAGCTCCTCCTCATGGCCATCCCGGCGGTGGTCGCCCTCGCGGGCGGCGTGCTCGCCGCGCTCTGGCACCCCGGGCGGCAGGCCCGCAGCCTCATCCAGCACTTCGCGGCGGGGGTGGTGCTCGCGGCGCTCGCGGTGGAGCTGCTGCCCGAGATCGAGCGCGAGCACGCGCCCGCCCTCGTCCTCGCGGGCTCCTTCGCGGCGGGCGCGCTCTTCATGTTCGGGCTCAAGCTCGTGACGGAGCGGCTCGAGCACCGCGCCGGCCCCGGGGGCGGGAGCGCCGGCCTGGTCACGGCGGTGTTCGTCGACGTCGCGATGGACGGGTTCATCATCGGCGCCGGCTTCGCGGCCGGGGGCGAGACCGGCCCGGTGCTCGCGATCGGCCTCTCCGTGGAGCTCCTGTTCCTCGGCCTCGCGCTCACCTCCGAGCGCCCCGGAGGGCTGCGCATCGTCGGGCTGTCGGCCGGGCTGGGCGTGACCGTGCTCGCCGCGGCCATCGCCGGGAAGCTCCTCCTCGCCGGCGCGTCCATCCACGTCATCGCCGGCGCGCTCTCGTTCTCGGCCGCCGCGCTCCTCTACCTCGTCACCGAGGAGCTCCTCATGGAGGCCCACGAAGGCGACCACCCCGAGACGCCGGCCTCCACGCTCGTGCTCTTCGCGGGCTTCCTCGCGTTCTGGGCGGTGCAGCTCGCCGGCCGGGGCTGAGACGGCCCGCGACCACCGCGGGTGGGGCGGCGTCGCTCACGCGCCCTCCCCGGCGGGGTGGAGCGGCGCGTAGACGCTCGGGATGATGGTGCGGACCTTCGCGGCCGCCTTGCCGGCCGACTCGGCGCCGCCGAGGAACAGGTAGCCGTCGGGCTCGAGCTTCCCGAGGAGGCGGTCGACGACCTTCGCCCGCACGTCCGGCTCGAAGTAGATGAGCACGTTCCGGCAGAAGATGAGGTCGAACTGCGGGATGGGCCAGCCGCCGCGGATGAGGTTCACCCGGTCGAAGTGCACGAGCCGCCGGAGCGAGTCGCGCGCGACGAGCGCGCCGTCGGCGTCCTCGTCCCAGTGCAGGAGCAGCTTCTCCGGCGGGATCTGGGGCTTCTTGAGCGCCGGGTAGCGGCCCTCGCGGGCGCGGGCGAGCGCCTTCGAGGAGAAGTCGGTCGCGAGGATCGCCAGGTCCCAGCTCGCGCCGCCGGGCAGGCAGCCGGGCGGGAACGCCGCGAGGAGCGCCATCGCGAGCGACCACGCCTCCTCGCCGGTGGCGCACGCGGTGCTCCACAGCCGGGCCTTCGGCGGCCGGCGCCCCTGCGCGACCTCCGTGCGCCAGCGCGGGAAGACGTCGGACTCGAGGAGCGCCCACTGCTTCGGCTCCCGGAAGAACGAGGTCTCGTGCGTGGCGATGGCCTCGAGGAGCCGGGTGCGCTCGTCCACGTCGCGCTGGCAGAGGTCGAGGTAGTCGCGGTAGCTCGCGAGCCCGAGCTCGCGGACGCGGCGGTCGAGGCGCCCGGTGAGGAACGGCGCCTTCACCTGGGGGAGGAAGATCCCCGTCTCCCGCTCGATCAGCGCCTGGAAGAGCGTGAAGTCGAGGTCGGAGAGGGCCAGGGGTCCGCTCATTCGCGGCCGAGCGTACCAGCCGCGGGGGGCCCGCGGGGAGGACCACCGTCCGGCGCGCGGACCCTCTCGCGCGGGTGGCCCGGGCCGAACCCCGCGAAACCCCGGGGTCCGGGCGCTGGCCCGCTCCGTGCTCTCACGGGCCCACATGCTCGCCCACCTCCTCGCCGGCGCCCTGCTGGGCGCCCAGCCGTCGGTCCCGCTCGCTCCGCCGCCACCGCCGCGCGCCGTTATGCCGGTGTCGCCCGCCCTGCAGCCTTCCGCGCCGGAGCCGGACCCGCCGCGCGCGGTCCAGCGGGCGCTCGCGCTCGCCGCCACGGGAGACCCGGACGTCACCCGGGTCCAGCTCGCGGCCGCCCGCCACGCGGCGACCGCGCCCGAGGGCCACAGCGCGCTCGAGGCGCTCCTGCCCCACCTCACCGCCGAGGTGCGCCACGCCGACGCGTCGAACCGGGTGGTCGGGCTGCAGGGCTCGGGCGAGGTCGATTACCTCCGGCTGTCGCCGGCGCTCACGCTGACCGTGCGGGCCACCTGGGATCTCGGGAAGCTCGCGCCGCCCCCGCCGCCGGGGCTGCTCGAGGTGGCGCGGAGGCGAGAGGAGGCGGTCGCGAAGGCGACGAAGGTGTACTTCACGCGCCGCGCGCTCCGGGCGCGGCTGCTCCTCGAGCCGCCCGCGGATCCCGCCGCCCGGGCGGAGGCGGAGCTCGACGTGGACCGGATGACCGCGGAGCTGGATGCGCTGACCGGAGGGGCGTTCCGGTGGGTGCGGTGAGGGGCCCGCTGGGACCCGGCGCGGGCACGCGGACCGGGCTCCTCCTCGCGGCCGCGCTCGCCGCCTCCTGCGGGCCGTCGCCGCCCCCGCCTCACGTCCGCGTCGTCGCCATCTCGCCCTCCGGCGCGGGCGTCCCGGTCGACGCGGTCGTGGAGGTCCGGTTCACGGGGCCCGTCGAGCCCGGCGCGCTCGCGCGCATCGCGCTCGTGCAGGCCGGCGAGCTCGCCGCCGCGCGGGCGGCGGTCGAGGCCGACGCGGGGTCCTCCTCGCTCACCGCCGGCGTCGCGCTCGAGGCCGCGCTGGTCGACGGCGGGCGCCGCGCGGTCCTCACGCCGGCGGGACCCCTCCGCGGCCGGGTCACCTACGCCGTCGTGGTCGCCGCGCGCCTGCGCGACCCCGAAGGTCGTCCCGTGCTCGACGCGAGCGGGAAGACCCGGGCCAGCGTCACCGAGTTCACCACCGCGAGGACCCCCGGCCCACCGCCGGTGCCCGTGCTCACCGAGGTGCGCGCCGACGCCGACTCCCCGGAGGCCGGGGGCGAGTACGCCGAGGTCGCGAACCTCGGCGACGGGGTCCTCGACCTCCTCGGCTGGCGCCTCGCGAAGCGCACCGCGTCCGGCGCGACCTCGTCCTGCGTGCTCGCGCCCGGCCCGGACGAGCTCGTGCCTCCCTTCGGCGTCGTGCTGGTCGCCGGCGGCGCGTGGGACGACCGGTACCCGCTCCCCGCGAGCGTCCCCGTCCTCCGCTGCGGCGCCTCCGCGCTCCTCGGCGGCCTCTCGAACGAGGCTCCACCCGCGCTCGCCCTCATCGACCCGGACGGCGCGGTCGCGACCACCCTCGGCGCCGGCGGCCCCGCGCCGGTCTGCCCGGAGGCCATCGTGCGCCTGGACCCCTGGGCCCCGGACCTGCCGTGGAACGTGGACTGCGACTCCGGGTCGCCGGGGTGGTGAGGGGGAGGGGTAAGGGAGAGGGGGTGCTCCGTTCACGCGGAGACGATCTCCGCATCCCATCCGGACCCTCGGTCCGGACAAGGCCGCTTCGATCACGAATGCTCGACGATCCACTTCCCCAGGAGCTCGTCCTTGGGGATGAAGCCGTCGGCGCCGCACTCCTGCACGAGGCGCTCGACCTTCGCGCGGTCCTCGCCGGAGCAGAAGATCACCTTGATCGACCGGAACATCTCGTTGCGCTTCACGAAGCGGCAGAACTGCGCACCGTCGACCTTCGGCATGTTCACGTCGAGGAGGATGAGCTCGGGGCGGGTCTGCCGGCGAAGGATGATCGTCGCGGCCTTCTCGGCGTCGGGCGCCCACTGCACGTCGAAGCCCTTCGCGGTGAGCTCGTCGGACAGGAGCCGCGCCACGACCTCCGAGTCGTCCACGATGAGCACGCGCCGCCGCTGGCCGATCGCCGCGACCAGCCGCTCGCCGATGTCCTCCTCGGGCGAGAGGGAGAGCACGCCGTCGAGCTCGAGCGCCTTCGCCTGCGCCCGGAGGTCCTCGTCGTCGCTGGTCCCGAGGAGCAGCGCACGTCCGGTGAAGCCGCGGTCGCGCAGGAGCCGCGAGGCCTTCTGGGCGAGGTTCGCGTCGACGAGCAGGGCGGACGCGACCGGGGCGCTGGCCGCGAGGGCGGCGGGCTCGCGCCCGGCATCGACCTCCACCCCGGAGGCGGTGAGGGCCAGGGCCGCGAGGTCGCGGACCAGATCGGAGTCGGTGCACACGATGACCTTCATCTCGATCGCTCACCCCGGAGATATCATGCAGCCGTCGGCTTGCTCCATGCGCGTGCCAGGGCTGATAATCGCGCCCCGATGGCCGAGGCGCCCGTACCGAATCGCAAGGACCCGACCGCGGTCGACGCGTGGTTCTTCTGCATGCGTCTGCTGGGGGGCCGGTATGCGTTCGAGGCCCACCTCGTCACGGAGGTGGTGCGCCTCGGGCCGCTCACCCGCCTGCCCGCCGCCCCCTCCTTCCTGCCCGGCGTCTTCACGCACCGGGGCGAGGTACTGCCGGTCCTTGACGTGGGACAACTCGTCGGCCAGGCGTCGGTGACGCTGCGGCCCGCGACCCGCGCCGCGCTGGTCCAGTGCGGTCCCTGGAAGGTCGCGGTCGTCTCGGATGGGATCGAGGGGCTCGTCTCGATCCCGCGCAGGCTCCTGGAACCCGCCCCGGCCGAGTCGTCGGGGGTCGCCGAGTTCCTCTCGGGGGTCGGCCGCGACCGGCAGGGCTCGGTCGCCATCCTGGACCTCCCCAGGCTCGTCGAGGTCGCGCGCGCCCGCGCGGTCCCGGCCGGGGGCACCTCCGCGTGACCGGCCCGAGGGACCTCCTCCTGTTCCAGGTGGGCCTGCGGATCTTCGCGACCGCCGTGGAGGACGCCGTGCGCATCGGCTCGGTGCGGGACAGCCCGGCCGACTCGCTGGTGCTCGACTCGGCGCTCGGCCGGCCGTTCTCCCGCGAGCGCGGCATCATCGTCGCGGGCGAGCAGGATCACGAGGAGCACACGCTCGTCATCGACGAGGTGCTCGGCGTGAGGCACGTCGGCGACCACGAGCTGAAGCCGCTCCCCGCCTTCGCCGAGGCCTGTCTCGGCCTGGGCGCCGTCCGCGGCTTCGTGCTCCTCGACGAGTCCCCGCTGCCCATCGTCGACCTCCCCACCGTGGTGCGCGAGCGCCTCGTCGCGGCCCACCCCTAGTCTCGAAGAGACGCAGCTCGGAGAAAGACCATGCAGAAGCCCACCACCGCGAAGAGGAAGGCCGCGCCCCCCCGCACGAACGGCGCGAAGGGGACCGTGGCCGGCGAGTTCGTCCAGGAGATCCGCGAGGCGGCCCTCCAGCTCTCGTCCTCGTCGACCGAGGTGCTGGCCGCCGCCACCCAGAACGAGTCCTCCACGGCGACCCAGGCCTCGGCCATCCACGAGACCACCGCGACCATGGAGGAGCTGAAGGGCGCCTCGCACCAGATCGCCGAGAACGCCCAGATGGTCGCGTCGATCGCCGAGCAGACGCTGGCCGGCGCGAAGCAGGGCGAGGGCGCCATCAAGCTCTTCATGGGCTCGATGGAGAAGGTCCGGCACAACGCCGTCGAGGTCGACGACGCGATCGCCAAGCTCTCGAAGCGCGTCGAGCGCATCGGCACCGTGGTGGACGTGATCGACGAGATCGCCGACCGCTCCGACCTGCTCGCCCTCAACGCCGCGCTCGAGGGCGCGAAGGCGGGCGAGGCGGGCCGCGGGTTCTCGATCGTCGCCGCCGAGATGCGGCGCCTCGCCGAGAACGTCATGGAGTCGACCAAGGAGATCAAGAACCTCATCACCGAGATCCGGGAGGCGACCCACGCCGCGAAGGAGGCCTCCGACGGCAACAAGCGCGAGGCGGCCGAGGGCGAGAAGGTGGGCAACACCGCCATGCAGAGCGTCTCGGGGCTGCTCTCCGGCATCCAGGAGACGAGCGACGCCGCGCGCGTGATCCACCTCGCGACCCAGCAGCAGCGCACCGCGACCGAGCAGGTCGTGCAGTCGATGTCGGAGATCGAGGAGGTCACCCGCCAGGCGCAGACCGGGTCGAAGCAGGCCACCGGCGCGGCGGCCGAGCTCACGAAGCTCGCCGAGCACCTCGCCGATCTCGTGCAGCGGTTCAAGTAGCCGGCCGGACGGGGCCTGGGGGGAGAAGTGTCCGCGTCCGACGAGATCCGCCAGAAGCTCCTGCCGCGCTTCCGCGAGACCACCGCGGACCGGCTCGAGCGCATCTCGGCCCAGCTGCTCGCGCTCGAGCGGGGCACGGCCTCGGCGGACTCGCGCGAGGAGCTCGCCCGCGAGCTGCACACGCTGAAGGGCGAGGCGAACGCCATGGGGTTCCGCGGCATGGCGACCGTCGTGCACGCGGCGGAGGACCTGCTGCGCGGCCTCGGGCCGGACCAGCCCGCGCGGATCCAGGCGCTGCTCGAGGCCTGCGACGCGATCCCGCCGATGCTCGACGCGCCACCCGCGGGAGACGAGGCCGCGGCGAAGCTCGCGACCGCCCTGCGCGCGCTGCTCCCGCCGAAGCCGGCCGCCGCCCCGGCCGCGCCCGCTCCTTCCGCCGCCCCGGCGCCCGCCGGCACCCCGCCCGCCGCCACCCCGGCCGCGCCCGCCGCCACCCCGGCCGCGCCCGCCGCCACCCCCGCGGCACCGGCCCCCCCGAGGCCGCGCTCCGAGCCGCGGCTCGACGTCGCCGCCCGCACCACCTCCATCCGCGTCGACGTCGACCGCCTCGACGAGATTGCGGCCCTCGCCGGCGACGTCCTCGTCGAGGGCGAGCGGGCGCTGCGCCGCTCGCGCGAGCTCAACGCGCTCTTCGCCCGCTGGGCCCGGGTCTCCGATCGCGTGATGGCCGTCGCCGAGCGCGTCCGGGACCCGCGCACGGCCCGGCTCGTCGAGCAGCTCGAGGGCGACGTCCACCTCCTGCGCTCGGACACCTTCCGCTTCGTGCGCTCGCACACCGAGGCCTCCTCCTCGGCGCAGGCGCAGTTCTCGATCCTCGCCGACCACATCGGCTCGGCGCGGCTCATCCCGCTCTCCGGCGTCCTCGCCGCGTTCCCGCGCGCGGCGCGCGACATGGCCCGCGAGCAGGGGAAGGAGCTCGAGGTCGTCGTGCACGGCGGCGAGACCGGGGTCGACAAGGCGATCCTGCTCTCGCTGAACGACCCGCTCGTGCACCTCGTCCGCAACGCGGTCGACCACGGGGTCGAGACGCCCGAGGAGCGCGAGAAGGCCGGCAAGCCCCGCATGGCGCGCATCCAGCTCACCGCCGGCGCCGACGGCGACATGCTCGCCATCTCGGTCACCGACGACGGCCGCGGCATCGATCCCGCCCGCGTGCGGGCCGCGGCGGTCGCGAAGGGGCTCGTCACCGAGGTGCAGGCCGCGGGGCTCTCCGATCGCGCCGCGCTCGAGCTCGTGTTCACGCCCGGGTTCTCGACCCGCGACGAGCCCGGCGAGACGAGCGGCCGCGGCATCGGCCTCGACGTGGTGCGCAAGCGCGTCACCTCCTTCGGCGGCTCGGTCGCGATCGAGTCCGTGAAGTGGCAGGGCACGACCTTCACGCTGCGGATGCCGCAGTCGCTGACCCTCATGAAGGCGCTCCTCGTGCGCATCGACGAGGACGTCTACGGGCTCCCGGCGGCCGACGTCGAGGCGGTGGGCCGCCTCGAGCCCCGCGAGATCCAGGAGGTGGCCGGCATCCGGGCGGTGCGCTGGCGCCAGCGGCTCCTGCCGGTGGTGGCGCTCGGGCCGCTCCTCTCGCTCAACGGCGGACCCCGCTCCGCGCGGCCGCACGTGGTCTACGTCTCCCACGGCCAGGACGCCGGGGCGGCGGTGGTGGTCGACGGGCTCTACGGCGAGCGCGAGGTGGCGGTGAAGGCGCCCGGCGCGTTCCTGAAGGGCATGCGCTTCGTCACCGGCGCGGCCGCGCTCGAGGACGGGCGCGTGGCGCTCCTCCTCTCCGTGGCCGACCTCGTGGGCTCGGCGCGCCGGCTCGGGTTCCCGGCCGCGCCCCGTGGCCGCGAGCGGCGGCGCCTGCGGATCCTGCTCGTCGACGACAGCGTCATCGCCCGCGAGGCCGAGGCCGCGCTGCTCCGCTCGCTCGGCCACGAGGTGGACGAGGCGGCCGACGGCGAGGACGGCTGGCAGCGCCTGCTCTCCGGCAACCACCAGGTCCTCGTCACCGACGTGCAGATGCCGGTGCTCGACGGCATCGACCTGACCCGCCGCGTGAAGGCGACGCCGCGGTTCTCGAAGCTGCCGGTCGTGATCATCTCCTCCCTCTCGGCGCCGGAGGAGCGGCGCCGCGGCGTGGACGCCGGCGCCGACGCCTACGTCGTGAAGGGCGAGCTCGAGCCGGAGAAGCTCGCCGCGACGCTCGAGCGGCTCTGCGGGGTCGGCGGGTGAGCCCGCTCGCGGACGACCGGCCGGTCCGCGTGCTCATCGCGGACGACTCGGAGCTCTTCCGCGAGATCCTGGCCGGGCTGGTGCGGGCCGAGCCGGGGCTGCAGGTGGTGGGGACCGTCCGGGACGGCGACGCCGCGGCCGAGGCGGTCGCGCGCGTGAAGCCCGACGTCATCACGATGGACCTCGTGATGCCGGAGGTCGACGGCTTCGCCGGCATCGCGCGGATCATGGCCGAGCACCCGACCCCGATCCTGGTGCTCTCCGCGGCGCGGGAGGAGTCGGTCGGCTTCCGGGCGCTCTCGCTCGGCGCGCTCGACATCCTCGAGAAGCCCGGCGCGCGCACCGACCTCGACGAGTTCGGGAAGAAGCTCCGCTCCCGCCTGAAGCTCCTCGCGGGCGTGCGCGTCATCCGCCACCCGCGCGGCCTGCGCGGGCAGGGCACCGCCCCGCCGGCGCGCGCGCGCCGGGCCGAGCTCGTCGCGATCGGCGCCTCGCTCGGCGGACCGCGGGCGCTCGCCTCGATCCTCCGGGCCCTGCCCGCCGGCTTCCCCTCCGCGATCGCCGTCGTGCAGCACATCGCCGACGGCTTCACCGAGGGGCTCGCGGGCTGGCTCGCGAGCGAGGCCCGGCTGCAGGTGCGGGAGGCGCGCGAGGGCGACCCGATCCGCCCGGGCACGGTGTCCATCGCGCCCACCGGGAGCCACCTCGTCGTGGAGGAGGGCTGCTACCGGCTCTCCGACGCCGCGCCGGTCGACACCTTCAAGCCCTCGGTCACCCCGCTCCTCGCCACCGCCGCCCGCGCCTACGGCGACCGGGTGTGTGGCGTGCTGCTCACCGGCATGGGGCGCGACGGCGCCGCGGGCCTGAAGGCCATCCGCGACGCGGGCGGCACCACGCTCGCGCAGGACGAGGCGACGAGCACGGTGTTCGGCATGCCGCGCGCCGCGATCGAGCTCGACGCCGTCGACCGGGTGCTGCCGCTCGACGAGATCCCCCGCGTGCTCACGGAGCTCACCCGATGAACCGCGTCTCCGAGCCCGTGCTCGCGGACCTGGCGGCGCTCCTCAAGGAGCGGGTGGGCCTGAACGTGCGCGCCGACGGCCACGCGGCGCTCCGGCTCGCGGTGGTCGCGCGGCTCGACGAGCTGCCGGACGTGCGGGACGGCGCCGCCTACCACGACGTGCTGCGCGGCGCCGGCGGCGACGACGAGCTCCGGCGGCTCCTGCCGCTCGTGACCGTGGGGAAGACGAGCTTCTTCCGGGACGAGCGGCAGTTCGGCGCGCTCGAGGCGCTCCTCCCGAAGCTGCTCGCGCGCCCGCGCGGCGGCGGCCGGCGGGTCGCGATCTGGTCGGCGGGCTGCGCGACCGGCGAGGAGCCGTACTCGATCGCGATGGCGTGCGCCGAGGCCGGCGCCGAGCCGGAGCACGTCGAGCTCGTCGCGACCGACGTGAACCCCGAGGCGGTCGCCCACGCGCTGCGGGGCGAGTACGAGGCCCGCCGCCTGCGCGAGGTCCCGGAGCGGATCCGCGAGACGTACTTCGAGGTGAGCGGCGAGCGGCCCCACGTGCGCCCGCTGCTCCGCCGCTACGTGACGGCGATCCGCGCGCACAACCTCGTCTCGGCCTCGTTCCCGCGCCCGAGCGACGGCGGCGGCTGGGACGTCATCTTCTGCCGCAACGTCATCATCTACTTCGATACCGCGACCACCCAGCAGGTGCTGACGCTCTTCCACGGCAACCTCTCGCCGGGCGGGTACCTGTTCCTCGGCTACTCCGAGTCGCTCTTCCGGCTCTTCGAGGGGTTCGAGCTCACCGAGGTGGCCGGCGCGTTCCTGTACCGCCGCCCCGAGGTGCGGATGACGCCGCTGCCGGTCCGCCGGCCGGTGCGCCCGCAGGTCCCCATCCCCGAGTCGCCGCCGCGGGTCGCGCACGTGGACACCGCGGCCGACTTGCCCGGGGGGGCTCGTCCCTCGACCTCGCCGCTGCGCGGCCACGCTCGGGATGAGCGGACCCTCCCCACCCCCGGCAGCGCTCCCACCCCGGCGCCGAGGAGCCCGCCCTTCGCCCCGCAGGAGTTCCTCGACGGCGCCATCGCGCTCTTCGCCGACGGCCGCTTCGGCGCGGCGCGGGAGCTCCTCGAGCGCTGGATCGAGAAGGGCGGCGAGGACCTCGCGGTGCGCCTCACGCTCGCGAACCTCTACGGCATCCTCCGCCAGCCCGGCGAGGCGCGCGCCTGCTACGAGAAGGCGCTCGCGCTCGAGCCGCTCTCGGCCGAGGCCCACCTCTTCTACGGCATCCACCTCGTCTCCACGGCCGACCACGAGGCCGCCGCCCGGGAGCTCGCCCGCGCGCTCTTCCTCGACCCCGACCTCGCGCTCGCGCACTACTACCTCGGCCGGTGCCGCGAGGCGCAGCGCGACCCCGACCGGGCGCGGCTCGCCTACCGGAACGCGCTCGAGGCGTACCGGCGGAGGCCGGACGGCAAGCGGCAGGTGTTCCTGGGCTACTATCCCGACATCCCGGAGGACGGCGGCGCCTTCGCGCGCGCCGCCGAGTACGCGCTCGCGGCGCTCTAGGCAGGGAAATGAACGAGAAGAAGAAACGCATCCTCCTCCTCGACGACTCGCCCATCACGCTCGAGATGGAGCGCTCGGTGCTCGAGGAGCGCGGCTACACCGTGGCGACCGCGACGAACCTCCTCGAGTTCCAGGCGGCCCTCGACGCCTTCCAGCCCGAGATCATCCTCACCGACCTCGTGATGCCGGACATCAGCGGCAAGGACATCGTCCGGGTGCTGAAGCAGGACTTCCACACCGAGCGCATCCCGATCATCATCTTCAGCTCCAAGCCGGACGACGAGCTCGCCGACGCGGCGGAGCAGGTCGGGGCCGACGGGTTCCTGTCGAAGAGCCACGGGATCGACAAGCTCGGCGACATGGTGGACGAGATCGTCGAGTCGATCCTCTGGTAACCCGCGGCGATCAGGCGGCGCGGGCGCCGCGCCCCAGCCCGCCGATCGAGACGTCCCGGCCGAGCAGCATGTCCTTCATGCGCCGGCTGCCGCCCTCGTAGAAGCCGGCCTCCGCCGGCGCCTCGGCCGGGTTCGAGAACGTCCCGAACACCTGGTCCCACAGCGAGAGGTTGCCGAAGTTGCCGGTGTGCACGCCGCGGGCGTGGTGCACGCCGTGGTTCTCGGGGCGCTGCACGAACCAGCCGAGCCAGCGCGGCGTGCGCAGGTTCGCGTGCTGGAACCACGCGAGCGTGAACGAGACGGCGCCGACGAGCCCGGCGGCCTCCGGGGTGAGGCCGAGCAGCGCGCCGGAGACCAGGAGCGAGAGGCCGATCTGCAGCAGCATCTCGTTCGGGTGGAAGAAGAACGCGCCGTAGGTGTCGAACCGCTCCGCCGAGTGGTGGACCTGGTGCACCCAGCGCCAGAGGAAGCTCACCTCGTGGCAGGCGCGGTGCACGCCGTAGGCGGCGAGCTCGGAGACGAGGAGCCCCAGCGCGAGGCCACCCCAGGTGCCGAGGGCCGCGCCGTGGAACAGGGAGCGCTCGCCCAGGAGCGGGGCGGCCGCGGCGGGGATCACCACGTTGAGCACGAGGGCCAGCCCGGTGAACAGGAGCCCCTTCGCGCGCCACCGCGGGACGGGCGCGTACCGCCGCGCGGGGCGGAGCGCGTCCTGCACGAGGAAGAGGACGAACGCCGCCAGGGTGACCAGCATCGCGAGCTCAGCCATCTTCGAACCTCCGGTCGAGCGGGCCGGAGGATCCGGCACCGTCACCCCGGAGGCGTGACGGCGGGCGGAACGTCGTGACGCGACGGCGTCCCTTCGGGGTCAGGGGTCGTAGACGCAGACCGCCCCGGTGCGGACCGCCCGGGAGAGGAAGCGGCCGAGCGCCGGGTCGTGCTGGGCGATCCGCGCGATCGCGTCGGCGAGCCGGCGCCGGACGTTCACGCGGCTCCGCTCCGCGCGGTCTCCCGCGCGCCGTGCGCGGTCGCCGAGCCCGAGCGCCCGGGAGAGCTCCTCCTCGAGGGCCTCGCGCGCCTCGGCGGCCCGCGCCGCGCGGCCGGCGTCCCCGAGGCGCTCCGCCTCGTCCTGGGCCTCCCGGAGCTCGGCGGCGCGCCGGCGGTAGGCCGCGCGCGCCGGCGCGTCGAGGAGCTCCCCCGCGTCCCCGGCGCGCGCCGCCTGGGCCCCGCCCGCGGGGAGGTCGAGCTCGAGGGCCGAGAACGGGCGGCCGGGGCTCTCGACGAGGAGGGCGAGCATCTCGAGCCCCCGCACGTGGCGGACCCGGAGCGTGACCGCGCCGCGGCGGACGGCCCAGACGTCGCCCTCGCGCGCGAGCGAGAGCGGGGGCGCCGCGCCGGAGGCCGCGGGAGGCGCGGCGTCCGGTGCGCGCGGGGGCGGCGCGGCGGTCGTCGGGGCGAGCCCGAGCGCCTCGCGGCAGGCGAGGATGCGGCCGGGCTCGAGCGCGAGCGCCGCGCCGAGCTCGGCCGCGCGCGCGTCGTCCTCGCCGGCCTCGCGCCCGCGCCCCGCCCAGCGCAGGAGCGTGGCGCGCTCGGCGCGCAGGCTCGCCTCGAGCGGCCGCAGGCGCCGCCGGCCGCAGCGCCCCAGCGCGTGCTCGAACCAGGCGAGGGCGCCCTCGAGGTCGCCGCCGGCCGCCGCCACGAGGGCGAGCGGTCCCGAGAGCGGGCCGGCGTGGATGAGCCCCATCATGCCCCAGGTGACCTCGCGCCCGGCATACGGGCGCAGGCGTTCCACGAGCTCGGCGCAGGCCTCCCGGGGGCCGGCCGCGGCGGTCACGACGGCGAGGCAGCTCGCGTACTGGAGGTCGGCGAGCGAGGGCCGGGGACCCGCGGCGGAGAGCGCCTCCTCGTAGAGCGCGCGCAGCCGCTCGACGCGCCCGAGGCGGGCCCGCAGCGCCGCCTCGACGAGCGCGAAGAAGCCGTGGCCCCCCGCGAGGCGGGCCTCGAGCCCGCGGACGTCCGCCTCGAAGCCGTCGGGCGCGCGGCCGCGCAGGAGCACCGTCGCCCCCAGCCGGTGCAGCGTGAGCGACACGCCCGCGTCGAAGCCGCCGTCCGCCGCGGCCAGCCGCGCCGCCTCCGCGACGCGGCGCTCGCTCTCCGCGAAGTCGCCGGCCATGAGCGCGCGCATCGAGCGCAGGAGGGCCGGGCGCCAGCGGTAGGCGGGCAGCGCGAGGCGCTCCCCGAGCACCTCCACCTCGCCGATGGCGAGCTCCGCGTCGGGGAGCCGGCCGAGCTCGACGAGGTCGATGGCGAGGCGCGCCCGCGCCCGCTGCTCCACCGCGAGATCCCCGAGCGCCGCGGCCAGGCCCGCGCACTCGGCGTCGAGCGGCTCGCGCACCTCGGGCGGCGCGAGGTCGCCCAGCGCGGAGCACGCCGCGTACAGCGTGGCGAGGAGGGTGGGCCGGTCCCCGGCGCCGCGCGCGAGCGCGACGGCCTCGAGGGCGAGCGCGATCGGCTCCTCCGGCTCGGCGGCGGGCTGGAGCGCGCTCGCGAGCCGGGCGCGCAGCTGCGCCGAGAGCCCGGGCTCTCGGTCGCCGAGCCCGGCGAGCGCCTCGCGCAGGGCACGGACGAGCCCCGCGTTCACGACGCCGAGCGTGGTCGTGAAGCCGAGGGCGAGCACCGCCCGCGCCGTCCGGGCGGGATCGCCGAGGGCCCGGGCGAGGTCGGCGGCGCGCCCGGCCGTCTCGCGCGACCGCTCGCCGAGGCCCGCGCGGGCCTCGGCCTCGGCGAGGGCGATGCCGACGTCGCAGCGGAGCGCCGGCTCCCGAGTCGGCCCGAGCGCGTCGCGGGCGCGCCGGAGGAGCGAGGCGGCGTCCGCGTAGGCGCCGAGGCCGAGGGCGTGGCCGGCGGCGGCGCGGGCGAGCGCCACCGCACGCTCGGTGGGACCCTCGGGCAGGCCGAGGAGCGCGTGGTGCGCGACCGCCGCCGGCGAGGCGCCGGGCCTGGCCTCGAGCCAGAGGGAGTGGGCGTGGTGCAGCGCCGCGCGCCGGGCGGGCGGGAGGCCCGCGTGCACGGCCTCGTGCACGAGTCCGTGGGAGAACGCGAGGTGGCCGGGGCGCCCGGGCGAAGGCGCGACGATGCCCGTCCCCGCCGCGAGCGCGAGGGCCTCCCGGGCCTGGCCGCCGGTCGCGTCCGCGCCGAGGGCCTCGAGCGCGTCGAGCTCGAACGTGCGCCCGAGCACGCTCGCGGCCTCCACGGCGCGCCGGGCGGGCCCCGGCAGGCGCGCGAGCCGCGACCGCACCACCGCCCGGATGCCCTCCGCCACCGGCGCGTCGCCGGCCGTCGCGGCGGCGAGCTCGGCGTGGCGCGCCAGCTCCTCCGCGAAGAGCGGGTTGCCCTCGCTCGCCGCCACGACGCGGCGGAGGGCCTCGCCCGCGAGGGCCGGCGCGACGCGGGAGGCGAGCGCCTCGAGCTCGCCCGGCCCGAGCGGCCGCAGCTCCAGCCGGCGACCCTCGCGGCCGATCCGCGCGAGGGCCTCGTCGAGGCCCGGCGAGGCGCGCGCCTCCGCCGGGCGGAAGGTGGCGAGGAGCGCGAGGCGCGCCCCGCGGAGCCCGCGGGCGACGAACAGGAGGAGGTCGAGCGTGGCGTCGTCGGCGGCGTGGAGGTCGTCGAGCACGACCAGCACCGGCCGCTCCTCGCCGAGCGCCCGCAGCCGGGCCCGGACGCGCGCGAAGGCCTCGAAGCGCGCGGCCTGGGAGGCCTCCGCGCCCGCGAGCGCGTCCTCCGCGCCGAGGCCCGCGAGCGCCTCCCGCCAGGGCCAGAGCGGCGGGGCGCCGCCCGCCTCCCACGCGCGGCCCCACACCACGCGCAGGCCGAGGCCCTGGGCCCGCGCCGCCGCCGCGTCGGCGAGGTGGGTCTTGCCGATGCCCGGCTCGCCGGCGACGAGGCGCACCACCCCGTGGCCCGCCGCCGCCGAGGCGAGCGCGTCCTCGAGGTCCGCGAGCTCCGCGTCCCGTCCGATGAGCGCCCCCGCCGCGTCCGCCATGCTGGCTTCCTATTGCGTCGCACCGGGGCCGTCGATGCGCAGGGAGGAGCGGTCCGGCGCGGCCCGGAGGGGGTGGGGGGAGTGGGGGAGGGGGCCATCAGGCAGTCCGACTTCGGACCCGCCTCCGCCTCCGCCTCCGCCTCCGGCTCCGACTCCGCCTCCGGCTCCTCCTCCGACCCCGCCTCCCGCCCCCTTCCGGTCCTGCGTCACCCGGCCGCGTGGCCCCACCCCTCCCGGAGTGCACATGCTCCGCGGGAGGGGGTCGCCCCATGACGCACCACGCGGAGCACGTGAAGGCTCCGGTCCACGCGGAGGAGGCGCTGTACGAGGGCTACGGGCCGGGCGGCGTCGCCCTGCTCGTCGAGTGCGTGACCACGAACCGGAACCGGACGGCGGCCGACGTCCGCGCCCGGCTCGAGAAGTCGGGCGGTCACCTCGCGGAGCAGGGGGCGGTCGCCTGGCAGTTCGAGCGGGTCGGCGCGTTCAAGATCAGGCCCGGGCCCACCCGCGAGGCGGTGGAGACCGCCGCGATCGAGGCGGGGGCGGAGGACGTGCGGGACCTCGGGGCGGAGGGGTTCGAGATCCGCACCCACCCGGCCGACGTGCACGGCGTGCACGCCGCGATGGCGGGCCAGCTCCCGGTGGAGCCGGAGCGCCTCGCCTGGGTCCCGAAGGACGCCGTCCCGGTGGACGCCGAGCGGGCCGCCTCCGTCCGGCGGGCGGTCGCGCTCCTCGAGGAGCTCGACGAGGTGCGGGCGGTCCACGCGAACGTCGCGCCCTGAGTGACGCCGGGACAGCCCTCCGGGCTACACTGCGGGCGCGATGCGCGCCTACGAGATCATCCATGCGAAGCGGGAGGGCAAGGAGCTCCCGCCCGAGGAGATCGCCCGGCTGGTCGAGGGCTACACGCGCGGCGAGATCCCGGACTACCAGCTGGCCGCCTTCTGCATGGCGGTCTTCTTCCGCGGCATGGCGCCCGCCGAGATCGCCGCCCTCACCGGTGCGATGCTCCGCTCCGGCGACGTGCTCGACCTCTCCGACATCCCCGGCGCGAAGGTCGACAAGCACTCGACCGGCGGCGTGGGCGACAAGGTGTCGCTCGCGCTCGCCCCGCTCGCGGCCGCGTGCGGCGTGAAGGTCCCGATGATCTCCGGCCGCGGGCTCGGCCACACCGGCGGCACGCTCGACAAGCTCGAGGCCATCCCCGGCTTCCGGGTGGACCTCCCGGTGGACCGCTTCCGCGCGCTCGTGCGCGAGGTGGGCTGCTGCCTCATCGGCCAGACCGAGCGCCTCGCCCCCGCCGACCGGAAGCTCTACGCGCTGCGCGACGTGACCGCGACGGTCGAGTCGATCCCGCTCATCGCCGCGTCGATCATGTCGAAGAAGCTCGCCGAGGGCATCGACGCGCTCGTGCTCGACGTGAAGGTCGGCTCGGGCGCCTTCATGAAGACGATGGACCGCGCCCGCGAGATCGCGCGCACGCTCGCCGGGATCGGTCGCAGCATGGGCAAGCGCGTCACCGCCCTCGTCACGCGGATGGACGAGCCGCTCGGGCTCGCGGTCGGGAACGCGCTCGAGACCGCCGAGGCGATCGCGCTCCTCGGCGGCGGCGGCCCGCCCGACCTGCGCGAGGTCACGGTCGCGCTCACCGCGGAGATGCTGCTCCTCGGCGGCGCCGCGCCGGACCGCGCCGCGGCCCGCGCGCGTGTCGAGGGTGCGATCGCCGACGGCTCCGGCCTCGCGAAGCTCGAGGAGATCGTCCGCGCCCAGGGCGGCGACCCCGCGGCGGTCCGGGATCCCGGCCGGCTGCCGGTGGCGCCGCGCCGGCTGCCGGTGCCCGCGCCGGAGGGCGGCATCGTGCAGGCCATCGACACCGAGGCGGTCGGGCTCGCCTCCGTCGCGCTCGGCGCCGGGCGCGCCCGCACCGAGGACCGGATCGATCCCGCCGTCGGGATCGTGGTCCACAGGAAGCTCGGCGACCGCGTCGAGCGCGGCGAGCCGCTCGCCACGATCCACCACGGGGAGCGCGGCGAGGACCCGGCGCGGGTCGCGATGCGCCTCGCGACCGCGTGGCGCATCGGCGTCGGTCCCTCGACTCCGGACCCGCTGCGCGGGTCCTACGCTCAGGATGGGCGGAAGGAGCGGCCCCTCGTGCTCGAGACCCTGGAGGACACGTGAGCAAGGCCGATCTCCACACGCGGCTCCAGTACGCGCTCGCCTGGGTGCGGGGCCGCGTCGACGTGCAGCCGGCGGCGGGCGTGATCCTCGGCTCCGGGCTCGCCGGCCTCGCCGAGGGCATCGAGCGCGCCGCCGTCATCCCGTACGACGAGATCCCCGGCATGCCGGTGCCGAAGGTGATCGGCCACCCCGGCCGGCTCGTCGTCGGCGAGCTCAGCCGCCCCGAGGGGCGGGTGACCGTGGCGGCGCTCCTCGGGCGCGCCCACGCGTACGAGGGTCACCCGCCGGAGGACGTGGCGTTCGGGGCCCGGCTCCTCTGCGCCCTCGGGGTGAAGGCCCTCCTCACCACCAACGCCGCCGGCGGGATCAACCCTGCGTTCCAGCCCGGCGACCTCGTGCGGATCACCGACCACCTCGACCTCTCCCGCTCGAACCCCCTCGTGGGCGAGAACGACGACCGGCTCGGTCCGCGGTTCCCCGACCTCTCCCAGGCCTACGACCCGGAGCTCGGCGCCCTGCTCGACCGCACCGCGTCGGGGCTGGGCCAGACCCTGCGCCAGGGGGTCTACGCCTGCGTCACGGGGCCCTCTTACGAGACACCCGCCGAGGTGCGGATGCTCAGGGCGCTCGGCGCGGATCTCGTGGGGATGTCGACGGTTCCGGAGGTCATCGCCGCCCGACACATGGGGGTCCGGGTCGCCGCGGTGTCCTGCGTCACGAACCACGCGGCCGGGCTCTCCGCCCGCCCCCTGTCCCACGCCGAGGTGGAGGTGGTCGCGGCGGGGGCGCGCGATCGGTTCGCGGCCCTCGCGACTGCCTTCCTGGTCTCCGCGCTCCGCTGAGGTGACGACGCCGCAACGTCCGTTGAACGGCCCGGTTCACGCTGCTAGGCTCGAAAGTACCCCTGCCGGAGGAAGCAGCCGTGAATTCCGCCATCGAGGCCCTGAGCGAGGAGCGCGCGGCGGACCGCCGCGAGAGCGACCGCGTCCCCATCTCGCTCTTCGTCCGCGACGCCGCCGCCGGTGGCTCGTTCGAGGAGCACGACGGGAACATCGCGCTCGGCGGCTTCTACTTCGCGGCGCAGCACCCCCCCGGGAGCGACCGGTTCGACGTCCGCGTGCTGCTCCCGGGCACGAAGGACGAGTTCACCGCCACCGGCGAGGTGCTCCGCATCTCCCGCGACGGCGTGCTGTACGGCACGCACCTGCGCTTCAGCGACATCGGCCTCGAGGCGGAGCTCGCCCTCGCCCGCTGGCTGCAGCGGGGCTAGCCGTGGCGGCCGCGGGTCCTGCATCCCCGGGCGCCCGGCGGCGCCTCGTCGCCGCCGCCCGCGCCGCGCGCGCGAACGCCCACGCCCCGTACTCGCGCTTCCGGGTCGGCGCGGCCGTCCTCGCCGGCCGCCGGGTGCACGCGGGCTGCAACGTCGAGAACGCGAGCTACGGGCTCACCACCTGCGCCGAGCGGAACGCGATCGCCGCGGCGGTCCTCGCGGGCGCGCGCCACGTCGACGCGGTGGCGGTCGCCTCGGGCACCGACGAACCGACCCCGCCCTGCGGCGCCTGCCTGCAGGTGCTCGCGGAGTTCGGCGGGCCGGACCTCGTGGTCGTGCTCGCCGGCCTCCGCGGCGAGGTGGTGCGGACGCTCGGCGAGCTCATGCCGCACGGGTTCGGGAAGGCGTTCCTCGGCAAGGGCCAGCGGGGCTAGATGCGGACGGTCGGCGGCATGAAGGTGCTCGGCTCCATCGAGGAGGCCAGGGAGACCGGCGCGGTCCGCGGCGGGGCGGTCGCGATCGGCAACTTCGACGGCGTCCACCTCGGCCACCAGGCGCTCATGCGGCTCGCCAGGGAGCGCGCCGCCGCGCGGGGCGCGCCCTCGGCGGTGCTCACGTTCGACCCGCACCCGGTCCGCGTGCTGCGCCCCTCGGTGGCGCCGCCGGTGCTCACCGCGCTGCCGCGCAAGCTCGAGCTCCTCGCCGGGCTCGGCCTCGACGCCACGGTCGTGCAGCCCTTCGACCTCGCCTGGGCCCGGACCACCGCCGAGGTCTTCGTCGAGCGCGACCTCGCCGGCGGGCTCGGCGTGAAGGACGTCGTCGTCGGCCACGACTTCACGGCCGGCAACCAGCGCGCGCGCGTCGACGCGCTCCGCCCCATGCTCGAGGCCCGCGGGATCGCGCTCCAGGTCGTCGCGCCGGTCGCCTCCGACGGCCTCGTCGTCTCGTCCACGAAGATCCGCGAGCTGCTCCTCGAGGGGAACGTGGAGGACGCCGCCGCGCTCCTCACCCGCCCGCACGACGTCACCGGCGAGGTGGTGCGCGGCGCCGGGCGGGGGCGGGGGTTCGGGTTCGGCACCGCGAACGTCGCGACGCCGTGCCTGCTGCCGCGGAACGGGGTCTACGCGGTGCGGGCCGTGGTCGGGGCGCGGGCCGAGCAGGGCGGGGTCTGCAACGTGGGCGTGAAGCCCACGGTCGAGGCGGCGGGCGGGGTCACCTGCGAGGTGCACCTGTTCGATCACGACGGCTCGGACCTGTACGGCGAGGCGATCCGGGTGGCCTTCGTGGCGCGGCTGCGCGAGGAGCGCCGGTTCCCGTCGGTGGACGCCCTGCGCGCCCAGATCGCCGAGGATGCGGCGAAGGCGCGCGCGCTCGTGGGCCCGGGGTCGATGTAGGACGGCCGGACGGGCTTTTTCGGTGTGGTATCGCGGGGTTCCAGCAGGCCCCTTCCTTGACCCTCCGAGGAACCGCCTGTTAAGGTCGTAGGGCTGTGGGCCCCGCTCGTCCCCCCGACGAGCGGGGGCGCCCGACAGCCCTCGGAGAGACCACACCATGTCCGGACGGCTCGGCGAACTCCTGGTGCGGGAGAACCTCATCTCCCTCCAGCAGCTCCAGAAGGCCCAGGAAGAAGCAGCGCAAGACCGGCGGCCGCATCGGCTCGCTGCTGGTCAAGCAGGGTTCCATCGCCGAGCACGACCTCACGAACTTCCTCTCGAAGCAGTACGGCGTCCCGGCGATCTCGCTGAAGGACTTCGACATCGACGAGGACGTGCTGAAGCTCATCCCGAAGGCCACCGCGGAGAAGCACCAGGTCATCCCGGTGAACCGCGCGGGCTCCTCGCTCATCGTCGCGATGAGCGACCCCTCGAACATCTTCGCCATCGACGACGTCAAGTTCCTCACCGGCTACAACGTCGAGGTGGTGGTCGCCTCCGAGCAGGCGATCCGCGAGGCGATCGAGCGGTACTACGCCGAGAAGGGCCCGGACCTCGACGAGGTCATGCAGGGCTTCGACGACTCCGAGGTCGCGGTCGTCGAGTCGGAGGGCGACGACACGAGCATCGTCGACCTCGAGAAGAGCGCCGAGGAGGCGCCGGTCGTCAAGCTCGTGAACCTGATCCTCCTCGACGCCATCAAGAAGGGCGCCTCCGACATCCACGTCGAGCCCTACGAGAAGGACTTCCGGGTCCGCTTCCGCATCGACGGCGTGATGTACGAGGTGATGAAGCCGCCGACGAAGCTGAAGAACGCGATCATCTCCCGCCTCAAGATCATGAGCGAGCTCGACATCTCCGAGCGGCGGCTCCCGCAGGACGGCCGCATCAAGCTCAAGCTCGGCAAGGGCAAGGAGATGGACTTCCGCGTCTCGGTCTGCCCGACGCTCTTCGGCGAGAAGGTGGTGCTCCGCCTCCTCGACAAGTCGAACCTCCAGCTCGACATGACGAAGCTGGGCTTCGAGGAGACGCAGCTCAAGGACTTCCTCGACGCCATCGACCGGCCCTACGGCATGGTCCTCGTCACCGGCCCCACCGGCTCGGGCAAGACCACCACGCTCTACTCGGCGCTCTCGAAGCTCAACGAGGTGAGCTGGAACATCTCCACGGCCGAGGACCCGGTCGAGTTCAACTTCTTCGGCATCAACCAGGTCCAGATGCACGAGGACATCGGCCTCAACTTCGCGGCCGCCCTGCGCTCGTTCCTCCGGCAGGACCCCGACATCATCATGGTCGGCGAGATCCGCGACTTCGAGACCGCCGAGATCGGGGTGAAGGCCGCGCTCACCGGCCACCTCGTGCTCTCGACCCTGCACACGAACGACGCCCCGGGCACCGTCTCGCGCCTCCTCAACATGGGCATCGAGCCGTTCCTCGTGACCGCCTCGCTCAACGCCATCGTGGCGCAGCGCCTCTGCCGCCGGCTCTGCCAGGAGTGCAAGAAGCCCGCGCAGCTCGAGGACCAGGCGCTCCTCGACGCCGGCTTCCAGGCCGAGGAGATCGGCACGTTCCAGCCCTTCGAGCCGGGCGGCTGCAAGACCTGCAACGACCGCGGCTACAAGGGCCGCGTGGCCGTGTACGAGGTCATGCCGCTGTGGGACGGCCTGAAGGAGCTCATCATCCAGGGCTGCTCCGCGGCCGAGCTCAAGCAGGAGGCGATCCGCCTGGGCTTCCGCACGCTGCGCATGAGCGCGCTCTCGAAGGTGAAGGGCGGGATGACGACGCTCTCGGAAGCGATCGGCAACACCGCCCCCGACAAGTTCTAGGACCCACCGTGGCGAACCTTCATCAGCTCCTCAAGGCGATGGTCGAGAAGGGGGCGTCCGACCTCCACATCACGACCGGCTCGCCGCCGCAGCTCCGCATCGACGGGCGGCTCGTGCCGCTCAAGACCCCGCCGCTGTCGCCCGTCGACACGAAGCAGCTCTGCTACTCCATCCTCACCGACGCGCAGAAGCACAAGTTCGAGGAGGAGAACGAGCTCGACCTCTCCTTCGGGGTGAAGGGGCTGTCGCGCTTCCGCTCCAACATCTTCATGCAGCGTGGCGCCGTCGCCGGCGCGTTCCGCACCATCCCCTTCAAGATCCTGACCTTCGCCGAGCTGGGCCTGCCCGCCATCGTGCAGGACCTCGCGAAGAAACCGCGCGGCCTCGTGCTCGTCACCGGCCCCACCGGCTCCGGCAAGTCGACGACGCTCGCCTCCATCATCGACAAGATCAACACCGACCGGCACGAGCACATCCTCACCATCGAGGATCCGATCGAGTACCTGCACCCGCACAAGAACTGCCTCGTGAACCAGCGCGAGGTGGGGGCGGACACGCAGAGCTTCAAGAAGGCGCTCAAGTACATCCTCCGCCAGGACCCGGACGTCGTCCTCATCGGCGAGATGCGAGACCTCGAGACCGTCGAGGCGGCGCTCGTGATCTCCGAGACCGGCCACCTCGCCTTCGCGACCCTGCACACGAACAGCGCGGTGCAGACCATCAACCGCATCCTGGACGTGTTCCCGCCCTACCAGCAGCCGCAGGTGCGCGCGCAGCTCTCGTTCGTGCTCGAGGGCGTGCTCACCCAGAACCTCCTGCCGCGCGCGGGCGCGCCGGGCCGCGTCCTCATCGTCGAGGTCATGGTCCCGAACCCCGCCATCCGGAACCTCATCCGCGAGGACAAGGTCCACCAGATCTACTCGCAGATGCAGGTCGGCCAGGCGAAGTTCGGGATGCAGACGTTCAACCAGGGCCTCGCCGCCGCCTTCGCGCGCCGGCTCGTCACGATGGAGGAGGCGCTCGGCCGGTCGTCCGACCCCGAGGAGCTCAAGAACCTGCTCGCCGGCAGCGCCGCGGCGGCCGGACAGGCGCGCGGGGCCCCGCCCGCCCGGTAGCCGATTCGACCGGCGGGGGACGCTCCGCTAGGATCGCCGAGGAACGAGGACCGACCGAATGGCCCAGGCAGCTGCCGTCAAGACCAAGGCCCCGACCGCGAAGCCGCTCGTCTTCCGCTGGACCGGGAAGACGAAGAACGGCGACGTGCGCTCGGGCGAGATGGAGGCGACCGAGAAGGCCAACGTCGAGGCGCGCCTGCGGCAGATGGGGCTCGAGCCGACGAAGGTCGCCCGCAAGCTGCCCGAGCTGAAGCTCCGGCTGCCCGGCGCCGGCGGCGTCTCGATCAAGGACCTCGTCGTCTTCACCCGCCAGTTCTCGGTGATGATCGACGCCGGCCTGCCGCTCGTGCAGGCCCTCGACATCATCGGCAACCAGGCCGAGAACGCGAACTTCCGCAAGATCCTCCTCACCGTGAAGTCGAAGGTCGAGGCGGGCTCCACCTTCGCCGACGCCCTCGCCGAGCACCCCAAGGCGTTCGACGAGCTGTTCGTCCAGCTCATCCGCGCCGGCGAGGTGGGCGGCATCCTCGACACCATCCTCCAGCGCCTCGGGGCCTACCTCGAGAAGAACGACAAGCTGAAGCGGCGCGTGAAGGGCGCGATGAGCTACCCGATCATCGTGCTCCTCGTCTCGGTGGCGGTCGTCGGCGTCCTCATCGGCAAGGTCGTCCCGACGTTCGAGAAGATGTTCAAGGACATGGGCGGCGCGCTCCCGGCCCCGACCCAGGCGCTCGTCGACCTGTCCCACATCTTCACGGACAGGTGGTACCTGTTCTTCGGCGTGCCGGCGGCGATCGCCTTCGCCTTCGGCGCGGTGACGCGCAAGGGCCGCGGCCAGGAGGTCTGGCACGCGACGGTCCTCAAGCTCCCGCTCTTCGGCCCGCTCGTGCAGAAGACCGCGGTGGCCCGCTTCACCCGCACGCTCGGCACCATGCTCTCCTCCGGCGTGCCCATCCTCGACGCGCTCGAGAATCGTGGCCCGCTCGGCCGGCAACCGCGTCGTCGAGAAGGCCATCCTCTACGTCCGCGCCAAGATCTCCGAGGGCAAGAACATCGCCGGCCCGCTCGCCGAGACCAAGGTGTTCCCGCCCATGGTCGTGCAGATGATCGGCGTCGGCGAGGCCACCGGCGCGATGGACACCATGCTCAACAAGGTGGCCGACTTCTACGACGACGAGGTCGACGTCGCGATCGGCTCCCTCACGAGCATGATCGAGCCGCTCATGATGGTCTTCCTGGGCGGCACGGTCGGGTACTTCATGATCGCGATGTACCTCCCGATCTTCACGATGGCGAGCGGCGTGAAGTAGCCGTGGACTCCCCCGCGGTGGCCGGGCCGGCGCGCGAGGCCGCGGCGGCCGGTCCGGGCGACGGGCTGTACCGGCGCCTCGTCTGGCTCACCTTCTTCCGGATCGTCGCCGTCACGGTGCTGCTCGGCGGCGCCGCGCTCGCGGGCCTGCGGGGCGGCGAGGACGTCGTCGAGGCGCTGGCGCCGTTCTTCGGTCTCGTCGTCGCCACCTACGCCTCGGCGCTCGTCGCCTCCATGCTGCTTCTGCGCCGGCGGGCGCTGGCCGCGACGGCGTGGGGCCACGTCGTCATCGACGTCGCGGTCGCCTCGGCGCTGGTGGGCTACACGGGCGGCACCGACAGCGTCTTCGTCTTCCTGTACTCGCTCGCCATCGGCTCCGGCGCGATCCTGCTCCTCGCCCGCGGCGCGGTGGTCGCCGGCGTGCTCGCGATCCTCACGCACGTGACCGTGTCGATCGCCTTCGCGCCGCCCCACGCGAAGGGCATCGCGTTCGCGCTCTTCACCCAGTCCGCGGCGCTCGCGGGCACCGCCGCCCTCGCCGGCTACCTCGCCACCCAGCTGCGCCGCGCGGGCGAGCGCCTGGCGGCCCGGGAGAGCGACCTCGCGGTGATCACCGCGCTGCACGAGACCATCGTGCAGTCGATGACCTCCGGCCTCCTCACCCTGGACCCGGCCGGGCGGGTCACCTTCCTCAACCGCGCCGGCGAGCTCATGTTCGGCGTCACCTCCGACGCCGCGCGGGGGCGGCGCTCGGCCGAGCTCTTCCCGGCCTTCCAGGCCGAGACCGGCCGCGGCGAGCTCGAGTACGCGAACCAGCGCGGCGAGAGGCTGCGCCTCGGCTACTCGTCCTTCCCGCTGGTGGTCGAGGCGGGCGCGCGGGTCGGCACCGCGGTCATCTTCCAGGACCTCACCCGGCTGCGCAGCATGGAGGAGGCGGTGCAGCGCTCGGCGCGGCTCGCCGACCTCGGGCGCGTGGCCGCCGGCCTCGCCCACGAGCTGCGCAACCCGCTCGCCTCGATGTCCGGCTCGCTGGAGCTCCTCGCCGGCCAGGCGGCTGCCACCGAGGAGGACCGCAAGCTCATGGGCATCGTGCTCCGCGAGGCCTCGCGCCTCGAGGAGCTCGTCTCCGACTTCCTGCGCTTCGCTCGCCCCCCGCCGATCCGGCGCGCCCCGGCCGACCTCGCCTCCATGCTCGACGAGATGCTGCGGGTCTTCGCCTTCGACCCCGCCGCGGCGGGCGTCACGGTCACCCGCGAGCTCACGCCCACCCAGGCCGAGTGCGACCTGGACCAGATCCGGCAGGTGGCGTGGAACCTGGTCGTGAACGCCGCCCACGCGGTGCGCGCCGCCCACCCGGACGGCGGCGGCACCATCCGCGTCCGCTGCGCGCCGGAGGGTGACCTCGTGCGCTTCGTGGTCGAGGACGACGGCGGCGGCATCCCGCCGGACGACCTCGAGAAGATCTTCATGCCGTTCTTCACCACCAAGGAGCGCGGCTCCGGGCTCGGCCTCGCGGCCGTGCACCGGGTGGTCGACGCCCACGGCGGCAGCGTGTCGGTCGAGTCCGCGCCGGGCGAGGGCGCCCGCTTCACCGTGCGCCTGCCCGCGCGCGAGGTCGCGGTCTAGGGCCCCGGCCGGGCCCGGGTTAGTATCCCCGCCCATGGCGAAGATCCTCGTCGTCGACGACGAGCCCTCGATGCGGGAGTTCCTCGAGATCCTGCTGCGCAAGCAGGGTCACGAGGTCGCCTCGGCCGCGGACCTGCCGCGCGCGCTCGCGCTCGCCGGGGAGGGCGACCTCGATCTCGTCCTCTCCGACCTGCGCCTCGGCGCGGACTCCGGCATCTCGCTCCTCGAGGCGGTGAAGAAGACCTCCCCGGCGACCGAGGTGGTGATCGTCACCGCGTACGCCACCACCGAGAACGCCATCCAGGCGATGAAGCTCGGCGCGTACGACTACGTGCTGAAGCCCTTCAAGAACGAGGAGCTGAAGCTCGTCGTCGAGAAGGCCCTCGAGCACCGGGCGCTGCTCGCGGAGAACCGGGTCCTGCGCCACCGCGTCGGGAAGGTCGCCGACGACGCCACCATCCTCGGCCGCTCGCCGGGCATCCAGGCGGTCCGGGCGATGATCGAGAAGGTCGGGCGCGCGCGCACCACCGTGCTCGTCACCGGCGAGAGCGGCGTGGGCAAGGAGGTCGTCGCCCGCGCGCTGCACGCGCAGGCCTCCTCGAACGCCCCGTTCGTCGCGATCAACTGCGGCGCGATCCCCGAGGGGCTCATCGAGAGCGAGCTGTTCGGCCACGAGAAGGGCGCCTTCACCGGCGCGGTCGACACGAAGGCCGGCCTCTTCGAGGTCGCCGGCTCGGGCACGCTCTTCCTCGACGAGGTCGGCGAGCTGCCGCCGCAGGTCCAGGTGAAGCTCCTGCGGGCGCTGCAGGAGAAGCGCGTCCGCCGGGTGGGCGGCGCCTCCGACCTCGCGGTCGCGGCCCGCATCGTCGCGGCCACGAACCGGGACCTCGCCGAGGAGGTCAAGAAGGGCCGCTTCCGCGAGGACCTCTACTACCGCCTGAACGTCATCCAGCTCCGCGTCCCGGCGCTCCGGGAGCGCCGCGAGGACCTCCCGGTCTTCTTCGCGCACTTCCTGGAGCGCTTCGCGGCCGAGCAGGGCAAGCCCGTCCCCGCGGTCTCGCCGGAGGCCGAGCGCCTGCTCCTCGCCCACGACTACCCGGGCAACGTCCGCGAGCTCGCCAACGTCGTCGAGCGCGCGGTGACCCTCTGCGAGCAGGACACCGTCCGCGCCGAGGACCTCCCGCCCGCCCTCCGCGGCCCCTCCGCCTCCCCGCCCGCCGAGGCCGCGGCCCTCCCCGCCGCCGGCCTGGACCTGCAGGCCCACCTCGACGCCATCGAGCGCACGCTGCTCGTCCAGGCCCTCGAGCGCGCCGGCGGCGTCAAGACCGAGGCGGCCCGGACCCTCTCCCTCACCTTCCGATCCCTGCGCTACCGCCTCGCCAAGTTCGGCATTGGCGGGGACTAGGCTGGCCCGTTCGGGCCGGCTCCATGGGCAAACGGTACCTTGGGGGCGAAACGCGCCTCCGCGACGGCGCTTGCTCGGACGGGTTTGAGACGGAAGAGATCGCCGGAACCGTGGCCGTTCCATGGCGGTGATCGTGGCAGCAGGCCTGCACGCGAGTTGCGCGTGACGACGCCGTGCGCTTCGCGCACGTCACCGTCACACGCCCTCGTCGCTTGGCCTGCATTGCCCCGATGTGGAGGCGGTACCTCGCCCGTCGCTCGCTGCGCGCCGCTGCGGAGACGCGTTTCGCCCTCGGGCGTGACGGACGGAGGTCGGCCGTGGATGCCGGGTGCTGGTGTTGAACTGATGGTGAGATCGGGGTGAGGGTGACGCTGACGCTGACGGTGGTGATGATGAGCGTGAGACCGATCGCTCACGCTTTCCGGCGTTCGAGCATCAACTGTCGTAGAGCGACAGGATTACTGACCCCCTCACGACACCAATTCTGACCCCCCCCACTCCCCTACCGCCTTTGACGCCCAACGCGTAACGCGTAACCCCTGACGCGTAACGCGTAACCCCCAACCCCCAGCGCCCCACCTTCTTCACCATCAGTTCATTACCAGCTACCCAGCAACATCGGCCGACCTCAGTCCGGTACGCCCGAGGGCAAAACGTGCCTCCGCAGCGACGGCCGGCGGAGGTCGGGCTCTCCACGTCTCCAGGATCCTAGCGATTGCAGGCCAAGCGACGAGGGCGTGTGACGGCGACGTGCGCGCAGCGCACGGCGTCGTCACGCGCAACTCGCGTGCAGGCCTGCCGCGGCCTATGCGATCGCAGCTACCCCGGTTCCGGGCGTCTGCACCATACACAGACCGACGCAGCCGGCCGGCGTCGCGGAGGCGCGTTTTGCCCGCAAGGCACCGTCTGCCCACACGGGCGGGCCCCTGCCCAGAGGGGGAGGAGGGGAGGGGGCCCGCGGACGCAAGGAGCGTCCGCGGGCCGTGGAGGCTACTCGCAGACGCTGGCCGAGGTGGCCACGTCGTGGCGGCAGGCGTGGGCCTGGCGCGGGATCTCCAGCCAGAAGGCGCCGGAGCCACCGAGCTTGCGGGTGCCCGCGCCGGTGGTGTTGGCCTGCGAGTTGTTGATGGCCTGGCTCGAGTAGGACACCGTCTTCTTGTTGGTGTTCACACCCACGATCACCTGCGAGGCGTTGGGCGCCGCGGTGACGTTGGAGAGGGCCGCCACCGCGTCGATGCCGCCGGAGCAGGAGGTGGTCGGGGAGCCGGAGAGGTAGTCGGTGCCGTAGGCGTAGGCGACCGGCGTGCCGAGGGTGCCGGAGCACGGGTCCACCGTGGTGGTGGTGCCGACCGGGCGGAACGAGCTCCAGAACGTGCAGCCGAGGACGACGGTGGCGTTGGAGCCGGTCTTCTCGTCGACCCAGGGCGGCGTGTCGGTGCAGGCCGAGAGCGGGCAGACGTCGCCGTACTGGTAGTACCAGCCCGGGCCGGTGGCCGAGGAGCGGCAGGAGGTGGCGGCGCCGCCGCCGAGGCAGGTGCCGTCCTTCTGCGCCTTCGTCACGTCGGTCAGGGCGCACGGGCCGCCGGCGCAGGTGGTGGCGCCGCCGAAGGCGATGTCGGTGAAGCGGTGTTGGTCGAACGTCTTCGCCGCCGCGAGGGTGTCGAAGGTCTTCGTGGTCGCGGTGGTGGGGCCGGAGCCGTACGACCAGAAGCCGAAGAAGCGGGCGTGCGTCGGCCCCGTGAAGGCGACGTTCGACACGGTCCGCTCGCCGATGGGCGTGACGGTGCAGAGGCCGCTGCCGCTGCAGGAGGTCGTGCCGATGGCGTCGGGGAGCGCGCCGATGCCCGGGCAGTTGAGCTTCACGGTCTCCTTCGCGAGGTACGTGTCCGCGCCCGCCGAGCAGGTGGTCGCGGTGAGGCTGCCGCCGTGGGCGTAGGTGAGCACGCCGCCGTTGCAGACGAACTTGTCGGTGCGGTTGTAGCCGGTGGAGTAGCTGCGCTCGAGCTGCGACTCCGTGGTGCAGCCCGCCTTGCAGCAGCCGAGCAGGTCGTCGTTCTCGCAGTTCGCGGTCGTCGTCATGAGGCGCTCGCGGTTGCCGGAGCCGAGGTAGGTGCGCAGCGAGCGGGTCGAGGCGTCGTAGACGTTGCTCGTCATGTAGAAGAACTCGTTGCGGCCGGCGATCCGCTGCGCGTCGTCGGCCTGGCGGCGCTGCTCGAACGTGCGGCTCGCGAACCAGTTCGTGACCTTGCCGCTCGTGACGTCGAGCGTGCCGGGGCTCCAGAAGCGCGCCACCCAGACGTTGCCGCCGAGGTCGCCCCAGGTCGCGGTGTCGAAGAACCCGTCGTTGTCGATGGTGCGCTTCGACGAGTCGCCCACGTCGAGGAGGGAGATGCCGGCGGGGACCGGGAACATGTGCCCGGGGCGGGCGTAGGTCGAGCCCCAGTCGTCGTCGGTGAAGCGCCAGATCGACTTGCCGGACCAGACGTCGACGAAGAAGACCGCGCGGCCCTGGTTGAGCGAGGGGTCGTAGCCGCCGTTGATCGCGACGATCCACTTCTCCGCGAAGCCGCGCAGGCTGTCGTTCGCGGTGGGGGTGGTCTCGACCACCCGCACCGGGCCGATGGGCGGCGGCTTCGGCGCGAAGTCGGACCAGGTCTGCCCGATGAGGTCGGCGTCCTCGGCGCAGCCCTCGGGGTAGTTCCACAGGAGGGCCGGGCGGCCCTTCGTGGTCGCGGTGGCGGAGCCGGAGCCCTGGGGCTTGCCCGGGGCGGTCACGTCGAGCGCGGTGTACTGGTTCCCGCCCGTGCGGCGGCCGAACACGATGATGGTGTGGAACTCGTGCGCCTGCTTCACGCCGTCGCGGTCGGTGGTGACGGAGAGGTCGGTGGTGGCGCCGTCCTGCTGGACGCTCCCGTCCACCCAGACGTCCTGGGCCATGACCGAGGCGTCCACGAGGTACTGGTGGCCGTCGAGCAGGTTCTTGAGGCGCGGCAGGACGTCGATGGGGATGAAGCCCCAGATCTCCTCGCCGGTGCCGGGGTTGTACTGGTCGGTGGAGAGCTCCGCGGAGGTCGACAGGTAGGTGCCGGCGTCGAACGCGTGCAGGATGCCGTCGTTGCCGCCGACGAAGAGCACGCGGTTGCGGTTGAGCGCCGCGGCGCGGAACACGTTGTAGGTGTCGAGGGTGACCGTGCCCGAGGTGGGCATCGGCGTCATCTTCGGGAACAGCGGGGTCGAGAAGAGCGTGGGCTTGCACTGCTTCTCGAGGCCCGTCGCGCACAGGAACTCGTGGACCGGCGCCGCGACCACGGCCGGGGAGCTGTGGGCGATGTCGCCGAGCTTCCAGAAGAGCGGGGTGGTCCGCCCGTCCTGGGCGCGGTCGCGCTCCTCGCCCTTCGTCCCGCGCTGGCAGCCGGCGGCGTTGGTCTTGCCCGGGCCGGCGCAGCCGTCGCCGTCCTGGTCGAGGACGTCCCAGCCGCGCACGAAGTAGATGACCTCCCGGGCGCACTCCTGGAGCGGCGCCGCGCTCACGATGCCGAGGCGCGCGAGCAGGGTCGTGCACCAGGGCCCGTCCATGTTCAGGTACGGCAGGAGCGTCGCCGCGTTCGCCGCGGTGAACTCGACGCGGTTGCCCGCGACCCAGGTGAACAGGGTGCGGGCGTTCGTCGCGGTCTCGTCTGCCGAGCGGTAGCCGGTCTTGGTCGAGTCGGAGAGGACGCGGCCGGCGTCCCAGGGCAGGTTCGCGGCGGTGGTCGTGCCGGCCTTGAGGAAGTCGCCGGTGGCGGCGTCCTCGGCGATGCGGTTGCAGTCCTTGTCGACGAGGAACGTGCTCGTGCACTTGTCGTCGCCGTCGAGGTCGGAGGAGACGACGTGCCCCTGGCAGGTGACGTCGGGGGCCGCGCCGCCCTCCTTGCAGCCGTTCAGCTTCTCGTCGAACACGAAGGCCTCGAACACGTGGCCCTCCCACGGGAAGGACTCGTTCGGCTTGAAGCGGGTGACGAAGGCCTCGGAGGTCGTGTACTGCGTCGTCTGCAGGGAGTTCGCGCTCGCGACCGAGAACGAGTTCAGCTTCGGGATCACCGAGCGGACCGCGTTGTAGACGGCGTTCGAGAGCTCGTCCTCGCTGCCGGCCACCGCGAAGGTGCCGCCGCCCATGTTGGCGGTCGCGTGGAGGATGTTGTACGCGCGCGGGTCGAGCTGGCTCATCGTGTTGAAGCCGATGGTGTGGATCGTGAGCGCCTGCTTCGAGCCGGTGGAGAAGTCGGTGCGCAGCTGGGTGTTGTGCAGCCAGGAGGCGATGCGCGGGAGCGGGCTCAGCTTCGTCGTCTCCGACGGCGAGTAGCAGCTGCAGCTGGCGATCGTGCTGCAGGCCGCGCCCGCGGCCGTGCACGCGGCGCACGGGCAGGTCGTGCAGGCGCTCGTGTCGGTGGCCGGGTCGGCCGCGGCGTAGCACGCCGCGCAGCTCGCGCGACCGCAGTTGGTGGTCAGGTTGTAGGTGGTGGAGTCCCAGTTCGTGACGGCCGTGGGGAACGTGATCTCGCTGTTCGGCGAGCCGTCGGTGACCGCGATGATCGTGCTGTTCTGGCAGGCCCAGCAGAACGAGCACTGGACGTTGCCGGGCTTCGTCACCCAGGCGGCGTTCACCTTCCCGGCGCTCTTCTCGTTGAAGGCGGCGAGCTCGTAGGTGGCGCCGAACTTGTTCTTGTAGAGATCCTTCGAGGTGAAGTACTGGCCGACGTTGAAGACGGCGCTGCCGAGCGGCGTGCTCCCCGAGGCCGGGTTGAAGAAGCCGCCGGTGATGGTGGTGCCGTCGACGACGGTGTTGAGGGCAATGTCCTTGTAGTGGGTCTGGTCGTAGTTCAGCGTCGAGAGGATGTACTGCCGCGACTGCCGGAAGCCGTCGAAGGTGGGCGGGTAGGACGAGGCCTTGTCCGGGCCGAGCGGGACGATGAGCTGGGCGCGCTGGTTGCCGCCCGCGCCGGAGTCGAGGATCGCGAGGCCGAGGCGGACCTGGTCGAGCTGCAGCTGCTCGCCCGTGTCGGCGCGGTCCATCCAGGCGAGGTTTTTCACCACCGTCTTCGCCGACATGAACTTCGGCGGGTTCGCGTTCAGGAAGGTGCCCTTGAAGAGCGGCACGCCGGTCGCGCTGGAGAAGCCGCCGGGCGACCACTTCGAGGTCCCCGCGTTGTACGTGCAGGTCCCCTCCGCGGCCCACTTGATCCGGTAGAAGTAGAACCCGCGGGTCGACATGCAGGTCGAGCACGCGGCGCCGAGGTCGATGGGGTTGCCGGCGCAGTCCTTGATGACGTTGCCGCTGCCGTCGACCGCGGTGCAGGTCTTCGCGAGCGTGGCGGCGGTCGCGTCGGACGCCGGGTCGTCGTGCTGGAAGCGGGTCGCCTTGAAGCTCGCGGCGGTGCTGCCCACCGTCCAGCTCGCGTAGCGGTAGACGGCCTTCGGGTCGAACATGCACCTGTCGCCCGTGCACTTCGTCGCGCAGGCGGCCCCGCCGTTGCCCCACGGCGGGCAATCCCAGAGGAGGTCGTTCGTCCGGCCCGGGTCGGCGTAGGTCGTCTTGGGCGTGACGTTCTCCATCCACTTCAGCTGCGGCCCGGTGCCGTCGGTCGCGGGCGTGCACGTGCCCTTGATCGACACGAACAGCGGGGAGACCTGGGCGGTCGTCGACGGGTTGACCGGCGAGGTGAGCGAGGGCGACTTGCAGGTGCCGGGCGCGCTGCCGTCGTTCCAGCTGTAGTCGCCGCACTGGGTGAAGTCGTACATCGACCCCGAGGTGTCGAGCGTCAGCATGACCGACGCCGGGCCCGACGGCAGCTTGAAGAAGGCCTCGTCGCCCACGACCGGCGCGGTGAGCTGGGAGGCGAGCGAGGTGGTGTTCACGCAGCAGGTGGTCGTCGCGCCGTCGCCCGCGAGGGGCAGGAGGGCGAGGAGGGCCGCGAGGGGCAGGATGGCGCTGAGCTTCTTCACGGGATCCTCCTAGAGGCCGTAGCGGATGCCGAACTCGACCTCGAGCTGGCGCCCACCCTGGACCACGCCGTCCTGGCAGCGGACGATCACCTTGTACGGCTTGCCGCCGAGCCCGCCGGTGGCGCTGATCACGTTGGAGATGTCGGACGGGGTCGCGCCCGCGGAGCCGAACGCGGTGTCGCCGAGCGCGGTCACCTGCGTGATGCGGACCTGCTCGATCTCGGTCGCGGTGCCCACCGGCTGGTCGTAGTGGCCGCCGATCACCCGGGTGGCGCCGTTGCCGGTGGTCGTGCCGAGCTCGACGTTGAGCGCCTGCACGTTGGCCGGGAACCCCAGCAGGTGGAACTGCGAGACGAGCATCTGGCGCGCGGCCGCGGCGCAGGCCACGAGCGCCTGCTCCTGCTTGAGCGCGGTCGCGCCGGCGACCTCGCGCGACGCGAAGCGGACGATGCCGACCGCGAGGACCATGACGACCATGATCACGATCACCGCGGTGAGCAGCGCGCTGCCCCGCGGCGACGACCGCCGGAGGGACGCGAGGGTGGAGCGGCCGGTGGCCGGCCTCGGTTCGTTGGTGCGCATGGCGTTCCTCACCCTCCGCCCGCGTTGAGCGCGGTGGCGCCGGTGATGTCGTACGTCGGGTAGTACGGGACCTCGGCCGCGAGGTTCTGGACCGGGACCGTGGTCTGGACCGTGAGCCGCTTGAAGTTGTCGCCCGGGTTCACGGTCGCCGCGCGGTTGCCCAGCGCGGGGAGATCGTCGCCCGGGATGGCGATGTCGGGCGTGGGGGCCCGGACCACGAGGCTGACCTGGACCGCCCGGATGTTGCCGGGGTGGTGGCTGGACTTGTTCGTGACCGGGGTGTCGACCGTGGGCTCGGGATCGCCGAAGACGGGCGCGGTGGCGGCGAGGTCGATGCCCGCCGCGTCGGCGGTGATCGCCGTGTTCGCCACGGTGCCGACCATCCGGTTCGCGGTGGCGAGCGGGAACACGTACGCGAGCTGCAGGTCCTCGACGTCCGGCGAGATCACGCTCTCGATGCGTGCGCCGTCGGCGCCGAAGAGCCCCTGCTCGAGCATGAGGAAGGGGCGCGAGCCGGCGGTGCCCCAGGGGACCTCGACGCCGAGGGCGGAGTAGTTGCGGATGAAGTAGTGGTAGCGGTCGACCTTGAAGACCTTGGCGGCCGCGTCGAAGGTGGCGGTGGCGACCTTCGGGTAGGTGGTGGCGGCGCTGTCGACGGTGGCCACCGTCGAGAAGCACGCGTCCCCGAGGACGCCGGCCTGGTTCGGGAAGCCGGTCCCCCCGTTCGCGATCGTGAGCGTGACCTCGTCGGCCGTGGTGGCGGGGGCCTCCGCCGTGAGGGTGACGTACGCCCACCGGTAGGTCCCCGAGTAGCACATGACCTGCAGGAGCTGGCCGGCGCGGAGCGGCTGCTTGAGGGGGCCGGAGATCTTCATCGTGCCGCCGCCGTAGCCCTGCGTGACGACGTGCGGGCCGAAGATGGTGTCGCGGGTGATGAACGAGACCTCGTCGGGGCCGTCGGTCCGGTCGCGGCAGAGCGCGAGCGCGGCGTTGCAGTTCGCGCCCGCCACCGCGAAGGTGAAGTTCGCGGGGCTCGCCTCCATGCGCGCGGCGGCCTGGTCCCCGAAGTCGAAGGCGACGGCCGGGTCGACGCCGTAGCCGGCCCGGCGCAGGTTGCCCGAGATCTCGGAGAGCGCGATGCGGGCCGCCTCCTGCAGTGCCCGGTCCTGCGTGCCGGTCTGGAACGAGCGCATCTGCCCGTTCAGGAGCGCGATGGCGCCCGCGATGATGACGAAGGCGACGGCGATGGAGATCAGGAGCTCGACGAGCGAGTAGCCACGGGGGGAGCGGATCATGGGGTCAGGCCCTCGCCGGGTTGAGCTTCACCGCGTGGAGGACGACGCGGCGCCAGCCGGCGCCCTGCCGCCACCGGACCACCACCGCGATCTGCACCGCGTCGTTCGTGCCGTCGCCGTTCGTGTCGCTGTAGAGCACGTTCCAGTAGCGCTCGTAGACGCCGTTCAGGGCCGCGGTGGGGAGGCCGTACCAGCCGGTGCCGAGGGCGTCGAGGTCGTCCTCGCCGTGATCGGCGAGGCCGGTGCCGACCGGATCGGCCACGCGCTCGAACTGCTGGGCGAGGTCGCCGATGTCGGTCGAGTTCGAGGTGGAGACCTTCTGGAGCGGGCCGCCCTCGTCGTAGTTCCAGGCCTCGATGTTGCCGACGAGGTCCTGGGCGATGGCGGTGGCGCGCGTGACGCGCAGCGCGTCGCCGTTCATCGTGACGCCCATGTTGTGCAGGCCCATGAGCCCGAGCGCGCCCACGAGCATGACCCCCATCGCGATCATGTTCTCGATGAGCGTGAAGCCGCGCGGGGTGGACGTCGCCTTCCTGTCGTCGCTCTTCGCCACGTGCGCTCCTATTTCTTGAACGACATGACCGCGCCCGCGGGCGTGGTCACGACCACCGACAGCACCGAGCCGAGGTCCGCGTGGGTGAGGCTCACGCTCGCGCCGCCCTGCACGGCGACGGGCCCCGCGGTGTCGTAGAAGGTCGGGAAGCCGCGGGCGTCGTACCGGATCGCGCCGCGGTGGTCGCCGCCGGTCTCGCAGAAGCTGCAGGACCGGTTCACGACGATCGTGGCGAGCGGCGGCTGCAGCGTGGTGCCGAGCCCGGTCGACGGGCCGAAGGTCACGCCGCGCGGCAGGTCGAGCGTGCCGAGGATCTCGCTCTGCCCGGTGAGCGGCTGCGCGACGGGGTCGTAGGCGGCGAACGTCGACCCGAGCGCGCCCACGAAGAGGTCGAACGCGCGGTCCTGGTACACGATCACGCGCCCCGCCGAGTCGGACGTCGCCTGGTCGGGGAAGAACATCACCACCACGTCGTCGCCGGACGCGAGCGCGGTCTGCCGGGCGAGGTGCAGGAGCGCCTGGAGCTCGCCCGACGCCGAGTCGTAGTTCGCGCGGGGACGCAGCCGCTGCAGCCCCGTGTACGCGAGCGTCGTCAGGACGGCGATGATCCCGAGCACGACGGCCATCTCGATGAGCGTGAAGCCTCGGGTTCGTCTCACGGTGTTCCCCTCCGCGGGCCTTGCGTCGCAAGCCGCGTGCCCCGCCCGGACGGGCGGAATCCCGAGTCGAATCGCGGACCTGGCTCCCTCGGTGACGCTCCTCGGCCGACAATCCTTGGCTGGATTCTCCAAAGATTCTCGGTGGGTGCGGGGCGCACACCCCTCAGCTCAGGGCGCCTTCACGCCGACGTACAGGACCGAGGTCCCGACGGGCGGCGCCCGGAGCGCGCGCGTCTCGAGGCGCATGAGCCCCGCGAGCGCCGCGTTGACCGCCGGGTGCGGCGGCACGAAGCCCCGCTCGATCGTGCGCGGCCCGCCGCCGGCGAGCACCGCCTTGCGCACCCACAGGAGCGGCACGAGCGAGAGCCCCCAGTACCGGATCACCCGCTCCTCGACGCCCTGGCCGGCGAGCTCCGCGGACAGCGTGCGGGTCGTGTAGCGGCGCAGGTGCCCCGCGGCCCGGTCGTACGCGCTCATCAGCGAGGGGAGCGCGGGCACGTTCACGAGGAGGAGCCCGCCCGGCCGGACGTGCCGGAGCGTCGCGCGCAAAATCCGGCCGGGATCGGGGAGGTGCTCGAGCACGTCGAAGAGCACCGCGCCGTCGTAGCGGCCGAGGAGCTCGGGCCGCTCCTCCGTGACGTCGTAGTAGAAGGTCCGGCCGCGCCGCGGCGCGCAGCGCTCGAGCGCGGGCAGGTTGAGGTCGGTGCCGTCGACCCTCCAGCCGCGCGCCGCCTCGAGCTGGGCCGCGAGCACGCCCGACCCGCAGCCCACGTCGAGCAGGGTGAGCGGCCCGCCGGGCAGCGGCCCCGCGTCGGCGAGCGCGCGCTCGAGCGCGGCGAGGCGCCAGCGGAACCAGAAGTGCGAGGCCGCCGAGGCGTCGTACCACTCGTCCGGGAAGTCCTGCCCCCGGACGACCGAGAGGAGCTCCACCGGCGCGCCGCTCACGGCTTCCCCCCGGCGGCCGGCCGATCCACCACCTCGAGGAGCAGGTACGGCGGGCGCCCCTTCACCTCGAGGTAGGTGCGCGCGACGTAGGCCCCGAGGATGTAGAGGCAGAAGGCCTGGACCGCGTTGCCGGTCGCGATGAGCACGTAGGTGAGGAGGAACGGACGCGGGATGGCCTCGGAGAACGCGCCGCCGAGGAGCATGCCGAGGAAGGCGAGCGTCATGAACCCGAACACGAAGCTGCCGAGCTGGGCCGCCTGCAGGGGGCGGGTGCTCATCGAGGCGATGCCGTCGGTCGCGAGCCGGTAGAGCTGGCGCCAGGCGTACTTCGTCGACCCGGCCTGGCGCTCCGGGCGATCGTACTCGAGGGGCTCCTGGCGGAAGCCGACCCACGCGCGCAGGCCGCGCTGGAACCGCAGCCGCTCGGGCAGCGCGCGGAGCGCCTCGAGCACGCGCCGGTCCATCAGGCCGAAGTCGCCGGTGTCGAGCGGCAGCGCGATCTCCGACAGGAAGGCGACGAGCCGGTAGAAGCCCCAGTACGCGAGCCGCTTCAGCGGATTGCCCTTCCTCTTGCGGCGGCGGCCGTACACGACGTCGGCGCCCGCGCGCCAGCGGCCCACCATCTCGAGCACGAGCTCGGGCGGATCCTGGAGGTCCGCGTCGAGGATGGCGATCACGTCGGCGTCGGCGTGGTCCAGCCCGGCGCACACCGCCGCCTGGTGGCCGAAGTTGCGCGAGAAGCGCAGCAGGCGCGCGTCGAGCCCCGCCCGGATCCGCGCCGAGACGAGCTCGGCGGTCCGGTCGCGGCTGCCGTCGTCCACGAACAGGAGCCGCACCCGGCCGATGCCGTGCGCGGCGCACGCCTCGGGCGAGAAGGTGGAGGCGAGCCGATTCGAGCAGGAGCCCCAGCACCTCCTCCTCGTTGAAGACCGGGAGCACGAGCTCGAGGACGGCGGGGCGCGGGCGGGTGAGGGCGGTGGTCACGGCGTACCTCCGGTGGCCGGGGCGGGCGGCTGGCCCCGGCCGCCGTCGAGCTCCTGGACGAGCTGGGCCGCGGCCGGGCGGCCGGGCTCCTTCGCGAGCGCCGCGCGGGCCTTCTCGAGCGCCTCCGCGGTCCGGCCGACGCGGGCGAGCACCACGGCGTGCAGCTCGAGGAGGCGGGCGGAGTCGAGCGTGCGCGCGGCCGCCTCGACGTGGCGGAGCGCCTCGCCGGGCTCGCCGGAGAGGAGCAGGGCCCGCGCGAGGTGGGCCTCGACCTGGGGGTCACCCGGCGCGAGCGCGAGCGAGACCTCGAGGTGGAGCGCCGCGAGCGCGTACTCCTCGCGCGCGGCGTACACCTGGCCGAGGCGGGCGTAGTTGACCACGGCCGCCTCCCGGACGATGCCGGGCGGCAGCGCGGTGGCCCAGGTGAGGTACGCCGCCGTGCCGAGCGCCGCCGCGCCGAGCGCCACCGCCCGGCGCGCGCGCGCCCAGGCCAGCAGCCGCACGAGCCCGGCGCCCGCGAGCGGCAGGAGCGCCGTGGTGAGCGGGGCGCGGTAGCGCGAGAGCGCCGAGGAGAGCACGATCGACGCGAGCGTGCCCGCCACGGCGACGCCGAGCGGCCAGGCGCGCCGGGCGGCGTCGCGCCCGGCGAGGCCCACGGCCGCGAGCGGCGCGATCACCGCGAAGGTGGCGGGCAGGAGGCGCAGCGCGGGCGCGCCGCGCATGAACACGTTCACGTCGACGTTGTTCGAGCCCTCGAAACCGTGGAACGCGTAGAGGAGCTTCGAGAGCTCGAGCGTGACGAGCGAGCCGAGGGACGGGTGGGTGCGCGCGGCCGCGAGGAGGCCCGCGAGCGGCCGCCCGTCGCCTGCCACGATGACCGGGCCGATGAGGTCGGGGAGCGCGAGGCCGAACGGCGGGGCGCCCACCACGTGGTAGATCGGCAGCATCGCCGCCGCCGAGCCGTTGAGCGCGAGCGGCGGGACGCCCACGGCGAGGTTGCGCAGCACGACCGGGGCGAGGCCGGCCGCGACGCCGCCCGCGACCAGCGCCGCGGCCCGCAGGCGCCCGGCGGGCGCCGGCCGCGCGGAGGCGAGCCGCCACAGCCCCATCAGCACGGGGAAGGCGAGGAACGAGGTCTTGAGGAGCGCGGCCGCGCCGAACGCCACGCCGAGGCCGAACCAGCGCCGCGCGCCGCCGCGCGCGACGGCCTCGTGCATCGCGAGCGCGAGCGCGAGCGTCACCACCGCCGCCGGCCCGTCGCGGAGCAGCGTGAGCTCGTACAGAAGCGGGAACGGCGCCAGGATCGCGAGGAGGCCGGCCGCGAGGCCGGCGCTCTCCGAGAAGAGGCGGCGGCCGAGCGCCGCGGCGAGGAGCACGCCCGCCACGCCGAGCAGGAGCTGCAAGGCGAAGACCGCCCAGACCTGCGGCCCCGCGAGCGCGTAGGTGAGCCCGACGAGGTAGGGGTAGGCCGGCTCCTGGTAGAAGGTCGCCCCCCCGAGCCAGCGATCCCAGAGGCGGGCGGAGAGCGCGCTCCGGGAGAGCCCGGCGGCCGGGAGCTCCAGGCGCTCGGGTAGGCCCGGATCGGCCTCGAGCGCCCGCTCCGCGACCCGATCCATCCAGCTCGCCATGGGGTGCCAGGGCCCGCGCTGGAGGAGGTCTCCCCCCGCGACGCGCTTGCCCCACGCGTCGAAGAAGAAGCTGTCGCTGTCCCGGACGACCTCGTGGTTGCGGGGGAGCGGGGAGCCGGCGGCCTGCGCCGCGACGACGAGGCGCACGGCGACGGCGAGCCCCGCGAGGGCGAGCGTCACCCGCCCGCGCCGCGCGGCGAGCCAGGCCTCGGCGGCGGGATCGGCGAGGTCCACCTTCGGGGTCGTGTCCGGTCGATCGTTCAACGTTCACCTGCCCCGAGCGTACCCGCGTCCACCTCGGCGCCCGCCCGGACGTCCGCCTCCGTGATGGAGAGCTCGCGGGCGGGGCCTTCCCCGGCCCGGAGCCGGCCGGGGCCGGTGCTCACCGCGCCCGCCGAGGAGGTCGCGAGCGGCACCCGCAGCGAGAACCCACCGTCCGCCCCCGCGTCGGCGAAGGCCGCCCAGAGGTGCCGCCGTCCGTGCTCGCCGAGCTCGATCTCGAGGACCACCCGCGCGCCCGGCGCGGCCCGGCCGTGCACGCGCGCGCCCGCCACGACCTCGTAGGTCCAGAGCACCGGCAGGACGTCGTCGATCCCGCCCACCGTGCGCGTCGACGCGAAGACCGGGCGCAGCCGCTCGAAGTGCCTGAGGCCGATCGCCGGGTACCCCGACCCGCCGAGGAGCGCCGGCGCGGCGCCGACCTCCTGCAGCCACCGCGCGGAGATCCGCCTCGAGGCGAACGGGGCGGGCGCCGTGGCGCCCCTCACGCGGATGTGGAGGTTGGCGGGGCCGGAGATCACCCAGCCCACCCCGCGCTGCGCGAGCCAGGGCACGAGCTCGTCCTCGCCGCGCCGGAGCGCGAGCTCACCCTGGGTGTAGGCGGCGGGATCCGGGTAGGGGCCGAAGCCGTTCGTGACGACGGGCCGGTCCGCGAGCACGAGCACCTCGTTGCCGAGGTCCCAGGCCGTGAGGACGCCGGGGGCGGGGCCGGGCGGGCGGGTGCGCAGGTCGAGCGCGGCCTCGACCGAGGCGCCCGGGATCGGGTCGAGGTTCGGGCCCATCGCGAGCCGGACGCGCGGGTCGAGCGCGGCGAGGGCGAGGGCCGCGGCGGCCGGGAGCGCGGCCGCGAGGCGGGGGAGCCGCCCGAGCCGCGCGGCGAGCCAGGAGAGGGCGAGCCCGCCCGCGGCGGCGAGGAACCACGTGAACACCCGCCCGAACCGGACCTGGTGCACCGCGAGCGCGCCGAGCGCCAGGCAGGGCCAGAGGAAGGAGAGTCCGCGGGCCCGGCCGGCGGGCGCGAGCGCGAGCGCGGCGGCCCCGAGGACGAGCGGCGTCGCGAAGCCGAGCGCGCCGAGGTACTTCGTGATCCCGTAGGCGAGCGTGGGGCGCCAGATCGGCTGGAACTCGTCGATGGTCTTGAGCCACGGGTCGCCGCGCAGCAGCCACTCGCGCAGGCCGAGCACGACCTCGGCCGCGCCCGGGACGACCGGGAAGGCGAGGAGCGCGAGGGCCACGCCGCCCCCGGCGGCGAGCACCACGAGGCGCGCCCGGGGCGACGGCACGCGCGCGGCCAGGCCGACCGCGGCGCACACGGCCGCGCCCGCCGCCGCGAGGAGCAGGGGCTGCAGCCAGGAGGGGAAGCCGAACGCGAGCGCGCCGCCCTGCGCGACGACGGCGGGGTGCGCGCCGATGGCGGCCACCGCGGGGGCGGAGGCGAGCGCGGCGAGGGCCGCGCCGCCGAGGAGCCCGGGGCCGCCGGAGCCCACGAGGCGCGGCCGCGGCGCGGCGAGCGCGGACGCGAGCAGCACGGGCAGCACGAGCGCCACGTAGAGGGGGGAGCCCGTGAACACCGCCACCGCGCCCCCCGCGACGAGCGCCCCGGCCGCCTCGAGGGCGAGCCGCCCTCGCGCGTCGCGCTCCTCGCCGGGATCGGCCACGGCGAGCGCCCAGCGGGCGAGGAGGAGCATCGCGAGCCCCTCGGCGACGTGGTGATCGAGGATGCCGAAGCGCGAGGAGACGACGGACTGGGGGAGCACGCAGGCGAGGATGCCCGCCGCGAGCGCCGCGCCCGCGCGGTGGGGGCGGCCGCGCGCGAGCGTCCAGACGAGCTCCATCGTCGCGGCGACGCAGGCCATCCCGAGGAGCGGGCAGAGCGCGGCCGCGAGGAGGTCGCCGCCGAGTTCCCCGGCCGCGGCGCGGCCGGCGAGCACGAGCAGCCCGCCGAGGAGGTCGAAGCCCGCCGCCCACGGCACCGGTCCGCCCGCGGGCCAGGCGATCATCGGGTCGAGCCAGGGGACGCGCGGGAACGCGTCGGCCACCTGGTGCATGCGGTGGAGGTGATATCGGCTGTCGCCGTCGAGCAGCACGAGCTCACCGCCGTGGAAGGCCTCGACCGCGCCGATCACGCGGAACGCGACGCCGGCCGCGAGCACCGCCGCGAGGCCGGCGAGCGGCAGGATCCGCTCGCGCCGCAGCGCGCTGGAAGACGAGGTGAGGTCCACGGTAGGTCGCACGCAAGGGAGCGGAGCGGCCCGATAATCGGGCCACCTCCTGCCCGAGTCAAAAGAGGGACCCCCTACCCGGGTGACGAGAATCGTCAGCGAGGCCGACCCGCATGGCCCCGCCGCGTCAGGGATCACCTCCGCCCACGCACCCGAGTTACGGCGGGTTAGCCGGGCGGTCGGCTGGCATCTCCCATGCTACGTGGCCCTGGCGTACCAGGCCGGGCGCGAGGTGCTGTCGCGAGCCCGGACACATCGCCGCCGGCCGCCCCGCGCGCACCCGGCCTGACACCGGAGGAAACACATGAAGAAGCTGGCCAAGGGCTTCACCCTCATCGAGCTCATGATCGTCGTCGCCATCATCGGCATCCTCGCCGCGATCGCGATCCCGAACTTCGTCAAGTATCAGCTCCGCTCGAAGTTCTCCGAGGCGTCCTCGAACGTCGAGGGCATCCGCAAGGCGCAGGAGGCCCTCCGCCAGGGCGAGCGCAACGTCGTGTTCGCCGGCACGCCGGACGCGCAGTACGTCGCGGGCACCTACCACGCGCTCGGCTCGACTCCCTACCCCGCCACGGCCGCCACCCCGGGTACGCAGAAGGCCCCGTGGACGACGCAGGAGCTCGCGGCCGCGAGCGCGATCGACTGGCAGATCGAGGGCGCGACGTACTTCAACTACCAGGTGAGCGTCGCGAACTGCCTCACGCCGTCGGCCGTCACCAACTCGGGCATCTGCTACACGGTCGGCGCGGTCTCCGACATCGACGGCGCCGGCAGCCTCGGCGAGGTCGCGCTCGTGAAGCTCGCGCTCGACGGCACCACCCAGGCGACCGACCCCGGTAACCTGACGGCGGCCGGCGTGGGGTTCCCCGGCACGCTCGGCAGCTGCATCATCGGCACGAACGCCGTCTACGGCACGCCGTGCACGATCACGGGCCCGGACGAGTTCTAGTCCGTCCCCGCACCGCAGCCTGAAGCTCACCGGAGGGCGCCGCGGCGACGCGGCGCCCTTCGCCTTTCGCCCGTTCGACTTTTTCTGGGCTGCGGCTATGCTCCCCTGCCGATGCTCGAACGGCGCGCCACCCTCGCGGCCCTCGCCCTCGCTGCCCTCGGACTGACCGCCGCCGCCCGGTACCAGCTCGAGGATCTCGGCGTCCCGGCGGGACGCGGTGCGCGATCCCGCCTGGCTCCCCTCCGGGAAGCTCCTGCGCGCGGTCTCGTTCGGTCAGCGGCTCCTCCTCGCCGACGTGTACTGGCTCGAGACGGTGCAGTACGTCGGCGAGACGGTGCTGGCGAAGGCCGTGCGCTGGGACGCGCTCTACCCGCTCGGCGAGATCGTCACCGACCTCGACCCGCGCTTCGGCTACGCGTACCAGATCACCGGGTCCAACCTGGCCGGGCTCGCGCACAGGTACCCGGAGGCGGAGCGCATCCTCAAGAAGGGCATGCGCAACCTGCCCGACCGCTGGTCGCTCTACTTCGCGCACGCCACGAACAAGTTCCTCTACGAGCAGGACTACGCCGAGGCCGCGAAGTACGCGCGGCTCGCCGCGCAGATCGGCAAGAAGCCCCACCTCGCGCTCCTCGCCGCCAACCTCTCGGCCCTCGTCGACAGCGACGCGGAGTACGGCGCGGCCATCGCGTTCCTCGACGAGAGCCTCGCCGCCACCGACACGGCGGAGCTCCGCGACGAGCTCGTCGCCCGCAGGACACGCATCCAGACGTTCCAGGCGCTCTCCCGGCTCGAGCGGGCGATCGCCGGGTTCCGGGCGCGCACGGGGCGGGTGCCCTGGACCCTCGACGAGCTCGTGCCGATCGAGCTCCCGGAGCTCCCTGGCGACCCCTCGGGCGGCGAGCTCCAGTACGATCCGTCGACGGGCCGCGTGAAGAGGCAGCAAGCTCGGGCCGCGCGCGCCTCTGCGGATAACCGGAGGAAAGCCGTGATCGCCCTCACCATCGCCTCCGCCACCGTCCGCGAGGCGCTCCGTGAGCGCCTCCTCCACAACCTGCTCGTGTTCGCGGTGCTCCTCGTGGTCGCTGCGCTCACCATCTCGCAGCTCACGCTCGGCGAGCAGTTCCGAATCATCGCCAACGTGGGCCTCTCGGCGACGCAGATCTTCGGGACGCTCATCGCGGTGTTCCTCGGGGTCGGCCTCGTGAGCCGGGAGCTCGACCGCCGCACGTGTTACCCCGTGCTGGCGCGCCCCGTCTCGCGGGCGGGCTTCGTCGCGGGCAAGTACCTCGGGCTGCTCGCGACGCTCGCGCTCAACGTCGCGCTCATGTCGGTCGCCACCGCGCTCGTGCTCGCGTTCTACGAGGGCTCCCCGTCCTGGTTCGGCGCGGCGTACCTCGCCACCTTCTTCCTGACCTTCGTCCAGCTCGCGGTCTGCGCGGCGTTCGCGGTGCTCTTCTCCACCTTCTCCACCGCGACGCTCGCCTCCATCTACACGCTCGCCATCGTCGGGGCGGGCTGGCTCTTCGGGGAGGTGCGCTGGTTCTGGCTGCAGGCTCAGCAGACCGAGATGAAGGGGCTCGTGAAGGTCCTCGACTACGTGCTCCCCAACATGACCCTCCTCGACTCGAAGGAGGCGCTCGTGTACGGCGATCCCATCACCCTCGCCTCGGTGGCGGGCCGGGCCTCGTACGGCCTCGCCTACGCGGCCACCCTGGTGGCCTTCGCCACCCTGGTGTTCACGAAGCGGGACGTGCGCTGACCATGGACACCCTCGCGATCGAGGCCCGCGGGCTCGGCAAGGTCTACCGGCTCGGCTTCCGGGCGCGACGGTTCGTCGCCCTCGAGGGGCTCGACCTCACGGTGACGCCGGGGTCGATCTACGGCTTCGTCGGCCCGAACGGCGCCGGCAAGTCGACGACCATCAAGATCCTCGTGGGGCTCGTGCAGGCGTCCGCGGGCAACGCGTCGCTCTTCGGCAAGAGCGTGACCGACGCCGCGGCCCGCCTGCAGGTCGGCTACCTGCCCGAGAACCCGAGCTTCCACGACTTCATGCGGCCGCTCGAGGTGCTGCGCTACCTGGGCCGGCTCTCCGGGCTCTCCGGGCGCGACCTCGACCGCCGCGCCGAGGCGCTGCTCGAGCAGGTCGGCCTCGGCGACGCGCGCGACCTCACCGTGCGCAAGTTCTCGAAGGGCATGGTGCAGCGGCTCGGGCTCGCCCAGGCGCTCATCCACGACCCCCCGCTGCTCGTGCTCGACGAGCCCATGAGCGGGCTCGACCCCATCGGCCGCAAGGAGGTGCGGGACCTCGTCCTCGAGCAGCGGCGGCGCGGCAAGACCGTCTTCTTCTCCACGCACATCCTCTCCGACGTGGAGAGCATCTGCGACCGCGTGGGGATGCTGCTCCACGGCAAGCTCGTCCGCGAGGGCGCGCTCGCGTCCCTGCTCGACGGCTCGGTGCGGGTGGTCGAGGTCCGCTGCACGGGCCTCTCGCCGGCCGCCGCGGACGAGGTGCGCGCGGTCGCGACCGACGGCGGCCCCTCGGCCGAGGGCCACGCCTTCCTCTTCCCCTCGCTCGAGGCCGCCGACGCCGCGGTGAAGCTCGTCCTCGCGCGCGGTGGCCGCCTCGTCTCGCTGCAGCCCCACCGCGAGAGCCTCGAGGAGACCTTCGTGCGGCTCGCGACCGCCGCCGGCGCGGCGGGCGAGGGGCGGCAGCGTGATGCCGTCGGCTAGCCGGGGGCCGCGCGACGCGCTCGTCGCCGCGGCGGTGCTCGCCGCGGCCGGGGCGCTCGTCTTCGCGCCCGCGCTCCTCGGCGACGGCCAGTTCCTCTACCGCGACGCCGGGCGAATGCACCATCCGGTGAAGCGCTGGTTCGCCGAGGAGCTGCGGCGCGGGCACCTCGCCGAGTGGAACCCCTACCAGGGCACCGGCACCCCGCACGTGGCGGGCGCGGTGGACGCACCCCTCCACCCGTTCAACGCGACTCTTCCTCGCGCTGCCCTTCGAGGTCGCCTTCAAGGCCTGGGTGCTCCTCGCCGTGCTGGGCGCGGGGCTCGGGGCCTGGTGGTGGGCGCGCCGGCTCGGGGGAGGGCAGGCGGGCGGGGTCGCCGCGGGGCTCGCGTTCATGCTGTCGGGGTTCGTGGTCTCGTCGACCGACAACCCGACGTACCTCACGACGCTCGCGGGCGCGCCGTGGGTGCTCGCCGCCGCGCACCGCGCGGTCGCGGTCGGCGGCCCGGCCCCGCTGCTCTGGACCGGCCTCGCGTCCTTCGTGGCGCTCGCGGGCGGCGACCCGATGGGCTGGGCGCTCGTGCTCGGGCTCGCGGCGGTCCAGGCGCTCGCGCTGGTGCGCGGGCCGGCGCCCGGCGTGCGGGCCGCGCGCGGCGCGGCCGCCCTCGGCGTCGCCGTGCTCGCCGCGGCCCCCGCGCTGCTCCCGACGCTGCTCTGGGCCCCGCACGCGTCCCGCGCGGCGGGGTTCGATGCGACCGAGCTCACCCGCTGGAACCTCCACCCCTTGCGGCTCGTCGAGCTCGCGGTGCCCGGGCTCCTGCGGTGGAAGGTCGGCGCGCTCCAGAATCCGCTCTTCGAGGCGCTGGCAGGGAACGAGCACACCCAGTTCCCCTGGGTGCTGTCGGTCTACTCCGGCGCGTCGGCGCTGGCGCTCGCCGCGCTCGGCGCGCTCCGGGACGTGCGAGCCCGCTGGCTGCTCGGGCTGGCGCTCGCCTTCGTCTGGGTGGCGCTCGGGCCGAATGCCGGCTTCGGGCAGCTCGCGGCCGCGCTGCCGGTGCTCTCGAGCTTGCGTTACTGGGAGAAGGCGGTCGTCTGGGTCGCGCTGCTCGTCGCGGTCGCGGCGGGGCTCGGGGTGGATCGCCTCCTCGCGGCCCCGCGCGAGGAGGGCGGGCGCCTCGCGCGCGTGGCCGGGGCCGGAGCCGCAACGCTCGGCGTCCTGTCCGCCGCGGCGGCGCTCGCGCCCGCCACCGTCGCCTCGCTCGTCGCGTCGGCGCGCGGCTCCACGCCGGGCCCGCTCGCCGCGGCCCTCGTGGACAACCTCGCCGGCGGCGGCGGGGCGGCGGCGCTGGCGCTCGCGCTGCTCGCCGGGGTCGCGCTGCTCGTTCGCGGCGAGAAGCTCCGCGGGCTCGCGGCCGGGGCGGTCTGCGCGGTCGTCGCCCTCGATCTGGGCGCCTCGGCCGTGACGGCTTACGTCCTCGCGCCCCCGGCGCTGCTCGAGGAGCCTTCGCCCATCGCGGCCCGGCTCGCCGCGGAGCCCGGGCTGCCGCGGGTCGTGACGCCCTTCCAGCTCTCGGGCGAGCGGTGGCGGGAGCTCTCCGAGTACGAGGCGCGGTGGCGGTGGCTCGCGCGCACCTCCGCGCCCGCGCTGCAGGTGCCGCGGCGGATCGCCAACTTCGACGCCTACACCGGGCTGCTCTCCGCGCGCGTGATCCAGAATCCGCCGCGCCGCCGGCCCGGAGCGCCTGGCGGGCCCCGCGGCACTCCTCGGGTTCGGCGCCCTGGTCGTGCCGGCCTCGCCGGAGCTCGCCGCGAAGGCAGGCCTCGCGCCGCCGTACCAGGTCCTCGCCACCGACCCGGAGCTGCCGGTCTTCCTCGTGCGCCTGCCGGCCCGGCCGCGGGTGGGGCTCGCGGGGGCGCTCGAGCGGGGGGACGAGCGGGCCGCGCTCGAGCTCGTGCTCTCTCCCGGCGCGGCGGCGAGCGGCCGCTCGGTCGTGGAGGGGCCGGTCCCGGACGGATACCGCCCGCCCGTGGGCGAGGCGCGGCTCGCGGAGGACCGGGGCGAGCGGCTGGTCGTGGAGGCCACCGCCGACGCGCCCGCGCTCGTCGTCGTGAACGACACCTTCGCCCCGGGCTGGCGCGCGCGCGTCGACGGCGCGGAGGCGCCCATCCTCCCGGTGAACGTCGCCGCACGCGGGATTCGGATCCCCGCGGGCCGCCACCGTGTCGAGCTCGAGTACCGCACCCCGGGGCTGCGCGCCGGCGCCGCCCTCGCCGGGGTCACGCTCGCCGCGCTCGCCGCGGCCGCCCTGCTCGCGCGCCGGCGCCGCGCCACGCCGGGAGCGTGATGGAGCTCTTGCCCGCGCCGTTCCTCCTCGGCTGGGTCGCGCTCGTCGGCGCGATCTTCGGCTCGTTCCTGAACGTGGTGATCGCGCGGGTGCCGCTCGGCCAGTCGGTCGTGAGCCCGCGCTCGCGCTGCCCGCGCTGCGGCACGCCCATCGCCTGGTACGACAACCTGCCGGTGGTCTCGTGGGCGCTGCTCCGCGCGCGCTGCCGGTCGTGCCGGACGCCGATCTCGGTGCGCTACCCGCTCGTCGAGGCCGCGGGCGCGGCGGCCGCGGCCGGCGCGCTCCTGCGGCACGGGCCCACCGGCGCGGCGGCCTGCGAGCTCGCCCTCGTCCTCGTCCTGCTCGCGCTCGCGCTCATCGACCTCGACACCTGGCTCCTTCCGTACCCGCTGACCCTCCCGCTCATCGGCGCCGGCCTCGCCGCCTCGTGGGCGGGGCTCTCGCCCGCCGGCGGGTGGCGCCCCGCGCTGCTCGGCGCGGCCATCGGGTTCGGCGCCTTCGCGGCGGTCTCGTGGCTCGGGGCGAAGCTCGCGCGCAAGGAGGCCCTCGGCTTCGGCGACGTGTGGCTGCTCTCCGGGCTCGGCGCGTGGTTCGGGGCGCTCGCGCTCCTGCCCATCGTGATGCTCGCGTCGATCCAGGGCTCGGGGGTCGGGATTGCGCTGATCCTCCTCGGGAGGGCGCAGAAGGGGGAGGAGGGCGGCGGGGAGGCGCAGCCCGACGGCTGGGTCCCGCCGCGGAACTCCGTGCCCTTCGGGCCGTTCCTCGTGCTCGGGGCGCTCGAGTGGCTCTACGCGGCCGACCTCCTCGCCTCCTGGGTGCCGGCCCTCGGGCTGTTCCGGTAGGCTCGGTCCATGGTGCGTCGTGGAAGCTGCACCGATCCAGCCGGTGAGAGTCCGGTCCGGGTAATCGCCGGAGAGCCCGGAAGCAGGCACCAGCTTGTCCGGGAGACCGGGCATGCCGAGCGGTGCGTCGAAAGCCTCACGTACGGAGGAAGCGAAGCGGCGGGCCGCAACAAGGTGAACGCTTCAGCCTCGACAGATCCTCAGCCGAAAGGTGTTCGGGAGCGCCGAGCCGGTCATGCCACGGCGAAGGCGATGCACAGCGTCCTTGGTCCGGAACGGACGCTGGGGCTCCCCGGGGTAGGGGCGGCGGCACGTCGCGAAGGATCGGTGTGGAACACGAGAGACCCTCGCCGGCAGCCCGCGTCGGGCAGAGACCGAGCGCATAAGACGGGAGTCGAAAGCGCGAGGAGCCGGAAGGGAGTCCGAGGGGCCCGTAGTACCGGTGAGGCGCGGGATAACCGCGCGGAGGGAAGGGGCCCTGCTTTGGTCGCGTCGGCACTGGGGGTAAGCGCGAGGGCATGGCCGTGAGGCCCAACACCCCCATCGACAAAGTGCGAGAACTCCAGCGCCGGCTTTACGTGGCCGCCAAGCGGAGCAGCACGCGGCGCTTTCACGCATTGTACGACCGGATCTGCAGGGGTGACGTCCTGCGGGAAGCGTGGAAGCGGGTGCGCAGCAACGGAGGCGCGGCAGGGGTGGACGGCGAGTCCATCCGGGCCATCGAGGAGAGCGGAGTCGAGGCGTTCCTCGAAGGGATCCAGGCCGATCTCCTGGCAGGCGAATACCGCCCCCTCCCGGTGAGGCGGCGGTACATCCCGAAGGCAGACGGAAAGCAGCGGCCGCTCGGGATCCCGACGGTGCGGGATCGCGTGGCGCAGATGGCTGCGAAGTTGGTGCTCGAGCCGATCTTCGAGGCCGACTTCCTGTCGTCGAGCTACGGGTTCCGGCCGAAGCGGAGCGCGACGCAGGCGCTGGAGGCCATCCGCGAGGCTGGCAACCAGGGTCACAACTTCGTGCTCGACGCCGACATCAAGGCGTACTTCGACAGCATCGACCAGCAGAAGCTGATGGCGATGGTGGCGGAGCGGATCTCGGACCGCAGGGTGCTGAAGCTCCTGCGGAAGTGGCTGGAGGCCGGGGTGATGGAGGAGGGCACGGTGAGAAACCCCGTGGCGGGAACGCCACAGGGTGGAGTGATCTCGCCGCTGCTCGCCAACGTCTACCTGCACGAGCTCGACCGGATCTGGGCGCAGAGGTGCAAGCACCTCGGCGTCCTGGTGCGGTACGCCGACGACTTCGTCGTGATGTGTGGGACGGAGTCGAAGGTGAACGAGGCGAGGCGGCGCGTCGAGCTCATCATGGCGCGCCTCGGCCTGACGCTGCACCCGGAGAAGACGCGGATCGTCGATCTGAGGCGAGGAAAGGAAGGCTTCACCTTCCTCGGGTGCGTGAACCGGAAGCGGCGCAGCATCCAGCGGCGCCCCGACCGGCACTACATGCACCGCTGGCCCTCACCGAAGGCGATGACCCGCGTCCGCGAGCGCGTCCACGAGCTGACGGACGTGCGCAGGAGCGGGGCGAAGGACGTGAAGGAGGTCATCGCGTCCGTGAACCCCGTCATCCGGGGCTGGGCCAACTACTTCCGGACCGGAACAGCGGATCGGGAGTTCAACCGCGTCGACTGGTACGTGCACGAACGGATCACGCGCTGGCTCCATCGGCGCGGTGGTCAGCGGACTCGCTATCAGTACGAGGCTTGGCCCTTCGAACGTCTCTTCGAGCTTGGCCTGCACCGCTGCATGGGCCGCGTCCGCTACCCCGCGCAAGCTGCCGCGCGAAGACCATCGTTAAGCCGTGTGCGGGAAACCCGCACGCACGGTTTGAAAGGAGGCCCTGGAACCAGGCTGGCCTAACGGCCGGTACTGCGCCAGGATCGACCAATGCGCGCGGGCCGCGTCCGCCTCCTCATCCTGCTCGACCTCGCCGCCGTGGCGCTCCTCGTGGGCGGGCTGGCGTTCGTCGTCCTGACGATCGGCACGCGCGACCTCGGCCGGGCGGCCCTCGCCGCGGCGGCCATCGCCGGCCTCGGGCTCCTCGTCTCGGCGAGCCTGCTCCAGGGCGCCGTCGTGCGGCCCCTCGAGCGGATGCTGGCGGCCGCCGAGCGGCTCGACGGGGCGCGGGCCGCCGCGGACCTGCCGGTGCTGGCGCCCGAGGGGGAGGGTGGCCTCTCGCTCACGCGCGCCGCGGTCGCCTTCGAGCGCACGAGCGACGCGCTCGCCGCCGAGCGGGCCCGCCTCGCCGCGAAGGTGGAGGAGCTCGAGGCGGCGCGGGAGTCGCTGGTGCGCACCGAGAAGCTCGCCACGGTCGGCCGGCTCGCCGCCGGCGTCGCCCACGAGATCGGCAACCCGCTCGGCGCCATCGCCGGCTACGCGGAGATCGCCCGCGGCCGGGTCGAGCGCGGGCAGGCGGCCGAGGCCGTCGACTTCCTCGACCGCATCCGGGCCGACGTGCGCCGCATCGACGCCATCGTGCGCGACCTCCTCGACTTCGCCCGGCCCGCGGAGCCCGCGCTCGGCCCGGTCGGGCTCGGCGGCGCGGTGGAGGCCGCGGTGCGCCTCGCCCGGCCGCAGCCGCGCTTCCGCGACGTCGAGGTGACGGTGCGGGTGCCCCCGGGCCTGCCGCCGGTCGTCGCCGACGCGCGCCGGCTCGAGGGCGTCGTGCTCAACCTGCTCCTCAACGCGGCCGACGCGATGGGCGGGCGGGGCCCGCTCGAGCTCGCCGCGGCGGCGGAGGGCGGCGCGGTCGTGCTCGACGTGCTCGACCGGGGCACCGGGATCGCCCCGGAGAACCTGCCGCGCGTCTTCGACCCCTTCTTCACGACGAAGCCGCCCGGCGCGGGGACCGGCCTCGGGCTCTCCATCTGCCTGAGGGTGGTCGAGTCCTTCGGCGGGACGCTCGAGGCGGCGAACCGCGAGGGCGGCGGGGCCCGCCTCCGGGTGCGCCTGCCGGCCGCGGCCGGGCCGGTGTAAGGTCGAGGCCCGGTGCTCCGGAACGTCCTCATCGTCGACGACGACGCGTCGATGCGCCACCTGCTCTCGGTGATCCTCGACGATCACGGGTACGTCGCGCGCGCGGTCGCCTCCGGCGAGGCGGCGCTCGAGGAGATCGCGGCCCGCGCCTACGACCTCGTCGTCACCGACGTGCGGATGCCCGGCATGGGCGGCCTCGCGCTGCTCCGGGCGATCCAGGACCGCGATCCCCTCATCATGGTCATCGTGATGAGCGCGTACGGCTCGCACGAGACCGCCATCGAGGCGATGAAGGCGGGGGCGTACGACTGGCTCTCGAAGCCGTTCCGGCCGGACGAGGTGGTGCTCCTGCTCCGGAAGGCCGAGGAGCGCGAGCGGCTCGCGCGCGAGAACGTGCGGCTGCGCGGCGAGCTCGCGCGGAGCTACCGGCCCGACCAGCTCGTGGGGAGCTCCGAGGCGATGCGCGAGCTCGACCGGCAGATCGCCCGGGTCGCGCCGCAGAAGACGACCGTGCTCCTCACCGGCGACTCGGGGACGGGCAAGGAGCTCGTCGCCCGCGCGCTCCACGAGCGCTCGCCGCGCGCGGGCTGCCCGTTCGTGGCGGTGAACTGCGGCGCCATCCCCGAGGCGCTGCTCGAGTCGGAGCTTCTTCGGCCACGTGCGCGGCGCGTTCACCGACGCGGTCCGCAACAAGAAGGGGCTCGCCGCGGAGGCCGACGGCGGCACGCTCTTCCTCGACGAGATCGGCGAGCTCCCGGTGTCGCTCCAGCCGAAGCTCCTGCGCTTCCTCCAGGAGGAGGAGGTCCGCCCGGTCGGCGACACCCGCGCGCGCCGGGTGGACGTGCGGGTGGTGGCCGCGACCGCGCGGGACCTGAAGCAGGCCGTGCAGGACGGGCGCTTCCGCGAGGATCTCTACTGGCGGCTCGCGGTGGTGCCGCTGCGGATCGCGCCGCTGCGCGACCGGCCCGAGGACGTCCCGCCGCTCGCCGAGCACTTCCTCGCGCGCCTGGGGAGGCTCCGCCCGGAGCTCGGCGCGCTCTCGCTCTCCGACGGCGCGCGGGCGCGCCTCCTCGCCCACCGCTGGCCAGGCAACGTGCGGGAGCTCGAGCACGTCCTCGAGCGCGCGGTGGTCATGGCCGAGGGGCCGGTGATCGGCGAGGGGGACCTGCCGGACGAGCTCGCCCGGGCAGGCGAGCGGCCGGGCGCCGCGCCCCCCGCCGAGCTCTCGATCAAGCGGGCGACCCGCCAGCTGGAGGCGTCGCTCATCCGCGCCGCGCTCGAGCGCACCGGTGGAAATCGGACGAAGGCCGCGGAGCTGCTGGAGATCTCGTACGGGGCGCTGCTCTACAAGATCCGCGACTACGGGCTGTCCTGAGCGCGCGGTGGGTGCCAGTGCACGCTGCGATCCGGGCTCCCGGTACGCGCGGTGAAGCCGTCCGTGGACGCATAATGACGCATCACTGGATCTCCGCGATACGTCGGTGAAAAGCACACACCGATATCGTCGCGGCCGCTTCCTTGATCGGGTACCGATCGATCGCATAGCGTGGTCCGGCATGGCCGTCCACCCACCACGCAACCGCGTCGATCTCGGGAGAGCGCCGAACAACGTGCGCCGCCTGCGTGAGTCGCAGCTCCTCACCAAGGCGGAGCTCGCGCGCAAGGCGGGCATCTCGCCGCTCACCGTCTCCCGCATCGAGAGCGGGCAGGAGTGCCGCGTGGACACGCAGCGGAAGATCATCATCGCGCTCGGGTTCACGCCCTCCGACCGCGCCAAGGTTTTCGGGGCTCGCAGCCGGGTGGGGAGGTAGGGCGCCATGGCCAGGAACAAGCCGGTCATCGGCCTGGACATCGGCTCGGCGAGCGTCAAGCTCGTCCAGCTGAAGGAGAAGCGGGGCGGCTACGTGCTGCAGGCCTTCGGGGCCGCGCCGCTCCCTCCCGAGGCGATCGTCGACGGAGCGCTGATGAACTCCGCCGCGATCGTCCAGGCCATCCAGGAGCTCGTCGGCGAGCACAAGGTGAAGGCCAAGGACGCGGCCATCGGCGTCCGCGGCCACTCGGTCATCATCAAGAAGATCTCGCTCCCGCGCATGACGCAGGAGGAGCTCGACGAGTCGATCCAGTGGGAGGCCGAGCAGTACATCCCGTTCGACGTCAAGGACGTCAACATCGACACGCAGATCCTCACGCCCGAGGGCGACGCCGCCGGCCAGATGGACGTGCTGCTCGTCGCGGCGAAGAAGGACATGATCAACGACTACACCTCGGTCTGCGCCGAGGCGGGCCTGTCCGCGACGGTCGTCGACGTCGACGCCTTCGCGGTGCAGAACGCCTACGAGGCGAACTACGAGGTGGATCCGTCGCAGACGGTGGTGCTGATCAACGTCGGCGCGGCGGTGTCGAACATCAACATCATCTCGCGCGGCATCACCACCTTCACCCGCGACATCACGATGGGCGGCAACGCCTTCACGGAGGAGATCCAGAAGCAGCTCAACATCTCCTACGACGAGGCGGAGGCCCTCAAGGTGGGCGGGCAGGGCGAGTCCGACGCCGTCGTCCCGCAGGAGGTCGAGCGGGTGATCCAGGGCGTCGCCGACCAGATGGGCGGCGAGATCCAGCGGTCGCTCGACTTCTTCTCCTCGACCGCCGCCGACGCCCGCATCGCCCGGGTGTACCTCTCGGGCGGCACCGCCCGCATCCCGGCGCTGTTCAAGGTCATCGAGTCCCGGGCCGGCGTGCCCGTCGAGATCCTGAACCCGTTCAAGAACGTCGAGATCGACAACAAGCGGTTCGATCCCGCCGTCATCCTGGCCGCAGCGCCGTCCGCCGCCGTGGGCGTGGGGCTCGCCCTCAGGCAGCCGGGGGACAAGTAGCCATGGTCCGGATCAACCTCCTGCCCGTCAGGGTCTCGAAGAAGAAGGAAGCGGGCCAGCAGCAGCTCATCCTCTTCGTGCTGGTGCTGGTGTTCGGCATCATCGCGAACTGGCTCTGGATCGGCTCCCGCACGTCCGAGCTCGACGGGCGCAAGCGCAAGCTCACCTCCACCCAGAACGAGATCGCCCAGCTCGAGCGGATCATCGGCGAGGTGAAGAACATCAAGGATCAGCAGAGCCAGCTCCGCGAGAAGCTCGACGTCCTGGGCCAGCTGAAGCAGGGCCGCACCGGCCCGGTCCGGATGCTGGACGAGCTCGCCACGGTGATGCCGCGCCGGCTCTGGCTCACGAAGCTCGACGAGAAGGGCGGCACGGTGACGCTCGTCGGCACCGCCGCGACGATCGACGACGTCTCCGAGCTCATGAGCGCGCTGCGCGCCTCGTCGCACTTCCGGAACGTCGAGCTCGCGAAGACGAGCTCCAAGGTCGACAAGGGCCTGAGGGTGGTGGACTTCACGCTCAGCACCCAGGTCGCCTACGCGATGGCGCCCGCGGCGGACGCGAAGAAGCCGGCCGACGGGAAGGGGAAGTAGGCGATGGAAAAGTTCATCGAGAGGATCGCCAAGCTCCCCACCGGCGTGAAGATCGGCGCCGTCGCCGGCGCGGTCGCGCTGACCTCGCTCCTCAACTACTTCGTCATCGGCGTGAACTTCGGGCCGTCCATCTCCGCGACCGAGGACGCCATCCGCCGGACCGTCCGCCAGCAGGAGCAGCTCGACAAGGACTTCATCGAGAAGACCGCCATCGCGAACAACCTGAACCAGTTCAGGCGCGAGAAGGAGCTGCTCGAGCAGCAGCTCCGCGACGCGCTCGCCGAGCTGCCCGAGGACAAGAAGATCGACGAGCTCCTGCAGCTGTTCCAGGACCGCGCGCAGAAGTCGGGCCTCGAGATCGGCACCATCGAGCCCGGCAAGGTCACGAACGAGAAGTTCTACGCGAAGATCCCCAATCCCCATGACGGTGACCGGGAACTTCCACGAGATCGCGACCTTCTTCGACTCCCTGGGCCGCATGCGCCGCATCGTGAACGTCACCGACATCCTGCTCGCCGAGCCGAAGGACGTGAACGGCAAGGTGGTGCTGCAGGCGAAGTTCCTCGCCACCACCTTCATGTTCCTCGACCCGGCCGCGGCCGCCGCCGACCAGAAGGGCGCGAAGCCCGGCCGCAAGCCGGCGGGAGGCAAGCCGTGATCGCCCGTCCGCTCCGCCTCGCCGCCCTGGCCGGCGCGCTCGCGCTCGCCGCGTGCGGCGGGTCCGCGAAGAAGCCTGCGCCGGAGGCCCAGAGGAAGGCCGCCGCCGAGCAGAAGGCCGCCGCGGCCGCCCCGAAGGACGAGAAGCCCGTCGCGCCCGAGTGGTCGTACTCCTCGGTCGGCAAGCGGGACCCGTTCCGCTCGTTCTACGCGGACATCGAGGTCTCCTCGCGCGTGCTCTCCACGAAGTGCGAGGGGCCGCTCGGCCGCTTCGAGCTCGAGCAGCTCCGCCTCGTCGCCGTCGTCACCGGCCTCGAGGACCCCGTCGCGATGGTCGAGGCCCCGACCGGCGTCGGCTACTCCGTCCGCCGCGGCACCTGCATCGGCAAGAACGGCGGCACCGTCGCCGCGATCCGCTCCGGCGAGATCGTCGTGAACGAGATCGCCGTCCGCGCCGACGGCACCCGGGACAAGACCCAGACCGCCCTTCGCGTGCCCCGCGAAGCGGCCATGAACCTCGAGGAGCAGCCATGATCCACACCTCCACCCGCCTGTCCGGGCTGCACCGCAGGGGCTGGCTGGCCCTCCTCGCCTTGCTCGCCGCCGGGCCTGCGCGCGCCGCCGACCGGAACGAGAATCCGCGCGGTCGAGGCCGCCGCGACGAACGGGGCCGTCGAGCTCGTCATCCAGGGCTCGCGCGCGCCCTCCTACACCGTCTTCAAGCTGCAGGACCCGCCGCGGCTCGTCGTCGACCTCACCGGCGCCGACGTCTCGAAGGTCGCGCCGCTGCAGGTCGGCCAGGGCGGCGTCCTCGCCGTGACCACCGCCCAGTACCAGGACGACAAGAACGCGGTCGGCCGGGTGATCGTGGCCCTCGATGGCCCGCGCGAGTACGAGGTCGCCCCCCGCGGCGACGCCGTGGTCGTGCGCGTGCTCGACGAGAAGGCCACCGCCGCCGTGACCGCGGCCGAGCCGGAGCCCGCCGCCGAGCTCGCCCTCGCGCCGCCGCCTCCGCCGCCTCCGGTCGATCCGGCCGCTCATCCCGAGCGTAGCGCCGCCGCAGGCGGCGCGGAGACGAGGGAGGCCGCAGGCCGCGCGGAGACGAGGGACGCCGCAGGCCGCGCGGAGTCGAGGGATCCTCCCGCGGACCCGAACCTCGTCTCCCGCTCGCTCTCCGTCGCCAAGGTCGCGAGGCCCGCCCGGGCGCTCCTCAAGGTCGGCGCCCGCCCGGACCGCGTCGTCCTGCAGCTCGACGGCGGCGTCGCGAAGGTCGAGGTCCTCGAGCTCGCGAACCCGCCCCGCCTCGCGCTCGACCTGCACGGCGTGACGAAGGCGCCGAAGGGTTCCATCGAGATGTCGGACGGCGCCTTCCGCCAGATCCGCTTCGGCCGCCCCGACGCCGACACCGTCCGCGTGGTCCTCGACGCGGCCGGCGAGCTGCCCCGCTACGAGCTCGCCCGCACCGCGGGCGGCGTGGCCGTCGTGGTGAGGTCCGGCGCCGCCACCGCCGCCGCCCCGGCCGCGCTGCCCACCAAGCCGACCGCCCGCTCGGTCACGCTGCCCTCCGCCACGCCGAAGGCCGTCGCCGCGGCCGGCCTCGCCGACCTCCGCTTCCGCCAGGCCGCCTCCGGCGCCCGCATCGAGATCGACGGCAAGGCCCGCTTCACGGTGACCCGCCCCGACGACCGCACCGCGGTGCTCTCGCTCGAGGGCGCCACGCTGCCGAAGAAGCTCGAGCGCACGCTCGACACCTCCGCCCTCGCCGGCCCCGTGCAGCTGCTCTCCGCCTTCAACCAGCCCGCCACCGGCCAGGTGAAGGTGGTCGCGACCCTGCGCGCCCCCGCCGAGGACCGCATCGTCGAGACGCCGAACGGCATTGCGTGGTCCTTCGTCCCGACCCATCCCGAGCGTAGCCTCGCCGCAGGCGAGGCGAAGTCGAGGGAGGCCCAGGCGCCGGTCGAGGCCTCCACCAACGCCCCCGCCGCGGCCGGCTTCGGCACCGAGGCCCCCGGCTACGCGCTCTCCGGCGCGCCGCAGGCCCGCGGCTACACCGGCCGCCGCATCACGCTCGACTTCCACGACATCGAGATCCGCAACCTGCTCCGGCTCATCAGCGACGTCTCGAAGAAGAACATCGTGGTCGCCGACGACGTGAAGGGGAAGGTCACCGTCACGCTGCGCAACGTCCCCTGGGACCAGGCCCTCGACATCGTGCTGCGCTCGAAGGGGCTCGGCAAGGAGGAGATGGGCAACGTCATCCGCATCGCGAAGTACGACCTCCTCGCGGAGGAGGCCAAGGCGCGCGCGGAGGCCGAGAAGTCCCGGCAGCCGACGCTGCCGATCAAGGTCCGCATCATCCCGGTCAACTTCGCGCGCGCCGGCGACGTCGCCGGTCGCATCAAGGACCTCCTCTCCGAGCGCGGCTCGGTCTCGGTCGACGAGCGCACGAACGTGCTCATCGTGAAGGACGTGCAGGAGGCGCTGGTCCGGGCCGAGGGGCTCGTGCGGAACCTCGACACCGAGATCCCGCAGGTCCTCATCGAGAGCCGCATCGTCGAGGCCTCGTCCAACTTCACGCGCGCCCTCGGCGTGCAGTGGGGCGGCAACGCGGCCTTCACGCAGGCCACCGGCAACCCGACCGGCGCGGTCTTCCCGAACAACGTGGCGGTCAGCGGCGGCTCGAGCAACTCCGGCAACAGCACCGGCACGGCGAGCACCCCGAACTACGCCGTCTCGCTCCCCGCCGCGGTCGGCGACGGGAACGGCGGCGCCCTCGGCTTCATCTTCGGCTCGGCGGGCGGCGCCTTCAACCTGAACCTCCGCCTCTCCGCGCTCGAGAACTCGGGCGAGGCGAAGACGGTCTCCGCCCCGAAGATCGCCACCGTCGACAACAAGGAGGCGACGATCGGGCAGGGCATCTCGATCCCGTTCTCGCAGACCTCCGCGTCCGGCGTGAACACGGTGTTCGTCGAGGCGAAGCTCGAGCTCAAGGTGACGCCGCACGTGTCGGCGGACGGCTCGATCCTCCTCAAGATCAAGGCGACCAACAACACGCCGAACGCCCAGCTCACCGGCGCGAACGGCCAGCCGTCGATCCAGAAGCGCGAGGCGGAGACCGAGGTGCTCGTGAAGGACGGCGAGACCACCGTCATCGGCGGCATCTACACCCGCTCGACGTCGAACGGCGTCCGCAAGGTGCCCTTCTTCGGCAACCTGCCGCTGCTCGGCTACTTCTTCCGGTCGAACACCGAGACGGACGACCACACCGAGCTCCTCATCTTCATCACGCCCCGCGTGCTCAACCGGCAGCCGGCGCCCGGCGCGGCGGGGAACTAGGTGACGGCCATGAAGACTCCGCTCCGCATCGCCCTCCTCGCCGGCCTCGCCCTCGCCGCCGGCTGCGTGGACAACAAGCCGTTCGTCGAGCTGAGGGGCATCTGCGCGGTCCCCGGGGCCGACGCGTGCACCTTCGCGGACACGTGCGACGCCTTCACGCTGAGCCCCCTCGTCTTCGACAACCAGGGGCTCATCGACCAGCTGAGCGCCTACGTCGAGGTCCGGAACCAGCTGCTCGACAACGGCGATGACAAGATCCGGGTGAACACGCACGACGCGTTCATCGAGGAGATCTCGATCTCCTACACGGGGCCGGTCGCGATCCCGTCGGCGACCTACCGGACGACCGCGCTGGTGCCGTCCAACGGGTCGTCCGTGGTGAAGCTGTACGTCCTGCCGGTCGGCCCCGCGGCGGCCGTGAACGCCGCGGCGCTGCCCGCCGGCTTCAGCGACGTCATCGCGAAGCCGACCTTCAAGGGCAAGCTGGGCGACGGCTCGAGCTTCGAGACCGGCAACTTCGAGATCCCGATCCGGCTGTGCAGCGGCTGCCTGAACACGGGCGCGGCCCCGTCCTGCCCGGCCGGCCAGAACCTCTTCACCTGCCCGCCGGGCGCGGTCGGCGCCGGCGGCGTGGGTCAGAACAACGCCTCGTCCGTCTGCGTCACGCCCTAGGGTGCGCGCCCGAGCGCGATCCTTGACCGGAGTGGGGGGGGCGGGCTAAGGGTTCGTCCAACCATGGGCATCCGCGAGCACCTCGCCGAGGTCTGTGAGAGCGTCGAAGGCGCCCTCGCGTGCACGCTCATGGGTTTCGACGGCATCGAGGTCGACGCGCACGTCCAGGGCGGCGCCGACGTCGACATGAAGTCGCTGCTCGTGGAGTACTCCGGGGTGTTCCGGAGCGCGCGCGAGGCGGCGGAGGCCTACCAGGCGGGCGGCGTCGCCGAGGTCTCCATCGCGACCGACAAGGTCCTCGCGGTCGCCCGGTTCATCTCGTCCGAGCACTTCATGGTCCTCGCGCTCTCGCCCGACGGCAACGTCGGCAAGGCGCGCTTCAAGCTCCGCGTCACCGCCCCGCGGCTTCGCTCGGAGCTCTAGCCGGCGCGCGCCTCGCCGTACCGCGACGCTTACGCCACCCGAGCCCGGGCCCTCACCTTCGCAGCTGGAGGCATCGAAAAGACATGGCCGACACCCTCGACACTTCGGCGTTCCGCCGGGGCCTCAAGATCGAGAATCGACAAGGAACCGTGGGAGATCGTCGAGTTCCAGCACGTGAAGCCCGGCAAGGGCTCCGCGTTCGTGCGCACCCGGATCAAGAACCTCATCACCGGGCGCACCATCGACAAGACGTTCAAGTCCGGTGACGTGGTGGGCAAGCCCGACGTGGAGGAGAAGGAGATGGAGTACCTCTACAAGGAGGGCGAGCACTACAACTTCATGGACAACAAGAACTTCGAGCAGACCTTCCTCACCGAGGAGCAGATGGGGGAGGCGAGGAACTACATCAAGGACAACACCACCACGCACATCCTGTTCTACAACGGCCGCGCGATCGGCGTGACCCTGCCGAACGCGATGGACCTGCGCGTGGCGAAGTGCGACCCCGGCGTCCGCGGCGACACCGTGTCCGGGGCGACCAAGCCGGCGACGCTCGAGACCGGCTACGTCGTGAACGTCCCCCTCTTCATCAACGAGGGCGACCTCCTCCGCATCGACACCCGCACCGGCGAGTACCTGACCCGCGTCGCCGGCTAACACGCCGCGGCGACGCCGCGGCGTGCTTCTTCTGGACGAGGAGATCGACGATGGCCAAGAAGCCCGTGGCGAAGGCAGCCCTCCCGGAGGTCGCCGGGTTCTCGATGGACGACGTGAAGCGCCTCGTCTCCCTCGTGGAGAAGAGCGACGTCACGCACATCGCGTGGCAGCGCGGGGCCGAGAAGGTCGTCATCCGCCGCGGCGGCGCCGCCCCGGTCGCCGCCCGCCCCGCCCCGGCCGTCGCCTGGGCCTCCCCTGCAGAGGCCGCCCCGGCGCCCGTCGCGGCGCCGGCCCCGGTCGCCGACGCCCCGGCCGCGGCCGAGGCGAAGCCGGGCATCGTCGTCACCTCGCCGTTCGTGGGCACCTTCTACCGGTCGCCGTCGCCCGAGTCGCCCTCGTTCGTGGAGGTCGGCGCGAAGGTGAAGAAGGGCCAGACGCTCTGCATCGTCGAGGCCATGAAGCTGATGAACGAGATCGAGGCCGAGACCGACGGCACGGTCGCCGAGATCCTCGTGCTCAACGCGACGCCGGTGGAGTACGGCGAGCCCCTCTTCCGCATCGTCCCGGGCTAGCCGCCATGTTCAAGAAGGTCCTCATCGCGAACCGGGGCGAGATCGCCCTCCGGGTCGTCCGGGCGTGCAAGGAGCTGGGGATCGCGACGGTGGCGGTCCACTCCACCGCCGACGCCGAGTCGCTCCACGTGCGCTTCGCCGACGAGGCCATCTGCATCGGGCCCCCGCCGTCGAAGGAGAGCTACCTCAACCAGAAGGCGCTGCTCGCCGCGGCCGACCTCACCGGCTGCGACGCGGTCCACCCCGGGTACGGGTTCCTCTCCGAGAACGCCGAGTTCGCGGAGATGGTCACCCGGATGAAGATGAAGTTCATCGGGCCCCGGCCCGAGATGATCCGCCTGATGGGCAACAAGGTCGCGGCCCGCGAGGCGATGGAGAAGGCCGGCCTGCCGCTCCTCCCCGGCGCCCGCGGCAAGCTGAAGGACGGCGCGGAGGCCGAGCAGGTCGCGCAGCAGATCGGCTTCCCGGTGATCCTCAAGGCGGCCGCCGGCGGCGGCGGGCGCGGCATGAAGATCGCCCGCGAGCTCTCCGAGGTGAAGCGGCTCTTCGAGACCGCCTCCTCCGAGGCCCTCGCCGCGTTCGGCGACGGCTCGATGTACCTCGAGCGCTACGTCGAGCAGCCCCGGCACATCGAGATGCAGATCGTGGCCGACGAGCACGGCACGATCATCCACCTCGGCGAGCGCGAGTGCTCGGTCCAGCGCCGGCACCAGAAGCTCATCGAGGAGGCCCCGAGCCCGGCGGTCGGGCCCGAGCTCCGCAAGGAGATGGGCGAGGTGGCCCTCTCGGCCATGAACCGCATCGGCTACAACAACGTCGGGACCATCGAGTTCCTGATGGACGAGAAGGGCCGCTACTACTTCATGGAGATGAACACCCGCATCCAGGTCGAGCACCCGGTGACCGAGCAGGTCTACGCGCTCGACCTCCTGCGGGAGCAGATCCGGCTCGCGGCCGGCCAGAAGATCGAGCGGAGCCAGGAGTCCATCCGGCCGCAGACCTGCGCCATCGAGTTCCGCATCAACGCCGAGGACCCGGTCACGTTCGCCCCGTCCCCGGGCCGGATCACCGGGTACCACCAGCCCGGCGGGTACGGCGTGCGCGTCGACACGATGGCCTACGAGCAGTACAAGGTGCAGCCCTACTACGACTCGCTGGTCGCGAAGCTCGTGATCACCGGCCGGACCCGCGAGATCGCCCTCCAGCGCGCCTCCCGCGCCCTCAACGAGTACGTCGTCGAGGGGATCAAGACGAACATCCCGTTCCACCGCCGGGTCCTCGCGGACCCCCGGTTCCGGGCCGGCAAGTACGACACGCGCCTCGTCGAGCAGATCCTGAGCGGCACCCCGCCGGAGGCCTGAGTCTCGAACGGACGGGGCCTGCCCGGCTCCGTTCGTCCCGAGCGTAGGCGCGCGCAGCGCGCCGGAGTCGAGGGACGCGGGCCCGTAATCGGGAAATTCCTGCGTGGGTTCGCGGCGTTCGGCTTGACCGCCCCGGACCCATCCACTACCCTCGAAGGCGCCTTCGGCTCCGCCCCGGCGCCGGCGCGCCGGACGCCTGCCCGACGCCGCCGCCGCCCTGGCGTGGCCTTCCCATGTGCAGCGCCCGCCCGGCTCGATGGCCCTCGACAAGAACAGAGATCATCGCCGAGGCCACCAAGCTGGTGCAGAAGGGGGCGTTCGACAAGGCGATCAAGAGCTACGAGCGCATCCTCGCGGAGGATCCGAAGGACGTCCGGATCCTCCTCAAGGTCGGCGAGCTCCACCAGAAGAAGGGCAGCGACCACGAGGCCGCCCAGGCCTTCACCCGCGTCGCCGAGACCTACGCGGAGCAGGGGTTCTTCCTCAAGGCCGTCGCCGTCTACAAGCAGATCGTGAAGCTCGATCCGGAGGAGGTCCGGGTCAACGAGCGGCTCGCGGCGCTGTACCAGCAGCTCGGGCTGCTCTCCGACGCGATGGGCCAGTTCCAGTTCATGGCCCAGGCGTACGAGAAGGCGGGCGACGTCGCGCGGCTCACCGACGTGCTGCGCCGGATGGTCGAGCTCGACCCCGAGAACATCGCCTCGTCCATCAAGCTCGGCGAGCTGCACGTGCGCGCCGGGCAGACCGCGCCGGCCATCGAGTGCTTCCGCCGCGCCGCCGACCACCTCAAGAAGCACAACCGCGCCGACGAGTACCTGCGCATCGCCGAGCGCCTCGCGAGCCTCACCCCCGACGACCTCACGCTCACCCGCGAGCTCGCGCACCTCTACCTCAACAAGCGCGACACGAAGCGCGCGCTCGCGAAGCTGCAGCTCTGCTTCAAGGCGAACCCGAAGGACCTCGAGACGCTCACGCTCCTCGCCCAGGCGTTCCACGACCTCGGGCAGACCTCGAAGACGGTCTCCGTCTACAAGGAGCTCGCGCACGTCTACGAGGAGCTGGGCCGCAACCAGGAGGCGCGCTCCACCTGGCGCAAGGTCCTCGAGGTCGCGCCCGACGACGAGGACGCCTCCGCGGTGCTGGGCGTGCAGGCCGGCCCCGCGCACGCGCCGGCCCCGCCGCCGCCCGCGCCCCGCCCGCCGCCGCAGCCCGCGCCGGTCCGGACCGCGCCGCTCCACGTGCCCGCCCCGCCGTCCGCGCCGGCCCGCCCGGCCACCGCGACCGGCCTCTCCGCCGCCGGCGCGCAGGGCGCGGGGCGCGAGCTCACCGCCGACGCGATCCCGAAGCTGCTCACCGAGACCGACGTCTACGTGAAGTACGGGCTCCACGACAAGGCGCTCGACCACCTCCGCAAGGTCCTCCTCGTCGACCCCGGCTGCGCGGAGGCGCACGAGCGGTCGCGCGACATCCACCTCTCCGCCGGGCGCACCGGCGAGGCCGCCACCTCGGCCGCGCGCGCCGTGCGCGCCCATGCGGCGCGCTCGGCGCTCGACCGCGCCGCCGAGGCGCTCGCGCGCCTCCGGCAGATCGACCCGGTCCACCCGGAGCTCCTCGAGCTCTCCGCGCTCGCGACCGGCGCCCCGGTCGCGCCCGCCGGCGCCGCGGGGGACCTCCTCGCCCGTGCCGTCCCCGCCACCGAGCCCGACGACCTCGCCCTCACCGCCGCCGCGCACGAGGAGGACGAGATCGTCGAGGACGAGCCCGAGACGAGCGGGCAGACCGTGCTCGAGCCGACGGCGATCGGCGACGGGCCGGAGTCCGACGACGAGCTCGTGGAGCAGGTCGCGCTCGCCTCCACCGAGTCGGAGGAGATCGTCGAGGAGCGCGTGGTCGTCGAGGACCAGGGCGGCGAGGACGTCTCGGATCGGGCGGCCTTCGAGGACGCGCCCGAGCCCGAGCCCGAGCCCGAACCGGTCCGGCCGCCGCCCCGGACCGCCGCGCCGCCATCCGGCCCGCCGCCCGGCGCGCGGGCCCCGGCCCCGGGCCGCCCGCCCGGCGTGCGCCCCGCGCCCATCGTCACGCCGCCGCCGCCCGCGCCGGCCCCCGCGGCCGAGCGCGAGGTCGAGGACCTCTCGGAGGACCTCGAGGAGGCCGAGTTCTTCCTGCAGCAGGGCCTGCGCGACGAGGCCCGGGAGTCGCTCGAGGGGCTCCTCGCGCGCCACCCCGGCCACCCCGAGGTGCTGCGGCGCCTCGCGGGGCTCGGCGGCGACGCCGCCGACGACGCGCAGCCCGGCGAGGCCGAGGGCGCCGGGGCCCACGGCGGCGAGGAGCCGTACGAGGCCCCCCGGCCCGCGCCGCCGCCGGCCGCGCGCCGCACGGCCACGCCGCCGGTGGGCACGCCGCGCCCCTCGCCGGTCAACGTCGAGGCGTCCTCGGGTGACGAGAGCTTCGACATCGCCCGCGAGCTCGCCGAGGAGCTCGGCGGCGAGGGCGAGCCCGCCGCGGCCGCCGACGACTTCCAGTACTCGGTCGAGGACGTCTTCAACCAGTTCAAGAAGGGCGTCGCGGAGACGGTGCGCCCCGAGGACAGCGCCACCCATTACGACCTCGGCATCGCCTACAAGGAGATGGGGCTCGTCGACGACGCGGTGAAGGAGTTCGAGACCGCGATGCGCGACCGCAAGCGCGAGGTCGACTGCCTCTCGATGATCGCGCTCTGCCGCATGCAGCAGGGCCAGCACCGGGAGGCGATCCTGGTGCTGCGCCGCGCGCTCGGCTCCGACTGGCTCTCCCGCGACGCGGCGAAGGCGATCCACTACGACCTGGCCGGCGCGTACGAGGCGGCGGGCGACCCCGAGGTCGCGCTCTACGTGCTGCAGAAGATCATGAAGGCCGACCCGGCCTACCGCGACGTGAAGGGCCGCGTCGCGGCGCTCGGCGGCGGCCCGGGCCACCCGCCCCCCGCCGAGCGCGGCGCGCGCCCGCCCGGCTCGCGCACCACCGTGAAGGCTCCGGCGCCCGAGCCGGCCCCCGCGGCCGCGCCCGTGGCCCCCGGCAAGAAGAACATCGGCTATCTGTAGGCGACCACGAACGTGAACTACCTCGAGTACCACGAGCTTTCGCAGGAGCCGTTCTCGAACGCGCCGGTGTCGCGCTTCTACTACGCCTCCGCGCAGCACGCGCAGGCGCTGACCCGGCTGATGCACGTGGTCTCGTCGATGAAGGGGCTCGCGGTGCTCGTGGGCGACGTCGGCGCGGGCAAGACCACGCTCGCCCGCCGCATGCTCGACAGCCTCCCCGAGGAGGAGTACGAGGCCGCGCTCCTCGTCATCATCCACTCGGGCATCACCCCGGCCTGGCTCCTCAAGCGCATCGCGATGCAGCTCGGCGTCGAGGCACCCGCCGAGGAGAAGCTCGCGCTGCTCTCGCAGCTCTACCAGCGGCTCATCCGGATCCACGAGGCCGGCAAGAAGGCCGTCGTCCTCATCGACGAGGCGCAGATGCTCGCCTCGCGCGAGATCATGGAGGAGTTCCGGGGGCTCCTCAACCTCGAGGTCCCCGACTCGAAGCTCATCTCCTTCGTGTTCTTCGGGCTGCCGGAGATCGAGGACAACCTCCGGCTCGACCCGCCGCTCGCGCAGCGGGTGGCGCTCAAGTACCGGCTCGAGCCGTTCAGCGTCGAGGCGACCGACGCCTACGTGAAGCACCGCCTGCGCCTCGCCGGCGCGCCGCGCATGCCCTTCACCCCGGCCGCCGTCGCCCGCGTCCACGCGCACTCGCGCGGCACGCCGCGCGTGATCAACACGCTGTGCGACAACGCCCTCTTCGAGGGGTTCCTCGCCCGGCAGCGCGAGCTCGACGACCGCTTCGTCGACAAGGTCGCCCGCGACCTCGGCCTGGAGGAGGCCCCCGAGCCCGGCGCCGCCGGCCCCGGCGGCCGCGGCAAGGTCGACCTCGCCGAGATCGACCGGTACCTCGAATCGCTGAAGTGATCCCTCGGCTCCGCGCGCCTGAGGGCGCGCTACGCTCGGGACTCCGCGGCGCCGGGGCGCCGCTACGCCTGGACTTTCCGCCCCCTCCGGGGGGATGCGAGAATGGAGCCGGTGAGGAAGCGGACCGCCGCCCTGATCTTCTTCGTGTTCGTGCTCGCGCTCGTGGGCGCGACGCTCGCGGTCCTCTCCACGCCGCAGGCCGGCGAGGAGCTCTGCACCCTGGTCCGGGCGCGGCTCGCCGCGGCGTCCGGCGAGCCGGTGCGGGTCGCCGCGTGCCGCATCCGCCCGCTCTCGCTCTCGGTCGAGCTCGACGGGCTGGAGGTCGGCCCCGAGGGCGCGCCGCTCGTCGCGGTCGAGGCGCTCTCGGCCCGGCTCGCCGCGGTCCAGGCGATGAGCCGCCAGGTCCACCTCGCCGAGCTCCGGGTGGTCCGGCCGCGGGTCCGGGCCCGGATCCCCGAGCGCACGAAGGGGGGCGGCTGCGACCGCGGCCTCCTCGGCGCGGTGGAGGTGAAGCGCCTGACCGTCGAGGAGGGCTCGGTCGACCTCACCTTCGCGGGCGGCGCCCGGCTCGAGGCCGCGCGCGTCGACGTGCGCTCCCGGCCGGTCACCGGCGCGCTGCGCGCGCTCGCCGGCGTGCTCCGGACCACGCGGGTCGAGGCGAAGGTGGACGGGCTGCACCTCGTGGCGGGCTCGCGCGACGTCACGGGCACGGTCAGCGCCGACGGCGACCTCGCCATGGACCTCTCCGGCGTCGACCTGCGCCGGCTCGACGTGGCGGTGCCCGGGCTGGAGGTCACCGCCGAGGGGCGGGTCCTGGACCTCTGCGCGCCCTCCCTCGACCTGCGCGCGAGCGGCCACGGGGGCGCGGTCCAGCTGTTCGAGCTCATCGACGTCCCCATCGACGTGGCGGGCGAGGTGGAGGCGCGCGGCCGCGTGAGGGGCAAGCTCGCCTCGCCGCTCGTCGAGGCCGAGGCGCGGATGAAGGGCTTCCGCATCGGCCCCTTCACCGCGGGCGACGGCTCGGCGGCGGTGAAGGTGACCGATCACGACGTGCAGCTCGACCGCGTCGTGATCCCCATCGGCGCGGGCAGGGCGACCGGCCGGCTCGGCATCGGCTTCGGCCGGCCCGTCCCGCTCGACTCGGACGTGCAGCTCGAGAACGTGGATCTCGCCGAGCTCCTCGACCGCTTCGGCATCACCGGCGCCTGGGTGACCACCCGCCTCGACGGGAAGGCCCACCTCGCGGGCCCGCTCGAGCACCCGGTGGTGCAGGGCGTCCTCACCGGCGAGGCGCGCGAGTTCCGCGCGCTCACCCGCTCGTACCTCGCGGGCGCGAGCGACCCGGGCGTGCTCGCGTTCAAGAAGGCGCGCCTCGAGCTCCCGGCGCGGATCGACCTCGACGGGCTCCACGTCAAGGAGGCGAAGATCGAGGTCGGTCGGGGCACCGCGGTCGTGGACGCGTCCGCCTACTTCGATCCGTCGCGCGGCTTCGAGGTGAAGGGGCGCGGCGAGGTCGACCTCGACGCGCTCGGGCGGGTCGCCGCCGTCCCGTGGCGCGGGCTCGCGCAGGTCGAGCTCGCCGGCGGGGCCGCGCCGTACGGCAACCCGCGCATCGCGGGGCGCGTGCGCGTGGCGGGCTTCCGGTTCCTCGACCTCGACCTCGGCACCGGCGCCTCCGACTTCACCTACGACGACTTCCTCCTCCGGCTCTCCCGCGCGGAGGGGCTCCGCGGGGTCACGCGCTGGAAGGGCGAGGGCGTGATCGACCTCGCCCGCGCGCCGGCGCACGTGGTGTCGTCGCGGTTCGAGGCGAAGGGGCGGCTGCGCGACCTCTTCGAGGGCGCGATGGACTTCATCCCGTCGGCGCGGACGATGCGCGACGCGATGGACGGCGACGTCGAGGTCTCCGGCACGGCCACCGGCCCGGCCGACGCGCTCGACGCCGAGTTCGAGGGGAAGGTCGGCGCCGGCACGCTGCTCGGCTGCCCGTTCGACGGCGGCAAGGGCTCGGGCCGGATCCACCGCGGCCGGGAGGTGCGCGTCGACGGCGCCGAGCTCCGCCGGGGCGACGGCGTGCTGCGCGTCGCGGGCACCTCGGGCATCGTGCCCCCGTTCGCCTGGGACCTCGAGACCTCGTTCTCCGGCTGGAGGCTCGCCGACCTCGGCCTCCCCGGCACCTGGGCGGGCTCGGCGAGCGGCACCGCGCGCTTCCTCGGGAGCTACGAGGTCCCGAAGGTCCGCTTCGCGGCGAGCGCCCACGGCGCGGCCATCGGGGGGCTCTCGCTCGGCGCCCTCCAGGCGGGCGGGACCGTCGAGGGCGAGCGGCTCGTCGTGACCGGCGGCGGGCCCGGGCTCGACCTCCGGGGCGAGGCGCGGCTCACCGGCCGCCGCCCGTTCGAGGCGACGCTCGCCGTCGACCTCGACGACGCCGCGCGGCTCTGGAACGGCGCGCCCGGCCAGGCGAAGGTGCTGCTGCGCGGCGGGGCCGAGGCGCAGGGCGAGCTCGTGGATCTCCCGAACGCGCGGGCGCGGGTCCGGCTCGAGGCGCTCGAGGCGGCGTGGGCGGACTTCCGCGTGCGCGCCGCGGCGCCGGTGCTGCTCGAGGCGGCGAAGGGCCGCGTGGAGCTCGCCCCGGTGACGCTCACGGGGCCCAACACCGAGCTCACGCTCGGCGGGAGCCAGGCGCCGGGCGGCGAGCTCGACGCCTCGGCGAGCGGCGCCCTCGACGTGCGGCTCCTCTCCGCGCTCTTCCCGAACGTGCGCCGGCCCTACGGCCAGCTCCGGCTCGAGGCGCACGTGGGCGGCACGCCGGCCGCGCCGGTGCTGGTGGGGTCGGGTCGCCTCGACGACGTCGGCATGCAGCTCAAGGGCTCGAACGTGACGCTGGCCGACGTCGCGGGCGACCTGGCCTTCTCGCAGAACAAGATCCTCTTCGACGGCCTCACCGCCACCGTGAACGGCGGGCGGGCGCGGCTCGAGGGCGAGCTCGAGCTCCGGCGGCTCACGCTCGCGAGCGTGCACGTCCGAGGGGACCTCGACGAGGTCCCGGTGCAGGTGCCCGCCTACCTGCCGGCGACGCTCTCCGGCCGGGTGGAGCTCTCCGGCACGCCCGACGCCTCGACCCTCGGCGGCCGCATCCACGTGGTGCGGGCGCGCTACACGGAGGACGTCGGCATCGAGAAGGCGGTGCTGGAGCTCCGCAGGAAGCCCCCTCCGCCGCCCCGGCCCTACGACAAGGCGGGCGAGTGGCTCCGCCTCGACGTGCAGATCGCGGTGGACGGCGACGTCCGCATCGAGAACGACCTCGTGCGCGGCCCGGTGACGGGCGACCTCCTCCTCACCGGGACGCTCGCGGCGCCGGGCCTGCTCGGCAGCCTCGCGATGGCGGACGGCAGCCGCGCGGTCTTCCGCGGCAACGAGTTCGACCTCTCCCACGCGGTGGTCGAGTTCACCGGGCGCAACAAGGTCGAGCTGGCGCTCGACGCGCACGGCGAGGCCCAGGTCCGCGACTACCAGGTGTTCATGCACATCTTCGGCTCGATGGAGAAGCCGCAGCTCACGCTCACGAGCTCGCCGGCGCTCTCCGAGCCCGACATCATCACGCTGCTCTCGCTCGGCTTCACCCGGCGCGACGCCGCCGCGGGCGACGGCATGGCGGGCGTCGCCACCGCCGCCGCCGCGCAGGCGCTCGTCTCCGCCTCCGGCCTCGACGAGCAGGTCCGCCGGTTCCTCCCGCGGAACGGCGTGCTGCGCGACTTCTCGGTCCGCATCACGAGCGCCTACTCGGAGGGCACCGGCCAGGTGGAGCCGCGCGCGGAGTTCGAGTCCTACCTCATGAAGGACCGGCTCCGGCTGCGCTACCAGGCGCCGCTCGGCGCCGCGCGCGGCCAGCGCGCCCAGGCCGAGCTCAAGCTCGGCAGCCACACCGCGCTCCAGTACCAGTGGGAGAACGACAACCCCGACGTCGCCACCGGCGACCACGGCCTCGACCTCAAGCTGCGGTGGGAATGGACCGATCGCTGACGATCGCCCTCCTCCTCGCCCTCGCCGGGCCGGCGCTCGCGGCCCAGGCCGGGGAGGCGGGGCCGACGCGGGTGGCCGAGGTGCGCCTGGCGCTGCCGCCCGGGGAGGACGCTGCGGCGGTGCGGGACCTCCTCGCCGTGGCGCCCGGCGACCCGCTCTCCTCGCGCGCGCTGCGGCGCTCGGTGCAGCGGCTCTACCAGACCGGCCGGTTCCGGCAGCTCAGGTTCCGGGCCGTCCCCGCCGAGCCGCCCGACGGCGGCGGCGAGCGCTGGGTGACGCTCGTGCTCGAGGCCGAGCCGGTCACGCGCATCGGGAGCGTCTCCGTGCGCTGGGACGGGCCGGCCGCGGTCGACGCGGAGGTCCTGCGGGCCGCCGCGCGGCTCGTGCCCGGCGAGCCGTACGAGCGCGCCGACCTCGACGTGGCGCAGGCGGGGGCGGCCGCCGAGCTCGCGCGGCGCGGCTGGCGCGCGGCCTCGGTGCGCGCCTCGGAGGAGCCGAACGGGGTCGTCGTGCTCTCGGTCAAGGCCGGCGAGCCGGTGCGCATCGCGGCGGTCCGGGTCATCGGCGAGCCGGGCGGCGCCGCGGCGACCTCGGCGGCGCTGCGCGCCCGGGTGGGCGAGGTGCTCGACGAGGCGGTGCTCGCCGCCGACCTGCGCGCGCTCGGGAACGGGCTGCGCGAGGCCGGGTGGCGGCGCGCCCGGGTGCTCGCGCCCGCGGTCGACGTCGACGGCGCGCGGGCGACCGTGGAGGTGCGTATCGAGCCCGGGCCGCGGTTCGAGCTCACGTTCCGCGGCAACGCCGTCGCGACCGCCCGCCAGCTCGAGCGGGAGCTCGGGCTCGACCCGGAGCTGCCGCTCGACCTGCCCGCCATCGACGCCTCCGCCGAGCGCATCCGGGCCTGGTACCGCGCCCGGGGCCACGCCGCGGTGCGCGTGGAGGTGGAGGAGGGGGAGGCGCCGGGCGCCGTGCGGCTCACCTTCCACGTCGAGGAGGGCGTCGTCTACCGGATGGGCGCGCTGCGGATCGACGACGCCGCGCAGCGCGGCGCGCGCTTCCTGCGCGCCCGGCTCGTGGCCTTCCTCGACGAGGAGGGCGTGCCGGGGCCGCCGCCGGAGGCCGACCGCGCCCGCGTCGCGCTCGCCGCGTTCCCGGGCACCCGGCCGCCGCCGCCGCCGGAGCCCCCGGGCGCGCTCCCGCCCAGCCGCACCTGGGATCCGGAGGCCTGGGATCGCGCCGGCGAGAAGGTCGCCGACCTCTACCGCGCCGACGGCTGGCTCGACGCGGTCTACCTCGGCACCTCCGCGACGCTGGACGCCTCCCGCCGCTCGGTGGACGTGACGGTGCGCTTCCTCGAGGGGGCGCGCATCCACGTGGAGTCGATCGGCTTCGAGGGCAACGTGGCGCTCCCCGTCGACGCCCTCGCCCGCGAGTCGCGCCTCGCGCCCGGCGATCCCCTCGCGTTCGAGAAGGTCGAGGAGACCCGCTCGGCCATCCTGCGCCGCTACCTCGCGGCCGGGTACCTCTACGCCCGGGTCGAGGCCCGGGAGGACCTCGACCGGACCCGTCACGTCGCGGCGCTCCGCTTCGCCGTGGAGGAGGGGCCGCGGGTCCGCATCGGCCGCGTGGTGCTCTCCGGCAACCGGCGCACGCGCGACGCGCTCGTGCGCCGCGCGGTGGAGGTGCAGGAGGGGCAGACCTACGACCCCGACGCGCTGGCCCGCAGCCAGGCGGCGCTCCTGCGGCTCGGGGTCTTCCGCTCGGTGGAGCTCCGCCTGCAGGAGGCGGAGGTGCCGGCCGAGGTGAAGGATCTCGCGGTCGAGCTCGCCGAGCGGCCCTACGCGACCCTCGCGCAGGGCGTCGGCTTCTCCATCGCGAACGGCCCGCGGGCGACCGTCGAGTACCTGCGCCCGAACCTGTTCGGCCGCGCGGTGGAGCTCACCGCCCGCGCGAAGGCGAACTACCCGGTCAACACCGCGCTCAGCTACCGGCCCGAGCTCGTGAACAAGGCGGCCCGCGACGTCATCGAGGGCCGGGTCGACCTCGGCCTGCGCGCGCCCGGCACCGGCCTGCCGGTGAACGCGGGCCTGCGCACCGACCTCATCGGCGAGATCCTCCACCGGCGGGCCTACGACCTGCGCCGGGTGGCGGCCATCACCGGCGTCGACTTCGGCCTCGCCTCGCGGCTCTCGTACTCGCTGCAGTACGAGCTCGAGCTCGACGACATCAACAAGACCCAGGCGGCGGGCGTCGTGACCCAGGCCGATCTGGAGCGGCTGCGCTTCGACAAGGGCGTGACGACGCTGCACGCCGTCCGCCCGTCGGTGACGCTCGACCTGCGCGACAACTCCGCCCACCCGCACTCGGGCCTCTACGCCTTCGCCTCGGCCGAGTACCAGCGCTCGCTCGGCGACGGCGGGGTGGCGGTGCTGGGCCTCCTGCCGGGCTCGGAGATCCACACGAACCTCGTGAAGGTCCAGGCGACCGGCTCGATGTACTGGCCGGTGGGCGCCTCGGTGATCGCGCTCTCGCTCCGCGGCGGGCGGGTGTTCCCGCTCGACGGCGACTCGAAGACCATCGTGCCGCGCCGGTTCTTCCTCGGCGGCGCCGCCTCGATGCGAGGCTACACCGAGGAGGAGATGACCCCCGAGGACGTGCGCGGCGACCTCGCCGCGGAGGGGCGCTACTGCGCGACGAGCCCGACCGACGTCGGCTGCACCGACCGCGGCCGGCGCATCGCCGCGGGGAGCCGCCCGGTCTCGGAGGGCGGCGAGGCGTTCGTGCTGGCGAAGGGCGAGCTCCGGGTCCCGGTGTCGCCCACCGTCGAGCTCGGGCTGTTCCTCGACTTCGGCAACCTCTGGCTCGACCCGAGCAAGTTCCGGGTCGTGGACCTGCGCGCGAACGCCGGCGCGGGCGTCCGGTTCGTGACCCCCATCGGCCCCGCCGCGCTCGACGTCGGCCTGAACCTCACGCCCGACCACGCCATCAACGAGCGCGGGTACGCGGCGCACTTCACGATCGGGCTGTTCTGAGAACGCCCGCCACCGCGCGAGCGTTGCGCCCCGCACCGTCCTTTGGGTGCGGGGTGCCCGCTCCCCGGTGCAACCGCCCGTGATCACACGTGTCCTCGCCTGGCCAGCCCCTTGCTATAGGTCCGGGCATGACCACCTGGCGTGAGCTGCTCCTGACCGACCACGAGACCACCGAGCGCGTCTTCGCCGCCGCGGAGATCGCCCTCTCCCGCCCAGGCGGACCCACGCCCGGCTTCGTCGCGAACCTGCGGGCCTACCTCGTCGAGTACGTCGACCGGTGCCACAACGTGAAGGAGGAGACCGCGGTGTTCCCGCTCCTCGAGCGCGCCGGCATCCCGGTCGACGGCGGGCCGCTCGCGGTCATGCTCGCCGAGCACGCGCAGGCGAAGGAGCTCGTCGGGCACGTCGACGCGGCTGCGCGGGCGTTCACGGCGGGTGACGCGACGGCGCTCGCGCCGCTCAAGCAGTACTTCGGGGCCTACGCCGAGCTCTGCAAGCAGCACTTCTGGAAGGAGAACGACATCCTCTACCCGCTCGCGGCGAAGCTGCTCGACCCGCGCACGCAGGAGGAGATGGTCCCCGCCATCGAGGCCGTCGAGGCCTCCACGGGGCCGGACGTCCGGGCCCGCTACTACCGCATCGCCGAGGAGCTCCAGGCGGGCGCCGCGCTCGAGGACCTCTCGCACGGCCTCGACCGCGACGTGCTCGCAGCCATCCTCAACACGCTCCCGGTCGAGCTCTCCTTCGTCGACCACGAGGACAAGGTCCGCTACTTCAGCCACGAGCACGCGGAGAAGATCTTCCCCCGCACGCGCGGCGCCATCGGCGCGAACGTCCGCGGCTGCCACCCGCAGAAGAGCGTGCACCTCGTCGAGAAGATCCTCGCCGACTTCAAGGCCGGCCGCCGCGAGGTCGCCGAGTTCTGGATCGACATGGGCCCGAAGAAGATCCACATCCGCTACTGGCCGGTGCGGGCCCGCGACGGCAAGTACCTGGGCTGCCTCGAGACGGTGCAGGACGTCGCCGGCATCCGGGCCCTCGAGGGCCAGCGGCGGCTGCTCGCCGAGGTCGGCTAGCAGGGCGGGGTAGCGGCGCCGGGCCGGCTCAGGCCGGCCAGCGCTCGATGACCTCGTCGAAGGTCTCGAACACGTCGTGCCGGAGCCCCTTCTCGGCGCAGTAGCGCACGAGCGAGCTGCCGGCGCGGGCGAACACGTGGTCGGCCGCGTCGGCGGCGTGCCGGTCGCCGGTGCCGTCGCCGAGCATCACCACCCGGTGGCCGGAGGCCTTGAGCTCCTCGACCACGTGGCCCTTGCAGAACCCGCAGAAGCCGCAGTCCGTGCCGTCGAACTCGACCGCGAGGCCGCCGGGGCCGGTGATGGCGCGGTTCGCGCGGATGGCGATGTGGTCGCGCAGGGCGGGGTGGAGGTCGCCGATGACGGGCTCGATGTACGCGTCGAGGCCGGAAGACACGATGTAGAACGGCGCGCCGCCGGCGCGGCAGGCCTCGACGAAGCGCTCGAAGCCGGGCCGCAGCACCGCCGTGCGCCGCGCGAACGCGGCGATCTCCTCGCGGCTCGCCGTGATGGGCGCGAACACCTTCGCGAGGAGCTCGCCGAAGGTGCACTGCCCCGCGAGGTAGGCGTCCTCGGCGGCCTGGTACGCCGCCTCGCCCGCGAAGTGCCACGCCACCCGGTCGCCGAGATCGAGCGACAGGGCGGTGCCGTCGAAGTCGCAGACGATGGCCCAGGGGGAGCGCACGAGGCCTGGGGTTCTATCAGGCCGACCTGTCAGAAGGCGACTCCGTTCGTCCCGAGCGTAGGGCCCGCGTCAGCGGGCCCGGAGACGAGGGACGCCTACGGGAACCGGGGCGGGGACACACCCGTGGCCGCCGTGATCTCGAACACCAGGAACGCCTCGATGGGATCGGTGAAGCCGAGGTGGTCCGGCTTCGAGAGCGGGTAGAGCAGCTCCCCCACGATCGCGACGTGCGGCCAGGCCCGCCAGTAGACGAGCGGACCGGCGCGCAGGAAGGGGTCGCCGCCGCGGCCGGTGTGGAAGGCCCACTGCGCGCGGCCGCCGGCGAGGAGGGCGCCGCCGCGCAGGGACGCGAGCCAGCCCACGCTGGCGGTCGCGAGCCAGGGCGGCCGGTACACGATGCGCAGGAGCTCGTCGTAGACGTCCACCTCGCCCTGACGCGAGAGGAGCTTCACGCCGAGGACCTCGTAGATGGCGAACCCGGGGCCCGCCGGCAAACCCCCGGAGGCGGAGAGGTCGAGCATGCGCGCGGTGGTCCCGTGGCGCTCCGGTAGGGCGGCGTGGTCGTCGGCCTCGGGCATCGGGAGGTGCTTGAAGCTCCGCCCGAACCGCAGGCCGGCCTCGAGCCCGAGCGCGGCGAGGTCGACGCGCACGCCGGGCCGGACCGCCGCGAAGTCGGTGGTGAGCCAGCCGCGCGTCACCGCGCCCGCCCACATGAAGTGGGGCTTGCCCCAGCCGGCGGCGACCATGGCCGCCTGCGACGAGCCGAGGTCGAGGACGCCCGCAACGAACGGCCGGGGCTCGCCCGCCTGCCAGGGATCCTCGGGGACGTCCGCGCGGGCGGTGGAGCAGGACAGCGCGGCGGTGGCGAGCAGCGCGGCGGTGCGGGCGATGGTCATCGGTCCCCTCCGGCCATGGGCCCCGCTCCCCTGAGCGCGGGCGACTCCCTCAGCAGCATCGCACCGGCGAGGCAGCCGAGCGAGAGGATCGCGAAGAGCGACAGCATCGGCCCCACCCAGCGCGCCGAGGCCATCGCCAGCATGAAGGCGATGCCGGAGGCCTGGCCGGCGAGGAGCAGGAGCCCCTGGGACGTGGACTCCGGGGCCGGCCTGCCGATCTCGGCGGCGTACTGGAAGCCGATGGGCCCGGCGCTCATGACGAAGAACCCCAGCACGGCGGCGGCGACCTTCGCGACGAGGTAGGCGCCGGCGGGGGTCGCGGCGAGCGAGTCGGCGAAGGCGAGCCCGGCGACGCCGGGGACCATGCCCGCCATGCAGAGGACGAGGAAGGGCTTGCGCCGCCGGAGCGCGTCGGAGGCGATGGGGAGGACGAGCGCGCCCAGGATGCCGCCCGCGATCATGAACGCGCCGATGAGCCCGTCGGAGTCCTCGACGCCGATGTGGGCGGCGACGGCGTCGACCATCGACGAGAGCGCGTTGAAGACCCCGAGCCCCGCCGTGAAGAGCACGAGCAGGAGCCGGTAGTCCCGGCCCCGGAGCAGGCTCCGCATCCCCTCGAGCGCGCCGAGCCGCTCCTCGCCGCCCTCCACCGGCACGGCCGGGCGCTCCGGGACGAGGAGCAGCGTCGCGAGCGCGCCGAGCACCGTGGCGGCACCGTAGGCGAGGAGGAGCGCCGGGACGCCCTCGCCGTACCGCGGCGACGACGCGTCGCCGACGACCACCGCCGGCCCCACCACCATCGCGAGCACGATCCCGAGGTACTGCGCGAGCGCCGCGAGGCCGTTCGCGAGCCCGCGCTCGCGGAGCGGGAACCACCGCGCGGCCACCGCGGTCGCGGCGTTCAGCACGAAGGGCTGGGCGAGCGCGAGGAGCCCCTGGCCGGCGAGCACCGCGCCGAAGCGCCCGGCGAGGAGCGCCTTCAGGACGCCGCCCGCGGCCGCGAGCAGGGCGCCGACCGAGAGCCCACGCCGGATGCCGTAGGTGTCGATGACGTAGGACGCCGGCACGCTCGCGACGAGGTAGACGACGAGGTACAGCATCGCGAGGAGATCGACGTCGGGCGCCTCGCCCCCGGGGCCGGCGTAGAAGCGCGCCGCGGCGCGCGCGACCGGCGCGAGCGCCACCCACTGCACCTCGACGACCAGCGTGAGGAGCATGTAGGCGGCGAGGACCACCCAGCGGCGGCCGGAGGGCGGGCGGGGTTCGGTCACGGGCGGATCCTCCGGCGCGGGGGGGCGAGGCGGGCGGCGAGCGCCCGGAGCACGAGCGCGCGCGGGCTCGTGCGGGCGAGGACGCGCTGCGGGACCTGGCCGTTCAGCACGAGCGAGACGACGCCGTGGACGAGCCCCCACAGCTCGATCGCCAGCGGCTCGGCCGGGCCGCGCGCGAGCACGCCCTCCGCCTGGCACGCGCGCACGACCTCGACCAGCTCCGCGAAGCCGTCGTGCGCGGCCGTCACGTAGTCCGGGTAGTCGGCCTCGCGCCCGATCGCGTTCGAGAAGGTGACCCGGTAGAGGTCGGGCTGCTCGAGCGCGAAGCGCACCGTCTCGACGGCGGTCTCGACGAGCCGCCGGCGCGGGTCGTCGGCGTGGCGCGCCGAGGCCTCGGCGATCCGGGCCCGCACCCGCCGGACGCCCTCGGTCGAGATGGCCGCGATGAGCGCCTGCTTGTCGGCGAAGTGGGCGTAGGGCGCGGAGTGGCTCACGCCCGCGCGCTGGGCGGCGCGGCGGAGCGTCAGGCCCGGCACGCCCTCCTGCGCGAGGATCTCGGCGCCGGCGCGGATGAGGGCGTTCTTCAGGTCGCCGTGGTGGTAGGGCGCCCTCGGGGCGGAGGCGGTGTGGCGGCGCGGCCGCTCGACGGTTCGTCCCGGCATCTTGACAGTGTCAAGATGCCCGGCCTATCGTCCCTCCGTCAACACCCCCATGCAGCACGCCCGCGAACAGATCGTCGCCGCAGCGCGTCGGCTCTCCGCCCGGGGGCTCCTCGTCGCGACCGGCGGGAACCTCTCGGTCCGCGTCCCCGGCGCGGACGCCTTCGCCATCACGCCGTCCGACCTCGACTACGGCCTCATGCAGCCCGAGGACGTGTGCGTGCTCCGCCTCGACCTCACGTCGGTGGACGCGCGCCGCAAGCCCTCCATCGAGTCGAGCCTCCACGCCGCGGTCTACCGCGCCCGCCCGGACGCCGGCGCGGTCGTGCACACGCACCAGCCCTACGCGAGCGCGGTGGCGCTGCTCGGCCTGCCCATCCCGGCGCTCTTCGACGAGCAGGTGCGCTTCCTGGGCCGGCGGGTCGAGGTCGTCCCGTACCGTCCCTCCGGCACCGGCATGCTCCGGAGCGCCCTCGAGCGGCGGCTCGCGAGCCGGGCGAACGCCTACATCCTCGCGAACCACGGCGCGGTCTGCATCGGCCCGGACCTCGGCCGCGCCGAGACCAACGTGGAGCTGCTGGAGAAGTGCGCGATGGCGTTCGTGCTCGCGCTCTGCACGGAGCGGAAGATCTCGAAGATCCCGCTCCTCGTCCGCGAGATCGCGTTCTCGCGGCTCAAGGCGGACCAGGACGCCGCCGGGCGCCGCGCGGCGGAGCAGGCGGCGGCGCTGCGCGCCGCCCAGGAGAGCGAGCCGTGAGCGGGTACGGGATCTCGCAGTACCCCGACGTCGCGGCGGTGAACGCCGCGCTCGCGGCGCTCGTGGCGCAGCCGATGCGGCCGCTCCGGCGCGACCGGATGGCGGAGGTCGTCGCGCGGCTCGAGCGGGCGTGCCCGGGCTCGCGCCGCCTCGCCGAGGAGGCGAAACAGCACATCCCCGGCGGCGTGCAGCACAACCTCGCCTTCAACTTCCCGTTCCCGCTCGCGGTCGCGCGCGCCGAGGGCGCGCACCTCTGGGACGTGGACGGCAACCGGTACGTCGACTTCCTCCAGGCCGGCGGCCCGACCGTGCTCGGCTCGAACCACGCGCCGGTCCGGGAGATGGTCGGCGAGGTCCTCGACCGGTGCGGCCCCGTGACGGGCCTGTTGCACGAGTACGAGGTGAAGCTCGCCGCGCTCGTGAAGCGCCACGTACCGTCGGTGGAGCTCATCCGCATGCTCGGCTCCGGCACCGAGGCCGACATGGCCGCGATCCGCGCGGCGCGGGTCTTCACCGGCAAGAAGAAGATCCTGAAGGCGGGCGGCGCCTACCACGGCTGGAGCGACCAGCTCGTCTACGGGATGCACGTGCCCGGCACGGGGCGCCTCGAGGCGGCCGGCATCCCGGCGAGCGTCCACCGGCACACGCAGGAGTTCTTCCCGGACAGCCTGGCCTCCCTGCGCCGGAAGCTCGTGCTCAACCGCCTGCGCGGCGGCACCGCGGCGGTCATCCTCGAGCCGCTCGGCCCGGAGAGCGGCACGCGGCCGGTGCCGCGCGAGTTCGCGGCCGGCGTCCGCGCGCTCTGCGACGAGTTCGGCGCGCTCCTCGTCTTCGACGAGGTCGTGACCGGGTTCCGCGTCGGCATGGGGGGTGCGCAGGGCTACCTCGGCGTGAAGCCGGACCTCACCGTCTTCGGGAAGTGCATCTCCGGCGGCTACCCGATGGCGGGCGCGCTCGGCGGCCGGCGCGACGTGATGCAGACGCTCGCGGCGGGCATCGGCGGCATCGGCGGACGCGCCTACGTGGGTGGCACGCTGTCGGCGAACCCGCTCTCCTGCGTCGCGGGCTACCACGCGCTCCTCGAGATGGAGCGGCTCGACGCGCCGGCCGTCGCGGGCCGCGCGGGCGACCGGCTCGCGAAGGGGCTCCAGGCGCTGGTGCGCCGCCGCGGGCTCCCGTACGTCGTCTACAACACGGGCTCCATCGTCCACCTCGAGACCTCCGGGGTGATGCTGCTCGACCTGAGGAACCCCGTGCGCCTCGTCCGCGAGCTCAAGCCGCGCAAGCACATGCTCGAGGAGATGGGCGCGGCCTACCTCGCGGAGGGGCTCGTGACGCTCGCCGGGAGCCGGATGTACACGAGCATCGCCGACACCGACGAGGTGATCGACGACGCGCTCGCGCGCTTCGACCGGGTCTTCGCGCAGGTGGAGGGCGTCTCGGAGGCGGCCGCGGCGTGAGCGCGCGCCTCGTCACGCTGGCGGTCGACCTCGGCACGTCCGGCGTGAAGGTGGCGCTCGTCGACGAGCGCGCAAGGGTGCTCGCGTGGGAGAGCGAGCCGCTCGAGCTGACGGTCACGCCCGGCGGCGGCGCGGAGCAGTCTCCCGACGCGTGGTGGGCCGGGCTCCTCGCGGCGGCCGGCCGCGTGCTCGCCCGCGGCGCCTGCCCGCGGAGCGCGGTGCGTGCGGTCGCGTGCTCCACGCAGGGCGAGGGCACGGTGCCGGTCGACCGCGACGGCACGGCGCTCACGCCCTGCATGACCTGGATGGACATGCGCGGCGCCGCGGCGCTCCGGCGCCAGTTCCGCGGCCTCGTGAACGTCGCGGGCGCGTCCCTGCCGAGGGTGCTGCGCTGGATCCGGCTGACGGGCGGCATGCCGTCGATGACGGGCAAGGACCCCGCCGGCCACATGCTCTGGCTGCGCGATGAGCGGCCGGACCTCTACGCCCGCACGCACCGGTTCCTGAACGTCCTCGACTACCTGAACCTCCGGCTCACGGGCCGGATGGTCGCGACGCACGACTCGATCCTCACCTCCTGGGTCACCGACAACCGCGACGCCGACCGCATCCGCTACCACCCGGCGCTCGTGCGCGGCTCGGGCGTCGACCCCGCGAAGCTGCCGGAGCTCGTGCCGTGCACGGAGGTGCTCGGGCCGCTGCTGCCGGACGTGGCCGACGCGCTCGGGCTCGACCGCGGCGTGAAGGTGGTGGCGGGCGCCATCGACAACACCGCGGCGGCCGTGGGCGCGGGCGCGACGCGCGACGGCGCGCTGCACCTGTACCTCGGCACCTCCACCTGGATGGCGGCGCACGTCCCGTGGAAGAGGACCGATCTCGGGGCCGCGCTCGCCTCCGTGCCCTGCGCGCTGCCGGGCCGCTGGCTCCTCACCGCGCTGCAGGCGACCGCGGGCGGGAACCTGTCGTTCCTGCGCGACAAGATCCTCTACCACCGCGACGAGCTGCTCCAGGAGGCGGGCGTCCCGGACGTCTTCAAGGTGATGGACCGGATCGCCGCGCGCGTCCCGCCTGGCGCCCGCGGGCTCGTCTACACCCCTTGGATCTGGGGCGAGCGCGCGCCCGTCGAGGACCGGGCGCTGCGGGCGGGGCTCTTCAACCTCTCGCTCGAGCACGACCGCGGCGACGTGGTGCGCGCGTTCCTCGAGGGCGTGGCGCTCAACTCGCGCTGGCTGCTCGGGCCGGTGGAGCGCTTCCTGGGCGAGAAGGTGCGGCGCCTCCGGCTCGCGGGCGGCGGCGCGTCGTCGGACGTGTGGTGCCGGATCTACGCGGACGTGCTGGGCGTGGAGATCGAGCAGGTGGAGGCGCCCGTGCAGGCGAACGCGCGGGGGGCGGCGCTGATCGCGCTCGCGGGCCTCGGCGAGATCGCGTGGGCGGACGTGCCGGAGCTGGTGGCGGTCCGGCGAGCGTATTCGCCCGATCCGGCCAGCCAGGCGGTTTACGACGAGCGCTACGCGACGTTCCTCGAGCTGCACCGAAGGTTGAAGGGGTTGTACGGCAGGGTGAATCGGGACCGCGGCGCCACCGACGGGGCCGGCCCCCGTCAGCCCCGAGCGTAGTCCGCCGCAGGCGGGCGGAGACGAGGGGCGCAGCGGGAGGCGATCCCTGGTGCTCCTACCCGCGGCGCGGTCGTCGCCCCGCAGACGCAAAGCCCTGCTCATGTTGAAGGCCCCGCTCATCCCGAGCGTAGCCTGCCGAAGGCAGGCCGAGGTCGAAGGAAGAGCTCCCTCTCGGCGTGGGGACCCGCGGCGGGCGCAGGGCGGGGTTGAGGATCGCGACCGCACTGCGGTGAGGCGGTTGTGAGGGGGAGGGGCGGCTCGGGTTGGCGCATGTGCGGCGGTTGCGCCAGGCGCGAGGTGACTGTGGGTGAACCCCATCAGGGACGCTCCTGCCCCGTGGACAGGGTTACTTCACGTGTTATGGTGCTGAACGGGCGTTCATGCTCCAGCCATGCGAGGTGAGCCATGCGGAACCCGAAGATGATGAGGCTGCACGAGGAGATCGGAGAACTGATCACGGGCGAACGTCACAAGCTCGTCGAGTTCCTGCACAAGCTCGACGTCGTCGACCGGGAGCGGGGCTACTGCGAGTTCAACTGCGGCTCGACCTGGGAGTACCTCACGAAGATGTGGCACCTCTGCGAGGGGACGGCGTCGGCGCGCACCACGGCGATGCGGCTCCTCCGGCGGTTCCCGCGGCTCGAGGCGGAGCTCGCGAGCGGGCGGCTGAACCCCACCCAGCTCCTCGTGCTCGCGCCCGTACTCACGCCAGCGAACTTCGAGGAGCTCGTCGGGAAGGCGGCGTGGCTCTCGAAGCGGAAGACGCTCGAGCTCGTGGTGGCCATCCAGGCGCGGGCCGTCCCGGCAGACGGGGTCAGGAGGCTGCCGCGGGAATCGGCGCCTGCGAAGGTCGCCGACCCGGTGGCGGTCGCGGATGCGGGAACGGTGGCTGTACCCGGTCAGATGAATTCACAACATCCGGAAGTTGTAACCGAGACGTTGGTACTCACGGCGCCCACGGCACCGGTGGTGGCTCTGCGCCGCTCCGACCGCGGCGAAATCGTGCCGGTCGCGAAGGACGAGTTCCAGCTCCGGGCGCACATGGACGAGGAGACGAACCGGCTGTTCGAGGAGCTCGCGGGCCTGCTCGCGAACGTCGTGCCCGACCGCGCGCCGGCGAAGCTCCTCGCGATCATGGTGCGCGACTCGCTCGAGGCGCAGAAGCGGAAGCGCGGGCTGCTGAAGCCGACGCGTGCGCGGAAGCCGGTGCCTGAGAAGGAGCCGACGCCGGGGATCCGGCAGCCGGTGCCGGATGCGGTACGGCGGGCGGTGCTCGAGCGGGATGGGTACCGGTGCAGGTTCGGGGAGGAGGAGGGGCATCGCTGCGAGACCACCGAGAACCTGACCATGGAGCACAAGGACGGGGCGCTCGTGACGGGGTCGTCGACGATCGACGAGCTCCTCACGTACTGCTTCCCGCACAACATCTACGCCGCGTTCCTCAAGTTCGGGCCGGAGTTCATGCTGCGGAAGATCGAGGAGGCGCGGGCGGAGCGAGAGGCGAGGCGGGAGGGCACATCGCCAGACGTGCTCGTCGACGCAGCACCGCCGGACCCCGTCGCGAAGGAGGAGGTCGCGGAGTACGGCGCTGCGGCCTGACCTCGACTCCGTCGCCCTTCCACAGGCCCAGGGCGAGCGGACCGGGCCTGCGTTCACGCCGCCCGCCGGCCCGTCAGCACCACGCCGTAGCCGGAGAGCGCGGGCGTGGCCTTCACGTCGGCCAGGCCGGCGGCGCGGCCGAGCGCGACGAGCGCGTCGGGCGTGAAGCGGCGGTGGAGGCCGGACATGCCGCGCCACATCACCATCGCGAGGAGGTGGCGCGGGCCGTCGCGGAGGGCGTCGCGCGCGCTCGCCTCGCCGGCGGCGGGCTCGAGGAACGCGAGGCCGCCGCCGGGGCGGAGCACGCGGACCACCTCGGCGAGCGCGGCGGCGGGGTCGGGGAGGAGGTACAGCAGGCTGTGGCCGGTGGCGCCGTCGAAGGCGCCGGTGCGTACGGGCAGGCGCAGGGCGTCGGCGCGGAGGAGGGGCAGGGGCACCCCCGCCGCGCTGGCGCGGGCGGCGGCGGTGCGGACCATCGCGGCGGAGAGGTCGAGGCCGACGTGCAACCGCGCGGGATCGGCGCGCGCCATCTCGAGCGCGCTCGTGCCGGGGCCGATGCCGAGGTCGAGCACGCGCGGGCCGGGGACGAGCGCGGCCATCTCGCGGCAGTCGCGGCGCCAGCCCTCGCCGCCGGTGAGCGCCTCGTAGACGAACGAGGCCGGGCCGAAGGCGAGCTTCGCGTAGGTCCGGCCGAGGGCGTTCACGGGGAGGCCCCGCCCCGGCGCGCGAGCCGGTCGTGCAGGAGGCCCCACCGCACGCCGCGGTCGGAGACCACGAGCTCCTCGAAGCCGCCGAGCCGCATCGCCTCGGCGACGACCACACCGCCGGCGAGGATGACGTCGGCCCGCTTCGGCTCCATGCCAGGCAGCGCGGCGCGGGCGGTCACGGCGAGCCCGGCGAGCCGGTCGACCACCGCGTCCACCTGCGCGAGCGTCAGCGTCGAGCCGTGGACCCTGTCTGCGTCGTACGCGGGCAGCGCCTGCTCGACCGCGGCGAGCGTCGTGACCGTGCCGGCGATGCCGACGAGGCGCGCGCCGGGCGCGCGGGCGGCGAGCGACGTGATGGGCGCGAGCGCGGCGCGGGCGCCCGCGACGAGCGCGGCGCGGTCGGCCGGTGACAAGGGGTCGGTGCGGACGTGCCGCTCGGTGAGCCGCACCGCGCCGACCTGCAGGCTGGTGCGGGCGTCGGGCGCGGCGCCCCGGCCCACGATGAACTCGGTCGAGCCGCCGCCGACGTCGAGGACGGCAAGCGCCGCCTCTGGGGCGGTGGAGGTGGCCCGCTTGACGGTCGCCGGACCCCCGAAATCCCTCCACGCGCTCGCGTACACGAGCCGCGCCTCCTCGTCGCCGCCGATGATCTCGGGCTCCAGCCCCGCCGCGGCCCGGGCGGCCTCGAAGAACTCCCCGCCGTTGGCGGCGTCGCGCGCCGCGCTCGTCGCGACGCAGATGATCTCGGTCGCCCCGAGCGCCCGCGCCTCGCGCGCGTAGTCGGCGAGCACGGCCACGGTGCGCGCGATGGCGGCGGGGTCGAGCCGGCCGGTCGCGTCGACGCCCTTCCCGAGCCGGGTGATCTCGGCGCGCTCCTTCACCGCCACGAGGGCCTCGCCGCGCACCTCCGCGACGAGCAGGAGGACGGTGTTCGTCCCGACGTCGATGGCGGCCAGCCGGGCCGGCGCCGCCGCCCCCGGGGCCGGCCCGCCGCTCACGGCGTCACCGGACCCCACACCGGCGCGGTCAGCTCGCCCGCGCCCTGCACGACCACCGTCTGCCGCTCGCCCTTCGGGTCCGACACCACGAGCGCCGGCGGGCCGCCGCGATCGGTCTTGAAGACGAGCAGGCGGCCGTTGGGGGCCCAGCTCGGCTCCTCGTTCGTGCGCCCCTGGTCCTGGGTCACGCGCGAGAATCCGGCCGGAGTCGACCGCCACCACGAACACGTCGAAGACCTTCCGCTCGTCGCGGCCGGTGAAGGCGATGAGGTCGCCGCGCGGGCTCCAGGCCGGGGTCTGGTTGTAGTTGCCCTGGAAGGTGAGCCGCCGCGGGGCGCCGCCCTCCGCCGACACGAGGTAGAGCTGTGGCGTGCCGGCCCGGTCGGAGACGAAGACCAGGCGCTTGCCGTCCGGCGACCACGACGGCGAGAGGTCGAGGGCGGGCTCGCGGGTGATCTTGCGCGCGTTCGAGCCGTCGGCGCCGGACACCCAGACGTCGCTGTTCGCGCCCTCGGTGACGGTGAAGGCGATCTGCCGGCCGTCCGGCGAGTAGACGCCGCCCATCGCGTTCGGGATGGCGACGAGCCGGCGGAAGGCGCGGTCGGCGAGCCGGTAGGTCCAGAGCTCCGGGCGGCCGCCACGGTAGCTCGTGACGAGGATCTCGGCGCCGTCCGGGCGCCACGACGGCGCGAGGAGGATGCTCCGCTCCGAGAGGAGCACCCGCGGGTTCTTGCCGTCGGCGTCGAGCAGCACGAGGTCCCAGGTGCTGCCGTTCCGCCGCACGGTCGCGACGCGGGACGAGAACACCCCGGGCTCGCGCGTGTAGTACGAGACGATCGCGTCGGCGATGCGGTGACCGAGGAGGCGCGGCTCGCCGGCGGGGGCGCGCACGGTCTTCCGGAGCGCCTCGCGGCCGGCGCGGACCTCGAAGAGGACGAGCTCGGCGGCGAGGTCGCCGGTGTCGCGGCGCACGCGGGCGCGGACGAGCCCCTCGGCGCCGACGTCGACCCACCGCGCGAACTTCACGGTCGCGGCGGCGAGCCCCTCGCCCGGATCGGCGAGGAAGCCCTTCGGGTCGAGCACCTCGAAGAAGCCGGAGAGCGCGAGGTCGCCGCGCACGACCGACGTGAGCTCGGCGGCCGGGGCGTCGCCGTCGGCGAGGAAGTCCGCGACCGCGATCGACACGGGGCGGAAGGTGGGCGAGTCGACGACGAGCGTGGGCCGGTCCTGCGCCGCGGCGGGCGCGGCGAGGGCGAGGAGGGCGGCGGCGAGGGCGATCGGTCGGGTCATATCTTGAACATCACCTGGAGGCCGGTCCGGCGGTAGAAGTCGCGCCGGTCCTGCGGCGGGGGGGGCATGCGCGCGGAGCGGAGGGTCCGCTCCAGCGCCGCGTCGAAGGCGGGGTTGCCGGAGTGTTCCTCGAACCGCCAGCGCCCGATGGCGCCGTCGGGCTCGATGTAGAGCAGCACCACCGCCTTCAGGTAGAGCCGCTCCTGCTCCGAGATGGTGGAGGGGACGTCGTAGGAGGAGCGCAGCGCGCGCTCGACGAGCGCGTGGTAGCGGTCACCCTCGGCGGTGTCGGAGTCGCCGGCGGCGTCGCCGTCCGGATCGCCGTAGCGCTGCTCCTGGGCGACCTCCTTCCGCACGCGGTTGAGCACGGCGGCGAGGCCGCCGCCGGACGAGGGCGCGGAGGCCTTCGGCGCGGGCTGCTTCGCGGGCGACGGCTTCGCGCCGGGCACGGGCGCGGGGGCCGCCGCGGGCGCAGGCTTCGCCTCCGGGACCGGGGGCGCGGCCTGCGGCGCCGGCTCCGGCGCGGGGGCGGGCTCCTCCCTGCGCGGCAGGAGGTGCTCCGGCTTCTTCTCCCCGAGCCGCACGAGGCGGGCGCGCATCGGCTTCTGGTCGGGGTCGACCGGCGGCGGGACCCGCACCATCGCCCACGCGACCAGCGCGACGTGGACCAGCACCGACGCGGTCACCGCCGGCCAGAAGCGCTCGCGGCGCCCGAGCGCCGTGGCGACCGGGATGCTCACTCGCGCGCCTCGCCGCCGGCGGCGCGCTCGGCGGACGCCGCGCCGGAGGGGTTGGTGATCATGCCGACGTTCAGCACGCCCGCCCGCTGCACCGTCGCCATGACCTCGACCACGAAGCCGTAGGGCAGGGCGCGGTCGGCCATGATGAAGAGCTCCTTGTCCTTCTGCGCGCGGACGTTGGCGCGCAGCCGCTGCTCGAGCTCGGCGAGCGGGATGCGTGCCGGGTCGTCGCTCGTGCCGAGCCAGACGCTCCGGTCGGCCTTGATCGAGAGGACGAGCTTCTGCTCGGTCGCCTCGACCGCCTTCGCCCGCGCGTCGGGGAGGTTGAGCTCGACGCCCTGCTGGATGAGCGGGGCGGTGACCATGAAGATGATGAGCAGCACCAGCATGACGTCGACGAGCGGCGTCACGTTGATCTCGGAGAGGGTCTGGCGGCCAGAGCCGCCCGTGGAGGCCACGCGCCGGTTCCCCTAGCTGAAGAAGTGCCGCTTCACGATGTTGAGGAAGTCGTTCGAGAAGTTGGTCATCTCGATGTCGAGCACCCGGATCTTCGAGACGAAGAAGTTGTAGAAGACGACCGCGGGGATGGCGGCGAAGAGGCCGACCGCGGTCGCGATGAGCGCCTCCGAGATCGGGCGCGCGACGGTGGCCAGGTTGGCGTTGCCCATCCGGTAGATGTCGTGGAACGCCCGCATGATCCCCCACACCGTGCCGAAGAGGCCGACGAACGGCGCGGCGCTCGCGGTCGTGCCGAGGAAGGGGATGAGCGCCTCGAGGTTGGTCACCTCGGAGGCGGCCGCGCGCTTGAGCGCCCGCTCCACGTTCTCGAAGCCGCCGAGCTCGGCCTGCATGCCGGCCGGCTCGCCCTCCGCGGTCTTCTGCGCGTTCTTCTGCTGCGCGGTGACCTTCGAGAGCTCGACGTAGCCCGCGCGGAACACCTGCGAGATCGGGGAGGCGGAGAGGGACTCGGCCGCCTGGTAGATCGCGTCGAGCCGCTTCGACTGCCAGAACGTCTCCAGGAACTTGACCGAGGCCGCCTGCGCGCGCCGGATCTGGAGCCACTTCTTGACGATGATGGCCCAGGAGATCGCCGAGGCCGACAGGAGGAGCAGGAGCACGCCGATGCCGACCGGCCCGGAGGCGCGGGCGATCTCGAAGTAGTCGAGCCCGTCCTTCGCCGGCGCGGCGGAGACGAGGGACAGGGCGATGGAGCCGATTTGGGTCGTCATCTCAGGGATCCGGGAGGTCCGAAGTGTCTATCACGCGGACCGGCCATGCGAAGGAAACGCACGGGGAGCGGGAATCTGCCAGCCGGCCATGCGAAAAGGGGCTCGGGCGTGACCCGGAGCACACATGTCGCACAGCCCGGGTGTGAAACTGAAACCACGGGATCACCAGGGTCACCACACCCGCGCGATCGGGGGACCCCGCGGACCCTGAATGTTTCCAGGGCCGGTCGCGTCCGGCACCATGGCACACGCGTTGCTCATCCATAGACGCAGCCACGTCGGACAGGCAACCCTGGCCTGCCCGACGTCCCAGAGGAGCGAACCCATGACCCGCATCGCCGCCGTGCTCGCCGCCGCGCTCGTCTCCACGGGCTGCATCGTCACCTCCGACAACCCGCCCTCGTCGACGGGCTCGGTCATCCTCTACTGGGACTTCCTGCGCTACGCGCCCTCGAACGCGGCCCAGCAGAACGGGTTCATCCTCTACGACGCGACCCTCGTCGGCTCGGCCGCGAACGCCGCATGCCCCGAGTCCGGCGTCGAGACCGTCGACGTCACCACCCCGAACGGCACGCACACGTTCTACTGCCTGATGCCGGCGCAGCAGGGCAGCGGCGTCCAGGGCGTCATCCTCGACAACCTCCCCACCGGCAACATCACGATCCGGCTCCAGGGCTGGCGGCGCGACGGCGGCGTGGACCGCGTGCTGTGGGACGGCAACTACACCGTCAACGTGAGGGGCGGCGTCGAGACCCAGGCCGTCATCGACGTGGACCCGGTGACGCAGCCCATCGACGTGGGCGGCACGTTCTTCACCACGCAGACGAACCAGTTCTACGCGACCTGCAACGAGGCCTCGAACCCGCGCGTCGACTACGAGGTCCGCGACGGCCTCGGCGAGCTCGTGCTGGTGGACAGCGTCGCGTGCCCGGTCGGCGCGGGCGCGAGCCCGCTGCCCATCATCGCCGACACGCTCGACCTCGACGTCTACACGATCCGGCTGAAGGGCTACACGGGCAACCCGGCCCAGCGCACGTTCGACGCCTGCGTCGACGAGCAGCACAAGACCTGGGCGTTCGATCACTTCGCGAACGACGCCGGCGCCAACGCGCTCACCTTCCAGCTCACCACGGGCGCGACCGGCCCGAAGTGCTCGCCGTAACCGGGCCTCGCCCTCGCTCCGCTCCGTCCGCGGGCCGCCCTCCGGCGGCCCGTTCCTTTTTCCCGGCACCGGGCGTATGACTGCGCGCCGGAATGGCCAGGATCGGGATCTTCGACTCGGGCGTGGGCGGCCTCACGGTGCAGCGGGCGGTGCTCGAGGCCGTGCCGGGCGCGAGCACGCTCTACCTCGGCGACACGGCGCGCGTGCCCTACGGCACCAAGTCCGCCGAGACGGTCACCGCGTACTCGCTGCGCAACGCCCGCCTGCTCGCCTCGCACGGCATCGACCTGCTCGTCGTCGCGTGCAACACCGCCTCCGCGGTCGCGCTCCCCGCGCTCCGCGCGGAGCTCGCCGTGCCGGTGCTCGGGGTGGTCGATCCCGGCGCCCGCGTCGCGGCGACCGCCTCCCGCACCGGCCGCATCGGCGTCATCGGCACGCAGGGGACCATCGCGAGCGGCGCCTACCAGGAGGCGATCCGCCGGGCGCGCCCCGACGCCGAGGTGTTCGCGCGCGCCTGCCCGCTCTTCGTGCCGCTCGCCGAGGAGGGCTGGACCGAGCCGGACGACGAGGTCGTCCGCGCGGTGGTCCGCCGGTACCTCGCCCCGGTGCGCGAGGCGAAGGTCGACACGCTCGTGCTCGGCTGCACGCACTACCCGCTGCTCGAGCGGGCGATCGCGGAGGAGCTGCCCGGCGTGCTCCTCGTCGACTCCGCGGAGTCCATCGCCGACGAGGTGGCCGAGCGGTTCCCGGACGACGTCCAGCGGGAGCCCGCGTCGCACCGGTTCTTCGTGACCGACGCGCCGGCGCGATTCCTCGCGGTGGCGGGCCGCTTCCTGGGCCGCCCCGTGGAGCAGGCCGAGCACGTCGACGTGTGAGGTGCGTCCCCGATCCGGTCAGCGCGTGTAGGTGCGCGTCGTCAGGGGGCTTTTCGTTGGCCGTCGGCTTGCTGCTCCGCACCCGGGGCGGTACAGTCGAGCAGAATGACGGTCGAAGCGAAAAAGATGGTGGTGGGGTTCAACCACAACATCAAGCACAAGGGAAAGATGTACCACATCCAGACCGAGGACTCGGGCCTGGAGAACCCCCACATCATCACGCACCTCTTCGTCGGCGGGAACATCCTCGCGTCGAAGAAGACCTCCTACGCGGACATCGTCGGCGCGGACAACCTCGCGACCGTGGTGCGCGAGCTGATGGAGGAGCAGCACAAGGAGATGCTCCGCAACCTCATCAACGGCGTCTACGACGACATCGACGCCGCCTACGGTGAGAAGGCCGGCCACTACGCGCCCGGGCAGATCCACGCCGACGGCCGCGAGGTGCAGATGCAGACCGGCGTGCCGATGCCCGCCGACGCGGGCCCGAAGGAGCTCCCGCCCGAGGTGATCGAGGCCCGCAAGGAGCCCGCGCCGCAGCTCAGGTCCGACGGCGCCGAGACGCTCTTCGGCGAGGACCTCATCAGCGAGAAGAGCCTCGACGAGGTGATCCTCTCGTACCTCGCCGAGGACCTCGGGGAGCGCAAGTAGCGCCGCCGGCGCCGGGAGGCCCGCGCCCGTGATCCAGCTCTTCCACGTCTCGAAGGAGTACCCGGGCGACGGCCTGGCGCTCCAGGACGTGTCGCTCGAGATCGAGAAGGGCGAGTTCGTCTTCCTCACCGGCGCGTCCGGCGCCGGGAAGTCCACGCTCCTCAAGCTCATCTTCTGCGACGAGCCCGCCACGAGCGGCCAGCTCCTCCTCTTCGGCAAGAACGTCGCGAAGATCCGGCCCGCCGCGGTCCCCTACGTGCGCCGCAACATCGGCGTCGTCTTCCAGGACTTCAAGCTCCTGCCGCTCCGCACGGTCGCCGAGAACGTCGCGCTGCCGCTCGAGGTGCGCGGCATGCCGGAGAAGGAGCTCAAGAAGAAGGTGATGGGGCTCCTGCGCTCGGTGGGGCTCGAGTACAAGGCCGGGAAGCTCCCGCCCGCGCTCTCGGGCGGCGAGCAGCAGCGCGTCGCGGTGGCCCGCGCGCTCGCGGCCGACCCCGCGCTCCTCCTCGCCGACGAGCCCACCGGCAACCTCGACCCGGACCGCACGCTCGAGGTGATGGACCTCCTCTACCAGGCGAACGCGCGCGGCACGACCGTGGTGGTCGCGACCCACGACCGCAGCCTCCTCGAGCGCTACAAGAAGCGCGTGATCGTGCTCGAGCGCGGGCGGCTCCTCTCCGACGGCGACCAGGTGCGCCGCGCAGGCTGATCGCCGATGGCGCTCCGACCCCTCGAGGCCTTCCGCCGCGCGCTGACCGCGATGGTGCGCGGGCCGTACGTCGCCCTCGTCGGCACCGCCACCATCTTCGTCGCGGTCCTCGCCACCGGCCTCTTCGCCGCCACGCTCGGCGGCGCCGAGCGGCTCCTCGCGGCCTGGGGCGGCGAGGTGCGCATCTCGGTCTACCTCGCGCCGGGCGCCGACCTCGGGAAGGCGCACGAGGCGGCGGCGGTCATCGCCGCGCCGCGCGCCGTCGAGGCGGTCCCGTCCCGGCTCGCGCTCGAGCGGCTCTCGGCCTCGCTCGGCGACGAGGCGCACCTCCTCGGCGGCGTCGAGCCGGGGGCCCTGCCCGACGCGGTGGAGGTGATCGCGCCGGGCATCGACCTCGCCGGCGCGCGGGCGCTCGCCGCGCGGCTGAAGGAGGTCCCGGGCGCCGCCGACGTCGACTACGGCAACGCCTGGCTCGAGGGGCTCGAGCGGCTCGTCTCTCGCGCGCGGGTCGCGGCGGCGGTGCTGTTCGTCGCGCTCGCGCTCGCGACGGCGGTGCTCGTCTCGAACACGCTCCGGCTCGCGGTCTTCGCGCGGCGCGACGAGATCGAGATCATGAAGCTCGTGGGGGCCACCGACGGGTTCGTCGCGGCGCCGTTCCTGCTCGAGGGCGCGCTGCAGGGGCTCCTGGGGGCCGGGCTCGCGGTGCTGGCGCTCCTCGCCGTCCACGCCGCCCTCGTGCCGCGCCTCGCGGCGGCGGTGCCCCTCGCGGCGGGCCTGGGCCTCGCCGACACGCTGCCGGGCAGCCTCGTCGCGGCGCTCCTCGCCGGCGGCACCGGGGTCGGGCTCCTCGGCTCGACGCTCGCGGTGCTGCGCGCGCTCCGGCGCGCCTGAGGGAGCCGGCCGTGCTCGCCGCCCTCGCCGCGCTCCTCCCGCTCCTCGCCGCCGCGCCCGACGCCCACGGGCAGCTGAAGGCCCTCGAGGCGCGGCGGCGCGCCGAGGAGACCGCCGCGAAGCTCCTCGCCGAGCAGGAGCGCTCGGTCCTCGACACGCTCGCCGAGTCGGAGCGGTCGGCCGCCGAGGCCGACGCGGAGTGGCACCGGGTCGAGGCGGCGCGGATCCAGGCGCAGGCGAGCCTCGCGCGCGCGGCGCAGGACGAGGAGACCGCCCGGGCCCGGCAGCGCGCGCGCCTCGCCGAGCTCCGGCCCCGGCTCCTCGCGCGGGCGCGCACCGGCGCCGCCGGCGAGCTCCGGGCGATGCTGACCGCGACGACGCTCGCGGATCTCGTGAAGCGCCGCTACCTCCTGTCGCGCATCCTCGACCGCGACCTCGGGCTGCTCGCCGACGCGCGGGCCGCGCACGACGCGGCCGAGCGGGCCCGCGCCGAGCGCGAGGTCGAGGCCACGCGGCTCCAGGCGCTCGCGGCCGAGGCCGAGGAGCGCCGCGAGGACGCCGGCGCCCGCCGGGAGGAGCGCGAGACGCTGCTCGCCGCGCTCAAGACCGCCCGGGGCTTCCACGAGCGCGCGGCCGCCGAGGTGGCGTCGCAGACGCGCCGGCTCGCCGACTTCGTCGCGACGCTCCCGCCTCCGCGCACCGCCGCGGCCGGCGGCGACTTCGCAGCGCGCCGCGGCAGGCTCCCCGCGCCCGCGCCCGGTCCGGTGACCGTCCCGTTCGGGCGGGTGGTCAACCCCCGGTTCAACACGGTCACCGTGCAGAACGGGGTCGACATCGCCGCGCCGAAGGGGGCGCCCGTCCGGGCCGTCGCGCCGGGGCGCGTCGTGCACGCCGGCTGGTTCAAGGGCTACGGCAACCTCGTGATCGTCGACCACGGCGAGGGCTTCCACACGCTCGCGGCGCACCTCGGCTCGATGCGGACGGCCATGGGCGAGCAGGTCGACGCCGGGGCGGTGCTGGGGACCGTCGGGGACTCGGGGTCGCTCAAGGGTGCGTACCTGTACTTCGAGGTGCGCGACCACGGCCGCCCGGTGGACCCCCGCGAATGGCTGGCCCCCTGATCCGGTGACGCGCCGCGCCCGGGGCCGCATTGGAACGCCGGGTGTAGCCGCGGCTATCATCGCGGGATGAATCGGACCCGCCTCCCGGGGCGCCCCCGAGCTTCGGTGCTGTCGCCCCTCAGGGCGCCGCGGGTGAACATCGCCCTCGTCGTCGCCCTCGCCGTGGCGTTCTTCGCGGGGCTCTCCCTCGACCACGTCGCGTCGGCCGCGAAGAAGGCGCCGGCCCCGCCGTACAAGCTGCTCGACGTGTTCAGCGACGTGCTCGCGAGCGTCGAGAACCAGTACGTGGAGCGGCTCGACGAGCGGGAGCTCGTCTACGGGGCGATCGACGGCCTCGTCGGGCGCCTCGACCCGCACTCGAGCTTCATGCGCCCCGAGGTCTACCGCGCGATGCGCGACGAGACCTCCGGCGAGTACGACGGCATCGGCATCGAGGCGACGATCGCGAAGGGCGTCCTCACGGTGGTCTCGCCGCTCGCCGACTCGCCGGGCGAGCGCGCCGGGCTGCACCCCGGCGACCGCATCCTCTCCATCGACGGCGAGAGCACCCGCGACATGCCGCTCGCCGACGCCCTGCGCCGCTTCAAGGGCGCGGTCGGCTCGCGCGTCGCCCTCGAGATCATGCGCGACGGCTTCTCTGCCCCGCAGCGGCTCACCCTCATCCGCGACCGCGTGCGCACCCAGAGCGTGGAGTCACGGGTGGTGGACCCCGCGAGCCGCTACGTCTACGCGCGCATCAAGTCCTTCTCCGACCGCACCGACCGCGCGCTGTCGCGCGCGCTCGAGGAGGCCCGCACGCAGCTCCACGGCGAGATCGGCGGCCTGGTGCTCGACCTGCGCAACAACCCGGGCGGCCTGCTCGACCAGGGCGTGCGGGTCTCCGACCTGTTCCTCGCCTCGGGCGTCATCGTCTCGACCGAGGGGCGCAGCGGCAAGGAGGTCGAGCGGGCGCGCGAGCAGGGCACCGAGCCGCGCTACCCGATGATCGTGCTCGTCAACAAGGGCACCGCCTCCGCGAGCGAGATTGTGGCGGGCGCGCTGCAGGACCACGGGCGCGCGGTCATCATGGGCACGCCCTCGTTCGGCAAGGGCACCGTGCAGACCCTCATCGAGCTCGAGGACGGCTCGGGGCTGAAGCTCACCACGGCGCGCTACTACACGCCGAAGCACCGCTCGATCCAGGAGCAGGGCATCACCCCGGACGTCGTCGTCGAGGACCGGGCGCAGCCCGCGGTGGCCGAGGCCGGCCCGAGCGAGCGCGACCTCAGGGGTCACCTCGCGAACGACACGGGCGCGGGCGGCCTCGCCCCGGCGGCCGCGGCGGTCGCCGGGGACCACCAGCTGAAGACCGCGCTCGACTACCTGAAGGCGGTCGGGATCATGAACGGCGGCGACCGCCCCGCACGGGGGGTCGCGACGAAGTAGCCTGCCAGGCGGTCGCCGAAGCTCCCGGACCCTTTCAGGATCCGGACGCAGCCCGAAATGTCCAATGGCCACGACATCTTGGCTGATTTGACACCTTGCGCTGAGTCGCTATCATCCGCGCTCCACGGCCAGCCGGCCAGGGAAACCCTGGCCCGGGAGAAGCGGCGCATCCCGCCGGAGCGCCTGCCCAACAATGAGTCCCCTCGAGATCTCGGTCTTCGTCGCGTACGCGTCGCTGCTCGCCTGCCTCTCCATCTACGGCGTGCACCGCTACGTGATGGCGTTCCTGTACTACCGCCACAAGTTCAAGCTGCCGACGCCCGCCGGCCGGTTCGCCGAGCCGCCGCGGGTGACGATCCAGCTGCCGATCTTCAACGAGATGTACGTGACCGAGCGGCTCATCGACGCGGTCGCGAAGATCGAGTGGCCGCGGGACCGCTTCGAGATCCAGGTCCTCGACGACTCCACCGACGAGACGACCGCCATCGCGCGGGCGTGCGTCGAGCGCCACGCGGCGGCGGGCCTCGACATCGTCTACATCCACCGGACCAACCGGAAGGGCTTCAAGGCGGGCGCCCTCGAGCACGGGCTCCAGAGCGCGAAGGGCGAGTTCGTCGCCGTCTTCGACGCCGACTTCATCCCGCAGGCCGACTACCTCCTGAAGGCGATGCCGCACTTCACCGCGCCGGACGTGGCGGTGGTGCAGGCGCGCTGGGGCCACCTCAACCGCGACTACTCGATCCTCTCGAACGTCGAGGCGGTCATGCTCGACGGCCACTTCGTCATCGAGCACGGCGCGCGCAGCCGGTCCGGCCGCTTCTTCAACTTCAACGGCACCGCCGGCATCTGGCGGCGCAGGGCGATCGAGGAGTCGGGCGGCTGGCAGCACGACACCATCACCGAGGACCTCGACCTCTCCTACCGCGCGCAGCTCCGCGGCTGGCGCTTCGTCTACCTGAAGGAGCTCGTGGTCCCGGCCGAGCTCCCGGTCGAGATGAACGCCTTCAAGGCCCAGCAGCACCGCTGGGCGAAGGGCTCGATCCAGGTCGCGCTCAAGATCTTCCCGCTGCTCAAGGAGGCGAAGGGCCTCCCGAAGCACATCCGCCACGAGGCGTGGCTGCACCTCACCGCGAACCTCGCCTACCTGCTCATGATCCCGCTGTCGATCATGCTGCCGGTGACGGTGGTCGTGCGCGTCTCGCACGGCGCGCTCGAGGTGCTGTTCTTCGACCTCCCGATGTTCGCGCTCGCCTCGTTCTCGGTCGCGCTCTTCTACGTCGCGAGCCAGGTCGAGCAGGGGCGCGGCACCTGGCGCTCCGTGAAGTACCTGCCGGCCGTCATGGCGCTCGGCATCGGCCTCTCGGTCAACCAGGCCCGCGCGGTCGTCGAGGCGCTCATGGGCTACGAGACCGGCTTCGTGCGCACGCCGAAGCTCGGCGAGGCCGCGCAGAAGAAGGGCGCGGGCTCCGTCGCGAAGAAGCGCTACAAGGGGCTCGTGAACTTCCAGCCGGTGGTCGAGCTCGGCCTCGCGGCGTACATGACCTACGGTGTGATGTTCCTCATCGACCGCAAGGAGTACTGGTCGCTGCCGTTCCTGTTCCTCTTCCAGGCCGGCTTCGCCTGGGTCGGCCTCACCAGCGTCTACGAGGGCCTCCGCGGCACCGTCGTCCGGTGGGCCCGCACGCTGAACTACGAGAGGGCGTAGGCCCCACCCCGGATCTGCTCCGCTGCGCTTCGCAGGAGACGTGCTTGGAGTTCACGCTCGCGGTGTTCGGTGAGGCAGGGGAGCTGCAGTCGGTCGGCCGGGTGACCGGCGAGGGCCTCTCGGCGAAGTGGCTCGACGCGTGCCGCGCGCTCCTCGACGAGGGCGGCGGCCAGTTCGACGTGAACTGGTCCGGCCCGCTCGAGCACGTCCGCACGAAGCTCACCGCCGCGGGCGGTGGCGCGATGGTCACCTTCGGCGTCCACGACCAGCCCGCCGTCTCGATGTTCCTCGCGACGGGCAGGGACGCGAGCGCCGAGGCCGAGGTGCTCCGCTCCTGGGTCGACTCGCTCCGCGCGATCGAGTTCGTGCAGCGGAACACCAGCCGGGAGGCGCCGTTCGCCGAGGCGCTCACGCTCCCGGAGCGCCCGCTCGCCGTCGCCGTGCCGTGGGGCCACACCGGCGTGGGCGAGGAGGACGCCGACCTCGTGCGCGAGCTCGCGATGCACCTCGCGAGCGCGTTCCTCGAGGAAGCCGCGCGGCCGCTGGCGTAGGGCCTCAGCCCAGCACCCGCTCCAGCACCGTCACCCCGCGGTCGAGCCGCCCGGCCTCGCCGAAGCCCATCCGCTCCCAGAACGCCCGCGCGCCGGGGTTCTCGTCGCCCACCGACGCGCGGAGCGTGCGGTAGCCGGCGGCGGCCAAGGCGTCGGCGAGCACGGTCACCGTCTCGGCGCCGTAGCCCTGGCCCTGGCAGGCCTCGCGGAACAGGAGGAGCCCCACGTGCGCGTCGCCCGCGCCAGGGTGATCGAGGTGGAGGTCGAGCAGCCCCGCGACCACGCCGGCCCGCGGCAGCACGAGCAGGTGCACCCGCCGCGCGGGATCACCCTCGGCGTCCTCGAGGAGCCGGGCGGCGTGGTCCGGCGCGGCGGGACCGCCCCCGGTGAGCTCGAAGTAGCCGGGCGCGGCGTCGAGGCAGGCCTGCAGCGCGGGCGCGTCGGCGGGCCGGGCGCGCGGCGCGCGGAGGCGCGGACCGTCGAGGGGGCCGAGGTCGCGGCGGCGCACGCGCTAGCCCAGGAGCCAGGTCTGCGCGTCGGGGTGCTCGAGCGTCGGCACGACCCGGTCCGCCCCGGTCGCGGCGAGCGCCTCGACCGTGTAGTTGCCGGTCGCGACCGCGAGCGCGGGGCACCCGGCCGCGTGCGCGGCCTCGACGTCGCGCGGCGTGTCGCCCACGACGAGGCACTCCGCCGGCGCGACGGCGCGGCCCAGGCGCGCGGACGCCCGGCGCACCGCCGCCTCGACCACCCGGCGACGCTCCTCGCCGTCGTGCGCGAACCCGCCGATCGCCTCCGGGTGCCACTCGAACCAGCGATCGAGCCGGCCGCGCGCGAGCTTGTGCCGCGCGCCCTCGAGGACGTTGCCGGTGCACAGGCCGTACGGCCGCCGGCGCCCGGCGAGCGCCGCGAGGAGCGCCTCGACCCCCGGCAGCACCGAGAAGCCGTGGCGCGCGGCCGCGTCCGGCGCGGCGGCGAGCTCGCGCTCGAGGTGCGCGACGTAGCGCGCGAGCACGGCGTCGCAGGCCGCGTCGTCGAACGGGTGGCCGAGGAGCTTCATGCCCTCGCGGACGATGAGCCGGTCGGTCATGCCGTCGAGCCTGAGCGCGGTGAGCGCGGCCTCCGCCGTCGCGGTGGCGGTCCGGCAGTGCTCGACGAGCGCGCGGTTGATCGAGCGCCGCCCGGCGCCGGCCGCGTGGATCAGGGTCCCGTCGATGTCGAGGAGGATGACGGCGAACCGGGAGGTCACTGGCGCTGGATTCCCGCTCACGCGAACAGGGCCTCCACGAACTCGGAGGGATCGAAGGGCCTGAGGTCCGCGACCGTCTCGCCCACGCCGACGTAGCGCACCGGGAGCTTGAGCTCGTCCGCGATGCCGATCACGACGCCGCCCTTCGCGGTCCCGTCGAGCTTCGTGAGCACGATGCCGGTGACGCCGAGCGCCTCGTGGAACTGGCGGGCCTGGGCGATGGCGTTCTGGCCGTTCGTGGCGTCGAGCACGAGCAGCACCTCGTGGGGCGCGCCGCCGGCGGCTTTCCCGATCACCCGCTTCACCTTCTTGAGCTCCTCCATGAGCGGCGTCTTCGTGTGGAGGCGGCCGGCGGTGTCGCAGAGCACGACGTCCACGCCGTCCTGCGCGCCCTTCTGGACGGCCTCGAAGCAGACGCTCGCCGGGTCGCCGCCCTCCTTGCCGCGGACGATGGGCGCGTCCACGCGGCCGGCCCAGACCTCGAGCTGCTCGCCGGCGGCGGCGCGGAAGGTGTCGCCCGCGCCGAGGAGCACCCCGTGACCGGCGCCCTTCAGCTTCGCGGCGAGCTTGCCCACGGTGGTGGTCTTGCCCGAGCCGTTCACGCCCACCACCATCACGACCCACGGCCGCGCCGCGCCGACCACCGAGGGGCCCGCGCCGACGCCGTCGAGGGCGAGGATCCGCTGGATGTCCTCGCGGAGCGCCCCCTTCAGCTTCGCGGCGTCGGACACGTCCTTCCGCCGCACCTTCTCGCGCGCGGACTCGAGGAGCTTCGTGGCGGTCTTCACGCCGATGTCGGCGGTGAACAGGACCTCCTCGAGGTCCGCGAGCACCGCCTCGTCGACGGCCTTGCCGCCGCCGAGGAGCGCCGAGAGGCGGGCCATGAACCCGCCGCGCGTGCGCTCGAGGCCGGCGGCGAGCGTCTTCCCCGCCTCGGCCTGCGCCTTCCTGCGCTCCTCCTCGAGGGCGCGGGCCTTCGCCTCGGCCGCCTCGCGCGCCGCGCGCGCGGCCTCCTCGCGGGCGCGCTGCTCGGCCTCCTCCTGCTCGCGCCGCTTGCGCTCCTTCTCCTGGCGCTCCGCCTCCTTCTTCTGGCGGTAGGCCTCCTTCTTCTCCTCCTCGCTCTTGAGCTCGGCTTCGACGCCGCTCACCCCGAGCGCAGGCCCGCGAGACGGGCCGGCGTCGAGGGGCGGCCCGGCCGCCTCGGGCGGGAGCCCGGCCTCGCGCTCCAGCTCGCGCTCAATCTCCTCTCCGGAGGGGGCCTTGCCGCCGGGGGCCGGCGGCGGCGCGCCGCCGCGGCGCCGGGCGAGCCGGAGCGCGGCGACGACCACGAGGAGGACCACGGCCGCGATGATCGCGAGGCCGACGGCGTCGTTCGCGGTGAGGGCCAGGACGAGAGGGTAGGCGAGCAAGGAGGGCTCCGGGCGAGGGCCGTTGGATATACGGACGCCTCCGGAGCCCTGTCAACGCGGGACTGTCACCGTCCGGTGGCGGCGACGTAGATGTCCTCGCCCCAGACGTCGCCGGGGGCGACGTTCGCGCCCGTGCGGAAGGCCACGTACCGACCGTCCCCGCTCACGACGGCCATCCAGCCGCCCGCGGGCTCGAATCGGGGTCCCGGTGCCCTTGAGCGACACCCGCCGCGTGGCGGGCGTGCAGCCGGAGGCCACGCCGGCGCAGGTGTCCCGGACGTACGCGTGGCCGGCCGTCGCGGCGACCCCGCTCACGAGGTTGGTCGCGTTCGAGCGGAAGGCGACAATCCGGCCGTCCGCGCTGAGCGAGGCGAACTGGCTGCTGCCCGCCGGGACCGCGCCGTCGCTCCCCACCGAGACGAGCGTCGTGGACGGGGTGCAGCCGGAGGCCCCGAGGCAGGTGTCCCGCAGGAACACGTCCTGCGCGCCGTTGGCGTCGCCGGGGACGAGGTTCGTCGCGGTCGAGGTGAACACGACGAACCGCCCATCCGCGCTCACGCCCGGCAGGTGCTCTCCGCCGCCGTTCCCGTTGAAGCCGCTCCAGCCGTCGGGCTGGGCGCCGTCGGCGGCGAGCGAGACGCGCAGCGTGGTCGGCGCGCAGCCGGCGTCCGCCCCGAGGCACGTGTCGCGGAGGTAGACGTCGCTGCCGCCGTTGGTGTCGCCCGGGACGAGGTTGGTGGCGTTCGAGGTGAACACCACGAACCGCCCGGTCGCGCTGATGGAGAGCGGGTAGGCCGAGCCGCCGTTGCCCTGCGCGCCGGCCGCGGTCAGCGAGACGAGCTGGGTCGAGGGCGTGCAGCCCGCGCCGGCGCCGATGCAGGTGTCGTGGAGGAACACGTCCACCTCGCCGTTCGCGTCGCCCGCCACGACGTTCGTGGCGGCGCAGGAGAACGCGACGCGGCGGGCGTCGGGGGTGATCGCCGGGGCCGAGCAGGTGCTGTCCGCGGATCCTCCGCCGACGCCCCGGGTGACGAGCCGGGTGGCCGGCGTGCAGCCGGGGCCCGCGCCGACGCAGGTGTCGCGCAGGAAGACGTTGGTGACGCTCGTGCCGGGGATCGTGTCGGCGGTCAGATCCTGCGCGTAGGAGGAGAAGACCACGTGGCGGCCGTCGGCGCTGATGCCCCCGAGCAAGCACTCCTGGCCGGACGAGCTCCCCGAGAGGTTGGCGGACACGAGCAGCGTGTCCGGGGTGCAGCCCACGGGCGCCCCGAGGCAGGTGTCCCGCAGGTAGACGTCGTACTGGGTGTTCGTGTCGGCGGCGACGAGGTTGCTCGAGGTCGACGAGAACGCGACGAAGCGGCCGCTCGCGCTGATCGCGGCGTCGGGGCTGTCGCCGTTCCCGGAGGTCCCGTCGGGCTTCACCGAGGCCCGGGCGACGACGCCCACGCCCGGCGCGGCGCCCGTGACCGCGAGGGCCCGCGGGCTCGAGGTGCCGCCGCCCGGCGCGCCGTTCATGACCGTCACCTGCACGCTCGCCTCGGCGGCGACGGCGTCGGCCGGGATGGCCGCCGTGAGGCGTGTCGCGCTCACGTACGTGGTGGCGCGATCGGCCGCGTTCCACCGTACGACGGAGGAGGGGACGAAGCCCGAGCCGTCCACGGTGAGCGTGAAGGCCCCGCTGCCCGCGGCCACGCTCGTGGGGCTCGTGGCGGTCACGGTCGGCGCCGGGTTCTCGACGGTGAAGACCTTCGCGGTCGAAACGGCGCCGCCGGGGTCGGGGTTCGCGACCGTCACCTGGGCGGTCCCGGCGGCGGCGAGGTCGCCCGCGGCCAGGGTCGCGGTGAGCTCCGCCGCGCCGACGAAGGCCGTGCTCCGGGTGGCGCCGTTCCAGCGCACGGCGGCGCCCGGGACGAACCCGGCGCCCGTCACCGTCACCGTGAGCGCGCCCGCGCCGAGCACCGCGCTCGCGGGGGCGCAGGCGGTCAGGGTGGGGATGGGGTTCTGGAGCGCCAGGGAGGCGGGGCCCGAGCTCACGCCACCCGCGCTCGCCGTGACGAGCACGGAGGTCGGGTCCTGGAGCGTGACCGCGCCCACGGCCGGCGGCGCGTAGAGGCCGCTCGCGTCGATCGTCCCCAGGGCGGCGCTGCCGAGCGGCGTCCCGTTCACCGCCCAGGCGAAGGGGCCCGCGCCGCCGTCGCTGCGCGTGGCGGTGAACTGGACCGGGGCGCCGCCGAGCCGCGCGCTGCTCGCCGCGCCGGTCACGGTGATCGTGACCTCCGCCGGCGGCGGGGTGGAGCCTCCGGAGCTGCAGCCGAAGAGCGCGCAGGATGCGCACAGCGCCAACCCGGTGTTCCTCATGGTGCCCTCCCGTCTGGACGTCACCGAGCGTAACGAGCGGCACCCCGCAGGGGGAGCGGGCCTTCGGGCAGCGCCGAAGCGCCGCACGGTGAGGCCGTGTGTCGCTGCTCTTGCGCGGCGCGACGTCGCCCCCGCCTCCCTCCTCCCGGGGATGGGCCCGGCCCATGAGGCACCTGCGACAACCCGTTGCGGGTGTCCCGGTGCGTGCGCACCGTCGAACCCGCCAGCCGACGTCTGAGGAAGGTCCCTCCAGCCAACCCCGGGACGAGCGCTCGACCGCGATGCCGGGGAGGGCGGCAGGAGCCCGGGTCGGAGCCGATGATGACCCGCTCGTTCACCAAGGTCTCACCCCTCGCCGCCGCGCTCGCGATCTCGAGCTGCAGCGCCGACCCCACCCGTGTGTTCGTGGAACGCACCGCCGAGGCCTCCTCGCCCGGCCTCCTCGCCGGCTACGGCTTCGCGGAGGGCGCCGGCGCCACGACCGCGGACGCCTCCGGAAACGGCCTCACCGGCACGTTCGTCGGCGGGGCCACCTGGACCACGGGTCGCACCGGGTCGGGCGTCTCCCTCGACGGCTCGAGCGGCTACGTGAACCTCGGCAGCCCCGCCGCGCTCTCGCTCACGGGCAGCCTGACCGTGTCGGCCTGGGTGTACGAGAGCGCCAACGTGGCGGACGACGGGATCATCGTCGCGCGGTCGAGCGGCATCGGCGGGTGGGAGCTGAAGTCGAGCCCCGACACCGGCACCCGCACCTACGCGCTCGGCCTCTACACGACGACCGGCGCCTACCTCGCCCGTCACGCGAACTTCACCCGCGCGCTCGACACCTGGTACCACGTGGCCGGCGTCTACGACGCCGCCGCCCGGACCCTGCACGTCTACGTGAACGGCGTCCTCGCGGACGGCCCGCTGCGGGGCGTCGCGGTGCCCTCCTCGATCGGCGCCACCTCGGTGAACGTGAACATCGGCCGGCGCGCGGCGGGCTTCTACCTCCGGGGCACCATCGACGACGTGCGGATCTACGGCCGGGCGCTCACCCAGGCCGAGATCCAGGCGGACCTGGCCTCGCCCGTGAGCGCGGGCGGGACCTCCGGGGACGTCACGCCGCCGACCGTGGCGATCACCGCGCCCGCGGCGGGCGCCTCGGTCTCCGGGAGCGTGGCGGTCACCGCGAACGCGGCCGACGCGGGGGGCGTCGCCGGCGTGACCTTCCTCCTCGACGGCGCGCCGCTCGGCGCCGAGGACGTGACCGCGCCCTACGCCGTGACCTGGAACACCGCCACCGCGGCCCCCGGCACGCACGTGCTGACGGCGCGCGCGCGCGACGCGGCAGGCAACACCGCCGTCTCGCCGGGCGTGTCCGTCACGGTCGCGAGCGGCACCCCCGCGGGCACGGTGCTCGTGAACGGGGGCGCCCCCGCGACGGCGACGAGGGCGGTCACGCTCGGCCTCACGTCGAGCGGTCCGGTCACGCAGATGCGATTCTCCAACGACGGCAGGTCGTGGTCGACCGCCGAGCCCTTCGCCGCCACGAAGGCCTGGACGCTCACCACGAACGACGGCACGAAGACCGTCCGCGCCCAGTTCGGGTCCGCCGGCGGCACCTGGTCGGCGACCGCCTCGGACTCGATCGTGCTCGACACGACGGCGCCCACCATCTCCTCGGTGGCGGCGACGAACGTGCTCGGCACGTCCGCGACCATCGGCTGGACGACGAGCGAGGCCGCGACCTCGCAGGTGGAGTACGGGCCGACCACGTCCTACGGGGCGGTGACCCCGCTCGACCCGGCGCTCGTCACGACGCACCAGGTGGCGCTCGCGGGCCTCTCGCCGTCCACGCCGTACTTCTACCGCGTCGTCTCGGCCGACTGGGCCGGCAACACCCGGACCAGCGCCGGCTCCTCGTTCACGACGGCCGCGGTCGCCGACCAGACCCCGCCGAGCGTCCCCACGGGCCTCACCGCGACCGCCGTCGATGCGCAGCGGATCGATCTCGCCTGGGCCGCGTCGACCGACGACCGCGGCGTGGCGGGCTACGACGTGGAGCGCGACGGCGCGACCGTCACCTCCGTGCCCACCCCCCGGTTCTCGGACACCGGCCTCCAGCCCGGCTCCACCCACGTCTACGCGGTGAGGGCCTTCGACGCGGCGGGCAACGCCTCCGCGTGGTCGTCCGGCGCGACCGCCACGACGCCCGCCGGCCCGGGCGTCGCCACGCCGACGCTCGTCCAGCACGTCTCCTCGACGGTGAACCCCCGGGGCAACGGCGAGACCGGCAACCACTTCGCGTTCACCCTCCCGAACCCCGTGCTGGCCGGCAACTGCCTCATCCTCGGCATCGCGCGGGAGAGCGGCGCCGCGTTCGCCGCCACGCCGGTGACCGACACGAACGGCACCTGGCCCACCGCGCCGGCCGCGTCGATCACCGACGCGAACCACAACGTGGACCTCGCGATCTTCGTCCTGCCGGACGCGCGGCCGGGCGCCCACGTGATCACCGTGCACTTCACCGCGCCGATCATCCCGTTCCAGTACACGGTGAGCGAGTTCCGGAACATCGCGACCACCTCCCCGGTGAGCGGGTTCGCCGGGGCGAGCAACGACGCCGCGCCCGCCATCGGCTCGGGCACGTTCACGCCGGCCAGCAACGACGCGGCGGGCGGCAACCTCGTCTGGAGCATGTTCTTCGACGACGCCAACCCGGGGTCCGGCAACGAGGTGACGGCCTTCACGGCGGGGCCGGGCTTCACCCTCCTGAACGCCAACATCATGTGGCACCGGGTGGCCTCGGTGCACTCGGCCACCCAGTACACCGTGCAGCGCACCGCGGCCCCCATCTCCCCTTCGATGACGGCGCCGATGAGCCCGTCGAACGACCCGTTCATCGGGCTCTCGATCGCCCTGCGCGCGGCGCCCGCCGGCACCGCGCCCGCCCCCGGGATCCGGGTCGCGAAGGTCATGCACCTCACGAACGAGATCCCGCCCACGACGATGACGCTCCAGGCGCCCACGACCGGGAACACGGTGGTGCTCGTCACGCACGAGACCCCCATCATCGACATCACCTCGGTCACCGACAGCGCGGGCAACGTGTACCGCAAGGTCCAGCCGGAGTCGGACGAGCCGCAGTACTGGATCGCGGGGAACGCGATCACCGGGCCGGACCTCGTCCTCACGCTCCGGATCTCCGGGCAGGCCCAGGGGACCTCGATCCTCGTGTACGACGTCGAGGGGGCGGACCCCTCGCCCATCGGCGCCTCGTCGGGCGCCCCTTCGCGGCTGCTCGACCACGTGACCCGGACCGACGACTTCCCCGTCCTCACGCCGGGGCAGGCGCAGGGGATCACGTTCGCGGCCTGCACGCTCGGGCAGGGCCCCGAGCTCTCCCTCGCGTCCGGCTCGCCCGCGGGCGCGGTGGACGACTACGTGCACTACGCCGGGCAGACCGACACGTCGTTCATGGACAACGCCGATTGCCGCGCGCACGTCACGACCACCTCGACCGCGACGCAGCACTGGAACTGGAACATCACCGACCGGCCCGCGAACTCGGGCTCGGCGACGGCGGTGCACCTCACGGGGCCGGTGGGGGCGGCGCCGTAGGGGCCGCTGGCCGCTCACAGCCCGCTGACGAGCCGCGCGAGCGGCACCCGCTCGCCGAGGCCGTACCGGAGCTCCTGCCCGGCCTCGACGGGCGCCTGGGTCGAGAAGAGCCGATCCCACCAGGGGAAGAGCGCGCCGAGGTTCTTGCCCTGGTGCGCTGGCTCCACCGAGTGGTGGATCGCGTGGTAACGGGGCGTGACGATCGCGCCCTCGAGCCACGCGGGGTGCGGGCCCAGGTTGAGGTGCATCCAGTCGTTCTTCAGCCCGGCGAACCCGAGCAGGAGGAGCCCGAGCCACCACGGCGCGCCGCCGAGCAGCGGGAAGAGCCCGAGGTACGGCAGGCCCACGAGGAGGCGATCCGGCAAGGACTGCCGGTTGCCCGCGAGCCAGCTCATGTGCTCCGGCGCGTGGTGCCACCGGTGGAACCGCCACAGCGGCGCCGTGTGCATGAGCCGGTGGACGCCGTAGTGCCCGAGGTCGGCGAGCACGAGGTAGAGCGCGATCCGGAGCGGGAGCGGCAGGGCGAGGACCGCCGCCGGCACGAGGAGCGGCGGCACGACCCGGTAGGTGATCCAGTCGGACAGCGGGATGGTGACGAGGAAGAGGAAGAGGGAGGTCGCGAGGTCGGCCCGCCAGACCGCGCGGAGCGGCAGGTCGCGCGCCGGCCAGCGGCGCTCGACGGCGTACCAGCCCGCGAGGCGCACGAGGAGGAGCGCGCCGAGCGGGACGTACGGCCACTGCTGGAAGAGGGCGGCGAGCTCGTGGCGCACGGGGTGGCCCGCGTCGTCAGGGCGCGGCGCGCGCCGCGCGCGCGGCCTTCAGCGTGGCGATCACGGCCGCGACGACCGCCTTGCGCTGGTCGAGCAGCTGGGCCTTCTCGGTGAGCTCGGGCTGGCTGCCGGCGCCGGCGCGGGCCTTCGCGTCGATCTCGTCCTTCACCACCCGGCTGCGGCGGTCGAGCTCGAGCATCCCCTTCTCCGCGGCCACCACCGCGTCCTCGAGCGCGAGCGGCGTCGCCCCGGCGGCCCAGGGCTGCAGCCCGCGGGTCTTCCACTCCAGCAGCGCCTCGGTGAGGAGCTTCTCCATCTTCAGCTCGAACGGCGCGCCGTCGCCGAGCACGTCGGCGGCGACCTGGCCGCGCAGGACGGCCTGGACGTCCGGGCGCCACGACGCGAACGCGAGCGAGGTGAGCCTGCCTTCCGGGCTGCGCGCGAAGCGCTCCACCACGAAGAACCCGTCGCTGCGGCCCACGATGCCGAGCGTCTCCGGGCGGCGGACGGTCTCCGCGCCGTCGGGCGACCGGCGCGCCACCGCCATGACCATCACCGGCCGGGGCAGGTTCGTGCGATCGCTCCGCGGGTCGGAGGCGTAGACCTCGATCGTCCCGAGCGACTCGCCCGCACGGCTCGTCACGGCCTCCGGCACGAGGTCGCCGATCGCCCAGAACGTGGCCTCGCCCATGCGGGCCTGGACCGGCGCGTGGAACGGCGAGGTCGCGCGCGCCTCGGCGAGCGCCGCCCAGAGCCGGTCGTCCACGTGGACGAGGTTGTCCCTCCAGTTGGAGGAGGGGCCGGAGAAGGTCAGCACCGAGCCGGAGGCCGCCGCCCTCGACACGACGAGCCAGTGTACCGGGTCGCCGGGCCGGAACACGCCGAACCCCGAGGGGTCCGCGTCCCGGACGAGCGGCTGCAGCCACGTCAGCCGCGCGAGCTCGCCGTCCACGAGCACGCCGCTCGCGTTCTCGGGGCGCCGCCGCGCGGCCTCGTCCGAGGGGATCCGGGTCTCGAGGGCGGCGGTGCAGCCGGTCGAGAGGACGGCGGCGAGGACGGCGGACAGGTGCGAGCGCATGGTGACCTCGGGGAGCGTCAGTCGTCGGGGTGCGGGACGGGGGAGCCGAGCGCGCCGGGGCTCGGCGGCGGAGGCGGGGGTGGGATGAGGTCCCGGGCGTCGATGCCGGTCGCGGCGGACACGGCCGCGCGCGCGGCCTTCACGTCCGCGACGAGGCCCGCGTACTCGGCCTTGAGCGTGGCGAGGCGCGCCGGGGCCGTGGCGATCCGGGCCCGCTCCGCGTCGATGCCGCGCCAGGCCTGCAGCTCGGTGCGGATGGACTGGGCCGACGTGAGGATCGACTGCCCGGCCTCGGCGTAGCGCCCGCCCAGCTTCATCGCGAGGAACTTCACGTCCTCGCCGAGCTCACGGCGGCCGAGCAGCCAGCGCGCGTCGCCGGCCCGCTCCTCGAACGTGTCGCTGGCGTCGATGATCGCCCGCGCCCCGGCGTCGGTGTCGCGCAGCATGCCCGTCATCCGGTTCCAGGCCCGCGAGTTCGACTGCACCTCGCCCAGGCGCGCCAGCGCCTTCGCGTCCAGGGAGAGGAGCCCGTCGAAGGCCATGGCGAGCCCGCGGTCCCGGGCGTCCTTCACCGCCGCGTCGACCTCGGCGCCCCAGGCGTCGAGCTCGCGCGCGGCGCCCTTCATCTCGCGCTTCAGCGCCACGGTCTCGCCGCGCAGCCCGGCCAGGCGCCCCTCGAGCTCGGCCAGCCGGTCGGCGAGGACCGCGACGTCCCCGTTCTCGGCGGCGAGGCGGGCCAGCCGCTCCGAGGCGAGCGCCACCCGGTCGGGCCCGGCGGGCGCGCTGCCGGGGCGCACCGGCGCCGCGAAGGGCTCGATCACGCCGCGCTTGCCGGTGAGGTCCACGGCAGGCGGCGGGGTGTGTGCGTTCCCCACCCACGGATCGGTGAGCGCCGCCGACAGGTCCTCCATGCTGCGCAGGCCCTCGGCGTCGCGTGCGGCGCGCTGCTGCTGCACCGCGGCGGTGCGCTGGGCGAGGAGCTGGGCCTCGAGGCGGGCCTGCTGCTCCGCCGCGATCCGGGCCTGCTCGTCGGAGGTGCCGGAGTCGAACACGCTCGAGATGAGCCCCTGGAGGAGCATCCCGGTGACCTGCACCTTCACGAGCTGCGCCGTCGTGAGCTGCGGCTTCACGACCTTCTTCACGACCTGCGCGGTCTGGGCGGCCTGGCGAGCGTCCTCGTCCACCCGGGTGGGCGCGGGGGGCTCGGGGATGGACGGGTTGCAGTTCGCGCCGGGGGAGTTGCGGCAGATGTCCTCGAGCTGGCCGAGCGCGCTCTGCGCGCGCGCCGGGCCGGCGACCGCGAGGCCGAGGAGGGTGAGGGCGAGGCGGAACCGGGGGGGAACGGTGCCCACGCTCGCCATCCTAGACCTTCCGCGACGGGGGTCCCTCCCGCGTTCCGGATACTCCTACATGCGGCATGAGGTCGCGGGCGCGACATCCGCGAGCGCGGGACTTGCCTCCGCGACCGCGCGGGCGCGCAATGCGGGTCGGGACGCTCCTCCGGAGTTCACCATGCGTACATACTTCCCCCTCTGCGCAGCCCTCTGCCTCGCCCCCGTCCTCGCCGCCGGCCAGGCGTTCCCGCCGCCGGAGGAGGCGGCGCGCCTCGGCGAGCCGCGCGAGGCGTTCCCGGTGCAGCCCCTGCTCCTGGCCGGGCTCGGCTACACGGCGCCGCTCGGGTTCGGCGGCAAGGGTGAGAACATCGCGGGCGCGTTCGACGCGGGCAAGGCGATGCACGCGGCGGTCGGGCTCCGGTTCGGGGGCTTCGGCGTGGCAGGGCTCCTGCGCCAGGCCACGCCCGGCGTGGCGAAGAGCGCCTGCCCCGGGGGCGACTGCTCGGCGAAGGCCACGCAGAAGGGGCTCATGCTGCTCGCGGCGCCCGCCGCCGACTCGGGTTCCGCGTTCATGATCGGCCTCGGCTACTGGCGCGACCACGCGAAGTTCCTGGGCCCGGGCGGCGGCACCCTGCGGGAGCTGGAGGGCTGGGGGCTGTTCGAGTACGCGGCGCTCGACTTCAAGCTGGGCGGGTACGGCAGCCACTTCGCGCTGGGCGGGCACTTCATCTTCGGGATCGACAACTTCACGTCGTCGACCACCGCCGCGGGCAAGACCAGCATCGGCGTGGACGCGAACCAGCCCTTCTGGTTCGAGCTCGGGATCCACGGACGGATCCTGTAGCGGGGCTCTCGGCTCGGGGCGCGGCCCCTACCGCTCCGCCTCCGCCTCCACCGCGCCGGCGCGGCCCCTCCGCCTGAACCTCGACAGGTCGCGGACCGTCTCGAAGTCCTCGCCGAGCAGCGCCGACAGGCTCCGCAGGATCGCCCGCGAGACCCGCTCCTCGCAGGCCGCGTCGAAGCGGATCTGCTCGTCGAGCCAGCGGTCGAGCCAGCCCGGGTCCGGGAGGCGGCTCTGGACGGTGTCGTCGGGGTAGAGCGCCTTCGAGACGTGCAGGTTCGTGGGGTGGAGCGGCCTCCCGCCCCGGCCGCCGCTCGCCATCAGCACGCCGACCTTCGCGAACGCGGCGGCTGCGCCCTCGCGGTCCTGCTCGAGCGCGCGCTGCATGTAGCGCAGGTACGCGCCGCCGTGCCGCGCCTCGTCCTCCGAGACGAGCCCGTAGATCCGCCGCAGCACGGGCTCGGTGTGCCACTCCGCGGCACGCTTGTACCAGCGGGTGAGCCGGAGCTCGCCGCAGAAGTGCAGCATGAGGGTCTCGAGCGCGGGTGCGGGGTCGAACTCGAAGCGCACGGCGTGCAGCTCGGCCTCGGTCGGCACGAGCGCCGGGCGGAAGCGGCGCAGGTACTCCATGAGCGCGAGCGCGTGCTTCTGCTCCTCGTAGAACCAGACCGACATGAAGGCGGAGAAGTCGCTGTCGTGCCGGTTGTCGCGCAGGAACATCTCGGTCGCGGGGAGCGCGGACCACTCGGTGATGGCGTTCATCTTCACCGTGTGCGCCTGCTCGTCGGTGAGCGCCGCGGGGTCGAAGGCGTCCCAGGGCACGTCGTCGGCGAGGCTCCAGCGGGCCCGCTCGAGGGACCTGAACAGCTCGGGGTAGAGCACGGGGGACTCCGAGGAAGAGAGGGGTTCCCGTTCTCCGCCCCGCGTGTCTCCGGGGTGTCACGAACCCGGGGCGCCCCCGGTCGGGAGGCCCCTTGCGGACCGACTGGCCGGTCGCGGGGCACGCGCGCGTCCCGCGGCCTGCGCGCCCGGGCGCGCGACCATCGGGCGCCTTCTCGTGCGCGTTCGAGCCTCCGCATGCTCCCATGCCACACGGAGGTGCTCGACATGGCCAAGCTCGATCCGCGTCACGCCGCCTGGACGGTCCCGCTGGAGCTCGACGACGCCGGGGCACGCACCGCGGACGATGGCGCCGACGTGACGCCGGCGGGGCTCGCCCGCCTGCTCGCCCAGCACGTCCGCGCCGCCGCGCCGGACTCGGCCGAGTGGAACCACCACGAGGAGGTGGAGCTCGAGCTCGACGAGCCGGCGCTCCGGCCGGATCCGTCCCAGGACGACGGCGCGCCGAAGGGCTGGCCGCCGGCGTAGCGCCGGTCAGGATCGAGCAGCCGGTGCCGGCGGCGGGTGCCGCCGGCAGCCGGGCTACGCCGCCGTCGCCTCGCGCGCGCGCTCGGAGAGCTTCACCGACACGAGCTTCGAGACGCCCGGCTCCTCCATGGTCACGCCGTAGAGCGTGTCCACCATCTCCATCGTCCGCTTGTTGTGCGTGATGAGGATGAACTGGGAGTGCCGGCTCATCTCCTTCACGATGTCGTTGTAGCGGCCGACGTTGGCGTCGTCGAGCGGGGCGTCGACCTCGTCGAGGAGGCAGAACGGGGTCGGCTTGATCAGGAAGATGGCGAAGATGAGCGAGACGGCGGTGAGGGCCTTCTCGCCGCCGGAGAGCAGGTTCACGCTCTGCAGCTTCTTGCCGGGCGGCTGCGCGAAGACCTCGACGCCCGCCTCGCCCTCGCCGGAGTCGTCCTGCGTGAGCACGAGGCCGGCCCGGCCGCCGTTGAAGAGGCGCGGGAAGACCGCCTGGAACTTCTCGTTCACGCGGTCGAAGGTCTCGCGGAACCGCTCGCGCGAGGCCCGGTTGATCTTCACGATCGCGCTCTTGAGATCCGCGAGCGAGGCCTCGAGATCGGCCTTCTGCGCCGCGAGGAACGCGTGACGGCCGGCGAGCTCGTCGTACTCCTCGATGGCGGTGAGGTTGATGGGCCCCATCCGCTCCGCCTGGCCCTTCAGCTCCTCGAGCTTCTGGCGCTCGGCGTCACCGGGCGGCTTCTCGAGGTGGAAGCGCGAGATCTCGTACCTGAGCTCGGCCTGGCAGCGCTCGCGGGTCTGCTCCTCGAGGTGCACGAGCTCGAGGGCGTGCTCGCGGCCGGTGAGCGAGACCTCGGAGAGCTCCTGGCGGACGGCCTCGACCCGCGTGCGCAGGTCGCGCCCCTCGGCCTCACGGCTGCGCGAGGCGACGGCGAGCGACTCGTGCTCGGCGCGGGCGGCGGCGTGCGCGGCCTTCGCGGCCGAGAGATCCTCGCCCAGGCGGGTGAGGTCGACCCGCGTGCCCTCGAGGCGGCCGCGCAGCTCGGCGGCGCGGGCGTTCTGCTCGGAGAGGGCCGCGAAGAGGCGGCCGCGGCGCTCCTCGACCTCGCGCAGCGCGTCCTCGACCCGGCGCATCGCGGAGCCGATGCCCTCGCGCCGCTCGGCGTCGGCGGCGACCTTCACCTTGAGGTTGACGAGCTCGGAGGTGAGCACGTCGCCGCGCTGGCGGGTCTCGTCGAGGCGGGCGATCGTGTCGCGGGCGCGCTCCTCGAGCCGTGACTGCTCGGCGCCGGCGGTGGCGGCGGCGAGGCGGTGCTCCTCCTCCTCGCGCTGCAGCGCCTGCGCGGACTCCTCGAGCTGGCCGCGCTCGACCTCGAGCTGGGCGAGGCGGGCGCCGACCCGCTCGAGCTCCTCGCCGACGCGGGCGAGGTCCTTCTCCTCCTCGAGGAGGGCGAGCTCCTTCTCGCGGCCGTCCTTGTCGAGGCTCTTCAGCGTGGCCTCGAGCTGGAGCAGGCGGGCCTGCAGGGTCCGGTGGCGCTCCTGGGCGAGGGCGAACTCGGCCTCGAACGCGCGGACCGTCTCCTCGAGCTCCTGCACCTCGCGGCGGCGCTGAAGGGCGCCGTGGCCCTCGCCCTCGAGCGGGCCGCCGGTGACGACGCCGGCGGCGTCGAGCACCTCGCCGTCGAGCGTGACGAGCGTGCGGCGGCCGGCGCCCTGCTGCCAGAGCTCGAGCGCGGAGGGGAGGTCGCGGACGATGATGGCGTCGCCGAGCAGGAGGCGCGCGACGCGCTCGTAGGACGGCTCGAACTTCACGACCTCGAGGCAGGAGGCGATGAAGCCCGGGTGCTCGCGGTCGAGCGGCCCGGCGTCGCCCTCCTCGCGCAGGCGCGAGAGCGGGATGAGCGACGCGCGCCCCTCGGCGGCGGTCTTGAGGTAGTCGATGGCCTCGACGCCCTGGGCGTGGCTCTCGACGATGACGTACTGGAGCCGGTCGCCGAGCACCGCCTCGATGGCGTTCTCGTACTCGGCGGGCGCGGAGACGACGTCGGCGACGAGGCCGAAGATGCCGCGGTCGCGCGCCTCGGCCTGCCCGGCCCGGGTCATGATGCTGCGCACGCCGCGGCCGTAGCCCTCGTAGTTCCGGACGATCTCGACCAGCGACGACAGCCGGGAGCGCTTCTCCGCGAGCTCCTCGCGCAGCGTGATGAGCTTCGCCTCGTTCTGGATGAACTCGGCGCGGGTGCGGTCGAGCACCTCCTCGTGCGCGCCGCGCTGCTCGTCGAGCCGCAGCTTCAGCTGGCGGGTCTGGCCGAGCTTCTCGGCGTGCCGCGAGCGGTTCGTGTCGAGCTGGGTCGCGCGCTGCGAGAGGTCGTCGGCCTCCGCGCGGTTCTTGTGGATGCGGGCCCTGAGGTCGAGCTTCTGCCGCTCGAGCTGGGCGAGCTGCGAGGAGTGGGTGGCGGCCTCCTGGGCGGCGGCGGCCGCGGCGGCGCGGGCCTGCTCGGCGTCGGACTGGAGCGCGCCCTGCTCGCGGCCGGCCTCGCGGAGCGCGACCTCGGCCTCGGCGAGGCGGCCCTCGTCGCTCGTCACGAGCGAGGAGAGCTCGTCGCGCTGGCGCAGCAGCGCCTCGCGCTCGGCGGCGAGCGCCTCGGCCTGCTCCTTCAGCGCCTCGACCTCGGCGGCCTGGGCGTGGGAGCGCTCGGCGATCTGCTCGAGCTCGCGCGCGGCGGCCTCCACCGAGACCTCCGACACGCGGGCCTGGCTCTCGAGCTCGTGCTCCCTGGCGCCGAGGTCGGCGAGGCGGCCCTCGCTCTCGGCGAGCAGCGCGCGGTCCTGCTCGAGCGAGACCTCGAGCGCGGCGGCGCGGGCGGAGCGCTCGGCCTCCTCCGCCTTGAGCACGGCGAGCCGCTCCTCGGCGGCGCGGCGGGTGGCGGTGAGCTCGAGGTAGCGCGCGGCGGCGGAGCGGAGCTCGAGCTCGCGGATCTGGGTGCGGAGTCCCTTGTACTTCTCGGCCTTGCGGGCCTGGCGGTTGAGGCCGTCGAGCTGCTTGCCCAGCTCCTGCACGAGGTCGGCGACCCGCGTGAGGTTCGTCTGGGTGGCCTCCATCTTCCGCTCGGCGGCCTCGCGGCGCTTCTTGTACTTCGTGATGCCCGCGGCCTCCTCGATGATGGCGCGGCGGTCCTCGGGGCGGGCGGAGACGATCTGGCCGATGCGGCCCTGCTCGATGATCGAGTAGGCGGTGCGGCCGACGCCGGAGCCGAAGAAGATGTCGTTCACGTCGAGCAGGCGGGCCTGCACGCCGTTGATGAGGTACTCGGACTCGCCGGTGCGGTAGAGCCGGCGGCCGACGGTGATCTCGGAGAAGCCCTGGAACTGCGCGGGCAGCTCCATCGGGCGGTCGTTGTCGAAGGTGAGGAGGACCTCCGCCATGGAGAGCGGGGGCTTCGACTCCGAGCCGTTGAAGATCACGTCCTCCATGGAGCGGCCGCGGAGGTGGCGGGCGGACTGCTCGCCGAGCACCCAGCGGATGGCGTCCGCCACGTTCGACTTGCCGCATCCGTTGGGCCCGACCACGCCCGTCACGCCCTCGTCGAAGGCGACGACGACCCGGTCCATGAAGGACTTGAACCCCGTGATGTCGAGCCGCCGGATCCGCATGGATGACGGCGATATCACGGCAGATCCCGACGTTCAAGGGCGACCCTACATGCCATGTCACGCGAGGCAGGTCACGAAGGGGAAAGCGGCGCCCGCGCGGGGTAGACTCGCGCTCCGATGCGCAGCCCCGCCGCCGACCTCCAGCGTAACGTCACCCTGATCTCGACCGTCGCCATGATGGTCGCGGCCGGGTTCGGCTCCGTCGTGCTCGACCTCGGCGACGTCGAGCGCGAGCGGGCCGCCCTCGCCGCGGTCGGCGGCGTGGTCGCCCAGGCCGGCCTCGTCCTCCTGCTCGTCGCCCTCGCGCTCCGGCCGGTGCGCCGGGCGCTCCTCGCCGGCCCCTCGCTCGGGGTCGACGAGGCGGCGGCCGCCACCCGCGCCACGCACCGGGTGCCGGGCCTCGTCGCGTCGAGCGTGCTCGCGGCGGGCGCGGCGACCACCGCCGGCGTCGTGTGGGTGCTCATCGGCGGTGGCGCGCCGCAGGATTTCGCGCTGGCGGGCGGCGCGGTCGGCCTCGCGGGCGCGACCCTCGGCGCGATGCTCGCCTACGCCCTCTCGGTCACCGCGGGCGCCCGGGTCTTCGAGGCGATCGGCTCGAGGGCCGACGTCGCGCTGCGCGGCACGGTCCGCGGCAAGATCTTCCTCCTCGGCTTCGCCCTCGTGACGCTCACCGCGCTCGTCCTCGGGCCCACGGCGTACGTCGCCTACCGCCGGACGATCGAGCGCGACTACCTCGACCACGCGCGGCGGGCGCTCCACTCCGCGGTGGAGGTCGTCCGCCGGCACACGGCGGTGGAGGCCGCCGAGCACGTCTACACCGCGACCGGCGCGACCACCGTCGTGCTGGGGCCCGCCGGCGTCGTCGCGCGCTTCGGCCCGATGGACGGCCCGTTCCTCGACGCCCGCCGGGGCGGCGGACAGAGCCGCATCCCGGGCCAGGGCTGGCTGCTCTCCGCGCCGCACCACTCCGGCGCCGACGTGGTGGCCTGGCTGCCCGACGCGCCGCTCGAGCGCCAGCGCTGGGACTTCGGCGTCTCGCTCACCTACATGGCGTTCTGGGTCTACGTCTTCGGCGCGCTCATGGCCTGGCTCGCGGCGCGCGCCATCACGCTCCCGTTCCTGACCCTCGGCAGGGCCGCCGACCGCATCGCGGGCGGCGACCTCACCGTGAGCCCGCCCTCGCTCTCGCGCGACGAGGTCGGCCAGCTCGCCGCGGACTTCCGCCGCATGGCCCAGGGGCTGAAGGCGCTCGTGGTGGACGTGCAGTCCGCCTCGGAGGGCGTGTCGCTCGGCGCCCGCGAGGCGGGCGCCATCGGCGAGCGGGTCCGCACCGGCGCGCTCGACCAGCGGTCCGGCGTCGAGCACGTGCGCGGCTCGGTCGAGGCGATGGACGACTCCATCGCGCTCGTCTCGCGCGGCCTGGGCGGCCTCTCCGAGTACGTCTCGGGGACGAACCAGGCGGTCGAGGAGATGACGTCCGCGTTCGAGGAGGTCCGCAAGAAGGGGACCGAGCTCGAGCGGTCGATGGACGCGGCGCTGCGCGACATCGAGCACCTCGCCCTCGCCGGGCGCGACGCCGAGTCGACGCTCGGCGAGCTCGAGGGGCTGGCGGGCCACGCGGGCGGCACCCTCGCCGCGGTGCGCGCGTCGATGGCGAGCCTCGAACGCGCCGCCTCCGACTCGGAGGGCACCGCCAACTTCATCAACGAGCTCGCCCAGCGGGCGGGCGGCGTCGTCGAGGAGACGGTGCACGGCATCGACGCCCTGCGCGCCGCGGTGTCCGACGCGCACCGCCGCATCACCGCGCTCGGCCGCCGCTCCGACGACGTCGACCAGGTCGTCGACTTCATCGCCGAGGTCGCCGGCCGCACGAACCTCCTCTCGCTCAACGCCTCCATCATCGCCTCGCAGGCGGGCGAGCACGGCAAGGCCTTCTCGGTCGTCGCCGACCAGATCCGCGAGCTCGCCACCCAGATCGCCCGCTCGACGAAGTCGATCGGCGAGATCATCCACTCGCTCCGCGAGGAGGTGGAGGGCGCGGCCGCGCTCATCGACCGCGGCGACGCGCTCGCGGTCGAGGGCGTGCAGCTCGCGCGGAACTCGCTCGAGGCGCTCGAGAACATCCAGCGCTCGACCTCCGGCGGCATCGAGACCGCCGGCGCGATCCGCTCCGCCGTCGACGCCCACGGCACCTCCGCCCGCGAGGTCTCGCAGCTCGTCGAGTCCGTCGCGAACGGCTCCCGCGCCGTCGCCCAGGCGGTCCAGCTCGTCGGCCGCAGCGTGACCGCCGTGAACTCGGTCTCCCGCGGCGTGAAGGCGATGGCCGATCAGGTCTCGCACGCCCTCGAGGAGCAGTCCGGCCAGGGCAAGCGCCAGCTCGAGAGCCTCACCCGCCTCGACCGGATGATCGCGGAGATCTCGCGCGCGGTGGACAACCACAACGCCGCCACCCGGCGCGTCCACGAGGCGCTGCAGGCCCTCGCGCACACCGCCGGCGATCACGAGTCCGCCGTGTCGGGCCTCTCCGGCGTCGCGGACCGCCTCGGGAACCGCGCCCGCGCGCTGCAGGACCGCGTCGGGCGGTTCAAGGTCTAGAGGAGACGAGACGGAGTCGGAGTCGGAGTCGGATCCGGATCCGGAGTCGGATCCCTCACCCCGGCCCCGCGCAGGCGGGGAGCGCGCGGGTGCTCTCCGCGCCGTACCTGCACGCCGCCTCGAGGTTCCGCCGCGCGCCCACGTCCCCGGGCGAGAGCGCGAGCGCGCGGCCGAACGCCTCGACGGCCTCCGGCATCCGGCCGAGCGCCCCGAGCGCGTTGCCGAGGGTGATCCAGCCGCGCGTGCTCGCGGGCGCGAGCGCGACGGACCGCCGGGCCGCGCGCTCGGCCTCCTCCGGCCGGCGCAGGGCGAGCTCGACGGAGGCGAGGTCGTCCCACGCCAGGGCGCCGTCCGGCGCGAGCGCCGTGGCCCGGGCGAGCGCCTCGCGGGCCTCCGCCGGCCGGCCGCCCTCGAAGAGCGTGCGCCCGAGGAGCGACCAGGAGACGGCGTCCTCCGGCGCGGCGCGCGCGGCCCGCCGGGCAGCCTCGAGCGCCTCCGGTCCGCGGCCGAGCTCGCGGAGCGAGGCGGCGAGGTTCTGCAGGCCGAGCGGCTGGTCCGGCGCGATGCGGACCGCCTCCTCCGCCCGGCGCAGCGCCTCGGCGGGCCTGCCGATGGCGCCGTAGAACGACGCGAGGCTCGCCTGGGCGAACGCGTTCGGCCCGGTGACCTCGAGCGCGTGCAGGAAGAGCGTCTCGTGGTCTCGCCAGAGGGACACCTGCCGGACCGTCGCGACGCCGAGCGCGGCGAGCACCGCGAGGGCGCCGGCGGCGAGCCCCCGGGGGCGGTGGCGGGCGAGCGCGCCGGGGCGCGCCCCGGCGAGAGCGAAGCCGGCGAAGGCGGCCGCCAGCGCGAGGCCGATCGACGGCACGTAGGTGTAGCGGTCCGCCATCGCCTGGTCGCCCACGCGCACGAGGCCCGAGACCGGGACGAGCGTGCCGAGGTACCAGAGCCAGCCGACCGCGAGCCACGGCGCCCGCCGGCGCCAGGCGATCGCGAGCGCGGTCACCGCGGCGAGCCCGGCGGCGCTGCCCGCCACGGCGAGCGCGCCGAAGCCGTCCGCCGGGCGCGGGTAGAAGACGGCGAGGTCCGCGGGCCAGGCGGTCTTCCCGAGGTAGCGCGCGGCGGCGACCGTCGCGGTGGCGAGCCGCGGGGCGAGCGGCGCGTCCGCGCCGGAGGCGATCGCCCCGCCGCGCGCCTGGGCCAGGACGGTCACCGCCGACGAGGCCGCGGCGAGCGCGAGCAGCGGGAGCTTCTCGAGCGCGAGGGCGGCGAGCGTCCGCTGCCGGGGATCGCCGTCCCGGGGCGGGAGCCAGCCCGCGACCCGGCGGAGCGGCCAGCCGTCGAGGAGGAGCAGCGCGAGCGGCAGCGTGACGAGCGTCGGCTTCGCGAGCAGGGACGCCGCGTATGCCGCGGCGACCGCGGCGTACCGGCCCGCCGACGGGCGCTCCACGTGGCGCGCCCAGAGGAGGAGCGCCGCTGCGCCGAGCGCGATCGAGAGCACGTCCTTCCGCTCGGAGATCCACGCGACCGACTCGACGCGGAGCGGGTGGAGCGCGACGAGCGCGGTCGCGAGCGCCGCGGGCCAGGGGTCGCGCGTCAGGCGCGCGAGCGCGAGGAACAGGAGCGCGGCCGCGAGCGCGTGCCAGAGCGCGTTCTCGAGCAGCATGGGCCCGGGCCGGAGCCCGCCGAGCAGGGACACGTCGGCGAGGTAGGAGAGCCAGGTGAGCGGGTGCCAGTTTGCGCAGCGCAGCGTCGTGAACGCCCAGGCGATCGACTCCGCGCCGAGCCCGCCCCGGACGTGCGGGTTGTCGGTGAGGTAGCAGCCGTCGTCGAAGCGGACGAGGTCGTGCGAGGAGACCCCGAGGTAGGGCGCGAAGGCCGCGACGGCGAGCGCGGCCGCGAGCGCGAGGGTGCGCGGGCCGGGCCGCGCGGCGGCCTTCGGCTGGCCGGGCGGAGCGGTCCGCGGCGGCCTCGCCCGCGCCATCAGCGCGCGGGCCGCGCCGCGGGACGGGCGAGGCTGCCGGACAGCTGGTAGACGTACGCGTCGCCGGACTTCGCGCCGGCCATGGCCGCCTCGGCGAGGCCCCGCAGCCCCGCCATGTTGCCCTGCGCCCAGAACGCGTCGCGGATCCTGAGGCGCGCCCGGCCGGAGATGGGCGAGTCCTTCAGGCGCGGCTGCACCACGAGGAAGAGGTCCTCGGCGGAGGCCTCGGCGTCGCCGCCCTTCGCCTCGAGCTTCTGGAAGGTGGCCTTGCCCTGGTCGATCTTCACGTCGGCGACCACGTCGCCGAGCGAGAGCTTCGGCACCGGGATGCCACCCTCCATCCCCGGCACCGGCACCTTGCCGCCGGAGACCCCGGCGCCGGTGACCTTCGCGTCGGCGCGCCCGCCGAGCTTGCCCTGGGGCGTCGCCGGCACCACGAGGTCGGCCTCCCCGGTGAGCTTGCCCACGAGGTCGAGCCCGGACGCGCGCCGGAGCGGGATCGCCCGGGCGAGGTCGAGCCCCTCGAGCGAGACGGCGACCGCGCGCTCGTCGCCGGAGACGTCGGCGGTGCCCCGCACCCGCCCGTCCCAGAGTTCCACGTCGAAGGCCACCGAGCGGCGGCCGCCGAGGAGCGGCAGGACGCGCAGCGCGACGCTCGCCGAGTCGACGGGGAACTTGAGGCCGGTGCCGTCGTCGACGGTGATGCCCTCGGCGCGCACGCCGAGGAGCCCGCCGCCGAGCCCGGCCTTCTGCACGCTCACCGCGTAGCCGCGGGCGGCGGCCTCGGCGACGATGCGCTCCCGGAGCGCGTCGGAGGGGAAGGTCCAGCGCAGCGCGAGCACGAAGGCGACGACGGCGAAGGCCCCGTAGCCGAGGCGGACGCGCCAGACGTTCCAGTCGAGGTTCGGGCGGGCCATGTCGGTCGGGGTCTCGCTGAGCTCTTCAGCTGGTAGGTGGAGACGACGAGGGTCGCGTCCACGAGCATCGGGTCGTCGGTGCGCGTCGAGAGGCGGATCCGCCGGACCTTCACGACCCCGGCCGTCCGCTCCAGGTTCTGGAGGAGCGCGGAGAGCTTCTGGAGGTCGATGCGGGCGAGGTTCACCTCGACCGACTCCTCGCGCAGGCCGTCCACCTCGGTGGGGGCCCCCGTGGGCCTGAGGTCGTTCACCTCGACCCCGAGCGCGGCGCCCGCCTGGGCGACGTGGGTCATGAGCGCGACCGGCTGGGCGCGCAGGCGCGCCTCGACGGCGCCGCGCTCGGCCTGCCGCTGCCGGTAACCGTCGGCGAGCTTGCCGAACTGGGCGAGCACCCGCGACTTGGCCTCGATGCGGTCGGTGCGCGCGCGCATCGCGTTGCCGTAGGTGAGGGACACGAGCCAGACCGTGAAGATGGCGACGGCGGCGGCCGCCGCGGTGACCATCAGGCGCTCGCGCGGCGAGAGGGCGGACAGCCAGCTCTCGAGCGCGGCGCGCAGCCTGCGGAGGCGCTCCATCATGGCTTCTTCTCCTCCGGGCCGCCCTCGAGGCAGGTCAGGCTCGAGTCGATCGAGAACTCGAACTTCGAGTCGGAGCCGCGGCGGCGGGCCCCGCCGGAGCGGGCGTCGCCGAAGCAGCGCGACGACTGCAGCGCCGCGACGAGCTTGTCGACGCCCTCGGCGGCGTCGGTGGTGCCCTGCAGGTGGAGCTTCTCGCGGGTGATCTCGACGCGGTCGAAGCGCACCGGGACGGTGTCCGGCACCTTCGCCGAGAGCTCGGCGAGGATCTCGACGGCCGCGACCTTGGGCAGCGCCGCCGAGGGCGAGCCGCGGCCCTTCAGCACCGACTGCGCCTGCTCCCAGTCGTCGTAGCACTTGCCGAGCAGGCTCTGCTCGGCGTCGCAGAGCGCGCGGTCGACCACCGCCTCGCGGCGGGCGAGCGCGAACGCCTCCACCGCCGAGCCGGCGACCCACAGGAGCGCGACGAGGCTCGCCCACGCGGCGAGCTTCAGCACCTTGCCGCGCACGTGCTCGAAGTCGCGCGTGAAGGCGAGGTCGCCGCGGCGCAGGTTGGTGCGCCCGGCCTTCGCCCCGAGGAGGCCCCGGAGCGCGAGGGCGAGCGCGAGCGCGTGCGTGCCGGCGGCCGGCCCGAGCGCCTCGGCGGGGCCGGCGAGCTCGAGGGGCGCGACCGGGCCGTCGGCCTCGGGCACGAGGAGCTCGGCGAGGCCGGGGAGCCGGCCGGCCTCGCCGGCGAGCAGGATGCGGCGGGCGGGGCGGGCCCCGGCCCGGGCGCGCCAGGCCCGGAGCGTGGCGCGGAGCTCGCGGACGAGCGGGACGAGCGCGCGGCGCACCGCCTCCGCGGCGCGGGGATCCTTCGCCGCGGCGTCGAGCGCGAGCGGCACGCGCTCGCCGCGCGCCTCGGCGGAGAGGATCGCGGCGCCGTCGGCCGGCGCGAGGCCGAGCTCGGCGGCGAGCGCGCGGGCGAGGTGGGCGCCGCCGAACGGGAACGTGCGGGCGGCCTCGAGGCCGTCGGCCGTGCCGACCGAGACGGTGGTCCGCTCCGCGCCGACGTCGAGCACCACGTCGGCCCCGGCGGGCTCGCCGGGCTCGGCCCCGGAGCCGCCGAGGAGCGTGGGCACCGCGCCGGCGGCGAGGAGGCCCTGGAGCGCGGGGCCCGCGGGCACGACCGCGCGGGGATCGACCCCGGCGGCCTGCAGCGCCGCGAGGAGCCCCGCGAGCTCCCCCTTCTTCACCACCGAGACGAGGAGCTCGGTCTTCCCGTCGCGCGTGCCGAGCGGCTGCCAGTCCCAGGCGACGTCGGCGAGGTCGAACGGGATGAGCCCCTCGACCTCGAAGCCGATCGCCTCGGCGATGCGGCGGGAGTCGGTGAAGGGCAGGGTCACCTGGTGCGACGAGACCGCGGCGCCGGGGAAGGCCACCACCGCCGTGTCGAACTTCCAGGCCTCCCCCGCGAGGAGGGCCTGCACCGCCGCGCCGAGCCGCGCGGGGTGGTCGGGGCCGCCCTCCGTCGCGGGGGCGACGGGCGCGCTGCCGTGGTCGACGAGCGTCCAGCCGCGGTAGGCGCTCTCGAGGAGCACCCCCTTCACCGCGGCCACGCCGAGGTCGAGCCCGAGGATCCGCTGGGCCATCTCACTCCTCCCGCCAGCGGAGGACCCGGCCCACGCTCGTGCCGTCTGCGACGGAGGCGGTGGTGGTGGTGCCGGTGGTCGTCTCGCTGCGGTTCTGGTTGGGGTCGAAGGTCACGACGACGTCGAGGGTCCGGTTCACCTGGCCGGCGGAGCCGACGGAGCGGATCCGGTACACGTAGGAGCGGTCGGTGAGCGGGTTCCGGGGGCTGTTGGGCGTGGTGAGGTCGGAGGAGACCTGCACGCCGAGGGCCTGGAGGGTCGCGGCGAACGCGGCGGGGCTGAAGCCGAGGACGCCGCCGAGCGTCTGATCCATCACGGCCTTCTGCAGGCGCGTGCGGAACTCGGGGTCGTAGAGCACCGCCTGGCCGGGCGGGTAGGCGACCGCCTTCGCGAGCTCGACCAGGCCGGAGGGGTTCCTGGGGTCGAGCGTGCGCTTCGCGTCCTTCGGGAGGTAGACCGTGAGCTGCTCGCCGAAGACGGCGCCGACCGCGTCGGAGAAGCCCTGCACGAGGTAGAGCTCGTCGGGCGAGTCGAAGCGCGAGTTCTTCGTCTTGTAGCGCTCGTCGGTGGGGCCCACGTCGTAGGCGTAGTTCTCGTCGCCGAAGCCGTTCTGGAAGGGCGGGCTCGCGACCTCGATGTTGCAGGTGCCGCCCGGGAACCCGGCCTGGAGCGTCGAGGTGGTGCGGTCGTCGTCGACCCAGTCGCGCAGGTTGACGATGAGCTCCTGCCGCGTGGTCTTCCGGCCGCGCGCGTCCTCGCGATCGAAGATGGGGTCCCAGCGCGGGTCGCAGACGAGCTGGTAGAGCCCGATCACCGCGGGCTTCAGCTGGCCGCCGCTCTCGAGCATGTCGAGCTGGGCGTTCACCTTCGCGCCCTCGTCGTCGACCGTCGCCTCGAAGGCGCCGTCGAAGTCGCCGAACTTGCGCACGACCGGGCCCTCGCGCGGGTCGCCCTCGTGGCGGGCCGGCTCCGCCTTCCCGCCGCCGAAGAGGCCGGTCACGAGCCCGGAGCTGATGGGCACGAGCGACCAGATGCGGATGTTGAGGTTGAGGCCCTGCGCGCCGGCGGCGCCGGCCGCGGCGCCCGCCGCCCCGCCGGCCGCGCCGGTGGTGGCGTCGATCTGCTGCTGGAAGGCGAGCACCAGCCGCGAGGTGGCGACGCCGCTCTTCGCGAGCCAGGTCGCGCGCAGCTCGTCGCGGGCGTCGCCCGCGAGCTGGAGCCGGACCCGCGAGGCGTAGGCGAGCTGGGCCGCGAGCGCGGTGAGCACCGCCACCGCGACGATGACGATCAGCAAGGCCATTCCGCGCTGTGGTCCCCGGGCGCGCATCAGAAGTCCAGCGGCCGCGTCACCGCGATCCGCGCCTCCGTCACGAACTTCTCCCTGCGGCCGTCGCCGAGCACGGTCTCGAGCTCGATCTCCACCCGCGACGGCAGGTCCGAGGCGTGCTCGGTCGACTTCGTCGACCACTCGCGCACCCAGTCGTTCTTCTTCGGGTCCCAGTAGCGGAACCGGAGCGAGGCCACGTGGCCGGCGACCGCGTCCCTGCGGCCACCGCGGTCGGGCTCGGTGTCGATCCGGACCTTCTCGCGCCGGAAGAGGGCCTTCGCGTTCCGGTCCTTCGGGTCGTCGTCGAGGCCGTACTCGACCACCATCTGGTCGGACTCGCGCGCGTCGAGCCAGAGCCGCTCGTGCGCCATCGTCGCGAAGAGGAGCGTCTCGTCCTTGCCGACGAAGACCGTCGGCCGCTCGCGCAGCTGGTTGCGGTCGTAGTGGTCGGAGACGAACGCCATCGAGAGCTCGCGCGCCATGCGGGTGAGCGCGGTGCGCGAGGCGCCGTAGCGGTCGCCCTGCTCCTCGACGGCGCGGGTGGCGCGGTCGACCGAGCTGAAGGTGCCCACCACGAGCCCGCCGATGGCGGCCGTGATGGCCATCGCCACCATGAGCTCCATGAGGGTGAAGCCGCGCTGCTTCACTTGGGCAACCCCTGCGGCGCGAGGACGACGAGGTGGGTGACGACGGTGAACGAGCCGTCGACCTTGCCGTCCGGCCAGCTCACGGTGAGCCGGAGCTCGCGGACGCCCTTCTTGATGGTCTCGCCGAAGCGGAGGAGCTGGGTGTCGAGCATCGGTCCGAACAGCGCCGCGCGGGGGTCGACCGTGGTGGGGCCGCCGCCCTGCGGCTTCGTGACGTCGCCGAGGAGGGCCTGCATGTCGGAGGAGCCGGTGAGCATCTCCAGGATCTTCTGGCTGGAGAGGTCCACCTGGGGCTTCATCACCTCGGTCTTCCACTTCACCTCGGCGTGGCCCTGGTCCTCGAACGTGCCGTCCTCGGCGTCGTCGAAGTCCTTGAAGCCGGTCCGCTCGTAGCGCTCCTCGAGCTCCACCATCTTGCCGCGCGCGAGCAGGGTCGCGACGTCGAGCTTCTGCGCGCGCACCTCGTTGCGGAGCGAGGCGGAGACGATCTGCGAGATGGTGAGGAGCGCCGCCGCGAGGATCGCGAGCGCGACCATGACCTCCAGCAACGTGAAGCCTGCCTTTCGGAGGGGGGCTCGGCGCCCCCCTCCCCGCGGAGCGGAGCTCCGCGGGTCCCCACCCCGGCAGCACGCCCGCATCACGGCTTCACCTCGCCCACGACCACCGAGGCGCGGCCGGTGAACGGCTCGAGCACGACGGTGTACCTGAAGTTGCCGTCGACGACCGGGACCTTCGCGGCCTGCGCCCGCCCGCCCGGGAAGAAGTAGACGTACGCCGAGCCCTTCTCGAACGGATCGTGCCGGCCCTCCACCTCCACCGGGCCGAACTTCGCCCCGCCGGGCAGCTCGCGCTTCGTGACGAGCCGGTCCCCGAGCTCCCCGTACTTGCTCTTCGCGAGCACCGCCCGGACCTGCTCGTCCTTCTCGTCCGGGAAGCGCTCGACGAGGTCCTCCTTGCCGTCGGCGGAGACGCCCGCGCGGCCGGGGGCGCACTCGGCGCGCCAGGTGCTCTTGTCGAGGTCGAGCACGAGCCGGCAGGTCGCGTGGCGCAGGCCGGCGATCTCGAAGAGCGCACGCATGGAGCCGGCGAGCTCGCCCGCCGACCTCCGGGCGTTCGCGCCGGTGAGCGAGGCCATGGCGGGCACGACGAGCAGGGCGGCGGAGCCGATGACGGCCATCACCACCATGAGCTCGACGAGCGTGAACCCGCGACGTGCCAAGACCGTGCCCCGTCCCTTCCCGACTCAGTAGTTGACGATGTCGTCCTGCGTGCCGGGTTGGCCGTCCGGGCCGGCGCTCTTCACGTCGTAGCCGTCCGCGTTCTTCTGGCCGGGGTACAGGTAGACGTACTCCTTGCCCCACGGGTCGGTCATCGAGCCCTTGTCGTTGTTGGCCTTGAGGAACCCGTCCTTGATCAGGATCCCGAGGCCCTCCTCGGTGGTGGGGAAGCGGCCCTTCATCACCTTGAAGGCGTCGACGCCCTGGGAGGCGATGTTCTGCACGTCGGACTTCGCGCGCTCGAGGTTGGCCTTCTCGCGCGCCTGCACGACGTTGACGCCGACGGCCGTGGCGATGAGCCCGAGGATCACGAGCACGACCATGATCTCGATGAGGGTCATGCCGCGCTGCTGGGCGCGGACGAGCTTCTGGAAGTTCACGGCTATCCTCCGGCGAGGCTGTTGATCTGCAGGATGGGCATGAGGACGGAGAAGACGATGAAGGCGACCACCGCGCCCATCGTCACGATGAGGAGCGGCTCGAGCAGCGAGGTGAGCGCGGAGATGGTCGTGTCGACCTGCTGCTCGTAGGCGTCGGCGACGTTGCCGAGCATCTCCTCGAGGGCGCCGGAGCGCTCGCCGATCGCCACCATGTGGTGCACGAGCGGCGGGAACTCCCCGGAGCGCTTCAGCGGGGCGGCGATCGACTCGCCCTCGCGGATGGCGTCGCGGGCCTGCTCCACCACCTCGGCGAGGCGGCTGTTCCCGACGACGTTCTTCACGATGTCCATCGCGGTGAGGAGCGGGACGCCGGAGCGGAGCAGGGTCGAGAGCGTACGGGCGAACCGCCCGAGCGCGACCTGCCGCACGATCGAGCCGAAGATCGGCGCGCGGAGCACGAACCGGTCCCAGCGGGCGATCCCCTCCGGCGTCTTCTTCCACCGCAGGAACGCGTAGAGCCCGAGCCCCGCCGCGATGAACACCGCCCACCAGTAGCTCGCCATGAACTGCGAGAAGGCGATGAGCACCCGCGAGTACCAGGGCAGCACCACGTTCATGGAGTCGAAGATCCGGGTGATCTTCGGCACCACCACCGTGAAGAGCACGCCCATGATGATCGTGCCGATCACCATCATCGCGGCCGGGTAGGCCATGGTGCCGGCGATCTTGGAGCGGAGCTTCGCCTGGCTCTCGGTGAAGTCGGCGAGCCGCACGAGCACGATCTCGAGCGCGCCCGAGGTCTCGCCCGCCCGGATCATGTTGACGTAGAGGGTCGAGAAGATCTTGGGGTGCGCGGCGAGGGCGTCGGCGAGCGAGGCGCCCTCGTTCACCTTCTGCTTCACGTCGCCGAGGGTGCGCTTGAGCCGCTCGTGCTCGACCTGCTCGACGAGCGCGGTGAGCGCGTCCACCAGCGGCACGCCGGCGCGGGTGAGCACCGCGAGCTGGCGGGTGGCGATGGCGAGGTCGCGCGGGCCGACCCGGCGGATGAGCCGGCGCACCGAGACCTCGCGCCGCTGCTGGGCCTGCTGCTGCTGCTCGCCGAGCACCTCGGTGAGGAACACGCCGTCGCGGCGGAGCGCGGCGCGCAGGGTCCGCGGCGAGTCCGCCTCGCGCAGCCCCTGCACCGACTTGCCCGCCCCGTCGAGCGCCCTGTACTGGAAGACCGGCATCTACCGGACGTCCTCCGCGGTGACCGAGAGCACCTCGGCCGCGGTGGTGATGCCGCGCGCGACCTTGTACGCGCCGTGCTCGAGGAGGGTGACCATGCCGCGCTCGACCGCGGCCTTCTTGATGGTGCCCGAGTCGACCGCCTTCAGGATGAGCGGGCGGACGTCGTCGTTCACCATCATGAGCTCGTAGATGCCGGTGCGGCCCTGGTAGCCGGTCTGCTGGCACGCGGCGCAGCCCTTCGCGCGGTACACGTGGGTCGGGTTGCCGGCCTGCTTCCAGATCGCGTCGGTGAGCCCGACCTGCTCCCGCTCCTCGCGGGTGGGCACGTAGGCCTCCTTGCACGCCGGGCAGAGCTCGCGCACGAGCCGCTGGGCGAGGACCCCGACGAGCGATGAGGCCACCAGGAACGGCTGCACGCCCATGTCGACGAGGCGGGTGATCGCGCCCGCGGCGTCGTTCGTGTGCACGGTGGAGAGCACGAGGTGGCCGGTGAGCGAGGCCTGGATCGCGATCTCGGCGGTCTCGAGGTCGCGGATCTCGCCGACCATGATGACGTCCGGGTCCTGGCGCAGGAAGGAGCGCAGGCCGCCCGCGAAGGTGAGCTCGATCTTCGGGTTCACCTGGACCTGGCCGACGCCCTTGAGCGGGATCTCGACCGGGTCCTCGATGGTGAGGATGTTGAGGTCGGGCGAGTTGATGCGCGAGAGCGCGCCGTAGAGCGTGGTGGTCTTGCCGGAGCCGGTGGGGCCGGTGACGAGCACGATGCCGTGGGCCCGGCGCACGAGCCCGTCCACCGCCTCGAGCTGCCAGGTCTCGAAGCCGAGGTCGGCGAGGTCGAGCAGCACGTTCGACTTGTCGAGGAGGCGCATCACGATCCGCTCGCCGTGCGCGGTCGGCACGGTCGAGAGGCGGATGTCGACGTCCTTGCCCGCGATCTTGATGCGGATGCGGCCGTCCTGCGGCAGGCGCTTCTCGGCGATGTTGAGGCCGCCCATGATCTTGATGCGGCTCGCGATGGAGGCCTGGTAGCGCTTGGGAGGGCGGATGACCTCGCGGAGCACGCCGTCGATCCGGTAGCGGACCGAGATGTCCTTCTCCTCGGGGTTGATGTGGATGTCGCTCGCCCGCTCCTTCACGGCGCGGAAGAGGAGCGAGTTGACGAGCCGGATGATCGGCGCCTCGTCGTCGGCGTCGAGGAGGTCGGTGGGCTCCTCGAGCTCGTGGGCGACGGTCTCGAGATCGCTCGTCTCGAGGTCCTCCATGAGCTTCTCGTGCTCGTCCGAGGCGCGGTCGTAGACGGCGTTGATGGCGTCGAGCACCGCCGCGCCGGTCGCGACCTCCGGCTCCACCGGGGCGCCGAGGAGCTGGACCAGGCTGTCCTGCGCGGCGGTGTCGAGGGGGTCGACCACCGCCACGCGGACGGCCCCGCCGGACGTCCCGAGCGGCAGCACCCGGGCCTGCTTCGCGAAGTGGATGGGCACCTTCGCGGCGAGCTCGGCCGGGATGGTCTCCGGATCGATGCGCTCGACGAACGCGAGGTCGAGCTGCAGCGCGAGCGCTCGCAGCACCTGCTCCTCGGTGCACGCCTTCGCGCGCACCAGGATCTCGCCCAGCCGGGCGCCGGCCTGCTCGCCCTTCTGCGCGGCGAGGGCCTCCTCCACGCGGGCCGGGTCGAGCTTCGCCGCCTCCACGAGGATCTCGCCGAGCGGCCGCCCGCAGAGCCACGCGGGCGAGCGCGCGACGAGGCCGGTCCGCTCGCGCGCGCGGTCGGCGCCGAGGGGCAGGCTCTCGGTGGGCGTCTCGGGGGTGGTCACTTCGTTCGCCATGTCAGGGCTGGGTGGGCGTCGGGTTCGGGGGCGGCGGCTGCGGCTGCGGGACCGGCTGCGGCGCCAGCTGCTGGGGGGCCGCCTCGGGCGGCGGGGTCGCGGGCGCGGGGGCCGCGGGCGGCGGCGCCGCGTCGGGCGGGGCCGGGGGCGACGACGGGCGCTCCGGGAGCGGCGCCTCGCCGGGGGGCCTCGCGAGCCCCTCGCCGGGCCGGCCGCGGCCGCCGTTCTCGAGCTTGTTCTGCTCGTCGGCCACGGCGGCGCGCACGAGCGAGTACGGTCCGGCCTTCTTCGACCAGTCGATGTCCACCTCGTAGCGGGCCTGGCGTCCGTAGAACTGCTCGACGAACTCCTGCTGCTCCTTGCGCTTGCGCTCGTAGATCTTCCGGTAGTCCTCCTCGCCGCGGATGATGTACGGCGTGAGGAAGAGGAGGAGGTTGGTCTTCGTCTTCGTGGTCACCTCGTCGCGGAAGAGCCAGCCCAGGATCGGGATCGAGCCGAGGAGGGGGACCTTCCTGACGCTGCGAACGGCCCGCTCCTGGATGAGCCCGCCGATGACGATGGTGCTCTGATCCTTCGCGACCACCTGGGTCTTCATCGAGCGCTTCGAGGTGGTCGGGCCGAGCTGGGCGTCGTTCGAGGCGATCTCCTCCACCTGCTCGTCGATCTGGAGCCGGACCGTGCCGCCCTCCGAGATCTGCGGCTTGATCTTCACGCGCAGCTCGACGTTCTGGCGCTGGATCGAGGCGATGTTGGAGGTGAGGCCGGAGCCGAGGAGGTTCCCCAGGCCGGAGCTGGCGGCGGAGCTGGAGGAGTTCCCGAGGAGCGAGGCGAGGTTGTTCGGCACGTAGCCCGACTGGAAGGGCACGTTCTGGCCGACGCCCATCTCCGTCTCCTCGTTGTCGGTCGCCAGCAGGTGCGGCGTCGACAGCACGTTCACGTCGGAGCTCGACTGCATCGCCTGCACGAGGAGGCCGAGCGAGGGCAGGTTGAGGCCGAGCGCCTTCGCCTCCGCGGAGACCGGGCCCTGGAAGCCGGTGAGGAAGCCGCCCAGCGACGCGACGCTCGCGATGTTGAACGAGCTGAACCGCGCCGAGGCCGCGTCGACGATGGGCAGCACGCCGGACTTGCCGCCGATGGTCAGCGGCACGAGGCCGTGCGCCGAGACGCCGTACTGATCCTCGTTCTTGAGGTTGACCTCCATGATGACCGCCTCGACGAAGACCTGCCGGCGCGGCCGGTCGAGCTTCTGGATGAGGCGGCTCATGGCGACGAAGTCCGCGCCGCTCGCCTGGATGAGGAGGGCGTTCTGGGTCTTGTCGGCGGTGACCTTCACCTCGCCGCTGAAGAGCTCCGCGGTGACGTCGCCGACCGGGCGCGCGGTGTTGGCGGGCTGCGCGGCCGGGTTCGGGTTCGGGAAGCCGGCCATCTGCGGGACGGGCGCGCCGGGGGCGTTCGACTTCGGCTTCGTGCCCGAGGCGAGGTTGGAGAGGGTCTGCGCCATCTCCTCCGCGTTCGCGTTGCGGAGGAACACGACGTGGATGCCGCCCTCGGCGGTGGTCGGCACGTCGAGCTGGTCGATGAGCTCCTGGATGCGCTGGAAGCTCTTCTCGTCGGCGATGACGATGAGCTTGTTGGTGCGGTCGTCGGAGAGGACCTTCGAGATGGAGACCTGGGTCGGGCCGCCGCCGAGCCCGGGCGGGGCGACCTGGCCGGGCGCGGGCGCCGGGGCGCCGGAGACGACCGTGCGCCGGCCGCCGCGGCCGCCGGGCGTGCCGCCCTGGGCCTGGAAGATCTGGTTCACCTTGTCGGCGACGTCCTTCGCGGAGGCGTAGCGGATCTGGACGATCCGCACCGCGTCGCCGGCGCCCGCCCGGTCGACCGTCTCGATGAGCTTCTCGATGCGCCGGAGGTTCACCCCGATGTCGGTGACGATGAGGAGGTCGGGCGGGAGCGACTGGACGTCGGCGCCCTGCGGGGAGGTGAAGTTGCCGAGGATGCCGCGGAGCTGGTCGGAGTCGGCGTAGGAGAGCCGGAAGATCTTCGTGACCGGCTGCTCGGTGCCGGGCGTGCCGTCCTCGCCGTCGAGCATGGGGATCGGCGTCTTCCGCGCGTCGGCGGCGCGGACGAGCTTGTAGTACCGGCCGGTCGGGTAGAGCGCGATGTTGTTGGAGGCGAGCGCGGCGAGGAACGCGGCGTACGCCTCGTCGACGGTCACCGGCGTGGTGGAGAGGAGGGTGATCTTCCCGCGCGCGATGTCGTCCGTGTAGATGAAGTTCCGGCAGGTGTACCGGCTCATGAGCTGCAGCACGGCCACGATGTCGGTCGGCTTGTCGAAGTCGAGCGAGACCCTCCCGGTCGTGGGCGTGCAGCGCGCGTCGAGCGGCTTCATCGTCTGCGTGCCGCCGGCCGGCGCCTGCGTCGGGCGCGCGGCGGGGCTCGCCGGACGGGCCGAGGGCGTCGGCGTCGCGCCGGGCGGGGTCGGCGCCGGTGCGGGCGGCGGGGCCCGGAGCGGCTGCCCGGGCGACGGGCGGGGCGCGGTCGGGACGCCGAGCCGCTGCTGCTGGCGGTCGACCTCCTCGAGCCGCTCGCGGCGGCGGCGCGCGCGCTCGGCGGCGGCGTCGGCGCCCTGCTGGGCGGTGTCGCCCTCGTCGGAGGGCGCGGCGGAGTCGGGCCGCGGGACGTCGGGCGGCGGCGGGCGCTGGGCCACCGCGAGGGTCGGGAGCAGCGCGCTGAGGAGCAGGATCTTTCGCATGGCGTGGGATCGGGGCCGCGGGGGAGCGGAGCTTCCCCCCGGGTCACGGGGTGATGGAGTACTCCTTCTTGATGACCTGGCCGGCGCGCTCGAGCTCGATGGAGACCTGCTGCGACTCCTTGAGCTTCGAGTAGAGCTCGAGCCCCTTCTCGGGCGAGTTGATCTCGTAGCCGTTGATGCGCTGGATGACGTCGCCGTTCTCGACGCCGATCGCGGAGTAGAGCGAGCCGGGCTGGATCGAGAAGAGCTTGAAGCCGTTCGACTGGCCGTTCTTGAACGACGGCACGATGCGCGCCTGGGTGGCGATCTTGTTGAGGTCGGAGAGGGTCGTGTCGATGACCTTCCGCTCGATCTCGTACTTGTTCGGGCCCACGGTGCGGACGCCGGCGAGCTGCTCGCCGCCGCCGGGGCGCGGGGGCGGGACCGGCGAGACGCCGACGTTCCCGGCGGACGCGAGCTCGGCGCCGCCGCCGCCGAGCTCGACGTACTCCTTCGTGCCCGCGTTGCAGAGGACCGCGACGACCTTCCAGCCCTTCACGTTGTTCTCGTCGGCGTCGCGCACGCGCACGAGCTCGAGCAGCTTCGCCCCGCCGAACTCCTCGCCGACCCGCACCGCGCGCGTCTCGCCGGCGTCGGTCATGGACGCCATCGAGCTCCGCGGGCTGTCGGAGACGACGGCGGCGACGAGCTGGAGCCGCAGGCTCGAGCGGGCGGGCTCGGCGAGCGGGTCGTCGCAGTTGCGCGGCGAGGGCGGCGGCGCGTCGACCGCGGCCGCGACGGCGGGCGGCTTCTGGCCGATGAGCTTGTAGAGCCGGTCGGTCTCGAGCGACACCGGCACGCTGACCCGGGCCGGCTGCGCGGGCCGCGCGGCGGAGGCCTCGGCGCCGGGCCGCGGGCGGATCGCGATGCCGGCGATCGTGTTCACGGTCCGTGCGAGGAGCCAGGCCGCCGCGAACAGGAGCACGAGGTTCGCGGTCCAGGCGTATTTGCGGAAGAAGAGGTCGAGCATGGATGCCCCGGGGCCTCACCTGAGCAACCGACGTGCCACCGCCGGGCTCCGGGTTCGGCATTCAACCGTTCGAGGATACTCGCGAATTCCGCCGGAGAGGGGCCTCGATCCCACGCCCGGGCTGCCATTCTGGCAAAGCCGCCGCCCGCCCGCGCGGTCTCCCGCCATTTTGGCAGGAGGCCGCGGCCGGCGGGGCCGACATCGGCGTCACTCCCGCTCGCCCGATCCCTCTCCGCCGCCCTCCGGCCGGCTGGCGCCGGGGTCGACGAGCCGCCCGTCCTCGTCGCGGTCGAGCTTGCGGTAGATGGTCCGCGGCGCGATGCCGAGGAGCTGCGCGGCGAGCGTCTTGTCGCCCTTCACCTGCTCGAGCGTCCGCCGGATCACCGCGCGCTCGACCTCCTCCATCGGCGTGCCGAAGGGGATCACGATGGGCGCCGGTGCGCCCGGCGCGCCGTTCGCGGGCGCGTCCGCCGGCGCGGCGCCCGCGGCGGCCTCGCGGACCGGCTCGGGCAGGTCGGCGAGCTCGACCAGCGCGCCGCCGGCGAGGATCACGGCGCGCTCGATGGCGTGCAGGAGCTCGCGCACGTTCCCGGGCCAGGGGTAGCGCTCGAGCGCGGCGAGCGCGCCGGGCGTGAAGCCCGCGGGGGCCTTCGCGGCCTGCGCGGCGGCGCGGCGCAGGAACTCGACCGCGAGGACCGGGATGTCCTCCCGGCGCTCGCGCAGCGCGGGCAGCCGGACCCGCACCACGTCGAGCCGGTAGAAGAGATCCTCGCGGAAGCGGCCGGCCTTCACCTCGGCCGCGAGGTCCTTGTTGGTCGCGGCGACGACGCGCACGTCGACGCGGAGGGCCTCGGTGCCGCCCACCCGCTCGAGCACGCCGTCCTGCAGGAAGCGCAGGAGCTTCACCTGCGAGGCGGGCGCGAGCTCGCCCACCTCGTCGAGGAACAGCGTGCCACCGTGGGCGCGCTCGAAGCGGCCGGCCTTGCGCGCGGTGGCGCCGGTGAAGGCGCCGCGCTCGTGGCCGAAGAGCTCGGACTCGAGCAGGGTCTCGGGGATCGCGCCACAGTTCACCGGCACGAACGGCGCCTGGGCGCGCGGCGACGCGTCGTGCACGAGCCGGGCGGCGAGCTCCTTGCCGGTGCCGCTCTCGCCCACGAGGAGCACGGTCGCGCTCGAGGGCGCCGCGAGGCGCAGGGTCTCGAGCGCCTGGCGGAAGGCGGGCGCGTCGCCGACGAGGCCGCCCGTGCCGCCGCCCGGCGCGAGCGCCGCGAGGCGGGCGCGCAGCGCGCGGTTCTCCGAGACGAGCGAGGACTTCTCGAGCGCCTGGCGCACCGTCTTCACGATCGCGAGCCGCTTCACCGGCTTCGTGATGAAGTCGTACGCGCCCTCCTTCATCGCCGTGACCGCGGTCTCGACGGTGCCGTAGGCGGTCATGAGGACCACCTCGGTCTCGGGCGCGAGCGCCTTCACGGCGCGCAGCAGCTCCTCGCCGCTCATCCCCGGCATCATGAGGTCGGTGACGACCACCGCCGGGCGCTCGCGGCGCACGAGCTCGAGCGCCGCCGGGCCGGACGCGGCGGTGGCGGCGCGCCAGCCCTCCTTCTCGAAGATGCGCGAGAGGGACTCGAGGTTGGGCGCCTCGTCGTCGACGATGAGGACGAGCGGCTGCACGGGGACAGTCTACTGTCTTGCCGGGGGGCTCGGCGCCCCCCGCCCCGGCCAGCGAAGCTGGACCGGGGCCCCACCCCGGCAGCAACGCGCCGGATCAGCGCGCGGGCGGGGCGGGTGAGGCCTGGGCGGCCGGGGCCGGTTGCCCCAGCCCGAGCGCGGCGCGGAGCTCGTCCCCGAAGATCGCGACCGCCCCCGCCGCCGCGATCACGAGGAACGCGGTGACGAGGGCGTATTCGACGAGGAGGCGCCGCTGGCGCTCCACGGCCGGACCTCCTGGCTGCTACTCGGCGGGCTTCGCCTCGGGCGCGGCGGCCTCGGCGGCGGCCGGGGCGGCGTCGGCCTTCTTGGCGGACTTGCCGGACTTGGCGCGCTTCGCGGCCCGGTTCTCCTTCGGGGCCTCGGCCTTCTTCGCGGCGGGCTCGGCCTTCTTCGGCTCGGGCTTCGCGGGCGCGGCGGGCGACGCGGCGTAGCGCGTCTTGAACTTCTCGATGCGGCCGGCGGTGTCCATGATCTTCTGCTTGCCCGTGAAGAACGGGTGGCAGTTCGAGCAGATCTCGATGTGGAAGTCGCCGCGCACCGAGCGGGTGACGATCTCGTTGCCGCAGGCGCAGAGGACCTTCGCCGCCTTGTAGTCCGGGTGGATGCCTTCCCTCATGACGTCTTCTCTTCTCTCTGGCCGCTTGCACCCTCGCGAAGGCGAGCGTGGTCCGGGCCCGTTTGGGATCGGGGGATCTAGTCGGAACGGGGGCTTACGTCAACCCCGACGTGCCCCAAGCCTACTTCCCGCCGCCCACCATCATCTTGAAGAACTCCTCGTGGTTCTTCACCTGCCGGAACTTGTCGAGGATGAACTTCATGGCCTCCACGTTGTCGAGGCCGTTCAGGATGGTCTGGCGCAGGATGTAGATCTTCGACAGCCAGTCCGCCTGGAGGAGCAGCTCCTCCTTGCGCGTGCCGCTCTTCCCGATGTCCATGCAGGGGAAGATGCGCTTCTCCATCAGCTTGCGGTCGAGGACGATCTCGGAGTTGCCGGTGCCCTTGAACTCCTCGAAGATCACCTCGTCCATGCGGCTGCCGGTGTCGACGAGCGCGGTGCCGATGATGGTGAGCGAGCCGCCCTCCTCGATGTTGCGCGCCGCGCCGAAGAAGCGCTTCGGCTTGTGGAGGGCGTTCGAGTCGACGCCGCCGGAGAGGATCTTGCCCGAGGGCGGGACGGTCGAGTTGTAGGCGCGTGCGAGGCGGGTGATCGAGTCGAGGAGGATGACGACGTCCTTCTTGTGCTCGACGAGGCGCCGCGCCTTCTCGATCACCATCTCGGCGACCTGCACGTGCCGGGTGGCGGGCTCGTCGAAGGTCGAGGCGACGACCTCGCCCTTCACCGTCCGCTCCATGTCGGTGACCTCCTCCGGCCGCTCGTCGATGAGCAGGACGATGAGGGTCACCTCCGGGTGGTTCTGGACGATCGCGTGCGCCATGTTCTGCAGCAGCACGGTCTTGCCCGCGCGCGGCGGGGAGACGATGAGGCAGCGCTGGCCCTTGCCGATCGGGGAGAAGAGGTCGACGACCCGGGTCGTCATCTCGTTCGGATCGTGCTCGAGCGTGAGGCGCCGCGTCGGGTAGAGCGGCGTGAGGTTGTCGAAGAGGACCTTCGACTGGCTCTCCTCGGGCGGCTCGCCGTTGATCGAGTCGACCTTGAGCAGCGCGAAGTACCGCTCGCCCTCCTTCGGCTGGCGGACCGTGCCGCGGATGGTGTCGCCGGTGCGGAGGTTGAAGCGCCGGATCTGCGAGGGCGAGACGTAGATGTCGTCGGGCCCGGGCAGGTAGCTGAAGTCGGGGCTGCGCAGGAAGCCGAAGCCGTCGGGGAGCACCTCGAGCGTGCCCTCGCCGCCGACCTCCATCTCCTCCTTCGCCTCGTCGGCCACCTTCGACTGCGCCTGGAGGATCGCGAAGATGAGGTCCTGCTTCTTGAGCGCGCCGGCGTTCTCGATCGAGAGGGTGCGGGCGAGCGCGGCGAGCTCGGCGACCTTCATGTGCTTCAGGTCGGTGTGGCTCGACGGAGGGGTCGCGGGTGTCGGGGCGGCTGCGGGCATGTCGGTGCTCGGCGGAGAGGCGGCCCGGCCGGATGGGTGCGCGGGCACGCGCAGGGACGAGGACGGCAGTGCAGCCTCGAGACCGAAGCTGCGGAGAGATCACGAAAACTAAGCGGTGCGCACGGAGGTGTCAACGAAGGACCCGCCCAAACGGAGCGTGTACCGGACCGTGCCATGAACACGGGTCAGCCCCCGGGAGCCGTCCGGAGTGCCTGGAGCGCTAACATCGGCTCGGAGGCAAAACCGGAAGTTTCATGCCCGAACCTCATGTCGACGCGGTGCTCGCGGGCACCAAGGGCTTCGCCCTCGCACTCTTCGTCCCGCTGACGGAGCGGGTCGGCATCCGCCCGCGCGTCGCGACCGACGCCACCCAGGCGCTCACGCTCCTCGAGTCTCCGAAGGGGCTCGTCGTCGTCGAGATCGAGGGCGAGGGGACGGTGCGTTCCATCCGCGAGCTCCTCGCCACGCGGAAGGACTTCACGGTGGTCGCGGCCGTGCCGGACGCGCAGGCCGGGACGGAGCAGGCGCTGCGCGCCCTGGGCGTCGAGCTCGCCCGCTGGGACGGCTCGCCGGCCGCCGTGCTCGGCGCGGTGAGCCGCCGCCTCGGCACGAACGGCTCCTCCGTGGCGCCGCCGCCTCCCGCGCCGCCGCCGCCGGTCGCCGCCGCCCCCGTCGCGCCGGCCAGCGCGGTCGCCGCGCCGCGCGCGCCGGTCGCCGCGCCGCCGCCCGCGGTCCCGTCCGCGCCGGCCCCCGCTCCCGCCGCCGCGTACTTCGGCGACCTGAAGGCCACGAAGCCCGCGCCGCCGCCGCCGCTCGAGCTCGAGGACGAGGCGGAGGACGTCGTCTCCATCGAGGATCTCGGCGTCGAGGAGGACCTCGGCCCCGACGCAGCGGCCGCGCCCGCCGTGGCCGCCGCTCCCGCTCCCGCTCCCGCCGCGGCGCAGCCGCCGGCCGCCGGCCAGTCCGCCGCGTGGCCCGCGGGGGGCCTCACCAGCGCCGAGGCGCAGAAGCAGCTCGGGGAGGGGCTCGCAGGCCGCCTCCCATCCGACGCGAAGCTCCGCCCGACGCTCGAAACGGTCCTGTCGAACCTGTCCGCGCTCGAGGCGAACGTGCTCACCGGCCAGCCGGTCGCGGTGAAGCCGGAGCCGCTCCGCCGCGCCGCCGTCATGCGCCTGCGCGTCGCGCACGCGCTCGCCGGCCGGCCGCCGCCCGGGAGCCCGGTCGATCAGGCCGCGCTCTCGACGATGCTGGGCGAGATCGACGCCCTGCTCTCCGACGTGAACGCGCTCCTCCCCGAGGCGCCCGACGACGTGGTGCCCTCCCTCGAGGCCGTGCGGAACGCCCTCGTGAAGGAGGCCATCGACTTCTCGGAGGCCGCGCAGGACTCGGCCCCGGCGCAGCCCGTCGGCCCGGATCCCGCCGCGCACGAGCAGGCCCGCACCGCGGCGCGCGCCGCGCGCGCCCGGCTCATCAGCGTGTCGAAGGAGCCCGTGGAGCCGGAGCACCCGCGCCGGTTCTGGGTGATGGTCGCCCTGCTCGTGATCGGCGCGCTCGGGGCGGGTGGGTTCCACGCGTGGCGCTACACGCAGCGGCAGCAGGCCGTCGCCGCGGTCGCGACCGTCCCCGGGCAGCCGGCGGGCATGTACCTCGTGCCCGGGCCGCCCGGCGACCCGAAGGTCTTCATCCCGTACCCCGGCGCGAAGCTCGACCCCGTCGAGGTCGCGCGCTTCAAGACGGACCAGCAGGCGAAGGGCCTCGTGGTGGAGGAGCTCAAGGGTGGAGCCCTCCGGATCCGCGAGCCGCAGCAAGGGAGAACGAGATGATCGCACGCAGCCGGGCCTCTCGGGGCTTCACGCTCATCGAGCTCATGGTCGTCGTGGGCATCATCGGCGTGCTCTCGTCGGTGGCGCTGCCGACCTTCCAGCGGCTCACGCTGCGTTCGAAGGCCGCCGAGCGCTACGAGATCATGCAGCGCATCAAGAAGGCCGTCGCCGATTACTACCTGCAGCACGGCAACACGTACATCACGGGCACCACGCAGCTCGTCGGCACGCCGCAACCCCCGACCCTGCCCGGCTCCTCGAAGCTCATGCCGAACTTCAAGGATCCGGCCGACGGCTGGATCGAGATCTTCCGCACGAGCGAGGAGATCATGGGCGCGCTGTACTACCAGTACAGCTTCACCACCAACGACGCCGTGACGCCGGCGACCCTGACCGTCACGGCGAACGGAGATCTCGACGGCGACGGAGTCCCCAACACCTGGTGGATCAAGTACTCGCGGGTGGACGGCGCGTACCTCGTGATCGATCCAGCGACGGATCAGTCGCTGCCCGACGACACCCTCTGAGTTGCACGGGGGGAAGCCCCGCCTCGCCGCTGATCCCCGCCCCCTCTCGTATCGGTTGCATCCGGCGCCGGCCCCGCGTCATCTTCGGGGCGTGATGGCCGACGACCCGTCCGCCCGCGTGGAGGAGCTCCGGCTCCGCATCCGCCAGGCGGACCACGCCTACTACGTCCTCGACAACCCGGTCCTCTCCGACGCCGAGTACGACCGGCTCGTGCGCGAGCTGCAGGCGCTCGAGGAGGCCCACCCGGCGCTGCGCACGCCGGACTCGCCCACCCAGCGCGTCTCCGGCGCGCCGAGCGAGCGGTTCGCGAAGGTGGTCCACCGCGAGCCGATGCTCTCCCTCTCGAACACCACCACCGACGCGGACCTCGACGAGCTGGACGCGCGCGTCCACCGGATGCTGGGGCTCGCCGAGGAGGCCGCGGTGGCCTACGTCGTCGAGCCCAAGCTCGACGGCCTCGCGGTCGAGCTCGTCTACGAGGACGGCCGGCTCGTGCAGGGCTCCACCCGCGGCGACGGCGTGAACGGCGAGGACGTCACCGCGAACCTGCGCACGGTGGGTGGCACCGGGGCGAACGCCGGCGTGCCCGACCGCCTCCGCGGCGCACCTCCGCCCAGGCTCGAGGTGCGCGGCGAGGTGCTCCTCATGAAGGCGCACTTCGAGGTGATGAACCGCCAGCTCCTGCGCGCCGGGGAGGAGCCCTTCGCGAACCCGCGCAACGCCGCCGCGGGCTCCCTGCGCCAGCTCGACTGGCGCACGACCGCCCGCCGGCCGCTCAGCTTCTTCGCCTACGAGGCGTCGCTGCCGGGGACGCCGCCCTGGCGCACCCACTGGGAGAAGCTCGAGGCGCTGCGGGCGTTCGGGTTCGACGTGGCGGAGGACGCCCGGCGCGCCGCCGGCATCGCCGCCGTGAAGCAGGAGCGCGACCGCATGGAGCGGCGGCGCTTCGAGCTGCCCTTCGACACCGACGGCATCGTCGTGAAGGTCGACGACCTCGACCAGCGCCGGCGGCTCGGGGCGGCCTCGAAGTTCCCGCGCTGGGCGGTCGCCTACAAGTACCCGCCGCAGGAGGAGGCGACGCGGGTGGTGGACATCGTCGCGTCGGTCGGGCGCACCGGCGTCCTCACCCCGGTCGCCATCGTCGAGCCCGTGCAGCTCTCCGGCGCGACCGTCACGAACGCGACGCTCCACAACGAGGACGAGCTGCGCCGGAAGGACGTCCGGATCGGCGACTGGGTCCTCATGCGCCGCGCGGGCGAGGTCATCCCCGAGGTCGTGAAGGTGCTCGTCGAGCGGCGCACCGGCGCGGAGCGCGAGTTCCGGTTCCCGGCGGCGTGCCCGGTCTGCGGCGCGCACGTGGTGCGGGAGGAGGGCGAGAAGCAGTGGCGCTGCACCGGCGCCGCCTGCCCGGCCCAGCTCGCCGGCAAGCTCCAGCACTTTGCCTCGCGGCGGGCCCTCGACATCGAGGGGCTCGGCGAGAAGCTGTCGAGCTGGCTCGTGGAGACCGGGCTCGTCCACGACTTCGCCGACCTCTACGACGTGAAGTTCGAGGACTGGCAGCGCGCGTTCGCCCGCCGTCCCTCGACTCCGGGCCCGCTGGAAGCGGGCCCTACGCTCGGGATGAGCGGGTCCGGGGAGACCGAGAAGCCGAAGAAGAAGGAGCCGGAGCTCCCCACGACGAGCGCGAAGAACATCATGAAGGCGCTCGAGGCCGCGAAGCACACCTCGCTCCGGCGCCTCCTGCACGGGCTCTCGATCCCGCAGGTCGGCGAGGCCACCGCCGCCGCGCTCGCCCGGCACTTCGGCGACGTGCGGAGGTTCCTCGACGCCGACGAGGCCGCGCTCGAAGGCGTGAAGGACGTCGGCGCCGAGAGCGCGCGGCAGATCCGCGCCTGGACGGCGGAGCCCCAGAACCGCACCGTGGTCGAGCGCCTGCTCGCCGCGGGCATGGAGCCCGCCCCGGAGGCGGCCGCGACCGGCGGCGCGTTCGCCGGGAAGTCGGTCGTGCTCACCGGCGGGCTCGCGAAGCTCTCCCGCGACGACGCGAAGGCGGAGATCGAGCGGCGGGGCGGCAAGGTCACGGGCTCGGTGTCGAAGAAGACCGACCTCGTGGTCGCGGGCGAGGACGCGGGCTCGAAGCTCGAGAAGGCGCGCTCGCTCGGCGTGACGGTGATCGGCGAGCAGGAGTTCCTCGCGCTCCTCGAGGGGTGACGCCCGTGGCGACGATCCGCGTGCACCTCGTCGTCTCCGGCCGCGTGCAGGGCGTGTACTACCGGCAGTCGACCGCCGACGAGGCCCGCCGGCTCGGCGTCGCGGGCTGGGTGCGGAACCTGCCCGACGGCCGGGTGGAGGCCGAGGCGGAGGGCGAGCGCGCCGCGGTCGACGCGCTCGTCGCCTGGTGCCGGAGGGGCCCGCCGGCCGCACACGTGGACGAGGTCGAGGTCACCCCGGTCGCCGCGAGCGGGGCGGCGGGGTTCTCGGTCAGGAGGTAGGGAGGGGACGGGGGCGGAGACGGAGGCGGAGGCGGAATCGGAGACGGATTCGGAGACGGATTCGGAGACGGATTCGGAGGCGGATTCGGAGTCGGACTGCTCGTGATCCCCGCCGGGGGAGAGGGACTCGGAGTGAATGGGCCCGACGGCGGGTGAGGGGGCCGTCACCCGTCTGAAGTGGCCGTCACCGGCCTCCTTCCGGCTGTGGGCTGCGTCTGCTTTGGACGGCGCACGTTTCCTGCCGGGCCACCGCTCGCGTTCGCTCGGTCCCGGGGCCCGTCATGAAACCTGCGCCGGAAGGGGGCAGACGCAGCCCACAGCCGAAAGGAGCCTTCCGATGTCTTCCATCCCCTCCACCTTCGTCGCGTACGACGTCGCGCTCACCGTCATCGCCTCTCTCCGCGACCTTCGCGGCGCGCTCGCGCGGCGGGACGCGTCGCTCGCCGATCAGCTCTCCCGCGCGGCGTCGTCCATCCCGCTCAACCTCGCGGAGGGCAACCGCCGCGTGGGCAAGGATCGCCTTCACTCGTTCCGCATCGCCGCCGGCAGCGCGGACGAGGTCCGGGCGGCGCTCCACGTGGCGCTCGCGTGGGGCTACGTCTCCTCCGCCGACGCGGAGCCTGCCCTCCGCGCCTGCGATCGCCTCCTCGGCATGCTCTGGCGCCTCACGGCGCCGCGGGCGGCGTAGGCGCCTCCCGGGCGGGGCCGGCGTGGCCCCGCCCGGCGACGCATCACCGCGTCAGCCCGCGGAGCAGCCGCTGCACGCGATCCGCGGGCGCGAGCGCCGGCTGCACGGCCTCGCGGGCCAGGTACCCGAGCGCTTCTGCGACGTCGAGGCACGCCTGGACCTCGGCGGCCGACCCGAGCGCGACGCGGAAGAGGTGCGGGCGGTCCTTCCCGACGCGGCGGTTGCCCTCGGCGACGTTCAGCGGAACGGAGGTGACCGCACGGCGGAGCTGGTCTGCGAGCGAGGGATCGTGGCGGGCGACGAGCGGGATGACGGAACGCACGGCTCTCGCGAGCTGGATGGCGACCGCGTAGGCGTGGAAGGTGGGGGTGGGGGAGGTGGTACGGGGGCTGGGGGAGGCGGTACGGGGGGTGGGGAAGGTGGGGGAAGACATTGGGAAGGTTCCTTTCGGTTGTGGGCTGCGTCTGCCCCATCCCCGGCGCAGGTTTCATGACGGGCCTCCGGCCCGAGTGACGGCGAGCGGAGGCCCGGCAGGAAACGTGCGTCGTCCCAAGCAGACGCAGCCCACAGCCGAAAGGAGGCCAGTGACGGCCCCCTCGCCCGATTGACGGTCCCCTCCCCCACCGGCGGGCCATTCACTCCAAGTCCCTATCCCCCGATATGGGCCCGACAGGGAGAGGGTTCACCTACAGTCCAGGTCCCGACTCCCGACTCCCGGTCCCCGTCCCGTTCCGGTCCCGGTCCCGATTCCCGGTCCCGACTCCCGGTCCCGACTCCCGGTCCCGACTCCCGGTCCCGACTCCCGGTCCCGACTCCCGGTCCCGACTCCCGGTCCCGACTCCCGGTCCCGACTCCCGGTCCCGACTCCCGGTCCCGACTCCCGGTCCCGACTCCCGGTCCCGACTCCCGGTCCCGACTCCCGGTCCCGACTCCCGGTCCCGTTCCGGCCCCGATCCCCGGCCCCGATTCCCAATCCCCCGCCGCGCTCCCAGGTCCCGCCTCCCGGTCCCGCCCCTCCCCCGCCCGCCCCCTCGCCCGGCATTTGCCCCTCCCTCTCCGGCCGTGGTACGCCACCCCCCTTCACACGGGTAGACACGCGGCTCCAACCCGCGGCCCGGCACGCCATGCGCCTCCCTTCCGCTCGAGAACTGTCCGCGCTCGACGAGCTCGTGCTCGCTGCGCAGAAGCCCTCCCGTTACGTCGGCCTGGAGTTCGGGGCCGTGAAGAAGGACCTCGCGGACGCGCGCCTGCGCTTCGCGCTCGCCTTCCCCGACACGTACGAGGTCGGGATGTCGAACCTCGGGTTCCGGCTCCTCTACCACCTGCTCAACGATCGCCCCGAGATCGCCTGCGAGCGGGTGTTCATGCCCTGGCCCGACCTCGAGGGGATGCTGAAGGAGCGGAACCTCCGGCTCTTCAGCCTCGAGTCGCGCGCGCCGGTGAAGGGCTTCGACGTCCTCGGCCTGACCTTGCAGACCGAGCTCGCCTACACGAGCGCGCTCGCGCTCCTCGATCTCGCCGGGATCCCGCTCCTCGCGCGGGAGCGCGGCGAGGACGATCCCATCGTGCTCGGCGGCGGCCCCTGCGCCTACAACCCCGAGCCGGTCGCCGACTTCTTCGACGCCTTCGCGGTCGGGGAGGGCGAGGAGGTCGCGCTCGAGATTGCCGACGTGGTGTCGTCGTCCGGCTTCCGGCGCGGGGGCAGCGGCGCCTCGCGCGCCGAGGTGCTCGAGCGGCTCGCGAAGGTGCCGGGTGTGTACGTGCCCGCGTTCTTCCGGCCGGTGTACGACCCCACCACGAAGGTGCTCACCGCGATCGAGCCGCTCCGCCCCGGCTACGACAAGGTCGAGCGGCGGGTGATGCCGGACCTGAACGCGCTCCCGACCACCGCGTACACCCGGCCCATCGTGCCGTTCATGCAGACGATCCACGATCGCCTGCCCATCGAGATCCAGCGCGGCTGCACGCGCGGCTGCCGCTTCTGCCAGGTCGGGATGATCACCCGCCCGACCCGCCAGCGCGATCCGAAGGAGGTGCTGCGCCTCGCCGAGGTGGGGCTGAAGTCCTCCGGCTACGAGGAGGTCGGCCTCCTCTCGCTCTCCTCCGGTGACTACCAGCCGCTCAACGGGCTGCTCGACGACTTCCTCGCCCGCTGGGAGGGCGAGAAGATCGCGATGAGCCTGCCGTCGCTCCGCACCGAGACGATGAGCGACTCGCTCGCGAAGAAGATCGGCCGCATCCGCAAGACCGGCTTCACGCTCGCGCCGGAGGCGGCCACCGAGCGGATGCGCGCCGTCATCAACAAGGGGAACCGCGAGGAGGACCTCCTCAAGGCGGTCGCCTCGGTGTTCGGCAACGGCTGGTCGCTCCTCAAGCTCTACTTCATGATCGGGCTCCCCGAGGAGCGCGACGAGGACGTCGTCGCCATCGCCGAGCTGGCGCGGAAGTGCCTGGCCGAGGCGCGCCGCGCCTTGCCGAAGGGGCAGGGCTCCGCCGCGATCCACCTCGGCGCGTCCACCTTCGTGCCGAAGCCGTTCACCCCGTTCCAGTGGGAGCCCACGCTGCGGCCGGAGGAGACCCGCCGGCGCCAGGGGCTCATCACCGCCGCGCTCGGGGGCCGCAACGGCGCCATCTCGTTCAAGCCGCACGACTCGCGCCAGTCCTCCATCGAGGCCGCGCTCGCGCTCGGAGACCGCCGGGTCGGCACCGCCGTGCTCGCCGCCTACCGCGCGGGCCAGCGGCTCGACGGCTGGACCGAGTGGTTCGACGAGCGGCGCTGGATCGACGCGTTCGCCGCGTGCGAGCGCGAGCACGGCGTCGGGCTCGACGGGTTCGCCCACCGCCGCCGCCGGCTCGACGAGGTCCTGCCCTGGGACCGCATCGACTGCGGCGTGACCAAGAAGTACCTCGCGAAGGGGCTCGCGGCCGCGCGCAACATGGCGGAGCTCACCGACTGCGTCATCGCCCCGTGCTCGGTCTGCGGCGCGTGCGACTACGACGTCGTGAAGAACCGGACCTACGACGCGAAGGACTACGTGCCGGAACCGGAGCTGCCGCCGCGCCCGCCGCCGCCCGAGATCCGCACCCACGTCCGCCTCCGCTACACGAAGCTCGGCCGGCTCGTCGCGCTCAGCCACCTCGAGACCATCCACACCCTCGTGCGGGCCATCCGCCGGGCCGGGCTGCCGGTCGCGTTCTCGCAGGGCTACCACCCGAAGCCGAAGGTCAGCTTCGGGCCCGCACTGCCCGTCGGGGTCGAGTCGGTCTGCGAGTACCTCGACCTCGAGCTCGTCGGCCTCGCCGACGCCCGGGACGTGGGCGACCGCCTCGGCCGGGAGCTGCCGGAGGGACTCCGGGTGCTCGAGGCCTCGGAGGTCGACCCCCGGGAGCCGTCGGTGAACGAGGCCCAGCGGGCGGTCCACTACCGGGTCGAATTCCCGGCTGATATCGCGGAGGACCGCCTCCGGGGGCAGGTCGAGGCCTTCCTCGCGGCCGAGCGAGCGGTCGTGACCCGCGAGAAGCCCCCCCAGGGGCCCCGGGCCCGGCGCGATAAGGTCGCGGCCGCCCCGGTGAAGAGGATAGACTTGAAGGAAATCGTGACCCACCTGGCCGTCGAAGGCCCGGGGGTGGTCGCGTTCAGCTTGCGGGCGGATCCCTCGGGAAGCGCGAAGCCAGCCGAGGTGCTGGCAGCGATCTTCGGCGACGGGTCCACCCCACGGGGAGTGAAGGTTCTGAAGGAAGGCGTCAGCTTCGCGAGGACGGGAACCGGCCGCTCGGGCCAGCCCCGCGCCCCTCGCTACCTCGACGCCTGAACGACAACGCGCCCCGCCGTGCCGCGCTCAGCCGCGGCCGCCCGGCGCGAGGAGATGCGAAGCTCTTGAGCGCGAGCTCGACAGCCGACCCCACCCACCTGGCCCGAGGGCCCGGTGAACCGTGGTCGTGGCCGTCCGTGAGGACGGGCCTCGCTCTCCCCGCGCGTGGCCGGGGCGAGGGAGGGCCACCATGGCCGATGGCAACAAGAACGGCGGGAGCGGCAACAACGTCCTCGTGATCAACGCGGCGGGCGCGGAGACGCGCGTCGCCCTGGTCGAGAACGGCACGATCCACGAGTACTACCTCGAGCGGAAGCGCGAGAAGGGGATCGTCGGCAACATCTACAAGGGCCGCGTCGTCCGGGTGCTCCCGGGCATGCAGGCGGCCTTCGTCGACATCGGCCTCGAGAAGGCGGCGTTCCTCTACGTCGGCGACGTCTACGGCGACCCGGACTTCTCCGAGGAGTTCGAGCTGACCGAGGGCGAGCACGCCCACGAGGTCTCCGAGGTCCCCGACGAGCAGGAGGCCGAGGCCGAGGAGGCCCGCGCCCAGGCCGCGGCCGCGGCTCCGCCGCCGGCCGAGGGTCAGCCCGCCCTGGAGGGACCGTCGGTCGCCGAGGCCACGGCCGGCATCGCCGGCCCCGGCCTCGACGAGGCGGTCGCCGAGGTGCCCGCCGAGCCGGCCACGGCCGACGCCGCACCCGAGGCGCCCCAGGCCGAGGAGGTCTCCCCGAGCGACGTGCACCTCATCGAGGACCCTTCGACTTCGCAGCCGGGCGGCGGCTTCGCTCGGGAGGCCGCCCGCGAGGTCCCGCCGCCGCTGCCGCTCACGCCGCTGCCGCTCGGCACCGAGTTCGCCGGCATGCCCGCGTCGCCCTCCGCGCCGGCGCTGCTCGTGCCGGCCGAGCCGCTCGCCGGCGAGGCGCCCGCGATCATCGCGCTCCCGTCGCCGGAGACGGTGACGCCGCTGCCTCCCGCGCCCGAGGGCGCCGTCGCGCCGCTCGTCGAGATCCAGCCCGGCGCGCCCGCCGAGGCCGCGCCGCCGGTCGGCATCGCGCCCGTGGAGGGCGCCCCCGCCGCGGACCGCATCCAGGCGCGCGAGCGCGAGGCGGCCCGCGAGGCGCGCCAGGACAGGGAGCCGCGCGAGGGTCGCGACCGCGATCGCGGTCGGCGCGAGGAGCGCGGGCGCCGCGACGGCCGTGACCGCGACCGCGACGGCGGCCGGGAAGGGCGCGAGGGCGGCCGTGACCGCGGCGGCCGCAACGGCCACGGGCACGGCCACCGCGAGGAGAAGCGCAAGGAGCCGAAGAACATCCAGGACCTCCTCAAGGAGGGCCAGGAGGTCATCGTCCAGGTCGCGAAGGATCCGATCGGGACGAAGGGCGCGCGCATCACGAGCCACATCTCGCTGCCCGGCCGCCACCTCGTCTTCATGCCGACGGTCGACCACATCGGCATCTCGCGGCGCATCGAGAAGGACGGCGAGCGCCGCCGCCTGCGCGAGATCGTGGACCGGATGCGCCCCGAGGGCACCGGCTTCATCGTCCGCACCGTCGCCGAGAGCGTCGAGGCCCCGAAGCTCGAGGCCGACATCCGCTTCCTCATCACCGTCTGGAACGAGATCATCCGCCAGAAGGACAAGGTCTCCGCGCCGGCGCTGCTCCACCCGGACCTCGACCTCATCCTCCGCGCCACCCGCGACCTCTTCACCTCCGAGGTCGGCAAGCTCGTCATCGACGACCGCGACGAGCACGAGCGCATCTGCCGCTTCGTGCGCGAGCAGTCGCCGCACCTCGAGAGCCAGATCGAGCTCTACCGCGGCGAGGAGCCGATCTTCGACGCCTACGGCATCGAGCAGGAGCTGAAGCGCGCCGCGCAGCGCAAGGTCTGGCTGAAGAGCGGCGGCTACATCATCATCGACCAGGCCGAGGCGCTCACCGCCATCGACGTCAACTCGGGCCGCTACGTCGGCAAGAAGAACCTCGAGGAGACGATCACCAAGATCAACGTCGAGGCGGCGAAGGAGATCGTCTACCAGCTCCGGCTGCGCAACATCGGCGGCATCGTCATCCTCGACTTCATCGACATGGACAAGCCCCAGAACCGCGACAAGGTCTTCAAGGCCTTGCAGGAGGCGCTGGGGCGCGACAAGGCGAAGACGAACGTCCTCAAGATCTCCGACCTCGGCCTCGTCGAGATGACGCGCAAGCGCGTCCGCGAGTCGGTGACCCGGATGACGAGCGAGCCCTGCGCCTACTGCGAGGGCAAGGGGCACCTGAAGTCGAAGGTGACCGTCGCCTACGAGATCTTCCGCGAGATCCGCCGCGAGGCCGCGCACTTCTCCGAGCCGGTGATGGTGGTGAACTGCCACCCCGAGGTCGCCCGCATGCTGCAGGGCGAGGAGCGCGAGGAGCTGCGCTACCTCATGGACCGGTTCAACAAGACCATCCAGGTGCGCGCGCAGTCCGGCTATCACCAGGAGCAGTTCGACCTCTACGGCCGCCAGGATCGTGGCGAGGCCCAGCCGGGCGACCGGAACGAGCCGCGCGCCGACCGTCCGCCCCGCAGCGACTCCGGCGGTGATCGCGACGGCGGCCGCAACGAGGGCGGCGGCCGCGAGGGCCGCGACCGTGGTGGCCGCGGCGGGCGCGACCGGGACCGCGGCCGCGGGCGCGACCGCGGAGGCCGTGGCGGCGGCGGAGGCGGTGACCGCGGGAATCGCGGTGAGCGCGGCGGCGGCGACCGTGGCGGTGAGCGCGGCCAGCAGCAGGGCGGCCAGCGCGACGCCGGCCCCCGGGAGCAGGGCCAGCAGGGCGGCCAGCGCGAGTCCGGCCAGCAGCCGGCGGCGCCGGCCGGTGAGGCGCCGAAGACGGAGGGCTAGATGCGGATGCGGGTGAGCCGGGACGCGCTCCCGAGGCTGATCCGGCTCGTCCGGCTCGGTCCGAGGGCGCTCACCACCGCGCTCGGCATCCTGCAGGGTGAGGGCGTGCGCCTGAGGGCCATGGCCCTCACCTACATCTCCCTCTTCGCGCTCGTGCCCGCGCTCGTGGTGGTCTTCACGGTGGTGCAGGCCTTCAGCGGGACCGACCGCGTCGCGGACGCGATGCACCGCTTCCTGCTCGAGAACCTCGCCGTCGGCGCGGGCGACGCGGTCCAGCCCTACCTCTCGAAGTTCGTCACGAACGCGAGCGCCGCGAGCGCGGGGCTCGTCGGCGGCCTCTTCCTGCTCTGGTCGGCGCTGTCGCTCTTCCAGAACGTCGACCGCGCCATCAACGACACCTGGGGCATCAAGCGCGGGCGCAGCCTCACCGGCCAGGCCATCACCTACTGGATGGGGCTCACCCTCGGGCCGCTCCTCCTCGCGAGCTCGCTCACGCTGGCCTCGAGCGCGCGCAGCTGGCTCGGCGGAGACCTCCGCGCCGTGGCGATGGCGGGCGGGGTGCTCCTCACCTGCACGTTCTTCACGGTGCTCTACGTCATCGTGCCGGTGACGAAGGTGCACTTCCTGCCCGCGGTGGCGGGCGGCTTCGCGGCGGGGCTCTCCTGGGAGCTCGCGAAGTGGGGCTACGCGGTGCTCGTCGGCAAGATCTTCCGCTACCACGCCATCTACGGCTCGGTCGCGGCGGTGCCGATCTTCATCTTCTGGCTGTTCGTGTCGTGGTCGATCCTGCTCTTCGGCGCGCGGCTCGTGTACGTCGTGCAGAACGCGAAGACGATCCTCGGCGGCGCGCCGCACCCGGGCTCGCGCGCCGGGCGGGAGCTCCTCGCCGGGCAGATCATGCTGCTCGTGGCGCGCCGGTTCGATCATGGCGCCCCGGCCCCCGACGAGTCGGCGCTCGCGAGCGCGCTCAACGTGCCGGCGGAGGACGTCGAGGCGCTGGTCGAGCGGCTCCTCCGGGACAAGCTCCTCGTCGAGGTCGCCGATCAGGGCGAGCGTGGTGCCGGCGCGGGCGGCCTCGTGCCCGCACGTTCGCTCGAGAAGCTCACGCTCGAGGACGTCCGGCGTGCCATCGTGGGTCCCGACCTGCCCGACGGGAGGGGGCCCGTCGCGGCGGTGCTCCGCTCGGTCGAGGAGGAGGCGGCCGCGCGGCTCGACGAGGTCAGCCTGCGCACGCTGCTCGACCGCGACGGTCCGTCCGCACGCGAGGGGGCCACGGCGCCGGCCCCCCCGGCGGCCGTCCGGGGCTAGATCCGGGGTCCCGGGCCCCCCCCGGTCCGCGCTCCGGACCGCCCCTCCGGTCCGGTCACAAGGCCATGCAGGCGGAACCCTTGCTGATTTCGGAGGGTTGGTCTAGGCTCTCTCGGTCGACGGCTTCTTCCTTTTCGAGGGCCAAGGGCCCCCCGCGCCACGGGCGAAACGGAGTCGTGATGCTGAAGTCGGATCTCATCAACATCCTCGTCGTGAAGCGCGGCGTGACGCAGAAGCAGGCCGAGGCCACGATCGAGACGATCTTCGACTCGATGCGCGACGCCCTCTGCCGCGGCGAGAACATCGAGATCCGCGGGCTGGGCGCCTTCCACGTGAAGAAGTACGAGGGGTACCAGGGCCGTAACCCCAAGACCGGAGAGGTGATTCCGGTGAAGCCGAAGCGCGGCATCCTGTTCCGCACGGGCAAGGAGCTGCGCGACCGCGTGAACCGCCCCGAGGGCGGCGACGACGGCACGAACGGCGGGCAGGGCACGCCGCCGGTCGCGGCAGGCGCGTAGCGTCCGTGTTTCGCGGGGGGAGGCGCGTCCCTCGACTCCGCGTCGCACGCTCGGGTCGAGCGGACCCACCCCGGCAGCACACCGAACTCGGGCTTCGCCAAGCTGGCGGGGCCCTTCGCTTTTCGGGGGCGAGGCTCAGGGCGACACGGTCGCCTGCGCCGCCGTGAGCCCGAGCCGCCCCACCGGCCGGACCGGCAGCTCGGGCGGCAGCTCCTCGCAGCTCAGCACCGGCAGCCCGGGGAACCGCGGCGCCACGAGCTGGCGGAGCGCCCGCCGCACGTCGGCCCCCACGAGCAGGACCGTCTCACGCCCGGCCGCCCGGAGCTCCGCGTCCAGCCGGTCGAGGAGGGCGCCTGCGAGCGCGGGGTCGAGCGCCGGCACATCGGCACCGTAGCCGCCCCCCGGCCCCGGCAGCGCGTCGCGGAGCGCCTGCTCGGCGGCCGGGTCGAGGAGGAGCGCGGTCAGCGGCGCGCCGTCGCCGGCCACCCGCGCGGCGATGTGGCGGCGGAGCGCCCGGCGGCACGCCTCGGCGAGCGCCGCCGCGCCGCGGGGCGCGCCCCCGGCCTCGAGCATCGCCTCGAGGACCGTGCGCAGCGGGCGGATCGTGATGCCCTCCTCGACGAGCCGCCGCAGCACCTCCGCGAGGAGCGCCGGCGGGAGCTGTCGCGCCGCCTCGCGGACGAGCGCGGGCGCGGAGGGCTCGAGCCCGTCGAGGAGCGCCTGCGCCTCCTGGACCCCGACGAAGTCGTGGGCCCGGCGGGCGAGGGCGGCGCCGACCGACGCGGCGATCCGGTCGAGCGGACCGAGCACCGGCCCGAGCGCGCCCGCGCGGCGGGCGAGCCCGGCCTCGAGCGCGACCGCGGGGGCGCCGGTCGCCGGGTGGAGGCCGGGGCCTCCCTCGAGCCCCGCGAGCGCGAGCTCGTCCGGCGGCGCGAGCGCGAGCACCTCCCCCGCGGGCGCGCGCCCGGCCGCGGCCGGGGCCTCGTCCACGAGGAGCCGCCACACCCCCACGCCGAGCGGCGCCTCGCGCAGCGCGACGCCCGGGAGCGCCACGCCGAGCTCCCGCCAGAGCCGCTCGCGCAAGGCGTGGAGCCCCTCCCTCACGAACCGCTCGCCGTCGGCGCGCACGAGCGCGACGAGGTCCGGCGCGAGCTCGAGCACCACGGGCGAGGGCGGGGCGAGCGCGGCGTCCGGGCCACCCTCCGGGGCGCCGCGGCGCCCGTCCGCCGACGCCTCCCCCCGGGCCGCGCGCCGCCGGAGCGCGAGCCCGCCCGCGCCGCCCGCCGCGGCGGCGAGCAACGCGAAGGGCGCGGCGGGGAGCCCGGGGGCGAGCGCCAGGGCGCCGAGCAGGGCCGCCACCGTGAAGAGCGCGGCCGGCTCGGCGAGGAGCTGCCCGCCGATCTCGCCGGACAGCGACGCGCCCTCCTCCTCGGCGGCGACCCGGGTCACCGCGATGCCCGCCGACACCGCGAGGAGGAGCGCCGGCACCTGCGAGGAGAGGCCGTCGCCGATGGCGAGCAGCGCGTAGCGCCGCGCCGCCGCGCCGAGCTCCATGCCCCGGGCGGCGCCCGCCGCGAGCCCGCCCACGAGGTTCACGAGCACGATCGCGACGCCCGCGATGGCGTCGCCCTTCACGAACTTGAGCGCGCCGTCCATCGCGCCGTGGAGCTGGCTCTCGCGCTCGAGCGCCCGCCGGCGCCGCCGCGCCTCCGCGGCGTCGATCGCCCCCGCGCGCTGGTCGGCGTCGATCGCCATCTGCTTGCCCGGGAGGGCGTCGAGCGTGAACCGCGCCGCGACCTCCGCCACGCGCTCCGCGCCCTTGGCGACCACGAGGAGCTGCACGAGCGTCAGGATCGCGAAGACCACCACCCCGACCACCGGGTCGCCCTGCACCACCACCTGGCCGAAGGCCTCGATCACCCGCCCGGCCTCGCCGCGCGCGAGGACGAGCCGGGTGGACGAGACCGCGAGCGCGACGCGGAACAGGGTGGTGAGGAGGAGCAGCGTCGGGAAGCTCGCGAAGCGGAGCGCGTCCCGCGCGAAGAGCGTGACGGCGAGGACCGTCGCGGCGGCGGCGAGGTTCGTCGCGATGAGGGCGTCGAGCGCCGCCGCGGGGAGCGGCGCGACGAGGAGCACGACGAGCCCGAGCACGAGGAGCGCGAGCAGCGCGTCGCCGGTGCCGCGGAGCCGGGCGAGCCCGGCGTGGAGGAGGCGCAGCGCGGGCGCGAGCCCGGCGTGGAGGCCCGGCAGGGCTGCAGGCGGCGAGGTCAAGGGGTGGCCTCCTCCGCGCCCGGCGGCGCGGCGGCGTAGAGGTGCGCGAGCACGGCGGCGGCCGCGTCGTAGAGCGCCTCGGGGATCTCCTCCCCGACCTCCGAGAGGTGAAAGAGCGCGCGGGCGAGCGGCACGTCGCGCACGATGGGCACACCCGCCCGCCGCGCCGCGGACCGCAGGCGCGCCGCCTCGCGGCCGGCGCCCTTCGCGAGGACCCGGGGCGCCTCGTCGGCGCCGCGGTCGTGCCGGAGCGCGACCGCGAGGTGGGTCGGGTTCACGACGAGCACGGTCGCCCGCGCCGTCGCCTGCCCCGGCGTCCCGGCGGGCTCCTCCGCCGCGGCGCGGGCGAGGCGGCGCCGCTCCTCGCGGAGGCGCGGGTCGCCCTCGTCCTCCCGGCCGTCGCGCCGGACCTCGTCGCGCGTCATCCGGAGCTGCGCGAGGTGCCGCCGGCGGGCGAGGAGCGCGTCGAGGGCGCCGAGCACGAGGAGCGCGGCCGCGAGGCGCCCCGCGAGCGGGAGGAGCAGCCCCGGCGCGCGGAGGAGGGCCGCCGGCGCCGCGGCGGGGAGGGCCGCGAGGGCGGGCGCGAGCGTGCGGAGCGAGGTCCAGGCGATCCCGGCGAGGAGGAGCGCCTTCGCGAGGCCGAGCCCGGCCTGGGCGAGCGCGGACGGCGAGGCGAGGCGGCGGAGCCCGCGGGCGAGGTCGAGGCGATCCGCGCGGGGCAGCGCGGCGGCGGGGCTCCACAGGAAGCCCGCCTGCAGGGCGCCCGCGAGCGCGGCCGCGCCGCCCGCGGCGAGCGCCGGCACGAGCGCGAGCCGGAGCGCGAGGCCGCCCGCCTCCACGAGGGCGGCGGCCGGCGCGAGGGCGCCGTCCGGGCCCGCGCCGCGGAGCTCGAGCGCCCGGCGGAGCAGCGCGGCGAGGTCCGCCGCGCCGCCGGGGAGCACCGCACCGGCCGCGAGGAGGCCCGCGCCGAGGGCGGCGGCTCCGGAGAGCTCGCGGCCCGAGGGCGCCTCGCCGCGCTCCCGCGACCTCCTGAGGCGTCGCGGGGTCGGGTCGTGGGTGCGCTCGCTCAAGGCGCGGCTCCCGCGGCGCGGGCCGCCTGGCCGAGCCAGCCGGTCGAGAGGGTCACGAGCGACACGAGGCGCCCCGCGACGGCGGAGGCCGCCGCCCCGAGCGCGAGGAGCCCCAGCGCCGCGCGGGCGGGCTGGGCGGTGTTCACGACGCCGAGCTGGGGCGCGACCCGGCCCGCGAGCGCGATGGCGAGGTCGGCGGCGAGGACGCCCGCCGCGGCGGGGGCCGCGAGCGCGACGGACGCCGAGACGAGCGCACCCGCGGCCTCGAGGGCGACGCCCGCGGCGGGCGGGGTGAGGAGGCGGGCCGCGCCGGGCGGGACCGCCTCGAACGTGCCGAGGAGGGCGGCCACCGCGAGGCGCCCCGCGCCGGTATACGCCGCGAGGACGAGCACGCCCTGGGCGAGGAGGTCGCCGGTCGCGCTCTCCCGCTGGCGGAGCGGCGCCACGTGGAGCTCCGCGAGCGTCGCGCCGCGGAACGTGTCGGCGAGCCGGCCGCCGGCGCGCGCGGCCTCGATCGGCACCGAGATCGCGAGCGCGAGGAGGAGCCCGAGCGCGAGCTCGCGCAGCGCCGCGGCGGCGAGCCCGGCGCCGTCCGGCGTGGCCGCCCCGGCGGGGAGGGCCGCCGCGACCGCGGCGCCCAGGGTGAGCGCGAGCGCCGCCCGCGCGGGGCCGGGCACGAGCGGGCCGCCCACGAGCGGCGAGGCCATCACGGCCGGGGCGAGGCGGATGGCGGCGAGGAGCGCCGGGGCGGCGCGGACCGCGAGCTCGGCGAGGGGACGGTGCGGCTCCGGGGGGCCGCCCGGCCACAGGCCGCCCAGCAACGCGGCCGGGGCGGTCACGGCGCGATCCGGGGCAGGAGATCGAACGCGGTCTGCGCGAGGCGCACCAGCCGCGCGGCGGCGAACGGCCCGGCGAGCGCGAGCGCGGCGGCGACGGCGACGAGCCGCGGCACCACCGCGACGGTGGGCTCCTGCACGGAGGTCGCCGCCTGCAGCACGCCGACGACGAGCCCGGTCGCGAGCGCGGCGAGGAGCGCCGGGGCCGACGCGGCGAGCACCGTGAGGAGGGCCTCCTGGACGAGGTGCTGGAGGGCGGCGTCCATCGGTCACCCGGCGTAGGAGAGCGCGAGCGCCCGGGCGAGGAGCTTCCACCCGTCGACCGCGACGAAGAGGAGGAGCTTGAACGGGAGCGCGACCGAGCTCGGCGACAGCTGGGTGAGCCCCAGCGCGAGGAGGACGTTCGAGACCACGAGGTCCACCGCGAGGAACGGCACGAAGACGAGGAACCCGAGCACGAACGCGCGGCGCAGCTCGGAGACCACGAACGCGGGCGCGAGCACCGCGAGGTCGTCCTCCGCCGGCGCCGCGCCCGGGGGCCCCGGCCGCGCCGCCTCCCGCGCGCCCGGGGACGTGGCGAGCCGGCGCGCCACGTCGACGAACGCGGCGCGGTCGTCCGGCCGGGCGTGACGCGCGAGGAACGCGCGCAGCGGGCCCGCCCCCCGCGCGAGGGCGGCGAGCGCGCCGTCCACGCCGTGCTCGCCGGGGAGGGGCCGGGCCGCCTCCACGGTCCGCTCGAGGACCGGCCCCATGACGAGCGCGCTGAGCACGAGCGCGAGCCCGGTGACCGCGGTGTTCGGCGGCACCTGAGGCGCCCCGAGCGCGGAGCGGGCGATCGAGAGGACGACCGAGATCTTCAGGAACGAGGTGAGCGTGACGAGCGCGGCCGGGGCGAGCGCGAGCACGCCGAGGAGGACGAGCATCTCGACGGGCCGCCCGGCGATGGGGCCGACGAGCTCCGGGCTCACGGCGCGCTCCCCTCGCCGGCGGGCCGGCCGGCGCGCGCGGGCGGGTCGAGCTCGAGCACCAGCCGCGGCGGCCCCTCCCCGAAGCCCACGAGCAGCCGCCGCCCGTCGGCGGCGACGAGCGCGAGCCCGCCCGCGCGGCCGAGGCTGGCCCGCTCCAGCACCGAGAGCCGCGGCGCGGGCGCAGGGACCAGCCGGCCGCGCCGCGCGACGAGCGCGGCGAGGGCCGCGAACCCGGCCACCGCCAGCGCCGCGCGCGCCGCCATGGCGGCGCCGATCACGACGTCACCTCCAGCACGCGCACCCCGACGGCGCCCTCGACGTCCACGAGCTCGCCCCGCGCGACCGTCCGCTCGCCGACGACGAGCGCCACCCGGCCGCGCCGGTCGAGGCCGAGCGGGACGACCGCGCCGGCCTCCAGCCGGGCGAGATCCGAGAGCGTCACCTCCACCCGGGCGAGCTCGACCTCGAGCACGACCGGGACCGTCGCGTTCCGTTCCATGTGGCCCTCCGCGTGAAAGTGGCAGCTGCCGGCGGTCTCGAGGTCGCAGGGGGCGTCCACGAGTCGCCCCCGCGCCCGGGCCCCACCGGGCAGCACGAGGGACGCGGCCTCGTCCGGTGCGCCCAGCAGGACCACGTCGCCCGGCGCGAGCGCGGCGCGCTCCGCCGGCGTGAGCGGCGCCTCCCCGCGGCGCAGCGAGGCCGGGAGCCGGAGCGCCGACGCGGCGAGCTCGCCGTCACCCTCGAGCGCGGCGGCCGCCGCGGCGGGCAGGAGGAGGCGCGCGCGCCCCCGCACCGCGCCGGCCTCGAGCTCGAGCTCCACGGCGAAGGCGCCGCGCGGCTCCGGCGCCGGCCCCGGCGCGCAGCCCACGAGCCGCGGGGCGAGCGCGAGCTCCACCTCGGGCACCGTCGAGACCCCGTCGAGCGCCGCGAGGGTGAGGAGCTCGAGCGCCGCCGCCTCGACCGGCGTCAGCGCCGCCGCGGGCCCGGCCCGGCCGTCCCCGCCGGCGAGCCGGTCGACGAGGGCGACCACGAGCGAGGCGTCGGCCTCGAGCGCAGCGGGGCCCGGCAGGGCGGCGAGCTCGAGCGCGACGCGCCCCGCGCCCCCGCGCGGGCGCGGCCGGCCCGGGAGCGCGCGGCCCGACACCCGCACCTCGACGCCCAGCAGGGCGCCCAGCGAGGCGGCCGCGGCCGCCGCGCTGGCCGCCCCGGCCGCGCGGACGGCAGGCCCTGCGCCGGGGTCCGGGGCGGCTGCGGGGAGATCGAACGGGAGCGCCATGCCGCCACGCAATCCAAGCGGCGTGCCGACCGCAGCCCCCCGTGACCACTGGGAACGCCGCGAGGGGCGCGGTCCGCGCCGCGGACCCACCGGCCGCGCCGCGGACCTGTCTGCACGGCCCCGCCCCGGCGAGGCGCTCGCCGGCGCCTCGCCCCCGGCGGCAGGTGCCGCTACCCCTCGAACGGCGAGAGCACCAGCGTGGCCCGGCGCTCGGGCAGGAAGGTCCGGCGGGCCACGTCGCGCAGCGCCCCGGGCTCGAGCACCCGCGGCGCCGCGCCCGGCAGCGGCCGCGCGAGGAGCTCGCCGGGCCAGGCCGCGAACCCCGCGAGCGCCTCGGCGAGCGCGGCGGGATCGGCCGCGGCGCGATCGGCCTCGCGGGCGAGCCGGCGCGCGACGTCGCGCCGCTCGGCCGCGTCGGCCGGGAAGGCGGCGACGTCCTCGAGCACCCTGCCGATCCGGGTGGGGAGGTCCTCGGCCTCGATCGACGGGACGTTCACGAGCGCGACGAGGAGCGGGGTCCCCCGCAGGCTCACGCAGCTCGCCGACGCCTCCCGCGCGATCGCGCGCCGCACCGCGAGCTCCGCATAGAGGCGCCGCTCGACGAGCGCCGCGAGCGCGGGGCAGGCGTCGCGGTCGGCGGGGTCGAGCCGGTGGGCGACGGCGGTCGCGAGGAGGAGCGCCCGCAGCTTGCGGGTGGCGGGCAGCCGGGCCGCCTCGACGGTGGCGTCGCGGGGCCCCGGGCCCGCGGCCGGCCCCGGGGGGAAGGCCTGCGCGACGAGGGCGCGCGCGCGCTCCGGATCCACGGCGCCGGTGAACGCGACGGAGATGCGGGCAGGCCGGTAGCGATCGGCGTGCTGGCGCGCGAGGGCGGCGCGGTCCACGGCCTCGCGCGACTCGTGGTCGCCGATGACGTCGACGCGCGCCTGCCCCTCGAACAGCGTCTCCTCGAGGAGGTCGAGGACCCCGCGCTCGGAGCCGCCGTACTCGTCCTCGCGCGCGATCACCGCGAGCTCACGGTCGAGCTCCGCGCGCTCGAGGTCGGGCGTCGCGACGGCGCGGAGCAGGCGCTCCGCGAGCGCCGGGAAGGTCGCGGCCGGGGCGTCGAGCGCGAAGGTGGTGAGGTGGCGGGAGGTGAACGCGTTGAGCCGCCCGCCGGCGGCGCGCGCGGCCTGCACGGGGTCGAGGCCGTCCTTCCCCACCCGCGAGAGCAGCACGTGCTCGAGCACGTGCGCGAGGCCCTGGCGGCGGGGCGGGTCGTCCTCCGACCCCGTGCGCACGACGAGCCGGAGCGACGCGGCGCGCGCGCCGGCCACCGGGACCACCGCGAGCTCGAGGCCGGACGGGAGCGCGCTCCGGGCGGGCGGCGCCGCGGCGGGGCCGGCGCCGGCGAGGAGCGCGGCGGCCAGGAGGGAGAGCGGCGTCACGGGTTCGCTCCGGCGAAGAGGTAGACGGACCGGGCCGGGTCGAGCCAGCCCGAGAGGATCGCGGTGAGGCCCGCCCGGTCGAGCGCGTCGACCTCGCGCGCGACCTCCGCGCCGTGCCAGGAGGGACCGCCCGCCGCGAGCGCGGCCGCGAGCGCGGCCGGGTCGGCGTCGACGGCGAGGAGCTCGCCCCGCACCGCGCCCTTCGCGCGGTCGAGGTCGCGCACCTCGTAGCGGCCGCCGCGGAGCTCGTCCACGAGCGCGCGCAGCTCCGGCTCGAGCCGCCGCGCGTACGCGTGCGCGGGCAGCACCGCGACGAGGAGGGCGGTCCAGGGCGCCCGGAACGCCTCGGCGCCGGGCGCGTAGCCCGCCCCGCTCAGCCGGAAGCGCTCCCACAGCCCCGCGTCGAGGAGCGCCGCCGCGAGCCGGAGCGCCGCGGCGTCGCGCGGCGAGGAGAGCTCGACCGGCGCGGCGAACAGCACGACGTGCCGGTCGCTCGCCCGGCGCGCCTCGAACGGCACCGGGGTGCGCAGCGGCGCGACGGGGGGGCGCGCGCCGCCGCGGTGGGGCCGGACGAGGGCGATCGCCGCCGCGCGGTCGAAGGCCCCCGTCACCACCACGGTCGCGGAGGCCGGCGAGAAGCCGGCGAGGAGCCGCGCCCGCACCCGCGCCTGGCGGAGCGCGAGCAGGTCGGGGCGCGCGACGACGGGCGGGTTCGCGTAGCCGGGCTCCTCCGCCGCGAGCTCCGCCACGAGCTCGCCCGGGGTGGGCGTGGTGGGCAGGTCGAGCAGGGCGCGGGTGGTCGCGTCGGGGAGGCGCAAGGGCTCGAAGGTCGCCGCGAGCGCTGCCTCGGCGAGGCGCCGGGCGAGGGCGGGGAACTCGCGGCGGCCCGCGGTGAGCTGGAACGTCGACTCGCGGACGCCCGTGCGGTGCTCGAGCCGCGCCCCGGCGGCGTGCACGTCGAGGAGGAACCGGCCGAGATCGAAGCGTGGGTTCGCGGCGAGGAGCGCGTGCAGCGTGAGCTGCGCCTCGCCGGCCTGGGCGTCGTCGAAGCTGCCGGAGTCGAAGCGGACGAGGATCGACGCGTCGGGCCCCTCGCGCGGCGCGAGGAGCAGCCGGGGCGCGCCCGGTCCGAGGTCGACGGCCTCGACCGGCGCCTGGAAGCCCTCGAGCGACCCGAGCACGAGCGGGGGCTCGAACGGGCCGCGCCGCGAGGGCGCAGGCCGCGGCTTCGGTGCGGGCGGCGCCTCGAGGGCGGAGGGCGCGGCGGCGGCTGCTGCGGCCGAGCCTGCCGGCCGGGCGTCGTCGGGCGGCGGCGAGGCCTCGCGGGCGCGGGTGATGAGGAGCGCGGCCGCTGCCGCGAGCCCGAGCCCGGCGAGGAGGGCCGCGCCGCCGCGCCAGTCGCGCGCCCGCGCGCGGCCGCCCGCGGGCGCCCCCCGCGCCGGTCCACCGGCGGCCCAGGCCGGGAGCGCGCCCGGCCCGACCCAGGCCACGCCGCAGGTGGGGCACGGCGCGAACGCCAGGTCACGGAGCGCCTTCCTCGGCAGCCCGGCGCCGCACTCGGGGCAGAGGATCGCCTTCATCGGACGCGGCGGCGGACGCGGCTCGTCGCCGGCGAGCGCGAGCAGCTTCGCCTTGCCCTCGGGCCGCAGCAGCATCCCCCCGCAGGAGGGGCACGCGCTCGCGCGCAGCGCCCCGCGCGGTGAAGGCAGCGGCACCTCGGGGTCACACTCCGGGCAGCGAAGTCCCTGGCCAGCCATCGGCCCCCCTCTCACTGCGAGCATACCCCGCCGTGACCCGGGCCCCGGGGCGGATCCCGGCCGCGGCGCCGAATATCCCGCTCCGCGGGGCGTCCCTGTCCCGCGTCGACGTGACAGCGTGGAATGCGCCCCGCGCTCACGCTGCTTGAGGACGGACGGAGGGCCGTGTAAACCCGGGAACGTTCTCCCAGGGGGGCGAGCTCAAATGGTGGGTGCAGTCGCGCTCTTCGCGCTCTTGGCGGCGGCGACCCCGAAGGTCGCCGTCCTCGACATCGAGATCGGGCAGGGCGTCGAGATCCAGGACCGGGCCGTCCTCACGGACGCGCTCGCGAGCGCGCTCCACGATCCGGAGGCGTTCAACCTCATCGCGACGCGCGACGTCACCGCGCTCCTCGGGCTGCAGTACCAGAAGCAGCTCCTCGGCAACCCGAACGACACCGGCAACGTCGCCCAGGTCGCGCAGAACCTCGGCACGGACGGCGCGATCGCCACCTCGGTCGGCAAGGTCGGCGACGGCCTCGTCGTGTCGGCCCGCCTGATCGAGACGAAGAGCGCGAACGTGCTCGCGCGCTCGACGGTCCCGGTCCCCGGCAAGGACATCCTCGCCGCCCTGCGCCGGGTCGGGTACGAGATCCGCAGGGAGTTCCGTGCGGCGAACGGCCTCGCGGCGCCGCCGGAGCCGGAGCCGCTCGCGGCGGGCGCGGCCTCCGCGCCCGAGGTGAAGCCGCCCGAGCAGTGCACCACCGTCACCGACTGCGATCTCGGCTGCCGCCAGTCGAGCGCGCTCGCGTGCGTGAAGCTCGGCACGATGCTGGCCGAGGGCCCGCCGAGGGATCCGGGCCGCGCGGCCCCCGCGTTCGAGCGTGCCTGCGAGCTCGGCGAGACCGCGCAGTGCGCGCCCGCCGCCGACGCGTACCTCACCGTCGGGCTCTCGACGCCGGCCGTGCGCCTCCTGCAGCGCGCCTGCCTCTCCGGCGAGGTGGAGGGGCCGAAGTCCTGCGCCCGCGCCGCCGAGATCCTCTGGGAGGGCAAGGGGCTCCTGCGCGACGCCACGAGCGCGGTGGCGCTCGCGAAGCGCGCCTGCGACGCGAACAACGGCCTCGGCTGCGTGATCATGGGCTACGCGCTCGTGAAGGGCGAGGGCGGCGTCCAGAAGGACCGCAAGAAGGCCGCCGAGCTCATCTCCGGCGCGTGCGCGAAGGGCGACGAGACCGCCTGCCTCGGCATGGGCGACATCGCGAAGGAGGCGAAGCCCGGCGAGGTCACGAAGGAGCAGCTCGCGCCGCTCGGGCCCGCCTGCGAGAAGGGGCTCCTCGCGGTCTGCGTGCCCGGCGCGGAGGCGGCGCAGCGGTTCGAGGACCCGGAGCTCGCGCTCAAGCTCTACAGGCACGCGTGCATGAACGACGCGCCCGACGCGGCGAAGGCGTGCGACGTGGGCGGCAACCTGTGGGTGGCGAAGGGCGGGGATGCGGCGCCCGTCGGCGCCGAGCTCCAGCGGAAGGCCTGCACCCTCGGCAACAACGACGCCTGCGTGCGCGCGGCGATCTCCGAGTCGTTCCTCGCGACCGCGCAGCTCCCGCGCATCAAGGACCTGCTCCTCAAGGGCTGCAGCGCCGGCCCCATCCTGCAGGACTGCTTCAACACCGGCCTCGCGCTCGTCACCGGCCGCGGCAGCCTCAAGGATCCGAAGGTCGCGCTCGCCGTCTTCGAGAAGGCCTGCGCCGGCGGCCACGGCCCCTCCTGCCGCTCGGCGGCGACCTCCTACCGCGTCGGCACCACCGTCGCGAAGGACGTGGAGCGGTCCGCCGACTTCACCGAGCTCGCCTGCAAGAACGGCCAGTTCCCCGAGTGCATCCCGCTCGCGCAGTCGTTCGAGGACGGGCGCAGCGTGAAGAAGAACGAGAAGCGCGCCGTGGCCGTGCTCGACATGGCCTGCACCGGCGGCTTCGGCCCGGCGTGCAAGGAGCTCGCGGACCGCTACCAGGTCGGCAAGAACGTCTCCGAGGACGACAAGCGCTACCGCGAGTACAAGCGGAAGGCGTGCGACGCTGCCACCTCCGTGAAGGAGATGTGCAAGCCGTAGCCGTCGCGGGTCGCTCCAGCGACCTGCGACGCCCGTAGGTCCTACCGGCCCCCCAGCCTCTCTGCGCAGACCCGCACGAGCACCGGGTGCGCCCCCGCCACCGGCGTCCCCAGCTCGATCGCCCCCAGCAATTCCCTCACCCTCGCCCTTTCTCCGGCGCCGACCTCCGCCGCCGTCCGCCCCGCGGGCCGCGAGAGCTCGAGCGCCTCCGAGAGCGCGCGCAGCCGCTCCCGCCGCGCCGCCCCCACGAGCCACCTCGCCTCCTCCGCGGCCCCCTGCGCCCCCGCAGCGAGCCGCGAGACGAGCGCGCCCGCCCGCTCCGGCGCGAAGAGCGCCGCGAGCGCGCAGAGCCGCCGGACGCTGCTCGAAGGCGGGTGCGCCGGGGCGCTCACCGCGCACCTCCCCGGAGCCGCCCGAGGAGCCCAGCCCCCGCGAGCCCGATCGCGCCCGTGCCCGCGAGCGCCGCGAGCCCGAGGAGGAGCGCGTTGCCGCGGCGCCCGGCCGGTTCCGGCGGCGGCCCGGGCGCCGCGCCCGGCGCGATGACCACCGCGACCGCGCCGGGATCGAGCCCGTCGGCGGCCCCCGCCACGAGCGCGCGGAGCCCGCCCTCGAGCGCCCGCACCGCGTCGCAGGCGGCCGGCCGGCACTTCACGAGCACCGAGGCGCGCGGCGGCGGCGCGTCGCCGGGCCGCAGCGGGTCGGCCCGGGCGAGGCCCAGGTGCACCCGGGCCTCCAGCACGCCGTCGACGCTCTCGATCGAGCGCGCGAGCTCTCCCGCGAGCGCGTGCGCGTAGCGGGCCTGCTCCTCGAGCGGCGTGGGGACCATCGAGCCCTTCGCGAAGACCTCCTCCACGCCGGGGGGCCGGGTGCGCGGCAGCGCCCGCTCGGCGAGCACGCGGTGCGCGCGCGCGGCCTCCGCCGCCGGCACCGCCACCGAGAACGTGGCGTCCTGGCCCTCGGCGCGGAGCTTCTCGGCGGGGACGCCGGCCTCCCCGAGGGCCACGAGGACCTCGTTCGCCGCCCGCTCGTCGAGGCCGGTGAGGAGCCCGGTGCTCGACGAGCAGGCGGTGAGAACGAGGAGGATGAGGGGCGGGGCGCGCATGCCGACCCTCACAGCTGCGTGTTGAGCGCGTGCTTCACCGACTGCGCCCCCTGCTCGACGAGCTTGCCCGCGAGGTCCACCACCTGCACCGCGCGGTAGGCCTCGGCCTGCAGGGCGAGGAGCTCGCGCGCCGTGAAGGTCCGGCCGGAGCGCGCGGCCGCGAGCACGCCGTCGAGCCGCGCCTGCGCTGCGGCGACCGCGTCGAGCCCCTGGCGCGCGGCCGCGGGAAGAGTGCCCGCGCGGGCGGCGGGGCCCGCGCCGCGCGCCTCGAGCGCGGCCTGGAAGGAGGCGCGCGGGCCCGGCACGGGCGCAGGGCCGACGGGGCGCGCGACGGCGGTGAGCGGGGCGAGCGGCATGGGGCACCTAGTGAATGTTGGAGATCGCACCCTTCGCGGTGTCGTGCTTCACCTTCATCACGTTCGAGAGCGCCGAGAACTCGCGGCTCTCCCGCTGTAGCGACTCCTGGAGCTGCAGGTACTGCAGGTTGTACGTGCGGGCCTCCGCCTGCAGCTGGCGGGTCGCGCTGAGGAGGTCGTCCTCCGTACCGCCTCCGGCGCCCGGCGCCGGCGACGCCCCCAGCGCGCCGCCCGCGTGGCCGGTGAGCCCGCCCCCGCGCGGCGCGGCGGCACCGTTCAGCGCGCCGCGGACGGCGCCGGAGAGCACGGTGCCCCCGGGCACGAGCGGCGCCACGGCCTCGACGCCCGCGACGACGCCGCGGGCGAGCCCGTCGGCGGCGCCGCGGAGCGCCGCCTCGAAGCGCCCGGGCTCGGTCTGGCGCTCGGTGGTGCTCGCGACGTGGATGGTCTCGACCTGCGGCGGGGGCTGCGGCCCATCGATCCGGTTCATGCGGGTCTCCTTGGCGCGGCGTGCGCAAGGGGCTCCATCGCAAGCGACGTGCCGCCCGCAATTCCGCGGAAAGACACGCGCGACGGTGGCCGCGCCGGTCCGCGGCACGGCCGGACGGTCCGCGGCGCGGACCCGGGCCGGTCAGGGAGGCAGCGATGGGGACGAGGTCGAAGAGGAAGAGGAGCGCGGCGCGCGCGCGGCTGGACGCGCGCAGCCTGGTGACGCTCGAGGTGGTCTGCGACGGCCCCGCGCGCGGCTGGGTCCACACGCACGGGCTCGCCGCGCTCGGCCACCCGGAGCTCGAGATCCGCGGCGTGCCGATGTTCCTCGGCCACGCCGCGGCGCAGGTGCTCGGCGACCTCGTCGACTACCTCGTGAACGACGCGACGCACCCCCTGCTCGCGGGCCAGAACGTCGGCCTCGCGCGGGCGTCGTTCCAGGTGGTCGAGGGGCACCCCGACGAGGCGGCGGGCTACGACGCGTACCACTACGTCGACCCGCGGCTCACGCTCGTCGACCTGCCCCCGCACCCGCTCGACTGCGACGAATGCGTGGCCGAGGCGGCGGCGCGCGAGGCGGCCCGCTCGGGACTGCCGAGCTGAGGCGCCGTGTTACCCTGCCGGCCCAGGTGATCGCGACCGCCCCCGAGACCGCGTCGTACCTGCACCGCCTCTCGGAGGCGATCCTGCACGCGCAGCGGCCCATCCGCGTGCTGCGCTCCATCAACTGGGGCCCGCGCGTGCACGACCGCTTCTTCAAGGCCGGCGCGCGCGAGCTGCCACGGCCAGAGTACGCGCCGCTCGGCTTCGACCCGAAGGCGAAGACCCGGGAGCTCCGGGCGCTGCGCCGGACGATCCGGGGCAAGAACCCGGTCGAGGAGCTCCTCCGGAGGAAGTGCGACGAGTTCGTGCTCGTGGCGGAGCTCCTCGCCGCCCGCGGCACGCGCCGCTTCTACGAGCTCAGCCGGAAGATCTACGGCGACCCGCGCGATCGCTTCCCGGACCACCACGTCGACAACCTCGCCATCGCGCGCCTGTGGGCCTCCCGCCCGCGGGCGCGCGACGAGGAGCAGACGCTCTCCGCCGATCAGGCGGCGCGCGAGGTCGCCCGGATCTGCAAGCCGTTCCTCGGCCGCGATCTCAAGGTGATCGTCACGAACCGCCTCACCGCGAACGCGGCGGCGGGCGCCACCCGCGTCTCGCTCCGGAAGGGCGCGCGCTTCAGCGAGCGGCAGGCCCGCGCGCTCGCCCACCACGAGGGGCTCTGGCACGTGCTGACGAGCGTGAACGGCCTGCGCCAGCCGGTGCTCACCGTGCTCGGGGTGGGGCTGCCGCGTCACCTCGAGTCGCAGGAGGGCGCCGGCATCCTCGCCGAGTACCTCACCGGCAACATCACCGACGAGCGCTACATCGAGCTCGGCGAGCGGACCATCGCCATCGACATGGCGGCCCGCGGGGCCGACTTCCTCGAGGTGTACCGCTACCTCCTCGCCCGGTTCCCCCCGCCCAAGGCGGCGCTCATGAGCGAGCGGGTGTTCCGCGGCGGCGTCGTGACCGGCGGGGCGCCGTTCACGAAGGACGCCGCCTACCAGCGCGGCTACTGCAGGACCTTCAACTTCCTGCGCACCGCGCTCGACCAGCGCGACGTCGAGCTCGTGCGGGCGTTCCTCGCCGGCAAGATGAGCGTCGACGACGCCGCGCTCGTGCGCGACCTCGTGGAGGACGGGCTGTGCGTCGGCCCGGTGCACCTGCCGGAGTGGTTCGTCGACATCGACCGGCTGAACGCGGTCACCACCCACAGCGTCACGATGAACCGCTTCAGCGTGCCGAACGTCACCCGCTACTACGCCGCCCGGCACGAGCGGCGGAGGGCCCTGGCCGGCCGCACGCCGACCCCGGTGCCCGCCGAGCCCGACTCGGAGGAGCGCGAGCCGGCGGCGGGCGCCGACGAGGGCGACCTCGGCGAGTGAGGCGGGTCGACCCTCCGTCGAGATATGCGGGGAGCCGGTTGAACCGGGCCGGGCGGGTCGACTAGGTTGGCCTCGATGAAGCGGAACATGGTCCGGATCGACGAGGCGCTGTGCAACGGCTGCGGGGACTGCCTCGCGTCCTGCCACGAGGGCGCGCTCGCGCTCGTCGACGGCAAGGCCCGGCTCGTGGGCGACGTCTACTGCGACGGGCTCGGGGCGTGCCTCCCGAAGTGTCCGACCGGCGCCATCACCGTCGAGGAGCGGGAGGCCGCCGCGTTCGACGCGGCCGCGGTCGAGGCCCGCAAGCGCGCCGGCCGCTCGCGGCTGCGCGTCCTCGGCGCGCCGCCCTCCGCGGGCCCCGAGACCACCGGCTGCCCGGGGTCCGCGACCCGCACGCTCTCGCCGGGCGGCTCGAAGCTCGGCCACTGGCCGGTCCAGCTCCGGCTCGTGCCGTCCACGGCGGGGTTCCTCGCCGGCGCGGACCTCGTCGTGTGCGCCGACTGCGTCCCGTTCGCCGTGCCGGACTTCCACGCCCGCTACCTCGACGGCCGCGCGGTCGTCGTCGCCTGCCCGAAGCTCGACGACGGCGCCGACATGGAGGCCCGCCTCGCCTCGCTCGTCGCGAGCGCCCGCCCGCGACGCATGACCGTGGTCCGGATGGAGGTCCCCTGCTGCGCCGGCATCGCGAACGCCGCCATCCGCGCGGCCGAGGCCGACGGGGCCGACTTCCCCATCGAGGACCACGTCGCCGGCATCGGCGGCGGGATCGCGCTGCGGAAGCTCCGCTGAGCCGGGCCGCCGCCCGGTGAATCGCGGGGTTGGCGCCGCCGTGTGACACCGTCGCAGAACCGTCACCCGGCCGCCACGGGCTCGACCCGCGGCCGTCGCATGCTGCCTCCATGAGAGAAGGAGGCACGCACATGACGCGATTCCTCGGGGTGGCGACGGCGCTGCTCCTCCCGCTCGCGGCGAGCGCCCAGGGCCTCACCGTGAAGGGCTCCGACACGATGGTGATCCTCGCCCAGCGGTGGGCCGAGGCCTACATGAAGGTGAAGCCGGGCGCGCGCGTCCAGGTGACGGGCGGCGGCTCCGGCGTCGGCATCGCCGCGCTCGTCAACGGCACGACCGACGTCGCGAACGCCTCCCGCCCGCTCAAGGACGCGGAGAAGAAGCAGGTGCAGGGGAAGTACGGCGTCCCGGCGGTCGAGACGCCGGTGGCGAAGGACGGCGTCGCGTTCTACGTCCACGCCTCGAACCCGGTGCAGACGCTCACCATCGCCCAGCTGAAGGGGATCTACGCGGGCGACATCAAGAACTGGAAGGAGGTCGGCGGGAAGGACGCGCCGATCGGCCTCTACTCGCGCGAGAACTCGTCCGGCACCTACGCCTACGTGAAGGACGAGGTGCTCGGGAAGGGCGTCGACTTCGCGGCGAACGCGCAGACCCTGCCCGGCACGGCGGCGGTCGTGAACGCGGTCGCGAAGGCGCCGGACGGCATCGGCTACGGCGGCGCGGCGTACGCGAAGGGCGTGCGGGAGCTCCGCGTGGCGGCGAAGGCCGGGGAGGCGGGCGAGCTCCCCACGAAGGCGAACGTGCTCTCCGGGAAGTACCCGCTCTCGCGCGACCTCCTCATGGTCACCCGCGGCGCGCCCGCGGGCGCGGCGAAGGCGTTCATGGACTGGGCGCTCACGAAGGAGGGGCAGGCGATCGTGGAGACGGTGGGCTACTACCCTGTGTTGCACGGGGTGCCGTAGGCACCCCTCCCCATGCGCAGAGCGCATGGGGCCCCTCCCCTGGATCAGCTCCGCCCCTGCCGCAGCCTTCGGCGCGGCAGGGGCTTCGCTGGGTTCGGCTCGGCCGCTACCAGATCGCCGGGCGCTCCGCCTCGGGGCGCTTCATCGCGTCGCCGTCCTTGCAGCCGAAGGCCGTGTAGAACTCGGGCAGGTTCGCGACCGGCCCGAGCACGCGGTACTGGCCGGGGCTGTGGACGTCGGTCGCGAGCCGCACGCGGAGCGCCTCGTCGCGGATGTTGTTCCGCCAGACGTTCGCGTAGGAGAGGAAGAACCGCTGCCCGGGGGTGAGGTCGCCGACCTTCGGGGCCTGGTTGGGATCCTTCCCGAGCGCCTTCTCGAGCGCGGCCCAGGCGATCTTGAGCCCGCCGAGGTCGGCGATGTTCTCGCCGAGGGTGAGCTTGCCGTTGACGGACGCGTCGGGGAACGGCTTGAACGCGTCGAACTGCTTCACGACGAGCCCGGTGCGCCCCTCGTAGGCCTTCTTGTCGGCGTCGGTCCACCAGTTCTTGAGGTTGCCCTCGGCGTCGAACTGCGCGCCCTGGTCGTCGAAGCCGTGCGTCATCTCGTGGCCGATGACCACGCCGATGCCGCCGTAGTTCACGGCGTCGTCGGCGTCCGGCCAGAAGAACGGCGGCTGCAGGATGCCGGCCGGGAAGACGATCTCGTTCATGTTCGGCGAGTAGTAGGCGTTCACGGTGGGCGGCGACATGCCCCACTCGGTGCGGTCGATGGGCTTGCCGAGCTTCGCGATCTCGCGCTTCGACTCGAAGGTCGAGGCGGCCTGCACGTTGTCGAGGTAGCCCGCGCGCTTCACGTCGAGCTTCGAGTAGTCGCGCCACCTGTCCGGATAGCCGATCTTCACGCCGAACGCGGCGAGCTTCTTCTGCGCGGCCGCCTTCGTCTCGGGGCTCATCCACGCGAGGCCGGCGATGCGCTCCGAGAGCGCCTTGCGCAGGTTCTCGACGAGCGTCTTCATCCGCTCCTTCTGCGCGGGGCCGAACGCCTTCTCGACGTAGAGCTGCCCGAGGGCCTCGCCGAGGTTGCGGTCGACCACGCCCTGCACGCGCTTCCAGCGCGGCTCCTGCTGCTGGACGCCGTTGAGCGCCTTCCCGTAGAACTCGAAGCTCGCCTGGTCGAAGGCCTTCGAGAGGTAGGGCGCCGCGCCGCGGGCCGCGTGGAAGCGCAGGTAGGTGCGCCAGGTGGCGATGGGCTCCGAGCGCGTGAGCGCGGCGAAGGCCTTCGCGAACTCCGGCTGGCCGACGACGAGGTCCTGCGCCTTCGGGATGCCCTGCTTCCCGAGGAAGGTGGCCCACCCGTAGCCGGGGGCCTCCTGCTCGAGCTCGGCGAGGGTCCGCTTGTTGTAGTTCGCCTCCGGGTCACGGAGCGCGACGCGGGTGCGGGCGGCCTGGGCGAGCTTCGTCTCGAGCGCGATCACCGCGGCCGCGTCCTCGCGGGCCTGGCCCTCCTTCTCGCCGAGGAGCACGAAGAGCGTCGACACGAAGGTCGCGTACTTCTCGCGCAGCCCCTTCGAGCGGTCGTCGTCCTTGAGGTAGTAGTCGCGGTCGGGGAGCCCGAGGCCGCCCTGCCACAGCGTCGGCACGTAGCGGGTCGAGTCCTTGTCGTCCTGCCCGACGCCGAGCCCGATGCCGCCCGGCACGCCGGCGAGGCTCGCCTCCGCGAGGTAGGCCGGCAGGTCGTCCGCCGACTTCACCTTGTCGATCCGCGCGAGCCAGGGCTGGAGCGGCTTCGCCCCGGCCTTCTCGATCGCGTCCTCGTCCATGCCGGAGGCGAAGAAGTCGCCGACCTTCTGCTGGATGGATCCCTTCTTCCAGTCCTTCTTCGCGCTCGTCTCCTCGAGGATGGTCTTCAGGATGGCGCGGTTGCGCTCGGCGAGCTCCTCGAAGGCGCCGTAGCGCGCCTTGTCGGCGGGGATGGGGTTCGCCTTCTGCCAGCCGCCCACCGCGTGGTGGTAGAAGTCCTGGCAGGCGGGGACGGCGGGGTCGAGGTTCGCGGGGTCGATGGCCTGCCCGGCCGCGGGCGTCGCGGCCTGGAGCACGGCGAGGATCGGAAGCACGAGGGTCACGGGTGTCTGGCTCCTTCCGGGGTGAACGGACGCCGGAATCTAAGCGAGACCCGAGGGACGCGCCCGTGACCGGGCCGGGGTAAGAATGGCCCATGCGGACCGTCCGGCCCCCCGGCCCCCGCACCCTGAACCCGCTCGGCAGCTACCTGCCGTTCGCGCGCGACCCTCTGGGCTTCCTCGATCGGGTCCGGCGCGAGCACGGGCCGGTGGCCCGCTTCCGGATGGGCCCCATCCGCATCTGGCTCGTCGCCGAGCCGGAGCTCATCCGGGAGGTCCTCGTGGTGCGCGCGGGGAGCGTGAGGAAGCCGCGCGGCCTCGAGGCGGCCAAGGTCGTCCTCGGCGAGGGGCTCCTCACCTCCGACGGCGAGCCCTGGCGGCGGCGTCGCCGGCTCGCGCAGCCGGGCTTCCACGCCGAGCGCCTGCGGGCGTACGCGGCGGTGATGGCCCGCCGGGTTCGCGAGCGCGTGACGCGCTGGAAGCAGGGCGAGGTCCTCGACGCCTCCGCCGAGATGGCCCGGCTCGCGCTCGAGATCGTGGCCGAGGCACTGTTCGGCCAGGACCGGGTCGACGAGATCGAGCCCGCCGCGGCGGCGGTGTCGGAGGCGGTGGACGCGTTCCGCATCGGCCGGATCCCGATCGCGAAGCTGCTCGACCGGCTGCCCATCCCCGCGACGCGCCGGCTCCACGCCGCCCGGGACACGCTCGACACCATCGTCTACCGGTTCATCGCCGACCGGCGGGCGCGGCCGGGCGACGACCTCCTCTCGCTCCTGCTCGCGGCGAGGGACGAGGAGGGCGGGGCAGGGCTCACCGACCGGGAGGTGCGCGACGAGGTGATGACGCTGTTCCTCGCCGGCCACGAGACCACCGCGAACGCGCTCGCCTGGGCGATCGATCTCGTCGGGCGCGACCCGGGCGTGCGGGAGCGCCTCGAGGCGGAGGTGGACCGGGCCGGCGACCTCGCGGAGGTCGCGCTCGCCGGAGCGGCCCCGGGCGTCGCGGGCCCGCTCGAGCTCACGCGCCGCGTGGTCACCGAGACCCTGCGCCTGCGGCCCCCCGCCTGGAACGTGGCCCGCTCCGCCGTCGAGGACTTCCCGCTCGGCCCGTACACGGTGCGCGCCCGGGACACCGTCGTGACGCCGCAGTGGGTCGTCCACCGCGACGCGCGGTTCTTCCCGGAGCCGGAGCGCTTCCTGCCCGACCGCTGGTCGGCGGAGGGCCGCGCCGCGCTCCCCCGGCTCGCCTACTTTCCCTTCGGCGCGGGGCCGCGGCAGTGCATCGGGGAGGCCTTCGCCTGGGCCGAGGCGACGATCGCGCTCGCCGCGATCGCGCGCGAGGTGCGGCTCCTGCCCGTCTCGCCCGCGCCGCCCCCTCCGGTGCCGCGCATCACGCTCCGTCCGGGCGGAGGCGTGCCGGTCCGGGTCGAGCGGCGCCGGGGCTGAGGGGACCGGGGCAGGGCGCGCTCGCTCGGGTGGCTCCCCGCGCGGGCAGATGTCGCACCATTGCCGGCCGCCGGGACGGGCCCGACCTTCCCTCGTGCCGCCCGGACCGTCCGGGCGTCCGGAACCCCCACAGGAGAGCACCCATGATCCACCGGTTCGCGATGGTCCTGGCTGCGCTGTCCCTCGTCGTCGCCGCGCCCGCGTTCGGGCAGAGCGGCACGACGGGAGGCACGGCGTCGTCGAAGTCGAAGTCCCACAAGGCGTCGAAGTCCGCGAGCGCGCACCACTGCATGAAGGACGGGCAGATGGTCTCGACCGCGAAGACCGCCAAGGCCTGCAAGGCCGCGGGCGGCGAGTGGATGAAGGCGGACGGCTCGATGGGCTCGTCCGGCACCGGCTCGACCGGCATGTCCGGCAGCACGAGCGGCGGCTCCACCGGGACCGGCATGTCCGGCACCGAGTCCGGCACCGGCATGTCGGGCAGCGGGAGCGGCACGTCCGGCAGCTCCTCCGGGACGAGCGGCGCCACGGGCCCGACCGGCGCCACCGGCTCCGCGCCGGGCACGGACAACCCGGGGACCGGCGCGGGCACGACCGAGAAGCCGTGACCGGCGGGGCGGCCGTCAGCCGACCGCCGCCCCGAACAGCCGGCCCACCGCGTAGGTGATGCCGGCGGCGAGGGCCGCGAGCCCGACCATCCGGCCGGCGCTCGCGACCATGCTCGTGCCGGAGAGGAAGCCGACGAGCGCGCCGACGCCGGCGAGCACGAAGCCGGCGAGCCCGGCGGCGAGCGAGATGGCGGGCGTGCCGGTCGTGAAGAGGAACGGCAGCACCGGCACGAACGCGCCGACCGAGAAGAGCAGGAACGACGACAGCGCCGCGCCGACGGGCGAGCCGAGGTCCGCCGGGTCGAGGCCGAGCTCCTCGCGCACGAGGGTGTCGGCGGCGCTCGCCGGGTTCTTCATGAGCTCCGCGGCGGTGCGGCTCGCCTGCTCGGTCGAGAGCCCCTTCTGCTTGAAGATCAGGGCGAGCTCGGCGGCCTCCTCCTCGGGGGCCTCCTCGATCTCGCGCTGCTCGAGCGCGATCTGCCGCCGGAGGAGGTCGCGCTGCGAGGCGACCGAGGTGTACTCGCCGGCCGCCATCGAGAACGCGCCCGCGAGCAGGCCCGCGAAGCCGGTGACGACCACGGTGTCCGGCGCGACGCCGGCGCCGGCGACGCCGAGGATGAGCGACAGGTTGGAGAGCAGTCCGTCGTTCATGCCGAAGATCGCGGCGCGCACGTTGCCGGCGCCGCGGCCGGCGCGGTGCCAGCGCTCGCGCACGGCGATGAGGTCGCGGGCGTCCTTCGGATCGCCCTGGCTCATGCCCACGAGCGACTGGCGATGCGCGCGCTCCTCGGCGGCGAGCGCGGTGGCGTCGCCGCCCTGCTCCTCGTACTTGTCGGCGTCGCCGGCCTCGGCCTCGAGGATCATCGGGACGACCGCGGCCGAGCCGAGGCGGCGCGCGAGCCAGACCAGCGCGCGCACGCGCGAGCTCGGCCGGTCCGCGGGGATGGCGACCCCCTCCTTCTCGAGCTTCCTCAGCCAGACCTCGGCGTGCCGGCGCTCGGCGGCGGCGAGCTCCAGGAACTCCTTCGCGCGGGCCTCGTCCTTCTCGTGGCGGGCGAGCCCCTCGTAGAGCGCCGCGCCGTCGCGCTCGTCGAGGAGGTTCTGCAGCCACAGGTCGGTCCGCGGGTTCATCCGGCGGAATCTAGCAGGGCGGCCCGCCCACCGACCTCGAAAGCGCGATCGAGACCGTGTCCTCCCTCGCCTCGGCAGGGGCGTCCCGCTACAATCGCCGGTCCCGTGCAGCGATTCGACACCACCGAGATCGATTTCAAGGACCGCTGGGCCCGCCTCTGCGCCCGCGGGTCCGACGAGGACGAGGCGCCCGTCCGCGCGGCCGCCCAGGCCATCGTCGACGACGTGCGCGCCCGCGGCGACGCGGCGCTCGTCGAGGCCACCCGCCGCTTCGACGGCTGGGACCCGGGGACCGCCTCCGGGCTCGTCCTCGGCAAGGCCGAGTTCAGGGCCGCCCACGCCGCCCTGCCGGCGGAGGGCCGGCGCGCGCTCGCGCTCGCCGCGCGGCGCATCGCCGACTTCCACCGCCGCGAGCGCGACGCCGAGGTGCCGTCCCGGCGCGACGCCGTCGGCGCGACGCTCGCGCAGGTGGTCCGGCCGCTCGCGCGCGTCGGGCTCTACGTGCCGGGCGGCACCGCCCGCTACCCGTCGTCCGTGCTCATGACCGCCATCCCGGCGAAGGTCGCCGGCGTGAAGGAGGTCGTCGTCTGCTCGCCCGGCGTGAAGGGCACGGGCGAGATGGACCGGTGGACCCTCGCCGCCTGCCACGTCGCCGGCGTCTCGACGCTCGTGCGCGCGGGCGGCGCGCAGGCGGTCGCGGCGATGGCGTACGGCACCGCGACCGTGCCCGCCGTCGACAAGATCTGCGGCCCGGGCAACGCCTACGTCGCCGCCGCGAAGCGGATCGTCTTCGGCAAGGTCGACATCGACATGATCGCCGGGCCGAGCGAGATCCTCGTGCTCGCCGACGCGAAGGCCGATCCGGCCGAGGTCGCGGCCGACCTCATCGCCCAGGCGGAGCACGACGTGCGCGCGGTCGCGGTGCTCGTCACGACCTCCGCGGCGCTGCGCGACGCGGCCCTCGCCGAGGTGGACCGGCAGCTCGCCGCGCTGCCCCGCCGCCAGATCGCCGAGGCCTCGCTGCGCGACCGCGGCGCGGCGGTGGTGGCGAGGACCCTCGCCGAGGCGACCGCGCTCGCCGACGACTTCGCCCCCGAGCACCTCGCGCTGCACGCCGCGAACGCGGCCCGGCTCGTGCCGAAGCTGTCGCGCGCGGGCGCCGTGTTCGTGGGCACGAGCACGCCGGAGGCGGTCGGCGACTACCTCGCCGGCCCCTCGCACGTCCTCCCCACCGCGGGCACCGCCCGCTTCGCCTCGCCGCTCTCGGTCGCGACCTTCCGCCGCCGCATGAGCGTGCTCGACCTCACGCCGCGCGCCCTCGCGAGGCTCGCGCCGGCGGTCGAGGCGCTCGCCACCGCCGAGGGGCTCGTCGGCCACTGGCGGGCGGTCGAGGTGCGGGTGAACAAGAAGGGGAAGAAGCGATGAAGACCGCGAAGCCGAAGGGGCAACCCCGCCGCGGCGCCGTCGCCCGGAAGACGAAGGAGACCGAGATCGCGGTCGACCTCCGGCTCGAGCCCGGCGACGCCGCCATCTCGACGGGGCTCCCGTTCTTCGATCACATGCTCGAGCAGATCTCGCGCCACGGCGGGATGGCGCTCGCCGTGAGGGCGAAGGGCGACCTCCACATCGACGCCCACCACACGGTCGAGGACGTCGGCATCGCGCTCGGCGAGGCGCTCCGCCAGGCGGTCGCCGACAAGGCGGGCCTCGCCCGCTACGGTCACGCGGTGGTCCCGCTCGACGAGGCGCTCGCGGAGGTGGTGGTCGACCTCTCCGGCCGCCCGCACCTCACCTTCAACGCCGGCCTGCCGAAGGGGAAGAAGTTCATCGGCGGCTTCGACGTGGACCTCACCGAGGACTTCTTCCAGGCCCTCGTGAACCACGCCCGCATCACCGTCCACGTGAACGTGCGGTACGGCCGCAACCTGCACCACGTGGTCGAGGCGATCTTCAAGGCGGCCGCCCGCGCGCTGCGCGCGGCGACCACGAAGCAGGGCGAGGGCGTGCCCTCGACGAAGGGCACCCTGTGACCGGAGCTCGTCCGTGACCCGCCCGCCGGGCACCATCGCGCTCGTCGACTACGGCGCCGGCAACCTGCGCTCGGTCGAGAACGCCTGCCGGGAGGTGGGCGCGAAGGTCGTCGTGACGCGCGACCCCGAGGTCGTCCGGACGGCGGACCGGGTGGTCGTGCCCGGGCAGGGCTCGATGCCGGAGTGCGCCGAGGCGATGCGCCGGAGCGGCGTCGCCGACGCGCTCCGCGACGCCGTCGCGCGCGGCACGCCCACCCTCGGCATCTGTGTGGGGCTCCAGATCCTGTTCGAGGCGGGCGAGGAGGCGGGCGGCGCGAAGGGCCTGGGCCTCGTGCCCGGGACCATCCGCCGGCTGCCCGCGGGCGTGAAGCTCCCGAACATCGGCTGGTGCCCGGTCCGGCTCGTGCGCGACGTGCCGCTCTTCCGCCCCATGGACGGCCAGCACGTCTACTTCGCGCACTCCTACGCGGCCGAGGCCGGCGCGCCCGGCGCGGCGCTCGTCACGACCCACGGCGTCGAGTACTGCGCGGCGCTGGCGAAGGACAACCTCTACGCGGTGCAGTTCCACCCGGAGAAGAGCCAGGCCGTCGGGCTCGCCCTCCTGCGCCGCTTCGTGGAGCTCTAGATGCTCGTCATCCCGGCGATCGATCTCATGGGCGGCGAGGTGGTCCGCCTCGAGAAGGGCGACTTCGCGACGAAGAAGGTCTACGCGCGCCGGCCCGCCGAGGCGGCCCGCGACCTCGTGGCGAAGGGCGCCCGGCTCCTGCACGTGGTCGACCTCGACGGCGCGAAGGCGGGCTGGCCGGTCAACCTCGACGCGGTCCGCGAGATTCTGCGCGGTGCCCGGCGTGGAGGTCGAGCTCGGCGGCGGGCTGCGCAGCCTGCCCGACCTCGAGGCCGTGCTCGCGCTCGGCGTCCACCACGTGGTGCTCGGCACCGCCGCGGTGGAGCGGCTCGACCTCGTCGAGCAGGCCTGCCGGCGGTTCCCGGGCAAGGTCCGCTGCGGCATCGACGCCCGGAACGGCGAGGTGAAGGTCGCCGGCTGGCTCGAGGGCACCGGCCTCAAGGTCGAGGACGTGGCGCGCAAGGTGAAGGCCGCCGGCGTCTCGATCGTGGAGTACACCGACGTGGGCCGCGACGGCATGTTCACCGGCGTCGACGCCGAGGGCGCCGCGCGCGTCGCGGCCGCGGCCGGCGTCGAGGTGGTGGCCTCCGGCGGCGTCGCCTCGCTCGCCGACATCGAGGCCTGCCGCGCGGCGAACCTGTACGGCGTCATCGTGGGGAAGGCGCTCTACGAGGGGCGCATCGACCTCGTGGACGCCTTGAAGGTCGCCGCGGGCGGGCCCCTCGACGGGGCGGACGGCCTCCCGGTCGAGGAGAAGGGGTCCTAGCCGATGCCCGCGAAGCGCATCATCCCCTGCCTCGACGTGAAGAACGGCCGCGTCGTGAAGGGGATCAACTTCAAGAACCTGCGCGACGCGGGAGACCCCGTCGAGGCCGCCGCACGCTACGACCAGCAGGGCGCCGACGAGGTCACCTACCTCGACATCGCCGCCACGCAGGAGAACCGCGGTACGCTCGTCGACCTCGTCTCCCGCACCGCGGCGCGCGTGTTCGCCCCGCTCACGGTCGGCGGCGGGGTCCGGTCCGAGGCGGACTTCGTCGGGCTCCTCCACGCCGGCGCCGACAAGGTCTCGGTGAACTCGTCGGCGGTGTCGGACCCCGGCCTCGTCGACCGGCTCTCGCGCATCGCGGGCGCCCAGGCGCTCGTGGTCGCCGTCGACGTGAAGCGCCGCGCGGGCGCCTCGCCAGCGCAGTGGGAGGTGTTCGTCGCGGGCGGCACGCGGCCCACCGGCAAGGAGGGCGTCGCCTGGTGCAGGGAGGTCGCCGATCGCGGCTGTGGCGAGATCCTGCTCACCTCGATGGACCGCGACGGCACGCTCGCCGGCTACGACCTCGAGCTCCTCGAGAAGGTCCTGCAGGGCCGTGACGGTCCCGGTCATCGCCTCCGGCGGGGTCGGCACGCTCGAGCACCTCGCCCAGGGGCTCGAGATCGCCGACGCGGCGCTCGCGGCCTCCATCTTCCACGACGGGAAGCACACCGTGGGCGAGGCGAAGGCCTTCCTCAGGGCGCGCGGCGTGGACGTGCGGCCCGTGCCCGGGGAGGGGGCGCCGTGAACGCCGGCCTCGAGAAGCTCCTCGCCCGCGTGAAGTACGACGCCCGCGGCCTCGTGCCGGTGGTGGCCCAGGAGCTCGACGGCACGGTGCTCATGGTGGCCTGGGCGAACGCCGAGGCCCTCCGGATGACCGTCGAGACCGGGAAGGCCACCTACTGGTCCCGCAGCCGCCGGGCGCTCTGGGTGAAGGGCGACACCTCCGGGCACTTCCAGGCCGTGCGCGAGCTCGCGCTCGACTGCGACGGCGACACGGTGCTCTACCGGGTCGCGCAGACCGGCCCGGCATGTCACACCGGCGAGCGCAGTTGCTTCTTCGAAAGGCAGGAGCTTCCATGGCAGACGAGCGCTTCCTCGCCCAGCTCTGGGCCACGATCGAGTCGCGCAAGGCCGACGGCGCGCCGCCGGAGAGCTACACCCGCAAGCTCCTCGACAACCCCGCCAAGATCCGGCGGAAGGTCATCGAGGAAGCGTACGAGGTGAACGAGGCCCACCAGGGCCTGCAGGCGGGCAAGGACACGAAGGACCACGTGGCCGAGGAGGCCGCGGACGTCCTGTTCCACCTGTTCGTGCTGCTCGCCTCGGTCGACGTGACGCCGAACGAGGTCTTCGCGGTCCTCGAGCGGCGGCACGGGGCGCCGCGGCGGGGCTGAGCGCGCGGCGCACGGGGAGGCGTCTACCGCCCGCCCGCGAGGCGCGCCGCGGTCTCCGTGAGCCCGCGGGCCTCGTCGTCCCGGCCCTGCGCCCGGCAGACGTCGGCGAGGGCCGAGTATCCCTCGGCCACCCCGGGCGCGAGGGCGATCGCCTGGCGCAGCGCGCGCTCGGCCTCCTCGAGGCGACCTCTGCGCGCGAGCGCCCACCCCAGGTAGAAGTGGTGCTCCGCCGCGCCCGGCGCGATCGCCACCGCCCTCCCGTAGTGCGGGATCGCCTCGGCAGGCCGGCCCAGCCGCACGAGGCAGTGCCCGGCTGCGAGCTCCGCGGCCGAGAGGCGGGCGTCGAGCGCGAGCGCCCTCAGGTACCAGCCGAGGGCCTCCTCGAGGCGGCCGCCCTGCTCCGCGGCCCTGCCGAGTCCGAGGAGCGTGTCCGGATCGCCCTGCTCGAGCTCGAGGGCCCGCCGCAGGTGAGGTAGGGCCTCCCCGGCGCGCCCCAGCTCCACGAGGAGGAGCCCCATTCGCTTGTGGCCTTCGGCGTAGTCCGGGCCGAGTGCGATGGCCCGCTCGAAGTGGGCGATCGCGCGGTCGGGCGCCGCCGTCCCGAGCCCCACGCCGAGGTTGCTCTCCATGATCACGAGCTGATCGAGCCTGGGATCCTCGAAGAGCCGTGCGTTGGCGGCCGCCCCCGCCACGAGCGCGAGCCCGCAGGCGAGGGCGGTGGCCCCGGGGTGGCGCCGGATCCGGCCGGGAGCGAGGCGCGGCAGGCCCGCCACCGCGAGCAGGATGAGCAGCGGCGCGAGCGGTAACCGGTACCGAGCCATGACGTAGAAGGCGACGACCGTCGCGGCGTACACGCCGAGGAGCGCCGGCACGACCCAGGCGCGCCGCCAGAAGCCCCAGGACAGCACCAGCCCCGCGACCGCGGCGGGCACGAGCACCCCCAGGTGCAGCACCGCCATGAGGGCCGAGAGCAGCCGTGACCACTCCGCGTAGGCGGCCGGCATGTCGACGTCTCCGACCTCGACCGCGTTCACCAGGAGCGCGAGCTTCCTGCCGAGCAGCCGCAGCCATGCGCCCGGGGAGTCCCGGACGAACGCGAGCACCTGCCCCGTCCACCAGTGCGAGACCTCGCCCGCCGTGAGGGCCCTCCCGGCCCCCTCCTCGGCGATCCGCCGCGCGTCCGCCGCCTCGTACACGGCGTCGCCGTGGCCTGGCACGACGGGCTGGTACATGCCGCTCGCGTCCGGGTTGTTCCCGATGAAGAGGTTCGGGCCGAGCTGCGAGGTGGTGAGGGCGAGGTCGCCTCCCACGGCCGCGTTGCGGACGAGCACCGGGCCGAGCACGGCGAGGAGCCCCGCCGCGAAGAGCCCGAGCGCGCGGCCCGGGCGGCCGGGGGCCCGGCTCCGCACGAGGATCCAGCCTCCGAGGGGGAGCACCAGCGCGAGCGCGTTCTCGCGCGTGAGGCCGAGCAGGCCGAGGGCGACGCCCGCGAGGGCCCAGGCCCGGAGGGCGCGCGTCCGTCGCTCCCACGCGAGCGCCGCCAGGAGCGCCGAGACGAGCGCGAGGTCGAGCGCGCTCTTCTGCAGGAGGAGGTCGTGGAAGATGGCGGAGGGCCACGCGGCGAGGAGGAGGCCCGCTGCGAGCCCCCGGCGCGGGCCGAGGAGGAGGGACGCGGCCCAGGCGAAGAGGCCGCAGCCGGCAGCGCCGAGCAGGAGCTGGACGACGCGCGGCGCGAGGAGGCCGGGACCGAACAGCTTCATGTTCACGGCGAGGAAGTAGGGGTACAGGGGAGCCTGGTAGAAGGTGCCCTCACCCAGCCACGCGCCGCCTGCGATCCGGGTGGCCCAGGCGTGGTAGCTGCGCGCGTCTCCGATCAGGACCCGGAGCGCGTCGGCGTCCCGGAGCTCCCACAGGTACGCGAACCGCAGCGCGAGGGCGACGACCACGACCGCCGCCACGGTGATCGCCCGCGATCGGGCGGTTCGCGCCGGGCAGGGGGCGGGGCGGTGATCGGCGGCGGTCTTCACGGGGGCCGGACTCTAGTCCCCGGAGAGGTCGGAGGTCACGCCCGTCCAGCCGGGAGGAACGGCCTTCGGTCACGCGTAAGTCCCCGCCAGCCTTGACAGAGGCGGGCAGACCGTCTAAACCGCCCCGGAGCCGCGCGTGAGAGCCGGACGCCCAACGGGGGAGTCCGGCTCGTTTGCGTTTCGGCGAACGACCATAAACCCGCGAATTAGCGAGGGGATCGGCATGACCGGAGTCCGCGTCAAGGAAGGCGAGTCCTTCGAGAACGCCATGAAGCGCTTCAAGAAGCAGTGCGAGAAGGCCGGCATCCTCTCGGAGATCCGCAAGCGCGAGCACTACGAGAAGCCGTCCGTGAAGCGCAAGAAGAAGGCGCTCGCCGCGAAGAAGCGGGCGATGAAGAAGAGCCGCAAGAGCTTCTAGCCGGTCCGCAGCACGCCGCGAGAGGCAGCACGGGAGAGGCACGCGCCATGGCGCTCAAGGACCAGCTCGACGCGGATCTCAAGGCCGCGATGCGCGAGAAGGCGCAGCTGAGGCTGGACACCGTCCGGATGCTGAAGAGCGCGATCAAGTACCGCGAGATCGAGCTCATGAAGCCGCTCGACGACGCGGGCGTCCTCGGCGTCGTCTCCTCCGAGATCAAGCGGCGCAAGGACTCGATCGAGCAGTACCGCGCCGGCAACCGCGCGGACCTCGTGGAGAAGGAGGAGGCGGAGCTCGCCATCCTCCAGGGCTACCTGCCCGCGCAGCTCTCCGAGGCCGAGGTGAAGGCCAAGATCGAGGACGTCGTGAAGCGCGTGGGCGCCCAGGGTCCGAGGGACATGGGCAAGGTGATGAAGGAGCTCCAGCCCGAGATCCAGGGTCGGGCGGACGGAAAGACCGTCTCGGAGCTCGTCAAGGCGAGGCTGGCCGGGAAGTAAGTGATCCCCGAGGCGGTCATCGAGCAGATCCGCGACCGCGTCGACGTGGTGGCGGTGATCGGCCGCCACATGGATCTGAAGCGGTCCGGCCGCACGTGGAAGGGCAACTGCCCGTTCCACGGCGAGCGCACGCCGAGCTTCCACGTCTACCCGGAGGACAAGCACTACAAGTGCTACGGGTGCGGGGCGTACGGCAACGTGTTCACCTTCCTCCAGCAGCTCCAGGGCAAGGACTTCCCGGCCGTGGTGCGCGAGCTCGCCGCCGAGTGCGGGATCGAGATCCCGGAGGGCTCGGAGGAGGAGTCGGCCGAGGTCCGCCGCCGGCGCAAGGAGCGCAACGAGCTCCTCGCCGCGAACGACGCCGCGGCCCGCTACTGGGCGGCCCGGCTCGCCTCGACGCACGGGGCGGACGCGCGCGGCTACCTCGAGCGGCGCGGTGTCGGCGAGGAGTCGGTGAGGAAGTTCCGGCTCGGGATCGCCGCGGACGCGTGGGAGGACATCGCGCCCCGCCTCGCGAGGAAGGGCATCGGCGAGGAGGCCGTGAAGAACGCCGGCCTGCTCGTGCCCCGCCAGAACAAGCCCGGCCACTACGACCGCTTCCGCGGCCGGCTCATGTTCCCGATCGCCGCGATGGACGGCCAGGTGATCGGCTTCGGCGGCCGCGCGATGGGCGACGAGCAGGGGGCGAAGTACCTCAACACCCCCGAGACCGCCCTCTACAAGAAGTCGAAGGTCCTCTACGGCCTCGACCTCGCCCGCGAGACCATCCGCAAGACCCGGCAGGCCGTGCTCGTCGAGGGCTACTTCGACGTGATCGGGCTGCACCAGGTCGGCGTGACGAACGCGGTCGCGGTGTGCGGCACCGCGCTCACGCCCGAGCACGTCGAGCTCCTCGCCCGGCTCGACTGCCGGGAGATCACCGTGCTCTTCGACGGCGACTCGGCCGGCCTCGCCGCGCCGGGCAAGGCCGCGGCCGCGCTCCTGCCCGCGGGCATGAACGGGCGGGTGGCGATGCTGCCCGCCGACGGCGGGAAGACCGACCCCGACGACTACGCCCGCGCGAACGGCCGGGCCGGCGTCGAGGCGCTCCTCAAGGCGGCGACCCCGCTCTCCCAGTTCCTCGTCGACCGGGCGGTCGAGAAGGCGTGCGGCGACCGGCCGGCCGAGGCGTCGCTCGAGGCGAAGGTCCTCGCCGTCCGGGAGCTCGCGCCGTACGTGCGGATGACTCCGGAGGGGCTCGCGCGTTCCGTCTTCGAGGACACCATCGCGAAGAAGCTCGATCTCGACGTGCAGGCGCTCCGCGCCGAGCTGGCCGGCCCCGCCGACCGGCCCCGGTCCGGGCCCGCCCGGGCGGAGCCGCCGTCCGGCGCGCCCGGTCCGGGCCCCGGTCCGGCCGCACCTTCGCGCCCGCGCGAGGGGGGTCGCCCGTGGGAGGGGAAGCCCTGGGAAGGTCGGTCCCGTCAGGGTCCCCCCGCTCCGGGGTCGAATGTCCGGGCCCGCGCGATCCTGCCCGGGCCCGCGGCGGACGCGCTGGCGCTCCTCGCGGCGTTCCCGGAGACGGTCGGCGGCGCGGCCGGGGAGGAGAACCTGCCCGGGCTGCTCCCGGCGGGGCCGCTGTCCGACCTCGCCCGCGATCTGATGAAAGGTCCGATCCCGCTCGACGAGGTGCTGGATCGGGTGGCGAAGGGAGCGGACGAGGCTACGCTCCGTAGGGTGAGGGGGCTCACCGGGCCGGGACGGCCCGAGGCGTCCCTGGCGGACCGGGAGTTCAGGAAGGCCGCCCTGAAGGCGCACGTGGCGGCGGTGGAGCGGGAGTACGAGAACCTCCTCGCCCTCGTCGCAAAGGCCGGGTCGCCCATCCCGGAGGATCTGGCCGTCTCGGCGCAGATCGCCGCGCGGAAGAAGTCGGACCTGGAGAAGCGCCTGAGGGCGCTGGAGCGGACGGGATGAACGGCCGCCTCCGAGGGATTTTCGAAACGTTGGCCGGGCTCGCCCGGCCGAAGCCGGTTAAGGATGGGCCCCAGGGACCCGTCGAGCCGACGAAGGAAGAGGAGCGCATGAGCACGAAGGCCCACGCCCGAAAGCCGACGAAGAAGCCCGCCGCCGACGCGAAGAAGGCTGCCGTCACGAAGGCAGCCGCCGCGAAGAAGCCCGCCCCGAAGAAGGTGGGGCCGCCGGCGAAGGCCGCCCCGGTGAAGGCGACGAAGCCCATCATCACGAAGGCCGCCGCGAAGGTGGCCGGGAAGCCGGACCGGAAGGCCGAGAAGGTCGACAAGGCCGAGGCCCTGAAGCGCGCCCGGGTCGAGGAGCTCAAGGCCGCCCAGGGCAAGGCCGTCCAGAACAAGGCAGCCGGGAAGGCCGCGGCCGCGAAGGCCCTCGCCGACGCCGCCCAGGGCAAGAAGGGCGGCAAGGGCAAGGAGAAGGACCTGAAGGGCAGGAAGGGCGGCGGCGAGGACTCCGACGAGCCCGAGGTCGACGACGTCGACGACGTCGACGGGGACGACGACGACGAGTCGGCCCTCGCCGGCGACGACATGAGCGACATCACCGAGCGGTCGGAGGTGAAGGCGCTCATGGAGCGCGGCCGCGAGAAGGGCTTCCTCACCTACGACGAGGTGAACGACGCCCTCCCGAGCGACATCGGCTCCGACCAGATCGACGACGTGATGTCGATGTTCGGCGAGCACGACATCGAGGTCGTCGACGGCGCCGACAAGAAGATGAAGCTCCCCGACAAGCCGCCGGAGCCGGAGGCCAAGGCGGAGGCGGCCGAGGAGCGCGAGGAGGAGGAGGAGGATCCCGGGTACGGCAAGTCGAACGACCCGGTCCGGATGTACCTCCGCAAGATGGGCTCGGTCTCCCTGCTCACCCGCGAGGGCGAGGTCGAGATCGCCAAGCGCATCGAGGAGGGCGAGAAGGAGGTCCTCGCGGCCGTGCTCTCGAGCTCGATCGCGATCCGGGAGATCCTCGAGCTCGGCGAGAAGCTCCGCAAGGGCAAGCTCCGCATCCGCGACATCGTGAAGGACGCGGGCGAGGAGCAGCAGGCCGAGGGTGAGGGCGAGGCCGAGGTCGAGGAGGAGGCCGAGGAGGCGGAGGAGGTCGAGGCCGAGGCGGAGGGCGACGGCGAGGCCGCCGAGGTCGCCGCCGAGGGCGCGCCCGCCGCCGGCGAGCCGGAGAAGCCGGCCATCCCGAAGGACGAGCAGCGGCGCGTCGAGAAGGTCCTCGAGCACATCGACTCGATCCAGAAGCACGGCCGGGAGCTCGCCCGGGTGCGCGAGGCCCTGTCGGCGAAGCGGCTCAGCGAGGTGAAGCGCCGCGAGCTCAAGGCCGAGGTGAAGACGATCGAGGGCGAGATGATGGAGAGCCTGGAGGCCATCCAGCTCTCGAAGAAGCAGATCGACCGGATCGTCCTCAAGCTGAAGGGCTTCATCAAGCGCGTCGAGGAGGCCGAGCGCGAGCTCATCGACGCGGAGCGCCGCTCCGGCGTGCCGGTGCGCGAGCTGCGCCGCCTGCTCCGCGAGACCCGCGACGACGAGCCCTCCCGCAAGAAGCTCGCGAAGAAGCTCGGCGTGTCGCTCGAGGAGGTCGAGGAGCTCGACCACGGCGTCCGCACGGCCGCCCGCAAGGTGCAGCGCGTGCAGGAGGAGGCCGAGGTCCCGGTCGACGAGCTGCGGCGCACCTACCGGATGATCTCGGAGGGCGAGTACAAGGCCGAGCGGGCGAAGACCGAGCTCGTCGAGGCCAACCTGCGCCTCGTGGTCTCGATCGCGAAGAAGTACACGAACCGCGGCCTGCAGTTCCTGGACCTCATCCAGGAGGGCAACATCGGCCTCATGAAGGCGGTCGACAAGTTCGAGTACAAGCGCGGCTACAAGTTCTCGACCTACGCGACGTGGTGGATCCGGCAGGCGATCACCCGCGCGATCGCCGACCAGGCGCGGACGATCCGCATCCCGGTCCACATGATCGAGACCATCAACAAGCTCATCCGGACCAGCCGCTACCTCGTCCAGGAGCTCGGCCGCGAGCCGACCCCGGAGGAGATCGCGGAGAAGATGGAGCTGCCGCTCGACAAGGTGCGCAAGGTCCTCAAGATCGCGAAGGAGCCGATCTCGCTCGAGACCCCGATCGGCGAGGAGGAGGACAGCCACCTCGGCGACTTCATCGAGGACAAGTCGCTCGTGTCGCCGTCCGACGCGGTGATCAACATGAACCTGGCCGAGCAGACGCGGAAGGTGCTCGCGACGCTCACCCCGCGCGAGGAGAAGGTGCTCCGGATGCGCTTCGGCATCGGCGAGAAGAGCGACCACACGCTCGAGGAGGTCGGCCAGGACTTCGAGGTCACCCGCGAGCGCATCCGCCAGATCGAGGCGAAGGCGCTCCGGAAGCTGCGGCACCCGTCGAGGTCGAAGCGGCTGAAGAGCTTCGTCGAAAACTAGGAGTACGGGGCGGGGGTGCAGGGCGCACCCCCGTCTTTCGTTTCATGGTAAAGGAGCGCCACCAGATGCCGACCCCCGGGCCCATAGCTCAACGGTCAGAGCGGTCGGCTCATAACCGATTCGATCCAGGTTCGAATCCTGGTGGGCCCACTGTGTTTCCGGGAGCGCTCGGCGCGCCCCCGCCCCGCGGAGCGGAGCTCCTCGGGGCCCCACCCCTGGCAGCAGGCCAGGGTGGATTCCCAGGAAGCGAGGAGTCGTACCTTGTCGCTGCGTGAGAAGCTGAAGGCGCTGGAGGAGCTGCAGCAGATCGACCTCGAGCTCGGCGAGGTCCGCGGCCGTCTCGGGACCGTCCCGGCCAGGAAGTCCAAGGTCGACGACGGGCTCGCCGCCGCCAGGAAGGGCTACGACGACGAGCGCGCGAAGCTCGACTCGAACGAGCGCGAGCGCCGCCAGATCGAGTCGCTGCTCGGGATGGAGCGCGACAAGGTGAAGAAGTGGGAGGGGCGCCTCGGCGAGATCCGCACCCCCCGCGAGTACGCCGCGCTCTCCCGCGAGATCGACATCGCGAAGAAGTCGAACGACACGCAGAGCGAGCAGGTGAAGACGCTCGCCGCCGCCGCGGTGGAGCTCGCGAAGATGCTCGAGGAGAAGGCCGGCGCCCTCTCGGAGGCCGAGATGGCCGCCCAGGGCGAGCTCGCCGAGCTCGACAAGGCCCGCGCCGCCGACGAGGAGAAGATCGCCGCCCTCGAGGCGCGCCGCGCCGAGGCCGCGAAGCTCGTCGACCCGGGCCTGCTCGCGAAGTACGAGAACATCAAGAAGCGCCGCGCGGGCATCGCCGTCGCCACCGTCGTCGGCATGACGTGCAAGGGCTGCCACCGCAACATCCCGCCCCAGCTCGCCATCTCGCTGCAGCGGGCGAACTCGGTGGAGACCTGCCCGAACTGCAACCGCATCATCTACTCGGCCGAGGCGCTCAACCCGCCCGCCGCGTCCCCGGCGTAGCCGTGGCGAACGTCCTCGCCGAGCTCCTGCGCTTCATCGCCGCGAACGAGGACCTGCCCCGCGCGCTGAAGCGGTACCCGGGGTACGACCGCGACAAGCTCGCGAAGCTCATCGACGCCGCCGCCGACCGGGTGGAGGAGCTCGAGGCCTCGAAGGCCCCCGCCGCGGGCGCGGGCTCGAAGGGCATCAAGGTCCGCAAGCAGACCGACGTCGAGAAGGCGGCCGCCCGCTCGGCCGCCGAGATCGACGAGGCCATGGAGTACTCCAAGGCCGAGCGCGAGCAGCGGAAGAAGGAGCGGCTCCGCGAGGAGGCGAAGGAGCGCGAGGAGGCCGCCGCCGCCGAGGTCGCCGAGCGCGCGAAGCGCACCCGCCTCTTCACCGACGGGGCCGCGCGCGGCAACCCCGGCCCCGCGGGCGCCGGCGCGGTCATCATCAACGCCGACGGCCACATCGTCGCCAAGGTGGGCAAGTTCCTCGGCGAGTCGACGAACAACGTCGCCGAGTACATGGGGCTCATCCTGGGCCTCAAGCGCGCGAAGGCGATGGGCATCAAGGAGATCGAGGTCTGCTCCGACTCCGAGCTCCTCGTGAAGCAGCTCGCCGGCGACTACGCGGTGAAGGCGGACCACCTGAAGCCGCTGCACGAGGAGGCCTCGGGCCTGCTCAAGGGCTTCGCGTGGGTGGAGGTGCGCCACATCCCGCGCGAGGAGAACGACGCCGCGGACGCGATGTCGAATCGAGCGATCGACGAGCGGCTCTAGCGGCCTACGCTCGGGATGGGTCGGTCGTGCGGTCCCGAGGACCCACCCCGAGGAGCGGGTCGCGGCGACCGTCACTTCCTCCGGGGCTGACGCTCCGTCCCCCGTCTGGTAGGCCTTTCAGGTGCTCGATGCGCTCCCGCGCCCGGAGGCCCCGTCCTCCGGCATCGCCGGCTCGATCGCGGCGCGCACGCGGCGCGCGAACCTCGTCACGCTCGGGCGCGCCACCGGCATCGCCGCCCTCGTCTACGCCCCCGTCACCTTCCTCATCGGCGACCGGGTCGGCGCGGTGGCCACGCTCTTCGCGGCCGCCATGCTGTTCTCGGTGGCCTTCGCCGCGGCGCGCGAACGGGAGCGGCTCGCCGAGGCGCTGCTCATGGTGGGCACCTTCGCGGGCGTCGTGGCCGACGTCGCGCTCGGCGGGGCGTACGGCACCGGCGTGTTCTTCGTGCTCACGCCGGTGCTCATCGGCGCGGCCACCCTCCACCCCCGGGCGGTCATCGCGACGGCGGTCGTCGCGGCGCTGACCGTCGGCTTCCTCTCGTTCATGGGCCCGCCCCGGGTCGAGCTCGAGCGCCTCGACGTCCTCACCTCGGCGCTCGCGCTGCTCGTCATCGCGGCGGGGGTCGCGCTCGTGCAGTCGCACGGCTGGGTGCGGACCCTCGAGACCCTGAACCTGCGCGACGAGGGCATGCGCACCGCCGACGCGCGCTACCGGCTGGTGGCCGAGGGCACGAGCGATCTCATCGCGCTCCTCGACCCGGGCAGCCTCGAGGTGCTCTACGCGAGCCCCTCGCACGAGCGCACCCTGGGGCTGCCGCCCGGCTCGCCGGGGCGCGAGGCCGCGCGGGAGGTCGTGCACCCCGACGACCGCGCCACGCTCGCGGGGCTCGTGGGGCGCGCCGCCGCGCAGGGCGCCTCCCGCGGCATCGTCCGCCTCCGGCACGCCGAGGGCCGCGACCTCACCTTCGAGATGGCGCTCGACGCGATCGAGCACGACGGCAAGCGCGCGGTCGCCCTCGTCGCCCGCGACGTCACCGCCCAGCGGGCGCTCCAGGACCAGCTCGCCCAGGCGCAGAAGATGGAGATCGTCGGCCGGATGGCGGGCGGCATCGCGCACGACTTCAACAACCTCCTCACGGTCGCGCGCAGCACCGCCGAGTTCGCCCGCAGCGGGCTCGCCCCGGACCACCCTTCGCGCCGCGAGCTCGACGACCTCATCGACGCCACCGTCCGCGGCGCCGGCCTCACCCGCCAGCTCCTCCAGCTCGCGCGCAAGGAGCCGGTGGACCGGCTCGCCCGCTGCAAGGTCGAGAAGGTGCTCTCCGACCTGCAGCGGCTCCTGCCGCGTCTCCTCGGCCAGAAGATCTCGTACGAGGCGCACACCGAGCTCGGGCTCGGCGAGGTGGTGGGGCAGGCGGTGCAGGTCGAGCAGGTGGTGCTCAACCTCGCCCTCAACGCCCGCGACGCGATGCCGACGGGCGGCAAGCTCGTGGTGCGCGCCTTCCGCATCCCGGCCGACGACCGCGGCGTGCCCTCCCGTGTCGCCATCGAGGTGCGCGACACCGGCACCGGCATGCCGCCGGAGGTGGTCTCGCGCCTGTTCGAGCCGTTCTTCACCACGAAGCCGCCGGGCGTGGGGAACGGCCTCGGCCTCGCGACCTCGCGCAGCATCGTGGAGGGGCTGGGCGGGGAGCTCAGGGTCTGGACCGAGCCCGGGCGCGGCACCGCGTTCACGCTCGAGCTGCCCGAGGCGGGCGGGCGGCCGCCGGAGCCGCCGGCGACCTAGACGCTTGCGTCGAGGGGCGGGCACCCCTCCGGCGACTACAGCGCCGTCTCGTGCTTCGCGGCGTCGCGGATCTCGGCGAGGCGCTGCGCCTTCAGCTTCTTCATCCGGCGCTTGATGAGCTCGCGCTTCAGGCTCGAGAGGTGGTCGACGAACATCGTGCCGTCGAGGTGGTCGGTCTCGTGCTGCACGGCGATCGCGAGGAGGCCGTCGCAGTCGAGCTCGAACGGCTTGCCGTGGTAGTCGAGCGCGCGCACGCGCACCTTCGCGGCCCGCTCGACCTCCTCGGCCTCGCCCGGGATGGAGAGGCAGCCCTCCGTCCACGTGGCGACGCCCTCCTTCGCGACGATCTCGGGGTTCACGAGGTGGATGAGCCGCTGGCCCTCCTGCCGCGGGGAGGTGTCGATGACGACGATGCGCTTCAGCTCCGCGATCTGCGGGGCGGCGAGGCCCACGCCGTCGGCGGCGTACATGGTCTCGGCCATGTCGTCGAGCAGGCGGCGGACGGCGTCGTCGACCACGTCGACGGGCTTCGCCTTCTGCGTGAGGATGGGATCGGGCCAGACGACGATTTCGCGGACCATGGCGCTAGCGGACTCCTCCGGTCCTCTATGTAACCGAAACGGGCCGGGCGCGCACGCCCCCGTCCGGAGGCGGCGCGGGACTACTCCCCCAGGCCCTTCAGATACTCCTCGCGGAGGCGCTCGTCGGCGAGCACCTCGCGGGCGTCGGCCACCACCCGGAGGATCTCCTCGAGGCGGGCCGGGAGCCCCTCCTCCCGGACCCCGGCGAACCGGCCCGGCGCGAACTCGGCCGCGAGGCGGTCGGCGGCTTCCCGGACCTCGTGCGGGGTGCACAGGCGGCCCACGCCGAGGATCGTGAAGTAGTCGGCCCGCCGGGCCTGGTCGAGCTTGTCGCCGACCCGGGCGAGGTCGATGGCGGCCGCGCCGAGGCTGGCCGCCCGCCCGGCGCCGAGGATCCGGATCGAGAGGGAGCCCACGAGCACCAGGGCGGCGAGGACCTGGCGCGTGGAGAGGGGGTCGAGGGGGCTCGCGGTCTCGATCTCGTCGAGCGTGCGCAGGCCGTCGGCGAGCGCGACCGCCCTGCGCTCCTCCGGGGAGAGGGCGAGCTCGGCGGCGGTCGGCCCCGCGGCCGGAGTCAGGAGCGTGGCCGCCCCCCCGAGCACGGCGTCGACGCGGGCGGAGAGCCACCGGCGCCGCACGCCCTCGATGGAGAGCGCGAGGGTGGACCGGTCGAGGCCGACGCGCTCCTCGGGGGGCACGTCGGCGCCGACCCAGCGGAAGCGTGCGCTCTCGTCGGCGAAGAGGCCGAAGACGATCTCCTCGGCCCGCCGGCGCACGAGGCTCGTGAGCTCGTTCGCCTTCAGGTAGCCACGCTCGAGCAGGAGCAGCGCCGCCCGGCGGGCGGGCAGCGCGGCGGCCGAGGGGCCGATCTGCCGGTACTGGTCGCGGGTGACGAGGCCGATGCGGAGCGCGAGCTCCTCGAGCCGCTCGGACGGCTCGGCGCTCGTGGCGCCCACGATCCGGCCGTCCTCGAAGTGGAGCGAGCGCGCGGCGGCGCCCTGGAAGTCGAGCCGGCCCGTGAGGCGGGCCTTCCACGCGAGCGCGAGGAGGCGCGGCGCGGGGACGTCCACGAGCGCCCCGCTGCGCAGATCGGGTGGCGGGAGCGCCGGGGGCGGCGGCGCGGCCGCGGGATCGGCGGCGGGGCCCTCCGCGCGCGCGAGGGCCCGCAGGCGCGCCTCCTCCTCGAGGGGGTCGGGCGGCGGCGGCATCGGGATCGCGGGCTCGGGGAACGCGAACGCCGGGGCGGGTCCGGCGGGCGGCGCGGCGGCGCGCTTCGCGGCCTCTCCGGTGAGGCGCGCGAGCTCCGCCTCGACCTCGGCGCGGCGGCGCGCCTCCTCCTCGTTCCGGCGGCGGAGCGCGTCCATGTCGGCGCGGGCGCTCTCGATGGCGCGGCGGAGCTCCTCCTCCTGCTCCTCGCGGCGCCGCATCTCCTCGGCGGCGCGCGACTGGGCCTGCTCCTCCGCGAGGCGCGAGAGCTCCTCGGCGGCGTCGGTGGTCGCGGCGGCGCGCTGGCGCTCCTCGGCGACGCGGTCGTCCGCCGAGCGCCGCTCGAGCTCCATCTGCTGGCGCAGCCGCTCGAGCTCCTCCTCGAGCCGCTGGCGGGCGTCGGCCTCGGCCTGCGCACGCGCCTCGGCGTCCCGGGCGCGGCGGGCCTCCTCCTCGGCGGCGGCGCCCTTGTGGCGCGCCTCCTCGGCGGCGCGCAGGGCCTCCTGCCGGACGGCCTCCGTCTCCTCGGCGGCGCGCGCGGCGGCCTCCCGGGCGGCGCGTGCGGCGGCCTCGTGGGCGGCGCGTGCCTCGGCCTCGCGGCGCGCCTCCTCGGCGGCGGCCATCGCCACGGCCTCGAGCTGGGCGGCCTGCGCCGCCTGGGCCTCGAGCGCGGCCTGCGCCTCGGCGGCGAGCCGGGCCGCCTCGGCCTGGGCGGCGCGCGCCTCCTGGGCGGCCTGGGCCGCCGCGGCCTCCTGCGCGACGAGCCTCGCGGCGTGCTCCTGCGCGGCCCGCTCGGCCTGGGCGTCGAGCGCCTGGTGCGCCGCCGAGCGGCTGCGCGGCGTGAGCGAGGGCCCCTCCGGCATCGCCTGGTGGATCGCCTCGAGGTCGGTGCCGAGCTCGGCGGCGAAGTCGGAGATGGGCCGCTCCTCGGGGCGCTCGAGCAGGGCGTCGAGCTCGTCGTCGACGACCTCCTCCGGGATCGGGCTCGGCGCGCGCGGCGGCGGCGTCGCGCGCCGGAGCTCCTCCGCGCGGGCCCGCAGCGCCTGGGCGGCGGCCTTGCGGTCCGGCCCGCCGGGCCGCGGCGTGGCCTCGCGGGTCGGCGCCACCGGCTCGAGCGCGGCGGTCACCTCGACGGAGAGGACCGGACGCGGGTCGGCCGCGGGCGCGTCGTGGCGGGGCACCGGCGAGGCCCGGGGCGGCGCGGCGGGCGGCGGGTAGAGGTCGGTCTGTCGGCGCCGCAGGTTGCCTGGCGCGGCGGGAGCCGCGGGCGCGTCGGGCGGCGGCGGGATGATCGCCTTCGGCCGCGAGATGCGGCCGACGGGCTGCGCCTTCGCGGCGTTCGCCTTCTCCGGCGGAGGGGGCGGGGGCGGAGGCGAAGGCGGCTCGGCGGGCCGGGCCGAGGCGAGCGTGCGCGCGACCTCCTCGGCGAGCTGCGTCGGGTCGACGGGCCGCGGGAGGATCGGGGCGCCCGGGGGCGAGCCTGGCGCCTCGCCGAGCACGATGACCCGCAGCTCGGTGCCGGCGTCGCCGCTCGCGAGCTTGTTCGCGAGCGCGAGGGCCTCCCCGTTCTCGCAGGTCGAGCCGACGATGACGAGGTCGGGCGGGAGCTGGTTCACCGCGGCCATGGCGTCGGACGCGTTCGTCGCGAGGACAGGCTGGTGCCCCGAGCGCGCGAGCACGCGCTTGACCGCCGAGATCTCGGCGATGTCGTCGTCGACCAGGAGGATCCGAGGCACGCCGGCCGGATTATGGATCGCCCCCACCGGGGGACCAAGCGCGCGACCCGGGCATGGGGCGGCGGCCGATACGAGGGGCCCGCCGCGCGTCCTCGACCTCCGGCGGCGGCGCTATCGGCCGGAACCGGCGGCCCGGGCCCGGGCGGCCTCGACGAGCCCGAGGACGAGCGGGTGGGTCGGCGCGCCCAGGAGCGCCCCGATCTGCGGCTGGAAGAGGGTGGCCTGGAAGAACGGGTGCCGGGGCAGCTCGAACCCCTCGACGCCGGCGTCCTCGGCGCGGGCGGTGATCACCACCCCGGCCGCCTCGAGGCGGGGCACGTGGCCCTCCGCAAGCCCGAAGCTGCAGAAGTGCGTCCCCGGGAACGGGGACGTGCCGACGAGCGCGGCGAACCGGGTGCCGGGGATCGGGTGGACGGTCCGGACCTGGGCGAAGAGCGAGCAGGCGAGCCGCTCGATCACGGGCGCCGGGGCGTCGGGCGAGACCTCGGCGTGGGCGGCGTCCGGGAGACCGGCCAGGTTCCGGGCGAGCTCGAGCGCGGCGTACTGGAGCCCACCGCAGGTCGCGAGGAGCGGCACGCCGTCCTCGCGCGCGCGCCGGAGGACCTCCAGCACGGCGGCGTCGTCGCGGTACGGCGAGCCGGGAGCGATCCACACACCGTGAACACCGCCGAGGTCGCGCGAGGCGGGGTCGTCGCTCGCGCACCAGCCCGCCTCGACGCCGGCCGGCAGGCGGGAGAGGGTGGCGTCGAGCTCGCGGTGGCTCTGGAAGGCGGGGTTCCGGTCGCCGACGACGCGGAGGCGGACGGGCGCAGGGGAGGGCATCGGCCGCGCTATAGCAGCGCGTGCGGGTCCATGTCGAACCGCACCGAGGCCCCACCCGGGGGGCGGTGCGCGACCTTCGCGAGCGCGCCGTGCACGCGGAAGAGCGCCGGGGCCGCGGTCGCGCGGAACAGCACCTGCCAGCGGGTCCGGCCGCGGATCCGCTCGATCGGCGCGGGCGCGGGGCCGAGCATGGAGAGCTCGCGCGAGAGGAGCGGACGGGCGGCGTGGGCGATCGCCTCGGCGGCGCGGCGCGCACTCTCCTCGGAGCCCTCGACGCGGACCGCCATGAGCCGCGTGAACGGCGGGAAGCCGAACTTCCTGCGGTTCTCGAGCTCGTGCGCGGCGAAGGCGGCGAAGTCGTGCGCGGCCGCGCAGGAGACCGCCGGCGTCGCCGGGTGGAAGGTCTGCACGAGGACGCGGCCCGCGTCGCCGCCGCGGCCGGCCCGGCCCGCGACCTGGGTGAGGAGCTGGAAGGTGCGCTCCGCGGCGCGGAAGTCCGGCAGCGCGAGCGCGGTGTCCGCGAGGATCACGCCGACGAGCGTGACGCCGGGGAAGTCGTGCCCCTTCGTGACCATCTGCGTGCCCACGAGCACGTCGAGCTCGCGGCGGGCGAAGCGGGCGAGGAGCGCGGCGGTGTCGTCGGCGGAGGTGACCGCGTCGCGGTCGAGGCGCGCGACGCGCGCGCGGGGGAGGAGCGCGCGCACGGCCTCCTCGACCTGCTCGGTGCCGACGCCCACGCCGCGGCGGACGCCGCCGCAGGCCGGGCAGGCGACGCTCATCCGCTCGGTGTGGCCGCAGGTGTGGCAGACGAGGACGCCGCGGCGGGCGTGGTGGGTGAGGGAGACCGAGCACTCGGTGCAGCGGGCCTCCTCGCCGCACAGCTCGCAGACGACGAGCGTCTCGTAGCCGCGCCGGTTGAGGAAGACGATCGACTGCTGGCCGGCCTCGAGCGTGGCGGTGAGCGCGTCGGCGAGCTCCGGGGAGACGAGCCCGGGCCCGAGCGGCTGCCCCTTCGCGCGGCGAAGGCGGGTGAGATCGACGAGGCGGACCTCGGGGAGCGGGCGGTCGTCGACGCGGGCCGGCAGCTCGAGCTTCCGGTAGCGGCCGCGGGCGGCGTTCTCGAGGGACTCGAGGGAGGGCGTCGCCGAGCCGAGGAGGACCACCGCGTCCTCGACGCGCCCGCGGACCACCGCGAGGTCGCGGGCGTGGTAGGCGGGGCCGTCGTCCTGCTTGAAGGAGCCGTCGTGCTCCTCGTCGACCACGATGACCGCGAGGTCGCGCACCGGCGCGAAGATGGCGCTGCGCACGCCGACGCAGATGCGGGCGTCGCCGCGGCGCAGGCGGGTCCACTCCGCGTGACGCTCGGCCTGGGAGAGCCCGGAGTGCACGAGGGCGACGTCGTCGCCGAAGCGCGCGCGAAAGCGGCCGGAGAGCTGCGGGGTGAGGGCGATCTCCGGCACGAGCACCAGCGCGCCCTTGCCGAGCGCGCGCGCCGCCGCGATGAGGCGCAGGTAGACCTCGGTCTTGCCCGAGCCGGTGACGCCGTGGAGGAGGAACGTCGCGAAGCGGCCGAGCGCGGGCTCGAGCTCCTTTAGGACCGCCGCCTGGTGCGGCGTGAGGGCGGGGGCCCTGGCGGCGCCGCCGTCGGCGAGGACGCCGGCGCGCGCGACCGGGACCTCGCGGTCGAGGACGACGAGCCCCTTCTTCGCGAGGCCGGAGAGGGTGGCGCGGCCCTTCGGGAAGGCGGTGCGGAGCTCCTCGACGGGGATGCGGCCGCGGGCGAGGAGGTACTCGAGGACCGCGCGGCGGGCGGGGGCGCGGGCGAGCTGCTTCACGGCCTCCGCCGCCCCCTCGGCCGGCGCCGCGTACTCGACCCCCCGCCGCTCCGGCCCCGTCTCGCCGCCCCGGGCGTTGAGCCCCGGCGGCAGCGCGGCGCGAAGGAGCTCTCCCGGCGGCACGAGGTAGTACTCCTCGGCCCAGCGGATGAGCTCGACGAGCTTCGGGGTGAACGGGGGCTCCTTGTCCAGGACCTCCGCGACGTCGCGGAGCTCGAACCCCTGGGGCGCCTGGGTCGGGAACCCCACCACGTACCCCGTCGCCCGCCGGCTCCGGCCGAACGGCACCGCCACGCGCTGCCCCAGGGTGACCTCGCCGGCGAGGTCGGACGGGACGCGGTAGGTGAAGGTGCCGCGGACCGCGGCGGCGACGGCGACCTCGACGAGCACGCCGGCACCATAGCGCGGGCCCCTCACGCGCGGCGGGGTTCGAGCCGGCTCCCCCTCACCGCGGCCTCTCCCCCATCCCCCCCCCAGTCCCAGAGGCTCCCCCGTTCCCAGGGTTCGGGCGGGGCCGGCAGGGCCCCCGGAGCGGCTTCAGCGTCGGCTTCGGCCGTTGTGCTCGCGCAGTTTCGACGAGCCGGCTTGCGCCGCCGCTTTCGACACTGCTTCGCGGTGAAACGAAGGCAGACCGCTCCGGCGCCGCCGGAGCAGTCGGTGAGTTTCGGAGGTCGGGACGGCCCGCGCTAGACGGGCGGGGCGCAGGCGGCGCCGAGCACGGCGCCCATGGCCCAGGTGCCGGGCGGGAACACGACGTTCCACATGCCCTTGCGGAACAGCTCGAAGGCCTTGCGGTACGCGTCCTGGAACGCCTTCAGCTGCTGCTGCGCCTCGATCCGCTTCCACCGGTCGGACGCCGCGATCTTCGGGTTGAGCTTGCTCGGCGGTTCCTTCCCGGCCGGATGCTGCCACCACTGCTGCCGGAGCACCCGCCGCAGCCCCGCGAACTTGCGCCGCTCGCCGTCCTCGGTGCGCGCCGCCTGCTTCTCGAGCGCCGCGAGCGCGCCCTTCACCGACTCGCGGTACCGCTCCGCCGAGAAGCCCTTCGGCGGCACGAGCGCGAGCACGGCGCGGTCGGGCATGTTCCCGTCCTTCGAGAAGAACATCTCCGGCCGCTCGTACTCGCGGCCCGTGCCGAGCTCCTCGAGCGAGGACCAGAGCCCGGGCCAGTGGCTGCCGTGCTCGACGAGGCCGGCCGCGACCGGGTTCGCGAGCGTGTAGGCCGCCTTCGCGATGACGGAGCCCTCGTCCTCGAGCGAGACCGCGCTGTAGCTCCCGGGGGCCCAGGCCGACTCGAAGCGTTCGTGGAGGGTGTTGAGGAAGAGCGCGAGGTTCATGTTCAGCTCCTGGGCGAAGCGCGGGAGCTGAGCGAAGGGGTCGGAGAGGATCAGGTGGTAGTGGTTGGAGACGACGCACCAGGCGTGAAGCTCGATCTTGTGGCGCCGGGCGGCGACGGCGAGGAGGTAGCCGAAGGCGTTGTTGAGCCGCACGGACGGCACCATGAGGAAGAGCCGGTGCAGGCAGCGGCGGGTGAACAGGTAGGTCTTGCCCGGGAGGATCTGGCGGGGAGCGGTCATGGCCTCCCCCGCATTCCACGCACCGTGCCGCTCCCAACTCCCTGGATTCCCAGACCCCCGCCACCCGCACGCCGGCCGTTCCGCGGACCACCGTCCAATCGGCGGACCTCTGGGGAAGGGGGGGAGCTAGAGTGACGGCGTGCGGATTCCTTCCCCCCTCCTCGTCGCGGCGGCGGCGGTCGCGGTGTCGGCGAACGGGCTGCTCGGCGCCCCGGTCCTCGACGACGGCTGGGTGATCTTCCGCAACCCGCTCGTCACCCGCCTCGACGTCGCGCGCATCTTCACCGAGCCCTACAACGCGGGCGGGCCGGTGACCACGGGCGGGCTCTTCCGGCCGCTCACGACCCTCACCTACGCGCTCACCTACGCGGCGGCGGGCGGGACGACCTGGCCCTACCACCTCCTCAACGTGCTGCTGCACGCGGGGGTGTCGGTCCTGGTCTGGGCGGTCGCGAGGAGGGTCGTGGAGGGGCTGAAGTACGCGAACGAGGCCGCCCTCCTCGCGGGCCTCCTCTTCGCGGTCCACCCGGTCCACGTCGAGGCCGTCGCGGGCCTCGTCGGCCGCGCCGAGCTCCTCGCCGCGGCGGGCGTCCTCGGCGCGCTCCTCCTCGCCCTCGACCGCCGCGCCCCCGCCGTCCGCCTCCCCGCCGCGCTCCTCGCGGGCGCCGCGGGCGTCCTCTCCAAGGAGAACGCCGCGGTCCTCCCCGCCCTCCACCTCCTCGTCGCCGTCGCGACGCCCGCCGCGGCCTCGCTCCCGGCGCGCCCCGGCCTCGCGCCCGGCGCGCCCCGCCGCGCGCTCCTCCTCGCGTCCGGCACCGCCGCCCTGCTCGCGCTCCCGACGCTCGCGTTCCTGGCGCTCCGCCCCGGCGCCGGGCTCGCCGCCGGCGTCCCCGAGGCCTCCGCATGGTTCGCCGGTCAGCCCCGCTCCGTCGTCGCGGGCACCATGGCCCGCGCGCTCGTCGAGTACCTCAGCCTCCTCGTCTGGCCGCACCCGCTCGGCCTCGACTTCACCTACGCGGCCCGCCTCCCCGGCACGCCCCTGACCGGGGCCCTCGGCGCCGTCGCCCTCGGCCTCGCCGCGCTCGCGCTCGGCCTCGCGAGCCTCCGCGCGCGCCCGGTCCTCGCCGTCGCTCTCCTCTGGATCCTCGTCGCGCTCGCGCCGGTCTCGAACGTCCTCCTCCCGACGGGCGTCCTCATGGCCGAGCGGCTCCTCTACCTCCCGTCCGTCGGCGCCTGCCTCGGGCTCGGCGCCGCCGCGGGCTGGGCCGCGGCGCGCATGTCCGCCACCCCGGCGCGCCAGGCCGTCTGGCTCCTCGCCGGCGTCGCCGTCCTCACCTGGTCCGCCTGGACCGTCGACCGCAACGCCGACTGGCGCACGCCGCGCGCGCTCTGGGAGGCCGAGCTCCGGAGCGCGCCCCGCGATCCGGTCGTCAACAACAACCTCGCGGTCGAGCTCAACGGCGCCGGCGAGCACGCGCGCGCGGCGCGCCTCCTCGGGACCGCGCTCGAGGTCGCGCCCGGCTACTGGCGCGCCCACGTGAACCTCGCCATCGCGCGCCAGCGGAGCGGCGACCTCGCCGGCGCCGCGCGTGCGTTCGAGGACGCCATCCGGATCGCGCCGACCGAGCCCGAGCCCCGGCTCTTCCTCGGCTACCTGCGCCTCGAGCGCGGCGAGCTCGACGCGGCCGTCGCCGCCTTCGGCGCCGCGGTCGCCCTCGGCCCGCGGGATCCCCGCATGCGGGTCGGGCTCGGCGACGCGCTCGCCCGCCAGGGCCGCGCCGCGGAGGCGCGCGCCGCCTACGAGGCGGCCCTCGCGCTCGACGCGCGCAACGGCCCCGCCGCCGCCGGGCTGGCCCGGCTGGGCCAGCCGCCGGGCTAAGGCAGGGCCTACGCCAGCGCCTGCACGAGCACGCAGGTGATGTTGTCGACCCCGCCGCCCTCGTTGGCGGCCTCGATGAGGTTCCGCGCCGCGAGGCGGAGGTCGCCGTGCGCGCCCTGGATGACCTCGCCCATGCGCGCGTCGGGCACCATGCCGGAGAGCCCGTCGCTGCACAGGAGCACGACGTCCCCGGGCTGCAGGGTCTCCTTCAGGAGGTCCACCTCGACCGCCGGCTTCATGCCGAGCGCGCGCACGATCACGTTCTTGTGCGGGAACGCCTCGACCTCCTCCGGCGTGAGCTTCTTCGTGCGGAGGTAGTCGTTGAGGAGCGAGTGGTCCTCGGTCACCTGGCGGATTTGGCCGGCGCGCCACAGGTACATCCGGCTGTCGCCGACGTGGCCCACGACGAGCGTGCGCCCGTCCTTCTGGAGCGAGCAGGCGACGATGGTCGTGCCCATGCCGCGGAGCTTCGCGTCGGACTGGGCGCGCTCGTGGATGCGGAGGTTCGCGAGCTTCACGCCGGTGACGAGGCGGTTCTCCTCGTAGCCGAGCTTCGCGTCGAGCTTGAACGGCCAGGTCGCCTCCTCGTCCCGGCCGGTCAGCTGGAAGAACTCCGCCAGCTCCTCCACGGCGAGCCGCGCGGCGACCTCGCCGGAGGCGTGGCCTCCCATGCCGTCCGCGACGCACCAGAGGTTCTCCTCCGGCAGGAGCAGGTACGCGTCCTCGTTGTGCGTGCGCTTGCGGCCGACGTCGGTCAGGCCAGCGTGGGTGAGACGCATGGTGGGGGTCGAGCCTACCACGGGCGCTCAGGGGAGCACGATCCGGACCGCGGGCCCCGTCCGGACCCGTACGCTCCGGCGCGCCGCGTAGAGGTCGCCGTCGACGGTGAAGCGGATGGGCTCCCCCTCGATGAGGACGTCCCGGGCCACCTCGTCGACCGCCAGCCTGCGCCGCCAGGGGCGCCCCCGCCGGAGCCCGGGGAGGGCCAGGGTCAGCCTCCGGAGCCCCCCGAAGATCCCCACCGCGTGGAAGAACCCCGGCTGCTCGTCGCAGCGGGCGAAGGCCCGCACGCCGAAGCCGATCTCGGGGGTCGAGCCGCACAGGAAGGTGAAGTAGCTCTCGTCGGGCCAGACCTCGCCGTCGGACGTCACGACGAGCTGCTGCTTCGCCCCGAGCGCCCGCGCGAACCGGCCGCCCGTGAAGGCGGACCCCACGGCCCGGGCGACGAGCCAGGCGCCGCGCGAGGGCGACGGGTGCCCCGAGGCCTCGTACGCCTCGAGGAACGTCACCACGCCGCCGGTCCCGAAGATGAAGCCGTAGGTGGGGGCGTCGCCGTCCGGCGCGATCTCGAGGAGATCCCGGTCCACCGTGCGGAGCGGGAGCCCCGCGGCGCGCCGGGCGAGGACCCGCTCGAGCAGCCGCTCGGGGGTCCCGGTCACGCGGTGGCCGCGCGCGACCGTGTTCATGGCTCCGCAGCGGAGCGGCAGCAGCGCGGGGAGGGGCGCCGCGCCGTACGCGCGGGTGAACGCGGTGAGGACGACGTGGGTGGTGCCGTCGCCCCCGGCGACCCCGAGGACGTCGATCCCGGCGGCGCGGAAGCGCTCGACCGCGTCGGCGAGCTCGTCCGGCGTCCCGGCCTCGCGCAGCTCCCCCGCGTCACCGAGCACGGCCCTCAGGCGCCGCCCGGTCTCGGGCGCGCGGCGGTTGCGCAACGAGCGCGGGTTCATCACGATGCCGATCCCGCCCATGCCGACGACGCTCCCCCTCGATCCGCCGTTCGAACTCGTCCTCGTCTCGCCCCAGATCCCGCCCAACACCGGCAACGTCGCCCGCACCTGCGCCGTCACCGGCACCCGGCTCCACCTCGTCGGCCCGCTGGGCTTCCGCCTCGACGAGAAGGAGCTGCGGCGCGCGGGGCTCGACTACTGGAAGGACGTCTCGCCCCGGGTGTGGCCCGGCTGGCCGGAGTTTGAGGCCGGGGCGCTCCGCGGTCAAACGGAGAGGCTCCACCTCTTCACGGCCCGCGCGGAGCGGACGATCCTCGACGCCACCTTCGCTCCGGGTGACTTCCTCGTGTTCGGGCAGGAGCAGCTCGGGCTCCCCCCGGCCCTCCTCGACGCCTACCCGGCGCGCGCCCTGAGCATCCCGATGACCCCGGGGCAGCGCAGCCTCAACCTGGCCGTCGCGGCCGGGGTCGGGCTGTACGCGGCCGTGGCGGCGGCGAATCGCGCCCGGTGACGCTCCGTACTAAGATGACCGCCGCATGGGCCTCCTCACCGACGCCGGCGAGCTCGCCCGGACCCCCCTCGCGGCGATCCTCCTCGAGGCGCTGAACGTCCGGGCCACCGGGGTCCTCGGAGATCACGCACGGCGGCGGCACCTCGCGCATCTGGTTCCGCGAGGGCCGGCCGGTCGGCGCCGCCGTCTTCCAGGGCTTCCGGCCGCTCGGGCAGCTCCTCCTCGAGGCCGGGCTCATCGACATCGACGCGCTGTCCCGCTCGCTCGCCGGGATGGCCGAGTCCAGGCGGCCCCAGGGCGAGATCCTCGTCGAGATGGGCGCCTGCTCCCGCGCGGCCGTGGACGGCATGCTCGAGAAGCAGCAGGCGAGCTACTTCGACGCCATCGCCTCGCTCGACACGGGCACCTACGCCTTCCTCGCCGACGCGCCGGTCCCGGAGTGGACCCGGAGCTCCCGGCTCTCGCCGCTCCGGACCATCGTCGACGCGCTCGAGAAGCCGCAGGCGGCGGGCCTCGTCGCCTCCGCGCTCGAGGCGGTGGCGAGGGGCGGCGTGCGGCTCGCGACCGGCTACCCGGAGGTCGCCGACGGCTTCCGCTGGACCGCCGCCGAGCGCGACTGGGTGCGCCGCCTCGAGGTGCCGCTCACCCGGGACGAGGCGCTCGCGCCCTCCACGGTGCCCGACGCCCGCGCCCGGGTCATGCTCGCCGGCCTGCTCCTGCTCGGGCTCGCCGTCTCCGCCGCCGAGCAGCCGGTGCGGACCGGCGAGACCGTGGTGGGCCTGAAGGACATCGCCCTCGAGGAGCCCGAGGTGCCGGTCAACCCCGGCAAGCGCTCGGATCCGGTGGAGGCGCGGGCCCGCCGCCAGCGCCTCCTGCAGCAGGCGATGCGCAACATGGGCGTCGGCCCGTTCGCCCGGGCGGCGCCCCCGGCGCCGGGGCAGGCCCCGGCTCCGACCTCGACCCCCGCGCCGGTCGCGGCGGGCGGCGCGCGGCCCGCGCCGAGGGTCACCCCCGGCTCGCCCGAGGCGGAGCTCCGCAAGGCGCTCCTCGAGATCGCGCCGCGCGCGAAGGAGCGCGACCTCTTCGTGCGGCTCGGCCTCACCGACCGGGCCACCCGCGACGACGTGAAGAAGGCGTTCCTCGGCCTCGCGAAGCAGTTCCACCCCGACCGCTTCTCCGCACCGGCGCTCGCCGACCTCGGCGAGACGGTGAAGGACTTCTTCACCGCGGTGAACGAGGCCTACGAGACGCTCTCCGACGACCGGCGGCGCGCCGAGTACCTCGCCCACGCGAAGTCGGGCTCCCGGGCGGCGGCCTCCGAGGCGGCCCGCATCGACTTCCAGAAGGGGGAGGCGTGCCTGCGGACCCGGGACTGGATGCGCGCCCGCGGATTCTTCGAGGCCGCGGTGCGGCAGGACCCGCGCGCCGAGCACCTCGCCGCCCTCGCCTACGTCTACGTCGCGAACCCGACCTCGAAGGATCGCGAGAAGGCGCGCCTCCTCCTCGACGAGGCGGTGCGCGACGCCACCTGCGACCGCGCCTTCTACGTCGCCGGTATCCTCGCCCGCGACGAGAAGGACGAGGCGAAGGCCGAGAAGATGTTCAAGCAGGCCATCCAGATCAACGGCCGGAACGCCGACGCGCTCCGCGAGCTCCGGCTCATCGAGGGGCGCAAGGGCGCGCGCTGACCGTGCCGCGCCGCACCGCTCGCCCGCCCGCGCCGCCGCCTCGCGTCCGGGCCCTCGCCGCCCTCGCGATCGTCGCCACCCTCGTGCCGGTGGGCGCCGCCCGCGCGTGGGGCCCCGACGGCCACGTCGTCGTGACCGCAGTGGCGGAGGCGCGGCTCTCGCCCGAGGCCCGCGCGCTCGTCGCCGAGGCCGCCGGCGGCGCCGCGCTCTCCGACCCCGACCTCGCCACCTGGGCCGACCGGAACCGCGACCGCGCCACCGCCCGCTGGCACTACGTGAACATCCCGTTCGGCTCGACCTACGACCCCGCCCGCGACTGCCCGCGCGGCGACTGCGCGGTCGCCGCCATCGGGCGGGCCCGGGAGGCGCTCGCGGGCGCGCGCGACCCCGCGGCCCGCCTCGAGGCCCTGCGCTGGCTCGTGCACCTCGTCGCCGACCTCCACCAGCCGGTGCACGCGGGCGACGGCTTCGACCGCGGCGGCAACGAGCTCCGCGTCCGGGTGGGCAACCGGCGGGAGCCGACGAACCTGCACAAGGTGCTCGACGGCGAGACGGTGAAGGCGGTGCTGCGCGGGCGCCCCGCCCGCGAGGTCGGCCGCGCGCTCGCGGCCCGCCTCGACCCGGCGCAGGCGCGGGCCTGGGCGGCCGAGCTCGATCCGGCCGCCTGGGCGAACGCGTCGAGCAGAGAGGCCCAGGACATCTACCGCGACCTCGGGCTCACGCCCCGGACCCGCGCGATCGTGGCGCTCCCGCGCGGCTGGACCGACGCGTGGCGCGCGCGCACGGAGGCGGCCCTCCTCGCGGCGGGCGTGCGGCTCGCCGCCCTGCTCGACGCCGCCGCGCGCGAGTCCGCGGCCCGCCCCGTCACTCGATGACGAGGATGCGGCCGGGCCGCTGCATCGTCACGTAGAGCTTCTCGCCCGAGGGGTCGAACGCGGCCCCCGTGACCTGGCCGATCACCGGGACGGTCGCGACCCGCGGCATGCCCGCGTCGGGATCGGCCGACCAGATCACGACCGAGGTGTTCTCGCTGAAGGGCTGGCTCTCCCAGGAGACGAACGTGCGGCCGTTGGGCGACACGGCGAGGATCTGGTTGAGGTAGTCGCCGAGCGGGATGTCCTGCACCTGGGTCAGCCCGTCGTCGAGCTCGACCGCGTGGTCCTGGTCGCCGTCCCAGTAGAACGCCCAGAGCGTGCCGCCGAGCACCGCCGCGCCGTCGAGGGCGCCCGGCGCGGACCAGGTGGCGGTCGGCGCGCCGGCCTTCGCCGCGAGCTCCGTCCAGCGCAGGACGCTCGCGGCCGCCGGCTGGTTCACCGCCGCCCAGACCCCGCCCGCGGGGTGGAGCCCCATGCTGCGGAAGAGCGCCCCGGGGAGCGCGGTGAGGTGGGTGGCGCCGCCCGACACGATGGTGACGAGGCCGTCTCCGGTCCCGGCGTAGTAGTCGGTCGGCCCGTCCTGCCCGAGCTGGACGAAGCTCGTGAGGTCGAACTTGCCGAGCCCCTTCTCGCGCAGGGCGAGGTAGCCGCCCTGGATGCCGGGCACGATCCCGATGGCGTCCGGGACGTCGAGGTAGAGGGGGTAGAAGGAGACGAGGCTGCTCTTCGCCTCGAGCGGCACCTCGAGGAGCCCGTAGGGGAAGTAGGTCACGAGCAGGAGGGCGGGGACCGGCTGGTCGACGCCGTAGACGTCCTGGAGGTTCGTGAACCAGGCGCCGGTGTCGGTCCACATGACGCCCTGCACGCCGAAGCCGTCGTCGCGGCCCGGCAGCGCGTCGAACGAGCGCCGCGAGAGGAGCTTCCCGTCGGAGAGGCTGCGCAGCTCGACGAGGTCGTCGGCGTCGCCGGCGACGTGGACGATCCCGTCCTCGACCGCCATGCGCGCCGCACGCGGCACCGAGGCGGCCCAGTTGATGGCGCCGGTCACGACGTCGACCGACACCAGCAGATCGTCGGCCGTCTTCGCGACGAGGACGGTCGAGCCACCGGCGCAGGTCAGGCTCTGCGCGGGCGTCGCGGAGCCGGTCGAGATCGAGGCCTCGCCGAGCGCGCCGCCCGTGTCGAGGTCGGACACGAGGAGCCGGCCGTCCGCCCGGCCCACCACCGCCACGTGGTGGCCGGCCGCGCCGATCGCGACGCAGATCGGGTCGTCCTCCTCGAGGTCGAAGTCGTTGTGGTGGAGGGCGCCGGTCGCGGGCACGAGCGTCGTGACGGTGGCCCCGTTGACGAGGGCGAGCTTCCCGGGCTCGCCGGCGAGCCCGTCGTGGTAGACGCAGGCGAGGCGGTTGCCCGTCGCGTCGTCGCAGCCGTGCGGCACGGCGACCGTGGGGAGGTTGTTCCCGCCGACGAGGGCGAGCGTGGTCGCGTCGTGGAGCGTGACCGACGACTGCGCGGTGTCCGTCGACCGCCGCACGACCGCCACCCGGTTCGTCGAGGGCATCGCCACGAGGTGCACCGGCTGGCCGCTCGCGATGGCGCCCGCCGTGTAGGTCTCGGCGTCGGTGGCGAGGTCCACGCGCGTGAGCCGGTACCCGGTCGGCGTGCCCGAGTCCTCGTAGAACACCACGGTGTCGCTCGCCGGGAAGCCGACCGCGGACTGCTCCGTCGACCGGACCCAGTCCGGCCGGCCGTAGCGAAGGAGTCCGACCACGAGGTCGGAGTCCACGAGCGTCTCCCCGTGCGAGGCGATCACCCGGTACGGCTTGTGGAGGAGCGGGATCTCGTAGGCGGCCTGCCGCGTGCGGAGCTCGCCGAGGCCGAGGTAGCCGAACGGGCCGGCGGGGGTCGAGGTGCCGCGCGAGGTCGCGACCGTGAACTTGCCCGTGCCGGCGTCGGCGGGGACGTGGAGGAGGAGCCCGCCCGAGGTCGAGAAGCCCTCGCCGCGCGCCGAGGTCGACGCGAACTGCACGAGGTTGCCCGTCGGATCCTGCGCGAACCCGGCGCCCGCGATCTCGACCACCTCGCCGGCGTACGCGGAGGCCGGGGTGATGGAGGTGAGCGTCGGCCCGCCGGCCTCGGCCGGGAGGTCGAGGTCCCGGGAGCACCCGGCGATGGCGAGGAGCGCCAGGGCCATGGCGACCCGGGGGAGGTGATGGGCCATCCGGCGAGCATACAGGAGCCCCCCCGGCCGGGCGCACGCGCCCGGTGGGTCTGCCGGCCTGCCGGGCGCTCGCCGCGAACGACTCAGCGCGGCGGCGGCGCCACGCCGTCGTCCTTGCCCTCGGCGGGCGGCCACTTCTTGAACACCGTGTAGAACAGCGCGATGACGAGCGCGCCCGCGACGAGCCCGTACGCCCAGCCGTTCGACTGGAAGACCTCCATGGACGGCACGGTGGCCACCGGCCGTCCCGCGCGCGAGGGGCCCCGCATCGGTCGCGTCCGGGTGTACCCTCCCGACCTTGCGCTTCGGTCACCTGGGCATCGAGGTCGAGGACCTCTTCGCGATGGAGCAGTTCTACCGGGCCGCGCTCGGCCTCGAGCTGCGCTACCGGTACGTCTCCCGGAACACCCCCGGCCTCAGGACCGTGATGCTCGGCCGCGACGGGCTCGAGCTCGAGCTCCTCTCGCGCCCGCGGGCGCCCGCCGGTGCGCCCGCCCGGAGCGCCGGACACCTCTCGGTCGCCGTCGAGGACGTGGACGCCGCGTTCGCGCGCCTCGCCGCCCTCGGCCTCCTCGGCGCCGGCTTCGAGCCGCCGCGCGACACCGGCGACGGCTTCCGGGAGGCCATGCTGCGCGACCCGGAGGGCAACGTCCTCGAGCTCTCCGCGCGCATCCGGCCCCCGCCCGCGGTCCCGGTCCGGGCCCTCATCTTCGACCTCGACGGCACGCTCGTCGACTCCGAGCCGAACTACTACCTCGCCGATCGCGACCTGCTCGCGCGCCGCGGCATCACCTTCACCGAGGAGGACAAGGCGCGGTACGTCGGCGGCGGCAACCTCGACATGATGATCGACGTGCGACGCCGCTACGGGCTGCCCGAGCGCCCCGAGGCGCTCGTCGAGGAGAAGAACGCGATCTACCTCGCGCTCGCCGAGCGGAGCACGCCCGTGTACCCCGGCATGCGCCGCCTGCTCGACCTCGCCCGCGAGGCGGGGCTCCGGGTCGCCGTCGCGTCGGGCACCTCGCCCGCGGTGCTCTCCCGCGTCCTCGAGGTCACCGGCCTCGGCGCGGCGCTGCCGGTCGTCGTCTCCGCGGAGGAGGTCGCCCGCGGGAAGCCCTCGCCGCTCATCTTCCTGGAGACCGCCCGCCGCCTCGACGTGCCGCCCGAGGCCTGCGCCGTCGTGGAGGACTCGCGCCCGGGCGTCGAGGCGGCGCTCCGCGCCTTCATGCGCTGCATCGCCGTGCCCTACCTCCCGGCCCGGCCGCTCCACCCGACCTTCGGGCTCGCCGATCTCCTCTTCGAGGGCGGCATGGAGACGTTCGACCCCGACCGCGCCATGGCGTGGCTCGCGGGCGTCGGCCGCAGCTCCTAGGCGGGCGCGGCCGGCAGCGTGACCCGGGCCCGCGTGCCGCCGTCCGGTCCGGGCTCCACCTCGATGCGGCCGCCCAGGGCGGTCACGATCCCGTGGCACACCGAGAGCCCGAGCCCGGCGGCGGCGCCGGTGCGCCTCGTGAAGAAGGGCTCGAAGAGGTGGGGCAGGTCGGCAGGGTCGACGCCGCGCCCGGTGTCCTCGATCTCCACCACCACCTCGCGGCCGTCCGACCGGGTGCGCACGCGGATCTCGTTCCGCTCCGGAGCGCCCGGCGGGATCGCCTCCGCCGCGTTGCCCAGCAGGCCCACGAGCACCTGGGCGAGGCGGGCCGGGTCGGAGGCCGCCGGGTGCGAGGCGCACAGGTCCCGCGTCACCTGCGCGCGGTGCTTCACCTCGTGCCTCACCAGCGTGAGCGCCGACTCGAGCACTTCGTGCACGTCGGCCCGCCCGGTCGAGCCGGGCCGCTCCTCGCGCGCGAAGGTGCCGAGGTCCCGCACGATGCCGCGGATCCGCCCGGCGCTCTCGCCGATCTCGCCGAGCGCGGCGGCCGCCTCCGAGCCGGCGCCGGGGCCGAGCCGCTCCACCTCGGCCTTCGCGAACAGCGCGTTCCCGAGGATGGACGCGAGCGGGTTGTTGATCTCGTGGGCCACCCCGGCGGCGAGCCGCCCCAGGGCCGCGAGCCGGTCCGCCCGGGCGAGCGCGAGGTGCGCCGTCGCGAGCTCCCGGCCCCGCGCCTCGACCTGGGCCTCGAGCCGCGTGGAGAGCGCGGCGAGCTCGCGGGCGTCGCGCACGAGGCGCGCGGCCATCTCTCCGACCACCGCGAGCAGGCAGGAGAGGAACCCGAGCTCCATCACGTACGGACCGTGCACGACCTGGGCGGCCACGAGCGTCTCGGCCACGGCCGTGCCGGCGAGCACGGCGAAGCCGGCCGCGTGGGCCCGCGCCCCGGGCACGCCCTCCCGGGCGGCGCGCAGGTAGCGCACCGCGGGCACCGCGACGGAGGCCATCACGAGCAGGAACACCGCCACCCCGCCCGGCGTCGGGTCGGCGGTGCGGTACGTGACGCCCAGCCAGGCCACCGTGTGGCGGTGGACGGTGGGGGCGGCGAGCGCCCCCGGCCACCACGCGAGCGCGCTCGCGGAGAGGAGGAGCCCGACGCGGAGCCGGTCGAGGCGCCCGCCGCCGAGGGGCCGGCCGGTCCGGGCGCTGTAGAGCACCCAGAGCGCGACGTGGAGGGTCGCGGCGGAGAGGCTGAGCTGGCTCGCCGCCAGGATGGCGCGGTCCGAGACGGCGAGGGTCTGCGGGACGTCGGAGGCGGAGTAGAGCGCGGCGCTCCAGGCGACGAGCGCGAAGAGGCGCAGGTGGCGCCAGCCGGGCGCCGCCGAGAAGGCGAGGCACAGGGCGCCGAGGACGAGCTCGAGGGCGAGCGCGCCGAGGCTGATCGCGGCGGGGAGCGTCAAGCCGCGCGGACGCTAGCACGCGCGATCCGGCCCGGCGCCGGGTCGCGCCGCCCCCAGGCCGTACGGTCCGGTGCACCCGCGCACCGTCGCCTTGACGAAGGCTCCTTTCTGGGGCCTCATGGCCGGGGCGGCGCCGCGGCGGACCGCCCGAAATCGCGCGGAAAGGCCAGCACTTGGCAAAGCAGCACCTGCTCCTCGTCGACTCCGACCCGAAGTCGCTCCGGGTGATGGAGGTCTCGCTCAAGAAGGCGGGCTTCTCCGTCACCACGGCGGTGAACGGAAAGGACGCGCTCGAGAAGGCCTCGATCTCCCCGCCCGACCTCATCCTCTCCGACACGAAGATGCCGGAGATGGACGGCTTCGAGCTGTGCCGGCGGCTCAAGGAGGACGACCGCTACCGCGGCACGCCGTTCATCTTCCTGACCGGCCAGAAGTCGGTCGAGTACAAGGTGAAGGGCCTCGAGCTGGGCGTCGAGGACTACCTGACGAAGCCCATCTACATCAAGGAGATCGTCACCCGCGTGAAGATCCTTCTCCAGAAGCGGGAGAAGGAGCGGCTCGAGAAGAAGGACCTCAAGGCGAGCTTCAGCGGGAACCTCTCCGACATGGGCGTCGTGGACCTCGTCCAGACGCTCGAGATGGGAAAGAAGTCCGGCGCGCTCCACGTGAAGAACAAGACCGGCGCCGAGGCGGTCTGCTACTTCCGCGAGGGCCGCGTCGTCGACGCCGAGCTCGGCAAGGTCGGCGGTGACCAGGCGTTCTACCGCCTCCTCAACTGGCAGGACGGCGAGTTCGCGATCGAGTTCAAGCCCATCGAGCGGGAGGAGCGCATCCCGGTCTCGACGCAGGGCCTCCTCATGGAGGGCATGCGCCGCATCGACGAGTGGGGGCGCATCGTCGAGCAGCTGCCCGCGCTCGACAAGACCTTCGAGATCGACACGACGCTGCTCGCCGACCGGCTCGCCGAGATCCCCGACGACGTGAACGCGCTGCTCCGGCTCTTCGACGGCCGCCGCACGCTCGAGCGCGTCATCGAGGAGGCCGACTACGACGACCTCGCCGCCGCCGGGATCATCTCGAAGCTCTTCTTCGAGGGGATCATCAAGGAGGCGGTGCCGGGGCTCCCGTCGCCGGAGCTGCCCGCGCGGCAGGCCGCCTCGCCGGCCGAGCCGGGCCGCGCCGAGGCGACGCCCGAGCCCGAGGGCGTGGACTGGTTCGCGGGCCCGGTCGGCAAGCAGGAGCCGGAGCCGCCATCACCGCCGCCGCCGCCGTCGCCGCGCCGCCCGGCGCCGCCCGCGCCCCCGGCCGCGCAGCGCCCGAGCGACGCGAAGGTGCTGCCCTTCAAGCGCGAGGGCGGCGCGCCCCCGCCCCCGGCCGCGCCCGCCTTCAAGCCCTCGCAGTTCTCGATGCCGCTGCCGCCGCCGGGCTCGCTCCCCCCGCCGCCGTCGCTCGGCCGGGGCCGCCCCGCCGCGCCTCCGCCCCCGGTCGCGCGGCCGGCCGTCCCGCCTCCCGTCGCGCCACCGGTGCGCGCGGCGCCGCCGCCTCCTCGGCCCGTGCTCGCGCCGCCGGAGGGCGTCGAGCCGGAGCCGTCGGGCGAGGTGCCCCACGCGGCCGAGGCGCCCGGCGCCGGGACCGCAAGCCCGTTCGACCTCCACGCCGCGCCCTCCGCGGGCACGCCGCCTGCGCTGGAGGCACTGTTCGAGGAAGCCGTGGCCGCGGTCGGTGCCTCGGCGTCGAGCGCCACCGCGCAGCCGGAGTCCGGGGCCGCGCCGGGGGAGGCGCCGGTCGCCGAGGTCCCGGTGCGGGTCGACGACGACGACGAGCCCGCCGCGCCCCCCGTGCGCGCGGCGCCCGCCCGCGAGGACGACTCCGACGTCGCGCCGGTCGAGGTGGACGCGCCCGAGGAGACACCGGTCGAGGTCGACGAGCCGGCGCCGCCGCCGCGGCCCGCGCCGGCGCCATCGCCCCCGGTGCGCAGGACCGCCGCCGCGATGCCCGCCGCGCAGGCCTCGCCCCCGCCCTCGCAGATCGCCACGAGCGCCGTGCCGCTCGCCCGCACCGCCGCGCGCGCGACGAAGGGCGCCGACCTCGAGGACGAGGACCTCGCGGCCGTCAAGAAGGGCGCGCCGACCGGCCTCCTCATCGCGATCGCCCTCGTGCTCCTCGCCGCCGCCGCCGCGGGCGCCTGGTGGGCGGGGCTCGTTCCGGGGTTCTCACCGCAGCCGCCCTCTCCGCCCGCCCCCGCGCAGGAGGCGAGGGCCGCGCCGGCGCCGGCTGCCACGCCGACGGCGGAGGCGCAGCCCACGTCCGCCGTGCAGCCTGCCGCCGCGGCCGAGCCGGAGAGGCCGGCCGAGGGCGCCGCGCAGGCCGCGCCGCCCGCGGAGAACCCGGCCGAGCCGCCGCCCGCCCCGGCCCCGGAGCCGGCCGCCGTGGCGCCCTCGCCGGAGCGGCCGGCCGCGGAGCCGCCGCGCGCCGCGAGCGCGGAGGCCGACTACCGCAAGCTCCTCGCCTCCGCCGGCCGCAAGTACGAGCTCGGGCGGTTCAACGAGGCCATCGCCGACTACAAGCGCGCCCTCGCGGTGAAGCCGACCGCGGCCGCCCGCACCGGCCTCGCCCGTGCCCTCTACGACGCGAACCGCACGGACGAGGCGGTCCGCGAGGCGAAGGTCGCGCTCGACGAGGACCCGAGGTACGCGCCCGCGTGGCTCATGCTCGGCGAGCTCAACCAGGCGCAGGGCAAGAAGGCCGCGGCGAAGACCGCCTACGAGAAGTTCCTCGCGCTCTCGCCGAAGGGCGAGCAGGCGCGCGCCGTCCGCGAGATCCTCTCGAAGCTGAGGTAGGCGCGGGCCGCCCGTCCGCGCTAGAACCCGGCTCCTCATGCGCGTCCTCGCGATCGAGACCTCCTGCGACGAGGCTGGGCTTCGCAGGGGGCATCCCCCCGCACCCCCCGCCGTCTCGTCGCATCCGGAGGCGCCGTGAGGGTGCTCGCCATCGAGACCTCCTGCGACGAGACGGCCGCCGCCGTCGTCGAGGACGGCGCGCGCGTGCGCTCCGACGTCGTCTCGACGCAGATCGACGTCCACCGCCGCTGGGGCGGGGTCGTGCCCGAGCTCGCGAGCCGCAACCACGTCGTCCAGGTGATGCCGGTCGTCGACGAGGCGCTCGCGCGCGCGGGCGTCGACCCGTCCGGCCTCGACGGCGTCGCGGTCACGAGCGGCCCGGGCCTCGTGGGGGCGCTCCTCGTCGGCGTGCAGGCGGCGAAGGCGCTCGCGCTCGCGTGGGGGAAGCCGCTCGTCGGCGTGAACCACCTCGAGGGCCACCTCGTCGCGGCGTTCCTCTCCGAGCGGCCGCCCGCGTTCCCGTACCTCGGGCTCGTGGTCTCGGGCGGCCACACCTCGCTCTACGAGGCGCGCGGGTGGGGCGACTACCGCGTGCTCGGGCAGACCCGCGACGACGCCGCGGGCGAGGCGTTCGACAAGGGCGCGAAGCTGCTCGGCCTGCCGTACCCGGGCGGCGTCGCCATCGACCGGCTCGCGAAGGACGGCGACAGGGACGCCGTGAGGTTCCCGAAGGCCGTCGTGAAGGGCGCCGACCTCGACTTCAGCTTCTCGGGGCTCAAGACCGCGCTCCTCCACCACGTGAAGAAGCACGGCGTGCCCGGGGGCCAGGCGCTCGCCGATCTGTGCGCGAGCTACCAGGAGGCCATCGTCCGGGCGCTCGTCGAGAAGGCGGTCAAGGCCGCGCGCCGGCTGCAGCACGGCCGGCTCGTGCTCGCGGGCGGCGTCGCCGCGAACTCGCGGCTGCGCGCCGCCGCCGCGGAGCGCGCGGCGGACTACGAGGGCATGGAGCTCTTCCTGCCCGAGGTCCGCCTCTGCACCGACAACGCCGCGATGATCGCCGTCGCCGGCACGCACGCGCTCGAGCGCGGGCTGCGCGCCGGCGCGACGCTCGCGGCCGACCCGGGCTGGCGCCTGTGACCTCGACCTCGTACCCCTCGCCGCGCGCGCTCCTCGAGAAGCACGGCCTGCGCGCGAAGAAGAGCTGGGGCCAGAACTTCCTCGCCGACCCCGAGGTGCTCGACGCCATCGCCGACCTCGCGGCGCCGCCCCCGGGTGCGCCCGTCGTCGAGCTCGGCGCGGGGCTCGGCCACCTCACGGTGCGCCTCGCCGGGCGCGGCGCGCGGGTGACCGCGGTCGAGCGCGACCGGGACATGGCGCTCGTGCTCCGGGAGGAGCTGCTGCCGGGGTGGGGCCCCGATCCGGCTTCGCCGGTCGGGGCGGGGGGCGCCGAGCCCCCCGCGAAACGAGGCCGCATCGAGCTCGTGGAGGCCGACGCGGTGCGGGTGGACTGGGCCGCGGTCGCCGATCGCCTCGGCGTCACGCGGCTGCACGTGGCAGGGAACCTCCCGTACCACCTCTCGAGCCCGATCCTCTTCGCGCTCCTCGACCACGCCGACCGGATCGCCCAGGCGGTGTTCCTGCTGCAGCGCGAGGTCGCCGAGCGGCTCGCCGCCGAGCCGGGCACGAAGGACTTCGGGCTCCTCTCGGTGCTGCTCCAGCGCGAGGCCGACGTGCGCGTCGCGCGGCGGGTGCCGGCCGGGGCGTTCCTGCCGCCCCCGAAGGTCGAGAGCGCCGTCCTCGAGGCGCGCTTCCGGCCGCCGCCCGGCGGGCCCCTCGACACCGCGCTCTTCCGCAAGCTCGTGAAGGCCGGCTTCGCCCAGCGCCGGAAGACCCTCTCGAACGCGCTCGACGCGGCGCGCCTCGCGCCGCCGAAGGCGGTGGAGGCGGCGCTCGCGCAGGCCGCGATCGATCCCCGCCGCCGCGGCGAGACGCTCGAGGTCGCGGAGTGGGAGGCCCTCTGCCGCGCGCTCGCGCCGCGGCTCGCCGGGTAGCGATCCTCTCTGGAGGAACATCTCACGGGCGCCCACCCGCCAACCTTGCCCGCCCACGCCACCCGTCGAGGGGGCGCCCGTGAAACCCTGGCCTCACCGTGGCGAGGCCGTCCTGCGTGAACCGGTGCTGCCGTAAGCCGTGCCGCGTGTCGCGAACCTAGGTGCCGATCGCCTTCGCCGTCGCGAGGAGGAGGCTCATGTTGCGAGCGCCGTTCTCGCCGAGGTACCGGCGGAACGCCGCCGGGTCGAGCTTCATGGTCCGGATGGTGCGCGCGACGATGGCCTCGTAGCCCGGCGAGTCGGGCTTCTTGAGCTCGAGGGCGATCTTGAGGATGGCGCGGTGGAAGGCGGGGTCGACCCCGTCGTCCGTCGCCGTCTTCACGCCCTTCGTCGTCGCCACGCGGGTCGCCATCACGAGCAGCCTCCAGAAGCTTGGAATCGCGGCGACGATACGTGGCATCGCATGGCATGTCAAAGGGATCCCTGATCCGGGGATCATGGTGACCCTGATCCGGGGATCAGACCGGGCGCCCGGACGCTTCGCCTTGCAACCCTTTTCGGCCCCTGGCACTCTCGCGCACTTCGCGGGCCGGAGAGGGGAACCGGCAGCGGCACCGCTCGCGGAGCGGAAGTCAGGACGCCCGACGGATGGACACCCAGCGGCCGGTCGACCGGCCCCGCTACATCGCCGTGGAGGGGCCGATCGGGGTCGGGAAGACCGCCCTCGCGAAGCTGCTCGCCGAGCGCCTGGGCGCGCGCCTCCTCGTCGAGCCCTCCGACGCGAACCCCTTCCTCGCCGCCTTCTACGCCGACCGGAAGAAGCACGCGTTCCAGACCCAGCTCTTCTTCCTGCTCTCGCGCTTCAAGCACCAGGAGGCGCTCTCGCAGCAGGACCTCTTCAGCCGGTCGATCGTCTCCGACCACCTCTTCGCCCGCGACCGCATCTACGCGGCCCTCACGCTCTCGGCCGACGAGCTCTCGATGTACGAGCGGGTCTACGAGCTCCTCGGCCCGCGCGTCGTGAAGCCGGACCTCGTCGTCTACCTGCAGGCCCGCCAGGAGGTGCTCGTGCAGCGCGCCCGGCGCGCCGGCCGCTCGCACGTCGACCCGGCCTGGGTCGGCGAGGTGGCGAAGGCCTACGGTGAGTTCTTCTTCCACTGGGAGGACACGCCGCTCCTCGTCGTCAACACGAGCGACGTCGACCTCGAGGGCGACGCCCAGGACCAGGAGGACCTGCTCGCGGTCATCCGGAAGCACCGGAAGGGGACCCAGCACTACGTCCCGATGGGCACGAAGAGCGGTTGACTCCGATGTCAGTTGAAGCGCGCGGTACGATTGAAGATTAGATAGACGTCAGCAGTCCGGCTCATGGGCAGGACCCCACGCCTCCTTTCTCGGAGGCACAGGGCCTACACCGGAGGTCGAACCCAATGTCGTCCCAGGTCCCCGCGCCGCGGAGGCGCGTCACCATCCACGAGCTCGCGCGCATGAAGGCCGCGGGCGATCCCATCGCGGTCGTCACCGCCTACGACGCCACGGCGGCCCGCTGGGCCGACGCGGCCGGCGTCGACGTCATCCTCGTCGGCGACTCGCTCGGCATGGTCGTGCAGGGCCACGACTCGACGCTGCCGGTCACGCTCGACCAGATGGTCTACCACGGCGCCGCGGTCCGCCGCGGGCTCGCCAGGGGTTCGGGCCGGCCGCACCTCGTCGTCGACATGCCGTTCGGCAGCTACCACGCGAGCGTGGACGAGGCCGTGAAGGCCGCCGCCCGGCTCGTCGCCGAGGGCGGGGCCGAGGCCGTGAAGCTCGAGGGCGGCGCCGAGTTCGTGGAGGTCGTGAAGCGCATCACGCGCGCGGGCGTGCCGGTCATGGGCCACATCGGCCTCACGCCGCAGTCGGTCCACAAGATGGGCGGCTACGTCGTGCAGGGGAAGGACGCCGACAAGGCGGCCCTGATCCTGAAGGACGCCCTCGCCCTCGAGGCGGCGGGCTGCTACGCGATCGTGCTCGAGTGCGTCCCGGAGGAGCTCGCCCGCGTCGTCAGCGGCCGGCTCTCCATCCCGACCATCGGCATCGGCGCCGGCGTCCACTGCGACGGTCAGGTGCTCGTGCTCAACGACCTCCTCGGCATGGATCCGTCGTTCACGCCGAAGTTCGTGAAGCACTTCGCGACCGTCTCGGAGGCGGCCACCGCCGGCATCGCGGCCTACGTCGCCGAGGTGAAGGGCCGGACCTTCCCGGACGACGCCCACAGCTTCCACGCGCCCAACGTGCGCCTCCTGCCGCTGCCCGCGCTCGCAGGCGACGACGAGGAGCCCCACGGCGGCGTGATGGGGGCGCCGGTCTAGCGCCACCTCCATGAAGACGCCCGAGCTGTTCACGAGCCCCGCCGCTTGGGCGGCCCGCTGCCTCGCGGCCCGCGACGCGGGCACCCGCATCGCGCTCGTGCCGACGATGGGGTTCCTCCACGAGGGCCACCTCTCGCTCATGCGGGAGGCCAGGCGCCGCGCGGACGCCGGCGGCCGCCCCGGGCTCGCCCTCGCGACGATCTTCGTGAACCCCGCCCAGTTCGGCCCGAGGGAGGACCTCTCGCGCTACCCGCGCGACCTCGAGGGCGACCTCGCGAAGTGCGCCGCGGCGGGCATCGACGCCGTGCTCGCGCCGCCCGACCCGGCGCTCGTCTACGGGCCCCACCACCAGACCTGGATCGAGGTCGGCGACGTCGCCCAGGGGCTCTGCGGCGCCTCCCGCCCCGGTCACTTCCGCGGCGTGGCGACCGTGGTCGCGAAGCTCCTCAACCTGTCGCGCCCGCACGTCGCGCTCTTCGGCGAGAAGGACTTCCAGCAGCTCGCCGTGATCCGCGCGATGGTCCGCGACCTCGACCTGGGCGTCGAGATCTCCGGGATGCCCATCGTGCGCGAGCCGGACGGCCTCGCGATGTCCTCCCGGAACGCCTACCTCTCGGCCGACGAACGCCTCCGGGCGCTCGCGCTCTCGCGGTCGCTCGCCGCCGCCGCCGAGGCGGCGCGCCGCGGCGAGCGGGACGCGGCCGCGCTCCGGGCCCGCGCCCGGGCCGCGCTCGAGGCCGCGCCCGTCAAGATCGACTACGTCGAGATCGTGGAGCCGGAGACCCTGAAGCCCGTGGAGGTGGCGGCGCCCGGCGCGGTGATGCTCGTCGCGGCCTTCGTCGGCACGACCCGGCTCATCGACAACGCGAGGCTGCCGTGAAGGGCGCCGCGGGCAAGAAGCGGGTCGCGGAGGGCGAGAAGGTCGTCGCCTCCAACCGGCGCGCGCGCTTCGACTACACCATCGAGGACGCGTGGGAGGCCGGGCTCGTGCTCACCGGCAGCGAGGTGAAGTCGCTGCGCGAGAGCAACGTGAACCTCTCCGACGCCTACGCGCAGCCGCGGGGCGGCGAGCTCTTCCTCGTGAACTGCCGGATCGGCGAGTACAAGCAGGCCGCGCACTTCGGGCACGACCCGCTGCGGGAGCGCAAGCTCCTCATGTCCCGCGCGGAGCTCGAGCGCGTACGCGGCAAGGTCGAGCAGCGCGGCTACACGCTCGTCCCGCTGCGCCTGTACTTCAAGGACGGCTGGGCGAAGGTCGAGCTCGGCCTCGGGAAGGGCCGCACCCACGAGGACCGGCGCGACGCCATCGCGGAGCGCGAGTCCAAGCGGGAGGTCGAGAAGGCGCTCGGCCGGGCGCGCAAGCGCTGAGCGGCCTCCGGCAAGGCCGTACGACGGGCTGCGGCACGTACCATGGGCGCGGGGCACGGCGGGGGCCTCCCGCGCCCCCGCGCACATCGGGTAGGCTCGTGTGCGCAGATGTTCGACCGGCTCAGCCTCCCCGAGGACGTCGTCGACTGCCGCGGCCGCCTGGTCGCGCGGCGGGGCTTCGTCGTGTCGCCGGAGGTGATCGACGAGGCCGCCGCGACCGCCTCGCCGGAGGCGCCCGTCGCGCTCTCCGGCACGCCGCTCGCGCTCGACGTCGCGGACCCGCTCGACGACCCGACGTACCAGCACCTGTTCCAGGGCCCCGAGGTCCGCGACGCCGTCGAGCGCGTGCTCCTCGGCGTCCGGCTGCCGCCGGTGCTCTTCGAGGAGTTGCTCGCCGCGCGCCGCAACGGCTCGCCGGTGCACCGCCACGCCTTCGTGACCGCCGCGGTCGCGGTGCGGATGCTGCTCTCCGCGCTCGGCGAGGCCCGCGGCCTGAGCGACCTCGCCGCGGCCGCGCTCCTCCACGACCTCGGCATGCGCCACCTCCCGGCGCGCCTCCTGCGCGGCCAGGAGCGCCTGACCCGCGACGACGCCGACCGGATCGCCTCGCACCCGCTCGTGGGCGCCTACCACCTCGCGACCGTCCTCGGCCGCCACCCGGCCGTCTCCGCCGCCCGCAGCCATCACTGGCGGTGCGGCCAGGGCTACCCGGTGTTGCCGTCGGCCCCGCCGCGCTCCATCGAGGTCATCTCGGTCGCGAGCGCCTTCGCGGCGCTCACGCAGCCGCGCTCCTACCGCTCCGGCGCCTTCGACGCCCGCGGCGCCTGCGACGTCCTCGTGGAGGAGGCCGCCCGCGGCCGCGCCGACGGCTCCTCCGTGAAGCTCCTCGTCCACGCGCTGCGCGGCGGCCGCGGCGACCCGCGCGCCATCCGCTTCGGGCACGAGCGCGTCGGGCACACGCCCGAGCAGAACGGCTACGTCCCGCCGGCGCCGCCCGACCGCAATCCGGTCTAGGTTTGGTCGTTCGCATGCAGGCCCGCCGCGAGCTCCGCGGGCACCTCCGCTGTCGGCATGCGTGTCCGTGGGAGCCAAACGGGCCTCCGCGACAGCGCTTGCTCGGACGGGTGTGAGACGGAACAGATCGCCGGAACCGTTGCCGTTGCATGGCGGTGACCGCCGCAGCAGGCCTGCGCGCGAGTTGCGCGTATCGGCGTCGTGCGCTACGCGCACGGCGCCGACACACGCCCTCGTCACTTGGCCTGCATTGCCAGGATCCTGGAGACCGTACCGAGCCCGTCGCTCGCTGCGCGCTGCTGCGGAGACCCGTTTGGCTCTCGGGCGTGGTGGACGGTGAGCGGCCGTGGCTGCTGGGTGCTGATGAACGACCAACGGGCCCGCTGGTGTTGCGGCGACGGGCTCCCATTCATCCGCGCTGGTGCATGCTCCGGTCTCTGCCCGTCCCCGCCCGCCCCGCGTCGTTCACCCGCCGCATCTGATTCACCTTTAGTTCATCACTCGCCACCTAGCAGTTTCGGCCGACCGCAGTCCGCAACGCTCCGAAGGCGAGACGCGCCCCCGCAGCGCCGGCCGGCGGAGGTCGGGCTCTCCACGTCACCAGGATCCTAGCGAATGCAGGCCAAGTGACGAGGGCGTGTGACGGCGACGTGCGCGCAGCGCACGGCGTCGTCACGCGCAACTCGCACGCAGGCCTGCCTGGTTCGACTCCGCCGCGCTTCGCGCGGCTACGCTCACCATGAGCGGGAGATGTGGTGACGTCAGACCGACGCAGCCGGCCGGCGTCGCGGGGGCGCGTCGAGCCCCCTCGGTCACGTGACGCCGACTGCCTTGGGGGCCCTGCGGTGCGGGTAGGGTTCAGCCCTTCGGGAGCAGCACCTCGCGCAGGTAACTCCACGAGAAGATGCCGGTGTCGTGCCCGTCGGAGAAGTGCAGCTTCACGGCGTAGTTGCCGACCGGCTCGATCTCCGCGATGCGGATGCCGGCGGGGATGGTGGCGGGATCCAGGATCTTCCGGCCCGAGCCCTCCTCGACGCAGCCCGCGCAGGGGCACGCGTCGCGCAGCCCGAACGCGGACACCACGGTCTCGAGGCCGCCCGGCCAGACGAAGCGCAGCTCGCCCTGCTCGGTGAAGTCGATCGCCTCCGGCGGCTCGGCCGTCTGGCTCTTGAACTGGATCTTGTCGAGGAGGCCCATGGCGGGGTGGTTTTGCCGCCGGCGGGGCCCGGCGTCAACCCCGCCGGCGCGTCAGATGGGCGCGAGCGCCTGGAGGAGCTCGGAGCGGTCCTCCATCGGCGCGAGGCAGGGGCGGGTGTCGGAGACGAAGAGCTCGGAGGTGGTGACGTCCCCGGTGAGGCGCAGCACGGCCGAGGAGCGCGTGCCGTAGGCCGGGTCCATGTGGATGCAGAATCCCCGGGGGCGTGCCGTCCGGGCCGGCGTGCGAGCCGAGCATGAGCTGGAGCCGCTCGGGGGCGAGGTCGGTCGGCCAGCGGGCGCGGACGAGGTCGGCGCGCGGGCCCCTCCCGGCGCGGTCGCTCTCGGTGACGACGTGCAGGCCCGGGCCGAGCGTCTCGAAGCCGCTCCGCTCGCCGTCGTACCACCACAGGAAGGCGCCCTTCGCGTCGGCGACCACGAGGTGGAACGGGTTCCAGGCCTCGGCGCGCTCGGCAAAGAGCGCGCTGCGCGCGGCGGACGCGTCGGGCGCGGCGAGCGCCAGGCCGACGATGTCGCCGCGCGAGCGGCGCTCGGGGTCGGGGTACCAGTCGAAGGGCGCGTGGTAGTTCGTGAGCGCGGCGAGGACCGCGCGCGAGGAGACGCCGATCCAGGTGCCGCCCGCGAGGACGTCGCGGGGGGCGGCGTAGCGGGTGCCGGCCGGCGTCTCCCGGAGGGCCCAGCCCTCCGCCTGGCGCCCGAGCCGCTCGTCGCGGTTCGCGGCGACGACCACCGGCCAGCGGCGGTCCTGTCCGAGCGCGACGGCGAGGGTGCACATGCTCTCGACCCCTGAAAGGAAGCGGCCCCGGAAAAGAGACGGGCGCGGCGGCCGGGAGGCCACCGCGCCCGGGGGACGCCGAGTCTACGCCCTCTTCGCGGCCGAGCGCACGCGCTCGAGCAAGAGCTCGCGCTGCAGCGCGAGCGGGCGCGGGAGCGTCGGCCCGAGCTTCTGGAACCACTCCTCCTCGGAGGCGAACTCGTTCTCCCACTCGGCGTAGTCGATCTTCATCGCCTCCTCGACCGCGCCGGCCGGGACCTCGAGGCCGCCGAGGTTGAGGTCGGAGATGCGCGGCACCCAGCCGACCAGCGTCTCCTTCGCGCCGATCCGGCCCTGCGCGCGGTCGATGATCCACTTGAGGACGCGCATGTTCTCGCCGTAGCCCGGCCAGAGGAACTTGCCCTCCGAGCTCTTCCGGAACCAGTTCACCATGAAGATCTTCGGCGGGTTCGGGATCTTCGACTGCATGTCGAGCCAGTGCTGCAGGTAGGTGCCGGCGTCGTAGCCGATGAACGGCAGCATCGCCATCGGGTCGCGGCGCACGCCCTCCTTCAGGCCGACCGCCGCGGCGGTGGTCTCGGAGCCCATGGTGGCGCCGAGGAACACGCCGTGGGTCCAGTTGAAGGACTGGAGCACGAGCGGGACCGTGGTCGAGCGGCGGCCGCCGAAGATGATCGCGGAGATGGGCACGCCCTTCGCGTGGTCGGCGAACGGCGAGAGCGCCGGGTTGTTCGACATCGGCGCCGTGAAGCGGCTGTTCGGGTGCGCCGCCTTCTCGGTCGAGCCCTTCTTCCAGGGCTGGCCCTTCCAGTCGATCATCTCGGCGTAGGGCTCGTTGTCCTTGCCCTCCCACCACACGTCGCCGTCCGCGGTGCGCGCGACGTTCGTGAAGATCGTGTCGCGCTCGATGGAGCGCATCGCGTTCGGGTTGGTCTTGAAGTTCGTGCCCGGCACGACGCCGAAGTAGCCGGCCTCGGGGTTCACGGCCCAGAGCCGGCCGCCGTCGCCCACGCGGAGCCACGCGATGTCGTCGCCGACCGTGCGGATGGTCCAGCCGTCGAAGCTCTTCGGCGGGATCAGCATCGCGAAGTTGGTCTTGCCGCACGCCGACGGGAAGGCGGCCGCGACGTAGGACACCTCGCCCTCGGGGCTCTCGGCCTCGAGGATGAGCATGTGCTCGGCGAGCCAGCCCTCCTGGCGGGCGAGGTGGCTGCCGATGCGGAGCGCGAGGCACTTCTTGCCGAGGAGCGCGTTGCCGCCGTAGCCCGAGCCCACCGACCAGATCGTGTTGTCCTGGGGGAAGTGGCAGATGAAGCGGGCGTCGGGGTTGAGGTCGCGCGTCGCGTGGAGGCCCTTGTTGAAGTCGCGGCTCGTGTCGCCGAGGCGGTCGAGCGCCTGCGTCCCCATGCGCGTCATGAGCCCCATGTTGAGGGCCACGTAGATCGAGTCGGTGATCTCGACGCCGACCTTCGCGAAGGGCGACGAGACCGGCCCCATCACGTAGGGCACCACGAACATCGTGCGGCCCTTCATCGAGCCGTCGTACAGCGCGCCGAGCTTCCGGTACGCCTCGCCGGGATCCATCCAGTTGTTGGTGGGGCCGGCCTCGGCCTTCGTCGGCGTGCAGATGAAGGTGAGGTGCTCGACGCGGGCGACGTCGTTCTTGTCGGAGTGGTGGTAGTAGCAGCCCGGCCACTTCTTCTGGTCGAGCGGGATCAGGACCTTCTTCGCCACCGCCTCCTCGGTGAGGCGCTTCTTCTCCTCCGCCGAGCCGTCGCACCAGACGATCTTGTCCGGCTTGCAGAGGCGGGCCATCTCATCGACCCAGGCGAGCAGGTGCGGATTCTTGGTCGGACGCTCCGTCGACATTCGCGCTTCCTTTCCTGGGCGCACGTGTCGCCCGGCGAGGGGTCCTGAACGGGGGGCCCCGAAGCTAGCGCACGGGCGGCTGCCCGTCGAGCCCGCACCGGAGGTGCGCGAAGTTTGCGCCCGGGTGCGTGTGCTGCCCTCAAGGTTTAGCCCTGGCGCCCCGCGCGAGCAGGCCGGGACGGCGTCGCCCGCGGCCGCGGTGACGGCTGCCTACGCAGTGCGGCGTGATCAGCGTCAGGAGGATGGACGCCCCCCTCCACGGTCCCGTCTTCGTGCCCGGCGGCACCCGCTTCAGGCTCTGGGCGCCGCTCCAGCGGCGCCCGGCCGTCGAGGTCGAGGGCAGGGCCCCGGCCCCGCTCGCGCCCGCCGGGGACGGCTTCTGGGCGCTCGACGTGCCCGGAGCCGGACCCGGCGACCGCTACGCCTTCGTGCTCGACGACGGCCGGCGGGTGCCCGACCCCGCCTCGCCCCGCCAGCCCGGGGGCGTGCACGGGCCCTCGCAGACTCTTCGATCCCGGCGCCCACCGCTGGTCGGACGACGGCTGGCGCGGGCTCCCGCTCGAGGAGCTCGTGATCGAGGAGGTGCACGTCGGGACCTACACGCCCGACGGCACGCTCGACGCCGCGGCCGCGCGCCTCCCGGAGGCGGTCGAGCTCGGCGTCACCTGCGTCGAGCTCATGCCGCTGCAGCCCTTCCCGGGCCGGCGGAACTGGGGTTACGACGGCGTGTCGCTCCACGCGGTGCACGAGGCGTACGGCGGGCCCGCGGCGCTGCAGCGCCTCGTCGACCGCGCCCACGGGCTCGGGCTCGCGGTGTGCCTCGACGTCGTCTACAACCACCTCGGCCCGGAGGGGAACTACCTCGGGCTCGTCGCGCCCTACTTCACGAGGCGTCACCACACCCCCTGGGGCGACGGGCTCGACCTCGACGGCCCGGGCGCCGCGCCGGTGCGCGCGCTCCTCGTCGAGGCCGCGCTGCGGTGGGTCCGCGACTTCCGGGTCGACGCGCTCCGCCTCGACGCGACCCACGCGATCGAGGACGGCTCGGCCCGCCACCTCGTCGCGGAGCTCGCGGCGGCCGTCCACGCCGAGGCGGCGCGCTCCGGGCGGCGCGTGCACGTCATCGCGGAGAGCGACGAGAACGACCGCAAGGTCCTCGACCCGCCGCCGGCGGGGTGGGGCTGCGACGCGGTCTGGGCCGACGACCTCCACCACGCGCTGCACGCGCTCGCGACGGGCGAGCGGGGCAAGTTCCTCGTCGACTTCGGCTCCGTGGAGCGCGTCGCCCAGGCGCTGCGCGGCGGGTTCGCGCTGCAGGGCGGGCGGTCGCTCTACCGGGGCCGGCCGCACGGGACGCCGACGGCCGGCCTCGCCCCGGCGCGCTTCGTGACCTGCCTGCAGAACCACGACCAGGTCGGCAACCGGCCCTCGGGCGAGCGGCTCTCCACGCTCGTGCCACGCGAGGCCCTCGCGCCGCTCGCCGCCGTGGTGCTCCTCGGCTCGGGCACGCCGCTCCTCTTCATGGGCGAGGCCTACGGCGAGGAGAACCCGTTCCTCTACTTCACCTCGCACACGGACCCGGCCCTCGCCCGCGCCGTCAGCGAGGGCCGCCGCGCCGAGTTCATCGCCGAGGGCGCGGCCGACGTGCCGGACCCGCAGGCGATCGGCACGTTCGAGCGCTCCCGCCCGGTGCGCCGCAAGGACGGCTGGCACGGCGAGCTCCTCGAGCGCTACCGGGAGCTCCTCGCGATCCGGCGGCGCCACCTCCCGGCGATCTCGGCGGGCTGGCCGGAGGTCCGCGTCGAGGGGCGGAGCCTGAAGTTCGAACGGCCCGGGCTCACCTTGACGGTGAACCTCGGGCCGGACCGGTGGAGCTACGAGGTGGTCGAAGGGTAGGGGCCTACTTCTTCTCGAGCTTCGCCTTCAGGAGGTCCCCGAGCGTCCCGAAGCCCTTGCCGGACTGCTTCGGCGCGGTCTTCTTCAGGTACTCGGCCGCCTCGGCGCGCTCGGCGGCGTCCTCGGCGCCCGACTTCGAGAGCCGGATGCGGTGCTGCTCGTCGATCGCGAGGACGAGCACCTTGAAGGTGTCGCCCGGCTTGAACGAGCGGCGGAGGTCGGCGCCGCGCGGCGTGCCGGTCTCGCTCGCGGGCACGAGGCCGCGGCCGCCGGCGAAGCGCACGAAGACGCCGAAGCTCTCGATCTTGTCGACGCTCGCCTCGACCACGTCGCCGACCTTCGGCGGCGGGGGTGGGGCGGGGCGCTCCGGGCGCGGCGGCGCATCGGGCACCGGCGCGGGCTCGGGCCTCGGCTGCAGCGCCTTCACCGACAGCGCGATGCGCTCGCCCTTATGCCCCCGGCGTCCTGAGGTGCCCGGCACCGAAGCCGGGGGCTTCGGGTCCTCGTCGATGCGCAGCACCTGCACGGAGACCGTGTCGCCGGCCTTCAGGAGGTCGCCCGGCTTCGACGTGCGGTCCCAGGCGAGCTCGGAGACGTGCACGAGCCCCTCGACGCCGCCGAGGTCCACGAACGCGCCGTAGTCCTGCACGCTCGTGACGGTGCCCTCGAAGATCGCGCCCGGCGCGAGCTTCTCGCGGGTGGCCTGCGCCTTCTGGGCCCGCTCCTCCTCGAGGAGCGCGCGGCGCGAGAGGACGGCGTCGCGGCCGTCGGCGCGCTGCACCTTGAACTGGAGCTTCTGGCCGACGAAGACCGACGGGTCGGCGACGAAGCGCACGTCCACCTGGGAGATCGGGCAGAACGCCCGCTCGCCGTGGACCTCGACCTCGAGGCCGCCCTTGTTCACGGCCTTCACGATCCCCTCGACCGGCAGGCCGGTCTGGGCCGCCTCGACGAGCGCCTCGCGGGCGTGGTCGCGCGGGGTCTTCGCGTGCCCGCGGGAGACGAGCACGCCGCGGTCGGTCGCCTGGATGACGACGCCGTCCACGATGTCGCCCTCGCGGAGCGTGACGTTGCCCTCGTCGTCCTTCAGCTCGGCGACGTCGATCATGCCCTCGGCGACGCCCGAGCCGAGCTCGAGGAACGCCACGTCGTGGCCGAGCTGGATGATCTTCCCCGCGACCTTCTCGCCGACGGCGAAGCGGCGGCGCGGGGCGGCCGCGGCGCCGGAGGCGGCGAGCATGTCCGCGAAGGAGCCCTCGTCGGGCGCCTCGACCTCGGGCGCCGGGGGCGGCGCGCCCTTCGGCGTGGGCGGGGCCTTCGGCTCGGCTCCCTCGACTCCGGGGCCGCTGTCGCGGCCCCTACGCTCGGGATGGGCGGAGGAGCGACCCTCGCGACCGCCGCGATCACCGCGGCCACCGGGCGGACCGCCGCGGCCGGGAGGACCGCCCCGGCCACCGGGGCCACCGGGCCCGCGGCCGCGCGGGCCGGGCCTGCCGCCGCCACCGGGCGCGCCGGCCTTGTCGGCGACGCGCTGCCAGAGGGGCCGATCGTCCTTCTCCACCGCGGTGGACGCGGCGCGAGGCGCGGGCGCGAGGACCTCTTCCTGCGGCGCCTCGATCGGCGCGCCGGGCGGGGGCGGCCGGAGGTGGACCTTGCGAACCACGACCGGGCCCGACTCCTTCTTCTGCTTCTCGTCGGACATGACCGGCGACCTCATAGCACAACGCCCGGCGGGGGCGTAAAACAGCCGGCGTGGACCACCGCCGCGTCGCCGTCTTCCTGTCCCACGCCGATCCGGGGGCCCTCCGGCTCGCGGCCTCCGCGGCCATGACAGGGGTGTCGATGGGCGCCCGGGTGGACGTGTTCCTGTTCGGCCCGGCCGTCACCGCGCTCGTGGAGGCCGCCGGCGGGGAGGCCGACCCGGGCGAGCCCGCCGGGCAGCTGCACGCGGCGCGCGGGGAGGGGGTCCGCCTCGTCGCGTGCAGCGCGAGCCTCGTGGAGGAGAAGGTGCCACTCGACCGGGCCGAGCGGGCGCTCGACGCGGTGGTCGGCTGGCCGACCATCCTGGAGTGGACCCGAGAGGTCGTGGAGCGCTTCAGCTTCTGAGAGCAGGAAGATCGCACCCTCCGCGAGCGTTCCAGCAACCGGGAGCCTCTCACCATGGTCAGCGTCAGCCTCACTCCGCCCCCCAGCCGAGATGGCGGGTCCTCCGGCGGCGTCCTCCGCCTCGCCTTCCTCGCCGTGCTCGTCGGCGCCGCGCTCGGCGCCGGCTTCTGGCTCGGCCGCGCGACCGCGCCCGCCTCGATCTCCGCCGCCGCGCCCACCCCGCAGGCAGCGGCTTCCGCGGCCAGCTCACCCGCGGCCATCCCGGGCACCCTCGCCGCCCCGCCGGGCCAGGCGGTCGCGCCCCCGGCAGCAGCGCCGGCCCAGCCCGCGCCCCTCGCCGCCGCGCCGGCACAGCCCGCGTCCGCCGCCGCGGCGCCCCCCGCCGCGGCCCCCACGTCGGGGCGCCTCGTCGCGACCATCCAGGGCCCGCTCGAGGAGGCGGTGGCGCGCGCGATCCCGCCGGCCGACCGCGACCTCGCCGAGCAGCTCACGCAGGTCGTGAACCGGCTCCTCGTCTGGGACCTGCGCGTCTCCCGCGAGGCGGTCAGGGGCGACCGGCTCGAGGTGCTGTACCGTCGCGCCGGGACCGTGGTCGCGGACGGCGCGGCCCGCCCGGAGCCGGTCGTGCTCGCGGCGCGCTACGCCTCGCAGAAGCTCGGGCGCACCCTCGAGGCGTGGCGCTTCCAGGCGCCCGGCGAGGCGTGGCCCCGCTACTACCGGACCGACGGGCACGAGCTCGAGGAGCGGCTCGTGGACGCTCCGCTCGACGACTACGACCAGGTCACCTCCCTCCTGCGCGACGGCCGCCGCCACGAGGGCGTGGACTTCCGGACCCCGGTGGGCACCCCGGTGAAGGCGCCGTTCGACGGCGTGCTCGAGCGGAAGAACTGGAACTGGCGGGCGAACGGCAACTGCCTCGAGCTGCGCGACGTGGCGACGGGCCGGGTGGCGAAGTTCCTCCACCTCGACGAGCTGCCGAAGGACCTGAAGCCCGGCGCCCGCTTCGCGAAGGGCGCGCCGATCGCGCGGTCCGGCAACTCGGGCCACTCCTTCGCGCCGCACCTCCACTACCAGCTCGAGGACGCCTCGGGCCGGGTGCTGGATCCGTTCGAGATCCACCGCACCACCCGGCGCGCGCTGCCCGACGCCGCGCGCCCTGCCTTCGACGCGGAGCGCGCCCGCCTCGCCGCGGCGCTCGGCGACGACGCGCTCGCCGCGGCCGCGACCCGGTAGCCCCGCGGGCGGGGCGCGCAGGACCCCGCCCGCCCGGCCCAAGCGCGCGCAGACACTCGGTACACGCAGGGTCCGTCCGGCCCCTCCCCCATCACCCGCTGCGGGGAGGCGGGGAAGGTGACAACATCCCCTGCGGTGTACTGGGCCCTCGCCACCTCCGTCGATCCGACCCGGTTCCGGACCCTCGATCCCGGACGAGCGGTCGTCGACCGCCGCGGCCGAGCCCGCGCCGCAGGCCACCCGGACCCCGAGGGACAAGGTGACGGTGTCCGCCGGCGCGAAGGCGCTCGGCGGGCAGCAGCTCACGCCGGAGGAGCAGCAGGCCGTCGAGAGGCTGAAGGCCCGCGACGCCGAGGTCCACGCCCACGAGGCCGCGCACATGGCGTCGGCGGGCGCGGCCGGCGGCGGGGCGAGCTACACGTACGAGCTCGGGCCGGACGGCCGGCTGTACGCGGTGGGCGGCGAGGTGCCGGTCTCGCTGCGCTCGGGGTCGACCCCGGACGAGACCATCGCGAACGCCGAGCGCGTCCAGCGCGCCGCGCTCGCGCCCGCGAGCCCGTCCTCCCAGGATCTCGCGGTGGCCGGGATGGCCGCGCGGATGATCGCCGACGCGCGCGCGCAGAAGGCGCGCGAGGCCTCCAGGGCGTACGAGAAGGTCCGCGGCCGGCTGACGGGCGACGACGCGACCGGCGAGGCCCGGCCGGGCCTGCCCTCGGCGCCCGCGGCGGACGCCGAGGTCGAGCCCGGGCTGGCGGCGTAGGCGCGAGGTGCGCCCCGCCGCTCAGGGTGCTCCGCGCCCCGCGGCTGCGGGCTTCAGGCGCCCTTGCCGCCGCCGGCGGCGGCCCACTTCTCGAGCATCTCGGTCGTGACCGACTTCGGGCGCTCGAGCGCGTAGCCGAGCCCGCGATCCCACACGAGGTTCGCGAGCACGCCGAGGGCGCGGCCGACGCCGAAGAGTACGGTGTAGAACTCGTACTCCCGCACGCCGTAGTGCCACTGGATGACGCCGGAGTGCGCGTCCACGTTGGGCCAGGGGTTCTTCGTCTTGCCGTGCTTCGTGAGCACGCCCGGCGCGACCTCGAGCATGAGGTTCACGAGCTGGAAGAACGGATCGTCCGGCATGTGCTTGCGGGCGAACTCGTTCTGGGCGGTGAAGCGCGGGTCGGTCTTGCGGAGCACGGCGTGGCCGTAGCCGGGGATCACCTGGCCGGCGTTGAGCGTGTCCCACAGGAACTTCTCGAGCTGCTCCTTCGACGGGACCTTGCCGTCGAGCTTCTTCATCGCCCCCTGGATCCAGCCCAGGACCTCCTGGTTGGCGAGGCCGTGCAGCGGGCCGGCGAGGCCGTTGATGCCGGCGGCGAGCGAGTAGTAGGCGTCGGAGAGCGCGGAGCCGACGAGGTGGGTCGCGTGGGCCGAGACGTTCCCGACCTCGTGGTCCGAGTGCAGGATGAAGTACATGCGCGCCACGTCGTCGTACGGCGGCGGCACGCCCATCATCCGGGCGAAGTTGCCGCCCCAGTCGAGCTTCGCATCCGGCTCGATGAACGTGTCCTGCTTGTACTTCATCCGGTAGATGTACGCGGCGACGCGCGGGAGCCGCGCGAGCAGCGTCATCGCGTCCTCGTAGGTCGGCTCCCAGTAGTCGGCCTTCTTGAGGTTGCCCTCGTGGTACCGGTGCGCGAACGTCGACTCGCGCTGCATCGAGACGATCGCCGCCGAGAGCATCGTCATCGGGTGGCTGTCGCGGGGCAGCGCGCGCAGCACGTCGAACACGTAGCTCGGGACCTGGCCGCGCTCGCGCCAGTCGGCGACGACCTCGCGCGCCTGCTCGAGGGTCGGGATCTCGCCGGTGAGCAGGAAGTAGAAGAAGGACTCGACGGTGGGCTGCTCCATGCCCGGCTCGCGGGGCAGGGCGGCGAACGTCTCCGGGATGGTCTTCCCGCGGAACCGGATGCCCTCCTGGGGATCCAGGTACGAGATGTCCGTGACGAGGCACTTCACGTCGCGGGCGCCGCCGATCGCCTGGCCGATCGTCACCTCGTCGATGACGACCTTGTCGAACTCCTTGATGAGACGCTGGGTGCGCGGGCGAAAGGCCTCGATCTTGGCCTTCAGGGTCCGCTTGAGCGTGGTGTCGGACATCGGGTCTCTCCGGGCGCTGGGGGGGATCCAGAGGACTGCGCGCCCGGCGCGTGGGACCGCCGGGAGCGGGCGAAATCTACCCGTCCGAGGGCGGTGCCGCAAAGACAAACGACCGTGCGGCCAGGACAGACGACCGCCAGAAACCCAGGCCGGAACGCGAGGTTTGGTCTCAGCCGCGCCCGGCGGCCAGCGCGGCTGCGATCTCGGCGGCCGGGTTCCGGCGGGCGGGTGTGGCCGGCGCGTCGGCGTCGATCGAGGGGGCTCCGTCGAGGGGGGACTCCCCGGAAGTCGGGGACTCCTCGGCCTGTGAGGTTTCCTTGCCCTTGCCGGTGCCCGCGCCCGACCGGCAGCTCCGGCACCAGGGCTGGTTGCGGATCGTGCCGTCGGACATCTTGCGGAGCCCGAACAGCGAGAGGGGCCGCATCTTGTGGCACTTCTGGCACATGAGGGTGATGAGCACCTCGTTGCCGTCCGCGTCATAGACCGCGGAGCGCCGCCGCTTGGGCTTCGGCGTGGCCGCGGCCTCGCGGCGGGGAGCGGGCGCCGGCTTCGCGGTGTCGCCCTTCACGATTGCAGACGCCACCATGACCTTGACGGCCATCGCTTCGACCTCCTCGACTGCTGGACTGTTCAGAACGCCACCCGAGGGCAGCGCCCGGAACGCTAGTCGGCGGGTCTGACATCGGGGGCAGGGGCCCTCCGCAAGCGCGGCGGAAAACCGCAAGGGCGCGCCCTCGACCGCGGCGGCGCGTGTGCGAGCATGTCGGGTGGGGGGAGGGCTGACTTGCCGGTCGACCAGCACTGGGCCGACTTTCGCACCGTCGCGGTGTTCGGGAGCACCCCGGACGCGGAGCGCGCGCGCGGCCTCCTCGAGTCGGACGGCATCGTCGCGGCGGTGCAGGACGCGGTGGAGGACGCGCCGCGGCCCGACGTGCTCTGCATCCGCCTCCTCGTCCCCGCGAGCGACCTCGCCCGCGCCCGCGATCTGCTCGCGCCGGACCTCGAGCGCGAGCACCACGCCGAGCCCGTTGCCGCGCCGGCCCCGGAGGTGGACGCGACGTGGACCGTGGCCTGGCTCGCGCTGCTCGCCGCGGCGCTGGCGGCGCTGCTCGCGGCCTTCAGCATCTGAGGTGCGCGCCTCGGCCGCGCCCGAAAACGGATTTTGCTGGCAGCAAAGTGCACCCGCAGCGAACGGCCGCACACCGTGGAGGCATCCCCGCGCGGTTCCGGATTTCCCCGATGGCCCTTTCGGGCGTTTGGGCCTACACGCTCGGGCAACCCAGCACCCCGCATTCCCCGGCGAAGACGTGCCCTCGCGGCCGCCCATCGCCCGGCAAAGGAGGAGGACCTCATGAAGAAGCTCGCCCTCGCCATCGCGCTCGTCGCGTCGCTCGCCCCCGCGGCGGCCCGCGCCCAGTACGCGGCGTCGCTCCGCCTCGGCTACGCCGTCGGCGTCCAGGACTACGCCAAGGACATCAAGATGCGGGACACCCTGAACTCCCAGGTGCCCATCCAGCTCGACCTCGGGTTCAAGGTGCTCCCGAAGGTGACGCTCGGCGCGTACGTGTCCTACGGCTTCGCGCACGTCGGCAGCGCCTGCCCGGTGGACGCCTCCTGCAGCGGCAACGTCACCGACTTCGGCCTCCAGCTCCAGTACCGGTTCGCCACGCGCCCGGTCAGCCCGTGGGCGAGCGTCGGCGTCGGCTGGGAGAAGACCTCCTTCGAGGTCGAGAAGGCGAAGACGAAGGCCGAGGGCCTCGACCTCCTCCGGCTGGCCGCCGGCTGGGAGTGGCCGGTGAACGACACGTTCGGCGTCGGCCCGTTCGTCCAGTACCAGCTCGGCCGCTACGAGAGCTACACGATCCCCGGCACGACGAGCGACCCGGGCAAGACGATTCACGGCTGGTTCACCATCGGGTTCCGCGGCACGTTCGACGACCTCGCCGACTGGGACGCCGCCGCGCGCGCGGCCGCCGAGAAGGCCGCCGCGGAGAAGGCCGCCGCCGAGAAGGCGGCCGCCGACAAGCTCGCCGCCCAGAAGGCCGCGGCCGAGAAGGCCGCCGCCGAGGCGAAGGCGGCCGCCGACGCCGCCGCCGCGAAGGCCGCCGCCGAGGCCGCCGCGGCCAAGGCCGCCGCCGAGGCCGCGAAGCCGGACCGCGACGGGGACGGCATCCCGGACGACTCCGACGCCTGCCCGGACCAGAAGGGCGAGCGGTCGAGCGACCCGAAGAAGAACGGCTGCAAGCAGCTCATCGTCGTGACCGAGAAGGGCTTCGACCTCAAGGAGAAGATCCAGTTCAACACCGGCAAGGCGACCATCAACCCGGTCTCCGAGCCGTCCTGAAGTCGGTCGCCGAGGCGCTCGCCGCGCACCCGGAGATCAAGAAGCTGTCGGTCGAGGGCCACACCGACAACGTCGGCGCCGAGGCCACCAACACGGCGCTCTCGAAGAAGCGCGCCGCCGCGGTGGTCGACTGGCTCGTGAAGAAGGGCGGCGTGTCCGCCGACCGGCTGGTCTCCACCGGCTTCGGCCCGACGAAGCCGATCGCCGACAACGCCACGGAGGAGGGCCGCTCGGCCAACCGCCGCGTCGAGATGGTGATCGTGAAGTAGGCAAGGCGTCGGTCGCTCACCGCGGCCTCGAAGGCCCGATCCGCTCCGTGCGGGTCGGGCCTTCTCGCTTTTCGCGGCCTGCAGCCCGCGGCGCACCATGGTCCCACGACGCGCGCCCCTCCCTGCACCCGGCTCACGGAGGGTGTGTGGCAGCGGACCACACCATGAACGTCCGACAGATCGGACGCTCGGTCTGGACGCACAGTGGGTGCGCAACCCCACCGCCGTCGCTGGCAGCCGCCGAATCCGCCCGGATCCGGGCAGGAGGCCGTAAGTGTTCCAGTCCACCACGCCATCGCGGCGCACGCTGGTCGCGACCCTCGCGCTCTCGCTCCTCGCCGCCGCGTGCGGCCGCCCCGCCCCCCAGGACCGGCCGGCGCCCGTGGTCTCCCGCGGCGACGCCGCCATGCTCCCGGTCCTGGCCGCGACCGGCTTCGAGTCGGGGCTCGGCGCGTGGACCGCGGAGACGACCTCCGGCACGAGCACGTGGCACGCGGTCAGCCACCCCGAGCGGCTGCAGGTCCCCTACGACGTCTGGTGGGCGACGCTGACCGCCGACGTGGGGCAGCACCTGCCCGCGCGGACCGGCGCGGGCGTGGCGTGGTTCGGCGTCGACGCGATCGGCTCGTACATCGGCACGGGCTACTCGGTCGCCACCTACAACGGCGGCTTCTCGGCGGCGGCGCAGTCCGGCACGCTCACCTCGCCGGCCGTCTCGCTCGCCGGCACCGCGCGCGCCGCCGTCGAGTTCGACGCGTGGTGGGAGATCGAGGGCAAGCCGAGGAACAACACCATCGACGTGATGGCGGTCGAGGTCTCCATCGACGGCGGCACCACCTTCGCCGAGGCGGCGCGGCTCAACGGGCAGTTCGCGCCGCCCACCGCCATCCAGGCGAGCCTGAGCTCGGGCGGTCCGGGCATGCCGCCGACGTGGCGCCACTACGCGGTCGACCTCCCGACGGCGGCCGGCGCGGCCGACGTGCGCGTCCGCTTCCGGTTCGACTCGGGCGACGTCGAGCTGAACGCCTTCCGCGGCTGGGCCCTCGACAACGTCGAGATCGTGGGCGGGGCCGCGTACCCGGCGCCGGCGATCACCGGCGTCACGCCCGCCGTGAACGCCATCAACGCGCAGTTCACGATCCACGGGCAGAACTTCGTCCAGGGCGCCACGGTGAAGATGGGCGGGAACACCGTCCCCGCCGCGAACGTCCTCCACCTCGGCGCCGACACGCTCCTCCTGACGGTGCCCTACCTCTCCTCCCAGGCCTGGGCCCTCACGGTCACCAACCCGGACGGCCAGGCCGCCTTCCTGCCCCTGGGCTTCACGATCACGAGCGACCCGTGGCCCTGGGCCACCGGGATCGCGCCGAACAACGTCGCGGCGGGCGTCGCGAACGCCGTGACCGTCACCGGCCAGGGCTTCGTCGCCGGCTCGACCGTCACCGTCGGCGTGCTCCCGGCGACGAACGTGACCGTGGTCTCGGACACCGAGCTCACCGCGACCTTCCCGGCCCTCCAGCCGGGCAACTACCGGGTGGCGGTCACCTCCCCGAGCGGCCAGACCGCCACGAACGAGGCGCTCTACCGCGTGGCGCGGCCCAACGAGGGCTCGACGATCACCGTGACCGCGCCGGCCGGCGGCGAGACCTGGTTCGCGGGCACGACCCACGACGTGACCTGGACGCACGCGGGCGCCGCGGCGATGACGATCGAGCTCTGGAGGGACGGCTCGTACGATCGCACGCTCGTCCAGGGCGTCGCCGCCGCCGCGGGCACCTGGTCCTGGGCGATCCCGGCCGACCTCCCGCGCAGCGCGGGTTACCGCATCCGCGTCGCCAACCAGGTCGGCGTCTCGTCCGACCTCTCCGACGCGGTCTTCTCGGTCCCGGTCCACCACGACGTGGCCGCCTCCGCCACGGGGGACGGCGCGCTCACCTGCCCCGCCCGCGTCGCGGACGGCGCCACCCTGACCTGCACGATCGGCTCGGCCCACGTCACCCTCGTCTCCCTGACCGACAACGGTGCCGACGTCACCGGCCTCGTGTCCGGCGGCGCGTACTCCGTCGCGAACGTCACGGCGGACCACGCCCTCGTCGCCACCTTCAGCCACGACGTCGAGGCGGTGGCCCTGCACTCCGGCGGCGGCCAGTCGGCCGTCGTCGACGCTGCGTTCGCGGCGCCGGTCTGCTTCCGCCTCACCGACTTCTGGGGCGCGGGCGTCTCCGGGCGGACCGTCGCCTTCACGGTCCCCGTCACCGGCGCCCGGGCGGTGCTCTCCTCCGCGGCCGTCGCCTCCGACGTGAACGGCGACGCCTGCGTCGGCCTGACCGCGGGCACGGTGACCGGCAGCTACCTCGTCACCGCCCAGCACGGCGCGCTGTCCGCCACCGCGGGCGCCACCAACACCGCGGGGGCCGCGGCGACGCTCGTCGCCCTCGCCGGCGGCGGCCAGGCCGCCACCGTGGACGCCGCCTTCGGGGGCGCGCTCACGGTGCTGGCGACGGACCTCCACGACAACGCCGTCCCGGGCGCGACCGTCGCCTTCGCCGCGCCGGCCACCGGCGCGAGCGCGACGCTCTCCGCCGCGTCCGTCACGACCGCGGCCGACGGCACCGCGAGCGTCACCGCCACCGCGAGGACGATCGCGGGGGCGTACACCGTCTCGGCCACCACCGCCGGGGTCGGCACGCCGGCCACCTTCGGCCTCACGAACCTGGCCGGCCCCGCGGCCTCCATGGCCGCCGTCGCCGGCGCGACGCCGCAGTCCGCCACCGTCGCCACCGGGTTCGCGAATCCGCTCGCCGTCGTCGTGACCGACACCCACGGCAACGCCGTGAAGGACGTGACCGTCACCTGGACCGCCCCGGCGGCCGGGGCGCGCGCCTCGCTCTCCGCCGCGACCGCCACGACCAACGCGGCGGGCACCGCGAGCGTCACGGCCACCGCCGGCACCGTCGCCGGCGCGTACGCCGTGGACGCGACCACCTCGGGCGGGCTCCTCGTCTCGTTCGTCCTGACGAACACGGCGGGCGCTCCGGCGTCCGTCGCGAAGGCCTCGGGCGACGGCCAGACCGCCACGGTGGGCGCGGCCTTCGCGGGGGCCCTCGAGCTCCAGGTCGGCGATCTCCACGGCAACCCGGTCCCGGGCGCCAGCGTGACCTGGTCCGCCCCGGCGGCCGGCGCGCGCGCGTCGCTCTCGGCGAGCGCCACGACGACCGCGGCGAACGGCCGGACCTCGGTCACCGCCACCGCCGGCACGGTCGCGGGTGGGTATCTCGTCACCGCCACGGTCGGGGCCTTCTCGACCACGTTCTCGCTCACCAACACCCCCGGCGCCGTGGCCTCGATCGCGGCCGTCGGCGGCAGCGGCCAGTCCGCCACGGTCGACACCGCGTTCGGTGCCGGCCTCTCGGCCAAGGTGGCCGACACCCACGGGAACGGCGTGCCCGGCGTCACCGTCACCTTCGCGGCGCCGGCGTCCGGCGCGCGCGCGTCGCTCTCGGCCGCGACCGCCACCACGAACGCCTCCGGGATCGCGGCGGTGACCGTCACCGCGGGCACCGCCGCCGGCGCCTACCAGGTGAGCGCCACGGCGTCCGGCGCGGCCTCGCCGGCCACCTTCGATCTCACGAACACCCCCGGCGCGGTCGCCGCCTTGACCACCGCCTCCGGCTCGACGCCGCAGAGCGCGACGGTGGGCGGCACGGCCTTCGCGGGTGCGCTCGCCGTCACCGTGACGGACGGGTTCGGCAACCCGACCCCGGGCGTCACGGTCACCTTCGCCGCGCCCGCCCCTCGCGCGACCCTCTCGGCCGCCGCCGCGACCACGAACGCCACGGGCGTCGCCCAGGTCACGGCCACGACCGGCGCCGTCGCCGGCAGCTACTTCGTGACCGCGACGGCGTCGGGCCAGACCGCCGCGTTCGCGCTCACGAACCTCGCCGGCCCTGCCGCGAACGTCGTGGCCGTCTCCGGAGCGACCCCGCAGTCGGCGACCGTCGGGACCGCCTTCGCGAACCCGCTCGGCGTGACCGTCTCCGACACCTACGGCAACCCGATCCAGGGCGTCACGGTCTCGTACGCGGCGCCGGCCACGGGCGCGAAGGCCAGCCTCTCGCCCGCCACCGCCACCACCGACGCCGCCGGCCTCGCCGCGGTGACCGCCACGGCGGGCACCCTCGCCGGCCCCTACGTCGTCACCGCCAGCGCGGCCGGCGTGGCGACCCCGGCCTCCTTCGCGCTCACGAACCTGCCCGGCGCGCCCGCCTCCATGACGGCCGCCGGCACCGCGACGCCCCAGTCGGCGACGGTCGGGGCCGCCTTCGCGAACCCGCTCGCCGTCACCGTCCGGGATGCGTCCGGGAACGTGGTCCCCGGCGTCACGGTCGACTTCACCGCACCGGCCTCCGGCGCGCGCGCGAGCCTCTCGGCCGGCAGCGCCACGACCGACGCGACCGGCAGGGCCTCGGTCACCGCCACCGCGGGGACCGTGGCCGGCGCCTACACCGTGTCCGCCGCCCTCTCCGGCGGCCCGTCGGCGTCCTTCGCGCTGACGAACCTCGCCGACGCCGCCGCGGCCCTCGTGCTCGAGGCCGGCGACGGGCAGGCCGCCACCGTCGGCGGAAGCTTCGCGACCGCGCTGGGCGTCCGCGTGCGAGACGCGCAGGGCAACCCCGTCGCGGGCGTCCTCGTCTCCTTCTCGTCCCCGGCCTCCGGCCCGACCGCGGTCGTGTCCGCGCCCTCGGTCACCACCGGCGCCGACGGCAAGGCGAGCGTCACCGCGACCGCCGGCACGATCGCCGGCGCGTACCAGGTCACGGCGTCCGCCCCGGGGGCCGCCGCCCCGGTCGCGTTCCAGCTCGAGAACCTCGCCGGCGCGCCCGCGGCGATCGCCGCCGTGGCGGGCTCCACGCCGCAGACCGCGCCCGCCGGCGCGATCGCGTTCGCGAATCCGCTCGCGGTGCTCGTCTCCGACGCGCACGGCAACCCGGTCCCCGGCGCGCAGGTCGACTTCGCCGCCCCGGCGGCGGGCGCGACCGCGGGCCTCTCGGCGCCGGGCGCCACGACCGACGCCGCCGGCGTGGCGGGGGTCGAGGCGACCTCCGGCGACGTGGCCGGCACGTTCAGCGTCACCGCGAGCGTCGCGGGCGGCCTCTCGGCCTCCTTCGAGCTCACGAACGCCCCCGGCCAGCCCACGACCCTCACGCTCGTCTCCGGCGACCCCCAGGCGGCCTCCGCCGGGACGGCCTTCGCCCTCCCGCTCGCCGTGCACCTCGCCGACGCCCACGGCAACGCCGTGCCGGGCGTGACCGTCGCGTTCCTCGCGCCGTCGAGCGGCGCCCGCGCGGCGCTCTCCTCGGGCGGCGTCGCGACCGACGCCGCCGGGGACGCGGCGGTCACCGCCACCGCCGGCACGATCGCCGGCGCGTACCAGGTCACGGCCGGCGCGAGCGGGGTCGCGAGCCCGGTCGTGTTCCACCTCGAGAACCTGGCCGGTGCCGCCGCGGTCGTCACCGCGGCGCCGGCCGCCGCCACGCAGGCGGCCAAGGTCGGCACCGCGTTCGCCCAGCCGCTCGCGGTGCTCGTCGCCGACGCCCACGGCAACCCCGTGTCCGGCGCCACCGTGACGTACGCGGCGCCGTCGAGCGGCGCGCGCGCGCAGCTCTCCGCCGCGTCCGCCACCTCCGGCGCGACGGGCGCCGCGTCGGTCACCGCCACGGCCGGCACGGTCGCGGGCGCGTACGTCGTGACGGCCTCCTGCGGCGCGGCCACCCCGGCCACGTTCGACCTCACCAACACGGCGGGCGCGCCGAGCACCGTCGCGGTCTCGGCGGGCGGCACCCAGTCCGCCGCGGTCGGCTCGGCCTTCGGGGCCCCGCTCGTGGCGATCGTCCGCGACGCGAGCGGCAACCCGGTCTCCGGGGTGACGGTCGCCTTCGCCGCCCCGGCCGCGGGGGCCCGCGCCACGCTCTCGGCGCCCGAGGCCGTCACCGCGGCCGACGGCAAGGCCTCGGTGACGGCGACCGCCGGCACCGTCGCCGGGCCCTACGCCGTGACGGCGACCTTCGCCGGCGCGGCCGCGCCCGCGTCGTTCCCGCTCACGAACGTCGCGGGGGCGGCGGCCACGGCCGTCGCGGACGCCGCCTCCTCCGAGCAGGCGGCCACGGTCGGCGCCGCCTTCGCCGCGCCGCTCGCCGTGACGGTCGCCGACACGTTCGGCAACCCGGTCGCCGGTCAGGCCGTCGCGTTCGCCTGCCCGGCGTCCGGCGCGCGCTGCACCCTCGGCGCCGCGAGCGCCGTCACCGACGCCGCCGGCCGGGCGAGCGTCACCGCCACCGCGGGCGGGACGCCGGGCGCCTACGCCGCCACGGCCACCGCCGGGGCGCTCACCCCGGTGAGCTTCGCGCTCGAGAACCTCCTCGGCGCGCCGTCCTCGATCGCGGTGCTCTCCGGCGCCGTCCAGCGCGCGATCTCCGGGGCCGCGTTCGCGACGCCGCTCGCGGTGCAGGTGCTCGACCCGATGGGCAACCCCATCCCGTCGGCCCGCGTCGCGTGGGTGGTCGTCCCGGGCACGTCGACGGGCGGCAGGCTCTCGACCGAGTCGTCGCTCACCGGCGCGGACGGCAAGACCGGCGTCACCGTGACCGCGACTGGCAGCGTCGGTGCGTTCCAGGTCCGCGCCTCGGTGGCAGGGGTCGCCACGCCGGGCGTCTTCACCCTCACCATCGACCCGGCGCCCGCGCCGGCGAAGAAGGGCGGGGGCGGGTGCGCCACGGGCGGAGAGGGCGGCCTCGCGCTCCTGCCGCTCGCGCTCGCCGCGCGCCGCCTGCGGCGGCGCCGCGGCGGCGCCTCAGTGTGACGTGAGGTACATCGCCGTCTGGAGCACCCCGACGAACGCCACGACGGCGGCGGCGCTGACCGCCGCCTTCGTGGTGCTCCGGAACCAGGCGAGGAGCCCCGGCAGCGCGAGCCCGAGCGGGAACACGAGCCCGAGCGGCACGTTCGTCACGTGCACGCGCACGAGGCCGAGGGCCATCGCGAGCTCGGAGGCCGCCGCCAGCGCCGCGATCCCGGGGACGACCCGGGACGGCGAGACGAGGAGCAGCACGAGGGCGGCGAGCAGGACACCCGCCGCCATGCCGATCTGCAGGGTCATGGCGCAGCTTCTCCGTGGGCCAGGGACCCACGTACCGGGGGAGGGGGGCGGAGCCCCCCAGGATGGTCTCAGCTCCGGGCCACGATCTGGCGGAGCACGTACTGCGTGATGCCGCCGTGCCGGTAGTACTCGACCTCGATCGCGGTGTCGATGCGCACCGTGACCGGGACGTTGTCGACCTTGCCGTCCTGGCGGTGCACCACGAGCGTCGCGCGCTGGCGCGGCTTCAGGTCCTCGCCGATGCCGACGAGGTCGAAGGTCTCGGTGCCGTCGAGCCCGAGCGTCTGCGCAGTCGTGCCCTCGTCGAACTGGCAGGGCAGGATGCCCATGCCGACGAGGTTCGAGCGGTGGATGCGCTCGAACGAGCGGGCGACCACGAGCTTCACGCCCTGGAGCGCCGGGCCTTTCGCGGCCCAGTCGCGCGACGAGCCCGTGCCGTACTCCTGGCCCGCGATGATCGCGGTCGGGACCCTGTCCTTCTGGTAGAGCTCCGCGGCGTCGAAGATCGGGAGCTGCTTCCCGCTCGGGCGGTGGATCGTCACGCCGCCCTCGACGCCCGGCACCATCAGGTTCTTGATGCGGACGTTCGCGAACGTGCCGCGCACCATCACCTTGTCGTTGCCGCGGCGCGCGCCGTACGAGTTGAAGTCGACCGGCTTCACGCCGAGCGACTGCAGGTACAGGCCCGCGGGCGAGGAGGCCTTGATGTTGCCGGCCGGGGAGATGTGGTCGGTCGTGACCGAGTCGCCGAAGATCGCGAGCGGGCGGGCGCCCCGGATGTCGCCGATCTTGCCGGCCTCCATCCCGAAGGGCGTGAAGAAGGGCGCCTCCTGGATGTAGTCGGACTTCGGATTCCACTCGTAGAGCTTGCCCGTGGGCGCCGCGAGCGCGTTCCAGCGCGCGTCGCCGAGGTCACCCGCGTAGTAGTTCTTCCGGAAGGCCTCCGCGTCCTCGGCCGCGCCGCGGACCGCGTCGAGCTCGGCCGGGGTCGGCCAGACGTCCTTCAGGAAGACGGGCTTGCCGTCCTTTCCGACGCCGAGCGGCTCCTTGTCGAGGTCGATGTCGACGCGGCCGGCGATCGCGAACGCGACCACGAGCGGGGGCGACATGAGGAAGTTCGCCTTGATGCTCTGGTGGACGCGGGCCTCGAAGTTCCGGTTGCCGGAGAGGACCGAGGCGGCCACCACGTCGTGCTCGGTGACGAGCTTCTCGACGCGCTCGTCGAGCGGGCCGGAGTTGCCGATGCAGGTGGCGCAGCCGTAGCCGGCGACGTGGAAGCCGAGGGCGTCGAGCGACTTCTGCAGGCCGGTCTTGTCGAGGTAGGTCGTGACGACGCGCGAGCCCGGCGCGAGGGTCGTCTTCACCGTGGGCTTCACCTTGAGGCCCTTCTCGACCGCCTTCTTCGCGAGGAGGCCCGCGGCGAGGAGCACGCCGGGGTTCGAGGTGTTGGTGCAGGAGGTGATGGCCGCGATGAGCACGTCGCCGTGGCCGACGTCGACGTGGGCTGCCGCGACCGAGTGGGGCATCTCGCCGCCGCGGTCTGGCGTCGGGCGGTTGTTCGCCATCTCGGTCTCGTGGCGCGCGGCGGCGGTGGTGGCCGCCTGCGAGCCGCCGCCCGGGGCGACGTTCGTGGACGAGGTCGGGCCGCCGTCGGCCCAGCGCCTGCCGAGCTCGTCGGCCGCCTTGCCGAAGCCGGTGGCGTCCTTCTTCGTGAAGAGCTCGCGGAACGTGGAGCCGAGCTTCGGGAGGTCGATGCGGTCCTGCGGGCGCTTCGGGCCGGCGACGGCCGGGACGACCGTCGCGAGGTCGAGGGTGTGGACCTCGGAGTAGTCGACCTCGCCGGCGCGCGGGATGCCGAACATGCCCTGCGCGCGGTAGTACGCCTCGAACGCGGCGACCACCTCGGGCGGGCGGCCCGTCTGCTTGAGGTAGAGCACCGACTTCTCGTCGGGCGGGAAGTAGCCGAGCGTCGCGCCGTACTCCGGGCACATGTTCGAGATGGTGGCGCGCTCCACGACCGGGAGCGACGCCGCGCCCTCGCCGAAGAACTCGACGAACTTGCCGACCACCTTGGCCTTGCGCATGAGCTCCGTGATGCGCAGCACGAGGTCGGTGCCGGTGACGCCGGGGCGGAGCTGGCCGGTCAGGTTCACGCCCACGACGTCGGGCGTGAGGAAGTAGTTCGGCTGGCCGAGCATGGCGGCCTCGGCCTCGATGCCGCCGACGCCCCAGGCGACGAGCCCGAGCCCGTTCACCATCGGCGTGTGCGAGTCGGTGCCGACGAGCGTGTCGGGGTAGTAGACGCCGTTCTGCTCGAGGACGCCGCGGGCGAGGTACTCGAGGTTGACCTGGTGGCAGATGCCGACGCCGGGCGGCACGATGCGCAGCTTGTTGAACGCGCCGGTGCCCCACTTCAGGAACTCGTAGCGGGCGGCGTTGCGCGAGAACTCGAGGTCCATGTTCTTCTGGAGCGCGCCGGGGAAGCCGTACGCATCCATCTGGACCGAGTGGTCGATGACGAGGTCGACCGGGACGAGCGGCTCGACGATCATCGGGTCCTTGCCGAGCCGCGCGACGGCGGCGCGCATGGCGGCGAGGTCGACGATCAGCGGGACGCCGGTGAAGTCCTGCAGGAGCACGCGGGCGACGACGAACGGCACCTCGCGGGTGCGCTCGGCCTTCGGCTGCCAGCCGGCGAGGGCCCGCACGTCCTCCTCGTGGACGCGCTTGCCGTCGGCGTTGCGGGCGAGCGACTCGAGGACGACCCGGATCGAGACCGGCAGGCGGGAGATCTTGCCGAACCCCCGCTTCTCGAGCGCCGGCAGGGAGACGTACTTGCCGGTCTTGCCGGGGGCGATCTGGAATTCGGAGAAAGCGCCGTGCGGGTCGTTCGCCATGGGGAGGCCCTCGCGAGGTGGGGGGAAAAGAGCCGAGCACCCGTGTTTACGCCGCCCCCACGGCCGGATCAACGGTGTAGACGTGGGGGCGGAGGAAGCACGGTGACCGTCCCCTCGAAGCTCTACCGCCCCGCCCTCGGGCTCCTGACCGACTTCTACGAGCTCACCATGGCGGCGGCCGCCCTGAGGACCGGCCTCGCCGGGAAGGAGGCCGCGTTCACGGTCTCCTTCAGGCACCACCCGTTCCACGGGGGCTTCACGGTGGCGGCCGGGCTCGAGCACGTGGCGGACCTCGTGGAGTCGTGGCGGTACGACCCGGAGGACCTCGCGTTCCTGGCGGCCCAGCGCGGGGCCGACGGGGAGCCGCTCTTCGAGCCGGCGTTCCTGCGGGCGCTCGAGACGCTCCGGATGGACGTCGACGTGGACGGCGTCCCGGAGGGGACGGCGGTGTTCCCGGGCGAGCCGGTCCTCAGGGTGACCGGGCCGGTGCTGCCGAGCTTCCTCCTCGAGTCCGCCATCCTCGCCATCGTGAACTTCCAGACCCTCGTCGCGACGAAGGCGGCGCGCGTCGTGCTGGCCGCGCGCGGCGAGCCGGTGCTCGAGTTCGGCCTGAGGCGCGCGCAGGGGCTCGACGGCGCGCTCTCGGCGAGCCGGGCCGCGTACGTGGGCGGCTGCGCGGCCACCTCCAACACGCTCGCCGCCCGGCTCTTCGGGATTCCGGCGAAGGGGACGCACGCGCACTCGTGGGTGATGCTCCACGGCGACGAGCGCGAGGCGTTCGAGGCGTACGCGCGGGCGATGCCGGGGAACTGCGTGTTCCTCGTGGACACGTACGCCTCGCTCGCCGGCGTCGACCACGCCATCGAGGCGGGCCGGATGCTGCGGGCGCTGGGGAAGGACCTGGTCGGCATCCGCCTCGACTCGGGCGACCTCGCGTGGCTCTCCATCGAGGCCCGGCGCAGGCTCGACGCCGCCGGGTTCGGGCAGGCGGCCATCCTCGGGTCGAACGAGCTCGACGAGCACATCATCGAGAGCCTGAAGCTGCAGGGCGCCACGATCTCGGTGTGGGGCGTCGGCACGAAGCTCGTCACCGGCGCCGAGGACGGCGCGCTCGGCGGGGTCTACAAGCTCGGCGCGGTGCGGGACGGCCCGGACGCGCCGTGGCAGCCGCGCATCAAGCTCTCCGAGCAGACCGCGAAGGTGAACGTGCCCGGCGTGCTCGGCGTGCGGCGGTTCGCGAAGGACGGGGAGTTCGTGGCGGACGTGATCCACGAGGCGAGCCTGGGGCTGCCGCGACCGCTCGTGATGGTGGACCCGAACGACCCGACGCGGAGGCGCGAGCTCGACGTTGCCGACGGCGGGAGGGCCGCCGACGGGAAGGGCGGGCTGGTGTCGGAGGAGCTGCTCGTGCCGGTGTTCCGGCGCGGGCAGCGCGTGTGGCAGGCGCCGCCGCTCGCCGAGTCGCGGGCGCGGACCGCCGCGCAGCTCGCGCGCTTCCACGGTGGCGTGAAGCGCTTCGTGAACCCGCACCTCTACCCCGTGGGCCTCGAGCGGCACCTGCACGAGCTCCGCACGCGCCTCGTGATGGAGGCGCGCGGGGTGGCGGGGCTGCCGGGCTGAAGGGCCCGTTCCCGCAGTCCGTGATCGTGGCCCGGCCAGGTCGACGATCCCGCCGGGTGGAGCGCCGCGCCGGATCCCTCGTTCGGTGCCCCCGGGGCGGGTCGCGCCCGCCCGGCGACGCGCTCCGCCGCGAGATGCCGGGACATTCTCCACGCGTGAATCCTGAGCGCGCGTCGCAGGGTCGCAAACGGGGGAGCACCCCCGGCGAGCTCGGGGGTCGTGGATTCACGGACAGGCAACTCGCACGCTGGGTGTCGAGTCGGATGCGCGGGTCCGCAACCGCAGCGCTTCGGATGCGCGCGTCCGCGATCACGCGCCACGTTGACGGCGTCGCGTGCGAGGCGCGTGATGCGAGGTGGAGGGGCGGCGCCGTTCCTTCGACGATCCGCCCTCCCAGCGAGGAGGAGGGCCATGAGAAGGCACAACGGCTGGGTGGTCGCGGTGGTGACGGCGCTGGTGCTGGTTCCCTTCGGCGCGAGGGCGGAGCGCCCCAGGCTGACGCACGATCTGGTGGTGGACGGCAAGGCGGCGTTCGCCGCGCGCTGCGCGAGCTGCCATGGAGAGGAAGGGCGGGGAGACGGTCCGGCTGCGGCGGCCCTCCCGGTGATGCCGCGCGACCTCAGGCGCGACGGCTACACCCGCGGGCGGAAGGCGCCCGAGGTGTTCGCGACGCTCGCGACCGGGACCGAGCACGCGATGCCGAGCTTCGACGCGCTGCCGGAGCGTGAGCGGTGGGCGCTCACCTACCGCGTGCTGCTCCTCCACGCCGCCGGGCGCAGCGAGCGCACCCACGCGGAACCGACCGCCATGCTCGGCGTCGAGGGTGCCGCGCCGTGAGCACGCCCGATCACGGTCTCGCCGGGCGCGCCCGAGTCCGGACCCGCCCGGCGACGGCACGAAGGCTGGTCGCTGGCAGGCAGGTCGCCGGCACGGCGGCCGCTGGCAGGGTGGCCGTTCGCAAGCAGCACGTCCGCAGGCAGGCCGTTCGAAAGGAGCGTCCCCGTGTCCGTGCGGTGGCTCATCGGTGTCGTGTCCTGCGTGCTCGTCTCCTCGTCCCCGGCCTCGGCGCGCGATCTCGGGCCGTGCCGGCTCCTCGAGGTCCGGAGCGAGGAGCTCCCGTCCCGCGCCTGCCTCTCGTGCCACGACGGGGGCCGCGCCGTGCGCATCTGCCCGGGGCACAAGGTCGGCGAGCCGTACCCGGAGCTCGGCGACTCGCGCAACACGCTCCGGACCCTGCGGGAGGTGCGGCGGCGCGGCGTCAACCTGCCCGGCGGCAACGTCGAGTGCGTGACCTGCCACAGCGGAAGGTCGCCGTGGGAGAGCCACCTCGCGCTGCCCGAAGGGACGCACGCCCTCCCGCGGGTCGACCCGCACGACCCGAGGACGTACGAGGATCGGCCCAACTGGCGCCTCACGCTGCCGGACGCGGCGGCGCGCGTCCCGGGCACGCCGGTCTGCCCGGCGATGCTGTGCGTGAGCTGCCACGCGTTCGCCGATCCGTGAGGGGCGGGGCCGGCAGGGAAGCAGCGCGCAGGGCGAGCACCAGGGCGAGGTTGATCCCTGCCGGGTACCTTGGTACATCGGTAACCATGGCTACCCCGAAGAAGTCCCGCCGCTCCGCCCCGGCCGCTCCGCCCGTCCGCCCCGGGGCGGGCCCCCGCCCCGCCGTCACCGCCGACCGCGTCCAGACCGGCGTCCGGCTCGAGAAGCGCCTCCTCAAGGTCCTGAAGGGCCTCGCCGAGCTGAAGGACCTCTCCCTCGGCGACCTCCTCGAGGGCATCGTCCTGCACGCGCTGGAGGGGAAGGCGCCCTTCTCGCCGGCGACCATGAAGGAGATCGCCCGGCTGCGCGCCATCTACGGGCTCACGCTGAAGGCCGCCGACAGCCACCGGCTCGAGGAGCGTGGCCGGTGAGCGCGCCCGGGGAGCCCGGCGCCGCCGAGCCGTCGGCCGCGCCCGCCCGTCCGGAGCCCGCCCGCCCCGGACCGGTCGCCCGCACCGACCACACCTTCGAGTTCACCGCCCGTGCGCCGCTCCGGGCGGCGTTCCCGCTCTTCGGCGCCTGGGGCGAGCGCGCCTGGGCGGGCGAAGCCTGGGACCCGCGCTTCCTCTGGCCGGACCCGCCGCGCGACGAGGAGGGCGAGGTCTTCACGCTCTCGCACGGCGAGCGGGGCGTGGCCGTCTGGGTGAACACCGCCTTCGACCTCGCCGCCGGCCGCATCCAGTACGTCTACGTCCTGCCCGGCACGCAGGTGACCGTCATCGACCTCGCGCTCGCGGAGGCGCCGGACGGGGCGAGCACCCGGATCCGGGTCCGGTACCGGCGCACCGCGCTCGAGGCCGGCGCGAACGCGATCGTCGAGGAGGCCGGCCGCAAGGACGCCGCCGCGGCGCAGGAGTGGGAGGGGGCCGTCGACGCGGCCCTGCGCCCCGGTCTTCCCTCGACCGCCTGAGGGCGATCGCGCCAGGAGCGCCAGGGCCGGACCGGGGTAGGCTCGGGGCCCATGGCCGAGACCCCGCCGACCCTCTCCCTGCTGATCCTCGCCGTCGAGTCGCTCCCGCGGGCGCTCGCGTTCTACCGCGCGGCGTTCGGCTGGGAGCAGGTGGTCGACGCGCCGGTCTACGCCGAGTTCCGCCTGCCGGCCGGCCTGCGCCTCGGCCTCTACGACCGCCGCGCCTTCGCGGCCAACACGGGGCGCGCCCCGGCCGCGACGCCCGCGGGCGAGCTCGCGCCGACCGAGCTGTACCTCTACCCGGAGGACCTCGCGGCGACGCTCGCCCGTGTCCAGGCGGCCGGGGCGCGCACCTTGACCCCGCTCGCGCGGCGCGACTGGGGCGACGAGGTCGCGTACCTCGCCGATCCCGACGGCAACGTGCTCGCGCTGGCGCGGCCCTCGCCGGCCTGAGGGCCGCGGCGCGCTCCCGGGTCGCCACGGCGCCCGCGGGACGCCGCCCCGACGACCGCCACCGCCCGGCCACGGACCTCGCGCCTTCGGGGCGGTCCGGCCGAGCGCATCGGCGAACCGCCCCGGCCGCCGGGAGGTCCCGGCCTACTCCGCGACGGCCTCGCCGGTCCCGCCGAGCTCGCGCGGAAAGTCCTTCAGCTTGGGAAGCCCGTCCCGCATGGGCATGACGGTCTCCTGGTAGTTGACGTGCACGCCCGGCGTGAATCGCACGCTGGGCAGCATCGCGGCGTAGACGTCCACGAGGCCCCACGCCGGGTGATCGGTGAGGAGGTGGCCGCCGCAGCGGGTGCACCAGCGGCGGTGGCTGCGGTCACTCTTCCGGAACGTCGCGATCTGGTCGCCGCCCCGCACCACCTCGACCGCGCCCGGCTTCCACAGCGTGAACGCGTTCACCGGCGCGGCCGACCACTCCCGGCATGACGCGCAGTGGCAGTACCCCATCGCCTCGGGCGCTCCGGTCACCTCGATCTCGACGCCGCCGCAGAAGCAGCGGCCCCTGTGCTTCACCTGGTCCATCGTTCTTCCCCTGTTCGGTTCCGGCGTGCCCCATCCCGGCCCCGTGCCGGGAGTGCAGCGCCACGGGCCTCGTTCTATGGATCCGGGCGGGAGGGCGGAATGGCCGGACGTCGCGATCACACGACCGGGAGTCCGGGGCGGCGCCGGCACGACCGCGCGTCCGGCGCGCACGACCGCGCGTCCGGCGGAGGTGGGGGATGAGCGGCGACGCGGTGTCGGACGTGCTGCGCGCGGTGCGCCTGACCGGGGCCGTGTTCTTCAAGATCGAGGGCTCCGACCCCTGGGCGGCAGAGGCCCTGCCCTCGCAGGAGATCGGGCCGACGCTCCTGCCGGGCGCCGAGCACGTCATCGAGTACCACCTCGTCGTCTCCGGGGCGTGCTGGGGCGGGGTGGTGGGCGAGCCGCCGGTGCACCTCACCGCGGGCGACGTCATCGCCTTCCCGCGCGGCGACGCGCACGTGATCTCGAGCGCGCCCGGGATGCGCGCGCGCCCGGACTACTCGGCCTTCGCGGGCGCGAGGAGGTTCCCGGTCGCGGTGAGCTGCCAGGGCGGGGGGCCGGAGCGGGTGGAGCTCGTGTGCGGCTTCCTCGGCTGCGACGCGCGCCCCTTCAACCCCCTGCTCGCCACGCTGCCGCGCGTCCTGCACCTGCCGCGCGGCGCGAGCGGCGGGAGGGTGGAGCAGCTCATGCAGATCGCCCTCGCGGAGGCGGAGCACCCGGGCTCGGGCAGCGAGGCCGTGCTGGCGCGGATGAGCGAGCTCCTCTTCGTGGAGCTCGTGCGGCGGTACCTCGCGACCTTGCCGGGCGAGGCGGTGGGGTGGTTCGCCGCGCTGCGGGACGAGGGCGTCGGGCGCGCGCTGGCGGCGCTGCACCACCGTCCGGCCCAGGCCTGGGATCTCGACGGCCTCGCCCGGGAGGTCGGCGTCTCCCGCTCGGTGCTCGCGGAGCGGTTCGTCGGGCTCCTCGGCATCCCGCCGATGCAGTACCTCGCCCGCTGGCGGATGCAGCTCGCGGCCAACCTGCTCGGCTCGACGTCCATGGGGCTCGCGGAGATCGCCGATCGCGTCGGCTACGGCTCCGAGGCGGCGCTGTCGCGCGCGTACAAGCGGCTCGTGGGGGTCGCCCCCGCCGACTGGCGCCGCGGGAAGCGGCCGTCGCTCACACCGTGACGATCACCTTCCCGGCGACGTGCCCGGCCTCGACGAGCCGGATGGCCTCCGCCGCCTCGGCGAGCGGGAAGCGCCGGTCGATGACGGCGCGCAGCTTCCCGGCCTCGAAGAGCTCCGCGAGGAGCACGAGGTCCGCGAGCACCGGCTTCGAGGAGACGACGCGCAGCTTCCTCGCCCCGAGCGAGAGGAGCGGCCCGAGCAGCAGCGCCTGGAACAGCTGGCGGCCGCCGCCGCCGACCATCGCGTACCGGCCCCGCGGTGCGAGTGCGCGCCGGTAGTCGAGGATGGAGCGGTCGCCGTTCACGCCCAGGATGAGGTCGTACCGGCCTCCGCCGGCGAGCGCGTCCTCGCGCGTGTAGTCCACGACGTGGTGCGCGCCGAGCGAGCGCGCGAGCTCCACCTTCCCGGTGCTGCACACCGCCGTCACCTCGGCCCCGAGGTGCCGGGCGAGCTGCACCGCGAAGGTCCCGACGCCGCCGGACGCGCCGGCGACGAGCACGCGCTCGCCCGGGCGGACCTGGCCGACGTCGCGCACCGCGTGGAGCGCGGTCATCCCGGCGAGCGGGATCGCCGCGGCCTCCTCGAACGACGCGCTCGAGGGCTTCAGGGCGAGCTCGCCCTCGCGGGCGCGCTTGTACTCCGCGAGGCCGCCGAAGTCGGAGCCGAAGCAGTCCCCGAAGACCGCGTCGCCGGCCTTCAGCCGCTTCACCTCGGGGCCCACCGCCTCCACGACGCCGGCCACGTCGGCGCCCGGGCAGGTCACCCGCACCGGCCTGCGCAGCCCGGAGTAGGTCCGCACGAGGAACGGCCGCGCGGTCACCATGCGCCAGTCGGCGGCATTGATCGACACGGCGCGCACCGCGACGAGCACCTCGTCGCCGCGCGGGACCGGCTTCGGGACCTCGGCGAGCCGCAGGACCGTGAGGGGCGCGCCGTACGCTCGAAGGTGATCGCCTTCATGCGCGGGACTCTACGTCCGTCCAGGCCGGGGCTTCACCCCTTCATGGAGCCCGTGCGGAGGAACCGCAGGTGCCAGGAGAACGCCTCCTCGAGGAGGTGGGGCGTGTGCTTCCCCGGGGAGTGGTCGAGCGCGCGGCGGTAGTAGTCCTTCAGCGCGGGGCGGTAGTCGGGGTGCACGCACGCCTCGATGATCCTCACGGCGCGCTGCTTCGGCGACGTGCCGCGGAGGTCGGCGAGGCCCTGCTCGGTCACCACAACGTCCACGTCGTGCTCGCAGTGATCGACGTGGCTGACCATCGGCACGACGCAGGAGATCTCGCCGTTCCGGCCGGCGACGGAGGGCGTCGTGAAGATGGACAGGTACGAGTTCCGCGCGAAGTCGCCCGAGCCGCCGATGCCGTTGATGATGCGCGAGCCGTTCACGTGGGTGGAGTTCACGTTGCCGTAGAGGTCGAATTCCACGCAGCCGTTCATGGCGATGACGCCGAGGCGCTTGATGACCGCCACGTTGTTCGAGACCGACTGCGGGCGGAGGATGATCTTCTCCCGGTAGCGCGCGACGTCCCGCGTGAAGCGCTCGGCCACCTCCGGCGAGACCGACAGCGCCGTCGCCGAGGCCATGTCGAGCTTGCCGGCGTCGATGAGCGCGAGCATGACGTCCTGGATCACCTCGGTGTACGCGGTGAGCCCCGCGTAGTCGGAGTCGAGGAGCCCGTAGAGCACCGCGTTCGCGACGTTGCCGACCCCGGACTGGAGCGGGAGCAGGTTCCTCGGCAGCCGGCCCTGCTTCACCTCGTGCGCGAAGAAGTCGAGGATGAAGCGGGAGATCGCCTTCGAGGCCGCGTCCGGCTCCTTGAAGGAGTTCGTGCGGTCGGGGTGGTTCGTCTCGACGATCGCGCGGATCTTGCCCGGCGGGCAGGTGAGGTACGGGGTCCCGACGCGGTCGCCGGGCTTCCTGATCGGGATGGGCTCGGTGAGCGGCGGCGCGAGCGGCTCGAAGACGTCGTGCATGCCCTCGAGCGCGAGCGGCTGGTGGTGGTTGACCTCGAGCACCACCTCGCGCGCGCAGTCGATGAAGACCTGGTTGTTGCCGACGGAGGTGGAGGGGATGAGCTTCCCGTCCTCGGTGATGCCCGCCACCTCGACGATGGCGAGATCGAGCTCGCCGAAGAAGCCGGAGCGGACGTACTGCGCCACCGAGCCGAGGTGGAAGTCGAAGTACTCCATTTTCCCGAAGTTGATCTTCTCCCGGGCGATGGGGTCGGAGTTGTAGGGCATCCGGAGCTCGATGCCGTCCACCATCGCGAGCGCGCCGTCGAGCTCGGACGACGTCGAGGCGCCGGTCATCACCGAGATGCGGAACTTCCCGCCGCGCGAGTGCTCGCGGAGGATGTGCTCGGCGAGCGCCTGCGGCACGAGCTTCGGGTACCCGGAGCCGGTGAAGCCGCTCATGCCGACGCGGTAACCGCTCTTCACGAGCGCGGCGGCCTCCGGGGCGAAGACCACCTTCTTCCTGAGCTCGGCGTTCCGGATGCGGATCTCGTCCATGGGTGCCTGGGGCCTCGGCGGTGAGGGGGAGCGCGTGAGCAGAGCACGGGGCCGCGCCGCCCTCGCAGCGGTGGGGTGTCGCAGACCCGGTGTCCGTGGTGCGGTGCGTCGCGCGCGGACGCTCCGTCCGGATCGACCCGGCGTTTACCGCGGTCAAGGAGGCCGCACGTGGACGCACCTACGCTGCGTCCCGCATGCCCTCCGTCCTCGCCTCGCTCGCCGCGGGCCTCGCGCTCGCCGCCGCCGCCCCGCCCTCCGTGGTCGTGCTGGACGTCGAGGCGCCGCCCGGCGAACGGCTCGACGCCGCGGTGCTGGGCGCGGCGTTCGCGGCCGGGCTCGAGGACCGGGACGCGTGGAGGCTCCAGACCCTCCACGACGTGCGGGCGATGCTCTCGGTGGAGCGCGACCGGCAGGCGCTCGGGACCTGCCAGGGCGAGGGTTGCCTCGCGGCGCTCGGCGCCTCCCTCGACGCGCCGCTCGTCGCGGTGCTCTCCCTCGCGGCGCAGGACGATCGGCTCACGGCGAGCGCGCGGGTGCTCTCGCGCGAGACGGGCAGCGCCGTCGCGCACGCGGCCGTCGCGGGCGACCGCGCGCAGGCCGCGGGGCTGGCCCGCCGCGCGGGAGAGGCGCTGCGCGCGGCGTGGCGGTCGGCGCGGGGGCTCGGCGCCGCCGCGGCCGCGCCGGCGTGCCCGGACGTGGGCGCGTGCGACCGCGGCTGCCGCGCGGGCGAGGCCGCCGGCTGCGCCCGCCTCGGCGACCTCCTCGGCGCGGGGCTGCCCAGCGATCGCCCCAAGGCCGGGGCGGCGTGGAGCCGCGCGTGCAACCTCGGCGCGCTCGAGGCCTGCGAGCGGGGCGCGCGGGCCCTCGACGACGCGGGGTTCCACGAGGCGTCGGTGCCCGCCTTCCGGCGCGCGTGCCTCGACGGCGCGAGCCAGGCCGCGTGCCGCCGCGGGTGGGAGCTCCTCGAGCGCGGCGAGCCCGGCGGGCGCGACGCGCCGGCGGTGCCGCTCCTCGAGCGGGGCTGCGCCGGGAGCGACCGCGAGGCCTGCGCACGCCTCGCGGCCCACCGCTGGGACGGCGCGCCGAGGCTCGGGCCCGCCGCCCTCGAGCCGCTCGTCCGCGCGTGCACCCTCGAGCCGGTGGCCGGCTGCCCCGGCGCGGCGGCCACGTTCGCGAGGGTCGGGTGCGCCGGCGCCTCGGCCGGCGCGTGCCTCGCGGCCGGGCTCGAGCTCGCCCGCCGGCGCGAGACCGCCGGGCTCGGCGAGAGCCTCGCCGCCGCCGCCTGCCCCGGCGCGGCCGCGGACTGCCACCGGAGCGCGGGCGCGCTCCTCGGCGGGGACGATCGCGCCCGGCGCACGGGCGCCTGGCTCGACGCGATCGCCTGCCGGGCAGGCGCGGCCGAGGCCTGCCCCGCCGCCGACTGAGAGGACCCCGCCATGACCGCCGCCGCGCTCGCCGTCGCGCTCCTCGTCTCCGCGCAGCCGCGCCCGCCGCCCGCCGTGGCGGTGCTCGACATCCAGCTCGGCCAGGGCATCACCGGCATCGACCGCGCGGCGCTCACCGACGTGGCGGTCTCGGCCCTCACGGATCGCGAGGCGTGGCGCCTCGTGACCCTCCGTGACGTCGGTACGCTGCTCTCGTTCGAGAAGAAGCGCGAGCTCCTCGGATGCACGGAGGGTGAGTGCCTCGCCGAGCTCGCGGGCGCGCTCGGCACCGAGGCCGCGGTCGTCACGAACGTGGGCCGGGCCGGCGCCTCCGCCATCGTGACCGGCCGCATCGTGAAGAGCTCCACGGGCGAGCTCCTCGGCCAGGCGGCCGTCGAGGTCGAGGGCATGGATCTCACCGGCGCGGTCCGGAAGCTCGGTCGGCGCCTCCTCGCCGCGTGGCGCTCGGTGCGGGGCATGGCGCCGCCGCGGGAGCTCGCCGCCGACTGCGCCACCGCGGCCGCCTGCAAGGCGGCGTGCGACGAGGGCAGCGCGGAGGCCTGCGCCCGGCTCGCCGCGCTGTCGGTCCAGGCCGCCCCGGACCCGGCCCAGCTCGCCGCCACCTTCGCCCAGGCCTGCGAGCGCGGGACGCCCGGCGCCTGCGCGGAGGCGGGCGACCGGTTCCTCGCGCTCGGGCAGCTCGGGCGGGGCGTGGGCCTGCTCGAGCAGGCCTGCCTCTCGCTCGAGACGGAGGCACCGGCCGCGTGCGCGCGGGCCGCGAAGGCGCTCCTCGACGCCGCGCCGCCGGCCCGTGACGCGCGGCGCGCCGGGGCGATGCTCCGGGTGGCCTGCGACGGCGGGCTCGCCGACGCGTGCCTCTCGGAGGCGCGCCTCCTCGCCGCCGCGCCCGCGACCGCGACCACGGACGCCCAGGTGCGGACCACGCTGGCGAGCGCCTGCGACCAGGGCCGCGCCGCCGGGTGCTCCGAGCTCGCCCGCTTCGCGGAGGCGGGCCGGGGTGGGGCGAAGGATCCGGCGCTCGCGGCCAGCCTCCGCGCGAAGGCGTGCCACCTCGGCGAGGAGGACGTCTGCCTCGCCTCGGCGCGGGACCGGCTCACCGCGGGCGACGAGGCGGGCGCGGTCCCGCTCCTCGAGCGGCTCTGCGGCGCCCGGCGCGCCGACTCGGGCGCGGCTTGCGGGGAGCGCGCTCGCGTGGCGCAGCGGCGCTCCGGCAGGCTCTCCGCGGTGCACGTACGCTGGGCGAAGGCGGCGTGCGAGGCGGGCGGTGCCGCGGAAGCGTGCGCGGTCGCGGTCGAGGGGGCGTCGCGCGAGGGGCTCCCGGATCCCGGCGCCGCTGCGCGGTGGTTGCGACGCGCCTGCCCGGACGCCGGCGACGCCTGCGGGGCGGCGGCGAAGGCGGCGGTCGCGGCCGTCCCGCAGGGCACCGGGAAGGGCGGGGAGGTGCTCGCGGCTGCATGCGACGCGGGCCACGGCCCCGCCTGCCTGCGCCTCTCCCGCGCGGCCGCCTCGGAGGGGCGCGGCGCCGAGGCCGCCATCCTGCGCGAGAGGGCCTGCGAGACGGCCACGCTCGAGGTCGACTGCGAACGCCACGGCCTGAGCCTCGGGCTCTCCGCGGAGTTCATGGCGGCAGACGCGCAGATCGTCCCCTCGGTCGCGGGCGCCGCGAAGAACGGCCAGGCCGGCGGCGCGCTCACGCTCATCGCCCGCGGCGCCCTCCTGGAGGCGGGCCTCGCCGGCACCGTCCGGAGCGGCGGCGCCTACGACTTCGGCGCCATGGCCGGCCTCGGCTTCGACGCCGCGAACGGTCGGCTCCGGCTCGAGGCGCTGTTCGAGTTCGGCGTCGTGAACGCGGGAGGCTTCGTCGACACGGACAAGCTGCAGTCCGGCCTGCCCTCGGCGACGGGCCTTCGCTTCTACCGTGCGCTGCGCGCGGGCGCGTCCTTCGGGAGCGGCGCCGTCCGGTGGGGAGTGTGGCTCGCCCTCCGGGCAGCACCCCGCAAGTTCGCGGTCCTCTCGACGGCGTCGCCGGTGACGGGCGTGCAGACGTGGGAGGTGACGGCCGGGGAGTACGCCACCGCCGGACTGCGGTTCGAGTACCTCTTCTAACCCGGCGACGCGCCACCCGGGACGCCCACGCCCTCGACGCGGGTCGCCACGAACGTCCCCTCGTGCCGCCCTCCCTCGCCGGACCCGCAGGCCACCACCGAGAGCACCCTCACCCGCGCCGCCCGGTGCCGGCCGAGCGTCTCGAGGAAGCGCTCCCACGCGCCCGGCGCCGGGGCGGTCGCGGTGGCGGTGAAGTCGCCGTCCACCGGCGCGTCGTAGTCGAACGTGCTCCGCTGGATCACGAGGCGCGCGGCGATGCCGGCCTCGCGCAGGCGCAGGTGGAGGAGGAGCCAGCCGGAGAGGATCGCGACCGCCGAGAGGCTGCCGCCGAAGCCGGTGCCGCGGTGGTTCACGTTCGGCGCGAGGGGCGCGGCGAGGCGCAGCGTGGTGCCGTCCCAGTGGACCGCCCGGGCGGCGAGCGTCCGGGTGAGGGGGATGCGCTCGTGCACGAACGCCGAGATCTCGTCGAGGGTCATCGGGTCCCCGGTGTAGCCGGTCCGCGGGGGTCACTGCCGGTTCCTGGCGGGGCGTCGCGGCCTGACCCGGGAGTCAGCGCAAAGGCGGTCCGCTACACGGCGCGCGCCATCACCGCGTGCACCGGGCGCGTCATCCGCAGCGCGTCCCAGCGCTCGCCGTTCGCGCGCGGATAGGCGCGGAGCAGGCGCTCGCGCTCGACGAAGCCGAAGCGGCGGTACAGGCGGACCGCCCGCGTGTTCGCCGGGAACACGTGCAGGACGATCTCGCGGGCGCCGGCTTCGTCGGCCCAGGCGACGCTCGCGCGGAGCAGCGCGGCGCCGACCCCGCGGCCGCGCGCCTCCTCGGCGACCAGCATGCCGAGCTCGGGGCGCTCCACCCCGACCATCGCCGAGAGGCCGATCGGCCGGCCGCCCTCGCGCGCGACGAGGATGGTGCCGGTCTGCGTGGCGAGGAGCGCCCGCCAGCGGGCCCGCACCTCGCGCCGGTCGACGGGCGGCTCCGTCGCGAGCCACACGCGCTCGTCGACCACGGCCTCGAAGAGATCGAGGCAGGCCTCCATGTCACACGGCGAGAGGGTCACGACCTCCACGCTCCAGAAGATGGCACGCAGGGTGGGGGTCGGCCAGTTGGCGACCGCCGCGTCGCGGCGAGTTTGCGCGTCCGCGACGGGGCGGTCACGGACGGACCCCATCCTCCGGGCCTCGAAAGGAGGTCGTCCATGTCCGAACGCACCGTCCGGCCGCTGTGCCCCGAGGACTTCCCCGTCCTCATGAAGCTCGAGGAGGAGGTCTTCGGCGCCGAGGGCGAGTCCGTCCTCGGCCCGTACTACGTGCGGCTCTGCTGCGAGTTCTTCCAGGAGACCTGCTTCGTCGCCTACGACGGCGACGCGCCCGCCGGCTACGTGCTCTCGTTCCTGCGCGGCCGCGAGGCCTACTGCACGACGCTCGCGGTCGCGCCGGAGTACCAGGGCAGCCGCATCGCGTTCCTGCTCCTCAAGGCGCTCATCGCCGCCATCGCGCCGCGCGTCGACGCCTGCTGGTTCACCGTGAAGGAGGACAACCTCCAGGCGCGCTCGCTCCACCAGGCGCTCGGCGCGAAGGAGCTGGGCTTCCGGGACGACTTCTACGGCCCCGGCGACCGGCGGCTCGTCTCGCGCATCGAGCGCGACGCGTTCGACCGGCTCCGCGCGCGCTTCGAGCGGATGGGGCTCGTGCAGCCCGTCGCGGACGAGGGCCTCGCGCTGGGGGCCGCGTGAGCGCGCTCCGCGCCGCGGGGCGGCTCGCGCGGCTCGCCGGGATCGCCGCGGACGTGCTCGCCGGCCGGCGCCGGCTGCACGGGGCGAGCGCCGCGGCGCTCGAGGTGCTCGGCGTGAACGTGCTCGTGGACGGGCCGCTGCCGCCCCAGGGGGCGCTCCTCGCCGCGAACCACCTCTCGTGGCTCGACCCGCTCGTCGTCGCGTCGCTCGTGCCGTGCACGCCCATCGCGAAGGCCGAGCTCTCCGGGTGGCCGCTGCTGGGGCGCGCGGCGCGCGCGTGCGGCGTGCTCTTCGTCGAGCGCGGCGACGCGACCTCGGGGCTCGCGGTGAAGCGCGGCGCCCAGGCGGTCCTCGAGCGGGGCGGGCGGATCCTCAACTTCCCGGAGGGCACGACCACCCGCGGCGACGACGTGCTCGCGTTCCGGCCGGGCCTCTTCGGCACGGCCCGTCGCGCGGGCGCGCCGGTCGTGCCGGTCGCGATCACGCTCGAGCCCGCCGAGCTCGCCTGGACCGGCGACGACGCGTTCCTGCCGCACCTCCTCGCGCTCGCCGCGCGGCGACGCTCGGAGGCGCGGGTGCGCTTCGGCGCGCCGGTCCCGCCGCTGCTCTACCGGGACGCGGCCGCGCTCGCCGAGGCGGTGCGCGGCCGGGTCCTCGAGCTCCGCGGAGGTGCGCCGTGGCGCAGGACCCAGCCCTGACGTACCTCAGGCACGGGCAGTCGCCCTTCTTCCGGCTGCCGGTCTCGATCGGCGCGCCGCCGCCCGGCACGCGCGCCGTCCTCATGGGCGTGCCGTTCGACCTCGGCACGACCTACCAGCCCGGCGCGCGGCTCGCGCCGTGGCACGTGCGGCGCGTCTCGGCGCTCCTGCAGGGCTGGCACCCGGTGCACGGCGTCGACGTGTTCGCCGAGGTGCCCGCGGTGGACGGCGGCAACGCGGCCTTCCCGCCGTTCGACCCCGGCGCGATGCGCGAGGCGGTGCAGGCGGAGGTGTCGCGCATCGCCGCCGCCGGCGCGGCGCCCTTCCTGCTCGGCGGCGATCACTCGATCGTGCTCCCGGCACTCCGCGCGCTCGCGAAGGCCCGCGGGCCGCTCGCGGTCGTGCACGTGGACGCGCACCTCGACACGAGCGGGCCCGAGACCTGGGGCGAGGCGTTCCACCACGGCACGCCGTTCCGCCACGCGCTCGAGGAGGGGCTCGTCGCGCGGGGCGCGCTCTTCCAGGTCGGCATCCGCGGGCCCTGGGGCGCCTCGACCGACGCCGACCTCTCGCGGAGGCACGGCGGCGTGATCGTCTCCCCCGAGCTCGTCGACGCGGAAGGGCCCGGCGCGCTGGGCCGGCGCATCCGGGAGGCCTGCGGGGACCGGCCGACCTACGTCTCCTTCGACGTCGACGCGCTCGACCCGGCCTTCGTGCCCGGCACCGGCACGCCGGTCCCGGGCGGCCTCACGACGCGCGAGGCGTTCGCGCTCCTGCGAGGGCTCGCGGGCGTGCGGCTCGCGGGCATGGACGTCGTGGAGGTCTGCCCGGCGCTCGACCACGGCGAGGCCACCTCCACCCTCGCGGCGCACCTCCTCTGGGAGGGGCTGGCGCTCCTCGCGGTGGAAGGGCGGAGGCGACCCGACCGGGCGGGGTAGGGCAAACGCCCACACCGCTCCCTGGGCACGACGCGAGGCCAGTTCCGTATTAGCTTGTCGCTACCGATGAGCGCGCCGAACCCGTGGACCGTGGTGCAGGCGAGCGACTACGAGCGCTACATGGGCCCCGAGGGGCTCGATCAGCTCGGGACGCTGTCGTCCTTGTTCCAGGAGAGCTACCTCGCCGCGCAGCCGGACCGCGTCCTCGTGCTCGGCTCCGGCACCGGCAACGGCCTCGAGCACGTCGACCCCGCGGTCACCCGCCAGGTGACCTGCGTCGACGTGAACCTCCAGTACCTCGGCATCGCGCGCCAGCGGTACATGCACCTCGGGCCGAAGCTCGAGCTCTTCTGCTCGCCGGTCGAGAAGTTCCGCGCCGCCGCCGGCGCGTACGACCTCGTCGACGCCTCGCTCATCTTCGAGTACGTCCACCCCGAGACGCTCGTCCGCAAGATCGGCGAGTGGCTCCGGCCGGGCGGCACCTGCGTGGTCGTGCTCGAGCTCCCCGGCGGTGCGGGCCCGGAGCCCGAGTCGAAGCCGCTCAAGATCATCGAGCGCGCCGAGAAGCACGTGAAGCCGGCGGAGCTCGCCGCGCTGTTCGCCCAGCACGGCATGCCGAAGCGCCGCGAGCGCGAGGTGCCGTGCAAGCACGGCCGCAAGCTCTGGGCGGCGACGTTCGGGCGCCCGGCCGCGAAATAGGGCCCCCTCGGGTGCGTATCCTGAACTGTTGAGCCTTGCTGCCGGGGTGGGGCCCCGGCGAGCTTTGCTCGACGGGGCGGGGCGCTGCCGAAGCGCCCCGGAGACAAGGAGACCGAACGCCGTGCCCACCTGCCGCTACTGCCGCTCCGAGAACCTCCCGGGCGCCATCCGCTGCGCCCACTGCACGAGCTGGCTCGACGAGGCCCGCCGCCCGGTGCGCGAGTGGGAGCGCGCCCGCGACGGCAAGTGGATCGCGGGCGTCGCGCGCGGGCTCGCGAACCGCTTCGCGCTGCCGGTCGCGTTCGTGCGGCTCTGCTTCCTCTTCTCGCTGCTGTTCGGGGGCTGGGGCCTGCTCGCGTACGTCGCGCTCTGGATCGCGATGCCGCTCTCGCCGTACCCGCTGCCGACGCGGACCGTCGAGGCGCCCGTCGGGCCGCCGCCGGGGTCGTTCTAGCGGCTCAGGCCTGGGTCGCGTCCTCGAAGACCTCGAGCGCGCCGCCGGCGACCTGCACCGCGCCCACGGGCTTCAGGTTCGGCTCGAGCGCGGACGCGGCCTGGCCGACCAGGATCTGCCCCGGCGTCGCGAGCGCCGCGAGCCGCTCGGCGCGGTCCGCCGCGGCGCCGAGCGCGCCGAGGTCGACGCCGGCCGGCCCGCCGGAGGTGCCGGCCAGCACCTGCCCCACCTCGACCCCTGCCCGGACGTCGAGCCCGCCGAGGTCGCGCACCCGCTCGCGCGCGCCGCGCGCGGCGCGCAGCGCGTGGGGCACGTCGTCGGGGCCGGAGCCGGCGAGGCCGAAGAGCCCGAGCACGCCGACGCCCGCGAGCCGCGCCGCGACGCCACCCTCGTTCACGACCGCCGCGGCGCAGGCGTCGAGCGCCGAGCGCACCCGGGCGGCCGCGTCGACCGCGCCGGCGACCCCGGACGCGTGCAGGGAGAGCCGCAGCACCGCCGCCGGGCGGAGCGTGAGGGCGAGGGGGTCCTCGGACTCGGGCGTGAGCGAGGGCCGCGGCGCCGGCTCGGACTTGATGGTCCCGCGGGACTCGCGGTCCCGGGGAGGGGCCGGGGTGGCGACCGGCTTCTTGACCGGCTCCCAGCTCGAGACCGCCGCGAACCGCACCTCGGTCTTGCCGAACCGGAGGAGCGCCCCGTCCGGCACCTTCGCCTCGTTGACGCGCTCGTCCGCGAGGAACGTTCCGTTGCGGCTCTCGAGGTCGATGACCCAGACCTCCGGGCCCCGGCGCTCGAACATCGCGTGCATGCTCGAGATCCAGGGATCGCCGATCTGCAGGTGCGACTCCGGCGAGCGGCCGAGCACGGTGGGGATGTCCGGCAGCACGAACACCGTGCCGGCGCATACACCGTTCAGCACCACGATCTCGGCCAAGAGCGCGCGTCCCCTTCCTCGGAAGCCCCGAAGGCCCATGATACCTTACCTCCGCGCTCATGGCCGTGTCGCACCCGCAGCAGCCCCGCGTCCGGGAGGGCGACCGCATCGGGACCGTTCCCGACGGCATGATCGGCAGGGTGCTCGGCGATCGATATCGCGTGCTGTCGCGCCTGGGCGAGGGCGGGATGGGCACCGTCTACCTCTGCGAGCACGCCGTCCTGCGCCGCCGCTTCGCGTTGAAGGTGCTCCGGCCGGAGCTCGGCGACGACCCGGAGCTCGTCGAGCGCTTCCGCAACGAGGCCATCGCCGCGAGCCGCATCGGCCAGGAGAACGTCGTCGACGTGGTCGACTTCGGGGCCGAGGAGGACGGGGCGCTCTACTACGTCATGGAGGCGCTCGACGGTCGGTCGGTGGGGGCGATCCTCCGCGACGAGGGGCCGTTCGCGGTCAGCCGCACGCTCTCGCTCCTCGAGCAGACCTGCCGGGCGCTGGCCGCCGCGCACGCGCGCGGCGTCGTGCACCGCGACGTGAAGCCGGAGAACGTCTTCGTGGTCCGCCGCGAGGAGGCGGAGCGGGTCAAGATCCTCGACTTCGGGATCAGCCACGTGCCCGCCGAGATGACCGGCTCGAAGATCACCCGCGCCGGCTCCATCATCGGCACGCCGGAGTACATGGCGCCGGAGCAGGCGAACGGCGAGCCCATCGACCACCGCGCCGACGTCTACGCCGTGGGCGTCCTCGCCTACGAGATGCTCACCGGACTCCTGCCCTTCGAGGCGAACGGCCCGGTCGCGACGCTGGTCGCCGCGCGCGAGCAGCCGGTCGAGCCGCCCTCGAGGAAGCGCAAGGACATCCCGGTCGAGGTCGATCGGATCGTCGTCCGCGCGCTCGCGAAGAAGCCGGACGACCGGTTCCCCTCGATGCTCGACTTCGCCGCCGAGCTCCTGCGCGTGCGCGCCGGCATCTTCGGCGCGGGCTCCACGCCGGACCCGGTGCGCGGGCAGTCGCCCACGATGCGCTACGAGCCGGCGCCCCGGAAGTCGCGGCCGCGCAGCGGCACGCTCGCGGTGGGCGAGCCCACCCCGGAGCTCTCCGGCGGCCGGCCGACCCTGCCGCGCGGCCTGCGCGGGCTCACGCGCCGCCGCACGGCCATCGCGGCCGGCGCGGTGCTGCTCCTCCTCGCGATCGTGGGCGGGACGTACGCCTGGCTGCGCCAGCCGCCCGCTCCGGCGGCGGTCGCCGCGGCCCCCGCGCCCGCGACGCCTCCGCCGGCCGCGCCCACGCCGGCGGGGCCCGAGCCGGTCGCCGCCGCGCAGCCGGCGCCCGCGCCGCCCGTCGAGCTCATCCCGCCGGCCGCGCCGGTCGCCGCCCCCGTGGAGGAGCGCGTCCAGGTCCCGTCGGTCCTGGCCCGGCCCGCCCCGAGGAAGGCTGTCCAGAAGGCCGCCGCCCCGCCGAAGAAGAAGCCGAGCGCCGAGGAGCCGATCCAGGATCCTTACGGCGACGACCTCAAGCCGAACCCCTTCAAATGATCCGGCTCCGACCCTCCGCCATCGTCTCCCTGCTCCTGCTCGCGTGCGCCGCGCTCCCCGCGCGCGCGGACGAGGCCGCCGAGGCCAAGATCCACTACGCGGAGGGCACGCGGCTCTACCGCGCGCAGAAGTACCGCGCCGCGATCGTGGAGTTCGAGAACGCGTACCGGAAGAAGCCGCACGGCGCGATCCAGTACAACCTCGCCCAGTGCCACGAGAAGCTCGGCGAGTGGCCCGCGGCGCTGCGCAGCTACCACGACTACCTGCGCGAGCTGCCCGGCGCGGGCGACCGCAACACCGTGCTCGCCACCATCCGCCGCCTCGAGCAGAAGCTCGCCGACACCGGCGTGCAGGTGCTGCTCGTCTACACCGACCCGCTCGGCGCCGAGGTGCGCGTCGACGGGAAGGTGCGGGGCGCGACCCCGTTCCACGTGGTGCTGCCGCCCGGCGACTACGCGGTGACGCTCACCCGCACCGGCTACCAGACGCTGACGCGCGACGTCGTGATGGGCGCCCGCGGCTCGCAGATCGTCGACGAGAAGCTCCGCCCCGCCGAGGCGAGGCCGGTGCCGCTCCCGCCGCCGCCCGTCGCCTCCGCGCCGCAGACCACCGTGCCGCCGCCGCAGGCGACCACCGCGCCCGCGGCGAAGCCCGACCTCACGCCGGCCGCGCCCTCGTCGACCGGCCCGGGTGTCGTCGCGAAGCTCCCGCCGCCCGCGCCGCCGGGCCGGTCCACCTTCGAGCGCAAGCCCTTCACGTGGGCCGCCGCCGGCGCGACCGCCGCGGCGCTCGCCGGGGGCATCTACTTCGGGATGCACGCGAAGTCGCTCTCGAGCGAGCTGCGCGACGGCACCCCGCGGACGAACGCGGCCTCGCTCGCGAGCGACGCGAAGTCCTCGTCGAAGCGCGCCAACATCCTGTACGGCGTCGCGGGCCTCTCGGCCGCCGCGGGCGCCACGCTGTTCTTCGTGGAGGGTTCGTTCTGATGCGCCGCGCGATCCTCCTGTTGCCCGCGCTCTCCGCGCTCGCCGCCTGCTCCGTGGAGCTGGAGGGGGCCGCGTGCGCCGTGCCCGGCGAAGGCGACCAGTGCCCGGCGGGGCAGAAGTGCGGGAACGACCTCCGCTGCTCGGTCCGGGCGGCGGATCCGGATTGCGGGTTCTGTTCCCTCGGTTCGGTCAGTTGCTCTGCTGTCGGGAACGCACTCGAGACCTGCGTGAAGGTCGACGAGGTCTGCCACCAGACACGGTCGGACGACTGTGCCGCCGACAACAAGGTCTGTGAGACTGGGGCATGCCGGGGGAAGCCCTGCTCGACGCCCGGGTCTACCGCGTCCTGCCCGACGAACCAGGCGTGTGGCTACGACAACCGGTGCAGCGTGGAGGCCGCAGGCTCCACGTGCGCCTTTTGCGACCTCGGAGCGAAGCAGTGCAACGGCGCGAAGACCAAGGTCCAGGTCTGTCAAGCGAACGGTACCGTGTGCCGCGCCTGGGCGGACGACACCGACTGCTCGGCGAACAGCCTTATCTGCGCCCCGAAGGGCCCAAGCGTGGCGTGCGAATGCAGTGCGCCCGCGGGGACGGTCGCGGTTGACCAGCAGAACTCCGGGAGCGGAGGCGTCACGCCCACGGGCGCCCCTCAACCTGCCGGATGCCGCCTGCAAACGCTCGAGGCCGCGTTCGCGAAGTCGGGCGTGACCACGCTGCAGATCTACCCGGGCACCTACGTTCTGTCTTCGCCTCACTCCATACCGAAGGGAATGGTTGTGAGCGGCCAGGGGACTCCCGCTCAGGTGATCGTCCAGGCCACATCGGCTGGGACGGACATCCTTCAACTCGCTTCAGGGAGCACAATGGAGCACCTGCGCCTGGAGGCCAACGCCGACTACACGGGCGCCGCGCTGAAGGTGGATTGCGCAGGGGACACGGCTCCCGTGACCCTGAATGACGTGAAGGTGCTCGGCGCGAGCAAGGTCGTTCGTGGGATTTCGATGGAGGGCGGCTGTGGCCTCGCCGCGACTGGCCTAGAGGTCTCCGGTGCCAAGGCAGATGGTGTCTACCTGAACCTTGCGGCCACGTCGTTGCCCTCGGCTACGCTGGATGCGACGAGCACGATTCACGACAACGGTGGTAACGGGGTTCACGTTCTGGCTGGGAAGCTCGTCGCAACCGGTACGAACGTGTCAGCGAACACAATCCACGGGATCTTTGCCGAGTTCACGAGCGCGTCGACTCCGTTCGACATCGCGCTGGATGGCGTCGACCTCCACGAGAACCAGGGGACCGGTCTGTTCTTGAAGGATGTCGCCGACGCCACCGGCACCAAGGTCTCGGTGAAGAACTCGAAGCTGCGGAAGAACGCGGGTTCCAGGGATGAGTCGCTCTACAGCACAGGCCGACGTGCGGGCGGTGCGCTCTTCTGGGGTAACGCGCCGACGAGCTTCGTTTTCACGGGCAACACCGTGTGCTCGAACGGTGGCGCGACCGTAGACGACGCCGCGGTGTACTCGAGCAGCAACCCCAGTTGGAGGATGGGCACGGTGGACAGCGCCGGGTGCGCTGCCACCGCGAACACGTTCTACGATGGGGCAGGCGGGCGCCTCCTGTATTCGACGAACGCAGTTGACGTCACCCCTGCCATCAACAACATCTGGCCTGCGGATCCCCCCGCGAGCGCAAGCTACTTCAACGCGATTGTGACCCCGACCTGCGCCGCCGCTTTCACGGTCCCGTCGGCCTGCCAGTGACTACACCGTCCGCGTCCGCCTGCCCATCGCGACGCCCGCGATGAGGAGGAGCGCGATGGCGCCGATGATGCTGCCGATGAACCCGGCCGACTGGTAGCTGTCGGCGTGCGAACCGGTGATCGCGCTCGCCACGAGGCCGCCCACGAGCGAGCCGGCGATCCCGAGCAGCGTGGTGGTGACGAGCCCCATGCTCTGCCGCCCAGGCACGAGCGCGCGCGCGATGAGACCGATGACGAACCCGAACACGATCCAGGCGAGAATGCCCATGGCTACCTCCCTCTCTCCGATGAAGGTAGGCCCCGGCGCACACCCGGCCCGGCCGCCCGGCCGCAGGGCGGGCCCTTCCTTGACGCGCCCCAGGGACGCGGGTAGCGTCGGAACCCGGCTCCACGAAAGGGGTTTCGGCGTGCGGCTCCTCCTCACGGTCCTCGCGATCGCCGCGCTGGCGGGCTGCGGCCCGGTCCGGTCCACCGCCAACCTCTCCGAGGCCGAGGTGGCCCTCGAGGCCGCCCGCGCCGCCGGCGCGAGGGACTCGGCCACCTTCGAGTACGTCTCCGCCGAGGCCTACCTCCGGAAGGCGAAGGAGACCGCGAACCGCGCCCGCTACGAGGCGAGCATCGACTTCGCGAAGAAGGCCACCCAGCTCGCGAAGGAAGCGCGGGAGAAGGCGCTCTCCTCCTCGAACCGCGGTCCGGAGGCGCCGTGATGCGCGTCGGCAGGATCTCGCTCACCGCGGCCGCGCTCGCCGCGCTCGTCGCCGGCGGCTGCGTCACCGGCGGCAAGCTCCGCGAGGGCGCCTCCGTCATCCGCTCCGACGTCGAGAAGGCGAAGCGCTCCGGCGCGCCGCGCTGCGCGCCGCGCGAGCTCGCGCTCGCGGAGGCCAACGTCTCGTTCGCCGAGCACGAGATCGCCTACGGCGACCCGGTCCGCGCGAAGGGCCACCTCGACGTCGCCGAGGAGAACGTCCGCAAGGCGCTCGAGCTCTCGCAGACCTGCGCGCCCACCCAGGTCACCATCGCGAAGAAGCCCGAGGAGCCGAAGAAGGGCGTCCGCATCGAGAAGACCGACTCCGACCACGACGGCGTGCCGGACGTGGACGACCGCTGCCCCGACGTGCCCGGCCGGCCCGAGCTGCAGGGCTGCCCCGACACCGACGGTGACGGCCTGGCCGACGCCGAGGACCGCTGCCCGCGCGAGGCCGGCCCGATCGAGAACCAGGGCTGCCCGATCGCCAAGGACTCCGACGGCGACGGCGTCCCCGACGACATCGACCGCTGCCCGCTCGACCCCGAGGACCGGGACGGCTTCCAGGACGAGGACGGCTGCCCGGATCCCGACAACGACGGGGACGGCGTGGTCGACCGGCTCGACGCCTGTCCGAACCAGCCCGGCCCCGTCGAGAACAAGGGCTGCCCGGTCACCGACCGCGACGGCGACGGCGTGGCCGACGCCCTCGACAAGTGCCCCGACGTGCCCGGCATCCCCGCCAACGCCGGCTGCCCCGACGGCGACAAGGACGGCGACACGGTCCCCGACTCGCGCGACCGCTGCCCGGCCGTGTTCGGCTCGCCGCCCGACGGCTGCCCGAAGAAGTACGGCCTCGTCGAGGTCGACAAGAACCAGATCCGCATCAAGCAGCAGGTGAACTTCGCGCCCGCGAAGTTCCGGATCCTGAAGACCTCGTACCGGCTGCTCGACCAGGTCGTGCAGGCCCTCAACGACTTCCCGAAGGCGAAGGTCCGCATCGAGGGCCACACCGACAACGTCGGCAAGCCCGCCGCGAACCTGAAGCTCAGCCAGCGCCGCGCCGACGCGGTGATGGACTACCTCGTCTCGAAGGGCGTCTCGGCCGACCGGCTCGAGGCGAAGGGGTTCGGCCAGACGCAGCCCATCGCGTCCAACAAGACCAAGCTCGGCAAGGCCAAGAACCGCCGCACCGAGTTCAAGATCGTCTCGCTGGAGTGAGCGCATGCCCCGCTTCGAGGTCTTCGTCCCCGCCGCGCCGCCGACGCTCCCGACGGAGGTCACCCTCCGCATCGAGGCGGAGAGCTGGCTCGCGGCGGTGAAGGCCGGGTCGAAGAAGATCGGCGGCCCCCAGAATCGCGAGCAACATCCTCTGCGACATCCAGGAGGACGGGTCGATCCACGTGACCGACTCGACCTCCGGCCGCGTGTTCCGCATCGTGGAGCTCGCCGCCGGGGCAACGCCGCCGGCGCCGATCCCCGCCGCCGCGGCGCCCGCGCCCCAGCCGCCCGCGCCTCCGCCGCCCGTGGTCGCGAAGCCCGCGCCGCCGCCCCCCGCGCCCCCGAAGCCGGCCCCCGCGCCGCCCGCCCCCGCGCCGGTGGCCGGGAAGCCCGCCCCCGCCCCGAAGCCAGCGGCCGCTCATCCTGAGCGTAGCCTCGCCGCAGGCGAGACGAAGTCGAAGGACCGCCCCCGCCCCTCCGCCGAGCCGAAGGCGGTCGAGGAGGTCGCGCGCCCGTCGACGCCGCCGCCCGCGAAGATCGGCCGCAAGCAGGGCAACCCGCGCGAGGAGCTGCTCGCCGAGCTCTTCGAGGCCGTCTCGACGCTCGAGGGCCAGAAGGATTGCAAGGCCGCCCTCGCGTACCTGCTCGACCTCGCGATGGAGAGGCTCGGCTGCGACGCGGGCTCGGTGTTCCTCTCCCGCCTCGGCGAGGACGAGCTGCACTTCGAGGTCGTGCGCGGCCCGGCGGCGAGCTCGCTCGCCTCCGCGAAGCTCACGGTGCCGGTGGGCGTCGGCATCGTCGGCTACTGCGCGCAGGAGAACGTGTGCCTCGCCGTGTCGGACGCGCAGAAGGACCGGCGCTTCCACCGGGCCATCTCCGAGGCGATCGGCTACGAGACCCGCTCGCTCCTCTGCGCGCCCATCGCACGCGAGAACACCGTGCTCGGCGCGATCGAGGTGCTCAACAAGCGCGGCGCGGTGTTCGACGCCGGCGACCTGGCGGCGCTCGCGTACCTCGCCGCACAGGCGGCGGAGTTCCTGCACCGCCTCGACCGGTAGTCCCTCGGTCCCCATCGGAGACGCTCCCGGCGCTTCCCTGCGGGGCTGCGCGGCCGTAGCTTGCCGGGCCTTCGCACGCCCGTTCGCAGGAGGACCGCCCCGTGAACCGACTCGCCTTCGCCCTCGCCGCCGCCCTCGCGCTCGCCCTCCCTGGCGAGGCGCACGCGCAGCGCGGCACGCAGATGCTGAGCGCCTGGCTCGTGCTCGACCCCGGCCCCGTGGACGGGGTCGGCATCGGCGGGCGGTTCATGCTGCCCATCGCCGACGGCGTCATCCGCGGCGGCCGGGTGCGCGACGAGTTCACGCTCGAGCTCGGCGCGGACTTCGTGCACTACGCCGACACCATCGGCGTGCCGCCGGACGCATTCGAGTACAGCTGGAACGGCTTCCTCGTCGCGGTCGGGGCCACCTGGAACTTCTGGCTGTCGCCGCGCGTCGCGCTCTACCCGAAGCTCGACCTCGGCTTCTGGTTCGGCTCGTACAGCGGCTGGAGGGACGCGTACGGCTACCGCCGGCACGACTACGGCGGCGTCTACCTCGAGCCGGCGGTCGGCCTCATCGTGAGGCTCGGCCGGGCGGACCTCCGGGTGGAGCTCGGCACCGACCTCGCCCGGGTGGGCCTCGGCTTCGACTACTGAAGTAGGCGGAACGACAGGGGTTCCGGGGGCGGCGCCGCGGCCCGCCGGGCTGACCCAGCCCGACCCGGGGCCAGGCCCATTTCGAGGCTGCGTACGGCGGCGGTCTCGGGCAGGATTGGGCATGTGGGTACCATGGACAAGCGACAGAGCCAGCGCCTTCGCCGCCGCTTCAAGGTGACCGTCGGCACGACCTCGTGGTTCACGACGGACGTCGGCAAGGGCGGCTTCGGCGCCGAGACCGCGCGCGCCCCCATCCCCGGCGCGGACGTCATCGGGATCATCTCCGGCAAGGACGTCGAGGTCGCCTTCGCGGGCAAGATCGCCTGGTCGGTGCGGGGCAACATGCACATGGCCCTGCGCAGCCGGACCGGCGTCCGGTTCACGCGCGTGGGCCCGACGCTCGCCGCGCTCCTCGCCGACGGGCAGCCGGCGCCCGACGCCCTCGGTTAGTCCGCGTCCTCCGGCAGCTCCGCCTCGCTCTTCATCAGCTCGCGCATCACCACCGTCGCGTACGAGCCGCGCGGCAGCTCGAAGCGCGCGCGGTAGCCGTCGCCCTCGGGCGTCGGGTCGAGCGCGACCTCGACCGGGAGGCGCGCCGCGCGGCGGGTGCCCTCGGCCTCGCCGCCGCCCCGCGCGAAGTCGGCGGGGGTGACGCCCTCCTCGACGAGGAGCCGCTCCTCGCGCTCGCGCGCCTCGCCCGCCGCGGCGCGGAGCGCGTGGCCGAACATCGGCCCGGCGGGCGAGACCTCGAAGCGCGCCACGCGCGGGCCGTCGGCGGCGGGGTCCTCGCACAGGAACAGCCCGCCGGTGTCGAGCTTCTTCAGCCAGTCGCCGGCGAGCGCCGCCGCGAGGAGGCCGTCCTGGAGCCGCGCGGCGAGCCAGCGGTTGAAGAGGTGCGACTGGAAGGCGGAGATCACGAACCGCCGCAGGAACCGGTCGCGCGCCGCGCGCTGCACCTCCGGCGCGCGGTCGCCCGCGAGCAGCCGCCGGCCGATGACGGCGTTCTCGCCGGCCGCGCCGAAGCGCTGGGGGCCGAAGTAGTTGGGCAGCCCCCGCGCCGCGAGCGCCGCGGCGCAGGCCCCGGCCCGCGCGAGGTCGCCGCCGCGCACCGCGAGCTCGAAGCGGTTCGCCCGGACGTGTCCGGTGCGCAGCTTGTTCTGGTGGCGCGAGACCTCGAGCACGCGCAGGCCCTCGGCGTCGAGCGCGCGCGGGTCCGGATCGCGCGCGACCGGGAAGGAGAGCCACTGCGTCGTGACCGCGTCCCGGTCCTTCTGGCCGGCGGCGCCGCAGTCGCGCTCGGGCACGCCGAGCGCGCGCGCGAGCGTCCGGACCGCGTCGCGCGTGGTGCGGCCGCGCTTCTCGACGCGCAGGTAGAGGTGGGGTCCCGCGCCCGAGGGCAGGTACGCGGGCACCTCGTCGACGCGGAAGTCCTCGGGGCGGCTGCGCAGCGCGCCGCCCGAGCCCGGAAGCTCGGGCGTGACGAAGGGGAGGGACCCGGAGCCGCCGCCGGGCGGCGGCGGAGTCGTGGGGGTCACACCTGCGCCCCGGCCCGGAGGAGGTGGCCGCGGATCGAGGTCGACAGGGCCTCGTCCTGCCCGGGCCCGAGGCGTTCGCCCACGAGGAACAGGGCGAAGAACACGAGCTCCCTCAGCGCCCGGAGCGCGAGGTTGGCGCGGTCGCCGCCCGAGTCGAGCGAGGCGACCACCGCGGCGTCGAGGCCGCCGACGTGCGCCGCGACCGCCTCGGCGTCGAGCGTGGCGTCGGCCGCGAGCGGCAGCCGGCCCAGCACCGGCGCGTGCGGCGAGCTGCCGTCGGCGAGGAAGCTGCGGAGCGCGGCGAGGAGGCCGGGGCGGGCGGCGTCGGGCTGCGTGGCCACGACCTCGCGCAGCGCCTCGGAGAGCTCGCCCACCACCCGGCGCAGGCGCACCGCCGGGTCCACCGGCGGCGCCGCGGCGGCGGGCTCGAGGTAGCCGGCCTCCGCGAGGTGGTAGAGGATCTTGGTCGCGTCGAGCTCGTTCATGTGCGCCGCGCGGGCGATCTCCGCGGGCGTGCGGCCGTCGGCGAGCGCGAGGAGCTCGTTCTCGCGGGCGTGCAGCGAGATGGCGCGCCTCGGGTCGCGGCGGCGGAGGCGGGCGTCGGGCGGGATGCGGGCCTTGAACAGGCTCATCTCGTCGATGCGCCGGATCCCGTCCATGAGGAGCGACTGGGTGTTCACGGTGAGCGGGGCGCCGCGCTCGGGGATGTCCTCGTCGAGCAGGTGGAACGTGCCGGCGCGCGCCTGCAGGATGGCCTGGAACACCGAGGTCACCTGCTCGTGGAGGCACTTGAAGAGGTCGTTCGCCGTCATGAAGCCGAGGTCGACGAGCGACTTGCCGATCGGCGAGCCCGCGGCGTGGGCCTTCGCGAGCTGCGCCTCGGTGGCGTAGCCGAGCCGCACCGCCACGTCGCCGAGCCGCTCGCCCGCGGCGGTGGAGCGGGCGCTGCGCAGCTCGCCCTCGCGGAACGCGAGCCCACGCTCGGCGCCGCCGGAGGCCACCGTGAGGACCCCGGTGAGCCGCGCCTGGTGCAGGAAGCCGATGAGGTCCGCGATGGGGAACGCCGCGAGGTCGCCCGCGAGCGCGCAGCGCGGTCGCCCGGCTGCGCCGCCGCCCGAGGGGGTGCGCCGCGCCACCAGCAAGTCGGGCGCGGCGGGCAGGAGCGTGAAGCGGCCCGCCCGGTCGGCGAGGGCCTTCTTGGCCTCCTCCGACTGCGGGACGACCCGGCCGTGCGGGTCGATGTCGAGCAGGATCGGCATCTAGTCCTTGAGCCAGCCCCCGTGCGCGACCCACTCGCGCTCGTCGTCGAGGGCGAAGCGGAGCCCCTCGGCGGTGAGGTCGTCGACGAGCCGGCCGTTCATGTACAGCGACGGGGTGTGGGCGAGGTTGGCGCGGCGCCCCTCGCCCTGCGCGGCCGCCACCCGGCCCCTGTACTTGCCCTGGGCGAGCGCCTCCTTGAGATCGGCCCCGTCGCCGCCCGACGCCTCGATGACCGCGGCGAGGTTGTCCGGGTTCGGCACCTCGTCGAGCTCGTAGAGGCGCTTCTGCACCTCCCAGTAGATGCCGGCGTCGCGCGCCCACTCGCCCGCCTCGGCGGCCTCCTGCGCGCCCGGGTGGGCGGCGATCGGGAAGGGCTTCGCGTACAGGCGGACCTCGGCGGCGTGCTCCTTCGCGAACGCCTCCACCGCGGGGACGGTGATCTTGCAGAACGGGCAGGTGAAGTCGGAGACCACGACGAGCGTGATCTTCGCCTTCGGGTCGCCGAGGGGCTCGCCCATGTTCGCGAGGTCGAACGCCGCCCGCCGGTCGAAGCCCGCGTAGTAGGCGTCGACGAGCTTCTTGATCTCGGGGCCGGTCGCGCCCTTCGCCGCCATGCCGCGCGCGAGCGCCACCATGCGCGGCGCGTGCTTGCAGCCCTTGTGGGTGCGCAGCGCGCCCGAGACCGTGAGCGGCAGGCCGCAGGCGACGAAGGTCTCGCTCGCCCAGGTGGCGAGCGACTGCTTCGCGTACGCGGAGAGGCCGGTGAGGTCGACGCCTGGGAGCGCCTCCTCGGGCGACGCGGGCGGCGGGGCCGCGGCGGCCGGGGGCGGCACGGGCGGCGCATCGCGGGAGACGGTGCCGGTGGTCGCCCCGCACGAGGCGGCGACGAAGGCGAGGGCGAGGGCAGGGAGGCTGGACGGGCGCATGCGTTCGGATCCTCGAGCGGATCCCTTAGCACGGCCCGTGTTACGAAGGGACATGACCGACCTCGAGGCCATGCGGGAGGCCCTCGCGCTCGCGAGGACCGCCGCGGCGCGCGGGGAGGTGCCGGTCGGCGCCGTGGCGCTGTTCGAGGGCAACGTCGTGGGCCACGGGATGAACGCCCGCGAGGGCGCGCGGGATCCCACCGCCCACGCGGAGCTGATCGCGCTGCAGCGGGCCGCCCGCAAGCTCGACCGGTGGCGCCTCACCGGGGTCACCCTCTACGTCACGCTCGAGCCGTGCGCGATGTGCGCGGGCGCGATGGTGCTCGCCCGCATCGACCGGCTCGTCTACGCGGCCTCCGATCCCAAGGCGGGAGCGGTCGGGTCGCTCCTCGATCTCTCGGGGGACCCCCGCCTCAACCACCGGTTCCCGGTCGAGCGGGGGCTCCTCGCGGACGAGGCCGGCGACCTGCTGCGGACCTTCTTCAGGGCGCGGCGGGGCTCCGGCGGCGCGCCCGAGGGTGGAAACGGGTAGCGGTTGCTGCCGGGGTGGGGCCCCGACGAGCTTTGCTCGGCGGGGCGGGGGGCGCCGAGCCCCCCGTGAAATTCAGCTGGTTGGCGCTTGGCAGCCGCAGGACTTTCGGCTAGATCCGCCGGCGGAGAGCTGGCCGAGTTGGTCGAAGGCGCCTGACTCGAAATCAGGTGTACCGGCAACGGTACCGGGGGTTCGAATCCCTCGCTCTCCGCTCTTTTTCTCCAGCAACTCCAGCAACACAGTTTGGAGAGGTGACCGAGCGGCTGAAGGTGCACGACTGGAAATCGTGTGTACCGGGAACGGTACCGTGGGTTCAAATCCCACCCTCTCCGCCAGACAGGGCGGACCCCGCGCAGCGGCATTAAGACAGGGGTGAGCCGGTGGATGTCGTAGAGCCGGCCCAGAATCCTCGGGCGACGTGGGGGCTGCCGAACCCCGCCAGGCCCGGAAGGGAGCAACGGTAAGTGGTCTTCCGTGCGCCCGGGGATTGTGGGCCGGCTTGCTGTTTTTCACGTCCCTCGACTCCGGCCCGCGGAGCTGCGCTCCGCCGGGCCTGCGCTCGGGATGAACGGCCGTGCCCACGAGGTGTTCTGATCAGGGGTTGAACCATGACGACGCCCTACCTCGTCCTCGCCCGCAAGTACCGGCCCCAGCAGTTCGGGGAGATGGCCGGGCAGGCGCACGTCGTCCGGACGCTCTCGAACGCGCTGAAGACCGGCCAGCTCGCGCACGCCTTCCTGTTCACCGGGCCGCGCGGCGTGGGCAAGACCACCTCCGCCCGGCTCGTCGCGAAGGCCCTCAACTGCGAGAAGGGGCCGACCGCCCAGCCGTGCGGCGAGTGCGCGCCCTGCCAGGAGATCGCCGAGGGGCGCGCGGTGGACGTCGTCGAGATCGACGCCGCCTCGAACAACGGCGTCGACAACGTCCGCGACATCGTCGAGGCGGTGAAGTACCGGCCCGCGCGCGACCGCTTCAAGGTCTTCGTGGTGGACGAGGTCCACATGCTCTCGACGGGGGCGTTCAACGCGCTCCTGAAGACGCTCGAGGAGCCGCCGCCGCACGTGAAGTTCGTGCTCGCCACGACCGACGTGCACAAGGTGCCCGAGACCATCGTCTCGCGCTGCCAGCGCTTCGACTTCCGGCGTCTCACGGTGCAGGAGATCGCCGACCAGCTCGGCCGCGTGGCCGCCCAGGAGCACATCCGCGTCTCGCCCGCCGCGCTCGCGCTCGTCGCGCGGCAGGCGGAGGGCGGCATGCGCGACGCGCTCTCGATGCTCGACCAGGTCCGCGCGGCCTGCGGCGACGCGCCGGACGACGGCGCGGTGGCCGAGGCGCTCGGCGCGGTCGACGCGCAGGCCATCTCGCGCATCGGCGCGGCGCTCGTCGGCCGCGACGGCGCGGCGGTGCTCCAGGAGGTCGGCGCGCTCCACGCGAAGGGGCTCGAGATGAAGCGGGTCGCCGAGGAGCTCGCCCGGCACCTGCGCAACGTGGTGGTCGCGAGGCTCGTGCCGGGGTCCCCGCTCGATCTCCCCGACGCCGAGGCCGCCGAGGTGAAGGCCCAGGCGGCCGCCGCCGACCCCGCCCAGCTCGTGCGCCTCTTCGACCTCGTGCAGAAGGCGGTCGAGGACGTGAAGCTCGCCGAGGGCTCGCGCCACGCGCTCGAGGTCGCGCTGCTCGCCGGCGTGTTCCTCGCGCCCGGCGCGCAGGTCGCGGAGCTGGTCGCCCGGCTGGACGCGATGTCCCGCGGCGCGCCGCTGCCTCCCGCGGGCGGTGGACCGGGCGGGAGCCACGGGGGCGGCGGCCCACGCCCCACCTCCACTCCGTTCGTCCCGAGCCCTTCGACAGGCTCAGGGCGAACGGAGCCCGTTCCGGGCATCGTGCAGGGGTTTCGTCCGCTCACCCCGAGCGTAGCGGCCGCACCAGCGGCCGCGGAGTCGAGGGGCGGGTTCCGCGACCTGCCGCGCGAGGCCGTCGCTCCTCCGGCGCCCGCGCCCGCCGCGTCGATCCCTGCCTTCGGCACCCCCGGCTGCGCCTCGCCGGATCCGGTCGGTCCGGGCGTCCTTGCCGCCGAAGCGGCCGCGGGGAACGACGCCGACCGCTGGCGGTCCGCCGTGGAGGCCATCGAGAAGGTGAGCCCCATGGCCGCGCCCGCCCTCAAGCAGGCGGCGCTCCTGAAGCTCGTCGACGGCGAGGTCTCGGTGCAGCTCGCGCCGGGCCTCTTCGCGCAGACCGCCGAGAAGCGGCGCGCCGAGGTCGAGGCCGAGCTCGGCCGGTTCTTCGGCCGGCCGACGAAGCTCTCCATCACCGTGGGCGCGCTGCCCGGGCCCGCCGCCGCCGGCGGGGCCGCCGAGGGTGGAGGTGCGGACGCGCCGCCGCCCGGCGCGGCGCCGGTCTCCATCGCCGCGGTCGAGGCGGCCGAGCGCATGGCGCGCACGGCGCGGGTGAAGGAGACGGCCCGCAACCACGACAACATCCGCGAGGCCGCCCGCATCCTGGGCGGCGGCATCGAGAAGATCGAGGAGCTCTGAGATGGACATCCAGTACCTCATGCGGCAGGCGAAGAAGCTCGAGAAGGCCGTCTCCGACGCGAAGGAGTCGCTCGCCACCGCGGTTTCGGTCGAGGCCGAGAGCGGCGGCGGGCTCGTGAAGGTCGCCATGAACGGCAAGTGCGAGATCACGAAGCTCGCCATCGATCCGAAGGCCATCACGCCCGACGACCGCGCGATGCTCGAGGACCTCGTGACCGCGGCGGTGAACGCCGCCGCCGAGAAGGCGCGCGCCGCCGCCGACCAGCACCTCGAGAAGGCGACCGGGGGCATCAAGATCCCGGGCATCGGGTAGCGCGTGGCCGTCGCGGATCCCATCGCCCGGCTCGTGAAGGAGTTCGCGAAGCTGCCGGGCATCGGCGAGAAGACCGCCCAGCGCCTCGCGTTCCACGTCCTGAAGGCCGGACCCGGCTACGCCGGCGAGCTCGCCGCGGCGATCGCCGGGGTGGTGCGCGACGTCCGGCTCTGCTCGCAGTGCCAGACCCTCACCGACGTCGACCCGTGCCCGGTCTGCGCCGACCCGGAGCGCGACGCGAAGCTGCTCTGCGTGGTCGAGGGCGTGCCCGACCTCATCGCCATCGAGCGCACCCGCGAGTACCGCGGGCGGTATCACGTCCTGCACGGGGCCCTCTCGCCGCTCGACGGCATCGGCCCCGGCGAGCTCAGAGATCCGCGAGCTCCTCGTCCGCCTGGAAGGGGCGCCGGTGGACGAGGTGGTGGTGGCGACGAACCCGGACGTCGAGGGCGAGGCCACCGCGCTCTACCTGCAGAAGCTGCTGAAGCCGCTCGGGGTCAGGGTCACCCGCATCGCCCAGGGGGTGCCGATGGGGGGCGATCTCGAGTACGCGGATCAGGTGACCCTGGCCCGCGCCCTGGCCGGCCGCCGAGAGCTGTAGGCGTCCCGGGGCGTACGATGAGGTCTACGAGATTGAATACCGGGCGTTTCCCTGGTATTCGGCCATGGTCTCGGGAACATCGCGGAGAGCCCTGCGCATGAATTCCGGCTTGGTCATGTACGAGGAGGAGTTCCGGCTGATCGCCGGGATCTGCGATCGGCTCACGCGCGACGCGAACGCGAAGGTGGTGTTCCTCGTCGACAAGAACGGCCAGCTCATCGCCTCCTCCGGGCAGGCCCAGAACCTCGACACCACCTCCCTCGCCTCGCTCACCGCCGGGAACGTCGCCGCGATGGGCGGCCTCGCGAAGCTGATCGGGGAGAAGGAGTTCCCGAACCAGTTCCACGAGGGGGAGCGCGAGTCGCTCCACATGAGCATCGTGGGCGGGCGGGTGGTCCTGGTCGTCATCTTCGATGCCAAGAGCTCGCTCGGGCTCGTGCGCCTCCGGGTGAAGAAGGCCGGCGAGGAGCTCGGGAAGGTCTTCGAGGCGCTCGCCCAGAAGCAGGCGGCACCCGGCGCGGCGAGCCCGTTCGCCGAGATCACCGATGACGACATCGACAATCTCTTCAGCGAGTGAGCGATGAGCTTCATCAACTACAGCTCACGCGAGATCAACTGCAAGATCGTCTACTACGGGCCTGGCCTGTGCGGGAAGACGACCAACCTGCAGTACGTCTACGCGAAGACCAACCCCGACGCGAAGGGCAAGATGATCTCCCTCGCGACGGAGACCGAGCGCACGCTCTTCTTCGACTTCCTCCCCCTCTCGCTGGGTGAGATCCGCGGCTTCAAGACCCGCTTCCACCTGTACACGGTGCCGGGCCAGGTCTTCTACGACGCGTCCAGAAAGCTTATCCTGAAGGGCGTGGACGGGGTCGTGTTCGTCGCCGACTCGCAGATCGAGCGCATGGAGGCGAACCTCGAGTCGGTCGAGAACCTGCGCGTGAACCTCTCCGAGCAGGGCTACGACCTCGACAAGATCCCGTACGTCGTCCAGTACAACAAGCGGGACCTCCCGAACGTCGCGACCATCGAGGAGCTGCACCGGCTCCTCAACCCCAACGGCGTGCCCGAGTACCAGGCCGTCGCCCCGACCGGCGTCGGCGTGTTCGACACGCTGAAGGCCGTCGCGAAGCTGGTCCTCACCGAGCTGAAGAAGGGCGGCTGAGGCCCCCACCACCCCGCAGGGCCATCCGCCTCGGGCAGGGCGGCCAGGCGCCTGCTCGCCCGGTGGTCGGGCTGGCGCGACCCCGGCAGCCCCGTGGTATAAGGGATCGCCTCGTAGGTCCGAATTTCCCGGGGTTTTTCCCCGAAGCGAGGGTGACCGTGGTGCGAACCGTCGGGTTGCTCGCCGTCCTCTGTCTCGCGCTGCCCGCCGCGGCCGGGGGGCAGGCGTCCCCGCCTGCGCAGGAGCCCTCGGCACCCACGACGGCACCCGCAGCAGCCCCCGCCGACGCCGCGTCCCCGAAGGCCGTGTCCGCGAAGCCCCCGGCGCCCATGACGGCCGACGAGGTGAACGACCTCAAGGTCCGCACGCTCGAGGAGCGCGTCTCCGACCTCAAGGAGAAGATCTTCCGGACGAAGGCGCGCCTGATGAACCTGCAGGAAATGGTCATCGGCGGCGACATCACCACCGGTGCGAAGGCCGTCCTCGTGCACCGCAACGAGATGGGCTCGAGCTTCTACCTCGAGTCGGCCGCGTACGCGCTCGACGGCGCGCCGATCTACACGAAGGTGGACGTCGACGGCGACCTCGAGAAGCGCGAGGAGTTCGAGATCTTCAACGGGCGCGTCGTGCCCGGCAACCACCAGGTCTCGGTGCAGCTCGTCTACCGCGGCCACGGCTACGGCGTGTTCAGCTACCTCGAGGGCTTCCGCTTCAAGGTCCAGTCCTCGTACACGTTCGCCGCCGAGCCCGGGAAGGTGAACACCATCAAGGTGGTGGGCTTCGAGAAGGGCGGCCTCACGGCGGAGCTGAAGGATCGCCCGTCGGTCCGCTACGACGTGGACACGCAGCGCGAGGAGCAGGCGCCCCGCACCCAGCCCGCCGCGGCCGAAGGCACCGGGAAGTGAACCTGCCGAGCACGATCGTCGCCGCGGTCGCGCTCGCGATCGCGGCGACCGGGCCCCGCCCCGCGAGCGCCGCCCCGAAGGGTGCGGCGCAGGACCCCGTCCGCCAGGCGGAGATCCTCGAGGCGAAGCTCTCGCAGCTCGAGGCGGTCGGCCCGATGGAGGACGAGGACCCGTCCGCCCGGCGCGTCCGCAAGTTCGCGCAGGCGGAGATCCAGTTCGCGCTGCGGGACTGGATGCACACCGGCATCCTCCTCGCCGAGCTCGTCGACGACCCGGCGTTCAAGGCCTCCCGCGACTACCCGCGCGCGGTCTTCATGCTCGCGGAGGCGCTGCGCGAGCAGGGCGCCTGCGTGCCGGCGCGCGTCCGCTACGACGAGCTCCTCGCCCTCCCCGCAGGCACCGCGATGCACCCGGCCAGCGTGCAGGGCGCGATGGCCTGCGCGGTGAAGGAGGGCCGGCCCGAGGTGGTCGGCCCGCTCTACGAGAAGGCGCAGGGCGTCTTCCCGGGGGGGCCGCCGCCCGAGGTCCGCTACCTCGCGGCGAAGTCGCTCTACCAGCGCACCGACCTCCCGGAGGAGCGCCGCCAGGCGCTCGCCGCCGCCGCGCTCGCGGACGTCCCCGCCCCGTACCTCTCGCAGGCGCGCTACCTCGAGGGCGTCATGCTCGTCGAGAAGGGCGACCTCGACGCCGCGCGGGTGAAGTTCGAGGGCTGCGCCGCCGACCTCGGCCCCGGCACCAGCGCGGACGTCGCCGAGCTGTGCACGCTCGCGGTGGCCCGCCTCCACGCCGACGCGGCCCGCCCCGCCGCCGCGCTCGACTGGTACGCGCGGATCCCGCGCGAGTCGCCGCGCTTCACCGAGGCGCTCTACGAGATCGCCTGGAACTACGTGAAGGCGAAGCGCTACGACGAGGCGCTCAAGACCGCCGAGCTCATCACCGACCTCGCGCCCGAGACGCCGCTCGCGCCCGAGGCGACCATCCTGCAGGGGCACCTGCTCCTCAAGCTCGAGCGCCACGACGAGGCGATCGCCCGCTACGAGGAGGTCATCACCACCTACGCGCCCATCCGCGACGAGATCGACGCGATCCTCTCGATGCACGAGGACCCGGTCCGCTACTTCAACGAGCTCATCGGCCGGCAGGGCAAGAGCTTCGACGTGGCGAGCGTGCTGCCGCCGGCGGCGGTGAAGTGGACGACCGGCAACGAGGAGGTCGCCACCGCGCTCGACATCGTCGGCGCGCTCGACGCCTCCCGGCGCGACGCCCGCGAGGCGGGCCAGCTCGCCGAGCGCATCGACCTCGCGCTGAAGCGCGGCGACGGCATCGACGCGTTCCCGACGCTGCAGCGGGGCTACGCCTCGGCGGAGGCCATCGAGAACGGCGCCGCGCTGCTCGAGGGCGAGGTGGCGGCGCAGGCCGCCCAGGCCGCCGGCGCGCTCGAGCCCGAGCGCCGGGCGGCGTTCGAGGAGAACCGGGCGCGCGCCGCCGAGCTCCAGGCCCGGCTCGCGCGGCTCCCGCGCTCGCCCGAGGAGGCCGAGGCGCGCCTCAAGCGCCTGCGCGAGCGGCTCGACCAGGTCGACCGCTACGCCTTTCAGCTCACCCAGGCCGTCGACGGCCTGAACGCCGCCATCACCGGCTCCGAGAACTGGCTGCAGCGGTACCGCGGCGAGATCACCGGCGCCGCCGACGACCGGGGCGCCCTCTCCGAGGAGCTGCGCGAGCACCGCCGCACCGCCGAGCGCTACGCCGAGGAGGCGCAGGCCCTCCGCGACGAGATCGCGAAGGAGCGCGACGCGGTGGTCGGGAGCGACGTCGTCCGCGAGGAGGCCGCGCTGCGCGACGCGTACCTCGAGGCGGTCGCGAGGGAGCGCGAGCTCCTGAAGGGCGCCAACCTCCCGCCCGAGCAGGCGAAGGCGCTCGCCGAGGCCGACGCGCTGGGCGCCCGGCTCGCCGGGCTCCGCGAGCGGGCCCGGGCCGTCGGCGAGAAGCTCCGCGGCGAGGCCGCGCGCCGCGCGGTCGAGGTGAAGCGCCGGGTCGCCTTCGAGCGCGCGGTGCTCGACGAGCAGGTCACCTCGCTCGACGGCGTGCAGGTGGACGCGAAGGACCTCGTGGGCCGCATCGCCTTCCGCGCCTTCGGCGAGGTCCGCGGCCAGTTCTACCGGCTCGTGCTCAAGGCCGACGTCGGGCTCATCGACGTCGCCTGGACCCGCAAGCGCGAGCGGCTCGACAGGATCCAGGAGCTCTCGAGGCAGAAGGGCGAGGAGCTCCAGCGGCTCGACCGCGACTACCGCGCGCTGCTCAGGGAGGTCAACTGAGCGTGAGGCTGCGCGCCGCCATCGCCGCGCTCGCCGCCGCGGCCCTCGCGCCCGCCGCCCCCGGCGTGGCGCAGGACCCGCCGCCGCCGCCGCCGCCGCCGCCGGTCGCGCCCGCGGACCGGCCGCCGCTCGGCCGCCCGGGCGCCCCCGTCGCGCCGCAGCCGCAGTCCCAGGCGCCGGTCGCGGCCACGCCCGCGCCGCCCGCGTCGCCGTTCCTCGCCGCGCCCGCCGGCTACGACCGCTGCGTCGAGAAGGGCGCGGGGCGGCTCGATCGCTCGCGCCTCGGCCTGGCGGCCGCCGAGACGAAGCCGCCGGTGGGCGACGCGCAGGGCCGCGCCGAGCTCGAGGCGGCCGTCGCGCGCTTCGAGGCCGAGGCCGGCGCGTACCGCGCCGAGGTCCAGCAGATCATCCAGAAGCAGTTCGACGAGCGCCGGCGCTTCACCGGCGAGCACTACGAGCAGGCCATCCGCGACCTCGAGGTGCTCGAGCGCAGCGAGCGCGAGGCCGCCATCGCGCGCTTCGAGGAGTTCATCCGGCGCTACCCGGACGATCCGATCTACACGCCCGACGCGATGTTCCGCCTCGCCGAGCTCCACTACGAGCAGGCGAACGACGACTTCGAGGCGGCCGCGCAGCGGCAGCAGGCCGACGCCGCCCAGGCGCTGGCCGAGGGCCGCGAGGCGCCGCCCGAGCCGGTGAAGAGCTACGCCCGCTCGATCGCGCTCTACCAGCGCATCATCACCGGCTTCCCCGACTACAAGTTCGCCCACGGCGTGCAGTACCTGCTCGCGTACTGCCTCGGCGAGATGGGGCAGGGCGAGGAGGCCGTCGCGGCGTACCGCGCCCTCATCGACCGCTTCCCGAGGAGCCCGTTCGTGCCCGAGGCCTGGGTCCGCCTCGGCGACTGGTACTTCGACGACACGCGGGCCGACTCGCTCGACGAGGCGGCCGGCGCGCTCGGGCACATCTTCGAGTACCCGGAGCACCCGCTCTTCGCGAAGGCGGTCTACAAGCTCGGCTGGGCCTACTACCGGATGGACGACTTCCCGCACGCCGTCGAGGCGTTCTCGAAGCTGCTCGACCACTACGTCGAGGAGGCGGGGAAGACCGGCCAGAAGCCGGGCGGCGAGGTGTGGCCCGAGGCGATCCAGTACTCCGCCATCTCCTTCGCCGACGAGCACGGGGGCGGGGTGGACCGCGCGAAGGCGTTCTACGCGGGGCTGGGCGGCAGGCCCTACGAGGCGGAGATCTTCCTCCGCCTCGGCGACGTCTACTTCGACGAGACGAAGTACGCGAACGCGGTCGCGGCCTACAAGGCGTTCCTCGAGCGCCAGCCCCTCGCCCCGGAGGCGCCCTCGGTGCAGGCGAAGATCGTGCTCGCCTGGTCGCGCGACCGCCAGTTCGACAGGGAGGCCGCCGAGCGCGAGGCCCTCGTCGCCGCCTACCAGGAGGGCTCGCCCTGGTGGCAGAAGAACCAGGGCGACCCGGATTCTGATCGCGAACGTCCGAGACCTCTCCGAGAAGAGCCTGCTCCGCGCGGCGAGCTTCCACCACGCGCAGGCCCAGGCCTACAAGGGCCAGGGCAAGCTCGAGGCCGCGGTGGCCGAGTACCGCATCGCCTCCCGCGCCTACGGCGACTACCTGACCCGCTTCCCGCACGCGAAGCAGGTGCACGAGCTCGCCTACAACTGGGCCGACACGCTCTACAACGCGCTCGAGTTCGAGAAGGCCGCCCGGGTCTACGCCGCGGTCCGCGACGACCCCGCCGGCGACAGGTTCCGCGGCGACGCCGCCGTCTCGGCGGTCATCTCCTGGGAGGGCGAGGTCACCCGCCTGCAGCGCGCCGGGCAGCTGCCGGATCGCAGGGTGCTGCTCTCCACCGACCGCAAGGCCGAGGAGCTCCCGAAGGTCGAGGCGCTCCCGCCCATCTTCCAGAGCCTCGTGCGCGACTCCGACGCGATGGTCGGCGCGGTGCCGGACCAGGAGAAGGCGCCCGCGATCGCCTACAAGGCCGCCGAGGTCTTCTACAAGTACAACGACTACGAGGAGGCGCGCTGCCGGTTCGAGGAGGTGGTCGCGCGCTGGCCGGGCTCGGAGGTCGCCACCTTCGCGGCGAACCTCATCATCGAGAGCTACCTGACCATGAAGGACTGGGACGCGGTGGAGAAGGCCTCCGCCCGCCTGCAGTCCGACAAGGTCGCCTCCAACAAGACCCTCAACGCCAGCCTCCAGAAGTTCAAGCTGGGCGGCCGCTTCAACCGCGCCATGCAGCGCATGGACGCGAAGCAGTGGGAGCCCGCCGCGGAGCTCTTCCTCGCGCTCGTCGCGGAGGACCCGAAGCACGAGTTCGCCGACAAGGCGCTCTTCAACGCGGCCGCCTGCTACGAGGGCGCCCGGCGCTTCGAGAGCGCGCTCAAGCTCTACGAGCGGATCTACGCCGAGTACCCGCGGTCGACGCTCGCCGACGAGGCGCTGTTCAGGGTCGGCTTCAACGCCGAGAACACCTACGAGTTCGAGAAGGCCGTCCAGAAGTACCTCTCCCTCGTCGAGCGCTACCCGAAGTCGAAGCACCGCAAGGACGCGCTCTACAACGCGGCCCGCTCGCTCGAGAACCTGCAGCAGTACGACGAGGCGGCGAACGCGTTCGTGCGCTACGCGCGCGCCTACCCGGACGCCGACGACGCGGCCCGCACGCTCTTCCACGCCGCGCTCGTCTACCAGAAGAACGAGGACGTCCGGCGCGAGGTGGCGGCGCTGCAGGACTTCGCGCGCCGCTACGCCCGCACGAAGGAGCACGAGCTCGTCGTGCAGGCGCACCTCGAGCTCGGCCTCGCCCAGGAGAAGCTGAGGGACCAGAAGAACGCCGTCGCGAGCTGGCGCGCGGCGGTGCGGGAGTTCGCGGCCCGGGGCCTGAAGCCCGAGGCGGCGCCGCGCGCGGCGAGCGCCGCCGCCGAGGCGCGCTTCCGCCTCGCCGAGCTCGACTTCGAGAAGTACGACCGGATCACGCTCCCCGCGACCAGCAACACCGGCAAGCTCAAGAAGGCGCTCGAGGCGAAGCTGGCGGAGGCGAAGAAGGTCGCCCCCCAGTACGACGAGGTGATGCGGTACAAGCGGCCGGACTGGATCCTGGCCGCGTTCTACCGCAAGGCCCACCTCCTCGAGCGGCTCGCGCAGACGATCTACGAGGCCCCGCCGCCCCCGGAGTTCAAGCGGCGCGGGCAGGAGGAGTACCTCGCGGCCTACCAGGACGGGCTCGCGCAGTTCGCCCAGCCGTACGAGGAGCAGGCGGTCAAGGTCTACGTGGACGCGATCGAGGCCGCCCGGAAGCTGCACGTGAAGAACGAGTGGACGAAGAAGATCGGGGAATCGCTGGCCCGCTACCGGCCCCGCGAGTACCCGGTCCTCAAGGAGGCGAAGGCGCGGATGGTGACGGAGGACGTCACGCCGCTGCCGCTCGCCGACACGCCAGAGGGGCCTTCGAGGCGGGTGCTGCAGGGCGCTGGTGCGGAGGTTCCGCCCGTGGTGCCCGAGCCCGCCGCGACGGCCAGCGACGCGCCGGGGAAGACCCCGGCCAAGTGACCCAGAACGAGAGAGCGACCATGAACCCCATGAAGCGCACCATCCTCCTCGCGGCCGCGTTCCTCGCGGCGGCCTGCGCCACCGCCGGCGGCGCGGGCGGCGGCTCCGGCGGCGCGGCCAGCCGCTACAAGCAGGCGGACAACGTCCCGCCCCGCGCGAACCAGCTCGCCGACGAGATCGAGAGCTCGTACTACGGCAACGGCGCCACCACGCAGGCCCGGGGCGACGAGGCCGCCCGGTCCGGCAACCTGGACCAGGCCCGCGCCGAGTGGAACCAGGCCGCGGGCATCTACGCCTCCTTCGCGGACAAGTTCCCGTCCAGCGACTGGGCCCTCAAGATCCGGTACGACGCCGCCTTCCTCTTCTTCCAGTCGCGGCAGTACGAGAGCGCGGCCACCCAGTTCATCAAGGTCTACAACGATCCGAACGCCCAGCCCGTCACGAAGGCGATGTCGGGCAAGATGCTCGCGATCACCTGGCAGGCGGCCGCGAACGCCGCGCAGAAGGCCGGCAAGATCGAGCCGATGCGGTTCACCTTCTCCGACCAGCGCGCCGGGAAGCCCCCCGAGCCGCGCGTGCCGCCCGCGGAGTGGAAGCGGTTCATCGACGCGGTGGACCTCTTCCTGCCCGTCTCCGACGCCGACCCCGAGCTCAAGAAGCCGGCCGCGGAGCGCCAGGGCTCCCCGCCGCCGTACTTCGCCGAGGTCTCCGGCGAGGTGAGCTTCGCGAACGACAACATGCTCGACGCGCAGAAGCGCTTCGCGATGGTGCTCGACCGCTGGCCGGAGGAGGCCGAGTACGTCCAGAAGGCCTCCCAGCTGTACCTGCAGACCTTCCTCATCCTCGGCGACACGGCCGGCCACGAGGCCGCGATCCAGAAGCTCCGCGGCGTCGTCCAGGGCCAGCTCGCGAGGAAGGACGTCACCGAGGACCACCGGAAGATCTACGGGAAGATCCTCCAGGACCTCGAGAACGCGAACTCGGCGAAGCTCTTCGGCGCCGCCCAGAAGCTCCTCGAGGAGGGCAAGTTCGCCGAGGCCGGCCAGGCCTTCGAGACCCTCGCCGCCGACCCGAAGGGCGGCGACGCCCCGAACGCGCTGCACAACGCCGCGATCGCGTACGACAAGGCCGGCCAGAAGGAGAAGGCCGTCGCCATCCGCCAGCGCATCCTGAAGGAGTTCCCGGACTCGAAGACCGCGCCGATGAACCAGATCCAGCTGGCGCTGCGCGCGACCGAGGCGAAGAAGTACGACGAGGCGGTGAAGTACTACCAGGAGTTCCTGCAGAAGTGGCCGGGTGACCGCAACCGCTGCGTCGCGCTCCAGAACATCGCGTCCACCTACGACACCGCGAAGAAGAAGGCCGACGCCGCCCAGGCGTACCTCGCCTTCGGCACCGACGGCGAGTGCGCCAAGCTCGACCCGAACACGCTCGCGAAGGTGCTCTTCCGCTCCGGCGCGCTCGCCGAGCAGGTGAAGGACAAGGCGAAGGCGAAGCAGGCGTTCACGGCCTGCGCCGCGCTGCAGGGCGTGACCGACGTCGTCGCGAAGAGCCAGCAGGACGAGGCGAAGAACCGCCTCAAGGCGCTCAAGTAGTCGCCATGGCCCGGCGCGCCCTCCACCTCCCCGTCGTCGGCCTCGCGGCGCTCCTCGCGCTCGCGGCGGCCGCCGGCTGCGCCTCGACCCAGAAGCCGGCGACCCCGGCCTCCGGGGCGCAGGCGGAGGGGGGCGCGCCCGCCAGGGTCCCGCCGGGCGGGTTGGTCGACGAGCCCGCCGGCGCCCCGCCCCCGCCGCCCGAGCCGGCCGCGCCCTCCGAGGCCGACCAGAAGAAGGCCCGGGAGAAGTTCGCCGAGGCCGTCGCGCTCGAGCAGCGCGGCGACCTCGCGCGCGCGGCGGACCGCTTCGAGGACGCGTTCGAGCTCGACCGGCGCCTCGGCCACGCGGCCGTGAACGCCGGGCTCCTCCGGGAGCGGCAGGACGATCCGAGGCGCGCCCAGTCCGCCTACCTCGCCGCGCTCGCGGCCCTGCCCGACTTCGCGCCCGCGGCGCGGAACCTCGCCCGGATGCGCATCCGGGCCGGCGACCTCGACGGCGCCGAGCGCGACCTGCGCGCCCGCGCGGCGAAGCTGACCGACCCGGTGGGGCTGCGCATCGCGCTCGCCGAGGTGCTGCTCGCCCGTAACAAGGCGCCAGAGGCCGAGCAGGAGCTCAAGAAGGCGCTCAAGGTCGACGAGAAGAACGTGCCGGCGATGGTCGCGCTCGCGACCGTCTACCACGCGAAGAAGCGCTACGAGCTCGCCCGCATGGTGCTCGAGAACGCCGCGCAGATCGATCCGTCCGACGCCGCGGTCCACCACCGGCTGGGCTTCGTCGAGCTCGCGCTCGGCGAGCGGGCCCAGGCGCTCGAGCAGTTCCGCACCGCCGTGCAGCTCCGCCCCGACTACGCCGAGGCCCAGGCCAACTACGGCGCGATGCTCGCCGACGCCGAGGACCACGACGGCGCCGTGACCGCGCTCGAGGCCGCCGCGCGCCTCATGCCCGCGAGCGCCAAGGTCTGGAACGACCTCGGCAACGCCTACCGCGGCCAGCGCGCGTTCGAGAAGGCGGAGGCCGCCTACCGGAAGGCCCTCGCGCTCGACGCCGGCCTCGTGGAGGCGCACTACAACCTCGGCGTCCTCTACCTCGACGGCGACAAGCCCGGCACCCCGGCGCTCTCGCGCGTCGAGCAGGCGGTCGCCTTCTTCGACACGTACGAGAAGAAGGGCGGCAAGGAGCCGAAGCTCGCCGAGTACCGCAAGGACGCCGCGAAGGCGATCGACCGCGAGAAGAAGCGGCTCGCCCGCGAGGAGAAGGACCGGGTCCGCAAGGAGGCCGAGGCGAGGCGGAAGGCCGACGAGGACCGGAAGGCGCAGAAGGCGCCGGCCGCCTCGGACATCCCGCTGCCGCCGCCGCCGCCGGGGACCTCGCTGCAAGGCAAGTCTGCGAAGGGAGGCACGAAGTGACCCGTCGCCTGCTTGTGGCCCTGTTCGGGGCCGTGCTAACGATCCTGCCGATGGCCGGCGCGGCGCAGGACGCCGCGCCCGCCGCCGCGAAGAAGCGAGAGGGGCCGCGCAAGGTGCTCCGGCTCCAGGAGCTGAAGGTGGAGGGGCGCATCCAGAAGCCCCAGGCCATGTTCCTCATGCCGCGCGCGACGCTGAACTACGGGGAGCTCGACCGGTCCGAGCCGGTCACCCCGAGGGTCAAGGCCGCGGTCCAGAAGGCGCCGTTCTAGACCGGTCCCAAGGGAGCGAGACGACCATGGCGGCACAGAAGGTCCTCCGCGTCGGGGTCATCCAGGGCGGAAAGATCGTCGAGGAGCGGATCTTCCCGGCGCGCGCGTCGGTGACGATCGGCTCGTCGCAGAAGGCGAGCATCGTCGTCCCGGCCTCGGACCTGCCGGCCGCGTACCAGCTCCTCTCGTTCCAGGGCTCCGGCTACGTGCTGCACTTCGAGGAGTCGATGGAGGGGCGCATCCAGAGCCCCCAGGGCGCCTCCGAGCTCGGCGCGATCATCGCCCAGGGCGGCGCGAAGCAGAGCGGCAAGAGCTACGCGCTGTCGCTCCGGGAGGACCACCGCGGCAAGGTGATGCTCGGCGAGGTCACCGTCCTCTTCCAGTTCGTCGCGCCGCCGCCCGAGGCCCCGAAGCTCGTGCTGCCGCGCGAGGCGAAGGGCAACCACTTCAAGAGCATGGACCGGCTCTTCGTGAGCCTGCTCACGGTGTCCCTGCTCACGCACGGCTCCTGCTACGGCGTCCTCGCGAACACCGAGGTGAAGAAGGAGGTCACCCTCGAGGAGATCCCGGACCGCTACGCGAAGCTGCTCATCCCCGAGAAGCAGCCCGAGCGCCCGAAGCCCGTCGAGGAGAAGCCCGCCGCCACGACCGAGGCCGCCCCCGCGAAGCAGGAGGAGGCGAAGGCCGAGCCCGACGCGGGCAAGAAGCAGGGCTCGCCGGCCGAGGACGCGCAGAAGAAGGCCGCGCACGCCGCGGCGGTCGCGAAGGCGGTGCAGTCGAAGGGCATCCTGAAGGTGCTCGGCTCGCTCGGGCCCGGCGGCGGCGGCGGCGCGGTCGCCGACGTGTTCGGGAGCGGCGGCGGCATCGGCGACGTCGCGACGGCGCTCTCCGGCGCGGGCGGCGTGGCGGTGGCCACCGACCCCGGCGCGGGCGGCGGGCGCAAGGGCGGCGGGCAGGGCGGGGCGGCCTCCATCGGCGACCTCGCGACGAGCGGCGGCGGCAACGTCGGCCTCGGCACGAAGAGCGAGGTGCGGGTCTCCGGCTCGGTCGCCACCGAGGCCGCCGAGATCGACTCCTCCGAGATCGACCAGGGCAAGCTCAACGGCTTCGTGCGCGCGCGCATGGGGCTCGTGAAGGCCTGCTACGAGAACGCCCTCAAGCGGAACCCGAACCTGAAGGGCAAGCTCACCATCCGGTTCACCATCCTCGAGACGGGCGGGCTCGCGGACATCGTCACCGCGCTCAACACGATCGGCTCGTCCGACGTCGCGAGCTGCATCATCGGCACGATGCGGACCTGGCGCACGCAGTTCCGGCCGTCCGGGCCGGTGACGGTCGAGTACCCCTTCGTCTTCTCCCCGGTGAACTGATGAAGGCCGTCCGACTCTCCGAGGTGAAGGAGCTGCTCTCAGGCCAGGCGTTCGCGGCCTGGTGGGCCGAGTACGGCCGCGGGGTCGCCGCGCTGAAGGACGCGCGGCTGCGCCACGAGGAGCTCGTCGCGCAGGCCGAGATGATGGAGCTGCGCTCCGAGCTCGCGCAGCGCGCCGCGATCGACGCGTTCTCGCGCAGCGGCGAGGCCGAGGACCGCGGGCGCGGCGAGCAGGCCGAGGCGCAGGCGCTCGAGAACCAGGCCCTCGAGCACGTCGCGATCTACGAGGAGCACCGCTTCCGCACCTCCGATCTCTGGTACCGCCTCGGCGGGGCCGAGAAGCGCCTCGAGGAGGCGAGGGAGGCCGCAACCTCGGCGCCGGGCGCCGTGAAGCAGAAGGCGGACGCCGCGCTCGCCGAGGCCGAGAAGGAGCACGCGCGCGTGCGCGGCGACTACGAGGCCTTCGACGGCCGCCGCAACAAGCTCTGGGAGGACGTCGAGGACGCCTGGTCGCGCAGCTGCGAGCGCGCGCTTCTCGCCGCCGAGCACAGCGTGGGCGCCCGCGCGGTGCGCCGCGAGGCCGAGCGGCTCTTCAAGGAGGCCGAGGAGCGCCGCACCCGCGCGAAGGCCCTGCGCGCCGAGGCGGACGCCGCCGGCCGCGAGCGCGCCGACGCCGAGCGCAGGCGCGCCGACCTGCTCCGCGGCGCCGGCGAGCGCTTCGGGTGCCTGGCCGGCGACGGCTGGCTCTACTGGCGCAACCGCGACGACAAGCGGGCCGCGTTCGCGGTCGCGCTCCAGGACCTGCCCGAGGGCGCGAACCTCGAGGTGAAGGCGCTCTCGATCTACGCCGTGGGGCTGCAGCGCGGCATCGGCCACCTCAATCCGGCCCGCGAGGGTGCGGCCGCGATCAAGGAGGGGGCGCCGCCCGCCCCGACGGGCGCCGCCTGATCCCCGGAGACGCGACGGGATGAGCCCGCTCCTCGCGGCCCTCGTGGCCGGGGCCGTCGCGGTCTCGAACTTCCCCAGGGACGCCGGCGGGCGCATCTCGCGCACCGCCATCCCGGTCGAGCTCCAGGGAGCGCCGGCGGTGGTGGTCGCCGCCGGCGACCGGCTCGTCGCCTTCCGCGCCGACGGCGCGGTGCTGAGCGGGTTCCCGGTGACCCTCGGCGCGAACGCCGTGGGCGCGCCCGCCGCCGCGGACATGGACGGCGACGGCAAGCCGGAGGTCGCGGTCGCGACCGAGGACGGCCGGCTCTGGCTCGTGACCGGCGGCGGCCCCGTGCCGGGCTTCCCGGTGAAGCTCGGCGCCGCGCTGCGCGCCGGCCCCTCGTTCGCCGACGTCGACGGCGACGGCCACCCGGAGGTGCTCGTCGGCGATCCGGCCGGCCGGGTGCACGCGCTCCGGAGGGACGGCCGCCCCGCGAAGGGCTGGCCCTCCGCCGCGGGCCGCTCGCCGGTGACGACCTCGGTCTCTTCCTCGCGCTTCGCCGGCGGACCGTCGTTCGCGTACGGCTGCGAGGACGGCCGGGTGCACGTGCTCGACGCGGCCGGCAAGGAGCGGAAGGGCTTCCCGCTCGTCACCGCGTTCACCGTCACCGGCGCGCCGGTCTTCGCCGACCTCGACGACGACGGCGAGATCGACCTCCTCGCCGCGAGCCAGGACTTCAAGGTCCACGCCGTCGACGCGCGCGGCGCGCCGAAGCCGGGCTTCCCGGTGACGACCGCCTACCGCATCTACGAGGGGCCGGCGGTCGGCGACCTCGACGGCGACGGCCGCCTCGACGTGGTGTTCGCCTCGGCCGACGGCCTCGTGCACGCGGTGTCGAGCGCGGGGAAGCCGCTCCCGGGCTTCCCGGTCCAGGCCGGCGCCCGCACCTTCGGCGCCGCGGTGCTGGGCGACGTCGATCGCGACGGACGGCTCGAGGTGGTGGTCGCCGGCGGCGACGGCGCGGTGTACGCGTTCGACGCGAGGGGGCAGCCGCTGCCCGGCTTCCCCGAGCCGCTCGCGGTGAACGACACCACCGCCTCGCCCCTCGTGCTCGACCTCTCGCGCCAGGGCGTCCCGGGCATCTTCCTCGGCCTCGCGAACGGCAAGCTGCACGCCGTCCGGGTCGCCCGCGCGGGCTCCCAGGCCGCGTCGGCGCCGCCGGCGTGGCCGCAGGCGGGCCGCGACCCTGCCCAGACGGCGCGCTTCGGCCCGAATCCGCCCGTGTACAAGGACCTCGCCGTCGCGCCGTCGAAGCCGCGCGTGACGGACGGGCTCGCCGCCAGCTGGAAGGTGTTCTGGCTCGACGCGCGGCCGGGCGAGGAGCCTGCTCCGCCCAGGATCGAGTGGCGCCGGAACGGGAAGGCCGTGCCCGCCCACGACGGGAGGCGCGAGGTCCCGGTCGGCGCGCTCCGCAGGGGCGAGACCTGGAGGTTCGTGCTCACCGGCCCGGGTGGGAAGACGTTCGAGGGGCCGGACACGCTCGTGCTCGACTCGGCGCCCGGCGAGGCGGCGGTCGCGATCGAGCCCGCCCGGCCGAGCCGCGCGCAGCCGGCCCGCGCGAGGATCACCGCGCCGGCGCCCGACGCCGACGGCGATCCGGTCGCCTACCGCATCCAGTGGCTCCTCGACGGCGTCGACACCGGGGTGACCGGCGAGGTGTTCCCGGCCGATCGGCTCAGGAAGGGCGCGCTCCTCGGCGCGCGGGTCGTCGCGAGCGACGGCGAGCTCGACGGCGCGCCGGCCCTCGGCGTGGCGCGCGTGGTCGACACGCCGCCCGGCGCGCTCGCGGCCTCGCTCGAGCCCGCCGAGCCGGGCCGCGCCGAGGCCGTCCGCGTGAGGATCGACCGGCCCGCCGAGGACGTCGACGGCGACCCGCTCACGTACCGGCTCGCGTGGAAGGTGGGGGGCGTCGCGCGCAACCTCCCCGCCGGCACCATGGAGCTGCCCGCCGGCCAGTTCAGGAAGCACGAGGTCCTCGAGGTCGAGGTCCGCGCGTTCGACGGCGAGCTCGAGGGCCCGCCCACGATCGCCCGCGCGACCGCGCGCAACACGCCGCCCGGGGCGGGGGCGGTGCGGATCACCCCGGCCGCCCCGCGGCGCGGCGATCCCCTGCGCGCGGTGCTCACCCAGGGCGCCGAGGACGTGGACGCCGACCTCCTCTCGTACCGCTACGCCTGGACGAAGAACGGCGCGCCGCTCGCGGTGCCGGGGGACGGCCGCGAGGTGCCGGCGAAGGAGGTCGCCCGCGGCGACCGCTTCCGGGTCTCGGCGGTGGCGCTCGACGGCGAGGCCGAGGGGCCGCCCGCGACCGCCGAGGCCACCGTGGGCAACACGCCGCCCGAGGCGCCGCGCATCGCGGTCGAGCCCGCCCGCCCGCGGGGCGGCGAGACCCTGACCGTGAAGGTCCTCGAGCCCGCGCGGGACCCGGACGGCGATCCGGTGAAGCTCGCCGTCGCGTGGGCCCGCGACGGGCGCCCGACCGGCGACGGGGGCGAGGCGCTGCCGCCCACCGCGTTCAAGAAGGGCGAGCGCGTCCGCGTCACGGTGACGCCCTCCGACGGCACCGACCCGGGCCCGCCCGCCGCCTTCGAGGTCCGCGTCGAGAACGCGGTCCCCGGCGCGCCGAGGGTGGCGCTCGAGCCGGCCCGGCCCGCCGTGACCGCGCCGCTCCGCGCCGTGCTCGCCGAGCAGGCGAAGGACGCCGACGGCGACGCGCTCCGCTACCGGTACCGCTGGACGCGGGACGGCCTGCCGTTCGCGCTGCCCGACGGCAGCGAAGGCTCGCAGCGGCCGCCGTACTGGACCTCCACCACCGAGGTGCCCGCGAAGGAGCTTCACAAGGGGCAGCGCTGGGCCGTCGAGGTGCAGGCGGGCGACGGCGAGGCGTTCGGCCCGTCGGCCGTCGCCGACGCGACCGTCGTGAACAGCCCGCCGCCGCAGCCCGCGGTCGCGCTGCGCCCCGACCGGCCCCGCCGCATGGACGGCCTCCTCGCCGAGGTGAAGCAGCCGCCCGACGCCGACGGCGACGTGCTCACGCTCCGCTACACCTGGACGCGCGACGGCCAGAGGGTCGACGTCCCGCCGGACGAGGCGCAGATCGCGCGCGGCACGCCCCGGCGCGGCCAGCGCTGGGCGGTCGAGGTCGTCGCGCTCGACGGCGAGGCCGAGTCGGCGCCCGCGCGCGCCGAGGTGGTCATCGCCGACACGCCGCCCGGCCCGGTGGGCGTCGCGCTCTGCGAGCACGCCACCGGCGGCACGGTGCCGACGGGCACGGTCCCCGAGGTCCGGGTGACGCGGCCCGCGACCGACGCCGACGGGGACGCGATCAGCTACCGCCACGAATGGACCGTCGACGGCCGCCCGCAGGCCTCGGCCTCCGGCCAGACCCGGCTCGCCGGCCCGCGCGGCAAGCACGACGTCGTGCGGGTGACGGTGACGCCGTGGGACGGCGAGCTCGCCGGGCCGCCGGCGGGCGCCGAGTGCACGTTCCGCAACACGCCCCCGACGACGCCCGCCATCGCGCTCGAGCCCGCGGAGCCCACCGCGCTCACGGGCGTCACGGTCTCGATCCGCCGGCCCTCGACCGACCTCGACGACGACCCCGTGAGCTACCGGTACGCCTGGACGCGCAACGGTGTCCCCGCCGCGTTCGAGGGCGCGACGATCCCGCCGGACACGCTGCGGCACGGCGAGCTGTGGCGGGTGGTGGTGACGCCGTTCGACGGCGAGCAGGAGGGCGAGCCCGCCGCGCTGTCGGTCGTGGTGAAGAACACCGCGCCGCCCGCGCCCACGGTGCTGCTCACGCCGGCGACGCCCGCCGTGGGCGAGCCGGTGAGCTGCGACGCCCGCGCGCCGGAGCGCGACGCCGACGGCGAGCCGGTGACGCTCGGGTACCAGTGGTTCAGGGACGGCGCGCTGCAGGCGGTGGGCGAGGGCTCGGCGTCGCTGCCGCGCGGCCTCGTGCGCCGCGGCGAGCGCTGGCGCTGCGAGGCGTGGGCGCAGGACGGGCAGGGCGGGGTGAGCCCGCGCGGCAAGGCCGAGCTCGTCGTGCGCAACAGCCCGCCGAAGGCGCCCGAGGTCGCGGTCGAGCCCGAGCGCCCGCGGCGCGAGGACCCCCTCGCGTGCCGCATCGCGGTCGCCTCCGCGGATCCCGACGGCGACGCCGTGACCTACGCCTACGCCTGGACCCGCAACGGCTCGGCCGTCGCGCCCGGCGCCGACCCCGCGCGCGTCGCGCCACCCGCGCTCGCGAAGGGCGAGCGGTGGCGGTGCAGCGCCACGCCGTCGGACGGCACGCTCGCCGGCCCCGCCGGCTGGGCCGAGAAGGTCATCGCCAACACGCCGCCCGGCCCGCCGCGCGTGCGCATCGTCCCGGCCGCCCCGAGGGCGGGGCAGGCGCTGCGGTGCGAGATTGTCACGCCGGGTGTGGACGTGGACGGCGATGTGGTCCGGTATCGCTGGCGCTGGCAGAAGAACGGCTCGGTCCAGCCGTTCGCCGAGAGCTCTCAGGAGGTTCCGTCACGTCTGGTGCGGCCCGGGGATCGCTGGCGCTGCACGGCGACCCCGACCGACGGGGTGGACCTGGGCCCTGAAGGGGGTAGCGAGGAAGTGACCGTGCCAGGCGGTCCAACCGGGCCTGCGATCAGCGTTTCGGACGGGCTCTCCGCCGAGCGCCCCTCGCGTTGACTGCCCGGCGGCAACCTAGTACGTTATCTAGGCTTTTTCCGTTCCCAGCGCCGCCCCTCCGGAGCCGATCACGTGAACCGCAGATTCACAGTGGCCGCCGTCGTCGCGCTCGCGCTCGCCAGCGAGGCACGGGCGCAGAAGGCGCCGCCGTCCGCGCCCCCGCAGGCACCGCCCGCGCGCACGGTCGGAGGGTCCCCTTCGACCCCGAAGGCGACGCCGGCGGGCCCGGGCGGGAAGGTGCTCTCCGACTCGGAGAAGGTCGAGAAGGCTTCCGAGTACGTGGCGAAGATGAAGGCCGCGATGAAGGCGGTCCTCACCCGCGTCGAGGACGCGCGGAACGAGAAGGACGTCGTGAAGCTGAACTGCGTGAACGAGAAGCTCACGCAGGTGAAGGGGCTCCTCAAGGTCGCCGAGCAGGCCGACGTCGCGCTCTCCGAGGCGATCGCGCGCAAGGACGAGGCGGCCGACACCGAGTTCCAGAAGATCACGATGGCGCGCTCCAAGATCGAGGCGCTGCGCGGCGAGGCCGACCAGTGCATCGGCCAGCTCGCCTACGTCGTCGACAGCGAGACCTCGGTCGAGGTGCAGCAGCCCGACAACCTCGCGGGCCTCGACGTCACCCGCCGCCAGCCGCCCCCCGAGCCGGTCGTCACCCCACCCGTCGTGCGACGGCCGCCCGCGAGCCGCTGGTACTGAGCCCGATGAAGCCTACCGGCCCGCGCCTCCTCGGCGCGCTCGTCGCCCTCGTGGCCCTCTCGCTCCCGGGCCCGGCCTCGGCCACGCCGGGGAACGGGATCCGCCTGGGCGGCTCCGACGGGCGGCTGCACCCGTACTTCGAGCTCGAGAGCCGCTGGGACTCGAACGCGCAGTTCCAGACCTCCGGGCAGGGCGCCCTCGTGATGCACCTGCGCCCCGGCTTCTCGATCGCCTCGCCGGGCGACCTCATCGCGCTCGACGGCGACGCGCGCCTCGACTGGGCGCAGTACCTCACCGGCGAGGACACCTCGAAGCTCTCCCGGCTCTTCGCCGACGTGTCGCTCGGCGTGGGCGTGAACCGCAAGGGCACGCTCGGCTTCGAGCTCAAGGACGACTTCCAGCGCAGCACCACCACCGCGTCGCTGACGTTCGGGTCCGCGGTCATCTCGAACCGCAACAACCTCGACCTCTCCATCCCGTGGCGCCCCGGCGGCGGGGCCCTCGCCGTCACCGCGCTCGGCAGCTGGAAGCTCGAGACCTTCGCGCCGTACTCCGACTGCCTCGACATCACCGACGCGTCCTGCTCGACGCAGGAGCTGAGGGACCTCGGCTACAACGACCTGCGCGCCGGGGTCGAGGCGAAGTGGCGCTTCCTGCCCCGCACCGCGGCCGTGATCGACGGCAGCTACTCGGTGCGCATGCCGAACAGCACGAGGTCCTCGACCCAGGTCACCGGCTGGCGCGCGGACGCCGGCGTGCAGGGCCTCATCACCGCCCACCTCGCCGCGACGCTGAAGGGCGGCTGGGGCAGCGCGTCCGGCGGCGGCGGCCTCGGCACCTGGCTCGCCACGGGCGAGCTCGAGTGGCTGCCGACCGTGACGACCTCGGCGCGCGTCGGCTACGTGCACGACTGGGGCACCGACCCGGGCACGCCGTTCTCGCTCTACGGCACGCACCGCGTCTACGTGATGGGCAACATGCTCCTCGCCGGCCGCCTCACCGCCGGCCTGAAGGGGCAGCTCGAGTCGCTCTCCTTCCACAGCACGAGCGGCACGAACGTCATCTACCGGCTCGAGCCCACGCTCGACTACGCGCTCGCGCGGTGGGGCACGCTGGGGCTCGGCTACACGCTCTCCCACCGGAAGGCCGACGTGCCGAACGTGCCGACCGGCTACGCCTACGACTTCACGAAGCAGGAGCTGTGGCTCAAGTTCCGCTTCACGTATTGACCATGAACGTCAGGACGCTGGCTTTACTCGCGGTCGCTCTCGCCGGCTGCGCGCACCGCTCCGCCGAGCTCCCCGCCTCGACGCCGGCCTCCGAGGCCGCCGCGGCGCTGGCCGCGACCTCGCTCGGGCCGGGCGACGTGTTCGAGGTCCGCGTCTACGGCGAGCCCGAGCTCACCGGCATGTACCAGGTGGGCGCGGACGGGGCGGTCGTCTTCCCGCTCTGCCAGCGGGTGGAGGTGGGCGGGCTCGCCCCCAACGACGCCGCCGGCCGCATCCGCAAGTGCCTCGCCGAGCGCTTCATCCGCGACCCGCAGGTCACGGTGATGGTGAAGGAGTACAACTCGAAGAAGGTGTTCGTGTTCGGCGAGGTGCAGAAGCCCGGCACGTTCACCTACGAGGACGGCATGTCGATCGTGCAGGCCGTCACGCTCGCGGGCGGGTTCACCAAGACCGCCGCGCAGAACTCCACCTCCGTCACGCGGCGCGTGAACGGCACCGAGCAGAAGATCCGGGTCACCGTGCAGGACATCGCGCTCGGCAAGGCGCCGAACTTCACGCTCGAGCCGGGCGACATCGTGTTCGTGCCGGAGAGTCTCTTCTGAGTTCCGAGGGGGCGTAGCCCCCTCCCCGTGGAGCGAAGCTCCACGGGGCCCCTCCCCGGATCTGCTCCGCTGCGCTTCGCAGGGGGTCCATGCGCGTCCCGCTCCGCACCCTCGCCGCGATCGAGCGCGACGTCGTCGGGTGCCGCGCGTGCCCGCGGCTCGTGCGCTGGCGCGAGGAGGTCGCGCGCGTCAAGCGGCGGGCGTACCGGGAAGAGGAGTACTGGGGCCGGCCGGTGCCGGGCTTCGGCGATCCCGCGGCGCGCGTCGTGCTCGTGGGGCTCGCGCCCGGCGCGCACGGCGCGAACCGCACCGGGCGCATGTTCACCGGCGACGGCACGGGCGACTTCCTCTACGCGGCGCTCAACCGGGCCGGGCTCGCCTCGCAGGCCTCCGCCGTCTCGCGGGACGACGGCCTCCGGATGCGCGGGGTGTGGCTCACGAACGCCGGGCGGTGCGTGCCTCCGGACAACCGGCCGACGCCGGCCGAGCTCGCCCGCTGCGCGCCGTTCCTCGACCGCGAGCTCGCGGCGCTGCGGGAGGTGCGGGTCCTCGTCGCGCTCGGGGCCATCGCCTGGGACGCGTGCCTGGGTGCGCTCGCGCGGGCGGGACACCCGGTGCCGCGGCCCAGGCCCCGGTTCGCGCACGGCGCGGAGGTCCGGCTCGCCTCGGGCGCGCCGCTCCTCCTCGGGACCTACCACCCCTCGCGGCAGAACACGCAGACCGGTCGGCTCGTCCCGGCGATGCTGGACGCCGTGATCGCGCGGGCGGCCGCTGAAGCGGGCCTGCCTCTCGGGCCGGAGACGACATACAGCGGATGAAGGTCTTCCGCTCGCCCCGAGCGTAGGCCCGCCGCAGGCGGGCCGGAGACGACATACAGCGGATGAAGGTCTTCCGTTCGCCCCGAGCGTAGGCCCGCCGCAGGCGGGCCGGAGACGAGGGGCGGCCGCAGGGTGGTCCGCCCCGCGGACCAAGGTCCGCGCCGCGTCCCGTGGCGATTTCGTGGATCCCCGTGATCCCGCGCCCTTGCCGCTGGCGCGCGGCTTGCTGAACGCGCGTGCATGCTGGTTCGCGTACGCACCGCCGCCGTGCTCGGCATCTCCGCCGTCCCGGTCGACGTCGAGGTGGAGGCCGTCTTCGGGATGCCGAAGACGACCCTCGTCGGCCTCGTGGGGAAGGCCGTCCAGGAGGCGTGGATCCGCGTGCTCGCGGCGCTGCGCAACCTCGAGGTCGAGGTCCCCTCACACCGCTACACCATCAACCTCGCGCCCGCCGACCTCCGCAAGGACGGCACCGGCTTCGACCTCCCCATCGCCGTCGCGCTCCTCGCCGCGCTCGAGAAGCTCCCCCACGACTTCCTGGAGGGGCTGCACGTCATCGGCGAGCTCGGCCTCTCCGGCGAGGTGCGGGCGGTGCGGGGCGTCCTGCCGGTCGCCATCGAGGCGCGCCGCGCCCGGGCGCGGATGCTGGTCGTGCCGGAGGGCAACGCGCGGGAGGCGCTCGTGGTCTCCGGGCTCGACGTGCGCCCGGTGCGCCACATCGGCGAGCTCGTCGCCTGGGCGAACGGCCTCGCGCCGCTGGCGCCGCCGCGGCTCCTCCCGGGGCACGTGGAGGAGGGGCTGCCCGGGCTCGATCTCGCGGACGTCATCGGCCAGGAGCACGCGAAGCGCGCGCTCGAGGTCTCGGCCGCCGGCGGGCACGCCATCCTCTTCTTCGGCCCGCCCGGCAGCGGGAAGACCATGCTCGCGCGCCGGCTGCCGGGGCTGCTCCCGCCGATGTCGTTCGACGAGGCGCTCGAGTCCACCGTGGTGCACAGCGTGGCGGGGCTCCTGCGCGGGCGCGGGCTCCTCGAGGAGCGGCCGTTCCGCGCGCCGCACCACTCCATCAGCGACGCCGGCCTCGTCGGCGGGACCGGCGTGCCTCGCCCCGGTGAGCTCTCGCTCGCGCACCGGGGCGTGCTGTTCCTGGACGAGCTGCCCGAGTTCCGCCGGCACGTGCTCGAGTGCCTGCGCCAGCCGCTCGAGGACGGGGAGATCACGCTCGCCCGGGCGGGCCGGACCATCACCTACCCCACCGAGGTCCTGCTCGTCGCCGCGATGAATCCGTGCCCGTGCGGCCACCTCGGCGACCGCAAGCGCTCCTGCCGTTGCACCGCGCACGAGCTCATCGCCTATCGGCGGCGCATCTCCGGTCCGCTCCTCGATCGCATCGACCTCCACGTGGACGTCCCGGCCCTCCCGGCCCCGGCGCTCGGCACCCCGGCCCAAGGCACCGGCTCCCAGGAGGTCCGCGCCCGCGTGCTGCGCGCCCGCGCGGTGCAGGGCGAGCGGGTGCGGGCGCCGGGCGCCTGCAACGCGCGCCTGCGCGGCGTGACGCTCCGGAAGTTCTGCGCGCTCGACGACGCCGGGCGGCACCTCCTCCAGACCGCCGTCGAGAAGCTCGGCCTCTCCGCGCGGGCTCACGACAAGGTCCTGCGCATCGCGCGGACGCTCGCCGACCTCGAGGGCGCGGACGCGGTGCGGACGGTCCACGTCGCAGAGGCCATCCAGTACCGGGCACTCGACCGGCCCCAGCTGTGAGGCCGAGGCCGCCATCCATCCGGACCGACGTCCACCGCCGTGCAACCCCAAACCGCTGCGAGAGAGGTGAAGCCGTGATGAAGCTCATCGAGAAGGCGAAGGAGAAGATGTCCGAGGCGCTGCCCGGGCAGGGGCGGGATCGTGCCCACAAGCTCAAGGCCGTCGAGGGCGCCGTCGGCACCATCGAGAAGACGTTCGGGAGGGGCACCATCATGCGCCTCGGCGAGGCAGGGGACCTGCCCGCGGTCGAGGTCGTGTCGACGGGCTCGGTGGGGCTCGACCTCGCCCTTGGCGTGGGCGGCCTGCCCCGCGGGCGCATCGTGGAGATCTTCGGGCCGGAGTCGTCCGGCAAGACGACCCTCGCGCTCCAGGCCATCGCCGAGGCGCAGCGGCTGGGCGGCATCGCCGCCTTCATCGACGCCGAGCACGCCCTCGACGTCACCTACGCCCGGAAGCTGGGGGTGGACCTCGCGGACCTCCTCATCTCCCAGCCCGACACCGGCGAGCAGGCGCTCGAGATCGTCGAGCACCTCGTCCGTTCCGGCGGCTGCGACCTCGTCGTCGTCGACTCGGTCGCCGCGCTCGTCCCGAAGGCCGAGATCGAGGGCGAGATGGGCGACGCGCACATGGGCATCCAGGCCCGCCTCATGAGCCAGGCGATGCGGAAGCTCACCGGCATCGTCTCCCGCACCTCGGTCATCGTGGTCTTCATCAACCAGCTCCGGCAGAAGATCGGCGTCATGTTCGGCAACCCCGAGACCACCACCGGCGGCAACGCGCTCAAGTTCTACGCGTCCGTGCGCATCGACATCCGCCGCATCGGCCAGGTGAAGGAGGGCGACGTCGCCGTCGGCAACCGCACCCGCGTGAAGGTCGTGAAGAACAAGGTCGCCCCGCCGTTCCGGGAGGCCGAGTTCGACGTGCGCTGGGGGCAGGGCGTGGACCGCTTCGCCGAGCTCGTCGACCTCGGCACGGACCGCGGCCTCCTCGAGAAGTCCGGCTCGCACTTCTCCTTCGACGGCGAGCACATCGGCCAGGGCCGCGAGCGCGCGGCCGAGTGGCTGCGCCAGAACCCGGAGCCCGCCGCGAAGCTGCTCGAGCAGCTCAAGGCCGCCGCGCGCGGGGACCCGGCGCCGAGGCCGGAGGAGGTCGCCGGGGCCGCGGAGGAGGCGGTGGGGTAGGGTTGGATGGCGGGGTGGGGCCATTTGCATCCGTGGCCCCACCTCAGGTGAAATCGAGCCATGGCCACCGTACGCACGACGATGACGTCCCGAGGGCGGGTCTCCATCCCGGCCGAGGTGCAGCGCTGGCTCCGCGTCGGACCGGGCTCGGAGCTTCGCTGGGAACCCAGGGACGACGGCGTGCTGGTGAGCCGGGTAGGCCGGTACTCGTTCGAGGACCTGCATGCGGCGCTCTTTCCGCACGGAGCCGGCCGCCCGCGGAGCCTGAGGGCGTTGAAGGCGGGCGTCGCGGCGGCAGTGAAGAAGCGGCACGGGCGCAGCCGAGGTTGATGCACCCGGGAGGGCCACCCGCGCGGATGGGAGCTCCCGTGCGCAGACGTCTGCGTCGAGGCGCAGCGCACGTCGGCGTTGCGGGCTCCTCGATTCGGCTCGCGTCGAACGTCGAGGACCGGCCGCCATCTCCGGAGCTCAAGATCCCACACAAGTTGCGCCGTGGTTCCCGGCGTGATCCAAGCGTGGGATGGCACGTTCAGTCCCTGACGTCGCGGAGGAGTTCGCCGGCGCGGCCCTGGGCGACGCGAGGCTCACTCGGCGCCTTCTGAGATTCGCGAGCTGCCTGGCCGTCGCGCCGGCCGAGAGCTTTCCGAAGGCAGCCAGCTCGGACGGAGAGCTCGAGGGCGTCTACCGGTTCCTCGGCAACAGCCGAGTGACACCCAAGGCCATCCTCATGCCGCACCTCGAGAGGACGGTCGAGCGGATCGGCGGGAGGTCACCGCTCGTCGTGGAGGACACGACGGAGCTGGGCTTCGGTGGCTTGAGCCTGCGCGAGGGCCTGGGACGCATCCGCAAGACCGGCGAGAAGCAGGGGTTCTTCGCGCACGTCGCGATGGCGGTCGCGGCCGACGGCTCCCGGGAACCGCAGGGGATCGTGGGCCTGCACACCTTTGTGCGCGGGCCCAAGAAGACATACGCGGGGCGCCGGAAGACCAAGACTCGCCACGAGCGGTCACGTTGGGCCGAGCTCGCGCTCGAGGTCGAGGCGCGCCTGCCGCATCCCATCCACGTCATGGATCGCGAGGCGGACTCCTACGAGACCATCGACACGCTCGCCCAGGCGGGCGCCCGGTTCGTGATCCGGATCTGCCACGACAGGCTTCTCACCGACGCAGACGAGAAGCTCTTCGCGGCAGCCGACCGCGGGGAGGTGTTCGCTCTACGCACAGTGCCCCTTTCCCGACGTCGCAGGCTCACCACCGCAGCGCAGCGAAAGATCTACCCGCCGCGGGACGAGCGCGCTGCGCAGCTACGCATCCGAGCGGCCCCCGTGGAAATCAGGCGGCCCAAGCTGTCGCGCCTCGCTTCGCACAGCGCCAGCCTTCGCGTGAACGTCGTGACGGTCGAGGAGTGCGATGTGCCGAAGGGCGTCGAGCCGGTCTCCTGGCGGCTCTTCACGACGGAGCCTATCGACACGACCGAGCAGGTCGAGGCCGTCGTCGATCACTACCGGGCCCGCTGGACCATCGAGGAGTACTTCAAGGCGCTCAAGACCGGCTGCGCGGTCGAGCGACGGCAGCTCGAGTCCTACCGGAGCCTCGTGAACGCGCTCGCGGTCTTCGCCGTCATTGCCTGGCGGATCCTGCTGCTTCGTACCGTCGCGCGGGTGCGCCCTGAAGCGCCCGCGACCGACGTGCTGGACGAGCAGCAGGTGACCGTGCTCCGAGGCGTGGCGAAGCTCGCCGATCCGCGCTTGCCGAAGCTCGACATCCCAACGAGGCCGACGGCCCACGACGCTCTGAAGGCCGTTGCGCAGCTCGGCGGTCACATCCCCAACAACGGACCACCAGGCTGGCAGGTCCTCAACAAAGGATACGAATCACTGCTGCTCCTCCAATACGGCTGGCGAGCCGGGCGGGAAATGTGATCGATGATGAGCTCCGGAGACGGCTCTCCCGGGTGCCGTCACAACGTCCGGACGTTGTGACCCGCGGTGTGAGGGTGTCTGCTGCGCCGCTGGCAGCCCTGGCGGACCGGCTCGCTGCAAACCTGCCGTCCGGGAAGGTTCCAGGGTTCACGCACGGTTGCGTCCCATCTCGCACGCGCGCACCATCGCTCGCGGTGAAGCTCCTGCCCCGGGGAACCGCGATGACCCGCACCACGCTCGCGCTGCTCTTGTCGCTCCTCGCCTTGTCCGCCTGCGACGACTGGATCACCGTGCCCTCGCCGAGGAACGGCGCCACTCACGTCCCGCTCGACGCGGAGGTCGTGGTCCCGCTCCCCGGCGACTTCGAGCCCGCAAGCCTCGCCACGATGCAGGTCTCGTTCACCTGCCGCGACGCCTACGGAGCGTTCGAGGTCGGCTTCACGGCGACCCACGACGCCGCGGGGAGGCGGCTCGTGCTCCGGCCCACGAGCGTCCTGAAGCGGGGGCTCGTGCACGACGTCCGCGTGTCCGGCCTCGTCGCCGGCGGCGAGCCGTTCACGTACCGGGTGTCGTTCACGACCCTGCGCAACCCGCAGGTACTCTACGAGAACCAGTGGTTCGGGGCAGGTCTCCAGCGGAGGGAGCGCGAGGTCGACGAGGAGGGCCGGGCCTTCAAGGTGACCTCCTGGTACTCCTACGACCTGGACGGGTACATGTGGGTCGAGGACATCTCGTGGGACGCTGCAGGCCGTGTCGCGCGGACGTTTGCGCACGGTGACGGGTACTCGCAGCGCCAGATCACCTCCTACGACGCCGACGGCTTCCCGACGGAATGCGTGACCTTCTGCGGGAACTGGGAGACGTCGTGCGGGCCGGGCGGGGTCTACGAGCGTACACGCTGGACGCGGGACGCCCAGGGCCGCATCGACGCGGCCCTGCGCGTGATGGCGGGGCCTGACGGGGCGATGGACACGCCCGACGACGCCTGGATGACGGGGAGCAGCCTCCAGGACTACTACGACGACTCCTCGATCGGGCAGACGTTCTACGGCTACGCTGAGGACGGCACGCTCGTGCGTGTGACCCAGGTGATCAACCCGGGGCCGGACGGCGCCTTCCTGACCGAGGACGACGTGAGCGTCGCCGTATTCTACGAGGACGGCGTCCAGAGGATGGTCGTCCCGGGCGCGGACGGCCACTACGGCACCACGGATGACTGGGTGCTCTGGCGCGAGACGATAACGTTCAACCCCGACGGCACCGTCGCGAGCGAGACCAGCGACCCGCCGAGCCACATCACCTTCACCTACGACGGCCACGGCGCCCGGGTGGAGGCGGTGAACCGGTGGTCGGCGGGACCCGACGGCATCTGGGACACGAACGACGACGAGATCGCGGAGCGCTGGACGTACCTGACGGATCGGTGAGGCGCGGCCCATCAGCGTACACCGACTCCCATGGTCCGTCGCCGGGGTCTACTGATCGCGATCGCGCTGACGATAGGTCTGCGACGCGGTGGTGGTGCGGCGCGTCGGGCTACAATCGAGGTGCTGGCCAACGTTCGGAGGGGACATGCGCCGCAGGATCGTGCTCGCGTCGGTCGTGGCGCTCGTGGTCGGATCGGGGTGTCGAAAAGAGGCGCTGGACCGCGTGGAGCGCAGCGGCGAGCCCGACTTCATGCTCGCGCGCAGCCACGACGTCGACATGGAGGCCGCCATGCGCCGGGCGCGCGAGACGCTCTCCGAGCTCTCGAGCGCCCTTGCGGACGGCAGGCATCCGAGGTCGGACTTCGCGATCAAGAAGGCCTTCTCCGACGGGAAGCGTCAGGAGTACATCTGGCTCATCGACCCGGTCGAAGCCAGCGACGGCTTCCACGCCACCGTCGACAACGCGCCGGTGTGGGTCAAGGACGTGAAGGCGGGGACCCGGATGCTCGTGCGGCGAGAGGACGTCGCCGACTGGATGTTCGTGGAGGACGGCGTGCTCCACGGCGGCTTCACCATCCGCGTGCTCTTCCGCCGGGAGACGCCCGAGCGGAAGCTCGAGCTGGAGCGGACGTTCGGCTTCAAGGTGCCTCCGCCCTGATCTCCGGGCGTGGGCGCGAAGCCACGTCGGCCCGAAACGCCGAAGGGGCCTGCCTCGTGGGCGGGCCCCTCCGGTGTCGTCCACCCGTTTCGTGGACAAGAGGCAGGCTCGGCGAGCCTCGCTCGCCGAGCGCTTACTGGAAGAAGTACCTCAGCGTCAGGTGCGTCACCCACTTCGAGCCGTTCGCGAGCGCGGACGTCTCGTAGCCGCCGATGTTGTACGGGTGGCCCCAGTGGAGCCGGAGGATCAGCGGGCCGAACAGCATGTTGAAGCCGAGCACGCCGGTCAGGGTGCGGGCGTCCCAGGCGCCGCGCTCGATGATCTGGCCGTTCGTCGGGCCGCCGGAGGTGTCGACGATGCTGCCGTCGAACCGGTCGAACACGCCGCCGAAGTCGAGCGCGGCGACGCCCTCCACGTAGTCGAAGATGAAGAACCGGATGAGCGGGTCGAGCGGGATCTGCAGCTCGGCGTTCGCGACGTAGTAGTTCCGGCCGATGAGGTTGCCGTACTCGCCGGGGTAGAAGCCGCGGAGGTTGTCGGCGGCGGTCAGCCAGTAGTTGCGCTCCCACACGCGGTCGGCGCCGCCGGGCGAGAACGAGGTGCCGGCGGCCGCGCGGAGCATGAAGTTCGCGCGGGTGCCGAGCTGGAAGTAGCGCTCGAGGTCGGTGCGGGCGAAGCCGGTGATGGCGCTGCGGCCGGGCAGGTACGCCGCGCCGATCTCGAGGGTCGCCGACGAGCCCGAGACCGGGCCGGTGGCCGGGTCGTAGCGGGTGGTGTCGTAGCCGAACCGGACGACCGGCGAGAGCTGCATGTTCGTGCCGGCGTTCCGGTCCTTCCAGCCCTGCTCGGTGTTGTAGGGCGGGCGCGCGAGCCCGGAGGCGTTGCACGGCAGTGTGAGCTCGGCCGAGTTGAAGTCGGTGAGGCAGTAGCGCTGCACGCCGCTCGCGGTGAGCTCGAGCTCGACGCGCCGGAAGCGATCGAGCGGGTAGCGGATCGCCCCGACGAGGCCGAAGTCGCGCTGGTAGTAGACGAGGTTCGGGTCGAGCGAGTCGAGGTTCTGCTGCACGAAGTGGAACCCACCGAGCACGAGGCCGTAGCGGTGCGAGCGGTTCTCGTACAGGAAGAGGCCCTGCGTGTAGTCGAAGGAGCCGTACACCGCGAGGTCGACGTAGAGCTGGTTGTCGCGCAAGAGGTCGCTGAACAGCACCGCCGCGCGCCCGGCCACCGTGTTGCCGGCGCCGCCGCCGAAGACGTAGCCGCCCTCGGGCCGCCAGTTCTTCATCGCGAACGCCTGGTAGTCCTTCGGCTGCTCGGGCCACTCGGCGCGCGGGATCTCGAGCGGCGGGCCGGCCGCGGGGCCGACCGCGACGGGCTGGGACTCCTGCCAGGCGCTCTTCGGCACCTCCACGAGGCGGAAGCGGCCCGAGTTGAAGGTCGTCGCGAAGATGCCGCGCGCCTTCGGGGCGGGGGCCGGACTCGAGAGGCCGGTCGTGAAGTCGGTGACCCGGCGGATCTGCGCGTCCTTGATCAGGTAGAGGTCGACCTTGCCGTCGGAGTCGGACGCGTACAGCACCGAGCCGTCGGCCTGCGCGTAGGGGTGCCGGTCGTTGTGCGGGGCGGTGGTGAGCCGCACCTTCTCACCGGTGCCCGCGTCGATGCGGAAGAGGTTGAGGAGGCCGTGGTCGGTCGCGTCGGAGGCGACGTAGATGCCGTCCGGGCCCCAGTGCAGGTCGCGCTCGACGTAGGGGTCGTTCGTGAGCCGGCGCGCCTCGCCGCCCTCGATGCTCGCCACCCAGACGTCGGACTGCGCGTCGCCGGCCACGAGCGCCGAGAACGCGATGTGGCTGCCGTCGGCCGAGAAGGCGGGGTCGGCGATCTGGATGAACTTGCGGTTGCCGGAGGCGGTGATCGCGAGCTTGCGGGTCTTGCCGAGGTCGATGGAGGGCGGCTTCCCCTCCTTGGCGTTCACGCGGTACCTGCGGACGTAGAGGCTGTCGCCCTGGCCGTCCTGCGCGGAGAACGCGAGGATGCCCGGGCCCACGGTGCCGACCGCGAACTCGATGGGGTGGAGCGACTCGGTGCCGGGCTTCGAGTCGGAGGCGACCTCCTGCGCCGAGCGCGGGTTGCGCACGTCGAACAGGTAGAGCCGCGCGCGCCCCTTCTCGCGGTCGATGCCGCGCATGAGGATGAGCTGCCCGTCGGCGGAGGCGGTGAAGTCCTCCGGCTCCGCCGGCAGGTTCCGCAGCTCCTTCATCTGCGAGAGATCCTGCTTCGTCTTCAGGTACTGCGAGTAGTAGCGGCGCTTCAGCCAGGTCTTCCAGCGGGCCTCGACCTGCTCGAGCGGCTCGTCGAGCACGCGGCGCACGAGCGCGCCGAAGCTGCGGCCGCCCGGAGGCGCGCCGGCGCCGTCGCCGAGCAGGTACGCGTTCTCGATGAGGCCCTGGATCTTGTCGCGGCCGTACTCCTCGGCGATGAAGGCGACCCGCGCCTGGCCGAGCTTGTAGGTGGGGATGTACCCGCGGGCGCGATCCTCGGCGAAGGGGATCATTATGTACCCCTCGCTCGGATCCGGGTTCCAGACGAGGTCGCGCAGGTAGCCCTCGGTCTCGGTGTCGAGCCCGCCCTTCGTGTAGTACTCGGCGATGCCCTCGGTGAACCAGAGCGGCAGGACGTTCGCGAGCGAGCCGAGGTCCTCGGCCTCCGACGCGTCGTTCAGCTTCTGGATCATGAACTGGTGCACCATCTCGTGGGTCGAGACCTCGATGAACTTGGAGTGATCCCCGAAGTAGGGGACCAGCATCCGGAGGTCGGACTGGTTCGAGGTGACGCCGAGGGTGGACTCGCCGATCTGGAAGATGTTGGTGGCCTGGAACTCGCGCTGGGTCGCGTAGAGGAAGTAGGGGATGCGCTTCGTCGGCTGGTAGGCGAACTGGTCGACGAGGCGCGCGTACGCGCTCTGGATCGCGGGGAGCGCGCGCTGGGCCTGGGCGAGCGCGCTCTTGTAGTAGTAGAGCCGGATGCCGCCGCGGCCGCCGCCGGGCGCCGGCACGTCGACGTACTCCCACTCGAAGTCGTACCAGGCGACCTTGTTCTGGCCGGGCCGCTCGGGGAGGACGTACGCCTGACGGAAGCCCCGCTCCGCCTCGCGGCGCTCCGCCTCCTCGCGGAGCCGGTCCATCCTGCGCAAGGAGTCGCCGATCGAGGGAGAGGAGAGGTTGAGGCCCTGGGCCGAGCCAGCGACCGGCGCGAGCGCGAGGGCGAGGAGGGCCAGTTTTCTCATGCAGTGAGCGTACGTAGGGGACTCCAGGGGAGCGAGCAACCGAAAGGATACCCTGTGCAGCGGACGGTCCGTCGAGCGCAGCGAACGGCGCTCCGTGCCGGTCAGGGCTCCTCGCGGATCCCGTGACGCACACCGCCTACCTCGAGGACCCACCCCGTCCCTGCAGGGTCCTCCTCCAGTCTCAGCCCGAGGGCGATCTGCGCACCGCGGGAGAAGCGCGCACGCTCCCCCTCGCCGAGTTCACACCTGAGGACCCCGTCACGGGCCACCGTGAGCGTGGCGAGGTCGAGCGGTTCCTCGCGCCCGCCCGCGAGCCGCACCGACGGACGCGCCCCGTCGAGGTCGACGGCCTGCACGATCCAGGGCGTCTCGCCGACCGCGACGTACGCCTGCTCCCGCCCGATCGCGATCCGCCAGCGCCCCGCCGCGTCCCGCGCGAGCGACCCCCACAGGACGGAGAGCGTTCTCGCGTGGGTGATGGGCTCGCCGTGGTGGAGGAACCGCCCCTCCTCGTCGATGGCGAGCCCGCTGTGGGACCGGAGGAGCTCGAGGGCGGCCTCGTCCATGGCTTGATCCTAACCCGTTCATCCCGAGCGTACCTCGACTCCGGCCCCTGCTGACGCAGGGGCCTACGCTCGGTATGGGCGGACGAAGTCGAGGGACGTTGCGCCCCCGCGGAGGGCAGGGTACGACCACCGCGCCGATGATCCCCGCCCGACTTCCCGCCGTCCGCATCCGCTGTCCGCAGGAGCACGAGGCCCGCGTGTCGCGCGCGCTCGCCGCCGCGGGCTTCACCCCCGAGCGCTCGCTCACCTGGCTCGTGGTGCGCGACGCCGATCCCGACGCGGTGAACGAGGCGCTCGTCGCCGGCGGGGCCGTGCCGCGGGTCGCCGTGCGCGAGCGCATCGGCCAGCTCGTGGGCTGGGTCCTCGACCGCGAGGGGCAGATGGACGGCCGTGCGGCGAACGTCGAGATGCTCGTGAAGAAGGTCCTCGACGACGCCGGGCTCGCGGCCGCGCTGAAGCCGCGCCCGGCCGACGCCCTCCTCGCCGCCGCCCGGGCGCTCCACGAGCACCTCATGGCGACCGGCGCCGGGTTCGTGTCCTGGACCCGGTTCGCCGAGGCGTTCTGCGAGGCCGTGTAGCGTCCTTCGACTTCGGCCGCTCATGCTGAGCGTAGGCCCCTGCGTCAAGCAGGGGCCGGAGTCGAAGCACGCTCAGGATGAGCGGCCGTGCTCGATCGCCCGGCGCAGCAGGTCCAGCGCCTCGTACGCCGCCGAGCGCTGCACGCGCGGGCGGTCGCCGCGGAACTGGCGAAGCGCGTGGGTGGTCCCGTCCGGCCCGGCGACCGCGAGGTGCACCGTGCCGACCGGCTTCTCCGGCGTGCCGCCCGAGGGGCCGGCGATGCCGGTGACGCCGACGCCGTAGGTCGCGCCGCCGAGCCTTCGCACGCCCTCGGCGAGCGCGCGCGCGACCGGCTCGGACACGGCGCCGTGCGCGGCGAGCAGCGCGGCGGGGACGCCGACGACGCCCTCCTTCACGGCGTTCGCGTAGGCGACCACGCCGAGGTCGAGCACGTTCGAGGCGCCCGGGACCGCGGTGAGGAGCGAGGCGAGGAGCCCGCCGGTGCAGCTCTCGGCGAGCGCGACCTTCTCGCCGCGCGCCTGGAGCCGCGCGACGACGAGCGCGGGCAGCTCGTCCTTCGCTTGGCCCCGAGATCCGGTCGCCGAAGGCGGCGCGCACCGCGGCCTCGATGCGGTCGGCGTGGGCGGCGGCGTCGGGGCCGGTCACGGTCCACTTCACGTGGACCTCCGGCCAGTGCGCGCGGTAGCCCCAGCGCACGCCGGCGTTCGCGGGGTCGTCCATGATCGGCCGCATCGCGTGGTCGGCGTGCGACTCCGGGACGCCGATGAGCTTCACGACGCGCGCGGCGGGGGCCGCGCCGAGGCGGGCGGCGACGCGCGGCAGCACCCACTCGTCGCACAGGCCCCTGTACTCGAGCGGCACGCCGGGCAGGCACACGAGCTCGCCCTTGCCCACGCGAACCGCGAAGCCGGGCGCGCTGCCGAAGCGGTTCGGGACGACCTCCGCACCGCGCGGGAAGTCGGCCTGCTTCAGGTTGTTGGGCGTGAGCGCGCGGCCGAACGAGCGGAAGCGCTCCTCGAGGGCGGTCACGGTCGGCGCGTGGCGCTCGAGCGGCACGCCGAGCACGCCCGCCACGACCTCGCTCGTGAGGTCGTCCTCGGTCGGGCCCATGCCGCCGGACAGCACGACGAGGTCGGCGCGCGCGGTGGTCTCGCGGATGGCGCGGTCGAGGTCGGCGCGGTCGTCGCCGACGAGGGTCTTCCGGCGCACCATCACGCCGAGGTCCCACAGCCGGTCCATCAGCCAGGGCGAGTTCGTGTCCACCACCTGCCCGGTGAGGAGCTCGTCGCCGGTCGCGAGCAGCTCGACGTCCATCGCGGTGATCTCCCGTGTCTACAGGCCGCACCACCAGCCGCCGGCGTCGCAGCCGGCGTACCGCGCGAGCGCCCAGCCGACGAGCCGGAGCAGCGCCCACGCCCAGACGCCCGCCGCCACGTCGTCGAGGATGACCGCGGGGGCGTTCTTCATGCGGTCGAACGCGGACGCGGGCCACGGCTTCAGGACGTCGCAGGCGCGGAAGAGCGCGAAGCCGAGCAGCGCGGACGAGAAGGTGAAGGGCACGGCCAGCATCGTGACGAGGTAGCCCGCCACCTCGTCGATGACGATGGGCGAGGCGTCGGTCACGCCCCAGTACTTCCCGGCGTGGCCCGCCGCGACGATGCCGACCACCGTCACGATCGCAGCGATGGCGAGCTCGCCGCCGACGCCGAGCTTCGAGGCGGCCCAGGCGAGCGGGATGGCGCCGAGCGTGCCGAACGTGCCGGGGGCGACCGGGACGAAGCCGCACGGGCCCCAGGCCGCGAGGATCGTCCAGCCGCCGGGCGGGCCCGCCGGGCGCGGGCCGCGGCGGACGCGGTAGAAGCGGGAGAGGCCTGACGGGGGCGGGCTTCCGGGCGACGGCTCGGGCGCGGACACGCTCTTAGATGTACTCGTCCTGCCGCCGCTTGTCGCCCTCGGCATCGTCGTCGTCCGCCTCGAGCGCCTCGTCGGCCTCGATCTCGGCGCGGACGTCGGCGGGCAGCGCGGCCGGGTCGACGCGCGGGCGGGAGAGCGCGAGCAGCGCCTCGGCGAGCCCCATCGCGACGTACGCGGCGACGAACACGAGCAGCACGAAGGACGCGCGGGTCGCCATCCCGACGGCGACGCCGGCCACGCACATGAACGCGAAGATGGTGAGGCTCTTCGCGGAGAGGTGGACGTCCTTGAAGGTGCGGTAGCGCACCGTCGACACCATGAGGAACGCGAGCAGCGCCACGACCACCAGGATGGGGATCCGGTCGGCGGCGCTCGTCGAGCTCTCGTAGGTCCGGTAGTGCGCGATGACGAGCGCGACGATCGCGCCCGCCGCGAGCGGGATGGGGAGCCCCACGAAGAAGCGCGAGGAGCCCTTGTCGCCGCGCATCGCGAGCACGTTGAAGCGGGCGAGGCGGAGCGCGCCGCAGGCGAGGAACGAGAAGGAGACGAAGAAGCCCGCGAAGCCGAGCGGGGCGAGCGCCCACTTGAAGACGAGGAGCGCGGGCGCCGCGCCGAACGAGATGACGTCGGCCAGGCTGTCGAGCTGCATGCCGAAGTCCGACTGCGTCTTCGTCATGCGGGCGACGCGCCCGTCGAACGCGTCGAAGAAGAGGGCGAAGAAGATCGCGAGGGCGGCCTGGTAGAGCTGGGCCGGGCTGGGGTCCCCCGCGCAGAGCACGAGCGCGTAGAACCCGAGCAGGATCGAGCTGACCGTGAACAGGTTCGGGAGGACGAACATCGCCTTGCGAAGGTTCAGCTGCATGAGCGCAGGTGGTCTCCCGGAGGGCCCCGCGGGGGGCTTCCACGAAGGGCAGAAGGTGTCACTTCAGGGGCCGTTTGTCGAGAGGGGTCGCGGGTTTGGCTCCCGTGCAAGGGACCGGACCCCGCTCGCCTGGCCCGAGCGTCATCCGCGAGCCGGAGGCGCAGTCGACCACCCTCAACGGATCCGTCCACCAGAGGTTCTTCCGGGCCGCGACCTGGGCGCCGCCCGTGGCGAGGACCCCCGGGCCGCGCCCGCCGCAGGCGTTCCCGGCGAGCTCCGCCCGGGCGCCGCCGAGGAAGAGGAGGCAGCCCGACACGCCGCCCGAGGCGTCGACGCCGGTGAGGTGCACCGAGCCGCCCAGGGCCTGCAGCGCGGCGCCGCCGCAGCGCGCCAGCATGCCGCCCGTGAGGCGGACCGTGGCCTTGCGGGCGAGGAGGCACGCGCCGGGGATCTCGTCCTCCTGGACGCCCGCGCCCACCACCGTCACCTCGTCGCCCTCGACCTCGGCACCGCTCGACGCCGACACGCCGACGTCGCCGGGCGCGAACACGACCACGAGCGAGAGCCGCGTCCTGCCGCTCGCCGCGACCAGCGCGGCCTCGGCCGCGCGCCCCGCCGACAGCGTGAACCGCTCGAGCGCGAGCGCGCCGCCGTTCACGAGCACCGCCGCGCGCTCGCCGCGGCCGTCGCCGTCCGAGAGCGACGCGTCGCCGCCCGCCACGACCAGCGCCGTGCGCCCGTGCAGCGAGAGGCCCTTGCCGCGGAGCGCCCCGGCGTCGACGCGGACGCCGCACGCCCCGCCGGTGAGGCCGACGTCGTCGAGCGAGGCCGTGCCCGCCCGGACCACGAGCCCGCAGCGCTCGGGGCCCGCGCGCAGCGTGAGCCCGGAGAGCGAGACCTCGCCGCCGGCCGCCCAGGCGCCGTCGACGCCCTCCGGCGCCTCGACGACCGTGAGCCCCGCGCCGGCGCCCTCGACGCGGACGCCGCGGAGCGAGCCGAGCGCCGCGACGTGCCGGCCCGCGGGCACGCGGACGACGTCGCCCGGTCGCGCCCGTCCGACCACCTCGGCGAGGTCCGCGCCGGGGGGCACGTCGAGCGTCGCGGCCAGGAGGAAGGAGACGAGGGCGGAGACCATGGCGGCCCCTAGCGTACGCCCGGCCCGTCCACGGGGCCCATCGCCATGGTGCCACCCAGCCAGTCGAGCGGATCCTCGGGCTCGCCGCCGCGCCAGACCTCGAAGTGGAGGTGCGGCCCGGTGGCGCGCCCCGTCGCTCCGACGAGGCCGAGCGGCTGGCCGGCGTCCACCGCGTCGCCCGGGCCGCACAGGAGCGCCGAGAGGTGGCCGTAGCGCGTCGTCACGTCGCCGGGGTGCCGCACCTCCACGAGGATCCCGTAGCCGCCCACCCAGCCCGCGCGCACCACGTAGCCGCGCGCGGCGGACTGCACGACGTTGCCCCGCTGGCCGGTGAGGTCGACGCCCGCGTGCAGGATGCGGCGGTGCTCGATGGGGTGGAAGCGCATGCCGAAGGTGGAGGAGACGCCGGCGTGCTCGACCGGCCAGCGCAGGCGCGCGGGCGCGGCCTCGCGGAAGAGCGCGAGGCCGAGCGCGCGGGCGGCGTCGAGCCGGCGCGCGAGGCGGCCGAGGCGGGCGCTCACCGCGGCGGCGAGCGGCGCGGGCGGCGGGCCGTACCGGCGCTGGTCGTAGTCCCACTCGGCCTCGACCGTGACCCGCGCGCGGACGAGCTCGAGCAGCGGGGTCTGCGGGAGCGCCCGGCCGAGGTAGGCGTCGAGCTCGGCGGAGAGCCCGCCCCAGCCGCGCACGGCGTCCTCGGGGAAGCCGCGGCCCGCGGGGACGCGCGCGCGGCGGCCGCGGGCCTCGGCGGCGAAGCGCAGGAGCGCGCCGTCGATGGGCGGGCCCTCCGGCGCCTCGGACGCGATCGACTCGGGCGCGGCGTCGGCGGGAGGTGCGGGCGCACCCTCGGGTTCGGCGGGCTCCAGCGCGCCACCCCGGAAGCCGGCCTCGACGAAGCTCATCTTCGCCGCGGGGTGGGCGCAGCCTGCCGCGATCACGGAGATCGCGATCGCGAGGTGGAGGCGGCGCTCGGCGGAGGTGGACACGACGCGGTCGAGCGTAGCACGCGCCGTTCCACTCCCAGGGAAGTGAGTCCGCTGTGGGTGAACGTCGGAGAACCGCGCGTCCCGTGCCCCCGGGACGGGATGGCGGGCGATGTCGGCTGCCCGCTCGACCGTCGGTCAGGCCGCGGCGAGCGCCAGGGCGATGCGCTTCAGCGCCTCGTCGACGTCGGCGCGCGACACGTCGAGGTGCGTGACGAAGCGGACGAGCTCCGGGCGCGAGCCCTCGGGGTTCGCGAGCACGCCCGCCTCCGCGAGGCGCCTCGCGAGCGGTGCGGCCGGGCGGGCGAACGAGGCGAACACGAGGTTCGTCTCGACCGGGAAGGCGATCGTGCCGCCGAGCGCGGCGAGCCCGGCCGCGAGCCGCCGTGCGTTCTCGTGATCCTCCACGAGCCGGTCCACGTGGTGGTCGAGCGCGTGGAGCCCCGCGGCGGCGAGCACGCCGGCCTGGCGCATGCCGCCGCCGAGGCGCTTCCTCAGCCGCCGGGCCTCGGCGACGAGGTCCCGGGGGCCGCACACGGCCGAGCCCGCCGGCGCGCCGAGCCCCTTCGAGAGGCAGATGCTCGCGAGCGTCGCCTCCGCGGCGTACGCCGCCGGCGCGTGGCCGGAGGCGGCGCACGCGTTCATGAGCCGGGCGCCGTCGAGGTAGAGGTGCAGGCCGTGGCGCCGCGCGACCTCGCCGAGGGCCTGGACGCGCGCGAGCGGGTAGACCGCGCCGCCGCCGCGGTTGTGGGTGTTCTCGAGCTCGACGACCCGGGTGCGCGGGTAGACGTCGCCCTGCGGGCGGATCGCGGCCTCGACGGCGGCGGGGTCGAGGAGGCCGCGCTCCGCGGCGATCGTGCGGGCCTGCACGCCCCACAGCGCGGCGAGGGCGCCCGACTCGAAGGAGATGCAGTGGGCGCCGGCGTCGCACACGATCTCGTCGCCGGGGCGGGTCAGCACGCCGAGCGAGACCTGGTTCGCCATCGTGCCCGACGGCACGAAGAGCCCCACCTCCTTGCCGAGGAGCGCCGCCACCCGCTCCTGCAGCCGGATGACGGTGGGGTCCTCGCCGTAGACGTCGTCCCCCACCTCGGCCCTCGCCATGGCCTCCCGCATCGAGGGGGTGGGCCGCGTGACCGTGTCGCTCCTCGGATCGATGACCATGCGGGGTTCTCTGATAGCATGACCGGACCCTGGACCGCCGCTGGCGGAAGCTGGAGACACCGGATGCGTACGACCACCACCTCCCGGGCGCTGCTCGCGCTCCTCGTGTCCACCCTGGCGCTCCCCGGCGCCGCCGCCGCGCAGGCCGGGACCGCGCCGGCCGCGCCGAGGAAGACGCGGGTCGCCGTCCTCGAGCTGAAGGCCATCGGCGTCGAGGCCGCGAAGGCGGAGCTGCTCTCCGAGATCGCGCTCTCCGAGGCCGCCGCGCTGCCGTACCTCGAGGTCATCGGCAAGAGCGACATCACCTCGATGCTGGGCTTCGAGAAGCAGAAGAAGATGCTCGGCTGCGAGGAGGACTCCGCCTGCATCGCCGAGATCGGCGGCGCGCTCGGCGTGAAGCTCGTGCTCGTCGGCTCGGTCGGGAAGATCGGCTCGCTCTACCGGGTGGACCTCAAGGTCCTCGACACGGCGAAGGCGGGCAACGTCCGCCGGCAGGGCACGAACGTCGAGGGCGCCGAGGAGAAGATGGTGCCCGCGATCCAGCGCGCGGTCCGCCTGCCTCTTCGCGCCGGAGGCGCAGGCGGCGGGCATGCCGGTGAACGCCGCGCTCGACGAGCTCCAGGGCGGCGCGGCGCCGCAGCCCGAGAACGTGCTCGCGCCCGCCGGGCCGAAGCTCCGCAAGTGGATCTTCGGCGTGCGGCTCGCGCTCGCGCGGCCCAACGGCAGCATCGACGGCACGGCCAAGATGGCCGACTGGGTGAAGCCCCACGCCGCCTTCGGCCTCGACCTCTTCTACAAGGTGACCCCGCACCTCTCGTGGGGCGGCTCGCTCAGCTACGGCGCCGGGAAGGCGGGGCCGGTCCTGAAGGACTTCTGCCTCGTCGACAACGGCGCCGGCCCGGTGCAGCTCACCTGCAATCCGGCCATCATCCGCCTCGCGCTCGACCTCAACTACGACCTCGCCGACCAGGAGGCGAAGCTCGTCCCCTGGCTCAACGCGGGCGTGGGCTTCGAGTCGCTCATCGTCACGATCAACGGCAGCTCGAACAACTCGATCTCGGCGAGCGGCTTCGAGCCCTTCCACGGCGGCGCCGGCCTCGACCTCCGCGCGGGCAAGCTGCGCTTCGGGCCCTACGTCATGATCAGCGTGGCGAAGTACTCGACCCTCGAGGTCAAGGTGAACGGGAACACGCAGTCCGGGTCCATCAACGACACCAAGGTCCACTCGCTCCTGTTCCTGGGCCTGCGCGGCGCGGCCGAGTTCTAGCGGCGTGGCGAAGGCCAGGCCCGCACGGCCACGCCGGCGCGCGCCCTCCGGGGAGAAGCGGGCCCGCGCGGCGGAGGTGCTCGACCGGCTCGAGGTCGCGATGCCCGACGTGCGCATCGCGCTCGACTTCGGGACCGACCTCGAGCTCCTCGTGTCGGTCGTGCTGTCGGCGCAGAGCACCGACGCCGGCGTGAACAAGGCGACGCCCGCGCTCTTCCGGGCGTTCCCCGACGCCGCGGCGTACGCCCGCGCCCGCCCCGAGGAGCTCTGGCCGTTCATCCGGACCCTCGGGCTCTACCGCAACAAGGCGAAGGCCATCGTCGCCGCGGCGCAGGCAATCGCCGCGGCGCACGGCGGGAAGGTCCCGCGCACGCGCGAGGCGCTCGAGGCGCTGCCCGGCGTGGGGCGGAAGACCGCGGGCGTCGTGCTCGTGCACCTCGGCGCCGGGGCGGCGTTCCCCGTGGACACCCACGTCGGCCGCGTCTCGCGGCGGCTCGACTTCACCCGCGAGGAGGATCCCGACCGCGTGGAGGAGGACCTCTGCGCACTCTTCCCGGAGGAGCGCTGGGCGAAGGGCCACCAGCTCCTCGTCTGGCACGGCCGGCGGACCTGCGACGCCCTGCGTCCCGCCTGCTCGCGCTGCCCGGTGGAGCCGCTGTGCCCGAAGCGCGGGACGCCGCGCACGATGCGCCGCTGACCCGCTCCCGACGTGGGCTTCCGAGGGGCTCCCGCCCGACGCGGAGCTCCTCTCGAAGCCGTTCACGCCGGAGCAGCTCCTCGCGCGCGTCGCCGAGGTGCTGCGGCAGGCGGGGGCGGGCGACCGACGGGACGGTCCCGCCCCGCTCGCCCCGAGCGTAGACGTCGCGGAGCGGCGTCGGAGACGAGGGGCGCCCTCAGAGGCTCGGCCGAAGCCTGCGCCGGGCCTGCGCCTGCGCGTGCGCGACCGCCCACTCGCCCGCGACCCGCTCGCGCCAGCGGCGCTCGAGCTCGAGCCGGATCCGCGGTCCCGCCTCGCCGAGGAGCACCTCGGCCGCGGAGCGCGGCGGGGCATCCGGCACGCGCGGGGCCTCGCCGAGCGCCAGGAGCCGGTCCGCGAGCGAGGCGTGCGTCTCTCCCGGGCGGGCGCGCTCGTCGAGCGCCACGAGCAGCGCGAGCTCGGCGACCGGCCCGGTCATGCCCAGGGCGAGCGCCTCGGGGACCTCCTCGAGGTGCCGCTCCGGGGGCGCCGCGCTCGCGGCGAGGGCCGCGCGGAGGCGCGGCTGGAGGTGCCGCGCGAGGGCGTGCTCGGCGAGCCGCGTCCCGAGGAGCGCGTCGGCGGTCGCGGAGGCGCCGGCGATCCGCGCCGCCTCGCGGTCGGCCTCGCGCTCGCCGGCGCGCGCGAGCGCGAGGCTCGCCGCCGAGAACCACGGCCGGTAGGACGCGAGGAGGCGGCGCAGCGCCCGCGCGACGGGGCCGCGCCGCGCCTCGAGCTCGGGCCCGAGCACGTCGAAGGTCTGCCGGAGCCGGTGGACCCAGGCCGCGCTCTCGCCGTGGCCGCCGGCGACGTGCGCGAGCTCGTGCGCGAGCACGGCCCGCAGCGCCTCCGGGCCGAGCGCCGCGAGGAGCGGCCAGCCCAGGGCGAGCTCGTTGAGGGTCGCGCCCGGGAATCCGAGGCGCGGCGTCTGCCAGACGCCGGCGTCGAGCTCGTCCGAGACGAGCACCGCGTGCAGCCGCGGGCCGGGTGCCGCGGCGCGGACCTCGTCGAGCGCCGCGAAGAGCGCCGGGACCTCCTCGCGCGTGACCGGCACGCCGCGCGGCCGGTCCGGGGCGCGGGTGGTGGCGCGCAGCACGGCGGCGAGGAACCCGAGCACGGCGAAGGTGAGCACGCCGAGCGCGGCGAGCGCGAGCCGGTAGCGCCCGGGGTGGGCGTCGGCGAGCCGCTCGAAGCGCGCGGCGGTCCGGCGGAAGCGCTCGGGGGTCATGGCGACGAAGCGAGACCTCTCATCTCCTCGGGGGAGCCTAACAGGCGGCGCGGCCGGGCGCCCCTCCGGGCGATGATGCGGTGCACATGCGCACCCCGGCCCGGCTCGATCTCAGGTCCCTGAACCGCGCGACCCTCGCGCGCCAGCTCCTGCTCGCCCGGGCGCGCGCGCCCGCGCTCGAGGCCATCGAGCAGCTCGCCGGCCTGCAGGCGCAGCTCGCGCGGCCGCCGTTCGTGGCGCTCTGGAGCCGCCTCCAGGGCTTCTCGCGCGACGAGCTCGCCGCGCTCGTGCAGGGGAGGAAGGCGGTGCGGGCGCCGTTCTTCCGGCACACCCTCCACCTCGTCTCCGCGCGCGACTACCTCGCGTTCCGCGGCGTCGTGCAGGCCGCGCTCGAGCGGGCGGCGGTGACGCACCTCAAGAAGGTGAAGGACCCGGACGCCGTCCTCCGGACGGCCCGCGCGCTCCTCGCCGCGCCGCTCACGTACGGCGCGCTCCGGGACGGCCTCGTGAGGAAGCACCCGCGCGGCGACCCGATGTCGCTCGCCTTCGTGCCGCGCACGCGGCTGCCGCTCGTGCAGCTGCCCGGCGAGGGCCCGTGGTCGTACCCGGCGAACGCGGCGCTCGCCACCGCGGAGGCGTGGCTCGGGAGGTCCCCCGCGTCGGACGGAGACCGCGCCCGCGAGGCGCTCGCGGTCCGCTACCTCGCCGCCTTCGGCCCGGCGAGCGCGGCCGACGTGCGCGAGTGGTCGGGCGTGCCGGAGTGGAAGCCGGTGCTCGAGCGGCTCCGGGAGCGGCTCGTCGCCGTCGAGGGCCCGGACGGGCGGGAGCTCCTCGACCTCCCGGACGCCCCGAGGCCGGGCGGCGACGTGCCCGCGCCGGTGCGGTTCCTGCCCGACTTCGACAACCTCCTGCTCGGGCACGCCGACCGCACGCGCGTGATGCCCCCTTCCGCGCGGCCCGCCTTCGCGGCGAGGAACGGGATGGTCCCGGGGGCCGTGCTGATCGACGGCTTCGTCGGCGCGACCTGGCGCGCCGAGGTGAAGGGCGGCCGGATCGCGGTGGCGGTCGCGCCGCTCGGGAAGCTCACGGGGGCGCGGCGCGCCGAGGTCGAGGCGGAGGCCGACGCGCTCGCGGCGTTCCTCGAGCCGGAGGCGAGGGCGCGCGAGGTGAGGGTGGGGAAGGCCTGACCCGAGGTGGCCACGCGGGCGCCGTCACGCCGCCCGGCCCCGCACCTCTTCACGGAATGGCCCACCCCCCACGCGCCCTCGCGGCGGTCGTGCTCGCGCTCCTCTCGCCAGCGGCGGCGCGCGGCGAGGCCGTCCCGCCCGACTCCCCTCGCTGGGCGCTCGAGGGAGGGGCCCGGCTGTCCGAGGTGCAGGGCCGGCCCTGCCTCCTCCTCGACGGCGGCGCCGCGACCGTGAAGGAGCTCCTCCTGCGCGACGGCGTCATCGACGTGGACGTCTTCACCTCGGCGGCGCGCGGCTTCCTCGGGATCCAGTTCCGGGTCGCCGGCGAGGACGGCGAGTGGATCTACCTGCGCCCGCACAAGTCGGGCCTGCCCGACGCGATCCAGTACACGCCGGTGCTGCACACCGGGCTCAACTGGCAGCTCTACAGCGGCCCGGGCTTCACCGCGCCGCTCGAGATCCCGGTCGGCGCGTGGTTCCACCTGCGGGTCGTCCTCGAGGGGGCGCAGGCGCGACTGTACGTGAAGGGGCTCGAGCGCCCCGCGCTCGTCGTCGAGGATCTCAAGAGCGGCGTCGAGCGGGGCGAGGTGGCGCTCGCGGTCCTGACCGGGGCCACCTGCTTCGCGGGCTTCGAGGTCCGCGCGACGCCCGATGCGCCCTGGGAGCGCCATCTGCCGCCCATGCCGCCCGGCACGCTCACCCGCTGGGCCCTGTCGCCGGCGTACGACGCGCTCGAGCGCGACCTCGAGCGGCCGCTCACGGCGAAGGAGCTGAGGGAGATCCCCTGGCAGGAGGTGGTCGCCGAGGCCCCAGGTCTCGTCCCGATCAACCGCTACCGCGAGAGCCCCCACCCGCGCGTCAGCTTCGCGAGCGACTTCTCGAGGCGGCTCGAGCCGCAGCCCGGCATGAAGGTGGTCTACGCGCGCACGCGGATCGACGCGCCGCGGGACGAGGTGAGGAAGCTCGCGCTCGGCTACAGCGACGAGGTGAGCGTGTTCCTCGACGGGCGCATCCTGTGGCGGGGGCGCAGCGCGCAGAACTTCCGGGACCCGGGCTTCCTCGGCATCGTCGACGCCGAGGACGACGCGGTCTGGCTGCCGCTCCGGAAGGGCCCGAACGAGCTCGTGCTCGCGGTGGGCGAGCTCGGCGGCGGCTGGGGCTTCGTCGCCCGGCTCGCGGGGGCGGCCGGCGAGGCCGCCGGGGATCAACGGCCGAACAGCCGCGCGAGCCAGGACCGCCGCGGCGCCCGGCGGTAGAACTCCACCGCGCCGCGCGCGAGGTAGCGCGCGGTGGGCGGGACGAACGCGATGGGGAGGCGCGACGGCGGGAGCTCCCGCAGGAGCGCGAGGGCGCGCTGCTCGATGGCCCCGCGCGCGCCGGCCGGGCAGTCGATGCCGATGGCCCAGGTGAAGTAGGCCTCGCGGTCCTCCGGCAGGACCTCCATGACGCCGAGGCGCGCGGCGCTCACCTCGGGGCACTCGGCGAGGAGCCCGACGAGCGCCGCGAGCGCGTCGTTCGGCCGGTCCTCGGGGGCGCCGAGCCGGACCTGCGTGGCCCGCGAGAACTCCCAGGTGACGACGTGGCTCTCCATGGCCCGCGAGCGTAACGCGCCCGGGGCCGCCGCCGATCACCCTGAGGTGTGGCCCCGAAATCCGTGAGCCCCTCCACCAGTGGTGTAACTTCCGGGGCGCGCGCCGCGGCGGTGCGTGGCGCCGACCTCAGCCGGCGCGCTCGGCCCTGCGGCGCGCGGTCCCGAGGAAGATGCGCCGGATCCACGCGCTGAACGGGCCAATGAGGAGCCAGTACGCGCCGAACGCGAGCCCCGCGCGGCGGCCGCGCGTCCTCGCCCAGGTCTCGGTCCAGAGGATCGAGCCGCCCTCGTGCGGCTCGGCGCGGAAGTTCGCGACCACGCCCAGCGGCGCGCTCCCGAGCGCCTCCCGGAACGCCGCGGGTGACGCGCAGACCTCGCGCGCCGAGCGCCCCCGCGGCGGGAGCATGATCCCGAACACGAACTCCCGCCCGGCCTCCTCCTCGAGGATCGCGAACGGCGTGGTGGAGAAGGTCGCCCGCAGGGTCCAGTCCGCCGGGACACCCATCCCGCGCAGCGTGAAGAGCGCGCTCACGATCGGCATCTCGCCGATGCGGGAGTCCGCGAGCGCCTCGAGCGCGCGGGCCGGCGGCGCCGCGATGGGGAGCTGGTGTGCCTCGAGGAGCCGGAAGCCGTCGCGCCAGCGGTCGAGCGCGCAGGCGGGCCTCCTGCTCGTCCCGAACGCAGGGCCGCGCAGCGACCCGAAGAAGGACCAGGGGTGGAGCATGCGGGGATTCTGGCCGGGAGCGCCCGGCCGCGCGAGCCCGTCCGCAGCCCTCGCCGGGTGCCCGCCGGCCGGCCCGCCCTGCGTTGAACCGGCCGGTGCCGCGTGCTACACCCGCGATGCCGGAGCCGCCCGGGCGTACGCGTCGGCCTGCAGGGCAGGGGTCGCCGAGGAAAGTCCGGGCACCACAGGGCAGGGTGCCGGCCAACGGCCGGTCGGGGTGACCCGCAGGAAAGTGCAACAGAGAGCAGACCGCCGAACGGCGCCGCGAGGCGCGCGTGGCAAGGGTGAAACGGTGCGGTAAGAGCGCACCGCGCTCCCGGTGACGGGGGCGGCATGGCAAACCCCACCTGGTGCAAGAGCAAATAGGGAGGCGTCCTCGCCGCGAGGCGAGGTGTCAGGCGGCCCGCCTCAAGCCTCCGGGTACGGCTCGCTCGAGGCGCGCAGCAATGCGTGTCCCAGATGAATGTCCGCCGCCGCGGAGAGCATCCCGCGGATACAGAACCCGGCTTACAGGGCGGCTCCGGTCTTTCTTCGCGCAGGGCGGCAGGTGCTATCAAATTGGATAGCAACCGCAGGCTTCTGACGAGCGCGCTGTCTGCCGTACCCGGTCGGGTGAAAAGTACAACATCCGGATGTTGTAACTTTCGGGGCGTGACTCGACGGCCCGACGCCGTGGCCCTCGAGCTCACGGCGCGGCGCTTCACCTGCACGCCCCGCCGCCCGGCTCACCAGCCCAGGAGCACCTCGAACCCGGCCATGGCCATGCGCTTCACGTCGAAGGGCATCGTGGTCATGCCGGCCATGCGCGGGTCCTTCATGACCTTCGCGTTAACCCGGTCGCGGTGGGCGCGCGACCGGTAGAGGATGAAGGAGAACACCACGGTCTCGCCGGCCTTCAGGCGGGCCATCTTCTTGAAGCCCTGGCCGAAGCCCTTCAGGTCCTCGGCGACGCACTCCCGGTAGCCGAGCGCGCCGTGGTCCTTCCACACCCTGGCGCCGAGCTTCGCCATGGCGAGGTACGCCTTCAGCTGCTTCCGGGGAATCGGGATGACGAAGCCGTCCACGTAGCCGGGCATGAGCACCTCCGGGTCGCCGGCGACGTCGGTCGGTCCGCGTCGCAGGGCGCCGGACGAGGAGCGTACGCCGGTCCCCCGTCATCGGAGCAGCCCGGGCCACCATCGCCACTCGCACGTGTCGGCGAGGCGGGGGTCGTAGGCCGCGGACATGCCACCGAGGATCACGGTCCCGTCGCGGCCGATGCTCACGTCACGTGAATGCGCGACGGCAGGGAGCTCGACCGTGCCGCAGGACTCGCCGTTCGGGGCGATGAGCTCGATCCCGACGTGCTCGTGGTCGAAGACGGACGGGGGCAGGATCGCGTTCGCGCCGCCGCCCCGGACGAGGACCACGTTCCAGGGAGGGACGCCGTCGAGCCACGCGGGCGCCGCAGCGACCTGCGTGTCGTCGTCGCGGACCGTGCCCCACGTCTCGCCGAGCGGTGCCTGCTGCCAGACCGCGAGGGAGCCATCGGCGAGGAGCGTCGACGCAGGGACGGCGGGCCACGCCACGCCCGGGTTCGCGAACGGCTCGGACGTCGGGCCCTTCGGCCCGACCCACCGGAGCAACGATCGTGGCGCTGCGCCCCCGTCGTCCGCCGTGACCGCGACGAGCGCATGGCCCGATCGCCCCACGCCCACGACGCCGTAGAGCCCGGGGAGGGCCAGGGCGGCGGTGACCGCGCCGGCGGCGGTCCTCCATTGCACCTCCGGGGCCGCAGGACCGTCGCGGTGCTCGAGGAACACGACCGAATCCGCCCCGTGGGTTCACGTGGACGGAGGCGCCCGAGGCCTCCTCGTACACGCGCCTCCCGCCGAGTGCGTCGACCCCCACGAACGCCCGGGTGGAGGTCCCCTCGGTCATCTGAAAGCCGTCCTCCATGGGCGCGAAGGTCGGGCTCGCGGGATAGGTCACGAACATGCTCGCCAGGGGCGCGCCTCCCGCGATGGGGACGAAGTCGAACGTCCATGCGCGCGGGTACCCGTGCCCGAGCGCCACGTACCTCCCGGTCCCGTCGGTGGTGCCGAGACAGCCCTCCGAGTAGGTGCCCTTGCCGGTCGCCGTCGTGAACGGGCCCGGAGCGGGGACGAGCCCCTCGCAGGTGGATGGCGGGGCCGACGGGGCCGGTGTCGAGCCGGGCGTGCAGGCCACCAGCCAGGCGCCGCATGCGACGCCGCGAAGCCGCCTCCAGCTCATCCCCACCCCCCGTGGGAAACCCTTGCCCCGGTGAAAGGATGCCGAGGCGGCCGGTGAACGGAAGGGCTCCTGGGAGGGCGGCCTCGTCGTCACCACCGCGCGTGACGTGACGTGCCGTCCACACCCGCACAGTCCGTGCGGCCATCTGCCACGCTCCGCGCCAGGCCCTCCCGCCGCCGTGGAGGGCGGGTCCGTGGGATGCTACGCAGAGGATGGCCGAGGGGAGGGTGACCTGGTGAAGAGGTTCCTGATCGCGGCGTGCTTGCTCTTGCCGGTCGCGCTCGTGGCCCGCGCCAACTCCGCGCCGCCTCTGACCTACTGGATCCACGAGGACGCGCCGGGCGCGGTGCGGATCTGCGCGAGCGGGGAGGACTGCTCCGGCCGCGTGCTCCTCCGCCGGGACGTCGCCACGGGCGCCGTCGTGTCGATGACCTCCTGCGGGAGCGGCGCGACCGCCGGGTGTTACCTCGACGAGTGTGTCCCCGCGGGCACGTACCAGTACGGCCTCCAGGTGCCCTACGCCTGCGACGAGCGCTGGGGCGCGTTCTACTACGCGCAGGAAGACGTGGTCGGCGCGCCCGCGGGCTGCACGCGCACGCTGCCAGCGCCTGTGGCCGCGGCGTCCGTGCCGTGGGGGGCGTCGGACGTGATCTGCACGTCGAACTACCACGGCCCCGAGACCACGGTCGGCTGCTCGAGCACCGGCGCGGTCGTGGGGCTCAACCTCCTCGCCATCGGCGCGGGCCTCGCGCTGCGCCGCCGCCGGCGCGCCGGGTGAGCGGGTACGCGGCCGCGCTCGCGCTGACGCTCGCGGTGGAGGTGCCGCTCGTGGCGGCCCTCTTCCCCGGGCGGCGCCTCCGCATGGCGGCGCTCGCGGCGGTCGCCACGACGGCGACGCACCTCTTCATGGGCTTCGGCCTCCCGCGGCTCGTCGCGCCGGGCGCGTGGCTCCTCGCCGGCGAGGCCTTCGCCACCGCCGCCGAGGCCGCGGCCTACGCCCTCGCGACGCGGAACCTCCCGCGCGCGCTCGTGGCGTCCGGCCTCGCGAACCTGGCGAGCTTCCTCGCCGGGGCGTGGCTCCTCGGCTGAAGGCGCCGGGTCCGCAACCTCACCCGATCGATCTCCCCGCCGCGAGCGCGGGCTCCGGCGGCTCGTCGGGCCGCTCGAGGTCGTCCGCCACGCCGGGGGCGGCGTCGCGGGTCAGCCGCACCACCACGAGGTGCATCCAGACCAGGCAGCCGAGCGACAGGGCGAAGAGCACGGCGAAGGTCGTCGTCGGCAGGCGCGTCGCCTGCGCCATCGCGCCGAAGGCGATCGGCATGACGAAGCCGCCGAGGCCCCCGATGACGCCCACGAGCCCACCGACGGCGCCCACCTGCTCCGGGAAGTACGTCGGGATGTGCTTGAACACGGCGGCCTTGCCGACGCCCATCGCGATCCCGAGGACGAACACGAGCGCGGTGAAGGGCCCCGGGGTCATGTGCAGGACGAGCCGAGCCCCCGCCGGGCCCGCGGCGTAGGCCCCGGGCGGCGAGAGGGCGACGTCCATGTCCGGGACCGCGAGCAGGAGGGACGCGACCGTGCAGATCGCGAGCACCCAGTACATCACGGTCCGTGCACCGTACCGATCCGACAGCCAACCGCCCGGCGCCCGGATGATCCCGGACGGGAACACGAAGATCGCGGTGAGCAGGGCCGCGTCGCGCAGCGAGAGGCCGAAGACGTCGATGTAGTACTTGGGCAGCCAGAGCGAGAGCGCGACGTAGCCGCCGAAGACGAGGAAGTAGTAGAGGCCGAACCGCCAGACCCGCAGGTGCCGGAGGGGCGCGAGGAGCTCCGCCACGCCCTTCTGCTTGTGGTGGGCGTGATCGGTGTAGGTGAGCGGGTAGTAGCAGGCGGCCATCACGAGCACGCCCACCGCGTAGACGAAGGGCACGAAGCGCCAGCCGCCCGGGACGAGCCCGGCGCCGCCCGCCGGCACCACCAGCATGAGCCCCGGCGCGAACAGCTTCGTGAGCGAGGCGCCGGTGTTGCCCGCGCCGAAGATCCCCAGCGCCGTCCCCTGGAGCCGCTGCGGGAACCAGGCCGAGGTGTAGGCGATCCCGACCGCGAACGAGGTGCCCGCCATGCCGAGCGCGAGGCCGAGCGCGATGAACTGCCAGTAACGGTCCGCGAGGCAGATCAGGAGGAGGGGCGCGGCGGTGAACACGAGCAGGGCGGTGAAGATCGGGCGCCCGCCCCACCGGTCGGTGGCCATGCCCATCGGGAGGCGGAGGAGCGAGCCGGTGAGGATCGGCACCGCGACCAGGGTGGCGAACTCGGTCTCGGTGAGCCCGAGCTCCTTGCGGATCGGGATGCCGATGATGGCGAAGACCACCCACACGGCGAACAGCACCGTGAACCCGAGGGTGTTCAGGGCGAGGACGCGGGTCCGCCGCCGGCCCAGGTCGATCGTCATGGCGTCCCCCTCAGCACGGGAGCTCGGCGCCCCGCCGGGCGTACACCCACCAGGTGACCGCGATGCAGCTCAGGTACACGACGATGAAGCCCACGATCGCGGCCGCCGGGGAGCCCGTCGCCGACATCGAGGCGCCGAATGCGCGCGGGACGAAGAAGGCCCCGTAGGCGGCGATCGCCGAGCTGAAGCCGATGACGGCCGCGGACTCCTTCGCGGCGTCCCTGCGGGCGAGCCCGAGCGCGGTGGCGTCCGCGCCCGCCCGCCGCTCGTGGAAGGTCGCGAACATCACGGGGATCATCCGGAAGGTCGAGCCGTTGCCGATGCCGGAGGTGGCGAACAGGAGGAGGAACATGGCGAGGAACCCCGGGAAGCTCCCGGGCGCGCCCCCGCGGGGGAGGAAGGCGAGCACGCCGGCCGCGAACGCCGCCATCGCGCCGAAGTTCCAGAGCGTCACCCGGGCGCCGCCGAGCCGGTCGGCGAGCCAGCCGCCCACGGGCCGGGCGAGGGCCCCCACGAGCGGGCCGAGGAAGGCGTACTTCACCGGGTTCACTCCCGGGAACAGGGCCTTCGCGAGGAGGGGGAGGCCGGCGGAGAAGCCGATGAACGAGCCGAACGTGCCGGTGTAGAGCCAGCACATGATCCAGTTGTGCCCGCGCCGGAAGACCACGGCCTGCTCGCGGAAGGAGGCGCGGGCCGACGCGAGGTCGTTCATGCCGAACCACGCGGCGACGACCGACGCGACGACGAACGGCACCCAGATGAACCCCGCGTTCTGGAGCCAGACCGCCCCGCCCTTCGCCGTCACCTGGGGCTGGCCGCCCAGGGCGCCGAACACCGAGGTCGTGACGACGAGGGGGACCACGAACTGCATCGTCGACACGCCGAGGTTGCCCAGGCCGGCGTTCAGCCCGAGGGCGATGCCCTTGCGGTCCTTCGGGAAGAAGAAGCTGATGTTCGCCATGCTCGAGGCGAAGTTTCCGCCGCCGAGGCCGCAGAGGAGGGCGAGCACGAGCATCGTGGCGTAGGAGGTGGAGGGGTCCTGCACCGCCCAGCCGATGCCCACCGCCGGGACGAGCAGGGACGCCGTCGAGATCGCCGTCCAGCGGCGCCCGCCGAACACGGGCACCGCGAAGGAGTAGAAGATGCGCAGGGTCGCGCCGGAGAGCCCGGGCAGCGCAGCCAGCCAGAACAGCTGATCGGTCGTGAACGGGAACCCGACCTCCGGGAGCCGCACGACGACGACGCTCCAGACCATCCAGACCGCGAAGGCGAGGAGCAGGGCCGGGATCGACAGCCAGAGGTTCCGCTGCGCGATCGCGCTGCCCCCCGCCTCCCAGGCGGTGCGGTCCTCCGGGTCCCACCGCTCGATGACGCTGGCGCTCATCGCGCACCTCCCGCCGTCGGCCGGGGGCGTCGCCAGACGACCACCTGCGGGAGCCGCCACACGTAGTGCGCCGGGACCACCAGCGCGTGCGCGAGCCGGGTGAACGGCACGAGGGCCACGAGCACGAGCGCGTTCAGGGCGTGGAGCTTGAAGGCGAGCGGGAGGTTCTCGACGAGGTCGACGCGCGGGGACAGGGTCAGGAGCGAGGCGAGCCACGGCGTCGCCGCGCGCGTGAACCAGGCGAGGCCCCACCGGGCGGTCACCGCGATCCACAGCCCCGACCCGACCTGCAGGAGGAGGAGCGCCAGCACGGTCCAGTCGAGCCAGGGGGTCCGGCCGCGGAGCACGAACCGGCGGGCCACGAGCACGAGGAGGCCCGCGAGCGCGGTGAGGCCGAGCGCGAACCCGGAGAGCTCGATCACGAGCAGGCGCGCCGGCGCCGAGAGGAGCCACGCGAGGTGTCCGGGCAGGAAGATGGCGCAGAGGTGGACGAGGAGGACGAGGAGGATGCCGTAGTGCCACGAGACCGCGCCCCAGTACTGGAGCCTCGCCTCGAGCAGCTGTGACGAGTGGGTGGTGACGGTCTCGCGGGCCGCGCCGAACCGGCGCAGGCCCCCGACCACCGCGACGGCGAACAGGACGTAGGGGACGGTGCCGAACAAAAAGCCGTTCATGGCGAGACCTCCTCGCGAAGTGCGTCGATCACCGAGGCGTAAGGGTTCGAGGACTCCCGCAGGCTCTCCGCCATGCGGTCGAGCGCGGGCCGCAGGGCGTCGGCGAGCAGCGCGTCGCGGCTCGCGCCGGCGGGCACCGCGGCCAGGTAGCGGAGGACGACCGCGAGGTGATCCGGGAGCTCCCCGCTGTCGTCCGCGAAGCCGTCGTCACGGTAGACGCCGGCGAGGCGGGCCATGAACGCCCCCCGCCGCGGGCTCTCGCCGCACAGGTGGTGGCCGAGGTAAGGCGGGCAGGCGGGGTCGAGGTCGAACGCCTCGGAGTAGCGCTCCTCGAGCTCGTGCGGCCCCGCGGCCGCGGCCACGGTGGCGAAGCGCTCGAGCCGCCGGGTCGCCTCGGGCCGCGCCACGAGGCCGAGGCACTCCCGGGCCACGTCGGCCGGGTCGCGTACCGGGTACGTCAGGAGCTCCGCGAAGGCGCCCAGCGCGCGGTTCGAGACGGGTCGGGGGGACACGGTCACCTCCCCGGCGGCGCGCGCAGGTAGGCGAACCCGGCGGCGTTCTGGACCTGCGGCTCGCCGCTGGGCTCGGAGATCCCCTCCCGCATCATCGGGGGGATGACGATGCGCTCCTCCATGCTGGCGAGCGCGGTCAGGCGGTAGATCGCGTCGGCGTCCGCCGCGCCCAGCCCGGCCTGGTCCAGCGCCTGCGCCGCCGCCGCGGGGTCGAGGTCCCCGACCCTCGTGGAGCGGCGGTGCAGCCGGACCGCGATGAGCTTGCGGTACGTCGCGCGGATCACGTCCTCGTTGCCCGCCGAGAAGAGGCTCGCGAGGTAGCGGATTGGCAGCCGGGCGCCCTCCAGGGAGGTGAAGAACGCGCCCGCGCCCTCCTGGGCGTCCTGCGCCATCGCCGGGAGCAGCGGCGGCACGTAGAAGAGCATCGGGAGGGTCCGGTACTCCGCGTGGAGCGGGAGCGCGATCCCCCAGTCCTTCACGAAGCGCAGCACCGGCGACCGGCGCGCCGCGTCGATCACCGCGTCGGGGATCCCGCTCGCGTGCGCCGCGGCGGCCACGGCGGGATCGCGGGGATCGAGCACGAGGCTCCGCTGCGCCTCGACGAGCGCGGCCTCGTCGGCCCCGGCGACCTCGCGGAGCCGGTCGGCGTCGTAGAGGAGCACACCCAGGTAGCGGATCCGCCCGACGCAGGTGTGGAAGCACGCGGGCGCCTCGCCGGCCTCGAGGCGCGGGTAGCACAGGATGCACTTCTCCGACTTGCCGGTGGACCAGTTGAAGTAGATCTTCTTGTACGGGCAGGCCGAGATGCACATGCGCCAGCCCCGGCAGCGCTCCTGGTTCACGAGCACGATGCCGTCCTCGCCGCGCTTCGTGATGGCGCCGGAGGGGCACGCCGCGACGCACGCCGCGTTCAGGCAGTGGTTGCAGATGCGCGGGAGGTAGAAGAACACCATCCGCTCGATGCTCTGGAGCTCCGCGCGCTCCTCCGCCGAGACCTTCGCCAGGTTCGGATCCTGCGCGGCGTAGACGTTCGAGCCCGAGAGGTCGTCGTCCCAGTTCGGGCCGGAGCGGATCTCCAGGGGCTTCCCGTCCAGGACCGAGACGGGCCGCGCGGTGGGCTGGTCGGCGCCCGCGGGCGCGTCGAACAGCTCGCCGTAGCGGTAGGTGAAGGGGTGGTAGTAGTCGTCGAGGACCGGCAGCCCCGGGTTGGAGAAGAGGCGGCCGAGCGTCGCGAGCTTGCCGCCCTGGCGCAGCGTGAGCGCGTCGCCGTCCTTCCTCCACCCGCCGCGGTGGTGCTCCTGATCCTCCCAGGCGACCGGGTAGCCGGTGCCGGGCTTCGTCTCGACGTTGTTCCACCACGCGTACTCGACGCCGCGGCGGTCGGTCCACTGGTTCTTGCAGGCGACGCTGCAGGTGTGACAGCCGATGCACTTGTCGAGGTGGAACACCATCGAGATCTGCGAGCGGACGTCCATGGGCGGCCTCCCTAGAACTGCGGTGCGCCCGGGAGCTTGCGCACGCGGACGAAGGTGTCGCGGTTGTTGCCGGTGGGGCCCCAGTAGTTGAGGGCGAACGTGAACTGGCCGTAGCCGCCGAGCATGAGGGTGGGCTTGAGGCGCACGCGGGTGAGGCTGTTGTGGCCGCCGCCGCGCCGCCCGCCGCGGAGCGGGCTCTTCGGCACGCCGATGGTCCGCTCGGGCGAGTGGTAGAGCAGGCAGAGCCCGGAGGGGATGCGCGCGCTCACCACGCAGCGAACGACCACCACGCCGTGGTCGTTCCAGGCCTCGACCCAGTCGTTGTCGCGCAGGCCGATGGAGTCCGCGTCCCGATCGTTGATCCAGAGCGGGTGCGTGCCGCGCGAGAGCGTCAGCATGCGGAGGTTGTCGCCGTACGTGGAGTGGATGCCCCACTTGCCGTGCGGGGTGAGGTAGTTGAGCTGGAGGCTCGGTCCCTCGGCGCCGTCGCCCGCGCTGCCGACGAGGTCGGGCCCGGGCTTCGGCTTGTAGGTCGGCAGGGCCTCGCCGAAGGCGATGAACCCGGGGTGGTCGAGGTAGAAGTGCTGGCGGCCGGTGAGGGTCCGCCACGGCACGAGCCGCTCGACGTTGAGGCAGTAGGCCGAGTAGGTGCGGCCACCCCCGGTGATCCCGGTCCAGCACGGCGAGTCCAGGAGCCGCCGGGGCTGCCGCGCGAGCTCGGCGAACGTCGTGCGCACGCTCCGGCTGCCGGCGACGAGATCGGTGAGCGGGAGCCCGACCTTCTTCTCCTCGGCGGCGAAGGCCCGGTGGGCCGACTCGCCGTTCGTCTCGGGCGCGAGGTGGAGGATCACGTTCGCCGCGTCGCGGGCCTGCTCGATCGAGGGGTAGCGCTGGCCGCCCCACTCGACCGAGGGCCGGTCGCGCACGAGCTCGTCGTAGAGGTCGTCGACCGGCCAGTTGATGCCGTGCGCGGCGAGGCCCCCCGTCCGCACCGCGGGGCCGAACGAGACGAAGCGCCGGTGCAGGTTCACGTAGTCGCGCTCGACGTACGAGAGGCCCGGCATGGTCTTGCCCGGCTCGGGCGCGCACTCGCCCTTCGACCAGTCCCTGAGCTCGCGCTGCGCGAGCTCGGCCGGCGTGTCGTGCATGAGGGGGCGGGTGACGATCTCGCGCACCGTGCCGGGGAGGTGGACGCGGGCGAGCTCGCTCACCTTCTCCGCGATGGACCGGAAGATGTCCCAGTCCGAGCGCGACTCCCAGCAGGGCGGTACGGCCGCCTGCAGGGGGTGGATGTACGAGTGCATGTCGGTGGAGTTGAGGTCGTCCTTCTCGTACCAGGTGGCCGCCGGGAGGATGACGTCGGAGTAGAGCGCCGTCGTGTCCATCCGGAAGTTGAGGTCGACGACGAGGTCGAGCTTCCCCTCCGGGGCGGGGCTCCGCCACCGGGCGTCCTCGACGGCGCCCTCGGCCTTCTCCGGCGCGGCGACCGCGGAGTGGGTGCCGAGGTAGTGGCGCAGGAAGTACTCGTGCCCCTTCGCCGAGGACATGAGCGCGTTGCCGCGCCAGATGAACCACAGGCGCGGCCAGTTCTCGGGCGCGTCGGGGTCCTCCACCGAGAAGCGGAGCTTCTTCTCCACGAGCTGCTCCACCACCCAGCGCGAGACGTCTGCGTCGGTGGCCGCGCCCGCGGCGCGCGCCTCCTCCACCACGGCGGCCGGGGTCCGGTCGAACTGGGGGAAGAAGGGGAGCCAGCCCATCCGCACCGCCCGGACCTGGTGGTCCATCGTGTGGCGGTCGGCGAAGGCGCTCGCCTCCGGGAGCGGATTGAGCCGCGCGTCCTCGCCGGCCCCCTCGTACCGCCACTGGCCGGAGTGGACGTAGTGGAAGGAGGGCGCGTTCTGCAGCCGCGGCGGGCCTGCCCAGTCGAGCGCGAAGGCGAGCGCGGACCACGGCGCGACCGGCGCGAGCTTCTCCTGGCCGACGTAGTGGTTGAGCCCGCCGCCGTTCTTCCCGACGCAGCCGCAGAGCACGAGCCCGGCGATGGCGGCGCGGTAGGCGTGATCGCCGTGGTACCACTGGTTCACGCCGGCGCCGATGATGACCGAGCACTTGCCGCCGGTGCGCTCGGCGGTGGTCGCCCACTCGCGCGCGAACCGGAGCACGTCCGCGGCCGGGACCCCGGTGTGCTGCTCCTGCCAGGCGGGCGTGTACGCGCCGCCGGCGTCGTCGTACCCGGCGGGATAGGCGCCGGGCAGGCCGCGCGAGACGCCGTACTGGGCGAAGAGCAGGTCGTAGACCGTCGCGACCTTCACCGGGCCGCGGATCGTCTCGACGGTGCGCACCGGCACGCCGCGCAGCGCGACCTTGCCACTGCCGTACTCGTCGAAGGCCACCTCGGCGACCTCGCCCTCGCCGAGGGCGGAGAGCCGCGCGTCGATCGGCTCGCCGTCGAGGCCGTCCTTCAGCTCGAGGTTCCACTGGCCCTTCTCGTGCTGCCACCGGAAGCCGATCGAGCCGCGCGGCATCCGGGGGGCTCCCTTCGCCCCGTCCCAGACGACGAACTTGAAGTCGCCGTTCTCGACCGCGCGCGTGCGCTCGAGCTCGCTCGCGCGGAGCATCCGGCCCGGCCGCAGGCCCGCGGCGCGCTCCTCCAGCTCCACGAGGAACGGCGCGTCGCTGTACCGGCGCACGTAGTCGAGGAACGCGGGGGTGGGGTGCTCGTGGTGGAACTCCCGCAGGATGACGTGGTCGACCGCGAGCCAGAAGGCGGCGTCCTGGCCCGCGTGGATCGGGATCCACTGGTCGGCGTACTTCGAGGTCATGCTGAAGTCGGGGCTCAGCACGACGAGCTTCGCCCCGTCGTGGCGCGCCTCGGCGGCGAAGTGGACGTCCGGCGTCCGGGTCATCCCCAGGTTGGCGCCCATCGAGACGATGAACTTGGAGTGGAACCAGTCGGCGCTCTCGGCGACGTCGGTCTGCTCGCCCCAGACCTCGGGCGAGGCGTTGGGGAGGTCGCAGTACCAGTCGTAGAAGGAGAGGTTCACGCCGCCCAGGAGCTGCAGGAACCGGGAGCCCGCCGCGAAGGAGAGCATCGACATCGCGGGGATCGGGCTGAAGCCGACGACGCGGTCGGAGCCGTGGCGCTTGACCGTGTGGACGGTCGAGGCGGCGACGAGCTCGAGGACCTCGGCCCAGGTGCTCCGGCGCAGGCCGCCCTTGCCGCGGGCCTCCTGGTAGCTGCGGCGCTTGACGGGGTCGTCCACGATGGAGGCCCACGCCGCGACCGGGTCGGCGTGGCGCCGGCGCGCCTCCCGCCAGAGGTCCATGAGCACGCCGCGCAGGTACGGGTACTTCACCCGGAGCGGGCTGTAGAGGTACCAGGAGGCGGAGATCCCGCGCTGGCAGCCGCGCGGCTCGTACGCGGGCACGTCGCAGGAGATGCGGGGGTAGTCGGTGGCCTGGGTCTCGAGGGCGACCACGCCGTTCTTGACGTGGATGTTCCAGGAGCAGCCGCCGGTGCAGTTCACGCCGTGGGTGCTGCGCACGACCTTGTCGTGCTGGAAGCGGTTCCGGTAGAGCTCCTCCCACCGCCGCTCCGACGCGTCGAACACGTCCTTCACCCAGCTCATCGCTGACCTCCACGGATGGTGTTGGCGCCGGCGAGGATCTTCGCCCGCGAGGAGCCCGTCCTCCTTCGCCCCGCGAGCCCGATGACCCCGAGGAGGAGGCCCGCGCCGGCGGCGCCGAGCAGCTCCACCCGGTGGGTGGGCTCCGGCGCGCCACGCGCGGCGGCGGCCGCGAGGAAGGCGGCGAGCGCCGTCCGCTCCTCCGGCGCGAGCGGCCTGCCCGCGTAGAGCGGGGTCATGGTCGGGAAGGGGAGGTCCTCGAGGAGGCCCTCGATCGCGCCCGGATCGACGCCGGCGAGGCTGGAGAGCGCGGGGCCGAGGTTGGCGGTGGCGGCGAGCCCCTCGCCGGCCAGGGCATGGCAGGCGGCGCAGGGTGGCCCGCCGCCGCTGAGCGGCCGCTCGCCGGTGAACAGGTCCCTGCCCTGCGCCGAGGGGGCCTGGGCGATCGCGAGCCGGGGGACGAGGAGGAGCGAGGCCAGCGCGAGGCGATTCATACCGGTCATTCTGGATATGGTTATCCACAATCACCAAGATGTGTACAGGAGATGACAGGGCTGCCCCGATTGGCTACGTTCCCCGGGTGACCTTCTCCGCCTCCGCCGTCCACGCGCTCCGCGCCACGTCCTGGCTCGCGGAGCACCCCGGGGCCGAGCCCGTGCTCGGGCGCGACCTGGCCCGCGAGATCGAGGTGCCCCCGGACTACCTCGCGAAGGTGCTCGGCACGCTCGCGAAGCACGGCGTCCTGCGCGCGACCCGTGGGGCCAAGGGCGGTTACCGGCTCGCGAGGGCTCCGTCGCGCATCCGCCTGCTCGAGATCGTGGAGCCCTTCGAGGGGACCCGGGCGCGGACGACCTGCCTCCTGCGGCCGGGCAAGCCCTGCCGTCCCTCGACCGCCTGCGCCGCGCACGACTCGTGGAGCAGCGTGACCGAGGCCTACCGGGAGTTCCTCGAGAACACGACCGTCGAGGACATCCGCGAGCGTCCCTGACGGGGCCTCACGGCTCCCCGCGCGGCTTGGCCTCCGCCGCTCCTCCCTGGCGCTCCAGGCTGGACAGGAGCTCCTCGATGGCCTCGAGCGACGCGGGCTTCGCGAGGTGGCCGTCGAAGCCCGCGTGGTGCGCCCGGGCCACGTCCTCCGGCCGGGCGTAGCCCGACAGCGCGATGAGCCGCGCGCTGGCCGCGTTCGGCTCGGCCTTCAGGCGCCGCGCGAGCTCGAAGCCGTCCACGTCGGGCAGCCCGAGAATCGCAGAGGATCGCGTCGGGCGGCGTGCTCCGGACGGCCGCGAGCGCGGCCCCGGCGTCCGGCGCGCGCTCCGCCGAGTGGCCCGCCAGCCGCAGCACGTCGACCAGCATCTCGGCCGCGTCGAGGTTGTCCTCCACGACGAGCACGCGCCGGCGGGGCCCCGGAGCGCCGGGCTCCCGTGGCCCCCTCCGCTGCGGCGGGGACGCGGCGGGCAGCTCCACGACGAACTCGGCGCCGCGCCCCTCGCCCTCGCTGTGTCCCCTCACGGTCCCGCCGTGGAGCTCCGCGAGGCCGCGCACGAGCGCGAGGCCGAGCCCCAGCCCACCCCGCGATCGGGACAGCGAGCCGTCGGCCTGCACGAAGGGCTCGAAGACCCGCGCGAGCACGTCCGGCGCCATGCCGATCCCGTCGTCGCGCACGCGGACCACGGCGTGCTCTGCCCCGCCCTGCACCTCGAGCCGCACCCGGCCGCCCCGGTCCGTGAACTTGGAGGAGTTGAGGAGGAGGTTGCCGACGATTTGCTCGATCCGCGCGGCGTCCGCGTGCACGTGCGGCCCCTCGGGCGGGGTCACCACCTCGAGCTCCACCCCGCGCACGTCGAACACCGCCCGGAGGTCCTCCGCGGCCGCCCGGGCGGCCCGGCCGAGATCGAGCGCCTCGCGCTGGAGCTGGATCTTGCCGCGGGTGATCCGCACGACGTCGAGGAGGTCGTCCACCATCCGGCCGAGGTGCGCCACCTGCCGGCCGATCACCTTCCGCGCGCGCACCGCCAGCTCGGCGGTGCCCTGCCCGGCGTCGAGCATCGCGAGCGCGTTCACGATCGCGGCGAGCGGGTTGCGGAGCTCGTGCGAGAGCACGGCCAGGAACTCGTCCTTGCGCCGATCCGCGTCGGACACGGTCGACATGGCGGCGCGGAGGCTGGCCTCCGCGTCCCTGCGCGCCCCCACCTGGCGCGCGAGCTCCTCGTTCTGGACCTTGAGCTCCACCTGCTGCACCTGCAGCTCCTCGTTCTGCGCCTGCAGCTCCTCCTCCTGCGCGCGGAGCTCCTCGTTCTGCACCTGCAGCTCCTCGTTCTGCGCGGCGAGGCGCTCCTCGCGGTCGCGGAGCGCCTCGGCCATCCGCGCGAATGCGTCCGCGAGCCTCGCGAACTCGCCGCGCGGCGCGGGGCTCCGCTCGAGCTCCGCGGCGGCCGCGTAGTCGCCCTGCGCGAGGCGGCCGCTGACCGCGACGAGGTGCGCGGCGGGCGCCCGGACCTGGCGCGCCGTGAACCACGCGGTGAGGCCCAGCAGGCCGCACGTCACCAGGAAGGCCAGCACGAGCCAGAGCTCCGTGCGGTGCCGGTCGGCCTGGATCGCCGCGCTGGCGGCCAGGGACCGCTCGCGCAGCCCCTGGCGGAACGCGCGCACCCGCTGGAGGATGGGCTCGCGGAGGCCGTCGAGCGCGAGCTCCCCGGCCACCACTTCCTGGTGCGGGGCGCCCGCGCGCACCCGGTCCGCGAGGTCGCGCACCGCCTCGAGGTAGGCGGGCAGCCCGACGAGGCTCTCCCGGAGCCCGGCGCGGGGGTCCTGCGGGTCGAGGTCGCGGAGCACCCCCATCTCCTCGTGGATCCGCGCGAGCGCCCGCTCGAGCTCCGCATGGGCAGCCGGCGTGCGCGCGATGACGGCGGAGCGGACCTCGACCGCGACCGCCAGGATCGCCGCCTCGACCCGGGCCGCGGCGACGCCCGCCGGGGCGATCCGCTCCACCTGGCGCGCCGACTGCTCGCCGATCCGCCCCTGGAAGTGGAGGGCGGCGCCGAGCAGGAGCCCGAGCAGGAGGGCCGCCACGCCGAAGCCCACGCCGAGCGAGGCGCCGATGGAGGCGTCCCGTCTGGCCATCACGAGGCGCTCCGTCGCCGGAAGAGCCGGGCCCGCCAATCGACCACCTCGAGCTCGCCGGCCGCCTCGGGGGGAATCCACTCCGCCTCGCCCAGCCACAGGAGCCCCCCGCGCCGGAGCGCCGCCACGAGGTGCGCCACCACCTCCCGCTGCAGCGCGGCCTCGAAGTAGATGAGCGTGTTCCGGCACGCGACGAGGTCGAACGACCCTCGAGGGGGCGCCGCCGCGAGGTCCCGCCGCTCGAAGGCCACCCTCGCGCGCAGCGAACCGGCCATCCGGAACGGCAGCCGCGGATCCCCCGTCCGCTCGAGGTGGCGATGCCGGAGCGCCACCGGCAGCTCCTCGAGCGCCTCCGGGGGGTAGGCGCCGAACGCCGCGGCCGCGAGCGCCGCAAGGTCGACGTCGGTGCCCAGCACGTCCGGCGCCGCGGGGGTGGGGATCCCCTCCTCGGCGAGGACGATGGCGAGGGAGTATGCCTCCTCGCCGCGCGCGCAGCCCGCGCTCCAGGCGCGCAGCGGGTGGGGCGTCGCGCGCCGCAGCTCACGCAGCGCGCGCTGCAGCGCCGCGATCGAGGGCGCGTCGCGCCAGACCCGGCTCACCTTGACGGTCAGGCGCTCGAGGAGGTGGGCCGCCTCCGCCGGGTCGGCGCGCAGCCGGACCACGTAGGCGGCCGGGTCGTCGACGCGCGCCGCGATCATGGCGTTCCGGATCCGGCGCTCGACCGTGGCGCGGCGGTAGGCGCGGAAGTCGACGCCGTGGCGCTCCCGCACCTCCGCGAGCATGAGGTCGATCGCCGCCGGGGGGAGGCGCTCGTCCCGACTCGTCCACGCAGCGTGCGTCACGGCAGCCTCCCGATCCAGGAAGCTTCTCCCGCGAACCGGGCCTCGCAGGCTGAGCCCCGGTGGGGAATGGCCCGCCCGGGCCGGGGTGTAGAATCTCCACTCCACCCCGAGCGAGGTGCCTTCATGAGCACGACCGCGGAGTCCCCCCACGTCGCCCGCGAGGACGCGGGCGGTGTCGCCACCCTGACCCTGGACCGCGGCGACCGCTTCAACCCGCTCTCGCTCGCGATGCTCACCGGGCTCGAGGCGCGGCTCGACGAGGTCGCGGCCGACCGGAGCGTGAAGGCGGTCGTGCTCGCCGCCGCCGGCCGCGGCTTCTGCGCCGGCCACGATCTCAAGGAGCTCCGCGCGCACGCGGGCGACGAGGCCTGGCAGAGGAGGTTCTTCGGCGACGCGAGCCGGGTGATGGTGAAGCTCACGCAGCTGCCCCAGCCGGTCGTCGCCCGCGTCCACGGCATCGCCACCGCCGCCGGCGCGCAGCTCGTCTCGATGTGCGACCTCGCGGTCGCCTCCGAGGAGGCGCGGTTCGCGCTGCCGGGCGTGAACGTCGGGCTCTTCTGCTCGACGCCCGCGGTCGGCGTCGCCCGCAACGTCGGCCGCAAGCGCGCGATGGAGCTCCTCCTCACCGGCGAGCCGGTCGACGCGAGGACCGCGCTCGCCTGGGGGCTCGTGAACCGGGTGGTGCCCCTCGACGCGCTCGACGCGGAGGTGAAGCGGTTCACCGACCTCGTCGTGGCGCGGAGCGCGCGGGTGATCTCGGCCGGGAAGCGCGCGTTCTACCGGCAGCTCGATCAGTCCCTCGGCGACGCCTACGAGGGCACCGGGAGGGAGATGGTGAGCGGCATGCTCCAGCCCGACGCCGTCGAGGGCATCGAGGCGTTCCTCGGGAAACGCGCGCCGAGGTGGCCGGGGTAGCCCCGGGACCGGCTTGCCCCGCGCCCTCCACGTCCCGACCTTCCCGGGAGCCGTGGAAGCGCGCGCTCCGCCTCTCCCGGGGCCCGACCCCGCCAGGACGGCGCTGCGCGCCGCGCTGCGCATCGCGGGGCTGGGCCTCGCCCTCGCGGCCGCGTGGGCCGCTCGCGAGGTCCTGCTCCTCGGCTTCACGGCGCTGCTCCTCTCGGTCGTCCTCTCCTTCCCGGTCGGGTGGGTGCAGCGGCTCCTGCCGCGCCGGGGCCTCGCCGTGCTGGTGGTGCTCGTGCTCGGCGGCGGGCTCCTGGGCGGGATCGGCGCGCTCGCGATCCCGTCGCTCGCCGAGGAGGCGCCGGGCGTCGTGGAGGGCGCGCCGCGCGCGATCAAGCGGGCGCGGGACTACCTCGAGCGCGGGCGCCGGATGCTCGGGGACGGCAAGGCGACGCCGGCCGCGCCGCCGCCCGCGGAGCAGCCCACGAAGCAGATCGCCGAGGCGGCCCAGCTCGCGCTGCCGGCGGCGGCCGCCATCGCCACCACCATCACCGAGATCGTCCTCGTCATCGTGCTCGCCGCGTTCCTCGCCGCGGAGCCCGGCGCCTACCGGCGCGGGATCCGGCGGCTCGTGCCGCCGCGCCACGAGGCCGTGTTCGACGAGGTCTGGGAGCGGGTGCACCTGGGGCTCCGGCGCTGGGTCGGCGGCATCCTCGTCGCGATGGCGCTCATGGGCGGCTTCACCGCCGCGGGGCTCCTCGCCGCGGGCGTGGAGGGCTGGGCGCTGCTCGGGCTCCTCACCTTCGTCGGCACCTTCGTGCCCTACGCCGGCGCCGTCGCGAGCGCGGTGCCCGGGCTGCTCGTCGCGGCGGGGCAGTCGTCTCGCCACTTCCTGCTCGCGATGGGCGTCTACCTCGCCGTCCACGTCCTCGAGGGCTACATCGTGGAGCCGCTCGTGATGCGGCGGGCCGTCTCGGTCCGGCCGGCGCTGCTCCTCGCCGGGCAGGCGCTGTTCGGGGCGGTCTTCGGCGTGCTCGGCATCGTCGTCGCGACGCCCGCGCTCGTCTGCGGCCAGGTGATCGTCGAGGTGCTCTGGGTGGAGCGGCGGCTCAGGAAGCCGCCCGCGCCGGACGTGGCGCCGCTCGCGACTTGAGCCCCCGCGGGCGGCGGTGCTACTCGGTAACTCCCGTGCCGTCCCCGGTCCCCGCCGCCCCCGGCCCCTGGCCGCACACCGCGCTCGAGGGGCGCACGCTGCGCCTCGACGGGGATCGCTTCGAGGTCGGCCTCCCCGGGGACTGGGCGCACTTCATCGACCCGCGCCTGCCCGAGGTGCTCCCGGGCTGGGGCCTCGAGGAGCCGGGGCAGCTGCCGGGCTTCCGGCGCTCGAGGCTGGAGGCCGGTCGCGTCCTCGCGCTCTCGCTCGACCACGCGTGGGCCGCCGCGGCGTGGGCCCGGTGCCGCGCCGGCGGGCCGCTCACCGTGGTGCACCTCGACCGTCACACCGACTGCGGCGCGCCGCTCCTCCTCGTCTCCGGCGAGGGGGGCCTCGTCGACTGCCTCAGCGGCGCGCCGGTCGGCGCGGGCGCGCCGGAGTCGCTCGAGGGCGCGGCCGCGTCGGGCGCGGTGGGCATCGGCGGCTTCATCGCGCCCGCGGTGGCGCTCGGCCTGGTCGGCCGCGTCGTGCACGTCTACCCCGCGCGCACGCCGCTCCCGGCGCCGCGCGAGCGCACGCTGTCGGTCGGCGCCGGCGACGCCCACCCGCGCCGCCCGGACCTGCGCTGGCTCGCCGCGTCGCTCGAGGGCGCCGCGGGCACCCCGCGGTGGAGCGTGCCGTACGTCGCCGCGCACGCCAGCACGGTCCCCGCCGGGCTCCCGGGGCCGGTCGTCCTCGACGTGGACCTCGACTTCGCGTCGAACCGCTACCGGGGCGACCCGGACTGGGAGGGCACGCCCGGGCCGGAGCTCGCGCCGGAGGCGTTCGCGGCCGAGGTCGGCGAGGTGCTCGATCGGCTCGAGCCGGCGCGGGTGGTCGGGGTGACGGTCGCGCTGTCGCCGGGCTTCTGCCCGGTGGAGGCGTGGCGCCCGCTCGCGGAGGCGCTCTCCGGCGTGCTGCGGGTCCGGCTCGGCGTCTCGCTCGAGGGGCTCGGGCCCTGGGAGCGCTGAGGCTACGCCTTCGCCGCCCTCGAGAGCGCGTCGCGCAGCGTCGAGACGGCGTAGGGCTTCTGGATGAACCCGGCGATGGGCGCCTGCGGGTGCCGTTCGAGCAGCGCCTGCTCGTCGAAGCCGCTCGAGAGCACGACGCGCAGCCCCGCGTCCACGGCGAGCAGCGCCTCGAGGGTCGCGATGCCGTCCATCTCCGGCATGGAGAGGTCGAGCAGGACGAGGTGGACCTCGCCGGGCCGGCTGCGGACGAGCTCCACGGCCTGCTTCCCGCCGGGCGCGGTGAGCACCGGGAACCCCATCGACTTCACCATCCGCGCGCAGGCCCGGAGCACCAGCTCCTCGTCGTCCACCACCAGCACCGTGCCCGGCGCCGGCGCCGTGCGCGGCAGCGGCGTGCGCCGCGGCGGACCCACCTCGGCGGGCCCGGCCTCGCGCGCGGGGAAGAGCACGCGGATCGTCGTGCCGCGCCCGGGCGCGCTCTCGACGAAGATCGCGCCGTCGTGGCCACGCACGATCCCGAGGAGCGCCGCCATCCCGAGCCCGCGCCCGGGGCCCTTCGTCGAGAAGAACGGGTCGAAGAGCCGCGCCTGGGTGGCCGCGTCCATGCCGCAGCCGTCGTCGCTCACCTCGAGCGCGACGTAGGCGTCGGCGGGCCGCCGCACCGCGAGCACGCTGCCCGCCACCGCCCCCGCCAGCGCCCCCGCGCCACCCGGCCTCACCGAGGTGGCGAGGGTGATGGTCCCCGCGCGCCCGCCGATGGCCTCGGCGGCGTTCGTGATGAGGTTCATCACGACCTGCTGGACCTGGCCGACGTCGGCGTCGACCGACGGGAGCGCCGGGGCGAGCCGCGGGACGATCGCGCAGGTGTGCGGCACCCCCGCGCGGAAGAGGTGGACGTTCTCCATCACGACGCCGGAGAGGTCGACCGGGCGCACCACGAAGCGGCCCTTCCCGGAGTACGCGAGGAGCTGGCGCGTGAGGTCGGTGGCGCGGCGCGCGGCCTGGGCGGCGAGCTCGACCGACTCCGCGGGCGGGCTGCCCGCGGGGAGCTCCAGCCGCGCGAGGTCGAGGTTCCCGAGCATCGCCTGCAGGAGGTTGTTGAAGTCGTGCGCCACCCCGCCGGCGAGCACGCCGAGGCTCTCCAGCTTCTGCGCGTGCAGGAGCCGGCGCTCGAGCTCGAGCCGCTCCGCGGCGTCCCGCTGCGAGGCGCGGAACAGGCGGGCGTTCTCGGCCGCGACCGCCGCCAGGTTCGCGAGCGTCCTGCAGAGATCGACGACCTCCGGGCCGAGTGTCATCGCGCCCGAGGTCGAGCCTACGATGAGGACGCCGACCGCCTTCGGGCCCGCGATCATGGGGCAGTAGAGGAGGGTGCGCAGCCCGCGCTGCTCGACGACGACCCGCTCCGCGGGCGTGATGCTCGCCTCGAGGCGCATGTCCGGCACGTGGACCGGGACCCCCTCCCGCAGCGCCCGGGCGAGGCGCGGGTGGTCGCGGGTCGCCGCGAGGCGCAAGGGCTCGGGGAACCCGGGGGGGAGGGGCGGCGTGGTCGCGCCGAGGCGGATCTGCTCGCCGTCGACGAGGTAGACCGCGGCGGACTCGAGCGCGGAGACCCGGCACACGCCGTCCGTCGTCGCCTGCAGGATCGCGTCGAGGTCGAGCGTCGCGGCGAGCGCGCCGCTCACCTCGACGAGGGTGGCCAGTCCTGCCGCGCGGCGGCGCAGCGCGGGGATGTCGTCGCTGTGCGCCTGGCTCATCCCGCTCCCCGGCCGCGCGATCCAGGGTGACCCGCGGTCCCAGTCGGAGCGTGTCACGCGCCGCGTTCGGCCGGAAGCCGATGGGGTGCGCCTTTCGGTCGCACGCTCCCCGCGGAGGGCGGGTCAGGCGGGTGGCGCGCCGGAGCCCTCGACCTCGTTGAGCATCGACGCCCAGACGCCCATGTGGCCGGCGACGAAGCGCACGCCGACGGTGGTCGAGCTGCCCGCCTGCGCCGTCCAGCACACGACCGCCTGGAACTTCGCGGCGCGGTTGCCCGCGCCGAGGCGCACGTCCACCGGCTCGCCGATCGCGGGCACCGGACCGGACCACGCGAGCCCGCAGCCCTTCGCCGAGACCGAGAAGGTGGTGCGGTAGTGCGTGCCGTTCGAGCCCTGCACGACCGCGGGCAGCGAGACGAGGAACCGCGGCAGCCGGTTCTGGTACTCGACCGGCTCGCCGCGCGCGACGGAGAGGAGCTTCGAGAGCGCCGGGCGGCGCAGCTCGTCGGGTGCGAGCTCGACGCGGTGCTGGTTGCCCTGCCGGTTCGTGCTCGCGACGCGGCCGGTGATCGTGGCGGCGACGTCGAGGCCGACCACCATGATGCGCGAGACCACGCGCTCCTGCAGGCGCATGGGCCGCGGCACCGAGAGGACGAGGCGATTGGACTCGGGCCGCCACGCCGCGACGAGCTTCTTCGGGCCGGAGCGCGACGTCGACGCGCGACCAGCCGGTGGTGGAGACAGCGGGGGGCATCCGTGAAGCTCCGTGACGCAGGGGGTCGCGCATCAAACCAGCGGAGACGCCCGGCGAGAAGAGGGGATGGAGAGGATACCCACCTGGTCCGACGCCGTGGAGGGAGTTCGATTCCGTGCGGGCGCTCGCTCGCCTACATCGCCCGCTCGCACCGTCGACGCAGGGACGCTCGTGGGCCCGCCGCGGCCGGCGACGATCCACTCCGAGCGTACGCGCGATGCTGGCGGCCCGTCCGAGGCGCGCCCACCTTCTCGCCGGAGCGAGGAGGTAGGTATGCGCGTTGCGAGGCTCGGCACGGTCGCCTTGCTGCCTCTTCACGCTGGCCTGCGGCGGCGCGGGCGGCGGCGGCGGCGCGGGGGGTGGTGGAGGGGGAGGCGGCGGAGGCGGCGGGGGAGGCGGCGGAGGGACGGACAACCCGCCGACCGCCGCGCTCGACGTGTCGGTGACCGGGCCGGGGTCGGTCGACCTCGCGGGCGGCGGCGCCGCGGTGCACTGCCAGGGGCACTGCACGATCACGGTGGGCCAGGGCGCCGCGGTCGTCGTGACGGCGCGCCCGGACGACGGCGCCGTCTTCTCGGGGTGGGACGGTGCGTGTCACGGCAACGGCGCGTGCGCCCTCACGGTGAACGCGGCGGTGACCGTGACCGCCCGCTTCGAGCAGGCGCCCGCGCCCGCCCCCGGCCGTCACGCGCTGACGGTGGTGCGGGCCGGCGAGGGGCTCGGCACGGTGAAGAGCGATCCGGGCGGCATCGACTGCGGCAACGACTGCCGGGCCGAGTACGGCGTCGGCGCGGTCGTGCGGCTCACCGCGACGGCGGTCGAGGGCGCGCGGTTCGCCGGCTGGGAGGGGCCGTGCGGCGGCACGGGCACCTGCGACGTCACGCTCTCGGCCGACGTCACGGTGACCGCCCGCTTCGACCGGGTCCAGGTGCCGCGCCGGACGCTGACGGTCGGACGGCAGGGCGAGGGCTCGGGCGTCGTGAGGAGCTCGCCCACCGGGATCGACTGCGGGAGCGCCTGCACCTCGACCTGGGACGAGGGCACGGTGGTGACGTTGACGGCGACGGCCGACGCGGGCTCCGCCTTCACGGGCTGGGGCGGTGCCTGCTCCGGGGCGGGGACCTGCACGCTCACGCTCGCCGGCGACGCGACCGTGACCGCGGCGTTCTCGAAGGTGACCGCGGCCGCGAAGCCCTTCACCCTCGAGGAGGTGCGTGGGCCGGACGCCGACGGCAGCGTCGCGCCGCACGGCCTGAACGCGCGCGGCGACGTGGCCGGCGCCTACCTCACCGCGCGCGCGGGCGTGCGCGCGTTCGTGGCCCCGGCGGGCGGCACGTTCACGCTCATCGGCGCGCCCGGCAGCGAGACCGTGGGGGTGGGGATCTCCGACGCCGGTGCGGTGGCGGTCTACCTGCAGGCGACGACGCACGTCGCGCGCTGGTCGGGCGGCGTGCTCCGCGAGATCACCTTCGCCCCCGGCAACTGGGGCGCCTACCCGACCGGCATCGGGCCCACCGGCGCGATCGTCGGCTTCATGTGGATGCCGGACGGCCGGACCGAGGCGTTCCTCGCGGCGGGCGAGACCGCGGTGACGCTCCCGCGCCCGTCGGGCGGCACGGCGAGCTGCAGCGCGGCCGCCGTGAACCTGGACGGCACGATCGCGGGGGGCTGCGACGCCGACGCGGTGGTCTGGCGGAGCGGCCGGCCGGAGCTCCTGCCGGTGCCCCGGAGCGCGGGGGCTCGCGACGTGAGCGGCGCGGGGCGCGTCTGCGGGAGCGAGGCGGGGACGGGCAGGTACGCCGAGGGGTTCGTGCGCGTGCTCGCGACCGGTACGACCGAGGCGGCGCGGCCGGACGGCGATCACCTCAGCGTCAGCTTCGCGGCGGTGAACGACGCGGGGACCGCGGTGGGCGTGTCGATGGGGAAGAACGGCCGGGGCGACGCGGTGCTCTGGCAGGGCGGGAAGCTCGCGCTGCTGCGCGACCTCGTCGACGATCCCGGCTGGCACCTCGAGGAGGCGGTCGACGTCAACGCCCGCGGCGACGTGCTCGTCTGGGGTCAGGACGGCGGCCGGACCCGCGCCGCCGTCCTGCACCCGAGGTGAATCAGGCTACCGGTAGGAAGCCCACATGGTGTTCGCGCGGGAGTTCTGGCCCGCCGAGAACGTGTTCATGCAGGCGTCGTCCGTGTAGTCCATGAAGTTGGTGATCGGGTCGAGGCCCGCCTTCGACTTGCAGGAGTCGCGGCCCGTCGGGCAGCCGAACGCGGCCGACTTCTCGGCCGGCGTGTCGCTCACGCCGTCGCCCGTGCCGTTACAGCCGCCCTGGAACGTGTGGTAGAGGCCGAGCCAGTGGCCGACCTCGTGGGTGGCGGTGTCGCCGAGGTTGTAGGGCGCCGCGGTGCCGCCCGGCAGCGACGAGTACAGGACCACGACGCCGTCCATCTTCGGGCTCGACGCGTAGTTCCACGGGAACGTCGCCCAGCCGAGGAGCCCGCTCCCCATGTTGTTGAGGTACAGGTTGAGCGCGTTCGAGCCGCCCTGGCGGAGCGCGTTCTTCATCTGCGTCTCGCAGGTGCCGCCCGTGCAAGTGTACCAGCTCGAGTTGTTCGCGTGGTCGACGCTCACCAGGCTGAACGAGAAGCTCGAGGGCGCGTAGGCCGCGTTCAGCACGGAGATCTGCGAGTTGATCTGCGAGGTCGTCGGCGCGCCGCCCGAGCCGTCGGTGTTGTGGATCACGTGCACGTAGACGGGGATGACGTGCGAGGCGGTGAGGGCGTTCTCCGGGAGGCCGCCCATCGCATCGAGGATGGCCTGCGTCTGCGCCTCGATGAGCGCGACCGTGCCCTCGTCGAGATCGATGACGCCGCACTGGAGCGCGTTCTCGGGGCGCGGGTTCGAGGCGAGCTCCTCGCCGTCGTCGGGCTCCTGGCCGCCGCAGGCGGTCAGGGCGAGGGTGAGCGAGGCGACGTACGGGAGCGTGCGGCGAAGGTGGAGGTCCATGGGACTCCCTTCGTGAGCGGTGGGGACGGCGGGACAGCCAGGGGGCCGCAGCGTTTCACGCGCGATCGTGGCGGTGCAAGGCCACGGGGCGTCGTCACCCAAGTGGGCGCGGCACCCAGGGTGAATTCGTGCGCGTTCGCCGGGCAGCTGCTGCGCAGTGCGGCAACCGCCGTGGATGCGCTAGAACACCGTCATGGATCGTTTCCCCTCCGAACCGCTCATCCACCGCCACGACTGGGCCGCGGCCCCCTCCGACGGCGAACGCCGCACCCGCTGGGTGGTCGGCATCACGCTCGCGATGATGGTGGGGGAGATCGTCGCCGGGACCTGGTTCGGGTCGATGGCGCTCCTCGCCGACGGCTGGCACATGGGCACGCACGCCGCGGCGCTCGGCGTCGCGGTGTTCGCCTACGTCTACGCGCGCCGGCACGCCGGCGACCCGCGCTACTCCTTCGGCACCGGCAAGGTGGGGGCGCTCGGGGGCTTCGCGAGCGCGGTCGGGCTCGCGGTGGTCGCGCTGCTGGTGCTGTTCGAGAGCCTCGGCCGGCTCGGGAGCCCGGTCGCGATCCGGTTCGACGAGGCGATCGCGGTCGCCGTGCTCGGCCTCGCCGTCAACGTCGGCTGCGCGTTCCTCCTGCGCGACCACGATCACGGGCACGACGGGCACGGGCACGGGCACGATGGCCACGGGCACGGGCACCACGGGCACGGCGAGGACGAGCACGGCCACGCGCACGAGGACCACGACCACGCGCACCACCACGACCACGCGCACCACCACGACCACGCGCACCACCACGACCACAACCTCCGGGCCGCGTACCTGCACGTGCTCGCCGACGCGCTGACCTCCGTGCTCGCGATCCTCGCGCTCGCCGCCGGGCGGACCCTGGGCTGGACGTGGATGGACCCGTTGATGGGCGTCGTCGGCGCGCTCGTCATCGCCCGGTGGTCGCTCGGCCTCCTGCGCGACACGAGCCGGGTGCTGCTCGACGGCGAGGTCGAGGCGGCGCGGCGCGAGGCGATCGCGCGCGCGATCGAGGGGCCGGGCGACGGGCGGGTGACCGACCTCCACGTCTGGCGCGTGGGCCCGCGGCAGCTCGCGGCCATCGTCGCCGTGGTCACCGAGGCGCCCCGGACGCCGGCGCACTACCGCGCGCGGCTCGCCGCCTTCCCGGACCTCGCCCACGTGACGGTCGAGGTGAACGCCCCGGCCGACGCGCGCCCGGCCGCCTGATGGGCCGTCCCCCGGGCGGGCGCCGACGCAGGGTGAATACGGACACGGGTTCAACGCTCCGCCCGCGCCGCGCCGCGGTGCGGGGGACGACCCCGAGGAGGAGAGCGCCTGGGCGGGCCGCGCCCTAGCTTTGCGGCGCCATGAAAAGGTACTGGGCTGCGCTGGTCGTCGTGATGGTCTTCGGGTTCGGCGTCCTCGGCGCCTTCGCGCCGCGGATCCGGGCGGCGATGCCGCCCATCCCCACGCGCGTCGTCGACGCCTCCGGCCGCGAGGTGCTCGACGGGGCCGCGATCATGCGGGGGCAGAACGTCTGGCAGTCGATCGGGGGGCAGGAGGTCGGGACGATCTGGGGCCACGGCTCGTACGTGGCGCCGGACTGGGGCGCGGACTGGCTCCACCGCGAGGCGACGTTCGTGCTCGACGCGTGGGCGAGGGCCGAGGGGGCGCCGGGCGGCTACGCGGCGCTGCCGCCCGAGCAGCAGGCCGCCCTGCGGGAGCGCCTCTCCGGCGACCTGCGCCGGAACACGTACGACCCCGCCACCGGCGCGGTCGCGATCTCGGCCGAGCGCGCGCGGGCGTACCGCGCGAACGCCGAGCACTTCGCCGGCGTGTTCCGGGACGGGGTCGACGCGTACGCGATCCCGCGCGGCGCGCTCACCGACCCCGCGAAGCTCTCCGATCTGGCCGCGTTCTTCTGGTGGGCGAGCTGGGCGTCGGTGACCGAGCGGCCGGGCGAGACCGTGACCTACACGCAGAACTGGCCCCACGAGCCGCTCGTCGGCAACCGGCCCACCGGCGGCGCGCTCGTGTGGAGCGTGCTGTCGTTCGTGCTGCTCCTCGCCGGCATCGGCGGGCTCGTGTGGTGGCAGGGCGGGCGGGAGGGGAACCACGTGGCCGGCGAGCTCCCGGAGCGCGATCCGCTCTTCGGGCTCAAGCCGACGCCGAGCCAGCGCGCGACGCTGAAGTACTTCTGGGTGGTGGCCGCGCTGCTCGTGGTGCAGGTCGCGCTCGGGGCGGTGACCGCGCACTACGGCGTCGAGGGGGCGGGCTTCTACGGGTTCCCGCTCGCGGACTGGCTCCCGTACTCGGTCGCGCGCACCTGGCACACGCAGCTCGGCATCTTCTGGATCGCGACGGCCTGGCTCGCCACCGGGCTCTACGTCGGCCCGGCGGTCTCCGGCGTCGAGCCGCGCGGGCAGGCCGCCCTCGTGAACGTGCTCTCTCGTCGCGCTGCTCGTGATCGTGGTCGGCTCCCTCGCCGGGGAGTGGCTGAGCGTGATGGGGAAGCTCCCGGGCGACGGCTGGTACTGGTTCGGCCACCAGGGCTGGGAGTACGTCGACCTCGGGCGCTTCTGGCAGCTCTTCCTCTTCGCCGGGCTCTGGATCTGGCTCGCGCTGATGGCCCGGGCGCTCGTCCCGGTGCTCCGGCGGGCGCGCGCACCCGAGGAGGCCGAGGCCCGCTCGCTGCTCGGGCTGTTCCTCCTCTCGTCGGTCGCGATCGCGCTCTTCTACGGGGCCGGGCTCATGTACGGGAAGGGCTCGCACCTCGCGATGGTGGAGTACTGGCGCTGGTGGGTGGTGCACCTGTGGGTGGAGGGCTTCTTCGAGGTCTTCGCGACCGTCGTCATCGCGTTCCTCTTCGTGCGCCTGAAGCTGCTCGAGGTCGGGAAGGCCACCCGGGCGACCTTCTTCTCCACCGCGGTGTTCCTCGCGGGCGGCATCATCGGGACCTTCCACCACCTCTACTTCTCGGGCACGCCGGAGGCGGTCATCGCGCTCGGCGCGACCTTCAGCGCGCTCGAGGTGGTCCCGCTCGTGCTCGTGGGGCTCGAGGTCTGGCAGAACCTCCGGCTCGCCCGGGCCCGGCGCTGGCTCGAGGCGTACCGCTGGCCGATCTGGTGCTTCGTGGCGGTCGCGTTCTGGAACCTGGTGGGCGCGGGGCTGTTCGGCTTCTTCATCAACCCGCCCATCGCGCTCTACTACATGCAGGGGCTCAACACGACGCCGGTGCACGGCCACACCGCGCTCTTCGGCGTCTACGGGATGCTGGGCATCGGCCTCATGCTGTTCTGCCTGCGCGCGCTCCGGCCGGGCGCGGCGTGGCGCGACGGCCCGCTCGCGGTCGCCTTCTGGTGCATCAACGGCGGGCTCGCGCTGATGGTGCTGCTCTCGGTGCTGCCGGTGGGGCTCCTGCAGGCGCAGGCCTCGGTGGAGGTCGGCACCTGGTGGGCCCGCAGCGCGGAGTTCATGCAGCGCCCGGTGATGAGCACGCTCCGGTGGCTGCGCGTCCCGGGGGACACGCTCTTCGCCATCGGGGCGATCGTGCTCGGTGGGTTCGTGCTCGGCCTGCGCACCGGCTGGTCGCTGCGGCGAGGCGCGACCGTGCCGGAGGGGTCGACCGAAGTCCTGCCCGGCGAGGCAGAGGCGCTGCCCCGCCGACCGTGAGCGGCCCGCTCCCCCGGCGGAGCGAGCCTCCTCGCCTACGCCGCGACGACGGCGGGGACCGGCAGCGGCAGCGGCTGCGGGCGGCTGATCGTCTCGACCAGGCGCACCGGCGTCGTGTCGAGCACCTGCGCGATCTGGATGAGCCGCGAGAGCGGCGGGTTCCGCTCGCCGCGCTCCAGCAAGGAAACGTAAGAGACCGAGACGCCGAGCTCGCGGGCGAGCTGGACCTGCGTCTTCTGGTTCGCGCGGCGGATGTCGCGGAGGCTGGCGCCGAAAACCTTCAGTGCGTCGCTGCGGGTTGCCCTGGGCACGTCCTTCTCCATTGACCGCTCCATGCGGCTCGCTGAATTACCTACCGCCAACCCCGCGGGGTCGCTTTCCGGTTCTTGCAACAAGGTCGCGCCGTTCTTTCGGTTCCTTGCGTGCTGCGGGTCGAATCCATGGTGTAACCACCCGGAAGGACAGGAACCCTGGGTCAGGGTACAAGTACCCCCAGTCCCGCTGGCCGTTCGGGTGTACCGGGGCGACCGGCCGTGAATCAGCCCCGACCGGTCGAGAGCGCGAGCAGGACCTGGGCCGCGTAGTAGAGCGGCAGCCCGACGAGCCGGTTCGCGAAGGCCTCCTTCACGAAGCGGTCGCGCGCGACGGTGAGGTCGGAGACGTAGAAGAGGAGCGCGCCGGCGATCACCGTCCCGCGGCCGGTGCCGAGCGCGAGCCAGACCATCAGGCTGATCACGACGCAGTACGCGACGACGGGCGCCCGCATCGTGCCGAGGTGCGGCCACAGCCAGCGCAGCACGAGCGCGAACGCCACGCCGAGCGGCGCGGCGGCCCACGCGGCGGGTGCGGCCAGGACGGTCGCGAACCCGGCCGCGTAGGCGACGTGCGCGAGCAGGAACGCGACGAGGCCCGCCAGGAACGCCGTGCGAGCCGGCGAGAGGAGGAGCGCGTCACCGACCGTGGAGAGGCACAGCCCGGCGAGGAGCGCCTGGTCGAGCGCGCCGCCGCCGGCCGCGCCGCGCGCGAGGGCGAGCGCGATCACCGCGAGCGAGGCGCCGACCTTGCCGAGGGCCCGGGCCGCCGCCTGGCCCCGGGCCTCCGCCGCGAGGTGGACGGCGAGGAGGAGGGCCGCGGCCGCGACGGGCGCGAGGGTCATGGCGCATCGTCGCCGCGGCGGGCGGGCGCGTCGACCGGCCTCGAGGGGCCTCCCCCGACTACCCGTGCTCGCGGAACTTCGAGAGCGCCGCCTTCACGAAGCGCGAGCGCACCTGCTCGGTCGCGAGCAGCCGCTCCGCGGGCGGCAGCGCGCCGAGGCCGCGCACGAGGCCGTGCAGCACCCGCGCGCCGAGCGAGCCGCTCGCGTCGAAGAGGAGGTCGGCGAGGCGGTTTCGCTCGAGCGCCTGGCGCACGACCTTCTCGAGCTGGTTCTGCGGCACCGGCCGCTGCGCGCCGCCGCGTACCATCCGGAGCGCGCCCTTGTGGCAGGCGGTCGCGCAGACGCCGCAGCCGATGCAGCGCTCGAGGTCGAAGCGCGGGGCGAGGCCGGACTTCTGCTGGCCGGTCCGGCGCTCCGGGACCATCGCGACCGCGCCCACCGGGCAGGCGCGTGCGCAGCGCGAGCAGCCGGCGCACGCGTCGCCCTCGCGCCGGGGCGCGAACCCGCTGCCGTTCACGCCGCGCAGGCCGAAGTCGTTCACCGCCCGCAGCTGCTCGCAGCAGCACCCGCAGCAGTTGCAGACGAAGGTCGGCCGGCTCCTCACGTTGTCGGCGATCTGCACGAGCCCGCCTTCGCGCGAGCGCGCGAGGACCTCCAGCGCCTCGGCGCGCCCGATGGGGCGGCCGAAGCCGCGGCGCACCACGAACTCGGCGCCGCCGCCGAGCGACAGGCAGACCTCCATGGGCGCGCCGCAGGCCTCGCCCACGTGCTCGGCCTTGTGCCGGCAGTAGCAGAGCGAGACGGCCCAGGCCTTCGCGTCGCCCACCACCGCGCTCGCCCGCTCCCAGTCGAGCACCTCGGGCGCGTCGTCGGCGAGCGGCGGCTCGTGCACGAGCGCGCGCCCGATGACGGTGTCCCGGCCGAGCGCCTCGCGCGCGAAGGCGGGGTCACCGTGGGTGTAGGCGTGCAGGGCCTCCGCCATGCGCTTCTTCGGGATGGTGTCGCGCTTGCCGTCGCCGAAGGGCGCGTCCTGCGCCCGCATGAGCGAGTACTCGAAGAACCCGACCACCGGCGGCGACAGGAAGTAGCTCACCCGCCCCGAGCGCGGCTCGACGAGGTCCATCACGAGCCCCTTGTCGCACATGGCGTCGAGCTTCGGCCCGAGCTCGGCCTCGGCGACGCCGAGGCGGCCGGCGAGCGTGCGGAGCGAGGTCGGCCGGAAGGGCATCCGGGCCGCGATCGCCGCCTCCTCGGGCGTCCAGAGGATCTTCGTCATCCCGCTCTCGCAGAAGGTCCTCCTCATGCCGCTCATCGGCACCATCGACGCCGGGCGCGCGGGGCTGATCATCGAGGCCTCCCTCCTCGGCATCGCCCGGCACCGCGCCTCGCACCTGATCCTCGACATCACCGGCGTGCCCGAGATCGACACCCTCGCCGCCGACGCGCTCGTCCGCACCTCGCGGGCCGTGAGGATCATCGGCGCGCGGGCGTGGATGACGGGGATAAGCCCGGCCATTGCCCGGACGCTCGCGCAGATCCAGGCGGATCTCGGCGAGCTCTCGACCTATGGCACCGTCCAGGAGGCCGTCGCCCGGCTGCTCCGCGGGAAGAGCCTCTGATCCCGCCCCGGCCTCGGCGGCGGGGCACAGCTCGGCTACGGTGATCGCCCGTCGATGGAGATCGCCGACGTCCCGCCCGACCTCACGCGCCTGATCCGCGATCCTACGGCCGCGCCGGCCCCGTCGCCGTTCGATCACGCCCACGCCCTGCTCCGCGCCCACCTGCTCCGGCGGATCTCGCGCGCGCTCGAGAGCGCCGGCCTCTCCGCGATGCTCGTCAAGGGCGCCGCGCTCGCGCTCACCGTCTATCCGGACGCCGCCTCGCGCCCCATGGGCGACATCGATCTCCTGGCGCGGCGCGCGGATCGCGATCGGATCGTCGCCGCGCTGATCGACGCCGGCAGCGAGCTGCGCGCCCCAGCGGGGAGGCCGTGGAGCGCCGATCTCCTCGGCGAGGCGGTCGTCGCCATGCAGGCCGGCGCGACGTCGCTGCTCGTCGAGGTGCACACCACGCTCGACAAGATTCGTCGCGCGCCCGGTCGACATGCGCGCCCTCTTCGCCCGCGCCACGCCGGCCCCGGACCTGCCCGGCCTGACCATCCCGTCGCCGGAGGACCACGCGATCCTCATCGCGATCCACGCCGCCGGCCACGATTTCCACCACGCCGCGGCCCTGCTCGACCTCGCGCTCCTGCTGCGCAAAGGCCTGGATCTCCCCGCGCTCGCGGCGAGGGCGCGCGCGTGGCGAGCGCGGACGGCGCTGTTCGTCCTGTTCTCCCTGCTGCGCGATCTCGGCGCGCCCGAGGTCTCGGACGCGCATGTGGCGCTGTTCGATCCCGGCCCGCTGCGGCGCGCGGTCCTCCGCCGCCGCGCCGCGATGGCCGCCTCGAGCAACGATCTCGGACTGCCGTGGATGATCCGGCAAACACCGCTCCGCGACGATCTCGGCACCTGGGTGCTGGGGCTCTGTCGCTATGCGGCGGTGCGCGGCGTGGAGCGGGTGATCTTCGGCAGCGCTCGAATACGGCCCACGGCGTGAAGTCCGAACATCGGAGTCGATGTTCACGCAATTCCAGACGACGTTCGTGCACTACCATCGACGCAGCATCGCGTCGACGCGCTCACCGAGCGTGCCTTACGCACTCAGGGCTCTGGGCGGACCAATACAGGTTCCCTTACAGGGTTTTCCCGGTTAACCTCCGTCCACCTGGAGGGAGCCATGAGCCTGCACGCGCTTATCACCGCCCTTGCCCGTGGACTAACGCGGATGTTGGCCCCACTGCTCCTGGTGCTCGGATGCGTGCTCGAGCGGCAGCGCGTGTTCCGACGCCTCGACACCTCCCTCGCTCGGGGATGGTCCACCTCCGAAGACGCCCACTCCACCGCCGACTCAGCATCCCCCGCCGACGTGCCCGGCGTGGGATGACTCCGTTTTTCCGTATGACCTCCCCACCACACCGACCGCCGCCGCCGGATCCATCGAAGGATCCTTCTCCGTTTCTCCTGCCGGCGATGCGACCTATCTCCTCTCGCTCGATGTCCCGCCGGGCAGGAACGGGATGCAGCCCTCGATCGGGATCGCTTACGACAGCGCGGGCGGCGATGCCGTGCTCGGCATGGGCTTCTCCATCACAGGCCTGTCCGCGATCACCCGCTGTCCACGCAATCTGCTCCAGGACGGGCGCGTCGGCGGGGTGACCTACGGACAGGCGGACGCGCTTTGTCTCGACGGCCAGCACCTCGTCATGACGAAGGGCCTCGTCCCGGATCCGCAGCACCCGTTTGCCGCGCAGAGCTGCGCCGCGCCCGATTGCTACGAGTACCGGACACAGCCGGATTCATTCGTACGCGTGCTCGCCCGCTACGAAAAGGGTCTGCCTGCGGACGACGGTCCGCAGTACTTCGACGTCTTCACCAAATCCGGCCTGCACCTCATCTACGGCGACGCCCCCGGGCAAGGCGGCAACGCCAACGTGCTCGCGTTGAACAGCGCCAACGCGGCCTGGTGGATCGCGCAGTCGAGCGATCGCGACGGCAACACCATTGATTACACCTACTGGAACGATCTCGCATCGATCCCCTGGTCCTCCTGGCCTTATCTCCGGTCCTACACGACCGAGATCGCGCCCAAGCAGATCACCTACACCGGCCATCCCACGGTCCCGGCGACGCGGGCGATCTCGTTCGTCTACGATACCAAGGATCCGGAGGATATCCGCACGCGCTACGACCACGGCGCGCCGCGCACGAGCGCACGCCGCCTCGCGTCGATCTCGATGAGCGAGGGGCAAACCATCCTGCGCACGTACGATTTCACCTATGCGCTCGGGCAAACCACCCGCCGGACGCTCCTCCAGGAGGTCGAGGAGTGCTCCTGGACGCCGCAACGGGTGTGCAAGCCGCCCACGATTTTCACCTGGAGCGAGGCCGAGCTCGGGTTCAGCGCAGCCCCGGTCACGGCGTTGCCTGCTCCCGAGTCCGGGAATGCCAGCGTCATGCCGATGGACATCACCGGCGACGGCTTACCAGATCTCGTGGTACCCGACATGCCCAAGGTCGGCGACACGAGCGCGGATCCTTCCACGACGCTGTGGCGCGTCGCGGTCAACAAAGGACCGCTCCACCCCGATCCCGATCACAGCCCCTACTTCTCCTCGCCGTTCACGGTCGCGGCCAACGCGCCCATCCCGCCGCCGGCCCAGCCGGGCGCGGCTGTCCTTCCCGAGCTCGGGACGCCCATCGATTACAATCACGATGGGCTGACGGACCTCCTCTTGCACGACATCCACGGTCAGCACCCGAACTGGATGGTGCTCCTCACGGTGCCGCCTTCGCCGAACAAACCGAATCCCACGTTCAAGCCGCTGGACACCGGCATCCCGCGGGTGTTCGGCCTCGGCGTGGATACGCCGCCGAGGCTCGCCGGGGCGACGGCCTCCGCTCACCTCGCGGATTTGGATGGAAACGGCGTGAGCGATCTCATTCAGTGTGAAGAGATTGCCATCGGCACGTTCGCATGGACAGTACACCTCTGGGAGCCAGGAGGCTTCAGCCCCACCGCTCGCCCGCTGCCGCCGCTCTCGGTCATCTATCCCTGTGACACCGAGCTAACTCCCCTGGACGTCGACGCGGACGGCGTTATCGATCTCGTCCTGCGGGAGACCGACCAGGATCCGATGGGCGGCGCCATTCTGCGCGACAACTACATCACGTTCTCGCTCGTCGTCGCGAGCGCAGTGAGCCCGAGCTTCGATCTCTGGTCCTCGCTGGACCTGCACCTCCAGGTGCCGCCGACCGGAGGGGCGATCTTCTGGATGGATGTCAACGGCGATAGCCTCCCCGACGCGGTCGAGACCGGGTTCGCCAACCATCTTCCGTTGACGTTCCTCAACACCGGTGATCCGGAGCAGATGTTCGCGCCGGGCTACGTGAGCATGGCGGCGGACCCGACGATCGATGCGCCGGACGCGCTGGCCTCGCTCGGGGTGCCCATCGACGACAATGGTGATGGGCAAGAGGACTTGCTCTTGCCCGTGCGGATGAACGGCCCCAACAACCCTCCTTCCTGGGTCGTGCTGGAGACCTCGAAGCAGGATCCGAGCGACCCGGCGTCCCCGTGGGTGTTCGTGCCGGTCGTGACGTCGATCCCCTTCGATGCCCAGGCGACGCTGGACGCAACCGGCAACGCGAAGATCTCGCTCTGGGACCCGCACGGGCCGCGCGTGCTCGACGTCGACGGGGACGGGGCGCACGACGTCCTCTTGCCGATCAATGGATTCTTCCACGTCTTCCGCAACAAGGCGTCCGATCAGGATCTGCTCGTCGCGGTCACGGACGGGCACAACGAGCACGACCCGGGTGAGCCAGGCTTTGCGCCCACCGTCGCGATTACCTATGCACACCTGATCGATCTCGCGCGGACCGACGGCGTCTCCCCGGGATCACCGGCGCTCGACGAGTATCGCTATGTGTCGCGCGACGATCCGGCCAATGGCTGCGATTACCCGCGGGCGTGCGTCGCCGGGCCCCAGCGCGTCGTCGCGACGTATTCGCTGAACGCCGGCGCCTCGCCCAAGGGCCTTCCGCGGTGGCGCGCCTATGCCATCCAGTACCGCGACAGCCGCTATCACCGGATCGCGCGGCGGTCGCTCGGCTTTGGCCGGCGGATCGTGCGCGACCTCCAGACCGGCGCCGGGGAGGAGGAGGTCTACGATAACGTCACGACCGGGCTCGACCCCGGCTTCCCCGTGCCCTTCGCCGGCCAGGTGACCGAGGAACGGCGCTTCAATCCAGGCCTTCCGACGCAACCGAATCCGCAGCAGATCGAGATCTCGTCGACCACGGTTTCGTTGCAAGAGGTCATCACCCAGGCCGGCAGTAACCATTTCGTGGTGCCCGCCGTCCGCGAGGTGCGGAGCCTGGAGGGCATGTTGCCGCCGAACGCGTCGGTCCTCGGCTATGTGCGGGACAACGTCGGCCCGAACCCACCTTCGGCCATCGTGCTCAGCGACACAAAACGCTCGATCACCAAGCTCGACGGCGACGGCAACGCGCTCGTCGAGAGCTCGAGCACGGCCAGCGTCGGGTTGACCAGCACCATTCAGCGCCAGATCGCGACGGACCCGTTCACCGGCCTCGCAAGCGAAATCACCGACGTGCACGAATGCAGCGCCGTGCCGGGGCTCCAGCAGTGCCGGACGCTGCACCGCACCCTGGATCCGGTGAGCGGTCATGTCATCACCGAGACCCAGGCGAGCGATGATCCGAGTGAGATCCAGGAGACCCAGGTCACCACCACGTTTGGCTACGATCTCTTCGGAGACCTGACGACCGTCAGCGCCGTCGACGCAGACGGCGACGTGCGCTCGACCTGTATCTCGTACTTCCCGAACGGGTTCCCCTTCGCGCACGTCAATGCGGCTGGGCATGTGGTCTACACCAAGTACCACCCAGGCTATGGGGTGTTGCTTGCCTCGGTGGACGCGAACGGCCTGGTCACGCAATGGGCGCACGACGGGCTCGGGCGGGTCACCGAGGAGCGGCGGCCGGACCAGACGAGCACCACGACTGCGCTCTCCCGCGTCAAGGATACGCAGCAAGGCGGCGTGGTATCGGCAAGAGGTCGAGACGAAGACGACCGGCGGAGAGGACGATGTCGTCTGGCAAGACAGCCTGGGGCGCACCGTCAGGACCTTTCGGCAAGGTGTGCAAACCGGCCCGCTCGTGCCACCGCGGATCGTGCAGCGGATACGCTATGACCTCTATAGCGGCAAGGTGGCGGCGCGCTCGGTGCCGGCCGACGAGCTGACCTTCAACCAACAGGGCGCGAGCGAGGAGACCTTCGAATACGACGCTGGCGGAAGGATGGTGAAGCACACCGCGCCGTGGGGCGCGGTGACGACGGTGGAGCACAGCGGGCTCACGACGATGGTCACCGATCCGCGGCAGCACAAGACCGTGACCACGCTCGATGCGCTCGGGCGCACGGTCGCGATCGAGAATGCCAAGGGTGAGGTGACGACGTACGGCTATGGGCCCTTCAGCGGGCTCTGGTCGGTGACCGCGCCCGATGCGACCACAACCAAGGTGATCCGCGACGCCTTTGGCCGGGTCAAGCACCGCGACGATCCCGACCGCGGGCCGATGACGCTGCACCACGACGGCTTCGGGCAGCTCCGAGCGTCGACCGACGCGCTGAACCGAAAGGTCTCGATGGCATATGATCCGCTGGGACGGCCGCTCACGCGTGTTGACAGCGACGGGAGCACCCGGTGGGAATGGGACACCGCGCCCATGGGGAACAGCAAGGCGGCGCTCGGGAGGATCGCCAAGGTCACGAGCCCCGGCGGCGCGATCAAGCAGTTCACGTATGATGATCTCGCCCGGCCGGCAGCGGTCAAGCTCACGCTCGACGGCGAGAGCTTCTCTGCGGCGACAGGCTACGACAGCTTTGGTCGCCTCTCGACGATCACCTACCCGAGCTCGCCCAACGTCGCGCCGCTGGTCGTCAGCTATGGCTACGACGATCACGGTCATATGCTCATGGCAAAGGACGTGTCGACAGGCCTCGCCTACTGGACGCTGACGGGCACCGACGGCGCGGGGAGGATCACCGGAGAGCGGTTCGGCAACAAGGTCACGACGACGCGCGCGTATTTCGACGAGAAGAACCGCGTCAAGGCCATTCACACGGAGAACGACCTCGGCGCGACGCTCCAGGATCTGGCGTATGGGTATGACGACAACCTGAACCTCTCGACCCGCGCGGACAGCCTGGCGGGCCCGAACGGAAGCGAGACGTTCTTGTATGATGCGCTCGATCGGGTCTCGTGCGCCACGCTCACGGGAATGCCCGGCTGTCAGCAGGCTTGGAGCTACGAGCAGAACGGCAGCGGCAACCTCCATACCGCGTCGGGCGTCGGCGTGTATACGTATGACCCGCAGCACCCGCACGCGGTCCACACGGCCGGGCCGGACGTGTTCAGCTATGACGCCGTCGGGAATCAGATCGGACGGTCCGGTGCCATCGTCGCGTACACCGCGTTCGACAAGCCCAAGAAGATCGCCGCCGTCGCGCTCGAGTACGACGGCGACCAGCAGCGGATCCGCAAGACGACCAGCGAGGCGGTGACCGTCTCCCTGGACGACCTCTACGAACGGGTCACGCACACGAGCACCGGCGTCGTCGAGCACCGGTACACCGTTCACGGAAGCGAGCGCGCGGTCGCGATCGTCACCCGCGAGGAGGCGGGGCCGAGCGCGACGCTCTACGCGCATGTCGACCACCTGGGCTCGGTCGATGCCTTATCGGACGAGCAAGGCAAGCTGGTCGAAAAGCGCAGCTATGACGCGTTCGGCGCGCGCAGAAATCCAGATTGGGGCAAGCCGCCTCCGCCGTCGTTCTCGTCGTTGACGCCCCACGGCTTCACCTGGCACGAGAGCGATGACGAGCTGGGGCTCGTCAACATGCGCGGCCGGATGTATGACCCAAAGGTCGGGCGGTTCTTGACAGCCGACCCGATCGTGGGCGATCCAGGCGCGGGCGAGCAATGGAATCCGTACGGCTATGTCGGCAACAATCCGCTCACGTTCATCGATCCCAGCGGGTTCGACGCCGAACCGATGCCGACCGGGCCGCCGCCGGCGGGCTGCGAGGCGTCCCCGCAACTATGCGCATTCAACGGCAAGTGGGTCAGCCCCATCGTCGTCACCGTCCATGGAACGAAGCCGCCCGAGCCGCCGCCCAAGCCGAAGGAGGAGGCGATCGAGGCCGGCGTGGCGCTCGTGCCCACCGACGTCAAGACCACGGGGACCGCGGTCGGCACCGTGCCGGCGGCCGATACGACTGCGCCCAAGAGTCCCGGGCGTCGCGTCGGGCGATTCGCGTTCGGCATGGGCAAGGCCTATGTCGGGCAAGTGCTGGAGACGGTCAAGTCGATCACGCTCAACGTCGCGACGTTCGGGGGGTACAGCATCGTCAAGACGTGGTGGAGCATTGGCGAGGGGATCTTCGAGGGGATCGAGCGGCATGATTTCGGAGAGGCGGGCTGGCAGGTCGGGCTCAGCGGGGCGATGCATGGGATCAACGCGGTCAATCCCGTGTGGGGGGCCATCGTCACCGGGATTCATGGGGTCGAGGCCGTCCAGCAGGGGGATGACGGAGAAGCTCGGCGCGGCGGTTGAGCCGGTGCTCGTGGCGATTATCGGTACGGTCGTTGCCGGGAGGGTTGCGGGGGCGGAGGCGGGGACCGCAGGGGCAGCGGAGGCTGAAGCGAGTGGCCTCGCTTCCCGCGCCAATGCCATTCACGGTGCGCTCAATCCCATCACACAACGTTTTACGACGACGGCTGTTGCGCAAGTACGGACGGCGTCGGGAGCTGTCGAACGCTGGGTCGCATCGAGCGAGCGTGTCCTGCGCCCAGCTCAGCTCGATGCGCTCTTGCCGGGTGAACGAGCAATCGAGGGGATCGGACATGCGGAGGCGACGATCACCAACGAGGCAGCAATTCGAGGAGCAGCAGTTGAATCAATCGCCGCGAGTCGACCGATTTGCCCCGCCTGCGCCACCCAGATTCAATCAGTCGGAGCAATTCCGCGGAGCCCGCTAAGATGAGGTATACGGAACATGATCAGCTCGTGGAGTAACAAACTGGTGGAACAGTTAAGAGAGCTGTCTACTCAGAAGCGGGTAGCGTTCGCCGCTTCATGCTGCGAGCGGATGCTGCCCAATTACGTCGCCTTTTCGAGACAGAGCAGATGGGGAGATCCCGCGGCTCTTCGCGCAGGCCTTGACATCGCATGGCGTTACGTCGAGGAAGCTTACATTGAACCATCGACCTTGGAAGCAGCAATTGACTCCTGCGAACGAAACACACCTGATACGGAACAATTTTTCGCACCCCCTGACATCGGCCGCTCTAGATGCCAGCGCAGGGATTTTAGAAACGTTGCATTGTATCACTGACGGGAGCGCGCGCCGAGCCGCCGATGTTGGAGCCATGGCGCATGACACCGCAGAGATGTACGTTCGGGACGCAGAGGGTATCAGCGTCGAATTCGCCTCACGTCACCCGCTTGTGAAAGATGAATTGGAACGGCAAACAAGAACGCTTGCGGCGCTCGGTCGTACAGATTACCACCTGTCGGCTCTGATTAGAGACATCAAACAGGAGAACGCTTGCGCAAAAGCCATATCCGATCCGAGGTGAAGCACGACGAGATGGTGGAAAGTGCAAGGAACAGATACGGTCTTGGGTGACGTCCCGTTCGATATCTTAGGAAGATCCATTGCAGAGGTTGTGCAGGAGTACCAGGTTGTGTTCCAGCGTCGCCCAACAAAGACTGAGTGGGAGGTACTGCTTACAGAGGCGCTTCTCGTTGGCGTGACATCCGAAAGGCAGCAAATGCGCACACCAGATGATAGTGTCGTGCGCGGGGTCACTCTCGAGCTTGAAGAAACCATAAGTTACAAATAGAAGTCACCATGCCCGGAAGGCATGTAGTGGGGGCAATTCGCATTCGGGATGGCAAGGCCTATGTCGGGGAAGTGCTAGAAAAGGTCAAGTCGAGCAGAGTTCGATATTTTACGTTGGACTCCAGCACAAGCACGCAGCAGCCGCCTTATCCCGGTTCTGCAAGACCGTGCACCAGGGCATCTATGGCGATCAGTCTTCCGGAGCACATCCCTCCCTGAGCGGGCGATGGGGAGGGGCGCGCAGCGCGCAGCGCCGAGCACCGACGGGGCCCGCGGGGATGGGCATCCAACGGAGATCATCGAAGCGCTTGACATCCGACCCGATCGTCGACAATCCAGGCGCGAGCGAGCAACGGCCCCCTCCGCCTCCCCGTATCCACACCGCCACCCATGAAGCCCTATCGTGCGCCGCGCTGGGTCCGCGCCCTCCTCGCCTGGGATCGCGTCGCGATCCGCGCCAACAACATCCGAGAAGGCATCCTCGACGAGCTGCTCCTCGCCTGGATCCCGCCCGAGGATCGCGCGGCGCTCACCGCCCTCGTCTACGCGAAGCAGAGCGCTTATCTGCCCGGCGGCGCGCACTTCCAGGGCGGCCTCTTCGGCTGGGAGCGCCGCGCCCTCGACGCGCCTCCCTTCCCCTCGAGCGGCCGCGTCCTCGTCGGCGCGGCCGGCGCCGGGCGTGAGGTCCGCGCCCTCGTCGATCGCGGCTTCTCCGTCGTCGCCTTCGACCCGTGCGCGCCCTTCGCCGACGCCGCGCGCACCCTCGCCACGGACGATCGCGCCACCTTCGTCCAGGCCTCCTACGAGGACCTCGTGCGCGCCGTCGAAGGCCGCGGCGGGCCGCTCGATTTCCTCCGCGCCAATCCTCCGTTCGACATGGTAATCCTCGGCTGGGGCAGCTTCTCGCACGTCATGCCCGCCGCCTCCCGGCTCGCATTGCTCCGCGCCCTCCGCGCCCTCGCGCCGCGCGCCCCCGTGCTCATCAGCTTCGCGCTCGAGCCGGAGCCGGGCACCGCGCCGCCGGGCAAGGGGCGCGTCCGCGGCACGCTCCAGCGCCTCTTCGCCGCGCTCGACGCGCCCGGCGTCTCCGAGGTCGGCGATCATTTCCTCTCGAACGGAGGGTTCTTCTCCTTCCTCAAGCAGGACGCCTTGATCAAGCTCGCCTGGGACGCAGGCTACGAGATCGTTCGCTTCGAGGAGCAGCCCTATGCCCACGCGGTCCTCGCCCCGCTCGGGAGCGCAGGCGCCGAGGCGACCCCGTGAACGCGCGAGGCCCCTCGGGCAACGGAACGCGGGACCCCCTCGGTTGTGCGCGGGGGTAGCCGCGTGGTAACGTCGGCGGACCGGTTTCAGGCTTGTTTTCGAGGAAGACAATGGCGGACACGACGCAGCGAGCCAGGGAAGACGAAGAGGGCACGGCCCCGTCGCCCTCCCTCGCCCCCCTCCCGGAGGACCACCGGAGGCCCTACGAGAGCCCGCGGATCATGAAGAAGCGATCCCTCAGCTCCGCGACGCTCTTCACCGTCATGACGCAGAGCTCGATCGGCCTGACGATGATGGGTTGATCGAGTCCGCGGCCCCCCTCGCCGCGCCGGAGGAGCTCCATGGCCGTCGCCGTCATCGGGTTGCATGTGACCGACCGCTGTCAGCTCGATTGCCAGCACTGCCTCCGCGATCCCGAAGAGAAGCCGAAAGATCTCCCGCTCGCCGTGATCGCAGAAGGTCCTCGCCGAGGCGAGCCGCGTCTACCGCGCCGCGCAGGTCGCCCTCACCGGCGGCGAGCCGCTCCCTCCACCCCGACCTCGAGGGCATCCTCGACGCCATCGTCGAGAGCGATCTCCGCTGGCACCTCGTCACCAACGGCAAGCGCTTCTCCCGCCTGCTCGATCTGCTCCGCGCGGCGCCCGCGCGGCGGGATCACCTCACCGCCGTCAACTTCAGCCTCGACGGCGCGGACGAGGCCGTGCACGACGAAATCCGCGGCAAGGGCAGCTATCGCGAGGTGATGCTCGGCGCGACGCTCTGCACGGCCCACGGGATCCCGTTCGTCCTGCAGATGGTGATCGACGCGAAGAACGCCCACCAGATCGAGGCGATGGGCCTGCTCGCCAGCCACCTCGGCGCGAGCGCCGTCTCGTTCTCGATGCTCCAGCCGACGGGCACGCACCTCGACCGCAATCTCTACCTCTCGGCGCGCGCGTGGCGGAACATCAAGGACCGGATCGAGCGCCTCATGGCCACGATCAAGCTCCGCGTGCAGATGCCGGAGGGCTTCTATCAGGATCAGCCCTTCCACGTGTGCGAGCCGTTCGCGAGCAAGCAACTGCACGTCGACGTCGAGGGCCGGCTCAACCTCTGCTGCCAGCACTCCGGCATCCCGAGCGACGGGCCGAACCAGGACGTCGCGGGGGACCTCAAGGAGATGAGCCTGGTCGAGGCGCACGCGCGCCTGCTCGGGATCATCCACAAGGCGCAGCTCGACCGGCTCGATCGCGTCGCGCGGGGCAACCTCACCGAGTGGGATCACTTCGGCTGCAACGATTGCATGAAGCGTTTCGGCAAGCCCCACTGGGTCGACGGCGGCGTGCAGGGCCCCGAGGCCCACAGGGAGCGCTGGCGGGGCGCGTGGGCGAAGAGCCTGCCCGTCGTGAAGTGAAGGCGATGCTCGCGCTGATCGAAGCCGCGATCCCGCAGGGAATCCGACTCCGCACGGAGGCCATCGCCCTCCGCCTCCGCCTCGGCGCGTGGGTGCGGAAGCGATCGTTGCCGGACGTCCTCCGCGCGCTGAGTAAGCATGATCGCGCGGCCGATCCGGTGCCGCTCCCGCTCGTCGAGGAGGCGATCGGCGCGAGCGAGGCGATCGTCGCCCGCCTCCGCGTCCTGCCGGACACGTGCCTCTATCAATCCCTCGCGCGCTACGCGGTGCTCCGCCGCGCCGGGCACCCAGCGCGGTTCGTGATGGGCATCAAGCCGCCCGCGGACGGCGAGATCACCGGCCACGCGTGGGTCGAGCTCGACAACTCCCCCGCGTTCGAGGAGATCGAGCCGGATCTGATCGTCACGTTCTCCTATCCCGAAGGCCGCGTATCGCCATGACCGACAAGGCCGCGCCCACGCCCAACCCGCAAGCCCTCTTCACCGAGCTCGACGACGGCACCGGCGTGCTCCTCCACCTCGACACCAAGTTCTATTACACGCTGAACCCCACCGCGGTCTTCGTGTGGAAGGCGCTCGGCAGCGCGGCGGCCCGGTCCGTCGCCTCCATCGCCCAGGATCTCATCCGCGAGTTCCGCGTCGAGCGCTCCGAAGCCGAGCGCGACGTCACCCGCATCCTCGACGAGATGATCGCCGACGGCCTCGTGATCGAGCGCCCGGCGTAGCGCTTCCGATGCCCGCCATCTCGATCCGCGGCGCCGCGATCTCGTGGTCGAGCGAGGGCCTCGCCGAGGATCCGATGGCCGGCGTGCTCGAGATGCTCGAGCCCACAAAAGCCTCTGAGATCGCCGAGCGAATCCATCTCGATCTCCGCCCGGCGACGGCAGAGACCGCGGCCGATCCCGGCGAGGAAGGCTGGATCCCGTCGTTCTTCCACGGCGCCGTGCAGGCGTACCGCGGCCCCTCGGGGTTCCTGCTTTCGGGATCGATCCTCGCGCGTGCTCATCCCAACCGGGATCGCGCCTGCTTCGGCGGAGGTCGTCGCGCCTGGCGAGGAGATCCACGCGGGATCCACGCGCGTCCTCTTCCAGATCGCGCTCACGCTCCTGCTCCGCCGCGCGCGGCTCTTCCACCTCCACGCCGCCGCGGTCGTACGCCCTGACGGCGCGGCGATCCTCATCGCCGGATCGTCGGGCGCCGGGAAGACGACGACCGCGCTCGCGCTCCTCGAGGCCGGCGTCGAGTACCTCGGCGACGACGCGATCTTCCTCCATCCCAGCGCCGATCCCGGGCAAATCGCGCACGCCGTCGCCTTCCCGCGCGCGTTCCACCTCGGCCCGGCGACGCTCTCCGCGTTCCCCCGCCTCCTCCCCCTCGCCGGCCCCGCGCCCGCGCGCACCGACAAGCGACCGGTCGATCCCCGCGTCGCGTTCCCCGACCGCCATCGCCCGGAGATCCCGCTCTCGCGGGGGCGGACCATCGCGGTCTTCCCCTCGATCAGCGGGGGCAAAACCACGGAGATCAGTGCGATTTCCAAGGCCGAGGCGTTCGGGCACCTCCTCGCCGAGAGCGCGGCGCTCATCGTCGAGGGGATGCCCTTCCGCGACGAGAACCTCGCGATCCTCCGCGCCCTGGTGGATGCTGCGTCCCCGGTCGAGATCCGCCTCGGGGAGGACGCGCTCACCGCGCCAAGAGCCGCGGTGGCGCCCCGGCTCTTGAACTTTCTATAATCGCGGCGCAACGTACCAGCCCGTCCGCGCAGTTTTCCCCGTGAGATGCCGCAGTGAGCGCTGAAACCCCGCAAAATCCAGTCCGGCAGTTCGGCCAGCCCGCGGTCCGCCCCGAGGCCGCCGGCGCCGGCGGCGCCGTCATCTGGCACACCCTGCGCAAGCACTGGACGACCGCGGCCATGACCGCGATCGTCGTCACCCTCGCGGTCACGTTCTACACCCTCGGCCAGACGAAGATTTACCAGGCCGCGGCGACGATCCAGTTCGATCCCAACCCGCCCCGCCCCCTCGGCCAGAAGGTCGAGACCGTCGTGGAGATGGGCGCCGGCAGCTACTGGGACAACCACGAGTACTACGAGACCCAGTACAAGATCATCACCTCGACCCGCGTCGCCGCCGCCGTCGTCAGCCAGCTCGGGTTGAACCACGACGCGGCCTTCCTCCGCAACGCGCCGCCCGGCGTCACCTTCCCGCCCGCCAACGTCCCGGAGGAGGCGGCGGCCCAGGCGCTGCGCGGGCGCATCAAGGTCGAGCCGGTGAAGGACAGCCGCCTCGCCGTGGTCAAGCTGGAGGACGCCGATCCCGATCGCGCCCAGCGCCTGCTCGCCGCCGTCGTCGACGTCTACATCGCGATGAACCTCGAGGACGTGCACGCCTCGACCTCGCAGGCGGCGGACTGGCTCCACGGCCAGCTCGACAAGCTCAAGGAGGACCTCGAGACGAGCGAGATGAGCCTCCACGATTACAAGGAGAAGAAGAACATCCTCTCGGTGTCGCTCGACGATCAGTCGAACATGCTCCGCGAGGAGATGAAGCAGCTCAACGAGGCGCTCACCTCCGTGCGCACCAAGCGCGAGGAGATCTCGGCGCGGCGCACGGAGCTCGCCAAGGTGCGCGCGGACAACCCGACGAACCTCCCCGCGAGCGAGCTGCTCCAGAGCGCGCTGCTCCAGGGCCTGCGCCGCGCCTACGAGGACGCGGTGCGCGATCGCGACGGCCTCGTGAAGGGCGGCAAGGGCAAGAACCACCCCGAGGTGATGAGCGCCGACGCGAAGATCGACGCCACGCGCGAAGCGCTCCTCGCCGAGGTGCGCAACATCCAGGGCGCGCTCGACGGCGATCTCGCGGTGATCAAGCGCCAGGAGGCCGGGCTCGCCGGCCTGTACGAGGGCGCGAAGAAGGAGGCGTTCGACCTCAATATCCTCGAGATCGAATACAACCGCCTCCGCCGCACGAAGGAGAACGACGAGAAGCTCTACTCGCTCGTCCTCGACCGCACGAAGGAGAGCGATCTGACCCGGATGCTGCGGGTCAACAACATCCGCGTCGTGGACCCGCCGCTCCGCCCGGGCGGCCCGGTGCGCCCGCAGGTGCCGGTGAACATCGCCACGGGCATGTTCGTGGGCATCCTCCTCGGGATCGTCGCCGCCGTCGGCCGCGCGCTGCTCGATCGCACCGTGAAGACGCCGGACGACATCGAGCGCGAGGTCGGCCTCTCGTTCCTCGGCATCCTCCCGGAGATCGGCGACGACAAGCGCGGGCTACAGCCACAGTATCACCGCGGCCAGCGCAAGCCGAACGTGAACCTCGTCGAGGGCGGGCCGGAGCTCATCGTCCACAATTATCCATTGAGCGGAATCGCCGAAGCATCCCGGACCATCCGCACCAATTTGCTCTTCATGGCGCCGGATCACCCGTTCCGCACGCTCCTCGTCACGAGCGCCGGCCCCTCCGAGGGCAAGACCACGGTCGCGTGCTGCATTGCCATTGCAATGGCGCAGGCCGATCAGCGCGTCGTCCTCGTCGATTGCGATCTGCGCAGGCCCCGGCTCCACCGGATCTTCCGCGCCAAGGCCGATCTCGGCCTCACCACCGCGCTCCTCGACGAGGACGTGGCGAGCTCGCTCACCCCGGCGATCCAGGAGACGCCGGTGCCGAACCTGAGCATCCTCGCCGCCGGCCCGATCCCGCCGAACCCGGCCGAGCTGTTCCACAGCGAGCGCTTCCACCGCGTCCTCGAGGAGCTGCAGAGCCGGTTCGATCGCGTGATCATCGACAGCCCGCCCGTCGTCGCCGTCACCGACGCCGCCGTGCTCTCCACGCTGGTGGACGGCACCGTGCTCGTGCATCCGCGCCTTCAAGACGCAGAAGGATCTCGCCCGCCACGCGCTCCGCGCGCTCGCCGACGTCGGCGCCAACACGGCGGGGACCGTGCTCAACTCGGTCAACCTCAACAAGGGTGAGTACAAGTACTCTCAGTACTATTACTACCGCAAAGAGGGTTATTACGCCGAGGACGCGCCCGCCCCCTCGAAGTCGTCCCCGCCTCCCCCGCAGGCCGAGGCGAGCTGAAGCCTAGGGAGGGCGACCAAGGAATACACTGGTATTTTGAGGGAGCCCAACCGACGCGTCGGGGCGCGCAGCAGAAAATCAACGGGCTGCTAAAAAGGCCTCTTCGCGGTGAGGAAGAGGAAGCTCCCGCGCCGCGCCTGCGCCTCGCGCAGATATCTGATTCCGACACCATCTTGATCGCGAAGCGGCGGAGCCGCCGGGGGAGCGGGATCGCGTCCGACTCCTGGCCGCAGATCTCGGAGGAGACGTCCTTGAAGAAGGCGCGGAAGAGATCCTCGAACTGCTCGGGCACGTAGAAGCGCGCGGAGAAGCCGTCGGTCGTCTCGTAGAGCGTCTCGTCGAAGCTCTTCTGGAGGAAGCGCCCTCCGAGCAGGTATTCGCGGACGAAGGTCACCGCCACGCGGGCGCCGCCGCGGTGATAGACCATCACCCGACACTCGCCCTCCGCCGGAGCACGCGGGCGATCTCCCCGCACGATCTTCGCCGTCCGCGAGGAGTGGTGGATAACCCCCCACGACCACACGATATCGAAGCTCTTGTCGGGGAACGGGAGGGCCTCCGCGTCGCCCTGGACGACGTCGGCCGAGAGGCCTTTGAGCGCGAGGCGCCGCTTCGTCGCTTCGATCGAGGTGGGGGGGAGAGATCGATCGCGGTGACCCTGGCGCCGGCGCGGATCATCGTCTCGCAATGCAGGCCCATGCCGCAGCCAATCTC
>JASGHJ010000002.1:0-1112500 GCA_047602405.1 Anaeromyxobacteraceae bacterium
CGAGCCCGCCTTCGCGCGAGCGCGCGAGGACCTCCAGCGCCTCGGCGCGCCCGATGGGGCGGCCGAAGCCGCGGCGCACCACGAACTCGGCGCCGCCGCCGAGCGACAGGCAGACCTCCATGGGCGCGCCGCAGGCCTCGCCCACGTGCTCGGCCTTGTGCCGGCAGTAGCAGAGCGAGACGGCCCAGGCCTTCGCGTCGCCCACCACCGCGCTCGCCCGCTCCCAGTCGAGCACCTCGGGCGCGTCGTCGGCGAGCGGCGGCTCGTGCACGAGCGCGCGCCCGATGACGGTGTCCCGGCCGAGCGCCTCGCGCGCGAAGGCGGGGTCACCGTGGGTGTAGGCGTGCAGGGCCTCCGCCATGCGCTTCTTCGGGATGGTGTCGCGCTTGCCGTCGCCGAAGGGCGCGTCCTGCGCCCGCATGAGCGAGTACTCGAAGAACCCGACCACCGGCGGCGACAGGAAGTAGCTCACCCGCCCCGAGCGCGGCTCGACGAGGTCCATCACGAGCCCCTTGTCGCACATGGCGTCGAGCTTCGGCCCGAGCTCGGCCTCGGCGACGCCGAGGCGGCCGGCGAGCGTGCGGAGCGAGGTCGGCCGGAAGGGCATCCGGGCCGCGATCGCCGCCTCCTCGGGCGTCCAGAGGATCTCGAGGATCTCCTTCCAGCCGGCCCACGCGGCGGGATCGGAGGGCTCCGGGAAGCCGACGAGCCCGTCCTCCAGCCGGTCGGCGAGCTCCCGGTACTCCGCCTTGAGGTGCCCGAGGTGGCCCATGCCCGACCCGTAGCACGGTCCGGGGATCCGCCGTCTTGAGCCCGCTCAGGACGGGGAGGACCCCCTCTGTACTTCCGGGGGGCTCGGCGCCCCCCGCCCCGCCGAGCGAAGCTCGTCGGGGCCCCACCCCGGCAGCATCCCCGTCCGGAGCGTGTGTCCCTCGGGAAGGCCCCCCGGTGTTGAGAAAGTTGCAGGTCCCTCGCCGGGCGGAGAGGCTCCGAAGCCGGCGACAGGGCACCGATGACGAACAGGAACGACGAGCACGGCGAACGGGTCGTGCGGCTCTACCGGGAGTTTGGCCCGGTGGTGTTCCGCAGGTGCCTCCGTCTGCTCCGCGATCCCGAGGCGGCGAGGGACGCCACGCAGGAGGTCTTCGTGAAGCTCGTGCGCGAGGCCGGTCGCCTGGAGGATCCGGAGGCCATGTTGCAGTGGGTGTACCGCGTCGCGACGAACCACTGCCTCAACGTCTCCCGGAACCGCCGCAAGCGGCCGGAGGCCGGCGATCCGGAGGCGGCGCTCGAGCTCGCCCCGGCGACCACGCCGTCGATCCCCGACGGGCGGCTCGCCCGCGAGCTGCTCGAGCGCTTCGACCCGCGCACCCGCGCCATCGCGGTGGGGGTGCTCGTCGACGGGCTCGAGCACGAGGAGATGGCCGGCATCCTCGGCATCTCCCGCAAGACCGTGCAGCGCACGGTGCAGAGGTTCCTCGAGCGCTCCCGCGAGCTGCTCGCGCGAGGTGAGTCGTGACCCGTTGCCCCTCCGAGCTCGACCTCGAGCGCCACCTCCGCGCGCCGATGCCCGCGGTCGCGGCCCACCTCGAGGCCTGCGAGCGCTGCCGCGCCCGGGAGGCCTGGGCCCGCGATGCGGAGGCCACCTTCCGCCGCGAGGTGTTCCCCGCCACGGTCGACGCCGTCGTCGAGGCCACCCGCCCGCGCCGCGCGCGCTGGGCGCTCCTCCTCGTGCCGGCGCTCGCCGCGGCGGCGGCGGTGGTGCTCGTGCTGCCGCAGGGCGCGGTGCAGCCGGCGCGCGAGCTCGAGCCGCCGCCCGGCTACCTGGGCCCGAAGGGCGGGCTCGCGCTCGCCGTGTACGCGGACGAGCCGGGCGGCGCCCGCGCGGTGCCGGACGCCGCGGCCGTCGCCGCGACCGCCGGGCTGCGCTTCGAGGTCCGCCCGCCGCGGCCTTGCCACCTCTGGCTCGCCTCCCTGGACGCGGCCGGGCAGGTCTCGCGCCTGCACCCGGCCGCGGGCGGGCCGGTCCTCGTCGACGGCGACGTCGTGCTCCCGGGCGGCGCGGTGCTCGACGGCCGGCCGGGCCCCGAGCGCCTGTACGCCGTCTGCACCCCCGAGCCCGTGGCGTTCGACGCGGTGGCGGCCGCGGTCCGCGCCGCGGCGGCGGGCGAGGCCGGTGCCGCCGCCGGCGGCGAGGCCTCCGTTCGGGCCGCACGCGAGCTGCCCGGACTGCCTAAAGGATCGCTCGTCACCACGGTCCTCCTGGAGAAGCGCCCCGCCTCACCATGACCCGTCGCACCGCCGCCCTCGCGCTGCTCGCCGCCACCCTGTGGACGGCGCCGCGCGGAGCGCAGGCGGCGGGCCGCTTCGCGGTGGTGGTCGGCAACGACCTCGGCAGCCCGGCGCGGGCCCGCCTCTGGTTCGCCGAGCGCGACGCCGAGCGCTTCCGCCGCACGCTCGTCGAGCTCGGCGACTTCGACGAGGACCGGGTCACGCTCGTCCGCGGCGGCAACGCCGACCGCGTGCGCGAGGCCCTGGCCGCGATGGAGGTGCGGGTCAAGGCGGCCCGCGCCGCCGGCGAGCACCCGCTGCTCGTCGTCTACTTCTCCGGCCACGCCGGGCCGGGCGGGCTCGAGCTCGGCACCACCACGCTCCCGTTCGCGGAGCTGCGCGCGGCGGTCGCCGCGAGCTCCGCCGAGGCCCGCGTCGCGATCGTGGACGCGTGCGAGTCGGGGCAGCTCACCCAGGTGAAGGGCGCGGTCGCGGCGCCCGCCCTCGACTTCGCGGTGCCCGCCGACGAGCGCGTCCGCGGGAGCGCCTTCCTCGCCTCGACCGCCCTCGGCGAGAGCGCCCAGGAGTCCGCCGCGCTGGGTGGCAGCTTCTTCACGCACCACCTCGAGATCGCGCTCCGCGGCGCGGGCGACGCCGACGGCGACGGGCTCGTCACGCTCGGCGAGGCCTTCCGGTACACCTCTGCGCAGACGCGGGCCGGCACGCTCGGCACCCAGCTCGGGCCGCAGCACCCGACCTACGACTTCCGCATGTCCGGCCGCGGCGACGTCGTGCTCTCCGACCTCCGCCGGGCGGACGCGCGCGTCTCGCTCCCGCCCGACCCGGGCGCGACCTACGTGCTCCGCGGCCCGATGCAGATCGTGGCCGAGGTCGAGGCCGGCCCGAAGCCGGTGCTGCTCGCGCTGCCCGCCGGCCGGTACCGCGTCGAGCGCCGCGCGCCGGAGGGCAGGGCCACCGCGGAGCTCGTCCTCCCGTCCGGCGGGACGCAGCTGTTGCCCCCGCTCGCGCCGACCCGCTACGAGCTCGCGCGGGCGAAGGGCGGCCCGAAGCCCGGCCTCGTCTTCGCCGGCTTCGGCGGCTCGCAGGTCGGCCCCGGCGGCTTCGGCACGCTCCCGGCGATGCGGCTCGGGGTGCGCAAGGAGGTCGGCCCGATCGGCGTGCGGGTCCGCCTCGACTACGGCGCGCGCACCGTGAACGACGCCGGCCTGCGCTTCGACCTCTCCTACACCGGCGGCGCGCTCGCGGCGCTCTACCCCCTGAACGCGAGCCGGATCCTGGTCGAGGTCGGGCCGGAGGTCGGCGGCGGCTACGCGTCGCAGCGGCTGCGCGACCGGCGCAGCTTCGGCTCGGCGCTGGGCTACGCGGGGCTCGCCGCGATGGCCACGGCGCCGCTCGGGCCGGTGCGCGTCGGGCTCGACGCCGGCGCCGGCGTCCAGGTGATGCGGCTCAACTTCGAGACCTCGGTGCGGCCCGGCCTCCACGCCTCCTTCCTCGCGCTGTGGGGCTTCTGACCGTGCCGCGCCCCTCCTCCCGCCCGCGCCTCGCCGCCCTCGCGCTCCTCGCGGCGCTCGCCGCGTGCTCCGACTCGCTCGTCGACCACCGCGCCGATCCGGCGGTGCTGCACCCGCCCTGCGGCGCCGGCGAGACCCGCTGCGGGGACCGCTGCGTCGCCGAGGACGCGCGCCACTGCGGCGACGCCTGCGCCGACTGCGCCGCCGGGAGCCCTCCGCCCGCGAACGCGAGCGCCGTCTGCACCGAGCAGCGCGCCTGCGCGTTCGAGTGCGCCCCGGGCTGGCTCCTGCACGGCGGCGCGTGCGAGCGGGCCGCCGCGGTCTCGGCCGGCTTCGCGCACGCCTGCGCGCTGACGTCCGGCGGCGGGGTGAAGTGCTGGGGCTCGAACGATCACGGCCAGCTCGGCGACGGGACCACCACCGATCGCTCCCGCCCGGTCGACGTGGTGCTGCCGGCGCCCGCCACCGCGGTCGGCGTCGGCTTCTTCCATACCTGCGCGGCGGCCGGGGGGAAGGTCTACTGCTGGGGCGACAACGCCACCGGCTCCCTCGGCGACGGCTCGCACGTGCCGAGCCCGAGCCCGGTGCTCGTGCCGGGCGTCACCGGGACCGTCGAGCTCGGCGCGGGCGGCGGGCGCACCGGCGGCACCACGGTCTTCGACTACGGCCACAGCTGCGCGCGCGACGCGCAGGGCGCCATCCGCTGCTGGGGCGGCAACGAGTCGGGGCAGCTCGGCAACGGCAAGTTCGAGGACGCGGGCAACGCGGTGCCGCAGCCGGCGGTGGCGCTGCCGGGGCCGGCGAGCGCGCTCGCGGTCGGCGACCGGCACACCTGCGCCGTCGTCGCGGGCCAGGTGCTCTGCTGGGGCGCCGACAGCTCGGGCCAGGCCGGCAACGGCGAACCGCGGGCGAACGTGGACCTCCCCGTGGTCGCGCTCGCCTCCGGGGCGACCGCGGTCGCCGCGGGCGCGGCGCACACCTGCGCCATCGCGCCGGCGGCGGGCGGGAGCGGCGTCCTGTGCTGGGGCGCCAACCTCGAGGGCCAGGCCGACGGCGGCACGAACCTCGAGGCCGCCTACACCGCCCCGCACGCCGTGTCGCTCGGCGACATCCCGGCGCCCGCGCTCGTCTCGGCGGGCCGCGCCCACACCTGCGTGCTCGCGCCGGGCGTGCAGGACGGCGCGACCTGCTTCGGCGCGAACGACTCCGGCCAGCTCGGCGTCGCGCCGGGCTCGTTCAACCGCGGCATCGGGCGGCCCGCGCTCCCGCCCGCGGCGCAGATCGTCTCCGGGTACCGGCACAACTGCGCGCTCCTCGCCGACGGCGGCGTGGTCTGCTTCGGCGCGAACGACCTCGGGCAGCTCGGGCGCGGCGCGACGGTCAGCGCGTCCGAGGTGCCTGCGCCCGTGAGCGGCCGCTGACCCGGGCGGTCGGGCGGGACCCGCCGGGGCGCGGGGTCCCCCTCGGCCAAACGAGCGAAATCGGCGGGTATTTGGCCTGGGCCATGCAGCCCGGCCGCGGCCCGACGCGTGCTTTCAGCGGAGACGTGAACCTCGTGCCGGCCATCTCGTTCGCCGCGGCCTCGGTGGGCCTCCATTCGGCGCTCGTGTGGTCGCGCCTCGCGAGGGCGCCGGGCTGGAGCCACCAGCGGTGGTTCGGCGCGGCCGGGCTCGCGGGGTCGGCGTACGCGCTCTGCGGGGCGATCATCGACGCGGGCCTCGGGGCGGCGATCGTCCCGCGCATCGTCGGGCTGCAGGTCGCCCTCGCGATCGGCTGGGTGGTGGCCTGGCAGTACTACGCGGACGGCTTCACCGGCCGGCGCCTCCCCCCGGCGCTCCAGGTGCTGCGCGCGGCCTACGGCGCGCTCGCGCTCGTCCCGCTCGTGGCGCCCGGTTCCCTCGTGGGCACCTCGGGCATCCACGTGCACGTCTTCTGGCCCGGGGTCCTCGAGTACCACGCCATCGAGTGGACCGCGGCCGGCATGGCCATCGCCGCGGCCGTGATCCTCGGCGCGCTCTCGCCGGTCGTCCACTTCCTCCGGGCGTGGCGGCGCGGGGTGCCGTCCGCGGGCGTCCACGTCCTCGCGCTCGCCTCGATGGTGCCGGTGGCCGTGAACGACGTGCTCGCCTCCGACGGCCTCTACGGAGGTCCGCTCCTCCTCGAGCTCGGGATGGTGGTGCCGGTGACCGCGGTCGCGTTCGCGGCCACGGGGCGGTTCGTGCGCGAGGCGCGCGAGCTGGACCGGCTCCGGGGCGACCTCGAGCGGGCGGTGGCCGAGCGCACCACGAAGCTCTGCCAGGTCCAGGATGCGCTGAACGACGCCGAGCGCCTCGCCGCGCTGGGGCAGTTCGCGGGCGGCATCGCGCACGAGGTGAACAACCCGGCGGCGGCCGTGTCGGTGAACCTCCGCTACATCCGCGAGCACGCGGACCCGGGGCCGAACCGTGACGAGCTCCGCGAGGCGGCCGCCGAGGGCATCCTCGCCATCGACCGCATCGTGGCGCTCGTGAAGCGCCTCTCCGAGGCGGGCCGGCTCGCCGGCCGTCCCCGCGACGGCGCGAGCTGCGAGGTCGCCCAGCCCATCGTGCGCGCGGTCGAGGACGTGTCGCGCCGGTGGCCGGACGGGCGGGTCGCGTTCCGCCTGACGCCGCTTCCGGGCGTCCGCGTCTCGGCGCCCGACCCGGACATCCACCACGCGGTCCAGGCGCTCCTCGTGAACGCGGCCGAGGCGGTGCCGGAGGCGCGCGAGGGGAGCGTGCACGTCTCGGTGGCGGTCGCCGACGGCCGCGTGGCCGTGACCGTCGAGGACGACGGGGTCGGCCTCGGCCCCGACGCCGCGCGCCGCGCCTTCGAGCCGTTCTTCTCGACGAAGGCGCCCGGGCGCGGGCCCGGCCTCGGGCTCACGCTCGCCCGCGCCTTCGCCCGCCGCTACGGCGGCGACGTCCGGCTCGAGCCGCGGGAGGCCGGCGGCACGCGCGCGCTGCTGTCGCTCCCGGTCGCGGCCGCCGAGGCCGCCGGCGCGAGCCGCTCCGCCGCGTGACCGCGCCGGGCGGGCTCTGGTACGTTCCGGGCCCGTGAGGACCGCACCGCACCGCCCGCCGCGCCCCGCGCTGGCCCTCGTGGCCGCGGCCGCCGCCTCCCTCGCCGCCTGCGAGAAGGACACCGAGCACAACCGCTTCGCCGAGGGCGTGGCCGAGGAGATGTTCCGCTCGAGCCTCGTCATCGAGAACTCCTCGCGGAACCTCGCCGCGTTCTCCGCCGCGCAGGCCGAGGCCGCCGCGCGCCGCGGGAACGCCGCCGAGGAGAGCGCGTTCCGGGCGTCGGCCGAGGAGGCCCGGCGGCGCCTCGTCGAGGACCAGACGGAGACCGCGCGGCGCAGGGGGGAGTTCCTGGGGGCCTGCGCGGTCAGGGGGTTGCCCAGGGGGACCTGCGAGGAGAGGGCACAGGCAATCGAGAGGGATGCCAGGAGGTAGAGGGGGCGGAGACGGATTCGGAGTCGGAGACGGATCCGGAGACGGATTCGGAGACGGATTCGGATTCGGATTCGGAGACGGATTCGGATTCGGAGACGGATTCGGAGACGGATTCGGAGTGGGAGACGGATTCGGATTCGGAGTGGGTGGACGGATTCGGATTCGGAGGGGGTGGACGGAGTCGGATTCGGATTCGGAGACGGGAGTCGGAGACGGAAGCCACCGTGTGTCCCGAGCGTAGCCGCCGCGACGCGGCGGCGGAGACGAGGGACGGCGGAGACGAGTGAGTGGGCCCGTGCCTCCTTCCGGCTGTGGGCTGCGTCTGCTTTGGACGGCGCACGTTTCCTGCCGGGCCACCGCTCGCCTTCGCTCGGTCCCGGGGCCCGTCATGAAACCTGCGCCGGGGGTGGGGCAGACGCAGCCCACAGCCGAAAGGAGCCTCCCGATGTCTTCCACCCCCTCCACCTTCATCGCGTACGACGTCGCGCTCACCGTCATCGCCTCTCTCCGCGACCTTCGCGTCGCGCTCGCGCGGCGGGACGACTCGCTCGCCGATCAGCTCTCCCGCGCGGCGTCGTCCATCCCGCTCAACCTCGCGGAGGGCAACCGCCGCGTGGGCAAGGATCGCCTCCACTCCTTCCGCATCGCCGCCGGCAGCGCGGACGAGGTCCGGGCGGCGCTGCACGTCGCCCTGGCCTGGGGCTACGTCTCCGCCGCCGACGCGGAGCCTGCCCTCCGCGCCTGCGATCGCCTCCTCGGCATGCTCTGGCGCCTCACGGCGCCGCGGGCGGGGTAGGCGGCGTAGGCGTCTGCCGGGCGGGGCCGGCGTGGCCCCGCCCGGACCGACCTCACCGCGTGAGCCCGCGGAGCAGCCGCTGCACGCGATCCGCGGGCGCGAGCGCGGGCTGCACGGCCTCGCGCGCCAGGTACCCGAGCGCCTCGGCGACGTCGAGGCACGCCTGGACCTCGGCGGCGGACCCGAGCGCGACGCGGAAGAGGTGCGGGCGGTCCTTGCCGATGCGGCGGTTGCCCTCGGCGACGTTCAGCGGCACCGAGGTGACCGCGCGGCGGAGCTGGTCTGCGAGCGAGGGATCGTGGCGGGCGACGAGCGAGATGACGGGCCGGACCGCTCGCGCGAGCTGGAGGGCGACGTCGTAAGCGTGGAAGGTGGGGGTGAGGGAGGTGGAGGAGGAGGTGGTGGAGGAGAAAGCCATGGCGAGGTTCCTTTCGGCTGTGGGCTGCGTCTGCCCCACCCCCGGCGCAGGTTTCATGACGGGCCCCGGGCCCAAGCGACGGCGAGCGATGGCCCGGCAGGAAACGTGCGCCGTCCCAAGCAGACGCAGCCCACGGCCGAAAGGAGAGCCGGTGATGGCCCCCTCACACGAGTGACGGCCCCCTGACCCGCCGGCGGAGCCCTTCACTCCGAGTTTCTCTCCTCCCGTCGGACCCGGGTGGGGGAGAGGGGATCACCGGCAGTCCGCCCCCGCGTCCGCCTCCGACTCCGCCTCCGCCCTCCGATTCCGACTTTGTCTCCGCCTCCGACTCCGCCTCCGACTCCGCCTCCGCCTCCGCGTCCGACTCCGACTCCGACTCCGACTCCGACTCCGACTCCGACTCCGCCCTCCGATTCCGACTCCGCCTCCGACTCAACGGTCCCGATCCGAGATCCCTGTCCCGCTCCCCGCTCCCGCTCCCGCTCCCGCTCCCCGCTCCCCGTCCCACGCCGTCCCCCTCGCCCCCCACCCGGCGCTGCCCCCCGCCCTCCGCTTCGGCTACGCTGCCCGTACCGTGTGGACGCTCGAGCCCCGTGCCCCCACCGCGCACCTGCTCGCCGTGGGCGCCTACCTCGCGGCCGTCGCGGCCTTCCTGCTGGTCCAGGAGATCGGCATCCGCCTGCAGCGCGAGGAGCACCGGGCCTGGTGGGCCGGCAGCGGCCGCGATCTCCTGAACGTGGGCGGCCTCCTCGCCATCGCCTCGGCCCTGCGCGCGCTCGGCCTCTCCTGGCCCGCGGCGCTGCTCGTCGGCGGCACGCTGACGCTCGCGATGTTCGGCGCCTCCGTCTTCATCGGCATCCAGCTCGAGTGGGCCCACCGCCGCGCGTGGTCGTTCTTCGCGGGGCTCCTGTGCGCCATCCCCACGCTCGTCTGGCTCGATGGCGTGGTGGCCGCGTTCGCGGCGGCCACCGCGCGGCTCTTCCCCGGCTTCGGCCCCTGACCGCGGAGCTCCCCTTGCGCCGGATCGCCCTCCTCGCCGCGGCCCTCGCCCTCGCCTCCTGCCGCCACGCCCCGCCGGCGCAGCCCGCGGCGGCGCCGGTCTCGCTCTCCGATCACCCCGAGGTCGCCGCCTGCCGCGCGAACCCGGCCGCGTGCCATCCGGCAGCGCTGCGCGCGCTGCGCGGGGAGGGTGCCTTCCAGGGCGACTGGGCGGGGGCCGCGTTCCTGTTCGCCGGGTGCGAGGGCGGACACCCCGCCTCCTGCGCCGATCTCGGCGCCCTCCTCGAGGAGGGGCGCGGCGTGGCCGCCGACCTCGGCCGGGCCTGCGAGCTCGGGCGCACGAAGGCCTGCGTTCGCGCCCGGCGCTCGCCGCCGTTCGCGCCCGCCGCGCGCACCGACCCGCTCCCGCCGCCGCTCCCGGCGCGGACGGCTGCGCCGCCGGATCCCGCGGACGCCGCCCGGTTCGCCGGGTGGGCCTGGGCCGCGCTCTACCCGGAGCAGCACGCGGCGCTCGGCCTGACCCGCGAGGCGCTCGCGGCCCGGCCGCCGGCGCCTGCGGACGAGCGGGCGCTGCTGGGCCTCGTCGCGTCGCGCCGGATGCGCGGGCTCGAGGCCTGCGTCCCGGCGAGCGTCACGGGCGGCGAGGCGCGCGTCGCGGCGGTCGCGGCGTTCCGCGTCGGCGCGGGCGGGAAGGTGGAGGAGCCCGCGGTGCGCGTGAAGCTCGCCGCGCCCGCGGCGCTCGCGGAGGGGTGGGAGCGCTGCGCCGAGGCCGCGCTCGCCGGGTGGGCGCTGCCGCTCGCGCCGAGCGGCGGGCGGCTCTGGCTCGGCTTCCAGGGGAGCGGGCCCGCCGTGGCGGCCGACGGCGAGGGCTGGCCGATGGCGGCGGGGACCGGTCTCCACGCGCCGGCGCTCGTGGATCCCGCGTGCTTCCACGATCACCTCTCGATGCCCTACGGCGACCTCGGCTGGAGCGGCGACGCGGTCGCGCGGCTCACGGTGCGCGCCGACGGCCGCCCGGCGTGGTTCTCGATGACGGCGCGCGGCGGGGTGCCGCCGGGCGTGGTCGAGGCGGCGTGGAAGGCGGTGCAGCGGTGCGCGTGGCGCCCGGGGCGGGACGCGCTCGGCGCGAGCGCGCTCGTCTGGCGGGTGATGCCGCTCCGGTTCCGCGAGGGGGAGTGAGGCATGGCGGCGACGCTGAAGTCCTTCTTCGGCCGGGAGGTCGTCGAGCAGATCGCCGCCGCGGTCGCGGCGGTCCACCCGCCCTTCGCGCGCGACGCGTTCGTCGCGGACGCGCTCCGCGGCCTCTCGGCGAAGGAGCTCCTCGCGCGCGGCGTGCACGTGGCCGAGGCGCTCCGCAAGCACCTGCCGGCCGGCTACCCGGAGGCGGTCGAGATCCTGGTGCGCTCGCTCGGGCCCGAGCTCGACGCGCCGGACGTCTCGGGCCAGGGCATGGCGCCCTTCGCCTACCTGCCGCACGTCGCCTTCGTGCGCGACCACGGCGCCGCGCACTTCGAGGCCTCGATGCGCGCGAACCACGCGCTCACCCGGCGCTTCACCGCCGAGTGGTCGATCCGGCCGTTCCTCGCCCGGCACCGGGAGCGCACCTTCGCGCTCCTCGCGGAGTGGGCGCGCGATCCGTCGGTGCACGTCCGCCGGCTCGTCTCCGAGGGTACGCGGCCGCGGTTGCCCTGGGCGGCGCAGGTGCCCGGCCTCCGGGAGGATCCGGAGCCCGGGCTCGCCCTCCTCGAGCTCCTCAAGGACGACCCCGAGGAGTACGTCCGCCGCTCGGTCGCGAACCACCTCAACGACGTCGCGAAGGACCACCCGGACCGCGTGGTGGAGCTCTGCCGCCGCTGGCTCGAGGATCCCACCCCGGAGCGGACGCGGCTCGTGCGCCACGCGCTGCGCTTCCTCGTGAAGCGCGGGCACCCGGGCGCGCTCGCGCTGCTCGGCCACGGCGAGCCGCCCCGCATCGCGGTGGTCGAGGCGACCGCGTCGCCGGCGCGGGTCCGCATCGGGGGCAAGGTCGCGGTGCGGGCGGTGCTCCGGTCCAGGTCGCGCACGGCCCAGCGCCTCGCGGTCGATCTCGCCGTCCACTTCGTGAAGAAGGACGGCGCCGCGCGCGCGAAGGTGATGAAGGGCCGCGTCGTCGCGCTCGGGCCCGGAGAGACCGCCACGGTCGCGAAGACGATCTCGCTCGCGGTCCACTCGACGCGCAAGCCGTACCCCGGCCCGCACGCGGTGGACCTCCTCGTGAACGGGAAGCGCTACCCGGGGCCGCGGTTCACGGTGCTGGCCGGCGAGGCTCCGGCGTCGCCGCGGAGGGGGCGGGCGCTCCCGTCCCGGCGGGCGCGGTAGGCGCGCCGCCCGCCGGCGCCGCGGGAGCGCCGCACTCCGCCTCGAGCTTCGCGAGACGCGCCTCGTAGGGCTGGCGCGTCGCGGCGTCGAGCCCGTCCGGCAACAGGTCCAGCGCCCGGCGCTGCACGTCGAGCGCCTGCCGGCACTTCCCCGCCGCGTGGAGGACCGAGGCGTGGACGTCGAGGACGGGCGGGCTCGTGGGCGAGAGGGCCGCCGCGCGGCGCGAGACGGGGAGCGCGTCGGCGGTGCGGCCGGTGACCGTCAGGAACCGCGCGAGGTCGGCGAGCGCGCCCGGGTGCTCGGGCGCGAGCTCGAGGGCGCGGCGGAGCGCCTGCTCCCGGGTGGCGGGATCGGCGGCGTGGTCCGCGGCGAGGAGCCACGCGCGGGGATCCCCGGGGTGGCCCTTCGTGGCCCGCGCGGCGAGCGCGCGGCCCTCGGCGGGGCTCCGCTCGGCGAGCACGCCGAGCGCGACCGGGTTGGCGGGATCCTCGGCGAGCGCCTCGTCGAGCTCCGCGCGCCAGGCGGCCGCGACGTCCTCGCGCTCCGGGTCGCGGCGCGGCAGCGCGAGGCGCAGCGCGTGGACCTCCGAGGCGGGCAGCGGCCGCTCCTCCACCTCGGGCTCGGCGCTCGGGACCGACATGGGTCCCTCGGCGAGCTTGCCCTTGGCGAGGTACGCGCCGACCTCCGCGTCGAGCGCGGCCATCGCGGCGGCGTCGTCCGGCGACCAGGCCGGGAAGGCCTCGCGCCAGGCGGCCTCGGGGTCGCCGCCGCGGGCGAGGCGCGACTCGAGCCGGCCGAGCTCCTGCGCGCGGCGGTGCGCGAGGAAGTGCACGAGCGCCCACGCGAGCCCCTGCTCGCGCGCGCCGTCGAGCGGTCCGCGCGCGCGGAGCACGGCGGCGAGCCCGCCGGGCCACGGGGTCACCGCGGCGAGGCGGTTCGCGGGCACGCGCCCGACCTGGAGGTCGCCGTCGCCGAGCGTCTCGAGGTAGGCCGCCATGCCCTCCGCGAACCAGCGCGGCTGCCGCACGAACACGCGGCCGATGACGTGGCGCGCGAGCGCGTTCGCGGCGGCGATCCGCGCGGCGTCGCCGGAGCCGGTCGAGAGGACCAGCGTGGCCCGCGCGTCGACGACCACCTCGAACGCCGCCGCGCCGCCCGGGCCGAAGGCGCGGTAGTCGGCGGCGGAGGCGAGGGCGACGACCGGCACCCGCCCCGGCACCGGCGGCGGCGTCCGGAAGAGCGCGCTGCGGAGCGCGAGCTGGAGCCGCTCGAGCTCGCGCGCGAGGGCGCGGGCCTCGGCCGACGGCGCGTCGGTCGCGATCCGGAAGTGCTCGGTCGTGACCTCGCGCCAGGCGGGGCCGCCGCGCGCCTCGCAGCGCCAGCCGGCAGCGCCGGCGAGCGCGGGCAGGAGGAGGGCCGCGAGGGCGAGCGTGGCCCTCACGGCGAGGCTCCGGGTCCGGGCGCAGCCGTGCCGGCGGGTGCCGGCGGCGACCCGCAGCGCTGCTCGAGCTCCGCGAGCTGCCTCGAGATCGGCTCCGCCCAGGGCTCCTCGAGCCGGCCGGAGGCGATCTCGGCCGCATGCCGCTGGGCGGCGAGCGCGTCCGGGCAGCGGCCGAGCGCGAGCAGCGCGCTCGCACGGACGTGGGGCGGCCACGGGCTCGCGGGCGCCCGCGTGGCCGCGGTCGTGACGAGCTCGAGCGCCTCCTCGGGCCGAGCCGCGCCGACCAGCTCCTTCGCGAGCGCGACGAGGGTGGCCGTGTCCTGCGGGCGCTCCTCGAGCGCGCGCCGCAGCGTCGCGACCCGCCCCGCGTGATCGTCCGCAGGCATGGCCACGGCCGCGAGGCGCCAGGCGCGCGGGTCGTGCGGGTGGGCCGCGGTGGCCCGCCGGGCGAGGTCGCCGATCTCGGCGGGGGCGAAGGCGGCGCGCGTGACGAGGGCGGTCAGCTGCGCGGGGTCCTCGGCGAGGGCCTCGTCGGTCTCGGCCAGCACCTCGGCCTTGAAGGCGACCAGGCTCTTCTCGAGGCTCCGGTCGACGAGCCTCGGGTAGCGCGGCAGCTCGAGCCGGATCCCGTGGACCTCGGGTGGCGTGAGCGGCCGCTCCTCCACGCCGCCGAAGGCGGGGAGCGCCACCCGCCGGTACTGGTAGGTGCCGCCCTGCATGTAGGCCCGCAGGCGCCGGTCGAGGTCCTTCATCCCGTCGTCGGAGGCGGGGTCCCAGCGCGGGAACGTCGCCCGCCAGGCCGCCGCGGGATCCTCGGCGGCCGCGAAGCGCCGCTGGAGCTCGGCGAAGCCGGCCTTCTCGTGGTTCGAGATGTAGTGGACGATCGCCCAGGCGACGGCGTACTCCGCCGTGTTGAGGCTGCGGGTGGCCGTGAGGACCTGCCGCACGCGCGCCGCGGACGAGGTGACGGACGACGCGGCGCGAGGCCGGCCGCCGATCGTCGGGTCCTCGGTCCACAGGAACGCACCGCGCGAGGCGATCGACTCCATGTAGACCGCCATGCCCTCGGCGAACCAGAGCGGCTGCCGCCTGAACACCTGCGCGAGCACGTGGTGCGTGAGCTCGTGCGCGAGCGTCTCCCGGGTGCGGAGATCGATCGGGCCGTGCAGCACCACGATCGGCGCGTCGGAGTTCATGAAGTAGTAGGCCGCCGCCATGGGCGGCGCGAACGGCTCGAATTCGGCCCGGTTCCGGAAGGCGGTGACGTGCAGCGGCTCCTGGACCGGCGGCGGGTTCCGGAAGAACGCGCGGCGGATCGCCTCGTGGAGCCGCTCGAGCTCCTGCGCGATGCTGGCAGCCTCGCTCGGGCCGAGGTCGGTCCGGACGACGAGGGTCTGCGTGCGGACCTCGCGCCACGGGGTCCCGCCGCGGGCGGGGCACGTGAATCGGGTGGTCGCGCAGCCGGTCGAGAGGGCCGCGGCGGCCAGCACGGCCGCGAGGGTCCGGGAGGTCATGGGCACCGCGATCGTAGCCGAGGCCGCCTCGTGACGGAGGGTGGAAGTGCGCCCCGGGAGGGTCTGGAGGAGGGCGGCGGTGAGCGTCTTCACGGCTTCGCCGCGGGCTTCGGCCCGCAGGAGGTCACCAGGGCCGAGAGCCGCTCGTAGTAGGGCATGCGCTCCTCCATGCTCGCGTGCTCGGAGAGCACGTCCACGGCGCGGCGCTCGGTCGCGAGCGCCTCCGGACACTGGCCGAGCCCCTGGAGCGCGCCCGCGTAGGTGTCGAGGACCGGGGCGCTCCACGGCGCGAGGAACGCGGCCTTGCGCGCGTGCGGGAGCGCCTCGCCCTCGCGCTCCGCCCGGACGAGGAACCAGGCGAGCTCGACGAGCGACTCGACGTCGTCCGGCGCGAGCTCGACGGCGCGGCGCAGCGCCTTCTCGGTCGCGGCGGCGTCGTCCGCGAAGCGGGCCGCGAGGAGCCACGCCCGCTCGCTCCCGGGGTGGGCCTCGACCGCCTTCCTCGCGAGCGCCTTGCCGTCGGCGCCGCGCGCCTCGGCGAGGAAGCGGAGCCCCTCGAGCTGGACAGGGTCCTCGGCGAGCGCCTCCTTGAACTCCGCGGCGGCGCGGCCCTCCGACCGCGCCGCGCCGATGGCCGGCAGCCGCGCGCGCAGCGCGTGGACCTCGGCCGGGGGCAGGGGCCGCTCGGAGACGGCGTGGTCCTTCTGCAGGGTGACGGTCCGGTAGGCGAAGCGGCCGCCGGCGACGTGGTGGCCGACCTCGCGGTCGAGGTCCTCCATCCCGGCCTCGCTCGCGGGGTCCCACTTCGGGAACACGGCGAGCCAGGCCGCGGCCGGGTCCTCGCCCTTCCCGAGGCGCGCCTGGAACTGCCCGAACTCGGCGCCGCGCGCCTGGATGAGGTAGTGCACGAGCGCCCACGCGAGGCCGTACTGCCGGTGGTCGGCGAGCCCGTCCCGGGCCCGGAGCACCTCCCCGATCCCGCCGTGGTACGGGTACACGGTCCTGTGGCGGTGCGGCGGCACGCCGCCCACGGTCGGCGTCGCGTCGGGGCCGTTGAGGCCCACGGTCTCGAGGTAGCAGGCGAGCCCCTCCGAGAACCACCGGGGCTGCCGCGGGAAGACGCGCGCGAGCAGCTGGTGGCCGAGCTCGTGCGCGACGACGATGCGCGTGTACTCCGCGAACTCACCGTGCATCACCACGGTCGGCCGCCCGTCCGAGATGGCGAAGTAGGCGTCGACCTCGTCCGGCGCGAAGGCGCGGTAGTCCTCCTCCGAGCGGAAGGCGACCACGCGCACGAGCCCGGGCATCGGCGGGGGCGTGCGAAAGAGCGCCCCACGCACGGCCGCGTGCATCGTCTCGAGCTCGACGGCGAGGTCCTTCGCCGCGCCGGAGGAGAGGTCGGTCGCGACGCGGAAGTGCTCGGTCGAGAGCTCGCGCCACTCGCGGCCGCCCTTCGCGGAGCACTTCCAGTCGCCCGCGGCGGCGCGGGCGGGGACGGACGTCGCGAGGAGCACGGCGAGGGCGGCGGCGGGACGTGGGGTCATGGGGCTCCAGGGAGCGAGGTCGAAGGGGCGGGACAGGTCTCGTCGATCGGCGCGAGGGCCCGGAGCGCCTCGCGGGCGCCGCCGGCCTCGCCGACGCCGGCGACGTCGAGGGCCCGGCGGCGGGCGGCGAGCGCCTCCGGGCACCGTCCGGCGGCGGCGAGCGCCCGGGCGTGCACGATCCCCACCTGCGGGTGCCACGGCGCGAGCGCGCTCGCGCGGGCCGCCACCTCGACGGCCTCCGCGGCGCGGCCCGTCTCGAGCAGGAGCCGCGTGAGCTCCACGAGCGTTGCCGGGTGATCGGGGCGGGCATCGAGCGCGCGCCGGAGCGCGGCCTCGCGCGCGGCGGGGTCGTCCTGGATCGTCCAGGAGAGGAAGAGCCAGGCGCGGGGGTCGGCCGGGTTGGCCTCGGCGGCGCGCCGCGCGAGCGCGGGGGCCTCGCCGGGCTCGAGCTCGGCCCGGCGCATGAGCGCGAGGAGGTTGCCCGGGTCCTCGCCGAGCGCCTCGTCGACCTCCTTGCGCAGCTCCTCGTCGAGGACGGCCGGCGCCGTGACGCGCTCGAGCCCCTCGCGCGCGTAGCGCGTGAGCTCGAGGCGCGTCGCGTGGACCTCGGAGGAGGACAGGAGCCGCTCGCCGACCGCGGGCGTGGGCCCGAGCGGCACCGGGCGGTCGGCCACCTCGTCCCCCTCGATGTGCGCGCGGAGCTCCGCCTCGAGCGCGCGCATGCCTGCGGGCGAGGCCGGATCCCAGCGGGGGAACGTGGCCCGCCATGCGTCGAGCGGCTCCTCGCCCGCGGCGAAGCGGCCCTGGAGCGCCCGGAAGGCGTCCGGGTACCGGGCCGAGAGGAGGTGGACCACGGACCAGGCGAGGGTGTAGTCGATCGCGCTCACGCCCGGGGGCGCCGTGAGCGTCCACGCGAGCGTGTCCGGCGTGAGGATCTTCCGGACCTTCGCCTTCCGCTCGACGACGCCCTGCCGCACCCAGTCCTCGGACATCCCCGCCCGGTCCACGCGGGTGGCCATGCCCTCGGCGAACCAGCGCGGCTGGCGGCGCATCACGAGCGCGAGCTCGTGGTGCGCGAGTTCGTGCGCGACGATCCGGTGCACGTGGTCGGCGCTCCCGCGCTTCACCCGCGCGCGGACCCACGAGGCCAGCACGATGACCGGCTCGTTCATGAGCGATCGGCCGTGGTAGGCCGCCGCGTCCCGCGGCGCGAAGGCCGCGAACTCGGTCTTCGACCGGAACGCGACCACGCGGATGCGCGGGCCGGCCGGCGGCGGAGGGTCGAGCGCGAGCGCGGCGTTCACCGCCTCGTGGATGCGCTCCATCTGGATCGCGAGCTCCCGCGCCTCGCCTTCGGGCGCGTTCGTCCGGATCGTGAACGACGGGGTCTGGAGCTCGCGCCAGGCGGCCCCCCCGCGGGCGGGGCAGGTGAAGCCCCAGCCCAGGTACGCGCAGCCGGGGGCGGCGAGCGCGAGGGCGGCGAGGAGCGCGCGGGGAACGCGTCCGGTCACGGAGCAACCTCCCGCGCGGCGGGCGCCGCGGTGAACGCCGCCGGGCAGCGGTCCTTCAGCGGGCGCAGGGCGTCGCGGATGGACTCCGCGAGCGCGTGGTCGCCCTCCGCGAGCGCGAGCTGGACCGCGTCGGCGTAGGCGACCGCGGCCTCGGGGCAGCGATCGCCGTCCGCGAGGGCGAGCCCGAGCACGCGTCGGGCGCGGGGGCTCGATGGCGCGGCGCGCACCGCCCGCTCGGCATGGGGGAGGGCCTCGGCGGGGCGCCGCTGCTCGAGGAGGCTCGCCGCGAGGCGCCAGCGGGCCTCGGCCTGCTCCGGCGCGAGCGCGAGCGCGCGCCCGAGCGCCTCGTCCCGGCGCGAGGCGTCCGCGGGCCCGGGCGTGACCCGCGCGAGGAAGAGCCACGCGGCCGGGTCCCCGGCGTTGGCCGTGACCGCCTGCTCCGCGAGCGTGCGGGCGTCCTTCGGGCGCAGCGCCGCGAGGATGCGGAGCGCGGGGAGGAGCCCGGGCCGCTCGGCGAGGGCCTCGTCGGCCTCGCGGGTGAGCGCGCGCGAGAGCCGCTGGAACCGGCGCACCGGGCGGCGCGGCAGCTCGAGCCGGAGCGCGTGCACGCGGTCGGCCGGGAAGGGCCGCTCGGCCTCGAGCGGCGGCGGCTCGCCCAGGGTGACGTCGCGCGCGACGTAGCGGCCGCCGAGCACGTACGCGTCGAACTCGCGGTGGAACGAGGCCAGCGCGGCGGCGTCGTCGAGGTTCCACGCCGGGAACGCGGCCCGCCAGGCGGCGGGCGGCCGCTCCCCGCGCGCCAGGCGGCGGAGGTAGTCGTGGAACGCCGCCTGCCGGGTGTTCACGAGGAAGTGCACGATCGCCCAGGCCGTGGCGTAGCCGTACGAGTTCAGGCCGGCGCCGGAGACGAACGCCTTCAGCTCCCACATGTTCGGCGGGCGCACGAACCGATCGGGCGGCATCCCGCCGATGGAGGCGGCCGCGTGCGTCCACAGGCCGCCGTCGGCGCCGAGGCTCTCCATGTAGACCGCGAGCCCCTCCACGACCCACATCGGCCGGCCGGGGAGGAGGTTCAGCGTCCAGCGGTGGGTGAGCTCGTGCGCGACGACCGCACGCAGCCCGCCGTCCATCCTCGCCGGGAGGACGATGCGCTCGTGGCCCGCGTCGTCGCGCGAGAGGTAGGCCTCGACGTACTCGGGGGAGAACGTCTCGAAGTGCGCGTGCTCGGCGAAGACGACGACCTCGAGCCGGTCCGGGCGCTCGTGGAGCGCGAGGTCGGGCGGGAGCACGAAGCGCGCGAGCCCGCCGCGGACCGCGTCGTCGACCCGCTCGAGCTCGGCGGCGAACGCGCGCGCCTCGTCCCGCGGGAGGTCGGTGTGGACGACGAACCGGGCGGTGACGAGCTCTCGCCAGGGTGGTCCGCCGCGTGCCTCGCACACGAAGGCGTGCCCGCAGCCCGAGAGCGCGAGCGCGAGGAGCGGCGCGAGGGTGCGCGCGGGGCCCGGCATCCCCGGCAGCCTACCAACCCGCACCGGGAGAAAAGAAGAGGGGCTCCCTCGCGGGAGCCCCTCGGTGCTGCGGTGCCGGGTCAGGCGTGGACTACATCATCCCGCCCATGCCGCCCATCCCGCCCATGCCGCCGCCGGGGGCGCCGCCGCCCTTCTCCTCCTCGCGCGGCTTCTCGGCGATCATCGCCATGGTGGTGAGCATGAGCGACGCGACCGAGGCCGCGTTCTGGAGCGCGGAGCGCGAGACCTTGGTCGGGTCGATGACGCCCGACTTCACGAGGTCCTCGTACTCGCCCGTCGCGGCGTTGAAGCCGTAGGCGGTCTCCTTCGACTCCTTCACCTTGTTGACGACGATCGACGCCTCGTAGCCGCCGTTGCCGGCGATCTGGCGGAGCGGCTCCTCGAGCGAGCGGCGCACGATGTCGAGGCCGAACTTCTCGCCCTCGTTCACCTTGAGCTTCTCGAGCGAGGCGAGGCAGCGCAGGTACGCGACGCCGCCGCCGGGGACGATGCCCTCCTCGACCGCGGCGCGGGTGGCGTGGAGCGCGTCCTCGACCCGGGCCTTCTTCTCCTTCATCTCGGTCTCGGTGGCCGCGCCGACGTTGATGACGGCCACGCCGCCGACGAGCTTCGCGAGGCGCTCCTGGAGCTTCTCGCGGTCGTAGTCGGAGGTGGTCTCCTCGATCTGGGCGCGGATGGTCTTCACCCGGGCCTCGATGTCGGCCTTCTTGCCGGCGCCGTCGACGATCGTGGTGTTGTCCTTGTCGACCGTGATGCGCTTGGCGCGGCCGAGGTCCTTCAGCGTCACCTGCTCGAGCTTGAGGCCGAGCTCCTCGGCGATCATCTTGCCGCCGGTGAGGATCGCGATGTCCTCGAGCATCGCCTTGCGGCGGTCGCCGAAGCCCGGCGCCTTGACCGCGGAGACGTGCAGCGTGCCGCGCAGCTTGTTGACGACGAGGGTGGCGAGCGCCTCACCCTCGACCTCCTCCGCGACGATGAGGAGGGGCTTGCCGGCGCGGGCGATCTGCTCGAGCAGCGGGAGCAGATCCTTCATGTTCGAGATCTTCTTCTCGTGGATGAGGATGTACGGGTCGTCGAGGACGGCCTCCATCCGCTCCGCGTCCGTCACGAAGTACGGCGAGAGGTAGCCGCGGTCGAACTGCATGCCCTCGACCACCTCGAGCGTCGTCTCGAGGCCCTTCGCCTCCTCGACGGTGATGACGCCCTCCTTGCCGACCTTCTCCATCGCCTCGGCGATGATGTTGCCGATGGTCGTGTCGCCGTTCGCGGAGATGATGCCGACCTGGGCGATCTCCTTGTGATCCTTGGTCGGCTTCGAGAGCGCCTTCAGCTGCCCGACGACGGACTCGACGGCCTTGTCGATGCCGCGCTTGATGTCCATCGGGTTGTGGCCGGCCGCGACGAGCTTCGAGCCCTCGCGGTAGATGGCCTGGGCGAGCACGGTGGCGGTGGTGGTGCCGTCGCCGGCGACGTCGGAGGTCTTGGACGCGACCTCCTTCACCATCTGGGCGCCCATGTTCTCGAACTTGTTCTCGAGCTCGATCTCCTTGGCGACGGTGACGCCGTCCTTGGTGATCGTCGGGGAGCCGAAGCTCTTCTCGATGACGACGTTGCGGCCCTTCGGCCCGAGGGTGACCTTCACCGCGTCGGCGAGGGTGTTCACGCCCTTGAGGATCGCCTCGCGGGCCTTCTGGTCGAACAGGACTTCCTTGGCAGCCATTTCGGTGACTCCGTTCTTACGAGGTTGGGGAAGAAGCCGAAGCGGCTAGCCCTCGATCACGCCGAGGATGTCGTCCTCGCGCATGATCAGGTGCTCCTCGCCGTCGATTTTGATCTCGGTGCCCGCGTACTTCGAGAAGAGGATGCGGTCGCCGGCCTTCACGTCGAGCGGGCGGACCTTGCCGTCCTCGAGCACCTTGCCGTTGCCGGCCGCGATCACCTTGCCCTCGATCGGCTTCTCCTTCGCCGAGTCGGGGATGATGATCCCGCCCTTGGTCTTCTCCTCCTCCTGCATGCGCTTCACGATGAGACGGTCCTGAAGGGGACGGATCTTCGTCATGGTGCGGTTCCTCCTTGAGCTGCTTCCTTGAGTTGCCCGCCGCCCGCTCGGGCGGGGGAAGGTTCGGTCGCCGGCTGGCAGTCGGATCGGCCGAGTGCCAACGGGCCGGCGAATCCTAATCACCGGTCGAGGGCAGTCAAGCGCCGGACTCGCTGCGTCAGGTGGGCGCGACGCCTGGGGAATTTTCACCTGGCTGGCAGTCCCGACCGGGGACTGCTCAGGGTGCGGCTGGCGGTCGCACGTCCCCTCTGCCAGACCAAAAATCCTGATGAATCCCGGGGGGTTGAAAACGGGCCCTGGTCCTGGGCACCCTGGGTAGGGTGGCCCGGCAAGGCGAGGGAGCCGGACCGGTCCCGAGGAGGTGCGACCGGACGTGACGACCCCGATCCTCGTCGGAAAGAGCGCGCAGGAGTGGTTCCGGGAGATGGTCTCCGAGACCCTCGGTACCCGGCGGCTGAAGGTGCAGGAGGTCACGGAGTTCTACCTCGTGAACGTCCTCACCGGGTTCCTCGGCCGGGAGAAGCTGTACGTCGAGGACGCGGAGGGGAACGTCGACGCCGAGCCCCTCGCCCTCATCCTCCTGCGCGCGCTCCAGGCCGAGCGTCGCGAGCGGATGGCGGGCCTGCGCCGGCTCGGCGACACCGCGCTCTTCGTCTCGGGCTTCTTCGGGGACTCGCTCGCCGGCCGGCCGGTCGACGTCGACTACTACATCTCCATGGGCGAGCGCGCCTACGCCACCCTGGCCGAGGACGGCCGCGGGCCGGCGGCGCCCTTCGACGAGCTCTCGGATCGCTTCGGCGAGTTCGTCGACCTCTTCGCCGAGATCGCCGAGATGTCGCAGCTGCGCTCCAACCGCGGCCTCGTGAAGCTCTACGAGCGCTGGATGCTCACGCGCTCGGAGCGCGTCGCGAACCTGCTCCGGCAGCGGGGGGTGGCGCTGTTCTCGGGGCCTGTGCCTCCGGGGGGCTCGGCGCCCCCCGCCCCGCCGAGCGAAGCTCGTCGGGGCCCCACCCCGGCAGCAAGGTTCAACCCCGGAAAGAAGCTCCTCCAGTGAGCGCGGGCGAGACGCTCGCGTTCCTGCAGGCCGAGCTCGAGGCCATCAACGGCGTCGAGGCGCCGCGCGTGGGCGAGTTCCTCGTCGATCGCGCCGCCGCGCAGGCGGCCGGCCGCGCGCCGCGGGCGCCGGAGGAGCTGCTCGTCGTCGAGGAGGGCGAGGAGGTGTCGCTCGGGCTGTTCCTCGACGACGACGTGCTCGGCGCCGCCGCGCGCGCCGACCCGCACCACCGCCGGCCGAAGCTCGTGGCCCGCGGCGCCCTCGGCCGGCTCGCCTGCGCGGCGGAGGGCGTCTCGCACTTCGTCTACGTCGCGGCGTGCGCCGCCGAGGGCCGCCCGGTCTCGCTCCTCGAGCTCGAGGTGCAGGCCGAGGTCGACAAGTTCGCGCTGCTCCTCCTGCACCTCTGGCGCCGCGGCCTGCGCGGGGCCTCGCGCGCGCTGCGGGGCCGGCTCTTCGAGCGCGTCCGCTTCCACGCGCACCTCGGCGGCGACGAGCTCGCGCGCTACCGCGAGGCGAACCGGCTCGGCGGCGGCTACGCGCGCTGGCTCGAGGGCCGGTACGTCGAGGACGCCGACATCGACGGGCTGCTCCGCGAGCTGCGCCGGACCTACCGGCGCGCGGGCGGCGAGAAGCTGGGCTACCTGGAGGCGCGGGCGGCGCGGTGACCGCCCCCGGGGGCGCGAGGCCGCCGGGGCTCAGTCGCCCTTCGGCGGGCACGGCGTGCAGGAGACCACCGCGCTCCACTCCCCGAGCCCGCCCTGGGCGGTCTGGGTGCGCAGCTGGAGGTCCGACGACTTGAACCGCAGCGAGAGCGTCTCGATCGGCCGATCGCCGCTCGAGGAGCTCTGCACGCTCGCGACCTGCACGTCGAACATCTTCAGCTTGTAGAAGTCCTGCGCCTTCTCGCCGGCGCCCGAGACGACGAGGGTCGCGTCGCCGAGCGGCGTCGAGCCGCACGCCGCGCCCACGAGCGCCGGGGAGGAGCGGTCGGACACCTTGACGACGTGGAGGTCGCGCAGCGAGCGGCCCTGGGCGCTGCCCCAGCTGAACGAGGCGAGCTCGATCCAGTCCCGGTGCGCGTCGCTCGTGCTCTCACCGGCGATGCCGTCGAACTTGATGAAGATCATCGTGGCTCCTTCAGGAGAGCGAGAGGTCGAGGGCGAGCTCGCGCGAGCCGCCGTGCTGGGAGAGCTCCGTCACGAGCAGCGTGCCCCGGACGCCGGCGTACGCGCCGGTGCCGCCGAGCACGGCGCACTCCGGGCCGGACTCCGGCCCGACCGCGTAGAGCGCGCCGCCGGTGAGCGTGAGCTGGTGGATGAAGAGGCCCGCGCGATCCGACGGATCGAGCGGCTGGGCCCGGAAGCTGCCCGCCCCCGCGCCGGTCCTCGCGTCGACGAGGCTGCCGGAGCTCGCGCCGAGGGTCGTGACCGGCACGCCGTCGACGGGCGGCGGCGCGGAGAGGTGCGCGCTCGCGAGGAACGACGCGCTCGCGCCGGGGCCGGTGGGGTGAGACGCGCCGGTCGCGCCGGGCGAGGCGCCGGCGCAGGACGTCACCGCGAACCCGCCGAGCGCGACCGCCACGCCCTGCAGGAACGAGCGGCGATCGGAGCCGCCTGGATCGCTCATGGATGTTTCCCTCGAGGGCGCCTACCCGTCCCGCGGGGCGGCGGGGAGCAGGAAGCCGAGGGAAGCGTAGCGCCGCAGCGCGGCCAGCAACTGGGCTCGATCGGGGCTGCCGCTCCGGGACGTCACATGACTCACCACGTCACCGAGCGTGCGTCCCTCGTCGCAGGTACGCAGGAGCTCCAGGCCGGCAGGATCGAGCGCACCGTGGAAGCCCAGGCCCCCCTCCAGGGACAGGATCACGTTCTCGACGTGGAGCTCGCCGGCCTCGAGGGCGGACCGCTGGAGGAGCCGGCAGGCGGGATCGAGCCGCCAGCGGCCCGCGAGGAACGCGTCGTCGCCCGCCGCGGGATCCACCGCCGGCATCGCCTCGAGCATCCGCGCGAGGTGATCGCCGGCGCCGGGGCGCGGCGCCTCGACGTACTCCTCGGCCTGGAAGCGCGCGGCCTCGCCGCCCGCGCCGGCGGGGCCCTCGCCCGCGGCGGGCCGGCGGATCGCGAGCACGCCCTGGCCGATGGCGGCGATGCCGCGGCGGGCGTGGTCCGCGCTCCAGCGCTCGAGCGCGGCGGCGTAGGCCTCGCGGTCGGTCGAGCGCGTCCACGCGGCGGCGTAGTCGAGGGGGCGGGTGAGGCCGCGGCAGAGCAGGAGCGCGTCGCAGCCGGAGCCGGCGAGCCAGCGCCGGGGGCCCGCGTCGAAGGGTTCGCCGGCGCCGACCGCCCAGTTGCAGAGCATCACCGCGACGCCGCCCGGCGCGAGGTGCGCCGCGGCGCCGGCCGCGACCTCCGCCGACACGCCGTCGCCGCCGCGCCCGCCGTCGCGGAACGTGAAGGCCGAGTCGGGCGAGATGACGTAGGGCGGGTTCGAGACCACGAGGTCGAAGCGGCGGCCCGCGACCGGCGCGAAGAAATCGCCCTCCCGGAACTCGACGTTCCGGACGCCGTTCACGCGCGCGTTGAAGCGCGCGGCGGCGAGGGCGCGCGGGTTCTTGTCGACGCCGGTGACGTGCCCGGCGTGGCGCGCGAGCAGGAACGCCTGCACGCCGCTGCCGCAGCCCATGTCGAGCGCGGTCCCGACGCGCCGCCGCGGCGTGAGCTGCGCGAGGCTCACCGTCGGCGGGTTCACGCCGAGCACGTGGTCGACGCCGTCGGGGCCGGCCGCGGTCATCACGTCGGAGGCGACGAGGAGGTCCTCGAACGCCGCGATCCCCTGGAGCGGCCGCACCTCGCCGCCCTCGAGCGCGAGGAGCCCCATCTCCTGGAGCGCCCCGGGCGTGAGCGGCGCCAGCGCCGCGCGGGCCTCCTCGAGCGGCACGGGCACGAGGAGCGCGAAGAGCCGGAGCAGCGTCGCGAGCGGGCCGGGCGCGGCCGCGAGCCGGCGCAGGTAGAGCGGCAGGTCGGCGTGCCGGGGCGCGCCCGCGGCGGGCGGGTCCCCGAGGAGCGCCGCGGCCTCGGGCCCGAGGTAGCCGTGCCGGACGAGGAGCTCCCGGAGCTCGGTCACGCCCGCGACGTCGTGCTTCAGCATGGTGGGCTCCCGGTGCGAGGACCTGCTCAGAAGCGGAGCACGAACCGGGGGCGGTCGAGCCAGAGCACCGCGAGGTGCACGCCGATCGAGCCCGGAGGCCGCGCGAGGCCGTAGAGCACGGCGGTCGCGAGGAGGGCGACGAGGACGCCGGCGACGGCGCGCCACGGCGGCGCCCGGTGCGCCCCCGCGAGCGCGAGCGCGAGGTAGGTCACCTGCGCGCACACGAGGCCGTAGAAGAGCGCCGTGCCGATCCGGGGATGGGCCGCGAAGGCGGCGTCGACGTTCGCGGCCCCGGACGCCGCGACGAGCCCGAAGGAGATGCCGTAGGTGACGAGCGTGAGCAGGAGCCCCGGCCCTCCGCCGGCGTAGAGCGCCATCGCGAGCGAGGCGCGGTACGGCTCGCGCGAGCCGAGCGCGCGGAGCACGAGGTGGGCGATCGAGCCGAGGAGCGCCCAGTGCACGTACGGCACGAGCGCGGCCAGCACCTGGCCCGCGAGGTGCGGCGGGCCCTGGATGCCCGCGAGCGCCTGCGCCCCGGAGAGGATCGCCGCCGAGGTCGCGAGGAAGCCGAGCGGGTTGAGCTCGGCCGAGGTGCCCTCCGCCCAGGCGCGCCCGAACGCGCGCGGCCGGAGGAGCGCGCCCAGGGTCGCGGCGGCGTACCCCCGGAGCTCGCGCGCGAGGGCCCGCGCGCCGTCGGCGATCCAGTCGGGGGGAGGGCTGGCGGACGGGGACAGGGGGGCTCCTGGCGGGATGGTATCAGCGCGGCCCGGCCGCGGGCCACGCCGCGAGGAAGGCGCGCCCCTGCTTCAGCACGAACCGCTTGAACTCGGTGGCGCCGGGCGAGAGCCGGCGGCCGGTGCGGTGGACGACGTTCCAGTCGCGGACGATGGGCAGCCCCTCGACGTCGAGCACCGCGAGCTGGCCGGCCGCGACCTCGAGGCCGATCGCGTGGCGGGAGATGAAGGCGAGCCCCATCCCGGCCATCACGGCCTGCTTGATGGTCTCGTTGCTCGCGATCTCGGTCTCCGAGCGGGGCCGGATCCGGTGCGCGCCGAAGAAGCGCTCCATCGCGGCGCGGGTGCCGCTCCCGGGCTCGCGGACGAGGAACGGCTCCTCGGCGAGCGCGCGGACCGGGACGCGCCGGGCGCGCGCGAGCGGGTGATCCGGCGCCGACACGACCACCAGCGGGTGCTTCGCGAACGCGAAGGCGGTCGTCTCGAGGTGGCGGGGCGGGGTGCCCATGAGCGCGAGGTCGATCGCGTTGTCGACGAGGAGCTGGATGACCTCCTGCCGGTTGTTCACCCGCAGGCGCAGCTCGATGCCGGGGTGGAGCTTCGCGAACTGGGAGAGGAGCTTCGGGGCGAAGTACTTGGCGGTCGAGACCACCGCGATGTCCACCCGGCCGGCCTCGAGGCCGCGCAGCGCCGCGAGCGCGTCCCGCGCGTCGTCGACGGCGCGCAGCGCCACCTGGGCGTGGAGGAGGAGCTCCTTCCCCGCGCCGGTGAGCAGCACCTCGCGCGCGTGGCGCTCGAGGAGCGGCAGCCCGGCGAGCGCCTCGAGGGCCTTCACCTGCATCGAGACGGCGGGCTGGGTGAGGTTGAGCTCGCGCGCCGCGTGCGTGAACGAGCGGTGGCGGGCCACGGCGGCGAGCACGCGGAGCTGGTGGAGCGTGAGGTCCTGCACGCCTCCCTCGTCTCCGGCCCGCGGGAGCGGGCCCACGCTCGGGATGGAGCGGAGGAGCATCATAAGCATTCCTGATGCGAGAGTACAGCCAGCGTGATTGGCGTTGATTCGACCCGCCGGCGCATCCTCTCGTCATGACCACGACGCGCACGGGGACCTCCGCCGCCGACCGCTACCGGGCCGGCGTCCTGCCGTACAAGCAGATGGGCTACTGGGATCCGGACTACGTGCCGCGCGAGACCGACGTGCTCGCGCTGTTCCGGATCACGCCGCAGGAGGGCGTCGACCCGGAGGAGGCCGCCGCGGCGGTCGCGGGCGAGTCCTCCACCGCCACCTGGACGGTGGTCTGGACCGACCGGCTCACCGCCTGCGAGCGCTACCGCGCCCGGGCGTACCAGGTGGACCCGGTGCCCGGCACCGGCCCGGGCACCGGCCAGCCCGCCCAGTGGTTCGCCCGCATCGCCTACGACCTCGTCCTCTTCGAGGAGGGGTCGATCGCGAACCTCTCCGCCTCGATCATCGGCAACGTCTTCGGGTTCAAGCCGGTGAGGGCGCTCCGGCTCGAGGACATGCGGATCCCGGTCGCCTACCTGAAGACGTTCCAGGGGCCGCCCACCGGCATCGTCGTGGAGCGGGAGCGGCTCGACAAGTTCGGCCGGCCGCTGCTCGGCGCCACCGTGAAGCCGAAGCTGGGCTTGTCGGGGAAGAACTACGGCCGGGTGATCTACGAGGCCCTGAAGGGCGGCCTCGACTTCGTGAAGGACGACGAGAACATCGGCTCGCAGCCGTTCATGCACTGGCGCGACCGCACCCTCTTCGCGATGGAGGCGGTGAACCGGGCCCAGGCCGCGACCGGCGAGGTGAAGGGGCACTACCTCAACGTCACCGCCGGCACGATGGAGCAGATGTACGAGCGCGCGAGCTTCGCGAAGGAGCTCGGCACCTCCATCGTGATGATCGACCTCGTCATCGGCTACACCGCGATCCAGTCGATGGCGAGGTGGGCGCGGGACCACGACGTCCTCCTGCACCTCCACCGCGCCGGCCACGGCACCTACACCCGCCAGAAGTCGCACGGCATCTCCTTCCGCGTGATCGCGAAGTGGATGCGGATGGCGGGCGTCGACCACATCCACGCGGGCACGGTCGTCGGCAAGCTCGAGGGCGACCCGGCGGTCGTCGCGGGCGTCTACGACACGCTCCGCGAGGCGCACGTCCGCGAGGACCTCCGCCACGGCATCTTCTTCGACCAGGACTGGGCCGACCTGCGCCGGGTGATGCCGGTCGCCTCCGGCGGCATCCACGCCGGGCAGATGCACCAGCTCCTCCACTACCTCGGCGAGGACGTGATCCTGCAGTTCGGCGGCGGGACCATCGGCCATCCCCAGGGCATCGCCGCGGGCGCCACCGCGAACCGGGTCGCGCTCGAGGCGATGGTGCTCGCGCGCAACGAGGGCCGGGACCTCTGGCACGAGGGGCCGGACATCCTCGCCGAGGCCGCGAAGGGCTGCGCGCCGCTCCGGGCGGCGCTCGAGACCTGGAAGGACGTCACCTTCGACTACGCGTCCACCGACACCGTCGACTTCGTCGCCACCCCCACCCTCGCCTGACCGGAGCCTCCGCCATGCGCCTGACCCAGGGCACCTTCAGCTTCCTGCCGGACCTCACCGACGCCCAGGTGAGGAAGCAGCTCGAGCACGCCATCGGCCGCGGCTGGGCGGTCTCCTTCGAGACCACCGACGACCCGCACCCGCGCAACACCTACTGGGACATGTGGGGCCCGCCGGCCTTCGACCCGCCCGACGTCGGGGCGCTGATGGCCGACCTCGCGGCGTGCCGCGCGGCGAACCCCGGCCGCTACGTGAAGGTGAACGCGTTCGACTCGTCCTCGGGCTGGGAGACGGTCCGCCTCTCGTTCATCGTGCAGCGCCCCGCGGTCGAGCGCGGCTTCACGCTCGAGCGCGAGGAGGGCCCCGGCCGCACGCAGCGCTACGCGATCCGGCGGGCCAGCGGGGGCGAGCGGTGAACCTGGGGGTCGACCTCTCGGCGCTGCTCGCCTCGTCGAACGCGGCGGCGATCCTCGACGCGCTCGACCGCGAGCTCGTCGGGCTCGCCCCCGTGAAGCGGCGGGTGCGGGAGCTCGCGGCGCTGCTCGCGGTCGACCGCGCCCGGCGGGAGCTCGGCATCGCCGCCGGGCCGCCGTCCCTGCACATGTGCTTCACCGGCAACCCGGGCACCGGGAAGACCACCGTCGCGCTCCGGATGGCGGCGATCCTCCACGGGCTCGGGTACCTCAGGAAGGGCCACCTCGTCTCCGTGACCCGCGACGACCTCGTGGGCCAGTACGTCGGGCACACCGGCCCGAAGACGAAGGAGGTCGTGAAGAAGGCGCTCGGCGGCGTGCTCTTCATCGACGAGGCCTACGCGCTGCACCGGCCGGAGAACGAGCGCGACTACGGCGCCGAGGCCATCGACCTGCTCCTCACGGTGATGGAGGAGCAGCGCCACGACCTCGTCGTGATCCTCGCCGGCTACGCCGACCGGATGGACCGCTTCTTCGAGTCGAACCCGGGCATGGCCTCGCGGGTGGCGCACCACGTGGACTTCCCCGACTACGCCCGGGAGGAGCTCCTCGCGATCGCCGAGAAGATGCTCGAGGGGCTCCAGTACCGGTTCTCGCCCGCGGCGCGCGAGGCGTTCGACGCGTACCTGGGCCTGCGGATGGCGCGGCTGCGCTTCTCGAACGCCCGCTCGGTGCGGAACGCCCTCGACCGCGCCCGGCTCCGGCAGGCGAGCCGGCTCTTCGCGAAGGGCGGGCTCGCCGACCGCGACGCGCTCGTGACGATCGAGGAGGACGACATTCGCCGGAGCAGGGTGTTCGCGACCGCCGCGGCGGAGCCGCCTGGCGGTCCGGAGGAGCAGCCATGATCGGCAAGACCACGTTCGCGCAGTTCGTGATCCAGGCCCAGCGCGACGCGCCGCAGGCGACGGGCGACCTCTCCGCGCTGCTCCACGACGTCGAGACCGCGGTGAAGGCGATTGCCGCCGAGGTCGGGCGCGGTGCGTGGGGCGAGCGCCGCGGCGCCGCGGGCACGGTGAACGTGCAGGGCGAGATCCAGCAGAAGCTCGACCTCCTCGCGAACGACCTCGTGCTCTCCGCCTGCGGGTGGGGCGGCCACCTCGCCGGGATGGCCTCCGAGGAGCTCGCCGGCGTCTCGCCCATCCCCGTGCCACACCGGCGCGGCAAGTACCTGCTCGCCTTCGATCCGCTCGACGGCTCGTCCAACGTGGACGTGAACATCACCGTCGGGACCATCTTCTCGATCCTGCGCCGGCCGGGCGGCCCCGGCGACGCGACCGAGGCCGACTTCCTGCAGCCGGGCAGCGCGCAGGTCGCGGCGGGGTACGCGCTCTACGGGCCGAGCACGATGCTCGTCGTGTCGCTCGGGCGGGGCGTGCACGGCTTCACGCTCGAGCGCGAGCTCGGCGACTTCGTGCTCACGCACCCCGACCTCACCATCCCGCCGGGGGCGCGCGAGTTCGCCATCAACGCCTCGAACGAGCGCCACTGGGAGCTCCCGGTCAAGCGCTACGTCGAGGAGTGCCGGGCCGGGAAGGCCGGCCCGCGCGAGGCGGACTTCAGCATGCGCTGGATCGCCTCGTTCGTGGCGGAGGCGCACCGCATCCTCCTGCGGGGCGGGGTCTTCCTCTACCCGCGCGACACCCGGGACCCTTCCCGGCCGGCGAAGCTCAGGGTCCTCTACGAGGCGGCCCCGATCGCGTTCCTGATCGAGCAGGCGGGTGGCGCCGCGACCGACGGGCGCACGCGCCTCCTCGACCTCGCGCCGTCGGGCCTGCACGCGCGCGTGCCGGTCGTCCTCGGCTCGCGCGAGGAGGTGGAGCGCATCGCCCGGTACCACGACGAGCACGACCGCGGCGAGGGCCCGTTCCGCTCGCCGCTGTTCGGGAGCCGCTCGCTGTTCACGACGTGACTCGCACGCAGCCCTCGGGAGGACCGCCATGTCGATCCGCCACCCCATCGTCGCCGTGACCGGCAGCTCCGGCGCGGGCACCACCTCGGTGACCCGGACCTTCTCGCACATCTTCATGCGCGAGAAGATTGACGCCGCCATCGTGGAGGGCGACGCCTTCCACCGCTTCGACCGCGCCGGGATGCGCGTCGCGATGGCCGAGGCCGAGCAGGCCGGCAACCGGCACTACAGCCACTTCGGTCCGGAGGCGAACCTCTTCGAGGAGCTCGCCACGCTCTTCCGTGCCTACGGCGAGGCCGGCACCGGGCGCACGCGCAAGTACCTCCACGACGAGGTCGAGGCGGCGCCGTTCGCGCAGAAGCCGGGCACCTTCACGCCCTGGGAGGACGTCCGCCCCGGCACCGACCTCCTCTTCTACGAGGGGCTGCACGGCGGCGTCGCGACCGAGAAGATCGACGTGGCCCGGCACGTGGACCTCCTCGTCGGCGTCGTGCCGACCGTGAACCTCGAGTGGATCCAGAAGATCGACCGGGACAAGGCGACCCGCGGGTACTCCACCGAGGCGGTGGTCGACACGATCCTGCGCCGCATGCCGGACTACGTGAACTACATCTGCCCGCAGTTCTCGCGCGCCCACGTGAACTTCCAGCGGGTGCCCACGGTCGACACCTCGAACCCGTTCATCGCGCGCGACATCCCCACCGCCGACGAGAGCTTCCTCGTGGTGCGCTTCCGCGACCCGAAGGGCATCGACTTCCCGTACCTGCTCACCATGCTCCACGACTCCTTCATGTCGCGGCCGAACTCGATCGTGATCCCCGGCGGGAAGATGCCGCTCGCGATGCAGCTCATCTTCACGCCGATGATCCTGCAGCTCGTCGACCGCAAGCGGAGGGCGGCGTGAGCCGCCCTGCGTCACGTCGCGTGCACCGTGAAGGCGGTACAGCGCTGACGGAGGTGCCTGGATTTCCAGAGGCTTGACCCTGTGCGCGCGGCGCAATGCCGCACCCCCGCGTCCCTTGTGGCCGCCCGCCCGGCTGGTACGCTCGGTGGACCTGGGGGCTTCCATGAGAGCGCCGTTCGCCGCCGCGCTGGCCTTCACCCTGGCCTGCGCCACCACACCCGCGACACCGCCGCAGTCCGCGAAGCAGGCGTGGCCCGACGCCCGCCCGGCGCCGCAGCCGGGCGCCTCGGCCACCGCCACGCCCGCCCCGGGCACGGCCCCGGCCGCCGACGGTCGCGCCGCCGCCGCGGCCGCGTCCCAGCGCCGCTTCGACGCGAACCCGGCCGCGTGGTCGGCGTCGCTGAAGACGCCCGCGGAGTGCGAGGCCGCCGCCCGTCAGAATCCGGGCCCTGGCGCCCGAGTCCGGCTGGCGCGCGCTCCGGACCTGCTCGCAGAAGCCCGAGTTCAAGGTCTTCAAGCGGCTCAACGACGGCTTCTGGGACGCCGACCTCCGCGTGCGCCCCGACGCGCCGCTCGTGCTCGGCGCGGCGCTCGCCTCCCGCGGCGGCGACCTCGGCAACGACCTCGCCTCGCTCCGCAAGCGGAAGATCCCGGTCTTCACGCTCGAGACCGCGACGTCGTACCCCGACGTCTACAAGGGCCGGCAGATCGTCTTCGTCGCGCGGGTCGACACGCTCGAGCCCGACCGCGGCAGCATGCTGGTGACGCTCTCCGAGCAGGCGCTCATGGCGCGCAGCTCGGGGCAGACGACCGAGTGGAAGGGCGACTCGTACCGCGGCCAGGACTCCCACGGCCGCAACTTCGCGATCGAGAGCAACGAGTACGGTCACTACGAGTCGAAGACCCGCTACTCGAACAACCTCGAGGAGACGGGCACGGTCGTGCAGGCGCGGCTCGCGAAGCCCGACCCGTTCTTCGAGCCCGGCCGCTCGTACCTGATCGTGGCGCGCTTCGGCGGCCTGAAGCAGGCCGAGAACGGGGAGAACGGCTCGCCCGTCGTGACGATCGACGGCTACTACGAGCTCGGGACGCACGACCTGCTGGAGTAGCGGGCGCTCTCGGCCGGGCGTCGACAAACCGTTCGTCCTGAGCGTAGCCGCCGCGGAGCGGCGGCGGAGTCGAAGGGCGAGGGACGATCCAGGAACGACGACGGGCGCGCCCTCGCGGACGCGCCCGTCGTGCTTTCGAGGACCGAGCGCCTAGCGCAGCGTCCGGGTCTGCCCGGCCGGGAGGTTCGCCTTCTCCTTGTCGAACTTGCCGACGAGGGCGTCGCGGACCGAGCGGTCGAAGCGGACCTTGCCGGTCGCGATCTCGCGCAGCGAGAGGACCGGCGGCTTGTTCTTGGTGTTCGGCTGCAGTGGGCGCGCGCCGGCCATGAGCTGGCGGGTGCGCTTCGTCGCGAGCAGCACGAGCGCGAAGCGGTTGTCCACCATGGGCAGGCAGTCTTCGACGGTGACGCGGGCCATTGAAAGTCCTCTCGAAGTACCCGGGATCACTGGGGACGACGGTCCCGAACCGATCCAGGGTTGCGGAACATAAGGGGAAAGGGGCGGGAGGTCAACCGGGGCGGCGCGGGCCCGCCTCGAGGCAGGTCCCACTCCTGTCAGCCCCGAGCGTAGCCCGGCGCCGGCGGGCGGAGACGAGGGGCGGCTCGGGCCGGCACGGGCTCCCGAGCCAGGCGGTCGCCTTGTTCCCGCTCATCCTGAGGCCGGGCGGTCCGCTCGTTCCCGCTCATCCTGGGCCGGGCGGTCCGCTCGTTCCCGCTCATCCTGAGGCCGGGCGGTCCGCTCGTTCCCGCTCATCCTGAGCGTAGGCCTGCCGGAGGCAGGCCGGAGTCGAAGGATGCGCCCCCTCTCGGTGTGGGGATCCGCGGCGGGCGCATGGCGGGGTCGAGGGTCGCGACCGCACCACGGTGAGGCAGTTGTGAGGGGGAAGGGTCGGCTGGGTTGCCGCGTGGGCGGCGGTCGCGCCAGGCGAGCAGTGACTGTGGGTGAACCCATCAGGGACGCGCACGCCGATGGACAAGTTCACCTCGCGTGTTATGGTTCTGAACGGGCGTTCACGTCCCGGCTGAGCGAGGTGAGCCATGCGGAATCCGAAGATGATGAAGCTGCACGAGGAGATCGGAACGCTGATCGACGGGGAGCGGCACCGGCTCGTCGAGCTCCTGCGGAAGCTCGACGTCCTCGACCGGGAGCGGGGCTACTGCGAGTTCAACTGCGGCTCGACGTGGGAGTACCTGACGAAGGTGTGGCACCTCTGCGAGGGGACGGCCTCGGGGCGGACCACCTCGATGCGGCTCCTCCGGCGGTTCCCACGGCTCGAGGCGGAGCTCGCGAGCGGACGGCTGAATCCCACCCAGCTCCTCGTGCTCGCGTCGGTGCTGACGCCCGACAACTTCGATGAGCTCGTCTCGAAGTCGGCCTGGCTCTCGAAGCGGAAGACGCTGGAGCTCGTGGTCGCCGTCAAGCCGCGGGATGTGCCCGCGGATGGGATCCGGAAGCTGCCGCGGGTCGCGGTCATCGAGCCGGCGCTGATCGCGGCCGCAGTTCCGCATACGGCCATCATCACCGCGAGGACGACCGTACCCGTTCAGGTGAATTCACAATGTCCGGACATTGTAAACTTCGCGAACGAAGTCGCGCCGGCCCTTTCGCTCACCGCACCCGAGGCCACGGCTCCGGTCGCTCCGCCTCGCCTCGCTGCCGCGCGTCTTCCCGACCGCGGCGAGGTCGTGCCGGTCGCGAAGGACGAGTTCCAGCTCCGGGCGCACATGGACGAGGAGACGAACCGGCTGTTCGAAGAGCTCGCGGGGCTGCTCGCGAACGTCGTGCCGGACCGCGCGCCGGCGAAGCTCCTCGCGATCATGGTCCGGGACTCGCTCGAGGCACAGAAGCGGAAGCGCGGGCTGCTGAAGCCGATGCGTCCACGGAAGGCGGCGCCGGCGAAGGAGCCGACGCCGGGGATCCGGCAGCCGGTCGCGGCGGAGGTGCGGCGGGCGGTGCTCGAGCGGGATGGGTACCGGTGCAGGTTCGGGGAGGAGGAGGGGCATCGCTGCGAGGCCACCGACAATCTGACGATGGAGCACAAGGACGGGGCGCTCGTGACGGGGTCGTCCACCGTCGATGAGCTCCTCACCTACTGCTTCCCGCACAACCTCTACGCGGCGTTCCTCAAGTTCGGGCCGGAGTTCATGCTGCGGAAGATCGAGGAGGCGCGGGCGGAGCGGGCAGCGAAGGGAGGGGGCGCGTTCGAGGCCCCGGCGAGCGACGACGCGCCTCGGGATCCGGTCGCAGGGGAGGAGGTCGCGGAGTATGGCTCCATCGGCTGCGGGCGTATCTGGAAGACCGCGGCCTGACGGCCGCGGTGCTCAGTTCGACGGCTCCAGCGCCTCCGGCTTCGTCGCGAGGCCGGTGAGCTTGTCGGCGGCGATCGCGAAGACGCGGCCGGCGGCGCCCTGCAGCAGCACCTCGCCGGCCTTCGGCTTGCCGATGGCGACGCGGCCGAGCTCGGCGTTCGAGGCGTCGTGGAGGACGTAGGTGATGGCGACGGGGCCGGGGCTCTTCGCGGCGTCGACGATGCGGTCGGCCTCGAGCGCGGCGAGGGACCAGGCGAGGCTCTGGGCCTTCCAGGCGTCGAGGGGGCGCGTGGTGGGGGACGTGAGGGTCCAGAGGTCGGGCAGGCCGTGGCCGGCGGGCTTGCGGCCGAGGGTGAAGGGCGGGGCGCCGTGCGGCTCGACGCGCACCGAGGCGATCTTCTCGCGGTCGACGCCGGGCAGGACGCGGCGGTCGCGGAGCGGGGTCGCGCCGTCCGCCAGCGCGGCCAGCGCGGTTGCGGGGACGCGCGCGAGCGACCGCTCCTCCGAGCTCGCGACGAGGAGCGGACCGTCGGGGTCGGCGGGGGACTTCCAGGCGCGCAGGCGCTGCTCGGCGCCGGTGCGGAGCTTCACCGTCGCCTCGTACAGCGGCTTCGTCGCCGGTGGCGTCCCGTCCTCGAACGCGGTGGCGCGCAGGTCGCGGAGCGCGGCGACGAGGTCCTCGGCGTGGCGGGCGTCGGCGGGCTCCTTCACGGGGGCGGTGAGGCGCCAGGCAACTTCGGCGCCGGACGGCGCCTGCGCGAGCGCCACCATCCCCGCGGGCGAGGTGACCTCGACGGCGGCGACGCCGGCGGGCTCGAAGCGCAGGAGCCGGCGCTCGCGGAGCTCGAAGGCGTTCTTCTCGAGGTCGAGGCGCTGGCGGCCGTCCACGACGAAGACCTCGCCGCTCGCGGGCTGCACGAACATGGTGCCGTCGAAGCGGTTGTCGCCGCCGATCGCGACCGAGATCGTCTTCCCGTCCGCGAGGCCGACCTCGAAGCGAGCGGTGGGCGCGTCGAGGCCGTAGTCGGCGAGCGCCGCGGCGGAGAGCCCGGCGGCCGCGCTCTGGGCGCGCCGCTCCAGCCCGGCGAGCCGCGAGAGGAGCGCCTCGACCTCCCTCGCGTCCGCGGCCGCCTGCACGGGGGCCGTCATCCGCCACGCGCCGCCGGCCTGCTTCTCGAGGCGCACGTCCTCGTCCTTCGCGCGGACGCGCAGGCTCACCGCCCGGGCCGGCTCGAACGCGAGGAAGCGCTTCGCGCGCGCGGCGGCCTCCTTCTCGGCGGGCTCCCGCCGCGCGAAGAACCAGTACCCGACGCCGCCCGCGCCGGCGGTGACCGCGACGAGGAGCAGCGAGGCGAGGGCGAGGCGCGAGCGGGCGTTCACGGTCGGAGGCTCCAGGCGCGAGCGGACGGCAAGGGTAGGTTGCTCCTCAGCGCGACCGGCGCAGCTGCCAGATCACGAGCCCGAGCCCGAGCAGCGCCACGGGCAGGGCGTCGAGGGTGACGAAGCGGACGGCGGCGAGCTGGCCCGCGGAGAGCACGAGCCGCGTGCCCTCCCGGCCCTTCGGCCGGATGACGATGCGGTCGGCCTGCTCGCCGAGCCAGGCGACGCCGTTCAGGAAGAAGTCGAGGTTGCCGAGGACCTGGGCGTAGCGGTCGTCCATGAACTCGGCGTCCCCTGCCACCACCAGGCGGCCTTCGGGGCCGCTCGCGCCCGGTTGCGCTCCTCCGGCCTGCGCCGCCGCGCCGCCCGCGGCCGGCGCGCGGCGGTAGGCCGCCATCGCCATCGGCAACGGCCCGCTTCTCTCGCCATCCCCGAGCTGCGCCTGCCCGGTCCTGTCGAGCCCCTCGAGGTCGGTCTCCCCCCACGCCTCGCGGGTCGAGAGCACGAGCGGCTGCGCCCGGGGCACGCCGGGCGCCGTGTTGAGCGCGACGAGCGAGCGCGCGGTCGGGAAGACCACGTTGAGCTGCCCCATCCGCTCCGAGATCGGGTGCCCCGGCGCGGGCACGCCGACCGGGTTCGCGGGCGACCCTCCGAAGAGCTGCGAGGCCTGGCCCGGGTCGAGGACGACGTCGTCGTCGGCCTCCACGCCGAACGCCGCGAGCAGCCCGTCGAGCCCGGCGTCCACGCCCGGCTCGAGGTAGACGCCGAGCTTCCCACCGCGGTCGGCGTAGGCGAGGAGCGCCTTCAGCTCCGGCTCGAGCACCTTCTTGCGCGGGCCGATCACGAGCACCGCGTTCGCGTCGGCGGGCACGTCCTTCTGCTCGAGGAGCGACAGCGGCTCCACCGTGAACCCGTCGCGGCGCATGCCCTCGGCCGCCCCGGAGATCGCGCGGTCGCTGCCGGGCTTCAGGCCGGGCTCGCCGTGCCCCTGCAGCACGTAGACCTTCTTCGCGGCGCCGCGGGTGAGCTCGACGAGCCCGTTCGTCAGCGCCTCCTCGGTGGGCGCGCCGACGCGGACCTTCCGCTCGCCGCCGACGAGCACGATGCGCGGGCCGCCGTCGGTGATCTCGTGGCGCTTCACGAGCTCGGGCGCGGCGTAGGGGTCGACGACGCGGAACGTGAAGCGGCGCGAGAGGTCGGCGTACCGCCGGAGCAGCGTGCGGGCGGGCTCCACGTCCTGCTCGTCGGCCCGGTAGAAGGCGAGCGCCTCGACGTCGGTGGAGAGGCCGGCGAGCGTGCGGCGGGTGTCGTCGGAGAGCGTGTAGAGCCGGTCCTTCGTGAGGTCGAGCGTGACCGGGTGGGTGGTCGCGGCCCAGTTCGCGCCGGCGAGCAGCGCCGCGAGCGCGAGGCCGGCCACCGTGGTGAAGCCGCCGAAGGTGGTGCCGCGGCCGGTGAAGAAGCGGCGCGCGCCGCCGGCGCCGGCGAGCGCGAGGGCGCCCCCGAGCGCGAGCGCGGCGAGGAGGAGCTTCCCCGCGAGCAGGCCGCCGCCGCCGAGGAGCCAGGTGACGGGGGCGCTCGCGGCGAGGAGGAGGCCCAGCGTGGCGAGGACGCGGGCGAGGGCGGTGCGGGACATGGTCGGCCTCACCCTCACGCCCAGCGGTGGGCCTCCACCGACCGCTCGGCGAGGAAGAGCGCGAGCGCGGTGAAGGACAGGTAGTAGGTGACGTCGGCGAGGGCGATGCGCCCCTCGAGGAAGCCGGAGAGGCGCTGCGAGGACGAGAGCGCGGCCGCGAGCTCCCGGCCCGGCCCCTCGACGCCGATGGCGAAGAGCGAGATTGCCCAGAGCGCGAGGAGGAGCACGAGCGAGAGGAGCGCCGAGACGATCACCGACTCGGTCACCGACGAGAAGAAGAGCCCGACCGCGGTCGACATCATCCCGAGGAGCAGGAGCCCGAGGAGCCCGGTGCCCACGGTCTGCCACTCGACGCCCGCGCCGCCGGAGGGGCCGCGCCCGGCGATCGCGAGCACGGCCGGGAAGACCGCGATGACGAGGAGCGCCGCCGCGACGACGGCCAGCACGGCGAGCCACTTCCCGAGCACGATCGACACCGGGCGCACCGGGGAGGTGAGGAGGAGCTCGAGCGTGCCGGTGCGCTTCTCCTCGGCGACGAGCCGCATGGTGAGGAACGGGGCGACGATGACGAGGAAGATGGCGACGGAGCCGAGCGTGGGCACGACCACGCGGTCGGTGAGGTTGAGCTGGTCGGCGGCCTCGGGCGCGAAGGTCGCGGCGCGGAGCGCGAGGAACCGGAACGCGTCGAGCGCGCCGTTCGCGAACTGCGCGGCGAAGAACGCCACCACCGCGAGCATCACGTAGGCGGTGGGGGTGGTGAAGTGGACCTCGAGCTCCTTGCGGGCAATGGCGAGGGTCGCGCGCATGTCAGGGCTGGCCTTCGATGGGGAGGGGACCCGTGGCGCTTCGCGCCACGGGTGCGAGGAGCTTCGCGTAGATGTCCTCGAGGAAGGCGAGGTCGTCGAGCGTCACCGCCCGGCCGGGCTGGTGCTTCGCGATGAGCCCCTCGAGCGTGTCGAAGTCGACGAGCCGGCCGCGGTCGATGACGAGCACCTTGTGGCAGGCGAGGGCGACCTCCGAGAGGATGTGCGTCGAGAGGAGCACGGTGTGCTCGCCCGCGAGCCCCTTCACGAGCGCGCGCACCTCGCGGATTCTGGAGCGGGTCGAGGCCGACGGTCGGCTCGTCGAGCACCAGCACCGGCGGATCGCCGAGGAGCGCCTGCGCGAGGCCGCAGCGCTGCCGGTAGCCCTTCGAGAGGTTCGCGATGGGGCGGCCCAGCGCCGCCGTGAGCCCCGTGCGCTCCGCGACCCGCTCGACCTCGGCGGCGACCCCGCGGCGCCCGACGCCCTTCAGCTCCGCGCAGAACCTGAGGTAGCTCCGCAACGAGAGGTCCGGGTAGACGGGCGGCGTCTCGGGCAGGTAGCCGACCCGGCGCTTCACCTCGAGCGGCTGCTCGAAGACGTCGAAGCCGGCCACGCGGGCCGTGCCGGCGCTCGCGGGCAGGTAGCCGGTCAGCATGCGCATCGTGGAGGACTTCCCGGCGCCGTTCGGGCCGAGGAAGCCGACGATCTCGCCCTTCGCGACGGCGAAGGAGAGCCGGTCGACCGCCACGACGTCGCGGTACCGGCGGGTGAGCTCCGTGGCCTCGATCATGGGTGGCCTGAGCCTAGGAGCGCTCCGCCCGCTGTCAAGGAGCGGGAGCTTGATGGGGGGACCCTCCGGGGAGAGACTCCCCGCCCATGAGCGTGGTGGTCCAGAAGTACGGCGGCTCCTCGGTCGCCGACGTCGAGAAGATCGGGCGGGTGGCCGACAAGGTCGCGGCCGCGCGCCGCGAGGGGCGGGACGTCTGCGTGGTGGTGAGCGCCATGGGCGACACCACCGACGAGCTGCTCCAGCTGGCGAAGAAGGTGTCGCTCGCGCCGCCCCGGCGCGAGCTCGACATGCTCCTCTCGGCGGGCGAGCGCATCTCGATGGCGCTCCTCTCGATGGCGCTGCAGGAGCGCGGCGTCGCCGCGATCAGCTTCACCGGCAGCCAGTCGGGCATCATCACCTCCGACGCCCACGCCGCCGCGCGCATCCTCGAGGTGCGGCCGTTCCGCGTGCAGGAGGAGCTCGGGCGCGGGAAGGTGGTCATCGTCGCCGGCTACCAGGGCGTCTCCACGAAGAAGGAGGTCACCACCCTCGGCCGCGGCGGATCGGACACGACCGCGGTGGCGCTCGCGGCGGCGCTCGGCGGCGACTGCGAGATCTACTCCGACGTGGCGGGCGTGTTCACCGCCGACCCGCGCGTCGTCCCCGACGCCCGGCGGCTCGACGCGCTCTCCTACGACGAGATGCAGGAGCTCGCCGCGGCCGGCGCGAAGGTGCTGAACGCCCAGGCGGTCGAGTTCGCGAAGGAGCGCGGCATCGCCATCCACGCCCGCTCGACCTTCGGCGGCGCGGAGGAGACGGTGGTGAAGGGCGGCGCGTTCCCGGAGCGCATCGCCGGCGTCGCCACGCAGCGGGAGCTCGCGCTCGTCGAGCTGCCGCAGGCCGCGCTCGGCGAGGTCCTCGCGATCCTGGAGAAGCGCGGCGCGATCGCCGCGGAGATCGCGAGCCCGGGCGTGCGGGCGGGGCTCGTGCTCCAGCTCGAGAACGTGCACGACTGGCCGCTGCTCAAGGCGGCGCTCGCCGCGATCCCCGGCGTCGCGGTCGAGGACGAGCGCATCGGCTCGGTCTCGGTCGTCGGCACCGGGCTCTCCGCGGGCCACCGCGTGGTCCGCGAGGTGACCGCGGTGCTCGAAGGGCTCGGCGCTCCGCCGCGCGCGGTCTTCACCTCCGCGCTGCGCGTGACGGCCTACGCGAAGGCCGCCGCGGTGGCGGACGCCGCGCGCGAGCTGCACCGGCGGCTCGCCTGAGCGGGACGATGGGGCGCACGGGATGGGACATCCCGCGTGCCCATGACGTTCACTCGCACCCCGGGGGTCCGCGCGCACCGGCACGCCGCGTGAGGGCGCCCCGCGCGAGGCGGGCGTAACTCCTGAGGCACTCGACCGCATGGCGCCCGGCGCATCGCGTGCAACGATCGGCGGGCATGCGCACCCCGATCCCCGTCGACACCGGCCACAGGGCCTCCCTCGTCATGGGCGAGGGCGGGCGCTCGGCGTGGTGGGCGTTCGCGCTCGCGGTGGCGATCCTGGCGGCGCTGGCCGCGTGAGCGTCCCTCGTCTCCGGGCCCGCTGACGCGGGCCCTACGCTCGGGACGAACGGAAGTAGGACCGGTGGGCCGAAGGTCGAGGGAAGTAGGACCGGTGGGCCGAAGGTCGAGGCAGGAAGACCGGACTCAGCGCCAGATCGAGCCGGCGTCGCGCGTGTCCTTGCGGTGGTCGTGCTTCGGGTCGACCCGCACGAACGAGCACATCTCGTTGAGCCTGGAGTAGATGCGGTCGCCCACGCGCTGCGCGAGGGTGATGCTCTCGACGTCGCGCTGGAAGTCGGCGGAGCGGGTGTTCGCGATGCGGCCGGGCTCCTCGGCGACGACGCGCGACTCGAGGAAGTAGTTCGTCGCGAAGAGCGTCGCGAGGCCGGAGTTGTAGCGGCGGCTGATGAGCTCGTCGAGCATCGACCGCTCCCAGTCGGTGCCGCGCTCCTTGCCGAGCTCGTCGATGGCGAGCACCGGCACCTTCGCGAGCGGCTCCAGGATCTCCATCTGGCTCCGGTTGGCGGCGAAGCCGGCCCGGATGTCGGAGAGGAGCAGCATGAACTCGACGTAGCGACAGGGCACGCCCTTCTCGAGCGCGAGGTAGCGGAGCGTCGCGACGAGGAGGTGCGTCTTGCCGGCGCCGGGCGGGCCGAAGAGGAGGTAGCCCTTCGTCGCCGAGTCGCGCCGGAACTTCTTCGCGAAGTCCTGGGCGGCGTTGCGCGCGCGCTCGTGGTCGAGCGAGTAGACCTTGAAGCTCTCGAAGCTCGCCCTCGCGACGGCGGCCGGGATGCCGACCTGGTTGAAGCTGCGGATGCGCTCGTCGAGGTGCCGGCAGGCGCACGGCTGGGCGACCGTGGTGCCGCCGCTCGGCACGAGCACGTAGCCGCTCTCGCCGCAGCGCGGGCAGGCGGCCTGGCAGGGGCAGCGGCGCGCGCGGGCGTTCTGCCCGAGGACCTGGTCGACGAGGTAGCCCGAGCCGCCGCACTCCGCGCATGTATCCGGGGTGGCCAAGGCGGCGCAGTCTACACGGATCCCCGGAGCGGGGTGAGCCCGGCCTCGAGGGCGAGGTCGAGCAGGTGGGCGCGCAGGGCTTCCTTGTGGGCAAGTCTGCTGGTTCCGCGTGGACGGCTGCCGCCGAGGAGGCGGACCCGTGCTCCGAGTCCGGCCCGCTCGGGCCGCGGCAGCCCCCGCAGCCACCCCGCGAGGAGCCGGCCGTCGGCCGCGGAGATGGCGGCGGCGACCCGCTCGAGCGGCGTGCCGGAGAAGGCCTCGACGGTCTCGAGCGCGCGCCACGCGGTGCGGTAGGCGTCGCGGAGCGCCTCGGGCGCGTCGCGCGAGGCGTCGGCGAGCCGCGCGCGGGCCGCCTCGAGCCGCCGCGCGGCCGCCTCGGCCTCGCCGGGCGGGCCGGGCTGATCCCCCACGCGGCCGTGCCGGTAGGTGCGCCACTCGTCCTCGACCGCGCCGCGCACCGCGCGCAGCGTCCGCGGCGGACGGGCCTGGCCCTCCTCCGCCAGCCGCTCGAGGCCGTGGCGGATCCCGCGGCAGACGATCGCCACCGGGATGCCGCGGCGCTCCCACTCGGCCACGAGCTCCTGATCGAGCGGGGAGAGGAGGAGGCCCGAGCCGCGCAGCGCGAGGAAGTACTCGGCCACGACGAGCGTGTAGTCCAGGCTGTCCTGGGTGAGCTCCGACACGGCCGGAGCTTACCGGGTGGGTACGACGCTATCCCCTGATCGCGAGCGCGACCTGGTGCGCGTCGCCGGGGCGCTTCGCGGGGTCCTTCGCGAGGAGCGCCTCGGCGAGCTCGGCGAGGCGGCCGTCGACGCCGGGGTTGATCTCGCGGAGCGGCGCCGGGTGGCCGCTCAGGATCTCGCGCCACAGCGTCACCGGATCGCGCGCGGGGCAGGGCGGCACGCCGCCGAGGAACTCGTAGAGGATCACGCCGAGGCTGTAGAGGTCGCTCGCGGGGCCGACGGGCCGCGCCTGCGCCTGCTCGGGCGACATGTAGCGGTAGGTGCCGACGATGCGGCCGGTCGCGGTGAGCGCCTCGTCGGCCTCGGCGGCCGCCTTGACGAGGCCGAAGTCCATGAGGCGCGCGCGGCGGAGGTCGTCGACCATCACGTTCGACGGCTTGAGGTCGCGGTGCACGAGCCCGCGGGCGTGCACGTAGGCGAGCGCCTCGGCCACCTGCGAGAGCGCGCCGCGCAGGCGCGCCAGCCGCTCCGGCCGGTTGAGCGCGAGGAGCGCCTCGGGGCCGGGCGGCGGGATGGGGTCGGTCGAGCCGTCGTCGGCGCGGGTGCGGCCGGCGCCGGGCCAGCGCTCCGGCTCGGTCTCGGGCTCGTCCATCATCGAGGCGAGCGCGCGGATGGCGGCGGCGCCGCTCGAGGGCTCCCAGGCGGCCTCGCTGGAGCCGAGCTCGAGCGGGGAGTCCTCCGCAGCGCGCGCGCCCGCGTCGATCTCGGCGGAGAGGTAGGCGCGCAGGTCGAGCCCGAGCACGAGCTCCATCGCCAGGTAGGAGTACCCCTCCGCCACCCCCGCGTCGAAGACCTTCACGACGTTCGGGTGATCGAGGGTGCGGAGCACCTCGAACTCGCGGGCGAGGCGGCGGGCGGCGGTCGCATCGACCGCGGGTGAAGGTCCGAGCACCTTCACCGCGGCCTCCCGGCCGTCCACGTGGTGGCGCCCCCGGTACACGGTACCGATCCCGCCGCGCCCGAGGACGGACAGGATCTCGTACGGGCCGATGTGACGCGGAGGCACGATCCGCAGCATAGGGGGCTCGAGAAGCCCTCCGCAAACCCGCGGCCGCCGGCGACCCGTCCCGCGCGGACCCCGGGTTCGTACGGACGGGGACCCCTGCGGTTTCCCGTGCTATAAGCCCGCGCGTGACCGGGGACCCGACCGTGGCGGAGCTCGAGGCGCGGGTGAAGGCGCGCCCGCTGCCCGCGCACGTCGCCATCATCATGGACGGGAACGGCCGCTGGGCCGAGGCGCGCGGGCTCCCCCGCGTGGCTGGCCACCGGGAGGGCGCCGAGGCCGTGCGGGCCGTCACCCGCACCGCCCGCCGGGTGGGGCTGAAGTGCCTCACGCTCTACGCCTTCAGCGCGGAGAACTGGGCGCGCCCGGAGGACGAGGTCGGCGCGCTCATGGAGCTCCTCGCCGACTTCCTCGAGAGCGAGCGCCCCGAGATGATGGAGAACGGCATCCGCCTCGAGGCGATCGGCGACCTCGGGCGGCTGCCCCCGCGCGTGCAGGCGAAGCTCGCCTCGGTGCGCGAGGAGACCTCGCGCAACACCGGCATGATCCTCGACCTCGCGCTCTCCTACGGCGGCCAGCAGGAGCTCGTGCAGGCCGCGCGCAGGGCCGCCGCCGAGAAGGGCGCCGCGCTCGAGGCCGCCGACCTCGAGAAGCACCTGTGGACGGCCGCGCTCCCGCCGCTCGACCTCCTCGTGCGCACGAGCGGCGAGCGCCGCATCTCGAACTTCCTCCTCTGGCAGTGCGCGTACGCCGAGCTCCTCTTCTCCGAGGTGCTCTGGCCGGACTTCCGCGACCGCGAGCTGCTCATGGCCGTGCAGGACTTCCAGGGCCGCCAGCGGCGCTTCGGCCTCACCACCGCCCAGGTCGAAGACGGCAGGGGGCCGGTCTAGATGGCGCTCGACGCCTCGAACCGCAGGAACCTCGTCACCCGGATCGTCACGGCCCTCGTGCTCCTGCCGTCGGCGGTCTGGCTCACCTGGCTCGGCGGCCTGCCGTTCGCGATCCTCGCCAGCGTCGCCGCCGCGATCATGGCGGGCGAGCTCATCCTCATGTTCGGCGGGCGCGGCGCGCCGGCGGGCCTGGGCGCGGCGGTGGCGGGCGCGTTCCCGCTCGCGACCCTCGCCGCGCCGCACGGGCAGCTCCTCCCGGGCTGGTTCCCGATCGCCCTCGCGTTCGCGACCATCCTGGTGATGGTGCTGTTCCTCCTTCGCGACGCGCCGCTCGAGGAGATCCCGCGCGGCCTGTCCATCGTCGGCCTGTCGTGGCTCTACTGCGGGCTCCTCCTCACCCCGCTCGCCGGGCTGCGGGATCACCTGCCCCACGGCTTCGGCTGGGTGGTGCTCGCGTTCCTCGCCACGTGGGGCAACGACACCTTCGCGTACTTCGCGGGCCACCTCCTCGGGAAGCACAAGCTCGCGCCGCGCATCTCGCCCAAGAAGACCTGGGAGGGCTTCTTCGGCGGCGTCCTCGGCAGCCTGGTGGGCACCTCGCTCGTCTGGTGGCTGCTCCTGCGGGACCAGCTCGGGTTCGCCGACGTGGCCGCCCTCGCGGGCGGCGCGTCCGTGCTCGGGCCGCTCGGGGACCTCGCCGAGTCGCTGCTCAAGCGCGCGGCCGGGGTGAAGGACTCGTCGCAGATCGTCCCCGGCCACGGCGGGTTGCTCGACCGGGTCGACGCGCTCCTCTTCGTGGGGCCCTGGGTCTACCTGTACGCCGCGTACCTGAGGTAGGGCCGGCCCGCCGGGGACGGCCTCGGCGCCGCCCCCGCGACCGTGCTAGTAATCCCGCGCGTGAAGCGGCTCGCGATCCTCGGCTCCACCGGCTCCATCGGCGTGCAGGCGCTCGACGTCGTGTCGCGCTGCCCCGACCGCTTCCAGGTCGTCACCCTCGCGGCCGGGAAGAACGTCGACCGGCTCGAGGCCCAGGTGCGGGCGTTCCGGCCGAAGGTCGTGGGCGTCGCCGACGCGGAGGCCGCGCGCGCCCTGCGCGGCCGGGTCCCGGCCGGCGTCGAGATCGTGCCGGGCGAGGCGGGCGCGGTCGCCGCGGCCCAGCACCCGGACGTCGACCTCGTGCTCGCCGCGATCTCCGGCGGCGCCGGCCTGCGCTCCACCGCGGCCGCCATCGAGGCCGGCAAGCCGGTCGGGCTCGCGAACAAGGAGTCGATGGTGCTCGCGGGCGAGCTCCTCATGGCGCGCGCCGCCGCGAAGGGGCTCCCAATCCTGCCGGTCGACTCGGAGCACTCCGCCATCCACCAGTCGCTCGTGGGGCACGATCGCGCCTTCGTGCGCCGGCTCATCCTCACCGCGTCGGGCGGGCCGCTCCGCACCATGCCCGCCGGCGAGCTCGCCGCGGTCACGCCGGCCCGGGCGCTCAAGCACCCGAACTGGTCGATGGGCGACAAGATCACGATCGACTCCGCGACGCTCATGAACAAGGGGCTCGAGGTCATCGAGGCCCGCTGGCTCTTCGGCGTCGAGCCGAGCCGCATCGACATCGTGGTGCACCCGGAGTCGATCGTGCACTCGATGGTCGAGTACGTGGACGGCTCGATGGTGGCGCAGCTCGGGGTGTCGGACATGCGCGGGCCGATCAGCTACGCGCTCGCGCACCCGGGGCGCGTCGCGCTCGACTTGAAGCCCCTCGACCTCGCGAAGCTCGGCCGGCTCACCTTCGAGACCCCCGATCCGGCGCGCTTCCCGGCGTACACGCTCGCCTACCGCGCGCTCGAGCGCGGCGGCACCGCGCCGGCCGCGCTGTCCGGCGCGGACGAGGCCGCGGTGGCGGCGTTCCTCGCCGGGCGGTGCCGGTTCACCGACATCGCGGACGTGTGCGCCGCGGTGCTCGAGGCCCACCCGGTGGAGCCCGTCCGGTCGGTGGAGCAGGCCCTCGAGGCGAGCGAGTGGGGCCGCCGCGAGGCCGAGAAGCGCGTCTCCCGCCGGGTCTAGCATCCGACCCCGTTCGCCCTGAGCCCGTCGAAGGGCGAACGATCGAGCGCCGGGGGCCGGTCCGGGCTAACTTGTCGGGATGCCGGACGTCCTCGTGAAGGTCGCCTCCATCGTCGTCCTCCTGGGCGGCCTCATCTTCGTCCACGAGCTCGGGCACTTCCTCGTCGCGAAGCTGCTGCGCGTGAAGGTGGTGCGCTTCTCGATCGGGTTCGGGCCCCGCCTGTTCGGGTTCACCCGCGGGGAGACGGAGTACCGGATCGCGGCGCTCCCGCTCGGCGGCTACGTGAAGATGGCGGGCGACGACCCGACCGAGGAGGTCGCCCCGGAGGACGTCGGCCGCGGCTTCCTCGAGCAGGCCCCCTGGAAGCGGCTCGTCATCGCGCTCGCGGGGCCGGTCGCGAACCTGGTCTTCCCCGGCGTCATCTTCATCTCGCTCTTCCTCGCCCAGAACGGGAACCCGGTGCCGGCGCCGGTGGTGGGCACCGTGACCCCCGGCTCGCCCGCGGAGCAGGCGGGCCTGCGGCCGGGCGACCGCATCCTCTCCGTCGCGCCCCCGGGCGGCGCCGCCGTGCCGGTCCGGTACCACGGCGACGTGCGCGAGCTCGTGTCGCCTCACCCGGGCGAGGCCCTCACGCTGCGCGTCGAGCGCGACGGCAAGGAGCTCCCGCCGCTCACGCTCGTGCCCGCGCCCATCGAGGACACGAGCCCGGTCGAGACCACCCGGCGCGGCGTCATCGGCATCGGCTTCATGTATACCGCCGCGGTCGTCGCGCCGCCCGCCCCCGGCGCGGCCGGGCCGCTCGAGGCGTTCGACGTCGTCACCCAGGCCGGCGGGAAGCCCATCCGCCACATGGCCGACCTCGACCGCGCGCTCGCGGCGGCGGCGTGCCGGCCGCTCGATCTCCAGGTGCTGCGCGAGAAGCCCCTCCCGATGCCGGGCGCGGTGCTCGCCGACTTCGAGCCCGTGAACCTCGCCGCCGTCCCGACCTGCGACGGCGCCGGCAAGCGCACAATCCAGCCCGCCGACGAGGAGGTCTCGACCTTCATCGCCTCGGTCACGCCGGGGAGCCCCGCCGAGAAGGCGGGCCTGCGCCGCGGCGACGCGCTCGTCTCGGTGAACGGGAAGCCGGTGCGGACCTTCCGCGAGGTGAACACCGTCGGCCGCGAGTTCCTCGCCGGCAAGCCCGTCGAGCTCGCGCTCCTCGACGGCCGGACCGTGTCGATCCTCCCGTCCACCGAGGGCTACGTCGACGAGCTCACGAAGGAGAAGAAGGAGCGGGTCGTCATCGGGTTCGCACCCGACCGGCGCAACGCCGTCGATCCGAAGCAGCTCCTCGTGCCGGAGGTCAACCTCGTCCGGCCGCTCGGCGAGATCATGTCGCTCGCGGTGAGCCAGCTCACCGCGGTCGTCCGGCTCATGGTGCTCGGCATCGGCCGCATCTTCACCGGGGACATCTCGTTCAAGACGGTGGGCGGGCCGATCATGCTGTTCCAGATCGCGAGCGAGGCCGCGGAGGAGGGGCTCGGCGAGTTCCTGTTCCAGATGGCGCTCATCAGCGTGAACCTGGGGCTCATGAACCTGTTGCCGATCCCGGTGCTCGACGGCGGCCACATCACCCAGGCGCTCGTGGAGTCGATCACGCGCCGGCCGCTCTCCCTCCGGGCGCGCGAGGTCGCGAACGTGATCGGGCTCGTCCTGCTCGTCACGCTCATGATCTTCGTCTTCAAGAACGACATCGTGCGGCTGATCGGGTAAACCCCCGTCCGCATGCTGATCGCGGCCCTGGATACGGCGACCCTCGCGCTCTCCAGCGCGCTCGTGGAGCTCGCCCCCGGTGCGGAGCCCCGGGTCGTGCGCGCGCGCACCGAGCACGCGCCGGCGAAGCCCGGGCCGGGCCAGGTCGGTGGGCACGGGCACCGGCTGCCGGGCATCCTGACCGACCTCCTCGCGGAGGCGGGCCTCGAGCTGTCCGCGATCGAGGGCTACGCGATCGGGATCGGGCCGGGATCGTTCACCGGGCTGCGCATCGGGCTCGCGACGTGGAAGGGGCTCGCGTACGCCGCGCGCCGGCCGCTCGCGGGCGCGTCCAGCCTCGCGGCGATGGCGCTCGCGGCCGCGCGGACCGCGCCCGCGGGCACGCTCCTCGTGCCCGCGCTCGACGCGAAGAAGAACGAGGTCTACGCCGGGTTCTACCGGGCCGCCGCGGGGCGCGTGGAGGCGGCCGCCCCGGAGGCGGCGCTGCCGGCGGCGGCGCTCGCCGGGCGGCTCGAGGCCGAGCCGGGCGCGGTCGTGTTCGGGCCGGGGCGCGAGGCCTACGCGGCCGCGCTGGAGCCCTTCGCGCGGCCGGGTGCGGAGGTCGCGCACCCCGGCGCCGTCGAGATCGCCGCGCTCGCGGCGCCGAGGCTCCTCGGGGTCGCGTTCGACCCGCAGGCGATCTTCGCGCTCGAGCCGCACTACGTCCGCGCGAGCGAGGCGGAGCTCAAGTTCCCGCACGGGCTCGGGCCGGGGGCGGGGAAGTAGCGTCCCTCGACTCCGGCCCGCCTTCGGCGGGCCTACGCTCGGGATGAACGGATCCGGTTCGCATGGCGCAGTGCCCCGCCCACGCTTAGCCTCGCCCCATGCACGTCTTCCTCACCGGCGCGACCGGGCTCATCGGGCGCCACCTCGCGGCGGCGCTCGTCGCGCGCGGCGACTCGGTCACCGGCCTCTCCCGCAGCCCGGGCGGCGCGGCGAGGCTCGCGAAGGGCGCCTCGCCCGTCGTGGGCGATCCGTCCGCGCCGGGCGCCTGGCAGGACGTCCTCGCGAAGGCCGACGCCTGCGTGCACCTCGCGGGCGATCCGATCGTGGAGGGCCGCTGGACCGACGAGAAGAAGCGGCGCATCCGCGAAAGCCGGGTGGTGTCGACCGGCCTCGTCGCGGAGACGATCGCGAAGGGCGGGCCGGGCGTGCTCGTGTCGGGGAGCGCGGTCGGCTGGTACGGCGACCGCGGCGACGAGGTGCTCGACGAGGGCGCCGCCGCGGGCAAGGGCTTCCTGCCGGACGTCTTGCAGGGCGTGGGAGGACGCCGCCGCGCCCGCCGCGGGCCGCGCGCGGACGGTGCTCCTGCGCACCGGGATCGTGCTCTCGCCGGAGGGCGGGGCGCTGCCGCCGCTCGTCCTGCCGTTCAGGCTCTTCGCCGGCGGGCCGCTCGGGAGCGGCCGGCACTGGCAGCCCTGGGTCCACCTCGCCGACATGGTCCGGCTCGTCCTGTTCGCGCTCGACGACGCGCGCGTCCGCGGCCCGCTCAACTGCGCGGGACCCGAGCCGGTCCAGAACAGGGAGCTCGCCCGCGCCATCGGAAGACGCTGCACCGGCCGAGCTTCATGCCCGCGCCCGAGCTCGCCATCCGGGCCGCGCTCGGCGAGGCCGCGGCGGTCGTGCTCGCGAGCCAGCGGGTCGTGCCGAAGAAGGCCCTCGACCTCGGGTTCCGCTTCGAGTACCCCACGATCGACGCCGCGCTCCGGGACCTGCTCGGGAGCCGCGCGGCGTAAGGACCGGAGCCCAAGCATGTCGAAGCCCCTCACCCTCGCGATCGCCGGCGCCACCGGCGAGGTCGGCAAGGCCGCGCTCGAGGCGCTCGACGCCCTCGAGCTTCCGCTCGCCGGGGTGCGCCTCCTCGCGTCGCCCCGCTCGGCCGGCCAGGAGCTCGAGGTCGGCGGCGAGCCCGTGAAGGTGGTCGCCCTCTCGGAGGGCGCGCTGCGCGGCTGCGACGTCGTCGTCCTGTGCACGCCCGCGGAGGTCTCGAGGGCCTGGGCCCCGAAGGCCCGCGCCGCCGGCTGCGCGGTCGTCGACGTCTCCCCGGCCTACCGCGCCGACGCGGCGGTGCCGCTCGTGGTCCCGGCCGTGAACGGCGCGTCGCTCGCGTCGCTCGCCCGGCCCGCGATGGTCGCGACCCCGTCGCCGCTCGCGACCGCGCTCGCCCTCGTGCTCGCGCCGCTCGGCAGCGCGGTCCGCGCCGTGGTCGCGACGCACCTCGCGCCAGCGTCCGGCGAGGGCCGGGCCGGGGTCGCCGAGCTCGAGAAGCAGTCCCGCGACCTCCTCGCGTTGCGCGAGCCGGAGCCCGCCTCCCGCTTCCCGCACCGCCTCGCCTTCAACGCCGTCCCGCAGGCGGGTGCGCTCGACGCCTCCGGCGCGAGCGAGGCCGAGCGCGGCGCGGAGGCGGAGCTGCGGCGCGTGCTGGGCGCGCCGGGCCTGCCGGTGCACGCGACGGTCGTGCGCGTGCCGGTCTTCTACGGCGACCTCGTGAGCGTGCACCTCGAGACCGACGGCTCGCTCGACGCGGCCGCGGTGCGCGAGAGGCTCCGCGCGGCGAAGGGCGTGAAGGTCGTCGACGACCCCGCGACGTCGGTCTACCCGATGCCGATGCTCGCCTCGCAGGAGGACGCGGTGCTCGTGGGCCGCGTGCGCGCCTCGGGCCCCGGGTCGATCGACCTCGTCGCGGTGCTCGAGGGCCCGCGCCGCGGCGCCGCGACGACCGCGCTCGAGCTCGCGCGCCGACTCGCGGCGGACTGACCGCCGGCGGCCGTGGGACACCCGCCGTCCGGCTGCCAAAGTGGCAACCGGGCGGGCTCCCCGTGCCAATCTGGCAGGGCGCCCGCTCCGCGCGGTCGGTCCAAGCGCCCGGGATGCCTGGGCCGGGCCGGGGCAGGGAACCTTGCCGCGCTGGCGTTCCGATTGCACAATCGCGCCGCCATGAGACTCACCTTCCTGCTCGCCGCCGCCGCCCTGGCCCTGCCCGCCGCGACCCTCGCGGACGTGCCCTCCCAGGCTGGCCAGCTGGTCCCCGGGACCAGCGAGGACCAGTACTTCAACGCGGACGAGTGCAAGGGGACCGGCGACGTGAAGGTCTCCTGGTCGCTCGCGGGGGCGGTCCTGCAGTCCGGAGTCGTTCGCGTGTACGCCTCCAACACGCAGCCGGTGCAGGCGACGGGCGCCGCCTTCGCGACGTGCGAGATCCAGGACAAGGCCGCCACGAGCCCCATCTACGCCGGGCAGATCGACCCCCCGGGCGATCTCATCGCGGACGCGACGTTCGTGAACCGCCAGGACCAGACGCTCAACATCGGCAAGATCATGGCGGCCGCCACCACGGGCGACGCGGCGACCTACTGTGCGGCCTCGACCACCACCGTCTACGTCTGCGCGCACTTCTACCCCTACCTCACCGGCACCACGACCCCGGCGAGCTCGCCGTCCGCCGCGGCCTGGGGCTCGTTCATCCTCAACACCGCGAAGCCCTCGGCGCCGAAGGACCTGACGCTCAAGGTCGGCGACACCCGGCTCTACGCGAGCTGGAACGCCGGGTCCGGCGGGGCCGCCGTGAACGACTACCAGGTGATCGCGACGAAGGCCGGCGACACGTCCCCCACGCGCACGAAGACCTGCGCCGTCACGAACTGCAAGGTGGACGGCCTCACGAACGACGTCGAGTACGCGATCGTCGTGAAGGCGCGGTCCGTCTCGGGGACGCTCTCGGACGCGTCGAGCTCCCAGAGCGCGATCCCGCGCCACGTGAAGGACTTCTGGGAGGTCTACGACGAGCAGGGCGGGCCGGAGACCGGAGGTTGCGGCGGCCCCGCGGGCCCGCTCGCGCTCGCGGGCGTCGCCGCCCTGCTCGTGGTCGGCCGCCCGGGGAGGCGGTCGTGAAGCGCGCCCTCCTCGCCGCGCTCGCGGTCCTGGCCCTCGCCCCCACCCTGGCCCGCGCGGACTCCCCGCGCTGGGGCTCGTTCGAGTTCGGGATGGGGCCCTACCGGCCGGACCTCGACGCCGCGCTGGCGCCGTCGAGCAACGACCCCGCCTACCAGCTCGTGTTCGGCTCGACGCGCCGGTACGCGTTCCGCACCGGCGTGTCCTACGCGCTCCTGCAGCGCGCCGGCACGCTCGAGGTCGGGCTGCGCAGCGGCTGGTTCCGCGCCAGCGCGAAGGGCATCGTGGCCACCACGGGCGCGCGGTCGGGAGACCCGACGACGTTCAACGTCGTCCCGACCTCGCTCACGCTCACCTGGCGCGCCGACTTCATCCCGGAGCACCTGCCCATCCCGCTCGCGCCCTACGTGCGCGTCGCGGCCGAGCGCTACAACTGGTGGATCACGAACGGCGCGGGGAACATGGCGAAGAAGGGCGCCACCAACGGCTGGTCGGCGACCGCCGGCCTCGCGTTCTCGCTCAACGTCATCGACCCCACGCTCGCGCGCGAGATGGACACCGACTCGGGCGTGAACACGACCTACCTGTACTTCGACGTGACGAAGGCGAAGATCGACGACCTCGGCTCGAAGACGAGCTGGGATCTCTCGCCCGCCTCGCTCATGTGGTCGGCGGGCGTGCTGCTTTCGTTCTAGTCCGGCGGCTCGTCCAGGGCGGGCGCGGGGGACGCCTCCGTCCCGCCGCCGCCCAGCCGGCGGTGGCCGAGCGACGGCAGCTCGAGCCGCGAGCGCTCGAGCCGCGCCCGGCGGAACGGCGCGACCGCGACGCCCTCGCCGTCCGGGCAGCGCGCGAGCACCGTGCCCCACGGGTCCACGATCATCGCGTTCCCGAAGGTGAAGCGGTTGCCGTGGTGCTGGCCCACCTGGGCGGGGGCGAGCACGTACGCGAGGTTCTCGATCGCCCGGGCGCGGAGCAGGACCTCCCAGTGATCCTTGCCGGTGTAGAGCGTGAAGGCGGCGGGCACGGTGAGCACGTCGGCGCCCAGCGACGACAGCTCGCGGTACAGCTCCGGGAAGCGCACGTCGTAGCAGACCGACAGCCCGATCGCGCCGAGCTCGGTGCGGGCCACCACCACCTCGTCGCCGGGCACCACCGTGGAGGACTCCGCGTACTTCGCGCCGTCCGGCACGTTCACGTCGAAGAGGTGGATCTTGCGGTAGCTCGCGACGATTGACCCGTCGTCGCCGATGAGGGCGCTCGTGTTGGCGGTCTTGCCCGCGACGTCGGTCGCCTCGGCGATCGAGCCCGCCACGACGAACACGCCGCGCCGCCGCGCCACCTCGCGCAGCGCCGAGAGGGTGGGCCCCTCGAGCGTCTCGGCGTTCTCGATGCGGTCGTGCTCCGGCCCCATGAACGAGAAGTTCTCGGGGAGCCCCACGAGCTTCGCGCCGAGGTCCGCAGCCTCCTCGACGTAGCCGATGGCCGCGTCGAGGTTGCGCTCGCGGTCCGCGGTGGAGTTCATCTGGACCACGCCCATCAGGTAGGTGTCGATGGCCATGTGAGACCCCGTGTGTCCTCTCGCCGGTGAAGGATTCCCGATCGACGGCGCGTCGTCTACACTCCCGGACGTCCAGATGAGCCTCTACTACACGACCTTCGAGGCGGCCCAGGTCCTCGGCGTTTCCCTGCCCACCGTCGTCAACTGGATCAAGGCGCGCCGGATCAAGGCGCACCGCACCCCGGGCGGGCACCGTCGCATCGCGCGGGAGGACCTCGCCGGGTTCATGCTGCGGCAGGGCATCCCGCTGCCCGCCGAACTGTCGGACGCCGTCCCCGCCCGCCGCAAGGTCCTCGTCATCGCCGAGGGCGGGCCGGCCCGGGAGGGGACCACCCGCCAGCTCGCCCAGGCCGGCTTCGCGGTCGAGCAGGTGTCGCCCGGCTTCGCCGCCGGGGCCGCCGCGGCGCGCTTCGGCCCGGAGGCCATCGTCCTGCACGCCGGGTCACAGGACGGCGGGGACACGCTCCGCGGGTTGAAGAGTCGACCGCGAGCTCGCGGCCGTACCCGTGGTCGCGCTGGGGCCCGAGGCGTGGGCGGACGGCCTGCGCGCGGCCGGTGCCCGCCACCTCCCGGTGCCGCCCGCGCCGGGCGCCCTCGCAGAGGCGATTGACGCCGCGCTCGGAGCCCGCAAGACCGACGCGAAGAAGCCGCGCGGCCGGCGCTCCGGCGCCTGAGCGACGTCGATGCACGCCGCCCTGCTCCTCGCCGCGGCGCTCGCCTCGGCCCCGGCGGCCGCGGCCCCGCGGGCGATCGCCCACTACCTCGAGGCCCGCCGCCTGCTGCGCGGGGGCGATCCCGAGCGCGCCGCCGCCGAGCTGCGCCAGGCCATCGCGTTCGACGAGCGGAGCCCGGAGCTGCGGGTGACCCTCGCGCGGACGCAGCTCGAGCTCGGGCGGCTCGACGGCGCCGCCGAGGCCGCGCGCGCCGCGCTCGAGCTGGGGGCGGCCGGCGCGACCGCGGTGGAGGCGCAGGTGCTCGTCGCGCGCGTGCACCTCGCCCGCCGGGAGGCCGACGGCGCCATCGACGCCCTCGGCCGCGCCATCGCGCTCGCCGGCGCCGCGCCCGAGCCGCCCGCGGAGCCCTGGCGGCTCCTCGCCGACGTGCACGCCGGCGCCGGGCGGACCGAGGCCGCGGAGCGCGTGCTCGAGGATCTCGCCCGGGCGCAGCCCGCCGACGCGGCCGCCGGCTACCGCGATCTCGGGCGCCGCGGCCTCGACGACGACGACCCCTCCGCCGCCGAGCGCCACCTGCGCCGCGCGACCGTCCTCGACCCGGGCGACGTCGAGGCCTTCCGCCTGCTCGGCGCCGCCCGCGAGGCGCTCCGCCGCCCGCGCGAGGCGCGCGAGGCGCACCTGGCGGCGTTGCGGCTCGATCCCGACGACCCGGGCACGCTCATGTCGCTCGGCCGCCTCTCGCTCGCGGAGGGGGAGCCGGAGGCCGCACGCGAGTGGTTCCGGCGGCTCGTCCGGATCGCGCCCGACCAGGCCGACGCGCACGTCCGCGTGGCCTTCGCCTGGCTGGGCGACGAGCGGGCTGCCGAGGCCCTCCACGCGGCCCGGGGCGGGCTCGCGGAGGCCGGGCCCGACCCGCGCCTGCGCCTCGCCGAGGGGCTCGCGCTGCGGGCGCTCCGGCGCTTCCTCGAGGCCGCGAAGGCCCTCGAGCCGGTGCCCCCGGCGGCGGGCGAGATTCGGCTGCCCGCGCGCGTCGCGTACGGGGAGTGCCTCTCCCGGGCGGGGCGGCACGCCGAGGCGGAGCGGGCGTTCGTGGAGGCGCTCGCGCTCCGGCCCGGCGAGCTCCGGCTCGTGACCGCCCGCGCGCGGGCGCTCGTGCGCGCGGGGCGCGCCGCCGAGGCCGTGCCGGCGCTCCGGGCGTCGCTCGACGCCGCCGACCACCCGGAGCCGGTGGGCCTCCTCGAGGCGTACGCCGACGCGCTCGTGGAGGCGGACCGCGCGCCCGAGGCGCTGGGGCTCCTCCGCCGGGCGCTCGAGGACCGGCCGCGCGACGTCGAGCTCGCGTACGCCCTCGGCGCCGCGCTCGAGCGCGCGGGCCAGCCGGAGGCGGCGCTCGCGCAGATGCGCGCGCTGCTCGTGCTCGACCCGGGCCACGCCGAGGCCCTGAACTTCTCCGCCTACGTGCTCTCGAACCTCTCGACCGGCGCGCCCGACGCGCGGCGGGCCCGGCTCGAGGAGGCGGAGGTCCAGGCGCGCCGCGCGCTCGCGCTCGCGCCCCGCGCCGGCCACGTGCACGACACGCTGGGCTGGGTGCTGCACCGGCGCGGCGACGACGCGGGCGCGGAGCGCGCGCTCTCGACGGCGCTCGAGCTCGCGGGCCCGGACCCGACCGTGCTCGAGCACCTCGCCGACGTGCAGCGCGCGCTCGGGCGCACCGCGGACGCGATCGCCTCGCTGCGCCGGGCCCTCGGCGAGCACGGCGACGACGCCCCCCGCGAGGAGGCGCGGCGAAAGGCCTCCGTGGAGCGCAAGCTCCGCGAGCTCGGCGCCCGGTCCGCCCGCGGCCGTGTCCGGCCGGACGACGTTCCTTGACACGCAGCGCGAGCGGTCGTTAGCGTCCGCGCCATGCCGGTCCCCCCGTTCCCGACCGAGTCGGAAGCCCGCCACGAGGAAGGGTTCATCAACTCCGCCGATCACCTGCGCCTGTACTGGCAGCGCTACACGCCGCCGGCCCCGCGCGCGACGGTGCTCGTCCTGCACGGGGGAGGCGACCACTCCGGCCGCTACCCGGGCATCACGACCGCGCTCGTCCGCGCCGGCTTCGAGGCCGCGCTCGTCGACTTCCGCGGTCACGGCCAGTCCGACGGCCGCCGCTGGCACGTGGACGGGTTCGGCGACTACCTCGCCGACCTCGACGCGTTCGTGGCGAAGGTCCGGGGCGACGGCGCGAAGGGGAAGCTCTTCGCGGTGGCGCACAGCCAGGGTGCGCTCGTGACGGCGCTGTGGGCGCTCGGCCACCCCGGCGCGCTCGACGGGTACGTCCTCTCCTCACCCTACTTCCGGCTGGCCCTGAAGCCGCCGGTGGCGAAGGTGATCGGGGCCAAGATCGCGGGCCGCGTCGTGCCCTGGATGCCGGTCAAGACCGGCCTCGACGTGAAGGACCTCACGGCCGACGAGGACCTGCAGCGCTGGACCGACCGGGATCCGCTCTACGGGCGCGCCACGACGCCGCGGTGGTTCGACGAGTCCAACCGGGCCCAGGTCGAGGTGCTGCGGCGCGCGGGGGAGTTCCAGGCGCCGCTGCTCGTGCTGGCGGCCGGGGCCGACCGGATCGCGGACGCCTCCGCGGCGAGGACCTTCGTCGACGCGGCCCGGTCGCTGGACAAGCGCTTCGAGGTCTACGACGGGTTCCGTCACGAGATCTTCAACGAGCGGGAACGGGACCGGCCGATCGCCGAGGCGGTCGCCTGGCTCGCAGCCCACGTACCGTGAACCGGACTGACCGCAAGGTTGACGCCTACCTGACGGGCCTTCTATCCTGCGGACCGTCTCTTCACCCCGCCGACGTACCACTGCGCTCGAGGGCGTGAAGCTCCCCTGGAGGAAGTAATGGCTGGCATCGAGAAGGTTCCCACGCCGCGCAGCGGCGCCCAGACGGTCATCGGCTCGACGATCGTGATCGACGGGGAGATCTCGGGCGACGAGGACCTGGTCATCCAGGGCACCGTCAAGGGCCGCATCGGCCTGCGCGAGGGGCTCTACGTCGAGTCCTCGGGCGTCATCGAGGCCGACATCGAGACGGCCACCGTCGAGGTCAACGGGCAGGTGACGGGGAACATCGCCGCGAGCGACAAGGTCGAGCTGAAGGCGGACTGCAAGGTCGTCGGCGACATCCGCGCGCCGCGCATCCTCATCGCCGACGGCGCGCAGTTCAAGGGCAACGTCGACATGGACGTCAAGGAAGGCAAGGGGAAGTAAACCGTGGCCACGATCGACGGCAGCACCATCATCGGCGAGTCCATCCTCATCAGCGGCTCCCTCAACGGCGACGAGGACCTCACGGTCCGCGGCCGGGTCGAGGGCACGCTGTCCCTCACGAAGACCCTGGTCGTCGAGCCGACCGGCATCGTCAAGGCGGAGGTGCAGGTCAAGAACTGCATCATCGCCGGCGCGGTGGTCGGCAACGTCACGGCGACGGAGTCGGTCGAGATCACGAAGGACGGGCGGATGGTCGGCGACATCGCCGCGCCACGCGTGATCATCGTCGACGGCGCGAGCTTCCGCGGCCGCATCGACATGGGCGAGGTCGACGTCGAGGGCGAGCGGCCCGCGCCGCGCGCCATCTCCCGTCCGTCCGCCCCGGCCCGCCCGGCCATCCGCCCGGCCGCGAAGCCGGCGCCCGTGCCGGAGAAGCGGGCCGAGGAGAAGGTCGCCGCGCCCAAGCTGACGGCGCCCCCCGCCCCGGTCGCGATGGGGGCGGTGAAGCGCAAGGTCATCGTCAAGCGCAAGTAGTCCCGCCGCCCCGTCCCCGGGGCGTGTAGGATTGCCTGGTGGAGCTCGAGCCACGCACCGCGGCGCCCGCCCATGCGACGGGCGCCGTGCTGTTCGTGCCGCTTTCGTCGGTCTCCGACGACGGCACGCTCCGCCTGCGCGACGAGGGCGACGTCGCCCCGCTCGCGGCCTCCATCGCCCGGCTCGGCCAGCTCGTGCCGGTCGAGCTGCGGCCGCTGCCCCAGGGCGACGGCGGGCCGGTCCGCTACCAGATCGTCTCGGGCTTCCGGCGCGTCGCGGCGCTCAAGGTCCTCATGCGCGACCGGGTGCTGGCCCGCATCCACGCGCGGCTCGACGACGAGGACGCCTGGGCCATCGCGCTCGCGCACGCGCTCGTGGGCGAGCCGCTCCTCGCGAGCGAGCTCGAGGCCCTGAAGGACCGGGTCGCCGCGCTGCCCGCCGCCGTGTGGGCCGCCGAGGCGATCGACGAGGCCGTGCTGCGCGCGCCGGTGGAGCCCGCGCAGCGGGAGCGGTTCCTGGCGTGGCTCGCCTCCCTCGTCTCCGCTGCCCCGCGGGGCGGGGCAGCTACGCTCGGGATGGGCGGATCCAGGGCCCCGGACGAGGACGAGACGGGCGAGGCGGCCGAGGTGCAGGCTGGGTCCGAGGGCGAGTCGGTCGAGATGACGCCCGAGGAGCTCGCCGAGGACCTCTCGACGCGCATGTGGGAGCTCAACCAGGACCTCGCGCTCGCGGCCGAGCACTGGGGCGACATGTCCCGCGAGGCCCGCCGGCTCGTGCTCGAGCAGGCGCGCTGGGTGGCGGGGCTCGTGAAGCACCTGGAGGGTGGTCGATGACGGTGGAAGCGGATCGCGCGCGGCTCCTCGCGCTGCTCAGGACCCTCTCGTACGAGCGTCGCAAGGTCGTCCTCGCCTCGGGCAAGGAGAGCGACTTCTACATCGACTGCAAGCGCACCGCGCTCACCGCCGAGGGGCACGCGCTCGTCGGCCGGGTGCTGTGGGACCGCGTGAAGCGGCTCTCGCCCGCCGTGCGCGGCGTGGGCGGGCTGACCCTCGGCGCGGATCCCATCGCGAGCGCGGTCGCCATGGCGAGCTTCCTCGAGCAGGAGGCCCGCGGCGCGGGCGAGACGGTCGATGCGTTCATCGTGCGCAAGGAGCCGAAGGGCCACGGCACGGGGCAGTGGATCGAGGGCAGGAAGACCATCCCGGACGGCTCGCGCGTCGTCGTCATCGAGGACGTGGTCACGACCGGCGGCTCGGCGCTGAAGGCCATCGAGCGCTGCCGCGCGGAGGGCATCGTCCCGGTGCACTGCCTCGCGCTCGTCGACCGCCGCGAGGGCGGCCGCGAGGCGATCGAGGCGTCGGGCGTGACGCTGGACGCGGTGTTCGCCCGCGAGGACTTCGTCTCATGAAGGGTTCGATGCCGGCGAAGGATTTCGTGAGGACGGTCACCACCCTGGCCCTCGCGCTGACGGCCGCCTCCTGCGTGCTCGTCCACCCGCGCCAGCCGAAGCCGAACCCGGACCAGGGCGACTGGGCCGAGGCCCGCGACGCCGCCATGCGCGGCGCCCAGCTCTACGACGGCATCGACCACCGCGCGAACGCGGTCGCCGTGCACCTGACCACGCGCGTGCGCGAGGCTCGCGCCGCCCGGCTCGCCGACTGGTACGCCTGGTCGCCCGCCGAGCTCGACGCCCGGCTCGCGCAGGAGCGCGCCGAGGCCGCCGCGAGCGAGGAGTTCGTGGTCGCCTTCTACACGGCTGACCTGCGCGCGAACGACCTCGACGCGAAGGAGTCGATCTGGCGGGTGGCGCTCGTCGTCGACGGGATCAACTCGCTCCCGACGAAGGTCGAGGGGCTCACGATGGACTGGACCGTGAAGCAGCTGTACCCGGTGTTCGGGCCGTTCGACCTCGTGTACCGGGTCCGGTTCCCGAAGATCGAGGGCGGGCTCGAGAAGCGGCCGTACGTGCTCCGGCTCACGAGCGCGATGGGCGGGCTCGATCTCGACTTCGCCGGGCCGGCGAAGCTGCCGCGCGGGCTCGACAGCGTGCCGCCGGCGGCGCGGTAGGCGACGAGTCGCCCGGCAGCTCAGTCCTCGATGTCGCCGCGCGCGAGCACGGTGTCGCGCAGCCAGCGCTCGTCGGCCTGGGGGTGGTCGAGGAGGTAGTGCAGGCCGCGGGACTCCTTGCGGCGGCGCGCGGACTCCACGATGAGCGTCGCGAGGTCGGCGAGGTTCCGGAGCTCCACGAGGTCGGCGGTCACGCGGTACTGCCAGTAGTAGTCGCGGATCTCGGCGCGGAGCACGCGCAGGCGCGTGCGCGCGCGCTCGAGCCGCTTCTCGGTCCGCACGATGCCGACGTAGTTCCACATCAGCCGGCGGACCTCCTCCCAGTTGTGCGTCACGACCACGCCCTCCTCGGGCGCGAGCGCGTCGCCGGGGTTCCAGTCCGGGATGTCCACCGCGGGGCCGGCGTCGGCGAGCGCGGCGCGGGAGGCGAGCGCCGCCCGGCGGCCGAACACGAGCCCCTCGAGGAGCGAGTTCGAGGCGAGGCGGTTCGCGCCGTGGAGGCCGGTGTTGGCGCACTCGCCGATGGCGAAGAGCCGGGGGAGGGTGGTGCGGCCCTCGAGGTCGGTGACGACGCCGCCGCACTGGTAGTGGGCCGCGGGCACGACCGGGATCGGCTGCACCGCCATGTCGATGCCGAACTCGCGGCAGGTCGCGTAGATGTGCGGGAAGTGCTCGACGAGGAAGCCCTTCGGCTTGTGCGTCATGTCGAGGAGCGCGCACTCGTCGCCGCGGCGCTTCATCTCGGCGTCGATGGAGCGGGCCACGACGTCGCGCGGCGCGAGCTCCTTGCGCGGGTCGTACCGCGACATGAACGCCTCGCCCGCCGCGTTGCGCAGGATGCCGCCCTCGCCGCGGAGCGCCTCCGAGACGAGGAAGCTCTTCGCCTGCGGGTGGAAGAGGCAGGTGGGGTGGAACTGGAAGAACTCGAGGTTCGCGACCGAGGCGCCCGCGCGGTAGGCCATCGCGACGCCGTCGCCCGTCGCGACGTCGGGGTTCGTCGTGTACAGGTAGACCTTGCCCGAGCCCCCGGTGGCCAGCACGGTGACACCGGCCGATATCGCCGCGATGTCCCCGCTCGCCCGGTCGAGGACGTAGGCGCCGAGCGCCCGGTTGGGGCCGCCGAGGCCGACCTTGGCCGAGGTGACGAGGTCGACGACGACCTGGTCCTCCTCGATGCGGATGCCGCGCGCGAGGCAGGCGTTGATGAGCACCCGCTCGATCTCGCGGCCGGTGGTGTCCTTGGCGTGCGCCACGCGGCGCCGGGAGTGGCCGCCCTCGCGGGTCAGGTGCAGGTGGTCCCCGGAGTCCCGGTCGAACTCGGCCCCCAGCGAGAGCAGCCAGCGGATGCGATCCGGGCCCTCCCGCACGGTCGCCTCGACCGCCTCGCGCTTGCAGAGGCCCGCCCCGGCGACCAGGGTGTCCTGCACGTGGAGCTCGAAGTCGTCGTCGGCGCCGAGGACGGAGGCCACCCCGCCCTGGGCGTACTGGGTGGAGCTCTCCCAGCGCTGGCGCTTCGTGACGACCAGGACCGAGCCGTGACCGGCTGCCTCGAGGGCGAACGTGAGCCCGGCGACTCCGCTTCCGAGGACGAGGAAGTCGACGTGCTCCCTGCGGGAGACCGCGTTCATGTAGGTGCGAACCTTAGCGGAACGGGCGGGGTGGAGGGGGGAATAAACTTGGCCGCCCGAGCGTGCTCCTGCTAGCTTTTCCCGCGAGATGAAGCGCCCTTACGTGTTCCTCGCCTGCCTCCTCGCGGGGCTCCTCGCCGCGCCGGCGGCGCGGGCGGGCGAGATTTACACGTACACGGACGCGGACGGCGTCATCCACTTCACGAACGCGCCCACCGACCGCCGCTGGCGCAGGGTGAAGGCGCGCGGCGGCACGAGCCTCTACCGGTCGGATCCCTCGAGCGCCACGCCCAGGAAGCCTCGCTCGGCGACGTACGACCGCTTCCGCGAGACCGTCCGCGCGGCCGCCGACGAGTACAAGCTCCCCGAGGCGCTCCTCCTCGCGGTCATGGCGGTCGAGTCGAACTTCGACCACCAGGCCGTCTCGGAGAAGGGCGCGATGGGGCTCATGCAGCTCATGCCCGGCACGGCGAACGACATGTACGTCGCCGACGCCTGGGATCCGCACCAGAACATCAGGGGCGGTGCGCGCTACCTGCGCACGCTCGCCAACCAGTACCAGGGCGACGTCATCCTCACGCTCGCGGCGTACAACGCGGGCCCCGAGGCCGTCCGCCGTGCGGGCAACCGCGTCCCGGCCATCCCGGAGACGCAGGAGTACGTCCGCAAGGTGGTCGCGCTGTACGAGTCCTTCAAGGCGGGGAGCTAGGCCGTGGCCACGCAACCGCGGGCGGACGAGATTCGAGGGGCTGGACGAGGAGTTCCTGTTCCACCTGAACCGGGGCTCGGAGGTGCTCGCGCGCGGCGAGGCCGAGGGCGCGCGCACCTCGCTCGAGCGCGCGCTCGAGCTCAGGCCGAAGGACTCGAAGGTCCTCGGGCTGCTCGGGCAGGCCTACTACAAGCTCGCGCGGTACGACGACGCCGGCAAGGTCTGGCAGAAGCTCGTCGACGACAACCCGGTGGAGCCGAGCGCGCGCGTGAACCTCGGCCTCGCGCGGCTCAAGGGCAAGCGGTACCCGGACGCGGTGAAGCAGCTCGAGATCGCGCTCGACCTCAACCCGGAGCACAAGAAGGCGATGGGCTACCTCGGCCTCGCGCTCCTCGAGAGCGGCGAGCCGGCCCGGGCGAAGGAGTGGTTCAAGAAGGCCGGGTCGGACCAGATGGTCGCCCGCTGCGACGAGGTGATCGCCGGGAAGACCGCCGCGCCGCTGAGGGAGGCCGAGGCCGAGGCCCCCGCGCCGGAGGTCATGCCGGTCGCCGCCGCGAAGCCGCCGCCGCCGCCGCCTCCTCCTCCGCGCCCCGCGGTCGAGGCGGGCGTGCTCGCCACCTGGGCCGCCGGCCGCGTCATCTCGGCCGCCGCGAACGCGCAGACCTTCGTGCTCATGGGCGAGGTGCTCGCGGTCACCGTGAAGGGCGAGGTGCGGGTGCGCCTCGACGGGCTCTTCGCCACGCGCGGCAAGCTCTCGCTCTCCGGCGAGGTGAAGCGCTTCCGCGGCCGCCCCACCGAGAAGCCGTTCGGCGAGGGCGCCTGGCGGATGCACCTCGCGAGCGGGGAGGGCACGCTGCTCGTGCGCTCCCCGGGGCGCAAGTTCACCGTCCTCGACCTCGGCAGCGAGGCGGCCTACTTTCGCGAGGAGGTCCTGTTCGGCTTCGAGGACGCGCTCGCGTTCGAGAACGGGCGGGTGCCCTCCAGCATCGCGGTAGACCTCAACCTCGTGCACCTGCGCGGCAACGGGAACTTCCTGCTCGCCACGGGCGGCAACCCGGTCGCCATCGACGTCACGGTCGACGCGCCGCTGAAGCTCCCGCTCGAGGCGCTGGTGGGCTGGGTGGGCGGCCTCACGCCGAAGGTGTCGCTCCTCTCCGAGGACGACCCCACCACCGCCGCGGTCGAGCTCACCGGCGAGGGCCGCGTGCTCGCCGACCCCGGCGCCGGCTGGGGCGATCTCCCGTGAGCGCGGGCGAGCGCCGCCTCGGCAAGGACCTCCTGAACCTGCCGAACGCGATCACGCTCACGCGCATCGCGATGATCCCGGTGTTCCTCTGGTTCACGTACCACGAGTCGCGCGTCGACTCGTTCATCGCCTGCCTCGTCTACGCCGTGACCGGCGCGACCGACTTCCTCGACGGCTGGATCGCGCGCCGGAAGGGGCTCGTCACCCTCATCGGCAAGTTCCTCGATCCGCTCGCCGACAAGCTCGTGGTGATGGCGGCGCTCGTGATGCTGGTGCACCTCGGCCGCGTCGGCGCCTGGGTGGTCATCCTCATCATGGCGCGCGAGTTCATCATCACGGGCCTGCGCACCATCGCGATCGGCGAGGGCATCGTCATCGCCGCAGGGCAGGAGGGGAAGTACAAGACCGCCTTCCAGCTCGCCGGGATCACGTTCCTGCTCCTCAACTACACCTACCCGGTGGACTGGGTGGTCGTGTCCTTCGACCTCGACTCCAACAAGGTCGGGGCCTGGCTGCTCTACATCTCGCTCGTGTTCTCGATCGTGAGCGCGGCGATCTACATCCGCGACTTCATCCGCGCGGCGTACGCGAAGCCGGCCTCTCCGACCCGTTAGCCCCGAGCGCAGGGGCCGCGCAGCGTAGGCGAAGCCGGCCTCTCCGACCCGTCAGCCCCGAGCGTAGGGGCCGCGCAGCGTAGGCGAAGCCGGCCTCTCCGACCCGTTAGCCCCGAGCGTAGGGGCCGCGCAGCGTACGCGAAGTCGGCCTCTCCGACCCGTTAGCCCCGAGCGTAGGGGCCGCGCAGCGGCCCCGGAGGCGAGGGGCGCCTACCGCATCACCTCATCCACCGCCCGCAGCACCACCTCCGCCGGCGCGTCCCCGCGCACCTCCGCCGCCGCGAACGTCGGCAGCCGGTGGCCCCAGCGCGCCGAGTCCCCGCGGAAGAAGACGCCCACGGTCCGCGCCCCGACCGCCATCGCGAGGTGCATCGGTCCCGAGTTGTTGGAGACCACGAGCCGCGCCCGCCGCATCAGCGCGGCGAGGAGCGGCAGGGACGTCGGCGGCGCGAACACCGCCCCGGACCCCTCGGCGATGGCCTTCGCGAGGACCTCCTCGCCGGGCCCCCAGACGACGAGCGGCGCGAGCCCGCGGGCGATGAGCCCCTTGCACACCTCGGCGTAGTGCTCCGGCGGCCAGCGCCGGTCGGAGATGCGCGCGCCCGGGTTCACGACCGCGAGCGGCTTCCCGGTGAGGCCCGCCGCGGCGAGGAGCGCGTCGGCCTCCCCGAGCGCGTCCACGCCGAGCGACGTCTCGAGCTCGAGCCCGCGCGCGGGCAGCCCGAGCGCCTGGAGGAGCTCGAGCTTCGCCGGGACCTCGCTCGGCTCGGCGGGATCGTGCCTCACCGGGTGCGAGAGGAACCGCGCCGCGTCGCCGCGGTCGTGCCCGACGATCGGCGCCTTGCCCGCGACGAGCCGCGCCACGAGCGACCCCGTCAGCGAGTAGGCCGACCAGTGGTTCGCCTCGACGACGAGGTCGTACCGCTCGCGCCGGAGCCCGCGCAGGAGCCCGATGAACCGGAGCGGCGCCTTGAAGGCGTCGCGCTTCTGCCAGAGCACGAAGCGGTCGACGTGCGGCGAGCCCGCGAGCCGGCCCTGCTTCGGGGCCAAGAGGTGCAGCTCGGCGCCGGGGAGCCCGAGCTTCAGCGCCCGGAGGAGCGGGGTCGTGAGGAGCTGGTTCCCGACCCGCTCGTCGAGCCGGACCACGAGGACCCTGCGGAGCCGGTCCAGCGCCGGCAGCGCCGCCCGGGGCCGCGGGAACACCAGGTTCGCGAGCCCGAGGGCGAGGGTTCGCCCGATGGCGCGGAAGAAGTTCGCGATCGGCCCGCGCTGCACGCCCCCGCCGAGCTTCTTCGCTGCCGCGACCTGCTCGGCGCGGGTGGGCGAACCCGGGGTCTGGGGCGTGTCCTGGGCCATCGGGCCGGGGAGAATACCCCGGTTCCGCCGGGGGTTCGGAGGCGTCATCCCGTGCTTGACACCCCCCGGCAGGCACCTCTATAACGGCGCCCCTGCAAGCGGTTCGCAGACAGGTTTCGCGGGAATAGCTCAGTGGTAGAGCATCGCCTTGCCAAGGCGAGGGTCGAGGGTTCAAATCCCTTTTCCCGCTCCATCTAAGGCCCCGGTCCGCCGGGGCCTTTTTCATTTCCTGGCGGGCGCGACCAACGTACGACCAAGACCCGACGTCCTCTGGAACGGCGTCCGCGGGAGTGGACGAGGCATCCGGGTCTTCGGGCAGGGTTCCGCCCCGCGTGACGCAACTCACGGGGACATTCGAGCGTCCATCGACCGCGTCCCGGCCACGCGAGCCAGCAGCGCCTCGAGCTCCTCGAGCGAAGGTGGCTTCGACATGTGGGCATCGAACCCTGCCGCGAGCGCCGCTGCGCGATCCTCCGGCTGCGCGAACCCCGTCAACGCGATGGCGAAGATGTCTCCGCCGCCGGGTTGCGTCCGGATCGCCTGGATGACCTCGTGCCCGGTCAGGTCGGGCAGGCCGATGTCGCAGAGCAGGGCCTGGGGCCGTCGCCGTGCCCTCTCGATGCCTTCACGGCCCGTGTGGACCGTCTCCACCTCGTGACCGCCCAGCGCGAGCAGGTCGGCGAGGGTCGTCGCGGCGTCCACGTTGTCCTCGACGATGAGGATCGAGAGCGGCTGTGCCGCCGCGGCGCCGATTCTCCCTTGCGCCTCGCGCCGAGGCGCTGCCGCGAGGGGAAGCGCGAGCACGAACGAGGCGCCCGTACCCGGGCCGTCGCTGTGCGCTCGGACGGAGCCCCCGTGCCTCTCGGCGAGATCCCTCACGAGGGCGAGGCCGATGCCGAGGCCGCCGTGGGCCCGGCGCACGGCGACGGCCTGCTCGAACGCGCCGAAGATCCGCTCGAGATCCTCCGGGGCGATGCCGATTCCGGTGTCCCGGACGGTGGTCTCGCACGTGTCCCCTCGGCGCTCCGCGACGACGTCCACCGCACCTCCGGGCGGCGTGAACTTGAGCGCGTTCGCCAGCAGGTTGCCCACCATCTGCGCGAGCCGGGCCGTGTCCGCCTCCACCCACAACGGCTCCGCGGGGTCGATGTAGCGGAGCTTCACGCCGCGTTGATCGAACCCCGCGCGGGCATCCTCGCAGGCCCTGCTCACGACCTCGCGCGCGTCGAGCCGGGTCTTCCGGAGCTCGATCTTCCCGTGCGTGATGCGGGTCATGTCGAGCAGGTCGTCGACCAGCCGCGTCAGGTGGTCGGCCTGGCGGTGGATGATCTCGCGGGCCCGGCGGGCCTGGTCGCTGTCCGGCGGCGTCCGCTCCAGCAGGGCCGCGCTGTTGCGAATCGGCGCGAGCGGGTTCCTGAGCTCGTGCGACAGCACGGCGAGGAACTCCGACTTGCGCCGGCCCTCCGCGCGGAGCTGCTCGTTGGCGGCCCGTAGATCCTCTCCGGCGCGCCGGAGGTCGGTGACGTCCATGGACACGCCGAGCAGCCGGACGGGGCGGTGCCCCGTGTCGAACTCGACGCGGCCGCTCTCCTGGAGCCGCCGCACCTCGCCGTCCGGGCGGACGATCCGGTGCTCCGAGCGGTAGGCGCCGTCCGGCGACTCGAGCGCGCTGCGCACGCTGGCGAGGAAGAGGTTCCTGTCCGCCGGGTGGACGATGTCCGCGACCTCCTGCAGCGTGCGACCTCGGTCGCCTTCGGCGGGCAGCGCCTCCTCCATGCTCAGCGCCCTCGTGACCCTGTCGCGCTCGATGTCCCACTCGAAGACGAGGGCCAGCGAGGCGGTCATCGCCAGCCGGAGGGCGGCCTCGCGGTCCGCTGCCCTGTCCTGGACGAGCTTGTGCTCGGTCACGTCGACCGCGGTGGCGATGATGCCGATGACGACGCCGTCGCGTTGCTGGGGCCGGACGTGGAGGTCGAACCAGCGCATCACGCCGCGGTCCTGCACCGGTCGGATCTCTCGAACGGCCTCGCCGGTCTGCAGGGCGCGCCGCTTCAGCGCGATGAGCCCCTCCGCGTCCTCCGGGCGCTCGAACAGGTCGTGGTCGGTCTTCCCGGCCACATCCTCGGATCGGAACCCGAGCGCCGGATTGGCGATCCAGGTGTAACGGAGATCGAGGTCCTGGGTGAAGACGACGACCGGAGAGGCCTCCACGGCCGCGGTGAACCGCTCGTTGGTCTCCCGCAGCCGCGCCTCGGCGATCCGGAGCGCCGTCTCCGACCGGGCGCGGAGGATCGAGGCCGAGAGGCGCTCGGCCGTCTCCCGCACCAGCGCGACGTCCAGCTCGCCCCAGGGGCGCGGGCGGGAGGTCGTGACGCACAGCGCTCCCAGGAGGGCGCTCCCCTTGATGACGGGCACGGAGACGTGGGCCGCGATTTGGACTGCAGCGAGCGCGGGGCGATCGGCCTCTGGAATCCTCGCATCCGAGGCCACATCGGCCATCGCGACACTCTCGCCGCGCCTGAGCAGGGGCATCACCCACCCGTAGTCGTCCAGGGGGCGGGTGCCCACGAGCGACGGCACCCCCGGCACCACGTGATCCCGCGCCACGTGCGTGGTGCCCGCCTGCTCATCCAGCTCGACGTAGAACGCTCGATCCACTCCGAGCTGCTCGACGAGGAGCCGGCAGGCCCCGGCCTGGATCTCCTCGGCGTCGGCCAGGTCCCGAAGCCTGTCGCCGAGCCGGACGAGGTACGCCTGGCGCGCCTCGCTCGCGCGGAGCGCGTCCTCGGACCGCTTCCGGTCGCTGATGTCCTCGACGAGGCCGACGATCCACCGGGACGCGCCGAGCGCGTCCCGGACGAGGGACACGCTCTTGCGAACCCAGACCGAGTCCCCCGGCTTGCGCCGATAGCGACTTTCGATCACGAAGGCCGGGATGGCGCCGGCAAGCAGGCGCTCGATCTCGACCAGGCACGCGCGATCGTCCGCGAAGAGCAGCTCGGGAATGGTCTTCGTACGCAGCTCGTCCAGGGTGTACCCGGTGATGGCACAGTAGGCGGGGTTCGCGTCGAGAAAGCGGCCCTCCGGCGTCGCGAGCGCGAACCCGATGGTCGCCTGGGCAAATGCCGCCCGGTGCTTCTCCTCGCTCTCCCGGAGCGCCTCCACGGCCCGCTTGCGCTCGGTGACGTCCCGGAAGAGGGCCCCCACGCGCCGGCTCTCCGGACCTCCCAGGCGGAAGACGAAGAAGCCGTACCACCGACGATCGGGAGCGGCGTACCGCTCGAGGCGGACGCTCTCGCCGGTCAGGGCCACCTTGCCGAAGATCTCGTACCAGTACTCCTCGTATCCGGGGTCGATCTCCCGCAGTCGCTTCCCCGTGAAGTCCCGGCCGACCATGCGCGTCGCGGCCGCGTTGGCCCCGACGTAGAGCAGGTCGATCGGCCGGTCGTGATCATCGAAGAGGACGTCGATGAGGAAGAGGCCCTCGTCGATGGCGTCGAAGAGGGTCTGGTACGGAGTCTCCCGATCGCGCTGCGGACCGGCGGGCCGGAAGTCGAGGATCGACATCGCGACCTCGATCTGATGGCGGAGCGAGCTTCGCGCATTCCCCGGTCGAGCGGCGGGTCGACCGGGGAGGGGCCTGCCGGTGCTCCGGTCGACCAGTCGCCGGCCTCGAGACAGGTCCGCGCGGTTATATCCAGGCGTTCATGTGCGATACCTATGACGGGACGTGAAACCGCTGCCCGCCTGTCCGTCGGCGCAACTCCTACGGCCGGGTCCGTGGATCGCTGACCCGGTCGCCGGTGGATGGCCTCAGGCCGGCGCGGGACATGCGATTTGGGGGCTCCCACCGGTACCCTTTCTTGCGCTGCGTTCGTGGTGCTAGCAGTCCGGGTGAGTGCCCGTCGACGACCACCGCGAATACGCCCAGGACCCCTCGGGTGGCGACGGTGCCGTGGTCTGCGCCCGGTGCGGACAGCCGGGTAACGTCGTCCTGAACGGCGGCCTCTTCACGGGCGAGAAGACCTGGAGCGTCGAATGGGACCTCGACGTCTCGTGCTCGAGGAGCGCGGACCGTCAACACGAGGCCGTCCCCTCCGGTAGAGCGCAGCGACCGCCCACTCCCTGAGGTCCCGGGTCGTGCGCGCGTCCTCGGTCGCGCCCACCCGGCAGGCTGGCAGCGCCGTGGGGTGCCCTGGCCGACCGAGCGGGGAGGCTTGCGGTGATCCCGAGCACCACGTTCGGTTGGTAGGGTGGAGCAGCATGGCCCGTTCCAGCCGACCCACCAGTGAGCTGACGTCCAGCGCGACGCCGGTCCGGTTCGTGCCGTACGCACAGGTCATCGCAGAGATGCTGGACGGCGTGCTGGTGGCGACGAGCGAAGCCCGGGTGGTCGCGGCGAACGCCGCCGCCGCGCGGATCTTCGAGGTCCCGGGCGAGGAGCTGCTCGTTCCGCTGGCCGTGTACCCGGAGCGGTTCGCCCTGCGCGCGCTCGACGGGCACCCCGAGCTCCCGGTGGCCCAGCGTGCGCTCGCCGGTGAGATCGTCGCGCCGGTCGAGCAGCGGATCCGCACGGCGACCGGGGACAAGATCATCAGGACGAGCGCCGCTCCGCTGCGCGACGAGGACGGCGTGGTCATCGGCGCGGTCGTGCTGGCGGCGGACGTCTCGGCGATGAAGGCCGAGGAGCAGCGCGCCCGGCAAGAGGTGGCGCTGCTTCAGCAGGCCAGCGAAGACCGGCAACGGGCGCTCGACGATGCGCGGAAGACGGCCGAGCTCCTCCGGGTCACGGAGAGCCGCTTCGCGGCGTTCGTGAAGGCGACCTCCGAGGCGATCTACCTGATGAGCCCGGACTGGACGGAGATGCGCTTCCTGTCGGGAGGCGGATTCCTCGTCGATACCTCGGCGCCCCACCTGCGCTGGGACGAACGGTACCTCCTCCCCGAGGACCGCCCCGCGGTGTGGCGCGTCATCCACGAGGCGATCGCGAGGAAGCGGCCCTTTCACCTGGAGCATCGGGTCGTGCGCCAAGATGGGAGCATCGGCTGGACCCTCTCGCGAGCGGTCCCCTCTCGCGACGGGCAGGGCAGGGTGGTCGAGTGGTTCGGGATCGCCTCCGACATCACCCCGCGGAAGCGCGCCGAGGAGGCCGCCCTCGAAGGCGAGCGGCGGCTCCGCGCCTTCTTCCAGAGCGTGATGGAGCTGGCCGGCGTCCACGAGGCCGTGCGGGATGCCTCCGGCGCGGTCGTGGACTCGATCGTCAGGGAGGTGAACGATCCGGCGCTCCAGCTCCTCGGCCGTGGGCGCGAGGAGGTCGTGGGGCGACGGTTGAGCGAGGTGTTCACGCCCGAGCTGGCCTCCGCGCTGACACGGCCCTGGGCCGAGGTCCTCGCGACGGGCGCCCCGGCCCGGTACGAGGTGGAGGTGGCGGGACACGTGCTGGCGGTCGCGGCGTCGCGCATGGGCGCCGCCACGATCGCGGCGGTGGCGGACGACATCACCGAGCGGAAGCGCGCGGAGCGCGCGCTCCGGGAGAGCGAGCTCCAGTTCAGGACGCTGACCGAGGCGATGCCGCACATCGTCTGCGCCCTCGCGCCGGACGGAAGGGCCGAGTACGTGAACCCGCAGTGGACCGCGTTCTCCGGGCTCGACCTCCCGTCCACGAATCGGGTGGGGTGGGGAGCGCTCCTTCACCCCGACGATCTCGCCGCGGCGGCCGACTGCCGTCGAAGGGCGCTGAAGACCCTGGCGCCGCAGGAGACGGAGCTCCGGTACCGCCGCGCAGACGGGGCGTTCCGCTGGTTCCTGAGCCGTCTCGCGCCCATCGTGGACGACCGCCGCGTCGTCCGCTTCATCGGCTCCGCCATGGACATCGAGGACCGGAAGCGGGCCGAGGAGGCGCTCCGGGAGACGGACCGCCGGCGAACGGAGTTCCTGGGCGTCCTCTCCCATGAGCTGCGGAATCCCCTCGCCCCCATCCGCAATGGCATCGAGATCCTCGACAAGGTCCCCGAGGGGGCGAGGGCGGCGCGCGCGCGCGAGGTGATCCGGCGACAGGCCGGGCAGTTGACCCGGCTCGTCGACGACCTGCTCGACGCGACGCGCATCTCTCGCGGGAAGGTCCACCTCCAGCGGGAGGTCACCGATCTCCAGGATCTCGTGCGCAAGGCGTGCGAGGACTCCCGCTCCGTGTTCGCGGACGCCAACCTCGAGCTGAGCCTCGAGATCCCGGCCGGGCCCGTGTGGGCCGACGTGGACCCGACCCGGATCTCGCAGGTGATCGGGAACCTGCTCCACAACGCCCACAAGTTCACCCAGCCCGGCGGTGCGGTGACCGTCCGCCTTCGCGTCCGGGGTGGCCGCGCCGAGGTGTCCGTGCGGGACGACGGGGTCGGCATCGCCCCGGCGCAGCTCTCCCGGATGTTCGAGCCGTTCGCGCAGGAGGACCGGAGCCTCGCACGCACCCAGGGCGGACTCGGGCTCGGGCTCGCCCTGGCGAAGGGGCTCGTCGAGCTGCACGGGGGCACGATCGAGGCCCGGAGCGAGGGGGCGGGGAAGGGCTCCGAGTTCAAGGTCTGGCTCCCGGTGATCGAGGCGAAGCCCGCGCCCCCTCCTCGGCCCCCGGACCGCTCGCACGGGGCGGCTCGCCTGCGCGTGCTCGTCATCGACGACAACGCCGACGCCGCGCAGACGCTCGCCGATGCGCTGGAGCTGGAGGGGCACGAGGTGACCGTCGCCCGGAATGGAACCGTGGGCCTCCGCCTCGCGCGAGAGTTGCAACCCGACCTCGTGCTCTGCGACCTCGGGCTCCCGGACCTGGACGGCTACGAGGTCGCGAGGAGGCTGCGCGCGGACGACGCCCTGCGCTACACGCGGCTCATCGCCGTGTCCGGGTACGCGCAGCCCGAGGACATCGAGCGCGCACGCGAGGCCGGGTTCGACGTCCACCTGCCCAAGCCGGCGCCGCTCGAGGAGCTCAGCTCCCTCCTCGCGGGGCAGCCGCCGCCCGCGTGACCGGCCACCCTGTACGGTCCCGCGGTTCAGCCGACGTCGCGCGCGCCGATGGAGAGCGTGGTGCTCGCGAGCGCGGAGAGGCCGATGGGGATCACCGGCCGCGCGACCACCAGCGCGCGGCTGAGCGTGCACGCGATCGCGGCGCCGGCCCACTCGCGCATGCCGGGCAGCGCGGGACCCCTCGTCCACAGGAGGACGAGGAAGGCGGAGGCGAGGAGGCTGAGGGCGAAGCCGACGACATAGAGCGTCGGCACGGCGATGGGATCCATGCGGGGTTCACGCCGCGCGGCTCCTGCCGGCAGGGCGGAGCCAAGCTGCCCGCTTCATCGCGGCGTTGGAAGATACCGCCAGTAGACTTGACGATGAGTCATTCGCCGCGCCCGCGGCGGGGTCCCCTGCTACTCCACGAGCGACGTCGCGGGCACGGCGAGCGCCCTCGCGATGCTGAGGACCAGCGTGATCGGCGGGTTCCGGTGGCCTCGCTCGAGGACCGACACGTAGGCGGTGGAGATGCCGAGGGTGGACCCGAGCTGGGCCTGGGTGATGCCGAGGGACCTGCGCGCGAGGCTGAGCCGGGTGCCGAACGCCACCAGCAGCGGATCTTTCCGAGCGGGCATGCGGAGGGCAGTGTACTGCGGGCGAATGAGTAAATCGACTAGAGATAACGGGGGACCCGGAGGGGAGCGCCGCCTGGCGGCGGGTCGGCCGGAGGGACCGGCGAGCTCGCCATCCTTCCCGTATAGGATGCCTCGATGGCCGTCCGCTTCGACTCCCTCCGCGTGCTCGAGGCCGCGTACTCGGCGGAGGCGGACGAGGGTGCGTGGCTCCGCGGGATCGTCTCCGAGTTCGAGCCGCTCGCGCGGGGCGGCGGCGTCTTCGCGGCGAGCTTCCGCATCCAGGCCGACCGCATGACGCGCCTCGAGATCGCCGCGACGCCGGGCGTCCTGATGCCCCCGGCCCGGGAGATGCGCGCGTTCTGGCTGAGCTCGCCGTTCCCGCTCGTGCGCACCTGGTTCGAGCCGGTGCCCCCCGTCGACACGATGCTCGCCCGGCTCCGGCGCTCCGGCGCCTCGATGGACGAGCAGCCCGTCCGGTTCTTCTCGGCGCTCGGCGTCGCCGACATCATCGGGATCCTGGGGCTCGATCCCGCGGGGCATGGCGTTCACGTCTCGCTGCCGGCGACGTCGCGCGTCCACCTCTCGCCTCGGGCGCAGCACCGGCTCCAGCTCGTCTCCGCTCACCTGGCCGCCGCCCGCCGCCTGCGCGCCTCCGTGAGCCGCGACGTGGAGGCGGTGCTCGATCCGTCCGGCCGGGTGGAGCACGCCGTGGGGGAGGCCCGCGCCCCCGCGGCGCGCCAGGGGCTCGCCACCGCCGTCATCCGGGTGGAGCGGGCCCGTGGTCGCCTCCGGCGGGAGGAGCCGGACGGCGCGCTCGCGCTCTGGCGCGGCCTCGTGGACGGCCGGTGGTCGCTCGTCGACCACGTCGAGGCCGACGGCCGGCGCGTGATCCTGGCGCGCCGGAACCCGACCGGCGTGCGCGACCCGCGCGCGCTCTCGGCCCGCGAGCGCGACGTCCTCGCCTACGTGGCGCAGGGCCACGGCAACAAGCAGGTCGCCTACGCGCTCGGGCTGTCGAAGACCACCGTCGCCGCCCACCTCCGCCGGGCCGTCGCGAAGCTCGGCCTGCGCACCCGGCGGGACGCGATCCGGCTGTTCGAGGCGGACGGCGACGGGGACGGGCGCTGAGCTCAGGTGTCCGGGTAGCGCTCCTCCCGTGCGCGAGGGTCGGCGACGCGGCAGGCGCTCGTTTGTCCAGCCACGGAGGGTTGCGAGCCGGAATCGGACGGCCGGGCACGCCGCCGTGCGTCACCCGCGGATAGGACGAGACGAACACCGTGGGGGGCGTAAACTGCCCTTTGGTGCTCCCCGCGAGCGACACGCCTCGTGAAGTCGCGCCGGCCCGCACGGCGGCCGGGGGTCGGATGCCTCCGCTCTACGTGAGGCTGGGCGTGGGCCTGGGGGCGCTCGGCTACGGCACCCTGGTCGGCATCAATCTCGTCCTCGGCGGCGTCAATCCCTGGGAGGCCTTCGCGGCCCTCGGCTTCGCGACCGCCTTTGCCCTGTCCTTCCGCGACCCGCTGCGCGCGGGTGCGCTCGCGCTGATGATCGGGCTCGGCGAGACGCTCTCGAGCTTCGCGGCCTACGGCATCCTCAGTGGGTCGGGGCTGGTCCTCCCGGTCCTCGTCACGATGGCCGGGCTGCTCCTGGGCGAGCGCGCGGCGCTCGTGATGGGCGCGCTGGCCGGGCTGGGGGCGGGAGCCGCGGCCATCGTGTTCCGGCCGGCGGGGCAGTTGTTCACGCGCGACGAGCTCGAGCGGTTCGTCGTCATCGGCCTCACGGTCGGCGTCAGCGCGGTCCTCACCTACGCCGCCGTGCGAAGCCACCGCAAGGCGCTCGCGCAATCGGAGGCGGCGCGGCTGAGGACGATCCGCGAGGCCTCCGAGCGGCGGGCGCTCGAGCTGCAGCTGCAGCACGCCCAGCGGCTCGAGACGATGGGGCTCATGGCGGGCGGGGTCGCGCACGACTTCAACAACATGCTCGCGGCCATCGCGGGGAACGCCGACTTCCTCCTGGAGCGCGAGGACGAGGAGGTCCGCGGAGATCGCCCGCGAGATCGTGACGATCCAGCATCGGGGAACGGCGCTCACGCGGCAGCTCCTGGCGTTCGCGAGGCGCGACGTCCACCGGCCGGAGCGGGTCGACCTCTGCCGGGCGGTGCACGGCATGACGCGGCTCCTCGAGCGCATCCTCGGGCGGGAGCACGCCCTCGAGGTCGAGGCCCACGTCGAGGCGTTCGTCGTCGCGGACCTCGCGCAGATCGAGCAGGTGGTCGCGAACCTCGTCTCCAACGCGCGGGATGCGAGCCCTCCCGGACTTCCCGTGGCGATCCGTGTCTCCCGCCTCGGCCGGGAAGCCGCGAGCGCGCTGGGCTCCACCCTCGAAGGCGACGTGGCGATGCTCGAGGTGGTCGACCGCGGGGCCGGAGTCCCGCCGGAGGCCCGCGACCGCATCTTCGAGCCCTTCTTCACCACGAAGCCGCGCGACCAGGGCACGGGCCTCGGCCTGTCGATGGTGCACGGGATCGTCGGCCAGAGCGGCGGCCAGGTCCTGTTCGAGAGCGTCCAGGGGCTGGGGACGACCTTCCGGGTCTTCCTCCCGCTCGCGCCCGGGTGAGATCGGCCGGACCTCCAGCCGGGCGAGCCGTGGCCTCCTCGCTGGCCTCCACCGCCGGGCGCGCCGGGCTCCGGAACAAGGCCGCCTCGCGAGCCGTTCGTCTCGGAGGGAGCTCCGTCCGGAGCTGTCCGGCACGCTTCCACACGTTCGACTGGCCCGCTGCTGATGACCGTCCATTCTGCCGGCAGGGTGCCCCGGGCGGACGCCGCCGCCCGCCGGGTCCAGCGATGGGTCCCGATCGCGTACGCCGCGGTGGCGTCGGCGTGGATCGCGGGCAGCGATCTCGCGCTGCGCCTCGTGTCGCACACGCCGGGCGAGTACGTGATCGGCTCGGTCGCGAAGGGCCTCGCGTTCGTGGCCGTGACCGCGATGGCCCTGCACGTCGTGCTCCGCCGCGCCCTGGCCGGCCAGCGGCGGGCGTTCGAGTCCCTCGAGCGCGCGACGGCGGCGCTGCGCGGGTCCGACGAGCGCAAGGAGAGGGTGATCGGGATCCTCTCGCACGAGCTCCGGAACCCGCTGGCCTCCATGCGGCAGGCGACCTGGCTGCTCGAGCACGGCGCCCCGGGCGACGCCCGGCACGGGAAGGCGCTCGAGACGCTCGGCAGGCAGCTGCTCCACCTCACGCGCCTCACCGACGATCTCTTCGACCTCTCGCTCCTGACGCACGGGCGGGCCAGGTTCGAGCGGGCGCGCGTCGACCTCTGCAAGGTCCTCGGGGCGGCCATCCAGGATCACGAGCGCCTGTTCGCCTCCAGGGGCATCGCGGTCGCCACGGTGTGCCCGGAGCTCCCGCTCTGGGTCGAGGGGGATGCCATCCGCCTCGGGCAGGCGCTCGCGAACATCCTCTGGAACGCCGCGAAGTTCACCCCGTCCGGCGGCCACATCCGGGCGGAGGTGACGCGGGCGCCCGGCATGACCGCGGTCATCCGCGTGACGGACGACGGCGTCGGCGTGCCGCCGGAGCTCCTCCGCACGATCTTCGAGCCCTTCACGCAGGCGGACCGCAGCCTGGACCGCAGCCACGGGGGGCTGGGGGTGGGGCTCGCGATCGTGAGGTCGGTCGCGGCAGCGCACGGCGGCTCCGTCGTGGCGAGGAGCGACGGCCCAGGCCGTGGCACCCAGCTCGAGCTCACCTTGCCGCTCGCGAGCGAGGCCGCCGCCGTGGACGGCGCTCGCTCGCTCCAGCCCGCGCACCGGCATCACCGGGTGCTGGTGATCGAGGACAACCTGGACGCGGCGACGACGCTGAGGGATCTGCTCCTCATGTGGAATCACGAGGTCGAGCTCGCGCACGACGGGGTCGAAGGGATCGCGAAGGCGCGGGCCTTCCTGCCCACCGTGGTGCTGTGCGACCTCGGGCTCCCGGGCCTCGACGGGTACGAGGTCGCGCGTGCAATCCGTCGTCTCCCGGAGCTCTCGGGGGCGTTCCTCGTCGCGGTGACGGGCTACGCCTCCACGGAGGACGCGCGTCGCGCGGCCAGCGCGGGCTTCGATCGCCACGTGGGCAAGCCGGTCCCCGTGCACGTCTTCGAGGAGGTCCTCGCGACCGTGCCTGCCGCGGGCCCGCTGCACTGAGCGCCGGGGCGGCGGCGTGCGTCGCCGCGGCCGACGGGGTCAGCGGCGGGTGCGCAGGAACACGCCGAGGGCCGCGTCCGCTCCCATGATGTGCCAGCGGAGCCACTCGACGAGCCAGGCCCTGGTCCTCCGGGACAGGTGCTCGGTCGGCCCGCGCGTCAGGACCTCCTGGTTCAGGGCGGTGAAGTCGCGGATGAACTTCGAGTGCTGGGCGAGGTGGCCCGCGTAGCCGGGGTACGCGCGGTCCCTCATCAGCCGCTCCTCCTCCGTGAAGTGGTCAATCACGTAGGCCCCGAGGAAGTCCATGAGGCTGTTCGTGTCGGGGCGCTCCCGGCGCGACATCGCCTGATGCAGCGCCTCGATGCGCGCGAAGATCTGCCGGTGCTGCCCGTCGATCGTGGCGTGGCCGGTGAGCAACGCGGGCGACCACGCAGGTGGGTCGCCGGGGAGCGGTGAGCCCTGCGCCTCCGCCTCGTCGAAGCCGTTGGTCCGGGCGCACCGCGGGCAGACGAACACCACGCCGGCGATGCGCGGCTTCACCTCGGCGGAGGCGAGGACGTGCCCGCACCCTCCGCACGTATAGTGAATGAGGGAGGGGTTCGACGGGTCGAGCGGCACGTCGGGGCGGCGTAGTATGACCGTCGAGACCATCGGACGTTCCGACACGAGTTTCAGGGGGATCCGCTGAGGCATGCGGGCCGAGTCTACGGGGGGCGAGGTCCCCCGGCGGATGCGACCAACCGCCGCGGACCGGACGTGCGAGCCGGGGGACCGATCGGCCCGGCGCCCTCGCGCCGCGATGGCGGCCCCTTCCGGGCGTCGCTGCCGACGCCGACGCTGGGTAATCGCGAGTCGGCCGGCGGAATCCGGCGGAGGTGACGGATGGAAGGTTCCCGGGGCGGCGGAGCGCACGGCAGGCGGCGGTTCCTCGCGCGGGCGCTGGGCGGTGCCTCCGCGCTGGCAGCATCCCTGAAGGGCTTCGGGTCCGCGCGCGCCGCCGACGCGCCCCGGCGCGCGCCGGCGACAGCGCGCGGGCTCATCGACGTGCACCATCACCACGTGCCGCCGTTCTGGCTCGCGGAGAACAGGGAGCGGATCGTCGCCTCGTTCGGCGGCAAGATCAGCCCGGCCTACGATACGTGGTCGCCTGCCAGGGCGGTCGAGGCGATGGACCAGGCGGGGATCGAGGTGGCGGTCCTGTCGCTCACCACCCCGGGCGTCTGGTTCGGCGACGCGGCCGCGTCGCGGACCCTCTCGCGCCGTGCCAACGACTACGCCGCCGAGCTGGGCCGGAGTCACCCCGGCCGCTTCGGCCTCTTCGCCGCCGTCCCGCTCCCGGACCCGGAGGGCAGCCTGCGCGAGGTCGAGTACGCGCTCGACGTGTTGAAGGCCGATGGCATCGGCGTCCTCACGAGCTACGGCGACCGGTGGCTCGGGGATCCCGCCTTCGAATCCGGTGCTCGCGGAGCTCGACCGCCGCAAGGCGGTGGTGTTCGTCCACCCGACCATCCCGGCGTGCTGCCGGACCCTCCTGCCCGACGTCCGCCCGGTGATGACCGAGATCCCGCAGGACACCGGCCGCGCCATCGCCAACCTGCTGTACACCGGCGCCCTCGTCCGCTTCAGGAACATCCGGTTCATCTTCGCGCACGCGGGCGGTACGGCGCCCGTGCTCTACGGCCGGATGCTCCAGTATCCGCCGCAGGACCTCGCGTCGAAGGCCCCCGACGGCATCGAGGCCGAGCTCCGGCGACTCCACTACGACGTCGCCGCGACGGCCTACCGGCCGGCGCTCGCCGCCCTGACGAGCCTCGTCCCGACCTCGCAGATCCTGCTCGGCACCGACAATCCGTTCTCGCCCGCCGTGGACACGGTGCGTGGGCTCCGCACGAACGGCTTCTCGGAGGCGGAGCTGCGCGCGATCGGTCGCGAGAACGCCCTCGCGCTGCTGCCACGGCTGAGCCGGGCCACCTGAGCGGGCGGGCCTCGTCCGGCGCGAGATCTCGGGCCGCCGATCGAGATGCGCCGCGGCGACTACCGTTCCACCGGGGCGGAGCCTTCGACCGCGGGGCGCGCGGGGCCGCGCCCCGACCTTGCCGCCGTGGTGATGGAGAGCGCCGGCTCGCCCTCGAGGCGCTTCGTGCTGTCCACGCGGCTCCGCTCGCCCAGGCTGCCCAGCAGGGCGCGCGCGGCGAGGTCGGTCGGCCCGCGCAGCGCGGGGTGGTCCGCCATCCGGAGCGCGCGCTCCACGGGCAGCCCCCGCGCCCAGAGCGCGAGGAAGAGCGGCGTCTCGGTGGCGCCCGTGGCGTTCACCCCCACGGCCCCGACGCAGGCGCGGAAGCCGGCCCCGCGCAGCGCCAGGGCGTGGCTCGCCGCGTGGCAGGCGGTCGAGTAGGCGAGCCGGGGCTCGAGCGCCGGGGCGCTCGCGACGGCGGCCGCGAATGCCTCGATGCCGGCGTCGCCGTCCGCGAGCACCAGGCCGCCGGCCTCGCCGTGCACGTTCACGAACAGGTCGAGCGCGCGCGGCTGGCCGCCCTCGGCGAGCCGGCGAACCGCCTCGGCGACGCCCGCGAGCGTGGCCTCCGGACCGCGGAGGACCACCGCGGCGTCGTAGGCCCGGCCGAGGCGCCGGGCGAGCCACGCCGTCGCGGCGTCCAGCAGCCGGTACAGCCACCGGAGGCGGCGAGGACCACCGGCCGCGAGCGCGGTGATGGCGAGGAGGGCGCGGTCGGTGCGCGGCACCTCCGGGTTCTGCCGCGCCCGGGACCTGCGCGCCACCCCCGCCGTGGACGTCGGCGAGGCCCTTGCTCACGCGGGGGGCCTCGGCGCTGCGTCAAAGGGCCGTAGGCATCGAGCCGGGGGTTGCACTTCCGCGCCCGGCCGCGTTCCATGCTGGCGTGTCCCGGAGGACTCCGATGCGCCACCGCTCGCCCGTGATGCTCGCCGCCGCCATGTCCGTCGCGCTCGCCGCCTGCGGCTCCGACGTCAGGTTCGACGACCCCGGCTACGCGGGCACATGGACGGGCACGAAGTACTTCTACGCGCCGGACGGGACGCTCTCGGGCTCGGCTCCCGGGTGGTACGTCGAGCTCACCGTCGAGGGCCGCCACCTCCGGATCACGCGCGGGCCGACCGCGTCCGTCGCCGCCGACGGCTCGCTCGTCGTGGACCGGTACGAGTATCCCGCCACGTATCCACCCGGCCCGCCTGGCCACTGCGCGCCCTGGTACGACGTCGTGACCGGCGGGACGGGGCGGCTCGTGGGCGCGGACGCGCTCGAGCTCACGCTCGAGTGGACGCAGACCTGCGACGGCAGCACGCACCCGTACACGGGGAAGTACGTGCTGACCCGGCTCGCGTCGATGCCGCCGGCCTACGTCCCGATGCCATGACGGGCGGGCCGCGGGGCGGCCCCGCCGCTCAGAACTCCGCCTGCCCGGGCGCGCGCGGGAACGGGATCACGTCGCGGATGTTGTCGATGCCGGTGAGGTACTGGATGGCGCGCTCGAAGCCGAGGCCGAAGCCGGCGTGCGGGACCGTGCCGTAGCGGCGCAGGTCGCGGTACCACCAGTAGTCCTTCGGGTCGAGCTTCATCTCGGCGATGCGCTGGTCGAGGCGGTCGAGCCGCTCCTCGCGCTGCGAGCCGCCGATGATCTCGCCGATGCCGGGCGCGAGCACGTCCATCGCGGCGACGGTCTTCCCGTCGTCGTTCTGGCGCATGTAGAACGCCTTGATGTCCTTCGGGTAGTTCATGACGACGACGGGCTTGCCGACGAGCTCCTCGGTGAGCCAGCGCTCGTGCTCGGACTGGAGGTCCATGCCCCAGGACACCGGGAACTCGAACTTCTTCTTCGAGGCGACGAGCTTCTCGACCGCCTCCGTGTAGTCCATCCGCTCGAACGACGACTTCACGAACTTCTCGACGCGCGCGATGCACTCCTTGTCGACGCGCTCGGCGAAGAACGCCATGTCGTCGCCGCGCTGGGCGAGCACGTCGGTGAAGATCGACTTCAGGAAGGCCTCGGCGAGGTCGATGTCCTGCGAGAGGTCGGCGAACGCGAGCTCCGGCTCGATCATCCAGAACTCGGCGAGGTGCCGGCGGGTGTTCGAGTTCTCGGCGCGGAAGGTCGGGCCGAACGTGTACACGCGGGAGAGCGCGAGGCAGTAGGTCTCGACGTTGAGCTGGCCCGAGACGGTGAGGTGCGTCTCCTTCGCGAAGAAGTCCTTGTGGAAGTCGACCTTGCCGTCCGGCGTGCGGGGCAGGTTCGCGAGGTCGAGCGTCGAGACGCGGAACATCGCGCCCGCGCCCTCCGCGTCGGAGCCGGTGATGATGGGCGTGTGCACCCACTGGAAGCCGCGCTCCTGGAAGAAGCGGTGCGTGGCGAAGGCGAGGGTGTTGCGCACGCGCGCGATGGCGCCGGTGAGGTTCGTCCGGGGGCGCAGGTGCGCGACCTCCCGGAGGTACTCCATCGAGTGCTGCTTCGGCTGCATCGGGTACGTCTCGGGGTCGTCGAATCCAGCCGACCACGGTGAGCTCGGTCGGCACGAGCTCGACCGCCTGGCCCTTGCCCTGCGAGGCGACGAGCTTGCCGCGCGCGCTGATGGAGCAGCCGGTGGTGAGCTTCTTGATCTCCGACTCGTAGTTCGCGAGGTCGGTGCCGGCCACGACCTGCAGCGGCTGGAAGCACGAGCCGTCGGAGACGTGGATGAACGACACGCCGGCCTTGGAGTCGCGCCGCGTCCGCACCCAGCCCTGCACCGTCACCTCGGTGCCGACGGGGATGCGGCCCTGCAGCGCATCGACGATCCGGATCGCGGAAGACATGGGGGGAGGATTTACCACGGCCCCATCCGTGCCGCGCAACCGTTCGCGGGCCGTCGCATGCTGAACCCCGTGGTCACCGTCACCCATCCAGAGAAGATCCTCTTCCCGGACGCGGGCATCACGAAGGGCGAGCTCTGCGCGTACTACCAGGCCGCCGCGCCCGCGATGCTGCCGCACGTGCGCGGGAGGCCGGTGACCATGGAGCGGTTCCCCGCCGGCATCGACAAGAAGGGCTTCATCCAGAAGGACGTCTCGAAGGGCTTCCCGGAGTGGCTCGAGCGCGTCGAGGTCGAGCGGCGCGACGAGGACGTGGGCGGGACGGTGCACTACCCGCTCGCGAACGACGCGCGGGCGCTCGTCTGGCTCGCGAACCAGAACTCGGTGACCCCGCACGTCTGGGTCTCGCGGGTGCCGGCGCTCGACCGGCCGGACCTGTGCGTGTTCGATCTCGATCCGTCGAGCGAGGATCCCGCGGCGCTCCGCAAGGCCGCGCTCGCGGTGCGCGTGCTCCTCGACGAGCTCGGGCTGCCCTCGTACGTGAAGACCTCGGGCTCGAAGGGCTTCCACATCGTGGTCCCGCTCGAGGACGACGGGGAACCCGCCGGCGCCGAGCGCGCCTGGCGCCTCGGCCTCGGCGCCGGCCGGGTCCTCGTGAGACGCCACCCGGCGCTCCTCACGCAGGAGTTCATCAAGGCCGACCGCGGCGGCCGCATCTTCGTGGACACGGGGCGGAACGTGCCGGGCGCGACGTTCGCCGCGGTCTACGCCGTGCGCGCGCGGCCGGGCGCGCCGGTCTCGGCGCCGTGCACCTGGGCCGAGGTCGAGTCCGGCGCCGTCGGCCCGCGCACGTTCACCCTGCGCACGATGGCGGCGCGGCTCTCGGAGGTGGGGGAGCTGTGGTCGGACCTGGATGCCAGAAGGGTCACGCTCCGCGACGCGTCGGCGCGGCTCGATGCCTTGCTCACCGAGGCCGACTGGGCCGAGGCGCGGGCCGCGGTGACGCGCAGGCCCGTCTCTCGAAACGCCGTCTCGCGCCGGCCGCCGACCGGCAAGCGCGGCGCCTGAGGGCGCTCCTCGGCGGGTTCTTGTGGCTGAACGGATGATCAGGTATCGTCGGCCCCATGGGCCTGGCCATGGACCTCGCGCGTGCGCAGCCGCTCCCGGCGCCGAGGATTCTGCTGCCTCGACCTCGACACGTTCTTCGTCTCGGTGGAGCGGCTCCTCGATCCCACGCTCGAGGGCAAGCCGGTCGTCGTCGGCGGGAAGCCCGGGAGCCGCGGCGTCGTCACGGCCTGCAGCTACGAGGTGCGCCGCCTCGGCGTGAAGTCCGGCATGTCGCTCGTCGAGGCGGGCAAGCTCGCCCCGGACGCCATCTACCTGCCCGTGCGCCACGACGTCTACGGCACCCACGCCGAGCGCGTGCGGGAGCTCGCCCGGAGGTTCTCGCCGGTGGTCCTCGTCGCGAGCATCGACGAGATGTACCTCGACCTCTCCGGCTGCGAGCGGCTGTACGGCGGCGCGGCGCCGGCGGGGGCGCGCGCGGGCGACGCGCCGGGCGACGCGGCCGCGGACGACCGCGCCATCGAGGCCGCGGTGCTGAGGCTGCAGGCCGCGGTGTACGACGAGCTCGGGCTGCCCTCGAGCGCCGGCATCGCGACGAGCAAGGTGGTCGCGAAGGTCGCCTCCGCGCTCGCGAAGCCGCGCGGGGTGATGCTCGTGCCCGCCGGCGTGGAGGCCGCCGTGCTCGCGCCGCTGCCGGTGCGGGCCTTCCCGGGGATCGGCCCCGTCGGCGAGGCGAAGCTCACCGCCGCCGGTTTCCGGACGCTGGGCGAGGTGGCGGCGGCGCCGGTCGAGGAGCTCGGGAAGATCTTCGGCGCGTGGGCGGCCTCGATCTCCCGCGGCGTGCAGGGACTCGGCTCGGGCGAGCTCGGCCGCGAGCGGCCCGCGTTCTCGGAGCACGACCCCGAGGGCGAGACCGTCGGCAGCATCTCGAACGAGCGCACCTTCGCCGAGGACGTGAGCGATCCGGCCTCCATCGAGGCCGTGCTGTGCGGCCTCACCGAGCGCGTCTGCTGGCGCGCGCGCAAGCGCCACGTGAAGGCGCGCACCGTGACGCTGAAGCTCCGGTACGCCGACTTCCACACGCTGACGCGCTCGCAGACGACGACCGCCACGAGCTCCGAGCTCGAGCTCTACCCGATCGTGAAGGAGATGTTCCTCGCGGCGCGGACGCGGCGCCTGCCGATCCGGCTGCTCGGCATCCAGCTCTCGAACCTGGGCGTCTCGGAGCAGCTCCCGCTCTTCGATCGCAACGACAAGGTCGGCGCGGTCGTCGACCGCATCCGGGAGCGCTTCGGGTTCGAGAAGCTCAACCTCGCCACGGCGCAGCGGCCGCGCCGGGCGCCCGGGGCGTCGAGGCGGCCTTGACCCCGCACGTCAGGCGCGCAGGTGCCTCGCGAAGAACTCCAGGGTGCGCTTCCAGGCGAGGTCGGCCGCGGCCTTGTCGTAGCGGGGCGTGGTGTCGTTGTTGAAGCCGTGCTGCGTGCCCGGGTAGACGAAGAGCTGGTAGGGGACCTTGTTCGCCTTCAGCGCCTGCTCGAACGCGGGGATGCCCGCGTTGATCCGCTCGTCGTTCTCGGCGTACTGGATGAGCAGCGGCGCCTTGATGCGCGCGACGTCCTCCGCCGCCGGCGGCCCGCCGTAGAAGGGCACGCCCGCGGCGAGCTCCGGCGCGTGCGCGGCGAGGAAGGTCACCATGCCGCCGCCCCAGCAGAAGCCCACCGCGCCGACCTTCCCGGTGCACTCCGGGCGCTGCTCCAGGAACGCGAGCCCGGCGAGCATGTCCTCCCGGGTCCTCGCCGGGTCGAGCTTCCCGAACAGCGCGCGCGCCTCGTCCTCGTTGCCGGGGTACCCGCCGGCGGGCGCGAGCGCGTCCGGCGCGAAGGCGACGTAGCCCTCGAGCGCGACGCGCCGCGCGACGTCCTCGATGTGCGGGTTGAGCCCGCGGTTCTCGTGCACGACGAGGACGCCGGGCAGCTTGCCCTTCGCCTTCGCCGGCACGACGAGGTACCCGCGCATCGTGCCCGAGCCCTTCGGCGACGGGTACTCGACCTTGCTCGCCTTCAGGCGCGGGTCGTCCGCCGGGACCTGCTGCGCCTCCGCGAACCTCGGCTGCAACGCGTCGAGCAGCATGCTCGCCGTCACGCCGCCGGCGACGAACCTCGCCGCGCCGGTCAGGAACCCCCGCCGGTCGATGAGGCCGTGGACGTAGCGGTCGAACAGCCTCAGCACCTCGGGGTGGAAGTCCGACGCGGTCTTTCGGGCCATGAGGGGGGCCTAACGGACGGGCAGGTGCGCGCCAGCCTCCGTCGGGGCCCGGGGCGCCGCCTCGATGAGCGCCTGCAGCTGATCGAGGGGCGCCGGCTTCGGGAGCTGCGCGTCGAACCCGGCCGCCCTCCCGCGCTCGCGGTCCTCGGGCTGGGTGTAGCCGCTCACGGCGATGAGGCGCACGCCCTGGAGCGCGGGGTCGCTGCGCATCGCGCGCGCGACCTCGTAGCCGTCCATGTCCGGCAGGCCGATGTCGCAGAGCACGACGTCGGGGTGGAGCGAGCGCGCCATCCCGATGCCGGTCGCGCCGTCGGGTGCGAGCTGCACCTCGTGGCCCTCCAGCGAGAGGACGTCGGCGAGGGTCTGCGCGGCGTCGAGGTTGTCCTCGACCACGAGCACGCGGTGCGGGTGGCGGCACCTTCCCGGCGGCGGCGCCGCGGTCGGCTCCGGACCCGGTGGGCTGGCGTCCACCGGGAACGAGACCGTGAACCGCGATCCGCGCCCGGGGCCTCCGCTCGAGGCCGACACCGTTCCGCCCTGGAGCTCGACGAGCCCCTTCGACAGCGCGAGCCCGAGGCCCAGCCCGCCGCGGACCCGCGCCGGCCCGCCCTCCCCCTGCGCGAAGGGCTCGAACATCCGCGCGACGAGGGCCGGCTCCATCCCGATGCCGGTGTCCTCCACGGTCAGGACCGCGCGGCCGCCCTCCTCGCGGAGCGAGACCGCGACCGACCCGCCCGGCGGGGTGAACTTCTCCGCGTTCTGCAGGAGGTTGCCGACGACCTGGCTCACGCGCTCGGCGTCGACGTTCACCCGCACCGGCGCGGCGGGCAGGGTGAGCGGGTGCGCCAGCCCCGCCCGCTCGAGGAGCGGGGCGTGGTCTTCGGTCACCGCGCGCACCACGTCCCGCAGGTCCAGCACGGAGCGCTGGATGCGGACCTTGCCGCGCGAGATGCGGGTGAGGTCCAGGAGATCGTCCACGAGCCGCGTGAGGTGCTGCACCTGGCGGCGCACGACCATCCGGGCGCGCCGCGCCACCTCTCCGTCGGCGGGGGAGCGCTCCACGAGGTGGAGCGCGTTCTGGATGGGGGCGAGCGGGTTGCGCAGCTCGTGGGAGAGGACGCCGAGGAAGTCGTTCTTGCGGCGGTCGGCGTCGAGCAGCGCCTCCTGCGCCCGGCGCAGCTCGGCGACGCGGGCGCGGAGCTCCAGCTCGGTCCGGACGTGCTCGGTGACGTCGCCGACGTAGCCGTGCCAGAGCGTCCCGCCGTCCGGCTCGCGCGAGGGGATCGACGTGCCGTCCAGCCAGCGGAGCCCGCGCGTGGGGTGGTCGTACCGGAAGCGCGCGTGCCAGGGGGTGAGCTCCCTCCTCGACCGCTCGATGCGCTCCGAGACCTCGGCGAGGTCGTCGGGAGGGATGCGCTCGAACACCGGGCGCATGTCCCGCGCGAGCGTCGCCGCGGGCAGGCCGTAGACCTCCTCCATCCCCGGGGCGGCGAGCGGCATCGACACCGTCCCGTCGGGCGCGAGGCGGAACGAGCACACCACCCCCGGCACGCTCGCGGCCACCTTCGCGAGCCGATCCTTCGCGGCGAGCTCGTCGAGGAGCACCGCCTCCCGGGAGCGGGCCGCGTCCTCGTCGACGCCGGCCATGAGGAGGCCGGTGAAGCACTCCCCGTCGAGGAGCGGGACCAGGCGGAAGTGGAAGCCGTGGAATGCGCCGTCGCGGCCGCGCAGCCGCACGCCCAGCTCGACGAGCGCGTGCTCGCGCGAGGCCCGGTCGAGCCCCGTCCGGAGGGAAGGGAGGTCCTCCGGCTCGACGGCGCGCTCCCAGCCGTCGCGCCGGGTGGCCGCGAGGTCGAGCCCCGAGTAGTCCCGCCAGCTCCGGCTGACGTACTCGAGCGCCCCGTCCTGCCGGAACACCCAGATCACCTCGCGGCTCGCGAGGTTCAGGGCCTCGAGGAGCACGCTGCCCTTCACCGAGAGCATGGCCACAGGCTACTCCGTGCGCGCGAGAGAAGCAGGAGGCGGCCGAGCCTTGCATTCGTCAACGTCCGGGCGCTCGCCCGCCCGCCTGTCGAGCGGCGGCCGAGGGCCGCGCGCCCGTGAGCGTCACCGCATCACGACCAGCCCGGAGACGTTCCCGACCACCGGCGAGGTGATCGTGAAGCCGAGCACCGCGCGCTCGCCGGCGGGGCCCACGACGAGGCCCTGGACGTGCTTGCCGTAGGTGAGCCAGCCGCCGCAGGCGGTCGGACAGCCGCCGGCGCTCGTCACGGTGCCGTCCGACGGGCCGATGATCCGGGAGTCGGTGTCCCCTCCCTTCGCGAACGTCCCGGTGCCCTGGAGGCGGAAGGTCTGACCGGCGACCGTGGTGGTGAGGTCGTAGGCGGCCGTGCCGGCGGCGTAGTCCACGGCGAGGGTGCCGGTCACGGCGTCGGCGGCGCCGGCCGTGACGGTCGTCCCCTGCGTGGCGGTCGTCGCGGTGCTCCGCGCCGCGGCGTACGACCGCTTCAGGGTCGCGAGCACGGAGGCCGGCGTGGTGTGCGTCGAGGTCGTGACCGCATAGTGCAGGTGGCGGATGGCGCCGCCCAGCGTCGGGTGCGTGGAGGTCCCGGCGCTCCACCGGCCCCACGCCACGAGCCCGTCCGCGGAGAAGTCGTCGGAGGCGCCGTTCGAGAAGCCCCAGCCCGAGACGTCGTCGAAGGCCGTCATCTTGCCCGCCGCGTCGAACGTGAACGCGCCACCGAGGAGCCCGCCGTCGCGCGCGCCGTCGGCGTCCCAGGCGATCGCGCCGCCGCCGCTCCCGCTGAGCAGGGGGACGACGGGGTCCTGGTGCCCGCCGCCCCCGTCGCCGGAGGAGCCGCCGCAGGCGGCGAGGAGGAGGGCGGGGAGGGCGAGGCGGAGGGCGCGTGCGGTCATGGGCGCGAGCATGTCGGAGCGGCGGGCGACGCCGCAACGTCACCTCCGTGTGGCCCAGCCGACTTCCTGCGAGTGGCCCAGGGTCCCCTCCTCCGGGCAGGCGTACGCAACCGGGCGCCCGATCCGGGAGGCCGTGGACGGCCCGCGTGACCCGGGCCCTCCGGGGCCCTTGGTCCGGGGCTCGAGGCGACCCTATCTGCCGCGATGGAGGAGAGGCTGAGGCTGCTCGAGGCCGGCCGCGCCGCGCTCCGTGCCGGGGAGCTGTGGGGCGCGGCGGTCTGCCTCAGGCTCATCTTCTCGACGGACGAGCTCGCGCGGCTCGAGCGCGGCGACGAGGCGGACCGGAGAGCCGTCTCGCTCCTCCGCGAGCTCGACGGCTATGCGCGGACCCGCAGCCAGCAGGCAGGCCGGGCGGCCATGACCGAGCTCGAGCGCGACGCAATCCAGCTCCTCGAGTTCGCCCAGCGCTGGCTCGAGGGGCGCGTCGGTCCCCGGCAGGCGAGCGCCCACCTCCCGCGAGCGCGGTCGGAATAGGCGTCCCGGCGCGCCCTGTTGGTGGAGGTCGTATGCCTCCGCACCCCGACGCCCCCGCGCACGCCGTGCCGCCGCTCGCGTCGATCGACGAGCTCCTCGCGCTCGGCGACGCCTTCCTCGAGCTCGCCCACGACTGGCGGATCCTGCGCGTCAACGCGGCGCAGGAGCGGCTCTCGCGGACGCCGAGGGACCGGTCGCTCGGCCGGGTGTTCTGGGAGGTGTGGCCCGAGGCGGCAACCCCCGACTCGCTCTACTGGCGCGAGTATCACCGCTGCCGGGACGAGCGCGTGGCGGTGCACTTCGAGGAGCACTTCGAGCCGCTCGACCTGTGGACGGGCGTCACCGCCTTCCCGCTCTCGACGGGCGGCATCGCGATCTTCTTCCGGGACATCACCGAGCAGAAGCAGGCCGACGAGGCCCTTCGCGCGGCGCTCGACCGGGCGGAGGACGCGAACGAGCGCCTGCGGGAGGCCGACCGCAAGAAGGACGAGTTCCTGGGGATGCTCTCGCACGAGCTGCGCAACCCGCTCGCGCCCATCCGGAACTCGCTCTTCATCCTGGACCGCGCCGAGCCCGGCAGCGACGTGGCGCGACGGGCGCGCGAGGTCGCGAACCGGCAGGTCGGGCACCTGGCGCGCCTCGTGGACGACCTCCTCGACGTGACCCGCGTCGCGCGGAACAAGATCGAGCTCGTGAGGTCGCCCCTCGACCTCGCCGCCCTCGTGCGCCGGAGCGCCGAGGACTACCGGGCCTCCATGCGCGAGCGCGGCCTCGCGCTCGAGGTGGACGTCCCCCCGGACCCGGTCGTGGTGGTGGGCGACGAGACCCGGCTCGGCCAGGTGTTCTGGAACCTGCTCTCCAACGCGGCGAAGTTCACGCCCGCCGGCGGGACGGTCGTCGTGGCGCTGGAGGTCCGGGGCGAGCAGGCGGGGGTCCGCGTCCGCGACACCGGGGTGGGCATCGAGCCGCGCCTGCTCGACGAGGTGTTCGAGCCGTTCACCCAGGGCACGCAGACGCCCGCCCGGAGCGAGGGCGGCCTCGGGCTCGGGCTCGCGCTCGTGAAGGGGCTCACCGAGCTGCACGGCGGCGCGGTCCGGGTGGCGAGCACGCCGGGCCAGGGGACCGAGTTCACGGTGGAGCTGCCGCTCGCGGTGGACGGCGGGCGGCAGCCCACCTGAGCCGCTCAGCGCGCCGTCACGACCTGCGACGTCGGGTAGCCCTTCATCGTGCCGACCTTGCCGTAGCCGTCCAGGCTCGTGCCGGTCATGCACGTCGTCATCATCATGCCGCCGGCGGTGCAGTCGCCGTAGGCGAGCCTGTCGAGCTGCGCCTTCGCGAGCGCCGCGGCGGGGTCCGCGGACGGCACGAAGAGCAGCGCGTACGCGTTGCCCACGCCGCCCGCCTTCGGGCTCGCCGCGCCCGCGGCGAGGCCGTAATAGGAGGTGCCGGCGCCCGGGGCGAAGCCGCCCGGATCGAAGACGTCGGTCGTGTCGAGCGCGAAGGTCGCGACGAGGACCCCGTCCACCCCGCCGAGCGTGACGGCCTCGGCGGAGCGCTGGTGCGTGAGCGCGACGGTGGTCATGGGCGGGGCGTACACGCCGCCGTTCTTCGTCATCGCCTGGGTGAGCGTGCCGGCGAGGCCCGTGACCTGCTTCGCGGTCGCGTCCCAGGTGAACGCGCCGGTGAAGACGGTGTCGTTCGGCTGGGTCATCGGCTCGGTGAAGGTCGCGACGACGCCGAAGAACCGGAGCGCGCCGGTCGTGGCCGCCGCCGACGGCCCGGTGTCGTTGTTCGCCACGACGGTGAACGTGTGGGCGGTCCCGGACTCGAGGTCGGTCACGGTGATGGGCGACGCCGTGCCGTACGCGGTGTGCCCGCCCGGCTGCGCGGTCACGGCGTAGACCGCGATGGGCGAGGAGCCCGGGTCACCCGGCGCGGTGAAGCTGACGACGGCGGTGCCGGGGGCGTCTCCCGCGGAGACGCCGGTGATCGTCGGCGCGCCGGGCGGGGACCCGTCCTTGCCCCCGCAGGCGGAGAGGGTGAGGAGCAGTGCGGCGGAAAAAATGGCTGCGGTCTTCATGTGCACGACCTCGCTTTCGAGGGTGAGGAACTCGTCGAGCGGGAACGGCGGCCCGGGGTGCTCCGGTGCGCGCTCATTCCCGCGTGGTCACCTGCGCGGAGGGGTGGCCGCCCATCGTGCCGAGCGTCCCGTACCCCGCGACCGAGGTGCCGGTCATGCAGCTCGCGCCCATCATCCCGCCCGGCGTGCAGTCGGCGTAGGCCAGCCCGTCGAGCTGCGCGGCCGTGGGGGCGGCGGTCGGGTCGGCGAGGTTCACCCAGATCCGCGCGTAGGCGTTGCCCGGGTTCTCGCCCGGGAAGCCCGCATGGAGCGCCGAGCCGGAGCCGGGGCTGAAGCCGTCGGTGCCGCCGTACCTCGCGTCGGCGGTGAAGGTCGCGGTGGTGCCGAGGCGGAACACCGTCACGAGGAGCCCGCCGGCGCCGTCGACGGCCGCCGGCAGGCTCGAGAGCGCGTGCTCGAGCGGGAGCCACGTCATCGTGTCGTCGGGGTACGGCGTGTTCCCGCCGGTCATGGACTCGGCGAGCCGGCCGCGGAGGCCCGACACGGCGCCCGCCGTGGCGTCGAGCATGTAGCTGCCCGAGAAGATCGTGTCGTTGGGCTGGGTGTCCGGCTCGTGGAAGGTCGCGACCACGCGGTAGCGGGTGACGAGCGCCGCCGGCGCGGAGGCCGGGCCCGCGCCGTGGGCGTTCGACGCGCTCACGGCGAACCGGTATCCGGCGCAGGTCGAGGGGCAGGCGACGGCGATGGGCGACGTCGCCGCGGCCGCCGTGACGCCCGCCGGGATCGAGGTGACCGTGAAGCCGGTGACGGGGCTGCCCCCGGCGTGGACGAGGCCGGCCCGGACGAGCGCGGTGCCGGGCCCGTCCCCCGCGCTCGCGGCGACGCCCTCCGGCGCGCCGGGCGCCGCCGGCGCCCCCGGGGCCACGATCGTGACGGTGCGCGACGCCGCGAGCCCGCCCGCGGCCGCGGTCACGGTGCAGTCGCCCGGCGCGAGCGCGACCACCCGGCCCGAGGCCGCGTCGACCGCGCAGGTCGCCGGCGTCGCGGTGCCGTACGCGATGGGGGCGCCGCTCGAGGCGGTGGCGGCGGCGGTGGCCTGGTCGTGCTGGGCGAGCGGCGGCAGCGGGGCGAGCTCGAGCACGTCGTCGAAGACGAAGGTGACCGTCTGCGTGATCTCGGGCGCCGGGGCGTACCGCGTGTCGCCCGGCTGGTTCGCGGCGACGATGCAGGCGCCGCCGCGGAGCGCGCTCACGACGCCGGTCGCGGCGTCGACCGTGCAGGCGCCCGGGCTGCCGGAGGCGTAGCGGACCGGGAGCCCGGAGGTCGCGGCCGCGTGCACGCTGGCCTCCGCCTGGTTCACCGCGGGCGCGGGCGCCGCGGCGAAGGCGAGGGTCTGCGGGCGGGCCTCGACGACGGGGCCTTCGTCGCACGCGGCGAGCGCGGCGGCGAGGAGGATCAGGGCGGGGCGGGACCTCATCGCTCAGTACCTCACCGTGAGGGCCGCGTTGACCGAGCGGCCGGGGCCGGGCACCGGCGTGCCCCAGGGCAGGCCGCCGGTGGACATCGAGGCGCCCTGGCCCGCGTAGGCGCCGCCGAGCGGGTTCGCGTGGAGCCGGTCGAGGGCGTTCTCGACGGAGAGGTCCACCCGGAGGTGCTCGAGGTCGGCGCTCGCGCGCAGGTTCACGACCGCGTACCCGCCGGTGCGGACCTCGTTGCGCACGCGCGAGACGCGGGTCTTGTCGCCCGCGGCGACGAGCTCGGCGGTGGTGGTGAAGGGCCCGGCGCGGTGGACGACGGAGAGCGTGCCGCCGAGCGGCGCGATGCCGTACAGCCCGTCGCCCGTCGTGAGGTTCTCGCCGCGCACCCAGGAGAGGGTCCCGGCCGCCGAAAGGCGTCCGAGGCGGCCCGCCTCGGCGAGGACCACGTCCGCCGCGAGGTCGGCGCCCACGAGCCGGGCCTCGTGGTTCGCGTACTGCAGGAGCACGAACCCGGTGGTCGCCGCGACGTTCTCCGCGCTGCACTGCCCGAGGTCGCAGCGGCGCGCGTCGACGTAGCGGTGCACCCGGGTGACGTGCGCGGCGGCCTGCCCGTTCCATCGCCCCCGCGCCGCGTCGTGCCAGCCCGCGGTCGCGCTCGCGGTGTAGGCCGTCTCCGGGGCGAGGTCGACGTCGCCCAGGTAGCCGTTGCCGTCGCCCACGAAGTTGTTCATGAGCGCGGCCATCGCGTTCGTGGACCAGGCGTAGCGCTCGTACAGGTTCGGGGTGCGGGTCTTCCGCGCCAGCCCGGCCTCGTAGGTCTGCGCGGGCGAGGGCGTGAACCGGGCCGAGAGGGTGGCGTCGAGGTTGCGATCGGCGCGACGGCGCCGCGAGGCGTTGAAGCGGGCCGCGTCCTCGCCCCAGACCGCGGGGAGCCCGTTGTCGTAGCCCTGCACCGGACCCGCGGAGGTGCGCACCGCGTCCCCGCGCAGGCCCGCCTGCGTGGTCCAGGCCCGTGACCAGCGCGCCTCCCACTCGGCGTAGAGGTCGAGCCGCTCGCGGACGCCGTAGTCGACGTTCCAGAAGGTGTTCGGCCCCATGGTGCCGCCCACCGGCGGCCAGGCGTCGTAAAGCGTGTGGCGCTGCCCCTCGACGCCGGTGCGGAGGAGGTGGTCCGCCGGGAGGATGAGGTTCGCCCTCACGACCGCGTTCCAGGTGCGGGCCCGGGTGTCCATGGGCATGCCGGTGCCGTAGGAGAAGCGGGCCGGGCCCATGTCCATCTCGTGCAGGGTGCGCTGGTAGCCGGCGCTCGCCTCGAGGTCGCCCCACTCGTGCGCGGCGGTGTATCGCGCGGTGAACGACCGGTTGTCGTTGTCGGTCATGTCCATGCGCTGGTTGGGGAAGCCCTCGAAGCCGACGGTCTGCTGGCTCGCCTCGAGCTGGAGGAGGTGGCCGGGCCGGCGGAGCGCGAGGCGCACCGCGCGCTTCAGCGTGCCGCGGTAGGCGGAGGAGGCGATCACGTCGCCGGGGACGACCGGCCCGCCCTCGCGGCCGGGCGTGGCGGGCTTGAACGCGCCGCCGGCGCGCACGTCGCCGGACCAGGCGTCGGACACCCCGACGTCGAGGCTGAGCCAGCCGAGCGCCCCGGTCGCGCCGAGGTCGAACCCGTGCGCCGCGCCGTTCGAGCGGACCCAGCCGCCCGCGCGGCCGCGCGCGACCCAGGCGTCGGGCCCGTTCGCGAACAGCGGCGGGGCCGAGCGCACCTGGATCGAGCCGCCGAGGCTGTCGCCGCCGACGCTGACCGGGGTGATGCCCGAGTAGACGGTCACCGAGGCGACGCGCGACGGATTGGCGTAGGAGAGCGGCGAGTTCATGTGGTTCGGGCAGGCGGGGACGAGGTCCGCGCCGTCGACCTGCACGCGCACGCGATCGTCGGCGAGGCCGTGGATCGCCGGGAGGCTCGAGATGCCGCCGGCGCCGCCCAGGGTCACGCCGGGCACGCCGCGGAGCAGCTCGGCCGCGTCCACGGTGGCGGGCCGGCGCGCCTCGAGCTCGCGCGCGCCGCGGCCGGCGGCGCCGAACGTGGAGCCGGTCGCGCCGGTGACGGCGGGCGGCAGGACGATCTCGAGCTCGTCGAGGACCACGGGGTCCTGGGGCCCGGGCGGCGCCGCCTGCGCCGGCCGTGGCGCCGCCTGCGCCGGCTGTGTTCCCGCCTGCGCCGGCTGGGCGAAGGCGAGGGCCGGCGCGAGCAGGCCGACGGCCGCGCCGAGGGTCTTGAATGGGATCATCTGACCGTGACGGGGCCGCGGCCCCGCGCGTGGAGGTGGACGCATGGCGTCGTCCGGACCTCACCGTCCGGGCGCGCCGCTCCGATCCGGCGCCGGGAGGGCGCCGGAGGTCCGGGCTCACGCCCGCGGAGGCGGGGTCACGGGGCGCGCGGCGCCGAGGCCGGCGAGCGCGACGGCGCGCGGGGTCGCGCGCGGGGCGGGGAGCGTCAGGGCTGGACGGGCCGCCGGGAGCACGACGGGCTCGTGGCCGGGCGCGCGCGGCGCGCCCGCCTCCTCGTTGCCGCAGGTGCCCTTCACGCACGGGTGCGCGGGCGGCCGGGCGGAGCGGGCGAGCCTCGCCTTCGCCGCCGCGCGGTGGCACGGCGGCAGGGCCTCGTCCCGCGCCGCGGCCTCGAGCGCGCGGTGGCAGCCCGTGCAGTCGCAGTCCTCGTCGGGCCCGTGGTGGCACCGGCAGTGGTGCGCCGGGGGCCTCGTCGCGTCGACGAGCCCGCCGGCGCCGCTCGCGGACAGCGCGAGGGCGAGGGCGACCGCAGGTCGCCACCAGCCGGACGTTCGGCGGGAGGGCACGGACCCGTCATACGGGCTCGGGGTGCGGCCGGACAAGCACCATGCACGCAGGTCAGTATTTGTTGCATCAACGATATCAGGGGTTTATGTACCCGCGTCGCGTTCGGTCGACCCGCCGGGACTTCGGGCGGCGTCCGCCGAGTTGCATCGGGTGCCCCGAATATGCGAGGAAGCGCCCCGCGCGGCGGGGTGTTCTGCCGCCGCAACCCCTCGAATCGAGCGGTCCCAGAGGCCCGCCGGGCAGGTGGAGGAAAGTCGTGTACACGGATTTCTCGAAGCTCCGTAACTTCGGCATCTCGGCCCACATCGACAGCGGCAAGACCACGCTGACCGAGCGCATCCTGTTCTACACGAACCGGATCCACGCCATTCACGAGGTGAAGGGCAAGGACGGCGTCGGCGCCAAGATGGACTCGATGGAGCTCGAGCGCGAGCGCGGCATCACCATCGCGTCCGCCGCGACCCACTGCGAGTGGAAGGGCCTCCACTTCAACATCATCGACACCCCCGGGCACGTCGACTTCACCATCGAGGTGGAGCGCTCGCTCCGCGTGCTCGACGGCGCGATCCTCGTGCTCTGCGCGGTGGCCGGCGTCCAGTCGCAGTCGCTCACGGTCGATCGCCAGATGCGGCGCTACCGCGTGCCGCGCCTCGCGTTCGTCAACAAGTGCGACCGCTCCGGCGCGAACCCGCTCCGCGTGAAGGACCAGCTCCGCGAGAAGCTCCAGCACAACCCCGTGCTGATGCAGCTCCCGATCGGCCTCGAGGACAAGTTCGAGGGCGTGATCGACCTCGTGAAGATGAAGGCGGTCCGCTTCGAGGGCGAGGACGGCCAGGAGATCAAGGAGTCCGAGATCCCCGAGGACATGAAGGCGGAGGCCCAGAAGGCGCGCGAGGAGATGCTCGACGCGGCCTCCATGTTCTCCGACGAGCTCACCGAGGCGATCCTCGAGGAGCGCGTCACCGAGGACCTCATCAAGGCGGCGATCCGCAAGGGCACGCTCGAGCTCAAGCTCACGCCCGTGTTCATGGGCTCGGCCTACAAGAACAAGGCCGTCCAGAAGCTCCTCGACGGCGTCGTCGACTACCTCCCGGATCCGACCGAGGTCGTGAACGAGGGGCTCGACCTCACCAAGGACGAGGAGAAGGTCGTCCTCAAGATCGACGTCGCGAAGCCCACCGTCGCCCTCGCGTTCAAGCTCGAGGACGGCCGCTACGGCCAGCTCACGTACCTGCGCATCTACCAGGGCAAGCTGCAGCGCGACATGTTCATCACGAACATGCGCACCAAGAAGGACCACCGCATCGGCCGCCTCGTCCGCATGCACTCGGACGAGATGGAGGACATCGACGCCGCGGGCGCGGGCGACATCGTCGCGATGTTCGGCATCGAGTGCAACTCGGGCGACACGTTCACCGACGGCAGCCTCAAGGTGAACATGACCTCGATGCACGTGCCGGATCCGGTGATCGGGCTCGCCATCAAGCCGGTGGACTCGAAGGCCGAGGCCAACATGTCGAAGGCGCTCCGGCGGTTCACCCGCGAGGACCCGACCTTCCGCGCCGGCATCGACGAGGAGTCGGGCGAGACCATCATCCGCGGCATGGGTGAGCTCCACCTCGACGTCTACATCGAGCGCATGAAGCGCGAGTACAACGCGGTCGTCGAGGTCTCGCCGCCGCAGGTGGCGTACCGCGAGACCGTCGGCCAGCGCGCCGACTTCGCGTACACGCACAAGAAGCAGACCGGCGGCTCCGGCCAGTTCGGCCGCGTGTGCGGCTACCTCGAGCCGTTCGAGGGCGAGTTCGAGTTCGTCGACGACGTCGTCGGCGGCGCCATCCCGCGCGAGTTCATCTCGTCGGTCGAGAAGGGCTTCAAGTCGATGCAGGCGAAGGGCCGCCTCCTCGGCTTCCCGGTCGTCGGCGTCCGCGTCGTCATCAACGACGGCGCCTCGCACGCGGTCGACTCGTCCGACATCGCGTTCCAGGAGGCCGCCCGCGGCGCCTGGCGCGAGGCGTTCGACCGCGCGAAGCCGCGCCTCCTCGAGCCCATCATGCGCGTCGTCGTCGAGGGCCCGGCCGAGTTCTCCGGCGGCATCCTCGGCACGCTCATGCAGCGCCGCGCCATGATCGTCGGCTCCCAGGACGACGGCGGCCTCGCCCGCATCGAGGCCGAGGTCCCGCTGGCCGAGATGTTCGGCTACTCGACGACGCTGCGCTCGTCCACGCAGGGCAAGGCCGAGTTCTCGATGGAGTTCTCGCGCTACCTGCCGGTCCCGCAGGCGATGGCCGAGGAGCTCATGGCCAAGGCGGCCAAGAAGGCCGCCGAGGGCAAGAAGTAGGGGCCTCCCGCTCCGGCGGTGCCATGATCCGCCAGGAGGCGATCCTCCGGAGTCCGCTCCGGCTCCTCGACCGCTCGATCCACGGCGGGCTGGGGAAGGGTCACCTCGGGGTGATCATGGCGCCGGCGGGGGTGGGGAAGTCCTCCTGCCTCGCCCAGATCGGCCTCGACCTCCTGCTCCGCGGGAGGTCGGTGCTGCACGTCGCGCTCCACCAGTCGGTGGAGCACGTCCGGATCCGCTACGACGCGCTCTTCGACGACCTCGCCGGGCGCGTCGACCTCGCAGACCGGCCGGGCAACCGCGACGCCATCGGCCACCGCCGCCTCATCTGGACCTCGACCGGCGCGCACTTCGGCGCCGCCGAGCTCGACGCCGCCCTCGCGGTGTTCCGCGCCAACCTGGACCGCGATCCGCAGACCGTCCTCGTCGACGGCCTCGCCTGGACCGGCCCGGGGCTGTCCGCGACCATCGCGGAGCTCAAGGCGAGCGCCGCGCGGGTGGGCGCCGAGATCTGGCTCACCGCGCGCGACGGGCACGGCGAGGCGCTCCCGGACGGCTGCGCCCCTCACGTCGACATCGAGCTCTTCCTCGAGCCCGCCGGCGGCCAGGCCCGCCTCACGCTCGTGAAGGACTTCGAGGAGTTCCCCTCCACCCGCGTGCCGCTCGTCCTCGAGGAGGGCCGGCTGCTCGCGGGCCTCGACGAGGGGGCCGAGGACGAGGGCGCCGAGGCGTTCACCCTGCTCGCGGCCGGTTCGCCCGGCGCGGAGGAGGCGTTCGGTGCCTGCGCCGAGCGCTGGGGTCTCGCCGAGGTGAACTACACCTTCGACGGACGCAGCGGCCCGGCCGCCGGGGACGCCGTGCGCACGCGCGGCCTCGTCGTGCTCGAGGAGGACGAGCTCCGCCTCGGCGAGGTGAGCCCCGCCTACGTGCGGGCGCACCTGCACCGCGCGCTCGCGGAGTCGCCCGAGCTGCACCGCGTGCTGCAGACCATCTGGCACCAGGTCTCGACCGCGGGCGAGGTCTTCGCGGTCGGGGCGCTCAACGCCGACCGGACCGCGCACGGCGGCACCGGCTGGGCGGTCGAGCTCGCGCGCCACTGGGGCCGGCCGGTGCACCTGTTCGATCAGGAGCGCGGCGCCTGGTTCCGCTGGGTGGAGCCGGAGTGGCTCCCGGTCGACGCGCCGGTCGTCACGCACGCGCGCTTCGCCGGCTCCGGCACCCGGCACCTGACCGACGCCGGCCGGGACGCCATCCGCGCGCTCTTCGAGCGGAGCTTCGGCCCCGCGCCGGTGCAGTAGCTCACTTCTCCGCGAGCGCCGCCTCGACGGCCTTGCGGAGCGCCTCGACGGTGAGGCCGCCAGGGTCGGGCGGCACGGGCTTGCCGTTCACGAGCAGCGTCGGCGTGCCTTCGAGCCCCTGCGAGAAGGCCTCGCGCCGCTGCCAGAGGACCTCGGCCCGCCAGCGGCCCTCGGAGAGCTCCCGGGAGAGGCGGTCCACGTCGAGCCCCGCCTTCCGTGCGTGGCGCAGGAGCCCCTCGAGCCCGAGCTCCGCCGGGTTCGCGAAGAGGCGGTCGGCGAGCTCGAAGAAGCGTCCCTGCGCGTGCGCCGCGAGCCCCGCCTCGGCGGCGAGGAGCGCGTGCTCGTGGGCGGGCATGGGCACGTTCCGGAAGACCCAGCGGACGCGCTCGCGGTACCCGTCGAGCGCCTCGTGCACGGTGGGCCACGACCTCCCGCAGTACGGGCACTGGAAGTCGGCGTACTCGACGACGGTGACCTTCGCGTCCGCCGGCCCGCGCGCGGGCGAGCCCTCGAGCTCGGGCGTCCAGCCGGCTCCCTGCGGGATGGGGAGCAGGAACTTCACCCGGTGCCCCTCCTGCAGCCTCGCCATCGCCGCGGGGTCCTTCCGGAGCACCTCGGCGGTCACCCGCAGGCGCGCGGCCGTCCCCCGCACGAGCCGCTCGTCGACGACCGCGCTCGCAGCCTCCCACCGGTCGGAGAGGAGCTCGAGCACGGCCTTCGAGTCGGCCACGGCGAGCGCGCCCGCGAGATCGCGCCGGCGGAGGGCCGCGTCGCCGAGGTGGACGATGACGTCGTCGGCGTCCCCCGCGAGGGCGGGAGGGGACGCCGGGCGCACCGGGAAGGCCGTCTCGAGCCCGCGGGCCAGCTCCGCCTCGCGGGCCTCGAGCTTCCCGAGGAGGACCATGCCCTCGAGCTGGCCGCGCACGTCCTCGAGCTTCTTGCCCGCGAGGCGCGGGGTCCTCGCGAGCCTCGCGGCGAGCTCGTCGAACGTCGCGGGGCCGACCTTCCGGAACACCTCCTCCTCCCACAGCGCGCGGAGCGTCACGCCGCGCCTCCTCGCCTCGAGCCCGAGCAGCGCGTTCGTCACGGCGCGGCGGACCGCCGCCTCGCGCGCGGCGGCGCGCCGCGAGGGGAAGGCGTCGGCGAGGGCGCGAACCCCCGCGGGGAGCTCGCGGTGGAGAATGACGTCGCCGTCGAGCGAGATCACCGGCGCCTCGGGCCCGAGGGCGACGCCGGGCGGGAGCGGGTCCGTGGCGGGGGCCGGTGCGGCGGGCGCCGAGGGCGCGGGGCCGGTCGCGAGGAGGAGCGCGAGGGCGAGGGCGTGCATCCACCGATGCTACGCCCGGTGCGCGGGAGCGCACGAGCCCCCTTCCGAGCAACGGGACGCTGGACGCTCGGGCGGCGTGCCTCTAGAACGGAGCCGCCATGACCACCTCGAAGCGGCGCCGCCTCCTCGCGCGGCTCGGCCTGGGCGCGGGCGCGCTCGCCGTGCTGTACGTCCTCCTCGGCTTCGTCCTCGCGCCCCGCCTCGTGAAGGGCGCCATCGAGGAGAAGGGCTCCGCGGCGCTGCACCGCGCGGTCACGGTGGCCGAGGTGAAGGTGAACCCGCTCGTCCTCTCGGTCACCGTCCGTGGCCTCGCCGTGGCGGAGCCCGCGGGCGGGAACCTCGCCTCCTGGGAGTCGCTGTACGTCCGGCTCGCGCCGTGGAAGGTGCTCGCGGGCGACGTCGGCATCGCGGAGATCGTGCTCGTGAAGCCCGCGGCCGCGCTCGGGCTCGACGCGAAGGGGCGGCTGACCATCCAGGATTTGCTCGACCCCGATCCGGCGGCGCCGCCGCCCACCGGCGAGAAGGAAGGGAAGCCCGCGCTCGGCCTCGCCCTCGACCGGCTCGAGATCGATCAGGCGACGCTCAGCTTCCACGACGACACCCGCGCGCCGCGCTTCGAGACCGTGCTCGGCCCGCTCACCGTGAAGCTCTCGCAGTTCCGCACCCGCGGCGGCGGCGACAGCCCCTACGCGTTCACCGGCGCCACCGAGGCGGGCGAGACGTTCTCCTGGAGCGGCACGCTGCAGAGCGAGCCGCTCCGCTCCGCGGGCACGCTCAGCTTCAAGGGCATCGACCTGCCGAAGTACGGCGCCTACTCGCGCGACACCGCGCCGAAGCTCCTCGTCGCCTCGGGCAAGCTCGGCCTCGAGACCCGCTACGAGCTCTCCTGGGGCGACGCCGCGCGGCGGCTCGCGCTCAGCGGGCTCGGCGTCACCGTCGACGACCTCGCGCTCGCCCGCCTCGCCGACCGCGCGGTCGCGGCGAGGCTGCCGCACATCGAGGTGAAGGGCGGCGAGGTGGACGTGCTCGGGAAGACGGCCACCGTCGCCGAGGTCCGCGTCGCGGGCGGCGCGCTCACCGCCCGCCGGGAGCCGGGCGGCGCGATGGCCCTCCTCGAGATGCTCGAGCTCGCGCCGTCGCCGCCGTCGCCGTGGCGCTGGAAGGTCGGCACGGTCGCCATCGACGACGTGGCGCTCGACGTCGAGGACCTCACGACGCCGCGCCCGGTGAAGCTCGCGCTCGCCGGGCTGAGGGTGCGGCTCTCCGGGATGGAGCAGCGGGCCGACGTCGCCTGCCCGATGCAGGCGAGCGTGCGCGTGGGCGAGGCCGGGACGTTCGCGGCCGAGGGGACGGTCTGGCCGAACGCGGCCCGCGCGAAGCTCGCGCTGAAGGCCGCGGCCATCGATCTCGTCCCGCTCGCGCCGCTCGCGGAGGCGGGCGCGCCGGTGCGCGTCGCCGAGGCCCGGTTCGGGATGGACGCGAGGGTCGAGGTGGACGCGGCGCAGAAGGAGCCCACGTGGAGGTTCGCGGGCGACGTCGCGCTCGAGGGGCTGCGCCTGCGGCACCCCGCGCGCGAGGAGGAGCTCGTGCGGCTGACGGCGCTCCGCGTGGAGGGCGTCGACGCGGAGTCGACCGGCCGCGCCTCGGTGAAGGCCGTCCGGCTGGTGGAGCCGCGCCTGAGGGCCATCGTCTTCGAGGACGGGACGACCGGGTTCGCGCCGGCGGCGAAGCCGGGCGAGCCGCCGGCGGTCCAGCCCGCCGCCGCGCAACCCGCCGCGGCCACGAAGGCTGCTTCGACGAAGCCGGGCGCCGCCCCCGCCTGGCGCACGACGCTCGGCGTGTTCCAGGTCCTGCGCGGGCAGCTCTCCTACGTGGACCGCTCGGTGAAGCCGCCGGTGCTCCTCGCGCTCGACGACGTCGAGGGCAAGGTGACGAACCTGTCCTCCGACCCGAAGGTCCGCTCGACGGTGGACCTCAAGGCCCGCGTCGGCGCGGCGCCGCTCGCGATCACCGGCACGGTGAACCCGCTCCAGGCCGAGGCCTACACCGACGTCGCGGTGAGGTCGAAGGGCATCGAGCTCACGCCGCTCTCCCCATACGCCGGCAGGCACCTCGGCTACCTGCTCGAGAAGGGCAAGCTCGACCTCGACCTCGCCTACAAGGTGCAGGCGCGCGCGCTCCAGGCCGGGAACGTCGTCAAGGTCGACCAGCTCACCCTCGGCGAGAAGACCGACAGCCCCGACGCCACCTCGGCCCCCGTGAAGCTCGGCCTCGCGCTCCTGCGCGACAAGGACGGGGTCATCCTGCTCGACCTCCCCATCGACGGGAACCTCGACGACCCGGAGTTCCGCTACGGCAAGGTGGTCTGGCGGGCGGTGCTCAACGTGCTCGTGAAGGTGGCGACCTCGCCGTTCTCCGCGCTCGCCTCGCTCGTCGGCGGCGACAAGGAGGACATCTCGCTCGTCGAGTTCCCGGCGGGCGCGGCGAAGCTCGACGAGGCCGGCCTGAAGCGCGTCCAGCTCCTCGCGGGCGCGCTCGCGCAGCGGCCCGCGCTGTCGCTCGACCTCGAGGGCACCGCGGATCCCGCCGCCGACGGCACCGCGCTGCGGCGTGCCGAGCTCGACCGGACGTTCCGGGTGCAGGAGGCGAAGGCGCGCGGCGTCTCGCCGGAGGCGGTGACGTTCACGCCCGAGCAGCGCGCCGCCCTCGTCGAGAAGGCCTGGCGCGCGGCGTTCCCGCCGGCGCCGCCGGCCGCGGGCCAGGCGGCCGCGAAGGCGCCCACGCCCGCCGAGATGGAGGCCCAGCTGCTCGGCCGGGTCGCGACGCCGCCGGAGGCGCTGAAGGCGCTCGCGGTGGAGCGGACGCAGGTGGTCCGGGACGCGCTCCTCGCGGCCGGGCTCGACCCCGCGCGGCTCTTCACGGTCGAGGGCGGCGAGCGCGCGCAGAAGGAACCCGGACCGCGGGCGTACTTCACGGTCAAGTGAGGGGGCCGCTCGGTGCGTCCGGCCTACGCCCCGATCACCACGTTCCACGGGTGGATCCGGTGCCCGGTCACCACCCCGTTCGCGACGTACGGGTCGCGCTTCACGAACGCCTCGACCTCCGCGATCGCGTCGACCTTGAAGATGAAGAGCGCGCCGTCGGTCGGGGGATCGTAAGCGCCCGCGAGGAGGAGCTTGCCGGCGGCGAGGTACTCGTTGGCGAGCGTGAGGTGCGCCGGGCGGTGAGGCGTGCGGCGCTCGAGGACGTCGGGGACGTAGTCGTAGCGGAGGGCGAAGTACATGAACCTCCTCTATCACGGCTCACGGCGGTCCCGTCGGGTGGGCCCCACGGCGGGTGGGCGCCGGCGGGCGCCGCGGAAGGTTCAGGTGCGTGGAGGGGTCGCCTCGCGCCCGATCGCGTCCCGCAGGATCGCCTCGAGCCCGTCGGCCGCCCGGGCCCAGGTGAACCCCTGGATCAGCGCGTGCCCGGCGCGCGCCAGGCGGACCCGCAGGGCGGGGTCGCGCACGAGGCGCAGGAGCGCGGCCGCGAGCGCCTCGGGAGCGCGCGCGGGCACCACGAGCGCCGTCTCGCCGTCGTGCGCGAACTCGCGGAAGCCGCCGGCGTCGGTCGCGACCACCGCGGCGCCGCACGCCATCGCCTCCGCGGGCGTGAGCCCGAAGCCCTCGGTCCAGCTCGGCGCGAGGAACACCGCCGCCTCGTTGTAGAGCGCGCGCAGCCGCGCCGGGGAGGGGCGCCGCTCGTAGGCGATCCAGGCGGGCAGGTCGGGCGGGCGCGGGAAGACGCCGAACAGCGTCGCGGCGAGGGCGGGGTGCTCGCGGCGGGCGCGCTCGAGCGCGGCGAGGCCGTCCGGCGTGCCCTTCCAGTCGGCGGTGTGGAAGAGGCATGAGCGCGCGATCGGGCGCGCGGGCCTCGGGGGCGACGTCGAGCCCGAAGCGCTCGAAGTCGAGCCCGTTCACGACGACCTCGGCCCGCTCGCCGTGCGCCTCCGCGAACTCCTCCAGCCAGCGGGCGATGACGACCTTCCGGAGCGGGAGCTTCCAGGTCGCGATCACCTCGTCCTGCGGGCCGGCCCAGGTCTCGAGGTGCTGGATGAGGTAGAGGTGCGCGCCGGGCAGCGCGGCGACCCACGGCGCGGTCTGCCACGCGGTCGCGAACCAGGCGTCCACCCGCGGGAGCTCCGCGGCCTCGGGCGTCGGCACGAACGCGAGCTCGACGCGCGGGTCCACCGGGAACCAGGCCCTCGGGTCCCAGCCCCGCCTCAGCCGGCGGTTCGCGAACGAGAGCGCCGCCTTCGCGCGGAAGAGCGGGCTCGTCCGCCGCCGGGCGACCTTCCCGGGGTCGACGAGGTGCGGCATCGCGACGACGACGCGCCACCCGCGGGCGGCGAGCGCGTTCGCGTACTCGAGCACGACCTTCACGCCGCCGACCGGCACGCCGGCGCCGGCGGGGAGCAGGAAGCCGACGCTGGGGGCGGAGGAGGTCGTCACGGGCTCCACTAGCTACCACACCGCCCGGGCTACGCGGGCTGCGCGAGCGCGCCGGGCGTCCGCAGCATCTCGATCACGAGGTCGCGGAACGCCGAGACCTTCGAGGGCACGAACTTCGTCGCGGGCGTGACGAGGTAGAGCTGGCCCACGAGGCGCTCGAGCTTCGGCACCACGCGCACGAGCCGGCCCGCGAGCACCTCCCCGTCGGCGACGATCCCCGGCAACAGGCCGATGCCCGCGCCCGCCCGCACCGCGTCCCGGGTGAAGAGCACGTCGTCGCAGAGCACCCGCGCGCGGGCGGGGGAGGGCGAGAGCGCGCCGGCATCGCGCAGCGCCTTCACGTTGAGCCGCTGGGGCCCGCCCTTGAACACGACCCAGTCGTGCGTCTCGAGGTCCTCCTCGGTGCGCGGCGTGCCGCGGCGGGCGAGGTAGAGCGGGGAGGCGTAGGCGCCGAAGAGGATGGGCACCACCTTCTTCACGACGAGCGTCGAGTCGGCGAGCTTCGGCGCGGCGCGGAGCGCGACGTCGAAGCGCTCCGCCACGAGGTCGACCACCCGGCCGGTGAGGGTGAGGTCCACGGTGACCGCCGGGTAGCGCGCCGTGTAGCGGGTGATGGCCTCGGCGAGGAACAGCACCCCGAGGTCGACCGGGGCCGTCACGCGGAGCACCCCGCTCGGCGCCTCCTCGCGGCGCTCGGGGACGTCGGTCACGGCGTCGCGCAGCTGCTTGAGGAGCGGGGTCGTGCGGTCGTAGAGCGCGGTGCCCGCGCCGGTGAGCGAGACCTGCCGCGTGGTCCGGAAGAGGAGCTGCGCCTCGAGGTCGCGCTCGAGCCGCGCGACCCCGCGGCTCACGGTCGACTTCGGCAGCCCGAGCTCCTTCGCGGCGGCGGAGAAGCTCTTCGTGCGGGCGACGGCCTCGAAGACGGCGAGCAGATCGAGCTCCACGGCGGCTTCCTCCAGGCTGGCTGCGGGTTTCCAACTGTTCCCTGTGCGGAACAGAGAAGTGATAGGAGCACGATTGCGCATCGAGCGCAACGGCGGCATCTTGCGTGTCGAAAGGACGACACACATGACGACCCCCTGGGACATCGACGTTTCTCACTCCGCCATCCACTTCCACGTTCGCCACATGGTCATCTCGAAGGTGCACGGCCGCTTCGCGAAGTGGGCCGGCGCGGTCGAGCTCGACCCGGCCGACCTCGCCCGCTCCTCCGTGAAGGTGACGATCGACGCCGCCTCCATCGACACGCAGGTGGCGGACCGCGACGCCCACCTCCGCTCCGCCGACTTCCTCGACGTGGCGAAGTACCCGGAGCTCACCTTCGCCTCGCGGAAGGTCGAGAAGGCCGGCGACGGCTACCGCGTGACGGGCGACCTCACCCTCCACGGCGTCACGAAGGAGGTCGTGCTCGAGGCCGAGTTCGCCGGCACCGGCAAGGATCCGTGGGGCAACGAGCGCGCGGGCTTCTCCGCGAAGACCGCGATCGACCGCAAGGAGTTCGGCCTCACGTGGAACGCGGCCCTCGAGGCGGGCGGCGTGCTCGTCGGCGAGAAGGTCGAGATCGCGATTCGAGCTCGAGGCCGTGAAGCGCGCGGCCCAGAAGCCGGTGGCGGCGTAGCGCCGGGCCGCTTAGGGGAGGGCGATGGCCCTCCCACCCGACGCGCCCTCTCCGGGGCCCGATCCCGCCGTCGAGGCGGTGATCGTGCCCCGGACCCGCGATCTCGGCGGCTTCGAGGTCCGGCGCGTGCTGCCCTCCGCCGTGCGGCGCATGGTCGGGCCGTTCGTGTTCCTCGACCAGATGGGCCCGGCGCTCCTCGCGGCCGGGCAGGGGATCGACGTGCGGCCGCACCCGCACGTCGGCCTCGCGACCGTGACCTACCTCTTCACGGGCGAGCTCCTCCACCGCGACAGCCTCGGCTCCGTGCAGGTCATCGAGCCCGGGGCGGTGAACTGGATGACCGCCGGGCGCGGCATCGCGCACTCGGAGCGCACGCCGCCCGCGGCGCGCGCGCGGGGAGGGCCGATCGCGGGCCTGCAGCTCTGGGTGGCGCTGCCCGCCCGCGACGAGGACGCGCCGCCCTCGTTCACGCACACGCCCGCGGCCGCGCTGCCCCTCGTCGAGGGCGACGGGCTCGCCGCGCGCGTCGTGCTCGGGGCCTTCCTCGGCGCCCGCTCGCCGGTGCACGTCTTCTCGGAGAGCCTGTTCGCCGACGTCCGGCTCGCGGGCGGCGCGCGCCTGCGGCTCGAGCCCGCGCTCGAGGAGCGTGCGGTGTACGTCGTGGAGGGCGCGGTCGAGGAGGCGGGCGCACGCCACGAGGCGGGGCGCCTGCTCGTGCTCCGCCCGGGTGCCGAGGTGGTGCTGCTCGCCGCGGCGTCGCCGGCACGGGTCGCGGTGCTCGGTGGCGAGCCGCTCGACGGCCCGCGCCACCTCTGGTGGAACTTCGTCGCCACCTCGACCGAGCGCCTCCGCGCCGCCGCGCGCGCCTGGGAGGAAGGCCGGTTCGCCGAGGTCCCCGGCGAGGGCGAGCGCGTGCCGCTGCCCGACCAGGCGCTCCCGCGCTGACGCCGCGGGCGTCCGTGCGGCGAGCAGGAACGCCGCGCCGGCCATCCTCCCCGGGGGGACCAGGGGAGGAGGCCGGCGCGGCCACCCGCAACGGCTGGCGCTACGAGGTCAGTGGTGCCCGCCCATGCCGCCGCCGCCGGGCATCATGCCGCCGCCACCGGGCATCATGCCGCCGCCGGTGCCGGGGCCCTCGTGGCAGTCGAAGCGGCCGCCGAGATCGGCGCACGCGGCGACGCAGATCGCGGCCGAGCCGTCGGTGGGGGTCACGCAGGTGCCGGAGACCTCGCCGTGGCGGCCGACCGTGCAGGCCGCGCCCACCGCGAGGCCGGCGCAGGCGTCGGCGGCGGAGGGGCGGAGGTCGTGCATCGGCGCACAGGCGAGGACGCCCGTGCCGGCCGGGCCGTAGGCGCAGGTCCCCGTGTGCGTCTCACCCTCGCGCCCGGTCATCGTGCAGGCATCGCCGGCGGCGGAGGTGGCGCAGGCGTCGATCGCGGCCTGCGGCGGCATGTGCGCACGGCCGCAGACGAGCGTGGTGCCGTCCCGCGCGGTGACGCAGACGCCGGTGTGCGTGTCGCCGTCCTTCTCGGTCACGGTGCAGGCGTCGGCGGCCGCCTTGCCGGTGCACGCGTCGACGAGCTCCTGCGGCGGGCCCTTCGGGTTCGGGGCGCACGCGACCTGCGTGCCGTCGACCGTCGCGCGGCAGGTGCCGTCGATGGTGGTGGTGCCGTCGGACGCGAGGAGGGTGCAGGCGTCGCCGGCGGCCTTCGACGCGCAGGCGTCGAGCTGGGCCTGCGAGGGCGCGCAGAGGAGCGTGCCGGTCGCGTCGGTGGCGGAGGCGATGGTCGCGTCGATGCCGACCGCGGCCCCCGAGGAGGAGGACTTGCCGCCGGCGCAGCCGGCCGCGAGGAGGAGGGACGCCGCCAGGACCGCGGCTCGCTTCGTGTAGGTGTGGGTCATCGGGGCTCCGGGGAGTTCCGGCTTCGGGCCGGTGCATTGCCGGCGTGCTGCCGGTCTCGAGGCGTACGACGGAGGCGCGCGGCAGAAGGTTCCCGCACACCGCTCCGGGCCTCGCACCCGTCGCTGGAGTATCCTCCGGCCGTGCACCGGGAGGACCAGGACGCGCTCGTCGCGAGGGCCCAGGACGGCGACGTCCGGGCCTTCGAGCTCCTGCTCGCGGAGCACCTCCCCACGGTGCGCCGCTTCGCGCGCGCGTTCGCGCAGACCGAGCATGAGGCGGACGACCTCGCACAGGACGCCCTGCTGCGCGTCTACCGGAACCTCCGCCTGTTCCGCTGGCAGTCCGCGTTCTCGACCTGGCTCTACGCGGTGGTGCGCAACGCCTTCCTCGACACCGGCAAGGGCCGCTCGGGCCGGCGGCGGGCCCTCGAGCAGCCCCTCGGGAAGGAGCACGAGGAGCACGCGGGCGGGGTCCGGCCCGACGAGGCCGCCCTCGGAGAGGAGGAGCGGCGGCGGGTCTGGGACGCGCTGCGCCGGATTCCCGAGGAATTCCGCACGGCCGTCGTGCTCTTCGACATCGAGGGCCGCACCTACGACGAGGTCGCGGCCGTCGAGGGGGTGGCGGTCGGCACGGTGAAGTCGCGCCTGCACCGGGGCCGCGCGGCGCTCCGTGCGCTGCTCGGGGACCTCCCGTCGGAGGGTGACCCCGAGGGCGACGAGGCCGCGGGAACCTCGGGGCGTCGAGCTTCGTCACACGGCACGAGGGGAGCATGAGCGACCTGGAACGCGAGGAGAGGGAGCTGCGCGAACGCCTGCGGGCGCTCCGCGTCGATCCACCCGATCGCGGCTTCTCCGCGGGCCTCCACGCCCGCCTCGCCGCCGCCGGACCGCCGGCGCCGGAGCCCTGGTGGCGCCGCCTCGGCGAGCTCCTCTCCGCGCCCCGCTGGGCCTGGCCGGCCGCCGGCCTCGCCACCGGCGTCGCCGTCTTCCTCGCGCTCACCTGGCTCCCCGGCCTGCGCGGCGGCGCCGGCGAGCGGGCCGCGCACGTCACGACGCTCCCCGCCACGCAGGTCGCGCTCGTCCGCCTCAACCTCTCCACCGAGGTGGACGTCGCGAACGCCCGCATCTGGATCACGCTCCCCCGCGAGCTGTCGTTCTGGGCCGAGGGCGAGGAGCTGCCGGACCGCACGCTGGAGTGGACGCAGGCGCTCCGCCGCGGCGACAACGAGATCCCCGTGGCCGTGCGCGGCAAGGCGCCCGGCCGCTACCGCATCGCGGTGAGCGCCCTCGTCGGCGGCGAGCAGGTGAAGGACGAGGTCGTGCTCGAGGTGGTGGACGGATGAAGCCCGCGCTCCTCTCCCTGCTGCTCGCGCTGGCGGCGCCCGCGGCCGCCGACGGCCCGCAGTCGACCGCCGCCCAGGGCCAGGACGCCCTCGCCCCCGGCAAGGACGCCCCCGGCCAGCGGGTGAAGGCCTCGCACCGCGTGGACGTCATCGCCCCCGGCGAGCGCGTCGAGACCGTCATCGATCGGCTGCGCGCCGCGCGGCCGCAGGCCACCGGCGCCGCCGAGGCGCCGCCGTCCGCGGACCGCCCCGTCCGCCCGCCCGACGGCCGCGCCGGTGGCGAGCACGATCGCGCGGGCGCGCGCGGCGGCCGCGAAGGGCACGAAGGGATGCCGCCGCCCGGGACCGCCCCGCCGGGCACGGCCCCCCCACCCATGGGTAGCCACGGCGAACGCCAGCATCGATGATCGCGGCCACCGCGCTCGCGCTCGTCGTCGCCGCGTCGCCGGCCACCGGCCCGGACCCGCTCGCCGCGGCCCGGGCCGCGCTCGCGTCGGGTGATCCCGCGTCCGCGGAGCGGCTCGCGCTCGCCGCCGCGGAGGCGCGCGACGCGGCCGCGCTCTACCTCGTCGGCGTCGCCCGCTTCCGCCTCGGCCGCCCCGCCGAGGCGCTCGACGCGCTCGACCGGGCCGGGCCCGAGGGCGACGCGCCCGGGCCCTGGAGCTACAACCGCGGCGCGTGCCTGCTCGATCTCGGCCGCCCCGAGGAGGCGGAGCGGGCGTTCGTGGCCGCGGCAGAAGCGGACCGCGCGCTCGCGCCGGTCGCGCTCGTGAACGCGGGCTTCGCCGCGCTCGACGCGGGCGCGCTCGACCGCGCCACGGCGCACGCGGCCGCCGCGCGCCACGCCGCGGAGGGGCCGGGCGCCGACCTCGTGGGCGAGCTCGAGCGCGGGGTGGCCGAGGCCGCCGCGGCGCGGGCGACCGCGGCGTACGCGGCGGGGCTCGCGGCGTTCGACCGGGGCGACTTCGTCGAGGCGCGCGGCCGGTTCGTGGCGGCGGCGGAGCTCGCGCCGAAGGACGGGAAGAGCCGGCTCATGGCCGGGGCGAGCGCGCTCCGCCGCGGCGAGCGCGACGCCGGCGAGGCCGACGTGCGCCGGGCGCTCGAGCTCGGCCTCGCGGCCGAGGACGCGCGCGTCGCGCTCGCGTACCTGCAGCGGCCCGCCGCCGAGGGCGCGTGGAGCGCGCTCGCGAGCGCGGAGGCCGGCTGGGACTCGAACGCCCTGCAGACCGGCACCGGCGTCGCGAACGACCGGTTCGCCACGGCGGCCGGGCGGACCTCGAGCCCGTTCGCGCAGGCGGAGCTCGCCATCGGGTGGGGCGGCACGTTGAAGGGCCTGCGCCTCGACGCCGGCTACGACCTCGTGCAGCTCGCCTACGCCGCGCAGGCCGCGCAGGACTACGGCGTGCAGCAGCACGCGGGCCTCCTCGCGCTCACCTTCCGGCCGCCGGGCCCGCTCACCCTCGGCCTCGCCGCGGAGGGGCAGGTGGCCTTCACCGGCCTCTCCGACTTCCGAGGGCTCCTCGCCGCGGGCGGGCTGCGGGGCTGGGCCGCGCTCGCGGAAGGGCGCCACCTGGCGACGCGCCTCGAGCTCGCCGCGGATCGCCGCCGCGGGCTCGACGGCTTCGGCTACCTCGGGGGGCGTCGGCTCGAGGCGGGCCTCTCGCAGGAGGTCGCGCGCTCGCGCGCGACGCTGCGGGGCGGGTACCGGCTCAGGCTCGACGACCTCGGGGACGACGTCGCGGCCGCCCCGGCCCCGCACGGCCCGCAGTGCGACATGATGGACGGGTGCACCGCGGCGACGATCTCGCGCTTCGGGCACCTCGGGCAGCTCGGTTGGCTGTCCGCGAAGGTCACGCTCACGCCGCGGCTCACGCTGGACCTGTCGGCGGGAATCGAGCGGCGGGTGTACCGGGGGGACGACCGGTTCCTCGTGACGGTCCTCGGCGGGCCGACGCTCGTGGCGTACGCGCAGCGGCGGAAGGACTGGCGCGTGACCGCCGGGGCGAGCCTCGGGCTCCAGCTCGCCGGGCCGTGGTCCGTCGTGGCGCGGTGGGACCACGTCACGAACCTGTCGACCCTGGACGGGCGGCGGACGGATTGCACGGAGGGCTTCTGCCCGCCGTCGCCGCTCGGGGACCGGAACTACGAGAAGGACGTCGTGGGGGTCGGGATCTCGGGAACGTATTGAGCGGGAGGGTGTCCCTACCTTCCCCCATGCTCTTCTTCGGCGACGCCTCCCGCTCCGCCGAGCCCCGCGCCGTCCTCGCCTCCCTCCGCGAGACCCTCGCGGCCCTCGCGAGCCTCCCCGCCGGTCCCGACCGCCACTCCGCGCTCGCCGCCGCCCTGGTCGGGTCCGGGATCCTCGCCCAGGCCCTCGCCGACGCGCCGGGCGAAGCAGGCGCCCCGGAGTCCATGGCGCTCACCGCCTCCCTCGCCCGCGCCCTCTGGCGCTCGTTCCGGACCGGCGGCCGCGCAGCGGTCCCGTCCGGTCTTCCGCTGGCCCCGCTCGAGGCGGCCCCGATGCCGCCGCGGGTCCGCCTCCGCCGCCCCGAGGGCTTCGCCCTCTACGGCCTCGCGCCCGAGGCGCACGCAGTCGCCGCCCGGGCCCTCTCGTCCCGCCGCGATCGCCTCGTCGTCCTCGGCCTGCGCTCCATCGGCACCGCGCTCGCCGCGATGGTCGCCGCGGGCGCCGGCTCGGACGCGACCCCTTTCACCGTCCGTCCCACCGGACACCCCTGGTCCCGCGAGGTCACCCTCCCGCACGGCTTCCCCGCCCGCGGCGCCACGGTCGCGATCGCCGACGAGGGGCCCGGTCTCTCCGGCTCCTCCCTCGCCGCCGCCGCCCGCGCGGCGCTCGAGGCGGGCGCGGCCGAGGTCGTCCTCCTCCCCGCGCACGCCGGCGGCCCCGGTCCGGCCGCCTCCCCGGAGACGCGCGCGCTCCTCGCCTCGCTGTCCACGCGCTGCGTCCCCTCCGGCCGCCTCGTCGCGGGCCGCGGCCCGCTCGCGCTCCCCCGGCTCGTCGAGGACCTCACCGGGCCCGCCGACGGCCCCGCCGCATGCCTCGCCGGCGGAGCCTGGCGCACGCACGTCCCCGGCGCCGCGCGCGCGCCGTCGACCGGCTGGCTCGAGCGCCCGAAGCACCTCCTCTCCGCGGGCGGTCGCCGCTGGCTCGCGCGCCTCGCGGGCCACGGCGAGGAAGGTCCCCGCCGGCTCGCCCGCGCCCGAGCGCTCGCGGCGGCCGGGCTCTGGGGCGAGCCCGCGGGCCTTCGCCACGGCCTCATCCTGGAGCCCTGGCTCGAGGGCGCGCGGCCGTTGCCCGTCGCGCCGCCGCCCGCGCGGGCCGCGCTGCGCGCCGCGCTCGCGCGGTGGGTCGCCGTCGCGGCCGCGCGGCCGGCGCCACCGGAGGCGGGCGCCGATCCCGAGGCGGTCGCGCGGATGATCTCCGTGAACGCGGCGGAGGCGCTCGGCCCGGAGGCGGCGGCGGGCGCGGCGCGGCTCGCGGCGCTCGCGCCCGAGGTCGCCCGGCAGGCGCGGGCGGTCGAGCTCGACGGCCGGCCCGCGGCGTGGAAGTGGCACGTGCTCGCGGACGGCCGGCTCGCGAAGGCGGACGGCGCGGATCACCTCGCGGGCCACGAGCTCGCCGGCTGCCAGGACGCGCTGTGGGACGTGGCGGGCGCCGCGCTCGAGCTCGGCCTCGAGCCCGCCGAGGAGCGCGCGCTCGCGGAGGCGGCCCGCGCGGCGGGTCCGGGCGCCGACCCGTCGCTCTTGCCGTTCTACCGGGCGGCCCACGCGGCGCAGGAGCTCGGGCGCTGGACCTTCGCGGCCTCGTCCGCGGTGGGCCCCGACCGGGCCCGGTGCGAGGGGGAGCGCGACCGGTACCGGGCGGCGCTCGCGGCCGCGCTCGGGTAGAGTGCGCCCGTGAACCCCTCGCACGGGACCGACATCGCCCGCGTCATCCAGCTCGCGGTGGCGCCGGTGTTCCTCCTCACCGCCATCGGCACCATCCTCTCGGTGCTCTCCGGCCGGCTCGCCCGGGTGGTCGACCGCGCGCGGGTCCTCGTGGGCATCATCGAGGCGGCGCCGCCGGACCGGCGCACCCCCGCCGAGGAGGAGCTCGCGATCCTGCTGCGCCGCCGGCACCTCGTGAACCTCGCCATCACGGCGGGCACGACCGCCGCGCTCCTCGTGAGCGTCCTCATCATGTCCGCCTTCGTCGGGTACCTCGTGGGTGCCGACTTCTCGGTCGCCCTCGCGGTGCTCTTCATCGGGGCCATGGTCGCGTTCGTGACCGCGCTCCTGTTCTTCCTCCGCGAGATCCTCATCGCGGTCGGCAGCCTCCGCCTCGACCTGCGCTGAGCTACACTCGCCGCCTTCGACGGAGGTCCCCCCGCGTGCTCCTCGCCCTCGCCGCCACCCTCGGGCTCGCCACCGGCGCGCCCGCCGCCGCCCCGGTCTCAGGCCCCGCCGCCGCCCTGCGCGTCGACGAGGCTCCGCCGCTGCTCGACCTGCCCGCCGACGTCCGGGCGGTCCGGGCCCAGGTGGAGCTCGAGGTCGATCCCGCGGCGGACGGGTTCCGGGGGAGCATCGCGCTCGAGGTGACGCTCGCGGAGCCGCGCCGGGTGATCTGGCTCCACGGCCGCGGGCTCTCGGTGGACGAGGCCGCCGTCGAGGCGGGCGGGGTGAAGGCCCCCGCCGCGTACGCGCAGGTCACGCCGGAGGGCGTCGCGTCCCTCACGCTCGCGGCCCCGGTCGGACCCGGGCCGGCGACGCTGCGCCTCCGCTGGCACGCGCCCTGGGGCGCGCTCGCCGGCCTCTACGTCTCGCGCCAGGGCGAGGACCGCTACGCGGTCACGCACCTCGAGGCCGTCGATGCGCGCGGCCTCCTGCCGTGCTTCGACGAGCCCTCGGCGAAGATCCCCTGGGAGCTCACGCTCACCGTGCCGGACGGGCTCACCGCGATCTCGAACCAGCCCGCGGCGTCCAGCGTGGCGCTCCCCGGCGGGAAGCGAAAGGTGGTCTTCGCGAGGACGCGGCCGCTCCCGAGCTACCTGCTCTTCGTCGGGGTGGGGCCGTTCGACGCCGTGCCCGACGGGCCGCTCCCGCCGAACGAGGTCCGGCCCCGCGCGCTGCCGGTGCGCGGGCTCGCGCCGCGCGGGCGCGGCAAGGAGCTCGAGGTGGCGCTCGAGCAGGGGGCGCGGATCGTGCCGGCCCTGGAGCGCTACTTCGGCGTGGCCTACCCCTACGACAAGCTCGACCACGTCGTGATCAGCGACTTCGCCCCGGGCGGGATGGAGAACGCCGGGGCCATCGCCTACCGCGACACCGCGTTCCTCTTCTCGGACGGGCGCACGCCCGAGGCGATGCGGCGCCGCATCGCCTCGCTCACCTCGCACGAGCTCGGCCACCAGTGGTTCGGCGACATGGTCACGCTGCGCTCCTGGACCGACGTGTGGCTCAACGAGGCCTTCGCGAGCTGGGTGACGCCGAAGGGGCTCGCCCCCTGGCCCGCCTGGCGCGCGGAGCTCCAGGTCCTGCGCGGCGCCGGCGACGCGATGGATCGCGACGGCTTCGCCTCGGCGCGCAAGATCCGCCAGCCGCTCGCGCGCATCTCGGAGGTCGGGCTGCAGTTCGACGTGATGAGCTACCAGAAGGGCGCGGCCGTGCTCGCGATGTTCGAGCGCTTCGCCGGGCCCGAGAAGTTCCGCGCGGGCGTGAAGGCCTACCTCGAGCAGCACCGGGACGGCGTCGCCACCACCGCCGACTTCCTCCAGGCGCTCTCCGCGGCGGCGGGCCGCGACCTCGGGCCGGCGTTCTCGTCGTTCCTCGACCAGCCCGGGGTGCCCCTCGTGCGCGCCGAGCGCGTCTGCGAGAAGGGGAAGGCGAGCGTGCTCCTGCGCCAGTCCCGCTGGCAGCCGCGCGGGGCGGCGCCCGCGCCCGCCCAGCTCTGGAGGATCCCGGTCTGCGTGCGGGCCGGCGCCGGCAAGGAGAGCGCCGAGGCCTGCACGCTCCTCGAGGAGGCGGAGGGGGTGCTCGACCTGCCCGGGCCCTGCCCGGACTGGATCCACCCGAACGCCGGCGGCGCCGGCTACTACCGCTTCGCGCTCGAGGGGCCGGACCTCGCGCGCCTCCTCGGCCGCGGGCTCCCGTCGCTGACCGCGGCGGAGAAGATCTCGGTCGGCCAGTCGATCGAGGCGGCCGAGGCCGCCGGGCAGCTGCGCTACGCCGAGCTCGCCGGCGCCGCGGTCGCGCTCGCCCGGGACCCGGACCTCGACGTTGCCCTCTCGGTGCGCGGCGTCTTCGAGGACGCGCGCGTGCGGCTCGTGCCGCCGGCGGAGCGCGCGGCGGTGGAGGCCGCCGTGGTGCGCCTGTACCGCCCGGCCTTCGACCGGCTCGGCTGGTACCCGCGCGGCGGCGAGGACGTCGAGGCCCGCCGCCACCGCGCCGAGCTCTTCGACCTCCTCGTCTCGACCGGCCGCGATCGCGAGCTGCGCGCCGAGGCCGTCGCGAAGGCGGCCGGGTGGCTCGGCCTCGACGGGAAGACCCCCGACCCCTCCGCGGTCCCCATCGACCTCGTCGCGACCGCGCTCTCGGCCGCGGTGCAGGACGACCCGCGCGCCTTCGACGCCGCGCTCTCTCGCGCGCCGGACGCGAAGGGCGGGCAGCGCTACCAGCTCCTCACTGCGCTCCGCCGCACCACCGATCCGGCGCGGTTCGCGAAGGCGTGGGCGCTCAAGGACGACCCGCGGCTCGGCAAGCGCGAGCGGCTCTCGGCGGTCTCGGAGTGGCCGGAGGAGGCGCAGCCGCTCGTCACCGAGGCGTTCCTCGCCGACGTCGACGCGATCGTGAAGCTCCTCCCCACCGAGAACGTCTCCGGCCTGCCGCGGCTCGCGGGCCGGCCCTGCGACGCCGTGCGCGCGGCCCGCGTGAAGGCCGCGCTCGAGCCGCGCGTCGCCGCCGAGCCGGGCATGCGCCGCCCGCTCGATCAGCTCCTCGAGGGCGCCGCGATCTGCGCGGCCGCGCGCGACGCGAACGGGGAGGCGGCGGCGAAGGCCTTCCGGGTGCTGGGCAGGGCGCCGGCGAAGGCGAGCGGGGGGAGGCCGTGAGCGTGGCCTACGACGCCGAGCGCGCCCCCGACGCCGCGCCCTGGTCCGCGGCCTCCCGGGAGGACCGGGTCCGCGCGGTCGAGGCGTTCCACGCCGCGAGCCAGGCGCCGCACCCGCCGATCGAGCGCGCCCGCATCCACGCGGCGCTGCACGTGGTGGTCGAGGACCAGCTCGCGAAGGGCGAGCCGCCGGAGGCCGCGCGCGCGGTCGCGCGGCTCGTGGCGGGCGGGGCGACCCGGCACGCGGCCCTCCACGAGGTGGGCCGGGTCGCCTCGGCGGCGCTCCAGGCCGCGCTCACGACGGGCAGGTTCGACGCGGAGGCCTACGCCCGCGCGCTCGACGCGCTGGGGGTTCCGCCGCCGCCGTGAGGGCGGCGTGCTAAGGATCGGGCGTGCAAAAGCTCCTCCTCGTCTGCGCCGGCGGCGCGTTCGGCAGCGGCGCGCGCTACCTCGTCCAGACGCTCGCGGTGCGGGTGTGGGGCCCCGACTGGCCGCGCGGCACCTTCGTCGTCAACGTGGTCGGCTCGTTCCTTCTCGGCACCATCGCCTCCTCGCTGGGCGGCCGCCCCGACGCCGAGCACCTCCGGCTCCTCCTCGGCGCGGGGATCATGGGCGGGTTCACGACCTACTCGTCGTTCAACGCCGAGACGCTGCAGCTCTGGGCCTCCGGCCGCCCCGTCGCCGCGGCGGCGTACCTCGCCGGCACCATCCTCACCTGCCTCGTCGCCGGCGTCGCCGGGCTCTCGGCGGGCCGGGCCATCGCGAGCTAGTCCATGAACGGCCTCACCGCATGAACGGCCTCACCGCATGAACGGCCTCACCGCATGAGCGGCCCTGCCATCCGCTGCCGCGCGCTCGTGAAGCGCTACCCGGGCTCGCCCGAGGTCCTCGCCGTGAACGGGCTCGACCTCGACGTCGCGCGCGGCGAGTGCTTCGGCCTCCTCGGGCCCAACGGCGCGGGCAAGACCACCACCGTCGAGATCCTGGAGGGCCTCCTCCCGCCGACCTCCGGCGAGGTCGAGATCCTCGGCGCCCGCTGGGACCGGGACGCGACCGGGCTCCGCGAGCGGCTCGGCATCACGCTCCAGGAGACGCACCTCCCCGAGAAGCTCACCGTGGAGGAGGTGCTGCGCCTCTTCCGCTCGTTCTACCGGACCGGCCGCGGCGTCGACGAGGTCATCGGCCTCGTCGCGCTCGAGGACAAGCGGCGCACCTGGTACGAGCGGCTCTCGGGCGGCCAGAAGCAGCGGCTCGCGGTGGCGTGCGCGCTCGTCGGCGATCCGGAGCTGCTCTTCCTCGACGAGCCGACCACCGGCCTCGACCCGCAGTCGCGCCGCCAGCTGTGGGACGTCGTCGTCGACCTCAAGCGCAAGGGGAGGACCGTCGTCCTCACGACGCACTACATGGACGAGGCCGAGCGGCTCTGCGACCGGGTCGCCATCGTGGACCGCGGCCAGGTCATCCGGAGCGGCACGCCCCGGGAGCTCGTCGCCGCAGTGGTCGGCCACGAGGTGGTCGAGTTCGAGGCGCCGGACGGCGCGGTCGGGGAAGGGGAGCTGCGCGCGCTGCCGGGCGTCGCGGGCGTCCGTCGCGCCGGCGCGGCCTGGGCGCTCACCGCCGACCGCGTGCACGTCGTCATCCCGGCGCTGCTCGGGCACCTCGAGGCGAAGGGCGTCCCGCTCACCGCGCTCTCGACGCACCGGGCGACGCTCGAGGACGTGTTCGTGACGCTGACCGGCCGGAGGCTGCGTGACTAGCGACCCCGGCTCCCCGGTCGACCGCTTTCCGGTGCTGCAGCTCACGCTCGCGCGGCTGCGCGACTTCTTCCGGGAGCCCTCCACCGTCTTCTGGAGCTTCGGCTTCCCGGTGCTGCTCGCCGTCGCGCTCGGCATCGCGTTCCGGGCCCGGCCGCCGGAGCCCGTGCACGTCGCCGTGCAGGACGGCCCGGGCGCCGCGGAGGCCCGCGACGTGCTCCTCGCCGGGAAGGACGTGAAGGCCCGGGTGCTCGCGCCCGCCGAGGCCGCGGTCGCGCTCCGCACCGGCCGCGTCGCCATCGTCGTCGTGCCGGGCGAGCCGCCGGTCTACCGGCTCGACCCGACCCGGCCCGAGAGCCGGCTCGCGCGCGCGGTCGTGGACGATCTCCTCCAGCGGGCGGCCGGGCGCAGGGACGCCATCGGCCCGCGCGAGGAGGCGCTCACCGAGCCCGGCGCGCGCTACATCGACTTCCTCGTGCCGGGCCTGCTCGGCATGAACCTCATGTCGGCGGGCATGTGGGGGATCGGCTGGGTGATCGTCGAGCAGCGCTCGAAGAAGCTGCTCAAGCGCATGATCGCGACGCCGATGGCGAGGCGGGACTACCTCGCCTCCTTCCTCCTGATGCGACTCTTCTTCCTCGTCATCGAGGTGCCGCTCTTCCTCGGGTTCGCGGTGCTCGCGTTCGGCGTCCCCGTCCGCGGCTCGCTCGCCGCGCTGGCGCTCGTCACCACGCTCGGCGCGCTGGCGTTCAGCGGGCTCGGGCTCCTCGTCGCCTGTCGCGCGCGGAACACGCAGACGGTCTCCGGCCTCATCAACCTCGTGATGATGCCGATGTTCCTCCTCTCCGGCGTCTTCTTCTCCGCCGACAACTTCCCCGAGATCATGCAGCCGGCCATCCGGGCGCTCCCGCTCACGGCGCTCAACGACGGGCTGCGCGCGGTGATGAACGACGGGGCCGGCCTGGCCGGCGTCGCGCCGCAGGCGCTGCTCCTCGCGGCGGTGGGGAGCGTCAGCTTCGGCCTCGCGCTGCGCCTGTTCCGCTGGTCCTCAGGACGTCGAGGCCGCCGGCCGACGGTACGCGGCCGCCGCCGTGCCCCGCCGCCGCGCCGTGCCCACCGTGCTGTTCGAACGCAACGGGGTTCGGACGGACCACGGCGGGGAGGCGGTCATGGCGAGGCTCATCGGGGCGTTGGCGGTCGTGGTGGCGCTGGGCGCGGCGCCCGTGGCGCGCGCGCAGGACGGGGCGGCGGGGCGGGGCGACCCCCGTGGCCAGCCGGGCGGCCCGGACCTCCAGGACCGGTGCGTCCGGCTCCTCTCCGGCGAGATCCTGGAGGGCGACGACCTCGCCCAGCTCCGGTCCCGCTGCGAGGCGCTCGTCCGCGCCGGCACCTCCCGCGCGCAGGCCGAGCCGGGCGAGGCGGTGCGCACGAGCTTCACGCAGGCCGGCTCCGAGCTCTTCGGGCGCGGCCAGCGGCTGCCGATGGGCCAGACCCGGCGTGGACCGGTCGAGAACACGCTCATGACGAACCCGGTCGGCTGGTTCTCCGGGCTCGGCGTGAACGCCGAGTACTCCCGGCCGCTGCCGCAGTGGAACAAGGTGTCCTTCGCCGTGGGCGGGAACTACGCGCGCGCGAACGCCTCGAACGGCAACGTCACCTCGTTCGGCGCCGGCGGCGGCCTCGACCTCTTCATCCTCGGCCGCTCGAACGAGGGCCTGCGCCTCGGCGGCCGGCTGGGCTTCTCGATCGGCAACGAGGACGTCGGCAACACCACCACCTTCGCGCGCATGAACGCGGGCGCCGAGCTGGGCTACCGCTTCATCGCCTCGAACGGGCTCTCGGCGGGGATCACCTTCGGCCTCGGCGGCCGGGTGGCGGGGGACGAGCAGAACACGCAGTTCGAGTCGCTCACCGGCTCCGGCGAGTTCGGGCCCTACTTCAAGCTCGGGGCCGGCTACTCCTGGTAGTCAGCGGGGCCGCTCGAGCCCCAGCCGCGCGAGATCCTCCGGCGTGTTCGCGTTCTCGAACGCGCGGCCGGCGGGATTCGAGCGCGGCCCACTCCGCCTCGCTCACCTCCGCCACCCGCACCGCCGCCGCGACGTCCCACAGCGACGGGTCGCCCCCGGCGAGGAGCCGCTCGAGCGGGGCCAGGCACGCCCTCGACCAGAGCGCGTGCATGAACTGGAGGTGACCCTGCCAGCGCACGATGACCGCGTCGGCGCCGGCGCGGCGCGCGGCGAGCGCGCGGACGCCCTCCGCGGACACGAAGGGCATGTCGCACGCCGCGGTGAACACCCACGGCGCGCCCGCCGCCGAGAGCACCGCGTGGAGCCCGCCCGGCGCGCCTCTCCCGGGCAGCCGGTCCGGCACCGCGCGCAGCCCCAGCGCGGCGTACGGGGCGGGATCGTTCGCCGAGAGGAGCACCTCTCCGAAGAGCGCCGACAGCACGCGCGCGGTCCGGGCCGCGATCGACTCGCCGTCGAGCGTGAGGAGCCCCTTCGCGAGGCCGCCGAGCCGCTTCCCGCCGCCGCCCGCGAGGAGCGCCCCCGCGCAGCCGTCGATCCGTCCGTCCGTCATCGGACCGCCAGTCTACAACGCGGCGCGCAAGGCAGGCCCTCGCGAGCGCTTGGTCTTTGAGCCGGGGTCCTGTTACAAGACCCGTTTCCGTGAATCCGGACCAGCGCATCGTGGCCTTCCAGGCCTTCGTGGCGAAGAGCCCCGGCGACGCCTTCGCGCGCTACTCGCTCGCGATGGCGCTCCGCTCGGCGGGTCGCCTGGAGGAGGCCGTGCGGGAGTTCGAGGAGAACGTCCGCCGCTGCCCGGACTACGTGCCGACCTACCTCATGCTCGGGCAGTCGCTCGAGGCGCTCGGCCGTGCGCCGGGCGCCGCGGCCGCCTACGAGCAGGGGGTGGCGGCGGCGGGGAGGGCCGGCGATTCGCACGCCGCCTCCGAGATCGGCGGGGCGCTCGAGGCGCTCCGCGCGAAGGGAACGACATGAGCATCGATCCGAAGGACGTGGACGTCACCCGGGCGAGGATGGAGACGGACGACGTCCGGCTCTCGCTGGGCGGCCTGATGAAGGGCAAGCGCGCCGTCATCTCCGGCGTCGCGAACGACCGCTCCATCGCGTGGGCGATCGCGGAGGCGTTCCACCGCGAGGGCGCCGAGCTCGTCTTCACCTACCCGGGCGAGGCGATGGAGAAGCGGGTGCGCCCGCTCGCCGAGTCGCTCGGCGCGAAGGCGTGCCTCGACTGCGACGTCTCGAAGGACGAGGACCTCGACCGCACCGCCGCCGAGATCGCGAAGGTGTGGGACCGGGTCGACGTCGTGCTGCACTCGATCGGCTTCGCCCCGCGCGCGGCCCTCGACGGCCGCTTCACCGACGTGACCACCCGCGACGCATGGCGGATCACGATGGACATCTCGGCCTACTCGCTCATCGGGATGGCCCGCTCGCTGAAGCCGCTCATGAAGCCGGGCGCGTCGATCCTGTCGCTCACGTACTACGGCGCCGAGAAGGTGGTCCGGAACTACAACGTGATGGGCGTCGCGAAGGCCGCGCTCGAGTGCGCCACCCGCTACCTCGCCGACGACCTCGGCCAGGACGGCATCCGGGTGAACAGCATCTCGGCCGGGCCCATCAAGACGCTCGCCGCCGCCGGCATCAAGGGCATGCGGACGATGCTCTCCGAGAACGCCGCGCGTACGCCGCTCCGCCGCAACGTCGAGCAGGAGGACTGCGCCCGCGCGGCCCTCTACCTGTGCAGCGACCTCGCCCGGAACGTGACCGGCGAGATCCTCCACGTGGACGCCGGCCAGAACATCCTCGGCACGGTGTCGATGGGCGAGGAGAAGTAGCGCCCGCGCCTTCGTAGCCCTCCTGCAGGCGGGTTTCCTCTCTGGGGGTGCCGTGGGCGGCCGGCTCGCCGGGCCTCTCCGCTCCTCGGGCCGTTGGGCAAAGGCCCGCCGCGCAGGGGATCCTGGAGACGGCACCGGATCGGTGGAGACCCGCGGCACGTCCACGCGTGCCAGCCGAGTGGGACGTCCACGATGAGCTGACGTCTCCGGCTCGGCTGTCACGCTCCGTGCAGATCGCGGCTCCGTCGTTGGGCGGGCCAGCCGAAGGCCCTGCGGGGCAGAGAGGCCCGGCGATCCGGCCGCCTGCGATCGGGGTGATGGGTCGAGGAGGGATGGCGGACGCGTTGGAGAACTCGGAGAACGTGAGGCTTCAACTCCGAACGTAAGGCTTCAACTCCGGAGCTCCGCCTCTCCCCCATCTCCACGCAACCCAGGCCGCCTCGCGGGGTCTCTCCGCACCGCCGGCTTTCGGCAGGCCCGCCCAAGATCGGAGCCGCGATCTGCACCAAGCGTGACGGCCGAGGCGGCCAGCACCGCGTCACCTTCGTCACCGCCCCGCGCCCAAGACCACGCACCTCCCGCCTCGGCTGGCACGCGTGGTGGTGCCGCGGCTTTCCCATCCCCGGCACCGCCTCCACGATCCCCCACGCGGCGGGCCTTTGCCCAAGGCCAAGCGGTGCGGAGAGGCCCCGCGAGGCGGCCCATCGGACAGGTCACCAGGACTGGACGAGGGAACAGCTACACGAACCGTCCGCGGGGCTTCTTCTCGCCCACGAATGGGTTCGTCCGCCGCTCGTCGCCGAGCCGGCCCGCCGGGCCGTGGCCCGGGTGGAAGGTGACGTCGTCGCCGAGCGGGAACAGCCGCTCGACGATCGACGCGCGAAGGGCGTCGAAGTCGCCGCCCGGGAGGTCGGTGCGGCCGACCGAGCCCGCGAAGAGCGTGTCGCCGGTGAAGAGCACCTTCGCGTCGGGGAACCACAGGCAGGTCCCGCCGCGCGTGTGCCCCGGCGTGTGGAGCACCTGCCCGACGTGCTCGCCCACCCGCACCTCGTCGCCCTCGCCGTGGCGGAGGTCGACGGTGGGCGGGGTCGCCCGCGGGAAGCCGAACATCTCGGCCTGGCCGGGCAGCGCCGCGAGCCAGGGCTCGTCCTCCGGGTGGATCGAGAACGGCGCGCCGGTCGCCTCGCGGACCGCCTCGGCCGCGGTCACGTGGTCGATGTGCCCGTGCGTCGCGAACACGCGGGTGACCTTCAGGCCGCCCGGCTCGCGGAGCCCGAGGATCCGCGGCGCCTCGTCGCCCGGGTCGACGAGCACGGCCTCGCCGGTGCGGTCGCACGCGACGAGGTAGCTGTTCTCCTGGAACGGGCCGACGACGACGCTGCGGACGACGAGCACGATCGCTCCCCTCGGAAACGGAAACGGGGCCGCGAGGGCCCCGTTCACGGTGCGGCGGAGGTGGCCTCCCGGCTACGCGGAGAAGCTCGAGCCGCAGCCGCAGGTGCTCTTCGCGTTCGGGTTGATGAACTTGAACCCGGCGCCCTGGAGGCCGACCACGTAGTCGATGGTGACGCCCTGCAGGTACATGGAGCTCATCGGGTCGACGAGGAGGGTGACGCCGTCCTGCGCGATGGTCATGTCGCCCTCGCGCGGGTCCTTCTCGAAGTCCATGGAGTACTGGAAGCCGGCGCAGCCGCCGCCCATCACGCCGATGCGGATGCCGTAGCCGCCGAGCCCTTCGCGCTCCATCGCGTCCTTGATCATCTCGACGGCCTTCGCCGTCAGGGCGACGGGCGCCTTGTCGAGGCCCAGGTCGGCGGGGGTCGCGGTGGCGGGGGCGGCGGTGGTGGCGTCCATGCGTTTCTCTCCAGGAGTTCCGGCGGTTCGCCGGGGTTCGTCGTGAACACGGAGCCTAACAGCGGCCCCCGGTCAGATCAATGCGGACTCACGGAGTCCAGATCGCCCCGGGAAAGCGGGACTCACGGTCCGGGTCACGCCCGCCCCGACAGGTGCCGCCCGCCGTCGACCGGGAGCACCGCCCCGGTGACGAACGGGGCCGTGGCGAGGAAGCGGACCGCCGCGGCGACGTCCCCGGCAGTGCCGGTCGCACCGAGCGGGATCCGGCGGGCGAGCGCGCGCCGCCGCGCGGGCGGGTACCGCTCCGGCCAGAGCACGGTCCCGGGCGCCACCGCGTTCACGCGGACCTTCGGGGCGAGCTCGAGGGCCAGGCACTCGGTCAGGCGCACGAGGGCCGCCTTCGACGCCGCGTAGGCCGCGAAGCCCTTCCAGGGTACGAGGCCGCCGCCGACGTCGGCGACGTTCACGATCGCGCCCCTGGCGCGGCGGAGCAGCGGCGCGAGCGCCCGCGCGAGGAGGAGCGGCGCCCGGGCGTTGAGGTCCATCTGCGCGTCGAAGCTCGCCGCGTCGATCGCCTCGAGCGGCTGCTCGTCGAAGCCGGCGGCGCTGTTCACGAGGAGGTCGAGCCGGTCGAAGCGCGCGCGGAACGCGGCGGCGAGCGCGCCGGGCCCGTCGGGCAGGGCGAGGTCGGCCGGCAGCGCGGCGGCGAAGCCCCGGGGACGGTGCGTCCGGTAGTGCGCCGCGACCGTCCAGCCGTCGCGCGCGAGGCCGCGGGCGATCGCCTCGCCCACGCGCACGCCCGCGCCGGTGACGAGCGCGACGCGCCTCACGCCTGCTCCCCGGCCGCGGGGCGAGAGGGCCTCCAGGGCGCCTCCGGCCGGCCGGCGCGGAGGTTCGCGACGCGGGCCGCGGTGAAGAGGTAGTCGGAGAGGCGGTTCAGGTACACGAGCACCTCGGGATCGACCGCGGCCTCGGCCGCGAGCGCGACCACCCGGCGCTCGGCCCGGCGGCAGACGCAGCGCGCGAGGTGCAGGGCCGCCGCGGCGGGCGTGCCGGCGGGGAGGACGAAGCTCGTGAGCGGGGGCAGCTCGCGGTCCCACGCGTCGATCGCGCCCTCGAGGCGGGCCGCCCAGGCCGGGTCGACCGGCGGCACCACGGCCCGGGCCTTCGCCTCGTGCGGCGTCGCGAGCTCGGCGCCGAGCGTGAAGAGCTCGGACTGCACGAGGCCGAGCTGGGCCTCGAGCTCGGGGTCGAGCGGGCCGGCCCGCACCACCCCCAGGGCGGCGTTGAGCTCGTCGACCTCGCCGTAGGCCTCGACCCGCGGGTCGAACTTCTTCACCCGGGGCCCGCCGAACAGGGCGGTCTCTCCGCGGTCGCCCGTCTTCGTGTAGATCTTCACGGCCCGGTGCCTAACATCCCCACCGTCCGGGGACAACGCCCGGCAAAGGGTCGAGAGCCAGCCATGTCCCAGCCTCCCGCGCCGCCCCAGGTCCCGTTCACCGCCGAGGCGCTCGCGCGCGTGGGCCGCGCCGCGGCCGCGCTGGCCTGGGCGGAGGGCATGACGGTGCTGAAGCCGGACGGCACGGTGGTGCCGATCCCGCTCCTCGCCGAGCCGGAGGTGATGCCGCGCGAGGAGCTCCTCGCGGCGGCCCGCGAGGCCGAGCTCATCCTCTCGGGAGCGGTGAAGCTCGCCCGCCACCTCGCCACCGGCGGCGACGACCGCGACCGGGCCGCGCTCGCCGAGCCCTTCTCCGGCCTGGAGGCCGAGGCGATGGCGGTCCTCTTCGCCCGCGCGCCGCTGACCGTGATGGTGGCCCGGGTCGACTTCCTCGTGCCGGAGACCGGCGGGGCGCCGCGCGCGCTCGAGCTCAACGCGACCATCCCGGCGATGCCGGCGTACGCGGACCTCGCGACCTTCTCCTGGCTGCGGGCGGCCGCGCGCGAGCGCGGGCTGTCGCCGCGGCAGGAGGCCGACCTCGTCGCCCGCACCGGCAGCCACATGGAGCGGCTCCGCGAGGCGCTCGTCGCCTACTACCGGCAGCGGGGCGGCACCCGCGAGCGCCCGTCGATCGCCATCGTGGCGCGCCCCGGCGACGCGCAGATCGGCGAGCTCCGCCGGCTCGCCGGGCACTTCCGGCAGATGGGCCACCGGGTCGAGAACCTCGTGCCGCTGGACTGCGTGCCGGAGGACTGGGACGTCCTCTACCGGCACGTCTGGGCGAACCGCGTCGACCCCAACACGCCCTTCGCGCGCGCGCTCCGCGCGCCCGACCGCTACGTGCTCGCGAACCCGGTGAACGGGCTGCTCGAGGCGAAGGCGCTCTTCGCGCGGCTCTCGGAGTGCGCGGAGGACCGCGGGCTCGCCGGCCGCGCCGGCCTCTCGGAGGACGAGCGCGGGGCCGCGGCGCGGCTCCCCTGGACCCGGCGGCTCGAGCCGTCCCTGCGCGCGAGGCTGCTCGAGGACCGCGCCGCCTTCGTGCTGAAGCGCAGCTGGGACTACGGCGGCAAGAGCGTGCACCTCGGCGCCGAGCTCGAGCCCGCGGCCTGGGCCCAGGCGGTGGACGCGGCGCTCGCCGACCCGCGCGGCGGCGGGTTCGTGGCGCAGGAGCGGATCTTCGCGCGGCGCGGGCCCGCCACCCGCATCACGCCCGACGGCGCCCACCCGGGCGTCCTCTACCGGGACCTCTCGACCTACTGCGGCCTCGGCCCGTCGCGGCCGGACGGCTCGGTCGTGCGCGCCGCGGCGTCGCCCATCGTGAACATCCTCGGCGGCGGCGGCCTCGCCGCGCTCGTGCCCGCGGACGTCCTCGCCGCCCTCGCGTGATGTCCCCGCTCGACCGCCTCGGCCGCGCGGCCCTGCCTGCGGCCACGGCCGCCCTCGCGCTGCTCCTCGTCCTGCCGCGCGCCGACGCCCCCTTCAGCGGGCCGAAGCGCACCGCGCTCGTCGTCGCGGCGGCCCTCTCGCTCGCGCTCCTGCCCTGGACGCGCCGGCGCCCGGCCGCGCTCCTGGCCCTGCCGGTCGCCTCGGTCGCGCTCTCGGCGTTCCTCGGCCCGCACACGGCCCCGGCCGCCGCCTGGACCGCGCTCGGCGGCGCGGTGCTCGCCTTCGCGTGGACCGCGAGCGGGGTCTCCCGCGCGGCGGTCGTGCCGGCGGCGGCCGGGGCGGGGGCGATCGCGGCGCTCGTCGCGCTCGCGCAGTGGGCCGGGCTCGACCCGTTCGCCGCGTGGGCCCCGGCCGCCGGGGGCGCGCGCCTCGGGGTCTACGGCACGCTCGGCAACCCGGACTTCGTCGCCTCGGCGCTGGCGGTGCCGTTCGCGCTCGCGCTCGGGGAGGTGCCCGGCGCGCGGCGGCGCTGGCCGTGGGCCCTCGCCGCGGCGGCGATGGCGCTCGCGCTCGCGGCGACGCGCTCCTTCGCGACGGTCGTCGCGCTCGGGGCCGGCCTCGCCGCCGCGCTCCTCCACGGCGCGCTCCACGGCGGGCGGATCCCGCGGCGGGCCGCCGTCGCGCTCGCGGTGGGCGCGGTGCTCCTCGCGCTGCCGCTCGCGGGGCGCTCGGCCTCGGCGGCGGCGGGCGGGCGGATCTACCTCGTGCGCGTCGCGGCGCCCCACGCGCTCGCCGCACCCGCCGCCGGGCTCGGCCCGGGCGCGGTCGAGCGGCTCTGGCCGGCCTGGGAGCTCGAGCTCTGGAAGGACCGCTGCGGCGAGGACCGCGCCTGCGTCGAGGCCCACCGGGAGGGCGTGTTCACCGGCCGCCAGGATCACCTGCACGCCGACTGGCTGGAGCTCCTCGTGGAGCGGGGCGTGCCGGGGGTGGTCTCGCTCCTCGTGCTCCTCGGGGTGGGGCTCGCCGGCGCGGCGTCGCGCCCGGGGCCGCGAGACGCCGCCCTCGGCGGTGCCTTGACGGCCGTGGCGGCGCGGGCGAGCTTCGACTTCCCCATGGCGCGCCCCGCCGACCTCGTGCTGCTCGCGCTCGCCGTCGCCCTCGCCGTCGACCCGGAGGACTGAATGAACCGCCGGAACCTCGCGCTCCTCGCCGCCCTCGCCCTGCCGCTCGCGCTCGCCGCCGCGGCCGACGCCGTGCCCGCCTGGCAGGCGAAGCTCGACGCCTTCGAGAAGACCGGCGAGGCCGAGCGGAAGAAGCTCGGCCTCGACCGGAACCGCGACGCGCTCCGCCAGCGCTACCCGACGCCGGAGGTGACGTTCGGGGAGCCGCGCGTGCTCTGCCCCGGCGCGGTCGCCGACGTGAAGCTCGACGGGAAGATCCAGGAGGGCTCGCTGGTCGTCGCGCGCACCGACGCCGCCGAGGTGGCCTCCGGGGCGCGGACGAAGGACGGCGGGTGGGCGGGCAAGGTCCGGGCGGTCCCCGGGGCCGCGCCCGGCCCGGTGAACCTCGTGGTCGTCGCGCCGGTCTCGCTCATCGAGGGGTACGCGACCCCGGTCTTCGTCGGCTGCCGGTACACGTTCACGCTCGACGCCGGCGGCGACGCGCTCGTCGTCCACGCGGACCTCTCGGGAGACGACGCGCGCGGGGAGGGCGAGTGGCGCCGCGCCGGGAAGGTGCTCGGCAAGGTGCCGTACCGCCTCTCGATCTCGGAGGGCTCGGTGTCGCTCCAGCAGGACCAGAGCCCCGAGGAGATGCAGGCCCAGGTCGGCGGCTTCACCGGGATGATGGAGTCGAAGGCGTGGAAGGACCTCGACGCGCGCACGAACGTCGAGATGAAGAAGATCGAGGCCTGCGCGAAGCTCCCGCCGGAGAAGATGGCGGCCTGCTTCGCGGCCCCGCAGAAGGCGCTCGAGAAGCTGAACGAGGAGCGCCAGAAGCTCGTCGCGGGCGCCGAGGTCGCGGGCGCGCCCGCGTTCGGCTGCCGCCAGCTCGCGCTCACCCTCCGCGGCGGGAAGGTCGAGGGCGACGCCGAGCAGTGCGCGGGCAAGCGCACGAACGACCGGGTCGCGGTGAAGGGGACCTACGCGTCGCCCTGAGCTGCCGTGCCGCCCGTGGGCCGTCAGGGCGCCGCGAGCTCGGCGGGCGCGCCCTCGGACGGCCTGAAGTCGCGGATCGACGGCACCGAGGCGAGCACCTGCTCCGGGCGGCCGCTGTGGTCGGTGTCGAGGTGGATGGCGAGCACACCCGGGAACGCGCGCGCGTAGAGGTTCACGTGCGCGGGCTCGTTGTCGAACGCCGCGACGACCTCGCCCATCCGCTCGACCTCGAGGCACGCCTCCTCCTTCCAGGCGTCGTCGCCGAGCTCGGGATCCGGCTTCATGAGGAGCTCGACGCGGTCGCCCGGGAGGGGGAACCCGTGGCGCGCGAGGCAATCCACCGTGCCCTCGCGCATGCCCCGGTGACGCCCGGTGACGTAGGCGATCCGCGCCCTCGCCCGGGCGAGCGCCGCCACGAAGGCGGGGGCCCCGGGGATCGGGACGTCGAGGCGGCAGTAGGCGCTCGTGAAGAAGCGCTCGCGCCAGAACGCCCGCACCGGCCCGAGGTGTGCCTTCAGGCCCGCCGGGCCGAGGCCGGCGTTCGAGAGGGCGACGGCGAGGTCCCAGCCCTGCCAGTGCTCGGGCCGGGCGTCGAGGAGCGCCGGCACACCCGCGAGCGACGCGTAGTCCCGGACGATGCGGGCCTGGCGCGGGCGGTTGTCGAGGAGCGTGGAGTCGAGGTCGAAGACCACGACCGCCCCCGGCGTGCCACGGACGCGGGACAGCACCGCGGTGAGGAGGACGGCCTGATCGCCGGGTCGGGCGCGCACCAGGGAGAGTTAGCGGCCGGGGGGCCGCCGCGCATCCTGGTATCGGCGCCGCCTCACCTTGGGACGGGCCGGGATTGCCTGTATCCTCCGGACCGTGGCGGAGGCGAAGCGCAAGATCCTCGTCGTCGACGACGCGAAGACCCAGGCCGACTGGCTCGTGGGGGTCCTCGAGCGCGAGGGCTACGACGTGCGCACGGCCGCGACCGGCGAGGACGCGATCAAGCAGGTGCGGCTCGATCCGCCGGACCTCGTGCTCCTCGACATGGTGCTGCCGGGCCTCGGCGGGCTCGAGGTGCTGCGCATCGTGAAGGCGCGCCCCGACGAGCACTTCATCCCGGTGATCATCACCTCGCAGAAGACCGACACCGAGTCGAAGGTGAAGGGGCTGCGCATCGGGGCCGACGACTACGTCGCGAAGCCGCTCGAGGAGACCGAGATCCTGGCGCGCTGCAACGCGATGCTGCGCATCAAGACGCTCCAGGACCAGCTCCGCTCGAAGGAGAAGCTCCTCGAGGAGATGTCGGCGACCGACGGCCTCACCCGCCTGAAGAACCGGCGCTTCTTCGACGAGCGGCTCTCCGAGGAGTTCCGGCGCGCCTCGCGCTACTCCGATCCGCTGTCGCTCATCATGGTCGACCTCGACCACTTCAAGGAGATCAACGACCACTTCGGCCACCCGAACGGCGACGCCGTCCTCCGCGAGGCGGGCGACGTGATCCGCGCCTCCACCCGCGAGCCCGACATCTGCGCGCGGTACGGCGGCGAGGAGTTCGCGGTCATCCTGCCGAAGACGCACCTCACCGGCGCGCTCGCGGTGGCGGAGCGCATCTGGAAGGAGCTCGGGTCGAAGGTCTACCGGCTGAAGCCGCCCGGCGGCGGCGACGCGATGGAGCGGCGGGTGACGGCCTCGCTCGGCGTCGCCGCGTTCCCGTACGTGGACATCACGAACGCCGAGCTCCTCCTGAAGTACGCCGACGCCGCGCTCTACCAGGCGAAGGAGTCGGGCCGGAACACCATCTGCCTCTACCAGCGCCAGCCGTACCGGTACGACGCGGCCCGGTAGCTTGGGGGGCGAGGTCGTATCCCGACCCACCCCGGCGCCGCCCTGCCGGTGGGTCCTCGCGGCCGGTCGATCCGCGTAACCCCGTGTGAAGACGGGCCTGGTGCGATCTCGACGGTGGGTTTCGGACCCGCGGAGAGGCCTCCGGCACTCGTCAGGTTGAGTGGACCCAGGGTGCAGGGGTACCCTGGGGCCCAGGCTCCCAAAGCTCCGGAAACACAGGACCCCGGGTGCAGGGAGCCATGGATCGGGCCGTGCACCCGCCGGAGGCGCCAAGATGGAGCCAGAGGCCACCCACTTCGCGACGCTTCCCGCGGGCACCCTGAGCCAGCCCGAACGGGAGTCCACGCTCCTCATCGTGGACGACGACGAGCACGTCCGGCGCGCGCTGCGCCGGGTGCTGCGCCGCGCCCGCTGCCGGATCCTCGACGCGCCGGAGGCGCAGAGCGCGCTCGAGATCATGACCGCCGAGCGCGTGCACGTGGTCGTCTCCGACTACCGCATGCCGGGGATGTCGGGCGTCGAGTTCCTTCGGATCGTGAAGGAGCGCTGGCCGAAGGTGCAGCGCGTCCTCCTGACCGGCCAGGCCGACTCCACCGCCATCGAGGAGGCGGTGAACCAGTCGGAGATCTTCCGCTTCATCTGGAAGCCCTGGGACGACGCCCACCTCCTCATCACCATCCAGTCGGCGGTCGACCAGTTCTGGGTGGTGGAGGAGAACCAGCGGCTCCAGAAGCTCATCGAGGTCCGCAACGACGAGCTCGAGAAGCTCAACCGCGACCTCGACGGCAAGCTCGCCGCCCGCTCCGCCGCGCTCGTGCGCTCGGCGCAGGAGTGGCGCGCCACCTTCGACGCCATCGGCGACCCGCTCGCGATCGTGAAGGACGGCGGCTGCGAGGTGGTGCGCGCGAACACCGCGTTCTCGCGCGCCGCGGGGGTCTCGCCGCTCCAGCTCGCGGGCTTGCGCTGCTCGGAGCACGCCTTCGGCGCGCTGCCGTGCCCGACCCGCTGCTCCATCCCGGCGGGCGCCGCCGCCGAGCGCGAGGTCGCGTTCGGCGACCGCATCTGGCTCGCCCGCACCTTCCCGTTCCCGGACGACCAGGACGGGACGATGGTGGTGACCTTCAAGGACGTCACCGACGAGCGCGAGGTCACCCGCCGGCTGTTCCAGGCCGAGAAGATGTCCGCGGTCGGCCAGCTCGCCGGGGGCGTCGCCCACGAGATCAACAACCCGCTCGGCGGCATCCTCGCCTTCGCGCAGCTGATGAGCCGGGAGGACCGCTCCCCCGACGACCAGGAGAGCCTGCGCCTCATCCAGGACGCCGCGGTGCGGGCGAAGAAGATCGTCGAGAGCCTGCTCCGCTTCTCGCGCCGCCCGCGCGAGGAGGAGAAGGGCCCGGTCGATCTCGCGCAGATCGCCGACGACGCGCTCTTCCTCCTCCAGTCGCAGATGAAGGACGGGAAGTTCGAGGTCCAGCGCGCCTACCAGACGCCGGCCGCCGCGCTCGCGAACGCGAACCAGCTGCAGCAGATCTTCGTGAACCTGATCGTGAACGCGCTCCAGGCGATGGACGGCCAGGGCACGCTCACCGTCGGGGTCGGTCCTGCCCCCGCGCCCGGCCGCGTCCAGCTCACCGTCACCGACACCGGCCCGGGCGTGAAGCCCGAGGTCGCCAAGCGCATCTTCGAGCCCTTCTTCACCACCAAGCCCGAGGGCAAGGGCACCGGCCTCGGCCTGTCCATCTGCTACCAGATCGCCGAGGAGCACGGCGGCAGCATCCGCGTCGAGACCGGCCCCGAGCGCGGGGCCCGCTTCGTCGTCGAGCTGCCCGCCGCCCCCTCCCGTCCCGCCGCCGATTCGAGCCGTACTCCGTAGCGCCGCCGCACCGAGAAGCGAGGAGACACCATGTCCGAGAACACCGACGTGAAGCCGGCCCGCGTGCTGGTCGTCGACGACGAACCCACGCTGCTCCGCGCCCTCGAGGCGTTCCTCCGGAAGAAGGGCTACGACGTGGTCGGGCTCGACTCGCCGATCGCCGCGACCCAGAAGCTCGCCCAGGAGGACTTCGACGTCGCCCTCCTCGACATCAAGATGCCGCAGCTGTCCGGCCTCGAGCTCCTCAACGCGGTCAAGCACCGCCGCCCCGAGGTCGAGGTCATCATGATGACCGGCCACGCGACGGTGGAGACCGCGCTCGCCGCGGTCCGCGCCGGCGCGTACGACTACCTGACGAAGCCCTTCGACGACATCGAGATCGTCGGGCGCTCCATCGCGAAGGCCGCCGAGCGCAAGAACCTCTTCGATCGCAACCGCCAGCTCGAGAGCCAGCTGCGCGAGCGCGACGGCGGCGCGCCCGAGGGGCTCGTCGGCTCGTCGGCGCCGATGCGGGAGGTGGTCCGGATGATCGAGGCCGTCGCCTACAGCTCGACGACCGTGCTCGTCACCGGCGAGAGCGGCACCGGCAAGGAGCTCGTCGCCCGGGCGCTGCACGCGAAGAGCCCGCGCAAGAGCCACCCCTTCGTCGCCCTCAACTGCGGCGCGCTCACCGAGACGCTGCTCGAGTCCGAGCTCTTCGGCCACGTCAAGGGCGCCTTCACCGGCGCGCAGCGCGACCAGAAGGGCCTCTTCGACGCGGCCGACGGCGGCACGATCTTCCTCGACGAGATCGGCGACATCCCGATGGCCACCCAGGTCCGCCTGCTCCGCGTCCTCCAGGAGGGCGAGATCAAGCGGGTCGGCTCGGCCGACTCGGTGAAGGTCGACGTCCGCGTCATCGCGGCGACCCACCGGGATCTCCCGAAGCTCGTGAAGGCCGGCAAGTTCCGCGAGGACCTCTTCTACCGGCTCAACGTCATCAACGTCCCGCTGCCGCCGCTCCGCGACCGCATCGAGGACATCCCCCTGCTCGCGCACCACTTCCTGCGCCGCTACGCCGACCGCCTGGCGAAGAAGGTCCGCACGCTGTCGCCGGAGGCCATCGAGCTCCTCTGCGGGTACCGCTGGCCGGGCAACGTCCGCGAGCTCGAGAACGCGGTCGAGCGCGCCGTCGTGCTCTGCCGCACCGACGCGCTGACCCCGACCGACCTCCCGCCCGCCGTCTCCGGCCGCACCGCCCCGCTCGTGCGCGAGGCGCCCGCCGGCGGCGACGACACCACCTGGCTCTCGCTCTCCTACGCCGCGGCGAAGGAGCAGGCGCTGCGCCGGTTCGAGAAGAGCTACGTCGACGCGCTCATGCGCGCCTGCGACAACAACATCTCCGCCGCCGCCCGCAAGGCCGGGATGGACCGCTCGAACTTCAAGCGCGTGCTCCGGAAGTACCGGAACGACGTCGAGCCGGACACCGACGAGGACCGCGCGCTCGCGTAGGGCTCGCACCCGTTCGCCCGAGCCCGTCGGAGGGCGGAGGCACGGTTCCCCGGGGAGGGGTGCCACGCGGCCCGTTCCGGCCCACGCCGGGGCGGGCCGTCCTGCGTCCGCCGCCCGGCGGGGCTGCACCCCGGGTGAGGCGTCGCGCCCCGGTGTCGGGCGCGTCCCGGCGCGCTAGAGTGGGCCGAGGGGCCCGCCATGCCTGCCACGTCGATCCTCGAGCGCCTTGCGGTCCGCGTGGTGGGCGAGGGCCCGCGCGTGGTCGTCCTCGCCCACGGCTTCGGGTCCACCCAGACGGCCTGGGACGGCCAGGTCGCGGCCCTCGCGCCGCGCTGCCGCCTCGTCCTCTTCGATCACCTCGGGTGCGGCAAGGCCGCGGACGGCTACGACCCGGACCGCTACGACGCCCTCGACGCGTACGCCCGGGACCTGCTCGCGATCCACGCCGCGCTCGGCCTCGAGTGGGACGTCTACGTCGGTCACTCCGCCGCGGGGATGATCGGCGTGCTCGCGTCGCTCGCGCGGCCGGACCTGTTCGATCGCCTGGTCCTCCTCGGGGCGTCGCCGCGCTACCTCGACGACACGGGGTACGTGGGGGGCTTCACCCGCGGCGACCTCGACGCCCTCTACCGGGCGATGGCGCGCGACTACCTCGGCTGGGCGAACGGGTTCGGTCCGGTCGCCATGGGCAACCCCGGCCGCCCCAGCCTGGGCGCCGCGTTCGCGCAGTCGCTGGGCGGGATGCGGCCCGACGTGGCGCAGTCGGTGGCGCGCGCGATCTTCGAGTCGGACTTCAGGAGCCGCCTCGGCGAGGTGCAGGTGCCGACGCTCGTGCTCCAGTCGAGGAACGACGTGGCGGTGCCGATGGAGGTGGGGACGTACCTCGCGCGCCACATCCCGCGCAGCCGGCTGCGGGTCCTGGACGCGGAGGGGCACTTCCCGCACGTGAGCGCGCCCGAGCAGGTGAACGGGGCGCTCGTCGAGGAGCTCGCGCTTGTCGCCTGAGCGCACGCCGGGCGAGCCGGAGCCGGGCGCGCTCCGCTTCGGGGAGCTCATCGAGGGCTTCGCCGATCCGCTCGTCGCCGTGGACGCCGACGGGCGGATCCGCTACGCGAACGCCGCGACGAGCGCCGTGCTCGGGCACGGCCCGGCGGGCGTGATCGCCCGGCCGCTGTCGTCGCTCCTCCACCCCTCCGAGAGCCAGGCGCTGCTGGTCCGCCTGCACGACGTGCTCGCCGGCGGGAGCACCGCGGTCCTCGAGCACCGGATCCTGCGTGGAGACGGGCACTGGGAGCTCGTGGAGACCCTCCCGAACCGGCTGGTCGATCCGGCGGGCCGCAGCTCGCTCCTGCTCCACGTCCGCAGCATCGCCCGGCGCCGCGAGGCCGAGGAGGCGCTGCGCGCGAGCGAGCGGGAGCAGCGGGCGCTCGCCGAGCAGCTCCACCAGGCCCAGAAGCTCGAGAGCATCGGGCGCCTCGCCGGCGGCGTCGCGCACGACTTCAACAACCTCCTCACCGTCATGCTCGCCTGCGGCACCGAGCTCCGCGCCGCGGTGCCACGCGTCGACCCGGACCTCGTGGAGGCGTGCGACGATCTCCTCGGCGCGGCGCGCCGGGGCACCGAGCTGACCCAGCAGCTCCTCGCGTTCGCGCGCAAGCACCCGGGCGCCCCCGTGCGGACCGATCTCACCGAGGTGGTCCGGCAGACCGAGCGGCTCGTGGGCAGGGTCATCGGGGAGGACGTCCAGGTCCGCGAGGCGCTCACCGACGCACCGTGGCCGGTGCGGTGCGACCCGGGCCTGATGAGCCAGGTGCTCATGAACCTCGCGGTGAACGCCCGGGACGCCATGCCCCAGGGCGGCACGCTGACGCTCTCGACCGAGAACGTGGTGCTCGGTCCGGAGGCCGCGGCGGAGCGGGCGGTGGCGCCCGGGCGCTACGTGCGGCTCGGGGTGGAGGACGACGGGAAGGGGATGTCGGCCGAGGTGCTGCAGCACGTCTTCGAGCCCTTCTTCACCACGAAGGCCCCCGGCGCCGGCACCGGCCTCGGGCTCGCGACCGTCTACGGCATCGTGAAGCAGAGCGGGGGGCACGTGAACGTCCGCTCCGCGCCCGGCGCGGGCACGCGCTTCGAGCTGCTCTTCCCGGCCGCCGAGGCCGCGGCCGCCCCGGCGCCCCCCGAGGAGGGCCCCATGCCCGGCGGGACGGAGCGGGTGCTGCTCGTGGAGGACGACGAGGCGATCCGCAAGATCGCCGCCCGGGTGCTCCGGCGCGCGGGCTACGACCTCGCGGTCGCCGACGGTGGCGAGGCCGCCATCGAGCTCCTGCGGCTCGGCCCGCCGTTCGACCTCGTGGTGACCGACGTCGTGATGCCCGGCGTGGGGGGGCGCGAGCTCGCCCTGTTCGCGGAGGCGCTGGGCCCCCGGCCGAGGGTGCTCTTCATGTCGGGCTTCCCGGACGCCGCGGCCACGCGGCTCGGGCCCCTCGCCGACGAGCTGCACCTGCTCGCGAAGCCCTTCTCGGGCTCCGCGCTCCTCACGCGGGTGCGGGCGGTGCTGGGCGGGCCGCGGCCGTCCGCTACGGGAACAGCGTCTCCGGCAGCCGCGGGTTCGCCTGGGCCTTCTCGGTCGTGAGCCGGAGCCGGAGCTCCTCGCCCTGCCAGACCTCGATGGCGCGGGGGAACCAGTCGCCGCCGGTGGGGCTGCCCCAGCCGAGGAGCCGCACGTCGTAGAGCGTCCCGCCCTCCTGCGCGACGAGGCGCGCGGGCTGGAAGGTGTCCTTCTCGACCATCGCGAGCGGCCTCGCGTCCTTCGCGCGCGCCCCGAGGACGTAGACCACCTTGCCCTCGAAGCGTCCGAGCGAGGCGTCGGCGAGGCCGACGCCGCGGCGGCCGAGCGCGGCGGCGTAGTTGCCCGGCGCGTCGCCGGACACCGTCGTCGCGAGGAGCGTGCAGACCGCGCGCACGAGCGCGGCGGCGGGCGCGGAGTCGGCGAGCGCGCCCTTGCCGGTGACCTTGCCGTCGCGCAGCGAGGCGAAGGTGCGGTCGGCCTCGGCCACCTCGGGCCCGCCGGCCTCGAGCCGGCAGCGGCCGGGGATCTTGAGGTCGAGCCGGGCGGGGAGGGCGACGCGCTGCGCGCCGGCGCGGCCGGCGGTGGCCGCGAGCTTCTCGGCCCCGGGCCCCTCGGCGCGGAGCGTCCCGGTGACCTCGAGCGCCTCGAGGTTGAGCGCGGCGCGCTTCTCGCCCATGCGCTTCAGGATCCCGGAGACCGGCAGGACGTACGCGAGCGCCGGGACCGCCGCGGCGAGCGCGACGGCGGCGGCGAGGCGGCGGGCCCTCACTTCGAGAGCTCCCGCAGCCACTCCCGGAGCGGGCCGGCGAGCTCGGGCCGCTTCAGCGCGTAGGCGACGTTGGCCTTCAGGTAGCCGAACCGGTCGCCCGCGTCGTAGCGGTCGCCCTCGAAGCGGTAGCCGAGGAGACCCTCCTCGCGCGCCAGCACCGCGAGCGCGTCGGTGAGCTGGATCTCGCCGCCCACGCCGGGCCGGACCTGCTCGAGCACCTCGAAGATGCGCGGCGGGAGCACGTAGCGGCCGATCACCGCGAGGTTCGAGGGCGGGTCCTTCTTCGGCTTCTCGACCAGCCGCTCGATCTTCATCGTGCGCTCGTCGACCGGCTTGCCGGCGGCGATGCCGTACATGCCGGTGTCCTCGCGCGGGACCTCCATGAGCGCGATGGTCCCGAGCCCGTGCCGGTCCCAGCAGTCGGCGAGCTGCTTCGTGCCCGGCACCGCGGCGTCGATGATGTCGTCCCCCAGCATGACCACGAACGGCTCGTCGCCGACGAGGTCCTTCGCGCAGAGCACCGCGTGGCCCAGGCCGAGCGGCTCCTGCTGGCGGACCGTCACGACGTTCGCCATCTGCGCGATCGCCCGCATCTGCTTCTTGAGCTCGGCCTTGCCGGTCCGCTCGAGGTTCGCCTCGAGCTCGCCCGCGATGTCGAAGTGATCGGCGATGGAGTCCTTGCCGCGCGCGACCACCAGGATCACGTCCCGCACGCCGGCCGCGACGGCCTCCGCGACGATGTACTGGATCGTCGGGGTGTCGACGATGGGCAGCATCTCCTTCGGGACGGCCTTCGTCGCCGGCAGGAAGCGGGTGCCCAGCCCGGCGGCGGGGATGACGGCCTTGCGGATCTTCTTCGCCATAGGTGGCGGCAATCTACCGCCCCTCCGGGCGGGCAGGTACCCCGTACCCGCGGGGCTGTGTCGCGCGGGGGGCTCGGCGCCCTGTGCTTCGAGGGGGCGTAGCCCCCTCCCCGTGGAGCGGAGCTCCACGGGGCCCCTCCCCGGAGCTGCTCCGCTGCGCTTCGCAGGGGGCCTGTCCGGGATCACGGGCGGTCCGCGTGCCCGGGGCTCAGGCCCGGGCGACGTGCTCCCGCTGCTCTGCCTCGGCCTTGCAGGTCACGCAGAGGTCGGTGATCGGCCGCGCCCGGAGCCGCTCGGGCGGGATCGGCCCGCCGCACGCCGTGCACCGCCCGAACGTGCCGGCCTCGAGCCGGGCGAGGGCGCCCCGGACCTTCTCCTCGAGCCTGAGCTCGCGATCGTGCAGCCGCACGCTGCGCGCGCGGACCTCCTCGGCCGTGGCGCGGTCGGCGGGATCGGGCAGCTCCTCCGCGCCCGGCCCCGCGAGGTCGCCCGCGACGCGGCGCTCCTCCTCGACGACCGCGGCGAGCAGCGCCTCCAGCCTGTGACGGTACCGCTCCACCTCGCGCTTCCGCATGGCGTGCCTCCGTCGTCCATGACGTTAACGCCTCCGCCGGTGCGCGGGCCAGCATCCTTGCCGGGGGCCCCGAGCGACCGTATCCTCGCCCGGTGACCTCGCGAATCCCGAGTGCCCTCGCGGCCTTCGTGGCCTGCCTCGCCGCCGCCCTCTGCGCGCCTGCGCGCGCGGCGGATTCACCCCCCGTCCCGCCCCTCCCGATCCTCGCCGGCGCGCGGACGGTCGGCCTGTCGGCGAGCGTGGGCACGTTCTCGGGCAACGACGGCATCTTCGTGAACCCGGCCGCCATCGCGGCCCGGCGCCGGTACTCGATCGAGCTCGGCGGCCTGCTCGAGCGGCGGGGCGCGGAGTCCCCGGCGCAGGTGCTCCAGGGCTCGGTGGTGGACGCCATCAGCTCGCCCATCGCGGCGGGGCTCGCCTGGGACAAGGTGCTGAAGGGCCCCTACGAGGGCTCGGTCATCGACCTCGCGCTCGCGGGCGCAGCCTCCACCGGCGTCTACCTCGGCGCGTCGGCGAAGTATCTCTCGGTGGACGGCCCCAGGAAGGCGAAGGCGGCGACCGTCGACGCGGGCCTCTTCTGGCAGGTGACCGAGTTCGTCGCCATCGGCGGCGCCGGCTACAACCTCGTGCCCATCGGCAACGAGGAGCTCGCGCCGCGCATGGCGGGCGCCGGCCTGACCCTCGGCACCGACCGGTTCGCGCAGGTGAGCGCGGAGTGGACCGGCAACCTCGACGCCCCGAAGACGCTCAACCGGTACGCGGTCGGCGTGGAGGCGCTGCTCGGCAACATGTTCCCGGTCCGCGCCGGGTTCGTGAAGGACGAGTTCCTCGACACGCGCTGGTGGTCGGCGGGCGTCGGCGTCGTGCAGGGCCGGGTGGGCATCGACCTCGGCTACCGGCAGTCGCTCGACGCGAGCTCCGCGCGCACCCTCTCGGTGAGCTTCAAGAGCTACTTCACCGAGTGACCGCCGCCGGCCGGGCCCACGCCCGGCCGCGGCAGCTCGGGCAGCACCACCGGCGCGCCGGAGGCGGCGTTCTCGCCCCGCCACACCGGGACCCCCCACACCTCGCGGATGAGGTCGCCGCGGAGCACGTCGCGGGGGCGGCCCTCGGCCACCACCCGGCCACCGTGCACGACCACGATCCGGTCGCACGCCGCGCCGGCGAGGTTGAGGTCGTGCAGCACCGCGATCACCGAGAGGCCGCCCTCGGCCGCCACGCGCGCCATCCTCATGGCCGCGACCTGGTGGGCGAGGTCGAGGAAGGCGGTGGGCTCGTCGAGGAGCAGCACCCGCGGCTCCTGCGCCAGCGCCCGCGCGAAGAAGACGCGCCGGCGCTCGCCGCCGGAGAGCGCGTCGAGGCGGCGGTCGGCGAGGCCGACGAGGTCGCAGGCGGCGAGCGCGCCCTCCACCGCGCCGCGGTCGAACCGGTCCGCGACCGCGAGGAGCCCCTGCCGCGCCGAGCGGCCCATCATCACCGCCTCGCGGACGGTGAACGGCCAGGCCACCTTCGGCTCCTGCGGGACGAGCGCGCAGACCTGGGCGACCTCCCGGCGCGGGGCCGCGTGGGGATCGAGCCCGGCGAGGCGCACGGTGCCCGCCCGCGGCGCCGCGAGCCCGGCCACGAGCCGGACGAGCGTGGACTTCCCGGCGCCGTTCGGGCCCACGAGCCCCACGAACTCGCCCTCGCGCGCCTGGAAGGAGACCCCCGCGAGCGCCGCCGCGCAGCCGTAGGCGAAGTGGACGTCCCGGACGTCCACGATGGGAGGGGCGCCGTCGCTCACGTCCCCTCCGACCGCTCCTGGTTGCGCAGGAGCCAGAGGAAGAACGGCCCGCCGAGGAACGCGGTCACGGCGCCCACCGGGGGCTCGGTGCCGAGCGGCAGGAACGCGAGGCGCGCGCCGGCGTCGGCGAGCACGAGGAACGCGGCGCCGAAGAGCGCGGACGCGGGCACGAGCCGCCGGTGATCCGGGCCGGTCACCCGCCGCACGAGATGCGGGACGATGAGCCCGACGAAGCCGACCATGCCGGCGAGCGCGACCGCCGCGCCGGTGGCGGCGCTCGCGGCGAAGAAGACGAGCGCGCGGGAGCGCGGCACGTCGACGCCCAGCGACGCCGCCTCGTCGTCGGCGAGGGTCAGGAGGTTGAGGCGCGCCGAGAGCGCGACGAGCGCGCCCACCGAGAGGAGCACGAGCGCCGCGCCGGCGGCGATGGTGGCGGGCGTCTCGTAGCCGACCGCGCCGAGGAGCCAGTAGAGGAGCCGGCTCGCCTGCTCGGGCGGGACGAGCATCTTGATGAGCGTGATGACGCCCGCGACGAAGGCGTTGAAGACGATGCCGACGAGGAGCGCCGCCTCCGGGACGAGCCGCCCGCCGACCCGCCCGAGGCCGAACACCAGGAACGTCGAGGCGACCGCGCCCGCCACCGCGCCGAGCGCGACCGGCGGCGCCGAGAGGAGCGCGTCCGCTCCGCCGGCGACGAGCCGCGAGACGCCGGCCGCCGCGACGACCACGAGCGTGCCGCCGAGCGCCGCGCCACCCGAGACGCCGAGCACGAACGGCTCCGCGAGCGGGTTGCGGAGCAGCGCCTGGAGCGCCGCGCCCGCGGCGGCGAGGGCGCAGCCGACGAGCGCGGCCACGAGCGCGCGCGGGAGCCTGAGGCCGATCACGATTGACGCGTCGGGGTCGGCCCCGGCGAGCGCGGCCCGGAGCGACACCGGCTGCGGCCCGAGCGCGACCGAGGCGGCCACGGCGAGGGCGATCGCGAGGAGGCCCGCGGCGGCGAGCAGGGCGATGGGCGGTGACCGGTTCATGCGACGCGGGCCCCGCGGCCGCCGCGGCGCCACGGCCGGGGGGCGAAGGGGGCCGCATCATGCGCGGGGTGGCCCGGACGGGCAAGGCGCCCGGCGGCTGCGCCCCGGGTCCGTCCCGCTGCGCCGGACGTCACGTCCCCCCGCGCCGGCCCTCCCGGTTCCGTCCACCGCTCCCTGGAGGCCGCATGCCGACCCCGATCCGACCCGTCCACGCCCTGGCCCTCTCGCTCGCGCTGGCCGTCCCCGCGGCGCGCGCCGCCGAGGCCGATCGCATCCCCATCACCACCCCGTCCGCCGAGGCGCGGGCGCTCTACGTCGAGGGGCGCGCCTTCGCCGAGGCGCTCCGCGCGAACGACGCGCGCCCGCGGTTCGAGGCGGCGATCGCGAAGGACCCCGACTTCGCGCTCGCGCACTTCGGCCTCGCCGGCGTCGCCTTCGGCGGGCAGGCGTTCTTCGACAGCTTGAAGCGCGCGGTCGAGCTCGCGCCGAAGGTCTCGTCCGGCGAGCGCCACCTCATCCTCGCGCTCGCCGCCGGCGCGCGCGGCGATCGCGAGGCGCAGGAGAGGGAGCTCGCCGCGCTGCGGGCGGAGTACCCGAAGGATTCCGCGCGCGCTCGTGCCGACCGCGAACCTCCGCTTCGGCCAGCAGCGCTACGAGGAGACGGTGAAGCTCTACGAGGAGGTCATCGCGCTCGAGCCGACCTGGGCGTTCCCCTACAACCAGCTCGGCTACGCGAACCGGTTCCTCGGGCGCTACGACGCCGCCGAGCAGGCCTTCGCGCGCTACGTCGCGCTCGTGCCGAACGACCCGAACCCGCACGACTCCCTCGGCGAGCTCTACCTGAAGGCCGGGAAGTTCGAGCAGGGCATCGCCTCGTACCACAAGGCGCTCGAGGTCGAGCCGAGCTTCATCCCCTCCTACGTCGGCATCGCGAACTGCGAGCTCGGCCTCGGCCGCCCCGCCGCCGCACGCGCGACGCTCGCGAAGCTCCGCGCGCTCGCCCGGAACCCGGGCGACGTCCGCACGAGCGTGTTCTGGACCGCCGTCGCCTGGCTCCACGAGGGGAAGCCGGACCAGGCGCTCCAGGCGTTCGAGGAGAACCTGAGGCAGTCGCGCGGCGCCGGCGACCTCGCCAACCACTCGGCCGACCTCGTCGTCGCCGCCAACATCCAGCTCCTCTGGGGCCGGCCGGCGGCCGCCCAGAAGAGCTTCGAGGCGGCGGTGAAGGCGATGGAGGGCGCCAAGGTGGAGGAGCCCGTGAAGGAGGGCGTGCGGCGGAACCACCGCTTCTTCGCGGGCTGGGTCGCCGCGGTGAAGGGGGACCTCGCGGCGGCGAGGAAGCACGCCGACGCCTACCGCGCGGCCGCGACCGCGAAGGGGCTGCCCTTCGAGCTCCGCCGCGTGCACGAGCTCGACGGCCACCTCGCGCTCCTCGGGAAGGACCCCGCGCGCGCGGCCGCCGAGCTCCGGCAGGCCAACCAGAACGACCCGTACGTCCTCGCCCTGCTCGCCCGGGCCCTCGAGGGAGCGGGCAAGCCCGCCGAGGCGCGCGCCGCCTGGCGGGAGGCCGCCGCGTACAACGAGATCGGGTTCCCGATCTCGTGGGCCTTCGTCCGCGCCGAGGCGGCGCGGCGCGAGAAGGCGCTCCCGCCGAGCTGAGGGGCGGCCCGCCACCATCACCCGGGGTGGATCATCCGGAACATCCGCTCGAGCCCGCGCACCATGCGCGGGCCCGCGCGGAGCACGTCGTCGTCCGGGAGGCGCGCGACGGCGCCCTTCCGGACCGCGGGGATGGCGCGCAGCCGGCCGATGCCCTCGGCCGGCTCGAGCGCCGCGGCGTCGACCACGAGGGCCGGGTCGTCGGCGACCGCCTTCTCGAGCGGGTAGACCGGCCAGGGCCGCTCGCCCTTGACGACGTTCTCGGCGCCGGCGATCCGCAACAGCTCGTCCGGGAAGGAGCCCGGCCCCGCCACGACGAGCGGCTCCCGGCCGACGACGAAGAGCACCCGCGGCCGCGCGAGGCCGGCGGAGGCTCTGCGCACCGCCTCCACCCGCGCCGAGAGCTCGGCCGCGAGCTGCTCGCCTGCCGCCGGCGCGCCGAGCGCGTCGCCCACGATGCGCGGCAGCGCGAGCACGTCGGCGACGCTGATGACCGGGATCGCGAGGACGGCGAACGGCCGCCGGGAGGAGAGGGCGAGCTCCGCGATGCGGCGCACCGCGGGCAGCGCGCCGCCGTCGGTCACCCAGAGCACGAGGTCCGGCGCGAGGCCCACCACGGCCTCCGGGCTCGGGTCGATGAAGCCGCCGACGCGCGGGAGATCCTTCACCTCCGGCGCGTCGTCGAGCCGGGTCACGCCGACGAGCCGGTCGCGCAGGCCGAGGGCGAGCACGACGTCGGTGAGGCTCGGCGCGAGCACGACCACCCGGCGCGGCGCGGCGGGCCGCTGGCCGACCCAGAGGCTGCCGCCGTCGGCGGCGCCCTTGCCGGTGGGCTTGAGGAGGTCGCCCCGCGACTCCGCGCCCCTCGACTCCGCGGCGCTGCGCGCCGCTACGCTCGGGGTGAGCGGGGCTTGAGCGAAGGCGACGAGCGCCGCGACCGCGAGCGCGCGGATCACGGCGCGGCCCCGCAGGCGAGCGCCGCGGCCCAGTCGAAGAACTGGCCGCCGGTGCAGACGGTCGCCGCGACGGGCGTGCCGCCGGAGGCCGCCACGCGCGCGACCTGGCCGGAGTACTGGTCGGCCGCGTAGAGCACGCCGCCGCAGAAGGCGAGCGCGCCCGGGACGATCGGGAAGTCGATCGCCGCGCCCACGGCCGGCGCGGCGCCCCCGACGTCCACCGGGACCACGGTCATCGATCCGCCGCAGGAGACCCAGAGCGTCGCGCCGTCGGCCACGATGGCGCCGGGGTTCGTGCAGGACGCGCCGAGGTCGACGAACGCCGGCTCCGCCGCGAGCGAGGTCGTGTCGACGACCGCGAGGCGACCGTGCCCGGCCGGGGTCCCGTAGAAGCCGCCGGCCTCCTTCAGGTTCGCGAGCGTCACGTAGGCCTTCGTGCCGTGCACGGCGACGTCGGCGGGGAAGGGGAGCCCGGGCGCGTCGTAGGCGCCCACCACGCCGGTCTCCGCCGGCACATTGAGCGCGACGCGGCGGACGATCGCACCGCACGGCGCCGCCGCGCAGGTGGGCGAGCCCGCGACGTCGACGATGGCGATCGACTGCCCCTCGTCCCAGGTCGGGGTGATCGCGTCGCCGTAGAGGGCGACGACCGCGCGGTGGTTGGCCGTCACCACGCCGACACCCCGGGGGTTCACCTCGACGCCGGGCGCGCCGAGCGCGATCTCGTCCACGACGCCCTGGTCCGGGTTCACGACGACGAGCGTGCCGGCGTGGGCGGTCGTGAAGAGCGTCCCCTCGGACGAGGTGACCGCGTTCAGGTAGTCGCCGCCGAGGGTGTGGCGCAGCTGGCCGGAGACGCCAGGCGTGAAGCCGACGAGCGTCGGCACCGAGAAGCCGTGCGCCGCCCAGAGCCGGTCGCCGGCCCACGCGAGCGAGACCGGGCCGTCGTCGACGTCGCGCGCCGGCCCCGCGGCCGCGAGCTCGCCGTTCACGCCCACCACGCTGTCGGTGGAGAAGCACGCCACGTACAGCGCCGCCTTGCACACGCCGCCCTCGCAGGTCTGGCCCGCGCCGCAGGCCGAGGCGCAGTCGGTGCACGCGCCGGCCCGGCAGGCCTCGCCGGCGTTGCAGGTCTTCCCGCACGCGCCGCAGTTCGCGGCGTCGAGCGCCACGTCCACGCAGGCCCCGCCGCAGTCGCGCTGCCCGGCCGGGCACACGATCTCCTCGTTGCACCCGGCGAGCCCCGCCGCCACCAGCGCCGCCACCATCACGCCCATCACCCCAGCACGCATCGAAGGTTCCCTCACCGTGTCGTGCCGCCCGCCCGGAGGGTGATCATCACCGTCCGGCCGGGCAGCGGGTTTGCGAAGCCGTCCTGCACGTCCTGCGCGTCCGCCACGTTCCGCACCTCGAGGTGCAGGCGGAGCTCCGGGCGGCGCGCGAGCCGCGCCGAGAGCCCCACGTTCGCGGTGGTCGAGGCGCCGATCGACGTGCGCGCCTCCGCGTCCTTCCACTGCCGGCCGAGGTGCTGCACCTCGGCGTGCGCCTCGAACGCGCCGCGCTCCCCGCCCACCCGGCCGAAGAGCCGGACCCGGGGCTTGCGCGGCAGGTCGTGGCCGACCTCCTCGGGCTTGCCGCGGAGCGTGCGGCTCGCGAGGAGCGTCGCCGCGCCCTGCGCCGAGAGCCCGAGCGGCCCCACCGGCGCGACCGCGGCCTCCGCCTCGAGGCCGCGCACGAGCGCGCGGGCGTCGTTCACCGGGCCGAAGGTGTCGAGGCTGAGCGGCACGTAGACGATCAGGTCCTCGTAGCGGCTCACGAAGGCGGTGACGCTCGCGAGCGCGAGGCGCCCCTCGGCGACGAGCCCGGCGTCCGCGGAGAGCGCGCGCTCCGGGGTCAGGTCCGGGTTCGGGCGCAGCGCGGCCTGGGTCAGGTGGAGCTCCGAGAAGCTCGGCGCCCGGAAGGTGCGCCCCGCGCTCGCGCGCAGCGCGAGGGGGCCGCCGAGCGCGACCGAGGTGCCGAGCTTCGCCGAGAGCCCGTGGAACGGCCCGGCCGCCTCGGCGCGCAGCGCGGGCGCGAGCCGCACGCGGCCGCCCGCCGCGGTGACCTCGCCCGCCGCCCACGCCGCGAGCTCGGCGCGGGTGCGCGCGTCGCCGAGGCCGGTGCCGGCGAGCCGCTCGCCGCCGGCCGTCGCGCCCGCCTCGAGCGAGGCCGGGCCGAGCTCGCCGGTCGCCTTCAGCTCGAGCGAGGCGGCCTGGCCGCGCTGCGTGCTCCGGAAGAGCGTGGAGCCGGCGTGGAGGTCGAGGCCGTCGCCGCGCAGGGCGAGCGTCGCCGCGAGGAGCGCGCCGGCGGGGCCGGGCCGGGCGTGGCGGACGGCGAGCGCGACGCGCCCATCGCGCTGCAGGTCGATGAGCGGGTCGGAGGCGGTGAGCGGGTTGCCGGGGATCTCGCGCTCCCCGCCGGACGCCTGCAGGAGCACGTCCCAGCGGGCGTCACCCCGGCGGAGGAACGCCTTCGCGAGGAGGCCGCCGGAGCCGGAGGCGTCGGGGCGGCGGATCACGGTCTCCTCGCCCCCGGGCGTGGACGGCCTCCTGTCATAGGTGAACGGGAAGTCGCCGCGCGTGCCGGAGAGCGAGAGCGCGGCCGCGAGCCCCCAGCCATTGCCGCCGGTGGACACGTCCGCGCCGGCGGTCCACGTGCGGAACGAGCCCACGCCGAGCTCGGTCGACCAGGCGTCGCCGCCCGCGGCGCGGGTCACCACGTTCACGACCCCGCCGAGCGCGCCCGCCCCGAAGCGCGCGCCCTCGGCGCCGCGCACGATCTCCATCGAGGAGACCCAGCCGCGCGGGATGCGGGAGAGGTCCACGCCGCCGCCCGCCGCGGTGTTGAGCGGCATCCCGTCGAGGAGGACCCGCACGCCGTCGGCGCTCGCGCCGCGGATGGAGACCGTCGCGAGCTGCCCGGGGCCCTGCTCGCGCACCGCGACGCCGGGCGCGGTCGCGACGAGCTCCGCGACCGCCTTCGCCTCGCCGGCGTAGGCCTCGGCCCGGACCACCGTCGCCGACGAGGTCGGATCGGAGGCCTTCGCGCGCGGGAGCCGCACGACCTGCTCCGGCAGCTCGACGGGCGCGTCCCCATCCGTCCCCCCTTCTCCCGGGCTCGTCGGGGGGGGAGGGCGAACGGGTGCCGGGTCGGCGCTCGGCGGACGCGGCTCGTCGCCGGCGGCCGCGAGCGGGACCGGGAGCAGGGACGAAAGGACGAGGGCGCAGGCGCCCCGCCGGAAGGCGGAATACAGGCTCAAGATTCGCGGGTCTCCTCCGGACCCGGAACGTCCGCCCCGCACCATGCGAGGCTGCTCGGAGGGAGGTCTCCTGGCTTCCGGGGCTGCGGAGCGTGCGACCGCTCCGCGCTCACCCTCCGCCTTCCCACCGCGCGTCGACTTCCGCGCGGCAGTGGCACCGATGGAGGGCGCTTCACCCCGGCTACAGTGGCGGGACCGCGCCGGACTTGGACCGGCTTCCCTGTTCCTCCGAGCCTTGCTTCGAGTGCACGAGTATCCCTCGCGCTCCATGTCGTCAAGCGAGGACGCGCGTGCGCCCCGCAAGCGAGCGGCGCGAGGCCCGAAACCGCGGCCGCCGGAGGTCGCCCGTCGAGGAGGACGCGACGGCCCGGCGGCCGCTGCTCTGACTCAGCGTCGCTGAGACGCCGAGGCCTGGGACCCCTGCGCCGGGGCGGCGGGGGCGCCGACCACCACGTTGCCCCGCACCTTCGCGAGCCACTTCGGCCCGAGCCCCTTCACCGAGGTGACCTCCTCGAGCGTCCGGAACGGCGCCTTCGAGCGCCGCTCCACGATGGCCTTCGCCTTCCTCTCGCCGACGCCGGGCAGGCGCATGAGCTCGGCCACCGGCGCGCGGTTGAGGTCGATGCGCTCGCCCGGCGGCAGCGACTTCTTCGCGGCGGCGGGCGAGGCGACTGCGAGCGCGGCGGCGGCCGCGAGCGCGCCGAGCGCGCGGAGCGCGGCGCGGGTCACGTGCGCACCTCCTCGAACGGCTCCTCCTGCCGGGCCCGGGCGCCGGGCACGCCGCGCGCCGCGTCCTCCTTGATCTCCCGGACCTGGAGCTTGTTCGTCCCGAGCGGCAGAGAGTCCAGCAGGATGGAGAGGCTGCCGTCGCGGTTGGTGAAGGCGACCCCGATGCGGGTCCAGAAGCCCTTCCCGTTCGTCTTGTCCTCGTCCTTCGGGATCGCCCACACGCCCAGCCGGCGCCCGGGGTTCCTCGCCATGATGTCGTCCATCGGGTCCTCTCTTCCGTGCTTCCGTTCTCGTTCCGTGGGTTCGCTGCGGCCGGGGTTCGCCCCGGTGCGGCGGCGGCGCACGTTGCGCCGCCGGAGAATCCGCATAGCAGCGGGCGTGCCGACGCCAAGCGCCCGGAATCACGAGGGGTGGAATCCGAACAGGGGTTCAGGCGCGGACCATGGTCCGCGCCGCGGACCACGAGCGAGGGCGCGGGCGCCGCGGGGACGCTAGAACGGGGACGTGCCGAAGGCCTCGGAACGGACGCTCCTCTTCCTCGTGGGGGCGGTCCAGTTCGTCAACGTCCTCGACTTCATGATGGTGATGCCGCTCGGGCCGGACTTCGCGGTCCACCTCGGCATTCCGCTCTCGCAGATCGGGCTCGTCGGCGGCTCGTACACCGCCTCGGCCGCCGTGGTCGGCCTCCTCGGCGCGGGCTTCCTCGACCGCTTCGACCGGCGGCGCGCGCTCGCGGTGACCATGGGCGGCCTCGTCGTCGCGACGGCGCTCGGCGGCCTCGCGACCGGGCTCCACTCGATGATGGCCGCCCGCGTCCTCGCGGGCGCGTTCGGCGGCCCGGCGACTGCGCTCTCCCTCTCGGTCGTCGCGGACGTCGTGCCGGCCGAGCGGCGCGGCAAGGCCATCGGGGCCGTGATGGGCGCGTTCTCGGTCGCCTCGGTGCTGGGGGTGCCGGCCGGGCTCGAGCTCGCGCGGCTCGGCGGTTGGCGCGCGCCGTTCTTCGCGGTGGCGGCGCTCGGGCTCGTCGTCGCCGGCAGCGCGCTCGCGATCATGCCGCCACTCCGCGGTCACCTCGATCGCGTGGCGGCCGGCCCCGCCCGCGCGGCGGTGAGCGGCCTCGACGGGCTCGTCGCCATCCTGCGCCGCCCGGCGGCGGTGGTCGCGCTCGGGGCCGTCGCCCTCTCGATGATGTCGAACTTCGCCATCGTGCCGAACATCGCCTCGCACCTGCAGCTCGACCTCGGCTTCCCGCGCGAGCACCTCGGGCTCATGTACATGCTCGGCGGCGGCGTGGCGTTCTTCGCGATGCGGTTCGCCGGGCGCGCCGTGGACCGCTTCGGCGAGTGGCCCGTGTCGGCGTTCGGCACCGCGCTCTTCCTGGTCGTCCTCGCGGTCGGCTTCGCCTACCCGCAGCCGTGGTTCCCGGTGCCGGCCCTCTTCGTCCTCTTCATGGGCGGCAACTCGGTGCGCATGGTCGCGATGCAGAACGTGACCTCGCGCGTGCCGGCGCCCGACGAGCGGGCGCGGTACATGTCGACGCAGTCGGCGGTGCAGCACCTCTCGAGCGCGGTGGGCGCCGCCCTCTCGACGCAGCTCCTGTGGGTGCAGCCCGACGGCCAGCTCGGCGGCATGCCGCGGCTCGCCGCCTTCTCGGGCGCGCTCGCGATCACCCTGCCGTTCCTCATCCGCGCCGCGGCGCGGAAGGTGCCGCGCTACGCGGCGGCGCCGCCGGTCGGGAACGCCGGGCCCTCGCCGATCTCGACCGCGCCGAAGCGGGCCTCGTAGCGGCCGAGGTTCTCCTCGAGCGCGGCCACGAGCCGCTTCAGGTGGCGCGGGGTCAGGATGGCCCGGGCCCGCACCGTCGCCTTCGGCGCCTGCGGCTGCACGTAGATGAGGTCGAGCGTGAACTCGGAGTCGGTGTGGTTCACCATCGCCATGTTCACGAAGACCCCGTTCGCGACGGCCGGATCGAGCTCGATCTGGAGCTGCACGGCACCGGGCGGCGGCGGGGGGGTGGGCTTGTCGGCCATGGCCGTCCTTACCACGCCGGGGCCGTTCGGGGGTGTCCGCAGGTTCGGCGTTGAAAGCCGGCCCGGACAGGGGTAACCGATCACTCACCGTGTCGCGCCTGCCCGACATCGAGCACGGACGGGAGTTCGAGCTGCCGGGGGGACCCGACGCGGTGCTCCTCCTGCACGGCCTCACCGGCTCGACCTGGGAGATGACGCACGTCGCTCGCCGCCTGCACGCCGACGGCATGCGTTGCCTCGCCCCGGTGATGGCCGGCCACGGTGGGCCGGCGAGCGGGCTCGTCGGCGTCGGCTGGGAGGAGTGGGTCGCGAAGGCGCGCGGCGACCTCGCCCGCCTGCAGGGGGCGCGGCGCACGTTCGTGGTGGGCTGCTCGATGGGCGCCCTCGTCGCCTGCGCGCTCGCGCACGACGTGCCGGAGCGGGTGGACGGCCTCGTGCTGCTCGCGCCCGCGCTCGAGCTCCAGCTCGGCGGGAAGCTCGGCGGCCTCCTCGGCCGGGTCCCGGCGCTGCGCGAGGCGGTCATCCCGAAGCGCGCGGGCTCCGACGTGGCCGACCCGGCGGCGCGCGCCAGCAACAAGTGCATGGACGGCGTGCCGCTCGCGGCGGTCGCCGAGCTCGAGGCGCTGCAGGCGGAGGTCGACCGGCAGCTGCCCGGCGTCGCCGCGCCCGCGCTCGTCATCGCCGGCGCGCACGACCACACCATCACGATGCGCGGCGCGCGGCGGGTCGCGCGCCGGATCGGCGGCGGGCCGGCCCGGCTCGTCGTGCTCGAGAACAGCTGGCACCTCGTCGGCGTCGACGTGGAGCGCGATCGCTGCGCCGAGGAGGTCGCGACGTTCCTCGAGGGGCTGCCGGTGCCCGGGCGGCCGGCGGCGGCGACCCGCCGGCCCAGGAAGACGAAGGCGCCGCCCAGGAAGCGGAAGGCGGCTCCGGCGCGCAGGCGCAAGTAGCGGTCCAGGGGGAGGGAGTCACATGGCGTCGTACGTGATGTCGATCGACCAGGGCACGACCGGCACGACCGTGCTCATCCTCGACAGGCGCCTGGGCCTGCGGGCCAAGGTGAACCAGGAGTACCGCCAGATCTTCCCGCGGCCGGGCTGGGTGGAGCACGACCTCGAGGACATCTGGAACTCGACGGCCGCGATGGTGCGGAAGGCGCTCGCGCAGGCGGGCGTGAAGGGGAAGGACCTCGCCGCGATCGGCATCACGAACCAGCGCGAGACGGTGGGCATGTGGAGCCGGAAGACCGGCAAGCCCCTGCACCACGCGATCGTCTGGCAGGACCGCCGCACCACCGACGCCTGCGCCGCCATGAAGGCGGCCGGCCACGAGCCGCGCATCCGGGAGCAGACCGGCCTCGTCCTCGACCCGTACTTCTCGGCGACGAAGATCCGCTGGCTCCTCGATCACGCGAAGGGCGTGAGGGAGAAGGCCGCCTCCGGCGAGGCCGCGTTCGGCACCATCGACACGTTCCTCGCCTGGCGGCTCACCGGCGGCGCCGCACACGTCACCGACGTCTCGAACGCCTCGCGCACGCTCCTCATGGACCTGCGCTCGCGCGCGTGGGATCCGGGGCTGCTCGACCTCTTCGGCGTGCCCGCGGGCATCCTCCCGGAGATCCGGCCGTCCTCGCAGGTGTACGGCACGACGAAGGGCGTGCGGGTGCTGCCCGACGGCATCCCGGTCGCCGGCATCGCGGGCGACCAGCAGGCGGCGCTCTTCGGGCAGGCCTGCTTCGATCCGGGCGCCGCGAAGTGCACGTACGGCACCGGCGCGTTCCTCCTGCAGAACGTCGGCCCCGAGCCGGTCGCGTCGTCGCGCGGCCTCCTCGCCACGGTCGCCTGGCAGGTGGGCGACGAGGTCGCGTACGCGCTCGAGGGCTCGGCCTTCATCGCGGGCGCCGCCGTGCAGTGGCTGCGCGACGGGCTCGGGATCATCAAGCGGTCCTCCGACGTGGAGGCGCTCGCCCGCACGGTGAAGGACTCGGCCGGCGTGGTGTTCGTGCCCGCCCTCGCGGGCCTGGGCGCGCCGCACTGGCGCCCGGAGGCGCGGGGCCTCGTGCGCGGCATCGACCGCGGCACGACCGCGGCGCACCTCGCGCGCGCGACGCTCGAGGGCATCGCGTTCGAGACCTTCGAGCTCGCCGAGGCGATGCGCGTCGAGGCCGGGAAGCCCTTCCCGGTGTTCAAGGTCGACGGCGGCGCCTCGATGAACGACCTCCTCATGCAGTTCCAGGCCGACCTCCTCGACGTGCCCGTCGAGCGGCCGCGGATGATCGAGACCACCGCGCTCGGCGCGGCGTTCCTCGCCGGCCTCGGCGTCGGCTTCTGGAAGGACCGCAGCGAGATCCGCAAGGCCTGGAAGGCCGGGAAGCGCTTCACGCCGAGGATGAAGGCGACCGAGCGCGAGGCCCACCTCGCCCGCTGGCGGAAGGCCGTGCAGGGGGCCTGATGAAGGCCCACACCCGCTACCTGACCTTCGACCTCCCGCGCCGCCGCGGCCTCGTGCGCATCACCGACGAGGTCGAGAAGACGTGCCGGGAGAGCGGCATCCAGGAGGGCATGGTCCTCGTGTCGGCGATGCACATCACCGCGGCCGTGTTCGTGAACGACGACGAGCCCGGGCTGCACGCCGACATCGAGCGGTGGGTGCAGGAGCTCGCGCCCGGCCCGGCGGCCGACGACTCGGCGCCCGGCCCCGACTACGAGCACCACGCGAGCGGCGAGGACAACGGGGACGCCCACCTGAAGAACCTGCTCATCGGGCACCAGGTGATCGTGCCGATCACGAAGGGCAAGCTCGACCTCGGCCCGTGGCAGCAGGTCTTCTACTTCGAGTTCGACGGGCGGCGCCGGAAGCGGCTCGTCATGAAGGCGATGGGGGAGTGATGCGCGCCGAGGTCGCGCTCGTCGCAGCGCTCGTGGCGTCGGGCCCGCCTTCGGAGCTCGTCGAGGAGCCTCGCCGCGCCTCCTGCGGCGCCGAGCAGGCCTCACGGTGCGAGCCAGGCGGCGGCTGCGCACGGGTCGATCCCGCGGCGCTCCAGGCCGAGCGCTTCGAGCTCGACCTGCGTGCGCGCACCTTGACCGCGTGCCTCTACACCGACTGCCTCGAGGGCCGCGCCACGCTGGTGCGGGAGCCCGGCCGCCGCTGGGTGGTCACCGCCTTCGCGCTCGTGCGCTCCGGCCGCAAGGCGGGCGCCGCGCCGCCGCCGGGGAGCGGGCCGATGCCGGTGACGCTCACCGTGGACCTCCGCACCGGCCGCTTCGCCGCCACCTGGGGGCACTCGCCGGAGGGTGTGCAGACCGACTTCGGTGCGTGCACGTTCGGGGCGACCCCGGGCCGCTGAGCGCGCGCGGGTCCCCGTGTCCCGAGACGGGGTGGCCCGGTCCGTCAGCCCAGAAACGCGCGCACGAGCGCCGCGACCTCGTCCGCACGCGCCTCGCCGAAGCCGTGGTCGCCCCCGCGGATCACCTCGAGCCGGGCGTGCGGCAGCGTCGCGCGCAGCTTCTCGCCGACCGCGAGCGGGCTCACCGGATCGGCGTCGCTCCAGAGGAGCAGGGTGGGGGCGCGCAGGGTGGGCAGCCGCGCCGAGAGGTCGGTGCGGTCGACGAGGAACCACGGCGGCACGTCCGGCAGCGCCGCGCGGTAGTCGGGGCGCCAGTCGGCGGCGCCGAGCGAGGCCACGTCGAGGCCGCCGGAGGTCGCGGCGAGGACGAGGCGGCGCACGCGGCCGGGCTCGTCGAGCGCGAGGCGCGCCGCGAGCACGCCGCCCATCGACTGCGCCACGACGTCGAATGGCCCCGCGGGCAGGCGCGCGACGACCCAGCGGTAGAGGTCGTCGAGCGAGGCGAGGGCGGGATTCGGCGGGAGCCCCGCGAAGCCGGGGTAGCCGAGGAGGTGCGTGGGGCCGAGGTCCGCGAGGTGCTCCGCGACCGGCCGCCAGAAGCCCGGCCGGCCGGCCGCGCCGGGGAGGAACACGATGGGGGTCACGCGCGAGAGCCTACCGCGGCGCCGGCGGTGCGGCGCCGTGGTAACAAGGTGGGGTGACCGCCGCCCCCTCCGCCGTCCCCGCGAAGGTGCTCGCCGCCTGGGGGCTCGAGGCCTTCCTCGCCACGCCCGTCGATGCCGGGCTCATCAACCGCACGTTCGTCGTGAGTGCACCGGGTGGGCGATGGATCCTGCAGTGGGTGAACCCGATCTTCGGGCCCGAGGTGAACGAGGACATCGAGGCGGTGAGCGCCCACCTCGCGGCGCAGGGCTTCCCGGTGCCGCGCCTCGTGCGGACGCGCGTGGGGGCGCTCTCGGTCGCGGACGCCGCGGGTGGCCACTGGCGCCTCATGACCTTCGTCGCCGGGCTCACCTTCCACAAGGCGACCGGCCCCGCGCTCTGCGAGAGCGCGGGCAGGCTGGTCGGGCGGTTCCACCGCACCGTCGCCGACCTCGGCCACGTGTTCGCGCACCGCCGCCCCCACGTGCACGACACGCCCCGGCACCTCGCGCACCTCGCGGAGGTGCTCGCGCGGCGGGCCGACCACCGGAACCACGCGCTCGTCGCGCCGGTGGCCCCGGAGATCCTCGCGCGCGGCGCGGACCTCCCGCGGGTCGAGGGCCTGCCTCAGCGGGTCGTGCACGGCGACCTCAAGCTCTCGAACGTGCTCTTCTCGCCGGAGGGCGAGGCGATCGCGCTCATCGACCTCGACACGCTCGCGCGCATGAGCGTCGTGCTCGAGCTCGGCGACGCGTGGCGCTCCTGGTGCAACCCGGCCGGCGAGGACGACCCCGCGGCCGCGCGGCTCGACCTCGGGCTCTTCGAGGCCTCGGTGCGCGGCTACGCGGAGGGCGCGGCGGGGCTGCTCGAGCCCGCCGAGGTCGCGGCGCTGCCGAGGGCGGTCGAGCTCATCGCGCTCGAGCTGTCCGCGCGCTTCTGCGCGGACGCGCTCGACGAGAGCTACTTCGGCTGGGACCGCAGCCGGTTCCCGAGCGCGAGCGAGCACAACCTGCTCCGCGCGCGCGGCCAGCTCGCCCTCGCGCGGTCGGCGGCCGACCAGCGCGCGGCGCAGGAGCGGGTGGTGGCGGGGGCGTTCGGGTAGCGATCGGCGGCTGCGGGGTGCGCCGGCGGCGGGGTGCGCCAGGTCCTGTTGCGACTCGTTCGCAAACACTTCCGCGGAGGAAGTCCCGGGGCTCCGGCGACCCAACCCCTGAGTGAGCCGGTCAGCTTCTCGCTATCAAGATTGATAGCGGCTCCCGCCGACCGCGGAGGCGTGGGGTCGTCGCCACCAGGTCCTCGATGCCCGCAAAGCCGTACCCGTGCTCCACGAGCATCCAGAAAAAGAGGGCCAGCGAGGCGAGGGCCGTGGCGACCCGCGCCACCCACCGCCACGCTCCGAGCGCTCCCGTGCCCATGCCTCCCAGCGTACCGCGTCGCCGGGCAAGACCGCGGTCGAGCCCGCGCCGACCGTGCTCAGGCGCACCACGAGCGTGGTCCGCCTTAGGGGTCTGGTTCAAGCGCTTGAACTCGCGAATTAAGTCGCGCAACCGCCCGCGACGACTCGGATTGTCGGTTTGTCATCAAGCGGCCGGCCCCCAACGTCGGCCCGGCCACGCCCTTCACCCTCCGTCACCGCCAGCCTTCCGCCTACTCCAGCGCCTCCAGCGCGGCCTGCACGGAGTCCACCCCCACGAGCTCGATCCCCTTCGGCGCCTCGGCGTGGCGGGCGTTCGCGGCGGGGAGGAGCGCGCGCTCGAAGCCGAGGCGGGCGGCCTCGGCGAGGCGGACCTCGGGCTGGCTGACGGCGCGGACCTCGCCGGCGAGGCCGATCTCGCCGAGGAGCAGCGTGCGGGCGGGGACGGGGCGGTTGCGGAACGAGGACGACAGCGCGGCGGCGCAGGCGAGATCGGCGGCGGGGTCGTCGATGCTGAGGCCGCCGGCGACGTTCACGAAGATGTCGCAGCCGGAGATCTCGAGGTCGAGCTTCTTCTTGAGCACCGCGGCGAGCATCGCGACGCGGGCGGAGTCGAGGCCGAGCGAGGTGCGGCGCGGCGTGCCGCCCTGGTAGGCGGCGTCGGAGACGAGCGCCTGGATCTCGCAGAGGATGGTGCGGGTGCCGTTGAGGACCGCGGTGACCGCGGAGCCGGACGCGCCCTCGGGGCGCTCGGCGAGGAAGAGCGCGGAGGGGTTCGGGACCTCGGCGAGGCCGCCGGCCTTCATCTCGAAGACGCCGATCTCGCTCGCCGAGCCGAAGCGGTTCTTGTGCGCGCGCAGCACGCGGTACGGGTGGGCGCCGCCGCCCTCGAAGTAGAGGACGGTGTCGACCATGTGCTCGAGCACGCGCGGGCCGGCGATGGAGCCGTCCTTCGTCACGTGCCCGACGAGGAACACCGGCGTCTCGGTGGTCTTCGCGTACGCCATGAGGCGCGCGGCGACCTCGCGGATCTGGGTGACGGTGCCGGGCGCGCTCTGGAGCTCCGGCAGGTACTGCGTCTGGATCGAGTCGACCGCGACCGCGGCGGGCGTGAGCGCGTCGGCGGCGTGCAGCACCTTGCCGGCGTCGGTCTCGGCGAGCACCTGCAGGTTCGGGGCGGAGACCTGCAGGCGGTCGGCCCGGAGCTTCACCTGGCGCGCCGACTCCTCGCCGGAGACGTAGAGCACGGGCTTGTCGGGCGTGGTGCGGGCGAGCCGGTCGAGCGCGGCGAGCAGCAGCGTCGACTTCCCGATGCCGGGGTCGCCGCCGAGGAGCACGAGCGAGCCGGGCACGACCCCGCCGCCGAGCACGCGGTCGAGCTCGGCGATGCCGGTGTGGCAGCGCAATTCGACGTCGGCGGTGACCTCGCGGAGCGGAACGGGCTTCGTGGAGCCCGAGGTGCCCCAGCCGCGCACGAGCGCGCCGGCCTTCGGCTCCGGCGCGGCGACCTCCTCCTGCAGCGTGTTCCACTGCTTGCAGGAGGGGCACTGGCCGAGCCACTTCGGGCTCGAGTGGCCGCACTCGGCGCAGGCGTAGACGGTCTTCGTGCGCGAGGCGCCGGGGCGGGACATCCGTGCAGGGTAGCGCGGGGGTCCGACAGGCCCGGCTCCTTCGACTTCGCCTGCCCTGCGCCTGTCGAAGGGCTCAGGATGAGCGGAGCCTACTGCCCCCCGCCCGCGAACTCCGGCCGGCAGAGCACGTGCCCGAGCTGCCGCTCCTCGCGGCCGCGCACCTTGCAGCCGTAACCGGGGCCGTCCATCGAGGCGCCGCCCGCGAGCCAGGCGACGTCCCAGCGGTCGAGCCGCCCGCAGACCGCGTCGCGGTGCGCGTCGACCTCGCCGATGGTGACCGGGAGGTAGCCGCCCGGGCAGGCCGGGCCGGCGACCTTCACCACGCTGCGCGGGTCGAAGGGCGCGGGGGCGCGGGGCGGATCGCGGTACGCAGGATCGCGCTCCGGCGGCGGGTCGCGGTAGACGGGCGGCTCGCGCCGTGGGGCGTGCGGGTTGGCCGCCCCCACGAGGCACTGCCCGGAGTCCCCGCCGGCGCCGCGCACCGGCGCGCCCGTGAAGATCCGCACCTCGAAGCGGCCGCGGCGCGGGCGGTCGAGGTCGAACCCGGTGCAGCCCGGGGTCCGCGCGCAGAGCGCGATCGCCTCGTTGAGCGTCCGCTCGCCGGCGCGCCGCGGGCCCCGGTCCCGGCGGCGCTCGCCGGGTCGCCGCTCGCCGGGGCCCTCGCAGCGCCCGGCCTCCGGGACGAGCGCGAGGCGCACCGCCGGGTCGAGGGCCATCCAGGTGAAGCAGGTGTCGCCGCCGCCCTCGGCCTCGAACGGCGCGTGGCCGAACAGGTTGCAGTCGAAGCGGCCGCGGTCCGGCCGGGCGAGGTCGAAGCCATTGCAGCCGGGCGTGTCGTCGCAGAGGACGCGGCACTCGGCGGGCGTGCGCTGGCCCTCGAAGCGCGGCCAGCCGTGCTCGTCCCAGCCCGGGCCGCGGCAGGAGCCGGCGAGGGGCACGTAGCCGGTCCCGGGCGGCGGCGGATCGGCGAGGGCCGCCCCCGGCGCGGCGGCGAGGAGCAGCGCCGCCATGCCGCCGAGGCAGCCCGGCGCGAGCGGGCGCGTCACTTGGTCTTCCAGTTCGCGTAGGTGACGATCGGGAAGTCCCAGCCCCCGGCCGCCGAGGCCGCGAGCAGCGCCTTGCCCTTCGCGGGGGTGGCGACGAGGCCCTTCGAGAACCCGAGCGTCGGGAGCGTCTTCGGATCCCAGTTCCAGCCGACGTCGATGGAGTCCACGAGGGCCGTGGCCTGCGCGAGCCCGGGGATCTTCTCGGCCGCCTTGTCGAAGCCGGGGCCCTTGCCGAGGCTCACGGTCAGCCCGGGCGCCGGGGAGAGCGCGAAGTCGGAGAGCTTCGTCTTCGGGAAGAACATCGCCCCGACGCCTGCGGACGCAAGCTCGGTCGAGGAGGTCGCGCCGAGGCCGACGGACGCGTACAGCCCGCCCTCGCCGTTGAGGTTGGTCACCCAGGTCAGCCCGACGTCCATGCTCGTGTGGTAGGTCGGGTGGATGAAGGTGCTGCTCACGCCGATGGCGATGAAGTTCTGGGAGATGGCCTCGGTGAGGTCGAGCTCCTTGATGCGCGCCTCGACCTCCCGGGGGCCGCTGTCGCACATGAGCTTCTCGTCGAGGAGCATGGCCTTCAGCTTCGACTGGGCTGCGCCGACCCGCCCCGCGAACGTCTTCGCGTCTTCCATCACCTTGCCGTCGAGGCGGCCCACGGTCTGGTCGAGCAGCTTCTGGACCTCGTCGAGGTCGGTGACGAGGTCGGTGAGGTCGTCCATCCTCGCCTCGACCGGCTTCTTGACCGCGTCGATGTAGGGGGTGACGAGCTTCTGGAGGTCGTCGTAGCCCTTGTCGCCCTTCGCGAGCGCGCCCACGAGCTGACGGCAGAAGACCTTCGTGTCCGCGGCGAAGATGTCGAGCACCCGGTCGGTGCAGGCGCGGGGCCCGTCCACCGGGTTCACGGTGCGGAACTGGCCCTTCGGGCAGCTCCAGCACTCGCCGCCGTTGCGCGGGTCCCAGAACTCGTTCGCCTCGCAGCCGTACTTCGAGACGCGGGTCGCCGGCTTCAGCGCCTCCGCCGCCGGCTTCGCGCACGCCTTCCCATCGGTCACCGCGTGGGCCGTGCGCGTGAAGCCCTTCGGGCAGGTCCAGCACTGCCCGCCCTTGCGCGGGTCGTAGAAGGACCGCCCGCCGCAGCCCTTGAACTCGTGCTCGAACTTCGCGGGGCCGAGCTTCTCCCCGATGAGCTCCTTCGTCGCGCACGCCCTGTCGCTCGTGACCTTGTAGGCGGTGCGCCGCGGCTTCGACCTCGGGCAGCTCCAGCACTCGCCGCCCTTGCGCGGGTCGAAGAACTCGCCGGCGTCCTCGTCGCAGCCCCAGGAGTGCTTGAAGTCGGCCTCCTTGAAGGTCTCGCCGCCTGCCTTCGAGCACGCGTCGTCCTCGGTCACGCCGTAGGCGGTCCGCGCGAAGCCGTCCGGGCACTTCCAGCACTCCGAGCCGGCCGAGAGGTCGTCGAGGCGCAGGTCGAGGAAGCTGCCCTTCGGACAGTCCTTGGGCTTCTCGCCCTGCCTCGCCTTCGAGAAGTCGGCGCGGGCGGGCGGCGCGAGGAGCGTGGTGGCCGCCAGGGCGGCGAGGAGGGAGAGGCGCATTTTACGGACCGTCGCAGAGCGGCGAAGCTCCACACAAGTCCGGGCGCGTCGGGGAGGCAATCCCTCGCGGGGCGTCATCCACTTTTGGTGAATGAGCGTCCCCGCCCCGGGGGACGCGGGCTACTTCCGCCCCTCGAACTGCACCTGCAGGATCCGCGCGGCGCGCAGCAGGCCGTCGTCGGGGTCCGCCTTCTGGAGGGTCCCCAGGAGCCGGCCGAGCTCCTCGCCCGCTTCGACGCGCCGGCCGGCGCCGACCAGGGCCGTCGCGAGCTGGAGCCGGCTGCGGGGCAGCGCCCAGGGCCGGATGCCGCCGTGCTCGTAGAGCGCCTGCGCGGCGTGGAGCGCGTCCATCGCGGCCTTGTGGTCGCCGGCGTCCTCCAGCGCGAAGCCGAGGAGGTACGGCGCCGCCTCGACCGGCACGCCGAGGTCCTTCCGGCGTTCCTTCACGAGATCGCGCAGCGCCGAGGCGCCCGCGGCCGCGTCGCCGCCGCGCCACACCGCCACGGCGGCGTGGAGCCTCGCCGGGGCCGAGCCCGCGGGGAGTCGCGCCGCCAGCGGGGCCGCGCCGGCGAGGTCGCCGGCCTGGGCGAGGAGGACGGCGTACGCGGCGGCGCGGGCCGGCGCGAGCGGCTCGAGCGCGGCGAGCTCCCTGCGGAGCAGGACCTCGTCGCGCTTGCCTGCGAGGAGCTCCACCCGGCGGGCGTGGACCCACGCGTCGGCGGCCCCGGCCTCGACGAGCGCCGCGTCGAGCTCCTTCTGCGCCTCCCTCCAGCGCCCCTGCTCGACGAGCGTCTCGGCGAGGAGGACGCGCCGCGAGGGGCGGCGGGCGGGCGGCGCGGCGGCGAGCTCGTCGCGCGCGGCGCGTTCGGCGGCCTCGGAGATCGCCGGAGGACGCGAGCGCGTGGACGAGGTCGTCGGCCGCGAGCGGAGAGCCGGCCTTCCTGCCGGTGTCGGCCGCGGCGGCGGCGGCGCGGGCGTCGCCGAGCCAGCCGCGCGTGAGGGAGAGGACGTGCAGGGCGCCCGGTGTGCGCCCGCCGGCCGCGAGCGCGCCGGCGAGCGACTCGAGGCGGCGCCGGTCGGCGAGGTGGCCGAGCACGCGGGCGAGGCGCGCCTGCACCCACGGATCGGCCGGCGACGCACGCTGGGCGCGCTCGAGCAGGGTGGCCGCGTCCTCGAGGCGGCCGCGCTGCCAGGCGAGGTCCGCGGCGAGGAGCGGCGCGTCGCGGTCGCCGAGGTCGCCCTCCATGAGCCGCTCGTACGCGGCGGTCGCGGCGCGGTCGTCGCCCGCGAGCGCCGAGCGCCACGCGGCGGCGAGCGCGGCGGCGCGCTCGGGCAGGCGCGCGCCGGCGGCCGTCACCGGCGCGAGCGCGGCCCGCTGCCCCTCCACGTCGGCGCCGGCCTCGAGGGAGAGCAGGGCGAGCGCGAGCTGCGCCGCGCCGAAGCCCGGGTCCTTCGCCACCGCCTCCCGGAAGGGCCCGTCGCAGGGCCGCTCCGGCGCGCGGGGTGCGGCGAGGCACGCGGTGCCGGCCTGGTACCAGCGCCAGGCCTCGAGGTCGGGCGTGTAGCTCGCGGCGAGGCGCGCCGGCCGGCCGTCCACCTCGGCGGGCGGCTCGCCGAGCGCGAGGCGCGCCCGGCGCGCGAGGCGGTCGATCATCTCGACCGCGTCGGAGAGGTCGGCGCAGCGCTCGGCGACCGTGAAGGCGCGGTCGCCGGTGCGCGGGTTCAGGGCGGTGAGCTCGCCGACGTAGCCCGCCGAGAGCCGGCGGAGCGTGAGCTCGAGCGCCCAGCGCGCCTTGAGGTCGTCCCAGGCCGGCTTGACCGCGGCGACGTCGAGCCGCCCGGTGCCGCCCGCCCGCGCCGCGCCCGCGAGGTCGCCCTTCGGCATCGCGCGCACGCGCCCCGAGGGCTCGAGCGCCCGCGCGAGGAGCTCCGCAACGCCGGCGAAGGCCTCGGTGCGGGTGGTGTCGACCTCGTCGAGCACGATCACCGGCAGCGTCGCCTCGCCGCCGCGCCCGCGGACCCAGAGCCCGCCGGCCACGATGGCGGCCACAGCCGCCACCGCCGCGGCGACGGCCACCGCGCGCCGCGCCGGGCGCGGGAGGCGCCCGCCGCGTTCGTACGCCGCGAGGGCGTGGGCGACCTCGGCGCCGTCCCGGAACCGGCGCCGCGGGTCGCGGTGCAGGCACCTGCTGATGACGTCGGCGAGCTCCCAGTGCACGCCGACCGGGCGCGGGGTCGCGCCGCGCTCGAGCGCGTCGGTGTGGCTGCCGGCCACGGCGTACGGGATGTTGCCCGTCAGCGCCTGGAACATGATGACGCCGAGCGCGAAGACGTCGGAGCGCGCGTCGCCCGGCTCGCCGCGCCACTGCTCGGGCGCGAGGAAGGGCGGGGCGCCGCCGGCGGAGAGGTTCCTGCCGCTCGGGCGCGAGAGCCCGAGGCCGGTCACCTTCACGCGGCCGTCGGGGAGGAGGAGCACGTTGCCCGGCTCGAGGTCGCGGTGCGCGATGCCGGAGGCGTGCGCGGCCTCGAGCGCGGCGGCGATCTGCCGGGAGAAGGCCAGCACCTCCGCCTCGGGCAGCGGGCGCTCGCGCAGCCGCTCCTGCAGCGTGCGGCCGTCGAGCCAGTCGGAGACGACGAACGGCCCGCCCGCCCAGGTGCCCGCGTCGAAGTAGCCGACGACGTTCGGGTGCTCGACGCGGGCGCCGGCGTCGGCCTCGGCGCGCAGCGCCTCCTCCGACACGAGCGCGCGCAGGCGCGGCCCGGGGCGGAAGAGCTTCAGCGCGACCATGCGGCCGCTCGCGCGCTCGCGCGCGAGGTGCACGTCGGCGAGGCCGCCCCGGCCGGCCACCCGCACGACCTCGTACGGACCGACGAACGCGCCGGGTGTCAGCGCGACCGACCACGCGGGCTCGGTCGCGCCGGCCGGGAGCTTTGCGACGTCCTCGAGCAGCTCCGCGAGCCGGCCGGGCGCGATGAGGTGCTCGTCGGGCGCCGGGTCGGGCGCCGGGCTGTGGGGGAGGGGTTCGATGGCAGGAGAGTACGCGACGGCCGCTCGCCCGCACAGTGAGCCCGGTCACCCCCGGGCGAGCGACCACCCGTCCGGGGAGCGTCCAGCGCTGCGAGCGCGGGTGGGGCGGTGCGTAGCTTTCGGTGCAGGGAGGAGAGTCGGATGCTCTGGACGATCACGATCCTGCTCGTCGTGCTGTGGGCCATCGGGATGGTGTCGGGTGCGACGCTCGGGTGGTGGGTTCACATCCTGCTCGTGCTGGCGCTCGTCTCGCTCATCTTCGCGGTGATGCGGCGGGGCACGGCGGCGGTATGAGGGGGGCGGGGCCGGCCGCGTGGCCGGGCCGGTCCCGCCAGATTCCTCAGGCGTCATGGCAGGTTGAGTCGTCAACCTGTACCCGGGTCACCGGTTGACGAGCGCGGGGTCGGGCCGGTAGGGTGCCGGCCCATGCACGAAACCGCCCGCGCCGCCCCGGTCCTGCCCGAGGGCATCGAGCCCATCACCGTGGAGGAGGCGCTGCGCCTCATCCGCCACACCGAGGGGCCGGCGCTCGAGGCGCTCCTCGACCGCGCCGACGAGGTCCGGCGCGCGGTGCACGGCGACGGCGTCTCCCTGTGCGGCATCACGAACGCGAAGTCGGGCCGCTGCGCGGAGAACTGCGGCTTCTGCGCCCAGTCGGCGCACTTCCCGGAGGCGGAGTCCCCGGTCTACCCGCTCATCCCGGCGGAGGACATCGTCGCCCAGGCGAAGGCCGCCGAGCGGGCGGGCGCCCGCGAGTTCTCGATCGTCACCTCCGGCACCCGCCTCGCGAAGGAGTCCGAGCTCGCGACGCTCGAGGACGCCGTGCGGCGGCTGCGCAGCGAGACCGGCATCGAGCCGTGCGCCTCGCTCGGTCTCATGCGGGAGCCCGAGCTCGCGCGCCTGAAGGCGGCCGGCCTCATCCACTTCCACCACAACCTCGAGACGGCGCGCAGCCACTTCGGAGAGGTCTGCACCTCGCACACCTACGACGAGCAGCTCGAGACCATCCGCGCCGCGAAGAGGCTCGGCCTCGAGCTCTGCACCGGCGGGATCCTCGGCATGGGCGAGACGCCGGAGCAGCGGGTCGAGCTCGCCGAGACGCTGCGCGACCTCGAGGTCGAGCACATCCCGCTCAACTTCCTGAACCCGCGCCCCGGCACGCCGATGGAGGGGGTGAAGGCGATCACGCCCGGTGAGTGCCTCGCCGCGATCGCGGTGTTCCGGCTGATGATGCCGGCGGTCCACATCTTCGTGATGGGCGGGCGCGAGGTGAACCTCGGCGACCGGCAGGTGGACATCTTCCGCGCCGGGGCCGACGGGACGATGGTCGGCAACTACCTCACGAGCGCGGGGCGCGCGCCCGACGCCACGGTCGGCATGGTCGAGGCGCAGGGGCTCCGGCTGCGCCCGCCGTCCACCGGCAAGCCCTGGGCGTTCGAGCACCGCCCGCCCGCGGAGGCCGACTGGAACGTCGCCGCCGCCGGGCCCGACCGGCGCTCGCTGCCGGTCGTGCGGTGAGCGCCGGGACCCCGCCCGGCCCGCCGCGCCTCGGCTGGCTCGACGCCGCGCTCGAGGAGCTCGAGGAGGCGGGGCTTCGCCGCACGCTCGAGCCGCTCGGCTCGCCGCAGGGGCCGGTGGTGGAGGTCGGCGGCCGGCGCCTCGTCAACCTCTGCTCGAACGACTACCTCGGCCTCGCCGCCGACCCGCGCCTGCGCCGGGCGGCCGCCGACGCGGCCCTCGCCGAGGGCGCGGGGAGCGGCGCCTCCCGCCTCGTGGCGGGGGACCTCGCCATCCACGGCCGCCTCGAGCGGGCGCTCGCCGCCCTCGAGGGCACCGAGGCGGCGCTCTTGTTCAACTCCGGCTACCACGCGAACGCCGGCGTCCCGCCCGCGCTCGTCGGCCGCGACGACGCGATCTTCTCCGACCAGCTCAACCACGCCTCGATCATCGACGGTGCGCTGCTCTCCCGCGCCGACCTCGTCCGCTACCGGCACGCCGACGCCGAGGACCTCGCGGGGCGGCTCGCCCGCTCGACCGCCAGGCGGAAGCTCGTCGTCACCGACGCGGTCTTCTCGATGGACGGCGACGCCGCCCCGCTCGCCGCGATCGCGGAGGCGTGCGCGCGGCACGGGGCGATGCTCTACGTCGACGAGGCGCACGCCACCGGGGTGCTCGGCCCCACCGGGGCGGGGCTCGCCGAGGCGCTCGGCGTCGCGGACCGGGTGGACGTGCGGATGGGCACGCTCGGGAAGGCGCTCGGCGCCTTCGGGGCGTACGTCGGCGGCGAGCGCCGGCTCGTCGACTGGCTCGTGAGCCGCGCGCGGTCGTTCGTGTTCACGACCGCGCTGCCGCCGGCGGCGTGCGGGGCAGCGCTCGAGGCGCTGCGCCTCGTGCGCGAGGAGCCGGCGCGACGGGAGCGGGTGAACGCGCTCGCGGCGCGCGCGAAGGCGGGGCTCGCCCGGCTCGGCTTCCCGTGCGAGGGCGTGGTGGCGCCGAATCCTGCCCGTGGTGCTCGGGTCCGAGGCGCGCGCGGTGGCGGCGTCGCGGGCGCTGCGCGAGCGGGGCTTCTTCGTGCGGGCGATCCGCCCGCCCACCGTGCCGCGCGGCACGAGCCGCCTGCGCGTCACGCTCACCGCCGCGCACGACGAGGGGCAGGTGGATGCGTTCCTCGGCGCGCTCGCCGAGGTGCTGCCGCTCCTGCCCCCCGCGTAGAATCCCGCCGGGTGTTCCTCAGTTGGCGCGTTCGGCGCCGTGGCGGAGCTGCGCGAGCGTCTGGGGCCGGGACTCCCGGGCCGAGAGCTGCTGCGCCCACGCCGCGCGCCGCGCCTCGACCTTGTAGAGCCAGTCCTCGCTCGTGGAGCTGGGCACGGCGTCCGTGACGAACGCCAGCACGAGGAAGATCCAGACCAGGACCGTGACCGCCCCCGCGAGCCCCCACGGCCTCGGGACGTTCTCGAACATCTGGCCAGCGATCTTCGCGCTCCTCATGACCTTCTCCTCTTTCGGGCTCCGAACCTCGAACCTCACCGCCCATTCTACAGGAGCAGGTCCAGCATATTTCGTGACGCGTTGACTCAGCGTGCAGACCCGACATGTCCGTTTCGGGTGTACGCCTCGTTGGGGCTACCCGCGCTCCCCGTGAGGGCGTGGTCACGCGGGCTGCCGGGCGTCCCCCCGCTCGCCCGCCTGCCTGTGGGGGCCGGTCCCACGCGGGTCAACCCACCCGAAGGGCCGGGTCGCGCGGCTGGCGCGGCGTCGAGCGGCGGCCCGGGGCAGGCGCGCCGGCCCTACTCCAGCAGCCCCTCGGCGCGCGCCATCTCGGTCAGCTTCGACTTCAGCCGCTCGAAGCGCTTGCGGAGCGCGACCTCGTCGACCGGCTCGCCGTCCTCCGCGAGCACGATCGCGACCTCGCGCCAGGCGAGGTTCCGGTCGAGCCGGAGCACGAGCAGCGTCTGCTCCTCGGGCGTGAGCTGGGCGCGCAGCCGGTCGATGCCCTGCTGGCGCGCCTCGCCGCGGCCGAGCAGCACGCTCGAGCGGACCTCGTCGGCGATGCGGGAGAGCTCGGTGGTCTCGAGCCGGCGGCCGCGCTGCCGGTAGGGATCGCGCAGGTGCCGCGCCGCCGCGTGCCACGCGACGCGGTAGGCCCACACGCGCACGGGGCACTCGCCGCGGAAGCCGGGCAGGCCGCGCCAGAGGTCCTCGGTGAACTGGGAGAACACGTCGGCGGCGTCGGCGTCGTTGCGCAGCACCGAGGCGAGGTAGCCGAGGATGCTCGGCCCGTGGTCGCGCACGATCGCCTCGGCGGCGCCGCGGAGGTCGCCTCCGGCGATGAGCTCGTTCGCGCGATCCTCGATCGGGTTCGACAAGGGGTCCCCTCCGGCGCCTGCGCGGCGGCCGGATCATGGCCGAAGGGCGGAGGGCCCGCAACGTGGGAGGCCGTGAGCTACGCCCCTGCGAAGCGCAGCGGAGCAGATCCGGGGAGGGGCCCCGGCGGAGCTTTGCTCCGCCAGGGGAGGGGGCTATGCCCCCTCCAGAATCACAGCTGGGTCAGCCGCCGGGCGAGCTCGACGCGGTTCCGCACGCCGAGCTTGTCGAAGATGGTCTTCAGGTGGCTCTTGACCGTCTGGGACGCGATGCCGAGCCGCTCGGCGACCTCGCGGGACCGCAGGCCGTCGGCGACGAGCAGGGCGACCTCGCGCTCGCGCTGGGTCAGGCCATCGGAGGGGGCGGAGGCGACCGGCTCGGGACCCATCGTCATCGCCTCGGGCAGGGGCTCGCGCCAGAGGTGGAGCTGGGTGCGACCCTTGCCTACCGCGGTGACCTCGATGCGCAGCCGCTCGCCGTGCCCCTCCATGACGAGCGTGCGGCGGATCCCCGGTACGCCGTTCTGGGCAGCCTCGGAGAGGCCACGGAGCTCAGCCGGCACCATGCCGCCGTCGACGGCGTCGCCGAAGAAGACCTTCAGCATCTCCTCGGCCTGGCGGTCGCAGCGAAGAAGCCCGGACGCATCGGCGTGTGCAGCGGCGCCGCGCGGAGCGGGCACGCGAACGTTCGCGCGCATCATGACCAGAACACCCCCCTCAAGTGTGTGCCGGTGTAGCTGTCCGTATACTAACCGGGTTACGGGCGCCTGGTCACCCGCTACGGGGGACCCCAAGTACCTTTTTCGGGTTGGGAGCGGCAGGTGCTGGCCCGCGACAATCGGCCCAATCGGAGGGTCCCCGAGGGCCCCTCGGGCATCCGGGAGAAGCGCAGGCGCAGGCAGGGGTCGCGCGGCCGACGCGCGACGCCCGGTGGGTGCCGAGCCGTACCAAACGGAACACTTTGGCGCCTGACCCTGCGGCCCGCCCGGCCGACGGCGCGGCGCGCTACCGGAGCTCCACCTCGAAGCCGATGCGCCGGGCCGACTCGATGAGCTCGTCGGTCGGCTGCACCTTCAGCGGCACCGCGATGGTGGTCTCGCTCTGCTCGGGGATGACCGCCCGCACCGTGACGGCGCAGGCGCCGGGGAAGCGGGCGAGCAGCCCCTTGAGCTCGCTCACGCGGTCCACGGAGAGCCGGTCGGCGTCGAGCCGCAGCATGATCTCGCTCGTCTTCTGCGTGCGGACCGCGGAGAGCGCCTCGATCTCGGTGGCGGTGATCTCGGCCTTCGGGTTCTCGGCGTCGCGGTCGTTGATGCGGACCTCGCCGTGCACCAGCACGGGCTCGTCGGACTTCGCGAGGTGCTCCCAGTCCGCCCAGCCCTTCTGCGGGGGGCGCTGCCCGTTGCCCGGCCGGCTCGCCCAGCAGATGACCTCGACCGTGCCGGTGAGATCCTCGAGCGTGAGGAAGCCGAAGCGCGTGCCCTTCTCCTTGTTCATGCGCTCGCGGACGGACGCGACGACGCCCACCACCGCCACCTTGTCGCCGTGCCGCTTCCTCGCCACGGCCGCGCAGGTGGTGGAGGCGTAGCGGCGCACCTCCTTCTCGTGGCCGGCGAGCGGGTGCCCGGTGAGGTAGAAGCCGAGCGCCTCCTTCTCGAAGGCGAGCCGCACGCGCTCCGGCCACTCCTCGACCTTGAGGTCGCCGAGCTGCTCGCCCGCCTTCGGGTACCGCGGCGTGACCGGCGCCGCCGCGATGAGGGCGCCGAAGAGGTTCGCCTGGCCGGAGGCGCGGTCGGCCTGCGCGGAGGCGCCGGCCGCGAACGCGCCCTCGATGCCGGCGAAGAGCTGCCAGCGCGGGAGGCCCTCCCAGTCGAACGCGCCGGACTTCACGAGCGCCTCGACCACCTTCTTGTTCACGCGGCGGGTGTCGACCCGCGACGCGAAGTCGTGGAGCGACTTGAAGGGACCGGCGTCCTTGCGCGCCTCGAGGATGGCCTGCACGGCGGTCTCGCCCACGCCGCGCACGGCGCCGAGGCCGAAGCGGATGCGGCCCTTCGACGGCTTGCCGTTCTCGGCCTTGGCCCCCGGGGCGGGCGGGAACGCGCCGAACGCCTCGCCGGACTCGTTCACGTCCGGCGGCAGCACCTCGATGCCGCTGCCGCGGGCCTCCGAGATGTGCATCACGACCTTGTCGGTGTTCGAGGCCTCGCTCGAGATGAGCGCGGCCATGAACTCGACGGGGTAGTGCGCCTTCAGCCAGGCGGTCTGGACGGTGAGGAGGCCGTAGGCGGCGGAGTGCGACTTGTTGAAGCCGTACTGCGCGAACTTCTCCATCAGGTCGAAGACGTAGGTCGCGATCTTCTCGTCGACCTGCTTCTCGGCCGCGCCCTTCATGAAGATGGCGCGCTGCTTCGCCATCTCCTCGGCCTTCTTCTTGCCCATCGCGCGCCGGAGGAGGTCGGCGCCGCCGAGGGTGAAGCCGCCCATGACCTGGGCTACCTGCATCACCTGCTCCTGGTAGACGATGACGCCGTACGTCGGCTCGAGCACCGGCTCGAGCGTCGGGTGCGGGTAGGTGACCTTCTCCCGGCCGTGCTTGCGGTCGATGTAGACGTCGACCATCGTGCGGCCGTCCTCGAGCTTCTGATCGAGGGGGCCCGGGCGGTAGAGCGCGCCGGCGGCGATGACGTCCTCGAACCGCGAGGGCTTCATCTTCACCACCATCTCGGTGAAGCCCGACGACTCCATCTGGAAGACGCCCGCGGTGTCGCCGCGGCTGATGAGCTCGTAGACCGCCGGGTCGTCGAGGGGGATGTCCTTCGCCTCGAAGTCCTTGCGCCCGGGGTGGTTGCCGCGGACGAGCCGGAGCGCGTCGTCGATGACGGTGAGGGTCTTGAGGCCGAGGAAGTCGAACTTCACGAGGCCCGCCGCCTCGACCTCCTCCTTCGCGAACTGCGAGACCAGCATCTCGGACTTGTCGTCCTTGTACGCCGGCACGTAGTCCCAGAGCGGCTTGTCGGCGATGACGACACCGGCGGCGTGGAGGCCGGCCTGCCGGTTGAGCCCCTCGAGCGCCATGCCGATGTCGAGCACGTCGCGCGTGGTGACCGTCTGCTGCCTGCCCTGCGGGTCCACCCACTGCGAGAGGATGGTGGGCTTCTTGTACATCTCCTCGAGCCGGGGCTCGGGCGGCGCCTTCTCGGTGCCGTACACGAGCTCCTTCAAAGGCGGGGTCTTGCCCTGCACCGGGTCGGGGACGAGCTTCGCGATGCGATCGCCCTCGCTGAAGGGCAGGCCCATCACGCGGACGACGTCGCGGATGACCGAGCGCGCCTTCAGGGAGCCGAAGGTGATGATCTGGCCGACGTTGTCCTTGCCGTACTTCTCGCGGACGTAGCCGATCACCTCGTCGCGCCGGTTCTGGCAGAAGTCGACGTCGAAGTCCGGCATCGAGACGCGCTCGGGGTTGAGGAACCGCTCGAAGAGCAGGTTCCAGCGGAGCGGGTCGAGGTCGGTGATGCGCAGCGACCACGCGACGATGGAGCCCGCGCCGGAGCCGCGGCCCGGGCCCACCGGCACCTGGTGCTCCTTCGCCCAGTTGATGAAGTCCTGGACGATGAGGAAGTAACCGGAGAAGCCCATCCGCTGGATGACGGAGAGCTCCATGTCGAGCCGCTGCCGGTAGAGGTCGCGGTCGTGCGGGTACTTGCCCTCGATCTCGCGGAAGCGGCGGTCGAGCCCCTCCCGCGCGAGCTTCAGGATGTAGCCGTCCTCGTCGTGCTGCGAGAGGGAAGGGTCGTCGGGCAGCGCGAAGCGGGGGAGGAAGGACTTCCCGAGCTTCAGCTCCACGTTGCACATCTCCCCGATGCGCACCGTGTTCGCGATGGCCTCCTCGTAGCCGGGGAGGGCGGCCGTCATCTCGTCGGGCCCCGCGATGAAGAGGCCGTCGGTGTCGTGGTGGAGGCGCTTCGGGTCGGCGAAGGTCTTGCCCGAGGCGATGCACATCAGCACCTCGTGGGCCTTCGCGTCCTTGCGATCGACGTAGTGCGCGTCGGCGGTCGCGGCGAGCGGGATGCCCTCCGACTCCGACAGCTCGGCGAGCTTCGCGTTCACCTCGAGCTGCTCCCTCATCCCGTTCGACTGGACCTCGAGGAAGAAGGAGTCCGGCTCGAAGATGTCGCGGTACTCGCGCGCGACCCGGCGCGCGCCGTCCATGTCTCCCTGCCGGACGAGGCGCGGCACCTCGCCCGCGAGGCAGGCGGTGAGGCCGACGAGGCCCTTCGAGTGCTCCCGGAGGAGCTGCTTGTCGATCCGGGGGTCGTAGTAGAAGCCCTCGGTGAACGCGCGCGAGGAGAGCGTGCGGAGGTTCGCCCAGCCCTCCTCGTTCTTGGCGAGGAGGATGAGGTGCCGGCCGATGCGCTCGGAGCGATTGGTGCGGCCCTTCTCGCCGGCGACGTAGGCCTCGAAGCCCAGGATGGGCTTCACGCCCGCCTCCCTGGCCTTCTTGTAGAAGTCGACGGCGCCGAACAGGTTGCCGTGGTCGGTGACCGCGACCGACTTCATGCCCTTCGCCTGGACCGTCTTCATCAGGTCCTTGATGCGAATGGCGCCGTCGAGGAGCGAATACAGGGTGTGCAGGTGCAGATGAACGAAGTCCGCCATCGGAGCACCCTGTCTAGCAGGCGCCCCTGACGCCTGCCATCGGGCGCCATCACCCGAAAACGCCCGTTTTCACCGGGATCTCCGCCGGGGCGCGGGCGGGGCACCTTCGGGGGGGACGGGCGCCCGGTCGAGCGAACCCCGGGGAGGAAAAAAGGTCGGGAGCTTGACCTTGCAGGGGGTTCCCCTCTATCCGTGCCGGGCAATGGGGTCCTACGCCCTCGTCATCGTCGAGTCCCCGGCCAAGGGGAAGACCATCGAGCGCTACCTCGGGTCGGGGTACCGGGTCATGCCGTCGGTGGGCCACATCGTGGACCTGCCCGAGGGCGGCGGCCTGCAGATCGACGTCGAGAACGGGTTCGAGCCGACCTACGTCGTCACGAAGCCCGACGTGGTGAAGGGGCTCAAGGCCGCGCTCAAGGAGGCGAAGGAGCTCTACCTCGCGACCGACGAAGATCGCGAGGGGGAGGCCATCTCCTATCACCTCCACCAGCAGCTGAAGCCCCGGGTGCCCGTGCACCGGATGGTCTTCCACGAGATCACGAAGAAGGCCATCCAGGAGGCGCTCGAGCACACCCGCGAGATCGACGGCGGGCTCGTCGCGGCGCAGGAGACCCGGCGCGTGCTCGACCGGCTGTACGGGTACGAGCTCTCGCCGCTCCTGTGGAAGAAGGTGAAGCCGCGGCTCTCGGCCGGCCGGGTGCAGTCGCCCGCGCTCCGGCTGGTGGTGGAGCGCGAGCGGGAGCGCATGGCGTTCCGCTCGGTCGCCTACTGGGACGTCGTGGCGAAGCACCCCACCGCCCCCGAGTTCCAGTCCACCCTGGCCGCCCTCGACGGGAAGCGCGTCGCCGCCGGCAAGGACTTCGACGCCCAGGGCAAGCTGCAGGGCGACGCCCGCCCCGTGGACGAGGCGACCGCCCGCGCCCTCGCCGGGGCCCTCGAGGGGAAGTCCTTCACGGTGAAGCGCGTCGAGCGGAAGCCCTACCGCTCTTCCCCGCGCCCGCCGTTCATCACCTCCACCCTGCAGCAGGAGGCGGGCCGCAAGCTCCGCCTCGGCGCGCGCGAGGTCATGCGCACCGCCCAGGGGCTCTACGAGCGCGGCTTCATCACCTACATGCGCACGGACTCGGTGACGCTCTCCGAGACCGCGCTCGCCGCCGCGCGCGGGCAGATCGCCGAGCTGTTCGGGCAGGCCTTCGTCGCGAAGGAGCCGCGCCGCTACACCTCGAAGTCGAAGAACGCCCAGGAGGCCCACGAGGCCATCCGCCCGGCCGGCGACACGTTCCGCACGCCCGACGAGGTCAAGCGCGAGCTCTCGCCGCTCGAGCTGAGGCTCTACGAGCTCATCTGGAAGCGCACGCTCGCCTCCCAGATGGCCGACGCCGAGGGCGAGTCGGTGAACGTCCGCCTCGACGCCCCCCGGGCCGCAGGGCTGCACGCCGAGTTCAACGCCTCCGGCCGCACCATCTCCTTCCCCGGGTACCTCCGCGCCTACGTCGAGGGCGAGGACGACCCCGACGCGAAGCTCGAGGACCGCGAGGCGCCGCTGCCGAAGCTCGAGGAGGGCCAGGTCGTCCCGGTCTCCGCGCTCGAGCCGCTCTCGCACACGACCTCGCCGCCGGCGCGCTACACCGAGGCGTCGCTCGTGAAGAAGCTCGAGGAGCTCGGCATCGGCCGGCCCTCGACCTACGCCAGCATCATGGCGACCCTGCAGGAGCGCCGGTACATCCGCAAGAAGGGCCAGGCGCTCGTGCCGGAGTGGGTGAGCTTCCCGGTGGTGCGCCTCCTCGAGGAGCACTTCGGCGACCTCGTCGAGTACGCCTTCACGGCCGAGCTCGAGGAGGACCTCGACAAGATTGCCGGCAAGGAGATGGCGAAGCTCGAGTTCCTGAAGGAGTTCTACTTCGGGACGAAGCGGCGCCCCGGCCTCAAGGGCCGCTCCGAGCGCGAGCTCGGCAAGATTGACGCCGCGCTCATGAGCACCATCCCGGTCGGCAAGGCCGACGACGGGGAGGAGATCGTGGTACGGGTCGGGCGCTACGGCCCGTACCTCAAGAAGGGCGAGCAGACCGCGACGGTGCCGGAGTCGCTCGCCCCGGACGAGCTCTCGGTCGCGAAGGCGGTCGAGATCCTCGCGACGCCGCAGGGCGGCAAGACGCTCGGCGTCGATCCGGCGAGCGGCCAGCCCGTCATCGTGCGCACCGGCCGCTTCGGCCCCTACGTGCAGCTCGGCGAGCCGCCGAAGGGCGAGAAGCCGGAGAAGACCCGCTCGCTCCTGTCGCACATGAAGCCCGAGACGCTGACGCTCGAGGAGGCGCTCTCGCTCCTCACGCTCCCGCGCGTGCTCGGCCACGTGGACGGCGAGGACGTGGTGGTCGACCACGGCCGCTACGGCGCCTACGTCCGCCACGGCAAGGAGACCCGGAACCTCGGCGGCGACCGCGAGGCCGAGGTGCTCACGCTGACGCTCGAGCAGGCGCAGGCCCTCCTCGCGCAGCCCAAGACCTTCCGCGGCCGCGGGACGCCGAAGCCGCCGCTCGCGTCCTTCGAGAAGGACCCGACCTCCGGCAAGCCCATCGTCCTCAAGGAGGGGCGCTTCGGCCCGTACGTCACCGACGGCGAGACGAACGCATCGCTCCGCCGCGGCGAGGATCCCTCCGAGCTCACCTGGGAGCGCGCGGTCGAGCTCCTCGTGGAGCGCCGCGCCGCGCTGGCGTCGCCCGACGCCGGCCGCCGGGCCGCGCGCGGGAAGCCGAAGCGCCGCGGCGCGAAGGCCGACCTCGGCGTCGCGCCCGCGCCGAAGGCCGTGGCCGCCGGCGCCGAGAAGCCCGCCGCGAAGGCGCCGAAGGCCGCGGGCGGCAAGAAGGCCGCCGCCCCGAAGAAGAAGGCGAAGAAGGGCTAGCGTCCCCCGGAGGTCCGTCCCATGGCCGCCTCGACGAAGGACCTCCTGCTGAAGCTGTTCGCCGGAGGGGACGCGAGGCCGGTCCGCACGTCGCAGACGCTCTTCCGCGAGGGCGAGCAGGGCAACTCGGCCTTCGTGGTGCTCGAGGGCGAGCTCGAGATCACGATCCGCGGCATCACCATGGAGCGCGTCGGCCCGGGCGGCATCGTCGGCGAGATGGCGTTCGTGGACGACTCGCCGCGCGCGGCGAGCGTGTCGGCGCTCGTCGACTCGAAGGTGGTCGAGGTGCCGGCCGCGCGCTTCGACGAGATTGTGCGGAGGGACCCCGCGTTCGCGCGCGTGCTGCTCTCGATCGTCTCCGAGCGGCTCCGGAAGATGAACCGGTACCTGTAGGACGGCCTCCCTGCGGGGGCGGGGGCTTGACGCCGACAGGCCTGTGCTGAAAAATCAGCACAGATGCCACGCAAGGTCGCCGAGTCCCTCAGCCGCCGCGAGCGGCAGGTCATGAACGTCCTCTTCCGCCGCGGCGAGGCCACGGTCGCCGAGGTGCTCGGCGACCTCGCGGACCCGCCCACCTACTCCGCCGTGCGCTCGGTGCTGCGCATCCTCGCGGAGAAGGGGCTCGTCACGCACCGGGAGGACGGGCCTCGGTACGTGTACCTGCCCGCGGTCGAGACGGGCCGGGCCGGGACGGAGGCGCTGCAGCACGTGGTGAAGACGTTCTTCGAGGGCTCCGCCGAGCAGGCGGTGACGGCGCTCCTCGAGCTGAGCGACGCCGGCCTCACCGACGCGGAGCTCGAACGGCTGCGCGAGCGCATCCGCGCCGCGAAGAAGGCGGGGAGGTGACGTGATGGCCCTCGAGCTCGCGCTCCTCGTGGCGAAGGCGACCGCGCTCCTCGGCGCGGGCGCGCTCGTGGCCCTCGCGCTCCGCGGCGCCTCCGCGGGCGCCCGGCACCTCGCGTGGGCGCTGACGCTCGGCGCCGCGCTGGTGCTCCCGGCGGCCGCCCGCCTGAGCCCGTGGCGGCTCGAGGTGCTGCCGGCGCCGGCGGCCGTCGAGGCACCGCCGGCCGCGCTCGCCCCCGCCGACGGGGTCCCGGAGCCGTCCGCCGCGCCGGTCCGCCCCCTCCCATCCCGCGCGCACGGCCAGGTCACGCCGGCGCGCGCCGTACCGTCGCCGTCGCCGTCTCGGGCGGAGGCGATCACGTTCGCGCCCGATCCGGCGGCGCTCGCCGTGATCCTCTGGGCCGCGGGCGCCGTCCTGCTCGCGCTCCGCGCCCTCGACGGCCAGCGCGCCGCCCGGCGGCTCGTGCGCGCCGCCCGGCCCTGCGCGGACCCCCGGCGGCTCGACCTCCTCATCGATTCCTCTCCGACCGGCTCGGCCTCGAGGAGCCGCCCCGCCTGCTCGTGAGCGACGCCGTGGCGATGCCGTTCGCGTACGGGCTCCTCCGCCCCGTGCTGGTCCTGCCCGCGCAGGCGGCGCGGTGGGACGACGCCCGGCTCGCCGTGGTGCTCCTGCACGAGCTCGCGCACGTGCGGCGGCGCGATCCCGCCGTGCACGCGCTCGCCGGCCTCGCGCGGGCGGCGTGGTGGTTCCACCCGCTCGCGTGGTGGGGTGCGGCGCGCCTGCGGGCGGAGGCCGAGCGCGCGGCCGACGATCACGTGCTGGCGTGCGGCGCCCGGCCCAGCGACTACGCGACCCACCTCGTCGAGATCCTCGCCGCGGCGCGGAGGCCCGGGGTGCCCGCGGCCGCGCTCGCGATGGCGCGCGTGCGCGAGCTCGAGGGCCGCCTCGTCGCGCTGCTCGATCCCGCCGTCCGCCGGGGCGCGCCGGGCCTCGCCGCCCGGGCCGGGCTCTCGCTCGTGCTGGCGGCGGCGCTCGTCACGGTGTCCGCGGCGGCGACGACCGCACCGGCGCCGGCCGCCGCGCCTCCGAAGGCCTCCCCGGCGGAGGCCTCGGCGCCGGCGACCGCGGCGGCACCCGCGGAGCCCGCGCGCCCGGTCACCGCGCCCCGCCGCACGGTGAGCGCGGCGCAGCCCGCGAAGGCGGCGGCGCCGGCCCTCGCCGCGCCCGTGACCGCGCCGGCCGCTCCCGGAGCGGGCGCCCGCACGGCGCTGCTCTCGAAGGTGCTGGCCACCAATCCCGACGCGGAGGTCCGCAGGGCTGCGGCCTGGGCGCTCGCGCAGGACCGCGGCGCCGCCTCCGCGGCGGAGCCGCTCGTGGGCGCGGTTCGCGGAGACGCCGACCCCGAGGTGCGCGAGATGGCCGCCTGGGCGCTCGCCGACGCACCCGGCGCCTCCATCGGCGCCGCCCTGGCCGCGGCGCTCCGCTCCGACCGGGAGGCCGAGGTGCGGCGGACCGCCGCCTGGGCGCTCGGTCACCGCGAGGACGGCGACGCCGCCGCGCTCGCCGCCGCCGCGAAGGACCGGGACGCCGAGGTCCGCGAGGTGGCGCTCTGGGCGCTCGGCCAGCGGCGGGCCGCGGAGGCCCAGGCCGCGGCGGCGGGCGCGCTCCGGGATCCCGAGCGCGACGTGCGGCTGGCGGCGGCGTGGGTGCTCGGCGAGCTGCCGGACGCCTCGGCCGCGAAGGCCCTCGAGGCCGCCTTCCAGTCCGAGCAGGACGGCGAGGTGCGCGAGGCGCAGCTCCGGGCGCTCGCCTTCCTGGGCGACGCCGAGGGCGCGTGGCTCGAGAAGGCGCTCACCTCGCGCGACGCGGAGCTCCGCGCCCGCGTGGTGGCCATGCTCGCGGGGAAGGGGCCGGGCCCGTGGCCGTGGCCGTGGCCGTGGCCATGGCCGGATCCGAGGCCGATGCCCTGAGGGGGAGCGGGGGAGCACGGGGGGCAAGGAACTTGCGCGTGGAGAGGTGCTGAAAAATCAGCAGCGGCGCGGGACCTTCCCCGACCCGAAGCGGCGGGGGAGAGGGCCAGGGTGAGGGGGCGCCGGAGCGGGAGCGGGAGCGGGAGCGGGAACGGGAACGGAAGCGGGAACGGGAGCGGGAACGGGAGCGGGAACGGGAGCGGGAGCGGGATCAGAAGCAGAAGCAGGAGGGAACAATGGCCATGTGTTCGGCGATCTTGTCGGCGATGCTGGGGTTCACCACGGCGGTGGCGGCGCCGCAGGGAGGGGATTCGAGGGACCTGCTCAGCGCGGCGCGGGGGGCGGCGCCGGCGCTGTGCGCGCTCGCGATCGACGGCGTGGGGAGAGGCGGCGGGCACGGGTTCGATGCGCCGTCGCTGCCCGTGACGACCGCGGTGCGCGAGCGGCTCCGCGGGAGGGGGGCGGCGCCTTCGGCCGAGGAGGCGAAGGCCCTCGTCGGCGCGCTCGGCGCGGGGGACCCGTGCGAGCGCCACATGGCGGCGACGCTGCTCGGGCGGAGCGGCTCGGCGCCGCTCGCGGCGGAGGTCGCCGGGCGGCTCGGCGCGGCGGCCGCGCCGGAGCGCGCGGCGGTGCTCCTCGCGCTCGGGACGATGGAGGCCTCGGCCCAGGCGGCGCCGGTGGCGAGGGCGCTCGGCGACGGCGTCAGGGAGGTCCGCGCCAACGCGGCCTGGGCGCTCGGGCGCATGGAGGCGAAGGGGCAGGTGCCGGCGCTGCAGGCGGCGCTGAAGGACCGGGAGCCGATGGTGCGCGCGGCGAGCGCGACCGCCCTCGGGCGGATGGAGGCGAAGGCGGCGGTGGAGGCGCTCGGCAAGGTGCTCCGCGCGGACGAGGACGCCGAGGTCCGCCGCACCGCCGCCTGGGCGCTCGGCGAGCTCGAGGACCGCGCGGGCGCCGGCGCGCTCGCGGCGGCGCTCGCCGGTGACAAGGCGGTGCCGGTGCGCGAGATGGCCGCGTGGGCGCTCGGGAACCTCGAGGCGAAGGACCAGGTGGAGGCGCTCTCCCGCGCGCTCTCCGACGACGCGATCGAGGTGCGCGAGACGGCGGCCTGGGCGCTCGGCGAGCTCGAGGCGCGCGGCGCGGAGCCGGCGCTCGCGAAGGCGCTCGCGGACAAGGCGCCGGAGGTCCGCGAGACCGCGGCCTGGGCGCTCGGGCAGCTCGAGCTCCGGACGGCGCCGCCGGGGCTGGTCGCCGCGCTCAAGGATCCCGAGGCGGACGTCCGCCTCGCCGCGGCCTGGGCGCTCTCGGAGAATCGCGGACCGCGGGGTGGCCGCCGCGATCGCGGGCGCGCTCCAGGCCGAGAAGGACGACAAGGTGCGCAAGGCCGAGATCCGCGCGCTCGTCGAGCTCGACGAGCCGCCCGCGGAGGTGCTGAAGGGGCTGCTCGAGGCGAAGGACCCCGAGACGCGCGCGCTCGCGGTGCGTGCGCTCGCGGGCCGGGGGCACCCGTGGCCGTGGCCCTGGCCGCGCCCGCAGCCCCGGCCGTCGCCTTGAGAGGAGCGGCGGAGGGTGTCCGGGGGTAGGATGCGCGCGGAGGAACCACCCCATGCGCCCAGCCATCCTCGCCGTCGTCGCCTCCGCCGCGCTCGCCTGCGGCACGTCCACTCCGCCCCCGGCGCCGTCGCCCGCCCCGGTGCCGGCCCAGCCCGCGGCGCAGCCCGCCCCCGCGCCGGTCGCGGCGCCCGCGCCCGCTCCCGCACCGGAGCCCGCGCCCACGCCGGCCCCGAAGCTGGAGGAGAAGGTCGTGGCGCAGGCTCCGGCCCCCGCGCCGAAGCCGGAGGTGAAGCCCGAGCCGAAGCCGGCGGCGCCCGCGCCCGCTCCGGCCCCCGCGCCGAAGCCGGAGGTGAAGCCCGAGCCGAAGCCTGCGGCGCCCACCCCCGCTCCCGCCCCCGCCGAGCCCGCGTCCACGCACGCCAAGGTCGGCGCCGCGAAGTGCAAGATGTGCCACAAGGTCCAGTACGCCTCGTGGGAGGCCTCGAAGCACCCGGCCGCGAACGTCGACTGCGAGGCCTGCCACGGCAACGGCGGCGAGTACTGGATGGCGTCCGTGATGAGGGATCGCGCGAAGGCGACGGCGGCCGGGCTCGTGATGCCCACGGTCGCGAGCTGCAAGAAGTGCCACCCGGGCGCGGACGCCGCGCTCCTCGGGAAGGCCCACGCGCACAAGGGCGGGTAGCTTGCCGGCTCCCGCTCCCGAGACGTTCCGCCTGCGCGCCGAGGCCATGCAGGGCGTGGCGCGCAGGCTCAACCTGCGCTTCCTCCTCACCGTGGCCGCGGTCGCGCTCATCGTGGTCGCGCTCTTCTCGGCGGGGCTGCGCGACCAGGAGGGCGGCTACCGCGCGCTCGCGGTGGGCTTCGTGGTCCTCGCCGTCTTCGCGTACTGGGGCTGGCGGCGGCGCCTCACGCGCTTCCGCGAGCGGTGGGCCTCGTTCACCGTCGTGCTCGAGCCCGACGCGCTCGTCCGCAGCGTCGTGGGCTACCCGGAGGTGCGGATCCCGCGCGCCGAGGTGGCGTCGGTCGGCGAGGCGCCGGCGGGCGTCGTGGTCCGGGCGAAGGGCGGGCAGGCCATCGTGCTGCCGCGCGAGCTCGAGGGGTACGAGCGGCTCCGCGCGGCCGTCGCGGCCTGGAAGCCGGAGGGCTGAGCGTGCGGTGGGCGTTCGTCGCGCTCGCCGCGTTCGTGGCACTCGGCGCGGTGCCGGTGGGCGCGCAGTGGGTGCTCCACCCGGACGGCGGGACCATCGGCATGCCGCTCGCCGTGCTCGCGCCGACGCCGTTCCGGGACTTCCTCGTCCCGGGCGCGCTGCTGCTCGGGGCCGTCGGCGGGAGCCAGCTCGCCGCGGGGGCGCTGGTGCTCCTCGGCCGTCCGCAGGGCCGCCTCGCAGCGCTCGGCGCCGGCGCGATCCTCGCCGGCTGGATCGCGGTGCAGGTGCTGCTGATCGGCTACGCGAGCTTCTGGCAGCCGCTCATGGGCGGCGTCGCGCTCGCGGAGCTCGCGGTGGGGTGGCGGGTCGGGCGCTGAAGCGCTGCCCGTCACCGCCGCTCGGGCCACCCGCGGCGGCGGTCGCGCAGCATCTCGCGCGCGGCGTTGTAGCCGCAGATGCCCATCACGCCGCCGCCGGGGTGCGTGGCGGCGCCGCACAGGTAGAGGTTGCGGATCGGCGTGCGGTAGTCGGAGAGGCCTGGCAGCGGGCGCATGAAGAGGAGCTGCGGGATCGTCATCGCACCCTGGAAGATGTTGCCGCCGGTGAGGCCGAAGCGCGCCTCGAGGTCCGGCGGCGCGAGCACCTCGCGGTGCAGCACGGAGGCCTTGAAGCCCGGGGCGTACTCCTCGAGCACGTCGAAGCAGCGGTCTGCGAAGCGGTCGCGCTCGGTGTCCCAGCTCCCTTGCGCGAGCTTGTAAGGCGCGTACTGCACGAACATCGACATGACGTGCTTGCCGGGCGGGGCGACGGTGGGGTCGACGACCGACGGGATGGTGCACTCGAGGATCGGGTCGGACGACGGCCGCCCGGCGCGCGCGTCGTCGAAGGCCTTCTCGAGGTAGTCCATCGTCGGCGACACGTGGATGGTGCCGCGGTGCCAGGGCTGCGGGCCCGCGCCGGGGCGCGCCCGGAAGTTCGGGACCGCGTCCAGCGCGACGTTGATCTTCACCGTGCCCGACGAGTAGTCGATCGCCTTCGCGCCGTCGGCGATCTCGGTTGGGAGATGCTTCTCCCCGACGAGCCCGAGGAGCGTGCGCGTCGCGTCGGCGTTCGAGGCGACCCGCTTCGCCCGGAGCTCGGTGCCGTCGCCGAGCACGACCCCGATGGCGGTCCCGCCCTCGACGAGGATCCGCGCGACGGGCGCGTTCACCCGGATCTCCGCGCCCGCGGCGCGCGCCGCGGAGGCGATGGCCTCGGAGAGCCTGCCCATCCCGCCCTTCACGTAGCCCCACACGCCGCGGACGCCGTCGGTCTCGCCCATGACGTGGTGGAACAGCACGTAGGCGGTGCCCGGCGTCGAGGGGGACGCCCACGCGCCGATGATCGCGTCGGTCGCGAGCGTGGCCTTGAGCCCGTCGGACTCGAACCAGCGATCGAGGATCTGCCGCGCCGAGCCGGTCAGGACCTCGAGCGCGGCCGGGCCGTCCTTCCCGAGCGCGAGGAAGCGCCAGCCGGTGCGCCCGAGCCGGACGAGGTCGCCGAGGCGGCGGGCGAACGGGTCGGGCGGCGTCTCCACCAGGGTCGGCTCGATCGCGGCGGCGATCCGCTCGAGCATGGCCTCGTAGCGCGGTAGACGCTCCGCGTCGCGAGGGGAGAGCTTCGACACCTCGGAGAGGGTCATCGCCCGGTCGGGGCCCATGAGCAGCGACCGGCCGTCGGGGAAGGGCGTGAAGGATGAGGGGTCCCGCTTCAGCACCTGGTAGCCGTGCCGGGCGAGCTCGAGGTCCCGGACGATCTCGGGACGGAAGAGGCTGACCACGTAAGCGGCCGTGGACACGTGGAAGCCGGGCCAGCGCTCCTCGGTCGTGCAGGCGCCGCCGACCCGGTCGCGGCCCTCGAGGACCAGCACCTTCTCGCCGGCCTTCGCGAGGTACGCCGCGAGCACGAGGCCGTTGTGGCCGGCGCCGACCACGATGGTGTCGAAGGAGGTGGACATGCGGGGACCCTTCGTCAGGCGCTGCGCGGTGAGGTGCGGTGGGGAGCTCACGCTAACACGCCTACCCCTGGCGGGATCCGATAGCGCCCGGCACCGGGCGGGGGCTGTGAGGGTGGTCACAGTCTTGGACGAGGGGCTCGTTTAGAACGAATCTAACGAACCGCATGGGCCTCTCGTACATCGCGCTCGGCGTCGGAGACGCCTTCTCGGCCCGGCACTACTCGGCGTGCCTCGCCGTGGAGTCCGGGGGGCGCTGGCTGCTCATCGACTGCCCGCACCCGATCAGGAAGGTGCTCCGCGAGGGCTCGCTCGAGTCGCAGGCGGGGCTCGACGTCGGGAGCTTCGAAGCGGTCGTCATCACGCACATCCACGGCGACCACTGCTCGGGCCTCGAGGGCTTCGGCCTCTACGCGTACTTCGCGCTCCACCGCCGGGTGATGCTCGCGATGCACCCCGAGTCGTCGAGGCGCCTGTGGGACGGGCGGCTCGCCGGCGGCATGGAGTCGATCGCCGACAACCAGACCTGGGGCCCGGTGCCGCGGTCGTTCGCCGACTACTTCGACCTCACCGCGCTCGACGACACGAGGCCCGTCCAGATCGGGCCGTTCCGGGTCGAGGCCCGCCGGACGCTGCACCACGTGCCGACCTACGCGCTCCGGATCCACGCCGGCGGCAAGACGCTCGGCGTCTCCGCCGACACGGCCTACGACCCCGGCCTCATCGACTGGCTCTCCGGCTGCGACGCGATCGTCCACGAGACCGGGCACGGCATCCACACGCCCTACGCGAAGCTCGCGGCGCTCCCGGCGGAGCTCCGCCGGAAGATGCGGCTCACGCACATGCCGGACGATCTCGACCTCTCCGACGGGAAGGTCGAGCCGCTCGTGCAGGGCAGGAGATACGGGGTGTAGCCCGGGCCCGCTCGTCCTTCGACTTCGGGCCCGCTTCGCGGGCCCTACGCTCAGGATGAGCGGACTCTCGGAAGCTATGCCCTGCCCGACAGGTGTCTGAGGCCCGGGCCCTCGCGGCCGGTGCTCGCGACGTACTCCCGGTAGCCGCCGCCGTACGGCACCGCGCCCTCCGGCGCGAGCTCGAGCACCCGGTTCGAGAGCGCGGCCAGGAAGCGCCGGTCGTGCGAGACGAAGATCATCGTGCCCTCGTAACCCGAGAGCGCGCGGACCAGCATCTCCTTCGTCCCGACGTCGAGGTGGTTCGTGGGCTCGTCGAGGACGAGCAGGTTGGGCGGATCGTAGAGGAGCGTGGCGAGCACGAGCCGCGCCCGCTCGCCGCCGGAGAGCACCCGGCACTTCTTCTCGATGGCGTCCCCGGAGAAGCCGAAGCAGCCGGCGAGCGTGCGGAGCGAGCCGATCGAGGCGCGCGGGAACCGGTCCTGGAGCGTGTCCCAGACGGTCTTCTCGCCCTCGAGGAGCTCCATCGCGTGCTGGGCGAAGTAGCCCATCTTCACGCTGCCCCCCACGGTGACCTCGCCCTGGTCCGCCTTCGACTCGCCGGCCACGAGCTTGAGGAGCGTGGTCTTCCCGGCGCCGTTCGCGCCGAGGATGCACCAGCGCTCGCCGCGGCGGACCAGGAGGTCCAGGCCGTCGTAGACCTTCCGCTGGCCGTAGGCCTTCTTGATGCCGGCGAGCCGCACCACGTCCTCGCCGGAGCGGGGCGGGGCGCGGAACTCGAACTCGACGGTCTTGCGGGTCGGCGGCGGCTCGACCTTCTCGATCTTGTCGAGCTTCTTCACCCGGGACTGGACCTGGGCGGCGTGCGAGGCGCGCGCCTTGAAGCGCTCGATGAAGGCGAGCTCCTTCTTGAGCATCGCCTGCTGGCGCTCGTACTGGGCCTGCTGGTGGGACTCGGCGATGGCCCGCTCGCGCTCGTAGAAGTCGTAGTCGCCCGAGTAGGTGGTGAGCTCGCCGCCGTCGATCTCGATGATCTTCGTGATGACCCGGTTCATGAACTCGCGGTCGTGCGAGGTCATGAGCACCGCGCCCTCGTAGGCGTGCAGGAACTCCTCGAGCCAGATGATCGACTCGAGGTCGAGGTGGTTGGTGGGCTCGTCGAGGAGCAGCGCGTCGGGCCGCATGAGCAGGATGCGCGCGAGCGCGACCCGCATCTTCCAGCCGCCGGAGAGCGCGCCGACGTCGCCGTCCTGCATCTCGGGCGAGAACCCGAGCCCGGCGAGGACCTCGCGGGCCCTCGCCTCGAGCGCGTACCCGCCGAGCTCGTCGAAGCGGGCCTGCACCTGCCCGAAGCGCTCGACGAGCGCCTCCAGCTCGTCGGCCCGGTCCGGGTCGGCGAGCGCGTGCTCGAGCCGGTGCAGCTCGGCCGCGACCTCGGAGACCGGGCCGGCGCCGTCCATCGTCTCCTCGACGGCGGAGCGGCCCTTCATCTCGCCCACGTCCTGGCCGAAGTGGCCGACGGTGACGCCGCGGTCGACGGAGACGGAGCCCTCGTCGGGCGCCTCGTCGCGGGTGACGAGGCGGAAGAGGGTGGACTTGCCGGCGCCGTTCGGGCCGACGAGGCCCACCTTCTCGCCCCGGTGGACGACGGCAGAGGCCTCGATGAAGAGGACCTGCTTGCCGTGCTGCATGGAGATGCCGTCGAAGCGGATCACGTTACTTGGCCACCGAGTGCAGTGCGCCGGCCGCGGCGGAGTCCTCGTCCTTGCCCTCGATCTTCGCCGGGTGCCAGAACCGCTGGCGGAGCCCGTCGAGGAGCGAGTAGACGACCGGCACGATGCCGAGCGTGAGCACCGTGGAGGTGAGGAGGCCGCCGATGACGGTGACCGCCATCGGGACGCGGATCTCTGCGCCGTCGCCCGTCGCGAGCGCGACCGGGATCATGCCGGCGATCATCGCGACCGAGGTCATGAGGATCGGGCGCAGGCGGATCGGGCCGGCCTCGAGGAGGGCCTCCTTCGTGGACTTCCCGGCCTCCTTGAGCTGGTTCGTGAACTCGACGAGGAGGATGCCGTTCTTCGTCACGAGCCCCATCAGCATGATGAAGCCGATCATGGCCATCATCGACATGTACTGCCCGGCGATGAGCAGGCCGCCGAGCCCGCCGATGACGGCGAAGGGCAGCGACATCATGATCGTGAACGGGTGCACGAGGCTCTCGAACTGCGCCGCGAGCACGATGTAGACGAGCACGATGCCGAGGAGCAGCGCCATGCCGAAGGCCTTGCCGGCCTTGCCGAGCTCCCGGGCCTGGCCCTCGAAGTCGTAGGTGACGCCGAGGGGCTTCAGCTCCTTGTCCGCGAAGGCCGTGAGGTCGGCGGTGGCCTGACCCATCGCGTAACCCTTCAGCTCGGCGAGCATCGTCACCTGGCGGATCTGCGCCTGGTGCTCGATCTGCGACGGGCCGAGCGCCGGCACGACGCTCGCGACCGCGCGGAGCTCCACGAGCTGGCCGGACGGCGCGCGCACCGGGACCGAGCCGAGCGCGCCGGGGTCGGCGAGCACGGCGGGCGGCAAGCGGACCTTGATGTCGTAGGTCTCGCCGCGGCTGCGGAAGTCGGCGACCTTGTCGCCGCCCATCAGCGCGCGGACGTTCTGGCCCAGCATGGCGGCCGGGATGCCGACCGAGGCGGCGCGCTCGCGGTCCACCTCGACCTCGAGCTGCGGCTTGCCGGTGCGCCAGGTGGTGTCGACGTCCACGTAGCCCTTGTTCGCGAGCATGTGCGCGCGGGTCTTCTCGACGGCCTGGAGGAGCTTCTCCTGATCGTAGGTGCGCAGGTTGAACTGCACCGGCTGCGAGCGGTTGCCGCCGCCCGCCATCGGGTTGTAGTCCTGCACCGAGACGATCGCGGTCGGGCTGGAGCGGAGCGTGGCGCGCAGGTGGCTCTTCAGCTGGTCCTGCCCGTAGGTGCGCTGCTTGCGCGGGACGAAGTCCACCAGGATCTCGCCCTTGTTGACCTCCTCGAGCGCGCCGCCGCCGACCGTTGCGAAGGTCTCCCTCACGCCGGGGACGGCGAGCGCCTGGCGCGAGAGGTCGTCGAGCTGGCGGCGGGTCTCCTCGAGCGTGGTGCCGGACGGCAGCTCGAGGGTGACCTTCACGAGCGACATGTCCTGCGTCGGGATGAAGGTCGTCTTGAGGAAGCGGGCCATGCCGAACGTCGCGAGGAGCACGACCGTGGCCACGGCCATGGTGACGGCGCGGTGGTCGAGCACCCACCCGAGCGCACGGCGGTAGATCCGCTCGATCCGGGTGAGGAAGCCCTCGATGGCGGCGAAGACCGGGCCGTGCGCCTCGTGGGTGCGGAGCACGCGGGCGGAGAACATCGGCGTGAGCGTCATCGAGACCGCGTACGAGATGAGCACCGCGACCGCGACGGTGACGCCGAACTGGTAGAAGAACCGGCCCATCATGCCCTCCATGAAGGCGACGGGCACGAACACGGCCACGACCGACAGCGTCACCGCGAGCACGGCGAGGGCGATCTCGCTCGTGCCCTTGCGGGCGGCCTCCCAGGGCGACTCGCCGTGCTCGATGTGGCGGACGATGTTCTCGATCACGACGATCGCGTCGTCGATGAGGAGGCCGATCGAGAGGGTGAGCGCCAGCATCGTCACGACGTTGAAGGTGAAGTCGAGCGCGTGCATCACCGCGAAGGTGCCGACGATGGAGGTCGGCAGCGCGACCGCGGAGACGAGGGTCGAGCGCCAGTTGCGCAGGAAGATGAGGACGACGAGCACGGCGAGGATGCCGCCGATGACCATGTCCTCCTTCACCGAGTCGATGGACCCCTTGATGAACTTCGCGCCGTCGAAGACGAGCTTGACCTCGCCGCCCTTCGGGAGCTGGGCCTGGAGCCGCGGGAGCGCCTGCTTGATCACCTCCGCGACCTCGACGGTGTTGGCGCCCGACTGCTTCTTGATGACGAGGCCGAGGGCGGCGCGGTCGCCGAGGCGGGCCGAGGAGCGGGCCTCGGCGGGGCCGTCGATGACCTGGGCGACGTCGCCGAGCCGGACGGGCACGCCGCCCGGGCTCGCCACCACGATGGACCGGAGCTCCTCGACGGTGTGGGCCTCGCCGGCGAGCTTCACCGTGCGCTCCACGCCCGCCTCGAGCGTGCGGCCGCCGGGGACGTCGACGTTCTGCGCCTTCAGCGCGTTCACGACGTCGGAGGGGGCGAGCCCGACGCCCTTCAGCGCGGAGGGGTCCACCACCACGTTGATCTCGCGCTTCTGCCCGCCGAGCACGTCCACCGACCCCACCCCCGCGACCTGCTGGAGGCTCGGCTTCAGCACGTCGTCGGCGAGCCGGGTCAGCTCCTCGATCGGCACCGGCGCCGAGAAGGCGAGGGTGACGATGGGGAGCGAGCCGAGGTCGAGCTTCTGGACGATGGGGGTCTGGATCTCGCGGGGGAGCTTCGAGAGCGTCGCCTGGACCTTGTCGCGCACGTCCTGGGCGGCGACGTCCGCGTTGCGCTCGAGCTCGAACCGCACGATGACCTGCGAGACGTTCTCGACGTTGACCGAGCGGAGCGTGTCGAGGCCGGTGACGGTGTTGAGGGCCTCCTCGAGGGGCTTCGTGACCTGCTCCTCGATGGTCTCCGGATCGGCGCCGGGGAGCACGGTGACGACGGTGACGAACGGGAACTCGACCTTGGGGTACTGGTCGACGCCGATTTTCGGGTAGGCGGACAGGCCGAACACGACGACGGCGAGGACGAGCATCCCGGTGAAGACCGGGCGGCTGATGAAGGTCTTGATCACGGCGGGCTCCTGTTCCTGCTAGTCGGCGAGCGGGACGATGGCGTCGCCCGCAGCGAGGGTGCCGGGGTCGAGCACCACCTGCGCGTCGGGCGCGAGGCCGGACACCGCGACGGTGCCGGGGTTCACGCCGGACGACTTCACGTCGCGGCGCGCGGCCTTGCCGCCGTCCACCACGAGCACGTAGGCGGCCTGGCCCTCGGTGCGCACCGCGGAGGTGGGGAGGAAGAGGTCACCCTTCACGGCGAAGGCGCCGAGGTCGACGGTGGCGATGGTGCCGGGCTTCAGGCCTGCGCCCGGGTCCACGTCGGCGAGCACCTCGAGGGTGCGGTTCTGGGGGTCGATCGACGGCCCCTTCGCGCGGACCTTCGCGCCGAACTTCTGGCCGTTGAGGGTCGCGACGCCGGTGATGGCGGTGCCCGGGTTCGCGAAGGCGGCGAGCGCCTCGGGGACCATCAGGCGGAGCTCCAGGTGGTCGACGTCGGTGATGCCGACGAGCGGGGTGACCGGGACGGCGCTCACGGTGTCGCCGGCCGCGTGGAAGCGGGCGGTGATGACGCCGTCGAACGGCGCGCGGATGTAGGTGTCGGAGAGGTTCTGCTCGGCGAGGGCGAGGCCGGCCCGGGCCTGGTCGAGCTGGGCCGCGGCGACGTCGCGCATCGTCTGGGCCTTCTCGAACGCGGCCTGGGCCATGCCGTCCTCGCTGCGGAGCGTCTTCGCGCGGGCGAGGTCGCGCTCGGCGTTCGCGAGGTTGGCCTCGGCGAGCTTCACCGCCGCGGTGCCGTTCGCGACCTGGATGCGGGCCATCGCGTCGTCCATCTCGACGAGCGTCTGGCCCTTCCTCACCTTGTCGCCGACCTGCACGCGGACCGCCTTCACCTGCCCGGTGCCCTTCGCGGCGAGGGTCGCCTCGTTGAGCGAGCGGACGGTGCCGGTCGCCTTCGAGAGGCCGGTCTCGACGCGGGCGGACGGCTTCGCCACGCGGACGGCGCGGGCGGGGGCCTCGCCGGCGGCGGGGAGGGAGGCCTTGTCGCCGTGGCCGGCGCAGGCGGAGAGGGCGAGGGCGGCGGCGGCGACTGCTGCGAGCTGGGTGCGGGTCATGGTCGTTCAGGCTCCACGCCGGCCGTCGATCGGCGCGGCGATTCCGTTGAGGACGAGGTCCGCGAGCTGGCGCGGGAGGTCGGGGTCGGGGGCGGCCCCGTCCTCGGGGCAGCCCAGGAAGGCGAAGGCGAGGCCGGCGATGGCGCGGGCGGCCATCGGGGTGGGCAGGCGGAGCTCGCCCTTCTTCACGTGGCGGTGCAGCCAGCCGGCCATGTGCCGCTCGTAGAAGGCGAGGCCGGTGTGGCGGCTGCCGAGCTTCTTCCCGAGCGCGGCGAGCGCCTCGGAGGCGTCCGGCAGGCGGATGAGGGCGATCATGTGCCGGTGGTGCTCGCGGGTCGCGAGCTTCGCCTGCTCGGCGAAGAGCGCCTGCAGCCGGACCGTGAGCGGGAGGGACGGGTCGGCCGGCGTCGTGAACGTCGCGCCGAAGTCCTCCGCGAGGAGCTCGAGGAGGCTCTGGAAGATCTCCTCCTTGCTCCCGAAGTAGCGGTAGAGGGAGGGCGCGGCGAAGCCGGCGGCCTCGGCGAGCTCCTGGAGCGTCGCGGCGGCGTAGCCGCGGCGCGAGAACACCTCCGCGGCCGCGAGGAGGATGTCGCGCCGGGCGTGCTCCCGCGCGCGCTCGCGGCGGGAAGGAACGGAGGGTTCGGTACTGCGAATCGCCATTCGCGTCCGTTTAACACCCGTTCCCCGGGCGTGCAAGGGGGTTCGCGCGACCCCATCCAGGTTCCGGATCGCGAATACTCCGTCACACGCGGGAAATCAGCGCTTCCGGGAGGGGGCCTACGGTCGGGGGCATGAAGCGCTGCGCACCCGTGGTCCTCGTCCTCCTCCTCTCCGCCGCCTGCGCCGTCGGGCCCCAGTACGTGCGCCCCGAGGGCACCTCCCGGGCGGCCTGGGCCGGGAGGTCCACCGCCGTCGCCGGCCCCGTCCCGCACGATGGGACCTCGCCCGGCGAGGCCTCGCTCGCCCGCTGGTGGGAGGGGCTCGGCGACCCGACCCTCACCGCCCTCGTCGAGCGCGCCCGCGCGGGCGGCCTCACGGTCCAGGCGGCCGCCGCGCGGCTCCAGGAGGCCCGCGCCCGGCGCGGCGGCGCCGCGGCCGACCTCGCCCCGTCCGTCTCGGCCTCCGCGCAGGCGGCGCGGCAGGGCACCCGGGCCGCCTCCGGCGGCGCCTGGCAGGCGCAGTCGACCTGGCAGGCCGGCCTCGACGCGAGCTGGGAGCTCGATTCTCTTCGGCGGGAAGCGCCGCGCGCTCGAGGCCGCGGGTGCCACCCTTCAGGCCGCGGAGGCGGACGTCCGCGACGCCGAGGTCAGCCTCGCCGCCGAGGTGGGGCTCGCCTACGTCTCCCTGCGCACCGGGGAGGCGCGCCTCGCGCTCGCGCGCCGCAACCTCGCGGCGCTCCAGGAGACGGCCGACCTCACCCGCTGGCGCGCCGAAGCCGGCCTCACCACCGCGCTCGACGCCGAGCAGGCGAGGGCGAACCTGGAGCAGGAGCGCGCCGCGCTCCCGCCGCTCGAGGCGGCCATCGCCTCCGACCGGAATGCGCTCGCGGTGCTCGCGGGCGAGGAGCCGGGCGCGCTCGACGCGCTGCTCGCGGCGCCGGGCGCGGTTCCGGCGGCGGCGCGGACCGTCGCGGTGGGCGTGCCGGCGTCCGCGCTCGCCCGACGCCCGGACGTCCGCGCCGCGGAGCGCAGGCTCGCGGCGCAGACCGCCGAGGTCGGCGTGGCGGTCGCGGCCCGGTACCCGTCGCTCACGCTCACGGGCTCCATCGGCCTCGAGGCGCTCACCGCCGGCCGCCTCGTGACGGGCTCCCTCGCCGCGGGGCTCCTCGCCCCGATCCTCGACGCGGGCCGGCTCGCCCGCGCCGTCGACGCGCAGGAGGCCGCGCTCGTCCAGGCGCGGGTCGCCTACCGCTCGGCGGTGCTGACGGCGCTCCGGGAGGTCGAGGACGCGCTCGTCGCGCTCGACCGCGAGGAGGCCCGCCGCGCCGCGCTCGCGACCGCGGCCGACGCCGCCCGCCAGGCGGCCGCGCTCGCCCGGGACCAGTACGGCGCCGGCCTCGCCGCGTTCACCGCCGTGCTCGACGCCGAGCGCACGGTCGTGACCGTCGAGGACGCGCTCGCGAGGAGCGACGGCGACGCCGCGTCCGATCTCATCCGCCTCTACAAGGCGCTCGGCGGGGGCTGGACCCCCGCGAGCAGCCCGGAGTCCACATGACCCGCCGCAAGCTCTACACCGCCGCCGGCACCCTCGTCGTCGCAGGGCTCGCCACCGCGCTCCTCTCCGGGGGCGCGAAGCCGCCGTCGTTCCGGACCGAGGCCGTGAAGCGCGGCACGCTCACCGTCGCGGTGAGCGCGACCGGCACGCTCCAGCCCACGAACCAGGTGGACGTCGGCTCGGAGCTCTCCGGCGTCGTCCGCGCCGTGGAGGCCACCTACAACCAGCGCGTCGAGCAGGGGCAGGTGCTCGCCCGCCTCGACCCGACGAAGCTCGAGGCCCAGGCCGCCCAGAACGCGGCGGCGCTCGCCTCCGCGCGCGCCAAGGTCGCCCAGGCCGGCGCGACCGTGGACGAGGATCGGCAGCAGCTCGCCCGGCTCGAGGCCGTCCGGGAGAAGTCGGGCGGTAAGGTGCCCGCCCAGGCCGACCTCGACGCCGCGACCGCCGCGCTCGCCCGCGCCAGGGCCGACCTCGCCGCCGCCGAGGCCGCCGCGCAGCAGGCGCGCGCGGCGCTCGACGCCACCCGGGTGGACCTCACGAAGGCGGTGGTCCGGTCGCCGGTGACCGGCGTGGTGCTGAAGCGCTCGATCGAGCCCGGGCAGACCGTCGCCGCGAGCCTCTCGGCGCCGGTGCTCTTCACGGTCGCCGAGGACCTCCGCCGGATGGAGCTGCAGGTGGCGGTCGACGAGGCCGACGTCGGCCGGGTGAAGGCCGGGCAGGAGGCGCGCTTCACGGTGGACGCCTTCCCGGGCCGCACGTTCACGGCGCGGGTCGCCCAGGTGCGGCTCGGGGCGACGACCTCGAGCGGCGTCGTCACCTACACGACCGTGCTCGCGGTCGACAACGACGACCTCGCGCTCTTCCCCGGGATGACCGCGACGGCGTCGATCGTGGTCGAGCGCGCGGAGGGGGCGCTCCTCGTGCCCGCCGCGGCGCTCCGCTGGTCGCCGCCGGCGCCTCCCGGCAGCGGGCAGGGCGGCGCCACGCCCGGTGGGCCTCCGGGCATCCTCGGGAAGCTCATGCCGCGGCCGCCGGGCGACGCCCCGCCTCCGGCCGCGCAGTCCGGTGCGCCGCGGATCCACGTGCTCCGCGACGGCCGGCCCGAGCCGGTGGAGGTGACGGTGGGGCCCACCGACGGCGCGCTCACCGCCGTCGCGGCGGGCGGGGTCGCCGAGGGCGCACGGGTCGTCGTGGGCACGGCCACCGGCGGGAGCGCGCCGTGAGCGCGCTCATCGAGCTCCGCGGCGTCTCGAAGGTGTACGGCGAGGGCTCCGCCGCGGTGACCGCGCTGCGGGCGGTCGACCTCGAGATCGGCCGCGGCGACTTCGTGGCGGTCATGGGCCCGAGCGGCTCCGGGAAGTCCACCGCGCTCAACATCCTCGGCTGCCTCGACGTGCCGACCGGCGGGAGCTACCGCTTCCACGGCGTGGAGGTCGGCTCCCTCTCCCGCGACGAGCGCGCGAGGCTGCGCAGGTTCCAGCTCGGCTTCGTGTTCCAGGGGTTCAACCTGCTCGGGCGCACCTCCGCGCTCGAGAACGTGGAGCTGCCGCTCGTCTATCGCGGGGTGCCGGCCGGGAAGCGCCGCGCCGCGGCCCGCGAGGCGCTCGCCTCGGTCGGGCTCGAGGGGCGGGAGGACCACACGCCCGCGGAGCTGTCCGGCGGCCAGCAGCAGCGCGTCGCCATCGCCCGCGCGGTGGTGACCGGCCCGGCGGTGCTCTTCGCCGACGAGCCCACCGGCAACCTCGACACCGCGCGCTCGCGGGAGGTGATGGCGCTGCTCCGCCGGCTCAACGAGGAGCGCGGGATCACGCTCGTCGTGGTGACGCACGAGGCGGACGTCGCGGCGTGGGCGCGGCGCACCGTGCGCTTCGTCGACGGCATCGTCGAGTCCGACCGCCAGAACCCGGAGCCCGCCCGATGCTGATGCTCCTGAACGCCCTGCACCTCGCGGTCCGCGCGCTGCGCCGCAACGTGATGCGCTCGATCCTCACCCTGCTCGGGGTGGTCATCGGCGTGGCGGCGGTCATCGTGATGGTCACCGTCGGCACCGGCGCGACGGCGTCGGTGCGCCAGCAGATCTCGGCGATGGGCTCGAACCTGCTCATGGTCGCCCCGGGCCACCGGATGGGGCCGGGCCAGGCCACGAAGTCGAAGCCGTTCGCGGCGGAGGACGCCGAGGCCCTCCTCCGGGAGGTGCCGGCGGTGGCCGGCGCGGCCCCGGTCTCGAACGCGTCCGCCACCGCCATCGCCGGCGCCTCCAACTGGACCACCAGCGTCACCGGCTCGACCCCGGGCTACTTCGGCGTCCGCAACCTCGAGCTCGAGGAGGGGCGGATCTTCAGCGAGTCGGAGGCCCGCAGCGGCGCGGCGGTCTGCGTCGTCGGCGCGACGGTGCGCACGAAGCTCTACGGCGACGCCTCGCCGCTCGGCCAGCAGCTCCGGCTCGGGAAGCTCGCCTGCCAGGTGGTGGGGCTGCTCCGCGCGAAGGGGCAGTCGGGGATGGGCCAGGACCAGGACGACGTCGTGGTGGTGCCGCTCCGCACGCTGCAGCGGCGCATCGCCGGCACGAACGACGTGGGGATGCTCATGCTCGCGACGCGGGAGGGCGAATCGACCACCGACGCGATCTCCGAGGTGAAGCGGGTGATGCGCGAGCGCCGGCACCTCTCGGCGCTCGAGGAGGACGACTTCCACGTGATGAGCACCGAGGAGCTCGCGCGGACGCTCACCGGCACGACGCAGCTCCTCACCGCGCTCCTCGGCGCGGTCGCCGCGGTGTCGCTCCTGGTCGGCGGCATCGGGATCATGAACATCATGCTCGTCTCGGTCACCGAGCGGACCCGGGAGATCGGCATCCGGCTCGCCATCGGCGCGCTCGAGCGCGAGGTGCTCGCGCAGTTCCTCGTCGAGGCGGTCGTGCTCTCGAGCGCGGGCGGGCTCGCGGGCATCGCGCTCGCGCTCCTCGCGGCGTGGGGGCTCACCGCGCTGCTCGGCGTGCCCTTCGTGTTCCTGCCGGGGACGGTCGCGCTCGCCGCCCTCTCCTCGGCGGCGATCGGCGTCGCCTTCGGGTTCTTCCCGGCCCGCCGGGCCGCGCGGCTCGATCCGATCGAGGCGCTCCGGCACGAGTAGGCGCTACCGCGCCGGCGCCTCGAGCCCGGGTGGCACCCGGTCCTTCCACGGCCGCGCCTCCTCGAGCTGGGCGGCGACGCGCAGGATCGTGGCCTCGTCCGCGAACCGGCCCACGAGCTGGACGCCCACCGGGAGGCCGTCGGGCGTCCAGTGCAGCGGCACGCTCGCGGCGGGCTGGCCGGTCTCGTTGAAGAGCATGGTGAAGCCGGTCGCCTCGTAGCTGCGCTCGGAGAGCTGCTGGAAGAGCTGCTCGAGCATGAGGCGGTTCGGCACCGTCGCGAAGACCCACAGCGCGGCGCGCTCGTGGATCCGCGCGCCGAGGGTCCCGAGCTCCACCGGCGGCTGCGCGAGCGTCGGCGTGAGGAGGAGGTCGTAGCGCTCGTGGAAGAGCGCGAGCGCGCGGGCGGCCCGGTGGACCTCGCGCATCGCTCCGGCCACCTCGGCCGCGGAGAGCACCCGCCCCCCGACGGCGAGCGCCCAGGTCTCCGGCTCGAGCTCCTCCCAGCGCGCCTTGCGGCCGAGGGCGGCCTCCGACTCCGCCACGTCGGCCGCGACCCCGGCGGCGAGCACGACGAGGTACGCGCGCACGAGCCGCTCGCGGTCGAACGGCGGCCGCTCCTCGACGAGCTCGTGGCCGAGCCCCTCGAGCAGCTTCGCCGCCTCGTGGATTGCCGCCCCGCACTCGGCGTGGACGGCGTGGCTGAAGAACGGCGCGGTCGTGAAGGCGATGCGGAGCTTCGCGGGAGGCGCGGCGAGCGCCTCGGAGAACGGGCGCGCCGGCGCGGGGAGCGGGCAGGGATCGCCCGGCGCGGGGCCGAGCGCGAAGGCATCGAGGAACGCGGCCGCGTCGCGCACCGAGCGGCAGAGCACGCCGTGCGAGTCCCAGCCGTCCCAGAGGCCGGTCGCGTCCGGCGCGAAGGGCACGCGGCCCCGGGTGGTCTTGAGGCCGAAGACGCCGCACGCGGAGGCGGGGATGCGCACCGAGCCGCCGTGGTCGGTGCCGTGCGCCATTGGGACGATGCGCGCGGCGACCGCGGCGCCCGCGCCGCCCGAGGAGCCGCCGGAGGAGCGCGCGAGGTTCCAGGGGTTCCGGGTCGGGCCGCGGAAGGCCGGCTCGGTCGTCCCCATGATCCCGAACTCGGGCAGGTTGGTCTGGCCGAAGGGCACGAGCCCGGCGGCGAGGCCGCGCTCGACGACGAGAGCGTTCACGCCGGGTCGATCGCCGGCCCTGAGGCGGGAGGAGCCGGTGAGGGTCTGGCCCGCCCAGGCGGCGTGGAGGTCCTTCCAGAGGAAGGGCACGCCCGAGAGCGGGCCGCGCGGCAGGGGGCTCCGCGCGCGGAGGCGGGCCCCGGCGTCGTCGCGGGTGACGATGGCGTTGAGCCGTGCGTTGCGGGCGTCGGCCCGCGCGAGCGCCGCCTCGAGCAGCTCGAGGGCGGTGGCCTCCCCCGCGGCGACGAGCCGCGCGAGGCCGACCGCGTCGAGCGCGTCGTAGGCGCCGAGGCTCACTGTTTCAGCGCAGGCTTGTGGGCCTGGCCCTCGTCGAACCCGTGCGCGACGGAGAAGTGGTAGACGGCGTACGGCTCGTCACCCCCGCCGATGAGCTCGAACAGGTACGCCCCGTCCTCCGCGTCGGGATCGGGCATGGCCTGCACGAACAGGACCTCCCGCACCTCGATGACGAGCTCGGCGAGGAGCTGCTTGCCGCGCAGGAGCTGGACCGTCGGGGTCCGGTCCTCCTCTTCCTCGAGGTGCCAGTGTAGATCCTCGTGGTCGTAGAGGAAGCTGTCGGGCGTCCCCGCGCGCAGGATGCAGTTCGGGTGGCGCTTCAGCCAGCGCCAGAACCGATCGAACTGGAGCGTGGTGCCGGTCTCTACGGTGACGGTCATGGGCGGCGAATATAGTCGGGTGGGAGGTTTCATGGTGCTCGAGCGCGCGGGCTGGTCGTTCCTGGTGGTCCTCGCCTTCTCGGGGTGTGCCTCGGCCGGCGCGGGCCCCGCCCGGCCCCGGACCGATCGGGTCGGCCCGGCCTTCGCGGACGTGCGGAAGGTGGCGGTCTTCCGGGAGAAGGGCGCCGAGAAGAAGGCGCCCGGCAAGGACCTCCTCGACGGCGTGGCCGACTCCCTCGCCCGGCGCGGCTGGACGGTGGTCCAGGAGACGCCCACGCCGGAGGGCGAGAAGGCGCTCGCGGCGCTGCACGATCGGCTCGACCCGTGGAAGGGGCCGGCCCTCGACGCGCGCCGCGGGGTGGTCTTCGGCGTCGCGGAGGGCGCCGGCGACCTCGTGCGGCAGGCCGGGCTCGACGCCGTCGCCTTCACCTACCGGTTCGTCCGCGTGCAGGCGATGGACAGCGTCCAGAACCAGAACCCGTGGGCCGCGCCGCGCACCGACCTGCGCAACCAGATCACCGGCGCGATCGTCCTCGTCTCGGCCCGCGACGAGGTGGCGCGGGTGGACTGGGGGCGCCTCGAGCGCGCGGACCTCTCGACCTCGCCGGAGAACGCGGCCGAGGCGATCGACGCGCTCATGATGGCGCTCGACGCCGAGAAGGAGCCGCCGCCCGGCGAGGGCGCGCCGGCGGTCGTCAGGCCGCCGGGGATGTAGGGGGCCGGACGGTGAGCGTCGAGACGGCCGCGACCTCGCCGCCGCGCAGGTAGAGCCGCGGCACGCGCGCCGCCACGCCGGCGAGCACGTCCCAGGAGATGGTGTCGGCGAGCGCCGCGAGCTCGTCGGCGTCGACCCGCTCCTCGCCGTCCCTGCCGATGAGCGTCGCGACGTCCCCGGGCGCGGCGCCCGGCACCGCGGTGACGTCGACCATGAACATGTCCATCGCGATGCGGCCCACCACGGGCGCGCGGCGTCCGCGCACGAGCACGTGGGCGCGGTTCGACAGGCCGCGGCGGTAGCCGTCCGCGTAGCCGGCCATCACGAGGGCGACGCGCGAGGGCCGGGCGGCGGCCCAGGTGCGGCCGTAGCCGACGGTGGCCCCGCGCTCGACCTCCATGACCCGCGCGACGCGCGCGCGGAGCGCGAGCGCCTGGACGAGCTCGGCGTCGGCGCCCACCCAGGGCGCGGGCTTGTAGCCGTAGATGGAGAGGCCGGTGCGGACCGCGTCGAGGCTCATCTCGGGGTCGACGAGCACGCTCGCGGAGGCGGAGCAATGCCGCTCGGGGATCCAGGGCACCCGCGCCGCGGTGGCCTTCAACACGTCGAACTGCCGTCGCGTGAAGCGCTGGTCGCCCTCCTCGGCGGCGGCGAAGTGGGTGAAGAGCCCCTGGACCTTCAGCCCCGGCAGCGCGCGGGCGCGCCCGGCGAGCGCGACGAGCGCGTCCGGCGCGAGCCCGTGCCGGTTGAGGCCGGTCTCGAGCTCGAGGTCCACCTCCACGGGCCGCGGCGCGCCGCGCGCGGCGGCGGAGAGCGCCTCCAGGAACTCGGCGGAGCCGGCGGCGGCCCGGAGGCCCAGCTCGACGACCCGGCCCGCGTCGGAAGGCGGGGTCCAGCCGACCACCAGGATGGGCGCGGTGATCCCGGCCTGCCGGAGCTCCTCGGCCTCGTCCACCGCGACCACCACGAGCGCCTGCGCGCCGGCCTCGAGCGCGGCCCGGCCGACCGCCACCGCGCCGTGCCCGTAGGCGTTCGCCTTCACGACCGCCCAGAGCTTCGCCGGCGCGGCGCGCGCCGCGAGCAGCTTCACGTTACGTGCGATGGCGTCGAGGTCGACCTCGGCCCACACGGGCCGGCCGGGCCACTCCGAGGGATTCATGGGCGGCAGGATAGTCGCGAGGGGGTCGGGCGGGAAGCGGACACGGAGAGGGATGCCGGGACGGAGGCGGAGACGGAGGCGGAGGCGGAGACGGAGGCGGAGACGGACACGGACACGGCCACGGCCACGGACACGGCCAACGGATACGGCCAACGGATACGGCCAACGGATACGGCCAACGGACCGCGGCTACGGAAACGGTCCGTAGCCGCTGGCCGTAGCCGTAGCCGCTGACCGTAGCCGCTGACCGTAGCCGCTGACCGTAGCCGTTGGCCGTTGGCCGTTGGCCGTAGCCGTAGCCGCTGACCGCGGCCGTGTCCGTCCCGGACGCTCCTCTACAAGAAGCTGTCCTGGTACCCCGGATCCTCGATCCCCAGCGCCGCCTTCGTCGGCATGAGCGGGGCGGCGCAGTCGAGCATCACGGCGAGCTCGTTCGTCGTCTTCGCGCCGATCGAGCCCTCGTAGGCCCCGGGGTGCGGGCCGTGCATCACGCCCGCCGGGTGGAACGAGATGGAGCCGGGTCCCACCCCGCGCCGCGAGGTGAACTCGCCGCGGACGTAGAAGAGGATCTCGTCCACGTCGACGGAGGCGTGCGGGTAGGGGCAGGGGATCGCCTCGGGGTGGAAGTCGACCACCCGCGGCACGAACGAGCAGATGAGCGCGCCGTGCGTGGCGAAGGTGCCGTGCCAGGTGGGCGGCAGGTGCACGAGGCCCGCGCGCGGCTGGAAGTTCAGGATCGGGAACGCGAACGGGTAGACCGCGCCGTCCCAGCCGACGACGTCGAGCGGGGAGTGCTCGTGGCGGTGGCCGTGGAAGGCGTTGCCGCGCTTCACGACCACGTCGCGGATGCCCTCGTCCATCGGGCCCTTCCACTCGACGCGGCGGAAGTCGCGGTGCGAGTAGGGCGCGTCCATGCGGAGCTGGCCGGTGTCGTTGCGCCACTGGCGCGGCAGGTGGATCCCGCCGGCGCACTCGAGCGACAGCCAGCGCTGCGGGCCGGGGTCGGGGATCCAGCGGTGGAGCAGGCCCCGCGGGACGAAGACGTAGTCGTCCTTCTCGAAGCGCAGGTCCCCGAGCACCGAGCGCAGGACGCCCCCGCCCTCGAAAACGTACATGAGGTCGTCGCCGTCGGCGTTCTGGAAGTAGACCGGGTCGGGCTCGGTGGGCGTGACCATGCCCGCGACCACGTCGGCGTTGAAGAGGAGCGCGACCCGCGTGTCGATCGCCGGCCCCTTCACCGCCGGCAGGGCGCCGGTGCGGTAGTGGCGCCTGAGCAGCTTCCCGGGGTGCGCGGGCTCCGGCGGCGCGAAGCCGTGGCGCGTGTCCACCGAGCGGGTCGCGTGCGGGCGGTGCTGGTGGTAGGCGAGCGTGTAGGGCCCGTCGAAGCCGGCCCGCGTGTACGCCTCCTCGAAGAGGAGCCGCCCCGCTGCGTCCTTGAAGGCGATGTGGTGCTTCCGCGGCACCGCGCCCTGCTGGACCCGGTCGAGCATCTAGAACCGCCCCTCCTGCTCCTGCTGCCGCTCGATGGACTCGAAGAGCGCCCGGAAGTTGCCCGCGCCGAAGCCCTGGTCGCCCTTGCGCTGGATGATCTCGTAGAAGAACGGGCCCGCCTCGTACTCGCCGTAGAGCCCCGCGGAGTCGCGCAGGAAGATCTGCAGCATGTAGGACCCGGGCGCGCCGCCGTCGACGAGGATCTCGAGCTTGCGCAGGTCCTCGATCTTCTCGTCGATCTTGCCGATGCCGGTCGTCTTGAGCCGATCCGGGAGCGCGTCGTAGTAGGTGCCGGGCGTCGGCATGAACTGCACGCCGGAGGCGCGCATCGCCTTCACCGAGGAGAGGATGTCGGTCACGGTGAGGGCCGCGTGCTGGATGCCGTCGCCGCGGTGGTCCTCGTTGAAGATGTTGATCTGGGAGGACTTGAACGCCGGCCGCCAGGGCTCGTTGTTCGCGAACTTCACGACGCCGGAGGCCATGTCCTTCATGACCACCGAGCGCAGGCCGGAGCCCTTCTGCGCCTGGATCGCGGCGCGCTTCGCGGAGGCGGCGTCCTGGGTGTGGAACTGCACCTCCCAGAACTCCTCCATGCCGAGCACGTGCTCCATCCAGAGGAGCGCGGGCTTCATGGTCTGGAAGTTCGAGGTGAGGTGGTCGATGTGGCCGAAGCCGAGCTTGTTCGTGCCGCCCTTCGGCGCCGGGTGCACGACCATGCCCGGGTAGCCGCGGTAGCCCTTGCGCTCGACGTAGCGGAAGGTCGTGTCGGCGAGCGGCGTCGTGATGTGGAAGGTGCGGTAGGTGCCGCCCTCGTCGCGGTCCGTCTGGATGTCCTCGATGGGCGTGCCGCCGCGCTCCTCGAGCAGGCGGAACGTCTTCTCGATGTCCTCGACCTCGAAGACCACCGTGCCGACGCCGTCCGGGTGCTTGCGGAGGTAACGCCACGCCCGCCCGCCCTCGCCGAGCGGCTGGGAGCAGAGGACGTTCACGTCGCCGGCGCGGAAGAGGGCGGAGGTCTGGTGGCCCGCCTGCTCGAGCGCGGGGCTCGAGACCGCGACCTCGGCGAAGTCGAGCTTCTCGGTGTAGAAGCGCCGGCTGCGGCCGAGGTCGTGCACGTAGTAGTGCAGCGCCTCGACGCGGCGGATTCCCAGGGGCTCGAGCTTGGTCGTCATGGGGTCCTCTTCTCCGGCGGCGGCGCGTCGGGCTGGCGGTCCGGGTGGGCCGCCTGGAAGGCCGGGAGGGCGCCGCACGCCTCCTCGACCCTGCGCAGGGTCGGGAACGGCGCGAGGTCGATCCCGAAGCGGCGCGCGTTGTACATCTGGGGCACGAGGTAGCAGTCGGCCAGTCCGGGCTCGTCGCCGCCCGCGTAGCGGCCGGCCGTGGCGGCGGCCGCCCGCTCGAGGCCGGCGAGCCCGCGCGCGATCCAGTGGCGGGCCCAGACCTTGTCGTAGCCGGCCTCCTTCTCGCGGAGCATCTTGAGCGGCGCCGCGTTCTGGAGCGGCTGGATGCCGGAGTTCACGTGCTCGGCGAGCGCCCGCACCTCGGCGCGCCGGTCGAGGTCGCGCGGCAGGAGCGGCGGGGTCGGGTGGCGCTCGTCCAGCCACTCGAGGATCGCCATCGACTGCGCGAGCCGGAGGACGTGCCCGCGCTCCTCCACCTCGAGCACCGGCACCTGCGCGAGCGGGCTGCGGGCCTGGTGCGCGTCGGAGAACTGCTCGCCCTCGAGGAGGTTCACCGCGACGTACGCGTAGGGGAGCCCCTTCAGCGCGAGGCCGATGCGGACGCGCCAGGCCGAGGAAGAGCGCCAGTAGGAGTAGAGGCGGTAGCTCACGGGGTGACCACCTTCTGGGAGATCGTGCCGAACGGGGAGCGGCCCGCCGCGTCCCGGACCTCGATCTCGACGGTGTCGCCGGCCTGCAGGAACCGGGTCCGCGCGCCGCCGTGCTCGATCATCTCCCGCGCCCGCACCTCGGCGATGCAGGAGTAGCCGCGGGCGGGGTCCTCGTTCGAGATGGTGCCGCTCCCGAGGATGGTGCCGGCGGTGAAGCCGCGGGTCCTCGCGACGTGCGCGAGGAGGTCGTGGAAGGAGAAGTGCATCTCGGGGCCGGTGTCGGTCGAGCCGACCTCCTTCCCGTTCCAGCGCACGTGCATGCGCAGGTGCAGCCGGCCGTCGCGCCAGGCCGGGCCGAGCTCGTCGGGCGTCACCGCGAACGGGGAGAACGCCGTCGCCGGCTTCGACTGGAAGAAGCCGAAGCCCTTCGCGAGCTCGGGCGGGACGAGGTTGCGGTGGGTGACGTCGTTCGCGAGCAGCACGAGCCGCACGTGGCGGCCGGCGTCCGCGGCGGTCGTGCCGCGCGGCACGTCGCCGAGCACGACGCAGACCTCCGCCTCGAAGTCCATGCCCCAGGCCGGATCCGGGAGCGGGATGTCCTCGGTGGGCGCGAGCAGCACGCCCGAGCCGCCCTGGTAGACGAGGGGATCGGTCTCGAGGGTCGGCGGCGGCTCGGCGCCCCGGGCCTTCCGCACGAGGCGCACGTGGGTGAGGTAGGCCGACCCGTCCACCCACTCGTACGCGCGCGGCAGGGGAGAGAGGAGCGCCTTCGGATCGAGCGGCCGCGAGGGCGCGCGCCCGGCGTCGAGCTCGGCGGCGAGCGCGCGCAGGGGGCCCTCGCAGGCGTCCCAGCGGTCGAGCGCGGCCTGCAGCGTCGTCGCGATGGCCCCGGCGTCCGCGTACGCGGCGCCGTCCCGGCGGACCACGGCGAGCCGCCCGTCCCGGCTGCCGTCCTTCAGCGTGGCGAGTCGCATCGGCCGTGGGTGTAGCGCAGGACCCGCGGTCTGGCGAGGCTCGTGGGGTGCCCCCTTCGGGAGCGGTCCACGTTGCGCCGCGGCGCGACACCCCGCTATGGGAGGAGGGACTCCGTGCCCGGCCTCGAGATCACCGTCGTCGACTCCATCCTCGACGTGCCCGCGGAGGCCTGGGACGCCCTCCACGCGCACGAGCCGGTCGCGGCGACCCCCTTCCTCCGCCACGCGTTCCTCGCGGCCATGGAGGCGAGCGGGTCGGCCTCACCGCGCTCCGGCTGGCACGCGCGGCACCTCCTCGCCCGCCGGGGCCGCACCCTCGTCGGGGCCGCGCCGGCCTACCGGCGCGACGGCTCCGACGGGGACTTCTCGCGCGACTGGCAGTGGGCCTCCGCGGCCGAGCGCGCCGGGGTCCCGTACTACCCGAAGCTCCTGCTCGCGGTGCCCTTCAGCCCCACGACCGGCCGCCGGGTGCTCGCCGCCGAGGGCGAGGACCGCGCCGCGATCGTCGCCGCGATCGTGGACGAGGCCCGGGCGCTGGCGCGGCGGGAGGGCATGCACGCGCTCCAGGTCCTCTTCCCGGGGCCGGACGAGGCGGCGGAGCTCGAGGCGGCCGGCCTCGCCCCGCGCATCGACTTCCAGTACCACTGGGTGAACGCGGGCTACGCGAGCCCGGACGACTTCCTCGCGCGGTTCCCGTCGAAGCGGCGCAACGCGCTCCGGCGCGAGCGCCGCGCCCCCGCGGAGCAGGGCATCACCATCCGCACCGTGCGCGGGGACGAGCTCTCGCGCGACCCGGAGGGCTGGGCGAAGGCCTGCTTCGCCCTCCACCGGCGCACGACCGACAAGATGGTGTGGGGCATGCGCTGGGTGAACCAGCGCTTCTACGAGGCGGCCATCCGCGGGCTCCCCGACGCGGTCGAGGTGGTGGAGGCGCGCCGCGAGGGGCGGATGATCGGCATGGCCTTCAACCTCGCCTCCGCCGAGCGGCTCTACGGGCGCTACTGGGGCTGCTCGGAGGAGCACCCGTTCCTCCACTTCAACGTCGCGCTCTACCACTCCATCGACGAGTGCATCCGCCGGGGCACGAAGATCTTCGAGGGCGGCGCCGGCGGCGAGCACAAGGTGGCGCGCGGCTTCGAGCCCGCCGAGACCTGGAGCGCGCACGCGTTCCTCGACCCGCGGATGGACCGCAGCGTCCGCGAGTACGTCGCCCACGAGCTCCGGGAGCGGCGCCTCGCCGTGCAGCAGTGGCGCGAGGAGCACCCGCGGCTCGGCGGGTAGGGCCTCCGGGCGCCCCGAAAGGGATTTCACTCCCCGGAAGATGCGCCGCGGCAGGCGACACCCACCTGCGGTGGGGCTGCGCGGGAGCTGGCCGCTCGCGGGGGCCGGCTCGCTGCGTCCGGGTTGACGATGCGTGAGATATGGCGGACGGTCGGGGGAGGAGGGACCATGCGCGCTGCCGCTCCCGGTGCCTGGCTGCTCGTCGCCTCGTTCACCGCCCTGTGGGCCTGCGGGCCGGACGCGCCCGTCAACCCGGCCTGGCGCGTGGACGTGCCGATGGTCCCCTCCGCCGGGACGGGGCAGGAGTACGCGCTCCTGCACGTGGAGGAGCTGATCCTGGCCGCACGAGGCGGGTTCGACGTGACCGAGCTCTTCCGGGCCCGCTTCTGGTTCGGCTGGCACGCGCCGAGCCCCGGCAACACGATCGATCTCGAGCACGCGGTGTGGACCGAGGACGAGCTGCGGGGGTGCTCGCACGTCGAGCGCGGCCGCCTCATGCTCGACTGCACCTTCGAGGGCACGACGACGAACCCGGACCGCCTGCACCTGTCGGGCTGGATCGCCTGGTTCCCGCACACGAAGGACCGGACCTCGGGCGAGCTCGTGTGGGCGCTCCGGGGCCGGGTCGAGCACGCGAGGCTCCCGTGGGACGACACGCTCGACGAGCACGTCTCGGTGACGCTCTCACCGCAGGGCATGAAGGGCACCGTCGAGCTGAGCGGCGCCACCGGCGAGCGCAGCCCGTCTCCGGGGCCGTGGTGGTCGGTCTTGACCGTCGACGTCGGCTTCGACCCCTCCTACGTCGCGGACCTCCTCGCCGACCGGTTCCCGCTCGGCGCCTGCCAGCAGCCGGTGAGCCGTGGCACCTTCGAGACGCGGCTCCTCGTCGAGGACCCGCCGGAGCGCCTCGCGGGCCGGGTCATCTGGAGCTCCTGCACGGAGGCGACCGCGGAGTGGGGCGGGTCACCCTGACGCCGCGCGCGCGGTCCACGCGAGCGCGAGGTCCCGGGCCCAGGCCGCCCCGCCGTGCGCCTCCGCGAGCGCGCGGGCGTCGGCGAGGAGCGCCGCGAGCCCGGCGGGCCCGAGCGCCGGGCCCACGTACGAGTGGGCGCGCAGCACCGCGGCGAGGTCGTCCGGCGACAGCGCGACGTCGTCGCGGAGGACCTCCCGTCCCTCCAGCGCCAGCCCTGCGGCCGCCGCGATGGCCTCGACCGGCGGCGGGTGCGGGCGGGCCTTCGGGTTCGCCGCCGCGATGCGCTCGCCCAGGGCGTGCATGAACGGGGTCGGCGCGAAGGCCGGGACCACGAACGCCACCCGGCCGCCGGGCGCGAGCAGCCGCGCGAGCTCGGCCCCGGCGCGCGGCGGGTCGACCCACTGCGCCGCGTCGGCGAGCAGCGCGAGGGAGAAGGTGCGCGCGGGGAGCCCGGTGTCCTCGGCCGCGGCGTGGACGGCCTCGACCGCGAGGCCGGCGCGGGCCGCGGCGTCCGAGAGCCCGTCGAGCATCGCGCGGGCGGGCTCGACCGCCGTCACCCGGAGCCCGGCCGCGGCGAGCGGCAGCGCGAGGTGCCCGGTCCCGGCGCCGAGGTCGGCCACGCGCGCGCCCGGGCCGCCGGCGAGCGCGACGAGGCGCGCGACGAGGGCGGCCGGATACGCGGGGCGCCGCGGGTAGTCGCCCGCCATCCGGTTGAACACCCAGCGTGAAGCGTCGGACGGGTGGACGTTTCGGCGGGACACGGGGACAGGGTAGCCGGTCTGGCCTCATCCTTCGACTTCGGCCCGCCTGCGGCGGGCCTACGCTCAGGATGAGCGAGTGTCGACGAAACCCGTGCGCGGCCGCCCGGACCGGTGGTATTCGACGCGCATGGCCAGGGAAGCGCTCGTCCGGCGCGCGGCGCGGGCCGCATGGGCGACCCCGCGGGCGCGCGTGCTCACGGTCGCCGTCGCGGCGCTGGTCCTCCTCGTCGCCTGGCGCGCGGCGCGCGCCCGCGAGGTCGGCGCGCACGTCGCGGCGGTGCGGCCGCTCGTGCAGCGGGTGGTCGCGAGCGGCCGGGTCATGTCCCCCGCGCGCATCGCGCTCGCGCCGCTCGCGCCGGGGCAGGTCCTCGAGGTCGCGGTCGACGAAGGCGACCTCGTCCGGCCCGGCCAGCTCCTGCTGCGGCTCGACGCCACCTCCGCGACCGCCGCGCTCGAGCAGGCCCGCGCCCGCACCGCGGAGGCGGCCGCGCGGCTCGACCAGGTGCGCGGCCCGGGGGCGCGCTCCGCCGCCGAGCTCCTCCGCCAGGCGCAGCTCAAGGTCGCCTCCGCGCAGGCCGAGCTCGAGCGGGTGCGCAAGCTGTACGACGCCGGCGCCGCGAGCGCCCAGGCGCGCGACGACGCCCAGCGCGCGCTCGACGTCGCGCGGAGCGCGCAGGACGCCGCGGCCGCCCAGGCCGCCTCCGCCGCGGAGGGCGCCGACCAGCGCGCCGCGGCGGCGGCGCTCCGGGGGGCGCAGGCGGCCGAGGAGGTCGCCCGCGCGGCGCTCGAGGACCGCGCGCTCCGGGCGCCCGCGGCCGGCCGCGTGCTCCTGCGCGACGTCGAGCCGGGCGACGTCGTCGGCACCGGCAAGACCGTGCTCGTCCTCTCCCGCGAGGGCGAGACCCGGCTCACCGTGCAGCCCGACGAGAAGAGCCTCGCCGTGCTCGCGCTCGGCCAGGGGGCCTCCGCGGTCGCCGACGCGTACCCCGCGGCGCCGTTCGAGGCGAAGGTCACCTTCATCGCGCCCTCGGTCGACCCGGCGCGCGGCACGGTCGAGGTCCGCCTGGCGGTCCCCCGGCCGCCGGCGTTCCTGCGTCCGGAGATGACGGTCTCGGTGAACGTCGAGGTGGGCCGCAAGGCCGAGGCCCTGGTCGTGCCCGCCGAGGTGGTGCGTGACGCGGCCGCCTCGCCCTGGGTGCTCACCATCGCAGGCGGGCGGGCCGAGCGCCGGCCCGTCACGCTCGGGCTCCGGGGCGAGGGGTACGTGGAGGTCACCGCGGGGCTCGCGCCCGGCGACGCCGTCATCCCGTCCTCGTCCGGCCGGGTCGAGCCGGGCGAGCGGGTCCGCGCGAGCGCACTCGCGCCGCCCGCGGGGTTCGCCCGTGCCCTTTGAGCTCTTCGTCGCGCTGCGCTACCTGCGCGAGGGGCGCGCCCAGACCGCGCTGATCCTCGGCGGCACCACCGTCGGCGTCGCCGTCATCATCTTCCTGACCGCGCTCATCTCCGGCCTGCAGGCGACGCTCGTCGACCAGACGCTGTCCTCGCAGGCGCACGTCGTGCTGCGCCGGCCGGAGCGGGTCCCGCGCGTGCTCCCGCCGGCGCCGGGCGAGGCCATCGCCGCCTCCATCGAGCGCGCGCCCGAGCGGCAGCGCTCGATCGACCAGTGGCAGGAGGTGCTGAAGATCGCGCGCGCGACCCCGGGCGTCGTCGCGGCGAGCCCCTCGGCCGAGGGCTCCGCCTTCGCGAGCCGGGGCGACGTCTCGAAGCCGGTCGCGCTCCGCGGCGTGGAGGAGGAGAGCTTCGACGCCGTGATCCGGATCGCCGGCCGCATCCAGGCGGGCCGGTTCCGGGTCGAGGGGCCGGAGGTGGTCATCGGCGCCGTGCTCGCCGACGACCTCGGGCTGCAGGTCGGCGACAAGCTCCGGCTCACCACGCCGGAGGGCGTCACCGACCTCTTCACGATCGCCGGGATCTTCGACCTCGGCGCGAAGGACGTGAACCAGCGCTGGGTGCTCTGCTCGCTCCGCACCGCGCAGACGCTGCTCGATCTCGCGGGCGGGGCGACCACGATCGCGCTCAAGGTCGAGGACGTCTTCCAGGCGGAGAAGGTCGCCGCCGGCCTCGCCGACCGGACCGGCCTCGTGGCCGACAGCTGGATGAAGCTCAACGCCCAGCTCCTCACCGCGCTCCGCTCGCAGTCGTCGTCCTCCGCGATGATCCAGTTCTTCGTGGTGGTGGCGGTCGCGCTCGGCATCGCGAGCGTGCTCGGCGTCTCGGTCATCCAGAAGTCGCGCGAGATCGGCATCCTCAAGGCGACCGGCACGCCGACCGGCACGGTGCTGCGGATCTTCCTCGCCGAGGGCGCCATCGTCGGCGTGCTGGGCTCGGTGCTGGGCGCGGGCCTCGGGACGGCCATGGCGATGGGCTTCGCCGCCGCGGTGAAGAACCCGTACGGCGAGGCGCTCTTCCCGATCCAGCTCACCCCGGGGCTCTTCGGCCTCGCGGCCGCGGTCGCCATCGGCACCGGCGTCGTCGCGGCGGTCTTCCCGGCCCGCGTCGCGGCGCGCCTCGACCCCGCCACGGTGATCCGCCATGGCTGAGCCCGCCGCCGCCGCGCTCCGCCTCGAGGGCGTCGTGAAGGAGTTCGGGGACGGCGAGTCGGTCACCCGGGTCCTCCACGGCGTCGACCTCACGCTCGCCGCGGGGGAGTTCACCGCGCTCGTGGGCCCGTCCGGCTCCGGGAAGTCGACGCTCCTCAACCTCATCGGCCTCCTCGACCGGCCGACGGCGGGGCGGGTGAGCGTCGCGGGCGAGGACACCGGCGCGCTCGACGACGACGGGCTCACCCGCGTGCGCGGCACCCGCATCGGCTTCGTCTTCCAGTTCCACCACCTCCTGCCGGCCTTCACCGCGCTCGAGAACGTGACGATCCCGATGATGGCCGCGAGGGGGCGGCCCGACCCGAGCATGGTCGAGTGCGGCACGTTCCTCCTGCGCCAGGTCGGGCTCGAGGCGGTGGTGCACCGGCGGGCGTCGAAGCTCTCCGGCGGCCAGGCCCAGCGGGTGGCCATCGCCCGCGCGCTCGCGATGGCGCCGAAGCTCGTGCTCGCCGACGAGCCGACCGGCAACCTCGACACGCACAGCGCGGACGACATCTTCAAGCTCCTGCGCGAGTTCAACCGGCGCGCGGGCACCACCTTCCTCGTGGTCACCCACGACCCGAGGCTCGCCGCCCGCTGCGACCGCATCGTGACGCTGGTGGACGGCAGGATCGTGAGCGACCGCCCGAACGCGGCGGAGGAGAGGGGGAGCCGATGATCCCGGAGGCCATCCGCGCGGCGGCGCGCCGCGCCGTCTCGCTGCCCGGCGAGGTGCTGCTCGCCGAGTGCGAGCTCGAGTTCTTCGTGGCGGGCGGGCCCGGCGGCCAGCACCGCAACAAGACGGAGAGCGGCGTGCGGCTCTCGCACCCGCCCACCGGGGTCACCGTCACCGCGACCGAGCGGCGCAGCCAGGCGCAGAACCGGGGCGCGGCCCTCGAGCGGCTGCGCGAGCGCCTCGCGGCGCTGGCGGTGCGCCCGAAGGTGCGGCGCGCGACGAAGCCGTCCCGCGGCGCGAAGGAGCGGCGCCTGCGCGAGAAGAAGCACCAGGCCGGCAAGAAGGCCGACCGTCGCGGCGACGAGTAGCGGGCCCGCCTGCTGCCGGGGGCGGGGGCGGTCCGTTCATCCCGAGCGTAGGCCCGCGAAGCGGGCCGGAGTCGAGGGACGAGCGCCCCCGTGAAACTCAGCCCGCGGCGAGCTGCGACGCGAGCGGGATCGCCTCGACGAGCCCGGCGGCGACGAGCCGCTGGAGCGCGCCGCGGACCTCGTCCGGCTGGATGCCGGCCGGCTCGAGGCGCTCGACGAGATCCGGCACGCCGAGGCGGCCGGCGCGGAGCTCCCCGAGGACCGTGCCGTCGCCCGCCTGCAGCGCGAGCGGGGTGGCCCAGGCCACGAGCGCGGCGTCGAGCGCGTTGCGCCCGCTCGCGCGCGCCTGGGCGACCGTCTCGCGGTGGGCGGTGTCGGCGGCCAGCCCCGCCGCGGTGAGCGCGAACTTCTGGCCACGGGGCCAGCGCTTCGGACCGTTGCGGTGGGAGGAGAGCATGGGGGTGCGAAGCTATGCGGCCGCGCGACCCGAAAGTCAACCGGATCCCGCCGCCCCCGCGCGGAGCACGCGCTCCCGGCGGCGGTGCCTGAGCACGATCAGGAGCCCCGCCACGGCCGCCCCGAGCAGGAGCGCGTTCGTCGCCACGAAGACCGCGTTCCCCACGAGGGCGCTGTAGACGGTGAACCCGGTCGAGGCGGCAATCTGCCCCACGAAGAGCCAGCGGGACACCCCCTCGCTCGTGCCGTCCCGCCACTGCTTCGCGACCTGCTTCACGATCGTGGCGACCAGGATCGCCGAGGAGAGCCAGCCGATGAGCTCCGTCACCCTCCGCACGATGGCGCTCCCGTGCGGGTTGCGCCCGGCTGCCCGCTCGGGGAGACTCCCGGGCCCATGCTCGCCTCGCTCGCCGCCGCGCTCCTCGCCACGACCCCGCCGGTCACCGCGCGCCCGCCGGAGGCCGGGAGCGCGAGCGTCCACGCGCTCGTCGCGCGCTGCGTGCAGGCGCACGGCGGGCCGGCCGCCCTCGCGAGGGCCGCCCGGCAGCAGCAGGTCGGGACCGTCACCTCGCTCCTCCACCCGGGCGCCGCCGGCAAGATCGGCCGCGTCTACGAGCGGAGCGGCCGGCTCCGCGTGGAGGTGCAGTGGCCGGGCGAGGAGGGCGAGATCCGCGTGGTCGACGGCGACCGCGGCTGGCGGCAGGGGCAGGAGGCGCGGGGCGGCCACCTCGCCTCGATGATGCTGCAGGCGGTGCGGCTCGATCTCCCCGCCACGCTCGCGAACTGGGAGGCCCGGCTCGAGGACCGCGGCGAGCAGGTGATCGCCGGGAAGAAGGTCCGGGTGCTCGCCTTCCCGTACGCGCCCGGGCTCGTCGTCGAGGCCGTGCTCGACCCCGCGAGCGGGCGGATCGTCCGCTCGCGCGGGTACTCCACCGGCGCCGAGCACGTCGAGTTCATCACGACCTACGAGGACTACCGCCTCGTGGAGGGCGTGCTCGTGGCGTTCCGCGAGGTGAACTGGGCGAACGGGAAGACCACGGGGGAGACCGTGGTCGAGCAGGTGGGCTTCCCGGCGACGCTGCCGGCCGAGATGTGGAGGCCGTAGCCTACGGCCCGACGCGCACGAGCGTCAGGAGCGGCTGCTCGGGGTCGAAGGCGCCGTTGAGGTCGAGCTCGGCGTGGATGGCCCAGTCGTGCTCGCCCGCCTCGTCGACGATCGCCTGCGTCACCTTCCAGCGGCGCGGGCCGTCCTCGACGAGCGTCGTGTGGTGCGCCCGGCGGGCGGCCGGGGTCACGTCGATCCGCGGGTGCTCCGCCCAGTACGGCGCGAGCTCCTTCTCGAGCGCCGCCGCGTCCCAGGTCTGGCCGGGCGCGAGCGCCGCGAGCGCGGCGGCGTGGTCCTTCCGCGCCAGCGCGACGAGCAGCGCGTGCAGCTCGTTGCGCACGCGCGCGGCGAAGGCCTTCGCGTCGGCCCAGATCGGCGGCGGGCCGAGCGCCTCGACCACCGCGGCGCGGGGGTCGACGAGCCGGGCCTGGTAGGCCGGGTCGCGCATCCGCTCCCACTCGTCGAGGAGCGACGAGTCCACCCCGCGCACGGTCGCCCGGAGGAAGGCGATGACGTCGAGGAGGTCGTCGGTGCGGTAGCCCTCGGGCACCGTCTGCACGAGCGTCTTGTACGCCTCGGTCAGGTAGCGGAGCAGCACGCCCTCCGAGCGCTGCAGCTCGTAGTCGCGCACGTAGTCGGCGAAGGTCATCCACTTCTCGACCATCTCGCGCGCGATCGACTTCGGGCGGATGTTCTCGTGGCCGACCCAGGGGTGGCGGGCGGCGAAGTCGTCGAAGGTCGCGTAGGTGAACTCGCGGTTCGGCTTCGGGTACTCGACCGTCTCGAGCTCCTTCATCCGCTCGTCGTACTCCTTGCCCTCCGCCTTCATGCGCGCGACCGCCTCGCCCTTCGCGCGGTCGAGCTGCTTCCAGAGCACGACGTCGGGGTCCTCGAGGATCGACTCGACCATCGAGAGGACGTCGAGGTGGTACGTGTCGCGCTCCGGCGAGATGCGCGGGAGCGTGTCCAGGAGGTAGAGGGACAACGTGTGGAAGATCGAGAAGTCCTTCTGCAGCCCGCGCGCGGGGCGCAGGTAGGCGCCCCGCCAGCCCTCCACCCGGTGCAGCTCCACGAGCCCCGCCTGGCGGAGCGTGCGCAGCCGCTGGGCGGCGGAGCGGCGGTGCTTCGCGCGGGTGTAGTCGTTGCCGTGCGAGCGGCCGATGAGCTCCACGAGCCGGCCGTACCCGCCGCCGCGCGCCGAGGTCTCCGACTGGAGCAGGTTCACGAGCAGCGCGAAGGTGGGCTCGAACCGGCTCTCGAGCGGCTCGGGCTCCTTCTCGCGCAGCCGCTCGAAGGTGCTCCGGTCCCAGTGGACGTAGCCCTTCTGCGGCGGCTGCTTCTTCACCACCTTCTTCCCGGCGGCGGCCTTCTCGGCGAGCTTCCTGTTCTCGACCACGTGCTCCGGCGCCTGGGCGAGCACGTAGCCGCGGTCGTCGAACCCCTTGCGCCCCGCGCGGCCGGAGAATCTGGTGGAAGTCGCGGGCCGCGAGGATGGCGGTCTTCTCGCCGTCGAACTTGCAGAGCTGCGTGAAGAGCACCGTGCGGATGGGGACGTTCACGCCCATGCCGAGCGTGTCGGTGCCGGAGACCACCTTGAGGAGCCCGCCCTGCGCGAGCTTCTCCACGAGCAGGCGGTACCGGGGGAGGAGCCCCGCGTGGTGGAGCCCGATCCCGTGGCGCAGGAACCGCTGGATCTCCTTCCCGTAGGGGGAGTCGAAGCGGAAGCCCTGGAGCTGCTCGGCGATGCGGGCCTTCTCCTCCTTCGAGGAGAAGTTGGCGCTCATCAGGTTCTGCGCCTGCTCGGCCGCGGCCCGCTGCGTGAAGTTGACGAGGTAGACCGGGGCCCGGCTCGAGCCGACGAGGTCCTCGAGCGTCTCGTGGAGCGGCGTCTCGCGGTACTCGAAGTCGAGCGGCACCGGGCGCGCGGCGCTGCGGACCGAGGCGACCTTGCGGCGGGTGGTGGCCTCGAGCGACGCCTCGATGGCCCGGGTGTCGCCGAGCGTCGCCGACATGAGGAGGAAGCGCGCGTCCTCGAGGAGGAGGAGCGGCACCTGCCAGGCCACGCCGCGCTCGCGGTCGCCGTAGTAGTGGAACTCGTCCATCACCACCGCGTCGACCTTCGGCGCGGCCTCGCGCACCGCGAGGTTCATCAGGATCTCGGCGGTGCAGCAGACGATGGGCGCGTCGCGGTTCACCGCCGCGTCGCCGGTCATCATGCCCACGTTGTCCGGCCCGAAGACGCGGCAGAGCTCGAAGAACTTCTCGTTCACGAGCGCCTTGATCGGGCAGGTGTAGAAGGAGCGCTTGCCCTCCGCCATGCACTGGTAGTGCAGGAAGGTGGCGACGAGCGACTTCCCCGAGCCGGTGGGCGTCGCGAGCACGAGGTGCTCGCCGTCGAGGAGGTGGAGGATCGCCTCCTCCTGGTGGGGGTAGAGCTCGAGCCCGGTGCCCGCCACCCACGACACGAAGCGGTCCAGGATCGCGTCGGGTGCGAGCGACTCCCCCGGAGCGGGCAGCGAGGCGGCGAGGGGGGCGGGGGCGTCTGCCATGGCGGGTGACGGTTTACCGCAGGCGTCCGCCATACCCAAGCAGGTTGGTTTTTCCCGATTGCACCCGGGGGGCCCCGCCTGGATGCTGCCCTCGCACCCTCAGGAGAACCGACACCCCATGAACAAGCTCGTCGCAATCCTCGCCGCCTGCCTCGCCACTGCCACCGCCACTGGCGCCGCCGCGCAGGACGCGGCCGCACCGAAGCCGCCCGAGGAGTGGAAGGGCACCGCCGGCGCCGGCCTGATCCTCCTCACCGGCAACACCAGCACCATCACCTCGACGGCGGTCCTCGGCGCGAAGCGCAACTGGTCCGACTGGGCCCTCGAGTTCAAGGCGGGCGGCGTCTACGGCCGCACGCGCCCGGTGGACAAGGCGCAGGACCCGCAGACCGTCGCGCTCGCCGCGAACTCGCAGCTCCGCGGCGACCGGAAGTTCGGCGAACACCTCAGCGTGTACGCCCTCACCGGCCTCGACACGGACCACGTCGCCTCGGTGGAGTGGCGCGGCTACGGCGAGGGCGGTCTCGGCTACGTCTGGCTGAACACGAAGTGGGAGGGGGACCGCGAGTTCTTCCTCCGCACCGACCTCGGTCTCCGGTACGCGAAGGAGTCCCGCTGGCAGTACTACGGGGTCCTCCCGGCGACCGGCCCGGACATCCAGGACGCCGAGCTCCTCGGCCCGCGCGCCGGCCTCTCGCTCCGCTGGCAGAACACGAAGAACGTCATCCTCACCGAGGACGCCGAGTTCATCCCGAACGTGCAGGGCGACGCCCGGTACCTCGTGAAGTCGGTGACGAAGCTCGCGACGCGGCTCTCGACGGCGCTCACCTTCGGCGTCGCCTACACGGTGGCCTTCGACTCGAAGCCGGCGCCCGGCAAGGTGAACACCGACACGATCCTCGGCGTGACCCTCGAGACCGCGTTCTAGCGGGGGCTTCCTTCGACTCCGTTTACCCTGAGCTTGCCGAAGGGCTCAGGATGAGCGGCTGTATTTCCCGGCAGCGACTACCGCTGCCTCCGCAGGTACTCCGACGGCGGCATGCCGACCAGCGCCCTGAAGTCGCGGGCGAAGTGGGCCTGGTCGGCATAGCCGAGGTCGTGGGCGAGGCGCCCGAGCCCGCCCGGCGCGCCGGCCTCGAGCGCGAGCAGGGCCTCGTGCAGCCGGTACCGCGCGATGGCCCACTTCGGGCCAATCCCCACCACGTCCCTGAACCAGCGCTGGAGCTCCCTCCTCGAGAGGCCGAACCGCTCGACGAGATCCTCCACCCGGCGCACCGCGCGGTCGGTCGCGGCCGCGTCCAGGATCCGGCCGAGGAGCTCGAGGTCTCCCGCGGGCGGCGGCAGCGCCTCCTCCCAGAAGCCCCGCGCCGCGGCCATGCGCGCCCGCCCGTCGCGGCCGGCCAGGACCGCGCGCAGGTAGGCGCCGGCGCGCCGCGCCCCGAGCACGTCGGCGAGCGGGACGCGGCGCCCGGTGAGCGACGACACCGGCGCGCCGAGGAGCGGCCGGAACGCGCCGGGCAGGAACTTCGTGCCGAGCACCCAGCCGCGCCCCTCGAGCGCCGCCTCGTGGCGGCCGCGCGAGACGCCGACGACGCTCGCCGCGCCGCCCTCGACGACCACGTGCACCACCGGGTGGCCGAGCGAGGCCTGCACGTGCCGGACACCGGCCGGGAGGGCCCAGGTCACGTACCAGAAGTGCTCGATGGAGGCCGCGAGCCGCGGGCCGGGAAGCCACCGCCCGTGGGTGAGCCTCCCGGGCGGCCGGCCCAGGCGGACGAGGCCGCGCGGCGGGCGCGGCGAGGGCGCGAGCGCGCGGCTCACCGGAGCGCGGGGTTCTTCACCGGGCCGGCGACCTTCCGGAGCACGTTCCGGTCGGTGTGGTGGAACGGCTCGGGGCGCCCGGCGATGCGCAGCACGGTGTCCTGCTCGTACGTGAGCGTGCCGTCGCGGTTCAGCGTGAACGTGCAGGTGTAGGACTCGGTCCGGAAGTTCTCGTGGAGGAAGGGGCCCGAGGCGATGCCGGCGGTCGGGGAGCCGAGCTCGGCCTTCACGGTGAACGTCCGGTCGCCGGGCGCCGCGCGGCCCGCGGCCAGCGCGACCTGCGCCCGCGGGATGGCGAGGGTCTGCCAGAGGCCGCCCGTCGCGGGCTCCCACAGCCAGTAGCCGACCTGGTCGTGGAACGTCTCGGTCTCGCCCACCTTCGTGACGAACACGTGGTAGCGCAGGCCGTAGAGGAGCTGCGGGCCATTCGGCTGCGGGTCGATGGGCTCGAAGTCGATCCGCTCGAGGTAGGGCTCCTTCTCCTCCCCCTCGGCGACGGGGTGGAGATCCTCCCCGCGCCCCTCCCAGCTGCCGGCGAGGGGCGCGAGCGGACCGAGGTTCGCGAGCGTGTCGGGGTCGATGGGATCGGGCTCGGTGTAGAGGTCGACGGCCATGCCGGGAGCCTACCCGAGCCCGCGCCTTCTCAAAATGCCCAGCCGAGGCCGACGTTCACGGCGGTCCCCGCGGAGTTCTCCGAGAAGTGCTGGTAGTCCGCCTTCACGACCACCTCCGGCGTCACGTGGAAGCTCGCGCCCGCGGTGACGACGGTCTCGGTCTCGAGCGCCGCGGGCGTGACCCCCGGCCCGAGGTCCGCGTAGCTGCGGCCGGTGTTCACCTGCTCGACGCGCGCGAACGGCGTGAGCGCCATGCCGTCCTTCTCCCAGACCCGGTAGCCGGCCTGCGCGTACCAGCCGTCGAACGCCTCCGGCACGAGCGACGTCTGGCCGACGAGGGGGAGGTTGATGGCGCGGGTGTTCGAGAACGAGCCGCGCGCGTAGAGGGCGGCGACGTCGAGCTTGCCGGGCGACCAGCGCGCGTGGACGTCCCAGAGGAGCAGCGTCGAGTGCGGCACGCCGGGCTGGCCCTGGCTCACGCCGCCGAGGAAGGCCGAGGCGCCGAGGCGCAGCCCGGGGACGCCGCGCCAGTCCGCGGCGAGGAAGCCCGAGGCGTCGTGGGCGCGGGCGAGCTGGAGCTCCTGGTGGATGGAGCCGAGCGGCTCCTCCTGGCCCTCGCCGGAGGTGGCGTCCCACTTCGAGAGGTCGAAGCCGGTCGTGAGGCCGGCCTGCAGCGTCACCGCCGCGGGCAGCGCCGCGGAGAGCGAGATGCCGCCCTCGCGCCAGGTGGTGGGGATGATCGCCTGCTCGACGAACGTGCGGTTCACGCCCAGGAACGCCGTCGGCTCGTGGCTCGTGTTGAGGAAGCCCATCGGGATCAAGAGGAGGCCGGCGCGGGCGGTGAGGACGTCCCCGAGGCGCCGCTCGATGAACGCCTGCTCGATGGCGACCTCGCCCGCGTCCTCCGCGGAGGCGATCGCGTGCTCGACCTCAATCTCCGCGACGAACGAGGTCGAGGCGTCGAAGGTGCGCTCGAGGCCGAACACGAGGCGGCGGAGATCGGCCTGGGCGTCGCGGGGGCTGTCGATCGGGCGCTGGTAGACGAGCTCGCCGTAGCTCGTGATGCGGGTCTCGGGCGCGTCGGCGGCGAGCGTGGCGAGCGGGAGGGAGAGGAGGGCGGCGGCGAGGGCGAGGCGGGGCATGGTGGGGACTCCAGTGAGCGTCGGGGTCAAGGGGTGGTGAAGCCGTCGTCGAGGGTCTTCAGGAACTCGATCACGTCGGCGATCTCGGCGTCGTCGAGCGCGGGCGGCTGGCCCGGCCGGCGGTCGTACGGCGGCTCCGAGACGTTCACGTTGCGGTGGAGCTCGGGCGGGAGATCGTCGAACTTCTTCACGCCGCCCTGGCCGTCGGGCGGGTAGAACTTCTCCGGGCTCGTGTCGCGCTCGACGTAGAAGTGCAGCACGTCCTCGAGCGAGGTGAACCGCGCGTTGTGGAAGAACACCTTCCGCTGCGCGACGTTCCGGAGCGACGGCACCTTGAACGCGCCGCAGAGATCCTTGCGGTCCGCGAGCTCCGGCCGGCCGCAGAGGCCGAGGTCGAAGTGGGCCGGGTCGGCGTTGGCCGGGATGGCGGGGTTCCGCGGCACGCCGAGCGCGTCGTAGGTGAAGTCGGTGAAGAGGGGCGGCGCGCCGCCGGGGCTGGCCTTCGAGGGGTGGCACGCCGCGCAGTTGCCCTTCGTGGGCGCGTTGAACAGCGCGAGGCCGCGGAGCTCGCGGTCGGAGAGCCGGGCCTCGCCGCGCAGGAAGGCGTCGTACTTGCTCGTGTAGGGCGCGAAGGCCACGTCCTCGCGCTCGTACGCCTCGATGGCGAGGGTCATGCGCAGGTAGGCGCCGTCCACGTCGTCGAACACCCCGTCGCCGAAGAGCGCGCGGAGCTCGCCGGCGTAGGGCGCCGCGGCGAGCTGCTCGACCACGGCCTCCTTCGACGGCATCGCCATCTCGACCGGGTTCAGGAACGGCCCCGCGGCCTGCGCGGCGAGCGAGGCCGCGCGGCCGTCCCAGAAGAAGCCGCCCGCGGGCGTGCCGTCGGCCTCGAACCGGAACGGGCCGGAGAGCGTCAGGTAACGGATGGCCGGCGCCTGGCGCGTGCCGGCGAGATCGAGCCCCGCGCCGCCGAGCTGGACGGGGAGGCCGTTCGCCGGCGTGAAGGCGTGGGCCTCGTCGTGGCAGGTGGCGCAGGCCATCTGGCCGGAGGCGGAGAGCGAGGTGTCCTTGAAGATCCGTTCCCCGACCTGCGCCAGGGGGGAGAGGGTGCGCGCGGCGGGAGGCGGCTCGGGAGGGGTGGAGCCGCAGCCGGCCGCGAGGGGGAGCGACGAGGCGAGGACGATGTTGAGAATGATTCTCATGTTCAGATTGTTTGTAGCGCGGCCGCGCCGGGCCGGTCAAGCGCCGGGTTCGCCGGCGTGTTAAGCCCCGGCCATGAAGGCGATCCAGCTCAGGGCGTTCGGGGGTCCGGAGGTGTTCGAGGCCGCCGAGCTGCCCGACCCGGCCCCCGGTCCCGGCCAGCTCCTCGTGCGCGTGCTCGCGACCTCGGTGAACCCGGTCGACTACAAGATCCGCCACGCCGGCAGCTGGGCGCAGGTGAAGCCCCCGGCGATCATCGGCTACGACGCCGCCGGCACGGTGGAGGCGCTCGGGCCCGGCGTGACGGGCTTCGCGAAGGGCGACGCGGTGTTCTACACGCCGCGGATCTTCGGGCGGCAGGGCACCTACGCCGAGCTGCACGTGGTCGACGCGGACATCGTCGCGCCGAAGCCGCCGAACCTCACCTACCTCGAGGCGGCGAGCCTGCCGCTCGCGGGCTGCACGGCGTGGGACGCGATCGTCCGCCTCGCGCAGGTCCGGCCGGGCGAGGACGTGCTCGTCCACGCGGGCGCGGGCGGGGTGGGCTCGATCGCGGTCCAGCTCGCCCACGCCGCGGGCGCGCGCGTGCTCGCGACGGCCCGGGCGCCGAACCACGCGCTCGTGCGCGGCCTCGGCGCGGACGAGGTCGTCGACTACACGGCCGAGGACTTCGCGAAGGCCGCGGTCCGCTTCACGCGCGGCAAGGGGCTCGACGTCGCGTTCGACACGGTGGGCGGCGACCTCCTGTCGCGCACCGTCCCCGCGATGAGGCCGTACGGCCGGATGGTCGGCTGCGTCTCCTGCACGGGCGACCTCTCCGGCGCCGTCGGCAAGAACCTCACCGTCCACTTCGAGTTCCTGGAGCGCGCGAAGGCGAAGATCGACGCGCTGGCGGCGCTCGCGGAGCGCGGCCAGGTGCGCGCCGTCATCGACGCGGTGCTCCCGCTCGACCGGGTCGCCGAGGCGCACCGGAAGATCGAGGCCGGCGGCATGCGCGGCAAGCTCGTGCTCGAGGTCGCGAAGGGCGCGGACCGGCGCTGAGGGCCCGCGCCGGTCAGCGGGTCCTGCGCGCGGCGGGCTCGACGCCGCGCGCGGAGGTCTCCGTCCCAGGCGCCGGGCGGATCGGGCCGACGATCGGCGGGCTGGGCGGCGTCGTGCACTTGGCGTTCTTCGTGCGATCCCAGCAGTACGGGGCGGCCTTCGGGTCGTCGGCGCGGAAGTAGAGCGTGGCGACCCCGAACTCGATGGCGTACTCGTCGATCGGCGCGTCGCCGCTCGAGTTCTGCAGCTGCCCGAGGGTGATCCCGGCGGTCTCGAACACGAGGAGCTGCTTCAGGCAGTACTCGCTCGCCTTCCCACCGACGCCCTCGCCCGCGACCGTGACGTAGACGGTGGGGATGTGCTTCCCGGTGGCGGCGTACTCGAACATCTTCGTGGAGAGGTCGCTCGCCGGCAGCGGAATCGAGAGGGCGTCGAAGACGATCTTCCCGGCGCCCGCGCCGCCGGAGCCCGACCCGATGACGGAGGCGTTCGTGTAGCGCCACGAGTAGCTCTCCATCGGGTAGTCGTACCCGGAGAACTCGGGGATCCTGACGAACAGGCGGTTCGCCCCCGTGCACGCCGTCCCCGGCTTCGGGGTGGGGGGCAGGTTGATGTTCGCGGGCGCCGCGGTCGTCCCCGCGGCCGGCCCCGGCGGTCCCGTGGGCCCCGTCGGTCCGATCGGCCCCTGGGGTCCCTGGGGCCCCTGCGGCCCCGCCGGCCCCACCGGGCCCGGGATGCCCTGCGGCCCCACCGCGCCCTGCGGGCCCTGTGCGCCCTGCGAGCCGGTGTCGCCCTTCGGGCCCTGCGGGCCCACCGGCCCCACCGCGCCAATCGTGAGGTAGAAGCCCTTCACCTCGCCGCCCTCGCCGTACCGGTGCTCGCTCGTCCTCACCGTGATGGCGTAGGTGCCCGGCCGCGGCGCGGGGGAGGGGAGGCGCGCGACGATGGCCGTCGGCGAGTACGTGTCGACCGTGAGCGGCGTCGTGCCGAGCAGCACCTTCGGCGCCTGCGCGACGCCGAAGCCGGTGCCGTTCACGAAGACGTGCTCGGCGTCGGAGTCGACCGAGAGGATGCGGGGCTGGCGATCGCCTTCGCGGTCGCCGTCGTGGGCGCGGGCGGGCGCTGCGAGCGCGAGCGCGAGGAGCGCCGCGGCGAGGGGCCTCGTCATGGTCTGTTCCCTCCCAGGGTGAAGCGGGTTTAGGGGGGATACCGGCCCGCCAGGGCGCCTGCCCGGCCGCCGCGGCAGCCTCCTTGGGTGTGGACCCACGGTCCGATGACGGATTGTGCGGACCATCCCGGGGGCCCTTCGGAAGTGGCAGGATGCGGGCGTGGAAAATCCGGAACCGACCCGCGGCGAGACCTTCCGCGTGCTGCTCGTCGAGGACGACGAGCGGCTCGCCGCGCTCACGGCGCGCTACCTCGAGACGCACGGCCACTCGGTGACCGTCCTCGGCGACGGCCGGCTCGGGCTCGCCGAGGCCCTCAAGGGGCAGCACGACGTCGTCGTGCTCGACCTCATGCTGCCGCGCCTGGGCGGCCTCGAGATCTGCCGCGAGCTCCGGGCGCGGACCGCGGTGCCCATCATCATGGTCACCGCGCTCGGGGAGGAGGCAGACCGGGTCCTGGGCCTCGAGATGGGCGCCGACGACTACCTCGCGAAGCCCTTCTCGTCGCGGGAGCTGCTCGCGCGCCTCAGGGCGCTCGTGCGCCGCGGCCGCGGCGTCGTGGGGCCGCCGCGCGACGTCATCCGCGTCGGCGGGCTAGAGCTGTGGCCGCGCGACTTCTCGGGCACCCTCGACGGCAGGCCGCTCAAGCTCACCACCGCCGAGTTCGTGCTCCTGCGCGTCCTCGCCGAGCGGGCCGGGCGGGTGCTCACCCGCGAGCAGCTCCTCGACCTCACGAAGGGGAGCGCGGACGAGGCGTTCGACCGCTCCATCGACGCCCACATCTCCCGGGTCCGCCAGAAGCTCGGCGACGATCCCAGGAACCCGCGCATGCTCAAGACCGTGCGCGGGGCCGGCTACCTCCTCGCCCCGGGCGACGAGCCGTGAGCCGGCCGCTCGCGCCGCTCGCGCTCCGGATCTGGGGCGTCACCGTCGCCTCGGTGCTCGTGAGCGTCACCGGCGTGTTCGCCACCCTGCACCTCGTCGCGCCGCCGCCGGGCGGTCCGCCGCCGGGCGGCGGGCCGTACGTGGTCCGCAACCTCGCGAGCATGGCCCGCGATCCGGTGGCGCTCGAGGGTGAGGTGAGCCGGGTGGAGCGCGAGGCCGGGATGCTCGCCTCCGTCCACCGGTGGGACGGCGCGCGCGTCGCCGGGCGCGACACGCCCCCGCTCACGCCGCGCGACCTCGACCTGCTCGCCCGCACCGGCCGCGCGCACGTGGGCGGCGAGGCCTGCTTCCCGGGGCCGTGCCCGGAGGCGTTCCGGCTCGGGCCGCCCGACGCGCCGACCGGCTACGTCGTCCTCTCGCCGGTCGAGCACCGCGCGATGGGGGGCCTGTTGCCCCTCGTGCTCACCGTGCTCGGCCTCACCGTCGCCTCGGTGCTGCTCGGCGCGTACCTCGCCGGGCCCCTGCGCCGGCTCGCCGCCGCGGCGCGCGCCTTCGGCGCGGGGGATCTCACCGCCCGCTCGGGGCTGCGCCGGCGCGACGAGCTCGGCGAGGTGGGGCAGGCGTTCGACGAGATGGCCGACCGGCTCGTGACCACGCTGCGCGGCCAGACCGAGCTCGTCGCGAACGTCGCCCACGAGCTGCGCACCCCGCTCGCGCGCATCCGGGTGGCGCTCGACCTCGCCGAGGAGGGCGACGCGGCGGTCGCGCGGGCCTCGCTCGTCGACATCTCGCAGGACCTGTCCGAGCTCGAGGGGCTGGTGACGGACGTGCTCGCGAGCGCGCGCCTCGAGCTCGCCGCGGCGGCGCCGCCGGCCTCCGCCGGGACGCCGCCGCTCCGGATGGAGCGGCTCGACCTGGCCGCGCTGCTCCGCGACGCCGCCGAACGCCTGCGCCAGCGCCACCCCGACCGCGAGGTCCTGGCGGAGGTGCCGGACGCCCTGCCCGAGGTGGAGGCGGACCGGGTCATGCTCCGCCGGGCCGTGGAGAACCTGCTCGACAACGCGCGCAAGTACTCGCCCGCGCCCGAGCCGATCCGGCTCACCGCGCGGGCCGGCGCCGGAGGGGTCCAGATCGCCGTCACCGACCGAGGGGCCGGCATCGCGCCCGAGGACCTCCCGCACCTCTTCACGCCGTTCTTCCGCGCCGATCGCTCGCGGGCACGGGCGACCGGCGGGGTGGGGCTCGGGCTCTCGCTGTCGCGCCGCATCGCGGAGGCGCACCGGGGCACGCTCACCGTGGAGAGCGCCCCGGGCGCCGGCAGCACCTTCACGCTGCGGCTGCCGGCGCTCGACGCAGGCCTGCCGGCGAGCCCGCGCCCGGGGTGAGCGGCGCCGGGGCCGCTACTTCCGCTTCCGGCGCGCCGGGGTCCTCGAGGTGCGACGCGCCCGGGCGCTCGCGCGCGCCTTCGTGCGCGCCGCGCCCTTGCGCGCGTTCCGCTCGGCCGCGTCGGCCGCCGCGCGCCCGCCCTCGCCCACCGTCCGCGCCGCCTCGTGGCCGCGCACCTCGACCCGGCTCGCCGCCTGGCGCGTGGCGTTCGCGGCCTCGGTGACCATCTCGCGCCCGCGCTCCATCGTGCCGTTCACCGCCTCGGCGCTCCGCGAGCGCGCGCTCTCGGCGAGGCGCCGCGCCGCCTGGGCGCTGACCCGCGCCCCCTGGCTCACGAGCTCGCCGACCACGTCGGCGCCCGCCCGCAGGGCGTCGCGGCTGCGGTCGAGGAGCGACGACATCGCGCCGGCCACGAAGTTGCCGGGCGGCTCCTCCGGCGCCTCGGGGTGCGGCCGCGTCGGGGCGACCCGGCGCGCCCGCTCGAGCGAGTCCCCGAGCGCCTGGCGGCGCTGCTCGTCGAGCCCGCGCTCGAGCCGGGGCAACAGCTCCCGCTCCTCCTCCTCCACGTGGCGGCGCACCTCCCGGGCGATCAGCCGGTACTTCGAGCGCCAGCGCTCGGAGCCGTGCGGCAGCGCCTCGAGCTCGGAGAGCAGCACCTTCACCGCGTGGTGCTCCTCGAGGGCGTCGACCACGGCGTCGGGCTGCCCGAGCTCGCGCAGCGCGGGATAGAGGAACTGCTCCTCGATGACGGCGTGCAGCGAGAGCTCGCGCACGAGCTCCCGGGTCGGACCCTCGAGCGCCGCGGCGCCCTCACCGTCCGTGCTGCTGCGCTGCGCGCGCTCGAGCGTCTTCAGCAGGCGCTCCACCTCCCGGTGATCGCGCTCGATGACCTGCCTCGCGTCCATGGCCTCTCCCTTCGATGTCGGGTGAGGTCGAACGCTTCGCATCATGACGTCTTGCGTCAAGGCCCGGTCCCACGGCCTGGCGGACGGCCGGCGGGCGGGCCTACAGCCGGAAGCCGTCGGCGATGACCGAGATGCGGGTCGCGGTCTCGGTGAGCCGCGAGGCGGCGTCGCGGAGGCGGTCGATGCGGCCGACCGTGTCCTCCATGCCGCGGTCGAGGTCGCGCATGGCGGCCGCGATCTGGGCGACGCCCTGGGACTGCTGCTGCACGGCGCCGGCGATCTGCAGGGCGGCCTCGCTGGTCTCGCCGACGATCCCGCCGATCTCCCGCAGGCTCTCGCCCGAGGCGCGGATCTGGGCGATCGAGCCCTCCATGCCGCGCGTGCCGGACTCGGTGCTCTCGAGCGTGGCCTGGATGGCCCCGAGGATGTCCTTCACGATCCGGGCGATGTTGGAGGCCGCCTGGCCAGACTGCTCGGCGAGCGCCCGGACCTCGCTCGCGACGACCCCGAAGCCCTTGCCGGCCTCCCCGGCGCGGGCGGCCTCGATCGACGCGTTGAGGGAGAGCACGTGCGACTGCATGGCGAGGTCGCGGACGGTCTCCACGATGTCGCCGACCTGCCTGGCCTGCTCGAGGAGGCGGGCGCTGCGGGTCACGAGGGCGTCGACGCTGCCCTGGATGTCCTGCAGCCCGGTGAGGCTGCGGTCGGCGGCCTCCCGGCCCGTCTCGCTCATCTGCCCCGCGCGCCGGGCGACGTCGAGCACCGCCGCAGCGCGGGAGGCGGCCATGACGGAGGTCTGCTCGAGCTCGCGGGTGGTGGTGCTCGTCTCGGTGATGCCGGTCGCCTGCCGCTGCACGTTCGCGGTCTGGCCCTCGGTGTGCTCGACGAGGTCGGTCGCCGAGGTCGAGAGCTCCTGGGCGGCGTCCTTGAGCGTGGAGACGATGGTGCGCAGCCGCTCCACCATCCGCTGGAAGCTGCGGGCGAGGGCGGCGACCTCGTCGTCCCCCTCGATCTCGAGCTTGCGGCCGAGGTCGCCCTCCGCGAGGTCGAGCGCGGCGCCGGCGAGGCGCTCGAGCGAGCGGGAGGCGCTCCGGGCGAGGGCCAGCGCGAGCCCCAGGCCGGCGAAGGCGGCCACGAACGCGGCCCCGAGCCCCCACGTGTAGACCATGGTCTGCAGGCCGCGGGCCCGGGCGAACCCGCCGTTCACGTCGCGCTGGGCCTGGGACACGAGCTCGCCGACGTCGGCCTTCAGCATCTTGAAGCGGGCCGAGGACGACTTCACCGCGTCGCGGATGCCCTCGCCGGGGTCGCGCTTCACGACCCGGAGCGTGACGTCGCGGGCGTTCCGGTACCAGCCGTCCACCGAGGCGAGGAGCGCGTCGCGCCGGGCGGTGGGCAGGGTGGCGGCGGGCGTGGCCTCGAGGAGGTGGCGCAGGTCCTCCACGATGAGGTCGGCCGCCGCGACGCCGCCGCCATCCTCGGTGGCCGCGGCGTCGTCGAGCTGGCGCTCCACCGCGGCGAGGCGGACCTCGAGGTCCCGGCCCAGCTGCAGGCGGGGGAAGTGGCCGGACTCGAGCTGCCCGAGCTCCTCGACGGAGCCCGAGAGCAGCCACGCGCCGGCGATGGTCGCGAGGAGCATCGCCAGCGCGGCCACGAGGGCCGGGAGGAGCATCTTGGACCGGAACGAGAACGCGGCGAGGCGCATGGCGGTGGCCGGTGTCGGGGAGGCCCGGCAGTCCCGGTTTACCAGAATCACGGGCGCCGTCGCGAAGGTACGGCCGGCGTCGCCTCGCGGCGGACTGGCGGGCCCGCCGGACCTCTGCGACAATCTGTGGATCCATGAACGCGCGCCGGTACGCCCTCTGGGGAGCGATGTTGGGGTTCGGGTTCCCGCTCGTGGGGACGATCGTCGAGGCCCTGCACCAGGGCTACGGCGTCGGGCTCCGCGGCCTCATCCGCGCCCAGTCCTCGCCGCTCCTGTGGATCATCGACACCGCCCCCATCGTCCTGACGGTGCTCGCCGGCATGGTCGGCCTGCGCCAGGACAGCCTCTCCGCGCTCTCCGGGACCCGCAAGACCGAGTCGCTCTCGGCGGCCGGCGAGCTCGTCGCGGCGGCGCAGTCGCTGCTCTCGACGGTGTCCTCCTTCTCGTCGATGACCGCCGAGACCGCCGCCTCGGTGCGCGAGACCACCGCCACGATGGGCCAGCTCGGCCAGACCGCCACGAAGGCCGCCCTCACCGCCGAGACGGTGATCGGCCTCGCGCGGCAGGGCGAGAAGATCTCCCTCGAGGGCCTCGACGCGCTCGACGAGAGCCAGAAGCTGATGGGGACGCTCACCACCGAGGTGCGCGGGCTCTCCGACCGCATCGAGGCGCTCAACGCGCGCATGCGCGACATCTTCGAGATCGCGACGGTGGTGAACTTCATCGCCGACCGCTCGCAGCGCCTCGCCGAGCACGCCGACCAGGAGGTCAAGAGCGCCGGCGCGGCGGCCCCGGGGCTCTCCGACGTGGTCGGGGAGATGCGCCACCACGCGGAGGACGCGAAGCGCGCCGCCGCGCAGGTGAAGGTGGTGCTCTCGGAGGTCCACAAGGCGATGCTCGCCGCCATGACCGCCGCCGAGCTCGGCACCCAGCGCGCCGAGCAGGGCGCGCAGATCGCCTCGAAGAGCGGCGAGACCATCAAGCGGCTCGCCGCGGCGCTGCGGGACTCGTCCCAGGCGGCGAAGGAGATCGCGGTGGTCGCCCAGCAGCAGGACCACGGCATCGACCAGGTCCTGAAGGCGATGAACGAGATCTACCTCGCCACCCAGGAGACGATGACGTCGACCCAGAACGTGGCGAGCGAGGCGAAGGCGCTCAACGACCTCGCCTCCGAGCTCAAGAAGCAGTCCGAAGGGTAAAGGAGACACCGCATGGCGGAGGACCGGAGCTGGGCCGCGCTCCTGTCGGGCTTCTCGACGGCGCTGCTCGTCACGCGGGGCGCGGAGGGGCACCTCCACGCGCGCCCGATGGCGATGCGCCAGCAGGTGCGGGGCGAGGAGATCTGGTTCGCGACCTCCGCCCGCTCGAAGAAGTGCAAGGACCTCGAGGGCGAGCCGCAGTGCGCGCTCACCTTCACCGCGGCGGACGGCACGACGCTCTCGGTGTCGGGGCGGGGCGAGATCTTCCGGGACCGCAAGCTCGCGCTGGAGCTCTGGGATCGCTCGTGGTCGCGCTGGTTCCCGGAGGGGCCGGCGCAGCGGGACCTCGCGCTCGTGCGCGTCATCCCCGAGCACGTCGAGAGCCACGACGGCGTGACCGGGCGGAGCGAGGTGCTCTACACCTCCCGCCGCCCCGCGCAGGGCCCGAAGAAGCGCCGGGCCCGCGCCACCGCCGCGCGGCGGTAGGGCGGGCCCGGGTCCCTCGACGGCTCGGGACGAGCGGCGGCCGGGAGGGCCGCTACTTCACGATCTCGAGCAGCTCGATCTCGAACGTCAGCACGGCGTTGCCCGGGATGACCGGCGGGCGGCCGTTCGGGCCGTAGGCGATGTCGGACGGGCAGACGACCTTCGCCTTGCCGCCGACCTTCATCATCTGCAGCGCCTCGGTCCAGCACTTCACGACCTGGTCGAGCGGGAACTCCACCGGCTGGCCGCGCTTGTAGGAGGAGTCGAACTCCTTCCCGTCGATGAGCGTGCCGGCGTAGTTCACCTTCACCTTGTCCTTCGCGCCGGGCGAGGCGCCGGAGCCCTCCTTCTGCGAGATCACGATCGCGCCGGAGGGCGACTTCTTCGCGCCCTTCTCGGCCGCCATCTTGGCGAGGTAGGCCGGGCCCGCGTCGGCCTGCTTCTTGTCGGCGACCGCCTTGCGGGAGCGGGCGAGCTCCTGGATCGAGGCGTTGAGCTTCTCGTCCATCGGGTACTTCGGCTTGTGGCTGACGCCGTCCTTGAGCCCCTTCACGACCGTCTCGAGCTCCGCGGGCGAGAGCGCGAAGATCTCGACGTTCTGGGCCAGGGCGAGGCCGACGCCGTAGAGCGCCTTCTCGTCGTCCGCCTTCGCCGCCTGGGGCGAGGCGGGCGCGGCCGGCTTCGCGGGCGGGGCGGCCGGCGCCTGGGCGGCGGCGGGGAGGGTCAGGGCAGCGAGGAGGGCAGCGACGGCGAGCTTCATGGTCCTTCCTTTCGAGGTGCGGCAGGTCGAGGCCGGCGTCAGGCCGGCTCCGGAGGTTCCTCGGGCCCGGCGGCGCGTGCGCGCTCGTCGAGGACCGCGAGCTTCTTGTGGAGGAAGCGGAAGACGGCCACGAACACCGAGGCCAGCGGCACGGCCAGGAGGGCCCCGACGAGCCCGTGGCTTCGCTCCCCGATCACGAGGGCAAGGACGATCAGGACGGGGTGGATCTTCGAGGCGTCGCCCATGATCTTGGGGTTGAGGAAGTAGGTCTCGAGGGCGTGGATGAACAGCACCCACCCGAGCGCCAGCAGGGCCTTCGTGAGTCCCCCCGCACCCAGGGCGAGGAGGACGATGGGCACCGTCGAGAGGATCGTGCCGAAGATCGGCACGACGTAGAGCAGGAGGGCGAGCGCGGAGAGCGCGAACGCGAACGGCACCCGGAGCATCAGGAGGCCGATCAGGGTGAGCACCCCGTTCACCAGCATGATGGTGAGCTGGCCGCGCACCACGCCGGCGAGGCCCGCGTCGATGCCGTGGAGGAGGCGGCGGACGTCGTCCCGCCAGCCGGTCGGCACGAGCGTCTCGGGGAAGCGCAGGATCCGCGGCGCGTCCATCGAGATGAACGCGGTCAGCATGAACAGGAGGACCACGAAGAAGATGGTCTGGAAGGCCCCGGCGATGAGCGCCTGGGACAGGCGCAGCACGTCGCCCACCCGCCCGCGCAGGCTGGTGCTGGTCGCCCGGATGGCCTCGGCGATCGCGGCGTCGAGGTCGACCTGCAGGCGCCCCACGGCCGACGGCCCCGCGTTCGCGGAGACGACGTCGACCGGGATCCCGTAGCGCTGCAGGAAGGCGTCGATGGCCCGCGACCAGCCCTCGATCTTCTCGGGGGTCACGCCGGCCAGGAACTCGCGCACCTCGCCCAGGCCGCGCATCGCCTCCCGGTAGATCTGCGGGACCACCGAGACCCCGAGCAGCCAGCCGAACCCGCCGAGGAGGAGGTAGACGACGATGACCCCCATCCAGCGCGGCGGGTGGCGGCCGCCCCTGAGCTCGATCCGCACGATCCGCTGGATGAGCGGGTCGATGACGTAGGCCGCCAGCGCCGCCAGCACGAACGGCAGCAGCACCGGCCAGGCGGCGACGAGCACCGCGAGGACGAGCGCCCACACGAGCCCGGTGAGCCCGAAGAGCTGGACCCGCGGCTGGCGGAGGAAGGAGAGGAGCGACGGCACGGCGCGCCTTTCTACCATGGCGGCCGTGCCGCATCCCCAGGAACGCTACTCCTCGAGGGTGGAGACGTCGCCCTCGGGCAGGCCCTGCGCGCGGGCCTTGAGCACGCGGCGCATGATCTTGCCGGACCGGGTCTTCGGGAGCGCGTCCACGAAGTTCACCTTCTCCGGCTTCACGATCGGGCCCATGTGCGTCGCGACGTGCTGCTTCACCTGATCCTCGAGCTCGGGCGAGCCCACGAAGCCCTGCCGCAGGAGCACGTAGCAGTGGATCGCCTGGCCCTTCACCTCGTGCGAGAGGCCGATGACGGCCGCCTCGGCGATGGCCGGGTGGCTGACGAGGGCGCTCTCGATCTCGGCGGTGCCGAGCCGGTAGCCGGACACCTTGATGACGTCGTCGGTGCGGCCGATGACCCAGAAGTACCCGTCCTTGTCGCGCTTGGCCGAGTCACCGGCCATGTACTTGCCGGGGTACTTCGACCAGTACTGCTTCGCCCAGCGGTCGTGGTCCTTGTAGATGGTCACGGCCATGCCCGGCCACGGGTTCTCGAGGACGAGGAACCCCTCCTCGCCGTCCGGCACGGGCTTGCCGGCCTCGTCGACGATCGACGCCTTCTGCGTGAAGAACGGGCGGGTGCCGGAGCCGGGCTTGAGCGGCACGCTCGGCGTGGGCGTGATCTGGAACATGCCGGTCTCGGTCTGCCACCAGGTGTCCATGATCGGGCAGCGGCCCTTGCCGATCACGCGGTGGTACCACTTCCACGCCTCGGGGTTGATGGGCTCGCCGACCGAGCCGAGGAGCCGGAGCGTCGAGAGGTCGTGGCGGTTGGGCCACGACTCGCCGAAGCGCATCAGCCCGCGCACCGCGGTGGGCGCGGTGTAGAGGATCGTGATGCCGTACTTCTCGACGAGCTGCCACCAGCGGTTCGGATACGGGTAGGTCGGGGCGCCCTCGTACATGAACGTCGTCGCGCCCATGAGCAGCGGGCCGTAGACGATGTACGAGTGGCCGGTCACCCAGCCCGGATCCGCGGCGCACCAGTAGCGGTCCTCGTCGCGGATGTCGAAGACGTACTTGAGCGTCGAGTAGACGCCGACCATGTAGCCGCCGTGGCCGTGGACGAGGCCCTTCGGCTTCCCGGTCGTGCCGGAGGTGTAGAGGATGTAGAGCGGGTCGTTCGAGTCCATCACCTCGGTCGGGCAGACGCCCGTCGCGAGGGGCAGCTTCATGAGCTCGTGGTACCAGTAGTCCCTGCCCGCCTCCATGCGGACCTCGTGGCCGGTGCGCTGGACCACGATGACCGTCTCGACCGTCGGGCAGCGGCGGACGGCCTCGTCCACCGTCTTCTTCAGCTCGACGATCTTGCCGTTCATGAAGCCGCCGTCGGCGGTGATGACCACGCGCGACTCGGAGTCCTCGATGCGGCCCTGCAACGAGTCGGTGGAGAAGCCGCCGTACACGACCGAGTGGATCGCGCCGAGCTTCGCGACCGCGAGCATCGCGATCACGATCTCGGGGACGCGCGGCATGTAGATCGTGACGCGGTCGCCCTTCTTCACGCCCATGGCCTTCAGGACGTTCGCGAACTTGGAGACGTCGCGGTTGAGCGCGAAGTACGAGTAGGTGCGGACCTCGCCCTTCTCACCGACCCACACGAGCGCGAGCTTGTTCTTGCGGTAGGTGCGCTGGTGGCGGTCGAGGCAGTTGTGGACGATGTTGACCTGGCCGCCCTTGAACCACTTGAAGAAGGGCTTCTCGGACGAATCGCAGACCTTGTCCCACTTGCGGTACCACTCGAGCTCCTCGGCCTCGGCCGCCCAGAACGCGTCGGGATCCTCGAGCGCCTTCTTCGCCATCGCGTCCCAGTCCTTCACGCGGGCCTGGGAGACGACCTCGGCGGAGGGGTAGAACACCTCGCCCTCGAGCTGCGGGTCCTTCTTCATCGCGCGCTCCTTTCTCGGCGTTGGACGGGCGCCGCGTCCTCGCGGGCCCGGGCTCCGGCCGCTCGCCGCGGGGGCGGCGCCGGTCTCGGTGGGTGAACGTGTGACTCTACAGCCAGACGGAAGGGATCGTCTCGACAGGATGCACCTCTTCGAGACGAATCGTCTGCCCCGGGTGGGTTTCACGCAGTGCGTCGTGGCCGGGAGGCGAACCGCCCGAACTGCGTGTATCCTCCGCGTCGTGCGCCTCCCGCCCCCCGTCCGCCGCGGCGACGTCGTCCGGGTCATCGCCCCCTCGAGCCCGTTCGACGCCGACGCGTTCCGGCGCGGCCTCGAGGTGCTCACCCGCCGGCTCGGCCTCGTGCCGCGGCACCGCGCCGATCTGGCCGCCCGGGCCGACTTCCTCGCCGGCGACGACGCGCGGCGCCTCGAGGAGTGGCGCGAGGCGGTCGCCGACCCCGACGCCACCGCGATCTTCTGCGCCCGTGGCGGCTACGGCGCGAGCCGGATCCTGCCGGGCGTGGATCCGGCCCCGCTCGTCGCGCGCCCGAAGACGCTGGTCGGCTTCTCGGACATCTGCGTGCTGCACGCCGCGCTCAACCGGGCCGGCCTCGCCACCGTGCACGGGCCGGTGCTCACCCAGCTCGGGCGCGCGCCGGAGGAGGCGATCGATCACCTCGAGCGGCTGCTCGCCCGGACCGCGCCACGGGCCGGGGCGTGGGAGCGCCCGGCGGCGGGGGCCGGGCTCGTCGGCACCGCCACCGTGACCCCCGGCCGCGCGAGCGGGCCGCTCCTCGGTGGCTCGCTCACGCTCCTCGCCCACCTGGCCGGCACGCCCTACATGCCGCCGCTCGCGGGCGCGGTCGTCCTCCTCGAGGACGTGGGCGAGAAGCCGTACCGCATCGACCGGTACCTCACGCAGCTCCGGCTCGCGGGCGCGCTCGACGGCGTCGCGGGCGTCGCGCTCGGCCAGTTCGCCGACTGCGACCTCGGCGTGCAGCGCGGGCTCGACGTCGCCCGCGCGGCGGCGAGGGCGCTCGGCGTGCCGGTCATCGAGGGGATCGCCGCCGGCCACGAGGACGCGAACTTCGCCGTGCCGCTCGGCGCGCGGGCCACGCTCGTCGCACCCGGGCCAGGCGAGGAGGGCGAGCCGCGGCTCACCTTCGACGGCTGGCTCGACGACGGGAGCCTCACCGCGTGACGCCGGTCCTCGCGACGGTCTCGGGCGTGCTCGAGCGGGCGCGGGCGGACGGCGTGGCGCCGGCGCTCTCCGCGGCGGTCTTCGCGCGCGGCCGGCTCGTGCACGCCTCCTGGCACGGCGAGGTCCCGGACTGCCAGGGAGGGGCCCCGACGCGCTCTGCGCGGCGGGGAGGGGCGCGCCGAGCGCCCCTCCATGAGACAGATCTCTTCGACGTGGCCTCGCTCACGAAGGTCATGGCGACGGCCTCGCTCGCGGCGCAGCTCGCCGACGCGGGGGCGCTCGACCTCGACGCGCCGGTCGCGGCGGCGCTCCCCGGCTTCGAACGGGGCGGGAAGGAGACCGTCACCGCGCGGCACCTCCTCGCGCACGCCTCGGGGCTGCCGGCGCTGCGGCCGTACCACACGCTCGCCGCGGCCGACCCCTCCGCCCGCGCCTGCTTCCTGCCTCCCGGGCCGCGCCCGCCCTTCGTGTCGCTCGCCGGCCCCTTCGTGGCCGGGAAGGCCGTCGTGAAGGCGGCGGTGCTCGCGGAGCCGCTCGAGGCGGCGCCCTCGACCCGCGCGGTCTACTCCGACGTCGGCTTCCTCGCGCTCGGCTTCCTCGTCGAGGCGCTCGGCGGCGACCTGCTCTCCCGGCTCGCGGCGCGGCGGGTCTTCGGCCCGCTCGGGCTCACCTCCACCGCGTTCGTCGACGGCCTCGACGCCGGCGCGGCGCACGCCGCCTACGCGGGGCGAGCCTTCGCGCCCACCGGCTGGAGCGAGGCGCGGGGCGGGATCTCGCAGGGGCTCGTGAACGACGACAACGCCTGGGCGGTCGGCGGCGGCGCCGGGCACGCGGGCGTCTTCTCGACGGCGCAGGAGGTCGCTGCGTTCGGCCAGGCCTGGCTCGAGGCGCTCGCCGGCGGGCGGTCGCCGGTCCCGGCCGACGCGGCCCGGGAGTTCGTGCGGCGGGACGCCGCGACGCCGGGGAGCGGGCGGGCGCTCGGGTGGGACACGCCCACCGGGGAGTCGTCCATCGGCTCGCGCCTCGGGCGGGGACCGAAGGGGGCGGTGGGCCACCTCGGCTACACGGGGTGCTCGCTGTGGCTCGACCTCGACGCGGAGGTCGCCGTCGCGGTCCTCACGAACCACGTTCATCCCGGCGGCCGGGCGGACCGGCCGCGGATGCTCGCGTTCCGGAGGGCCGTCCACGACGCGGTCGCGGACGGGCTCTCCATCGGATGAGGTGACATGACGGATTGGGCGAAGGTGAAGCGCATCCACCTCATCGGCGTCGCGGGCACGGGCATGGGCTCGTTCGCCGGCATGCTGAAGGCGGCGGGCCACGAGGTCACGGGCTCCGACGAGAACGTCTACCCGCCGATGTCGACGCAGCTCGCGCGCTGGGGCATCGAGGTGCTGACGCCCTACGCCGCGGAGAACCTCGACCGCGCGCGGCCGGACCTCGTCGTGGTCGGCAACGTCGTGCGCGCCGTGAACCCGGAGGCGGTCGCGATGCGCGAGCGCGGGCTCCCGCACGTGTCCTTCCCGGCGGCGCTCGGCGAGCGGTTCATCGGGCCGCGCCACGGCTGCGTGGTGGTCGGCACGCACGGGAAGACGACGACCTCGGCGATGCTCGGGTTCCTGCTCTTCCACGCGCGGCGGGCCCCGTCGTTCCTGGTCGGCGGCGTGACGCGCGACTTCGAGTCGAACTTCCGGCTCGGCGAGGGGCCGCACTTCGTGGTCGAGGGCGACGAGTACGACACCGCCTACTTCGACAAGGGCCCCAAGTTCCTCCACTACCGGCCGCGCACCGCGATCTTCACGAGCTGCGAGCTCGACCACGCCGACATCTACCGGGACGAGGCGCACTACGAGAGCGCCTTCGAGAAGTTCGTGGCGCTCATGCCGCAGGACGGCTTCCTCGCCGCGTGCGCGAGCTACGACAGCGTGAGGCGGATCTCCTCCGCCGCGCGCTGCAGGGTCGAGACGTACGCCGTCGACCGCCCCGGCGCGGACTGGGAGGCGCGCGGGCTCGCGCTCTCGCCGGAGGGCGCGCGGTTCACGCTCGTCCGGCGCGGGCAGGCGCTCTGCGACGTGCTGATGCCCGTCGGCGGCGCGCACAACGTCGAGAACGCGCTCGGGGTCGCGGCGGCGGCGACCGCGCTCGGACTGTCGCCCGCGGAGATCGCGGCGGGGCTCGGGGCGTTCAAGGGCGTGAAGCGGCGGCAGGAGGTGCGGGGCGTCTCCGGCGGCGGCGTGACGGTGATCGACGACTTCGCCCACCACCCGCGGGCGGTCGAGAAGACGCTCGCGGCGATCGCGGGCTCGTACCCCGGCGCGCGGCTCCTCGCGGCGTTCGAGCCGCGGTCGAACACGAGCCGGCGAAACCTGCACCAGGCGGACTACGCGTCCCCGGCCACGTGGGCCGCGGCGGCGGAGGTGTTCCTGCTCCGCCCGGCGCCGACGGACCGGGTGCCGGAGCACGAGCGGCTGGATCTGGACGCCGTCATCGCCGGGATCCGGGCCGGCGGGAAGCCTGCGGGCGCGTTCGGGACGGTCGACGAGATGGTCGCGGCGATCAAGGCGAGCGCGCGCAAGGGCGACGTGGTCGTCGCCATGTCGAACGGCGCGTTCGGCGGGATATGGGGGAAGCTGCTGCTGTAGAAGCCAAGGAGCAGGAGCAGGATCGGGAGCGGGATCAGGATCAGGATCAGGATCACGATCAGGATCGGGAGCGGCATCGGCATCAGTGAACCGGCAGCTCGGCAGCCGGCGCTCCCGCTGCTCCTGATGCTCCCGCTGCTCCTGATGCTCCCGCTGCTCCTGATGCTCCGCTGATGCCGTCGCTGCTCCTGCTCCTGCCGCTCCTCCTGCTCCTGCTCCCGATCCTGATCCTGCTCCTGATCCTGATCCTGATCCTGATCCTGAACTAAAAGGCCCGGCCGCTCAGCGGCCGGGCCCTTTGGATCCCCCGTCTTACGAACGGGTCACTTGTTGTGGCAGGTCCGGCACATCGCGTTCGACGCGATGTCGCCGGCCTTCAGCTTCCAGCTCTTCGGGTGCGGGTTGCCGCCGGCGGCGCCGACCTGGTGGCAGCCGACGCACAGGCTCTTCGCGCCCTGGTCGTGGCACGCGGCGCACGAGGAGGCGTCGCGGCGGGCGGCGTCGCCGTGGAACTTCTCGCCGGCGCCGCGGGTGGCCCAGCCCTTCGGGTGCGGGCTGAACGCGCTCGCGCCCGCGTTGGCGGAGACGTTCGCGGTGGTGTGGCAGGTGTCGCAGTACTGCGGGCCGTGGCAGCGGCGGCAGCTCGCCGGGTTCGCGCCGGCCTCGATGGCGTGGCGAGAGACGTAGTCACCGCGGTGGATGAACGACGAGTCCACCGCCTCCGGGAAGATCACCGACGGCCGCGCCGCGGCGGTCTGCGGCGAGTGGCACGCCGTGCAGTACGTCTGGTCGTGGCACTGCGCGCAGCTCTCGGCGGTCGGCCGGGCCTGGGCGCCGTGCAGGCGGAGCCAGTCGCCCCCGTGGGCGAAGTACTTCTCCGGCGCGAGGCCCTTCATGTCGACGTGGCAGGGGCGGCAGCGGCCCGCGGCGTAGTCGTTCTGGTGGTTGTGGCAGCTCGTGCAGGTGTCCATCGAGGGCGCCGCGACCTCGTCGCCGGGGTCGGGGAGCTTCTTGTGGCAGGTCCCGCACTTCTCGGTCTGGTTCTTCCCGGTCACCTTCGAGAGGTGGAGCGCGTGGTTGAAGGTGAGGCGCGCCGGCGGCGGCGCCCACTTCTCCACGATCTTGTCCTTGTCGCCCTCGTGGCACTCGGCGCACTTCTCGGTCGTCGGGCGGTGGCTCTTCGCGAGCGACGTCGCCTTGTCGATGCCCTCGTGGCAGTCCGTGCAGGACGCCGTGCCCTCGTCATGGGCGGAGTGGGCGACGTGGATCTCGGGCCGCTTCTCGGCGATCCGGGGCGCCTCGTACCGGGCGCAGCCGGCGGCCGCGAACGCGAGGGCCAGGGTCAGGCGCTGGAGCCGGTTCATCACCGCACCTCCTTCGCCACGTAGGTCTGGTTGTAGACGAGCTTCGCCATGACGTCGAAGGCCTGCTCCAGGTACGGGGTCATCGAGGCGCGGCCCGCGAGGACCGCGCTGAAGCCGCGCGCGATGTTCACGCCGGCGGTGACGGTGCCGGTGACGGCCATCGGCTCGCCGTTCACCCGCGCGCGGAAGATGTAGGTCATCACGTCGGCCGCGGCGAAGAGCCGGGTGCCGAGGTCGCGGCGCCCGAAGGCCCGCGCGCCCCAGTAGCCGTTGTCGAGGGCGTCGAGGTACGAGATCTCGAGGCCCGCGCGCGTGGCGCCCTTCTTCCACACGAGCTCGGCCTCGCCGTCGGAGCCGTAGTACGTCTTGGAGCCCGTCTCGCCCGGCTCGATCGCGAGGTGCGCGTCGAGGCCGGCCTCGAGCCCGTGGGCGAGCTCGTAGGTGACGCCGCCGCCGAGGTCGTTGCGGTGCTCGAGCGAGAACACCGAGAAGATCGACGTGCGGGAGAGGAAGAGGTCCGGGGCCGTGAAGCGCCAGTCGGCGGTGACGTAGAGCTTCTTCGTGGCCGCCCAGGTGATGGCCGCGTTGCCCTCGCTGAAGCGCGAGTCGTAGAGGCTGTACGCGCCGAGGCCGGAGAAGGTCAGGCTCGCGGTGGGCTGCCAGCGGACGTCGCCGCCGACCTCCTGGCGGACCGGGTCGCCGCCGTCCTCGACGAAGTTCGCCGAGGCGCCGAGCGTGAAGACCTTGCCCGAGAAGCCGGGGGGCGCGAACGAATAGGCGGCGCGCCCGCCGTAGGCGAGGTCACCGCCGGCCGGGTTCCAGCTCACCGTGCCCGAGCGCGACTGGAAGCGCTGGGACACCGGCAGGCCGGCGTAGCCCGAGAACCGCAGGCCCGCGAGATTCGAGGGCGACCTCGCCGCCGTCGAGGTGGAGCATGCGGCCGACGCCGGTCATGATCTGCTGGCGACCGAGCCGGACGAAGAGCTTGTCACCCGCGACGCGGCCCTGGACGTAGGCGGCCTGCAGGTCGGCGTTGAGGCCGCTCGAGGTGCCCGCGTCCCAGCGGTGGTCGCCGATCTCCACCGAGCCCCAGCTCGAGACGACGAGCGTGAGGTCCTTCGCGAAGGAGTTCGTGACGTTGCGCGCGGACAGGTTCAGGATCTCGTACGCGGGCGCCACGTTCACGAGCTCGGGCGCGGTCCCGGGGGACCCGCCGCGCGTCTGCGGACCAGCGTTCAGGAGCGTCGTGGAGGAGACCTCCACGGTGTCCGCCCGGGCGGCCGTCGAGAAACTCGCCAGGACGGCGGCCAGGAGCGTCAATGTCTTCCGCATCAGGGACCTCGCCTCGATGGGTTGGAGGGCGCGGGACTCGGGACCCCCTCCGCGCCACGCGACACCCTGGCACAGGCGACCGGCAAAAATCTTGTCCAGGATCACTTCGAAGGTTGAAACACTTGTTTCCTGCTGGGGTTAGGCCCTTCCCCGGGCGGCACGCCGACCCCTCGGGCGCTATACCCCTCCACACCCATGCGTGCCCTCCTCGCCGCCGCCGTGCTCCTCGCCGCCGCCTGCGCGCACCGTCCGTCCACCTCGGCGCCCGCCGGCCCGCCGGGCCTCGTCGGTCGCCGGCTCGAGCTCGAGGGCCGGGGGCTCGACGGCGCCACGGTCCGCATCGCCGACGCGGCCGGGAAGGTGCGGGTCGTGGACTTCTGGGCCACCTGGTGCGGCCCGTGCGCCCAGCTCCTGCCCGAGCTCGAGCGGCTCCAGCGCGAGCAGGGCCCGCGCGGCCTCGCCGTCTACGGCGTCGCCGTGGACGACGACCTGGCGGCCGTGCGCGCGTTCCTCGTCCAGATCCCGGTCTCCTACCCGATGATGTTCGACCCGTCCGGCGAGACCACCGCCCTGCCGCTCGGCATCGGCGCCCTCCCGACGACGCTCCTCGTGGACCGGCGCGGGGTGGTGCGCACGGTCCACCGGGGGTTCGACCCGTCGATGCGCCCGGAGCTGGAGCAGGAGATCCTGGGGCTGCTCGCGGAGTGAGCGTCAGGCCTTCGCCGCGGCGGGCCTCGGCGCGCTGCCGGCGGGCGCGAGCGTGAAGCGCACCCGGTCGCGCTCGGCCCTGATCTCGGCGGGCGACGTCGGCGCCTCGCGGAGCCAGTAGACCATCTCGTCGGCCTCCCAGACGTACGGCTCGTCGTTCATGAGCACCCGCCCGTCGGCGACGGCCTGGGTGAGCTCGAGCAGCGGCACGTCGCCGAGGTCGCGCAGGAGCGCCTCGAACCGGCCCTGGCGCGCCGGGTCGGCGAACACGAGGTCGTGGCGGGCGGCGTAGGCGGTGTGGAGCCACGCCGGCCGGTAGGCGAGGCCGCCCAGGCCGAGCCGCACCGCCATGCGCTGGAGGAGGAACACGACCTCGCGGGCGAGGCCCAGCCCGGGCACGTCCTGCCCCGGCAGCCTCGGGCGGCGCGGGCTGAACTGCGCGCGCGGGTTGCGGAGCGAGAGCCAGTGCACGTAGAGGAGCTCGACGCCCGCGACGCGCCGGCGCTCCATGACGATCTCGACGAGCACGTGCTCCTGGTTCTCGTACTCGCCCATCACCTTGATCCGCTCGCCGAGGCCGGTCGTGTCGAACGCGACGCGGAAGTGGCGGTACCCGAGCCGCTCGAGCTGCTGGAAGAACCCGTAGCGGAAGAGCGCGTGCTCGACGCCGGCGGCGGTGTAGAAGCCGAGCAGGAGGCGCTGCCTCGTCGGCGTGAAGCCGAGCGCCTCGGCGAGGTCGTCGGCGCTGAACTCGTTCGTGTCGGTGAGCTCCTCCGGCGACAGCTCGCTCGCGAGCCGCGCGAAGCGCCGGTCGAGCGGGTCGTAGTCGCGGGGGATGGGCGCGAGCGAGCCCGTGGCGAGCGCCATGCCGGTGCCGCCGAGCGCGCGCCAGGCGTCGTCGGAGTAGCCGCCGCCCGGCAGCCAGACCTGCGGCACGCCCTCGAGCTCGGTCGCGACGAGGAGGTCGCGCTCGCGCACGCCCTCGAGCGTGAGGCCGAGCTTCCCGAACCGGTCGCCGGCGACGACGTCGCCGCCGGCGATGACGAAGGCGAGGTCCGGGCGCGGCATGCGCGAGAGGAGCGCCCCGAGCGCCTCGAGGTAGGCCTCGTCGCCGGTGCCCTCCGGCAGGACCGTCTCGTCGACGCCGGGGAGCGGGCCCCAGTCCGAGCCGGAGAGCGAGCCCACCCAGGCCCTCGGATCGTTCGCGAGGCACGCCGCCACGCCGTCCGGCGGGTGCGCGTCGAGATCGAGCACCACCGCGCGGCCGCCGAACCCCTCGGCGCGCATCGCGGCGAGCGCGACCGCGACGTCGTTCACCGGGCAGAAGCCGCCCGCCGCCGCGGGGGCGGCGTGGTGGAACCCGCCGAGCAGGTTGAGCGCCGGGACCCCGCGGCGCAGCGTCTCGCGGGCGGCCGCGACGGTGCCGCCGCAGGCGAGCCGGATCGTCGTCATCACCTCGTCGAGCGGCACGTCGGTCGGGTCGACCCCGAAGATCGAGGCCACCTGCGCCGGCTGGCCGAGGCGCTCGAGCAGCTCGGCGGTGTGCACGCGCGAGAGCTCGTCGTAGGTCGCGCGGCGGGGCGCGTGGAACGACGCCTTCGGGACCGCGCCGCACTCCCGGAGCCACCACGCGGCGTAGTCCGCCCGCCGCGGCTCCATGCCGGAGCCGGACTCCAGGCTCGAGAGCGGCAGCCGGTACCGCGCGTCGTACCAGACCGCCACCTCTCGCCGGTGGAGCCAGGACCGGGCCCGGTAGACGAGCGCGCGGGTGCGGCGGAACATCAGCGGGCGCCGGCGGGGGAGGCGGGCGGGGTGGCGCTCGCGGACGCGGGCTTCCGGAGGGCGAGCCACCAGCCGACGACCACCTCGAACGCGATCCAGCCGATCGCCGTCCAGGTGGCGCTGCTCGTCGCGGAGAACGCGTTCTTGCAGATCCGCAGCGGCTCGTTGATGTCGTCCGGCAGGCCGAACAGGATCGGGGTGTTCTTGATCGTGTAGAAGACGAGGTACGCGAGGAAGGCGGTGCGCACGGCGGCGAGGATCTTGTAGACCATGCGCAGAGTCTAGCCGAGCTTGGTGTCGCCCGCGCCCTCCTGCGTCGGGCGGGAGGGTGGGTCGAGTGTCTCAGGTCGCGGAGCTGAGGGCGGCGTGCGCGGAGGCGGCCCGCAGGGGCGGCGCCATCCTGAAGGAGAAGTTCGGCCAGCAGCGGACGATCGAGCTGAAGGGCGGCATCGACCTCGTCACCGACGCGGACAAGGCCAGCGAGGCGGCCCTGCTCGGGTTCCTCCACGCGCGGTTCCCGGAGGCCGCGGTGCTGGCGGAGGAGTCGGGCGTCTCCGGCGGCCCCCCCGGCGGCCTGCGCTTCTTCGTCGACCCGCTCGACGGCACCACGAACTACGCCCACGGCGTGCCCCACTTCGCCGTGACCGTGGGTGTGTCCGACGCGGGCGGGCTCGCGGCGGGCGCGACCTACGATCCCCTCCGCGACGAGCTTCTTCTCGGCCGGCCGCGGGGAGGGCGCGACGCTGAACGGCGCGCCCATCCGCCACTCCGGCCGCGGAGAGCTCCTCGGCTCCCTGCTCGTGACCGGGTTCCCCTACGACATCCACGCGAACCACGACTTCGCGCTCCGGCTCTTCGGCTCGTTCATCCGCCGGGCGCGCGCGGTGCGCCGCTTCGGCTCGGCGGCCATCGACCTCGCCTACGTCGCGTGCGGCAGGTTCGACGGCTTCTGGGAGCAGAAGCTGAAGCCCTGGGACCTCGCGGCGGGGATCCTCCTCGCGCGGGAGGCGGGGGCGATCGTGACCGACCTCGAGGGCGGGGATCGCGTGCTCGAGACCGGCGACGTGGTGGCGGGGCCACCCGCGCTCGTGGCCTCGATGCGCGAGGTCATCTCGGCGGAGCGGGCGCTCCGTCCGTAGGCGGCGGGGGCGGCGGCGGGGTCGCCTCGAGCCCCTCGGGCGCGGCGTGGGCGGCGGGGGCCGGCGGCGCCGCCGGCGCGCGCGGCTCCCGGGGCGGCGCGGTGCCGGCCGCGAAGTCGATGAACACGAGCGACTCCGGGTCGACGAGCAGCCCCGAGACCTTCGCGCTCCAGTGCAGGTGCGGCCCCGTCGCGCGCCCGGTGGCGCCCACGAGGCCGATCCGGTCGCCGAGCCGCACCGCGTCCCCGACCTTCACGTCCATGCGCGAGAGGTGGAAGTAGGCGGTGAAGGCGCCCGCGCCGTGGGAGAGCACGATGGAGTTGCCGGAGAGGTAGCAGTCGCGGGCGAGCACGACGACGCCGTCCGCCGCGGCCGCGACCGGCGCGCCCTTCGCGCCGTCGAGGTCGAGCCCGTAATGGACCGACTTCTGCGTGCCGTTGACGAGCCGCTGGTCGCCGAAGCGGCCGGTCCGGTCCGCCTCGCGCGGGTAGGCGAAGCGCTGGAAGCGGGCGGGCTCGAAGGCGCGGTCGTACGCGGCCGCGAACGCGGCGCGGTCCTCGGCCTGGCGGCGCGCCACGCGCTTCGGGGGGTGGACGTACTTCTCCGGGAGCCGGAGCGTCTTCGAGGGGAAGCGGGGGTCGACCACGAGGAGCGCGGCGCGGACCACCTCGCCCCCCGCCGTGACCTCGAGCGGCGCCTCGCCGGGGGCGGTCTCGATGGGCAGCGCCGCGAGCGCGCGCCAGCCCTGGCCGTCGCGCCAGAACGCGAGCGCGCGGCCGGCGAGGGTCCCCTGCGGCGCGGGCTCGCCGGGGGCGTCGAGCACGGTGACGAGGACGGCGTCGCCCGGGCGCGCGGCGGGCGGGGCGAGGCGGACCGACGGCGCGGCGAGCGCGAGGGCGAGCAGGACGGAGAGGGGCATGGCGAAGCTACTCCTCGCCGAGCCCGAGCTCGGCGCGGAGCGCCTTCACGATCCGGAAGTACTCGCTGCGGGTGTACTTCACGTTGAGGATGTGGAAGTCCTTCTTGGAGAGCCCGACGCACCCGAAGCAGTAGCTGCACTCGGAGCAGTTGCGGGAGAGGAGCAGGTAGTTCGACCGCGTGCAGTTCTCGGACGCGACGCAGTATGCGCAGTCGTGGCAGCCCACGCAGTCCACGCAGTGGGTGAGGTGCGAGGAGAGGCGGCACCCGCGCGAGTGCGTGCAGCGGTAGCACTCCTCGCAGTCCACGCAGAACATGCAGCTCTCGCAGCGGACGCACCCCTCGCAGGAGATCGACCCGGGGTTGACCTGCTCGTCGCCGTACGCCCGGATGAGGCGCTGGAGCTCGCTCCTGAACTCCCGCGCCGACATGACCGGCGGCGGGGCCTGCCGGGGCTCGACCAGCCCGCGCGAGGTGTCGACGAACCCGGAGCCGGTGAGCTCCCGGACGCCCGGGCGAGGCCGCTCGAGGTCGCGCGAGGGCGCGGGTCGGACCGGCGGCGGCGCGGGGCGGGCCGCGCGGGTGGTGTCGAGGAAGCCGGAGCCCGTGAGCTCGCGGACCCCGGGCCGGGACGCCTGCGGCGCGAGGGGCCGCGCGGGTGGCGGCCGCGGCGCGGGGGCGGGGCGGGCGAGGGTCGGCGGGCGCGGCGCGCCACGCGGGGGCGGCGTCGGGATCGGGGAGCGGGATGGCGGGCGGCGGCGCGAATCGGCCATCGCCGCTCATCCTGCCCCGGAAAAGGGGGGAAGGGAAATATGGCGGCCGGCCGGCGGCTCAGCCCGGCGCGGGCTCGTCCGGCGTCGCGGGCGGCCCGGCGAGCGGCAGGCGGAACGTGAACGCGGTGCCCTGGCCCACGGCGCTGTCGACCTCGACCTTGCCGCCGTGGCGCTCGACGATGCCGTAGACCACCGACAGGCCGAGCCCTGTGCCCTTCTCCTTCGTGGTGAAGAAGGGGTCGAAGATCTTCTGCAGCCGCTCCTGCGGGATGCCCGGGCCGTTGTCGGCGATCGCGACGTGGATCTCGTCGCCCGCGGGGCGGGTGCGCACGACGAGCTTCGCGCCGGGCGCGCCGGCCATCGCCTCGCACGCGTTCATCGCCACGTTCACGAAGGCCTGCCGCAGCTGGCCGAAGTCGGCGACGATCGGCGGCACCGGGGCGAGGTCGCGCTCGAGCGCGACGCCCTGCAGGGCGACCTGGTGCCCCACGAGCGAGAGCGCCTCGTCGATCACCGCGTTGACGTCGACCTCCTTGCGCGCGATGGGGCGCTCGCGGGCGAAGTCGAGGAGGCTCTTCACGATGGCCGAGCAGCGCTGCGCCTCGCGCTCGACGAGCGAGAGGTTCTTCTGGAGCTTCGCGAGCCCGGGGCCGTCGGGCGGGCCCTCGGCGAGCGTCCGCGAGACGAGCTTCGCGAAGGTGAGGATGCCGGCGAGCGGGTTGTTGATCTCGTGCGCGATGGACGCGGAGAGCTTGCCGAGCGAGGAGAGCTTCTCGGTGCGCACCAGCACCGACTGCGCGGCCTTGAGCTCGGCGGTCCGCTCGTCGACCTGCTCCTCGAGGTGCTGCATGAGCAGGCGCAGCTCGTCCTCGAGCCGGCGCAGCGAGCGGGTCATGTCGTTGAACGAGACCGCGAGCACGCCCAGCTCGCCCTTCGAGCGGACCCGGATCTCGAGGTCGAGCTCGTCGCGGCCGACCCGGTGCGTGCCCTCGAGGAGGGCGGCCACCGGCTCGATGATCTCCGAGCGGCCGTAGAGGTAGAGCGCGATCGCGAGGAGCACGATGCCGAACGACACGAGCGCCATGAAGCCGCTGCGGAACACGATGACGTCCCGGTCCACCGGCGCCATCGAGATGCCGAGCTCCAGCACCCCCAGCACCTGCCGGCCCTGCGGGTGGGCGTGGCACTCCGCGGTCGCGCAGGACGGCGCGTTGTAGATGGCGGATGCGAGGCGGAGCACGCGCCCGTCGCGCGTCTCGACGTAGCGGGAGCGGTCCGCGATGGGCGCCCGCGAGCGTGGCGAGTCGGTCGCGTGGCAGGCGAGGCAGGTCCCCTCGGCCTTCGAGGCCACCTTGCCGAGCTGGGCCGGGTCGGTCGAGAAGACCACCCGGCCCTCCTTGTTGACGACCCGCACCGAGGCGATCCCGTCGAGGTGCGCGACCCGCCCGAGCTGGTCGTACGCGTGGGAGGGCTGGGCCCGCGCCATCGCCTCCTGGGTGGCGGTCTGCACGGCCTCCGCGAGGAGCGAGGCCGAGCGCTCGGCCTGGGCGGTGAAGTCGTGCGTGATCCGCCGCTCGGCGGCCCACACCCCGCCGAGCGCGGCCACGGCGAGCACGATCGCCATCACGAGCAGGCGCGTCGAGAGGCGGTGGCGGCGCGGGATGCGGTCGAGGACGTCCTGCACCGGGCTCGTGTCGAGCGGGGGCGGCGTCGCGAGCGGGCGCGGCGGTGGCGTGAGGCGTGGGCTCACCGGTCGCGGTCCTCGCGGCCGACCACGTCCCGCCGCCGCAGCGGGAACAGCATCCGATCGAAGAGGAGCTCGAGCCGGCCGAGCTCGTCCTCGCTGCGCAGGTCGATCACGCGGCTGTCCGGCACGGCGGCCTCGGTGGCGCGCGACTCCATCTCGCGGCGCAGGCGGCGCAGCCGGCGGAAGACGAGCGCGCGTACGAGGGCCCCCAGCGCGAGCGCCGCCGCGAGGGCGACCCCGACGATCACGAGCGCTGCGCGCAGGTGCCCGCCCCGGATGGCCCGCCGGTCGCCGGTGTCGTCGCGCATCACGAACAGGCCGCCGACGTGGACCTGGTTCACGTCATGGACCGGGAAGACGCCGCGCACCAGCGTGCGGCCCTCGTGCTGGGACTCGCCGAGGAACGCCCCCTCGTCGGGCAGCGCCTCGATGTCGCCGGTGAAGTCGACGATGCCCCGGTCGAAGGAGGTCGCGTCCACGACGAGGGCGTCGGGGCGGTCGTTCCAGGTGTCCGGCCGGCCGTTCAGCGCCTGGACCCAGGCCTGGTGGTCGAGCCGCCGCTTCGAGACGACGAGCCCGTAGTCGTCGCCGGTGCGGGCCTTCATGGCGGAGAGGAAGTTCGAGAGCTCCTCGGAGAGCTCGAGGTAGCCGATGACGCGGCCGTCGTGCCGCCACGGGCGCACGACCCGGAGCGCGAAGGAGGTCTTCCCGAGCTCCTTGCCGGAGAACGGCTGGCCGGTCGCCATCACCTTCGCGAGCGTGAGCCGGGGCGGGCGGTCGCCGGCGAGGTCGGGCCGGTGCACGCGCAGGAAGACCGAGCCGTCCGGCTGGACGAAGTACCAGTGCGTCACACGGTCGCGGGTCCGGAGCGTCGCGAGCACGGGCTGCGTCAGGCGGAGGAGCGCGTCCCGGTCGCGCGCGAGGAACGCGTTCACGAGGGACTCGTCGTTCGCGAGGACGTCGAGGACCGAGCCGAGCCGCTCCACCTCGGCCCGCTCGTGCACGCCGAGGAGGTCGGCGGCGCGGCGGAGCTTCTCCATCGCCGTCGCCGCCACGGCGCGCTCGTACACCTCGCCCGAGAGCCGGGCCGAGGCGAGCGCCGCCGCGATCACGACGAGCAGGATCGCCGCGGCGAGCTTGAGCTCGACCGAGAGGCTCCGCATTCCGCTCCCCCAGGCCGGTCCCCCGTCGTTGCGACGGCGCGGGCCCGGCCGACCGCCTGCACCCTTAGCACAGGGGCCCCTTCGTGACAGGATGGCGCGGTGACGCGGGAGACGATGGAGGTCCCGGCGGCGTCCGCGGGGGAGCGGCTCGACCACTTCCTCTCGGCGGCGCTGTCGGTGCGGGTGGACGAGGCGCGGGGCCTCGTGGAGGCGGGCCATGTGCGCGTGCGGGGCCGGACGGCCTCGCCGCTGCGCCGGCTGTCGGCGGGGGACGTGATCGAGGTCGAGCGCCCGTCGCCGCGGCGGGTCCTCGCGCTCGGGCCCGACCTGCCGGTGCTGCACGACGACCCGGCGTGCCTGGTGGTGTCGAAGCCGGCCGGGCTCGCCGTCGAGCCCGCCGGGCCGCGCTCGGAGTCGGTGGTCGGCGCGGCGAGCCGGGTCGGGCGGTTCGACGTCGGCGGCCGGGCGGCGCCGGGGCTGCCGCACCGCCTCGACCGGGACACGACCGGCGCGATCGTGCTCGCGCGGACCGACCGGGCGCTCGCGGCGCTGAAGGCGGCCTTCGAGGCGGGCCAGGTGCTGAAGGAGTACGTCGCGATCGTCTCGACGGCGGGGAAGCCCCTGCCGGACGAGGGCCGGATCGACACGGCGTACGGGAAGGACCCGTCGGATCCACGGCGGTACACGACGCGCCTCGAGACGCACCGGCGGGCGCGCCTCTCCTTCCGCGTGGAGCGGCGGCTGCGGGAAGCTGCCGTGGTGAGGGTCCGGCTCGAGACCGGGCGCACGCACCGAGATCCGCGTGCAGCTCGGCGAGTCGGGGTGGCCGGTCCTGGGGGACGCGACCTACGGCATCCCCTCCAGGCTCCTGCAGCGCCAGGCGCTGCACGCCGAGCGCCTCGCGTTCCCGTCGCCGGAGGGGAGGGAGATCGACGTCCGCGCGCCGCTCGCGGAGGACATGGCGAGGGCGATCGAGAAGATGGTGTAGGCACCGTCGGGTGGGCGCCACGGGCTCCGGCCGGCGGCGCTTCCTAGGCGGGAGGCCGCCATCCCGTCAGCGCCTGGCGCCAGGCGAGCTCGAATTCCTCCGCCGTGATCGCGTGTTCGCTCTCCAGTCCGAGCGCCTCGAGCGGTTGATCGGCCAGGTGCGCCGGGTGACCAGCGTCGCCCCATCTCCACTCGCCGCCGTAAACCTCGGCCTGACGGCTGGGGAGCCCGTCGGTGACCTCGAGGTAGACGGTCCCCTCTCCGAGGTCCGACTCGGCGTCGCGCCTGAAGTAGCGCTTCATGTCTCCATGCTACCTGCTCGCCGCAGGCTCGTGCGGTCGCGGTCGATCGGCCCCGGCGCGGTCGCGCTCCTCCCCCAAGTCAACCCCTTGCGCGCGTCCTCCCCGCCGTCCTAGAAGCGCCACTTCCCCCGATGCTCGACCTCTCGACGCTCAACCCGCCCCAGCGCGAGGCGGTGACCACGACCGAGGGCCCGCTCCTCGTCCTCGCGGGCGCCGGCTCCGGCAAGACCCGCGTGATCGCGCACCGGATCGCCTGGCTCATGCAGAAGGGCGTGGATCCGGAGTCGATCCTGGCGGTGACCTTCACCAACAAGGCCGCCGGCGAGATGCGCGAGCGGGTGACCGCGCTCGCGGGCGCGGCGGGCGTCGACGTGTTCGTCTCGACGTTCCACGCGCTCGGGCTCTGGATCCTGCGGACCGAGCACGACGCGGCGGGCCTGCCGAAGCGCTTCTCGATCTGCGACTCGGGCGATCAGCTCTCGATCGTGAAGCGCTGCATGAACGAGTTCTCGATCGACGACCGCAGGTTCGACGCGCAGAAGGTGCTCGGCTTCATCTCGAAGGCGAAGTCGGCCGGGAAGTCGAAGATCGTGCCGCGCGGCGAGGGGCAGGGGGACGACTACGACCTCGTCGCGGCCGAGGTCTACCCGCGCTACGAGCGGACGCTGAAGGCCCAGCGGGCGGTCGACTTCGACGACCTCGTCTGCCGGCCGGTGCACCTGCTCAAGAAGCACCCGGAGATCCTGCAGAAGCTCCAGAGGCGCTTCCGGTACCTCCTCGTCGACGAGTACCAGGACACGAGCGCCATCCAGCTCTCCCTCCTCGTCCAGCTCGGCGGCGAGCGCCGGAACGTCTGCGCGGTCGGCGACGACGACCAGTCGATCTACGGCTGGCGCGGCGCCGAGGTGAAGAACGTGCTCGCCTACGAGCGCCACTTCCCGGGCGCGAAGGTGATCCGGCTCGAGCAGAACTACCGCTCCACCGGGCACGTCCTCGCCTGCGCGAACGCGGTCATCTCGAAGAACCCGGACCGCCGCCCGAAGAAGCTCTTCACGACCGCGGGCGACGGCGACAAGGTCCGGGTGCTCGCGCTCCCGGGCGAGGAGGAGGAGGCGTCCTACGTCGCCGAGGAGATCGCGCGGCAGCGCCAGGAGGGCCGGCCGTACTCGCACTTCGCGGTGCTCTTCCGGCTCAACGCCCAGAGCCGCCCGTTCGAGGAGGCCTTCCGCGAGGCCGGCATCCCGCACGAGGTGCACGGCGGGCCCGCCTTCTTCGATCGCGCCGAGGTCCGCGACCTCCTCGCCTACCTGAAGGCCTGCGCCCACCCCGAGGACGACGTCTCGATCGCGCGCATCGTGAACGTGCCGGCGCGCGGCATCGGCGACTCGTCGCTCGAGCGGATCCAGCACTTCGCCATCGAGAAGAAGATCGGCCTGGGCGCCGCGATGAAGCGCGCGGCGGAGGTGCCCGACCTGCCGCGCGGCGCGGCCGAGCGGATCCAGGCGTTCCTCGAGCTCCTCGACCGCCACCGCCCCCGGCTCGAGGGGCCGGGGCTCGCGGAGGCGGCGAAGGCGCTCGTCACCGAGGTCGACCTCTACGCGCACGCCCGCTCGACGGTGAAGTCGGTCGAGGCGGGCCAGCGCAAGGTGGACGCCATCGACGGCGTGCTCCGCTCGCTCGAGAACCACGCCCAGCGGGCCGCGAAGCCGTCGCTCGCGCGGTGGCTCGAGCGGCTCGCCCTCGACTCGCGCCAGGAGGAGGACCCGGTGGAGGGGGAGGGCGTGAACCTCCTCACCCTGCACGCGGCGAAGGGGCTCGAGTGGCCGGTCGTGTTCCTCGTCGGCTTCGAGGAGGACCTCCTCCCCTCCGCGGGGATCCAGGGCGAGGCCCGCGACCTCTCCGAGGAGCGCCGGCTCTGCTACGTCGGGATCACCCGCGCGAGGGAGTTGCTCACCCTCACGAGGGCCTCGCAGCGCATCAAGCGGGGCAAGGTGATCCCCCGGACCCCCTCCCGGTTCCTCGAGGATCTGCCGAAGGCCTCCTCGGAGGTGATCGACCCGGCGGCGGCGAAGGGCACCCCCGAGCAGGTCGCGGAGGCGACGGCGAACGTCATGGCGGCGCTCCGGGCCCGGCTCGGCGGCGGCGCGTGATCGCGCGGAGAAGCCGTGGTATCACGGGGGCTTCGTGGGGCGCCGCCCCGCGAACGGCGCAAGTCTCCGGCCGTCCTTGACATTCCGGCGACCCTCGTCTAAAAGCCGCGGTTCCCATCGCGGGATCTCCGCGGGTCCGGAATCCGGATTAGCCGAGTCTCGACGAGCGCTTTCACTGCAACACGCTTCCATTCGCACCCGGGTTCATAAAGTCATGGCCAAAGGCACCACGCACAGCGCGACGAAGGCCGAGGCGTTCAACGACCGCCACTGGTGGCTCGTCGACGCCGGCGACCAGACGGTCGGCCGCATCGCCAGCCGCATCGCCTCCGTCCTCAAGGGCAAGCACAAGCCCCTCTACACGCCCTCGCTCGACACCGGCGACTTCGTCGTCGTCGTGAACGCCGAGAAGGTCCGGTACTCGGGCAAGAAGGAGCAGGACAAGACCTTCTTCACCCACACGATGCACCCGGGCGGCGCGAAGCACACGCCGATGGACAAGCTCCGCGCGAAGCACCCGGAGCAGATCCTCGAGAACGCGGTGCGGCGCATGCTGCCGCGCAGCGCGCTCGGCCGGCAGATGCTCACGAAGCTGAAGGTCTACGCCGGCGAGAAGCACCCGCACGCCGCCCAGAAGCCCGAGCCGCTCGCGCTCGCGAAGTGAGGAAAGACATGGCGACCCAGGCGAACATCGTGGTCGGCCGCCGCAAGGAGGCCGTCGCCCGCGTGCGGATGGTCCCCGGCACCGGCAACATCGTCATCAACGGCCGGCCGATGGATCAGTACTTCGGCCGCGAGACGTCCAAGATGATCCTCGTCGAGCCGCTCAAGCTCGTGGATCAGATGGGCAAGCTCGACATCTTCGCGAACGCCTCCGGCGGCGGCCTCTCCGGCCAGGCCGGCGCGATCCGCCACGGCATCAGCCGCGCGCTCTGCGAGCTCAACCCCGAGTTCCGCCCGGTGCTCAAGAAGGCCGGCTTCATGACCCGCGACGCCCGCGCGGTCGAGCGCAAGAAGTACGGTCGCCCCGGCGCCCGCAAGCGCTTCCAGTTCTCCAAGCGCTAGCACTTCGCCGTCGCTCCGCGACGGCGAAGCTGTCGTTGGGAGCACACGCGAGGCCGGTTTCCCGCGAGGGAGACCGGCCTTCGCCGTTTCCGCTCCTCCTTCGACTTCGGCCTGCCTCCGGCAGGCCTACGCTCAGGATGAGCGGTGCTGGAAGTGCACGAGGGCCGGAGCGCTATGTCCAGGGCTCGGTGAGCCCGGCGACGACCTCCTGCGCCCGCATGGCCGCCGGCCTGCGCCGCCACCTCCCGAGCTCCATCTCCCGCGCCCGCTCGAGGTCCCGCGAGAACCGCGCGGCGAGCGCCTCCGCCACCTGGGCCGACAGGACCACGACGGACGTCTCCCACAGGAACGACAGGCTCTGCGAGTCCATGTTGGTGGACCCGATCACCGCCACGTCGTCGGACACGAGCGTCTTCGCGTGCATCATCGACGCCGTGTACTCGTGGATGTGCACGCCGTTGCGGAGCAGCCGGTCGTAGGTGCGCCGCTGGCCGGCGCGCACGAGCGGCTGGTCGTGCTTCGGGCCGGGCGCGAGCACCCGCACGTCCACGCCCTGCCGGGCCTGCGCGATGAGGAGGTTCTGGAGCGACCGCTCCGGGACGAAGTAGGAGTTCGCGATCCAGAGCCGGCGCCGCGCCGAGGCGATGAGCGCGTAGTACATGCGCGCCGCGCGCGTCACCCGCGCCCAGGCCGGCGTGCTCGCGACGGCCGCGATCCGCAGGTCGCCCTCCGCGCGCAGCCGCGGGTACGCGTCCCCGCGGAGCGGCGCGCCGCCCGCCGCCTGCAGGCTGTGGTCGAACGCGCGCTGCAGGTCGGCCACCACCGGCCCGCGCACCCGCGCGGAGACGTCGCGCCACCCGGGGTCGCCCTCGCCGTCCTCGCCCTCGTGCGGGACCCAGCTCCGCCAGATCCCGAAGCCGCCGACGTACGCCACGCGCCCGTCGAACACGAGCACCCTCCGGTGCGTCAGCCGGAAGGGGTCCGGGAGCGGCGCGTGGCGGCGGAGCTCCACGCCGCTCGCGACGAGCCGGCGCTCGAGGTCGGCGTCGAAGCGGTGCTCGCCCCAGCTCGCCGAGCCGAACCAGTCGAGCACGAGCCGGCAGGTGACGCCGCGCCGCCGCTCGAGGATCGCGCGCCCGATCCGGTCGGAGGGATCGCCGGGCCCCATCCACATGAACTGGTTGATGTGGATGTGCTGGCGCGCCTCGCGGATCTCCCGCTCGAGCGCGTCGAAGATCCGCCCGTCGTCGAGGACGTCGACGGCGTTGCCGTCTCGCACCGGCACGCCGACCTCGCGCTCGAGGAGCACCTCGATCGGGATCTCCTCGGCACGCCGCAGCATGCGGTTCGAGAGCTGGCGGCGCCGGACCCGACGGGCGAGGTGCCCGGAGAGGGCGACGCCGACCGCGCTGGCCGCGGCGCCGAGGAGGATGCGTCCCAGGCGCACGGGAGAAGGTAGGTATCGCTCCTCCCTCGCGGGCACCGCGCGTCACCTCGGGGTGCGGACGAACCCTGGGCAGGGCTCGATATCACCCTCCGCGACGTGGGGACGCCCCTCGACGCGCCGCCCGTGTCCCCGGGGACCGGTGGTGGCCCCGCCAAGGGCCGGGTGCTACGCTCCCGGGGCGATGGAACTGAACGAGATCCTCCAGGTCGCGCTGCGCGCCGGAGCGAGCGACATCCACCTCAAGGCGGGGCTCCCGCCGATGTTCCGGGTGGACGGCGCGCTCGTGCCGCTGAAGGACGCCCGCCGTCTCCCCCCCGAGGAGATCGCGCGGATGTCCCTGGGGATCATGAACGACTACCAGAAGGAGAAGTACAAGCAGACGAACGAGGTCGACCTCGCCTACGGCGTGCCCGGGCTGGGCCGCTTCCGCGTGAACATCTTCCAGCAGCGCGGCACGCTCGGCGTCGTCCTCCGCGTCATCCCCTTCAAGATCCAGACGATCGAGTCCCTGATGCTGCCGAAGGTGCTCGAGAAGGTCGCGGGGGAGCAGCGCGGCCTCGTCCTCGTCACCGGCACCACCGGCTCGGGCAAGTCGACCACCCTCGCGGCGATGATCGACCACATCAACACGACCGAGACCTGCCACATCATGACGATCGAGGACCCGATCGAGTTCCTCATCCGGGACAAGCGGTCGATCGTCAACCAGCGCGAGGTCGGCGTCGACACGATGAGCTTCGGCCAGGCGCTGAAGAGCGCCCTGCGCCAGGACCCGGACGTGATCCTGGTCGGCGAGATGCGCGACCTCGAGACGATCGAGACGGCGCTCACCGCCGCCGAGACCGGCCACCTCGTGATGTCGACGCTGCACACCCTCGACGCCACCGAGACCATCAACCGCATCATCTCGGCGTTCCCGCCCTACCAGCAGAAGCAGGTCCGCCTCCAGCTCGGCTCGGTGTTGAAGGCCGTCGTCTCGCAGCGCCTCGTGCCGCGCGCCGACGGGAAGGGCCGCGTGCCGGCGGTCGAGATCCTGCTGGCCACCGCGCGCGTGCGCGAGCTCATCGAGGACAAGGACCGCACGAAGGAAATCCCGGACGCGATCGCCCAGGGGCACGTGTCCTACGGGATGCAGACCTTCGACCAGTCGCTGATGAGCCTCCTCAAGGCGAACGTCATCACCTACGAGGAGGCGCTCCGCCAGGCGTCGAACCCCGACGACTTCGCGCTGCGCGTCTCCGGCATCTCGGGCACGAGCGACTCGAAGTGGGACTCGTTCGAGAAGGCGCCCGAGCCCGGGGTCCGGCCCGGCGCGCCCGCGCCCGCCGGGGCACGGCCGACCCCGCAGCAGGCCGCGGTGGCGAAGGTCGCGCCGGTCGCGAAGCCCCCGGCGCCGAAGCCCGGCCCCGCCGGTGCCGGCGGGGACGACGACTTCCAGATCGAGCGCTTCTAGGGGCTCCTGACAGCCGGCGGCGGTACCCTGCCGGCCGTGCCGCCCTCCACCCCCGAGACCCCGCTGCAGCGGGCGAAGGCCCTCGCGCTCCGCGCGGTGGCCCGGCGCGCGCACACCGAGGCGGAGCTGCGCCGCAAGCTCGCGAAGGCCGAGCTCGACGACGAGGCGGACGCCGTCATGGGCTGGCTGAAGGGGCTCGGCTACCTCGACGACCGCGCGTTCGCGGCGGGCCGGGCGCGGGCGCTCTTGCGGCCGGGGCGGGTGGGGCCGCGCGTGGCCGAGCAGAAGATCGCGCTCGCGGGCATCGGCCGGGAGGCGGCGAGGGCGGCCGTGGCGGAGGCCCTCGAGGCGGCGGGCGGGCGGTCGAGGAGCGAGCTCACCCTCTGCCGGGCGCTCGCGGAGCGGCGCGCCCGGGGCGGCCTCGCCGCGCTCGACGAGAAGGGCCGGAACCGGCTCGCGCGGTTCCTGCTCGGCCGCGGGTTCAGCGGGGGCGTGGTCCGGACCGTGGTCGGCGGCGGCTGGCAGCCCGACCCGGACGAGTAGCGCCGGGGAGGCCCCGGGGCGCGCCAGCCCATGCACGCGGGGGGACCCTCTGCTATCCTCCCGCGCCCATGCACCTCCTCCGGACCTCCACCCTCGCCCTCGCGGCGGCCGCCCTCGTGGCGGGCTGCGCGACGCAGCACACGACCATCACCGGCGAGCTCAAGTACGGGAAGTCGGCCGAGGAGAACTACAACTTCGGCCTCGACGAGGCGAAGGCCAAGAACGACCTCGAGGCCGTGAAGTTCTTCGAGTACGTCCGCCTCAAGTACCCGTTCTCGCGGTTCGCGACCCTCGCCGAGCTGCGCCTCGCCGACACGAAGTTCGGCCAGGACCGCTTCCTCGAGGCGGCCGAGTCCTACACCCAGTTCGCCCAGCTCCACCCGACCCACGACGAGGTCGACTACGCCGAGTTCCGGGCGGCGCTCTCCCACCTGAAGCAGGCGCCCGGCGACTTCTGGCTCTTCCCGGCGGCGTACGAGAAGGACCAGCGCGAGGTCGAGAAGGCGGTGGAGCTCCTCGACAACTTCGTCGGCACGCGCACGAAGTCGAAGTACCACGAGGAGGCCGTGAAGCTCCTCTCCGAGGCGCGCGGCCGGCTCGCCGCCCACGACTGGTACGTCGCCGAGTTCTACTGGAAGCGCGAGCGGTGGGCGGGGGCGGCGCAGCGCTACGAGATGCTGGTGGACAAGTTCCCGGGCTCGCCGCGCGAGCCGGAGGCGCTCCTCAAGCTCGCCGAGGCGTCCCTCAAGATGGACGAGAAGCACCGGGCCCGCACCGCGCTCCAGAAGCTCATCGTGAAGCACCCCCAGGACCCGCGGCGGCCCGAGGCCGAGAAGCTCCTTGCCTCCATCCGCTGAGCCTCCCTCCCCAGGTCGGGCCGGCCTCGACCCGCTGCGGCGGCGCGCGCTCTCCGCGCGGCACGGCGCGCCCTTCCTGTTCCCGCTCGGGCTCGTCGTGGTGGTCTCCGCCGCGGGCTGGCTCCTCTTCCGCGAGGGCGGGCCCGGGCGCGCGGCGGCCCGGGCCGTGGTCACGAGCCCCGAGACCCAGGTGCGCCAGGCCATCTCCGGCCAGCGGAAGGTCCGCCTCGGCGACGTCTACGGCTTCGGGGCGGGCGGCCTCGCCACGCTCGACCCGCTCACGTACTCGGACGTCTCGATCCAGGTCGAGGGCAAGCGCGCGAGCGTGCTCGCGGTGGTGGACGGGACCGGCGAGGTGACCTGGAAGGACCGGCGGGCGTCGCTCTCGTACCTGGGGCGCGAGGCCTTCGCGATGACCCCGTGCAACGCGGCGGGGTGGTGCGCCGACGGGGCGCAGTTCAAGAAGCTCCGGTCGGCGCTCGCGGTCCTCTTCCGCCGGCTCGACGCCTTCGAGCGCGGCGACCTCGACCTCTACCGGGTCGTCGTCTCGGAGCGGTACGAGGGCGGGCGGCCGGCGCTCCTCGCCCGGCTGAAGCAGGACCTCGCCTCCGCCCCCGCCCGCCGCCTCGAGGTGAAGGGCTGGCAGATCCGCGTCGAGCGCGACCGGGCGACCGTCGGCGAGGACTACGAGGTCTCGGTGGGCGACGCCCCGCCGCGGGCCCTGCGCGCCCGCTACGACCTCGCCTGGGAGGACGGCCGCTGGCGGATCGTCGCGGGGCTGTGATTCCCGGGGGCTCCTGCTACAGTCCCACCACACCAGGGAGACGAACGATGGACGACACCCTGAAGCAGGCGCTGACCCTCGGCCGCGGCTACTACATGAAGCGCGAGTACGGGCTCGCCGAGCAGTACCTCACCCAGGTCGTCGAGGAGAACCAGTCCTTCGCCGACGTCTACAACATGCTCGGCGTCATCTACCACGACCAGGGCCAGTACCAGAAAGCGCTCCGGGCCTTCGAGGCCGCGCTGCGGATCAACCCCGGCTACACCGACGCCGCGCTCAACCTCGCCGTCACCTACAACGACACCGGCAAGTACAAGGAGGCCCAGGAGACCTACCGGCACGCGCTCGCGCGCTCCGGGGTGAACCAGGGCAAGCTCGACCGGTTCGTGCAGGGCAAGCTCGCGAACATGTACGCCGAGATCGGCGACGTGTACCTGTCGAGCGGCCTCTACGGCGAGGCGATCGCCGACTACCGCCGCGCGCTCGCGCTCGGGCCGAACTTCGTCGACATCCGGGCCCGGCTGGCCGGCGCGCTCCGCGACGCGGGCGAGCGCGAGGCGGCGATGAAGGAGTACGAGCAGATCGTGAAGCAGAGCCCGACCTACGTGCCCGCGCGGCTCAACCTCGGCCTCGCGCTCCTCGCCGCGGGCCGCAAGGAAGAGGCCGCTCAGCACTGGAAGACGGTCCTCGAGATCTCGCCCGGCAACCGCAACGCCGAGCTCTACCTGCAGCTCGCGGCCGACAAGGCCTGAGGGCGCGCGGCGTCGCTGCGGGTTGCCCCCGGCGCGGTCCGGGGGTAGGAACCCTGCATGAAGCCCGAGGACGTCGTCCGGCTCACGAGCCTGTCCCACGGCGCGGGTTGAGCCTGCAAGATCCGCCCTGCGGACCTGGCGCACGTGCTGCGCCACATCCCGAAGACCGAGGACCCCCGGGCGCTCGTCGGCCACGACACGCGCGACGACGCCGCCGTGTACCGGCTGTCGGACACCGAGGCCATCGTCGAGACGGTCGACTTCTTCACGCCGGTGGTGGACGACCCCTATGCGTTCGGCCGCATCGCCGCGGCGAACGCGCTCTCCGACGTCTGGGCCATGGGGGGCCGGCCGCTCTTCGCGCTCAACCTCGTCGGCTGGCCGGTGGGGAAGCTCCCCATGGACACGCTGGGCGAGGTGCTGCGCGGCGGGGCCGACGCCGCCCGCGAGGCGGGCATCCCCATCCTCGGCGGCCACAGCATCGACGACCCCGAGCCGAAGTTCGGCATGGCGGTCACCGGGCTCGTCCACCCCGACCGGATCCTCCGGAACGTCGGGGCGCGCCCCGGCGACGTGCTGCTCCTCACGAAGCCGCTCGGGACCGGCATCGCCACCACCGCGGTGAAGCGGGGCCTCGCGTCGCCGGAGCTCGTCGCGCGCATCGTGGCGCTCATGTCGGCGCTCAACCGCACCGCGGGCGAGGTGCTCGCCGCGAGCGGCGCCGTGCACGCGCTCACCGACGTCACCGGCTTCGGCCTCCTCGGCCACGGTTGGGAGATGGCCGAGGGCTCGGGGGTGGTGCTGCGGCTCCGCACGGCGGACGTGCCGCTCCTCGAGGGCGTACGGGAGCTCGCCGCGCAGGACGTCGTCCCCGGCGGCAGCCGCGCGAACCTGAAGTGGGTCATGCCCCACGTCCGCGCACACGAGGGGCTCGATCCGCTTCTCCCGCAGCTCCTCGCGGACGCGCAGACGAACGGCGGGCTCTTCGCGGCGGTCGACCCGGCCCGGGCGGACGCCGTGCTCCGCGACCTCGTCGCCGCGGGCGTACCCGCCGTGAGGGTGGGCGAGGTCCTCGCCGGCGCGCCGGCGCTCGAGCTCGTTTAGGATCCGGGGCGTGGTGCTCGCCAACCTCGCGCTCGCGCTGTGCCTCTGCGCCGGCCGTGCGCCCGCCTACGTCGTCGTGGTCGATCCCGGCCACGGCGGCGAGCAGGAGGGCGCGCTCTCGCCGACCGGCGACCGCGAGAAGGATCTCTCGCTCGCGATCGCGCGGCGGACGGCCGCCAAGCTCAAGAAGGCGGGCGTGAAGGTCGTGCTCACCCGCACCGGCGACATCTCGGTGCCGCTCGCCAACCGCGCCGCGGTCGCGAACGCGCTGCGCGCCGACCTCTTCGTCTCCATCCACCTCAACTCGATGCCCACCGCCGAGCAGCGGCGGACCTACGCCGGGCTCGAGACCTACTTCCTCTCGGCGGGCGCCTCCGACGCCTCGGCCTCGGCGGTGGCGGCGCGGGAGAACGCCGACCGGCTCGCCGGCGAGCCGGTGGCCGATCCGAACGATCCGGTCGCGGCGATCCTGAACGACCTCGAGGATCAGGCCTCGCTCCAGGGCGCCTCGCGGCTCGCGTACGCGCTCCACGATCGGCTGCTCGCGGTGCTCGGCGCGGAGGACCACGGCGTGAAGCAGGCGCCGTTCTACGTGCTCGCGGGCGCGCGCATGCCGGCGGTGCTGCTCGAGCTCGGCTTCATCTCGCACCCCGACGAGTCGCAGCGGCTGCGCGACCCCGCCTACCAGGACCGGATCGCCACCGCCATCGCGGAGGGCGTCGCCGCGTTCCGCGAGCAGGGGAAGCGGGCGGGGAAGTAGCCTCAGCCCCGCGGCGACGGGAGCGAGTGGTCGGGCACCCAGTCCGGCTTCTGCGGCCCCGCTTCGGGGTCGTTGCAGATGCAGACGAAGCAGCTCCGGGTCGTGTCGTAGGAGCAGATCTCCTCCGAGGCGCAGCGCGTCTGCGAGCCCGGGCACAGGTTCTTGTGCTCGGCCCGCTGCGGGCCGGCGCAGGCGGAGAGCGCGAGGGCGGCGAGGGCGGCGAGGGCGCCGAGGAGGAGCGTGCGCATGCCCCCATCACAGCACGTCCGTCCGGGCCCGGGGAAGGAGAGCCTTGTCGAAGCGCGGCCGGGTTCTGTGGTATTCGGCCAGGATCATGCGAACGAATGGACGCGGCGCCGGCGAGCTCCGCAAGGTCGTGCTCGAGACCGGGATCTCCCGCCACGCGGAGGGGTCGTGCCTCGTGCGCTTCGGCGACACGCAGGTGCTCTGCACCGCCTCGGTGGAGGAGAAGGTCCCGCCGCACGTGATGGGCACCGGCGCGGGGTGGATCACCGCGGAGTACGGGATGCTGCCCCGCTCGACGCACGAGCGCATGCCGCGCGAGGCCGCCCGCGGCAAGCAGGGCGGCCGGACGCTCGAGATCCAGCGCCTCGTCGGGCGCGCGCTCCGCGCCGCGGTGGACCTGCGCGCGCTCGGGCCCCGGACGCTCACGATCGACTGCGACGTCCTCCAGGCGGACGGGGGCACGCGCACCGCGGCCATCACCGGCGGCTGGGTGGCGGTCGCGCTCGCCGCCCGGGCCATCGCGGGGCGCAAGGGCATGCAGGGCAACCCGGTGAAGCGCAACATCGCCGCGGTCTCGGTGGGCATCGTCGCGGGCGAGGTGCGGCTCGACCTCGACTACGGCGAGGACTCCACCGCCGAGGTCGACATGAACGTGGTGGCGACCGGGGAGGGCGAGCTCGTCGAGGTGCAGGGCACCGCGGAGGGGAAGGCCTTCCCCCGCGCCGACCTCGACCGCATGCTCGACTCGGCGCTCGCGGGGATCGCCCGGCTGCGCGACCTGCAGCTCGGGGCCCTCGGCGGGAAGCCGTAGGCGGGCGGCGCGGCATGAGGCTCTTCTTCGGCACCACCAACCCCGGGAAGCTCCGCGAGCTGCGCCGGCTCGTCGCCGGGCTCGACGTCGAGATCGTGGCCGCCGGCGACCTCGGCCGCCCGCTCCCCGAGGTCCCGGAGGACGGGCTGACGTTCGAGGAGAACGCCGCGCACAAGGCCTCGACCTACGCGCGGCTCACCGGCCTCCACGCGCTCGCCGACGACTCTGGGCTCTGCGTCGACGCGCTCGGCGGCGCGCCGGGCGTGCACTCCGCCCGGTGGTCGGAGCTCGACCCGGGTCCGGAGCCCACAAGCCCGGTGTGCGAGCTCGCCGAGGCGGGCCGCGCCGAGCTCGGCCCGGTGGCGGGGCGCGCCGAGCGCGACGAGCGGAACAACGACAAGCTGCTCGCGTCGCTCGCGGGCCTGCCGCCGGCGCGGCGCGGCGGCGAGTACCGCGCGGTCGTCGCGCTCGCGCGGCCGGACGGGAGCGTCGTGGGCAGCGTCGCCGGCACGTGCCGGGGGCGGATCGGGTTCGAGCGCCGGGGGACGGGTGGGTTCGGATACGACCCGCTCTTCGAGACCGAGGCGTTCCCGGGCCGGACCATGGCCGAGCTCTCGGCCGAGGAGAAGGACGCGATCTCGCACCGGGGCGCCGCGATGCGGGCCCTCCGGCCGCTCCTCGACCGGTGCCTCCTTGACGAAAAAGCAGCGAAAAGCTAGGAACAGCGCTCCCTCGGGGGGCTCGGCGCCCCGGGGGGCTCTGCAACCCGGGGCGTAGCGCAGCCTGGTAGCGCGCCTGCCTTGGGCGCAGGAGGTCGCGGGTCCGAATCCCGCCGCCCCGATTCTTTGACATGATGGTGGATGAAGGAAGCGCCCGTAGCTCAGCTGGACAGAGCAGCGGCCTTCTAAGCCGCGGGTCGGGGGTTCGACTCCCTCCGGGCGCGCTGTATTTCGAGGGGCGCTCGGCGCGCCCCTCCCCGCCGAACGAAGTTCGGCGGGGCCCCTCCCTGGCAGCAAGGGAGTTGGCTACGCGGCATGTGCACGTTTACGGTGAGTATAGCTCAATTGGTAGAGCACTGGACTGTGGATCCGGGGGTTAAGGGTTCGAGCCCCTTTACTCACCCTGTATTTCGAGGGGCGCTCGGCGCGCCCCTCCCCGCGGAGCGAAGCTCCGCGGGGCCCCTCCCTGGCAGCGTTCTCTGACGGCGCGGCCTTCATCCACCATCGTTGACACACCGGCGGGGGGCTGCTAGATCGGCGGCCCTCCGCAGTTCTGTAGAAGCAGTGGCCTCACGGCAGAATCAGCAAGCTCTCCGGGCGCGTAGCTCAACTGGCAGAGCAATGGACTCTTAATCCATAGGTTGAAGGTTCGATTCCTTCCGCGCTCACTCGAGAAGCCCTGCCAGCGCAGGGCTTCTCGTCTTTCAGGGCCCCGCCGCCAGGCGTGGCCTCTCACCGGAGGTAAGTCATGCAGAACGTCGATCAGTTCGCGCTCGTGGCCCAGGTGCAGGGCGTCGTCGAGGGCTACATCCGCCTCCGCGACGAGAAGTCCAAGCTCGAGGAGAAGATCTTCCAGCTGAACCAGGACGTCGCGCGCATGCAGAAGTCGATGGCCGAGCTCGTCAAGGAGAACGACGCGCTCAAGGCCGCGAAGAAGTAGCCGGACGGCCGGGGTTGGCCCCGGTGGAGCGACGGCGCCTCGAGCGCTGGCGCCCTTCGACTGCCCTGCCCCTTGCCCAGAAGGCCCTGGCCCCGCCGGCCGGGGCCTTCTGTGTTTCGAGGGGCGCTCGGCGCGCCCCTCCCCGCGGAGCAAAGCTCCGCGGGGCCCCTCCCTGGCAGGTTTCGAGGGGCGCTCGGCGCGCCCCTCCCCGGCAGCGAGACCCGTGACTTGACGCCGCACCGCGGAGTCACTAGATCACGCTCACGAAATGAATCTGGATTCATTCTGATGAAGCTCGGTTCAACCCAGCGCCTGCGCGACCGCATGAAGGAGGAGGCCCAGCGGGCCATCCTCGAGGCGGCGGAGCACGTCTTCGGCGAGGAGGGCTTCTCCGCCCGGCTCGACCGCGTCGCGGCGCGCGCCGGCGTGGCCGTGGGGACGCTGTACAACCACTTCGAGGACCGCGAGGCCCTCGTGGGCGCCCTCTCGAGGGCCCGGCGCGAGGCCCTGCTCGCGCGGCTCGACGCCGCGCTCGAGGCGGGGCAGGGGAAGCCGTTCGAGGCCCAGCTCCGCTCGCTCCTCGCCGCGTTCGGCGAGCACGTGCGCACCCACGGGCGCTTCCTCTCCCGGCTCGCGCAGGCGGGCGAGGGCCCGGCGCGCGCCGTGCCCCGGGGCACGCTCCTCGACGCGCTCCGCGCCCGCGCCGACGTCCTCGTGGCCCGCGGCGTGGAGGTGGGGGCGCTGCGCGAGGACGGGCGGGAGCGCTTCGGCCTCGCGCTCGTGGGCCTCGCCCGCACGCTCCTCATCCAGGCGCTCGTGTCCGGCGAGGACTTCGCCGCCACCGAGGCCGCCGTGGCGGAGCTCTTCCTCAGGGGGGCCGGCCGGTGACCGCGCGCCCGCCCGTGAACAAGTGGCTCGTCACCCTCTCGGTGACCTTCGGCACGCTCATGGGCGCGATCGACACGTCGATCGTGAACGTCGCGCTGCCGCAGATCCGCGGAGCGGTCGGCGCGACGGTCCAGGAGATCACCTGGATCTCGACCGGCTTCGCGATCGCGACGGTCATCGTGATGCCGCTCACCGGCTTCCTCGGCCGGCTCTTCGGCCAGAAGCGGGTCTACCTCGCGAGCCTCGTGCTCTTCATCGGCGGCTCGGCGCTCTGCGGCTTCGCGGGGAGCCTCTGGACCCTCGTCCTCGCCCGCGCGCTGCAGGGCTTCGGCGCCGGCGCGCTGCAGCCCACCGAGCAGGCCATCCTCCGCCAGACCTTCCCGCCCGAGGAGCAGGGCACGGCGATGGCGCTCTTCGGCATGGCGGTGATGCTCGGCCCGGCCATCGGGCCCACCCTGGGCGGGTGGATCGTCGACAACTTCCACTGGTCCTGGATCTTCTTCATCAACCTGCCGGTGGGCGCGCTCGGCCTCTTCATGGTGACGCGCTTCGTGCACGAGCCCGACGACGTGCGCACCGCGAACGCCGCCGCAGCCGTCCACCAGCGCGCCAACATGGACTGGCTGGGCATCGCGCTCCTCGCGATCGGGCTCGCCTCGCTGCAGTTCTTCCTCGAGGAGGGGCAGCAGCACGACTGGTTCGAGTCGCGCGGCATCACCGCCATCGCGGTGCTCTCGGCGGGCGCCCTCCTCCTCTTCGTGTGGCGGGAGCTCACCGCCCCGGTGCCGGCGGTGAACCTCCGGCTCTTCAAGGATCCGGTCTTCACCTCGGCGTCCCTCATCGGCGCCGTGATGTTCGCGATCATGCTCTCGAGCATGTTCCTCCTGCCGCTCTTCATGCAGGAGCTCCTCGGCTTCACCGCCATGCAGTCCGGGCTCGCGCTCATGCCGCGCGTGCTCGTGATGATGGTCGCGACCCCGATCGTCGGCCGGCTCTACCGCAAGGTCCCGGCCCGCGCGCTCATCGTCTGCGGCGTGGTCTTCGTGGCGCTGGGCTCGTTCATGGCCTCGCGGATCAACCTCGACTCCGGCTCCGCGGGCGTGGTGCACGCCATCATGGTGCAGGGCATCGGCTTCAGCTGCCTCTTCGTGCCGCTCACCACCACCGCGCTCGCGAACGTCCCGCGGGCGAGGCTCGCCGACGCCACGGGCCTCAACTCGCTGCTCCGCCAGACCGGCGCCTCGATGGGGCTCGCGATCTTCGCGACCCTGCTGTCGCGGCACGGCTCGGAGGCGCGGCACGCGCTCGCCGGTCACCTCACGCTCGACCGGCCCGAGGTGGTCGACCGCCTGCAGGCGCTCGCCGGGGGCTTCGCCGCCCGCGGCTTCGATCCGGTCGCGGCGCGGGACGCCGCGCTGCGCGCGCTCGACGGGCTCCTCACCCGGCAGGCGATGGTGATCGCCTTCGATCGGGTACTGCTCCTGACGGGCATCCTCTTCCTGCTCATCCTGCCCTTGCTGTTCTTCCTGAAGGTGAAGCGTGCGCCGGCGACGCAGCCGCCGCACGTCGAGATGGAGATGTGATCCGATGACTCCCCCTGCCGATCCCGACCGCAAGCTGCACGAGGTACCGGCCGCGACGCCGCCGGCCGAACCGCCCAGGAAGAAGCGCCGCGCCCCGCTCGTCGTGGGGCTCGTCGTCCTCCTCGTGGGCGCCGGGCTCGGCGTCCGCGCGTTCGCCCTGCGCGGCGACGAGACCACCGACGACGCGCAGGTGGAGGCCGACGTGGTCGCGGTCGCGCCCCGGATCGGCGGCACGATCGCCGAGGTGCTCGTCTCGTCCGACACGGTCGTCGAGGCGGGCCAGCCGCTCGTGCGGCTCGACGACGCCGATCTCGCGGTCAAGGTGAAGGCCGCCGAGGCCGAGCTCGAGACGGCCCGGGCGCAGGTCGCCTCCGCCGTCGCCCAGGTCGCCGCCGCGCGCGCGACCGTGACCCGGGCCGAGGCGGAGGCCGAGAAGGCCCGCCTCGACCTCGACCGCGCCGAGGCGCTCCGCCAGGGCGGCGCCATCGCGGCCGAGCGCTACGACCAGTCCCGGCTCTCGTCCGAGACCACCCGGGCCGGCGCCGGCGCGAACCGCGCGCAGTACGCGGCGGCGCTCGCGGCGGAGTCGCTCGCGAACGCGCGGGTGCGGAGCGCCGAGGCCGCGCTCGAGCTCGCCCGGCTCCAGCGCTCCTACGCCGTCGTGAAGGCCCCGGCGCGCGGCACCGTCTCCCGCGTGGGCGCGCGCGTCGGCCAGATCGTCCAGGCCGGCCAGGCGCTCGGGCAGCTCGTGCCGGCCTCGACCTACGTCGTCGCGAACTTCAAGGAGACCCAGACCGGCGGCATCCACGCCGGCCAGGCGGTCGAGGTCGAGGTCGACGCGTACCCCGGCCGCACGCTCCACGGGAAGGTCGAGACCCTCTCCGGCGGCACCGGCGCGCGCTTCGCGCTCCTCCCGCCCGACAACGCCTCGGGCAACTTCGTGAAGGTGGTCGAGCGGGTGCCGGTCCGGATCTCGTGGACCGACGCGCCCGCGGACCTCGCGATGCGGGCAGGCCTCTCCGCCACGGTGACCGTCCACACCCGCTGAGGCCCCCTCGGGGGCCCTCACGGTCCGTGGATCCGCCCCGGCGTCCCGGCTACGGTCGAAGGATGCGCCGACTGGCACGCGTCCTCTTCGCCTCGGGCCTCGGGCTCGCCGACCCCGCCGCGGCGGAGGTCGAGCCTTCCGCCGAGCCGGAGGCCGTCGAGCTCGACACCATGGTGATCCGCACCGGGAAGGCGGACTCGCCCGGGGTCACCACCACCCGCCTCGACCGCGAGGCCCTGGAGCCGCTCGACGCGGGCTCGGCCGCCGAGCTCCTCGAGGCCGTCCCGGGCGCGCAGGCGCGCACGAACTCGCGCGGCGAGACGCTCGTCTACGTCCGGAACTCGGGCGAGCGGCAGCTCGCGGTGTACCTCGACGGCGCGCCGCTCAACGTGCCCTGGGACAACCGCGTCGACCTCTCCCTCGTGCCCGCGCCGCTCGTCGACCGGGTCGCGGTGATCCAGGGGCCGGCGCCGGTCGAGTACGGCACGAACGTCGCCGGCGGGGTCGTCGAGCTCGCGACCGGCTGGAGCCGCGGCGCGCGCCGCGCGGTGGTCGAGGTGCAGGCCGGCACCGGCGGGCGGCTGCAGCTCTCCGCCGGCCACGGCGCGGGGGAGGGGCCCTGGCGCTGGTCCTTCGGCCTCACGCACGCGCAGGCGGACGGCCAGGCGCTCGCCTCGGGCGCGGACCTCGCCTTCAGCCAGCCGGCCGGCTCGCTGCGGACCAACACCGACGCGCGCACCACCGCGCTCGCGGCCCGGGGCGGCTGGGACGCGGGACACGGCACCTCCGTCGCGCTCACGGTCGCCCACCTCGACGCCGAGCGCGGGATCGCCCCCGAGGGCCACCGCGACCCGTCGGTCGCGCGCGTCCGCTTCTGGCGCTACCCGGAGGCGCGCACCACGATGGCCGTCGTCTCCGCGGAGGGCGCTCCGCTGCCGCGGCTGGGCTGGCGCGGCGCGGCCTGGGCGAGCCGGTCGGTGCAGCTCATCGACGCCTACGCCGACGCGACCTACGCGACGGTCCGCTCCCGCGAGGACGACGACGACCGGACCTTCGGCGGCCGCCTCGCCGGCCGGTACGCGCTCGGCGCCGCCGGGCTCACGCTGGCGGTCAATGCGCTCTCCTCGACGCACCTCCAGCGCGACCTCACGTTCAGCGCGACCGCCACGCCGGCGCCGCGCCTCGTCTACCGCCAGGCGACCTTCTCGAGCGGCGCGGCCCTCGAAGCCGCGCCCTGGGCCGGCGCGGCGGCGACCGCGGGCGTGAGCTGGGACGCGATGTCGCCGCTGCGCACCGGCGACAAGCCCGACCTCGACCGCTTCGACGGCCTCGGCGCGAACGCCGGCCTGACGCAGGACCTCGGGCCCGTCCGGCTCCGCGCGGCCGCGGGGCGCAAGGTCCGGTTCCCGACCCTCCGCGAGCTCTTCGGCGACGCGCTCGGCCAGTTCCTCGTCAACCCGGGCCTGCGGCCGGAGACGTCGCTCCTCGGCGAGGCGGGAATCGAGGTGCGGGCCGCCGGCGTCCGGGCGGGCCTCACCGCGTTCGGCACCCGCACCCGGGACGCCATCGACCAGCGCTCGGTCACGCTGCCGGGGGAGACCCGGCCGCGGCGCCAGCGGATCAACCTCGAGGGCTCGCGGGTGGTCGGGGCCGAGCTCGCGGTGGTCGCGCTGCTGCCGCGCCACCTCGAGGTCGACGGCAGCCTCGTGGTCTCCCGCGCGCGGCGCGTCGCGGACGCGCCGGGCGGCGAGACGCGCCTCGCCGAGAAGCCGGAGGCGCTCGGCCGGCTCGCGCTCGGGTGGGCGCCGCCCGAGGGCGCGTCGGCGCGGGTCACCGCGAGCTACACGGGGCGGGCGTACTCGCTCGCGGACGACGGCAGCTTCGTGGCGCTGCCGTCCTCGCTCGCGTTCGACGCGCGGCTCGGCTGGCGGGTGCGGTGGGAGGGCGACAGGACGGCGGAGCTGTTCGTCCGCGCCGACAACCTCACCGACGCGACCGTGGTGCCTCAGCTCGGCCTGCCGGCGCCCGGCCGCACGGTGCAGGTGGGCGCGAACGTCGGGTTCTGAATCTCGCGGGGGCGTCCCTCGACTCCGGCCCGCTTCGCGGGCCTACGCTCGGGATGAGCGGTCCGGGCGAGGCTAATCCTTCCGCCCGCCCTGGATGACGCCGAACCGGGGGCGCTTCTTGACCGGAGGTTTCAGTCCGCCACCCAGGACGGACGGCCAGGGGAACGCGCAGTCGTGCCGCAGCCCCCTGAAGGTGAGGGTGCACCGGATGCCCCACTCGTCGAGCATGAGCTCCGGGCAATCGCGCCCGACCACGAGGTTCACCCGGACGACGTCCTCGGCCTCGAGGTACCGGGGCAGCTCGACCCCGGGTGCGGCCGGCGCGACGTGCACGTACTCGAGGGCGGCCGCCTCCTGGCAGGCCTCCAGCATCTCGCCGTAGCGGCGCTGGAGCGCGTACAGGCCGAGGACCCCCTGCGACCAGGCGGGACAGGTCGGCAGGCAGCGGCCGTCGGGAGCGTGATCGTGCGGGGATTCCAAGGCGGCCCTCTCCTACCACGATCCCGGGCGCGTGGGCCCGGTGCGTGGTAGGACACGGGGACTCAAGCTTTCGCGACCCACGGGCGGGTGGCGAAACTGGCAGACGCACCAGACTTAGGATCTGGAGCCGAAAGGCGTGAGGGTTCGAGTCCCTCCCCGCCCACTTGCCGCTTGACCGACCCCGCCGCGGGCCGTATCGCTACCCGCCCGAAACCACTGCACCTCCGGAGCGAGCCACGATGAAGATCCAGGTCGAGAACGTTTCCCCCGTCGAGCGCAAGGTGACCATCGAGGTCGACCCGGAGCGCGTCGCGAAGGAGCTCGAGCGGGCCTACCGCGGCCTCTCGCGGCGGGTGAAGGTGGCGGGCTTCCGCCCCGGCAAGGCGCCGCGCAACGTGCTCGAGCGCCACTACAAGCCGGAGGTCGAGGGCGAGGTGCTCGAGAAGCTCGTCCAGGACACCTTCGTCGAGGCGGTGAAGGTCGAGTCGATCGCCCCGGTCGCCCCGCCGCAGGTCTCCATCACCGAGCCGCTCGCCGAGGGCCAGGCGCTCAAGTTCTCCGCCAAGGTCGAGGTGAAGGCGAAGTTCGAGCCGAAGGGCTACAAGGGCCTCAAGGTCGAGAAGAAGGCCGCCGAGGTCACCGACGCGCTCATCGACGAGGAGCTCAAGAAGCTCCAGGACCGCGCCGCGAAGCTCGAGCCGGTCGCCGACCGCCTCGAGGCGAAGGAGGGCGACTGGGCCGTCATCGACCACAAGGGTACGGTCGACGGCGCCCCGTTCGACGGCTCCGACGCCGACGGCGTCACGGTGAAGCTCGAGCAGGGCACCATGCTCGACGGCAACATCCCGCAGCTCATCGGGAAGGCCGTCGGCGCCACGGTCGAGTTCGAGCAGGAGCTCCCGGCCGACTACCGCGTGGCCGCGGTCGCCGGGAAGGTCGCGAAGATGTCGGTGACCCTGCGCGGCCTCCGCCAGAAGGTGCTCCCGGCCCTCGACGAGGCCTTCGTGAAGGAGATCGGCCTCGAGGGGGTCGAGACCCTCGACGCGCTCAAGGCCCGGATGCGCGCCGACCTCGAGAAGCGCGAGACCCGCAAGGTCGAGAGCGAGTTCAAGGACGCGCTCGTGAAGTCCGCGCTCGGGGAGAACTCCTTCGAGGTGCCGCCCGCGCTCGTCGAGCGCGCCATCGACACCATGATCGAGGGTGCGGCGGAGCGCTTCGCCCGCTCGGGCCTCGACATCCGCAACATGGACCTCGACTTCGCGCGCATGCGTGGCGACCTTCGCGACCAGGCGCTGCAGCAGGTGCGCGGCGCCCTGTTGCTCGAGGCCATCGCGGACCACGAGAAGGTCGAGGTCACGGAGGAGGACTTGCAGAAGGAGCTCGGGCGCCTGTCGGAGGACATCGGGGTCCCGCTCGAGATGCTGAAGAAGCAGATGCGCGGCGTGGAGCAGCGCGAGGCGCTAAAGAGCAGGGTGCGGGAGGAGAAGGTCCTCGCGCTCATGGCGGCGGCGGTCGCGCCGGCCTAGATACTGGATCCGAAGCCGGCAGCGCGGCGCAGCGACGCGAGCCGAGAGGCAGCACGGAAGAGAGGAACCGATGCCCTACATCCCCATGCCGTTCGTCGTCGAGCAGACCCACCGCGGCGAGCGGAGCTACGACATCTACTCCCGCCTGCTCAAGGACCGCATCGTGTTCCTGGGCACGCCGGTCGACGACGACGTCGCGAACGTCATCATCGCCCAGCTCCTCTTCCTCGAGTCCGAGGACCCGGACAAGGACATCAGCCTCTACATCAACAGCCCGGGCGGCTCGGTGACCTCCGGGCTCGCGATCTACGACACCATGCAGTACGTGAAGCCCCAGGTGTCCACCATCTGCCTCGGCCAGGCCGCCTCGATGGGCGCCTTCCTGCTCGCCGGCGGCGCGGCCGGGAAGCGCTTCGCCGTGCCGAACGCCCGGATCATGATCCACCAGCCCCTGGGGGGCTTCCAGGGCCAGGCCACCGACATCGAGATCCAGGCCAAGGAGATCCTCCGGATCAAGGCCAAGCTGAACGAGATCCTGGCCAAGCACACGAAGCAGCCGGTCGAGCGCATCGAGAAGGACACCGACCGGGACAACTTCATGGGTCCCGGAGAGGCCAAGGAATACGGGCTGATCGACCAGGTGATCGTCCACAACAAGGCGGCGGTGAAGAAGGACCAGTAAGATGGTGGGAGGGGGGCCGCACGCCCCCCCGGACCCGCCACCCCGGCTCCGGTGCAGACGCACCTGAAGGGCGCCGGGGGCAAAGCCCGCGAGAGGACTTCACGTGGAGAAGCGCGAGACCCTGAGCTGCAGCTTCTGCGGCAAGTCGCAGAAGGAAGTGAAGAAGCTCATCGCCGGGCCGACGGTCTACATCTGCGACGAGTGCATCGGGCTCTGCAACGACATCATCGCCGAGGAGATCGCCGGCGAGGAGAAGCGCGAGCAGAAGCTCCGCGTGCCGCGGCCGTCCGAGATCAAGACGATCCTCGACGAGTACGTCATCGGCCAGGAGCGGGCGAAGAAGACCCTCGCCGTCGCCGTCCACAACCACTACAAGCGCATCGAGAGCCGCGTCGCGATCGACGACGTCGAGCTGCAGAAGTCGAACATCCTGCTCCTCGGCCCCACCGGCTCCGGCAAGACGCTCCTCGCGCAGACGCTGGCGCGGATCCTCAACGTCCCCTTCACCATCGCCGACGCCACCACCCTCACCGAGGCGGGCTACGTCGGCGAGGACGTCGAGAACATCATCGTCAACCTCCTGCAGGCCGCCGACCACGACATCGAGCGCGCGCAGAAGGGCATCGTCTACATCGACGAGATCGACAAGATCGCCCGCAAGAGCGAGAACCCTTCGATCACCCGCGACGTCTCGGGTGAGGGCGTGCAGCAGGCGCTCCTCAAGATCATCGAGGGCACCGTCGCGAACGTCCCGCCCAAGGGCGGCCGCAAGCATCCGCAGCAGGAGTTCCTGCAGGTCGACACCACCAACATCCTCTTCATCTGCGGCGGCGCGTTCTGCGGCCTCGAGGGCATCATCGAGCGCCGGTCCGGCGGCCGCGGGATGGGCTTCGGCTCCGACGCCGCCTCCAAGGTGGACAAGAACGTCGGCGAGCTGCTCGCGATGGTGGAGCCGGACGACCTCCTCAAGTTCGGCATGATCCCCGAGTTCGTGGGCCGCCTCCCGGTCATCACGAGCCTGGAGGAGCTGGACGAGCCCGCGCTCATCGACATCCTCACGAAGCCGCGCAACGCGCTCACGAAGCAGTACCGCCGCCTGCTCGAGATGGATGGGGTGAACCTCAAGTTCACCGACGGCGCGCTCCGCTCCATCGCCCGCGCCGCCATGAAGAACAAGGCCGGCGCCCGCGGCCTGCGCGCGATCCTCGAGAACGCGATGCTCGACATCATGTACGACGTGCCGAGCCGCCGGAACGTCCAGGAGATCGTGATCTCCGAGGACGTGATCGAGAAGAAGGAGCAGCCGCTCGTCGTGATGCGCAAGGAAGCGGAGAGCGCGTAACACTCCGCGCGCCGCTCCGCAGGGCCAGTCCACGCCACCAGGCTCCCGCTCGCGGCCCGGAAGTCCGCGAATTCACGAGCCCCGGCCCCCGCGTCGCGTCGTGGCCCCGTTCACTGTCAGTAACTTGATTCGGCGGACGTTCCCTCCGGATCCGGATCCCCCTCCGGATCCGATTCCGCCTCGGCCCCGCCGTTCCTGACCCTGATCAAGCCGCGGGAGCCGCGCGCTCTCGCGCGGGCCTTCGCCCTTGACGGACCGCACCGAGAGTGCGAGGCCAGGGTGGCGCGGGCCTCCTGGGGTCCGCCCGGGGGACCGCCCATGATCCGCACCGCTCTCGTCGCGCTCGTCGGCGCGCTCGCGCTGCCCGCGCTGGCCTTGCCTACGCTCGGGACCGGCATCCCCGCCGCCACGACGGTCACCTTCACTTCCGTGGACGCGGTGAAGGTCGAGGATGGCTACCTCGTCATCACCGGCGTCGTGGAGGGTGATGCTGCGGCGAGCAGCCGGTACGCCATCTTCGACCTGACCTCCAGCTACGGCCCGCTCGCGGCCCCGAACCTCGAGGCCTGCGAGCGGTTCGCGCTCACCTCCATGGAGCGCCCGGGGCGCTACAGGCTCGAGGTGACGCAGGGCCGCAACTCCTTCTCGCCGCCGATCACGTCGGGCTGCCGGCTGGTGCGGGTGGCCCCGTAGGAGCGCGCCATGTCGAACGCGAGGTGGCTCGCGCTCGCGGCGCTCCTCGCGGCGACCGCGTGCGGCCCTGAGGAGGCCCCACCCTGGGGCGGCACGTCGGATCCCGACGCCGATCACGATGGCTTCGCCGCGAGCGTGGACTGCGACGACGCGAACGCCGCCGCCTATCGCGCGGTGTCGCTCTTCCCGGACCTCGACGGCGACGGTGTCGGCGCGGGCGCGCAGGCCGTGGTGTGCGCCGGGGCCGGGACGCCAGCGGGCTGGGCGGAGGCCGCCGGCGACTGCGCCCCGGGCGACGCGGCCGACTGGCGCGAGCTTCCTTTCGCGGCTCGCGACGCCGACGGCGACGGCCGGTGGATCCTCGCGAGCGGCACGGTCTGTACCGGTGCGGCGCTCCCGCCGCGGTACGCGCTGAGCGCCGCCGGTGAGCTCGACTGCGACGACGGCGACCCGGGCCGCTTCCAGCTCCTCGGGCCCGTATTCGCCGACACCGACGGGGACGGCGTTGGCGCCGGCGCAGGTCAGCTGGTCTGCGCAGGCCGGGCGCTCCCGGCGGGCCTGTCGTGGACGGGCGACGACTGCGCACCGGCAGATCCGCTTTCCTGGCAGATGCTCACCTACCTTCACGTGGACGGCGATCGCGACGGCGCGACCATCCCGTCCTACGGTCAGCTCTGCACGGGCGACGCGCTGCCCCCCGGCTTCTCCACGGTGGCCTCCGGCGACGACTGCGACGACGCCGACGCCTCGCGCTCGACCTGGCGCTGGCTCCTGCCGGACGCCGACGGCGACGGCCGCGGCGCGGGCGTGGCGGAGCGCGTGTGCACGGGCCCGGGCGTGCCGGTTGGCTGGGCCACGGCGGGCGACGACTGCGCGCCCGACGACCCCGCGCGCTGGCGGGCCTGGGGATACACGGCACGTGACGCCGACGGGGACGGCGTCACGGTCCCCGCCATGGGGTCGCTCTGCCTCGACGACGGGCCGCCGCCCGCCGGTTACGGGACCGTCGCGGTCGGTGACGACTGCGACGACGCGAACCCCACGCGCTGGGTCGCCGTCTCCGGGTTCCTGGACGCCGACGGCGACGGGGTCGGCGCGGGCCTCGCGGTCGCGGTGTGCACCGCGGGCGAGCGCCCACCGGGGCTCGCCGCAAGCGGGACGGACTGCGCGCCGGCGGATTCCTCGCGCTGGCGCGTGGCCTCGTACGCGGGGGTCGATCGCGACGGCGACGGCGCCACCGCGCCGGAGGCCGGGCAGGTCTGCACGGGCGCGACGCTCCCGGAGCCCTACCGCGAGGCGCGCAGCGGCAACGACTGCGACGACGCGGACCCGGCGCGGTCCCGGTGGGTGGTGCTGTACGCCGACCAGGACGGCGACGGGGTGGGCGCCGGGCCGCGCGAGATCTCCTGCCTGGGCGCGTCGCTGCCCGCCGGGAGGGTGCTCCACGGCTGGGACGCCGACGATCTCGATCCCGGCGTGTTGGAGCCCGCCGAGCCGGGACTCCCGCTCGCGGTGTCGATGTAGCGGCACTCCGCGGCGAGGGGCCACCCCCTGGCTCTACCTCTCCGCGTTCACGTACCGGAACCACGTGAGCCCGTCGACCATCGCGTCGCCGGTGCCCGGGTTCCACCGCGGCGGCTCCTCCCGCCAGCGCTCCTCCAGTCTCGCGGCGAGCCCCCGGGCGTGGTCGAGGTACCCGCGGCGGAGCGCGGCCGCCTCCTCGTCGGTGAGCTCCGCCCGGCTCTGCTCCGCCGGCGGGACACCGTGGCGGGCGGCGCGCTCGACGGAGGCGAGGTCGAGCCCCACCGGCCGCGGGTCGACGGGCTGCGAGCCGGCCACGGTCCAGAGCCCGTCCTTCAGCCCGAGCCGGTACAGCGGCACGAACGCCTCGCCGTGGTCGGCGACGAACTCGACGGCGGAGAGCAGGAACTCCACCTCGTCCTCGGTCGCGTAGTAGGGCAGGGAGAGCCGCACCCAGCCCGGCTTCAGGCCCGTCACGCCGCACGAGATGGCGGAGCGCAGCTCCTCGGAGCGGGCCCGGTCGATGCCGAGCAGCCGGTGCCCGTACGGCCCGGCGCACGAGCAGCCGGCGCGGTTCTGGATGCCGAAGAGGTGGTCGAGGAGCGCCGAGACGAGGTCGTGGTGCAGCCCCTCGACGTTGAACGAGAGGATCGGCAGCCGGGGCGCGTCGTGCGGGCCGTAGAGCGTGAGCCGCGGGTGCCGCGCGAGGCGCGCGATCGCCCGGGCCCCGAGCGCGGTCTCGTGCTCGAGGATCCGCGCGGGCCCCACGAGCTCCTTCACCTGGAAGGCGAGGCCGGCCCGGATGTCGCCGAGGATGTCGGGCGTGCCCCCCTCCTCGCGCTCGGCGAGGTGCGGCGTGTAGTCGACGGAGTGGCGCTCGAAGGCGGCGACGTACTCGACCGTGCCGCCGCCGGGGCGCTCCGGGGTCTCGCTGCGGAAGAGGCGCCGGTGGGCGACGAGCACGCCCGAGCCCTCCGGGCCGCCCATGAACTTGTGCGTCGAGACGAAGATCGCGTCGATCGCCTCGGCGGGATCGCCCGGGTGGAGGTCGATCGGCACGTAGGGGCCGGCCGCGGCGTAGTCCACGCAGGCGGCGTAGCCGTGGGCGTGCAGGATCCGGGTCACCGCGCGCACGTCGGTGAGCGCGCCGGTCACGTTGGACGCGGCCGAGAAGGCGCCGATGCGGAGGGGCCGGTCCGCGTGCGCGCGGGCCTTCGCCTCGAGGTCGGCGAGGTCCATCTGGCCGGCGGCGTCGAGGCCGATCTCCACCACCTCGGCCACCGACTCGAGCCACGGCAGCTCGTTCGAGTGGTGCTCGAACGGCGACACGAGCACGATCGGCCGCTCGGCGGCGGGGATGTGGCGGGCGAGGTGATACTGGCGGTCAAGCGGCTCCGAGATGCGCAGGCCCAGGAGGCCGACGAGCTTGTTCACCGCCGCGGTCGCGCCGCTCCCCACGAAGAGCACGACGTCGTCCGGCGAGGCGTGGACCGAGCGCGCGATGGCGGCGCGGGCCTCCTCGCGCAGGCGCGACATGGTGCGGCCGGTCGTGGAGATGTGGGTGTGCGTGTTGGCGTAGTAGGGGCGGATCGCGGCGACCAGCTCGTCGACGAAGCCGAGCGCCCGGCCGGTCGCGGTCAGGTCGGCGTAGGTGACGAGCCGCTTCCCGAACGGGGTGGCGACGAACGTGCGCCTCCCCACCTCGGAGCGCCGCAGCAGGGTGACCGCCTCGTCGAAGGTCATGGGAGCGGGTTCTTATCAGCCCCGGGACCGGCGACGCCAGGCTGGCCGCCGGCGGCGGACCGATCGACGCGTCGCTCTCCTGCCGGGTGGACCCTAGGAGGTGTCCCCGATCCGGTCGGCAGCGGTCGATTGCGCCCTCGAAGAACCGGGGCCGGTCCGCGGTTAGATCGGTGTACCCTTGTCCCCTTGGGCCGGCTCCCCGCCGGGCCCGCGAAGGAGCAACAGACGTGTCCATCTTCTCGCGCAACGACGATGGCAAGCGGGACGCAGGCAGGTCCACCCGGACCCTGCCGCTCCTCCCCCTGCGCGACATCATCGTCTTCCCGCACATGGTCGTGCCGCTGTTCGTCGGCCGCCAGAAGTCGATCGCCGCCCTCGAGCAGGCGATGTCCACCGACAAGGCCGTCCTGCTCTGCGCCCAGAAGAAGGCGAAGACGAACGAGCCCGGCGCCGACGACATCTTCGCGACCGGCACGATCGGGACGCTCATCCAGCTCCTCAGGCTGCCCGACGGCACGGTGAAGGTCCTCGTCGAGGGCAAGCAGCGGGCCCGCGTGAAGCAGTTCCTCGACTCCGACAAGTTCCTGCTCGTCGAGGCCGAGGAGATCGAGGAGAACGTCGAGCGGACGGTCGAGCTCGAGGCGCTGATGCGCTCGGTGCACTCGACGTTCGAGACCTACGTCAAGCTCAACAAGCGCATCCCGCCGGAGATGCTGACGTCGGTGGCCTCCATCGACGACCCGGCGCGCCTCGCCGACACGATCGTCGCGCACCTCTCCCTCAAGCTGAACGACAAGCAGTCGATCCTGGAGACCGAGTCGCCCACCGCGCGCCTCGAGAAGCTCTTCCAGCTCATGCAGGGCGAGATCGGAATCCTGCAGGTCGAGAAGAAGATCCGCACGCGCGTCAAGAAGCAGATGGAGAAGACGCAGAAGGAGTACTACCTCAACGAGCAGATGCAGGCGATCCAGAAGGAGCTCGGCGAGCGCGACGAGTTCAAGAACGAGATCCAGGAGCTCGAGGAGAAGATCCGGACCAAGAAGATGTCGAAGGAGGCCACGCTCAAGGCGAAGAAGGAGCTCAAGAAGCTGAAGATGATGAGCCCGATGAGCGCCGAGGCCACCGTCGTCCGGAACTACATCGACTGGATCCTGACGCTCCCCTGGGCCGAGTACACCGAGGACAAGCTCGAGATCACCGAGGCGGAGAAGATCCTCGACGAGGATCACTACGGCCTCAAGAAGCCGAAGGAGCGCATCCTCGAGTACCTGGCGGTGCAGAAGCTCGTCGAGAAGGTGAAGGGCCCGATCCTCTGCTTCGTCGGCCCGCCCGGCGTCGGCAAGACCTCCCTCGCGAAGTCGATCTCCCGCTCGATGGGGCGCAACTTCGTCCGCATCTCCCTCGGCGGCGTGCGCGACGAGGCCGAGATCCGCGGCCACCGCCGCACGTACATCGGCGCGCTCCCGGGGAAGATCGTCCAGTCGCTCAAGAAGGCCGGCGCCGGCAACCCGGTCTTCCTGCTCGACGAGGTGGACAAGATGTCCACCGACTTCCGCGGCGACCCCTCGGCGGCGCTCCTCGAGGTGCTCGACCCCGAGCAGAACGCGACCTTCAACGACCACTACCTCGACCTCGACTACGACCTCTCGAAGGTCATGTTCATCTGCACGGCGAACACCATGGGCGGCATCCCCCTGCCGCTGCAGGACCGCATGGAGGTCATCCGCATCGCCGGCTACACCGAGCTCGAGAAGATCTCGATCGCCGAGCGGTACCTGATCCCGAAGCAGAAGGAGCTGAACGGCCTCGAGGGCGTCTCGGTCACCTTCAAGCGCAGCGCGCTCCGCTCGCTCGTGCAGCGGTACACGAAGGAGTCCGGCGTCCGCTCGCTCGAGCGCGAGATCGGCTCGAATCTGCCGCAAGATCGCGAAGGACGTGCTGAAGAAGGGGCTCGCCGACAGCCCGCAGTACCTCGTGACGCCGAAGCTCGTCCAGAAGTACCTCGGGCCCGAGAAGTACCGGTACGGCACCGCCGAGGAGGAGGACCAGATCGGCCTCACCACCGGCCTCGCCTGGACCGAGCTCGGCGGCGAGCTGCTCACGGTCGAGGCGCAGGTCATGCCGGGCAAGGGCAAGGTCACCATCACCGGCAAGCTCGGCGAGGTGATGCAGGAGTCCGCCCAGGCCGCGATGAGCTACGTGCGCTCCCGCGCCGAGCTGCTCGGCCTCGACAAGCGCTTCCTCGAGAACGTCGACATCCACGTCCACGTGCCCGAGGGCGCCATCCCGAAGGACGGCCCGTCCGCCGGCATCACCATGGCGACGACGCTCGTCTCCGCGCTCTGCCGCCACCCGGTCCGCAAGGACGTCGCGATGACGGGCGAGATCACGCTCCGCGGCCGGGTGCTCCCCATCGGCGGCCTCAAGGAGAAGGTCCTCGCGGCGCACCGGGGCGGCATCAAGAAGGTGCTGATCCCGAAGGAGAACGCGAAGGACGTCCGGGAGATCCCGCGGAAGGTGCGCGAGAAGCTCGAGATCGTGCTCGTGGAGACCGCGGACGACGTGCTCCGCCACGCGCTCCGCCTCGAGCACCCGGAGGCGTTCCTCCGCAAGGCCGCGCCCGCCGAGGCCTCCTCCGAGGCGGCGGCGCAGGCCTGAGGCCGGCGCGGGGGAGGGGAACGCCACCCCGTGACGGTGGCGGTGCCTCGGGCCCGCCTCCGGGTGGCGTTTCCGATGGGTCGCCTCGCGGGGTCTCTCCGCTCCTCGGGCCCAGGGCAACGTCCCGCCGCGTCGGGGATCCTGGAGACGGCACCGAGCTGCTGGAGACCCGCGGCACCACCACGTGCGCCATGCGAGGCGGGGAGCGTGGTGATGGGCGAACGGCGGTGACGAGCGCGGGCGGCATCGGCCGCCTCGCATGACACACTTGGTGCAGATCGCGGCTCCGATCTTGGGCGGGCCAGCCGTGGGCCCTGCGGTGCGGAGAGACCCCGCGAGGCGGCATGGGAAGCGTAGCGATGGGGTGAGGCAGTCTGGTCCAACGTTTGTGTTGGCCGGATCGCCGGGCCTCTCTGCCCGCGGGGCTTCCGCAGACCCGCCCAAGATCGGAGCTGAGATCAGCGCGAAGCATGCCAGGCGCAGCACTGCCTAGCCAGGACGGCTTCCAACCCGCTCAGCGGTTCCTCCCGGGCTTCTGCTCGACGGTCCTGATCGCCTTCTCGGCTTCTGATGCCTCGCCCGGGCGCCCGCATTTCCTCAGGACCTTTACCACCTGATCGCCGAACTCTTCCGCCTGCTCCGGCTGAAAGAGCCTCGCTGCCGCAACCAAGTGCGCTGATCCGCGCTCGACATCGCCCTGCTCAATGAGATCGTATCCGAGCTGAAGACGGCCCATAGCGAAATTGGGGTCCCTTCGAACGAGTTCCCGAATCTCTCGGCGCCGCTCGTCAGCATCGAGGAGCATGGTAGTGAACGTGTACCGCGCGTGCGAGTCAGCGGGTCGCAGCTTCAGGTACTCGCGATAGTAGGAATACGCGAGGGCCTTGTACTTCGGACGCTCCTCCTCCGTTGCATGCTGGGACGCGAAAACCCACGCGGCATCTCCCAGCAAGAGATTCGCTTCCGCGAGCTTGGCGCAACCCTCCGCAAGCGCCCGCTGGAGCTCGCGAATGCCCTCCCCAACCCCCTCCCGATTGCCCCCTTCCGCGTCGTAGACGTGAAGCTGAATCAGCCTCGACCCCTTTTCAAAGTGGACACACGGCTCGCCCACAGTCTGCTGCGGAGTCGACAGACACGACACGAGGATAAGGGAAAGAGGAGTCATCTGTGGTTCCAGTCCCTGTCTTCGCATGTTGTCTCGGTCGGAGGAGAATTCCCGCCGAGTGCCCGGCGCGCTGCCGTGAATACAATGCACCGGTCCAGCGCTTGTGTCCGAACAGTCAATCCATGGCGCCCGTGCCGATCCCACGGTTGCGTTCGCCATCCCTCCTCGACCCACCCACACCGATCGTAGGCGGCCGGATCGCCGGGCCTCTCTGCCCCGCAGGGCCTTCGGCTGGCCCGCCCAAAGACGGAGCCGCGATCTGCACGGAGCGTGACAGCCGAGCCGGAGACGTCACCCTGGCGGCGGCGTCGCGCTCGGCTGGCACGCGTGGACGTGCCGCGGGTCTCCAGCAGCGCGGCGCCGTCTCCAGGATCCCTGCCGCGGCGGGCCTTTGCCCAACGGCCCGAGGAGCGGAGAGGCCCGGCGAGCCGGCCGCCCACGGTCACCCCTGAGAGGAAACGCGCTAGAGGAGCTTGAGCGTCGCCGGATACGTCGGGGCACGCCGGGCCTTCGCCGCCTGCTCGAAGGCGTACGCGAGGGCGAGCAGCCTCGGCTCGGACCACGCGCGGCCGAAGAACGACAGGCCCACCGGCAGCCCGCGGACGTCGCCGGCGGGGACCGTGACGTGGGGCGTGCCCGCGACCGCGGCGAAGGTGGAGGAGGACGGGCCGAAGTGGTCGCCGTTCACGAGATCGGTCACCCAGGCCGGCCCGTCGGTCGGCCCGATGAAGGCGTCGAGCCGCTCCTTCTCGAGCCCCGCCTCGAGCTCCCGGCGGGCGGCCGCGCAGGCCTCCTTCGCGGCGAGGTACTCGGGCGCGTCGAGGCCGCCCTTCGCGGCGCCCTGCACGACGAGCTCCTGGCCGAACCAGGCGAGCTCCTCGGCGGCGTGGGCCTCGTTGAAGGCGGCGATGTCGGCGAGCCCGCGGAGCTTCCCGCCGCGGCGGGCGAGGTAGGCCGCCATGTCGGCCTTGTACTCGTGGAGCAGCACCTGCAGCTCGGCGGCCTCGTAGGACTTCGAGGTGAGCTCCACCTCGACGAGCGTCGCGCCGCGCGCGCGGAGGAGCTCGAAGGCGGCGCGCATCACCCGGTCGACCGCGGCGTGCTGGCCGAGGAGTCCTTTCACGACGCCGAGCCGGGCGCCCGCGAGCGCCCCGGCGTCGAGGCCTGCGAGGTAGTCCCGCGGGCCCGGCCGCCCCGCGGCGCCGGTCGCCGGGTCCTCGGGGTCCGCCCCGTCGAGCGCGCCGAGCAGGATCGCGGCGTCGCGGACCGAGCGCGCCATCGGCCCCGCGGTGTCCTGGCTGTGCGCGATGGGGATGATGCCCGTCCGCGACACGAGCCCGATCGTCGGCTTCACGCCCACGAGCCCGCACAGGCTGGAGGGGCTCACGATCGAATCCGTCGGTCTCGGTCCCGACCGCGACCGGCACGAGGCTCGCGGCGACCGCGGCGGCGGAGCCGGAGGAGGAGCCGGAGCAGTTGCGGTCGAGGGCGTAGGGGTTCCGGGTGAGGCCGCCGCGCCCGCTCCAGCCGGAGGTCGAGCGGTCGCCGCGCAGGTTCGCCCACTCGGAGAGGTTGGTCTTCCCGAGCAGCACCGCCCCCGCGGCGCGGAGCCGCTCGACGACGAACGCGTCCTTCGCCGGGCGGGGCGCGTCCACGAGCGCGAGCGAGCCGGCGGTGGTGAGCATGCGGTCGGCGCTGTCGACGTTCTCCTTCACGAGCACCGGGATGCCGTGGAGCGGCCCGCGCACCTTGCCGGCGGCGCGCTCCCGGTCGAGCGCCTCGGCGATGGCGAAGGCGTCGGGGTTGGTCTCGACGACGGCGCGCAGCGCCGGGCCCCGACGGTCGACGGCCTCGATGCGGGCGAGGCACGCGTCCGCGAGCGCGCGGGCGGTGAGCTTGCCCGCGGCGAGCGCCGCGCCGAGGCCGGCGAGCGTCGCCTCCTCGAGCGCGGCCTCCGACCGCCGCACCGCGTGGTCGGGGGCGGCCGCGCGGGGCCGGGAGGCGCCCATCGCGAGCGAGCCACCGGCGGCGAGGGAGAGGCCGAGGAACGGCCGGCGGCCGAGGCGAGGCGGCATGTGAACCTCCGTGGTCAGCGCGCGGGGGCGCGCGTGTTCCGGGGCGGGGCGAGGTCGATGGTCTGGCGCACGCGGAGCGCGAGCGCGTCCGGCGTGAAGGGCTTCGGCAGGAACGGTCCCTCGAGCGAGTCCGGGCCGTTCGCGAGGAAGCCGGAGATGAACAGGACCGGCAGCTCGGGGCGGAGCTGGCGGAGCTTCCGGGCGAGCGCGCGCCCGTCCATGCCCGGCATGGCGACGTCGGTCACGAGCAGGTCCACCCGCTCGAGGCCGGAGGCCGCGAGGTGGAGCGCGCCCTCGCCGTCGGCCGCGGTGAGGACGGCGTAGCCGCGCCGCTCGAGGGCGCGGGCGGCGAGCGCGCGGACGTTCGGGTCGTCCTCCACGAGGAGCACCGTCTCGGTGCCCCGCGGCGTCGCGGTCTCGGGCGCCGGGGCCGGCGCCTCGGCGGCCGCCTGGCGCGCGCGCGGCAGGAAGACGGAGATGCGCGTGCCGCGGCCGGGCGCGGAGCGCACGCCGATGGTGCCGCCGGCCTGCTGGACGATGCCCTGCGCGGCGGCGAGGCCGAGGCCGCTGCCGCGGCCGGGCGGCTTCGTGGTGAAGAAGGGCTCGAACATCCGCGCCCGCGTCCCGGCGTCCATGCCGTGGCCGGTGTCCTCGACCGAGATCCGCACCCACTCGCCCGCCGGGACCCGGCTCGCGTCCTCGCCGCGCGTCCCCATCCCGAGCACCTCGTTGGCGGTCTCGAGGCGGAGCGAGCCGCCCTCCGGCATCGCGTCGCGGGCGTTCACGATCAGGTTGAGGAGGAGCTGCTCGAGCTGGCCGGGGTCGATCACGACCATCCAGGGCTGCTCGGCGAGGGCCAGGCGCCGGTGGATGCGCGGCCCGAGGAGCGGGACCGCCATGCGGTCGAGCTGCACGAGCACCTGGTTCGGGTCGAGCACCTTCGCGGCCGAGGGCTGCCGGCGGGCGTAGGTGAGGAGCTGGCGGGTCAGGCGCGCGGCGCGCTCCGCCGCCTCGGTGGCCACGTCGGCGTCGTGGGCCGCCTCGGAGCCGGGCGGCAGGGCGTCGCGCACGAGGGCGACGTGCCCGATGACCGCGGTGAGGAGGTTGTTGAAGTCGTGGGCCAGGCCCCCGGCGAGCTGGCCGATGGTCTCCTGCCGCTGCGCGTCCTGCACCGCCCGGTCGCGGCGGAGGAGCTCCTCGGTGGCGCGCTCGGCGCGGCGGCGCTCGGTGCCGATCGACGCGGCGAGCATGCCCGCCGCGAACATGCCGTAGGTGAGGTGGACCACGAAGTAGGAGAGGTAGAGCGCCTCGCCGCTGCTCGTCCACGGGCTCGCGACGAAGACCTCGACCGTCAGGTCCCACAGGTCGGAGAACGCGATCACCGCGAGGGAGAACCCGAGCAGGCGCGACGGCGGCGCGGTGTCCGCGCGCAGGACGAGCCAGGCCAGCGTGCCGGTGAGGCACAGGCCGATGGCGTAGGTGCGGAACGGGATCGCAATCCACCCCGGCCCGCCGGCGGCCACCCAGGCCTGCGTGCCGACGCTCAGGGAGGCGAGCCCGATCACCGCGACGGCGACGGCGACGAGCGAGCGCCACGGCGGCGGGCGGTGGCCCAGGAAGTCGAGCACGCCGAGGGCGAGGAACGCGCGCGCCCCGAGCGCGCCGAAGGTCATGCCGGCGCGGGCGGCCACCCAGCCCGGCGAGTTGGGCGGGAAGCCCTGGTAGTTCATCCACCCGTCGAGGATCCAGACCCCGAGGTAGATCGCCCAGTAGGCCGACCACAGCAGCAGGTACCGCTGCCGGTAGAGGCGCCAGGTGTAGGCGAGCGCGAGCGCGAGGACGGCCGAGAAGGCCCCCGAGGAGACCACGCTCTGGACGATGGCTTCGCGCGCGCCGGACATCGAACGGGCATCATCGCACACCCGGGGAGCCGGGATCCTCCCCACCCGGCCAATCGGCCGTGATCCGCGCGTAGTAGCGCTCGGCGCCGCGCGCGCTCGGGAGCGGCGTGAGGCCGAGCCGCGCGAGGTCCCAGCCCGGGGCGCCGTCCTTCACGACCACCCAGCGGCGTGCGACGCGCCGGGCCGCCGACACGGACCCAGAGTCGATGGGCGCCGGCTCGGCCAGCCGGCGGACCACGTCGAAGCCGCCCGGCTCGGCGCGCGCGTGCCGGAACATCGGATCGAAGACGACGACGTCGACGCTCGCGGTGGGCAGCCCCGCGAGGACCGCGGCGTGGTCGCCGGCGCGGACCTCGACCCGCGAGGCCGCGGGGTCGTCGAGGCGGCGCAGGCCCTCGTCCACCCACGCCGCGAGCGCCGGCGCCCGCTCGACGCCGATCACGCGGCCGCCGGGCCCGACCGCCTCCGCCGCGACGAGCGCGTCGGCCCCGAGCCCCAGCGTCGCGTCGAGCACGTGGTCGCCCGGCCGGAGCGCGCACGCCTCGAGGAAGGGATCCCGGCGCGTGCCGCCGGGCGGGGCGCGCCCGGCGGCGACGTCGCGCAGCCGCTTCACCCTGAGCGCACCCATCCCGGGGGACCACGGGTGCGCCTCGCCGTCGATCACGAGCAGGCTGCGGGTCCGGGACAGCACGAGCAGCGCCTCGACGCCGGCGGCGCTCCGGACCACCCCGAGGCCGGTGTTGCCCCGGGGCGCGTAGGCGACGCCGTGCCGCCGGGCCGCGTCGGCCGCGGCGGCCTCCTCGGCCGGCGACGGGCGGAGCGGGGTGGTGACGGCGAACCTCACCCCACCGTTGTCCCCGCCGCGGGCCCCGCCTGCAAGTCCGGCGCGCGCGCGGGCCCCGGCCGCGATAGAACGTCGGGCATGAGCCTGCCCGTGCTCCCGATCCACGACCCGGTCGCCCACCCCGCCGCCGGCTCCGACCTCGCCCCCGACGCGGTCCGGGCGCTCGAGGAGGAGATCCGCGCCCTCGCGAAGCAGAAGGACGCGGTCATCCTCGCCCACAACTACCAGCTGCCCGAGGTGCAGCGGGTGGCCGACCACGTCGGCGACTCCCTGCAGCTCGCGATCACCGGCAAGCAGGTGCCGCAGTCGACCATCGTGTTCTGCGGCGTGCACTTCATGGCCGAGTCGGCGTGCGTGCTCGCGCCCGGCAAGCGGGTGCTCCTGCCCAACCTCTCGGCCGGCTGCTCGCTCGCGGACTCCATCACGCCCGAGTCGCTCGAGGACTGGAAGGAGCGGTACCCGGGCCACGCCGTCGTCACCTACGTGAACTCGACGGCGGAGGTGAAGGCGCTCTCCGACGTCTGCTGCACGAGCGCCAACGCCGCCTCGGTGGTGCGCTCGCTCCCGGAGCAGAAGATCCTCTTCACCCCCGACCGCAACCTCGGCGCCTGGGTGAAGGCGAAGGTCCCCGAGAAGGAGGTCGTGGTCTACGACGGCGCGTGCCCGGTGCACGACGTGCTCCGCTCGTCGAACGTCGAGAAGGTGAAGCGGGACCGGCCCGAGGCGGTGATCATCGCCCACCCGGAGTGCCGCGCCGACGTCCTCGAGATCGCGGACGAGGTCTGCTCGACCACGGCGATGCTGGGCGCGGTCGGGCGCCACCCGTCGGCGAGGACCTTCATCGTCGCGACCGAGCACGGCATCGTGCACCAGATGCGCACCCGCTACCCCGACAAGGAGTTCGTGATCGCGGACGGCTGCCTCGGGTGCCGCATGCACTGTCCGTACATGAAGATGATCGACCTCGTGATGGTCCGGGACGCGCTCCTGCGCGAGCGCCACGTGATCACGGTGCCGGACGACGTCGCCGCCGGCGCCCGCCGCGCCCTGGAGCGGATGATCGCGGTCCCCCGGGACGCCTGAGCCGGCGCCCGCGGGGTCGCCCTCGGGCCCGCCGCCGGGCGCGGACCAACTGGGGCTGTGCGTCCGAGCGCAGGACGCCCCGCGGCGGGCGCGTTATCGTCCTCGAGGATGCACCTCGTGCCGCGCGAGACCCTGACGGTGGAGCTCGGGCTCCCGCCGGGCGTCGCGCGGGCGGCCCTGCGGCGGATGATCGAGACGGCCGAGCCGCCGGCGCTGTTCCGCGCCGGCGACGGCCTCGCCGGCGAGGAGGTCGGCGGCGAGCTGATCGTGCGGATCGTGCCGGCGGCCGGCTCCATGGCGCTCTTCGAGGCGCGCGCGCGCGTCGAGCCCACCGAGGCGGGCTCGCGGGTGCGGCTCCTCGTGGGCCCGCGGCCGGGTGCGACCTCGTTCTTCTGGTCGCTCGGCTCGCTCGTCGTGTCGGCGGGGATCGTGCTCCTCGTGTTCGGCCACCCGGCGGGTGCGGTGACGCTGTGCCTGCCGCTCCTCGGCTGGTGGGGCCGGTTCGTGGGCGAGAGCGTACGCCTCGTCCGCGTCGTCCGGGGGCTCGCGGGCGGTCGCACGCGGGCAGTTCTCTTTCGGTGAAGTGCCGGAAATGCCCTGGAATGACGGGTTGATGCCGTCCCGGTGGGCGCGGTCCGTCGGTTTGACACCCTCCCGGGCACCGGCTATGGATTCCCCGTGAACCGGCTCAAGGTGTGGATCTTCACGCTGCTCGTCGTGGCCGCCGGCGCCGCCGCGCTCCTGTCGCACGCGAGCGGGGAGAAGGCCGCGGCGCTCGCCGCCCTCGACGCCCGCCTCGCGGGCGCGGCCGCCCAGGCGGGCGTCGCGCTCCGCGCGAGCCTCCGCGAGACCGCCGGCGCCGCCGCGCTCGCCGCCCGCGATCCCGCGCTCCGCGCCGCGCTCGCGCCGCGCGCCGAGCCCGCCCCGCTGCCGCGTCGAGGGGTGAAGGCCCCGCCGCCGCCGCCGGTCGAGCCCGCCCAGGACGACGCCGCGCAGTCCGCGGCCGCCGCCGCGGCGCTGGAGGGCGCCGAGCGGGCGCTCGGCGCGCCGCTCTCCCCGGGCCGGACGATCTCCGCCGCGAACGCGGCGGCCCTCGCGCGCCGCCCGGTCGGCGGCGACGCCGACGCGCTCCTCCGTGGCGCCGTCGAGGGCACCGCGCGCGCGGCGTTCGCGCGCGCCGACGGCAAGCTCCTCGCCGCCGCGGGCGCCCCCGCGGGCGAGGCGGCCGGCGTGGTGGTGCTCGCGCCGGTCGGCGACGCGTGGGCGCGCGCCCTCTCGTCGACGGCGGGCGTCGAGGTCACCGTGGCGGGGACCGAGCTCAAGCCGGCGGGCAACGCCCCCCCCGCCGACGCGCAGGCGATCGTCGCCGCCGCCACGAGGGCGGGCGGGAAGCCCGTGGACGTCGGCGAGATGGGGAAGGTCGACGTGGTCGGCCGCGCGCTCCCCGTCGTGCTCCCGCGGCTCGGCCTCCTCGGCGGCGCCCCGGCGCACCGCGCCCTGGCGATCCCCGTCGAGGGGCTGAAGGGCGCGGCCCTCGTGCTCTCGGCGCAGGCCGGCCCGGCGCTCGCCGCGACCGCGGCGCTCCAGTGGCGCGGCCTCGCGCTCCTCGCCGGGCTGCTCCTCGTCGGCCTCGTCTTCGGCTTCCTCGTGAAGCCCTCCGAGATCGTCTCGGCCGTGCCGGAGCCGCTCCTGCAGGCCGCGGACAAGATCGAGCGCGGCGACTTCAGCGCCCGGGCCCCGCCCCTCGCCGGCAAGCTCGGCACCCTCGCGAACGCCCTCAACCGCGCGGCCCACGCCGCGGAGGGCGTCGGGCGCGAGCCGGCGGTCCCGGTCCCGGGCACCGCGACCCACGAGCTCTTCCAGGAGCCGCCCCCGCCGCCGGAGGCGGAGCCGTCCGCCTTCGACTTCCCGTCGCGCCCGCCGCGACAGAAGGCGGCCGAGCCGGGCCTGTCCGGCGATCCGTTTCAGGCCGCGCCGGTCCGCCCGGCCACCTCGCCGGGCTTCGAGGCTCCCGCGGCCGCCCCGGCGCCGCCGCCTCGCGCCGCCCCGCCGCCGATCCCGGACGCGAGGATGACCCGCACGATGCCGGCCGTCACCGGCCCGGACGACGAGTCCTCGCACTGGCAGCAGGTGTTCCAGGACTTCGTCCGCACCCGCGCCGAGTGCGGCGAGCCCTCCGAGGGGCTCACCTTCGAGCGCTTCCGCGCGAAGCTGGAGTCGAACAAGGCGACGCTGGTGGCGAAGTACCAGTGCCGGACCGTGCGATTCCAGGTCTACGTGAAGGAAGGCAAGGCGGCGCTGAAGGCGACGCCGGTCAGGTAGACGGACGGAGGCCGATTCGGAGACGGATCCGGATCCCGATCCGGATCCCGATCCGTTCCGGTCCCCGCTCCCGCTCACCCCGCCGCCGCCTGCTCCTCCGCGACCGGCAGGGTCAGCGTGAACGCCGCCCCGCCCGCCCGGCTCCGGTATTCCAGCGCCCCGCCGTGCTCCTCGGCGATTCTCCGCGCGATCGCGAGGCCCAGGCCGGTCCCGCCTTCCTTGGTCGTGAAGTACGGCTCGAACAGCTTCGGCAGATCCTCGGCCGGGACGCCCGGCCCCGTGTCGGCGACCGTGATCGCCACCTGGCCCTCGGCGAGGCCCTGCGCGGACACCGTGACCTCGCCGCCCCGGCTGCCCATCGCCTCGAGCGCGTTCCGGACGAGGTTCAGGAGGACCTGCAGGACCTGATCCCGGTCCGCGAGCACGCGCGGCAGGCCCGGCTCGACCTCGCGCCGCAGCGTCACGCCCGCGGGCGGCTCCGGGAAGAGCGCGAGGACCGCCTGCACGAGGTCCTCGGGCGACGCGGGCGCGCGCTCGGGCGGCGGCAGCCGGGCGAAGCGGCCGAACTCGTCGACGATCTTCTTGAGGCGCCGGACCTCCTCGCCGATGGCGCGCGTGGACTCGTCGAAGATCTCGCCGAAGTCGGCGCGGCCGGCCTCCTTCGCGTCGCGGAGCGTCTCGACGCTCATCGCGATGGGCGTGAGCGGGTTCTTGATCTCGTGCGCGAGCCGGCGGGCCACCTCGCGCCAGGCGGCGACGCGCTCGGCCTGCGCGAGCCGGGCGCGGCCGAGCGCGAGCTCGGCGGACATCGCGTCGAACGCGGTGACGAGCTCGCCGACCTCGCCCGAGGCCGTCACGCCGACCCGGGCGCCGAGCTCGCCCGCCGCGACGCGCGCGGCGGCGGCGCGCAGGGCGTCGATGGGGCTCGTGACCCGCCGGGCGAGGAGCGCCCCGGCGATGCCCGCCGCGAGGCTGCCGAGGAGGAGCGCCGAGAGGAACGCCGCGAGCACGCCGAGCTGGGCGCGCCACAGGCCCGCCGAGCCGAGCCGCACCTCGACCGTGCCGGCCTCCGCGCCGGGCGCGCCGACCCGCACCGGGCGGGCGGAGAGGCCGGGGCCGCCCAGCACCGCCTGCACCCGCCGGGCGAGGGGCGAGAGCTCGGGCGACGCCGCCTCGGCCGCCGCGAGCTCCGCACCGTCGGGCGCCGTCACCCGCACCGAGCCGCCGGTGAGCGCGGCGAGGCGGGCCGCCCGCTCCGGGCCGAGCGCGAGCCCGCCCGCGAGCCGGAGGCCGCCGGGGCCCGCGAGCGGGAACCACGCCACCTGGGCGAGCACCCGGGCGACGCCGTCCGGGCCCGCGCGCTCCACGAGCGCCGCGGCGGCGCGACCGGCGGGCAGGCGCGTGAGGCGCGCGGCGTCCGGGTCGAGGTCGCCGGCGCGGCCGGGCATGTGGCCCGAGGCGATCACCCGGCCCTCCGGATCGAGCACCGCGAGCACGTCGAGGCCGCGCGCCGTCATCCAGCCCGCGGCGAGCTCCTGCGCCGTGGCCGGGTCGAGCGTGCCGGATGCGAGGTCGCGGGCGAGCGCCTCCGCCTCCGGGCCGCCGGCGAGCTCCCGGACCGCGACGGACGCGCCGGCGGCGAGCCGGTCGAGCTCGCCCTCCACCGCGAGGGCGGCGCGGTCGAGGCGGGCGGCGTGCTCGGCGGCGAGCGAGGCCGAGAGCGCGCGCGACACCGGGACGAGCGCGGCCGCGAGCGGCACGGCCGCGAAGAGCGCGAAGGCGAGGCCGAGGCGAGCGCGCAGGCTCACGGGGCGCCCCCTCCGAGCCGCCACAGCTCCCCGGCGTCGAAGCCGCCGTCGGCCCGGGGCAGGAGCCCCTGGGCGGTCGGCCCGAGCGCCGCGCGCGGCGCCGCCGCGAAGAGCGGGACGAGGTCGAGCGCCCGCGCGAGCGCGACCGCCACCGAGGGCTGGTCCATCGGGATCGCCGCCGCCATCGCCGCGAGCGCCCGCCGGGCGCCGTCCGCGCCGCGCACGGCGAAGGCGACCTCGGCCGCCGCGAGGGCGGGATCGGTGGCGAGCACCGGCACCGGCACGAGCGCCACCTCGTAGTCGTGCGCGGCGAGCCGCTCCTGGAACCTCGCGCGCGGCGCGACCTCCACCGCGGCCTTCACCTTCAGGTCGAAGAGCCGGACCTGGAGCCGGTCGGCGGCGGCCCGCGCGTCGGCGGAGCCCTCCGGCACGAGGAGCTTCACCTCGTGCGGCAGCCCGCCCGCCGGCGCGGACGCCGCCTCGACCGCGGCGTCGCCGGCCGGGAGGAGCGCGCCCGGCACGAGCGTCGCCATCGGCTCCGCGGAGCCCCGCGGGCGGCGGCGGGCGAGGTCGGCACGATCGAGCCCGGCCAGCGCGGCCCGGACCGGCGGGGCCGCGGCGCCGAGCCGCGCCGGCTCGACCGCGGCGACGAGCGCGGCGAGGGCCGGGAACGCCGGGCCGGCGCGCCCGGCGGGCGGCTCGGGGCGGAGCACGACGTCGGCCTCGCCCCGCTCGAGGAGGCGCGCGGCGGCGCGGGCGTCGCGCGCGGCCACGAGCACCAGCGCGGCCGCGTAGGGCGGGCCGCGCGGGCAGCGCGGGTTCGCGGGGAGGGTGAGGGCGTCGCCCGCGGCCGGCGCGCGCGGCGGCTGGAACGGCCCGAGGCCGGGGAGGGCGAGCGGCAGCGCGGCGAGCACCCGCGGGAAGCCCGGGAGCGGGCGCTCGAGCGTGACGAGCACCTCGCGCTCCGAGACGATGGAGACCCCGGCGAGCGCGGGCGCCCGGCCGGCGAGCATGGCCTCGGCGCCGAGGATCGGCAGGACCGCCCACGCGTGGGGCGAGCGGGTCGCCGGCGCGGCGAGCCGCCCGAGCGCGGCGGCGAGCTCCGCGGCGCCCACGGGCCGGTCGTCGAAGGTGCGCAGGTCGGGGCGGAGCCTGAGGTGGTAGGTGCGCCCGGTCGGGTCCGGCACCGGCACCTCCTCGAGGAGGCCCGGGGCGAGCCGCCCGCCGGCGTCGAGCTCCAGCAGCGGCGCGCTCGTCGCGCGCGCCGCGGCGACGTCCTGCGGCTCGACCGCGAGCGCCGGGTCGAGCGTGGACGGCAGCGCGGGGAGCGCGAGCCGGAACGCGCCGCCGTGCGCCGGCCGCACGCCGGCGCGGGCCGGGACGGCCGCGAGCGCGAGCGCGAGCGCGGCGGCGGCCGCGGGGCCGAGGCGGCGGGGGCCGGCCGCGAGGCCGCCCTGGCGGCGAGGTGCGGTCACGGCACGCCCTCCGGCGTGCGGGGGTCGCCGGTGACGATCCAGAGCTGCGTCGCAGGTCCCTCGGGCGTCGAGATCGCGGCGGCCAGCACGGCGTCGTCGACGCCGTCGCCGGTGAGGTCGCCGCCCGCGCCCGCGAGGAGCGCGCCCTCCACCGCCGGCCCCTCGAGCAGCGGCGCCGCGCCGGCGCGCGCGGGCAGCACGCGCACGCGGTCGGTCGAGGCGGGGTCCGGCGAAGAGGCCACCACCTCGGGCGTGCCGTCGCCGTCGAGATCGGCGAGGGCGAAGCCGGTGCCGACGCCCTCGAGCGGCGGGCCCGCCGGCGCGAGATTCGGGGCCGAGGAGGGTGAGCCGGAGGTCGGCAGAGAGCGCGGCGTACGCGATCGGCCCGGAGCGCGGGCTCGCGGCGACCGCGTACAGGCGGCGCGGCGTGGCGGGCGCCGCGGCGGGGTCGACCGCCCGGACGCGCAGGTCCTCGAGGAGGCCCGTCCCCGCGGCGAAGCGGCCGAAGAGCGCCCCCGCCTCGCCGGCGCAGAGCGGCGCGAGGGCGAGCGCGCCGGCGGGCACGAGCCTCCGGTCCTCGAGCGCGAGCACCTCCGCGGCGGGGCTGCCGGCGTGCTGGTACGCGAGGCGGCCGCCGCCGAGGTCGGCGATCGCGACCACCGCGGCGTCGCCGCGGACCGGCCGGCGGGCGCCGGCGGGGACCTCGCGGCGGGCGAGCGGCGCGCCCGCGGGCGAGAGCAGCAGGACGGCGTCCGGCGTCACCGCCGCGAGCGCGGGGGCGCCCGGCCCGAGGGCCTCGCCGATGGCGAGCGCGAGCACGCGGCCGGGCACGCGGGCGAGCGGCCGGATCACCGCGAAAGGCGCGCCAGGGGTCCGCACCTCGCGGGCGAGCCAGGCGGTGGCCGGGTCGGCGGGCACGCGGGCGTCGAGGACGCGCGGCGGCACCGCGTGGGCGCCGGGCCGGTGCTGCAGGAAGAAGGAGGGCCACGCCGGCACGAGCTCGGCGACGAGGGAGAGCTCGCGGCGCCCGGGCACGAGCCCGGCCTGCACGCGCAGGAGCCAGTCCTGCCCGCCCGCGCGCGCCGCGCCCTCGGGGTCCTCGGCGCCGCGGAGCGGCGTCACGACGTAGCCGCGCCCCGTGAGCGCCGCCTCGAGCGCCGAGGCGAGCGGGGCCGCGAGGCCCGGGGCGCGGGTGACGACGAGGAGGGCCACCCCGCGCCGGTCGTCCGGGGGCGGGCCGAGGTCGCCGGCCAGCCTCGCGGCGAGCGCCGGGAGCGCCGGCGGCGGGTCGGCGGGCGCGGCCGGCGCGGCGAGGAGGAGTGCGGCGAGGGTGAGGAGGCGCTTCACCGATCTTCCATGAAGAAGTTCTGGGGCGCCGACTGCCGGCTCGCGGCGGCGGTCTCGGTCGGCGCGGTGCCGGAGAGGAACGACATGGTGGGCGCGGCGGCGGCGCCGTCCGGGGCGAGCATGCCGCTCGCGGGATCGATCCGGGCGACGTCCACGCCGGGCGGGGGCGTGAAGGGCGACGGGGGGCGGCCGCCGAGCGTGGCCTGCACGAAGGACATCCAGGCCGGGAGCGCGGCGACGGCGCCCGTCTCGCGCGGCCCGAGGGGCGCGTGGTCGTCGAAGCCGACCCACACGCCCGCGACGAGCTCCGGCGTGAACCCGACGAACCAGGCGTCACGGTGCTCCTGGGCGGTGCCGGTCTTGCCCGCGATCGGGCGCGCGAGCGACCTCGCGGCGGCGCCGGTGCCGTACTCCACGACCCCGCGCATCATGTCGGTCACGACGTACGCGACGTCGGGCCGGGTGCCGACCGCCGGGACCGCGTACTCGGGCGGCGCGGCGGGATCGGCCGGCGGGGCGCCGTCGGGCGGCGCACCGGCCTGCTGCGGCTCGCCCGCGGCGGGGACCGGGGCGGGCGCCGCCACCGCGGCCGGCACCGGCGCCGACGGCGTCTCCTGCAGGAGCACGTTCCCGTGCCGGTCGCGCACGCGGAGGATCATGACCGGCGGCACGTAGCGGCCGCCGTCCTCGAGGCCCGCGTACGCGTTCACGAGCTCGAGGGGCTGCACCTCGCCGGTGCCGAGCGCGAGCGTCAGGTTCTTCGGGAGCTCGGAGGCGATCCCCATCCGCTGCGCGAAGGCGATGACGGCCTCCACCCCGAGCGCGTCGGTGAGCTTCACCGAGACCGTGTTCTTCGAGTGGGCGAGCGCGGCGGTGAGCAGCATGGGGCCGTCGAACTGGTCCTTCTCGAAGTTGCGCGGCTTCCACTCCTTGCCGGTCCACGGGTCGCGGTAGACGTCGGGCGTGTCGTAGACCACGGTCGCCGGCGTGAAGCGGCGCGACTCGATCGCCGCGCCCCACACGAACGGCTTCATGGCCGAGCCGGGCTGGCGCCGCGCCTGGAGCGCGCGGTTGAACTGGCTCGTGGCGAAGTCGTAGCCGCCGACGAGCGCGCGCACCCCGCGGGTCGCGGGGTCGAGGGAGACGAGCGCGCCCTGCACGAGCGGGGTCTGCTCGAGGGAGAGCGGCAGCGGCCGCTTCTCGCGGACGAGGCGCTCCGGCGGGGCCTTCGAGGGCATGAGCCGCACCTGGACCACGTCGCCCACCGCCAGCACCGACGCCATCTTCTTCGGCGCCGCGGTCGCCTGCGAGGGGTTCCACTTGCGGGCCCAGGCGACGTCGGCGAGCGGGACGGCACCGGTCGCGGCGCCGAGGTCGACGGTGGCGGACTTCTCCTCGACCTCGGTCACGAGGCCGGCGTACACGTCGCCCACCTCGAGCGGCCGGGCGCGCGCCATCCGCGCCACGTCCTTCGGCGCCTCCTCGCCCGGCTCGATGTCCTCCGGGTTCACCTTCGCGAGGTCCCACACCCAGACCTCGCCGGGGGGCGGCTCGACGCGGGCGAGCGACGCGCGCCACAGCGGCATCGCCGCCTTCACCCGCGCCTCGTCGAGGTGCACGACCGGCCCCCGCCAGCCCTGCCGGCGGTCGACGGCGCGCAGCCCGGCGGAGAGCGCGAGCTCGGCGTAGCGCTGCTGGGTCGCGTCCATCGCGACGTCGACCTGGAGCCCCTGCGTCTCGACCACCTCGGCGCCGTACTTCTCGTCGAGCACCTTCCGGACGGCGTCGGCGTACCAGGCGCCGGGGGGATCGGCCTCGGGCGGGCGGGTGACGATCGGGCGCGCGTTCTCGGCGTCGAGCTGGGCCTTCGTGATCCAGCCCTCCTCGAACATGCGGCGGAGCACGTAGCGCTGGCGCTCCTTCGCGCGGGCCGGGTGGTTCACCGGGGAGAGCCGCATGGGCGACTGCACGACGCCGGCCAGCGTGGCCGCCTCGCCGAGCGTGACGTCGCGGACGCTCTTCGCGAAGTAGAAGCGCGCGGCCTCCTCCATGCCGTAGCGCAGGTGCCCGAGGTAGATCTGGTTCAGGTAGAGGTAGAGGATCTCGTCCTTCGAGAGGTTCTCCTCGAGCCTCGGCGCGAGCACGAACTCCTTCACCTTGCGCTTCAGGCGCCCGTCGCTCGAGAGCAGGAAGGTCTTCACCACCTGCTGCGTGATGGTCGAGCCGCCGCAGGCGACGCCGCCGCGCAGGAGGCCCTTCAAGAGGCACCGCCCCATCGCGAGGTAGTTGAGCCCCTCGTGCTGGTAGAACCTCGCGTCCTCCGCGGCGAGCACGGCCTTGCGCAGGTGCTCGGGCAGCTCGTCGAGCGGCACCACCGTCCGGCGCTCGCGCGCGAACTGGAAGACCTCCTTGCCGTCGGCGCCGTAGACGTGGGTCGACACGCTCGGCGCGTAGTCGGCGAGCTTGTCGAACGCGGGCAGCTCGCGCGTCGCGAACCACACGACGCCGCCGCCGGCGGCGAGGCCGAGCGCGAGGAGGCCGGCGAGGGCGCCGAGGACGCGCCGGGCGCGTCCCCGGAGGAGGCGCCGGGCGCGGGTGCGCGGGGTCTTCCGGGTGTCGTTCACGGGGAGGGCGGGAACGATAGCGCCGGTCTGGCCGGGCGGGAAGGCGGGCGTCGGGCGATCCATGGGGGCACCTGCGGGTGGCTACAGCACCGGCCGTGCCACCCGGCGCTCCTGTCGGGAACCCGCGCCGCCACGTGGAATTCCGCGCCGCCGGCCGCGGCGTGTCCGCCCCGACACGCGCGCCCCCGGCCGGCCGGACACGGTCCGCGGGTCGACTAGCCCTCGTCGCGGCGGATGCCGAGCGCCCGCATCTTCTTGTACAGGTGGCTGCGCTCGAGCCCGAGCGCGCGGGCGGTGTCCGACACGTTGTCGGCGTGCTCCGCGAGGGCGGCGAGCACGATCTCGCGCTCCGCCTCCTCGACGAGGTCGTGGAACGACGCCCCCGCGCGCAGCCGGTCGGCGCGCGGCTTGCGAGCGCCCGGCAGCACGCCCGCCACCTCGGCGTCGCCGATCTCCCGGTCCGTCGGAGAGGATCGCGAGCCGCTCGACGAGGTTCCTCAGCTCGCGCACGTTGCCCGGCCACCCGTGGCTCTGGAGGGCGGCGAGCGCCTCGCGGGAGAGCCGCATCGGGCGGCGCCCGTTCTTCTCGCAGGCCTCGGCGAGGAAGCGCTCGGCGAGCGCGGGCACGTCCTCCCGCCGCTCCCGGACCGGCGGCACGTGGATCGGCACGACCGCGAGCCGGTAGAAGAGGTCCTCGCGGAAGCGGCCCGCGGCCACCTCGGCCTGGAGGTCCTTGTTGGTCGCCGCGACCACGCGGACGTCGCAGCGCAGGGTCTCGCGCCCGCCCACCCGCTCGAACTCGTTCTCCTGCAGGACGCGGAGCACCTTCGCCTGCATGGCGGCGGGCATGTCGCCCACCTCGTCCAGGAAGAGCGTGCCCCCGTCCGCCTGCTCGAAGCGCCCCCGGCGGGCCGCGACCGCCCCGGTGAAGGCGCCCCGCTCGTGGCCGAAGAGCTCGCTCTCGATGAGCTCGGCCGGGACCGCCGCGCAGTTCAGCTTCACGAATGGTGCGGCCTTCCTCCGGGATCCCTCGTGGATCGCGCGCGCGACGAGCTCCTTGCCGGTGCCGTTCTCGCCGGTCACGAGGACCCGCCCCTCCGAGGGCGCCGTGCGGCGGATCACGTCGAGCAGCCGCTGCATGGCGGGGCCGCCGCCGATCATGTCGGTGGGGGTGGGCCCCTGGACCTCCCTGCGCAGCCGCGCGTTCTCCTCGCGCAGATCGCGCAGCGCCAGCGCGTTCCGCACCGCGACGAGGAGCTTGTCCTTCTCGGTGATGGGCTTCTCGAGGTAGTCGAACGCGCCGAGCTTGAAGGCGCTGCGGACCGTCTCGAGCGAGCCGTGCCCGCTCATGATCACGATCGGCAACCCGGGGCGGGTCTCGCGCGCCTTCTCCAGGACGGCCAACCCATCCAGGTCCGGCATCCGCACGTCCATCACGACGACGTCCACCGGGAGTGCGGCGATCTTGTCCAGCGCCTCGCGGCCGCCGCTCGCCGTCTCGACCACATGCCCCTCCATGGTGAGCGCGCGAGAGAGCGTCACGAGGATGTTCTTCTCGTCGTCGACCAGGAGCACCGTGGCGGGCATGCGGGAATGGTAATGCGAGGGTCCTGTTTCCGGGTCGAAAAGCTTTGACAGGTGGGCCGTGAAGGAGTGAATTTCGCGGCACCCGCTTTCTCGACATCACTCAACCGGAGGTCTTCCGATGCGCCGCATCTCTCTCCTCGCCGTCGCCGTCGCCGCACTCGCGGTCACCGGTTGCCCCAAGAAGCCCGAGAAGGGCGAGTGCCAGTCGAGCGCCGACTGCGCCAGCCAGGAAGGGTACGGCAAGGTCTGCGTCCAGGGCCGCTGCCAGGAGTGCGCCGCCGACGCCGACTGCAAGGCCGGCTTCGTGTGCCGCACCAACAAGTGCGTGCCGAAGCCCCAGTGCGGCGCCGACGCCGACTGCGCCGAGGGCCAGATGTGCCAGGGCGAGCGCTGCGTGACGAACCCGGACTACAAGAAGCCCGAGGACAACGCGTCGAAGGTCGGCGCGGTCCCGCCCGAGTGCGCCGACGCCGGCACGTTCACGATCCGCTTCGGCTTCGACCAGTCGACGATCACGGCGCAGTCGCAGGACGCGCTCCAGAAGCTCGCCGACTGCCTCAAGCGCGCCCCCGCGAAGAAGGTCACCGTCGCCGGCCACGCCGACGAGCGCGGCACGACCCAGTACAACGTCGCGCTCGGCAGCCGCCGCGCCGAGGCCGCCAAGAAGTACCTCTCCGATCTCGGCGTCGGCGCGACGGTCGAGACGGTCTCGTACGGCGAGGAGAAGCCGCTCTGCAAGCAGGCCACCGAGGACTGCTGGGCCGAGAACCGCCGCGACGAGTTCCAGGTGGAGCGCTGATGAGGATCCGCGTGCTTCGGCTCCGGCCCCCGGAGCTTCGCTCCGGGGCGCCCACGCTCGGCATGAGCGGGAGGAGCTGGCACGCGGTCGTAGGGGCAGCGCTGATGGTCGCGCTGCTCCCCGGCTGCTGGGTTCCGCTCGAGCGCGGGCGCCTCATGGAGGCCCGCCTCGAGAAGCTCGAGACCTCGGCCTCCGAGCAGGAGAAGCAGCTCGAGGAGCAGCGCGCCCTCGTGAAGGACCGCGTCGCGAAGGCCGACGCGAAGATCGCCGAGGTCCAGGAGAAGCTGGACGAGCTCAACAAGGCCGCCCGCCGCTCCGGCGCGGACCTCGGCGTGCAGCTCCAGAAGGTGCAGGAGGACCTCACGAAGCTCGGCGGCGAGCTCGAGGTCGAGCAGCACAAGCTCGCCGAGCTCGAGCGGTCGATCGCGGCCGTGAAGGCCGACACCGAGGGCCGCCTCGCCGCGCTGAAGGGCGCCGGCGCCCTCGACCAGTACGAGGCGCGCCAGAAGCTCCAGTCGCTGCCGAAGCCGGACGACAAGAACGGCCTGCTCGAGCTCGCGAGGAAGGAGGAGACCTCCGGCGACAAGGGCGTGGCCCGCGAGCTCTACGAGGAGTTCGTGCGCCGCTTCCCCGACGACCCGCGCGCCGCCGAGGCGGGCGTCAAGGCCGGCGACCTCCTCGCCGGGCAGCGCCGCTGGCGCGAGGCGCTCCTCGCGTACGGGAAGGTGGCGCAGGACTTCCCGAAGGCCGCCGAGGCGCCGGTCGCGATGGTCGGCGCCGCCGACGCGATGCTGAAGCTCGACATGAAGGACGACGCGAAGGCGCTGCTCCAGCAGGTGATGGACCGCTACCCGAAGAGCGGCTCCGCCGCGCGCGCCAGGGCCCGCCTCGCCGAGCTCAAGAAGCCCGCCCCCGCCCCCAGGAAGACGAAGTAGGCGCGCCGCGCTGGCCCGCAGCCCGGACCGCCGGCTTGCCGCCGCCGTCCGGTGTGGCGATATCGCACCCGGTGCGGCGCGAGGCGCCCCTGGCTGGCCCTGAAGGACCAGCGGGTGTGTCGTCCGACACCCAGGTGTGTCCCCATGGCACTTCCCGGTTTTCTTGATCGGGGCACAAGTGAGCTACACTTCAGAGGTAGCCCCGGGCGTGCAGCCCGGCACGCGCCTCGCAGTGTGGAAGCGTGTGGAGGACGAGCCCCTTGTGGGAGCCTGGAAGCAAACAGGGGTCCGCAGGTTACGGTGGGTGAGGTGGCCATGTCGCGCGTTCGCATCGGAGAGATGCTCGTCCAGCAGGGCCGGATCGACGGCTCTCAGCTGGAGTCTGCGCTCGCCCACCAGCGGAAGTGGGGCGGACGGCTCGGCCGCGCCATCATCCACCTCGGCTTCATGCGCGAGGACGCGCTGCTCCAGGCCGTGGGCCAGCAGCTCGGCGTCCCGTTCGTCGAGATCGGCGACCGCTTCGTGCCCCGCCACGTGCTGAACCTCGTCCCCGAGAAGCTCATCCGCGGCCGCCGCGTGCTGCCGCTCGCGCGCCTCTCGGAGACGAAGCGCGGTCCGCTCGTCGTCGCGCTCGCCGACCCGGCCAACCTCGTCGCGCTCGACGAGATCGCCTTCGCGACCGGGATGCAGGTGAAGCCGGTGCTGGCGAGCGAGTTCGACCTCGACGCCGCCATCTCGCGCCTCCTCGACGGCGCGCTCTCCGTCCCGCGGAACGGCTTCGCCGACCGCACCGACGCCATCGACCTGCCGGAGGACACGAGCCCGCTCACCGTGCTCCGGCGGGACGAGGGCACGAAGCACACGTTCCATTAGTTTCCGGGGGGCCGTCCCTCGACTCCGGCCCGCTTCGCGGGCCTACGCTCGGGATGAGCGAGCCCCCCACCCCTGGATCGGCTCCGCCGGACCGCAGCCTCCGGCTGCGGTGACGGCTTCGCCGGGAAGCGTCGCTGGCCGCGCCGCCCTCTCCGCCTACAGCCCCACGAGCTCCCGGAACCCGCGCTCGCCCATCTCGCGCAGCGCCGCCAGGCGATCGCGGTAGCGGCGCCAGTCCTTCCACGCGAGGCGGTCGGCGCCGAGCGCGGTCTGGTGGAAGGCGTGGATCCTCGACGCCGTGAACCGGAGCGCGGCGTAGCGCGCGTACGGATAGACCGCGTCCAGCGTCTCCGGCTCGGCCTTCCGCTTCGCGCGGTAGCCCTCGAGGAGCGCGTGCGCGCGGTCGCGCTGGAAGCGGTCGGTGTAGCACCAGGCGTTCACCGAGACGCCGAGGTCGTAGGCGAACGGGTCGACGCAGCTCATCTCCCAGTCGAGCAGCGAGGAGATGCGGTGCCCGAGCCAGAGCACGTTGTCGACGAAGAGAATCGCCGTGCACGAGGCCGCGCGGGGCGCCCGGGAGCGAGGCCGCGCGGGCGTACTCGTCCTCGAGCATCGGGCGGGCGGCGTCGACCTCGGGGTCGTGGGGCGGGTTCTTCAGCTCGTCGAGCCACGCGCGCACGCGGGGCGGGCCGTACGGGTTCGCGCGGGTGGCCTGGAAGCCGGCGGCGAGGTCGTGCAGCCGGCCGAGCTGCTCGCCGAGGAGCCGGCAGCGGGGAGCCTCCGCCTCGTCGCGGGTGATCTCCTCGCCGGGCGCGTAGGCGAAGAGGCATCGCGGGCTTCCCCCGCACCATCACCCAGCCCTCGCCCGCGGCCGTGCGGAGCAGACGCGGCACCGGCAGGTGGGCCTCCTCGAGGTAGCGGTGCACCTCGGCCTCGAACGCCACGTCGGAGAGCGCCTTGCCCTCGTTGAGCCGGAAAAAGTAGCGCTCGCCGCCCGCCCAGACGTGGTGGTTCGTGTTCACCGAACCCTTCGGCTCCGGGCGCGTGGCGGAGGGGGCCGGGAGGCCGAAGGCGGCGAGGGCCGCGGCGATCTCCGCGGGGTCGAGCTCGGTGTAGAGGGCCATGGTGCGCCCCGGAGGATCGCAACGCGCGGGCCCCCCGTCAATCGGCGGTTCGGCGCGGGCGGGCCCGGCTACTCGAGGGGATCGGCGGGGGCCGCGGGCTCCGGCGGGCCGTCGAGGGCGCGGCCGAGGTCGATGGGCCGCCAGCGCGCGGTGGTGACGCGCCAGCCGTCGGGCTCGCGCGCGAGGCGGACGTCGAAGCGGTGCACGGAGGCCTCGCCGGGCGCGAGCGCCGCGAGGGGGCGGTCGCCGCCGGCGCGGGCGAGCACCACGTCCACCACCGCCGACGCGAGGTCGCCCTCGACGCGGACCGTGGCGCCCGCCACCGACGCCGAGACCCATCCGCCGCGCAGGATGACGCCGGCGGCGAGCCGCCGCGCGGCCTCGCGATCGAGGTCGCCCGCGCGGAAGCGCTCCGACACGTCCGCGATCACGTCCCCGGGCCGCTTCGCCTCGGCGGCCGCCGCGGCGCGCGCGAAGACGGCCCGGACGAGCTCCTCGTCGGTCGGCGGCTTCCTGCAGGCCGGCGAGAGCGCGACCGCGGCGGAGGCCGCGAGGACGGCCGCGAGGTGCGTCGAGCGCCGCGTCATCCCCCGGAGTAGACTCCCACCCGTGAGCCGCGACAAGCCGGATCAGGGCCGCTCGGACGAGCACAACTCCCGGGGCATCGAGCTCGCCGACCGCGGCTGGCTCGACGAGGCCGTGGCCGAGTTCCAGAAGGCGATCGCGCTCGACCCGGACTCGGCGCACGCGCACGACAACCTCGCGACCGTCTACTCCGAGAAGAAGCTCTACCGCGAGGCGCTGCGCGAGTACCTCCTCGCCCTCGACCTCGAGCCGGAGAGCGCGACCGCCCACTACAACCTCGCCTGCTTCCTCGCGAGCCACGGCGGCGACATGGCGGCCGCGGAGTACCGCCAGTCCATCGAGCTCGAGCCCGGCTACCCCGACGCGCACCTCAACCTCGGGCTCACGCTCGCCGAGCAGGGGAAGCCGGAGGAGGCCGCGAAGGCGCTCGAGGCGGCCATCGCGCTCGACCCGAAGGACCCGGTGCCGCGCCACGAGCTCGCGGCGCTGCTGATGGACGAGGGCGACCACCGGGCGGCCATCGGCCACCTGCGCGAGGTGGTGCGCCTCGACCCGAAGAACCACGAGGCGCAGCTCGACCTCGGCATCTGCTACGCGCAGAAGGGCTTCTACGTGGAGGCGGAGCGGGCCTACCGCCGCGCCGGGGAGCTCGCGCCCGGGGAGCTCCTCGTCCACTACGACCTCGCCGCCCTGTACGCGCTCTGGGGCCGGCCCGACCAGGCCCTGCCGGAGCTCACGAAGGCCCTCGACCAGGACGCCGCCAAGGTCAAGGGGTGGCTCGCGACGGACCCCATGTTCGACTCCCTGAAGGGCGACCCGGCCTTCGAGAATCTCCTGGAACGTTGAGGTCCAGGGCCGGACGCTCCGTCAGGGCGTAGCCGGGTGCACTTTCCGTCCGGTACGCTCCGTCGGATGGCCGAGCTCGCGTTCTTCCGCCACGGTGAGGAGCTGCTCCGCGTCCCGCTCGACGGGCCCAAGCGCATCGGGCGCTCCCCCGAGTGCGACGTCCCGCTGCCCGATCCCGCGCTCTCCCGCGTGCAGGCGCTGGTCGAGCCGCTGGGCGAGGGGTGGCGGCTCCTCGATCGCTCCGGCCGCGGCACGCGCGTGGGCGGCCGCGAGGTCAACGAGGTGCGCCTCGAGGAGGGCGCGGAGGTCGCGCTCGGCGGCTGGCGCGCGCTGTTCCGGGCCACTCCCGCCGGCGACGGCGGCGTCACCCGCGCCGACGCCGGCGAGACCCGCGTGCGCGCCGGGCCCGGCAACGGCGCCCCGCCCGCGGCGCGGCTCCGCGTGCGTGCGGGCGGCGCGGACCAGGTCGTGCCGCTCGGGCCGGGCGGCCTCACGGTCGGGAAGGACGGCGGCTGCGAGGTGAGGATCGAGGACCCCTTCGTCTCGGCGCGGCACCTCCGCGTCGAGGCGCGCGGCGGCGCCTGGGCGCTCGTCGACCTCGGCTCCACGAACGGCACCTTCATCTCGGGCGCGCGGGTGGCGCAGGCCGACCTCCCGTTCGGGCTCCCGGTGAAGCTGGGCGACGCCGAGCTCGTGCTCGAGCCGGGCGAGGCGCCCGTCGCGGCGCCGGCCGAGACGTTCGAGGGGATGATCTCCGGCGACGCCGGCATGCGGCAGCTGTTCGAGCTCGTCGAGCGGGTCGCCGCCGCCGAGGCCGCGGTCACGATCCTCGGCGAGACCGGCACCGGCAAGGAGCTCGTCGCCCGCGCGCTGCACGCGCGCTCCGCCCGCCGCGAGGGCCCGTTCATCCCGGTGAACTGCTCGGCGATCGCCGAGTCGCTCATCGAGGCCGAGCTCTTCGGGCACGAGAAGGGCGCGTTCTCCGGCGCCGACCGGCAGCGCAAGGGCGCCTTCGAGGAGGCCGACGGCGGCACCCTCTTCCTAGACGAGGTGGGCGAGCTGCCGCTCGAGCTGCAGCCGAAGCTGCTCCGCGCGCTCGAGCTCGGCGAGGTGAAGCGGGTCGGGGCCGCCCGGCCGTTCCAGGTGAACGTGCGCATCGTCGCCGCGACGCACCGGGATCTCGCGGGCCGCGGTGCGGGCGGGCCGCTTCCGCGAGGACCTCTACTACCGGCTGTGCGTCGTGCCGGTGACCATCCCGCCGCTCCGGGCCCGCAGGGGCGACGTGCGCCCGCTCGCCGACGCGCTGCTCGCGCGGGCGGCGCCCCGCGGGCTGGCGGTCAGCTGGAGCGCCGAGGCGATCGCGCGGCTCGAGGCCTACGACTGGCCGGGCAACGTGCGGCAGCTCCGGAACGTGGTGCTGCGGGCGCTGCTCTTCCGCGGCGAGGGGCTCGTGATCCCGGCCGCGGCCGTGACGTTCGACGACACCCGCGCCGCGGTCGAGGCCACGCCGGACGACGACGCGCTCTACGTGCGGGGGCTCACGCTCGAGGACGTCGAGCGCGAGGTGATCCGGCTCTCCCTGCGCCGCAACGCCGGCAAGCGCGCCGCGGTCGTGAAGGAGCTCAAGATCGCGAAGAGCACGGTGCTGAAGCGCATCGCCCAGTGGAACCTGCACGGCGAGGGGCGCGCCGCGGGGGCGCCGCCCGACCTCGACGAGGACGACGACGGCTGAGGCCCGCGCTACAACCCGGACGCGAACAGCCAGCCGCGCTGCGTCCGGACCAGGCCGAACCGGTGCACGTCCGCGTCGCGGCGGGGCACCTCGCCGTTCGGGGTCTTCACCCGGTAGTACTGCTCGAAGAAGACCTCGGCGGTGGCGGTCTCCTTCAGGACGTCCACCCGGCGCAGCGTGAACTGGACGCGGTAACCCTCGAGCCCCTTCAGGTCGCGGGGGAGCTGGACCTCGAGGCCGGCCCGGTCGAGGTCGTCGGCCGGGTCGGGCGTGCCGCCGTTGTCGAAGTAGTCGGGCGACGCGAGGGCGAGCACCGCGCCGGCGTCGCGCTTCTGGAGCGCGTCGCGGTAGCGCTCGAGCGCCTGGACCACCCCGCGGGTGTCGTCGTTGTCCGGGATCTCCGTGCCGGGGAACCGCTTCGGGCCGCAGGCGGCGGCGAGGAGCGCGAGGGCCAGGGCGGCGAGGGCGCGGGGGGTCGTCATGGGCCGCGACTCTCACCCGGGCCTGCCCCCCGGTCAAGCCTCGCGCCCGGCCGCGAAGCGTGCTCGGATCCGCCTCGCATGGCGACCAGCCTCGAGCGGCTCCAGGACTTCTTCGCGACCTCCCCGGCGGCGGCCCGCGCGACCGCGACCCTCTCCGCCGACGCGCGGGTGGACCTCGCGCTCGACGAGGGCCCGGCCCACTTCACGCGCGAGGCGGGCGCGCCGGAGGTCCGGCCCGGGCCGTCCGGGCGCCCGGACTTCACGCTGCGGCTCCCGCCCGGCGCGGTCGAGCGGGTGACCGCGGTCACCGGGGACGACGTCGGCGCCCTCGGCATCGCGTTCTTCGAGCTCGTCCTCGAGCGCGACCCGGCGCTCAAGGTGGGCCTGCGCCTCGACGCGCCCACCGGGCGGCTCGTCGCGCACGGCTACCTCGCCGTGCTCGCGCTCGGCGGCGTGAAGGTCGGCTGGTGGCTGATGAAGAAGGGCTTCGCGAACCCGCTCGCGGTCATCGAGCGGCTGCGGCGGCGGAGCAGCGCCTGACGCCGGCCGCCGCGCGCTCGCGGTCGGCCGCGGCGGGCAGCGTGCGCACGAGCTCCCCGAGGAGGGCCGCGCCCGCGGCGGGTGCGCCGCCGGCGCAGCGCGCCTCGCCGAGGAGCAGCCGGGCCTCGTCGCCGAGCTGGCCGCCGAGCCCGCCCGCGGCGGCGCGCTCGAGCTCCGGGATCGCGGCGGCGGCCTCGCCGCGCCCGGCGAGCTGCCGCGCGAGGAGGTAGGCGGCGAGCGGGTGGGGAGACCGCGCGACCCGCGCGAGCGAGACGCCCGCCTCGCCCTCGCCGAGGAGGTAGGCCCGGGCGGCCTCGGCGAGCGTGGGCTCCGCGACGGCGAGCAGCTTCGCCTCGAGGAGCCGCGCCTCGCCGCGGTCCGGGCCGAGCGCGAGCGCGGCGCGCCAGCGGGAGGCGGCCCCCGCGAGGTCGCCCCGCCGCCACGCGAGGTCGCCCCCCGCGGCCTCGAGCCCGGGCGCCATCGGGGACCCCTCGCCGGCGGCCGCGCGGGCCGAGGCGTACGCTGCGGCCGCGCCCTCGAGGTCGCCCGCCCGCACGAGCACGTCCGCCCGGGCCCGCCACGCGCCGGCCTCGTCGCCGAGCGCGCCCGCCCGCGCGTAGAGCGCGCACGCCGCCGCGGTGCGCCCCCAGGCGGCCTCGCTCCCCGCGGCCGCGAGCAGCGCGGTCTCCTCGCGGGCGCAGCGCCGCGCGAAGACCGAGCGCTGCGTGAAGCGGGCGCGCGCCGAGAGGGCGAGGCCGGGCGGGGTCGCCACCGCGTCGAGCGACGCCTTCCAGGCGCGGTCGAGCTCGGGCCACGGCACGCCCGCGGCCGCCGCGAGGTCCTCGCCGGCGTAGGCGCGCGCGATGGCCGCCGGTCCGTGGCGCTCGAGCGCGAAGGCGATGAAGCTGCCGGCGGTCGCGTAGCTGCGGGCCGGGCCCTGGCCGAAGAAGCCGGCCGGCGAGAACAGGCCGACCGGGTCGGGCAGGAGCCCCTGGTCGCGCGCGGCCCGGGCGAGCTCGTGCACGGTGTAGCCGCCGCGGGGCAGGTCGAGCGCCACGGCGAGCCCCTCGATGAGCGCCTGCGACGGCACGACGCGCAGGCGCGCGGGCACGTGCAGCGGGCCGGGCGCGAGCGCCGCCGCGAGCGCGTGGACGAGCTCGTGGCGGAGGGTGGGGTGGGGGAGCGCACCGTCGACGACGTGGATCTCGGGGTGCCACGGCTTCACGTAGTCGGTCCGGCCGGCGCCGACGAGGAGCTGCTTCTCGGCGGCCGAGCGGTACACGTACACGGTGATGCGCGGCGGGTGCTCGAGGCCGAGCGCCCGCGCGACGTCCGCCGCGTGGAACTCGCAGTCCGCGAGCAGCGCCGCCGCCGCGGCCCGCGGCTTCTCGCCGGCGTGCACGAGCAGGCACCGCTCGCCCTCGAGCCGCCCCGCGAGCGCGCGCTGGATCGCGGCGCGGTCGCCGGCGAGCCCCTCGGCGCGGAGCGCCGCGCCCGCGCCCCAGGCGCCGGCGAGGCCGAGCGCGATCGCGGTGAGCGCCGCGAGCGGCCGCCGGCGGGGGGCGGCGAGCCCGGCCGCGCCCACCGCCGCGACGGCGAGCGCGAGGGCCCCCGCGCGCCAGAGCACCATGCGCAGGTCCACCGCGACCGGCTCGTCGTAGAGCACGCCCGGCCCGGGCCAGGCGCCGAGGAACGGGTCGTGCCCGAAGGCGGCCGGGCCGGTCCAGCCGGTCCAGAGCGTCCACCCGAGCGAGCCCGCCACCGCGAGCGCGTACAGGGCCGCGGCCCGGCCGCGCCGGCCGCCGGCGAGGACCCACGCGAGCACGGCGGTCGCGGCGCCGAGCGCCGCAGAGGGCACGGCGAGGAGGGGGACGAACCACGCCGCCGGGGTCGCGGCCGCGCACGCGCCGAGGGCGGCGCGCAGCGCGGCGCCCGCGGCGAGGGCGCCCGCGACGGCGAGGAGCCGCGCGGTGCCCGAGAGCGCCGCGCGGACGGGCGAGCGCGCCGCGAGGGCGCGCGCGGCAGGGAACGCGGCGAGCGGGGCGAGGAGGCCGAGCCCGAGCGCGAGGAGCTCGCCGAGCTCGTAGCCCGGCGCGTCGAGCGTGGGCAGCCCGGCGAGGACGAAGCCGGCGACCGCCGCGGCCCCGGCGGCGAGCGCGATCCACCCGCGGGGGGCGGGGCGCTCCGGCTCGGCGAGGGTGGAGATGGCGGCCTCCCTTCTGGCGGGTCGGTAACTACCCGGCCCGGCCCCACCGGGATAACATGGAGGACCGATGAGCGAGAACGGCGACAGCGGCAGCGACCACCGCGAGCACGCGCGCGCGCCGATCGAGCTCAAGGTCGACTACAAGAAGCTCAACACCTTCTTCGCCGACTACACGAAGAACATCTCGAAGGGCGGGACCTTCATCAAGACGAAGCGCTCCCTGCCCATCGGCACGCGCTTCCTCTTCCGGCTCGCGGTCCCGGGCCGCGACGCGCCCTTCGAGCTCAACGGCGAGGTCGTCCACGCGAGCCCCTCCGGCGACGAGCCGGGCATGGGCATCCGCTTCGTGTGGACCGCCGACGGCGAGCGCGAGGCGTTCGAGTCGGTCGTCGAGGGCCTGATGGCGGACGCGCTCGGGCCGGTGGTGGCCGCGAAGCTCCTGAAGAAGTAGGGCCCCTGCGAAGCGAAGCGGAGCAGATCCAGGGAGGGGCCCCGTGGAGCTTTGCTCCACGGGGAGGGGGCTACGCCCCCTCGAAATTCAAAACCGCGGCACGTTCTCGAACTTCACCCGGTCGCCCGCCTTCACGCCGCGGGCGGCGCACCAGCCGCCGTTCACCTCGAGCACGAAGCGGCTCGGCAGCCCCACCGTCCGCAGCGACGTCGTCTGCGGCGTGGCGCGCTCCACGACGCCCGCGATGGTGCCGTCCTCCGCGATGAAGATCATGTCGAGCGGGATCAGCGTGTTCTTCATCCAGAACGCGTGCTCCTCGCTCTCGGAGAAGAGGAAGAGCATGCCCGCGTCGTCGTCGAGCTTCTCGCGGTACATGAGGCCGCGGGCCCGCTCGGGGTCGGTGCGGGCGACCTCGACGCGGACCGGGTGGCGCGCGCCGGCGGCGGTCTCGACCACGACCCGAGCGGAGGGTGCGGCGGCGTTGCCGGGGCGGGCCGAGCAGGCGCCCGCCACCGCGAGGACCGCGGCCGCGCGGAGGACGACGCGCTTCACCGGGGGACGACGCAGTACGAGGAGAACGCCACGTCCGACAGGTAACGCTGGCGGGTGGCGTCGTCGAGCGTCGCGACGAAGGCGGGATCGAGGAGCAACAGGTCGCAGACGAGGCCGGTCTTGTCCGTCGAGCAGTCGCGGTTCGACACGCACGGCTTCGAGCAGTACCCGCAGATGCCGTTCGTCGCGTCGGCGCAGCTCGAGTAGCGCGCGCCCGCGGGCGCGGGCGAGACGATGCAGACGAGATCGTCGCAGCCCAGGTTGCCGGTCTCGAAGTAGTCGCCCGCGGCGGTCTGCGGCGTGGGCGCGGGCGGATCGTTGTCCGCGTTCCAGCTGAGGCGGCAGGGCCGCCCGACGTCGGGATCCTGGCAGGCGCCGAGGGCGACGGCCGCGGCGACGGCGACGAGCGCGTGGGCGATGAGGCGCATGGTCGGCCCGGATCGTTAGCACGCGGGCCAGGTGCCCACAAGGAAGCCCCCCGGCCGCGTCCCCAGGGAGGAGGAGCGCCTACAGACTCGTTTGAGCATCCCTTGCACGGGGGGCCGCCACGTTGCCCGTACCCCTCCCTGTTGGCTAGGATGCCTCATCCTTCCATGAAGCCGACCGCACTCCTCGCCGTGCTCGCGATGACCGCGCTCCCCTGCGCCGGACGCGCTCAGGAGATGGGCCTCGATCTCTCGAAGCCCGCGCAGAAGCCGGAGGAGGCGAAGCCGGCGACGCCGGCCGAGCCGCCCCCGGACGCGCCCGGGCTGGATTCGTCGAAGCCCGCGGAGAAGCCCGCCGCGCAGGCGCCGGAGAAGGCGCCCGAGAAGGCGGCCCAGAAGGCCCCGCCGCCGCCCGCGCTCGCCCAGGACGTCGCGCTCGGCGACAAGGTGAAGGCGGTCCAGAAGAAGGGCTTCCTGAAGAAGGGCCGCTTCGAGATCGCGCCGACGTTCGCGCTGACGGTGAACGACGCCTTCTACCAGAAGTTCGGCGGGGGCCTCAGGCTCGCGTACTCGCTCGGCGACACGTTCGCGCTCGCGGTGCGCGGCACGTACTACACGCCGTACCGCACCGAGAACGTGCGCGACGGCAAGCTCGCGTTCCAGAGCCAGCTCCTCACCTCCCAGCTCTACCGGCAGGCGATGGTCGACGGCGTGTGGTCGCCCATCTACGGCAAGGCCTCCTTCCTCTCGAAGGACATCGTCCACTTCGACGTCTTCTTCGCGGCGGGCTTCGGCCTCGTGTGGAGCGCCACGAGCTTCGCGCCGCGCGACGAGGGGCCGCACCTCGCGACCGACTTCGGCGGCGGCGTGCGCTTCTACCCGAAGAGCTGGCTCGCCTTCGAGCTCGGGCTCCTCGCCACCCTGTACCCGGACCAGCCCATCAAGTCGGTGCCCGGGACCATCCAGAAGGTCTTCGTCGCCAACGTCGGCGTCTCGTTCTTCCTGCCGCCCACGTTCGACTACGCCTACCCATGACCGCCCGCCGGCTCGCCGTCGCGCTCGTCCTCGCCGCCGTGGCCCTCGCCCCGGAGGCCCGCGCGCAGTCGAAGGCGGACGCCTTCGCCGGGAGGATCCCGCCGGTGTCGGGGCAGCTGTACGAGAAGGCGGGCCGCTTCGAGGCCACGCTCTCGGGGAACCTCTCGCTCAACGACGCCTTCTTCACGAAGTACTTCGGCGGCGTGAAGCTCGGCTACCACGTCAGCGAGTTCCTCTCGGTCTCGGCGCAGGCCGCGGCGGGCATCACCCGCGCGACCGGGTCCACGACGCTGTGCCCGGCGAACTCGGGCTGCCGCGACGCGACGCCGTACGAGCTGTACCAGGTGCCCGGCGATCTCAAGGCGGTGTACGGGCTCGAGGTCGCGTGGTCGCCGGTCTACGGCAAGCTCAACGCGTTCTCCGAGCAGGTCACCCACTTCGACCTCTCCATCCTGGCCGGCGGCGACCTCGTCTCCTACCGCGAGGTGATCTCGGCCGCGCGGGCGACGGAGCTCCGGGACGCCGGCGGCGAGCCCGCGGTCGCCCGGACCTTCGGCGGCCACCTCGGCCTCGGGGTGCGGGCCTTCGTCACGCCGTGGATGGCGCTGCGGCTCGAGGTGAAGGACTACCTCTTCCGCGTGCAGGTGCCGAACGGCGGGACCGACAAGAAGCTCCAGTCCCAGCTCTTCACCGAGCTCGGCGCCTCCTTCTTCTTCCCGGGCGCCAAGAGGTGAGCACCGCGATGCGCGCCCGCCACGCCCTCCTCGCCGCCGCCCTCGCCCTCGCGGCCCCCCTCGCGTCCGCGCAGGACCTGGGGCTCGACCTCGGGGCGCCGAAGAAGACGACGAAGAAGGCCGACTCGAAGAAGAAGCCCCCGAAGAAGGCCGCGAAGCCGCCGAAGGGCGCCGCCTCCAGGCCCGCCGCCCGCCCGGCCGAGACCCGCGCCGCGCCGCCGCCCGCGCCGGTCCCGCAGCCCTCCCCGCCGCCCGCGGCCGCCCCGTCCCAGGCGCCGGCCGCGGCGCCCGCCGCGCCGGTCGTGCCGCCTCCGCCCCCGCCGCAGGAGGCCCGCCCCGCTTCCCCGAAGCCGGCGGTGCCGCCGCCCGCGCGCGCCGGCTCGAAGCCCGCCCAGCCCGGGCTCTCGCTCACGCCGCTCGATCTCGGCGGCGGCGCCGCGAAGGAGAAGCTCGCCGCGGCGAGGAAGCTCCTCGACGGCGGCGACGCCGAGGCCGCCGCGCTCGCCTTCGACGCGATCGTCCGCGATCCCTCGCTCGCCGAGGCGCACGACGAGGCCCGCTACCAGCGCGCGAAGGCGCTCGAGCGGGCCGGCCTGCACCACGCCGCGCTCTCCGCGTTCGACGAGGTGCTCGACCGCGGCCCGCAGGGCTCGCGCTTCTACCACTCGGCGCTCGAGTGGGTGTTCTACGTGGGCCGCAACCTGAAGAACGAGCAGCCGGTCCTCTCGCGCGTGGCGCGCCACGCGGCGGCGGGGTTCCCCCCCGCCCACGAGGATCGCTTCCACCTGCTCGTCGCGAAGTACGAGTTCGAGCGCGCAAGGGCGCTGCAGGACGCCGGCCGGCTCGGCGAGGCGCAGAAGGCGTTCGACGAGGCGCGCCGGCTCGCCGGGCTCGTGCGCGAGGCGGCGGGCGGCGGCGCCGAGCCGAGGCCCGAGCCGAGGAAGGGCGCCGACGAGGCCGAGCTCGCCGCGGAGAGCGGGGACACGTTCGCGCGGGCCCGGTTCCTCACCGGCCTCGTGCTCTACGCGCAGGGGAGCGCCGACGGCGCCATCGAGTCGTTCAAGGAGGTCGTGCGCCTCCAGAACCCGAAGCGCAACCGCCGCGTCGACCTCGACGTGCGCGAGATGGCGTTCCTGCAGCTCGCGCGCGTCCACTACGAGAGCCGCCAGAACCGCTACGCGATCTTCTACTACGGGCGCATGCCCTGGGGCGGGCCGCGCTGGCTCGAGGGGCTGTGGGAGGCCTCGTACGCGCACTACCGCGTGGGCGACTACGAGAAGACGCTCGGCAACCTCCTGACCCTCCAGTCGCCGTACTTCGAGGACGAGTACTACCCGGAGTCGTTCATCCTCGAGGCGATCGTCTACTACGAGAACTGCCGCTACCCCGAGGCGCGCCAGGTGCTCGACGCCTTCACCCGCCGCTACGAGCCGCTCTACGAGGCGCTCGCGGGCATGACCTCGCGCGCGGGCGCCCCGGCCGAGTTCTTCGAGGGCGTGGCCCGCGGCGGCCGGCCCACCGCCGCGCCGATGGACCGCCGCGTCGCCCGGCTCGCCGACACCGACCTCAACCTCGCCCGGCTCAGCGAGACCATCGGCGAGATCGACCTCGAGGCCTCGTCGGGGCTCTCGGCGCGCTCGAAGGCGTTCCGCGAGTCCGCGCTCGCGAAGGACGTCGAGGACCGGCTCCGCGCCGAGCGGGTGCGCCTCGCCGACGAGGCCGGCCTGCGGGCGCGCGGCAAGCTCGAGTACGAGCGCGACCAGCTCCGCACGCTGCTCGCCCAGGGGCTCCGGATCCAGATCGAGGTCTCGCGCAAGGAGCGCGACGCGCTCGAGGGCGCCCTCATCGCGGGGTCGCAGGTCGAGGTGATCAAGAACCTCAAGTACTCGACCGCGACCTCCGACGAGCACCTCTACTGGCCCTACGAGGGCGAGTTCTGGCGCGACGAGCTCGGCACCTACACGTACACGTTCACGAAGGGCTGCAAGGACCGCCTGAACCGCCCGCGCGGCACGTCCTCGCCCTGAATTGCTGGGACCGGGGCCCCACCCCCGGTCCGGACCAAACTTCCCGGAGGAACCCGATGAGCCGAGCCCTCGCCGCCGGCCTCGCCCTGTCGCTCCTGGCGGCGGTGCCCGCGCACGCCCAGCAGCGCAAGTCCGGCCCGGAGGCCGACCTCGGCGCGAAGCGCGAGGTGAGCCCCGACGCCAGCCTGCAGGGCAAGCTGGAGGGCAAGCGCAAGGAGGAGGGCCCGGCCGGCCCCAAGGTCGCCTTCGACCAGTTCCGCAAGGTCACCGAGGTCAAGATCTCCGAGAAGCGCGCCGAGGAGATCGCGTCGCTGCGCAAGCTCATCGAGCTCGGCGGGGGCGACGAGGCCGACATGCCCCAGTGGTACTTCCGCCTGGCGGAGCTCCTCTGGGAGGAGAGCCAGTACTACTTCTTCGAGTCGAACCGCCGCGACGATCAGCTCATCGCGCTCGGCACCCGCGGCGACCCGCGCGAGATCGACCGGCTCATGGCCGAGAAGAAGGAGCTCGAGGGCCAGACCCAGAAGCTCCAGGTCCAGGCGGTCGCGCTCTACAAGGCCATCATCTCGAAGTACCCGAGCTACCCGCGGCTCGACGAGGTGCTCTACTTCCTCGCCGAGAACCTCACCCGCCGGAACAAGAACGACCCCGAGGCGCTCAAGGCGTACCGCGCGCTCATCACGAAGTTCCCGAACTCGCGCTACGTCCCCGACTGCTGGATGGCGTTCGGCGAGTACTACTTCGAGCGGTCGTCCACCTCGGACCGGGTGCCCAACCTCAAGCGGGCGCTCGAGGCCTACCAGAAGGCCGCGACCTACCAGGAGAGCAACGTCTACGGCTACGCGCTCTACAAGCAGGGGTGGGTGCACTACAACCTGAACGAGCACGAGCAGGCGATGGACATGTTCCGCGCCGTCATCTACTTCGGCGAGCTCCCCACCAGCACCGTCCCGGCCGAGAAGAAGCTCGCCCTCGTGAAGGAGGCCCGCAAGGACTACGTCCGCACCTACTCCCACGTCGGGCGGCCGGAGGGCGCGCAGGAGGACTTCAAGCGCGTCGGCGGCGAGAACAACGGCTGGGACATGCTGAAGAACCTCGCCGACATCTACTACGGCGACGCCAAGGATCCCGCCGCGATCATCGTCTACGCGCGGCTCATCCGCGAGAAGCCGCTCTCGATCGAGGCGCCGTTCTTCCAGTCGCGCATCGTGACCTCCGCCGGCCGCATGGGCCGCAAGGAGGACGCGGTCCGCCAGGCGCACCGGTTCGTGGAGCTGCTCCGCGAGAATCGAGAAGGGCTCGCAGGAGGCGAGGACCGAGAAGGGCCAGAAGGCGCTCGCCGACGCGCGCGCCAACGCGGAGAACACGCTGCGCACGCTCGCGCTCAACTACCACATCGAGTGGAAGAAGACGCGCGACGAGCCGGTGGCCGGCTTCGCCGCCTCGGTCTACCGCGACTACCTCGACGTCTTCCCCGACGCGCCGACCGCCTACGAGATGCGCTTCAACCACGGCGAGCTGAGCTACGCGCTCGCCGACTTCCAGGGCGCCGGCGAGGAGTACGACCGGGTCGCGCTCATGGACGTGGCGAGCGTGGAGGGCAAGGTCCCGGGCCGCCCGAAGCCGGGCAAGCTCATGAAGGACGCCCTCGAGGCCTCGGTGTTCGCCTGGGACCTCGTGGTGAAGAAGCTCGACGAGACCGACAAGATCCCGCTCACCGACCCCCGCAAGCAGGTCCCGTTCGCGCCGCTCCGGCGCCGGCTCGTGGACGCCTGCGAGCGGTACCTCAAGTACCAGCCGGCCGGGGACAAGTGGGTCGAGGTCGCCTACAAGTCGGCGAACCTCCACTACCGCCACAACCAGTTCGCCGAGGCGAACGCGCACTTCACGCGCATCGCGCTCGAGCACCCGTCGCACGAGCTCGCGAAGTACTCCACCAACCTCGTGCTCGACTCCTACAACCTGCTCGGCGACTGGAGGAACGTCAACGCGTGGGCGAAGAAGTTCTACGCGAACGGCGCGCTCCTGAAGGCCCACCCCGCGCTGAAGGACGACCTCGCCCGCGTCATCGAGCAGTCGGCGTTCAAGATCGTCGAGCAGCGCGAGGCCTCGAAGGAGTACGAGCTCGCCGCCGAGGAGTACCTCGCCTTCTCGCGCGACTGGCCGGAGTCGAAGCTCGCCTCCACCGCGCTCTACAACGCCTCGGTCGACTACGTGAAGGCCGGCCGGCTCGACCGGGCGATGGAGGTGCGCGAGCAGTTCCTGCAGCGCTTCCCGAACGACCCGCTCGTGCCGAAGGCGAACTACGACAACGCCGAGGCGTTCGAGGCGATCGCCGACTTCGAGAAGGCGGCCGACCTCTACGAGAGGTACTTCCGGGACTGGAAGCGGCAGCGCGACGGGGGCGCCGTGGCCGCCCGGCCCCCGCCGAAGGGGAAGAAGGGCAAGAAGGCCGCCCCGCCGCCCCCCGCCGCCGCGCCCGCCGGGCAGTACGAGGAGAAGAAGGCCTCCGACGCCCTCATCAACGTGGCGGTCTTCCGGGGCGAGCTGCGGGACCTCACCGGCGCGGAGGCGGCGATCACCGCCTACCTCGAGACCTGGCCGGAGGGCGCGGACGCGGCGAAGCTCTCGCTCGCCCTCGCCGACCTCTACCGCGACCAGAAGAAGCCCGCGTTCGAGCTCAGGCAGCTCGAGCTGCACCAGAAGAAGTACGCGGCCGACGCCGACGGGTGGCTCGCGATCCAGCACCGGATCGCGCTCCTCATGGAGAAGAACGGCAACGCCCGCGGCGGGCGCGAAGCGTACGACCTCGGCCTCGCCTACTGGCGGCGCAACCGGGACAAGGTGAAGGACCGGGGCCTCGCGCTCGTCGCCCAGGCCCAGTACCTCGAGCTCGAGCCGGAGTTCGACGCGTACGACCGGATCACCCTCAACGTCGCGCCGAAGTACCTGAAGGCGCAGCTCGAGGTGAAGGCGAAGAAGCTCAACAAGCTCGAGGCCTCCTACGGCGAGATCGTGAAGCTGAAGCAGCCCGACCCCGCCATCTGCGCGCTCTACAAGATCGCGTGGGGCTACCGGCGCTACGCCGAGGCCCTCTTCGCGGTGCCGGTGCCGAAGGAGTTCCGGAACAACGCGGAGGCCGTCGACGAGTACAAGTCGCAGCTCGCCCAGTTCGCCGAGCCGCTCGAGGCGAAGGCGGTGGAGGGGCTCGAGCTCGCCGCGAAGACCTCGCGCGACTACGCGGTGGTGAACGACTGCGCCCGCAAGGTGAACGAGCTCCTCGCGAAGGCGAAGCCGGACGAGTACGCGCCGACCGGCGAGCTCGCCGCGCCGGTCGCCTGGGTCGCGCCCCGGCCCGAGCCGCGCGGCTACGGCCCGCTCGCCGCGGTGCAGGCCGCGCCCTCGCAGCGCCCCGCGGGCAAGAAGGCCGACGCCCCGCTGGCGCCGCTCAAGGTGCAGCCCGCGGCCGGCCCGGCGAAGCCGGCCGCGAAGCCGATCGACCCGTCCGACCCACAGAACCGGGTCATCCCGGACGAGCCGGTGCCGGTGAAGAAGAAGGCGAAGAAGGACGGCAAGAAGGAAGACGAGGAGGATCTGCTGCCGTGATCGACCGCCCCCGCCTCCTCGCGCTCGCCGCGGCCGCGGCGCTCTCGGCCTGCGCCTCCTCGGGCGCCGCCGGCGCCGGCGACGCGCCGCCCCCGGCCGCCGCGGGCAAGCCCCGCGCCGCCGCCGTGCCGGTGCCCCCGCCGCCCCCCGGCACCGCGCCGGCCTCCGGCGACCCCGCCGTCCGCGCCTTCGAGGACGCCGCCCGCGCCCAGACGAAGGCGCTCGAGGGCGGCGGCACCGTGGACTGGTCCGAAGCCGAGCGCCGGTGGCGCTCGGTGCTCGCGCAGGGGGAGGTGGGGGAGGCCCGCTTCAACCTCGGCGTGGCGCTCGAGCACCAGGGCCGCGCCGACGAGGCGCGCGAGGCGTACGAGCAGGCGCTCCAGGCGAAGCCCACCCTGCGCCAGGCGATGGTGAATCTCGCCGTGCTCGCCGAGGCGCGCGGCGACGGCCCCGGGGCCGCCGCCGCGTACGCCCGCGTGCTGCGCGACTTCCCCGAGGACGCCATGGCGCGCGAGCGCCTCGCGTCGCTCTACCTCGCCTCGGGGCAGTACGAGGAGTCGTTCCGGCTCGCGAAGGAGTCGCTGCTCCGCGACCCGCGCTCGGTCGGCGCGCTCAAGACGCTCGCCCGCGCCGCGCTCGGGAAGAAGCAGCCCGCCCAGGCGCGCCTCGTCGCCCGCCGCGCCGAGAAGCTCGCCCCGAAGGACCCGGAGCTCCCGGAGCTCCAGGGGCTCTCGTACGCGCAGCAGGGCGACGCCGCCGCGGCCGCCGTGCAGTTCCGCCGCGCGCTCGCGCTCGCCCCGGGGCACCTGCCCGCGCGCTACGCGCTCCTCCAGCAGGCGCTCGAGGGCCAGAAGTGGGGCGCGGTCGACGAGCACGCCACCGCGATCCTCGCGGCGCGCCCGGACGACGCGCGGGTGGTCCTCGCGAAGGGGCTCGCCCTGCGCCACTCCGGCAAGGCCGACGAGGCCCTCGCCGCCTACGAGCGGGCCGAGAAGCTCGGCGGCGCCGACCTGCCCGAGGCGACGCTCGCGCGGGGCGTGCTCCTCGGGAAGGTGAAGGGCGAGTGCGAGGCGGCGATCCCCGTGCTGACCGCGTACCTGCGCTCCGGCGGCGTCCCGGCCGGCGGCCCCCAGGCGACGAAGCTCGTGCGCGAGTGCGAGGCCACCCTCGCCGAGAACCGGAAGCTCGCCGAGACCGCGCGCCAGATGAAGGCGGAGTCGGACCGCAAGGCCGCGGAGGCCGCGCAGAAGAAGGCCGCCGAGGAGCTCCTCAAGGCTCCGCCGCCGCCGCCCCCACAGCCCCCTTCACCGGCGCCCGCCGGGAAGCCCTGAACGGGGCATGGCCACCTTTCTGACAGGCCGGACCGGGTGATAGGATCGTTCACCCTCGAGAGGTTCCGATGACGAAGACGCTCCTCCTCACGGCAGCCGCGGCGACGACCGGGCTCCTCCTCGCGCTCGCGGCGCCCGCGCGCGCCCAGGACGCAGGGGCGCCGGCCGGCGGCCAGCCGCAGCCGGCGTCCGGCGACGCCCAGCCGCGCGTCGAGTACGAGAAGAAGACCGTCATCAACTTCGAGGAGGACACCATCGAGGGCGACCTGAAGCGCCCCGACGGCGAGTACATCGAGGGCCGCAAGAAGGTGCAGCACTCGAACCTCATCCGCATCCGCGAGAACTGGCACGACAAGGTCATGCAGTCGTCGTCCGACCTCTAGGCCGCGACCCCCATGCCCAGCCCGATCACCGTCAAGGTCTTCCGCGGCGACGCGCTCGTGAAGAGCGAGCAGTTCACCCGCGACATCATCAAGATCGGGCGCGGCGACAAGGCCCACCTCGTCCTCGACGACGAGAAGCTCTCGCGCATCCACGCGGTGATCGAGCTCGCGCCCGACGGCAACGTGTCGATCATCGACATGGGCTCGACCGGCGGCACCTTCGTCAACGGCAAGAAGGTGAGCCGCGGCAAGGTCGAGTTCGGCGACCAGATCATGCTCGGGCAGGGCGGCCTCACGCTCGTGCTCGAGGCCGGCGGCGCACCCGCCGAGGCCGCGCCGCAGGCCGCCGCCGCGCCGTCCCCGGCGCCGGTCGCGCCGCGCGTCGCGCCGGCCCCGGCCGCGCCGGTCGCCGCCGCGCCGAAGCCCGCGCCGGCCCCCGCGCCGCGCGCGACGACGGTCAACAAGGCGGTCCCGGCGCCGCAGGCGGCCGCCCCGGCCCCGCAGCCCGCGCCGGTCGCCGCGAAGCCCGCCCCCGCGAGGCGCACGAACGGCACGCACGCCGCGCTCGAGGCCGCCGTCCCGGCCGCGCCGCCGCCCGCCGTGGTGCAGGCCCCGGTCCCGGCGCCCGCCGCCGAGGTGGAGGCGCCCGCCCCGAGGCGCCACACCGGCGCGCACGTCATCACCACCCCCGCGGTGCTCGAGGACCTCTCGGCCGAGCCCGACCTCGGCGTCGAGCTCCGCCTGCTCTGGGGCCAGACGCTGCTCGACGCGCACACCTGGGTGCGCCCGAAGTCGCCGGTGCTCGTCGGCGAGACCGACCGCTGCGCGCTGAAGCTCGAGGGGCTCCCGATGGCGGAGCTCCCCGTCCTCACCTTCGAGGGCGGCGACTACCGCTTCACGTTCACGAAGGGCATGAACGGCGTCGTCGTGCTGCCCGAGGGCAAGCAGACCTTCGGCCAGCTCGTGCGCGAGAAGAAGGCGCAGCCGGAGGGCAAGGTCGACGGCGGCTTCAGCGTGACGGTGCCGAAGAAGGGGGCCGTCCGCGCCGAGGTCGGCAAGCTCGCGATCGAGGCGCGCCCCCGCGTGCCGCGGCAGGTGAAGGGCGCGCCGTTCTGGGAGCAGATCAACTACCAGTTCCTGAACCTCTTCCTGATCCTGTTCTTCCTCCTCTCCGGCTTCGTGGTCGCGGCGAACAACTGGCCGTACGACACCGACGTCGTCGCCGACGACCTCTTCAAGAACCCGCAGCGGATGGCGAAGTTCATCATCAAGCCGGCCGAGCCGCCGCCGAAGGCGGCGCAGGCGCCGAAGTCGGACGAGCCGAAGAAGGACGACGGCGAGGCGGCCGCGAAGGCGAAGGGCGACGAGGGGCAGATGGGCAAGAAGGACGCGCCCAAGACGAACGCCCGCTCGGCCCCGAAGGCGATCGATCCGAACGCGAAGGACCTCGTGAAGCGCACCGGCCTCCTCGCGGCGCTCGGGCGCGGCGGCGGCGGCGGGCTCTCGACGGTGTTCGGCTCGGGCGGCCTCGGCGGCGACCTCAAGGGCGCGGTGGGCAACATGTTCGGCCCCACGGTCGGCGACAGCTACGGCCTCGGCGGCCTCGGCATCCGTGGCTCGGGCTCGGGCGGCGGCGGCACCGGCGAGACCATCGGCATCGGCGCGGTCGGCACGAAGGGCCGCGGCGGCGGCATGGGCAGCTACGGCACCGGCGTCGGCGGCCTCGGCTCGAAGTCCGACCGCCCGCTCTCGGTGACGACCGGCCCGGCCACCGTGCAGGGCGCCATCGACAAGGAGCTCATCCGCAAGGTCATCCAGGAGCACGCCGACCAGATCCGCTACTGCTACACGCAGCAGCTGCAGGTGAACCCGCGCCTGCAGGGCAAGGTCTCGGTCACCTGGGTCATCAACGCCGACGGCTCGGCCTCGGGCGCGAAGATCGACGCCTCCGCGACGTCGCTCGAGGACCCGAAGGTCCACGAGTGCATGATGGCCAAGATCCAGTCCTGGGCGTTCCCGAAGCCCAAGGGCGGCGGCTTCGCGATCATCACCTACCCGTGGATCCTGCGCTCCGCCGGCAGCGGGGCGGAGTAGGGGAGACGGTCATGACGAGGATCCTCGCGCTCGCGCTCGCCGCGCTCCTCCCCGCCGCCGCGCTCGGCCAGGAGTCGGCGCCGGAGCTGCAGACCGACCCGCGCGCGGCGAAGTTCCGCGACGTGGAGCGCGGCCTCTTCGTCGGCTTCGAGGCCGGCTACCTCTCGCTGCTCGACACGCCCACCAAGAACACGACGGACTTCCCGTACGCGGGGAAGGGCGGCGGGCGAGCGGGCGGGCTCCTCGTGACGGCGTCGGTGGGCATCGACCTCGGGACGCGGCTGTCGGTCTCGCTCTTCGGCGTTGGCACGAACCAGCAGGCGAGCATCGACTACGGCGCCTTCTCGCTGTTCGGCGGCGGCGCCGACGTCCGCTGGGCGTTCTACGGCTCGAAGGATCCCAACGATTACGAGCGCTTCTTCCTGTTCGTGCACGCGCGGGGCAGCTACGTGCTCGCGAAGCCGACCGGGCTCTTCGGCGACTCCGAGCTGCTCGTCGCGGGCGGGCCCGGCGTCGAGTACTACACGCGCCTGCGCCACTTCTCGATCGGCGTCGTGACCGACGTCGCCTACGCGACGAGCGCGGGCACGGCCGGGTTCGCGGTGTACCCGACGGTGCGCTACACGTTCTGAGTTTCACGGGGCCTCGTCCCTCGACTCCGGCCCGCTTCGCGGGCCTACGCTCGGGATGAACGGCCGAGTGGGTCCCCACCCCGGCAGCAACGGTTTCGGGGGTGGCGGCAGCGGGTCAACCGCCCGAAAGGGCTCGGGAAATCGCCGGCCGTTCCGTTGACCCTGCCGGGTGGGCGGCCCTATACTTTCGCGTCCCCTGCCTGGCCGGCCCAACCTTCACGCCGAGCGAAACCACCTGTGAGCGCACCGGCTTCGGAAGACCAGATCCGCCTGCACCTCGAGACCCTCGAGGCCGCCCCCGGTGACGTGGGCTCCTTCCGGGCCCTCGAGAGCCTCTACGAGAACGCCGCGCGCTGGGACGACCTCATCGCGCTCTACGAGGGGCGCGCGCAGGCCGTGCCCGAGCCCGGCGCGCCGCTGCTCGCCCGCGCGGCCAACCTCGCGAGGAACCAGCTGCGCAACACCGCCCGGGCCGAGGGCCTGTGGCGGCGCGTGCTCCAGGCGGAGCCCGCCCACGGCGACGCCCTGCGCGCGGTGGCGGAGATCCTGGAGGAGCGCGAGGACTGGACCGCGCTCGCCGCGGTGCTCGAGCGGGAGGCCGCCGGGGCGCACGACCCGGCCGAGGCCGCCCGCCGGACGCTCCGGGCGGGCAAGGTCCACGAGGAGCGGCTCGGGCGGCGCGACCGCGCGGCGCTCCTGTACGCCCGCGCCTGCCGGCTCGATCCGACCCTCGGGGAGGCCCGCACGCGCGCGCTCGCGTGCTTCGTGGCGCTGCGCCGGTTCGGGCAGGCGAAGAAGATGCTCGACGCCGTGCGCGACCTCGGCGGGGACCGCCCGGGGCTCGCGGCGGAGTACGCCCGCCTCGGCGCGGCGCTCGTCGACGAGCCGCTCGAGCACGGCCTCGCGATGGACGCGCTCATCGAGGCGCTCGCCCTCGACCGGAGCGCGCCCGGCGCGGCCGAGGCCCGCGAGCGGCTGAAGGGCATCCCCCGCGCGTGGCGCGACGAGGCGAGGGCCCTCGACGCGCGCGCCGCCGCCTCCACCGACCGCAGGGAGGCCGCCGGGCTGCAGCTCAAGCTCGCGCAGCTGCACGTGGCCTACGACCCCGAGGGCGCGCCCCGCGCGCTCGAGCGGATCGAGCGCGCGTGGGCGCTCGCGCCCGGCGACGGGTTCGCGCTCGAGCTCCTCGGTCGCGCCTTCGCGGAGCGGGGCGACCACCGCGGGCACGCCGACGCGCTCGCGAAGCTCGCGGCGGGCACCCGCGACCGCGCGGCGCAGGTGGCGCTGCACCTCGAGATGGCGCGCGTCGACCTCGTGCGCTTCGGCGACGCCGACGCCGCGCTCGCCGCGCTCGAGCGCGCGCTCGAGCTCGACCCCGCCTGCGAGAGCGCCGCGCTGCAGGCCTTCGAGCACCACGCCGACGCCGGGCGCTTCGACCGGGCGCTCGGGGTGCTCGAGCGGCACCTCTCGGCCGCGCCGGAGAAGCCGGCCCACGCGCCGCTCCGGGTGCGCTCCGCCCAGCTCGCGAAGGACCGCCTCTCCGACCCCGCCCGCGCCCGCCGCCACCTCGAGGCGGCGCTGCGCGTCGACCCCGGCCACTTCCCCGCGGCGACCGCGCTCGCCTCGCTGCTCGCCGACGCCGGCGAGTGGCAGCGGCTCGCCCAGCTCCTCGAGGGCGCGCTCGCCTCCGACGTGGAACCGGCCGAGAAGGTCCGCCTGCTCGAGCGCCTCGCCGAGGTGCAGCAGGAGCGGCTCGGGAAGCCGAAGGAGGCGCTGCGCACGCTCGCCCGGGCGCTCGCCCTCGATCCGGCCCGCGCCCAGACGCGCAAGGCCATGGAGGGCGCGGCCGCGCGCGCGGACGCGTTCGGCGACCTCGCCCGGGCCTACCGCTCCGCCGCGGACGACGCCGCGGACCTGAAGGCGAAGAAGACCCTGCTCCGCCGGGTGGCGGAGATCGTGGACCGCGACCTCGGCAAGCCGGAGGAGGCCGTGCGCGCGTGGCGCGCGCTCCTCGAGGTCGACGCCGACGACAGGGGCGCGCAGGCCGCGCTCGACGCCTGCCTCGCGAAGGCGGGCCAGCAGGAGGAGCTCGCGAAGAGCCTCGACGAGCGCAGGCGGGCCGCCGCGGGGGACGAGCGTCGTTCGCTTTCGGTGAAGCTCGCGAAGCTCTGGCAGGACGCCGCCCGCTACGGCGACGCGGCGGGGGTGTGGCGCGAGGTCGTCGAGGCGGCGCCCACCGACGACGAGGCGCTGTGGGGGCTCCACGCCGCGCTCGAGGCCCAGAGCGGCCCCCGGGCCGCCGAGGAGCGCACCGGCGTGCTCGCCGCCCTGGCCGCCCGCGCGAAGGGCCCCTCCGAGCGCGCCGCGCTCGAGCTCGCCCGCGCCGAGCTGCTCGCCGACCCGCTCGCCCGCCCCGAGGACGCCGCGACGCTCGCCATCGCCGTGCTCGCCGCGGGCGGCATCGGGCCGGGCCTCGTCGCCGACGCGACGTCGCTCCTCGAGCGGCTCCCGGCGCGCGGCGCCGACGGGCTGCGCGTCGCCCAGGCGCTGGTGCCGGTCTACGCCTCCTCGAACGAGCCCGCGAAGCACGCCGCCGCCCTCGAGCTCGTGGGCCGGAAGCTCCCCCAGGGCGCCGACCCGCGCGAGCGGGCCCGCGCCTTCCTCGACGCCTCGCAGATCCGCGCCGACCGGCTCGGCGATCTGCGCGGCGCGCTCTCCGACGCCGCCGCCGCGCTGCGCGCCGCGCCCGACCACGCCGAGGCCCGCCGCCGCTGCGAGGACCTCGCGCGCCAGGTCGGCGCCCAGCGCGAGCTCTACGGCCTGCTCCAGGAGGCCGCCCGCCGGCTGCAGGGCCGGCCCGAGGAGGAGGCCGCGCTGCGCGTCCGCGCCGCCGCGGTGGCCGAGGAGGACCTCGGCGCCTACGACGACGCCGCCACCCAGCTCCACCGCGCCCTCGAGCTCCGCCCCGCCGACCCGGCCGTGCTCGCCGCGCTCACCCGCGTCGCGCTCGCCTCCGAGCGCTGGCAGGACGCCGACGCGCTCCTCGCCCGCCGCGCCCAGGCCGCCGCCGGGCCGGAGAAGGCCGCGCTGCTCGCGCAGCGCGCCGAGGTGCTCGAGGACCACCTGAAGGACCCCGCCGCCGCCGCGGCCGCGCTGCGCGAGGCCGTGGAGTTCACCCCGCAGGACGGCAAGGCCCGGCTCCTGGGCCGGCTGGCCGCGGCGCTCGGCGCCGCCGGCGACGCCGCCGGCCGGGCGAAGGCCCTCGCCGCGCTCGCCGCGAGCGTGCCGGACAAGGCCGAGGCCTCGAAGGCCGCGCTCGAGAGCGCGCGCATCCAGGCGTCGCTCGGCGACCCCGTCACCGCCGCCGAGGCGCTCGCCGCCGCCTACGCCGCGAACCCCGAGGACGCCCCGACGCTCGCCGCGCTCGAGGCGGTGCTCGAGGGCGCGAACCCGGAGGCGACCCTCGCCGCCGCGGGCGCGCTCGCGTCCCACCCGGATCCCCGCCGCCGCGCGAAGGCCCTCGAGGCCCGCGCCCGCGCGCTGCGCGATCCCGCCGAGCGGGCCGAGGCGCGCCTCGCCGCCGCCAGGATCCACGAGGCCGAGCTCGACCAGGTCTCGCTCGCCTTCCTGGACGTCGCCGACGCCGTGAAGGACGCGCCGGCCGACGCCGCCCTGCGCGCGGAGCTGCGCCGCCTCGCCGCCGAGAGCCAGGAGCTCGAGGCCTGCGCGAAGGTGTACGACGAGCTCGCCGAGCGGGCCCCCGCCGAGCAGCGGCTCACGATCCTCCGCGAGCGCGCCGAGTGGTCGGACCGCCGCCGCGATCCCGCCTCCGCCGCCGAGGGCTGGCAGCGCGTGCTCGCCGCGAACCCGGGCGACCGGGAGGCCCTCACCGCGCTCCGTCGCCTGCACCGCGCCCGCGAGCGCTGGGGCGAGCTCGCCGACGTGTGCGCCGAGATCGGGCGCGCCGCCCAGGAGCCCGCCACCCGCCAGGACGCGCTGCGCGAGGAGGCCGCAGTGGCCGAGACGCGGCTGCGCGACCTCGGGCGCGCCGCCGCCGCCTGGACGGCGGTCGCCGGCATGGCCCCCGCCGACGCCGAGGCCCAGGCCTCCCTCGAGCGGCTGCACGAGCAGCTCGACCGGCCCCGCGATCTCGCCATCGCCCTCGAGCGCCGCCTCGCGCGCGCGTTCGACCTCGACACGGCGGCCCGCCTCGCGGAGCTGAGGCGCACGCGCCTCGGCGACCCCGCCGGCGCGCTCGCGCTGCACGCCGAGCTCGTCCGGCGCGATCCCTCGCGCATGCCGTCGGTGGACGCGCTCGTCGCGCTCGCGGCGACCCCGGGCCCGGTCGGCCGGGAGGCGCTCGCCGCCGCCGAGCCGGCGCTCGCCGCGGCCGGCGAGCACGCGCGGAGGGTGGCGGCCCGCGAGGCGCGCCTCGGCGCGGTGACCGAGCCGGAGGAGCGCGCGCAGCTCTTCCTCGACGTGCGCACGATCCTGGCGCACGACCTCGCCGATCCCGCCGGGGCGTTCGCGGCGGCCCGCCGCGCGTTCGGCGAGGCCGGCCCGGCGCGCGCCGGGGCCGGCGCCGACCTCGAGCGGCTGGCCCGCGCGACCGGCAAGCTCGACGAGCTCGCCGCGGCGTGGGAGGAGGCGGCCCGCGGGGCCGCCGGCGCCGAGGCGCTCGACCTCGCGCGCCGCGGGGCGCGCCTGCGCACCGAGCGCGGCGCGGGCGCGGCCGCGGTCGATGCGTGGAAGCGCGTGCTCGACGCCGCGCCCGGCGACGGCGAGGCGATGGCGGAGCTCGAGAAGCTCTACCAGGCGTCGCGCTCGGCCGGGGAGATCCTGGTCCTCGCGCGGCACCGCGTCGGCCAGGCCGAGGGCCCGGCCCGGGCCGGTCACTGGCTGCACGCCGGCAAGCTCTGCGAGGACCTCGGCGACGCCGCCGCCGCGCTCGAGGCCTTCCGCGCCGCGCGCGCGGAGGACCCGGCGTCCACGCCGGCGCTCGAGGGGCTCGACCGGCTCCTCGCGCGCCAGCCGGCCTCGGAGGAGCACCTCGAGGTGCTCGCCGCCCTGGCCGGCCTCGCCGGCCCCGACGAGCGGCTCGCCGTGCTGCTGCGCCGCGCGGCGCTGCTCGAGGCCGATCCGTCGCCCCGCCGGGCGGTGGAGGGCTACGCCGAGCTCCTCGCCGAGTGGCCGCGCGAGCCCCGCGCGGTCGCCGGCCTCGAGCGCCTGCTCGCCCGGCCCGACGCGCGGGAGCCCGCCGCCCGCGCGCTCGAGGACGTGTTCCGCGCCGCCGGCGACGCCCGGCGCCTGGTGGGCCTGCTCGAGCTGAGGCTCGAGCACGCCGACCCCGCGGAGCGCGCACCGTTGCTGGCCGAGGTGGCCGCGCTGCACGAGCGGCTCGGCGATCGCAAGAAGGCCTTCCTCGCCCGCGCGCGGGAGCTCGACCTCGCCGCCGCGCGCGGCGAGGACGCCCCGGCCGTCCGCGCGGAGCTCGAGCGGCTCGCCGCGACGACCGGCGCGTTCGGCGAGCTCGCCGCGGCCCTCGAGGCCGCGGCCGGCGCGCCCGGGCTCCCGCCCGCGGCGGCGCTCGAGATGAAGCGGCGCCTCGCGGCGGTGGCGGCCGACCGGCTCGGCCGGCTCGACGCCGCGGCGCGCTGGTACGAGGACGTGGCGCGCGAGGCGCCGACCCCGGAGACGCTCGGCGCGCTCTCGCGCGTCTACCGGAAGCTGGGCGCGCACCGCGACCTCGCCCGCACGCTCGGCCGCCTGGCCGACGTCGCGCCGGGCGCGTCGGCGCAGAAGGAACTCCTGCTCGAGGTGGCGAAGATCATGGCCGACCAGCTCTCGGATCGGGACGGCGCCGTCGACGCGTACAAGAAGATCCTCGCGGTCGATCCGGAGGACCCGAACGCGCTGCGCCTCCTCGGCAAGCTCCTCAACACCGCCGAGCGCTGGGACGAGCTCGCCGACGTGCTCGCCCGCGAGGTCTCCCTCGCCGACAGGAACCCGAACCTCGCCGCCGACGCGGCGGAGCTCCGCTACCGGCTGGGCCGGATCCGCCAGCAGCGCCTCTCCGACCCGGACGGCGCGCTCCTCGCCTACCGCGAGGTGCTCGCGAAGGTCCCGCGCCACCCCGGCGCGCTGACCGCGCTCGAGGAGCTCGCCCGCGGCTCGGGCGCCTCCGCGATCGAGGCGGCGGGCGTCCTCGAGCCGGTGTACGCGGCCGAGGGTGAGCACCAGAAGCTCGTCGAGACCCTCGAGGCCCGCGCCGCGAACGAGACCGACCCGGTGGCCCGCGCCGCGCTGCTCCGGCGGGTCGCGGACGTCTACGGCGGCTCGATGCGCAACGCCGAGCTCGCCTTCGTCGCGGCGAGCCGCGCGCTCGCCGCGCACCCCGACGCGCTCGAGTCGCTCGAGGCGGCCGAGCGGTGGTCCGCCCAGGCCGGCTCCGCCGAGGAGCTCGCGGCGCTGCTCGCCGAGAACGCCGACCGCGCCCGCGAGCCGCGCACCCGCGGCGAGCTGCTCCGCCGCATCGCCCGCCTCGCCCGCCCCGAGCCCGCGAAGGCGGCCGAGGCGTGGCAGCGGGTGCTCGACCTCCTCCCGGAGGACGCCGAGGCGTGCCACGGCCTCGTCGAGGCGCTCCGCGGCGGCCAGGAGCCCGAGGCCTTCGCCCAGGCGCTGCGCCGCGCGCTCGCCATCGAGCCCGACGACGCGCGGCGGGCCACGCTCCTCGCCGACCTCGCCGCCGTGCAGGACGAGCGCCTCGACGACGCCGGCGGCGCGATCCTCACCACCCGCCGCCTGCTGGAGCTGCGGCCCGAGGACCGCGACGCGCTCGCGCGCCTCGACCGGCTCTGCGTCCGCACCGAGCGGTGGGTCGACCTCGGCGAGGTGCTCGCCCGCGAGGTGCCGGCGGCGGCCGCCGCCGGGGACGAGGCCGCGGTGCTCGCCCTCGAGTACCGGCTCGCCGAGCTCAAGGAGGCGCGGCTCCTCGACAAGGAGGGCGCGCTCGCCCTCTACGAGGAGGTGCTGAAGGCGCGCCCCGACCACCCCGAGGCGATCGCCCGGCTCGAGGCCTGGCTGCAGCGCGACCCGGGCCACCCCCGGGTCGGCTTCGTCCTCGAGATGGCCTACGCGCAGGGCGGCGACGCCGCCCGGCAGGCGGCGGTGCTCGAGATGCGCGCCGGCGAGCGGCCGGACGCGGTGGAGCGCAAGGCGCTCTACCTGCAGCTCGCCGACGTGCGCGAGCAGAAGCTCGCCGACCCGGAGATGGCGTTCCTCGCGCTCTGCAAGGCGTTCCGCGAGGACCCGGCCGACGTGAAGGTGCGCGCCCGGCTCGAGAAGTCCGCGGAGGCCTCGGGGCACGAGGAGGAGCTCTGCGCGATCTACCAGGACGAGGTGGACCGCCTCCCGCCGGTCGACGCGGCGGCGGTCTCGCTCGTCATCGGAAGGCTGCTCGACGAGCGGCTCTCCAATCCCTCCGGCGCGGCGCCCTACCTGCGCAGGGCCCAGGCGCTCGACCCCGAGGCCGCGCAGTTCGCGCTCCCGGCGCTCGAGCGCATCTACACGAAGCTCGAGTCCTGGCCGGAGCTCGCCGACGTGCTCTCGTCGCGCGCCGCGGCGGCCGCCGCCCCCGCCGACAAGGTCGCGATCCTCTTCCGCCTCGGCCAGCTCTGCGAGGAGATGCTCGAGCAGAAGGACCGCGCCGCCGAGGCGTACGAGCACGCGCTCGTCGCCGACCCGCGGCACCTCCCGTCCCTGCGCGCCCTCGAGGCGCTCTACGAGGGGGCCGGCCGCAAGGAGGACCTCTACCGCAACCTCGACGCGCAGCGCGCCGCCCCCGGCGACGCGGCGGCGAAGGAGCGGGTGATCGTGAAGCTGGCCGGGCTCGCCGCCGAGCTCGGGCGCATCGACGACGCGGTCGCGCTCTGGCGCGAGCTCCTCACCCAGAAGCCGCGCCACGACCAGGCCCTCGCCGCCCTCGAGGAGCTCTTCGAGCAGGGCGAGCGGTGGAGCGACCTCGCGGCGCACCTCAGGATCCGGCTCTCCGCCACGGTGGACCGGCGCGAGATCGCCCGGCTCAACGACAAGCTCGGCCTCGTGCTCGGCACGAAGCTCGGCGACATGGGCCAGGCGGTCGCGAGCTACAAGGCCGTCCTCGACTCCGACCCGCGCAACAAGCGGGCGCTCGAGTCGCTGCGCGACATCTACGCCGCCCAGGGCGAGCAGGAGGCGCTCGCGGGCGTCTACCGGCGCCTCGTCCCGCTGCAGGAGGACGCCGCGGGCGTGAAGCGGGTCCGGCTCGAGCTCGCCGAGGTGCTGCTCCGCGCCGGCAACAAGCGCGAGGCCACCGAGCAGGCGAAGCTCGCGTTCGACATCGAGCCGCACCTCGCCGAGGAGCTCGTCCGCATCGAGGAGGTCTTCCGGCAGACCGGCGCGGGCGCCGAGGGCGTGCGCGCCGCCGAGGCGCGGGCGGCCCTGCTCGCCGAGCAGGGCGGGCCGGCCGAGGCCATCCCGGCCTGGCTCGCGGTGGCCGAGCTGTGGAAGGGCCAGCGGCGGCCGGACGCCGCGGCCGCCGCGCTCGACAAGGTGCTCGAGCTCGACCCGGGCAACCGCAGCGCCTTCGACGCGGTGCGGGCGATCCACCAGGAGGCGGGCAACTGGCGCCTCTACGCGCGGGTCTCCGAGACCTTCGCGCCGCAGGTGGCCGACCCGGCCGAGCGGCTCGGCCTCATGAAGGAGGCCGCGGGCATCCAGGAGCGGCGCCTCGGCCAGAAGGAGGGCGCGTTCCTCGCGTGGTCGCGCGTGGTCGCGGCCGCGCCCGCCGACGAGGAGGCGCTCGCCGCCTGCGAGCGGCTCGCCGCCGAGACCGAGGCGAACGAGGAGCTCTCCGAGATCTACGAGCAGGTCGCCGACGAGTCGAAGGGCATCGTGCGGGCGCAGATCCTGCTCCGGCTCGGCAGGCTCCGCGACGAGAAGCTCGACGACGCCGACGGCGCGGAGAGCGCCTTCCGGCGCGCGCTCGAGGCCGACCCGGGCAGCCCGGAGGCGCTGGCGTCGCTCACGCACCTCTTCAAGCGCCGCGGCCGCGTCCGCGAGCTCGTCATCACCCTCGAGCAGAAGCTCGAGGCGGCCGCCGACATGGCCGAGAAGAAGGCGACGCTCGTGGAGGTCGCCCGGCTCTACGACGGGGAGCTCAAGGACGTCGACGAGGCCATCACCGCGCTCCGCCGCGTGCTCGAGCTCGACGGCTCCGACCCGGCCGCGCTCGACGCGCTCACCGGCATCTACCGGCGCGAGGCGCGCTGGCAGGACCTCGCCGGCGTGCTCTCCCGCGCCCGCGACCTCGCGGCGACCGACGAGCACCGCATCGCCTACCAGCTCGCGATCGCGTCCCTCTACGAGAACGAGATCTCCGACGACGAGGCCGCGGTCGAGGCCTACCGGACCGTGCTCGGCATGGACGACGGGAGCCAGGAGGCCCTCTCCGGCCTCGAGCGGCTCTACACGAAGCTCGACCGCTTCGCCGAGCTGAACCGGGTCTACGAGCGGCAGGTCGCGCTCACGAGCGACCCGGTCGAGCAGGCGCACGTCCTCGCGAAAGAGCGCCGGCATCCAGGAGGAGAAGCTCCACGACGCGAAGGCGGCCACCGAGAAGAACGAGCAGATCCTGTCGCTCGACGGCGGCAACCTCCCGGCGGTGAAGGCGCTCGAGCGGCTCTACCGCGACGCGAAGTCGTGGGACCGGCTCATCACGGTGCTCCAGCACCACCTCACGCTCGTCACCGACCGGCGCGACCAGGTGGCGCTCGAGGTCCAGATCGGCGAGGTCTGGTACAAGGAGATGGCCCGCGTCGATCGCGCCGAGGCCATCTTCAACCACGCCCTCCAGCTCGATCCCGAGTCGCGCCAGGCGGTCTCGGCGCTCGGCCGGCTCTACGAGCGCTCCGGCAACTGGAACCTCGCGCTCGACATGCTGAAGCGCGAGGCCCGCATCGCGGGCGGCGCGAAGGACGCGGTCGACCTCCACGTCCGGATGGGCGGCATCCTCGAGGACATGCTCCTCGACGTGAACGGCGCGAAGGAGGCCTACCAGAAGGCGCTCGCGCTCGACCCGGGCTGCCTGCCCGCGGTCCGCGCGCTGAAGGGCATCGCCGAGCGGGGCCGCGATCGCGGCTCGTACCTCGAGATGCTCCTCGACGAGGCCCGGTACGCGACCGATCCCGCCGAGAAGACCCGCCTCTACACCGAGGTCGGCCGCCTCCACCAGGAGGAGAAGGACGATCGCGACGGCGCGGCGAAGTACTACGAGGAGGCGCTGAAGCGCGCCCCGGGCCACCTCGAGGCGGCCCGCCCGCTCGCCGACATCTACATCCAGGACCAGCGCTGGGTGGACGCCGAGCGCGTCCTCGACGCGTGCGTCGAGGCGATCCAGGGCTACGGCGACGCGAAGGAGCTGTGCCGGCAGTGCTACCGGCAGGGTTACGTCGCCGAGAAGCTCGGCAAGCGGGAGAAGGCGCTCGCGTGCCACCGGCGCGCGTACGACCTCGACTCGACCTACCTGCCCGCGCTCGAGGGCCTCGGCCACCTCCTCGTGCAGGAGGGGCAGTGGGACGAGGCGCTCCGGATCTTCACGACCATCATCATCCACCACCGGGACGGCCTCACCGACCTCGAGGTGGTCGAGACGCACTGGCAGATCGGCGAGATCTCCGACAAGCTCGGCCAGCAGGACCGCGCGGTCGGCGCCTTCCGGAAGGCCCTCGAGATCGACGCGAACCACGAGCCGTCCCGCAAGAGCCTCGTGAGGGTCCTCGAGACCCTCGGCGACTGGGAGGGCGTGGTCGAGCAGCGCCAGCGGCTCCTGCCGCTCCAGGAGGGCCCGGCGAAGTTCGAGAACTTCGTCGCCCTCGGCGAGGCCTGCCGCGACCGGCTCCACGACCCGTACCAGGCCATCGACGCCTACCTCGGCGCCTCGCGCGTGGATCCGACCTCGCTCCCGGTCACCCAGGCGCTGCTCGGCCTCTACAAGGAGACGCGCCAGGGCCAGAAGGCGGCCGACGTGCTCGCGCAGCTCCTCGAGCGGCCCGAGGTCCAGGCCGACCGGCCGAGCGCGGCGCAGATGCACCTCTCGCGCGCCGAGATCCTGCGCACCGAGGTGAAGGACGAGCCGGCCGCGCTCGTCGAGCTCGAGAGGGCGCTCGACGCGAACCCGCGCCTCGTGCAGGCGTTCGCGCAGGTCGAGGAGATCCTCGGCGGCCAGAGCCGCTGGGAGGAGCTCGAGCAGGCCTACGTGCGGATGATCGCGCGGCTCCCGAAGACGCCCGACGCCGCGCGCGCCCGCGCCGGCCTGTGGCGCGCCCTCGGCGACCTCTACCGCAACGTGCTCCGCAACGAGGAGGGCGCCCGCACCGCGTACCAGGTCGTGGCGCGCTCCGAGCCGGAGGACGCCGCGGCGCTCGAGATCTACGCCGAGCTCGCGACCGCGAAGCCGGGCGAGGAGGGCGAGGCGATCGGCGCCTACCGCCAGCTCCTCAAGCTCGGCGCGATGCCGAACAAGGCCGCCTCCGCGCTCGTGAAGCTCCACGCCCAGCGCAAGGAGTACGACCTCGCGTACTCCGCCGCGCAGGTGCTCGTGCACCTCGTCGGCGGCGCGACGCAGGAGGAGGTCCAGGTCGTCTCCCGCCTGCGCAAGTTCGCGCGCGACCAGGCGAGCCGCTCGATGGACGACGCGATGTGGGACCTCGTGAAGCACGAGCGCGTGAAGGGGCCGCTCGCGGACATCCTCACGCTGCTCGCGGTCCACGCCCGCGGCATGTTCGTGCAGAAGGAGAAGGACCTCGGCATCAACCCGAAGCGGGACGAGATCGACGTCCAGGGGTCGATGCTGTTCTTCGCGAACATGTTCAAGTACGTGGAGCGCACGCTCGGCACGAAGGGCCTGAGGCTCTTCCGCCGCGAGGAGCTCCCGAGCCGGCTGCAGCTCCTCCCGACCGAGCCCATCGGCGTGGGGGTGGTGGAGGACGCCTTCGCGGAGCGGCCGAAGAAGGAGCTCTGGTTCGCGCTCGCGAAGGCGATGACCTTCGCGCGCCCGGAGATGCTGCTCGCCCGGCTCATGCCCCACGAGCAGCTCGACCTCGTGTTCCAGGCGGCGTGCTCGGTGGGGACCTCGCGGTTCGTCGTCACCGCCGACCCGCACCTCGTCGAGAAGCTGAAGCGGGAGCTCGACCGGACGCTGCCGGAGAAGGTCCGCAAGAACGCCCTGAAGGTGCTCGCCCGGAACTACTGCGACGTCCAGCACCCGGGCGACGTGCGGGCCTACCTCGACGGCGCCGAGCTGACCTCCAACCGGGTGGCGACGCTGCTCGCCGGGGACCTCGAGCTCGCGAAGCGGGGCGCCCTCTCCGAGAAGCCCCAGGTCTCGAAGCTGCGGGAGGACACGCGGGTCAAGGATCTCCAGTCGTTCTGCCTCACCGACACCTACGGGACCCTCCGAGATCGTCTCGGGCTCTCGTGCGTCGTAACCACCTGAGGCGGCGAGACGCCTCAGCGGCAGGCGCGGGCGCGCGTTGACGGTCGGCCCGGCCCAAGACTAGGATTCACGCGGACTTACCCCATGAAATTCACCTGCGAACGCTGCAGCGCGCAGTACATGATCTCGGACGACAAGGTCGGGCCGGCCGGGGTCAAGGTCCGCTGCAAGAAGTGCGGGAACGTCATCCACGTGCGGCACGCCGAGGCCGGCGCCGCCGACGCGCCCGCGCCCGGCGCGAGCGGCGCGGCCGCGACGCCCGGCGCCGGGCTCGACGCCGAGCTCGGCCAGGCGTTCGACAGCGCCTTCGGCGGCGGCGGCGAGAACCCCGACGCGACCCAGGCGATGACCTCCGCGGACGCGGCCAAGATCGCGACGGCCCCCGAGCCGCCGGCCGGCGAGTGGTACGTCGCCATCGGGCAGGCGCAGGTCGGCCCGCTGCCGCTCGCCGAGGTGAAGAAGAAGTGGGAGGGCGGGGAGATCACGCCCGACTCGCTCGCCTGGCGGCCGGGGATGGGCGACTGGACCCCGATCTCGACCGTGCAGGACCTCTCGGCGTACCTCGCCACGGTCCCCCGCGCCGCGGTGCGCCCCTCGCGCCCGGCCATGGAGGCGGCCCGCGACTCCGTCCCGCGCTACTCCACCTCGACCGGGATGCCGGCGGTCTCCGCCGCGTCCGCCGGCACGCCCGCGAAGGGCACCCCCGCCGCGCCCGAGCCCGGCTGGAAGCCGGCCGGCGCGAGCGCGCTCGCGGCGCTCGCGAACGAGGAGATCGCCGCGCGCAACGCGCCGGAGCCGGCGCGGCCCGCGCCCGCCGCGAAGCCGGCCGGCGGCACGCTCGTCGACGCGATGAACCTGCCGGAGGGCGGGGTCGATCCGACCGGCGCCATCCCGCTCGCCATCAAGGGCATGGAGAAGACCGAGGAGCGGAAGGTCTCCTCGATCGCCCAGTCCGCCGCGAAGCAGCGCCGCTCGCGCGGCGTGCTCGTGGGCGTGGTGGTGACCCTGCTCGTCGTCGCGGGCGGCGTCGCCGCGGCGGTGTTCACGGGCCTGATCCACGTGCCCGGCGTGGACCTCGGCGAGAAGCCCGCGCAGGTCGCGGCCGCGCCGGCCCCCGCTGCGATCCCCACGCCGGCGGCCGCTCCGGCGCCGCCCCAGCCCGCGCCGACGGCCGTCGCCGCCGCGCCGGCCGCCACCACCCAGCCCACGCCGGCCGTCGCCGAGCCGACGAAGGCCGACCCCCCGCCGCCCGCGCCGGTCGAGCCGCCGAAGGCCGCGCAGCCGGCCCCGAAGCCCCAGGTCGCGGCCGCCGAGCCGCCCGCGAAGCGCGGCCGCGACGCGGTCAGGAAGGGCGGCAAGACCACCATCGCCCGGTCGGAGCCCGCGCCCGCGCGCGAGGCCCCGGCCCCGGCGCCCGCGCCGGCGAAGAAGGGCGGCGGCGGCGTGCTCGACTTCGACGAGGGCGACGCGGCGCTGAAGGAGGCGCTCGGCGGCTCGGCGCAGCAGGGCAGCCGCTCCGTCTACGTCCCGCCCGCGCCCGGCGGCGCGGGCGGCGGCAGCCTGCCCGCCTCGGTGTCGACCTCGCAGATCCAGGAGGCCGTGGCGGGCCGGGTCGACTCGCTCCGGCGCTGCGTCTCGGAGCAGAAGGCGCGCGATCCGGACGCGTCCGGCACGCTCAAGATGGCGTGGACCATCGCGGGCGACGGGTCCCCGAAGGACGTGCGCTGCGTGACGCCCGAGTACGCGAGCGGCCAGTTCGCCGCCTGCATCGGCGGGGTCATCAAGAACATCCGGTTCCCGCGGTCGCAGACCTCGGGCCAGCCGGTCACGTTCCCGTTCTCGTTCTGAGTTTCCGGGGCGCTCGTCCCTCGACCTTGGCCCGCCGCGCGGGCCCACGCTCGGGACGAACGGCCCGCCCCACCCCGGCAGCAAGGGAGCCGAGTTGGCCATCAGCCCGAGTCTGCCGCCCAGGGTGGCGTGGCGCACGCTCGCCGACATGGGGCCGGCGGAGCTCGAGATGCTGCGCCTGATCCTGCGCGGCGGCTCGGTGATCGACTGGCGCCGGCTCGACTTCAAGACGCCGCAGGAGGTGGACGCGTTCCTCGCGCTCAACCTCTTCGACCTCGAGGACCTGCGCGACGAGCGCCGGGTGCGGGCGATCCTGCTGCAGGCGGTGGAGTACCTGCGGGCGGCGTTCGGGTACCGGGTGGCGGAGCCGGTGGCGCGGCCGGAGGACCTGCGCGAGCTGTTCCTGCTCGCCTCGGGCGCGCTCGAGCCGAAGCGGTACCGCCGCATCGCGTGCGTCGTCTTGAAGGTGATGCACGTCATCCACCACCTGGAGGCGCGCGAGCTGCTCTTCCGCACGCCCATCCGGGAGGCGGACCTCGCGGACCGGGTGCACCGGCGGGTGATGGGCGAGGCGGAGCGGATGCGGACGGCCGGGCTGCCGATCGTGGAGTTCGCCGGCAACCGCAAGCCCCGGCCCTCGCTCGTGACGAAGCTGCTCGCGAAGCGGGAGACCGTGGCGGCGCAGGTGTTCGACCGCGTGCGCTACCGGGTGGTGACGGAGCGGCCCGACCAGAATCGTCTCGGTGGTGTGGCACCTCACCCAGACGCTGTTCCCGTTCAACTTCGCGCTGCCCGGGCAGACGCAGAACAACCTCGTGCGCTTCTCGGAGCTGCTCGAGGCGCACCCGAAGGGCGCCGAGGTCGCCGAGCAGCTGCAGCTCCCGATCGAGCTCGAGGCGCGCGACCCCGCCGCGCCACGGAACGAGTTCTCGGGGCGCGGGTACCGGGTGCTGAACTTCGTCGTCGACCTGCCGGTGCGGATCGACGACCTCATCCCCCCGCTCGACCCCATGGCGGACGAGCTCGGGCGGGTGGTCTTCTCGCTCGTCGAGTTCCAAATCATGGACGCCGCGACGGCGAAGCAGAACGAGGAGGGGGACTCCTCGCACGAGCGGTACAAGCGCCGCCAGCTGCAGCGCGTGCTCCGCCGGCTGTCGCGCGGGCTCGTCGTGCCGAAGAAGGGCGCGAGGACGACCGGCGACGGGGAGTAGGGAAACAGGAGCGGGAGCAGATGCGTGAGCAGGAGGAGCGGTAGGCGGAGCTGGAGCTGAAGCGGATGCGGAGGCGGTCACGCGGCGGCCTCCTGCGCGACGGGGGCGGTCGAGGGCGGGGCCGCGGGTTCGTCCCGGTCCTCCGGATCCAGCACGGCGAGCTCGAGGCCGTCGCGTTCGAAGAACTCCCAGACGAGGTCGCCGGGAGCCCGTCCGCTCACGCGGATGAAGCCCTGGTGGATTGCGATGAGGTGGTGGGCGGCGCAGAGGGCGACGAGGTTCCAGTGCTCCGAGCAGCCGCCGTGCGAGCGGAAGCGGATGTGGTGGAGGTGCTCGGCCGGGTGGGAGCAGCCGGGGACTCGGCAGCGGCAGCCGTCGCGCTTCATGACCGCGTCGGTCTTCTTCCAGAGGGCGGAGGCGAGGTCGATCCACGTCTTCGTGAAGTGGGCGCTCATCATGAAGAGTGCCTGGCCAGGGGTGAGGCCGGGCCCGGTGCGCAGGCGGGCGGCGGTGACGGCGTCGCGGAAGAGGGCGTCGACGTCCTCGGGGACGGAGAGCCTCACCTCTCCCGAGGACCACATCTGACGATCTCGCTCCTCGCGGGCTTTCCGCTTCGTGTCGAGCGCGGGCTTGGCGGCGGCGCTCTCGATGCGCGCCTTCACGTCGGTCGGCGTCGCGACCTCCGCCACGGCGCGGGCCTGCTCGTAGGAGAGCGTGCCGTCGCGGAGCGCGGCGCGAAGGTCGGGCAGTGCCTTCAGGTTCCGCTCGAGCGTCATCCGCTGCCGCGCCGTGGACGGTGCGATGCCGAGGGGCCTCGACGCAGAAGGCCTCGAAGCCGCCGACGGCGTGCCCCTGGACGACGAAGCCCTTCCATGCCCGGAAGAACTTCACGAGCACGAGCGCCCTGCCGAGCCGCTCGTCGTCGGAGAGCCGAACCCTCACGAGGCGCTCGAGCTCGCGGAGGAGCGCCCGGGGGCGGCGGGGCCGAGGCCAGGGAGGTGCGGCTGGAGGGGCAGGGCGCGCCACACCTGACGAACCCGCGCCGGCAGACGCGCCGACCTCGCGCGCCACGCCTGATGATCCCGCGCAGGCCTCGCCGCGCGCCACACCTGACGATCCGCCCTCCAGGTGCTCCGGCAGCGGAAACCCGCCGAGGAACTCCATCGAGAGCGCCTGGAGGATCCTCCAGTTCGGCGCATCGAGGTCGCCGAGCACGATGGAGGCGACGCCGAACGCGTCCTCCACGCCCTCGCGGTGGACCGGGTCGTCGTCGAGCTTCGCGGCGAGCTGCCGCCAGCCGAGTTCGTACGGGTCCCTTCCGGGCCTCGTGAGCTTCTCGAGCGCCCGCACCGTCCTGAGCCTCGCGAGCTCCAGCCAGCGCTGCTCCTCCGCTCCGAACGCGACCTCGACGATCGCGTCCACCTTCCGGAGCGAGAACTCCCCCGCGATCACGGCCGCCCTGAGGAGCGGGCGCACCGCAAGCTTCTCGGCCATCGCCGCGAGCCAACGTGCATGCTGCGGATCGATCCCCAGCCGATCGAGCGCGAGAATCGCCGATGCCGTTGTAGCCGAGCTTGAGGTCGTGCTGACGGAGCGCCGCGAGCCCCTCGCCCACCGCGAGGTCCTTCGCGCCTCCGCCCTTCGCGAGCTTCACCGTGAGAGAGCCGAGTCGATGCGCATCCGCCCCGGAGAGCGGGTGCAGCGCGGGCGCACCCTTCGCTGCCTCCATGCGCGCCTCGAGCCGCGTGAGGAGGGCGTCATCTCCTTCTGCCGCAACGCTTTCCGCGATCTGGAATCGGCGGGCCATCTGAACGGAAGTCTAGTGCCAGGGTCTGACATTCCACGGTCCAGACGCGGCCCCGCTCGAGGCGGAGGCGCTCGCCGCGACGCTGCCGTCGGAGGAACTGGAGCAGAACCGCGGCCCGGCGCGTCCCGACGTGGGGCGCTGCGGGCGTCATCGCGCTCGCGCTCGCCGCGTTCCTGGCGCTCGCCCTCGCCTCGCGCCGAGCGCGCAGCCCTTCGCGCCGTGACCCGCAGGGCCGCGCCGCCGCGCCCTCACCCGGACCCCTCACCGCCCCACCGGCGCGCTCACCCGGAACACGTGGCCGTCCGGGTGCGCGAGCCGGAGCTCGCGGACGCCCCACGGCTCGTCGACCGGCGGCGCCATGACCGCCGCGCCGACCGCGCGGGCCCGCGCGTAGGCCTCGTCGACCTCGCGGCACGAGCCCACCCAGAGCGTCATCCAGGTCGCCCCCGCGTCGTCGTCGCTGCCGGGCAGCGGCGGCTTGCCGCCCCGGAGCCCCTGGGCGTCCTTGCAGAGGAAGATCTCGATCTCCCCCGCGCCGACGCTCGCGAAGTGGGCCGGGCCGTGGGCGTCCCCGTCGGCCGATCCCGGGATCATCCCGCCCGCGTTGAACGTGAAGCAGCGCCGGAACCCGAGCGCCTCGAACCAGCGCAGGCTCGCGGGCACGTCGGAGACGTTGAGGATGGGGGTGACGGCGGTGACGTTCATCCCGCGGTGATAACCGGACGCCCGGCCGGGCGCCCGGTCAGACCACCCCCGCACGCCGCAGCGCGTCCTGCTCCGCCTCGGAGAGCCCGAGCTCCCGGAGGACCTCCGCCGTGTGCTGCCCCAGGGTCGGGGGCGCCCGCGGCGGCACCACCGGCGTGCCGGACAGCCGGATCGGCGAGGCCACGAGCGCCGCCCGGCCGGCGACCGGGTGCTCCACCTCGACCCGCATGCCGCGGTGCCGGACCTGGGGATCCGCGAACACCTGCCCGAGGTCGTTGATGGGCCCGCAGGGCACGCCGGCGGCCTCGAGGGGCTCGATCCAGGCGGCGCGGGGCCGCGCCGCGAGGGCCGGGGCGAGGAGCGCCACGAGCGCGTCCCGGTGCCGGACCCGGGCGGCGTTGGTCCGGAAGCGAGGGTCGTGCGCGAGCCCGGGCAGCCCGAGGACCTCGCACAGCCTCCCGAACTGCCCATCGTTGCCGACCGCGATGACGAGGTGCCCGTCGGCGGCGAGGAAGCTCTGGTACGGCACGATGCTCGGGTGCGCGTTGCCGAGCCGGCCGGGCGGCCTCCCGGTCGTGAGGTACGCCTGGGACTGGTTCGCGAGCATCGCGACCTGCACGTCGAGGAGCGAGAGGTCCACGTGCTGGCCCTGCCCGGTGCGATCGCGGTAAGCGAGCGCGGCGAGCACCGCGGTCGCGGCGTACATGCCGGTCATGACGTCCGTCACCGCGACGCCGACCTTCACCGGCCCGCCGCCGGGCTCGCCGTCCGGCGCGCCGGTGACGCTCATGAGCCCGCCCATGGCCTGGAGCAGGAGGTCGTAGCCGGCGCGGTGCCGGTACGGCCCGGTCTGGCCGAAGCCGGTGATGGAGCAGTAGACGAGGCCCGGGTGCTCCCGCGCCAGGGAAGGGTAGTCGAGGCCGTACCGCTCGAGGCCGCCCACCCGGTGGTTCTCGAGCAGCACGTCGGCGCGGGCCGCGAGGCGGCGCACGAGGGCCTGGCCCTCGGGGCGGGCGAGGTCGACGGTGATGGAGCGCTTCCCGCGGTTCGCGGAGAGGAAGTACGAGGACTCGGCGGTCTCGCGCCCGTCCGCGTCCGCGAGCCAGGGAGGGCCCCAGCCGCGCGTGTCGTCGCCCGCGCCGGGGCGCTCCACCTTCACGACGTCGGCGCCGAGGTCGGCGAGCACCTGGGAGGCCCACGGGCCCGCGAGCACGCGGGAGAGGTCGAGCACGCGCAGGTGGCCGAGCGGGCCCGGCCGGGAGGGTCGTTCCGCTGTGCGAAATGACATTCCGAAATTCTAATCATCGTGGTTGACAGCGGAACGGGCCTCCGCCACCGTGCCTCGGGAGGATGGCCGCCCGCCGATGACGCCGCCCGCCGCGCCGAAGGACCGCCGGTTCGTCACCGCGCTCGCGCGCGGGCTCGAGCTCCTGCGCGCGTTCGGCCCCGGCGACCGCTGGCTCGGGAACCGCGAGCTCGCGGCGCGCACCGGGCTCCCGAGGCCCACGGTCTCCCGGCTCACGCACACGCTCACCGCGCTCGGCTACCTCCGCCACGCGCCCGAGCGCGAGCAGTACGCGCTCGGCCCGGCGGTGCTGTCGCTCGGCTACGCGATGCTCGGGCAGCTCGACGCCCGCCGCGTGGCGCGGCCGCTCATGCAGGCGCTGGCGGAGCACGCGGGCGTCTCGGTGAACCTGGGCGTGCGCGACCGGCTCGGGATGGTCTACCTCGACACCTACCGCAGCGCCTCCACCTTCGCGCTGCAGCTCGAGGCGGGCGCGCGCATCCCGATCGCCTCGACGTCCATGGGGCGCGCGCTCGTCTGCGGCCTCCCGGACCCGGCGCGGCGGGCGCTCCTCGAGGAGCTCAGGGCGGACGCCGGCGCGGGGTGGCCCGCCGTGAAGAAGGCGCTCGACCGCGCGCAGCGCGACTTCAAGGCGCACGGGCTCTGCTTCTCGCTCGGCGACTGGCGCAAGGAGGTCCACGCCGTCGCCGCGCCGCTCGTGACCGGCGACGGGGAGGTGCTGGTGTTCAGCGCGAGCGGCGCCGCGTTCCAGACCGGCCGCGAGCGGCTCGAGCGCGAGCTCGGCCCCCGGCTCAAGAACCTCGTGGACAACGTCCGTTCCGCGCTGCGGCACGGCTGAGGAGAGAGGCAGATGGCGACGTCGACCGAGCTCACCGACTACATGGGCTTCCAGGCGCTCCTCACCGAGGAGGAGCGGCTGGTCCGCAGGGAGGCGCGGGCCTTCGTGAACGCGGAGGTGCTCCCCGTCATCGAGGAGCACGCGCAGGCGGGCACGTTCCCGCGGCAGCTCGTGGCCGGCATGGCCGCGCGCGGCTTCCTCGGGCCGACGCTCCCGCAGGAGTACGGCTGCGCCGGGCTCGCGAACGTGGCCTACGGGCTCCTCATGTACGAGCTCGAGCGGGGCGACTCCGCCATCCGCAGCTTCGCCTCGGTGCAGGGCTCGCTCGTGATGTTCCCCATCCACGCGTACGGCTCCGAGGCGCAGAAGCGGCGCTGGCTGCCGAGGCTCGCGGCGGGCGAGGCGATCGGCTGCTTCGGCCTCACCGAGCCGGACTTCGGCTCGAACCCCGCGGGCATGAAGACGCGCGCGGTGCGCCAGGCGGGCGGCCCATCTGGAAGGGCACGGTGGCGGCTCGACGGCACGAAGATGTGGATCACGAACGGCACGATCGCCGACGTGGCGGTGGTCTGGGCGCGGACCGACGACGGCGTGCGCGGGTTCCTGGTCGAGAAGGGGACCCCGGGCTTCTCGGCGCCGGAGATGAAGGGGAAGTGGTCGCTCCGGGCCTCGGTGACCTCCGAGCTCGTGCTCGACGGCGTCGTGGTGGACGAGGAGCAGGGCCTGCTCCCGGGCGTGAAGGGCCTCAAGGGGCCGCTCTCGTGCCTCAACCAGGCCCGCTACGGGATCGCCTGGGGCGTGCTCGGCGCGGCCGACGCCTGCTACCAGTGCGCGCTCGACTACGCGCGGGAGCGCGTCCAGTTCGACAAGCCCATCGCGTCCTTCCAGCTCCAGCAGGAGAAGCTCGCGTGGATGGTCACCGAGCTCACGAAGGGCCAGCTCCTCGCGCTCCAGCTCGGCCGGCTCAAGGACCAGCACCAGGTGACCCCGGCGCAGGTCTCGATGGCGAAGCTGAACAACGTGCACGCCGCGCGCGAAATCGCGAGCCGGGCGCGCACGGTGCTCGGCGCGAACGGGATCGTCGGCGAGTACCCGATCATGCGCCACATGGCGAACCTCGAGTCGGTCTACACGTACGAGGGCACCCACGACATGCACCTGCTCATCGTGGGCGAGGAGATCACCGGGATCCCGGCGTTCCGGTAGCGGGGGTCACCCCGCCGCCGCCGCGAAGCTCACGAGGTCCTGGCCGTCGGTCCACTGCGCGTAGCCGAGCACCTTCGCGCCCAGGCCGGAGGCCCGCATCGCCGCGTAGATCGGCGCGACGCCGCACAGGCGCCGCCGCTCGTCCTGGCGCACCGCCTCCCGGAAGAACGCCTCGGGGTCGCCCCCCTCGAGGGCGGCGAGCGTGCGGCGGTCGAGCGCGGCGAGCTCCGTGCGCTCCACCGGGTCGAGCGGGCGGGCGTCGCCGTACATGGGCCCCGCGTGCGCGAGGTCGGCGCCGGCGACGTAGCAGACGTTCCGGCCGCGCAGCTCCCGGCCGAGGGCGTCCAGGAAGGCGAGGGTCGCGCGGGCGGGGTCCCTCAGCTGCGAGAATCGACGAGCAGAGCACCGGGAGGACCCTGGCCGGGCGCCGGTTCGCGCGCAGCAGCGCGAGCAGCGGGAGCTCGATGGCGTGCTCCCCGGCGTGCACGTCCTCGTCGCCGAGCACCTCGTCCTCGCCGAGGCGCCTCACGAGCTCGTCCACGAGCGCGCGGTCGGTGGGGATGCAGCCGAGCGGGGTCGTGTAGTCGAGGCGGGTGAGCGTGAAGAGGTGGGGCGGGGTGACGTGGGCGGTGCCGAAGACGACGTAGAGCTCCGCGTCGGCGCCGGCGAGCGCGCGCGCGGCGGGCGCGTAGACCCGGGCGCCGCGGGTGAAGTCGACGTGCGGCACGACCACGAGCCGGGGCGGCTCGTCCGGCCACCGCGGGGCGGGCAGTTCGAGCCAGCGGTCGAGCGCCCGGGCGAGCGCGGCGGGGTCCTCCGGGTACACGCCGCCCGCGCACGAGGGTGGGCGGTGGGGCTGGGCGCGGTAGGCGGCGAGCGCGCGGCTCCGGGGTCCGGGCACGGGCATGTCCGGGGATGTCGTAACGCGAGCCGGCCCGGACGCGCCGTCGCGCAAGCGTGGGAAGGCCGGAAGGGGCGGTTCGCTTACCGCTTGTTCTTCTTCCGGTTCTTCTTCTTGTTCTGGCGCTCCTGCTTGCGCTTCTTGCGGCGCGCCTCCTGATCGGCGCGGGACTCGAGCGCGATCGGCTCGGGCGAGTAGCCCATCATCCGCGCGCGGGCCATGGCGCCCGCGGCCATGGGCGGGGTGTAGCCCTTCGGCAGCCCCATCGCCTTCGCGGCCTCGGGCGGGATCATCCCGCCGCGCATCGCCTGCTGGACCGCGTCGGCGTCGGCGCCGAGCACGTCCTCCATGCCCTTGCCCTGCAGCTGGCGCAGCTGCATGAGCTGCTTCACGCCGGGCAGGCGCGCGAGGAGGCCGGGCGCGGAGCCGACCTGCTTCATGACCCCGCGCATCTGGTTGTAGTGCTTGAGGAGCTCCTTGACCTCCTTCTCGCTGCGGCCGGAGCCCTTCGCGATGCGCTTCTGGCGGCGCTCGTCGACGAGGTCGGGGCGCGCGCGCTCCGTCTTCGTCATCGAGTCGACCATCGCGACGATGCGGTCGAGCGCCTTGTCGTCGAACTGGAAGCCCTCGGGAAGCTCCCCGAACAGCGGGAACTTCTCCATGATGTCGCCGAGCGAGCCCATCTTCCGCACGAGGCGGAATCTGGTTCACGAAGTCGTCGAGCGTGAAGTCGCCGGAGAGGATCTTCGCGGCGTCGCGCTCCGCGGTCTCCTCGTCGACGTGCTGCTCGAAGTCCTTCACGAGCCCGACGACGTCGCCGAAGCCCAGGATGCGGGAGGCGAGGCCCTCGGGCCGGAACTCCTCGAGGCGGTCGAGCGACTCGCCCATGCCGAGGAACTTGATGGGCTTGCCGGTGACCTCCTTGATCGAGAGCGCCGCGCCGCCGCGGGCGTCGCCGTCGAGCTTCGTGAGCACGAAGCCGTCGAGCACGAGGCGCCGGTCGAACTCGGCCGCGGTCTTCACGGCGTCCTGGCCGATCATGGCGTCGGCGACGAGGAGGATGTTCTCCGGCGCGACCTCGCCCTTGATCTGCTCGAGCTCCTGCATGAGCTCGTCGTCGATCGCGAGGCGGCCGGCGGTGTCGTAGATGACGACCGCGGCCTTCTCGCGGGCGGCGGCGTCGAGCGCGTGGCGGCACATGGCCGGCGGCGCGACGCCCGGCTCGTGGAACACGGTGACGCCGAGCTTCTCGCCGAGGACCTTGAGCTGGTCGACGGCGGCGGGGCGGTAGACGTCGGCGGCGACGAGCAGCGGCCGCTTGCCCTCGTCGAGCAGCTTTTTCGCGATCTTGCCGGCGGTGGTCGTCTTGCCGGAGCCCTGGAGGCCGACCATCATGATGCCGGTCGGGCGGGCGCGGTCCTTGCCGAACCGCAGCGACGTGTCGACCGGGCCCATCAGGCCCTCGAGCTCGTCGTGGCAGATCTTGATGAAGTGGTCCTGCGGCCCGACCTTGAGCGTGCCCTTCGCGGTCTTGACCTTCGTCTCGACCACCTCGCCGATGGCCTTCTCGCGCACGCGCGCGACGAAGCGCTTCACGACGTCGAACGAGACGTCGGCCTCGAGGAGGGAGACGCGGATGTCCCGGAGCGCGTCGTCGACCACCTCGGCGGTGATCTCGGTGCGCCCCGAGAGCTTGTTCCTGGCGGCCTTGAAGCCCTTGGCGACGGTCTCGAGCACGGGCGGGCCTTATAACACGGGCCCAGGGAGGTTTCCCCTGCCGTTTGGCTACTATGCACGCCTGTCCAAGAGGGACCAGGCGACCTACCGGAGGAGCGACGCGGCCGGCCCGTGGAGCGTCCCGGAGGGCGCCCGGGACGCGCTCGCGCCCTGGGTGGAGGCGCTCCGGGCGGGCCTCGCGGCGGACGACCCGCGCACGGTGCGGGACGCCTCGGTCGCGCTCTGCGCGGGGCTCTCGGCCGCCCTCGGCGCGCCCCCGCCGCGGGTGGACATCCTCGCGGTGCGCCCGAGCGAGGAGTGGGGCGAGCTCCACGGGCTCTACACGACGGGTGACGAGCCGGCCCGGATCCGCGTGTGGATGCGCACCGCGAAGAAGGGGCGGGTGGTGGCGTTCCGGACCTTCCTCCGGACGCTGCTCCACGAGCTCGGCCACCACCTGGACTTCGAGGTGCTGCGGCTCGACCAGAGCTTCCACACCGAGGGGTTCTTCCGCCGCGAGTCGGGGCTCGTGCGCGCGCTGCTCGGCGAGCCGGAGCGGCGGGACGACGGGTAGGCGGGCGGCTGCGGCTACGCCGCGAGGCGCGGCGGGACCAGCTCGCCGATCGCGGTGAAGAGGTCGCCGAGGCCGAACGGCTTCGGCAGGTAGCGGTCCGGCGCGCACGCGCCCGGCGCCTGGGCCGAGATCACGACCACCGGGATGTCGGCGAGCGCGGCGTCCTCGAGCTGCGCCTCGCGGAACTCCCACCCGTTCATCACCGGCATCATGAGGTCGAGCAGGATGACGTCCGGGAGCGGGTCGCGCGCGAGCCGCGCCAGCGCCTCCTCGCCGTGCCCCGCGAGCTCCACCGCGTAGCCCTCGAAGCGGAGCGCCTCGGAGAGCGACTCGCGGATGTCGGGATCGTCCTCGACGAGGAGCACGCGCGCGCGCGGCGCGTCGGAGATCGTGTGGCCGGAGGTGGTGGTCTCGCCGAGCATCGACGGCTCATAGTGCAAGGAAAGCGCCGTCGGGCGGAATGCCACGGCCGAGGGGCCCCGTTGCCGGGCTCAGGGCAGACCCGAGCGTACCGTGGGTAGAGCGGAGCGCCCGACCGGCCCGGGTCCGAGCCGGAAAGGTAGGGCCGCCCGGGATCGAACCGGGGCGCCGCTCGCGCGGCAGGGGATTTTAAGTCCCCCGCGTCTACCAGCTCCGCCACGGCCCCGCCGCATGATACCCCGACCTCGCCTCCGGACCTTTCCGGCGCGCCCCCCGCGGGATGATCGACGTCTTCACGTCGGGTGGAGTGTGCGCCGGGAGGCCCGTCTCGCGCAGCGCTTTCGCGACCCAGCCGGGTCGGGAGTCGGGCCCGCGTGACCCCGGGTGCGCCCTGGCCGGCCCCGTTCCGGGGCCGCCGGAGCCGAGGCTCACAGCGGCGCGTGCGGCTCCGGCGCCTGGCCGACGGCGCGCGCGAGCGAGGTGGGCTCGACGGGCTTCGTGAGGTGCAGGTCGAAGCCCGCGGCTCGGGCCCGCTCCTGGTCCTCGAGCTGTCCGTAGCCCGACACCGCGACGATCTGGAGCGCGTCGCCCCGCGCGCTGGCCCTCAGGCGCCGCGCGACCTCGTAGCCGTCCATCTCGGGCAGGCCGATGTCGAGCAGCACCACGTCCGGCGCGAACCGGTCCGCGAGCGCGAGCGCCGCCGGGCCGTCGGGCGCCCAGCGCGCCTCGTGGCCGAGGAGCTTCAGCACCTCCACGAGCGTCTCGGCGGCGTCCGCGTTGTCCTCGACGACGAGCACGCGACGGGTCCCGGTGGGCAGCGGGAGGTGGCGCGGGGGAGGTGTCGGCGCCCGCGCCGCGAGCGGCAGCCTCACCTCGAACGTGCTGCCGAGGCCGGTCCCCGCGGAGTGGGCGGAGACCTCGCCGCCGTGCAGCTCCACGAGGCGCTTCACGAGCGTGAGCCCGAGGCCGAGGCCGCCCGAGGTGCGGGCGAGCCCCTTCTCGCCCTGCACGAAGAAGCTCGAACACGCGGGGGAGGAGCTCGGGCGGGATCCCGCTGCCGCGGTCGGAGACGCGCAGGACCGCGCGGCCGCCCTCGCCGGCGAGGTCGACCGCGATGCTGCCGCCGGGCGGCGAGTACTTCACCGCGTTGTTGAGCAGGTTCGCTACGATCTGCTCGAGGCGGGTGGGGTCGCCGTCCAGCTCGAGGCCGGGCGCGAGCTGCACGGAGAGCCGGTGGCCGAGCGAGTCGGCGAGGTCGCGCTGTGACTCGACCGCGCTCGCGACGACGTCGTCGAGGCGGACGCGCTCCTTGCGGAGCTCCACGAGGCCGCGGGTGATGCGCGAGACGTCGAGGAGGTCGTCGAGGATGCGCGACGCGTTCCCGGCCTGTCGCTCGAGGATGCCGACCGCGCGGCTCGAGTCGCGGCCGACGGCGGCGCGCCCGCGGATGACGTGGGCGGCGCTGCGGATCGCGGCGAGCGGGTTGCGCAGCTCGTGGGCGAGCATCGCGAGGAACTGGTCCTTCTGCCGGTTCGCGACGTCGAGGGCGACGGTGGCGGTGCGCAGCGCCCCCTCGGTCTCCTTCTGCGTGGTCACGTCCCACGCCGCCTCCACCGCGCCGGAGATCGCGCCGCCGCCGTCGTGGAGCGGGGCGGCCGAGAGGCTCAGGGTCCGGATCCGGCCGCCCGGCACCGGGACCCGGACCTCCTCGCGCTCCACCCGCTCGCCCGCGAGCGCGCGCGCGAGCGGCAGCTCCGCGGCGAGGACGGGGCGGCCGTCGGGGTGGGTGGCGCCGACCGGCACCGCGGCGAGCGCGCTGCGCCCGAGGAGCTGCTCGCCGGGGCCGGCCTGCGCGATCGCGGTGGCGTTCACGATGATGACCCGGCCGCTCGCGTCGGCCACCGAGACGCCGGCGGGGAGGGCGTCGAGGATCGCCGAGAGGTGCGCCCGCTCCCGCGCGAGCGCCTCGTCGAGCTGGACGCGCTCGAGCGCCTGCGCGCACTTGCGGACGTGCGAGAGCATCTCGTCTCGCACGTCGGCCGGGAAGCTCTGCTCCTCGCGGAAGGTGAGCCCGACCACGCCCAGGCAGCGGTCCTCGACGAGGAGCGGCAGGCACGCCCACGCGGCGGCGTGCAGGAGCTGCGAGCGGTCCCAGCCCGGGTACGCGGCGGCGCGCTCCGCCTCGGTCCCGAGCCACTGCGCCTCGCGCAGGGCCGCCGCGGCGGTGATGGGGAACGGCGCCGTGATCGGGAGGCGCTCGTACGGTCGGACCTGCGCGTCGGGGTAGCCGCGCCACCCGACCGCGCGGAGGTGCCGGCCGTCCTGGGGATCGAGGAGCGTGACGACGCCGGCCGCGGCGCCGAACGCGCCCAGGCCGTCGTCGAGGATCGCCGTGACCACGTCCGACGGGGTCCGCGTGGCCGCGAGCGCCGCGGTCAGGCGCTGGCTCTCTCTGCAGCCGCACGCGGGCGACGCGCTCGGCCCGGCTCGCGCGCGCCCGCTGGATCGCGAGCGCGCACTGCGCGGCGATGGCGCGGCCGAACGAGAGGTCCGGGCCGGAGCGTGCGTGGGCGACGCGGTCGGCGACGACGAACACCCCCACCGGCGCCGGCTCCGCCGCGAGCGGCAACACGAGGGCGGCCTCGAGGCCGAGCCGCTCGAGCCAGCTCCGCACGGCCGGCGCGGCCTGCTCCACGGTCAGGGTCTCGGGCTGCCCACGGTCCACCGCACGAGCGAGGATCGGCGCCTCCCGGAGCGGGATGGCGTGGCCGAGCCGCCCGGCCTCGGCGCTCTCGAACACGCAGCGCAGGTGTTCGTCCTCCCGCAGCCAGATCGTCCCGTCGACGCCGCCGAGGAGCTCGACGGCCCGGGTGAGGGAGTTCCGCGCGACGGCGCCGAGGTCGGGGTCGGCCGCGAGCTCGGAGACCATGCGGGCGAACAGGTCGGCGCGGGCCTCGGCCCGCACGGCCCCGGTGGTCTCGAAGGCGACCCCGAGCGCGCCCTCCACGCGCCCCTCGGCGTCGAGGACGGGGTCGAGCGCGACCGTGAAGTGCCGGCGGTCCCCCCCGGGGCCGATCGCCAGATCCACGTCCCGGAGCTCCACCCGCTGCCCCTCGAGCAGCCGGGCGAGCTCGCGCTCGTACCGCGCGGTCCCCCAGCCCGGGACCTCCCGGACGGGCATGCCCACCGGGTCCGCGCCCGGGCAGAGGGCACGGGCGGCTGCGTTGGCGTGCTCCACGACGAGCGCGGGCCCACGCAGATAGACCACCGCCATCGAGGGATGCTCGTACAGCAGGCGGGCCGGGCCGGCCGGGGGGAGGGCTCCGGCCCGGGCGGGTCCATCGGCAGCGGGCACCGGCCGAGGGTGTACATCCCATCGAGGTCTCGCAAGCTGCAGCGGCCGGGTGCCCCCTCCGGTCAGCGGCCGTAGCGCTCCTCGAAGAGCCGCCGCAGGCCGGGGTTCCGGCGCAGCACACCGAGCGTGAGGTCGGCGTGACCGGGCACGTAGCCGTTCCCGATGACGAGGGCCGCGTCCTTGCCGACGCCCTCGGCGCCGAGGGCCGCGGCCGTGAAGCTCGTCGCCATCGAGAAGAAGAGCACGGTGCCGCCGTCCTTCGCGGCGAGCATTGAGGCCATCTCGGTGCCCGGCACCGACGCGCAGTTCACGACGAGATTGAAGGTGCCGCCGGTGGCCTGCACGCGGGCGAGCGCCCCCACGCCGTCGGTCGCGTCGAGCGCGAGCGTGCGATCGCAGACGCCCGCGCCCTGCACGGCCGCGAGCGCCGCCGGGGAGAGGTCGCACGCGACGACCTCGCCGTCGCCCGCGAGGAGCTCCTTCGCGTGGGCGCAGACGAGCGCGCCCGACTTGCCGGCGCCGAGCACGAGGACGCGCATGCCGGGCCGGACGTAACGCGCGGCGAGGGCGGGGGCGCCGCACACGTCGAGCGCGGCGAGGGCGAGCGTCTCCGGGAGGTCCGAGGGCAGCGCGGCCCAGAGGCCCGAGGCGAAGAGGATGGCCTCGCCCTCGCACTCGATCCGGTCGATGGCCGGGCGCACCGCGCGGATGGCGTCGAGGCGGAGCGGGGTCAGCGTGAGGGACACGAGCGTCGCGACGCGGTCGCCCGGGCGGACCTTCCCGGCGGCAGGGTGGGCGGGCCCGACGGCCTTCACGCGGCCGATGAGCATGCCGCCGGAGCCGGTGACCGGGTTGTGGAGCTTCCCGCGGGTGCGGACGATCCGGAGGACCTCGTCCGCGATCTTCCCGGGGTCCCCGCCGGCGACCCCGGAGAGCTGCTTGAAGCTCGCGGCGTCGACGTTGAGGGCGTCGACCGAGATGGAGAGCTCGTCGTCGCCGAGCGGGAGCGCAGGGTCCAGGACGTCCGCGCGCTGGGGGAGCACGCCCTTCGGGGAGACCACGCGGCGCAGGCCGTAGGGATCGATGGGGGCGCGTTATATCCGACTCCGGGTCCGAATCCGATCCCGACTCGGATTCGGACTCGGACTCGGATTCGGACTCGGACTGCCTGCGACCGCCTCCTCGCGATGCTCTACCGGCTCACCTCGCCGCGGGCGGGGTGAGGCGCTCCGGCCTACGCGTCCCCGTCCGCCAGCACGAGCTTCTCGAGGAGCGCCACGTCGCCGGGGAGCGGCTCGGCGGGGTCGCGCAGCCGGCGCTCGATGCGGGCGCAGATGGCGGCGTCGAGGCGGAGGCCGGCGGCGAAGAAGGCGTTCCGCGAGGCGGAGAGCGCGCCGATGGCGTCGGCGGTCCGGCCCTCGGCGGCGAGCACGCGGGCGCGGGCGAGGCGGGACACGGCGACCAGCACCCGGCCACCGCGGAGGCGGGCGACCTCCTCGAGCTGGGCGGCCTCGGCCTGGGCGTCGGCGAACCGGCCGCGCGCGAGGCTCACGCGGACGGCGGTCGCGCGGAGCGCGGCGTCGCAGGTGGCGCAGGTGCCGTGGCGGACCGCGGAGGCGGAGGCCTCCCGCAGGGCGTCCTCGGCGGCGTGGCTCGCGCCCGCGGCGAGGCGGCCGCGCGCGAGCGTGGTGTAGAGCCGCGTCAGCGCGTGGCGCCGGATGGCCCCGCGCTCGGCCGCGAGGACCCCCTCGTCGACGAGCGCGAGCGCCTCCTCCACGCCGCCCCGGACGATGCGCAGCGTGGCGAGCCGCTCGAGGGCGAGCGCCTCGCCCAGCGACGAGCCGGCGCCGCGGTGGCCCCGCAGCGCCTCCTCGAGGTCGGCCTCGGCGAGCTCGAGGTCCCCGGCGGCGAGCGCGGCGACGCCGGTGCCGTGGCGGCCGACCGCGACCGCGTCGAGCCGCTCGCGGGCGCGCATCCGCCCGGTGAACGCCGCGGCGGCGCGGGCGAGGTCGGCGGCGGTGCGGTCGCCGAGCAGGTTCCGCTCCCAGAGGACGAGGTCGAGGTCGAGGCAGGCGCGGGCGTCGTCCTCGACGCCGGACGCGAAGGGATCGAGCACGAGCGAGTCGCCGTGCCCGCCCGCGGGCGACGGGGCGGAGGCGGCCGCGACGGCGGCGAGGTCGCGCGCGGCGGTCGCGGGGGCGGCGTCCCCCAGGGCGTCGGCGCGGGCGGCGGAGGCCTCCGCCTCGGCGCAGGCCTCGGCGAGCTTGCCGTCGTGCCAGAGCAGCCGCGCGCGCAGGAGGAGCAGGGCTGGCGACTCGTCGCCCTCGCCGGCGGCCTCGAGGCCCTCATCGATCTCCGAGGAGGCGGCGCGCATGGCGCCGCCCGAGGCGAGCGCGAGCGCGCCGAGCCGGTGGTCGCGCGCCCGCCGGGCCGGATCCCCTGCGCGATCGGCCTCGAGCGTCCGGGCCGCGTCGGCGAAGGCGCGCGCGGCGCCGCCGAGCTCGCCGAGGGCGAGCTGGACCGCGGCGGTCGCCTCGAGGACCTCGGCGACGAGCGCCGCGTCGCCCCCGCCCGGCCGGGCGAGCAGCCGCAGCGCCTCGGCGAAGAACGCGAGCGCCTCGCGGAGGCCGGCGCGGGCCGCCGCGCGGTGGCCCGCCGCGACGAGGTGGCGGAGCGCGAGCTCGGGCCGGCCCGCCCGCAGCCGGTGGTGCGCGAGGAGCTCCGAGGGCGGCTCGCCGCCCCCGGCGGCGCCCGCCTCGAGCGCGTCGGCGACCGCGGCGTGGAGCTCGGCGCGGCGCCCCTGCGGCACCGCCTCGTAGAGCACCTCGTGCACGAGCGCGTGGTGAAAGTGGTAGCCGGCCCCGTCCTCGTCCACGAGCCGCGCCGCGAGCGCGCGCTCGAGCCCGTCGAGGGCCTCGTGGGCGGTGAGCCCCGAGACCGCGCGGACCACCTCGAAGTCGAAGCGCTGCCCCGCGACGGCGGCCGCCGCGAGCAGCGTGGCCGCGCCGTGGCCGAGGCGGCCGAGCCGGGCGCGGATCGCCGCGGCGGCGTCGGCCGGCTGCTCGGCGCCGGGCGCCTCACGGCGGGCCCGGAGCAGCTCCTCTGCGACGAGCGGCGAGCCGTCGGTGACGCGGTAGAGCTGCTCGACCAGCGGCTCCGGGGCCTGCTCGCCGAGCACGTCGGCGGCGAGCTCGCGGACCGCGGCGAGGCCGAGGCGGGGCACCCGCACGCCGCGCGCGAGCCGGGCGCCGTCGAGGTGCGCCAGCGCCGCCTGCGCGGGCGTGCCGGCGTGCAGGGCCTCCTCGTTGCAGGTCGCGACCACGACCAGCCGGAGCTCGCGGGCCCGGCGCGCGAGGACGTGGAGGAGGTCGAGCGAGGACTCGTCCGCCTCGTGGAGATCGTCGAGGAGGAGGTAGAGGGGCTTGCCGCCGCCGAGCTCGCGGAGCGCGTCCGCCACCGCCTCCACCACGCGGCGCCGGGTCGCCTCGGGCGACGCGCGCCCGGGCGCCTGGAGCGCCGCGAACGGATCCGGCGCCTCGGGGCGGGCCCGGCGCTCGGCGAGGAAGGCGTCGGCGAAGACCGCGTAGGGCTCGCCCTCGGCCCCGGCGCCCGCCACGCCGCACAGGACCGTGGCGCCGCGCGACAGCGCGAGGCGGGCGCCCTCGACCGCGAGGCGGGTCTTGCCGACGCCGCGCTCGCCCAGGAGCACGAGCGTGCCGTGCCCGGTCTCGAGGAGCGACTCGAGCAGGAGCACGAGGCCCCCGCGGCCGCGCACCGGCCCGGGCTCGGGGGTGCCGAGCAGCCGCCGGGCCGCGCGGCGGGCCCCGTCGAGCGCGGGGCGCGCGGGCGCGCGGCCGATCTCGCCGCGCTGGATCGCCGCCCTGAGCTCGCGGAGCGCGTCGCCGGGGCCGCCGAGCCCGGCAGCGCGGAGGGCGGCGTCGCAGGCGTCGAACTGGCGCAGCGCCTCGGCGCGACGCCCGGCCTCGGCGAGCAGGCGGACGAGGTGGAGGTGCCCCTCCTCGATGGACGGGTCGGCCGCGAGCAGGCGGCGCAGGAGCGGGAGCGCCACCGGATCGCCGCGCTCGGCGGCGGCCCGGGCGAGCGGCAGGGCCGCCTCGGCGAAGCGCCCGCGCAGCTGCGCCCTGCGGCGGGCGAGCCAGTCCGCGTCGGCGTCGTCCGGGCAGAGGTCGCCGCGGTAGAGGGCGACCGCCGTCCCGAGCGCGTCGGGCGAGCCGTCCGCGGCGGCGGCCTCGAACGCGTCGACGTCGAGCCAGGCCTCCGGGACGAGCGCGACCTTCCCGCGCTCGATGTCGACGTGGCGGCCGCCGAGGATCTGGCGGAGGTCGTAGAGCGCGCGGTGCAGGTTGTTCGCGCCGGAGCCGGGATCCTTGTCGGGCCAGAGCGCGTCGACGACCGCCTCGCGGCCCAGGCTGCGCCCGGGGGCGAGCGCGACGAGCTTCAGGAGATCGGCCGGGCGGCGGCGGCGCCAGGCCGAGGCCGGCACGGGCGCGCCGGCCCGGACCACCTCGAACCGGCCGAGGAGGTGGATCCGCAGCCCGTCGCGCTCGCCGGGCAGCCTGCTGCCTTCGCCCTCCATCCTCGTCGATTCCCCCGTCTCGTACCCCTACCAGAACTCCGGATCCCGACCTTGATCCCGGGCTACATTCCCGGGCATGCGCCATCGTGTCCGCATGCCGGAGCCGCATTCGCATCTCTTTCACCTGGAGTTCGAGGTCGACCGTCCGGGTGAGACCCTCGAGCTCGCGTTTCCGGTGTGGACGCCCGGCAGCTACCTGGTGCGCGAATTCGCGCGCCACGTGGAGGGGCTCGCCGCCTCCGACGGACAGGGGCGCGCACTCGCCGTCCACAGGCTGGACAAGCGCCGACTGCGGGTGGACTCGGCCGGCGCCGCGCGCGTGGTGGTGAGCTTCCGCGTCTACGCGAACGAGCTCACCGTGCGGACCTGTCACCTCGACGGGACGCACGGGTACCTGAACGGCGCGGCGGTGTTCCCCTACGTTCCGGGCCGGGAGCGCGAGCCGCAGGAGCTCCACGTGGAGCCGCCCGAGGGCTGGAAGGTCTCGACCGCGCTCGCGGGCGGGCCGACCCGGTTCACCGCCCGCGACTACGACGAGCTCGTGGACTCGCCCCTCGAGATCGGCACCCACCGGCTCGTGCCGTTCACGGCGATGGGCAAGCCGCACGAGCTCGCGATCTGGGGCCGGGGCAACCTCGACGAGGGGCGGCTCGCCGACGACGCGGCCCGCATCGTCGAGGAGCACGGGCGGATGTTCGGGGGGCTCCCGTACGACCGCTACCTCTTCATCGTGCACCTCGTGGACAAGCGGCGCGGCGGGCTCGAGCACGCCGCCTCGACGACGCTCTCCATCGGCCGCCACCAGTTCTTCCCGAAGGACGCCTACGAGGAGACCCTCGGGCTCGTCTCGCACGAGTTCTTCCACGTCTGGAACGTGAAGAAGCTCCGCCCGGCCGCGTTCGTGCCCTTCGACTACGGGCAGGAGCAGTACACGCGGCTCCTCTGGTGGTTCGAGGGGGCGACCTCCTACTACGAAGGGCTCGCGCTCGTGCGGGCGGGGCTCGTGCCGGTGCGCTCCCACCTCAGGAACCTCGGCCAGGCGCTCACGGCGCTCGAGCGGACGCCCGGCGCGCGGAAGATGTCGGTCGAGGAGGCGAGCTTCCTCGCCTGGGTGAAGCACTACCGGCCGGACGAGAACGGCGTGAACAGCGCCATCTCGTACTACCTCAAGGGCGAGATCGTGGCCTTCGCGCTCGACCTCCTCCTGCGCCGCCACGGCGCGTCGCTCGACGACGTGCTGCGCGCGCTCCTGAAGCGGTACGAGGCGACGGGCGTGCCGGAGGACGGCGTCGAGGCGGAGGTCGCCCGGCTCGCCGGTGCCGAGGAGGCCCGCGTGTTCTTCGACCGGTGGGTGCGCGGCACCGAGCGGGCGCGGCCGGACGTCGAGACCGTCGGGCTCGTCATGCACCGGCGCGCGCCGCACGGGCTCGAGGACAAGGGCGGCACGGCGGGGAAGCGGGACGAGGCCGACGCGCCGCGGCCGGGCTGGCTCGGGGTGGACCTCGCCGCCGGGCCGAAGCTCGTGGTGCAGCAGGTGCGGGAGGGGTCGCCGGCGCACCGGGCCGGGCTCTACGCCGAGGACGAGCTCGTCGCCGAGAGCGGGTTCCGGCTCGACCGGGCCAGCCTGTGGGACAGGCTCTGCCAGCGCGGGCCGGGCGGGACGCTCTGGCTCACCGTGTTCCGGCGGGACGAGCTCGTCGAGGTTGTGCTGCCCCTCGGGGCGCCGCCGGAGGACACGCTCTGGCTCGAGCCGGCGCCGTTCGCGTCCGAGCTCGACCGGGAGTCGTTCAGGAGCTGGTGCGGGCAGGCGATGCCCGAGTAGGCCTCAGCCCGCGGTGCCGTGCCCGGCGCCGCGGGTGTAATCGAACTCCGACCCGAAGATGCTGTGCGGGATGAAGTAGACGAGCAGCATCACGGCCGCCGCGGTCAGGACCGCGGCGCGCGCGCGGGCGGGGTACCGCGCGGCGACGACGGCCGCCGCCACCCAGGCCAGGAGCTCGACGACCACCTTGTTGTCGGTCCAGTCGTGCCCGAAGGGCCACCCCGACCAGAGCACGCCGAACGCGAACTGCTGCATCGCGGGGCCGAGCACGAACGCGCCCAGGAAGAAGGAGGCGATCGTCGCGCGCAGGAGGCCCGTGACCTCGCGGCCGCGCAGGGCCTCGATCGCCGTGCGCAGGCCGAACGTGAGCGACAGGAAGATGACGAGCACGTGCACGAGTACGAGCAGGCGCGGCACGGGCGCCTTGTAGCGCGCGTACACCGGCTGCTCGCCGGTGATCGACCGCCAGCCGGTCCCGTCCTCGAGGTCGACGAGGAACTCGTACTTCCCGGCCCGCTCGGACAGCGAGGGCAGGGTGGCGCCGAGGCCCTTCACCTCCTCGGTCACCCCGCGGCGGGAGAGGCGGAACGTCCCGGGCGCGAAGGCCTGGGTGGACCAGCCGTCGTGCGACCGGTAGCGGCGGTAGCGGACCTGCGCGGCGAGGCCGGCGGGGACCGGGCCGGGCAGGACGAGGGCGAGGTCGTTCCCGATCTCCTCCGAGCGCAGGAGCTTGAACGCCACCGGGCCGCGGGCGGTCTCGACCCGCCCCTCGAGCGGATAGGTCGGGCCGGTCCGGTTCTGGAAGGCGAAGCAGAGGACGCTCAGGGCGGCCGCGGCGGCCCAGGCGAGGGCGGAGGAGGCCTTGGGTGTCACGCGGCCACGCTACCACGCCAGGTCGTCTCGGGCCGCGACCGCCAGGCCCGTCCCGCGCTATAACCCCCGGCGCCATGCCCTTCGAGCCCAAGGCCCACGCCGACCGCCGCGCCCGGATCCTCGCCGAGATGGAGCGCCGGGGCGGCGGCGTCATGATCCTGCCCGCCGCCGTCGAGCAGCCGCGCAACGCCGACAGCGAGTTCCTGTTCCGCCAGGACTCCGACCACGCCTACGTGACAGGGCTCGACGAGCCGGAGGGCGCGGCGGTCCTCGTCGCCCTCGGTGGCGAGCGCAAGTTCGTGCTGTTCGTCCGGCCGCGCGACAAGGAGAAGGAGATCTGGAACGGGAAGCGCGCCGGGGTGGAGGGCGCGAAGGAGCGGTTCGGCGCCGACGAGGCGTACGTGCCGGCCGAGCTCGAGGCGAAGCTGACCGAGTGGCTGAACGGCGCGCCGACGCTCTGGTACAAGCTCGGCTTCTCGCAGGAGTGGGACGCCCGGGTGGTGGGGATCCTCGCGAACCTGCGCGCGGGCGGGCGGCTCATGAAGCGCGCGCCGGGCGCGGTCGTCGACCCGGGGCGGATCGTGCACGAGCTCAGGCTCGTGAAGACGCCGGAGGAGCTCACCCGGCTGCGCCGCGCCGCCGAGATCACGGCCGAGGCGCACATGCAGGCGATGCGCGACGGCCAGGCCGGGCGCCGCGAGGGCCAGGTGCAGGCGGAGATCGAGTACCTGTTCCGGCGCCGCGGCTGCACCGGCCCGGGCTACGGCACCATCGTCGCCGCCGGCGCGAACTCGACCATCCTGCACTACCGCGCGGGCGACGAGGTGCTGCAGGACGGCCAGGTCTGCCTCGTGGACGCCGGCGGCGAGTACGAGTGGTACACGGCGGACATCACCCGCACCTTCCCGGTCTCGGGCGAGTTCAGCCCCGCGCAGCGCGAGCTCTACGAGGCGTGCCTCGAGGTGCAGAAGCAGGCCATCGAGGCCGTGAAGCCTGGCGCCACCATCGACGGCATCCACGAGGGCGTCGTGCGCGGGCTCACCGAGGCGCTCGTGAAGCTGAAGCTCCTCGAGGGCCCGGTGGACGCGCGCATCGAGGACAAGGCGTTCCGCCGCTACTACATGCACCGGACCAGCCACTGGCTCGGCCTGGACGTGCACGACGCCGGCGACTACCACGTGGACGGGAAGTCCCGCCCGCTCGTGCCCGGCATGGTGATCACCATCGAGCCCGGCCTCTACGTGGCCGAGGACGACGAGCGCGCGCCGAAGGAGCTCCGCGGCGTGGGCATCCGCATCGAGGACGACGTCCTCGTCACCGCGGACGGCCAGGAGAACCTGACCGCCGCGGCGCCGAAGGAGGTCGACGAGATCGAGGCGGTGTGCGTGCGGTGAGCCGCCGTCAGGGCCGCCGGTAGCGCACCGTCACCGCGACCGCGTCGGTCGCGATCTGGGCGGCGGTGACGCCCGACGACGTGCCGCGCGGGAGGACCTGGAACGACAGCTCTCGCGCGGCGCCGTGGAAGAGGAGCGCGGCGGGGAGGGGCGAGGCCGGAGTCCAGGTCCAGGTGGTGCGCGCGGGCGCGGCCGCGGTGGCGCCGTTCGTGCCGAGGTCCTGCCAGCCCCCCGTCCAGCCCTGCAGCGCCACCCCGTTCGGTCCGGCGGGCGAGGTCGCGCCGGTCGTCCAGGAGAGATCGATCTGCTGGATGGGGCAGGCGGCCGCGTTCGACACGCAGACCGCCGGGTCGGGCCCGCCGGCGCGGGAGAAGTCGGCGGTGAAGAGCTGGGCCGGCGAGCCCTTCGCCGGCGACTCCCAGGTCCACGGGGAGGCCTCGACGAACACCGCCTGCCCGGTGCCGGCGTCGAAGGCGACCACCGGGGTCGCGGGCGTCGCGCCGCCGAGGGGGTTCGCGGAGGTGAGGGGCACGAGGCGGTTCCCGGCAAGGTCCACCGCGAACGCGCCGCCGTTGTCGTGGAGCACCGGGGCGCCGAGGGTGGTGTCCCAGAAGAACGCCATCAGCGACGAGGGCTGCGGGCCCGTGAGCGTGTGCTTTGCCCAGCTCGTCGTGGCCCGCCGCCACTCCCAGACGACGTACGGTCCCGAGGAGAAGTTGGCCGAGTCGTCGAGGAGGAGCAGCGTGGAGAGCGCGGTGCTCCAGACCACGTGGTCCCGGCACTTGCAGGGCGGCACGACGGCGTTCACGGTGGCCGAGGGCGTGCCGTCGCCCTCCGGGTCGTTCCAGGTCGGGCCGCCGCCGGTCGAGAGCGCCCAGGTGGCGCCGGTCCATTCCCAGACGTCGAGCGTGCACTGCTGGTGAGCGCTCGTGTCGAAGTAGGAGTCGTAGCCGCCCACGCGGTAGAGCTTGTTCCCGACGGTGTCGGTCGCCGTGCCGGCCTCGGTCCGGAACTTGCCCGCAGCGCCGAAGGCGCCGACCGGGTGCGAGGCGGCCTCGAGGAGCGACCAGGCGGCGCCGTTCCAGCGGTACGTGTCGCCGAGCGCGACGTTCAGCGCGTTGCCGCCGAAGAGGAGCACGTCCGACCCGAGCGCGCCGATGGCGCTGCCGCTCCCCGCGGCGTTGGCACCGCCGCTGGCCCGGTGGGCCCAGGACACGCGATCCCACTCCCAGGTCTCGAGCGTGTTGCCCTGCTGCGGGAAGACCACGCGGCCCCGGCCCGGCACGTAGACCGGGGTGGAGGTGCGGGAGAGGACCGAGGGGTTGCCGTCCGCCTCGGGGTCGCCGGGGGCGAGCGAGGCGTACGCCGCGCCGTCCCACGCACGCAGGGTGGAGGGGACCGCGGTGTCGCCGAACATCACGACGCGCTTCGAGCTCGCGTCGTAGGCGGCGGCGTGCTGGCGCAGGTCGAGCGCGCCGGGCGTGACGTCGAACCACGTCGGCACGCCGGCGATCCGGCGGAGCACCCAGGTCTTGCCGTCCACCGTGGCGGAGAGCTCCGGGCGGCCGGACTGCAGGAACAGCTCCTTCCTGCCCGGGTCCCAGGTCCAGGCGTAGTCACTCCGCGGGAAAGGCGTCGCGGCCCCGGCGGTCGCGACCGGGTTCCAGGTGGCGCCGTCGTAGCACCACAGATCGCCGAGGTAGGTCCCGGCCTGGGTCCGCCCGCCGTAGAGGCAGGTCTGGTTCACGTCGGTGTCGAAGTACAGCGCCGAGAACTGCCGCACCGGGGACGGGCTCTGCGGCGGCGAGACCGTCTTCCACGCCGTGCCGTTCCACTCGTAGGTTCCGCCGTTCGTGCCGTAGAGCACGAGCACGGCGCGCTTCGCGTCCCAGGCGTGGATGCCGGCGACCGCGGGCCCCGCGCCGAGGTTCCTCCAGCTCGTCCCGTTCCAGAGCCAGAGGGCGCCGGTGTACGCGAGGAGCCCGCCGCGGATCGGGTCGAACACGAGGGGGCCGAAGTAGTTCTTGCTCAGGTTGCCGTCGCCCTCCGGGTCGGTCGGGAGCACCTCCCGCCAGATGGCGCCGTTCCACTCCCAGAGGTCACCCGGGAAGGTGGTGTTCGCGAGCAGGCCGTTCGCGACGACGACGACCCCGCGGGCGGGGTCCGCGCCCATCGCGTACAGGACGCGGGCGCCCGGGTCGATCGCGCCGGCGGTGGGCCGCCAGAGGGCGGACGCGGTCGTCACGAGGCTCGCGGCGTCGCCGGCCACGCCGACGGCCGCCCCCGAGGCCTGCACCGCGTCGAGCTGCGCGAGCGCGCCCAGCGTGCGCGTGCGCGCCTCCAGCCGGTGCGGGTTCTCGAAGGTGGAGCCGGGGACCTTGCCGGCGAGCGCCGCGGTCCAGGCGACGTCGACGACGCGCGTGCGCGGGCTCTCGTTGCCGGCCTTGTCGAGCGTGGACACGTAGAGCTCCGCCGGGTCCGAGCCGAGCTGCAGGGTGAACGGGCCCTGGGCCGCCGACGGCGCGTGGCGGCCGACCTCCTTCGCGCCCGCCGTCGGGCCGTCCCAGGCGATCATCGCGATCGCGTCGGTGCCGGTGGACGCGAGCGAGGCGTCGAGCTGCAGGACCGGCGTCGGGTCGGCGTCCGTGCCCCAGGGCCAGCGGGTCCAGAGGACGCCGGGCGTGGCCGCGGCGCCCGGGTCGGGCGCGGGCGGCGGCGTGCCGTCCACGTTGACCGTGGCGAGCGCCTGGGGCGTCGCGTGGGAGTTCCCCGCCGCGTCCGTCCCCGTCCAGGTCACGTTCCACGTGGCCGCCGGGTACGCCGTGGCGTCGGGCCCGAGCGTGAACGTGAAGGACGTCTTCGCCGCGTTCGAGCTGGTCAGGGAGAGGGCGCGGCTCGGGTTGCCGCCGGGTGCGGCCGCGGTCACGACCGGCGTGCCGGACAGCGGCTCGTCGGTGAGCAGGGCGATCTCCCAGGACGAGCCGGTGCCCACCGCCTGGACGTTCACGTTGCGGGTGGAGGCGGAGCCGAGGTAGCGGGCCGCGGGTGCGCTCGCGAGACCGGGCGGCGTGAAGTCGAGGACGAGCGGCGCAGAGGCCGTGCCGACGTTGCCGGCCAGGTCGGCGGCGCTGATGGAGACGTTGGCGCCGCCCTCCGGGTAGGTGCCGAGCACCGGGCCCGTCGAGGTGCAGGTGTAGACGAGGCCCGCGGGCGCCGCGCAGGAGAAGGCGAGCGTGGCTACGCCGACGTCGAGCTTCACCGAGGGGGCCGAGGCCGGGGCCTCGCCGAGGGTGAACGTGACCGCCACGGTGTCGCCGGCCTTGTAGAGCCGGTTCGCCTTCGTGACCGCGGCGCCGGTGATCGCGGGCGGGGTCGAGTCGACCGCGAAGGTGCCGAGCGTCTTCCCGGCGGCGGGGTTCCCGGCGGGATCCGCGGCGGAGACGAGCGTCACCGCGTAGGTCGCGTTCGCCGCGCCCGCGGGGACGTCGTAGGAGAGGGCGTACGTGCCGTCGTTGATCTTGCCGACGGTGGGCGCGACGGTGGCGCCGCCGCCGGCGGGCACGAGCGAGACCACCGGCGCCGCGCCGAGCGCCTCGGAGAACTGGACCGAGCCGAGGAAGGTCGTGCCCGGGCGCACCGCGGGGGTCGCCACCGCCGAGTCCACGACCGTGGGCACGGTGAAGTCGAAGGTGACCCCGCCGGCGAGCGTCGACTCGAGCACGTTGCCCGCGAGGTCCGTGGCCGCGAGGGCGAACTTCACGTCTCCCGACTCGGGCTCGGAGCCGTCGAGCGTCCGCGAGAACCTCCACTGGGTGCCGCTCCCGCCGACCGGGGCGACCGCGAAGGTCTTCCCGCCCGCGGCGAGCGTGGGCGAGGCCGTCACCGCCTCGTCGAAGGTGACCGTCACGTCGAACGCGGTGCCCTTCCGCGCGTGGAGGGTGCCGAAATCCGTCGCGACGGCGCCGGGCGCCGTGAGGTCGAGCTCGAACGTGCCGACGAGCTGGTCGGCGGCCTCGTTGCCGTAGAGGTCGACGAGCGTGGCGAGGACGGTCTTCGGGCCGGCGCCGAGGTCGGAGGTCACCGAGAACTGCACCGTGTAGTCGCGCCCGACGCCGTCCGCCCTGTTGAGGGGCACGCTCGAGCCCTGGAGGTGCACGAACGGCTCGCTCGAGAGGTCCTCGCTCGCGGTGAAGGTCACGGTGACGGTGTCGCCGGCGTGGACGCGCGCCGGGCCGACCTGTGGGCCGACGAGCGCCGGCGCGGTCTGGTCCGCGCCTCCCTTCTCGACGCAGCGGTCGAGCACCTGCGAGCAGAAGAAGCCGCTCGGGCAGTCGCCGTCGGTCGCGCAGGTCACCTTCGCGCCCGGCGGGAGCGGGTCGATTGCCGCGGAGCAGGCGGCGAGGAGCGCGGCAACCACGAGGACCGCGAGGCGAGGCGTGCGAGCGTGGGCGGGCATCGGTCACGGTCTCCGGTAGCGGATGGTGACGGCGGCGGCGTCGGTGGCGACGCGGGCGGGGCCGGTCGCGGTGGTCGCGCCGGTGGGCGTGAGCGCGAGGGTGAGCTCGTGCGCGCGGCCGTGGAAGAGGGTGGCGCCGGGCGTGCCGGCGGGGTCGGGCCAGTGCCAGCTCATGAGCCCAGGCGAGGCGACGGTGCCGCCCGTCGTCGCGACCTGCAGCCAGCTGCCCCACCAGGCGTCGAGGTGCGCACCGTCGCCGGTGCCCGCGGTCCCGCCGCCGTTCCAGGTGACGTCTATGCTCTGGATCGGGCAGGACGCGCCGGGCAGGCACGTCGAGGGATCGGGGCCGTTCGCGCGCGAGTAGTCGACGGTGAAGACGTGGGCGGGCCGGCCGCTCGCGGTGGACTCCCAGACCCAGGGCAGCGCGCCGAGGCCCACGCCCTGCTTCGCCCCGAAGTCCCAGACCACGCCGCCCTCGGTGAGCGGCGTCGGGCCGTAGGGGTTCGCGTAGGAGAAGCCCGCGGCCGTGTCGTTCGCGAGGTCGACGACGAAGGAGCCGTCCTGGCAGATGACGACCGGCGCCTGGAGCGCCCCGTCCCAGATGAACTGGGTGAACAGGCTCGAGATCGCGCCGCCGACGAGGTGCTTCTTCCAGCTCGTCGTCGCGGACTTCCACTCCCACACGTTGCGGTCCTCGTCGAGGGCGAGGAGCGTCGAGCGCGAGGGGTCCCAGACGATCCGCCGGTGGGCCGAGCACTGCTGGCTTCCGAAACCGTTCCCGGGCGAGGGGTTGCCGTCGCCCTCCGGGTCGAGCCAGGGCTTCGGCGTGTAGGGCGCCACCTGGCCGCCGAGCGGCAGCCACGCCGTGCCGTCCCACTCCCAGAGATCGGGGAAGCACGCGGTCACGCCCGCGACCTGGTCGTAGCCGGCCCAGCGGAAGAGCCGTCCCGTCCCGGAGTCGCTCGCCATGCCGACGTCCGCCCGGAACTCCGGGCTCGGCGAGGCGTGCGCGCTGCCGGGCGAGGCGATCGCCTGGCTCCACTGGATCCCGTCCCAGGTCCAGGTGTCGCCGAGGAAGGCGCCGCCGCCCAGGAGGTCGATCCCGCCGAACGCCACCAGGCGATTGCGGTACCCACCCACCGCCCCGCCGAACCGCTGGGAGGGGCCGGTGTTCTGGGCCTTGCGCGCCCACGAGGTCCGGTTCCACTCCCAGGTCTCGCGCGTGAAGTCCAGCGCGGCGCGCACCGCGACGCCGCGGTCGGGCACCCAGGCGAGGTCGCCGTCGGAGGGCGTCTGGGAGTTGTAGCTCGCGTTCCCGTCGCCCTCGGGATTGCCCGGCGCGACGACAGCGTAGGTCTTCGCGGAGCCGTCCCACGCGCGCATCACGTTCGAGACGCGGTTCGAGAGGAGGAGCACGCGCGACGACACCGGGTCGAAGGCCGCGGCGTGCTGGTTGAACGCGAGGGCGGGGGCGCCGGCGTCCACCCACGTGCGCGTGCCGCCCGGGTCGGCGGTGAGCACCCAGGTGTCGGTCCGCGCACCCGAGGTGCCGTTGCCGCCCTGGATGAAGAGCTCCCTGCGGACGGGGTCGAACGCGCCCGCGCACTCGGTGCGGCTCGGGGGTGCGGTGCCCTGGGTCGCGAGCGTGGACCAGACGCTCCCGTTCCAGCAGACCACGTCCGTGCGGATGAGGGTGCCGTTCGACCACGCGCCGCCGTACATGCAGGCGCGCTGCGAGACCGTGTCGTAGAAGCCGATCCCGCCCGAGCGCTGCGCCGCACCCGGTGCGCCCTGCACCTGGACCGCGCGGTGGGTGGTCCCGTCCCATTCGTACGTGCTGTCGGAGCCGTGGTGCATCACGAGCACGCCGCGCTTCTCGTCCCAGACGAGCACGTCGTAACCGCCGACGTCGAGGAGCTTGCGCCAGCTCGCGCCGTTCCAGAGCCAGATGCCGTTCCCGTTCGAGCTCACGACCACGCCGCCGCGGACCGGGTCGTAGGTGCGGCCGCCCATGATGAAGCCGGAGGGGTTCCCGTCGCCCTCCGGGTCGCTCGGGAAGACCTGCCGCCACTGGGCGCCGTCCCACTCCCAGCTGTCGGTCAGGCTCGTGCTCGCGCCCAGTCCGCCGAAGAGGACCATCACGCGCCGTGCGGGATCGGCCACCCAGGCCGGCCAGATGCGGACCGGCGGCACGTCGAGGCCGGCGGTGGGCCGGAACATGGACGCGACCGAGGTCGTCACCGACTTGCCGTCGCCCTGGACGCCGACGTCCGCCCCGGCGAGCTGCACGCCGTCGAGCTGCTCGAGCGAGCCCTGGAACCTCGCGCGCGACTCGAGCCGGTGCGGGTTCTCGAAGGTCGAGCCCGGGACCTTGCCGGCGAGGCTCGCGGTCCAGGCCACGTCCACCACCCGTGTGCGCGCGCTCTCGTTGCCGGCCCTGTCGAGCGTGGACACGTAGAGCTCCGCCGGATCGGAGCCGAGCTGCATCGCGAACGGCCCCTGCGCCGCGGACGGCGCGTGACGCCCGACCTCCTTCGCGCCCGCGCCCGGGCCGTCCCAGGCGACCATCGCGATCGCGTCGGTGCCGGCGGAGGCGAGCGAGGCGTCGAGCTGGAAGACCGGCGTGGGGGCCGCGTCGGTGCCCCAGGGCTTGCGGGTCCAGAGGATGGCGGGCGCGGCCGCGGCGCCCGGGTCCGGCGCGGGCGGCGGGGTGCCGTCGACCTCGACGGTGGTGATTCGGATCGGCGCGGCCCGCTGGTTGCGGGCGGCGTCGACGGGGTTCCACTCCACGCTCCAGGCCGCGGCGGGGTACGCCGTCGGGCTCGCGGGGAGCGTGAAGGTGAAGCTCGTCAGGGCGGCGTTGGCCTGGGTGAGCGTGAGCGCGCGCGTGGGCGCGCCGCCCGGGGCGACCGCGGTGACGGTCGGCGCCGCGCCGAGCGGCTCGTCGGTGAGGAGGGCGATCTCCCAGCTCGACCCGGTGCCCACCGCCTGGACGTTCACGTTCCGGGTGGCGGACGAGCCGAGGTACCGCGTCGCCGGCGGGCTCGCGAGGCCGGGCGGGGTGAAGTCGAGGACGATGGGCGCGGCGTCGGTCGCGACGTTGCCGGCCACGTCGGCGACCGTGATGGCCACGATGGCGCCTCCCTCCGGGAAGGCGGCGGGCACGGCGCCGCTCGAGGCGCAGGTGTACGCGAGCGCCGCGTGGGTGCAGCCGAACGAGAGGGTGGAGGCGCCCGCGGCGAGCTTCACCACCGGATCGGCCGCCGGCGGCTCCCCGAGGGTGAACGTGACCGTCACGCCGTCGCCGGCCTTGTAGAGCCGGTTCGTGTGGTCGACGGAGATTGCCGTGACCGCGGGCGGCTTCGAGTCGATGGCGACCTGCCCGAGGGCCTGGCCCGCGGCGTCGTTCCCGGCCCGGTCCTTCGCGGAGACGAGCGTGAGCGTGTGGCTCGCGTCGGCGGCGTTCGCCGGGACGGCGTAGGAGAGGGAGTAGGTGCGCGGGTCGATGGCGCCCACCGCGACGGGCAGGGCCGGGCCGCCGCCGGAGGGGACGAGCGTGACGACGGGGGCGTCGACCCCGAGCGCCTCGGAGAACTGCACGGTGGCGAGCACCGTGTTGCCGGTGCGCACCGCGGGCGTCGCGACGCTGGTCGCGGCGACGGTCGGGGCGACGAAGTCGAGCGTGGACGCGCCGGTGAAGGTGGTGGCGAGCGCGTTCCCCGCCACGTCGCTCGCGTCGAGGGCGAGGTCCACGAGGCCGGCGGGCTCCGAGCCGTCGAGCGTGCGGGTGAACCGCCACTGGCGCGCGCTGCCGTTCTGCGCGGCGGCGAGCGCCGGGCCCCCCGCGATGCGGAGCGCCGGCGCGTCGCCGAGGTCCTCGTCGAAGGTGAGGGAGGCCGTGTAGACGTCGCCCTTCTTCGCGAAGGCCGGGAAGATCGCGTTCGAGACCGAGGGCTGCGCGAGGTCGAGCTGGAAGGTGCCGACCGGCTGGTTCGCGGCCTCGTTGCCATAGAGGTCCACGAGGTCGGCCACGACGGACAGCGCCTGGGTGCCGAGGCTGGAGGTGGGCGCGAACTCGATCGTGAACGTCCGGCCCGCGCGGCTCGGAAGCCCGAGCGGCTCGGTCGCCCCGCTGAGGTGCACGAAGGGATCGCTCGAGAGGTCCTCGCTCACCTCGAAGGTCGCGGTGACCGTGGCGCCGGCGCGCACCAGGCCGGGCACGACCGAGTGGCTGACGAGCGTCGGCGGCGTCTGGTCCGCCCCGCCTCGCTGGATGCACCGGTCGAGCACCTGCGAGCAGAAGAAGCCCGACGGGCAGTCCGCGTCCGTCGAGCAGGTGACCTTCGCTCCGACTGGCAGTGAATTCACCTCGCCGGAGCATGCAACGGCGAGCGCGGCGCAGAGCGCCGTCGCCACTCCCCTCCTGGTGCGCATGGCTAGAAGCTCTTGCCGACGGAGACGCCGCCCGAGCGCGGGCCGACGTCGACCTGGGCACGGTAGCCGTGCCAGTCGGTGAAGAGGGCCTCGACGCCGGCGCCGATGCCGAGCACGCCGCCCGCGACGAGGAGCAGGTTGGCGTTCTTCGCGCGGCTCTTCGCGGTGGTCTCGAGGTCCTTGAGCTGCGCGCCGGGCACGCTCTCGGTGAGGGCGCGCTGCGCGAGGCTGTTGTACTGGTTCTGGGCGTCCTTCGAGAGGTAGCCCATGACCGCGCCGCCGCCGACCGCGGCGAGCGCGGCGGTCGCGGTGGCGTAGAACGGCCACTTCGGCAGCGGGGGCGGGTTGAGGCGCAGCGCGACGGCCTTGTCGACGCCGCGGGTCATGCCGGGGCGGAGGGTGCGCTCCTGGAAGAGCTCCTGCACCGCCGGGCCGACCGCCGAGAGGAGCTCCTCGCCGTTCGCGCGGGTGAGGCGCTTCGTGTGCGTGCCGGTGACGCGCGCGGTCCGCATGTTGATGCGCTTCAGCGTGAGGTTCGCGGTCTTGCCCTCGACGATGATGGAGGCGTGCACCATCTCGTCGGTGCCGAGCGCGCCGCCGATCTCGGCGAGGCAGGCCTCGTCGGCCTGGCACCCGAGCATCTGGCGCTGGTACTCGAACGAGAGCATCTCGCGGATCTCGCTCATGCCGATGGCGGAGACGCCGTCGAGCTTGCGGACCTCGGCGAGGAGCGAGCTCTCGAACAGCGTCGTCTGGCGCGGCGGGAGGTCACCGGTGACCTTCACGTCCGGCATGGCGAGGCGGAGCGCCTGCTTCGGCTTCGCGGCGGGCGCCGGCGCCGGGGGCGCCGACGGGCGGAGGTCCGGGGTGGGCGAGGCCGCGGCGGCGGGCGGCGCCATCGTGGGCGGCGGCGGCAGCGGCACCGCGGTGGACGGCTTCGCGGGCGCCGGGGCGGCCGGCTTCTTCGTGGCCTGCGCGGAAGCGAGCGCCGGCGCTGCGAGCGCGGCGGCGAGGAGGAACGGTGCGAGCTTGCGCATCGGAGCTCCGGACCTGGCAGGGGAACCAGGGAGTAAGGTGAGGGAAGACGGGAGGGATTGTACCACCGCAGGTCCGCCGGTCAGAGTGCGCCCCGTCACGGTCCACTTGCGGGTACCACCGGCGCGGCGCGTCGGGTCCGCGGAACCCTCTTGACACCCTCTCGGCACTCCAGTATCCACGCCACCTTACGTCGGCCGGCGGGCTCCCGATCCCGCCCTCGAAAAGCCGCCGTCCGCAGCACCGGGGAGTGGCTCAGCCTGGTAGAGCACTTGGTTCGGGACCAAGGGGTCGCAGGTTCAAATCCTGTCTCCCCGACTCATGAAGGCCGCTGATCTTCGAGGAGAAATCCTCCAAGTCGGCGGCCTTCTTCTTTGTGCCCTGAGGGAGCCGCCCAACCGGCGCCCAACGCGGCGACCGGGCCGGGGAGTTCGCCGCCTCGAGCGATGAACTGGCGCCGCCCGGGACGAGGCCTTCCAGCGCGCCGAGCGGGAAGCGGGCGAGCCCCTCGCGCATGTCCTCGATGCTCAGGTGGCCGTAAGTCGAGGCCGTGAGCCGGACGTCCTTGTGGCGGAGGATCCGCTGCACCGTGACGAGCGGGACGCCGCACTTGAGGAGCAGGGTCGCCGTCGTGTGCCGGGCGTCGTGGAAGCGCACGTGGCGCGGGAGCGGCTTCGCCCAGAGCCGCATGTTGCACCGGGGGCAGCGACCGGGCTCGTTGCCGAGCACTTCCTTGCTGTAGCCGCACCCCTTCCGACGGCACCGGTGGTCGTAGCCCGTGACGATTCCCGCCCGGCCGAGCGCACGGCGGAGGATCTCGTCGAGCGCGACGTCCGCGCGGTGCATCGAGCCGTCCGGTCGAGGGAAGACGAGTCCCGAGGGCGAGGCGTCGATGGCGGCCTGGAGGAACGGCCTCAGCGGCTCTGCGATGGGGATGAGGTCCGCGTGGCCGCCCTTCGTGGTGTCGTGCTCGTAGGATCGGCCGACGAGGATGGTGCCATCCCGCAGGCTGACCTCGCGCTTCCGGAGGCCGAGCAGCTCGCCCTTGCGCATGCCGGTGAAGAGGGCGGCCGCGAAGAGCGAGCGCCAGCGGGGGTCGAGGTGGACGAGAAGAGCCTCGGCTTCCTCGGGCTGCAGGTACTGCGGCGGGCGCTTCGGGACCTTTCGCCGCTCGACGAGCGCGGCAGGGTTCGCGCCGGACCAGACCTCGCGCCGGATCGCCTTCGCGAAGACCGTGTGGATGAGCCCGCGGAGGTGGTTCAGAGAGCGGGGGGCGAGCTCGTCGGTCTTCGCGACGAGGAGACCCTCGATGCGGGCGGGCGTGACCTCGCTCAAGGCCAGGCCACCCAGCGAGGGCAGGAGGTGCTTGCGCGCGACGCGATCGATGTCCGGCGAGCGGCGTCGGTGGCCGTACTCGGTCCACCACCAGGCGAAGAGCTGCGCGAAGGACATCGATGCCCGACTTTGCGGCAGCGGCTCGAGGCCGAGCCGCTGGCGATCGGCGAGGTGCTCGAGGTCGCGCGCGAGCACGAGCGCCTCGGTCCTTGTCCGGCACTTGGTTCGCTTCTCGCGCCACCTGCCGCTCGCGTCGCGCCAGCGAGCCGACCAGAACTGCCCTCGCCTCGTCGCGGTGGCCATGGCTCCTACTTAGCCGCCCAGTCTGTCTGGGCGCCCAGGTTCGCGGAAGCCGGACCGAGCACGGTCGCGCGGATCTCGTCGGGTTTGAACCTGAGCATCCGGCCGACGCGCACGCACGGCAGCTCTCCGCGCTCCGCCGCCTTGTACACGTAGCTCACGGAGCACTTGATGAAGGCGGCGACCTCCTCTGCCGTCCAGAGCGCGTCGTTCAGGCTGTCGGTTTGCAGAACCTAGGGACCCCCGCCGCGTGAGTTTTGCAGAAGCATTCCCCCCTCGGCGCTAAGGGTTTTGCAGAAGGTTTCCCTCCCCCGTCGGCGTGACCAAGCAGCCACGATGCCTCCCTTCACGGGAGGCGGCGATGGCGTTTCGCGAGGTCACGATGCTGGAGGCGAAGGAGATCCTGAGGCTGTGGCTGACGGGCGTGCCGAAGAGGCGCATCGCCCTGCAGCTCGGCCTCGACGTGAAGACGGTGCGCCGCTACCTCGCCGCCGCGCGGGCTCGCGGCGTGGAGCCGGCGCACGGCCTCGCCGCGCTCGACGACGCGCTCGTGGAGGCGGTGCTCGCCGCGACGCAGCCAGGCGGCGGGCGGCCGCGGGGCGAGGGATGGGCGGTCTGCGAAGCGCACCGCGAGACCATCGCGAGCTACCTCGACCGCGGCGTGCGGCTCACGAAGGTGGACCGGCTGCTCCGGCGCAGCGGAGTCGACGTCGGCTACGACACGCTCCGGCGCTTCGCGCTCGCCGAACTCGGCTTCGGCAAGGCCGTGCGGACCGTGCCGGTCGCGGACTGCGAACCGGGCGAGGAAGTCCAGCTCGACACGGGTTGGATGACGATGCTCGAGCCGGACCTGTTCGGGAAGCGGCGCCGCTTCCGGGCGTGGATCTTCACCGCCGTTCTCTCCAGGCACCGCTTCGTCTACCCGGTCTTCCACGAGACCACCATCACGGCCATCGAGGCGTGCGAGGCGGCGTGGGAGTTCTTCGGCGGGATCTTCAGGGTCGTCATCGTCGACAACACGAAGACCATCGTCGAGAAGGCCGACCCGGTGAAGCCGAAGCTAACGCAGGGCTTCCTCGAGTACGCGCAGGCGCGCGGCTTCGTCATCGACACCACCCGCGTGCGGAGCCCGAAGGACAAGGCCCGCGTCGAGCGCACGGTCCCCTCCGTTCGCGACGACTGCTTCGGCGGCGAGCGCCTCCTGACCATCGACGACGCCAGCGTCCGCGGGCGCCACTGGTCCCTCGAGGAGTACGGGATGCGCCGGCACGGGACGACCCAGCGGCTGCCACGCGAGCACTTCGAGGCGGAGGAGCGCCCGGCGCTCCTGCCGGCGCCGACCGCGCGGTACGACATCCCGGCCTGGTGCGAGCCGAAGGTTGGCCTCGATCAGTTCGCCGCGGTCGAGAGGGCCCTCTACTCGCTGCCGCTCGAGTACCGGAGGCGCCGGCTCGTCGCGCGCGCCGACAGCCTGACCGTGCGCTTCTACGACGCCGGCAGGCTCGTGAAGACCCACGCCCGCAGGCCCCCGGGCAAGAAGTCCATCGACCCGGCCGACTTCCCGACCGAGTCGCTCGCCTGCGCCCAGCGCGACAGCGCGTACTTCGTCGCGCAGGCGCACGAGCACGGGCGGCACGTCGGGCGCTTCGCCGAGGCGCTCGTCGCGGGGCCGGCTCCGTGGACCCGCATGCGCCAGCTCTTCAAGCTCCTCGGCCTCGCGCGGAAGTACGGCGCCCGCCTCGACGTCTCGTGCAAGACCGCGCTCGACGCCGACATGGTCGACGTCTACCGGCTCGCCGAGATGGTGCGCCTCGACACGCGCCTCGAGCCGCCGCCCGCCAAGGTGATCCCGCTCGCCCGCTTCCTGCGGCCGGCGAGCCAGTACGCCCTCCCGCTCGCGCGCCGCGAGCGGCCCAACGAAGGAGACGACGCGTGACCCCCGACCCGATCTCGCCGGAGCTCAGGACCGTGCTCCGGCGCCTGAAGCTCTCCCGGATGCTCGACACGCTGCCCGAGCGCTTTTCGCTCGCACGCCAGCAGAAGATGCCGCACCAGGACTTCCTCCTCCTCGCGCTCTCCGACGAGGCGCAGCGGCGGGACGGGCAGGCCGCCACGCTCCGTGCCCAGCGGGCCCACCTTCAGCCCGACTGCCAGCTCGAGCGCTGGGACGAGACCGCAAAGGTCGAGCTCGACCGCGCGCTCCTCAACGAGCTCGCCTCGCTGCGCTTCCTCGAATCGCGCCACCACGTCGCCATCGTGGGGCCGGTTGGCGTCGGCAAGACCTTCCTCGCGCACGCGCTCGGCCACGTCGCCTGCCGGCGCGGGTACTCGGTGCTCGCGCTAACCGCCGACGTCATGCTGAAGAGCCTCAAGCACGCGAGGCTCACCCAGACTCACGAGAAGGAGATGCGCACGCTCCTCTCGGTCGACCTGCTCATCGTCGATGACTTCGGCCTCGACGCGATGGACGCCCAGGAGAGCCGCGATGCGCACGAGCTCATCTACGAGCGTCACCGCGCCGGCTCGATGATCGTGAGTGCGCTCCAACCGCGGCCCCGACGAGTGGCTCGCCACCTTCGCCGATCCGATGCGCGCGCAGGCCGCCATCGACCGCTTCACCTCGAACGCCTACGACCTCGTCATCGAGGGCGAGTCGTATCGCGCCCGGCTCAAGCCCGGGCGGAAGGCTGGACAGCTGACCGAGAAGAAGGCCAAGTAGGAGTCGTCACGCCGACGCGGAGCCGGGGGCAAGCTTCTGCAACGGCGGGGTCCCATCCCTCTGCAAATCGACATTCAGGCGCCGCCGCTCGAGGTTGCTGCTGGGGCTCGTCATGCTCGTCACCTCCCGGCCCGTCCCGGGGGAGGCGGCTTTCGCTCGAACCCCGGACCCTTCTCGAGGACCTGGTGGTACCGCGCCATGAGCACGCGCTGCAGGTACCGCCTGCGGTCCACTCCGAGCGCCTTCTCGTCTGCATCGAGCAGCTCGCCGACGGGATCGGGCGGCAGGCCGCTCCAGGTCCAGAAGTCGTGCGCGATGGTGACCATGAGCTCGTTCATGGACCACCCGCGTCGCTCGGCTTCTTCCTGCAGCCAGTGGCCGAGGTCGCTCGGGAAGCGGAAGGTCACGACCGTCTTCTCGGTCGTAGGGGTGCCGGAGCGTGCGGGGAGGTCCGAGGGATGCCTGGAGGACGCCATGTAGGAGTGAAGCCTACATGGCCAAGCGGTGAAGTGCAACGGTAACGTTTCAAAGCGCAACGAAACCGCTGCCTAGGCGAGGTCGTGCAGCTTCCTCAACTCCGCCACCGTCTGAACGAGGCCACGGCTCTCGAGCGTGTCCAGCAGGTCGGGCAGCGAGGTCGGGGGACTCTTCAGGGCCGCCGCCTGTCCCGCGACTGTCCGCACGACCACGCCTGGATCCAGGGAGAGTAAGTGGCGGAGGAACGTGTCCGGATGCTGGGCCTCGACGGCGTACGGGGCCAGAGTGCTCACCGGGAAATCGTGCAGGTTGGTGGTGACGATGACCTGGGCGCTGCAGCGGATGGCGGCGGCGAGGACGTGGCGGTCGCCCTCGTCCGGTAGGACGAGACCGTCGATGAGGGGCTCATACCCCGTGACCAGGCCATCGGGGACCGCGCGCAGCATCAGCTGCCGAGTCCTCTCGAGCTTGCCCTCGAGGTCGGGGCGTGACGCGACGATGTTCCGGAAGCACTCGTCGAGGATCTGATCGGTCCAGCGCGCCCGGAAGAGGCCGGTCGTCGCGAGCCGCACCAGCAAATCCCGGATCGACGCCGGGTAGAGCACGCACGCGTCGTAGACGACGGCGAAGGCCACGTCAGTAGTCGAGCCCCAGGCGCTGCGCCTCGGCCGTCAGCTCATCCAGGACACCCTGCCGCTCGGTATCGTCCTGCTGCTTGTACCGGACGAGATCCTCGAACCGGACTCTGCGGCGGGTTCCGACCGCGCGGAAGGGGATCCGGCCCTCCTCGAGCAGCTTCACCATGAACGGGCGCGACACGTTGAGGAGGTCGGCGGCCTGCTGGGTGGTCAGCTCCGCGTGGACGGGGACGATGGTGACTGCGTTGCCGTTGGCCATCTCGCCGAGGATCCGGACGAAGAGCTCGAAGGCTGCCCTCGGGACCGTGACCCGCGTGTCGTGATCCCCCTTGGCGACCACGGTCACGTGGGAAGCCGCCCCCTTTCGCTTGCGAAGGAACGGCGCCAGCGATCGGGCGGCTTCGGCCGCTTCGGCAGCCACGTCGGGAGAGGGTCGGGTGAGCTCGGTCAGGGGGGTCATGTTCGGCCTCGATTCTCGAACGAAATATACGAAACAAACGAATCAAGCGCAACGGCCCCCCCCCCGGCCCGAGTCGTCGTGAACCTCAGTCGAGGTCCTCGGGCATGACCCCATCGGGACCGTCGTACTCGATCGTCAGCTCCTGCGGCCGTTCGCGCGACGTGACCGGGACCGCCTCGTAGCCGATCGCCCTGTAGCCGCGGAGCCGCTTCGCGAACATCTTCGCCAAGACCGGGACGTGGACATCCACGTAGTCGAAGATGCGGACCTCGCTCTTGCCCGCGTGAGCGCGGTGCAGCCGGCCGGCGTACTGCACGAGCGTGCCTCGCCAGGCGACCGGCAGCGCAAGGACGAGCGTGTCGAGCCGCGGGTCATCGAATCCCTCGCCGATGAACCTGCCCGTGGCGAGCAGCGCCCGTTCCTCGGTCGAGGGGATCTCCGCGAGCTGGGCGAGCGCGAGCCTGCGGTCCTTCGCCGACATGCCGCCGTGGAGGACCACGAGGTGCCTCGCGGCGGGGCGGAGCTTAGCCGCGAGGTACTCCAGGTGGTCGCGCCGTTCCGTGAGCACGAGCGGCGAGCGCCCCGCCGCGAGCGCGGCGATGGCGTCGTCGAGGATGAGCGCGTTCCGGCAGTCGTCCGCCGCCAGTCGTCCATAGAGCGCCTGGATGCCAAGCTCGCGCGTCCAGTCGGCACGGAACTCCGTCTCGCGCACGACGAGCTGATGTGAGAAGCCCGCCGCGGCGGCCTGAGCGCGCGCACCGATGACGTGCCGGACGGGCCCGAGCTGCATCTCCAAGATCGGGTGGTGTCCGTCGCGCCGCCTTGGCGTCGCGGTGAGCCCGAGCACATGGCGTGCCTTCACCTCCGAGAGGACCCGCTCGAACGACACCGCGGAGACGTGGTGACACTCGTCCACCACGACGTGTCCGTACCCGGCGACGAGAATCGCTCACCTGGCCCTTGTGCACGAGGCTCTGGACCGTCGCGACGTCGATGCGGCCGGTCGGTTTCTTCTTGCCACCCCCGATGACGCCGATGCTCTTCGGGTCCAGGTCGAGGAAGGCCGCGAGTTGAGCGCGCCACTGATCCACGAGGGGTCGCCGATGCACGAGCACGAGCGTGCTGACGTTCCGCTTCGCGATGAGCTGAGCGGCCAGGACGGTCTTCCCGGTTCCCGGTGGCGCGACCAGTACCCCGATGTCATGCCGTGCGAGCGCGTCGGAGGCGAGCGCCTGCTCCGAAGTGAGCGTCCCGTGGAAGCGCAGACCCAGCGCTTGGCCCGTGACGCGCTCGTCCCGGATCACGAGCGTGCTTCCGCAGGAGGCGGCGAGCTCCTCGAGAATCGGAGAGGCAGCCGCGGGGGAGCGACAGGTGCAACGCGTCCTCCTCGGCGCAGGTGATGATGCGTGGGATCCCGCCCGTCGCGAACCTCATGGCCTGCTTCTCGAAGAATACCGGGTTCTGAAACGCGGCGAGCCTCCGGACCTCGGCGGTGAACGCCGGAGACAGGCCAGCCCGTGGCACGAAGATCCGCTGACCGAGCACGACCTCCAGCCGTTCCGGTGCGCCGCCCGCGGGTAGGGAGTGGCGAATGCCCGAGGGCGGCCGGTGCCAGGGTGCCTGGTCATCGTCGGCCATGGCAGCGAAGCGGACGCCGAGCACCCGGCCCTGCCTGAGGGCCTCGCGGGCAACGAGTGCGACGGTCTCGCCCGGAATCCTCGGCTGGCGGGCGAGGAAAGCCCACTGGTCCGCGAACGGCTCGAACGCCTCGTCGATGAAGACGGAGTTCCCCTTCTGGCGAGCAGCCCTCTGCAGCGGCAATGCGATGAGATTCCCGAATCCGCCGCGCGGGACGGTGTCCTGGTTCGGGAAGAGGCGGTCGTACGACTTCATTCCGATCTCGGACCGCCGGGACATCGCCTCGGTGAGGAGGTACGAGGCCATCTGGCGGGCCGCGACGGCCGGGACCTGGCCCGCGAAGAAGAACCACGCGTGCGCCCCGTTGCCCGAGCGGGACCGCTCGACCGCGACCGGGAGGCCGGCCGCGCGCGCGGCCTCGGCGAACGCGGCGACGTCGCCCTGCCACCCAGGCCCGTCGAAGTCCACCGCGACGAAATGGCAGCGGTCGCCTTCGACGAGCGGGTACACACCGGCGACGATCAGTCCCTGGAGGTGATCGACGAGGACGCGGTCGGTCACGGGCACGAACGCCTTCACGGGGCACTCGCCGCACTTGACCCGCGGCTTCTCGCAGCCCGCCTTCCACTCCCGCGCGCAGTGGGGCGAGTAGCCGGACTTGCCGGTCCGAGAATTCTCCCAGCGGCGCGGGTAGACGTCGGCCCTGCCGCGGAACAGCTCGGCGAAGAGCGACACCTTCTCGGCCTGGGTAGTCGGGACCGGCACGCCATCGGAGCTGGGCGGCGTCACGACAATGGCCGGAGCAAGTGCGGCCTGGGCGCTCCGGAGGGTCTCGATCCGCTTCACGAGTCGAGACCGCTCGGCGTCGAGCTCCGCGAGGCGGGCCTCCGCCTGCGTGAGATCGTCGGCGGGCTGGCGAGGTGTCCCGGGCATCAGGCCGAATCCTATCCGGTCCGCCCGACGACGATGCGTTGTAGTTGAGGCGGTCGCCCGCGGAGTTCACGGCTGACGGGCCGACGTTCACGGAACGTTGACGTCAGCGCTGACGTCGGATCTTCGGCACCCGCTCGGCAGCCCGAATGGAGCTGCCGAACAGGGTGCCGAGTCGGTTCGGCACCCTGGTAGGCAGGCCATTCGGCAGGCAAACTCCATCCAAGCGTCCGAAAACCGCTGTCCTTGCTCCACCCACCGGGCGAGGTCGTTCGGGATGGAGGGAGGGGGTTCCAGTGTCCCGCCCCCTCTCTCCCAACCACTTGAGAGAGGGGTCGGGACACTGGAACCCAGAGGAAGAAGAGGTGTGGAGGGTGGGTGGGGCAAGGACGGGGGAGGGTGAGGAAGGGAAGAGTGGACGGAATGGGAGAAGGGGATGGGGAAGGTCGGAAGGAAGAAGAAGGAAGGCAGTTGGAGAAGGGAATGGAGTTGAGGGGGATGTCGACAGGCGAGGCGAGAACAGGGGGAAGCGGAGACGAGGCAAGTTGGCCGAGAGAGAGCCGGGGAAGGGCGGAGTGACGGGCGGGCTGAGGCGATGGTTCACCCAGTACGGTTTTCGCGAGCTAGAGTGGCCCCGGACCAACGCGCATGCTCTTGACCTTGACCACGACCGCCCGGCCGGCGACCGACCTCGGCCACTTGCTTCACAAGAACCCGGCACGGGTGCAGTCATTCGAGCTCAGCTTCGGGAAGGCCCACGTCTTCTACCCGGAGGCGTCGGAGGACCGCTGCACCATGGCGCTCCTGCTGGACGTCGACCCGGTGGGCCTGGTCCGCGGTCGGTCCGGCCCCTCTGGCGAAGGCGCCCTCGAGCAATACGTCAACGACCGACCCTACGTGGCGTCGTCGTTCCTGACGGTGGCCATTTCCCGGCTCTTCGGGACGGCGCTGTCCGGGCGCAGCAAGGAGCGGCCGGAGCTCGTCGATCGTGCCCTCCCGTTCGAGGTGCGGCTCCCGGTGGTTCCGTGCCGTGGCGGCGAGCCGTTTCTCCGCAAGCTGTTCGAGCCGCTCGGCTACCAGGTCGAGGCAACGACCATCGAGCTCGACCCTGCCGTGCCCGCCTGGGGGACCAGCCGCTACCTCTCGGTCACACTGCGTGGCGAGCACAGGCTGGCCGACCTGCTGTCGCACGTCTACGTCCTGGTGCCCGTGCTGGACGACGACAAGCACTACTGGGTGGGCGACGAGGAGGTCGAGAAGCTGGTTCGCCACGGGGAGGGCTGGCTGGCGACCCACCCGGAGAAGGAGCACATCGCCCACCGCTACCTGGCCCACCAGAAGAAGCTCGCGTGCAGCGCGCTCGAGCAGCTGGTGGCCGAGGAGGCCCCCCACGCCGAAGAGGAGGCCATCAGCCATGGCGCCGAGGAGGCGGCGCTCGAGAAGAAGCTGAGCCTCAACGACGTGCGTCTGGACCGGGTGGCCGAGGTGCTGGCTGCTTCAGGCGCCAAGCGGGTCCTCGATCTCGGCTGCGGAGAGGGGAAGCTGCTGCGCCAGCTCCTCAAGCACAAGGCCTTCGAGGAGATCGTCGGGCTCGACGTGTCCCACCGCGCCCTGGAGACCGCGGCGGAGCGCTTGCGGCTGGAGCGCATGTCCGAGGCGCAGCAGAAGCGGCTCAAGCTGCTGCACGGTTCGCTCACGTACAGGGACGCTCGGCTCGCTGGGTACGACGCCGCGGCGGTCGTCGAGGTGGTCGAGCACCTGGATCCGCCCAGGCTGGCTGCGTTCGAGCGAGTGGTCTTCGAGTCGGCGCGGCCGGGGACCGTGGTCCTGACCACGCCCAACGTCGAGTACAACGTGCGCTTCGAGAATCTTCCGGCGGGGCGGCTGCGGCACAAGGACCACCGCTTCGAGTGGACCCGGGCCGAGTTCGAGGGGTGGGCCACTGGCCTGGCCGCGCGCTTTGGCTACGCCGTGAGGTTCGAGCCGCTCGGGCCCGTCGACGAGGAGGTCGGTGCGCCGACCCAGATGGCGGTGTTCACGCGATGACCATCACCATCCCTGAGCTGTCGCTCGTCGTCCTCATCGGCCCCTCCGGCGCCGGGAAGTCCTCCTTCGCGCGCAAGCACTTCAAGGAGACGGAGATCCTCTCCTCGGACCGCTGTCGGGGGCTGGTTTCGGACGACGAGAACTCCATGGAGGCGACCAAGGACGCCTTCGAGGTGCTGCGCTTCATCGCGACGAAGCGACTCGCCGCAGGCCGCCTCACCGTCATCGACGCCACCAACGTGCAGCAGGAGGCGCGCAAGCCCCTGGTCGCCCTCGCCCGGGAGTTTCACTGCCTGCCGGTGGCCATCGCGCTCGACGTGCCAGAGAAGGTCTGTCAGGACCGCAACCGCACCAGGCCAGACCGGAACTTCGGCAGCCACGTCGTCCGCCAGCAAGCCCAGTCCCTTCGACGGAGCCTCCGCGGCCTGGAGCGCGAGGGCTTCAGGCACGTTCACGTCCTCCACGGTCCCGAGGAGATCGATGGCGTCGTCATCGAGCGCCAGCCGCTCTGGTGCGACCTCAAGGGCGAGAGGGGCCCCTTCGACATCATAGGCGACGTCCATGGGTGCCTCGACGAGCTCCAGATGCTGCTGGCGAAGCTCGGGTATCAGACTGCCCCTTCGGAGAGCGCCGTCGGTGGCCTGGTCGCACGCCACCCGGAGAGCCGCAAGGTGGTGTTCCTCGGCGACCTCGTCGACCGGGGACCGAACGTCGCAGGAGTCCTGCGACTCGCCATGAACACGGTCGCCGCTGGGGCGGGCCTGGCCGTGCCCGGCAACCACGACATCAAGCTCCTGCGGAAGCTGCGCGGGAAAGACGTGAAGCTCACCCACGGTCTCGCCGAGACGGTTGCGCAGCTCGAGCCGGAGCCCGCGGAGTTCAAGCGTGAGGTTGCCGCCTTCATCGACGATCTCGTCTCGCACCTCGTCCTCGACGGCGGTCGGCTCGTGGTGGCGCACGCGGGCATGAAGGAATCGATGCAGGGCCGCGGGTCCGGCAAGGTCCGGGAGTTCGCCCTGTACGGCGAGACCACCGGGGAGACAGACGAGTACGGCCTCCCGGTTCGGTACGACTGGGCCTCGGAGTACCGCGGCAAGTCGAGCGTGGTGTACGGCCACACGCCCGTGCCCGAGGCCGAGTGGTTGAACAATACCATCTGCGTGGATACGGGCTGCGTCTTCGGCGGGAAGCTGACCGCGCTCCGCTGGCCGGAGCGCGAGTTGGTGGAGGTCCCCGCAGCGCGGATGTACTTCGAGCCAGCCAAGCCGCTGGCCCGGGCGGGCGTGGCCACGCTCTCGGCGCAGCACGCCAACGACACCCAGCTGGACCTGGCGGATGTCTCGGGCAAGCGTGTGATCTCGACGCGCCTCTTCCACAACGTAACCATCCGAGAGGAGAACTCGGCCGCCGCCCTCGAGGCGATGAGCCGGTTCGCCACTGACCCACGCTGGCTCATCTACCTGCCACCGACGATGTCGCCGTCCGAGACCACGAAGGAAGCCGGGCTGCTGGAGCATCCGCGCGAGGCGCTCGACTACTTCGCGAAGGAGGGGGTGGCCCGCGCCGTCTGCGAGGAAAAGCACATGGGCTCGCGCGCGGTCCTGGTCGTCTGCAGGGACGCGGCGGTGGCGGAGGCCCGCTTCGGCATCGACTCCGGCGAGGTCGGGGTCTGCTACACGCGCACTGGCCGGCGGTTCTTCAACGACCGCGCGCTGGAGGCCGCATTCCTGGATCGAGTGCGAGCGGCGCTCGATGCCTCCGGCTTCTGGGAGGAGATGTCCACCGATTGGGCCTGCCTCGACTGCGAGTTGATGCCGTGGTCGCTCAAGGCGCAGGAACTCCTCCGGGACCAGTACGCCTCGGTGGGGGCCGCCGCACGTTCCGGGCTGCCCCCGACCATCGCGGCGCTCGAGGCCGCCTCGTCGCGCGGGGCAGAGGTGGCGGGTCTCCTGACCCTGGCGCGGACACGTCTCGACCTGACCGACCGCTTCGCGGCGGCGTACCGGCACTACTGCTGGCCGGTGAAGTCGGTGGACGATCTCCGCCTGGCGCCGTTCCACCTGCTCGCGACCGAGGGGAAGGTGCACGTCGACCGCGACCACGTCTGGCACATGGAGACGCTGGCGAAGGTCTGCAGGGCCGACCCGGCGCTGCTCGTGGCGACGCCGTACCGCGTGGTCGACCTGTCCGACCCAAACTCTCGCGAGGACGCAATCCGTTGGTGGGCGGAGCTCACCGGGCGCGGCGGCGAGGGCATGGTGGTGAAGCCGCATGAGTTCACGTTCCGAGGCCGCCGGGGGCTCATCCAGCCAGCGGTGAAGTGCCGGGGCCCGGAGTACCTGCGGATCATCTACGGCCCCGAATACACGCTCCCCGAGCACCTCGAGCGCCTGCGGTCCCGCGGCCTGTCCAACAAGCGGTCGCTGGCGATCCGGGAATTCGCGCTGGGCATGGAGGCCCTGGAGCGGTTCGTGCGCAGGGAGCCGCTGCGGCGGGTCCACGAGTGCGTCTTCGGCGTCCTCGCGCTGGAGAGCGAGCCAGTCGATCCGCGGCTCTAGGGGCAGCGAGGTGGGAAGCCGATGAAGCTCTCGGAGACTCACAGGAATCTCCTTCGGGCCGTGCTGGAGGGCACGCTTGGCGACCGACGCCCGCCGGTGCAGGAGTTCCGCATCGAGAATGAGAAGGACCGCGGTGCGATCGACGAGCTTGAGCAGTCAAAGTTCCTCGCGAGAGACGACGGGGAGTACCGCCTTACCCTGGACGGCTTGTACGGAGCGGACTCAGACGCCGCGCGGGGAGTTATCCGGACGTTCAATGCGTTGCTGCCGTCGCTGAAGAACGCGTACCGCGCGGATCCCTCGAAGACGTGGGCAGCCTCGGAGATCGATGCTCTGGCTCGCGAATCGGGTCTCTTCGTCAAGGAGCATGCGACGGCAAGGGCGCTTGGAATCCTCTCGTCGGAGGTCCACGTCTGGTCCGGACTGTCACCTCCGGCCGCCGGGATGGGCAAGACGCGCCGATGGTTGGTCGACTCGGTGACCTTCATCGAGAGGGTCCTCGATCAGGAGCCCTTGGCTGAGGCGCGAGAGGTCGAGCTACGAGACCCAGAGGAGACCAGCGGCTCCCTCCAGTTTGCTGCAGCGAGATCGAGCACGAAGAGGAATCGGGTGGTCGAGGCAGCTCCGTACCTACCCTTGGAGGTCATACCGAAGAGCATGGGGGTGATCCGCAGCGTCCTCGACGAGGCGAATCGGTGCTTCTCGAACGAGTGCTACAACGGCTGCGCGGCGCTTCTGCGTCGTGTTGTTGAACTCCTCTTGGTCGAGGCGTACAGGCGAAACGGGATCGCGGATGCGATCCTCGACACTGACGGAGAACGGCTGCTTCCGCTGGGCCGCATTATCGGGCGCCTCACGGCGGGGCAAGACCTGAGCCTGTCGCCTGTGGCACGCAAATCGCTGGAGAAGGTCAAGCTCCTCGGGGACCTCGGCGCTCACCACAAGTATGCCCTCATACGCAGAGGTGACCTTGACCGACTCCACGATGGGCTGCGGCCTACGTTGGAGGAGTTGGTGGTGGTTGAAGGCACTCGGCGCCCAGGATGAGCAGGTCATGGCAATGCGAAACGCGATTCAGGCGACTTAGGAGAGGCTGAGGAGGAACGGGTGGACGTGTCCGCGCTGGCAGGTAGACTGCTCTCGTGATCCCCGAGGTGCGACGGCCGGACGCGCGGCGCCAGGGGCTCGCCAGCGCATTTGACCGCGTAGTGAAAGAGCGGTCCCTGCGTCTCCTTGTCGACTGGGATTCAATCCCCGATGGACCTGTGGCTCGAGTGCTGGAGGAACTGGCCAAACACCCCGACCTAGAGCTCCTTGGAACCCGATCGTCGGACGCACGCCGAGTCGAATTCAGGCACGGTGGAGGCAACGGGTATGACGGCGCTGTCCTTACCGCGCGAGCCAGTGACGAAGTATCGATCGTCACTCTTTCGGAAACCGAACGGCACCGCGATGCGGCGCGACGGGCTGACGGGCACATAGACGAGCGTCGACTTCAAGAGAGTCATCTGGGCGCCCTTGCCGCAAGAGACGGGGTCGATGCGTTGGTGACCGGTAGTCGGTCGCTACTGGCCCGCGATCTCAGGTTGCTCCTCTTGGGACGTCCCAACATCGTGAACCCCGAGGAGGCGGTCGCACTGGCCGGACTCTTCCTTCGCTCGCGTGGCGAGTACAGCCGACGCCCGAGGGTCCCTGGCCTTGTTGACTGGAGGTCCGCCGAGGACTTCTACAGGGCACTTGTTTCGACGCTGGTGCCTTCAAGTCGCTTCTGGTTGTCGGCTGCGATTCCTCGAACGCAAGAGGACCATTTCAGCAGGGAGTTTGAGGCTCGAGCCTCTGTAGCTAAGTCGATTGAATCGCAGCTGACTCGGGCTCTGCGTGCACGGGATGAACTACAGGTGCAGCGCAGGGGAACGCTCGCTTCCGACTCGCCCTACCAGAATCCTCGCCCGATTCGAGTATGCCCTCGTATCGCTCTCGGGCGCACTGGATAGCCTCGCCATGCTGTGTTCGATGGCCTACGGCATCGAGAAGAGCCGAACTGATTCCTGGCGAGGCAAGAAATGGAGGAGACGGCTTCGCGAAGACCCGCGGACCACAGGAGTGGCTGCGGTTGCGGACCGTACGAGCACCCAGCGCCTCCTGTCGTTGCTTGGTGAGCTCCGCAACACTGTGCATGGACCCACGCTAGATCCCGTGGTTAGCAATGACCGGAGACGCACCTACGTCCGAGTCCCACCGATTCGAGTCCCGCCCCTCGAACAAGAGCTCCAAGCTTGGCCCGAAGTGCCTCTTGCCTGGTGGGGCATCGAGTTTGAACGGCGCAGTGCGCCGCTCAACCTCGAGCACGGCGATGGATTCGTGACGGCCACGTTCTCATCGGGTCCCAACGACCCCGTGTGGGCGATCAACGTCGATCCTGGCGTGTGCCTCGAGCGGGTGCTGGTGTTCGCGACGCAGGTGATCGACGAGCTTGGCGCAGCCATCGACTGGACCAGGTTCGGCGCCCCAGCCGTGCGAGAGCCGCTTGAGGAGGATGACTTCCTGAACGAGAGGCTCCGACTCCTTGGAGGAGTGTGGCTATGAGCCCGTGGCGCGGAATTCGACGTGTCGCCATGGGTGCCCTACACCCGGCGATGCGCCTCCAACGCTCTGGCCAAGCTCATCGGGTCGAAGCGCACAGCGTTGCCGACTCGGACATGAGGGAGCTCGCCGCGCTCGACCATGGAGTAGACCGTGGCGCGGCAGACGTTCAGGCGCGCCGCGACCTCCCTGACCGTGAGCAGCCGATCGACTCCGAGCATCAGGTCGGCCCGCCCAACGGGCGCCCAAGATTCGGTGCGAATCGGTCCGTTCGGTGGGGCTCGGGAGGGTGGCGACGCGGATGCGTCTTCCGATTTGTCCATGGAATCCGGGCGCGCGCGACTCGCTGCCACCTCGTCCGCGAACGGATCAGGGCCTTCGGGACCAAGGGGTCGCAGGTTCAAATCCTGTCTCCCCGACTCAGAAGCCCTCGAAACCTGACCGGTTTCGGGGGCTTTGTCTTTTGAGCCCCCGGCTGGCACCGAGCCGCTCTCCGCGACCTTCCTGCACGGCGCACCTCCGAGGCGTCACCCCAGCATCGGGGCCGCGCGGAGCTCACCGAGGAGCGCCTGCGGCGTCACGCCGGCGATCGCGCGGAACTCGGCGATGAGGTGCGCCTGGTCGTAGTAGCCGGCCGCGGCGGCGATGCCCGCCCAGCCCTCCCGCCGCCCCGCGCGCGCGGCGCCGAGCGCGCGATGGAACCGGATGAGCCGGGCGAACGTCTTCGGGCCGACGCCCACGGTCTCGCGGAAGACGCGACGGAGGTGTCGCTCGCTCACGCCGAGATCGGCGGCGACCGCGTGCACCGTGGCACGCGGGAGGCGCTCCGCGGCGCTGACGGCGAGCCGCGCGGCGGCGCGGAGTCCGTCGGCGGCCCCGAGCCGTTCGTTGATGGCGCCTTCGAGTGCCGCGGCCGCGTCGCTCGCGTCGCGCGCGGCGGCGAGGCGATCGAGGAGGCGGCGCGTCGCCGCGGAGCCCCAGAGCTCTTCGAGCGCGACGATGCGCCCGCCGAGGGCGGAGGCGCGCACGCCGAGCACCGCCTCCGATGCGCCGAGCTGGAGCCGCGCCGTCACGGCGCGGTGCCCGCCGCGGAGGAGCTTCCGGTGCACCGTCCGTCGTACGCCCATGGCGTGCACGTCGAGGCCGCCCCGCGCCGACGGCCCGAACCGGGCGACGATCTGGACCTCCGGACGCGGGATCGAGATGCCCGGCCCGTCCTCGTCGCACGCGTTCACGAGCAGCGCCGCCACGGCGGTCGCGCCCTGCGCGATGGGAGCATGGAGGACGGCGGGGGCCTGCACGCGAGGATCGTAAAGGGCGGGTCACGGCCCCGCAACGGCCGCCGGGGGCTGTCCGTTTCCTCCAAGCTGCGTGGACGGCCGGTGACTACCCTCGGCCGCATGAAGATCCTCGTCACCGGAGCGACCGGGAAGATCGGAAGCCGACTCACGAAGCGACTCGCCGGGCGCGGCGATCAGGTCCGCGCCCTCGTCCGCGATCCGGCGCGCGCCTCGGCCCTGCGGATGGATCGCGTCGAGCTCACCGCAGGAGACCTCCTCGACGAGGACTCGCTCCTGGCGGCGGTGCGCGGCGTGGATGCCGTGGTCCACTGCGCCGCGTTCTTCAGGGGGGCGACTCCCGAGCAGGCCCACGCCGTCAACGACCTGGGCACCCGGCACCTCGCGGGCGCCGCTCGCGCCGCCTCCGTGAACCGCTTCATCTTCACGAGCACCGGCCTCGTCTACGGCTCGAACGGCGGGCGCCTGGCGCGCGAGGACGATCCCTGCGCGCCGACCGTGGCCTACCCCGAGAGCAAGCTGGCCGCGGAGCGCTTCCTCCTCGGGCTCGAGGGGCTCGACGTGCGCGTGCTCCGGCTTCCGTTCGTGTACGGCGACGGCGATCCGCACATCGCGGAGGCGATCCCGATGATGCGCGGCTTCCCGCCCGCCCAGCGCATGTCGATCGCCCACCACGCCGACGTCGCGCAGGCCGTCGCCCGCGTGCTGGACGCCCCCTCGCCCGCGCACCGCATCTGCAACGTGGTCGACGACGAGTCGCCCGAGCTCGCCACCGTCTTCGCGGCGGCCGGAGCACCGCCGCCGGACGGCTCGGACGCCGTGCGCGCGCGCGCCTTCGACGCGCTCCTCGACGGCCGCCGCATCCGCGAGGAGCTCGGCTTCGAGCCCAGGTTCCCCCGGCTCTCGGACGCGATCGCGGCGGGTGCGTGAAGCGGGTCCTTCACGACGGACTCGAGGTGGTTCCGCGGCCGGACCGTGTCCTCGCCGGTGACCCTGTAACGGACCCGGTCACGCCTGCGAGCCGTGCTGCATCCGTGGGTCGGCTGCGCCTGTGGGCCGACCACGACAACTCCGCGCTCCCACTGGGGACCGCACGCCTGCCCGGGCGCGTGAGCGCTGGCACGCCCCGAGCATCGGGGAGGTGGCGTGACCTCCGGGCCCGGCTTTCCGGGCACTGGACTCCAGACAGGAGAACACCATGACCTCGAAGACGCTCCTCCTCGCCGCCGTGCTCTCGCTCCCCTTCGTCGCCTCGGCCCAGGCGCCCGCCGCGAGCGAGGCGGCGGCCGCCGCGAAGCTCCCCACCACCGCGGCCGACCACGCCGCCATGGCGAAGGAGTACGAGCAGAAGGCGGCGGAATGGCGCAAGGAGGCCGCGTTGCACAAGCAGATGGCGGCCGAGTACAGGCGCAGCCACCCGGACACGAAGAGCGGCACGAAGAACCGCTGGGCCGAGAAGATGGAGAAGCACTGCATGGCCATCGTGAAGGACGCGGAGAAGCTCGCGGCCGACGCCGACTGGGCGGCGAAGTACCACCAGCAGCGCGCGCTCGAGCTCGGAGCGGCCAGGTAGGGCGAGCCGCGCGTGAGCAGGCGAAGAGCGTGGCTGGACGCGCCCGGCCTCGCACGGAGCTTGGCGGCGTCGCAGCGAATCACTCGCCGGTGGTGGTGCGCGTCGCAGAGCCGAGCGGAGGCCCTCAGGCCGCCCGCGCCACCGCCGCCGCGCAGAGCTTCTCGCTCAGGCTCCACAGGTCCGCCGCGAGCTTCGCATCCAGCGCCTGCTTCTGCGGCGTCGCAGGCCGCCGCTTCGAGACGTACTCGCCCTTCAGCGCCGCTGCCTCCGGTGCGGTCGCGAGCCAGATGAGCGAGTCCGCGCCCTGCTCCGGCGTGACCGCGAAGGGCCTCGCGAGCGTGTAGACGAGGTTCAGGAGGAGGCCCTGATCGGAGCCGAAGCCGCCGAAGCGGGTGGCGACCATGCCGGGCTCGAAGCAGTTCGCGGTCGCCGTGGTCCCCGCGAGCCGCCGCTGGAGCTCCTTCGTGAAGAGGACGTTCGCGAGCTTGGAGGTCGCGTACGCGCCCGGGCCCGAGCCCTCGAGCGACGTCGGCGTCGTCGCGAGATCGAGCCTGCCACGGGCCTGCATGGCGCTCGAGGTGGAGACGACGCGGGCGCCCGGCGTCTTCTCGAGGAGGTCGAGGAGGGAGGTCGTGAGCTGGAAGTAGGCGAGGTGGTTGAGCGCGAAGGTGAGCTCGACGCCCTCCGGCCCCAACACCGGTGCCTTGAAGGTCGCGCCGGCGTTGTTCACGAGGACGTCGAGGCGGTCGTGCCGGGCCTTGAACGTGTCCGCCGCGCGCTTCACGTCGGCCATGCGGGAGAGGTCGCAGAGGAGGAGCTCCAGGTGCTCGTTCCCGCTCGCGGCCCGGAGCTCGGCGAGCACCTGCTCGGACTTCTCCCGGTTGCGCCCGACGAGGGTCACGGCCGCGCCGCGCCTCGCGAAGTTCGTCGCGGCGGCCTTGCCGATGCCGTCGGTCGCGCCGGTGACGAGGAACACCTTGCCTGCGAGATCCTGCTCCATGGGGGACGCTCCGATCCGGTGGGGTGACCGCCGTCGCGCCCGCGCACGGGCGAGGGCAGCGACGACCAGCGAGAGGGCGATGAGCGCGCCCATGATCGGCCAGGCGCGTGGCTGCAGCCGACCCGCCTCGTCGAACAGCTCGCCGCCGAGGTAGCTCACGAGCGAGAGCGGCGGCACGTAGCCGAGGAGCGAGCCCCAGACGTGCGTCCAGAACCCCACCCTCGAGACGCCGAAGAAGAAGTGCAGCGCCTGCGGCATCCAGAAGATGAGGCGCAGGAGGACCACCGTCTCGAACGCGTGCGCCTCGAGCGCCTCGTCGTGGCGGCGCAACCGCGCCGGGATACGCGCCGACACCCAGTCCCTCGCGACGAAGCGCGCGAACGAGAAGCCGACGACGCTCGCGCTCATCGTCCCCGCCATCGAGAGCGCGAACGCGGTCTGCCAGGGCCAGATCAGCGGCGCGGCGACGACGAAGACGGTGCCCGGGACGCCGAAGGGCTGGAGGACCGTGTAGGCGAGGACGAACGCGAGGTATCCCCACCCGCCCATCGCGACGAGGCCGTGCGCGAAGGCCTTCGGCGCCGCGAGCTGGTCGTAGAGCCCGAGGCGCCAGGCCGCTGCGAGCAGGGCGAGCACCACCGCCACCGCCCCGGCGCGGGCGCACGTGAGCGCGCGCGGCGTCACGGTCACGCCCCGACGCGGTTGATGTCGGCGGACTCCAGGATGAAGCGGTCGGCGCGGCCCTGGACGGACCTGAGCATCGCGCGCCCGAGGATCTCGGAGGTGGTGAAGAGGAACGGCATGAAGCGCACGAGCAGGGGGATGAAGGCGAACAGCGGGCTCAGGAGGACGATCCCGGCCTGGTAGCCACGGGTGCGGCTCCGGATGCCCCGCCCGGGCCGGATGAAGCCCGGCCGGACGGCGGCGGCGTGCCGGAACGGCATGGCACGGAGCGCGCCCTCGACCCGCTGCCGGACGCGGGCCCACATCGAGCGGCCGCCCGCGCCGCCCGCGGAGCAGTAGCAGAACGAGAGCCCCGGGTTGAGGCGCAGGAGCGCGCGCGCCCACGTGAGCGTGAGCTCCTCCGTCACCTTGGCATAGGCCGCCTCGTCGAGCCCCACCGAGCTCGTCCCCACCGCCCAGATGCAGGCGTCGTAGCCGGTGAGCTGATCCTCGACGGCCGCGAAGTCGAACAGGTCCGCGAGGAGGAGCTCGCGGAGCTTCGGGTGCGAGACGCCGCACGGCCGCCGCCCGACGCTGAGCACGGTCTCCACCTCCGGGGCCGCGAGCGCCTCGCGCAGGGTCCCTGCGCCGACCATGCCGGACGCACCGAAGATGACGAGCTTCATCGACGGCCTCCCTTCGACGACACGAACCGGTCCACGAGGATCCCGAGGCGGCCGTCGAGCACCTCCACCTCCGGCTCGTCGGAGAGGAGGCCGTCCAGGGCGAGGAGGAACACCTCCGCGTCCGCCGCGCGCCCGAGCACCGCCGCCATGCACTCGAGCGCCACCTTGCGGTGGAGGGCGTCGATCTCGGGGTCGATCCGCGCGCAGACGTCGAAGAACTCGGAGCCCATGGGCGCCCTCGCCATGTCGGCCCAGGGCTCGAGCACCATCACCTTGCAGATCGTCATCAGGCGCTCGCGCGGGTCGCCCTTGGCGCGCGCGGCCTTCCGCGCCTCCGGATGCCGCGCCACGAGCCAGTGCGCGAACACGGAGGTGAAGATGTCCTCCTTGTCCTTGAAGGTCCGGTAGAGGAGCGTGCGCGAGATGCCGGCGCGCTTCGCGATGTCCTCGAGCGAGGTCTTCGCGAAGCCGAAGTTGAGGAAGCACCAGCGCGCGGCCTCGAGCACCTTCTCCCGGCGCTCGGCGGTGTCCTGTTCGGTGAGGGCGACCGGCATGGAGACGTTGTGACAGGAGGCGCTTCACGTGTCAACACGTGTCGCACGCATCATCCCCTCTCCCCCCGACGCGCGGCGTCCGGGGGAGAGCGTGAGGGGGCCGGGCCGCGCATGTCCGTGGGGCGCCTAGACTGGTCGGGAAAGGGAGGGCGAGTCCTGCCCGCGGAGGCGCGCCATGGCCGACCCCGTCCTGGATCACGACCGCCGGCTGTTCGTCTCCTTCCAGCCCGACAAGCGCCGGGGAGCCCTGCAGCTCGCACGCGCGTTCCTCGGGGCGCTCACGAAGCTCGGGCCGCAGGAGGGCCGGCTCGTCATGCAGCTCGACGAGCTCGTGGGCGGGAGCAGCGCGCTCGTCGAGGCCATCCCGTTCCTGCCGTCGGAGCCGGTCGCGCTGTGCCTGACGGGGACGCCCGGGGTCGTCGACGCCGTCTCCCGGCGGATCAACGCGTCCTCGAGCGCGAAGTTCGCGAACGTTCGCCCGCGCCTGCCCATCGCCGAGCTCCGCATCTCCGCCGTGGTCCGGGAGGGAAGGATCACGCTCGTCCCCGACCGCGAGCTCGGTGCGGTGGGCCACGCCGGCCTCGCGAAGTCGGGCTGGTCGGTGGCGGAGACGGACGAGGACCTCGAGTCCCAGGTGCCGCTGTTCGAGGCGGAGCAGTGGCTCGAGGCGTGGGGTGCGCGGCCGCCGGTGGCGGCGAGCAGCCCGTAGCCAGGACCGGACCAAGGGGCTGGAATCCGGAGGGAAGTTCTGCGAGGCGAAGCCCCGAGCCTCGCCCCAGGCCGCATCGAGGTCCGCCCCGTCTCTAGAGTCCGGGCAGTGACCATGACCCTCCGTGCCCGGATTCACCGGGGCGCCGCCCAGGTCGGCGGCAACTGTGTCGAGCTCGAAGCGGCAGGCCAGCGAATCTTGCTGGACCTGGGGATGCCCCTCGACGCGCAGGACGGCGAGGTCCCGCTGCCGGACGTGGCGGGCCTGACGTCCCCGGACCCCTCTTTGCTCGGGATCGTGATCTCGCACCTGCACGGTGATCACTGCGGGCTCGTGCCTCACGTCCGCCCGGACATCCCGCTCGCGATGGGGCCCGTGGCGGCCCGCATCCTGCGCGAGGCGGAGTTCTTCACCGGACGGGAGCCGCTGCCCGAGCCGCGCTGGCCGCTGCGCGACCGCGAGCCGTTCGAGATCGGCCCGTTTCGCATCACGCCGTACGCGGTCGAACACAGCGCCATCGACGCTTTCGCCCTCCTCGTGGAGGTGGGCGGGCGCCGACTCTTCTACACCGGCGACTTCCGCGCGCACGGGAACGACCGGTCTCCGTTCGAGCGGCTCGTCCGGGACCCTCCGCGCGATGTCCACGCGATGCTGATGGAGGGGACGCAGATCGGCGAAGGCAGGGAAGGGGAGGGTCCAGGTGAAGACGCCTTGAGGGCCACCCTGACGCGCCGGTTCCAGGAATGGCCAGGTCTCGTCCTCGCGGCGTGGTCCTCGCAGAACCTGGATCGCACGCGCACCTTCCACGAGGCGGCGCGCGACGCTGGAAGGACGCTGGTGGTGGACCTGTACACGGCGACACTGGCCGCTGCCGCGAAGGCTCCAGGCGTGCCGGTGCCGGGCGACGTAGGGCTCCAGGTGTACTGCCGGCTCCGCGAGCGGATTCAGGTCAAAGCTGCGAGGGCGTTCGAGCGGACCAGCGGGGTGCGGGGCGCGAGGGTGTTCCCCGAGGAGCTCTCCCGGCGCGCGGGAGAGCTGGTCTTGATGCTGCGACCGTCGATGATCCGCGAGCTCGATCGCGCCGGCGCCCTCGAGGGCGCGCTCGCGATCTGGTCGATGTGGCGCGGCTACCTGTCGCAGCCGACGGAGCGGCGGATGGTGGACTGTCTCGCGCAATGCAGCGTGCCGCTCGAGGTCCACCACGTCTCGGGGCACGCGTACGTTAGGGATCTGCGACGTCTGGTGAACGCGGTACGGCCGGATCGCGTGATCCCGATCCACACGGCCGAGCCTAGCCGGTACGCTCGGACGATTCCTGGTACCAGCGCGCAACTGGACGGCGCCTGGTGGACCGTCGGCAGGGGGTTTTCATGAAGTCCGTCAATGACATCGTGCGCGACGTGGAGACCTTGCTCGATGATCCGTCAGGGGCGAAGCAGGTCGCCGCCGTGGTCGAGTACCTCGAGCGGCTCATCGCGCTCGAGGACGACAGGCTCGAGCAGTTGCCAGGGATCCGACGCAGGAAGGGGATGCTCTTCTTCTCCACCACCGGGAAGCTGCTCAGGCCCAAGGCCACGCTCGACGTTCGGATCAACGGACGGTTCGTCGGCGACGTCGCGCTCAGCGATGACGGAGCGAGGACGTTCCGGCCGGCGAAGGAGTGGAGGGGAGATTGGCCCAGAGGCGAGAGAATCGACTGGGCGGATCCTCGAGTGCTGGGGTTCTTGAGGGCGCGGGAGCGGGACCTTCCCAGGAAGGACCTCGAGGCCAAGGTTCAGAGTGCACTCTTTCACGCGATGCGGCAGAAGAGAGGGCCGAAGAAGCTGGAGGAGCTGCGCCACAACCAGCCGGTCCAGATGGCCCGGCAGCCCTTCCAGTTTCCCCTGCCCATCGCGGCGAGCGGAGCGACCCCGATGGTCGCAAAGGCGCCAGCGTTGGGCCACGCCGATATCCTGGCTCGCGGTCACGCAGGTCACAGGATCAAGGTCTTCGAGATCAAACGGCGTGGAGGCGACGCCCGACACGCCCTCGCGCAGGGGGTCGCGTATGCCGCCGCGATCCAGCGCCTCCTCACCGTGTCCGCGGTCACCTACCGCGCGCTCGGGTTCCGCAAGGCCCGGAGCAGGGCGCCGAGGTTCGAGGTATGGGCGTTCGTGCACGAGGATGACGTCGGCGAGGTCCTCGCCAGCGGCAAGGATCTCGTGGTCGCGAACGACCACTACGACCTCCATGTCCTGACCTATCGCCTGGAAGGCGATCAGCCGCTCACGCTGGGGGCCCCGATTGCCGTGGGAAAGGCGCAGAGCAAAGCCGGCAGCCGGAGGGCATCGTAGGACTGGCTCTGCCGCCGGTCACGACGCGCCGGTCCCACCTGCCGGTCTCGCATCAGGCTGAGATCATCGATTCCCCGTCCATGCCGCTCGGCGGGTCGTACGTCCCGTGCCATCCGACGAGGACTCGCTCGAACGAGTCCACGTGGTACCGGGCTCCGGGAGGGATGACGATGACGGCGCCGGCGTACGCGACCCGCAGCTCGCGAGCCGCGGTCCTCCTCGCGCTCCCTTCCCACGCGCAGCTGCTGGGCAGGAGCGCGGGATCAGCGGGAGCCTCCCAGGATGAGTCCGCTGTCTGGGCTGCGTTCCGCAGGAGCCGCGAGAGGTCCCGATGGCCCTGCCGCTCCGCAACCGCCTCCGGCGTCTCGCCGTCCTTCGCACGCGCCGTGGCGGACGCTCCCAGGCGGATGAACGCTCGGGCCGCGTCCTCGTGGCCGGAGTAGGCGGCCTGGTGCAGGAACGTCCACCCGGACGAGGCCCGCCGGTAGCGGCTGCAGCTCGCCGCGAGCTCGCGCTCGCCCGCGAGCGCGGCCAGCACCCGGGACCAGTTGCCGGCCTTGGCCAGTTCGTACAGCCCGCGGATGACGTCAGGGCTCTTCTCGGGCATGGGGCTCCATCAGTAGCAGAACGACACGACGCCGTACTCACCGTCGTCGGGCAGCGCCGCGAGCTTCTCGCGGAGTGCGCCGAGCTCGCCCGGGCGAGCCCCGAACGAAGTCGAGCGTCTCGAGCTGGATGCCGTTCTTCCTGGCCCATTCCTGGATGGCGCCGTGGAAGTGGTTGTTTCTTGCCGGGATCGCCAGGTGCACCCAGCTGCCGGGCACCTCACCGGCAGCATCGTACGAGGGGGACGGACATGCGGCGCGCGTGGACCGCCGCTACGGCTCCTCCCGCACCGCCACCTGCTTCGCCGAGAGCGCGAGCGCCTCGGCGGCGGTGCGGACGAGGTGCGGGCCGTCCCGGTGCGGCGCGACGCGCACGGCGGGGTAGGCGCGCATCCTCTCGATCAGCTCCACGGCCTCGCCGACCGCGATGAGGTCCCCGTCGGCGTACACGCCGCCGGGACCCTCCTCGACGAGGTTGTGTGGCTCGAGGATCGAGCGGAGCTCGGCGACGAGCTCCGGGGTGGGGAAGGGGACGAGCAGCGAGCCGATGGCCCCGTGGTCGATCCGGAGCCGCCGCCAGTCCGGATGCTGCACGCCGCCGCGGGCCCGGCGGAGCGCCGGGAAGAGGACCTTCTCCTCGATGGCGATGTGACGGAGGATCCCGGCGCGGAACTCGGCGAAGGCCGTCGGCTCCACGGCGCCGGGCCGGGCCACGGAGCGCGCGAGCAGCGCGTGCAGCACCGCGTGGTCCTGCTCGAGGTAGTGGGTGACGGGGCCGGGCGGCCTCGGGGTGCCGGACACGTCGGCCTCTCAGTGCGCGTGCTCGCCGTGGCCTGCGGCCGGCGCAGCGCCGCTGTGGCCAGCGTGGTCCGCCGCGGCCGCCTCCGCGCCGCCGTGCCCGTGCCCCCCGGGCCCGCGGGCGGCGGCGAGCACACCCTCGGCCCAGTGGATGAAGGGGACGTACGCGGCCACCCAGCGGCGCCCGGCCGCGACGTCTGCGCCCGGCGCCTTCTCGGCCTGGAGCCGCGCGACGTGCCGGTGCAGCCCCTCGCGTACCTCCGCGACCAGCAGCGCCTCGAGCTCGGCGGGCTTGCCGCCGGCGATCACGCGGTCGGCGGCCGCGATGCCGGGGTCCACGGCGCCGGCGGGCTTGAGGCCGGTGTACGGCGCGCCCTCGCCGGCGCGGTGGACGCGGACGAGCGTCTCGAAGAACCAGGTGTCGGCGAGCTCGCGGGCCTCCTTGCCACCCTTGCGGACGGCGCGGGCCTGCTCGAACGCATTGCGGATCTCCGCCTCGTCGGCGGGCTGGACCCAGGCGAGCACCGGCTCGAGCTTGCCGGACTCGAGCGCGGCGCGCGCGGCGACCACCACCGGGCCGTCGAGGGTGTCGCAGTGAGCGCGCGCGGCGGAGGGGCCGACGGCGAGGAGGAGCGAGACGAACAGGAGCGACTTCTTCATGGCTTCTCACCTCTGGGCCGGCTGCGGCCCGGCTGACGTGGTCCGCGCCGGGGGGCACGGACGCCGCGGGCCCTTCGCCCGCGAAGGAAGGTCTCGAGCGCGCTCCAGACGCGCGGGGCAAGCGCCGCGACGGGCGTGCCGCCGTCGGCGAGGCGGCCGTGCCCGAGCGCGAGCAGGGCGCCGAGGAGCACGACCGCGGCCTCCTCCACGCCGAGCTCCGGCGCGAGGAGGCCGGCCCCGTGCGCTTCGGAGAGGCACTCGCGCACGAAGCCGGTGGAGCGGCGGCGGAAGCCGGCGACCCGCCGCACGCCGGCGGCCGAGCCCGCCTTCGCGAGCTCGTCGCCGGCCACGAGGGACGAGATCCCCGGGTTGTCCCGGATGACCAGCACCCGGCGCTGGAAGAACGCGCCCAGCCGCTCGACGGGGTCGGCGTCCCGGGGCGGGAAGCCGTCGAAGAGGAGCTCCTCGACCCGATCGATGGCCGCGGCGACGATCGCCTCCTTCGACGGGAAGTGCCGGAAGAGCGCCGCGTCGCTGAGGCCGAGCTCCCGGGCGATCGCGAGCGCGGTGAAGCCGCCCACGCCTCGCGCGGCGATGACCCGCAGCGCCGCGTCCGCGATCTCGCGGCGCCGATCCTCGGTGGGCTTGCGGGGGACCCGCTCCGGGCGAGCGTCCATGCCGGGCAGTATGAAGTAAGTGAGTACTCACTAGCAAGACCCTCGCGGGCGGGAGGACGGTCGCCGGGCGGGTTTGCCGGCCCCGGCCGGGGAGGGCTCCCCGTCCTGGCCGTGTAACCCGGCCTTCCGCCGGGCATCCAAGGGTGCATGGAGACGTTCAGGTACCTCATCGTGGGCGCCGGCATGACGGCGCACGCCGCGGCGAGCGCGATCCGGGGCGCCGACCCGTCCGCCGCGATCGCGATGCTCGGCGACGAGCCTGTGGGCCCGTATGCCCGGCCGCCGCTCTCGAAGGCGCTCTGGACGGGCCAGGAGGAGCGCACGATTCTGGCTCCCGCCGGTGGAGGGGCTCACGCTCCGGACGGACGCCTCGGTCGCCGCCATCGACCCGGCCAGCCGAAGGGTCCGGCTGCGGAGCGGAGAGGAGCTCGGCTACGAGCGGCTCCTGCTGGCGACCGGCGGGACGCCCCGGCGCGTGCCCGCGTGGGGCGACGGCGTGGTGTACTTCCGGACCATCGCGGACCAGCGCAGGCTGCGCGCGCTCCCGGTGGGGAGCCGCGTGGTGGTCGTCGGCGGCGGGTTCATCGGGTCGGAGCTCGCCGCGTCGCTCACGACCGCCGGGTACCGCGTCACGCTGGTCTTCCCCGAGGACGGCATCGGGGCCCGGCTCTTCCCGCGCGACCTCTCGGCGCACGTGACCCGGGACTACGGGCAGCGCGGCGTCGACGTGCGCCCGCGCGAGCGGGTCCTGGGCGTCGCGCCGCGCGGGGACCGCTCGGTCGTGACGCTCGGTGGAGGCGAGGTGACGGCGGAGCTCGTGGTCGCGGGGCTCGGGCTCGCGCCGAACACCGCCCTCGCGGAGCAGGCCGGGCTCGCGGTGGACGACGGCATCGTGGTCGACGAGCACCTCCGGACGTCCGCCCCGGACGTCTGGGCCGCGGGCGACGTGGCGCGGTTCCCGTCGGCCGTGCTCGGCGGGAAGGTCCGCTTCGAGCACGAGGACAACGCGCTCACGATGGGCCGCCACGCGGGGCTGTCGATGGCCGGGGCGGCGGAGCCCTACCGCCACCTGCCCTTCTTCTACTCGGACCTCTTCGACGCCGGCTACGAGGCCGTGGGCACGCTCGACTCGCGCCTCGAGGTCGTGGCGGACTGGGAGGAGCCGTTCAGGAAGGGCGTCCTCGAGTACCGCGACGCGGGCCGCGCCGTCGGCGTGCTGACGTGGGGATCTTCGGCCAGATGGAGGAGGCGCGCGCCCGGCTGCGCGCGGCCGCCGCGTAGGTCCGATCAGCGCCGGAGCTCCCAGCGCCGCGGCGCGATCATGGGATCCACGACCATCGGCAGCCCCAGGAACTTCGTGCCGGGCTCCGGGTCGTACCCGTAGACGAGCCTGGCGTGCTCCGGCGCCAGGACGAGGACGCACCGCGCGTCCGTCGTCCGGACGCTCGCGAGCGCCTCCAGGATCTCCTGCCGAGCCGAAGCGCGCCGGGAATGGCGCACGCGTCCCTGCCCGACGTCGTCGTGAACCGAGCCGCCCATCGTCCCCCCCGGGGTGCCTGCCTTCCATCTGGGAGGGGAGGGCGGCCTGTTCGTGACGGCCCACCGCCCGGGGAGCGGGATCAGAGCGGGGAATGGGACTCAGGGTGCAGTGGCGCGACGCTCCGAGGCAGCGCGCGAGGGCGGCGCTCTCACTCCTCGTCCTCATCGAACACGAGCCCGCGGTGCTGCGCGTCCCTCACCATCCGGTCGAGGAGCCGACGCACGTGCTGCGCGAGCTCGGCGTCGTCGCCGGCGGGCTCGGGCGCGCGCGGACCGCCGGCGAGGAGCGCGAACGCGGTCCACTCGAGCGGCGCGATGCCGAGCCACTCGTCCCGCCGATGGCCGTCGGCGCTCGCGCGGAACCGCTCCAGGTCGACGCCGACGGGCCGCAGCTGGAGGTAGCGGCCGCGCGGGTCGCGCCGCACGTCGACCGCCCAGTGCCGCCGGGCGGAGTCCTGGAGCTCGACCGTCCCGAGGGGGCCGGACGCCGCGCCGAGCGCAGCACGGGCCGGGTGGCGGGCGACGAGCTCCTCGAGCGAGAGCGGCATGGGGTTCCTCCTGGCCGGCGGCGCGGCGCGATGCGACCCCAGATACGCGCGCCGCGCGCCGGCGGCAAGCGAGGTCCACTCACATGGCCCGATCGGGCGCCCGGAGGCGCTATCCTCGCGTCCGCATGGCCCCTGCCTCCGACGAACCGTGCCCCTGCGGCGGCGCGCGCTACGCGAGCTGCTGCGGCCCGCGCCACGACGGCTCGCGGCCGGCCGAGACCGCCGTGGCGCTCATGCGCTCGCGCTACTCGGCCTTCGCCCACTGCCTCCCGGACTACCTCCTCGCCACGCACGCCGCCCCGGCGACCGCCGAGGAGCGGCGGGCGCTCGAGGCGGCCGCCGCCGCGGTGACCTGGCTCGGCCTCACCGTCCACCGCACCGAGGCCGGCGGTCCTGCGGACGACCACGGCGTGGTGGAGTTCACGGCGCGCTCCCGAGACGACCGGTTCAGCTACGCGCTCCGCGAGCGCTCCCGGTTCCGGCGGGTCGACGGGCGGTGGCTCTACGTCGACGGTGAGTCGAAGGTGAAGCGCACGCCGATGCCCTGAGCGAGCGCCGCGGCCGGGCCCGGCCGGGCGGCCGGCCTTGCCGTAAGATGCCGCCGCCATGGCCCTCGACCTCTCGCCGACCGAGTTCCGCGCGCTCGCGGACCAGCTCACCTCCCTCGCGGCGGAGTACCTGGAGCGCCTCGACGCGCGCCCGATCCGGCCCGAGGTCTCCGGCGAGCAGCTGGAGCACCTGCTCGGCGGACCCGCGCCGCGGCAGGGCCGGCGCAGCGAGGTCGTGGCGCTCCTGCGCGGCGTGGTCGAGGGCGCCCGCGCGCAGAACGGCCGGTTCCTCGGCTACGTGATGGGCTCCGGAGAGCCCGCGGGCGCCGCGGCCGACCTGCTCGCGAGCGTGCTCAACCAGAACCTCACCGCGTGGCGCTCGTCGCCGGCGGGCGTCACCCTCGAGCGCACCGTCGTGCGGTGGCTCGCGGAGGCCATCGGCTGCGCGGGCTTCACCGGGAGCCTCACCGGCGGCGGCTCCTCGGCGAACCTCATGGGGCTCGCGATGGCCCGGGAGGCGAAGGCGCCCGCCAACGAGCGCGGCCGCGCCGAGGGCGTGGTGTACGCCTCCGAGCAGGTCCACATGTCGATCCCGAAGGCGGTCGCGCTGCTCGGGCTCGGCCGCGAGAACCTCCGCCTCGTGCCCACCGACCCGGCGCTCCGGCTGCGGCCCGACGCGCTGGAGGCCCTGATCGCGCGGGATCGCGCCGCCGGCCGGACGCCAATCGCGGTGGTCGCCTCGGCGGGGACCGTCGCGACGGGCGCCATCGACCCGCTCCCGGCCGTCGCCGACCTCGCGGCGCGGGAGGGGCTCTGGCTCCACGTCGACGGCGCGTACGGCGCGCTCGCGGCGATGGCCGCCCCGGAGCGCTTCGAGGGGCTCGCGCGCGCCGACTCCCTCTCGCTCGACGCGCACAAGTGGCTGTACCAGGCGGTCGACTGCGGGTGCCTGCTCTTCAGGGATCGCGCCGCCGCGCGGCGGGCGTTCTCGCACACGGGCGACTACACGCGCTCCTTCACCGAGGATCCGCTCGAGGGGTTCGCCTTCTTCGAGGAGTCGCTGGAGCTCTCGCGGCGCTTCCGCGCGCTCCGGCTCTGGACCTCGCTCCAGTACCACGGCCTCGACGCCTTCCGGGACGCGGTGCGGCGCGATCTCTCGCACGCGGTGGCGCTCGCCGGGGCCGTCGAGCGCGAGCCGTCGCTCGAGCTGCTCGCGCCGGCCGGCCTGAGCGCGGTCTGCTTCCGCCACCGCTTCGCGGCAGACGCGGACGCGCGGAACCTCGCGCTCCTCGAGGCGGTGAACCGGCGCGGGCGGGTCTACCTCTCGAACGCCACCGTCCGCGGGTGCTTCGCGCTGCGCGCCTGCTTCGTGAACCACCGGACCACCGACGAGGACGTGCGGACGGTCGTCGACGAGGTGCTCGCGGCGGCGCGCGCGCTCGGCTGAGCTCAGGCCTCCCGGAGCGCGGCCCAGCCCGACGCGGCGCCGAACACGAAGAAGAGGCTCGCCGCGCCCACGCGGATCCACTTCAGGGAGACCTTCTCTGCGAGCTTCTCGCCCAGGAACACGGCGAGGCCGTCGGACGCGAGCATGCCGAGGGTGGTGCCGGTGGTCACGAGGAGCACCGACTGGTAGCGCGCGGCGAGGGCGACGGTCGCGAGCTGGGTCTTGTCCGCCATCTCGGCCAGGAAGAAGAGCACGGTGGTCGTGACGAACGGGCCGAAGCGATCCGGCTTCGTGTCCTCGTCGAGCGTGTCGGGCTTGAGCGTCCAGAGCCCGAACCCGATGAAGGTGACCGCGAGGAAACCGGCCATGACGCGGGGTGGCACGTGGGCCGAGATCCAGGCGCCCACCCCCGCGGCGAGCGCGTGGTTGAGCACCGTCGCCGCGAGGATGCCGCCCATGACCACCCAGGGCCGCCGGTACTTGCTCGCGAGCGCGAGGGCGAGGAGCTGGGTCTTGTCGCCCATCTCGCTGACGGCGACGAGGAAGAAGGAGCTGACGATGGCGTCCACGGGCGGGAGGTTCCTCTCGGAGGGCGCGGGAGACTACCAGCGGCGGCGCGGGGCCAGCAATCGAAGATCCGAACGCCGTGCGCGGCCGCCGGGGTCGCCTTAGCACTCCAGGCTGCGGTGAACCTCCTCGAAGGAGCGGCCGGATGAAGGGCGATCCCGGGATCATCGACCTCTTGAACCAGCTCCTCGCGGTCGAGCTGACGGCGGTCCACCAGTACCTCTTGCACGCCCGCATGTGCGAGAACTGGGGCTACGAGCCGCTGTTCAAGAAGATCCACGGAGAGTGGCACGAGGAGGCCGAGCACGCCGACCACCTCGTGCAGCGGATCCTCTTCCTCGAGGGCACCCCGGACCTCTCGCGCATGCACCCCATCACCGCGGGCGCGTCCGTCGAGGAGCAGTTCCGCGCCGACCTCGGCATCGAGAGCGGGGCGGTCGGGGCGCTCAACAAGGGCATCGCGCTCTGCCAGCGGACCGGCGACAACGGCACGGCGGAGCTCCTCGAGCAGATCCTGAAGGACACCGAGGAGCACGCCCACTGGCTGGAGAAGCAGCTCACGGCCATCCAGCAGCTGGGCGCCCCCCGCTACCTCGCGGAGCAATTGAACGCTCAGTCCTGACGCAAGCCGTGCGCCGGGGCGGCGGGTTGCGTCGGCTTCCCGCGAGCCATTAGGATGCCCTCCGCGTGCGCTGGCTCCTCGTCCTCATCCTCGTCACGGGCCTCGCCCCCGACCTCGCCGAGGTCGCGGAGGCCGTGGTCCACGTGGCGACCGAGGGGCACGCCCCGCACACCGCCACGGACCCTTGCGGCAGCGAGCGCGGGGGCGAGCACGGCTGCGGCACGACCCTGCACCACTGCTCGTGCTGCCCGAGCCAGGCGCTCGGCACGGGCCGCGAGGTCGTGCGGGTGACCCGACAGGACCTCCCGCAGGAGCCGGTCGCCGCGGTCCGCACGCTCGAGTCGGGCGGCGAGCCCACCCGGCTGTTCCGCCCTCCGATCGGCTGAGCCGGAAGAGGTCGCCGTGAGCTCCGGCGGGCCGCGCGCCCGCCGCGGGCTCGCGCCCCGGTGGACCGCGCGCAGGCGCGGTCCCGCTCATCCGTGCATCGGAGTCGCTCGTGACGAACATGAGGAAGGTGGCGTGCGCCCTCGCGCTCGCCGCGGCAGGGCCGGCGTGGGCCGCGGACGCGGCGCCTGCCGGGAAGGTGATCCGCTGGGCGGACGTGTGGTCCGCGATCGATCGAGACCCGCGGCTCGCCTCGGCGCGCGCGCGGGCCGAGGGGGCGCAGGGCGCGCTCACCGCGGCCGGTACGCCGCCGAACCCGGAGGTGGAGGCGCAGCTGGGCCGCGGACTCGCGCGGGAGGGCGGCGCCCACCGCGACGAGTGGGGCCTCGCCCTCACGCTCCCGCTCGACTGGCTCACCCGGCGCGGCCCGGCCGTGGCGGCAGCCCGGGCGACCGTCGAGGAACTCCGCGCCGAGGCCGAGGCGCTGCGCGCCGACGTCGGGACCGAGCTGTGGGGCCTGTACGTGGCGGCCGACGCGGGGACCCGCGAGGCGGAGGCGCTCGTCGCGACCCGGGACCAGGTCGAGGCGCTGGCCCGGCTCGTCCGGCGCCGGGTGGAGGCGGGGGAGGGCAGGCCGGTCGAGGTGCCGCGGGTCGAGCTCGAGCTCGAGCGGGTCCGCGCCGAGGTCGACGCGGCGGCGTCGGCGCGGGACGCCGCGCTCGCGCAGCTGGGCGTCTGGCTGGGAGGGCCGGTGAGCCGGGTGGAGCCCGCCCCCGCGCTCCCGGTGCCGGCCGCACCCGGCGCGCCCGCGCGCCACCCCAGGGTCCGGGCCGCGGCGGCGCGGGCCGCCGTCGCGGGCGCGGAGGCCTCGGCGGCGAGGTGGTCCCGGGTCCCGGCGCTCGCGGTCGCCGTCTTCACCGCGAGCGAGCTCGATCGCGAGGCCCACGGCGGCCGCGTCACCGTGGAGCTGCCGCTCTGGAACTGGAGGACCGGCGAGGTCCGCCGCGCGGAGGCGCTCGCGGCGGCGGAGGCGAGCCGGGCGGAGGCCGAGCGGCGCGGCCTCGAGGCGGCCCTCGCGGCGGCCGAGGCGTCCTGCGGCCGGGCCCGCTCCGCGGAGGAGCGCCAGCGCACCGGCGTCCTGCCGCGCGCCGAGGAGTCGGCGCGGGTGCTCGAGCGGACCTTCCAGCTCGGGGAGACCGGGATCCTCGACGTCATCGACGCCAGGCGGGTGCTGCTCGAGGCCCGGCGCGCCGCGCTCGCGAGCGCGCGCGACCGCGACCTCGCCTGCGGGTCGCTCATCCTCCTCACCTCCGGAGCGCTGCCATGAACCGTTCGTACCTGACCCTCGCGGCCCTCGCGGCCGTCCTCGCCGGCGGCGCGTGCCGTCGCGGCGAGCCCCCCGCCGCGTCCCCCGCCGCCGGGCAGCCCCCTGGCCTGCCGGAGGACGTACACGAACACGCCCGCGCGCCGGAGGACGCGCACGACCACGCCGGCGAGGCGGAGCGCTCCGACCTGGACCGCCCGGTCGACGAGCTCCTCGCGCTCACGTGCGAGCACGGCAAGAAGACGTTCGAGTGCGACGAGTGCCGGTACGAGGTCGGCGTGGTGCGCGTGCCGGCGAAGCTCGTCGACGGGGGCCTCGTCCGGAAGGCGTCCGCCGCGCGGCGGCGGGTCGAGGCGCCCATCACCCTCACCGGTGAGGTCCGGTTCGACGAGCGGCGGGTCGCCCACGTCTCGCCTCGCATCGAGGGGACGATCCGGAAGGTCCACGCCTCCCTCGGCGAGCACGTCCGCCGCGGTCAGGCGCTCGTGGAGCTCGAGAGCGTCCCGCTCGGCGAGGCCGAGAGCGACTACCTCTCCGCCCAGGCGACGCTCCGGCTGGCGCGCGCGAGCGCCGAGCGGCAGGAGCACCTCCGCCAGGAGCAGATCTCCTCCGAGAAGGAGCACCTCGCCGCGCGCCAGGAGCTCGAGGCGGCCCAGATCCGCGCGCGGGCGGCCGAGGCGAAGCTCTCCAGGCTCGGCGTCGGGGACGGGGACCTGGCGCGGCTCGGCGCCGGGGGCCAGCGTGCCGGAGGCGGCGGGCTCGTGATCCGCGCGCCCGCCGGAGGCATCGTGCTCGAGATGCACGCCGTCCCCGGCGAGCTCGTGAAGGCGGACGAGAGCATCGTGACGGTGGGGGACGTGTCGTCGGTGTGGGTGTGGGCAGACCTCCTCGAGGATCAGCTCGGCCGCGTGCTCGAGGCCCAGCGCGACGGGAGGCTGCGCGCCGAGATCGGCGTGAAGGCGTTCCCGGAGGTCGCGTTCCAGGGGACCGTGGAGTTCGTCGGCCCGTCGATGGACGAGCGGACGCGGACCGTGAAGGTGCGCGTCTCGGTGGCGAACCCCGACGCGAGGCTCCGCGCCGGGATGTTCGCGAGCGTCCGGATGTTCCTGCCCGGGCCCCAGGAGGCGCTCGCCGTGCCTGCCGCCGCGGTCATGGCCGACGAGGGCCGCACCTTCGTCTTCGTCCACCACCACGGGGACTTCTGGATCCGGCGGCCCATCGAGCCGGGGCGGCGGTGGGGCGAGTGGGTCGAGGTGAAGGAGGGCCTGCAGGGGGCGGAGACGCTCGCCGCCGACGGGGCCTTCCTCCTGAAGTCGGACGTGCTGCGCTCGAAGATGGGCGCGGGCTGCGCGGACTAGGGGCGCACGATGCCGAACGTCGAGTGGCTCCTGAAGCACCGCGCCCTGGTCCTGGTCGTCACCGCCGCGCTGTCCGTGGCGGGCTGGCTCGCCTGGCAGCGCCTCCCCATCGACGCCTTCCCGGACGTGACCAACACCCAGGTCATGGTCCTCACGAAGGCGCCCGGCCTCGCCGCCGTGGACGTCGAGCAGCGGGTCAGCTTCCCCATCGAGCAGGCGATGCGGGGGCTTCCCCGCGTCACGCAGGTGCGCTCGCTCTCCCGGGCCGAGCTGTCGCAGGTCGTGATCGTCTTCGAGGACGGCGCGGAGACCTACTGGACCCGGCAGCTCGTCTTCGAGCGGCTCGCCGGGGCCCGGGACGCGCTGCCGCCCGGGGTCGAGCCGGAGCTCGGGCCGACCTCGACCGGGCTCGGGGAGGTCTTCCAGTACACGCTGGAGGGGGAGGGGCTCTCCGCGATGGACCTCCGGACGATCCAGGACTGGATCCTGGCGCCGCAGCTGCGGCCCATCCCCGGCGTCAACGAGGTGAACAGCTTCGGCGGCGAGGTGAAGCAGTACCAGGTGCTCGTCCACCCGGATCGCCTGGTCAAGTACCGGCTCGGCGTCCGCGACGTCTCCGAGGCGATCGAGCGGTCGAACGGGAACGCCGGCGGCGGGGTCGTCGTCTCCGGGTGGGAGCAGACGTACCTGCGCGGCGTCGGGCTCGTGCGCGACGTCGCGGACATCGAGCGCATCGTGCTCGGCGCCCACGACGGCTCCCCCGTCTACCTCCGCGACGTCGCCGACGTCGTCATCGGCGCGGAGCCCCGGCAGGGCGCCGTCACCCGGGACGGCAAGGGCGAGGCCGTGGCGGGCATGGTGATCATGCTGAAGGGGGCGAACGCGAAGGACGTCGTCGCGGGCGTGAAGGACGCCATCGACGCGGCGCGCGCCACGCTCCCCGCCGGCGCGCGGATCAGCGTCTTCTACGACCGGACCTCCCTCATCGAGGCGTGCATCGAGACCGTGGTCGACGCGCTGCTCGAGGGTGGCATCTTCGTGGTCCTGATCCTGTTCCTCTTCGTGGCCGAGCTGCGCACGTCGATGGTCGTGCTGTTCTCGCTCCCGTTCACGTTCCTGGTCTCGTTCATCGTGATGGGCTGGGCGGGGCTGACCTCCAACCTCATGTCGCTCGGCGGCCTCGCGTTCTCGGTCGGCATGGTCGTGGACGCGTCGATCGTCGTGGTCGAGAACGTGCGACGCCACCTCGCCGACGATGGCGGGCGGAGCCGCGAGGACGTCGTCGCGATGGCCCTCCGGGAGGTGGCCCGGCCGGTGGCGTTCTCGGTGCTCGTCATCGCCGTCATCCTCGTGCCGCTCTACGCGCTGCAGGGCGTCGAGGGGAAGATGTTCGCGCCGCTGGCGACGACGCTGCTCATCGCGCTGCTCGTGTCGCTCGGCGTCGCGCTGACCGTGATCCCCGTGCTCTCCGCCACCCTGCTGCGGCAGGCCCCGGAGAAGGAGTTCGGGTTCGTCCGGCGGATCCACCAGGGCTACCTCCGCCTGCTGCGCCGCGCGGTCGCCCACCCGAGGCGGACCTTCGCCGTGAGCACCGTGCTCCTCGTGCTCTCCGCCGCGCTCGTCCCGCTCGTCGGGACGGAGTTCATGCCGCCGCTCGACGAGGGGTCGATCGCGATCAACGTCGTGAGGCTGCCGAACGCGTCGCTCGCCGGCTCGGTGAACGTGGCGACCTACATGGAGCAGCGGCTCCGGGCGTTCCCGGAGGTCGAGGCGGTCGTATCGAAGACCGGCCGGGCCGAGATCTCCGAGGACCCCATGGGCCCCGAGCAGTCGGACGTCTTCGTCATGCTGAGGCCGCGCAGCGCCTGGGGCACCGGCCGCGACAAGGCCGCGCTCGTCGAGGCGATCCGCGCGGAGCTCTCGGACGTCCCTGGCCTGCGCCTGTCCTTCTCCCAGCCCATCGCGCTCCGCGTGAACGAGCTCATCTCGGGCGTGAAGAGCGATCTCGCCGTGAAGGTGTTCGGGCCCGACCTCGAGGTGCTGAAGGGCTTCGCCGACCGGATCGGCGCGGCGGTCGGCGGCGTGCCGGGCGCCGGCGACGTGAAGGTGGAGCAGGTCTCGGGCATGCCCCAGTACGACCTCGAGCTCGATCGCGAGGCGGCGGCGCGCCACGGCATCCGCGTCGGCGACGTCAACGACACGATCGAGACCGCGATCGGCGGGCGCGTCGCGTCGACCCTGATCGAGGGGCAGCGGCGGTTCGCCATCACGGTCCGCTTCCCGGAGGAGCGCCGCCGGGACCTCGAGCAGATCGGCGCCCTGCTCGTGCCCGCCCCGGACGGCACCCGCGTGCCGCTGGCGCAGCTCGCGAAGGTGAAGCTCGTCGAGGCGCCTGCCCAGGTCAGCCGGGAGAACGGGATGCGGCGGGTGGTGGTCGAGGCGAACGTCCGCGGCCGCGACCTCGGCGGGTTCGTCGAGGACGTCCGCGCGCGCATCCAGGGCATCGAGAAGGAGCTGCCCGCGGGGTACTACCTGCGCCTCGGCGGGCAGTTCGAGAACCAGGAGCGCGCCATGCGGCGCCTCGCGATCGTCGTGCCGGTCGCGCTCGCGCTCGTCTTCCTGCTCCTCTACCTCGCGCTGGGGTCGGTGGCCCACGCGGGGCTCGTGCTCCTCAACCTGCCGTTCGCGCTCGTGGGCGGCGTGATCGCGGTGGTCCTCTTCCGGATGCCGCTCTCGGTCTCGGCGGCGGTCGCGTTCATCGTGCTCCTCGGGATCGCCGTCCAGAACGGCGTGGTGCTGGTGGCGTTCTTCCGGCAGCTCCGCGAGCGCGGGCTCTCGGTCGCCGAGACGGTCGAGCAGGGCTGCGACCTCCGCTTCAGGCCGCTCCTCATGACCGCGCTGACGAGCTTCATCGGCCACCTGCCCATGCTGTACGCGACCGGCTCGGGGGCGGACATCCAGCGGCCGCTCGCGGTGGTCGTGATGGGGGGCCTCGTGACCTCGACGCTCCTCACGCTGCTCGTGCTCCCGACGCTCTACGCGTTCCTCGCAGGACGACGGGAGGTGAGGGCGGGGGCGCAGGCGGCGGTCGCTCGAACGCCCGCAGAGGGACATGCATGACGCCCCCGCGGGCCCCAGGTTGGCCGGATCGGAGGCTTCGATGACGCAACCCTTCACCGTGCAATCCGGGATCTTCACGCCAGGCACCACCGCGGCGGTGGTCCGCTACCAGGTCGGCGACGTGGACCGGGCGGTGGCCTTCTACACCCGGCACCTCGGCTTCGTGCTGACGCAGCGGGCGGGGCCGGTCGGGATCGTGTCGCGGGGCGACCTGCACCTCCTGCTGAGCGGCCCCACGGCCTCCGGCTCGCGGACGGTGTTCGATGGCCGTCGGCAGGGGCCCGGGGGCTGGAACCGCGTGGTGCTCTACGTCGAGAGCCTGGACGCCGCGATGGCGGACCTGAAGGCGGCGGGCGCGCGGTTCAGGAACGACGTCGAGGCGGGGCCGGGGGGCAAGCAGGTGCTGCTCGACGATCCCGACGGGAACGCGGTCGAGCTGCACGAGGGCCCGCGGTAGGGTGAACGCACCGACCCGATCGGGCTCCGGTGCGGATCGCCTGTCCCATCGAAACACGGCGGCGGGTGAGAGCGGGCTCACCCTCACCTCGAGGTCACCTTGCGCACGTTCGTCCCGTCCCTCGTCGTCTCCACGCTCCTCCTCGGCGGTTGCGACTCGCGCCGCGAGCCCTCGGTGGCCGCGGACCCGGTGACCCTCGAGGTCCAGGGTCTCGCCCAGGACGGCTCGGTCTCCGCCATCCCGGGCGGCGGCGCGCCGCCCTCCGTCGCGAACGGCACCGATTTCGGCGACTGGACGGCGGGCACCCTCGGGAACCCCATCGGCCCGAAGTTCGCCATGTTCCGCGTGGTGAACGTGGGCGACCACGACGTCGTCCTCCGCGGTCCGCCGTTCGTCGAGGTCGCCTCTGGCGAGACGGCCCGCTTCGCGCTCCTCGACGTGTGCGCCGCCACGCTCGCGCCCGGGCAGGCGATGACGTTCTCGATCGGCTTCGACGGCCTGGGCGAGTTCGGCCCGCACGAGGCGACCGTCGCGGTCCACCTCGCGAGCGGCGAGGACTTCACGTTCGGCATCCGCGGCACGAGCGTGCCGACGGGGCAGCATTAGGTAGCGCCCCGCGAGGGCTGCCCGGGCGCTCGGGACGGGCGCCCGGGTAAGCTCACCCTCATGCCGAAGAAGACCTCGAAGAAGGCGGCCCGGCGGCCTGCGTCGCGCGCCACGAAGGCGAGGCCCGCGCGCGCGGCAAGGCGGCCCGCCTCGAGAGGCCCGATCACCACGAAGACCGGAGCTCCGGTCCCGGCGTACCTCGCGTCGCTCGACCCCGCGACCCGCGCCGACTGCGAGCGCCTCCACGCGTGGATGGCCGCCGCGACCGGCGATGCGGGCGCGATGTACGGGAAGGCGATCGTCGGCTACGGCACGATCACGATCCGGTACGCCGGCGGCCGGGAGGCGCCCTGGATGAAGATGGGCTTCTCGCCGCGCAAGCAGGCGCTGACGCTGTACGGCGTGCTCTCCGCCGCGTCGCCGGCGCTCCTCGCGAAGCTCGGAAAGCACGCCACCGGCAAGGGCTGCCTCTACGTGAAGCGGCTCGCCGACGTCGACGCCGGCGCGCTCGAGCAGATCATCCACGCCGCCGGGGCGCGCTGAACGGCGCTCCCCGCCGCCCCCACCGGGCCGGGCGCGCGGGCGGTGGCCGGTTACCCCTCGGTCCTCTCCTCCCGGAGGTCCGCCATGGGGTTCTTCGAGACGCTCTGGTCGTCGCCGCGCTCGACGCCGCTCTCCCGCTACGTCGGCTGGAACGGCCTCCTCTACCTGGCCTTCGGGCTCCAGCTCTACTTCTGGCCGGGCGCGGCGCAGGTGCTCACCGGCGCGCCACCGTTCCAGGCCGGGGAGGCGGGCCTCGTGCGGCTCGCCGGGTTCTCGCTCGCGGTCATCGGCTGGTTCTACGTGATGGGCGCTCGCACCCGGGCCGACTCGTTCGGCCTCGCCACGGTGGTGGACCGCTTGCTCGTGCCGTTCTTCCTCGGCCCGCTCGCCGCGACGGGCGCGGTGGACCTCCACCTCGTCGGCCCGTTCCTCGTGATCGACCCGGTGCTCGGGATCGGCGCGTGGATCGTCTGGCGCCGATCGGCGGCGGTCGCCGCCCCCGCGGCGACACCGTGAGGGGCTCGCCAGCTCGCCCGGTCAGCTGAGCCGGCTCGCGACGACGCACATTGCCGGGAGGAGGTCCTGTCATGCACTCCCGGCGCGTCGTCCTCGTCGGCATCGTCGCTCTCGCCCTGGGCTGCGGGGGCGGCGGAGGTGGCGGAGGCGGAGGCGGTGGGGGTGGCGGCGGTGGGGGTGGAGGGGGCGGTGGCAGCGGGCCGACGATGCTCGCGCTCACCGTGGCCACGGACGGCCCCGGCACCGCCGACCTCACCGTCGCCGGCGTGACGAACCCCTGCCAGGGATTCGTGCACGGTGTCCTTGAGCGCGGGCACCTCCGTGGCCGCCTCGGCGCGGCCGGACGACGGCGCGAGCTTCACCGGCTGGTCGGGCGCCTGCTCGGGCACCGGGCCGTGCAGCTTCACGCTGACCGTCGCGGCCACCCTCACCGCGCACTTCGAATGGCCCGCGCCGCCGCCCTCGCCTCCACCTCCTCCGCCGCCTGCACCACCTCCGCCCACGCCACCGCCGGCCCCACCGCCCGCGCCTCCGCCGCCCGTGATCCGTACGCTCACCGTGGCGCTGAGCGGCGATGGCGCCGGTGAGGTGGCGAGCGACCCGGCCGGCGTGACGTGCGGCTCGGCATGCCGCGCGGAGTTCCCCGACGGGACGAAGGTCCGCCTCACGCCCACGGCGGCCGCGGGGTCGACCTTCACCGGCTGGACCGGCGCCTGCACCGGGGCGGCGGCGTGCGAGCTCACGCTCACCGCGGACGCGTCGGTGGGCGCCGCCTTCGCGCTCGTGCCGCGAAAGCCCTACGCGCTCGTCGAGGTGCCGTCGCCGGATCCCGACGGGTACGTGATCCCCTACGCGATGAACGTCCACGGGGACGTCGTGGGCGCGTACGCGACGCCGCGCCTCACCGCGCGGGCGTTCATCGCGCGCGGTGGCGGTCCGCTCGAGCTGATCGGCCCGCTCGATCGCTGGACGCAGGCGCTCGCGGTGAACGACGCGGGGGTGGTCGCCGTGGCGGAGCAGGACTTCCGCAAGGTCGCCCGCTGGACGCCGGGACGGTACGAGGTGCTCGAGGACGCGCCCGGCACCCTTGGCAGCTACGCCACCGCCATCGGGCCGGACGGGACCATCGTCGGCCGCGCGTGGCTCGCGGCGGGAGCGGCGGCGTTCGCGGCCCCGGCGGGGAAGGTGGTGCTCCTCCCGGCGCTCCCGGGGGCCATGTTCTGCGCCGCGAACGCGCTGAACGCGGCGGGGGTCGTGGTGGGAGGCTGCGACTCGACCGCGGTCTCGTGGAAGGTCTCGGGGCCGGTGGCCCTGCCCGTGGAGCCGTCCGCGAACGCGCGTGGCGTGAACGACGCGGGGATGGTCTGCGGGACCGCCCGCGGTGCGTACAAGCACCTCGAGGGCTTCGTGCTCGACTCCTGGACGGGCGAGGTGCGGTACCAGACGCCGACGGCGCCCCACTTCGCGGTCGCGCTCGCGGCCATCGACCCCGCGGGCGTCGCGGTGGGGCAGGCGATGCTGCTCACCAGCTGGTCGGACGCGATCCTGGTCCGGGCCGGCGAGGTCCAGTACCTGAAGGACCTCGTCGACCCGCTGCCGGTCGACTGGCCGATCGAATCGGCGATCGCGATCAACGCGCGCGGTGAGGTGCTCGTCACCGGTCACGCGTACGTCGGAGGCCGGATCCACGCGGCCGTGCTGCACCCGCGCTGAAGCCGGCCTACGGCCGGAGGACCGCGAAGGCGTGAGACCAGTCGTTCCGGTGGAACCCCGGCGCGCACCAGAGCTGGCACAGCGCCTCGAGCGCGTGGCCCATGGCCGCGGGGCCCACGTCCTCGACGTTCCAGCCGAGCTCCGCGGAGAGGCGCGCCGCCACCCCGCGCGCGGCGGCGTCGTCGCCGCAGATGAACATGGAGGGCTTCCCGCCCTGGAGCTTCGGCGCCGCCATGAACGCCGCGCCGACCGAGTTCATCCACTTCACGGCCCTCGCCTGCGGCGCTGCCCGCTGGACGCGCTCGAGGAGCGACTCGTCCGCGCGGGTGAAGTAAGGGAGCACGCCGTCCTTCGGCGGCCCGGCGATGGGGTTCGTGGTGTCGAGGACCACCTTGCCCGCGAGCACCGCCGCGAGCTCCTTCGCGAGCGGCTCGGCGGCGTCGCCCTTCACGCCGAGCACCACGACCTCCGCGAAGCGCGCGACCTCGTCGAACGTGCCGTGCCCGATGCCCTGCGCCTTCGCGAACGCCGCGAGCTTCGCCGGCTCGCGGCTGCCGATGCGGACCTCGTGGCCCGCGGCCTTGAGCCCCGCCGCGAGCGCCTGCCCGACGTTGCCCGAACCCAGGATCCCGATCTTCATCCGCACCTCCGGAGGTGGAGCCGGCGCGACGGCCGCCAGCCACGCCGGTTCCTAAACGACCGATCGCGATCCGGAAACACCGGCCGCGAGCTTGAGTGAAGGGTTGAGCTTCTTCCGCTGGTTGTAGGCGCGCAGGAAGGCGATGACTTGGACCATCAGTTCCTCGATCGTCTTGCAGCGGTGATTGCGCGTCACGTTGGCGTGCAGGTCGAGCCACACGCGCTCAATGCGGTTGTCGTCGGGGCAGTACGGGGGCAGGAAGTGCAGCACGACGCGGTCGCCGAACTGGGCGAGGAAGCGCTTCGTCTTCTTGCTCGAGTGGATGATGTAGTTGTCGAGGATGAGGTGGATGCGCCGCGCGGCGCGGTACTCGCCAAGGAGCTTCCACACGAGCTTGTGGAAGAGCTCGCTCGCCTTGGTCGGCGCCTCCACCCAGGTCATCCTGCGGGTCGTGGCGTTGAGCGCACCGGCGACGAACCGCTTCCTGTTCTGGCCGGGCGTGAGCACGTAGCGCCGGAGCCCTCTCGGCATCCAGTCGCGACCGATCTTCGGGTTGAGATGGACGTCCATCTCGTCCTCGTAGAAGACCGGCTCCTCCGGCGTGGCGTTCTTGGCGACGCGACGCAACCTCGCCAGCACGCGCTTCCTGCGACCTGTTTCCCAGGGGCAGGCGACCGTCGGCTTCGGCATCCTGAGCCGCGCCCCGATCGCGGAGAGCGCCCGGCCCATCGTGCACGGAGCCACTCGCGGGAGCTGGCGCCGCTCCAACTCGCAGCCGAGCAGCTCGCGGGTCCAGGTCGTGCGCTGCCAGCCGAACTCGGTCGGGACCGAGTGCAGAACCCGCTCGAGCTCTTCCTTGAACCGGAGGTCCACCTTGCGGACGCCGTTGAAGGCGCGCTGGTCGAGCAGGCCCTCCTCCCCAGCGTCGGCGAACCGCTGCGCCGCCTTCACCACGGTGGACGGGACGCAGGCGAGGTCGCGGGCGACCTGCTGTCGAGAGAGTCCTTGTCCGAGCTTGGCGATCATGAGGAAGCGGAGGGCGGTGTGCGGGTCCTTGGTCTTCTTGGCGCGGCGGATCAGTCTGCGTCGCACGGCACGATCGAGCCGCGGTATGTTGTGCACGGGAAGGTCTCCTCCGAGTTCGCTGCTGGTCTCGCAACCGCAACGATCGATGGGTTGACCTTCCCTTTCAACTTTCTCCCTGCGGTCCGCGGCCTTGCCGCTGATCGCGAATCACGAACGGTCGTTTAGAAGGCACTCGATGCCCTCGCCGCGTCTTGTCGGGGCGGGCCCTCCGGAGCGGCGCCAGTCGCCGCGGCCGGGTGCGACCGATCGCCCGGGTGCGAGCCCGCTGACGGACCTACTCCCTCCGGGTACCATCCTCGTCGATGGAGACGGTGCTCGCACGGAGGGTGCGCGTCGGCGATCTCGTGACCCGGGGCACGGGCCTGTTCCTCGCGGGCTCGCTCGCGCCGCTCGCCGTGGCGGTCGCCTTCCTCGAGCCCTGGATGCACCGGCCCTGGTCGGTCGGGCCGTACCTCGCGCAGCACCTCGTCGTCGAGGTGCTGGTCACGCTCGTCGCGGGCTCCACCTTCGCGCTGCAGTGGCAGGCCGGCGAGCGCGCCCGGGACGCCCGGGCGCGGGTGCTCGGCAACGGCCTCCTCGCGGTCGCGATCCTGGAGGTGGTCCACCTGCTCGCGTTCGCGGGGATGCCGGGCCTGCCCTGGCTCCCGAGCTCCACCGAGCGCGGCATCGTCTACTGGCTGGCCGCCCGCGTGGCGACCGTCGCCACGCTGCTCGCGGCGTTCGCCGTGCCGCGGGAGAGCCGGTCTCCGGCCTTCCGCAACGGACCGCTCTCGCTCGTCGCGGTGGGCTCGGTCGTCGCGGTCCTCGTCGCGGACGTCCTGTGGATCGCGCCCGCGCCGCGCTTCTACGTGGAGGGGGTCGGCCTCACCCCGCTCAAGATCGGGGTGGAGGGAGCCCTCGTCGCGCTCTCGTTCCTCGGCGCCGCCCTGTACGAGCGGCGGTTCCGCGCGGCCGGCGATCGCACCGACCGCCACGCGGCCGTGGCGCTCTGGCTCACGGCGCTCTCCGAGGTCTGCTTCATGCGCTACGCCCGGGCGCACGACACCTTCAACCTGCTCGGGCACGTCTACCTCCTCTGCGCGTTCGTCGAGGTCTACCGCGCGCTCTTCGCGAGCGCGGTCCTGCGGCCGTACGAGGCCCTCGCCCGCAGCCACGAGGAGACCGCGGCGCTGAAGCACCGCATCGAGGCCGAGCTCGAGGTGAGCATCCGCGAGCTCCGCGAGGCGGAGGAGCAGCGCAAGGAGCTCCTGCGCGCCGTCTCGCACGACCTCAGGACGCCGCTGCAGATCGTCCAGCTCCGCGCGGAGCTGCTCCAGGCGACGGCGCCGGCCGGCTCGCGGGAGCGCCGGGCGGCCGACCAGATCCACGCGGCGGGCCACCAGATGGACGGCATGATCCGCGACCTCGTCGACGCCGTCCGCCTCGAGCATGAGGCCGCGGGCGCCCAGCGGGTCCGGATCGAGCTCGGCGAGTTCCTCGCCGACGCGCTCGCCGTCGTCCCGGGCGCGCTCGACGCCGACCGCGTCCGGCTCGAGGTGGCGGGCGGCCTGCCCCCGGTGGACGCCGACCGCGACCGGCTCGTGCGGGTGGTGCAGAACCTCGTCGGCAACGCGCTCAAGTACGCTCCGGCCGGGTCCCCCGTGCGCGTGCGGGCCCGCCAGGAGGGCGCGGCGGTGCTCGTGGACGTCGAGGACCGCGGGCCGGGCGTGCCGCCGGAGGACCGGGCGCGGCTCTTCACCCGCTTCTTCCGGGGCCAGCAAGCGGGGCGTTCGGACGGGCTCGGGCTCGGGCTCTACCTCGTCCGGCGGGCGGTGGAGAGCCTGGGCGGTGAGGTCGGGCACGAGGACGTCCCCGGCGGCGGCGCGAGGTTCTGGTTCTCGCTGCCGGTGGCGGGGAGCGCGCAGGGGCCGGCTGCGAGCGCGCGGGCCGCGCCGCGTACCGTCTGCTAGAGTCGGCCCGAATCCTCCTTTCCTTCCCGAGGACCCGATGACGAAGAAGCCGCCGAAGCGCCCGCAGCCGAAGGCGAGGCGACCGAGCAGGGGTCGTGGACCCTCTCCGAGCAAGCCGGCCGCCCGCGAGGAAGCAGGCCGCGCGCAGCGCGAGGCGCCCGAGCCGCAGCCCCCCGCTGGCCCGGCCGCCGGTGACGCGCTCCCCGTCGTGGGCATCGGCGCCTCCGCCGGCGGCCTCGAGGCGCTCGAGGCGTTCCTGCGGCACGTCCCGGAGAGCTCCGGGATTGCCTGGGTCATCGTGCAGCACCTCGATCCGAAGGACCGGGGCGCGATGGTCGGGCTCCTGCAACGCGCCACGCCGATGCCCGTCGCCCAGGTGTCCGACCGCATGCCGGTCGAGGCGGATCACGTCTACGTGATCCCTCCCGGCCGCGACATGGCCATGCTCAATGGCGTGCTGCACCTCGTCCCGCAGCGGTCGCCGAGGGGGCTCAACCTGCCGGTCGACGCCTTCTTCCGCTCCCTCGCGGCGGAGCGGCAGGAGCGCGCCGTCGCGGTGGTCCTCTCCGGCATGGGGTCCGACGGCACGCTCGGCCTGCGGGCCATCAAGGAGCGCGGCGGGGCCGCGTTCGTGCAGGCGCTGCACTCGGCGAAGTTCGACGGCATGCCGCGGAGCGCGCTCGACACCGGCCTCGTCGACGTCGTGGGGAGCGCCGAGGAGCTCCCCGCGCGCATCGTCGCCTACCTGCGGCACCACGTGGCCGAGCCCCAGGGCGACGACCGCGCCCAGGGCGTGCTCGAGAAGATCTTCCTCGTCCTGCGCACCCAGACCGGCAACGACTTCACCCAGTACAAGCGCTCGACGATCCACCGGCGCATCGAGCGGCGGATGGGGCTCCACCAGGTGGATCGCCTCGGCACCTACCTGCGGTTCCTCCGCGAGAACCCGAAGGAGGTGGAGCTGCTCTTCAAGGAGCTCCTCATCGGCGTCACGAGCTTCTTCCGGGATCCCTCGAGCTGGGAGGTCCTCGAGAAGGAGGTCCTGCCGGACCTCGTGGCGGCGCGCGCGGGGGCGGGCACGCTCAGGGCCTGGGTGCCGGGGTGCTCGACGGGCGAGGAGGCGTACTCCCTCGCCATCTCGCTGAAGGAGGCCATCGCGGCGAAGAAGCTCTCGAGCCACCTCGGCGTGCAGATCTTCGCCACCGACCTCGACGCGGACGCCATCGAGAAGGCGCGCCTCGGGACCTACCCCGCGAACATCGCGGCCGACGTGCCCCCCGACCGGCTGCGGCGCTACTTCGTCCAGGACGACCGCGGGTACCGGGTGAGCAAGGAGGTGCGCGAGTGCGTGGTCTTCGCGCCCCAGAACCTCGCGATGGACCCGCCCTTCACGAAGCTCGACCTCCTGTCCTGCCGGAACCTCCTCATCTATCTCTCGGCCGAGCTGCAGAAGCGGATCATCCCGCTTTTCCACTACAGCCTGCTCCCGGGCGGCGTGCTCTTCCTCGGCAGCGCCGAGACCGTCGGCGGCTTCTCCACGCTTTTCCAGCCGCACGACGCGAAGACCCGGATCTACCGGCGCCTCGACGCCGCCCTTGCCACGGTGCCGGTGGAGTTCCCGGCGATCTTCGCCCCGCCGCTCCCGCCGGAGGGGGACGGCCCGCGCTCGGCGGCGGCGCAGCCGCCGTCCCCGCCGCCCAACCTGCAGGCCATGGCGGAGCGCCTCATCGTGCAGCGCTTCGCGCCCACCGCGATACTGACGACCGCGAAGGGCGACGTGCTCTACACGAGCGGCCGCACCGGCAAGTACCTCGAGCCGACCGTCGGCCGCGCGAACCTCAACGTCTTCGCGATGGCGCGCGAGGGGCTGCGCTACGAGCTCTCCGCCGCGTTCGCGACGGCGCTCAAGGAGGACCGGCCGGTGACGGTGCGCGGCGCCCGGGTCGGGACGAACGGCGGTTCCCAGCACGTCGACGTCACGGTGCAGCGGCTGGCCGAGCCGAAGGAGCTCCGCAACACCGTCATCGTGGTCATCTCCGACGTCGCGCCGCCCCTCCCGGGCGCCCCGAGCGGCGCCCGGCGGTCCCCGCCCAGCGCACGCGCCGCGGAGCTCGAGCGGGAGCTGCAGCAGGCCCGCGAGGAGGTGCAGACCACCCGCGAGGAGATGCAGACCTCGCAGGAGGAGCTGAAGTCGATGAACGAGGAGCTCCAGTCCACGAACGAGGAGCTCCAGTCGACCAACGAGGAGCTGACCACCTCGAAGGAGGAGATGCAGTCGATGAACGAGGAGCTGCAGACCGTGAACCACGAGCTGCAGGCCAAGGTCGACGAGCTGTCCCGCTCGAACAACGACATGAAGAACCTCCTCAACTCGACCGACATCGCGACGCTCTTCCTCGACGAGGCGCTCCACGTCCGGCGCTTCACCACCCAGACCTCCCGGATCATCAAGCTCATCCCGGGGGACACCGGGCGGCCCGTCACCGACATCGCGACCGAGCTCGACTACGCCGACCTCGCCGACGACGCGCGCGAGGTGCTGCGCAGCCTGGTCTTCAAGGAGAAGCAGGTGCCGGCGCGGAACGGGCGCTGGTTCACGGTGCGGATCCTCCCGTACCGCACCCTCGAGAACGTGATCGACGGCGTGGTGATCACCTTCACGGACGTGACCGACACGAAGGTCCTCGAGGAGCGGCTGCGCCAGCAGGCGGCGGAGCTGCGCCAGATGACCGACGCCCTGCCGTCGTTCGTGTGGGCGAGCAGGCCCGACGGCGCGTGCGAGTACCTGAGCCAGGGCTGGATTCATTACACGGGGGTGTCCGAGGGCGAGCAGCTCGGCTACGGCTGGCTCGAGCAGGTGCACCCCGAGGACCGGGAGAAATTGCGGGAGGCATGGCGCGGCGCGCTCCGGGAGGGGACGGCGCTCGACCTCGACGTGCGCATCCGGGGGCGTCGCGGCGACCACCGGTGGTTCAAGACGCGGGCGGTCCCCATCCGCGACGAGCAGGGCACCCTCGTCAAGTGGTACGGAACGCACACGGACGTGGACGCCCTGAAGCGCACGTCGGTGGCCGAGATCCCGGGGGCGGGCGAAGGAGGTACGACGGGTTGACCGGGAAGCGCCCGCGGCGTGCGGAGCTTCGTACCCGAGCGGAGGCTCGCCTCGACGCCGGTCCGCCGGCCGCGCCGGCCGTGAACGAGAGCGACACCCTGCGGCTCCTGCACGAGCTCCAGGTCCACCAGGTGGAGCTCGAGCTGCAGAACGAGGAGCTCCGGGACACCCGCGCCGCGCTCGAGGTGTCGCTCGCGCGTCAGAAGGAGCTCTTCGACTTCGCGCCGGTGGGGTACTTCGTCCTCGACGGTGCCGGCGCGATCGTGGATCTCAACTTCGCGGGGGCGAGGCTCCTCGGCGCGAACCGCGCCGACGTCACGGGACGCCCCTTCGCGGAGTTCGTGGTCCCCGAGGGCCGTGAGGCCCTCGGGCGCGTGGTGACCGAGGCCGTCGCCGCCGCCGAGGACGAGGGCGGCCACAGCGTCGAGCTGGTCCTCCTCGGCGCCCGGCACCGGGTCCCGGTGAAGCTCACCGTGACCTGCAGCGCCGGCAAGCGGACCCAGCTCCTCGTCGCGGCGGAGGACGTGGAGGAGCGCCAGCACGCCGAGGAGGGGCTCCGGGAGGAGGTGCAGCGCCGGGACGACTTCCTCGCCACGCTCTCCCACGAGCTCAGGAACCCGCTCGCTCCCATCCGGAACGGCCTGCACCTCCTGCACCTCGCCCCGCCCTCCGGCGAGCGCTCGAGGAAGGCGCTCGAGGTCATGGACCGCCAGGTCCGGTACCTGACCCGGATCGTGGACGACCTCCTCGACGTGACGCGGATCGCGCGCGGGAAGGTGGTCCTCCAGCTCAAGGTGGAGGATCTCGGCGAGCTCGTGCGGCGCACGCACGAGGATCACGTGCAGGCCTTCGCGGCGGGCGGCGTGGAGCTCCGCTGCACCGTGCCGCCCGAGCCCTGCTGGGCGCGGGTGGACGGGACCCGCGTCGTGCAGGTGCTGGGGAACCTCCTCTCGAACGCGCTCAAGTTCACGCGCCGGGGCGGGCGGGTGGAGCTCGAGCTCCGCCGCGAGGGGGACCTCCAGCTCCTCCGCGTCAGGGATGATGGGGCCGGGATCGCGCCGGGCGTGATCGATCACCTGTTCCACCCCTTCAGCCAGGGGCCGCAGGGGCTCGCCCGCTCGGCGGGCGGGCTCGGCCTCGGCCTCGCCACGGTGCGCGGGCTCGTGGAGCTGCACCACGGTGAGGTGGGGATCTCGAGCCCGGGCCTCGGGTGCGGGACGGAGGTCGTCGTGCGGCTCCCGTCCTCGCCGGCGCCGGAGGCCTGGGGCCTCGCCCCGCGGCCGGTCCGGGGCCAGGCACACCGCGTGCTCGTCATCGACGACAACCTCGACGCGGCGACGACCCTCCGGGAGCTCCTCGAGGCCTCGGGGCACACGGTGTGGGCGGCCTTCGACGCGACGACCGGCCTCGAGGCCGCGCGGGCCTTCCAGCCCGAGGTGGTGCTGTGCGACATCGGCCTGCCGGACGCCGACGGGTACTCCGTCGCCCGCGCGCTCCGCGCCGACGGCGCGCTCCGCGGCGCGTTCCTCGTCGCGGTCTCCGGCTACGCCCGGCCGGACGACGTCCGCCGCTCGCTGGAGGCCGGCTTCGATCGCCACCTCGCGAAGCCGGCCAGCCTGGAGCGGCTCGACGCGGTCATCGCGGAGGCCCCTCGGCCTCCGGAGCCTCATCCGCTGCCTTGAAGCGCTCGACCGGCTCGAGCAGGAGGCGGCGGAGCAGGTCCGCCTGCCGGAGCTTCGTCCCGCTGGTCTCGGTGGCCCGCCCGTGCAGCTCCGGATCGCCGCCGTGCGCGGCGACCCGCCGGTTCAGCCGGGCGCTCTCCTCGAGCGCCCGGACGGCGGCCCAGAGCGCCCGCTCGACCTCCTCGTCCTGGGCGCCGAGGAGCGCGTCGAGCGTGAAGGCGTGGCCGACGTGGCAGCGGAAGAGCTCGAGGCCACCCTGGCTCGCGACGGTCAGGGCCCCGTGACAGGCGGGGCACACGACGCCGGCCGCGTCGCCGGGGCGCCGCCCCTCGAGCGCCTCGACGGCGGCGGGGGCGCCCGGTCCGCGCGCCGGGGCGGGCTCCGACGCGAGCCGCTCCAGCAGGCCCGGCAGCTCGAGGGGGTGGACCACGTGGTCCACCTCCACGCGACGCAGCACGCTCGACGGCATCTCCGTCGCCGACGCGGTCTCCGGCGCCTGCACGACCGCCACGCCGCCGCGCGCCTTCACCGACATCATCCCGGCCGTGCCGCAATCCTGGTGGCCGGAGAGCACGACGCCCACCACGCGCGGGCCATAGGCCCACGAGGCGGTGCGGAACAGCGGATCCACCGCGGGCCGGTGCCCGTTCTCGCGCGGCCCCCGCACCACCTCGACGGTCCCGGGCCGGACGAGGAGGTGGGCGTCGGGGGGCGCCACGTAGATCTTCCCGTGCTCGAGCGCGTCCCCGTGGAGCGGGTGGACGGCGGGGAGGCGGCCGCGCGACGAGAGCAGCTCCGGAAGCGCGCTCGCGTGCATGGGAGAGGTGTGGAGGACCACGAGGACCGCGGCGGGCAGCGAGGGCGGCAGCTCGGGGACGAGGTCGAGGAGCAGCTCCACCCCGCCCGCGGAGGCGCCGATCACGATCACGTCGTGGCCGGGGACGTCGGGGTCGGTCCGCTCAGGCACGCGCGCCGCCGAGCAGCCGGAACCCGACCTCGGTCGCGGCCCCGTAGACGAGGTGCGAGGCGAGCGCCTTCGCGTGCGTCGACGCGGGGTACGCCGTCGGTCCCCTCGACAGGCCGAGCGCGGGCACGAGCGCCTCGTCGTTGAGGAGCCACACCGCCGCGCCGTAGGCGAGGCCCGCGACGACGAGCGGCGCGGGGATGCGCGGCGCGAGGAGCCCGAAGAGCGCGCCGAACGCGGCGCCGGTCGCGTAGTGGACGGCCTCGCCGGCGGCCCCCTTCCGCGCGTCGGGGATCGCGCGACCCACCGCGCGCGCCGCCTTCTCGGCGGTGCGGACCGTGGCGGGCTCGAGGTCGCCCTGGGCGCCCCGCTCCCGGGCGAGGGTCTCCTCGCCGCCGAGCCTCATGATCCGCGCCTGGGCCTTCTCCATGATGAAGCTCGCAACGAGCCCGCTCGCGAGCCCCGCGAGCGCACGCCCGGCCGCGCCACGTCCTCGACGTCGCCGCATGGGAGCAACCTGGCCACCGGGCCCCGGCGTGTCAGCGGCCGGCGCGACCCCGCCCGGACAGCACCTCCCGCGCCGCGTCGGCGAACGCCGCGGCGGCGCGGGGGAGCGGGCCGCCGGAGGGCGTCACGAGCCCGACGCTCCGCTCGAACGAGAGCCCGGCGAGCGCGACGGCCGCGAGCGTGCCCGCCGCCACCTCGCGCTCGACCGAGAGCGCCGGGACGATCGACACGCCGAGCCCGAGCTCCACGAGCCGTTTCAGCACCTCGACGCTGCTCATCTCCATCGCGACCTCCGGCGTGAGGCCGAGGCGCGCGAGGTCGGCGTCGAGGAGCGCCCGGGCGCCGGTGGAGCGGTCGAGCAGGAGGAGCGGGTGGCGGGCCACGGCCGCGAGGTCCGCCCTTCGACGCCGCGCGAGCGGGTGGCCCGGCGGGCAGATGGCGACCTCCGGCTGCGGCCGGAGCGGCTCGATCGTCACGCGCTCGAGGAGCGGGCGCCCGGCTGCGCGGAGGTCGGAGGGGAGCGGCAGGGTGACGACGCCCACGTCGACGCCGCGCTCGGCGACCCGCTCCGCGGTGGCGGGGGAGGGCCGGTTGTCGAGGCGCAGCTCCACCCGCGGGTGCCGCGCGCGGAACGCGGCGATCACCGGCGGGAGCACGTAGTACGCGAGCGTGTCGCTCGTCCCCACGGTGAGCCAGCCCTCCTCGAGCTCACCCGCGCCGGTGAGGCTCGCCCGGGCCCGGGCCATCTCGTCGAGCACGCGCTCGGCGCGCTCGAGCAGCGTCCGCCCGGCGGCGGTGAGCTCGGTCGTGCGCCCGCGGCGGACGAAGAGCGCCGCGCCGAGAATCCGCCTCGAGGCGGGCGACCGCCTGGCTGACCGCCGACTGGGTGCGCCCGAGCCGGCGGGCGGCGCGCGAGAAGCCGCGCTCCCTGGCGACGGCCACGAAGGCGAGCAGCTGGGCGCTGTCGAGGGGGTTGAGCATTAGCGGACATGATACCGCATATGCAAAAGATGCGTTTGCATGATGGATGTCCGCGCGGCAGGATCCCGCGCCATGCCCGTCCTCCACCTCGCCGGCGCCCCCGCGTTCACCCCCGCCCGCCTCGCCCGCCGCCTCGCGCGGGTGAAGGCCGGCAACCCCGGGGTCACCGCGGTGGCCGCGGAGTTCGTCCACCTCGTGGACTCGGAGGCCGCCCTCGACGCCGCCGCGCTCGACACGCTCGGGAAGCTCCTCACCTACGGGCCGCGGGCACCGGATGCTGCCGGGGTGGGTCCGCTCATCCCGAGCGTAGGCCCCGCACCTGCGGGGCCGGAGTCGAGGGACGAGCCCCCCGCGAAATACTGGGTGGTCCCCCGCATCGGCACGATCTCCCCCTGGTCGACGAAGGCGACGGACATCGCCCACCTATGCGGCCTCTCGCAGGTCCGGCGCGTGGAGCGCGGCATCGCCTGGACGATCGCCGGCGCGGTGACCGACGAGCGCGCGCTCCTCGCCGCGCTGCACGACCGGATGACGGAGTCGGTGCTCGCGGACTCCTCCGAGGCGGCGCGCCTCTTCGCGCGCGAGGCCCCGCGCCCGCTCAGGACCGTCGCGCTCGGGAAGGACGGCAAGGCCGCGCTCGCGCGCGCCAACCGGGAGATGGGGCTCGCCCTCTCCGAGGACGAGATCGCCTACCTCGTCGACGCGTTCGGGAAGCTCGGCCGGGACCCGACCGACGTCGAGCTCATGATGTTCGCGCAGGCGAACTCCGAGCACTGCCGCCACAAGGTCTTCAACGCGTCCTTCACGATCGACGGGACCCCGCAGCCGCGCTCGCTGTTCCAGATGATCCGCCGGACCACCGAGGCGAGCCCGGGCGGCGTGCTCTCCGCCTACAAGGACAACGCGGCGGTCATCGAGGGGCAGGAGGCGGGGCGGTTCTTCCCGGATCCCGCGACCGGGACCTACGGCACCACCCGCGAGCCGGTCCACATCCTCATGAAGGTCGAGACCCACAACCACCCGACCGCGATCTCCCCGTTCCCCGGCGCGGCCACCGGCTCGGGCGGCGAGATCCGGGACGAGGGCGCCACCGGCCGCGGGGCGAAGCCGAAGGCGGGCCTCACCGGCTTCACGGTGTCGAACCTGCGCATCCCGGGCGCGGTCCAGCCCTGGGAGGTCGACCACGGCAAGCCCGACCGCATCGTCTCCGCCCTCGAGATCATGACCGACGGCCCGCTCGGCGGCGCCGCGTTCAACAACGAGTTCGGCCGCCCGAACCTGGCCGGCTACTTCCGCACGTTCGAGCTCGAGGTGGAGGGGCCGCGCGGCAAGGAGGTCCGAGGCTACCACAAGCCCATCATGATCGCGGGCGGGTACGGGATGGTCCGCCCCGGGCACGTGAAGAAGGAGACGTTCGCCCCCGGGGCTGCGATCGTCGTGCTCGGCGGCCCGGCGATGCTCATCGGCCTCGGCGGCGGCGCGGCCTCCTCGATGGCCTCCGGCGCCTCGGCCGAGGACCTCGACTTCGCCTCGGTGCAGCGCGAGAACGCCGAGATGCAGCGGCGCTGCCAGGAGGTGATCGACCGCTGCTGGGCGCTCGGGGACGCGAACCCGATCGTCTCCATCCACGACGTCGGCGCGGGGGGGCTCTCGAACGCCCTCCCCGAGCTCGTGCACGACAGCGACCGCGGCGCGGTCTTCGAGCTCAGGAAGGTCCCCACCGACGAGCCGGGGCTCTCCCCGCTCGAGCTGTGGTGCAACGAGGCGCAGGAGCGCTACGTGCTCGGCATCTCGCCGGAGCACCTCGCGCGCTTCGAGGCGCTCTGCGCCCGGGAGCGCTGCCCCTACGCGGTGGTCGGCCGCGCGACCGAGGAGGGCCGCCTCGTCCTCGAGGACGCGCTCCTCGAGGACCGCCCCATCGACATGCCGCTCCAGGTGCTCCTCGGGAAGCCGCCCCGCATGCACCGCGACGCGCGCCGCGAGGCTCCGCCGGCCGCGCCGCTCCGGCTCGAGGGCGTGACCCCGGCCGCCGCGCTCGAGCGCGTGCTCCGGCTGCCCGCCGTCGCGGACAAGACCTTCCTCGTCACCATCGGCGACCGCACGGTGACCGGGCTCGTCGCGCGCGACCAGCTGGTCGGGCCGTGGCAGGTGCCGGTGGCCGACGCCGCCGTGACGGCGGCGGGGTACGACACGTACGCGGGCGAGGCCATGGCGATGGGCGAGCGCACGCCGGTGGCGCTCCTCGACGCGGGCGCGTCCGCGCGGCTCGCGGTCGCGGAGGCCCTCACGAACCTCGCCTCGACGCCGGTGCGCGCGCTCGGGGACGTGAAGCTCTCGGCCAACTGGATGGCCGCGGCGGGCCACCCCGGCGAGGACGCCCGGCTCTACGAGGCCGTGAAGGCGGTGGGCGAGGAGCTCTGCCCGGCGCTCGGCGTCGCCATCCCGGTCGGCAAGGACTCGATGTCGATGAAGACGGTCTGGCAGGAGGGCGGCCAGACGCGGTCGGTCACGGCGCCCCTCTCGCTCGTCGTCACCGCCGTCGCGCCGGTCACCGACGTCCGCAGGGTGCTCACGCCGCAGCTCCGGACCGACCGCGGCGAGAGCGCGCTCGTGCTCGTGGACCTCGGCCGGGGCCGGCACCGCCTCGGCGGCTCGGGGCTCGCGCAGGTGTACGGGCAGCTCGGCGCCGCGCCGCCGGACCTCGACGACCCGGCCCTGCTGCGCGGGTTCTTCGCGGCGGTGCAGCGGCTCGGCTCGGAGGGGAAGCTCCTCGCCTACCACGACCGCTCCGACGGCGGCCTCGCGGTGACGCTCGTCGAGATGGCCTTCGCGGGCGGCTGCGGGCTCGAGGTGGACCTCGCCGCGCTCCGCGGCGAGGCGCTGGCGGCGCTCTTCGCGGAGGAGCTCGGCGCGGTCCTCCAGGTGCGGGCAGGGGACGTCGCGGCCGTGAAGGCGGCGTTCGCCTCCGAGGGCCTCGGCGAGCACGTGCACGCGCTCGGGCGGCCGGTCCCCGGCGAGCGTGTCCTCGTCCGGCGCGGCGCCGAGGTGCTGCTCGACGCGCGGCGCGGCGCGCTCCGCGCGGCCTGGTCGGAGACCACCCACCGCATGCAGCAGCTCCGCGACGACCCCGGCTGCGCCGACGAGGAGCAGGCGCTCCGCTGTGACCCCGCCGACCCGGGGCTCTCCGCGCACGCCACGTTCGACGTCGCCGAGAACGTCGCGGCGCCGTTCGTCGGGCGCGGCGCGCGGCCGAGGGTCGCGATCCTCCGCGAGCAGGGCGTGAACGGGCAGGTCGAGATGGCCGCCGCGTTCGACCGCGCCGGCTTCGAGGCCGTCGACGTGCACATGAGCGACATCCTCGCCGGCCGGGTGACCCTGGCGGGGTTCCGCGGCCTCGCCGCCTGCGGCGGCTTCTCGTACGGCGACGTGCTGGGCGCCGGGGAGGGCTGGGCGAAGTCGATCCTCTTCAACGCCCGCGCGCGGGAGGAGCTCCAGGCGTTCTTCGCGCGGGGCGACACCTTCGGCCTCGGCGTCTGCAACGGCTGCCAGATGCTCTCCAACCTGCACGACCTCGTGCCCGGCGCCGGCGGCTGGCCGCGCTTCGTGCGCAACCGCTCGGAGGGCTTCGAGGCGCGGGTGGCGATGGTCGAGGTCACGGACAGCCCCTCGGTGCTCCTCGCCGGCATGGCGGGCTCGCGGCTCCCGATCGCGGTCGCGCACGGCGAGGGCCGGGCGGAGTTCGCCTCGCCGGAGGCCCAGCGCACGCTCCAGGCGAAGCGGCTCGTGGCGATGCGGTTCGTGGACCACCACGGCCGCCCCACCGAGCACTACCCGGAGAACCCGAACGGCTCGGCCGGCGGACTCACCGCGGTCACGACCCCGGACGGCCGCGTCACGATCATGATGCCGCACCCCGAGCGCGTGTTCCGCGCGGTGCAGCACTCCTGGCACCCCGACGGCTGGGGCGAGGACGGGCCGTGGATGCGGCTCTTCCGCAATGCGCGGGCGTTCGTGGGGTGAGCGCCGGCGCTACCCGCGCAAGAGCGCGAGGAGCCGGGTGGTCGTGTTCCAGTTCCGGATGGTGACGCTCGGGTAGATCGGCGTCTGGACGATTCGCACGAGCTGGCTACTCGCCGCGAGCTTCGCGACCCGCGAGAAGTAGAGCACCCCGGGCCCGGCGTGGACCTCGTCCACCCCCTCGCGCACCTTGACGTGGCGGAGCGCGGTCCGCGCGTCGAGCGGGGCCTTCAGGAACACCACGTCGCAGCGGTGCGTCGCGGCGCCGAAGCCGCGGGGCGCCGCGGCGACCACGCGCTCGAGCTCGGCCCGGCTCCGGACCACCACGCTCGCCGCGTACCCGAAGGCCTCCGAGAGGGCCCGCTCGATGCCCGGGGCGAGCGCGCGCCCGCTCCCGGTCGCGTCGAAGAGCACGTTGCCGCTCTGGATGAACGTCTCGACGCGCCCGAACCCCTGGGCCTCGAAGCAGGCCTTCAGGGCGGTCATCCGGATGAGGTTCCGCCCGCCCACGTTGATGCCGCGCAGGAGCGCCACGAAGCGCATCGGTGACCTCAGGCGAACGCCCGGCGCATCCGCGCGATCGCCTCGTCGAGGAGCGCGCGGGTGCAGCCGAAGTTGAGCCGCACGAAGCCGTCGAAGGCGCCCGGCGGGCCGAAGTCCTTCCCGGCCGAGAGCCCCACGCCCGCCTCGACGAGGTGGCGGTGCGGATCGGCGATCCCCGTCCCGCGCGCGTCGATCCAGGCGAGGTAGGTCGCCTCGACGGGCGTCGTCGCGAGCGCGGGCGTCTCCCGCACGAACGCGTCGAGGCGGTCGCGGTTGCCCCTGAGGTGCTCGAGGAGCGCCGCGCGCCAGGGCCCGCCGTGCCGGTAGGCGGCCTCGCACGCGACGAGGCCGAGCACGTTCACGTAGGGCACGATCCCGTTCATCGCCTGCTTGAACCGCTTGCGCAGCCCGGTGTCCGGGATCACCGCGAAGGCGCAGCCGAGCCCGGGGACGTTGAAGGTCTTCGAGGGCGCCATGAGCGTGATGCTCCGCCGCGCCGCCTCGGGAGAGAGGGTGGCGTAGGGGACGTGCCGGCGGCCGGGCTCGAGGACGAGGCCGCAGTGGATCTCGTCGGAGCAGACGACGAGCCCGCGCCGCTCGACGAGCGCGTCGATGGCGCGGAGCTCGTCCTCGTCCCAGGCCCGCCCCACCGGGTTGTGCGGGTGGCAGAGGAGGAAGAGGCGGGTGTCCGGCGCGAGCGCCGCCTCCACCGCGGGGAGCTCCCACTCCCAGCGCGCCGGCCCGCGGCGGAGCGGCGCGGTCGCGAGGCGCGCGGGCGCGGAGAGGAAGGGCGGGTAGATCGGCGTCGCGGTGAACGCGCCACCCTCCACGGCCCGGCACGCGACGTTGAGGCCGGAGACGAGCCCCGGGAGCCAGACCAGCCAGGTCGGGTCGACGGTCCACCGGTACTCCGTCGAGAGGTGCTCGAGCACCGCCTCCACGAGCGACGGCCAGGGCTGCGCGTAGCCGAGGACCCCCTGGGCGACCCGGCGCGCGATCGCCTCCCGGATCTCCGGGGCCACCGCGAGGTCCATGTCGGCGACCCACATCGGGAGCACGTCGCGGCCCGCCCAGCGGTTCCACTTCACGGAGTCGATGGCCGGCGCCGGGGCGGCCTCGAAGTCGAAGGGCATGTCGGAGGGAGGCGTAGCACGGGTATGCTCCGGGCGGGAGGCACCCTTGAGCGACGCCCTGCGAGCCGACGCCGAGGCGATGTTCCGCGCCGCGATCGACCGGGTCGATCCCGCGCTGATGATGGAGCGCGCGCTCTCCCTGCGCGGCGACGTGCTCGAGGTCTCGACCGGGCTCGGGGCGAGCACGATCGACCTCGCCCGCTTCCGGCGCGTGGTCGTCACCGGGTTCGGGAAGGCCTCGGCCCGGATGGCCCTGGGCGTCGAGGCGGTGATGGGGGACCGGCTGGAGGGTGGGCTCGTGGTCACGAAGGCGGGCGCGGGCGAGCGCCTCCGCCGGATCCGGCTCGTCGAGGCGGGCCACCCGGTGCCGGACGAGGGCTCGGTGCGCGCCGCGGAGGCGCTGCTCGAGCTCGCGGACGGCTTCGACGACGAGACCCTGGTCCTCACCCTCGTCTCGGGCGGCGGCTCGGCGCTCCTCTGCGCGCCGGCGGTGGACGCCGCGGGGCGCGCGCTCCTCACGCTCGAGGAGAAGCAGGAGGTCACCCGCGCCCTGCTCGCGTCCGGCGCGACGATCCACGAGCTCAACTGCGTGCGCAAGCACCTCTCCCGCGTGAAGGGAGGCCGGCTCGCCCGCGCGTACGGGCAGGCGACCTCGGTCGCGCTCCTCCTCTCCGACGTGGTCGGCGACGAGCTCGACGTGATCGCGTCGGGCCCGACCGTGGCCGACCCGTCGACGTACGCGGACGCGCTCGCGGTGCTCGACCGGCGCGGCTTGCGGGGCCGGGCGCCGCGGGCCGCGGTGCGCGCGCTCGAGGAGGGGGCGGCGGGCCGGCTCGAGGAGACGCCCAAGCCCGGCGACCCCGCCCTCGCGCGGACCACCACCGTGCTCGTCGGCACGAACCACCAGGCGCTCCTCGCCGCCGAGGCGCGGGCGCGCGCGCTCGGGTACCGGACGCTCGTCCTCACCTCCCGGCTCACCGGCGAGGCGCGCGAGGCGGCGCTCGCGCTCCTCGGCATCGCCGGCGACGTCGCCGGCGCCGGGTTCCCGCTCGCGCCCCCGGCGTGCCTCATCGCGGGCGGCGAGACCACCGTGACGGTGAAGGGGACCGGGAAGGGCGGCCGGAACCAGGAGCTCGCCCTCGCCTTCCTCGCGGCCCTCCCGCGGGCGCGGCCCGCCCGGGAGGTCCTCCTCCTCGCGGCGTCCACCGACGGCGTGGACGGGCCCACCGACGCGGCGGGCGCCTTCGCGTCGCCCGCGCTCGCCGCCCGGGTGGCGGCGCTCGGGCTCGATCCCGCGGCGGCGCTCGCGGCGAACGACTCGCACCGCTTCCACGACGCGCTCGGGTCCCTGCTCCGGACGGGGCCCACGGGGACGAACGTCGCCGACGTCGCCATCGTGCTCGTGCGCTGAACGTTCCGCTTGCGCGGGCGGCGAAGCTGCCCGATGTTGCGCGGCCATGGCGAAGGCACGGAAGCGCGCGGCGAAGGGCAAGCCCTCGGGGAAGCGGTCCAGAGGAGGCAGCGCCCGCGAGGCGATCGATCTCCACCGCCTCTACGAGGCCTCGGTGCAGGACGCGCCGTCGGAGGTGGACATCCTCGAGCGGTTCCTCCGCCGCGCGGGCCGCCCCGCGCGCCGCCTGCGGGAGGACTTCAGCGGCACGGCGCTCGTCTCGGCGGAGTGGGTGCGCCGGGGCGCGGACCGCACGGCCACGGCGGTCGACCTCGAATCCCGGGGTGCACGCCTGGGCGCGGGCGCACCGGCTGCCGGAGCTCGGCGAGGCGGCCCGGCGCCTGAGGCTCGTCACCGCCGACGTCCGGCGGCCGAACGGGCGCGACTTCGACGCCATCGTCGCGCTCAACTACAGCTACTGGGTCTTCAAGACGCGCGAGGCGATGCGGGCGTACCTGACGGCCGCGCGCCGCGCGCTCGCGCCGGGCGGCGTGCTCGTGCTCGACGTGCAGGGCGGCTGGGAGTCGCAGCAGGAGATCGTGGAGAGCCGGCGGGTCAAGAAGGGCGTCCGCTACTTCTGGGAGCACGAGAAGTTCGACCCCATCACCCACCACCTGCGCGCGGCCATCCACTTCGAGGTGCCGGGCCGCCCGCGCCTGCGCCGCGTGTTCCACTACGACTGGCGGCTCTGGACGCTGCCCGAGCTGACCGAGCTGTGCGAGGAGGCAGGGCTCGAGGACGTGGGCGTCTACTGGGACGTCGCGCCGGTCGACGACACGCGCTACGTGCTCCGCAAGCACGCGGAGAACCAGCCCGGCTGGATCGCCTACCTGGTGGCGCACCGGCCCCGCCGCGCGGCGTCCGCCCGCTGACTTGCGGCAGGTCATATCTCCGCGGGGCGGGGCCATGCTTCACTCCCCCCGTGTCGATCTTCCAGTGGAACCCGCAGCTCGAGACCGGTGACGCCGAGGTCGACGGCCAGCACCGCCGGCTCATCGGGCTGATCGGCACGCTGTCGATGCTCCTCGAGGAGCAGCCCGACCTCGAGCCCGCCGCGCTGGCGCCCCTGCGCGACGAGCTCTTCGAGTACGCCCGCTACCACTTCCGGACCGAGGAGGGCCTGATGGTCGCGGGGGGCGCCGATCCCCGGCACCAGGAGGCGCATCGCCGGGAGCACCGGGAGTTCGTGGCGCAGGTCGAGGCGATGGTCGCGCACCCGGTGGGTGACCCGCTCGGCGCCGCCCGGGCCCTGCTCGCCTACCTCGTCCACTGGCTCACGTACCACATCCTCGGCACCGACCACGCCCTCGTGCGGCAGCTCGAGGCCATCGAGCGAGGGCGCTCGCCCGCGGAGGCGCTCGCCGAGGCCGAGCGGGTCGTCGATCCGGCCACCGCGACCCTCCTCGCCTCGATGCAGGCGCTGTTCGACGCGCTCATCGAGCGCAACCGGGCCCTCACCCTCCTCAACGACACCCTCGAGGCCCGGGTGCGCGAGCGCACCGAGGCCCTCACGGTGGCCAACGCCGAGCTGCGCAACATGGTGCAGCAGGTCGAGCGCCTCGCGCTCACCGACGCCCTCACGGCGCTGCCGAACCGGCGGTACGCGATGCAGGCGCTCGCCCGGGGGTGGGCCGGCGCGTCCCGCTGGGGCCGCGCGATGAGCGTGCTCCTCGTGGACGCCGACGCCTTCAAGCCCGTGAACGACGAGCACGGCCACGAGGCGGGCGACGTCGTGCTCCGCACGCTCGCGACGGCGCTCCGGAACTGCGTGCGGGGCTACGACGAGGTCTGCCGGCTCGGGGGCGACGAGTTCCTCGTGATCGCGCTCGAGACGCCGCGCGAGGGGGCGCTCGCGCTCGGCGAGCGGTTGCGGGCCACGGCGGCCGCCCTGGAGGTGCCGGTGGGCGACCGCGGGGTGTGGCGCGGGAGCGTCAGCATCGGCGTCGCGTCTCGCGGCCCGGACGTCGCCGACGTCGAGGCCCTGCTGCGGGCCGCCGACGAGGGGGTCTACGCCGCGAAGCGGGCCGGGAAGAACACGGTGCGCGCCGGGCAGCCGCCGGCGCCCTGATCGGGGGAGCGCGAACCCCGACGGTGCCCGCCGGCTCCCACCCTCCGGAGGTCACACGATGAGGAAGCAGCTCTTCCAGGTGGTGGTGGTGGCGGCCGTGCTCGGCTCGGGCGCCGCCCTCGCGGACGGCCCCGCCGCGAGGCTCGTGGACGGCGCCGAGGCCCACCGCCTCGTGAAGGAGGGCGTGAAGGTGGTGGACGTGCGGACCGCGCCGGAGTTCGCGGCCGGGCACGTGCCGGGCGCCGTCAACATCCCCTTCGACGAGATCGAGAGGCGCGCGGCCGAGCTCGGGCCGCCCGGGACGAAGGTGCTCCTCTACTGCCGGACGGGCCGCCGCTCGGGCATCGCCGCGGAGGCCCTGAGGGCGAAGGGGTACACGAACCTCTTCGACCTGCAGGCCTACGATCGCTGGGTGGCGTCCGAGCCCGGGAAATAGCCCTCGGCTTCGGTGCTGGCGCACCTCAGGACGCCGAGGACGGGCTCACCGGGCCGCGAACCGTGGCGCGAGCACGTGGTTCTCGAGGTGGACGTGCGTGAGCGTGTCGGCCTCGACGGCCTCGAGCTCCGCCATCAGCACCCGGTAGCTGTTGCAGCCCCACGCGGGCGGGACGAAGCCGTCGGTGAGCGCGCGCAGGCGCCCGAGCAGCGCGCCGACCTCCAGGTGATCGGCGAGCATGCGCTCGAGCTCGCGGGCGATGACCCCGGGATCCGTGGTGCGGGCCGCGAGCGCCGGGAAGAGCATCGTCTCCTCCTCCTCGAGGTGCGGGAGGAGGGCCGCCGAGAGGGCCGACACGACGCCGTACACCTCCTCGAGCCGCGGCTCCCGGTCGCCGTGCACCCGCGCGACCTTCGCGGCGAGCGGCTCGACGAACGGGAGCGCCCGGCGCAGGTAGCCGTGGTGGCGGTCCACGATGCGCGCGAGGAGCGCCGCGGTCGAGAGCGCGCGCGGATCCTCCGCGGCGGCCTCGCCGCCGGCGGGCAGGGCGGCCGCGAGCTCCGCCTGGACGGCGGCGGGGTCGAGGCCGCGATCGCGGCAGGCCTCGGTCACCGTGACGCCGCCCCGGCAGCAGTAGTCGATGCCGCGCCGCTGGAAGACCCGCGCGAGCGAGGGGTGGGAGAGCACGAGCTGCGCCACGGTGGCGGAGGGGTCGAGGTCCATGCCCACCGGAATTGCAGCGCCCGTGCCGGGCACGCGCGGGCCAGGAACCGGAGCGATCACGCGAGGTCACGGGCCCGCTCCCGTCTGGGTCCCATGCCGGAGAACGAAGGGAAGGTGCGGGTGCACCGAAATGCGGGTGCGCCACCGCTCGAACATTCGCGCATACCGCCGTGAAGGCGGGGGGACGGGGGGCGGCGAGCCTCCCCGCATGACGCCCACCCGCCGGACGCTCGCCCTCCTGCTCTCGCTCACCGCGCCCGCCGCGGCCCGCGCCGCCACCCTCACCCTCGACGAGCCCGTGCTCGGCCGCACCGCGTGCGGCGCCGCGGGCGACACCTCCGTGTCCATGACCTGGGACCTCGGGAGCTCGACCGGCGCCTCGATCGAGCTCCTCGGCTCCGACGCGGCCGGCTGCGACGAGACCGACGCGACGACCGCCGTGCTCGTGGACGGCCTCTCGACCTCCCGCACCGCCTACCCTCAGAGCGGCGACACGGCCATCACGGTCCTGGACCTCCTCACCGCCGCGGGCAAGGCGACCGACTGCACGGGGACCTCGGTGCGCGTGTACGCCTGCCTGCGGGTCCTCGACGCCGCGGGCGCCGCGGTGACGACCGCCTCGGCGGCGCTGAAGCTCGAGTTCACCTCGCCACCGGCGCCGGTCTCGGTCGCGACGGTGCCGGGAGAGGGCGCGCTGTACGTGTCGTGGGCCGAGGGCGAGGCGACGACCGCCGCCCCGGCCGACTCGAAGCGCTACCGGGCCTACGCGGCGGCGGGCGGGAGCACCTGGTCGTCGGCGAAGACCGCATCCACCTCGGCGCGGATCGCCGGGCTCGAGAACGGGACGGCCTACGACGTCTGGGTGGTCGCCTACAGCGAGGCCGGCAACGAGAGCACCGCCTCCGAGCCCGCGACCGGGACGCCGCAGCCGGTCGAGGACTTCTGGGACGTGTACGCGGCGAGCGGCGGGGTCGAGCAGGGCGGGTGCGGCCAGGGCGGCGGCGGGGCGGCGCCGTGGGCGCTGCCGGTGATCGTGTTGCTCCTGCGGCGCTCCGTCGGGGCGCGGCGCAGCTGAAGCCCCGGCGTCCGGGCGGGTCGCCTCGAGCCGGCTCCGGCTGGCGTTCTGCCCGGGCCCCCCTCTCTCGAGAGGGGCCCGGGTTCAGGTCACTTCGCGGCAGGGGCCACGGGCGCGGCGGCGGGCTGCGCGGCCGGGGCCGGGGCCGGGGCCGGGGCCGGGGCGGCCGGCGGCGGCTCGGGCTTCAGGAACGAGCCCGAGAACGTGTAGAGCACGCCGACGCCGAAGCCGGAGACGTCCGCGCCCGGAGCGACCGCGCCCACCGGCGGGAAGTTCGAGTAGCTCGCGGAGGTGCCGTTCACCATCCGGTACCAGGAGGCGAACACGTCGAAGGACTTCGTGATCGAGTAGGAGTAGCCGAGCGCCAGCTGCGTGCCGGAGAGGCCGTCGGTGGAGCACGCGGCGCCGCCGACCTTCTTGCAGTCGCCCTCGAGCCCCTTGCCGAACGAGCCCCAGACCTGGTGCGCGCCGACCCGCTGCTGCGCGAGCACGTAGAAGGAGTCGCGCGTGTAGGACTTCACGGCGCCGGCGGCGGTGTCACGGTTCTCGTAGGAGAGCCGCTCGACGATGGCCGAGAGCTTCGTGCCGGTGGGGAAGCCGTAGAACGCCACGAGCTCGTGCGCCTGGTCGGTGGAGCCGCCGTTCGTGAAGGTCGGGCCGTTCCCGCCGAGCTGCGCGAGGCCGAAGTAGTCCACGTGGCGCTCGTAGCCGTAGCGGACGCCGAGCGTGTCGAGGTCGTACGAGAGGAGCGCCGAGTAGAGGCGCGGGCCGATGCCCGGGGCGGTCGCGCCCTTCGTGGTGCGCGACTCGTCGAAGCCGTAGGCCACGCGGGCCGAGAGGCCGTGGAACTTCGGCGACCAGTACTGGAGCGAGTTGCCCTGCCGGCGGTTGAAGCTCGCGTCGGCCTTGGCAGCCGCGCGGCCGGTCTGGGTGGTCGTGCCCGGGACGTTGAAGCCCGGGTTCGCGGTGATGGCGTTGTCGAACGGGTTCAGGCCCCGCAGCGGCCCGACCATCAGGATCGGCGCCTTGTAGGGCGTGTCCCACAGGCCGTAGAAGGCGGTGCCCCAGTCGCCGGTGAGGCCGACCTGGCTGTTGCGCGACGCCCAGGCGTTCGGCGCGTCGCCGTCCGGGCTGACCGCGCTCTCGACCTGGAAGATGGCCTTCAGGCCCGGGACGAGCTCGAGCTGGCCCTTGAAGCCGAGGTTGGAGGTGCCGGAGGTGAGGCGGGCCCGGCGGGGCAGGTTCTGGCCGCTGAAGGTGGGCACCTGTGCGGCGGTGACGGGGTTCGTGGTGGCGGTCGCGCCGGTGGTGGCGACCGCGTCGCCGAACTCCATCAGCGAGCCGTAGAAGGTGGAATCGGAGCTCTGCGCCGCGGCCGCGCCCGGAAGGGCGAGCACCAGGGCGAGCAGGGCGAGCGCATGGGTCTTCATGAGCGTCCTCGTTCGTGCGCGCACGGGCGGGACGCCCGTCGAATCGCGCGTGGTGGTCTGCGGGGCCGCAAAGCACCGCCCGTGCCACGGGCGCGGCGGCCCGGGGACCGCGGGGAGGGCGCGGCACGGCGGGGGTTCGAGGCCCCTGCGGCAGATTCACGCACCGTTCGTTCGACTCGAAATGATAAGCTGCCTCTCAATTCGAGAACGGGGTGCGACGATGCGTGCCGACGACCTGGACCTCCGCGAGCTGCTCGACTTCCAGCCGCGCGGCGGCGTCATCCGCCTGATGGGCGAGCGCGCGATCCTCTTCGACGCGGTCGCGCTGGGCCTGCTCCGCAAGGAGCTCATCGACACGGTCGGGCTCTTCGCCGCGCGCGGCATCCTGACGCGGTTCGGCTTCGCCCACGGCTGGCGGACCGGCGAGGCGCTCCGCCGCGAGCACCCGGACCTCTGGGCGGAGGGGATCGCCGGGCCGCACCTGCCGCCGCTCTGGGGCCAGTTCGTGCTCGGGAAGAACGTCCGCACCGACGGCCTCGGGGAGGCGCCGCTCGTCTCGACCAGCTGGCACCACTCGTACGAGGCGGAGCAGCACCTGCTCATGTTCGGGCGCGCCGACGACGCGGTCTGCTGGACCACCACCGGCTTCGCGAGCGGCTACGTGAGCTTCAAGGAGGGTCGCGAGGTCTACTTCGTCGAGGACCGCTGCGCCGGGAAGGGCGACGCGGGCTGCCACGTGCACGCGCGGTTCAAGGAGGGGTTCTCGGAGGACGAGCTCGAGCGGATCCTCCCGTACTACCGCGCCGAGTCGATCGACCTCGCGCTGCAGGAGGTGACGGCGAAGCTCAAGCGCACCGAGCGGAGGCTGCGCGCGCGGCGCGAGGAGCTCGGGATGCTCGGGCGCGAGGACGTCGATCCCGCCGGGACGGTCACCCGCTCGGAGCCGATGCGGCGCATGCTGGAGCGCGCCCGGGTGGTCGCGAAGACCGACAGCTCGGTGGTGGTGAGCGGCGAGAGCGGCGTCGGCAAGGAGCGCGTCGCGCGCCTCCTCCACGGCGACTCCCCGCGCGCGGCGAAGCCCTTCGTGGCGGTGAACTGCGGCGCGATCCCGGACTCCCTGCTCGAGCGCGAGCTCTTCGGGCACGCGAAGGGCGCCTACACCGGCGCCGACGCCGAGGGCATCGGCCTGTTCGAGGCGGCGAACGGCGGCACGCTGTTCCTCGACGAGATCGGCGAGGTGCCGCCGCAGATGCAGGTGAAGCTCCTGCGCGCGCTGCAGGAGAAGGAGATCCGGCGCGTGGGCGAGACCCGCACCCGGCCCGTGGACGTGCGGATCGTGGCCGCCACCAACCGGGACCTCGCCGCCGAGGTGGCCGCAGGGCGGTTCCGCCGCGACCTCTTCTACCGGCTGCGGGTGATCGAGTTGCGCATCCCCCCGCTCCGCGAGCGCCCGGAGGACGTCCTCCCGCTCGCGCGCTTCTTCCTCGCGAGCCTCGCCCGCAGCATGCGCCGGCCGGTCACGGGCATCTCGGCGCAGGCCGCCGAGCTCCTGAAGCGCCACGCCTGGCCCGGCAACGTGCGGGAGCTGCAGAACGCGATCGAGTACGCGGTCGCGCTGTGCGGCGGCGCGCAGGTGAAGCCCGAGGACCTCCCCGAGGAGCTCCGGCACGCGGCGCCCGTCGCCCAGGTGCGAGGAGGTGTGCGCCCGCTCGAGCAGGTCGAGCGCGAGGCCATCCTGGGCGCGATGCGCGCCACGAAGGGCAACAAGCACGAGGCGGCGGAGGCCCTCGGCATCGGGCTCGCGACGCTCTACCGGAAGCTGAAGGCGTACGGGGAGGCCTGAGGCCTTCTCGCTTCGAGAAGGCCCGCCGCCGCGCCCCGTGCGCGCGGCCTCCCCGGCGCGGATTCATTGAGCTTCGTCGCGTGGCACGCCGCGTGCTCCGTGGGCTCCGCGTGCGAGCGCCGCGTCGGCGCGTCGCGGAGGACACGAGATGAGCCACGAAGAGAACGAGAAGAAGGTCCTGGCGCGGCGCCAGTTCCTGAAGGCGGCCGGGCTGGCCGCCGGCGCGGTGGGCACCGCCGCCGCCGGGCTCGCCCCCGCGGCGGCCGAGGCGGCCGCTCCGGAGCTCCCGAAGCGGTGGGACGAGACGACGGACGTGCTGGTGGTCGGCACCGGCTTCGCGGGCCTCTCGGCCGCGGTCGAGGCGCGGGTGGCCGGCGCGGACGTGCTCGTGATCGAGAAGATGCCGGTGCACGGCGGCAACTCGATCATCAACGGCGGCGACTTCTGCGCCGCGGGCAACACCTTCCAGAAGGAGGCCGGCGTCCAGGACTCCCCCGAGCTGATGCTGAAGGACATGCTGAAGGCGGGCGCGAGCCTCAACCACCTCGAGCTCGCCCGCCTCGTCGCGGAGCGCTCCAACGAGGCGCTCGAGTGGACGAAGTCGTTCGTGGGGGCCCGCTACGGCCGGCTCAACTTCCACGGCGGCCACTCGGTGAAGCGGTCGGTCCAGACCGTCAACCAGTCCGGCTCCGAGCTCGTCAACAAGCTGCTCGCGAAGGCGAAGGAGCTCGGCGCGAGGTTCTCGATGCGCACGAAGCTCGTGCGCCTCCTGGTGAGGGACGGCCGGGTGGTCGGCGTCGAGGTGAAGCGCGGCTACGACTGGCCGGACGAGAAGTCCGGCGAGACGGTGTTCATCAAGGCCCGCCGCGCGGTGGTGCTCGGCTCCGGCGGCTTCTCGCAGGACAAGCGGCTGCGCCGCATCCACGATCCGCGCATCACCGACACCTTCGAGTCCACCAACCACCCCGGCGCGACCGGCGAGGCGCTGCTCGCGGCCTGCAAGATCGGCGCGATGGACGTGCAGATGGACTGGATCCAGCTCGGCCCGTGGACGAGCCCGGACGAGCCCGGCTTCGGGAACACCCCGCAGGTCTGCGAGCGCATCGTCGGCTACGGCCTGATGGTCGATCCCTCCACCGGCAAGCGCTTCTTCAAGGAGACCGGCAACCGCAAGGAGCGCGCGGACGCGATCATCGCGCTCGGGCACCCGGCGGTGATCGTCGGCGACAGCTACGCCATCGAGAAGCAGGTCGTGCCGAAGGTGCTCCAGAAGGCGATGGAGGTCGGCGCGGTGAAGCGCTTCGACACCCTCGAGGCGGTGGCCGCGAACTACGGCATCCCGGTGCAGCCGTTCCTCGAGCAGGTCGCGCGCTGGAACGGCTTCGTCGCGGCGGGCAAGGACACCGACCTCGACTGCAAGCTCTTCCCCGACACGAAGCAGACGGTGCAGGGGCCGTTCTACGCGATGCGCCTGTGGCCGCGCGTGCACCACACCATGGGCGGCCTCGACATCGACAAGGACGCCCGGGTCCAGAGCTTCGACTTCGCGCCGATCGCCGGCCTGTACGCGGCCGGCGAGGTGACGGGCGGCGTGCACGGCGCCGTGCGCCTCGGCTCGGTCGCCATGGCGGACTGCGTGGTCTTCGGGCGGATCGCCGGCAAGAACGCGGCGGCCGAGAAGCCCTGGGCCTGAAGCGCGAACGGACGAAAGGGACACCACCATGACCATCACGAAGAAGCTCGCCCGCCTCGCGCTCCTCGCGGCGCTCACGCTGCCGCTCGCCGCCGCCGCCGGGGAGAAGTTCTCCGCCGACGCGCACCAGGCGAAGGGCGTCTCCTGCGCGGACTGCCACGGCAAGGCGAAGAAGAAGACGTTCGTCGAGGCGGAGCGCTGCCTCTCCTGCCACGGCCCGGGCGAGGCGCTCGCCGCGAAGACCGCGGCGGTGAAGCCCGAGAACCCGCACGCGTCACCGCACTGGGGCGCGCAGATGGAGTGCAACGTCTGCCACCGCCAGCACAGGGCGACGCAGAACTGGTGCGACCACTGCCACCGGTTCGGCTTCAAGGTGCCGTAAGAACGCGCTCCGTGGACGGGCCGTTCGCCCCGAGCTAGGCGTGAGCTAGGCGCGCGCCGCGCGCCGGAGCCGAGGGGTGGCGCATCGCATCATCGCTGCGCCCCGGGGTCACACGATCCCGGGGCGCGTTCGTTTTCTCCAGGAACCTGGCCGGGGTGCAAGCGTGCGCTTGCACCCTAACGGGCAGTTCGGGCACGCTGCGACAACTCGTACCGCATGGGTGCCACCGCCTCCCCGGGGCACACCGACTCACGACGCGAACCCTGAGCCCGCGCGCGACAGCCCGCGGCGAGAGAGGTGCCGATCGATGAGCAGCGCCGTCTACGAACGGATCCGGGCGAACCCCAAGTTCCACGAGCTCGAGCGGCGCCGCGGCAGGTTCGCGTGGCTCCTCTCCTCGATCGTGCTCGTCGCCTTCTACGGCTACATCCTGCTCGTCGCCTTCGCGCCGGCGGTGCTCGCCCAGCCGCTCTCGGAGGGCGGCGTGCTCACCCGCGGCATCGTCTTCGAGCTCTCGATGTTCGTCGGGTTCTGGGTGCTCGTGGCGCTCTACGTGCGGCGCGCCAACTCCGAGTTCGACCAGCTCACCCAGGAGGTCGTGAAGGAGGCGGTGCAGGAGGAGGGCGGCGGCGCCGGGGCCGGCAAGGCGGTCGCCGGGCTCCTCCTGCTCGTCCTCCCCTGGCTGGCGTCGGCGGCGGGGCCGCTCGAGGGCCAGACCGAGAAGCAGCCGCTCAACGTCCACGCGATCGTGATGTTCCTCGTCTTCGTCGCGCTGACGATGGTCATCACCTACTGGGCCGCGAACCGCACGAAGTCCACGATGGACTTCTACACCGCGGGCGGCGGGATCACCGGCTTCCAGAACGGCCTCGCCATCGCCGGCGACTACATGTCCGCCGCGACCCTGCTCGGCCTCACCGCGATGGTCTACTCGCAGGGGTACGACGGCTACATCTACATGATCGCCTGGTTCGTCGGCTGGCCGATCATCCTCTTCCTGATGGCCGAGCGCCTGCGCAACCTCGGGCGCTTCACCTTCGCCGACATCAGCTCGTACCGGCTCGACCAGACGAAGGTCCGCACGCTCGCGGCCGTCTCGTCGCTCACGGTGGTCGTCTTCTACCTCATCGCCCAGATGGTCGGCGCCGGCCAGCTCATCAAGCTGCTCTTCGGCCTGCCCTACGAGGTCGCCGTCGTGGCGGTCGGCTCGCTCATGATGGTCTACGTGATCTTCGGCGGCATGATCGCGACGACCTGGGTGCAGATCATCAAGGCCGGCATGCTGCTCGTCGGCGGCACCATCGTCGCGCTGCTCGCGCTCTCGCACTTCGGGTTCTCGCTCGGGACGATGGCCCACGAGGCGATCGCGCAGTTCTCCGACGTCACCCGCACGAAGGGCGCCGACGGCGCGCTCCCGGCGGCCGGCAAGAACCTGCTCGCGCCGGGCGGCTTCCTGAAGGACCCCATCAACGCGGTCTCCCTCGGCCTCGGCCTCATGTTCGGCACCGCCGGCCTGCCGCACATCCTGATGCGCTTCTTCACGGTGGGGAACGCCAAGGAGGCCCGCAAGTCCGTGCTCTACGCCTCGGCCTTCGTGGGCTACTTCTTCAACGTCATCTTCGTGATGGGCCTCGCCGCCATCACCATCGTCGGCAAGGACGGGGCCTTCTTCGAGAAGGGCGTCGTGCCGGCGGCCGGCGTCTCCACGAAGATCGTCGGCGGCAACAACATGGTCGCGATGCACCTCGCGAAGGCGGTCGGCGGCGACCTCCTCCTCGGGTTCCTCGCGGCCGTCGCCTTCGCCACCATCCTCGCGGTGGTCTCCGGCCTCGCCCTGGCGGGCGCGTCCGCCATCTCCCACGACCTCTACGCGCGGGTGATCAAGAAGGGGAAGTCGTCGGAGGCGACCGAGATGCGGGTCTCCAAGATCGCGACCATCGGCCTCGGCGTCACCGCCATCGCCCTCGGCATCCTCTTCGAGCAGCAGAACGTCGCGTTCATGGTGGGCGTCGCCTTCGGCATCGCCGCGTGCGTGAACTTCCCGGTGCTGATCCTCTCGATGTACTGGCGCGGGCTCACCACCCGCGGCGCGCTCGCGGGCGGGCTCACCGGCCTCGTCCTCTCCCTGACGCTCGTGTTCCTGTCGAAGTCGGTCTGGGTGAACGTCCTCGGCAACCCGGCGCCGATCTTCCCGTGGGAGCAGCCGGCGCTCTTCGCGATGCCGGCGGCGTTCCTCGCGGCGTTCGTCTTCTCGAAGCTCGACGGCACCGAGCGCGCGAAGGCCGAGATCGCGGCCTTCGAGGACCAGTACGTCCGCGCGCAGACCGGGTACGGCGCCGCCGCGGCGGCGAAGCATTAGCCCCCTCGCCCCGGCCCACTCCCCCGCGAGGCGGGGGAGTGGGAGGCGCGTGGACTACTCCTCCGCGGGGTCCGGCATGCGGTACCGGACCTTCACCTCGAGGTAGTCGAGGGCGACGGTCGCGATGCCGGTGCCGTTCTGGCCGGCGGGGACGGCCGCGAGGACGATCGTGCCGCTGCGTCCCAGCAGGAGCTGCCCCGCCCGGCGGACCTCGCAGCCGGCCGCCGCCACGCGGGACGCGCAGTAGCCGAGGCTCGCCCCGCCGGCGCCGCCCGACGCGCCGGTGGCCACCGTCCGCCAGCCGAGCGGCTCGCCCACGAGCAGCTGCGCGTCGGCGGTGGCGGCGCCGCCCGGGAGCTGGGAGGCGGCCCGCACCGTCGCGGCGGCCGTGACCGCCTCGATCGTGGACGCGGGGGGCGCGCCCGCCGCGGAGAAGTCGAGCTCGGCGGCGACGGCCGGGCGCAGCGCGAAGCCGCCGTCCCACCGCCAGAGCCGCCCGGATCCGCCGCCGGGCGCGTAGACCCCGCCGTCGGTCGAGTACGCCCCCACCCCATCTCCGCTCGCCAGGCTCCCGTCGTTCTCCGGGTCGGCGACCACGCGCCGCCTCCAGGCGGTGCCGTCGAACTCCCACACGTCGGGGCAGGCGAGCCCGGTCGCCGCGGCGCCGCAGTCCGGCGCGAACGGCGAGTTGCCGGAGGCGAGCAGCACCTTCCCCCGGCGGGCGTCGAAGGCCGCCACCGGCGAGGTCCGCGCGGAGGGGCCGGCCCCGGTGACCTGGGTCCACGCGGTCCCGTTCCAGCGCCAGGTGTCCCCGAGCGTGGCGCCGCTGCCGCTCCCGCCGAACACGATCGCCTCACCGTTCGCCATCGCGACGAGCGGGCCGAAGTACCGGGGCGGCGGCCCGCCGGTCCCGAGGTTGCGCCAGCAGGAGGTGCCGGCCGCGCCGCAGACCCCGGCGCCCCACGCCCCGTAGCCCCACGTGTCGTTGAGGAGGCAGAGGGACGAGGTGTTCCCGGCGGGGCAGGGGCCGGTGGGCTGGGAGTACCCGCCGCCAAACACGAGGAGGTGCGGGATCGCGGCCCCGCCGTTCCAGGTGGTGCCCGACTGGTAGCGAGGGGAGGGCTTCGGGGTCGAGGTGGTCAGGACCGACCAGGTCGTGCCGGTGCGCCGGTACCCGTCGACGAAGGGGTTCGAGGTCCCGGCCATGACCCCGCCGAACCGGTAGACGCCGTTGGGCGTCCCCGCGGAGCTCGGGTAGTTGGCGGCGGGGGGATTCCCGGTCGCGAACGAGGTCCAGAACCGGCCGTTGAACGACCAGGTGGTGTCGGTGAAGTCGCCGTTCGCGAAGACGAGCTCGCCCCGGGCGGCGTCGAAGGAGAAGACCGTCAGGCCGTGCACGAACGGCGCGGCGCGGGTGTGGTCGGCCACGAGCTGCCAGTCGCTCCCGTCCCACCACCACGTCCGCCGGCAGAGCCCCGCGCCGCCGCAGCCCTGGAACTCGTCCTCGCCCCCCGCGACGAGCAGGCGGCCGCGGATCGGCTCCCAGCCGAAGATCGCGGTGACGCGCCCGGGCGCGCTGCCGTCGGCGGTGGGGTCCGCCGGGGTGGGCTTCGACCAGGCGCTCCCGTTCCACTCGTAGAGATCCTGGCAGATCTCGGTCGAGGCCGTCACGCAGTCGGGCCCGTAGCCGCCGCCGAAGAAGACGCCGCGCTTGCGGACCGGATCGTAGGCGGCCGTCGCGAGCTGGCGACTGGTCGGCTCGACGCCGCAGTCCGCGGTGGTGCTGTCGCAGGCGCGGGTCCACGCCTGGCCGTCCCAGAGCCAGGTGTCGCGGTACAGGCACGGGCCGTTCGGGGTGGTCGAGAGCCCGCCCCCGCAGTCGGTCGCCCCGCCGGTGAGGACGCGCGAGCCGCCGAAGAGGACGACCTTGCCCAGGGCCCGGTCGAAGAAGGCGTACGCGCCGGAGCGCGGCTGGGGCCCCGTCGAGGCCACCTGCTCCCAGGTGCTGCCGTCGAAGGCCCAGGTCGCGGCCGTCGGCCCCGAGGCGCCGAGGCCGCCGAAGAGCAGCACCTTCCCCAGGTTGTCGTCGTAGACCATCGTCCCGCCGTCCACCCTCGGCGCGCCGGAGCCCGGCACGAACCGCCAGCTCTGGTTCGCGAAGACCCAGGTGTCGCCGGACTGCGAGCCCGAGCCGGCCAGGACGACCTCGCCCCGCTGCGCGTCGAACGCGACGCCGTTCTCCGCGAGCGCCGGGTTGCCGTCGAACTCGGGGTCCACCACCGGCTCCTCGAGCCAGCCGGTCCCGGTCGCGAGCCAGGTCTGGACCCCGGCGATGCCGATGACGAGCCCGCGCAGCTGGCCGCGCCAGGTGTCGGTGTACGAGAGGTAGTTGGCGTCCGGTGGGGTGCCGAGCGGATCGATCCGGGTCCAGGTCCCCGCGCCCTCCACCGCGAGGCCCACGCCGTCGCGCCGGCCGAGGGTCCCCGTATCGGAGCGCTCGGCCGAGCTCCTCGCGAGGACGCCGTCCGCGAGGATCCCGAGCCCGCGCAGCCGGTGCGGGTTCGTGAAGGCGTCGAGCGCGGTCTTGCCGGCGAGCGTGGCGGTCCACGCGACGTCGCGCACCTGCACCGCCTGCGCGCCCGCGAGGGCCCCGTCGGCGTCGCTCACGTTCCCCGCACCGTCGACCGCCGCGACGTAGACCCGCGCCCGGTCGGCCGGGACGAGGTCGAAGGTCGGCACCGCGCCGCTCCCGTCGGCCTGGCCGCCGCCGATGCGGCTCGCGTTCGCGAGGGTGGCGCCGTCGAAGACGACGAGCCGCGCCCCCGCCTCCACCGCGCCCGCGCCGCCCGTGAGCGAGAAGCTCCGCACGCCCGAGGTGGCGTCGGCGCCCCAGGGGACGCGGGAATACAGGATGCGCCCCGCGGTGACCACGTCGGGCGGGGCGGGCGCGACGGTGTCGATCGTGATCGACCCGAGCGAGAGGCGCGCCTCGTTGCCCGCGGGGTCCGTCACCCGGGCGAAGAGGCCGTGGGCACCCTGCGCGGCGGGCGGCGCGGTCAGCGGGACGTGGCAGGTGAAGAAGGTCCCGACGGGCGCGTCGCACGCCTGGCCGAGCGCCTCGGCGGGCTCGAGCTCGAGGGTCGCGCCCCCGTCGAGGGCCTCCGTCACCGCGAAGTGGACCGTGGCCTCGCCGCCGGGCCCGAGCGCGCTCACCGAGCCCACGACGTCCTTCACCCCCGGCGGCACGGCGAACCCGGTCGAGAGCGTGTCGGGGGCGAGGGCGGGCGGGGTGAAGTCGAGCTGGACGGCCTGCGTCTTCTCGAAGCGCGACGGGACGCCGGCGTCACTCACGGTGTCGATGACGAGGGTCAGCGAGCCCTCGGGCTCGGCCGACCCCACGGTGTAGCCGAAGGTGAAGCTCCTCCCGTCGGCGCCCTTCGTCTCGAGCGCGGCCGGCGCGTCCCCGCCGAGCCAGGCGAGGCGGACGGCGGGCGTGGCCTTCACGCCGCGGTCGAGCGTGAAGGCGAGGGTCGCCTTCGCGCCGCGCGCCCGGGGCAGGGCCGGCGTGATCGCGACGGAGGCCGCGACCACCTTCGCCACGTCGAAGCTCGCGTCGGAGCGGACGCAGCGGCTCGCCTCGAGGACGCAGGTGTAGCCCGCGGGGCAGTCGCCGCTGCGGGTGCAGGTGACGTCGGCGCCGTCGGGGAGCTCGAGCTTCGTCGAGCACGCGGACGCTGCGAGGAGCAGTGCGGCGGCGCAACGGGGGAGGGGGCGCATCGGGGCACCTCTCGAGGGGTGCCTCAGTCGTAGGTAGATCGACGGGCCGGGGTCAAGCCCTCGGCCCACCCGGTGCGCGGGGCCAACGAGGCCCGGGGCGCGTCCGCGGCGAGGCCGGAGGCCCTACGGGTGCGGCAGGTGCCCGCCCAGCGGGCGCATCGGCAGCGGCGTCGCGCGCGGCGGCATCGCCCCGCGGCCCAGGCCCTGGGCGTCGAGCTTCGCGAGGCACTCCGGGCAGTCCACCTGCTCCGGCCGCGTCGCCCAGCCGACGCGGGCGCCGACGTAGCCGCAGAGCAGGGTGTTGAGCCGGGGGTGGAAGAAGTGGACGTACCGGGAAGCCAGATCGCGGTCCATGGTGCTCGCCTCGTGCTGCGGATCGTGCGACGGGGAGGGACGCTGTGGCGCGCGTCACTACCAGTGACGAACGAGAGGCGATTGTACGCTTGAACCTCGGGTCCGGGAAGTTGCGTCACCGAAGTTTCACCGAGCGCACATGTGGGCGATCGTGGGTCCGTCGAGGATCTCGACGGCCGCGCGACGGACCGAGGCCCTCGACCCGCGCCGTAAGGGGGAGACGGAGCCCGGATCGCGAGCGGATCGCGCGCGGCGCGGCACGGGCCTGCGCACGATCCGGGCGGCCTGCTCGCCGCGCGCGCAGGCGCGCGCGGCCTCGGGGCTCGCCGGTCAGGCGCGCGCGCCCATGGCGCGGCAGGCCTGGAAGCACGCCCGGCAGGCGTCGGCGCAGGCCTTCATCTGCGCGTCGTCCGGGAACGCCTCGCACGCCTCCTCGCACGCCTTGCAGACGTCGGCGCAGAGGGCGCAGTGGCGGGCGTGGAAGCGCGACTCGCGCGACATCATCGCGGCGCTCATCCGGCAGCTCTCCGCGCAGTCGACGAGCGCCTTCATGAGCTCGGGCTCGGCGTGCCGGCCGCCCTTCTTCAGGCAGTGCGCGAGCGTCTGCTCGCACACCGCGAAGCAGGACAGGCACTCCTCGATGCAGCGCTGCATCTCGCCGCCCATGTGGCCGAAGTGTGGGGTGCCGCGGAAGGCCGCCTGGTAGCCCTGCGGTTGCTGGACCGTCGCCATGGATCGCTCCTCTGGAAGAGGTGAGCCCTCAACGTGGAGACCTCGGCGGCCTTCCACAACCCGGGGGCCGGACGTGCGAGGGCCGCGCCCGCCGGCGTGGCGAGCGCGGCCCGGGAGGTCACGGCGCGGCCGTCAGGGCTTCGCGTAGATGGCGAACGAGAAGCGCACCCCGTTCCAGCAGTTCTCGTAGGGCCAGCCCGTGCGGTCGCCGCCCATGGCGGTCACCAGCAGCTTCCCGAGGCGCCCGTCCGGCGTCTCGAAGAAGAACACGCTCTGCACGCCGGGGACCCACTCGGCGACGGCCTTCTGGCCGCTCGCGATCCAGCCGTTCGTGGCGCCGGTCATCGCGTCGACGATCGTCCGGCGGTTGGCCCCGCTGTAGTAGGCGTCGCCGTAGCCCGGCGCGGGCATCGCCCGCTGGAAGAAGCCCAGGTACGGCGTGCAGCTCGGGTTGAGGAGGTAGAGGTCGGGGAGCGCGGGTGCGGGCACTCCCGAGCGGTAGAGGTCGAGGAGCGTCTGCGGGGTGCCGTACCAGCCCGACTCCGTGTACCAGGTCCCGCCACGGAATTCGGACTGCGAGTAGTCGAGGTCCAGGAACCGGACCCACCACTCGGGCGTGCCCGTCCAGTCGAAGTCGGCGGTGAGTGCCAGCTCCCCCGCCTTGTACGGCGTGAAGTCGGGGAACTCGGAGAGGGACTTCACCGTGTAGAGCTTGTCGGCGGTCTCGATGACGAGCCGGAGCGCGGCGTTGAACGCGAAGGTGGTCTTGTTGTCGTAGCCGTGGGCGTCCTCGAAGTAGTTGGCCACGCGGGTGAGGGTGGCCACCTGGGTGTTCCCGTTGAAGACCCAGACGTTGCTGATCGTGCTCGTCGGCGACCAGGCGCTGACGTAGAGGCGGGTGACGGTCGCGCCGGAGGTCTCGAGGATCATGTTCTCGACGACCGCCGGCTTCGGCGCGTACGCGTAGGAGACGCGGATCGGCCGCTCGGCGGTGGCCGGCGTGCTCGTCCCCGCGAGCTTGCGCGTGCTCGTCACCCGGACCTTCTCGGTGCCGTTGCCGACGAGCGGCCCGGGTACCTCGCCGGAGTAGAAGTACGGGCCGCGCCCGTCCTGGGCGAGCAGCGTGGTCGTGCCGTCTGCCGCGACGAACGCGACGGCCGCGATGCCGTCGTAGTCGGACGCGCAGGTCACCACGTGGGCCTCGCTGCCGGACGAGGTCCCCCAGGCCGTGTAGATGGACGGGGTGGCCTCGTGGTTCGCCCGCGGGGCCCGGAGGCCGATCCGCGAGCCCGGGTGGAGCCGCAGCGCGAGGATCTGCGCGAAGTCGAGCGTCGCCGGGTCGAGGTGACCGTTGAGCGCGAGCGTGAGCTCGTCGAACTGCCAGCGCCAGGAGCCGTCGTCGAGGAGCTCGCCCTCGTCGGAGAGCCGGCCGGACAGCGGGACGGTGCGCGAGACGCCGTCGTCGCCGACGTGGTCCACCGCGTAGTGGTCCCCGTCCTGGCGGAACTTCATGGTCCAGGCGAGGGCCTCGCCGAGGGTGACCGCGGGGGAGGTGGCCGAGTCGTTGGCGGCCACCCGGGCGTGGATGAGGTTGCCCTCGATCCCCTCGGGGCCGGTGCCGACGTCGGCGAGGATGTCGGCGCTCGTGGAGACGATCCGGGCGAGGTACTCGCCCGCGTCGCCTACCGAGGTCCACTTGCCGTCCTCGAGGCGCATCACGTCGGCCCGCTTCTGGGCGAGGCCGAGGGCGACGGGGGCGCGGGACTCGAGCGCGCGCAGCTCCCAGTCGGTGAGGTAGAGCTTGCGGTCGGAGGTGACCGAGTCGATCACCCAGGAGACGCCCGCATCCGGCGGGAAGGCGGCGCCCGGGAGGAGGTTCGCGACCGACAGGTCCGGCGGCTCGAAGGTGGCGACGTCGGCGCCGCCGACGCGGAGCGAGAGCGTCGGGATGACGTTGCTCGCCGGCGCGGTGCCCCGGTTGTAGACCTTCACGAGCAGCTTCATCGCGGCCGCCTCGGTCGGGTTCGTGCTCACCGCCCGGCTCCAGTTCGACTCGTCGATGACGCTGCCGCCCGACGCGTGCGAGGTGGTGGTGGTGTCGGTGTTCGTGACCTTGACCGACGCGGTGACCTCGCCCGAGAAGCCGAGGTCCTTGCCCGAGAGGCTCGCGCCGACCTTCACCTCCAGGCCGACCTCCTCGGCGAGCGAGTGGGACTGCTCGACCTCCCGGCTCCAGTTCGACTCCCGCGAGAGGGAGCCGCCGTCGGTGTACTGGATGTCACCGTTGAGGGTGATCGCGTAGCCGGTGAGCTCGACCTGGATGTCGGGGTAGGCCGGCACGAGCGGGTGGGTGCCCGGCTCGCGCACCGCGACGTCCATGTTGACGCCCGAGACCTCCTGCCCGTCGGAGTAGGCGTCCTGATCGGTCGACCACTGCAGCGGGTCGGTGTGGAACCCGGCCGCCTTCGCCACGAACCGGCCGGCCTCGACGTCGTAGTCGTAGCCGAAGACCTCGAGGTAGTCGGGCACCCCGTCGCCGTCGCTGTCGGCCACCGAGGCGCTGGCGGGATTGTTCGCGTTGCCGGCGAGCGCCGGGCCGGGGAGGGCGCCCGCCTGGCCCTTCGTGACGACCCACAGCCAGGCGTCGCCGAGCACCTCGACGCCGTCGTTGACCCCGTCGCCGTCGGTGTCGGCCTTCTGCCAGTCGGTGCCGAGCACCGGCTGGTACCGCTTCTCGACCTCGTCGGGGAGGCCGTCACCGTCGGTGTCGGCCGGGTTCGCGGCCGCGATGTCCGCGGCGAGCTCGGCCTGGGTGGGCGGAGCCTGCGGGGTGGACTTCTTCTCGGAGCTGGAACAGGCGGCCGTCGCGAGCGTGAACGCGATGGCGACCAACCAGGTGCGGTACATGGTGGGCCTCCGTCAGGGGGTCGGGGACGGACCGAGGGTACGCCGCGACGCTCCGGAGACCATGAGTGAAAACCTGGGTTGCCGCCATGGGCCGCGACCGTTCGACGCGTGCCCCGCCGCACAGCTCCCGGCCCCCGAGGTGGCGGGCCGCAAAACGACACCGCCCGCCCCGGCGGACCGGGGCGGGCGGCTCGGGCGCCCGTTCAAGGCGCCCCGCTTCCTCGCAGCGCTACTTCTTCGCGGCGGAGACCGGCGTGGCCGGGGGCGGCGAGATGGCGAGCACGCCGCCGGACAGCACGGCCGCCTTCACCTGCGCCTGCCGCGACAGGTCGATCGACTCGCCGAGGATGCGGGCCATCTCCTGCGGCGCGTGGAAGCCCATCGAGTTCTCGGCGGCCACGAGGTCCAGGCGCCACTGCGCGGCGCGCTGCAGCTCCTCGAGCTCCTTGAGCGCCGGGTTCTTCTCGACCTCGGTGCGCCAGGCGGCGAGCAGGTTGGCCTTCACCTCGGCGCCCATCTTCTTGTCCTGCTCCTCCTTCGGGGCCTTCTGGTACGCCTCGTTCGCCTCGAGGGTGGCCTTCGCCTTGGCGACGGCGGTCTCGCGGGCCTTGTCGTCGTAGGGCTTACGGACCGCGACGATGGCGTCGATCATCGCGACGGCGGCGGTGCCGGCGCGGCTCATGAGCGCGAAGTGGCGGTCCTGGATGCCCTCCACGCGCGCCTTGATCTCGTCGTCGCCGTACGGATGGCAGCCGGCGCAGGAGCGGTTGATCTGGAGGAGCGGGCTGCGCACCCAGTGCTCGGAGATCTTCTGGGCGCCCTCGCGCTTGTACGGCATGTGGCAGTCGGCGCAGGCGACGCCGGAGCGCGCGTGCACGCCCTGGCTCCACATCTCGAACTCGGGGTGCTGGGCCTTCAGGACCTCGAACCCCGTCTCGGCGTGCGTCCAGTCCTTGAAGCGCTTGTCCTTGATGAGGGTCGCGTCGTACTGCGCCTCCATGTCCTCGACCTTCAGGCCCTTCGCCCACGGGAAGAAGATCGTGGTGCCCTTGCCGCAGAAGTACTCGACGTGGCACTGGCCGCAGACGAAGGAGCGCTTCTCCTGGCGGGTGCCGTCGAGGTTCGGGTCGTAGGCCTTCGCCTTGTCACCCTTGCGCCAGCGCTCGATCGAGGGCAGGTGCGGCACGGCGGCGTCGGACGCGGCGAGCTTCTGGATGCCGGCGATGAAGCCGGGGCGGGTCACGCGGATCTCCATCGACTTCGGGTCGTGGCAGTCCACGCAGGAGACCGGGTGCGCCTTGCCGCCGCCGAGCGCCTCGAGCGCCTTGTGCGCGTCCCAGTAGCTCATCTCGCCGACCTTCGCGAGGCCCGCCTGGATCTGGTCGGCCTCGGGCGCGTTCGGGGCCGCCTCCTTCCCGAGCTTCTTGTAGAGCGGCATGATCGAGCCGTGGCAGTGGAGGCAGTTGCCGGACTGCTTGCCCTCGGCCGGGATGTTGCGCTTCGTCTGCTCCTGGTCGGTGAGCATGAAGGCGTGGCCGCGGCGGTCGCGGTAGTCGACCGCGAAGAGGTAGCCCGCGAACACCCGCTTCAGCCACGGGTCGCGCGCCGACTTCTGCGGCGAGAACTCGCCCTCGGCCGTGCCGACCGCGCCGCCGTACTTCGTGCTGGTCTGCTCGGAGGTGCGCTTGTAGGCGTCGAACTCGCGGGGCCAGTTGGTGCCCCACTTCGCCGGGTCGGTGTCGTCCTCGCCGACCTCCACGAGCTTCACGAAGGAGTTCTTCGCCTCGGACTTCCGCTCGGCGATGTTGACGAGGAGGGCCGCCACGCCGACCGCCACGAGGGCGAAGATGCCGGCGAGGAGGGCGATGAGGAGCCCGCGCTTCTTGGGCTGGTTGGTCTCGAGGGACATCGTGTGCTCCTTCTCGGTGTCAGTGAGGCGGTGAGGGCGGCCGGCTACTTGAGGTGACCCACGGAGGCGTGGCAGCGGATGCAGGAGACGCCGCCCCCGTGGGCAACGTTCTCGACGAGATCGGCGTGGCAGTGGCGGCAGTTCGCCTCGACGACCGCGGAGCTCATGGGCCGCGCGCGGATGACGTCGGGGTAGTTGCCGAGGGTGAACGCCATCGAGTGGTGGTAGCCGTTGATGGCCTTCACCACGTACTTCGCCACGAGCGTGTGCGGCGTGTGGCAGTCATTGCAGGTCGCGACGTTGTGGTGCACCGCCGCCTGCCAGCCCTGGTAGTGCCCCTGCATGACGTGGCAGTTCGCGCAGGTGGCCGGATCGTTGCCGAGGTAGGAGGAGCCCTTCGCGTAGTGGAACGCGTAGGCGCCGAGCCCCAGCAGGAGGCCTGCCGTGGCGGCGACGAGCGCCAGGGGCACCGAGAGCAGGGTCATTCCGCGGGTCGTCTTCTTCATGAAGTGGCCTCGTGGGGGGCGTGCGGCTTGGCTGCGTGCATCGCGGCGTTTCCCCCGATCGCAAGCCCCGCGCCAGCGACGAAGGGTCGGAGCACCCCTCCAAGACCGCGGAACCACGGCCCGTCGTTCCGGGAGGAGGCACGTCCATCTTGCCAGGATCGGATGGAGGACGCCGCCTTCGGATGTGCGCATCCGACGGGGAGGCCAGGCGCTCCCTCGGCGGAGGGGCCCTCAGCGGCGCCGCAGCGCGACGAGGGCGGTCGACGGGCAGCGGTCGACGCAGGCCATGCAGGAGGTGCAGCCGTCGAGGCGTCCCAGGGCGCGCGGATCGAGGCCCAGCGGGCAGGCGTCGCGGCAGGGCGAGGCCGCCGAGCCCGCGCAGCGGCAGGCCTCTGCCTCGAACCGGGGCCCGAAGGTGGCGCGCGTCCGCAGGAGCGCGACCGCGGCGCCGGCCGGGCAGAGCACGCGGCAGACGACGCGGCGCGGGCCGAGGACCTCGACGGCGAGGAACACGAGGAGGAGCGCGCCGGTCGCGAAGGGCAGCGCGCGCGAGGAGAGCGCCTCGAGCGGCAGCGCGGTCGCGAGCCGCGGCGGCGACACCACCGCCGCGAGCGGGACGCCGGCGAGCGCCCCGGCCCCCAGCAGCCCCAGGAGCCAGGCCAGCCGCGCGCGCGGCCTCGCCGCCGTGGGTCCGGCGGGGCGGCGGGCGCCACGCGCACGCAGCCGGTCGATCCCCTCCGCGAGCGCGCCCCACGGGCAGAGCCAGCCGCAGTAGACGGGGCCGAGCGCCACCCCGAGCGCGACCGGCGGGAGCACGCCGAGCGCGAGCGCGAGCGGCGCGCCGCCCGCGGCGAGCAGGGCCCCGAGCGCCGCGGCCGGCTCGACGAGGTCGACGGGGCCGACCCTCAGCGCGACGAGCGTCCCGGTGAGGCGGGGGTCGGAGAGGAGCGGGAGCGCGAGGTAGAGGAGGGCGACCGCGGCCTGCGCCGCGCGCCGCCAGGGGCCGAAGCGGGCGCGCCTCACGCGGCCCCCCTCGGCACGACGACGATGGCCGCGGGCCCGGCCGGGCAGCGGTGCTCGCACAGGCCGCAGCCCACGCAGCGGTCGGTGACCACCGGGCGCAGCTCGTCGTCCTGCGCGATGGCCTCGCCCACGAGCGGGCACGCGTCGAGGCAGGTCCGGCACATGACGCCCTGGTGCGCGTAGCAGCGGCCCGGGTCGACGCGCGCGCGGCCCATCCGCACGTCGCGGGGGGCGCGCACGTCGGCGAGCGCGCCGGTGGGGCAGACCGGCGGGCAGCGCATGCAGAGCCAGCACGGCGCCTCGCGCGCCACGACCTCGGGCGTGCCCGCCTCGAGCAGGCGCCGCGCGCCCGCCGGGCGGAGCGCCCGGTACGCGCAGACCTCGGCGCAGCGCCCGCAGCGGATGCAGCGCGCCGCGAAGGCCTCCTCGTCGAGCGCGCCCGGCGGACGGAGCGGGGGCGACGGGAGGCCGAGCAGCCGCGCGAGCCACGCGCGCGCCACCCTCACCCCTCCCGGTCGTCGCCCACGAACGTCGGGAACACCCCGAGCACCTCGGGGTCCTCCGCGAGGAGGCGCGCGGCGAGGGCCTCGAGGCCCTCGCCGTCCTCCGCCTCCCAGACGGCGGCGACCCGGCTGTCGCCGTCGCCGCCCGCGAGCGTCATGCCCTCCGCCGTGGCGAGGCGCGCCGCCACCCGCGGGGCGGCGCCCGGGACCGTGACGAGGAGGACGCCCGCGACGGTGGTCATGCCTTCTCCACCTTCACCGCGCAGATCTTGAACTCCGGCTGGCGGGACACCGGGTCCACGGCGTCGATCGTGAGCAGGTTGCACATGCGATCGGGGTCGTGCATGTGCGCGAACACGAGCCCCTTCCTCGCGGTCGGCGTGACGCGGGTCCGGAACACCACGTTGCCGCGGCGGGAGGTGACCTTGACCGGGTCGCCCGACTTCACGCCCAGCGCCGCGGCGTCGTCCGGGTGGAGCTCGGCCAGCGTCTCGTAGTTCGCCTGGCGCAGCTCCCTGCAGTTGCGGGTCATCGTGCCGGTGTGCCAGTGCTCGATGATGCGCCCGGTGGTGAACCAGAGCGGGTACTCGGCGTCCACCACCTCCTCGGGCGCCTTCTGCGGGCGGAGCCACACCACCGCCTTCCTGTCGGGCCGGCCGTAGAACTGGATCCGGTCGGGCGCGTCGGCGGGGACGAGCGGGTCCTCGCCCTTCACGTAGCGGCGGTTCGTACCGGGGTGGCCCTCGGCCGGGAGCGGCCAGAGGAGGCCGGGCGCCGCCTTCAGTCGGTCACGCGTCATGCCGGTGAAGTCGTAGGCGGTGCCCTTTGCGAGCGCGCGGAGCTCGTCCCAGGCGGCGGCGGGCGTGGCGGGCAGGAGCGCGCCGTGCCCGAGGCGCGCCGCGAGGTCGCGCAGGATGTCGAAGTCGGGACGGGCCTCGCCGAGCGGCTTCACGGCGCGCTCGAGGAGCTGGTAGCGCCGCTCGCCGCAGCCGTACACGCCCTCCTTCTCCGCCCAGAGCGCGGCCGGCAGCACCACGTCGGCGAGCTCGCTCGTGCGGGTGGGGTGGAAGGCCTCGGTCACCACCACGAAGGCGCCCTCCTTCTCGAGCGCCTTGCGGTAGCGGTTGGCGTTGGGGAGGCTCTGGCCCGGGTTCGTGCACATCACCCACATCGCCTTGAGCTTCCCCTCCTCGAGGGCGCGGAACATGTCGATCGTCGCGAGCCCGGGCTTCGGGGCGATCGTGCCGGCCGGCACGTTCCAGAGCTTCTCGACCTCGGCGCGGTGCTTCTCGTTCGCGACCTGCCGCCCGTAGGGCAACAGGTGCGCGAGCGCGCCGCCGTCGCGGACGCCGCCGCACGCGTTCGGCTGGCCGGTGAGCGAGAACGGCGTCGAGCCGGGGAGGCCGATCTTGCCGGTGACGAGGTGGAGGTTGTGGACGAGGTTGTTCGCCCAGACCCCCTTCGTGCGCTGGTTGAGCCCCATGGTCCACATCGACATCGCGGTGCGGCCCTTCTCGCCGAACCACCGCGCCGCCTGGACGATGTCCTCGGCCCTGGCGCCGGAGAGCTCCGCGGCCTTCTCCGGGGTGTAGGCCGCGAGGAAGGCCCTGTAGTCGGCGAGCGCCTTGTTGGCCTCGGTGCCCTCGCCGAACGCGACGTGCCTCGCGATGAACGCCTCGTCGACGAGCCCCTCGGCGAAGAGGACGTTCGCCATGGCGTTCAGGATGGCGAGGTCGGTGCCCGGGGTGAAGGAGATGTGCAGGTCGGCGACCCGCGAGGTGGGCGTGCGGCGCGGGTCGAGGACGATGATCTTCACGTCCTTCCCGGTCTGCTTCCGCTTCACGATCCGGCGGAAGATGATCGGGTGGGCCTCGGAGGTGTTCGACCCGATGAGCAGCATCACGTCGGCGTGGTCGATGTCCTCGTAGCAGCCCATCGGCTCGTCCTTGCCGTAGGTGCTCACGTAGCCGGCCACCGCGGAGGCCATGCAGAGGCGCGGGTTGCCGTCGACGTTGTTGGTGCGCAGGCCGGCCTTGAAGAGCTTGTTCGCCGCGTAGGTCTCCTCGGTGAGCCCCTGGCCCGACCCGTAGAAGCCGACCGCGTCGGGGCCGCCCTCGGCGATCGCGGCCTTGAAGCGCGAGGCGACGAGCGTCATCGCCTCCTCCCAGCTCGCCCGGACGAGCTTCCCGTCCTTGCGCACGAGCGGGTGGGTGAGGCGGTCCCCCGCGTTCATGATCTGCGGCAGCAGGAAGCCCTTGAGGCACAGGAAGCCGGCGTTGTGGTTCTTCGGGTCGCCCTTCACGGAGACGACCTTGCCGTCCTTCGCGCCGACGAAGAGGCCGCAGCCGGTGCCGCAGTAGCGGCAGACGCTCTTCGTCCAGGTGAGGCCCTCGGGGTCGGCGGGCGCGGCCTGCGCGCGCGAGCCGATCGCGACGAGCGCCGAGGCGGCGGCGGAGGCCTTGAGGAAGTCGCGGCGGTTCATGGAGCTCATGGCGTCCTCGGGATCAGCGGTGCGGGTTGGCGGTGAGGTCGTGCGGTGCGTGGCAGGCGAAGCAGTCCTTCACGGGCTTCTTCGCGAGCGCCTCGGCCTGGGCCGGGTGGCAGGAGCGGCAGGCCGTCGCGGCGGGCCGCGCCTTGAAGTCGGCGCCGGTCGAGCCGTGGCACGCGACGCACTTCACGAGGGCGAGCCCGTGGGGCGAGCCCTCCCACGCGGCGAAGACCTTCTCGGTGTCGGTGCGGTGGCAGGTCGCGCACTCCGGCTCGCCCTTCGTGTCGAGGTGGCGCCTCGCTCCGGCCGCGAGGGCCGGGGCGGCGAACGAGAGGGCGGCGAGCGCGACGAGGATGCGGGATCGCATGGGGCCTCCGGGTGGTGGACCCGAGGAGGCGTAGCAACGCGTGCGCCAGTCCCCGGGAGGCGGCGGGACGGGGGGTTACGGTCGGTGGAAGGGGCCGCGGTCGGATGCGCGGATCCGGGGCGCGGACCGGGCCATCTGCGGCGGGGTGCCGCGGCGCGCTCACGCATCGCGATCCCGATCGGGATCCTGGTCCGGATCGCGCTCCGACTACGATTCGCGATCCCGACTCCCGACTCCGGCCGCCCTCCTACCTGTAATCGTCCCGTGAGAGCCCGTAGGCCTTGAGCTTCTCGTACAGGTTCCGCTCTGCGATGCCCGCGGCGCGGGCGACCTCGCCGACCTTGCCGCGGTGCTCGCGCAGGAGCCGCGTCAGGTACTCGCGCTCGAAGCGCTCCACCAGCCGCGCGCGCGCGTCGAGGAGCGGCAGCCGGAACTCGGCCTCCTCGGCGGGGCCGGCCGCGGCGGGGGCGCTCTTCGGGCCGAGGAGCGGCGCGACCGCCGCCCAGCCCATGAGCGCCGCGCGCTCGCAGAGGTTCCTCAGCTCGCGCACGTTGCCGGGCCAGGGGTAGGCCCGCGCCGCCGCGAGCACCTCCGGCGGCGGCAGCGGTACCTGCCGGCCGTACCGCTCCGCGAAGGAGCGGAGGAAGTGGTCGAGCAGCGGCGCGAGATCGCCCGGGCGCTCGCGGAGCGGCGGCAGGCGGATGGGGATGACGTTGAGGCGGTAGTAGAGGTCGTCGCGGAACTGGCCCTCCTTCACGAGGGCCTCGAGGTCGCGGTTCGTCGCGGCGATGACCCGCACGTCCACGGGCTCCGGCCGGTCGCTGCCGACGCGGGTGACCTCCCGCTCCTGCAGGACGCGGAGCAGCTTGCCCTGGATGGCGAGGTCGAGGTCGCCCACCTCGTCGAGGAAGAGGGTGCCCTGGTCGGCCTCGCGGAACCGGCCCTGCCGCCGGGCGGTGGCGCCGGTGAACGAGCCCTTCTCGTGCCCGAAGAACTCGGACTCCATGAGCTCGCGCGGCACCGCGGTGCAGTTCACGGCCACGAACGGGCGGGCCGCGCGGGGCGAGCGCCGGTGCACGGCGCGGGCGACGAGCTCCTTGCCGGTGCCGGTCTCGCCGCGCAGGAGGACGGTCGCGTCTGCGCCCGCCACCTGCTCGACGATCTTGAAGACCTCCTGCATCGCCGGCGCGTCGCCCACGAGCTCCTCGAACCCGCTCGCGCGCTCGAGCTCGCCGCGCAGCCGCTCGAGATCGCGCCGGGCCCGCTCGTGCGCGATCGCGTTCCGGAGCACGAGCGCGAGCTCCTCCCACCGCACCGGCTTCGTGAGGTAGTGGTGCGCGCCGCGCTTCAGGGCCTGCACCGCGGTCTCCACGGTGGCGTGGGCGGTCACGAGGACGACCGGGAGCCACGGCCGATCGGCGTGCACGCGCTCCATGAGCGCGATGCCGTCGAGATCGGGCATCTTGAGGTCGGTGACGAGCGCGAGGGGGTCGCTCTCCCCGAGCCGGGCGAGCGCCTCCTGGCCCCCCGAGGCGAGGAGGACCTCGAACCCCTCGAGCGAGAGGTTCGCGCGGGCCACCTTGCGCGTCCCGGGGTCGTCGTCGACGACGAGGATCAGCCCCTCCCGGCTCACGTCGCCACCTCCGCCGCGGGCGCCGCGAGCCGGCGGAGCGAGAAGCGCAGGGTCGCGACCGTGCCGCCGCCCTCGCGGCGCGCGAGGTCGAAGCGCGCCCGGTGGACGCCCGCCGTCCGCTGCACGATCACGAGGCCGAGGCCGGTGCCGTGGGTCTTCGTGGTGACGAACGGCCGCTGGACCTCCTCGAGCTTCTCCTCCGGGATCCCGCAGCCGCGGTCGCGCACCTCCACGACCACCTCGCCGGTGCCGCCGTCGGACTCGAAGCGGCAGGCGAGCTCCGGCGGCTCGGCGCCCCCGGCGTCGAGCGCGTTCGCGAGCAGGTTCACGACCGCCTCGGTCACGAGCGGCGCGTCGAGGTCGAGGGGCGGGACGTTCTTCGCGAGGTCGAGCCGGATGGCGTCGGCGGGGAGGCCGCGCGCGAGCGCGGCCCGCTGGGCCGCCTCCCGCAGGATCCTGCCCACCGCCGTGGGCGAGTACACGGGCTCGATCGGCCGGGAGAGCCCGAGCAGCTCGGAGATGAAGCGGTTCACCCGCTCGACCTCCTCCCCGATGAGCGCGGCGTACTCCTTCACGTCCGGATCGTCCGGCAGCCGGCGGGCGAGGTACTGGGCCGCGCCGCCGATCGCGTTCAGCGGGTTGCGCAGCTCGTGGGCGATCTGCGCGGACATCTGCCCGAGGCCGGCGAGCCGCTCCGCGTCGAGGAGCCGGGTCTCGAGGTGCCGCCGCTCGGCGATGTCGCGGATGACCATCACGGTGCCGAGGTACGCGCCGCCGCTCGACCGCACCGGCGCGTAGGTCGTCTCGAAGCGCCCCTCCTTCTCCTTGATGATGGAGTGGGCCGGCCCCGAGTCGTCCCCGGCCTGCAGCCAGCCCATGACGCGGTCGAGCATCGGCTTCGCTGCCGCGGGGTGGCAGTCGTCGAGCGCGCCGCCGGGGCCGTCCTTCAGGTTGCGCAGCGACCGGCCCGCCTTGTTGACGAGCGCGATCTGCCGCTGCGCGTCGATGAAGAGGAGGCCGTCGGCCATCGAGTCGATGACGGCCTGCATGGTCTCGAGCTCGGCCCGGCGGGCCGCCCGCTCGGCCTGGGCCTCCGCGAGGGCCGCCTCGGTCGCCCGGTTGCGCTCCGCCAGCGCCCGCAGCAGGAGCACGATCGCCAGGGTCGCGATGGCGATGGAGACCGCGGCGACGGTGGCGGTGCGCCAGGCCTCGCCGGCGAGGGCGGGGTCGAGCAGCGTCACGTCGCGCAGGAACAGGATCGCGGCGACGGTGGTGACGAGCGCGGCGAGCGCCACGAGCGCGAGCGCGAGGCGGGCGCCAGGGCCGAGGGCGCGGAGCATGCCGCGCATCCTAGACCATGGCTCGCGCTCGGGGGGGCTTCGCCTGCCCGTTTCCGGATCGCGATCCTGCCGATGGGCCAGGGGGGTATCGACGCGGGCGCTCGCGAAGCGGTACGGTGGCTTCATGGCCCGTAGCCCCGTCATCCCATCGCTGCCCGTGCGGCCCGTGACCTTCGTCGTCGGGAGCCACGAGATCGTGGTCACCAAGGTCGCGGAGCAGCGCTGGACGGCGGCCATCGACGGGCGGCCCCTGGACGGCTCGCACGCTACGCAGGCCGAGGCCTGGGAGTCGGGCGTGCGCGCGGCGTCGAAGATCGACGCGGGCGGCTGAGGCCGGGAGCGGTCACCCGGTCAGCCGCTCGCGCAGCCGCGCGGCGACGGCCGGCAGGTCCTCGCGCCGCTTCACCGGCTCGAACCGCGAGGCCGCGGGCGGCTCGCGCGGCACCTCGAGGTAGGCGGCGGGCAGCGCCGGGCGGCCGTCCGGACCGTCGACCGCGGTGATCTCGCCGGCCACCTGCTCGAGCTGGAGCACCTCCTGGCCCTCCACCGTCTTCTCCACGACGCGCCAGGGCAGCTCGACCGGCCCCGCGAGCACGCGGTCGAGGTCGAGCCACAGGTTGTTGGTCGAGATGAGGGGATGGCCCGCCGGCTCCACCTGCTCGACGAGCCGCACCCGGCCGCCGAGGCGCACCGGGGCCGCGCCGGCGTCGAGCGCGCCCGCCGGGCTCCGGCGGGCGGTCACCTCGACCGTGAGGGCGGCGCCGAGCGCGAGGTGCGCACCGAGCGGCACCGGGTCGAGGGTGGCGGCGAGGTTGTCCACGTTCGAGAAGAGCAGCGTCCGGACGCCGCGGGCGCGGAGCGCCTCGCCCACGCCGGAGTCGCGGAGCGCCCGGAACACGTCGCCGTGGCCGGCGGGCGCGAGCGAGGGGCGCCCGCCGGCGTCGAGCCAGAGCTCGAGCGCGCGGGTGAGGCGCGGCAGGGAGCGCTGGCGGAACACCAGCACCTCCTCGGCGCCCGCCACCTCGGCGTCGACCGCCTCCTGGGTCGACGCCGACGTCATGATCGCGACGGGGGCCGGCCGGCCCGCGGCGTCGCCCGCCCGCCGCGCGTCCTCCAGCTTGAGCGCGACGAAGGTCCGGTCCCCGAGGACCGGCACGAGCGCCTTCACCGCCGCGCCGAACCGGGTCCCGGCCCCGCCCGCGACGACCAGGCTCCCGACCTCGCCCCGGCGGAGCGCCTCCTCTCCGGTCGCCTCCAGCTCCGCCCAGCGCGGCCCGCCCTCGAGCGGCCACGGCTCCACGTCGCCCGGGCGGAGCGGCTCCTCGACGCCGGGCGGCCGACCGCCCAGCTCGCCCCGTCGCAGCTTGCGCAGCACCCGCTCGAACGCCTCGCGCTCGGGCGCCTCCAGCGAGCCCCCCAGGATCGCCTCGTCCATGCCCGAAGTTGGGGCAGGACGAGGCGGTCAGCAGCCGCCCGACGGGCGCCCGGCCGGCGGACGCAGGGACCTAGAAGCGGTACGCGAGGCTCGCGAACGGCGCGAGGTTGCCGCGCGTCTCGGACTCGCCGTACGGGCCGCCCGAGGTCAGCTCGTGGCGCAGCGTGAGGCCCACGTCGAGCGCGCCCCGGCGGAGCGTCGCGCCGACCGCCGAGTAGAAGTGGAAGTCGGTCTGGGTCTCGAGGCCGGCGTGCCGGAAGTCATAGGTGCGCGTGCCGACGCCCACGCCGGCGAACGGCTTCAGGGTCCACGCGGCGCCGAGCGCGTACGGCAGCTGGCCCTGCAGGCCGATGTCCCACTGGAACAGGTCGAGCGCCTCGCCCGCGCTCTTCGTGCCGGCCCAAGCGAGGGAGCCCACGAACGCGACGTTCGGGTGGAAGTCGTAGGTGCCGACGAGGCCGAGGAGGAGCGCGCGGTCGAGCGACTGGCGCTGGTCGAGGATCGGCAGGTAGGCGCCGACGAGCGGTGCGACCTCGATGCGCGCGGAGGGCTCCTCGGCGCGGGCAGGGACGGCGGTGAGGACGGCGAGGGCGGCGGCGATGGCGAGGACGTTCTTCATGACGGTGTTCCTTCCGGGGTCGATGGACGGCACGGGCCTCACGGATTGCACGCGCCGGGCCGGGCCCGGGGCGCAGGTAACCACCTGGTTACTTTGAACCCGGCCGGACCCCACCGTCAAGGGGTGCGAACAGCGCGTTCGGAAGTGCTTACAGGTCCCGGCGGCCGGGGCCCTCGCCGCGGGGTGCGGCGGACCGCCCTACGGGCACTCCAGCGGGTCGGGCGCCGCGGCGAGCGTCGAGGTGCCGTCGGTCGTGCAGGTGACCCCGCAGGGCAGGCAGCTGCCGGCGCCGGGTGACGGGTAGGCGCAGTAGAAGGCGCTCGTCGCGCAGGCGGTGGGCGCGCAGAACTCGATGGCGGAGGCGGGGCAGAAGCTCACCGACGCGGGGACGAGCCCGGCGGGCGGCGCGAAGCCGGTCGCGCAGACCCCGGAGGTGCAGGTGCCCGTGCAGGAGCCGTCGAGGCAGGCGCAGTCGGCGGCGCCGGTGCACGCGCGGGCGGCGCGGGTCGCGACGTCGGGCTTCACGAAGTAGAGGGTGCCGCCGTCGGCCACGAGGTCGGCGATCACCACGAGCTCGAGCCCCGCGCCCGGGCCGTCGAGCGCGGCCGGGCCCTGCGCCTTCACGACGTAGTGGCCCTCGGGGACGGTGACGTCCACGAGGCCGGTCGAGTCGGCCACCGCGCCCGGCAGGCCGGTGATCGTGACCGCGCCCGCCCCGAGGTCGGCGCCGACGCCGCGCACGCGGAGCTGCGCGCGGCCGTTGCCGGCCGCGGCGTGGAGCGTGACCGGGGCGAGGTCGATGACCTTGCCGGCGTCCGCCTCCCCGAGCGCGAGCACGACCGGCCCGCCCACGAAGTGGCCGAGGACGCCGGCCGTGTCGCCGAGCACGTACAGCTTCAGCCGGTGGTCGCCGGCCGACAGCACCGGGAACGAGAACGCGCCGGAGGCGTCGATGCGCGCGGTGGCGCCCGAGACCTCGTCCACCGCCACGCCCCAGCGCCGCACCGCGCCGCCCGCGAGCGGCAGGTCGGCCTGGCCGGTCACCGCGACCGCCTTCGGGAGCAGCACGTCCCCGAGCGCGAGCCCCTCGAGCTGACCGTCCTTGCCGAACGCGATCTCCACCTCGCGCTCGGCGGCGAGCGCCGTCCCCCTGCGGAGGAGGACGGTGTGCCGCCCGGTGGGCAGCGGCGAGAGCGAGAACAGCCCGGTCGCGCGCGAGGCCTGGCTGAGCGCCGCGCCCTTCAGCGTCACGGTCACGCCCGCGGCGGCCCCCGTGGTGCCGTTCCGATCGGCGACCGCGCGGCCGCGGACCTCGCCCGCCGAGAGCGCCTCGGCGGCGTTCCGGTAGTCGTAGCTGCACGCGCCGAGCGCGAGCGCCGCGGCGACCGCCGCCGCGGCAGGAGCGGGGCCGGAGCGCATCAGAACCGCCCCCCGACCGCGATCATCGCGCCGCCGGGCACGGGCACCGGCACCACCGTGGCGGTGCCGTCGGCGAGCTCGCGGGCCGCCCGCGCGTCCTGGATCGCGGCGGTGGTGAGGAGCGCGCCCGCCGCCACCGCGCCGGCGCCGGCGAGCCCCCAGGACGTGTTCGCGAGCGTCGCCCGGAACCTCGTCTGGTCGCGCAGGTCGACCGCCTGCGAGCGGCTGGTGGTGGCCTTGTAGTCCTGGTACTTCGCGTCGGCCATCCGGCCGAAGACGATCCCGCCGACGGTGCCCGCGGCGGCGAGCCCCGCGGACGCCCAGCCCCAGCTCCACAGCCGCGAGCGCGCCGACTCGCCGAGGAGCGCGAGCGGCACGAGCTGGACGTCGACGAGCGCGTCCTGGCCCGCGCGCACCGTCACGGTCTGCGAGGCGCGCACGAAGCCCTTCTTCTGGATGACCACGCTGTGCGGCCCCTCGAGGAGCCGCGCCGCCTGCACCGGCGAGTCGCCGAGGGCCTTGCCGTCGAGCGTGACGGCCGCGCCCGGGCGGTCGACCCGGATGCGGAGCGTGCCGGTGGTGTCGAGCTTCTGGCCGGTGACCGCCTCGTGCGCGAGCCGCCGGGCCGCGTCGGCGAGCTCGGCCTCGGTGGGGTCGACGAGCGTCGTGGTGGCGCGGGCGAGGGAGCGACCCTCCTTGACGTCCACGTACTTCACCGATAGGAGCGCGGTGCGGTCGAGGAGCGTGAGCGAGCCCGCGAGCACCCGGTTGGCCTCGGTGGCGCCGGTGAGCCTGGAGAGGCAGGCCACCTCGTCGCCGCAGCCGAGCATCTGCTTCATCCGGTCGAGGCCGAGGGCGGCGACGATCTCCGACTGCGAGAGGACCGCCGCGTCCGGCGCGGCCTGCGCACCCTGCGCGGCCGCGTCGGAGAGCACCCGCGCGAGGTCGGGGTGGGCGGAGCCGGCGAGCGTGAAGTCGGGCACGACGAGCCGGTTGGCCTTGACGGGCGGCTTCGGCGCCGTGACCGGCCGGGTGCCGGCCGGGGGCGGCGGGAGGGGGGGCGGCGGCAGCGGGACCGCCTGCGCGAGCGCGACGGCCGGGAGGAGCGTGGCGAGGGCGAGGGCTCTCAAGGTGATCTCCCTACGGCGTGAAGATCGCGGTGACGTTGGTCGCGAGGTGGAACGGGAAGTCGTTGACGTACGGGGAGAGGGACTCGAGGCCGTCGTTCGTCGTGGCGATCGCGCTCACGAAGGCGACGTACTCGTTGCCGGCCGTGAGGATCGACTCGGGGAGCTGCAGGTGCGTCGTCGAGTAGACGTGCCAGTACCCGACCGGCAGGAGCGCGGTCGTGCCGCCCTGGTTCACCACCTGCTCGAGGATGACCTGGTAGCGGGTCGGGGTGCCGAGGGAGGGGGCGGACCACGCGAGGAGCGGCGTCGTGCCCACGCCCGCGATCGGCTTCGACGTGTCGGTGCCGTTGATCGTCAGCGCCCGCGGCGCGCCGACCACCGGCGTCGGCGCGGCGGGCGCGGCCGCGGTGGGCCAGTGGCCGTAGGCGGAGAGCTGCGCGAGCGCGGGCACCGAGGCGCCGCTCGCCGTGAACGAGGCCTGCCAGACGTAGCGGACCCACAGCACCTCGAGCCAGCTCGAGTCGAGCGGGAAGCCGTACGTGGTGTCGACCGCGTAGTCGCCGGCGCCGGTGGGCGTCTGGGCCAGCCAGAGCGTCGCGTCGACGCCGGTGGGGCAGGGGAACGCCACGCCGTGCGGCAGGGCGTGCACGCGGACCGCCGACCGGAGCGGCGTCACGAAGGCCGGCATGTCCGCGCCGAGCCCGAGCCAGGGGCTCTCCTGGAAGGTGTACGCGAGGGGGTGCGTCGCGCCGGGGGGCCCGAGGGGGAGCACGAGCGCCGAGCCGTCGCCGATCAGGGGAGGCGTGAGCTGGGTGACGGCGACGGTGTCGCGGACCACGGTGCCGGGGGCGGTGTTGGCGACGGTCACGGTCCCGAGCTGCCACACCCGCAGGGTGTCGCCCGCCGCGGCGTCCGGGAGGCCGGAGCCGGGGAGATCGACCCGCCAGTCGAGCGCGACGCTCCCGCCCGTCGCACCGGCCGTGAAGGCGGGCGCGAGGAAGTCGCCGTTCGTGCCGGCGCCGGCGCTGATCACGCTCAGGCGATCCGACGCCTGCCACGCCGCGAGCCCGCTCACGGTCAGGTTCACGGTGGTCGTGGCGGTCGGGAGGGCGGCGGCCTGCCGGCCGGAGACGAAGGTGACGGCCGACTTCACCGGGCTCGCGCTCTCGACGGCCCCGTAGACGCCGCCGCCGACCCGCTCGTCGGTGACGAAGAAGTAGTTGCCGGGCGGGACGTCCGGGATGGTGAAGGCGGCCGAGGCGGCGTCGTAGGTCCCCGGGAGGAAGCGCGTCGTCCCCACCGGCACGGCGCCGACGACGACGCCGGGCGCGAGGCGCGGCGGCCCGGCGGTGGGCTGTCCGAACTCGTCCAGGTACTCCGCGATCAGGGTCCCGGTCACGGCGGCCGGCCCGGTGGTCACCCCGCACTCGCCCGCCACCGGGAGGGAGACGCTCAGGCCGTCGAACGTGCAGGTGGAGCCGCAGGGCAGGCAGAAGCCGAACGACCGGGTGGGGCCGGGCAGCGGGACGCAGAACTGGCCGGCCGCGCAGCCGGTCCCGGTCGTCCCCCCCGGGAAGCAGGTGTTGCTGTCGACGGGGACGACGCAGAAGGGCGTGGTGGCGGGCGCGGCCGGCGGCGGCGTCCAGTTCTGGCAGAGCCCGGTGGCGCCGCAGGTGCCGTCGCCCGTCTTGCAGGACGTCTCGAGGCACGCGCAGTCGGCGTCGATCGTGCAGCCGAGCAGGGTCTGCGAGAGGGCGTCCGGGGCCACGAGGTAGATGGGGCCGGCGTCGGCCACCTCGTCCTCGATGACGACCACCTTCACGCTCGCGGCCGGCGGGTTCACGAGCGGCGCCGCGATGCTCGCCACGTCGCCGTGGCCGGGCACCGACACCACGTTCGCGGGCGGCGCCGCGAGGAAGATCTCGTGCAGCCCCTCGGGGACGAGGCGGTCCACGACGCCGTTCGCGTCCGGCGTGACCGCGCCCGCGACGCCCGAGATGGTGACGACCACCTTCGTCGGATCGACGGAGGCGCCGACCGCCTGGACCTTGAAGGTGAGGCGGCCCTGCCCGGCGGCGGGGCGCATCACGATGGCGGGGAGCTTCATCGCCTGCTGCTGCGCGCCCTCCGGCACCACGAGGTCGACCGGTCCGCCGACGAGGTCGCCGCTCCCGGTCGTCGCGGCGACGCTCAGCCGGTGCCGTCCGGTGGAGAGCACGGGGAAGGAGAAGGTGTCGTTCGAGAAGCCGGAGAGGGTCGCGGTGAGACCGGTGGTCTCGTCGACGACCATCCCGCCCTGCACCCCGAGGGCGCCGGCGCCGGCGAGCGTCCCGGAGACCTCGGCCGAGTAGAGGAGCCGGACGTCGCCGAGCGACACGCCCTCGGGCTGCCCGTCGCTCCCGAGCGGCACCTCCACGCTCCGCTCGATCGCCCAGGTCGTGCCCTTGCGGAAGAGCAGCGTGTGGCGGCCCGCCGGCAGCGGCAGCACCACGAAGAGCCCGGTCTCGCGGGAGACCTGGGTGAGGTCGGAGTTCTTGAGGCTGACGGAGATCCCGGCCCCCGGCTCGACGCCCGCGCCGGGATCGTACAGCACCCGGCCCCGGACCTCGCCCGCGCGCAGGGCCTCGGCGGGGTTCCGGTACTGGTAGCTGCACGCGGCGAGCGCTGCGCAGAGGAGCGCGGGAAAGAGGCGGGGGGACCTCATCGGGAGGATGGTAACAGGGGAGCGGGCGAGCGGCATGTGAGCGGGGTCACGGGAGCGCGGGACGCATGCGCGGGGAGGCCCCACTCCGGGGCGTCTTTCTGCTACTTCTCCGGCCATGAGCCGCATCTACCGATCCCTCCCTCCGAAGGGCACCGCCGTCGGCATCGCGTTCTCCGGCGGCCTCGACACCCGCGCCGCCGTCGCCTGGATGGCCGAGCAGGGCATGGCCGTGCACTGCTACACCGCGGACCTCGCGCAGCCCGACGAGGCGAACCCCGCCGACATCCCGCCGGTCGCGCTGCAGCACGGCGCCGTGAAGGCGCGGCTCGTCGACTGCCGCGACGCGATGGTCCGGGAGGGCATCACCGCGATCCAGTGCGGCGCGTTCCACCTCTCGTCGGGCGGCAAGAAGTACTTCAACACCACGCCGCTCGGCCGCGCCGTGACCACGACCGCGATCGTGCGCGCGATGCGCGAGGACGGCGTGCACGTCTTCGGCGACGGCTCCACGCACAAGGGCAACGACATCCAGCGGTTCTACCGCTACGGGATCCTCGTCGACCCGACGCTCAAGATCTACAAGCCCTGGCTCGACCAGGCCTTCGTGGACGCGTTCGGCGGGCGCACCGAGATGAGCGCCTACCTCGAGAAGCGCGGGCTCCCGTACAAGATGGGCGCCGAGAAGGCCTACTCGACCGACGCGAACGTGCTCGGGGCGACGCACGAGGCGAAGGACCTCGAGCGGCTCGACACCGGCATCCGGATCGTGAAGCCGATCATGGGCGTCGCGCACTGGAAGCCCGAGGTCGCGGTCCCGACCGAGGAGATCACGGTGGGCTGGGAGCAGGGGCGCCCGGTCGAGCTGAACGGCAAGCGCCACGCGTCCGACTACGAGCTCTTCCTCGAGGCGAACCGCATCGGCGGCCGCCACGGCCTCGGGATGAGCGACCAGATCGAGAACCGCGTCATCGACGCGAAGAGCCGCGGCATCTACGAGGCGCCGGGCATGGCGCTCCTCCACGTCACCTACGAGCGCCTCCTCTCCGCGATCCACAACGAGAACACGCTCGACATGTACTTCACCCTCGGGCGCCGCCTGGGCCGCCTCCTCTACGAGGGCAAGTGGTTCGACCCGGAGGCCCTCATGCTCCGCGAGGCCCTCACCCGCTGGCTCGCCACCGCGGTCACCGGCGAGGTGAAGCTCGAGCTGCGCCGCGGCGACGACTGGAGCTTCGTCGCCACGAAGGCGCAGTACATGAGCTACGCGCCCGACAAGCTCTCGATGGAGCGCGTCGAGGAGCCCGCCTTCACGCCGGAGGACCGCATCGGCGCCCTCGAGATGCAGAACCTCGTGGTCGGCGACAACCGCGAGTTCCTCGTGCACCACCTCGACGGCCTGCGGCGCCTCGGGGCCGGCGCGTCAGGCCCCTCGCTCGCGGCCCTCCTCGGCAGCGGAGAGCCCGAGGACGAGAAGAAGTAGGCCGGAGCCGGAGCCGGAGCCCGGTTCCGGCTCGCCATCTGTTGCACCAATGCAACACTGAAGTGCTCTCCGCCATCTGGCGGAACGGCGGCAGGGCCGGCTAGATCGCTCGGGTCACGCATCGAACCCGAACCGAAAGGATCTCGCCATGAAGAAGCTGCTCCTCGTCGCCGCCGCCCTCGCCCCTGCGCTCGCCTCCGCGGGCAACACCACCTGGAACGTCGACCCGACGCACTCGAAGGTCGGCTTCGCCGTGAAGCACCTCGTCATCTCGACGGTGCGCGGCGAGTTCAGGAAGTACGAGGGCAAGGTCGTCCTCGACGACGCCGACGTCACGAGGTCGACCGTCGAGGCGACCATCGACCCCTCCACGATCGACACCGGCGTCGCCGACCGCGACGGCCACCTCCGCTCGCCGGACTTCTTCGACGTCGCGAAGTACCCGACGGTCACCTTCAAGAGCACGAAGGTCGCCGCCGCCGGGCCGGGCAAGCTCGCCGTCACGGGCGACCTCACCCTCCACGGCGTCACGAAGCCGGTCGTGCTCGACGTCGAGACGAGCCCCGAGGTGAAGGGCATGTTCGGCGAGACCCGCCGGGCCTTCGCGGCGACCACGAGGTTCGACCGCAAGGCGTTCGGCCTCACGTGGAGCAAGGTCGTGGAGGCGGGCCCGGTCGTGGCCGACGAGGTCACCATCACGCTCGAGCTCGAGGTCGTGAAGGCGCAGCCGAAGGTGACGCAGCGGTAGTCGCCCGGAAGGGCGCGACCGGCGCCGCGGGGTGGGCGCCGGTCGCGCCGCGAACCCACCGTCCACGAAATACGAAGGGCCGGCCCCTGGGGGAGCCGGCCCTCCGGTCCGCGGAGCGCGGAGCTTCCCCTACAGGTTGGCTGCAGGGGTGATGGACTTGAGCGTGAAGGCGAGGCTCGCCGACTGCTCCGCCACGATGGTCACGTCGAAGGGCGTGGCGGGATTGGTCGTGATCAGGAAGCCGGTGGGACCCTTGAAGGTGACCGTGTAGTCGCCGGCGGTGAGGAACAGGAACTTCGCGGCGAAGTCGGTGCCGTTGTCGGCGAGCGGGACGACGACGTCGGTGCCGCCGGCCTTCGGCGTCAGCACCGCGGAGAACCCGGCGAGCGTGACGCCCTCGGGCAGGGTGACGCCCTCGCCGAGCCCCAGCGTGACCGTGAGGTCGGTCGGCTTCGCCTCGTCGATGATCGTGCCCTTCACCACGGGGTGCATGACCCACGCGTCGCTCGAGCCGGCCACGTGGCCGAAGCTCTGCGCGACGTCGAAGTCGACGAGCACGGTGGTGGTGCCCGCGCCGACGACCAGCGCGTCGCCGGGGAGGATCACCTTCAGGCCCGACTGGCCGAAGCTCGGCATGCGGAGCTCGCCGTCCACGACGGCGCCCGCCGGCAGCCCCTCGTAGTCCGGCGCCGACGCGTAGATCTTGCCGCCGACCTCGAGGTAGCCGCCGCTCATCTGGAAGCGGAGCTGGGTGTAGGTGCCGGCCGGGATCTCCTTGCCGTCGACGAGCGTGTTCACGTCGTTCGCGAGCGTGAGGAGGTCGGTGGTGACGGTCTCGTCGGAGAGGACGACGGCGCCGCCCGCGCCCTGGAGGGAGACCTGCGTGATGGTGACGACCGCCTTGTCCACCGGGGCGGGGGCGTCCTTGAGCAGCACGGTGATGCGGCCGGCCTGCGTGGACGTCGACGTCTGGCCGCAGGCCGCGACGGCGACGGCGAGGGCGGCGGCGAGGGTGAGGCGAGACGAGCTCATGCGTGTTCCTCTCGGGTCCAGTTGACCAGCGGTGTTTCCGTTGCCGGCGATCAAGTGCAACGGCCGTTCCCACCCGCCGCGCGGCCGCAAGTTCGTCAGTTCTCGCGGCTCCGCCGCGATCCCTCCGCACCCCGGCCTTCGCGGGACGTACGGAACGGGACATGTGGCCGTACCTGACCGGCTCCGCGCGTCATCGCTCTGGGTGAAGGCGCACATGTGCCGCGCGGGTGCGCGCGGGCCCGCCCCGGCGGGCGGCTCGCCTAACCCCCGGGATCCGGTAGACTCCTGCCGCGACCCGTCGCTGCCGGCGGCGCGCGCGCGACCTCCAGAACGAGGGGAGGTGGGGCGGCACGCCGGTTGCTCTTCGCTGTGGAAGCGCGTCGAGGCCCCGGTGCGGGACCTCGAGCGGACCACGAAAAGCCATGAAGCGTCACCTCTTCCTGCTCGCCACCGCCGCCGTCCTCGCCGCCGCCTCGCCGGCGCGCGCGGACGACGCCGCGACGAAGGCCGCCCGCGATGCCCTCGCGGATCGGGCCGGCGTCCCGGCCGCACCGCCCGCGCTCCCCAGCCGGGCGGCCGACCGCGCGGTGGAGGTGCAGGGGGAGATCGCTCACGGCAAGCAGGGCGAGGCGATGCGGGAGGCCAGCGACGCGGCAGCCGAGCATGGACGCTCGGCGGCGGCGCATGCCGACGCGGCCACGCGCGCAGCAGAGCGCGCGGCCGAGAAGGCGGCCAGCGCGGCCCAGGCCGAAGCCGGGAAGGCGGCTGGCCAGGCTCGCGCCGCGGAGGCGCGGAACAAGCAGAAGAACAAGCCTCCGAAGCCCCCTCGTGGTCCCTGACGCCTGATGCCCCTACTCCCCGGCTTGGCCGTGCTCATCGGGTCGTTGCTGGCGGCTGAGCCGCCCGCGGCGGACGCGCACGTGCTGGCGGGGGCGAGGCTGTTCCGGGAGAACCGCTTCGCCGAGGCGCTCGTCGAGTTCCGGGTCGCGGAGCGGCAGGGCTCCGCCGAGGCGCGCGGCTACGTGGCCGCCTCGCTCGTGAAGCTCGGGCGTGAGGAGGAGGCGCTCGAGCTGTTCGAGGGGGGCGCGGCCCCGGCCGGCGGGCGCGACGCGCTCCTCGACTACTACCACGCGCTCGCCTGCTACGGCGCGCGCCTCTACCTGCAGGCCGACGAGCTCCTCGCACGGCTCGGGCCGCGCACCGGCCCGCGCATCGCGGAGCAGGCCGCGAAGGTCCGCGCCGACATCGCCGCGGCCATCCCGCGGGACCCGCCGAGGGACGCGATCGAGTGGTACCTGGCGCGCTCCGACGCGCACGCGGCGGCCGGGCGGGGGGCGCTCGCGCTCGCCCACGCGCGGGAGGCGCGCGCCCTCGGGCTGCGGCGGGCGGATTGCTTCGGCGTGGCCGAGGGCGAGGCGCGCCTCGGCCGCGCCATCCCGGCGAAGGCCACCACGGAGCGCCGGCCATGACCGGGCTCGTCCTCGCGCTCGCGCTCGCCGTGGGCCCCGACGCGGAGCGGCCGCGGGAGGGCAGCCCCGCCTGCGCGCCGGTGGAGGCGGCCGCGAGCCCGGATCCCGGCGCGGCGGCGGACTACCGCGCGGTGGCCGAGGCGGAGGAGGCCGCCGGCCGCGCCGACACCGCCGCCGCGGCCTGGCGCGCGGCCGCGGAGCGCGACCCGGCCGATCCCCGCGCGCGCGCGGCGCTCGAGGCCCTGTGCCGCGGGCCGCAGCCGGGGCCCTTCGAGCGGGGCCTCGCCCTCGTGCGGGCCGGGAGCTGCGCGGAGGCGCTCGGCCCCCTCGAGGAGGCGCGCGCCGGCGGCGATCGCGCCGCGGCGCTGCTCGCCGGGATCTGCCACTACGAGGCCGGCGAGGACGCCGCCGCGGGGCCGCTGCTCGCCGAGGCCGCGGCCGACCCGGGCACCCGCGCGCCGGCGCGCTTCTTCCTGGGGCTCCTCTCGCTCCGGCGCGGGCGCGGCGAGGAGGCGGCGACGCTCCTCGACGCCGCCGCGGCCGACGCCCGGCTCGCCCCGCTCGCGGCCGAGCTGTCGCGCACGGCCCGGCGGACGGGGCGGCTCGTCGCCTCGGTGGCGTTCGAGGCGGGGTGGGACTCGAACGTGGACCTCTCGCCGGGCGGCTCGCCCATGCCCACGGGCGCCTCCGACACGAACGCGGGCCTCGCCGCCGCGCTCACCTTCGCCCCCCGCGGCGAGGAGGGCTTCTACGCGCGCGCGTCCGGCCTCCTCTCCGGACAGCGGACGCACGAGGCCTACGACGTCACCGCCGGCGCGCTCGCCGCGGGCTGGCAGGTCGGGCACGGCGGGCGGGCCGGCGTCCTCGAGCTCGGGTGGGACCACCGCCGGCTCGGCGAGGTGCCGCTCGTGTGGGTCGCGCGGGCGCTCGCCTCGGCGCGGGCCCCGCTCGGCGACCGGGCGATCGCGTCGCTCTCCTGGGAGTCCGCCCGCGACGCGTACCTCCCCACCGCGCGCTCGGACTACAGCGGCTTCCGGCACGGGCTCGAGGCCGGCGCCGCGTTCGACCTCGCCGGCGGGGCCGTGGTCTCCGCCGCGCTCCGCGCGGGCCACGACGGGGCCCGCGACCGCTCGCTCGCGATGTGGGAGCTCGGGCCGCGCGCCGCGCTGCGCCTCCCGCTCGGCCGCGCGCTGCGGGTCGGGCTCGACGCGGGCGCGACCTGGCAGCGGGCGGACGCGACCGATCCCGTGCTCGGGCAGCGCCGCGAGGACTGGCTGTTCGACGCGACGGGGGCGCTCGAGTGGGATCTCGGCGCCAGCCTGACCCTGCGCGTCTCCTGCGCGGGCCGCCGCGCGCGCTCGAACGTGGGCGAGCTCTCCTACGGCCGGATCGTCCCGGGGATTCTCGCTCGGCTGGGTGCGGGGGATCCTGTGAGGCCCGGCGCGCCCGTCGTCGTGCCGCTCGCCGCCGCCCTGCTCGGGCTCGCGGGCTCGCTCGGCGCGACGTACGGGCTCTACCGCGCGGCGAGCGGCGCCGTGGACCGCGTGCTCGAGGAGCGGCTGCGGGGGGCCGGGGTCACCGCCGCGGAGCTGCTCGCCGACACCGCCGCCACCGGCGAGCGGCTGCGCGGCATCATGGACTCCAACCGGCTCGACGGCGCCTACGTGGTCTCCCCCGCGCTCGAGGTGGTCGCCGACGCCACCGGCCCCTCGGGCGTGAGGGCCGACCTCCTGCGCGTCGACGCCGAGCGGGTGCGCGCCGCGCTCCAGGGGCGGATCACGATGGCCCGCGCCTACGACGTGGGCCCCCTCGCCATCGAGACGGCCTACTTCCCGATCCGCGCGCCGGACGGGGCGGTGCCGGCGGTGCTCGCGCTCGAGGCGGGCCAGGCCTTCGCGGCGGCCCGGAGCGGGCTGCGCCAGGCGCTCGCCGTCGGCGTCCTGCTCGCGTGCCTCGGGGCCGTGGCGCTGGGCGTGGTCGCGGCGCGCTTCGCCGCGGCGGAGCGGCGGGAGCGCGACGCCGCCGCGCGGGCGGCGCGGGGCGACGCGATGTCGCGGATGGCGGCCGTGGCCGCCCACGAGATCCGCAACCCGCTCGGCATCATCCGTACCGCCGTCGAGCTCGTCCGCGAGCGCGCCGCCGCCACCCTCGAGCCGCGCAGCCGGGAGCACCTCGAGGACGTGCTCGGCGAGGTGGAGCGCCTGAGGCGCCTCACCGAGGACTTCCTCGATCTCTCCGCCGAGCGGTCGATGGCCCTGCACCCGATCGACCTCGCCGAGGTCGTCGCGGACGCGGCCCGCGGCAGCCTGGCCCTGCACCCGGGGCTCGAGGTGCGCGAGGACCTCGCGCCGCTCCCCCGCGTGCCCGCCGACGCCCGCCGGCTCCGCCAGGTGCTCGCGAACCTGCTCGACAACGCGGCCCAGGCCGGGGCGCGCCGGGTGGAGCTCTCGGCGCGGAACGGGGCCGGGGCGGTCCAGCTCACGATCCGGGACGACGGCCGCGGCGTCCCCCCCGAGCTGCGCGAGCGGCTGTTCGAGGCCTTCGCGACGGGGCGGGAGCAGGGGACGGGCCTCGGCCTCGCGGTGTCGCGGCGGCTCGTCGAGCTGCACGGCGGATCCCTCGTGCTGCTCCCGGCCGACGGGCCGGGCGCGGCGTTTCGCATCACGTTGCCGACGGAGAGGTAGGAGACCGACATGGCGCGCATCCTGGTGGCGGACGACGAGCCCAAGCTGGGCCAGCTCCTCGCGGAGTCCCTCGAGCTCGACGGGCACGAGGCGGTGCGGGTGCAGGGCGGCCGCGAGGCCGTCGCGCGCCTCTCGCCCGGCCGCTTCGACGTCGTGCTGACCGATCTGCGCATGCCCGAGGTGGACGGGCTCGCCGTCCTGCGGGCGGCCCGCGCCCTCCCGCAGGCGCCGGAGGTGATCCTCATGACCGCCTACGCGAGCGCGGAGAGCGCGGTCGCGGCCATGAAGTCCGGGGCGGCCGACTACGTCATCAAGCCGTTCGCGATGGACGAGCTCCGGCTCCGGGTCCGGCGCCTCGCCGCCCAGCGCGAGGCCGAGCGGAAGAACGAGCGCCTGCTCGCGCGCCTCACGCCCGATCTCGTCGCCGACAGCCCGGCCATGCAGCGCGTGCTCGCCCAGGCCCAGCAGGTGGCGGCGACCGACGCGACGGTGCTCCTGCTCGGGGAGAGCGGCACCGGCAAGACCCAGGTCGCCCGCTACGTGCACTACCGCTCGAAGCGCGCCATCGCGCCGCTCGTCGAGGTGCACTGCGCCGCGCTGCCCGAGACGCTGCTCGAGAGCGAGCTCTTCGGCCACGAGAAGGGCGCCTTCACGGGCGCCACCGAGCGGAAGGCCGGGCACCTCGCCGCCGCCGACGGGGGCACGCTGTTCCTCGACGAGATCGGCGAGATCACGCCCGCCACGCAGGTGAAGCTGCTCCGGTTCCTGCAGGACCGGGACTTCGTGCCGGTGGGCTCGACCGAGGCCCGCAAGGTCGACGTGCGCGTCGTCGCGGCCACGAACGCCGACCTCGCGCAGGCGGTCGAGTCGGGCGCGTTCCGGCAGGACCTCTTCTACCGGCTCAACGTGTTCGCGATCCAGGTGCCCCCGCTGCGCGAGCGGCGCGAGGACATCCTGCCCCTCGTCGAGCGCTTCCTGGCCTCCCGGGGCCTGCCGGTGGCGAAGCTCACGGGCGCCGCGCGGGAGCGGCTCCTCGCCCAGCGCTGGCCCGGCAACGTCCGCGAGCTGGAGAACGTCCTCGAGCGCGCCCTCATCCTCGCCGGCGAGGAGGAGATCCGGGAGGAGCACGTCGCGCCGCCCACGGGCGCGCGCCGCTCCCGCGCCTGGGACGTGCTCGAGGAGGGGTTCGACCTCGACGTGTTCGAGCGCGACCTCATCCACGCGGCCCTCGAGCGCGCCGGCGGCAACAAGGCCGCGGCCGCGAGGCTCCTCGGGATCACCCGCCGTCGCCTCTACTCCCGGCTCGAGAGCCTGCGGAACCAGGCCGCCGAGGCGGCCGGGGGCGAGCCCGAGCGCTGAAGCGCCCCGTTCCACGTGGGGGGCCGTGGGGAAGGGTGCGCCGTGGCGACGCGATGCGCGAGATCTACCCGGACGCCGCGGAGGTCGAGCCGGCGCGGCCCGCGTAGCGCCGCCCGCCGGGGCGCGCGCCTACTGCGCCGCCGCCTGCTGGCGGAGCCAGAGCCCGAGCTTCCGGTCCGCGCCGGTCACGTGCCCGCGGAGCCAGCCCTCGAGCAGCGTCGCGAGGGTCTCGGCGGAACCCGGGGCGTCGCGCTTCGCGGCCACCTCGGTCACGCGGCGCGCGAACTGCTCGTGCTCCCAGGCGTGCCCCTCGACGTACGGGTACCCCCGGCTGCGCATGAGGTTCTCCTCGCAGCGGAAGTGCACCGAGATGTAGTCGAGGGCGAACTCGAAGAAGCTGGTCCGTCTCCTCGCGGGAGGCGTTCTCCCGCACCGCCTCGCCGTACCGCCGCGCGGTCCCGAAGAGCACCTTGTGCTGGGCGTCGATGGTCGGCTCGCCGAGCTCGAGGGAGGCGTCCCACGCGAGCGGCGCGGCCTGGCCGATCGCCTCCGCGGGCGCGGGGGGCGGCAGGTGCGGCTGGCGGATCCCGTCGAGCCACGCGCGCAGCTCGGCGAAGGCCTGCAGCCGGACCAGGCCCGGCCCGGGCTCCGGCCAGGTGCCGAGCCCGGTGAGGGCGATGGGCGTCGCGTTGCGGGCGCCGACCTCGGCGAGCTCGCGGGCCAGCCGGGCGAGGAGGGCGGGGTCCTTGTCCGCGCTCGCGTTCACGAGGACGCCCCCGGCCGGCTCGCGCGCGAGCTCCACGGTGAGAATCGTGCGCGGTCGCCGGGCCGGCGATGCGGGGCGTCCAGCCGGCCTCGGCCGCGACGAGCTCGCCGAGCGCCGCGCCGTGATGGAGCCGGTCGCCTGGCGCCGTGGAGATGAGGAGCGACGGCCGGCCGGCGATGGGCGCCAGCGGGTCGGCGAGGCCGCCGAGGGCGACCCGGAGGCGCTCGAGCGAGGCCAGCCACTGGACGGCGGTGATCGAGCCCGACTGGCGGCGGCGGTGCAGCTCGATGATGGCGGGCCGGAGGGTGTCCCCGAAGACCGCCCACGAGCCGCTCTCGCGGCGACCTCGGACCGCGAACGCGGCGAGCTCCGCCACGGTCGTGCTGCGCAGCAGCTCGTCCGCCTGGCCCGCGGCCGGGGTGGGCCCCGACGCGGGCGGCGCGGCGAGCACCTCGAGCGCGGCGCGGGAGAAGCGGCGATGCCCGCCCTCGGTGCGCTCGGAGGCGACGAGCCCGGCCTGGGCCCAGCGCTTCAGCGTGGCGACCGAGATCTTGAGCATCGCCGCGGCTTCGGACGTCGTCAGGAACTTGCGGGTCGCGGCGGGCTGTCGCATCGGAACTCCTTTCTAGCACGCCGGCGCGAGCGGCAGCGCCGCTCGCCTGCTCCGCCCGGGCGGGTGCGGCGGGTGGTCGGCGCTCGCGGGGTCGAGCCGACCCCGCGCGGTTCCGCCCCTGGCCGCTCGCGATCCGCTCGGGTGTACGAGGTGGTACGGGCCACTTCACGCAAGGTGTCGGTAACCCCACGGAGCGTGGACCGGCGACCGGCGCTCGACCGGTTGCCGTGGCGTCCGGGCGTGCGGCCAGGCAGGGGGTTGCCGCGCTCGACCGGCACCGCGGTCGACGCGCCGCCGCCGAGGGAGAGGCCTCCGAGGGCGGGGCCTACGCGCGGGCGTCGAGGAACTTCTGGAGCGCGGCCCGCACGCGGTGCTCCACGTCGGGCGGGACCGGCTGGTCCTCGCCGGCCCGCTGGCAGAGCGTGAGGGTGGAGCGCAGCGAGTCGCAGCGGCCCCTGCAGTGGGGGCACCGCTTCAGGTGCTCCTCGAGCTCGGCGCACGCGCTCCCGTCGATCTCGCCCTCCATCCGGCGCGAGAAGATCTCGACCACGTCCCGGCAGCCGGGGCCGGCCGGCGCGGCGGAGGCGTCGGGGACGCCCAGCGCGGGGGCGACCGACTCCCGCACGGCGACCCGGGCGCGGTGGAGGCGGCTCTTCACGGCGTCGACCGTGAGCCCGAGCGTCTCGGCGACCTCGTTCGCGGACAGCCCCTCGACGTCGCGCAGGACGAGCACCTCGCGGTAGCCCTCCTCGAGGTTCGAGATCGCACCGTCGAGCGCGTCCTGCAGCTCCTTGCCGGCGGCGGTCTCCTCCGGCGTGCGGGACGGGTCGGGCACCGCGTGCGCGCGCTCGGCCTGGTCGTCGAGGGAGTCGACGTGCCGGGGCGCGAACTTGCTGGTGCGGCGCCGCTTGATGCAGAAGCTCCGCGCGATCGTGTAGAGCCAGGTGGAGACGGAGGACGCGCCGCGGAAGTCGGGCAGCGTGCGCGCCGCGGCGAGCAGCGTCTCCTGCAGGACGTCGGCGGCGTCCTCCTCGTCGCCGCACATCCTCCGCCCGAAGCGGAAGACCTGCCCCTGGTGACGGGAGAGCAGCTCCTCGAGGGCACGGCGGTCACCGGCCCGGGCGGCGGCGACGAGCGCGGCGTCGTTGCTCTGCATGCGCCGCAGCCTTAGCCGAACCCCGCGGCCAAGACAACCCGGGCGGGCTCAGAGGAGGAGCCGGAGCAGCATCCCCGCGGTCGAGGTGTACCCCGCGACCGAGCGCTTCACGCGGCCCTCGCGGTCGAGGAAGTACACCGTCGGGAAAGCCTCCACGCGGAACGCCTTCACCGTGGCGTCGTCCGCGAGGAGGACCGGGCCGGGGCCGCGAGCCTCCGGCGCGGCGCGCACCTCGGCCACGTCCTCGAACCCCGCGGCCACCTGGATCACCCGGGCGCGGTGGCCGGCGAGCCGGGCCACGCGCTCCACGTTGTCCGCCTGCGCCTTGCAGACGCCGCACCACGGCGCCCAGAACACGACCATCGCGGGCTTCCCGCGGAAGGACGCGAGCGAGACCGGCGCGCCGTCGAGGGCGGGCAGGGTGAGCTCGGGGGTGGTGCCCGCGTCGAGGTGGTGGCGGGCCTGGAACGCGCTCACCCCGAGGACGAGCGCGAGGACCCAGGCCACCTCGAGGGTGATCCTGCGCCACCGGCGCTGCCGGGGAGGGGCGGGGAGGGGCGGGGGCGGCGCGGTCGTCACGGGGGTGAGAGCCTGGGCAGGGTCCCGGGGATGCGTCCCGGACGAGGGTCAGCGCACCGGGGCGGCGGCCCGGCCGAGCACGGCCCCGAGCCGCTCCAGGATCCCGAACAGCGCCTCGCAGTCGTCCCGCTCGAGCAGGGCGAGCAGCGCGGCCATGCGCTCGAGGATCCGCGCGTTCAGGGCCCGGTACGCGGCGGTCCCCTTGCGCTCGAGGTGGACCCGGACGACGCGCCGGTCGTCCTCGGCCCGCGCCCGGCGGGCGAGGCGCTCCCGCTCGAGGCGGTCGACGATGCCCGTCACGGCGCGCTCGGAGGAGCCGAGCCGCCGCGCGAGCTCCCCCATGGTGAGCGGCCCATCGCGGCCGATCCACATGAGCGCGTGGATCTGCACCGGGGTGAGCTGCATGTCCTCCACGACGCCCGCGACCGGGTCGCGCAGCGGGCTCCGCCGGCCGAGGGCGGAGAGCAGCTCGAGCAGCCGCTCCGCGTCGGCGAGGCGGCTGGACGAGATACTTTCCTTCGTGGATAATCCACGCATCCGGGGTATCGTTCCCACGCCGCGGACGGCCCGTCAAGGCGTCCCCGGCGATGAACCCCTCGCGCGCCACCAGGGCCCGCGTTAGGACACCCGCCGCCGCACCCGAGCCGCCTTTGAACCCCTTGAACGAGCTTTCGACCACCTCGACCGACGGCGCCGTGTGGCTCACGCTGCTGCCCGGGCTGCTCGCCGCCGCGTACTTCCTCGGGGCGCTGGCGGTGTTCTCGGTGGTCACGCTGGTCCGCGGGCTGCCGCGCGACGCCGAGGTCGGGCCGCGCGGGCGCACCGTCATCCTCGGCTACTACCTGCGCCACTACTTCTTCTGGGCGGTGAAGCCGCTCTGGGCGGTCGTGCTGAAGAAGCGGGCTGCCCGCGACCGGCATCACGATGCTCTCGGCGCTGCTCGGGGCGGCCTCGGGCTTCGCCGCGGCCTCCGGGCACTTCGCGCTCGCCGGCTGGGTGTTCCTCTTCTCCGGCATCCTCGACACGCTCGACGGCCGGGTCGCCCGCGCCCGCAACGAGGTGACGAAGGCCGGGTCGGCCATCGACTCGATCCTCGACCGCTACACCGACTCCGCCGCGCTCATCGGCCTCGCCTGGTATTACCGGGAGAGCTGGGTCCTCCTGCCCACGCTGCTCGCGCTCTTCGGCGGCTCGATGGTCCCGTACGTGCGCGCGAAGGGGGAGAGCCTCGGTGTCCCGGTCCGCGGTGGCCAGCTCCAGCGCGCCGAGCGCGTGCTCATCCTGGGCGGCGCGCTCGCCATCTCGCCGGCCATCGAGGCCGCGGTCGGCCACGTGCGGCCGACCCACGGCCTCGTCGTGACCGCGCTCGTGTTCCTCGCGGTGGGGTCCAACGTGACCGCCATCGCCCGGCTGGTCGAGCTCCTCCGGGCGCTGCGCGGCCCGCGCCCGGCGGGGCAGCGGCGCTGGTCCACCCAGGTGCTGCTCGGCTCGGTGGCGGCGACGCTCGCCACGGTCTTCGACTACGGCATCGTCCTCGAGCTCGTCACGAAGATCGGCATGAAGCCCGCGCTCGCCACCGGGATCGGCGCCGCGGCGGGGGGCCTGCTCAACTTCCACCTGAACCGCGTCATCACCTACCGCGCCGCCGGCGCGCAGCTGCCGCAGGCCGCGCGCTACACCGTGGTGTCGGCGATGAGCGCGCTCCTCAACTCGGGCGGCGTGGCGGTCCTCACGATGAACCCGCAGCTCGACTTCCGCGCGGCCTGGTGGATCGTGCGCGGCGCGGTGTTCCTGCTCTGGAACCTCCCGCTGCAGCGCATCTACGTGTTCCCGCCGGAGGCGGTCCCCGCCGAGGGCGAGGGCGATGCCGCGGCCTGACCTGGCGCTCGCGGCCGCCGCCGCCCTGTGGGCGGGGCCCGGGCCGGCCGTGGGCCCCCGCGACGCGCTCCGCCCGGAGCCCCTCGCCGAGGACGAGTACGTCGAGAGCTTCACCTTCGTCGCGGACCTCGACGACGGCACCTACGTGCAGGTGCAGCTCGGGGTGACGAACATCGGGCCGGACGACCGGAACGGCTTCTGCCGCGCGTTCGTGCGCCGGCCCGGGGCCGACGCGTGGAGCGGCTCCGCCCGCGTGGGCCACCAGTGGGGGCACGGCCATCCTGCGGACGGCGGCGAGCGGCTCGACGTCGGCACCTGCTCGGCCTCGACCGGCGCGGGGGGCACCGCGGTCCGGGCGACGCTGTCCGGCCGCACGGTCGAGCTCGCGTACCCGCAGCCGGCCGCGCCGCCCGACGCGCCCGTGGCGGAGGTCGCCCTCGACGGCCGCCGCTACACGAGCTGGATCGTGCAGCCCGCCGGGGCCGCCTCCGTCCGGCTCGAGGGCTTCGGCGCCACCGCCGCGCTCTCCGGCGGCGGCTTCGCCGACCACTCCCGCTCGAACGTGCCGTACCGCAAGCTCGCGCGGAGCTGGGTCCGCTTCCGCGCGCTCCGCGGGGAGCGGAAGGTGGTGGCCCTCGCGCGGCAGGCGCCCGACGGCGGCTGGACCCCGGCCTGGCTGCGGCGCGGCGACGGCCCGTCGCTGCCCCTCACCGGCGTGCAGGTGGCCCGGGGCGCGAGCGGGGCCTTCACGGTCGCCCTCGCGGGCGACCACGCGGGGCTGGTGAAGACGGTCTCGCCGGTGTACCGCTTCGCGTCGCTCTCCGAGCTCGGGCTCCTCGGCCGCATGGTCGCGCCCTTCGTGGGCAACTCGGTGACCTACACGCTCCGTGCGCGCCTCGAGCCGCCCGGCGAGGCCCCGATCGACGGCATCCTCGAGGTCTCGGTCTTCGAGGACTGACCCCATGGGTTCCCCATGAACGCCCTCCTCGCGCTCCCCTTCACGATCGTCTGCGGGGCCGTGGCGCTCGCGCCCGTCGCGGCCCGCGCCGAGGGCCCGGACCTCGGCGCGCGCGCCGTGCGGGTCGAGGGGCTCACGCTCGCCGACTGCGTCGCCCGCGCGCTCGAGCGCAACGGCCAGGTCGCCGAGCTGCAGGGGAAGGTGCGGGAGTGGGAGGCGAAGGCCGCCGAGGCCCGCTCGGTCTACTACCCGAAGCTCACCGCCACCGCGTTCGGCGCCCCCATCTACGCCGTGAAGGGCGACCAGCGCACCCTCGACGTGCACCGCGACTGGTCGGACTGGGGGCCGTACCTCCGCTTCGACGGGCTCCTCACCCAGCCGCTCAGCACCTTCGGCCGCGCCGAGGCCGGCGAGGACGCGGCCCGCGAGCGGGCCGCGGTCGAGCAGGGCGCGCTCGAGCTCGCCCGGCAGAAGGTCGCGCTCGACGTGCGCCGCTACTGGCTCCTCCACCTCTACGCGCGCAGCCTGCAGCCGCTCCTCGACTCGACCGCGAAGACGCTCGGCGAGGCCCGCGCGAAGGCGAAGGAGCTCCAGGCGGAGGATGCGGCCTCGGTGTCGCTCGTGGACCTCATGCGGCTCGAGGTCGGCTGGGCGGAGCTCGAGAAGTACCGGGTGCAGGCGGAGATTGGCGCGGGCCTCTCGCTCGCCGCGCTGAAGCAGGCGATGGGCCTGCCGCCGGAGGCGCCGCTCGTGCTCGCCGACGCCGTGCTCCCGGCGGTGCCGCCGGAGCCCCTGCCGCCGCTCGAGGAGCTCGTGCGGCTCGCCCGCGAGCGCCGCCCCGAGGCGGCCCAGCTCGCGCACGGCAGGCGCGCCGCCGAGAGCCTCGCCCGCGCCGAGGCGAAGGCGGACCTCCCGGTCATGGCGCTCGTCGGCCAGCTCCAGGCGAGCTGGACGCCGAACCGCACCGACGCCGAGAACCCCTACGCGAACGATCCCTGGAACGACCTCTACGGCGGGGTCGCGCTCGCCTTCCGCTTCGACCTCGACCCGGCCCGCTCGCACGCCCGCGCCGAGGGCGCGCGCAGCCTCGCCGCGCAGGTCGAGGGCCTCGCCCGCGTCGCCGCCACGGGCATCCCGGTGGAGGTCCGCAAGGCCCGCGACGAGGCCGACCAGGCGGCCCGCCTCGTCGCCATCGCCGACCAGGGCTCCGCCGCCGCCAAGCGCTGGATGGTCTACGCCTCCACCGCCTACGCGACCGGCACCGGCGAGACGAAGGACCTCCTCGAGGGCGTGGCGGCGTACGCGCAGACGCGCAAGGGCTACCTCGACGCGCTCCTCGCCTACCACACCGCCCGCGCGCAGCTCGACCTCGCGACCGGCGCGCCTCCAGGCCGATAGACCTCCTCCTCCTCCTTCCTGGTCTCCCCCTCCGTAGGCATGCGTGTCCGTGGGAGCCAAACGGGCCTCCGCGACAGCGCTTGCTCGGACGGGTTTGAGACGGAAGAGATCGCCGGAACCGTTGCCGTTCCACGGCGGTGATCGTGCAGCACGCCTGCGGACCATGTGCGCGTGACGACGCCGTGCGCTTCGCGCACGTCGCCGTCCTCGCGCGATGGTTCCTTGGCCTGCAATGCGAGATGTGGTGGCGGTACCTCGCCCGTCGCTCGCTGCGCGCTGCTGCGGAGGCCCGTTTGGCTCTCGGGCGGAGTGGACGGCGGTGCGGCCGTGACTGCTGGGTGGCTGGAGATGAACTGATATGGTTGGACCCGTCAACGAAGCCGGCCCGGTCGCAGGGTCGGCTTTTTCGTTTCTGCGTTCGGGCGGCCAAGGCGGTGGTCGACCTGAACTAGAGCGACGGCGGATCAGACTGATATTCGCGGGTTGGGTACCGCATGACCTGAATCCGTCGGGGGCTGCCTCGGTCTAACAGCGGGCATCAGGCTTCACGGCCCTGCCCATAGTTCATACGAGGATTCCCCTTTGGGCCGGACCAAGTCGTCCACCGCCCTCGCCGCCCGAACGCGTCACAGCTACGCCTTTAGGAGTTGTGGCTGGCGCCCGATGGCCCAGACGAATCCCGCCAACTCGCGCGCGATGGCAACGACGACGCGGTTCTTGTTCATCCCGCGTCCCGTGAGCTTCCGATAGCGACCGCAGAGCCGCTCCTGGGCACGCCAGGCGATTCGCAAGACCTCCTCCGACAAGCCTCGACTTCTCTTCCTGAGGGCAGGGCTGTTCGCTGCTCGGTACCGGTAAGCCCAGGCGGCCTCGACGAGAATGCGCCGAGCGTGGCCGTTCCCGGCGCGTGTGATTCTCCCTTGCTGCCGAGTTTCTCCGCTCGAGTGTTCCGAGGGGACGAGGCCGAGGTAGCCCATCAGCTCGGGGGCAGTGGCGAACCGGTCCAGGTCGCCGAGCTCCGCTGCGAGCACCGTGGCCGTGATGAGGTTGACGCCGCGTAGCGACTGTAGCGCCTTCACCAGGGGCATCCGGCTCCAGCTCTCCACGAGCTCCTCGATGCTGCGGGTATGCCGGCGAACCCTCTCCCCCACGTCTTCCACCGTCTTCAGGTAGTCCTCGAGGACCCGTTGCTGCGCCTCGTGCTCGAAATGCTGGACCCGAACCCACGCCAGGTGGTCGCGAGTCCACCGTGTCTTCCCTGTCCAGCGCCGCCCATGACGGAGAAGGAACTTCCCGAGCTGGTGACGGGCTACGCGCTCAGCCTTCTTCGCGGCATCTCGCGCGCGCTCGAGATCGCGCATGGCCTCGGTGGCTTCGTCGGGCACGTGGACTTCGGTCAGGTCTCCAGACCTCAGAAACCGGGCGAGCTTCACGGCATCCCGCCGGTCGGTCTTGACGCGATCGCCGGCCTTCATAGGCACCAACGAAGGCGCGACCACGACGCATTCGACGCCGCCGGCGTTGAGCGCTCGGTAGAGCCCGAACCCTGTTGGACCAGCCTCGTAGCAGCATTTGATGGTACCGAGCCGTCGCAGGCGCTTCAGCAGTGCCGCGGTGTCGTTGGCGACGACCGCCAAAGCGCTCGGCTCTCCCCGGCCGGGCTCAGCGACCGCGATGGCGATGCTGTCTGCGTGGACGTCGAGACCGACGAATCGTACGCTCTCCATGGTTGGACCCGCCTCCCGCTGTGGCTCTGCGCCGTGGGGTTTCGCAGCTTCGCGGAGTAACCCACGTTCGCGTGACAGCGGGTCCAACCATTCTGTCTAACGGTGGAGCGAAGGCGCCTACGGAGAGAGAAGAACGGCATCACCGTCACCGCTCGTGCGTCAGTCTCTCCGCTGCCGCCTCATCACCATCAGTTCAGCACTTGCTACCCAGCATCTACGGCCGATCTCAGTGCAATGCATCCGTGGGCGAGACGTGCCCCCGCAGCGCCGGCCGGCGGAGGTCGGGCTCTCCACGTGTCCAGTATCTCAGCGAATGCAGGCCAAGGGATGTGGGCGTGTGACGGCATGGCGCGCGCAGCGCGCTGTGCCGTCACGCGCAACTCAACCGCAGGCCTGCCGCGGCCTGAACGATCGCAGCGGCCCCGGTCCCGGGCGTCTGTTCCATACACGGACCGACGCAGCCGGCCGGCGTCGCGGGGGCGCGTCGAGCCCCCTCGGCACCGCACCTCCCTCGAGCCTGGAGGAGCGTGAGGTCAGTTGCTGGGAGCCGCCGCCGGCACCGGGAAGCCGCGCTTGCGCATGAGCGCCGCGATGCCCGGGTCCTTGCCGCGGAACGCGCGGTAGCCCTCGTCGGGATCGACGGTGTTGCCCGCGGAGAACACGTGCTGCTTGAGGCGGGCCGCGACCGCGCGGTCCCAGGGGCCCTTCGCCTCGGTGAAGGCCTCGTAGGCGTCGGCGGAGATCGTGTCCGCCCAGAGGTAGCTGTAGTAGCCCGCGGAGTAGCCGTCGCCGGTGAAGAGGTGGTTGAACTGCGGGAGGCGGTGGCGCATCACGAGCTCCCTGGGCATGCCGAGGGCGGTGAGCGTCTCCTTCTCGAAGGCCGCCGGCTCCACCGGGCCGGTGGCGAGGTGGGCCTTCATGTCCACGAGCGCGGAGGAGAGGTACTCGAGGGTGGCGAAGCCCTGGTTGAAGCGGGAGGCGCGCTGGAGCTTCTCGAGGAGCGCCTTCGGCATGGGCTTCCCGGTGCGGAAGTGGACCGCGTGGCGGGAGAGGATCTCCGGGGTCTCCAGCCAGCGCTCGAGGAGCTGGGAGGGGAACTCGACGTAGTCGTTCGGGACGTTCGTGCCGGAGAGGGTGGGGTAGGTGACGTTCGAGCAGAGGCCGTGGAGCGCGTGGCCGAACTCGTGGAAGAGCGTCTCGGCGTCGGTCCAGGAGACGAGCACCGGCTCGCCGGGCTTGCCCTTCACGAAGTTCGAGTTGTTCGAGACGATGGTGGTGATCTCGCGGTCGAACCGCTCCTGGTTGCGGTACTGGCTCATCCACGCGCCGGACTGCTTGCCCTCGCGCGCGTACGGGTCGAAGTACCAGAGCCCGACGTGCTTGCCCTTCGCGTCCTTCACCTCCCAGACGCGCACGTCGGGGTGGTAGACCGGCAGCCCCTTCACCGGCGTGAAGCGCAGCCCGAAGAGGCGGTCGGCCACCTCGAACATGCCCTCGCGGAGCTTCTCGAGCTGCAGGTAGGGCTTCACCTCGTTCTCGTCGAGGTCGTAGCGGGCCTTGCGGACCTTCTCGGCGTAGAAGCGGTAGTCCCAGGGCTCGATGGTGATTCCGGCCTTGTCGGCGTCGGCGACCTTCTGCATGTCGGCGACCTCCTCGCGGACGCGCGCCACCGCGGCCGGCCAGACCGCCTCCATGAGCGCCATGGCGCGCTCGGGGGTCCGGGCCATCGAGTCCTCGACGCGCCAGTGCGCGTGGGTCGGGTAGCCGAGGAGCCGGGCGCGCTCCCCGCGGGCCTGGAGGATCTCGGCGATGACCGCCTTCGTGTCGTGCGCGTCGCCGTGGTCGCCGCGGGTGACGAAGTTGCGCCACACCTTCTCGCGCAGGTCACGGCGGGACGAGAACGCGAGGAACGGCTCCACCGACGAGCGGGTGTTCGCGACGAGCCACTTCCCGGGCTGGCCCTTCGCGGCCGCGTCGGCCGCGGCGGCGGCGCGGTAGGACTCCGGCAGCCCGTCGAGGTCGCTCGCCTCGAGCACCGTCGCCCAGCCGGCCTCGTCGGCGAGGACGTCCTGGGCGAAGGTCGTGTAGAGCGACGCGAGCCGCTCGTTCAGCGCCGCGACCTTCTGCTTCGTCGGGCCGTCGAGCCGCGCCCCGGCCCGCACGAAGCTCGTGTACCAGCGCCACGCGAGGCGGCGCTGCTCGGGCGAGAGCGCGGCGCGCGCCTGGTACACGGCCGCGACGCGCGAGAAGAGCCGCTCGTTCTGGTAGAGCCGGTCGGAGAAGGCGGCGAGCTTCGGGGCGAGGTCCCGCTCGACGGCCTGGAAGTCCGGGGTGGAGAGCGTGCCCGACCAGACGCCGAACACCGAGGAGACCTGGTCGAAGGTGCGGCTCGAGCGCTCGAGCGCGGCGAGCGTGTTCGCGAAGGTCGGCGCGGCGGGGTCGGCCGCGATCCGCTCCTGGTTCGCGAGCGCCTCGGCCATCGCCGCCTCGAACGCGGGCGCGAAGTGCTCGACCTTGACCGCCGCGAAGGGCGGGACGCCGCCGTGAGGGCCTGACCATGGGGCGAGGAGCGGGTTCGTCACGGGGGCCTCGGTGCCGGCGAGGGTCGCGGTGAGGAGCAACCCCAGGGTGAAGGTGGTCATGTCGGTGGTCTCCGGAGAGCGCAGGTCTGCCCGGAGGGAGGCGCGCCGTCAAGGCGCGTGACGTCCGGCCCCCGGACGGCGCGGCCGCTCCGGGGCGGGCGGCGCGAGGAGCCGGTGGAGCGCGTCGAGCTGCGGCTTCGACGCGGTGAGCCGCGCGGCGAGCACGAGGCGGCGCGCCCCGCCGGGCGTGCAGCCCTCATCTGCGGGCCCGTCCACCTGCACGTACACGAGGTCGCGCGGGAGCAGCTGCGCGGGATCGAGCTGCGTGCGCGTGAAGGTGCGGGTCTCGCCGGGCTCGACGGGGAGCCGCGCCGCGAGCGCCGCGAGCAGCGCGTTCGGCGGCCCGGGGTCCACGATCACGGTCAGGACGACCGGCCTCTCGTCGCCGCCGAGGTGCACGAGGTGCACGGCGAGCGGGTGCTTCCCGCCGTGCGCGTCGGCGCCCGGCGCGTGCAGGTGCACGTTGAGGAGCTCGAAGGACTCGCCGCCGACCGTCAGGATGCTCCCCGGCGGGAAGGGGATGCGCACGGTCCCGCCGTCGTGCACGGTCGTCAGCGGGACGGGCCGGTAGCGGACCTCGAGGGCCTTCGCCGGGCGCCGCGGCTCCGCGTCCGCCGGCTCGGACGGCGGCGGGGGCGCGGCCGGGTGCCTCTCGCGGGCGGCGCGCGGCGGAGGCGAGCGCCGGGGCCGGCCCTCCGCCACGGCGGGGGCCGCGAGGGCGAGCGCGAGCGGGAGGAGGGCGAGCCACCGGATCACGGGCACCCGAGGTGCAAGACCGGGGCCTGCCTCACCCACCGAAGCTCGAAGGGATTCGAGCCCTTCCGGCACCACCCCGGGTGTCAGCACACCCTTCCTGGGGCTCCGGGGGCGGGCGTATGGACGCCGGGACAGGGTCCGGGAAAGCTCCGCGGATCGTGAAAAGGCCGTAGCATCGACCCCTCCATGGCGAGCGACGGCTGGAACGACGGGTGGGAGCGCCGGAGGCAGCGGCGGCGCGAGCGCCGGGAGCAGCAGGGCGAGGCGCTGCAGCATCGCCGGCGCGGGTGGGGCGAGGTCCCGGGCTTCGTGTCGCACGCGGGCGTCTGGGCCATCCTGAGCTTCGGCCTGCACCAGCTCCCCGAGGTCGCCGTCTGGTGGTGGGGGTTCGCGGTCGCGATGCACGGCGTCGGCATCCTGGGCCGCGTGCTCTCCCGCCGGCCCCCCGAGCCCGCCCCGCCGCTGCCCGAGCCCACCGCGCGCCGCGAGGCGCCGCCCGCGCTCGAGCCCGCGGCCTCGCCCGCGCCGGCGGATCCGTTCCTCGCCGAGGTGGACGCCGCCATCGCGGCGCTCGAGCAGGCCGCGGGGGCGAGGACGCTCCCGGGCGTCGATCTCGCGGCGTTGCGAACGACCGCGGCGGAGCTCCGGCGCCGGCACCTCGCGCTCCTCGCGCTCGGCGACGAGGCCGCCTGGGAGCGCCTCGCCCGGGAGCGGGCCGAGGCGCTCGAGCGCGCGCAGGCGGCGGCCGACCCGCGCACCGCCGAGGTGCTGCGGGCGCAGGCCGACAGCGTCGCCGGCCGGCTCGCCGCGCTCGAGCAGGCGCTCGGGGCGGCCGCGCGTCTCGAGGCGCGGGAACGCACGCTGCTCCACCAGGTGGAGGCGCTGCGGCTCTCCCTGCTCCAGACCGGGGTCGACGAGGCCGCCGGGCCCGACCTCGCCGCCGAGGTCGAGCGGCTCCGGCTCGACCTCCGCGCGGAGGCGGAGCTCGAGTCGGACCTCGCCCGCGCCCGGCTCGGGGCGCGCGCCCACCAGCGGACCTGAGCCGGTGGCCCCGCTCGGTCAGTCGACCGCGGCGCCGGGCTCGGGCATCCGCGAGCTGCCCTGGAAGACGACGCCGCGGTCGATGAGGATCGCGGGCGTCTCGATGTCGCCCTTCACCCGGGCGGTCTCGCGCAGCTCGACGAGCTGGCTCGCCTTGATGTTGCCGGTCACCTCGCCGAACACGATCACCGTGCCGCAGGTGATGTCGGCCGCCACCTTCGAGCGCTCGCCGAGCACGAGCACGTCGTTCGTGGTGATGGAGCCCGTGAAGCGCGCGTCGATCCGCACGGTGCCCGCGAACTTCAGCTTCCCCTCGAACTCGGCGCCGTCGCCGAGGAGGAGATCGCCCGGGGAGGCGGGGGGCTCGCGCTTCGAGGTGACGTTCATCGCGGTGTTCTCCGTGGGGGGCGGTGCAGGCGGGGAAAAGGCGCCGAGCGCGACGTTGCGCACGGGATCGAGGTCGGACTTCTCTCTCCAGAAGGGCATGGTCCCTCGCGCGGGCCGCGTGAGTGGGCCCGTGTCCACGGGGAGTTGCGCACGCGCGGCGCGGCCGGCATCCACGGATTGGGGCGCGGGCCCCTTCACGCCGGAGGTGGGGAACGGTGGGCGTCAGTCCGCGAGGAGCCGCGCGTCCGCGCCGAGCAGCGCGGCCCCGCGGGCCACCGCCGTCTGCGGATCGTCCTCGACCGCCTGGGGGCGCGCGAACGCGGCCGCCACCGCGGCGCGGACCTGCGGGACGAAGGTGGTGCCGCCGATGAGCAGCACCGCGCCGAGGTCCTTCACGGCGAGGCCGGCCTCGAGCACCGTCGCCGAGGTCGCCTCGATCGAGCGGTGCACGAGGTCCGCCCACGTCGGGGCGAGGTGCTCGCGCGAGAAGGTGTAGTCGAGGTGCTGCATCCGGCCGCCGACCGAGAAGGCCTCGGCGAGCTGGTAGCGCACCTCCTTGCGGGCCGACAGCGCGCGCTTCACGAGCTCGCACTGGCGCTGGATGCGCTCCCACAGCACCGCGTCCCGGGTGACGTCGATGCCGTGCACCCGGAAGATCCCGCTCGCGACGTAGCGCGCGAAGGCGGCGTCGAAGTCGTCGCCGCCGAGGACGTCGTCGCCGCCGCTCGAGAGGACGCGCAGGGCCTGCCCCTCGCGGCGCACGACCGTGGCGTCGAGGGTGCCCCCGCCGAAGTCGTACACGAGGAGCGGCGCCGAGCCCCAGGAGGCCCCGGTGAAGCCGCGCGCGACCGCGCCCGCGCAGGGCTCGGCCACCGTCCGCAGGACCTCGAGGCCCGCGGCCTTGCCGGCCCGCACCATGGCGGCCTTCACCGCCTCGTCGGCGGTGACCGGCACGGTCAGCACCACCTTGCGGACGCGCTTGCCGAACTTCGTCTCGGAGCGCTCCTTCAGGTACCGCAGGATGAACGAGGCGACCTCGCTCGCCTGGAACTCGCCCCCGCGCACCTGCACCGCGGCCTCGCCGTCCGGGCCGGGCTGGCGGATCTTGAAGCCCGCCACCTGGTCGAGCAGGCGGCCGGCCGGTGAGTCGGCCCGCCGCCCGACGATGCGCTTCACGCCGAAGACCGTGTTCTGGGGGTCCTGGGTGCGCAGGCGGTCGGCGTCGGAGCCCACGATCGGCGGCCCGCTCTTCGGGAAGTGCACGACGCTCGGCACGCAGGCCTCGCCGCGGCCGTCGACCGCGAAGTGGAGCTTGCCGTCCACGACGGCGGCGGCCGTCGAGAACGTGGTGCCGAGGTCGATGCCGAGGACGAGCTCGCTCAGGCGGCCCTCCCCGGACTTGCGTGTCGCAGCGCCTTCACCCGGCGCAGTCTGGCACGAACCCGTTCGGGGATCACCTCGGAGCGGCCCACCCCGCGGCCATGCCGCCGGGGTAGCGGGTCGGTCGGGGGCCTACCTCGGAACCGCCCTCCACCACGCCCCGCGGTCCGCGCCCGGGACCGCACCGCCTCGACCGCCGCGCCTCAACGTACGGGGACCGGCCCGAGCGCCGCCGGGACGAAGCAGGTGCCCCCGAAGACGTAGCGGCGTGCGTCGACCACCCGCCCGCCACGCACGGAGAACACGAGCTGCTCGGCGCCCGGCAGCGCCGGCTCGCCGTCGAGGACCGCGTCGGCCTGATCCTTCTCCGAGAAGACCGCCGGCGCCTCCACGTGCGAGTGCCAGACCGCCACGATCTCCGCGCCCTCGCGGGCGTGCCGCTCGAAGGTCGCGAGCAGCGCGTCGGGGTCCATCACGTACGCGTCGCGCGAGGTGCGCGGATGGTGCAGCGGGTCCTCGGCGTGGGCCGCGTCGGCGGCGTTGGGCAGCTCCTCGCCGTGGAGGCCGCCCGCCCGCCGCACCACGAACCCGCAGGCCTCCCGCGCGGGCGAGGCCTCGCACAGGGCCGCGAGGTGGGCGAGGAGCTCGGGGGGGTAGGGGAGCGCGTCCACGGTCGAGGAGGATACACCGCGGCCCGCCCCGGTTGCGACTACAGCTGTAGTTGACCGCGCGGCGGCGGGTGACTACAGTCGTAGTCATGACGAAGCCGACGCTGGGCGACCAGGAGCTCAACCTCCTCCGGCACGTGGCCGAGGCCGGCCCCCTCACCGTGGGCCAGGCCGCCGACGGGTTCGGGGAGCGAAATGGCCTCGCGCGCTCCACCGTACTCACCGTGATGGAGCGGCTCCGGCAGAAGGGCTACCTGACCCGGCGCCGGGTCGAGGGCGTCTACCAGTACCGCTCGGTCGAGGGGGCGGACGCGCTCCTCCGCGGCGTCGTGGGCGAGTTCGTCGAGCGGACGCTCGCCGGGTCGGTGTCCCCGTTCGTCGCGTGGCTCGCCGAGGCGGGGGAAGACGTGTCGAAGGAGGACCTCGACCGCCTCGAGGCCCTGGTGCGGCAGCTCCGGGAGAAGGGGGAGAAGCCGTGACCGCGCTCGTCGACCTGCTCCTCCGGGCCTCGCTCGCGGGCGCCCCCTTCGCGCTGCTCGCGCTCGCGGCGGCGCGGTTCCTGCCGCGCCTCCCCGCCGCGCTCCGCGCCGGGCTCGTCTGGCTCGCGTGCGCGCGGTTCCTCGCCGCGCTCGCACCGCTGCCCGCGGTCGAGCTCAGGGTGCTGCCGGGGGCGGTCCGGGACGCTCATCCTTCGACTTCGCTGCTTCGCAGCTCCGCTCAGGATGAGCGGGGAGCGGTCCGTTCTCTGGCTCGCGCTCCCGATCTCGCTCCCGCTCCCAATCCCAATCTCGCTCCCGTTCCCGATTCTCGCTCCCAATCCCGCTCCCGCTCCCGCTCCCGTTCCCACTCCCGCTCCGCCCACGCCCGACGTCCGCAGCGTCCTCGGCGCCCTCTGGCTCCTCGGCGCGGCGGCGGCGGCGTGGCGCCTCGCCCGCGGCGCACGGGGGGTTCGCGGGCTCGTGGCGCGCGCGACGCCGCTCCCGCCCGGCCACCCCGCGCACGCGGCGCTCGCCGCGCTGGGCAGGTCGACCCGGCTCCGCCTGCCGCGGCTCGCGCGCTCCGGCGAGATCCGCGCGCCGCTGTGCGCGGGCCTCCTCGATCCGGTCATCCTGCTCCCGGACTGGCCGCTCCCTCCCCGCGCCCTGCGGCTCGTCCTCGCGCACGAGCTCGGCCACCTCCGCCGCCTCGACCTCTGGCTCGCGTGGGTGCCCGCGCTCGCGGAGCTCGCGCTCTGGTTCCACCCGCTCGTCCGGCTCGCCGCGCGCGAGCACGCGCAGGCGCGCGAGGAGGCCTGCGACGCCCTCGCGCTCGAGCTCACCGGCGACGCGCCGGCCGACTACGGCCCGCTGCTCGTCGCCTTCGGCACGGGCCACCCCCGGCTCGCGCTCGCCGCGGCGGCCGGCGCTCCCCACGTCCGCCAGCTGGAGAGGAGACTCAGGATGCTGTCGTCCCACGGAACGAAGGCCGCCCGCCGCGCGCGCTGGCTCGGCGCGGTGGTGCTCGCCGCGATCGCCCCCGCGCTCGTGCCGTTCGCGCTGGCCCAGGCGCCCGCGCCGCAGCCCCCGGCCCCGCCAGCGCCCGCCCCGGCGGCGCGCGCACCGCTGCCGCCCGCGCCCGCGGCCCCCGCCGCGGCGGTGCCGGCCGCGCCCGCGACGCCCGCCGCGCCGCCCGCCCGCCCCGGCCGCGTCGCCCGGGCTGCCCCGCTGCCGCCCGCGCCGCCGGCACCTCCGGCGCCCCGCGCCGGGAAGGTGCCGCCGCCCCCGCCCGCGCCCGCCGCGCCCATCCCGCCCGACGACGGCGAGTTCCTCGTCCTGCGGGACGGGAAGTCGAGCATCGTCGCGAACGGCGCCAACGTGAACGTGAGCTCGTCGAACGGGGTCCTGCACCTCAGCGTCGGCGACCGCGACGTCGTCCGCACGCTCACGGCGCCCTACGTCGCGTTCGGGCGGGACGGCAAGGCCTGGGTGGTGACGGATCCGGCCGAGGTGGCGCGCCTGCGCAAGCTCTACGAGGGCATCCACGACGAGGAGATGGACCGCGCCTCGGCGGAGATGACGAAGCTCGGCGCCGAGCAGTCGAGGCTCGGCGACGAGCAGTCCAGGCTCGGCGAGCGGCAGGGCGAGCTCGGGCGGAGGATGGGCGCCGGTCACGAGGACCTCGACGCCCTCGGCAAGCAGATGGACCAGCTCGGCGCGCAGATGGACGTCCTGGGCGGCCAGATGGACGCCATCGGGGAGAAGATGGACGCCGTCGGGAAGCGCATGGACGCGGCCGGCAAGCGCATCGAGGCCCGCGCCCACGCGGCGGACGAGGCCTCGCGGAAGCTGCGCGACGAGTGGATCCAGCGCGGCGTCGCGAAGCCGCTGGAGTGATCAGCGCCGTTCGCGCTGCGGCTGCCCGCCCGGCTGGCTCCGGGCGGGCAGCACGAAGAACGGCAGGAAGGCGAGCAGCACCAGCACCGCGAGCTCGCCCCAGCCGACCCGCCGGGCGAGGACCCCGATCGCGAGCACGATCCCGACGGTCAGGAACCAGAGCCGCCCACGGCGCCACCGCCCGCTCCGGAGCAGCCACGCGAACGTGACCGCCGAGAGCAGGAGCGCGACGAGCGTCAGGAGCGCGGGACGACCCCACATGCGGCCGATGGTAGTCCATCACCGGCGCCCGACCCAGCGCGCCGGTTGCGCCTGGGGATCGGGCTCGGAGGCCGACCCGTGCCGCGCGAGCCTCCCGGCCGGCCCCACCACGCCCTCCATGAAGAGTGACCAGAGGGCCACCCACACGACCGACAGGAGCAGGCCCGCCAGCCACTCCTCCCGCACGTCCTGCCAGAGCCCCCGTGGGGGCGGTGCGCTACGCTTCGCGATTTGAGAGTTCATGACGTCCACTCCTTCTCCTCGCGCGGCCCGCCCGTCGGGCCGCGGCGACGGATTCGAGGTGTACCGATGCCGAAGGCCGTCCGGAACGCGCAGGCGAGCGCCGCCCCCGCGCAGCAACGCGCGGCCTCCATGGACTGGGGGCACCTGCGGTTCTTCCTCGAGATGGCGCGCACCGGCAGCCTCTCGAAGGCGGCGCGGCGGCTCGCGGTCGACCGGAACACCGTGGCCCGCCGGGTGGCCGCCCTCGAGGACGCGCTCGGCCTCACGCTGTTCGAGCGCGGGCCGCTCGGCTGGACCCGGACCGCGGCGGGGGAGGAGCTCGCGGAGCTCGCCTCTCGCGTCGAGGCCGACGTGCTCGCGCTCGCGCTCCACGCCGGGGCGCGGGATCGCGCGCTGACCGGGGCGGTGCGCCTCACCACCACGATGCACCTCACCACCTACCTCCTCACGCCGGCCGTGCCGCGCCTGCGGGAGCGCCACCCGGGGCTCGTGCTCGAGATCGCCGCCGACGCGCGCGCGTTCGACCTCACCCGGCGCGAGGCGGACCTCGCGCTGCGCATGGGCCGGCCGCAGGCGCCCGGGCTCGTGACGCGCAAGCTCTCCCCGATCCAGTTCCGGTTCTACGCGGCGAGGTCGCTCGTCGGGAGCCGCCGCACCGTCGACCTCGCGAGGGACCCGTTCGTCGGCTTCGAGGAGAGCCTCGTGCAGACGCCGCAGGAGAGCTGGTTCGCGCGCACGGCGCCGGAGCGGCGGGTGGTGTTCCGCTGCAACTCCACCGCCGCGCTCGCCGCGGCGGCGCGCGCCGGCGTGGGGGTCGGGCTGCTCCCCTGCTTCGTCGCCGAGCCCGACCCGGACCTCGTGGCGCTCGACGGCCCGCCCGCGCCGGACCACGAGCTGTGGCTGCTCGTGCACGGCGAGCTGCGCCGTTCACCACCCGTACGCGCGATCATCGAGTGGGTCGACGAGCTCGTCGCGCGGGCCCGGCCGCTGCTCGTGCCGGGCCGCTGAGGCGCCGGGGGTCGTCTCGCGGGAACATGTCCTGTCCGGCGGTGTTCAGGTGTCAGGATCTGCGGCAAGCTGCCGCAAGCGTTCTGGCTCGACACCACGCACCCACTGGACGAAGGCTCCCCGAATGCCGAGACGCCTCCTGACGCTGCTCTGCTGCCTCGCCGCGGCGGCCCCCGTCCTCGCCCGCGCCGGCGAGCTGCTCGACGACGCGCTCACGCCCCCGCTCGCCGCGCCCGACCTGACCGCGCGCGCGGAGGACGGCAAGGCCGCGCAGCCCGCGCCGGGTGGGCTCGACTTCGACCTCCTCGGCGAGGCGAAGCCGCCGCCCGACGCGCCCGACGCGGAGGACCTCCGCCTGCGCCGCAAGCTCCTCACCTGGCACCAGGGGCTCGGGCTCGGACTCCTCGGCCTCGAGCTCGCCACGACCGCCGTGGGGCAGCTCAACTACCGCGACAAGTTCGGGACGCCGGCGAACACCGGGAAGTGGCGCGCTCCTCACGCCGTGCTCGCGTACGCGACCGCCGCGGCCTTCGCGGTGAACGCCGGGTTTGCCCTCGCCGCGCCCGCGCCGGTGAAGCGCGAGTGGAAGCTCGATCGCGTCATGGTCCACCGGATCGCGCTCTTCACCGCCTCGGCCGGCATGCTCACCCAGGTGGGCCTGGGCATCTACACCGCGTCGCGCGAGGGCTACGTGAACCAGCGCCAGATGGCGAGGACCCACCTCTACGTCGGCTACGGCACGCTCGCGGCCATCCTCACGGGCGTCGGCGTCATCGTCTTCTAGGAGGCCCGCCATGATCCCCCTCGCCGCAGCCCTCCTCCTCGCCACCGCCCCCGCCGCCGCCCGCGCGCTCGCCGTCCAGCCCGGGGCGAGCAGCGTGTCCTACCAGATCATCCACAAGCTCCACGAGGTGGAGGCCCGCGCGACGAGGCTCGAGGGCAAGGCCGTCGTCCAGCCGGACGGCAAGGTCCTCGCGATGGTCCGCGTCCCGGTGGCCTCCTTCGACTCCGGCGACGCGAACCGCGACGCCCACATGCAGGAGGCGACCGAGGCCGGCCGCTTCCCGTTCGCCGTCGTGAAGGGCATCGCCGCGCTGCCGGTGGGGGCCCTCGACGGCGGCCGGCCCTCGACGCTCGCGACGACCCTCGCCGGCGAGCTCGACTTCCACGGCGTGAAGCGGCCGCTCTCGGTCCCGCTCACCGTGTCCCTCGACGCGGGCGGGGTGGTGAGGGTGAGGGGAGCGTTCATGGTGAGCCTCGACGCCCACGACGTCGAACGGCCCTCGCTGCTCTTCGTGAAGGTGGACGACGCCTGCAAGATCACCCTCGACCTCACGCTCGCGGAGGTGCGGCCGTGAAGGCGCTCCTCGTGGTGGCGGCGGCGCTCGCGGCCGCGGGCTGCACGATGGAGGAGGGGCCGCTCATGGAGCCGGGCAGCGACTGCCTGCGGTGCCACGGCGGCGGTGGGGGCGGCGGCGAAGAGGAGGGCGGCCCGGCCTGGTCGTTCGCCGGCACCGTCTACCCGGGCGGGAAGGGCGTGCAGGGCGTGACCATCTCGGTGCGCGACGCGAACGGCAAGACCGTCTCCGTGCGCTCCAACGAGGCGGGCAACTTCTACTCCGCCGAGAAGCTGCAGCCGCCGGTCACGATCTGGATGAGCTGGGGCGGCGCCGTCCGCCAGATGCCGGCGCTCACCGGCGCCGACGTCGCGCGCTTCGGCCGCTGCAACGCGTGCCACCGGCCGGGCGGCGACGCGGAGGAGTACCTCGCGCCGCCGAACTGAACGGACCCGTCAGGGGCGCGCTCCCCGGTTGGGTAAGAGTCCGTTCGGGCTTACAGTCCCCCCCCGTGACGCTGCTCCGCGTGCTCGTCGTCGACGACCACCCCGACGCGGTGGAGTCGCTCGGGGAGCTCCTCGAGCTCGAGGGCCACCGCGTGCTCCAGGCCCGCGACGGCCGGAGCGCGCTCGCGCTCCTCGAGGCCGAGCGCCCCGACGCGCTCGTGTGCGACCTCGGGCTCCCGGATCTCTCCGGGCACGAGGTCATCCGCGTCGCGCGGGAGCAGGGCTTCGCTCCCCGGGTGGCGGTGTCGATGAGCGGGTACGCGGGGCCGGAGGACGAGGCCCGCGCGCTCGCCGCCGGGTTCGCCGCGCACTTCCAGAAGCCGGGCTGCGCGGACCTCATCGCGCACCTCGCGTCCGCGGCCCGGGAAGCTAGTCTCCCGCGCGTGAACGCACCGACCGATCCGATCCGGGCCCCCCGGGGCACCGAGCGCACGTGCCGCGGCTGGCCGCAGGAGGCCGCGCTGCGGATGCTCATGAACAACCTCGACCCCGAGGTCGCCGAGCGGCCGGCCGACCTCGTGGTCTACGGCGGCGGCGGCAAGGCCGCCCGCGACTGGACGAGCTACCACCGCATCGTCGAGACGCTGCGCCGGCTGGGCGACGACGAGACGCTCGTCGTCCAGAGCGGGAAGCCGGTGGCCGTGTTCCGGACCCACGAGGACGCGCCGCGCGTCCTGCTCGCGAACGCGAACCTCGTCCCCCGCTGGGCGACCTGGGACGAGTTCCGCCGCCTCGACGCGCTCGGCCTCACGATGTACGGCCAGATGACGGCCGGCTCGTGGATTTACATCGGCTCGCAGGGGATCCTGCAGGGCACCTACGAGACCTTCGCCGCGTGCGCGCGGCGCCACTTCGGCGGCACCCTCGCCGGGCGGCTCGTCGTGACCGGCGGGCTCGGCGGCATGGGCGGGGCCCAGCCGCTCGCGGCCACCATGAACGGCGCCGCGTTCCTCGGCGTCGACGTCGACCCCACCCGCATCGCGCGGCGGGTCGAGACCGGCTACTGCGACGTGCAGTGCGAGCGGCTCGACGAGGCGCTCGAGCTCGTGCTCCGGGCGAAGGCGGAGCGGCGGGCGCTCTCGGTGGGGCTCGTCGGCAACGTGGCCGAGGTCGTGCCCGAGCTCGCCCGCCGCGGGATCGTCCCCGACGTGCTCACCGACCAGACGAGCGCGCACGACCTCCGCGTCGGGTACGTGCCGGCCGGCCTGACCCTGCCGGCGGCCGCGAAGCTGCGCGAGGCGGACCCGGCCGGCTACGAGGCGCGCGTGCTCGACTCGATGCAGGCGCACGTCGCCGGGATGCTCGCCCTCCAGAAGCAGGGCGCCGTCACCTTCGACTACGGCAACAACCTGCGCGGGCAGGTGGCCGACCGCCGCGGCATGAAGGAGGCGTTCGAGATCCCGGGCTTCGTGCCGGAGTACATCCGGCCGCTCTTCTGCAAGGGTGCGGGGCCGTTCCGCTGGGCCGCGCTCTCCGGCGATCCCGCCGACATCGCCGTCACGGACGACGAGGTGCTCGCCGCGTTCCCCGACAACGAGCCCCTCGCGCGCTGGATCCGCCACGCCCGCGAGAAGGTCCACTTCCAGGGGCTGCCCGCGCGCATCTGCTGGCTCGAGTACGGCGAGCGGGCGGAGATGGGGCTGCGCTTCAACCGGCTCGTGCGCACCGGCAAGGTGAAGGCGCCGATCGTCATCGGCCGCGACCACCTCGACGCGGGCTCGGTCGCCTCGCCGAACCGCGAGACCGAGGCCATGCGCGACGGCTCGGACGCGATCGCCGACTGGCCGCTCCTCAACGCGCTCCTCAACACCGCCTGCGGCGCTTCCTGGGTCTCGATCCACCACGGCGGCGGCGTCGGCATCGGCTACTCGCTCCACGCCGGCATGGTGATCGTCGCGGACGGCACCGAGAAGGCCGACCGCCGGCTCGAGCGCGTGCTCACGGCCGACCCGGGCATGGGCGTCGTGCGCCACGCCGACGCGGGCTACGAGCTCGCGACCGAGGCCGCCCGCGCCCGCGGGATCGACATGCCGATGCTCGGGACCTCCGGGCCGGCGAGGCCGGCGAGGGGGTAGGGCGGGTGACCGTCCTCGCGAACATCGGCGTCCTCGAGACCTGCGCGCCGGGCGCCGGCCCGGTGGAGCGCGCCGCGGTCGCGTTCCGGGACGGGGTCGTGCGCTTCGCCGGCCCCGAGGCGGCGCTGCCGGCGGAGTTCGCCGCGGACGCGCGGTGGGACGCGGGCGGGCGGCTCGTCGTCCCCGGCCTCGTCGACTGCCACACCCACGTCGTGTTCGGGGGCTGGCGCGCCGACGAGTTCGACGCGCGCCTGCGCGGCGCGACGTACCAGGAGCTCGCGGCCCGCGGCGGCGGCATCGCCGCCACCGTGCGCCAGACCGCGGCGCTCGACGACGCGGCGCTCGCCGCGCGGGCGCGCGGGTTCCTCGCCGGCATGTCGGCGCTCGGTGTCACCACCGCCGAGTCGAAGAGCGGCTACGGCCTCGCGCCCGACGCGGAGCTCCGGCTCCTCGGGGTGATGCGCACCCTCGCGGCGGACGCGCCGGTGCGGCTCGTCCCGACCCTGCTCGCCCACGTGGTGCCCGCCGACGAGCGCGCGCCCGACCGGCGCGCGGCGTACGTCCGGAGCTTCGCGGAGGAGCTCGTGCCGCGGGTCGCCCGGGCAGGCCTCGCCGCCGCGTGCGACGTCTACGTCGACGACGGCGCGTTCTCGGCCGACGAGGCACGGCGGATCCTCTCCGCCGCGCGCGCGGCGGGGCTCCTCGCGAAGCTGCACGGCGACCAGCACCGGGACGGCGGCGGGGCGGCGCTCGCGGCGGAGCTCGCCGCCGCGTCGGTGGACCACCTCGAGCACGCGGGCGACGCCGGGATCGAAGCGCTCGCGCGGGCGGGCACCGTCGCCGTGACGCTGCCCATCGCCGCCCTGCACCTGCGCTCGCCGTTCGCGCCCGCGCGCCGGCTGCTGGACGCCGGCGTCCCGGTCGCGGTCGCGACCGACTTCAACCCGGGCACGGCGCCGAGCTACCACCTGCCGCTCGCGATGATGCTCGCCTGCACCGCCCAGCGCATGACGCCGGCGGAGGCGCTGCGCGGCGCGACGATCGTGGCGGCGCGGGCGCTCGGGCTCGACCGGACGGTGGGCTCGCTCGAGCCGGGCAAGCAGGCCGACCTCGCGGTGCTCGACGCACCCTCGGTCGCGCACTGGCTCTACCACTTCCGCCCGAACGACTGCGCCCTGACCGTGAAGGGCGGCGAGGTCGTGTGGAGGGCCCCGTGAACGCGCTCGTCCCCGCCCGTCCCCCGCTGCCCGCGACCGCCCCCGACGACCCGCGGGTGGGGCACCTCCTCGGCCGCGACCTCGCGCCCGGCGAGGCGCCGCGGGCCGTGATCCTCGGGTTCCCGACCGATGTGGGCGTGCGCCGGAACGGCGGGCGGCCCGGCGCCGCGGAGGGCCCGGCCGCGATCCGGCGCCTGCTCTGGAAGCTCACGCCGGACGCCCGGGCCCCGGGGCGCTTCGGCGCGCTCCTCGGGAAGACGCTCGACGCCGGTGACCTCGCCGTCACCGGCGACCTCGAGGGCGACCAGGCCGCGTTCGGCGAGCACGTCGCCGCGTGGCTCTCGCGGGGAGCGTTCGTCATCGTGCTCGGCGGCGGGCACGAGACCGGGTACGGCCACTTCCTCGGCCACGCCGGGGCGGGGCAGCGGGTCGACGTGCTCAACCTCGACGCGCACGCCGACGTCCGCCCGACGAAGGACGGGCTCGGCCACTCCGGCTCCCCGTTCCGCCAGGCGCTCGACCACCCCTCCGGCGCCTGCGCGCGCTACCGGGTGGCGGGCCTCTTGCCCTGGTCGGCGGCGCGCGCGCACCTCGACCTCGTCACCGCCCGCGGCGGCGACTGGTGGACCGCGGACGCGCTCGACGCCGCCCTCGTCGAGGAAGCTCTTCGGCGGCCTCGCCGGCCCGGCGATGGTCTCGTTCGACCTCGACGCGGTGGACCAGGCGCACGCGCCGGGCGTCTCGGCGCCGGCGGCGGCCGGGCTCGGGCCGGCCCGGTGGCTCGAGGCGGCGTTCCTCGCCGGCCGGACGCCGGCGGTCGCCTCCGCCGGGATCGCGGAGTACGCCCCGCCGCTCGACCGCGACGACGCGGCGGGCCGGGTGGCCGCCGCGACGATCTTCGAGATCCTTCGCGGACTCGCGGCCCGCGGCTGAGCGCCGCAGGGCCGCGTCTTCACCGCGGCCGCCGAACCGGCTATCTCCTGGGTCGATGGAGACGGGGACCGTCAGGTGGTTCGACGACAACCGGGGCATGGGCCACATCCGCCCGGACTCCGGCGGCGAGGACGTCTTCGTCCACCACACCCACATCCACGCCGACGGCTGCTTCAAGGCGGTGGGTGAGGGGCAGCGGGTCGAGTACGTCCACTCGGCGGGCCCGGACGGCGTGCCCTGGGCGCTCGACGTCCGGCGGGTCTTCGGCGAGGACGGCTTCGTCGTCACGGTGCTGTGCGGGGACGCGGTGCAGGTCAGGACCGCGGCCTGGGGCCGCCCGAACCTCGAGCGGATGGCCGAGAAGCTCCGGGCGTTCGGCGAGGTGAAGGGCGGGCCTTGCCTGGTCCGGCTGCGGGCGCCGCCGCACGAGCTGACCGTCTTCGACGACGGGCGGGCCATCGTGAAGGGCACCGGCGAGGAGGACGAGGCGCGCCGGCTCGTGTCCACGTGGCTCGGCATCCGGCTGCCGTCGTGAGCCCACGCGAGCGCGTCGACGTCGACGTGGCGGTGATCGGCGCCGGCGTGGTGGGGCTCGCCGTGGCCCGCGCGCTCGCGCTCGCGGGCCGGGGCGTGGCGGTGCTCGAGGCCGAGGCGGGGCCCGGCCGCGGCGCGAGCGCGCGCAACTCCGGCGTCCTCCACGCCGGCCTGCACCACCCCCCGGGCTGGCTGAAGTCGAGCCTGTGCGTCGAGGGGCGCCGGCTCCTCGTGGAGTACTGCGCCGCGCGCGGGGTACCTCACGCCCGCACGGGGAAGATCGTGGTCGCGACCGCGCCCGACGAGGTGCCCGCGCTCGAGGCGATGGCGGCGCGGGGCCGCGTCGCGGGGGTGAACGACCTGTTGCTCCTCGACGCCGCCGACGTCGCTGCGCTCGAGCCCTCCGTCCGCGCCGTGCGCGGCCTCCTCTCGCCTTCGACCGGGATCGTGGACCCCGAGGCGCTCGTGCGCGCGCTCGCCCGCGACGCCGCGGACGCCGGCGCGATTGTCGTGTACGGCGCCCCGGTGGTCGGCGGCGCCGGCGCGCCCCGCGGCCTCGTGCTGGAGGTCGGCGGCGCGACCCCGTTCACGGTCCGCTGCCGCGCCGCCGTGAACGCGGCCGGCCTCGGGGCGCAGGCGGTGGCGCGGGCCATTCGCGGCGTCGCGCCGGCCTCGATCCCGCCGCTCCACCTCGCGAAGGGGAGCTGGTTCGTGCTCCGCGGCAAGGCGCCCTTCCGGCGCCTCGTCTACCCGGTGCCGGTCGAGGGCGGCCTCGGCACGCACCTCACGCTCGACCTCGCCGGCGCCGCGCGCTTCGGGCCGGACGTCGAGTGGGTCGAGGCGCCGGGCGCGCTCGCCGTGGACCCCGGCCGCGCCCCGGCGTTCGAGGCGGCGGTGCGCCGGTTCTGGCCGGGCCTGCCGCCGGGCGCGCTCGCCCCGGGGTTCGCCGGGATCCGCCCGAAGCTCTCCGGTCCCGGCGAGCCGGCGCGGGACTTCGAGCTCTCGGACGCGAGCGCGCACGGCGTGCCCGGCCTCGTGTGCCTCTACGGAATCGAGTCGCCCGGCCTCACCGCCTGCCTCGCGATCGCGGCGCGGGTGAGGAAGCTGCTCGGGGTGCGGTGACTGACTCATGGAGGGGCGCTCGGCGCGCCCCTCCCCGCGGAGCGGAGCTCCGCGGGGCCCCTCCCTGGCAGAAAGGCATCTTCAGGCCCGGCGCGGGACGATGCGCACCGCGGGCGTCTTCACCGCCGCGGTGACCGGCCGGCCCGGGACGAGCCCCATCCGATCCGCGCTCGCGCGCGTGACGAGCGCGACGAGCGTCACGCCGCAATCGAGCGTGAGGCGCACGAGCGGCCCCTCGTCGCGGCGGGCCGCGACGACGCCCGCGAGGGCGTTCCGCGCGCTGATGGCCGCGCCGATGTCGGGCAGGATGACCACGTCCTCGGCGCGCACGCAGGCGTAGGCCTCGTCGAACGCGCCGCCGGGGTCGACGCCGACGAGCTCGGCCTCCCCGGCGCGCACGACGAGCAGGCCCTCCTCGCGGCGGACCGCCCGCGCCGGCAGGACGTTCTCGGTGCCCACGACCCGCGCGACCTCGGCGTCCACCGGCGCCGAGAACACCTCGTGCACCGGGCCCACCTGCCGGACCGTGCCGTCGACGAGGACCACCAGCCGGTCGCCGAGCGCGAGCGCCTCGGCGCGGTCGTGCGTGACCACGACCGCGGGGACGCCCGAGGACTCGAGGAGGTGGCGGAGCTCGCCGCGGAGCGCCTCGCGCGACGGCGCGTCGAGCGCGGAGAGCGGCTCGTCGAGGAGGAGCAGCCGCGGCCGCGGCGCGAGCGCCCGGGCGAGGGCCACCCGCTGGCGCTGCCCGCCGGAGAGCTCGGCCGGACGGCGGTGCAGGAGCTCCTCGACGCCGAGCCGGCGGGCGAGCTCGGCGACCCGGGCCTCGCGCTCCGGGCGGGGGAGCCGGTGGAGCCCGTAGCCGACGTTCGCGGCCACGGTGAGGTGCGGGAAGAGCGCGTACTCCTGGAACAGGAAGCCGAGGCCGCGCCGCTGCGGCGACACGTGGACGCGCCGGGCGGCGCTGTACCAGGTCTCGCCGGCGAAGGTGATCTCGCCCGCGTCCGGCCGGTCGAGCCCGGCGAGCGCGCGCAGCACCGTGGTCTTGCCCGAGCCGGAGGGGCCGAAGAGCACCGTGACCGGCGCGCGGTCGAGCGGCCAGCCCGCCTGGACGGCGATGGTCGGTCCGCGGTGGAACCGCCGGACGACGTCGAGGGTCAGCGCTCGTTCCACCGGAAGAAGGGGCGCCGCTGCAGGGCGTAGACGAGGGAGAGGACCGCGAACGAGACGACCAGGAGCAGGCCGGCGGTGAGGTGGGCGGCGCGGTATTCGAGCGCCTCCACGTGGTCGAAGATCGCGACCGACATCGTGCGGGTCTTGCCCGGGATGTTGCCGCCGACCATGAGCACCACCCCGAACTCGCCGAGGGTGTGCGCGAAGGTCAGGACCGCGCCGGCGAGCACGCCGGGCCAGGCGAGCGGGAGCGTGACCTTCAGGAAGGTGCGCAGGCGCGAGACGCCGAGCGTGTGCGAGGCCTCGATGAGCCGGCGGTCGACCCCGGCGAGCGCGGCCGCGAAGGGCTGCACCGCGAAGGGGAGGGAGTAGAGGATGGAGGCGAGGAGCAGCCCCTCGAACGAGAACGGGAACGGGTGCCCCGCGGCGGCCTCGAAGAGCCTCCCGGGCGCGCTCCGCGGCCCGAGCGCGGTGAGGAGGTAGAACCCGAGCACGGTCGGCGGCAGCACGAGCGGCAGCGCCACCACCGCCTCCACGAGGAACTTCCCCCGGAAGCGGCTCGTCGTCAGCCACCACGCGACGGGCAGGCCCACGACGAGGAGGACGAGGGTCGTGAGGGCGGAGAGCCGGGCCGAGAGTGCGATCGCCGCCGTGTCCATCGCGCGTTACGGCAGACCATATCCGTACTTCGCCAGGATCGCGCGCCCCTTCTCGCCGGTGACGAAGGCGAGGAACGCGCGGGCGGCGGCGGGCTCCCGCGCCGCCGCGAGGACGATCCCGGACTGCTCGATCCTCGGGTAGAGCGCCTCGGGGACGAAGATCGTCCGCCCGGCCTTCAGCTCCGGCGCGAAGGTGAGCGAGTACGGGAGGAAGGCGACGTCGGCGGCGCCGGTGGTCGCGAACTGGGCGGCCTGGGCCACGCTCGCGCCGAGGACGAGCTTCTCCTTCACCGCGTCGTGCACGCCCGCCGAGCGGAAGGCCCACACGGTCGCGCGCCCGAAGGGCGCCACGGCCGGGTTGGCGATCGCGATCCGCTTCACCGAGGGGTCGGCGAGGCCCGCGAGCCCGGTCCTCATGAAGTCGAGCTTCGAGCCGGGCGGCGTCCAGGCGACGAGCTTCCCGAACGCGTAGACCCGCTCGTCCGCGGCCACGGCGAGCCCGGCGGCGACGAGCTTCGCGGGGTACTCGCGGTCGGCGGAGAGGAGCACGTCGAAGGGCGCGCCGTTCTGGAGCTGGGCGAAGAAGGTGCCCGACGCGCCGAGGGTGAGGGCGAGCTCGACGCCGGGCTGCTCCGCCTCGAAGCCCTTCTTCAGCTCCTCCGCGGCGGTCTTGAGGTTCGCCGCGGCGGCCACCGTGAGCGTGCTCCGGGGCCCGGCGGCGCGCGCGGCGGGGGTGAGGGCGAGCGCGGCGAGGAGGGCGAGCAGCGGGAGGCGAAGCATGGGGGCTCCGTGAGGACGTTTAAGAAACAATTGGACACGTTTAAGAAACAATTGGACACCTTGTACCCCACGCGGGTAGCGTCCGGCAACGTCGATCTCACCTGGAGGCCTCATGCCGCTCTGCTCGCTCGCCGCCGCCCTGCTCCTCGCCCAGACGCCCGCGCCGTTCGCGGCGAAGGTGACGCCGTACGGCTTCATCAACTTCCAGTACTCCCGCCTCTACCCATCGCAGCCGAAGCCGGGCGTGAACACCTTCGAGTTCCGCCGCGCCCGCCTCGGCCTCAAGGGCGACGTCACGCCGAACGTGGCCTTCAACGTCGTCTACGACGGGGCGGACAGCGCGCTGAAGGACGCCTGGATCACGCTCAAGGGCCTCCCGGGCGTCGAGGCCCGGCTCGGCCAGTTCAAGACGCCGTTCGGCCACGAGCAGCAGGAGTCCGACACGAAGCTCCTCTGGCTCAACAACTCGTACGTCGTCGCGGCGCTCGCGCGCGGGAAGGACTCGCGCGACGAGGGCGCCATCGTGAACGGGAAGTGGACGCTCGGGCCGGTGGCGGTGGACGCCGCGACGGCCTACGTGAACGGCGCCGGTCCGAACGCGAAGGACGATCTCGACGACAAGGGCGTGTGGGCCCGCGCGGGCGTCGCGACCACGGTCGCCGGCGTGACCCCCCGCCTCGGCGTCTCCTACGGGTACGGCCACCAGGTGGCCGCGCTCGGCGCCGACGCGAAGCTCGGCCTGCAGGGCACGGGCGCGACCGCGACGTTCGACGACACGACCTTCTACTTCCACGCGGCGGGCCTCGACCTCACGATCGACTCGCCGTGGTTCTTCGCCGTGTACGAGGCCGTCCAGTCTCGCCGCCACGTGACGAAGCACACGAACCCGACCACCCTCGCGGTCACCAACATCGTGCCGGAGGGCTGGTACGCCGGCGTCTACGGGAAGACCCCGTGGAACGCCGGGCCGGTGCTGCGCGTCGAGGAGGCCCGGCTCCCGACGGCCGCCGCGACGGCCGTGAACGCGCAGTACAACAGGCGCACGACCCTCGGCGCCTACTACGACGTCGCCCCGCTCAGCGCGCGCTTCGTCGCCAACTACGAGTGGGACCGGTCGCCGCCGGCCATCCGGACCGGCAACCGGCTCATCCTGCTGGCGCAGGTGCTGTACTGAGGGGGCGCCCGCGTCCCGCCCGAGGCCAGGGGGGTGAGGTATCCTGGCGGACGCATGGCCGATCAGCTCCTCACCACGGTCGAGATCGCGGCCGTCCTCCGGGTCCACCCGAAGCACGTCTACCGGCTCCTGAAGCAGGGGCTGCCGGCGCGCCGGGTGGGCTCGGAGTGGCGCTTCTCCCGCGCGGACGTGCTCGCCTGGTCCGGGGGCGCGCCCGGGGAGGCGGCGGAGGAGGCCGCCACGCCGGCGCCCGCCGCGGGCGTCGCCCCCGACGCGGCCCCGGCGCTCGTGGCAGCGAACGGCGACGTGGCGGTGCAGGTGCTGCTCCGGCTCGCGGCGGCGAAGGGGCCGCCGCTCATCGGCTTCCTGCAGTCGGACATGGGCACGGCGACCGAGCTGCTCCGGTGCCGCGCGGTGCTCGCGGCCGGCGCCCACGCCGGCGGCTTCCCCGGCCACGTGGGCGACGAGCGCGTCGCGCGCATCCACCTCGTGATGCGCGAGGTCGGGCTCGTTCACCGGGAGAAGAAGCCGGTGCGGCTCGCCGAGCTCGGGAAGCGGAAGCTCGCCACGCGCCCCGCCTCGGCCGGCGTGCGCGGGTACCTCGAGGCCGCGCTCCGCGCGGAGAAGCTCGACCCGTCGAGGATCCAGAGGCACGCGCTCGTGCTCGAGTCGCACCTCGACGTCGCGCTCGCGGTCGCCTCCGGCCGCGCCGACGTCGGCGTCGCGAGCCGCGCCTGGGCCGAGCGCGCCGGGCTGTCGTTCCAGCCGCTCGCGACCGAGGCCTACGGCCTCATCGTGAAGGCCCGCGATCTCGGCGACCCCAGGGTGGTGCGGCTCTGCGAGATCGCCCAGGGCAAGGCGTTCCGCGCCGAGGCCGGCGCGATCCCGGGCTACGACCCGGCCGGCTCGGGCGACATCCGATACGACGCCTGACGCGCCTCGGGGTGCGGGGCGGGGGCCGGGATCGTCCCTCGTCTCCGCGGCCGCTGCGCGGCCGCTACGCTCGGGACGAACGGGGGGAAGGAGTCGGAGTGGGAGTTGCCCCGCCCCAACCCGCCCCGCCCCAACCCAACCCAACCCAACCGCTCCTCGGCGGCCGCCTCGACGGGCCTCTCCGCCCGGAGGGCCCTGCGGCTGACCCGCCCGATGATCGGACCGGATGCGACGACCGCGTCAGGACGAGGCCGCGCTCGTCCATTCCCGTGACGCCGATGCGGCCTCGTCCTGGCGCGCATGTCGTCGCAGCGGGCCGCCCCTTCTCGCTTCCTCCCCGGCCACCGTGAACCGGCGGGGCTTTGCCTCAGGGCCCGAGGACGGAGAGGCCCGGCGAGGCGGCCGCCCAAGGTCACGCCGGCAGGGAAGACGCCGGCAAGGAGACGCCGGCAGGGAACGGTTCTAGGAGCGGATCACCCGGCGCCCGAGGAGCGCCGAGGGTGACCAGTGCCGCCAGGCCGAGGGCATGTGGGAGCCGACGGAGGTCACCGCGGTGGCCGCGAGGTACCAGCCGAGGCGGCCGCCCGGGAAGAGGTTCCCGAGGCCGAGGAGGGCGAGCTTGAGGAGGATCGCGAGCCCCGAGCCCTGGCCGAGCGTCATGCAGCCCCAGGTGAGCGAGGTCGCGAGGAGGAGCACGCCGCTCGAGACGGTCACGCAGATCGGCACGAGGAGCGTGTCGTGCGTGCCGCCCATGGCGATGCCGCCGAGGACGAGCCCCATCGCGGCGATGTGGGCCGAGCGCAGGCCGATCTCGACGGCGCGCTGCCAGCCCGGCTTCGCGCCCTGCGGGGCGATGGGGAGCGGCGCCATGGCTAGCCTCCGATGGCCGCGAGGTTGCGCACGTTGCCGGTGCGGCCCTCGGCGAGCGCGTGCGCCGGGGGCTTCGCGCCGACGGCCGCGCGGAGCGCCGTGACGAGCGCGCCCCGCTGGTCGTCCGCCGCGAGGAGCGGGCGGAGCGGGATCTCCCGGTCGGCGAAGAGGCAGAGCTTCAGGTTGCCGGTCGAGGAGACCCGCAGCCGGTTGCAGGAGGTGCAGAACCCGCGCGCGTAGGGCGCGATGAGCCCGATGCGCCCGCGGTGGCCGGGGTGGGCCCAGTCGGTCGAGGGGCCGCCGACGCCCTCCCGGGGCACCGGCCGGAACCCGCGGGCCTCGAGCCAGCCCTCCACCACCGAGGCGGGGAGGTGGTGCTGCTTGAAGAACGCCGCGTCGCCCGCCTGCATGAGCTCGATGAAGCGGATGGTGATGGGCACGTCGCGGGCCCACCCGAGGAACCGCTCGAGCTCGCCCTCGTCGGTGGAGCGGAGCAGCACCGCGTTCACCTTGATGCGCGGGATGCCCGCCTCCAGCGCGGCCTCGACGCCGGCGATCACCGGGTCGAGCCGGCCCACGCCGGTGAGCGCCGCGAACCGCTCCGGGTCGAGGCTGTCGACGCTGACGTTGAGGCAGGTGAGCCCGGCCGCGGCGAGCTCGCGCGCGATCGAGCGGAGGCGGTAGCCGTTCGTCGTCAGCCCCACGTGCTCCACGCCGGGCGCGCCGGCCGCGGCGGCGACGAGCTCGAGCACGTCGGGGCGCAGGGTGGGCTCGCCGCCGGTGAGGCGGACCTTCCGGAAGCCGAGCGTCGAGAACGCGGCGAGCAGGCGCCGCACCTCGGCGAGGGAGAGGGGCGCGTCGTCCGTGCCCTTCGGGCAGCCCTGGGGGAGGCAGTACGCGCAGCGGAAGTTGCAGCGCTCGGTGACGGAGAGGCGGAGGTACTCGAGCCGCCGCCCGAACCCATCCACCAGCGGTGAACTGCTCGCCCCGTGCTCCTCGGCCACGCGCGCCTCCCCCACCCGATGACGGCCCGCAGTCTAGTCCCCTCGGGCGAACCCGGCACCCGGTGAGATGCCCGGCCGGAGGCGGTGTTTCCACCGACTCGATGCCTGCGGCAGAACGCCCGGCCGCGGGAAAGCCCTGCCCCATGCGCGTTCTGGAGTACCGCCTCGGTGGCACGCCGGATGCTCAAAGGGGGCGGGCCGGGCAACACATCCGAGATGCAGGGGAACGCGCAGTGCGGGCTCCATGCGAAGCAACCTGAAGAGAACCGAGGCGAACGAATGCGGATCGACAGATTGGTCGCCCTCCTCGCCGCCGCCGCCCTCGCGCCCGCAGTGCGCGCAGGGGACGTGCAGGTGACGAGCTCGACCCAGTACCTCCGTTACGCCGATTTCCTCTCCGACAAGACCGACCAGCAGGACGTCGCCGAGTACCTCCGCCTGAGCGCGACGTTCGGCGACCAGAAGAACGTGACCGTGGCCGGCTACGGCCGGATCGTGGGCACGCTCACGACGAGCTTCGAGAGCGACAGCCGCAACGAGCTCGCGAACGACGTCACCGGCCGGCTCTACTACCTCTACCTCGACTACCGCGACGCCGTGCCGGGGCTCGTCGACCTGCGCGCCGGCCGCACCTTCGTCGGGACGAACGCGCTCCCGGCGGTGGTGGACGGCGGGCAGCTCCGGCTCAAGAACGCCGGCGTGAAGGGGCTGAGCCTCACCGGGTTCGGCGGCCGCCGCGTCTGGTTCGACAACAAGAGCGAGCTGCCCTACGACGGCGACTGGATCTGGGGCGCCGGCGCGGCGTTCGACACGGTCGCCATGACCCACGTCGAGGCCTCCTACGGGCGCGAGTACCACGCGTCCGAGGTCGCCCGCGACGAGGTGGCCCTCGACGTCGAGACGACGCCGTTCGCCTACGTCAGCGTGTTCGGCCGCGGCAAGGTCGACCTCGTCACCTCGAAGGCGAACGAGCTGTCGCTCGGCGCGAAGGTCGCGCCGCTCGCCGGCCTCGTCCTGCGGGCCGAGCTCTACCAGAGCCGCCCGACCTTCGAGCGCAGCAGCTTCTACCGGTACTTCGAGGTCGAGAACTACCAGCAGGCCTCGCTGGCCGCGGAGTACCGCGTCCTCCCGTGGCTGCGCCTCGACGCGAGCTACGCGTACGAGCGCTTCGACAAGGACGAGAGCGCCAACGTCTACGAGGCGGGCGTGAAGGCGAAGCCGCTCGCGAACCTCTTCGTGAACGCGAGCTACGAGGGGCGCCAGGGCTACGCCGGCAAGCTCGGCGGCCTGCGCGCCAGCGCGGGCTACACGTTCTGGAAGGCGACCGTGCTCGCGGGCGCCGACTACGACGACTTCAAGCGCCAGGCGAGCCGCGACGGCTCCTCGAAGAAGTTCTGGGCGGGCGCCGACGTCGAGATCACGAAGACGGTCAGGGGCGTGCTGCGCCTCGAGCGCGACACGAACTACCTGTACGACGCCGCCTACCAGGGCTTCGTCGCCGTCGACGTCCACCTCTAGAGAGGACGGGGAGACACCATGAAGACGCAGAGCATCCTCATCCTCGCGGCGGCGGCCCTCCTGGCCTCCGGCGGGGCCGCGCGCGCCGAGGAGCACCGGCAGTACGCCGACTCGAAGCCCGAGGAGTGCGCGGAGTGCCACCGGTCGTCCGGCGTGATGGAGAACCACGGCGCCGACTTCCTGAAGGACCACCGCCGCCTCGCGCAGAAGACCGGCAACAACTGCGAGCAGTGCCACCAGCAGTCCTGGTGCTCCGACTGCCACCACGGCGGCAACCTCACGCACCGCTTCGACAGCAGCCTGTCCCGGCGCGGCGAGCCGATGCCGGTCACGCACAAGGCCGACTTCGTCTCGACGCACGCGATGAAGGCCAAGGACGACCCGCAGTCCTGCGCGCGCTGCCACCGGACGCAGAGCTTCTGCTCCGACTGCCACCAGCGCGAGCTCTCCTGGAAGCGGTCGGAGATGTCGATCAAGAAGCACGCTCCCGTCTACGTGGGGGCCGGCGTGCTCGACCCGGCGTGGATCTCGCTGCACCGGGGCGACGCGCGGCGCGACCTCCAGTCGTGCCAGGCGTGCCACCCCTCGAAGTCGCAGTGCTCGAACTTCGCCTGCCACCCGGGGCTCGGTGGGCGGTAGCCGCAAGGAAACTTCAGGAATCTCGAGGAATCGAAGAAGCGAATCGGAGCCAGAGCAAGGAGAGGTCAAATGGCAGGCAACAAGCTTCCAGTCGTCGCTGACACGATCGTCGAGCTCCCCGCGGAGCTGACGACGCTCGAGCAGGTCAAGGCGTTCATCCAGCAGACCATCGGTCGCCGCAGCTTCGTGAGCGGCATGGGCGTGGCCGGCCTGGGCGCGGTCGCGTTCCAGTTCGGGTGCGCGAGCGATCCCAAGGCCGCGACCCCGCGCCAGGTGTACGTGCCGAACGCGAAGGGCATGATCGTCGCGGACCCCGGCCTGTGCGTCGGCTGCCGGCGCTGCGAGTCGGCGTGCTCGGCCTACAACGGCGGCACCGTCCGTCCGGCCGTGTCGAACGTCAAGGTGAACCGGAACGTCCAGTACGGCGTCGAGGGCACCTGGAACGGCGCGCGCGGGATGGGGCTCTACGGCAACTTCCGCATCGTCCAGGACACCTGCCGGCAGTGCCCGCACCCGGTGCCCTGCCAGCTCGCGTGCCCGAACGCGGCGATCGAGGTCGTGGGTGACCAGAACGCCCGCATCGTGAACACGGACAAGTGCGTCGGCTGCGGCATCTGCGTCGACGCGTGCCCGTGGGAGATGACGGCGCTCGACGGTCCGGTCAAGGGCGAGAACACCAAGTCGCACAAGTGCCATCTCTGCGCCGGTCAGCTCGGCCTGGACGACGGCGTGAACGGCCTCATGACGCGGCCCAACTGCGTCGAGGCGTGCCCCGCCGGCGCCCTGCAGTTCGTCCCCTGGGACGACCGCACCGACATCGTCCCGACGCGGCAGGTGGTCACGCCGAACTACGCGGCGGACGTCAAGGACACCTGCAAGCAGTGCCACTGACCCCTTTCGGATTCCGGAACCCTAGAAGAGAGGTAGAGGAACATGGCTGAGACCTACGGATGGGCAGGCAAGGTGCTGCGGGTCGACCTGACGACGAAGGCGATCACGGTCGAGAGCACCGAGAAGTACAAGGCGTTCATGGGCGGCACGGGCCTGGGCTGGAAGGTGATGTGGGACGAGGTCCCGCCCGGCACGAAGGCGTTCGACGCGGCCAACAAGGTGATCTTCGCCGTCGGCCCCGCGACGGGCTCCGGCTCGCCGTGCTCGGGCCGCACCTCGGTGTGCTCGCTGTGGCCGGTCAACGGTGACGATCTGCCGGCCGCCGGTCACGTCGGCGGGCACTGGGGCCCGGAGCTCAAGTACGCCGGCTACGACGCGATCATCGTGCAGGGCGTCTCCGACAAGCCGGTGTGGCTCCGCATCGAGGACGACAAGGTCAGCCTCGAGGACGCCTCCGTGGTCTGGGGGCAGGGCATCTACCGGACCAACAACCACATCGTGAACCTGCTCGGGCCCGAGGCGCACGTCATGGCCATCGGCCAGGCCGGCGAGAACAAGAGCCGGCTGGGCGCCATCTTCACCGACCGCTCGCACCGCGCGGGCGGCGTGGGCGGCATCCTCGGCTCGAAGATGCTGAAGGCGATCGGCGTCCGCGGCACGGGCGCGGTGAAGATCGCGGCGTCGAAGGCCGAGTGGAAGAAGCTCAACAACTACTACCTGAGCATGATGGGCGCGAACAACCAGTGCGTCGTCGCCCGCGAGCTGCAGGCGTGGTCGGAGTACTCGCCGGGCGGCACCCGCTGGTCGGGCCGTGACGGCGTGCTCTGGGGCTCCGCGCTCCCGCCGGTCAACACCGGCACCTGCCCGGACGCCGAGCACCCGACGGTGGACGCGCCGTACCCGCTCAACAAGATCGGCCTCCGCACGCAGAAGGGCTTCAACGACTTCGGCGAGGAGGGCCTCAAGCGCACGGTCCGCATGGACGGCTGCCACTCGTGCCCGATCCGCTGCCACATCGCGGCGGACCACCCGGAGCTCGAGAACTACGGCGTCTCCCGGTACAACATGAACACGTGCATGGGGAACAGCGGCATCGTCTCCACGTACCCCAGCACCGCCGGGACGAACCCGCAGCAGAACCCGATGCTGCTCACCTACATGTCGAACCACCTCGAGGGTGACTACGGCATCTGGAACGACTACGGCGGCTGGAACTACGTGTTCAAGTGGATGTACACGCAGAAGGACACCGTCGCGACGATCCCCGACCCGGCGAACGCGGGCCAGACGATCGCCAACCCCTGGCTGAACAAGACGTACATGGAGAAGTACCTCTCCCAGGGTGACTTCCAGCCGGTCGACAAGACGACGGGCCTGCCGACGGCGAACACGAGCGAGTACTACCGGCTCCGCACGACGAAGATCTGGAACTCCGGCAAGAGCCCGTTCGACCTCCTCGACGGCGCGGACCCGCGCTGGCTGCAGTTCTACGCCGCCAGCGTGGCCGCCAACGTCGGTCCGACGTACTGGACCGCCGCGGACGGCGCCGCCCCGGCCGTGGTCGGCAAGTGCCGGACGGCCGGCACGATCGGATGGCTGATGGGCATGGGCCCGCCGAACATGGCGAAGCGCATCCCGGAGCTCGGGCCGGCGTTCGAGACCGACTACACGAACCTCCACATGTGGAAGCTCGGCCACACGCTCCACCACTCGGTGGAGTCGATGGCGCAGGTCGGCGGGTTCGTGAACGTGTTCCAGGCGGTCCGCGACGCCAACGCGCACACGCACCACAACTTCTTCACGAACGGCCTCCCGAACTCGGCGGCCGTCCCGCTGAAGCGCGCCATCTCCCAGGAGATCGCCTGCTCGCCGTACTCGAAGTCGTTCTTCGCGGCGGGCGGCATGACCGGCACCCCGGTCACCGACAAGGGTGAGTCGGCCGGCGAGTGGGTCTACGACCTCGCGCCGTACCCGACCGCCCCGTCGAACATGAACATGGCCCGCGCCTCGTTCATCGCCCAGTGCATCATCTCCTACGAGCTGCAGAACTCCCTGACCGAGTGCAACTACACGCTCCCGGTCTGGGCGTCCCCGCTGAAGAGCCGTGACGGCGCCATCGCCACGGTCGGCGGGAAGCCCGTGAAGGGCTACCGCGGTGACCCGGAGCTCGACGTGAAGGTCTACAACGCCGTCACGGGCGAGAACCTCACCCAGGCCGACTACGAGAAGATGGGCCTGCGCCTCTTCACGCTCTGGCGCGTGTACATGGCGCGCGTCATGTCGGCCCGCACGGCCGGCAAGGGCGCGGACCTCTCGGTCGCCTTCGACCTCGCCCCCGAGTGGGCGTTCGAGGCGAGCCACGCGGGCGCCTGGACGAGCGAGGCGGAGTTCGAGGCCGGCCGGAAGATGATCTACGACCTGTTCGGCTACACGGCGAAGGGCCTGCCCACCGCGGCGACCCTCGGCGCCATCGGGCTCGGTGACACGGTCGCGACGCTGCAGGCGGAAGGCATCATCTAGGCCGTACCGTCCGTGGACGGCTGAACGCGGCCCCCGGACCGAAGCTGGTCCGGGGGCCGTCCTCTCGGAGGAGCGCATGAACGCGATCACGAACGTCGAGCACCTCTTCGATCCCACGCGCCCGGCGCCGCCCGAGAAGCTGCAGGCCGTCCCGCAGGACGTCCCGGACGCCCGGCCGGCGGCGCTCAAGGCCACCATCGCCGCGCACGTCCGGGAGGCCTCCAGGGCGGGGCGGATCGCGACCGAGCAGTCGGTCCGCGCGCTCGCGCCGGAGCTCTCCCAGCAGCGCCTCTCCGAGCTCCTGGCCGAGATGGCGGGGGAGGGCGCCTACGGCGACGTGAAGGCGGTGGTCGCGCCGTCCGGGCGGGTCTACCTCTTCTCCGAGACGACGCTCATCGCCGTCGAGGCGCAGCAGAAGGCGGGCGTCGAGGAGGCGAAGATCGCCATCGCCGAGAAGATCCGGGCCGACTCCCGGATGCTCCTGCTCACCCCGGCCGCCGCGCTCGAGCCCCTGTTCCCGTTCGAGGGCGAGGCCCAGCGCGCGGGGCTGCTCGAGGAGGTGAAGGCGGACCCCCGCTTCAAGGACCTCCAGGCCGTCACCGGCCCGAAGGGCGAGGTCTACTGGCACTCCGACGCCTACATCAGCGGCAACTACGGCAAGATCATGATGCGCTCCAGGACCGCCGACTTCGGGTGGGCGATCGCGGAGTTCGTGCGCGACCGGTCGATGATCCAGCCCGCGCCGACGCGCATCTCGGTCTTCAAGGAGTCGGTGTTCGGCATCGACTTCCGGAAGATCGAGGACCTCGTGCTCGAGCTCCTCGCGAAGCCCGAGTACGCCGACGTGAAGAAGCTCGTCCAGCGCGAGACGGGCGCGGTCTACCTCTACTCGGAGCGGCACCTCACCGAGCAGCAGGCCACCCACCTCATGGACTGGGAAGAGGTCGAGAAGGCGCGGAACCCGTAGGGCCGCTACCCGGCGCTCTCGAGGCCCAGCTTCCGGATCTGGTAGCGCAGCGAGTCGTAGGTGATGCCCAGGAGCTTCGCGGCCTGGGCCTTGTTCCCGTGCGCCCGGGCGAAGGCCTGCTCGATGAGGCTCTTCTCGAGCTCGTCGAGCGAGAGCCCCTCGGGCGGCAGCTGCAGCCCGGAGCCCGCCGCCGGCGCGCCGTGCGCGTGTGCGTGCGCGGGCGCGAGCCGCAGGAGCTCCTTGGGGAGGTGCTCGGCGCGGACGATCGGGCCGGCCTCCAGCACCACGATGCGCTCGAAGACGTTCCGGAGCTCCCGGACGTTGCCCGGCCAGGCGTAGGCGGTGAGGAGCCGCTCGGCCTCGGGGGTGAACTCGGTCATCGGCGTGCGGCCGTACTTCGTCGCGAAGTTCCCGAGGAAGTGGCGCGCGAGGGGCAGCACGTCCTCGGGCCGCTCGCGCAGCGCCGGGATGTGGATTGAGAAGGTGGCGAGCCGGTAGAAGAGGTCCATCCGGAACTCGCCGTTCCGGACCGCCTCGTCGAGGTCGCGGTTGGTGGTCGCGAAGACCGTGGCGTCGATAGGGAGATCGTGGCGCCCGCCGATGCGCCGCACGGTCCGCTCCTCCAGCACGCGCAGGAGCTTCGCCTGCAGGTTCCACTTCATCTCCCCGATCTCGTCGAGGAGGATGGTGCCGCCGGAGGCGAGCTCGAAGATGCCCTTCTTCTCGGAGCGGGCGTCGGTGAAGGAGCCCTTCTCGTGCCCGAAGAGCTCGCTCTCGATGAGCTGCTCGGGCAGCGCGGCGCAGTTGATCCCGATGAAGGGCCGCAGGCGCCCGCCGTTCGCGGCGTGCATGAGGTCGTGGATGTAGCGGGACATCAGCTCCTTGCCGGTCCCGCTCTCGCCGGTGACGAGCACCATCGGCACCGCGGCGCGGGCGAGCTTCTCGGCGGCGGCGCGCAGCTCGCGCACGACCGCGGAGCCGCCCACCGGCTCGCGGCGCGCGAGCGCGGGCCCGCTGATGCGGCGGAGGTACTCGACCTCCTGGCGGAGCTGGCCCTTCTCCAGGATCGACGCCAGGACGAGCTTCACCTCGTCGAGGTCGAAGGGCTTCGTCAGGTAGTCGACCGCCCCCATCTTCATCGCCCGCACCGCGCTCTCCGCGCTGCCGTCGGAGGAGAGCATCACCACCTGCCCCGGGATGGCCCGCTCGGTGAGCTCGCCGAGCACGTCGAGCCCGGTGGTGCCCGGGAGCTTCAGATCCAGGAGGACGAGGTCGGGCGCGAAGGTCCGGAGCTCCTCGACCGCGCCGGCGGGGTCGGTGCGGGCGAGGACCTCGTAGCCCTCGCCCCGGAGCGCCCGGGCGAGCATGGTGACCACGAGCTCGTCGTCGTCGAGCAGGAAGATGCGGGCCCTGACGCTCATGCGGATCTCCGGGCGGGCGGGGCGTCCGCCGGCAGGTGGAGCTGGAAGACGGTGCCGCCCGCGGCCCCCGGCGCGAACGAGAGCGAGCCGCCCTGCTGCTCGGCGAGCCGCTTCGAGACGGCGAGCCCGAGCCCGGTGCCCCCGGGCTTGGTGGTGAAGAAGGGCTGGAAGACGTGCGGGGCGTGCTCGGGGCTGATGCCCCGGCCGCCGTCGACGATCGCCACCTGCACCTCGCCGCGGGTGGCGTCGTAGGAGGTGCGCACCTCCACCTGCCCGCCGTCGGGCATCGCGTCCGCGGCGTTGAGGAGGAGGTTGAGCAGGATCTGCTGGAGCTGGCGCGGGTCGGCCCGGATCGCCGGGACCTGCCCGAGCGTCCGCGCCAGCCGCAGCGGGCGCTCGGCGCGATCCACGTGGCTCCTGAGGTAGAAGGAGGCCACGGTCTCGACGAAGGTGTTCACGTCGACCGAGGCGAGCTGGGGCCGCGCCGGGCGGGCGAAGTCGAGGAAGGCGCGGAGCATGCCCTCGAGCCCCACCACCTCGCGGGCGACCTTCTCGAGCACCGCCCGGTCCTCCCCCGAGAGCTTCGCTTCGTGGACGAGGACCTGCATCGCCGCCTTGATGCCGGCGAGCGGGTTCTTGATCTCGTGCACGAGCCCCGCGGCGAGCTCGCCGACGACCACGAGCTGCTCGGTGCGCTGCATGAGCTGCATCTGCTCCTGGAGCGAGCCGGCCATGTCGTTGAAGGACTGGGCGAGCTCGGCGAACTCGTCGCGCAGCCCCAGCACCCGGTGATCGAGGTCGCCGTGCTTGAGCCGCCGGGTCGCCTCGAGGAGCGCGTCGAGCGGGTTCGTGAGCCCGGTCACCGCGACGAGCCCCACCAGCACCGAGAGGAGCGGGCCGAAGACGACGAGCGCGTAGACCACGTACTTCGTGCGCGCGATGTCGTCGAGCGCGCGCAGCGTGTGCTCGGTGAGGAGCGCCTGGGTCGTGTCGACCATGGTGCGGACCTGCAGGACGAGGTGATCCCCAATCTCGTAGGCCTGCAGGCGCGCCGGGCCCACGTCCTCGCCGGCGTCGGCCGGCACCGCCGCGAGCGCGGCCCGGTAGCTCACCGTCTGCTGCCGCAGGGAGGCGAGCTGCTCCGTCACCCGCGGTGCGTGGTGGCAGCCGAAGCACCCGTCGATGGCGTCCTGCAGCCGGGTCACGTCCCCCGCGTCCGCGGGCACCGGCCGGGCGGGCGGCGAGCCGCGGAGGAGGAGATCGGCCTGGGTCTGCTTGAGCCTGAGGAGGAACCCCTCGCGCAGGAGCTCCACCTGGTGCTGGCGGATGACGCGATCGACGTCCTCGGTCGCGATCCGGATCTTGCTGGCGAGGTAGAGCCCCGCCACCAGGAACACGAGCGTGTGGAGCACCAGCCCCAGGATGATCTTCCGCCGCATCTCGAGGCCTCATTACGCCACGCCGCCGCCCTCCGCGTCCCCCTCAGGAGGTGCGGCATGACGCCCGGGGTGTCAACGATCACTTCACCGTCAGTACGCTCACCCGCGCGCCGATCCGCCTGCTGGATCGCGAGCGGATGGCGGGCCAGCGGCACGAAGCCGCACCCGCGCCGGTGGACCCGACCCGCCCCGTCGGGCCAGGATCCGCGCCGTCCGGGGAGGGGCTCGCGGCGCTCGGCGTCCGTCCAGCCGTCAAAGCTCCCGGGCGGACGGAGGACGGGATGGCCAAGGTGAAGGTCGGCGACAGGGTGAAGCTCCACTACACGGGCCGGCTCTCGGACGGCTCGGTGTTCGACTCCTCGCAGGACGCGGGCGACGAGGTGTACCGGAACTTCAGGGGCGGCGGGGTCGCGTTCGCGCCCATGGAGCTCGTGGTCGGGAGCGGGGAGATGCTGCCCGCCTTCGAGGAGGCGCTGGTCGGCCTCGAGCCCGGCGCGGAGGTGAGCATCACGCTGCCGCCCGCCCGGGCGTTCGGGCCGCGGCACGAGGACCGCGTGCTGACGGTCGCCCGGGACGAGATCGTCCCGCGCGAGTCGGGCATCGAGTCCTTCCGCGTGGCGGAGGGCCGGCACCGCCCCAACAACTTCGACCCCGGCGTGGGCGACGTCCTCGAGGTGACGACGCTCGACGGCTCGCTCGCCCCCGCGAAGGTCATCGCGATGACCGAGGAGTCCGTGACGCTCGACTGGAACCACCCGCTGGCCGGCCGGGAGCTCACCTTCGAGATCCGGCTCGTGGAGATCGCGCCGGGCGCCTAGGCCCCGGCGAGCTCTCGCATGCGCTGCCGCAGGGCGAGGCGCTTCTTCGTGGCCGCGGCGTCGAACGGGGCCGCCTCGCGGCGCTCCAGCGAGGCCGCCCCGTGCCGGCAGACCTCCACGCACAGGCCGCAGCCCTCGCAGAACGCCTCGCCCGCGAGCCGCGATCTTCCGTTGACCGTGTGGAGGGCCTCGTTGGGGCACTCGGTGATGCACAGGCCACACCCCGTACAGTCCGCCCCGACGAACCCGACGATCTCCCGCAGCATGGCTCACCACCCTAGCCGACCCGCCCGCGCCGGGACCATCACCCGGGGCGCGGCGTAAGGACGCGCAGTCCATGATCCCCGATCCCGACAGGTTCCTCGCCGCGGCCGCCGGTGGCGCCGCCGGCGCCGTCCGCGACCTCCTCGCCTCCGCGCCCGAGCTCGTCCGCCACCGCGACCGGCCGCAGGGCACGACCGCCCTCCACCTCGCCGCCCGCCACGGCCACCGGGAGGTGGTGCAGGCGCTGCTCGACGCGGGGGCCGAGGTCGACGCCCTCGAGACGGCGAGCGGCACGACCGCGCTGCACTGGGCCGCCGAGGTGGGCCACCCGTCCGTCGTCGAGGCGCTCGTGGCGCGCGGGGCCTCGCTCGAGCTGCGCGACGCCTGGTACGGTTACACGCCGCTCGGCTGGGCGACGGCCGTGGCGATCGTCTCGAAGGCGCACCGCGATCGCGCCGGCGCCGCCGACGCGCTCCGGCGCGCGGGCGCGCAGGAGGACGTCTTCACGGCGCTCGGCGCCCGGGACGCGGCGGCGCTCCGCCGGCTCGTCGCCGCCGACCCGGCCCGCCTCGAGCAGCGGAACGGCTTCGCCGACGACGCGCTCACCCCGCTCCTCTGGGCCGCCGGCCACGGGTGGGACGAGGGCGTCGAGGCGCTGCTCGCGCTGGGCGCCGACACCGGCGCGCGCTGCGCGCTCGGCCTGACCCCGCTCGGGATCGCGCTGCACCGCTCGCACGACGGCTCGGCGCGGGTGCTCGTCGGGCACGGCGCGCTCCAGGACGTCTCCACCGCGGTCGTCGGCGGCAGCGCCGCCACGCTCACGCCGGAGGTGGCCCCCGAGCTCACCCCCGCGCTCGCGACCCGGCTCCTCTTCGTCGCGGCGATGGAGGGCTGGGGCGACGTCGTCGAGGCGCTGGTGCGCCGCGGCGCCGAGCCCGCCCACCGGATGAAGCGGCTCCTGCGCGAGTCGCCGCTCGTGGCGACCCCGCTCCACCTCGCCGCGCGCTTCGACAAGCCGAAGGCCGTGAAGGCCCTCGCCGCCGCGGGGGCCCCGCTCGACGCGGGCCCGGAGGACGGCGCCCCCACCGCCCTCCACGTCGCCGCCGGCGAGGGCCACCACCGCACCGTCGAGGCCCTCCTCGCGGCCGGCGCGCGACGGGACGTCCTCGATCCCTGGTTCAACGCCACCGCGTCCCAGTGGGCCGGGTCCAGCGGCGATTCCCAGACGATCCTCCTCCTCCGCTGAGCGCCCTCGTTCGACGTTCGACGTTCGACGGAGGTACGGTGCCGTGGGGGCGAAACGCGCCTCCGCGACGCCGGCCGGCTGCGTCGGACTGACGTCACCACATCTCCCGCTCATGGTGAGCGTAGCCGCGCGAAGCGCGGCGGAGTCGAACCAGGCAGGCCTGCGGTTGAGTTGCGTGTGACGGCACGGCGCGCTGCGCGCGCCATGCCGTCACGCGCACACATCCCTTGGCCTGCAATCGCTAGGATCCTGGTGGCGTGGAGAGCCCGACCTCCGCCGGCCGGCGCTGCGGAGGCGCGTTTCGCCCTCGGGGGTGGAGACCTGAGGTCGGCCGATACTGCTGGGTGGTGAGTGATGAACTCATGGTGAGTGACGGCGACGACGGCGATGACGGTGATGCGGGACGGATCGCCGCCCCGCCGCTGGCCGTTCATCAGCACCCGTTAGTCGCCCATCAGCACCCAGCAGTCTCGGCCGGCCTTCATCCGCTACCCCCGAGAGCCAAACGGGCCTCCGCAGCAGCGCGCAGCGAGCGACGGGCGAGGTACCGTCACCACATCTCGCATTGCAGGCCAAGGAACCATCGCGCGAGGACGGCGCCGTGCGCGCAGCGCACGACGCCGTCACGCGCACATGGTCCGCAGGCGTGCTGCACGATCACCGCCGTGGAACGGCACGGTTCCGGCGATCTCTTCCGTCTCAAACCCGTCCGAGCAAGCGCTGTCGCGGAGGCCCGTTTGGCTCCCAAGGACACGCATGCCCACGGGACTGCCCCGGACCACCAGCATCGGCAGCGGGACGGGATCAACGCACGACGAAATCCGGGCGGAGCAGCTGGACGTCGATGGGGGATCCCGGCTCGAGCTCGGCGCCGGTGTCCGGGAGGATGGCGAGGCCGTCTGCGCGGAGGGAAGGGTGGATGAGCCCCGCCTCCTGCTTGCCCGCGCTGAAGGCGTGGACGGCGCCGTTCACGAGCGCGAGGCGGACCCGGAGGACCAGGGCGCGGCCCGGCTTCGCGACGAGGCGCTCCTGGTAGAGGGCGCGCACCACCGGCCGGTCCACGTGGCGGTGGCCGCCCATGCGGAGGAGGGCGGGGCGGACGAAGGTCTCGAAGGTGAGGAGCGCCGCGACCGGGTTGCCGGGGAGGGTGAAGGCGGGGCGGTCGCCGCGCCGCCAGAAGGCGACCGGGCGGCCCGGCTTCATCTCGACCTTCCAGAAGACCTGGGTGGCGCCGACCGCCTCGAGCGAGGCGCGCACGTGGTCGCGGTCGCCCATCCAGACGCCGGCGGAGGTGACGAGGGCGTCGGAGGTGAAGCCCGCCGCCACGAGGGCCTCGGTCGCGGCGCGGTCGTCGCGGGCGACGCCGAGCGGGACCGGGACGCCGCCCGCCTCGGCCACCGCGGCGGCGAGGGCGGAGGAGTTCATGTCGTAGAGGCGGCCGGGCGCGCGCGGCTCACCCGGCGCGAGCAACTCGTCGCCGGTGGAGAGCACGGCGACGTGGGGGCGGCGCACGACCTCGACCTCGGTCCGCGAGAAGGCCGCGAGGACCGCGACGTCGGCGGGGGTCAGCACCGTGCCGGCCGCGAGCGCGAGGCCGCCCGCGCGGAGGTCCTCGCCCGCGCGGCGCACGTGGGCGCCCGGGCGGACCGGCGCGCGCACGAGCACGAAGTCCCCCTGGGCCTCGGCCTCCTCGAGCGGCACGATTGTGTCGGCGCCCTCGGGGACCGGGGCGCCGGTCATGATGCGGGCGGCGGCGCCGCGGGCGAGCGGCCCCGCCGGCACCCGCCCCGCGGGGACGAAGCCGCGGACGGCGAGCGTCGCGGGGAGCGCGGCGAGGTCGGCGGCGCGCACCGCGAAGCCGTCCATCGCGGAGTTGTCCCAGGCCGGGTGGTCCCAGGGCGCGAGGAGGTCGGCGGCGAGCACGCGCCCGACGCCGGCGGCGAGGGGGACGGCCTCGGCGGCGAGCGGTCGGACGTTCTCGAGGACGAGGGCCCTCGCCAGGGGAAGGCTCGGCATGGGCGAGAGGATACGCCGGAACGGCTCAGCCCGCGGCGGACGCGAGGTACGGGTTGCGTCCGATGCGCAGGAGCCCCCGCTCGGCGACCAGGAGGTCGAGCGCGATCGAGGCGAGGTCGTCCGCGAGCGGCTCGAGGCCCGGGGCCTTCTCCCGGTAGAGCAGCTTCAGGTACGCCTCGCACGGCTCGCAGGCCTCCGCGCGGGCCGGATCCTCCCCGTCGGGCGCGGGCTCCGGGGAGCCTTCCTCCGCGGGCCGGAGGCCGAGGTACGTCACCTTCGCGCCGGAGGCGCACAGCACGCACTGCAGCCGGGTCTTGTGCCACTCGGTGCCGCAGACGCCACAGAGGAGGTGGCGGAGCTTGTCGTCGGCCTGCACGACGCCCACCGCGGGCGGCTGGCCGCAGACGGGGCACGAGGCGTCCGGGCGGCGCGGCACGCTCGCCGGATCGATCCGCGCGGCGTGCGCCGAGAAGGCGACCTGCAGCGCGGCGCCCACGAAGGGCGCCGCGGCGAGGTCGGCCTGGGTGAGCTCGCCCGCGAGGACGCGGAGCGCGAGCCCGTCCAGCTCGGCGGCGTGGCGGCGGGGCAGGCCGGAGACGGCGTCCCGCGCCGCCTGCGGCATCGGCACGCCCGCGAGCGCGCCCGCGATGGACGCGAGCGCGTCGCGCCAGCCGTCCGGCGGGCGCGACCCGTCGAGCGGGCGATCCTCGCCGGCCGGCGTCGGCCCGGGGCGGAAGCTCGCCGCGGCCGAGACCTGGGCCGCGGCGATGCGGCCCGCGAGCGCGAGGAACTCGCCGGCCGCGTGGCCGGGGGCGAGCTCCGCCAGCCGCTCGGCGCGACGGCGGAAGGCCGCCGCGCCGGGGTGGGCCACGAGGTGCGGGATCTCGCCGAGATCGCCCTTCGACGGGGTCCCGACCCACGCGCTCGCGGTGTCGCTCATCGACCGCCCTGGGCGCGCACGCGATCCGGCTCCTCGGGGCCGCCGGACACCTCCCGGTACCAGGCCGGGTGGTGGAAGCGGGCCCAGGCGGCGCTCACGGTGCCGCGGACCATGGACCGGATGCTGCCCTTCGTCCAGAAGGCCGCGTACACGTGCACGCCGATGCCGATGAACATCACGAACGCGCACACCGCGTGGGTGAGGCCGGCGGCCCGGCGGAGCGTCGCGCCGAAGGTCGCGCGGGAGGCGGCGTCGAACGCGAACGCCGGCTGCCAGAGCACGATGCCGGTGAGGAGGAGGAGCGCGATGATCGGCACCATCGACCAGTACATCATCTTCTGGCCGGCGTTGTACTTGTGCGTGTCGGCCGGCTCGTGCTCCTTGCGCATGTAGCGCCACATGTGCTCGACCCAGGCCGAGTCCGCGGGCAGCCACCGGTTGTCGCGGACGAGCTTCGCCGCGTACCAGGCGAAGGCGGCCGCGAGGATCACCCCGGCGACGGGGTGCAGCCAGCGCATGAACGGCCCGCCGCCGAAGAACCCGGCCAGCCAGAAGAACACCGGGTGGAAGAGGGCGAGGCCGGAGAGGAAGAGGAAGGTGAAGACGATCGCGATGACCCAGTGGACCATGCGCTCGGCGACGCCGTGACGGAGGATGGGGGCTTCGCTCTTCATGGCGCTCAGGCCTCCTTCTTCTCTTCGGGGACCTCGAGCGGTCCGTGGCGCATGTAGTGGAGGATGCCGGCGACGAGCACGCCGAACATGGTGACGACGCCGACCGTGCGGGCGACGCCGCTCCGCCAGAGGGCCACGAGCGGGCTCACCCTCGGATCCTTCGGCAGCCCGTACGCCTCCGGCTCGTCGCCGTGCGGGAGCACCATGACGACGTGCGTGCCGCCCACGCCCTTCGGGTCGTAGACCGCCGCCTTCGCGAAGCCGCGGGACACGAGGTCGACGAGGCGGTGCTCGGCCTGGAAGAGCATCTCCTCCTTCGAGCCGAACTGGATCGCGCCGGTCGGGCAGGACTTCACGCAGGCCGGCTCGAGCCCGACCGAGACGCGGTCGGAGCAGAGCGTGCACTTGTAGACCTTGGAGTCCTCCTTGCGCATGCGGGGGATGTTGAACGGGCAGCCGGAGATGCAGTACCCGCAGCCGATGCAGGCCTCCTGGTGGAAGTCCACGATGCCGTTCGAGTACTGGATGATCGCACCCGGCGAGGGGCAGGCCTTGAGGCAGCCCGGGTCGGCGCAGTGGAAGCAGCCGTCCTTGAGGATCAGCCACTGCAGCGCGTCCCCCACCTGGCGCTCGTTGAAGCGCATGAGCGTCCAGGTCTGATCGCCGAGGTCGGCGGGGTTCGTGTACGCGCCGTCGTTCTGGCCGACCTCCGCCCTCAGGTCGTTCCACTCCATGCAGGCGGACTGGCAGGCCTTGCACCCGATGCAGCGCGAGACGTCGACGAGCTTCGCGAGCTCGAGGGTCTGGCGCGCCGAGGGCGGGGAGGAGGTCGAGGCGGAGCGGGCCTTCACGTCGAGGGACTGGAGTGCCATGGTCTCGCTCTCCTAGGCCTTCTCGATGTCGACCAGGAACGCCTTGTACTCGGGCGTCTGGATGTTCGCGTCGCCCACGCTCGGGGTGAGCGTGTTCGCCATGTGGCCCTTCTTCGCCACGCCCATGAAGCCCCAGTGGATCGGGATGCCGACGGTCTCGACCTCCTTGCCCTGGATCTTCAGGGTCGCCATGCGCTTCGTCACCACCGCCTTCGCGGTGATCCGCCCGCGCTTCGACCTCACCGCGATCCGGTCGCCGTTCTTGATCCCCTTCTTCGAGGCGAGGCTCTCGGAGATCTCGACGAAGCCCTCCGGCTGGAGCGCGGCGGCGGTGCGCGTGTGCTTCGTCCAGAAGTGGAAGTGCTCGGTGACGCGGTAGGTGGTCGCGACGTACGGGAACTCGGAGGCCTTCCCGAACTTCTCCCGGTCGCCGGGGAACACCCGCGCCGCCGGGTTCGAGAGCGCCCTGCCGCCCATCGGGTTCTTCTCGAGCGGGGTCTCGAACGGCTCGTAGTGCTCGGGGAAGGGCCCCTCGACCATGGCCGGCGCCCACAGGCGGGCGACGCCCTCGGCGTTCATGATGAACGGGCCGACGCCCTCCTCGGGCGCCGCGTCGGCGCGCATGTCGGGCACGTCCGGGCCCGCCCACGCCTTGCCGTTCCAGGCGACGTACTTGCGATCCGGGTTCCACGGCTTGCCGGACGGATCGGCCGAGGCGCGGTTGTAGAGGATGCGCCGGTTGGCCGGCCACGACCACGCCCAGGAGCCGGTGGCCCCGAGGCCCGTCGGATCGGCGGCGTCGCGCCGGGCCATCTGGTTGCCGGCCTGGGTCCAGGAGCCCGTGAAGATCCAGCAGCCCGAGGTGGTGGTGCCGTCGTCGCGCAGGTGCGCGAACGTGCCGAGCTGCTCGCCGGCCTTGGCGAGGACCTTGGTGGGATCCTTCGGGTCGGTGACGTCGGCGAGCGCCGTGCCGTTGAACTCCATCGCGAGCTCCTGCGGGGAGGGCGCGCGCGGCTTCTTGTACGGCCAGGTCAGGTTGAGGATCGGGTCCGCGAAGGTCCCGCCCTCCTTCTTGTAGAGCGCGCGGATGCGGGTGAAGAGGTCCGCGACAATCTCGATGTCGTTGCGCGCGTCACCGGGCGGCTCGGCGGCCTTCCAGTGCCACTGCAGCCACCGGCCGGAGTTGACGAGCGAGCCGTCCTCCTCGGCGAAGCAGGACGAGGGCAGGCGGAACACCTCGGTCTGGATCTTCGTCGGGTCGACGTCGTTGAACTCGCCGTGGTTCTCCCAGAAGCTCGCCGTCTCGGTCGCGAGGGGATCGATCGAGACGAGGAACTTGAGGCTCGAGAGGCCCTTCAGGAGCTTCGCCTTGTCCGGGAAGGAGGCGAGCGGGTTGAACCCCTGGCACAGGTACCCGTTCACCTTGCCCGCGGCCATCATGTCGAAGTAGCGGAGGATGTCGTAGGGAGCGTCGATCTTCGGCAGGTAGGCGTACGCCCAGTCGTTCTCCTTGGCCGCGGCGGCGCCGAACCAGGACTTCTGCAGCGACACGAAGAACTTCGTGTAGTTCGCCGAGAGGTAGTTCATCTGCCCGGGCCTGAGCGGCTTCGGCGTGCGCTTGTCGACGTAGGTGGCGTAGTCGGCGTCGGCCTCGGTCGGCAGCGTCAGGTAGCCCGGCAGCGTGTGGCTGAGGAGGCCGAGGTCCGTGAGCCCCTGGATGTTGGAGTGGCCGCGCAGCGCGTTCATCCCGCCGCCCGGCATGCCCATGTTGCCGAGGAGCAGCTGGATCATCGCCATGGTCCGGATCATCTGGGAACCCTGGCTGTGCTGCGTCCAGCCGAGCGCGTACAGGTGCGTCATCACGCGCTCCGGCGCCGCGGTGGAGCCGACGAGCTCGCAGATCTGCTTGAACTTCTCCTTCGGCGTCCCGCAGATCTCCTCGACCTTCTCGGGCGTGTAGCGCGAGAAGTGCTTCTTCATGAGCTGGTAGACCGAGCGCGGGTCCTGGAGCGTCATGTCGACCTTCGCGTAGCCGTCCTTGTCGACGTCGTACGCCCAGGTCGCCTTGTCGTACTTGCGCTTCGCCTCGTCGTAGCCGGTGAAGAGGCCGTCGGCGAAGCCGAACTCCTCCTTCACGAGGAAGGGCGCGTTCGTGTACGCCCGCACGTACTCCGTCTGGATCTTGTCGTTCTGGAGGAGGTAGTTCGCGAGGCCGCCCAGGAACGCGATGTCCGAGCCCGCGCGCACCGGCGCGTAGACGTCGGCCATCGCCGCGGTCCGCGTGAAGCGCGGGTCGACGACGATCAGCTTCGCCTTGTTCTTGACCTTCGCCTCGACCACCCACTTGAAGCCGCAGGGGTGAGCCTCGGCGGGGTTCCCTCCCATGACCATCACGACGTCGGCGTTCTTGATGTCGACCCAGTGATTCGTCATCGCACCGCGACCGAACGTGGGGGCCAGACCGGCCACCGTGGGTCCGTGTCAAACGCGTGCTTGGTTGTCGAAGGCCACACCTCCCATCGACCGGAAGACCTTGTGCGTGATGTAGCCGGTCTCGTTCGAGGAGGCGGACGCGGCGAGCATGCCCACCGTGGTCCAGCGGTTGACCGCGACGCCCGCCGCGTTCTGCGCGACGAAGTTCTTGTCGCGGTCGTCCTTCATCAGCCGGGCGATGCGGTCGAGCGCCCAGTCCCAGGTGACCTTCTCCCACTTCGTCGCGCCCGGCGCGCGGTACTCGACCGCCTTCAGGCGGTTCGGCGAGCGGACGAAGTCGACGAGCGAGGCGCCCTTCGGGCAGAGCGTGCCGCGGTTCACCGGGTGGTCGGGATCGCCCTCGATGTGGAACACCTCGGAGCGCGCGTTCTTGGAGCGGTCGCCGAGCGTGTAGAGGATGACCCCGCAGCCGACGGAGCAGTAGGGGCACGTGTTCCGCGTCTCGCTCGCCTGCGAGAGCTTGAACGTGCGGACCTCGGCGAGCGTGCGCGCCGGCGAGAAGCCGAGCGCGCCGAGGCTCGTGGCGCCGAGGCCACCAGCCGCGATCTTGACGAATTGCCTACGGGTGACGGGCATCCGGATCCTCCGGGGGTGAGCGATCGGGGTGAGGCCGAATCCGTACGGTGCGCCGGTCGGGGTGCACTTTGCTCGTCCGTGTTGGGGCGTGTGCGCGGTTGCTCACCAGCTGCGGCGCAGCGCGCCATCATCGACTTCTTTCGTCGACTTCACGGACGGTGGGGTCGCGCCCGCTGTGACATGTCACACGGCGCGGGCCGATCGGATCGGCGGGGACGGCGCCGGTCCGCGCCGCGCGCGCGGTCGCGAGGCGCGCGCCGGGGCCAGCGCACGCCGGGTCGCATCGAACGCGGGCGCGGCGGCGGCGCCCGGCGGCCTGAGCCTACCCCTCGCGGGACTTCCGCCGTACACTGCCGCGCCAAGAGGTGGCCGCCGGCGCCCGCGCTCTCGCGGGCCCGCGCCACGCGAACCGCACCTCAACCATGTCAAAGCTCCCGTATCCGTCCTCGCAGGAGGACGCTCCGCTCTCCACGCTGCCCGCCGCCGCCCTCCGCGCCGTCTTCCGCGAGGGCTACGGCGCGGGCTCCCTGCGCGCCAATCTCATGGCGGGCCTCGTGGTCGGCGTCGTCGCGCTCCCGCTCGCGATGGCGCTCGCGATCGCGGTGGGCGTCCCCCCGCAGTTCGGCCTCTACACCTCCATCGTCGCCGGCCTCGTCATCGCGATCCTGGGCGGCTCGCGGACGCAGGTGAGCGGCCCCACCGCCGCCTTCATCGTCATCCTCGCCCCATCTACGCGCGCTTCGGCCACTCCGGCCTGCTCGTGGCCGGCCTCATGGCCGGGGTCCTGCTCATCGGGATGGGCCTCCTGCGGATGGGGAAGCTCATCGAGTTCATCCCGCACCCGGTCACCACCGGCTTCACCGCCGGCATCGCGACCGTCATCGCGGTGCTGCAGGTGAAGGACCTCCTCGGCCTGCGGCTCGAGCACACCCCGGAGCACTTCGCGGAGCGGGTGGTGGCCTTCGTGCGGGCCGCGCCCACCGCCTCGGGCCACGAGCTCCTCGTCGGCGCGATCACGCTCTACCTGCTCCTCATGGTGCCGCGGATCACGAAGCGCGTCCCGGCGCCGCTCGTGGCCCTGCCGTTCGCCGCGCTCGTCGCGATCGCGCTCAGGACCTGGGCCGGCGCCGACGTCGCGACCATCGCGAGCCGGTTCCACTCCGTCGTGAACGGGGTGGAGGTGCGCGGCATCCCGCAGCTCCCCCCGCTCCCGATGCTGCCCTGGCTCGCGGCCGGCCCCGCGGGCGAGGCGCTCACCTGGGACCTCGCGACGTTCCGCGCCCTCCTCGGCAGCGCCTTCGCCATCGCGATGCTCGGCGCGATCGAGTCGCTCCTCTCGGCCGTCGTCGCCGACGGCATGGCCCGCACCCGGCACGACCCCGACGCGGAGCTGCTCGCCCAGGGCGTCGGCAACGTGATCGCGCCGTTCTTCGGCGGCATCCCGGCGACCGGCGCCATCGCCCGCACCGCCACCAACATCCGCTCGGGCGGGCGCAGCCCGGTCTCCGCGGCGGTGCACGCCCTCGTGGTGCTCGCCGCGGTGCTGGTGCTCGCGCCCTTGCTCGGGTACCTGCCCATGAGCGCGCTCGCCGCGCTCCTCCTGCTCGTCGCCTGGAACATGTCCGAGGCGAAGCACTTCGTGCACACGGTGCGGGTCGCGCCGCGCAGCGACGTGGCGGTGCTGTTCACCTGCTACGGGCTCACGGTCTTCGTCGACATGGTGATCGGCGTCTCGGTGGGCATGGTGCTCGCCGCGATGCCTCTTCATGCGGCGGATGGCCCTCGTCACCGAGGCCGGCCCGGTCGACTCGGGCGAGCACGGCCTCCCCGGGCCCGTGCCGGCCGGCGTGGTGGTCTACCGCGTGTCCGGCCCGCTCTTCTTCGGCGCGGCCCAGAAGGCCATGCGCGCGCTCTCGGTCATCGCCGACCAGACGAGCGTGGTGGTCCTGCGGCTCGAGGACGTCCCGGTCATCGACGCGACCGGCCTCGTGGCCCTCGAGAGCGCGCTCGGGCAGCTCCACTCCCGCGGCGCGACCGCCATCCTGCTGGGCCTGCAGGCCCAGCCCCGGGAGTTCCTCGCGCGCACGCACCTCCTCCAGGCCTCCCACGTCATCGTCCTCGACACGCCCGAGGAGGCCCTCCGGGCCGCGGGCGAGATCGCCTCGACGCGGCGCCGGGACGCGCTCGGCGCCATCCCGCGCGACGTCTCCGTGCAGGACGTCATGCGCCGCGACGTGGCGTCGGTCCCGCCGGCGGCCACGGTCCGCGACGTCGTGGAGCTCATGCTCGCGCGCGGCCGGCGCTCCCTCCCGGTCGTGGACGGCGGCCGCCTCGTCGGCATCGTCACGAACGGTGACCTCGTGCAGCGCGGCGGGCTGGGCCTCCGGCTCGACTTCCTCTCCGAGCTGGGCTCGCCCGAGGTGCGGGCCGAGCTCGACCGCCTCGCCGGAGCGAGGACCGCCCGCGACGTGATGACCCCGTCGCCGGTGACCGTCGAGCCCGGGCTCGCGCTCCGGCGCGCGGCGGCGCTCATGACGAGGAAGCGCCTGAAGCGCCTCCCCGTCGTGGACGGGCAGGGCGCGCTCGTGGGCTGGCTCTCCCGCGTGGACGTGCTCCGCGCGATGGCCGGCGCCGGCGGCCCGGGCCTCGAGGCCCGGCCGGCCGCGTTCCCGCTCGAGACCACGCTCGCCGGCGTCATGCGCCGCGACGTCCCGGCCGTCCTGGCCGACGCGCCGCTCGCCGAGGTGCTCCAGGCGGTGGTCTCGACGCGCCTCAACAAGGCCCTCGTGCTCGACGCCGACCGCCGGGTGATCGGCCTCGTCACCGACGCGGAGCTCATCGACCGCATGACCGCCGCCGCGCGCCCCGGGATCCTCCGCTCGCTCATGCGCCGCGGCGCGCCCGAGGGGCTCACCGAGCAGCAGGCGAAGGCCCGCCGTGCGGCCGACCTGATGGTGGGCGGCGTGCCGATGGCCCGGGTCGACACGCCGCTCGGCGAGGCGATCGCGATCATGCTGAAGGCGGACCGGAAGATCCTCGCCGTGACCGACGCCGACGGCCGGCTCGCCGGCATCGTCGACCGCGCCGACCTCCTGCGCGGCGTCGCCCAGCACGGCGACGCCGACGGGACCCCGGCGCCCATCGCGAGCACCTGAGCGTCCGGGGTCGGGTCAGGGCCGCGCCGCCCGGGCCGCCCGGTCGAGGAGGGCCGCCCGCTCGCGGGCGTTGCGGGTGAGCGCGGCGGCGAGCGCGAACGCCTCGGCGGCCTCGGGGCGCCGGCCGAGCCGCTCGAGGAGCTCGCCGCGGGCGGCGGGGAGCGGGGGGTAGCCCTCGAGCGCCGCCTCGTCCCGCAGCGCCTCGACGAGCGCGAGGCCGTCGGCCGGGCCGTACGCGAGGCCGATCGCCATCGCGCGGTTGAGCTCGACGACCGGGGACGGCGAGACCTCCGCGAGGGCGTCGTAGAGCGCGGCGATGCGCGGCCAGTCGGTGGCCGCGGCGGTCGGGGCCCGCGCGTGCTCGGCCGCGATCGCCGCCTGCAGCGCGTACGGGCCGCGCGCCCCGCCGAGCGCACGGGCGCGCTCGAGCGCCGCGCGGCCGCGCCCGGCGAGCAGCCGGTCCCAGCGCCCGCGGTCCTGCTCGAGGAGGGACACGGCCGCGCCGTCCGGGCCGGTGCGGGCGCGGGCGCGGGCCGCGGTGAGCTCCATGAGCGCGACGAGGCCGTGCACCTCGGGCTCGTCCGGGGCGAGCCCCGCGAGCACGCGCCCGAGCCGGAGCGCCTCGTCGCACAGCGCCGGACGCATGAGATCCTCGCCCGCGGTCGCCGCGTGCCCCTCGTTGAAGACGAGGTAGACCACCTGCAGCGCCGCGGGCAGCCGCTCGGCGAGCGCGGCCCCCCGGGGCACCTCGAACGGCACCCGGGCCTCCGCGAGCGTCCGCTTCGCGCGCACGATGCGCTGGGCGACGGTGGCGGGCGGCACGAGGAACGCGCGCGCGATCTCGTCCGTCTCGAGCCCGCACAGGAGCCGCAGCGTCAGCGCCACGCGGGCCTCGAGCGACAGCACCGGGTGGCAGGCGACGAGCACGAGCCCGAGGAGCGCGTCGCCCGCGGCGCGGGGGTCCTCCTCGTGCGCAACCGGCGCGGGGCCGTCCGCCGCCTCGAGCGCGAGCGCCCCGTGCCTCGCGTCGGCGAGGGCGCGGTGCCGGAGCGCGTCGAGCCCGCGGCGCCGCGCGGCGGCGAGGAGCCACGCCCCCGGCCGCTCCGGCACGCCGTCGCGGGGCCACTGCTCGAGCGCCGCGACGAGCGCGTCCTGCGCGAGCTCCTCGGCGGCGCCCACGTCGCGGACGAGGCGGGTGAGGCTCGCGACGAGCCTCGCCCGCTCGAGCCGGAAGACCGCCTGGACGGCCCGGCGCGCCCCGTCCGCGTCCGGCACCCGCCTAGCCTCGCTCCTGGAGCGTCGTGCGCAGGCGCGCCTCGCGCGCCTTCTCCTCCGGGGGCACCGCGTCGCCGAAGTCCTCCACCTCGAACAACGGCCGGAGCTCCAGGATCCCTTCCTCCCCGGGCATCGGGTCGGGGCAGCGCCGCGCCCACTCGAGCGCCTCGTCCATCGAGCGCACCTGCCAGATCCAGAAGCCCGCCACGAGCTCCTTCGTCTCCGCGAACGGGCCGTCGAGCACCGTCTTCGGGGCGCCCGGCCGCATGACCACCCGCTTGCCGCGGACGGAGGGGTGCAGCCCGTCCCCGGCGAGCATCACGCCCGCCTTCACGAGCTCCTCGTTGTACTTCCCCATCGCCTCGAAGAGCTCGGGCGCCGGCATCTTCCCCGCCTCGGAGTTCCGGGTTGCCTTCACGATGACCATCACGCGCATGTCGTTCGCCTCTCGTCCTTGGGTTGTCGGCCCGGGTTCCCGGCCCGCAGCGGCCGGTGTGCCACCTGGCTCTACACCGACGTCGGGCGGGCGGCCCGATCATCGACACGCGCCCCATCGGAGGCGGTCACCGCTGACCCTGCGTCCGTGCGCTCGCCCCGGCGTTCCGGAGGCGCGCGAGCACCAGAGCCGGGGGACAGCACCGAGGCCGGAGGCGGGCGCCGTCCCCCGAACCGCGGGCTTGCTCGCGCGTCCGCATCGGCCAGAATGCGCCCATGGCCCAGCGCCGCATCGGGGACGTGCTCGTCTCGCGCCGCGTGGTCTCCGGCGCCATGGTGACGGCCGCCCTCGGGGAGGCCAAGCGCAAGAACGAGAAGCTCTGCTCGGTCCTGCTCCGGCACGGCGTCGAGGAGGGGCGGCTCGCGGGCGCGCTCGCCGAGCTGTTCGGCACGCCCGGCGTCGACCTCTCGCGCTCGGTGATCCCGCTCGACGTGCTGGCGCTCGTCCCGGCGGAGGTCGCCCGCGCCGACCTCGTCCTTCCGCTCTCCCGGGAGGGCGGCCGCCTCCACCTCGCCGTCGCGAGCCCCGAGAGCGCCACCGCCCAGGTGGACGAGGTGCGCGTCTCGAGCGGCCTCGAGGTCTCGGTCTACGTCGCCGTCCACGCCTCCCTGAAGGACGTGATCGAGCAGGCCTACACCGCCTCCACCCGCGGGCACCTCGTGTGGCGTGGGAAGGGCGCCAGCGCGTCGGGCCCGTGGGTCGAGCGCGTGCAGGCCGTCGCCTTCGCGCGGCCGCCGCAGCCGGCCCCTGCCACCCGCGCGGCGATGCCGCCCCCGCCGCCCGGCAGCCAGGCGACGCTCGGACGGCTCAAGCTCGACAGGGGACCCACAAACACGCAGCCCGCCGTGCAGGCCGCGCCCGTCCCGCGCCCGCCGCCCGCCCCCGCGCGCGCGACCGCGCCCGCGATCGTCCCGCCGCCGCCCGCCGCCCTCGTCCCGCCTCCCCCGCCGGCGCTCACGCCGCCCCCGCTGCCGCAGGCGCGGGCCCAGGCCGCCCCGGCGCCCGCGCCGGACCCGGTCGAGATCCTCCACGGCGTGCCCGCGCTCGACCTCGACGCGCTCGGCGGCGTGGAGGTCGAGCCCATCGAGGTGGAGACCGACGCGGTCGTGGTCGCCGCCCCCCAGGTGCCGGTCACCGAGCGCGAGATCGTCGTCTCCGGGGACGAGCCGGCGGCGGCGCCCGCCTCGCCGGCGCTCGACCTCGACGCCGAGGACGTCGTCGTGCTGGGCGACGAGCCCGCCCCGGCGCTGCCCCCCGCGGCCGAGCGCGCCGCCGCCGCCGCGGAGCCGCCGGCGCTCGACGTCGAGATGCTGGCGCTCACGCCGCCGCCGCGCCCGGGCGGGAAGCGGATCGTGCTCGTCGTGGACGACGAGCCCGAGGTCGCGCTCCTCGCGAAGAGGACCCTCGAGCACGCGGGCCACGCGGTCGCGACGGTCGGTGACGGCGAGGCCGCCCTCTCCGAGTCGGCGCGCCTGCAGCCGGATCTCGTGCTCCTCGACGCGATGCTCCCGAAGCTGCACGGCTTCGAGGTCTGCATGCGCCTGCGGGCCGACCCGCGCACCTCGCGCATCCCGGTCGTCATCATGACCGCCGTGTACCGGGGCTGGCGGTTCGCCGACGACGCCCGCGAGGCCTACGGCGCCGAGGACTACATCGAGAAGCCCTTCTCGCTCGACGACCTGCGGCGGCGCGTCGACGCGGCCCTCGACCGCGGCCGCCCCCGCCGCAAGCCGCCGCCGGGCTTCGCCGACGCCTACCGCCGCGGCCGCGAGGCCTTCCGCGCCGGCGACCACGCCGCCGCCGCGAAGGCCTTCGAGGAGGCGCTCGCGATCGACGCGTTCTCGCCGGAGGCGCACGCCGCGCTGGGCGTCACGCTGCGCGCGACGGGCGACCGCTTCCGCGCCATGACGATGCTCGAGCGCGCCGTGGAGCTCCGCCCCCAGGACCTCACCTCCCTGCAGGCGCTCGCGAACGTCTACGACCGCAACGGCTTCTTCCGCAAGGCCATCGAGGCCCTGGAGCGCGCCCTCGCCGCCGCGAAGGACGACGACGTGCGCGAGGCGCTCCGGAGCGACCTCATGGGCCGCCTCGACCTCGACGGCGCCACGTTCGCGGGGAACTAGAAGGAGAACTGGGCCCCGAGCGCCGGGGTGACCGCCCAGTTCGCGCTCGGGCGGTGCCTCGTGCGCGGGTGGAGCTCGTAGCCGAGCTGGGCCCGGATGCGCTCGAGGACCGTGAACGCCAGGGCCGCCTGGACCACGGGCCCCGAGCAGGCGGCGATGCGGCCCGGATCGAGGCAGGGCTTCTGGCCGCCCTCGTCGGCGGCGGTGAGGAGCCAGCCGCCGCGCAGGAGGAGGGCGGTCTGGGTGCGGTAGTCGGCCAGGAAGCCCGGCTGGATCTCGAGGCCGGCCAGGGCCGAGAAGGCCGGGCGCACCGGATCGCTCGAGATGAGCTGGGTGACCTTGTCGATCTGGAAGGCCGCGTGGAGGCGGGCGTGGGTGCGGCGCTTCGAGGGGAGCTCGCGGGCGTAGCCGAGCTCGAGGTCGCGCCCGAGCAGGCCCCAGGCCGTGTGGCGCGGCGGGACCCACGCGACCGCGTTGAGCGCGAGGGTGGACGCGAGCGAGAACGCGGCGCGCTCGGCCGCGGGCTGGTCGGAGGCGAGCCGCGCGACGACGTCGCCGACCCTGCGGCGGAAGGCGGCCATCGCCTCGTCGGCCTGGTCGCGCGCCAGCCCGAGATCGCGGAAGAAGAAGCGGTGCGCGGACAGGAGGCGGAGCGCGTGCCCGGCCTCGCCCTCGCCCACGCGCTCCTGCCACTCGAGGCCGTCCGGCCAGTGGACGCCGTTCACGGCCGGCGGGGGGACGCCGCCCATCGCGGCGCGGCAGTGGTCGTGGCGCACGCCCACCGCCTCGGCCGCGGTGCGCTTCGCGCAGTCGGAGTAGAGCCGGTCGAGGGAGACCTGCAGGAGGATGCGGAAGTCCTCGAGCGACGGCTCCTCGCAGGCCGGGGCGAGCTCGGGGTCGTGCTCGACCGCCGCCCGCATGCACGCGAGCGGGCGCCAGCCGCCGATCACCTTCGCCTCGCCGCGCTCGCCCTCCCAGGGCAGCTCCGGGAAGTGGAGCGGGGGCGCGTCCTCGCCCCGGCGCCGCGCGTCGCCGACCACGTCCTCGAGCATCCGCCGGGCGTCGTACATGCCGAGGTAGAAGTCGAAGACGCGGAACTGCGTCTCGACGAAGCCCAGGAACGCCGAGAGCGGCCGGCTGGCGGTGGGGAAGTGGCGGCGGGGGACGAGGGTGCGCCCGCCGATCTCCGGGTGCTCCTCCACGAGGGTGAGGAGCTCCTTGCCGCGGGAGGTGGAGATGAAGCCGTCGAGGATCCGCCCGAGCAGCGGGGTGAGCGAGGCGGGCGGGCCCTCGGAGGCGACCGGCCGCTCGCCGGGCCAGGCCGGCACCTCCGGCGAGACGTAGACGAACAGCACGTCGTCCGGCAGCGCGAAGCGCGAGAAGTCCGGGTGCGGCGCCCAGCGGCGGCCGCTGCCCTCGGGCACGAGCCCCGCGCCGGCGAGGCGTGCGGCGAGGCGCAGGGGCGCGTTGTCGAGGATGCCGCCGTCGACGAAGAGATCCGAGCGCGCCCGCGCGGCGGTGCAGGGGCCGGCGTCCGCGCCGGCCGGGTCGTAGACGCAGTGGGCGAGCGGCTGCGGCTGGAAGGCGACGGGGAACGCCGCGGAGGCGAGCAGCAGCTCGCGCAGCGAGCGGAACGGGACCTCGCCGTCGGGGAGCTCCGGCAGCAGGAGCTGGGCCACCGGGAAGTCCGGGTCCACGTAGTTCCGGATGCTGGGCGCCGTCCCGGGGCCGCGGCCCCGGATGCGCACCACGAACTTCTCCTCGATGCGCGGGACGGTGATGAGGCCCCCCGCCGACCGCACCTCGCGCGGCGTGACCCGGGTGACCGAGACGCCGAGCACGACGTCGCAGCCGGAGTCGAGCCCGAGGGCGAACGCCGCCTCGATGGCGTCCGCGGAGCGCTCGAGCGCCCCGCGCGAGAACGCCGCGAGCGCGCCCGGGCTCCCGGCGGTGAGGCCGTTCAGGCCGAGCGGGATCCACGACTGCCAGAAGAGCCCGTCGGCGGGCCGGGTGCCCTCGACCCCGCAGGCGGTGATGACCGAGATGAGCCCGTTCACCGCGCCCGCCGAGGCGCCGGTGATTGCGCGCACGCGGGCGAAGCCCGGGTTGGCGCGCGTGACGAGGAGGCCGTAGTGGAGGACGCCCGCCTCGTAGGCGCCGAGCGAGACGCCGCCGGCGATCGCGAACACGAGGCTCGCGCCCTCGGCGTGCCGGCGGGCCGGGGCGGGCGGATCGGCGCGGGCCGCGCCCGGGGCGAGCGCCGCGGCGAGGACGAGCGCCGCCGCGCGCCGCATCAGCGGACCTTGCCCCGCGGCGCGCGGGGGGCGGCGGCCTTCCGGGGCGCCCGGGCCGGCGCGGGGACCCCCGCCGCGACGTCGCCCGACGCCACGACCCGGTTCCGCCCGGTGCGCTTCGCCTCGTAGAGGGCCGCGTCGGCGCGGTCGAGCACGGCGTCGACGCTCTCGCCGCTGCGCCAGGCGACGACGCCGGCCGAGACCGTGATGCGCACCGGCTCCCCGCGGGCCTCGAACCGGAGCCCCTCGACCGAGGCGCGGATGCGCTCGAGCGCGCCCCGCGCGGTGGCGAGGGGCGTCTCGGGCAGCATGACCACGAACTCCTCGCCGCCGTGGCGCGCGAGGCGGTCGGTGGCCCGCAGCGACCGGCGGATGGCCCCGGCGACCGCCTTGAGCGCGTCGTCGCCCACCGCGTGGCCGAAGCGGTCGTTCACCAGCTTGAAGTGGTCGAGGTCGAGCATCGCGAAGCAGAGGGGGCGCCAGTAGCGCTCGGCGCGGCGCACCTCCTCCTCGGCGAGCTCGTAGAGCTGGCGCCGGTTGAGGGCGCCGGTGAGCGGGTCGGTGGTGGCGAGCTCGCGCAGCCGCTCCTCGGTGCGCTTCTGCTCGGTGACGTCGGCGATCCCGAGCATCCAGCGCGTGCCGCCGTCCTGGTCGAGCGCGCGTGCGTCGAGGAGCGCCCAGAACAGCCGGCCGGTGGCGGTCTCCACCTGCGCGATGACGCCGTCGACGGCGGCCTCGCGGCGGAGCCGGTCGAAGAAGCTCTCCACGCCGATCGCCATGTGGATGGCGGGCGCGGTGCGGCCCACGAGCTCACGCTCGGTGGACTCGAGGATCTGCGCGGCGCGCTGGTTCGCGAGCAGGACGCGGCGGTCGGCGGGGTCGATGAGGAGCAGGGCGACCGGGGCGGCGTCGAGCAGGCGGCGGAGGTTCTCCTCGCCCGCCTCGAGCCGCCGGGTGCGCTCCTCGACCAGCCCGGCGACGTCGTTGAAGGTGCGCGCGACGAGGTCGGCGTCGGGATCGGTCCCACCCCGCGGCAGGCGGTGGGAGAGCTCGCCACGTGCGAGCCGCATCAGCCCCTCTGCGAGCTCTGCGGGGATCCTCGAGGACATCGCGCGTGGGTGAACCGTACCACGCCCGCCCCGCGCCGGCCCGCGCCCGGGTCGCGGCGGGCGTCCCGCGAAGGCGGGGGTGCGCGCCCGTGGCGCCGGGCAGGGCGTTCGATCCATCATCCGGAGCGGGGGGAGGGAGCACCTCATGGGAACGCCTACACCGGCCGAGCGCCGGCACTACCGGCGCGTGCGCGCGCCCATCCTCGTGCGGCCCGCCGGGCGCGTGGCCTCGGGCAAGCTGCTCCGCCCGGTGGGCGACATCGGCCGCGGCGGCGTGCGCGCGTACGCGGACGAGGACCAGCCCGTCGGGACGCGCGTGGAGATCGAGCTGCTCTTCCCGGGCGGCGCGCCCGCGCACGTGGTCGCCGAGGTGGCCTGGGTGCAGCGCCTGCCGCCGGGTGCGCCCGCGCGCTTCGAGGTCGGCATGCGCTTCCTCCAGATCCACGCGGACGACGTCGCGCGGATCGACGCGGCGTCGGAGCTCGTGAACGACGGGTAGCAGGGGGCCGTCCGGCCGGCGGTTCCCGATCGACAGGCGCGGCGGCGCGTGGTTTCTTCGCGGTCTCTCGACAGGAGCGCCCGCATGCCCACGCCCGCCTTCCACTACCAGGACCCGTTCCCCGTCGCGAAGGACGCGACCCGCTACCGGCACCTCGGCAAGGACGGGGTGCGCACGGCCACCTTCGAGGGGAAGGACGTCGTGGTCGTGGAGCCGGTGGTGCTCGAGCGGCTCGCCCGGGCCGCGCTCCACGACGTGTCGTTCTTCCTGCGCCCCGAGCACAACGAGCTGGTCGCGAAGATCCTGGGCGACCCGGCCGCCTCGCCCAACGACAAGGGCGTCGCGCTCGCCTTCCTGCGCAACGCCGAGATCGCCGCCCGCGGCGAGCTGCCCATCTGCCAGGACACCGGCACCGCCACCATCGTCGCGAAGAAGGGCCAGCAGGTCTGGACCGGCGCCGACGACGCGGAGTGGCTGTCGCGCGGCGTCTACGCGACCTACACCGAGGACAACCTGCGCTACTCGCAGACCGTCGCCCTCGACATGTACCGGGAGGTCAACACCGGCACGAACCTGCCGGCGCAGATCGACATCCTCGCGACCCCGGGCAAGAAGTACGACTTCCTCTTCGTCGCGAAGGGCGGCGGCTCCGCCAACAAGAGCCTGCTCTTCCAGGAGACGAAGGCGCTCCTCAACCCCGAGCGGCTCGAGAAGTTCCTCGGCGACAAGTTCCGCCACCTCGGGACCGCCGCCTGCCCGCCGTACCACCTCGCGGTGGTCATCGGCGGCACCTCGGCCGAGCAGACCATGAAGACGGTGAAGCTCGCGTCGGCGAAGTGGCTCGACGGCCTGCCCACCGAGGGCAACGCGCACGGCCAGGCGTTCCGCGACGTCGCCCTGGAGGCGAAGCTCCTCGAGCTCGCGCACGGGCTCGGCATCGGCGCCCAGTTCGGCGGCAAGTACTTCGCCCACGACGTGCGGGTCATCCGGCTGCCGCGCCACGGCGCCTCCTGCCCGGTGGGCATCGGCCTCTCCTGCTCGGCCGATCGCAACGTCCGCGCCCGCATCGACGCCGACGGCGTGTGGCTCGAGGAGCTCGACCGCGACCCCGGCCGCCTCCTCCCGGTCCAGCTCCGCGGCCCCGGCGCGAAGAAGCACGAGCACGGCGTGAAGATCGACCTCGGCCGCCCGATGAAGGAGATCCAGGCCGAGCTCTCGAAGCACCCGGTCTCGACGCCGCTCCTGCTCTCCGGCACGCTCGTCGTGGCCCGCGACATCGCCCACGCGAAGTTCAAGGAGCGCCTCGACGCCGGCGAGGGCGTGCCCCAGTACCTGAAGGACCACCCGGTCTACTACGCGGGCCCGGCGAAGACGCCGAAGGGCAAGCCCTCCGGCTCGTTCGGCCCGACCACCGCCGGCCGGATGGACTCGTACGTCGACCTCCTCCAGGCCCACGGCGCCTCCCTCGTCATGATCGCGAAGGGCAACCGCTCGAAGCAGGTCACCGACGCGTGCAGGAAGCACGGCGGCTTCTACCTCGGCTCGATCGGCGGCCCCGCCGCGGTGCTCGCCGAGGAGAACATCAAGAAGGTGGAGTGCATCGACTACGCCGAGCTCGGCATGGAGGCGGTCTGGAGGATCGAGGTCGAGGACTTCCCCGCCTTCATCCTCGTGGACGACAAGGGCAACGACTTCTTCGAGCGGCTGGGGTGCTGAGCCCGCGTTAGGAGCCCGGGATGGCCCGCTACTCGACCCCCATCCCGGCCCTCGCGCTGGGGTTCATGAACGACGATCACGCCGAGGAGCTCCAGCTCCTCGAGGCCGCGGCCCTGGCGGCCGCGGCGACCCCGCCGCTCGACCGCGCCGCCGTCATGGCGCGCCTCGGCGCGCTCGCCGCGCACACGCAGGCGCACTTCGAGCGCGAGGAGGCCGTCATGCGCGAGGTGGGCTTCCCTCCGTACCCGGTGCACAAGGCCGAGCACGACCGCGTGCTCGCCGAGTTCGGCGGCGAGGTCGCGGCGTACGAGGCGGGCGGCGACGCCGCGCGGCTCCTCGCCTACCTCGACGCGGTGGTCTCGGGCTGGTTCCCGTCGCACATGGCCTCGATGGACACCATCACGGCGCAGTTCGCCGCGATGCGGGGGAAGCGGTGAGCGCCGCCGCCGCGCTCCTCGCCGTCGCCCTCGTCGCGCCGTCCTTCCCGCCCGTCCGCACCGCCGCCGAGCAGGGCGCGCTGCGCGACCGCGTCGTGCGCGCGCGGGCCGACCGGCTCGTCGGCCCGGCCATGAAGGCGAACGGGATCGGGATTTGGATCACGCTCACCCGCGAGGACGCGCCCGATCCGCTGCTCCGGCTCCTCACGCCCGACGGCACCTACCCGGGCGGCCGGAACGCCTACGTCTTCCTCGAGGAGGGCAAGGCGCGCGCGACCCGCGTCGCCGTCGGCAGCCACCAGCCGCCCGAGGCGGCCGGCTTCTGGGACGAGGCGGTCGAGGCGCGCGGCGACGAGGTCGGGGCGCGGCTGCGCGCGCTCGCCGAGCGGGTGCCGGGCCCCATCGCGGTGAACCAGGCCGAGGCCACGCCGCTCGCCGACGGCCTCTCCGCCTCCGCGCGCGCCTGGCTGGAGGGCGTGCTCGGCCCGCACGCCGCGCGCCTCGTCTCCTCGGAGCGCCTCGTCGTGGACGTCCTCGAGCCGCGGCTCCCCGAGGAACTCCCGGCGTGGGAGGAGGCGGCCGCGATCACCCGCGCGCTCTGGGAGACGGCGTTCGACCCGCGCGTGCTCGTGCCGGGCAAGACGAGGGTGGGAGACCTCGTCGCCCTCCTGCGCGAGCGCGCCGCCGCGCAGCGCGTGGACCTCTGGTTCCGGCCGGACTTCCGCGTGCAGCGCCGCGGCCGGCCCTTCGACCCCGGCACGCCCACCGGCCTCGAGGTCGTGATCGAGCCCGGCGACCTCGTCCACATCGACGTCGGCGTCGTGTACGCGGGCCTGCTCTCGACCGACTACCAGCGCATGGCCTACGTGCCGCGCCCCGGGGAGCGCGCGCCGCCGGCCGGGCTCGCCGCGGCCCTCGCCGGGACGAACCGCCTGCAGGACCTGCTCGCCGCCGAGATGCGCCCCGGGCGCACCGGCCCCGAGGTCCACGAGGCCGCGACGAAGGCGGCCGGCGCGGCCGGGCTCGCCGCGCAGATCTACTCGCACTCCATCGGCACGAGCGGCCACTTCGTGGGCGCGGCGATCGGCAGCTTCCGGCCCGGCCCCGGCGCGAGGCCCTCGCTGCGCGCGACCTTGCCGCTCCGGCTCGGGGCGGGCACCGCCATGGAGCTCAACACGAGGGCGGCCGTGCCGGAGTGGGGCGGGCAGGAGGTCTACGCGATGGAGGAAGACACGACCGTGCTCGAGCCGTCCGGCCCGCGCTTCCTGGTCCCGCGCCAGACGGCGCTCGTGCTCGTGCGCTGACCGCCGCCGCCCGCGGCGGCGGCGGTCAGCCGGTCCTCACCGCGAGGCCGGCACGACCAGCACCGGCAGCGTCGAGGTCGCGGCGAGCTCGCTCGCGATGCTCGGCGACACGAGCCGCTCGAGGCCGCCGCGGACGTGCACGCCCACCACGAGGAACGGCGCCCGGGCCTGCCCGGCGTGCAACACGGCCGCGTCGAAGAGGTCGCCCCGGAGCACGTGGGTGCGCGAGGGGTGGAGCCCGCGCGCGCGGACCCAGGCGGCGAGGTCCTTCTCGCCCTGCGCGACGAGCACCGCGGTCTCCTCGGCGAGCAGCGCGGCCGGGACGAACTCCGGGCTCGAGGCGGCGAGGTGCGGCACGACGTGCACGAGGTCGAGCGGCCGCCCGAGCCGCGCGGCGAGCGCGGCCGCGAGGTCGCAGGCGGCCTCGGCGTCCGCGTCGAGGCTGGTCAGGGCGACCACGGGCCCCTCGCCGATCGCGCCGCGGCGGAGGTCGGGCGGGACGACGAACGTCGGGCCGGGGGGGTCGCGCAGGAGCCGCCGCGCGACGCGGCCGAGCCGGACGATCCGGCGCTCGTCGGAGCCGGCGAGGCGGCCGATGATGGCGCCGTCGGCCTTGCGGGAGGCACGCTCGGCGCGCAGCCCCTCGTCGGCGCGGGTGGCCTGCACCACCTCCAGCTCCACGATCCGGCCCTCGGGATCCTCCTCGTCGAGGACCCGCCGCGCCTGGCCGCGGGCCGCGGCCTCCACCTCCGGGAGGTGCTGCGTGCGCAGCGCCGCCCGGAGGTGATCCTCCTCGAGCACGTGCACCGCGACGAAGCGCTCGGGTTCCCTGGGCGCGGTCGTGGCGCCGAGCCAGCTCGCGAACCGCAGCGCGCCCACCGACCGGGGGCGCAGATCGAGGCCGATGATCGACCGCATGGCGGGCCTCCTCGTGAGCCCATGGTCCGCCTCGCAGGGCCCGGCGTCGAGCCCCCGCGGTGGGGCCGTGCGGGACTGCCGCACCGCGGGAGGTCGTGCTCAGGGGGCGCCGCGCTGGAGGGCCGGCGGCGGGGTGAGCGCGGAGGCGCGCTCCGGGACGGCCGCCCAGGTGACCCCGAGGAAGGCGCCGACCTCGCGGAAGCTCCCCTGGATGCTCCGGTGGTCCTGGTTCCAGCGCCAGCGGAGCCCGCCCTCGAGGTCGATGCCGTCCTCCAGGCGCCGCGTCACGCGGAGCTCGGTGCCCACGGCGAGCGGCTCCCAGACCCTCCGCGAGACGCCGTCGAAGCCGAGGACCGGCTCGTCGGGCGGCGAGGAGGCGGCCGCGTTCAGGCCGGCGCCGAGCCCCCAGTCCGGGCCGAGGCGCCAGCCGACCGCGGTCGTGGCGGTGAACGCCTTGCGGACCGCGCCGGTGACCCGGTCGATGTCCGGGGCGAAGCGCAGCCCGCCGCTGACCGTGATGCCGCTGCGGTCGGGGTCGCGCACGAAGGTGAGCTCGCCCGAGGGCGCCAGGCCGGTGACGGCCGGCTCGCCGTCGGTGCCCTCCCGGATCCCGTAGACGCCGGCCGAGGCGATCCCGCGCCAGAGCGGGGCCAGGCGGCGCTCCCAGCGCAGCCCCGCGAGCGCGAAGTCGGCGTCGCGCGCCGGGCCGTTCACCGGCCAGGTGCGCGCCGTGCGGACCTCGGTGGTGACGGAGAGCTGATCGCGGACGGTGACGCCCTGGTCGACGAAGAGGGAGAGCCCGCGGTCCCGCTGCGGCGGGAGGACGAGGCGGCTCTGCGCGTCGAGCCCCTTCGCGTCCCCGATGAAGCCGCGGAGGGTCGCGACGGTCCGCGGCCCGAAGCGCAGCGCGACGTCGGCCTGCGCGCGCGCGTCGAGGATGTGCTGGACCTCGGAGGTCGGCGGCAGCGCGTAGGGCGAGAAGTCGGTCCAGGCGTCGGCCAGCGGGTCGAGCACCGAGCGGACGAGGCCGCCGACGAGGGTGAGGTGGAGGTCGGGGTGGGGCGCCGCGTCCCCACGGAGGAGGAGGCGGTGGTCGAGGTTGGCGTGCTTCGAGATCTCGGGCGACCAGAGCCGGGGCGCGTAGGTGGTGCGCAGCCGGAACGCGTGGCCCTCGAGCGTCGCGCCGACGGTCGGCGTGAGCTCCCCCGCCTGCCGGGTCTGTGGCGAGAGCGACTCGAGGAGGGGGGAGAGGCGGGTGCTGCGCGCCTCGGCCCGCACCGAGAGATCGAGGGCCAGGCTCGGCGCCCCGAGCGCCAGCGCGAGTGCCGCGGCCGCGATCATCGGCTACTCGACCACGATGACGTCGCCGTGGCGCATCCGGAAGGTCGAGGCCGGGCGCTTGCCGGCGGCGAGGTCCCCCCAGCGGAAGCGGATCCGCACCGGGTCCGCCTTGCTCGAGAGGTCCTGGCGCAGCACGAAGATGCGGTCGTCGGCCGCGTACTGCGTGCGGCCGCCCGCGGCCGCCAGCGCGTGGAGGAGGGCGGCGCCACGCTCGAGGTCGTACGCGCCGGGGCGGGCGACCTCGCCGAGCACCGACACCTTCACCGGCCGCGCCTCCTCGACGGTGACCGTGACGATCGGCTCCTTCACGTAGGTCTTGAACCGGCCCTCGAGGTTCTTCGCGAGCTCGGCGGGCGTGAGGTTCGCGGCCTCGACGTCCTGGAGGAACGGCATCGTCACGCGCCCGTCCTCGCGGACGCGCAGCCGGGGCGCGCTCATCGCGTCCTGGCCCCACACGCGGATGCCGATGAGATCGCCGGGCGCGACGCGGTAGGCGCCATCCTCCGCCCTGTCGGCGGAGAGCTGATCCACCCAGATGTACTTCCCGGTGGTGCCGCACGCGAAGAGTGCGGCGACGGCGAGCGCGAGCGCGGCGCGGCGCGGGAGAGCAGTGGAGGTCATGGTTGGCGGCATCGTAGCGCGCGCGGCGCCCGGGTCACAGGGGAATGGGTCCCGGCCGGGGCGCGATCACCGTGCCGAGAGCGTGGGTCCCTCGAACGCGGCGCAGTCCGGAGGGCGGCCGCGGTGCGATACAGTCGCGCCTCCTGGAGGGGACCTCATGCAGCGGATCTCGCTCTTCACGCCGGGCTCGAGCCCGAAGCACGTGCTCGCCGTCGGCGCCCACGCCGACGACATCGAGATCGGCTGCGGCGGCACGCTGCTGCGGCTCGCCGCGGAGCACCCCGACCTGCAGGTGAGCTGGGTCGTGCTCTGCTCCACCCCCGAGCGCCGGCGCGAGGCCGAGGCCTCGGCGGAGCTGTTCCTCGCGGGCGTGAAGCACCGGAACGTGGTGGTGAAGTCGCACCGCGACGGCTACCTCCCCCACGCGGGCGCGGCGGTGAAGGACGACTTCGAGTCCCTGAAGGCCCTCGGCTCGCCCGACCTCGTGCTCACCCATTACCGGGAGGACCGGCACCAGGATCACCGCGTCGTCTCCGACCTCACCTGGAACACGTGGCGGAACCACCTCGTGCTCGAGTACGAGATCCCGAAGTGGGACGGCGACCTCGGCTCGCCGAGCGTCTTCGCCGCGCTGCCGGCGGCGGTGCTCGAGCGGAAGATCGAGCTCCTCATGAAGGCGTTCCCGTCGCAGGCGACGAAGCCGTGGTTCACGCCCGATTCTGTTCCGCGCGCTGCCCCGCATCCGCGGCATGGAGTGCGTCGCGCCGGAGCGGCTCGCCGAGGCGTTCTACTGCCGCAAGGCGATGTTCTAGGCCGTCGCCGCCGACCGCGGCGCGCCCCGCGCCCCCGTTCGGGGCGTCGCGGATGTAGTACCCTCAGTGGAAACCTGCGACCCCCCCAGAACGAACGACGTGCGCCCGCCGGCCTCGCCGGGTCATCATGCGCTCCTCCATGCTCCAGCGATTGCTCCCAGCGCTCGACGTCGGCCCGGCCGGCGCCGCGCTCCGCATCCTCCTCGGCCTCTCCTTCGCGGTCGTGTTGCCGCGGTTCGCACCCGGGCTCGGCGTCGCGGGCGCCGCGCTCGCCCTCGCCGCGCTGCTCTTCGGCGTGAAGGTGTTCACCGCGGTCGCGCGCCGGTTCGTGGGCGCGGGCCCCGCCGTGAAGGCGGTGTGGGAGCGGCGCCGGATGCTCGCGCGCTACCACGACTCCTACCAGTGGCGGAAGCTGACCTGGCTCGGCGCCGGCATCCTCGCGTCGCTCGCGACCGGGCCCGAGGCCGGGTGGCACGCGCCGCTCGGGGGCGCGTGCCTCGTGGCCGGGGTCGCGGCCGAGGTGGCGTGGCGCATGCTCGGCGTGGCGATGCCCACGCCGCCGGCCTCGACCGGAGGGTCTCGATGAGAGCGTCGGCGACGTTGAAGGCGGGCGACTGGGTCGAGGTGAAGAGCGCGGAGGCGATCCGCGCGACCCTCGACGCGCACGCGCAGCTCGAGGGCATGCCGTTCATGCCCGAGATGGCGCGCTTCTGCGGGCGGCGCTTCCAGGTGGCGTCGCGCGCGCACAAGAGCTGCGACACGGTCGACTACGTCGGCGGACGCCGGCTCTGGGGCGCGGTCCACCTCGAGGGCCTGCGCTGCGACGGCGAGGCGCACGGTGGCTGCCAGGCGCTCTGCCTCCTGTTCTGGAAGGAGGGCTGGCTCACGAAGGTGGACGGCCCCGGCGCCGACGCCGCCCGCGGCTTCGACGGCGCCGCGGCGCCGCTCCCGCCGGAGACGGCGCGGCTCGTCCAGCTCGGCACGCGCAAGGCCGGCGAGCCGGCCGACGCGCCGGACCCGACCTACGTCTGCCAGGCCACGCAGCTGCTCGTCGCCTCGGTGCCGCTGAAGCGGACCGACGTCCTGCAGTACGTCGAGGACTTCACCTCCGGCAACGTGGGCGTGTGGCGGATGGTCCGCGCCTTCACCTTCCTCGTCTACGAGACGCTGATCGGCGGCCGCTACGGCCTCGGCGCCCCGCTGCGCGCCCTGTACGAGCTCTGGGCGAAGCTCGTGGGGGCGCCGCCGTACCCGAGCCGCCGCGGCCTCATCCCGGCGGGGCAGAAGACCCCGCAGCGCAAGCTCGACCTCCAGGCGGGCGAGCTCGTCCGGGTGAAGCGGCTCCCGGACATCCTCGAGACCGTCGACGAGAACCTCCGCAACCGCGGCATGGGGTTCCACTCCGAGATGGTGCCCTTCACCGGGGCGACCTTCCGGGTCCTCCGGCGCATCGAGAAGCTCGTCAACGAGAAGACGGGCAAGATGATCGTGATGAAGAACGACGCGGTCATCCTGGAGGGCGCGACCTGCCAGTCGCGGTACATCAACAACTGCCGCCGGTTCTGCCCGCGCGCGGTCTACCTCTACTTCCGCGAGATTCTGGCTCGAGCGCGTCGAGGAGCCGGCCCGGGACGCCCGCGGCACGGACGCGGCGGCGTAGGCGCGTGGAGGGACCGATGAAGCACGGGGCGGCGAGCGGGGTGGGGGAGCGGGCCGGGAGGCGGGTCCTCCTGGTGTCGATCCGCAAGCTCAACTCGCACGCGGCGTGGTGCTCGAACTACGAGTTCGAGGACGTGATCGCCGGCGTGGACGACGTGGACGTGCTCGAGCTCGAGCCGGGCGGCTTCCGGCCGCAGCGGCAGCGCCTCGCCCGCAGCCTGGCCTTCCGCCGGCTCGGGAGCGGGCTGAACCCGGGCGTCGCCCAGGTCGAGGTCGCGCGCGACTACGACCTCATGATCTTCGTCTGCATGAACGTGTGGGACCTCCTCTACCTGAACGCGCTCCGCGGCTGGCGGGAGCGCTGCCGGGTGAAGGTCTGCTACATGGTCGAGTTCTACACCGGCCAGGAGACCGAGCTCGCCGGGCTGTTCGGGCTGCTCGAGGGGTTCGACCACGTCACGCAGTCGTTCGCGACGAGCGCGCTCACGGTCGCCCGGGCCTCCGGCCGGCCCTGCTCGCACGTGGCGCTCGCGGTGGACGCGCTCCGCTTCACGCCCTTCCCGTCGCCCCCGGCGCGGGTGATCGACGTGCTCAGCATCGGCCGCCGCTCCGAGCCCGCCCACCGCGCGCTGCGCGCGGACGCCCGCGAGCACGGGATTCTCTACCTGCACGACACCATCGCGGGCGCCCACGTGCACCCCACGAACCCGGCCGAGCACCGCGAGAACTACGCGAGCCAGGCCCGCCGCGCGCGGCTGTTCGTGACCTACCCGGCGAAGTTCGCCGCCGACGAGAACCGGGGCCTCTCCGAGGTCGGCGCCCGCTACTACGAGGGGCTCGCCGCGGGCGCGGTCCTCCTCGGCAACGCGCCCGGCTCCCCGGGGTTCCGCGAGGACTTCCCCTGGGACGACGCGGTCGCCGAGCTCCGGGCCGACGGCTCCGACGCGGCCGCCACGGTGAGCGGCCTCCTCGCGCGTCCGCGGGAGCTCGACCGGCTCGCCCGGCGGAACGCGATCCACGCGCTCCGCCACCACGACTGGGCCCACCGCTGGAGGGCGATCCTGGCGCTCGCGGGGCTGCCCGTCCGGCCGGCGCTCGAGGCGCGGCTCGCGCGGCTGGAGGCGCTCGCCCGCGCGGCGGAGGCCAAGGAGGAGGCGGCATGAAGCGGGTCCTCGTCACCGGCGCGAGCGGGTTCATCGGCCGCCATACCCTCGCGCCGCTCGTCGCGCGCGGCTTCGACGTCCACGCGGTCGGGCGCACCCGGCCGGCCGGCGCGCCGGCCGGGGTGACCTGGCACGCGGCCGACCTGCTCGCGCCCGGCGCGGCGGCGGCGCTCGTCGGCGAGGTGAAGCCGACGCACCTGCTCCACCTCGCCTGGTTCGTCGTGCCGGGCAAGCTCATCACCGCCCCGGAGAACTTCGAGTGGGTGACCGCGAGCTTCGAGCTCGTGCGGCGCTTCCACGAGGCGGGCGGCACCCGGGTGGCGGTCTGCGGCTCCGGGTACGAGTACGACTGGAGCTACGGCTACTGCACCGAGGGGCTGACCCCCTGCGTCCCGGACACCGTCTACGGCGCCTGCAAGCACGCGCTGCACGAGCTCGTGCGGAGCTACGCGATCGGCAAGTCGCTCAGCTGGGCCTGGCCGCGGGTCTTCTTCCTCTACGGCCCGGGCGAGCACCCGCAGCGGCTGGTCTCGTCGGTGGCCCGCGCCCTCCTCGCGGGCGAGCCCGCGAAGTCCTCCCACGGCCGCCAGATCCGCGACTACATGCACGTGCAGGACGTGGCCGACGGCCTCGCCGCGGTCCTCGACGCCGACGTGCAGGGCGCCGTGAACGTCTCGAGCGGCCAGGCCACCACCCTGCGCGAGATCGTCCTCGGCCTCGGCCGCATCACCGGCCGCCCCGAGCTCGTGCAGCTCGGCGCGCTGCCGGCCCGCGCGAACGACGTCCCGCTCGTCGTCGGCGCGAACGCGAAGGCGGCGGCGCTCGGCTGGGCGCCCCGCTACGATCTCGAGGCGGGCCTCGCGCACACCGTCGACTGGTGGCGCGGCCAGGCCTGACCCGCACCTCCCCGGAGACCAAGATCCCATGAGCGACATCTGCATCCTCGGCACCGGCATGGCCGGCTTCGGCGCGGCCCACGCGCTGCGCGAGGCCGGCAAGGGCGCGCTGCTCTTCGACAAGAAGGCCCACATCGGCGGCCACACCGCCTCGTACGTCTACGAGGGCGGCCGGTTCACCTTCGACGAGGGGCCGCACGTCTCGTTCACGAAGGACGAGCGGGTGAAGAAGATCCTCGCGGACGCCGTGAACGGCGACTACGAGGGCTACGCCACGAAGGTGAACAACCACTGGAAGGGCCACTGGATCAAGCACCCGGCCCAGATCAACCTCCACGGCCTGCCCCCCGACCTCGTCTCGAAGATCATCGTCGACTACGTGGAGGCGAAGGCGAAGCCGCCCGCGCGGATCGACAACTACGAGCAGTGGCTGCGCGCCTCGTTCGGGAACACCTTCGCCGAGACGTTCCCGATGGAGTACACGGTCAAGTACCACACGACCACCGCCGCCAACATGTCGACCGACTGGATCGGCCCGCGGCTCTACCAGGCGAAGCTCGAGGAGATCCTGAAGGGCGCGCTCTCGCCCGCCTCGGCGGACGTCCACTACATCGAGGGCTTCCGCTACCCGCGGCGCGGCGGGTTCGTCTCCTACCTCCAGAAGTTCATGGATGCGTCCCAGGTGAAGCTGGGCCACGGGCTGAAGTCGATCCACCCGAAGGCGAAGGAGGTCCGGTTCCAGAACGGCGCGGTGGTGCCGTACAGCCACCTCATCTCGTCGGTCCCGCTGCCCGACCTCGTGCCGACCATCGAGGGCGCCCCGAAGGACGTGCTCGACGCGGCGGCCCGCCTCGCCTGCTCGGAGGCGGTCATCGTCAACGTCGTGGTCGACCGCGCCGACCTCATCGACGCGCACTGGACCTACTTCTACGACCGCGACTTCTTCTTCACCCGCCTCTCGACCCCCCACCTCCAGTCGAAGAACAACGTCCCGCCGGGCTGCGGCTCGATCCAGGCCGAGTGCTACTACTCGCGGAAGTACCGCCCCCGCGACGTGACCCCCGAGCAGTGCATCGAGCCCGTGGTCCGGGACCTCAAGCGCTGCGGCATCATCCGGGAGACCGACAAGGTCATGTTCACGAACGCGATGCACATCGAGTACGCGAACGTGATCTTCGACCTCGAGCGCGCGGCGGCGCTCGCGACCGTCCACGGCTTCCTCGCCGACGTCGGCATCGCCTGGTGCGGCCGCTACGGCGACTGGGAGTACATCTGGACGGACGAGTCGTTCCTGTCCGGGGAGCGGGCGGCCCGGACCGTGCTCGCCCGCTGAGGGGGCGCGGCGCCGGCCCTGCCGGGAGGCGCCCGCGCCACGCGGGCGCCTCGCTCAGGAGCGCTTCTTGCGGACCGTGGCGAGCAGGAGCGAGAGATTGCTCCTGCTCATCAGGCCGACCACCATCGACGCGGCCGTGAAGAGGGCCACGAGGACCGGGATCCCGATCACGGCGTGCATGGCCGGCAGGTAGCGCCAGGCCACGCCGGAGAGGATGGCCGCGCCCGCGGCGCGGGCGACGTCCAGGAGCAGGATGGGCCCGAGCGAGCCGCGCGGCAGGAGGTAGACCACCGTCCCGAAGACGATGACCTCCGAGACCGCGAAGGCCACCACCACGCCGACGCCGCCGTTGCCCTGGTTCGCCTGGAACCAGGGGATCAGCCAGAGCTGCAGGGCCACCGCGGCGACGACCGACACGATCTTGCCCATCGCGAACCCGAAGGACTTGCCGGCGGCGGTGATCACGTGGCCGAGGAGGACGTCGGCGAAGAGGAGGAAGAGGCCGACGCCGAAGACCTGCAGGACGTCCACGGCCGGGCCGAACTTCTGCAGGCCGTAGATGAGGCCGATGGCGAAGTCGGCGAACTCCCAGGTGCCGAGGCCGCCCAGGGCGCCGAGCCAGAGCATGGGGCGCACCGCGGCGCGCAGCTCGCGCTTGAAGGCGGGGAGGTCGTTGCTGACGCGGGACAGGCGCGGGTACCAGGCCGCGGCGATGATCATCGCGGGCGAGATGAGCGTGCCCATGATGTTCTTCGCGGCCCCGTACCAGCCGACCACCTCCCGCGGCGCGAGGTGCGAGAGCAGGATCACGTCCAGGTAGGGCTGCACCGAGACGGTGATCATCATGAGGACGATGGGGGCGCCGCCCACGAGGACCGCCTTCGCGGTGTCGCGGGAGACCTCCAGCTTGCCGGCGCCCAGGCGGGCGTAGAGCCTCAGCGCGAGGCCGGAGGCGACGAGGCCCGCCACCCCCTGGGCGATCATGACGCCGGGGACGCCCATGCCCGCGCCCAGCGCCGCGAGGGTGAGCGCGAGCACCACCGCCTTGTTCGCGACCGCGACCAGCGCGTCCTTGCCCATCTGCTCCTTGCCGCGGAAGGCCATGCCGAAGGCCTGCGCGAGCGAGAAGGGGAGGGAGGCGAGCACGAACAGGCCGGCGAGGACCCCGGTGCCGAGGCCGTAGCCCCAGGCCCAGGTGATGAGCGCGACGGGGACGACGGCGAGGGCGGCGCCGGCGGCGCGCAGCGCGAGCGAGGTGCCGAGGTAGCGGCCCACGGGCGCGCCGGCGTGGGACATCTCGCGCACGACGAAGAGGATTCGGCCCCACTCGACGACGATCAGCGTGAACTGCGACGTCGTGAGGAGCAGGAAGTAGAGGCCGAAGTCCGCGGGCCCGAGCTTGCGGCCCAGGGCCGCGGACAGGAGGACCGCGAGGACCGTCGTCGCCACCTGCCCCAGCACGAGGTTGAGGGCGTTCCTCGCGACCTTCACCCGGGAGTCGTGGTGCTCCTCGGAGAGCGCCGGGGCGCTCGCATCGGCAGGCGTGCTGGACATGGGCCGGGCAGGTGTACCACACGGCCCTCCGCCGGCCCCGTCCCTCGCCCCCACCACGCGCAGGTCCCTCCTCACCCGAGGTGCGAGCCGTCCTGGCGGGCGGCGCGCATCCGTGGACCATGGTACGCGCAGGGCGACGCGCCCCGAACGGCACGCCTGTAGCCGGGCGGTGGGACGTGGGCCGGACGGGGTTTCCGGTATACCTGGGACCTCACGCAACGGGTCGGAGTGGCGCCGCGCGCGGCGGCAGGAGAAGCCGGTGATCTACCAGGAGACCAGCATCGCGGGCGTCTGGGTGGTCGAGCTCGACCGCAAGGCGGACGCGCGCGGCTACTTCGCGCGGGTCTTCTGCCAGGACGAGTTCGCGAAGCGCGGCCTCGCGACCGCCGTCGACCAGGTGAACGTCGGCCACAACACGCGGCGGGGCACCCTCCGCGGGGTCCACTTCCAGTACCCGCCGCACGGCGAGGTGAAGCTCGTGCGCGCCACCCGCGGGGCCGCCCTCGACGTGGCCGTCGACCTCAGGCCCGAGAGCCCGACCTACCTCCGGCACGTCGCCGTCGAGCTCTCCGCCGAGAACGGCCGGGCGCTCTACATCCCCGAGCGCTGCGGGCACGCCTACCAGACCCTCGAGGACGGCACCGACCTCCTCTACTTCGCGAGCCGGCCGTGGGCCCCCGGATTCGACGACGGGCTCTCCCCGTTCGATCCGGCGCTCCGGATCGCCTGGCCGCTGCCGGTGACCGAGATCTCGACCAAGGACCGCGACGCGAGGCCGCTCGAGGAGAAGCGCGCGGAGCTCGAACGCAGGATGCGCAGCTGACCGGCGCCGGCCGCGGCCCCGGCGCGGCGGCGTCCACTCGAAGGAGCAACGGAATGAAGGTCGTCATCTTCTGCGGTGGGCTGGGCATGCGGCTCCGGGAGTTCTCGGAGTCGATCCCGAAGCCGATGGTCCCGGTCGGCTACCGGCCGATCCTCTGGCACGTGATGCGCTACTACGCGCACTTCGGGCACAAGGACTTCATCCTGTGCCTCGGCTACAAGGCCGACACCATCAAGCAGTACTTCCTCGACTACGACGAGACGATCTCGAACGACTTCGTGCTCGCCGAGGGCGGGAAGAAGGTCGAGCTCCTCGGGAGCGACATCCACGACTGGAAGATCACCTTCGTGGACACGGGCCTGAACTCGAACATCGGCATGCGCCTCAAGGCGGTGCAGAAGTTCCTGGACGGGGAGGAGACGTTCCTCGCGAACTACTCCGACGGCCTCACCGACCTCCACCTGCCGACGATGATCGACTACGCGAAGCAGCGGGACGCCACCGCCTGCTTCCTCGGCGTCGCGCCGAACTCGTCCTTCCACCTCGTGTCCTCGGCGCCCGACGGCACCGTGCAGAACATCCAGCACATCAAGGACATCGGGATGCGGGTGAACGGCGGGTTCTTCGTGCTCAAGCACGAGATCTTCGACGTCATGAAGGACGGCGAGGAGCTCGTGCAGGAGCCCTTCCAGCGGCTCGCCCACGACCAGAAGCTCGTCGCCTACCCCTACGACGGCTTCTGGGCCTGCATGGACACCTTCAAGGAGAAGCAGAGCCTGGAGGACATGTACTCGCGCGGCCAGCCGCCCTGGGAGGTCTGGCGGACGAACGGCAAGGGCAAGAAGCTGCAGGCGGGCTGAACCCGCGGACCACGACGAGGGAACGACACCGGAATGGAAACGCTTCAGGAGCTGCTCGAGAAGGACCTGTCGTACCTCGCGGATTCGCTGCGCGAGGAGTTCAAGACGATGGAGGGCTCGAACCTCCTCATCACCGGGGGCGGCGGCTTCCTCGGCTACTACCTCGTCCAGTCGGTGCTGTACTGGAACGAGAAGCGGGCCGCGGCGCCCATCGACCTCACCGTGGTCGAGAACTACAAGCGCGGCGCGCCGGAGTGGCTCCTCGCGCTCCGCTCGAGGAGGCACTTCCGCATCGTCGAGCACGACGCCTCGAAGCCGCTGCCGGCCGACCTGCCGCCGTTCCAGTGGATCATCCACGCGGCCGGCATCGCCTCGCCGATCTACTACCGGCAGTTCCCCATCGAGACGATGGACGTGAACATCAACGGCCTGCGCCACCTGCTCGACGGCGCGCGGGCCCGCGCGGGCGGCCGCGACCCGGTGCGGGGCTTCATGTTCTACTCGTCGAGCGAGATCTACGGCGACCCCGCCCCGGAGATGATCCCGACGCCCGAGGACTACCGCGGCAACGTCTCCTGCACCGGCCCCCGCGCCTGCTACGACGAGTCGAAGCGCTACGGCGAGACGCTGTGCGTGAACTTCGCCCGCCAGTACGGGCTGCACGTCACCATGGCCCGGCCGTTCAACAACTACGGCCCCGGCCTCAAGATCACCGACCGGCGCGTGATCCCCGACTTCGCCGGGGACGTGCTCGCCGGGCGCGACATCGTGATGCTCTCCGACGGGTCGCCGAAGCGGACCTTCTGCTACTCGGCCGACGCCATCGCCGGCTACTACAAGGTCCTCGTGCGCGGCCGCGCCGGCGAGCCGTACAACGTCGGCGTCGAGACCCCCGAGATCTCGATGCGCGAGCTCGCCGAGAAGGTGGTCGCGCACGCCCGCGACCTCTACGGCTACAAGGGCAAGGTCGTCCTGCAGCCGCCGAAGGAGGCGGACTACCTCGTCGACAACCCGCAGCGCCGCTGCCCGATCATCACGAAGGCCCGCACCGAGCTCGGGTACGACCCGCGGATCGGCATCGACGAGGGCCTGCGCCGCTCGATGGTCTGGTACGGCCACAACCGCGTCGCCCCGGAGGCCTGACATGAAGGTCTCGGTCATCGGCACGGGCTACGTGGGCCTCGTCTCCGGCGTCTGCCTCGCCGAGGTCGGCCACGAGGTCACCTGCGTCGACGTGGACGCCTCGAAGGTCACCCGGATCATGAAGGGCGAGCCGCCCATCCACGAGAACGGCCTGCCCGAGCTGCTCGGGAAGGTCCTCGCGGCGAGGCGCTTCACCGCCACCCGCGACCTCAGGGCGGCGGTGCACGGCTCCGACCTCACCCTGATCGCGGTGGGCACGCCCTTCGACGGGCAGCGCATCGACCTCACCTTCGTGAAGGCGGTGGCGAAGGAGCTCGGCGAGGCCCTGAAGGACAAGCCGAGCTACCACGTGGTGGTCGTGAAGAGCACGGTGGTGCCCGGCACCACCGACTCGGTCGTGAAGCCGATCCTCGAGGAGGCCTCCGGCAAGCGGTGCGGTCCCGACTTCGGGGTCGGCATGAACCCCGAGTTCCTCACCGAGGGCCAGGCCATCGTCGACTTCATGAACCCCGACCGCATCGTGCTCGGGGCGATGGACGGCCGCGCGCTCGAGGTCCTCGACGGCCTGTACGCGCCGTTCCAGGGCGTGCCGCGCGTGCGCACGAACCCGCGCACCGCCGAGATGATCAAGTACGCCTCGAACGCGATGCTGGCCACCGCCATCTCGTTCTCGAACGAGCTCGGCAACCTCTGCGCCGCCCTCGGTGACGTGGACGTGGTCGACGTCATGGAGGGCCTGCACCTCGCCGAGTACCTCACCGTGAAGGGGGCCGACGGCCAGCGCAGGAAGGCCCCCATCGCCTCCTTCTTCTTCGCGGGCTGCGGCTTCGGCGGCTCCTGCCTGCCGAAGGACGTGAAGGCGCTCGCCGCGCACGGCGCCGCGAGCGGCGCGCCGATGCCGCTCCTCGAGTCGGTCATCACCGTGAACCGCGGGCAGCCCGGGCAGGTCCTGAAGCTCCTCGAGAAGGGGCTCGGCGACCTCGCCGGCAAGAAGGTCGGCGTCCTCGGCCTCGCGTTCAAGCCGGACACCGACGACGTCCGCGAGTCGCCGGCCTTCCCCATCATCCGGCTCCTGCAGGAGCGGAAGGTGGCGGTGAAGGCCTACGATCCGGTCGCGACCGGCGAGGCGAGGAAGGTGCTCGGCGACAGCGTCGCCTACGCGCCGTCCGCGGCCGACTGCGTCGCGGGCGTGGACGCGGTGGTGCTCGTGACCCGCTGGAAGGAGTTCGAGGCGGTCCCCGCGCTCCTGCGTGCGATGCCGAACCCGCCGCTCCTCGTGGACGGGCGCCGGCAGCTCGACAAGCGGCAGGTGCCCCGGTACGCGGGCATCGGGTTGTAGCCCGCCGGGCTCGCGCTCCTCGAGCGGCCGCGCCGCCCGTGGAGCGCGCCCACGCCCTCAGCGGCCCTCGCGCGCGAGCCAGCGCGCGAGGTGGAGCGCGTAGAGCGACGACGCCTGCCAGTCGAGCGAGAGCTCGTTCGTCGACCAGCTGTCGTTGTCGGTGAACCGCCCGTCGGGCGGCGTGGCCGGGCCCCGCGGGAACGCGGGGTCGCCGAGGTACCCCCAGAACGGCACCGGGCGCTGGTGCGGCAGCGAGACGTCGAGCGGCTCGGGCGCCGAGTTCGGGCCGCCCGCGACCATGCCCGGGAAGTCGAACGGCTCGGCGCGCAGCGCCGCGAGCCACTGGTGGAAGCCGCGCACGCGGGCGCGGGTCACGCCGGGCAGCCCCGTCACGTAGGCGAGGTGGAGGGAGTTGCGGCCGAGCACGTAGTGCACGTTCGCGAGCGCCTGCTCGCAGTCGGCGGCGTACCGGACGCGGTCCGCGAGGCAGAAGCGCGCGGACGAGGCGTTCGTCCAGACGAAGCCGGCGCCGTTCGACCCCCAGAACGTCGGCGCCGCGCGCTCGAACGGGTGGGCGGCGCCCTCGGCGAGCGCGGCGTCCGCGTTCCTGCGCATCCAGGCGCGGATGCCGGCCTTCACGGCGGGGTCGCCGGACGGGGCGCGCAGGTAGGTGAGGGCGGCGAAGCCCGCCGGGTGGATGAAGCTCGGGCGGCCCTCGAGCGGCGGCGCGGTGGCCGCGTAGGCGGCGAGGAAGCGCGGCTCGCCCGTCGCGAGCAGGAGCCCCGCCGCGGCCCAGGCGCGGACCTCGCGGCCGATGGCGCGGTCGCCGTCGAAGCGGTAGGCGGGGCAGGAGGGCCCATCGCTCGCGTCGTCGGGCCGCGCCTCCAGCCAGGCGAAGCCCCGGCGGGCCGCGGCGAGCAGCTGGTCCGCGAAGGCCGGGTCGTAGGGACGGTAGACGGGCGTCGCCGAGGCGAGCACGGCGGTGGCGCGGGCCGTGGCGAGGGCGCCCACCTCGCCGGCGCGGTAGGGCGGCACCGACTCGTAGCGGTTCGTGCCGTAGGGGCCGTAGCGGTCCTGGCAGGTGGTGCCGGCGAAGCCCCCCGCCCCGTCCTCGACCGAGAGCATCCACTCGAGCCCCCGGCGCGCCTCGTCGAGGAGGTCCGGGACCCCGTTGCCGGACTCCGGGAGCCCGAGGTCGTCGTCGGCCGGCGCGAGGTCGCGCCAGGTGTCGAGCATCCACTCGAGCGCGACCGCGGTGGAGGCGGAGTAGAGCGAGAAGTCCCCCGCGTCGTGCCACCCGCCGCGCACGCCCGGTGGCGCGAGGTGCGCGTCGCTCGCGTGGACCCACGGGCCGGCGGCGTGCGCGGGCTCGAGCGCGGTGAAGGCGCGCTGGTAGAGGAAGGCGCGCTGCACGGCGCGCGCCGCCGCGTCGAACACGCCGGGCCCGACGTCGAACGGCAGGCTCGCGAGGCCGGCGGCCTCGACGCGGTAGCGCCCCGGCGCCGTGAGCGCCGTGAGGTCGCCCACGAACGCCTCGCCCCCGGCGACCGCCGCGCTCTCGATCCGCCGCCCCGGCGCGTCCACGCGGAGCACCTCGGCGCCGTCGGCGACCCGCACGACCCGGAAGCCCTGGAACGGCCGGGGCGCGCTGAACCGCTTCGCCATGCCCGGCGCGTACCCCACCTGAGAGGCCGCCAGGCGCGAGAAGGCGGGCTCCTCCGGGCCGAGGAGGGCCCGGCGCTGCCACCGCGCCGGCCAGCCGGCGGCCTCCTTCGCGAGCCCGCGGAGGGTGTCCCGGACCCCTGGGACAGCGAGCGCCGCGGCGGCCAGGATCGCGACGGCGAGGAGCGGGAGGCGGGCCGGGCGCGCGCGGGGCACGGCGCGAGCATCGCACGTCCGGGCCGGCGGGGCGCGGGGGCGGGCGTCACCGCGTCGGGGGTGGCGGGCCTGCTTCACCGGGGGCCCGGTCTCCCGTACACTCCGGGCCCAAAAGGCGCCATGCAGAAGCTCGTCCTCATGTCGGTGATCTTCATGTCGATCGTCCTGCCGGCCATCGCGGCGGGGGAGCGCGACGCGCGCCTCGCCGTCAAGAAGGCCGCGCTCTGGTACGTCGCCGGGGTCTGCGTCTACGCGTTCCTCGTGATGTTCGTCTACCCGCGGTTCGTGGGCTGAGGGCCGGCGCGTGACGGGGAGCGCAGAGGTGCGGGCCTTCGCGGCCAGGGTCCCGGCCCCGGGCAGGGGCAAGCTGCGCCGCTCGGTCGGCTTCGTGCTGTCCTCGGTGCGGCGGCACCCGGTCCTCTTCCTCGCCACGTGGGCTGCCCTCGTCGGCGTGGTGCTCGGGCTCGTCGCGATCCTGCCCCCCGTGTACGAGGTGCGCTCGAAGCTGCTCTTCCGCCCGAGCGGCGTGCTCCGAGTGCGCGCCGACGGCAACCCCGAGCCGCCGACGCTCGCCACCGCCGAGAAGGTCATGCGCCGCGAGAACCTCACGCTGCTCGTCGAGAAGCTCGGCCTCGTCGAGGCGGCGGACCGCCACCGCGCGCCGGTCCAGCGGCTCCGGGACGCGATCCTGCGGCGGCTCCGCGAGCCCCCGACGCACGAGGAGCGGGTCGAGATCTTCGTCGAGGTGGTGGAGAAGCGGCTCCGGGTCGACGCGTGGAAGGACGGCACGGTGAACTTCGTCGCGACCTGGGGCGACCCCGAGCTCGCGCACCAGCTCGTCGCCGGCATCCAGCAGGCGTTCCTCGACGATCGCCGGGCCATCGAGGTGGACGCCATCGAGAAGCTGATCGCGATCCTGCGGGAGCACGAGGGGGTGCTGCAGGCCACCGTGGAGAAGGAGCTCGTGCAGCTCGAGAAGGCGGGGGCCCGCGACCCGGCGCTGACCTCGGTGGCGCTGCCGCAGCTGCGGGAGCTCCGCAGCGCCCGGGAGCGGCTCGCGAAGCTCACCGCCGCGAAGGAGCAGCTCGAGCTCGACCGCCGCCGGCGGACCGCGGGGCTGCGCTCGCAGCAGCAGGAGAAGCGCGGGATCTACTCCGAGGCCCACCCGGTCATGGTCGGGCTCCAGCAGCGGATCGACGCGCTCGACACGCCCGGCCCCGACGAGGTGCGCGTCGACCGCGAGCTGCGCGAGGCCCAGGCGATGGTCCAGGACCTCGAGGTCCGGCCCGGGCACCGCGACGAGCGGCGCGACGAGCGCCGCGAGGCGGGGCTCGAGCCGTTCCGCGGGGCGCGGTTCGCGGTGGCCGCCCCCGGCAAGCGCAAGGGGAGGGGCGAGGTGCGGGACCAGGCCGAGGGGACCCGCGCCCGCATCGAGCAGCTCGAGATCGAGCTCGACACCGCGCGGGCCGCCTTCCCATACCGCTACCTGGTGGTCGAGCCGCCGCGGGTCCCGGACCGGCCGGTGCGGCCGCTCGAGGTCCCGGTGACCGTGGCCGCGGTGCTCTACGGCCTCCTCCTCGGCCTCTTCGCCGCGACCTTCTCCGAGCTGCGCAGCGGCTCGGTGCGGGAGGCCTGGCAGCTCGAGCGCGCCCTGGGCGGCGGCGTCCCGGTCGTCGAGGTGCGCCTGTGACCACCCTCACCGCCCGCGTCCCCCGCCTCGAATCTCGTGGCGCTCGCCTGGGTGTCCGGCCTCGGCCTCGCCGGGGCGCTCGCGATCGTCGTCGGCAACGGCAACCCGGCCCTCGCCTTCCTCCCGCTCGTGCTCGCCGGCGTGCTCGCGCTCGTGGCGTTCCAGCCGCTCCGGCGCACGCTCCTCGTGGTCGCGTTCCTGGCGCTCGTGCTCGAGAACCCGGCCGAGAGCTTCGGCAGCGGCCTCTGGAAGTCGCCCATCGCGACGCTGGGCGCCCTCTACCTCATGCAGCTGAAGCAGACGATCGGCGGCGGGCTGATCGTGACCGGCCTCGACCTCGCGCTCGCGCTCGTGGCGTTCACCTGGCTCGTGCGGCGGATGCGGGGCTCCACCATCGACGCGGGCGGCCAGGTGGCCACCGCGTCGCCGATCGTCTGGGCCGCCGGCGTCTGCTACGCGACCATCGCGTTCATGGAGGTGTACGGGATCGCCCGCGGGGGGAGCTTCGCGAGCTCGCTCTGGCAGCTGTTCCGCGTCATCTACCTGCCCGGCGTCGTCCTGCTCTTCGCGGCGGCGCTGCGGGGCGGGCGCGACGCGCCGGCGCTCGGCCGCCTGATGGTCATCGCCGCGCTCTACCGCGCCGTCCTGGCCATCGTCATCCGCTGGCAGTTCCCGGATCTCGAGCAGATGCCGCACGCCACCACGCACGCGGACTCGATGCTCTTCGCGAACGCGTGCGTCCTCGTGGTGGCGAACCTGTACGAGCGCCCCGGCAAGCAGTCCGCCTGGACCGCCGTCGGCGTGCTGCCCGTCGTGCTGTGGGGCATGGTCGCGAACAACCGGCGGCTCGTGTGGGTCGAGCTCCTGATGGCCCTCGCGGTGCTCACGGTCCTCACCGGCTGGAGCCCCATCAAGCGGAGGATGTCGCAGGCCGCGATCCTGGCGCTGCCGTTCTTCCTCGTCTACGTGGCGGTCGGGTGGAGCCACCCCACCGGCCCGTTCGCGCCGGTGAAGACCATCCGCTCCGTCGTCGACTCCGACTCGGACAGCTCCACGAAGTGGCGCGACTGGGAGAACTACAACCTCTACGCGACGTTCGCGAAGAACCCGCTCGTGGGGAGCGGCTACGGGCACGAGTACGACGAGGTCGTGCACCTGCCGGACATCTCGGCGAACTACGAGCTCTACCGGCTCGCGCCGCACAACTCGGTGCTCGGGATCATGGCCTACGGCGGCGCCGTCGGGTTCGCGGGCCTGTTCCTCATGATCCCGATCGGCATGTTCTTCGCCGTCCGCTCGTACCGGCGCGCGATCGCCGCGCGCGATCGCATCGCGTCCCTCACGGCGATCGGCGTGTTCGTCACGTACCTCAACCACTGCTACGGCGACATGGCGCTCGGCACGTACACCTCGGTCGTCTCGGTCGGCGCGGCCCTGGCGCTCGTGGGGAAGCTCGCGGTCTCGACCGGCGCCTGGCCGGTGGGGGCGCCCCGCTCCGCGGGGCCGGTCCCGCCGTGACCGCGCCCGCGCGGACCCCCTTCGAGGGCGGGCGCTCCCCGCACCCGCTCGATTCTCGCCTGGCTGCGGCTCGGGCGGGACTGGGCGTGGCTCGCGATCGTCCCCGCCGAGCCCGGGCTCGACGTGTCGCTCCTCGCCCGCGCGCTCGCGCGGGTGGGCGAGGAGGTCTCGCAGGAGGCGGTCGAGTTCCGCGACGCCTCGCGGGTCGAGCCGGGGGGCGTGCCGGGGCTCGTGACCGACCTGCGCCGGGAGAAGCGCGGGGGGCGCGCGGTGGTGGCGCTCGCGTGCCCGCTCTCGAGCGCCGCCGCCCTCGAGGTCGCCCGCTCGGCGGACGGGGTCGTGCTCTGCACGCGCCGCGGCCAGACGCCGCTCGCCGGCGTGCGCGCCGCGGCGGCCGCGATCGGGCGCGCGAAGCTCGTGTGCTCGCTGCTCGTCGACGAGGGACCGCCGGCCCCGGCGCGCCGGCGGCGGGCCTAGCGACCCGCGTCGGCCGCGGCGGCGGGCGCGGGCGCGGGGGCAGGGCGCGCCGGCGCCGTCTCGAAGTGGCGCTTCAGCGAGAGGAACGGCTTCTCGAAGAGCTCGTAGCTCGCCACCGCCACCGCGAACGAGGCCGCCGACGCGAGGAGCGCCTTCGCGAGCACGCCGGCGAGGTGGTTCCCGAGGAGCGCCGTCATCCGCGCGTCCGCGTCCCACAGGTAGAGCTGGTAGTTGAGGATCGCGTGGTAGACGTAGAGGCCGTACGCGTACTTCCCGATGGTCATCAGGCCGCGGTGCTCGAAGACCCGCGCGCGCCAGCCGGCGGGGGCCCCGGGGAGCCGTACCGCGAGCAGCGTGAACGCGCCGAAGAAGAGCGCGTAGAGCGTGTTCCGCACCTGGTGCAGCACCTCGAGCCCGAGCCCGGTCAGCGCGCACCAGGCCGAGACCGCGACGATCGCGCCGAGGAGGGCCGCCGCGGCGCGGCCGGCGCCCGCGAGCCAGGGGGCGGCGCCGGCGGGGCGGCGGATGACGGCCGCGAGCCACGCCCCGACCACGAGCGTGTCCACGCGGGCCGGCGTGAGGACCGAGATCGACAGCTCGGAGACCCCCCAGAGCGCGAGCGCGACGCGGAGCCCGAGGCCCGCGACGACCACGCCCAGCGCGACCTTCTCGAGCGTCTCCCGGCGCAGGAGGAACACGACGAGCGGCCACACGAGGTAGAAGTGCTCCTCGATCGCGAGCGACCAGAAGTGGCTGAGGTAGCCGAGCGCCCAGGCGTTCTCGCGCGCGATGTAGAAGTTCGAGGTGTAGGTCCACAGCCACGCCTGCTCGCGGCGGGCGTGCTCGAGCGCCGGCGGGAGCGTCGTGACGAGGGGCAGGAGGAGGAAGGCGACGAGCAGCACCGCGTAGTAGAGCGGGAAGATGCGCAGCGTGCGGCGCGCGTAGAAGTTCCGGAAGTAGTGCGGCTTGCCCTTCGCCTCGAGCAACAGGCCGGTGATGAGGAAGCCGGACAGGACGAAGAAGAGGTCCACGCCGAGCAGGCCGTAGCCGGCGGTCTTCACGACGAGCCGGTCGAGGAGGCCGGTGGGGTGGGCGTCGCCGACGAAGTGCAGCGCCATCACGGCGAGGATGGCGAAGCCGCGCACGCCGTCCAGGCCGGGCTGGTGGCCGGTGAGCCTCGTCGAGTCGGGGTGCATCGCGCGAATGTATGCGGGCGACGCCCGCCGCTCAACGGCGCCCCCGCCCCCCCGGGGCGTGACCCCCGACCACGGGACCACCTCGCACGCTGGGTGTAGGTGCCTTCCGTGCCTCCCGGGAGGGGCGGGCCGGTGTGCGTGTTCCGTCGCCGGACCTGGGGAATGGACGGCCCGTCGAGGCGCGTACTAGGGTCCCCGCATGCAAGAGGACGCCTCGCAAAGGCCCCCGGGGCGCCGCTACCTGCTCGTCTCGCCGTGCCGCGACGAGGCCGGGTACATCCGGCGCACCCTCGACAGCGTGGCCGCGCAGACCCTCACCCCGGCGCTCTGGATCGTGGTGGACGACGGCTCCACCGACGAGACGCCGGCGATCCTCGCCGAGTACGCGGCCCGCCTCCCCTGGCTGAAGATCGTGCGCCGCGCCGACCGCGGCAAGCGCAAGGTCGGGCCGGGCGTCATCGAGGCCTTCTACGCCGGGCTCGAGGGCGTGCGGCTCGAGGACTACGACTACGTCTGCAAGCTCGACATGGACCTCGACCTGCCGAAGGGCTACTTCGAGGGGCTCGTCCTGCGCATGGAGGCCGAGCCGCGGCTCGGCACGACCTCCGGCAAGCCCTGGTTCGTGCACCCGAAGACGGGCGCGCTCGAGCCCGAGGTCGCCGGCGACGAGATGTCGGTCGGCATGACGAAGTTCTACCGGGTCCGGTGCTTCCAGGAGATCGGCGGCTTCGTCCGCCAGGTCATGTGGGACGGCATCGACTGCCACCGCTGCCGGATGCTCGGCTGGCTCGCCGAGAGCGTGAACGACGAGGCCCTGCGCTTCGTGCACCTGCGCCCGCAGGGCGCGAGCCACAAGGGCATCTGGACCGGCCGCCAGCGCGCCGGCTTCGGGCAGTGGTTCATGGGCACCTCGCCGCTCTACTACCTCGCGGTGGCCGTGTTCCGGCTCCCCAAGCACCCGGTCGTCATCGGCAGCCTCGCCCAGCTCTGGGGGTACGTGAAGAGCTGGCTCACGGGCGCGCCGCGCTACGAGGACGTCGAGTTCCGCAGGTTCGTGCGCCGCTACCAGCACCTCGCCCTCGTGATGGGCAAGGGCAAGGCGACGCGCAAGGTGGACGCCGAGCAGGCGGCGGTCTGGGAGGCGCGCCACGCGCCCGGGACCTTCTCGAAGCGCGCCGGAGGGGCGAGTGCAGCCTGACGTGACGAAGCGGGTCGAGCTCATGGGGCTCGGCTTCGATCCGGTCCGCATGGACGAGGCGGTGCGCACCTGCGTCGCGTGGTGCGAGGGGCCGCGGCAGCCGCGGTCGGTCATCACCGCGAACGCCAGCATCCTCTGCATGATGCGGCGCGATCCCGAGCTCGCCGCCGCCTGCCGGGCGGGGGATCTCAACCTCGCCGACGGCATGTCCGCGGTCTGGGCGCTCGGGGCGAAGGGCACCCCGGTGCCGGAGCGCGTCGCGGGCGTCGACCTCATGGCGCGGCTCCTCAAGGAGGCCGGGCGCCGGAGGCTCCGGGTCTTCTACCTCGGCGCGAAGGAGGAGATCGTCTCCACCCTCGCCCGCACCTCCGCCGAGAAGTACCCGGGGCTCGTCGTCGCCGGGTACCGCAACGGCTACTTCAAGCCGGAGGACCACCCGGCCCTCGTGGAGGCCATCCGCGAGGCGCGGCCGCACATGCTCTTCGTGGGCATGCCGAGCCCGTTCAAGGAGAACTTCCTCGAGCGGCACCGGGCACGCCTCGACGTGCCGGTGCTGATGGGCGTCGGCGGCAGCTTCGACGTGCTCGCGGGCCACATCTCCCGGGCCCCGGTCTTCATGCGGAAGATCGGGATGGAGTGGGCCTGGCGGCTCCTGATGGAGCCCCGCAAGATGTGGAAGCGGTACCTCACCACCAACAGCGAGTTCGTGTGGGTCGCCGGGCGCGAGGCCCTGGCGCACCGGCTCGGGCTCGGCGGGCGCTCGAAGCAGCCGCCCGCGGGAGCCCCCACGCCGTGACGAACCCCAGGAACGTCGTCGTCTTCATGGGCACCCGCCCGGAGGCGATCAAGCTCGCCCCGGTCGTCGCCGCGCTGCGCGCCGCCCCGGACGTCCGCTGCACCGTGGTCGCCACGGGCCAGCACAAGGAGATGTTCCGGCAGGTCGCCGAGACCTTCGGGATGGGCGTCGACGCCGACCTCGACGTCATGCGCCCGAACCAGACCCTCGCCGGCCTCACCGCGCGGCTCATGGAGGGGATCGACGGCTGGCTCGAGAAGGGCGGCTTCGACCTCGCCATCGTCCAGGGCGACACCACCACCGTCCTCGTCGCGGCGCTCGCCTGCTTCTACCGGCGGATCCCCATCGGCCACGTCGAGGCGGGCCTGAGGACCGGCAACATCTGGTCGCCGTTCCCCGAGGAGGTCAACCGCAAGCTCGCGACGCCCATCGTCTCCCTGCACTGGGCGCCCACCACCTCCGCGCGCGACGCGCTCCTGCGCGAGGGCGTGGACCCGAAGACCATCACCGTCACCGGCAACACCGTGATCGACGCCCTCCTCATGGAGGTCGGCCGCCAGAAGGCGGAGCCGGCGCTGCGCGCCGGGATCGACGCCGAGCTCTCCGCGCTCCTCGGCCCGGGCTGGGACCGCGGCCCCTACGTGCTCGTCACCGGCCACCGCCGCGAGAACTTCGGCGACGGCATCGCGCAGATCTGCGAGGCCATCGCCACGCTCGGCAAGCGCTTCCCGGATCACCGCTTCGTCTACCCGGTGCACCTCAACCCGAACGTGTCGGTGCACGTGAACCGGCTGCTCGGCGGCGTGCCGAACGTGAAGCTCATCCCGCCGCAGGGCTACCGGAACTTCGTGGCGCTCCTCGCCCACTCCCGCCTCGTCCTCACCGACTCCGGCGGCGTGCAGGAGGAGGCCCCCTCGCTCGGGAAGCCCGTGCTCGTCATGCGCGACACCACCGAGCGCCCCGAGGGCGTCGAGGCGGGCACCGCGCTCCTCACCGGCCCGAAGGCCGAGGCCATCGTCTCGCACGCGACCCGGCTCCTCTCGGATCCGGCCGCCCACGAGGCCATGGCGCGCGCGCGGAACCCGTACGGCGACGGCAAGGCCGCCGGGCGGATCCTCGAGTCCCTGCGGGCGTTCCTCGCGGCGCGCGGGTAGGCCGCCGCCGCGCCGCCGACGGGGCTCCGGCTACAGCCGGACCCCGTTGCGCTCGCACCAGCGCACGAGCACGTAGAGCGCCCAGATGCGGCTCCAGTAGAGCCCGGCGCCGCCCTCGAGGAAGCCCTTCCAGAGCCTCCCCACGACGTCCGGCGAGAGGCCGGCGGCCTTCACGAGGGCGGGGTCGCGCAGCGTCGCGTCGACCGAGTCCCTCAGTCCGCGGCGGATCCACCGATCGAAGGGCAGCACGAAGCCGGACTTCGGGCGCTCGAAGATGGCGGGGTCGAGCCCCTTCAGGCCCACCCGCCGCAGGATCGACTTCTTGCCCACCGGGTCGTAGCGGAGGGCGTCCGGGAGCCGGTCCACCGCCTCGAAGAGCGCCTGGTCGACGAGCGGGACGCGCTGCTCGAGGGAGACCGCCATCGAGGCGACGTCGTTGTCGCGCAGCAGGCGCTCCGCGAGGAAGAGCCGCTGCTCGAGCACCGAGATGGTCGAGAGCGGGGAGCGGCCGCGGGTCTCCTGCGCGAGGCGCGCGTGCATCGCGCGCGGGAGCCCGTCCTCGAGCGCGCCCGCGAGGCCCGGGGCGAGGAGGTCCTGCTGGAACGAAGGGAGGTAGAGCGCGTAGGCGAACTGGTACAGGGCGGTGAGGTCGTCGCCGCGCTCGACCATGTCGGGCAGCTTCGCCCAGCGGGTCTGCGGAGGGATCCCACCCTGCGACGGCGAGCGCAGCGCCGCCGCGGCGACCGAGGCGCCCGCGGTGAGCACCTTGCGGGGCAACCAGCGGGTGGCGCGGGCGAAGCGGTGGAGCACCGGCAGGTCGCGAAACGACGAGTAGCCGCCGAAGAGCTCGTCGCCGCCCGTGCCCGCGACGGCGACGGTGAAGCCGGCGTGGCGGATGGCGCGCGAGAGCACGAAGGCGTTGATGGCGTCGAAGGTCGGCTGGTCGATGCCGTCGATGGCGGCGTCGAGCTCTCCGCGGAAGCCGTCCTCGGTGAGGACGATCTCCCGGTGCTCGGTGCCGATCGCGGCCGCGATCCGGCGCGCGATCGGGCCCTCGTTGAGCTCCTGCTCCTCGAAGGCGAGGGTGAAGGTGTGCACCGGCATCGGCGACACCTTCCTCGCGATGTTCGCGACGGCGGACGAGTCCACGCCGCCGGAGAGGAAGACCGCGAGCGGCACGTCGGAGGCGAGGTGCAGGCGCACGCTCTCCTCGACGAGCTCGCCGAGGCGCGCCTCGGTCATGTCGGCGGCGGGCGGGCGCTCCGGGATGCGCCAGAAGTCCTCCGCCCACACCTCCGCGCCCCGGGCGTCCACCTCGACCGCGCGGCCGGGCCAGAGCATCTCGACGCCCTCGACGGCGGTGCCCGGGCCGACCACGTAGCCGTTCCACACCACCGAGGCGACGGCCGCGGGCGAGAGGCGCGGCGTGCCGAGCAGGCCCGACGCGACGAGCGCGCGCACCTCGGAGGCGAACGCGAGGGACCAGCCGGCGGCCTCGGGGTCGGCGGGGCGCGCGACGTAGAGCGGCTTGATGCCGAGGGGGTCGCGGGCGAGGAGGAGCCGGCGGGTCTTCGGGTTCCAGCGGGCCACGGCGAACATCCCACGCAGCCAGCGGAGCGCGTCCGGACCGTGAAGGCCGAGCGCGCGCAGCATGACCTGGGAGTCGCCGCTCGACTCGAACCGCTGGCCGGCGGCGGTGAGGCGGTCGCGCAGCGCGACGTAGTTGTAGATCTCGCCGTTGAAGACCATCGTCTCGCCGGTGACCGCGTCGGTCATCGGCTGCGCGCCGGCGGGCGAGAGGTCGAGGATGGCGAGGCGGCGGTGGGCGAGGATGGCGCCCCAGCCCCGCGCGTCCGGCGTGGTCTCCCAGACCCCCTCGCCGTCGGGCCCGCGGTGCTTCAGGGCGCCGTGCATGCGCGCCAGCGCCTCACGGTTGCGCTGGTCGAGCCTGCCCACGATGCCGGAGATTCCACACATCTCGCACCCGCCGTATTGGTGAGTGAAAACGGTAGCACGCAACGGTACACACCCGTTGTACCGCCCTCATGGACGGGCCCCCGGGCGGGCCTCCTCCCCTCACTCGCCGTGTCGCTTGCCCCCGGGATGGCCCCCGCGGGCCCCATACCGCAGGATGTGCGCCCCCAACCGACGATGAACGACCGCCTCTCGATCCTGCACGTCTCGATGATGCCCTCGAGCCCGCCGCGCTTCGGCGCCCAGGCGCGCATGCACGGGCTGCTCGTCGAGCTCGCGAAGCGCCACGACGTGACCGCGCTCGCCCTCCACGACGACGGCTTCGACGTGGAGGAGGCCCGCCAGGCGATGGGCGCCTACTGCCGCGAGGTGGTGCTCGTCCCGAACCCGAACGGCCAGGCCGGCCTCGTGAAGCGCACCCTGCAGCTCCGCTCGATCGCCTCCCCGCGGAGCTACGAGCGGCTGCGGCACGAGATCCCGGGCCTGCAGGCGGTCATCGACCGGCTCATGACGGCCACCCGGTTCGACGTCGTGAACCTCGAGTTCCCGTACCTCGCCCACTACGACTACCGCCGCGCGCCGCCGGGGGCGCCGTTCCCGCCGACCGTGGTGGACGCCCACGACATCGCCTGGGACATCGTCCGCCAGGTGTCGGTGAACCCGAAGGTGAGCCGGGGCCGGCGCCTGTACGCGCGGCTCAACTGGCCGAAGCTCAGGCGGGAGGAGACCGAGGTCTTCCGCGCCGCCGACGCGACGGCGGTCTGCAGCGACCTCGACGGCGCGCGGCTGCTCGCCGACGTGCCCGGGGCGCGCGTGAAGGTGATCCCCAACGCGGCGGACGTCGAGTTCTACCGGCCCCGGCCCGAGGACCCTCCACCCGACGGGCGGACGGTGCTCTTCTTCGGGCTCCTCTCCACGATGCCCAACATGGACGGCATCGCCCACTTCGTGCAGGACATCTGGCCGCACGTGCTCGCCCGCCGCCCCGACGCCCGCTTCAAGATCGTGGGCAAGAGCCCGCCGCCCCAGGTCGCGGCGCTCGCGGGGCCGTCCATCGAGCTCACCGGCTTCGTGGACGACCTGCGCCCGCACCTCTCCGCCGCGTCCGCCATCGTGGTCCCGCTCCGCATGGGGAGCGGCACGCGGCTCAAGAATCCTCGAGGCGATGGCGCAGGGGAAGGGCATCGTCTCGACGCGCCTCGGGGCCGAGGGCATCGACGTCGAGCCGGGCCGCCACCTGCTCGTGGAGGACGCCCCCGAGGCGTTCGCGGGCGAGGTGGTGCGGCTCCTCGACGACCCCGCCCTCGGCGCGCGGCTCGGCGCGGCCGCCCGCACGCTCGCGGTCGAGCGGTACGCGTGGGGCGCCGCGGCGCAGGCGCTCGAGGGGCTCTACCGCGAGGTCATCCTCGCGCGGCGGGACGGCGTGAACGGAAAGGGTGGGAGATCGTGAAGGCAGCCCTCATCGGCGCGGGACAGATCGCGCGCCAGCACCTCGCGTGCCTGCAGACGCTCCCGGGCGTCGAGGTCGCGGGCGTGTGCGACCTCTCGCCGGCGGTGGCGGAGGCCGCGGCCGAGCGCTACGGCGTCGGCCGCTGGTTCACCGACCACCGCGAGATGCTCCGCGAGGTGAAGCCGGACGTCGTGCACGTCACGACGCCGCCCACCTCGCACGCGAAGCTCTCGCAGGACGCCATCGACGCCGGCGCGCACGTGGTCGTCGAGAAGCCGATCACCGCCTCCTGGGCCGAGTACGAGGCGCTCGCGGCGTACGCCGCCGCGAAGGGCCGGGCCCTCGTCGAGGACCACAACTACGTCTTCAACTCCGCGCCGCAGGAGATCCTGCGCCGGGTCGAGTCCGGCGAGCTCGGCAAGGTCGTCCACGTGGACGTCCTCATCTGCCTCGACATCCTCGGGCCGGACGGCTTCGCCGACCCGAACGTGAAGAACCCGATCCTGGCCGTCCCGGGCGGCGCCATCGCGGACTTCCTGCCCCACCTCGCCTCGCTCGCGCACGCCTTCATCGGCGGGCACACCGAGGCGCACGGCCTCTGGGGCAAGCGCCGCCCCGGCGTGCTGCCCTTCGACGAGTTCCACGGGGTGGTGCAGGGCGAGCGCGGCACCGCGACGCTGGGCTTCTCGTCCACCTCCCAGCCCGACGGCTTCTGGCTGCGCGTCTACGGCGAGAAGCAGCAGGCCACCGCGAACCTGTTCGAGACCCGGCTCACCTTCACGAAGGTCCGCCCCGGACCGAAGCCCCTCGTGCCGCTCAAGAACGGGCTCGAGGAGGGGAAGGAGACCCGGCGGGCCGCGATGAACACGCTGCTCCGCAAGTTCAAGAAGACCCCGGGCGCCTACGAGGGGCTCTGGGAGCTGCTCCGCCGGACCTACGCGGCGCTCCAGGCCGGCGGGAAGCTGCCGGTGGGCCCCGGGGAGGTCCGGGCGGTGAACGCGCTGGTCGAGGCCTTGAAGCCGCGCCAGGCGGCGGGGGAGGTGCGGTCGTGAGGGCGCTCGTCACGGGGGCGAACGGGTTCCTGGGCCGGCACGTGGTGGACGCGCTCGTCGCGCGGGGCCACCAGGTGCGCGCGCTCGTGCGCCCGGCGGCGAAGCTCGAGCCGCTCGGCTGGCCGGCGTCGGTCGAGGTGGTGCGCGCCGACCTGCGCGCCTCGCGCGACCTCGAGCAGGCCTTCGAGGGCGTGGACGTGCTCGTGCACCTCGCCGCGGCGGTGACCGGCGGCGAGGACCTGCAGTTCGCGGCCACCGTGTCCGGCACCGAGAAGCTGCTCGCGGCCATGGCGCGGACGTCCTGCCGGCGCCTCGTGCTCGCGTCCTCGTTCTCGGTCTACGACTGGAGCAACATCCACGGGACGCTCGACGAGACCTCTCCCATCGAGCCCCCGCCCGACCTCTACGAGCGCGACGGCTACTCGATCGCGAAGTCGTGGCAGGAGCGGGTGACCCGGCGGGCGGCCGAGGCACACGGCTGGGAGCTCACCGTGCTCCGGCCGGGCTTCATCTGGGGCCGCGACCACGCCTACCTCGCCGCGCTCGGCCAGCAAATCGGCAAGCTCCACGTGGTCATCGGGCCCACCTCGCACATCCCGATGACCCACGTCGAGAACTGCGCGGACCTCTTCGCGCTGTGCGCGGAGGACCCCCGCGCCCGCGGGAGGACGCTCAACGTCGTGGACGGCCCCGGCGAGCGGATCTGGAGCTTCCTCGGCGACTACCTCCGCGGCTCGAAGGAGCGCGGCTTCCGCATCCCGGTGCCGTACTTCCTCGTGTACGCGGTGGTGGCGCTCGCCTACGCCACGATCTTCAAGCGCAACCCGAAGCTGCCGCACGTCCTCGTGCCGTGCCGCTTCCAGTCGCGGCTGAAGCCGCTGCGCTACACGAACCGGCTCGCCCAGGAGCTCCTGGGCTGGCGCCCGCCGCTCTCGCACGCGGAGTGCCTCGAGCGCACGTTCGGCCCCGAGCGGCCGAGGGCGATCGCCGCGCAGGCCCGGGCGGCCTGAACCACGGTTCGCGACCCTCGATCAGCTGACGCTGCTCGAGGATCGCGCCGTGGTTCAGGGTCTTCTTCGTCTTGGGGGGCTTCGCCCCCCTCCCCGACGAGCGCGGCTCGTCGGGGCCCCTCCCGGTTCGTGGGGGCCCTGGCGCGCTTCGTCCCTCGCCTCCGGCTCGGGACTCGCGCGCCGCCCCACGGAGAGGACCTGTTTCCTCCGGGGCGGTCGCCCCGCGGCCTACTTGCGGGTCTCGGCGAGCACCGGCAGCCCGAGGTTGCGCTCGACCTGCCAGCGCTCCTCCACGCGGCCCCGGTAGACGTCGTAGACGGTGGCGGCGAAGACGGCGCACACCGCCCCGCCGACGATCCCGCCGAGGACCAGGATGAGCCCCATCGGCCGCAGGGGGCCCTTCGGCATCTGCGGCGGCGAGATCACGCTGTAGCGCTCGCGGAAGGACGCCTGGGCGGTGTCGAGCTCGAATCCGGGCGGCGTCGATGCGCTGCACCAGCCCGGCGCGGCGGCGCAGCAGCGCCTCGATCTGGCCCCGCTCGTAGTCGAGCCGCGGATCGTCCACCTCGAGGATCCGCGCGCGCGTGGCGTTGAGCTCCTCCTGGACGTTGCCGGGCGAGGGCAGCGGGGCCGCGCCGCCGGTGGCCGCGGCGCGCTGCGCGAGGAGGGCCTCGAGCTTCTTGATCTCGTCGCGGAGCTCGTGCACCTGCGGCGACGGCTGGGCGAGGCTCTCGATGGCCTGCCGCGTGCTGACCACGGTGGGGTGCCCCTCGGCGTACTCGCCGCGCTGCTGCTCGAGCTGGACCTGCAGCTCGCCGAGCCGGCGCTGCCGGAAGCCCTCGAGGTCGTCGAGGGCGCGCCGGCGGGCGACGAGGAGGCCCTCGAGCCGGACGCTCTCCTCGTCGCGGGCCACGGCGGCCCGGGGCTGGCCGGTGCGGCGCGCCGGGACGGCCGTGCGGCCGCGCAGGCTGCGCTCGCGCTCCTCGAACTGCTGCAGCGCGGTGGCAATCTCCTTCTCGAGGCGGGCGTCGTGCACCTGCAGGATCGTGATCGCCTCGCCCACGGCGCCGATGTCCGCGGCGTTGCGGGACTCGAGGAAGCTCTGCACCGCGGCCTGCACCACGTCGAAGGCGATCTGGGGATCGGCCCAGTCGAAGCCGATCGTGACCGTCCCCTCCTGCGTGACGTTCACCCACAGCCGCTTGTCGAGGGCGAGGGCGAGGTCCTCGGTGATCTGCTCGGTCGTCCGGGCCGTGCCGGAGAGGCGCTCGGAGAGCCAGTCGCGCAGGCGCGACGCCGGCGAGCGGGTCTCGAGGTAGCGCTCCACGAGGTGCGTCTGGTTCACGAGCGCGACGAGGTTGTCGTGCGCGACGATGACCTCGCGCGCGGCCCGGGTCGGGACATCGAGCTGCCGGTTCACCTCGGGGTTCGACAGCACCCCCATGATCGAGCCCTTCTGGGCGAGGATCGAGGCGCGGACCTCGTACTTCGCCGGCAGGATCCGGGCGAGGACGAGGGCGATCGCGAGGACGCCGAGGTGCACCGCGATCGCCAGGCGGCGGTGGCGGCCGGGGGCGCGGAGCGCGAAGCCGACCCAGTCGGCGATCGGGCCGAAGACCTCGCCTTGATCGGGGGTGTAGCTGCCGGAGGGGCCGGGGTAGCTCAAGGCAGTGCTCCTCAGCGCACGATGAAGCAGCCGACGATGCGGTCGCGGCCGATGAGCTCGATCGTGCGGCGGGCCTCGGAGAGGCGGGTCTTGCCGAGGTGGAAGGTGAGGACGACGGCGTCCGCGAACTGGGCGACGGCGAGGCCGAGCGGCTCGTTCACGACGGGCGGGATGGAGATGACGAGGCGGGCCGAGGGCGCGAGCGCAAGCGCCTGGTTGCCGGACGTCGCGCCGGCGTCGCCCGGGCGCCCGCCGACCTCCACGATGCCCGCGTCGCCGTTCGGGCCCCCCGGGTTTCGCTCCGCACCCTGGCGGGCCCGGTCGACGTACTGCTGCAGGTCGGAGAGGGCGCGCGCGGAGTCGTAGCCGAGGCGGGTCACCGAGATGGCGGTGACGGGCTCCTCGATGAGCTCCTTGCCGACGTCCGCGAGCTTCTTCGCGACGTCCGCGGCGGGGACCTCGGCGTCCGCGGGCACGACGACGAGCGACGTCCACCTGCGCTTGGCGAGCGCGAGCCAGAGCTCCTGGTACTCGGGGGCATGTCCCGGCTCGCCGGCCGGTGAGTTCGCAGAGGCCGCCGCGCCGTCATGCTGCGTCGCGTGGTCGTCGGGTTTGGTGCTCAAGGGACCTCGGAGAAGCGGTGGTATCCCCGCATGAAAAGCCTGAATTCCGCCGAGGGTCAAGCCGTGTGGACGAGGGGACGGCGCGGGCCTCCCGGGAGCGCCAGGACGTGGTGTCCGGCGGGGTCGCGGCCGGCGCTGCGTGGTCCCCCCCACCGGCCGACCGCTCGCGAGGTGCGCGCCGGGTGGGCCCGGGGGCGCCGCTCCGCGCGCTCCCGCGCGTCGTGTGCGCGTGGGGCAGCGAGGACGTCGCGCGCCGCTCTTTTTGGGTGGGGAGGAAGCGGGAGCGAGCGCGCGCGGAGGCGTACGGGATGGTGCGCTCGCCTGGCGCGGCGCTCGGGCGTGTCCGCTCAGGGCCGAAACTCCCCGGGAAACGCTGCAGGCCGGAAAACCCGGCAAGATGTGATCTGACTCACAGTGACGCCGACATGCCACGTTCCGGTGGGGTGTCCTGACACCACGGGACGGTATGTGCGCAACAAATCTATAGAATCCCGTCGTCACCCTGGTTCCACGGAGTCGAACGATGCACCGCCGCTTCACAGGCGTCGCGAGCGACGCCCTCCTCCAGATCGCCGACCTCGGCGCCCTCGTCCTCGCCCTGCCCGTCGCGTACCAGCTTCACGGTGCGTTGAGGAGCGAGCCGCTGCCGCCCCTCGACACCTACTGGCGCAGCCTGGTCATCGCGCTGCTCGTGTTCTTCACGAGCGCGTGGGCGCACCGGCTCTACGAGGAGCGGCCCCGCGCCGGCGCGCGCTCGATCCTCCGGCTCACCCAGTCCCTCGCGGTCGTGGCGCTCGTGCTCGGCGGCCTCGTCTTCCTGTTCGACCGGGCCGAGTCCAGCCGGCCGTTCGTCGTCTACTACTTCGCGACCGGCTGGCTCCTCCTCGTCGTCGCCCGCCTCGCGCTCCGCACCGCGAGCCAGGTCGCGCGCCGCCGCGGCTACCACGCGCGCCGCTTCGCCGTCATCGGCGCGGACACCGGCGCCCGCGAGATCGCCGACGCGATCGCCTCGCACCCGGAGTGGGGCTACCACTTCGTCGGCTTCGTGCTGCCCGAGGACGGCGTCCGCTCCCGCGGCCCCATCCTCGGCAAGCTCGCCCGCCTCGAGGCCATCCTCCAGGAGCACGTGATCGACGAGGTGGTGTTCGCGGTGAGCCGCGAGCGGATGGACGACATCGAGCACGCGGTCCAGGTCTGCGAGGAGCTCGGCGTCGACTACCGGATCTCCCTCGACCTCCTCCGCTTCGGCCAGGCCCAGCTCCGCGTCGGCGAGCTGAACGGCATCCCGACCCTGACCTACGGCCGCGCGCCGTCCGACCAGCTCGCGCTCGGCCTCAAGCGCGCGATGGACGTCGTCGTCGCGACCACCGTCCTGTTCCTCCTGTCGCCGGTGCTCCTCGCGGTCGGCCTCGCCATCAAGCTCGACTCGCCGGGCCCGATCTTCTTCCGCCAGAAGCGGGTCGGCCTCAACGGCCGCCCCTTCACGATGTTCAAGTTCCGCTCGATGTACATCGACGCGGAGCAGCGGCTCGAGGCGCTCAAGGCGCACAACGAGATGGACGGCCCGGTCTTCAAGATGCGGAACGACCCCCGCATCACGAAGCTCGGGCGCTTCGTGCGCAAGACCTCGCTCGACGAGTTCCCGCAGTTCATCAACGTGCTGCTCGGCGAGATGAGCGTCGTCGGCCCCCGCCCGCCGATCCCGGCGGAGGTCCGCCAGTACAAGCCCTGGCAGCGCCGCCGCCTGTCGATGAAGCCCGGCATCACCTGCATCTGGCAGGTGTCCGGCCGCAACGACATCGACTTCGATCACTGGATGGAGCTCGACCTCGAGTACATCGACCACTGGTCGCTCTGGCGCGACGTCGAGATCTGCCTGAAGACCATCCCGGCCGTGCTCCTCGCCCGCGGGGCGAGCTAGCAGGGGCCCGGCGGGCCGCTCCCCCGGCTCCAGGCTGTCCCGAGGCCCCCTCTCCAGGGGGCCTCACCATTTTCAGGGCCGGTGCGCAGCTTGCCGGCCGGAGGCCCCGGCCATGACCCTCACGCTCGTGTTCCTCGCCATCGCCGCGCTCGCCGCGGCGGCCGCCTTCGCGCTGCCGCCCGCGCACCCGCGCCCCGCCGCACGCGCCCCCGCCGGGCGCCGCGCGCTGGGCGCGAAGCTCCGCGACCGGGGCCCCCCGCACCTCTCGGTGCCACGCCCACACCTGCACGCCCCGCGCAGGTTGTCCGAGCTGCTCGCGTTCCGGTGAGACCGGGCGCCCAGCCCGGGCCTGTCGTGGGACGGCGCGCCTCGCCTACACTGCGGGCGTGCGCTCCCGGCCCCGGACGCTGACGCTCCCCGCCCGGGATGGCGTTCCCCTGGAGGGCGACCTCTTCCTCCCGGAGGGCGCGCCCGCGGGCGCGGTGCTCGTCGCGGGCGCGATGGGCGTGGCGCGTCGCTACTACCGCCCGTTCGCGGCGCACCTCGCCGGGCGCGGCCTCGCGGCGCTCACGCTCGACCTGCGGGGCATGGGCGGCTCCCGCCGCGGCTCGCTGCGCGGCCTCGACGTCACGCTGCACGGCTGGGGCGAGCTCGACCTCGGCGGCGGACTCGACGCGCTCGCGCGCGAGGTGCCCGGCGCGCCGCTCCTGTGGGTCGGCCACAGCGCCGGCGGCCAGCTCCTCGGCCTCCTCGACCCCAGCCCGGTGTGCGCGGCGCTGCTCGTCGGCGCGCAGAACGGCCACTGGCGCCACTGGCGCGGGTGGCGGCGCCTCGCGATGGCGGGCCTCTGGTGGGTGGGGGTGCCGGCGGCCGTCGCCGCGTTCGGACACCTGCCGATGCGCCTCGCCGGGCAGGGCGAGGACGTGCCGGCGGGCGTCGCCCGCGAATGGGCGGCCTGGGGCCGGCGGCGCGAGTACATCGGCGCGTACGCCGGGGCGCGCGGCGGGCTCGGCTTCGCGCGCTGGAGCGGGGCGCTCCGCTCGATCGCGGTGGCCGACGACCGCTACGCGCCGCCGGCGTCGGTCCACGCGCTCGCGGCGGCGTACCGCGCCGCGCGGGTCGAGGTCGTCGACGTGACGCCGGCCTCGATCGGCGTCCGCCGCGTCGGCCACTTCGGCTTCTTCCGCCCGCAGTTCGAGGAGGCGCTGTGGCGCCCGGCCTCGGACTGGCTGCTCGCGCGGGCGGGTGAGGCCGGCGCAGCGCCTCGGTCCTCGCGGCAGGGCTGAGGCCCGTCGCGTCGAGGCGTCGAGGCGAAGCCGCGCCGACGTAACCCCTGGAAGGCTCGGGCGTTCGCCCCGGCCGCTTGACAGCGACTGTTAACGATATATCGTGAGTGTGTCTCGAACGCTCGCGATGGTCGCGGGCGCGGGACACGAAAGGCTGAAGAGGACACGATGTTCAAAAGACACGATCGGCGCCGCGAGGGCGGCGAGCACGCGGGCGAGGCGGAGTTCGACCCGAGGACGTTCTGGGCGATGGCAGGCCGCGGGCACCGCGGCGGCGGGCGCGGCCACGGCGGCGACGAGGGCGGCGGAGGCGACGGCGACGGGGGCAACCCGTTCGGTGGCAACCCCTTCCGCCACTTCGGCCCCTTCCGCCGGTTCCCGTGGGAGGGCATGCACCGCGGCGGTCCGCGGGCGCGTCGCGGTGACATCCGCGCGGCGATCCTGGCGCTCCTCGCCGAGGCGCCGCGCAACGGCTACCAGATCATGCAGGAGGTCGAGCAGCGCAGCCAGGGCCTGTGGCGGCCCAGCCCGGGCTCGGTCTACCCGGCCCTGCAGCAGCTCGAGGACGAGGGGCTCGTGAAGGCGGAGGCGAGCGGCGGGGGGCGGGAGTTCCAGCTCACCGCGAAGGGCCAGGCCCACGTGAAGGAGCACGCGAAGGAGCTCGAGTCACCCTGGGCGGCGGTCGGCCGCGAGGGGGGCCGCGAGGAGATGATCGAGCTCTGGCAGCAGATCGGGCAGGTCGGCTCGGCCGTCGCGCAGGTCGCGCGCTCGGGCACCGACGCGCAGCGCGCCGAGGCGAAGAAGATCCTGTCGGAGGCGCGGCGCGCGCTCTACCGGCTGCTCGCCGAGGACGAGGGATGAGCCCCGCGGTCACCTCCGGGGTCGCCCTCGGCTGGTGGTCGCTCCTGCTCTCCCAGGCGTTGCCGGGGCTGGCGTGGTGTCTCGCGCCTGCCCCCGAGGTGAACCATGAATCGCAAGCAGATCGCGCTTCTCGCGGGCGCAGCGGTGGTGCTCGCGGGCGGCGTCGCCGCCGCGGCGCACCGCGGGCCACGGGACCTGGCCCTGACCGGCGTCGTGACGACGGAGGAGGTGGTGGTGAGCCCGCTCGTCGCGGGGCGCCTCGTGGCGCTCCACGTGCGGGAGGGCGACGCGGTGACCCGCGGGCAGCTCCTCGCGGAGCTCGCGCCGGCGGAGCTCGAGGCGGAGCGGAGCTACTGGGCGCGGAGCGCCGAGGTCCTCGCGGCGGCGGTGGACGAGCGCGGCGCGACCGCCGCGGCCGAGGCGCGTGAGGACGCCGCGCGGGTCCGGCAGGCCGGGGCCGCGGTGGCGGTCGCGGAGGCCGAGCGCGCCGCCGCCGCCGCGCAGCTCGACGACGCCCGCGACAGCTGGGAGCGCCAGGCGCGGCTCCTGCGGGAGGGCTCCGGGACCGCCGAGGGCGAGGAGCACGCGCGGCGGGTGCTCGAGGCGGCCGGCGCCCGGGCCGGTGCGCTCGGCCGCGAGGTCGAGGGGCGGCGCGCGGCGCTCGAGCTCGCCCGGGCGAGCGCGGCGCGGGCCGTCGCCCGGCGCGCGGCGCTCGCGGGGGCGCGCCAGCAGGCGCTCGCGGCCGACGCGCAGCGCGCCCGGGCCGACGTGCGCCTCGGCGAGGCGCGGCTCACCTCGCCGCTCGACGGCGTCGTGAGCGTCCGGGCCGCCCGGGCCGGCGAGATCGTCGGCGCGGGGCAGGCGGTGGTCACCCTCGTCGACCCCGACGACCTGTGGGTCCGGGTCGACGTGGAGGAGGGCCAGGTCGGGCGCCTGCGGCTCGGGGACCGGCTCCCGGTCCGCCTCGCCTCTGGCGACGTGCGCGAGGGCACGGTCACCTACCGGGGCGTCGACGCGGCGTTCGCCACCGCGCGCGACCTCCCCGGTCCGCGGCGCGACCTGCGCACGTTCGAGGTCCGCCTGCGGATCGACGACCGCGACCGGCGGCTCGCCCCCGGCGCCTCCGCGACCGTGCTGCTCCCGGCGGAGGGGTGATGGCCGCCATCGACGTCAGGGACCTCACGAAGCGCTTCGGGGACTTCACCGCCGTGGACGGCATCGGCTTCTCGGTCGAGGAGGGCGAGATCTTCGGCCTCCTCGGCCCGAACGGCGCCGGCAAGTCCACGCTCATCCGCGTGCTCACGACCCTCCTGCCGCCGAGCGGCGGCACGGCGATCGTGGCGGGCCACGACGTCGCCCGGGATCCCGACGGCGTGCGCCGCGCGATTGGGGTCATCCCCCAGAACCTCACGAGCGATCGCGAGCTCTCGGTCGAGGAGAACCTCGTCGTGTTCGCGAAGCTGCACGGCGTGCCGCGCGCCCGCCGCACGCGGCTCGTCGCGGAGCTCCTCGAGGCGGTCAGCCTCACGGAGTGGGCCGACCAGCAGGTGAAGCTCCTCTCCGGCGGCATGCGGCGGCGGGTGGACATCGCCCGGGGGCTCGTCCACGAGCCGCGCATCCTGTTCCTCGACGAGCCCACGACCGGGCTCGACCCGGTCTCCCGGGCCGCGGTCTGGGAGATGCTGCGCAGGGTGAAGGAGGCGCGCGGCCTCACCGTGCTCCTCACCACCCACTACCTCGAGGAGGCCGACCAGCTCTGCGACCGGGTGGGGATTGTCGACCACGGCCGGCTGGTCGCGCTCGACGCCCCGCTCGCGCTCAAGGCCGCGCTGCCCGGGCGGAGCGTCCTCGACGCGAGCTTCGGCGGCGCGCCGGCCGCCTGGCCCGAGCGCCTGCGGGCGTTGCCGGCGGTGCGGGAGGTCTCCGGCACGGGTCCCGCGTACCGGCTGGCCTCGGCCGACGGGCCGGTGACCACCCGCGCGCTCCTCGAGGCGGCCGCCGCCGACGGCGTCCCCGTCCTGTCCCTCGCCATCCAGAGCACCACGCTCGACGACGTCTTCGTCCAGTTCACCGGCCGGCAGCTCCGGGACGCCCTGCAGGCGCCCCCGCCGTCCGAGAGCCCGGTCATGACCGGCAAGCGGGCCTGAGCCCGCGGAGTCTCCCCAATGCATCGCATCCTCGCCATCGTGGAGCGCGAGCTGCGCCGGTTCCGGCGCTCGAAGATGCTCGTGTTCGTCACGGTCCTCTCCCCGCTGCTCCAGCTCGTCGTGCTCGGCCACGCCTTCGGCGGCACCCTCCACGGCCTGAAGGTCGGCCTCGTGGACCAGGATCACGGCCTGCCGGCGCTGAAGGTGAAGGAGCTCGCCGGCGCGGTCGCCGCGAACGCGCGCACCTTCGAGACCGTCGCCTACGCCGAGGAGGGCGCCGCCCTCGCCGACCTGAGGGACGGCAGGCTCTCCGGCGTCCTGACCATCCCGCCGGGCTTCTCGCGGCGCGTGCACGCGCGAGAGGCGCCGCGGGTCGCGCTCGTCGAGAACAACGCGGACCGGTTCGCGGCCGCCGCCCTCGGCGGCGCGGTCGGCGCCATGCTGGACGGCGCCTCCGGCCCTCGGCTCGAGCCCCGCGTGGAGCCGGGCGCGGTCCGCCTCGAGGTCGTCGAGCTGTTCCCGTTCGTGCCGTACATCCAGTACCTGATGCCCGGCACCATCTGCCTCGCGATCTTCACCATGGTGTCGATGGGCGGGGCGATGAGCTTCATCGACGACAAGACGCTGGGGCTCCACGAGGGCTACCTCGTGACCCCGCTCACGAAGCTCGAGATGGTGGCCGGCTTCACGCTCTCCGGGGCGGTCAAGGCCGTCATCTCGGGGGTCGTGCTGCTCGCGGCGGCGCTCGTCATCGCGGGCGTCGCGCAGCCGCTCGAGCCGGTCCGGCTCGCGAAGCTCGTGGTGATCATCGGCGTCACCGCGTTCGCGTTCGTCGGGATGATGTTCATGCTCATGGCCCGGGTGGAGAACCCGATGATCCCGCGGGTCGCGAGCATGGTCCTCACGACGCTCCTCTACTTCCCGAGCGGCGCGGTCTACCCGACCCAGGCGTTCCCGGGCTGGCTGCGGGCCATCGCCGCGCTCGACCCGTTCACCTACGCGGTCGACGCGTTGCGCGCGGTCCTGCTCCAGGGGGTCGGCCTGGGCGCCGTGGCCGGCGACCTCGCCGTGCTCCTCGCGTTCGGGGCCGTCACGAACGGGCTCGCGGCGGTGCTCCTGAAGCGGACGCTGTGAGGCGGGTGCGGCGGGGCGGACGCCGTGGGGGTCAGCCCTTCAGCATCGCGACCAGCATCAGCGCGAAGAAGATGGGCACCGCGATGGCCACCACGCTCCCGAGCGCGAGGGCGACGATGACGCCCGCGCGGGCGGGGCCGGACGGCGGGAGCTGCTCGAGGAGGGCTCTCAGCTGGCGCTTCACGCGGGCATCTTAGCCGAGGTTCCGCCCCGCTTGATCCCGGCGTGCGGGAAGGCTACCAACGGACGCGTGTCGGCGCTGGAACAGCTGGGGTGGGGCCCGTTCTTCGACGGGCAGCTCACCGACGAGGAGCGGCGGGGGCTCGTGCCCGGCCGCGTCCTCGCCGACCTCGGCCCCTGGCTCGTCGTCCGGTACGCCGATCAGGACCGCAACACCATCGTGCCGGGGAAGATCCGCGGGACCGCGGCGGCGCCGGTGGTCGGCGACTTCGTCCTCGCGCCCCCCGTGCCGTCGCCCGGCGTGGCGCGGGTCCTCGCCCGCCGGAGCCGCATCTCGCGGAACGTCGCCGGCCGGCAGGTGGGCGAGCAGGTGCTCGCCGCCAACGTCGACGTGGTGTTCGTGGTCGACGCGCTCGACGCCCTCTCCGGCGACATGGTCCGCCGCATCGAGCGCTCGGTCGCGGCGGTGGTGGCGGGCGGCGCGACGCCGGTCGTGCTGCTCGGGAAGAGCGACCTCGCCGACGAGCTCGAGCCGTTCCTCGAGGCCGCCCGCGCGGCGGCGCCCGGCGTGGAGGTCCGCGCGGTCTCGGGCAAGCGCGGGATCGGCGTCGACGGCCTGCGCGCGCACCTCGCGGCGGGCCGCACCGCCGCGTTCCTGGGCCCCTCCGGCGCCGGCAAGTCGACGCTCGTGAACGCGCTCCTCGGCGAGGACGTGCAGGTGGTGGGCGGCGTGCGCGAGCGCGACGGCCGCGGCCGGCACACCACCACGACCCGGCGGCTGTTCCCGCTCACCGGCGGCGGCGCCGTCGTCGATGGCCCCGGGATCCGGGAGCTCAAGCTCTGGGACGGAGGCGGGCTCGAGCGCACGTTCGAGGAGGTGGCCGAGGTCGCCGCGCGCTGCCGGTTCAGCGACTGCGCGCACGCCGGCGAGCCGGGCTGCGCGGTGCGCGAGGCGCTCGAGCGCGGGGCGCTCGAGGAGGAGCGGGTGGCCGGCTACCTGAAGCTCGGCGCCGAGGCCGCCGCGCAGGCCGCGCGGCGAGCGGAGCCGAACCGCGCGGAGCGCAAGCGCTGGGAGAAGGAGACGACCCGGGCCCTGCGGAAGCTGCAGAAGGGGCGGGGGGAGGACTGAGCTCCCTCTTCAACCCCCGATCCCCCCCCAACCCCGATCCCCCCAGCCCCAGAGGCTTCCTCGGAGCAGGGGGCGCCCGCAGGCCGACGATCGCTCTTTTGGGGTGAATTCACCCTGCGTGTCGTGGCGTGCGGACCAGGGCGGGGGCGCGTCGGGCACGCTTCGACCCGAGATCGTTCACATGGGATGGAACGCGAACAGACCACTCCGGCGCCGCCGGAGCAGTCGGTGAGTTTCGGAGGTCGGGCGGCCCGCGCTAGACAGGCGGGGCGCAGGCGGCGCCGAGCACGGCGCCCATGGCCCAGGTGCCGGGCGGGAACACGACGTTCCACATGCCCTTGCGGAACAGCTCGAAGGCCTTGCGGTACGCGTCCTGGAACGCCTTCAGCTGCTGCTGCGCCTCGATCCGCTTCCACCGGTCGGACGCCGCGATCTTCGGGTTGAGCTTGCTCGGCGGTTCCTTCCCGGCCGGATGCTGCCACCACTGCTGCCGGAGCACCCGCCGCAGCCCCGCGAACTTGCGCCGCTCGCCGTCCTCGGTGCGCGCCGCCTGCTTCTCGAGCGCCGCGAGCGCGCCCTTCACCGACTCGCGGTACCGCTCTGCCGAGAAGCCCTTCGGCGGCACGAGCGCGAGCACGGCGCTGTCGGGCATGTTCCCGTCCTTCGAGAAGAACATCTCCGGCCGCTCGTACTCGCGCCCCGTGCCGAGCTCCTCGAACGAGGACCAGAGCCCGGGCCAGTGGCTGCCGTGCTCGACGAGCCCCGCAGCGACCGGGTTCGCGAGCGTGTAGGCCGCCTTCGCGATGACGGAGCCCTCGTCCTCGAGCGAGACCGCGCTGTAGCTCCCGGGGGCCCAGGCCGACTCGAAGCGTTCGTGGAGGGTGTTGAGGAAGAGCGCGAGGTTCATGTTCAGCTCCTGGGCGAAGCGCGGGAGCTGGGCGAAGGGGTCGGAGAGGATCAGGTGGTAGTGGTTGGAGACGACGCACCAGGCGTGAAGCTCGATTCTTGTGTCGCCGGGCGGCGACGGCGAGGAGGTAGCCGAAGGCGTTGTTGAGCCGCACGGAGGGCACCATCAGGAAGAGCCGGTGCAGGCAACGGCGGGTGAACAGGTAGGTCTTGCCCGGAAGGATTCTGGCGGGGTGCGGTCATGGCCTCCCGCGCATTCCACGCACCGTGCCGCTCCCAACTCCCTGGATTCCCAGGCCCCCGCCACCCGCACGCCGGCCGTTCCGCGGACCACCGTCCAATCGGCGGACCTCTGGGGCAGGGGGGGATTGGGGTAGGGGGGCCGCGGGGGGAGCCGGGCCACCCGTCCCCCGCCCGCCTACCTCCGGACCCTCCCGCGCGCGGCCGGGAGGCCGCACGTTGAGTCGTGACGACCGCCAACGAAACCCCCTGGGAACGCTTTCTGCTCGCCTGCTGGGCCCTGTGGGCCGTCCTCACGCGGGACGACGTCGCCGCAGCGGTCCGCAGGCTGCACGACCGCGGGGATGGCGCGGCGCCGGACGGGCGCCCGCCGCCGCCACCCGAGCCCCGCTGGTCGCAGCCCCCCACGCCACCGCCTCCGCCGGCGTCGGCCACGATCCTCATGCCGCCGGAGCCGGAGACCGCGCCGACGCCCGCGCCCCCCATCGCGCCGCCGTCCCCGCCCCGCGAGCCGAGCCTCACGCCCATCGGGCCGATGCCCTTCGCGGACAAGCAGGCGGAGGGCCCGCGCGCCGTCGAGCTGCTCGCGCTGCTCCAGCGGGAGGGCCGGCTGCTGGACTTCGTCGAGGAGGACCTCGGCGGGGCGAGCGATTGGGCGATCGGCCAGGCGGCGCGCGAGGTGCACGCCGGCTGCCGCCGCGCCGTCGCGCGGGTCTTCGCGCTCGAGCCGGTGCTGCCGGGCGGGGAGGGCACCGAGGTGACGGTCGAGCGCGCGCTCGTCCCGGGGCTCGTCACGCTCCGCGGCGCCGCGCCCGGCGAGGCGCCGGTGCGCGGGCGGCTGCGCCACCACGGCTGGCGCGTGCGCGACGTGCTGCCCGCGCCGCGGCTCGCGGATCCGAGGGTGGTGCAGCCGGCGGAGGTGGAGGCGGCGGGTCCCGCGGCGGAGGCGGGGGAGCCGGCGTCGCCGGCCTAGAGCCGCCCGGTCCCGCGCCGCTTCCCCGCGAAGGTCGGCGGCACGGCCGACACGAGCGTGTCCCGCCGCACGCTCTGGCGTGGCGGCGCGACCGCGCCCAGGAGCTCCGGGCCCGCGTCCGAGAGCGCGTTCGCGAGCGCGGCGCGCATGGCGGCGGCGCTCGCGGGCCGGCGGTCGCGCTCGCGCTCGAGGGCGCTCGCGACGAGCTCGGCGAGGGCGCGCGGCACGCCGGGCCGGTGCTGCTCGAGCGGGGGCGCCGGCGCCTCGAGCTGCCGGGTCACCACCGCGATCGGCGTCGGCCCGTCGAAGGGCGGCACGCCGGCGAGCATCTCGAAGAGCATCACCCCGACCGCGTACAGGTCGGCCCGCCCGTCGACCGCCTCTCCGCGGAGCTGCTCCGGGCTCATGTACGCGGGGGTCCCGAAGACGACGCCGGTCTTCTCCCTCGTGTCGTCGGTCGCCAGCACCGAGATGCCGAAGTCGAGCACCTCGATCCGCTCGGGCGCGCCCTCGACCGGCACCACCATCACGTTCGCGGGCTTGAGGTCGCGGTGGACGATGCCGGCGCCGTGCGCCTCGACGAGCACGCGCAGGAGCTGGTCCGCGATGTTCGCGGCCCGCGCCGGCGTGAAGGGCCCGTCCTCGTCGAGCGCGCGGGAGAGGTCGCGGCCGGCCACGAGCTCCATGGCGATCCAGCCGAGCCCGTCCGGCGTGTGTCCGGACGCGAAGATCTCGATGCAGGAGAGGTCCTTGATCTGGCGGGCGGCGAAGACCTCGCGCTCGATGCGCTCGAGCGCGTCCGGATCGACCGACTCCTGATCGAAGAGCTTCACCGCGACCGCCCGGCCCGTCCCGAGCTCCTCGGCCCGGTACACCGTCCCCGCGCCGCCCTGGCCGAGCCGCTGGACGAGCCGGTAGCGCTCGGCGACCGTCGTCCCGGCCCGATCGTCCGGGGGCGCGTCGGCGGGTGGGGACATGGAGCGGTCATCCTAGTAGCCTCGCCCCATGCCCGTCCACGACGCCGCGCGCGGGTTCGACACCGCGGCCGACGCGTACGTCCGGGGCCGCCCGGAGTACCCCCCGGCGGCCCTCGCCTGGGTGTCGCGCGGACTCTCGCTCGGGCCCGGCCGTCGCATCCTCGACCTCGGCGCCGGCACCGGGAAGCTCTCGGCGGCGCTCGCCGCGACCGGCGCGGAGGTCCTGGCCCTCGAGCCGAGCGCGGGCATGCTCGCGAAGGCCCGCGCGCCCCGGCTCCGCGGCCTGCGCGCGCTCGCCGAGGCCCTCCCGCTGCGCGACGCCTCGCTGGACGGGGCCACCGCCGGCACGGCGTTCCACTGGTTCGACGGGGACCGCGCGGTGCCGGAGCTCCGGCGCGCGCTCCGGCCCGGCGGGCGCGCGGCGCTCCTGTGGAACCTGCGCGACGTCGAGGTGCCCTGGATCGCCGCGCTCGGCGCGATCGTGAACCGCGGCGAGGCCGGCGTGCCGCGGTACCGCCACGGCCTCTGGCGCCGGGCCCTGCTCACGGCGCCCGGCGGGTTCCGGCTCGTCGAGGAGGCCGTGTTCCGGCACGTGCACCACCTGTCGCTCGACCAGCTCGTCGATCGCGTGACCTCGGTGAGCTTCGTGGCCGCCGCCGCGCCGGCCGCGCGGGCGGCGGTGCTCGACGAGGTGCGGGCGCTCGTCGCGGCGCACCCCGACACGCGCGGGCGCGACGTCCTGCCGCTCGCCTACCGGACGGACGCCTTCCTCTTCGAGCGGCTGCCGGGCTGATAGAGTGCTCCCGTGATCCGGATCTCCTGGGGGCTCGCGCTCCTCGCCGCCGTCGTCATCGCGCTCGTCGCGCGCAGCCCGCGCCTCCTCGTGCCGATGGGCATCGTCTTCCTCGTCTGGTACTTCGTCGAGACCTCGCGGCGCCGGAAGTAGCGCCCTCGGACGGCGGCGGCCTCGCCCGGCTGGCGGAGGCACGGCCAGTCCAGCTCGCCGCGCGGGTGGGCTTCCTCGCGAAGACCGTCCTCTACGGCCTCGTGGCGGAGGCGGCCGTGCGCGCGGCCCACCGGAGCCCACAGGCCGCCACCGACCCGAAGGGCGCGCTCTTCTCGCTCGCGCGCAGCGAGCACGGCGACCTCGCGGCCGGCATCGTCGCCGCGGCGATCGGCGCGCTCGGCCTCTGGTTCGTGCTCGAGGCCGTCGTGAACCCGTTCCGCACGCCGGGCACGGCGCTCGGCGTCGTGTCGCGCGCGGGCCAGGCGCTCGGCGGGCTCGGCTACGTGGCGCTGGCGCTCGCGGGGTTCCACTTCGCCTCCGGCGGCGGGGAGGGCCCGAGCGGCGACGCGCTCGCCCGCGCCTTCGTGGCCCGCGGGCTCGCCCACCCGGAGGGAGACCTCGGGGTGGCGGCCGTCGGCGTGGCGGCGGCCGTGGTCGGCGTCCGGCAGATGCTGATGGGCCTCTCCGGCACGTGCCTCGAGGCGCTCGAGCTCTCCGGCCGCCCCGTCGCGTTCCGCGGCCTGGCGCGGGCCCTCGCCGCGGCCGGCTTCGGCACGCAGGGCGCGCTCTTCACGCTCGTGGGCGCGCGCTTCACGCAGGCGGCCTGGTACCACCGGCCGGCGGCCGCCGCGGGCACGGCGGGCGCGCTGGAGCTCGTCGCCCGCACGGTCCTCGAGCCCCGGGTCCTCCTCGTGGCGGCCGCGGGGCTCACCGCCTACGCGCTCTACGCGGGCGTCGAGGGGGCGTGCCGGCGCTTTCCCCCGTGCGCAACCTGACGGGGTGCGGCTGCCGGGCGCGGGGATGTCGTGGAGGGAGTTCCTCTCCGGGGTGAAGGGGGAGATCACCCGCGACAACGTCACCGACATCGCGGCGACGGTCACCTACTACGGCGTGCTCGCGCTCTTCCCGTTCCTGCTCTTCCTCGTGGCGCTCGTCTCGGTCGTCATCACGCCGCAGGATGCCGAGCAGCTCGTCCAGCAGCTCGCCCAGGTGGCGCCGCCGGCGGTGACCCAGATCGTCGGGGACCGGATCCGCGACCTCGGCGCCCAGCAGAACGTGACGCTCCTCGGCTTCGGCGCGCTCGGCGCCATCTGGGCGGCCTCCGGCGGCGTCATGGCGCTGATGCGGGCGCTCAACGTCGCCTACGACGTGAAGGAGGGCCGGCCCTGGTGGAAGGTCCGGCTCATCGCGCTCGGCATGACGGTGGGCGCCGGCGCGGTCGCGCTCGCGGCGGCGCTCGTCGCCATCGCCGCGGCGCCGATCGCCGACGCGGTCGGGGGCACGCTGGGCGCGGCGATCGGCTGGCTGCGCCTCCCGGTGGCGGGCGTCCTCATGATGCTCCTGTGGGCGGTCACCTACTACCTGCTCCCGGACGTGGAGCAGGACTTCAAGTTCATCACGCCCGGCTCGGTGATCGGCGTCGTGGTCTGGGTGGCCGCGAGCTGGGGCTTCTCGAAGTACGTGGTCCACTTCGGCTCGTACGACAAGACGTACGGCTCGCTCGCCGGGATCATCGTGCTGCTCCTCTGGATGTGGCTCTCGACCCTCGTGCTCCTCGTCGGCGCGGAGGTGAACGCGTTCATCGAGCACCGCTCCGAGGAGGGCAAGCGCGAGGGCGCGAAGTCGATGGCGGACACGGGCACCACCCCCGTGACCGGGAGGGACCGTGCGGCGGCCCCGAGACCACGCGCGGGCCTCCTCACCCTCGGCGCCTTCGTGGCCGGGATCCTGGTGGCGAGGCGGAAGGCGCCCGCCTAAGCTCCGCGGCATGCGGAAGAAGCCCCGCCTCGGCATCTCGTCCTGCCTGCTCGGCAACAACGTCCGGTACGACAGCGGCCACAAGAAGGACGACTTCCTCGTCGAGACGCTCGGCGACTTCGTGGAGTGGGTGCCGGTGTGCCCCGAGGTCGAGGTGGGCATGGGCGTCCCCCGCGAACCGATCAGGCTCGTCGGCGACCCCGCGGCCCCGCGGCTCGTCGCCGACCGGAGCGGCAAGGACCACACCGAGGCGATGCGCGCCTGGGCCGAGGAGCGCCTCGAGAAGCTCGCCGCGCTCGACCTCGTCGGCTACGTGACGAAGAAGGACTCGCCGTCCTGTGGCCTCGCGCGGGTGCGGGTCTGGTCCGGCAAGAAGGCTCCCGCTCCCGGAGCGGGCTCCGGTCCTCCGCGCCGCGAGGGCGTCGGCGCCTTCGTGGCGGTGCTCCAGGAGAAGCTGCCGCTCCTGCCGATCGAGGAGGAGGGCCGGCTCCACGACCCGTGGCTCCGCGAGAGCTTCGTCGAGCGCATCTTCGCGTACCACCGGTTCAAGGAGGCCCGCGAGGCCGGCATGGACCGCGGCGGGCTCGTCGCCTTCCACACGCGGCACAAGCTCGCGCTCCTCGCCCACAGCCCCGACGCGTACCGGAAGCTCGGCCGCCTCGTCGCGGGCCTCGCGAAGGGCCAGAAGCTCGACCCCGTGCTCGACGCCTACGGCGCGGGCTTCCTCACCGGGCTCGCCGTGCGCGCGTCGCGCGGCAAGCACGTGAACGTGCTCCAGCACATGGCGGGCTACTTCAAGGACGTGCTCCCGCCCGCGGAGCGCAAGGAGCTCGAGGGCCTGGTCGCCGACTACGGTCGCGGCCTCGTGCCGCTCGTCGTGCCGCAGACGCTGCTCCGCCACCACGTGCGCAAGCACGGCGTGGCCTACCTCGCCGACCAGACCTACCTCGACCCGGATCCGAAGGAGCTCATGATCCGGAACCACGTCTGAGCCCCGCGTGACGGTCCCCGCCCAGCGCATCCGCGCGCTCAACGCGGCGCCGGTCCGGCGCGACGGCGCCTACGTCCTCCACTGGATGACCTCCGCGCGCCGCGCGCGCTTCAACCCCGCGCTCGAGCGCGCCGCGGAGCTCGCGCGCGGGCTCGACCGGCCGCTCGTCGTGCTCGAGGCGCTCCGCATCGGCTACCCGCACGCCTCCGACCGGCTCCACGCCTTCGTGCTGCAGGGCATGGCCGACAACGCGCGGCGGCTCGAGGGGAAGGCGACCTACCACCCCTACGTCGAGCGCGCGGCGGGGGAGGGGAAGGGGCTCCTCGAGGCGCTCTCCGCGAAGGCGTGCGTCGTGGTGGGCGACGACTTCCCGACCTTCTTCCTGCCCCGCATGCTGGAAGCCGCCGGGAGGCGGCTCGGCGAGCTCGGCGTGCGTCTCGAGGCGGTCGACGCCTCCTGCATCGTCCCGTTCCGGCTCGCCGGGAAGGACTTCCCGACCGCGTACGCCTACCGGCGCTTCCTCCAGAAGCACCTCGTCGAGTGGCTGGAGAAGCTGCCCGTCGAGAACCCGCTCCGGAGGCTCCCCGCGCCCGTCGCGCTCCCGCGCGAGGTGCTCCGGCGCTGGCCCGCGGCGACGCTCGAGGCGCTCGACCGGCCCGGGCCGCTCGTGTCGGGCCTCGCGATCGACCACGCGGTCGCCGCCGTGGAGGAGCGCGGCGGCGCGGCCGCGGCGGAGGCGCGGCTGCGCGGCTGGCTCGAGGGCGGCCTGCCGCGCTACGAGACCGACCGGAACGAGCCGGACGCGGAGGGCGTGACGAGCGGCCTCTCGCCGTACCTGCACTTCGGGCACCTCGGGAGCTTCGAGGTGGTCTCGACGCTGCTCCGGCGCGAGAAGTGGATCCCGCCCGAGCACGGCAGGGCCGACGGCGCGCGCGCCGGCTGGTGGGGCCTCCCGGCGCACGTCGAGGGCTTCCTCGATCAGCTCGTGACCTGGCGCGAGCTCGGGCACGTCACCTCGGCGCACCGTCCCGACCACCAGGCGTACGGCTCGCTCCCGGAGTGGGCGCAGGCGACGCTCGCGAAGCACGCCCGCGACGAGCGGGAGCACGTGTACGACCTCGCGGCGCTCGAGGGGGCGCGCACCGCCGATCCCCTCTGGAACGCGGCCCAGCGCCAGCTCGTGCGCGAGGGACGGATGCACAACTACCTGCGCATGCTCTGGGGGAAGAAGATCCTCGAGTGGTCGCGCTCGCCGGAGGAGGCGCTCCGGGCGATGGTCCGGCTCAACGACCGCTGGGCGCTCGACGGCCGGGATCCGAACTCATACTCCGGGATCTTCTGGTGCCTGGGGCGCTACGATCGGCCGTGGGGCCCGGAGCGCCCGGTGTTCGGGACCATCCGCTACATGTCCTCGCAGAACACCGCGCGGAAGGTCGGCGTGAAGCGGTACCTCGCGCGCTTCGGCGAGGGCGGAGCACAGGGGCGGCTGCTGTAGGCGGGCGCGCGCCGCCGCGAAGGAGTGGGTCGGTGGAGCCCCGGAACTCCGCCTGCCCGACGAGGTTCGTGGGATGGTCTTCACAGCGCGTGAGCCCGTAACATCCGCGGTCCATGCGCTCCCCGAGTCCGCTCCTCCTCGCCGCCGCCCTCCTCTCCTTCTCGAGCGCCCGGGCCGACGAGCCCGCCCGCGTCGTGAAGGCCGACGCCGCGCACGATCAGCTCTCGCGCAAGGAGGGCGAGGGGTCAAAGCCGTTCTACCGCCTCTCCGCCGGTGCCGCGTTCGACCTCGACGTCTCATCGCTGCCCGTCGCGGTCCCGCGGGAGCTCGCGCAGGCCGGTGTGAAGGGCCCGAACTCGGTGCAGGTCGTGTTCTCCGGCGGCGCCGGCGACTTCTCGCTCGACTGGCGGCCGGGCACCTCGCGCCTGCGCGTCTCCGGCGAGTCCCTGAAGACGAACCCCGGCTCGCCCCGCTTCGAAACCTTCAGGTCCGGCCAGAGCGTCGTCGTGGCCATCGGCCATCTCGCGCCGAGGACCGGCAGCCAGGGGCCCGTGTTCACGCCGATGTGGGTCGGGATGATCCAGGTCGACTGAGCGGGACCTCGTCCGCGTCGGCCGGCAGCGTCGTCTCGGTGCGGGCTTCGCCCCGCCGCCGACGTGATCGATCCTCTCGCGCCCCTCCGGGGCGTGCGCAGGGTGCGGCCCGGCGCCATGTTGCACGACATGGCCGACGGCGCGGTGCTCGTGACCGGTGCGACGGGGTTCGTGGGCTCGGCCCTCGTGCCCGCGCTCCTGGCGAGAGGCCGCCGCGTGCGCGCGACGACGCGCGCGCTCCGGCCCGGGCTCGACCCGCGCCTGGAGTGGGTGGAGGCCGATCTCGCGCGCCCTGAGGGGCTCGCCCGGGCGCTCGGCGGCGTGGAGGCCGCGTTCTTCCTCGTGCACGGCATGGCGAGCGGCCGGCCGGACTACGCCCGCGAGGAGCGGCAGACCGCGCTCGCCTTCGCGCGCGAGGCGGGCAGGGCCGGCGTCCGGCGCGTCGTCTACCTCGGCGGCGTCGAGCCCGAGGGGGCGCCGTCGCGCCACCTCGCGAGCCGCCTGGAGGTCGGCGAGGCGCTGCGGGCCGGCCCGGTGCCCACGCTCGAGCTCCGGGCCGCGATGATCGTCGGCGCGCGGAGCGCGTCCTGGCGCATCGTGCGCGACCTCGCGCTGCGCCTGCCCGCGATGGTGCTGCCCGCGTGGTCGCGGACGCGCTCCTGCCCGATCGCCGTCGACGACGTCGTCGCCGCGCTCGGCGCGGCGCTCGAGGTGCCGGCGGCCGGGAGCGAGGTCTTCGACGTCCCGGGCCCGGAGACGCTCTCGGTCGCCGAGATCCTCGGCCGCGTGACCGCGCAGCGCGGCCGGGCCTTCCGCGCCGTCCGCGCGCCGCTCCCGGCGCCCGAGGTCTCCTCGCTGTGGCTGAAGCTCGTGTCCGACGCCGACTGGACCGTGGTCCGCGAGCTCGTGCTCGGCCTCGAGTCGGACCTGTTGCCGCGCGACGACCGCTACTGGAGCCTCGCCGGCCTTCCGCCACGCCTGTCCTTCGACGACGCGGCGCGCCGGGCCCTCGCCGACGACCCGCCGCCCTCCGGCCTGCGCGGCGCCGTCATGGCGCTCGAGGAGTCGCTCGTGGGGCTGCTGGGGGCGGCCAAACGTTGAACGGAGGCTCCCCCCGTTCGCCCCCCGCAGGGCCGCGAGCGGCCCGAAGACGAGGGGCGCATCACGGCGCCCCCGGGAACCCCACGTAGGTCTGCCCGAGCCAGGTGAGCTTGCCGTCCGCGCCGAGGAGGTCGACGGGCCAGGCGGGATCGACCGGGTTCGAGCGTCCGATGAACCACGCGTAGCGGAACACGTCGGCGCGCCCCTCGAGCAGCGGCACCGCCTCGGCCATGTAGTCGGCCTGCCCCTTCGTCGAGCCCTTCCGCGAGGCCTCGTCGGCGCAGGAGAACTCGGTCAGCCACAGCGGCTTCCCGTACTTCGCGAACCGGTCGAGGTACCACGAGAGCGCGCCGCCGTAGCAGACGTAGGCGTGCACCGCGAGGTGGTCCACCCGGCAGCCACCGCGCGCGGCGCAGGCGGCGAAGAACGCGTCGAGCCAGGCGACGGGGTCCGTCTCCCAGCAGGCGCCGCCGCAGTAGTTCACGGCGGGCGCCACGAGCAGGAGGCCGCGGTCGTCCGCGATCTGCTCGAGGAGCGGCCAGAGGTCGGCCGCTTCCGTCGGGGAGAGGTTCGCCTGCGCGGTCTTGAAGTTGGGCTCGTTGAAGCCGAGGAGGTACTTCGCGCCGGGCGGGATGGCGGCCTCGATCCCCGGCACGTCGGCCGCGGTGATCTTCCCCCAGACCATGGGCACGAACTCCGCGCCGGCGGGCGCGGCGCCGGGGTGCGTCGACCAGTTGTAGTACCAGCCCACCTGCGGCCCGAGCGCGTCGGCGTCGGCCTGGCTCGTGAGGTCGTACGCGACGCCGCGCTTCGTGCCCGCGGCCGGCCGCTCGCCGCCGCCCGCGTCCTTCGAGGCGAGGCGGCAGGCGGGGAGGGTGAGGGCGGCCGTGAGCAGGGCGAGGCGGAGGAGCACGACGCGAGGCTATCACCCGGGGCGCCCACGCAGGTCCCCGGGAACGGGTCCTCGTACGTGGCATGATGCCCCCTCACCCGAGGTGGAGGTCTCCATGCCGGTCGCCGTGCCCCGACCGTCCGGACTGTCCGAGCCCGGCGCCGTTCCCGTCCTCGTCGTGGGCTGCCTCGCCGTGGGCCTCGCGGCGGGTGCGCTGCTCGGCGTCGTCTCGCAGTGGTTCAGCCTCCTCGTCCTGTTCCCCGCGTTGCTCGGCTTCGCCGTCGGGGTCTTCGCCACCTGGCGGATCACGGAGGGCCGGATCCGCGCGCCGGTGCTCGCGGGGACCGTCGCGCTCTGCGGGGCGCTCGCCGCCCAGGCGACGGTGCACGTGGTGGACTACGAGGCCTTCCGGCGACGCGGCGCGGCGGCCATCCGCGGCGACTCGCCCGGCGCCGACGTGGACGCCGAGATCGACGCGTTCCTCGCGGCCCAGACCGGCCAGACGGGGCTCCCTGGGTTCATCGCCTTTCGCGCGAAGCAGGGCGTCGGCATCTCGCGGGGCGGCAAGACCACGAACTTCACCGGCTGGGGCGCCTACGGACTCTGGATGGTCGAGCTCCTCGTGGCGGGGATCACGGCCGCGTGGCTCGCGTTCGACCGGGCGCGCCAGCCGTTCTGCGAGCTTCTCGGTGACCCGCCCCGGGAAGTCGAAGGAGTCGACGAAGACGCGGCACCGCACCGGGCTGCGCATCGAGGAGGCCCGAGAGCTGCGAGCCTCGGCCCTCGCCACGCCCGAGAGGTGAGCTGGTCGTGCACCTGGGCGCTGAAGGGTGAGGCCGACGGACGGATCCGGGCGTCGGCGACGATCTACGGGGTCGATGCGATCCAGGCCCTCGAGCTCGCGCTGCTGCATGCGGGGGCGCGCGTCGCCGCCGAGGTTCCGGGACTCCGGTGGGGTGACTCGTCGAACCTCGGCTTGCCCACGCACGACGAGCAGATGCTCCTGAGCGCCTTCCGCCGCCGGCGCAGGGAAGCCGAAGGCACGCAGGGGTAGACGAGTTCTCGAGACCTGGCGGGCGGCGGTCTCCGCGCGGAGCCAGCCGCGCGCTCTGCGCGCCGAAGGCTCACCCCGGCGGCGCGATCGACGCGACGAGCAGGCTCCACGTCACGTGCGACACGAGCGCGGGCACGAGGCTGCCGCGCCAGGCCGCGAGCGCGCCCCAGGCGGCGTAGGTGGGCAGGGTCGCGAGCGCGAGGAACGGCTCGCCGGTGACGAGCGCGAGCACGACCGCGAGCCCCACCGCCGCGGTGAGGCCCCGGGCCGGGCCGAGGCGCCGCGCGAGCCAGGCCTGCACGACCCCGCGCCAGAACAGCTCCTCCGCGGGCGCGATGAGGAGGGCGATCGCGAGGGCGGCCGCGAACGTTCGGGCCTCGAACCGGCGGAGCGTGCCCTCGAGCGGCCCGCAGAGCGCGTCGGAGAACCCGCCGCAGAAGCCCCACAGGAAGAGCCGGGTCCCGAGGTACAGGACCGCCCCGGCCGCGAGCCCGAGGGCCACGTCGGCGGCGCCGGGCCGCAGGCGCTCCAGGAGGCCGGCCGGCGCCGCCCGGGCCGACGCGGTCATCCAGGCGAGGCAGAGCGGCGAGGCGAGGAGGAAGAACGACCGCGGGCTCGCGTCGATGAGGAGCGCGAACACGCCGGCGAGCACCACGGCGGCGGCGACGGCGAGGCGCGGAAACGGGGCGAGGGGCGCGGGCACGGGCGCGACAGTGTAGAGGGGGAGCGCGGTGGGCGTCACGCGACGGGGTCGTTGCGGTCCACCCGGCGGCGTGAAACGCTCCCCGGGCCATGGCGGATCCCGTCCGCGACCCCCTCCGTCTCCTCGCCGTCTTCCACGGCGTGCTCGCCGGGCTCACCGTGCTCGGCTCCGCCTTCCCGCTGCTCTACGTCGGGCTCGGCGCCTGGTTCCTGAGGGGCGGCCCCGGCGCCACCGGCCCGCACCCGCCGCCAGAGTTCGTGGGCTGGTTCATGGTCGCGTTCGGGCTCGCCTTCTTCGTGGCGGTGCTCGCGTTCGCCGTGATGCTCGGCCTCGCGGCGCGCTTCCTGTCGCGCGGGCGGCACTGGACCTACTGCCTCGTCGTCGCCGCGCTCTCCTGCGCCTTCTTCCCGTTCGGCACCGCCCTCGGGGTCTTCACGATCATCGTGCTCGCGAGGCCCGAGGTGAAGGCGGCGTTCGAGGGGCAGGCCGTCACAGCGTCCGCTCCATGAACCGCCAGCTCGCGTGCAGGCGCTCGGGCACCTCTCCCCCGGGGTAGGGCCCGCGGTCGACGAACCCCATTCGCGCGTAGAGCCCGTGCGCGGAGGTCATGAACGGCGCCGTGTCGAGCACGACGCGGGAGAGCCCCAGCGCCCGCGCGTCCTCGAGCAGGCGCGCCATGATGCGCTCGCCGAGCCGGTGGCCCCGGAAGCCCGGGCGCACGTACACGCGCTTCACCTCGCCCACGTCGCCGTGCAGGCGCCGCAGGCCGCCCATCCCGGCGGGCGCGCCGTCCAGCGAGACGAGGTAGAAGACGCCGTCCGGCGGCCGCAGGCAGACCTTCGCGAGCGCCCCGGGCACGTACGCCGCCACCGGCGCGCCGAGCACCTCCACCGGCCCGAGCCCGAACCGCTCCTCGATCCCTTCGCAGACCCAGCCGATGTACTCGACGTTGAGCTCGACGAGCACGTCTCGGTGCAGGGCGAGGTCGGCGGGCGTGAAGACGGGGGCGGACATCGCGGCGAGGCTCGCACGCCGCCACACCCGGGATCAAAGGGGCGCCGCCGGGAGCCGGTGCCGCGGCCGGTGGTATCCTCCTCGGGTGAACCTGCGTCCGCTGGCCGCCGCCCTCGCGCTGGCCCCCTCGCCCTCGCTCGCCCAGGCCTTCGACGGCACGCAGGCGCTCGACGCCTTCACCGGCCCCGCGGCGACCGAGGGGCGCATCATCGGGCTCGGCGGCGCCGTGGTCGGGCTGGGGGAGGGCGTCGGCGCGGCCATGTTCAACCCCGCCGCGGTGGCGCACCGGCGCCGCGATCTCGACCGGGGCTGGGATCTCGGCGGCACGCTCACCTACTACCTCCCGATCGCCCGCGACCTCGGTCACACCGACCTCGGCAACGACGGTCGCGCGGACACGGCACTCGAGGCGGAGCAGAACGCCCAGCTCGGCGGCATGGTGCAGGTCGGCCGGTTCGGGTTCGGCGTCGTCGCGACCGTGTGGCAGGCGGCGGTCCGGCGCGGCGGCGGCGACGCCGTGCAGGTGGCGACCTCCGACGTCTCCTTCATGGCGGGCTGGGCGTTCCTGCGCGACGAGCTCATCCTCGGCGCCGCGTCCACGGTCGGCGCGGGCGAGGTGAAGTGGTTCGGCCCCGGCGTGCCGCTCACGGCGACCGTGCCGTCGGTGCGGTACGAGGGCCCCCGGCTCCGGTTCGGCGCGCTCGTGCGCCCGCGCGGCGAGCCCTGGCGGTTCGGCCTGGCCTGGGATCCCGGCGCCATCGCCGAGGTCCGGGGTGACCGGGCGCTCGTGCCGGTGCAGACGCCCGCCTCCTTCAGGTTCCCGTGGACCCTCTCCTTCGGCGGCGCGCTCTGGCTCGGCCCGAACGCGCGCCACCTCAACGAGCCGCCGGTGAAGGTCGCGCACCCGGAGGGCTGGGGCCCGGCGCCGGCCTACGAGCCGTCGCGCCACCCGCCCGTCCTGGTCACCGCCCAGCTCGACCTCGTCGGCCCCTCGCCGGACGCCGTGACCATCGAGAGCGCGCTCTTCCCCGACCGGCCCGCGGTGCGCTCCGGCGTGCAGGGCTCGATCGTCCCGCGGGTGGGCGTGGAGTGGGAGGCCTGGCGCCGCTGGATCCGTGGGCGCGCGGGCAGCTACCTCGAGCCGTCGCGCTCCGGCGCCGGACCGCGCCTGCACGGCGCCGGCGGCTTCGAGGTGCGGATCCCGTGCTGGCCCTGGGACCTCCAGGCCGGCGCCTACGCCGACGTCGCCCGGCTCTACCGGAACGTGACGGTGTCGCTCGGCTTCTGGAACGAGACGGCGCCGCTCCCGCCCGCGGGGGCCGGCGCGCCGGCCCCGTGACAGGGCGCGCGCCCGAGGTCTCGATCGCGGGTGACAGGCCCCCGGGACCATGATGGACTGCGCGTATGGGTCACTCCCGGAGCATCCGCGCCCGGCTCCTCCCGGTGGCGCTCGTGTTGCTGGCGCTGCCGCAGGCCTCCGGGGCCGCGCCGACCCTCGACGCCGCCGCGATCTACCGGCGGGCGCTGCCCAGCGTCGTCACGCTGCGGGTCACGCGGGCGGACGGCACGCCGGCCACGGGCACCGGCTTCCTGGCCCTCAAGGAGGGGCTCGCGCTCACGGCCTGGCACGTCGTGCGCGGGGCGCGGTCGGTGGTGGCGGTCTTCTCCGACGGCGAGGAGTTCGAGGTCTCGGGCCTCGTGGACCGGGACGAGAAGCGCGACCTCGCGCTCGTCCGCGTGAAGGTGGCGGGACGTCCCGCCCTCGTGCTCGAGCGCGCCGATCCCGCAGTGGGAGCGCGCGCGTTCGTCATCGGCGCGCCGAAGGGGCTCGAGTTCTCGATCAGCGACGGGGTGGTCGCCCAGGTCCGCGCCGTCGAGGGGGTGAAGCAGCTCCAGTTCACCTGCCCCGCGAGCCCGGGCAACAGCGGCAGCCCGCTCCTCGGCGAGCAGGGGACCGTGCTCGGCGTCGTCTCGTGGCAGGTCGTGAAGGGCCAGAACCTGAACTTCGCCGTGCCCGCGGCCTACGCGGCGGGGCTCGACACGTCCCTGCCCACGACGCCCTGGGCGGCGGTGGTCACGGCCTCGCCGGCTCCCGCCGCGACCCGCGCGGAGGACGTGCTGCGCGCCGCCGCGGTCGTCGTCCAGGACGCCGACGTGCTCACGGACCAGCTCCTCGCGACACACGTGTACGTCCGGTGGGGCTTCGACGGGGCGCTCCCGCCCGTCTACTTCGACGTGCTCGGCCGGCTCGGCCGCTCGCGCATCGACCTCGAGTCGACCGACTGGGACGACCCGGTGCGCGCCCGGCGGGCCCAGCGGATCCGCGAGGACGTGATCACCTTCTTCGGCGTCCTCACGAGCCTCCACGACGCGATCGCGCTCGCCGAGCGCCACCGGGGCTGGACGGTGCGGGCGAAGGAGGCCGCGTCGATGGCGCTCGCGCCCACCGGGAGCTTCAGCGGCGCGATGGACGAGCCTCTTCAAGGATCCCGCGCTGCTCGCGTCGGCGCCCGAGGCGTGGCGGGATCTCGCGCTCGGCCGCTACGAGGAGCCCGCGCTCGGGATCGGGGTGTACGCGGAGCGCCGCCTCGTCGTGCAACACGTCGCGGGCGGCGGGCTGGGCTCCACCTTCGGGCTCGCGATCGGCGATCGCATCCTCGCGGTCGACGGGGTGGCGCCGAAGGGCCTCCTCGAGCTGAAGGCGGCCATCCGCGCCCACCGGGACGGGCCCCTCGTCCTCGCCGTAGAGCGCGACGGGGCACGGCTCGAGCTGCGCGCCGGGAGCGAGGTGCCGGCGCCCGCGTCGTCCGCGGCCGCCGGGCTGCCCTCGCGCCCATCGGCCACGCCGGTCTCGAAGCCCCGGGCGCCCGCGGGGGTCGAGCGCACGCGGCGGGTGGGGGAAAGGTGCGTCTGGTCGGAGCAGTGCCTCCCGGGCCTCGTGTGCCCGCAGGATCACTGCGTGCCCGAGCGCAGGCCACCCGGGGACGGCGGCTGAGCCGCACGCTCCGGGGCGGCGCACCACCCGGAACGCGACCCACGATGCGCACCCTGCGCGCCCTCCCCGACGCGGCCCCCGTCCCTAGCTTTAAGGGCCGATGTCCTCGAGGACGCCACAGCCGGTCCCCCCCGGGGCCGTCCATGCGCTCGCCGAGGTCGCGCGGGCCGCGGCCGAAGGCCGGCCGGCGCAGGACCAGGCGCGGCTCCTCGCCCGCGCCCTCCGGGGTGCCGTTCCGGCGATCGAGGTGGCGGCCGTACTGCTCGACCGGGAGGACCGGCTGGAGGTCGCGGCCGCCGACGGGCTGGACGGCGCGGAGGGCGCCTCGCTCGCGCTCGGCGAAGGCGCCGCTGGGCGGGCCGTGGCGACCGGGCGGCCGGTGTACCAGGCCGACGCCGCGGGGGCGCCTGCGCTCGGGCCCCTCGGCGAGCGCGCCCTCGGCACGGTGTGGGCCGCGCCGCTCACCGCGCGCGGACGGACCCTCGGCGCGGTGATCGTCGGGGCGGCGGCGCCGGCGGCGTTCGGCGGCCTCGAGCTCTCGCTCCTCGAGGTCGTCTGCGCGCAGGCGGGCGCGGGGCTGGCGCTCGCCGAGGCCCACGCCGCGCTCGCGCGCGCCTTCGGCGAGCGGGAGGCGGTGCTCGAGGAGGGGCGCGCCCAGGCGCACCGCCGCGCGCAGGTGCTCGGGGCCGTGGCCCACGACCTGCGCACGCCGCTCTCGACCGTGCTCATGTCCGTCTCGCGGGTCTCGGGGGCGGCGGCCCAAGGTCCCGCCGGCGACCCGGCGCGCCGCGCGGCCGAGCTCATCACGCGCGCCGCGCACAAGATGGAGGGGCTCGTCGCGGACCTCGCCGAGCTCGCGGCGCTCGAGGCGGGGAGCCGGGAGGTGAACGCGGCGCCGGAGCGCCCCGGCGCGCTCGCGCGGGAGGCCTGCGACGCGACGCAGGCGCTGGCCGCGGAGCTCGGGGTGGAGCTCGACCTCACGTTCGCCCCGGACCTCCCGCGGATCCTGGCCGACCGCGCGCTCGCGCTGCGGGCCTTCGGCGAGCTCATCACCGGGGCGCTCCGGGCGAGCCCGCGCGGTGAGCGCGTGGCGGTCCGGGCGGAGGTGCGCGGGGACGAGGTGCGCTTCGAGATCCGCGACGCCGGGCCGGCCCTCGGCGAGGACGCCCACCGCAGGCTCTTCGACGCCCGCGCGGTCGGCGGCGGGGCCCGCGGCGCGGGGCTCGGGTTCGCCCTCGCGCGCGCGCTCGTGGAGGCGCAGGGCGGCCGCATCGGCTCCGAGCGCACCGCCGCGGGTGCGATCCTCTGGTTCACGCTGCCGGTCGTGCGCGAGGCGCCGGCCAGGGCCGGAACGACCTCCTCCTAGAACCGGCCCGCGACCGCGACGCCGCCGGCGCCCGGCCCCACGAAGGGCGCCGCCGAGAGCCGCGGTGGCTCCGCCGCTCGCCGGTCGCCCTTCCAGTCGGTGAAAAGCGCCTCCACGCCCGCCGCCGCGCCGAGGCCGAGCCCGGTGAAGAGGAGGAGGTTGCGGGTGGACTCGCGGGCGTGGACCCGGTCCGCCGACTGCTGCAGCTGGCTCGCGGGGATCGCGACGGTGAGGGCGCCCGCGACGAGGCGGTCGTACTCCCTGCGCGCGTCGCTCGCGAGCGCGTGGGAGACCCCGGCGCCGGCGAGGGCCGCGACCGCCGCGCCGCCGGTGGTCCAGAACGCCCAGGTCGGGAGCGGCGGCGGGTTGAGGCGGCGGATCACCGCGGCCTCGACGCCGCGGGCCTTCCCCGCGCGCAGCCCGCGGTCGGGGAAGACCGCGGCGATCGCCGGTCCGACAATCGCGAGCAGCTCCTCGCCGTCGCGCTGCTCGACGGTGCGGTCGAAGGACTGCCAGCGCCTTCGACCTCTTGAGGTCGAGCCGGCGCACCGAGAGCGCGTAGCGCCTGCCGGTGAGGACGATGCTCGCGGTCACGAGCTCGTCCACGCCGAGCGACCCCGCGATCTCCGCGAGGCAGGCGTCGTCCGCCTGGCAGCCGAGCATCTGGCGCTGGTACTCGAACCCCAGCATGTCGCGGATCTCGGCCATGCCGATGGCGGAGACGCCCTCGAGCTTGCGCACCTCGGGGACGAGCGACTGGTCGAACACGGCGAGCGCGCGCTTCGGCACGTCCCCGGTGACGCGCGGGTCGAGCACCGCCACGCGGAGCGCGCCGCCCTTCGCGCCCGCGGGGAGCCGCTGGGGCGGCGGGACGGAGAGGTCCGGGGCCTTCGCCCCGGGTGGGGGCGGGAGCGGCACGGCGGTGGACGGGGCCGCGGGACGGGCGGCCGGCTGGGCGACGAGGAGGAGGGCGGCGAGCATCCCGGTCATGTCGGGCTCCTCACTGGCAGGTGAGCGCGAGCGTGCCCGCGGCGGCGCCGGAGCAGCACCGCTGGGCGGTGGTGGTGGAGGTGCCGACCGGGAGGCACTCCAGCCGGTAGCGCACCTTCGCCTCGAGGTAGCGGGAGGTGATGGAGGTGTAGCCCGCGAGGTTCCCGTTCGTGCCCTCCGGCGAGACGGCGAGCGAGAGCACGCGCCGGTCCCCGCCGAAGAGCCGCCGGACCCGCACCGAGCGGGTCGCGAGGTCGTACTGGTTCCAGGCCGGATCGTCGTCGGAGCTCCACAGGAGCGCCGGCCCCGGCGCGGTGGGCGTGAGGGGCTCCCACCGGTCGCCGTTGCGCACCCAGAGCCGGGCAGCCTGCGTGGCGCCGTTCGCGCCGACGCGAGAGAGCCCCGCGCTCGCGTCCCAGATCACGGTCGCGCCCCAGAACTTCGCCGGTCCGGTGCCAGCGGCGCCGAAGTTCGCGTGGAACACGTGGGCGGGGCGCCGGTCCGCGGCGCCGTCGACCACCCAGGTGTCGCCGGAGGCGGAGGCCTGCGTGCCCGCGTTGCCGCCGAACAGCACGCCCTCCCCGCGGGCCGACAGGTAGGCCCCGGCGGCGAGCGTCCGCGGGGTCGGGCGCGCGAACGGGAAGAGCGGGTACCAGGTCACCCCGTCGAACTCCCAGACGTCGTCGAGGAGGGAGCCGCCGAACACGAGGACGCGGCCGCGCTTCTCGTCGCACCACATGACGTGGTCGCGCCGCTGGGCCGGCGCCCGCGGCGTCGTCATCCAGGACCAGGCGGCGCCATCCCAGATCCAGGTGTCGCCGGTGTCGCCGCCGAAGAGCACCGTCCCGCCCGCGATCGGGCAGTGGGCCATCCGGTGGCCCGAGCCCGTGGGCGGGAGCGTGGCGAGCGGGTGCGGCGTCCAGAGGACGCCCGGCCCTGTCCAGCCCGGATTGGAGGCGACCCACTTCCCGGTCCAGGTCGCCACGCCGTCGTCGGTCCCCCTGAAGTAGACGGCCTCCTGGTGCGTGGTGTCCCAGACCATCGCCTGGTCGTCCGCGCCGTTGCCGGTGGGCTCGGCGTACGCGAAGGGGTCGGCCGCGTCGACGATGCTCCAGCCGGGATCGGTCGTGAGCCGGGATTGCGTCGTGACGCTGCCCGGGGTGGGGTAGCTCGCGCCCGTGCCCTGGATGACGCCGCCGACCTGCACGAGGCGCCCCGCGCCGAGCCACGCCAGCGTGCCGCGCATGAGCCCGCTGTCGCCGATCGCGGCCGTCGTCGGGACCTGCGTCCACCGGACGCCGTCCCACGCCCACTCGTCCATGAGCGGGTAGTTCGTGGAGGTGCCGAGCCCGTCGAAGAGCCAGGCGCGGCCCTGGTCCCGCACGTCGGTCATCGCGTGGCCCGAGCGCGCCGGGGGCGACACGCCCGGCGCGAACGCGAGGGCGAACCCGTCCTCGAGCCGGCTCGTCTCGGCGGTGGCGGGCTGGAACGTGGTGCAGGGCGAGGGGCCAATCCCGGTGCACCCGCCGAACCGGACGAGCCCGCCGTGCTCGAGGTCGGAGGCCCCGCAGGCCTGCTGGACGAGCGACACCGTCGGCGTGGCGGGCGCGGTGCGCGCGACCCAGGCCGCGCCGGTCCACCCGCGCAGGAGGTTGTTCCGGACGTCGTAGGCGAGGTACGTGCGGGTCTTCACGTCCCACCAGAGCGCCCACTCGGCCGTCTTCGAGGCGGGGTCCACGCCGGCGACGAACGGGAACCCGCCCGCGAGCGTCCACGCGCTGCCGTTCCAGGTGTAGGTGCCCGCGTCGGCGACGGCGAGCGGCGCGCCGCCGTCGTCGCGCGTGGCGAGGAGCGAGGCCGTCACCGCGACGAGCGGCTGGGCCTGGGCGATCGGCCGCCAGTCGGCGCCATCCCAGTACTGGGTGCCGTTCGCCACCACCACCGCGGCGCGGGTCGCGTCCCAGAACAGGCCGGTGGTGAAGTTCGGGAGCAGCGTGCACGAGCACTGGGTGGCGGAGCAGCCCGACCAGCAGACCTTCTTCCAGTTCTCGCCGTCGAGCTCCCAGGTCTCCGCGCTGCCGGTGACGAGCACGGTCCGGCCGCGGACCGGGTCGTGCGCCATCTTCGGGGAGGCATCGGCCACGGGGTGGGCCGGCGGGAACAGCTGCCGCCAGCGCCGGCCGTCCCACTCCCAGGTGTCGGAGAGCGGCACGTCCTGGGTGGAGCCGTTGTTCGCCGGGGTGGGGGTGTAGCCGCCGAACAGCACGGTGCGGCCGGTGTCGAGGTCGTGGGCCATCGCGCAGGAGGCGCGCGCCGAGGGGGAGAGCGGGCCCGGCGTCGCCTCCACCATCGACGGCGCGCCGGCGGTCGCGACCGACCCGGAGTTGCGCCGCCCGAGCGTGGCCTCGTTCGCCACCTCGACCTGCGTGGGCGAGAAGCGGCTCGGGCCCCACACCGCGTCGGCGGTGAGGACGTGCGGGTTCGCGTCCACGCTGCCGAGCTGCTTGAAGCCGGTGGTGGCGGTCCACTCGCCCTCCCAGACGAGGGCGCGCGGGCTCGAGTTCCCGGCGAGGTCCTCCTGGGCGACGAACACCTCGGGGAGGTTGCCGCTCGACACGGCGAACGGCGCGGGGTCGCCGAACCCGCCGGTCGCGCCGGCGGTGGTACGGCCGATCTGCGCGCCGGTCGGGCCGTCGCCGTCGTAGACGACCACCGCGTTCCCGGCCACCGCCGCGCCCGGGCCGCCCTGGACGTGGTACGCCTTCGCGCCGGAGGTCCCGTCCACGCCCCACGGGTACCGGGCGTAGGTGATCTTGCCGATCGTGAGCGTGTCGGGCGCGGGCGGCGCGGTCGTGTCCACCCGCAGCGTCCCGAGCGCGAGCGTGGCGGGGTTGCCCACCGCGTCGGTCACCTGGGCGAGGACCTGCCGTGCGCCCGCGGCCGGCGTCGCCGCGAGGAGCGCCGCGTACTGCGGCGGCGCGAGCGCGGTGTCGGTGACGAAGGCGCTCGCCCCGCCGTCCACCCCCACCGCGGGCGCCGCGGAGAGCGGCTCGTCCACCGCGAAGGTGACGCGCACCGGCCCGCTCGCGGTCGCGCCGGTGAAGGTGCAGCCGTAGGCCTCGCGCGCCTTCGTCCAGAGGTCGTCCTGCGCGAGGCGGGCCGGGCCGTAGGCGTCGCAGCGCTCGAGGAGCGCCTGGCCCGCGAGCCTCGGCGGCTGGAAGTCCCGCGTGAGGAAGGTGTTCACGAGCGCCCGGTTGCCCGCGGGGTCGGTCGCCTGCACGTACACGCCGGCGGTCTCGACGCGGGGCTGCGCGCCGGCGGCGTCGTCGGTGATCTGGAACGTGCACGCGCGCTGGAGGCCCGACGCCGTGCAGGCGCTGGCGGGCAGCGCGGCGGTGCCGATCGTGACGACCACCTCGGCGGGCTCCGAGAGGGTGAAGGTCAGCTTCGCGGCGTCGTGGCCCGGCCGTGCGCTGAAGGTGGCGGCCGGGGCGGCGCAGGGCGCGGTCGTCGCGTCGTCGGCGCAGAGGGTCAGCGCGGTGACGGCGGGCGGCCCGAAGTCGAGCGCGACGGACGGGCCGGCGACGGTCTGCGCGTTGCCCGCGAGGTCGGTGAGCTCGAAGGAGAGCGCCTTCGCGCCCTCGCCGTCGGCGGCCGCGGCGAGGTGACCGTAGGTGTACGTGCGGCCGGACTGGGCGCCCTTGTCCATCGCGATCCCGCCCAGCTTCACGACGGGATCGGCCCCCAGGTCCTCGCTGGCCGTGAACGAGACGCGCACGAGCGTCCCCGCCGCGGCTGCGGCGGGCGGGGCGGGTGTCACCGCCGGCGCCGCGGCGAGCGCGGGCGCCGTCCGGTCGAACACCGCGCGCGGCGGGAGCGTCAGCGCGGCGACGTTGCCGCCCGCGTCCACGAGCTCCGCCGTGATCGGGAGGCCGCCCGGGTCCTCGGCCTCGAGGCCGGTCGCGGCGTAGGTGAAGGCGTAGGCCCGGCCGCTCGAGGCGGCGGGGTCCTTCGCCATCGGCACGCCGTCGATCTTCACCGCGGGCTCGGCGGCGAGCTCCTCGCTCGAGGTGAAGGTGACCCGCACCGTGCCGGGGAAGCGCGTGGGGGAGCCGGTGAGGGTGGGGGCGAGCGCGGCGGGCGCGGCGAAGTCGAAGCGCACCTGGCCGAGCGCGCGGCCCGTCGAGACGAGCCCCTGCACGTCCTGGAGGTCGGTGGTGACGGGGAAGTCCTGCCCCTGCGGCTCGTCGCCCTGCGGCGCGTAGCGGTAGACGTAGGTGCTGCCGCTCGAGGCGGTGGCGTCCTTCTGGAACAGCCGGGGCGGGGTGAGCCCGAGCCGGACCACCGGGTCCTTCCCGAGCGCCTTCGTGGCGGTGAACTCCACCCGGACGTCCGCGCCCTCCCGCGCGGTCGACGGCGCGAGCGTCTTCGCGCCGACGTCGGGGGTCGCGGAGAGCTGGTCGGAGGGGATGCAGACCGGGGGCGAGACGGTCGTCACGCAGGTGAACCCGGCCGGGCAGGCGCTGGCGTCGCAGGTGAGCTTGATGCCCGGGGGGACCGGGAGCTCGGAGGAGCAGGCGGCGAGCAGCAGGGCCGCGGCGGCCGTGGCGCGGCCGGGGTGGCGCACGGGCATCTTCACCTCGGGTGACGCAGGTAAGGGTCACTCCTACCTGCCGCCCGCTGGACGCTCCGTCAACGCGATCCCGGTCCCCAGGTGGGGGGCGCGCGCCGCACCTGTCCCGTCCCGTGCGCCCCGATCGGCGGGCCTCGCGGCGTGCCCCGCCCTCGCGAACGGATGACGCACCGCCGCCTTCTGGCTCAGTGCGTGGTCACCGGGTGTGGTGCGCCGTCGCCGCAGGCGGCCGCGAAGACCGCCTCGACGAGCGCGGCGCCCTCGGGTGAGTCCTCGCCCAGCACGACGGTGGCGCGCGCGAGGTCGGGCGAGCGGGTGACGAGCGCCTCCAGGATCGCCTCGGCCCCCACCTCGCGCAGGTCGGCGTGGACGACCGCGGCGTCGAACCGCTCGCCGGCCGCCAGCAGGGTGAGCGCGTGGCGCGGGCTCGTGTGCGGGACCACGTCGAAGCGCTCGGCGAGGAGCCGGTAGAGCGCCGCGAGGGCGAGCGGGTCCTCGTGCAGCGCGAGCACCCGCGCCCGCCGCCGCAGCGGCTCGGCGCGGAGCGCGACCCGGGCGTCGGGCGTGGCGGAGCGCAGCCGCACGCGGAACACCGTGCCCGTGCCGGGCGCGCTCTCGACCGAGATGCTCCCGCCCACGCTCTCCACGATCCCGTAGCAGGCCGCGAGGCCGACGCCGACGCCGCGCCCGCCCCGCCCCGCGGTGAACCCGGCGGTCGGCGTGAAGAACGGGTCGAAGGCGTGCGGCAGCACCTCCGGCGGGATGGGCGTGCCCCGGTCCAGGACCTCGAGCTCCACGCCGAGCTCGTCGCGCCGCACGGACACCCGCACGAGCGCACCGTCGGCGGGTGGCGGCTCCGGGTACGAGGCGAACGCGTCGAGGACGAGCCGCCCGAAGACGTGCCCGAGCGCCGAGGCGCTGCCGCGCACCGGCAGCGGCCCGGGCGGCAGGTTTACCTCGAGGCGGGCGTGCGCGTGCAGCTCCGGCGCCACCAGGCGGCGCACCGCCTCGAGCACGAGCGCGAGGTCGGAGGGGCCCTGGTCGTCGCCGGGCTCGCGGGAGAACGCGGCGAGGTCCTTCACGATCTGCGTCATGCGGCGGGTGGCCGCCGCCGCCTCGATCACCGCGTCGCGCACCTCTCCGTCGCGGGTGGCGGGGGCGCCGGAGCCGACCTCGTCGCGGAGGAAGTCGAGGTTCGCCTGGACGATGGCGAGGGGGTTGTTGATCTCGTGGGTGAGCCCCCGGGACAGCCGCCCCACCGCGGCCAGGCGGTCGGACGCGCCCAGCCGGCTGCGCGTCGTCTCGAGCTCGACGAGGCGCTGGGCGAGCTCGGCGCGCGAGGTCTCGAGCGCGGCGGTGCGATCGGCCACCACCGCCTCGAGCCGCTCGCGGGTGACCACCGTGCTCCTCAGGCGCGCGGCCATGGCGTCCATCGCCCGGGCGAGCTGGCCGACCTCGTCGCGCTCGGAGATCGCGATCGGCACGTCGAGCTCGCCGCGCTCGATCCGGGCCGCGCCGTCGTGGAGCGCGGAGAGGCCCCGGCGCAGCCGGGCGAGGAAGAGCGTGGCGCCGACCGCCAGCAGGAGCGCGCTGCCGCCGGCGGCGGTGAACGCGACGGCCCGGAGCGTGCTCGCGTGCCGCGACTCGTCCGCGGCGGCGGCGACCTCGTGCTTGTACACGTCGAGGTAGACCGCGGCGGTGAGCCGGCCGACGCGGACCTGGATCCGGTCGACCCACGCCGTGAACGCGGTGCCGCGGCCCGCGCCGAGGGGGTGCGCGCGGAGGTCCTGGACGAGCTCGAGGAGCGAGGCGACGTCGTCGCTCGGCTGGTCGAGCACCGCCTGCACCCGGCCGAGCGCGCTCCACATGCGCGCGTACGCGGCGGGCTCCTCCGGGGCGGGCTCGCTCTCCAGGTCGGCGATGAGCGCGCTCGAGGCGGCGGCGAGCTCGAGCGCGGCCCGCGACCGCGAGAGGGCGATCTCCTGCTCGGCGTGGGCCACGCCGCCCCGGAGCGCGCTCCAGAGCAGCACGCCCGAGAGCGCCGCGACGACGGCGGCGATGAGCAGCGTCCCGCCGACGATCTTGGTGCGGATCAGCACGGCCGCACCACCCTGGCGGCCCGCGCCTCCGCGAGCCCGGCGTCGGGGGCCCGCGGCCCGCGGCCCCGATCCGCGTCGAGGTCCGCGAGCGCCGCGGCGAGGAAGGCGTCGGCGTCGGCGAAGGCGGCCTCCTCGCGGAGCTCCGCCACCCCGAGCGCGAGGTCGAGGCCGGCTTCGCCGGCGAGCGCCAGCACCCGGTCCGCGACCGAGGGCAGGGCGCCCTCGCCCGGGTCGAAGACCACGGCGAGGACGAGGGTGTCCCAGGGCCCGACCACGTCGGTCCGCCGGAGCGCGCCGCGCAGGAGCCCGGAGACCTCGCCGGCGCCGGTGGCGCCGCGCGGCCGGGCGACGAGCAGGCCGAGCGGGTGGCCGTGGGCCTGGGCGTAGTCGAAGGCCTCGCGCGCGGTCCGGGCGCCGTCCGGCGTGGTCAGCGCGCCGGGGGCGACGTCCTCGACGGCGCCGCGCGCGGCGCGGGCGGCGCGGGCGCGCTTCAGGATGGCGCCGGCGAGCTCGGGGCCGCCGAGGTCCACCTCGAAGTCGGCGGCGGCGACCGGCACCGCGAGCGCCATGCGGGCGAGCGCGGCGCGCACCATCGGCGCGGTCGCGCCGAACCGGCGCTCCGCGTCCGCGACGGCGGACTCGAGGCGGCCGGGGCTGGGCGGGCCGATCCACACGTCCGCGAGCGGCCCGGAGAGGCGGACCGCCTCGCCGACGTCGCGGCCCGCGATCTCGGGGGCCCGGTGGCTGTGGCGGATGGCCTCCTGGAGCCCCGCCGGCAGGTTCCAGCGCTCGGCGAGGAGCTCGCCGGCCTCGAGGTGATCGACGCCGAGCCCGGCGCGCTCGGCCACCGGCAGGAGCGCGTGGTCGTCCTCGGCGGCGGCCCAGATCCGGCCGTAGCCGTCCCCGAAGAGCTCGGCCAGCGCGAGCGCGCCGAGGTCCTGGAGCAGCGCGGCGAGGAAGGTCTCCTCGGGGTCGAGCCCGGTGAGCTCCGCGAGCGCGCGGCCCGCGAGCCCGCAGAAGACGGCGCGCCGCCAGAACCGCCCGTGGTCGAACCGGGTGGGGCCGCCCTGCCGGCGCGCGCGCACGAGCGCGAAGGAGAGCGCCGTCGTGACCGTCGCGTTCGTGCCGACGATCGCGATGGCCCGCCCGAGCGTGGTGACCTTGCCGCGCGTCGCGACCGAGGCCGAGTTCGCGAGCCGCAGCAGCTTCGCGGCGATGGCGGGATCGCGCTGCACCGCCCGGCCGACCGCCTCGAGGTCGGCCTCGTCGCGCTCGCAGAGCTCGAGCACCTCGAGCGCCACGGCGGGCAGCGTCGGGAGGGTCGGGCAGGCGAGCAGCCGTGCGCGGAGGAGGGGTTCCACGCGGGGCCTCTACCCGGGCTGCATCCGCGCCTTCATGCTCTCGACGGCGCGGCGCATGGAGGCGAGGCGGACCGCCTTCGAGATCGCCTGATCCACCTCGGCGCGCTCCCAGGGCTTCGGGAGGATGGCGGCCACGAGCTCGGTGGCCTTCAGGTCCATGATCTCCGGGAGGTCGGCGTACGCGGTCAGCATGAGCCGCCCGAGGCCGGGGTGCTCGGCCGCCACCCGGCGCAGGAGCTCGACGCCGGTCATGCCCGGCATCGCGTAGTCGGCGATGACCACGTCGATCTCGTGGGTCGCGAGGTGCTTGAGTGCGGCCTCACCCGAGTCGGCGGTCGCGATGGCGTAGCGCCGGCCGAAGCTGCGATCGAACGCGCGGAGGAGCGAGGGGTCGTCGTCCACGATGAGGATCCGCACCAGCGTCACGCACACACCTCCGTCGGGCCGCAGACGGCCGGTTCCCCGTGGTGCACGCGGCAGGCCGCCGACGGGCCGGGCGGGACGCCCGGGAAAGGCCGGAAAATGCCGTTCGCACGGGGAGATGACGCAGGGCGGGGCAGGGCGCGGCCACACCCCTGGGTCGGCGAGGCCCCGGCCGGAGCACCCGGCGGCGGGCCCCGCGCGCGCGCGTGCTAGACATGCGGCATGGGTCTGTTCGACATCTTTCGGGGCCGGGGGAAGCTCGAGAAGGCGCTCCGCGAGCTCGAGGCGGAGGCGCCGGCCGGCGAGGCCCTCCTCGACGAGGGCTCCGCGGACGAAGGAGCGCTCGCGCCGGCTCTCGCCGCGAAGGCCGTGAAGGCCGACGCCGCGGACGCGCCGGACGCGCGCTACGCGGAGGCGATGGGCGTCGACCCCGCGAGCCTCGGCGCGTCCCCGCCGGCGCTCGACGCGGCCGAGCGCGAGATCGCCGGCGCCCTCCTCGAGCACTTCGAGGCGAACCGGCCGGGCCCGGCCTCGTTCCCGGCGATCGCGACCCAGGTGCTCGAGCTCGTGCGCGACCCCGAGGTGCAGGTGCCCGCCCTGGCGCGCCTCATCGAGGACGATCCCGCGCTCTCGGCCGCGGTCCTCGTGCTCGGCAACTCGGCCCTCTACCGCGGCGTGCAGGAGCTCCGCACCGTGAAGGAGGCGATCGCGCGGCTCGGGCTCACCGAGGTCGCGCGCATCGCCGCCGCGCTCTCGACGCGCTCGCTCTACCAGGCGGGCGTCCGCGCCGAGTTCGCCGCGTTCGCGCCGCAGTGGAACCGGCTGTTCTTCCACGCCGCCACGGTGGCGCGGGCGAGCGCCGATCTCGCGAAGGCCCGCCGCCTCGCCGAGGCGGAGGCGGTCTACCTCGCCGGCATGCTCCACGACGTGGGCAAGTCCCTCGCGCTGCGCTCCCTCGCGGCGCTCACGATCGCGGGCCAGGTCGAGGTGAAGGACGACGACGCGCTCGAGCGCATCCTGCACCGGGTGCACGTGGAGGTCGGCGGCGCCGCCCACCAGGAGTGGGGCCTGCCCCGGCACCTCGCCGAGGCCGCGGTGCGCCACCACGACGCCGCGATCCCGCCGGGCCCGGAGCACGCCGGGCTCCACGTCGTCCGGCTCGTCTCCGCGCTGCACCTGCTCCACGAGCGCCCCGCGCTCCACCCCGACGCCGCCGCCGAGGCCGTCCAGAGCGCCCGCGCGCTCGGCCTCGGCCCGGAGCGGGTCGCCGCGCTCGTGGCCGCCATCGGCGAGACCGAGGACTGGGTCGCGATGATGTTCGGCGACGCGGGCGGCCCGGCGAGCGCCCCACGCGGCGCCGGAGGGCCGCGCCCGGCGCGGTAGCCGTCCGGCCCTGGCCGCGCGGGAAGGGCTTCTCCGTTCGCCCCGAGCGTAGCCCGCCGCAGGCGGGCGGAGACGAGGGGCCTGGGCCTGGCCCCGAGAACATCCGCCGATTCAAGTTACTGATGGTGAATGGTGTCCGTCGCTCGGGGAGGCCAGGGGCGCCCCTCGTCTCCGGGCCGCTGCGCGGCCCTACGCTCGGGGCGAACGGATCTTCACGGGCCCGCGCGGAAGGGCGGGTGGCTCCGTCGGGGCGAACGGATCTTCATGGGCCCGCGCGGAAGGGCGGGTGGTCCCGTCGAGGCGAACGGATCTTCACGGGGCGAACGGATGGACCGCGCCTCGCGCGCCCTGCGCTCACCCGCCGCCCGCCAGCAGCTCCGTCTCCTCCGCGTCCGGCTCGCCGGGGCCGAGGAGGTCCACGCCGTTGCGCGCGAGCCGCGCGGCCGCGGCGGCGGCGCGGCGGGGGCGGCCGGCCTCGAGGCACCACTGCGCGTGCGCGGCGAGGAGCGCGACCTCGAGCGCGCGGCCGAGCGTGAGCGCGGCGCGCCGCGCACCGGCCTCGAGCGATGGGCCGCGCGCGGCGGCGAGGAACGCCCGGGCGCGCGCCGCGGCGGCGCGGGCGGCGGCGACCGCCGGCGCGAGCGCGGGGTCGCGCGCCGCGCCGAGCCGGGCCTCGAGCTCGCCCGCGAGCGCCTCGGGCGCGCCCGGGGTCGCGAGGGCGCGCAGGGCGTCCAGCGAGAGCACGTTCGTCGTGCCCTCCCAGATGGGCAGCACCTGCGCGTCGCGCAGCAGCCGCGGCACGCCGGTGTCCTCGACGTAGCCCGCGCCGCCGAAGCACTCGACGACCTCGGAGGCGACCGCCACCGCCTGCTTGCCGGTGGTGAGCTTCGCGAGCGGCGTGAGCACCCGGAAGAGCGCGCGCTCGGCGTCGCTCGCCTCGCCGCCCTCGACGCGGCCGAGGAGCTCGCCCGCGCGGAACGCGAGCAGGAGCGCCCCCTCGCGCTCCGCCTCGAGCCCGGCGAGGGTGTCCGCGTGGAGGGGCTTCCCCGCGAGCGGCCCGCCGAACGCGCTGCGGCGGCCGGCGTAGTCGCGCGCCAGCATGAGCGCGCGGGTCATGCCGGAGGCGGCGGCGACGGCGTTCCAGGTGCGGGTGACGTTCAGCATGGTCGCGACGTTCCGGACCCCGCCGTCGAGCCCGGCGACCGGCAGCGCCCGCGCGCCGTCGAGCGTGAGCTCCGCCGTCGGGAGCTTCCTCGTGCCGAGCTTCTCCTTCAGCCGGTTGACGAGGATCCCGTTCGAGCTGCCGTCCGGGAGCCGGGTCTCGACGTAGAAGAGCGCGAGGCCGCGCGAGCCGGTGGGCGCGCCCTCGGGGCGGGCGAGCGCGAGGGCCATCTCGGACGTGGTCGCCGAGGAGAACCACTTCGTGCCGAAGAGGCGCCACCCCTCGCCGTCGCGCCGGGCGACCGTCTCGGTGCCGCCGACGTCCGAGCCGCCGGTGCGCTCGGTCATCCACTGGCCGCTCGTCCACATCGCCGCGGGATCGCGGGAGGTGAGCCGGGGCACCGCGCGCTCCACGAGGGCCCGGTCCCCGACGTCGAGGAGCGTCCGGGCCGCGCCGTCGGTCATCGCGAGCGGGCAGGCGTAGACGTCCGTGGACGGGTCGAGCACGTGCACGAGCGCGAGCTGGTGCGTGCGGGAGCGGGCGCCGTGCCGCCGCTCGTAGGCGGTCGCGACGAGCCCGTGGCGGGCGGCGAGCGCCTGGGCGCGGCGCCAGAGCGGCGTGAGCTCGATGCGGTCGACCCGCCGGCCCCAGGGATCCCAGGCCACGAGCGCGGGCTCGAGCGCGCGCTCCGCGAGCTGCTGCTCGAGGAGCGGCCCCGCCGCGAGCGCGCCCAGCTCCCGCAGCTCGGGCTCGATCCCGAGGAGCTCCTCCGGCGAGAAGGTCCGCGCGAGGAGCTCCCGCAGGAGGGGGTCGGCGTCGTAGGTGTTCGGGAGGCGCGGCGGCTCCTGGAAGAAGGCCATGCGCGGATGCTAACCCGCGCCGGAGCCGAGGGCCGCCCGCCCAGGCGGGCTCAGCCCAGGTACGCCGCGATCACCCGCGCGTCCTTGCGGAGCGCGTCGGGCGTGCCGGACACGGCGATGCGGCCGCGCTCGAGCACGAAGGCGTGGTCGGCGACCTCGAGGGCCGCCTTCGCGAACTGCTCGACGAGCAGCATCGTCACGCCCTCGGCCTTGAGCCGGCGGATGGTCCGGAAGACCTCCTGGACCACCACCGGCGCGAGCCCCATCGACGGCTCGTCGAGCAGCATGATCTTCGGGCGGGCCATCAGCGCGCGCCCGATGGCGAGCATCTGCTGCTCGCCGCCGGAGAGCGTGCCCGCCGACTGCCTGCGGCGGTCGGCGAGGCGGGGGAAGAGGCCGTAGACGCGGTCGAGGTCGGCGGTCGCCTTCGCGCGGAAGCCGAAGAAGCGGGGGAGCCGGGAGAACGCGCCGAGGAGCAGGTTGTCCTCCACCGAGAGCGGCGCGAAGACCTTCCGCCCCTCCGGCGAGTGCGCGAGCCCGAGGCGGGCGATCCGCGAGGCGGGCAGGCCCTCGACCGGCTTGCCGTCGAGCAGCACGCGGCCGCGGGACGGGGTGATCATCCCGGACACCGCGCGCATGGTGGTGGTCTTGCCGGCCCCGTTCGCGCCGATGAGCGCGACCACCGTGCCCGCCTTCACCTCGAGCGACACGCTCCGGAGCACCTCGGAGAGGCCGTAGCCGGCGTGCAGGTCCTCGACCACGAGCATCGCCGTCTCCTCAGGCGGGGGCGCCGGCCGAGGCCGGCGGCGGGTGGGCGGCGTCGTCGGCCGCGCCGAGGTACGCCTCGATGACGCGCGGGTTGCGCTTCACCTCGTCGGGCGGCCCCTCGGCGATGAGCCGGCCGCCGTCGAGCACGGTGACGGTGTCGCAGAGGGAGGTGACGACGTCCATGTGGTGCTCGATGAGCACGATGGTCACGCCGCGCTGGTGGACGCGCCGGATGACCTCGACCTGCTTCGCCACGTCGGGCGCGGCGAGGCCGGCGGCGGGCTCGTCGAGCACGAGCAGGTCGGGCCGGCGGGCCAGCGCGCGGGCGATCTCGAGGAAGCGCTGCGCGCCGTAGGTGAGGTCCTTCGCGGGGGTGCGGGCGTGCTCGCCGAGCCCCACGAACTCGAGGAGCGCGAGCGCGGCGGCCTGGGCGCGCCGCTCCTCCCCGCGCCCGAGCCCGATGGTGATGAGCGGGAGCGGCACGCGGTACGCGCCCCGGAGCGCCACCATCACGTTCTCGAGCGCGGACATGCCGCCGAAGAGCTGGAGGTTCTGGAACGTGCGCGCGACCCCGGCCCTCGCCGCGCGGAAGAGGCTCCCCGACGGCAGGGCCGTGCCCCTCAGGAGCGCCTCGCCCGACGTCGGCGTGTAGAGCCCCGACACGACGTTGACGAGCGTGCTCTTGCCCGAGCCGTTCGGCCCGATGAGGCCGTGGATGGTCCCCTGCCGGACCGTGAGCGAGACCCCGTCCACCGCCTTCACGCCGCCGAAGTGCCGCTTCAGCGCCTTGAGCTCGAGGAGCGGCGCGCCGTCGGCGGCGCGCGCCGGCAGCACCTCGTCGAGCGGCGCGGGGGCCGGGAGCGGCGGCGGCGCCACGTTGAAGAGGCCGGCCAGGAACCGGGTCGCGAACCCCATCAGCCCCTCGGGCAGGCCCACCACCACCGAGAAGAGCATCAGGGCGAAGATCGCCTTGCGCCAGTCCTCGGTGCTCTGCACGAGCGCGCCGCCGACGACGAGCGTCGCGGTGGAGGCGATGGGGGCGAGCGCCTGGAACCGGGAGAGCGTCCGGCGCGAGAGCCCGCGGACGCCGGCGAACAGCGTGATGGCGAGGCCGGCCCCGGAGAACGCGAGGAAGAGCGTGCGCGAGGAGAGGAGGTTCGGCAGGAGCGCGACGAGCGTCGCGCCGACGAAGGCGCCCCACAGGCTCTTGCGGCCCCCCAGCACCACCCCGAGGAGCAGGATGACGGTGAGCTCGTACACGAAGCTGTGCGGCTGCAGGTACTGGAAGTTGAAGGCGTAGAGCCCGCCCGCGAGGCCGCCGAGGGACGAGCCGAAGGCGAAGCCGAGCACCTTGTGGCGGTAGGTGCCGACGCCCATCGCGTCGGTCGCGATGGGGCTGTCGCGCAGGGCCTCGAAGGCGCGGCCCCACTGCGAGGACAGGAGGTTCCGCATCCCCACCCAGACGATCGCCAGCATCGCCATGCACAGCCAGTAGAACTCGCGTGGCGAGAGCACGTGGCCGAGCAGGGCCGGGCGCGAGAGCGACAGCCCCTGGGCGCCGCCGGTGAGGGACTCGAGCTCGTTGAGGGTGGTGCTCGTGAGCGCGGTGAAGGAGAGCGTGGCGAGGGCGAACTGCGGGCCCTCGAGGCGGAGCGACGGCAGCGCGAGCAGCGCGCCCAGCAGGGCGGCCGCGAGCAGCCCGGCCACGAGCGACACGAGCAGCGGGGCGCCGAGCTTCACCGCGAGGAGGCCGGCGGTGTACGCGCCGATCCCGAGGAAGGCGGCCTGCCCGAGGTTCACCTGGCCGAGGTAGCCGACGGTGACGTCGAGGCCGATGAGCAGGATGCCGTAGATGGCGAGCAGGGTGAGGAGCCCGAGGAGGTACGGGTTCGTCACCGCGAGCGGCAGGCAGAGGAGCAGGGCGACCATGCCCAGCTCGGCGCCGCGGACCAGGAGGAGCCGCTTCCACATGCGCGTCAGACCTTCCGGATGACGGCCTTGCCGAACAGGCCGGTGGGGCGGACCGCGAGGGCGAGGATGAGGAGCACGAGGCCGGGCGCCTCGCGCCAGCCCGAGCCGACGTAGAGGCTGGCGAGGCTCTCGAGCGCGCCGAGGAAGACCCCGACCACGACGACGCCGAAGCCGGACTCGAGGCCGGCGACCACCGCGACCGAGAACGCCTTCAGGACGAGGGCGGAGGCCATGGTGGGCCCGACCGTCGTGATGGGCGAGACGAGGATGCCGGCGAGCGCCGCGACGAGCCCGGAGAGCGCGTAGGAGAGCTGCACCGTGCGGGTGGCGGAGATGCCCATGAGCTCGCCCGCGTCGCGGTCGGCCGAGATGGCCTCGAAGGCCTTCCCGAGCAGGGTCTGCCGCTTGAAGACCTCCACGAGCGCCATGATGGCGACGACGCCGAGGAGCACGGAGAGCTCGAGCGGCGTGACGCCCACCGGCCCGACCTGGATGGCGTCCTGCGGGATGGGGGTGGGGAAGGGCCGGTCGTCCCGGCCCCAGACGTTCTCCGCGAAGGAGAACAGGAACAGCCCCATGATGATGGTGAGCAGGATCCAGCCCTCGCCGCGCTGCTCGAGGGCGAGCCGCACCGCGGCGCGCTCCACGGCGAGGCCGAGGAGCGCGCCGAAGAGGAGCCCGCCCAGGACGACGAGCGGGTACGGCAGGCCGAGCCCGATGAGCGTCAGCGTGAAGAACGCCGACACCATGACGAGCTCGCCCTGGCCGAAGTTGAGGCTTTTCGAGGTGGCGTAGGTGAGCTGGAAGCCGTACGCGACGAGCGCGTAGACGAGCCCCATGAAGGCGCCGCTGACGGCGATCTGGGCGATGACCTCGAAGGGCATGGGGCGCGTCGGGCGCGGGAGCCGCTACTTCTTGGCGCCGCGGGCCTGGAGGCGGACCTTGTCGGCGTCGTTCGCGAAGACGACGCGGCCGTCCTTCACCATGCCCATCACCACCTGCTCGGCGCGGAACGCCTCGTGCGTCTCGACGTTCGCGGGGTCCCACTTCGAGTAGGGCTTCGCCCAGCGGGCGATGACGCCCTCGACCGGCTCCTTCAGGTCCTCGAGCGCGTCGCGGATCTTCAGGCTCTCCGCCGAGCCCGCCTGCTTCACGGCGGCCGCGAAGATGAGGACCGCGTCGTAGCCCTGCGCGGCCGAGACCGGGGAGGGGATGCGGTCGACGGCGTAGGCCTTGTGGTAGCTGTCGATGAAGGCCTTCGCGCGCGGCGTGATGGGCTCCTCGATGAAGGTCTGCGGCATGAGGGTGCCGTTGCCGTTCGGCCCGGCGTTGTCGATGTAGTTCGACATCGACAGCGTCCAGCCGCCGATGAGCGGGACCTTGAAGCCGATCTTCGCCATGCCGTTCGAGACCGCGGCGAGCTCGGGGCCGATGCCCCAGATCAGCACCGCCTGGGCGCCCTTCGCCTTGCCGGTGAGGAGCTGCGCGCTCATGTCCTTGTCGCCGATGTTGAACTTCTCGGTGGCGACCACCTCGAGCTTGTTGCCCTGCTTCGCGATCTGGCCCACGAGGTCGTCGCGCCCGGAGACCCCGTAGTTCGTGGCGTCGTGGAGCAGGAGCACCTTCGTGAAGCCCCGGCGGATCGCCTCCTGGACCACCATCGCGGCCTGGATGCCGTCGTGCGCGGCGAAGCGGAAGATGGAGAGCTGCTTCGGGCTCGTCTCCGGCTTCGTCCACTGCGTCATGGAGGCCGACCCGGCGGCCGGGCAGATGATCTTCGTGATGCCCTTCTCCTGCAGGTGCTTGTCGCCGGCGAGCACCACGCCGGTGTTGACCGAGCCGATGACGCCGGCGAGGTCGGTCATCGACGCGAGCTCCTGGGCGATGAGCGCGCCGCGCTCGTTCTTCGCCTCGTCGTCGCGCTCGATGATCTCGATCTTGTGCTTCTGCTTGCCGACCTGGACGCCGCCCTGGGCGTTGAGCTCGGCGATGGCGAGCTTCGCGCCGTCGCGGAACGAGGTGCCCATCGGCGCGGAGCCGCCGGAGAACGGGCCGGTGAGGGCGAGCTTCAGGGTCTGGGCGGACGCGGGCAGCGCGAGCGCGGCGGCGAGCAAGGCTCCAGCCAGTCTCATCATCTGGTGACCCCCTTCAGGGATTGGGGTTACGTTAAGTGAAGCGACGTCGCGGGGTTGGTTAAGGATATTGCGCCAGCGTGCACGGCAACGGTGGCACGCCGGGAAGCCCTGTTGGGGCCCCCGTGCCAGGGTCCGTGCTGGACGCGGCGCGTCAGCGCGCGCGGGGGCGGCTGCGCGGGGCGCCCTTGCGAGCGTCGCCGGGCGCGCCCTTCCGGCCGCGGCCGGCGGCCGGCGCCGCGCCTCGGGGGCGCGGCACCGTCTTCCGCGCGAGGAAGATCACGTGGTGCGGCGACCCCGGGCCGTGCGCCTTCACCCGGCGTGCCTCGGCCTCGAGGCCGTGCCGCTGCAGCCGGGCGAGGTAGGCTTCGTCCGGCCCTGCGGACCAGACCGCGAGCACGCCGCCCGGGGCGAGCGCCGCCGCGCAGGCCTTGATCCCTCGGTCGGAGTAGAGCGAGGCGTTGGCGGCCTTCACGATGGGGGCGGCCCCGTTGTCGACGTCGAGGAGGATCGCGTCGTAGGCGCCCTTCGCCTCGCGGATGCGGCGGGCGACGTCGTCCACCTGGAGCCGCACGCGCGGGTCGTCGAGCGGTCGACCGGCGAGGTGCGCCACCGGGCCGCGGTTCCAGTCCACCACCGCCTGCGAGAGCTCGACGAGCACCACCTTCGCGTCGACAGGCAGCCGGTCGAGGAGCGCCCTGAGCGAGAAGCCGAGCCCGAGGCCGCCGAGCAGCACCGCGCGCCGCCGGTCGAGCTTCGCCAGCCCGAGCTCGGCGAGCGCGATCTCCGAGCCGTGGCTCCGGCTCGTCATGAGGATCCGGCCGCCGACCCGGAGCGCCCATTCGTCGCCGCGCCGCGCGAGCACGAGGTCGCCTTCGGGGAAGGGGTCGGTCGCGACCGTCTGCCAGGGGAGCATGGGGGCCATGGTGTACCCGACCCGGGCGCCGGGGGGAACCGCCCGCGGCGCCCGGGGCCCGGCCGGCTGCGCGCGAGGTCACGCACCGCCGCGGCGCGGCTCCGGTGAGGATGCCCCTCGCCGCCCTCGCCGCCGCCCTCCTCCTGGCCGCGCCCCCCGCCCCGCCGCTCCCGGCGGGCTCGCGCCTCGTGCCGGTCCGCGGCGCGTCGCTCCACGTCCGCACGCTCGGGGCGGACCACCCCGGCCCCGCGGTCGTGCTCCTCTCCGGCCCGACCGGCCACTGGCACGCCGACTCCGGGTGGTTCGCGCTGCTGCAGCCCCTGCTCGCGCGGAGCCACCGCGTGCACGCGATCGACCGGCCGGGCCAGGCGTTCTCGCCCCCCGCGGCGGACGGCTCCTACCGCCGCCTCGGCGACGACCTCGCGGCGCTCCTGCCCGCGCTCGAGCGCGAGCCGGTGGTGGTGGTCGCGTTCGCGAGCGCGAACCTCGCGCTGCACCGCCTCCTCGCGGCCGGCGGTGCCCGGCACGTCCGGGCGGCGCTGCTCATCGACCCCGACGCGCTCCACCCCGACCTCGTCCGGTTCTACGCCGACCAGGCGCAGCCGTTCGCGGACCAGGCGGCGCTCCGGGCGTACGTCGAGGCGGGGAAGTACGACGCCCGCGCGGAGGGGTTCCGGACGGAGGAGCTGCGCGAGGTGCGCGCGATGGTCCCGGCGGAGGTCGCGGCCGCCATGGACTGGCCCTACTACGAGGCGGTGGCCCGCCTGCGCGCGGACCGCGCGCACGTGCTCGCCCGCTTCGCCGAGACCGCGCGCTACGGCGAGGACGTGGAGGCGGCCGCCGCGGTGCCGTGGCCGGCCGGGGTGCCGGTGTGGAGCCTCGACACGGACTTCGAGGCGGCGGACGCCGCGCGGGCACGGGACCCGGCCGAGCGCGCGAAGCTCGAGCGCTGGCGGGCGCTCTCCACGGCCTTCATGGCCGGGCTCCCCGGCGGCTGCCGGATCGCGTCGACCTCGCAGGAGCACCTGGCGGTCGTGGCGGAGGCACCGCGGGTCGCGGCGCTCGTCGAGGGGCTCCTCGGCGAGGCGCCGTGCCCCGCCCGGCCCTGAGGGCCCGCTCAGCGCCGCGGCCCGAGCGCTCCGCGCAGCCGCTCGAGCGCGACCGCGAGCTCCGCCGGCGGCACCGCCGTGAAGCAGACGCGGATCGAGCGGCCGAAGTCCTTGCCGCACGCCGTGCCGGGGGTGACGAGCACGCCCGCCGCGAGGCAGCGCTCGAGGAGCGCGTCGAGCGGCTCGTCCGGCGCGAGCCAGGGCGAGGCGTCGACGAAGAGGAAGGTCCCGGCCTCGGGCGCGGGGATGCCGAACACCGCGGCGGCGGCGCGGCCGGCGGCGGCGTACTCGGCGCGGGCCTCGGCGAGCCAGGGGTCGCCCGCCTCGAGCGCGCGGGCCGCCGCGAGCTGCATGGGCCGGGAGGCGCAGTAGTGGAGGAAGGTCTGCACGCCGCGGATGGCCCCCATGGCGGCCGGGGGCCCGAAGGTCCAGCCCACCCGGGCGCCCGCGAGCGCGTGGGACTTCGAGACCGTGGTGGTCACGATCGTCCGGTCGAGGAGGTCCTCGCGGAGCCAGGAGGGCCGGGCGCGCGCGACGTACACGAGCTCGTCGTAGGCCCCGTCGGCGAGCACCCACAGGTCGTGACGGCGGGCCACCCGAGCGATCGCGTCGAGCGTGCCGGCGTCGAGCACGCGGCCGGTCGGGTTGTGCGGGTCGTTCAGGTAGAGCGCGGCGGTGCGCGGCGTGATCGCGCGCTCGAGCGCCGCCTCGGCGTCGAAGCCCGGCTCGCCGAGCCGGGTCCAGAACGGCACCTCCACGGCGCGCGCGCCGCGGCTCGTGGTGATGCCGCGGATGAGCGGCCAGAACGGCGCCGGGAGCAGGAGCTCCTCGCCGGGGTCGAGGAGCGCCGTGACGATCGTCGCGAAGCCGCCGGTCGCGCCGGGCATGATCTGGAGCTGCCCGTCGCCGAGGGAGAGCCCGTGGCGCGCGAGGAGCCGGCGGCGCACCGCCTCGAGCAGCGCCGGCTCGCCGCCCACCGGCGCGTACGCGTGCAGCCTCGGGTGGTCGGCCGCCCGCTGGTCCTCGGCGCGCGCGCCGGCGGGCGGCGGCCGGTAGGTGTCGCCGACGTGGAGCGGGAAGACCGGGCCGGGCAGGCTCCGCGCGCGCTCGACGAGCGCGCTGTAGACACGGTCGGAGAGGCCCTGGGCGTGGGGCGAGGTCGCGGGGGCGCGGGGCACGGCGACGAGGATACGCGCGCCCCGCGCCGCGGCTCAATTCCTCAGGCCGATCCAGACGGTCCCGAGGCGGGCCCGGCCGGAGCCGTCCGACCCGAGGAGGTCCTGGTAGAGGAGGCTCGCGCCCACCTCGAGGTGCCCGGTCGCGGAGACCGAGGCGGCGAGGAGGAGCGGGACCGCGTAGCGGTCGCCGAAGTTGCCGACCTGCGGGTCGAGCTCCGCCTGGTAGGCGAGCCCGGCCGTCACCGCGAGCATGGGCAACAGCTGCAGCGTGAGCGTGGCGGGCGCGGAGAGGAAGTCGCGGTTCGAGGTCACCGGGCCCGGGAACACGAGCTGGTACGCGGCGCCGGAGACCGGGAAGGCGAGCGCGTTCCGGCGCTGGCGCGCGTCGCGGTCGTTGAGGCCGAACGTGACCGAGGGCGAGAAGCCGACCGAGACGAACGGGCCGCGGAGCTTCACGGTCACGCCGGCCTCGCCGGACCAGGCGGCGTCGTCCTGCGACGCGATGGGCGCGGCGTTCACGGCGAGGCGCAGCGCGAGGTCGGAGCCCTCGGAGCGGCCCAGCCCGACGAGCACCTCCGCCGAGGCGTCGTTGTAGGTCCGCGAGCAGCCCCGGTCGCTGCCGCCGAGGCAGATGCCCGCGAGGTGCCGGATGCCGACGGTGAGCCCGTCGGCGACGCCGAAGTAGACGCCGGGGTGCAGCAGGAACGGTTCGCCCACCTCGCCCGAGGCGAGGTTCGCGGTGAGCGGCACCCACGCCTCGATCGCGCCACCCGGGAGCGTGGCGCCCCGCTGGGTGACGCGCGGGTCGTCGTCGAAGGCGCGCGCAGGCGCGGCGGTGGCGAGGAGCGTGAGGGCGGCGAGCCCTGCGGCGAGCTTGGTCATGTGGTCCCCCCGGCGCCGGCACGTGCCGGCGCCCCCGGGGGAAAGGTGCGGACGGCCCGGCCGGGAAGCGAGGCTGTCCGGTTCCCGTGGCGGCGCCGGCGCGCGGCGGCGATAATGGCGACCCTGCGCAGGGTCGCTCGGACGGGTCGTCGAAGTCGAGGCCGGGCGCCGGAGAGGGAGGGGGAGGCGTGAACGAAGGCGGCGGGAAGCGGCGCTCGTACCTCGCCGCGGCGTTCGCCGCGCGCCCCTTCGGCATGCCCGTGCCGCCGCACCTCTTCGGCGTCGCGGCGTTCGGCCTGCTCGGCGCCGCCCTCTCGCCGGGCTTCTGGCTCATCGGCGCGGGCGCCGAGATCGCCTACCTCTGGGCCGTCTCCCGGAACGGCCGGTTCCGCGCGCACGTGGACGGCCTCGCCGCCGCCGGGGGCGCGACCGAGGCCTGGGAGCGGGAGCGGACGGCCGCGCTCGCCCGGCTCGACCCGGCCGCCCGCCGCCAGCAGGACGAGCTCGAGGATCGCTGCGCCGAGGTGCTCGAGGCGCTGCGGGCGAGCCCCGGCTCCGACCTCCAGGCGGAGAGCCTCTCGCAGCTCGCCTGGCTCCACCTGCGCCTGCTCGTCGCCCGCTCGGCGCTCGCCCGCGTGGTCGAGGAGGCGCGCCGCGACGCGCCGGAGCTCGCCCGGCAGGCCGAGCGGCTCACCGCCCGCCTGAAGGACCCGGGCCTCGACCGCGCGCTCCGCCAGAGCCTCGAGGACCAGGCGGCGGTGATCGGCCAGCGGCAGGCGGCGCACGCCCAGGCGGTGCCGCGCCTCGAGCGCGCCGACGCCGAGCTGTCCCGCATCTCCCACCAGGTCGCGCTCGTGCGCGACCAGATCCTGCTCGCCGCCGGCGACGACGGCGCCGGCAGGGCCGTCGACGGCCTCGCGGCCACGCTCGACCAGGCCGGCGAGTGGATGCGCGAGGAGCAGGAGCTCCTCGGCGGCCTCGACCTCACCACCGCGCCGTCCCCGGAGCGCCTGCTCGCGCGCCGCCGGGCGGGCGCAGCGACCGGAGCACGTCCATGATCCTGCGAAAGCCCCGCGGCAGCGCCGCCGGCAACGTCCTCACGCTCCTGCTCGTCCTCGCGCTCGTCGGCCTCGGGGCCTGGCTCGTGCTGAGGAAGCCCGCCGCCGGGCCGGCCGGGGCCCCCGCCGAGGAGGCCGGGCCCGTGGCGCCGAAGGGCTCGACGCCCCAGCCCATCGAGCCGGTCACCGGGCCCCCGCAGCTCGCGGCGCCCGCCGCCTACGAGCCGAAGAACGGCGTCGTCGAGGTCGACATCTCAGAGTACGCGGGCTACGGCGGGCTCATCGTCGCGAACGGCGGGATGAACCCGAACCCGGACTCGTTCTTCGCGAGGACCTACGGCTTCCAGGTGAAGCTCACCCGCAGCGAAGGCGAGACCTGGTCGCCGCTCAACAACGGGCGCTTCGCGGCGATCGGCACCACCACCGACACCCTCGCCGTGCTCGGCCGGCCCTTCCAGGCCGTGGTGCCGGTGCAGATCGGGTGGTCGCGCGGCGCCGACATGGTGGTCGTGGACCAGGGCATCGCCACCGTGAACGCGCTCGCGGGCAAGGTGCTCGCCGCCTCGCAGTACAACGAGGCCGAGTTCTTCGTCCGCTACCTCGCCCGCGAGGCGGGGCTGCCGGTGAAGGTGCTCCGGGACCTCGACGCCCGCCCCGACCGCGGCGAGCTCGGGCTCGTGTTCTACGAGGACGCCTTCAAGGCCTGCGACGCCTACCAGTTCGAGCTCGCCGGGAAGCACCGGCTGGCCGGCTGCGTGGGCTGGTCGCCGCGCACCGACGAGGTGGTCGCCGCCTCGAAGGGCGCGGCGAAGGTGCTCGTCTCGAACCGCAACCTGCTCGTGATCGCGGACGTGCTCGCCGTGAACAAGGCCTTCGCCGAGAAGCACCCGGACATGGTGAAGGGGCTCGTACACGGCCTCCTCGAGGGCAACCGGCGCCTGCGCGACGAGCCCGCCCAGCACCTCGCGGTGGTGCAGAAGGCCTTCGGCTGGAGCGACGCCGACGCGAGGGAGGAGCTCGCGAAGGTCCACCTCGCGAACTACCCCGAGAACCGCGCCTTCTTCGAGGGCACCATCGACGCCGCGGGGTCGTTCGGCGGCATCTTCCAGGCGGCGGTGCTCGCCTACGGGCCCCTCATCCCGAACCCGACCGACGCGACCCGCTTCGCGTGGCCGCGCGCGCTCGACGAGCTCGGGAAGGCCGGCCTGTTCAGGGAGCAGAAGATCGCCATCGCGCCCATCCGCACCGGCGCGAGCGGCACCGTGGAGGGTGACCCGCTCCTCAAGAAGGACATCCGCTTCTTCTTCGAGCCCAACTCCGCGAAGCTCGACCAGGCGGAGAAGCGGAACCTCGACTACCTCGACACGGTGAAGGGCTTCCTGCAGGTCTCGCCCGGCTCGATCGTGGTGCTGCGCGGCCACGTCGACAACGGCCGGGTGGAGACCTTCCGCCAGCAGGGCGGCAAGGAGCTCGTCGACGCCATGGCGCTGAAGGCGATGGAGCTCTCGCGCCAGCGGGCGCTCGCGGTCAAGCAGGCCCTGCTCACCCGCCACCCGAAGCTGCCGGCCGATCGCGTGGAGGCGGTGGGGCGCGGCTGGGAGGAGCCGGCGGGCCCGGACCCGGACCTCAACCGCCGGGTCGAGGTCCAGTGGTTCACGGTGGAGTGAGGGGCTCAGCGGCGCCGCTTGCCGCCCCACGAGCCGACGAGCTTCGGCTTCCCGCCGCCGCCCGCCCCCGCGCCTCCGGAGCCGCCGGCGTGGCCGCCGCCGGACGCCGGCGCGTGACCGCCGCCGGAGGAGGACGGGCGGTGACCGCCGCCCCCGCCGCGTGCGTTGTGCGCGGCCGCGCGGCGCCGGTTCCGGTTCATGCCCGCGGGGCGGGCGTGCGGCCCCGGGTCCGCCGCGTTCGCCGCGGCCCGCGCGAGCTCGGTCCTGAAGATCTCGCGGTCGCGGGGGACCTCGGCGCGCGGCAGCTGCCGGCGGGTGAGCTTCTCGATGTCCCGGAGCTGGTCGGCCTCCTCGGGCGAGGCGAACGACGAGGCCCGGCCGGAGGCGTCCATGCGCGCGGTGCGTCCGACCCGGTGCACGTAGTCCTCCGGCACGTGGGGCAGGTCGAAGTTCACCACGTGGCCGATCTCGGCGACGTCGATGCCGCGGGCGGCGATGTCGGTCGCGACGAGCACACGGTACTGGCCGGAGCGGAAGCCCTCGAGCGCCTGCTTGCGCTGGCCCTGGCTCCGGTCGGCGTGGATGCGGGTGACCTTGTGCCCCGCGCGGTCGAGCGCCTTCGCGACCTTGTCGGCGCGCCGCTTCGTGCGCGTGAAGACGAGGGTGGAGAGGCCGTCCTCCTCGAGAAGCGCGAGCAGGAGCGGCAGCTTCTCGGTGGCCGTGGCGAGGAAGACCCGCTGGTCGGCGCGCTCGGCCGTGGTGCCGCTCCGGTTCATCTCGACCATGACCGGGGCCTTGAGGTGCGTCTTCGCGAACTCGCCCACCTCGCCCGCCATGGTCGCGGAGAAGAGGAGGGTCTGCCGGACCTTCGGCACCCGCTGCAGGATCCGGGTGAGCTGGGGCTTGAACCCCATGTCGAGCATCCGGTCGGCCTCGTCGAGGACCAGCACCTCGAGCCGGTCGAGCTTCGCGTTCCCCTGCGCGAGGTGATCCACGAGCCGTCCCGGGGTCGCGATGACGACCTCGTGGTGCTTGAGCTCGTCCGCCTGGCGGGCCATGCCGACGCCGCCGATCACGACGGCGCCGCGCACGGCGCCACCGGCGGCGGCGCCCCGCGCCGGCTGCCGGCCGCGGGCGAACCGGTCGAGCTGGTCGGCGATCTGCAGCGCGAGCTCGCGGGTGGGGGCGAGCACGAGCGCCCGCGGGCCGACGTGGTGGTGCGGGTTCGTCGCGAGCCGCTCGACGATCGGGAGGAGGAAGGCGGCGGTCTTCCCGGTGCCGGTGGCCGCGATGCCGATCACGTCCTTGCCGGCGAGGGCGGGCGGGATGGCCTGGGCCTGGATGGGCGTGGGGTGCTCGAAGCCGGCCTTGTCGAGGGCGTCGAGGGTCTTCGGAGAGAGGCCGAGGGAGGCGAAGCTCATGCGGGGCGCACCCTACACGATATAGAAGGGGGCGTGTCGAAGGCCTTCACGAGCGAGGAGACCCCGGACCTCGGCCCCGTGGTCCGCGTGCCGCCGCGGCTCGCGCCGGGCGAGGTGCGGTACGTGACGCCCGAGGGGCAGGCGGCGCTGCGGCGCGAGCTCGCGACGCTCCCGGCGAACGATCCGCGCGCCGCGGTGGTGGAGCGGACGCTCGCGGCGCTGACCGTGCTCGGCCCCGAGGCCGCGCCGGAGGGCAGGGTGGGCTTCGGCACCTGGGTCGAGGTCGAGGACGCCGCGGGCCTGCGGAAGCTCTACCGGCTCGTCGGACCCGACGAGGCCGACCCGCGCCGCGGGCTCGTGTCGGTGCACGCCCCGGTCGGCGCGGCGCTGCTCGGCCGCGAGGTGGACGACGCCGTCGAGGTGGACCTCCCCGGCGGACGCGCGGAGTACACCGTGATCGCCGTGCACCGGGCCGCCCCTCCCGAGCGCTGAAGGGGCCGGGGACCCGTGCGCGGCGCCGCGCGCCCCGGATGAGCGCGCAGGGCGCCTCATGGGGCCTTGCGCCCGTCTCGCCGCTTCGGACCGAGCCTTCTGCTAGACCAAGGCAGAGAGGAAGAGCGCCATGACCGCGCCCCATGCGCCCGATCGACGGCTCCGCACCGGCATCGCCGGGCTCGACGACGTGCTCGGCGGCGGCTTCCCGTCGCCGCGCATCTACCTCGTGCAGGGGGACCCCGGGGCCGGGAAGACCACGCTCTGCCTCCAGTTCCTCCTCGAGGGGCGCCGGGAGGGCGAGCGCACCCTGTACGTCTCGCTCTCCGAGTCGCGGGAGGAGCTCGAGCACACCGCGTCGGCGCACGGCTGGTCCCTGGAGGGCGTCGACGTGCTCGAGATCCCGAGCGACGGGGCGGCGGACGAGGCCGACAGCACGTTCTACACGCCCTCGGAGGTGGAGCTCGGGCGCCGCATGGAGGCGATCCTGCGGGAGGTGGACGCGCTCCGCCCGACCCGGATCGTGCTCGACTCCTGCTCCGAGCTGCGCCTGCTCGCGGAGGGGCCGCTCCGGTACCGCCGCCGAGATCCTCGCGCTCAAGCACCGGCTCACCGCGCTCGGGTGCACGATCCTCCTCATCGACAACCCGCAGCCCGGCGACCCGGACATGCTCCTGCAGAGCCTCGTCCACGGCGTCATCACGATGGAGCAGCTCTCGCCGCTGTACGGCGCCGAGCGGCGCCGCCTCCGGATCGCGAAGCTCCGCGGCATCCGCTACCGCGGCGGCTACCACGACTTCACCATCGCGGCGGGCGGCCTGCGCGTCTTCCCCAGGCTCGTGGCGGCAGAGCACCACACGGGCTTCGAGGCCGGGGCGGTCCAGAGCGGGGTGCCGGCCCTCGACGCGCTCTTCGGCGGCGGGCCGGATCGCGGCTCGAGCCTCCTCCTCATCGGCCCGTCCGGCTGCGGCAAGTCCACCGTGGCGTTCCACTACGCCGCCGCCGCCGCCACGCGGGGGGAGCGGGCGGCGGTCTTCTCGTTCGACGAGAGCGCCACGGCCTTCCGGGCACGGGCGGCGTCGCTCGGGCTCGGCCTCGAGGCGCACGTCCTCGACGGCCGCGTCGCGGTGCGGCAGGTCGATCCGGCCGAGCTCTCGCCCGGCGAGTTCTCCCACGCCGTGCGCGAGGAGGCCGAGACGGGCGGCGCGCGCGTCGTGGTGATCGACAGCCTCAACGGCTACCTCAACGCCATGCCGGAAGAGCGCTTCCTCGCGCTCCAGCTCCACGAGCTGCTCATGTACCTCGCGCAGCGCGGCGTCCTGACCGTGCTCACCGTCGCGCAGACGGGCCTGGCGGGCGCGCCGGGCGAGTCGCCGGTGGACGTGAGCTACCTCGCCGACTCCGTGCTGCTGTTCCGCTACGGGCGGCCCGAGCGCCGGGTCGTGAAGACCCTTTCGGTCGTGAAGAAGCGCACCGGCGTTCACGCCACCACCCTCCACGAGCTCACGCTCGACGGCGGCCTCCGGATCGGGCCCCCGCTCGACCGGTCCGAGGCCGGGGGAGTCCAGGATTGAGCGCGGATCCCGGCCTGCGGGTGGTGGTGCTCGCCCCGTCCATGCGCGACGGGCCGCTCACGGTCGAGCTCCTGGGCCGCGCCGGCGTCGCCTGCGACATCGCGGAGGACGCGCCGCACCTCTTCGCTGCGCTGGAGGAGGGGGTGGGCGCGGCGGTGATCGCCGACGAGGGGCTCTCCCCCGATTCGCTCGCGAGGCTGACCGCGCTCCTGCGCCGGCAGGCGCCGTGGTCCGACCTGCCGGTGCTGCTGCTCACCCGGTCGCGCGCGCGGGGCGGGCCGCCGCCGGAGGCCCTGGAGGCGCTCTCGGGAAACTCGAACGTCGTGCTCCTGGAGCGGCCGATCCAGGGGGTGACGCTCGTCGCCGCGGTCCGGTCGGCGCTCCGCGCGAGGGCGCGCCAGTACGCGACCCGCGACCTGCTCGACCGCCTGGCCGGATCCATCCGCTCGCGCGACCAGTTCCTCGCGCTCCTCGGGCACGAGCTGCGCAACCCGCTCGGCGCCATCACGCTCGCGAGCGAGCTCCTCGATCGCGGCGCGGACCCGGGTCGGCCGCGCGAGATCATCGCCCGGCAGAGCCGGAAGCTCTCCCGGCTCGTCGACGACCTCCTCGAGGTCTCCCGGGTGACCTCCGGCAAGATCGAGCTCCGGCCCGCGAGGCTGGACCTGCGGGAGGTAGTCGCCTCCTCCCTCGCGCTCGTGGAGTCCACCGCAGCCCAGCGCGGCGTCGTGCTCGAGGTCTCGCTGCCCGACCGGCCGGTCGCGCTCGAGGGCGACGCCGTCCGGCTCGAGCAGGTCACCGGCAACCTGCTCGTGAACGCGGTGAAGTACACGCCGCCGGGCGGGCGGGTCACCGTGCTCCTCGACGCCGCGGGCGGGCGTGCCCGCCTGCGGGTGCGGGACACCGGCGCCGGCATCCCGCCCACCGAGCTCGAGCGGATCTTCGAGCCGTTCGCGCAGGCCCGCACGACGCTCGCCCGCAGCGAGGGCGGCCTCGGGCTCGGCCTCGCCCTCGTGCGGGGGCTGGTCGCCATGCACGGCGGAGAGGTCGTGGCGCGCAGCGACGGCGAGGGCCTGGGCAGCGAGTTCGAGGTCTCCCTGCCGCTCGAGCGGCCCGCGGCGCTCACGCCCGTCGCCGTCGCCGCCCCCGCCGCGCCCGGGCGCGGGGCCGCGCGCGCGCGCCGAGTCCTCGTCGTCGAGGACAACCCCGACAACGCGGACGCGCTGAGGCTCCTCCTCGAGCGGATGGGCCACGCCGTGGAGGTGGCCGGCGACGGTCCGGGCGGGGTCTCCTGCGCGCTCGCCCACCGCCCCGAGGTGCTCCTCGTGGACATCGGGCTGCCGGGCTTCGACGGCTACGAGGTCGCCCGGCGGGTGCGCGCGGCCCTGGGCCCGGCGCCCTACCTCGTCGCGCTCTCCGGCTACGGTCAGGCCCGCGACCGGGAGCAGGCGCGCCAGGCGGGCTTCGACCTGCACCTCACGAAGCCGGCCACGCCCGAGCGCCTCGAGCAGATCGTGGGCCGCCCCGCGATGGCGCGCGGCGCGTCCGCCTGAGTCACGACCGCCCCTCCGCGGGTGCGAGCGCCGCGGCCCTGCGCGCGCGGCGCCAGCCGAGCACGCGGTCGCGCAGCCCGAGGGCGGGCCGCTCCACGAGCCGGTACGAGAGCTCGGCCACGGCGAGCGCCGCGAGCACGTTCAGGGGGAACCGCCCGAGCGCGAGGTTCCGCGCCTCGCCGGAGAAGAACGGCTGCTGCCAGAGGTACAGGCTGTACGACAGCACGCCCACGTGTGCGACCGCGGGCAGGTTGAGGAGCCGGCCGACCGCGGAGGCGGGGTTGCGCAGCGCCCACACGAGGATGCTCGCGACCGCGAGCGCCTCGAGCGTGTAGCGCACCGGGTACTCGTACCAGCCGTGGAAGCGCAGGACCAGCAGGGGGGAGGCGACCGCGAGGAACGCCGCCGAGAGGAGCGCCGCGGGCCCGCTCGCGGCCGTCGCGAGCGCGCGCGACGGCGCCGGGCCGAGGAGCCGGCCGCGCTCCAGCGCGACGAGGCAGCCGACCGCCAGCGCGTCCATCCGCGCGTGGAACATGAACGAGAGGCTCTCCCAGGGCGACAGGAGGTGGTGCACGGAGCGGATGACGGGCGAGGCGAGCAGCACCAGGAGCGCCACGCGGACGCCGCGGCGCCCCGCGACCGCGAGGGTCGCCGGCCAGAGCAGGTAGAACTGCTCCTCGACCGAGAGCGACCAGGTGTGCCCGAGCCACCAGCCCGCGCGCAGGTAGTCGGTCAGGAACAGGAGCGTGTGGCGGAACGCACCTTCCGGCGGCGGCGGCGCGAGGAGCGCCACCGCGGCCACGTAGACCCAGAGCGGGGGCAGGATGCGGAACGCCCGGCGCAGGTAGAACTCGCCGAGCGAGATCCGGCCCCGCCGGGCCTGCTCGCGGGCGAGCAGCGTCGTGATGATGAACCCGCTGATCCCGAAGAAGAGCGTGACCCCGAGCGGCCCGAGGTTCTCGAGGAGCGCGATCGGGACCGATTCGGGGTGCTCCCGGCCGGCCGCGAAGAACGAGTGCGCCACGAGGACGCAGGCGATCGAGACGGCCCGGAGCCCGTCGAGCGACGGGACGCGGTCGCCGACCGGCGGCGTGCTGGACATGCGCGGGCTCCCCCGTCGAGGAACCTGCGCCCTGCGAGGGCGACCGCCCAGCCTCCCCGCGAGACGTCCCGCCCCGGGGTGCGGCCGCGCCGGCGGGTCACTCCGCGGCGAAGCGGAGCGGCATCACCACCCAGAGCGAGACCGGCTGGCCGGACGGGTCGGCCCCGGCGACCCAGCGGCAGTCCTGCACCGCCTGCCAGATGGCGGCGGCGATGCGGTCGGGGACGCCGCCGGTGAGCGTGGAGAACCGCGCGGGCGTGCCGTCCCGGCCGACCGCGAACTTCACGGTCACGGGCCCGGACACGAAGCCGGCGAGGTCGCGCGGTACGCGCAGGCCCTGCTGCACGCACAGGCGCTGCGCCAGGGCGGGCGCGCGGAACCCGGCCTGCGCGTAGAGCGTCTCCTCGGTCACGCCGCCCGCGCCGTTGCCGCCCGCGATGGGCGCGGTGCCCGGCACGAAGTCCGGATCGGCCGGGCCGTCGCCCACCGGCGCCGGATCGGGCGGGCCGGGCTCCGTCGCGGCGACGGGAGGGACGTCGACGGGCTGGACGATCGTGTCGCGCGGCGGCGTCGGCCGCGCCAGGCGCGGGGCGGGCTGCGAGGCCGGCCGGGGAGCTGCCGGCGGCCTCGAGGGGAGGATCACCGGCTGGCCGATGGGCACGGGCGGCTGCTCGGGCGGAGGCCGGGCGACGAGCGTCGCGAGCACGAGGGCGGCGACGAGGATCCCCTGCAGGCCGGTCGAGCCGAGCAGGTAGAGGGCGCGGGTCGCCGTCTGGCGACCGGTCTCGCGGGCGGTGACGTCTGCGAACATGGGGCCTCCTCGTGGGCGCACCTAGCGTGAAGGAGCCGGATCGCTCCCGTCAACGGGCCCGCCCATGAGGGTCCAACGCGCGGCCGCCCTGGAGGATCTGCGCCTCGTTCACGGGGGAGGGCACGGCGGGGTGAGCCCGAGCGCGGCGGCGTCCACCCGGTAGACGTCCCTGAGGCCGTTGCCGGGCCCGCGCAGCGCTGCCGCGAGGCCGGCCGCGTCCCGGCGCACGCCGCGCCGCCGCCTGAAATCGTTCCTGTTGCTCGTGAAGTAGAACGTCCGGCCGTCCGGCGAGAGCCGCGGCCCGAAGTCCCACCCCTCGGAGTTCACCCCTGCGCCGAGGGGCCGGGGAGGGGTGAAGCCGCCGGCGCACGCGAAGCTGACGAAGAGGTCGTACTGCCCCGCGCCGCCCGCGCGGCCCCGGGCGGCGAAGACGAGCGTCCGCCCGTCGCCGGACACGAGCGGCTCGATCTCCGCGTCCGGGCCGTTCACGGCCGGCCCCAGGTTCTCCGGCGGGCCGAAGCGGTCGCCCAGCCAGCGGGCGCGCCACAGATCCGACTTCCCGGCGCCGCCCGGCCGCTCGGAGCCGAAGTAGATCGTCCCGTCGTCGGAGAGTGTCGGGAACCACTCGTCCGCGGGCGACGAGAGCTCCTCCAGGTGCCGGGGCGGTCCCCACCGCCCGTCCGCCCGGCGATCCATGACCCAGAGCTCGGTGTCCGGCCGCGGGAGGTCCCCGCCGTCGGTCGGGCGGTTCGAGATGAAGTACAGGTGCGCCCCGTCCCGGGTGACGAAGACGTCGCCGTCGTCCCACTCGCCGCTCCAGGGCGCGACCTCGGGCGGTGTCCAGCCCGCGCCCGACCGCCGGCTCTCCATCACCGTCCAGTGCGCGAAGTCCGGCGTGCTGCGCAGGAAGTACATGGTCTGGCCGTCCGGCGTGAATGCGACGTGCGCGTCGTCGTCGCCCGTCGACACGACGCCCTCGAGGAAGCGCGCGGGTGGCGCGTGCGGCGCGGCGGCGGCGACGAGGAGCGAGAGCGCGGCGAGGGCGAGCATGCCCCCGACGCTAGCCGCGCCCGCCGCGCCGCGCTTCCAGGAACGTGCGCGGCGCGGAGCCCAGCACGCTGCGGAACGCATCGGTGAGGTGGGCGTGGTGCGCGAAGCCGAGCTCGAGCGCGAGCCGCGCGAGCGCGCCGCGCCCGCCCTCGAGCGCCTCGAGGGCGGCGAGCACCCGGAGCTGCCGGCGGTACGCGCGGACGGGCATGCCGGTCGTGGCGCGGAAGACGCGCATGAGGTGGAACGGGGAGGCGCCGACCCCGGCGGCGAGCGCCCCGATCGGCAGGTTCCGGTCGAGCTCCGCCGCGAGCCGGGCCTTCACCGCGTCGACGAGCCGCCGGTCCCGCCGGCCCGGCGGAGGGTCCCCGCGGCGCCCGCCGGCCCGGGCGATCTCGCCGACGAGCTCGAGCGCGGCCTCCTCGCCGGGCAGGCCCGAGGTCCCGGCCGCCAGCGCCGCGCGGAGGCGCGCGAGCAGGACGTGGGCCCGCGGGGTCGCGCCGAACGCCACCCGGGGCGAGGCGCCGAAGGCCTCGTCGGCGAGCCCGGGCGCGAGCTCGAGGACGGTCAGGTCGTCGCCCCCGTCGACGGGGTGGCTCACCCGGTAGGCGTCGCCTCCCCGGTGGAGGAGCGCGGTGCAGGCGTCGCCGAGGTGCGCCCGGGCGCCGAGGTGGTAGACGAACGCGCCGCGGCGGACGAGGGCGAGGTGGGTCGGCTCGTCGCCGCGCTCCGGGCCCGGGCCCGCGCGGGGGCTCCGGCAGCGGACGTCGAGGACGCCGACCGAGGGCGACGCGAGGCGGAGGTGGACGGCGGCCACCGCGGAAGCCTAGCGCCGGGCCCTCCCGTAGGCCCGCGGATCGAGGCCATGCCGGAACGCGACGCTCACGCGGGGGCCGGCCCGCGCGACCTTCGGGACCGCGTGCTCCCACGCGAGGTTCGCGGTCCCGCCCATCACGAGGAGGTCGCCGGCGCCCAGCGGGAACGCGAGGGAGCGGCCGCCGCCGCGGCGGCGGAGGCGGAGGGTCCGCGGGCTCCCCAGCGAGAGGAGCGCGATGACGGGCTCGGCGACCTCCCTCGCGATGCGGTCGGCGTGCCAGGCCACGCCGTCGCGACCGTCCCGGTAGAGGTTGAACCCGGCCGAGTCGAAGGCGACGCCGTACCGGGTCGAGAGCGCCTGGCGCACGGCCTCGAGCGCCGCCGGCTCGAGCGGCGCGCCGGAGGCGAGCTCCCAGTGATCGGTGAGGCGGGGCTCCGGCACCCGGCGGTCCCACATCCAGCGCGTGCGCTGGCCCCAGTCGCGCGCCGCGAGCACCGCCTCGAGGAGCCCGTCCGCGCCGGTCACCCAGCCCCGGCCGAGCTCGAGCCAGGAGGTCGCGTCGAGCGCGATCCGCTGGACGTGCGAGAAGCCGGCGTCGAAGGCGGTCGGGCCGGCGTCGAGGAGGGAGGGCTGGAACGGCTCCACCCGCTGTCGTTACCCGGCGGGTGCGCCGCCCGCAGGCGACGGGCGGCGGGGTGCTCGTCCTCCCCACGGGGGCGCGTCCCTTCGCTAGACTCCCCGGATGCCCGCCCGACGCCGCGCCCGGAGCCCGTGGTTCACGCCCGCGCTCTTCCGGTTCCTCGAGGAGCTGCGCCTCCACAACGACCGCGACTGGTTCGCCCGGAACAAGGACCGCTACCTCGCCGACGTCCGCGACCCGATGCTCCGCTTCGTCGCCGACGTGGGGCCGGTGCTCCGGAAGCTCGCCCCGCGCCTCGTCGCCGACCCGAAGCCCGTCGGCGGCTCGATGTTCCGCATCCAGCGGGACACCCGCTTCGCGAAGGACAAGTCGCCCTACAAGACGAACGCCGCCGCGGTGTTCCGGCACGAGGCCGGGCGCGACGTGCACGCGCCGGGGCTCTACGTCTCCCTGGGACCGGGCGAGGTCGAGGTCGGCGGGGGCGTCTGGCACCCGGAGCCCGAGCACCTCCGGCTGCTGAGGAGGTCGATGGTCGACTCGCCGGCCGCGTGGAAGAAGGCGCTGGGCGCGAAGGGCGTCTCTCGGCTCACCTGGTGCGGCGACGTGCTCACCCGCACGCCGAAGGGCTACCCCGAGGACCACCCGCTCGACGCCTGGCTGCGCAAGAAGGACCTCGCGGCCGGCGCGACGCTCACCGAGCGCGACGCGCTCGCCCCGGACTTCCTCGACCGGTGCGCCGAGATTCGGCGGCCGCTGACGCCCGCCCTCTCGGTGATGACGAGGGCGGTCGGGCTGCGCTGGTGACGCGCCGGGCGCCGGCGGTGGCGCGCCCCGGTCAGAACCGGATCAGCTGCGCGCGGGCCGCCTCGGCCTCGAACGCCTCCTCCCACCGCGGCCCGGAGAGCCGCTCCGCGAGCGCGACCGCGAGGTGCTTCGGCGCGTAGCCGAGCGGCACGTTCCGGCCGAGCCCCTGGATGCAGGAGGGGCAGTTCGTCAGGATGGTCGTGGCCGGGGTCTCGTGCCTCGCCTCCGCGAGGGCGCCGCGCTTTCTGTGCAGCATGGCGTCGGTGATGTCGGGGCGCGAGAGCGCGAGCGTGCCGGCCTCCGAGCAGCAGTGCGGCACCGCGTGCACCTGGCCGAAGCCGCCGAGCCGGTCGAGCACCTTCAGCGCCTTCCCCTCGAGCGAGTCGTGGCAGGGGGCGTGGTAGAGCGCCTCGCCGTCGCCGCCGGCGGGGGCCTCGAGGCCGCGCTCGGCGGCGTAGGCCGCGACGTCCACGATGCGCCCGCCGAAGACCCGGCCCGCCTCCATCTCGGCGAGCCCCTCCCGGCAGGTGCCGCAGGTGACCACGCAGCCGTCGAAGGTGAGGTGGGCGAACATCTCCCGGATCTGGGCGAAGAGGATCGTGTCGTGCAGCTGCGTGCGGCCGTGCTGCTCGGTGCGCGCGTTCACGCGAGCCGGGAAGCCGCAGCACAGGAACGGCGGCGGCAGGATGACCCGCGTCCCGGTGGCGAGGAGGACATGCAGCGCCGCCATCGAGATGCCGGAGTACAGCCGCTCCGAGCCGCAACCCGGGAAGTAGAAGACCGTGCGCGTCGCCGCGCCGGTGGCCGGGTCTCCGGCGGCGGGCGGCTCGAACACGAGCACCTGGTCGGGCTCGCAGGCGGGCAGGACGTCGCGCAGGGTCCGCTGCGGCACCTTCGGCACCGGCGAGCGCAGCATGACGAGCGGGTAGGGGCCCGGGCCGCCGCCGGCGGGCTGGAGCGGCGCCGCGATCGCGCAGCCCATCCGCTGCACCGCCCCGCCGAGCTGGACCACGCCGGCGCGGAAGACCGCGTTGAAGGTGGGCGAGCGGCTGTCGAGGTACCTGAGCGTCGCGTTCGTCGCCGGGGTGCTCGACTTGTAGCCCCAGGAGGCGAGGAGCTCGCGCTCGAGGATCGAGACCTTCCCGGAGTCGATGTCGACCGGGCAGGGCGCGAAGCACTTGTGGCAGACGGTGCAGTGGTCGGCGACCTCCTCGAGCCAGCGCAGGAGCTCGAAGCGCGTCGAGCGCTCGCGCTGCGCGTCGTAGAGGAGGGCCTCGATGAGCGCGCCGATGGCGAGGTTCTTGTTGCGCGGGTGGAAGAACATCCCGCGGCCCGGGTGGTAGGTGCAGCAGTCGGGCTTGCACTTGCCGCAGCGGACGCAGTGGGCGATCGCCTTCGCGAGCGCCTCGAGCTGCCCGTGCTGCAGGATGCGCGCCTCGAGCTCGAGCAGGTTGAACGACGGCGTGTAGACCTGGTCGAGGACCGCCCGGTCCTCGAGCTTCCGCGGGTTCATCACGCCGCCGGGGTCCACCGCGGCGCGGTGGCGGGCGAGCTCCTCGACCCGGCCGGGCTCGAGGTACTTGAGCTTCGTGACGCCGATGCCGTGCTCGCCGGAGACGACGCCGCCCAGCGAGACGACCTTCGCCATCACCTTGTCGAGCACGTGGTCGGTCCGCTCGAGCATCTCCCGGTCGTTCGAGAGCACCGGGACGTTCACGTGCACGTTGCCGTCGCCCGCGTGCATGTGGGTGGCGAGCGCGATGCGCCGGTCGCGCGCGTGGCCGTGCACCTGCTCGAGCGCCTCGACCACCCCGGGGTGGCCGCGGAAGAGCTGGCCGAGGTCCCGGCGGAGCTCGGCGGTCACCTGCAGCGCGCGCACCGCCGCGGGCCCCGCGCCGGCGAGCGCCTCCCTGGCCTTCCCGAGCCGGTCGAGCGCGGCGGGGGCCTTGTCGGCCGCCTGGCCCTTGCCGCCGTCGCCGCCGGCCGCCTGCCGCAGCACCGCCTCGGCCCGGTCGAGGAACCGGCCCTGGGCGTGGCGCTCCTCGTCGACGTTGGTCGCCTCGACCCACCGCGCGAACTCCGCGAGGGCCTCGAGCGGCAGCACGATGTCCTCGTTCATCTTGAACGCGTTCGTGCGGCGCGCGATGGCGCCGAGGCGCTTGCGGTCGTGCCAGAAGCGCTTCCCCTCCGCCGCGTCGCGCGCGACGAAGAGCTCGGTCGAGGGGTGCGGCCCGAGGATGCTCCGGATCTTCGCGATGCCGCGCTCGACCTCGGCCTCGGCGTGGCCGACGACGTCGATGAGCAGCACCGCCCGCGGCGTCTCCGCGCGCGCCGCCTTCACCTGGTAGTCGATGGCCCGGACGTACTCGTCGTCGAAGTGCTCGAGCGCCGAGAGCGCCTCGTGCCCGTCGTTCGGGAACGGGAAGGCGCGGGCGAGGTCGAGGATCACCTCGGAGGCCTCGTCGAAGTCGGGGCCGAAGAACTCGAGGCAGAGCGTGCGCTGCGCCTCGTACTGCGGGTGGAGGATGAACTCGGCGGAGGTGATGACGCCGTCGGTGCCCTCCTTCTGGAGCCCGGGCACGCCGCCGAGGGCCTTGTTCGTGATGTCCTTCCAGAGCCCCTTCTTGCGGATCTCGGCGCCGGTGAGGGCGATGCGCCGGGGGGGCGCGCCCGAGCCGTCGTCGACCTCGAAGGTGACCGGGTCCTGGGGGAGGATCTTGCGGAGCCGGTGATCGACGCGGCGCACCGTCCAGGTCCGGCCGCTCGGCATCGCCATCCGCCAGGAGAGCAGGTTGTCGATGCAGGTGCCCCACAGGACGCAGTCCTTGCCGCCCGCGTTCTCGGCGATGTTGCCGCCGATGGTGCAGGCCCACGCGCTCGTCGGGTCGGTCGCGAACACGAGCCCGCGCTCGGTGGCGTGCTCCATCGCGCGCTCGGTCACGACGCCGGCCTCGACCTCGAGCACCTTCGCGGCGCGAGCGACGCCGTCGACCTCGATCGTCCGCTCGGTGACGCCGCGGATGCGGTCGAGCCGCTCGGAGTTGACGACGACGCAGCGGGGGTGGAGCGGCACGGCGCCGCCGGTCAGGCCGGTGCCCGCGCCGCGCGGGATGGCCTTGAGGCCCAGGCGCGCGATCGCGGCGAGGAGCGGCGCGACCTGCGCCTCGTCGGTGGGGAAGGTGACCGCGAGCGGGAGGTGGAGGCGCCAGTCGGTCGCGTCGGTCGCGTGCGACACGAGGGTGAACGGGTCGAAGCGGACCGACTCCTGCCCGACCACGCCGCCGAGCTCGCGGGCGAGGAGCCTCCTCAGCTGAGGGGCGGCCTCGACGTCGGCCCGGAAGGCCGCGAGGGCGCGGCGGCTCTCGCCGAGCACCTCGAACACGAGGGCCTCGCCGCCGGCGTTGGCCTCGACGAGCGCGAGGTCCTTCTCGACGTTGGCGAAGAAGCGGCGCCGCCGCGCGCGGGACGAGACGAGCTCCTCGAAGAGGTAGGGGTTCCGGCGGTGGACGAGCAGCTCCCCGAAGAAGCGGTTGAGGAGCCGCGCGCTCCGGCCGGTCACCCGGCGGGTGCGCAGCTCCTCGAGGTGCCTCCAGACCGAGTCGCCGAGCAGGAGCGAGACGGCGCGCCGGTCGTCGGCGGAGGTGTAGTTGAACGGGATCTCACGGTGAGGAGCGGTGTCGCGCACGCGGGTGGGCCTCTCGGGGGGAGGCGTCAGAGAAGCACGATTCGTGCCCCGGCATGGAGCCTTCGCGTCGCGGGTTTGCCGGCGTCGACCCGGCGTCGCTGCTGCAAGCTTTTCGCGTCGGGTTCACGGGGTACTGGGCAAATCGACGAATCTTTGAAATTCTCGTCCAGTTAACCCGGGGATGACGATGCAGATCCAGTGGACGCCCGCACTGTCCGTAGGGCACGAGCTCATCGACGGCCAGCACCAGGAGCTCTTCAAGCGCTTCGACGCGCTGGTCGCCGCCCTGTCGCAGGCGGACCGCGCCGCGGTCGGCCAGCTCTACGAGTTCCTCGGCGAGTACGTCGTGAGCCACTTCTCCGAGGAGGAGCGGCTGATGGAGGTGGCCGGCTACCCCGCCGCCGCCATCCACCGCGCGGCCCACGAGCGCTTCATCCGCGACTACGAGGATCTCAAGAAGCTCTACGCGCAGGCCGGCCCGTCCGCCGCGGTCACCGTGAAGACGCAGACCTGGGTCTTCGACTGGCTGAAGGCGCACATCTGCGGGACCGACATGCGCTTCGCGGAGTGGCTGCGCACGCGCTGAGCGCGCCCCGGCGGAGGCTGTAAGCGCCGGTGGGACCGCGTGCCTTGAAGCCTCCGGCGAGCGCGTGCTTGGCTGACGGCTCCTCACCTCCAGGAGCCGCGATGTCCATGCCCCAGGCCGCCGCCACCTTCGACGCCGACGCCCTCGAGCTCGAGGCCCAGCACGTCGAGCTCGTCCGCCGCGTGAAGGCGCTCTCCGCGTCCATCGCGAAGGGCACTCCCGACCTCGCCCGCCACCTCGACTTCCTGCAGGAGCACGCGGTCGCCCACTTCGGCCTCGAGGAGGAGCACATGCGCGCCGCGGGCTACCCGGGCCTGCTGCGCCACCAGGCCGAGCACGACCGCTTCATCGAGGACCTCCTCGAGCTCGCGCAGGCGCACGAGCAGCGCGGCGCGCTCGCCTTCGCGCACCTCGACACCGAGGGCTGGCTCACGAAGTGGATCGAGCGCCACGTCGGCGGCACCGACGCCGAGCTCGCGGCCTGGATGAAGGCCCGCTGAGCCTCCCGCCTCCGTTCCCTTCTTCTGGCCGCGTTTGCGGTGGGACGCCTCACGGGGTCTCTCCGCACCGCTTGGCCTTGGGCAAAGGCCCGCCGCGTCGGGGATCCTGGAGACGGTGGAGCGCTGTGGGAGGCCCGCGGCACCACCACGTGTGCCATGCGAGGCGGGGGTGACGTCGTGGAGGGCGCAGGGCGGTGACGAAGGCGAGGCGTGACCGGCCGCCTCGCATGTCACACTTGGTGCAGGTCGCGGCTGCGATTTTGGGCGGGCCTGCCGAAAGCCGGCGGTGCGGAGAGACCCCGCGAGGCGTCCGGGGAACGTGGAGATGGGGTGAGGAAGCAGAGGCTCAGCGCTCGACTGAACTCAGCTGAACTCCACTGAACTCAACTCTCCCCAACTCAACCACGCCCGCCATCCCTCCTCGACCCACCAACCCCGATCGTAGGCGGCCGGATCGCCCGGCGAACCGGCCGCCCACGGTCACCCCCAGAGGAAACCCGGAGGAGGAAACCCGGAGAGGAACCCGGGGCAGCCTAGAGCTTGACCTGCAGCTCGTAGCGCCGGTTCTTCGCCTTCTTCGCCGGCGTGTCGTCGGGCTTCACGAGCATCTTCTCGGAGCCCATCCCGACCGCCTCGATCTCGCCCGCGGGGATCCCCTTCGCGACGAGCTCCTTCACGACGACCTGGGCGCGCTTCTCCGAGAGCTCCTTGTTCTTGGCGGCGTCACCCGAGCTGTCGGTGTGCCCGGACACCACGAACTTGAAGTTCTTCACGCCGGCGCCGTTGAGCTTCTTCTTCGCGTCGACGAGCGCGTTCGAGAGCCGCTTCATCTTGGCGTCGCAGCCCGGCTCGAGGACGTCGGTGCCGCTCTTGAACGAGCACTGGTTCTTCTTGCCCTCGTCGAGGAGCTTCTTGTTGACCGACTTCTCGAGCTTTCCGACCGACGCATCGCCGGCGGCCTTCTTGGCGACGTCCCAGGGCGTCTGGGCGCGGGCGGCGGCGGGGACGGAGAGCAGCAGGGCGGCGGCGAGGGCGAGGGTGCGCATGCCGGGGATGCTCGACCGCGAGGGCGCCCCGGCGCAAGCGCCCTCGCGGGGGCGTGTCACTGTTGCCCGTGGTAGCCCTTCACGGCGTCCGCGCCGTGGCAGGTGGTGCACGCGTTCGCCGCGGTCGGGTCCGCCACCTGCACCACGTGGTTGCAGTCGTCGAACGCGTTCCCGCCGGTCGCGCCGCACGTCTTCCCGGCCGACTGGTCGAACTTCACGTTGTCGTGGCAGGAGGTGCAGGCCGCCACCGACGGCTGCGACGCGAACCGGCCCGCGTCGTTCGAGCCCGTGTGGCAGATCGCGCAGTCGGAGACCCCGCGGTACCAGGGGACCGCGAGGTCCGAGAAGTTCACCACGGACTGGTTGAACCCGACGATGTAGTAGGGCTTCCCCTGCTGCACGCTCGGGAGGTCCGCGCCGGCGTGGATCTTGTGGACCATCACCTTGAAGTCGACGGTGCGGGAGGTCTCGGGGTCGGTCGTCGCGGGCGAGTGGCAGGTGGCGCAGAGCGCCACGCCTCGCCGGGTCCCGTGGGCCTGCACGAACCCGTGGCAGGACGCGCACGCCGCGTCGCTCACCGCGAGCTGGTTCGAGGCGGTCCCGCCGCCGGACGGCACGAAGTCGTGCGCGTCGTAGCCGATGAGGGCCTCGCCGCCCGACGCCTCGGTGCGGACCACCCAGCCCGCGACCGTGTGCGTGCGGGTCCGGTCGAGGCCGGTCACGTTCGTCGCCGGCATCGTGTACGTGTAGACACCGCCGCCCTTGTCCTGGAGGTCCGCCACCGGCCACGGCGCCGGGCCGGCCGCGGTGCGGGCCGGGGGCTCGTACTGGGCCTGCGGGAAGGTGCCGGTGGGCGGCAGGGCGCCGCCGCCGGCGGGCGGCGTGAACGCCTTCGGCGCGACGTCGGCGGAGTAGTAGCTCTTGTAGTCGCCGTGCTCGTCGAGCGCGGCGAGCGTGAAGCGCGGCACCGTGTTCGGGAACGTGGCCGGGGTCGCGTTCGCGTTCGCGAGCTCGGCGAGGAGCTCCACCGGCTTCCCGTCCGGGGTCGTCAGCTTGAAGGTGACGGTCGGGCGGCCGCTCTCCGGGACCTCCGCCGACTGGATGTCGAGGACGAGCGGCTGCTCGGGGACCGTGCCGCCGCCCCCGCCCCCGCCGCCACCCCCGCCGCCCCCGTCGTCGTCGTTCTTGCGGGAGCTGCCGCACGCCGCGAGCGCCACCGCGGCCGCCACACCGATCCACGCCCGGTAGGTCATGTGTTCACCTTGCGTCGCGAGGGCCGGGCGGGAAGGGGAGGGGCCCTGCGGGGTAGCGCTCTTGACATAAAAATTATGACGGTGCGAGAGTGGCGCCCGTGCCTGGTTCGCGCGCCGCCTTCTCCGCCGTCTTCCGGCCGACCCGCCTGAAGGTGCTCCGCGCGCTCGGCAGCCCGGCCACTGCCTCGGGCGTCGCCCGGGCGCTCGGCCTCCCGCGCCAGCAGGTCGCGTACCACCTGAAGGCGCTCCGCGCGGACGGGCTCGTCGAGGAGCTCGAGACCCGGCGGCGCGGCTCGGTCACCGAGCGGCTCCTGCGGGCCACCGCCCGGGCGTACCTCGTCGCCCCGGAGGTCCTGGACGCGCTGGGCCGCGAGCCCGACCAGGTCCGCGATCGCTTCTCCTCCGGCTACCTCGTCGCCGCCGCGGCCGACGCGATCCGCGACGTCGCGGCCGGCCGCGCCCGCGGGAAGGTCGCGACGCTCACGCTCCAGGCCGACGTGGCGCTCGCGACGCCGGCCGCGCGGAAGGCGTTCGCCGAGGAGCTCGCGAACGCCGTCGCGCGCGTCGTCGCGCGCCACCACGACGCCGCGGCGCCCGCGGCCGCACGCCACCGCCTGCTCGTCTCCGCCTGGGCCTCGCCCGGGCCTGCCCCAGCCCCCGAGGAGGATCCCGCATGAGTCCCGAGAAGAAGGCGAAGAAGCCGTCCGGCCGCATGGAGCGCAGCGTCACGCTGCGCGCGACGCCCGAGGAGGTCTGGAAGGCCGTCAGCGAGGCGGAGGGCATCGCCCGCTGGTTCGCGCCGGAGGTGAGCGTGAAGCCCGGCCCCGGCGGCGAGCTCTTCCTCGCCTGGGACGGGCAGGGCTTCCCGACGCCCATCACCATCTGGGAGCCCGGGCGCCGGCTCGTCTGCCGGGATCCGGACGCGGCGGACGGGGTGCACCTCGCGACCGAGTACGTGCTCGAGGCGAAGGGCGGCACGACGGTGCTGCGGGTCGTGCAGTCCGGCTTCGAGGAGGGCAGCGACATGGAGCAGGGGCTCGACCGCGGCTGGGCCGTGTTCCTCTCGAACCTCCGCCACGCGCTCGAGCGCGCGAAGGGGCTGCCGTGCGCGTACGGCTACGCGCAGATCCAGCCCGCGGCGGCGGAGGGCGCGTTCGCGCGGCTCCTCGGGCCGGGCCTGCTCGGCCTGGAGGGCGATCCGGGGGCGCTCGAGGCCGGCGCGCGGGTGACGCTCGCGCCGGGCGGCGAACGCTGCCAGGTGGAGGTCGACCTCTGGAAGCCGGGCCTCGCCTTCGGCGCGGCGCGGCTCGGCCGGAACGAGCGGTTCGCCCTCGTCCTCGAGCCCTGGGGCTTCGCGACGGCCTACAGGCTCGCGTACGGGCTCGCGCCCGGCGAGGTCGCGGGTCACCTCGCGCGGTGGAAGGCGCTCGCCGCAGCGGCCGGCCCCGCCGCCTCCGGGGCTTGACGGAACGTCCGGGGGGTGGGCCCATGGCCGCATGGCCCCGCAGTGGTCCGCCGCGCTCGCCGTCGGCGTCGAGGACATCGACGAGCAGCACCGGGAGCTCTTCCGGCGCGCGGGCGACCTCGTCCTCGCGCTGAAGGGCGGGCGGCGCGGCGACGTGGGCGCCCTCGTCGAGTACCTCGGCGAGTACGCCGACCGGCACTTCGCCGCCGAGGAGGCGCTCATGCGCGAGACGGCCTACCCGGACCTCGAGCGCCACCAGGCGCGCCACGAGGAGTTCCGTGCGGGGCTCCGCCGGTACGTGGGCGAGTACGAGCGGAAGGGCGCCACACCCCTCGTGACCCTGACGCTCCACAACTGGCTCTCCGACTGGCTCCGCGGCCACGTGTCGACGGCCGACGTGGACGTGGGCGCCCACGTGGCCCGGGTCCGGGCGGGAGGCACGTGTTCCTCGCCGCGCTCATCCTGAGCGTAGGCCCCCGCTGCACTGCAGCGGGGGCCGAAGTCGAAGGACCGCGGCCGCCCGCGTGCTAGATTCGGCCCGGTCACACCCCGGAAGCGCACCTTGGCCCGCGACCTCCTCGCCTTCCCCCGCGCCGTCGGCGGCGCCGTCGTCGACACGACGGCGTACGTGCTGCGCGTCTCCTCGATCATCGGCACGACGCTCGCCTCGCTGCTCGGCCGGCGCGGGCGGATGCGCCCCGCGGTGCGCGGGGTCTGGCGCGCGCAGGTCTACTTCACCGGCGTGCAGGCCATCCCGTTCGCGACGCTGCTCGCGCTCCTCGTCTCGATGATCGTCGTCGTGCAGGCGCGGCTCGCCGGTGCGGCGGCGGAGGGAGGGCCGCTCGGGCGGCTCCTCGTGATCGTGGTCGTGCGCGAGCTCGGGCCGCTCGCGGTCGCGACCGTGGTCATCGCCCGCAGCTGCAGCGCCATCGCCGCGGAGCTGGGCGCGATGCGGGTCTCGGGCGAGGTGGACGGCCTCGCCGGCATGGGCATCGATCCCTTCGAGTACCTCGTGGTGCCGCGGGTGATTGGGGTCGCGACCGCGGTCGCGTGCCTGGGGGTCCTCTTCGCCACCGTCTCGGTGCTCGCGGGCGCCGCGATGACCGCCTTCGTGGGCGCCAGCACCTCGGCCGACGCGGTCCTCGAGATCGTCGGCAGGAACCTCAGCCGGTGGACCACCTCGTGGTCCTCGCGAAGACCGCCGTGCCCGGGCTCCTCATGGCCGCGATCTCCTGCGAGGAGGGGCTCTCCGCCGCCCGCTCCATCACCGCCGTGCCGCCGTCGGTCTCGCGCGCGGTGGTCCGCTCCATGACCGCGGTCTTCGTCTGGGACGGGCTCGTCTCGGCCCTCGCCTACGCCCTGTGACCCCGTGAGCGCCGCCGTCCAGCTGAGCGGGGTCACGCTCCTCGATCGCTCGGGCCGGCCGCTCGTCGAGGGCCTCGACCTCGAGGTCGCCGCCGGCGAGGCGGTCGTCATCTCCGCGCCGCCGGAGATCGGCTCGGTCATCCTGCGGTCGCTCGTGGGCCTCGAGGTGCCGGCGCGCGGCGCCGTGCGGCTCCTGGGGGAGGACGTCCTCGCGCTGAGGAAGGGCGCCGGCGAGCAGCTCCTCGCCGGCGTCGGCTACCTGCCGCGCCACGGCGCGCTGGTCTCGAACCTGCCCATCCGCGAGAACCTCGTGCTGCCCGTGCTCTGGCACCGGCACGTCCCGCGGGCGCAGGCGCTCGAGGCGGCGGCGCGGAGCGCCGCGCGGTTCGGGCTCGAGGAGCTGCCCGCGGTCATCCCGCCGCTCGCGTCGGTGTCGGTCCGCCGGCGCGCCGCGCTCGCCCGCGCCGCGGTGCTCGATCCCTCGGTGCTGCTCCTCGACGACCCCACCGAGGACCTCGACCCCCACGACGCCGGCGACGTCGCCGGCCGCCTCGCCGCCACCGCGAAGGCGCTCGGCGCCGCGGTGCTCGCCACCTCGCACGAGTACGACGTGCCGATGGCGCTTCAGGCGCGCGTCCTCCACCTCCGCCACCCCCCGAGGCAGCCATGAGCCTGCGCGAGCCCTTCCAGTTCCGCTACATGCGCGAGATCGTCGGCCTGTTCGTCCTCGGCTCGATGCTCGTCGCGCTCGGCAGCATCGTCGTGCTCGGCAACGCGCAGCGCTGGTTCGAGCGGCGCGTGGAGGTCCAGGCGCTGTTCGCCGCCGAGAAGGCCACCGTGATCCACCCGGGCGTCCCGGTGCGGCTCGCGGGCGAGAGCGTGGGGCAGGTCGAGGAGGTGAAGAACGAGAAGGACGGCCACGCCCGGGTGCGCATGCGCGTGCGGCACGCCGCGCGCACCTCCCTGCGCGCCGACTCGAAGGCGATCCTGCGCGTGCCCATCGCCGGCCTCGTCGGCGACCTCGCGATCGAGCTCACCCCGGGCGGCGACGCGCCGGCGGTGCCCGACGACTTCGAGCTCCCCGGCATCACCCAGGGCGACCTCCTCGCCGAGCTCGAGGGCGTGCTCCGCGAGCTCGGCACCGACCTGCCGGCGCTCACCGCGGAGGTGACCGAGCTCCTCCACCACACGAACGCGCTCCTCGCCCAGGCCGAGCAGGGGAGGGCCGGCACGCACGCGGCCGCCCTGCTCGCGCGCGGCTCCGCGCTCGCCGCGCAGGCGGAGGACGCTCGCGTCATCGCCCGCGCCGCCGGCGTGGTGGGCGAGCTCGAGGCGCTGCTCGCCTCGGTGCGCAAGGGGGAGGGGACGGCCGGCAAGCTCGTCAGCGACCCCGCGATGCACGAGCGGGTGACGCGCCTGCTCGACGACGTCCACCACAGCTGGGGCGACGTCCAGAAGCTCCTCGTCGCGGCGGGGAAGATCGGCGACGACGGCTCGGTGGTCTCCGCCGAGCTGCGCAAGCGCGCCGACGACCTGCCGGCGATGCTCGACCAGACGCAGCGGCTGCTCCTGCGGACCAACCAGACGCTCGAGGCCGTGCAGCGCCACTGGCTGCTCCGCGGCAACGTGGAGGACCCGGCGCCGCTCCCCGAGCCGCCCGCAGTCCTCGATCGCGCAGAGCCCGTGCCCGCGAAGGGCGAGGTGAAGCCGTGAGGCCGCTCCTCCTGGCGGGCTGCCTGGCCGCGGCCGCCTGCGGCGCCCCGCAGCGGCCGCCGTCGCCGGTCGAGCAGGCGCGGCTCCTCGGCGCCTCGGGCGACGAGGCCCGCGCGCTCGGGGACCCGGGCGGCGCCGCGCGCTCGTACGCCCGGGCGCTCGCCTCCGCCCGGGCGGGCGACGACCGCCGGCTCGCCGCCGACCTCGGCTACCGGCTCGGGATCGCGTACCTCTCGGCCGGGCTCGCCCGCGAGGCGGCGGTGGCGCTCGACGACGCGGCCCGCACCGCCGCCGCGGTCGGCGAGGCGAAGCTCGAGGTGAGGGCGCTCCTCGCGCTCGCGCGCGCCCGGCAGGACGCGGGCGACGCGGCGGTGGGGGCCGCGCTCGATCGCGCCCTCCTGGCCGCTCGCTCGTCGGGCGACCGGCCGGGCGAGGCGCTCGCGCACGTGGGCCTCGCCGCGCTCGGCGACGACGCCTCCGCGCGCGGCCACCTCGACGCCGCCCAGGCCCTCGCCGGCAAGGAGCCGGCGGTCGCCGCGCCGCTCGCGCTCAACCGCGCGCGCCGCGCCGAGCGCGCGAACGACGGGGCTGCCGCGGGGCTCTACCGGACCGCGGCCGACGGCTTCCGCGCCCTCGAGGACGGCGCCGGGCTGTACGAGGCGCTCGCCGGGGCCGCCCGCGCCGCGGATCGCACCGGCGGTGCGCCCGGGGAGGCCGCCGAGCTCCACCGGCGGGCGGCCGACGCCGCGGTGCGGATTCGGGGCCATCCCGCGGGCGGCGGCCGAGCTGCGCCTCGCCGCCGCAGCCCACGCGCGCGCCGGCGAGCCGGGGCAGGCCGCCCGCCGCGAGGAAGAGGCCCGCCGGCTCGAGGCCGACGCCGCGGCGCGGTAGCGCACGGACGTCACGTCCGGGCCCCCCTCGTGACTTCGGGGGAACCCGCCGTTAGAACCCGGGCCGTGCCTTCCATCAACGATCTGTCGATCCAGGTGGCGACCGCGAACGGGTCGGGCTCCCAGAGCTCGAACTCCGTCCTCCTGCGGGCCCTGTTCCAGATGGGCATCCCGGTCTCCGGGAAGAACCTCTTTCCCTCCAACATCGCCGGGCTCCCGACCTGGTACACGATCCGCGCGTCGAAGGACGGGTGGATCGCGCGCAAGAAGGAGATCGACGTCCTCGTCGCGATGAACCCCGACACCGCGAAGGAGGACGTCCGCGGCCTCGCGCCCGGCAGCGCCGTCGTCTACGACGCGCCGCTCGCGCTCGAGGCGGTGCGCGACGACGTGGTCCTCTACCCCGTCGCGTTCGACAAGGTGGTCGACGGGCTGGGGGCCGACGCCAAGGTCAAGAAGCTCCTGCGCAACATGGCGTACGTGGGCGTCCTCGCGCGCCTGCTCGGCATCGAGATGGCCGAGGTCGAGAAGGCCATCGGGCGGGCCTTCGAGAAGAAGGTGAAGGCGCGCGACCTCAACGTCGCCGCAGCGCGCGCGGGCTTCGAGCACGCCGGGAAGCTCGAGAAGAAGGACCGCTTCGCGGTCGAGCGGATGGACCGCACCGCCGGCAAGATCATGGTCGACGGCAACGAGGCGTGCGCCCTCGGCGCGCTCTTCGCGGGCGTGACGGTCGTGACCTGGTACCCCATCACGCCCTCCTCGTCGCTCGTCGAGCGGCTCATCGGCCACCTCCGGCGGCACCGCACCGGCCCCGACGGCAAGGCGACCTACGCGGTCGTGCAGGCCGAGGACGAGCTCGCCGCGATCGGCATGGTGCTCGGCGCCGGCTGGGCCGGCGCGCGCGCGATGACCGCGACGAGCGGCCCCGGCATCTCCCTCATGTCCGAGTTCGCCGGCCTGGGCTACTTTGCCGAGATCCCGGCCGTCGTGTTCGACGTGCAGCGCGTCGGCCCGTCCACGGGCCTGCCGACCCGGACCGCGCAGGGCGACCTCCTCTCCACCGCGTTCCTCTCCCACGGCGACACCCGCCACCCCATCCTCCTGCCGGGCTCCGTCGAGGAGTGCTTCTCGATGGGCACGCAGGCGTTCGACGTCGCGGAGCGGCTGCAGACGCCGGTGTTCGTGCTCACCGACCTCGACCTCGGCATGAACGTCTGGATGGGCGAGCCGTTCGAGTACCCGGACCGGCCCATGGACCGCGGCAAGGTGCTCGACGCCGCGGCTCTCGAGAAGGCCGGCGGGTTCGCCCGGTACCGCGACGTGGACGGCGACGGCGTCGGCTGGCGCACGCTGCCCGGCACCCGCCACCCGAAGGCCGCGTACTTCACGCGCGGCACCGGCCACGACGACGCGGCGGTGTACTCGGAGAACCACGAGATCTTCGAGCAGAACATGGCCCGCCTCGCGAGGAAGCTCTCCGCCGGGCGCGCCCACCTGCCCGCGCCGGTCCGGAGCGGCGCCGGCGCCCGGGTCGGCGTCATCTCCTACGGCTCCTCGCAGTTCGCCGTCGACGAGAGCCGCGCGCAGCTGCGCGCCGAGCGAGGCCTCGAGACCGACCACCTGCGCGTGCGGGCCTGGCCGTTCCACGACGAGGTCGAGGCCTTCGTGCGCGAGCACGACCGCGTCTACGTGGTCGAGCAGAACCGCGACGCGCAGCTCGCCGCGCTCCTGAAGATCGACCTGCCGGCCGCGCTCGTGGTGCGCCTCAGGCCCGTGGCCCACGTCCACGGCCTGCCGCTCGACGCGCGCAGCGTGACCGACGAGATTGCCGGCCTCGAAGCGAAGGAGGGGAAGTAGCCATGGCCGACCCGACCACCCCCGCGGGGCCCGCCCTCAAGGTGAACCGCCTCGGCCTCGCGGTGCTCGACTACCGCGGCGGCAAGACCACGCTCTGCGCCGGCTGCGGCCACAACGCCATCTCCGAGCGGATCGTCGACGCGTTCTACGACCTCGGCGTCCAGCCGGAGCGCGTGGCGAAGCTCTCCGGCATCGGCTGCTCGTCGAAGAGCCCGGCCTACTTCCTCTCGCGCTCCCACGCGTTCAACTCGGTCCACGGGCGCATGCCGTCGGTCGCGACCGGCGCGGTGCTCGCGAACACGGGCCTGCTCGCCCTCGGCGTCTCCGGCGACGGCGACACGGCCTCCATCGGCATCGGCCAGTTCGTGCACCTGATGCGCCGCAACGTGCCGATGATCTACGTCGTCGAGAACAACGGCGTGTACGGCCTCACGAAGGGCCAGTTCTCGGCCACCGCCGACGTCGGCTCGACGCTGAAGGGCGGGGTGGCGAACGATCTCCCGCCCATCGACGTCTGCGCGATGGCGATCCAGCTCGGGGCCACCTTCGTGGGCCGCAGCTTCTCCGGCGACAAGCGCCAGCTCTCGGCGATGCTGAAGGGCGCCATCGCCCACCGCGGCACCGCGCTCCTCGACGTGGTCTCGCCCTGCGTGACCTTCAACGACCACGAGGGCTCGACGAAGTCCTACGAGTACATGAAGGACCACGACGCCCCGCTCCAGGAGCTGAGCTTCATCCCGGCCTACGAGAACATCGAGGTCAGCTACGAGCCCGGGACGACCATCGACGTCGACATGCACGACGGCTCGAAGCTGCGCCTCAAGAAGCTCGAGGAGGGCTACGACCCCACCGACCGCATCCGCGCCGTCGCGCGGCTCATGGAGGCGGGCAGGAAGGGCGAGGTCCTCACCGGCGTGCTCTTCGCCGACACGAAGGCGCCCACGTTCGTCGACGGCCTCAAGCTCGTGGACGCGCCGCTCGCGACGCTGCCCGAGTCCGCGACGCGGCCTTCGCGCGCGGCGCTGGACGAGATTGTGGCGCGGCTGAGGTAGCCGCGGCCGTCCCGACCCCGGCCGCCAGCGTGTCCGCGAGCCAGCGCACGAGGTGCGGCGCCGGCTGGCCGGCCCCCCACAGCGCCCAGTAGCGGCGCGGCCCGTCCACGGTGAGGGCGAACGGCGCGACGAGCGCGCCGCCCTCGACGAGCGGGCCGTAGAGCACCGGGCACAGCAGCGCCACGCCGACGCCCGCCACCGCCGCCGCGGCCTCGAGCTCGTAGCTCGCGAAGCGGGCGGCCGCGGAGCGTGGGGCGCCGCCCCGCAGGCCGGCGCGGGTGAACCAGCCCGGCCACCGATCGTCGGCGAGCAGCGGCAGGTCGAGGAGCCTGCGCGGCGACGGCGTACCCGGGGTCGCGCGGCGAGGGGAGCCCCACAGCGCCGGCGAGAGCATGGGCGTGCCCCGATCCTCGAGGAGGGCGAGCGCGGCGTACCCGGGGGGTGGCGCGACGGCGCTCCGGATCGCGACGTCGAAGCGATCGGGCGGCAGCGCGGCGTCGGTGGCGTCGAGCGCGATCGGGACGGCGCCGGCCGTCGCGTCGTACGCGGAGAGGCGGGGCACGAGCCAGCGCGTCGCGAACGCCGGCGCGCACGTCACCCGGAGCGCACGGCGCAGCGTGCGGGCCCGATCGACGGCGGTGCGCACGGCGGCGACCGCCTCGTCGACGGTGCCGGCGAGCAGGCGGCCCTGGGCCGTCGCCGTGAGGCGCGGCCCGCGGCGCTCGAACAGCGACACGCCGAGGAGCGCCTCGAGGTTGCGGATCCGCGCGCTCACCGCGCTCGGGGTCAGGCACAGCTCCCTTGCCGCGCGCGAGAAGCTCCCGTGGCGCACGCAGGTCGCCAGCACGTGGAGGGCGTCGAGGGGAGGTGGGGGCGCCATTTCAAGCCCGGTTCACGATCACGTCGAGAAGTCCTCGTTTTGAGCCGGCGGGCGGGGCGCCCAGGATGCGCGCCATGAACCACCTACCACACCTCCTCGCAGCGCTGACCCTCACGCTGGCCGCCTGCAGCCACGCCGGCACCCCCGCCGGGGCCTCCGCCCCCGTCCCGCCCGGCTTCACGATGGAGCGCCAGGGCGCCATCGACGACTTCGCGTACTTCGAGGGCGGGTGGCAGACCGTCCAGCACCGGCTCGCCGCGCGCGGCGTCGGCAGCAAGGACTGGAACGACTTCCCCGCGACGCTGTGCGCGACCCCGTACCTCGACGGCGCGTCCACCATCGACGAGCTGTACATGCCCACCCAGAAGCGCGCCGGGCTCACGGTGCGCACCTTCGATCGCGAGCGCCGCCAGTGGTCGATCTACTGGGTCAACGGCGCGAGCGGTCGGCTCGACCCGATCCCGACCGTCGGCGGCTTCCAGGGCGACCGCGGCGAGTTCTACGCGCGCGATCGCGACGGCGATCGCCCGGTCGAGGTCCGCTACCTGTGGACGAAGCTCGACCGCGACCACGCGCGCTGGGAGCAGGCGTTCTCGTACGACCACCGGACCTGGGAGACCAACTGGAGCGCCGACTTCACCCGCGGCGACGCCGCGGCGCTGTGCGACCGCGGCCGGCCGAGGAGGTGAGCGGCGGGCGGAGTCACCACCCGCCACCTCCGCCGCCGCCGGAGCTCGAGGAGGACGAGCTCGAGGAGAAGGAGCCGGACGAGCCGGAGGACGAGCTCGACGGCGCGGAGACGCCAGCGGACACCGACGCGAGCGCGCTCCAGGTCCCGCTCGCGCCGCCGCCCGAGAACGCGCCGCCGCCGCCGGTCCAGGTGGAGCCGAGGCCGCCGGACGGGCCAGCGCGGTTGCCGAGGGTGTCGCTCCCGATCCCGGTGTTCGGGACGATCCGGGTCGCGGACGCGCCGCCGTAGGCGCGCAGCCAGCGGTCGATGCCCGGCCCGAGCCCGAGGGCGATGAGGTACGGCAGCGCCTGGTCGGTGAGGGCCGGCTGCGGCTTCGCGAGCTCGGCGGCGAGCCACGCGCGCGCGGCGGACAGCCGGCTCCGCACGGTGACCTCGCCCGGGAGGAGGCGCGAGCGGGCGGCGCCGGCGGTGGCGAACACGGCCGCCGCCCAGAAGAGCGCGCTCTCGAGGACGGCCCAGCGGCCCGCCACGAGGCCGCCCTCCTCGTCGAGCACCGGGTTCCAGGCGATGGACAGCACGAAGGCCAGGAACAGGAGGAGCGGGAGCGCGGCGAGGAAGAGGAGGGTGCCGCGCCGGGTGACCGCGCGCGCGTGCGCGCTCGCGCCGAGGGCGGCGAAGGTCACGAGGAAGGCGCCCACGAACGGCGGGCCGAAGACCAGCACGGGGTGCTCGCCGGCGAACAGGCCCACGCCGGCGGCGACGACGCCTGCCGCCGTGAGCGCAGCGGCGACCCAGCGGGGCCAGCGGGCCGGCTTCGTGGTGGTGCCCGGCGCCGGCGAGCCGCCCGCGCGCGCGTACATCGCGTGGACCTTCGACGCGAGGTCGCTCGAGATGCGCGTGGAGGGATCGAAGCCGCGGCTCGAGTAGTGGGAGCGGATGGCGGCCGAGCTCGTCTCGTCGCCGTTCGGGAAGAGCCCCGCCACGAGCGCGTTCTCGTAGCCCGGGAGCTTCCTGCGGTCGACCTTGAGCTTCATGCGGACGTCCTGCACGAGCCCCATCAGCTTCGAGGTCGAGCTGACCTCGATCTTGCCCTCCGCGGCCATGCGCGCGAGCACGGCCGAGACCTCCGGCGAGCCGACCTTGTCGTCCCACGCGGCGCCGACGACCTCGGGCGGCAGCGACCAGACGTGCTGGTCCAGGAAGGCGGCGTCGACCGGGCCGGCGGGCGCGCCGCCGAGGCCGCGCAGCCCGGCGTCGCGCCGCAGCCAGCCCCACGCGCCCACGAGCAGCGCCGCGGCGAAGCAGAGGAGGGGCAGCCTGAAGCGCGGCTCGAACGGCGGCGCGGGCTCCGGGGGCGGCGGTGGCGTCCAGACGTCCGGCGCGACCGACCCGTCGTGCACGAGCACCTGGGAGAGCGTCACGCTCTGGCCGGGCGAGACGTTCTCGGTCTCGTAGGTGATCGGGCCGGCGTCGCCGCCCTCCGTCTTCCAGGCGGGGTCGAGCACGAGGCGCAGCGTGAACGCCTCGATGACGCCGCTGCGGTCCGGCATCCCGAAGTCGTGCTCGAGGTAGAGGAGCCCGGGCTCGTTCCGCTCGGACGGCCGGACAACGCGCGTGAGCACGTAGCGGAGCTCGTAGGTGAGTTCGGTGCCGGAGAACGGCGGATCCGACGCCTTCCGCGCGCGCCAGCGCACGGTCGAGGCATCGGTCATCCTGAAGTGATCGACCGCGTCGAGGTCGCCCTCGACCAGCGGCACCGCCCGGGAGGGCCCGTCGAGGCGCGCCATCCCCTCGAACAGCACCGCACGGCCCTCCTGCAGCGTCCACCTCCGCTCGCCGCCGTTCCAGTCGCCGGTGAGGACCATCACCTGGCGTTCCTTCACGTGCAGGAGCCCCTTCGCGTCGAGCGTCGCCTCGACGTCGAGCCGCTTCCAGTGGAGCTCCTTCCCGGCGGCGCGGGCCGTGCCGGGGAGGGAGAGGAGCGCCGCCAGGATCGCCGTGAGACGGAGCGTCATGGCGGGAGGATAGCGGAAACGGGCGATGCGGGGGCGGTACGCGCCGTGCTCACGCGAGCCGCGCGCGCGCGTACCGGCCCGGTGGCTGGCCCACGTGGCGGCTGAACGCGGTGCTGAACGCGCTCGCCGAGCCGTACCCGACCCGCTCGGCCACGTCGCCGAGGGCGAGTCCGTCACGCCGAAGAAGCTCCTTCGCGACGGCCATGCGCCACGCGAGCAGGTACTCCATGGGCGGCAGGCCGACCGTGCGCGCGAAGCGCTCGAAGAAGGCCGAGCGGGACATGCCCGCGGCCTTCGCGAGCTGCGCCACGGTCCAGGAGCGGGCGACCTGGTCGTGCAGCTGTCGCAGCGCCCTCGCCAGCTGCGGGTCGGCCAGCCCGCGGACGAGCCCCGGCGGCGCGTCCTCACCCGTCACGGTCCGCAGCGCCTCGACGAGCAGCACCTCCACCAGGCGGGTGAGCACGAGCTCTCGCCCGGGTCGCCGCGCTCGCGCCTCGTCGCCGACGAGCCGCGCCAGGAGCGAGAGGCGCTCGGCGCCGCGCACGTGCACCACCGCGGGCAGGAGCGAGACCAGCAGCTTCGCGTCGGGTGTGGCGAACTCGAAGTAGCCCCCGAGCATCCGGACGTCGGGCGGACCGGTGCGGGTCCCGTGGCGGACCTCGCGCGCCGGCGCGGGATTCGCCCTCGGGTCCAGGCGGTCGGGCGTCACCGGCTGGAAGCCCGAGAGGGTGAAGCCCGGCGTCGCGGGGAGGAGCAGGAAGTCGCCGGCCTCCAGCGTGAGCGGGGGCTGGCCCTCGACGGCGAGCCGGCAGCGGCCCTCGAGCACGAGGCAGAAGCTCGGCTCGCCGAACTCCGAGTACCGGACGCCCCAGCGGCCCGCGCCGCTGATCAGCTTCGACGCGACCGCGCGGGGGCGCAGGAGCGCGATGACCTCCTCGAGTGGATCGCTCATCCTGGACGCTCGCGAATGAAACGTGGACTGTGCATGATAGCGAGTCCAGAGACCGGCCGCTAACGTCTCCCGCATGAAGAACGTGCTCATCACCGGTTGCTCCTCCGGCTACGGCCTCGAGACCGCGCGGCGCTTCCTCGCCGAGGGGTGGAACGTGGTCGCCACGATGCGGACGCCGCGGGAGGTCGCGCTGCCCCGGTCGGAGCGGCTGCGGGTCGTGGCGCTCGACGTGACGAGGCAGGGCAGCGTGTCCGCCGCGCTCGAGGCGAGCGGCCCGGTCGACGTGCTCGTCAACAACGCCGGCATCGGGGTCGTCGGCGCCTTCGAGGCCACCCCGATGGCGACGACGCGGGAGCTGTTCGAGACCAACACCTTCGGCGTCATGGCCATGGTGCAGGCGGTGCTGCCCGGGTTCCGCGCGCGCGGGTCGGGCGTGGTGGTGAACGTGACCTCCAGCGTCACGCTCGCGCCCATGCCGCTCGCGTCCGTGTACACGGCGAGCAAGATGGCCATCGAGGGCTTCACCGCCTCGCTCGCCCTGGAGCTCGAGGCGTTCGGGGTGCGGGTGAAGCTGGTCGAGCCCGGGTACTGCCCGACCACCCGCTTCGCGAGCAACGGCGGGGAGCGGATGCAGGGGCTGATCCCGGCGGCCTACGCGCCGTTCGCGGAGCCCATCTTCGCCGCGTTCGCTCACCCGGCCGCCGTGACCACCGAGGCCGACGTGGCCGAGGCGGTCTTCCAGGCTGCCAACGACACCTCGGGCCGGCTCCGCTTCCCGGCCGGGCCCGACGCCGTGGCCCTGGCGCAGGCGGCGTCGCCGGGGCGGTGAGGCTGCGGGCGAGGGGTGCGTCAGCGCTCCGGCTCGCCCGGGTGCGGCTTCACGAGCAACAGGTCCCCACCCTCGTCCGCGATCCGCTTCTGCCAGTGCGCGGGGTAGGGCGGGTGCGTGACCTTGCCCTGGGCGTCCCGGACGTTGCCGTCGAGGTACTTCCAGACGAGCCGCTCGCCGAGCTTCCGCCACCGCGCGGTCACGAGGTCGCCCTGCGCGACCGAGTACGCCGTGAGGTGATCGCGCGCGAGCCCGGGCGACTGCGCCCAGAGCGCGAGCGCGGCCTTCTCGAGCTCGGCCTGCCGGGCGACGAAGCCGCCCTCGAGCTCCTGCTGGACGGCCTTCACGTCCTGGATCACGTCCACGTACCGGCTGCCGTAGGCCCAGTTCGCGACGAAGTTGAAGACCCAGAACGCGGAGTCCCAGGAGAACTCCTCGAAGCTGCCGGCGCCGACCGCGAAGGTCCTCGGGGCGGAGCGGTTGCCCGCGTACTGCGGCACGTAGACCGTGGAGTAGGTGTCGTCGAGGCCGAACCAGAGCACGCCGCCGATCGGCCCCGGCAGCGCGGCGCGCGCCTGCGCGACGAGCGAGTAGCCGGTCTGCTGCGTCGAGATGGCGCGCTCGTGGACGTACTTCTTCCCGTCGACGGCGAAGTTCATCGGCCGCCAGCGGTAGGGCAGCTCGAACGGCCCCGCGCCGACGCCCTTCGAGAGGTCGAGCGGCGTGCCCTCGAAGTGGTCGCGCATGAGCGTCATGACGTCGCGCACGCCGAGCGGCTTCTCCGCCTTCACCCACAGCGGCAGGCGGGGCGCGCCGGGGGCGCCGAGCGCGTACTCCGGCCCGAGGGCCAGGGACGGCGCGACGCGGCGGAACACGCTCCACACCCGCGCCTCGCAGCCGCGCAGCGCGCCGAACGAGAGCGGCGCGTAGGCGTCGGCGAACGAGAACTCGGCGTCGGGGCCCTTGAAGAAGCCCTTCTCGCGCGCGAAGGAGATGACATCCTTCGCGTAGAGGGTGTTCCTCGCGTCGTCGAGCGGGAACTGGCGGATGCGGGCGTAGTTCGCGTGCGCGAGCACGTGGCCGTCGGGGAGGCGGCGGGCGACCCAGACCGCGCCCTTCCGGTCCGGGCCCTTGCCGATCATCTCGAGGACCCAGGCCTCCTTCGGATCGGCGATCGAGAAGGACTCGCCGGTCGAGGCGTAGCCGTGCTGCTCGACGAGCGACGTCATCACCTGGATCGCCTCGCGCGCCGTCCGGGCGCGCTCGAGGCCGAGCCACATCAGGCTCCCGTAGTCGACGCCGCCCTTCGGGTCCTGGAGCTCCTTGCGGCCGGTGAACGTGGACTCGGCGATCGAGACCTGGTGCTCGTTCATGTGGCCGACGACGTTGTAGGTCACCGGGGCCTGCGGGATGCGGCCGAGCGACCTCCCGGAGTCCCACTCGATGATCTCCCGCGTCTCGCCCGGCTGGTGCGCGCCGGCCGGGGTGAGGACGAGCTCGCCGTAGAGCTCGTGCGAGTCGGCCGCGTAGGTGAGGTACGAGGAGCCGTCGGTGGTCGGGCCCGGCGCGACGACGATGCTCGTGCAGGGGACGGCCGCGGCGGGCAGGACGAGGGCGGCGGCGGCGAGGAGGTGGGCGAGGGTCTTCAGGCGCATGGCGGCGCAGGATAGCCGAAAGTCGGGCCGGGACGGTGGTCCCGGGGACCGATCCGGCGCAGACGTCTGCGCTCGGGGCCTTGGGGGCCGGTCCTGACGGCGCAGACGTCTGCGCACGGCTCACTTCGCCTTGGGCTTGCGCTCCCAGAGGACGTTCACGATCACCCAGCGCCCGTCGAACTTCGCGAGGTGCAGGTAGTCGATCCAGTCGGAGGCGACGACCTTCACGCTCGCGGCGTTCTCGAAGCGGTCCAGGAGGGTGACGTCCTTCTGTCGCCGCTCGGCTGGCGTGTCCTTCCCGCCGCCGCGGCGGACGCTGGCGACGAGCTTCGAGGCGCCCATCTGCTCGACCCGGCTCGCGCCGTCCTCGGTGACCACGATGCGCTTCGCGAGCTCGGGATGCACCGCGCGCGCCATTCGCGCGGGGTCCGCCTCGTACCAGCCCTCGATGTAGTCGAGCGCCGCGCGCCGGATGGCCTCGGCCTCCGGGTCGGCCTCGGCCCGTGCGGGCAGGGCGGCGGTGGCGAGCGCGAGGGCGAGCAGTGCGGGGAGGGGGCGCATGGGGACTCCGGGCGGGGGTTCTCGGAGGGAGGCGGGCCGGGTCCGGGCGTGACCGCGGGACCCCAGAGGTCCGCCGTTCAGAGGTCCGCCGTTCGGCCGCCCCCGTCCGTCCCTCTCCCCCCGCCCGTCCCTCTCCACCCCGGGTCCGTCCCTCTCCCTCCGTCCGTCCCGAGCGTAGCCCCCGCGCAGCGGGGGCGGAGACGAGGGACAGGGGCCCGGGGGCTCAGATTCCTCCCTGAGCCCCAGCCGGATCCTGCGATTTCACTGTCAGACCGGGGTGGCAGGATCGCGGGCATGGACGCGTGGGCGGCCAGCGAGATTCGTCGGCGGAGTGGCACCGGAGCTCGCCCCGGCGGCTGCCTCGAACGACGCCGTCTCCGCGCAGGCCGCGAGCAGCATCGCCCGCCGCGACCCGCTCGGCGACCGCTGGGACCTCCGCGCGCCGCGGTGGGATCTCCCGACCTTCACGCTGTTCGAGCTGCGCGAGCTCTGGCTGCGCGGCGACGGCGGCCTCGAGAAGTACGAACGCGCTCTCGCCCAGGGCGCTCGCATGCTGCGGGCGCTGCAGGTCAGCCGCGCCGCGGTGCTGGCCAAGTTCACGGAGGGTGACCGGCTCGCCCGGCTGGGCTTCTCGAGCCTCGGGGACTTCACCGAGAACCTCCTCGGCACCCGCCGGCGCGCCGCGCAGGTGGAGGTCCAGCTCTCGAAGGCGCTACGGGAGCGGCCGCTCCTCAGGGCCGCGGTGCACGCCGGCACGGTGAGCCCGTCGGCGGCGCTCGCGGTCCTGCCGGTCACGCCCGGAGACGACGAGGCGCGCTGGGTCGAGCGCGCGGCGGAGCTGCCGGTCCGCAGGCTCAAGCAGGAGGTGAAGCGGGCGCTGAAGGAGCGGAAGGCGCTGCCCGGGCCCGACGCCGCGGAGGAGAAGAGGGAAGAGGACGAGGCACCCTGGGTGCACCTCGACGTGCCGATCTCGGACCGGGCCAGCGAGCGGCTCCACAAGGCCCTCGCCCTCGCCGGCGAGCTCGTCGAGAGCCCGCACCGGTTCGTCCAGCTCGAGGCGCTCGGGCAGGAGTTCCTCTCCGAGCACCCGGGGGACGAGTGGGACGTGAAGGGCGCCGAGCTCGCCCTCGATCGAACGCTGCATCCCCTCGACGTCCCGACGAAGCGGAACGCCGCGGAGGCGAAGCTCGAGTCGGAGACCTCCTCCTGGGAGTTCCTCGACCCGGTCGTCCCGGTCCCGGCCGTCGAGCTCGACCCGCTCGACGCCGCGACGGACGACGACCTGTACGGCACGGCGCTCGGCCTCTCCCTGGAGATCAAGAGCTGGGAAGACCTCATCGGCTTCTGCTCGGCGGTCGTGAAGGGCGCCCGGCTCCACAAGGAGGCCGGCTTCGTCGACTTCCGTCACTACGCGACCGAGCGGCTCGGCGTCCCGGCCCGCACCATCGAGACCCGCGCCGCGCTCGAGAAGCACCTCTGGGAGAAGCCCGAGCTCAAGGTCGCCAAGGAGATGGGCCTCAGCTACTCGAAGCTGCTCCTGAGGTCCCGCAGGACCAGATCCTGGAATTCGCGAAGCGGGCCGAGACCCTGACGGTGGTCGAGCTCAAGGAGGCCGTCCAGGCGCGGACGGACGCGCACATGTCTGCGTCGAAGCGATTCCGGGTGTGGGTCCCCCGCCGGGTCGCCTTGCTGCTCCACCAGGCGTTCCTGGCCTCCTTGGCGCTTCCGGTTCCGCCGGAGGAGGCGCAGACACCGCAATCCTGCACCCTGGACGGCGCCTTTCTCGGGAAGCTCGCGGACCACTTCATCGCGGTCTGGGGCGGCGACGTGATGGAGCCGAAGACCGTGTCCCAGAAGCAGCGCGCGAAGTACCCGCGCTGCTGCTTCCCGGGCTGCAGCCGCCGCAGCGACCACGGCCACCACATCGAGTTCCGCAGCCACGGCGGCTCGGAGGACGCCTGGAACCGCATGCCGCTCTGCGCCTTCCACCACCACGTCGTCGTCCACGGCGGCCACGCCACCATCACCGGCATCTTCCCCGACGCCGTCGAGTTCCGCGTGAACGGCGTCGTCTGGAAGGACGGGCAGTTCGGCCGAACGCGCGCGGAGCGGGTGTGAGCCTCGCCTCCTACCCTCCGTGCACCTTCACCCTCGCCGCGACGGCCTGCGCCTGCGCGACGAGCGCCTTCGGGTCCGTCCCGACCGGTGCGTTCACGAGCGCGACGCCCATCCGGCGGTAGGGCCGCGTCGTCGGCTTCCCGAAGATGCGGACGTCCACGCCCGTCCCCGCGGCGCCCGGCACGGGCGCGAGCGCCTCCTCGAGCCCGCTCACCTCGGGCACGCCCTCCTTCGACGCGAGGATGACGGCGCTCGCCCCCGCCCGCAGCAGCTCCGGCTCCGGGATCGGCAGGCCCAGCACGGCGCGCGCGTGCAGCTCGAACTCCGAGAGCGGCAGCGTCCCGGCGAGCGTCACCATCCCGGTGTCGTGCGGGCGGGGCGAGAGCTCGGAGAAGGTGACGCCGTCCTTCTCGGAGAGGAAGAACTCGACGCCCCAGAGCCCGGCGCCGCCGAGCGCGGCGGTGACCGCGCCCGCCATCCGCCGCGCCTCCGCGAGGTGCGCCGCGCTCATCGCGTGCGGCTGCCAGGACTCCTGGTAGTCGCCGCGCTCCTGCCGGTGGCCGATGGGCGGGCAGAAGAGCGTGGGGCGGCCGTGCTGCTGCGTCACCGTGAGGAGCGTGATCTCCGAATCGAAGTGGACGAAGGCCTCGACGATGACCTCGCGCAGGTCCCCGCGCGTGCCGCTCATCGCGTAGCTCCAGGCCTTCTCGACGCCGGCCTCGTCCCGCACGACGGACTGGCCCTTCCCGGACGAGCTCATGAGCGGCTTCACCACGCAGGGGAGGCCGACCTCCTTCACCGCGGCGCGGAACGCCTCGAGCGTCGAGGCGTAGGCGTAGGGCGCGGTCTTGAGGCCGAGCTCCTTCGCCGCGAGGTCGCGGATGGCCTTGCGGTTCATCGTGAAGTTCGCGGCGCGCGCGCTCGGCACGACCTGGATGCCCTGCCGCTCGTGGGCGTGGAGCCGCTCGGTCCGGATGGCCTCGATCTCGGGCACGATGAGGTCCGGCCGGTGCTTCGCGACGACGGCGTCGAGCGCGTCCCCGTCGAGCATGTTCACGACCTCGCGCCCGTGCGCGACCTGCATCGCCGGGGCGTCGTCGTAGGAGTCCACCGCGATGACGCGCTGCCCGAGCCGCTGGCAGGCGATGACGAACTCCTTGCCGAGCTCGCCGGAGCCGAGGAGCAGGATGGTCTTCATGGGGGGCGTACGCTACCGGAGGGCGCCGGCCCCGGCCAGCCGGAACCGAGGGGGCGACCCCGTCACTGCCAGCGATCGAGGCGTCGGGCCCGGGGCGTGAAAGTCGCCGAGAACGCCCGCGCCCGCGCCCGGAGGAGGAGCTGGCGGCCTTCGGCCGTGCGGGTCGGGTGCAGCCGCCCAGTCCCGATCCGGCGTCGGAACGCCTCGAGGAGCAGCCTCGCCGTCTCCTCGCGGGCGCCGAGCACGGCCGGGACCGCGTGGAAGTCGCTCCGGGCGCCGACGAGCGGGAGGTCGCCCTCGCGCTCCAGGAGGAAGCGCGGGTTCTCGATCTGGCCAAGGAGCTCGTCGAGGCAGTCGGCGTACACCGAGGAGTCGCGGTAGGACGCCCCGGCGAGGCTGACCGCGAACTCGCCGGGGGCGACCTCGTTCACCCGGAGCGCGCCATCCCCGACCTCGTGGAGGACGCCCGCCTCGACGAGCGCGTCCCGGAGCGCCAGGGCCAGCTCCCGGACGCTCCCGTCGACCGGGAGGTGCCGGGCGAGACCGACCGCCGCCCGCGCGAGGGCGGGGAGCGAGAAGGCGAGCCCGATGGCGCAGGCACCGCCCAGAAAGAGGAGCGTGGTCCTCAGGTCCGCCCCCTGGGGCGCGCTCCGCATCACGAGCGACCAGCCCGCGCCGAAGGCGGTGGCCGCGGTGGCGAGGAGGTAGGTGAGCGTGTTCCGGAAGAAGCGGCGACGGAAGCGGGGCGGGTCGAGAGGCTCCACCGCGGGCAGCACGCGCCCGAAGTGTCCCTCGCCGACGGCCCGCCGCCAGCGAGCGCGGACGTCATCGAGCCTCCGGAGCCGAAGCGCCGAGGTCTCGTCGACCGCGGCGATCCAGCCCGCCCCGGGCGGAGGCAGCCGCAGCCTCGCGAGGCCGCTCTCGAGCACGGGCTCCTCCGCGTCGAGCCCGACGAAGGAGTCGAAGCGCCGCGAGAGGTCGTCGAGGTCGTGCCAGCCGGCGCGGGCGCGGGGCGCGATTGCCACGAGGTGCCAGATGCTCGCGACCTTGTCGGGTGAGGCCGCGTGGTGACGGATGGCCCGGCCGCGGAGTTGGTTGGTGAGCACGAACGACCCCGCGTAGGTGGCGAGCACCAGCGAGTTCACCGCGGGCGCGTCCCAGCCCTCGCCGAGCAGCGCGCGGGTCCCGACGAGCACCCGCAGGGCGCCGTCCTCGAGCGCGAGTGTGAGCGGGTGCACCGCCGCGCTCCCCGGGGCGGAGAGCCGTACGAAGCCCTCCGGCAGGTCTCCACCGGTGACCCACTCCGACGCGGCGGAGCCGAGGAGCGGCAGGAGGGCGCGGTGGACCACCGTGAGACGGCCCGTCACGAGGGCCAGGTACGGGTGCTCCTCGGGCGACACGGCCGCTGCGAGCGCGCGGAAGATCGGCCACGCGCCGAGCCGTGGCGCCGCAGCGGGTTCCTCCTCGCGGATGTGGTCGGCGAGGAAGACCTGCCGCAGCGCGGTGCCGCGTGCCGCGGCCTCGAGCGTGTGGATCCGCACGCACGCGTCGAGCTTCGAGGGCGATGCGGAGAGCTCGGCCTCGGCGGTGGCCGGGCGTTCCATGCGAAGGCTCCGGCCGTGGAGGAGCCGTTCCGCGCGCAGGCGTCGCGCGAGCGCGTCGCGGCGGGCGAGCCGCGCCGGATTGGGGGCCCAAGCCTCGCCGTGCAGGTGATGGTCGAGGAGGGCGGTCCAGGTGCGCAGATCGAGGGCGGGGACCTCGGCGGGCGCGACGCCGAGCAGCGCCAGGAGTGGGCCGTCGCCGGCGAGGACGCCGCGGGCCCGGCAGTAAGCAAGGAGGGCCACCGCCGCCTCGACGTCCTCGAGCACCTCCGCGGGGTCCGGGGCGACGAGCCAGGGGTGAACGCGCACCGCCTGGAGCAGCCCCTCGTCGCGGAGCAGCTCGGCGAAGAGGGCCCTCACACGCGCCTCGTGGCGCTCGAGACGTGCGGCCGCCTCCGCGGTGGCCTCGACCGCCCACACGAGGTCGAGGTGCGGGCAGAGCGCGCCGGAGCGCACGAGCTCGGGCGCGGAGATCTCCTCGTCGATCGGGCCGCACAGCGCCTCGTAGCGGCGCCACTCCCGTGCGGTCACGTCGTAAGGCGGCGTCGCGGTGAGCGACACCACGGTCACGTTCTCTCCGAGCGCCTCGGCGAGGGACGTGAGCGCCTTCCACCAGGCTTGCCGGAGGTGGTGCGCCTCGTCGAGCACGAGCGTCCCGACCCCGGCCGCGCGGAGCTGGGCGGCGAGCGCCTCGAGCTCCGCTCCGGTCGGGAGCTCGGGGTCATCCCCTCCCGCGCCGGCGTCGGCTGCCTCTTCGTCTCCCGGCTCGCCGGCGGCCGCCAGGCCCGCGCCGCGGTGAAGCGCCTGGTAGGTCACCGAGGTGAGGACGCCCGGTGCGCGCAGGTCCGTCGTCGCCCACGCGGGCGGCGGGGCCCCCTCGGGCAGGAAGTCACCGAGCCGTCGGAGCCACTGGTCCCGGATGGCCGTCGTGGGCGCCAAGACGAGCGCGGGCTTCCCGATGCGGCGGAGGATTCTCGAGCCCGAGGATTGTCTTGCCGGAGCCCGGCGCGGCGACGACGTGCACCCGCCCATCGGCGAGGTGCGCGTCGAGGGCCTCGAGAACGCGCGCCTGGTAGGGCCGCCACGCGTGCCGGAACCGCAACGTGTCGGAGATTGAGGGAGCGGACGCGAGCATCCTTGGGCCATCATCTCCGGGAAGGGCCCGGCCGGCCAGCGCCCATGTCCGACCCGCCGTCTAGGATGCACCCCGTGGAAACCCTCGTCCTCGCTGGCCTCCTCGTCGTCGCCGCCCTCGTGGCCTACGTCGCCTTCGCGGTCTCCCGCAGGCCCGCGGGGAGCTCTCCGCCGAGGCCTCGGCCGAGCTCGCGGCGGCGCTGACGGCGCAGGTGACCGCCCAGGTGACCGCCGCCCTCGCCCCGCGGCTCGACGCCCTCGACCGCTCCGTCGAGCGGCTCGAGCGCGAGATGCGCGACGAGCTCGCCCGGGGGCGCGGCGAGGCGACCCGGACGGCCCAGGCGCAGCGCGAGGAGCTCCGGGAGGCGCTCGCCGAGTCGTCGCGCGCCACCGCCGAGCGGCTCGACCGCGGCCGCGACGAGGCGGGCCAGGCCTCGAAGGCGCTCGCCGACACGGTCTCGAAGCGGCTCACCGAGACGCAGGCGCTCCTCAAGCACGAGCTCGAGGCCGCCGGCGCGCGCATCCAGCAGCTCTCGCAGTCGAACGAGAACCGGCTCGACAAGCTCCGGGTCGCGGTCGACGAGCGCCTGCAGAAGCTCCAGGCCGACAACGCCGAGAAGCTCGAGCAGATGCGCGCGACGGTCGACGAGAAGCTCCAGGGCACGCTCGAGAAGCGGCTCGGCGAGTCCTTCAAGCTCGTCTCCGAGCGGCTCGAGGCGGTGCAGCGCGGCCTCGGCGAGATGCAGACGCTCGCCACCGGCGTCGGCGACCTCAAGAAGGTGCTCTCGAACGTGAAGGTCCGCGGCACGCTCGGCGAGGTCCAGCTCGGCGCGCTCCTCGACCAGATCCTCGCGCCCAGCCAGTACGCCGTGAACGTCGCGACGCGTGGCGAGGGCGGCGAGCGCGTCGAGTTCGCGATCCGCATGCCCGGCCAGGAGGACGGCTCGGGCGAGGTCTACCTGCCCATCGACGCGAAGTTCCCCATCGAGGACTACCAGCGGCTCGTCGACGCCTCCGAGCGCGGCGACGCCGCGGCGGTCGAGGTGGCCTCGAAGGCGCTCGAGGTCCGCGTGAAGGGCTGCGCGAAGGACATCCACGACAAGTACCTCGGCCCGCCGCGCACCACCGAGTTCGGCATCCTCTACCTGCCGGTGGAGGGGCTCTTCGCCGAGGTCGTGCGCCGGCCCGGGCTCGTGGAGGCGCTGCAGCGGGATTTCAAGGTCCTCGTGGCCGGGCCGACCACGCTCACGGCGATCCTCTCGTCGCTGGAGATGGGCTTCCGCACGCTCGCCATCACGAAGCGCTCGAGCGAGGTCTGGAAGGTGCTCGGCGCGGTCAAGACCGAGTGGGGCAAGTTCGGGGACGTGCTGCAGAAGGTGGAGAAGAAGCTCACCGAGGCTTCGAACACCGTCGCCGAGGTCCACAAGCGCCAGCGCGTCATCGGGCGGAAGCTCCAGTCCGTCGAGGAGCTCCCCGCGGCGGGCCCCGAGCAGCCGCTCCTCTTCGCGCCGGTGGACGCGGGGGACCCGGACAAGGACGGCGACGAGTCGCGGCGGCCGGCGTAGGGCCCCCTCGACATGCTCGGGGTGAGCGGGGCCTGGCGTCCGGCCGTGGGCTGGGCTAACCCATGCGCATGCCCAGGGCCATCAGGATCCACGAGACCGGCGGGCCGGAGGTGCTCCGGCTCGAGGACGTCCCCGTCGGCGCGCCGGGCGCGGGCGAGGTCCGCCTGCGCCACACCGCCATCGCGGTGAACTTCGTCGACACCTACCACCGCACCGGGCTCTACCCGATGAAGCTCCCGCTCATCATGGGCGTCGAGGCGGCGGGCGTGGTCGAGGCGGTCGGGCCGGGCGTGCAGGGGCTCTCGCCGGGCGACCGGGTGGTCTACCTCACCGCCTCGGGCGCCTACGCCGAGGTGCGGCTCGCCCCCGCCGACCGCTGCATCCGGCTCCCGGACGGCGTCTCCGACCTCACGGCCGCCGCCACCTTCATGAAGGGGCTCACGGTCGACGCGCTCGTGCGCCGCACCCACCCGGTGAAGGCGGGCGAGACGGTCCTCGTGCACGCCGCGGCCGGCGGCGTCGGGCTCCTCATGGTGCCGTGGCTGAAGTCGCTCGGCGCGACCGTCATCGGCACCGCGGGCTCCGACGAGAAGGCGGCCACCGCCCGCGCGGCCGGGTGCGACCACGTGATCGTGTACTCCCGGGAGCCCTTCGCACCGAAGGTGCGGGAGCTCACCGGCGGGGAGGGCGTCCCGGTCGTGTACGACGGGGTGGGGAAGGCGACGTTCGAGGGTTCCCTCGACAGCCTCGCGCCCTTCGGCCTCCTCGTCGCCTACGGCAACGCCTCCGGGCCCGTGCCGCCCTTCGATCTCCGCACGCTCGCTGCGAAGGGGTCGCTGTTCGTCACGCGCCCGACGGTCTTCGGCTACGTCGCGAAGCGGCCCGATCTCGAGCGCGGCGCGAAGGAGCTTCTTCGACCGGCTCCTCGACGGACGCGTGAAGGTGCCGGCGCCGCGCACGTGGCCGCTCGACGGGGTGGCGGACGCACACCGCGCGCTCGAGGCGCGCGCCACGACCGGATCGGTCGTGCTCGTTCCCTGAGCAGCGCGCCCGCCCGGCCGGCATCACCAGCACCCTCCGTCAGGCTGCGCCCCGCTGGCGCGCTGCGCGCGGGCGCACGCGACGGGATCGCAGAGAGGCCGTGTCGCAGAGAGACGGTGTGGCAGCGGCGCCCGTGTCGCAACGGGGCGCGTCACCTCGCCGCGCGGGCGTTGACGGTTCGTGATGGCAGGATTGCCGGTCATGAAGCCGGGTATCGCGTCGTTCCTGGAGTGCCATCGCATCGCGGTCGTCGGCGTGTCGCGCACCTCGGGGTTCGCGAACGTCGCGCTCAAGGAGCTGCGCGAGCGCGGCTACGAGGCGTTTCCGGTGAACGAGGTCGCCGACGCCTTCGAGGGCGAGCCCTGCTACCACTCGGTGGCGCAGGTGCCGGGGCCGGTGGACGGCGTGCTGTGCGTGGTGCCGCCCGCAGAGGCGGTGCGGGTGGTGGAGGACTGCGCCCGCGCGGGCGTGAAGCGCCTCTGGCTGCAGCGCGGGAGCGAGTCCGACGAGGCGGTCGCGCGGGCGCGCGCCGCCGGCATCGAGCCGGTCGCCGGCGCGTGCATCCTGATGTACGCGCGGCCCCGGGGCATCCACCGGTTCCACGCGCTGGTCGAGCGCGCGCTCGGGCGGCTGTAGTTTCGGAGGGGGCTCGGAGCCCCCCTCCCCGCGGAGCGGAGCTCCGCGGGGCCCCACCCCGGCAGCACCGCCTCAGGCCTGCTTCATCTCGTGCACGAGGTTCGCGAGGCTGGCCTTCGCGTCGCCGAAGAGCATCGAGGTGTTCTCCGCGTAGAAGAGCTCGTTCTCGATGCCCGCGAAGCCGGGGTTCATCGAGCGCTTCATCACGATGACCTGCTTCGACTGGTCCACGTTGAGGATCGGCATGCCGTAGATCGGCGAGCTCTTGTCGTTGCGGGCGGCCGGGTTCACGACGTCGTTCGCGCCGATGACGAGCGCCACGTCGGCGTTCTTGAACTCGTCGTTGATCTCCTCCATCTCCTTGAGCTTGTCGTAGGGGATGTCGGCCTCGGCGAGGAGCACGTTCATGTGGCCGGGCATGCGGCCGGCCACCGGGTGGATGGCGTAGAGCACCTCGCCGCCGTTCTTCTCGACGAGCTGCGCGAGCTCGCGGACCTGGTGCTGGGCCTGGGCGACCGCCATGCCGTACCCGGGCACCACGATCACGAGGCGGGCGAAGCCGAGCTGGATGGCCGCGTCCTCCGGCGTGATGGAGCGGGTGGTGAGGTTGGCGGCGGACTTCGTGCTCGCCTCGGGCGCCGACCCGAACGCGCCGAAGAGCACGTTCGTGAAGGACCGGTTCATCGCCTTCGACATGATGATCGAGAGGATGAAGCCGGAGGCGCCGTCGAGCGCGCCCGCGATGATGAGCACGTTGTTGTTGATCGCGAAGCCGGTCGCGCTCGCGGCGAGGCCCGCGTACGAGTTGAGGAGCGAGATCACGACCGGCATGTCGGCGCCGCCGATGGGCAGCACGAGCGAGACGCCGAACACCAGCGCGAGCGCCACCATGGCGTAGAAGGCGTGCGCGTTCGACGGGTCGTAGACGAGCCAGCCGAAGAGCCCCGCCGCGGCGGCGAACATGCCGACCGAGACGAAGTTCTGGCCCTTGAAGGTCAGCGGCTTCGAGGGCAGGAACTCCTGCAGCTTCCCGAACGCCATGAACGAGCCGGTGATGGTGAGCGCGCCGAAGAGGACCTCGAAGCCGATGGCGCCCATCACCGAGCGGGGCACGCCCCCGGTCTCGTGGAGGTGGCCGTACTCGGCGACGCCGACGAGGGTCGCCGCGACGGCGCCGAACATGTGCGAGATGGCGATGCGCTGGGGCATCGCGGTCATGGGCACGTAGACGCCGAGCGGGTAGCCGATGACCGTGCCGAGCACGAGCCCGCCCAGGATCCACTGGTAGGAGACGATCTCCTCCTTCACGAGCGTCCCGGCGATGGCGACCACCATGCCCATCGCGGCGAGCTGCATGCCCCGGCGCGCCTTGTCCGGGATGGTGAGGGAGCGCAGGCCCAGGATGAAGAGGATGGAGGCGAGGAGGTACGCCGCCTCGATGAACACGATGCGGGCGTTCACTTGGCGGCCCCCTTCTTCTCGTTGCGCTTGAACATCTTGAGCATGCGGTCGGTGATGATGAAGCCGCCGACCACGTTGATGGTCGCGCAGGTCACCGCCACGAAGCCGAGGACGCTCGCGAAGAGCGAGTAGCCGGCGCCGGCGATCACGAGCGAGCCGACGAGCGAGATTGCCGAGAGGGCGTTGGTGGCCGACATGAGCGGCGTGTGGAGGAGGGCCGGCACGCGGGTGATCACGAAGAACCCGACGAAGCCGGCGAGGATGAAGACGTAGAGCTGGATGATTCTCGAGGGAGGCCATGGTGGTTTGTGGTTCCCCTTACGCGCGGACCTTGCCGTCGTGGACGACCAGCATCGGGCCGGCGATGTCGTCCGCCGGGTCCACGAGCTTCCCGTCCTTCCAGAGGTGGGTGAGGAGCGTCACGACGTTGCGGCCGTACATCTGGCTCGCGTGGAACGCGACCGAGGACGGCACGTTCACGGCGCCGATGATCTGCACCCCGTGCTCGACCACCGTCTCGCCGGCCCTCGTGAGCTCGCAGTTGCCGCCGGTCTCGGCGGCGAGGTCCACGATGACCGAGCCGGGCCGCATGGTGCGGACCATGTCCGCCGTGACGAGCCGCGGGGCGGGCTTGTTCGGGATCTGCGCGGTGGTGACCACGAGGTCCATGTCGCGGATGTGGCCCGCGATGGCGCCGAGCACGCGCTCCTGCTCGGAGGCGCCCAGCTCCTTCGCGTAGCCGCCCTGGCCCTCGGCGGCGACCGCCGGGACCTCGACGAACGTCGCGCCGAGCGACTGGACCTGCTCCTTCACGACCGGGCGCACGTCGAAGGCCGACACGACCGCGCCGAGGCGGCGCGCGGTGGCGATGGCCTGCAGGCCGGCGACGCCGGCGCCCATGATGAAGGCCTTCGCCGGCGCGAGCGTGCCCGCGGCGGTGGTCATCATCGGCAGGATGCGGGGCAGGGCGCTCGCGCCCATCAGCACCGCCTTGAAGCCGGCGAGCGTGGCCTGCGAGGACAGCACGTCCATCGACTGGGCCCGGGTGGTGCGGGGCACCCGCTCCATCGAGAGCGCCGAGACGCCGCGGGCGGCGATCCGATTGAGGAGCGGCCCGCTCTGGGCGGGCGCGAGGAGCCCGAGCAGCAGCGCCCCCTGCGGGAGGAGGCCGAGCTCGGCCTCGGTGGGCTTGCCCACCTTCGCGAGCAGGTTCACGCCCTCGAGGGCCGCGGCCGGGGTGGGGGCGAGGGTCGCGCCCGCGGCCTCGTAGGCCTGATCGGCGAAGCCGGCCGACAGCCCGGCGCCGCGCTCCACCCTGACCTCGTGCTTCGCCTTGACCAGCCGGGCGACGTTCTCCGGGACGAGCGCGACGCGGCGCTCGCCCGGGGCGGTCTCCTTGACGACTCCGATGCGCATGCAGGCTCCCTGGGGGTGATCCCGGGGAGGATACGGGCAAATCGGGGTCGAGCGTGGGAAAAAGCCCCGCCCTGACTCAGGCGGGGCGGTCCGCGGTGGGACCGCCGGTGATGTAGTCCTCGAGCTGGCGGGCCGCCCACCGCTGCTCCTCGAGCATCAGCCGGAGGATGTGACGCATGGTGACGATGCCCACCACGCCCCCGGCGTCCTCCACGAGCAGGTGGCGGGTCCGGTGGTCCCGCATGAGGGCCTGGCAGCGCTCCACGGTCTCGTCGGCGTCGACGTACGGCACGGCCCGCATGGCCTGGGTGATGGGCGCGTCGGGCGACTCGCCCTGGACCAGCACCGCCCGCACGAGGTCACCCTCCGTGACGAGGCCGACGAGCTCGCCGTCCTCGAGGACCCCCACCGAGCCGACCTTGCGCTCGTCCATCACCAGCGCCGCCGCGCGCATGCTCGCGGAGCCGTCCAGCGCCACCACGTCACGGGCCACTTCGGAGCGAATCGAGGTCATGGCGTCCTCCGGGGGGTGAGCACTGACCGTAGGGGCCGGCGCGGACGATCCGGAAGGGGCCCGGGCGGGGCGCCCGCGGGGCGGTCGCTCGCGATCCGATCGCCGCCGTGCGTCATCAGAAGCGGTCCGGGGTCACCGCCCAGACTCCGCTCGTGATGCCGCGGAAGCGGGCGCACGCTGGGGCCGCGTCGGGCCGGTCCCACACGATGCCCGCGAACATCCCGTCGACGTCCTGCCAGCGGGGCGCCGAGTGGATCGGGTCGCCGAGGCGGTAGTGCCCGAGCTCGTGCAGGAGCTCGGCGGCCTCGAAGCAGGCCGGCGCGGCGTCGGGCACGTGCACCGACAGCGTCTTCTCGAGGTAGTCGGTGCAGCCCTCGTTCCGGCTCGCCATGTAGCAGAGGTACTCGGTCGTGTCGCGGTACTGGATCCGCCAGCCGTCCAGGTTCGAGAGCCCCCAGAACGGGAGCTCGACCGCGAGCACCTTCTCGACCCGCGCCCTCGCGGCCTCGAGGTCGGGCGGGTCGGTCTCGAACTCCACGCACGCGCCCCGCACGTGGAAGTCGCAGCGCCACGGCTCGCAGCCGGTCCAGAGCCCCGCACCCGCACACCACGCGAGCGCGAGGTACAGCCTCGCCTTCCGTCCCACGTCTCCCCCCACCCACTGCGAACGTGGGCACGGGCGGTGGCCGGCCGGAACGACCCCAACGCGCCCTGCCACGGCGGCGCGCGGAGCCTTACTCGATGGGACTCATGGCACCGCCCCGCCGGAGGCTCCAGGACCCGCTCTGGTTCAAGGACGCAGTCATCTACGAGACCCACGTCCGCGCCTTCCAGGACTCGAACGGCGACGGGCTGGGCGACCTGCGCGGGCTCACCGAGCGCCTCGACTACCTCCAGGAGCTGGGGGTCAGCTGCCTGTGGCTCCTGCCGTGCTTCCCCTCGCCGCTGCGGGACGACGGCTACGACATCTCCGACTACGTCGGGATCCACCCGGACTACGGCACGCTCGACGACTTCCGCGGCCTCGTCTCGGCCGCTCACGCGCGCGGCATCCGGGTGCTCGTCGAGCTGGTCGTCAACCACACCTCCGATCAGCACCCCTGGTTCCAGCGGGCGCGGCGGGCGGCCCCCGGCACGCCGGAGCGGGCGTACTACGTCTGGAGCGACAGCGACCTCAGGTACCGCGACGCGCGCATCATCTTCACCGACACCGAGAAGTCGAACTGGACCTGGGATCCGGAGGCGAAGCAGTACTACTGGCACCGGTTCTTCTCGCACCAGCCCGACCTCAACTTCGAGAACCCGGCGGTGCTGAAGGAGCTCCTCGACGCGATGGACTTCTGGGCGGAGCTCGGGGTGGACGCGTTCCGCCTCGACGCGGTGCCCTACCTCGTCGAGCAGGACGGCACGAACTGCGAGAACCTCCCCGCCACCCACGCCATCATCCGGCAGGTCCGGCGCCACCTCGACGAGAGGTACCCGGGGCGGATGCTGCTCGCCGAGGCGAACCAGTGGCCCGACGACGTGCGCCCCTACTTCGGCGACGGCGACGAGTGCCACATGGCGTTCCACTTCCCGCTGATGCCGCGCATCTTCATGGCGCTCCGGCTCGAGGACACCGAGCCCATCCTCGACATCATGCGGCGCACGCCGCCCATCCCCGACGGCTGCCAGTGGGCGCTGTTCCTGCGCAACCACGACGAGCTCACGCTCGAGATGGTCACGAGCGACGAGCGCGACTACATGTACCTCGCGTACTCGCAGGACCCCCGCATGAAGCTCAACGTGGGGATCCGCCGGCGCCTCGCCCCGCTCGTCGACAACAGCCGGCGGCGCATCGAGCTCCTCAACTCGCTCCTCTTCTCGTTCCCGGGGACGCCGGTCGTCTACTACGGCGACGAGATCGGGATGGGCGACAACATCTACCTCCACGACCGCAACGGCGTCCGCACGCCCATGCAGTGGACCCCGGACCGGAACGCAGGCTTCTCGCGCGCCGATCCCGGGCGGCTCTACGCCGCGCCCATCTCCGACCCGGTCTACGGCTTCCAGGCGGTGAACGTGGAGGCGCAGACCCGCGATCCGTCCTCGCTCCTCCACTGGATGAAGAACACCATCGCGCTCCGCAAGCTCTTCCAGGCCTTCGGGCGGGGCACGATGGAGTTCCTGCCGGTCGAGAACCGCCGGGTGCTCGCCTACGTGCGGGCCCTCGGCGGCGACGCGATCCTGTGCGTCGCCAACGTCTCGCGCTTCGCGCAGCCCGCCGAGCTCGACCTCTCGCGCTTCGAGGGGCACGTGCCGGTGGAGATGCTCGGGTACACCGAGTTCCCGCGGATCGGGAAGCTGCCCTACTTCCTCACGCTGGCGCCCTACGGCTATTACTGGTTCGAGCTGCGCAAGCCGGGGTAGGCTGCCGCCCCATGGCGCGCCACCTCCTCGCGTTCGTCCTCCGCCTCGTCCTCTCCGCCGCCGTCCTCTGGGTCGCGGTGAGCTTCGTCACCCCGGGGAACCCGGCGAACACGTTCGGCACCGCGGTGTTCGTCTCGGTGGTGCTCTCGGTCGCCTACTACGTCACCCTCGCGAAGTTCCTCTGGTTCCTGCTCCTGCCCTGGCTGCTCTACGTCCTCGTCTGGCTCGCGGTCGTGATGGGGACGTACGGGCTCGGGTTCGGGCGAGCGCTGCTCGTGGCGATCGCGATGACGATCCTGTCGTGGGTCGCCACCGCGATCTCCGGGGTCAAGACCTTCCGGTCGGAGTAGCCGGGCTACCTCGCGAACACCTCGTCGACCGGGGTGACCTTCACCGCCGCGGGCGGGATCCCGAGGTCGAGGGCGCCGATCACCTTGTCCTCCTCGAGGAGCGCCGCGGGCTTCTGCGCGTCGTAGCTCACGGTCGCGACGCTGCCGGATCCGAGCGCCGCGGCGAGCCCCTTCGCGTCCGGGGTCACCGCCACGATCACGAGCCTCTCCGGCGAGAGGTGCCGCCGGATGGCGGCGTTCACCTGGTCGCGGGTCAGCTTCGCGAGCCCGTCGCGCATGTACGCCGTGAAGTCCGGGATGCCGTACCAGGCCGAGTCGAGCGCGTAGCCGAGCTGGTCGTCCTGCCGGGCGGTCATGAGCGCCACGTTCTTCTGGAGGTAGGAGCGGGTCGCCTGGAACTGCTCCTCGGTGAGGCCGTCCTTCACGAGCTTCCTCAGCTCGAAGAGCGCGATTTCGATCGCCATGGGCGCGTTCTTCGGCACGACCGGCCGGATCCAGATCTCGAAGAGCTGGGCCCGGCGCGGCACGTTCGCGGGCGGGAACATCCGGCGGCCGCCGTTCGGGAACGCCTCGACGTAGGCGTAGTCGCCGTAGTTCATCCCGCGCTCCTCGCGGATGCGCTGGTAGAGGTGCGAGGAGGACGAGCGGTGCTCGCCGAGCCAGGTCCGGGCGAGCCAGAGGGCGACGAAGTCCGGGTGGCCGCGGACCACGTCGATGGGGTGGCCCATCGAGATGGCGGTGGCGCGGGTGTCCTTCTGGACGAGGTCGACCTCCATCCCCGCGAGCGGCCGGGCCTTCACCACGGTCGCAGCCGGCCGCGAGCCCTCGGGGAGCTTCGCGAGCTCGGCGGCGAGGCGCGCCTCGAGCGCGGCCGGGACGCCGCCGGCGAGGCCGACCTTCAGGTTCGCCCGCACGTAGTGGGCCTTCACGAACGCCTTCACGTCGTCGAGGGTGACGGCGTCGATCCCGGCCACCGTGCCGACCACCGGGCTGGCGTAGGGCGTCCCGGCGAAGAGGTTCCCGGCCAGCCGGAGCTTCCCGAGCTCCTCGTCGTCGTTCGCGCGGAGGTCCTGGACCAGGCGGTTCCGCTGCGCGTCCTTCACGCGGCGGAAGTCCTCCTCGCGGAAGCCGGGGTCGACGAGCATCGGCAGGGCCACCTCGGCGAACCGGGCCCAGCCGTCGGCAGGGAACCGCCCCGTGAAGACCGCGAGCTCCCGGTCCACCCCGGCGTTGAAGCTCGCCGCGAGCGGGTGCAGCGCCTCGGTGATCTCGTCGACGCGCATGCGGCGCGAGCCGGCGTCGGCGATCATCGCCGCCGACAGCGCCGCGAGCCCCTCCTTGCCCTTCGGATCGCGCGCGCTGCCCGCGTCGAAGGCGAGCTTCAGCGTCACCACCGGCAGCTTCGAGGGCCGCTTCACGACCGGCCACGACGGCGCGGCGGCCGCGGCGGGCCTCGGCTCGAGGGACGCGAGCGGCGGGGCCTTCTCGAGGCCGGCCGGCAGCGGGTCCTTCGAGAGCGTCGTCACGACGAGCCGCTCGTCGGTGAAGTACTTCCTCGCGGCGGCCTGCAGGTCGGCGGGCTTCAGCGCGCCCTGCGTCCGGAAGAACGCGTTCAGCGTCCCGTACGCGCGGCGGTGCATCGCCATGCGCGCGACCATGCCGGCGATGGCCTCGGTGGAGTCGAGCCGGGAGAGGAGGGCGTTCCGGTTGCTCGCCTTCTGGTCGGCGAGCTTCGCGTCCGGCACCGGCGCCGCCCGCACCTCGGCGTACGCGGCCAGGATGGCGTCGCGGACCTTCGCGACGTCCTCGGGCTTCTTCACCCGCGCCATGACGAACGCGAGGTTCGGGTCGACGTTGCCGCCCGAGTCGGCGCCGAGGTTGTCGACGAGCTGCTCCTCGACGACCAGCCGCCGGTAGAGGTCGGAGGTCTCCCCGAACTGCACGTCCATGAGGAGATCGATCGCGGCGTGGTCCTTCGCGGTCTCGGAGAACGCCGGGGCGTGGAAGGCGACGACCACCCACGGGAGCGTCGGCGTCGGCCACGCGACGTGCGCGTACACCGGCGCGGCGGACGGCGGCTCCTGGGGGACCGGCACCTTGTAGCTGCCGCGCTTCCACCCGCCGAAGTGCTTCTCGACGAGCGCCACGGTCCTCGCCGGGTCGACGTCGCCCGCGACCACCACGGTCGCGTACTCGGGCCGGTACCAGCGATCGTAGAAGGTGCGCGAGTACGCGTACTGGTTGGGCATGTCCTCGATGTCCTTGAGGAAGCCCATCGTCGTGTGCTTGTAGGTGTGGACCTTGAACGCCGAGTCCTGCTGGACCTCGAAGAGCTTCTGCACCGGGTTCGCGGCGTTCTTGTTGTACTCGCCGAGGATCGCGCGGCTCTCGGTCTTGAACGCCGCCTCGTCGTACTCGAGGTGCTGGAAGCGGTCGGCCTCCATCGCGAGGACCTCCTCGAGGTCCTCCTTCGTGAAGGTCGTGTGGTAGTTCGTGATGTCGTCGGAGGTGTACGCGTTCGAGCGCGCGCCGACGCGGGTGAGCACCGCCTGGTACCGCTCCGGCGGGTAGGTCTTCGTGCCGCGGAACATCATGTGCTCGAAGAAGTGGGCGAAGCCCGACTTCCCGGCCTCGACCTCGTTGCGCGAGCCGGTCTGCATCGAGACCTGCACCGACACGATGTCCGGGAAGCCGGTCGGCACGACGATGATCTTGAGGCCGTTCGGGAGCGTCTTCTCGACGGCGGGGAAGGGCAGCACGTCGGCGGCGGGCGCGGCCGGCCCCGCGGCGAGGGTGGCGGCCAGGCTGGCGGCAACGATGAGTTCGAGCATGGGGCGAGAAGGAAAGCACGGCCCCGCGCCGAGCGGAAGGGCTCAGCCCGTCCGGTCGAAGAAGCTCCGCGAGCTCCCGGAGCCAGGCCGCGGCGTCCGCCCCCGGCGCGCCCGGCTCGAGGCGCCAGGTCCAGTTGCCGCCCAGCGTCGACGGCACGTTCATGCGCGCGCCCGAGCCCAGCCCGAGCACGTCCTGCATGGGGATTACCACGTCGTCCGCCACCGAGCCCTCGAGGGCCCGGATCATCGCGAGGTGGATCTCCCGCCCGCCGCCCGGGCCGAGGCCGAGGTACGCGCCCGCGAACGCCTTCTCCCGCGCGACGTCCTCCGCGCTGCGGACGCTCGCGCCCGCGCCGCCCTCCCACCAGCCGACCACGGTGTCGTTGTCGTGCGTGCCGGTGTACGCGACCGTGTCCGGCGCGTACGCGTGCGGCCGGAAGGAGGGGGCCTGGGGATTGGCGCCGAACGCGAACTGGAGGATGGCCATCCCGGGCAGCCCGGACCCGCGGCGCAGCGCCTCCACCTCCGGCGTCACGACCCCGAGGTTCTCGGCGACGAGCGGCAGCGCCCCGCCCAGCCCGGCCCGCAGCGCCTCGAAGAACGGCGCGCCGGGGCCGGGGACCCAGCGGCCGGAGGACGCGTCCGGCGCGGCCGCGGGGATCTCCCAGTACGCCTCGAAGCCGCGGAAGTGGTCGAGCCGGATCCGGTCCACCCGCGCGAGCACGCCGCGCACCCGCTCGATCCACGTCCGGTGCCCCTCCGCCGCCGAGGCGGCCCAGTCGTGCAGGGGGTTGCCCCACCGCTGACCGGTCGCGCTGAAGTAGTCGGGCGGCACGCCCGCCACCGCCACCGGGGCGCCCGCGCCGTCGAGGCGGAAGAGGTCGGGGCGGGCCCACACCTCGGCGGAGTCGTGGGCGGGGTAGAGCGGCAGGTCGCCGAGGAGCGCGACGCCACGGGCGCGGCAGCGCTCGCGCAGCGCGAGCCACTGCCGCTCGAAGCACCACTGCACGAACGCCTCCTCGAAGCGGGCGCCGTCGAGGGCGTTCCGGGCGTCCCGGAGCGCCGCGGGGTCCCGCCGGGCGAGCGGCGCGGGCCAGAGGGGCCAGGCGGCTCCGCCGTGCGCGTCCTTGAGCGCGCGGAAGAGGGTCCAGTCGTCGAGCCAGGCGGCCTCGCGCGCGCGGAACGCGGCGAGATCGGCGGCCCGCGCCGCGGGGGCGGCGGCGCGGAACCGGGCCGCGGCGAGCGAGAGCCGCGCCCGTTTCCAGCGCTCGGCCTCGGCGAGCGCCGCGTGGCCGGCGGCCCCCTCCGGCGCGCCGGCGAGGTCGGAGGGCGCGAGCAGGCCCTCCTCCCGGAGCGCCTCGAGGGAGACCAGCACCGGGTTCCCGGCGCGGGCCGAGAGCGCCTGGTACGGCGACTCGCCGTAGCCGGTCGGGCCGAGCGGCAGCACCTGCCACAGCCGCTGCCCGGCCGAGGCGAGCCACTCGACGAACCGGTGCGCGCCGGCGCCGAGGTCGCCCGCGCCGTGGGGCCCCTCGAGCGAGGTCGGGTGCAGGAGCACGCCGCTCTTGCGGTCGCGGAGGCTCACAGGTGCTGGATCCGGTCCTCGGGCTCGGCGCCGTCGCCGTCCGCCTCGGGGCGCCCGAGCCGGTCGATGGCCCGCGCCACCGCGTCGCGCGCGCCGAGGCCGACCGCGAGCGCGCAGGCGAGCGCGAAGGCCCCCACCACGATGGAGAACCCGATGGCGGGCAGCTGGCCCCCCACGCCCACGTGCTGCAGCGCCATCGCCGAGGCGAGCGCGGCGATGACCACCTTCGCGGCCGAGGCCGCGAGGCGCGCCTGGCGGAACCCGGCGTTCACGAGCGCGATGAGCACGTTGCGCTCGATGAGCCGGGCGATGCCCACGCCGGCGAGGAACACGAGGAGGCCGATCACCAGCCGGGGCAGGAGGGTGAGGAGCGCGAACCCGAAGGAGGAGACGCTCGTGCCGAGCACCTCGAGCGCGAGCGCCACCCCGCCCGCCGCCACGAGCCAGAACGCACCCGCCGCGACGAGCCGCGACGGCTCGCGCGAGGGCTCGAGCTCCATGCCGCTCGTGAGCCCCCACTCCCGGGCCCGCCGGTCGAAGCCGATGCGGGAGAGCCCGGCCCGGAGCGCCACGCGCAGCGCGGCGCCGAGCAGGACCGCGCCGAGGATCACGATCAGCATCGCCACCACCCCGGGCAGGTCGGCGGCGATGACCACCTGCAGGCGCGCGAAGGCCTCGGCGAGGACGGCTCGGATCTGGTCCAGCATGCGAGGCTCCTATGGGCTGAACCGATCCGGCCAGCGCCAGCGGGTGATGAGGTAACGCTTCTCCAGCTCGAAGGCGGTGCACAGCCGCTCCACCCGCGCGTCGGCCTCGCCGGGCGCGAGCGGGCCCACCTCGTTCGCGAACCCGGCGAGCCAGCCGAGGTAGAGGGGCGTCATCGAGCGCAGCAGCTGGGAGCGGTCCATGACCTTGAGCCGCCAGCCGACCGCGAAGTCGTAGACGATGCGCGCCCAGAGCGCGTCGGGCATGCGGAACGCCTCGGGCGGCTCGGTGGCGAGGCGCCCGAGCGCGTAGAGCGTCTGCGGCGGCAGCACCGCGCTCCAGAGCGGCCGGAGCTCGCGCGAGGCGAGCGAGAACGTCTCGAGCAGCGGCCGCGGCGCCGGGACCGCCTCGTGGCCGCCGGCGTCCGGGCGCGGTGGCGGGTGCTCGTCCCCCCAGGTCGCGACAGGCCGGGAGCCTTGCACCCGCTGCCAGGCCGGCGCATGGGTGTTCATCTCGTGGAACACGAGCCCGAGCACGTCCGCGATCGCGCGCGAGACGTCGGGCGGCTGCTCGGGCGGGACCGGGCGGGGGCCGAGGAACACCTGGGCCACCCGCGCGTCGGCCACGAGCGCCTTCGTCACCACCCAGAGGTCGGCGCCCGCGTGCCCGGGGTCGGTGCGCCAGTCCACCGAGGCGAGCAGGTGCTCGCAGAGCCGCCGGGAGAGCACGAGCTCGCGGCCGAGCGGCTGGCGCAGCCGGTGGCCGAAGAGCGCCGGGTGAGCGGGTAGACGATGCCGGTGACGAGCACGCCCTCGAACCGGCCGCGCGCGTAGCTCGGCGCCACGAGGTCGTAGTGCTCGTCGAGCACCGGCTGCAGCAGCGCGCGCAGCCAGCCCGGGTCCGCGGGCCGCGGCAGGGGCTCGAGGAGCGCGCACGCGGGGGCGCCGCGCGAGACGGCGAGCTCGAGGAGCGCCGGCAGCGCGGCGTCCGGGCCGCCATGACCCCCCGTGTAGACGACCGCGGGGTGGTCGCGCTCCTCCGCGTGCGGCGCGGCGCCGTCGAGCACCACCGCGAGGGTCGGCCGGTCCGGGAAGGCCTGGCGCAGCACCCCCTCCGCGGCGAGCGCCGAGCGCCGCGCGCCGCCCCCGTCGGGCGGCACGGTCGGGATCCCGACGACGACGTCGACCGCCGGGGGCTCGCCGGTCCGGGAGGGGTCGAGCACGCTCCGGAAGGTAATGCGCCCGCCTGGCCCGGGTGAGCGGCCAGGCGGGCAGGCACCCCTAACGGAGCTGTTCCGCCAGCGTCCCCTCGCGCGCCTCGTGGTCGAGGAGCTTCGAGGTGAGGATCGCGGCGTCGCGGGCGAGGTCGGAGGCGGTCGCGCCCGACTTCGAGCGGTCGAGGAGCGTCTTGGCGCTCGTGAGCATCTCCTTGTGCTCCTCCACCATCGCGGCGACCTCGGCCCGGTACTCCGGCGACTTCACCTGGAGGAGGCCGTAGAAGCCCTTCTGGTGCTCCTCGTGCGCGAAGTGCTCGGTGAGCATCCGGTGCAGCTCGGAGAGCGAGGCGGCGAGCGCGCCGGTGTCCTTCGCGTCGCGCACGCGTTCGATGAGCGCCTTCAGCCGCCCGTGGTCCTCGTCGAGCGCGGCCTTGACCTGCTCGGCGGCGTGGGTGGCGCCGGTCTTGCCGGCGGCCGTGAACTGCGCGGCCTCGGTCGAGCCCTCGAGCGCGAGGGTGGAGGCGGTGCCGCCGGAGACCGCGGTGGCGACGAGGTCGAAGTAGCCGGTGCCGACCTCGCGCTGGTGGCGGGTCGCCGTGTAGCCGTACTTCTCGGAGGCGAACTCGGCGGTCTGCAGCTCGGTGTAGGCGGCCATGCCGCGGTCGCGGTACCCGCGGGCGAGGTCGAACATCGAGTGGTTGAGGGCGTGGAAGCCGGCGAGGGTGACGAACTGGAACTTGTAGCCCATCGCCCCGAGCTCGCGCTGGAACTTCGCGATGGTGGCGTCGTCGAGGTGCTTCTTCCAGTTGAAGGACGGCGAGCAGTTGTAGGCGAGCATCTTGCCCGGGTACTTCGCGTGGATGCCCTCGGCGAAGCGCTTCGCCTCGTGCAGGTCCGGGGTCTGCGTCTCGCACCAGACGAGGTCGGCGTACGGCGCGTAGGCGACGCCGCGCGCGATGGCGGCCTCGATGCCCGCGCGCATCCGGTAGAAGCCCTCCGGGGTGCGCTCGCCCTTCTCGATGAACGGCGCGTCGTACGGGTCGACGTCGCTCATGACGAGCTTCGCGCCCTCGGCGTCGGTGCGGGCGACGAGCAGCGTCGGGACGCCCATCACGTCCGCGGCGAGGCGCGCGGCGGTGAGGGTGCGGACGAACGTGGAGGTCGGGACGAGCACCTTCCCGCCGAGGTGGCCGCACTTTTTCTCGGAGGCGACCTGGTCCTCGAAGTGCACGCCGGCGGCGCCCGCCTCGATCATGCCCTTCATGAGCTCGTAGGCGTTGAGCGGGCCGCCGAAGCCGGCCTCGGCGTCGGCCACGATCGGGGCGAACCAGTAGGTGCCGCTGCGCCCCTCGGAGTGCTCGATCTGATCGGCGCGCTGGAAGGCGCGGTTGATGCGCCGGACGATCTCGGGGACCGAGTTCGCCGGGTAGAGGCTCTGGTCGGGGTAGGTCTGCGCCGCGGTGTTGGCGTCGGCGGCCACCTGCCAGCCGGAGAGGTAGATGGACTTGAGGCCCGCCTTCACCATCTGGACGGCCTGGTTGCCGGTGAGGGCGCCGAGGGCGTTGAGGTACGGCTCGGAGTGGAGGAGGTCCCACAGCCGGTTCGCGCCCAGCGTCGCGAGCGTGTGCTCGATCTTCACCGAGCCCCGCAGCTTCTCGACCTCCTCCCTTCCGTAGCGGCGGACCACGCCCTCCCAGCGGCGGGGATCGGGGTGGGCGGGGGCGGGGGAGTCGGACGGCTGGGCGGCGGCGCCCGAGAGGATGCGGTTCTTCTCTTCCATGTCGGCCTCCAGGAGGTCGTAAGCGGGGAGCGTGATGAACTCGGTGAACTCGGCCTGCGTGGCGAGCCGCTCGAAGAGCGAACGAGCCTCCTCGAAGCGACCCTCGGTGAAGCGCGCCTCGCCCACCTCGAGACGGACGCGGTCCATCTCCTCGGCGAGCACGGTGCGGAAGCGTTCGACGGTCAGGGGCCTGCCGTCCTCCAGCGCGACGCCGTGGTGGATCCACTGCCAGGCGAGCGAGCGGGAGATCTCGACGGTGGCGGCGTCCTCCATGAGGTGGTAGAGCGGGACGCAGCCCTGCCCCCGGAGCCACGCCTCGAGGTACTGCACCGAGACGCGGATGTTGTGGCGCAGCCCGGCCTCGGTGCGGGTGCCCTCGACCGGCCGGAGCAGGTCGGCGGCGCCGACGCGCACGTCGTCGCGACGGCGGGCGAGCTGGTTCGGCCCCTTCATGTGCTGATCGAAATCCCCTTCGCGATCGGCACGAGGCCCGGGTGCGCCACCCAGGTGCCGTCGTGGCCGTCGGTGACCTCGCGGAGCTTGTCCGCCCGCACCTTCGCGAGCGCGGCCTCGTTCGCCTCCGGGTCGTCCTTGATCGGGATCTGCGCGGCCATGCCGCCCATCGCGTGGACGTTGCGGCGGTGGCAGGTCTGGATGAGGAGCTGCACGTAGGCGCGCAGGAACCCCTTGTCCATCGTGACCTGGCCGCGGTCCGGCATGACGAGCGCGGGGTCGGCGCGCAGCCGCTTCACGTACGAGAAGATGTAGTCCCAGCGCCCGCAGTTGAGGCCGGCGGAGTGGTCGCGCAGCTCCCAGAGGATCTCGTCCATCTGGAACGCGGCGGGGAGCGTCTCGATGAGGCAGGTCGCCTTGATGGTGCCGCGCGCGAGCCCCTTCGCCGCCTGGGCGTGGACGAACACGTCGTTCCAGAGCCGCGCCTCGAGGTGGCTCTCCATCTTCGGCAGGTAGAGGTACGGGCCGCTGCCCTTCGCGAGGAGCGCCTCGGCGTTGGTCCAGAAGTAGAGGCCGAAGTCGAAGAGCGCGGCGGTCGCCGCCCTCCCGTCGACGAGGAGGTGCTTCTCGAGGAGGTGCCAGCCGCGCGGCCGCGCCATCAGCACCGCGGTGCGGTCCTTCAGGCGGTAGTGCTTCCCGGTCTCCGGCGCGACGTACTCGATGGTGCCGCGGATCGCGTCCCGGAGGTTCACCTGCCCCTCGAGGACGTTCCGCCAGGTCGGCGAGTTCGAGTCCTCGAAGTCCGCCATGAAGACGTTCGCGCCGGAGTTGAGCGCGTTGATGACCATCTTCCGGTCGACCGGCCCGGTGATCTCGACGCGCCGGTCGAGGAGGTCGGCGGGGAGCGGCCCGACCGTCCAGGGCGAGCCCCGGATTTCCTCGGTCGAGGCCAGGAACGCCGGCCGCTCGCCGGCGTCGAGCCGGCGCTGCACCTCGCGCCGGCGCTCGAGCAGCTCCTCCACCCGCGGACGGAAGGTCCGGACGAGGTCCTCCACGAAGGCGAGCGCCTCGGGGGTGAGGACGGTCTCGGCGCCGGGCGGCAGGGGGGCGGTGACGGTCGTCGTCATGACTCACATGGTTGTCATGATTTGGATCAAGCGTGAAGACATTCCGGAATCCGCACAGTTACGTTGTTCAAGGTGTGTCAACCCGCTTTGGTCAATCTGTAAATCTTGAAAATGACGTGCTGCGTCCGTACCTTGTGAGCCTCCTGGAGGGCAGCACCCCCGGTCATGCCCGAGCCCGTCCACCTCGGCGCCCGCGTGCGCGCCCTCCGCCGCGAGCGCGGCCTCACCCAGGCCCAGCTCGCGGAGCGGCTCGGCATCAGCGCGAGCTACCTGAACCTCATCGAGCACAACCGGCGCGGCCTCTCCGCGCAGCTCCTCATCAAGCTCGCCGACGTCCTGCAGCTCGATCTGCGCGCGCTCTCGCAGGACGGCCAGGATCGAACGGTCGCAGACCTGATGGAGGCGTTCGGGGACCCGGTCTTCCGGCCGCACGACCTCACGAACGCCGAGGTCAGGGAGCTCGCGAACGGCACGCCGTCCGCGGCCCGCGCGGTGCTCACGCTCTACCAGGCGTACCGCGCCGCCCGCGAGGCCGCCGACATGCTCGCCGCGACGCTCTCCGACGGCGACCTCGGCGGGATCGACTCGACCCACCTCCCCACCGAGGAGGTCTCGGAGCTCCTGCAGCGCCACGGCAACCACTTCCCGGAGCTCGAGGAGGGCGCCGAGGCGTTCGGACGGGACGCGCGCGGGGCCGAGGACGTCGGGACCGCGCTCGTGCGCGCGCTCGGGAACCAGGGCGTGGAGGTCCGGGTGGCGCGCGCCTCGGCCATGGGCGGCGCGGTGCGCCGCTACGACGCCGAGGCGCGGGTCCTCTCGCTCTCCGAGGTGCTCCGCCGGGGCAGCCGGAACTTCCAGCTCGCGTACACGCTCGGGCTGCTCACCCAGGGCCCCGTGCTCGACCGGCTCCTCTCCGGCCCGCACCTCACGAGCGGCGCCTCGCGCGCGCTCGCGCGGGTCGCCCTCGCGAACTACTTCGCCGGCGCGGCGCTCATGCCGTACCGCCCCTTCCTCGAGGCGGCCCGCACCGAGCGCTACGATCTCGATCTGCTGGGCCACCGGTTCCGCACGAGCTTCGAGCAGGTCTGCCACCGCCTCACGACGCTCCGGCGGCCCGGCGCCGAGGGCGTGCCGTTCCACATGGTGCGGGTCGACATCGCCGGGAACATCTCGAAGCGCTTCAGCGGCTCGGGCCTGCGCTTCGCGCGGTTCTCCGGCGCCTGCCCGCGGTGGGCGGTCTTCGAGGCGTTCACGACGCCCGGCCTCTTCCGCACCCAGCTCTCCCAGATGCCCGACGGCGCCACCTACTTCTCGGTCGCGCGCACGGTGCGCCGCGAGAGCGGCGGCTTCCACGCGCCGCGCTCGGTGGTCGCCATCGCGCTCGGCTGCGAGGCCTCCCGCGCGCGGGAGCTCGTGTACGCCGACGGCGTCGACCTCGACTCGCGCGAGGCGGTCGTGCCGGTCGGCGTCACCTGCCGCCTCTGCGAGCGGATGGACTGCGAGCAGCGGGCGTTCCCGCCGCTGCAGCACCCCCTCGAGGTGAACGCGGACGTCCGGGGCGCCTCCTTCTACGCACCACCCGGACCCAGGGGAGGGCCTCGCCAGGGGCCGTAATAACCCTCCACCCCCGGCGTAGTCGGGGGTGTCATGCGCACCGGCATCGCCATCGTCGTCCTCGGTCTCACGCTGCAAGCCGGCTTCCTCCTGGCCTCCGGCAGGCCGCCCCCGCCTCCGCCGCCGCCGAAGGCCGAGTCGCTCCACGTGAACGAGGAGATCGTCGTGCAGGGCCACCGCCCGGCCCGGCACGTCGCCGCGAACGCGCGCTGACCTGGCTCGCCCGGCTGCGGCCGACTCAGCTCGCCGCGACGCCGAGCGGGTGCGCGTAGGGCGGCTCGAGCCGCACCGGCGCGCGGCCCGCCGCCCGGGCCCGCAGGAACAGGAACCGGTCGCGCTCGAGCGCGCCCCCGAGCGCCTCGGCGAGGCGGTCGAGGCGGGCCGCCTCCGTGCGCGCGGCGCGCGCCACCGCCTCGTCGAGGGCCACCCCCCGCCGCACGAGCGCGGCGAGCCGCGCGGCCATGCCGTCGCGCTCGCGCTCGAGCGCCGCGAGGTCGTCCCGGGCGCGGCCGATCGCCTCGAGCCGCCGCCCGTACGCGGCGGCCTCGCCGGCGCGGACGCGGTCCCAGGCGAGCTGCGCCTCGAGCGCGCCCTCGCGCCCCGCGAGCCGGCGGCCCGCGAGGTCGAGCGCGAACGCGGCCGCGAACGGCGCCGCGGCCACGAGCACCCCGGCGGTCCACGGGCCCGGGAGGGCCGAGGCGACCGCGAGCAGCGTCGCCGCGAGCGCCGCGAGCGCCGAGCCCGCGGCGTCCCTTCGGGTCGAGCCCTCGCCGAGCGCGCGGCCCGCGCGCCGGAGCGCCGCGAGCGCGAGCGCGACCGCGCACGCGGTGATCCCGCCGGCGAAGGCGACCGCGGCCCCGGCGGCGATGGGGGCCTCCGCGGCGGCGAGGACGAGGTCGCCGGGCGCGCCGAGCGCGCCGAGCGCGGGGAGGGCGAGGCGCCAGGCCTCGGCGAGCCCCACCAGGGCGGCGAAGCCCTGCAGCGTGCGGGCCGGCAGCGGATCGGGGACCTCCGGCCGCCCGAGCTGCTCGGGCGTCGCGAGGATCCGGGGCGGGGTGACCACCGCGCCGCTCGCGACGTCCGCCTCGAGCGCGCGCACGAGCCGCTCGGCGCGGTCCCGCGCGGCCTCGACCCGGCCGTCGAGCTCGGAGATGCGCTCCTCGGCGTCGCGCACCGCCGCCGCCGCGTGCGGCCCCTCGCGCTCGGCGAGCGTGCGCAGCCAGCGCGGGCGGCTCTCGCCCACCGCGGTCGCCGCGGCCGAGCGCGACGCCGCCGGCCGGGGCCGGGCGACCGCCTCGCCGTCCGCGATTCTCGATCGTGGCGGGCAGCTCCCTGAGCGGGACGGGCAGGCGCGCCGCGTACCCGGCCAGGCGGTCCCGCAGGAAGTCGTCGACCGCGACGCCGGCACGCACCGCGTCGCGCGCGGCGAGCCGCGCCGCGAGCTCGGAGCGCGACACCCGTGCGGGCGGGGCGGAACGCGGCAACTTGACGGTGGGTCGCCCGAACCGCTCCCGGACCGCCGCCACGGCACGTGCCGCGAGGATCCTCAGACCGTTACGCCCCACCACCGTCGCACGCGATTCGCCCATTTGAACCGTCCCTCCCGTCCAAGGGCGAACCTAGGGAGCGGCGGGAGGGCCGGGGAGCGGCCCTGCGGAGGGTGAGCGGCCCTCCCCCTTCGAGCCTGTCCCGAATCCGTCCACGGGCCACGGGATAGCCCCATCGAATCCGGCGGACCTAACCTCCTCGACGTGCCGAAGCGCATCCTCATCGTCGACGACAACGACGTCCTCCGGAACCTGCTCGCGCAGTGCCTGGAGTACGCCGGCTACACGCCCATCGGGGCGGAGTCGGGCGAGGCCGCGCTGAAGCTCATGGCCGAGGACCCGCCGGACCTTTGCGTCGTCGACCAGGTGATGCCGGGCATGACGGGCGCGGAGCTCATCCGGGCCCTGCGCGCCTCGCAGGACGAGCGGCTCCGCGCGGTCCCCGCCATCGGCCTCTCCGGCTGGGAGGAAGGCGAGGAGGCGCTGCTCGAGGCCGGCGCCGCGCGCGCGCTCAAGAAGCCGTGCGGCGTCGAGCCGCTGCTCGAGCACGTCCGCGAGCTCGCCGCTTAGCCCCTCGCGTAGCTCTCCATCGCCCCCGCGACCGCGGCGCCCGGCTTCGGGCCCTTGCCCTGTTTCGCGAGCGCCTGCTCGAGCGCGGCGAGCACCGCGAGCACGTTCTCCTGCCGCGCCGACTCGCCCATGAGCCCGACGCGCCAGACCTTCCCGGCGAGCGGGCCGAGGCCGCCGCCGATCTCGATGCCGTGCTCGAGGAGCAGGGCCTTCCTCACCGCGGCCTCGTCGATCCCGGCGGGGACCTTCACGCAGTTGAGCGTCGGGAGCCGGCGGCCCTCCTGCGCCTGCGGCGCGCAGCCGAGCGCGCCGAGGCCGGCCATGAGCGCGGCGGAGTGGCGGCGGTGGCGCGCGAAGCGGGGCTCGAGCCCCTCCTCGAGCACGAGCCGGAGCGACTCGCGCAGCGCGTAGGCCATCGAGATGGGCGCGGTGTGGTGGTACACGCGCTTCCCCTCCGCCCAGTAGTCCGCGACCATGCCGGCGTCGAGGTACCAGCTCTGCACCTTCGTCTTCCGCGCGCGGACCGCGTCGAGCGCGCGCTGCGAGAGGCTGAGCGGCGCGAGGCCGGGCGGGCAGGAGAGGCACTTCTGCGTGCCGGAGTAGCAGGCGTCGACCTCCCAGGCGTCGAGCTCGACCGGCACGCCACCGAGGGAGGTGACGGCGTCGACGACGAGGAGCGCGCCGTGCGCGTGGCAGAGCTTGCCGAGCCCGGCGATCGGCTGGTGCGCGCCGGTCGAGGTCTCGGCGTGCACGAGCGCGACGAGCTTCGGCTTCTCCTTCGAGAGCGCCTCCTCGATGCGCGCGTGCTCGATGGTCTCGCCCCACGGGACCTCGAGCTTCACGACCTTCGCGCCGGCGCGGCCCGCGATGTCGACCATGCGGGTGCCGAACACGCCGGCCACCACGATCACCGCCGTGTCGCCGGGCTCGAGGAGGTTGACGAGCGCCGCCTCCATGCCCGCCGAGCCGGTGCCGGAGACCGCGATCGTGAACGGGTTCGCGGTGCCCATCACGTACCGGAGCGCGGCCTGGATCTCGTTCATGATGACGAGGAAGGCCGGGTCGAGGTGGCCGACGAGCGGCGTCGACATCGCGCGCAGCACGCGCGGGTGGACCTGGCTCGGGCCGGGACCGAGGAGGAGGCGGGACGGGGCGGCGAGCTCGGGCAGGGTGGGGGCGGGCATGTCGACCTCCAGTCGAGGCGTTCGCGGCAAGGGAGTGTCGCACACCCGCGCAGTGAATGGACCGCGACCTTGCGCCGTCCCCGGCCGGGCGGGGGTTGACCCGCCCGGGCCCGCCACGCGAGCCTGGCCACGAACGCCGCACCGGGGAGCCCACGATGACCCTCAGACTGCTCGCGCTCGCCGTCCTCGCCTCCCCGCTCGCCTACGCGCCGCCGGCGGCCGCCCAGGCGCCCGGCGCCGCCCACCTGCGGGACGAGGCCGACCGCGGGCTCATCGCCTCCTATCCGCTCGCCGGGGATGCCGTCGACGAGGTCACCCGCGCGCCCGCCATGAGCTACGGCGTCGTCCCGGCCGAGGGGCGCGACCGCCGTCCGGCGGGGGCGCTCCGGTTCGACGGGCGCCGCTCCTACGTGAACCTCGGCGACCGGCTCGCACCCCAGACCTTCACGGTGGCTGCGTGGATCCGGCCCGACGCGGTCGGCCCGGTGCAGGTGATCCTCTCCCGCATCCGGAACGCCCCCGGTCACTACCAGAAGAACCTCGAGCTCCGGCTCGACGCGGGCGGCGTCCTGTTCCTGCACGTGCCGAGCGGCCAGGGCTGGGAGGCGGTGCGGGGCGACCGGCCCATCCCGGCGGGGCGCTGGACGCACGTCGCGGCCACCTACGACGGCCGCCGCGCGCAGCTCTGGGTCGACGGGCAGGCCGACGGCCAGCCCCTCGACGTCGCCTACGAGCAGACCCGCACCGAGACCTTCATCGGCGCGCGGCCGGAGGGCGGGAACCCGCGCGGCCCGACGTTCTTCTTCGGCGGCCTCCTCTCGGACGTGAAGGTGTGGGACCGCGCGCTCGGCGCCGGCGAGCTCGCCCGGGTCGCGGGCCGCGCGGAGGCCCAGCCGCCGCGCTGGCCGCCGCAGCCCGGCCCGGGCCCCGGCTACCCGGGAAACCCCGGCTACCCCGGCGGCGCCGCCCAGCCGGTCGCCTCCTGGCCCCTCGACCGCGGTGACCTCCGCGACGCGGTGGGCGGCGCCGAGGGGCACGCCTCCGGCCCGCTCCGCGCGGCCGAGGATCGCCGCGGCGACCCGCAGGGCGCGATCGGCCTCGCCGGCCGCGCGTGGATCGACGCGGGCGCCGTCGTCGAGCCGGAGACCCTCACGATCACCGCGTGGGTGCGCCCGGCGCGGGTGGACCGCGACATGGCGATCCTCTCGAAGCTCTCGAGCGCCTACGGCCCCCGCGACCGCTGGCTCGAGCTCCGGCTGGAGCGCGGTGGCAAGGTCGCGCTCGGCTTCCCGTCGCCGCTCGGGCGGGAGCCGGTGGTGCGCTCGACGCGCCCCATCGCGCCGAACCGCTGGACCCACGTCGCCGCCACCTTCGACGGCGGCCGCGCGAGGATCTATCTGGACGGCCAGGCCGCCGGCGAGGCCGTGCTCGCGCCGTTCGACGCCTCGCGCGGCCCGCTCTTCCTCGGCGCGCGCCCGGACGCCTCCGGCCGCCGCCCGCGCCTCGGCTACGACCTCGAGGGCCGCCTCGACGACGTCGGCCTCTGGCGCGGCGCGCTCGACGCCGCCGAGGTGGCGCGGCTCGCCGACCGGACGCCCACGCCTCCTCCGCCGAATCCCTACGAGCCCCCGCGGCCGGGCCACCCGCCCGGCCAGGGCGGCGGCTGGGACGACGAGCCGGTCGGGCCGCTCGCCCCGGTGGCCCGGGCGCTCGCGCGGTTCGAGTCGGCCGTCGCCCGCCGCGACGCCGCCCGCCTCGCGGCCGCCGAGGACGCCGCGCTCCGCGCGCTCGAGGACGCGGCGCAGGCCTACCGCGGCCAGCGCGACGCGGGCGCCGTGGTGCAGCGTCTCCGCCAGGCGACCCAGGAGCTCTCGGCGCAGCGCGGGCGCACCGACGCGATGAGCCTCGACCGCAAGCGCTCCGCGCTCGTCGGCGCCGCCGACGTCCTCTGGGACGACCTCGCGCACGAGGTGGACGAGCGGCCGTTCTGAATTTCACGGGGGGCTCGTCCCTCGACTCCGGGCCCGCTGCGCGGGCCCTATGCTCGGGATGAGCGGGTCGTGGGGGAAGCGCCTCCCCGGAGCCACAGCTCGGCCTGCCCCACCGCGAACGGGACCGCCGCGTCGACGCGCAGCGGGCGCGGGCCGAGCGTCACCGGGCGAAAGCCCTTCTCGACGAGCCGGCCGGCCTCGTAGGCGGTCCAGCCGCCCTCCGGGCCGATCGCGACGACCGCGCGCAGGCCGGGCGGCGGCGGCACGGCCTCGAGCGGCGTCGCCCCGACGAGGTGCGCGAGGAGCCGGGCCGGCTCCGGGAAGAGCGCGTCGAGCCAATCCTCCAGGAACGGCTTGAAGAACCGATCGACGGTGACCTCCGGCAGCACCGTGTCCCGGCCCTGCTCGAGGCCGAGCAGGAGCTCCTCCCGGATCGCGGCGGGCTCGAGCGCGGGGGAGCCGAAGTAGACTCTTCTCGACCCGGTAGCTCCCCGAGAGCGCGATCCGCTTCACGCCCATGGCCGCCGCGGCCTGCAGCACGCGCCGCAGCATCTTCGGGCGCGGCACCGCGAGGAGCAGCGACACCGGCGAGGGCGGCGGCGGCTCGCGATCGAGCCGGGGCCGGAGCACGAGCTCCGCGTCGGTCGCGGCGAGCACCTCGGCCTCTCCGAGGCGCCCGCCGACCACGCCCGCGAGGACGACCTCGCCGGGCGCGGCGCGGAGCACCTCGCGCACGTGGAGCGCGCGCCGGCCGTCGAGGCGCGCGGTGCCGTCGGCGCGGAGCTCGCCGGGCTCGAGGAGGAGCACGTTCATCGGCGGAGAGGTTACAATCTCCCCCCGATGGCCACGAGCGAAACGGGCTGGACCCTCATCTCGGTCCTCTTCTCGTCGATCCCGCTGACGTCCTCGCTCGCGGGGATGCTGCACGCGACGGCGCTCGAGCTCTACCGCACCGACGCCGCGATGAGCCCGGTCGGCGGCGACCTCGTCTCCGGGCGCGTGGTCAACCTGAAGCGCTCGATGGCGCTGGGTGGGATCGCCGGGCCCGCCTTCGAGGCGAAGCTCGAGACGGAGCGCGGGAGCGGCACCGTCCGGTACCTGCTCACGAACGACGGGCTGCAGCTGATGGGCCTCGAGGGGCCCCGGGCGGCCCCGCCGCCGGCGCGCCGGGCGCCCGCCGGGAAGCCGCCCCTGCTCAACTGACGGTGGCAGGCTTGTTCGGGGCCACCCCCGATTGGCACCGTACCCGCAGGGAGGGGACGGTGACCGAGACGGCCGGTGGACGGGGCAGGGGGGCGCTCGCCCGCTTCGCCCTCGTGGGGGCGAGCGGCGCGGCGGTGAACCTCGCGGTGCTGCACCTCGCCGCGGAGCGCCTCGGCGCGCCGGAGGTGGCCGCGTCCGCGATCGCGATCGAGGTGAGCATCCTCTGGAACTTCCTCTTCCACGAGGTCTTCACCTTCCGTGGTGGGTTGCCGCGCGTGCCGGGCCCGCTCGGGAGGCTCTGGCGCTACCACGCGGTCTCGTTCGCGGGCGCGCTCGTCCAGCTCGGGGTGTTCTCGGCGGCGGTCGCGGCCCTCGCCCACGGCGGCGCGCTCGCGCCGATGGCGCGGATCGCCGCGCAGGGCGCCGGGATCGCGGCGGCCTTCGCGCTCACCTGGCTCGGCAGCTCCCGCTACGCCTGGGCGGAGCGGCCGAGCGCCGGCCCGGCCGCCACGGAGGAGCGCTCGCTCGCCGACCGGCTCGCGCCGCTCGCGTTCGTCGTCGTGCTCGCGCTGCACGTGGTGCCGATCTGGGCGGTCGCGTACTTCCCGACCCAGGATGGCCCGCTCCACGTCGAGAACATCCTCGCGCTCCTGCGCTTCGACCGCTCGCCGTTCCTGCAGGGCTGGTACCTCGCGAACTGGGGCGCCCAGCCGAACTGGCTGACCCAGTTCCTGTTCGCGGGGCTCCTCCCGTTCGTCTCGCCCGTCGTCGCGGAGAAGCTCGTCCTCACCGGCTACACCGTGCTCCTCCCGCTCGCGTTCCGGTCGGTCCTGCCGACCGGGCGGCTCGGGTGGTGGGCCGCGCTCGCCGTGTTCCCGTTCGTGCACGGCTTCCCGTTCCACATGGGCTTCTGGAACTTCTGCTGGGGGCTCGCGCTCGCGTTCCTCGCGGTGGGCTTCTGGCTGCGCACGCGCGGCCGGCTCGGCCCGGTGCGGTTCCTCGCGCTCTCGGTGCTCTCGGCGCTGCTGTTCCTCGCGCACTCGGTGGCGTTCGCCTCGGCGATGGCGGCCATCGGGACGCTGCTCGCCTGGCGGGCGGGGCTCGCGCTGCGCCGCGCGCGCGGGCGGCCGGAGCGGCGGGCGAGGGTGCTGCGCGGGTGGGGGCTCCGCGCCGCGGCGGTCGTGCTCGCCGGCGCGCCGGGGCTCCTCCTCCTCGCGGCGTGGCTCGGCGCGCACGCCGACCGCGCCGTGGCCCGCATCCCGCTCCTCGAGCTCGTCGCCAAGTTCGCGGCGGGCTACGCGATGGTCTCGATCGACCGCCGCGAGCTCTTCCTCGGGCCGCTCGTGACCCTGCTCCTCTTCGTCGGGGCGGCGCACCTCGCGCTCCACCGCGCCGCGACCTCCTCCGCGGCCTCGTGGCCCGCGCGCCTGCGCCCGCAGGACGGCTGGCTCGCGGCGGCGGTGCTGTTCGGGGTGCTCTACCTCGCGGTGCCGGACGTGGTCTCCGCGGGCGCCCACGTGTCCGACCGCTTCGCGCTCACCTCGTTCCTGTGCGCCGCGGCCTGGCTCGGCTCCGGGGCGCGCGCGCCGGTCCGGCGCCTCGCGGTCGCGCTGGCGGCCGTCGCGGTGGTGGCGCTCGGGGTGCGGCTCGACAAGCAGCGCGTGCTCTCCGACCACCTCGCCGAGTACGTCTCCGGGGTCGCCGCCATCCCGGGCGAGCGGGTGCTGCTCCCCATCGCGGTCGAGCCCGCAGGCCCGCGCGACGAGCACGGGCGGAACCTCGGCTACCGCGTGAAGCCGTTCCTGCACGCGACCGGCTGGATCGTCGCGGAGAAGGGCGGCGTCGACCTCAAGAACAGCCAGGCGCACACCGACCACTGCCCGGTGAAGTTCCCGCCCGGCCGGGATCCCTTCCTCACCATCGCGAGCTCGCTCGACAAGATGGAGGGCGTGCCGCCGTGCCTGGACCTCCGGGCCGCGGCGCGGGCGCGGGTGGACTACCTGCTCCTGTACGGCGGGCTCTCCGACGAGCTCCCCACGTCCTGCGGGCGCGAGATGGCCCGGCAGCTCGCGGAGCAGTGGCGCCCGGTCTGGCGGTCCGCGCCCCGCGGGCTCCTCGAGGTGTGGGCGCCGCAGGGCGGCACGGCCGCCTACGGCCCCTCCTCCTCCGGCGCGAACGCGCCCGTCCTCCAGCCGAGGCGGATCGACAGGAGCCGCACGACGAAGGAGACCGCGATCGCCGGGAACGCGGCGAGCTCGCCCGGCACCCCCAGGCGCCCCGCGAGGAGGAGGAAGAGGGCCACGCCCGCCATGGCCGCCAGGGCGTAGAACTGGCCCGGCTTGAAGATGAGCGGCTCCTCGCGCACGAGGATGTCGCGCAGCACGCCGCCGCCGACCGCGTTCACGGCCCCGACGAGGAGCGCCGAGAGGAACGGCAGGCCGGCGGCGATCGCCTTCTGCGCGCCGACCACGCCGTAGACCCCCAGCGCGACCGCGTCGAGGATCACGATCGCGAGCCTGAGCCGGTGGAGGTGGCGCGCGAACCAGACGGCGAACGCCGCGCCGGCGATCACCGCGCCGAGGTACCGGCCGTCGAGGAGCACCGCCGGGACCGGCGACTGGAGGAAGAGCCCGTCGCGGAGGAAGGCGCCGCCGAGCCCGGTGGCGAGCGCGAGCACGCTGATGCCGATGACGTCGTAGCGCTTGTGCACCCCGGCGAGCGCGCCGGAGGTCGCGAACAGGAACGCCGCCGCCATGTCGAAGGCCGCCGGGAGCTGGAAGGGGCCCTCGGGGATGTGAAGGAAGCCGCTCACGCGGCGGGGAAGCTAACATGGCGGGGTGCCAAGCCGCTCGCCCCCGCCTCCCGGCGTACCTCCGGTCCGCCTGGTCCTCCTGAAGCCCTCGAACCCGCAGAACCTCGGCGCGGTCGCCCGGGCCATGAAGAACATGGGGCTCGCCGACTGGGCGGTGGTGGAGCTCGGCACGCACGACTTCGCGACGGCGCGGCGGGTGGCGGTCCACGCGGAGGAGCTCCTCGACCGGCCGCGGATCGCGCGCACGCTCGAGGAGGCCGTCGCCGACTGCGCGTGGGTCGTCGGCACGACGCCGCGCAGGGTCCGGGGGCGGCGCACGCTCGCGCCCGCGGAGGTCGCCGCGGGCGTCCTCGCCCGGGCGCCCGGGCGGACCGCGATCGTGTTCGGCGAGGAGCGGAGCGGCCTCACGAACGAGGAGGCGCTGCGCTGCCACGACCTCTCGGCGATCCCGTCCGACCCGGAGCAGCCGTCGCTCAACCTCGCGCAGGCCGTGCTGCTCTACGCCTGGGAGGTCCGCCGGGCCGCGCTCTCGGCGGCCGCGCCCGCGCCCGCGCGAGGGCAAGACGGAGGGGCGGCGACCGACGCGGAGGTCGCGGGGCTCGAGCAGCTCCTGCGCGAGCTGCTCCGGGCCTCTGGCTTCCTCGCCGGGCCCGAGCGGCACGCGGTGCGGGACCTCGCCGACGCCTTCCGGCGCGCGCGGCTCACGCGGCGCGAGGCGCGGCTGTGGAACGCGGCGCTGCGGACGCTCTCGCGGAGGTGAGCGCCCCCTCACCCTGTCCCTCTCCCCCGCAGGGCGGGAGAAGGCGTCACGCGAGGTCCTCGCGGCTCGAGCCCGGGATCGACTGCGCGACGTCCGCGCCGTAGGCGCTCGACGGCGTCTGCCAGCCGCGCTTCGCGTCGCCCGCGAGCGCCCGCCGGGCGAGCTCGACGGCGGCGAGCGCGGTGAACCGGTAGGCCTCGACGTGCTGCGACCGGGAGACGATCCGCCGGCCGTCCGGGCCGGAGGCCTCGCCGACCACGATGGACCGCCCGCGCTCGCGGGCGGCGGCGTCCGGGCCCGCCTTGCCGCGGGTGAGGAGGGCGACCGCGGCCGGGCCCACGAACGGCAGCCGCAGCGCGGGGGCGAGGTGCGGCATGAGGCGCATCGCGAGCCGCTGCTGCCGGGGCGCGGCCATGTAGGTCGCGACGTCCTTCACGCCCGTCGAGTGCGGCGCCGTCACGAGGTCGCCCCAGGCGATCGAGAGGCACGGCGCCGGGCCCCTCCCGAAGTCGAAGGTGCGGCTCGCCGGGTGGCGCCGCGGGTCGGCGGGCGCGGAGTCGGAGAGCGCCATCGCGGTCTTCGCGGTGCCGCGCGAGACGCCGCCGGTGGTCTTGAACGCGAGCACGATCGTGGTCGCGTCGGGCATGCGCCGCACGAGGTGGGCGGCCATCGCGTCGGTCGGCACGACGTCGAAGCCGGCCCCCGGGAGCAGCATCACGCCGGCCCGGCCGGCCTCGCCGGAGAGCGCCTGCGCGGCCCGGAAGACCGGGCCCTCGCCGGTGATGTCGAGGTAGTGCGCGCCCGTCGCGATGCAGGCCCGGGCCATCGCGTCGAAGGTCGCGAAGAAGGGGCCGGCGCAGTGGAGGACCACCCTCGCCCCGGCGAGGCCGCGCTTCACCTCCACCGGATCCCGGAGGCCGAACACCCGCGCGTCGAGCCCGAGCTCCTTCGCGAGCGGCTCGAGCTTCGAGGGATCGCGGCCGGCCACCACCGGCCGGATCCCGCGCTCGAGCGCGTGCCGGACGATGAGCTCGCCGGTGTAGCCGTAGGCGCCGTAGACGAGGAGCATCGGCTCCTTCTTTACCCTCCCCGGAGCGTCCGTTCGGCGGCCGCGAGCGCGGCCTTCTGGGGCGGATCGAGGGTGGGGTAGGCGAGGTCGAGCCCGCCGAGCGCGTCGACCACCGTCGCGGCCACCACGAGCCGGGTGAACCACTTGTTGTCGGCCGGGACGACGCTCCAGGGCGCCTCGGGGGTGGCGGTCTCGCGGATGGCGTCCTCGTAGGCCGCCATGTAGGCCTTCCAGTGCGCGCGCTCGGCCACGTCACCGGCCGAGAACTTCCAGTTCTTCTCCGGCTCCCGGATCCGCTCGAGGAAGCGCCGCTTCTGCTCGCCCTTCGAGACGTGCAGGAAGAACTTCCGGATGCAGACCCCGTTGTCGGTGAGGTAGCGCTCGAAGGCGCGGATGTCGCGGTGGCGGCGCTTCCAGAGGTCGTCGCCGAGGAGCTTCTCCGGCAGCCGCTGGCGCCCGAGGAACTCCGGGTGCACCCGCACCACGAGCACCTCCTCGTAGTGCGAGCGGTTGAAGATCCCGATCCGCCCGCGCTCCGGGAGGTGGCGCTGGCAGCGCCAGAGGAAGTCGTGGTCGAGCTCCTCGGCGGAGGGGACCTTGAACGACGCCACCTGGCAGCCCTGCGGGTTCACGCCGGACATGACGTGCTTGATCGCGCCGTCCTTGCCGGCCGCGTCCATCGCCTGGAAGACGAGGAGCACCGCCCAGCGGTCCTGGGCGTAGAGGAGATCCTGCAGCGTCGCGAGCGCCTCGACGCCCTCCCGGAGCGCCGCCTGCGCCTCCTCCTTGCCGTCCTTCCCGAGGTCGCCGGTGTCGCCCGGGTCGACGTCCTTCAGCCGGAACTTCGACCCGTCCTCGACGAGGTACCGCGAGGCGAGCTTCCGCGAGCGCTTGAGGACGGCCTTCAGGTCAGTGGGCATGCCCCGAGACTACGGCATGGGCGTGCGGCTGCGCGACCTCCTCGGCGCGCGCCCGCGTGCACCGGTCCACGAGGAACGCGATGGAGCGGTACGGCCGGTCGGCGTGGTGCGTGAGGCCGAGCTCGCAGGTGCGCGAGTTCGAGAAGCCCTCCTTGCACTCCGGCGGCAGCGCGCTCGCGAGCCCGGCGAGGGCCGCGGCGTTGAGCTCCGGGTGGCTGAACCCGCGGTCGCCCGCGAAGCCGCAGCAGCCGATGCCGGCGGGGACGACCACCCGCTCCGCGCAGCGGCGGGCGACGGCCTCCAGCTTCGGCGCGAGCCCCATCTTCGTGGACGAGCAGGTGACGTGGAGCGCCACCGGCCCGGGCTCCTTCGTGAACGCGAGCCGGTCGAGGCAGTGGTCGTGGATGAACTCGGCGGGCTCCATCATCACGAGGCGCGGGTCGAGCGTCTTCTTCATCCGCTGCAGACACGGGGAGGTGTCGCAGAGGATCGGGAGCGCGCCGTCGTCGCTGGCGGCGAGGAGCGCCCGCTCGAGCTCGCGGGCCTTGCGGTCGCCCTGCTCCGGGAAGCCCTTCGACTCGAACGCGAGGCCGCAGCAGAGCGTCTCGAGCCGGTCGGGGAAGACCACGTCGAACCCGGCCTTCGCGAGGATCGAGCGGACCGCGTCCGGGAGGGCGCGGTCGTCCGGGTCGGCGGCCGTGGCGCCGAAGGTCCGCGAGACGCAGGCCGGGAGGTACACGACCTTCCGGCCCCGGCCGGCCGCGACGTTCAGGTAGGGCGCCGCCTTCGCGGGGCCGGGGTAGGGCGGGCGCGCGCCGGGGCCGCCGCCGGAGAGCCCCGTGGCGCGCAGGCCTCCGAGGCCGAGGCGGACCAGGCCGGAGACGACGCCGAGCTCGCCGGCGATGCCGTCGGCGACGGTGTTCGCGAGCCCGCCGCGGTCCCGGGCGCGCAGCCCCTTCACGTAGACGCCGGTGTCGATGCCGACCGGGCAGGCCATCGCGCAGAGGCCGTCGGTCGCGCAGGTCTCCTCGCCCCACCACCGGAAATCCTCCTCGAGCCGCGCGAGCCGGGCCGGGTCCTCGGCGGAGCGCCGGAGCCGGGCCATCTCCCGCGTCACCACGATGCGCTGGCGCGGCGTCGCCGAGAGCGTGCGGGACGGACAGCGGGGCTCGCAGAAGCCGCACTCGATGCAGCGGTCGACGATCGGGTCCGCCGCGGGGAGCGGCTTCAGGCTCGCGAGGTGGGCCCGCGGGTCGTCGTTGAGGATCACGCCGGGGTTGAGGATGCGATGCGGGTCGAGGAGCGCCTTCACCCGCCGCATGAGCCCGTGCGCCTGCGGGCCCCACTCCTTCTCGACGAACGGGGCCATGTTGCGTCCGGTGCCGTGCTCGGCCTTGAGCGAGCCGTCGAAGCGGTCCACCACCGCCTCGCAGACGTCGTCGAGGAACCGCGCGTAGCGGTCGACCTCGCGCGGGTCCCCGAAGTCCTGCGTGAAGGTGAAGTGGAGGTTCCCGTCGAGCGCGTGGCCGAAGATGATGCCCTCGGCGTACCCGTGGCGCCGGAAGGCCTCCTGCAGCGCGACGGTGCCGGCGGCGAGGTGCTCCATCGGGAAGGCGACGTCCTCGATGACCACCGTGGTGCCGATGCGGCGGGCGGCGCCGACCGCCGGGAAGAGCCCCCGCCGCACGTCCCAGAGCCGGTCGGCCGCGGCGCGGTCGGTCGTGAACACGGCGGGCGCGAGCGTCGGCACGCCGGCGAGGCGGTCGGTCGCCGCCGCGATCGCCGCGGGCAGGCCCGCCGCCGTGCCGCTGCGGACCTCGACGAGGAGCGCGCACGCGTCGGGGCCGAGCGCGGCGAGCCCGGGCGGCATGCCCGGCTTCGCCTCGACCGAGCGGATCGAGGCGCGGTCCATGATCTCCGCCGCGGACACCACCTGCCGGTCGAGGGCCTGCACCGCGCGGGCGGCGTGCGCGATGTCGGCGTACAGGACGAGCGCGCTCGCCTTGTGCGCGTGCTCCTCGACCGTGCGGAGCGTGAGCTCCGAGATGAAGGCGAGGGTGCCCTCCGAGCCGATGAGGAGGTGGGCGAGGATGTCGATCGGGTCGTCGAAGTCGACGAAGGCGTTGAGGCCGTAGCCGGTGGTGTTCTTGATCCGGTACTTCCGGCGGATGCGGTCGGCGAGCGCGGCGTCGGCGCGGACCTCGTCCTTGATCGCGGCGAGCCCGGCGGGGATCTCCGGGTGGGCGGCGGCGAAGGCCGCGCGGGAGGCGGCGTCGCCCGTGTCGAGCACCGTGCCGTCCCAGAGCACGAGCCGGAGCGCGTCGAGGGTCTGGTAGCTGTTCTGGGCGGTGCCGCAGCACATGCCCGAGGCGTTGTTCGCGGCGATGCCGCCCAGCATCGCGGCGCCGATCGAGGCCGGATCGGGGCCGAGCTTCCGGCCGAGGGGGGCGAGGAGCGCGTTCGCCTCGGCGCCGATCACGCCCGGCTCGAGCCGCACCCGCGCGCCGCCGTCGAGCACCTCCCGCCGGGTGAACCCGCCCGCGAGCACGGCCAGGATCGAGTCGGACACCGCCTGCCCGGAGAGGCTCGTACCGGCCGCCCGGAACGTCACCGGGAGCCGCCGCTCCGCGGCGAGCCTGAGGAGGCCCGCGACCTCGGCCTCGCTGCGCACCTTCACGACGACCTCCGGCGTCAGCCGGTAGAAGCTCGCGTCGGTCCCCATCGCGAGGCGGCGGAGGGGATCGGTGACGATCCGCTCGGCGGGGAAGGAGCGACCGAGGTCGGCGACGAGCGCGGCGTAGGCGGCGGCGGGGCTGCTCGGGGCGGCGGCGGGCATGGGACCCCGAGTCTAGCGGAGCCGGTGCCTCCGGCGGCGGGGCTCCGGGCGAACGGTCGTCCCCCGGGTGCGATCGGCCGCCGCGCCGCGGCGCGTCGGGCCGTCAGCCCAGGACCGGCACCGCGCGGGCGCGCTCCCTCGCCTCGCCCATGCGGCCGAGCGTCGCGCCCCCCACGCCCTCGACGGCGATCGACCCGGCCGCCGCGCCGAGGCGCGCGGCCTCCACCGGATCGGCGCCCTCGGCCGCCGCGAGGAGCCAGCCCGCGGCGAAGGCGTCGCCGGCGCCGGTCGGATCGACCTCGCGCGCGGGGAACGCGCCGACGCGCACGGCCCGGCCACCGGCGTGGACCTCGCAGCCGCGCGCGGCGCGGGTGAGCACGACCACCGGCACGGCGGCCCGGAGCCGCTCGACGAGGTCGCCCTGGCCGGCGAGGTCGTCCTCGCCCACGAACGCGACGCCCACGCCGTCGAGGTCGCGCGGCGCCCACGCCGGCTGCAGCACCGTGCCGTCCGGCGCGAGCCGCCGCAGGAGCCCCTGGACCCCGAGGCCGACCACCCGCGCCTCGACGGCCTCGACCCAGCGCGCCGGCACGAGCTCGTCGAGCACCGGCGCGAGGTGCAGCACGTCCACGCGCCGCCACCCGGGCTCCGGCGGGAGCGCGCCGGGCGAGAGCGGCGGGGCGGTGGCGAGCACGCGCTGGCGGCGCCGGCCGTCCGGGCCGTGCACGTTCTCGAAGATCGTGGTCGCAGGCGAGGCGGCGACCGCGGCGGGCACGCCGAGGAGCGCGTCCGCCGGGTGGTCGGGGCCGGCGGCGGTCGCGAGGCGCGGGGACGCGCCGAGCGCGAGGAGCGCGCGGGCGGCGAACCAGGCCGAGCCGCCGGGGACGAGGCCGTCGCCGCGCCGGTCGAGCGTCACGTGGCCCACGTGCAGGCTGGTGATGGGCGCGCCGGTGATGGACAGGCCGGTGATGGACACGGTCGTCACGGCAGGAACCTCAGCACCCGCGCGGCGCGGACGTCGGCGTCCTCGATGGCGGTCGTGGTGGGGACCTCGTAGGTGGCGAGCACCTCGAACCCGTCCGCGGGCGCGTAGTGCCGGCCGGCGTCGCCCGCGAGCACGAGCACGCCCGCCCCGGCGAGCGCGCGGAACCACGCCGCCGACCGCTCCGCGAGCGGCCGCTCGTAGAAGACGTCGCCCGCGAGCAGCACCTCGCAGCCGGGGAGCGGCGCGCCGATGGGGTCGCCGCCGCGGAACTCGAGCGCGAGGCCGTTCAGGGCGGCGTTCACCGAGAGCACCGCCTCGCAGGCGGGGTCGTGGTCGAGCGCGATCACCGAGGCGGCCCCCGCCCGCGCCGCCGCGAGCCCGCAGAGGCCCGAGCCGGCCGCGAAGTCGAAGACCGCGCGCCCGCGCACGAGCGCCGGCCGGTCGAGCACGAGCCGCGCGAGCGCCTGCCCGCCGGCCCAGGGGAACGCCCAGAAGGGCGCGTCGTCCCACCCCGCGAGTTCCTCGGACGTCGCGTGCCAGAGCGCGGTCGCCTCGGTCGCCTGCTGCACGAGGAGCTCGGGGCAGAGCGGGACCGGCGCGGGCGCCGTGCGGCGCCTGACGAACTCGACCAGCTCCTCGCGCGTGCGCGTGGTCACCGGAGGGAGTGTAGCCTTGCGCCCGCCCCGGCGGCGATGGAGGATGCCCCCGGGAGGGATGCCACATGCCCAACGGAAACGAGCGCCGACGCTTCTCCCGGATCGTCTTCCACCGCCCGGCCGAGGTGGAGGTGCGGGGGCGGCACGTGCGGGGTGAGCTGCTCGACGTGTCGCTGAAGGGCGCGCTCGTGCAGGTCGGCGCCGGGGTCGGCCTCCCGGTCGGCACCTCCTGCTCCGTCTCGATCCACCTCGACGACGGCGGCGCCATCATCCGCATGGAGGGCGAGGTCGCCCACGTGCAGGGGCTGCACGTCGGCATCCGCTGCGACGAGATCGACCTCGAGAGCATCGGCCACCTGCGCCGGCTCGTGGAGCTCAACCTCGGCGACGACGAGGTGCTGCACCGGGAGCTCGGCGCGCTCGTCGCCGAGCGGGACTTCTGAGCTACTTCGCGGGGGCGGGCTTCGGCTTCGGGTGCATCTCGCGCAGCTTCGCGCAGGGATCCGGGCGCTCGGCCCCGGGCGTGAAGATGACGTAGTCGAAGGGCAGGCCGCCGGCGGTCCCCCAGTCGACGACGTAGTCCTTCGGCTGCGGGCGGCCGGACTCGACCTCGAGGATGCCGACCGAGACGACCCGCCGCCCCGGCGCGTCCTTCGCGAGGACCGCCGGCACGCCGCGGTCGTTGCGGGCGTGGCCGTTGCCGGTCACCAGGATCGCGCCCGCGGCGCCGGTGGCCTCGAGCGTGAGCGCCATCTGCGCGTCGCGCGCGCGCTGCGCGAGCGCCATCGGGTCGAGCAGCGGCTCGGGCAGCACGTTGCAGTGGCTCGTGCGCATCTCCTCGCGGAGCTCCTTCACGACCGGCTCGGGCAGCGGCTCGTCGCGGGAGAGCCGCGCGCGGATCGCCTCCGGGAGCCCGTCCTTGCCCTGCTTCACGGCCGCCTTGGCGAGCGGCTTCGGGAGGTTCGCGGCCTTCACCGGCATCCCGGCGTCGAGCGCGGCGACGAGGATCGGGCGGTACATGACGAACTCCGGCCAGCCCGACTCGTCCCACTTCACGGCCTTCGCGAACGCGTCGGCGCTCCGCGGGTCCGCCGCGAGGGCGCGGTCCACCTCCGGCTGCACGTCGGCGTCGAGCATCTCCATCGCGAGCGCCGGCTTCTTCCCGGCCGCCGAGGCCGCGCGCACGAGGCGGGCCTGCAGGAGGTGCGCGTCCGGGTTGTCGTGCACCTCGCCGAGCAGCACGAAGTCCGAGCCCGCGACCGCCGAGGCGAGGAACCCCTCGTCGGCGAAGACCTGCCGCTTCACGTCCCAGATGCGCCCCGCGAGCGGGTGCGAGCGCTGGCGGGTGGCGAGCCACTCGCGCCCCGGTGCGATGGGCTGGGCGACGAGCTGCGCGATCGGCGGGTGCGCCGCGGGGTGGGCCCCGGCGCAGGCGGTGACGAGCGAGCACAGCAGGAGCGGGAGCGCGGGGGCGGGCGTGCGGGTCACGTCCCGACCTTAGCGCAGGTCGGGCCGGCGCGCCGCTCCCCGGAGCATCACCGCGCGAAGCGGATCGGCATCGTCACCCACATGCGCGCGGGCTTGCCCTGGGCGTCGGCGCCCGGGGTGAACGCGCACTTGCGCACGGCCGTCTCGAGCATCTCCGGCAGGCGCGGGTCCGGGACGTCGCCCATGATCTGGAAGAGCGACACGTCGCCGTCCGGCCCCACCGCGAAGCGGATCGTCACCGGTCCGTCGAGGCGCTCGGCGAGGTCGCGGGGCGGCCGGATGGACCGCTGCACGCAGCCGGGCTCGGTCATGGTGGGCCGGCGGTAGCCCTCGGTCGCGTAGCGGGGCGCGTCCTCGATGGCCGACGGCGCCGAGGAGACCGCGGGCGGCGGGGGCGGCGAGGTGATCGCGGCGGGCGCGCGCTGCGGAGGCGCCGCCGGGATCGCCGCGGGCTGCGCGGCGGGCGCCGGCGTGGGCGCGGGCGGCGCGGCGGCGACCTGGACGGCGGGCTCGCGGCCGCGGGTCGGGCGCGGAGGAGGGACGGTGCGCCGCTCGGCGCGGGGCTCGGGCTTCGCGCTGACGGTGCGGGCCTGGGTCTCCGGAGTGGCCGCGGCCGCCGGCACGATGGGGGCCGGCTCGGGGGCGGCGGCGGGCGCGGGCGGCTGCTGGGCCGGGGCGGGGGCGGCCGCGACCGGCGGGGACGCGGGCGCGGACGCCGCCGTCTCGTCGCCGCCGCGGGAGAAGAAGACGCCCACGAGGATCAGCACGACGCAGGCCACGCCGACCCAGAGGACGATGGGCAGGATCGACTTCGCCGAGCCCGGCACCTCCTTCGGCGCGACCGCCGCGAACGCGGGGGCGCTCTTCGACGTCGTCCGGCGGCGCGGCGCCCCGGGGGCGGGGGTCGCCTGCGGGGCGCCGACGTCCTTGCCGGCGTCGCCGAGGTCGAGGTCGAGGTAGCCGCCGGGCGGGGCCTCGGCGGAGGGCTCCACCTCGGTCGCGACCTGGCCCGCCGGCGCGGGGAGGGGCGGCACCCGGAAGCCCGCCGGCACGTGGCCGCACCGGGGGCAGGCGCCGCTCGCCAGCCGCTCTCCCGTGAAGCCACAGTTGTCGCAATTGAAGGATGCCATCGCTGCCCCTGGGCCCGGGACGCGCGCGCCTTCCCAGCGGCGCGTTCGCCTGTCCGTGTACCTCAACGTTCTACCGGATCGCGCAGGCCGTTGCGATGTGGGCAGCCGGGTGCCTGGATACGGCCGATACCGGCTTTTGCTGCCGCGTCCCTCGACCGTGTGGCAGAATCCGCCCCCGTCTCTTGAGACCAAGGAGCATCAGACCGTGAACCGGAACGTCGTCATCGCCCTCGTGGCCGGCCTGCTGGCAGGCCTCGCCGTCGGCTACTCCATCGGCAGCAGCGTCTCCCAGTCCTCCGCTCCGGTGGTCGCGGCGCCGACCGCGGCGCCGATCCCGAACCCCCCGCCGCCCGGCATGGGCGGCGGCATGGGCCAGATGCCCCCGGGCATGCCCGGGCAGGGCGGCCAGCCCGACCTCCTCGCGCGCATCGCGCAGCACGAGGGGATCGTGAAGCAGGATCCGAAGAACGCCTCGGCCTGGATCCAGCTCGGGAACGACTACTTCGACACGCACCAGGCCCAGAAGTCGATCGACGCCTACGCGAAGGCGCTCGCGCTGCAGCCCAACAACCCGGACGTGCTCACCGACCAGGGGATCATGTACCGGGAGGCGAAGCAGTTCGAGCAGGCCGCGAAGAACTTCGAGAAGGCGAGCCAGCTCGACCCGCGCCACCTGCAGTCGCTGTTCAACCTGGGCGTCGTCTACGCGTACGACCTCAAGCAGACGGACAAGGCGGTCGCGGCCTGGTCGAGGGTGATCCAGCTCGATCCGAACAGCTCGCAGGCCATCCAGGCCCGCGCCGCGCTGCAGGGGCTCCAGGGCGGGCCGAAGTAGCGACGGCCCACACCGAAGTGGTCGCAGCCCCAACAGGGGCGTCAGGTCCGTCACCCGGGTCTGCCACCGTGATCGGCGTGGAGCTCCTCCTCGTCCGCCACGCGATCGCCGAGGACGCCGAACGGCCGGGGCCGCGCGCGGACGCCGCGCGGGCCCTGACCGCGGCGGGCCGCGCCCGGATGAAGGAGGGCGCGAAGGGGCTGCGCGAGCTCGTCCCCGCCGTCTCGGCGGTGGTGTCGAGCCCCCTCGTCCGGGCGGAGGAGACCGCCCGCATCGTCGCGGCCGCCTGGCGGGTGGAGGTGGAGCTCCTCCCCGCGCTCGCGCCCGGCCGCGACCCGCGCGCGCTCCTGCGCTGGCTCGCCGCGCGCAAGAACGGGGGCGCGCCGCTCGCGCTCGTCGGGCACGAGCCTTCCCTGTCCACGCTCCTCGCGCTGCTCGTGACGGGCAGGCGGACGCCGTTCCTCGAGCTCAGGAAGGGCGGCGCGTGCCTGCTCGAGCTCGAGCACGCCCCTTCTCCGGCGCGGAAGGCGGGCGTGGCGCGGATCGAGTGGGTCCTCACCGCGCGGGCGCTGCGCCTCCTGTCCGAGGCGCGGTGACGTCGGGGCTCCCGGCGCTCGGCCTGCCGGTCGAGGAGGGCGCGCGCCTCCTCGCGCTCGCCCGGGTGGCCGCCGTCGACGCCGCCTCCGCGCGCCTCTCCGGCGACGCCGACCCGGAGGCGCTCCACGACTTCCGGGTGGAGCTGCGCCGGCTGCGCTCGCTCCTGCGCGCCTTCCGTCCGTGGCTGCGGGCCGGGCCGCGGCGCCGCCACCTGCGGGCGCTCCGGCGCCTCGCCGCCGGGACGGGCGCGTCGCGCGACGCGGAGGTGCAGCTCGCCGTGCTCGCCGGCGAGCGGGCCCGGATCCCGCCCGACCGCCGGGCCGGGCTCGACTGGCTCGTCGCGCGGCTCGAGGCCGCGGCCGAGGCCGGCGCCGGCGACACGGCGCGGGCCGTGCGCCGCTGGCGGAAGCTCTCGCGCCGGCTCCGGCGGCGGCTCTCGACCTACGAGCGGAGGCTCCGCCCGCTCGAGCTCGAGTCCTTCGGCGGCGTCCTCGCCGCGCTCGTCGAGGGCCAGCTCGAGGCGTTCCTCGCGGCGCTCGCCGCGGTGGAGGGGGCGGGGGACGTCGCCCGCGCCCACCGCGCGCGCCTCGAGGCGAAGCGGCTGCGTTACCTCGTCGAGCCGCTCCGGGACGCGCCGGGGCTCGGGGCCCGGACGGCGGTGGAGCGGCTGCAGGGCGTGCAGGACGCCCTCGGGGAGCTCCACGACGCGCACGTGCTCGAGGCCGCCGTCGAGGCGGCGCGGCGCGGCGCGGCGCGCGCCGGGGAGGGCAGGGCGCCGGCCCTGTCCCCGGTGACGCGGGTGGTGCGCGCCCGGCGCGACCGGGCCTACGGCGCGCTCCTGCGCTCGGGGGACGCCCTCGAGGCGCTCTCGGGCGAGCTGAAGCGGCTCGCTCGCGCGGCCGCCTCGCCGGGATCGACCCTCTGGATCGCGCGCCCCGCGGACGGTATACGAGGGCGCGATGACCAAGCCCCGTAAGTTCACGGTCGGCCTCGTCCAGATGTCGATGTCGGCGAAGCCGCAGGAGAACGTCGACAAGGCGGCCGACCTCGTCGCCGACGCCGCCCGGCGCGGCGCCCAGGTGGTGTGCCTGCCCGAGCTCTACCGCTCGCCCTACTTCTGCCAGAAGGAGGAGCACGCGCTCTTCGAGCTCGCGGAGCCGGTGCCCGGGCCGTCGAGCGAGCGCTTCGCCGAGGTCGCGAGGAAGGCCGGCGTCGCGGTCGTGGTGCCCATCTTCGAGCGGCGCGCGGCGGGCGTGTACCACAACAGCGCGCTCACCCTCGACGCGGACGGGGCGACCGCCGACCTCTACCGGAAGATGCACATCCCGGACGACCCGGCCTTCTACGAGAAGTTCTACTTCACGCCCGGTGACCTCGGGTTCAAGGCGACCGACACCCGCTTCGGCCGGATCGGCACGCTCATCTGCTGGGATCAGTGGTACCCGGAGGGCGCCCGCCTCACCGCGCTCCAGGGCGCGAACGTCCTCTTCTACCCGACCGCCATCGGCTGGCACCCGGCCGAGAAGGCCCAGTTCGGCGTCGCGCAGCGGGACGCGTGGCGCACCATCCAGCGCAGCCACGCCATCGCGAACGGCTGCTTCGTCGCGGCGGTGAACCGGGTGGGCTTCGAGCCCGGCCCGGACGGCGGCGCGGGGCTCGAGTTCTGGGGCACCTCCTTCCTGTCGGATCCGTTCGGCGTCGTCCTCGCCGAGGGGTCCACCGACAAGGAGGAGATCCTCCTCGGCGAGGTCGATCCGGGGCGCGTCGAGGAGGTCCGGCAGCACTGGCCCTTCCTGCGCGACCGGCGCATCGACGCCTACGGCGGCATCACGAAGAGGTTCCTGGATTGAGCCCGGCCGCGCCGTCCTCGTGGCGCATGCCGGCGGAGTGGCTCCGCCACGACGCGACCTGGCTCGCCTGGCCGCACAACGTCGCCGACTGGCCCGGGCGCTTCGCGCCAATCCCGTGGGTCTACGCGGAGATCGTCCGCAACGTCGCCGCGGGCGAGCGGGTGCACCTCCTCGTCGACGGGCCCGCGGGCGAGAAGAAGGCGCGGAGCGTGCTCGCCCGCGCCGAGGTGCCGCTCGAGCGCGTCACCTTCCATCGCCAGCGCACCGATCGCATCTGGACCCGCGACACGGGGCCGATCTTCGTGACCGGGGACGGCGCCTCCGGCCAGAAGCGCAAGGCGGTCGCCCGCTTCCGCTTCAACGCCTGGGCGAAGTACCCGAACTGGAAGAACGACGCGAAGAACCCCGAGCGCGCCGCGAAGGCGCTCAAGGTGCCGCTGTTGCCCGTGGAGCACGGCGGGCGCGAGGTGGTGCTCGAGGGCGGCGCCATCGACGTGAACGGGCGCGGGACGATCCTCACCACCGAGGAGTGCCTGCTCGACCCCGCGGTGCAGGTCCGCAACCCGGGCTTCGCGCGCGAGGACTACGAGGCGGTCTTCGCCGCGGCGCTCGGCGCGCCGAACACCCTCTGGCTGGGCAAGGGCATCGCCGGCGACGACACCCACGGGCACGTCGACGACCTCGCCCGCTTCGTGAACCCGCGCACGATCGTGATCGCGAGCGAGCCGGACGGCCGGGACCCGAACCACCGGCCGCTCGCCGAGAACCTGGAGCGCCTGCAGGGCGCGCGCCTCGAGGACGGGAGCCGGCCCGAGGTGGTCGAGCTGCCGATGCCGCGGGCGATCGTCTTCGACGGCCAGCGCCTGCCGGCGAGCTACGCCAACTTCTACGTCTGCAACGCCGCGACGCTCGTGCCCACGTTCGACGACCCGCGGGACCGCGTGGCGCTCGGTATCCTCGCGGAGCTCCTGCCGGATCGCCCGGTGGTGGGCATCCACGCGCTCGACCTCGTCTGGGGCCTGGGGACGCTCCACTGCCTGTCCCAGCAGGAGCCTGCGGCCGGCGACGGGGCCCGTTAGCAACAGGGCATGCTCAAGCCCGGCGACGCCGCCCCCCCCTTCAGCGCCACGGATCACCTCGGCAACCCGGTGTCCCTGGCGGACCTGCACGGCAAGACGGTCGTGCTCTGGTTCTACCCCAAGGCCGACACCCCGGGTTGAACGCGTGAGGGTTGCGGGTTCCGCGACCTCAAGGCGGAGTTCGACCGCAGGAACGCCGTGATCTACGGCGTGAGCTTCGACACCCCGGAGGAGAACCGCGCGTTCGCGGAGAAGTTCTCCTTCAACTTCCCGCTCCTCTGCGACGAGGACCGCGCGATGGGCCTCGCCTACGGCGCGGCCGACTCCTCGAACGCGGGGAGCGCGAGGCGGGTGGGCGTCGTCATCGGCCCGGACGGGCGGATCGTCGAGTGGCTGCCGAAGGTGGACGCCTCGGCCTATCCGCACGAGGTGCTCGCGCGGCTCCCGGCCGCGAACGCGCTGGACGATCGGCGGCCGCCGGGGTAGCTCCCTGGCATGACCGGCGCCTCGAAGCGGCTCGCGTTCCTCGGCATGGGCCTCCTCGGCTCGAACTTCGTCCGCGCGCTGCGCGGGCGAGGCGAGGAGGTCCGGGTCTGGAACCGGTCGCCCGGGAAGGCGCGGGCGGTGGCGGCCGAGACCGGCGCCACCGCCTTCGACGACCCCGCCGAGGCGGTGCGCGGCGCCGCCCGCGTCCACCTCGCCTTGACCGACGACGCCGCCGTCGACGCGACGCTCGAGGCGGTGCGGGCGGGCCTCGCCCCGAACGTCGCGATCGTGGACCACACCACGACCTCGCGCGAGGGCGCCATCGCCCGCACCGCGCGCTGCACCGCGCTCGGCTTCGCGTTCCAGCACGCGCCGGTCTTCATGGGCCCGGGCAACGCGCGCGAGGCGACCGGCATCATGCTGGCGTCCGGCTCCCGGGCGCTCTTCGACCGGCTCGAGCCCGAGCTCGCGAGGATGACCGGGAAGCTCGTCCACGTCGGCGACGCCCCCGGCCTCGCCGCCGCGTACAAGCTCCTCGGCAACCAGTTCCTCGTCGCGATGACCGCCGGGCTCGCCGACACCTTCGCGCTCGCGAAGGGGATGGGGCTCTCGACCGCGGACGTGGAGGGGCTGTTCGGCTTCTTCAACCCCGCCTCGTCGCTCGGGCCGCGCATGAAGCGGCTCCTCGCCGCCGACTACGGCAACCCGAGCTGGGGCCTCGCGATGGCGAGGAAGGACACCCGCCTCATGATCGAGGCCGCGCGCGCCGGCGGGGTGGAGCTCGCGGTGATGAACGCCATCGCCGCCGAGATGGACCGCTGGATCGCGAAGGGCCACGCCGCCGACGACTGGACGGTCATCGCGAAGGATGCGGTGAGGTAGGGGAGGCGACGGAGGTGCCGCGCGAAGGTCGGGTCGCGTCTCGGAGCCTTTCTCCGGAGAAGGTCGTGGGGCGACCGGGTTTCAGTGGCAGGTTCTCGCTCCCCGGCGGCGAGAAGTGCTATCAAATGTGATAATCCGCTCCCGGCTGGGCAGGGACGCCCCGGACGGGGCAGGCCGATGCTATCAAATGTGATAGCGTTTCCCCGCGCGTGAGAAGGACCCCGAAGACCCCGCCTCCCGACGAGTTCTGGCGCGACCGGCGCGGGCTCGACCTCGTCCACGCGGCGCTGCGCCCGGGCGGCAAGGTGCTGGAGGTCCGGTTCCGGTGGGGGCAGCGGTACGAGGTCGAGATCGAGAACCTCGGCTTCGACAGGCCCCCGCTGCTCGCCACCGTGGGCGACGACCCGCGCGTCGTGGTGCTGGGCCTGCGGGACGGGTCCATGACCGACGTCCCCGCGACCGCCATCCTCGCGCTCGCCGAGCCCGCCTTCACCGCGAAGGTGACGGCGAAGGCGGACACCGTCGGCGCCAAGGTCCGTGCGCTGCGGCTCGCCGCGGGGCGGACGGCCTCGGAGGTCGCGGCAGCGTCAGGGATGGCGCGCTCGAACTACGCCCGCCTCGAGATGGGCCGCTACGAGCCCCGCCTCGCCACGCTCCGCCGCGTGGCGGAGGCGCTCGGTCAGCCGCTCGAGGCGCTGCTCTGAGGCTGCGCGCGCCTGAGGCTGGCGGCGAGCTCAGCCCGCCCAGTCCAGCACGACCTTGCCGGACTGCCCGCTCCGCATGACGTCGAAGCCCTTCTGGAAGTCGGCGATGGGGTAGCGGTGCGTGATCACGGGCGAGAGGTCGAGCCCGGACTGCAGCATCGCGACCATCTTGTACCAGGTCTCGAACATCTCCCGGCCGTAGATGCCCTTCAGGAAGAGCCCCTTGAAGACGACCTGGCTCCAGTCGATCGCCTCCTGCCCGGGCATGATCCCGAGGAGCGCGATGCGCCCGCCGTGGTTCATCACCTCCAGCATCTGCCGGAAGGCGCGGCCGTTGCCGCTCATCTCGAGGCCGACGTCGAACCCCTCCTTCATGCCGAGCTCGGCCATGACCCCGCGCAGGTCCTCCTTCGCGACGTTCACGGTGCGGGTCGCGCCCATCTCCTTGCCGAGCTTGAGCCGGTAGTCGTTCACGTCGGTGAGCACGACCTGCCGCGCGCCGACGTGGCGGGCGATGGCGCAGGCCATCACGCCGATGGGGCCGGCGCCGGTCACGAGCACGTCCTCGCCCACGAGGTCGAAGGAGAGCGCGGTGTGGGTCGCGTTGCCGTACGGGTCGAAGATCGAGGCGACCTCGTCCGGGATGTCGTCGGGGATCTTGTAGACGTTGACCGCCGGGATGGAGAGGTACTCGGCGAAGGAGCCGGGGCGGTTCACGCCCACGCCCTTCGTGTTCCGGCAGAGGTGGCGGCGCCCCGCCCGGCAGTTGCGGCAGAAGCCGCAGGTGAGGTGGCCCTCGCCGCTCACCCGGTCGCCGGGCTCGAAGGCGTCGACCTCGGCGCCCACCCGCTCCACGATCCCGAAGTACTCGTGGCCGACGATCATCGGCACCGGGATGGTGCGCTGGCTCCACTCGTCCCAGTTGTAGATGTGGACGTCGGTGCCGCAGATGGCGCTCTTGTGGATCTTGATGAGGACGTCGTGGACGCCGATCTCGGGGACCGGCGCGTCCTCGATCATCCAGATGCCCGGCTCCTGCCTCGACTTGATGAGCGCTCTCACGTTGGAATCTCCTAGCGAACCACGCCGAGGGCCTTGCCGACCTTCGTGAACGCCGCGACCGCCTGCTCGAGGTCGGCCCGCTCGTGGGCCGCGCTCATCTGCGTGCGGATGCGGGCCTGACCCTTCGGCACCACCGGGAAGAAGAAGCCGATGGCGTAGACGCCGTCCTCGAGGAGCCGCCGCGCGAACTCCTGCGCGAGCGGCGCCTCGCGGAGCATCACCGGGATGATCGGGTGCTCGCCGGGGAGGAGCTCGAAGCCGGCCCGGGTCATCTCGGCCCGGAAGAACGTCGCGTTGGCGCGGAGCTTCGCGCGCAGGTCGTCGGCCTGCTCGACGAGGTCGAGGACCCCGAGCGACACCGCCGCGATGACCGGGGCGAGGGTGTTCGAGAAGAGGTACGGCCGCGCCTTCTGGCGGAGCCACTCGACCATGGGCCCGGAGCCCGCGACGTAGCCGCCCGACGCGCCGCCGAGGGCCTTCCCGAGCGTGCCGGTGACGAGGTCGACCCGGCCCATCACCCGGTGGTGCTCGTGGGTGCCGCGCCCCTTCTCGCCGATGAAGCCGACCGCGTGCGAGTCGTCGACCATCACCATCGCCCGGTGCTTCTCGGCGACGTCGCAGATCTGCGGCAGCTTCGCGAGGTAGCCGTCCATCGAGAAGACGCCGTCGGTCACCACGAGGACGTTCCGGGCGCCCTGCGCGCGGGCGGCCGTGAGCTGGGCGTCGAGGTCCGCGACGTCGCCGTTCGCGTAGCGGAGCCGCTTCGCCTTGCAGAGCCGGATGCCGTCGATGATCGAGGCGTGGTTGAGCGCGTCGGAGACGATCGCGTCCTCCTCTCCGAGGAGCGCCTCGAAGACGCCGCCGTTCGCGTCGAAGCACGACGAGAACAGGATCGCATCCTCGAACCCGAGGAAGGCGGCGAGCCGCCGCTCGAGCTCCTTGTGGATCTCCTGCGTGCCGCAGATGAAGCGGACCGAGGAGAGGCCGAAGCCCCAGCGCGGCAGCGCCTCCTGGGCCGCCTCGACGAGCTCGGGCCGGCCGGAGAGGCCGAGGTAGTTGTTGGCGCAGAGGTTCACGACCCGCCGGCCGTCCGCCTGGACCCAGGCGCCCTGCGGGGTGGTGATGACGCGCTCCTTCTTGAGGAGCCCGTCGGCCTCGAGCTGCGCGAGCTGCTGCTTCAGGTGCTCGTCGAAGGCGGCGTGCATGGGGGCACGGTTTAACCCGAATCCCGGCTCCTGGCGACGGTGGCGCGGCCCGCCCTCCTCGGGGTATGGACAGGTCCCCCATGACGAAGAAGCCCGACCCGCCGCCCGGCAAGGTCTCGATCGGCAACGACGAGATCGCGACCGCCCTCGAGGTGCTCGAGCGGGTGGCCTCCGACCGTGGCCTGCTCGCGTCGGTGGACCGGGAGACCCGCGAGCGCCTGCAGAAGCTCGCCGGCTCGGTCGGCCGGCCGGACGTGATCCAGCGCCGCCGGCTCAGGAAGGCCCTCGGCAAGGCCGAGCGCGACGCCCGGCGCGAGGCGAACCGCGGGCTGCGCCGCGGCACCGGCATCCGCAAGCTCCGCGAGGACCCCGTCTTCCGCACGCCGCTGCCGCCCGCGCCGGTCGACGAGGCGGCGTCGGCCGAGGCGGAGGGCCCCGAGCTCACCGACCCGCACCGCTGCTACGTCTGCAAGGCCCGCTACACGCGGCTCCACCCGTTCTACGACCAGCTCTGCCCGGCCTGCGGCGACGCGAACTTCGCCCGCCGCAACGCCGCCGTCGACCTCCGCGGGCGCGTCGCGCTCGTCACCGGCGCCCGCGTGAAGATCGGCTACCAGGCCGCGATCATGCTGCTCCGCGCCGGCTGCACGGTGGTCGCCTGCACGCGCTTCCCGCGCGACGCGGCCGCCCGCTACGCGCGCGAGCCGGACTTCGCCGCCTGGAAGGACCGCCTGCAGGTGTGGGGCATCGACCTGCGCCACACGCCGTCGGTCGAGCTCCTCTGCCACCGGCTCGACGCCGCGCTGCCCCGGCTCGACTTCCAGGTCCACAACGCCTGCCAGACCGTGCGCCGCCCGCCCGGCTTCTACGCCCACCTCGTCGAGCGCGAGCTCGGGCCGTGGAGCGGCGTGCCCGGGATGGAGCGGCCGCTGCTCGAGCGCTACGAGGAGGCGCGCAGCCACGCCTCCGAAGGCGCGCACGGGCTCGCGCGGCCGGCCGCGCTCACCCAGGCCGCCACCGCGGCGGACGCCGTGGGGGCGGGGACCGCCGACGTGGGCACGGTGCCCGCCGCGCTCCTCCCCGAGGCGGTCCGCCCCGCGGTCGAGCTCTTCCCGCGCGGCGTGCTCGACCAGGACCTGCAGCAGGTGGACCTGCGCACCCACAACTCCTGGCGGCTGCGCCTGCACGAGGTGCCGACCCTCGAGCTCCTCGAGGTCATGCTCGTGAACGCCACCGCGCCGTTCGTGATGGCCGCGCGGCTGAAGCCGCTCATGCTCCGCGTGCCCGGCGCGCCCGCGGGGACCGGGACCTCGCACGACCCCGCCCGCCACGTCGTGATGGTCTCGGCGATGGAGGGGCAGTTCTACCGGGGCAAGAAGACCGACAAGCACCCGCACACCAACATGGCGAAGGCCGCGCTCAACATGGTGGTGCGGACGAGCGCGCCCGACTACGCGCGCGACGGCATCTTCCTCAACGCGGTCGACACCGGCTGGGTGACCGACGAGGACCCGGCCCACCTCGCCGAGCGCAAGGCCGAGGAGCACGGCTTCTCGCCGCCGCTCGACATCGTGGACGGCGCCGCGCGGATCCTCGCCCCCATCTTCGAGGGGTTCACCACGGGGAAGCACCCCTCGGGCGTCTTCTTCAAGGACTACGCGCCGGCCCCCTGGTAGTACACTCCGACCGTGCCGGGCCCCCACCACGTGCTGCTGATCCCGGGCTTCTTCGGGTTCGCGAACCTCAACGACTTCGCGTACTTCGGGCACGTCCGGGACTACCTCGTCGAGATCGGGCCCGGGCACGGCCTCGACGGCGAGATCCGCGTGGTCGAGACCCCGCCGACCGCCTCGCTGCGCAAGCGCGCGGCGCGCCTCGCGGAGGCGATCGCGAGGCTCCTCGACGAGAGCCCGCCGAACGCGCGGGTGAGCCTCGTCGGCCACTCGTCGGGCGGCCTCGACGCGCGGCTCGTCGTCTCGCCGGAGGTGAGCCTCCCGACGTCCGCCGACGTGCGGCGCGCGGCCGCGGCCGTCCCGGCGGTGGTCTGCGTCTCGACGCCGCACCTCGGCACGCCGCTCGCGCACCTCTTCAACACGCTGCTCGGGCAGCAGCTCCTGCGCGTGCTCTCGGTCGCGACGATCTACTCGCTGCGCGCGGGGCGCCTGCCGCTCAAGGTGGTGCTCCGGCTCGCGCGCCTGTTCCAGAAGGCGGACGCGCCGGCCGACGGGATGATCGAGTCGCTCGCCCGCGACCTCCTCGCCGACTTCTCGAAGCCGCGGCGGCTCGCGATCGAGGAGTTCCTCGAGAACCTCGGCAAGGACCAGGACCTCCTCGGCCAGATCACGCCGGGCGGGATGGACCTCTTCAACGCCGCCACCGGCGACCGGCCCGGCGTGCGCTACGGCTGCGTCGTGACCCGGGCGCGGGCGCCCGGGCTGCGCTCCGTCATCGCGGCGGGGCTCGACCCCTACGCGCAGGCCACCCACGCGCTCTTCGTCGCCCTCTACCGGCTGGGCGCCCGCACCCCGCAGGAGCGGACGCCGCGCCTCGACCGCCAGCAGCTCATCGAGCTCCGCCGCGCGTACGGCCACCGCCCCGACGTCTCGGCGAACGACGGGATGGTCCCGACGCTCTCGCAGGTGCGCGGCACCGTCGTGCACGCCGTCTGGGCCGACCACCACGACGTGATCGGCCACTTCCACCAGCCGCGCCACGTGCCGCCTCACCTGGACTGGCTCACGAGCGGGAGCGGCTTCGACCGGGCCGGGTTCGAGGCCACCTGGCAGCGGGTCGTGGCCTGGCTCGCCGCCGCCCCTCCGCGGCAGGAGGCGAGCGGCGTGGGGCTCGCCTGAAACTGCGGGTGTAGACCGCCCGGGATCCGGCCGCGCGCGAGAGGGTGACCCCGGTCGGGGTCGGGGTTGAACCGACCACCCCTCATCGCGATACATGGAGCCATCCGTGACCGAGCACCTCTCCCCCGAGCTCAGGGCGTTCGCCGAGTCCGGCGTGTCGATCCACGTCGGCACGGCCGACGCGCGGCTCGTCCCCGAGGCGGCGCGGGTGATGGGCTGCCGGGTGGAGCCGGGCGGGGACGAGGTGACGCTGTTCGTCCCCCGGGCGGCGGCGGGCCGCACGCTCGACAACCTCGCGCTGAACGGCCGGGTGGCCGCGGTGTTCGCGCGGCCGCTCGACGATCTCTCGTTCCAGCTGAAGGGCGCGGTCCTCGAGGTGCGGGACGCGACCGAGGCCGACCGGCCCATCATCGAGCGCTACCGGCCGCTCCTCTCGGAGATGTTCCAGTTCGTCGGCATCCCGTCGCGCATCACCTTCGCGATCGCGGTCTGGCCGGCCGTCGCCGTCCGGTTCCGCGTGGAGAGCATCTTCGTGCAGACGCCGGGGCCGAAGGCGGGCGCGCCGCTCGTGGAGGGCCGCGGGTGAAGCCGAAGCTCTCCGACCTCTTCGACGCCTTCCAGGGCGTCGTCCCGTCGATCATCGCGACCGCCGGCGCCGACGGCACGCCGAACGTCACCTACAACTCGCAGGTCTACTTCGTCGACGAGAACCACGTCGCGCTCTCCTGCCAGTTCTTCAACAAGACCCACCGGAACGTGCGCGAGAACCCGGCCGCCACGGTCGAGGTCTACGAGCCGGTGACGCTGCAGGCGTGGCGCCTGAGGCTCCACTTCGACCACATGGAGACCGAGGGCCCGCTCTTCGACGCGATGGCGCTGCGCATCCAGGTGATCGCCTCGCACACCGGCATGTCCGGCGTGTTCAAGCTCCGCTCGGCGGACGTCTACGAGGTGCTGTCGCTCGAGCCGGTGGAGGGGATGTTCCTGCCCATCGACCCCGGCGCGCCGGTGGCGCTCCCGCTCGGGCCGCTGACCGAGCTCCGGGGCCTCCAGCTCGTCTCGGATCGCATCAACCGCGCGACCGATCTCGAGGGGCTCCTCGCCGGGGCGCTCGAGTCGCTCGACGAGACCTTCGGCTTCTCGCACGCGATGGTGCTCGTGCCGGAGGAGGCCGACGCGGGCCACCTCGTCGCGCTCGCCACCCGCGGCTACGGCGCGGCGGGCGTCGGCGCCGAGGTGCGGCTCGGGGAGGGGATCATCGGCCTCTGCGCCGAGCGCCGGAAGATCATCCGGCTCGGCGGGATGGGCGGCGAGCTCCGCTACGGCCGGGCGCTCCGGGCCCGCGCCGCCACCGAGGGCGGGAAGCTCGCGCCGGAGGTGCCGCTCCCCGGGCTCGACCGGCCGCAGGCGCAGCTCGCCATCCCGCTCCAGGTCGGCGGCAGGCTCCTCGGCGTGCTCGCGCTCGAGAGCGAGGATCCGCTCCGCTTCGACGACTGGGACGAGCCGTACCTCACGGTCGTCGCGAACCAGAATCGCGCTCGGCATGGACCGGATGATGGGCCAGGAGGAGGACCCGGGCCACCCGCCCGCGCCCGCCCGCCGCGGCGCGGGGAAGCTCACCCCGCCCCCCGCCGCGAAGACCCGGCGCTTCCGCTACTACCTGAACGACGACTGCGTCTTCGTGGACGGCGAGTACCTCGTCCGGAACGTCCCGGCGAAGATCCTCTGGAAGGTGCTCGGCGAGCACGCGCGCGACGGCCGGCTCGAGTTCACGAACCGCGAGCTGCGCCTCGATCCGTCGCTGGGGCTGCCGGCCCTGAAGGACAACCTCGAGTCCCGGCTGATCCTCCTGCGCAAGCGGCTCGAGGAGAAGTGCCCCGACGTGAAGCTCGTGCCCGTCCGCCGCGGCCGCTTCGCCCTCCAGCTCTGCGCCGCCGTGGAGCTGGAGGAGGCGGCGACCGGGTAGTCGCCGCCTCCCGCTCACGCTACTTCGCCGGCATCGCCGCCGGCGGGATCGGCTCCTGCACCGCGTTCTTCACCGCCGGGATCGACTGGAGGTAGGCGAAGATCGCCTTCAGGTCCTCGTCGGTGGCCTCGGCGTAGTTCGGCCAGGGCATCGGCGGGAGCAGCGGCCGCCCGTGTCCCATGCGCTTCCCGGTGCGGATCGTCTGGATGAAGTCCTTCTCGGTCCACCCGCCGGTGCCGGTCTCCTTGTCCGGGGTGAGGTTCCGGGCGAACGACACGCCCCACGGCCCCGCGACGGCGGTGTTGGTCGCGTACCAGGCCGACATCCACGGCATGCCGAGGGCCGGGGCCGCGTCCACCTTCGCCTCCGCCGGGTGGCCGGAGAGCTGGCGGGTCATGTCCGGCGCGGGGCCGTTCGGGCCCATCTTCCACGGCGTGTGGCAGTCGTTGCAGCCGCCGAGGGTGACGAGGTACTTGCCGCGCGCGACCTGCTTCGGGTCGGCCTTCGAGGGCGCGGCGGCGGCGACGCCGACGCAGGCGAGCACGGCGGCGAGGGTGAGGACGGGCTTCACGGAGCGGTTCATTGGTTCTTCCTCTTGGGGTTGGAGCTGCAGGGGGTCAGGGGCGCTGCGCGACGCGCCGGCCGGGAGCGTCGAGCTCCTCGACGAACGCGCGGACGAGCTTCACGGCCTCGTCGTCCACGAGGTGGGTGCCCATCGGCGGCATCTGCGCCGACGGGTTCCGGGAGGAGATGCGGGCGACGAGCGCGCTGCGCTCCGGGTCGCCCGGCGCGATGCGGGGCACGGCCCCGCGGGCGCCGGCCGGCCGGTACCGGCTCGGCACGTTCACCGCGGTCGCGAGCGGGCCCGCGCCGGGGGTGGGCTCGACCCGCTGGGTGAGGTCGAGGCCGAGCGAGGCGAGGTCGCCGCGCGCGTCGTGGCAGCTCGCGCAGTTGCCGTGCAGGTAGCCGAGCGCGGCGCGCGCGGTGGGCGTCGGGGCCTCGACCCGCGGCGGGCGCCGGAGCAGCGCGGGCGGCAGGTCGACGAGGAGCCCCCGCCCGGCGAGCTCGGGCAGGTCCACGTCGCGCGGCGAGCCCGCCTCGCGGTGCGGCGCGTTCGGATCGCGGTCGGGCGAGAGCTGCAGGGCCGAGAAGCCGAGCACCGGGGTGGGCCCCGCGGTGTGGCAGGAGATGCAGTCGCCCATCGAGGGCAGGTCGTGGCTCACCGCGGGGGCGCCGGCGCGGGCGGGGCGGAGCTCCGCCGCGGCGAGGACGCCGCGGTTCGGGGCGAGCACGGCGTCCTTGCCGTCCTCCGTCCAGCGGTAGGTCGCGAAGATCCAGGAGCCGTCCTGCCGCCGCTCCATGTAGCGGGTCTCGACGGCGCGACCGAAGCTGAACTCCTTCCAGAGCTTCGTGCCCACCGGGAAGACCCACGCGTCCGGCTCGGTGGCGTCGATGGCCTTGCCGGGCGGGAGCCGCACGAAGCGCCGCTTGGTCGCCCCGTCCGACCAGAGCGGGTACTGGGGCGTCCAGGTGAGGACGTCGGCGGCGACGCGGCGCGCGGCGAAGTCGGCGTAGAGGCCGGTCTCCTCGAGGCGGGCGGGCGCCTGGCGCTGCCCGGGCTCCTCGGCGCGGGCGGCGGAGAGCGCCGCGGCGGCGAGGGCGGCCGCGCAGCCGGCGGCGAGGCGGCGGATCGTCATGGCGTCACCTCCCGCGTCGCGGCGAGGACGGCGGCGCGCTCCGGGGCGGAGAGGGCGGGGAGGAGGAGCTCGAGCCAGGCCTGGCCGCGCTCGGGCGGGGTGGCGGCGCGGATGCGCGCGAGGACGCTGCGGAGCTCGTCGTCGGTGCGGTGGGCCCACAGCGCGCGGTTGGCGTCGGCCTCCTCGCTCGCCATGTGCCGGAGCTGCTCGGCGGTGAGCGCCAGCAGGCGGTCGTGCAGGCGGGCGCCGGCGGCGACCCGCGCGGCGCCGTCCGCGAGGCGCAGCCGCGCCACCCAGCCCCGCACCTCCTGCTGGACGCTCGACACGCGGCCGTGGTCGGCGGCGACGGCGGCGTGGAGCTCCGGGGCGATGGCGGCGAGCTCGGGCATGATCTGCCGCTCCTCGTGCTCCGCGTGCTCGTCCAGCCAGCCGAGGAGCGCGTCGGCCGACGCGGCGAGGCGCGCGGCCTCGCCGGCGTCGGCGAAGTCGGTGCGCGCCGCGAGCGCGGCGGTCTCGAAGAGCAGGGCCCGGAGCGCCTTGTGCGCCAGCCCGTAGACGTCGACCCGGTTCATGCGCGCCTCCGTACGTCGTGCATGACGGGATGATTTCAACTTCCGCGAGGCGCCGTTCCTAAGTGTTCGCTGGGTGGATCGTGAGAGTTCGCTCACGACTTCCTAAGCACTCCCTAAGGCCTTCCCGCGCGGGGCGTGGAGGGCGTCCCCGGCCGCTGGTAGCCTCGACCGGACTCCCCCGGAGGTGCCCGTGACGCCGCTCCGAGCCGCCCTCGCCCTGACCGCCCTCGCGCTCGCCACCGCGGCGGCGCCCGCCCGCGCGGGCACCGCGATCGGCCTGGGCGCCGACTGGTGGACCAATCCCTCGGTCGGCGCGCTCGAGCTGACGCTCGCGGCGGACCGGCCGGTCGCGCGCGGCCTCGCGATCGGGGGCCGGATCGGCGCGCTGCTCGCCACCGACGGCGTCGGGCCGGGCGTGCCGATCGATCTCAGGCTCCGCCTGCGCGGCGAGCGGCTCTACGTGGACGGCCTGGTCGGCCCGTGGGTCTTCTTCGACGACGGCGACGCCGTCCGGATGCACGCGGCGATCGGGTTCGGGCTCCTGCAGCGAGGCGGGCTCTCGGTCGGCCTCGAGGTCGGCTGGGTGAACCCGACGGCGACCGTCGGCATCCGCCTGGCCTGGGCCATCTAACCCTGCTTCCGGAGCCTCTTCAGCGCCGCCCGCGCGAGGTCGCCGTCGCCGCACCGGCCCGCCGGCCACAGCGCGCGGCCGAGCCGCGCGAGCGCGTCGTGCGGCACCTCGGGCTCGTCGGCGGCGAGCGCCTCGAGCGGCCCCTGGGCCTCGGGCGAGCCCGAGGCGGCGAGCGCCTTCGCGGCGAGGCGGCGCCGCTCGCAGGCGGGGGAGTGCGCCTGCCGGGTGAGCCACTCGAGCGCGGTGGGGCTCCCGTCGGCGAGCGCGCGCGACCAGGCCTCGAACGAGGCGACGAGCTCGTGGCCGCCGGTCGGCACCCGGGCGGCCTCGAGCTTGCGCTCCGCGGCGCGCACGTCGGCGTCCTCGAGCCCGCGGTCCACCGCCAGCGCGCCGAGGAGCAGCTCGGCCTCCTCGAGCTTCCCGTCCTGCACGAGCTCGTCGAAGCTCGGGCGGACGTGCTGCCAGACGAGGAGCGCGGTCGCGAGGCCGAGCAGCACGAGGAGCGCCGCGAGCGGCCAGCGCGGGCGGGTCTCGCGGACCGGCCCGGCGGCGATCCGGCGCGCGAGCTCCTCCGGATCCGGCGGGGCGAGCCCGTTCACGAGCGCGAGCCCCTGGTTCGCGTAGGGCGGGTCGTCGGGCCGGTCGCGGCGCGCGACGCGGAAGAGCCGCACCGCCTCCGGGAACCCCTTGAGCGAGCGCGAGCCCAGGTCCTCGAGCTCGACGCGCGAGCGATCCATGACCCACCAGACCGACTCGGAGAGCCAGACCTCGCCCGACTCCGCCTCGCCCTCGATGCGCGAGGCGAGGTTCACCGCCTCGCCGAAGACGTCGTCCACGCCGGCGGTCCGGACGAGGCGCACCTCGCCGAGCGCGACCGCCACCCGCACCTCGATGCGCTGGCTCTCCGGCACGCGGCGGGCGTACTCCCAGAGCCGGTCCTGGATCGCCGTGCCGCAGAGGATCGCCTCGGTCGGCGCCTCGAAGAGCACGAGGTAGGAGTCGCCGATGCCTCTTCACCCGGCGCCCGCGGAACGCCCGGATCACCGGGGAGAGCAGGGCGTCGTGGAGGGCCAGCATGCGCGCGGTCTCCTCGCGCGTCTGGCGGCTCGTCGCCGCCGTGAAGCCCTTCATGTCCGTGAGCAGGACGACCCGGTTCTCCGAGAGCATGGCGAGCGCCTCAGGAGAGCGGCCGGATGAGCGCGGCGCGGTGGACGGGGACCCGGGCCCGGGCCGCCTCGCGCGCGCGGCCGACGCCGAAGAGGCCGCGCTCGAGCCAGAGCGGCGGGGTGCGGTGGCTCCAGCCGAAGAAGCGCACCGCGAGGAGGAGGCCCTGCGTGCCGAGCAGGGCGAGGTCCACGAGGCGGAGGGCGCCGATCGCGAGGGCCGCCCAGGCCACCCGGAAGGTCGCGCGCACGCGCCCCTCGGCGGCGGCGTCGCCGATGGAGGAGAGCCCGTCGGCGAGCGGGGCGATCGCCCGGGTCACCCGCTCCGACGCCTCCACCCGCTCCGCCTCGCGGCCGCCGTACGGCCACGGGCCGGCCTGCCGCTCGACGCGGTAGAGGGGCAGCGCCTCCTGGCCCTGCCCGAGCTCGAGCGGCGGCAGGGCCTCGAGGTGGACCTCGCCGCGGCTCATCGAGAGGTACACGCTGCGCGTGACCCGGATCTCGCCGGGCTCGGTGAGCCGCCGCACCGCGCCGCCCACCGCGAGCGGCTCGCCCACGAGGTCGCCCTTCTCCTCGCGCGTCTCGCCCAGGTGCACGGCGACCTTGAGGGCCAGGCGGTCGCCGCCGCCGGCCACGTTCCGCGCGGCGAGGCGGTCCTGGATCGCCATCGCGCAGAGCACGGCGTTCGTCGGCGAGGGGAACGCCGCGACGAGGGTCTCGTCCTTCGACTTGATCCGGCGCCCGTGGTAGGCGCGGATGGCCGGGAGGACGAGGTGGTCGTGCTCGGTGAGGAGCCCGGCGACCTCCTCCCTGCCGCGGGTCCTCGAGAGCGTCCCCCAGTCGGCGATCTCGGTGAGGAGCAGGGTCAGGTTGAGGGCGCGCGGCGCGCTCGAGGAGACCGGGCGGAGCAGGCCGGAGATCGAGGTCTCCCGCGAGGGCGTGCGCTGGAGCGGGATCACCGGTCCGCTCTGGGGCTTGCGGCCCGCGCCGCCGGGGCGGCCCTCGAGCACCTCGAGCAGCTCCGCGGCGCTCTGGGCCCGCAGGTTGCGGTCCTTCTCGCAGGCGCGGTTCACGAAGCGCAGGAGGGCCGGGTGCGCGACGAGCTCGGGCAGCTCGCGGACGGGCGAGGGCACCGGGTCGAACGCGTGCGCGCGCAGGAGCCCGCGGGCGTCGTTCGTGGGGAAGGGGTGGCGGCCGGTGAGCATCAGGTACGCGATGATGCCGGCGCTGTAGAGGTCCGCCCGGTGGTCGACGTCGCCGCCCACCGCCTGCTCGGGCGAGAGGTACTGCGGCGTGCCCATCACGAGGCCGGCCTGGGTCCGCTCGGTGCCGCCCATCGGGCCCGAGACCTTCGCGATGCCGAAGTCGAGGATCTTGAGCCGGAGGCGCCCGTCGTCCGGCACGAGCCACAGGTTCTCCGGCTTGAGATCCCGGTGGACGATGCCGGCCCGGTGGGCGGCGTCGAGGCCGCGCATGAGCTGGCGCAGGAGCCGCCCCACCTCCTCCGGGACCATCCGGCCCTCGCGGCGCACCCGCTCCTTGAGCGACTCGCCCTCGAGGAGCTCCATCACGAGGTAGAGCGCGCCGCTCTTCGTCGTCTGGCCGAAGTCGAGGACGTCCACGACGTAGGGCGACTTCAGGCGCACCGCGATCTGCGCCTCGCGGCGGAAGCGCTCGGTCTCGAGCGGGCTGTGCGAGATCTCCGGGTGCAGGAGCTTCACGGCCACGGCCTTGTGGATGCGCAGGTGGTCCGCGCGCCACACCGTGCCCATCCCGCCCTCGCCGAGGAGCACGTCGAGCCGGTAGCGGCCCTCGAGCACGTCGCCGGCCCCGAACTTCCCCGGGACGGGCTCGCCGTCCGGGTCGGTCGTGGGGTCCTCGTCGGCGATGTGGAGGGTCTTGTCGGTCATCCGCCGCCCGCCCGGCGCACGCCGGACGGGGATGGCTCACAACGTACCGGAAAGCCCGGGCTCGGGGCTAGTTCGGCTACGGAGCAGGCGGAGGCGGCGGCGGTGGCGTCGCGCAGACACCGGACTGACAGACCTTGGCCGGGTCGCCGATGTCGCAGGCCAGCCCCTCGTTCGTGCCCACGGCTCCGTCGACGCACGCGGGCGCGGTGCCCGCGCAGGAGAATCACGCCCGCGAGGCAGAAGCTCGGGTTGCCCGTGCAGGGGGTCCCCTCGTTGCAGACGCACGTGCCGGAGCCGTTGCAGGTCGACCCGAGGCCGCAGCTCGTGTCGGCGGCCTTGGGCGCTCCGTCGACGCAGATGGGCGTGCCGCTTCCGCACTCCCACGCCGCGTCGAGGCAGAGGTTCGGGCTCGTGCAGGCGTCACCCTGCGCGCAGGCGATGCAGGTGCCGGCGCCGTCGCAGACGTGGCCCGAGCCGCAGGCCGTGCCGCCGGCGCGAGGGGTCGCCGTGTCGGTGCAGACCGGCGCGCCGGAGCCGCACTGCACGAACGACTGGAGGCACGCGCTCGGCGCGGGGTTCGTGCAGCCCTCGCCCTGGACGCACGCCACGCAGACGCCCGCCGGAGGGCTGCACACCGACACGCCGTCGGCGCAGGTCGTGCCGACCTTCACGGTGTCGTCGCGGCAGGTCTGGACGCCGGTCGCGCAGGAGGTCTTGCCGGTGTGGCAAGCCGGGTCGGGGTTGGTCTGGCAGTCGAGGCCGGCCGCGCACGCCACGCAGGTGCCCGCGGGGCCGCAGACCTGATCGGTGCCGCAGGTCGTCCCGAGCTTCACCGCGCCGTCGACGCAGGCCTGGAGGCCGGTCGAGCACGAGGTCACGCCGTCGTGGCAGACCGGGTCCGGGTTGGTCGCGCAGGAGGCGCCGGCGGTGCAGGCGGTGCACGTGCCCGCGGGGCTGCACACGAGGCCGCCGCCGCACGCCGTGCCCGCGACGAAGGCCGCCCCGTCGACGCAGGCCTGGGCGCCGGTCGCGCAGCTCGTCACGCCCGCGTGGCAGAGGTTTTCGGGGTTGCTGCCGGTGCAGTCGAGCCCCGCCGTGCAGGCCACGCAGGCGCCGCTGCCGTTGCACACCTGGTTCGTGCCGCACGCCTTCCCGGCGGCGCTCGGCGTCGCCGTGTCGGCGCAGACCGGTCTGCCGGTCGCGCAGGAGACGGCGCCCGCCACGCACAGGTTTCCGTTCGTCTGGCAGGCGACCCCCGGCGTGCACGAGACGAGGTCGAGGTGCATCGAGACCGCGCCCTGCGCGCCGCAGTCGACCTGGTAGGTGCCGAGCACCTGGTCCGCGGTGATCGTGGGCGTCCCCACCCAGCCGCGCGTGCAGCCGATCCCCGAGACGCCGACGGTGTCGATCGCGAAGGAGGTGGTCGTGCTCGCCACGCTCCCGCCGGTGCAGGCGAGCTGCCAGAGGCCCGACAGGCCGAGCTCGAGCTTCGTCGGCGACGCCGCGAGCGTCGCGACGTTCGTCTTGAGCGTCCACGTCGGCGCGATCGCGTTGCAGCTGCCGCCCGCGTACGCGACCGGCTCGGTGAGGAGCAGCGAGCCGCCCCCGAGGTAGTAGGAGAGGGCCGCGTCGCCGCCGGCGTAGGAGAGCGTCAGGGCGCCGGTCGCGGTGACCGGGATGTCCATCGTGGAGACCACCGTCACGAAGCCGTTGAGGTCGCGCGAGGTCGTCGCGGTCTGCAGCGCCCAGTCGCTGAAGTGGTCGACCGGCGTCGAGAGGGCGGGCGGGGCGGGGACGCGGGTTGCCCCCGCGGTCCGCAGCCAGTACGCCGCCCCCGTGCCGTCGCCCTGCGTGGCGATCGCGAGGTCGTTCACCGAGGTGGTGACGGAGGCCGGGACCGCGAAGGTGAGCGTGACCGGCGCCGCGAGCTCGAGCCCGGCCGGCGCGAGGCGGTAGGCGTTGCCGATGCCGCCCGGGGCGGTGTTGGTGATCTCGGTGATCGTGAAGTCCGTGTCGGCGGCGACGGCGCCGGCGGGGACTTCGACCGTGAGCACGCCATCGGGGGAGGTGACCGAACCGCCCGCGGCGCCGATGACGAGGCTCGCGGCCCGCCCGGTGGGGACGCCGCGGGGCGAGGGCTGCGGTCCGCCGGCGGACGTGGCCTTGCCTCCGCCGCAAGCCGACAGCGTCATCCCCACGACGAGGGAAAGCGCTGCCGCGCAGCGCACCGACGGGCGATACCGGGTCATGAGGACCCGAGGCTAGCACGGGTCACACCTGGGGTGTTCGCAGGTGCCGGCGACGGGTGTGGCGCGTTGTCGCATGCCCGACGACGCGGCGCGCGGTGGCTGGCTCAGGCCACGCCGGCCGCGGCGAGCAGGGCGTCGAGCGACGCGAGGGCGGGGATCGCGTCCTGGGCGTTCAGACCGATGGTGAACTCGAGCCGGTGGAGCACCGCGTCGGGATCCCGCAGCTCGCAGCGCGCGTCGAGGTGGCCGAAGCCGTCGCCGAAGAGGCGCACCGCGAGCCAGCCGTCCTCGGTCTCGAGCGCGGCGCGCCCGCGGGGATCGGCGGGGAGCGCGGCGAGGGCCTCGCGGAAGCGGCGCAGCTCGGAGGCGAGGACGCTCGCGGCGGCCTCGGCGCGGAAGACGCCCGCCGCCACGGCGACGCGCAGCGGCACCCACGGGTCGCCGGGCTCCGGGCCCTCCTCCGCCGGCCCGGCCTCGAGGCGCAGGTGATCGCCCTCGGGGTCGCCGAGGACGAGGCAGGCGGCGGCGCTTTCATCCTCGACGCGGACCACGGCGCACGTTAACACTCGGAGGCCCTTTCTCGGGAGGAACCATGACCAGCGCGCCGTTCGCCGACGTCCTGAAGCGGTTTCCCCTGGGGGTCAGCGTCATGACCGTGGGGCGCGGGGGCGCGGTGAACGCGCTCACCGTGTCCTGGGCGACCCCCGTCTCGTTCGAGCCCCCGCGCTTCCTCGTGGCGCTCGACCGCCTGCACTACAGCCTCGACTTCCTGCGCTCGACGCGGAACTTCGCGCTCAACGTGCTGCGCGAGGGGCAGGAGCGGATCGCCGGCCACTTCGCGCGCCAGGCGATGTCGACCGAGGAGAAGCTCGACGACGTGAAGACGCACGAGGCGACCACCGGGGCCGCCATCCTCGACGACGCCATCGCCTGGTTCGACTGCGAGGTCGTCTCGCTCCTCGAGTGCGGCGATCACGTGCTCGTCATCGGCGACGTCGTCGACGCGGGCGCCAAGGGGGACGGGGCGCCGCTCGTCAGCACGGCCGGCGCCGGCCTGCGGTACCTCAAGGCCCGCTGAGACTCCCGGCCCTCGACGCTCCGCGCCAATCGAAAACGGACCTTCCGCGGCGGAGGGGGGACTAGACTCACGCCCCTTTTCGAGACGGAGGCGGTCGAGATGGCGGGAGCCGGGCTGGGTCGGGTTGCGGTGTTCGACAGGGGCGCGAGCGCGAGGCGCGCGCTGCGCGCGGTGCGGGAGCTCGTCCGGGACGGGCGCGCCGCCGCGTCGGTGGCGGTGGTCTCGCAGCGGGACCGCGCGGCGCGCTTCGCCCGCGACGCCGACGCGGTCGTCTCGCTCGCCGGCGGCCTCGACCCGACGCTCGCCGCGGCGCAGGCCGGCGCGGCCTGGCTGGGCGCGGCGCCGCTCGCGGTGCGCGCGGCGCTCGCCGAGGCCTGCGAGGCGTCCGGCGCGCTCTTCGTCGGGCCCTCCGGCGCGGTGCTCCGCCGGCTCGCCGCGCCGGACGCGGCCCGGGCGCTCGCCGCGGAGGCGAAGGTCGCCGCCGCCGTCCCCGGGGCACAGGCCGGGCACCTGCTCGAGGTGGTGGTCGCGCGGGACGCCCGCGGCGGCGCGCGCGCGCTCGGGCCGGCCGAGGTGTCGGTCCGGCTCGCCGGCGAGGCCGCGCTCGCCGAGGTGCCCGCGCCCGCGCTCTCGGTGGCGGACGCCGAGGCGGCCCGCGCCGTCGCGCTCGCGGTGGCGCAGGCGGCGGGCTGGACCGGCGTCTGCGCCGTGCGGCTGACCTTCGACCCGGCCACCCGCGCCCTCGCGCTCGTCGGCGTCGACGCCACCGCGGAGTCCGCGGCGGCGCTCGAGGCCGCGAGCGGGGTGGATCTCGTGCGGCTCGCCTTCGCGCTCGCCGCGGGCGGCTCGCTCGAGGCGGTGGGCGCGCTGCAGGGCCACGCCGTGTGCGCGCGGCTGCTCTCGAAGGAGCCGCTGCCCGGCGCGCGCGCCCCGGGGCGCATCGAGGTCCTGCGGCTCCCGGCCAATCCCTCGCTCGTCGCGGAGGCCGAGGCCGACCCCGGCGAGGAGGCCCCGTCGCTCCTCGCGACGGTGACCGCCCGCGGCGCCACGCGCGCCGAGGCGCTCGCCCGCCTCGGCGAGGGGCTCGCCGACGCCGACGTGCTCCTGCGCGGCGGCGCGAGCTCGAAGCCCTGGGTGCGCGCCCTGTGCGCCCACCCCGCGGTGATCTCCGCCGCGGGCGGGCCCGCGCTCGCCGCCGCGCTCGCCGACCCGGCCGCGCTCGTCCCGCCGCGCGCCGAGTCCGCGCTGCTCGCCGTCGCGCTCGAGGCCTACGAGGCCGAGCTCGACCTCGAGCGGGCCCGCTTCATCGCCGAGGCCCGCCGCGGCCGGCCGCGCGTCGGCCCGTCCGGCGGCCGCACCGAGGAGCTCCGCGTCGGCGGCGAGCGCCACAAGGTGCGCGTCCGCCAGATCGCGCCGGTGACGTTCCGGGTCTCCGCCGACGGCGGCCGCCCGGTCGACGTCGAGGTCGAGCGCGTCGGCAAGCACGAGCGCCGGCTCGCCTGGCGCGGGCGCCGCGAGCGCGTGCTCGTGGCGGCCGAGGGGCCCGACCACCTCGTGCAGGTGGACGGCATCCCGCACGTGGTGCGCCGGGATCCGGCGGGCATGGTGACGAGCCCGCTCCCCGCGGTGGTGGTGGCGATCCCGGTGGCCGCCGGTCAGCGCGTCGAGGCGGGCGACCCCGTCGCGCGCGTCGAGTCGATGAAGGTGGAGGTCGTGGTGACCGCCCCGGCCGCGGGCGTGGTGCGCGAGGTGCTCGCCATCGCGAACGGCCAGGTGGACGCGGGCGCGCCGCTCGTGCGCATCGACCCGCTCGGCGAGGCCCCGGCGTCCGCCCCGGCGAGCTCGCTGTGGCTCGGCGGCCGGGAGGCCCCCGAGCCCGCCACCGACGTCGAGCGGTACCGCGCGGCGCTCGGCGAGCTCCGCCGGATCGTGCTCGGGTTCGACGTCTCGCCCGCCGAGGCGAAGGCGAACGCGGCCGAGCTGCGCGAGCTCGGCGCGAAGGTGCCGGGCGACGACCGCGCCGTGATCGCGGCGGAGGAGGCGGTGCTGCTCGCCTTCGCCGACGTGCACGGCCTCTTCTCGCGCACCCGGCCGGCCGGCGGGGAGGGCGAGGCGACGAAGCCCCCGCTCGAGGAGCTGTGGCGGTACCTGCACGAGCCGGAGGAGCGCGGCGCCGGGCTGTCGCCCGGGTTCGTGGCCCTGCTCGGGGCGGCGCTCGCGCGCTACGGCCTCTCCCTCGAGGAGCCCGGCCGCGCGCTCGAGCTCGCGCTGCTCCGCCTGCAGCGCTCGCACGAGCGGGCCGACGCGCAGGGCGGCCCGGTGGCCGCCCTCCTCGAGCGCCACATCGCCGCGGCGCCCTCCCGGCCCGAGGCGGACCCCGCGGAGCGCGCGCTCCTCGACCGGCTCGCCGCCCTCGGCGGCGAGGCGTTCCCCTCCATCGGCGACCTCGCCCGGGAGCTCCGCTACCGCCGCTTCGACCGGCCGGCCTTCGAGCGGATCCGCGACGAGGCCTACCGGCGCGTGCGCGAGGACCTCGCGCTGCTCGCCGTGGCCTCGCCGCCCGAGCTCGACCGGGTGGTCGAGCGGATCGTCGAGAACCCGCACCGCCTCGCGAGCCTGCTCGTCGCGTGGGCGGCGCAGGCCGACCCCGCGGTGCGCCACCGCGCGGTCGAGACGCTCCTGCGCCGGTACTACCGGTTCCGGACCCTCGAGGCGGTCGAGGCGGTGCCCGGCGAAATCCCGGCCGCGCGCGCCGACTACGAGCGCAACGGCCGGCGCACGCGGGTGCTCGCCGCGCACGGCTCGCTCGCCGGCGCCGCGGCCGTGCTCCGCCGGCTCGCCGCGCTCGCGCGCGAGGTCCCCGCCGGCACCGAGGTGGCCCTCGAGGCCTACCTGTGGGCCGGCGAGACGGCCCCCGCCGCCGACGACGAGCTCGCGGCGACGCTCAAGGCGGGCCTCGAGGCCGCCGGCTTCGCGCGGGAGGTCCGCCGCGCCGCGGTGACGATCGGCACCGCGGCGGCCGAGCCGGGCGCGGTGCCCGGGCAGCGCCACCTCACCTTCCAGGGGGGGCCGGCCGGGTTCGCCGAGGATCGGCGCTACCGCGGCGTCCACCCGATGCTGTTCAAGCGGCTGCAGCTCGGCCGCCTCGTGAAGTTCGACCTCGAGCGGCTGCCCTCGGTGGAGGACGTGTACCTCTACCGCGGCGTCGCGCAGGGGAACCCGAAGGACGAGCGGCTCTTCGCGATGGCGGAGATCCGCGACCTCACCCCGGTGCGCGACGCGGCGGGCAAGGTCGTGCAGCTCCCGCACCTCGAGCACATGCTCCACGAGGCCCTGGCCGGCATGCGGCGCTTCCAGGCGCGCCGCCCGGCGCACCAGCGCCTCGAGTGGAACCGGGTGATCCTCTCGGTCGCCCCGCCGATCGACCTGTCCGGCGAGGAGATGCAGGGGCTCGTCGAGCGGCTCGCGCCCGCCGCGGAGGGCGTCGGGCTCGAGATGGTCCTCATCGACGCCCGGCTGCGCCACCCCGCCACCGGCAAGCTCAAGGAGACCCTGGTCCGGATCCTCGCGAGCGAGCGCACCGGGCTCTCCATCCGGCTCGACGCCCCCACCGACCGGCCGCTCGAGCCCCTCGCCGAGTACCAGCAGCGGGTCGTGCAGCTGAAGCGCCGCGGGCTCACCCACCCCTTCGAGCTCGTGAAGATGCTGGCGCCGCCGGCGGGCTCGACGAGCGAGCTGCCGCCGGGCGAGTTCCAGGAGCTCGAGCTCGCGGCCGACGGCGTGACGCTCGCCCCGGTGCAGCGCCCACCGGGCAAGAACCCGACCAACATCGTGGTGGGGCTCGTGAAGAGCTTCACCGGCCGGCACCCGGAGGGCATGCTGCGCGTCACGCTGCTCGGCGACCCCAGCCGGGCGATGGGCTCGCTCGCCGAGCCGGAGTGCCGGCGCATCAGCGCCGCGCTCGCGCTCGCCGAGAAGCTCTCCGTGCCGCTCGAGTGGTTCGCGGTCTCCGCCGGCGCCAAGATCTCGATGGAGTCCGGCACCGAGAACATGGACTGGATCTCGAAGGTCCTGCGCGACATCATCGAGTTCACCCAGCGTGGCGGCGAGATCAACGTCGTGGTGTGCGGCATCAACGTCGGCGCCCAGCCGTACTGGAACGCCGAGGCGACGATGCTGATGCACACCCGGGGCATCCTCATCATGGCCCCGGGCTCGGCGATGGTGCTCACCGGCAAGGAGGCCCTCGAGTACTCGGGCTCGGTCTCCGCGGAGGACAACCAGGGCATCGGCGGGTACGACCGCATCATGGGGCCGAACGGCCAGGCCCAGTACCGCGCCGGCAGCCTCGCCGAGGCGCTCTCGATCCTGATGCGCCACTACGACCACTGCTACGTGGTCCCCGGCGAGCGGTTCCCGCGCCGCGCCCACAGCGCCGACCCCGCCGACCGGGACGTGCGCACGGCGCCCCACGGCCCGGCCGGCGGCGCCGGCTTCGAGACCGTGGGCGACCTCTTCAGCAGCGAGAAGAACCCGGACCGCAAGAAGCCGTTCGACATCCGCCGGGTGATGGCGGCGTGCGTCGACCAGGATCACGCGCCGCTCGAGCGCTGGCGCGATCTCCGCGGCGGCGACACCGCCGTCATCTGGGACGCGCACCTCGGCGGCTGGCCGGTCTGCCTCATCGGCATCGAGTCGCGGCCCATCCCGCGCCTCGAGTTCGTGCCGGCGGATGGCCCGGGCGTCTGGTCCGCGGGGACGCTCTTCCCGCAGGCCTCGAAGAAGATCGCCCGCGCGCTCAACTCGGCCTCCGGGAACCGCCCGGCGGTCGTGCTCGCGAACCTCTCCGGCTTCGACGGCTCGCCCGAGTCGATGCGCCGCCTGCAGCTCGAGTACGGCGCCGAGATCGGCCGCGCGGTGGTGAACTTCCGGGGGCCGGTCGTGTTCTGCGTCGTCTCGCGCTACCACGGCGGCGCCTTCGTGGTGTTCTCGAAGGCGCTCCGCGAGGACATCGAGACGGCGGCGGTGGAGGGCGCGCGCGCCTCGGTCATCGGCGGCGCCCCGGCGGCCGCGGTGGTCTTCGCGCGCGAGGTGGACACCCGCACCCGGGCCGACCCGCGCGTGCAGGAGGCCGAGAAGGCCGCCCAGGCCGGGGGCGCGGCGCGCCTGCGCTACGCCGACGTCTACGCGGCGGTCCGCTCCGAGAAGCTCGGCGAGCTCGGCGAGGAGTTCGACGGGATCCACAGCGTGGAGCGCGCCCGGAAGGTCGGCTCGCTCGACCACATCATCGCCGCCGCCGACCTCAGGCCCTGGCTCGTGCAGGCCGTCGGCCGCGGGATCGAGAAGGCGCTGAAGAAGGGTTAACGCAGCGGGCTCGAGGCGAAGGCCGCCACGACGTCGTCGGTGTACGACGACACGAGCGCGGCCGCCTCGGGGCCGCAGTCGCCGAGCGCGCGGGCGGAGTCCGCCTCGAGCGCGCACGCGAGCGTGTCGGGCGCCCAGGCGCCGCAGCCGCGCTCGAGCTCGGGCCGGTGGAGGGCCTTCCACTCCACCGCCCGGGCGCGGGCGCGGGCCTCGGCCGGCGCGGTGCTCGCGCCGTCGCGCGCGGCCGCGTAGCGGCGCATGCCCTCGAGGTACTCGTCGAGGGCCCGGTCCAGCACGGCCGAGGCGCGCGCAGAGAGCGCCGGGCAGCGCGCGTCGCCGCGCGCCCCCGCGCCGGCGGGGCGCTGGGCGCCCGCGCAGGCGGCGAGCGCGAGGAGCGCGGCGGCGGGGAGCGCCCGGCGCATGGGCTACTTCTTCGGCGGGGCCGGCTTCTTGTCGGCCGGGGCGGGCGCGCCGCCCATCGGCGGGTGGCCGGCGGGCATGCCCGGCATGGCCTCCGGCTTCTTCGCGCCCGGGGGCGACTTCGCGAGCGCGCCGAGCTTCGTCATGATCTCGGGCATCTTCTCGCGCAGCTGCGCCATCGTGGCGGCGTTCGCCTTCTCGGCGACGCTGCCCGAGGTGGCCATCCACTTCGAGCCGCTCGGCGACTTGAAGAACGCGAGCACGTCCTTGAGCTCGGCGTCGCTGTACGCCGCGGCGAGCTCCTTCGTGTGCAGCGCGACCATCGACTCGTAGGGGAACGCCTTCTCGACCTCGGCGCGGACCTGCTTCTGGAAGTCGGCGGGCCACTCGAGCTTCGAGCCCGGGTGCGACTGCATCCGGGCCTGCGTGTCCTGCGCGAGGCCGTCCACCCAGGACGTCCAGAGCTGCTTCGAGATCGTGTGGTGCGCGACCTCGCCGGCGAGCGCCGCGTCGGCGGCGAGCGCGGGCGCGGCGAACAGCAGGGCGGCGGCGGCGGCGAACGTGCTGAGCTGCTGCGAGACATGCTTCTGCGAAACACGGGTCACGCGGGTTCTCCCGGAGAAAGGGCGCGCAACGTAGCACGGAACGAGGACCCGGTTCCCGCCGGCCCGCGCTGCACTGCGTCGGTCGGTGCCCCTCGCGCACGGGACGCGGATCCGGTACAGATCGTCGCATGCCCTATCTCGTCCGTTTCGCGTCGAGGCCCGAGGACCTCGACAGCGCGTTCGCGCTCCGCCGGCACGTGTTCGAGGTGGAGAAGAGCGTCCCCCGGCCGATGTTCCCGGACAGCTTCGACAGCATCGCCGACCACGCGGTGGCGTACGGCCCCGACGGCCGCTGCGTCGGCACCGGCCGGGCGTACCGGCTCGACGCCCGGACCTTCCGGATCGGCCGGCAGGTCGTGGCCCCCGACGTGCGGGGCGCGGGCGTGGGCTCCGCGCTCCTCGAGGCCCTCGAGCGGATCGCCGAGCTGCGCGGCGTGCGCGAGCTCGTCGTGCACGCGCAGCTCGCCGCCGAGCCCTGGTATGTGAAGCGCGGCTACGAGGCGGAGGGCTCGGTCTTCGACGAGGCCGGCACGACGCGCCGCCGCCTGCGCAAGGTGATCACCCCGCACCCGCTGGAGTGGGACGGGACGCACTGACCGGGCCCTCCGCGGCGAGCCGGTCCCAGAGGCGCCGGCGCGCGGCGCCGCGCCGCGCGTGCAGCAGGCCCATCGCCGGGCCGATGAGGCAGTAGACGAGCCCCGCCCACGCGACGCGTGCGCCCGCCGCCACCAGCGCGGCCGAGGCGGCGGCGACCGCGACGAGCACGCCCTGCGCGAGCAGCTCGGTCACCGTGTCGTGGCGCTCGAGCGGCGTGAGCGCGAGCACCTCCGCCTGCCGGAGCGCGTTGGCGTACAGGAGCGCGAACGTGATCGCGATGGCCGCGAACCCGGCCGCGTACACGTACATGAGCGTCGAGAGCTGCCCCGGGCGGATCACGACGAGGTCCCGCAGCGCGGCGGGGACCACCCCCACGAACTCCCAGCCCAGGAGCGTGAAGAGGAACTTGAGCGGGTAGACGTAGGCGAGCACCACGAAGAGCAGGACCGAGTTGAGCAGCACGGTCCAGCCGTCGTCGAGCGCGTAGCGGCGGAAGAACCGGCGGTGCTCGAGCCAGATCTGCAGGAACAGGGCGAAGCAGATCGCGAACGGCACGAGCCCGCCGAGCGCGTCGGAGAGCTCGTCGAAGGTGCGCGGCGGCTGCAGCGACACCACGAGCAGGGTGAGCGCGAAGCCGAAGACGGCGTCGCTGAAGCCCTCCAGGCGCGACACCCCGTGGGCGCGCAGGCGGAACGGCGGAGCGGGGACGACGGTCGCGCCCTCGATGTGGCGTGGCATGCGCTCCTCCGGAGGTGGATCTCCCCGTTCATGCCCCGGCCCCGGGCGCCGCGCAACCGCCCGGATTAGGCATCGGGGCGGGCGGCCGTCGCCGCCAGTTCGGGGAGGTCGATCGCGATGCAGCTCGGGATGGTGGGGCTCGGCCGGATGGGCGGGAACATGGTGCGGCGCCTGCTCGGGGCCGGGGTGTCGTGCGTGGTCTACGACCCGTCGCCCGAGGCCGCGGCGCCGCTCGTCCGCGCCGGCGCGGCGGCCGCGGGCTCGCCCGCCGAGCTCGCCGCGAAGCTCCCCGCGCCGCGCGCCATCTGGCTCATGGTGCCCGCCGCGGTGGTCGATCGGAGCATCGCCGAGCTCCTCCCGCACCTCGCGCCCGGCGACGTGCTGATCGACGGCGGGAACTCCTTCCACGGCGACTCGGCGCGGCGGGCGCGCGAGCTCCTCGCGAAGGGGGTCCGGTTCCTCGACGTCGGCACGAGCGGGGGCGTGTGGGGCCTCGAGCGCGGCTACTGCCTCATGATCGGCGGCGAGCGCGAGGCCGTGGCGCGGCTCGAGCCGGTGTTCGCGGCGCTCGCGCCGGGCCCCGGCGCGGCGCCGCCGACGCCCGGGCGCGCGCCGGGCGGCGCGGATCGCGGCTGGCTCCACTGCGGGCCGAGCGGCGCGGGCCACTTCGTGAAGATGGTGCACAACGGGATCGAGTACGGCCTCATGGCCGCGTACGCCGAGGGGCTGAACCTCCTCCGCCACGCCGGCGCGGGGCGCGAGGCGCGCGCGGCGGACGCCGAGACCGCCCCGCTCGCCGACGCCCACCGGTACCACTACGACCTCGACGTCGCCGAGGTCGCGGAGCTCTGGCGGCGCGGCAGCGTGGTCGCGTCCTGGCTGCTCGACCTCACCGCGGGCGCGCTCGCGGCCGACCCGCGGCTCGACGGCTTCGAGGGGCGGGTGTCGGACTCCGGCGAGGGGCGCTGGACCGTGCAGGCCGCGCTCGACACCGCGACGCCCACCCCGGTCCTCGCGGCGGCGCTCTTCCAGCGGTTCGCCTCGCGCGGGGAGGGCGACTACGCGGGGAAGGTCCTCTCCGCGATGCGGGCCGCCTTCGGCGGGCACGCGGAGAAGAAGCCGTGAGCGCCGGGCACGCCGACGCGCTCGTCTTCTACGGTGCCACCGGCGACCTCGCGACGAAGAAGGTGTTCCCCGCCCTGCAGCGGCTCGTCCTCGCGGGCGAGCTCGCGGGGCCCCTCGTGGGCGTGTCCCGCGGAGGGTGGACCCTCGAGCGGCTCAAGGAGCGCGCCCGGGAGAGCGTCGAGAAGCACGGCGGGGGCGCCCACCCGGTCGCCTTCCCGAAGCTCCTCTCGATGCTCAGGTACGTCGAGGGCGAGTACGAGTCGCCGGCCACGTTCGAGGCGCTCCGGCGGGCGCTCGGGGGCGCGGCGCGGCCGGTCCACTACATGGCGATCCCGCAGGACATGTTCGAGGTGGTGGTCCGGGGCATCGCCGAGAGCGGCTGCGCCCGCGGCGCCCGGCTCGTGCTCGAGAAGCCCTTCGGGCGGGACCTCGCCTCGGCGCGCCGGCTCTCCGAGATCCTCCACCGGCACTTCGCGGAGCAGGACGTCTTCCGCATCGACCACTACCTCGGCAAGGAGGCGGTGCAGAACCTGGTCTTCTTCCGGTTCGCGAACACCTTCCTCGAGCCCATCTGGAACCGCCGCTACGTGGAGTCGGTGCAGATCACCTTCGCCGAGCGGTTCGGCATCGAGGGCCGGGGCGCGTTCTACGACCGCGCGGGCGCGATCCGCGACGTGGTGCAGAACCACGTGCTCCAGGTGGTCTCGAACGTGGCGATGGAGCCGCCGCCGTCGTCGCACGACACCGAGACCCTGCGCGACGAGAAGGTGAAGGTGCTGAAGGCGATCCCCCCGCCCGCCCCGGCCGCGGTGGTGCGCGGGCAGTACCGCGGCTACCTCGCCGAGAAGGGCGTCGCGCCCGGCTCGCGGACCGAGACCTTCGCGGCGATGCGCCTCGAGGTGAACTCCTGGCGCTGGGAGGGCGTGCCGTTCTACGTGCGGGCCGGGAAGTCCCTGCCGGTGAACCGGACCGAGGTCATCGCCCGCCTGCGCCGCCCGCCGCCGATCAGCGGCGTCTGCTTCCCGTCGAACCACGTCCGCTTCCGGCTCGGCCCCGAGTTCGTCATCGGCCTCGGCGCGAACGTGCGCGAGCAGGACGACGCCGACGGCCACGAGCTCGAGCTCCTCGCGGCCCACGATCACGCCGGCGCGGACGCCGACCCGTACGCCGCGCTCCTCGGCGACGCGCTCCGCGGCGAGACCTACCGCTTCGCGCGGCAGGACTACGTCGAGGAGGCCTGGCGGATCGTCGATCCGATGGTGGCGGCGGACGGCGCGCCCGCGGTCTACGAGCCCGGCAGCTGGGGCCCCCCGGCCGCCTCGGCGCTCGTGCCGGGTGGCTGGGTGGAGCCGCCACCGGGGGCGGGCAGCGGCAACCAGGAGCGCGCGGCGGGGATATGAACGTGGACGTGCAGGCGACGCCCGAGGGCGTCTCGCGGCGGGTGGCGGCGGTGGTGGCGGAGGCGGCCCGCGAGGCGGTCGCGCTGCGCGGGCGGTTCCTGGTCGCGTTCAGCGGCGGGCGCACCCCGGAGCGGATGCTGCGGCGCCTCGCCGACGAGGACGTGCCGTGGGCGCGGGTGCACGTGTTCCAGGTGGACGAGCGGGTCGCGCCGCCGGGCCACCCCGACCGCAACCTCTCGACGCTGCGCTGGGCGCTCCTCGACCGCGTCCCGCTCCTCCCCGGCGCGGCGCACCCGATGCCGGTGGAGCGGCTCGACCTCGCGGGCGCGGCCCGACGCTACGCGGAGGCGCTGCGCGGGCTCGCGGGCGCGCCGCCGGCCCTCGACCTCGTGCACCTCGGGCTCGGCGAGGACGGGCACACCGCGTCGCTCTTCCCCGGCGACGCCGCGCTCGCGGCGGCGGGGGAGGTCGCGGTCACCGGCGTCCGGAACGGGCGGCGCAGGATGACGCTCACGCGCCCCGTGCTGGACGGGGCGCGCCGGATCGTCTGGGAGGTGGTGGGCGCCGGGAAGGCGAGGCCGCTCGCGCGGCTCCTCGCCGGGGATCCCGGCATCCCCGCCGGCCGCGTCCGCCGCGAGCGGGCGCTCGTGGTGGCGGACGCGGCGGCGATGTCGGGCTAGTGGCAGCCGAAGCAGCTGGTCTTGAAGCTGGCGGTCACGTCCAGGTTACCGTTCGCGTGCAGCGCGGCGTAGGTCGGGTTGAGCCCCGTCGCGACACCATTCACGCTGACGGCATCCCTGTGGCAGAGCTCGCACTGGTTCCCGCCGCCGTGGTGGCCGTGCCAGGCAGGCGTGGCCCCGGGCGGGTTCCCGTGGCAGCCCGAGCAGCTCGCGCCCGTCGCATACCAGGACGGGGTCGTGGCGGCGGCGCCGCCGCCGTACGAGACGGTCTTGAGCTCGGGCTCGCCGTCGCCGCCGGGGAAGAAGTAGCTGAACGTGCCGGCCGGCACCGAGTGGCAGCCCACGTTGGAGCAGGTCTTGACGGCGGGGTCGAAGGTCGGGGCGGGCTGCCCGGCCTTGTAGGCCGGACCTGCCTTGTCGAAGGCGAGCTTGCCGGCGACCTTGTGGCAGACCGTGCACGCGTAGCTCCCGTGCTTCGCGTGCGCACCGGACGGCGCGCAGACGTCGGCGTCCGGACAGTAGTTCGCGGCCTCGAGCGCCTGCCCACCGGAGGCCTTCAGCGCCGCCTGGTCCAGGTTCCCGTTCGCGTCACAGCCGGTGAAGTAGAGCGACGCCGCGACGAAGGCGACGGCGAGCCCGAAGAGCTTCCGAGATGCGTGCATGGTGTCGTTCCCCTCCGCTTCGCCCGCGCGCTCCCGGCGGCTCCCCCTCTGAAGCCGCGTCGACCGCGGGCGAGCGGTCCCTGGCCGCTTGTTTAACACGCAGGAGGTATCGCTGTGGTGTCGGGGCGCACCTCACCATCACCCACGGTCAAGGGACGGCGGGTCCGGATCGGTTGATCGCGGTCAGGTGCGGGCCGAGGCGCTGCGGCGGATCGCCGCAGCGGCTCACCCGCGGTGCTGCGAGAGCTCGTCCACCTTCCGCTCCAGGCGCGCGAGGTCGCGCTGCAGGGCCTGGATGCCGAGCTCGTTCTTCAGGTTCACGTCGTAGTCGGCCGCCGCCTGGGCGCGGTCCTTCTCCGCCTGGCGGTTCTGGCTCATCATGATGAACGGCCCCTGCATGGCGGCGGCGATGCCGAGCAGGAGGTTGAAGAGGATGAAGGGGTAGGGGTCGAGCGGCGCCGAGACGAACGCGTTCGCGAGCATCCACACGCCCGTCGCGGCGAGCAGGCCGATGATGAAGTACCAGCTGCCGTTCGCCATCGCGATCTTGTCGGCGAGGCGCTGCCCGAAGGTGAGCCGCTCCTCGACCTCGCGGACCGCGTTGCGCGCGGCGTGCTCGCCGATGAGGGCGGTCGCGCGGCGCAGGCGCTGGGCCATCTCGCCGAGCATCGCCTGGGCCGCGGCGGGCGAGGCGACGAGGTCGTCGAGCACGTCCTCGCGGGAGAGCTCGGCGACGCGGGTGGTGCCCGCGGCGCGGCCGGTCGCGCTCCGCGGCGCGCCGTCGATGATCGACATCTCGCCGACGTGGCCGCCGGGGCCGACGCGCGAGAGCACCTGCTCGCGCCCCTTCGAGACGGTGAAGATCTCGAGCTCGCCCTCGAGCACCACGAAGAGCGTGCCGCCGGGATCTCCCTCCCGGAAGAGGAGCTCGCCGTCGCCGAGGGTCCGCTCCACGAGGCGGCGCGCGACGCGCTCGCGCACCGACGGCTCGAGGCCGAGGAAGAGCGGGATCCCGGCGAGGGGATTGGCGTCGGTCAACAGGCTGGGCTGCATGAGGCCCCGCAATATGCAGAAGGGGTCTGCCGCCAGCAAGCGGGGCGGCACGGGCCCGCGTGCCCGGAGGCGTCGGGTCCTCCCCCGGAAGCATCAACTGGAGTTCTTTCATGGACGTCCCAGATGGGGTGTGCGTGAGAGGTCAGGTGGTCGAGTTCTGGCCGGATCCCTGAGAACCGGTCCCGGTTTCACCGGAGGTCCTGCGCGGGAAAGGTCGCGACCCTCTGCAAAATGCAGTGCGTCACCCCGGCGCCTGATGATCCCCCGTCTCTGAAGCGTCTCGGCGAGCCCTCGCCGTTCGACGAAGCCGGGCCGGGCGCGACAGTGGGCCACACTTCACACACCCTGGGCAGTCCGCTCAGATGTACGCACCGGCCATCGGTGTCGGACTGGGAACCGCCACCTTCGTCCGCCGGTTTGCAGTGCCGCAGTCCAGCAGGGGGGAAACACCACATGACGTCATCGTCGATGCGCGCGCTCTGCGCGTCGCTCGCGCTCTCGTGCGCGGGCGCCGCGAGCGCGCAGCTGCCGTACACACCCGCCGTGCCGTCGAGCGGCGTCAACGCCGCCTTCCCGGCTCAGAATCCGCTCGGACCGGTCGGCATCGCCAACGGCTCGGTCAACTACCCGTACCCGGGGCAGTGCCTCGCCGACCCGGCGAACCAGGCGCTGTTCCCGCTCACGCCCGTCTGCGGCGCGCTCGGCAGCTTCGCGGCGCCCTCGCAGCGCACGGCCGGTGGCTGGGCCGACGCCGGCCGCCTCATCCCGCCGGTGGTGCTCAACCCCATCCTGCCCACGTCGGTGCCGCCCGCGGGCGTCCCGGCCACGCCGAAGTTCGCGTGGAACGTGCTCAACCCGTTCGACTACACGCCGGACACCACCACCTACCCCGGCGCGGACTACTACGAGATCGGCGTGCACGAGGCCTGGGGCTTCCAGGCGGTGGCCGCCGCCGGCCTCTTCCCGAACCCCGGCGGCGCCGGCGTGCCGAACGGCATGCAGTGGACCGGCCTCCTCTGCAACCTCGCCGGCGGCTGCACCTGCCCGGCCGACGCGAGCGCCTCGTTCCGCGCGACGTACTGCACCGCGGGCGGCCGCATCCCGGCCGGCGCGCCGCTCTTCACGCCGATCTCGGGCGTGGGCCAGGTGAACATGGGCGGCGGCCCCGCCACGCAGGTCCTCGCCGGGGCCGGCCTCTTCGACCCGCTCGCGCAGCCCGCGAGCGCCTGGTCCGCGAACAACTACGTCGCGACCTGGCCGTCGATCAACATCCGCGCGACGCGCGGCCGCCCGGTCGTCGTGAAGTGGGTCAACGAGTTCCCGAACAACCACGTGCTCTGCCCGCACCCCGACGCGGCCGACTGGCACTGCGGCATCGACCGCACCTTCATGGGCGTGAAGGCCCGCGTCGACCCGGGCCTCGCGCACACGGCGTCGGTGCCGCCGGACGGCGTCAACCAGTTCGGCTCGCCGCAGCAGCCCGACAACTCGTGGGTCACGCACCTCCACGGCGGTGAGATCCCGCCGTCGACCGACGGCTTCGCCGAGAAGTGGTTCGGCAACGCCGTCACCTCCCAGGCCTACGCGAACCTGTTCGTGAACCCGCCGTTCGAGAACCCGTCCTTCATCACGCTGAAGCGCCCGGCCGGCTCGTCCGACGTCTACACGTACCCGATGGTCCAGGAGGAGGCGACCATCTGGTTCCACGACCACACCCTCGGCAAGACGCACCACAACGTCATCGCCGGCCCCGCGGGCTTCTTCCCGGTGAAGGAGCCGGCGAAGCACGGCGGCCTCGGCGCCGGCGCGGGCAAGTGCCCGGCGGGCCTCGCGACCTGCACGACCGAGTACACCTGGCTCGACCCGGTGACCGAGCCGCGCTCGGACCTCCCCGGCGCGCCGGGCGTGGTGCCGAGGTTCGACATGTTCCTCGCCATCCAGGACCGCTCGTTCAACGACGACGGCTCCATCAACTTCGCGAACGGCGGCGGCCAGCTCCAGCCGGTCCCCGCGGTGGCCGTGGGCCAGACGCCGGTCACCCCCGGTGCGAACCCGCAGGTCCACCCGACCTGGGTGCCGGAGTACTTCGGCGACCACGCGCTCGTGAACGGCGTGCTCTGGCCGAAGGCGCCCGTCGCGCCGGGCTGGTACCGGCTCCGCGTGGTGGACGGCTCCGACTCGCGCTGCTGGACGATCTCGCTCAACAAGGCGATGCCGGCGCCGGGCGCCCGCCCGGGCAACGCCTCCCGCATCCCGTTCTGGGTCCTCGGAAACGACCAGGGCTACCTGAAGTCCCCGGTCCCGACGAACCAGTTCACGATGTGCCCCGGCGAGCGCTACGAGCTCCTCGTGAACTTCGGCGCGATCCCGGGCGTGCGCGCCGGGACGCCGGTGTCGATCTACATGACCAACATCGCGGCCGCGCCGTACCCGGCGGGCGTGACGCCGTTCGCGGCGGGCAGCCCGTACGCCGAGATGAACACCATCATGCGGTTCGACGTGAACCCCGCGAACGGCGCCGGCGTGAAGAGCTGCGCGGCGGGCGCCCAGGCGAGCTGGGACCCGACCTGGACCCAGGCGCAGATGACCGCGGCGATCGTCGCGGGCCAGGCGTGCATGCCGGCGGATCCCGCGCTGCAGGTCGACCCGAACTTCGTCGACCTGCGGCCGGCGGTGGCGGGCGCGGTGGTGCGCCAGGTCTACCTGAACGAGCGCGTCGACGGGACCACGCTCGCGCCCTTCGGCATGCAGCTGAACGGCGTGCCCTTCGAGTACAAGGTCACCGAGACGCCGCGGAAGGGCACGAAGGAGGTCTGGAAGTTCATCAACCTCACCGTCGACGCCCACCCGCTGCACCCGCACCTCGTGAGCCACCAGATCGTGGAGCGGCAGACCTTCTCGGTCGGGCGCTACAAGGCGGCGCTGTGCGGCTCGACGACCTGCCAGCCGGGCCCCGTCCCGGGCGGTGAGATGCAGGTGATCCCGGACGTCACGCCGTTCCTCACGAACGCGCCGGTGCCGGTCACCGCGGCGAGCTTCGAGGGCGGGCGCAAGGACGCGACGCAGGTGCCCCCGGGCCAGGTCACGACGATCATCGCCGACTGGTCGCCGCGCTGGAAGGACACGGGCGTCGTGAACGCGCCCGGCCAGGGCCCGGTGGACGGCTCGGACGCCTCCACGTGGACCTACGAGGACGCCACCTCCGGCCCGTACGTGTGGCACTGCCACATCAACTCGCACGAGGACTCGGAGATGATGCGCACGAGCCTCGTGGTGAAGTAGCCCGCGGCAGGGCAAGGAAGTGACCGGGGCGGGGCCGAGAGGCCCCGCCCCGGTTCTTCAGGGGCGCTCGTCCCTCGACTCCGGGCCCGCTGAAGCGGGCCCTACGCTCGGGATGAATGGATCGCCCCCGCCCTGGCAAGCGGGGTTCCTTTCACGGCGTCAGCGTGTAGGGCACCCGGAACCGCTTCCCGGGCCTCGCCTGCGGCGCCTCCGCGGTCATCCCGCGGAGCACCCGCTGGGTGCAGGAGAAGAGCCCGTCCGCCGCGCCGGCCCGCACGTCCACGGTGGCGTCCACGATCCGCACGACGCCGGCGCCGGTCTCGAGCTGCAGCATCACGGTGGGGCTCGCGCCGCCCTCCTCGCCGGTCGCGTCACCCGCGACCGACGGCACCGCCGCGCCGTGCCGGCTCTGCACGTCGAGGTCGAAGCAGGCCGCGAGGGCGTCGCGGCGCTCCGCGAGGGCGCGCCCGACGGCGCCGCCGAGCGGGCCGAGGGCGGAGAGCCTGCCGACCGGCGTGACCGCCTCCCAGGAGCCCGGGGCCGGAGGCGGCGGCGCGACGTCCATGATGACCGGCGGCGGCGGGGGCTCGGTCCGCTGGGATGGGAAGACCGCGGGCCCGGTGGGCGCGAGGACGATGGGCGGAAGCACGTCCGCGCCCGGCGTCACGGGACCCGGGGGCTGGCCCGGCGCAGGCCCGACGGGCCGGGTCGCCCAGAGCACCACGCCAATCCCCGCGACGAGGAGGGCCCCGATGCCCGCGAGGGCGAGGAGCGGGCCGCGCCCGCCGCCGCTCGGGGCGCTCACGGCGCGGGCTCCTTCTCGCGCGCGGCCCCGGCGATGGCCTTCTCGGCCGCCCCGACCTCCTCCTCGAGCTCGCGGTTCGCCGCGCTCGCCTTCGCGAGCACGCGGTCGGCCCGCCCCAGGCACTCCTCCAGCGAGGCGCGGGCGGCGCCGACGTCGTAGGTCCGGCGCGGCCCGGGCGCGTCCTGGAGCGCGCTGTCGTAGAGGAGGTGGTCCTGCCGGCACGCGCGGGTGGGGTCCACGGGCCACTGCGCGCGCATGAGCGCCGCGTTCGCGGTCCAGGCCTCCTCGAGCTCGTGGCGGAGGTGGCGGGCCTCGGCGGCCGGCAGGCGCCCGGCCCGCGCGAGCCGCTCGAGCTCCGCGAGCGCGACCTTCGCCCGGAGCTGCAGCTGCGTGGCCGAGGTGCGCACCGTGATGATCCGGTTGTCGGTGTCGTACGCGCGGCGCCAGACCGCCTGCTCCTGCGGCGAGGCCGCCGGGGGCGGCTCCTCGAGGTCGCGGGGCGCGGAGGGGCCCGCCTGGGCGAGCGCGAGGGCCATCAGCGAGGACGTGAGCAGCGCGGGCGTCATCATCGTCGCGCATCATACCCGCAGCCCCCGCCAGCCGTGGGAGAATGCCCCGGGGGTTCACGATGAGACTCATGCTCGCTCTCCTTCTCGGCGCCGTCCTCGCCGCGCCCGCCGCAGGCCAGGAGGAGGGCCCGGCCTCCCCCGTGCACGACCTCGGCTGGCGGGGCTCGCGCTGGGGGATGAAGGTCGAGGACGTGGTGGCCGCGTTCCCGGGCGAGGCCGTGCGGCTCGACCCGGCGCTCCGGCTCGCGGACGGCAACGAGGTCGCGGTGGAGCTCCCGGGGCACCGGCTCGCGGGGGAGCCCCTGCGCGCGCGCTTCGTGTTCACGCACGGGCGGCTCGTCCTCGTGAGCCTCCGCACGCCGGAGGATCACCACGCCGCCCCCGCGGCCTACGCCGCGGTGCGCGCCGCCCTCGCGTCCACCTTCGGCTTCCGGGGGGCGGAGTCGAGGGACGACAGCCTCGTCGACCTCCGGCAGACGCGCTGGGTCCTCGGCCAGACCGCGGTCGACCTGCGCTACATCCCCGGGGTGGTGTCGGTCGTCTGGTTCCCGTGGCCGCCCCCGGCGGAGATCCAGGCGCAGCCCGAGGCAGGCGAGGCGGCCCGGTAGATCCTTCCGGCGGCCCGTGCGTTCACGGCTTCGAAAGGAGCCGAACATGCTCGCCGCCCGCCTCGCCGTCCTCGCCGCCGCCCTCTCCGCCTGCGCCACCCCCACCGAGGCGGCCGCCGCCGATCGCCAGGGGCCCTGGTCGGTCCGCCTCGTCGACGAGGCCGGGCGCACCCTGCCCACGTTCCAGCAGGGGGGCCGCACCTACGTCCTCGGCACCCTCGGCCGCCGCTACGCGGTGGAGGTCAGGAACGGCTCGCCCCGCCGCGTCGAGGTGGTCGTCTCGGTCGACGGGCGGGACGTCGTGGACGGCCGTCCGGCGACCCCGGAGCGGCGGGGCTACCTCGTCGAGCCGTGGGGCGAGCTGACCGTCGACGGCTTCCGGGTCTCCGACGCCGAGGTCGCGGCGTTCCGGTTCTCGAGCGTGCCGCGCTCGTATGCGTCGCGGATGGGGGACGCGCGCGACGTGGGCGTGATCGGCGTCGCGGTCTTCCCGGAGGCCGCGCCCCGGCCGCCGCCGCCGCCGGTCTACCAGCCGTGGGGCGCCGAGGACGACGGGCGGGTCGGCGCCGGCGCCGCCTCGAAGGCCGCGCCCGAGCCGTCCGCGCCCCGCTCGGCCGACGCCGGCCCGGCCGAGGCCCGCCGGCGCGACGCCGAGCGCCCCGGCCTCGGCACCGAGTTCGGCGAGCGCCGCGACTCCGAGGTCACGCACGTCGCCTTCGAGCGGGCCTCCTCCCGGCCCGCGGCGCTCCTGACGCTCCGCTACGACGACCGCGCCGGCCTCGCCGCGCTCGGCATCGACGTCGACGGCCGCCGCCCCGACGACGCCTGGCTGCGCGCCACCGCCCGCCCGTTCCGCGGCTACTCGGAGCCGCCCCCCGGCTGGCGGTAGGATGGGGTCGATGTCGCGTCCGCTCCGGATCGCCGTCGTCGGCCACGTCGAGCACGTCACGCTGGGTCGCGTCCCCGCCGTGCCCGGGAAGGGCGACATCGCCCACCTCGGGCAGCCGAGGTTCCTCCCCGCCGGCGGGGGCGGCCTGGCCTTCGCGCAGCTCGTCCGGAGCCCGGCGGAGGTCCACCTCTTCACCGCGGTGGGCGCCGACGAGGCGGGCCGCGAGGTCGAGGCGGCGCTCGCCGCCACCGGCGCCCGGATCCACGCCGCCCGCCGCGCCGGGCCCCACACCCGGGACCTCGTGCTGGTGACGCCGGACGGGGAGCGGACCATCGTGGTCGTGGGCGAGCCGCTCCACCCGCGCCGCGACGACCCGCTCCCCTGGGACCTCCTCGCCACCTGCGACGCCGCCTACTTCACCGCCGAGGACCCGGCGGCGCTCGCCGCCGCGCGCGCCGCGCGGGTGCTCGTCGCGACCGCCCGCCGCCGCGAGGCGCTCGCCCGCGCGGGCGTCCGCGTGGACGTGGCCGTCGGCAGCCGCGCGGATCCCCGCGAGGCCGGCGCGCGCGAGGCCTTCGGTGGCCCGCCCGAGGCGGTCGTGATGACCGAGGGCGCGCGCGGCGGGACGATCGAGACCGCGGCGGGCACGGCGCGCTTCGCCGCCCCGCCGTCGCCGCCGCCCGGCGGGACCGCCTACGGCGCGGGCGACAGCTTCGCGGGCGCGCTCACGTTCTTCCTCGCCGCCGGCCTGCCGCTCCCCGAGGCGTGCGCCCGCGCCGGCGTGCACGGCGCCGCGGTGCTGGCCGGCGAGGACCCCATCTCCGCCCAGCAGCCCCTGACGCTACCCTCGACCCGCTCGCCCTGAGCCTGTCGAAGGGCGGGTCACGCCGAGAGGATCTCCTCCAGCTGCACGAGGTCCGGCGGCTTCGCGACGTGGCGGTCGAAGCCCGCCTCGGCCGCGCGGCGGCGGTCCTCGGGCCGCGCGTAGCCGCTCACCGCGACGAGGCGCGCGTGCGCGAGCCGCGGGTCGGCCCGGAGCGCGCGGGCGACCTCGTACCCGTCCATGCCGGGCAGCCCGATGTCGCAGAGCACGACGTCGGGCGGCCGCGCGCGGGCCCGCTCGAGCGCGCTCGGCCCGTCGAAGGCGACCTCGGGGTCGTGGCCGAACAGCTCCACCACCTCGGCGAGGCTCTCGGCGGCGTCCCGGTTGTCGTCCACCACGAGCACGGCGAGGCCCGGCCGCGCGCGGTCCTCGGGGCGCTCGCGCGCGACGTCGGGCGCAGGCGCAGGTCCCTGGGCGGGCTGCGCAGGGGCAGGCTGTGCCGGGGTGAGCCGGGCCTGGGCGGGTTGCGCCGGGGCCGGATGAAGCGGGAGGCGGAGCGTGAACTCGGCGCCGCGCCCCGGCCCGTCGCTCGCCGCGGTGAGCGTGCCCCCGTGCAGCGCGGCGAGGCCGCGCGCGAGCGCGAGGCCGAGGCCGAGGCCGCCGCCGGTGCGCGCGAGCGTGCGGTCGCCCTGCGCGAAGGGCTGGAAGAGGCTGGGCGCCGAGCTCGGGCGAGAACCCCGCGCCGGTGTCGCGCAGGCGCAGCTCGGCGCGGCCGCCCAGGTCCTCGAGCGCGAGGGTCACCTCGCCGCCCGACGGCGTGAAGCGCGCCGCGTTCTGCAGGAGGTTCCCGAGGAGCTGGCCGAGGCGGACCGGGTCGCCGTTCACCGGGATGGCGGTGCGCGGCAGGTGGACGAGCAGCCGGAGGCCCGCGTGCTCGAGGAGCTCCCGGTGATCCTCGGCGGCCCGCCGCGCGACGTCCACGAGATCGAGCGGCTCCTCGCGCAGCTCGATCTTGCCGCGGGCGATGCGCGTCACGTCGAGGAGGTCGTCGACGAGGCGGGCGAGGTGCGCCACCTGCCGGCCCACGACCTCGCGCGAACGGCGGGAGGCCTCGCTCCCCGGGGTCGCGTGGTCGAGCACGAAGAGCGCGCTGCGGATGGGCGCGAGCGGGTTGCGCAGCTCGTGCGACAGCACCGCGAGGAAGTCGTCCTTGCGGCGGTCGGCCTCGCGGAGCGCCTGCTCCGCGCGCACGAGCTCGGTGAGATCCGCCACGAGCACGAGGGCCCCCGCGACGGTGCCGTCGGGGCCGTGGAGCGGCGTCGCGCTCGTGCGCAGCCGCCGCGTCTCGCCGGAGGGGAGGGTGATGGTGCGCTCGGTCGGCTCGACCACGCGGCCCTCGAGGGCGTCGAACGCGATCGGCCGGGACGTGGCGCCGTCCTTGCCGCGGGGGTTGAAGCGCCCGTGGAAGGCGTCCACCGGGATGAGGAGCTCCTCGAGACGCACGCCGAGCGCGCGCGCGGCCGCCACGTTCGCGAGCACCACCCGGCCGCGCCGGTCCGCGACGAGCGCGCCCTCGACCAGCGCGGCGACGAGGGGCGCGTGCTCGAGGAGCGCCGCGTCCGCGTCGTCCGCCGCGACGTGAGTCCTCGTCCCGGCTGAAGGCGCGGCCCGCACGGCCTCCCTAGGGTGGGCACGCAGGGGCCGGGGCGCCGCCGCCGGTCCCTCAGCGGGGGGGCGGGCGCCGTGCGCCGGTGGCGGCGACGAGCCAGCCGACCGCGCCGGGGAAGAGCCGCGCGGCCTGGAGCGCGACGGCGAGGCGCCAGGGCACGACGGCCCGCCGCGCACCCCGCTCCACCGCGGCGAGGAGGCCGGCCGCGGCCTGCTCGGGGGTGAGCCGGCCGAGCCAGGGGGCGATGCCGGGCAGGCGCTCCTCGGCGCCCGGGTTGTGCGCCCAGTAGCCGGAGCGCACCTCGCCCGGGCAGTAGAGGAGCGTGCGGACGCCCGTGCCCCGGAGCTCGGCGCCGAGCGCCTCGTCGAGCCCGCGCACCGCCCAGCGCGCGGCCGCGTACGCCGCCGCGCCCGGCCACGGCGCGAACGCGGCCGGCGAGGTGACGTTGACGATCGTCCCGGCGCGGCGCGCGAGCATGCCGGGGAGCAGCGCGCGGGTGACGTGGAAGGCCGCGAGGTACGGCGCGCCGAGCGCCTCCCGCGCGCCGCCCGGCGGCGTCTCCTCGAGGAACCACCAGCGGCCGGCCCCGGCGTTGTTGACGAGCACGTCCGGCGGGCCCGCGGCGGCCTCGGCCTCCCGGGCGGCCCGGGCCGCGGCCTCCTCGTCGCCGAGGTCGGCGACCACCGGGTGGGCCGCGGCGCCCGCGGTCCGCACGCGGCGTGCGACGTCCTCGAGGAGCCCCGCGCTCCGGGCGATGAGCACGACCGCCCGCGCGCCGCGCCGCGCCGCGGCGAGCGCGGTCGCCTCGCCGATCCCGCTCGACGCTCCGGTGACGACCACCACCCGACCTTGCAGGCGCATGCCTCTTCTCTGGCCCGCGCGCCCACCGGGCGCAAGCTGCAGGTCGGGGCGCGTCGCACATCCGCGCAGGACGTCGCCGGTGGGCGGCGACCGGCCGGCGCCCGGAGTTCTCCGCGCGGGCGGCGGGCGCTACACTCGCGGAACCGGCCGCTCCCCTGGCCGACCGGAGGAACACCATGAAGAAGCTCGCCACCGCGCTCGCCGCCGCCGTCCTCCTCGCCGCCCCGTCCGCCGTGCACGCCGGCGTGGTCTACGAGCTGTCGGCCGGCTCCGGCGCCCGGATCGACCCGAGCCCCAAGGAGCGGATCCCGACGAACGTGATGCTGGCGTCCGGCTTCAGCTTCGCCGGGATGCTGAAGCTCGAGCTCGGCCTCGTCGGCAACCTCTCCGACGTGAAGGACTCGAAGTTCGACCTCGCGCTCCGCCCGATGGTCGTCGTCTCCCCGCCGCTCTTCCCCGCTCTACGTCCGCGGCATCTTCGCGGTGAACGGGCTCGTCGAGGGCCCGACCCGCATCGCCTACGGCGGCGCGCTCGGCCTCTCGTTCGGCCTGTTCGGCATCGGCGTCTTCCTCGAGGCGGGCTACCTCCCGCAGGACATGGACCTCGTCGACGCGACCGGCAAGAAGGTGAAGACCCGCGTGAAGCTCGTCGAGGGCCGCCTCGGCGCCTACTGGGACTGAGCCGCGCGGCGGATCCCGAACGGGCCATCGACGCCCGCGGGGTTCCATGAACAGGCTGGGCCTCCTCGCTCCCGGGTCACCCCGGCGGCACCCCCGAGGAGGCCCGGCATGAACCTTCACCCATCGTCCCTCGTCCGCGCGCTCGTCGCCGCGGTCCTCGTCGCCGCGGCGCCCGCCGCGCGCGGGGCACCCGCCGTGCAGCAGCAGGTCCTCCCCGACGGCCTCACGGTCGTGGTGGTCGAGGACCACGCGCAGCCGCTCGTCACCGTCGAGATCGCGTTCCGGAACGGCTCGATGACCGAGCCGCCCGACTACAACGGGCTCTCGCACCTCTACGAGCACATGTTCTTCAAGGCGAACCAGGTCATCCCCGACCAGGAGGCCTGGCTGGCCCGCGCGCGGGAGCTCGGCATCGCCTGGAACGGCACGACCAACACCGAGCGGGTGAACTACTTCTTCTCCACCACCACCGACCACCTCGACGACACGATGGCGTTCCTGCGCGACGCCATCGTCACGCCGCTCTTCTCCCCGAAGGAGCTCGAGCGCGAGCGGGTGGTGGTGACGGGCGAGCTCGATCGCAACGAGGCGAGCCCGTACTTCCACTTCTTCATCGACACCCAGGCGCGCGTGTTCTGGCGGTACCCGTCGCGCAAGGTCCCGATCGGCTCGCGGGCCACGGTGCTCGCCGCGTCGGTGCAGCAGATGAGGACGATCCAGCAGCGCTACTACGTGCCGAACAACGGCGCGCTCTTCGTCACCGGCGACGTGAAACCGGAGCGCGTGTTCGCGCTCGCGGCGAAGCTCTTCGTGGGGTGGAAGCGCGGCGCGGATCCGTTCGTGAAGTACCCGCTCGTCACGCACCCGCCGCTCCCGCACACCTCGGTCGTCCGCGTGGAGCAGCCGGTCGGGTCGGTCTCGGCCCAGCTCGTCTGGCACGGGCCGTCCACGGTGCCCGCGGAGTACGCCGACACCTACGTGGCGGATCTCGTCGGCTACGCGAGCGCCGAGCCCTCGTCGCGGTTCCAGCGGACGCTCGTCGACGCCGGGCCGTGCCTCTCGGCGGGGCTCTCCTGGTACACCCAGCGCAACGTCGGCCCGATCACCCTCGGGCTCGCGGCCGCGCCGGACAAGGCGAAGGCCTGCATCGCCGCCGGCCGGGCCGAGCTCGCGAAGCTCCGCGAGCCCGGGTACTTCTCGGCCGAGGAGCTCGCGAACGCCGCCTTCCGGGCCGAGGTGGACCAGCTCCAGAACCGCGAGGCGCCGAGCGAGCTCGCCCACACGCTCTCCTTCTGGTGGGCGTCGGCGAGCCTCGACTACTACGCGACCTACGTGGACCACCTCCGGAAGGTGGCGCCCGCCGACATCCCGCGGTTTCTCGATCGCTGGCTGACGGGCAAGCCCTTCGTGCTCGGGGTCCTGCTCTCGCCCGAGGCCTCGAAGGCGGCCGGGCTCGATCAGGAGAGCCTGGAGGCGCTCGTGGGCGCGAAGCCGTGGAAGGCGCCGCCGCCGGAGAAGGCCCGGAAGGCCGCGAAGGGGGTGAAGCCGTGAGCCCGATCGTCCTCGCCTGCCTCCTGGCCCAGACCGCAGCAGCACCCGCGAAGCCCGCGGCTGCGCCCGACCCCGCCCCCGTGACCGAGGGCGACGTGACCGAGGCGCACGTCGGCGGGATGACCGTCCTCGTGAAGCGACGCCCCACCGCGGAGCTCGTGGCGGTGCAGCTGCACGTGCTCGGCGGCGCGCGCAACTGGACCGCCGCCGACGCCGGGGTCGAGGCCCTCGCGTTCCGCGTCGCCGCCACCGGCGGCGCGGGCAAGCTCGACAAGGAGGCGCTCGGGCGGCGGCTCGCCTCCCTGGGCGCGACGCTCCAGGGGTCCACCGGCCGCGACGACTCGGCGCTCGTGGCGAAGGCGCCCGCCGCCGCGTTCGAGGCGGTCTTCGGCCTCGTGGCCGACGCGTTCCTCGCGCCGGCCCTGCCCGAGGCGGAGGTGAAGCTCGCGCGCGAGCAGGCGCTCCTCGCGCTGCAGCAGGAGCGGGAGAACCCGGACGGCGCGCTGGGGCTCCTCACCGAACGTGTGCTGCTCGCGGGAACGCCGTACGCAAATCGCCCGCAGGGCACTCCGGAGACCGTGGCGAAGCTCGGGCGAGACGCCCTCCTCGCCCAGCTCGCGAAGCTGCGGGAGGGCGCGCGGCTCGTGCTCGTGGTGGTCGGGCCGGTGGCGCCGGAGCGGGTGATCGCGCTCGCCCGCCAGGCGTACGGCGGGCTCCCGCGCGGGAGCTTCGCGCCGGCGCCGTTCCCGCGCCCGTCCTTCTCCGCGCCCTCGCTCTCGGCCGAGCTCCGCAAGCTCCCCACGAACTACATCGAGGTCATGTTCGCCGCGCCCGGGCCCGGCGCGCCCGACTACCCGGCGGCCCGGATCGCGTCCTTCGTGCTCAACCAGCGGCTGTTCGAGGAGGTCCGCACGAAGCGGAACCTCTCCTACGCCCCGGGCGCGCGCTACGACGTCGCGGCGGGCGCCGCGTTCGGCGGGTTCTACGTCACGGCCGTCGATCCCGCCGCCGCGCTGCCGGTGATGGTGGGCGAGCTCGAGCGCCTCGCGACGCAGCCCGTGCCCGCCGCCGAGCTCGAGGGCGCGAAGTCGACCTACCGGACGGGCTTCCTCATGGCGCAGGAGACCACCGACGCCCAGGCGGCGAGCCTCGCGCGCGGGCTCGTCCAGGCGGGCGACTGGCGGTACTTCGGGCGGCTGCTCGAGGCGGCCGCGAAGGTGTCGGCGGCCGACGTCCAGGGCTACGCCGGCCAGTACGGGCGCAACCTGCAGGCCGTGGTCCTCGGGGACCCGGCGAAGGTCGACCCGCAGCTGACGGCGCGGTAGGCAGGTCCCGCTGGCGCGGCCCGGCGCAGTGCGGTAAACCGCTCTGCCCCGGGCGGAGCCCTGCCGGGGCCTTCACCACCGCACGGCACCGCTGGAGATCGCATGGGACGCATCTTCGAGACGCGCAAGGCGACGATGTTCGCCCGCTGGAACAAGATGGCGAAGGCGTTCACGCGCGTCGCCAAGGAAATCACCATCGCGGTGAAGGCGGGCGGCCCCGACCCGCACACGAACCCGGCGCTCCGCCGCGCGATCCAGAACGCGCGCGGCGTGAACATGCCGAAGGACAAGGTCGACGGCGCCATCAAGCGCGCGGCCGGCCAGGACCAGGCGAACTACGAGATCGTGATGTACGAGGGCTACGCGCCCCACGGCATCGCGGTCATGGTCGAGACCGCCACCGACAACGTGGTCCGCACGGTCGCGAACGTGCGGATGCACTTCAAGAACAACGGCGGCTCGATGGGCAACACCGGCTCGGTCGCCTTCCAGTTCCAGAAGATGGGCGTGTTCCGGCTCGCGCCGGAGGGCATCGACCCGGAGGCGCTCGAGCTCGACCTCATCGACCACGGCCTCGAGGAGATGGGCGAGGGGACCGGCGAGAAGGGCGAGAAGCAGCTCGTCGTGCGCTGCGCGTTCCAGAGCTTCGGCCAGCTGCAGGCCGCGCTCGAGGAGCGCAAGCTCAACGTCGTCTCGTCGAGCTCCGAGTACGTCGCGCAGAACCTCCTCGAGCTCGACGAGGAGAAGGCGAAGGAGGTCCTCAAGCTCGTGGACGACCTCGAGCAGGACGAGGACGTCCAGAACGTGTTCCACAACCTCGCCTGACGTCCACCCCCGGCGCCCGCGCCGGGGGACGACCCGCCCGGGAGGTCGGCGCGCCGGGCGGCCCGCGCTAGAGAGTGCTCTCCACCGTTCACCCGGAGACACGCCATGCGCACGCACCTCCTCGCCGCCCTCGCGGCGATCGCCCTCACCACCCCCGCGCTCGCGGGCGACAAGCACCCCGGCGCCCAGAAGCACCCCGGCGCCCAGAAGCAGCAGAAGCTCACCGTGAAGAGCCCCGAGCTCGCGAGCGGCAAGCTCGCCGACGAGCAGGTCTTCAACGGCTTCGGCTGCTCGGGCGGCAACGTCTCGCCCGAGCTCTCCTGGACGGGCGCGCCGCAGGACGCGAAGAGCTTCGTCGTCACCGCCTACGACCCCGACGCGCCGACCGGCTCCGGGTGGTGGCACTGGGTCGTCTACGACATCCCCGCGGGCACGACCTCGCTCGCGAAGGGCGCGGGCTCAGGCAAGGCCGCGCTCCCCGAGGGCGCGAAGCAGGGCCGCACCGACTTCGGCGCGCCGGGCTTCGGCGGCGCGTGCCCGCCGCCGGGCAAGCCGCACCGCTACGTCTTCACGGTGTACGCGCTCAAGGTGGACAGGCTCGAGGTCCCGGCCGACGCCTCCCCGGCGATGATCGGCTTCATGACGCACGGGAACGCGCTCGCGAGCGGGTCGATCACCGCCACCTACGGGCGGAAGTAGCCGGCGCCCGCGGCGCGGACCCGGCCGCAGGGTGAAGTTGCGCCGGGGTCCGAAAACGGCCAGACGACGCGCCGCGGGCCGGCTACAACCGGCCCGTGACGCTCAATCCCGACGCCTGCTTCGAGGCCCTCGCCGCCCGCGACGCGCGGTTCGACGGCCGCTTCTTCGTGGCGGTCCGGACGACCGGCATCTACTGCCGCCCGGTCTGCCCGGCGCGCACCCCGCGCCGGGACCGGGTGCAGTTCTTCCGGCGCGCGGCGGAGGCGGAGCGGGAGGGCTACCGGGCCTGCTTCCGCTGCCGCCCCGAGCTCGCGCCGGGCGGCGCCTCCGTGGACGCCCTGCCGCGGCTCGTCGCCTCCGCGGTGGCCCGCATCGACGCGGGCGCGCTGAACGAGGCCTCGGTCGACGACCTCGCGGCCGGGCTGGGCGTGACCGGCCGCCACCTGCGCCGGGCGATGCTCGCCGAGCTCGGCGTGGGGCCGGTCGAGCTCGCGCAGTCGCGCCGCCTCGCGCTCGCGAAGGCGCTGCTGCAGGACACCCGCCTGCCGCTCGCCGAGGTGGCGTTCGCCGCGGGCTTCGGCTCGCTCCGCCGCTTCAACGCGACGTTCCGGGACCGCTTCGGCCGGCCGCCGTCGGCGCTCCGGCGCGAGCACGGCGACGCCGCGGCACCCGCGACGCTCGTGCTCCGCCTCGACCACCGTCCGCCGCTCGCCTGGGACGAGCTCGCCGGCTTCCTCGCGGCGCGGTGCACGGCGGGCGTCGAGCAGGTGGAGGGCGGGGCCTGGCGGCGCACGTTCCGGATCGGGCGGCACGCGGGCTGGGTCGCGGTGCGGCCGGACCCGGGCCGCCCGGCGCTCCGCGCGGAGGTCTCGGTGGGGCTCGCGCCGGTGCTCATGCCGCTCGTCGCGCGGCTGCGCGCGCTCTTCGACCTCGACGCGCGGCCGGACGTCGTCGCGGCCCACCTCCGCGCCGATCCGCTGCTCGCGCGGTCGGTGCGGCGGCGGCCGGGCCTCCGGGTCGCCGGGGCGCTCGACGGCTTCGACGCCGCGGTGCGGGTGGTCGTGGGGCAGCAGGTGAGCGTGGCCGCGGCGACCACGATCGCCGGCCGGCTGGCGCGCGCGCTCGGGGAGCCCATCGAGACGCCGTTCCCCGGGCTCGACCGCCTGCCGGCCGCGCCCGCCGCCCTCGCGGCCGCGGGCGAGGACCGGATCGCCCGGCTCGGCATGCCGGGCGCCCGCGCGAGGACGCTGCTCGCGCTCGCGGGGGAGGTCGCGGCGGGGCGCCTCGCGCTCGACCGGGGCGGGGACCTCGAGGCGACGCGCGCCGCGCTGCTCGCGCTCCCCGGCGTGGGGCCGTGGACCGCGGAGGTGATCGCGATGCGCGCGCTCGGGGCGCCGGACGCGTTCCCCGCGGGGGACCTCGGGGTGTGGCAGGCGCTCGGCGTGCGGAGCGCGCGCGAGGCCGAGGCCAGGGCGGAGCGATGGCGGCCCTGGCGGGCGTACGCGACGGCGCACCTGTGGGCGTCGCTCGCGGATCGGAAGCGGGACGGAGGAGGTGCGTGATGGCGGAGACCGGCGCGATGGCGAAGGCGAGCGAGGCGAGGGTGCCGACCCCGGCGGGCGCGGTGCGGCTCACCGCGGAGGAGGGCCGGATCACGCGGGTGCGCTTCGAGACCGGCGGCGACGGCCCGCTCGCGGACGCCGGCGGGGCACGGGACGCGGCGGTGCTGCGCGAGGCCGCCGCGCAGCTCCGGGCGTGGGTGGCCGGCGAGCGCGCCGGGTTCGACCTGCCGCTCGCCCAGCCGGGCACGCCCTTCCAGCGGGAGGTCTGGGCGGCGCTCGCCGCCATCCCGCCGGGCGAGACGCGCACCTACGGCGCCATCGCGGCGGCGCTCGGCCGCCCCGGCGCGGCGCGGGCGGTGGGCGCCGCGTGCGGGCGGAACCGGCTCGCGGTCCTCGTGCCCTGCCACCGCGCGGTGGGGGCCGACGGGAGCCTCACCGGGTTCGCCTGGGGGGTGGAGCGCAAGCGGTGGCTGCTCGAGCACGAGCGGGGCGCTACAACGCGGTGATGGACCTCGCCCCCGTGACCCTGGCCGGCCGCCACGTGCGGCTCGAGCCGCTCGGACCGCACCACCTCGACGCGCTCTGGGAGGTCGCGCGCGATCCCGAGCTCTACCGGTTCACGCCGAGCGCGATCGGCACCCGCGACGAGCTCGGCCTCTGGCTCGTCGAGGCGGAGCAGGCGCGGCGGGCCGGCACCGCGCTCGCCTTCGCGACCGTGCTCGCACAGGAAGGCCGGCCGGTCGGGAGCACGCGCTTCATGAACGCGAGCCCGAAGGACCGCCGCGTCGAGATCGGCTGGACGTTCGTGGGGCGCCCGTGGCAGCGCACCGCCGTCAACACCGAGGCGAAGTACCTCATGCTCCGCCACGCCTTCGAGGCCTGGGCGTGCCTGCGGGTGGAGCTCAAGACGAGCCACCGCAACGTCCAGTCGCAGGAGGCCATCCTGCGGCTCGGCGCGACGCGCGAGGGCGCGCTCCGCCGGCACACGCGCATGCACGACGGCACCTGGCGCGACACCGTCTACTTCTCGGTGCTCGACGACGAGTGGCCGCGGGTGAAGGCGGGGCTCGAGGCGAAGCTGGCGCGGTAAGGCCTCCGCCGAACCTCCGCGCCCCGCCCTACAGCGCGTCCTCCCCGCGCTCGCCGGTGCGCACCCGGACGGCCTCGTCGACGGGGGTGACGAAGATCTTCCCGTCGCCGATGCGGCCGGTGCGGAGCGCGCGCTCGACCTCGTGCACGATGCGCGGCACGAGCGGGTCGGGCACCACCACCTCGAGCTCGATCTTGGGCAACAGCTCGATCTCGTACTCCGCGCCCCGGTACAATCTCGGTGTGACCCTTCTGCCGGCCGCAGCCCTTCACCTCGGACACGGTGACGCCGGAGATCCACGGGTGGTGCCGGAGCGCGTCCTTCAGGGCGTCGAGCTTCCCGGGCTGGATGACGACCTGGACCTTGCGCACGGTGACCTCGAGTGCAGTCGGCGTGCCGGTCTCCGGGTGGCGCGCGGGCGTGATCCGGGGTGGCGCGCGGGCGCGGATCCGGGCGCGCGCGCGGGCCCCCGCACGGTTTCCGGGCAGCAGGTGCGAGGGAACCGGGCGCCCCGCGCATCAGCCCCGCAGGCCGAGCCAGGCCACCGCGCAGAGGAGGCACGCCCCGGCGATGCGGTCCTGCCACTGGCCGCGCGCCCCCTCCGGCAACCACCGGCTCCCGCGCTCCGCCGCGAGCGCGTAGCCGACCAGGATTGGAGTCTCGGTGACGAAGGTCGTGAGCGCGTAGACCCCGATCTGCCCCGCCACGGGCCACGGCGCGGCGGGATCGAGGAACGGCGCGAGGAACGCCGCGAAGAAGAGGATCGCCTTCGGGTTCGAGAGCTGGGTCGCCACCGCCTGGGCGAAGAGCGCCCGCGCGCGGCGATCCTCGCTGCGCGGTACCGTGGAGGAGCCCGTGGAGGGGGAGAGGGCGAACGTCCCCGCGGAGGCGCCGAGGAGCTTCACCGCGGTCCAGGCGAGGTACAGCAGGCCGCAGGCGCGGAGCGCGAGGAGGAGCCGCGGCGAGGCCGCGAGGAACGCGCCGAGCCCGGCCGCCGAGAGCCCGAAGTAGACGAGGTTCGCGACGCCGATGCCGAGCGCGCCGTAGCCGGCCCGTCGCCACCCGTGCCGCACGCCCTGGCTCGCGACCGTGAGCACCGCCGGGCCGGGCGTGAGCGAGAGCGTGACCTCGAGGACGAGGAAGCCGAGCCAGAGCGAGGGGTTCATGACGCACGGGGCCAAAGCAAGGCCCGGTCCAGCCGGGGCGGGGCCGGGCATCCCGGGTGGGTCCGACAAGAAACTCTGTCTCATGACGGGCCTCGCGGGTGTGTAGGTTTCAGGAGAGCGAGCCCATGACCGGACGTGGCTACCTGTTCGCGCTGGATCCCGCCGAGGTTCGCCTCGCCCTCGGGTGCATGACGAGCGGCGATCTCGGCGCGCTGCTCGCCGGCTGGCGAGGCGGCGCGCTCACCGCCGAGCTCGACAAGGCCTGGCTCACGATCGATCGTTGCCTCGGCGCGGGCGGCAAGTCCGGCGCCTCCGCCGCGCTCCTCGGCGGCATCCCCGTCGTGCGCGCCCGCGACGTCATCGCCTCCCTCATCCCGGCCGATCAGGTCGTCGAGGTCGCGCGGGTGCTCGAGGGCCTGGACCTCGACACCTTCCGTGACTGCTTCGAGGCGTCGCTGACGGGCGAGCCCGACGGCGAGTCGGAGGAGCTCGACCTCCTCTACGCCTGGGGCTGGTTCCAGCGGCTGCGCGGGCTCTACCGCGCCGCGGCGGCCGCCCGGCGCGCGGTCCTCTTCGCCGGGGAGCTCCGCCCCGGCTCCTGGCCGAGCAACGCCGCGGCTTAGGGCGTCGCCTCGGCCGAGGCCTCCTCGCGCGACCCCCTGGCGACGGGCAGGGCGACGTGGACCGTGGTGCCGTGCCCGACGGTGGAGGTCGCCCAGATCCTCCCGCCGTGTGCCTCGACCAGCAGGCGCGAGATGTAGAGCCCGAGGCCGAGCCCCTCCTTCTCGCTCGCCCCGCGGGCGCGGAAGTACTTCCGGAAGACGTTCGGGAGCTCGTCGGGGGCGATCCCCGGCCCTTCGTCCGCGACGGTGAGCACCACGCCCGAGGGCGCCCGCGCGGCGCGCACCGTGACCGGGGTCGCGGGCGGCGCGTACTTGAGCGCGTTCGAGAGCAGGTTCACGAGCACCCGCTCGAGCCGGAGGGGGTCGGCCTGCAGGACCGGGAGCCCCGGCGCGAGCTCGAGCCGGACCCGCTCCGGATCCGACGTGCCCGGGAGGCGCTCGCGGAGGTCGGCGGCGAGGCGCCCGAGATCGACCGGCTCGCGTGCGAGCGCCACGTGGCCGGACTCGAGGCGCGCGACCTCCACGAGGTCCTCGAGCATCGCCGCCGCCGACCGCACGCTCGCGCCGATCGTGGTCGCCCGCCGCACGACGTCGGGGGCGACGCCGGGGGTCTGCTCCAGCACCCGGGCGCTCATCGCGATCACCGAGAGCGGAGAGCGCAGGTCGTGCGCGAGCGAGCGCACGAGGTCCTCGCGCTGCTCCTCGGTGCGCTCGAGCTGGATGGCCTGCGCGCGCAGCCGGGCGTAGGCGCGGCGGAGCGAGCCCCCGATCCACGCGACGAGCACGCCGGTGGCGGTGAACCCCACGAGCCCGGCGAGCTCGTGCGGGTTCGCGATGGCGAAGGAGCCCCGCGGCGCCAGGTAGTCGTACGCGTACCCCGACCCGAACAGCACCGCCCCGAGCGCGCCGTAGCGGGTCCCGGCGGCGACGGCCGCGCCCGAGATCGCCACGAACGCGACGAAGTAGTAGGGCCGCCCGAGCCAGGGCTCCAGCCATCCGACCGCCGCCAGCCCGAGCGCCACCAGGAGCGTCGTGAGCGCCGATCGTCCCACCGCGCGGATCGCGGGCGGCGCACGGTCGAGCGCGAGGAGGGGCCCTGACGAGAGGGGCACGGCCCAAAATCTACCCGCTCGTCCCGCCGCGTGTCCCGGTCGTCCGGGGCGTCCCGATCCGTGCCCTCCGATCGTGCACCGATCGTGAGCGGCTCAGCGCAGCTTCGACCAGAGGAACGCGTAGGCGAGCGCTCCCATGTGCGCCGCCTGCCTGTTGTTCGCCGCCCCGCCGTGGCCGCCCTCGACGTTCTCCCAGTAGAGGACGTCGTGCCCGGCCTCGAGCATCCGCGCCGCCATCTTGCGGGCGTGTCCGGGGTGGACGCGGTCGTCGCGCGTGCTCGTCATGAAGAGCGACCGGCGGGTACCGCACCCCGGGCCGGAGGTTGTGATACGGCGAGAACGTCCGGATGAAGGTCCACTCCTCCGGCACGTCCGGGTCGCCGTACTCGCCCATCCAGCTCGCGCCGGCGAGGAGGTGCGAGTAGCGCTTCATGTCGAGGAGCGGGACCTGGCAGACCACCGCGCCGAAGAGCTCGGGGCGCATCGTCAGCGCGTTGCCGACGAGGAGCCCGCCGTTCGAGCCGCCCTGGATGCCGAGGTGCGCGGGTGAGGTCACGCCGCGGCGCGCGAGGTCCTCGGCCACCGCGAAGAAGTCCTCGTAGGAGCGGGGGCGGTTGGCCTTCAGCGCGGCCTGGTGCCAGCGCGGCCCGAACTCGCCGCCGCCCCGGATGTTGGCGACGACGTACACGCCGCCGCGCTCGAGCCAGCTCGCGCCGACGCCGGGCCGGTAGGACGGCTGCTCGGGGATCTCGAAGCCGCCGTAGCCGTAGAGCAGGGTGGGGTTCTTGCCGTCGAGGGCGAGCCCCTTCCGCGAGACCTGGAAGTACGGCACCCGGGTGCCGTCCCTCGAGACCACCTCGTGCTGCGTGACCTCGAGCCCGGCGGTGTCGAAGAAGGCGGGGAGCTGCTTCAGCCGGCCGGCGGGCCCCCGGCCCGCGGTGCCGCGCGAGAGGGCGGTCGGGGTGAGGAAGTCGGTGACCGTGAGCCAGTAGTCGTCGCTCGTCTCCTCGTCCACCGCCTTCACGCCGATGGCCGCGAGGCCGGGGAGGCCGGGGAGGGGCGCGCGCCTCCAGGCGCCCTTCCCGGGCGTGAGCACCGTGACCCGGTTGCGCACGTTGTCGAGCTCGGTGACGAGCACGTGGTGACGGGTGGTCGCGTAGCCGTCGAGCGAGCGCCGCTCCGAGGGCTCGAACAGGACGTCGAGCTTGCGGTCGCCGGCGAGGAACTTCTCGAGGTCGACGGCGACGAGCGCGCCCGCCGGGTAGGTCCGGCCCCCGGTGGCCCAGTCGTCCCGCAGGGTGAGGAGGAGGCGCTCCCGCCACACGTTCGCGTTCGCGGAGTCGGGCTTCTCGATCTTCACGAGCTTCTCGCCGCGTACGAGGTACAGCTCGTTCGTGAAGAAGGTGAGCCCGCGCTGCACGAGGTCGCGCTCGAAGCCCTTCGTGGGATCGTGGAAGCCGCTCACCGAGACGTCGCCGGGCTGGCCCTCGAAGAGCGTCGTGGCGGAGGCGAGCGGCGTGCCGCGCCGCCAGCGCTTCACGACCCGTGGGTAGCCGGAGCTGGTGAGCGTCCCCGGCCCGAAGTCGGTGCCCACGAGGAGCTCGTCCGGCCCGGCCCAGGCGACGTCGCTCTTCGCCTCCGGCAGGGCGAACCCGTCCTTCACGAAGGCCTTCGCCACGAGGTCGAACTCGCGCACCACGCTGGCGTCGCCGCCGCCGCGCGAGAGCGAGAGGAGGCAGCGCCGGAACCCGGGCCGCTGGCAGGTGGCCCCGTGCCAGACCCAGCTCTCCTTCTCCGCGTCGGCGAGCGCGTCGAGGTCGAGCACCGTCTCCCACGCCGGGGCCGCCTTCCGGTACTCGGCGAGGGTGGTGCGCCGCCAGAGGCCGCGGGGGTTCCTCGCGTCGCGCCAGAAGTTGTAGAGCCGGTCTCCGAGCTGCTCGACGGCGGGGATGCGCTCCTTCGAGTCGAGGATCGAGAGGATGCGCGCCTCGCTGGCCGCGAAGTCGCCCTGCTCGAGGACCTTCGCGCTGTCGGCGTTCCGCGCCTTCACCCACCCGAGCGCGCGGTCGCCGAGCACGTCCTCGAGCCAGAGGTACGGGTCGTCCGGGGCCTGGGCGGGGGCCGGGGTGGCGCTCGCGGGGGTCGTGGGGGCGGGGTCGGTGGCGGTCACGGCGAGGGCGAGGACCAGGGGCAGGGTGGGCATGAGGGCTCCGGGGACCACGGGGCGGGCATGCTACCGCGCCGGGCGCCGGTCCGGGGAGTGGCCCTCGCGTGCCGGGTTGGCCAGGGTGCCTCCGCATGCCCCGCCGCCTCGCGCTCCTCCCTCCGCTCCTCGCCGCCCTCTCCGCCTGCGGCCATGGCGCGGAGAACGCACACGCCGACCGGCGGGCGCGGGACCTCGACGAGCTCTCGGCCCTGTGGAGCTGCTACCGGTACACGCACCTCGAGGAGGGCCGGGTGGTGGCCCACGACGAGGGCGGCATCACGACGTCCGAGGGGCAGGCGTACGCCATGCTCCGCGCGGTGTGGTCGGGGGACCGCCCCACCTTCGACGAGGTCTGGCGCTGGACGCGGGAGCACCTGCAGGTGCGCGACGACCACCTCCTGGCCTGGCGCTGGAAGGGGGCCGTGCTCGACCGGCACGCCGCCACCGACGCCGACCAGGACGCCGCCCTCGCGCTCGTGCTCGCCTCCCGCCGGTTCGGGGAGGCGCGCTACCTCGAGGAGGCGCGTCGCATCCTCGCGGATTCTCTGGGCCCGCACGGTGGTGTCGGCGGGCGGCCGGCGTCTGCCCACCGGCGGCGACTGGGCCCCGGCGGAGCGCTATCCGACGGTGCACGTCGCCTACCTCGCGCCCTACGCGTACGAGGTCTTCGCGGAGGTGGATCCCCGTCGTCCGTGGCGCGAGCTCGTCCGCGGGTCGTACGACGTGCTCCGGTTCCTGTACCTCGAGAAGGGCTACGTGCTCCCGCCCGAGCGGATCTGGGTGGACCCCCGCACGGGCGCGCTCCTCACCGCGCGCCCCGGCTCGGGCGAGCCCCTGCAGGCCTTCTCCTACGACGCCGTGCCGATCTTCTGGAGGGTCGCGCTCGACGCGCGGTGGTTCGGTCGCCGGGGCGAGGCGGACCTGCGGGCGCGGATGCTCGCGTTCCCGCGCGAGGCCTTCCGGGACGAGGGGCGGCTGCGGGATCGGTACTCGCCGAACGGGCTGCCCCGCTCCGCGCTGGACGGGCTGCCGCACCTCGCCTCCGTGCAGGCGCTGGCCGCGGTGGAGGACCCGGCGTTCGCGGCCCGCCTCCGCGAGGCCCGGCTCGACGGGCTGTTCACCGCCGCGGTCGCGGGAGGGGACACCCCGTACTACCTGCACAACTGGCTCTGGTTCGGCCGGGCGCTGGAGCTCGGGGTCACGCGCCGCTTCGACGAGCGCCTGGGGTTCCTGACCCTCGCGGACTGGACCCCGCTCCTCGAGGGCCTCCCCTGGGCGGCCTGCGCCGTCGCGCTCGCCCTCCTCCCCTTCGCCCGGCGGTTCGCCCTCGCCCGCGGGGCGTTCCTCGCCGTCGCGCTCGGCCTCTCGATCCGGTACCTCGCCTGGCGCGCCGCGGAGACCCTGAACTTCGTCGAGCCGCTCGGCCCGCTCATCAGCCTCGCGCTGCTCGGCGCGGAGCTCTACGCGCTCTCCACCGTGGTGCTCCTCGCCGTCCAGGTCGGGCTCCGGCGCCGCGCCCGGCCCGCTCCGCCCCCCCTCGCGCCGGACGAGCCGCACCCGACGGTGGACGTGCTCGTCCCGATCTACTCCGAGTCGCTCGAGATCCTGGACCGGACGCTCACCGCGTGCGCGGCGCTGCGCTGGCCGGCGAAGACGGTCTGGGTGTGCGACGACTCCCACCGCGAGGAGGTCGCCCGGCTCGCCGCGGAGCACGGCGCGCGCTACCTGCGAGGCCCGAAGCGCCACGCGAAGGCGGGCAACCTGAACGCGGCGCTGCAGGTGACCTCCGGCGAGCTCGTCGCGATCTTCGACACCGACCACGTCCCGGTCGCGGCCTTCCTCGAGCGGACCGCGCCGCACTTCCGCGACGGGCGGGTGGGCTTCGTCCAGACCCCGCACCACTTCTCGAACCCGGACGTGTTCCAGCGGGCGCTGGTCGCGCCGGCGGCGGTCCCCAACGAGGCCGACCTCTTCAACCACGCCATCCAGGCCGGGCGGGACCGCTGGGGGGGCGCGTTCTTCGTGGGGAGCGGCGCGGTCTTCCGCCGGGCCGCGCTCGCGTCGGTCGGCGGGTTCCAGCTCCTCTCGATCACGGAGGACATCCACACGAGCCAGAAGCTGCACGCGAAGGGCTGGCGGTCGGCCTTCGTGGACGAGGACCTCGCGGTGGGGCTCTCGGCGGAGGGGCTCGCGTCGTACCTCGTGCAGCGCCGCCGGTGGATGCTCGGCTGCCTCCAGAATCTTCTTCCGCGACAACCCGCTGCTCGAGCGCGGGCTGCCGCTGCGCCACCGGATCGGCTACTTCGCCTCGCTCTGGTACTTCTTCTTCCCGCTGGCGCGGGTCGTGTTCTTCGCGACGCCGCTCCTCTACCTGTACTTCCACCTCCACCCCATCTTCGCGGACCTCCCGGTCCTGCTCGCCCACCTGCTCCCGCACCTCGGGGCCTCCGCGCTCGCCGCGAGCGTGCTCGTGCCGGGCTGGCCGCGGGCGCTGTGGGGGTCGCTCTACGAGGCCGCGGTCGCGTTCCCGCTCGCCCGGGCCACCCTCGACCTCGTCCTGCCGAAGACCCTCGCGTTCAAGGTGACGCCGAAGGGCGTCGTGACCGACCGGCGGCGCTTCGACGTCGCGTCCTCCCGCCTCACGCTCCTCGCCGCGGCGGTCACGCTGGGCGGGATCCTGAAGGGCGCCTTCGAGCTCGCGGCCTTCGGGATCGAGGTGGAGGCCTATGCCTTCAACCTCGCGTGGGCCGGGGCGGGCCTGGCGGGGCTGCTCGGCGCCCTGCTGGTGGCGTGGGAGCGCCCGCAGCGGCGCGCCGACGAGCGGCTCGCGCGCCGCGTCCGCGTCGTGCTGGAGCACGGCGGCCTCGCGGCGGAGGCCGAGACCGTGGATCTCTCCACGACGGGCGCCCGCGTCGCCCTGCCCGCGGGGGCCGCGCTCCCGCCGCGCCTCCGGGTGGCCTTCGCGGACGCGCCCGGGCTCCGGATCACGGCGCGGGTCGCCTGGCGGGAGGCGGCGCGCGGCGGGATCGAGGCCGGGCTCGCCTTCGAGGGTGCGGGCGCCGTGGAGCGGCGCGCCCTCGCGCGGCTCGCGTACTCGGCGGACGGCGCGCTCGCGGGTGCGCACGGGGCGCGCGCGCGCACGCCGCTCGGGATGGCGTGGCACTTCGTGGCCGGCCTCGTGCGGGCGCTCCGGTCCGGCCGCGGGCGGCGGAGGCTGGAGGCGAGGCGGCTCCGTCCGCGCCTCGCCCGCTGGGTCGGCCCCGGCGGCGCGCGCCGGGTCCTGCTCCTCGACGCCTCGGCGGGCGGCCGCGGCGCGCTCTTCCTCGGCGGGGCGCCCGCGCCCGGCGAGGCGCTGCCGCTCGTGGAGCGCGCCGGCGTGCGCGCCACCCGCGTCGCGTACGCGCGGCGGCTCCTGCCCGGGCTGTGGCGGGTGGGGCTCGCCTTCCCGCCCGGTCCGCTCGCGCCCGCCCGGCCGCGTGCCTACGTTGCGGCGTGAACCGCTCCACCGCCGCCCGGGCCGTCGTGGTCGCACTCGTCGTGAGCGGGGCGCCCGCCAGCCCGCGCGCCGGCCTCGCCGAGGGGTGGTACCTCGCGCGGGGCCGCGCCAACCTGGAGATCGCGAACTACGCCGCCGCGGTCGAGGCCTTCAAGAAGGCGCTCGAGCACGATCCCGGCAACCGGGAGGCGTCGCGCTCGCTCGGGATCGCCCTGCAGCGCAACGGCGAGACCGACGCGGCCGTGGCCCAGTACGGCCGCCACCTGGAGCGCTTCCCGGACGACGCCGAGATCGCGTTCGCCCTCGCGCGGGTGCTGCAGTGGTCCCGCTACGCGTACCGGTCGGCCGACGCCGTCCGCTACCTGCGGCTGGGCCTGAGGTCCCGGGAGGACCCCGCCCGGCGGCGCGAGCTCGCGCGCCTGCTCGCCCGGGACCCCGCCACCCGCGACGAGGCCGTCGAGAGCTACCGGCGGCTCCTCGCGGCGGCCCCGGGGGACGCGGCGCTGCGCGAGGAGTACCTGAAGCTCCTCCTGTGGGATCGGCGGCGCCGCGGCGAGGCGATCGCCGAGCTGGAGCGCCGCACCGCCGAGGCGCCGGGCGACGAGCGGCTCTCGCGGGAGCTCGCGCGCCTCCTCGCGGAGGACCCCCGGCGCGCGGACGAGGCGGCGCGGCGCTACGCGGCGCTCGTGGCGGCCCACCCGGACGATCCGGAGCTCCGCCTCGGTCGGGCGCGCGCGCTCGCGAGGCTCGGCCGGCGCGACGAGGCGCTCGTGGACTACGGCCGGGCGGTCGCCGCGCGGCCGGCGTGGATCGACGCGCGGGTCGAGCAGGCGGACCTCCTCGCCGCCGAGCCGGAGGGGCGGGAGGCTGCGCGCCGCGCGTACGAGGGCGTGCTCCGGGAGGCCCCCGGCAACCGGCGGGCCCGGGTCGGGCTCGCGCGGGTCCTCGGCGCGCGCAAGGAGACGGCGCCCGACGCCATCCGCGCCTACGAGGCGGTGCTCCGCGAGGCGCCGCGCGACGCGGAGGCCCACGGGGGCCTCGCCCGCGCCTACGCCTGGGAGGGCGACCCGGACCGGGCGCTCGTTCACGCCGCGGCCGCGCGCCGGCTCGGCCCCGACCGGGCGGACCTCGCGGCCCTGACCCAGGCGCTGCGGGAGGGCCGCGAGCCCGCGCTGGGCGGCGGCGTCCGGGTGCTGTCGCAGCTCGGCGCAGGGGCCTCGGCGCTGGAGCGCGTGGGGGGGCTCGTCCAGGGCGAGCTCGAGCCGACGCCGTTCACGCGCGCGGAGAGCGAGGTGGGCTGGGCCGAGGCGCGCGGGCCCGCGGGCGCCCGTGCGGCCGGGGCGATCGCGGCGGGTGCCCTCACCGTCCGGCCCGGGGACGAGGTCCGGCTGCGCCTGGGGCTGTCCTGGGATGGGCTGCGCCTCGGGGGGCGGCTCGGCGGGGAGGTGGGGCTCGCGCGCCCGCTCGACGCGGGGGAGCTCGCGCTCCGCGCCGTGCGCCAGGCGAGGACCGACTCCTACCGGGCCTACGCGGGCGAGCGGCTCGCGGGAGGCGGGCTCGCCGGCGGCGCCTCGGAGAGCTACGCGGAGGTGCGCCTGCGTCGAGGGGGTGACGCGACCTTCGAGGTCGCGGCGCGCGCGGGGGCGATCGACGCCGAGGGTACGCCGGCGACGCTCCTCGCGGGCGCGAGCGCGCGGGCGGGGCGCATCCTCCTGGGAGGGCCCCGGTTCGGCCTCGGCGTGGCGCTCGCCGGGGTGGCGCTCCACCACGGCCGCCGCCTCGACGCCGGCGCGCTGGACGGGCGCGGCCCCGGGCTCTTCTCGCCACCCGCTCTTCGGGAGCGCGTCTCCCCGGCTCACGCTCGCGCTCGACGGGGGGACGGCCGGATGGCTCTCGGTCGACGCGGGGCCCTCGGCCCAGTGGACGGCGGGCCCGGGAGGAGCGGTGCGCCTGGGGGGCGATGCCGCGCTCTCCGGGGCGTGGCGCCTCGCCGGGCCGCTGCGGCTCTCCGGCGCGCTGCGGGCCGAGCGCGTCGCCGCGGTCTACACCCGGTTCGAGGCGTCGGCCTCGCTGGCGGTGCTGTTCCCGTGAGCGCGGCCCGGTGCACGACGCTCGCGGCGCTCGTCGCCTCTCCGCGGCCAGCCGCGGAGGCGCTCGCGATCGGGGCCGCGCTGGCCCGGGCGGTCGAGGAGCTGCACCGCGCCGGCGAGGTCCACGGCGCGCTCCACCCGGGCGCCGCGGAGCTCGGGGCGGAGGGGGTGGTCGTCCTCGCCGCGGCGCCCGCCGCCGGCGCCCCGCTCGCGCCGGAGCGCGCACCCGCGCTGCCGTTCGCCGCGCCCGAGGTGCTCCGGGGGAGCCGGCCGGGGAGGCCGGCCGACGTCTTCTCGACGGCCGCCGTCATCCACGCGCTCCTCGCCGGCTCGCCCCCGTTCGGCGCGGGCGAGCCGCTCGCGATCGTGCACCGGATCCTGTACGGCCGGCCGGTCCGCGCCGGCGCGCTCCCGCCCGGCCCCGATCGCGCGGGACAGGCCGCGCTCGCGGCGGCCCTGTCTCGGCGCCCGCGCCGGCGCCCGACCGCGCGGGTCCTGGCGGCCGCGCTCGAGCGCGCGCTCGAGTCGGGCGCGCCCCACGCCGCCGCGCCGCACGCCGCCGCGCCCCACGCCGCCGCGCCCCACGCCGCCGCGCCCCACGCCGCCGCGCCGCACGCCGCGGTGCCGCACGCCGACGCGCCGGCCGGGAGGCCACGTCGCGCCACCGCGCTCGCGAGGGCCGCCGCGGCCCGCGTGCGCGCGGCGCTCCCGCCGCTCCCTCCCTTCCCGCGGCCCCCCCGCCTGCGGGCCGCCGGCGCGCTCGGCGTGATCGGCGCGGCCGCGCTGCTCTTCGCGGCGATCGGCGCGTTCGTGCTCGGGGGCGGCATGGGGCTGCGGTCCCGGGTGGAGGCGCTCGTCGCGCGCGGCGAGCTCGCCCGCGCGCGGCAGCTGCTCGAGGCCGCCGGCCCCGATGACGACCCGGTCGTCGAGAAGCTCCGGGGAGATCTCGCCTGCGCCGAGGGCCGACCCGCGGACTGCCTGCGCCGCTACCGCGCCGCGCTCGGCGGGAGGCCCGAGCTCCGCGCGGACGGGTTCGTGCGCGCGAACACCGTCCGGCTGCTGGACGGCGCGCAGCCCTGCGCCGTCCGCCGGGCGGCGGCCCTGCTGCTCGTGGAGGTCCGGGACCCCGCGGCGCTGCCCGCGCTCGAGCGCGCGCGCCGGTCGGCGGGCCTCCTCGCGATCTTCTGCGAGGGGGACGCCCTCGATCGTGCGCTCGTCGCGACCCGGGCCGAGGCGCGGCAGCCGCGCTAGCCGCGGCGCCGGAAGGCGCGCGGGGAGGCCTGGGCCAGCCGGCGGAAGGTCGCCGAGAAGTGGCTCGGGGTCGAGAACCCCGTCCGGAGCGACACCTCGGTGATCGACAGGGCCGGGTCGAGGAGGAGCTCCTTCGCCCGCGCGATCCGGGCGTCGAGCACGTACCGGTGCGGGCTCGAGCCGGTGAGCTGCTTGAAGGCGCGGGCGAAGCGGAAGACGTCCATCCCGGCGATCCGGGCGAGCTCCGGCAGGGTGAGCGGGTCGGTCAGGTGCGCGCCGATGTGGTCGATGACCCGGTGGAGCCGCGTGCTCCGGCGGCGCCCGCCGGACGGCGGGTGCGCCGGCCTGCGCCGGCTGCGCTCGCAGAGGTGGCCGACGAGGGCGCTCGCGAGCTGCTCGGCGCGGTGCGAGCCCGTGGTGCCGGCGCGCGCCTCCGCGTCGAGGGCGAGCAGGACGTGCTCGGCGAACTCGTCGCGGGCCGAGAGGGAGGGCTGGAGCGGCTCGAGCCCGGGCGTCGCGGCGACCACCCGCTCCACGAGCTCGGGCGAGAGCTCGACGTACAGGACCTCGCCCGCGCCGTGCATGCGCACGGAGTGGGGCACGCGCGCGGGCCACACGGCGACCGTACCCCGCGGGCAGACCGCGCGCGCCCACGCGCTGCCGCCCCACTTGACCTCGATGACCCGCTCGCCGGAGAGGGTGAGCGTGACGAGGTGGTTGACGAGGAAGCCTTCGCTGAGCGTGAAGTCCCCGACGTGGAGGCGGGCCGCCCCGACGCCCTTCCACATCCGCGTGAACGCGGGCCGGCCGAACCCCATGTCCGTCGAGTACTCGAGGACGCCCTGGGGCCCCACGCGCGAGAAGAAGGTCTCCCTGGGCGGGCCAGCCACGAGGGGACCGTAGCGGAGCCCCGATGGGGCGGCAAGCGCGCGTGGCCCCGGGGGTCGGACACGAGGGGTAGGCTCCGGGCGCATGGTGCGTCGTGGAAGCTGCACCGATCCAGCCGGTGAGAGTCCGGTCCGGGTAATCGCCGGAGAGCCCGGAAGCAGGCACCAGCTTGTCCGGGAGACCGGGCATGCCGAGCGGTGCGTCGAAAGCCTCACGTACGGAGGAAGCGAAGCGGCGGGCCGCAACAAGGTGAACGCTTCAGCCTCGACAGATCCTCAGCCGAAAGGTGTTCGGGAGCGCCGAGCCGGTCATGCCACGGCGAAGGCGATGCACAGCGTCCTTGGTCCGGAACGGACGCTGGGGCTCCCCGGGGTAGGGGCGGCGGCACGTCGCGAAGGATCGGTGTGGAACACGAGAGACCCTCGCCGGCAGCCCGCGTCGGGCAGAGACCGAGCGCATAAGACGGGAGTCGAAAGCGCGAGGAGCCGGAAGGGAGTCCGAGGGGCCCGTAGTACCGGTGAGGCGCGGGATAACCGCGCGGAGGGAAGGGGCCCTGCTTTGGTCGCGTCGGCACTGGGGGTAAGCGCGAGGGCATGGCCGTGAGGCCCAACACCCCCATCGACAAAGTGCGAGAACTCCAGCGCCGGCTTTACGTGGCCGCCAAGCGGAGCAGCACGCGGCGCTTTCACGCATTGTACGACCGGATCTGCAGGGGTGACGTCCTGCGGGAAGCGTGGAAGCGGGTGCGCAGCAACGGAGGCGCGGCAGGGGTGGACGGCGAGTCCATCCGGGCCATCGAGGAGAGCGGAGTCGAGGCGTTCCTCGAAGGGATCCAGGCCGATCTCCTGGCAGGCGAATACCGTCCCCTCCCGGTGAGGCGGCGGTACATCCCGAAGGCAGACGGAAAGCAGCGGCCGCTCGGGATCCCGACGGTGCGGGATCGCGTGGCGCAGATGGCTGCGAAGTTGGTGCTCGAGCCGATCTTCGAGGCCGACTTCCTGTCGTCGAGCTACGGGTTCCGGCCGAAGCGGAGCGCGACGCAGGCGCTGGAGGCCATCCGCGAGGCTGGCAACCAGGGTCACAACTTCGTGCTCGACGCCGACATCAAGGCGTACTTCGACAGCATCGACCAGCAGAAGCTGATGGCGATGGTGGCGGAGCGGATCTCGGACCGCAGGGTGCTGAAGCTCCTGCGGAAGTGGCTGGAGGCCGGGGTGATGGAGGAGGGCACGGTGAGAAACCCCGTGGCGGGAACGCCACAGGGTGGAGTGATCTCGCCGCTGCTCGCCAACGTCTACCTGCACGAGCTCGACCGGATCTGGGCGCAGAGGTGCAAGCACCTCGGCGTCCTGGTGCGGTACGCCGACGACTTCGTCGTGATGTGTGGGACGGAGTCGAAGGTGAACGAGGCGAGGCGGCGCGTCGAGCTCATCATGGCGCGCCTCGGCCTGACGCTGCACCCGGAGAAGACGCGGATCGTCGATCTGAGGCGAGGAAAGGAAGGCTTCACCTTCCTCGGGTGCGTGAACCGGAAGCGGCGCAGCATCCAGCGGCGCCCCGACCGGCACTACATGCACCGCTGGCCCTCACCGAAGGCGATGACCCGCGTCCGCGAGCGCGTCCACGAGCTGACGGACGTGCGCAGGAGCGGGGCGAAGGACGTGAAGGAGGTCATCGCGTCCGTGAACCCCGTCATCCGGGGCTGGGCCAACTACTTCCGGACCGGAACAGCGGATCGGGAGTTCAACCGCGTCGACTGGTACGTGCACGAACGGATCACGCGCTGGCTCCATCGGCGCGGTGGTCAGCGGACTCGCTATCAGTACGAGGCTTGGCCCTTCGAACGTCTCTTCGAGCTTGGCCTGCACCGCTGCATGGGCCGCGTCCGCTACCCCGCGCAAGCTGCCGCGCGAAGACCATCGTTAAGCCGTGTGCGGGAAACCCGCACGCACGGTTTGAAAGGAGGCCCTGGAACCAGGCTGGCCTAACGGCCGGTACTGCGCCAGGATCGACCAATGCCGGCTCCCGCATCGCTCGACGATCTCGCGCTCCTCGTGGAGGTCGTGGCCCGGGGCGGCTTCGCGGCCGCCGGCGCCGCGCTCGGCGTGCGCAAGTCGACCGTGAGCCGCCGCCTCGCGGCGCTCGAGGCGCGGCTCGGGGTGCGGCTCCTCGAGCGCTCGGGGCGGGGCCACCGGCTCACCGAGGACGGGCGCCGCTACCACCAGGAGGCCGCCCGGATCGTCGCCGAGGCGCGGCGGCTCGACGAGCGCACCGGCGAGGCGCGCGGGGTGCCCCAGGGCACGCTCCGCGTCGCGACGCTCGCGCTGCTCGGCGAGCTCCTCGCGCCGGTGCTCGCGGCGCTGCTCCTCAGGCACCCGCGCCTCGCCGTCGAGGTGGCCTTCGCCGAGCAGCACGTCGACCTCCTCGGCGGCGCGCACGACCTCGCGATCCGCACCGGCCCCCTGCCGGACTCGTCGCTCGTCGCGCGCCGGCTCGGCACGCTGCGGGCCGGGTGCTACGCGAGCCCGGCGTACCTCGCCCGCGCCGGCACCCCGCGGGCGCCGGGCGAGCTCACCGCGCACGAGGCCGTGCTGCTCGCACCGGCGGGCAGCGACGAGGTCTGGTTCTTCGGCGAGGGACGCGAAGCCCGGACCGTCCCGGTGGCTGGTCGGCTCCGGGTGGCGAGCCTCCGCGCGGTGCAGGCCGCGGCCCGGGCCGGGCTCGGCATCGCGCGCCTGCCGGCGTCGCTCGTGGCCGACGACGTCCGGGCCGGGCTCCTCGTGCAGGTGCTCGCGGCCGAGACGCCTCCGGGGCTGCCGGTGCTCGCGGTGCTCGCCTCGCGGCAGCCGCCGGCGCGGGTGCGGGCGCTGCTCGAGCTCCTCGCCGAGCGCGGCGCGGCGGTGCCGTGGGAGCCGGTCGCGGGCCGGTCCCCTGTCCGTTCGTCCTGAGCGTGTCGAAGGGCGAACGGACCCGGGCCTCCTCCGGAACGGCGCGTTCCGGAGGAGGGCCTCCCGGGCCACCGGCCGCCCCGCTACACCACCGCCTCACGGGAGGCTGCCATGCGAGACGGCGTGATGACGGACGGTGCGGTGGTGGACGTGACCGACGCGACCTTCGCGGAGGTGGTGGAGCGGGCGGGGCTGCCCGTGCTGGTGGACTTCACGGCGGAGTGGTGCGCGCCGTGCCGGGTGCTCGAGCCGGTGCTCGAGGCGCTCGCGCGGGAGCGGGCCGGGTCGCTCCGCGTCGCGCGCCTCGACGTGGACGTGAACCAGGGGACCTCCGAGCGGTTCGGGGTGCGCTCGATGCCGACGCTGCTCCTGTTCAGGGGCGGCCGGGTCGTGCAGCAGGTCGTGGGCGCCGTGTCGCGCGCCCGCCTCGAGAAGCTCCTCGAGGCGGCCGGGGAGGTGGGCGCCGGAGCGCGTTGACCGGCGGGCGGTTGCGGCCTAGCGTCCGGGCGTTCGCCGAAGCCCGGGAGCCGTCATGCACGTCCGCCGCCTCGCCGTCCTCGCCGCGCCCCTCCTCCTCGCCGCCTGCGGAGGGAGCAAGCCCGTGACCCACGCCACCCCGCTCTCCCTCGACGACCTCGGCGTCGAGGTGACGGCGGGGGCGAGCCGCGGCTACTTCTTCACCGACAAGGGCGACGCCTACCTGTACGGCGAGGCCGCGGGGCCGCAGGCGGTGAGCTGGCAAGGGTTCAACGTCCGCGGCTTCACGTTCGTGGACGACTGGCACTGGAGCACGGCCGGCGCGGGCGGGGCGTTCACCGCGCTCGGCTGGAGCCACTTCGCCGGGGCCACGGTCTTCCCGGACCGGGCCGTGCGCAGGTACGCGGGCGGCCTGTCGGAGACGATCACGGTCGTCGAGGGCAAGCGGGCCCTCCTCGTCGAGCCCGCCGGCGCCGGGGCGCTCCTCTTCCGGCCGGTCCTCGCCGACTCCACGAAGGCCTCCTCCTACGAGGTGCGGCTCGTCTCGAGCGGCATCGCCATCGCGCGCACGAACCACCTCACCCAGAACGGCCCGAACGACTGGCCGGTCTGGCTCGTCGCGAAGGCGGCGGGCTCCACCGGCTCCACGGAGGGCCTGCTGGTCGACGGCGGGGGCCTGAAGCCGAAGCTGTTCTCGCCGGCCTCCCTCCTGCTCGCCGCTCCGGCCCCGGTCGCGCTCGCGGTGGGCGAGACGCTCGCCGAGGCGGAGGCCGCCGCCGACGCGGTGCTCGCCGGCGCCGCGGCCGCGAAGGCCGCCCGACGCGATCGCCTCGCGGCGCTGCTCGAGGAGGGCTGGGTGCGCACCGGCGACCCGGCGTTCGACCGCGCCGCGGCCTGGATCCGCCTCTCCATGGACGCGCTCGTCATGGACCAGCAGGGGAAGGGGATCTTCGCGGGCCTGCCCTGGTTCAACAACTACTGGGGGCGCGACACGTTCATCACGCTCGCGGGCTCGCACCTCGCGACCGGGCGCTGGGAGGAGGCGGAGGAGATCCTCTCGGCGTTCGCGGCCCACCAGGACGTGGACGACGCCTCCGCCACCTATGGCCGCATCCCGAACCAGGTGAGCCTCTCCGGCGTCTCCTACAACACCGCCGACGGCACGCCCTGGTTCGTCGTGCAGGCCGCCGCCACGCTCGATCGCACCGGCGACGCGGCCTTCGCCGCCGAGATCTGGCCGGTGGTCGAGCGCGCGACCGCGGGCGCGCTGCGCCACGTGGACGCGCAGGGCTTCCTCCTGCACGGCGACCAGGAGACCTGGATGGACGCCACCGGGCCGGACGGTCCGTACACGCCCCGCGGCTCCCGGGCGGTCGAGATCCAGGGGCTCTTCCACCGGCAGCTCGTCGCCTCTGCGGCGATCGCCGATCGCGTGGGCGCCGCGGCCGAGGCGGCCGCGTGGCGCGCCGCCGACGCGAAGCTCGTGGCGGCGTTCCTGCCCGCCTACACGGACCCGGCGCGGCTCACGCTCCTCGACCGGCTCCGCGCGGACGGCAGCGCCGACGCGCAGGTCCGGCCGAACCAGCTCATCGCGCTGCGGGCGATGCAGGACGTCCTGCCGGCCGGGACCGTGCGGAGCATGGCGCGCGGCGCGGCGGAGCGGCTCGGCTACCCGCACGGCGTCGCGTCGCTCTGGCCGGCGGACCCGGCGTTCCACCCGTACCACCTGCTGCCCGGCTACTACCCGAAGGACGCCGCGTACCACAACGGCGTGGTCTGGTGCTGGCTGTCGGGGCCGCTCGTCTCGCTGATGGCCGGCGAGGGCGCGGCGGAGAAGGCCTACGAGCAGCTCCGGTCGCTCGGCGGGCTCGCGCTCGAGCGCGCCACCATCGGCACGCTCCCGGAGCTCCTCGACGCGCTGCCGCGCCTCGCCGCGGGCAGCCAGCCGCCCGCGCTCGGCGACGGGGAGCCCGAGCCCGCGGGGACGCCGTTCCAGGCGTGGTCGCACGGGGAGTACCTCCGGAACGTCTGGGAGGACCTCGTCGGCGTGAGGTACGCGAGCCCGGCGCGCGTCACCCTCGCGCCGCACCTCCCCGCCGCGTGGGGCGTCACGACCGCGCGCTTCCGGATGGGGGACGGCGCGGTGGTCGCGACGCTCACGCCCGGCGCGGGGTCGCTCGCGGTGGAGCTCACCGGGGAGGGTGCGCTGCCGGCCGGGGCGACCGTGACGATCGAGGCCCTCGGCGCCTCGCGCGAGGTCGCGGTCGCGAGGGGCAAGACCGCGAGGGCGAAGCTCGGCGGCGCCGGGGCGGCCACGGGCTGGGAGGGCTTCACCTGGCACGACGTCGAGCTCCCGCTGAACCTCCCGGCGCTGCAGCTCCCCGGGTTCGTGGTGCTCGACCGCGCCGTCATCAAGGCGCCCGCGGAGGCGGGCGCGACCACCCGGCTGGCGCTGAGCGACCCCGCGGGCGACGACACCGGGCCGGCGGGCATGAGCTACACGTACCCCACCGACGTCCACTTCCAGCCCGGGATCCTCGACCTCACCGGCTTCGAGCTCCGCGAGGACTCGAGCGCGTTCCACGTGGCGCTCGACTTCGCGAACCTGGTGCAGCCGGGCTGGAACCCCCAGGACGGCTTCCAGCTCACCTACGCCGCGATCGTGTTCGACACGGGCACGGCCGCCTCGGTCGGCACCGTGGTCGCGCACAAGTCGGGCTACACGCTGCCCGCCGGCTCCGGCTACGAGTTCGCGATCTACGTCGGGGCCGGGCTCGAGGTCGCCGACGCGGCGGGGGCCGTGCTCGCGACGTACGTGCCGGCGGGCGGCGACGTCGTCGACCCGCTCGGCTCCGCCGACACCCGCCGCGTCTCCTTCCGGCTCCCGAAGACCGTCATCCCGGCGCTGCCGGCGGGCACGAAGGTGACGCTGCTCGTCGGGAGCCAGGACGACTACGGCAACGGGAGCATGGGCGACTTCCGTGCGGTGGCGATCGAGGCAGGGCAGTGGACCGGCGGCGGCAACACCGCGAGCGGCCCGTTCTTCTACGACCTCGCCGCCGGGATCCTGCAGTAGGGCCCGCGTCAGCCCTGCACGCTAGTTCAGGGGTGTGCGGCTCCTCTTCCTCTCGGACACCCACGCCGGCCTCGACCTCTCGCCGCGCCCGCGGGGACGGCGGCCGCCCGGCGCCGACCGCCACCTCGAGCGCCTCTGGCGCGCGCTCGCGCCGGCGCGGGCGGGAGAGGTCGACGCCGTGCTGCACGGGGGCGACCTCCTCTACCGGAGCAAGGTGCCCGCCTGGCTCGCCGAGGCCGCGCTCGCGCCGCTCCGCGAGGTCGCGAACCTCGGCGTGCCGGTGCTCCTCGTGCCCGGCAACCACGAGCGCGGCCGCGTGCCATACCCGCTCCTCGCCCGCCACGAGCGCCTGCTCGTGTTCGACCGGCCGCGCACCTTCACGATCGAGGCGGGCGGCCTGCGGGCGGCGTTCGGCGGCTTCCCGTACGCCCAGGCCGTGCGGGCGCGCTTCCCGGCGCTCCTCGACGAGACGGGGCTCGCCGGGGCGGAGGCGGACGTCCGGCTCCTCTGCCTCCACCACTGCGTCGAGGGGGCGACCTGCGGCCCGGGCGACTTCACGTTCACGGTGGGCGACGACGTCGTCCGCCGGCGCGACCTGCCGGCGTGGGCGGCCGCGGTGCTCTCGGGCCACATCCATCGCTGCCAGGTGCTGCCGGGCGAGCCGCCGGTCGTCTACGCGGGATCGACCGAGCGCACCTCCCGCGCCGAGGCGGACGAGCCCAAGGGCGTCCTCACGCTCCGCGTCGGCCGGCGCGGCGTGGACGCGATCGCGTTCTCTCCGTTCCCGGACGCCGCCGCCGCCGACCCGGCGGCGTTGCCCCCGGGCGAGGGGGTCCTCACCGTTCGGTCACCATGGCAAGACTCCCCGTCCTGAGCGCGTGGCCGGTCGCGCGGCAGCTCACCTCGCGCGACACGGCCGGGCTCGGCGCGACCGCCGCGAGCGACCGCACCCGCGACCTCCGCCCCCGCACCGAGACCGCCGACCGCGTCGCGCGGTCCATCTGCCCTTACTGCGCGGTCGGCTGCGGGCAGCTCGTCTACGTGAAGGACGAGCGCATCGTGGACATCGAGGGCGACCCCGACTCGCCGATCTCGCAGGGCTGCCTCTGCCCGAAGGGCGCCGCGACGTTCCAGCTCGTCACGGGCTCGCACCGCACGAAGGAGGTCCTGTACCGTCGGCCGGGCGGCACCGCGTGGGAGACGCTCCCGCTCGAGCGGGCCATGGACATGGTCGCCGAGCGCGTGAAGCGGGCGCGCGACGCGCACTGGGAGGAGCGGGTCGAGGACCCGGCCGGCCGCCACCACGGCCAGCGCGTGCGGCGCACCCTGTCGATGGCGCACCTCGGCGGCGCGACCCTCGACAACGAGGAGAACTACCTCCTCAAGAAGCTCTACACCGCGCTCGGCATCGTGCAGGTGGAGAACCAGGCCCGGATCTGACACAGCTCCACGGTCCCCGGTCTGGGGATCTCGTTCGGACGCGGCGGCGCCACCACGTTCCAGCAGGACCTCCAGAACGCGGACTGGATCGTGATCCAGGGGTCCAACATGGCCGAGGCCCACCCGGTGGGCTTCCGCTGGGTCATGGAGGCGAAGAGCCGCGGCGCGACGATCATCCACGTCGACCCGCGCTTCTCCCGCACGAGCGCGGTCGCGGACCTCCACGTGCCGCTCCGAACCGGCACCGACGTGCTGTTCCTCGGCGCGATCGTCCGGCACGCGCTCGAGACCGGGCAGTTCTTCAAGGAGTACGTCCTCGAGTACACGAACGCCGCCACGATCGTGGACGAGGAGTTCAGGGACACCGAGGACCTCGACGGCCTCTTCAGCGGCTACGACCGGGAGCAGCAGAACTACTGCTGGGAGAGCTGGCGCTACGACGGCGTGGGTGGGGTCGTGCCCGCGGCCGGCCACAAGGAGGCGGTCACCGGGCACCCCACCGCGGGCGGCGGCCCCGCCGACGCGGCGCACATGCGCGCGCGGAAGACCGATCCGACGCTCGAGCACCCGCGCTGCGTGTTCCAGCTCCTCCGGAAGCACTTCGCGCGCTACACGCCGGAGCTCGTCGAGCGCACGTGCGGCGTCCCGCGCGCGCAGTTCCTCCAGGTGGCCGAGACGCTCTGCAAGAACTCCGGGCGCGAGCGCACCGGCGCGTTCTGCTACGCGGTCGGCTGGACGCAGCACTCCATCGGCGTGCAGTACATCCGCACCGCCGCGATCCTCCAGCTCCTCCTCGGCAACATGGGCCGCCCGGGCGGCGGGATCATGGCCCTGCGCGGGCACGCGTCGATCCAGGGCTCGACGGACATCCCGACGCTCTACGATTCTGTTGCCCGGGTACCTGCCGATGCCGCACGCGGTGCTGCCCGACCGCGGCTTCGAGCAGTACGTGAAGAACAACCGCTCCCCGACCGGCTGGTGGAGCGAGTTCCCGAAGTACGCGGTCTCGCTCATGAAGGCCTGGTTCGGCGCGGCCGCCACCCGCGAGAACGGGTGGATGTTCGACGCCCTGCCGCGCCTCACCGGCAACCACTCGCACATGACGACGGTCGGCGAGATGGCCGACGGCAACGTCGAGGGGTACCTCGTCCTGGGCGAGAACCCGACCGTCGGCTCGATGCAGGGCGCGCTGCACAGGAAGGGGCTGCGCGCCGCGAAGTGGGTGGTGATCCGCGACTTCGCGCCGACCGAGACCGCCGAGTTCTGGCGGGTGGCGCCGGAGATCGCGCGCGGCGAGGTCCGCACCGAGGACATCGAGACCGAGGTCTTCTTCTTCCCGGCGGCGACGCACGTCGAGAAGGAGGGCACCTTCACGAACACGCAGCGGCTGCTCCAGTTCCGCGAGCGCGCCGTGGAGCCGCCCGGCGACTGCCGCAGCGACCTCTGGTTCGTCTACCACCTCGGCCGGCGGCTGAAGGCGCTCTACGCCGGCTCCGCCGACGAGCGCGACGCAGGGCTCGCGGCGCTCACCTGGGACTACCGGACCCGCGGCCCGCAGGCGGAGCCCGACGCCGAGGAGGTGCTCCGGGAGATCAACGGCTTCACCGTCGCGGACGGGAAGCCGGTGCCCGGCTTCGCGCAGCTGAAGGACGACGGCTCGACGGCGTGCGGATGCTGGATTTACTCGGGCTGCTACGCGAACGGCGTGAACCAGGCCGCGCGCCGCAAGCCCGCGCGCGAGCAGACCTGGGTCGCGCCGGAGTGGGGCTGGGCCTGGCCCGCCAACCGGCGCCTCCTCTACAGCCGCGCCTCCGCGGATCCCGACGGGAAGCCATGGTCGGAGCGCAAGCGCTACGTCTGGTGGGACGAGGGCCAGCGGCGCTGGACCGGCTTCGACGTGCCGGACTTCATCGCCGATCGCCCCCCGTCCTACCGCCCGCCGGAGGACGCGGAGGGCACCGCCACCATCGGCGGCACCGATCCGTTCATCATGCAGGCCGACGGCAAGGGCTGGCTCTACGCGCCCTCCGGGCTCCTCGACGGGCCGCTGCCCACGCACTACGAGCCGGTCGAGTCGGCGATGAAGAACCCGCTCTACGGGCAGCAGTGCAACCCGGCCCGGCTCGAGTGGGACCGCCCCGACAACCCGTACCACCAGCCGTGGGCCGACCCGCGCTTCCCGCACGTGCTGACGACGTACCGCCTCACCGAGCACCACACCGCGGGGGGGATGTCACGCTGGCTGACCTGGCTCTCGGAGCTCCAGCCGGAGATGTTCTGCGAGGTCTCGCCGGAGCTCGCGGGCGAGCGCGGGCTCGAGCACGGCGGCTGGGCGACGATCTCCACCGCGCGCGGGGACATCGAGTGCCGCGTGCTCGTCACGCGCCGCCTGCGGCCGCTCCGCATCGACGGACAGTGGGTGCACACCATCGGGCTCCCTTACCACTGGAGCTACCTCGGGCGCGTCACCGGCGACCCCGCGAACGAGCTCATCCCGTTCGTCGCCGACCCGAACGTCGGCATCCAGGAGTCGAAGGCCTTCACCGGCCAGATCCGGGCGGGCCGCCACTCGTTCGGCTGGCGGGCCGCGAGCGACGGGAACGCGCGAGGGGCGCCCGCGCCCGCCACCGCGGGCCGTGACCTGCCCGGCCTGCGCCGTCCGCTCCGCGGTCCCATCATCGAACCGAGGCGGTGACCGCGATGGCGCAGCTGGGCTTCTTCACCGACACGACCCTCTGCATCGGCTGCAAGGCGTGCGAGGTGGCGTGCAAGCAGTGGAACCAGCTCCCCGACGATGGCTTCTCGCTCACCGGGATGAGCTTCGACAACACCGCGCACGTGGGCGCGTCCACCTGGCGCCACGTGACCTTCCTGGAGCGGGAGGAGCCGCTCGCGGGCCAGGGGTCGCCGCGGGACGGGGCCCTCGAGACGCCCGTGGCGCTCGGGCCCACCGAGCGGGCGCTCTCGAAGTTCTCCTGGCTCATGATGAGCGACGTCTGCAAGCACTGCGAGCGGGCGGGGTGCCTCGAGGCCTGCCCGACCGGGGCCATCCTGCGGACCGAGTTCGGCTCGGTGTACGTGCAGCCCGACGTCTGCAACGGCTGCGGCTACTGCGTCGTCGCGTGCCCGTTCGGCGTCATCGACCGGCGCGAGGAGGACGGGCGAGCCTGGAAGTGCACGCTCTGCTACGACCGGCTGAAGGGCGACCTCACGCCCGCGTGCGCGAAGGCGTGCCCGACGGCGTCGATCCAGTTCGGGGAGCTCGGCGATCTTCGCCTGCGCGCGCGCCGCCGGGTCGACGCGCTCGAGGCCCGCGGCGTGAAGGGCGCGTACCTGTACGGCGAGGACGCCGCGTCCCAGCCCGGCACCCAGGGGCTGCACGCGTTCTTCCTGCTCGCCGACCGGCCCGAGGTCTACAACCTGCCGCCCGACCCGGTGGTGCCGACCGCGAAGATCGTGCGGAGCTGGACGTCGATGGCCGCCGGCGTGCTCTCGCTCGCGGCGCTCGCGTTCGGGGTCGTGCTCTCCGCCCGGAGGGCGCCGTGACCCGCGCCCTGCCGCCCGGCGCCGTCGGGCCCTCCGACGGGCGCAACGTCGACCTCGAGGTCGGCGCGCTCGCGGGCGAGGCGGCGGGGCAGCTCGTCCGCGTGCAGCGGGCGCCCCCCACCTCGATCGCGGACGCGCTCCCGGAGGAGGAGCGGGAGGGCACCTACCACGGGCTCCCGCTGCTCAAGGCGCCGGTCTGGCGCTGGGAGATCCCGGCCTACTTCTTCGTGGGCGGCCTCGCGGGCGCCTGCGGCGTGCTCGGCGCGGCCGCGCGGCTCGCCGGCGGGCCGCCGGCGCGGGATCTCGTGCGCCGCTGCGCGCTCGTCGCGACGGCGGGGGCGGGCGTGTCGGCGGTGCTCCTCATCCGGGACCTCGGCCGGCCGGAGCGGTTCCTCAACATGCTGCGCGTGTTCCGCCCCACCTCGCCGATGAACATGGGCACCTGGGTGCTCAGCGGGTTCGGCGCCGCCTCCGCGCTCTCGCTGGCGCCGCACCTCCTCCCGCTCCCGCCGGCGCTCGCCGCGGTGGGGGAGGGCGCCGGGGTCGCTGCGGGGGTCTTCGGGCTGCCGCTCGTCGGCTACACCGGCGTGCTCCTCGCGAACACGGCGGTGCCCGTCTGGCAGGAGACGCGGCGGGCGCTCCCGGTGCTCTTCGCGTTCTCCGGCGCCGCGAGCGCGGGCGATCTCTTCGAGCTGTGGCGCCCGCGGGGCACCGGCGCCGCCATGGCGCGGCGGCTCGGGCTCGTCTCGACGGCCGCCGAGCTCGGCGCCGCGCTCTGGCTCTTCCGGGAGGCGGACCGGGTGCCGCGGGTGTCGCGGCCGCTCCGGCGCGGGCGCTCCGGCGCGGTGTTCGGCGCGGGGCTCGCCCTCGCGGCGCTCTCGATGGTGGCGGGGCTCGCCGCGCCCCGGCGGGCGCTCGCCCGGGCGCGCCGGCCGGGCGCGCGCGACCGGCTCCACGCGGTGGCGGGGGCCCTGGGCCTCGCCGGCACGCTCGCGATCCGGTTCGGGATCCTGATGGCGGGCCGCGCCTCCGCGAAGGATCCGCGGGCCACCTTCGAGCAGCAGCGCGCGGGCCACGGGGCGGAGGAGCTCGTCGAGCGCGGCCGGGTCCCGCGCCCGATGCCGGCCCCGCCGGGCGTCGAGCCGACGGGCATCGCGGCGGGCCAGGGGTTCCGCGCGGGCGAGGCGTGGCAGGGCGACGGCGCGGGCGCGCCGGGACAGAGGACGACATGACGAACCGATGGCTGATCGCGCTGGCGGGCACCGTGGAGATGGCGTGCCTGGGGACCGTGTACTCCTGGAGCCTGTTCACCCAGCCGCTCCGGGCGGCGTTCGGCTGGTCGAGCACCGCCACCACCTGGGCGTTCGCGCTCTGCATCTTCGCGCTCGGCGTGGGGGCGGTGGTGGGCGGGCGCTGGCAGGACCGGGTCGGCCCGCGGCCGGTGGCGATCACCGGGGTGCTGCTGTGGGCGGTCGGGAACGTGCTCGCGGGCCTCGGGACGGCGAGGTTCGGCGCGCCCTGGCTCTACGCGACCTACGGCCTCATCGGCGGGTTCGGCTGCGGCCTCGGGTACGTGACCCCGGTGACCGCCGTGACGAAGTGGTTCCCGGACCGCCGCGGGCTCGGGAGCGGCATGGTGGTGATGGGCTTCGGCCTCGGCGCGTTCTTCTACAGCCAGATCCTGAAGGCCGTGCCGTCGTTCTCGGCGGCGACGAAGGAGTCCGCCCGGGCCCTCGCCGCGAACGCGGCGCTCTCGCCGGACGGCACGCACGCGGTCCTCTCCACCTTCACCACCTCCGGCATCGTCTTCGCGATCCTGGGAGGCCTCTGCGCCGCGATGGTCCGCAACCCGCCGGTGGCGTCGCTGGCTCCCGCCCCGGCAACTTCCCCTGGAGCCGTCAGTCCCGAGCGTAGGGCCGGCACGGCCGGCCCGGAGACGAGGGAGGCCCCGGAGACGAGGGGCGGCCCGGAGACGAGGGGCGGCCCGGAGACGAGGGGCGCCCTGGCGGACATGCCCCCCTCCCAGGCCCTGCGCACCCCGCAGTTCTGGGCGCTCTGGGCGATGCTCTTCCTCAACGTGACCGCGGGCATCCTGTTCGTCTCGAACGCGGTGCCCATCCTCGTCGAGCTCACCGGCATGGCCGCGGCGAGCGCGCTCGCGCTGTACGGGTTCCTCGCGCTCTTCAACGGGCTCGGGCGGTTCTTCTGGGGGGCGGTGTCCGACCGGCTCGGCCGCAACCTCGCCTACCTCCTCATCTACGGCAGCCAGGCGATCATCTTCTTCCTCGTGGGCGGCCTGCACGCCGTGTGGCTCGTCGGCGCGCTCTTCGCGATCGTGCTCCTCGACTACGGCGGGGGCTTCGGGACGATGCCGTCCTTCACCGCCGACTACTTCGGGACGAGGTACATGGGCGTGAACTACGGGTGGATCCTGCTCGCCTGGGGGGTCGGCGGGATCGTGGGGCCGATCTTCGTCGCCGCGGTGAAGGACGCGACCGGCTCCTTCGCCGGGGCCCTGCCGGTCATCGGGTTCATCATGCTCGGCGCCTCCGTCCTGCCGCTCGTGACCCGCCGGCCGGGGACGGCGGCCCGGGAGCCGGCGGACCGGTGGTCGCACCTCAGGCCACCCCAGCGGGCGGGTGCCCATTGACAGCCTCTTGACCCGGACGCCCGGGCGCTCTACCACCGGCGGCGTGAACGACCCCCTCGGACCCCTCCTCGCGGACGGCGTCATCGACGAGATCGTGGGCCGGCTGAAGAGCGGCAAGGAGGCGGACGTCTGGCTCGTCCGCACCCACGGCGAGGTCGCGGCCGCCAAGGTCTACAAGGCGCGCCACGTCCGCAGCTTCCGGAACGACGCCGCCTACCGCGAGGGCCGCCAGGTCCGGAACACGCGCACCCAGCGGGCGATGGACAAGGGGAGCCGCTTCGGCCAGGCGGCCTCCGAGGACGCCTGGAAGGCGAAGGAGTCCGACGCGCTCCACCGGCTCCACGCGGCGGGCGTGCGGGTGCCGCGGCCGGTGATCTTCTACGAGGGCGTGCTCGTCATGGAGCTCGTGCTCGACGCGCACGGCCAGCCGGCGCCGCGGCTCGTCGACGCGCCGCTCGGCCGCGAGCAGGGGGCCGCGCTCTACGCGGACCTCCGGCGCCAGGCGACCGCGATGCTCGCGAGCGACCTCATCCACGGCGACCTGTCGCCCTACAACGTGCTCGCCGGCGCGGCCGGGCCGGTCGTCATCGACTTCCCGCAGGTCGTGGACGCCGCCCAGAACTCGCAGGCCGAGCGCTTCTTCCTCCGCGATCTCGAGAACGTCCGCCGGTTCTGCGAGGCGCTCGATCCTGCGCTCCGCGCCGCCGAGTCGGAGGGGCGCGAGATCTGGCGGGCGTACGTCCGGCGTGAGCTCACCGCGGACTTCGTGCCCACCGGGCGCGTGCCGGCGCAGGGCGGGCACCGCCAGGGTCAGCAGGCTCAGCAGGGTCAGCCGCATCACCCTCGGCATTCGCAGCCGCAGCAGGCGAAGGCGCATCCGCAGAAGCAGCGCCCGCAAGGCCAGCGGCCTGCGCAGCCGCCGGCTCGGCCACAGCAGGGACCGAGGCCCGCGCAGCAGGGGGCTCGGCCGCCACAGCAGGGCCAGCGGCCACAGCAGCAAGGCCAGCGGCCACAGCAGCAGGGCCAGCGCCCACAGCAGGCCCAGCGGTCACAGCAGCCGCAGCGCCCGCCCCAGCGCGGGACGCCGCCGGCGCCGGAGGTGATCCGGGTGCAGCGGCTCGGGCCCCAGGCGCCGCGGCAGGGCGGAGGGCATGGGCAGGGCGGCCAGGGCCACGGCGGTCACGGCCATGGCGGGCGCGGGCACGGTGGCCACGGCCACGGTGGCCACGGCCACGGGGGCCACCGGAAGCCGGGCCGCGGGTAGTCCGCCGCCTCAGATCGTGATCGCGAGCCCTTCCCGGGCCATGAAGGCCTCGGAGAAGAGCCGCTGGGCCTCGAGCTCCACGCGCGCGAGGAAGGCGTCGTCGTGATCGGGGTCGTGGTGGTACAGCGCGAGCCGCTTCACCTTGGCCTCGAGCGCGACCTCCACCGCCTGCTCCCAGCTCGAGTGGCCCCAGCCGCGGTGGCTCCGGAGCTCCTCGGGCGTGTACTGCGCGTCGTGGATGAGGAGGTCGGCGCCGCGCGCGAGCGCGACCACCTCCGGCACGATCCGGTTCCCGTGCTCGACGTCGGTGACGTAGACGACCGAGCGGCTGCCCTCGTGCACCCGGTAGCCGTAGGCGCCGCCGGGGTGCGGGTGGCGGGAGGTCTCGACGCGCACCGGCGCCGGGAGGTCGAGCCCGCCGGAGGCGGGCTGCCAGAAGCGCACGCGCGCGCCCATGCCGGTGAGCGGCACCGGGAAGAAGTCCTGCTGCATCTGGGTCGTGAAGACGCTCTCGAGGTCGAGGCGGCTGCCGGTGCGGCCGGGGAGGGCGACGGTGAGGGTGCGCCGCGCGTCGTACGCCGGCTCGAAGAACGGGAAGCCCTGGATGTGATCCCAGTGCGTGTGCGACAGCCCGATGAAGAGGTTGTCGTGCTGCTCGACGCCGCGGGCGTGCATGTGGCGCCCCGCCTTGCGCAGCCCGGTGCCCGCGTCGAGGAACGCGATCCGCCCGGTCTCGAAGGTGAGCATGACGCAGGAGGTGTTGCCGCCGAAGCGCGAGAACTCCGGGTCGGCCACCGGGATCAAACCCCGCGTTCCGAAGAAGGTCACCTTCACGGTGCGTCTCCCCTGCGGGCGTGGCCGGGCGGCCCGCGCGCCGCCCGGACATGGTAACCGGGCGCGGGGTGGGGCGCTCGGTCCAGGGCCGGAGGGCTACCTTGGGCCGAACCGGAAAGAGGCCGGGGCCGGCGCCTCAGAACCGCCGCCAGACCTCGCGCGCGCCCGGAAAGAACCAGCCCACCGCGAACCATGCCGTCGACGCGAGGAGGCCCACCCAGCCGATGAGCCGGAGCACCGCGCCGCTCGCGGTCCAGGCGATCGGGTTGAGGAGCCAGAGCCACCTGCGGCCGCCGGTGACGTCGGAGGAGCGGAAGCGGGTGAGCCAGAACCAGAACACCGCCTGCACGGCGTAGAGGACGAGCCAGAGGCGGTCCGGGATGGGACTGGGCATGGTGCCACCATCCTGCCCCACTTCGACGGAGCGTGCAGTCCTCCGGAACCTTAGAACCCCGGCATGCCGACCCGACCCCCGTTCATCGTGTCCGCCGCCGACGTCCCCGAGACCGTCCACCGCTACCCCCGCAGCGAGGAGGGCATGGCGCCCTCGCGCGCGGTGGGCCGCGTCGCGGGCCTGCTGCGGATCGGCGTCCACCTCGTGCGCGTCCCGCCGGGCACGCGGACCTCCTTCCCGCACGCCGAGGAGGACGAGGAGGAGTTCGTCTACGTGGTCGAGGGCGAGGTCGACGCCTGGGTGGACGGCGCGCTCCACCGGATGCGCGCCGGCGACCTCGCGGCCTTCCCGGCGGGCACCGGCATCTGCCACACCTTCATCAACGACGGCGACCGCGACGCGGTCCTGCTCTCGGGCGGCGAGGCGAACAAGGCCGACAGCCGCATCCACTACCCGCTCGACCCGGGCCGCCGCGGCGACATGCCGTGGAGCCGGTGGTGGGACGACGTGCCGCAGCGCCCGCAGGGGCCGCACGACGGGCGGCCCGCGCGACGGTAGGCTCCCGGCCGGACCCGTCGACGGGGAGACGGACGCGGGCGACGTCTTCGCCTGGCTGCTCGCGAACCCGAAGCCCTGAGGCAGGGTTTCGGGCCCGCGAGGCCGCCGCTACCGGAGCGGCAGCGGCGCGCTCTCCTTGAGCTCCGGGAAGTCCTCCTGCCAGTACTCGTTCGGCCGGCGCGCGCCGCCGGGCACGTGCTGCTGCTCGCGCTTGCGCAGCTCGATGCGGCGGATCTTGCCGGAGACGGTCTTCGGCAGGTCGGAGAACTCGAGCCGGCGGACGCGCTTGAAGGGCGCGAGCCGGTGGCGCAGGAACTTGAAGATGTCGAGCGCGAGCTCGCGGCTCGGCGCGACGCCCGGCTTCAGGATCACGTAGGCCTTCGGCACGAGCCCCTTCACGTCGTCCGGGCTGGGCACCACCGCGGCCTCGGCGACCGCGTCGTGCTCGATCGCGGCGCTCTCGAGCTCGAACGGCGAGATGCGGTAGTCGGACGACTTGAACACGTCGTCCACGCGGCCGACGTAGGTGATGTAGCCCTCGTCGTCGCGGGTCGCGACGTCGCCGGTGTGGTAGTGGCCGTGGCGGGTGACGAACCGGTTGAGGTTGTCGTCGTCCTCGTAGCCGGTCATGAGGCCGGTGGGCCGGGGCGTGAGGTCGATGCTGATCTCACCCTCCTCGGCGGGCTTGCCCTCCTCGTCGAGGAGCGCGATGCGGTAGCCGGGCATCGGCCGGCCCATCGAGCCGGGCTTCATGACCTGGCCGGGCGAGTTGCCGATCTGGCAGGTGGTCTCGGTCTGGCCGTACCCGTCGCGGATGGTGACGCCCCAGGACCGCTTCACCTTCTCGATGACCTCGGGGTTGAGGGGCTCGCCGGCGCTGAGCGCCTCGCGGAGCTTCACCGGGTAGGCGGCGAGGTCCTCGAGCACGATCATGCGCCACACGGTCGGCGGCGCGCACAGCGTCGTCACCCCGTGCTGCGCGATGACGCGCAGGAGGTCCTTCGGCACGAAGCGGGCGTAGTTGTAGACGAAGATCGACGCGCCGGCGTTGAACGGGGCGAAGAAGGTGCTCCAGGCGTGCTTCGCCCAGCCCGGCGACGAGATGTTGAGGTGGAGGTCGCCCTTCTTCAGGCCGATCCAGTACATCGTCGAGAGGTGGCCGACCGGGTAGCTCTCGTGCGTGTGCACGACCAGCTTCGGCTTCGCGGTGGTGCCGCTCGTGAAGTAGAGGAGGACCGGGTCGGTCGCGTGCGTCTCGGAGTGCGACACGAACGACGCCGGCTCCTGGTACGCCTGCTCGTAGCTGGACCAGCCCGGGACGGCCTCGCCCACGACGTGGCGGGTGAAGCTCCCGGCGAGGCCGCGGAACTTCTCGGTGGTGGCGGAGTCGGTGACGACATGCCCGACCTTGCCGCGCTCGATGCGGTCGGCCACGTCCTCGGGGGTGAGCAGCGCGGTCGCGGGGATGACCGCCGCCCCGAGCTTCATCGCCCCGAGCATGATCTCCCAGATCGGCACGCAGTTCGGCAGCATCATCATGATGCGATCGCCGCGCTTCACGCCGTGCCGGCGGAGGTACATCGCCACCCGGTTCGAGCGGTCCGCGAGCTCCGCGTAGGAGAGCCGCGTCTCCTGGCCGGACTCCTCCACGAAGTGGAGCGCGGTCCGGTCGTTCCCGTCCGCGATGATGTCGAACCAGTCGAGCGCCCAGTTGAACCGGTCGAGCACGGGCCAGTGGAACGACGAGACCGCGGCGGCGTAGTCCTCCCGGTGCTTGAGGAGGAGGTCGCGGTGGCGGCGGAAGATCTCGGTCGAGGACACGGGGGAGCCTCCGATTCAAGATGTGGGTGGGGAGCGGGAGCAGTCTGCCAGATCGACCAGGGGAGGGGGCCCGTTCCGCCGCGGGCCGCCGCGGTCACCCCGCCGGGGTGAGGAACAGCGCCGGACGGAGGGATCGGGTACATTCCTTCGGCTCGTGTCGGAACTCGCGCCGGAGGAAGGGAAGTGAAGGGTCTCGCCTGGTTGACCGCATGCCTCGCCCTCGCGGGCGCGGGCTGCGCGGCGCTCCCCGAGCAGCCCGCAGGGGGCGTGACGTCCCCGGACGAGAAGAAGTGCGCCTTCGACGCGGAGTGCCCGGGCGGGTCCTGCCGCTACGGGCGGTGCTCGACCCAGGCGGCGGAGAAGCGCTGCGCGTTCGACACGGAGTGCCTCGGCGGCGCCTGCACGTTCGGGCGGTGCACCACGCTCATGGCCTCCGAGGCGAACTGCGCGTTCGACACCCAGTGCCTCGGCGGCAGCTGCCAGCTCGGGCGTTGCTCGCCGGCCCGGCGCGCGTGCGTCTCCGACGTGCAGTGCCAGGGCGGCATGCGTTGCCACGCGGGCAGCTGCTCGTTCTGAGCGCAGCCCACCTGGACGGTCGAAGGGGCCGACGCGGCTACGTCGTCTTCGCGGGCTCGAGCCGGCGCGCGTGCGCGATGGGCGTGGCGACGCCCTTCTCGTCCACGCGCACGCGATCGTGCGCGGGGCCGCGCCAGATGCTCCCGGCGATGACGCGGGCGGGGAGCCACGGGTAGGTCTCACGGCTCTTCTTCGCGACGACCACCACGGGAGACACGGGCGGCGCGTCCGGCGTGGCGGCCGGGACGCCGTCGGAGGTGAGGTGGATCGGCGGGTGATGGGCGCCGTGGGGCGCGCGCGGGCCGCGGCCGCGGTTTCTACGCTTCTTGCTCACGTTCCAGGAGCTCGTTACTTGTCGCGGTAGGTGATGCGGCCGCGCGTGAGGTCGTAAGGCGACAGCTCCACCTTCACGCGATCGCCGGTGATGATGCGGATGTGGAACCGCTTCATCTTGCCGGACGGATAGGCCAGGACGACGGGGCCCTGGTCAAGCTTCACCCGGTACATCCCACCGCTCGACTCTTCGACCCGCCCCTGGACCTCGATGGCGGCTTCCTTCTCGCTCAATCGTTCTCGCTTTCGTGGATGCGCACTGCATGGGACCCGCCCGGAGGTGGACTCCCGCTGACGGTCCGGTTCTATAGCCGATTCCGGGACATTACGCACCCCCGGGACACCAGGTCGGGGGGGGTGGGTACCGCCGCTCCAGCAATCTAGTCCGGGTAGTGCCGGGCGGCGCACTCCGGGCAGAGGCCATGGGACAGCTCGGTGCCCGACCGCTCGGTGAGGTAGGTCTCGAGCCGGTGCCAGTGGCCACCCTCGTCCCGGATGTTCTTGCAGAACACGCAGATGGGGAGGATCCCCTCCAGCTTCCGCACGTGGCCGAGGGTCTCGGCCAGCTGGGCGTTGAGCCGGGTGAGCTCCCTCAGATCGCGGCGGCGTGCCACGGCGAGCTCGATGGCCCGCTTCAGGCTCCCCGGCTCGGCGGGCTTCACGAGGTAGGCCCCCACCCCGGAGTCCCGGGCCCGCGCCACGAAGTCGCCCGACTCGTACGCGGACATGATGACCACGGCGGTCGCGTGCCGCTCGAGGATCCGCGCCGCGGCGGTGAGCCCGTCCATCGTGGGCATCTGGATGTCCAGGATCGCGACGTCGGGCCGGTGCTCCTCGACGAGCTCCAGGGCCCGCGCGCCGTCGGCGGCCATCCCGAGCACCCGGCAGCCGGCCTCGCGGGCGGCCTCCGCCACGTCCTCCGCGAGGAGGAACTCGTCCTCGGCGATCACGGCGGTCAGGGGTTCACGCTCCATCATGGAGTCGCTCCTCGGGGCGGCTCGAGGCGTACGTCACGTCGGCGACCGCCCCGCCGGCGTTCCTGAAGGTGACCTCGCCCCGCAGGCTCATGCCCACGGTGCCGCGGATGAGCCGGATGCCGGTGCTCCGCTCGGAGAGCTCGCCCCGGAGCACGGGCTCGGGGTAACCCGGCCCGCCGTCACGGTAGACGAGCTGCACCCGCCCGTCACGTTCCGTGATCTCGAGCTCCACGGCGATGGGGCCCGGCCCGGCGTGCTTCTCGGTGTTGGTGGCGAGCTCGTTGAGCACGAGCGCGAGCGAGTGCGCCTGCGCCGCGGCGATGAGCACCTCGGCCGGGGTGCACCGGATGGTGACCTGCGCCTGCCCCAGCGCGCCCGTGACGATCCGGTCGCAGAGCTCCCGCAGCCGGAGCGGGCGCCACTCCGTCGAGGAGAGCATCGAGTGGACCCGGCCGAGCGCGTCGACCCGCCGCTCGATGTCGTCGAGCAGCCCCTTGCCCGGCGCGTCGCGGTTGCTCCGCCGCTCCATCCGGAGCATCGAGACGATCAGCGCGAGGTTGTTCTTCACCCGGTGGTTCACCTCGCCGAGGAGCACCCGCTGCGACTGCGCGTAGGCGTCGATCTTCGCGGTGCGCTCGGCGACGATCCGCTCGAGCCCCTCGCCATGGGCCTTGAGCGAGTGGACCTTCCCGCGCAGGGCGGCCTCGGTGACCCGGAAGTTCTCGGTGAGGGACGCCACCTCGGCGGTGGCGGGGGACGGCCACGCGACGGTGGCGTCGGACTCGATGCGCTCGGGGAGGCCGGCGGAGATGGCCGCGAGCGCGCCGAGCGGGCGGGACAGCTGCTCCCCGAGCCACAGCGCGAGCCCGCTCGCGACGAGCATGAGGGCGAGGATCCCGGCCAGGTTGACGATCGTGCGGTCGTAGACGCCCTGCTGCAGCGGCGCGAGCGGCGCCTCGACGACGAGGGTCCAGCCGGTGGACTCGAGCGGGTGGCGGGTGAAGAACACCGCGTCCCGCCAGTCGCGCATCACCGAGACGTTGCGCTGTCCGGCCGGCCGGTGCAGGTGGACGCCGGGGACGGGGTCGTCCTCGTCCGGGATCGCCGCGAGGGCGAACGCCTCGAGGGGCCGGCGCGCGCGGTCCGTGGAGGTGACGATCGCGCCCTGGCGGTCGACGAGGGTGAGGGTGAGGCCGCCGGCGGCGGCGATCTCCTGGAGCAGCTTTTCCAGGTTCGCGAGGTTGATCGAGCCGAGGCCCAGGCCCACGAGCTGCCCGTCCTCCTCGCTCTCGCCGCCCTCGAGCACCGGCGCGACGATGACGGCGATGGGCTGGAACACGCCGCCCCGGCCCGGGAACACGTCGGAGACGATGGCCCTCCGCTCCACCTGCAGCCGCCGGAACCAGGCGCGGTCGGAGTAGTCGAGGCCGAGCGTCGAGTCGCCCCGCGCGTTGACCGGCGGATCGAAGGCCACGGTGACGGCGCGCCGGTCGGCGACGAGGAGGTTGTGGAACTCCGGGAAGAGCCGGTGCAGTGCCTCGAGCTGCTGCTGCAGGCGGGGGTCGCGGCGGAGCCCGGCCTCTGCGCCCTTCTTGGCCACCTCCATGACCGCGCGGCGGTGGTGGTCGAGCCAGCCGGTGATGAGCCAGTCGCCCTCGGCGCCCGCCCGCTGCACCCGGAGCGCGAGGGTGGTCTGGGAGCCCTCGATCTCCCGCCGGTTCACGTACGTGAGCGCGCCCACGCCCACGACGAGCACGAGGAACGCGGCGTACTCGAAGAAGAGCCGGGAGGTGCGCGGCGGGGGCCGGTCGCCCCGCCCGGCCCAGCGCTCGAGGGGGACGAGGTTGAGCACCACGCTCGCGAGGACCGCGTTGCTCACGCCGTTGAGCGCCTGCTTGAGCGCGATGATGGCCGTCGAGCGCAGCCCGAGGTTCATCGCGCCGAAGTAGAACGCGAAGACGAGCGGGGCGCCGAGGAGGAGCCAGTACGCGAGGTCGAGGAGCGCGACCGGCGTCCGCGGCCGGTACCGCCGGCTCACCGCGACGAAGGCGGCCTCGCACCCGAAGATCACGATCGCGTACGGGTGCCGCCAGAGCGCGAACGTGTACGCAGCGGCGATCGTCGAGGCGGCCACGCCGGGGACCGGCCCCAGCGCCGCCACCGCGCAGAGCCCCGCGATGCTGCCGAAGATGAAGTCGACGTTGAAGCCGACCGAGAGGGGCAGGGCGTTGCCGGCGAGCCCCGCCAGCGCGAACAGGACGAGGCCGGCGACGCGGCGGGGAGGCGAGAGGGGTGGCGCGGGGGCGGCCATGAGGTGCCGCGCGGAATATAGCGTCCCGGGGGGGCGGACCCGAGGTGCCGGCGCCGGAAGGACGGAATCGCCCGTCGAGACGGCGCGAAATCGTCATCGACGGTCCGTCAACCGTGATCGAGATCAAGCCGCGAGGCGCCCGGGCGCGCCGGGGCGGTCACCGCGCGAGCGCGTGGAGGTACTCGACGAACGCCATCACCGCGTCGTCGTAGCCCTTCACCTTCGGGTTCGCGCTCTCGATGACGAGGTACTCGTTCGGCGCGTGGAGGTCCCCGCCGTGCCCGACGCCGAAGTGGCTCGCGGCGAGCGAGAGCGGCGGGTTCGTGAAGGCGTGGCCGGGGTAGGACCCGGCGTTCCGCGGCCAGAGCGTCGGGTCGAGGCCGAGGCGGCGGTACACCGCGAGCTCCTTCTGGATGAGCGCCGCCGAGGCGGGGGTCTCGGTGGGATCGTAGCCGCCCGTGGCCTTGACCTCGATGTCGCCGAAGCCGCGGCGCGCGAGGTGCGCGCGGAGCGCCGCGACCGCGCCGTCGAAGGTCATGTCCGGCACGAGCCGCAGGTCGAGCTTCGCCACCGCCCGGTGGGGGAGCACCGTCATGCCGCCCGGTCCCGTCCAGCCCGCCACGAGCCCCTCGATGTTGACGGTGGGCCGGCTCACCAGCGCCGCGAGCGCGTCGCGGAAGCTCGCGTCGTGCGCCCACACCTTCGCGCCGGTGAGCTTCTTCGCGCTCTCCTCGCTCATCCGCGCGGCCGCCTCGTCGACGAGGCGGGCCTGCTCGGGCGACAGTGGCCGCGCGCGATCGGCGAAGCCGTCGATGGCGGGATCGCCGCCCGCGTCGACGAGCGTGGCGAGCGCCTGCACGAGGTGGAACGCCGGGCTGTCGAGGCGCGCCCGGTTCGCCGAGTGGACGTCCTTCGACGGCCCGCGGCCCCAGGCCTCGCCGCTCGCGACGAGCTCGAGCTCCACGACGCCCTTCGCGCCGAGCGACACCGTGATCACGCCCTCCGGGGTCTGCCCCGCGCTCGGCATGAACACGCCGGCGCACCCGGCGAAGGCCGCCTGGACCTCCGGCCGGCGCATCACCGGCCCGAGGTGGGGCGACCCGATCTCCTCCTCGCCCTCGGCCACGAGGACGAGGTTCACCGGCGACCTGCGCCCCGCGGCCCGCAGCGCGTGCAGCGCCGCGAGGAAGGCCGACTGCGGGCCCTTCTGGTTGAGCGCGCCGCGGCCCACGAGCACCTTGCCGAGCCCGGGCCGGTCCACGAGCCGGCCCTCGAGCGGCGGCGAGCTCCACTCCTTCGGATCGAACTGCTTCACGTCGTACATGAAGTAGAGGCCGACGGTGCGCTTCGCGCCGGCGTCGAGCCGCGCGAAGACCGCCGGGCTGCCGCCGGTCTCGATCCGCTCGACGCGCTGGAAGCCCGCGTCGCGCAGGAGCGCCGCCATCTTCTCGGCGCCCTGGGGCACGTTCAGGCCCTCGGCGGCGATGGTCGGGAGCGCGATCCAGTCGCGGAGGCGGGCGAGGTTCTCGTCGTGGCGCGCGGTGACCTGCGCGGCGACGGGGGCGAGGTCCGCGGCGTCCCGGGGCGCGGGCCCGGCGGCGAGCGCGAGGGCGAGGAGGGCGAGGGTCATCGCCGGGGTCTAACGCCGCGCGCCGAGCGCGTCCAGCTCGGACCGGTCCCCGAGCAGCTCGAACCGCTGGAGCGAGAAGGGCACGTTGCCGTTCTTCCAGACGTGGTCGTGCACGTCGCGGAGCCGGAACGCGGCGCCGCGCGCCCGGGCCACGTCGGCGACGAGCTGCTGGAGCTGGAGCTTCCCCACGAGGTAGCCGATCGCGAACCCCGGGTTGGCGGCGAACGCCGCCGCCTCGGTGCGCCCGGTCGCCGCGTCCACCCCGGCCGCGCTCTGCAGGTACGCCGCGGCGCGGTCGATGGTGAACGCGCCGAGCGCGAGCTGCACGTCGACCTCGACGCGGAGCGCGCGGAGCTGCAGGTACCGGTAGACCATCTCGCGCGAGCGCGGGCTGTCGTCGAAGAGCCCCGCCTGCAGCAACATCTCCTCGGCGTAGGTGCCGAGCCCCTCGTTCACGCCGGAGTCGTACCAGTGGCGGCGGACCTCGTCGGGGTGGCGGTAGCCGAGCGCGAGCTGGAACGCGTGGCCCGGCGTGCCCTCGTGGACGGTGTCGACGCGCGGGTCCTGCGCCATCGAGAGCGGGAAGAAGCCGAGCTTCGGCGAGGGCGGCGGGATGTACCGGGTCGACTCGGCGCCCATGCGGGAGAGGCCGGCGAAGTCGGTCTCCTCGGCGAACCCGCGCAGGGCCGAGAGCCAGGGCGGGAGCGGCAGGTACCGGTACGCCGGGACGTCGGCGGGGACCGAGAGGAGCTCCCGCTCGACGAGGTAGGCGCGGATGGCGCGCTCCCCGCGGGCGCAGAGCGCGATCTGCGCGGCCTGGTCGGCGGCGATGGGGAGCTCGGGCAATCCCTGGTTGCGCCGGGCCTCGAGCGCCTGGAAGGCGATGGAGCGCGCGAGCTCCTGGCGGCCCATCGCGAGGAGCTCCTCCGGCGAGTACGGCATGAGCGCCACCTCTCGCAGGAAGCGCACGTAGGCCTCGCGGCCGACGGCGACGTCCTCCGGGAGCTCCGGGAGCCGCCCGGCGAGCCAGGCGCGGAAGCCGTCGAGGGCCGCCGCCGCGGCCGCGGTGTCCTTCGCGAGGGTCGGGGCGGCGCCCTTCGGCAGCCCGGCGGCGGCCGCGGTCATCGCGGCGCCGAGGCCCTTCCCGAGCCCGTCGAGGTCGCCGAGGGCGAGCCGCGCGAACGGCGCCCGGGCCTCGTCGAGGTTCGCGCGCGCGGCGGCGAGCGTCGCGGGGATGGAGCGCATCCGCGCGACGAGGTCGGCGCCGCGGGCCGCGTCGAGCGGGGGCGGGGGGATGAGCGCGTCCATCACGGCCGCGACGGTCTGGTCGACGTAGAAGGTCGGGTCGCGGCGCCACGAGCGGACGCCGTCGAGCTCCCAGCGCACGCGCGCGAGGCCCGAGCCGAGCAGGCGGTGATCCACGAGGTCGCCGGGCGCGGTGGCGCCGGCCGCGAGCGCGCGCCAGCGGGCCTCGAGCTCCGCGAGCCGCGCGCGGCGCGCCTCGACCGCCCGCGCGGACCAGTCGGGAGCCCAGCCGCGCGGGCGCTCGACCCGGGTCACGTCGTCGCGGGTGATGGGCTGCGTCGTGGCCCGCCAGGCCCAGAAGTCCCGGGAGAGCGTCGAGAGATCGTCGGCGAGGGCCATGGACGGGAGGAGCGCGGCCGCGAGGGCGAGGGTGAGGGGGAGGTTCACGCGCGGGAGGCTAGCACCCTTCAGGCGAACCGGAAGAGGAGGGGGAACCCCACCACCACGAACAGGGCCCACGCCGCGAAGGCCGGCAGGTACCCGGTCTGCCACGCCTCCACCTCGCGGAACGTCCCGCGCCCCGGCAGGAACGCGCCGTAGCGCCAGGCCGCGCCGCCGAGGTTGACGAGGAGGAGCAGGTTCTCGCCGAGGGCGGCCACCCGGTTGGGCGTGAGGCCGAACCCGGAGATGCGCGCGACGATCGCCGCGAGCGCGAGGGCGTCGACGAGGAGCGCGCTCCCGACGAGGACGACGAGCAACAGGTCGAACCCGCCCGGGGGCGCGTCGGGGTCCCGCGCCGAGACGGCGTAGAGGAGGAGCCCCAGCACGAGCGCGAGGAGGAGGTCGAAGGCGATGAGGACGTCGCGCGCCACGTCGATGCCGCGGCCGGTGACGGCCATGGTCGCGACGAAGGTGAGCAGCACCGCGGTGAAGAGCGGGGTGAAGATGCGCGCGAGCACCGGCGCCATGTTCTCGATGACGCCCTGCTTCGCCTCGACGAGCCAGGTCGCGACGAGCACCGCCCCGGCGGCGCCGCAGGGCAGGAGCCACCCCTGCACGAACCACTCGGCGTTCACGCCGATGCTCACGAAGATCGCCATCGTGAACCCGGTGAGCACCCCGCCGCCGAGGGCGATGAGCACGAAGTAGATGAAGAGCTCGCCGGAGAACCGGACGAAATCCATCCGCGGCCCGACCTCCACCCAGCGGCCGCCCGCGTAGGCCACCCCGACCGCGAGCCAGAGCGCGATGGGCAGGTGGAGGATGGCGAGGCGGAGCGTGTCGCCGTGGCCCTGGAACGGGTAGAGGTTCACGACGGCCGCCGCCGCGAGGAAGCCCGCGGCGAGGACGGAGGCGAGCCTGGCGTGGAGGGCCCGCTTCCACGCGAAGTACCCGGCGACGAGCGGGAAGACCATGAGGCTCGCGTTCCGGAGGTAGAGCTCGGGGTGCTCCAGGAGGCCGTACCCGAGCGCGGCCGGGAGCTTCACGAGCGCCCCGGCGGCGACGCCGAGCGCGATGGCCACCCACAGCTCGCTCCGGCGCGCCGCGGAGGCCTCGTCCTGGCCGGCCGGCGTGACGAGCTGGCGCCAGAGCCGCTCGGAGTGCTCGCGGGCGAACTCCTGGGAGAGGGCGTCCATCGCGCCCGTCCGCTTCACCGCCACGAGGAAGGCCTCGTCCGGCGCGAGCCCGGCGGCGCCGAGCGCGTCGAGCTGGCCGCGGAGGTGGTCCTCGAGCTCCGCGACGTCGACGTCGCGGATGGCGCTGCGGCGGCGGAGGTACGCGCGCCACTCGGCGATCTGGGCCTCGACGGGCGCCGTGAGCGGGGTCGGGGTCATGCGAGGCTCCCGGCGAGCTCGCGGCGCCAGAGGTTGCGGAGCGCCCCGTCCACGGCGTGCCACTGGCGGCGCTGCTCGGCGAGGTGGGCCCGGCCCCCCTTCGTGATCCGGTAGTACTTCCGCTTGCGGCCGCTGTCGGCCTCGCCCCAGCGGCCCTCGATGAAGCCCTGCCGCTCGAGCCGGTGGAGCAGCGGGTAGAGCATCCCCTCGGTCCACTGCAGCGTGCCGTCCGAGAGCTCGCCCACCCGCTTCACGATCGCGTAGCCGTAGGACTCCCCGTCGGCCAGGATCGAGAGGATGAGCGGCGTCGAGGATGCGGCGATCAGGTCCTTGCCGATGTCCATCGGGTCTCCAGGGCGGCGCGGCCGCATGCCTCGCGGCTCGATGCCTAGTGGCACGATGCCTCGCAGCGCGAGGTATGTCAAGCGCGGGCGGGATCCGCAGGCCGTTGAAGAAGGCCGATTCAGGTCCGATCGCCCCGAGCGTAGCCGCCGCGAAGCGGCGGCGGAGACGAGGGGCCGGCCGAGGCCGTGCCGGTCAGGCCGGCATGAGCCTCGAGAGGCGCAGCAGGTTGTACGCGGCGGCCACGAAGAAGCAGATCACGGCGAGCGCGCCGTGTCGATGGGACGCCCTCGTCCTGGCCGACTTCTTCAACAGCCTGCTGAGGCCTCGACCCTAAGAGCTGTCCCACAAGTTCCGCTTGAGATTGTGAAGGACGGCGACGGCTGCCACGGTGGCCGCGAGGTGGCGGCCGCGTCGGCGGTGGTCGCGCAGGACGCGCCAGTCTTTGAGGCGAGCGAGGACGTGTTCGACGCGAGCCCGGCGGCGACGATGGCGGCGCCAGGCGCGATCCCGAACGATCCTGTTGCTCCTGTAGACAGGGATGCGAAGGCCGGTGACGCCTCGGTATCCACCGTCGGCGAGCACACGGCGGTGGTCGAGGCAAAGCGATTCGATTTCGGAGCCGCGGAAATGAAACGGGTCGTTTCGGTTGCCCGGCCCGCCGGCAGACGTGGCCACGACGCGACGGTCTCGCCAGCGCACGAGCACCTGGGCGTTGCAGGACCAGCGGTAGTTCTTGGATTTCGCAGCGCGGCCGTGATCACGAGTGGGGATGAGGGTCCCATCGACGATCCAGGTCTCGCGGCGATCTCTCCGGACGGGAGGGCGAGCGAGGCCAGCGAGCCTCGGCGTGAAGGCTGCGACGATGCGATGGACGGTCGACTTCGAGAGGCCGACGACGGCGGCGAGCTCGCGCAGGGTGAGGTTGGTGCGCAGCGCTATGCAGGCGACGAGGAGGCGGTGCAGCGGCGAGCTCGAGCAGGGACGCCCCCGGCTCCTGGACGCGGGGAGCACGCGCCGGAGGCGAGCGAGGTCGCGCCATGAGAGGGACGCGACGGTGAGCAGTCGGTGGGTCGGGATGAGGGACACGGACACGCTCCTGGAAGCGCGAACGTTGCTCACTTCGTCCATGGGCGCCTGCTCAGACCTGATTCCCGCTGAGGGGTCGCGGCGCGGGTACGGCGCCGGCGGCGCTTGAGGTTCCGACCTACTTCGCGAAGGGCACGGCTTTCGTGGCGCGGGTGAGTTCTTCCCCCGGTGGCCGCGGTTTCCTGATCGGCAAGATCGACGGGCGGATCGGGCCCGGCGATCATCGCCTCCGCGCAATGAGAAGGGGTGGAGCCAAGGCCGGCCCCACCCCCAAGACGGCCGAACTCGCGCAAACGAGAAGAGGCCGGGAGGCAGGAGATCATGCCGATCACCGAAGCACAAGCCCGGCGTGCGTTGCGGCACGCCGACATCCCCTGGGACCGGGAGGTGGACGACCCGCGCGAGGATCCGTGGGTCGTTCACGACCACTACGGTCTGCTCGGCGGCCTCGCCGCCGCGTTCGCCGTGGGCCGGTACCGGCTGCGGCACGCCGAGAACTTCCTCGCCGATCTTGGCGTGGGCGCGCGTCGCGCGCTCGGCCTCGGCCGGCGGACGCCGAGCGACACGACTCTCTACAGGCTGCTGGCCGGGCAGGACGCGGCGGGTTTCGAGGAGACCGTCTTCGCCCAGGTGAAGGACCTCGTCGCGCGGAAGGTCGTGAAGCACGACCGGTTCCGCGTCGGAGTCGTGAGCTTCGACGGCAAGGGCACCTGGTCGCGGACCGACGGCGAGCCGGTCGAAGGCGCAAAGCGGGCGGTCGACGATTTCCACGGGGTGACGATCCAGAGCTTCGGCGCGATGCGCGCGGCGCTCACGTCGTCGTCCGTGTGCCCGTGCGTCGGGCAGAAGGTCATCGGCTCCAAGGAGGGCGAGGTCCCCGCCTTCCGCGAGCTCTTCCCACGCGTGTGCGAGGCGCTGGGAGAGCGCTTCAAGATCATCACCGGCGATGCGGGTCTGTGCGCGCGAGAGAGCGCCGAGCTCGTGGCCGAGCGCGGTCGCTGGTACCTCTTCACGCTGAAGAGAAACCAGCCTCACCTGCACGGCCTCGCGAGCGACTTCCGCTGCTACGAGATGGGCGTGCCGCTGGCGCGGACGACGGACCGGTACCGCGGTCACAGCGTCGTGCGGGAACTCTACGCCGTCGACGTCGCGGGCAGCCGCATGGTCGACATCGCCGACGCTCAACAGCTCTGGTACGTCTGCCAGACCACCCACGCACCGAACGGTGAGTGCGTCGCCGTCGAGCAGCGGTACTTCGTCACCTCGATCCCCTCGCGCACCTTCTCGCGCGGCGAGGAACTCGCCCTCGTGCGCCTGCACTGGGCCATCGAGAACGGCTGTCACTGGGCGATGGACGTCGCGCTTCGCGAGGACGAGGCGCAGCCCTGCCAGGTGAGCCGAGCGGCCATCGAGGCCGTCAGCTGGCTGCGCATCATCGGCTACAACGCCGTCAGCGCCTGGCGACAGCTCGCACCGCAGAAGGACCGAAAGCCCATCAGCTGGGAGCGCGCGAAGGAGACCCTCCGCGACGCGCTGGTGCTCGCCGGACGCGATCACCTCGAGCCGCTCTCAGCCGACACCTGAACCCACGGCCGGCCGCCGTCCCCCCTCCTCCTTGCGCGCGACAACCGAGAACGTCCCCGGCCCTCGGCCGCTGCCGACCTTCGTCTTCACGTCGCGGCAGGACCCTTGAACCGGCAGACGTACCTGAACCCCACCGAACGCGGATCAGGTCTGGGGCGCCTGCTCGGAGGCCCTGAACGCCTGTCAGGGCTTCGGCTTAAAGTAGAAAGGTGGAAGTCGAACCCAAGCGGACCCGCGGTCCGAACAAGCAGGAGCCCTGGGCGCGCCGGCCCCAGGACGGCGTGTCGGTCCTGCGGCTCGCGCTCGACGTCCACGATCCCCAGCAGCGTCGGCGGCTCGAGCGGATGTTCGCGGACGCGTACCGGGTGCGGCGGGCGCTGCAGCGGGCGGCCCGGAACCGTACGCGGGCTTACTGGGCAGCGAAGCACGAACGAGGCCGGGACGCCGCGGGCACGCGCGACCGGCTCGGCCTGAGCCGGGGGGCGCTCGAGCACACCGCGTACGCTGTTCTCGACGCGGCACCTCACCTCCGGCGCTTCGTCACGAAGGCGCTCGCGATGCACCTCGCCGACTCGGTCTGGTCGGCGGCGGAGCGGCACCTGTTCCCCGACGCGACCGGAAAGCGGCAGGGACTGCTCCACGTCGGACGGTGGTTCGACTTCGGGAGGCTGCCCGGCCGCGCGCGCTCTCACACGACGGCGCGGAAGTGGGAGACCTTCCGGCTGCACGGCTCGCTCGCGGGCCATCGCCTCGGAGCCCCCTCGGCTCCGGGCGGCCGCGTCGACTGGTGGGCGTACCAAGGTCCTTTGATGCTCGTGTTCAGCGGGCTCGCCGACGGCTCGCTGGTCCTCCCGGTGCGACTGCCCACGGCACCGTGCAACCAGCCCATCCTCGACTACCACCTCGCCGACCCGAGCCTCTGGCACAAGGTCGACCTCGTCCGCACCCGGGCACCTCATGCGCCCGGAGGTTGGCGTTACGAAGCCCACCTGATGGTGCTGAAGGAGCCCTATGTCTCGCCGGCCACGAGGGTGCGCCGGGCGGAGGTCGCCGTCGCCGAGGCTGACCGCCTCGCAGGGATCGACGTCAACGTGTCGAACCTGACGATCGCCTCGCAGGTGGCGGGAGGCGACCTGCGCCTCACGCGGATCGCGCGCGACCTTGCCACGAAGGATGGAGACCGTGGCCGGCGGCGCCGCGAGCGCCGCAGGCAGCGGGCGCTGGACCGGTCCCGCCGCGCTGCCAACAGCGAGCAGTACCGGTTATCGAAGCGCCAAGAGAAGCGCGCCCGGCGACGCGCCGCCGCTGGCCTCACGCCCGTGAACGTCATTCCCCAGGGGCCGAGGATCGCAAGGTCAGACGGCGTGCCGCTCCAGGCCTACCGGCGCGACCAGCTCTCGCGCCGTCACCGGCGGCTTCGGGCCGAAGAGGTCGCCAGCGCGGCTGCCGGGGTGCAGGCCCGCCGCGACCGCGCCAGGCGCGTGGCTGCCCAGGTCGTCCAAACCCACGGCTACCGGATCTTCGCCGAGGAAGGCCACATCTCCGCGTGGGCGCGCCGCTGGGGCCGCGGCGTGGCCGCATTCACGCCGGGCCTGCTCGTCTCGGCCTCGACCGCGAGGCAAAGGCGGTGGCATGCGTCGCCCAGACCAAGGGAGGCGTCGTCCGGATCCCCACCCGCACGACCGCGCTCTCCCAGCATTGCCCCTGCGGCACCCGCGTGCCGAAGACCCTCGCCGACCGGGTCCACCGCTGCCCGCACTGCGGCCTCGGGGGCGACCGCGACGCCGTCTCCGCGGTGCTCGCGAGCTTCGTCGTGCTCGACCTCTCCGGCGAACCCGACTCGGCGCGCGTCGACTACGCCGCCGCAAACGGCTCCCGCCCCGAAATCCAGCGCCTCCTCGCTCCTTACCTGCCTCTCGGGTGGCAAGACACCCGGTCCGAGTCAAACGACCTCTTCGCCCGCGAGGCCAGTTGCCCCGCGTGGCGGACGTCCACACCGGCCTCATCGCCGGTGGCTCGGCGAACCGCCGGCACGGCCGCGGGCCCAACCCGGAATGAGCCTTCCTCACGGGAGACCACGTCCGAGCGGGCCCGGTGGCGAACCGGTCTGCCCCACGACTCGTTGAGCAATTGTGGGACAGCTCTTAGGCCGGGCGGGCCCGCTCGATCAGCGACCGCACCTTCTCGAGCAGGTCGGCCCGCGTGAACGGCTTCGGCAGGAACGCCCCGTCCTCGCCGCCCGGGCTCGCCTCGCCGGCGCGGTCGGGCGCGTAGCCGGACACGTACAGCACCGGGAGCCCCGGGTGCCGCCCGCGGAGCGCGCGGGCGAGCGCGCGGCCGTCCATGCCCGGCATGACCACGTCGGTCACGAGCAGGCGGAAGCGCGCGGTCTCCTCCGTGGAGAGCGCGAGCGCCTCCGCCGGGAGCGAGAGCGCGACGACCTCGTAACCCGCGCTCTGGAGCGAGCGGCGCATCACGGAGCGCACGCCGGGATCGTCCTCGACGAGCAGCACCCGCTCCGTCCCGCGCGCGGCGCCGGCGGTCCCGGCGGGCGGGTGGACCGGCGCCGCCGCGCGGGCGCGCGGCAGGCAGACCTCGAACGTCGTGCCCTGGCCCTGCTCGCTGCGCACGTGCACGTGGCCGCCGGCCTGGCTCACGATGCCGTACACCATCGCGAGCCCGAGGCCCGTGCCCTTGCCGACCTCCTTCGTCGTGAAGAAGGGCTCGAAGACGTGCGCCTGCACGTCGGCGCTCATCCCGGCGCCGGTGTCCTGCACCGTGAGCCGCACCCACTCCCCGGGGACCCGCTCGCGGTCCTCCGGCCGGACGTCCGGCGGGACGGTCAGGTTCTCGGTGCGCAGGACGAGCGTGCCGCCCGCGGGCATCGCGTCGCGCGCGTTCACCGCGAGGTTCACGACCACCTGCCCGAGCTGGCCCGGGTCCGCCGTGGTCGCCCAGAGGTCCGGGGGGCACTCCACCCGGAGCTCGACGTCCTCGCCGAGGAGCCTGCGCAGCATCTTCTCGCTCGACCGGACGACCTCGCCGACGTCGAGCGGCACCGGGTTCACCGGCTGCTTGCGGGCGAAGGCGAGGAGCTGCCCGGTGAGGTCGGCGGCGCGCTTCGCGGCGGTCGCGATCTCGCGCAGCTCGCCGGTGGGGCCCGGGCCCGCCGCGGCCACCGCCTCCTCCAGCGAGGAGGCGCACCCGAGGATGACGGTGAGGAGGTTGTTGAAGTCGTGGGCGACCCCGCCCGCGAGGCGCCCCATGCTCTCGAGCTTCTGCGCCTGCCGGTACTGCTCCTCGAGCTGCCGCTCGGCGGTGAGGTCCTGCCAGATGGCGAGGAAGCGGCGCTGCCCGCCGACCACGACCGGCCGGCTCGTGACGAGCACGGTGCGGGGCTCGCCGGCCTTCGTGAGGTGGACCGTCTCGAACTGCTCGAAGCCGGCCTGGTCGATCCGCCGGAGGTGGGCGGCGACGTCCTCCGGCACCGGCTCCCGCGGGTTGAAGTCGCTGACCCGCATGCGGGCGAACTCCTCGCGGGAGTAGCCCAGCGTCTGGCAGGCCTTGTCGTTGAACGTCACGATCCGGCCGGCCTCGTCGAGCAGGATCACGCCGCTCGGGGCGAGCCGGAAGAGCGAGCCATACAGCTCCGCGCTCTCCTCGAGGGCGGCCTGCGCCTTCACCCGCGCGGTGGCGTCGCGCGAGACGCCGACCACCTCGACGGGCCGCCCCGCCTCGTCCCGCACGACCGTGGTCGTGATCTCGACGTGCTTCGTCGTGCCGTCCTTGCAGGGCTGCTCGTAGATGCCGGTGAGGGGGCCGAGCTCCTGCGGCGTCCCGATGGTCGCCATGGCGGCCTGCACCCGCGCGAGCGACGCGGGCGTGAGGCTCTGCTCGATCCGCTCGGCGAGGGCCTCCTCCACCGTGAGGCCCCGCAGCGTCCGGATCGACGGGCTGATGTAGCCGTAGCGCCCCGTCGAGAGGTCGAGGGTCCAGATGACGTCGTTCGCGTGATCGGCGAGGAGCCGGTAGCGGCGCTCGCTCTCCTCGAGCGCCCGCGCCGCGCGCCGCTCCTCGGTCTGATCGCGGAAGACGAGCACGACGCCGATGGTGCGGCCGTGCGCGTCGCGGATGGGCGCGCCGCTGTCGGCGATCGGGATGATCCGCCCGTCGCGCGCGACGAGCGACGTGTGGTTCGTGAGCCCCACGACCGCGCCCTCGCGCAGGACGCGCTCGACCGGGCTCTCCACCGGCGAGCCGGTCCGCTCGGAGACGATCCGGAAGACGTCCTGGAGCGGGCGCCCCAGCGCCTCGCGGGCGGTCCAGCCCGTCAGGCGCTCGGCCACGCCGTTGAACACGGTGACCCTGGCCTCGCGGTCGGTGGCGATGACCGCGTCGCCGATGCTCTCCAGCGTGACGGCGAGCCGCTCGCGCTCGGCGGCGAGGCGCTCCTCGGCCTCCACGCGCGCGGTGACGAGCTCGCTGAAGAGGATGAGCCCGCCGACCTCGCCCCGGGCGTCGCGCCACGGGCAGATCTCCCACTTCACCCAGTCGGTCCGGCCGTCGGCCCGGGGGAAGGGGTCCTCCTCGTTGGCCTCGGTCGCGCCGGCGAGGCACCGCCGGTGGACGTCGCGCCAGCGCTCGGGGATCTCCGGGAAGAGCGCGTAGTGGGAGCGGCCGAGGACCTCGACGTCGCCGAGGCGGTAGTCGGCGAGGTAGCGCCGGCTGGCCGCGAGGTAGCGCATCTCCCGGTCGAACATCGCGATCGCCGCCGGGGCGTGCTCGATGAGGAGGCGGAGCCGCTCCTCGCTCGCGCGGAGCTGGTCCTCGGTGCGCCGCTGCGCCGAGAGGTCGCGGACGACGGCCACCAGCACCCGCTCGGCGCCGGCGGTGGTGCCGATGGAGCTCACCTCGACCGGGAAGATCGAGCCGTCCTTGCGCCGGTGGAGGGTCTCGAACCGGACGCCCGTCCCGGCGGCCGCGAGATCGCGCTCGACCGACGAGACGCGGCCCGGGGCGCGGAGGTCGCGCACGGTGCGCTGGCAGAGCTCCTCGATCGTGTACCCGTAAGCCTCGGACGCCGCGCGGTTGGCGCCGAGGATCCGGCCGTCGTCGGCCCGGACGAAGGCGATGGCCTCCTGCGCCTGGGCGGCGAGGAGCTCGTAGCGGGCCCAGGAGACCTCCGCTCCGGCGCCCGCGCCCTGGGCCGGGGACTTCGAGGGCGCGCGCGCGAGGCGGCGCGCGGCCACCCACCCGACGAATGCGCCGAGGCCCGCGACGAGGGCGTAGCCGATCAGGTGGCCCACATGGGTAGCCTATCCTCCGGGAGGCCTCCCGGGGATGAGCAACCGCTCGATCCGCTCGCGGGTTGACCCACCGTCGACCGGGGCGAGGGCGGGCCCGGACGCTCGGTGCGTCATGACGTACCGATCGTGAAGGAGGGTCGGCCTCCCTGCCGCCGCGCCGCTCTGGTACGACCACCCCATGCCCTCCGGACCCGTCGAGCAGTTCCTGTCGCTCTGGCACGAGGCGGTCGCGCGAAAGGACCTCGCCGTGCTCGCGCCCGCGGTGGCGGACGACGTCGTGCTCTCGTCGCCGGCGCTGCACCGGCCGAAGCAAGGGAAGGCCGAGGTCCTGGCGCTCCTCGGCGACGTGGCGGCGTCGCTCGAGGGCTACCGGGTGACGCGCACCTGGGTGGACGGGCTCGAGGTGCTGCTCGAGTTCGACGCGAAGGTCGGGGAGCGGTCGCTGCAGGGCGTGGACCGCATCACGCTCGACGCCACCGGGCGGCTGAAGCACCTCAAGGTCTTCATCCGGCCCTACCGCGGGCTCGTCGCCCTGATGACGGCCGTCGTGCGCCGCCAGGTGGATCGCCTCGAGGGCCCGGCGCGGTTCATCGCGCGGGCGCGGCTGCGGCTGCGCGGGGTGGGGTGAGGCTCGTATGGGGCTCGACCGATGGGCACGGCCGGAGATCGGGTCGAATGTGCGGAGGAAGAGCCCATGCCGAAGATCGTGGTGAACGCGTTCCTGACCCTCGACGGCGTCATGCAGGCCCCCGGCGGCCCGGACGAGGACCGCGCGAGCGGCTTCGCGCACGGCGGCTGGATGGCGCCCTACGCCGACGACGGCCTCGTCGTGAAGGGCATCGGCGACGCCGACGGCTTCCTGCTCGGCCGCAAGACCTACGACATCTTCGCCAGCTACTGGCCGAAGATCACCGACCCGGAGCACCCGGTCGCGGTCCCGCTCAACGCGAAGCCGAAGTACGTCGTGTCACGCACGCTCGAGCGCGTCGACTGGAACGGTTCGAGCCTCGTGAAGGGCGACGTCGTGGCGGGCCTCCGCAAGCTCCGCGAGCTGCCGGGCCGGACGCTGCACACCTGGGGCAGCACCGAGCTCCTCCAGACGCTGCTCGCGCACGACCTCGTCGACGAGTTCCGGCTCTTCGTCTTCCCGGTGGTGCTCGGCACCGGCAAGCGCCTCTGGGCGAGCGGCACGGTGCCGGCGGCGCTCCGGCAGGTGAAGCAGGTCGCGCTCTCTAAGGGCGGCACGTACCTCCGTCTCGAGCGCGGCGGGAAGCCGACCTACGGCACGGTGGGGGCGGACTGAAGAGGAGGACCGGATGAAGCAGGATGAGGTGGTACCCGAGACCCGCGGCGTCACCTCGACGCTGCTCGCGACCGTCGACCTCGGCCCCGAGCTCGAGGGCATGGCGGGGCGCCAGCTGCGGATGCGCATGTTCACCTTCGCGCCCGGCGCCGTGTTCGGTCCGCTCCACGATCACAAGGGCCGGCCCGGGACCGTCTACGTCCTCGAGGGCACCATCACCGATCACCGCGACGGCGTCGCCACCGACTACGGCCCGGGCGTCGGCTGGCCCGAGGACTCGAGGACGCTCCACTGGCTCGAGAACCGGGGCACGGTCCCGGCGGTCGAGATCTCGGTGGACATCGTCAAGCAGGGGTAGAAGGAGGTCATGTACCTCCCCGCCCACTTCGCCGAGACCCGCCCCGAGGTGCTGCACGAGGCGCTCCGCTCCGCCGGCCTCTTCACGCTCGTGACCCGCGACGGCGAGGGCCTCGACGCGAGCCACCTCCCGATGCTGCTCGACGCCCCGGAGGGCGGGCCGGCGCGGCTCGTCGGCCACCTCGCGCGCGCGAACGGGCAGTGGAAGGTGGCCGGAGAGGCGACGCCCGCGCTCGCGATCGCACTCGGCCCGGACGCCTACGTGTCCCCCTCCTGGTACGCGACGAAGCGCGAGACCGGGAAGGTGGTCCCGACCTGGAACGGGCTGAAGCGCCGGGCGTAGCACCGCGCGGACGATCCCCCCGGGACGCAGCCCGGAGCTAAGCCAGCCCTTCAAGGAACCTCCTGCAGGAGGGGCGGGCGCTCCTTACGCTCTCCGCGTGAGAAGCCTCGTCGGATACACCCTCCTCGCGGCCGGCGCCGCGCTCCTCGTCCTCCCGGGGCCTGGCATCCCGCTCGTCCTCGGCGGGCTCGCCCTCCTCGCGAAGGACCGCCCCTGGGCGCGGCGGGGGCTCGAGCGCGTGAAGCTCCACGTCGAGCGGGTCCGCGCGGGCATCCGCGAGCGCCGGGCGAGCGCGCGGTGAGCCCGCCCGGTCGCACTCAGCGCGAGCCGCCGAGCCGCGCCGCCGCGGCGGCCGCGGTCGCGCGGGCGAGGTGCTCCTCGTAGATCCTGAGCGCCGGGTCCTTCGCCTTCGCGCCGAGGTCGACGGCGTGCTGGTACTCGCGCACGGCGTCCTCGAGGTTCCCGGCGCGCTCGTGCGCCTCGCCGAGCGAGTCGTGGGCATTCGCCGAGGCCGGGTGGCGCTCGGCGTTCTTCTGCAGGGTGCGCACGGCGAGGTCGAGGTCGCCGCGGCGCAGCGCCTCGTAGCCGGCGAGGTTCAAGGCCTGCTCCGGCGGCGCGATCTCGTACCCGACGCGGCGCGAGAGCCCCCGGTAGTGCGCCTCCACGGCCGCGAAGCCGCCGCGGGGCCCGACATCGCCCTGTGCGACCGGCATGCGCCAGCCCTCGAAGAGGGCCTCGAGCCCGGCGTGCAGGGCCGGGAAGACCACCGAGCCGTGGTCCTCGCCGGGGAAGGTCCTGCTCGCGTACGTCACGCCCTTCCCGGCGCGCAGGACGCGCGCCAGGCGCTCGAGCCCGCGGGCGAGCTCGGGGCCCTCGTCGCCGCTCGACGCGAACACGGTCGCCTCGAGCTCGGGCCTGGCCTTCACGAGCGCCTCGAGCGCGTCGAGGACCATCCCCCGGTCCCACGGCACGGACGGGCTCACCGTGAGGTAGGCGCGGAAGAGCCCGGGCCGCGTCGCGAGCGCGTGGAGCGCGAAGAGGCCGCCGAAGGAGTGGCCGCCGAGGACGCGCAGCGGCGCCGTCCGGTAGGAGCGCTCCACCCAGGGCACGACCTCCTTCTCGAGGTGGTCGAGGAGCGCGCCCGCGCCGCCGCTCGTGGGGAAGTTCCCGTCCTTCCCGGTCACCTTCGAGGGCGTGAGCTCGTTCGTGCGGTCCTCGTGCACGACGCCCACGAGCAGGACCGCCGGCATCCGGCCGTGGCGCTCGAGGAACCGCACCGCCGCCGCGAGCGGGTCGAGGTTCGTGGGGCCGTCGGTGAAGTAGAGGACCGGGTACCGGAGCCCGGCGTCCTCGGCGTAGCCCGGGGGCGTGCGCACCACGACCTGCCGCTCGCCGCCGAAGACCGCCGATTTCAGGGTGACGAGCCGGATCTCCTCGTCGCCCGCTGCGGTGGCGGGCCGGGTCGCCGCGAGGGCGAGCGCGGCGGTGAGCGGAAGGGCGAGACGAACGAGGCGCATCCGGGGCTCCTGGTCAGGGCTGCGGGTGCAGGAGGCGCGGTGAGGCCGGACGTGACGTCCGGGCGGCGTCCGCGCCGGCTCAGGCCTCCGCCACGACGGCGATGGAGATCTTGAGGCCCGGCACGCGCACCGGGAGCTTCGCGCCCTGGCGCGCGGGAGGATCGGTGGGGAACCACCGCCTCCACTCCTCGTTCATGCCTGCGAAGTCGTCCTCCTCGGCGAGGATCACGGTCGCGGAGACGACCTTCTCGAGCGAGCTGCCGGCGGCCTCGAGGATCGCGGCGACGTTCTTCAGGCACTGCCGCGTCTGGTCCTGGATCGTCGCGCCCACGAGGGCTCCGGTCGCCGGGTCGGCGGGAGCGGTCCCCGAGACGAACACGAGCCCGGCGGCCTTGACGGCCTGGCTGTAGGTCGGCGGCGGCGCGGCGGCGGCCTTCGTGAAGACGATCTGGCGGGGCATGGCGCTCACCTAGCGCCCCACGCAGCGCTGCGCCCGCTCCCATTCGAGCCGGCCCCTTCAGCCGTCGGTCGAGGAGACGGGGCACGGCCTGCCGTGACGAACCCCTGATTCGCCATCGCGGACTACTTCGAGAAGGACGAGGAGCTGAAGCTGCTCCTCCACTTCCTCGGCGGCATCGGGCTCGACTTCACCACCGCCGCCGGCGGCGAGGTCAAGGTCGACGACTCCCTGCTCGCCGCGAAGCGGCCGCGCGCCTTCGTCCAGCCGGTCGATCCGCCCGCGGACGTGCGCCTCTCGGTCAAGCCGTCCGGCGGCCTCGACGACGTCTGGACGCTCTTCCACGAGGCCGGGCACGCGGTGCACTTCGCGCGCGCGACCGTGCAGCCGTGGGAGAACGTCCTGCTCGGCCACGGCGCGCCCACCGAGGCGTTCGGCGAGTTCTTCCGCCACGCCTTCAGCGACCCGCGCTGGCTGGCCAGGTTCCGCGAGTTCCGCAAGGCGGAGGGGCGGTCGCTGCCCACGGACGCCGAGCTCTCGGCGACGCTGCGGCGCACCGCGCTCATCGAGATGCTCTACGTCCGCCGCTACGCCTTCGCCAAGATCGCCTACGAGCTCAGGCTGCACGGCCGGCCGCTCGCGGAGCTCGCCCCGGCCGTGGCGCTGCTCCCGCACCCGGAGCAGGTGCAGGACGGCTCGGAGGCCGCGCTGCGCTCGCTGTACCAGCAGCTCTTCTCGCGCGCCTACGGCTTCGCGCTCAGCGACGAGGAGGCGGCCCGCTTCCGCAACGACGTGGACGACACCTTCTACTCGGCGGACTACAGCCGGGCGTTCGTGCTCGCGGGGATGACGCACGAGGGGATGCGCAGGAAGTTCGGCGAGGACTGGTACGGGAACCCCGGCGTCGGGAAGTTCCTGCGCGAGCAGCTCTTCGCGGCCGGCACCACGCTCTCCGCCGAGGACGTCGCCGCCCGGATGGGCTTCGGCCAGAAGGTCGACTTCCAGCTCGCCGCCCGCCGGGCCGCGCAGCTCGTGGCCGACGCCGACGCGCTGGAGAAGCCCGCGAGACGCTAGGCGCTCCCCCTGCGGGCACGGTGTCGTCTCCGCTCATCCGTCCAGGCCCACGCGGGCGAGGCGGAGGAAGAACGTCACGAGGCTCCCGACGATCAGGAAGCCGGCGCCGATGATGCCGAGCACCCACGCCACCGTCTCGGCGGCGTGCGGCCGCTCGAAGAAGAGCAGGCAGTCCTGCTCCCGCAGGCTCCGGCCGAGCCCCTCGATGCGCAGCGTGTGCGGCCCCGGTGCGGTCACCACGAAGCGGCGGAGCTGGAGCGTGCCCCGCGAGAGGCCGCTCGAGCTCATGCGGAACAGGACCGGCCGCTGCGAGACGATCGCGCCGTCCGGTCCCGCGAGCGCGTAGGTGAGCTCCGGCGGGCGCGTGAAGATCGGCCCCTCCATCGTGAGCACCACCGGGCCGGGCGCGGCGAGGACCACCTCCTGCTCGGCCGCGAGCGGCACCGTCGCGACGCGCGCCCGGCGGCTGGTCCGGAACACGCCCGCGATGCTCTGGCTGAGGAGGACCACCCCGAGGACGAGGGTGACGGGGGCGAGCCAGAGGGCGAGGCGGTACGCGCCGGCGAGGAGCGCCATGAAGAGCCTCCTTGGCCGGCGATGCTAGGCCTCCGGGCGGTCCGGCCGGCCGCGCCAGGTTGTCGCGCCCCGCCAGAGGCCGCGGGTGACGGACCGTGACGCGGCGGTGACCGGCGCCTGCGAGGTTCGGGGCGGCGTCGACCTCGACCTTCACCTCAGCCCGGAGCGCCACCCATGTGCTTCTCGCCCACCGCGAGCTTCGCCGCGAGCGCCGTCCTCACGTCCACCGGCAGCTACTGCGTCCGCGAGAGCGTCCGGGGGGATCGCAGGTACCTGCCCCTCGCCCTCCTCCCGCTCCTCTTCGGCGTGCAGCAGGCCGCGGAGGGCGGGGTGTGGCTCGCGCTCGAGGGAGGGCACGCGCGGCTCGTCGCCGTGTTCTCGTCACTCTTCCTCTTCTTCGCGTTCGGGCTCTGGCCGTTCTACTGCCCGCTCATCGTGCACGCGCTGGAAGGGAGGGGGACCGCGCGGCGGAAGGTGCTGCTCGGCCTGATGGTGGCCGGAGGGATCGTGGGCGGCCTCGTATACCTGCCGCTCGTCCTCGGGACGACCACCTTCACCGCCCGCGTCGTGAACGCCTGCATCGCGTACGAGACCGTCCGGCCCGGCTGGCTGAAGGGCCTCTACACCGGCGCGTACCTCCTCGTGACCATGGTCCCGTTCCTGATCGCCTCCAGCCGGCGGATCGTCGTCTTCGGGGCGATGCTGGTCGCGGCGGTCGTCGCGACGATGCTCTCCTACCGGTTCGCCTTCTTCTCCGTCTGGTGCTTCTTCGCGGCGTGGCTCTCGACGTACGTCCTCTACGCGGTCCGGAGGTCGCCGGCGCCGGCGTGACCCGCGACGAGCTCCGCGCCCCATCGGGAGGCACCGAGCGGGCCGAGCACGAAGCGCAGTGCAGAACACCATGCCCAGCCCCAGGGCCCGGTGCCGAGTTTTCCGGCTGCCGGACCGAGGGCCGCTGTCACCATACAGGTGGTCAACCACTCGCGACGTCCATGCGGTAGCTTATCGAGCTGCAACACATCCCCTGGGGAGGCGCATGGTCGTGAGACGCTTCTGGAGATGGCTCGCGCGTTCTTCGGAGGCGCCCGGCGCTTCGAGCCCGGAGGGGCTCGAGGCCGGAGAGGTTCAGGTCTCGACGGCCCACCCGTCCCGCGGTTCCATCTTGAGACTGCTCCTCCGCCGGCTCGTGGCCGTCGCGCTCGTCACGACCCTGGTGGTCGGCTCGGCGGTCTCCCTGCTCGCGGTGCTGCCGGTGTCGAGCCTGCCTTCCCCGCTGGTGATCGTCGCCTGGCGCCTCCGGCTCGCGGTGCGCAAGGCCCGGGGCGATGTCCCCACGCTCTCCTGGCGGGAGCTCCAGGAGATGGCGCGGGTCAGGGGCGGGTTCGGCCTGAAGGGCTTCGCGCTTCGCACCCAGAGCCTCGAGGGTGCCCTCACCAGCCCGTACGTCACCCCGGAGGACCACGAGGCGGGAAGCGCCATGTTCCGCGACCGGTGTGCCATGTGTCACGGGGGGCAGGGCGCGGGCATGCACGCCCCGCCGCTCAACCGCACGCTGAAGCACGGCGACAGCGATCTCGCGATCTACCGGGTGCTCAAGTACGGGGTCCCCGGCACGGCCATGTCCGCGCAGGACCTGCCCATGAAGCAGGCGTGGCAGCTCGTCGGCTACGTCAGGATGCTGCAGACGGAGGCCAGCGGCGAGGAGGCCGCCGCCTCCAGCTCACGCCCGCCGGTCTCGGTGGACGCCGGCCGCCTGCGCGCCGCGGCCGACGCCCCGGACGAGTGGCTGACCTACTCGGGCACGCTCGACGGACGGCACCACTCGCCGCTCGCGGAGATCACTCCCAGGAACGTGGACCGGCTGCGGCTCCTCTGGACCCACCAGTTCGAGGAGACGCGGCCGGAGCTCCAGGCGACGCCGCTGGTGGTCGGCGGGGTGATCTACACCACCTTGCCCCCCTCGACCGCCGTGGCCCTGGACGTGCGCACCGGCGAGGAGCTCTGGCGGTACGCCCGGCCCATTCCCGACGTGCCCCTGTGTTGCCGGCGGGTGAACCGCGGCCTCGCGGTCCTGGGCGACAAGGTGTACATGGCGGCGCTCGACGGTTACCTGGTGGCGCTCGACGCTCGCACCGGCGCCGTGGCGTGGACGGCCATGGTGGGCGACGCGAGCGCCGGGTACAGCATGACCGGGGCACCACTCGCCGTGAACGACATGGTGGTGGTCGGGATCGCGGGAGGCGAGTTCGGGATCCGCGGCTACATCACCGCGTACGACGCGGAGACCGGGCGCCAGCGGTGGCGGTTCCACACCATCCCGGCTCCCGGCGAACCCGGCAACGAGACCTGGACCGGCGACTCGTGGAAGACGGGCGGGGGGCCCACCTGGAACATCGGGTCCTACGACCCGGCCCTGGACCTCATCTACTGGGGCGTGGGGAATCCCGGCCCGGACTACAACGGCGACGAGCGACCCGGGGACAACCTCTACACCGACAGTGTCGTGGCGGTGCGCGGCGGCACGGGCAAGCTCGCGTGGCACTTCCAGTTCACGCCCCACGACGAGCACGACTGGGACTCGACACAGGTCCCCATCCTGGCCGACCTCCGCCGCGGGGAGAGGACCGCCAAGGTCATCTGCTGGCCCAACCGCAACGGCTTCTACTACGTGCTCGACCGGGTGACCGGTGCCTTCCTCTCGGGGACGCCGTTCGTCGAGCAGAACTGGGCGTCCGGGCTCACGCCCAGCGGCCGCCCCATCCCCCGGAGCTCCGGCACGACCGCCGGGCAGCTGACCCGGCCGGGCGGCAACGGCGGCACCAACTGGCAGAACGCGACCTACGACGAGAGGCGCGGCCTGGTGTTCGTTCACGCCACCGAGGGCGCGGCGGTCTTCACCAAGGCGGAGCAGACCACCCGCGGACCGATCGGTGCCGCCTTCCTGGGGAGCGCCGGAGGAAACCGGGAGCCCATCTATCCCTACGTGCGGGCCCTGGGGGCCGGCACGGGGACGATGGCCTGGCAGTACGAGTCCCCCCTGCCTGCCGACAGGGGGAAGACGGCCCTCTACACGGGCCTGCTCTCCACCGGCGGTGGCGTCGTCTTCGGAGCGTCCAGCGGCGTCTTCTTCGCGCTCGACGCGGACACCGGCAAGGAGCGGTGGCGGGTGTCACTGGGCGGAAACACCATGGCCCCGCCGATCTCCTTCCGGCTCGACGGGCGCCAGGTGGTGCTGATCTCGGCGGGGTCGTCGCTGTTCCTGTTCGGGCTGTAGCCGCTCTGCGGGGCGGGGAGCGTCCGGGGATACGACTCGGCCCAAGCTCCTCTCCAAGGTCGCCGAGGACGGCGCCGAGGAGGACGCTGGCGACGCGAAGCTCGGCTTCGTCGAGAACAGCGAGGTGTTCTACAACCAGCAGCGGCGTCACTCGGCCATCGGCTACGTCAGCCCGGCCGAGTTGGAGAGGGCAGCAAGGTTGAGGTCAGCAGCTTAGCCAACCTGTCCACCGAACAGGATCAAGCCCAGACGCCATCCCGGACATGGCGAGCGCGATGACAGGCACTCGGAGAGTCGGTTGCATGCGACACATTACTCGCCGGAGGGCGCATCCCGCCGCTTCCATCTTCCTCCCCCATCTCACGCCGCGTGCGGTAGCAGGTGAGTTGCGCCCGGCGACCGTTCGCTTCGGGAGGAGGGTGGCGCGTCCCTCAGTTGCACCAGTCAACGCCCACCAGGCTCCACCCGTCCGCTGTTGCGGCGAGGTCGAAGAAGTACTCCGTCGCCAGCGTCTTCGAGCGGAGCGCGACCGTGTAGCCGCCAAGCTGCACGGCCCTTGCGGTCACGTCGGTGGTTGCGTCGGGCGCACTCGCAACGTCTAGGGCGGAGTGGGTGCGGATGTCGTTCCCGCAGGTGCCCAACTCTTCCGCAGAGAAGAAGAAGGCGTGGAAGTCGCAACCGGAACCGAGCGCCTTGGCCAGAGCTTCTCGCGGCACCTGGTCATCGCTGCACGTCAGGCCTTGAGGGGCTATCAGCGCCAAGATGCGTGCCGTGTTGCGAGTCCGAATAGCCTCCACGAGGTCACGAGCGACCTCGCGAACATCGAAATGTCGGCCGCTCTCCGCCTTCCCGTCGCCCTCAACAGGGCGGTTAAGAGTCTTCGCCAACGAAAGTCCCCGCGTGCGCACGTCCGCAATGCACCAGCGGCTTCCCTGGAACGAGAGGTCGAAGTCGATGTTGGTCGTGGTCTCGGGCGGGCCTTCGTAGCTCGCTCGCACTCGCGCGGTGCGTCCACGCCTCATGGTCTGCTTCAGCTTCAGGGTAGTGAGCCAGTCCTCGTCGAAGTCGTTGCCACCCATCAGCGGGTCCCAGTCCAGGTTGCAGATGCTCTTGTTTCGGCGGGAGCACTCTCTGTCGGCCACCAGGAGTGCGCGGAGCTTCGGGCAGTACCGCTCCTCAATACGGGAGCGGTACTCCTGAGCATGGGGGCCACGTAGCTCAAGCGCGTCCTTCTCAAGTGCGTAGACGTCTCGAACCGCGTCCAGTGGCGTCGTGGCCGGAGAGGCGCCAGTCACCTGAACGACGAGAACGGAGGCCATGACGAGGACGCTCATGCCCGCATCCTCCCCCATCTCACGCCGCGTGCGGGAGGGTACGGGTGCGCCAAGCGACCTCAGAGATGACCGAGGGACGAGCTACCCGTTACCCCAGAAATGGAACACGTACACCGAGGAGCCGTCGCTAGAGACCTGTACGTAGCCTACGGCCTTGCTCGTCTCGCCGGTGCCCGGGGTCTCGCGCGTCCATCCTGAGTCGAACCGCATCACCGTCGATGGCACCGATAGGAAGTGCGGCTCGGTACCCGGCGAGCCGGCCACCGGCGTGCTCTCGACGCTCTTCATGTCGATGAACCTCCAGCCGTTGCGCTCGGCAAAGGCCCTTGCTTCGGCTTCGGAGAACGAACGGCCATCGCACGCCGCCCATCGCAGCCCGCGTGTGCCACCCCAAGGCCCCTGGTGCTCGTGTGCTCGCGAAGGCAGTTCGGGTGGAACTTGGTCCAGAAGCCAGCAGGACCCGGGGAACGGGAGCATCCGACGAGGGCGACCAGCAGGGCCAGCAGGGTCAGGCGGCGAGGGGCCACATCGCCATCCTCCCCTATCTCACGCTCCGTGCGGAGGAGACCAAGCGGAGGAGACCAAGGGAGACCAAGCCCGGAAAAGAAGAAGCCCCGTGATTAGCGGGGCTTCTAGTGGAGGCGCCGGGAATCGAACCCGGGTCCGAAAGACTTCCAGCGATTGGTCCTACGCGCGTATCCCGGAGTGAATACGTGAGCGGCAACCTCCGGGCCTGCAACCGCTCACGTTCTCGCCCTTACGTCTCGATCCGGTCTAGGCGGCTCGCTTCCCGCCCGGATCCAGCCGGAGCTGACGTTCACACCCGGTACCCGGCGCTTCCGGGGGAACGCACGGCCTTTAGTTAGGCCGCGAGAGCCATGGGCTCGTTCGCGTTTCTGCTTGGTCGGCTTTTTACGAGGCCTGCTGACCAACCTCGGCGCGCACCAGACGCCTTCCGTCCTCCGTCGAAACCAGTTCGCCCCCTGAACGGCAACTGCGGCGATGCAGACTCCCGTACACGTAAGGCTTCCGCCGCCCGAGTCAAGGCGGCGGGCGGAACCTAGCAGGTCTACGGACGTGGCGGAACCCCTGTGGCGGCGCGGGGTTCCTCGCGGGGCGCCCGGCCGGCCGTCAGGGGACCGTGACGTTCGCGGCCTGCACCAGGAACGTGCCGTTCGCCTTGATGCGCACCTGGTTCGACTCGAGCGTCGTCGTCGCGGCGACGCTCGTGGTCGAGTTTCCGCCCACGGAGGTGCTCGCGCTGCCGCCCACGGACGTGCTCGCGCTCCCGCCGATCGACGTGGCCGCGTTCCCCGCGACGGTCGTGGTCGAGGTGCTGCCGATCGAGGTCGTCGCGGTCCGGCCGACGTGCTCGGTCCGGTCGTTGCCGATGGTCTCGGCGACGCTGCCGCCCACGCTGACCGACGCGTCCGCGCCGACGGAGGTCACGGCGTTGCCGCCGACGGAGGTCGACGCGTGCGAGGCGACGATGGTGTCCGAGCTGCCCGCGACGGAGGTGGTCGAGTCGTGGCCGATGGACACGCTCGAGTCGCGACCGACGCCGACGGTGAGGTCCGTGCCGACCGCGAGCGTGAAGGTGCGGTCGACCCGGAGCGAGAGGTCCCGGAGCGCGGTGAGCGCGACGTCGGCCGGGAACTGCAGCTCCGCGGCGTTCACCTTCACGACGGCGCGGCCGCTCGAGGTGTCGAGCGTCAGCGCGCCGCCGAGGGCGCTCGTGGTGTTCGCGGCGACGGTGGCGCTCAGGCTCGCGACGGCGGCCTTGAGCGCGGCGACCTCCGCCTGCGTGGCCTGAAGCGCGGCGCGGGTGGCGGCGAGCTCGGCCTTGAGCTGGGCGAGGCCGCGGTCGCCGTGATGGTCGTCGCGGTCGTCGTGGGACTTGCGGCCGTCGGCGAGCGCGGGGCTCGCGAGGGTCAGGGCCGCGAGGGCGGCGAGGACGAGGCGGGTCATGTGAGGTTCCCCCCGGCGCAGCCCCGGGGGCGAGGGCGCGCGTCCACCCATCGATAACGGGCGGCCGGGCGGGCGCACCCCTCTCGCCGGACGCCCCGGATCGAGGCCGTGCCGGCGCGATGTCAAGCCGACCCAGCCCACACGTGAGGCTTCGGCCACCCGAGTCGCGGCGTCTACCGGGTCCGAGCCGTGACGACCAGGCACTCCTCGCGCCAGAAGAGGATCCCGGTCTGGTGCAGGTCCACCTGCACGTCCGAGAGCGGGGCGCCGTTCGCCGCCTCGCTCGCCTTCCGGAGCGCCTCGCGGTAGCCACCCTCGCCCCAGGCGACGCTGAGGGTGGCGGACGGCACGGGGACCGCGAGCCCGCGGCGGCACGCCTCGCCGCGCACATCGCGCGTGCCGGCGCCGACGTCGCCACGGCACGCGAGCGGGCCGGCGCTGTCCTCGAAGAGGACGCCCACGGGCTGAGGGAAGGCGAGCCGCGGCAGGCACCCCGCCGCGGGCAGCGCGAGCAGGGCGAGCAGGAGCGGTCTCACTTGACGATCCTCCCGGTCACCCGGGTGCAGGCCTTCTGGTAGACCCCGAGCACGTTGAAGAGCGTGGTGTCCGCGCGGACGTCGGCGAGCTGGTGGGCGCCCGAGCTCGCCTTCGCGTTCGCGACGGCGGCCGCGTAGCCGGCGTCACCCCAGGCCACGAGATAGAGGACGGCGTGATCGCACGCGACGCCCTCGGCCTCCGGGGCGCCCTCCGCCTTCGCCTCCTGCAGCGTGGCCGCGCGGTACGCGAGGGGCGTGGTGACGTTGGTGTAGAGGCAGCCGGAGCAGAGGATCGACGCGGCGGAGGCGGCGAAGAGGCGGGAGAGGCGACGGGACATGTCGAGGCTCCTTCGGTTGGAGGACGGCGGAGGAGTCCAGCGGACGAGGACTCCGCGCGCGCCAGGCGCGCCGGTGGACCTCGTACGCCCGGTCCGGAGGTCGGAGAAGCTGCACGGCGGGTCACCTCCCGCGGGTGCGCCGAGGCGGCCCCGGCAATGTCAGACCCCTCCTGTACACCTGTGTAGTCATGGTTCCCGGCTGGAACATCCCGGAGGTCGGCACCGTGAGCGGTCCAGGGGGCCCGCTCGGCGGCGATGGCCTGGCTTCGCTCGCGGCGTACCGTTCGGCGCTCGACCTCATCGAGGTGCCGGCGCCCACCGAGCGGAAGTTCGTCGACCGGGAGGCCGCGGCGCTGCTCATCGACGCGCTCTCCGTGCGCATCGCGCGCGGCCGCGGCGCGCTCGACCTCGCCATCGGCCAGAAGCTGGGCGAGCTGTGGAACGTGTCCGGCGAGCTCGACCTCGGCTACTCGCAGGTACACGACCTCGCGCGCGAGAAGCTCGGCATGACCGCGAGCTTCGCGCGGCGGCTCCTGCGGCTCGAGCGGAACCTGCGCGAGCGGCCGCTCCTTCGCGCCGCGCTCTTCGCGGGCGAGGTCACGCGCAGCAAGGCCGAGGTCGTGATGAAGCGCGCGAAGGGAGAGGAGGAGGCGCGCTGGGTCGAGGCGGCGAGGCAGCTCACGGTCCGGCAGCTCGTGCAGGCCGTGAAGGACGTGCCGAAGGCAGCGTCACCGGTGGAGACCGTGCCGAAGGAGACCGTTTCGAAGGAGGCCGTGTCAGAGGAGGCCGTGTCAGAGGAGTCCGCGTCGAAGGAGTCGCCTGCAGGCGCGCCGGTCGAACCGGGAGCGGTGCCGCCCGTCGACGAGAACATGGACGAGCTCCCCTGGCGCCACCTGCGCCTGTGGCTCGGCAAGAAGGCGGCACCGATCGTCCGCGCGGCCATCGACCTCGCGCGGTACCTCGACGAGGCGCCGCGGACCATCCCGGAGTGCCTGCGGCTCATGGCCATGGAGTACCTCTCCTCGCACGCGGCGCCGGAGGTGCCGGAGGGCCAGAAGCCGTCGCCGGAGTACCTCGGCCAGCCGTACGAGCTGCGGCCAGAGCTCCGCGAGCTGCTCGAGAAGCAGTCGAACGGGTGGGCCTTCCTCTTCAAGCCGCTCGCGGTGGCGGCGCCGGCGCTCGAGCCGACCTGGCCGCCGGACGCCTACGGCATCCTCGACGAGCTCCGCGGGCTCATGCAGCTCCGCAACGCCTGGGACGAGGAGCTCGGCCGCGTGCTCTTGCGCCTCAAGACGCTCGGCCTGTGGCGCACGATGATGTTCGCCTCGTTCGAGCACTACGCCGACGAGCGGCTCGGCCTCGGGGCCTCGAACCTGAAGCAGCGGATCGCGCTCGAGAAGCGGCTCACCGACCTGCCGCCGCTCCGCGAGGCGATGCGCTCGGGGAAGCTCTCCTACGAGCAGGCGCGGCTCGTCGCGAAGGACGCGACGGCGGAGGACGTGGAGGCGAAGATCGCGGAGGCGGCAGGGAAGACCTGTCTCGCCCTGCAGCGCGAGGTGGAGGGCAAGGAAGAAGGCCAGATGTGGGACGCGGGGTTCCTGGACGTGCCGGTGCCCGAGGAGGTCGATTCGCTGCTGGCCGAAGCGGTGAGGGCCGCCCGGAAGGCCGCGGGCCGCTGGCTCTCGACCGAGGACGCGCTCGAGGCCATCGCCCGGCACTGCCTCGACACCTGGACGCCGCTCGTGGAGCGGAAGCTGAAGGACGCCAACCCCGTGATGGTGCGGGACGGCGGGCTGTGCACCACCCCGGGCTGCTCGCGCGTCGGCGACGACGTCCACCACATCAAGTTCCGCTCGCAAGGCGGGGACGACTCGCCCGAGAACCAGACCGGGATGTGCAAGCCGCACCACCTGCGCGGCGTCCACGGCGGCAACGTCCTCGTCACTGGCTCGGCGCCCGACAAGCTGACCTGGGTCCTGGGCTGGAGGGAGGTGGCCGCGGCGAAGGGGCACTGAGCCCCGTCCGAGCGTCCGGGCGAGCGCACGAAAACCACGAAATTCCGGACACTTCTTGGCCTGGAGGCGGGGCCCAGGTAAGTTCACGAAGCGCCGAGGGCACCCCGTCTAGGATGCCCGTCCCCGGGGGCTGCACAGGCCCGGCGGCGCGGGAGACCGGATGCGTTCGACCCAGGAGTATTCGTGGCTGCGCTTCAACCGGCGCGTCCTCGAGCAGACGCGGCGGCCCGACTTCCCGGTCCTCGAGCGGCTCCGCTTCCTCGCCATCTGGGCGACCAACCTCGACGAGTTCTTCTCCGCCCGCATCGCGCGGCCGTTCAACGACGAGCGCGGCACGCCCGCGTACCGGATGCTCCTCGCCGAGGCGCGCGAGCAGTCGAACGTCGCCGACGACGTCTACGACGAGTTCCTGCCGGAGCTGAAGGACATCGGCATCCGCATCGTCTCCGAGGCCGACCTCACGCGCGAGGAGCGCAACTACTTCGGCGCCTACCTCGCCGAGAAGGTCGTCACCCGCACCGACGTCATGGCGGGCGCGAGCCTGCGCGACATGGTGAGCCGCTCGCTCTACTTCGCGGCGGGGGAGGGCGTGCTCGAGCACCTCGTGCGCCTGCCCGCCGGCGTGAAGCGGCTCCTCGAGATCCCGGGCCGCCCCGGCACCTTCATCCGCATCGGCGAGCTCCTCCGCGCGCGCAGCGACCTCCTCTTCGGCAAGGCGCTCCCGCTCCACGAGCTGCGCATGGTGCGGCTCACGAGCTTCGACCAGGCCTCGATGGAGTGGGACGAGCTGCCCGCCGCGCTCGAGTCCCGGCTCGAGGGCAAGGTCAGCCACCTCGAGGTCGAGCGCGGGTTCCCGCCGCACTGGACCGAGTCCGTCCGGCTCGCGCTCGGGCTCGAGCCGGACGAGGTGTTCCAGGTCCGCCCGCCGCTCGACCCGCGCTTCGTCTCGACCCTCGTCGACGCCGGCCCCGAGGAGCACAAGTTCAAGAAGCTGAAGGCCTGGGTGCCGCCCCGCTTCGAGCGCGCGCCGTTCGACCAGATCGACCGCGGCGACGTGATGCTCTTCCACCCGTACCAGGGCTACGAGGCGGTGGAGGCCTTCGCGCACGCGGCGGCGAGCGATCCCGAGGTGAGCGCGATCCGGATGACGCTCTACCGGGTCGGCGACGACAACGTGCTCGCGCAGTCGCTCATCGACGCCGCGAAGGCGGGGAAGGACGTCGCGGTGCTGCTCGAGGCGCGCGCCCGCTTCGACGAGCTGCAGAACCTGGAGTGGGGCCTGCGCTTCCAGAACTCCGGCGTGAAGGTGCTGGAGCTGCCCGAGAAGAAGGTCCACGCGAAGGTGTTCTGGGTCCGGCGCGGGCGCCGGGAGTACGTCCACCTCGGCACCGGCAACTACAACACCCGCAACGGCCGCGCCTACACCGACTTCTCGCTCTTCACCGCCGACCGCGGCCTCACCGGCGAGGCCCGCGCGTTCTTCGAGGCGCTCGAGGAGGGCGCCGCGCCCGCGCCGCGCTTCATGCGGACCGGCAAGGCGGTCCGCCGGCTCCTCCTCGAGCTCATCGCCGCCGAGGCGAGGCCGGGCGGGCACATGGTGCTGAAGTTCAACCACATGACCGACCCGGCCATCCTCGCGGCGGTCGCGAAGGCGGCGCGGGCCGGGGCGCGGGTCGACCTCCTCGTGCGCACGACGCTCACCGAGATCGCGCCGGGCGTGCGGGCGCGCAGCATCGTGGGGCGCTACCTGGAGCACGCGCGCGTCGCGGCGTTCCGGGCGGGCGGGCAGTGGAAGGTGCTCGCGGGCAGCCTGGACGCGATGCCGCGCAACTTCGACACGCGGTTCGAGCTCTTCTTCCCGGTGACCGACCTCCTGGCGAAGAAGCGCGTCCTGTCCGAGCTCGCCGCGCAGCTCGCCGACGACGTGAACGCGTTCGACCTGCTCCACGACGGCAGCCAGCTGCCGCGCTGGGGCGGCAAGGTCAACGCCCAGGCGGCCGTGGGCCACCGCCGGCTGCGCACGCTCGGCGAGCCGCCGCGGTCAGCGAAGGGCCGCCGCGCCGCGGCCGGCAAGCCCGGGAAGGGCAGGGCGGCCGCGCGCAGGCTCGCGGGCTGAGGCGCCGGGGCCCGCATCCCGCTCGATGCGGAACTCCGACACCATCGCCGACAGCTCCTCGGCCTGGCCGTTGAGCTCGGCGGCGGCGGAGGACGACTCCTCGGCGGAGGCGGCGTTCTGCTGCGTCACGCGGTCGACCTCGTCGATGGCCGCCGTGACCTGCGCGATCGTGCCGGACTGCTCCTGGGCCGCCTGGGAGATCTCCCCGACGATCGCGGCCACCCGGTCGATCTCCCGGCCGAGCTCGCCGAGCCGGGAGGCCACCGTGGCGCTCGTGGCCTCGCCCTCGGCGGTCTGCGCGACCGACTGCTTGATGAGCGCCTCGGTGCGGATCGCGGCGTCCTTCGCGCGCAGCGCGAGGGAGCGGACCTCCTCGGCGACGACCGCGAAGCCGCGCCCGGCCTCGCCGGCGCGGGCGGCCTCGACGGCGGCGTTGAGCGCGAGCAGGTTCGTCTGGAAGGCGATGTCCGAGACGTCCTTGATGATCTGCGAGGTGCCCTCGGCGGACGCGCGGATCTTCGCCATCGTGCCCTGCATGTGCGAGACGGCCTCGACGCCCTGGCTCGCGGCGCCCTTCGCCTGGGTGGCGAGCGCGTTCGCCTGGCGGGCGCTGTCGGCGGCGTGGCGGGTCGAGGCCGCGACGCTCTCGAGGGACTGGTTCGTGCGCGCGAGGGCCGAGGCCTGGTCGGAGGCGCCGTTCGCGACCCCGTGCGAGGTCGAGGCGATCTGGCTCGAGGCCGACGACACCTGCTCGGCGGCGTTGGCGACCTGCGCGAGCGCGGCGTTGAGGGCGGTCACCGTCGCGTCGAGGGCGACCTTGAGGCGGCCGTGGTCGCCCCGGTAGGTGCCGCTCATCCGGGCGCGCAGGTCGCGCGCGGCGATCTTCTCCAGCACCGCGGTCGCCTCCTGCACCGGCGCGATGGCGGCGTCGAGCGTGCGGTTCACGCCCTCGACGATCGCGCGGAACTCGCCCTGGTGCGCCGTGGCGTCGGCGCGCGTCGAGAGCCGGCCGTCGATGGCGGCCTCGGCGAGCGCCTCGGTGTCGGAGACGAGCAGGCCCACCGCGGCGATGCAGCGGTCGAGGCTCTGGCGGGTGTGATCGAAGTCGCCCGGCCAGCGGTCCTGGAGCGGGGGCGGCACGTCGCCCTTCGAGATCCGCTCGAGCAGCGCCGAGGAGTCCCGGATCGGCCGCACGACGGCGTCGAGCGTGTCGTTCATGCCCTGCACGATCTTGCGGAAGTCGCCCTGGTGGCGGGCGGCGTCGGCGCGCACCGCGAGGCGGCCCTCCACGCCGGCGCGGGCGAGCGCGCCCGCGTCCGCCACGAGCGCGTTCACGGCGTCGATGCAGGTGTTGAGGTCGTCCTGCAGCTTCCTGAACTCGCCCCGCACCTCGTCCCGCGCGCGCTCCGGGATCTCGCCGCGCGCGATGCGGGCGACGACGCCGGCCTGGGCCTTGAGCGGCGCGACGAGGGTGTCGAGGATGCTGTTGATGCGGCCGAGGAGCTTGCCGTTGTAGCCGGTGTACCGGCTGACGTCCGCGCGGACGTCGAGCTTGCCCTCGGTCGCGGCGCGCTGGAGGAGGTCGATGTCGGCGTTCCGCTGGAGCACCACGTCGATGAGCGCGTTCCAGGCGCGCCGCGCGTCCTCGTGCTCGCCGCGGTCCTCGGGCTCCATGTGGCCCGGCAGGTCTCCCAGGGAGACCCGCTTCGCGTACCCCCAGCTCGCCCGGTAGCGCCTCACCACCGCGGCCACCGCCGCGTGCGCCGCCGCGACGGCCTGCGCGTGCGCGGGGTCGAGCCCGCCGGTGGTGGGCGTCGCGTCGAGCGCGCCCGCCTCGGCGGCGTCGCGGAGCCCCTCGAGCGCGGCGGAGAGCGCGGCGTCGCGGCGGCGGAGGGCGGCGACGAGCCACGCGGCCGCGAGCAGCGACACGGCGGCGCCCGCGATCGGGTGGACGGCGCAGGCGACGGCGGTGAGCGCCCCGGCGAGAACGATGTGCGTGCGGAGGGTCTTCGTTCCGGACATGCCAGCTCCCGTGCCGGCAACTCCTGCGCCGGCATCCCTCGAGAGAGCAGGGCCCGTGCCACGTTGTCGCAGTGGGCCCGGGTCCGACCCGCGCCGCAAGCGCCCGGGACCAGGGCGGGTTCCCGGGCGGCGCGCGGCCGGCGCGCCGCGGCCGGCGGGGTCGCGCGAACCCGGGTGCCGCGGGTCCCCTACTTCCCGAGGAGGGTGCCGAGGCTCTTCCGGTGGCTCCGGGAGAGCCTGAGGCGCGCGCCGTCACGCAGCACGACCGTCCACTCACCGTGCGTCGCCGGCTCGAGCGAGGACACGCGCGCGACGTTCACGATGGCCCCGCGGTGGATGCGCGCGAAGCGGCGCGGATCGAGCCGGGCCTCGAGCGACCGGAGCGGCTCGCGCACGAGCCAGCTTCTTCTCTCCGACGTGGAGCTCCGCGTAGTAGTCCTGCGCCCCGATCCAGTCGATGTCCTCCACCGGCAGGAGGCGCACCGAGCCCGAGTCGCGCACCGCGATCCGCTCGAGGGCGCCGCCCGGGGCCACCGCGTTCTCCGGGGCGTTGCCGAGCGCGCCGAGCTTGCGGGCGAGGTCGAGCGCCTGGCGCTCGCGCACCGCCGCCTTGCCGCGGGCCAGCGCCTCGGCGAAGCGCTCGTCGGAGAACGGCTTCATGAGGTAGTCGACCGCGCCGACCTCGAAGGCCTGCAGCGCGTGCTCGCCGTGCGCCGTGACGAAGACGACGCGCGGGGCGGCCTCGCCGCCGCGGAGCGCCTCGGCGAGCTCGAGCCCGGTCGCCCCCGGCATCTGCACGTCGAGGAAGACGAGGTCCGGCTGGTCGCGGCGGAGCGCGAGGGCGGTCTCCGGCCCGGAGCGGCACTCGGCCACGAGCGAGACGTCCGGGTCCCGGGCCAGCAGGAGCCGGAGGGTGTCGCGGGCGGGGGCCTCGTCGTCGGCGACGACGGTCCGGACCGGGGTCGAGATCACGCTGCCTCCTCGCGGCGCGCCGCGCGGTAGGGGAGGGTGACGCGCACCACCGTCCCGCCGCCCTCGGCGGGGGTGAGCGCGACCGAGGCGGTCGCGCCGTACAGGTGGCGGAGCCGCTCGCGGGTGTTGCCGAGGCCGATGCCCGCCCCGCTCGTGGCCTCGTCGGAGCCGGCGCCGGTGTCGCGCACCTCGAGCACGAGGAGCGCCGCCGAGCGGCGGGCCGAGACCTCCACGCGGCCGGGCGCCTCCGACGGCTCGATGCCGTGCCGCACGGCGTTCTCGACGAGCGGCTGCAGGAGGAACCGCGGGACGAGCGCCCCGAGCAGCGCGGGGTCGACGTCGGTGCGGGTGGCGAGGCGGTCGCGGAAGCGGGCCTTCTCGAGCTCGAGGTAGTGGGTGGCGAAGGCGAGCTCCTCGCGCAGCGAGACCTCCTGCTGCGGCCCGCCGCGGAGCGCCATGCGCAACAGGTCCCCGAGGCGCGCGACCGCCGAGACGGCCGCGGACTGCTCGCCCGAGCGCACGAGGGAGCCCACCGTGTGGAGCGCGTTGAAGAGGAAGTGCGGCCGGAGCTGGGCCTCGAGCACGCCGAGCCGGGTCTCCGCGAGCTGCTTCTCGAGCTTCGTGGCCTCGAGCTGCCGCTCCATGAAGAGGCGGTGGTACTCGAGCGCGTGCCCGATCGCGAGGACCGCGAAGTAGCTGTAGATGGAGAAGTTCGCGGTGCGGGTGACGAAGGCGGCGAAGGTGGGGTTGCGGTACGGGCCGAGCCAGGGCTGCACCGCGAGGCCGATGAACGCGTCGAGCACGGCGGTCACGAGCGCCGGCAGGACGTGCAGCGGGAGGTTGCGCTTCCAGGTGGCGCCGTTCACCGGGAACTCGCGCGCGAGCCGGAAGATGAGCGGGGTGTAGAGCGCCCAGACCCAGGACTCGATCAGGAGGCGGGCGAACTTCTTCGGCGTCAGCGGATCGACCACGGTGTGGTCGAGCGCCTGGATGTACACGTAGGCGGCCGCCCCCAGGGCGACCCCCGTCCAGCCCGCCCCGACGACGAGCGTGAACCTCGAGCGTGGCGACAGGCGGTCGAGCACGGCGTTCCTCGCACCACACGGTAACGCGCGACGGGCCGTGCGGGCCAGCCTCGTGGGGCGACCCTCGCGGGCTGAACGGCCGCCAGGCGATCCGCTGCACCGCCGGACCGGCTGGCTGCAACCTGCGCCCGGGACGCGGAGTCGACGTGGAGCGGTCGATGGTCGGCAGATAAGGTCATCGGCATGAGCCCGTCGCTCGTCCGCCTCGCAGGCCTGCTCCTCGCGGCGTCCCTCGCCCTGACGCCGTGGCGCACCGCGCCCGCCGCCCCGGGCGCGCGCGAGGCCCTCGTCGCCGCCGCGGACGCGCTCGCGGACGGGGTGGCGCGAGGTGGCTGGGCCGCAGGGGTCGCGGCGGCGCTCGCGGAGGACGCGGTCTACCTCCACCCCGGCGAGCCGCTCGTGCGCGGCCGCGCGGAGGTGCAGGCGGTGCTGGCGCGGGCCGGCGCCGGTGCGCAAGGCGGAGCGCCGCCGGACGGCACCGCCGGGACGAGGCTGCGCCGGCTCGTCGCCGGCACCTCCGCCGACGGGTCGCTCGGGTACACGTGGGGCGTCCTCGAGGACGGGGGCACGCTGCTCAGCAAGAAGGCCGGTCGCTGGCTCGCCGCCTGGCGGCGCGGGCCCGTTGGCAGCACCGCCGGCTGGAAAGTCGCTGCGCTCGTGCGCGCGAACGCGCCCGACGCGCGCGGAGAGGTGCCCGCGGCGTCGCCGCTCGCGCGCGGGTACGCCGGCAGGGCCAGGCCCGGCGACCCGGCCGCGCTCGCGCGCGCCGCGGCCGAGGCGGACCGCGCGTTCGCCGCGCGCGCCGACGCCGTGCACGCCGCGTCCGGCTACGGCCCCGCGTTCGGCGAGCACGCCGACGCCGCGGCGATGATCCCCGGCAAGGACGGGCTGATGTGGGGCGCCGAGGCCATCCGCGCCGGCTACCGCACCGAGCCCGGCGAGGCGCTCACCTGGGCCCCCGACCACGCGGAGGCCGCCGCGAGCGGCGACCTCGCCTGGACCTCGGGCCGCGCCACCTGGCGGGGCGGCGGCGAGCAGGTCTTCACGAAGTACCTGACGATCTGGGCCCGGCAGGAGGACGGGACGTGGCGGTGGTTGCTCGATCTCGGCAACCGCCGCCCGGGGCCCTGAAGGGAAGTCGCACGGCGGTCGCGGCCTCGTGCGGGATAGGCCGCAGCCCACGAGACCCGGCCGCCGTGCGGCGATGCACTACACGCCCGGACCCGACCGCCGCTGGCTGAGGTGCAGCGTCGCGCCACCGCCGGCGATGCCGTTCACGCGCGCGGTGCCGCTCTCGAGCTGCCGGCCGGTCACCGGCGCGGACATCACCATCCGCGCGGCGGGCCCCTCGCCGGCCCAGATCTTCACGAGGACCTGCTCGTCGGGGCGCACGAACAGGTAGACCGCGCGCGGCGTGAGCCGGGCGCTCGGGCCGGGGGTGGGTGCGGTCCGCCAGACCACGCGGCCCCGCTGCTCGACCTCGAGCGTGAGCGCGCCGGCCGTGCCGGGGGGCGCCTGGATCTCGGCGGAGGCGATTCGGAGGCCGCGCGCGCCCTGCTCCGGCTGCGACCAGTCGCGGGAGAGGTTGTCGCGGTCGGCGATGATCTGCAGCCGGTCCACCGCGCCCTCGGTCCGGTCGCTCGGGACGGCCTCGACCCGCAGCTCGAGGAGCGCGTTCGTGGTGAGCCGCGCCTCGCGGTTCGAGACGAGGTCGGCGATGCGCACGTTCACCGTCCCGGCCTCGACCGGCGGGCCGACGCCGTCGTCGTGGGCGACCCGCAGCGTGACGACGCGGTCGTCGAAGCCGTTCGAGAGCACCGTGAAGCTGCCGTCGAGGAGCTGGTACGCCCCGCGCCGCGGGCCCGCCTGCACCGCGCGGCCGTCCGGGAGGGAGACGGTGATCGCGAGGTTCGGCTGGTTCTGCGCCGGGAGCCGGCGGGCGATCTCGAGGGCCAGGTTCGCGTTGACGCCGTTGCGCCCCGCGACGATGGCGATGAGCCGGTCGACGTCGCCGCGGGCGCCGGCCCACGGCCAGCCGTCCGGGCGGACCGGCTTCACGAGCACCGAGCGGAGCACGACGGCGTACGGGCGGAGCTTCACCCGCTCGAGCTGCGCGGCGGCCTCGCCGCGGTCGAGGTTCATCTGCGCGGCCTCGCCGAACCCGCGCTCGGCCTGCACGAAGTCGCGCCGCTGCGCGGCGGCGAGCCCGCGGGCCATCGCCCCCGCGTAGCGGGAGAGGGGCGCCGCGCGCGACTGCGGGCGGAGCGCGGAGGCCTGCTTGTAGATCGCCTCGGCGTCGGCGTAGCGGCCCTGCGAGAGGGCCTGGTCGCCGGAGACGGCGAGGCGCTCGGCCTCGGCGTCCTTCCAGCGCTCGTACTCGGCCTGGACCGCCTGGAGCTGGCCGCGCACCGAGGGGTCGACCTGCGCGGCGAGGTTGAGGAGCTCGATCGCGGCGGGGTACTGCGCCTGGCCGCGGAGCCGGTTGGCCTCGCCGGTCGCGCCGGCGACGACGCCCGGGGAGGCGCCGGAGATCGCGCTCGTGACGGCGGGGTCCTGGCTCGCCTGGCGGGCCGAGACGAGGAGGTTGAGGGCGCCACGGTGGTCGCCCGCGGCGGAGGCGCGGCCCGCGTTCTGGACGCGGAGCAGCGCGGCCTCGCGCGAGGCCGCGGCGCGCATCGACGTCATCGCGGCGTCGCCCGGGTCGAGGTTCACGACGTAGTCGCTCTCCGCGAACGCGCACTCGACGTCGCGCGCGCCCCAGCACGCGTTCGCGTGGCGGCGGGCCTGGTCGAGCGCGGCGGCCTTCGCCTGCGCGTACTTCGCCTGGAGATCCTTCTTGCCCGGATCCTTCTGGAGCGCGGCGCCGTACTGCGCCTCGGCGGCCTTCCAGTCACCGGTGGCGGCGGCCTTGTCGCCGGCCTTCTCGGCGCTCGCGCACGCGAGCGCGAGGGTGAAGGCGAGGGCGGCGGCGAGGTGGCGGGAGCGGAGCATGCGGGGTCCTCCGGGAGTCGGGGGCACCACCGTAGCCAGCCCCCGCCGGGGCACGCAAGTCGCCGGCCGCGAGCGCCGATGTAGGACCCGCTATCGCCCGCTCAGCCCTCGCCGGCCTTCGGCGGCGACGGATCCACGGGCTGCGTGACGTCGAGCGGGCGGGGCTCGAGCGGCTCGAGGGGCTCGGGCGGCGGCGTGGGCTCGACCTGCGCCGGCAGGAGCGGCTCGGTCTGCGCGACGCGCGCGGCCTTCCTCGCGGCCTTCAGCGCCCTCCTCCGCGCGCGGTCGGCGCCGTCCCACGCGGCGAGCTCCGCGAGCGCGGCGAGGCGCACGGAGCGCCCCCACGCGACCGCGGCGGTCGCGAGCGTCGCGAGCACGAAGCCGGCCACCGTCGACCACGCCGGCCAGAGCGGCAGCCGCCCGCGGAGCGCGAGCAGCGCCACCGCGATCGCGAGCGCGAGGCCGGTGCCCACCGCGCCGACGACGATCGTCGCCACCGGCCGCCGGACGACCAGCCACGCGCCGGCGACCCAGGCGAGGAACGCGCTCCGCCGGCCGGGATCGGCGGCGAAGTGAGCGCGACCGGCGTCGAGGGTGAGGTGCGCGAGGAACACCACCGCCGCGGCGGCGGCGAGCGCCACGTACGAGCGCGCGTCGGCGGCCGACTCGAGCGTCACCCGCTTCGCGGCCTCCCCGCCCGCCTTCATGATGCCCCCCGCGATCGCCGCCGCGACGCCGAGCGGGAGCGCGGCGACGAGGAGCGTACGCACCATCCGGCCCCACAGGTCGCCGGCGGACGCGAGGAGCCCCCGCATCCGCATCGGCTCCGCCGCGCGCGCCTCGGCGAGCGCGGCGCCCGCGGACCACGGCGCGACGAGGAGCGCGAGCACGAGCGCGGCGGCGAGGCCGTAGGTGATGGACCGGGAGAGGTTCTCGGCGTCGAAGAGGACCTCGAGGACCACCGGCGCCGTGAAGCCGCCCTCGAGCGCCGCGGCCCCGGGCCACGCGTCGAGCTTCTTCGCGAGGTGCGCCCAGAGCGGCGCGACGCCGGCGATCGACGGGAGGAGCGCGAGGCCGGAGAACAGCGCGAGCACCCGCCACCGGGAGCCGCGCGCGAGGCCGATCCGGAGGAGGCCGGGCAGGGTGGGCTTCACAGGGCCTCCACGAGCGAGAGGACGACGCGCAGGAAGCTCTCGGCCCCGAGCGCGACGCGGGCGGACACGCCGTGGTCCGGCTCGCGGAGGCGCGCGGTCGCGGTGCGGTCCACCTCGAGCTGGAACCCCTTCCCGGGCGAGAGCGCCGCCTCGCGCACCTTCGTGTCGCGCACGACCTCGACGCGCATCCAGCGCTCGCCGGGCGGCCAGGGCACCCGCTCGGTCGAGCCGTCCATGAACGTGAGCACCACGTCCCGCGGGAGGGCCGCGCCGTAGCGGCGGACCTTCACGACCGAGCGCCACTTGAAGGGCCCCGGCTTCTTCTCGTCCGGCGCGCCGTGCTCCTTCCGCCAGGCCTTGCGCACCTTCGACACCTGCTCGGCGCGCGCCTCGTCCTCGAGCTCCGCGAGCTTCCCGTCCGGGCCGGGCACGAGCCCGAGCACGGGCAGGACCTCGGCGCTCGCGACGCCCTCCACCCGATCGTCGACGGGCGTCGCCCCGAAGACCTGCTCCTCGAACCAGCGCTCGACGATCGCGCGGCGCGCGTCGGTGCCGGCGGCGTCGAGGAAGGCCTGGCGGAGGTCGGCGGTGGACGGGTGCCGGTGGTGCCAGCGCTGGTAGTAGAGCTTCATCGCCGCGGCGGCGGTCTCGTCGCCGATGAGGCCGGCGAGGTCCTGGAAGGCGGTCGCGGTGCGGCCGTAGACCATCCCGTAGCTCCCGCTCGACCAGCGGTGCCAGGCGTTCCCGGCGATGGTGTCGGCGGGGGTCCGATCGATCGCGCTCGGCCGCTCCGCGAACCAGCCGTCGAGCCGGAAGTCGGTCGCGCCGAGGAGCTTGAGCGGCGCGGGCGTCTTCATCTCCCACAGCTGGCCGTCGAGCATGCGGTTGTCCCACCACTCGTTGAGCCCCTCGTCGAGGAACGGCTCCTCGAACTCGTTCGAGGCGAGGAGGCCCATGAAGTACCCGTGCCCGAACTCGTGCACCGCGACGAAGCGGGCCGCGCCCACCGCGTTGAACGGGAAGGCGTTCGTCGCGGCGCTCGTGAAGAAGGTCTCGTACTCCATCCCGCCCGCCTCGAAGGCGTTGTACGGCGGCACGATCACCGTGACGTGCGGGTACGGGTAGGGCCCGAGGGTCCTCGAGAAGTAGCCGAGCGCGGCCACGGTCGCGTCGAGCGACTCCTGCGCGGCGGCGGCGTACTCGGGCGCGTAGAAGCACTCGACCTGCACCTCGGGGCTGCCCGGGCCCCGGTAGGTCGCGACGAGGGGCTTCGGGTAGCCGTCCCAGGCGGTGAAGACGACGTCGTGCACGTCCTCGACCCGGAACCGGTGCGTGACGAGCCCGTCCTTGCCGGGCTCGGCCGCCCCCTGCCGCACGCCGCTCGCCGCGACCGTGTAGCCGGCCGGCGCGACGACCTCGAGGTCGTACGCGCCGAAGTCCGCGTAGAACTCGCTGTGCAGGTGGAACTCGTGGCAGTTCCAGCGCGGTCGCGTGGCGCCGCGCTCGCCCGGCAGCTCGAGGACGCCGATCTTCGGGTACCACTGGCCCACGAGGTGGAAGCGGTCGAAGTAGCCGGTGCGCGCCATCACCCGCGGGAGCTGATCGAAGAAGGCGAGGTCGAGCACCGTGCTCCCGCCCGGCGGCACGGCCTCCTGGAGGTCCACCCGCACCACGGTGTGGTCGGTCTCGGGGCCGCCGTCCGGGTGCACGAACGTGCGCGCGCACTCCTTCCCGCCCTGCTTCACCGAGCGGAGCTCGATGCGCCCCCACTCGCCGGCCTCGAGCGAGAGGTCGGTGCGGAAGGCGCCGTAGCGGCGCTTCTCGGTCTGGAAGGTCGACCCGTCCGACTCGAAGCCGTTCAGGTAGAGGTGGAAGTAGACGCTCTTCACCGGGACGGCGCTGCGGTTCCGCCAGGTGAGCCTCCCCGTGCCGTCGACGGTGTGCTTCACCGGGTCGAGCACGGCCCGCAGCTGGTAGTCCGCCACGCGCTGCGAGAGCGTCGGCTCCTGCCCGGTCCGCGGGCCGCCCCAGGCGTCGGGCGCCGACGGCGTGCGCACCGCGCCGGCGTCGGCCCCGACGAGCTCGAGCTCCGGTGCCGTCGAGGGGGGCGGGGCGGAGGACGGAGCGGCCTGGCCCGCGGCGAGGAGCGCCGCGGCGACGAGCGGGGGGGAGAGCATCCCCGATCGTCTAGCAAGGGACGCAGGGCCGGGGAAGCGGGATCCCGGGGAGCCGGGCTCCTCCGTTCGCCCCGGTCCCGTCGAGGGGCGCGGCGCACGGCGTCAGAAGACGCGGGCCGGACCCGGGCCGCGCTCGAAGGAGGCGGCGGCCTCCCGCGCCTTCTGGCGCGCGAGGGGGAGCGCTGCCTCGACCTCGGCGGACAGGGCCTCGCCCCAGGCGAAGTCGCGCCCGGAGACGGTGACGAGCGCGGCGGGCGGGACCCGGCCGTGCAGCGCGGAGGCGAGCCCGAGGATCTCCTCGGGCATGAGCGCGTGGATCACGGCCGTGCGGGCGGGCTTCGGGCCGATGCGCGCGACGCGCACGTCGCCGGGCCTCCCCTCGACCGAGGCGTCGAGGAACAGCACGCCGTCCGCCGCCGCCACCCGCTCGGCGTGCTCGGGGAGGAGCTCCTGGACCTCCACGATCTCCACGCCCGGGAGCACGGCCTCGAGCCCGGCCGCCACGGCGCTCCCGGCGCCGTCGTCGGCGCGCACCACGTTGCCCATCGCGATCGCGAGCAGCTTCATCTTCAGCGGACCCTCCGGTCGAGGAGCTGCCCCTCGGCGCCCAGGAGCGCCACCTCGAGCGGCATACGCCCGTCGGCGTGCGTGGAGCAGGAGAGGCACGGGTCGAAGGCGCGGATGCCGGCCTCGACGCGGTTGAGGAGCCCCTCCTCGATGCGGGGCTTGCCCGGGACGATGAAGTGCTTCGCGATCTGCGCGACCGTGCGGTTCATCGCGAGGTTGTTCTGGCCGGTCGCGATCACGAGGTTGACCTTCGTGAGCAGGCCGCCCCGGGCGACCTCGTAGTCGTGGAACAGCGTGCCGCGCGGCGCCTCGCAGGCGCCCACGCCCTGGAGCCGGTTGCGCATCGCGACCGCCTCGACGTCCTCGGAGAGGATGTCGGGCCACTCGAGGAGCTCCTGGGTGCGCTCCACGGCGTAGAGGATCTCGACGAGCCGGGCGTAGTGGTAGTGGAACGAGGAGAGCACCGCGCCGCGCCCGAGCTGCCGGAACTCGGCGAGCTCTGCGTCGGCCTTGGGCGTGCCGCAGTAGGTCGCGACGTTGAGGCGCGCCAGCGGTCCGACCCGGTACATGCCGTCCGGGTAGCCCTGCGGCTTGTAGTACGGCGACTTGAGGTAGCTCTGCTTCTCGCCGGACTCGCCGATCCACTGCGCGTAGTCGGCGGGGTCGACCTGGTCCTGGACGATCTCGCCCTTCTCGTCGACGAAGCGGAGCTTCCCGTACGTGTGCTCGAGGCCGCCGTCCTCGGTGACCATCCCCATGAACATCGAGGGGAAGTTGCCGAACACGCGCGCCTCCTCCTGGCGCTCGTCGAGCGTGCGCTTCCAGTAGGCGAGCGTCCGCTCGGCGATGGAGAGCGCCTCGGGGATGCCGTCGCGGATCTTCTGGCGGCCGGCCTCGGTGAGCGGCGCGGCGACGCCGCCGGGCACCGCCCAGTGCGGGTGGATGCGCTTGCCGCCGAGGACCTCGATGGTCTCCTGGCCCCACTTGCGCAGCCGCACGCCGTCGCGGGCGACGTCCGGGAACCTCGCCGCGAGGCCGAAGAGGTTCCGGGTGGCGGGCTCGGCGTCGAAGCCGAGGAGGAAGTCCGGCGAGGAGAGGTGGAAGAACGACAGCGCGTGCGACTGCACGAGCTGGGCGAGGTTCATGATCGAGCGCAGCCGCTTCGCGGTGGGCGGCACGTCGACCGCGAGGATCGCGTCGGTGGCCTTCGCCGAGGCGAGCAGGTGCGAGACCGGGCAGATGCCGCAGATGCGCGGGGTGATGACCGGCATCTCGCGGAAGCTGCGCCCCTCGCAGAACTTCTCGAAGCCGCGGAACTCGGTGACGTGGAACTTCGCGTCCTGGACGTCGCCGCGGTCGTCGAGGTGGATGGTGATCTTGGCGTGACCCTCGATGCGCGTGACGGGGTCGATGACGAGGCGCTGGGCCATGGCTAGCCGAACCTCACCTTCTGGCCGAGGTCGGGGAGCTTGCCGGCGAGGAGATCGACCACCGCCGCGTGGATGAGGTCGGGGTGGGTCGGGCAGCCGGGCAGGAACGCGTCGACCTTCACGACCTGGTGCACCGGCAGCACCCGGTCGAGCAGCTTCGGCACGATGCCGGGCTCCTCCGGGATGCCGGGGTTCACGTCCACCGCGTCCTTGTAGGCGCGCTCGAGCACCGGCAGCGCGGAGCCCAGCGCGTTGCGGATGGCGGTCACGTTCCCGTTCACCGCGCAGTCGCCGAAGGAGACCAGCACCTTCGTGGCCTTGCGGATCACGTGGATGAGGTGGAGGTGCTCCTCGTTGCAGATGGCGCCCTCCACGAGCGTCACGTCCACCTTGTCGGGGAACTTCTTCGCGTCGGCGATGGGGCTGTAGACGAGGTCCACCTGGTCGGCGAGCGCGAGCAGCCGCTCGTCCATGTCGAGGAAGGACATGTGGCAGCCGGAGCAGCCGCCCATCCAGACCGTCGCCACCCGCGCCTTGGTCGGCAGGGTTTTCACCGGATCCACTGCTTCTTCTCCCGCGCGTTACGGATGTAGGTGAGGAAGTCGCGCCGCTTCTCCATGCCGGTCGCGGCCGTGGCCTTCTCGAAGAGCGCGCCGGTGGGGCAGACGTTCACGCACTTGCCGCAGCTCGTGCAGGACTGCGCGTTGCCCCAGGGCTGCGCGAGGTCGGTGATGACGCGGGTGTTCGCCCCGCGCGAGGCGAGGTCCCAGGTGTGCGCCCCCTCGATCTCGTCGCACACCCGCACGCAGCGCGTGCAGAGGATGCAGCGGCCGTGGTCGAGGATGAAGCGCGGGTGCGAGACGTCCATCTCGGTCTGCGGGTGCTGGTACTCGAACCGGACCGAGTCCATCCCGACCGAGTACGCCGCCTGCTGCAGCTCGCACTCGCCGTTCGCGGTGCAGATGGCGCAGACGTGGTTCCGCTCGGCGAAGAGCAGCTCCACGATCTCACGGCGGTACTTCTGGAGCCGCGGCGAGGAGGTGGTGACCTCCATGCCCTCCTCGGCGCGGGTGACGCACGCGGGGAGGAGCTTGTTCGAGCCCTTCACCTCGACGAGGCACAGCCGGCAGGCGCCGATGTCGCCGAGGCCGTCGAGGTGGCAGAGGGTGGGCAAGGGGACGTCGTGCTCGCGGCAGACCTGCAGGAGCGTCTCCTCCTCGCGGGCGGAGACCTGCTTGCCGTTCACGGTGAGGGTCTTGACCGTCATGCCCGCACCTCCGCCGCCACCGGCGACATCTGGCAGACGCCCGCCGGGCAGCGCTTCTCGACCACGTGGGCGAGGTACTCGTCCTTGAAGTAGCGCAGGGTCGAGACGGTCGGGTTCGGGGCGGTCTGGCCGAGGCCGCAGAGGCTCGTGGCCTTGAGCAGCTCGGAGAGCTCCTCGAGCTTCTGGATGTCGTCGCTCGTGCCCTCGCCGCGGGTGATGCGCTCGAGGATCCGGTGCATCTGCACGGTGCCGGCGCGGCAGGGCACGCACTTGCCGCAGGACTCGTCGCGGCAGAACTCCATGAAGAACTTCGCGACGTCGACCATGCAGCTCGTCTCGTCCATCACGATGAGGCCGCCCGAGCCCATCATCGTGCCGACCTCGAGGAGCGAGTCGTAGTCGACCGGCAGGTCGAGGTGGCGGGCGGGGATGCAGCCGCCGGACGGGCCGCCGGTCTGCGCCGCCTTGAACTTCTTGCCGTTCGGGATGCCGCCGCCGATGTCGTAGATGATCTCGCGCAGCGTGATGCCCATCGGGACCTCGATGAGCCCGGTGTTCACGATCTTCCCGGCGAGCGCGAAGACCTTCGTGCCCTTCGACTTCGGGGTGCCGATGCCCGCGAACCAGCGGCCGCCGCGGTTCACGATCTCGGCGACGTTCGCGAAGGTCTCGACGTTGTTGATGAGGGTGGGCATGCCCCACAGGCCGGAGACGGCCGGGTAGGGCGGCCGGGGCCTGGGCGAGCCGCGCTTGCCCTCGACCGACGCGATGAGCGCCGTCTCCTCGCCGCACACGAAGGCGCCCGCGCCGATGCGCACGTCGATGCGGAAGTTGAAGGCGCTGTCGAAGATGCGGTTGCCGAGGAGCTGCAGCTTCTCGGCCTCCTTGATGGCGTTGCGCAGCCGCTTCACCGCGAGCGGGTACTCGGCCCGCACGTAGACGAAGCCGTGCTCGGCGCCGACCGCGTAGGCCGCGATGGCCATGCCCTCGAGCACGCGGTGGGGGTCGCCCTCGAGGACCGAGCGGTCCATGAACGCGCCCGGGTCGCCCTCGTCGCCGTTGCAGATGACGTACTTCTTCGCGCCGGAGGCCTTCGCGACGGTGCTCCACTTGAGGCCGGTCGGGTAGCCGCCGCCGCCGCGCCCGCGCAGGCCGCTCGCGGTGATCTCCTGGACGACCTCGGCGGGCGTCATCTCGGAGATCGCCTTCTCGAGCGCGGAGTAGGCGCCCGCGGCGATGCAGCTCTCGATGCGCTCCGGGTCGACGACGCCCGAGCCCTGCAGGACGATGCGGGTCTGCTTCGCGAAGAACGGCTCCCCGGTGGGGACCTGCCGGTCCTTCGCGCCGCCGCCGTCGCTGCCGAGGCCGGCCACGATCTCCGCCGACGAGAGCGCGTCCACCCGCTCGTAGAGCCGGTGGGTCTCGACGCCGTCCGGCTCCACGGTCTCGACCGAGACGAGGGTGCCGGCGTGGCAGAGGCCGAGGCAGCCCGTCCCGTGGACGAGCACCTCCGAGCCCTTGCCCGAGGCCTGCACCTCCTGCTCGAGCGCCGCCTTCACGCGCTCCGCGCCCAGCGACTGGCACCCGGCCGCCATGCACACGCCGACGCGGTGCTGGCAGCGGCGGCGCCGCGCGGACTCCTGCTCCACGATCTGCCTGAGCTCGTCGCCGGTCATGTCGCGGTCCACTCCCTCGTGCGCTTCAGGACCGTCTCCTTCGTCTGCTTCCCGGAGACCTCGGAGTCGAAGACCACCGCCGGCGCGATGCCGCACGCGCCGACGCAGCGGGCGACCACGACGGAGACCTTCCCGTCCGCGGTGGTGCCGCCGGCCTTCACCCCGTGCGCGTGCTCGACCGCGCCGAGGATCTCGCCCGCGCCCTTCACGAAGCAGGCGGTGCCCATGCACACGGTGCAGGTGTGCTCGCCCTTCGGCTTCAGCGAGAACAGGTTGTAGAAGGTGGCGACGCCGTAGACCCGGGAGAGCGGGAGCGCGAGCGCCCGCCCGACGTAGACCAGCACGTCATCGGAGAGGAACCCGAAGAGCTCCTGGGCGCCGTGAAGCACCTCGAGGAGCGCGTCGGGCTGGTGCTGGTGACGCCGGATCTGGGCGTCGAGCATCTTGAACCGCTTGTCGCCGCTGGGATGGCCCTGCGCGACGCGAGCCGGAGCCGACATGCGGCGACCGTACACCTGGACCCGGCGTGCGTCACGCGCAGTGCCTGCGCGCGGCAAAGTGGCCGAGCGAGGCGCGCAAAATTCGCGCGCCTCCCTTCGGCCTGCGCCGTCAGGTCTTCGGATGCTCCGGCTCCACCAGGTGGAAGTGGCAGGCGTTGCAGTCCATCTTCGAGCGCGCGTCGTCGCGGGCCGCACCCTGGGTGTGGCAGCTGCCGCACTGCGAGGCGGCGCTCGCCGGCACGACCGGGAGCGCGCGGCCGGCGAGCTGCGCGTTGAGGAGCTCGGTCGTCCGCCGCGCGACCGACGCCACGAGCGCGCCGCAGCGGTGGACCCGCGCCGGGTCGTCCGCCTTCTTGCCGGTCGCGGCGCACCAGCGCGCGATGGACACGTGGCAGAGCGGCGAGCCCGCGACGGTCTGCGTCGCGGCGGTCGACGAGGTGAGCTGGACGTTCGGGAGCGGCTCGCGCTCGTACCAGGCGAAGAGCGAGTCGACGACCGGGCCGGGCTCCTTCGAGAGCAGGTGGATCGCCGCCGCCGCGCCGTTGAGCGCGCCGCACACGGTGCCCCAGCCCCCGATCCCCTCGGCGCCGTACGCCATCACGTCGAAGGGGAAGTTGTGGTAGCGGCCGCCGAGCTTGTCGGCGGCGCTGCCGACGAGGGCCTCGAAGGTGCCGTACATGCACTTCTTGTGGTCGAAGCCCTTGAAGGCGCGGAAGGCGACCTGGTCCGGCTCGAGCTTCGCGTACGGCCACGGCACCGACCTGAACTTCTCGTCCTCCTCCGCACTCGACTTGCGCACCGCCGCCACCGCCGCGGTGGCGCCGCCCCCCACCACCATCACGCCCGCAACGCCCGCGAAGATCCGCCCGAAGTTCCTGCGACCCGTGACGACGTCGAACATGGTTTGACCTCCCGTCTTCGCAGCGTAGGTCCGCCGCGCGAGGAGGGTGCCCGGGCCGTCCGTCGCAGCCCCATGGCGGTCGGGTCAATCCGCCGCGCCCGAAGGCTCGCCCCGCGCGACGAACGCCGCCGCGGCGAGGTCGCCCATGACGTTCACGGTCGTGCGGCACATGTCGAGGAGCCGGTCCACGCCGAGGACGAGCCCCACGCCCTCCACCGGCACGCCGATGATCCCGAGGATCATGGCGATGAACGGGATGGACGCGGTGGGGATGCCCGCCGTGCCGATGCCGGCGAGGACGCAGAGCGACATCGCCACGATCTGCTGGCCCACCGTGAGGTCCACCCCGTACACCTGGGCGAGGAACAGCACGGTGACGCCCTCGAAGAGCGCGCTGCCGTTCTGGTTCATCGCCGAGCCCGCGGTCAGCACGAAGCGGGAGACCCGGCGCGGCAGCCGCAGGTTCTCCTCCGCCACCCGGAGCGCGGTCGGCAGGGTCGCCGACGACGAGGCCGTCGAGAACGCGGTGAGCATCGCGAGGCGCGAGCCCTGGAAGAAGAACCGCGGGCTCATCCCGCCGAGGTACTTCACCGACAGCGAGTAGACGCCGAAGAGGTGCAGCGCGAGCCCGCCGATCACCACGAGCACGTACAGCAGCACCGGCTTCACGACCGCGAGCCCGAGCCGCGAGGTCATCACGAAGAGCAGGCAGCCCACCCCGAGCGGCGCGAGCTTGAGGACGATGGAGATGACGGTCATCGAGACGTCGTAGACGCCCTGCAGCACCTCGCGGAGCTTCCGCGCCGGCTCGCCGTCGGTGAGGGCGAGGGCGATGCCGAAGAAGAGCGCGAAGAAGATGAGCCCGACGTAGTCGCCGGTCGCGGCGGCCTTCACCGGGTTGTCGGGCACGAGGGCGAGCACGAACGCGCCCACCGTGTCGCCCGCCGGCGCGGCCACCGGCTTCACCGCGCCGCCCGCCTCGCGGGCGAGCCGCCGCACCTCGTCCGGCAGGCCACGGCCCGGGCCGACGACGTCGACCAGCACGAGGCCGATGACGACCGCGATGGCCGACACCACCACCGTGTAGCCGAGCATCTTCGCGCCCATCCGGCCGAGCTGCCTCAGCTCGAGCTCGGACACGCCCAGGACCAGCGCCGAGAAGAGCATCGGCACCACGATCATGAAGAGGAGCCGGATGAAGAGCTGCCCGATGGGCTGCGCCAGGTCCTTCGCGAGCGTCTCGACCCAGGCGGCGCCGGGGGCGAGCAGGTTGGCGGCCACGCCCAGGGCGGCCCCGAGGACCACCGCGACGATCATCTTCCGGTGCATCCGCGGTCCTTAGCGCGGCGGGCGACCTAGCGCCAGGCCCCCGCGCGCGCGTAGACCACCGCGAGCGGGACCTCGTCGACGTAGAACCCCGCCACCGGCCGGTCGGAGCGGAGCGCCGCGAGCGCGCGGTACTCCGCGTCGCGGTTCGCGCCGTCGAGCGGCACCACCGCGAGGTCGGCCTCCTCCGCGTCCGGCACGATCGCGAGGTCGCTGCGCACGAGCCCGGCGCGGGTCCACGCCCGCACCGCCTCGGGCGCGACGCCCAGGAACGCGACCTTCGCGCCGGGCCTCGCCCGGAGCGCGAGCGCCTCGAGGACCCCGGCCGCGCCCTCGCCGCCGGCCTGCCGCGGCAGGCCGCGCGTGGCGGCCCCGGTCGCGCCGCCGGCGAGCTCGTTCCAGGCCGCGCCGCCGGGCGCGTCCCGCACGGCGGCGAGCCCGGCCGGCGCGAGCGTCGCCGCGAGCACGAGCGCGAGGGCCGCGCGCGGCGCGGCGGGCCAGGCCGCGTGCGTGGCGACGTCGGCGGCGCGGGCGCCCAGGAGGGCGAGGAAGGGCAGGGCGGGGAGCACCGGCGCGACGCCCGGCCCGCCCGGCGCGAGGCCGAGCGCGGCCCCGGCGAGCGGCGCGGCGGCGAGCGCGAGGAGGAGCGCGTCGTCGGAGGCGACGGCGGGGTGTCCGCCGCGGCCCGTGAGCGCCCGCGCGGCGCGCAGGGCCGCGATCGTGGCGCCGGCAACGTAGAGGAGGAGGAGCGCCGCCGGCACCGTGAGCCCCACGAGCGCCAGCGCCGCGAGCGGGCCGCCCACCGCGCCGAGCGAGGGCGCGGCGCCCGCGCCGAGGGCCGAGAGCGCGCGCAGGAGGGGCGAGGGCCAGAGCGCGGGGGAGGCGGCGACCGCGAGCGGCAGCCCGAGGGCGAGCATCGCGGCGAGCGCCACGGGCACGCCGTGCAGCCGGGCCTCGAGGCCCTCCGCGGCCGCCTCGGGGTGCGGCCTCGCCACGCGCCCGAGCACCGCGGCGCCCGCCGCGTGCAGCGCGAGCGCCGGCAGGAGCACGAGGAGGTCGATCCGCACCGCGACGGCGAGCCCGAACGCCACGCCCGCCACCGCGGCGCTGCGCAGCCGGGCCACGCGCGACTGCGCGCCGGCGGCGGTGCGGTAGCCCCACGCGGTCGCGAGCGCGAGGGCGGTCGCGGCGAGGTCGGGCCCGGCGGCGAGCCCCGCCGCGAGGTGGCGCGGCGCGACCCAGAAGAGCGCGGGCGCGACGAGCGCGCCGGGGCGCCCGGCCACGGTCCGCCCGAGCGCGGCGAGGAACAGCGTGAGCAGGGCGCCCGCGAGCGCGGTCGCGAGGCGGCCGGCGCGGACCTCACCGGCGGCGGGCCCGGCGACGGCGACGCCGGCGCCGGTCAGCGCGTCGCCCAGCCCGGCGGGCGCGGCGTGATCGGGGAGGGCACCCCGCGTGGCGAGCGCGGTCCAGGCCGCGGCCGCGGCGCGCCCGCGCGCGATCGCCTCGCCCTCCGGGCGGGAGACCCACGGGTGGCCACAGAGGGCGGCGAGCGCGACGAAGGCGGCGAGGCCGAGGGCGAGGGGCGCGGCCCCGGAGGTCGCGAAGGCGAGGGCGCGGCGCTTCACGGCGTCGTCACCGCGTCCAGGCAGAGGTCGCCCACCGGCGCCGCGGCGGTGAGCACGAGCGCGACCTCGCGCGCCGGACCGGCGAGGCGCGCGGTGTCGACCCGGAACGGCGTCCAGCCCGCGGTCGCGAGCTCGGTGCCGCCGAGCGCCTCGCCGTCCACCACGACCGAGATCCCGACCTGCCCGGCCGGGCCGCCCGCGACGCCGGCGTGGCCGCGCAGCCAGCGCCCGACCGGCGCGTCGCGGAACGCGAGCGCGAGCGGGGCGGGGAGCGGGCCCGCGGGGGAGATCGAGAGGCACGGGCGGGCGGCGCCGGCGACCTCGCGCAGGGTGCGCTCGACGCGGGGCCCGCCGGGGCCGCAGGAGAAGCCGGCCGCGGTGGGCGCGCAGGCCGCGTCCCCGAGCCTCACGGTCAGCGCGCCGGCGCGGTCGGGCAGGAACGCGAGCGGGAGCACGGGGTCGACGAGGTCGAGCCGCGCCACCGAGAGGCGCCCCAGCGCCACCCGCTGGCCCTCGACGGCGCGCGGCCCGACGAGCGCCTCGACCCGCGGGCGCGGGGCCGGGACGCCGGAGAGCGAGACCACCCAGAGCCGCTTCACGCCGGGGAGGTCGCCGCCCGCCACCGCGGCCGCCGGCACCACCGGGACCGCCGCCGGGAGCACCTCGCGGGCGCGCTCGGCCCAGGCCGGCTCGACCGCCACCGCGTCGCCGGGGCGGGCGTCGCGCTCGAGGAGGGCGCGCGCGGCCGCCCACTCGAGCGCGGTCGGCAGCCGCCGCGCCGCGAGCACCGGCGCCGCGACCGACCAGGTCCCGGCGGCGACGAGCGCGAGCAGGAGGAGGATCGCGAGGGTCCGGGTGACCGGCGGACGGTCGATCCAGGCCTGGCGCAGGCCGTCCATCGCCGCCTGCCGGCGGATGCGGGCGGTGTCGACGATGTCGCCGGTGATCTCGCGGACCGCGGCGTCGAGCAGCGTCTGCCGGCGGGGCTGCGGGCCGTCGTCCGCACCGGTCCTGTGCGGGTCCTCGCTCAGGGGCGTCTCAGGTCTTCGCGAGCCGGACCTCTCGCTCGCTCTTCTCGCGGCAGAACGTGCAGAGGTCCATCTCGGGGTTCGCAGGCAGGTTGGGCGACCACGAGGGGTGCATGGCGCACTTCGCGTCGTAGCAGTGGTGCAGGCCCCACAGGTGGCCGACCGCGTGGGTGGACTCGCGGGCGAGCCGGCGCCGCCGAGATCTCGACCGAGGCCTCGGTGACGCCGCGCGCCGGGAAGCGCGAGGTCGATACCACCGCGCGGTCGCCGCCGTAGAGCGCGAAGCCCCAGCACGGCGGCTCGCCGAGGGGGCCCGGCGCGAGCGCGAGCGGGGCGGTGGTGAGGTAGAGGACCTTGTCGTCGGCGAACGTCCGGACGCGCTCGACGTCCTCGAGGAGCGCGACCGCGTCGATGCGGCCGTCGCGCTTCGTCGCGTCGCGCGGCATCGAGCGCTGGCCCGCGAACTCGGTGCCTGCGCCGAAGGCCCGGTAGAGCTGCTTCACCAGGAAGGCGACGTCGCCCGGGTCGAAGTCGTCGAGGGTCGCGACGCGGATCACTTCTTCCCCTTCTTGGCCGCCGGCTTCTTCGCCGCGGCGGGCTTCTTCTCGGCCTTCTTCGGCGCGGCCTTCTTCTCGGCGTGCTTCTCCGGCGCGTGCTTCTCCGCCCTGGCCGCGGGCTTCTTCTCGGGCGGGTGCTTCGCGGCGGGCTTCCTCTCCGGCGCGTGCTTCTCCGCCTTCGCCGCGGGCTTCGCCGGGACCTTCGCGCCCTTCTTCGGGGGCGGCGCCTCCTCCACGGCCGGCGCTTCCGCCTCGCCCTCCGCCGCCTCGCCGCCCTCGCCCTCCGCGGCGGCCTCTCCGCCCTCGCCCGCGGCGGCCTCGCCTCCGGCCTCCGCGCCGGCGGCGCCGAGCGCCGCGTCGAGATCGCCGCCGCCGAGGTCGATGCCGAGCTCGCCCAGCCCGAGGTCGTCGAGCCCTTCGCCCTCCTCCTCGGCGGCCGCCGCCGGGCGGCGCCGCTGCCGCGGGGGCAGCACGACCGGCTTCGGCGGGGGCTTGAGCTCGAACTTCGTGCCCGCGGGGGGCATCAGCGCGTAGTCGATGTAGTCCTCGGCGAGCCCGCCCGGCACGCCGAGCGACACCGCGACCTCGTTCACGAGCAGGTGGCGCGCGTTGTCGTACTGCTCGCGCTCCTTGGTCGGGAGCGGGCGGATGCGCGAGAGCGCGTGCAGCCCCTTCACGACCTCGGCCACGCCGAGCACGCCGCCCGCGATGAGCCGGTCGGCGTTGTCGCGGTGGCGGATCTTCCAGTCGAGCTCGGGGTCGTCGAAGGTCGCCGCGAGGTAGTGGAAGACGCCCTCCATCTGCTCGCCGGAGGCGACGCGGCGCAGGCCGATGCTGGGCACCTTGTTGCGCGGCACCATGACCGTCGCGCCGTCCTCCTCGCGCTTCATCTTCACGAAGAGGAGCTTCTGGCCGGAGATGTCCTTCTCCTCCATGCCTTCGATGGCGCAGACGCCCTGGTTCGGGTAGACGACGCGGTCGCCCGCCTTGAGCTCGGCGGCGTCGGCGATCACGCCCTCGACGGGGAGCATCGCGTCGCGGTTGTCGTCGGGATGACGGGGAGGGGGGCCTCGCACGGTCCATTGCTCCTACCACGCGATCCGTGGGGCATCAACGACTCAGGGCACCCCCCGACGCCCTCTTCCGGGCTCCAGCCGGAACACCTCGGCGAGCCGGAACGGCGGGCGCGCCGCGCGCGGCTCCGCCCGCCGGAGCGCGGCGTAGATCGACCAGGTCCGCCGGATGGCCGTCCCCGCGGTCAGCGCCGCGAGCAGGGTGAGCGCGGCCGCCACGAGCGTCCGGTCCGCGCCGGGGCCGGCCCAGGCCGCGGCGAGCGGCGAGAGCGCGCACGCCACGCCGCAGAGCACGACCCGCTCCGGACGTTGCATGCCCCCCACCCGGGCGGCGTCGCCCGCGCCGAGCGCCTCGCCGCGCGCGCGCGCGTACGAGACGAGGAGCGAGGCCCCGGCTGCGGCCAGGCAGGCGAGGAGCACCGGTCCGTCCCGGAAGGCGATCGCGAGGCCGCCGAGCACGCACAGCTCGCCCACCCGGTCGAGGGTCGAGTCGAGGAACGCCCCCGCCCGGCTCGCCTGCCCGCTCGCGCGGGCCACCCGCCCGTCGATGAAGTCGAGGCTCGAGGCGAGGAGGAAGATCCAGCCGCCCAGCGAGAGGCGCCCGGAGGCGAGGAGCGCCCCGGCGAGCGCGGTGAATGCCGTGCTCGCGAGCGTGATCGCGTCGGGGGTGATCCGCAGGGCGAGGCAGGCCCGCTCCACCGGGGTGAAGAGCCGAATCCACCACTCCTGGAAGAACTTCGAGAGGAAGCTCCGCGGCCGCTCCTCGATGTAGCGCTCGTGCGCGCGCCCGACGAGGAGCGTGCGAGCGCCGTACACCGCCATGGTCGAGAAGACGAACGCCAGGACGGCGGCGAGCGGGACCAGGGCGGGCAGGGCAGGGGCCACGCCCTGATATGGACACTGCGTGCGGGTCGGGCAGCCGCAGCGGGCGAGCGGCCGACCGCCCGCTACCGGTGCCCGCCGAGGTCGGACTCGCCCGTCGCGCCGGCCGAGGCGCTCACGGTGACCGCGGCGCTCCTCGTCGCGCCGGACGCGTCGGTCACGGTGACCGTGTCGGTGCCCGCGGTCGCGCCGGCGGTGTAGGCGCCCGTGGCGGGATCGATCGAGCCCCCCGAGCCGTTGCCGGTCAGCTCGTAGGAGTAGCCGCCCGCGCCGCCGGAGGCCTTGAAGGCCACCTGCCCCCCGGCGACGACGCTCGCGCCGGTGGGCGAGAGCGCGAGCGGGACCGGCTTGCCGGCCGCGGCCGGCAGGGCCAGGGAGAGGAGCGCGACGGCGGCGAGGACGCGGGCGGCGGCGGGCGCGAGGCGGCGCATGGCGAGACCCCCTGGTTCACGGAGCGTGTCACGAGGCGTGGAGCGGAGGCTCTAGGCGGACGGCCCGTCCGCCGCAACGTCGGGGCGGGTCCCTAGGGCGCGATATCGCCACGGACTGCCGCGAAGCGGGGATCCGCCCGCAGCGCGGCGGGGGTGACGAAGCCGTCCCGCTTCGCGAGCGCCTCGCGCAGCGCGTCGAGGGCGAGATCGGACCGCCCCGCGGCGAGCGCGGCGTCGGCCATGGCGATCCGCAGGTTCGCGCCCGAGAGCCCCTGGGTCCGTAGCAGGTCCCGGGCGACCCCGAGCTCCCGCAGGGCGTCCGCGCTCCAGCCCAGGCCGGCGTAGCAGCGCGCGAGCGTGACCCTCGGCCCCGGCTCCTCCGGCTCCGCGCGCACGCGCCGCTCGAGGGCCGGACGCGCCGCCTCGAAGGCGCGACGGGCCTCGTCGCCCTGGCCCAGGGTGGCGTGCGCGAGCGCCACCACGAACGCGCGCGACACGAACGGCGTCTCGGAGACGGGATCGGGGAGGTCGCCGCGGGCCGCGAGCGCGAGCGTGCGCTCCGGGAGCAGGACGAGGATCTCCGCCAGGTAGCGGGCCCCGTCGCCCATGGTCGGCCACTGGCGCGGCATCGCCGCGAGCGCGCGCGCGGCCGGCTCCAGGTCGCCGCCCTGCCAGTGGGGCACCAGCCCCGAGAGGGCCCCCGCGAACGCGTCGCCGGGCGCGAGCGCGAGGACGCGCCGCAGCTCGCCCTCGGCCTCCGTGAAGCGGCGCGCGCTGGCGAGGGCGAGGGCCCGGTACGCGCCGACCGCGTAGGAGTTCGGGTCGAGCGCGCGGGCGTGGTCGAGCTCCACGAGGCCGTCGTCCACCTGGCCCGCGTCGGACCGCAGGAAGCCGAGGTAGGTGCGGAGCTGGGCGTCGCCGGGCGCGGCGCGGACGGCGGCGGCGTAGGCCTCCACGCCGGCGAGCGTGTTCCGGCCGCAGTAGTACGCGAACGAGCCGCGCGCGGCGTGCGCCTCGGGGGCGCCGGGCGCGAGCTCGGCGGCGCGGTCGGCCTCCGCGCGGGCGCCGGGGCAGTCCCGCTTCCACTCCGAGAGCACCTGCGAGAGCTTCGCGTGGGCGAGCGCGAAGCCCGGGTCGCGCGCGAGGGCCTTGCGGAGCAGCTCCTCGGCGGTGCGGTTGTCCTCCTCGACGCCCATCGACCGCTCCCAGAACGTGACGGCGCGCAGGTAGAGGTCGTGCGCCTCGCGGTCGGCGGTCGGCTCCTTCCCGACCTCCTGGCGCTCGGCGCCGGTGATGCGCGCGCCCAGGGTCCCGGCGATGTCGAGCGCGACCTCCGTCTGGATCGCGAAGGTGTCGGCGAGGTCGCGATCGTAGCTCTGGGCCCACAGCGGCCGGCGGGTGGCGGCGTTCACGAGCTGGGCGGCGATCCGCACCCGGTTCCCGACGCGCTGGACCGTCCCCTCGAGCACGGTCGCGACCCCGAGCGCCACGGCGATCGCGGGGAGGTCGCGCGCGCCCGGCGCGTACTGCTGCACCGAGCCGCGGGCGATCACCTTCAGGCCGGAGAGCCGGGCGAGCTGCGTGATGATCTCGCTGTGCACGCCCTCCGCGAAGTAGGCGTCCTCGGGGGAGGGGCTGAGGTTGCTGAACGGCAGCACCGCGACCGACCGGGCGTCCTGCGCCGGCCTCGCGGAGCGCGCCGCCACGAAGAAATGGAGCGCGACGCCGGGCAGCGCCGCGAGGACCCCGATGGCGACGACCGTGAGCGTGACCCGCGGGCCGCGGGCGAGCGCCTCGTCCTCCTCCGCTCCGGAGTCGGCGGTGCGCTCGATGCCCTTCGCGGTGATGTCGAAGACCCAGGCGAGCGCGGCCGCCACGGGGAACCCGAGCCCGAGGCCGATGACCGCCGCGGTGAGGACCCAGTCCGGCAGGTGGAGCCCGTTCTTCACGGGCTCGACGACCTGCAGGATCGCGAACGCGGCGATGCCGTAGCCCGCGAGCGCGCTGAAGACGCGGCGGCGGCGGAGCTCCCGGACGAGCGCGGAGAGGTTCACGTGTGAGGGAGGCTAGCGGGCGGGCCCGCGCCCTGCCAGTAAGCCTGCCGACGGCGGCGCGCGCACCCGCCGCCTTGGTGCGGCCCTCGGCGGGGCGCCGCACGCTGCGTGAGCCCTACCGCTCGGGATCGAGCTGCGCCGCGCGCAGGCGGCGCGCCGCGAGGTCGACGTACTGCTCGTCGCGCTCGAGCCCGAGGAACCGGCAGCCGGACTGGACCGCGGCCACGCCGGTGGTCCCGGAGCCGGAGAACGGGTCGAGCACGAGGTCGCCCGGCGCCGCGCTCGCGGCGAGCACGCGATCGAGGAGCGCGAGCGGCTTCTGCGTCGGGTGGCGCCCGTGGACCTTCTCGCGCGGGCCGGGCGTGGGGAGCGACCAGACCACCTGCTCGCCCTCGGCCTCCGGCATCTGCCAGAGAATCGCGCATCTGCTTGCCGCCGTTCTCCTCCTTCATCCGCTTGTAGTTGAAGCGGTGGGCGAGGGGGCGGCTTCTTCGACGGGCTCGCCCAGAGGATGAGCTCGGTCGAGTGCGTGAACATGCGGCAGGCGAGGTTCGGGGAGGCGTTCGGCTTGTACCAGGTCACCGTGTTGAGGAGGTGGTAGCCGAGCTCCTGCATGGCGAAGCCGATGGAGAAGATGACGTGCTGGGTGCCGGACACCCAGATCGTGCCGGAGGGCTTCAGCACGCGGCGGACCGCCTCCAGCCACCGGGCCTGGAAGGCGTGGTCGGCCATGACGCCGTTCGAGGCGTCCCACTCGCCCTTGTCCACCCGGACGCGGCGCCCGCTCTGGCAGGTCGTGCCGCCGTTCGACAGGTGGTAAGGCGGGTCGGCGAACGCCACGTCCACCGAGTGCGGCGGCAGCTTCTCGAGCGCCTCGAGGCAGTCCCCCTGCACGAGCGCCCACCCCTTGCCCCGCGCCGCGGTGTTCGGCAGCGCATCCCACGCCCTGAGATCCAACCGTCGCGCCATCGTCCGCCAACTCTATGGGCGATATCGATCGCGTCCATTTTTCGGCCGTTCGCTCGGCCCCGCGTCCCCTCTCTCCCGCCGCGCAGCGTCGGGAGAGGGTTCAGGGTGAGGGGGCGACCGGCCCACCCGTGACCGCGCCCGGGTTTCGCGCTAACTCAAGGGCCCGCCGATGCCCGCCCTCACCGCCGCCTTCGTGAAGGACGCCGCCCGCCGGGCCGGCTTCCACCACGCCGGAGTAGCCCGGGCAGGCCCGCTCGACCCGCGCGCGCTCGACCGGATGCTCGCGGTGGGCGCCGAGGCGGACCTCGACTGGCTCCGCACGCAGCGGGAGGAGCGGCTGCGATCCTGCGCGGCTCTTGCCCGGCGTCCGGAGCGTCCTCGCCGTCGGGCTCGCGCACGGTCCCAACGGGCTCCCGGCGCCGCCCCCGGCCGGGCACGGCGAGGTGGCGCGCTACGCCCGCGGCCGCGACTACCACGCGGTCATGAAGAAGAAGCTTCGCGCGCTGTGCGAGGTCCTCGAGCGCGAGGACCCCGGCGTGAGGACGTTCGCGTCCTCCGACATGGCCCCGGTCATGGAGAAGGTCTGGGCCGAGCGCGCGGGGCTCGGCTGGATCGGCAAGAACGCCTGCCTCATCACCGAGCAGCACGGGAGCTGGGTCGTGCTCGGCACCGTGCTCCTCGACCGCGACCTCGAGCCCGACGCCCCGCACCCGGAGCGCTGCGGCACCTGCGAGGCGTGCCTGCCGGCGTGCCCGACCGGCGCCATCCCGGAGCCCGGGTTCGTCGACGCGCGCCGCTGCATCTCCTACTGGACGATCGAGCGGCGTGGCGTGGTCCCGCCGGAGGCCGCGGCGGCGCACGGCCGCTGGGTGTTCGGCTGCGACGCGTGCCAGCTCGCCTGCCCCTGGAACCGCAGGCCCGACCCGGTCGGCGACCCCGACCTCGCCGCGCGCCCGGGCCAGGCGGCGCTCCCGCTCGACGCGCTGCTCGCGCTCGACGAGGCGGGCTTCCGCAAGCGCTACGAGGGCACGCCGCTCGCGCGGGCCCGGTACGACGGGCTGCTCCGGAACGCCCTGTTGCTCGCGGGCCGCGAGGGCGACGCCCGCCGGCTCCACGCGGTCTCGGCGCACCTCGCGAGCCCGCACGACGGCGTCCGGGCGGCGGCGCGCTGGGCGGCGGAGCGGCTCGCTTCGGGCGGCGATCCCGGCTAGATTCCGCGCCCCCGTGGCCGTCCACCTCGTCATGCTCTTGCACTCCGTCATCTCGGCGGGGACCTACCTCGCCGCGAAGCGCGCGCTCGACGAGCTGCCGCCGTGGGAGGTCGCGCTCGTGCGCTTCACGCTCGCCGGGCTCGTGTTCGGCGGGCTCCTCGTCGTGCGGCGGGCGCGCATCGCGCGGAAGGACCTCCCCGGCTTCCTCGCGCTCGGCTTCGTGGCGGTGCCGCTCAACCAGGGGTTCTTCCTCGCCGGGCTCTCGCTCTCGACGCCGGGCCACGCGGCGCTCCTCTACGCGCTCACCCCGATCTTCGTGTTCATCCTCGCGCACCTCCGGCTGGGCGAGCGGGTGAGCCTCGCGAAGCTCCTCGGCATCGGGGTCGCGTTCGCGGGCGTCGTCATCGTCCTGCTCGCCCGCGGCTCCGTCGCGTTCGGCGGCAACACGCGCCTCGTGATGGGCGACCTCCTCATGCTGCTCGCGGTCATCGCCTGGGCCATCTTCGCGGTCGCCGGCAAGGTCTACGCCGAGCGTTACGGCGCGGTCGTCTCGACCTCCACCGCCATCGCGCTCGGCGCGCTCATGTACGTCCCGGTCGGCCTCTGGATGAGCGACTTCCACCGGCTCGCCGCCACCTCCGCCGCGGGCTGGGCGAGCCTCGCGTACCTCGTGTTCTTCACGAGCGTCGCCGCGTACCTCCTCTACTACTGGGCGCTCGCGCGGGCCGAGGCGAGCCGGGTCGCCATCTGGTCGAACCTGCAGCCGGTGCTCACCGCCGCCGCGGCGTGGGCCATCTACGGCGAGCGGCTCACGGGGCCGTTCCTCGCCGGCGGCGCGATGGTGCTCCTCGGCGTCGTGCTGACGGAGCGGGGCTGAGCCACCCGCCAGCCACGCGCGGCGCGAGCGTGCGCGCGTCCGCGGCGTTAAGCTCTCCCGCGTGAACGCGCAGGAGCTGTCGCTCGCCCGGACGAGCTGGGCCGTCGGACCCGTGGAGGCGCGCGCGCTCGTGCGCGCGACCGGCGCCGACGCCCGGGCCTACCTCAACCGGATGTCCACCCAGAAGCTCGACGCGCTCGCGCCGGGCGAGACCGCCTTCGCCGCGCTGCTCGATGCGAAGGGGCACCTCCTCGCCGACCTGCAGGTGCTCGGGCGCGAGGACGGGCTGCTCCTCGAGCTCGAATCCCGCCGCCGCGGCGACCGCCATCCCGCACCTCGAGAGGTTCGTCATCGCCGACGACGTCACGTTCGAGGACGCGTCCGCCGCGCTCCGGGTGATCCCGGTGCTCGGCCCCGAGGCCGCCGCGAAGGTGGCGGACGTCGCCGGCGACCGCCTCGAGAGCCGCCGCCGGGGCCTCCCCGCCGTGGACCTCGTGGTACCCGCCGCCGAGGCGGAGCCCGTGCGCGCCGCGCTCGTCGCGCGTGGCGCCGCCGCGCTCGACGCGGACGCGCTGGAGCTGTTGCGCATCGAGGCCGGCCGTCCGCGCTGGGGCGCGGAGCTCGACGGGAGCCGGCTGCCGATGGAGGCGGGGCTCACGAAGGAGGCAATCTCCTTCTTCAAGGGCTGCTACGTCGGCCAGGAGGTCGTGATGCGCGCGACCGCCCGCGGCCGGCTGCAGAAGGGCCTCGTGGTGCTCGGCCTCCCGCCCGGCGCCGCCCCCGGCGCGAAGCTCACCGCGGCTGGCCAGGAGGTCGGCTGGGTGACGAGCGCCGCCGACGGGCCGGAGGGCCGGGTGGGGCTCGGGTACCTGCGCCGGGCCCACTGGAACGTGGGCGAGCGGGTCGCCGTCGCGAGCGGGGGCGACGCCGAGGTGCGGCGGGTCGTCGTGGAGGAGCCGGAGCCGTAGGAGACGTTCCGGACGCCCCCGCAAGTGCCATCACCGGTGATGGCAGGGCGCCGTGAGGGCGCAAGCTGGAACCCCGGCGTCGTCCGCTGCCAGGGGCCGGCCGGCGATCGGCATTCACCATCGGTAACACTCGCCCTCATCGTCTTCGTCGTGTTCCTCGCGCCCTGGTGGAGCATGCTCCGGAAGGCGGGCCACAGCGGCGCGCTGGCGCTCCTGCTGTTCATCCCCTACGTGAACGTCGCGTTCGTCCTCTGGTTCGCGTTCGCCAAGTGGCCGGTGCAGCGCGAGCTGGAGGCGCTCAAGGCCGCACGTGCCGCGTCGACCGCCGCCCCTCGACAGACGGGGTGAATCGGCAGGCCCCGACACGCGCGTCCGGATCTCTGCCGAATTCAAGTTCGGCAACGCTGCGTTCCGGCGGCCGCCCCTCGTCTCCGCCGCCGCCTTGGCGGCGGCTACGCTCGGGACGGGCGGACGGAGACCACAAAAGGGCCGCGAAAGCGTCCTGAGACGACGCCGAGGGCCCGCGGACGAAGAGACTCCCGCCTTTCAGCGCCTCTCAGGCCTTCGCCTCCGGCAGGTCGTCGTCGGCGACGTCCTCCGGCGGCGGGTGCACGCCGAGGTCCTTGCGGAGCCTCGCGAGGTCGCCCTTCAGCTCCGCGCGCACCGAGCGGATCTCCGCGCGCACGTCCTCGATCGTGTACCGGATCTCCTCGGCGGAGATGCCGAGCGCGCGGCGGCGGAGCTCGCCGAGGAGGGCCGAGAGGAGGCTCACGACTTCTTCTTCAGCGGGCACGCCGCGATGGCGGAGTTCGGATCGACGGCGTCGCTGCCCTCGACCACCTGCGCGACCTTGCCGTCCTGGCCGATGACGAAGTTCGCGCGGCTCGACACCCCGACGAGCGGCATCGTGCCGCCGTACTGCTTCGACACCGCGCCGCCCGGATCGGAGAGGAGCGAGTAGGGGAGCTTCAGCTCGTCCTTGAACCGCTTCTGCGTCGCCACGTCGTCGACCGACACGCCGAAGACCTGGGCGCCCTTGCCGGAGACGTCGGAGTACTTGTCGCGGAAGTTGGAGTTCTGCTTCGTGCAGCCCGGGGTGAAGGCCTTCGGGTAGAAGGCCAGGATCACCGGGCCGCTCTCGAGGGCCTTCGAGAGCGTGACGGGCTTGCCGTCCTGGTCCATGAGCGTGAAGTCGGGGGCCTTGTCGCCGACCTTGAGCGGCGTCGCGGCGAAGATGAGCGCGGTCAGGGCAGAGAGCATGGCGCCTCCTTAACGGGCGGGCCCCCGCCGGGCAACGCGGCCCGCGGGGCGCGGCCCCCCGCCGCCGGCTAGAACACGGACCACCCGATGGGGACGCCCATGATCGAGAAACTGCACCTGACCGATGCCGAGTGGCAGAAGCGCCTGACGCCCGAGGAGTACGACGTGCTCCGCGGCCACGGGACCGAGCGGCCGGGCACCGGCTGCTTCCTCGGCACGAAGGAGCCCGGCACCTACGTCTGCGCCGGCTGCGGGAACCCGCTCTTCCCGAGCGGCACGAAGTTCGAGTCCGGCACCGGCTGGCCGTCCTTCACGAAGCCGGTCTCGGGGGACGCCGTGGTCGAGATCGAGGACCGCTCCCACGGCATGCGCCGGGTCGAGGTCCGCTGCGCCCGGTGCGACGGCCACCTCGGGCACGTCTTCCCGGACGGCCCGCCGCCCACGGGCCTGCGGTACTGCATGAACTCGGTCGCGATGAAGCACGTGAAGGCGGGCTGAGCGCGGCGCCCGGCCCTCCCGGCGCGCCGCCGGAGCCCCATCCACTCCGGGTGCGAGGCGCCCCCACACGACCGCCTGACTCGACGGGGGTTCCTCCACCGTGGGTGGCGGTCCGCGCGCCGGAGCGGCGACGATGGCCGCCGGTGTTGAGCCTCCCCGACCGCTTCCCGGCCCGCCTCGCCGCCCTCGCCACCGCCGGCGCGCTCTCCGCCTGCGCCACCGGCTCCGGTGCCGATGGCTCCGCGAACGTCGCGGGCCGGAACCGCCGCGTGGAGGTGCTCGACCTCATGGCGAGGAAGGCGGACGCCGCGCCGATGGACACGGGGCCGGTTCCGGGCGGCGGCCGCGCGCGCGGGCGGTCGCTCGACCACGCGGTGAGCCGCACGGTCGAGGGCCACCGCCGCGCGTTCCAGTCCTGCCTCGAGCGCACCTCGAAGGGCCCGCCGGTCCGCACGCGCGCGACGCTGCTCCTCAAGGTGCGCGCGAGCGGCGCCGTCTCCGACGCGCGCGTCGTCGAGCGGCACGTGCGCGCCCGCCCGCTCGGACAATGCCTCGTGGACGCCTCTTACCGGATGACGTTCCCGGCGTTCGACGGCCCGCCGCTCGAGGTCAGGGTGCCCCTCGACCTGCAGGCCCGGTAGCGGGCACGGCGGACGCGCCGAGCCGGGCGAGCGCGGCCACGCTCCGGGGGTACGCCCAGCCGCGCCACATCGTCCGCGGCAGGTAGAGCGCCTGGAACGCGCGCAGCGCGCGCGCTGCCTCGGCGCCGCGCCCGTGCTCGGCCGCGAGGTCGGCGTAGAGGAAGCGCGGCGGCAGCCGCCAGGCCGTCACGGGGTGCTCCGCCGCGAGCGCGCGGAGCGCCTCGAGCCCGCGGTCCACGTCGCCGGCCCGCACCGCGGCCACGCCCGCGTACGCGCGGGCCTCCACGGACCCGGGCGCGAGCCCGGCCGCGAGCCGCGCGGCGAGCGCGGCCTCGCCCACCCACGCGAGCCCGGCCGCGTGCTCGGGGGCGTCGGCCGGCGAGACCGCGAGGAGCTCCTCGGCACGGGCCCGCGCCTCGGCGCGCCCGAGCCCGAGCGCGTGATCGACGCGGAGCGCGAGGTGGAGCGCGTCGCGCGAGAGCGCCGGCCGCTCCTTCACGAGCGCCGCCAGCCGGGCGTCGCCCGCGCGCGGATCGCCGCGGTAGGCGTCGAGCGTCGCGAGCGCGTAGGCCGCGAGCGGGCGGCCCAGGGTGCCCGCCGAGGCGAGCGCGGCGAGCGCGGCCTCGGCGTCCGCGTACCGGCCCGCGAGCACGAGCGCGGCCACGAGGTCCTCGCGCGCGACGAGCCCGCCGCCCGCGTCGACGCCGCTGCGGGCCGCGCCCTCGGCCGCCGGCAGCTCCCCGAGCCAGCCCCGGCCGATCGAGACCGCGTGCCAGGCGGCCGCGTCGCCCCGCCCCTCCCACGCCGCGATCCGCGCGCGGAGGTCGTCCGCGCGGCCGGTCGCGCCGAGGGCCTCGGCGAGGAGTCCCTGCGCGCGCGGCGAGCCGGGGTCGAGCGCCGCGGCCCGCTCGAGCCAGGGGAGGGCCGCCGCGAGGTCGTCCGCCGCGCGCAGCGTCGCCCCGGCCTCGAAGAACGCCTCGGGGTCGTCCGGCCAGCGGCGCGTCGCCTCGCGGTAGCGCGCGAGCGCCTCCTCCGGGCGCCGGTCGATGCGGGCCTTCCAGGCCTGCGCGAGGAGCCGCTCCTTGTCGGGCGCGCCGCGGGCGTGCTCGAGCGCCTTCTCGATGGCGAAGCGCTGCTCGGCGCGGTCGCCGCCCTCGCTCGCGCTCCAGGCGGCGAGCCGGTACCACGCGGCCGCGAAGGCGGGATCGCGGGCGAGCGCGTTGCGGAAGAGCGCGCCGCAGTCCTCGCCGAGCGTCGGCCGCGTCGCGCACTCGGTGCCGAGGACGTACCAGCGGTGGGCCTCGGCGTCGGCGGCGCCGGCGCGCACGCTGCCGGGGTGGGGCCCCGACGAGCTTTGCTCGGCGGGGCGGGGGGCGCCGAGCCCCCCGCGAGACGCAGCATCGGGCGCCGCGCGCCCGGCGAGGTAGCCGACGACGGCGGCCGCGACGGCGAGCACCCCGCCCGCCGCGAGCGCGAGGCGCAGCCGCCGCCGCCCGGGCCGGAGCTTTCGCCCCGCGTCCTCGAGCGCCGCGAGGAACGCGGCGGCGCTCGCCGGGCGCCGGGCCGGGTCCGGATCGCGCGCGTTCGCGGCGAGCGCCCGGAGCGCGGTGGGCGCGCCGGCCCCGTCGCCGAGCGCGTCGCCGAGGAGCACGCCGAGCGCGAAGAGATCGGTGCGGGCGTCCTCGGCGCCGCCGGCCCGCTGCTCCGGCGCCATGTAGCCCGGCGTGCCGCCCTTCACGCCGTCGCGGCCGAAGACGTGGGCGAGGCCGAAGTCGAGCACCTTCACCTCGCCGCCCGCGGTCAGGAAGACGTTGCCGGGCTTGAGATCGCGGTGCAGCACGCCGCGCGCGTGGGCGTGCTCGAGGGCCCGCCCCACCGCGCGCGCCACCTGCACGGCCTCGCGGGCGGGGAGCGGCCCGCGAACGAGCCGGTCGGCGAGCGTCTCGCCCTCGAGGAGCTCGAGCACGAGGTACGGCCCGGCCTCCGAGCGCCCGACGTCGTGGAGGGTGACGATGTTGGGGTGGTGGAGCGCCGCGACCGCGGCCGCCTCGCGCGCGAGCAGCGCCTCGCGGGCGGGGTCGCGCGCGCGCCGGCCGGGCCGGACCGCCTTGAAGGCGACGCGCCGCCCGAGCTCGACGTCGCGCGCCTCGAGCACGACCCCGAAGCCGCCGCGACCGAGCTCCCGCACGAGCTCGAAGCGGCCGACCCGCTCGCCGGGGCGCGGCGCGCGGGCCCAGGCGTCCGCGAGGTCGGCCTCGGGGGCGCTCGCGAGCTCGGCGATGAGGGCGGACAGCCCGCCCCGCTCGGCGGGCGCTCTCACGGTCAGTCGACGAGCCCGCGCTCGCGGGCGAGCCCGGCGAGCCGGTCCTTGAGCCGCTCGAAGCGCTTGCGGAGGGCGGCGGGCGAGACGTCCTCGCCGGTCTCGGCGAGCGCGGCGGCGACCTCGTCCCACTCGAGCCCGCGATCCACGCGCAGGACGAGCAGCGTGCGGTCCTCGGGGGAGAGCTCCGCGCGGAGCTGGGCGAGCCGGTCGCGCCTCGAGCCGGGCTCGTGGCCCGAGTCCGGCGCGATCGAGGCCGCGAGCCGCGACGCCATGCTCGTCGGCAGGTGCTCCCGCCGGACCTTGTAGCCCTCCCGCATGACCCGGGCGGCGGCGCGGTAGGCGACCCGGTACGCCCAGCCCCGGAGCGAGCACTCGAACCGGAAGCCGGGCAGCCCCTTCCAGAGATATCCTCCGCGAAGAGCGAGAAGGCATCCCGCGCGTCGTCCGGCTCCAGCATCGAGAAGAGGTAACCGAGCACGCCGGGGCCGAGGGCCTCGAGCGCGCGCGTCGCGGCGGTCGCCTGCTGCCCGGCGGCGAGCTCTTCCCGGATCTGCCCCTCGAGGTCCACGTCGGGAGTGTACCGTCCCGTCCGCCCCCCGAGGTAGCGGACGGCCGGGCCGACAACGTCCGCCCGTCCGGGGCGGTCCGTGGTTGAATCACGGGCGCATGCGCCTCCCAGCACGCACTCCGTCCGAGGCCGAGGGGCTCGCGGCCCTCGCCGCGGAGATTGGCGGCAAGGGGGCCGGGCTCGCCGCGCTCACCGGGCTCGGCATGCCGGTGCCGCCGTGGGTGCCCGTGCTCGCCTCCACCTGCGACCGCGTGCTCGCCCGCGCCCGGCCCGAGATCGACGCCGCGCTCGTCGGGCTCGGCGCGGGCCCGCTCGACCGCGCCGCGTGCGAGGACGCCGCGCGCCGGATCGCCCGGGCCATCCGCGAGGCGGGCTTCGTGCCCGCCGACGCCGCCCGCCTCGAGGCCGACCTCGGCCGCGCGTTCCCGGACGATCCCCAGGTGGCGGTCCGCTCGTCGGCCGTCGGCGAGGACGGCGAGCTCGACTCGTTCGCGGGCCAGCTCGACACCTTCCTCGCGGTCCCGCGCGCGGAGGTGAAGGAGCGGGTGCTCGACGCCCTCGCGTCCGCCTTCGGCGCGCGCGCGCTGCTCTACCGGCGCGCCCGCGGCCTGCCGCTCGACGGCATCCGCGCGGCGGTGATTGTGCAGCGGCTCGTGCCGGCCCGGCGCTCGGGCGTGATCTTCACGGCCAACCCCACGACCGGCGACGCCTCGGAGGCGGTCGTGGTCGCGGGCTTCGGCCTCGGCGAGGGCGTGGTCGAGGGCCGGGTCGCCGTCGACGAGTGGACCTGCGAGCTCGCCTCGGGCGCCGTGCGCCGCGCGGTACCCGCCTCGAAGCGGACCCGGGTGGTGGCGGCGGCGGAGGGCGGGACGCGCGAGGAGCCGGTGCCGCCGTCCGACGTCGAGTTCCCGGCGCTCTCCGAGGCCGAGGTCGCGCGGCTCGTGGAGCTGGGGCGCGAGATTGGGGCGGCCGCGGGCGTCCCGCAGGACGTCGAGTGGGCCATCGATCCGGCCGGGAAGCCCTGGATCCTCCAGGCGCGGGCGATCACCACGCTCGCGCGCGGGCGCGAGCACGTCTTCGACGGCGCGAGCGTCGTCGAGGGCTACCCCGGCCTCACCCGCCCGCTCACCTTCACGACGCTCTGCCGCTCGCAGGCGGCGTCGCTGCGCGAGGCGGCCCGCCAGCTCGGCGTCCCGGACGACGTGCTCGACCGCGAGGGCCGGGTCTTCGACCAGCTCTACGCGCTCGTCGAGGGCCGGGTGGTGCAGGACCTCGTCGCGCGGCGCCGCGTGGTCGGGTTCGCGCCGGGGCTCGAGTTCCTGCTCGACGGCCTCGACGAGCAGCTCGGCCTGCCGGGCCGGCCGGGCGACCGGACGCGCAAGCCGAGGCGCGCGGGTCGGCTCGCGCGGCTGCGCGGCCGCCTCCGCCTCCTCGCGCTGCTGCGCTCGCACGCACGGCTCGCCGAGCGGTACGTCGCCGCCGTGGACGAGGAGCGTGCGCGCCACGCCCGGCTCGACCGCGGCGCCCTCGACGCGCACGCGCTCCTCGAGGAGGTCGAGGCGCTCTCGCAGCGGGTCGATCGCCTCGCGGCGGCGGCGCCGCTCAACGACCTCTTCACCTCCCGCCTGCACGCCCTCGTCCAGCGGCTCCTCGCGCGCTGGGCGCCGGGCGACCCCGCCGCCCTGGGCGACGCCCTCGTCGGCCGCCTCACGAACCTCGAGAGCCTGGAGCCGGCCCGGTCGTTCGCCGAGCTCGCGGAGCTCGCGCGGGCGGTGCCCGACGTCGTGCACGCCCTCGAGTCCACGCTCCCGCCCGCGGAGGCGTGGGCCGCGATCGAGTCGGAGCAGGGGACGCGGGCGTGGCGCGGCGCGCTCGCCGAGCACGTCGACCGGTTCGGCGAGCGGACCGTCGAGGAGCTGAAGCTCGAGACGCCCCCGCTCGCCGAGCGTCCGGACGTGTGCATCGCGCTCGTGCGCCACGCGCTCGTCCCGAGCGCGCTCGGCCACGGCGAGGCGCCCGCGGTCGCCGAGGCCCGCGCCGCGGTGGAGCGTGCGCTCGTGGGCCACCCGCTCCGCCGGGCGATCCTGGGGTGGGCGGTGCGGCGCTGCCGCGAGGGGCTCCGCCGCCGCGAGGTCCTGCGGCTCGCGCGGGCGCGGACGGTCGGCATCGCCCGGACGCTCTGGCTCGCGCTCGGGGAGGTGCTCGTCGAGGACGGCCTCCTCGGCGCGCGGGCGGACGTCTTCTGGCTCGGCGCCGACGAGCTCTCCGGCCTCGTGCGCGGGCAGGCCCTCGACGTCGAGCCCGCGAAGGTGGTCGCGGCCCGCAGTGCGGCCTGGGACGCCTGGGCGAGGCGGCAGCCGGCCCCGCGCATCGTCACCCACGGCACCGTGCACGCCCGGCCCTTCCCGCAGGCGCCCCGGTCCGCGTCCGACCGCGCGGGCGAGCTGCGCGGCCGCGGCTGCTGCCCGGGCAAGGTCCGCGGCCCGGCGCGGGTGGTGAAGGACGCCGCCACGGCGCCGCCGGTGCGGGGCCACGTGCTCGTCGCGCCCTCGACCGACCCGGGCTGGATCTTCCTCATGGTCTCGGCCGCCGCGCTCGTCTCGGAGCGCGGCAACCCGCTCTCGCACACCGCCATCGTCGGCCGGGAGCTCGGCATCCCGACGGTGGTCGGCGTGCCGCGCGCGACCGAGCGCTTCGCCGACGGCGAGACGCTCGAGGTCGACGGCGCCGCGGGGACCGTGAAGCGGGTCGCGAGGTAGTCAGCGCACGTGGCCGCCGGCGCGGTTCACGCGCTCGACGAGGCGGCGGGCGCGCGCGACGGCGTGGGCGCTCGCGCCTTCCACGGGCACGAGCTCGGCGCGCCGCAGGAACCCGGGCGTGCGCGCGAGGCGCAGCGCGATCGTGCGGGCGGGGTGGGGGAGGCGCTCCGCGAGGCGTGCAGCGGAGCGGTCGTCCGGCGCAGCGACGAGCGCCGAGGCGCGGAGGTGGTGCGCGGCGAGGACGGACGCCCCACCAGAGCCGTCGAGGACGAGATCGGCCGCGGTGATCGCCTCCTCGAGGTCCGGCGTGAAGAGGATCCCGTCGAGCACGCGCTGCCGCTCGCCGCGCGTGAGCGCGCCCGCACCGGTGGCGGCGTCCACGAGCGCGCGAACCCCAGTCGCGGCGCGCTCCAGCGCCTCCTCCGAAGGGTCGTGCAGCCGGACCGCGCAGCGCGCGAGCGCGCACAGGAGCGCCCACGCGGCCTCCGCGTCGCCGCAGCCCAGGATCGCGACCGTCTCGACTTCCTGCACCTTCCCTCCCGGGAGGGGTGTATTCCGCCGGGGTTCGCGCTGGCAAGCGGGCGCCTCCGACCGTACAAATGAAGCATGACCTGGACCCGCGCCGCCGCCACCCTGGCCGCCCTCGCGCTCGCCGCCTGCGGCCCTTCGAAGGAGGAGGAGCGCCTGAAGCAGCTGAAGCAGCAGTGCGAGGCCTCCGTGGGGGGGACGATCCGCGATCTCGAGATCACCTACGGCGGGCTCGACATCCAGATCCGCGCGCTCGGGGTCGACCAGAGCGGCAACGTCGTGCTCGCCTGCGGCACCGACATCTCGAAGCTCCAGTGCACCTCCGAGGCCGATCGCTGCATCCTGGGGTTCTTCTTCCCGAGGTCGAACGACCCGGGCACCTGCGGCGCCACGGGCTGCTACTTCACCTGCGAGGTGCGCGCGGACCTCGCGGACCTCGCCGCCCACCAGGACGACCACCTCGCCACCATCTGCGGCGCGCGGTGGGACCAGCACCTGGAAATCCCGCCGTTCTATTACGATCCGTACCTGTTCGAAGTGAACCTCAACTGAGACCGCCCGTGATCCGCACGCCCTCGAAGCTCGCCGTCGTCCTCGCTGCCGCCGCCGCGGCGCTCACCCTCGCCGCCTGCGGCGACAAGTGCCCGACCGAGTCGCCGAACATCGACAAGGTGCCGAGCTGCACCTACCCGCCCGGCGCCACCGCCTCGGTGACCATCCGCGTCTGCGAGAAGTGCAACCAGAGCGCGACCACCTGCCAGGTCGACATCCAGGGCAACACCATCCAGCTCGACCCGATGAGCGAGGCCTGCTCCGACGCGTCCTCCTGCTCCGGCGCCTCCTGCAACATCAACCCGAACATCACCTGCTCGTTCCAGGTCCCGGCGGCGACCGGCACCTACACGCTGCTCGTGTACGACCCCGGGACGGCCAGCACCAAGCAGGGCACGCTCACGGTGCAGCAGGACGCGGTGGCGAGCTGCGCCTTTCCCTGAGCCCTCGCGCCCTGCACCGATGGTAGAGTCGCCCTCCGCGCGCCGCACCCTGGCGGCGCACGAGGAGGGGCGACATGTCCACCCATCGTGACGAGTGGCTCGCGACCGCGGGCCACGACCTCCCGCTCGACGCCGCCACGCTGTTCCCCGAGGGGGACGGCTTCCTGGAGCGCCGCCGCGCCGCGCGCCGCGCGGGCCAGGTCGCGAAGCTGCGGCCGGTGCTCTCGAGGCTCGAGCCGGGCGAGGTGGTGCGGTACGTGGCGCTCGGCGCGTACCACAAGCTCGCGGAGGCCTACTTCACGGGCTACTGGGTCTCGTACCAGACCAACCTGACCGCGCTCGTCCTCACCGATCGGCGCCTGCTCCTCGTCCACTGCAGGTCGAGCGGCGCGCCGCGCGACGTGAAGAACCAGGTCCGGCTCGACCAGCTCCGCGAGGTGAAGCCTCGCGGGCTCTTCAGCGGCGCGACGCTCCTGCTCGCCGACGGGGCGAAGCTCTTCTACCAGGGGCTCCCGAAGGCGGACGCGCAGCGCCTCGCGGCGCTGGTCGCCGCCGCGCGCGGCGCCTCGCCCGGCCCGGCGGTCGCGCCGCCGGGGGCCCCGGCGTCGCTCGAGCACCTGTGCCCGTCCTGCCTCGCGCAGGTGCCCGGCCCGGCCGCGAGCGCGCGCGCCTGCCCCCGGCCGGAGTGCCGCATCCCGTTCCGCGACGCCCGGCGCGCCGCGCGGCTCTCCGCGGTCGTCCCCGGCATGGGCGACCTGTACCTCCGCCACCACCTCTTCGGCGCGTGGGAGTTCGTGGTCTCGATCGCCCTCCTGTGCTTCGCGGTGTTCCTGATCGCGGACGCCGCCACGGGCCAGGCGACCGTGATCGCGGGGGTGGTGGGCCTGCTCTTCGTCGTGCTGCCGCGGGTCATCGACTACTTCCTCACCCTGCACATGGGGAAGAAGGGCTACATCGCGCTCGCCGACCGGCCCGCGCCGGGCGGCGACGTGCGCAACCTGCCCGCGTTCCCGCGCTGGGCCATGGCGCTCTTCGCCGTGGGCGCCATCGCGGTCCTCGGGACGGCGGCCGGCGCGATCGGGCACGCGGGGGAGCGGCGGGTGGTCCGGCGGGCGATGGAGGCGGCCACGGCGGCGCGCTTCGACGAGGCGCTCACCGCCTGGGGGGAGGCCGAGGCGAAGCAGGTGGCGGACAAGGAGGACCTCGCGGACCTCGTGCTCGCGCTGCTCCGCGCGGGCGACGTGCTCGACGCCGAGCGGCTCATGGCCGGGCTGGCCGGCGTGCAGATCGAGGACGCGAAGGCGAAGGAGATCGACGCCTCCTACGAGCGCTACTCGCAGGCCTTCGGGCGGTACGAGCGCGGCATCCGCGCGCTCGGCGAGCGCGACGACGAGGCCGCCTGGAAGGAGCTCGACCCGGCGTTCCCCGTGCTGCGGACGGTGAAGCGCCCGGCGGTGCCCGCGACGCGGGCCGAGGCGGCGCTGGAGCTCGCCGAGGGCGTGCTCGCCGGACCGGAGCAGCCCACCTCCGAGCACGTCGCCGCGGTGACGCACCTCGTGGAGCTCGGGAAGGGCGGCGGCGCCCGCCTCGCGCTCGTCGAGGCCCGCGTCGCCGCGGCGTCCGGCGAGGGCGACGCGGCCCGCGCGAAGCTCGCCGTCCGCGGCGCGCGCCTCGGTGGCCCGAACTGGAGCCTGCTCGAGCTCGAGACCCGGCTCGCCATCGCGAAGGACGCCACGGAGGCCGCCGCGGTCGCCGCCGAGGCGAAGGCCCTCGGCGAGCTCGAGGAGGGGCTCGCGGCGCGCCGGGACGCGGTGGTCGAGGGCGCGGCGGGGTTCGGGAAGTAGCCTACGCGAACCGCACGCCGCGGCGCATGGCGCGGAGGCGGCGGACGCGCTCCTCGATGGGCGGGTGCGTCGAGAACAGGCGCAGGAAGCTCGCGCCGCCGCCACCGCCGCGCAGCGGGCTCACGATGAAGAAGTGCGCGGTCGCCGGGCCGGCGTGGTCGTACGGGATCACCTCGTTGCCGCGCTCGAGCGTCTCGAGCGCGTCGGCGAGCGCGTCGGGGTCGCCGCACAGCTCGGCGCCGGAGGCGTCCGCGCCGTACTCGCGCGAGCGGGAGACGGCGAGCTGGATGATCATCGCGACGAGCGGGGCGAGGAGCGCCCAGGCGATCGCGGCGATGGGGTGGCCGCGGTCGTCGTCGGAGGAGCGGCCGAAGCCGAGGATCGCGCCCCACTGGATTGCGTGGCCGAGCGCGGAGACGAGGCCGGCCACCGCGGCGGCGACGGTCGCGATGAGGATGTCCCGGTTGCGGACGTGGGCGAGCTCGTGGGCGAGCACGCCCTCGAGCTGGCGGCGGTCGAGGATGCGCAGGATGCCCTCGGTCACGGCGACGGCCGCGTGCTCGGGGTTCCGGCCGGTCGCGAAGGCGTTCGGGGTCGGCGACGGGATGACGTACACGCGCGGCATCGGCATGCCGGCCTTGCGCGTGAGCTTCTCGACGCTCTCGAAGAGCTGCGGGGCCTCCTGGCGCGTCACCTCGCGCGCCCGGTGCGCCATGAGCGCGATCCGGTCGGAGAACCAGTACGAGACGAAGTTGATGACGAGGCCGATGCCACCGAAGAGCAGCATCCCCCCGGTGCCCCCGGCCATCTGCCCGCCGATGGCGAGCACGCCGATGAGGAGGCCCATGAGGGCGGCGGTCTTCAGGTAGTTCCGGCCGAAGCCGGGCTGGCTTCCCGACGGGATGCCGCGCACGGGGGTGGATTCGTTCCAGGCCATGGCGTCCTTGTAACCACTGGCCGCCCAGCGTCAATCCGACCGGGGGTGCAAGGGCCTGGATCCACGGTCGGTTTTTTCGCTCGAGGGGGATCCCCGTGATAAGGCTCGCGAAAGCGGGCGGTATCGCCCGGAGGTGGTGATGGGGATGGCGGCCAAGAAAGTGGCGGCGAAGGTGGCCCCGCCCTCGGCGAGCAAGAAGCCGGGGAAGGGGAAGGTGAAGGAGAAGGAGCAGCTCGAGCTCGTGAAGACGCCCCCGGCGAAGAAGCCGGCCGCGGCGGCTCCCGCGCCCGCTCCGAAGGGGAAGGCCAAGGCGAAGGGGCCCGCGGCGCCGGAGCCCGAAGTCTCCGACGTCTCCGAGGTCGGAGACGCGGCCTCCGAGCCCTCGGCCCGGACGCCGAAGCGCCGCGCCACCGCCGAGCAGATGGCGGCGAAGCAGCGCGAGATTCTCGATCTCCGAGTTCTTCACGAAGAACCGCCACCTCCTCGGCTTCGACAACCCGTCGAAGGCGCTCCTCACGACCATCAAGGAGGCCGTCGACAACTCGCTCGACGCCTGCGAGGAGGCCGGCATCCTCCCCGAGCTCACCATCGAGGTGCGCGACCTCGCGCTCGACGCGAAGGGCGAGGGCGAGCTCACGAAGGGCGAGGGGCGCTTCGTGGTGGTCGTCGAGGACAACGGCCCGGGCATCGTGAAGGCCCAGGTGCCGAAGATCTTCGGCAAGCTCCTCTACGGCTCGAAGTTCCACCGCCTCAAGCAGTCCCGCGGCCAGCAGGGCATCGGCATCTCGGCGGCCGCGATGTACGGCCAGCTCACGACCGGCCAGCCCATCCGCGTGGTCTCCCGGACCGGCAAGGGCAAGCCGGCCCACTCGTTCGACATCCAGATCGACACCCGCAAGAACAACCCGGTCGTCACGCGCGACGAGGAGCTCGACGGCTGGCACCAGGAGCACGGCACCCGGGTCGAGCTCGAGATCGTCGCCAACTGGCAGCAGGGCCAGCGGTTCGTGAACCGCTACGTCGAGCACACCGCGCTCGCGAACCCGCACGCGACCGTGCACTACGTCCGGCCGCGGCAGGAGAGGCTCAGCTTCCCGCGCGCCACCGAGGAGCTGCCCAAGGAGGCCGTCGAGATCAAGCCGCACCCGCACGGCGTCGAGCTCGGCGCGCTCATGCTGATGGCGGGCGACTCGAAGAGCCACGACGTGAAGGGGTTCCTGCAGACCGCCTTCAGCCGCGTCTCCGCCACCGTCGCGGACGAGATCGTCCAGCGCGCGGGGATCAAGGGCAGGGTCCGCCCGCGCGACGTCGCGGAGGACCGCGACCTCGCGGCGCGCCTGCACAAGGCGCTCGGCGAGACGAAGATCATGAACCCGCCGACGAACTGCCTGTCGCCCATCGGCGACGAGCTCATGAAGCGGGGGCTCATCTCCTTCCTCAACGTCATCGAGACCGACGGCCCCGAGGAGGAGGAGCAGCTCGACCTCGACGGCGCCGCGAAGAAGAAGACGTCGAAGAAGGGGAAGGACGCGAAGGCCGCCGCGCCCGAGGTGCCCGACGCGCCGCCCGAGGAGGGCGTCGAGAAGATCAAGGGGCACAACTACTTCATCGCGACCGTCACCCGGCCGCCCAAGGTCTATCGCGGCAACCCGTTCCAGGTGGAGGTGGGCCTCGCGTACGGCGGCTCCTGGCCGGCCGACAAGCCCATCGAGCTCTTCCGCTTCGCGAACCGCGTGCCGCTGCTCTTCCAGAAGGGCGCCTGCGGCACCACCGATGCGATCGTGAAGACCGACTGGCGGAACTACCTCCTCTCGCAGCCGAAGGGCTCGCTGCCGGTCGGCCCGATGGCGCTCCTCGTCCACATCGCCTCGGTGTGGGTGCCGTTCACGAGCGAGGCGAAGGAGGCGCTCGCGCACTACCCGGAGATCATCCGGGAGATCCAGCTCGCGGCGCAGGAGTGCGGCCGCAAGCTCGCGACGCACATCCGCAAGAAGAAGCACATGGACTACCAGCTGCAGCGGCGCAGCATCTTCGAGCTCTACATCGAGGAGGTCGCGACCGCGATCGGCAAGATCACCGGCAAGGCGCGCGACGGCATCAAGCGCGACTTCATGCGGATCGCCGAGAAGGTCACCGAGGCCGAGCTCGAGCAGCAGGACGCCGAGCTCGAGAAGGCCGCCGAGAAGGTGTCGAAGTCGCCCCGCCGGGCCGCGAAGACTGACGAGGACGAATAGCCCATGGCCCGCCTGAACGCCGTCGACAAGAAGACCATCGCGAAGATCGAGAAGCTCGCCGAGTCGGTGCTGAAGGCCACGAAGACCGGCAAGAACCCGTTCGTCGAGATCCCGATCCGGTCGCTCGCGAACGTCCGGTTCAACGAGAAGAAGCGGCTCATCGAGCTCGGCACCCAGCGCCAGAAGCGCTTCTTCTTCAACGTCTCGATGGCGAAGAAGTTCATGCAGACCTTCCTCGTGTCGGAGGCCTGCCAGGAGCTCGTGGAGTCCGGCAAGACCACCAGCATCCGCGACCTGTACTACATGACGAAGCACACGGTCGGGGACACGAAGCAGAACACCTTCGAGGAGCAGGACGAGTCCGACCCCATCATCGAGGACCTCGAGGTCTCGGTGGACGCGCTCCGCGAGGAGCTGCACCTCTTCGCCTCGCGCAAGGGCACGATGGTCGGCCCCATCACCATCCGGGACTCGGGCGACACCATCGACCTGCGCAGGATGGGCTCCGGCGGCTGGGGTGTCCCCTCGATCGTCGAGGAGAACGTCATCGAGTTCGGCAAGCACGAGGCGAAGTACGTGCTGCTCGTCGAGAAGGACGCGGTCTGGAGCCGCTTCAACGAGGACAAGTTCTGGAAGCGCCAGAGCTGCATCATCGTCCACGGCGGAGGCCAGCCGCCCCGCGGCGTGCGCCGCCTCGTGCGCCGGCTCAACGCCGAGCTGAAGCTCCCGGTCTACGTGCTCGTCGACAACGATCCGTGGGGCTTCTACATCTACTCGGTCGTCAAGCAGGGCTCGATCAACCTCGCCTACGAGTCGATGCGCATGGCGGTGCCCGACGCGCGCTTCATCGGGCTCTCCTCCTTCGACAAGCTCACCTACAAGCTGCCGTCCAACGTCTCCATCAAGATGGACGACGGCGACGTCTCCCGCGCGAAGCAGATGCTCGCCTACCCCTGGTTCCAGGCGAAGCAGTGGCAGCAGGAGATCCAGGAGATGGTGAAGTCGGGCGTGAAGTACGAGCTCGAGGCGCTGTCGCGCCGCGGCATCAGCTTCATCACCGAGGAGTACCTGCCGAAGAAGCTTCGCGAGCGGGACTGGCTGGAGTAGAAAGCGCTGCCGGAATACTGGACCGCGGCCGGAGCCGCGGTGAGACTCCGGGACGAAAAGGAGGCCGATCCATGGCCAAGAAGGGCAACCGCTCCAAGAAGAAGGTGTCGAACCGCTCGAAGGTGAAGCGTATCCAGGCGAAGCGGAAGCGCGGGCTCTCCATCAAGCGCAAGCGCCGCGCGAAGCGCAGCAACCGGTAGCGCACCGCGTCCCGCACGCCGGGATGGCAAAGCTCGCCAGGGCCCGCGGCCCGGCGAGCTTCGTCTTTTCGGGGGTCCCCCGTCTCCGCCGCCGCCTCGCGGTGGCCACGCCGGGATGAGCGGAAGGGCCGGGCGGTCAGACGTCGTGCAGCCCGCCGCGGCCGCGGATGCCGTCGGGGCCGTCGATGCCGGGGCCGGTCGGGCAGTGCAGCTCGAGGCAGAGCGGGCAGTACACGAACCGCGTGCTCCCCGGCGGGACGGCCGCGAGCGACACCACGTAGTCCCACTCGCCGCTGCCGTCGTGGCGGACGGTCCGGCGGCAGCAGGTGCACTGCTCGACGGCGCCGTCGGGGCGGCGGTGCGCGTCGCCTTCGACGTCGAGGGGCGGGTAGACCTCGCCGAGCGGCAGCTCGCGCACGGTGCGGTGCACGACCGCGACCGCGACGAGCGCGCCCGCGGGCGACAGGATCGCCTCGAGCCGGGTGGCCACGAGCCGGGCGGTGGTGGCGTCGTTGGCCTCGGAGGTGTGGATGACCGCGCCGCCGGGGCCGTTGCCCGCGCGGCGCATGGCGCGGTGGAGGAGCACGGCGTGCACGCGCCGCGGGTCCTCGCCCTGGATGCCGTCGAGCCAGCGGGTGCCGACCACGCCCGCCGAGCCGGCGCGGGTGCCGCCGCCGTTCACCGACGCGAACCGGTCCCACGCCTCGTTCACGAAGAGGACGACGCCGTCCGCGTCGAGCAGGCAGGCGGGCTCGTGCAGGCTCGCGAGCTGGTGCATCGCGTGCGCGAAGGGCGAAGGGCGGGCTGTGGCGGCACGGGCGGCCATCCCTCCTGGGGATTGCAGCCGCGGTGCCACGTCCAAGTGCCCGTGATGAGGGGACGTTCCATTCGGTACGGCCGACCCCGGGTCCCCTCCACCACGTCCCGGGCGCGGCGGGGCGCGTGTGAGGGCAGGTGAGCCGCGTTGCGGGCGGGCCCGTCCGCGGGCAGATTCGCCGCCGATGCCGCCCGCCATCGGGGCCACCGCCCCCGCCGCCAGCGCCCTCGACGCCCTCGCGCCCGAATCCGTCCGCGCCCGGCGGCGCGCCCGCCGTGGAGCTCGCCGCCCTCGCCGCGGGGGGGCCTCTCGTGCTCGCCTTCACGAAGCGTGACTGCGGGGCCTGCGTGGCGCTCGCGCCGGCGCTGCCGCGCCTCGCGGCGATCCCCGGCCTCGCGGTGGCGGTCGTCTCCCAGGACCCGCGCCCCGACGCCGCCGCCTTCGCGGCAGCGCACGGCTGGGCCGCGCCGCTGCGCGTGCTCGTCGACCCCGAGCCCTGGCCGGCCTCGGACGCGTGGGCCACGCTCGCGACGCCGACGGTCGTGCTCGTGGAGCGCGGCGGCCGGGTGGCGGAGGTGCTCGAGGGCTGGAGCCGCCGGGACGTGAACGCGCTCGCCGCGCGCGCCGCGGCGCTCGCCGGCGCCGCGCCGGTCGTGGTCTCGCCGCCCGGCGAGGGCCCCGACTTCCGCCCCGGTTGAAGCGCCCTCAACGCGCCGTAGGTGACGGCGCTCCAGTCAGGAGGGACCTACAGCGCCCTGCGCAGCGCCGCCTGCGGGCCGAAGAACGCCCCGCAGCGGTCGAGGAAGCCGTCGAGCGCGGCGCGCGGGCCCGGCGCGAGGCGGCGCGAGAAGAGCGAGGGCAGCACCTGCCGCGCCTGCTCGGCGCTCTCGGCGTAGCCGTCCGGCGTGAGCGACCCCTCGACGAGGCGCCAGCGCAGGAAGAGCAGGAAGGTCTGCACCACGTCGCTCATGCAGTACGCGACGATCCGGTCGAGGTCGCCCGACGCGTGCAGCGCGAGCACGTCCTCGCCGGCGACGTCCTCCTTGCCGGGAAGCCCCACGAGCTTCGCGTAGAGGTCGAGCGGGGCGGCCGCCGCGCCCGAGGGGCCGGCGAGCAGCTCCTTGAGATCGAAGTGGCCCGGGCCGCTGCCGCGGCGCGCGGGCGAGACCCACGGCGGCGCGGGCACGCCGTGCTTCAGGGAGCGCAGCTCGAGCACCGGCAGGTCGAACCCCTTGCCGTGGAAGCTCACGAGCGAGGCGCCGTCGAGGCGGGACCAGAAGGCCTCGAGGAACTCCGGCTCCGCCTCGCGACGCTCGGACCAGTCGGCGACGTCGACCACCCGGATGAGCCCGCCGTCCTCGACCGCCTCGAGCACGCAGGCGGCGATCGGCCGGTGGTAGGGCAGGGGGAGGAAGTCGCTCCGGCCGCCGGTGCGGGCCCGCCGCTCGGCCAGCACGTTGCGGAGCTTCTCCGGGTAGGGAAGCGACGGGTTGCCGTCGACCGCCGAGACGAGCGCCTCGTCCGGCACGGTCTCGAGGTCCAGGGTCAGGAAGCGCCGCACGGAACGAAGGGTGCCAGGGGGGTCTGACAAGCCCAGACCTTCAGGCTTTTCCGATTGGACCCTTCGGGGTTTGACACGGAGCGGCAAAAATTCGAGTATCTTGACGCTATGCGGCAATGACGCACGGTCAGTATGCGCCGCGCACGCTTCAACACGCCGGCACGCGCCGGCAGCCGAGCAAGAAAGGGAACGAGACCATGGCCGTCACGATGAGCGAGCTTCCGAAGGGCAAGGAGCTGAACGCGATGCTGAAGAACCAGATCGCGAACCTGCAGCAGACCCTCTCCACGCTGGAGACCGAGGCCCGCGGCCGCCTCCGCGGCGTGCTCGAGAACGGCAACACCCGCCTGCTCGAGCTCGACGGTGCGCTCGCCAAGGTCTCGAAGGACGACTTCACCGCCGCCGCGCTCAAGAAGCAGCTCGACGGGCTCCGTCACAAGGCCGAGGGGCTGCGCGACGACGCGATGAAGAAGGTCGAGGACGTCCCCGCCCAGGCGGTCGAGAAGCTCGTCACCTCCACCCGCGCGCCGATCCAGAACCTCGCGAAGAGCCTCGCCGACTTCGCGAAGAAGCTCGAGGCCGCGGCGCCCGTGAAGAACGGCACGAAGAAGGCCGTGAAGGCGGCGGCCGAGAAGGCCGAGAAGGTCGCCGAGAAGGTCGAGAAGTCCGTCACCGCGTGAGCGGGGTGACTTCGGCCGGGACTCCCGCGAGCCCCGGCAGCCGCGAAGGGCCGGGAGATCTCCTCCCGGCCCTTCCTGTTCCGGGACGCGGGGCGCGCTACGGCTTCGTCACCCCGAGCTCGCTCGCCGCGCCGGCACCCTTCGCGGTGAGCAGCATCGTGTAGTGCGCCGGGTCGGCCTTGCCGTCGTCGTCCGGCTTCGCGCCCGTGTGGATCGTCTTCACGTTGCCGCCCGGGACCGTCTCGGCGAGGAACCACTCGACCGAGCCGCCCGCCGCGTCGCCGAAGACGACGTGGCGCGCCTTGTACGTGCCGGCCGGCACGGTGACGGTGACGACGCCCTTCGTCGCGCCCTTGATGCTCTCCGGGGTCAGGCGCTGCGGCGGGACGTAGTACGTCTGCTGCGTCACCGGCATCTCCTTGCCCTCCTTCTCGTTGGGCATCTTGGCGCGCATGCGACGGAGCGTGTAGTCCTTCTTGTCGAAGAGGGCCTCGAGGATCATCGTCGACTCCTCGGGCTTCTTGGGGTCGGCGACGTACTTCACCTTCCACCACGTCGCGCCGCCCTCGTCGAACAGGTAGGCGCGCTCGAGCGTCATCTCCTTCGCCTCGTCGCCCGAGGCCTTCTCGTTCGGGATCGACCAGCGGGTCCACTCGCCGGGCTTGTACGGCGTCTCCTCGAGCGAGTAGCCGCCCTGCGAGAACGCCATCGCGAAGATGAACTGCATGTAGAACTGCATCATGTACGGCGACATCGTCGCGCCGACCTTCGCGGCGGCGGCGTTGCCGACCTGGTTGCCGACCTGATCGCCGACGCGATCCGAGGCGGTGCCGACGGCGCGATCGGTGATGCGGCCGACGATGCCGCCTGCCGACGGGATGCCGAAGCAGGCGGTGAGGGAGAGGGCGGCCGCGAGGGCGGCGATGGTGAGCGTCGAGGACGGTGACGTGAGGCGCATGGTGACCCTTTCCAGGAGAGGAGACGAGCGGTCCCCCTGGTACTCCGGGCTGCCCGGTCGGGCAATCCCGTAGTTAGGGAGCGGGCGGCGATCCGTCCGGACGTGGGAGGCCCGGACGGGGCGCGGCCGGGCGTTCCTCGCCCGTCCATGCGCGTTCGAGCGCAGCCCGGAGCGCCCTGCGCGCGGGCCGCTCGAGGAGCCGGGTGGCGGCGACGGACGCGGCGCAGGCGCAGGCCGTGAAGACCGCCACGTACGGCGCGCCCGCGCGCTCGGTCGCCGGCGGCACGAGCGCGTGCGCGAGGCGCCAGAGGGGCTCCTGGAGCGCGTAGAGCGCGAAGCTCGCGTCCCCGAGGGCCACCGCGGGGCGGCTCGACAGGGTGCGGGCGAGCGCGCCCTCCTCTCGCACGAGCGCGAGCACCACGACCGCGAAGAGCGGCGCGAGCGCGCCGTTGTGCAGGAGCACGTAGGGCACCCCGCCCCACGCGAGCAGGGCGAGCACCGCGAGGAGCGCCGGCGCGGCCGCCCCGGCGGGCGCGCGGATCGCGCCGCGCGCGTGCAGGAGCCCGAGCACCACGCCGGCGAGGAACTCGCCCGCGCGCGCCACGGGGTGGAACTTGAGCGCCTCGAGCCAGCGCGGCTCGCCCCAGCCGAAGTCGGTGACGGGGCCGTCGGGCTGGAGCGCGAGCCACGCGAGCGGGAAGGCGAGGCTCGCGGCCCACGCGAGCGCGAGCGCGACGCGCAGGCCCCGCGTGGAGAGGCGCGAGAGGCGCGCCGCCGCGAACGGGAACGCCGCGTAGAAGGAGGCCACGACCGACGTGGACCAGCCCGGCGGGTTCCACAGCCGCGCGATCGGCGGCGCCCACGCGTGCAGGAGCGCGAGCGACGCGGCCCCCACGAGCGCCGCCTTGCCGGCGCCGGCCGCGCCGCCGTCGGCCCAGCGCTCGAGCGCGAACGGCGCGGCGAGCGCGAAGGCGAGGAGGTACGCCGGGTAGAGCCGCGCGGCGCGCGCGATCCAGAAGGAGCGGCGCGCGGCGCCCTCGAGCGGCGCCGGGTGCGCCCGCGCGAGCACGAACCCGGAGAGCACGTAGAAGAGCCCGACCCAGACGTGCCCGCCCGCGCGGACGCGCTCGGCCCACTCCGGGAGCGCGGCGAGCCCGCCGGCGTAGTGGAACGCCACGATCGCGAGCGCCGCGGCCGCGCGCAGCCCCGTCAGCGCCGACACCCCTCGCGGCCCCGTGCCCCCCACCTCCGGAAATCTGCGGCGAGGCCCGTCCGCCCGGCAGGGCCCGCCGCGGCCGGTCACGCGAGCGGGGACCCGCCGGTCACGCCCACGATCTCCCCGCTCACGTAGCGGGCCTCGTCCGAGGCGAGGAACACGAAGACGGGCGCCACCTCGGCCGGCTGCCCGGCGCGCTCGAGCGGCGCGCTCTCGCCGTGCTTCTCCACCTTCTCCTCCGGGAACGACTGCGGGATGAGGGGCGTCCAGAATCGGGCCGGGTGCGACCCCGTTCACGCGGACGCCCCGCTTCGTGAGCTCCTGCGCGAGCCCCTGCGTGAAGGTCCGGATCGCGCCCTTCGTGGCCGCGTAGTCGAGGATCTGCGGGTTCGGCCGGTAGGCCTGGATGGAGGTCGTGTTGATGATCGAGGCGCCGGGCGCGAGGTGGGGCAGGGCGTGCCGGACGAGCGCGAACATCGCGAGGATGTTCACCCGGAACGTGCGCTCGACCCGCGCGGCGTCGAGCGCCTCGGCGTGGTCCACCGCGCGCCCCTGGAAGGCGGCGTTGTTGACGAGCACGTCGAGCCGGCCGAAGCGCTCGACGGTCCGCGAGACGAGCCGGGCGCACACCTCGTCGAGGTCGGGGCCGCCGAGGTCGCCCGCGAGCGCGAGCGCGCCGCGCCCGGCCCCCTCCACGAGGCGCACCGTCTCCTCCGCGTCCTCGTGCTCGTCGAGGTAGGCGATCGCGACGTGCGCGCCCTCGCGGGCGTACGCGAGCGCCACCGCCCGGCCGATGCCGCTGTCGCCGCCGGTCACGAGCGCGACCTTGCCCTCCAGCCGGCCGTGGCCGCGGTAGCTCGCCTCGCCGAAGTCCGGCCGGGGCGACATCCTGGCCTCCGAGCCGGGGCTCGCCTGCTGCTGCCTCGGGAACGGCGGCTGCCGCTCGGCCTTCCTGGGATCCTTCGTCATCCCCCACGATAGGGCGCCCGAAGCAGTGCGGCCCCGCGCGAGTCGCGCGGGGCCGCGGAGGCTGCCTCGTGGCCGGTCGGGCGGCCTACGGGTTCTTCGCGTGGCAGGCTTCGCAGTTCGACGACGCGGCCGTGCCCTCGAACGAGGTGAAGATCGTCCCGTCCTTCGGGAGCACCGCCTCGCCCACGCCGTTCACGTGGTGCTCGAGGTCGATCATGCCGTAGCCCTGGTGGCAGCGCTGGCAGGCGACGGCGGGCGCGGGCGACGGGGAGGTGTGCCAGGCGTGGCCGCCGACGAGCTGGTCGCCGGCGACGGCGCCGCCGAGCTTCGGCGTGAGGTTGTGGCAGTCGCCGCACAGCATCGAGGCGCCGCCCCAGGTGACCTCCTTGCGCGCCGCGCCCTCGAGCGAGACGCCGTTGCCGTGGCAGTACACGCTCGAGCACGTCCCGCCCGCGTAGGTCGGCTTCTCGCCGTCGCGCAGGTCCGTGGCGGCGAGCGCGCCGAGCTGCACCTCGACCTTGCCGTCGATGTGCGCGAGGGAGGTGACCGCCGGGTGGCACTGCTCGCAGGAGAGCCCCTTCGCGAGGATGGTGCCGTTCACGTGGGCCGGGTGCGAACCCGTCGCAGGCGCGGCCTTCGCCAGGTCGGTCGCCGGGTCGAACGCGGCGACCTGCTCCGTGCCGTGACAGAAGGTGCAGTTCGACTGCCAGTTCGCGAAGCCCTGCTGCTGGTGGCAGGACGCGCAGCTCGGGCCGAGGCCGTCGATGCCGGTGAGCGCCTCGCCGTGGCACAGCCTGCAGCTCGTGAACTGCGCGGCGATCGCCTGGACGCCGTGCTCGGTCTTGAGCGAGAAGTTCTTGGGGTGCGTCCGCTCGCCGCCCTCGACGACGTTGCGCGAGCTGCCGCAGGCGCCGAGGAGGAGCGCGACGGGGAGCGCCAGGTACTTCTTCGAGCTGATCGCCATGGATTCCCTCGGGAGGTCGGGCGCAGGACAGCACGGCCCGATAGGGTCGTGCGTACCTTCGCGCGCTTTGTCGCGGAGCGCAAGGTCCTGGGGCCGCAAGCGTTCCGTTACTCCGTCTCAGCCTGTGCGACGCGCTGCGGCCTGAACCCTGGTAGGAAAGGTGCCATGGCAACCCTGTACCCCTTCCGCGCGCTGAGGCCGCCGGCGCGCCTCGCCGGCGAGGTCGCCTCGCCCCCCTACGACGTCATCTCCACGGCCGAGGCCCGCACCCTGGCGCGCGGAAAGCCGGACAGCTTCCTGCGCGTGAGCCGGCCGGAGGTCGACCTGCCCGAGGGCACCGACGAGCACGCGGAGCCGGTGTACGCAAGGGGCGCAGAGAATCTCACCGAGCTCGTCCGCCGCGGCGTGCTCGTGCAGGACCCCGAGCCGCGCCTCCACGTCTACGCGCAGGTGATGGGCGGCCACCGCCAGGTGGGGCTCGTCGGCTGCGCCTCGGTCGCCGAGTACGACGCGGACGTGATCAGGAAGCACGAGAAGACGCGGGCCGACAAGGAGGACGACCGCGTCCACCACGTCGACACGCTCGGCGCGCACGACGAGCCGGTGTTCCTCACCTACCGCGCCGACCGCGAGATCGACGCCGTCGTCGCCGCGGTCACGGCGGGCAAGCCCGAGGTCGACCTCACGACCGCGGACGGCGTGCGTCACACGACCTGGGTCGTCCCCGCCGACGCCGGCGCGCGCATCCAGGCGCGCATGGCGGCCATCCCCACGCTCTACGTCGCCGACGGCCACCACCGCTCCGCCGCGGCCTCCCGCGTGCACGCGAGGCGCAGGGGCACCCCCGGCGAGCACGACCGGTTCCTCGCGGTCGTGTTCCCGCACGACCAGATGCAGATCCTCGCGTACAACCGGCTGCTCCGCGATCCGAAGGGGCGGTCGCCGGAGGCGCTGCTCGAGGCGCTGCGCGCGCGCCTGGACGTCGTCCCCGCCACCGACCCGCGCCCCGAAGGTCCGCTCTCGTTCGGCGTCTACGCCGCCGGCCGCTGGTGGCGCGCGAAGGTCCGCCCCGGCACGTACGACGCGAAGGACCCGGTGGCCTCGCTCGACTGCGACCTCGCCCAGAACCAGATCCTCGCGCCCATCTTCGGCATCGACGACCCGCGCCGCTCGAAGGACGTCGACTTCGTCGGCGGCATCCGCGGCGCCGCCGAGCTCGAGAAGCGCGTGAGGGAGGAGGGCTGGTCGATGGCGCTCCACCTGTTCCCGACGCGGGTCGAGCAGGTGATGGCCGTCTCCGACGCGGGCCTGATCATGCCGCCGAAGAGCACCTGGTTCGAGCCGAAGCTTCGCTCGGGCCTCTTCGTGCACGCGTTCTGAGGGAGAGGACCATGACCGCGCTGCGCGTGGTGAAGCGGCTCGACGCCCGGCCACTGCGGGCCCAGGGCATCCACCCGGTGGACGAGGTGCTCCGCGATCTCGCCGGGCTCGCACCCGGCGAGGCCTACGAGCTCGTGACCCCGCACGTCCCGGGGCCGATCCTCGAGAAGGCCGCGGCGCTCGGCGTGCGCGGGACGAGCGTCGAGACCGCGCCCGGGGAGGTCGTGACGACGTTCACGCGCGGGTAGCGGGATCATGGATCGGGGTCGCGCCTCGCCGCGCGCCGCCCCGGGCCGGAGGTGAGGCGGCAGGCCCCTCACCCGACCACCCCCGCCGGCCGCCCCCGCGCGACCGCGAGCAGCGCCCCGCCCGCGCCGACCGCTCCGGCGGCGGCGAGCACCGCCGGCCTGGCATCGCCGAGCCGGTGCGAGAGCGCGCCCGCGAGCGCGGGCCCGAGCATCTGGCCCACGCCGTAGGCCGCGGTGAGCGTGCCGACCATCCGTCCCGGCGCCTCCGGCGCGAGGCGCCGCGCCGCGGACATGGCGAGCGTGACGATGCCGATGAAGGTGCTGCCGAAGAGCGCGGCGCCGACCGCCGCGGCGGCGCCGCTCGAGGAGACCGCCGGCAGGGCCATGCCCGCCGCCTGCACGCCGTGCGCGAGCGCCAGGGCGCGGCGCTCGCCGAGGCGGTCGCCGGCGCCGGACCAGAGGAGCGCCGAGGGCGCCGCGGCGAGGCCCGTGAGCACCCAGGTCCAGGGCGCGAGCGCCTCGAGCCCGGGCGTGCGGCGCACGGCGGCGACCGCGAAGGTGCCGCTGACGATGTAGCCGAGCCCCTCGAGGAAGTAGGCGGCCGCGAGGACGCGGAAGCCCATCCCGGCGGCCCTCGCGGGCGCGGCGCCGGCCGGCGCGGCGCGGACGTCCACGGCCGGAGGCCTCGTGCGCGCGAGCGAGAGGAGGCCGGGCACCGCGAGCGCGGCGGCCGCGCCGCCCAGCACGAGCCAGGGCGCGCCGTACCCGGCCCCGGCCGGCGCGAGCGCCGAGACGGTGCCCGAGAGCGCCATCCCGAGCCCCACGCCGGCGTACAGCAGGCCCGGCCGCGAGGTCTCCCCCTCGAGCGCCGCCGCGGAGGCGAGCACGAACACGAGGCCGCTCGCGAGCCCGGCGATCGCGCGCAGCGCGGCCCAGGCGTCCACGTCGGTCGTCGCCGCCGAGCCGAGCGTGGCGAGTGCGGTGAGGACGAGCCCGGCCGCGAGCGCGAGCCCCCGCCGCGGCGAGGCCGCGAGCCGCCGGCCCACGAGCACGCCGGCGAGGTACGCGACGAGGTTCGCCGACGCGAGCGCGCCCATGACGTCGTCGCCCACGCCGAGCGCGCGCTGCGTGCCGGGCAGGAGCGCCGTGTACGCGAAGCGGCCGATGCCCATGGCCGCGGCGAGCGCGGCGGCGCCGGCGAGGGCGCGGGCGAGGGGGGAGGAGGTCGCCCGGGTCATCGCGGTCCACGCATACCACGGCGCCCGAGCCGCGCCGGACCTGGTTCACGCCCCGTGAGGGCCATCCCCGAGATGGCCCTCGTGGGTGTCGGGGCCACCCCGGGGCGCGCTCCTCCGCGCGCCGACATCACTCCTAGTGAAACATCCGCGCGCGCAGGTGCGCTTCTCCGTGACACCGCCGGCGGGGTTCGGCTAGCCTCGCCGCGCCTTGTCCGCGCTCGTGGTCAATCCGGCGGTCGCGACGGCCCTCGTCAGCGGGGCGGTGAGCGCGGCGACGTCGGCGGCGGCCTTCGCCATGGGCCACGCCGGGGGCTGGAAGGACTTCCGCCGCTTCGGGTGGGTGGCGCTCACGGCGGCCGGCGTGTCCTTCGCGAACGCGGGCAACACGCTCGAGGGGCTGTCCGCGGCGTGGATCGGGCGGGTCCAGTTCCTCCTGCTCGCGCTGCACGTCCTCGCCTGGCACGGCTACCTCGGGGCCTGGTCGGGCGTGGCGCTGGGCCGGCGAGCGGTGGCCGCGCTGCTCGCGCTCACGGCGTTGCCCGGCGCGCTCGGGCTCGTGCCCGGGGCGCTCGGGCTCGTGCCCGGGGCGCTGTACTCCGACGCGTTCGCGCTGCGGGTCGTGCCGTCGATCGGCGTCGCGTACCGCGACGCGCAGGTGACGTCGACCGGGGGCCTGCTCCTCGCGCTGCCGTGCGCCGCCGCGCTCTGGGCCTACGGTCGGATCGTGCGCCACGCGCGGCAGGGGGTGCTCGCGCCGCGGGCGCACCTCGCCGGCGGCGCCCTGATGGGCGCGGTGGCCGCGCACGACGCGATGCTGACCCTCGGGGTGGGGCTCCCGACGCCCTACCTCATCGACTTCGCGTCCTGGGTGCCGATCATCGGGATCGGGCTCGCCGCGCTGGACCGCGTCGGCCGGTCCTCCGCCGAGCTCGCCCAGCTCCGGGAGCGGCTCGAGGCCCGCGTCGTGGAGCGCACCGCCGAGCTCGCGCGGGCGAACGCCGCGCTCGGCCGCGCCGAGCGGCTCGCCGCGCTCGGGCAGCTCTCCGCCGGCGTCGCGCACGAGGTCAACAACCCGGCCGCGATCATCTCGTCGAGCCTCAACTTCGTCGCGCAGGAGCTCGGCCCGTCGACGCCGCCGGAGGTGCGAGGGGCCCTCGACGACGCGAGGAGCGCGGTCGGCCGCATCGCCGGGCTCACGAGGCAGCTCCTCGTGGCGGGCCGGGCCGCGGCGCAGCCGATGGCGCTCGTGCCGGTCGACGTCGCGGCGTGCGCCCAGGTCGCCGCGCAGGCGGCCCGCGCCCGCGGCGCCCCGGAGGTGGCGGTGACGCTCGACTTCCCGCCGGGGCTCACCGGGCTCGCGCAGGGCGGCGCGCTCGAGCAGGTCCTCTCGAACCTCGCGGTGAACGCGGTCCAGGCGATCCCGCGCGGGCGGGCGGGGAGGGTGGCCCTCCGCGGCGAGCAGGCGCGCGAGCACGTCGTCCTCACCGTGGAGGACGACGGCGAGGGCATGGGGCCCGAGGCGCTGCGCCACCTCGGCGAGCCGTTCTACTCCACGAAGCCGGTCGGCGTCGGCTCGGGGCTCGGGCTCGCGGTCGCCCGCGGGCTCACCTCGGCGATGTCGGGATCGATCGTCTTCGAGAGCGAGCCGGGCCGCGGGACGCGGGTGCGCATCACGCTCGTGCGGGCGGACTCACTTCAGGAGCTTCACCGCGCGCAGGAGGCCGCCCCGGCGCCGGGGCCGGCGCCAGCGCGGGCGCCCCTCGAGTGAGCGCTCGAGCGCCTCGTGCGCCGAGACGTGTCCCGGCCCCGCGACGAGCAGCCCGAGCGCGGCCGCCGCGATCAGGAGGTTGAACTCGTAGCCGCCCGCGGCGTTCTCGAAGCCCTTCTGGCCGTGCACCTTCGCGATCGCGACCGCCTGGGTCACGAGGATCGCGAGCGCCGCGAGGCGCGTCCCGAGCCCGAGCAGCGCGCCCGCCCCGGAGGCGAGCTCGGCGAGCCCGGTGGCGCGGACCCAGCGCGGCCCGGGCTTGAGGCCCAGCGACTCGAAGAACGGGCCCATCCCCGCGGCGCCGTCGGCGCGGAGCTTCTGGCTCCCGTGGTACAGCATCGTCGCGCCGAGCGCCCCGCGCACCGGCACCATGGCGAGCTCCTTCGTCAGCATGCGGTCCCCTCCGAGGCCTCCCAACCTGGCCACGCGCGGCGACCTGCGCTAGGAACGGCTCCATGACCCCGAAGCAGCGCACCGCCCTCAGGGAGGCCCTCGAGCGCACGAAGGCCCAGGTCACCACCTCGGCGCCCGCCCGCATCGAGCCGAACCGGACCGACCCGGCCGCGGCGGGCGTCGCCGACGAGGACGCGCAGGCGCTCTCGGAGATGCTCCAGGTGCTCGCCTCCGAGCGGAACCGCGGCCAGGCGGCGCTCCTCTCGCGGATCGAGAAGGCGCTCCGGAAGCTCTCGGCCGCGCCCGAGGACTACGGCCTGTGCGAGGACTGCGAGGAGGAGATCCCGCTCGCCCGCATGAAGGCGATGCCGTGGGCGACGCTCTGCGCCCCGTGCCAGGCGAGGGCCGAGCCCCGCCGCGGCGCGGGGCGGAAGAGCCTCACCGACTTCAAGTAGCGCTACGCCGCGTCGAGCGCGGCGCGGAGCTCCGCCAGCAGGTCCCGCCAGTCCTCGACGCCGACCGACACGCGCACGAGCGCGTCGGAGACGCCGTAGCGCCGCAGCTCGTCCGGGGAGAGCTCGGAGTGGGTGGTCGAGGCCGGGTGGCACGCGAGGCTCTCCACGCCGCCGAGCGACACCGCGTTCTTCATGATGTGCAGGTGGCGGAGCACGTCGAAGGCGGCCTTCTTGCCGCCGGCGAGCTCGAAGGCGAGCACGCCGCCGGGGAAGTCGCACTGCGCGTCGCGGATGCGCACCTGCTCGGGGTCGGTGAAGAGCGAGGGGTAGTGGAGCCGCTCGAGCTTGGGGTGGCCGGCGAGCGCCTCGGCGATGTGCTGCGCGCTCTTCGACTGCCGGTTCATGCGGAGGTTCACCGTCGGCAGGCGGCCGTCGAGCATCCAGCACTCGTCGGGCTGGAGGATGTTGCCCAGGATGGCGCGGGTGCCGCGCAGCCGGCTGATGAGCTCGGGGTCCTTCGCGAGCACGAGCCCGCCCAGCATGTCGGAGAAGCCGGAGAGGTACTTCGTCGCGGAGTAGACGGCGAGGTCGGCGCCGAGGGGCAGCGGGTGCTGGAACGCCGGGCCCATGAACGTGTTGTCGACGGCGACGATCGGGCGCTCGCGGTGGCGCGAGGCGGCCCGGACCGCGTCGGTGACGTCGGTCATGACGAGCGTCGGGTTGGCCGGCGTCTCGATGAGCACGAGGCGCAGGTTGGCCGCGCCCTCGATGGCCGCGCGGATGCCGGCGGTGTCGCCCGCCCGCACCGGGATGCCCTTCATGCCCCACGGCTCGAGGAGCTGGTGGATGAGGTGCTGGGTGCCGCCGTAGATCGGCGTCGTGTAGACGAAGCTCGCGCCCGGCGCGCAGAAGGTCGTGAACACCGTCGAGATGGCGGCCATGCCCGAGTTGAAGACCGCCGCCGCGGTGGCGCCCTTCTCGAGGGGCACCACCTGGTCCTCGAGGATCTCGGCGTTCGGGTGCGAGAGGCGCGAGTAGATGAGGTCGACGCTCTCGCCCGGGTTCGCCTGCTCCTTGCCGAGCGCGATGGAGAACGCGCGCTCCGCGTGCTCCGGGCTCTGGAACACGTAGGTGGACGAGCGGAAGACCGCCGGGCGGGCCGAGCCGACCGACAGGCGCGGATCGAAGCCGCGGGTCAGGACCGCGGTGTCGGGGCGGACGACGTAGGAGGGCTTCTTGGAGTCGGGCACGGTGGCGTCCTCCGGTTGGCCGGGGCGCAGCCTCCGCCCCAGCGTGGGGTGCGAACGGGCGCACCATACCCCGTCCCGTCCGGGATGAAACAACCCGGCCGGGCCTGCGTAAGTCAGGGCATGGTCGGCTTCCTGCTGTGGCTGCTCCTCTTCATCGTCTGCTGGCCGCTCGCGCTCCTCGCGCTCGTGCTGTACCCGCTCGTCTGGCTCGTGCTCCTCCCGTTCCGCATCCTCGGGATCGCGGTCGACGGCGTGCTCGGGCTCCTGAAGGCGATCCTGTGGCTGCCGGCGCGCCTCCTCGGCGGGCCGAGGGCGGTGCGGGGCTGACGGGCCGGGGGCTCAGCGCCGGGCGAGCGTGCGTGCGTTCGCCCGGACCACGCCCGCGCCGAGGTAGACCGCGAACGCGGACCACGCCAGGTACGGCACGACGAGCGCCGCCGCGCCCCGGTCGACCCGGCGCGCGGCGAGCGCGTACGCGCCCACCGCCGGCACGAGCGCGCCCACCACCGCGAGCGCGGCGCGGGGCCGGCGCGCGCCGAAGAAGAGCGGCGACCACGAGGCGTTGAGCGCGAGCTGGGTCCCCCAGAGCGCCAGCGCGGCGCCGCGGCCCGGCCGCGTGCTCCTCCACACCCGGTAGGCGCTCCAGGCCATCGACGCGTAGAGCGCCGTCCAGACCGGGCCGAACGCGGCGCGCGGCGGCTGCGCCGCGGGCTTGCGGAGGAGCGCGTACCAGGGACGACGGGAGCCTGCGCGCGAGGCGGCGCCTCCGATCGCGGAGGCGCCGGTCACGAGGCCGGCGAAGGCGGCCGCGGCGGCGAGCCGGCGCGCCGTGCCGGGCCCGGGAGCCGGGCCGGGTGGCCACGTGGCGATGACGGGCTCCATCCCCGGACGATGCGCACGTTCCGGGGAGGACGCCGCCGAGGGTCCGCTCACCCCGCCGGGTTCGCCGCGCCGCGTCGGGGTCCCGCGCGGCTGCACCCGGAGGGACGCTGTGAACCTGCGGTGCGGCCGGGTTAGGAAGTCGCCCACGCATGAGCCCGACCGAGCGCGCGATCGAGAGCCTGCCCCCGCACCTGCGCCGCTTCGCGGTCGCCCAGGACTACGCCGCGTACACGGCCCGCGACCACGCGGTCTGGCGGCACATCCTCCGCCGCCTCACCGCGCTCCTCGAGGGCAAGGCGCACCCGCGCTACCTGGCCGGCCTCGCGGCGACGGGCATCGAGGTCGAGCGGATCCCGAGCCTCGACGAGATGAACGAGCGGCTCGCGCGGGTGGGCTGGTCGGCGGTGTCGGTGCGCGGCTTCATCCCGCCGGCGGTGTTCACCGAGCTCCAGTGCCGGCGCGTGCTCGCCATCGCGGCGGACATCCGCACGCACGAGCACATCGAGTACACGCCGGCGCCCGACATCGTGCACGAGAGCGCGGGCCACGCGCCCTTCATCGCCGATCCGACCTACGCCGAGTACCTGCAGCGCTGCGGGGAGGTCGGGTGGAAGGCCATCGCCTCCGCCGAGGACCAGGCGGTCTTCGAGGCGATCCGGAACCTGTCGGTCGTGAAGGAGGACCCGAGCGCGCCCGCCTCCGAGGTGAAGCTCGCGGAGGAGCGGCTGGCCGCGGCGTCGGCGAGCGTGCGCTACGCCTCCGAGTCCACCCGCGCGAGCCGGCTCTACTGGTGGACGGCCGAGTACGGGCTCGTGGGCGAGCTCTCCGCGCCGCGGATCTACGGCGCGGGGCTCCTCTCCTCCATCGGCGAGGCGCGGCACTGCCTCTCCTCCGAGGTCGCGAAGCTGCCGCTCACCGCCGCGTGCGCGGACCAGGTCTACGACATCACGCGCATGCAGCCGCAGCTCTTCGTGGCGCGCGACTTCGATCAGCTCTTCGAGGTGCTCGAGGCCTTCGCGGCCACGCTCTCCTGGCGCAGGGGAGGCGACCACGGGCTCGAGACGGCGCTGCGCGCCTGCACGGTGAACCACCTCGTGCTCTCCGGCGGGCGCGAGCTCACCGGGCGGGTGGTGGAGCGGCTCACCGGCCCGCGCGACCTCGCGCCGGGGCTCTCCACGATGCTCGCCCGCCTCGAGGGGCCGGTGCTCGTCTCGAGGGGCGGCGTGGCGCAGGGGAAGCCCTGGCCCGGCGAGGTGGTGGTGGCCTTCGGCGACGCCCGCCTCCCCGACCGCGGTGCGTTCGAGGTGCGCCTCGCGGGCGGGCTCGTGCTGCGCGGCTTCGCGGTGGGCGGCGGCGAGGTGGTGCACCTCACGGGCACGCGCGAGGGCCGGGCGGTCGCGCTGCCGTCCTGGGCGCTCCTCTTCGTCTCCGACGGGCTGCCCTCGGTGGCGGGCGGACCGGCGGATCCCGCGGCGTGGGATCGCTGGTTCGGCGAGCTCGGCAGCTTCACCGAGGGCGAGGGCGAGGCGCGGGCCCGGGCGGCGAAGGCCGCGGCGCTGCCCGCGGCGCTCGGCGCGCTCTACGCCGAGGTGCGCAGGCTGCGGGAGACCGGCGGGGCCACGCGCGAGCGGCTCCTCGCGATCCGCGACGCCGCGCGGCCGTACGGCGAGGACTGGCTGCTGCAGGCGGAGGTGGAGGAGCTGTTGCCCCCGGCCCAGGCCGCGGAGGCCCGCTAGTTCGGCTTCGCCGCCGGCCCGTGGCGGACGGCGTCCGGGTCGCGGCGCGCGGGGTTGCTCCGCGCGAGGAACTCGCCCAGCGGCACGTCGTTCATCCGGGTGTGGTAACGCAGCCACTCCGGCATGCGCGTGCGGACGATCTCGACGAGGCTCGGGGTGGGGCCGGCGCGCGTGATCTCCTGCTGCACGCCGAGCACGTCGGAGACGAGCATGTCGTGCGAGGTCTTGTGGCGGAGCCGCTCCGGGTAGAGCGTCTCGACCATGATCCGCTCCTCCGCGGCGAGGTGGGCCACGAGGGCCTCCCCGAACCGGTTGAGCGCGACGAGGAGCGCGTCGCCGGGCAGCTCGACCGCGTCCGCGGCCACCTGGAGGAGGCGGAAAAGCCCGCGGTGCTGCGGATCGATCAGGTCGTGGTTCAGCGTCAGGTCCGGCGTCCACTCCGTCGACATGTCCGGCTGCCCCCCTGCGATCAACAAACCCGAGTCCGTGTGGAGCGGCAAGTGCTCCGATCGCCGGACACTCCGCGCCGCGACACGGTCGCGGTGTACCGGTGCGTACGGGCACCGCGGGTGCGGCGGTAGGATGGAGGTCTCGTCGAACGGCAGGGGGCGTGCGGGATGGAGACGCGGCGCAGCGCAGGGTTCGCCGGGCGAGGCTGGGTCGCGGGGACCGCGGCCTGGCTCGCCGCCGCGGGCGCGCTCGCGTGGTCGCGCGAGCTCTGGCTCGACGAGGTGACCCAGCTCGCCGGGCTCCGCCTGCCGCCGGGCGCGCTCGTCGCCTGGCTGGCGGGGGCCGGGCTGGACGCCGGCGCGCCGCCGGATCGCGCCCCGCCGCTGTCCTACCTCGTCGGCCAGGTGTGGGCGCTCGCCTTCGGCGACGGGGTCCACGGGCTGCGGCTCCTCGGCGTGCTCGCGGTGGCGGCCGGGATCGCCGTCCTCGCCCGCGCCGCGGCCGAGGTGGGCGGGCCTGCGGCGGTGTGGGTGTGCGGCCTCGGGCTCGCGCTGTCGCCGGGCGCGCTCGTGGCCGGGGTGGAGCTGCGGTCCTATCCGCTCCTCCTCGCGCTCTCGTGCGTGCTCTTCGCGGAGGTGACCCGCGCGCTCGCGCGGCCGCCCGGCGCGCCGCGGGGCCCGGCGCTCGAGCTCGCGGCCGTCGCGGCGGGCTGGACCCACTTCTTCGGGCTCGTGGCGGCCCTCGCCGCGTTCGTCGCGCTCCTGCCCGCGGCGTGGTCCGACCGCGCCGCGCGCCGCCGCCTCGCGCTCGGCGCCGCCGCGGTGGCCGCGGCGTGCCTGCCCATCGCGCCGTTCGCGCTCGCGGCGTTCCGGCTCGGCGCGAACGCGGGGGCGCCGGGGCGCGAGGCGTCGGCGGGCGCGGGCGAGGTCGCCGCGGGGGCCGCGCGGCTCGGCTGGCGGCTCCTCGGCGGGCACGCCGCCGGCGCGGCGCTCGTCCTGCCCGCCGCGCTCGCCGTCGGCGCGTCGGCCGCGCTCGTGGCGCTCGCGCTCGCCGGCGCGCGGGGAGAGGCGCGCCGGGCGGCGCGCGGCCTCGCGCTGGGCCTCGGCGCGGGGCTCACCGCCACGCTCGCCGTGCGCCTCGCCGCCCGGTCGTTCGACGCGCTCGTCCCCTCCTACGCGGTCTGGGCGCTGCCCCCGGTGGCGCTCCTGACCGGCCTCGCCGCGGCGTCCGCGGGGCGCGCCCGTACCGTGGCGCTCGCGCTCGGCGCGGCGCTCGTGGCGGGGCAGGGGGCGGCCGCGGCGACGCTGCTCGGCTGGCACGAGGTCTTCGCGTGGGCGCCGTCCGCGCGCCTCGCCGCGGAGGTCGCCGCGGCGGGTGGGCCGGAGGGCCTCGTCGTCCTGCACGACGGGGACGTCCGGCACGCCGCCTGGCCGCTGCGGGTGCTCGTGCCGCCGGCGCTCCGGCAGGAGGCCGTCGACGAGAATCCGCGCCCACCCCGAGCGGCTCGCCGGCGCCCCCCGCGTGCTGCTCGTCTCGACCCGCGCGCTCGACGCGGCCGCGCTCGGCGCCCTCGTCCGCGGCGCGCCGCCGCCGGCGCTCGCGGCCCCAGCGACGCGGGCGTGGCTCGAGGCCCAGGGGTTCCGGGGAGGCGGGGGGCGCACGCTCCCGGGCTTCCGCGCGTGCGAGGTGGAGCGCTTCGAGCGGGATCCCGCCCTCAGCGCACCACGCTGAACCGCCCGTCGTCGAGCCGCGCGAGGTGGTCGAGGTCGGGCGGGAGCTCGTCGCCGTGGTGCGAGACGACCACGAGCGTCGTCCCGCGGGCGGCCTCCTCGGCGAAGATCGCGAGCGCGGCCGCGCGGGTGGCGGCGTCGAGCCCGGCGAGGGGTTCGTCGAGGAGGAGCACCTCCGGCCCGGGCGCGAGCGCGCGCGCGAGGAGCAGCCGCCGCACCTCGCCGTACGAGAGCCGCGCGGCGTCGCGGCCCTCGAGCGCGGAGACCCCGAGCCGGGCCATGGCCGCGCGCGCCGCGGCGAGGCGGTCCGGCGGCGGGTCCTCCCCGAGCCCGATGGCGCCCTCGAAGCCCGACGCCGCGATGCGCTCGGCGAGCCCGCCGTTCCGGTGCCGGGCCTGGAGCTCCGGCGACACGAGGCCCACGCGCCCGGCGAGCGCGAACCGGTCCGCGTCTGCCCCGAGGTCGAGCCGGAGCGCGGTGCCGGTCGCGGGCTGCTCCTCGCCCGCGAGGAGCCGGAGCAGCGTCGACTTCCCCGCGCCGTTGCCGCCCACGACGCCCCAGCGCTCGCCGCGCCGCAGCGTCCAGTCGACGTCGCACAGCACCGGGCGACCCTCGACGAGCACCGTGACCCGGTCGAGGCGGAAGGCGACGGGCGCCGCGGCCGGGCGCCCCGCTCGCGCCGAGCGTGGGCCGTCCGGTCGTCCCGCGGGTGGCCGGCCGGAGTCGAAGGACGGGACCGCGATCGGCCGCTCCCTCTTCACCACCCGCCCGCCCTCGAGCCGGATCCGCTCGTGGAATCCGGCGCCAATCTCCTCCTCGCGGTGCGTCGCCATCGCGACCGCGGTGCCCCCGGCGAGGATGGCGCCCACCGCCTCGAGGAAGGCGCCCCGGGCCGCGGCGTCGAGCCCGTCGGCGGCCTCGTCGAGGAGGAGCGCCAGCGGGCGCGGCGCGAGCGCGCGCGCGAGGAGCACCCGCCGGCCCTCGCCGCGCGAGAGCTCGAGCACCGACCGGCCGAGGAGGTGCGCCACGCCGAGCGCGTCGGCGACCTCGCGCACGCGGGCCGCCTGCGCGGGCGTGGCCGGCGCCTCCGGGTAGATCGCGCCGTCGAACCCCGAGCGGATGACGGTCTCGACGCCGAGCTCGAGGTCGCGCCGGACGTAGAGGTCCTGCGCCTCCGGCGACACGAGCGCGATCCGCTCGCGTGCGCCGATGGGGCTCCCGGAGGCCTCGCCGTCGACGTGGAACGTCCGCCCGCCCCGGCTCGCCGGGTGGGGCCACGCGTCGCCGCGCAGCAGGCGGAGCACGGTCGACTTCCCCGAGCCGTTCGGGCCGGTGAGCGCGAGCCCCTCGCCCCGCCGGAGCGTGAGCGAGACGTCCTCGACGAGCGTGCGGCCGGCGAGCCGGACGTCCACGCGGTCGAGCATGACGAGCGGCGGCGCGGGCGTCACGGCGCGGCCCCCGGGCCACCCCGGATGCGCGCCGCGAGGGTGCACGCCTCCCGGTCGCCCGCCGCGCACGCCTCCTCGAAGCGCAGGAGGCCCTCGAACGGATCCTTCGGGCGGCCGTCGCCCGTGTAGAGCCGGTACCCGAGCATGTGCGCGATCGAGGCCACGTGGCGGCGGACGTCGGCGCGGAACTCCTCGTCCACGCCCGGCCGCGCGGGCCGGTCGAGCGGCCGGAGCAGCACGAGCGCCTCCTCGAGGCGGCCCTCCTGGGCGCGCGCGAGCGCCCGGTAGAAGCCGAAGGACTCGCCCTTCATGCCCTGCTGGTCCGCGTCGTCGAGGAGCCGGTTCGCCTCCATGAAGTCGCGGCCCCGGAGCGCCTGGTAAATCCGGTCTCCGAGCACGAGGGTGTCGTAGCGGGTCGGGCCGGGGCGCGGGCGGAGCGCGAGCGCGAGCGCCACGGCGAGGAGCGCGGCGCCGGGCAGGGCGGCCCGCCAGCGCGGGGCGGGCGCGAGCCGGACGAGCGCCACCGCGGCGCCCGCCGCGAAGCCGCCGGCGAGCGCGAGCCGGTCGGGTCCGAGCAGGTCGTTCCAGGCCGCGCCGGCAGGCAGCGCAGCCGGCGCGAGCGCGTCGGCGAGGAGCGCCGCCGCGGCCCAGGCGAGCCGGGGCCGCAGCGTGCGGGCGAGGGGCCCGGCGCCCGCGGCGTGCAGGACGAGCAGCGCGGCGGCGAGCCCGAGCACGACGCCCCCCGAGCCGGTGGAGACGGCGTCCGCGCCGAGGAGGGTGGCCGCGCCCGCACCGACGGCGGAGGCCGCCCAGGCGACGGCGAGCCAGGTGGTGCCGAGCGTCGCCTCGAGCAGGCTGCCCACGAGGAGCACGCCGACGGCGTCCCCGAGCATGCGGCCCCCGGACGCGTGCAGGAACGGCGCGGTGAGGAGTCGCCAGGCCTGCCCGTCCCAGACGCGCCCGCGCTCGAGGGCCCCCCACGAGACGAGGGACAGCTCGTCCCCGGCGCCACGGGTCGCCGTCCACCCGTAGGCGGCGGCCATGGCGACCGAGAGCACCAGCGCACCCGTACCGATGGTGATCCGTGTCGCTGGGACGGGGGGCGGCATCCGGGGGGAGTGTACCGGGGCCGTGGGCGGGTGTAACCCGCCGTTTCCGGCTAGGATCCCTGCGATGCCGGAATTCGTGTTCAACCCCCGCCGCTCGCCCCGCGCGCCAATCCGCTGCGCCACGCAGGTCATCACCGCCCGCGGCACCGTGGACGCGACGACCGAGGACGTGGGCATGCGCGGCGTGCAGGTCGTGTCGCCGAGGCAGCTGCACAAGGGCGAGCCGATCCGGCTGATCCTCGAGCACCCCACCGTGAAGCGCGCGCTCGAGCTCGCGGGCCACGTGAGCTGGGCGACCCCGCACGCGCCCTGGCGCGCCGGCGTCGCGTTCGACGAGCAGGGCCTCGGGGCGGCCCGCCGCTGGTACGAGCAGCTCGTCGAGGCGAACCCGGGCCTGCCGACGCTCGACCGCGTGCCGGACCGCATCGCGCTCGACGCCTCGGTGTTCCTCGGGGCGCCGCCGCGCTGGGTCGTCGACTTCACGGTGGACGAGGCGCTCGTGCTCCGCGCGATCGGCAGCGGCGCGACGCTCGAGGACCTGAAGGTGAAGCTGCGCGACCGCTGGGGTGCCTGCCAGCGCGCGGTGTTCTCGCTGCTCGCGCGCCACCACGTGACGCTGCAGCGCGGGCAGGGCGTGCACCCCGACGCCTGGAAGCGGATCCTCGCCGACCTCGAGGCCGAGGCGGCCCTCGGCGAGATCGCGCCGCCCACGCCCACGCCCGCTCCCGTGGCCATCCGCCCCGCGCCCCCGGTCGCGGCCCCGGTCGCGGCCCCGGCGCCCGTCCCGGCCCCGGCGCCCGCCGCGAAGGGGCGCTCGCCGGACGCCGAGGAGTGCCTGCAGCGCGGCCTCGCCGAGCTCGGCAAGGGCAACATCGCGAGCGGCGTCGCCCTGCTCCGGCGCGCCGCGCAGCTGTCGCCCGGCGACGAGGAGATCCTGACGACGCTCTGGAAGGCCTCCTCGACGGCGGCCTCCTCGCGGCGGGCGTAGTCCCAGGAACTTCCGGCGGTTCTTGAACTCGCCTCGCGGCGCTGGTACCACGTCGGGACACCCCGACCGAGGGCCCCCCACGATGTTCAGAATCGTCCGCCGCGAGGCGTTCTCCGACACGACCTTCCTGTGGGAGGTGGAGGCGCCCGACGTGGCCGCCTCCGCCGAGCCCGGCCACTTCGTGATGGTCCGCCTGCACGAGGGCTCGGAGCGCATCCCGCTCACCGTCGCCGACTTCGATCGCGAGCGGGGCACGATCACGATGGTGATCCAGGCCCTCGGCAAGACGACGAAGGAGATGATGGCCCGCTACGCGGAGGGCGACGCCTTCGACGACTTCGTCGGCCCGCTCGGCCTCCCGCAGCACGTCGGCAAGGTCGGCCACGTGGTGCTGGTCGGCGGCGGCCTCGGCGTCGCGCCGGTCTACCCCCAGCTGCGCGCGTTCAAGGCGGCCGGCAACCGGACCACCGGCGTCATCGGCTTCCGCTCGAAGGGGCTCGTCTTCTGGGAGGACCGCTTCCGCGACCACTGCGACGACCTCGTCGTCTGCACCGACGACGGCTCGTACGGCAAGCCCGGCTTCGTCACGCAGGCGCTGAAGGAGCTCTGCGAGAAGGACCGGCCGGACCTCGTCGTCGCGATCGGTCCCTTGCCGATGATGAACGCCTGCGTCGAGACCACCCGCCCGTTCGGCGTGAAGACCATGGTCTCCCTGAACGCGATCATGGTCGACGGCACCGGCATGTGCGGCTCCTGCCGGGTGACGGTGGACGGCAAGGTGAAGTTCGCCTGCGTCGACGGCCCGGACTTCGACGGCCACCAGGTCGACTTCAAGGAGCTCACCGCCCGCCAGCGCCGGTTCAAGGCCCAGGAGGCCGCGGCGGGCGAGGACTACGCGCACGTCTGCAACCTCGAGAAGCAGCTCTTCGAGGAGCAGAAGCGCAACTACAAGAAGCTGAAGGAGCTCCAGCCCACCCAGACGCACATGCCCGAGCGCGACGCGCTCGAGCGCGCCCGGAACTTCAAGGAGGTCAACCTCGGCTACCGCCTCGAGGAGGCGCTCGTCGAGGCCGAGCGCTGCATCCAGTGCGCGAAGCCGACGTGCATCGCGGGCTGCCCGGTCGGCATCGACATCCCGAAGTTCATCCGCCACCTCCTCGTCCGCGACCTCGACGGCGCGCTCCAGGCCATCCACGGCTCGAACCTGTTCCCGTCCATCTGCGGGCGGGTCTGTCCGCAGGAGAGCCAGTGCGAGGCGCAGTGCATCATCGCGAAGAAGATGGAGCCCGTCGCCATCGGCCGCCTCGAGCGGTTCGTGGGCGACCACGCCATCCCGGAGGCGCCCGCCGGGCGCCGGGTGGCCGGCCTCGGCAAGGTCGCGGTCTGCGGCTCCGGCCCCGCCGGCCTCGCCTGCGCCGCCGACCTCGTTCGGATGGGCGCCGACGTGACCGTGTACGAGGCGCTGCACGTCGTCGGCGGCGTGCTCCGCTACGGCATCCCCGCCTTCCGCCTCCCGCGCGAGATCATCGACCGCGAGGTCCGCTACCTCGAGTCCCTCGGCGTGAGGTTCGTGACGAACCGGGTCATCGGGAAGACCTTCACCGTCCCGCAGCTCATGAAGGATCGCGGCTACGACGCCGTGTTCCTCGGCGTGGGCGCGGGCGCGCCGGCCTTCCTCGGCATCCCGGGCGAGTTCGCCGGGCAGGTCTACTCGGCGAACGAGTTCCTCACCCGCGTGAACCTGATGGGCGGCGACCGGTTCCCGTACCTCGACACGCCCATCGCGCTCGGGAAGAGCGTCGTGGTCGTGGGCGCGGGCAACACCGCCATGGACTGCCTGCGGGTCGCGAAGCGGCTCGGGGTGCCCACCGTGCGGTGCGTGTACCGCCGCAGCGAGGCCGAGGCGCCCGCGCGCATCGAGGAGCTCCGCCACGCGAAGGAGGAGGGGATCGAGTTCCACTTCCTCCACTCGCCCACCGAGATCATCACCGACGAGGGCGGCAACGTGAAGGGCATGAAGGTCGAGCGCATGGTGCTCGGCGAGCCCGACGCGAAGGGGCGCCGCAAGCCCATCGGCACCGGCGAGCTCGTCGAGCTCGCGTGCGACACGGTCATCGCGGCCCTCGGCACGAAGGCGAACCCGATCGTCGCGGGCTCCACGCCCGGCCTCCAGACCGACCCCCGCGGCAACATCGCCGCCGACGACGGCGGGCCGGGCGCCACCCAGGCCACGAGCCTCCCCGGCGTCTTCGCGGGCGGCGACATCGTGACCGGCGGCGCGACCGTGATCCTCGCCATGGGCGCCGGCCGGAGGGCCGCCCGCGCAATCGGCGCGTATCTGTCTCTGGGCAAGAAGTGGCCGCTCGCCCGCGAGGACGTCGACGCGTTCGAGCCGCCCACGCCCGCGCTCGAGCCCGCCGAGGCGCCGGCGCGCTTCGCCGGGGCCACCGCGCAGGCGGGCGCGCTCCAGGCGGCCGTGGGCGCCTGCCCGCGCTGCCACCAGCCGATCGAGGGCGACGAGTCCTACGTCTGCTGCGCGGGCGCGTCGCTCTCCTGGCGGTGCACCGCCTGCGGGAAGGTCGACGAGGGCTTCGCGTTCCCGTACGGCCAGTGCCGCGCCTGCGGCGGCAGGCTCGAGACGGTCACCCCGCGGGAGGTCGCCGGGGCCGCGCCGCTCGAGGCGGTCCGCACCGCGTTCGAGATCGAGCTCGGCGGCATGGCGTTCTACGGGCGCGCCGCCGAGGAGGCGAAGGATCCCGAGCTGAAGGAGCTCTTCGGCCGGTTCGCCGGCATGGAGCGCGAGCACATGGCGACGCTCTCGCGCCGCTACCACGTGCGCCCGCCGGACCCGTCCGAGGGCTTCCACACCGATCGCGCCGCGGTCTACGCCGGCATCCCGAGCCACCCCGGGGACCCCGCCAACCTGTTCCGGATCGCGATCGCGTTCGAGCAGCGGGCCGTGGAGTTCTTCGAGGGGAGGGTGGGGCAGACCGCGGCCGGGTCGCCCGAGCGGCAGCTCTACCTGGAGCTCGCCGCGGAGGAGCGCGAGCACGTCGACCGGCTCGTCACCGAGCTCGAGCGGTGGAAGCGGGGCCAGCGCGGCCTCCTCTGAGCGGGGGCGAAGCCCCGGGAGCACGGGCGCACCCCGGCGAGGGCCCGCCATTTCCCGGTTGGCCCTCGCGTCGACTTCGGGTTAAGGCCTCCTTCTCCCCGGAGGGTGGACCATGCGGCTCGACGACGACGGCGATCGCTCGAACGTGGAGGACCGGCGCGGCCTCGGCGGCGCGGGCGTGAAGCTCGGGCTCGGCGGCACGCTCGTGCTGATCGTGCTCTCGCTCGTCTTCAAGCAGGACATGTTCGCCCTCCTCGGCACCTCGCCGGGCGGCAGCGGCGGCGGCGCGGTCTCGCAGGAGGAGGCGCAGCAGCGCACGGCCGCCGAGCAGGCGCTCGAGAAGACCGCCGTGGCGACCTTCAACGACGCCCAGCGGCGCTTCGCCTCGATGGTGCGCGGCTACCGCCCGGCGAAGCTCGTGCTGTTCTGGGACCGGGTCGACTCGGGCTGCGGCGCCGCCGAGGCGGCGATGGGGCCGTTCTACTGCCCGGCCGACGAGAAGGTGTACATCGACCTCGGCTTCTACCGGGAGCTCGCCTCGCGCTTCGGCGCGCCGGGCCAGTTCGCGCAGGCGTACGTCATCGCCCACGAGGTCGGCCACCACGTCCAGAACGTGCTCGGCACCTCCGAGAAGGTGCACGACGCGCAGGCGCGCGACCCCGGCCAGCGGAACCCGCTCTCGGTGCGGCTCGAGCTGCAGGCCGACTGCTACGCGGGCGCGTGGGGCCAGACGGCGCAGCAGCGCGACCTGCTCGATCCGGGCGAGGTCGAGCAGGGGCTGCGCGCCGCGGCGGCCGTCGGCGACGACCGGATCCAGAAGGCCGCGACCGGCCGCGTGAACCCCGAGGCGTTCACGCACGGCTCCGCCGAGCAGCGGATGCGCTGGTTCAAGACCGGCATGGACGCGGGCGACCTCGCGGCGTGCGACACGTTCCGGTAGTCCGTACGTCCCGAGCCGCTGCCCGTACGTCCCGAGCCCTGCCCGTACCGAGCCGCTACCCGCACGTCCCGAGCCGCTGCCCGTCCCGAGCCGCTACCCGTACGTCCCGAGCCGCTACCCGCAGGTCCCGAGTTGCTACCCGCAGGTCCCGAGCCCTGCCCGTACGTCCCGAGCCCTGCCCGTACGTCCCGAGCCCTGCCCGTACGTCCCGAGCGTAGCCGCCGCGCAGCGGCGGCGGAGACGAGGGACGGAGACGAGGGAGCGACCTACCGTCCCCGCTGGCTCGCCCGCCGGGTCTGGTGGGCGACGAACGGGTTCGACGGCTTCGCGGCCTGGCGGACCAGCCCCTCGGGCTTCGCGTCCGGGCCGTGCGCGTGCTCCTCGCCCGCGGCGACCGGGGTGGCCCGGTGGACCGGCTTCCCGTCCTTCTTCCGCTTCTTCGAGACCGGCATTCGCGTGTTCCTCCGCGCAAAGGCTAGCACGCGTCCGGCGGGCAGGCCCGGCCTCCGGCGCCGGAAATCCGGGCGCCCCGCATCCCTTGCGCGCCGGCAAGCGGTCCGCGCGAGCTTGGCGGGACGCCGGGTCGGGGATCCCCCGCAATGGCGAGGGGATCCGCGGTAGATGGAGGTCCACCCGCGACACCCGGTCGCGGCCGGCCGCGGCACGCGGCTTGCCTGTGCGGGCGGTGCCGAACCCCGAGAATTCCGGAGGAATCGATGAAGAAGGTGCTCGAGGCGCTCGCCTCCCTCAAGGTCGTCGTGCTGCTGCTCGTCCTGCTCCTGGTCGGGCTGGCGGCCGGCACCATCACGGAGTCGAAGATGGGCACCGAGGTCGCCCAGCGCGCCGTGTACTACGCTTGGTGGTTCCTGCTCCTCCAGGGCGTGTTCGCGACGAGCGTCATCGCCTCGCTCATCCAGCACTTCCCGTGGGGGAAGGAGCGGCTCGGGTTCCTGACCCTGCACGCCTCGCTCGTCATCATCTTCCTCGGGTCGGCGGTCACCTACTTCTGGAAGACCGAGGGCCAGCTCGGGCTGTGGGAGGGCGAGACCGGGAGCCGAATCCACGACCCGGCCTCGGGCGTCGCGACCCCGCACGCGCTGCCCTTCCAGGTGAGGCTCATCGACTTCAAGCTCGACCGCTACCCGGGCACGATGCGGCCGGCGATGTTCTCGTCGATCGTCGAGATCATCGACGAGACCGGCACGCGCCAGGAGCGGATCTGGATGAACCACCCGCTCCACTACAAGGGCTACAGCCTCTTCCAGTCGAGCTACCAGCAGCAGGGCGACCGCGAGGCCTCGGTGTTCTCGGTCTCGAAGGACCCCGGCCAGAACATCGTGTTCCTGGGCTACGCGCTCCTCGTGGGCGGCATGTGCCTCGTGCTCTTCACCCGCGCCGCGCAGGTGAAGAAGAAGGCCGCGATGGAGGCCGCGCTCGGCCTCGGCGAGAAGGCGGCGATGATCCTCGTGCTCGGCGCGCTCGCGCTGCCCGCCCAGGCGCTCGACCCGGCCCAGCTCGAGGCGATCCGCCGGCTGCCGGTGCAGCACGACGGCCGCAGCATGCCGCTCGACACGCAGGCGCGCGAGGCGGTCTGGAAGGTGACGGGCTCCTACCGGTTCGAGGGCGAGGACCCGGTCGCGACCGTGATGCGCTGGACCTTCGATCCCCAGGCGGCCACCCAGCAGAAGCTCGTCAAGCTCGGCAGCTCGGATCTCGCCCTCGCCGCCGGCATGCCCGGCCAGACGCACGGCTCGTTCGCCGAGATCGTGCAGAACCGCCAGGTGCTCCAGCTCATGCAGCAGGCCCGGCAGCTCGGGATGCAGGACAAGCCGCGCACCGGCGTCGTCGGCGAGGCCGAGAAGCTCGAGGAGCGGCTCGTCGCGATGCAGGACTTCCTCAACCGGGAGGCGATCCGCTCCATCCCGGTGGCGAACGACCCCGTCGAGAAGTGGGGCGTCGCGACGGTGGGCGCGCCCGCCGAGCTCGCCGAGCTCGCGGCCGGCCCGCGCCTCCCCGGCTGGCCCACGGCCCAGGACGTCGAGACCGAGCTCACCTACATGAAGGTGCGCCCGTCGCAGGTCGCGTGGATCGTGCTGCTCGCGTCGCTCGTGATCTCGATCCTCGCCTGGAACGGCAAGTCGAAGCTCCTCGACGGCCTCGCGCTCGCGGGCCTCGTGCTCGGCTTCGGCGTGATGGCGTGGGGCATCGGCATGCGCTGGCAGGTGGCCGGCCGCATCCCCGCGTCCAACATGTACGAGTCGCTGCTGTGGCTCGCCGCCGGCGTGGGGGCCTTCGCCATCCTGGCGTTCGCGATCCTGCGCAACCGGCTCGTCGTGCTGAACGCGAACGCGATGGCCGCGATCGTGATGGCGCTGACGGACCTGTTGCCCATCGATCGCTTCATCCACCCGATGCCGCCCGTGCTCTCCGGCACGCCGTGGCTCGCCATCCACGTGCCGATCATCATGATCGGCTACTCGGTGCTCGCGCTCGGCATGCTCATCGCGCACATCCAGGTCGGCTTCACGATCTTCGCCCCGCGGCGGACCGACCTCGTGGGGCGCATGGCGGACCTCAACTACTGGTACATGATGGTGGGGAACATCTTCCTCGCCGCCGGCATCCTCACCGGCTCGGTCTGGGCCGCCTCCTCGTGGGGCCGGTACTGGGGCTGGGATCCCAAGGAGGTCTGGTCGCTCGTCGCGCTCCTCGCGTACATGGCGATCCTCCACGGCCGGTTCGACAAGTTCATCGGCCAGTTCGGCGTGGCGGCGATCTCGCATCCTCGCCTTCCAGACCATCCTCATGACCTACCTCGGCGTGAACTTCGTGCTCACGACCGGCATGCACTCGTACGGCATGGGCGACTCGCCGGTCGTGATGTGGATGGTCATCGTGGCGCTCGCCGAGCTCTTCTACGTCGGCGCGGGCTGGCTCGCGCACCGCCGGAACGGCGGCGTCGACGCGCCCGCCGCGACGGCCTAGCCGCGGCGATCGAAGTCTCTCCCCGCCTCCGCAGGGCAGGGGAGTCCAGGGGAAAGGGGCCCGCGCTCCAATCGCGGGCCCCTTTCGTGTCCTGCCGGCGCCTCGGCCTTGGCGTTGCGGAACTTGAATCCGGCAGATGTTGGTCGAGCAGGGCCCTCCACGCGCTGTATCCTCCGCGCGTGGATGACCTCGACGCTCGGCCAGAGGCGCGCCTGTTGCGGCAACTGGCGGTCCGGCGCCGTGCGAGCCCCGGGGAATCGTGGCTCGACGCGCTGATCGGAGCCTGGGTCGCCATGGGCCGACCTGGCGGCTTCACCCACGGCAACGCCGACTGGCACGATCTGATCGAGAAGGCCCACGCAATGGGGGGCCCGGAAGCAGCCTTGCGGTTCCTTCTCGAGGAAGTCTCGCCGTTGCAGGCTCGGCTTGCGCGAGGTTGGCTTGGCGAGAATGTCGCCGATCGCGACGCCCTCGCGGCGCTCCGCGAGGCGGGGGAGACCCGCACGCTGGAGCGGCGCCTGTGGATCCTGGCGCTGCTGTCCACCAGGCACCCGAGCGGCCCGGTGGGTGCGGAGACGGGCCGGGCGCGCGCTGGCCTGCTGAGGGAGCTCGCGGATTCTCGCCCTGACGACCTGAGGTTCTCCGCGGCTGCGATCCTCGATGGGGCTGCCGATGGGGCCGCACTCTCCGAGGCCCAGGTGAACGCGCTCCGCGAGGCGCTCGCGCGCCATCGGTCGATCTACGGCCTGGGAACGCTCTACGACGCCCTCGTCCGCGAACGTGCACCTCGGAGCGCCGCAGAGGCGCGGGGCTGCTTTGGCGACGCGGTCACGATGCTCCCGGATGTGGTCCTGCCGCTCCTCATGCGGCTCGAGGCCACGCACGCGTCGCTCGGGGCGGCCCGAGGCGGCGCATTCCTTGAGGTCGCGGCAGGCGTCGCCGAGGCATTCCGGACCGCACCCATGATGTCGGAGCGGCTGATGGCCGTCGCCCTCGGCGAGAAGGTGGCGATGCTCCAGGGGGACGCGGCACGCCGACAGACGCTTGCTGCCGAGCTCGAGTGGCTCCGCTGGCTGTCGCGGCCCGCGAACCGTCTTCCCCTGGAATGGCCCCTCGAACCGCTCCAGCGGGACGTCGTCGACGCCGTGGCGCACGACGAGTGCGGCCTCTTCGAGCGGACGGCGCTCCCGCCGGGCGCCCGCCACTGACCGGCCCCCACCTGTCCGGGCCGCGCCCCGCGAGGACGCGGCGCCCCGCGCCGGGGCGTCCCTCGACGAAGCGGTTGCCACGGGGCCCCCATCGGCCCCAACCTCTCGCGCCATGGACCTCGAGATCCGGAGCCTGGCCGCCCGCGGGGTGGGGTTCGGCACGAGCGGCGTGCGCGCCACCGTCGACGCCCTCACCGACGACGTCTGCTACGCCTACGCCGCCGCCTTCCTGCAGGTGCTCGCGCGGAGAGGGCCCGTGCACCGGGTGGCGATCGGCCACGACCTGCGCCCCTCGAGCCCGCGCATCACCGCCGCCTGCGCCGCCGCCTGCCGCGACGCGGGCGCCGAGGTGGTCCACTGCGGCGCGCTCCCGACGCCCGCGCTCGCCCACCACGCGATGGGGCTCGGCCTCCCGGCCATCGTGGTGACCGGCAGCCACATCCCCTTCGACCGGAACGGCATCAAGTTCTACGTGCCGGAGGGCGAGATCCTGAAGGACGACGAGGCGGCCATCACCGCCGCGAAGGTCCACCTCGACGATCGCGCCTTCGACGGCAGCCGTCTGCGCTCGCCGCCGCCGCTCCCGCCGGTCGACCGGAGCGCGCTCGCGAGCTTCGTGAAGCGCTACGTCGGGTTCGTGCCCGCGGGCGTGCTCGCCGGGCGCCGGGTGGGCGTCTACGAGCACTCGAGCGTCGCGCGCGACGTCCTGAAGGAGCTCCTCGCCGCGCTCGGCGCCGAGGTGGTCTCGCTCGGCCGCACCGACACCTTCGTGCCGGTCGACACCGAGGCCGTCGGCGAGGCCGACGAGCAGAGGGCCCGCGCCTGGGTGGCGGAGCACCGCCTCGACGCGCTCGTCTCGACCGACGGCGACGCCGACCGCCCGCTCGTGGCGGACGAGCAGGGCGAGTTCTTCCGCGGCGACCTCGTGGGCCTCCTCACGGCCCGCTTCCTCGGGGTCCGCACGGTCGTGACGCCGGTCTCCTCCAACACCGCCGTCGAGCGCTGCGGCGCGTTCGCGAAGGTCGTCCGCACCCGCATCGGCTCGCCCTACGTCATCGCCGCGATGGGGGCCCCCGGCGCCGAGGCGCCGGTCGCCGGCTACGAGGCGAACGGCGGGTTCCTGCTCGCGAGCGAGATCGTGCGCGGCGCGGCCCGCCTGGCGCCGCTCCCCACCCGCGACGCCGCGCTGCCGATCGTCGCGCTGCTCGTCGCGGCCGCGGAGCGGAAGGTCCCGCTCTCCGGGCTGCGCGCCGGCCTCCCGCCGCGGTTCACGGCGAGCGACCGCATCCAGAGCTTCGAGACCGCGCGGAGCCAGCGACTCGTCGCCGGGCTCCTGGGCGACCCGGCCGCGCTCGCCGCGTTCTTCCGGCCGCTCGGCGCGCCCGCCGGCGTCGACCGGACCGACGGCGTGCGCGTGACGCTCGCGAACGGCGAGATCGTGCACCTGCGCCCGTCGGGCAACGCGCCGGAGCTGCGCTGCTACGCCGAGGCCGACTCGCCGGCGCGCGCGCGGGAGCTGTCGGCGTGGGGCCTCGCGGCGGCCAGGGCGGCCGCCGCGTAGGCCCGGGCCCGGCGCTACGTCCCCGCGACCATCACGTTCTCGAACACCAGCGTCGGGATGCGGACGCTCGAGTAGGGGAACGGGTCGTCGCCGAGCGCCACGAGCCGCTTCCAGAGCTCGAGGTGGTTGCCGGAGACGTTCATCTCGCCGAACGGCGCGCCGACCTTGCCGCCCGCGATCTCGAAGCCCTGCACCCCGAACGAGAAGTCGCCGGTGGTGGCGTTCGAGTTGCCGCCCAGGAACGCGGTGACGAGGAGCCCGTCCTTCACGTCGGCGAGGAGCGCGTCGACCGGCCTGCCCTGGCCCGCGAACACGAGGTTCGAGGCGGAGCGGGTGGTGGGGTCCATCCCGAGCTTCCGGCCGTAGTAGTTGTCGACGTAGTAGCTCTTCAGGACGCCCGCCTCGACCACCGGGAACCGCCGGGCCGCGAAGCCCTCGCCGTCGAAGAGGCGCGAGCCGAGCCCGCGCTTCAGGAACGGATCGTCGGTGATGGTGAGCTTCTCGCTCGCGATCGCCTGCCCGAGCTTGCCGTCGAGGAAGCTGCGCTTCTGCTGCAGGGAGGCCGCGGTGAGCGACTGGGTGAGCGAGCCCACGAGGCGCCCCGCCGCGCGCCGGTCGATGACGACGGTGCGCGCGCCCGTGGCCGCCTTCTTCGCGCCGATCCGCGCGACCGTGCGCTCCACCGCGCGCTTCCCGACCACGGCGGGGTCGCCGAGGTCGGCGAGGTGCCGGCCGAACGCGTAGTCGGAGTCCTCCGGGCGGCGGCCGTCCGGGTCCTGCACCGAGGCGGAGGCACTGAAGCTGTGGGCGGTGACGCGGCGGGTCCCCTCGAAGCCGTTCGAGTGGACGCGCGCCGTCTCGGCGAGCGCGTCGCCGTAGTCGGTGGAGACCGAGATGAGCGCCTTCGCGCCGGGGGCGGCGCGGGCGGCGGCCTCGAGCGCCTCGACGATGGCGCGCCGGCGCGAGGCGTCGATGCGGGCGTACGCCGCGTCCTCGAGCTCGAGGTCGAGCTTCTCCTGCCCGGCGTACCAGCGCGGGTCGGGCAGGGCGCGCGCGGCGTCCTTCGCGAGCACGCGGGCGAGCGCGACCGAGTCGTCCACGAAGCGCTCGAGCGCCTCGGGGCGCAGGTCGCTCGTCGAGACCGCCGAGTAGCGGCCCTCGACGTACAGCTCGAGCGAGAGGGCGCGGGTGGTGGCGTCGGAGAGCTTCTCGAGCTTCCCGTCGCGCCAGGTGAGGTCCACGTTGCGCTCGCGGGTCACCGAGGCGGCGGCCTCGGCGGCGCCGTGCTTCTTCGCGAGCGAGACCGCGGAGCGGGCCACGTCGATCAGGGCTGGGGTCTTCACGGGTGTCTCCTCGGGTCGAGCTAGGCCTTGCCGGCGGCCGGCTTCTTCGCCTGGCCGCCGACGGTGATGGACGAGACGCGCACGGTGGGGATGCCCTGCGAGACCGGCACGCTCTGCCCGTCCTTGCCGCAGGTCCAGCCGCCCTCGTCGATGACGAGGTCGTTCGACACCATGTCGACCTTCTCGAGCACCTTGGGCCCGTTGCCGATGACGTTGATGTCCTTCACCGGGCGGGTGAGCTTGCCGTCCTCGATGAGCCAGCCGTTCTTGACGTAGAAGGTGAAGTCGCCCGAGCCGATCCGGACCTGGCCGTTCGTGAAGTTGTCGCAGTAGAGGCCGCTTCTTCACCGACTGGATGATCTCCTCCTTCGCGTGCGGGCCGGGGAGCATGTAGGTCGCGCGCATGCGCGGCATGGGCGCGAACTTGTAGCTCTCGCGGCGGCCGTTGCCGGTGGGGGCGACGCCGTAGTGCCGCGCGCTGATCGCGTCGTGCAGGTAGGTGGTGAGGACGCCGTTCTGGACGAGGTGGGTCGTGCCGGCGGCGTTGCCCTCGTCGTCCACGTTGATGGCGCCCCGGGCGCCCTCGATGGTCGCGTCGTCCACGATGTTCACGAACGGCGCCGCGATGGGCTTGTTGATCTTGTCCGAGTAGATCGACGTGCCCTTGCGGTTGAAGTCCGCCTCCATGCCGTGGCCGATGGCCTCGTGGAGGAGGATGCCGGACGACCCCGCCGCGAGCACCACCGGCATCTCGCCGGCGGGCGCGGGCACGGCCTCGAAGAGGATCGTCGTGCGGCGCACCGCCTCGGTGACGAGCCGGTCGAGCCGCTCCTTCGTGTAGAACTCCGGGCCGGAGCGCGCCGCGACGTTGTAGTAGCCCTGCTCGCGCTTCCCGTCCTGCTCGGCGATGCAGCTCACCACCGTGCGGGTCATCGGCTGCACGTCCTCGGCGAGGCGGCCCGCGGAGTCGGCGATGAGCACCGCCCCGGCCTCGTCGCCGAAGGAGACGGTCACCTTCTTCACCCGGGCGTCGGCCGCGAAGGCCCGCTTCTCGAGGTCCTCGAGCATGGGGAGCTTGCGGGCGGGGCGCACCGCGTCCCAGGCGGTCCGCACCGGGTAGCGGTTCGGCAGCCTCGCGTCGACGTGGAAGCGCGCGGGGGCCTTGCGCGCCGGGCCGTCGGCGATGGCGGCGGCGGTGCGGGCGCACTCCTTGAGGGCGGCGGGCGAGAGGTCCTCGGTGAAGCCGTAGCCGGTCTGGTCGCCCTTCACGACCCGCACGCCGACGCCGAGCTCGACCTGGGTGAAGGCGCGGTTCACGGCGCCGTCCTCGAGCACGAGGTTGTTCGAGATGCGGTGCTGGAAGAACACGTCGGCCGTGTCGCCGCCGTGCGCGAGCGCCACGGCGAGCGTGTCGGCGATGAGCTTCTCCGTCACGCCGAAGCGGGCGAAGTAGCCGATCCCGCCGGTGCGGGCCTCGGCCCGCGCCACGAGGAGGAGCTCGCTCGCGGAGAGCGCCGCGAGGCCGCCTCCGGTGAGCTCGAGGAACCGCCGGCGGCCGAAGCCGCCCCGACCGGACACGCGCTGCGCCATGGATGCTCCTTCGAAGGAGGTGAGGCCTCCCGGAAAGGAGACACCATGGCCGAGCGCGTGACCGGGCGTCCCCCGCCCGGGCGGGGCGCCCCGGGGCGGGGTGCTCCGGACTCAGGGATACGGGTTGTAGCCACCGCCACCGCCGGTGCCGCCGCTCGAGGCGCACGCGGTCGTGACGGTGTGGTCGTGCGCGGCGACGCCGATGCCGCCCATGGCGCAGGCCAGCGCGACCTGGGTGCCCGCCTTGATGCTCGCGAGCTGGGCGGAGGTCAGCGCGAGGGTGTGGTCGTGATCCGCCGTGCCCATGATCGAGTAGGCGTGGTCGAGCCCGTCGGCGAAGTCCGCCGCGGGGATCGCGAGCACGTGGCCGTGGTTGGCCGAGATCGACGCCGCCGTGCCGCCGTGGGTCGAGCAGTTCGGCTGGGCCTGCTGGCCGCCGCCGTCGTTGCCGCCGGTCGGGTCCGGCTCCGCGCCGCCGCCGCAGCCCGCGGCAAGTCCGGCCGAGCCGAGGATGATCACCTGGATGAACGCTCTGCGGCCTTCACGCATGGTCCTGCTCCTCCCGTGGGATGTGCTGCGCCTCGAGCGACCTCCACCCCCGGCGGGCGGTCCGCAGGACGATCCCGCTCGGGGCGCTCCCGGATGGACGACGGCCCCCCGCCCGTGGTGTCCTCGGGGCCATGCGGCTCCTCGGCGTCCTCCTGGCGCTCGCCGCCGCGGCCCTCGGTGGGTGCGCGGGCCTCCGGGCCGGCCGCGGCCCGACGCTCCTCGGCTCCGCGCCGGAGCTCGAGGCGGCCCTCGGCGAGGGCCACGCGGTGCGGGTCGTCATCCGCTACGCCCGCTGCACCCTCCGCGGCGCCGAGGGCGAGCGCCCCGGGCCCGACGTCACGGGCGGCATGACCGTGACCGCCTTCGAACGCTTCGCGGCGGGCACGGTGGGGAACGCCGCCCCCTACCTCGCCACCTCCGCGAGCCAGCTCATCGCCCACCCGCGCCACGGCGCGGTCGTGAACTACGTGCGCCTCAGGGTCGAGGCGTCGGGCAAGGTCGAGGTGACCGCCCGGTACCTCCGCCCGCCCGCGCTGGAGGTCGTGATGGACGAGACCTTCACCTGCGCGCTCGACGCCGGCGCGGGCACCGGAGGGGTCGCGTTCTTCGCCGCGCGGTGAGGTATCGTCCGGCGCATGCACCTCGCGCTCCGGATGGTCCTCGGCCTCGCCGTTGCGCTCGTCCTGCCGCGGGTGCGGCCGGTGCTGCTCCTCGGCTTCTCGCTCCTCCTCGCCGCGACCGGGTTCGGGCTCCTCGTCCTGCGTGCGCCGCTCTCCATCGCGGCCGCGGCGGTGGTGGCCGGCGTGGCGATCGCCGGCGCGATCCTGCTCCCCCGGCTCCTGCCGCGGGCCCTCCTCTACCTCCTGCTCCTCGCGGGCTTCCTCCTGCCCGTCGTCCGCCTGCGCCCCGAGGGCACCGCCGCGCGGGTCCTCCTCTGGGCGGGCGTCGCCGCGGGCGCGTTCGTGCTCGTCCCCCTCGTGCGGCGCCACCCGCGCGGCCTGCTGCGGATCGGCGCGGCCATGCAGGGGGCGGCGATCGCGGTCTCCGGCACGGGGCACCCCGTCCTCTACGGCGCGGCCCTCGCCCTCGCCGTGCTCGTCGCCGACGCCATCCTCCGCCTGGGGGACGATCCCGAGCCCGCGCCGGAGCACGGGCCTCATCGGCTGGCGACCGCCTTCGCGCTCGGCCTCGGCGCCGCCGCCGCCGGGCTCGTCCTCGCGCTGCCGCGCCTCGCGGGCGAGCTCCCGGCGCCGCCGGCCCCGTCCGCGCAGGCCGCGGGCCTGCCTCCGCTGCCCTTCGACGCGCGCCGCGAGGCCGTGCGGGCCGCCGCGCCGGCGGGCGGGCTCGTCTGGCCGATCCTCTCCGAGACCGTGGCCTGGGACGAGCCCGGGCTCGATTCGACGCCTGTTCCCCATCTTCGACAACCTGGACGCCGTCTTCCTGGGCGGGAGTCGCGAGGGGCTCCAGAAGCTGCCGGGCACCGGGCCCTCGGGTCGGTTCAGCCTGCGCCCGGAGCTCGCCCGCGCCCGGCGGACCGCCGACCCCGCGGCGCTCGCGCGGCTGCGCGCCGCCGCGACCGCGACGGTCGGCGCGCTCGGCGACGTCCTCCCGCTGGTGCGCGCGGGGGCGAGGCAGGCGGAGGTCGGCGACGCGCTCCGGCGGGCGATGACCGCGCGCGGCTGCGGGCCGGAGTCGTTCCCGCCCATCGCGTCGTCGGGCAAGGCCGCCGCCGCGCCGCACGGCGACGGCAACCAGGGCGTGCTCGGCGCGGGCGAGGTCGTCGTCATGGACTTCGGCTGCTCGGTGGACCAGTACGCGAGCGACTTCACGCGCACGCTGCCGGTCGACGGCCGCTTCACGCCGCGGCAGCGCGTGCTCTACGACGCGGTCTTCGCCGCGCAGGCCGCGGCGCTCGCCGCGTGCAGGCCCGGGGTGCGCCTCGGCGGGAGGGGGAAGGGCGAGGGCGGCGAGAGCCTCGACGCGATCGCCCGCAAGGTCCTGCGCGAGCGCACGCCGGACCACGAGGAGCACATGCCCCACGGCCTCGGCCACACCGTCGGCCTCTTCGTGCACGACGTGATGCTCGAGGGCGCGCTGAAGGAGGGCGACGTCGTGACCATCGAGCCCGGGACGTACCTCGAGGGCGAGCTCGGCATCCGCATCGAGGACACCGTGCTCGTGACCGCGACCGGCTGCGAGCCGATCACCACGGGCTTCCCGGCAGACGCCGACGCCGTGGAGGCCGCGATGGCGAAGGTGGCGGCGGCGGGGAAGGGGAGGCCGTAGGGGCCGGCGGCCCGTTACACTCAGTATCGTCCGCCGCCGCGCCCGTCCGGCGGTCCGTGGACTCGATCCCGTTCACCCCCCCGTTCGTCCCGAGCGTAGCCACCGCGCAGCGGTGGCGGAGACGAGGGACGGCCCTGGCACCTGCAGCCAGGCAACTTGAATTCGGCAGATTCTGAGGCGGCCGTGCACGAGCTCAAGTTCGACAGGTGGACCCTGCACGTCGACCCGGTCGCGACCGCGCTCGCCTACGAGAGCATCTCCCCCGGCCCGGAGGACTGCGGCTGCGACGAGTGCCGGAACTTCGCCGCGCAACGTGAGCGCATCTACCCACGCGAGTTCCTGGAGCTGTGCGCGCGACTCGGCATCCCGCCGGGCAAGGAGGGCGAGGTCTACGGGTGCGGGGGCGGGCAGGACGGGAGGCACTTCTACGGGGGCTGGTTTCACTTCGTGGGCAGCGTGGAGAACAGGGCTGAACTTGATTTCGGCAGGTCTCGGGGGAACGGGTCGCGTCACGTTCTTGCGATGGGACCTGCGCGCCTCCCGCGCCCCGCTCCGGAAGCCGAGGGTGACGATGGCGGCGCCGCCACTCAGCATCGGCGAGGCGTTGGGCGCGCGTGCGATGGACGTGTACTCGGGGTTCGTCTAGTCTGTAGCCCCCTGGACCGGGAGGCCGCGTGACCTCGCCATCGAAGGCACTTCTCATCGCGTTCACCCTCGCCATCCCTCTCTCCGCGAGGCCGCTCTGGTACGCGCAGGGCGGGCCGGATGGACGGGTTCGGGCCTGTGCCCAGGCCGAGGACCGCATCGACGAGGTGCTCGCGCACGCCAACCAGGGCTGGTCGAAGGCGAGCGGCGGGAAGGGCTCCGCGTGCGCCTACAGGGCCCAGGGCGGCGAGGCCCTCATCGGTTACATGATCGACTGCCGCGAAGGCGGCGAGCACATGTTCTTCCGCACCCGCGACGACTGCGAGCGGTTCAGGACGACGGTGAACTCCGGGGCCGCGATCGAGCCCGAGCAGTACGTGCCGAAGGGCACGAAGAACCGAGCGGGGTGGATGAGCGCGCTCACCGCCTGCGTTCACACGATGGCGAAGCCGGCCACCCTCGAGAAGGCCGGTCTCGGGAATGTGGTCGCGCTGTGCGAGTGCCAGGCGAAGAAGTGCGGCATGGAGGCCGAGGTCACCCCGGAGGTCGCGAGCGAGGCGTTCATGGCGTGCCTTCGCGAGGCACCGCCCACCGTCCGCGCGAACCTGATCCTGGGGTACCAGGGCGCGAAGGGCGACCCGCCGCCGGCGTCCTCGAAACCTTCCAGGTAGTGCCCTCAACCGCGCGCTCGACCGTGAAGGCCGCGACGATCCGGCTGCCGCCCGCGAGGTCGCGGCCGCCGATCAGTTCCCCCAGCGCGCGTGGACCTGGGGACCGGAGACGCCTTCCTCGATCCACGCGACGACGGGCCGCCCGTCGGTGTCGAGCGCGAAGGCCGCCGGCCGGCCGGGGTCGGTCGTCGCGAACGAGATGGGGGCCATCTCCTGGACCCACGCGCTCCCGTCGAACGGGAGGCTCGCCGCCTGGAGGCGGTGGCCGGAGCCCGCGCCCGGCTCCTGCCAGAGGAGGTGGAGCACGCCCTTCGACGCGATCAGCCCCTTCGCGATCGCCCCCGGGGACGCGACGCCTGGCAGGGCCGTCCAGGTCTGGCCGGAGACGTTGGCGACCTCCACGACGAGCCCGGCCCCGGGGACGCCGCGGGCGCGGAACAGCCTCCAGTAGTCGCTGTCGGACGTGGCGAGCACGGCGCGGTCGCCGTCGGGCACCGGCACGGGCGAGCCGATCGGACGCCAGGACGCGCCGTTCCACGCGAGGGTGCGCACGGCCGACCCTCCGCCGGCGCCCGGCTCCACCCACGACAGCACGGGCACGCCGCCCAGCAGCTCGAAGGCGGGCCGCCCGATGGACGACGACGCGCACGCCAGCTCGGGAGTCTCCTGCCAGGTCGGCGTGGGGCTGTACCCGATCGGCTTCCGCACGCCGACGTGGGTGCAGCGGGCAGCCCCGGAGTCCCTCCAGGCCAGGCCCGCGCCGTGGGCGTTCATCTCGAAGGAGACCTCGGCCACGCCCTCCGTCGCGACCTCCCACGAGCGCACGAAGGAGGGCACGGTTCCCTCCATCCGGAAGACGTGGATGGACTTGCCCTGCACCAGGGCGGCCCAGTCGTACGGGTCCAGCCGCGCGAAGGCGACCGCCGACTCCGGCCGGAGCGCGCTGGTCGAGGTGCAGGCGTCGTGGATCCGGATGCCTCCGCCGACCTCGTCGTCGCCGACGTGCCAGCGGCGGCCCGCCCGCTCCAGCGACAGCGTCCGGCCCGTCGGCGTGCCCGCCACCACCTGATCGATCGTCGAGGGGACGGCGAAGGTCCACTCCGCGCTCGTCGGGTTCCCGGCGAGGTCCTGGACCGTCAACCGGATCGACCCGGCCATCGGGATCGAGGGCGGGTCCAGCGCCACGAGCAACCTCTGGTAGTCGGCGCTCGCGATCCGCAGGCCGTCGCCCTGGATCGAGATCGACTCGCGGTCGATGACCTCGTCGAAGTCCACCTCGATCGGACAACCCTGGAGGTGGTCCGCGCCCGGCAAGGGAGCGCGGCCCACGATCTTCGGCGGGGTCCGATCGACCGTGAAGGTCTCCTTCGCGAACCTCGTGCCCTCGCTGGTGGTCGCGCGGGCCTGCACCTCGTGGGCGCCCTCCGGGAACGCGGCCACGTCGAACCTGCAGACGCCGGAGCGGGGGGCCATGCAGGAGGGCAGCCCGTCGACGGTGAAGGTGACGTGGGTCACCTCGGGCGAGGCGTAGACCCCGACCTGCAGGGCATCCCGCACGTGGTCGTAGGGCTCGAACCTGATGGTGAACTCCTGCACCTGTCGTGGCCCGCCGCCGCCATCGTTCCGGCCGCAGCCCAGCACGAGAGCGAGTGCCCCGGCGACGATGATCGGCTTCGCGTGGCGGTTCATGGCGGCCCCCCTGGCAACACCAGCAAGGCCCGCACTCGGAGTCAAGGAACATCGCCTGTGCCCGGTTGCCGCAGGTCCGGTCCGGTGGCTCGACCGGACCGACGCAGAAAAGAGGAAGGCCGGGAGCCCACCCGCTCGTCGCGAGGGAACTCCCGGCCTTCCGGTTGCGCGCGGTAAGGGATTCGAACCCCTGGCCTTCGGCTCCGGAGGCGGCCCTCGCATCGATGCAACCGTCCCAGCCGGTCGCAACCGTGCGGAACCTCTCGACCGTGGACGTGTGGTCGCCGTCCAAGGATCGCAACCCAACCCAGGCACCGTGATCGGCTCTGCTGGACTCTCTGCTGGACCGAAACCGGGCCGAGGGCAGCTCGCGCTGGTGCCGGGGACCGTGGAGGGCCTGCTCACGGTCCGCGACGTGGCCGAGAGGTTGGCGGTCTCGACGGCGACGGTCTACGGGCTGGTCCGGCGGGGGCTCATCGCGAGCGTCCGGGTCTCGAACGCGATCCGATTCGCGAGGAGCGATCTGGAGGAGATGATCGCGCGCGCGGGCTGGAGGCCCGACTGAGCCGGGTTCAGATTGTCCGTCGTCAACTGAGCGTCCTGGCTCGGGGAGTACCGTATCCGCCATGGGAAAGAAGAGGCGGCGGGAAGAGCCCTGGTACCGGAACAGTTGGCGGGTCGCGCTGCTGTCGTTGGCGGTTGCCGTCTTGGCATTGGCGGCCAGCATCGTGATCTACGTCCTCCAGTCCCGCGACACCGCGCACGTCGAGTTCGTCCCGGCCCGGACGCGGATCGTGCTGCACGAGGGCGACGGTCAGCCGCACGTCGCGATCCTCTCGCTCTTGAGCAAGGGGAATCGAGGAACGGTCGTGCGCGAAATCCGACTGGTAGATTCCGGTGGCCAGACGATTCGGGGCTACCGCAGCGCTCCTGTTGGCGAGTGCGATCCGCTGCTGCCTATCACCCTGGGTGCTCCGGATGAGCGCGCGGTGACTCTCCGGATCTCGCCGGCGGAGGAGGCGCGTCTGAACCGGATCGAGGTGGATGCCATCGAGGGCGCGAAGCCCATCGTGTGGCCCTACGTGCGGATCTCCGGCTTGGCGGAAGGGCACGGCGGGGCTTTCGGCACCCTCACGATCACGCCCGCCCCCGCCGCGACGGCTCCAGGCGAAACCGCCAAGGCCTCGGACGGTGTCGTGGACGAACTGATCCCGGCGAAGAACAACGCCGCCAGGCCTGCCGTTCCTACCTCCGCGCCCCCCAGCAAGACGCCTCCGTGAGCCGCTGGAACCACGCGATCTGCTGGGACTGCTGGGAGCCGGTGATGAGCGCCGCCGGCTACCCGAACCGCGACCCGGTCCGGGTCATCGACTCCGAGCCGGTGCCCTGCTGCTGGTGCGGCACCGAGACGGACGCGGGGATCTTCCTGCGGAAGACCCCCGAGGACCCGGGGCTCGCCTGTGCGTTTTCGACGTTCCACGAGGACGAGTAGACGGTTTCTCTCTCGGTCGAAACTCACCGCTTTTCGGGGGCTTCGTTCCTGACGGCGTCCCCCGGCGAGGTCCGTGAAGTAGCGGGCTGCCTGGGACATGTCAGCCAGACCCTTACTCTCCGTTTTGCGATGTCGGCGAGGCGCGCCCATAATGCCCTGGTCATGCAGGGCGAGATCCTCATCGAGGTCGCCGGGCCAGGCGTACGACCGCGCACGGTGGCAGCGCGCGAGTTGCTCGCGCTGGCGTCGGCCTACCTCGACGCCATCGCCGGGCTCGTCAGGGACGAGCGGGATCACGAGCTGACCATCCAGGGAATCCGGATCGTCGCGAAGTGCGCCGCCGTCATGGTGCACGCCGACCGGGGCGATCTTGCTGCGGAAGCCGGCGCGCAGGCCACACGGTATCTCACCAACCTGGACGACGCGCCTCACGGCGTCCGCAAGCACCTCGGGCGGCTCGCAGCCGCCATCGGGGAGCTGCCGCCCCAGTACACGCCCTCGGCGCGCTTCCGCACCTCGAAGGGCGAGCAGGTCTTCAAGCTGGAGGTGGTCAGGCCGGAGGTGACGCTCCCGGCGTTCGAGGTCGTCGTGCTCCGGGCCGAGCCGATCAAGGCCGGCGGGAACGAGCCCGAGGCTCGGTTTGAAGCGCGCGGGGAGGGGCGGTTCACGCTCAAGGCCCCAGGGGATTGGGACACCATCAGGAAGGTGGGAGCCTCCCTTCACAAGCCGTGTGACATCGTGGCGAAGGTTCGCCGCAACGCGGAGGGCGTCATCGAGGGCGGCGAGATCCTGGCCGTCGAGATCCCCGACGCGGACTCGCGCGGCGCGTGGGAGAAGTGGTACGCGGCGAACGCCAGGAACGTGTCGTTCGAGTCCGAGCAGGAGGGCTCTGACGAGTGAGCGGCCCCGTCCAGACCCCCACGTTCGTCATGGAAGACGCCAAGCTTCCCCGCATGGCCGCCGTCGATGCCGGGGTCCTGTTCAGGGCGCTGGAGAAGAAGAAGAAAGACCGCTTCGCCCAGGCGTGCAGGGACTTCTGGGTCGCGATGCTGAAGGACCCGAACCGGCGGATCATCATCCCCGCGCCGGCGTTCGCGGAGTACCTGCGCGGCGGCGCGTCCGCGCTGCCGAGCACGGCGCAGGTGTACGTGGTGCCGTTCGACGCGAGGTGCGCCGAGATCATGGCGGAGTCGCTGCCGCAGCACATCCTCTCGGTCCAGATCGCCGCGTTCAAGGCGCAGTACGGGAAGGACCGCGAGGGGAATGAGGCGCCCGGCTCGTTCATCAAGTACGACGCCATGATCGCCGTCTGCGCGAAGAGGTGGGGCGCCGACCGACTCGTGTCCATCGATACCGACCTGAAGAAGCTCGCCGCGAAGCTGCCGCTGGACTGCCAGACCCCCGACTACTTCTACGGCGACCAGGTGCACATCGACGTGGCGAAGCTCCGCGCGGTCGGGTCGTCCGAAGAGAAGTAGCTCGCCAGTAAAGGCGACGCGCCCCCCCGGCAGGCCCTCGGACTCCGGGAGGAAGTCGGAGCCGGCACCCGATGCGCGGACGAGTACCTTGTTCACCGAGTGGTGCGGGCCGCCTCTTCAAGCTGATCGCGGCTGACGAAGGGCCAGACCCCATGGTCGCCCATCTCGAACCGAGGGGAAAGGCAGCATATGACTCTCCCCACGAACGGAACAGACGCGAGCGGAGGCCACCGATACGACAGATCGGACCTCAAGAACGTGATGCAGCGGCGGAATCCGTCCGACGCCTCAACTGACAGCGCGAAGCGCCCTTCGAGGCGATGCTCGTGCAGGTCGTCGTAGTAGTGCCAGACCCAGGCGTACACGGCGTTCACCGCCCGATCCTTGGACCTTGGGTAAGCCTTCTCGAACTCGTCGTTCGTGATCCCGCACGCCGCGAGCTTTCCGATGAGTTCAGCTGCCCTGTCCCGCGCCGATTCGTCTCGAACGTCCACGACCGGGACCATACCGCGCGCACGCTCCGCTCGCGACGTTGGCAGGACGGGATGCCGAACGCCATGCCGGCCTACTCCCCGGGCCAGCGCGCCGCAGTCGAGCTGCACTCCGAGAAGATCACCCGCACGGCAACGCTGGGCAGGCCCGCCGCTTTCGCATCGGCCAGGAGCTGCTCGCCCTTCGCGATCTCGTCGGCGGGCGTCGTCGGGAGCTGCACCACGACGAGGCACCCCTGGGGGCTCAACGCGAACTCCAGCGCCTTGATCCGGCTCCCGTGGGACTGGAAGGCCATGGGCTAGTGCGAGGCCGTGCGGTTGCGGGCCATGGCCTCTTCGAGCTTTACGATCCGGCCCTCGTGGTCTGCGTCGCGCAGCACCACGGCGAGCTTCGCGAGGAGGTCGCCCTTCGCGCGCGCGAGCGCGATCCGGAGCGTGGGCGACAGCTCGGCCGCCGGGATCTCGCACAGCTCGCGGTAGGCCGCCCCGAACGCGCGCCGGATGCCGGCCGGCGAGGAGGTGCGCGGGCCGCGCGGCTTCGCTCTCCAGTCGTCGCCCTCGGTCGTCGCCGGCGTCGTCTCGGCGGTGCTCTCGCTCTCGTTGTCCATCTCGTCTCCGTTCATCTACGCCCCCGGTGCGCGCGCTCCCACGCCACGACTGCCCTCCGCTCGTCCTCGGCCCATCGCATCTCTTCCTCGTCCAGCAGCTCCGCGATCAGCTCCTCGCGGATCCCGTCGCGGCGTGCCTGGCGCTCGCGGCGCACCCGGTCCTGCGCCCGCCACATGGCGCGTACCAGGGGATCACGCAGCAGGCCGTCCCCCTCGGCGTCGTACCCCGGGGGCGCCGGGGCAATGATGCTGTGGTCGGCGCGCCGGATGAACGCGATCCGGCGGCGCGGCGGCCAGGGCATCTAGTCCTCCTCGGCCTCGGGCTCGGGGTCGAAGCCGCGCCCCACGGACACAACCTCGTGCAGGTTCCGGCGCACGTAGTCGTCGCGCGCGGCGTCATCGGCCAGGCTCGATAGGAACCGATCCTCCTTGATCGCCAGGGCGACGAGGATTGCGGCCCCGCCGAGCGAGCGGTCCACCGAGGCGTCCGCGAAGCGATGGGCGAGGGCCCGCGCCTCGTCATCGGGAAGCTTCTCGACGCGCTCCGCGAACTGATCGAGTTCATGGGCGGCACGGTCGGAAAGATTCAGGTCCCTGGCCGCCTCCCTCGCGATCTTGGTGGCGTAGCTCATCCCTGCACCTCCTTCGTGGTCGTCGTGAACTTCGACTCGGCCAAGACCGCGGCGAAGAGCAGCTCGCTGCGCTTGAAGACCGACGCGCCGTCCAGGAGGAGGCCTAGGGCCTGCGCCACCAGGGCGGAACTGTTCGCGCCGATGCCGCCGCCGTTCATCCTGTCCCGGAGGTATAGGTGATCGAGCGCGCTCAAGAGCGCGGCCTTGCTCTTCGCGAGCCGCGCGGGGTCGTTCACCGCCGCGCGCACCCGGGCGGCGTCGCGGGAGTCGGCCTCGCGGGTAGCCTGTTCGAGTTCAGCGCGAACCCGCTCAAGCGCGACTTCCAGCGCGTCAGCCTCGGCCAGCGCGGTCGCCTCGATCTCGCTCGCCCGCGCCAGGAGGTCCCGCCGCTCGACGAAGAGCCGATCCGCGTCCGGCCCGGGGTCGAGGGCGCGGCCGATCTGCGCCTCGCGGTGGTGGTCCCGCGCGCTCGACGCGGCGGCGGCCAGCTCCGGGAGCCGAGCCCGCGCCGCCTCCAGCTCCCCGAAGATCCGGACGTGCTTCGCGCGGAGGTTCACGATCCGCAGGTCGTCCTCGTGGCGGCGGAGAGGACTCGCGGACCAGTCGCTTCCGTTCGGGCTGGCCCCCGTGGGCGTGCCGGCCGGCCTCGGTTCGCCCCCCTGGGTGGGCCCTGCCGGCGGGGGGTCCGACGCGGCGGCCGGCGCCGTGCCCGCCGCTGCCCCTCCGCCCGGCGCGGCGGGCTCGGTCGCCTGGCCGGCCTGCTCCAGCTCGGCGGCGCGGTCGGGCAGCGAGCCTGCCGCCTCGGTCGGCGGGATGCCGCCTCGACGGAAGGGAAACGCCAGGGCCTTGCGCGTGGTCGCCATCTACGGGCCCGCCCGGCGCTTGGCCCGGGGCGACGGCGCGCATGCGTCGGGCCGCTGCGCCTGGTCGGCGGTGAGCGTCCGGATCTCGATGCCGGCCGACCCGTAGGTGATCGGGGGTCGAGGCGCCGCGCCGGTGCCGGCGTCGCGCAACGGGTTCTTCTTCGTGCTTTTCGCCATCGTCGGCTCCTCCTGGTGGCCGGCGACGGCCGGCCGATGCTCCCAGAAGGTGCCCGGCGGACACTCGCAACGTGCAGAGAAGATGCTAGGCGGAGCCGGGCCGGCTCCGGTCGCGCCAGCGCCGCACCGTCTGCGGGTGGACGTTGAACCGGCGCCCCGCGATGCCCAACGCGCGCTCGACGCCCACGCCCTCGGCCAGCTTCTGCTCCACGAGCCGCACGGCCTCGACCTCGCGGATCTCGTTGTCGGGGCCGGCGTGCGCGCGAACGTAGCGCAACAGGACGCCCTCGGGACTGTCGGGGTGCGGGTTCTTCGAGGCGAGCACCGCCAAGGCGGCGACGGCGACCGTTCGAGGAGGAGGCGGATCGGGGCGGCGCGCGCGCGGGGGCCGCGCCCTGATCACGCCCATCGCCCCCCTCGCCGCCGCCGTCGAGCCCACGCGCGCGCCCCGCCCCCCTCACACCCTACCCGTCGTCCACGACGTGTCGGCGCCCCGTGGTGTCCCGGAAGCGCGCTTCCCGGCCGCCCCTGGCTGACCCCCGCCGCTACGGCGTTTCGGCCCGTATCTCGGGATCAACTTTTCGGGACGGGTCGAGCGGGAGCACGGGCGCGCCCACCAGGACCCGGGCCACCGTCGAGCGCGGCACCTTCAGGGCCACCGCGATCTTCCGGATGCTCTCCCCGGCGTCGCGGCGCGCGACCACCTCGGACCGCTGCATAAAGGAGAGGCGCGGCGGCCGACCCCATCGCTGACCCTCACCCTCCATCCGCTCGCGGGCGGCGGCGATGTTGTCGTTGATGGCCTGACGCTGCACGCGCGCGCCCAGCGCGAGGCCGAAGATGATGCACTCCGAGGCGAGGTCGTCGGTGCCCACCGGCTTGATCACCAGGTTGTCGCCCGGGATGTGCAGCTCGCAGCCCGCCTGCCGGATCTCGTCTACGATCTTGTACGTGTCCGCGACGCCGCTCCTCGTGAGCCGGTCGATCTTGAAGACGTAGAGCTTGCGGATCTCCCCGACCCGGATCGCGGCGCGGACCCGGTCCAGCTCGGGCCTGGCGAGCTTCTTCCCGGACCGCTTCTCGCAGTACCAGGTGACGACCGTGTCGCCCCTGGCGGTGGCCGCGCGCTGGATGGCGTCGCGCTGGGTGGCCAAGTCCTGCGACTTCGAGCTGACGCGGGTGTAGGCGGCGACGTTCACGGCTTCCTCCTGGTCTTGGCCCAGCGGTCGAGCGTGGCGCGGGCGCCATCGGGATCGCGACGGGCGGCCTCGCGGACGGCCACCGGCACGCGGACGGTCAACATCACCATGGCCGCGCCCGGCGACCCTCGCAGGGCCGTCAGAGGCCCGCCCCGGGCCCGCTGGCGGTAGTGCGCCACGCACAGCCCGAGCGCCCGCGCCGGCCTGGTACAGCCGGGGCCGGTGCAGCGTCGTGAGGTCGAGCGGGGCATCGACGGGGATCTGTGAACGGATCGCTAGCGTATGTCAACAGCGTGATCGACGCGGTCGAGGTCCCTGCCCCCGGGCGGTGACCGTCACCAATGCCGCACGAGACGCGTCACCGGTCTCCAGCGACCAGCGTGGCGAGCACGACGTGGAGGGCCTCCGACACCTGGGCTGCCCGTGATCTCGCCCGGTTGCCGGCGACGTTGACGCCCGCCGCGACGTAGACGGAGCGCCGCGAGACCGTGCGTAGACGGCCGCGACGCGCTCGACCGCGGCTCTGGCGGCGCCGCCGGCTCGTTCCGAGGGCCTCGGCGGCGTTCGCGGTTCGCGTGACCCGAGTGACGGATCCGGCGCGTTCCGGCAACTCTGCCTGAAAGCTTCTCCAGGAGGAGAATGTCGAGGGTGACGGGATCTGTCACGTCAGTCACCCTTCCGCCGGGGCTCCGACGACAGGGCAGCGGGGTAGGTTCGGAATCGGCCGGGGCTAGGGTTCGCGGCCCAAACGCGCGCCCCCAGCGCGCCCGCCCCGTGCCTGTCCACCCTGGGGAAACGTCAGCGCCTGGGGGGCGCCGTGCCCAAGCCGCCGGTCGTGTACCGACTCGACATGGTCGAGCGGGGCTTCCCAACCGCGGACGAGGGCCTCGCAAGGCTCCTGCCGCGGACCTACTTCCCCGAGGCCGCGAAGCTCGCGGGCCTGTTCGGGTTCGACCCGGGGTTTCCGATCCGTGAACGGCTCGATGAGGCCGCGGGGCTGTACCTCTCGACCCACGCCGCGCGAAGCCCATCCCCCAACGAGCAGCGGAGGCGGCTCGACCTCGTGGATCGTGCGGCGCGCGCCGTGGCCCGTGGCCACGCCGCTCGTGGAGAGGCGCTCGCCCGCCTACTGGAGGCGGGCGGGATGGCAGGCCTGCCGTTTCTGGCTCCCGAGATCGAGCTGCGCCGCGCCTCCGGGCTGCCCTTCGCGTTCGGGCGGGCGGAGGCCGAGGCCGTCGTGGCGCAGGTCCGGGCGGCGCGTCGATGGCTGCCGACTCGGCGCCCGCCCGTCTCGGGCGACAGCGACCTCCGCATCTTCGTGGTGAACATCGCGAAGATCTACCAGGAGGGAACCGGGAAGAAGCCGGGCCGCGGACGGGAAGGGCCCTTCCCGCGATTCCTCTCGCTCGTCTGCGCGGAGATCGGCATCAAGATCAGCCAGGAAGCCCTCGTGAAGCTGCACCGACGCTGGGGAAAATAGACCCGAGGGTTGGTCCCAGACCGGCAGTGTTGCGTGCGCTACCAGGTAGCGCATGAACCGTCTGACACGTCGTAGCAAGCTTCGCGATGCACGGCTGGCTCAAGGCCTGAGCCTGGAACGTGCCGCGGTGGCCGCCGGGATTTCCGTGTGCTGGTTGCGGCAGTTGGAGCGCGACCCCTCCCTCCTGAGCGTGCGGGTGGCGTCGCGGCTGTTGCCGGTGCTCGGCATCGCCCCCGAGGTGACGCCGTGACCGAGAACCCGACCGCCCAGGACGAGGGCGAGGCGCTGCGGCGGCTCCGCGAGGTGATCGAGCGGGTCCGTCGAGGACCTGCTGCGCCGATGCCGGTTCCCGGTCCGAGCGCCGAGCCCCCACGCCGCCACTGGACCGATCGCGACGAGGTCGAACCGTGACCCACGATCAAAGCCCTGGGCCCGGGTTTCGGGCCGAGAGCGAGAGCCCGGAGTTCGAGGCCGAGGCAGCGGTCGAATACCGAGTCGCGGGTACCGACGAGATCGACAGGCCCCGTTCCGACGCTGGCAACGCAGAGCGTCTGGTCCGGTTGCACGGGCACGAGATCCGGTACGTCCACAGGTGGAATCGCTGGCTGCTGTGGGACGGGGCCCGTTGGGCCCTAGACGAGCGCGGAGACGTGGTGCGGCTCGCGATGAGCAGCGCGCGCGACCTCATGCTCATCGCGGGGACGATGCGTCCCGGGGCGGACAAGAACGCACTTGTGGCGCACGCGCTGCGAGCCGAGTCACGCTCGGGAATCGACAACGCGCTCGCCATCGCGCGCAACCTCTCCCAGGTGGCGCTCACCCCCAGTGACCTCGACCGGAACCCGGATCTCCTCAACGTGGCGAACGGGACCCTGGATCTGCGCAGCGGGAAGCTCAGGCCCCACGACCGCGGAGATAACCTGACCAAGGTCTGCGCAGCGCCCTACGTCCCCGGGGCGTCGTGCCCGACCTGGGACGCCTTCCTGGCCCGCGTACTGCCCGACACCGAGGTGCGGGCATACCTCAAGCGCGCGGTGGGCTACAGCCTGACGGGCCGCGTGGAGGAGCACGTCCTCCACTTTCTTCACGGTCGCGGTGCGAACGGAAAGACGACCTTCCTTGAGATCATCAGGTTCCTGTTGGGCGAGGGGGAGTACGCGAAGACGGCGGGCCCCAGCCTGCTCCTCGCAGCGAGACAAGAGCGGCATGCCGTCGAGATCGCGGACCTCCAGGGTGCCCGCGTCGTGACGACCGTCGAGATGGGCGAGGGGCAGCACTGGGACGAGCCGAAGGTGAAGTGGCTAACGGGCGGCGACACCCTCAAGGCGCGGTTCATGCACGAGAACCCGTTCGCCTTCGTGCCCACCCACAAGATTCTGGATCGCCGGGAACCACAAGCCGAGGGTGAGCGGCACCGACAACGGCTTCTGGCGGCGGGTCCACATGATCCTGTTCCCGGTAGAGATCCCGGAGGCCGAGAGGGATCACGAGCTGTTGGCGAAGCTCCGGAACGAGATGACGGGAATCCTGCGATGGGCCGTCGAGGGCTGCCAAGAGTGGCGGCAGATCGGCCTCGCCCCGCCCCCCGCCGTGCTCGCCGCGGTGAAGGAGTACAGGAGCGACGAGGACGTGGTCGGCGCCTTCCTGGACGAGTGCTGCACCCTCGCACCCGGCGGGCGAGTCGATTCGAAGGGCCTTAGCGATGAGTTCCGGAGGTGGGCCGATGCGAACGGAGAGAGGCGGCTTTCCACGAAGGCCCTCGGTGGGAACCTGGAAGACCGGGGCTACCAGAGGAAGGCGTCGGGAGGCCGCCGCTGGATCCTCGGGCTGGAACTGCGCCAGGTGCAGGACGGAGAGGAGGCGGGGTGACGAATGAACCGATGTGGACCGCGGCGGACGTGGCGTCCTTCCTGCGGGTCTCCCGGAGCTGGGTGTACCTGCACGCCGAGGCCGGCGACCTGCCGTCCGTGAAGATCGGCGGCCTCCGGCGATTCTTGCCCGATCAGATCCGGGCGTACGCAGGCGGCGAGGCCGCGCCCAGGACGACGATCGTGGCGATCTCACCCCGGGGCCGTTGATCCCCTTCGCATATGGGCGGACAATGGCAGACATGAGCAAAGATGCCCGGCTTACCTTTCGGATGTCCCAGCAGGTGCGCGACGCGCTGGAGCGCGCCGCCCAGGCGGAGCGCCGCAAGACCTCCGACCTCGCGACGATGATCCTGGAGGACTGGTTGGAGTCAAAGGGGCACCTCTCGAAGCTCGGCGCGCCCGCGAAGAAGAAGGGCAGGGGATAGGCCATGGCGAGCGTATTCCGTCGCGTGCGGTGGGTCGCCCTGGGCGGCGAGCGGGTATCGGAGCAGCGGGCCGTGCAGCTCCAGGCCGAAGGCGTCGCGGTCGAGCGGCGGGAGGGGAAGGTCTGGTACCTCCGATACCGGGCCGAGGGCGGCCGGATGGTCGATCAGCCGTCGCGGGCGAGGACCAAGCGCGAGGCGGAGAAGCTCGCAGTGGACCTGGAGCGCCGAGCCGAGCGTGTCCGGCTCGGGCTGGAGGTCGGGCTGCCCGAGGACGGCGGCGGCCCGCTGGCTGAGCTGCTCACCTGGTGGCTCAAGACGCACTCGGCCAGGTCGCCGTCGCACGCCAGGAACGAGAGCGCGATCCGCGCACACCTCCTGAGCAGCGGCCTCGCCGCCCTGCCGCTCTCGGCGGTGACCTCCGACCGGATCGAGCTGTTCCTCCAGGCGAAGGACGCCGAGCTGGGGCCGCAGAGCGTGAACCACCTGCGGGGCTACCTCTCGCGCGCGTTCAACGCCGCGAGGAAGGTCAAGCGGTGGGCGGGAAGCAACCCGGTCGTCGCCGTGGAGAAGCGGAAGGTCCCGAAGCGCATCCCAGACTACCTCCGGGCCAGCGAGGTGCCCGCCGTCATGGCCGCGCTCGCGCCGAAGTTCCGGCCGTTGTTCGCCGCCGCGCTCTACACCGGGATGAGGAAGGGCGAGCTGCTGGGGCTGCGGAAGGCGTCCGTGGACTTCGAGGCCGGGGTGATCACGGTGGAGAGGTCCTACGACCGGGACACCACGAAGGGCGGTCACGCCGACGCCATCCCCATCGCGGCCGAGCTGGAGCCCTTCCTGCGGGCGGCGGTGGAGGCGTCGGGCTCGGGCCTCGTCTTCCCGGGCAGGGGCGGGGAGATGCTCCCGGAGGCGACGAAGCTGGAGGGCGTCCTGCGGCGCGCGCTCGGCCGCGCCGACATCGTGGAGGGCTACCGCCACGTCTGCCGCGCCCGGGTGGACGGTCGCGGGAAGCGGGCAAGGTCCGCCCCCCGCTGCGAGCACGTCGAGGTCGCGACGGACCGCGCGCTCCGGCGCTGCCCTCTCCACGGCGACGCGCTGTGGCCGGTCGCCCAGGTGCGCAAGCTCCGCTTCCACGATCTGCGGCACACGACGGCGACGCTGCTCCTCAAGGCCGGCGTCCCGCTGGCGACGGTGCAGAAGATCCTGCGCCACACGGACCCGAAGATCACCGCGAAGGTCTACGGGCACCTCGACCAGGACGACATGCGGGCCGGGCTCGACAAGCTCGCCTTTGACCTTCCGACCGTCGCGCCGCCCGAGGCCGTCGCGGCCGGCGCGGTCGTGCTGGACTCCGTGCTGGACCGGGCAGGATCGGAAAAGAGGAAGGCCGGGAGCCCGCCCGCACATCGCGAGGGAACTCCCGGCCTTCCGGTTGCGCGCGGTAAGGGATTCGAACCCCTGGCCTTCGGCTCCGGAGGCCGACGCTCTATCCAGCTGAGCTAACCGCGCAACAGGTCGCCGTATCTAGTGCACACCCTCCCAGAAGGCAAGGATCGTCGGCGCGCGTCGTGGGGCGCGGCGCCCCGTGCGCGGGACGCCTCCCGCGCGTCCGGGGGAGTCCCTTTCCCGGGGGACGCGTAACCTTGACCCCCGGGGTATCTCGCTGATACTCCTGAGGTCCCTGCGGAAACCCGGCCGAGTGTGGGACCGGAGGACACTGCTGCCCATGGCCATTCGAGCGATCGCGGTCGAGGACGACGAGGCGGTGGCGAAGCTCATCGCCCAGGTCCTCACCACCCACGGCTTCGAGGTGTGCGGTACGGCCGGCACGGGAGAGGACGGCGTGGCGCTCGCCCGGCGCGAGAAGCCCGACGTCGCGCTCATCGACCTCGGCCTGCCGAAGATGAGCGGCGAGGACGTCATCGCCGCCATCCGGGCGGAGCTGCCCAAGACGGCGTGCATCGCCCTCACCGCGGTGGACATCCCCGCGCGCGTGCTCGGCGCCATGCGGGCGGGCGCGTCCGGCTACATCCTGAAGCCCTTCCACGCGAGCGAGCTCGCGCGGGCCGTCGAGGACGTCCTCTCGGGCGAGGCCGCGCCGATCAGCCCGCGGGCGGCGAAGGTGCTGCTCTCCGAGCTCCGGGGCGACCCCCCGGAGCAGCGCGCCAAGGACGGCCCGGCGCTCTCGAAGCGCGAGCTCGAGGTGCTCCAGCTCCTCGTGCACGGCCACACGTACGCGGACGTCGCCCAGGCGCTCGGGATCGCCGAGGGTACGGTCCAGACCTACGTGAAGCGCATCTACGAGAAGATGGACGTCTCCACGAAGGCGGAGGCGGCTCTCCTCGCGGTGGCGCGCGGCCTGGTCAGGCCCTAGGGAAGACCCTGAGTCAGGCCCCGTCCGGGATGCGGCCCGGGCGTGGCGGGGCGCGCCTTGACGGATCGGCGTGCTCCCCCTATATTGGCCCCCTTTCGGGTTCGGGAAATCGTATCTAAATGCGCGTCAACATTGACGAAATCAAGGACGCCGGGCTCAAGAAGAGCTGGGACGTTCCCCGGGAGGCGGTCGACGAGATCGTCCAGGGCGATCGTGCGGGCTACCGCGCGAGCGCCCCGGTCCACGTCGACGCGACGCTCGAGAAGGTCGAGCGCCGGGTCCGCCTCGACGCGCACGCCGACGTCTCGGTCGAGGTCCCCTGCGGCCGCTGCCTCAACCCGGTGAGCGTCCGGCTCCCGGTCGACATCGCGCTCACGCTCGTCCCGACGGACGAGTACGCCGACGACGACGAGGACGGCCGCCGCAGCGACGAGAAGGCGCCCGTCGCCGGCTCCTTCGATCCGACCGCCGCCGACGAGGAGACGTACGAGGGCAAGGTCATCGACCTCGACCCGATCCTGCGCGAGGAGATCCTGCTCGCGCTGCCGAGCTATCCGGTGTGCCGCGAGGGCTGCAAGGGCCTCTGCAGCGTCTGCGGCCAGAACCTCAACGAGAAGGACTGCGGCTGCGACCGGCACGTCCCTGACCCGCGATGGGCGGGCCTCAAGGGCAAGCTGCAGTAGTCGCCGCCCGCTTCAGTCACTGCAACACAGTTAGCGAGAGAAGGAGCACGCGATGGGTGTCCCGAAGAAGCGTACGAGCAGCATGCGCCGCGACCGCCGCCGGGCCGCGAACTTCAAGCTGAAGCCGCTGAACGTCACGAAGTGCCCGAAGTGCAAGGAGCCGGTGATGTCGCACCGGGCCTGCCCGACCTGCGGAACGTACAAGGGCGAGCAGATCACCGAGGCAACCTAGTTCGTGCAGACGATCGCGCCTGTCGCCGTCGACGCGATGGGGGAGACAACGCCCCCGGCGCCATCGTCCACGGAGCGGTTAACGCAGCGCGCAAGGGGCTGGCCGTCATCCTGGTCGGCCCCGAGGCACGGGTGCGCGCGGAGCTCGAGCGGCTCCGCGCCCCGAAGAGCCTGCCGATCTCGGTCGTGAACGCGACCGAGGTGATCGACATGCACGATCACCCCGGCCAGGCGATGCGGCGGAAGAAGCACAACTCCATCCGCGTCTGCTTCGAGCTCGTGAAGTCGGGCGATGCGGCCGCGATGGTGTCGGCGGGCAACTCCGGCGCCGTCATGGCGGGGGCGATCTTCGTCCTCGGCCGCCCCGACGGCGTGGAGCGCCCCGCGATCCTCACCGCGGTCCCGGCGCTGCGCGGCCACCCCATCGTGCTCGACGTGGGCGCGGTGGTGGACTGCCGCGCCATCCACCTCGTGCAGTTCGCGCTGATGGGCGAGGTCTACTCGCGCCGGGTCATGGGCATCGCCCGGCCGAGGGTCGCGATCCTCGCGAACGGCGAGGAGCCGTCGAAGGGCACCGACCTCACCCGCGCCGCCGCCGCCGCGCTGCGGGGGTCCTCGATCGACTTCGTCGGCTACTGCGAGGGGCGCGATCTCCTCACCGGCGAGTTCGACGTCATCGCGACCGACGGGTTCACCGGCAACGTGGCCCTGAAGACGATGGAGGGGACCGCCAAGGCCGTCGGCGAGTACCTGAAGCGGGCCTTCAAGAGCACCCCGGCCGCCATGGCGGGCGGGCTGCTCTCCAAGGCCGCCCTCGGCGAGATGAAGCGCCGGATGGACTGGCGCGAGCACGGCGCCGCCCCGCTCGTCGGCGTGAACGGGGTCGCGCTCATCACCCACGGAAGCTCCGACGCGCTCGCCATCGAGAACGCGGTCAGGAAGGCGCTCGAGGTCGCGCGCTCGCACTTCCCCGACGATCTCGCCGAGGCGGTCGCCCCGTCCGAGGCCCTGCTCGAGGCGGCCGCCGAGCCGTCCCGCCCCGCCGGCACGCCGGCGCCTTAACGCCTGAGGAGAAAAGGAACCATGCGCTCCCTCATCACCGGCACCGGCTCGTACGTCCCCGAGAAGATCCTCACGAACGCCGACCTCGAGAGGATGGTCGAGACGAACGATCAGTGGATCGTCGAGCGGACCGGCATCAAGGAGCGCCACATCGCGGCGCCCGAGCAGGCGTCCTCCGACCTCGCGGTCGAGGCCTCGAAGCGGGCGCTCGAGATGGCGGGCATGAAGGCCGAGGATCTCGACCTCATCGTGGTCGGCACCATCAGCCCCGACTTCCAGTTCCCGTCCTGCGCCGCGGTCGTGCAGGGCAAGCTCGGCAACAAGAAGGCGTTCGTGTTCGACGTCTCGGCTGCCTGCGCGGGCTCGCTCTACGCCCTCAGCGTGGCCGACCGGTTCGTGGTGTCGGGCGCGGTGAAGAACGCCCTCGTCATCGGCGTCGAGACGCTCTCCCGCATCACCGACTGGACCGACCGCAACACCTGCGTGCTCTTCGGCGACGGCGCCGGCGCGATGGTGCTGCAGCCGGGGTCGGACGACCGCCGCGGCCTCGCGAGCGTCAAGCTCCACACCGACGGCTCGCTCGTGCCGATCCTCTACATGCCGGGCGGCGGCTCGAAGGAGCCGATCTCGCAGAAGATCATCGACGAGAAGAGCCACTTCGTGAAGATGAACGGCCGCGAGGTGTTCAAGGTGGCCGTCCGCGCGCTCGACGAGAGCTGCCGCGAGGCGCTCGCCGCCGAGAAGCTCTCGCCCTCCGACGTCACCTGGGTCTGCGCGCACCAGGCGAACAAGCGGATCATCGACGCGACGCTCGAGCGGCTCGGCATCCCGCCGGAGAAGTGCTGGATGAACGTGCACAAGTACGGCAACACCTCCTCGGCCAGCGTCCCGATGACGCTCGACGAGGCGAACCGCGCCGGGTGGCTGAAGCCCGGCGACGTCGTCCTCATGACCGCGATCGGCGCCGGCATGGCCTGGGGCGCGGGCGTCATCCGCTGGTAGGAGCGATCACGATGGGCAAGCTCGCATTCGTCTTCCCCGGCCAGGGCTCGCAGGCCGTCGGCATGGGCAAGGACCTCGTGGAGGCCTTCCCGGAGGCCCGCGCGGTGTTCGACGCGGTCGACGCCGCGCTCGGCGAGAAGCTCTCGGCCCTCTGCTTCGAGGGGCCCGAGGACGCGCTCAAGCTCACCGCCAACACCCAGCCCTGCATCCTCACCGTGTCGGCCGCGGCCGCCGCGGTGCTCGCGGCGCGCGGGGTGAAGCCGGACCTCGTGGCCGGCCACTCGCTCGGCGAGTACTCGGCGCTCGTCGCCGCCGGCGCCTGCACCGCCGCGGAGGCCGCGAAGGCCGTCCGCGCCCGCGGGACGTTCATGCAGGAGGCCGTGCCGGCCGGGCAGGGCGCCATGAGCGCCGTGCTCGGGCTCGCGCCCGCGAAGGTCGCCGAGCTGTGCCAGGCGGTGGCCGCCGAGACCGGCGAGGTGGTCTCGCCCGCGAACTTCAACGAGCCCGCCCAGACCGTCATCGCCGGCGCCGCCGGCGCGGTCGAGAAGGCCGGCCTGCGCATCAAGGAGGCCGGCGCGAAGCGGGTGGTGCCGCTCCCCGTGTCCGCCCCCTTCCACTCGGCGCTGATGCAGCCGGTGAAGGCCCGGCTCGAGCCGGTGCTGCGCGCCATCGCCTGGAAGGCCCCGGCCGTGCCGGTCGTCACGAACGTCGAGGCGAGGCCCAACGGTGACGCGGCGCGCATCGTGCCGCTGCTCGTCGAGCAGGTGACCGCGCCCGTGCGCTGGATCGAGTGCGTCGAGGAGCTCGCGCGGCAGGGGGTGACCCGGGTGGTGGAGGTCGGCCCCGGCAAGGTGCTGTCCGGCCTGGTCCGGCGGATTCAGAAGGACATCGAGGTGCTGAACGTGGAAGATCGCGCCTCGCTCGAGAAGACCCTCGCGGCGCTGACGGCCGCGGGGACCTGAGGAGAGCCAATGGCGGACTTCAAGGGCCAGAGCTTCAGCGGCAAGGTCGCGCTCGTCACCGGCGCGTCGCGCGGGATCGGGCGCGCCATCGCGCTCCGGCTCGCGAGGGGCGGCGCCACGGTCGCGATCAACTACGCCGGGAACGAGGCCGCCGCGAAGGAGGCCCACGACCTCGTGCTCGCCGCGGGCGCGCCGAAGGTGAAGCTCATGAAGTTCGACGTGGGCGATCCGGCCGCCTGCGCGAAGGCGATCGACGAGGTGGTGACCGAGCTCGGCGGGCTGCACGTGCTCGTCAACAACGCCGGCATCTCCATCGACGGCCTGCTGATGCGGCTCAAGGACGACGACTGGAACCGCCAGCTCCAGGTGAACCTCACCGGCGCGTTCAACCTGATGCGCGCGGCCTCCCGCCCGATGATGAAGGCGCGCGGCGGCGCGATCGTGAACGTCTCCTCGGTCGTCGGCGAGATGGGCAACGCGGGCCAGGCCGCCTACGCGGCCACGAAGGCGGGCCTCCTCGGCCTCACGAAGTCGGTCGCGCGGGAGCTCGCCTCCCGGAACATCCGCGTGAACGCGGTGACGCCCGGCTACATCGACACGGACATGACCGCGGCGCTCCCGGAGGCCGCGAAGAACAAGATGAAGGAGCTCATCCCGCTCGAGCGGCTCGGCACCGGCGACGACGTCGCCAGCGCCGTGGCCTTCCTCGCGAGCGACGATGCGGCCTACGTGACCGGAGAGGTCCTGAAGGTCAACGGCGGGATGTACATGTAGCCTCGGCCACCGCGCCGCGGCGAGAGCAGGCACACCAGGGTTTCAACACCACAGGGTTCACACCCACAACCGGAGGCGAAGACCATGACGACGGCGAACATCGAGCAGAAGGTGAAGAACATCATCGCGGACCAGCTGGGCGTCGGCGAGGACGAGATCAAGCCCACCTCGAGCTTCATCGAGGACCTCGGCGCCGACTCGCTCGACATCGTCGAGCTCGTCATGGCGATGGAGGAGGAGTTCGAGGTCGAGATCCCGGACGAGGAGGCGGAGAACATCAAGACCGTCCAGGACGCGATCAACTACGTCACGACGCACAAGAAGTAGTCCCTCGTCCTTCGACTTCGCCATCCCTCGTCTCCGCCACCGCTTCGCGGTGGCTACGCTCGGGACGTACGGTGTCGCGGTGGCTACGCTCAGGATGACGGCGTGCGGGGCTGCCGCGGTGGCGCGGCGGTCCGCAATTTTCACTTGAGGTGAATCAGGTATGACCAGGCGTCGCGTGGTGGTGACCGGGATCGGCATCGTGTCCCCGGTGGGGATCGGCACCGAGGAGACGTGGGCTGCGCTCGTCGCGGGCAAGAGCGGCGTGGGCCCCATCACGCAGTTCGACGCCTCCTCCTACCCGACCCGCATCGCGGCGGAGGTCAAGGACTTCGACCCGACGAAGTTCATGGAGAAGAAGGAGGCCCGCCGCAACGACCGCTTCATCCACTTCGCGATGGCCGCCGGCCAGATGGCGATGACCGACTCGGGCATCGACATGGCGAAGGAGGACCCGGAGCGGTTCGGCGCCATCATCGGCGCGGGCCTCGGCGGCCTGCGCACGATCGAGGACGAGCACTCCGTCATCACCGAGAAGGGCGTGAAGCGGGTCGGCCCGTTCTTCATCCCGAGCCTCATCGTGAACCTCGCCGCCGGGCAGCTCAGCCTGAGGTACGGCCTCAAGGGCCCGAACTTCGCGCCGGTCTCCGCCTGCGCGACGGGCAACCACTCGATCGGCGACGCGATGATGTACATCGAGCGCGGCATGGCCGACGTCATGCTGACCGGCGGGTGCGAGGCCACCATCACCCCGCTCGGCATCGGCGGCTTCTGCGCGGCGCGCGCGCTCTCCGAGCGCAACGACGACCCGACGAAGGCGAGCCGGCCGTTCGACAAGGGGCGCGACGGCTTCGTCGCGGGCGAGGGCGCGGGCCTCCTCGTGGTCGAGGAGTACGAGCACGCGAAGAAGCGCGGCGCGCGCATCTACGCCGAGCTGTGCGGCTACGGCGCCTCGGCCGACGCGTACCACATCACCTCGCCGGCGCCGGAGGGCGAAGGCGGGCAGCGCGCGATGCGGATGGCGCTGAAGGACGCGGGGCTGTCGCCGGAGCAGGTCGGGTACGTCAACACCCACGGCACCTCCACGCCGCAGGGCGACGTGGCCGAGTGCCAGGCGATCCTGAAGGTGTTCGGCGAGCACGCGGCGTCGAGGAAGCTCGCCATCTCCTCCACGAAGTCGATGACCGGCCACCTCCTCGGCGGCGCGGGCGGCCTCGAGGCGGCGGTGAGCGTGCTCGCGCTCTCGCGCGGTGTCCTGCCCCCGACCATCAACGTCGAGGACCAGGATCCGGAGTGCCCGCTCGACGTCGTCCCGAACGTCGCCCGCGAGCGCAAGGTCGACGCGGTCATGTCGAACTCGTTCGGGTTCGGCGGGACGAACGCCGTCGTGATGTTCAAGAAGGTGTAGGCGGCCCGGCCTCAGGGCGAGACCGCGAGCTCCCGGAAGAGCTCGGTCTCGCCGCCGTAGGCGTCGATCCCGGCCACCCGGAGGAGCAGGGGGCCCGCGCCCGGCCCGAGCTGCACCGCGGCCGCCCAGCGGCCCCCGGCCGTGAGCTCGAGTGGGACGTCGGCGCCGTCGAGCGTCGCCTCGGCGCGGACGAGGAGGTACTTCGTCTCGATGCCGGCCGAGATGCGCAGCACGCCGGCCTCCACGACGTCGCCCGCGGGCTCGAAGAGCCGCACCGTCACGTTCGGCGTGTTGCGCGGGGAGATCTCGAAGCGCGCCTCGGCCGCCGCGCCGCCGCCGTCCGGGACGGCGCGCACGGCCGCCGGCCCCGGGCGCCACGGCGCGACGTAGCCCCCGGCGCCGTCGATGGTGCCGGCGCTCGCCTCGAGGCGCACGGCGCCGCCGCCGGCGACCCGCGCGTCGAAGCTCCACACCGCCCGCGTGAAGAGCCCGCCGGGCGCCGGGGAGAGCCAGGCGTCGCCGGGCGGGAGCACCGCGAGGTGGAGCAGGGCCTCGGCGCCCCCGGCGGCGTTGCGCGCCGTGACCCGGTACGCGGCCATCGGCGCGAGCGCGGCGGGCGCGCCGGTCACGGCGCCGGTCGAGGGGTCGAGCGAGAGCCCGGACGGCAGCGGCGGCTCCACCGACCAGGCCTCGGCCGCGCCGCCCGTGCCCGCGCCCGGCGAGAGCGCGGTGGCCATGCCCAGCGCGAGCACGTGCGGGCCCGCCGGGTAGTCGAGGCCGGCGGGGGGCGCGAGGCGCGGCTCGAAAGGCGCCGCGGGGACCTCGACCAGGGTCCCCGGCGCGGCCTGCCCACCGTGACAGCCGGCGAGGGCGAGGAGGGCGAGCGCCGGGAGGGCGGCGAGGCGGAGCACACCGACTCCTTAGCCCGCGCGCGCCGCCGGCCGAGAGGGGGCATCCTGTCGCACCGGCCCTGTCGGACGGCTATGAGATACCCCCGTCCCACCCGAGGAGCGTGAAGCCATGGCCACGATCGTCGCCGCATCCGACCACGCCGGGCTCGTCCTGCGCGCCGAGGCCGTGAAGGCCGCGCGCGAGGCCGGGCACGAGGTCGTCGACCTCGGGCCGTCCGACGGGCAGAGCGTCGACTACCCGAACTACGCCGAGAAGCTCACCGGCGAGCTCGTCGCGGGCCGTGCGAAGCTCGGGATCCTCGTGTGCGGCACCGGCATCGGGATGTCGATCGCGGCCAACAAGGTGAAGGGCATCCGCGCCGCCGTCTGCCGGACCGAGTACGAGGCGCGGATGGCGCGGGCACACAACGACGCGAACGTGCTCTGCCTGGGCGAGCGGGTCACCGGGCTCGGGGTGGGGGCGGCCGTCGTGAAGGCGTTCCTCGAGACGCCGTTCGAGGGCGGCCGGCACCAGCGCCGGGTCGATCAGCTGGGCGCGCTCGACCAGAAGCGCTGATCATCACGGACGTTTTTCGGCGTTCGTGGGCCATTGCGGACCCTGCCGCAGCGCGATAGAACCGCCGGCCATGATGCCCAGAGAGCGCCTCTCCGAGGCCGACCCCGAGATCGCGAAGCTCGTGCGCGAGGAGACCCGCCGGCAGGCCGAGGGGCTCGAGCTCATCGCCTCCGAGAACTTCGTGTCCCCCGCCGTGCTCGAGGCGGTCGGCTCGACGCTCACGAACAAGTACGCCGAGGGCTACCCGGGCAAGCGCTACTACGGCGGCTGCGAGGTCGTCGACCAGGTCGAGCAGCTCGCCATCGACCGCGCGAAGAAGCTCTTCGGCGCCGACCACGCGAACGTCCAGCCGCACTCGGGCTCGCAGGCGAACATGGCCGCGTACTTCGCGCTCGCCCAGCCCGGCGACACGATCCTCGCGATGAGCCTCAACTTCGGCGGCCACCTCACCCACGGCTCGCCGGTGAACTTCTCCGGCAAGCTCTACAAGATCGTGCCGTACGGGCTGCGCCAGGCCGACGAGACGATCGACATGGACGAGGTGGCGCGCCTCGCCCGCGAGCACCGCCCGAAGATCCTCGTCGTCGGCGCGAGCGCGTACCCCCGCACGCTCCACTTCGAGCGGTTCGCCGAGATCGCCCGCGAGGTCGGCGCGGCGATGGTCGTCGACATGGCGCACATCGCGGGCCTCGTCGCCGCGGGCGTGCACCCGAGCCCGGTGCCGTACGCCGAGATCGTCACCACCACCACGCACAAGACCCTGCGCGGCCCGCGCGGCGGCATGATCCTCGCCCGCGAGGCGCACGCGAAGACCCTCAACTCGCAGATCTTCCCGGGCATCCAGGGCGGACCGCTCGAGCACGTCATCGCCGGCAAGGCGGTCGCGCTCGGCGAGGCGCTCCGGCCGGCGTTCAAGGACTACGCGCGCCAGGTCGTCGCGAACGCGCAGGAGATGGCGGAGGGCCTGAAGGCGGTCGGCCTGCGCCTCGTCTCCGGCGGCACCGACAACCACCTCATGCTCGTCGACCTGCGCCCGAAGAAGCTCACCGGCAAGGTCGCCGAGGAGGCGCTCGGGAAGGCCGGCATCACGGTCAACAAGAACATGATCCCGTGGGATCCCGAGAAGCCGATGACCACCTCGGGCATCCGCGTCGGCACCCCCGCGCTCACCACCCGCGGGATGGGCACGAAGGAGATGGCGCTCGTCGCGAAGCTCATCGGCCGCGCCCTCGACGCGCCGGCGGACGACGCGGCCCTCGCGAAGATCCGGGCCGAGGTGCGGGAGCTCTGCGCGCACTTCCCCATGTACGCGGACCGGATGTAGTGCGCTGCCCCTGGTGCGGAAACCTCGAGGATCGCGTCGTCGACTCACGCGAGGCCGGCGAGGGGACCGCCACGCGCCGGCGCCGGGAGTGCGCCGGCTGCGGGCGCCGCTTCACGACCTACGAGCGGATCGAGGAGATCCTCCCGCACGTCGTGAAGAAGGACGGCCGGCGGGAGCCCTTCGACCGCAAGAAGATCCTCGAGGGCGTCGGCCGGGCCTGCCAGAAGCGGCCGGTCTCGGCCGAGCAGATCGAGGCGCTCGTCATGGGGATCGAGCGCGAGCTGCAGGACCTCGGCGAGCGCGAGATCCGGACGACCGCGATCGGCGAGGCCGTGATGAAGCGGCTGCGCGCGCTGGACGAGGTCGCCTACGTCCGCTTCGCCTCGGTCTACCGCGCCTTCCGCGACGTCGCCGAGTTCATGAGCGAGCTCGAGCACCTCGTGAAGAAGGGCCCCCGGTGAGCCCCCGGCCGTCGCCGTCCCGGCCGGAGCGGTTCATGGCCGCGGCGCTGCGGGCCGCCCGGCGCGGCCTGGGCCGCACGAGCCCGAACCCGGCGGTGGGGGCGGTGGTCGTGAAGGACGGTCGCGTCGTCGGGCGCGGCTTCCACGCGCGCGCGGGCGCGGCGCACGCCGAGGTCGTGGCGCTCCGGCAGGCCGGCCCCGCCGCGCGCGGCGCCGACCTCTACACGACGCTCGAGCCCTGCGATCACACCGGCAAGACCGGCCCGTGCTCGGTCGCCATCCTCGAGGCCGGCGTCCGCCGCGTCTTCACCGGCTCCCACGACCCGAACCCGCTCGTGAACGGCAAGGGCGTCGCGCGGCTGCGCGCCGGCGGCGTCGAGGTGATCGAGGACGTGCTGCGGGCGGAGTGCGACGCGCTCGTCGCCCCCTGGCAGACCTTCATGCGCGAGCGGCGGCCCTTCGTGACCCTCAAGGCCGCGGTCACGCTCGACGGCCGCCTGGCGACCCGCACCGGCGACGCCCGCTGGGTGACCGGCGAGGCCGCCCGCGAGCGCGTGCACCGGCTGCGCGACGAGGTCGACGCGGTGCTCGTGGGGAGCGGCACCGCCCGGGCCGACGACCCGCGGCTCACGACCCGGCTCCCCGGGGGGAAGGGCCGCGACCCGCTCCGCGTCGTGCTCGACACCGAGCTCCGGCTGCCCCCGCGCCTCGCGCTCCTCCGCGGCGGGTCGAAGGCGCCGACCGTGGTCGCGCACGCGCCGGACGCCCGCGCGCGCCGCCCGGCCGGACCGGGCGTCGAGCGGCTCGCGGTCCGCCGGGGCAAGGGCGGCCTCTCGCTGCCGGACCTCCTCGCGAAGCTCGCGGCCCGGGGCGTCGTGCACCTCCTCGTGGAGGGCGGCGCGGCCGTGCACGCGCGGTTCCTCGAGGCGGGGCTCGTCGACCGGGTGATGGTCTTCGTCGCGCCGAAGCTCGCCGGGGCCGACGGCGTGCCGCTCGCGGCCCTGCGCGGCCCCGCGCGGATGGCGGAGGCGATCTCGCTCCGCGACGTCTCGGTGGAGCGGCTCGGCGACGACGTGCTCGTCGCCGGCGCGCTGGTGAAGAAGGCCCGGCGCGGCTAGGATCCCGCGCCATGTTCACCGGACTCGTCAGCGACATCGGCGTCGTCGAGCGGATCGTGCCGCGGCAGGGCGGCGCCCGCCTGGCCGTCCGGCCGTCGAAGCTCGCCGTCGACGCCCTCGTCCACGGCGAGAGCGTGGCCTGCTCCGGCGCGTGCCTGACGGTGATCGAGCGGGGGGGCGGGCTCGTCTCCTTCGACGCGATCCCGGAGACGCTCTCCCGCACGACGCTCGGCGGCTGGCGCTCCGGCACCCGCATCAACCTCGAGCGCGCGCTCGCGCTGGGGGAGCGCCTCGGCGGGCACCTCGTGCAGGGGCACGTCGACGCGGTGGGCGAGGTGCTCGCGAAGGTGGTGGAGGGGCAGGGCGCCCGCCTGACGGTGTCGCTGCCGGCGTCCATCGCGCCGCTCGTCGCCGAGAAGGGCTCCATCGCGATCGACGGCGTGTCGCTCACGGTCGCGGCGGTGACGCGGGACCGGATGGAGATCGGGCTCATCCCGGAGACGCTCGCGGCCACGACGCTCGGCGACGCGGCCCCGGGCACGAAGGTGAACCTCGAGGCGGACGTCCTCGCCCGGCACGTGGCGCGCCTCCGGGAGTTCGCGCCGCTCCGGGAGCAGGATCTCGCCGGCTGGGGCTACGGCCCCCGCGGCACGTAGCGTCACGGTCAGCGCGCGCCTGCGACGCAGCGCCGCGCTGTCGAATCCGCCGACAACCCTGTCGAGCCCCGGCTGTCCAGCGGCTCGACACCCTCCCCGCAACCTCCCGGTCCCACGGGCGCTCCGCGCTGGCGCGGCGGCTGCACAGGCGTCGCGCGCCGGCGTACTCGCGCCGGCCAGACACGTCACGGTTTCACTCCAGGTCTTCGACGAGGTTCACACCATGAGCGACAGCAGCTTCTCGCGCCGCAACTTCCTCAGCCGGGCCGCCGTGGCGGCCGCGGGCGCCGGCGTGCTCACCGCCTGCGGCAGCGACTCCGACGACAAGGCGGCCGACTTCTGGCTCCCCGCCCGCTGGGACGCGGAGGCCGACGTGGTCATCGTCGGCTTCGGCGCCGCCGGCGCCTCGGCGGCCTACCACGCCGCGAAGGCGGGCGCGTCCGTCCGCGTGCTCGACACGAGCGAGGCAGGCGGCGGCGACACCGCGGCCTCGGGCGGCTTCGTGTTCTTCGGCGGCGGCACCGCCCTGCAGGCGCAGGCGGGTGTCGCCGAGACGGCCGACCAGATGCTCGCGACCGTCCGCGCGATGGGCGGCGACCAGGCCGACCCGGAGCTCCAGAAGGTCTGGTGCCAGCGGAACAAGGAGGCCTACGACTTCCTCGATCAGGCCTGCGGCACCAGCTGGGGCCCGGCCGACATGATGTTCACCGGGAACGAGGCGCACGGCATGTACGCGAGCGTCGCCCCGAACGGCGTCCCGGTGAAGCACGGCCTGCTCGACCCGGAGGGCGGCGCCGGCCTGTTCTCCAAGATCTCGACCGCGGTCCTCGCGACGCCGGGCGTGACCTTCACCGGCCTCATGAAGGCGGTGCGGCTCGTCCAGGACCCGAGGACCCGCCGCGTCCTCGGCGTGGTGGCGAAGCCCGTCACCGACACCGGTGCGTTCGTCGAGGGGGCCGCGGAGCAGTTCTTCAAGGCGCGGAAGGGCGTCGTCGTCGCGACGGGCGCCTTCAGCCGCGACACCGCGATGATGGCGCGTCACTCGACCGACCTCGCGCGCCTCACCCACCTCGCCAACAAGTACGCCGACGGCTCGGGCATCCGGATGGGCCAGGCGGTCGGCGGCGACGTGCGCAACATGAAGACGTTCTGGGCCTACTGCCTGAAGGCCGGGACGCCGGCGTTCTCGAAGTCGGTGCTGATCGACGAGGCGGGCTCCCGGTTCGCCCCGGAGGACGCGAGCCCGTACACGATCGGCTACCACCAGGTGCGGCAGCACCCCGTCGCCTTCGCCATCGCCGACGCCTCCGTGTACGCCGTGAAGCCCTCCGGCGGCTACGAGGGCGCGACGATAGAGGCGCTCGTCGCGGCGATCAACGCGGGCGAGGGGACCTCGCTGTCGGCGCCGGTCGTGAAGGCCACGATCGACGGCTACAACGCCATGGTGGCGGGTGGGTCCGATCCGGTCTTCAAGAAGGCCGCCGCCTACCTGGTCCCCATCTCCACCGGGCCGTTCTACGCGGTGAAGGTCAGCGCCTCGGACGCCATCGGCACCACGACGGGCGGCCTCCGCATCGACACGGCCTCTCGCCTCCTCGACCCCGCCGGCGCGGCGATCCCGTCGCTCTACGCGGCCGGGACCTGCACGAGCGCCGCGCCGTCCGAGCGCTACACCGGCTCGGGGACCGCCATCTCGAGCTGCCTCACCTTCGGCAAGATCGCGGCCGAGGGCGTGGTGGCCGAGACCGCCTGGTAGCCGCTTCACCTTCCGCAGGCCGGACCGCCCCGCGCCGCGGGGTGGTCCGGCCCCTTCAAGCGGGCCCGAGACGGCCCGCGAGGAGCAGACATGTCCCTTTCCCGTTCCATCCTTCTTCCCCTCTCCGCGGCCCTCGCCGTCGCCGCCTGCTCGAGCGAGCCGGCGAAGTCCGGCGACCAGGATTGCCGCGGCTGCCACGGCGCGAGCGCGAGCGGCGCGCCGTCCGACGCGGCGCACACGCTCCACCTCGCCGGCGGCGCGTTCGCGCGGCCGGTGGCCTGCGCCGAGTGCCACACGCTCCCGCCGGGCGGCCAGCACCAGGACGGCACCGTCCAGGTGACCTTCGGCGCGTTCGCCTCGAAGGGCGGCCGCGCTCCCCAGTTCAGCGGGAACAGCTGCTCCGGCGTCTACTGCCACGGCTCCTCCGTGGTGGTCTGGACGCGCGTCGACGGCAGCCAGACCACCTGCGCCGGCTGCCACGGCGACCCTCCGTCGACCGGGGGCCACCCCCAGGTCGCGGCGGCCTACTGCGTGGGCTGCCACGCGGCGACGGTCACCTCCGCGGGCGCGCTCGTGGCGGGCGGGACGCACCACCTCGACGGCTCCGTGGACGCGACCGCGTTCTCGCACCCCGGGAGCTGGCTCGCGGGCCACCAGCCCGCCGCGCTCTCCGACGCCGGGGCGGCGTGCAAGCCCTGCCACGGCGCCGACTTGAAGGGCGGGACCTCCGGCAAGTCCTGCTGGAGCTGCCACCCCACCGGCCCGCCGGTGTAGCGGTCTTCCCTGGGTCCGGCTGGCCTCGCCTCGCGGCGGGCCACGCCGGACCCGGGCGCCTCCGGCGCGGTGGGCCTGCGCGCCGGGTTCCCTTTACGGAGCCGGGCCTCCCGGCGATATTGCGCGCGATGAATGCGTCCGCCACAGCCCACGCGGAGTTCCGTCCCGCCTTCGAGCCCAGGGGCCGGGAGGAGGCGTTCGCGGACGCGTGGCGTCGGACCCGGCGCTGGGTCTACGTGGCGTGCGACGCGGCGCACCTCCTCCTCGGCGTCCTGCTGTGGGCCGACGGCTACCCCACCTGGCGCGTCGCCACCTACGGGCTGGCGCTCGCCGTGAGCGTGGCGCTCCACGTCTGGGTGGAGCTCCCCGCCGCCCGGGCCCGGGAGGCGTCGGGCGACGGCTCGCGGCGCGCCGGCGCGGAGCGGCTCTGGCTCGCGGCGATGCTGCTCGAGATCGCGGTGACCGGCGGGGTGCGCAGCCCGCTTTTCCCGTCCAACGTCGCCGCCATCCCGCTCAACGTGCAGCAGTTCGGCTGGCGCCGCGGGGCGGGGGCGAGCTCGCTCGCGATCCTGGGGTGCGCGGTGGCCTTCCTGGTCGCGCCGGCCGCCTGGACCGGGCCCACCGTGCCGGGCGCGACCTACTGGCTCGTCCTCGCGAGCGCCGTGCTCGCCACCGGCGGGACCTCGCTGCACTACCGCGCGCTGCTCGCCCGCGTGGCCGACGAGAGCGTGCGGGACGCGCTCCGCGCCCGGGAGACCGCCGCCGACCAGGCGATCGCCCGCGCCCGGGAGCTCGAGCAGCTCGGCGCGAAGATCTCGCACGAGCTCAAGAACCCGCTCAGCGCGGTGAAGACCCTCGTGCAGGTGAGCGCGCGCGGGACGACCGACTCCGCGATGCGGGAGCGGCTGGAGGTGGTGGAGCGGGAGGTGAAGCGCATGGAGCACACCCTGCGCCACTACCTGACGTTCTCCTCGCCGGCCGACCGGCTGGACCGCGCGCCGCTCGCCCTCTCCGCCGTGGTCGACGACGTGCTCTCCCTGCTCTCGGGCCGGGCCCGCGAGGCCGGGATCGCGCTCGAGCGCCGGGGCGACGTGGAGGTCGAGGCGGACGCGCGGCGGCTCTCCGACGCCGTGCTCAACCTCGTCGCGAACGCGGTCGAGGCGTCAGCGCCCGGCGGCCGGGTCACCGTCGAGCTCTCCGCGGAGGGCGACGCCGCGCGGATCGCGGTCCGCGACACCGGGCGCGGCATGGCGCGGGACGTGCTCGAGCGCATCGGCACCCCCTTCTTCACGACCCGCTCGGAGGGCACCGGCCTCGGCGTGGCGCTGGCCCGGGCGGCGTTCGTCCAGCACGGCGGCGCGCTCACGTACCAGAGCGCGCCCGGGGAGGGGACGCTGGCCGCGGCGACGTTCCCGGCGCGGACAGGGAGGACCGGCGATGGCGCGCGTGCTCGTGGTGGATGACGAGCCGGGGCTGGCGTACGCCATGGAGACGCTGCTCGGCTCGCTCGGCCACGAGCCCGTCGTGGCGAGCTCGGGCGAGCGCGCCCTCGAGCTCGCGGACCGCGCGGACCTCGTGATCACCGACTTCGCCATGCCCGGCATGGACGGGCTGTCGCTGCTGGAGGCGCTGCGGCGCCGGGACGCCGCGTTGCCGGTGGTGCTCGTGACCGCGCACGGCTCCGAGCAGACCGCCGTGCGCGCCATGAAGGGCGGCGCCTACGACTACGTGACGAAGCCCTTCGAGCTCGAGGACATGGCGGCGGTGGTCGAGCGCGCCCTCGAGGCCCGGACGCTCCGGCTCGAGAACCGGCTGCTCTCCGCCGAGCGCTCCATCGGCCGCGCGATCGTGGGCGAGTCGACGGCGATGCGGCGCCTGCTCGACGCGGCCGTCCGGGTCGCGCCCCGCGACCTCACGGTGCTCGTCCGGGGCGAGACCGGCACGGGCAAGGAGCTCGTGACGGAGCTCGTGCACGCCCAGAGCCGGCGGGCGCGCGGCCCCCTCGTCCGCTTCAACTGCGCGGCGCTCCCGGGCGAGCTCGCCGAGGCCGAGCTGTTCGGCCACGTGCGGGGAGCCTTCACCGGCGCGGTCCAGGCGCGCCCCGGGTACTTCGCGCAGGCCGACGGCGGGACCCTGGTGCTCGACGAGGTGGGCGAGCTGCCGCCGCCGGTGCAGGCGAAGCTCCTGCGGGCCCTGCAGTCCGGGGAGATCCAGACGGTGGGCGCGAGCCGGGTGGACCGGGTGGACGTCCGCGTCATCGCCTGCACGAACCGCGACCTCGCCGCGGAGGTCGCCGCCGGCCGGTTCCGGGCGGACCTCTACTACCGGCTCGCGGTGGTCGAGCTGTACGTCCCGCCGCTCCGGGAGCGGCGCGAGGACATCCCGGCCCTCGCGCTCGAGTTCGCGCGCCGGTACCGCCAGCAGTTCGCGGCGGACGACGTCCGGCTCGGGCCGGAGCTGCTCCAGGCGCTCCGGCACGCCGAGTGGCCGGGCAACGTGCGGCAGCTCGAGAACGTGGTCGCGCGGCTCATCGCGCTCGCGCCGCCGGGCGAGGTGGGGGTGGACGCCATCACCACCGACATCGTGCCGTCGCGGGGGGAGCCGGAGGCGGAGCCCGAGGACGTGGACCTCCTCCCGGGCGGCGGGCTGTCGCTCCGGACCCACCTCGAGGCCGTGGAGCGCGGCCTCGTGGTACGTACGCTCGCGGCCACGGGCGGGAACCAGTCCGAGGCCGCGCGGCGGCTGGGGGTGAGCCGCACCACCCTCATCGACCGGATGAAGAAGTACGGCGTGACGACATGACAGAACCCCCCGAAAAGGCTAGGATTCCGACCGCCATGACCCGCGAGCCGTCCAGCGCGAGCGCCTCCACCGGGAGCGCGCCTTGAAGAAGCTCACCCCCCGCGATCAGGGTGCGGTGGAGCGCGTCGAGCACGCGATCCACGCCCTGCGCCTCGGGAAGATGATCATCCTCACCGACGACGAGGACCGCGAGAACGAGGGCGACCTCTGCCTCGCGGCCGAGAAGGTCACGCCCGCGGCCGTGAACTTCATGGCGAAGCACGGGCGCGGGCTCGTGTGCCTCTCGCTCACCGAGGAGAAGGTCCGCGCCCTGCGCCTGCCGCTCATGGTGGACGAGACCGCCAACACCTCCTCCTTCGGCACCGCCTTCACCGTCTCCATCGAGGCGCGGGAGGGCGTCTCGACCGGCATCAGCGCGAAGGACCGCGCCCACACCATCCTCACCGCGGTGAGGGACGACACCCGCCCCGAGGATCTCGCCCGGCCCGGGCACGTCTTCCCCCTGCGCGCGCGGCGGGGCGGGGTGCTCGTGCGCGCCGGCCAGACCGAGGGCTCGGTGGACCTCGCGCGGCTCGCGGGGCTGAAGCCCGCCGCCGTCATCTGCGAGGTCATGAAGGAGGACGGTACCATGGCGCGGCGGCCCGAGCTCGTCCGGCTCGCGCGGCGCCACGGCCTCCCGCTCGTCTCGGTGGCGGACCTCATCCGCTACCGGATGCTGAAGGACACGCTCGTGCGGCGCGCCTCCGAGGCCCCGCTGCCCACCCAGTACGGCGAGTTCCGGGCGGTCGCCTACGAGAACGACGTCGACTCGCACCAGCACGTCGCCCTCGTGAAGGGGCGCTGGCGCGCCGGCGAGCCGGTCCTCGTGCGCGTCCACTCGAAGTGCCTCACCGGCGACGTGTTCGCGAGCGAGCGCTGCGACTGCGGCCCCCAGCTCCACGCCGCGCTCGAGCAGATCGAGCGCGCCGGGAAGGGCATCCTGCTCTACCTGGACCAGGAGGGGCGCGGGATCGGCCTCGCCAACAAGCTGAAGGCGTACAACCTGCAGGACCAGGGCTACGACACCGCGGAGGCGAACGTCCGGCTGGGCTTCAAGCCGGACCTGCGCGACTACGGCATCGGGGCCCAGATCCTGCGCGACCTGGGGGCGCGCCGCATGCGCCTCCTCACCAACAACCCGAAGAAGATCGTCGGGCTCGAGGGGTACGGCCTCGAGGTCGTGGAGCGCGTGCCGATCGAGATGCCGGCCGGGCCCCGCAACCGAGCCTACCTCGTCACGAAACGCGACAAGATGGGCCACCTGCTCACGCTCGCCTCCGCGGCGCCCGGCGCCGCCGGGCGCGTGAAGCCGGGCGCCGCGGCGAAGGTCCGGCCCGCCACGCGGGGAGGGAAGAGAACATGAACGTCCACGAGGGCTCGCTCGTCGGGACGGGGCTGAAGGTGGCCCTGGTGGTGTCCCGCTTCAACTCGCTCGTCACCGAGGCGCTGCTCGGCGGCGCCACCGACGCCCTGCGCCGCCACGGCGTGAAGGACGGCGACGTCGAGGTCTTCCGGTGCCCCGGCACCTTCGAGATGGGCCCGCTCGTGCGGCGCGCCGCCTCGAGCGGCCGGTTCGACGCGGTGGTGGCGCTCGGCTGCATCGTCCGCGGCGGCACGCCCCACTTCGAGTACGTCTCCGCCGAGGCCGTGAAGGCCGTGGCCCAGGTGGCGATGGAGGCGGACTGCGCCGTGTCGCTCGGCGTCCTCACCACCGACAGCATGGAGCAGGCGCTCGAGCGGGCCGGCATGAAGGCCGGCAACAAGGGCGCCGAGGCGGCGGTGGCGGCCATCGAGCAGGCGAACGTGCTCCGCTCCTCGGGCCTCGCGCAGGCGGGCAAGCCCTCGCGCGAGAAGGGCGTCTAGTGACCTCCAGGCGGACGAAGGCCCGCGAGCGCGCGCTGCAGGCGCTCTACCAGATCGACGTGGCGGCCGAGGGCATCGACGACGCCCTGGCCCGGTTCTGGAAAAGCTTCGAGCCGGTGGAGCGCGAGGTGATGGACCTGTGCGAGGGGCTGGTGCGCGGCGTGGCGGCCGAGCGCCGGGCCGTCGACCAGGCGATCGAGCAGGTGTCCACCAACTGGCGCCTCGACCGGATGGCCAAGGTCGACCGGAACGTCCTGCGGCTCGCCGTGTACGAGTTGCTGCGCACGGACGTTCCTGTGAAGGTGGTGATCAACGAGGCCATCGAGCTCGGCAAGAAGTACGGCTCCGAGAGCTCGGGCGCCTTCGTGAACGGCGTGCTCGACAAGGTGGCCTCCGGGCTGCCGGCCGGGCGGCGGGAGAAGTAGGCGCGAGGAGGCAGGGACGGTGACGCTCAGGATCGAGGTGGCGGACCTCTCGCTCGCGGCGATCGACGCGCTCGACGTGGACGCGGTCGCGGTCTTCGTCGGGCCCGACCGGCCGCTGCAGGGCTTCGCCGGCTACCTCGACTGGCGGCTCTGCGGCGCCATCTCCCGGGCCATCCGGGCGGGCACCTTCGACGGCGCCGACGGCGAGGCGCTGCTCCTCCCGTCCGGCGGCCGCATCGCCCCGCCCCGGGTCTTCTGCTTCGGCCTCGCGGCCGTCGAGCTCGGCCCCGATCGCTTCCTCTCCGCCTCCCGCGGCGCCTGCGAGGCGATGGTCCGCGCCGGCAGCGAGGCCTTCGCGACCTCCCCGCCCGCGCTCGCCGGCGGCGACGCCGCGCTCGCGGCGCGGCTCTGGCTGGAGGCCGCGCTCGTGCGCCCGGCGCGCCGGATGGTGCTCCTCGGCGAGCCGCGCACCTGGCAGCGCGAGCTCGGGTCGGCGGTCGGCGAGACGGGGGCCGACGTCGAGGTGTACGCGCCGCCCTCCCGCGTCGAGATGCCTCCGCGGGCGCGCGCGTTGCCGCACGTGGGCGGCGTGGTACGCTGACGGGCGTCCCGGGGGCCCATCCGCCCACCGCCCGCTCATGGCCGATCGCTCCCAGAAGCTCTCCGACTTCCTCTCCGAGGCCCAGGAGACGATCGACACCCTCGGCAAGGGGCTCATGAACCTCGAGGGCCGCGGGCAGGGCGAGCCCGACCCCGAGGTCCTGAACGGCGTCTTCCGCGCGGCCCACACGCTGAAGGGCCTCTCGGCGATGTTCGGCGTCGAGCGCATGACCCGGCTCGCCCACGCGCTCGAGGACGTCCTCGACGACCTGCGCATGGGGCGTCGCGCGCTCGACCGCGGCACGCTCGACCTGTTGCTCGAGGCCCCCGAGGTCTTCTCCCGCATCATCGCCGAGGAGGCGGAGGGCGTCGCCCCGGCGACCACCGACGCCGCGGAGGGGCTCACCGTGCGCCTCCGCGGCAGCGCCGCGAAGGCCGCCCAGGCCGGCGCCGACCCGCTCGACTCGGTGGCCCTCGGCGCGGACGTCCGCGGTGTCCTCACCGAGTACGAGGAGCACCGCCTCCGCGCGAACCTCCAGCGCGGCGCGGCGCTCCACCGGGTGCGGGTCTCCTTCAGCCTCGAGGACTTCGACGCCCGGCTCTCCGATCTCAACGGCCGCCTGAAGCGGATCGGGGAGGTCGTCTCCACGCTGCCGTCGACCGACGCCTCCGACCCGGCCGCCATCGGGTTCGTGCTGCTCTTCGCGACGAGGGAGGTCACCGCCTCCATCTCGCGCGAGGCGGGGCCCGGGGCGATCGTCGAGCCGGTGCCGAGGGTGGGGGGCGCCGTCGAGGCGCCCGCGCCCCTCGAGGCGCCGCGCCCGGCCCGCGACCACGCGGCGCCGCCCCCGGAGGCGCCCTCCCGCGCGGCCCCGGCGGCGGAGGGCGAGCCGCCGTCCCGCGCCGCGCCGCGGCTCTCGCCGACCGGCGAGCCGCCTCAGGAGGAGACGGTCTCCCTCCGCTCCGTGTCGCAGGCGGTGCGGGTCGACATCCGCAAGCTCGACAAGCTCATGAGCGTGGTCGGCGAGCTCGTCCTCGTGAAGTCGTCGCTGCTGGCGGTCGCGGAGCGGCTCAAGTCGGAGGGCGGTGACCCGGTCGTCACCGGCGAGCTCCTGCGCGCGAACCGCAGCCTCGAGCGCAAGCTCGACGAGCTGCAGAACGGCATCCTCGAGGTCCGGATGGTGCCGCTCGAGCAGATCTTCGACAAGCTCGCGCGCATGGTCCGGAAGACCGCGAGGGACCTCGGCAAGGAGATCGACTTCGAGGTGGCGGGCGGGGACGTCGAGCTCGACAAGCTCATCGTCGAGGACCTCTCCGATCCGCTCATGCACCTCATCCGCAACGCGATCGATCACGCCATCGAGGCGCCCGACCGCCGCGTGGCCGCGGGGAAGCCGGCCGCCGGCCGGGTGCGTCTCCTCGCCTCGCAGCGGGGCAACCACGCCGAGATCGTGGTGGAGGACGACGGGGCGGGCATCGACGAGGAGCGGGTGCGGGAGGTGGCCATCGAGCGCGGCATCGCGACCGCCGAGATGGTGCGCGACATGGGGCGCCGCGACCTCGTGAACCTGATCTTCGCGCCGGGCTTCTCGACCGCGAAGTCGGTCACCGCGCTCTCCGGCCGCGGCGTCGGCCTCGACGTCGTGAAGAACAACATCTCGAACCTGTCCGGCATCATCGACCTCACCACCGAGGCCGGGCGGGGGACGCGCTTCGTCATCACGCTGCCGCTGACGCTCGCGATCATCCGGGCGCTGGTGGCGAGCGTCTCGGGGCGCACCTACGCCATCCCGCTCAACAGCGTGCTGGAGATCCTGGAGCTCAGGGCCCGCGACGTGCGCACGCTCTCCACGCGCGAGGTCATCTCGCTGCGCGGCTCGACGCTCCCGCTGGTGCGGCTCGGCCGGCTCTTCGGCCACGCGGCCGGTCCGCCGCGCGACGTGCTCTACGTGATCGTGGTCGGGCTCGCGCAGCAGCGGGTCGGCATCGCGGTGGACGACCTCGTGACCCAGCAGGACATCGTGGTGAAGGCGCTCGGCGCGCAGCTGTCCGGCGTGAAGGGCATCGCGGGCGCGACCGACCTCGGCAACCGCCAGGCGGTGCTGGTGCTCGACGTCGGCGCGATCATCGAGGAGGTCGTCCAGGGTCCGGACGCGCTCCGCGAGGCGGTCGGGTAGGGCGCCCGGGTGTACCTCGAGCACTACGGCCTCCTCCGGAAGCCCTTCGGGAAGACGCCCGACCCGGAGTTCATGTTCCCGTCGCGCCAGCACGCCGAGGCGCTCGCCCGGCTCTCGCACGCGGTCGAGGAGCGCGAGATCGCGGTCCTGACCGGCGAGGTCGGCGCCGGCAAGACCATGCTCACCCGCGCGCTCGTCGATGCCTTCGCCGACCGCTGCCGGTTCAGCTTCGTCGTGAACCCGGCCCTGCCGCCGGCCCAGCTCCTCGGGGCGGTGGCCGAGGGCTTCGGCCTCGCGAACCCGAGGCGGAAGGCCGACGCCTTCTCGGCCGTCGCCGAGCACGTGGCGCGGGTCGACGAGCAGGGGCACTTTGCGGTGGTGGTCGTCGACGAGGCCCAGCTCCTCGCCGGGCGGGGCGCCTTCGACGAGCTCCGCCTGCTCACCAACGTCTGCGCCGACGACCGCGCGCTCGTGGGGCTCGTCCTCGTGGGGCAGCCCGAGCTGAGGGACCGGATCGCCGACCGGGGGGGCGCCGCCTTCGCCCAGCGGGTGGGGGTCGCCTACCACCTCGGGCCCCTCGACGCCGAGGAGACCTCCCGCTACGTGACCCACCGCCTCGCGGTGGCCGGCCGGACCCGTCCGCTCTTCACGCCCGACGGGCTCGCCGCGCTGCACCGCGTCTCGGGCGGCGTTCCACGGGTCGTCAACCAGTACGCCGCCTCGGCGCTCCTCGAGGGCTTCGCCCGGGACGCCGATATCCTGTCGGCGGATGTGGTCGAGGCGGCCGCGCAGGATCTCGCCGCGCAGTTGGGCCCGGCCGTTCGGGCGCGGTAGACTCGCGCGACGGCGGGCCATCCGTGGACTTCCTGCGCATCCGCGACAAGGCGAAGAAGGCGAAGGCCGCCTCGGAGGCGAAGCCGGCGGAGGCGCCCGTGGCGGCGTCGTCGCCGGAGCCGGTCGCGACCGCCGCCCGGCCGCCGCCCGCGCCGCCCGAGCCGCTCCCGGCCGCCCCGCCGCCGGCGCCCGCGCCCGCCGTCGAGGACGGCTGGAACCTCGCCGCCCCGCCGCCCCTGATCCCCGTGCAGCCGGCGAGCGAGGTCGACGCCCTCGAGGGCGCGCTCGCGGCCCGCCTCCAGGGGTTGCCGCCCGCGGGCACCGCCGTCCACTTCGCGACCTGGCGTCCCGGCGCCGGCGCGCCGCCCGACGTGCCGGCCGGGCAGGCCCCGGCGTCCGACCCGCTCACCCCCTCCGACTTCCAGTTCGTCCGCCCGCCGCAGACCTCCGCGCGGGAGCCCTTCCAGCCGCCGCTCCGCGCGCCGCCGCCCGTCGATCCCGACCCGTTGCCCGCCGCGATCGTCCCGCCGCGGCCGCCGGCGGCCGACCCGCTCGACGAGTTCCTGTACCGGGACGACGAGGACGCGCCGGCGGTGCCCGGCTTCGAGGGCGCGCTCGAGGAGGCCGCCCGCCCCGCCGCCGCCGACGTCCGGGAGGAGTACATCACCTTCCTGCTCGGCGCCGAGGAGTACGCCGTGGCCATCGAGCGCGTGCGCGAGGTGCTCCGCTGCCCGCCCCTCACCGAGGTGCCGCGCGCGCCGAACCACGTGCGCGGGGTGGTGTCGGTGCGCGGCGAGGTGGTGGCGGTCGTCGAGCCGCGGCGCCGGCTCGGGCTGCCCGACGCGGAGCGCGCGCCGGAGAGCTCGCGCCTGCTCGTGGTGGACGTGGGCGACGGCCCGGTGGGCCTGCTCGTCGACGCCGTGTCGAGCGTGGTCCGCCTCAAGCCCGGCAGCATCGAGCCGTGCCCGCAGGGCATCGGCGGGGCGAGCCAGGAGTTCCTCGCCGGCATCGGGCGCGAGGCGGACCGCCTCTTCACCGTGCTCGATCTCGGCGCGCTGCTGCGGCGCTCGGCCGCGCTCCGCCGCCGCCCCGAGGGAGCGCCACGTGCCGGCTGAGGCCGCCCGCGCCGCGGAGGCGCTCGTCGAGCTCTTCACCTTTCGTGTGGACCGCGAGGACTACGCCGTCGACATCCGGCGCGTGCGCGAGATCCTCCACCCGCTGCCCGTGACCCCGGTGCCGCGCGCCCCGGCGTTCGTCGAGGGCGTGGTCCGCCTGCGCGGCGACGTCCTCCCGGTCGTGGACGTCCGCAAGCGCTTCGGGCTGCCCCCGCTCCCGGAGGGGAAGCGCGGGAAGTTCCTCGTCGTGGCGGTCGGCGGGCGCCGGCTCGTCCTCGTCGTCGACCAGGTGGCCGAGGTGCTGCGGGTGCCGCGCTCGGACATCCGTCCGGCGCCCGCGTTCGCGACGCCCGGGCCCCGCTTCTTCCTCGGCGTCTGCGGCGGGGAGGGGAAGGCGGCCTCCGGCCGGCGGCCCGCGACCGCGAGCCGGATCCGGCTGCTCCTCAACGTGAAGGCGCTCCTCGAGCCCGAGACGCCCGGCGAGCTCGAGGCCGCCCGTGCCCAGGCCGAGGCGGCGAGGCGGGCATGACGGGCGACGGGGAGGCGCGGGCGCGCGCGGGGGACGAGGAGGCCCGCTACCGCGCGGTGACCGCGCTCGACCCGGCCGCGCCCGGCGGCCTGGCCGCGCTCCTCGCCGGCCTCGCCGACGACAGCTGGCGCGTCCGCGCCGCGGTGGTGGAGCGGCTCGCCTCTGCGGACCCGGACGCCGTGGTGGGGCCGCTCGCGGGCGCGCTCTCCTCGGAGGCCGGCATCGGCGCCCGCGACGCGGCCTCCGCCGCGCTCGTCCGCATCGGCGCCCCCGCGGTGCCGGCGCTGCTCGGCGCGCTCGGCGCCACGGACGCCGACCTCCGCCAGGCCGCGGTGCACACGCTCGGGCTCGTCGGCGATCGCCGCGCCGCGGGCCCGCTCGCGGGCGCGCTCGCCGACGCCGACCTCAACGTCCGGGCCGCGGCGGCGGAGGCGCTCGCGCGGGTGGGCGGCCCCGAGGCGGGCGCGGCGCTCCGCGGGCTCCTCGCCTCGGGCGACACCTCGCTGCGCCTCGCCGCCGTCGAGGGGCTCTCGGCGCTGGGGGTCTGGCCGGACGGCCTCGAGGTGAAGACGCTCCTCTCCGACCCCGCGCTGCGGCGGCCGGCGCTGCGCCTCCTCGGCGCGTGCGACGACCCCGCGGCCGCGGCGCACGTCGCGGCCGGCCTGCTCGAGCGGTCGCGCTCCGCGCGCGAGGCGGCGCTCGCCGCGGTCGGGCGCCAGCGCTCCCGGCGCGGGCTCGCGGCCCTCGCGCCGCTCGCGGCGGCGGTCCGCGGCTGCCTGGGCGGCTCGCCCGCGGCGCTCGACGCCTGCGCCGAGGCGCTCGGCGCCGAGGAGCCCTGGGTCGCGATGGGCGCCCTCACCGTGCTCGGCTGGGCGGGGGCGCCGAGGCACGCCCGGCCGGCGCTGCGGCTCGCGGAGGACGAGCGCTACCGGGCGCTCGTCGAGGAGCTGCTCGCGTCGCTGCCGCAGGACGCCGAGCTCCGGATCGCGGTCGCCGACGCCCTGCCCGAGCTCGGCCCGGCCGCGCGCGTGGCGGGCCTCGCGGCGCTCGCGCGGCTCGGCAGCCCCGCGTCGCTCGAGAGCCTGGTGCGCGAGGCGTCGGATCCCGAGTCCTACGTGCAGGCGGACGCGGTGGCGGCGCTCGGCCGGATCGCCGACGCGCGCGTCATCTCGCCGCTCGCGGGCCTCCTCGGCGACGAGCAGCCCGCCGTGGCGGGCGTCGCCTCCGCGGCGCTCGTCGAGCTCGGCAAGGCCGGTGGCCCGGCCGCCGCCGCGACGCTCGCGGCCCTCCGCGCGCGCGCCGTCACCCGGCCCTCCGCGGCCCTCTACCGCGCCCTCGGGGCGCTCGGCGACGGCGACGACCTGCCCACCCTCGCGGGCGGGCTCGGCGCGGGCGAGACGGCCCGCCGCGCCGCGTCCGCCGCCGCGCTCGCGGCGCTCGCCGCCCGGGGCGTCCCGGCCGCCGGGCGGGCCATGCCGGCGCTCGTCGAGGCGCTCGGCGACGCGGCGTGGGCGGTGCGGGCCGCCGCGGCGAAGGCGCTCCTCGAGGTGGCCCGCGCCGAGACCGAGCGCGGGCGGCCGGCGCCAGCCGGGGCCGCGGCGCGGCTCGCCGCGGCGCTCGCCGACCCGGAGCCCGCGGTGCGGGCGGCCGCGGCCGAGGCGCTCGGGGCGGCCGGCGGGGCCGAGCACGAGGCCTCGCTCGGGCGGCTCGCCGAGGACGGCGGCGCCCCGGCGCAGGTGGTGGTGGCCGCGCTCCGGGCGCTCGCGGCCCGCGGGGCGCTCACTGCCGCGCGGCTGGTGCGGGCCTCGGCGCACGCGGATCCCGAGGTGGCGAAGGTCGCGGTCGCGGCCGCCGCGCCGCTCGCCGGACCGGACGCCGAGGCGGTCATCGTCTCGGCGGCGGACAGCGCCCGCTGGGACGTGCGGCGCGCCGCCGCGCTCGCACTCGCCGCCCGCGGCGACCGGGCGCTCGGCCCGCTCGCCCGGCGCCACGCCGCCGAGGACCCGGACCCGCTCGTCGCGCGCGCCTTCGCGGACGCCGCCCAGGCGCTGGAGCGCTGACCGTGTGGCGCCCGGACCCGACGACCCCGGTCCTCGACGAGCAGTCCTTCCGGCTGCTCCGCGATCTCGTGCACCGCCACTCCGGGCTCTGGTTCCGCGACGACGCGATGTACCTCGTCGAGCGCCGGCTCGGGCCGCGCCTGCAGGCGCTGGGGCTCCGGGACTTCGAGGCCTACCACCAGCACCTCCTCTTCAGCCCGGAGCGCGCCGAGGAGCTCGAGGGGGCGGTGGAGCTGCTCACCACGAACGAGACGTACCTCTACCGGGAGCCCCTCCAGCTCCAGGCGTTCCGCACCGAGATCCTCCCGCGCGTGGCGCGCGAGCTCGCGGGGCGGCGCCAGCTGCGGATCCTCTCGGCGGGCTGCTCGACCGGCGAGGAGCCCTACACGATCGCGGTGCTCGTGAAGGAGTCGAGGCTCTTCGCGGGGTGGGACGTCGAGATCGTCGGCGCCGACCTCTCCCGCCGCTGCATCGCCCAGGCGAAGCTGGGCGCCTACCCGGAGAGCGCCTTCCGGTCGCCCGAGGCGGAGGTGCTCCGCCCGTGGTTCGAGCTCCGCGGTGGGAAGTGGATCGTCGCGGAGGAGCTGCGCCGCTCGGTGCGCTTCGTCCGCGAGAACCTCGTCGCCCCCCGGGCGCTCTCCACCGTGGGGCTCCTCGACGTCGTCCTCTGCCGCAACGTGCTCATCTACTTCGACGCCGACGCGCGCAAGCGGGCGCTCCGCCGGCTCTACGAGCGCATGCGCGGCGGGGGCTGGCTGCTCCTCGGCCACTCCGAGTCGCTCCTCGGCTCCACCGCCGACTTCGAGCTCGAGCACCTCCGGGAGGACCTCGTGTACCGCCGCCCGGCCGGGCCGGTGGGCGCCGGGCCGGAGGATGGCGCGTGAGGCGCGCCTCGCGCCGCGGACCGGTGAAGGTCCTCATCGTCGACGACTCCGAGGCGAGCCGCTCGGCGATCGAGGCGATGCTGGCGGAGCGGCCCGGCCTCTCGGTGATCGGCCACGCGAGCGACGGCGAGGAGGCGCTCCGCGCGGCGGTGCGGCTCGCGCCCGACCTCGTGGTGCTCGACCTGCAGATGCCGCGGATGGACGGGTTCACGTTCCTCCGGCTCCTCATGGCGCAGCGGCCGGTGCCGGTGATCGTGGTCTCGGCGCAGGCGCAGCGGCAGGACGTCTTCAAGGCGCTCGAGCTCGGGGCGCTCGACTTCGTGGCGAAGCCCGAGGCGCGCACCCCGCTCGAGGAAGATCCGCGCCGAGCTCGTCGAGAAGTGCGAGACGCTGGGGCTCCTCACGGCGCCGCGGACCTCCGGCCGGCGCGGGGCGGCGGCGGGCCAGGGCCACCGCGCCACGGCCACGGTGGAACCGCCCCGGGTGGTCGTGGTGGGCGCCTCGACCGGCGGGCCGCAGGCGGTCCAGACGCTCCTCGAGTCCATCCCGGCGGCGGTGCCGCTCGCGATGCTCCTCGCGCAGCACATGCCCGAGAAGTTCACCGCCACGTTCGCCGACCGGCTGTCGCGCCGCTCGTCCTTCAGCGTGCGGGAGGCAGAGGACGGCGACGTGGTCGCGGTCGGGCGGGTGCTCGTCGCGCCCGGCGGCCGCCACCTCGAGCTCGCGCGCGACGCCGGCGGGGTGCTGCGCGCGGCGGTCCTCCCTGGTGAGCGCGAGCGCGGCCGCTACTGCCCCTCGGTCGACCGCCTCTTCACCTCGGCGGCGGCGCTCCTCGGCCCTCGCGTCTGCGCGGCCGTGCTCACCGGCATGGGCAACGACGGCGAGGCGGGCGTGCGGGCGGTGCGGGCGGCCGGCGGGCTCACCCTGGCCGAGTCGGAGGCCAGCGCCGTGGTATACGGGATGCCGCTCGCCGCGGTGGAGACCGGGGCGGTGGCCGAGGTGCTCGGCCTGGAGGCCCTCGCCGCGCGCCTGGCGCGCTTCGCGCGGGGGGAGTGAGACCGATGGCCCGCTGGCGCGCCCTCATCGTCGACGACAGCCCCTCCATGCGGAGGCAGCTGTTCCACGCGCTCCGGCGGGTGGGCGAGCTCGACGCGGTCGAGGCGACCGACGGCGCGGACGCCTGGCGCAAGCTCGCCGGCGCCAAGTTCGACCTCGTCCTCACCGACGTCAACATGCCCATCCTCGACGGGCTGAAGCTCGTCTCGATGGTGCGCTCCGGGGGCGCCCACCAGGACACCCCCGTCGTCGTCATCACCACCGAGGGGGCGGAGGCCGACCGGCAGCGCGCAATGCGGCTCGGCGCGACGGCCTACCTCGTGAAGCCGGTGCAGGCGCAGCAGGTCATCGAGACGGTGCGGGCGCTCCTGCCGCCCACGGGCGCCGCGCCGTGAGCATCCCCCTCGAGGCCATCCGCCGCGCCTACGACGCCGTCGCCCCCGGCTACGCCGAGCGGTTCCGCGACGAGCTGGATCTCAAGCCCCTCGACCGCGCCATGCTCCAGGTCTTCGCGGAGCGCGTGCGCGGCAAGGGCGTCGTCGCCGACGTCGGCGCCGGCCCGGGCCAGGTGGTGCGCCACCTCCACGGCCTCGGCGTCGAGGCGGTGGGCGTCGACCTCTCGCCCGCGATGGTCGAGGAGGCGCGCCGGCTCTCCGGCGGCGTCCCCGTGCAGTTCCGGGTCGGCAACTTCCTCGCGCTCGACGTCGCCGACGGCGCGCTCGCGGGGGCGACCGCCTTCTACGCGCACGTGCACATCCCCGCGCACCAGCTGCACGGCGCCTTCACCGAGCTCCACCGGGTGCTGCGGCCGGGGTCGCCGGCGCTGCTCGCCTTCCACGTCGGCGACGAGAAGCTCGAGCTCACCCAGTGGTTCGACAAGGCCGTGAAGCTCGAGTTCCACTTCCACACCTGGGACGCCTTCGCCGGCGGGCTCCGCGACACCGGGTTCGCCGTGGAGGCGAAGCTCGAGCGCTACCCGTACGCGCCGCTCGAGCACCCGTCGATGCGCGGGTACGTGCTGGCGCGGCGGGAGTGAGGGCGCTGCGCCCCCGGCGTCCCTCGTCACGGTGAGTGGAGGCGGCGCTCGTCGGCGTTCAGCGGGTCGATCGATGACAACCTGGCATTCCCAGGAACGGCGGGTGGTTGAAAGAACAAATTGGCCGGTTCAGCCGGCTGAACCAGACCCCTGGGAGGTATCGCGCCCGAGGTGACCGAGCAGGCCGCGTCCTCGAGGCGGGCCCGCTCGCGAGCGGCGGTCACGGCTCCCACCGCATCCGCACGTCCGGCTCCCGCTCCTCGTTGCCGCTCCCGTCGGTCCGCTCCACCTCGCGGAAGCCCCGCGCGGCATAGAACGCCCGCGCGGTCGCGTTGCGCTCGAAGGTCCAGAGCTCGAGCGGCTCGCCGCGGGCGGTCGCGAGGGCGAGGAGCGCCGAGCCGACGCCGGCGCCGCGCGCGGCAGGCGCGACGTACAGGTGTTCGACCTCGCCCCCGCCGAACGCGATGAAGCCGAGCAGGGCGCCGGCGGCGTCCTCGGCGAGCCAGACCTCGCGGCGGACCGGGACCACGTGCGCGAAGAAGGCGACGGTCTCGTCGTGGCCGTGCACGGCCACGAGCCACGGCATCGCGGCGGCCCGGGAGGCCTCGAAGAGCGACGCGACGGCCGGGGCGTCGCGGGGATCGAAGCGGCGGAGCCGCGGGGTGACGCTCACCGCAGCCCTCGCACGCCGCCCGCGTCGTCGTCGCCCTCGCCTTCCCAGACGGCGAACCGGTTCACCTGCCGCGCGAGGCTGGGCCAGTCGGGGCCGGTGCAGCGCTCGACCTCGCGCGCGAGGAGCGCCTTGATCTTCGGGAGGTCCCAGCCGAAGACGACCAGGAGCCCCCGGCCCAGCACCGCGCCGCGCCGGTGGTCGCGCTCCTTCAGCCACGCCGGCGTCGCGGCGAGCAGCCGGAACCGCTCCCGGCCGCGCTGTCCGAGCACGCCGACCTGCAGCACGAGGGGCAGGCCGAAGCGCTCGGGGTCCGGCGGGCTCCAGCCGGCGAGGTCGTCGATGCCCTCGGCCTCGAGGGTCTTCAGGCGGGCGCGCATGCGGTGGAGCCGAGGTTGCCACGAAACCCGGTTGGCAGGAGCGGCCCGAGGTGGTCTGCTCCCGATTTCACCCGCCCGCCGACGCCTCGGCGAAGCAGCACGAACACCGAAGTCATCCACCCACCCGGAGGAGCTCGCCGTGAACCTGCGCACGCTCGCTGCACTCGCCGTCCTCGCGCTGTCGTCCCTCGCCTTCGCCGCCGAGCCGGCGGCCCCCGCCGCGGACGCCGCGAAGGAGGCGACCGCCAAGGCCGCCACCACGAAGGAGAAGGCGAAGGGCAAGGCCAAGAAGGCCGGCAACGCCGCCGTCGACAAGGCCGCCACGAAGGCCCCGGCCGCCGCCGCGGGCGCCGCGAAGGACGCCGGGCACAAGGGCGTCGAGAAGGGCGTCGACGCGGCGGCCGACAAGGTCGCGAAGTAGGGTCGCGCAGTAAGGCGCGATGTAGGGCCGCGGGCGCGGGGCGAACCCCGCGCGGACGTCAGCGCCCGAGCCGCACCACCCGCACCGCGGCACCGCGCGCCCGGGCGTCGGCGACCACCTCGAGGAACGTGCGGGCCGTCTCCGGCTCCCGCTCCTCGAGGAGGTCGAGCCCCGCGAACAGGAGCGCCCGGCCGCGCGCGGGCGCGGCGGGTGGCTCCGCGAGCACGTCGACGAGCGCGTCCCAGTTGAAGCCGAACCAGGCCGGGAACCGGCAGGCCTGGTAGAGCGCGTGCAGGAGGGTGGCCCGGTCGAACACCGGCGCCCGGTCGACGCGCACCGCCTCCCAGCGATCGGCCTCGAGGCGCGCCGCGAGCGCCGCCTCCGGGGCGGACGCGCGGACGGCGGCGTCGCCGCCCGCGCCGGTGATCCGCGCCGCCAGCTTCTCGAGGTCGGCCTTCATCAGCGCACCCGCCGGAACGAGCGGTAGTGGTCGGAGGTGTAGTAGGCCTCGCCGGCGTCGCCGAGCACGAGCCGCTGCGGGCCGACCTGGCGCAGCCCGGGCGTGCGCACGACGTACTCGTGCCAGTAGCCGCGCGGCCTCGCCGGCAGCCGGCCCTCGCGGTTCTGGAAGACGGTGCCGTCGTCGCGGTGCGGGTCGCGCTCCCCGCGCTCGATGCGGGCGAGCACCGGCGTGAGGTCCACGTCGCCGCGCCAGGCCACCCGCCCGTCGAGGTCGCGGACCTCCACGTCGCGGACCAGCAGGGCCGGCGCCGCGCGCGGCGGGGCCTCCCCGCGCGGCGGCGAAGCGACCGGGGGCGTGCGCGGGGCGGGGAGGGTGGCCGGAGGCGGTGGCGCCGCGGCGGGGCGGTAGGTCGTGAGGAAGCGCCCCGCGCCGAGCGCGAGGGTGAGGACGCCGAGGAGGACGGAGACGGCGCGTTTCATGGAGCGTCCGGAAAGGAAGACGGCGGACCGGCATGATAGCCCGGCCCGCCGTCATCCGCCTTCGCTCACTCAGAAGGACATCGAAGCGCCGAGGTCCACGGAGATTCTGGCTCATCTTCGTCTCGTACGCGGAGATGCCCTGGAGCGCCTGGGCGCCCGCGAGCTTCGCCTCGGGCGAGTAGACCGCCGCGGCGTTCACGGCCACGGGGCCGACCTTCACCTGCAGGCCCGCCGTGTAGTGGTTCTCGGCGATCGCCGGGAAGGCGATGTTCTCGAACGCGCGGGACGCGTCGAGCGGCATCTTGCCGTGGTTGTAGCCGACCCGGAGCTTCACGAGCGGGAACACCGGCAGCTCGGCGCCGACCTTGAGGACCAGCTGGTCGTCCCAGCTCAGGTCGAACGGCATCCCGCCCGTCAGGTTCGGGTCGGTGGAGAACTTCGGCTGGCCCTTGCCGTTCGTCTGGCTCCAGAAGATGTACTCGAGGTCGGCGGCGACCGTGAAGCCGGGGAGCGGCCTCACCATCGCGCCGATCGTGGCGACCGCCGGCTGGTCGAAGGCCAGCTTCTCCTTGCCGCCCGGGACCTGGAACGCGCCCTGCTGCGTCTGGAGCGTGTGCGCGGGGATGTCGAACTCGAAGTCCTTGAAGTTCGACTTCGTCTCGTAGGCGGCGCCGATCGTGACGATCGGGAGCGGCGACCACTGCAGGCCGATCGTCGCGCCGATGCCCAGGGCGCCCGCCTGGTCGCGGGGCTGCATGCCCGACGCGCCCGCGACCGCGTACTCCATCATCGCGTAGCCCGCGTTGAGGGTGAGGCCCGCCGAGAGCCCCGCGGGCAGCTTCATCGCGACGCCCGGGGCGACCCGGAGCTGCATGTACGAGGTCTTGGTCGTCGAGCCGTAGAGATCGGCGGGGTACTCGACGCCCATGCCGGCGGCGCCCACGACGCCGACGCCGAAGGCGAGCCCGTCGCCGAGGGGCATCGAGAAGGCGATCGTCGGGATGTACGAGGCGGGGCGGGTGGACTCCTGCTCCTGGCCGCTCGCCCCGCCGCTCGCCGAGTACTTCACGGTCGGATCGAAGTAGGTGACCCCCACGTCGAGCCTGAGGCCGGTCTCGGTGAGGCCGGCGGGGTTCGTGACGACGGTGACGGCGTCGAGGGGGGCGCCGACCGAGGCGCCGCCCATCGCGTTCTGGGTGGGACCGAAGCCGATCATCCGCATGCCGTTCGTGGCCGCGGCGGGGCCGGCGGCGAGGACGAGGGCGAGGGCGACGGCGTACTTCTTCACGCTGCGCATGGTGTGGAACTCCGGGTTGAGGTGGACGCCGTGAGGAGAGAGCGGGGCGGCGGGATTCCGGTTCGCCCTCCGGAGCCCCGTTCGCCCCGTGGCGAACAAAGCCTCGTGGTTCCGGTATGTTGCCGTGCTGCGGTTTGGCGCCGCACACCGCCGCTCCGGGGGAGGCCGGGCGGCGGGACCAAATGGAGACGCCGCCCCGGGGCCTCCGTTAAACTCCCGCCCCTCATGTCGATGAACGAACGCTACGAGCCGCAGTCGATCGAGCCCCGCTGGCAGAAGCGCTGGGAGGATGCGAAGGTCTTCGCCGCGGGCCGCCGCCCGGGCGCCGAGGAGAAGTACGTCCTCGAGATGTTCCCGTACCCGTCGGGCGCCATGCACATGGGCCACGCCCGCGTGTACACGATCGGTGACGCCATCGCGCGCCAGCTCCGGATGCGGGGCCACGACGTGCTCCACCCGATCGGCTTCGACGCCCTGGGCCTGCCGGCCGAGAACGCCGCCATCAAGGACGGTCGCCACCCCGCCGAGCGCACCGCCGAGAACATCGTCGGCTTCCGGGCCGAGATGAAGACGCTGGGGTTCTCGTTCGACTGGGAGCGGGAGCTCGTCACCGCCGATCCCTCGTACTACCGCTGGAACCAGTGGTTCTTCCTGCGGATGCTCGAGCACGGCATCGTGTACCGCCGCGAGGGCAGGGCGAACTGGTGCACCGGCTGCAACACCGTCATCGCGAACGAGCAGGTCGTCGACGAGAAGTGCGAGCGCTGCGGCTCGCAGGTCCTCGAGAAGGTCATCCCGGAGTGGGCGTTCCGGATCACCGACTTCGCCCAGGACCTGCTCGACGGGCTCGACACGCTCACCGAGTGGCCCGAGCGCATCACCACGATGCAGCGGAACTGGATCGGCAAGAGCGTCGGCGCGGAGGTGGACTTCGCGGTCCACGGCGGGCCGGCCATCAAGGTCTTCACCACCCGCGTCGACACCATCTTCGGCTGCACCTACGTCGTGCTCGCCCCCGAGCACCCGCTCACCGAGCAGATCACGAAGCCCGAGCGCCTCGCCGAGGTGCGCGCCTTCGTGAAGAAGATGAAGGACACTGACGCCGAGGCGCGCACGGGCGAGGGGGCGCCGAAGGAGGGCGTCTTCACCGGCGCCATGGCGCTCAACCCGTTCACCGGCGAGCGCGTCCCGGTCTGGATCGCGAACTTCGTGCTCGCCGGCTACGGCACCGGCGCCGTCATGAGCGTGCCGGCGCACGACCAGCGCGACTTCGAGTTCGCGAAGAAGTACCAGCTCCCCATCCGGACGGTGATCCAGCCTCCGAAGGGCGACCGGCTCCCGCCCGGCGACGCGCTCGAGAAGGCCTTCACCGAGGACGGCGTCCTCGACGGCTCGGGCCTGTTCAACGGCGTGGCCTCCGAGGAGGCCCGCCGCGACCTCTCCGAGCACGCCCGCGCGAAGGGCTTCGGCGGGCCGACCGTCCGCTGGCACCTGCGCGACTGGGGCTTCTCCCGCCAGCGCTACTGGGGCACGCCCATCCCGGTCGTCTACTGCCCGGAGCACGGTGCGGTCGGCGTGCCGGACGACCAGCTGCCCGTGGTGCTGCCGAAGGAGGCCATCATCACCGGCACCGGCGAGCCGCCGCTCGCGAAGGTCCCGGCGTTCGTGAACACGACCTGCCCGAGGTGCGGCAAGCCCGCCCGCCGGGAGGTCGAGACGATGGACACGTTCGTCGACTCGTCCTGGTACTACGCCCGCTACCTCTCGCCGAAGGACGCGACCCGGCCCTTCGACCCCGAGGCCGCCCGCCGCTGGCTCCCCGTCGACGTCTACGTCGGCGGCCCCGAGCACGCGGTGATGCACCTGCTCTACTTCCGGTTCTGGCACCGCGTCATGAAGAAGCTCGGCCTCGTGTTCGAGGACGAGCCGGTGAAGCGGCTCGTGACCCAGGGCATCGTGAACGGCCCCGACGGCCGCAAGATGTCGAAGCGCTGGGGCAACGTGGTCGCGCCGGGCCCGATCGTGAAGCGCTTCGGGGCCGACACGGTCCGCATGTTCATGCTCTTCGCGGCGCCGCCCGAGAAGGACATCGACTGGTCCGACGAGCAGGTCGACGGCCTGTTCCGGTTCCTCGCCCGCGTGTGGCGCCACTTCCACGCCCGACAGGACTGCTTCGGCGCGCCGGAGGCCGCGCTCGCCCAGGCGGCGGGGCCGTTCCTGGAGCTGCGCCGCAAGACGCACCGGACGCTCAAGCGCTGCACCGAGGCGTTCGGCACCGGCTCCGCCGGCGAGCTCAAGTTCAACACCGGCATCGCGGCGCTCATGGAGCTCGTGAACGAGCTCTACGCGCTCGAGCCGAAGTCCGACCCCGACCGCGCCGCGGTGCGGGAGGCGCTCGTGCTGCTCGCGACGATGCTCAACCCGTTCGCGCCGCACGTCGCCGAGGAGCTCTGGCACGAGCTCCTGGGCCCGGCGGCCCGCGATCGGCTGCTCGCCGAGGAGCCGTGGCCGGCGTTCGACCCGGCGCTCGTGGTCGCCGACACCGTCACCATCGCGGTGCAGGTGAACGGCAAGCTGCGCGGCGAGGTGCAGGCCGGCGCCGCCGCGCCCGAGGCCGACGTCCGCGCGCTCGCCGAGGCCGACGAGCGGGTGAAGCCGCACCTCGCCGGGAAGACCGTCCGGAAGGTCGTCTTCGTGCCGAAGCGGCTCATCAACTTCGTGGTGGGGTAGGGGCGTGACCGACGCGCCCCGCCTCGCCGCGGCCCTCTGCGCCGCCGCGCTCGCGGCCGCGGGCTGCGGCTACGCCCTCTCCACGCGCTGGGTGGGGCGGGGCGGGGTCGAGCGGGTCGAGGTGGCCGAGCTCGAGAACCGGTCGACCGAGCCCGGGCTCGGGGCGGCGCTGACCGGGGCGCTCCGGACCGGGTTCGCGCGCCGCGGCGCGGCCGGCCCGGGCGACGCCCGGCTCACCGGAGAGCTTCGATCCGGGGCGCCGGTGCCCTCGTCCACCGACGCCTTCTCGTGGCGGATCGCGGTCGAGGCGCGCGTGAGGCTCACGCGCGGCGCCGAGGTGCTCGCGGAGCAGACCTTCCGCCGCGAGGCCGACTACGTCTCGGGCAGCGATCCGGTGGAGGCGGAGGGCAGGCGGACGCTCGCCCTGCGCCGGCTCGCGGACGAGCTGGCGGGCGAGATCCTGGCGGCGCTGGAGAGATGAGCGCGAAGGGCCCGCGAAGGCGGGCCCGAAGTCCCGGGTGCAGGGCCGCGAAGCGGCCCGGAGACGAGGGACTACTTCAGCGCGGCGACGGCCTTCGCCAGCCGGCCGATGCGGCGGGCCGCGGCGTTCTTGTGCAGCACGCCCTTCGAGGAGGCCTTCGAGAGCTCGGCGACGGCGGCGGGGAGGGCAGCCTTGGCCGCGGCCGAGTCGCCCTTCGCGGCGAGATCGCGGACCTTCTTCACGGCGCTCTTCACGCGCGTGCGGACCTGGACGTTGCGCGCGCGACGCTTCTGCGCCTGCCGGTTCCGCTTCTCCGCCGAGACCATGTTCGCCAAGGGATCACTCTCCTCGCGCGCGGCCTGCCGCGCGCGCCTGCACGAAAGCTGTTGAGGGCGCGCTAATTACCTGTGAATGCGGGGGACGTCAAGCGCCGGGGGCCCGCGCGGGGCGGGGGAGGTCGGACGTCCGGGAGAGCAATGTGCGACGCCTTGCCGCAGCGGATCTACCTCGGGTCCGCGGCGCGGCCACAGCAATGCGCGGGCCGAAACCCGGAGGACACTCCAAGGAAGGACGTAGTTATCCACTCCACGCAGAACCCCCTCCTTCCGACCCCCCGGACCCGCCCTTCCGCACGCCCTCCGCGGGGCCTACAACGCCTCAAGCCATGGAAAAAACTGGGCATTACGAGGCTCGGGGCCCTGCGGGACCGGTGTCGGCTCGGTGAAATCCCGAGGGCGGTCCGGGTTCCAGCCAGACTTATCCACGTACTTCCCACATGGCGTGTGGAGAGCCGTCCGCCGGCCGGCCCGCGTCGGATTTTTCCTCAAACTTCGCGCGCCTTGGCCTCGTCCCAGAGCGCGTCCATCTCCGCGAGGGTTGCCTCACCGTGGGGCACGCCGCGGCGTTCCAGCTCGCGCTCGACGTGCTCGAAGCGCGAGATGAACCGGCCCACTGCGGCGCGCAACGCCTCCTCCGGCGCGATGCCATGCTTGCGCGCAAGGTTCGCGGTCGCGAAGAGGAGGTCGCCGAGCTCGTGCTCGATCTCCTTCGAGTTGCCGCCCGCCACCGCCTCGTCCAGCTCGGCGAGCTCCTCCGCCACCTTGGCCCGGGCGCCCGACGCGTCGGGCCAATCGAAGCCGATCCGGCTCGCCTTCTCGGTCAGGCGGTCGGCCCGGGCGAGGGCCGGCATCTCCCGGGGAACGCCCTCGAGCACGCTCTTGCCGCCGCCCCTGGCCTTCTTCTCGGCCCGCTTCAGCTGGGCCCACTGCCTGAGCACGCCCTCGGCGTCCTTCACCTGCGAGTCGCCGAACACGTGGGGGTGGCGGGAGACGAGCTTGTTCGAGATCGCCTCCGCCACGTCGGCGAAGTCGAACCGGCCCTCCTCCTTGCGGAGCTGCGCCTGGAAGACGATCTGCAGGAGGAGGTCGCCGAGCTCCTCGCAGTGCTCCCGGACGTCGCCGCCGTCGATCGCCTCGAGGACCTCGTAGGTCTCCTCGAGCACGTAGGGGCGGAGGGTGTGGAGGGTCTGCTCGCGGTCCCAGGGACAGCCGTCCGGGGCGCGCAGGCGCTCCATGATGCCGAGGAGCCGCTCGAGGGCGGCGGTGGCGCTCTTCATGCGCGTCTTATTACCCCGGACGACGCCGTGTTAGCATCCCGACGCGCGTGCGCACCCGCGTCACCACGCTCTGGCCCCACCTCGTCGGGGCACTCCTCCTCGGGGGCATCCTCGCGGCGCCCGCGCGCGCGCAGGTCGCCGCGCCGAAGCTCGTCGAGGAGAGCGAGGAGACGACCGAGGAGCCGCAGCAGGAGCCGGCCCGGCCGCCGTCGCGCCCGGGGCAGGCCGCCCCGGCCCCCGCGCCCGGCACGGCCCCGCCCACGACCGGCCAGGCCGCCCCCGCCGCCTCCCCGGCGCCGGGCGACGCGGTCGTCCCGCCGCCGCCGCCCCCGCCCCCCGCGCCGACCGCCGAGCTCGTGCGCGAGATCATGCCGGTGAAGGTCACCCAGGACACGCTCCTCGCCCACTGGACCGCCCGGCGCGTCGCGGTGCGCGAGGGCGACCCGGTGAAGGCGGAGCAGGCCGCGCAGGAGCTCCTCGCGGTGAAGCGCGCGCTCGGCATCGACGACCTCGACGCGATGTCCGCCGCGGAGGTGCGGGAGTCGCGCCGGGCCCTCCAGCAGAACGGCTCCGCCCGCGCGCTCGCGCACGCGGAGCTCGCCGTCGAGCTCGCGCCGGACCAGGCCGACGCCCACCTCGCGCTCGCGCGCGCGCGGCTCGCCCACGCGCCCGGCGACCCCGGCCAGGTGTTCGCCGCGCTCGGCGGCGCCCTCGGCGCGGGCGCGCGGGACCCGCACACCGCGCGCGCCTTCGTCGCCGACGTCGTCGGCGCCGGGCTCGTCGCGGTCTTCCTCGCCGCGCTCGCGGTCGTGACCGTCCTCCTCGCGCGCCACCTGCGCCGACTCCTGCACGACCTGCAGCACCTGCCGCTCGTCGGCGCCGCCGGCGTCCAGGCCGCGTTCCTGGCCCTCATCCTGCTCGCCGCGCCGGCCGTGCTCGGCGCCGGCCCGTTCCTCGTGGTCGCGGTCTGGGCCCTCGCGTCGTTCATGTACCAGTCCGCGCGGGAGCGGCTTGTGACCCTCGCGGCGGTGGCGGCCATCGCCGCCATGCCGTGGGCGGCGGGCGTGGTCGCCCGGCAGACCTGGTGGACCGGGACGCTCGCCGAGCAGATCGACGCGTTCGAGCGCGGGTCTCCGTCGGCCGAGGAGGCCGCCGCGCTCGCCGCGCGCGCGAACGACGCGCCCGCGCCGGCGATGGTCCACGCGGCGCTGGGCCGGTACCACAAGCGGCGGGGCGAGCTCGACGAGGCGCTCAGGCTCTACCAGCGCGCGGCCGAGGCCGACCCCCGCGCCGCCGACGTGAGCGTCAACACCGGCAACGTGCTCCTCCTGCGGGGGGACGTCGAGGGCGCGAAGGCGGCGTACCTCTCCGCCACCGACCGGGCGGGCGGCGACCTCGTGGTGCTCGCCGCCGCGCACTACAACCTCTCGAAGCTCTACCTGCGCACCTCCGACATGGAGAAGAGCGCCGCGGCGCGGGAGCGGGCCGAGAGCGAGGGCGCCGACTTCCTGCGCCGGTACGGCTCGGACGACGACTTCTCGGCGAACCGCTACGTGGTCGACGTCCCGGTGTCGCGCGAGCGCCTCGTGACGATGGCGCGCGACGAGGCCAATCCCGAGCTCGTGCGGAACTGGCTCCGCGCCCGCCTCGCCGGCACCCTCCCGGGCGCGTGGCTCACCGGCGCGAGCGCGCTGCTCGCGGCGCTGCTCGGCGCGTCCGCCCTGGCGGCCCGCCGGCTCATGCCCTCCCGGGCGTGCGAGCGCTGCGGCGGGGCGAGCTGCCGCCGCTGCGATCGCAACGCCGCCGGGATGTGCGGCGCCTGCATCAACGTCTTCACGCGCAAGGGCGTGGTCGACGCGCGCGACCGCCTCCGCAAGGAGTCGGAGGTCCGCCGGCACGAGCGGTGGTCGCGGCTGTCGACCCGGGCGCTCGCCATCGCCGGCGGCGGGGTGGGGCAGCTCTGGAGCGGCCGGCCGTTCCTCGGCACGGTGCTCGTGCTCGGGATGCTCTTCCTCGCGGTGGTGGTGGGGCTGTGGCGGGGGCTCCTGCCGCCGCCGCTGCCCACCCCGTACGTCCTCGGCGGGAAGCTCCTCGTGGCGCTGCCGCTCGGGCTCGGCTTCTGGCTCGTCGCGGTGCGGGACGCCTTCCGGAGGACCGAGTAGGCCATGGCGCTCCGGGGCACGCTCAGGGACTTCGGGATCGCCGAGATCCTCCAGCTCATCGGCCAGCAGGCGAAGAGCGGCATCCTCCACCTCGCCTCGCGCGAGGACGAGATCCACATCACCATCGCCGACGGCAACCTCGTCGGGGCCGAGTCCGCCCGCCGGCAGGCGCGCGACCGCCTCGGCAACATGCTCGTCCGCGCCGAGATCATCACCAACGAGGAGCTCGAGCACGCGCTCGACCTCCAGAAGCGCAGCCTGCGCCGCCTCGGCGACGTGCTGATGGAGCTCGGCTACATCTCGATGGAGGAGCTGAAGGAGACGACGGCGCTCCAGACCACCGAGACCGTCTACCGGCTCTTCGCCTGGAAGAGCGGCGACTACTCCTTCGACGCGCAGGACGTCGACTGGGACCCGTACACGGTGACGCCGCTGCGCGCCGAGTCGGTCCTCATGGAGGGGTTCCGGCAGGTCGACGAGTGGCCGCTGATCCGCAAGCGCATCAGCTCGCGGGGGATGACCTTCGAGCGGCTGAAGCACCTCGACCCCGGCGAGAAGACGAGCTCGCGCCCCATCCCGAGGGACGACGTCGACGCCGCGTTCGACGATCTCGGCGAGGCGCCCGCCGAGAAGAAGGGCGAGTTCGCCACGCTCGGCGCGAACGAGCGGAAGGTCTACGAGCTCGCGCTGCCCGGGCGGACCGTCGAGAAGGTCGTCGACCTCTCGCGCCTCGGCGAGTTCGAGACGTGCAAGGCGCTCCTCAACCTCGTCAACCTCGGGTACCTGAAGGCCATCGGCCCGGCGGGGCGGTCCGGGCACGTCGACGCCGCGCAGGTCTCGGCGCTCGCCACCCGGGTGCTCGCCACCATCGCGCTCGCGTGCGCGCTCGCCGGGCTCGTGTACTGGTTCGACCAGCGCGCGCTCGCGGCCCAGGGCGAGACCGCGCTCGCCGACAACGCGGGCCAGCGGTACCTGTCGCGGTACCAGGTCGCCCGGCTCCGGTCGGCGCTCGACGTCTTCCGGCTCGAGCGGGGCGGGTACCCGGCCGGCCTGAACGAGCTCGTGGAGGCCGGGATCGTGGACGAGGTCGACCTCCGGCACCCCTGGTCGACGCCTTACTTCTACCGGCGCACCCCCCAGGGCTCCTACGTCCTGCTGGCGCCGGTCGAGTAGCGCCGCTCCCCGCGTCCGTCGAAGGGCCTGCCCCGAGCCTGTCGAAGGGCCTGCCCTGAGCCTGTCGAAGGGTGCCTCCGGCCCCGGGTCCGGTTATCGTAGGACCGGAGGCCGACCCCACTTGGCTCAGAGCGCAGCGGAACCCCTGAAGTCCACCCGCCTCGAGTTCCCCGACAACGACAAGGTCCGCGCGCTGTGCGGCGCGCACTCGGAGCACTTGAAGCTCATCGAGAAGCGGCTCGGCGTGCAGCTCGGGCTGCGCGGCGGGCAGCTCGTCGTGGCGGCGGCCGAGGAGGCGCGCGTGAAGCTCGCGGAGGGGCTCCTGCGCGAGCTGTACGACCTCGTCGTCGCGGGCTACCCGCTCTACCTCGAGGACGTGGACCAGGCGACGAAGCTCGCCGGGCAGGGCGTGCCGCTCAAGGAGGTCTTCGGCGACACCGTCTTCGTCTCGTCGCGCCACCGGATCATCACGCCGAAGGGGCTCGCGCAGAAGCGCTACATCGAGGCGATCCGCGACCAGGACATCGTCTTCGGCATCGGCCCCGCGGGCACCGGCAAGACGTACCTCGCGATGGCGATGGCCGTCGCGTTCCTGGTGGAGCGCAAGGTGAAGCGGATCGTGCTCACCCGCCCGGCGGTCGAGGCGGGCGAGAAGCTCGGCTTCCTCCCCGGCGACATCGCGGAGAAGGTGAACCCGTACCTGCGCCCGCTGCACGACGCGCTCTTCGACATGGTGGACGAGGAGAAGGCCAACGCCTTCATCGAGCGCGGCACGGTCGAGGTCGCGCCGCTCGCCTTCATGCGCGGGCGCACGCTCAACGACGCCTTCATCATCCTCGACGAGGCGCAGAACACCACCGAGGAGCAGATGAAGATGTTCCTCACGCGCCTCGGCTACGGCTCGAAGGCGGTGGTCACCGGCGACGTCACGCAGGTCGACCTGCCGACCAGCCGCTCCTCGGGCCTGGTGGAGGTCCAGAAGATCCTGAAGAGCGTCGAGGGCGTCTCGTTCTGCCACTTCAGCGAGGTCGACGTGGTGCGCCACCCGCTCGTGCAGGAGGTCGTCCGCGCCTACGACCAGTACGACGCGGAGCGGAAGGCCCGGGTCGAGGATCGGCGGCGCGAGCAGGCGCCGGCCGCGCCGGCGGTTGCGGCCGATACCCCGCCGGGCGACCCGCGTTAGAGGTTGCGAGGGGCGGGCGGCGGGTGCGACTCTGCGCCCGGTGCCGCCCCCCACCCCGCCGCCCGCGCCCCCGAGGCCGGACCTGGCCACGCCCCGAGTGGACTGGATGGGGCGCGGGGTGCGCCTGCTGGTGCTCGCCGCGGTCGGGCTGACCGCCGCGCTCGTGCTCGCGCCCGCCGATCCGAGCCGCTTCCCCGGCGCGGAGGCGCTCGGGAAGCCCGCGCCCTTCACCATCACCGCCGACCGCGACTACGACCTCGCCGACGGCGACGCCACCGCCCGCCGCCGCAGCGAGGCGGCCGCGGCGCAGCCGCCGGTGTGGGATCTCGACGGCGGCGCCTCCGACGAGGCGGCGGCCCGCATCCGCGCCGCCTTCGAGCGCATGCGGGAGCTCGAGGCCGAGGCGCGGCAGCGGGCGGCGCCGGGGCGGGAGGCGCAGGAGCTCCAGCGGGCGTGGGCCGCGGGGCGCGACGGGTTCGTCTCGCGCCTGCAGGTCATCCCCTCCGACGAGGATCTCGCCGCGCTCGCGTCGGTCCGCTTCGCGGAGGCCCCCGAGCTCGCCCTCGCCGCGCTCGCCCACGCGGGCCTCGACGGGCTCGTGGTGCAGGACCCGCAGCTGTTGCCGCCGGAGCGCGATCGCGGCCTCGTGGTGAGGGTGGTGCGGGACGGCGCCGTCCAGGGCGAGCGGACGCTGCTCGACCTCGGGGCGGTGCGGAGCGTGGAGCGCGCGCGCGAGGAGATCGCGCGGCAGGCGCCGGCGTTCCTCGCGTCCGAGCCGCCCCGCGCCCGCGCCGCGCTCGCGCGCATCGCGGCCGCCATGGTCCGCCCGACGCTCGTCAACAACCAGGCCGAGACCGACCGGCGGCGGGCCGAGGCCGCCGCGGCGGTGAAGCCGGTCTTCGTGGCGGTGAAGCGCGGCGAGAAGATCGTGGGCGACGGCGAGCGCATCGAGCGGCGCCACCTCGTGCTCATCCAGGGGATGCGCGCCGAGCGCCGCGGGGAGGGGCTCCTCGGCGTGCGGGTCGGCGCCGGCGTCCTCGTCGCCGCCATGTGCGCCGTGCTCTGGGCGTTTGCGCGGCGGAACCTCCCGCGCTTCCGCCCGGCCCGGCGGGACGCGGTCCTGCTCGGCGGCCTCCTCTCGGTGACGCTCGCCCTCGGCGCCGCCGGCTTCGCCGCGATGGACGCGCTCGAGGCGAAGTTCCCGGCGTTCCCGTCGCCCTCCCTCCACTACCTCGTGCCGGTCGCCGCGGGCGCCATGATCGCCGGGCAGGTGCTCTCCTCCGAGAATCGCGCTCCTCTTCGGCATCGCCGCCGGGCTCGCGACCGGGCTCGTCGCGAACGCCTCGGCCTCCTTCGCCGTCTTCGCGACCACGACCTCGGTCGTCGCCGCCGGGGCGTTCCCCGGCGCGCAGGACCGGGCGAGCCCGTTCCGCGCCGCGGCCACGGTGGGGCTCGTCGGCGCCGCGATCGCGGTCGCCACCGCCGCCGCCGACGGGCGCGCGCTGCAGGAGGTGGCGGTCGCCGGCATCACCGCGCTCGCGGGCGGGGCGCTCCTCCTCCCGGTGGCGGTGCTCGCGGCGCTGCCGCTCGTGGAGCGGGCGTTCGGCTACGTCACCGACGGCAAGCTCCTCGAGCTCGCGAGCCTGAACCACCCCGCGCTGAAGGAGCTCATCCTCCAGGCGCCCGGCACGTACCACCACTCCATCCGGATGGGCACGCTCGTGGAGGCGGCGGCGAGCGCGGTGGGCGCGAACCCGCTGCTCGCGAAGGTCTGCGCCTACTACCACGACATCGGCAAGATCCGGAACCCGGCCTACTTCGCCGAGAACCTCCGCGGCGAGAACAAGCACGACGGGCTCGCGCCGTCGATGAGCGCGCTCATCGTGAAGCGGCACGTGACCGACGGCCTCGAGCTCGCCCGGCAGTGGCGGCTGCCCCGCCCGGTGGCCGACGCCATCGCCCAGCACCACGGCACCCGGCTCGTCGCGTACTTCTGGGCGCGCGCGCGGGCCGGGGAGGGCGCCACCCGCGTCGCGCCGGACGAGCCGCTGTTCCGTTACCCCGGGCCGCGGCCCCAGACCCGCGAGGCGGCGCTGGTGCTGCTCGCGGACGTCTGCGAGGCCTCGGCGCGGGAGCTCGAGCGCGCCGACGAGCCGGGCCTGCACGCCCTCGTGCGGCGGCGGATCCAGGAGGCCTTCGAGGAGGGCCAGCTCGACGCGTGCGATCTCACCCTGCGGGACCTCGGCCTCATCGGGGACGCCCTGGCCCGCTCCCTCCTGGCGCTCCAGCCTGCGCAGCGCGCCGAGCCCCCGCGAGAGGGCGGGGAGCGGCCCTCCCCGGTGAAGCTGGTCGGCGAGCCGTGACCGTCCGTGCGCGCTCGGAGCACCGGAGGGGCGCGGCGGCGCTCCGGCGCCTGCGGACCCGGGCCGAGGCCTACCTCGACGCCCTCGGCCGCGGGGAGGCGGAGCTCTCGGTGCTGCTCGTGACCGACCGGCGGATCCGGACCCTCAACCGGGAGTGGCGGGGAAAGGACCAGGCCACCGACGTCCTGTCCTTCCCCCAGTCGGAGCCCCCCGGACATGGGCCGCTGCTGGGTGACGTGGTAATCTCCTTGGACACCGCCGCGCGGAGGGCTGACGAGGACGGCCGGCCCGTCGGCGTGGAGCTGGACCGTTACCTCGCGCACGGCCTCCTCCACCTGCTCGGGTTCGATCACGAGCGGGCCGGGGACGCGAAGGTGATGGCGGAGCACGAGGAGCGGCTGGTCCGCGTCGAGGGGCTCGTCGGCGCGGCACTGAACGAGGCGGCACGGAAGCCGGAGCGGAGCAAGTCGACCCCGCAGGGCGACGGAACGGACGGATGGACCCGTACGCGGACATCGACCTCGACTCGGAGTCGGTCTGGCTCGACGGCGCGTGGTTCACGCGCGAGGAGCTCGCGCACAAGATCCGCGAGATGATCGAGCAGGGCGACTTCCGCGTCTCCCGCCCCAGCCAGGCCCTCGAGCGGCTCGAGGCCGCCATCGGCCAGGCCCGCACCGTCAACGTCCGGATGCCCATGGACCTCGCCGAGGCGGTCACCGCCACGGCGCACCGCCTCGGGCGGCCGGTCGGCCACCTCGTGCGGGAGGCCGTGTCGTACTACCTCGCGGCCGCGGCGGCGTACGGCCTCGCCGATGCGCCGGCGGCGGAGCCCGAGGCCGCGCCCGCCGAGGCGCCCGGGCAGGCCGGCGAGGCCGCCCCGGCCCGCAAGGCCACCTGACCCTCCCGCTCGACCGTGAAGCGCCTCGTCCCATTCTGGGTGGCGGCCGGGTCCGGCCTCGCGATGTCGCTCGCGCTCCCGCTCGTCGTGCGGGCGCTCTCGCTCCGCGAGCTCGACCCCGCGGGCTGGCTCGAGCCGGTCGCCTGGGTGGCGCTCGTGCCGGCGATCCTCGCGCTCCGGGCCGCACCGCGCCCGGGACGCGCGGCGCTCCTCGGCCTCGCGGCGGGGCTCGCGTACTTCTACGCCTCCATCCACTGGGTCTCGCACGCGATGACCGCGTTCGGCGGGGTCCCCGGCGCGCTCGCGTTCCTCGGCCTCACGCTGCTCGTGGGGTACATGGCGGCCCACTGGGCCGCGGCCTTCGCGATCTCGGCGGCGCTGCGCGCCCGCCTCGGCTGGCCGCTGTGGGCGCAGCTCCCGCCGGTCTGGGCCGCGCTCGAGCTCTGCCGCAACTACTTCCTCACCGGCTTCCCCTGGGCGAACCTCGGCTACACGCAGGTCCGCACGCCCTGGGTCGCGCAGCTCGCCTCCGCGACCGGGGTGTATGGCATCGCGGCCCTCGTCGTGCTCGTGAACGCGGTGCTCGCCGAGGTGATCGCGGCGCGGCGGGAGCACCGCCCGGCGCCGGGGCGCGCGCTCGCGGTCGCGGGCGCGGCGGTCGTGCTCACGCTCGCCTACGGCGCCGCGCACCTGTCCGGCGTGCGCGACCGGATGCAGGACGCGCCGAGCTTCTCGGTGGGCATCGTCCAGCCCAACGTCGACCAGTCGCGGAAGAACCGGGCGCGCGACAACGCGGGCTACATCCTGCCTCGGCTCGTCACGCCGACCGTCGAGGCCGACCGCGCCGGGGCCGACCTCGTGGTCTGGCCCGAGGCCTCGTACCCGATCTACGTGCCGGCCGGCACGCGGAGCTTCGCGGGGGCGTGGTCGGGGATCCCGCCGCTCGAGCACGCGCACCTCCTCGCCGGGGTCGCGACGTTCGAGTACTTCACCGACCCCGAGACCGGGAAGCGGCGCGGCCGGGTCGCGAACCAGAACCAGCTGCTCTCGCCGTCGCTCGAGGTGCTCGGCACCTACCAGAAGAACCACCTCGTGCCCTTCGGCGAGTACGTGCCGCTCGCGAAGTACCTCAGGTTCCTGCACCAGGTCGTGCCGAGCTTCGCGCCGTCCGCGCCGGGGGCGGAGCTCGTCCAGCTCTCCTTCGCGCCGGCCGGGGGCGGGGCGCCGGTGCGGCTCGCGCCCATGATCTGCTTCGACGCGATCTTCCCGGAGATCAACCTCGCCTACGCGCGCCAGGCCCCGGAGCCGGACGTGCTCGTGAACGCGACGAACGACGCGTGGTACGGCCACTCGGCGGGCCCCTACCAGTTCCTCGCCATCGTGCGCATGCGCGCCATCGAGGCGGAGCGCTCGGTGATCCGTGCGGCCTACGCCGGCGTCTCGGCGGTGATCCTGCCGACCGGCGAGGTCGCCCCCGGGGCGGTCGAGGTGGGGCCGGTCGAGCCGGAGGACGCGCCCCGGGAGGAGCCGCCCCGGCTGCTCCTCGCCGACGTGCCGCGGTTGCACGGCCGGACCCTGTACACCATCATCGGCGACGCGTTCGCGTATGCGTGCGCCGCCTTCACCGCGGCCGCGCTCGCCGCGTCGATCGTCCGCGCCCGCCGCGCGCGCACGTAAGGAGAGCCAGGCACATGGCAGGCCCGACCACCGCACGCATCGAGGAGCTCTCGAACCGCCTGGAGTCGCTCCGGGGGGCGCTTTGACGTCGAGCGGAAGCGCAACCGGGTCGCCGAGATCTCGCGGCTCTCGGAGGACCCCGGGTTCTGGGGCGACAACACGAAGGCCCAGGCGCTCCTGAAGGAGAAGGCCGGCCTCGAGGCGCTCGTCGGCGCCTGGGACAGGGTCCGGCGCGGGCTCGACGACGCGCAGGCGCTCCACGAGCTCGCCGAGGAGGCGGCCGACGAGGGCACCCGCGCCGAGGCCGCGGCGGCCGTCGACGGCGTGGCGAAGGACGTCGAGGGGCTCGAGTTCCAGCGGATGCTCTCCGGCCCGCACGACGAGGCCGGGGCCATCGTCGAGATCAAGAGCGGCGCGGGCGGCGTCGAGGCGATGGACTGGGCCGCGATGCTCTACCGGATGTACGCGCGCTACTGCGAGCGGCGCGGCTGGGAGGTCGAGCCGGCGGACCTCGTCGCCGGCGAGGAGGCGGGCATCTCCTCCGCCTCGTTCATCGTGCGCGGCGACCACGCCTACGGCTGGCTCAAGGCGGAGAAGGGCGTGCACCGGCTCGTGCGCATCAGCCCCTTCGACCAGAACGCGCGCCGGCAGACCTCGTTCGCGGCCGTCGACGTCACGCCCGAGATCGACGACGACATCGTCATCGACATCAAGGAGGCCGACGTCCGCATCGACACCTACCGCTCCTCCGGCGCGGGCGGCCAGAAGGTCAACAAGACCGACTCCGCCGTCCGGATGACGCACCTGCCGACCGGCATCGTGGTCGCGGTGCAGAACGAGCGCAGCCAGCAGAAGAACCGCAGCGTCGCCTGGAAGATCCTCCGCTCCCGCCTCTACGACCTCGAGGAGAAGAAGCGCGCCGCCCTGCGCGACGCCGCCGAGGCCCAGAAGAAGGACATCGACTTCGGCTCGCAGATCCGCAGCTACGTGCTGCAGCCCTACCAGATGGTGAAGGACCTCCGGACCGGCGTCGAGACCGGCAAGGTCGACGACGTGCTCGACGGCGACCTCGACGGCTTCATCCAGCCGTACCTCATGGGCGTCCGGCGCGCCGATCGCGTGGTGGACGAGTAAGCTCGCGCGGTCCCCGGCAGCGCGGGCCCACCCCATCCCGAAGGAGGAGGTCGCATGATCCGCGGCATTCACGGCCTGTTCTACTCGACGGACCCGGACGCCACCCGGGCCTTCTTCCGCGACCGGGTGAAGCTGCCCGGGAGCGACATCGGCGAGGGGTGGTGGATCTTCGACCTCCCCGAGGGCGACCTCGGCGTGCACCCCACCGAGGACCCGGCCGAGGCCGGGACGCACGACGTCTCCTTCTACTGCGACGACATCCACGGCACGGTCGCCGAGCTCGAGGGGCGCGGCGTCCGCTTCACGAAGCCGGTCGAGGACCACGGCTACGGCCTCGTCACCTACTTCGAGGCGCCGGGCGGGATCACGGTGCAGCTCTACGAGCCGCGGTACGTGAAGGGCAGGGCGAGGCCCGCCCCGCGGGCCGGGCCCGCCCGTGGCGCCGCCCGGCGAGAGAAGGCGCCCTCGAGGCCGAGCCCGCGCGCGAAGCCGAAGGCGACGAGGAAGTCGAGGCCGCGCGGCCGCTCCCGGTGACCGCCCCGGTCGCCATCGTCACGGCCGCGAGCGCCGGCATCGGCGCCGCCTGCGCCCGGGAGCTCGCCCGGCGCGGCATCCGCGCGCCGTCGCGTGAAGGGCGCTCGCGGGGGTATTCACGTGGGGTATGGGTCACCTCGACCCCGCGAACCCGTTCAACTCCCTCCAGCGGGAGCCTTTGAGACGGCGTATCGCCACGGGCGAAGCGAGCCCTCGACCGAGGCTGCACTCACCGTATCACTCCGGTCCGACATCCGCCGCCGGAGCCCGAGCTGGAGCGGTGGGCCCGATCCCTGAAATTTCTCCGGCGATCGCCGGCTCCGGCACCTGGAGCGGGAGCGCCGCGGCCTGAGCGAGGGCGGAGGCGTGCTCGCGGAGCTCCGTCTCCGCCCTCATCCACGCCGAGGCGGGCACGCGACGGCCGCTCCGCATGAGGATGAACAGCCGCGCGTGGTCGGCCTTCGGCCCACCCCACGGCATCCGCCTGCGCTCACGGCGAGCACGGTCGGCGAGGTCGTCCCGCCGGGTCCGGACCTCGAGCGCCTCGACGTCGTCGAGGGGCCGGGAACTCCCGAAGGTCCGCCGCACTCCGATGCGGCGCCTTCCAGGGTCGACCCAGGTCCACCACCCACGGCCGGGGGCGAGCAGGAAGAGGAGGAAGCCGACGCCGAGGATCGCGAAGAGGATGAAAGCGTCAAGGCCCGAGGGGAGCGTGATCGCGATTGGCGCCCCACGCGCGATCGCGGCCCGTAGGTCCGCGGCCCAGTCCCGGCACTCCTCGGGCGCTCCCGACGCGAGGACCACGTTGCCAGCACGCGTCACCGCGACGACGTACGTCCGCCGTCGCTCCTGCCGGACCTCGACGCGTTCGATGGACGACGTGGCAACGGAGCTCCTCACGCGGTCGCCTCGGGTTGTCGTGCACGCGCCCGCGGGTGGATCGCACGTCAGCGTGGCCGGCTGAGGGCGCACGAGCACGAGCACGAGCACGACGGGCACGGCGCTCACGATTCCCAAGCGTCGTAGGGTGATCCACTCAGGGTAGGAGCGAAGCCCGACGCGCGCCTCGTCTCTCACGAGCTCGAGGGGCGCCGGAAGGCTCCACGACCGCAGCCTGCGCCCGAGACGGAGGCCGAAAGAAGCGCCCAGACCCTGCAGGACCGCGAGCAGCACGATCCCGCCCACCACCGCGAGCCCCGCCCAGTCGGTTCGCCTGCGCTGGGGGGCCGCGACAGGCCAGGCTCCCCAGCCCGAACGCCCGGTACCGATCCTACAGGAGGGCCTGCGGATCGTCCGGCAGGCTCGCCACCACGAGGAACGCGAGGTCTGGCCCGCCTCGCGTCCTCGCGTCGCGCGCGATGTTGCCGACCGCCTCGCCCGCGGAGGATTCCACCTGGCCGGTCTCGTCGACGACCCGCCACTCCTTCAGCGTCCACGGAGGTTCACCCGCGTTCGCAGTGACCAGGAACGCGAGCGCGAGGCCGAGGCTCACTTCAGCCTCCCCTCGAAGAACCGCACCATCACCGGCACGCCCCACTCCGACCGCGAGAGGCCGTGATCGTCCCCGGGCACCACCTCGAGCGTCACGTCGCCGCCCGCCTTCCGGACCGCCTCGGCGAGCGCGCGGGCCTGCGCGACCGGCACCCGCTCGTCGGCCTCGCCGTGCAGGATCAGCAGCGGCACGCCGGCGAGCCGCCCGGGCCAGCGCAGCGCGGACCGCGCGGCCCACGCGGCCGGCGCCTCGCTCGGGCCGCCGCCGATCGCGGCGTGCAGGGGCGCGAGCAGCCCCGGGTTCGCGGCGGCGAGCGCCGGGAGGTCGGTCGCGGCGCCCACCGTGATCGCGGCCTTGAACCGCCGGGGCCCGCGCTCGCCGTCGGCCGCCAGCGCGGCGAGCGTCATCATCCCGCCCCGGTCGACGCCGAGCATGCCGATGCGGGAGGGATCGACCTCGGGCAGGGACTCGAGGAGCGGCACGAGCGCGAGCACGTCGCGGACGTCCGCGCCGCCGTACCCGTCGCGCCCCTCGCTGCCGCCGACGCCCCGGTAGAACGACGCGACGGCGACGTAGCCGTTCTCGGCCCACTCCCACAGGTGATAGGGCTCCGCGTGGCCGACGCCGCCGACCCCGCCGCGGTTCACGACGAGCGCGGGGTGCTTGCCGGGCGTCCTCGGGAGGCCGAGGTAGCCCTTCACCTTGAGCCCGTCGCTCCAGTACACGACCGCGAGGTAGCGCCCGAAGGCGTCCTCGGAGTCGGGGATCAGCGACTCGATCTCGCCGTCGCGGTGCGGCGCGGGGGCCGGCGGGGCGGAGGCGCAGGCGAGGAGGGCGGCGCAGGCAGCGACGGCCACGGTCCTCACGGCCCACCTCCGCGATCAGGGTCCGTACACGATCGGCTGCCGCGCGAGCACGAAGCGATCGATGGCGTCGATGGCCCAGCCCGGCAGGTTGTAGAGCTTCACGCCGCAGCCGGTGGGCTGGCGGCCGATGGTGGCGCTCTTCTCGCGCACGAAGGCGACCTCGCCCTCGAGGTCGATGCGGCGGCCGTCGGCGAGGCCGAGCCGCACCGCGAGGCGGGTGCCGACCGGCGGGGGCATGGCGGTCGCGATGAAGACGCCGCCGGAGTCGATGCGCCGGGAGACGCCCACGTAGAAGTTGTGCTCGGAGACGAGCGAGACGTTCACCTCGACCCGGGTCGGGAGCGGCCGCTGGCGCGGCTCGTCCACGAGCTCCTCGTCGATGAGCGCCATGAGGTCGACGCTCGAGGGCTGGGGCGGCGGCCGCCGCAGCGGACCCGAGGGGTCCCCGAGCGGCGGCGCGGGCGGCATGACCGGCGCCTGCATCGGCTGCTGGGGCACCGGGTACGGGGCGGCGCCGCCGAGCATGTCCGGGACCGGCGCGGGCGGGATCACCACCGTCGAGCGCGCGCCGGGCGGCCGGCCCACGGCGGGCATGGTCGCGGTCGGGCGCGGTGCGGGCTGCTGCGCGGCCGGCTGGGCGCGCTCGACGACGATCGTCGGGCGCGCCAGCACCTCGGCGCGGGCGAGCGCCCGCTCGGCGCCGGCGACGAGCGCGAGCGGCTCCACGACCTCGCGCGACGGCGCGACCATGATGACGCGCGTGCCGACCCGGGCAGAGTTCTGGGCGGTGGTGAGCGCCGGTCCCCAGCTGCCGTCCGGCGTCGCCGGCATGAGCAGCACGATGACGTGCGGCGCGATCACGCGGACGACCGACTCCAGCTCCGCCGGGCCCGGCAGGCAGAAGATTGCGTGACCCGCACGTTCGAGGTGCAGGTGCAGCGCGATGCTGACGTCGGCGTCCGAGCCCACCACCAGGACACGCGACGCCGGTGCGGCGCCGGCCTGGTTCACGCGGGACGGCCCCCCGTCTCCATCATGATCCGGCGCTCGAGGTCGGCGCGGAACGTGGCGTTCGCGAGCGCGGTGTCGAGGCTGATCTTCTTCGCCTCGTGCAGGCGGTAGAGGAACTGGTCGAAGGAGTGCATGCCGAGGTCGGCCCCGGCGGTCTCCATGTACTGCTTCAGCTCGGCGATCTTCGAGCCGTCGCGGATGAGCTCGCGGACGGTGCTCGTCGCGAGCAGCGCCTCGACCGCCGGGATGAGCCCGGTCGCGTCGGAGCGCATGAGGAGCCTGAGCGCGATGACCGCCTGCAGGTTGTCGGCGAGGCGGGCCCGCACGTTGTCCTGCTCCTCGGCCGGGAACAGGCCGACCAGGCGGCCGACCGCGCGGGGCACGTCGGGCGTGTGCAGGGAGGTGATGACGAGGTGGCCGGTCTCCGCCGCCTTCAGGCAGATGTCCGCCGCTTCCCGGTCGCGGAGCTCGCCGACCATGATGATGTCGGGGTCCTGGCGGAGGGCCGCGCGCAGGGCGTCGGTGTAGCTCGCGGTGTCGGTGCCGACCTCGCGCTGGATGACGAGCCCCTTGCCGCCCGCGAAGATGAACTCGATCGGATCCTCGACGGTGACGACGTGCAGCCGCTCCTGCTGGATGACGTGGTTGATGAGGGTGGCGATGGTGGTCGACTTCCCGTTGCCGGTCGCGCCGGTGACGATGACGAGCCCGCGGCGGGCCTCGGCGATGGTCTGGATGACCGACGGGAGGTTCAGGGTGTCGAAGTCCGGGATCTGGAAGGGAATGGTCCGCATGACCGCGCCCCAGCTGCCCCGCTGCTTGAAGATGGAGGCGCGGAAGCGCGAGACGCCGGGGATGCTGTAGCTGCGGTCCACCTCGCGGAAGTCGAGCGGCGTGAAGCCGGCGCCGGGGGACTGGAGGACGAAGTTCGCGATCGCCTCGGTGTCGGCGTGCGAGAGCGGCGGGTACTTCGCCGCGAGCAGCTCCCCGAACACCCGGTAGGTCGGCGGGTAGCCGACCTCGAAGTGCACGTCGCTCGCCTGGCGCTTCACGGCGAGCTGCAGGAACGACTGGAACATCTCCTCGGAGAGGGGACCCTGACCTTCCATGGTCCGCGAGTCTACCCTGCGCCCGCCCGGCCGGCCACGCGGCGCCCGCGTCCGCTTGCCCACAAGGTGGGCGGGGATATCGCCCCGCCGGCCGCCGGGCGAGCGTCCGTCGCGCGTCCCGGGGACGGGACCTACCTTTGGACGTGCGGATCGCGCTCGTCTCGACGCCCTTCGTGCCCGTGCCTCCCCCCGGCTACGGCGGGACGGAGCTCGTGGTGGCGGCCCTGCACCGGGCGCTCCGCGACGCGGGCCACGAGGTCGTGCTGTTCGCGACCGGCGACTCCCGGGCGCCCGGGCTGTGCTGGGCCTTCGAGAAGGCGATTCGGCCGCCGGAGCCCTGGGCCGAGGTGGTGCACTGCCGGCGCGCCGCGGAGCTCGCGTCGGCGGGCGGCTTCGACCTCGTCCACGCGCACGCGCCCGCGATGGCCGCGTTCGCCGACCGGCTGCCGTGCCCGCTCGTCCTCACGCTGCACCACGCGGCGGATCGCGCGCTCGAGCGGCTCTACGCCGACGCGCCGGGCGCGACGCTGGTCGCCATCTCCGAGCGCCAGGCCGAGCTCGTCGGCGTGCGGGTGGGCGCGGTGGTCCACCACGGGCTCGACCTCTCGCTGTACGGCCCCGCGGGTCAGGGCGGCGACGAGGCCTTCTTCCTCGGGCGGCTCTCGTGGGCGAAGGGGCCCGACCTCGCGGTCGCCGCCGCGCGGCGGGCGCGGCTCCCGATCGTCCTCGCGGGGAAGGTCCACCCCGAGGACGAGGCGCCGGCGGGCTGGCTCGAGCGGGCGCTCCTCCCCGCGCTCCGGGCGCCGCACGTGCGGGCCGCGGGCGTCGCGGACCTCGCCGTGAAGCGGCGCGCGTTCGGGCGCGCGCGGGCCCTCCTCGCGCCGCTGCGCTGGGAGGAGCCGTTCGGGCTCATGCTGATCGAGGCCGGCCTCGCCGGGTGCCCGGTCATCGCGTACCCGCGCGGCGCCGCCCCCGAGATCGTGGAGGACGGCGTCACCGGCTTCCTCGTCGAGGACGTCGCGTCGATGGCGCTCGCGCTGCGCTGGGCGGCGAAGCTGGATTGCCGGCACATCCAGGCCCGCGCGCGCGAGCGCTTCTCGGCGGCGCGGATGGCGCGGGACTACCTCGAGGTCTACCGGGCCGCCACCCGCGGCCGCGCGGAGACGGGATGGACCACGGTCACGCCCTGATCGAGCCGGCCGAGGCGCTCCTCGGCTACGCCGACCCGTCCTCGCAGCCCGAGGCGACCGGCGTGGATCGCATCGTGCTGAAGCGCGGGAACCTGTTCCTGGTCGCGAACCGCCTCGGCGACCTCGCGCCGGCCGGAGCGCGCGACCTCGGGCTGTTCCTCTCCGACACCCGCCACCTCTCGGCCTGGAAGCTCGAGGTCGAGGGCGGCCCGCCGCTCTGCCTGTCGTCGCAGGTCTCGCCCGAGTACGTCGCCCAGGTGGACCTCACGCTCACGAGCCTCCACGCGGGCGATCTCCTCGGCCGGGAGCCGGTGAACTTCGTGCACCTGCGGCGCGACCAGCTCATCGACGACGTCTTCCTCGATTGCTTCGCGCTCCGGAACTTCCTCTCCCGCCCGGTGGACCTCTGGCTGGAGGTCTCCTGGGCCGCCGACTTCGCCGACGTGTTCGAGATCCGCGGCGCCCGGCGCGCCCGGCGCGGCGCCCTGCACCGGCCCCTCGTGGAGGGGACCCGCGCCGTGCTGCGCTACGACGGGCTCGACGGCCGACGCTACGCCACCGAGATTGACGTCCACGGCGCGAGCCCCGACGGCGGCCCGGCCCGGCTCACCCGCATCGGCGGCGGCGGGGCGCGGATCGAGTTCCACCTCGCCCCGGCGGAGCGGGTGGAGGTCGCGTTCTCGGTGGCCGCCGGCGTCGAGCGCCCCGCACCCGGGGCGCGGCGCGGTCCCGACGAGGACCGGCCGCTCGCGCGCGGGCCCCGCCGCGGCTTCGACGCCCTCGCGCGCGAGACCGCCGATGCCCACGCGGCGTGGGCGTCCTCCTGCACGCGCTTCGACGCGGCGCCGGAGGGCTTCGCGACGGCGCTGCGCCAGGCGGTCGCCGACCTGAAGGCCCTCACCGTCTTCCACTTCGGCGAGCCGGTCGTCTCGGCCGGCATCCCCTGGTACACGTGCCCGTTCGGACGGGACGCGCTCCTCACCGGCTACGAGGCGCTCCTCGCCACGCCCGACGTCGCCCGCGACGCGCTCCGGTTCCTCGCGCGACAGCAGGGCACGCGCGACGATCCGGCGCGCGACGAGGAGCCCGGGAAGATCCCGCACGAGCTGCGCTTCGGCGAGATGGCGGGCGCGGGCGAGATCCCGCACGCGCCGTACTACGGCTCGGCCGACGCCACGCCGCTCTTCCTCGTGCTCCTCCACGAGTACCTGCTCTGGACCGGCGACGCCGCGACGGTGGACGCGCTCTTCCCCGCCGCGGAGCGGGCGCTCGCGTGGCTCGACCGGTACGCCGATCTCGACGGCGACGGCCTCATGGAGTACGCGCGCCGGACCCCCTCGGGCCTGCGCAACCAGGGCTGGAAGGACAGCCACGACGGCGTGCCGTTCGCCGACGGCGTGTCCGCGGAGCCGCCCATCGCGCTCGTCGAGGTGCAGGGCTACGCGGTGGACGCCCGCCGGCGGATGGCGGCCCTGCTCCGGCAGCGCGGCCGGACGGCCGAGGCCGACCTCACGCTGGCGCGCGCCGAGGCCCAGGCGCAGGCGATCGAGGCCCGCCTCTGGATGGAGCAGCGCGGCACCTACGCGATCGCGCTCGACCGCGACAAGCGCCAGGTCGACGCCGTGACCTCGAACCCCGGGCACCTGCTCTTCTCGCGGGTGCCGGGCGCCGAGCGCGCCGCGCGGGTGGCGGCCTCGCTCCTCGGGCCCGGGATGTGGAGCGGGTGGGGGATCCGCACGCTCGCCGCCGGGCAGCGCGCGTTCAACCCGCTCAGCTACCACGACGGCACGGTCTGGCCGCACGACAACGCGATCGCCGCCATGGGCCTCGCGAGCTACGGCCGGACCCTCGACGCGGGCACCATCGCGACCGGGCTGTGGGACGCTGCGCGGCACTTCCGCCTGCTCCGGCTGCCCGAGCTCTTCTGCGGGCTGTCGCGCGAGGAGGGGCGCTTCCCGGTGCACTACCCGGTCGCCTGCTCGCCGCAGGCCTGGTCGAGCGCGGCGTGGTTCCTCCTCGCCCGCGCGTTCCTCGGGCTCTTCCCGGACGCGCCCGCGGGCGTGCTCCGGGTCGCCGAGCCGCGGCTGCCGCCGTGGCTCGACCACCTCACCCTGGCCGGGCTCCGGGTGGGTCAGGCGCGCGCCACCCTCCGGTTCGAGCGGCGGTCCCGCGGCGTGACCTCGGCGGAGGTGGTGGAGCTCGAGGGCGGGCCGCTCCGGGTGCGGATCGAGGTCTGAGCCCGTACCTGCTCCGCTTCGCTTCGCAGGGAAAAAAAGCGAAAGGCCGCGGCGAGTGCACGCGGCCTCTCTAGCTCTTGGGACGCTCTCGCGTCTGCTGCTTTACTCTCCGCAGACCGCCGACATCCGTGACGGTTTCTGCAGTGGTGGGAGTCGAGCGACCGGCCTCATCTCGACTTGGACGTACTACGGGAGGTGGCCCTGCGGTTCGAGCGCTTTGGTAGGTGCTTCGTCTGCAGGGTCCTGGTCCGGCCTCCGGCGGGACTCGGAGACACTCATTTCAAGTGGCGTGCCGAAGCCATCTCCACTCCGCGTTCTAGCAAGAACGAGGGGTTACATCGGCCCCCTTCGTGAGATGGGCTGTAAGCAAGAGGGTCGAGGCACACCAGCGGGTGTCACCCGACCCTCCAGGCTGTGCAGAAGATGACCCTGGCTGTCGCCCGGGTTACCTAGGGGCATGTTCGCGTCCATCGAGGAGGCGTCGAAGGGGCTCGCGGCGGCGGGCTACCTCCCGTCGCAGGAGATCTCGACCGCGGTGTTCCTCGCCGACCGGCTCGAGAAGCCGATCCTGGTGGAGGGGCCGGCGGGCGTCGGCAAGACCGAGCTCGCGCGCGCCTTCGCGGCCGCGTCCGGCCGCTCGCTCGTCCGGCTCCAGTGCTACGAGGGGCTCGACGAGTCGAAGGCGCTCTACGAGTGGGAGTACGCGAAGCAGCTCCTCTACACCCAGCTCCTGCGCGACCGCATCGGCGACGCCGTGGCGGGGGCGGGCAGCCTCGCCGAGGCGGCGGACCGCATCGCGGGGGAGGGGAACGTCTTCTTCTCGGAGCGCTTCCTCCTGCCGCGCCCGATCCTGAAGGCCATCACGGCGGACACGCCGGCGCTCCTCCTCGTCGACGAGATCGACAAGGCCGACCCCGAGCTCGAGGCGTTCCTCCTCGAGGTGCTCTCCGACTGGACCGTCACGGTCCCGGAGATCGGCACCCTCCGCGCGCGCAGCGTGCCGCGCGTGGTCCTCACCTCGAACGCCGCCCGGGAGCTCTCCGACGCCCTGAAGCGGCGCTGCCTGCACCTCTACGTCGACTTCCCGGCCCGCGACCGCGAGCTCGCCATCGTGCGCGCCCGGGTGCCGGAGGCCTCCGAGGCCCTCGCGCGCGCGGTCGTGGCGACGGTCGCGAAGCTGCGCACCCTCGACCTCAAGAAGCTCCCCAGCATCTCGGAGACGCTCGACTGGGTCCGCGCGCTCGCCGTCCTCAACGCCGACCGCCTCGAGCCCGCGCTCCTCGACCAGACGCTCAACCTCGTCCTCAAGTACGAGGCCGACCTCGCGCGGGCCAAGGAGAAGCGGCTCGATCTCCTCGAAGCCGCGGCCGCCTCGAGCAGGCCGTGACCTGCCATATCCGTCAGCCCCGAGCGTAGGGCCGCATGCGGCCCGGAGACGAGGGGCGGTCCGCAGGCATGCGTTCCCGTGGGAGCGAAACGCGCCTCCGCGACGCCGGCCGGCTGCGTCGGTCTGTGTACGGTGCCGATGGCCGGAACCGGGGTCGCTGCGATCGATCAGGCCGCGGCAGGCCTGCACGCGAGTTGCGCGTGACGGCACAGCGCGCTGCGCGCGCCATGCCGTCACACGCCCTCGTCGCTTGGCCTGCAATCGCTAGGGCACTGGGGACGTGGAGCGCCCGACCTCCGCCGGCCGTCGCTGCGGAGTCGCGTTTCGCCCTCGGGCGCGTTGCACTAAGGTCGGCCGAGACTGCTGGGTGGTTGATGTTGAACTGATATGGTTGGACCCGTCAACGAAGCCGGCCCGGTCGCAGGGTCGGCTTTTTCGTTTCTGCGTTCGGGCGGCCAAGGCGGTGGTCGACCTGAACTAGAGCGACGGCGGATCAGACTGATATTCGCGGGTTGGGTACCGCATGACCTGAATCCGTCGGGGGCTGCCTCGGTCTAACAGCGGGCATCAGGCTTCACGGCCCTGCCCATAGTTCATACGAGGATTCCCCTTTGGGCCGGACCAAGTCGTCCACCGCCCTCGCCGCCCGAACGCGTCACAGCTACGCCTTTAGGAGTTGTGGCTGGCGCCCGATGGCCCAGACGAATCCCGCCAACTCGCGCGCGATGGCAACGACGACGCGGTTCTTGTTCATCCCGCGTCCCGTGAGCTTCCGATAGCGACCGCAGAGCCGCTCCTGGGCACGCCAGGCGATTCGCAAGACCTCCTCCGACAAGCCTCGACTTCTCTTCCTGAGGGCAGGGCTGTTCGCTGCTCGGTACCGGTAAGCCCAGGCGGCCTCGACGAGAATGCGCCGAGCGTGGCCGTTCCCGGCGCGTGTGATTCTCCCTTGCTGCCGAGTTTCTCCGCTCGAGTGTTCCGAGGGGACGAGGCCGAGGTAGCCCATCAGCTCGGGGGCAGTGGCGAACCGGTCCAGGTCGCCGAGCTCCGCTGCGAGCACCGTGGCCGTGATGAGGTTGACGCCGCGTAGCGACTGTAGCGCCTTCACCAGGGGCATCCGGCTCCAGCTCTCCACGAGCTCCTCGATGCTGCGGGTATGCCGGCGAACCCTCTCCCCCACGTCTTCCACCGTCTTCAGGTAGTCCTCGAGGACCCGTTGCTGCGCCTCGTGCTCGAAATGCTGGACCCGAACCCACGCCAGGTGGTCGCGAGTCCACCGTGTCTTCCCTGTCCAGCGCCGCCCATGACGGAGAAGGAACTTCCCGAGCTGGTGACGGGCTACGCGCTCAGCCTTCTTCGCGGCATCTCGCGCGCGCTCGAGATCGCGCATGGCCTCGGTGGCTTCGTCGGGCACGTGGACTTCGGTCAGGTCTCCAGACCTCAGAAACCGGGCGAGCTTCACGGCATCCCGCCGGTCGGTCTTGACGCGATCGCCGGCCTTCATAGGCACCAACGAAGGCGCGACCACGACGCATTCGACGCCGCCGGCGTTGAGCGCTCGGTAGAGCCCGAACCCTGTTGGACCAGCCTCGTAACAGCATTTGATGGTACCGAGCCGTCGCAGGCGCTTCAGCAGTGCCGCGGTGTCGTTGGCGACGACCGCCAAAGCGCTCGGCTCTCCCCGGCCGGGCTCAGCGACCGCGATGGCGATGCTGTCTGCGTGGACGTCGAGACCGACGAATCGTACGCTCTCCATGGTTGGACCCGCCTCCCGCTGTGGCTCTGCGCCGTGGGGTTTCGCAGCTTCGCGGAGTAACCCACGTTCGCGTGACAGCGGGTCCAACCATTCTGTCTAACGGTAAATACGACGAGGCGGTAACGGGAGCCGTTGGCCTGAACCTGCGGATGAGCGCGCAGCAGGTTGCCCAACGCCCATCGCCCAACGCTGGTCGTTCACCAACACCCGGCATCTTCGGCCGACGTTAGTCCGCTACGCCCGAGAGCCAAACGGGCCTCCGCAGCAGCGCGCAGCGAGCGACGGGCGAGGTTCCGTCTCCACATCGGGGCAATGCAGGCCAAGCGACGAGGGCGTGTGACGGCGACGTGCGCGAAGCGCGCGGCGCCGTCACGCGCAACTCGCGTGCAGGCCTGCTGCCACGATCACCGCCCTGCAACAGCCCCGGTTCCGGCGATCTCTTCCGTCTCAAACCCGTCCGAGCAAGCGCTGTCGCGGAGGCCCGTTTGGCTCCCAAGGACACGTATGCCGACGGCGGGAGAGGGTCACTCGTCCGGTTCCGGCTCGGCCTGCCGCGCGAGGCGGGTGCGGGAGGGGACCTGGACGAGCTCCTCGCTGGGGAGGACCAGGGCCGTGAGGAAGCCGCCGTAGACGCAGCCCGTGTCGAGCCCCACGCAGCGCACACCAGGGGCGGGCATGTCGAGGCGGGGGCCCGCCTCGGCCTGCGCGTGGTGCCCGTACACGACGCTCTGCGGGCCCGTCCAGGCCTCGGCCCAGCGCCGGATGCCCGGCTCGCCGGCCTCGCCGCGCTCGCGGGTGGCCGGCTTGCCTGCCGCGTCCACGTAGCGCAGGCGGATCACCACGTCCGGCGGCTGCCGGGAGGCGGGCACGTTCGGGACGAACCCGGCGTGCACCGCCATCCACCCGCCGCCGAGCGAGATCGAGCGGGGCAGGCCCGCGAGCCACCCGAGGTCGTCGGCCGTGAGGGCCGCGTGCTCGGCCGCCCGCTTGGGGTCGAAGGGGCGCATCGGGTTGCGGTAGGCGCGGTCGCCGCGGCGGCGGGCCTCGTGCGCGGCGTACCGGAGGTGCTTCTCCTCGTGGTTGCCGAGCACGCACTCGGCGCCCAGCTCGCGGACGCGCCGGAGCACGCCCACCGGGTCCGGGCCCCGGTCGAGGAGGTCGCCGAGGAACACGACCCGGTCCTCGCCGCGCCGGAACTCGGACGTGACGAGCAGCTCGTCGAGCTCCCCGAGGCACCCGTGCACGTCCCCCACCACCAGCGTCCGCCCGGCGCTCATGTGCGGAGCTTAACGCCATGTCGGCCCGCGCGCCCCGATGGGGATTGGGGGAGCGATGATTTCGTGGCCGGGTCGGGTCCGTGTGGGGCCGCGGAGCGGGCCGGAGGCGAGGGACCGCGCTAGATTGCCCGAGGATCCCGGCGCTACACTCGCCTTCCCACTGCAGCCGGGCCTCCCCATGGATCCCAAGCGCGTCCTCATCGTCGAGCCCGACCACGCCTTCGCCCTCTCGCTCGCGTCCCTCTTCCGGGAGGACGGGCACCACACCGCGGTGGCGGGCAGCGCCGCCGAGGCCGAGCTCGAGATCGCGACCCGCCGCCCGCACCTCGCGGTGGTCCGCGCCGAGCTGCCTGACCTGTCCGGGTTCTCGCTCTGCGCGCACCTGCGCCACGATCGGGCCACGGCGGGCCTGCCGGTGGTGCTCTTCTCCTCGGACACGCCGCCCGAGTCGCTCGCCGAGCACGCCCGCACCCCGTGGGCCGCGAACGGCTACCTGGCGATGCCGCTCGACACGGACGCGCTGCGGGTGCTCGCGAACCGGATCCTCTCGGCCGAGGAGCCCGTGGAGAGCGCCGACGACGCCATCCTCGAGGCCGACGACCTCGTCGTGCAGGAGGTGCACGGCGAGGTGGTCCCCACCTCCCCGGACGCGCACCCCGGGCGTGGGGACGACGGGCCGGAGTCGACGGAGGGCCCGCGGGCGCCCCCGCTGCCGAAGCGCTCGATCACCACCGACGAGGACCGGCTGTTCCTCGACCGCGTCTTCCAGTCCATCGCCGAGCACCGCGACGAGCTCGCGCGCGAGGCCATGGCCCAGCGGCCGCCGCCGCGCCGGGACCTGCTCGCCACGCCCGAGGGGCGGATCGAGGCCCTGCGCCAGGACCTCAAGTGGCGCGAGGCGCAGCTCGCCCGCATCGCCGAGATCTGGGCGGTCCGCGAGCGCGAGGTCGCCGCGTTCGACGAGCGCCTGCACGAGCGCGACGTGGACCTCGCCGGCCTGCGCGCGCAGGTCGAGGACCTCTCCCGCCGCCTCGCCGAGGCGAAGGACGTCTTCGTCGTGAAGGAGCGCGAGTACGGCGCGTCGATGGACGGGCTCCTCCTCGAGAAGTTCAGCCAGGAGAAGCAGCTCATCGAGGTGGTCGCCGCGAACGAGCGGCGGATCCACGAGCTCGAGCGCGACGTGCGCCGGCGCGACGACGACCTCGCCCGCCGGGGCGTGGCGCTCGCCGAGGCCCAGGACGAGAATCGCCCGGCTGGACCGGCAGGTCCGCGCCGACGGCGCGCGGGCCGAGGCGCGGGAGCGCGAGCTCGCCGGCGAGGTGGAGCGGCTCTCCGGGGAGCTCGCCCAGGCCCGCGAGGCGCTCGCCGTGCAGCGCAGCACCGCCGAGGAGTTCGCCCGGGAGGCCTCCCGCAAGCTCGAGGAGGCCGCCGCCGAGCGGCGCGCGCTCGACGCCGGGCTCGAGGCCCTGCGCGCGGACCGCGAGCTCGCCGCGAAGGGCGGCGACGAGGCGCGGGCGCGGGTGGCCGCGCTCGAGGCGGAGCTCTCGAAGGAGCAGGCGGACGGCGAGAAGGCCCGCGCGGCGCTCGAGGCGCGCGCCACCCGGGCCGAGGCGGCGGCCGCGGAGGCGGAGGCCCAGCGCGAGCGGTCCTCGGCGGCCTCCCGCGAGGCGGCGGCCGGCCTGCAGGAGCGCATCGACGAGCGCGAGGCGGCGATCCGCGACCGCGAGCAGCGCCTGCGGCTCGTGGACGAGGAGTACCGGCGCTTCCGCGACGCGGCCCGCGCGCGCGAGGACGACCTCGCCCGCGAGGTCCAGGACCACCTGCAGCAGAATCGGCGCGCTCGAGGCCGAGCTGGAGGCGGCCGAGCGCGAGAACGCGGAGCGCGAGGCGGCGGACCCGGGCCTCGACCCGGCCGAGGTGGAGGCGGAGCGGGCCGAGCTCCAGCGCGAGCTCCAGGCCGCCTCCGCCCGCGCGGCCGACGCCGAGGGCCTGCTCGCGGCCGCCGAGCAGGCGCTCGCGCAGGCGCGGGCCCGGGCGGAGGGGCTCGAGCGCGCGGTCGAGGAGGCGGGGCGGGCGCGCGACGAGGCCGAGCGCGGCCGCGGCGTCGCCGAGAGCGCGGCGCGCGAGAAGGAGGCCCTCGCCGCGGCGGTGGCCGAGAAGGACGCCCTGCTCGAGCCGGCCCGCGCCGAGGCGCGGGCGGCCCAGGAGGAGGCCCGGGCGGCCCGCGAGGCCGCGGCCGCGGCCGAGGCGAGGCACGCCGGGGTCGCGGCCGAGCGCGAGGAGCTCGCCGCGCGGCTCGCGTCGCACGAGGACACCGTGCGCGACGCGCGGGCCGAGGTCGCGCGGCTCTCCGCGCGCATCGAGGAGCTGACGGCCAGCGCGGGCGCCCAGGAGGCCGGGGCGGCGGAGGCCCGGGCGCGCGCCGGCGCGCTCGAGGCCGAGCTCGCCGCCGCCCGCGCCGAGGCGGAGGCCGCGCGGGCGGACGCCGCGCGCGTGGCCACCGGGCAGGAGGAGGCGCGCCGCGCCGCCGAGCGCAAGGAGTCGGAGTGGACCGCCGAGCTCGCCGCGCGCGCGGAGCGCGCGGCCCGGGCCGAGGCGGCCGCCGCCGCCGCCGAGGAGCAGGTTCGCGCCGCCGAGGCCGACGCGACCCGCGCGCGCGAGGCGCTCGACGCGCTCTCCCGCGAGGCGGAGCGCGCGCGGGCCGGGCTCGTCGAGGAGGCGTCCGCGCAGGGGGAGCTGCTCGTCGCCGCGAAGCGGCAGGTCGAGAAGCTCGGCGGGGAGCTCTCCGAGGCCCGCCAGGCGCTGATGATCGCGGAGTCCTCCGGGAAGCAGGAGCTCGAGGCCGCCCGGGCGAAGGCGGACGAGCTCGCGGGCCTGCTCGCGCAGGCCGCGCAGGAGCGCGACGAGCTGCGGGTGAAGCAGGCCGCCGTGGCGGGCGAGCTCGAGGTGCGCGAGGCGGAGCTCGCCTCGGCCACCGAGGAGGCGAAGGAGGCCCGCGTGGCGCGCGAGCGGGTGGAGCGCGCGCTCGCCGAGGCCGAGGCCGCCGCCACCCGCGAGGCCCAGGCCCGCGTCGCGGAGGAGGGGCGGGGCGCCGCGCGCGCCCAGGCGCTCGCGACCGAGCACGCCCGGCGCGAGGAGGAGCTGCTCGCCGAGCTCGCGCGGAAGACCGAGGCCGGCGAGGCGCTGCACGCGCGCTTCGACGGGCTCGCCTCCGAGCGGGGTGAGCGCGAGGCGGCGCTGCAGCGCGAGGTGCAGGCGCGGGGCGAGGCGCTCGCCGCGGCGGAGCAGCGCGCCCGCGCCGGCGCCGAGGTCGCCGCCGCGCGCGAGGAGGACCTGCGGGCCCGGGTGGCCGCGCTCGAGGAGCAGCTCGGGTCGCTGCAGCGCCAGCGCGATCAGGCGGGCGGCGCGCTCGCCGCGGCCGCCGAGGAGAAGGCCCGGGTGCTCGGCGAGACCCGGGAGGCGGCCGCCCGCCACGAGCGGGCGGAGGCGCGCGCGCGCGAGCTCGAGCAGGCGCTCGCGGTCTCGCACCGGGACCGCCAGCGCGTCGAGACCGAGCTCACCGCGCGCGCGGCCCGCGCCGAGGCCCGGGCGGCCGAGCTCGGCGCCAAGAGCGACCAGGGCGCGCGCGACGGCGCGACGCTCGAGGCCGCGCGGGCGCGGGTCGCGGAGCTCGAGGCGTCGCTCGCCCAGGCCGGGCAGGCGCGCGCCGACGCGGAGCGGGGCTGGGTGACGCGCGCGGAGGCCGCGGAGCGCAGCGCGGCGGAGGCGGCGCGGCGGGTGGAGCTCTACGGGGCGGAGCGCCGCGAGGCGGAGGCGCGGGCCGCGGAGCTCGTGCGCGAGGCCGAGGCCCGCTTCCACGAGGAGCTCCGGCGGCGCGACGAGCAGCGCGGGCAGGAGGTCCAGCGGCTGCAGGGGCTCCTGCAGGAGAAGGCGCGCCGGGAGAAGACGCTCGAGCTCGAGCTCGAGCGGGCCCGCGCGGGGCGCGGGACGCCCGCGCCCGCGGGCGCGGGCTCGGGCGGCGGCGGGAACGGCGAGCGGTGAGCCTCACCCTCCTCGAGAGCGCGCTCCTCGCCGGCTTCCGCCACGGGTTCACCACCCGCGCGGGCGGGGCGTCGCCCGCGCCCTGGGACGCGCTCAACCTCGGCGGCGGGGTGGGCGACGATCCCGCGCGCGTCGCCGAGAACTGGCGGCGCCTCGAGGCGGCGACCGGGCTCGGCTTCGCGCGGGTGCGTCAGGTGCACGGCGCCCGCGCGGTCCGGCTCGACGCGGCCTGCCCGCCGGGCGAGGAGGCCGACGCGGTGGTCTCGCGCGCGCCCGGCGTGGCGGCGACCGTCGCGGTCGCGGACTGCGTCCCGGTGCTCCTCGCCGACCCCGACACGGGCGCGGTGGCGGCGGTGCACGCCGGCTGGCGCGGCACGATCGCGCACGCGGCGGGGGAGGGCGTCCGGGCGCTCGGCCGGGAGGCCGGGGCCTCGCCCGGCCGGCTGCTCGCGGCGATCGGGCCCTCGATCGGCCCCTGCTGCTACGAGATATCGGACGATCTCGCGGCGCGGTTCGAGGCGGCGTTCGGCGCGGACGTCGTGCGACGAAACCCCACGCCGCACCTCGATCTCTGGGCCGCGAACGCGCGCGCGCTCGCCGCCGCGGGCGTCCTCGAGGGGCGGATCGACGTGCTCCGGCGCTGCACCGCCTGCGAGCGCGAGGTCTTCTTCTCGCACCGGCGCGACGCGGGCCGCACCGGCCGGCAGGTCGCCTTCGTCGCCCCGCGATAGCCCTGCCTACATGGGCGCCCGATTCCACCCGGGCGCTCGATTTCACAGACGCTCCCGTCCGGGCTAGGATTTTCGCGCTTGAGGACCTCGCGCCGACAGCTCGTCGCGGTGCTCGCGCTCGCCTGCGCGCAGGCCGGGTGCGCCTCCGACGCGGGGGCGCGCGCGGACGTCGACGCCCTGCGCGCGGAGGTCCGCGCGCTGCGCCGCGAGAACGAGACCCTCTCACGGAAGGTGGAGTCGCTCGGCGGCCAGGTCGAGGCGATCGCCGCCCGCTCCCGCGCGTCCGCGCAGGAGCCGCCGCCCGCCGCCGCGCCGGCGTCCGGCGCCGCGGCCGCGCCCGCGATCCCCGAGGGGCTCGCGGTGGTGAAGGTCGCCCCGCCCGCCGCCCCCGCTTCCGGCCCGGCCGCCCCGCGCGCCGCGCCCCGGCGCCGCGGCGCGACCCCGCCGCCCGTGTCGACCGCGATCCCAATCCAGGAGCCGGACGCCGAGCGCGTCGACGCCCTCGCGCGCGGCGCGCGCCCGCTCGCCGCCGCCGCCGACGCCGAGCTCCGCGCGGCCCGCGCCCAGCGCGGCCTCGACCGCGCCCACGCGCTCGAGGACTTCGCCGGGCGCTACCCGCGCCACCCCTCCGCCGACAACGCGCTCGCCGAGGCCGCCGCCGCGTACGCGGCCGGCGGCAGCGACGACGCCGCCTGCGGCCTCGCCCGCAAGATCGCCGACGGCTACCCGGCCGGCGACGCGGTCCCCGACGCGCTCGAGCGCCTCGCCTGGTGCGAGCAGCGCCGCGGCGCCACCGATCTCGAGCGGCAGCTGCTCACGCGGCTCGTCGCCGAACACCCCCGCACGCCGGCGGCCCAGCGCGCCGGCGCGCGCCTCTCGGCCCTGTCCGGCGAGGGCGCCCCGGCGCCCGACCCGTCCCAGGCCAGCACAAGGAGCGTCCCATGAAGCGCCACCTCCTCTCCGGTCTCCTCGCCGCGACGGCCGCGGTCGCGGTCGCCCAGACCCCGGCCGAGCCGCCCGCGCCGGCGGCCCCCGCGCCCGCCGAGGCGCCGGCGCCCGACGCCGTGGAGGTCGGCTCCATGAAGATGGAGGAGGGCCGCGGGCCGCTGCCGCCGCCGGACACGTACACGATCCGCCCGGGCGACACGCTCTGGGACCTCTCCGGCCGCTTCCTCAACAACCCGTGGTACTGGCCGAAGGTCTGGTCCTACAACCCGGAGATCGAGAACCCGCACTGGATCTACCCGGGCAACCTCCTGCGCTTCTACCCGTCGGAGGATCAGGCCCCGGTCCGCGTCGAGCCGGTCGCCGGCGCCGAGCCGCAGGCGCCCGCCGCGGAGGAGCAGGAGTGGACCGAGCCGCCGCCCGAGCTCGAGGACTTCTCGAAGGCGGACATGAAGTCGCCCGAGTCCGAGGAGAGCCGGGACACCGTCGCCGTCGCGGGCCCGTACAAGATCGGCTACGCCGGCCCGAAGTCGCAGCTCGTCCGGCACGACGCCTTCGTCACCCCGCGCGAGCTCGCCGAGTCGGGCGCCATCCGCGCCGCCGCCGAGGAGAAGCTCCTCCTCGCCACGCTCGACCGCGCCTACGCCCGGTTCGACCACCAGGCGCCGGTGAAGGTCGGCGAGACCTACGTGGTCTACAAGACCCTGCGCCCCGTGCGGCACCCCGTGAGCAAGGAGCTGTTCGGCTACCAGACCGTCGTGCTCGGCACCGCGAGGGTCACCGCCATCGACGACAAGGCGGCGACGCTCCAGATCCAGCAGGCCTTCGATCCCATCGAGCGCGGCGCGCTCCTCGGGCCGATGACGGAGCGGGCGATCCGCCGCGTCGATCGCCGCCCCAACGAGCGGCAGCTCGACGGCCACATCATCGGCGGCCAGGTGCCGGTGCTCAGCGCCTTCGGCGAGAACCACGTCGTGTTCCTCGACCGGGGCTCCGCCGACGGCGTGCAGGAGGGCAACACGTTCAAGGTCATCCGCTCCGGCGACCCCTACGGCACGACCGGGCCGACGTGGGACCCGCGCCTGCCCGTCGAGAGCGTCGGCGAGCTCCTCGTCGTCGACGTGAAGGAGCGGGCCTGCGCCGCGGTCGTCCTTCGCAGCCTGCGGGAGGTGGTCGTCGGCGACCGCATCGAGATGCGGCCGAGCGGCGGCTAGGGCGCCGAGCACTCCCCTTGCAGTGCACGAGGGCGCCCGAGGGCGCCCTCATGCGTTCCACCCCGACTTCCGCCCGCTTCGCGCGAGACGCCGCCACCCTCCGGCCCGGGGACGGTCCGTATCCCGTCCGCCTGGTCCGCCTCGCGGACCCTCCGCCGGTGCTCCGCATGCTCGGCGCGCTCCGGGACGGCCCGGCCGTCGCCATCGTCGGCTCGCGGTCCCCGGATGGCTACGGGCGGGACCTCGCCCGGGAGATCGCCGGCGGGCTCGCCCGGGCCGGGGTCTCGGTGGTCTCCGGCGGCGCGCTCGGCATCGACGGCGAGGCCCACCGGGGCGCGCTCGAGGCGGGCGGGCACACCGCGGCGGTCCTCGGCACCGGGATCGACGTGCCGTACCCGGCGAGCCACCGCGGGCTGTTCGCGGCCATCCTGGAGGCCGGCGGGGCGCTCCTCACCGAGCAGGCCGACGGGACGGAGGCCTTCCCGGGCAACTTCCCGCGGCGCAACCGGATCGTGGCCGCGCTCGCCGACGCGGTCCTCGTCGTGCAGGCGCGCCCGGGCTCGGGGGCGCTCATCACCTCGGGCCTCGCGGGCCGCCTCGGCGTGCCGCTCCTCGCCTGCCCGGGCGACGTGCGGGACGACCTCACCGCCGGCCCCCTCGCGCTCCTGCGGGCGGGCGCGGCCCCGGTGGCGGACGCGGGCGACGTCCTGCGGGTCCTGGGCGTCGCCGCGCCGGAGGCGCCCGCCCAGCTCCCGCTCCCGGCGCTCGGCGGGGAGGAGGGGGCGCTGCTCGGCGCCCTCTCGAAGAAGCCCCGGCACCTCGACGAGGTCGCCCGGGCCACCGGCCTGTCCGCCGGCGCGGCCCTGGCCGGGCTGCTCGCGCTCGAGCTCCGGGGGCTCGTGGAGCAGCGACCCGGAGGCCACTTCCTAACGCGCTCGTGACGAGGTACTCCGGGGTGAATGCCCAAGGCCGCCCGCACGCTCGTCGTCGTCGAGTCCCCTTCGAAGGCGAAGACCCTGCAGAAGATCCTGGGGTCCTCGTACGCCGTGCGCGCCTCCTACGGCCACGTGCGAGACCTCCCCGCGGCCGGCCTCGGCGTCGACCTCGCGAAGGGCTTCCTGCCGATGTGGGTGCAGGTGAAGGGGCAGGGGAAGGTCCTCTCCGAGCTGAAGCGGGCGGCCCGCGACGCCGAGAAGGTCTTCCTCGCGACCGATCCCGACCGCGAGGGCGAGGCCATCGCCTGGCACCTCTCCGAGGAGATCGGGGTGCCCGGCGGCGACGCCCGCGTGCGGCGGGCGCTCCTGCACGAGCTCACGCCCGAGGCGGTGGCGGAGGCGCTCGCGCACCCGCGCGACCTCGACCGCAGGAGCCACGACGCGCAGCTCGCGCGCCGGGTGCTCGACCGGCTCGTCGGGTTCCAGGTCTCGGAGCTGCTCTGGAAGAAGGTCCGGCGCGGGCTCTCGGCCGGGCGGGTGCAGTCGGTCGCCGTGCGGCTGGTCGCCGAGCGCGAGGCCGCCATCGAGGCGTTCAGGAAGGAGACCACCTACGCGCTCGAGGTGAAGCTCGAGGCGCCGCGGGGCGAGGAGCTCCTCGCCATCGTCACCGAGCGCGACGGCGAGCCCCTCGTGCTGAAGGACGCCGGCGAGGCGGCGCTCCTCGCCGAGGAGCTCGGCGCCCAGAAGTTCCGGGTGGAGGCGATCGAGCGCAAGGAGCGGGTCCGCCCGGCGCCGCCGCCCTACACCACCGCGACCCTGCAGCAGGACGCGGCGGAACGGCTCGGCTTCAGCGCGAAGAAGACCATGACGCTCGCGCAGCACCTCTACGAGGGCGTCGACCTCGGCGACGAGGGGCTCGTGGGCCTCGTCTCGTACATGCGGACCGACTCGGTGCGGGTGCCGACCGCGGCGGCGGAGGCGGCGCGCCGCCACGCCGCGGAGCGCTTCGGTGACGGGGCCGTCCCGCCCGTCCCGAACGTCTTCCGGTCGCGCCCCGGGAGCCACGAGGCGCACGAGGCGATCCGCCCGACCTCCATCGAGCGGACGCCGGAGGTGGTGAAGCCGCTCCTCGGCGGCGCGGGCGAGCGCGACCTCTCGCGCCTGTACGCGCTCGTCTGGACCCGCTTCGTCAGCTCGCAGATGACGCCGGCGGTCCTCGAGGACGCGACCGTGGTGCTCTCGGCCGGGCGCTTCGGCCTGCGCGCCGCGGGCGCGGCGGTGCGCACGAAGGGCTGGCTCGCCCTCGCCGGGAAGGACGTCCCCGCGCGCGTGGCCGGCGAGCCGGGGGAGGGCGTTCCGTCGCTCCCGCCGCTGCCGCGGTTCGTGGAAGGCGACGGGCTCGACCTCGTCGACGTCGACGTGGCCGAGCACGTCTCCGCGCCGCCGGAGCGCTACACCGAGGCGTCGCTCGTGCGCGAGATGGAGGAGCGCGGCCTGGGCCGGCCCTCCACCTACGCGGCGGTGCTCGAGACCGTGCAGGAGCGCCACTACGTCGACCGCGACGGCAAGCACCTCGTCCCGACCGAGCTCGGCCGCGAGGTCACGCGGTTCCTCGTCGAGCGCTTCCCGAAGCTCCTCGACGCGGCGTTCACGGCCAGCGTCGAGGCGCGGCTCGACTCGATCGAGGGCGGCGCCGCCGGCTACGAGGAGGTGCTGCGCGAGCTGCACCGGCCCTTCGAGGCGGAGCTCGCGGCGGCGAAGGAGGGCGCGCGCCCGGAGCCGTCGTCGACCGGCGTCCGCTGCCCGCGCTGCAGCCGGCCGATGGTCGTGAAGTCCGGCCGGACCGGGGAGTTCCTCTCCTGCTCGGGCTACCCGGCCTGCCGCGGCACCCGGAGCTTCCGCCGGGGCCCGCAGGGCGAGATCCAGGTCGAGGAGGAGATCGTCTCCGACGAGAAGTGCCCCGAGTGCGGCGGCACCATGGCCGTGAAGGGCGGGCGCACGGGGCGCTTCCTGGGCTGCACCCGCTATCCGGCCTGCCGCGGCACGCGCGCGCTCTCGATCGGCGTGCCGTGCCCGAAGAGCTGCGGCGGCCAGGTCAGCGAGCGGCGGTCGAAGCAGGGCCGGACCTTCTTCGGCTGCACCACCTACCCCGCCTGCGACTTCGTCAGCTGGGACCGGCCCCGCGACGAGCCCTGCCCCGAGTGCGGGAACGCCTGGATCGTCGAGAAGCTGTCCCGGACCGGCACGCCGATCGTGGCCTGCCCGAACAAGGAATGCGGCTGGCAAAAGCCGCGGGGTTGACACCCCGCCAGGCCGCGCGGTAGGAAATTCCCTTGTGTCCACCGTGCCCTAGCGGCGCGGGCCGACCGGAATCCCGGGAGCGAATCCCCGGAAGCTACAGTCCCGCCACAAGGCTGCCTGACCGCAGCCCCACCCTTGACGAGGCCGACCGACGATGCACGCGCTCGCTGAGTTCTTCAAGGAAGGTGGACCGTTCATGGTCGTGAACCTGGTGACCAGTGCGGTCGCCATCGCGATCATCGCGGAGCGCATCATCGCCCTCGCGTTCAAGCTGAACCTGAACGCGGGCCCCTTCATGGAGCAGGTGCAGAAGCTCGTCCTCTCCGGGAACGTCGACCGGGCCGTGAAGCTCTGCGGCGCCGCGCCGAACGCGGCCCTCTCCAAGGTCATCCGCGCCGGCCTCACCCGCGCGAACCGCGGCGAGCAGGAGGTGGCGCGGGCGCTCGAGGAGGCGGTGCTGGAGGTGACCCCGTCCCTCGGCAAGCGCATCGGCGCGCTCTGGTCGCTCGCGAACGTCGCGACCCTCGTCGGCCTCATCGGCACCATCATCGGCCTCATCGGCACGTTCAAGTCGCTCGAGGCCGCGAGCCCCGAGATGAAGCAGGTCATGCTCTCCCGCGGCATCTCGGAGGCCATGAACAACACCGCGTTCGGCCTCTCGATCGCGGTGACCTGCATCGTGGCCCACCTCATGCTGTCCTCGAAGTCGAAGTCGATGATCGAGGACATCGAGTACAACGCCCTCCGCCTCGAGAACCTGCTGTCGCGGCGCGGCGCGGGCGAGACGAACCCGCTCGAGTCCGCCGGCTAGCGCCTCGCTCGGGAGGGAAGCGCCATGCGGCGTCGCGTGCACGTCGAGGAGGAGGTGGGCGAGCTCAACATCGTCCCCTACCTCGACATCGTCGTGAACCTCGTCATGTTCATGCTGCTCAGCATGACGGGGCTCATCAGCCTCGGCGTCCTCAACGTCTCGACGCCCAAGATCGGCGGCGCGGCCTCGGTCACGCAGGCCGACCCGCAGGAGCAGCCGAAGCTCCTCCTCACCGTGGCCATCGGCAAGCAGGGCTTCTACGTGGCGGGCGCGGGCGGCGTGCTCGGCGCCGACGCCGCGTCGCCCGACGCGACCCGCCCGCCCACCATCCCGCTCAAGGGCGGGAAGTACGACTACGAGGCGCTGACCGAGCAGCTCCGGGGCATCAAGGAGAAGTACCCGCAGGAGACCGCGGTGATCCTCTCCGCCGACATGGACGTCGTCTACGACATCCTGATCCAGACGATGGACGCCTGCCGCGAGTACACCGCGAAGAAGCCGGACGGCTCCGTCGAGCACAAGGCGATGTTCTACGACGTCTCGCTCTCGATGATCGGGTGACCGAGGATGGCCCAGCCCGCCCCCATCTCGAACGAGGAGCAGCTCCGGCGCGACAAGGACGCGCGCAGGTACCGGATCGCGCGCCGCAAGGCGCGGGAGGCCGCCGGGGAGATCAAGGAGCTCAACATCACCGCGATGATGGACATGATGACCATCATCCTGGTGTTCCTCCTGAAGTCCTACTCGGCCTCCGCCATCAACGTGAACATGAGCGACAACCTGGCGATCCCGGTGTCGTCGACCCAGCTCAGCCCGCAGGAGAACATCACCGTCACCGTCGCCACGAACGAGCTGTCGGTGAACGACAAGGTCGTGCTGCGCGAGGGGATGCAGGGCGGGGTGGTGCCGCCGGCGGCGAAGGAGGGCGGGAAGGCCGACGCCTTCTACATCGGCGCGCTCTACGACGGGCTGAAGAAGGAAGTCGACAAGCAGAAGTACATCGCCAAGTACAACCGCAACGCGCCGTTCTCCGGCCGCGTCAACGTGGTCGTCGACAAGAAGGTCCCCTACCGGACGCTCATGGAGGTCCTGTACACGGCGGGCCAGGCCGAGCTCGGCGAGTACAAGTTCATGGTGCTGAAGAAGGAGTGACCCGGCCGTCCGCCCCGAACGTACCGTCCGCCCCGAGCGTAGCGCCGCCGCAGGCGGCGCGGAGACGAGGGGCGCGGAGACGAGGGGCCCCCGCTACATGGTCGGCGGCTCCGCCGCGGGCGCGAGCGACTGCTCCCGCCGCTCCGCGCACTCGGTGCACAGGAGCGCGTAGGGCAGGGCCTTCAGCCGCCTGGGATCGATGTCGTTCTCGCAGTCCCGGCACACCCCGTAGTCCCCGGCGTCCACGCGCGTGAGCGCGGCGTCGATCTGCCCGAGCTCCCGCCGCTGCGCCTCGCCCACGCGCGAGAGCGTGAACGACTCGTGATCGAGCTGCGCGCCCTCCTCGAACTCGGGATCCCGGTCGGCGCTGCGCAGGGCCTCGATGCCCTCGCCGATGCGGCGGAAGCTCTCGAGGAGCGCGCGGCGGCGATCGCGAAGCACGGTGCGGTGCTGCTCCAGCTGGGTCTCGGTCACGTTGCGTTCCTCTCCGCGGGGAGCTACATGGAGCGCGCCGGTGCCTCCGTCCCGCCTCGCCCATCCCCTGCACCCGGCGCGCCCGTGCAGCAAGCTGCGCACCGCGGGTCCCCGGGGCACGCGTCCCCCTGCCTCGAGCCCGCTCCGCGGGCCCGGCGCCCGGGACGGGCGGGGCGGGTCGGCCCTGGAAGGCGCGGCGCCGGGTGGCCCCTGAAAGGAGCGGCATGGAGCGCGTGACGGTCATCGGTGGTGGGCTCGCGGGCAGCGAGGCCGCGTGGCGCCTCGCCACCGCCGGGGTGCCGGTCGAGCTCGTCGAGATGAAGCCGGCGAGGCGCTCCCCGGCCCACCTGGGGGACGGGCTCGCCGAGCTCGTCTGCTCGAACTCCCTGCGCTCGGACAACCCCCAGAACGCGGTCGGGCTGCTCCACGAGGAGCTGCGCCGGCTGGGCAGCCTCGTGCTCGAGGCGGCCGACGCCACCCGGGTCCCCGCCGGGGACGCCCTCGCGGTCGACCGCGAGCGCTTCAGCGCCTTCATCACCGGCCGCCTCGCCGCCCACCCGCTCGTCACCCGCACCGCCCGCGAGGTGACCGCGCTCCCGGCCGGCCCGGCCCCGGCCATCGTCGCGACCGGCCCGCTCACGGCCGACGCGCTCGCCGCCGAGCTCGCGGCGCTCGCCGGCGGCCGGCTGCACTTCTACGACGCGATCGCGCCCATCGTCTCCGCCGACTCCATCGACATGGAGATCGCCTACGCGAAGAGCCGCTACGGGAAGGGCTCCGGCGACGACTACCTGAACCTGCCGATGGACGAGGCGCAGTACCGTGCGTTCGTCGAGGCGCTGCGCGCGGGCGAGAAGGTCCCCGCCCACGACTTCGAGGAGCCGAGGTACTTCGAGGGCTGCCTGCCGATCGAGGTGATGGCGGACCGCGGCGACGAGGTGCTCTCGCACGGGCCGATGAAGCCGGTCGGCCTCGAGGACCCGCGCACGGGCCGCCGCCCGCACGCGGTGGTGCAACTGCGCCGGGAGGACGTCGCCGGCACCGCCTGGAACCTGGTCGGCTTCCAGACCCGGCTCACCTGGACGGAGCAGCGCCGCATCCTCCGCGCGTTCGTGCCGGGGCTCGCGAACGCCGAGTTCGTCCGGCTCGGGCAAATCCACCGGAACACCTTCGTGGACGCGCCGCGGGTGCTCGCGCCGGACCTCTCGCTCCGGGAGCGGCCGCACCTGTTCCTGGCCGGGCAGATCACCGGCGTCGAGGGCTACGTCGAGTCCGCCGCGTGCGGGCACGTCGCGGCGCGCGCGGTGCTCGACCGGCTCGCCGGCCGATCCTTCGCGCCGCCGCCGGCCGCGACCGCGCTCGGGGCGCTGCACCGCCACCTCACCGGCGAGGCGCACCCGCCGGGGCACGCCCACCAGCCCTCGAACGTCGTGTTCGCGCTCTTCCCGCCGCTTCAGGGTAAGTTCCGTGGCAAGGAGGCCCGCAAGCTCGCGTACGTCGAGCGGGCCCGGAGGGAGCTCTCGCCATGGCTCGAGGTTCCGTCACTGGCCGCGCGGCAGCCCGCGCCGGCCTGATCGCCGCCTTCGCCCTCGCGGGCGCGGCGGCGTGCACGCGGTCCGAGCCCGGCGGCGCCACGGGCGCGACCGGCGGTGCCGCGTCGCCGGCCGGCCGGCGCGTCGCCGGGACCGACGCGCGCACCCTCGCGGCCTCGCCCGACGGCGCGTGGCTCGCGTACCGCGAGGGCTGCCGCGAGGCGCGCGGCCAGTTCCTTCCCCCGGGCACCGCGAGCTGCGACCTGAGGGTGGTGCCCTCGGCCGGCGGCGAGGCGGTGAAGGTCGGCGTCGCGGTCACCACGCTCCCGCACGCGGTCGCCTGGCACCCGGCGGCGCCGCTCCTCGCCTTCCTCGGCGACTACGACTACGTGGCCGGCACCGGGAAGCTCCAGCTCTCGTCCGCGGGCGCCGGGCCGACCGTGGTGGCCGACGGCGTCGGCTTCTTCGGCTTCGTGCCGGGCGCGGGCGCGCCGAGGGTCGCCGCGCTCTCCGGCGGCAAGCTCCTCCTCGCGGGCGCGGGCCAGGACGCGGCCGCGGTGCCGGGCGCCGAGGGGCTCACCTCCTTCGAGCTCAACCCCGGCCCGGGGGCGGAGGGGCCGGGCGTCGCCGCGCTGCTCCGGCGGCCCGCGAGGACCGGCGGCGCGCTCCTCGCGCAGGGGCGCGACGGCAAGGTGCGCGAGCTCGCCGCGTCCGCCGGCGACTACGCCTTCGCCGCGGGCGGCGGGGCGTACGCCTTCGGCGTCCAGGGCAAGGAGGGCTACGACCTCCAGGTGGTCGTCGGCGCGGGCGGGCCGAGGCTCGCGGGCCGGGCGGTGCGGAGCTTCGCGTTCTCGCCCGACGGCAAGGCGCTCGCGTTCGTCGAGGGCGCGCGGCCGGGCAAGCAGGGTGATTCCCGGGCCGGGCCGGTCGGCGGGCCCTGGGAGCTCCTCGGGAAGGACGTCGGCGAGTTCGGCTGGGCGCGCGGCGCGGAGCGGCTCGCGTGGCTCGAGGCCTACGACGCGCGGGTGCGGTCCGGCACCGCCGCGGCGGGCGGCCCGGGCGCGCCCCGGCGCGCCTTCGGCAAGTCGGTCACCGACCTCGAGCTCTCGCCCGACGGGCGGTGGGTCGCGTACGTGCAGCACACCAGCCGGGGCGGCTACTCCGTGGATTCGTGGGTCGCGCCGGTCGACGGCGCGGCCCCCGCCGCGCAGGTCGCGACGGGCGTCTTCGGCTTCTCGTTCTCGCCCGACTCGCGCTGGCTCTACTACCGGACCCGCTGCGTGCGGAACGCGGAGGCGTGCGACCTCGAGCGGGTCCCGTCCGCCGGGCGCGACGCGGGGAAGGCGCCGGACGTGCTCGCCCAGGGGCTGAAGAGCTTCGAGTTCGACGCCCGCGATCCCGACCGCCTGCTCCTCGGATGGCAGCGCATGGACCGGGCTGCGCTCGACGTGGGCGTGCTCGAGCACGGCAAGCTCGTGAGGGTCGACACGCTGGTGCAGCCCGGCACCGCGATGCTGCTCGGCCCGGACTCCCGGCGCCTCGCCTACGTGGTCGTCGACCCGAAGCGCGCCGGCGTGTGGGTCGCCGACCTCGCGGCCGCCGCCGCGGCGGCGCGGTAGGTCAGAGCGCGCTCGGCTTGCGCGAGGGTGCCGGCGCGTCCGGCGCGTCCGCGTCCGGCACCGCGCGCACGAGGCACGGCACCGTCGCGGGGCAGAGCCCCTCGAACTGGCGCGAGGTCCTCACCGGGGCCGGCACGGCCGCGCGGTCCACCCGGCGCCAGCCGCGCGCCGCGAAGAAGGGCTCGGCGGTCCCGGTGAGGAGGTAGAGGTCGCGCAGGTGCAGCTTGCGCGCGCGCTCGAGGGCGCGCGTGGTGAGGGCGCTCCCGACGCCCCGCCCCCGCCAGGGCTCCGCGACGGCGAGCGAGCGCAGGAGCGCGTCCTTCCCGTGCCCCTCGAGCGCCACCACGCCGGCGAGCGTCGCCCCGTCCCAGGCCGCGAGCAACAGCTGCGCCCCGTAGCTCACGTCCTCCGACGGGAGGCCCGAGGCCGCGAGGAGGGCGCGCACGGCGGGCACGTCGCCGGGCGCGGCGTCGCGGTAGGTGAGGGGGGCGGTCATCGGGCGCTCCGGGGCTTCACGGGGTCGGCGCCGGCGCGCAGCGCCCCGGCGAGCGCGCCGAGGGCGGCGCGGAGGGCGGTGCGGTCGCCGGGCGGGACGCGCCCGAGCACGCGCTCGGCGTGGGCGTCGAGGTCCCGCTCGAGCGCCTCGGCGCGGCGCTTCCCGGGCGCCGAGAGCGCGAGCACGACCTCCCGCGCGTCCGCGCCGGCCTGCCGCGCGAGGAGCCCCTCCCGGCCCAGCTCCGCGGCGCCCCGGCTCACCCAGCCCTTGTGCACGCCGAGGCGCGCGGCGAGGGCCGTGACGGTGGCGGGCCCGTGGCGCAGGAGCTCGGTGAGGAGGTGGCACTGGGCGACGGTGACGCCCTGGCAGGCGACCGCGTCCCGCTGCGCGCGCGCGTGGAGGCGGACCACCTCGCGGAGGAGCGCGCCGGCCGGTTCGTTGCGAGTCGCAACCATGTCGCCAGCCTGCCGGATCCCGGGGCCGGCCGTCAAGTTGCGCATGGCAACGAAGGCCGGTTCCGGCTACCTTCCGCCCCGCATGCGCGTCGTCCGCATCCAGGGCTGCCTGCCCACGCTCCTCGCCGCGCTCGCGGTGGTGGGGCTGCTCGCCTTCGCGTTCACGTTCGGCGCGGTGGTCTTCCTGGCCGCCGCCACCGTCGCGGTCGTGGGCGGGATCGTCCGCGCCCTGTCCGGCGCGGGCCGGCCCCCCGCTCCTCCGCCCCCTCGCCCGCCCTCGCCGGGCGCCGCCCGCGACATGGTGGTCGAGGTGGAGGGCGGGACGCGGGCGCCGGCCGGTGGCGAGCCGCCGCGGTTGCCACCGGGGTAGGGGACGTGCGGGCGGGGGAGGGAGGGCTCACGCCTCCGGCTCGTCGTCCTCGCCGCCGGGCCACAGGTCCCGCGCCAGGAAGAAGCCGTACCCGGCCCCGACGTACGCCGCGAACAGCAAGGTGAACGCGATGGCGCGCGGTGAGGCGAGGGCGGACGCGAGGTCTGCGAGCACCGGCGCGGGCCGGAGCAGCGCGTCCCAGCTGTTCCAGCGCTCGAACCGGCCGAGGTACACGCCCAGCCCCGCGAGGAGCACCACGCCCGCGACCGCGGTGGCGGCCAGGCGGCGCCCCACGACCGTCACGATCCGCCGGTGCACGCGCGCGAGCGAGTCCCACCCGAGCACCGAGCCGGCGAGCCCGAACGTCGAGAAGAGGACCACGTCGTACAGGTGCGGCACGCCGTGGCGATCGCGCAGGTGCACGAGGTCGGTCACGAGGTAGGGTGCGTTCGGCAGGAAGAGGAGCCAGAGCCCGCCGGCCGCGAAGGCGAGCAACCGCGAGCGCGCGGAGGTCGCCGCGAGGGACGCGACCCACGGCACGAGCGCGAGGAAGAGGTTCCAGGGGAGGAACAGCAGGTCCGGCCCGGCCCGCCACGCGCGCGCCGTCCAGAGCGCCGCGGCGAGGAGCGGCAGGCCCAGCACCGCGGCCATCCGGACACGCGAGGGCGGGGCCGGGGACACACGGCCGTCCCGCACGAGGCGCAAGTTCGCGGAGGCTCTCATCATCGCCAGGGTCGACCTCGAGACTCGAAACGCACCGCATCCAGCACAGCAAGGAGCGTACCCGACCCCCGGACGGGGCGGTCGGACGCGCCCCGCGGCAGGGGCGCCCCCGTTCCCGCTAGCAACCCACGATGCTCATCCGCGCTTCCCTCGCCGCCATCGCGCTGGCAAGGCGCAGCAGACGGTGACCGACGCCTATCTCGCGGCGCTGCCCTCGCGCGGAGCGTTCAAGGCGCGGCTCGCCGAGCCGGGGGACTTCGAGAGGTTCGGGCTGCCCGTCCGGCGGGGCGCCCGCACGTTCGCCGAGTACATGCCCGGGATCCTGAACCAGGATCTCCTGCGCGTGGAGGACCGCGCGGGCGCGACGGCGCGGCCGCGTTCATGGCGCAGGCGCTCGGGCTCGACGGGCCCGGCGCGGCCGCGCACCGAGCGCGAGGGCCGCGAGCCCGATCGCCGCCGCGAGGGCGCCCGCGTCGCCGCCCGCCCCGCACCCGCCGCCGCCCGCCTTCGGGGGCGGCGTGGCGGGCCGCTGGCACGTCGAGGTGCAGCTCGCGCCGCCGTCGCACGCCTCGCCGGCGCCCGCGTCGACGATGCCGTCGCCGCAGGTGGAGGCCGCGCAGACGCCGGCGTGGCAGAGCGCGCGCGTCGCGGGCGCGGACGTGAGGGTGCAGGAGGTCCCGTCGGCGAGCGCGGCGTGGTGCACGCCCCCCGGGTCGCAGCTGTCGACGGTGCAGGGCTCGGCGTCGTCCACCGGGGTGGGATCCACCCGGCACGCCCCGGCGTCGCAGCGCTCGTTCGAGGTGCACGGGTCCGCGTCGGCGCAGTCGGCGGTCACGAGGCAGACGAGCTGGCACTGCGCCGAGCAGTGCCCCACCCCCGGCGGCTCGCAGGCCTCGCCCGCGGTGACGACGCCGTTCCCGCAGCCGGTGGGGGTGCAGTTCGCGTCGCAGCCGTCGCCGGAGGCGAGGTTCCCGTCGTCGCAGGTCTCGCCGGCGGTGACGACGCCGTTCCCGCAGGCGGTGGGCTTGCAGTTCGCGTCGCAGCCGTCGCCGGAGGCGAGGTTCCCGTCGTCGCAGGCCTCGCCCGCGGTGACGACGCCGTTCCCGCAGGCGGTGGGCCTGCAGTTCGCGTCGCAGCCGTCCCCGGAGGCCTGGTTGCCGTCGTCGCAGGCCTCGCCGCCGGTCTTCGCGCCGTCGCCGCAGAACTCGGGCTGGCAGGTCGCGCTGCAGCCGTCGCCGGGGGTGGTGTTGGAGTCGTCGCAGCCCTCGAGCCCGGTGATCGCGCCGTCGCCGCAGGTGGACGCGGGCGCCGTGCCGGCCTGGCCGGCGTTGTTCATGGGGGCCGGCGCGCCGAGGGTGAAGTCGTGGGCGCAGTCGTTCGTGTCGTCCTGGAAGTCGAGGACGCCGGGCGTGCCGGCGTCGAGGCGCCGGACCAGGGCGCGGCCCGGCACGAGGCCGCGCGCCGCCGTGCCCGCGGCGGGCGCGGCCGCGGCGTTGAAGGGCGTGCCCACGGCCGGGTCGGCCGCGGCGTACGTGCCCCACGCCACGCAGTCGATCTCCTCGAAGCAGACCATGCCGCCGGCCGCCTGGAGCACGGGTGTCATGGCGAGGTCGGCGGTCACGCCGAAGAGCGCCGCCGCCTGCGGCGTCGCGACGAGGACCCGCATCTGGTCCGCGCCGTTCGCGACGTTCGCCGTGAAGGTGAACGAGCCGAGGACGGCGCCGTCGGGGCCGAACACGGTCACCGCGTGGCCGCCCATGAGGTTCTGGCCCGGGGCGTAGGCCCGGACCACCACGTACTGGGCCTGCGGGTTCGCGGCCGAGCCGGGGAACACCTCGACGATCTGGGTGATGTGGAAGGTGGCGGCGGCGGGCCGGGCGGCGAGCGCCAGGAGCAGGCAGGCGAGCGGGCGGAGGCGCATCCCGGTGCGGACCCCCGAGGCCGCGGCCGCGGGACAGCCCGGACGGGCGGTGCCGGCCGGCCCCGGCCCTCGGTGCGCGCGCACCTCGAGACGCGGGGGCAGGCCGGAAAACTGGTCCCGGGTCCGGGCCGGTGGGACCATCCTCCGCGTGACCCCGGCCGAGCCGACCCCGCCTGCGCCGCCCCCGGAGCTCCTCCGGTTCGCGGCGTACCTCGCGAGCGAGCAGCGCGCGTCGGCCCACACGCAGAAGGCCTACCTGACCGACCTCGGCCAGTACGCCGCCTTCCTCGCCGGGCAGGGCGCGGCGGTGGTGCCATCCTCGCCGGCGCTCGTCCGCGCCTTCCTCTCGCACGCCGCCGGCGTCTCCGGGCCGGTGACGCTGGGCCGCAAGCTCTCCGCGCTCCGGACCTTCTACGGTTTTCTCGTGCGGGAGGGGCTCGCCCCCGGGAACCCGGCCCGCAGCGTGAAGGCGCCGCGGCGGCCGAAGCCGTTGCCGGAGGTGCTGCCGGAGGCGGACGTCGCGACCCTGCTCGAGGCGCCCGCGGGCGCGAAGGATCCGCTCGCGCTCCGGGACCACGCGATGCTCGAGCTCATGTACGGCGCCGGGCTCCGCGTGGCGGAGCTCGTCGGGCTCGATCTCGACGCGATCGACCTCGGCGCGAGGCTCGTGCGGGTGCTCGGCAAGCGGCGCAAGGAGCGCATCGTCCCGTTCGGCCGGCCCGCCGCGGAGGCGATCCACCGCTGGCTCGACCTCGGCCGGCCCGCGCTCGCGCTCCAGCCGGGCGCGGCGCCCGGGCGGGCGCTCTTCCTCAACCGCGACGGCGGCCGCATCTCGGTGCGCTCGGTCGCCCGCCGCCTGGAGCGGCGCGCGCTCGAGGCCGGCCTCCCGCGCCACGTGCACCCGCACGTGCTCCGCCACTGCTTCGCGACGCACCTCCTCGGGAACGGCGCCGACCTGCGCGGGATCCAGGAGCTGCTCGGCCACGCCTCGCTCTCGACCACGCAGCGGTACACCCACCTGGACTGGAAGCGGCTCGCGGAGGTCTACGACGCCGCGCACCCGCGGGCATCCCTCGACTCCGGGGCCGCTTCGCGGCCCCTACGCTCGGGACGTACGGCCGAGAAACCGTGACGGTGCGGCAGGGGGACGCGGCCCGGGGTCGTTGCCCCGGGTGCGGTCGCGCGCTACTTGAGGCGGATGGAGTCCTTCCACGCGACGACGATCCTCTGCGTCCGCAGGGCCGGCCGGGTGGCCATGGCCGGCGACGGGCAGGTCACCCTCGACAAGACCGTCATGAAGGCGACGGCCCGCAAGGTGCGGCGCCTGGCGGAGGGGCAGGTGCTCGCGGGCTTCGCCGGCGCGACCGCCGACGCGTTCCAGCTCTTCGAGGCCTTCGAGAAGAAGCTGAAGGAGCACGCGCGGTCGCTCCCGCGCGCCGCCGTCGAGCTCGCGAAGCTCTGGCGCACCGACCGGATGCTGCGCCGGCTCGAGGCGCTCCTCCTCGTCGCCGACGCGGAGCACCTCCTGCTCCTCTCCGGCTCGGGCGACGTCATCGAGCCCGATCCGGTGCCCGGGGGCGGCGCCGCGGCCGCCATCGGCTCGGGCGGGCCGTACGCGCTCGCCGCGGCGCGGGCGCTCCTCGCGCACTCGCCGCTCGACGCGCGCCAGGTGGCCGAGGAGTCGATGAAGCTCGCCGCGGAGATTTGCATCTACACGAACGGCAACCTCGTCGTGGAGGAGCTCTAGGTGAAGCCCCAGGACCTCACGCCCCGCGAGATCGTCGCGGAGCTCGACCGGCACGTGGTGGGGCAGGGGGCCGCGAAGCGCGCGGTGGCCATCGCGCTCCGGAACCGCTGGCGGCGCCAGCGCGTCTCACCCGACCTGAAGGACGAGATCCTCCCGAAGAACATCATCATGATCGGCCCGACCGGGGTCGGGAAGACCGAGATCGCCCGGCGGCTCGCGCGGCTCGCGGGCGCGCCGTTCATCAAGGTCGAGGCCTCGAAGTTCACCGAGGTCGGCTACGTCGGCCGCGACGTCGACTCGATGGTCCGCGACCTCGTCGAGGCGGCGGTGAAGCTCGTGAAGGAAGAGGAGATGGAGAAGCTCCGCGAGCGCGCCGCCGAGGCCGCCGAGGATCGGCTCCTCGACGCGCTCGGCTACGGCTCGGGCTTCGGCCTGGGGTTCCGCGGCGCGGTCGCGAAGATGCGCGGCGGGGAGGGCGAGGCGGAGCACGCGCCGGCCGCCGGCGGCCGCGAGAAGGCCCGCGCCCAGCTCCGCGCCGGCACGCTCGACGACGAGCAGGTCGAGATCGAGGTCACCGAGCGAGGCGGCGGCATGCCCGCGCCGTTCCTCGCGCCCGGCATGGAGGACATGGCGCAGGGGCTCCAGGAGATGATGAACAACCTGGGCAACAACCCCATCCTCTCGGCGCTGGGCGGCGGCGCGAAGAAGCGCAAGCGGAAGCTCCCCGTGAGGGAGGCCCGCGAGCTTCTCACCGACGAGGAGGCCGCGCGCCTGGTCGACATGGACCGGGTGGTGCGCGAGGCGGTCGCCCGCGCCCAGGACCACGGGATCATCTTCATCGACGAGATCGACAAGATCGCCGGGCGCGACGGCGGCCACGGCCCGGACGTCTCCCGCGGCGGCGTGCAGCGGGATTCTGTTGCCCATCGTGGAGGGGTCGAACGTCAACACGAAGTACGGGATGGTCCGCACCGACCACGTGCTCTTCATCGCGGCGGGCGCCTTCCACGTCTCGAAGGTCTCCGACCTCATCCCGGAGCTCCAGGGCCGCTTCCCGATCCGGGTCGAGCTCGAGCCGCTCCGCCGGGAGGACCTCGTGCGGATCCTCTCCGAGCCGAAGGCGTCGCTCGTGCGGCAGGCGACCGCGCTCCTCGCCACCGAGGGGCTCGACGTCCAGCTCTCGCACGACGCCATCGAGGAGATTGCCCGCATCGCGGCGGAGGTGAACGAGCGCATGGAGAACATCGGCGCCCGCCGCCTCCACACGGTCATGGAGCGCCTGCTGGACCAGCTCTCGTTCGAGGGCCCGGAGCTGCGCGGCCAGCGGATCGTGGTCGACGCCGCCATGGTCCGCGCGCGGCTCGAGGGCATCGCGCAGGACGAGGACCTGACGCGCTACATCCTCTGATTGGCGGGCCGCGTCTGCTATAAGGCCCGCATGAACACGACCGAGTCCCTGGTTGAGCGCGCCAAGGCCGCCCTCACGCCCAACTACCGGCAGGCGCCGGTGGTGCTGGTGCGAGGGGAGGGCGCGCGCGTGTGGGACGCCGAGGGGAAGGAGTACCTCGACTGCATCGCCGGCATCGCCACCGTCTCGCTCGGCCACTGCCACCCGAGGCTGGTGGCGGCGCTCGAGGAGCAGGCCCGGCAGCTGTGGCACGTCTCGAACCTCTTCTACAACCCGAGGGCGATCGAGCTCGCCGAGCGGCTCGCCCGCTCGACGAGCTGGGCGAAGCGGGTCTTCCTCTGCAACTCCGGCGCGGAGGCCAACGAGGCCCAGCTGAAGCTCGCGCGGAAGTTCCACGCCGACGCCGGCCACCCGGAGCGGAACGAGATCGTCGCCTGCACGAACTCCTTCCACGGGCGGACGATGTTCGCGCTCGCCGCGACCGGCCAGCCGAAGTACCACCACGGCTTCGAGCCGCTCGTGCCGGGCGTGAAGCACGTGCCCTACGGCGACCTCGCCGCCCTCGAGGCGGCGCTCGGCCCGAGGACCGCGGCGTTCATCGTGGAGCCGATCCAGGGCGAGGCGGGCGTCATGCCGCCGCCCGCGGGCTACCTCGCGAAGGCCCGCGAGCTCACCAGGAAGGCGGGCGCGCTGCTCCTGCTGGACGAGGTCCAGACCGGCCTCGGCCGCACCGGGACCATGTGGGCGCACGAGGCGGAGGGCGTGACCCCCGACCTCATGTCCTCGGCGAAGGCGCTCGCGAACGGCTACCCGATGGGCGCCATGCTCGCGACCGAGGAGGTCGGCAGCCACCTCACCCCGGGCAGCCACGCCACCACCTTCGGCGGCAACGCGCTCGGCGCCGCGGTGGGCGTCGCGGCGCTCCAGGAGATTCGAGCGGATCCTGCCCGAGGCCCGCAAGGTCGCCGAGCACCTGCGCGGGAGGCTCGCGAAGGCCGGCCCCCGGGTGACCGAGGTCCGCGGCCGCGGGTTCCTCCTCGGCGTCGTGCTCCAGGGCGTCGACGCCCCCGCGGTCGTGGGGCTCGCGCGCGAGCGAGGCCTCCTCGTGAACGCCATCGGCGACAAGGTCGTCCGGGTCGCCCCGCCCATCACCCTCACCGCCGCCGAGGCCGACCTGTGCGCGGAGCGGCTCGGCGCCGCCGTCGCCGCGGCGCCCCAGAAGGCCTGAAGAGGACCCCGCGAGATGCCCACCCCGATGAAGCGCGACTTCCTCCGCCTCACCGATTCCGACCGGAGCGGCCTCCTCGAGCTCGTGGAGCGCGCCGCCGAGTGGAAGCTCCTCGGACGGGACGGCCCGAAGCCGCTCGCGCACCGGACCATCGGCCTCGTCTTCGAGAAGGCCTCGACCCGGACCCGCGTGTCCTTCGAGGTCGCGTCCTACCAGCTCGGCGGCCAGGCGATGATGCTCTCGCCGCGCGACACCCAGCTCGGCCGCGGCGAGCCCATCCGCGACACCGCCCGCGTGCTCTCGCGCTACCTCGACTGCCTCGTGGTCCGCACCTTCGGGCACGAGAAGATCGAGGAGATGGCGAGGTGGGCGACGGTCCCGGTCGTGAACGCGCTCACCGACGCGTCCCACCCGTGTCAGGTGCTCGCCGACCTCCTCACCATCACCGAGCGCTTCGGGGCCGACGCCCTGTCGAAGGGGGGCCTCTCGGTGGCCTGGATCGGCGACGGCAACAACATGGCCAACAGCTGGCTCGAGGCCTGCGCGCTCCTCGGCTTCGACCTCCGGCTGGCCTGCCCCGAGGGCTACGACCCCGATCCGGCGCTGGTCGCGCGGTGCGGAGGCCACGCCAAGGTCGTCCGGACCCCCGGGGAGGCGGCGGAGGGCGCCCACGTCGTGAACACCGACGTGTGGGCCTCCATGGGCCAGGAGGAAGAGGCCGAGCAGCGCAAGAAGGTCTTCGAGCACTTCATCGTGGACGCCGCGCTCATGGCGCGGGCCCGCAAGAACGCGATCGTCCTGCACTGCCTGCCGGCCCACCGGGGCGAGGAGATCACCGACGAGGTCCTCGAGGGCCCCCAGTCGGCCGTCTTCGACGAGGCGGAGAACCGCCTACATGCCCAGAAGGCCCTGCTCGAGGCGCTCCTCGCCGCCCGCTGATCCCGGCCCGGCAGGAGGGCCGTCCTCCTCCAGAGCACCGTACGGAAGGTCAAAGGGCGCGTTGACCGGGGTCCGCCCGGGGCCGTAAGGTGTGGGTGGGAGCCCAGATCCCTTCGTGACCACGGACCGTTACAGGGGTTTCACCTTCGATGAGGCCGCCCTGCGGGAGGACGTCGATCTCGACGCCGACCGCAGGAAGGAGATCCTCTACCTGGAGGCGACCGCGCAGACCGCGACGCACTGGGAGGCGCTCGACCTCCCGTGGAACGCGCCGGCGGACGCGGCGAAGGCCGCGTACCTCGAGCGCGTGAAGGTCTTCCACCCGGATCGTTACGCCGGCAAGCGGCTCGGCTCGTACCGCGGCCGCCTCGAGCGGGTGTTCCGGCGGATCACCGAGGCCCGCGACGTGCTCGCCGACGAGGGCCGCCGCGCGGCGTACGCGCGCGTGAGCGCGCCGGCCGATCAGTTCGCGGCGCTCGAGGCGAGGCGGCTCGAGGACGAGCGGCGGACCGAGGAGCGGCGCGCCCGGCTCGCGCGCTCGAACCCGATCATGGCGCGGGTCGCGCGCGTGAAGGAGCTCGTCGACCGCGGGCGGACCGCGTTCGAGGAGGGCCGCTTCAGCCAGGCGGCCAACGACCTCCAGATCGCGCTCTCGATGGACCCGTCGAACCGCGAGGTCGCGACGCTCGTCGCCGACGCGAGGAGGAAGGCCGCCGCCATGAAGGCCGGCGAGCTGTACGACAAGGGGTGGGCGGCCGAGGTCATCGGGCGGCCCCACGAGGCGGTCGCGCACTACACGCAGGCGCTCGAGGCCGATCCCGGCCACGTCCGCTCGGCGGCGGCGGCCACCCGCACCGCGCTCGCGCTCGGAGACGTGGCGCGGGCGCGCGGGTTCGCCGACGCGGCGATGAAGGCGGGGCCGCGCGTCGCGGCCGCGCTCGAGGCGATGGGCATGGTGCTCGAGGCCGAGGGGCAGAAGAAGGAGGCGCGCCAGATGCTGGAGCGCGCGGTGGACCTGGACCCGAAGCTCGAGAGCGCGAAGGAGCGGCTGAAGAAGCTGCGCTGGAGCTTCCTCGGATGAGCGAGCTCGAGCCGGTCATCGGGATCGACCTCGGCACCACCAACTCGGTGGTCGCCACGGTGCGCGACGGCAACCCGATCGTCATCCCCAACCGCGGCGGGCAGCTGCTCACGCCCTCGGTCATCGCCGTCGCGAAGAACGGCAAGCGGCTCGTGGGCGCGCTCGCGAAGCGCCAGGCCATCACGAACGCCGAGAACACCGTCCACGCCGCGAAGCGGCTCATCGGCCGGCGCTGGGGCTCGAAGGAGGTCGAGGACGCGCGGAAGAACCTGCCGTACGAGCTCGTGGCGGGCCCGGACGGCAACGACGTGCGGGTCCAGCTCGGCGGGAAGGTGCTGTCGATGCCGGAGATCTCGGCGCTCGTGCTGTCGGAGCTGAAGGCCGACGCCGAGGCCTGGTTCGGGCGCCCGGTCCGCAAGGCGGTCATCACCGTCCCCGCCTACTTCAACGACGGCCAGCGCCAGGCCACCAAGGACGCCGGCCGCATCGCCGGGCTCGACGTCCTGCGCATCATCAACGAGCCCACCAGCGCCGCGCTCGCCTACGGGTTCGGCAAGCAGATGGAGAAGAAGGTCGTCGTCTTCGATCCTCGGCGGCGGCACCTTCGACGTCTCCATCCTCGACATCGGCAAGTCGGTCTACGACGTCATCGGCGTCGGCGGCGACACCTACCTCGGCGGCGAGGACTTCGATCGCCGCATCATGGACTGGCTCACCTTCGGCTTCGCGCGCGAGAACGCCGGGGTCGACCTGCGCCAGGACCGGATGGCGCTCCAGCGCCTCAAGGACGCCGCCGAGAAGGCGAAGTGCGACCTCTCCACCACGCCCTCCACCGCCATCCACCTCCCGTTCCTCGTGTCGGCGGGGGAGGGCCGGGCGGCGATGCACCTCGACAAGCAGTGCACCCGCGAGAAGCTCGAGGAGCTCACGAAGGACCTCGTCGACCGGTGCATCGCGGTCACCGACCGGACCCTGAAGGACGCCGGCCTCAAGCCCGGGCAGGTGGGCGAGGTGATCCTCGTCGGCGGCATGACCCGCATGCCGCGGGTCGCGAAGGCGGTGCGCGACTACTTCGGGCGCGAGCCGTCGCGCGGCGTCCACCCCGACGAGGTGGTCGCGCTCGGCGCGGCGATCCAGGCGCACGCGCTCGTCGCGCCGCAGCCGAAGGGCGAGGAGGTGCTCCTCCTCGACGTCACCCCGCAGAACCTCGGCCTCGCGGTCGTGGGCGGCTACTTCTCGACCGTCATCCCGCGCAACACGACGGTGCCGACGAGCCAGACCCACAGCTTCACCACGGTCGCCGACAACCAGACCTCGGTCCGCATCGCGGTGCTGCAGGGCGAGAAGGAGAAGGCCATCGAGAACGAGCTCCTCGGCGAGTTCATCCTCGACGGCATCCGCCCGGCCCGCCGGGGCGAGGTCACCATCGAGGTGACCTTCGCCATCAGCGCCGACGGCATCGTCGGCGTGTCGGCCCGGGACGTGGCGACCGGCAAGGAGCAGGCGATCACGGTCACCGCGACCTCCGGCCTCACCGAGGACGAGCTCAAGCGGATCCTCGACGAGCAGCGCGACGAGCTCCTCGAGCGCAAGCAGACCACCCAGGAGTTCGACCTGAGGCGCGGCCGCATCGAGGGGCTGCTCGGGGAGATCGACCAGCTGCGCGTGCAGGCCGAGGCCGCGCTCGAGAAGACCCGGTTCGGGAAGGACGCGATCCAGAAGGCCGACCAGGTGGTGGCGCGCGTGCGCCAGGCGCTGGCGGCCCGGGACGGGAACGCGCTGGCGGTCGAGGAGGACTCGCTCGACCGCACCCTGCAGCTGTTCAAGAGCGTCGCGTCGGGCGGGCCGATCCCGCCCGGGAGCTGAGCCGTGGGCGAGGTCGCGGAGCTCATCGAGCGGGGCGTGCTCGCGTACGTGACCGGGAGGATCCCGGACGCGGTGGCCGTGTTCCAGCGGGTGCTGGAGCTCGACCCCGACAACGCGAAGGCGCGCGGCTACCTCATCCTCGTCCAGGCCACGCACCCGGACCTCGCCGCGGCGCCCCCGCCGGCCCCGCCGCCCTCGATCTCGGCGCCGCCGCGCCCGCGCACGCTGCCGCCCGCGCCGCCTCCTCCTCTTCAGCCCGCGCCCGCCGCGGCGCGCACCGTGGACGTGAGCGCGCCGCGCCCGGCCCCGCCGCCGCCCCCGCGGCCGGAGCCGAGGACCGAGCCCTTCGTCCCGGCCGCGCCGCCGCAGCCCGCGCCGGTGGCCGGCGCGAAGCTGCGCCTGCCCGCCCCGCCCAGGCCGAAGAAGCGGTCGCTCCCGTTCGATCTCGACTCCGACGCCTTCGTGGGCCAGCTGACCACGAAGTCGCCGCTCGGGCCGAGGGAGCTCGACGCGCCCGACGCGGGCACGCCGTCGGGCGGCACCGAGCCCGATCCGTTCGGCGCCGACCCGGTGCCCTCGCCGTTCGCGGTGGAGCCCGGCGCCGTGAAGCCGAACCGGCCGCTCGAGGAGATCCTCTTCGCGCCCACGCCGGTCCCGGGCGGCGTGCCCGCGGCCGCGCCGCCCCGGCCGTTCCCGGAGCCGTCGCCGTTCCACGCGCCCGCCCCGTTCCCGGACCCCGCGCCGTTCCCCGAGCCGGTGCCCGACCGCTTCGCCGTGGAGCCGCCGGTGCGCGCCGCCTCGCACCCGACGCCGATGCTCCCGGTGCCCGCGCACGACGACGCCGAGTACGCCCCCTCGCCATGGGACGACGGCCCGTCCGGCGCGACCATCGTGCTCTCCGACGAGCCGAGCGGCGGCCTCGACCTCGCCGCGGTGGCCGAGAAGTCCGACCTCCGCCCGCTCGTGCCGGAGGGCAAGCCCCCCGCGCCGCCGCCTGCGCACGGCCCGCCCACCGACGTGGAGCTCTGGCTCAAGGCGGCGAAGGAGCTCTTCGCGCTCGGCGACTTCACCGGCTCGCTCGAGCTCATCGAGAAGATCCTCACCGTCGACCCGGACCACGTCGAGGCCCGCGACTACCTGCGCCAGAACGAGGCCACGCTCGTCTCGATGTACGAGTCGAAGCTCGGCGCCCTGACCGCCGTCCCCCGGCTCGCGATCAAGCCGGAGGAGGTCATGTGGCTGAACCTCGACCACCGCGCCGGCTTCCTGCTCGCGCAGATCGACGGCACGGTCGACTTCGAGGGCCTCTTCGCACTCTCGGGCCTGCCCAGGCTCGACACCGCCCGCATCCTCGCGAACCTCATCGCGGACGGGGTGGTGAGGGTCTAGATGCCGCTCCCGCGCTGGAAGAAGCTCTCCTCGGAGGTCCGGGTCCGGAACTCCTGGTGGACGTACCGCCTCGACCGCTTCGAGCTCCCCGGCGGGAAGCAGGGCGAGTACCACCACGTCCACACCCCCGGCGCCGCGATGGTCGTGCCGGTGACCGACGAAGGACGGCTGCTCCTCGTGAACCAGTACCGGTACCTCCTCGACCGGGAGAGCCTCGAGTTCCCCGGCGGCGGCGTGAAGGAGGGCCAGGCCCCCGAGGCCGCCGCCCGCGCCGAGCTCGCGGAGGAGGCGGGGGTGCAGGCCCGCGAGCTCGTCCACCTCGGCAGCTACAACCCGTGGAACGGCGTCACCGACGAGATGTGCGAGATCTACCTCGCGCGCGGCCTCGTGCACGATCCGCACGCGCACCCCGAGGAGACCGAGACCATCGAGAACGCGCCCCTGACGGTCGCGGACTTCGAGGCGCGCATCGCGAGCGGCGAGATCTGGGACGGCATGACGCTCGCCGCGTGGTGCCTCGCGAGGAAGTTCGTGGTGGGGTGAGGGGCTGGGCGCGGTCGAGCGGGGCGTGCCTCGCTCCCATGCCAACTTGAATTCGGCAGATGTCCGCCGGCCCGGGGATGTGAGGAGGCGAGATGCCGTCCGGCAGGCGTGACGGATCGCCAGGAGCGCGAACCGGAAGCGTCGAAGGAGGTGCTCGGGAAGATCGACCCGACGTGCACCGCCGAGGCGGAGGGCTCCTGGCCGCGCTGGATCGACGAACTGGGCGCAGGGTGACTCGCCGGTGATCACCCGCCCGCGAACGCCGCCGGCGGCACCTCGTCGACGTCCACGAGGCCGTGGCGTCGCCAGCCGGTCCTGAGGAGCCATGAGCGCGCCTCGGCGACGAGCCGGGACTCGCCCGTGTCCGCGGCGACGCCGCGCCAGCCGTCGAACCAGCGGCCGGACGAGCGCGGGTCGATCCAGGTCGGGTCGAGCATGCGGTCCGGGTCCCGCGGTGTGTGCCGGCGGGCGTTCTGGAGCACGTAGACGAGCGCGTTGCGGACCTCGCGCGGCGTCTTCAGGATGCGGACGTGGTGCCGGTCGGAGAACACCACGCCGCTCCGGTCGAGCGCGGCGTTGAGGCCGAGCGCGATGCGGATTGAGAGCGCCTGCATCGCGCGGGAGAGCTCGCCGGGCTCCATGGCCTCGACGATCAGGTGCAGGTGGTTCGACTGTACCGAGAAGTGGACCACCCGCGCGCCGTCGCGCCCGCGCAGGCCCTCGAGGGCGCGCCCGATCACGGCGAAGGCCGCCGAGGAGCGGAGGTTCGGCAGCCCCGGCACGGTGCGCATCGTCACGTGCGCGGGGTGGTGCCGCGTCAGCTTCGGCCTGGCGCAGTGCGGGACCCGGTCCGGGTTCCGCGGCCGGCCGGCCCCGGGCCTCCGGCCGCCGTGGGAGCGGAAGGGAAGGTCGCGCTGGGCGGGCTTCGCGGGTCGCCTTGCCATCTTGAATTCGGCAGATGTGTAGCAGGTAGCTCCGACAACGAGACGCGCACGGGTGACGCTTGGCCGGCCCGGCCGGACGTGGTGGACTCCCGCCGTGATCTCCGACTCGAGCTTCGAGCGCCCGGAGGGGTGGGCCGGGGCCGGCTTCTCCGCGATGACCCCAGGCGGCACGGAACTCGACCGCCCCAGGCCGGGCGGCCTCGAGGTCCTCCGCTGTCTGGAGCGCCGCGACGAGAGGCTGCTCGGCGTGTGGGAGGGGGCGACGGGCCGGCTCCGGTGTCTGCTGGAGAGGGCCGCGGATGCGCGGTGGACGAACGACGGTGCCGCTCTGGTCACGGTGACGGAGGAGGTCATGGTCCGCATCCTCGAGTGGCCTGCGCTGAAGGTCCTGAACTCAGCTCGGCTCGACTTCGACACGCGCCGTGGCGTGGCCGGGCTGGACCTTGTCCTCTCGGCGGCGGGTGACATGGGGATTGTCCGCCTCTGGTCGGGGCAAAGCGAGGAGGGGCTCGCCATCTTTTCCCTGCCCGACCTCCGAACGGTGGCGTGCCTCGCGTACGTCGTCGGTGAAAGCGCCAGCCTCCCGGTGTTCTCGCCCGATGGCCGGTACGTGGTGCACGTCCTGGAGCCGTTTGCCATCTGGTGGATCGGAGATGGCGAGGTGGCGACCGACGAAGAGCCGGCCGTGGGCGGCCGGGTGCAGTGGGCGACGATCCATGTGCACGATCTCCGACAGCCCGTTCGGCACGACGAGTACCCCGTCTTCGTGGAGGTGCCGAAAGGATGGCTGCCGTCCGAGGACGTGCGGGGAGCCAGCTGGCCGCGTGCGGTTCGCTTCACCGAGGTGGGGCGCCTCGCGTTCGACGTCCCCTGGGGAGGGACCTGCGTGACGCCCGTCCCTCCGCTTGGCTCTTGCGACGCGCCGCCCCCGCGGAAACGGTGACCGCCAACTTGAATTCGGCAGATGTCGCGCGAAGGCCTGCCCGGCACCCCGGAGTGCCCATGGAACCGGAAGTTCACGCAACACGAAGGGCGCAGGAGGGCGCGACGGGGCCGATCAACAGTCGAACGGCTTGGACCGACCCCTGGAAAAGGCGCATCCGCAACACGGGTACGTCCGACGGCTCCGCTAGTTCCGGATGATCGCCGTCCAGACGCCCTTCACCACGACCCGACCGTGCTGGTTCGTGGTCGTGGTGGTGACTTCCAGCCAGTCGAGCGGACCGCGGTCGCGGATCGAGGTGATCTCGCCGGTGGTGTCGAGGACGTCGCCGGGGCGCACGGGCTCGAGGAACTCGAACTCCTGCTCGCCGTGCACGAGGCGGAGCACGTTGATGGCGAGGGCGGGATCCCCGCAGGCCTTCGCGAAGGGCTCGATGGCGAAGGCGGCGGCGTAGGTGGGCGGGGCGACGACGTCCGCGGCGGCCTCGCCGGGGCCGGGGTAGGTGGCCGGGTGGTACACGGTCGGCGGGGTCTCGAAGACGTGGCCGGGTACGCCGTCGCCGACGGCGTGTACGAAGTCGCGGACGTGCTCGCGGCTCACGTGGAACCGGTAGGGACCGTACTTCTTGCCGAGGTGGCGCTTGTCGATCGGCATCGCGGCTACCCGGCTCCGCCGACGGAGACGCGGCCCTCGGCGACGCCGCTCTTCAGCACCTCGTCGCCGTGCTGGTTCGTGACGGTGAGCTCGATCTTCACGCGGCCGGCCTCGAGCGCCGTGCAGCGGCCGGAGATCGTCAGCGTGTCGCCCGCGGCGACCGGCTTCGTGAACCGCGCCTTGATCCGCGTGAGCCGCTCGGGCGCGCCCAGGTACGCGACGCACGCGTCGGCGAGCCAGGAGAACGTGCACATGCCCTGGAGGATCACCCCGCCGTAGCCGGCGGCGCGGCCGACGGCGGCGTCGATGTGGATCGGGTTGAAGTCGCCGGACGCGGCCGCGTAGTAGAACGGCCGGTAGGGGTCCACCTCGCGCACGACCTGGAACGTCTGGCCGACGGCGAGGCCCGAGGCAGGCTTCGTCTCCGGAGCGACGGGGGAGGTCATCCCGCCGCCCCCGGGTCGGACGGCGGCGCGGGGTCGAGCGGGTCGTCGACGTCGAGGGCGGCCTCGTGCTCGCGGCGGCGCGCGAAGGTCGCCTGCACGAACTCCATGAGCCGGTCGAGGTAGTCGGTGATCGGCGGGCACTGGATGGCGGTGCCCTCGAGCAGCTCGAGCAGGTGGCGGCAGTTGTAGATGGCGAGGTGGTTCACGTACTCGAGCGCGACCCGGTGGCCGCGGGCGAGCCGCTCGAGGCCCGGCAGCCGCATCACCGCCTCGAACGCGCGGGCCGGGATCGAGACCTCGGGGATCTTCTTCCCGGCCCGGGCCGCGATCATCTCGTACACGCGGCGCGCGGAGAGCGGGGAGGGGTCGACGACGTGCACCGTGCGGCCGGCGCCGGCCGGGTTGCGCGCGATGGAGGTCACCGCGTCGACGACGAAGTCGACCGGGACGACGTTGAGCGGCGCGAGCGCGTCGCCGGGGAGCGGGAGCGGCACGCCCACCGGGGAGGCGACGAGCAGGATCGCCATCGCGTACGGCCCCTCGAAGCGGTCGATCTCGCCGGTGCGCGAGTCGCCGACCACGATGGAGGGCCGGTAGACGGTGGCGGGGAGGTCGCCCATCACGCGGCGGACGAGGAGCTCGGCCTGGTACTTCGACTCCTCGTAGGCGTTGTGGAACCGCTGCCCCATCGCGAGCTCGTCCTCGAGGATGACGCCGACGCGGTCGCCCGAGACGTACGACGAGGAGAAGTGGTTGAGCCGCGAGAGCCGCCGCGCGTGCTGCGCGAGCTCGATGACGTTGCGGGTGCCCTCGACGTTGACGTGGCGGATTTGGCGGCGGTCGGCCTCGAGGCGCGAGACCGAGGCGAGGTGCCAGAGGTCGGTGACCTCGGCGGCGAGCGACTTCCACTCCACGCCGGAGAGCCCGAGGTGCATCTGCTCGACGTCGCCCTCGATGACCTCCACGCGGGCGCCGCCGAGCTCGCCCGCCATGCTCTCCAGGTCCGCGGCGGCCGCGGCGAGGTGCTTCTTCTGCACGAGCACGAAGATCCGCTCGCGGCCGCGCCCCTGCTCGGCGAGGCGGCGCACGAGCCGCTTCCCGATGAAGCCGGGGTAGCCGGTCACGAAGACGACGCGCTCGGGGGTGTCCGCCACGAACGGTCAATAACGCACGGGCGGCGCGTTGGGAAGCCTGCGCCCGAGGCCGCGGCGGAGGTCGGCGAGGAGCCGCTCCGCCTTGCCCGTGAGGTCACCCACCCCGCCCGTGTTGTCCACGACGAAGTCCGCCCGGGAGGCCTTCTCGTCGATGGGCCACTGCGCGGCGAGGCGGGCCTGCGCGTCGGCCTCGGTCGCGCCCTCGCGCGCGGCGAGCCGGCTCACCTGCGCGGTGCGCGGCGCGTAGACCACCACGACCGAGTCCATGGCCTGGTCGAGCCCGACCTCGAAGAGGAGCGGGGCGTCGTAGAACGCCAGGTCGTGACCCGCTGCGTCGAGGCGGATCGTCTCGCCGATCATGGCCTCTCGGATGGCCGGGTGGGTGATGGCCTCGAGCTTCCGGCGGGAGAGCGGGTCCGCGAAGATCTTCTGCCCGAGCTTCTTGCGGTCGAGCGTGCCGTCGGCGCCCACGACCTCCCGGCCGAAGGTGCGCACGATGGCCTCGAGCGCGGGCTTGCCGGGCTCGACCACCTGCCGGGCGAGGACGTCGGCGTCGACGACCGGGACCCCGAGGGTCCGGAGCGCCGCGGCGAAGGTGCTCTTCCCGGTGGCGATGCCGCCGGTGAGGCCGACCACCCTCACCGGGCGCCCGCGTCGGCCGCGTGATCCTGGCGAGGCGCGGACGCCGGCTGCGCGTCCCCGCCCTCCCGCGGCCTCGGCGCCTTGCCGGCCGTGAAGGTCAACGCCTCGACGCCGCCCTCCTTGCCGAAGTACACGGTCACGCCCGCCTGGGGGTAGATCCAGACCTTCTGGAAGGTGTCCTCGACGAAGGTCTTCTGGGGTGGCCTGCCGTAGGTGCCCTCGATGGTGTCGGCGTCGAGCTGCGCCGTGATGAAGACGGTGATCTCCTGGATCACCCCGGCCGCGTCGGCGTGGAACTGGGCCTGCTTCGCGCCCTGGAGCGCGTTGTCGCCGAAGTAGGCGAGGACGGTCTTCCCGGCCCGCTTCGTGCGGGTGGTGGGCTCGCCGAACTTCTGGACGACGTCGGCGAGCGGGGTGACGCCGGGCTGGATGCCCTGCCAGGGACGGGCGGCGGCCGGCAGGGGGGCGGCGAGCGCCGCCGCGAGCACGAGGAAGAGTCCGGGCTTTACGGAAACCATGCGGCATTATACTCCGTGCCCCGTGAGCGTCCGTCCCGAGGTCAACCTGCACGCCGCCGCGGCGGCCCTGGCCGCCCTGGCCCTCCTCGCCGGGGTCCCGGCGCGGGCGGGTGACACCGTCGGCCCGGAGACCTGCAAGGCCTGCCACCCCGCCGCCTACGAGACCTGGAGGAACGGCCCCCACGCGCGCGCCCAGGACAGCCTCACCGGGAAGAGCAGGACCGACGCCCGCTGCCTCTCCTGCCACGCCCCGCAGCTCGAGGACGGCCTCGCCGGCGTGACCTGCGAGGCGTGCCACGGCGCGGGCGGGCGGTACTCCGCGCGCTACGTCATGAAGGACGCGGAGCTCGCGCGTGCGGTGGGGCTCGTCGACCCGAGCGAGAAGACCTGCCTCTCCTGCCACACCGACTCCACCCCGAGCCTGGTCCGGTTCGAGCACGCGAAGAAGCGCCAGCTCATCAAGCACTGGGACGAGAAGCCCCGCCCGGGCGGGCCGCCCGCGCCCCGGTCCACGAAGTAAGCCTGGAGGCGCCCGTGCCCGTCGAGGTCGTCAGCGCGGAGTTCCTCCGCACCGCCACCCGCGGCGAGGAGTGGCCCCAGGGGCCCGAGCCCGAGTTCGCGTTCGTCGGGCGCTCCAACGTCGGCAAGTCGTCGATGCTCAACGCGCTCACGCGCAAGCGGAAGCTCGCGCGCGTCTCCACCACGCCGGGCCGCACCCGCGCGCTCCAGTTCTTCGACGTCGCGTACCGCGCCACCGCCGCGGCGCGCCCGCGCCACCTCAAGCTCTGCGACCTGCCGGGCTACGGCTACGCGAAGGTGTCCCGCGCCGAGCGCGACGTGTGGGCCGCGATGATCGAGGACTACCTGAAGGAGCGCGACGTCCTGCGCGCGGTCGTGCTCATCGTCGACGCGCGCCACGAGCCCTCGGAGTCCGACGCGGACGCGCTCAGGTTCCTGCGCGGCGCCGGGCGCGCGGTCGTGGTCGCCGCGACGAAGATGGACAAGCTCTCGAAGAGCGAGCGCACCCCGGCCCTCGCCCGGACGGCGAAGGCGCTCGGGCTCGAGCGCGGCGAGGTGGTGCCGTTCTCGGCCCTCGAGGGCACCGGCGCCGAGGCGCTCTGGGCGCGCCTCGCCGCCCTCGCCGGTGCCGACGCGCCTTAGGGCGTGCCGGGGTTCCCTGCGATCCCCGCCTCCGCGCCCAGGTCGCGCTCGAAGTCCTGCGCCATCCGCTGCCCGCGGCGCAGCCGGTCCCCCACCATCTGGCGCATCTCGTCCCCGCGCCGCGGCGCGAAGAGCAGCCCCAGCCCGGCGCCCACGAGGACGCCCACCGAGAACAGCCCCAGCCCGGTGAAGAAGTCGCCCGTCGGCGTGCGCTCCTCCAGCCCCACGCGCCGCAAGAGCTCGTCGCGGTCCCACATCGCCTTCATCGCCTTCCAGCTCATCGCCATGTGCGGTGCCCCCCGCCGAGAAGGGTGCGCACGCCGGGGCCCGGGCTCAACGAGCCGCGCCGCCCGGGTCGACCCGGTCGCCCGGCGCGCCCTCCGTGCGCAGCTCGGTCCGGACCCCGTCCGCCTCGACGTCGCGCGCCGGCTCCGGGCGCCGGGCGGCCGCCGACAGCTCGAGCTCCACCACGAGCGGCAGGTGGTCGCTCGCCCGCCGGACGAGCGGCGTCGCCACGACCTCGCACGCGGTCACCCGCAGCGCGGCGTCCACGTAGCAGCGGTCGAGGCGCAGGAGGGGGAAGCGCGCCGGGAACGTCGGGCCCACGCGCCCGGCCGCGCGCGCCGCGTCGGTCAGCGAGCGGACGAGCCAGCGCGGCACCGCGGCGCCGGGCCCGAACGCGTTGAAGTCGCCGGCGAGCACGAGCGGGTTCGAGAGGGCGGCGTCGCGCAGCACGTCGGCGGAGAGCAGCCGGCCGGCCTGGCAGCGGCGCTCCCGGGCGGAGAGCCCGAGGTGCGCGACGAAGAAGTGGAGGGCCGTGCCGGGGAGCGCCACGTCCGCGCGCAGGCAGCCGCGCGGCTCGCGGCCCGGCACCGAGAGGTCGTAGGTGCGGGTGGCGAGGATGGGGTGGCGCGAGAGCACCGCGTTGCCGAAGGCCGCCCCGCCGGGCGTCCGGGTCGGGCCGAACGCCGCGTGGCGCCCGGGGAGCCGGTCGGTGAGCGGGCGGAGGGCGTCGGGGCCGCCGGAGGTGACCTCCTGGAGCCCCGCGAGGTCGAACGCGAGGTCGTCGAGCACGCGCGCGATCCGGTCCGGGTCGCGCCTCCCGTCGGCGCCCACGAGCCCGTGCACGTTCCAGGTGACGATCCGCACCGGCCCAGAGCCCCCGGGGCCACGGTGCGGCGCGCGCCCGCGGCGGGCTACCCCCCGCCCGGCCGCTCCCAGGTCACCTCGAGCACCGTGAGCTCGAGGGTGCCCGCCGGCCGCTCGATCCGGACGGTGTCGCCCTCGGCCCGGCCGAGGAGGCCGCGCCCGAGCGGCGCGTCGACGCTGATGTGCCCCGCCGCGACGTCGAACTCGTCCGGCCCGACGAGCCGGTACAGCCGCTCCTCGCCGTCCTCGTCCTCGACCCGCACCCAGGCGCCGAAGAAGGCCTTCCCGCCGGGGTGGGGCGCCGGCTTCACGACGGTGAGCGCGTCCATCCGCTCGGACAGCTCCCGCAGGCGCCGGTCGAGCTCGCGCAGCTTCTTCTTGCCGTAGATGTACTCGGCGTTCTCGCTGCGGTCCCCGAGGGCCGCCGCGGCCTCGACCTCGGCCACGATCCTGGGGCGGTCGACCGTCCAGATCCGCTGGTGCTCGCGCGCGATGCGGGCGAAGCCTTCCGGCGTGATGTAGCGAGGGCGGGACATGGCGCGGGGGCGGCGCCGAGTGTAGTCTCGATCGCCGTGAGAATCAGCGACATCCTGCGCTTCGCCCGCGAGCGCGGCGACCCGGTCTTCTCGTTCGAGTTCTTCCCGCCGAAGACGGAGGAGGGCACGAAGGCGCTCTTCGAGACCGTCGAGGCGCTGCGCCCGCTCGCGCCGGCGTACGTGTCCGTGACCTACGGCGCCGGCGGCTCGTCCCGCCAGCTCACCCTCGACCTCGTGAAGCGCCTGAAGCGCGAGAGCGAGGTGGAGACGATGGCCCACCTCACCTGCGTGGGCTCGTCGAAGGACGAGATCGCCGCCGCCCTCGACGAGCTCGCCGAGGCCGGCATCCAGAACCTGCTCGCCCTGCGCGGCGATCCGCCGAGGGGCAAGACCGAGTTCGTCCCGCACCCGGACGGCTTCGCCCACGCGAGCGACCTCGTCGCCTTCATCCGGGCCCACCGCGAGCGCTGGAAGTTCTGCATCGGCGGGGCCGCCTACCCGGAGGGCCACCCCGAGACCCGGGACCTCTCCCGCGACCTCGCAAACCTGAAGCTCAAGGTCGCCGCGGGGGTCGACTTCCTCGTCACCCAGCTCTTCTTCGAGAACGCCCACTACCTCCGCTTCGTCGAGCGGGCCCGGGCGGCGGGCATCGAGCTGCCGATCGTGCCGGGCATCATGCCGTTCACGAACGTGGACCAGGTCGAGCGGTTCACCGCGATGTGCGGCGCCCGCATCCCGCCCGCGCTCCACGCCGCCATGGCCGTGCGCCGGGACGACCCCGACGCCGCGCGCGACCTCGGGGTCGCCCACGCCACGCTGCAGTGCGCCGACCTCCTCCGGCGGGGCGCCCCGGGCGTGCACTTCTACACGCTCAACCGCTCCACCTCGACCCGGGCCATCCTCGCCGCGCTCCGGGCGAGCGAGCCCTGGCGCGGTTAGGCCGGTGAGGGGCCCGGGACCAGGAATGGACCCGGGGTTCGTGCGTTCCGGCGTACAGGCGACCCTGAAATAAGGCCCGCTCCGGGGCGTAGGGCCCCTGAACCCCTGCTGTTCCCGCGTTCCTCGCGGCGGTACCATGGCCGCCCCGGGAGGTCCATTGGAGCGGTTGCGCCGGTTCTACGACGAGCTGCGACGCAGACGGATGTTCCGCGCGCTCGGCGCCTATGGCGTCGGTGCGTTCGCGGTGCTCCAGAGCGCCGAGCCGGTCGTGCACGGCCTCCACCTGCCCGAGTGGGTCATCAGCGTCGTCGTCATTGGCTGCGCGGCCGGCTTCCCGGTCGCCTTCGTGCTCGCCTGGACGTTCGACCTGACCGCGCGCGGCATCGAGCGCACGCCCGACGCGGCCCCGGTCACGCCGACCCCGCCCCCCGCACCGGAGAACTCGGCGGTGAGGCCCGGCCAGCTGAGCGCGCTCCTCGAGGAGCTCGCCCGGGCCCCGGAGGTCGCCCCGCTGGCGCTGCGGCCGCTCCGGCCCGGCGACTCGGTCGGCCGCTTCGAGGTGCTGCGCGAGATCGGCCGCGGCGGGTTCGGGGTCGTCTACGAGGCGCGCGACGGCGGGCTCGGGCGGCTCGTCGCCCTCAAGACGGTCCAGCCGCGCAAGGGGGTCGACCCGGAGATGCTGCGCGGCGAGGCCGAGGCGGCGGCCCAGCTGCAGCACCCGAACATCGTCACCGTCCACGACGTCGGGGCCGACCACGGCCACGCCTGGATGGTGCTCGAGCTGCTCCGGGGCGAGACGCTCGAGGCGCGCCTGCGCCGCGGGCCGCTGCCCCACCGCGAGGCGCTCCGCATCGCCATCCACGTCGCGCGGGGCCTGGCGCACGCGCACCGCGCGGGCATCGTCCACCGCGACCTCAAGCCCGCGAACGTCTTCCTCTGCGAGGACGGCACCGCCAAGATCCTCGACTTCGGCCTCAGCCGCGTCTTCGGCTCGGGCGGCGCGGAGGGCGGCACGCCGGGCTACATGGCGCCCGAGCAGAGCCGGGGTGGGGCGCAGGACGCCCGGACGGACGTCTTCGCCGCGGCGGTGATGCTCCACGAGATGCTCGCGGGCCGCCGGCCTTACGAGGTGCGCGACGGCCGCTCGTCCGCGCTCGACGCCGTCCGCGCGCCGGCGCTCGAGGTGCGCGCGCCGGGGCCGCTGCGCAGGCTGCTCGAGGCCGGCCTGCACCCCGATCCGGATCACCGGCCGCGCGACGGCGGGGCCTGGCTCGAGCTCCTCCTGAAGGCCGACGCGGCGGGGGCCCGCAGCCATGCGCGCGCGGCGCTCGCGGTGGGGGTGGCCGGCAGCGTCCTCGCCGCGATCGCCATGGGGACGCTCGTGTGGCGCGGGATCCGCGCCGGCGCGGAGGAGGCGGAGCTCGACCCGGCCCTGCGCGTGCCCGTCGCGGTGGCCGACGTGCGGAACGGGACGAGCGACCCCGAGCTCGACGGCCTCTCCGGCATGCTCGTGACCTCGCTCGAGCAGTCGCGCCGGCTCCTCGTCCTCACCCGCTCGCGCCTCGTGGACGCGATCCGGCAGCTCGGCAAGGAGCCGCCGGCGGTCGTCGACGAGCCGCTCGCGCGCGAGGTGGGCCGCAGCCTGGGCGTGAAGGCGCTCCTGCTCGCCACCGTGCACCGCTTCGACGACGTCTACGCGATCGAGCTGCGCGCGCTCGACCCGGCCACGAACGAGTACCTCTTCACGCTGAAGGAGCAGGCGAGGGGGAAGGCGAGCGTGCCGGAGCTCATCGACCGGCTCGCGCGGGCGACCCGCGATCGCCTGCGGCCCGGGCCCTCCGAGGCCGAGGGCACGAAGCGCGCGGTGGCCGAGCTCACCACGAGCAACCTCGAGGCCTACGAGCACTACTTCAACGCGCGGCGGAACATCGACCTGCGGCAGTTCGACGGCGCCCGCAAGGAGCTCGAGGCGGCGCTCGCCGCCGACCCGTCCTTCGCGCTCGCCCACTACGCCCGCACGGTGCTCGACTCCTGGACCCACCCGCTCGGCCTCGGCGGCCTCGAGGGCCCCGACGCCGAGGGCGATCGCCAGCGGCTCGAGGCGGCGGTGCGGCTCGCCGACCGGCTCCCCGAGCGCGAGCGGCTGGGGCTCCTCGCCTGGAAGGCGACCGCCGACGGCCGGAACGACGAGGCCCGGCGCCTGCGCGACGAGGCCGCCCGCGCGTTCCCGCAGGACAAGGACGCGGTCTTCTGGGCCGGCGATCAGCGCTTCCACGTGGGCGACCCGGCCGGCGCCATCCCGTTCTTCGAGAAGGCCATCGCGCTCGACCCCGACTACCGGCTCGTGCTCGAGCACCTCGTCGGCGCGAACGCCCAGCTCGGGCGCTCCCAGGAGGTCCTGCGGTGGTCGAAGCGCTGGGCCGAGGTGGCCGGTACCCCCGAGGCGAAGATGGCCTACGGGCGCGCCCTGCTCGTCGCCGATCACGTCGACGAGGCGCAGCGGCTCTTCCACGAGGTCGGCGGCCCGGGGTACGACCCGCCGCCGATGATCACCTGGCTGCTCCGCCACGGGCGCGTCGACGAGGCCGAGGCCCGCGCCCGCGCCGCGCTCAAGGTGCCGATCCCGGCCGGCGTCGCGAGCGACGCCGACAAGGCCTCCCGCGGCCCCTCCGAGGCGCTCGAGGCGGTGTACACGTTCCAGGGCCGCCTCCGCGAGGCCGAGCGGCTCAGCCGGGAGCGGCTCGCGAGGGCGCCCGCCAAGGACCGCGTGCAGCGCCTCTTCGCGTACGCCCTCATCAGCCGCGACCCGGCGCGCGCCGGGGCGCTCCTGACGGAGATCCAGGCGACCGGCATGGACAAGGATCCGGTCGTGGCGGCGCAGGCCGCGATCGCGGTCGGCCTCGCGGGCGACCGCGGCGGGGCGGAGGGCCGCCGCGCGGCCGTGCTCGCGATGCCGGGGTGGGGGAGGCTCACGCCGGGGGCCCGGAGCTTCTTCGAGGGCGCGCTCGCGCTCGCGGCCGGGCACCTCGACGAGGCGGAGCGGAGCCTGCGCGGGCCGGCGGAGGGCGCGCCGCCCGATCCGGTCTACGTGAGCCGGGTCACGCTCGGCGAGCTCCTCGCGGCGTCCGGCCGCGCCGCCGACGCGATCGCGTACCTCGAGAAGGCGCGGCTCACGCCCCCGGGCCAGGAGGAGGGGAACTACATCTCGCTCTACCCGCGCATCCTCCTGCGCCTCGCGGTCGCGCACGAGGCGGCCGGGGATCGCACCCTCGCCCGCGAGCGGCTCTCCGAGCTCCTCGCGCTCTGGAAGAAGGCGGACCCGGACCTCCCCGGCGTCGTCGAGGCCCGGGCCCTCGAGCGCCGGCTCGGGTCCGCGCGGGTGGCGTCCGGTGCGGCCGCCCCGTAAGCTGGCGGCATGAAGCCGGCCCGCCCGTTGCCCCGTGCCCTGCCGCGCCGTGGCCCGTTGCTCCGGGGGCTCTTGCTCTGCAGCCTGGCGCTCGCGCCGGCCGCGCGCGCCGACGACAGCATGCGCTGCGAGCGCGGCATCGTGAGCGCCGGCGACCTCACCGTCGACCTCCTCGGCAAGTGCGGCCCGCCGTCGCTGCGCGACCGGTGGACCGAGGAGCAGGACGCGGTGGCGGTGAACGTGAAGGCGGGGCTCGCCGAGGCGGCCCGCCTCACCGTCGAGCTCGAGCAGTGGACCTACGACTTCGGCACGAACAGCTTCCTCATGCTCGTCACCCTCCGCAACGGGCGGATCGTGGGCTTCGCGCGCGGCGGCTACGGCCACGGGCTCCCGCCGGTGGAGGCGCCCAGGCCGCGCGTCTCGGCGTGCGAGCCGAACTTCCACGAGGGCGACACGAAGGCCGACGTCCTCGCGCGCTGCGGGCAGCCGGCCGACCTGCACGCGTGGCAGGGCGTGCGCTCGCTGCCGCTCGTCGCGACGGGCACGGGGGCGGTGGGGGTCTCGCGGCGCCCGGTGCGCCACGAGCAGTGGATCTACAACCTCGGCCCGAACCAGTTCCTGCGCGTGGTCCTCTTCGAGGACGGGCGGGTGGCGAGCGTCTCGACCGGCGGCTACGGCTACCGGGACTGAGGCCCCGGGCTACCGCGGCCGCGCGCCGCCGACCGCGAGCGCGTGGACGCGCGCGGCCCCGCCCGCCGGCAGGCGCAGCTCGAGGGCGCCGGACGCGGGCACGAGCTCCACCGCGCCGCCGCGGCCGAACCCCAGCACCTCGCCCGTCGCGACGTCGCGGATCATGGCGACCTCGCCGGGCTCGGCGCTCCAGGTCACGCGGACCGCGCCACCCGAGGCGGGCTCCACCGACGGCGCGGCGCCGGCGCGGGCCGCGGGGGTGCGCTGCGCGCGCACGATCGCCGGCCCGCCCGCGGCCTCCCAGCGGAGCGTCGCGAGCTCGGCGGCCTCGGCGGCCTCGAGCGGGACCGTGAAGGCGAAGCCCGCGCCCGGGCCGGACGCGCAGGTGGCGTCGGCGAGCGCGAACGGCACCGAGAAGAGCGCGCGGCCCTGGGCGTCGAGGCCGGTGAGCCGCTCCGGTCCGGGCGGCGGCGGCCGCGCGGGGACGGGCAGGTGGAACGCCGGCTCGAGCGTCCGCACGCCGCCCTCCTCGCGCCCCCACACGAGGAGCGACGCCGGGGACGCCGCCCGCGGCGCGTCGGCGGCGGGCGGCGCCGGCTCCTCCGCCGCGAGGCCGGGCGCGCGGAGCGTCCCGAGGACCTTGCGGTAGTTGTAGTCGGAGACCCAGTTGTTGGAGCAGTAGGCCATCAGGTCGTGCAGGTCGGGCGTCTTGAGCGCGCCGGTGGCGACGTCGAGGCCGTAGGCGCCGATGACGGCGCCGGCGTAGGGGTAGTTCGGGTCCGGGCCACCCGCGCTGCAGCCGGGCGCGTGGCTGAGGCCGAAGTTGTGGCCGACCTCGTGGGCGAGCACGCCGCTCGAGGAGGAGCCCTCCGGGTCGCCGGCGCGCATCTTGTCCCAGCCGATCGCGGCGCGGCCGGGCACGTAGCCGATGCCGGCGACGCCGCCGCCGTAGCTCGTCGCGATGGCGCCGTAGAGGTAGCCGCTCCAGCCGTCGGCGGCGCGCTTCGCGGACACCTCCGAGAGGATCGTGCTCCAGCCGGTGCCGTCGGCGGCGGCGGAGACCGAGGCCGAGAAGGTGCTCCCGAGGCTCGCGTCCACGGTCGCGACCGGCCAGGCGCGCTGGAGCAGGGTCGTGTAGTAGGCGAGGTTCGTGGCCGTCGCGTTGCCGGTGAGCCCGTCGGGCGTCTTCACCGGGACGATCCGCATCCGGACGGGCGGCACCGTCGCGACGTCGAGCGGGCGCGGCGCGCCGGAGGGTGGCCAGGCGTTGTTGGACTCGTCGGTCTCGAGGATCTTCCGGTCGGAGTCGACGTCGATCCGGATCGAGCGCCCGGGCTGGATCAGCGCGCCGGGGATGGCGCCGTTCCAGGAGGACGCGAGGTCGCCCTCGTCGACGGCCGCCGGCACCGACGGCCCCGGCGGCGGCACCGCGATCATGCCGACGAGGGTCGCGCCCTCGTAGACGCTGACCCGGACGAGCGGCGCCGCGGTCGCGGGGCCGGTCGCGGTCACCCAGACGCGCGCGATCGCGTCCTTGCCCGCGACGAGCGGCACGTCGAAGGCCGGGGTCTGCGTGGACTGGACCACGTACGCCGTCGCGATCGCGAGGTCGGGGCCGCCCGGCGGCGCGGTCCTCACGGGCACGCGCTCCGCCTCGCACGCGACGGCCGCGGCGACGAGGGCGAGGGTGGCCAGGTGGCGGGAGGGCGCCGGGAGCATCACCGGCCGTGGATCCTACGCCGGGGGCAGCCGCGTGTCGTGGAGGGCGGGGACGCACCTTTCCGGATTTGCCGGATGCGTCTCCACGGCGTGGGACAGCGGCCAAACGTCGCGCACTTCCACCCCCAAGAAGGAGGTTGGGTTCAAGACGGCGACCGGTCGGCTCCTGTAGAATCGCCGCGTACACCACCCCAGGTGAAAACTGGTACGGCCCACTCCCTGGGCCGGGGGAAGGAACACATGAGGCCGATCCACTTCATCGCCGCGGCGCTCACGCTCGCGCTCTCGAGCGGTCCCGCGTACGCGATCAACCTCGGCAAGATCTTCGGGACGAAGTCCACGTCCTCGAGCAGCGGTCACTCGGGCTCGGGCGACGACAAGGACAAGGACAAGGGCCACGACGAGGACGAGAACTGCGACGACGGCGGCGGCGACTGGGTGCCGCCGTACGAGAACCCGCCGGAGATCGTGTTCGTCTGCTACCACAAGCAGAACGGCAAGGCGCGCATCGTGCCGCCGTGGTTCCCCGCGGGCTGCGACCCGACGCTCCTCGGCTACCCGACGTACCCGGGCGCGATCCCGGGCAAGATGTGCACGGCGGGCGGCGCGCTCGAGTGCAAGCGCACCGAGTTCTTCATGCAGCTGCCGGTGCAGGGTCCTCCGGGCCCGGCCGGCCCTCCCGGTCCGCAGGGCGCGGCCGGGCCGCAGGGGCCCGCGGGCCCTGCCGGCCCCGCAGGTCCGAAGGGTGACACCGGCCTGCAGGGCCCGATGGGCCCGGCCGGCGTCGACGGGCTCCCCGGTCCGATGGGCCCGATGGGCCCCGCCGGCGCGCAGGGCCCCGCAGGTCCTGCCGGCGCCGCAGGCGCGCAGGGCGCGCAGGGCGCCCAGGGTCCCGCCGGTCCGACCGGCCCGCAGGGACCGCAGGGCCTGACCGGCCTGCAGGGCCCGATGGGCCCCGCCGGCGTGGACGGCCTCCCCGGCCCGGCCGGCGCGACCGGCCCCACGGGCCCCGCCGGCGCTGCCGGGCCGACCGGCCCGACCGGCCCGAAGGGTGACGCCGGCGTCGCGGGCCCCGCCGGTCCCACCGGCCCGACCGGTCCCGCCGGCCCCACGGGCCCGCAGGGTCCTCCGGGCACCGGCGGCGGCGCGGCGACGGCCTACTGGTCGTCCGGCCTGCCCGTGCTGGAGAACAAGGGCATCACCCCCGCGCTGACGCTCGAGGCCGGCAAGCGGTACTTCATCACCGCCGTGGCCAACGCGCTCGTCCAGCCGTCGAACTCGGCGCGGACGCTGTCGTGCTCGCTCGACAGCCCGACCGGCCGGTACACCCACGTCGAGGCGCTCATCCCGCCGGTCGTCGTCACCGGCGCCAACAACGCGCTCGAGATCAGCCAGACGCCGGTCTCGGTGGTGGTGACGTTCCAGGCCTACGCGGCCCCGGACGCGGCCAACGTGACGGACGTGTTCCTCAACTGCATCGCCAACGAGACCCGCGTGGAGCTCATCAACGACAGCTCGGTCTCGGCGGTCGAGGTGGGCGCGGTCATCACCAACACGCTGCGCGGCACCGAGCCGCCGACGCACCCGGCGCCGTGCAGCACGAACGGCACCACGTCGCTCCGCGCGGGGACGGGCACGTCGCCCTGCACGATCGACAACTCGCCGCAGGTGAACCGCCGCAGCGGCAGCTACTGAGCCCCGCCACGGGGTGTGCGTTCGCGGCGCGGGTTCCTCCGGGAGCCCGCGCCGCTCGCTTCTGGTGGGCAGGGCAGGGCCGGACGCGGGCGAGCGGCCCGCGTGCCGCCGCTCAGTACGCGGGGCGCAGCTCCCAGCTGTAGGACACGAGCTCACGGTCGACGACCACCGGCAGCCGCAGCGGGTCCTGCGAGAGGACCCGCGCGAGGTCGGGCGCGAGGGCGAGCACGTGGGGGCGGCCGGCCGGGAGCTGGTCGATCGCCTGGAGGATCTCGACGCGATCCCGGTCGCGGGCGGCGCCGATGAGGACGCCCACGTCGAAGCCCCGGGGATGCTCGAAGAAGTCGCTCACGTCGTCTCGCCCGTCCGCCCGGGCGGATCACCCGACTGCGTAGTCATCCGGTTGACCGGATGTTCGCTCGTGCAGGTCGATCATCCCTTGATCGGGGTCAGGCGATCCCGTCGCAGGACCGAGGGACGTTCGGCTTTTTCCGTGCGACGCCGGGTGAACTTCGTGGAGCTCTCGACCGCCCGCGCGGGCCCACCTGAGCCCGCGTCTCGGTCGCCGCGGTCAGGTCGGGAGCGGCACGAAGGCCGGGCGGCGCGGCGAGGCGAGGTATGCCGCGATGCGCGGGCGGCGCGCGATCTTCTCGAAGAGCGCCGAGAGCCTCGGAAAGCGCGACAAGGAGGCGCCGAGGCCGTTGTCGCGCACGATCTCGAGGGCGTACCAGAGCGCGAGGTCGGCGACGGTGAGCACGTCGCAGGCCCCGAAGCCCTCCCGCGAGCCGTTCCGCTCGATCGTCCGCTCCAGGAAGCCCAGCCAGCGCGGGATCGACGCCGTCGCGAGCTCCTCGCGGACCGCGGCGCGCTTCTCCGGGGCGGCGGTCGGGATCTTCCGGAGCTCCAGCCGCAGGTCCTCGACCGCGCCCCACAGCTCGTCGCAGCGCGCGTTCTCGAGCGGCGTGCGGCCGAGGAGGCCGTGCGCGCGGCCGACGTGGTAGGCGATGGCCGCGCTCTGCGCGAGCCGCAAGCCGTTCGGCTCCTCCCAGACCGGCGCGGCCTCGTAGGGCAGGTCGCCGGTGGCCTTCAGGGCCGCGAAGTCGGTGGGGCGGCCGCCGAGGGGCGGGGTGCCCTTGCCGATGGGGTGCTCCTGCCACTCGACGCCGGCCTCGGCGAGCGCGAGCCGGATGATCTCCGCGCGCCCGCGGGCGGCGAAGTAGATGATCGTGGGCTTGTCCATGGCGCGGGAGTGTAGCGTGTCAGGCCCTCGTCCGCCGCGCGTCCCACCGCCCCTCCGCGCGCAGCCGCTCGACGATGGCCGCGGCCCGCTCGCGGAGCGCGAGGTAGTCCGTCTTCGCCACCCGGTTGAGCGGGATGCCACCCTGCGGCAGCACCTCCACGTGCCCGGGCCGGGCGTAGGACGCGATGTCCCCGCACGCCGCGGCGACCTCGTCGGCGGTGAGGTCCGCGCCGGGCGCCGCCTCGACGAACGCCACGATGCCCTCCGAGTAGACCGCGTGCTCGGCGCCCACGATCGCCGCCGCGCCCGCGCGGCCGGGCAGCGCCCGGAGGATGTGCTCCTCCACGTCGCCCGGGAAGACCTGGTAGCCCTTCGGCTTCACCACGAGCCGGGCCCGGCCGGACAGCCGCAGGCCCCCCTCGCGCGTGTACGCGCCGAGGTCGCCCGTGTAGAGCACGCCGTCCGTCGAGACGGCCCGCCGCGTGGCCTGTGGGTCGCCGAGGTAGCCGAGGAAGAGCTGAGGGCCCGCGAAGCAGAGCTCCCCGACCTCGCCCGGCGCGAGCTCCGCGCCGGCGGCGCCGTCCTCGCGCATCGGTGCGCGCACCGTGAGCGGGCACCGGGGCTGGTCCCAGCCGATGCCGCGCGCGAGGTCGTCGCTCGTCGCGCCCACCGCGGTGTACGTGCAGAAGCCGGAGGTCTCGGTGAGCCCGAGCCCGGTGCCGATGGCCGGCGCCATCCCGCGGAGCTGCTCGAGGAACGCGCGCGGGACGCCCTGGCCACCGTAGATCGCCGCGCGCACGCTCGCGAGGTCGCGGGCGGCGTAGCTCGAGTGGCGCCACTCGAGGTTGAAGAGGGCGGGGATCTGCCCGAGGATCGTGACCCCGTGGCGCTCGATCGCGTCGAGGCTCTTCCCGGCGTCGAAGACGTGCAGGAGCACCGAGGTGATGCCGCCGTACAGCGCGGTCCCGAGGAGCTCCGTCGTGCAGCCGACGTGCGACGGCGGCAGGTTGACGAGGAGCCGGTCGGAGGGCCGCAGGTCGAAGCCCACCGAGAGCGCCACGTTCTGCACGAGGATGCCCTCGTGGCAGAGGAGGGCGGCCTTCGGGGAGCCCGTGGAGCCGGTCGTGAAGATGACGAGGCACCCGTCGCGCTTCGCGACGGCCCGGCGCGCCCGCCGGACCGCGCCCGTGAGCCGGGCGCGCACGTACCGGAGCGCGATGCCCTTCACCCAGTCCTTCACCCAGACGGCGCCGGGCAGGAGGTTGTCCGGCGTCTTCTGGAACTGCACCCAGCGCGCGACGCCGGGGATCGTGCCGACCACCTCGCGGAGCACCGGCATGAGCTGCGGCGCGCCCGCGTAGAGGTACCCCCGGGGGCGGAGCTTCTCGAGCGCCGCGCGGAGCTCTCCGGCCTGCAGCCTCAGGTCGAGCGGCGCGAGGACCACGCCGACCCGGTAGCAGGCGAGGAGCAGGAACACGTGCTCCTTGAGGAGGGGCAGGCTCGTGGCGAGGACGTCGCCCTTCCTGAAGCCGTCGTCGAGCAGGCGCGCGGCGAACGCGTCGGCGGCGCGGTCGAGGGCGCGCCAGGTGACGGTCTCGCCGGTGTCGTGCTCGATGAGCGCGAGCCCCCCGGGGTCGGTGCGGGCGTGCAGCGCCACCCGGTCGGCGATGTTGTCCGGGAGCTCCGCCGTGCGGCGCAGGCACTCCTCGTCCTGTCGAGCGGTGAACACGTCGGCGCCTCCTCGTCGAGCTTCGAGCGGGCGCGCATCGTAGCGGTGGAGGGGGCCGGGGAGGTGCGGCGTTCCGCCATCGGCGGAGCGTCAAGTGAAGCGACCCGGGGCGGGGGCTCCCTGGTTCCCCCGCCCCGGATCCGTCCGGCGACGTCCCGGACGTCAGGTGTCCTCGCCCGCGGCCGACGCGACGAGCCGCTCGGCCTCTTCGGGCAGCGGCGGCACGAGCACCGGGTGGCCGGCGCCGAGGCGGGCGCTCGACCAGGCGCCGTCGTCCCGGATCACGCGGATCGGCATGCCGACGCCCCAGGTGCCCGGCGCGCCGAACACGGCGGTGACCTCGGCCTTCTCGACCGGGATGGAGAGCGTGGGGGCGACGGTCTCGAGGAGCGTCACCGCGGCGCCGAGCGCCCGGGTGGCGGCGTCGTCGGCGAGCGCGGCCTCCCGGTGCGTCGAGGCCACGTAGGTCAGCCGGAGCACCGGCTCGCCGGCCGTCGTGCGGGCGATGGCGGACTCGAGGAGCACGAAGGGCCGGCCGCCGTCGGCGACGAGGAGCCGCGGCTCGGAGGGCACGTAGACGACGGCAGGCTCGCCGGCGAACGCCGCGGGGGCGGTGGCGAGGAGCGCGGTGGCTGCGACGGCGAGGGCAGGGCGGTGCACGGGGGCCTCCGGACGGGCGATTCGCCCGCGTTCGGAGGGAAAGACGCACGGGCGCCGCCGGGCGTTCCCGGGCGGACATTCCGTCACGAAGCCGGAGGTTGCCGTCTCCCGGCCTCGCCTGCGGGAGGGCGGCTACCGGCGCGCGGCCCGCGCGACGCCCAGGCCGGCCGTGAAGAGGCCGACGAAGCCGAGCCCGACGGCGATGCGCCGGTTCCGCGCGCGCTCGGCCTCGAGGTCGCGCTGCTCGAACCCCTTGCCCTCGAGGAGGCCCTTCATCGAGTCGCCGGCGGCCCGGAGCGCCTGCGCGGCGGCCTCGGGCTCGGTGGGATCGTTCTTCACGTAGAGGACGCCGGCGCCGGCCGCGAGGAGCAGGCCGGCGAGGACGAGGCCGGCGCCGTAGGCGAGGCGGCTCTTCATGGTCCGGGCATCCTAGCGCGCGGGGTGGGCGCGCGCGAGGATGCCCGCGGAGGGCCGGGACGACCTCACTCCTCCACCCAGTAGTTCACGACCACGAAGCGCGCGTTGGCTGCCGTCGGGTACGGGTACGCGAAGAGGCCCGCCGTGTACGGCTTCTTCCCGGACGGGATGTTCGGGATCCACCCGGAGATGGTGGTCTTGTCCGTCGACCGGTACGAGTGCGCGTAGCCGTAGTGGAACCCGGCCTTGCCGCCCACGAGCACGCCGCCGGCCACGTTCTGGAACTCGACCCCGACCTGCAGGTTGAACTCGGAGCCGAAGCCCTTCGAGTAGCCCTGGCTGAGCGAGATCCCCTGGCCGCCGCCCGCGTAGCCGGTCGTGATCCGGAACGGATCCGGGGTGCGGAAGCCGCCCTGCGTGACCGAGACCGGGATGACGGACTTGTAGTCCCCGTACTTCTCGTCGTTCCGGATCGGGCCATCCGAGAAGAGGGCCAGCATGTCGGTGCGCTTCGGATAGCTCCACGGGTCGCCGAAGGCCTGCGGCAGGGCCGCCGCCGGCACCCGCAGCTCCTCCGGGACGGCCGCGTTGTAGAGGTCGACCTCCATCGGGATGATCTTCGGCGTGCGCGGGATCTGCACGGTCACGTAGGTGCCGACCTGCGCCGCGACCGGCGACGACACGATCTTGTACCGGTACACGTCGATGGGCGTGCTCACGAAGACGACCTGGTTCTCGCCCGGCGGGCAGTCGAAGCTGCGCGCGGCGGACTGCTCCCACCCCTGCGAGTAGTTCCAGTCCATCGAGGCGTCGACGGTGACCTTGAACTCCGAGCTGCCCGCGCTGCCCCAGAACGGCGTCTCGGCGCTGTAGCCGAAGGCGATCCCCGCGTAGAAGCCGTAGGTGTTCTGGGACTCGTCCTCGCTCGACGCCTCCCACTCGAACGAGGTCACGGCGTCGCCGGTGTCCTGGCCCTGGTAGTAGGGCGGCGAGGCGAGCACCGCGAGGATCTGCGGGTTGGAGTAGAGGAGGCCGTAGTCGTCGGGGCCGCCCTCGTACTGGAGCACGGTCGAGTCGTCGTCCATGTTCACGCCGGTGAGCGTGGTGTGGTGGGCGTCGGCGTCGATGTCGATGCGCTTCAGCTCGTGGAAGCTCCCGCTCCCGTAGCCCCAGAGCTGGAGCCACTGGTCGTTCGACACGAACGCGACCTCGTCGCGCGCGTCGCCGTTGAAGTCGCCGGTGATGACCTTGTCCCAGTAGGCGACCGGGAGGACCAGGCCGGACCACTTGTGCGCGAGGTTCCCGTCGGCGTCGAGGCCGAGGATGTACCGGTACGCGAGGACCTCCTTCTTCGCCCCACCGCTCGGCCCGTCCGCGTCGAGGACCGCGACGGCGGGGAGCCACTGCGCCTCCCAGTCCCCGCTCGACATCCCGACGCGCAGGGTGGTGCGGGAGCTCCGGCCCTTCGCCACGGGGTCGTAGCCGATGGCCGTGACCGACATCGTGCTCGTGTACGGGACCGCCTCGCCCGCGAGCACGATCTCGTTCAGGTGGTCGCCGTCGAGGTCGCCGATGGCGACCCGGGCGTACCCGTAGGACCTGCCGCCCGCGGCGGTCGACTCCTTCGGCGTGAAGCCGGTCCCGCTGCTCAGCTCCGCGAGCGTGGTGCCGTTCCAGCGGTAGAGGTACATCGTCCCCTCGACGTTTCCGTAGACGCCGTTCATCACCACCAGCTCCGGGAGCGGGTCGGTGTCGACGTTCCCGATCGCGAGCGTGGTGACCTGCCCGTCCGTCCCGGCCTGGTAATCGTGGGCGAGGACCTTCAGGAACTGATCGGGCGCGTAGCGCAGCACCACGAGGTGCCCGCCCGCGACGAGCGCGAGCTCGTCCTTGGCGTCCCCGTCGAGGTCGCCGCTCGCGATCATCAGGCCGGAGTACGGGCCGAGCCGCTGGGAGAAGGTGAGGTTGTCGGCGAGCTCGTACTCGGCCGACTGCTCGTAGCCTGCGCCCACGCGCCGGATGACGCGCAAGAAGGTCTTCATCGGGTTGACGGCGCGGTTCTGGTAGAGCACCAGCACTTCCTCGCGCCCGTCGCCGTCGAGGTCCGCGGCGCAGGAGGCCGCGTTGTAGCTGGTCCAGGTCTCGTCGCTCGTGTTGGTGAAGAGCGGGCCGTAGGCGGGGGTCGCCTTCCCGTCGTCGAGCAGGACCTGCCGCCGGCCGAGGTAGGGCGCGAGGAAGTGCGTCGCGTCGGTGGTCTTCACTCCGGACAGGTAGAGCTCGGTCCGGCGCTGGTAGATCGTGTTCCGCTTCCCGAGCGGATGGACCGTGGCGGCGTCGGTGCGCGGCGGGAGGTTCGTCGGCACGTTGAGCTTCTCGAGCATGGGGCGGTCGTCGGGCGCCGTCTTCTTCCCGCCACCTCCGCACGCGATGGCGACCGCCGCGAGCAGGAGGATCCCCAGGAGAGAAAGGGCAGGGCGGATGCCCGCGCTGCCGCTCGACGCCGCTGCGACGCTCCTCGATCCCATGATGTCCTCCCAGGGGCCCGCGCGCCGCGGTCGAGACAGGGGTGCCCGGGTCCGGAGCCGGGCGGGGACCGCGCGTCAGGGCCAAGACCTCCTCTTTCACCCCGTGTGAGGCCCCGCAAGCCGGCGTGGCGGGGCCCCACCGACGTCGGTGGGCGCGTACGCACGGTCCGCGTGTCCGTGAGTGGATTCGCGTGCCTCCGCCGAGGGTGCGCGGGTGACTCCCGCCTTCGGGGTGCGGCGCGGTGCGCCTGGCGCGGGCGCCGCCGGAATCGCGCGCGGCGCGATGAGTCGCACCCGTCCACGGGGTACACTCCCCAGGTGGACGCGAGGGAGCGCAAGCAGACCGCGGAGCGAGCAGGGGAGACCCTGCTCGCCGGCGACCGCAAGGGCGCCGTGGCGACGGTGCGGTCGCTCTTCACCCTCTCCGAGCTGCGCGAGCTCGAGGCCGGGGCCGACGAGGACGCCCGCACCGCGGCGCGCCTCCTCGTGGCGCACTTCATGCCCTCGACCTGGGAGGAGGCGGAGTTCCTGGTCGCCTTCGCGCTCCGGTGGACGCGCGACCCCGGCCCGGCCCGGTGACCCGTCCCGGGCCGCCGGCGGCGCCGCACGCGGGCGCCGGGGTCACCGCGGCTTGCGGAGCACCCACAGCGCGTACGTGACGGCGGCGCCCGCGGCGTGGGTCCAGCCGTGGACGTGCTCGCAGCGGATCGGCTCGAGCGCCGCGCCGCTGAACGCGGCCTGCATCTCGCCGGGCGTGAAGCGCTGGACGGCGAGGGGCCGCCCCTCGACGTCCGGGGCCGGCAGCTCGAGCGCAGGCGGCTCGTCGTCGGCCCGCTCCGTGATGCCGAGGAGGAGCGCGCCGCCCGGACGCGCCGCGCCCGCGAGCCGGCCGATCACGCCCGGCAGGTCCTCGCAGAACTCGAAGGAGCCGATCATGAGGACCGCGTCGAAGGGCGGCGCGAGCGCGGGAGGGAAGGGCCGATGGAACGAGCCCACCTCCCAGGTCCCCGCGGGCCGCGCGCGCCGGGCGAGCGCGATCATCCGCGGCGAGAGGTCGAGGCCGCTGACCGCGACCGCGCCGTCGAGGTGGGCGGTGAGGTTGCCCGGTCCGCAACCCACGTCGAGCACCCGTCCACCCGGGCGCGCGTGCGCCTCGAGGAACCGCGCGACGTGCGCCGGGTACCCGGTCCGCGCCGCGGCGAACTCCGCGTAACCGTCCGCACGCCCGTCGTAGAGCGCCCGGACCCGCTGCTCGTCGCCTCCGCTCACGGGCGCCCTGCCTGGCCGGACGGCTGAACGGCCGGATTGCTGAGTGACCCCACGGGGATTCGAACCCCGGTTACAGCCTTGAAAGGGCCGTGTCCTAGGCCTCTAGACGATGGGGCCGGGGGGTCGGGAACCTAGCCTCCGGGGGATGCGCTGTAAAGCCATGAAAGAACGCCCGGCTCGTTGCCGAGCCGGGCGTCGAATCGTTTGACCCCACAGGGATTCGAACCCCGGTTTCCGCCCTGAGGAGGCAGCGTCCTGGGCCTCTAGACGATGGGGTCGCGGGCGTAACTACCCGACCTCGCCGTGGCTGTAAAGACCCTGACCACCCAGGCGGGCCAAGCGTCGGAGGGCGTTCGCGAGAGCGAATCTCAGCCGCGGCGTGGCGCCGGAGAGGCCTCGGGCGCCGGCGTGCGCGTGGGCACCACGGGCGCGCCGTGGGGTCGCCAGACGGTGCCCTTCACGAGATCCCACAGCGGCACGGTCACGTTGAAGTTCCAGCGCGCCATGAGGTGCGGCGCGTGGTGGCGCTGGTGGTGCCGGCGCAGGAAGGCGATCCCGGGGAGGCGGCCGACCCAGGAGTCCGGGGGCAGGTGGTAGGCGAGGTGCAGCCACTCGTACGCGAGCAGGTAGAGCACCGCCGAGGCGATCCACAGCAGCCCGAGGTTCCGCTGCCCGAGGGCGGCGAGCGCGATCGCGAGCGGCGCCATGAGGGCGACGAGGCCCGGGAAGGCGAGGGCGGGGAGGAGCACCATCCGGAGCTCGCGGCGGTCGCGGATGGCGAGGTCCTCGCTCACGAAGACGGCGTGGTGCATCGGGGTGTGGCGCAGGTACAACGTCTCGAGGAAGCGCACCCGGCGGTGGAGGACCCCGCGGTGCACGTGCCACTCGACGACGTTGCCCACGACGAGGAAGGCGGGGACGAACGCGAGCTGCCAGGCGGTGACGTCCTGGAGCAGGTGGAGGGCGACCGACGCGACGCCGAGTGCCACCAGGCTGGGGGAGGCGAGGTGGAGCCCGGGCGAGTACCAGCCCGGAATGCCCGCCAGGAGGTGGGACCTGAGCTCGCTCCTGCCCGCGCCGGTCACGTTTACAGGTAGGCGACGCCGCGCCCCGCGGGCAAGGGGGCGGGGCACGTGAACCTCGGGTGCCCTCCGCGGTGTGCGGCGCGGGGCCTCGCACGGTCCGTCCGGAAGCGCGCCTACGCCGCGGGCGGCGCCTCCTCGAACAGCCAGGTGGACAGGTACCGCTCGCCGGTGTCGGGCAGCACGACGACGATGAGCTTCCCGGCGTTCTCGGGCCGCCTCGCGACCTCGCGGGCCGCCCAGGCGGCGCCGCCGCAGGAGATGCCCGAGAGGATGCCCTCCTCCTTGCAGAGGCGGCGCGCCATCTCGCCCGAGTCCTCGTTCGTGACCGCGATGACCTCGTCGAGGACCTTCACGTTCAGGACCTTCGGGACGAAGCCGGGGCCCCAGCCCTGGATCTTGTGCTTGCCGGGCTTCCCGCCCGCGATCACCGGGGAGTCCTTGGGCTCGGCGGCGACGATGCGGATGCCGGGCTTGCGCGCCTTCAGCACCTCGCCGACGCCGGTGATGGTGCCGCCGGTGCCGGTGCCGCCGACGAAGACGTCCACCTTGCCGTCGGTGTCGCGCCAGATCTCCTCGGCCGTCGTGCGGCGGTGGATCTCCGGGTTGGCGGGGTTGTCGAACTGCTGCAGCACGAGGTAGCTCGGGTCGCTCTTCGCGAGCTCCTCGGCCTTGCGGATGGCGCCCGGCATGCCCTCCGCGCCCGGGGTGAGCACGAGCTTCGCGCCGAGCGCCGCGAGGAGCTTGCGGCGCTCGATCGACATCGTGTCGGGCATCGTGAGGACGATGGGGTAGCCCTTCGCCGCGGCGGCGAACGCGAGCCCGATCCCGGTGTTGCCGGAGGTGGGCTCGAGCAGCACGGTGCCCTTCTTGATCTTCCCGTCGCGCTCGGCGGCCTCGATCATCGCGACGCCGATGCGGTCCTTCACGCTCGAGAGCGGGTTGAAGCTCTCGAGCTTCGCGACCACCGTGGCGCGCGCGCCGTCCATCACGCGGTTGAGCCTCACGAGCGGCGTGTTGCCGACGAGCTGGGTGACGTTCTCCGCGATCTTCATGGCGAGCCTCCGTTATGACGGAGGCATCCATAGGATTGGAGAACCGTCCTGTCAAGCGGACGCGGGCGCCGGCCACACCAGGCGGCGCGCGGGCGCCCGCAGGGCGAGGTACCGCCAGGTGGCCCAGCCGACGACGGCGGCGGGGGCGAGCGCGAGGAGCGCCCACGCCCAGCCCGGCAGCGCGACGTAGAAGGCGAGCGCGAGGACGAGCGCGAGCCCGGCCCAGCCCGCCCGCTGCGCGAGGGCGAGCCGCGCGAGCGCCGCCTGGCCGGCGGGGTGGAGCACCGCGAGCCGCTCCCAGAGGATTTGCTCCTGGCGCCAGTAGGTGTAGACGACCGGGATGATCTCGAGCGTGAGGAAGGCGCTCGTGAGGAGCCCGCCCACCATGGGCGCCGCGATCCGCTTCATCACGTCGGCGCCGGAGCCGGTGGCCCACAGGAGCGGCAACAGGCCCGCGAGCATCGTCGCGACCGTCATCAGCTTCGGCCGCACCCGCTGCACCGTCCCCTCCATGTGCGCCCAGATGATGTCGGAGAGGTCGCGGATCTTGCCGGCCGCCCGGCGCCGCTCGTACGCGTGATCGATGTAGACGATCATCACGACGCCGGTCTGCGCGGCGAGCCCGACGAGCGCGATGATGCCCACCCAGACCGCGGTCGACATCCGGTAGTCGAGCAGCCACAGGAGCCACACGCTGCCCACGAGCGCGAACGGGATCGAGAGGAGGACGATCAGCACCTCGGTGAAGTTCCGGAAGTGCAGCCAGAGCAGCACCACCACGAGGAGGAGCGTCAGCGGCACCACGATCCGCATCCGCGCCTGCATCTCCTCGAGGAGCTCGTACTGGCCGGTCCACTCGAGGACGTAGCCCTCCGGCATGCGCACCGCCCCGGCGTCCTGGGCGGCCCGCACGGCGAGCTTCGCGTCCCCCACGTACCCGCCCACGTCGCGCGCGACCGGGTCGATGTCGACGTACACGTAGCCCGCGAGGAGGCCGTTCTCGTCGCGGATCATCGGCGGGCCGGAGACGATGCGGACGTCGGCGAGGAGGCCGAGCGGCACGAAGCGCGGCCCGGTCCGGTCGTTCGGGTCGGGCGCCTCGAGCGCCCTCTGGTCCGGGCCGACGAGCCCCTCGAGCAGGTTCGGGGCGTCGGACGCGACGGGGGAGGGGCCTGCGCCGGCCGCGCCCGAGCCGCCGCCCATCTGCGCGAGCAGGAGCGGCGGGAGCGTGCCGCCCATCTTCCCCTTGCCGCCCTTGCCGCCGCCCACCGGGACCATGAGGCCGCGCAGGCGATCGAGGTCGCTGCGGAGGTCCTGCGGGTACCGCACGTTCACGGTGAAGCGGTTGCGCCCCTCGACCGTGACGCTGATGGGCGTGCCGCCGACCGCCGCCTCGACGATCCGGTTCACGTCCCCGACGGTGAGCCCGTAGCGCGCGAGCGCGTCGCGCTTCGGCACGACGTCGAGGTACATGCCGCCGGTGTTGCGGTCGTAGAAGGCGCTGCGGGTGCCGGGCACCTTCGCGAGCACGCCCTCGAGCGCGACGCCCACCTTCTCGATCTCGGTGAGGCTGGTGCCGAGGACCTTCACGCCGACCGGCGTGCGCACGCCGGTGGAGAGCATGTCCACCCGGGCGCGGATGGGCATGGTGTAGGCGTTCGTCCAGCCCGGGAAGCGCATCGCGGCGCCCATCTCGTCGACGAGCTCGTCGAACCCGATGCGGCGCTCGTCCGGCCAGAGCGGGCGCAGCACGGGGCCGAGGAACGCCGGGCCGCCGGACCACCAGCGGTCCTGGTGCACCTTCCGCCACGCCTCGCGCGGGCGGAGCCGGACCGTGGTCTCGACCATCGTGAGCGGGGCGGGGTCGGTCGCGGTCTCGGCGCGCCCGGCCTTCCCGAAGACCGAGGCGACCTCCGGGAACCCGCGCAGCACCCGGTCCTGCGCCTGGACCTGCCGCTTCGCCTCCTCGATCGAGAGCCCGGGGAAGGTCGTCGGCATGTAGAGCACGTCGCCCTCGTTGAGGGGCGGCATGAACTCCGAGCCGAGCCGGAGCGCGAGCGGGACCGCCGAGAGCACCGCCAGGAGCCCGATCGCGACCGTGGAGAGGGGCCGGCGCAGCGCGACGAAGACGAACGGCTGGTAGAGCCGCTGGATGAAGCGGGAGACCGGGTGCTCCGACTCGGGCCGGATCTTGCCGGAGAGGAGGAGGTCGCGGAGCGCCGGCGCGAAGGTGATGGAGAGCACCGCCGCCGAGAGCATGACGAAGGTCTTCGTCCAGGCGAGCGGGGTGAAGAGCCGGGCCGCCTGGCCGGTGAGCGTGAACACCGGCAGGAAGGCGACCGCGATGACGAGCAGGGAGAAGAAGAGGGCGGGGGTGACCTCGCGGGCGGCCTCGGCGAGGAGCCGGTGCCGGTCGGCGCCGGGCGGGGCCCGCTCGAGCTTCTTGTGCGAGGCCTCGATCATCACGATCTCGGCGTCCACCGTGGCCCCGAGCGCGATGGCGATGCCGCCGAGGCTCATGATGGTGGCCGGGATGTCGAGGAGCGCCATCGGGATGAGGCTCACCGCGACCGCCACCGGGATCGACAGGATGGGCAGCACCGCCGAGCGGACGTGGAGCAGGAAGAGCAGGATCACCGCGGCGACGACGACGGCCTCCTCGGTGAGCGCCCGGCGGAGCGTCGCGATCGACCGCTCGATGAGCCCGGAGCGGTCGTAGGCCACCTCGACCCGGACGCCCTCCGGCATCGACGGCTCGAGCTCGTGCAGCTTCTGCTTCACCCGGGAGATGACGTCGAGCGCGTTCTCGCGGTGGCGCATGACCACGATGCCGCCCACCGCCTCGCCCTCCCCGTTCCAGTCGAGGAGGCCCCGGCGGATGTCCGGGCCGAAGCGGACCGTGCCCACGTCGCGCACCAGCACCGGCGCGCCGCCCGGGCCGGAGGCCTTCACGGCCACCCGCTCGAGGTCGGGCAGCTCCTGCACGTAGCCGCGCCCGCGCACGTAGTACTCGCGGCCGCTCATCTCGACCACCCGGCCGCCCACGTCGTCGTTCGAGTCGCGGACCGCGTCGATGACGTCGGCGAGCGTGACCCCGAAGGCGCGCAGCTTCACCGGGTCGACCGTCACCTGGTACTGCTTCTGGAAGCCGCCGACGCTCGCCACCTCGGCGACGCCCGGCACGCTGCCGAGCGCGTAGCGCAGGGTGAAGTCCTGGAAGGTGCGGAGCTCGTCGAGCCCGTGCCGCCCGCTGTCGTCGACGAGCGTGTACTGGAAGGTCCAGCCGATGCCGGTGGCGTCCGGCCCGAGCGTCGGGGTCACGCCCTGGGGCAGGCGCTGGGAGATCGCGGAGAGGTACTCGAGCACGCGGCTGCGCGCCCAGTACAGGTCGGTGCCCTCCTCGAAGATGACGTACACGAACGACATCCCGAACATCGAGTAGCCGCGGACGTCGGTCACCTTCGGCGCGGAGAGCAGCGCCGAGACCACCGGGTAGGTGACCTGGTCCTCGACGAGCGTCGGGCTGCGCCCCATCCACTCGGAGTAGACGATCACCTGCGGGTCGGAGAGGTCCGGCACCGCGTCGAGCTTGAGGTTCCGCGCCGCCCAGACCGAGCCCGCCAGCGAGGCGAGCACGCCGAGCAGGACCAGGGCGCGGTTCTTCGCCGAGAACTCGATGACCCGGGAGACCATCGGCTAGTGCCCGCCCGCCGCGGCGGGGGCGCCGAGGAGCGTCGCCTGCAGGCGGCTCTCCGAGTCGAGGAGGAAGCTCGCGGCGGTGACGACGTGGTCGCCCTCGGCGAGGCCGGAGAGGATCGCCACCCGGCCGCCGGCCTGCGGGCCGACCCGCACCCGCCGCGGCTCGAAGCGCCCCTTCCCGAGCGAGACGAAGACGTACTGGACGTCGCCGGTGTCGACGACGGCCTCGCGCGGGAGCGCGAGGGCCTCGGTCGCCTCGGTCTCGATGGTCACGTCCCCGTACATGCCGGGCTTGAGCTCGAGCTCGCGGTTCGGGAGCACCACCCGCGCCTGGAGCGCGCGGGTGCCGGTGGAGACCGCCGGGTAGAGGAAGTCCACCTTCCCCTCGAAGGTGCGGCCCGGGTACGCCGCGAGCTGGAGCGTCGCGCGCTGCCCGGCGCGCACCCGGCCCAGGTCCGCCTCGTAGACGTCGACGAGCACCCAGACCTGCGAGAGATCGGCGATCTGGAAGAGCTCGGTGCCGGGCTGCACGTAGGCGCCCTGCACGACGCTGCGGCGGGCGACGTGCCCCCGCACCGGGGACCGGATGTTCACGGCGCGCTGGGGCTTGCCGGTCTTCTGCAGCTCCTGGAAGTCCTGCGGCGCGAACCCGGCGAGCTCGAGCCGCTGGCGCGCGTCGCGCTCGGGGCCGCTCGTCGCGCCGGTGAGCGCGTTCGGGAGCTCCTGCTTCGCGTTCGACTCGGTCCAGCGGATCGCGTTCAGGAAGACCTGCTGCGCGTTCACCATGTCCGGGCTGTAGAGGGCGGCGAGCACCTGGCCCGCCCCGACCGGCTGCCCGGTGGCGCGGGCGGGCAGGCTCTCGACCCAGCCCGCGAAGCGGGTGGTGACCGACGCGATCCGCCCCTCGTCGGCGGTGACGAACCCGACGGTGTGGACGTGCGCGGCGAGCGGCTGGCGGGCCGCGGCGATGGTGCGCAGGCCCATGAGCTGGATGCGGTCGGCGGAGAGCTCCACCGCGGCGAGCCCCGGGATGGGCTCCGGCGCGGGCGCCGCGGCCTGCTCGCCGGCGGCGGGGCCGACCGGCACGAGCTTCATGCCGCAGTCCGGGCAGCGCGCCTTCGGATCGGCCGTCACGAAGGCGAGGTGCATCGGGCAGGTGAACTGCTTCTCCGCGGCGGCGGGCCGTCCCTCGTCTCCGGGCCGCTTCGCGGCCCCATGTCCGGGAGCGACGGGGTTCGAGGCGGCCGGCGTCGCCGCGCCCGCCTTCACGAGGTCCATGCCGCAGATCGGGCACTCGCCCGGGCGCGCCTGCACGACCGTCGGGTGCATCGGGCACTGGTAGGTGCGCGCCTCGGTGAGCGCGCCGCCCGACACGGCGTGGTAGGTCCAGGCGCCCGCGGCCGCGAGCGCGACGAGCGCCACGATGGCCCAGCGCACGACGCCGGCGGTGTGCACGCCCGGCGGCGGACGCTCCTCGCCCTCGGGCATCGCGTCGTGCGCCTGCCTGGTGTCGCTCATCGCTCCCCCCTCGAGGACCGGACGTCCCGCCCCAGCGGCACGGCCGGCCCTTGCTGTCACCTCGGGCGGCGCCGCGCGGGTGTTCCCGGCGGCGCCGCGGCGCGGCCCGCTACTCGGCGACGATCTCGCCGGCGATCATGTCCATGCCACAGGCGAAGCGGATCTTGCCCGCCTTCTTCGGCGTGATCGTCACGGCCACGGTCTCGCCGAGCGGCAGCTTCTTGTTCACGTTGTAGTCCTTGATGACAATCTCGGTGGCGCAGGTGGCCTTCACCTTGCGCGTCACCGAGAGCGTCAGCGGCTCGCCGACCTTGGCCTTCACGGCGGCGGGGGCGAACCCGTCCTCGTTCACGACCATGTCGACCTTCTTGCCGGCGCCGGCGAAGGCGGGCAGGGCGACGAGTGCGACGGCGAGTGCGGCGGTGCGGACGACGTTCATCGGGAGTCCTCGCGGGTGCGGGTTGGGCGCCGCATTCTCGCCGCTGTGGAAGGCCGGGTAAACCCCTCCGGGGTCCTGCGACAGGGTCGCGTGCCGTCCGGGGCGCGCGGCGCGCGCCCGCACGGCCGGCCCGTCCCCTGAACATGGTGCCGGTTCGCCTGCGGGCGGGGCCGGGGTGGGCTACGATGCCCCTCACCTCCCGCCGCCCGCTTCACCGAAAGGAACACGAGAGATGGCCTCGATCGGCTTCTTCGCCCGCCTCGGCAACCTCTGGAAGGGCTTCCTCTCCCTCTGGGTCTCCGACGCGGAGAAGGCCCACCCGGAGATCGCCTACGAGAACGCGATCAACGCGATGGTCGAGAAGTACGCCGGCCTGAAGCGCGCCACCGCCGGCCTCATCCGCCGCCGCGAGGAGATCGAGGCGCGCTTCGCGACGCAGACGCGGGAGCTCGCGCAGGTGACCGCCGACCTCGACACCGCCGTCGCGACCAGCCAGGACGACCTCGCGCTCGTGCTCATCCAGAAGAAGCAGCAGCTCGAGCAGGAAATCGCGACCCTGAAGGGCGAGCTCGAGATCTCGGTGAAGGAGGCCGACTCCGCGAAGGCCTCCATCCTCTCCGTCCAGGGCGAGATCAAGAAGCTCAAGGCCGAGAAGGACCAGATGCTCGCCCGGCTCCGCTCGGCGGAGGCGAAGCTGCGCATCCAGCAGCAGCTCGAGGGGCTCTCGGTCGAGGCCGACGTGAAGGCCCTCGAGAACGTGCGCGAGCACGTGAAGAACGTGGTCGCCGAGGCGAACCTCAACCAGGAGCTCTCCGGCTCCGACCTCGACAACCGGCTCGCGGCGCTCCGCGCCCAGACCGGCGACGTGACGGCCCGCTCCGAGCTCGAGCGGCTCAAGGCCGCCCGCGCCGCCGCCCAGGCCAACCCGCAGCAGAAGAAGACGCTCTAGATGGCCGACGCGGGCCGGCCGCTCCCGCCCTGGGCCGACGAGCTGCGCCGCCGCTACCTCAGCGGCGAGGCCTGGCAGTTCGTGCTGCACGGCAACGTGCACGACCTCGTCGCGCAGGACGGGAAGCTCGTGCCGCTGCCCGAGTTCCTGTGCGAGGTGCTGCTCGCCCCGACGAAGGACCTCGTGCTCCGCTACGACGTCTCCTCGGGCGTCCGGGTGGTGAAGGGGCCGGGGGCGCGGGTGTCCGGCGCCGCCGGGACGGGGGCCCAGGACGGCCGCATCGACGAGCTCACCGCGACGCGCGCGCCGGGCCGGGTGCTGCCCGCGCTCGAGCGGCTGCTGCTCTCCGCCGACCGGATCGGCGCCGTGCTGGAGTACGCCGAGACGATCGCGCCGGCCGCCGAGACGAGCTTCGCCTCCGACGCCGACCGCGCCTCGGTCGTCGCGCTCCACCGCTGGTCGATGTCGCCCGTGCTCGAGGAGGCCGACAACCTCGTCCTCGTCGTGACGGAGACGCTGGCGGACCTGCACCCCCGGCTGGTCGCGAACCCGCGCACCGCGACGCTCCGGCTGCCGCTCCCGGACGAGGCCGGGCGCCGCGAGGCCCTCCGCATCGTCTCGCCCGGGCTCGAGGACGCCTTCGCGGCCCGGCTGACCGAGCTGACCGCCGGCCTGAAGCTCGTGCAGGTGAAGGCCGTGCTCGAGGGCATCGGCGCCACCGGCGGCGGGGCGAGGGCCCCCGGCGCGGCGGCCCTGCCTCGAGAGGCCCAGGAGGCGGCGCTCGCCGAGGTCGCGCGCCGCAAGCGCGAGATCATCGAGCGCGAGTGCTCCGGGCTCGTCGAGTTCGTGGAGCCGAAGCACGACTTCTCGGCGGTGGGCGGCATCGAGGCCGTCAAGGCGGAGCTCTCCGCCGTCGCCGAGAACCTGCGGGAGGGGCGCCGCGCGCGCTGCCCGATGGGCATCCTCTTCACGGGCCCCATGGGCACCGGCAAGACCTTCGTCGCGGAGGCGTTCGCGAGGGAGGCGCGGATGCCCGCCGTGAAGCTCAAGAACTTCCGCTCGAAGTGGGTGGGCGCCACGGAGGGCAACCTCGAGCGCATCCTCGCGGTCGTGCAGGCGATGGGGCCGGTGATCGTCATCATCGACGAGGGCGACCGCACGCTCGGCGGCGAGGAGGGCGAGACCGACGGCGGCACCTCCTCGCGCGTCATCGCGCGCCTCAAGGAGTTCATGAGCGACGGGTCGAACCGCGGGCGGGTGCTGTTCCTGCTCATGACGAACCGGCCCGACAAGCTCGACATCGACATCAAGCGCGCGGGCCGCCTCGACCGGAAGATCCCGTTCTTCCCGCCGCAGACGCCGGAGGAGGTCGAGCCGGTGCTGCTCGCGCAGCTCCGCCGCCACCGGATCCCGAACGCCGTCGAGTTCCCGCGCGACCGCGCGGCCGTCTCCGCGCCGCTCGCCGGCTACTCGAACGCCGAGCTCGAGCAGGTGGTGCTGCTCGCGGGCGAGCGCGCGGGGGACCAGCCCGCCACCGCCGCGCACCTCGCCGAGGCCGCCCGCGACTTCCTGCCGAGCCGCGACCGGGAGATGCTCGAGTACATGGAGCTCGTCGCCGTCTTCGAGGCCTCGAGCCGCCGCCTCCTGCCGACGAAGTGGGCCGAGCTCCCCGCCGACGAGCTGCAGGCGCGCCTCCTCGCCCTCCGCGCCCGGATCGGCGGGCGGCGCTGAGCTTGCAGGGCCCCGGGGGATGACCTCCCCCCGCCTCGCAACCCTCGGGATCCTCGCGCTCCTCGCCTGCGCCCCCGCGCCGGGCCCGTCCGCGCCGCGGCCCGGAGGTCCGCCGCGCGTCCGGATCGCGACCTGGAACGTGCACGACCTCTTCGACGCCGAGGACCAGCGCTGGCCGCCCGGCGCCGCCGACGAGGTGCTCACGCCCGGGGAGGCCGAGGCGAAGCTCGCCGCGGTGGCCGAGGGCCTCCTCGCGCTCGACGCCGACGCGGTGCTCCTCGAGGAGGTCGAGAACGCCGGCGTCCTCGCCGCGCTCGCGGCGCGCGCCGGCTACCCGGAGGCCCGGCTCGTGGAGGGCAACGACCCGCGTGGCATCGACGTGGCGCTCCTCTCGCGCCTCCCGGTGCGGCGCTACGAGAGCCACCGGGACGCGCGCGGGCCGGACGGCAGCCTGCTCTGGTCGCGCGACGCGGTGGTGGCGGAGCTGGACGCCGGCGGCGCCGGGCCGCCGCTCGTCCTCGTGGGCTCCCACCTCGTCTCGCGCCTCTCCGACGACGGCACCCGGCGCGCGGCCCAGGCCGCCGGGCTCCGCGCGCTCGCCGACGCGGAGGCCGCGCGCGGCGCCGCCGTCCTCGCCGGCGGCGATCTCAACGACGGCGCCGGGGACCCGGGCCTCGCGCCGCTCCTCGGGGATGGCGCGTGGCGCTCCCTCGCGCCCGGCCCGCCGAGCTGGACCGACGGGGCGCGCAGCGCGCGCCTCGACCACTGGGCCGCGCCGGCGGACGGGCTCGGCGGCGTGGCGGCGGCGTGGGTGGAGGAGGGCGCGCCGTGGGCGAGCGCCTCGGACCACCGGCCGGTCGTCGTCGAGCTCGCCCTCCCTCAGGGCGCGGGCGGCGTGGTCGCCGCGAGCGCCGCCGCGTCGGCGAGCGCCCCGGCCACCCTGGCGCGCTCGGCGGGGGAGGGCGGGTCCCCGCCCTGATCACACAGGCACGCGGGGCGGGCGCACGCCGGCCACGCCGCGGCAGCGCCCGGTGAGGTGGGCGCCGCCCGGCGGAGGGCCTCGAGCCGGGCCTCCCAGGCGGCGGGTGCCGCGGGGTGCGCCCGCTGCACCTCGCAGAACACGAGCCCGCGCAGGGAGGGCACGAGCGACCGCGCGAGCGCGGAGCGCTCGTCGACGCGCTCGAGCTCCGCCTGGACCAGCGCGGGCACGAGGAGGAGCGCGAGGCCGTCGCGGCCCACCTCGCGGAGCGGGTCGGGGCCTCGCGCGAGCCCGGCGGCGTCGGCGCGCTCGAGCGCGGCCGGGAGGAGGCTCGCGGCGTACTCCACGTAGGCGTCGTCGCGCCGGGCGCGGAGCTGGCCGCGCAGGTACCGGGAGGCCTCGTGGTGGACCTCCTCCACGAGGAGGTCGAGCTCCCGCCCGCGGTCCGGCACGCGCCCGACGGTCCGGACGCGCAGCGTGAAGGGGCCGGGGTCGAAGCGGGTGAGGTTGGTCGCGAGCACGGCGGGGCGCCCGCCGATCTCGACCGCGAGGAGCTGCCCCAGGAACGTGCGCTTCTCGGCGACCCGGGCGACGGCCTCGGGGTGGTCGTCGCGCGAGAGCGCGCGCCGCACCACGCCCCGCGCGACCCAGGCGCCCTCGAGGGACCGGTCCGCGTCGGCGAGCTTCGCGGCGAGCTCGCGCGCCTTCTCGCGCAGGGGGTCGTAGGTCACGTGCGCGCCGCGCGCGGTGAGGAGCTTCACGATCTCCCGCCGGCCGAAGCGCGCCGCCTCGTCGCCGGGCGTGGTGCCGCTGCAGGGCTGCTCGGGCTCGGCGCCGCGGTCGAGGAGCAGGGTCGCGAGCTCCACGTTCCCGCGCACGGCCGCGGCGAAGAGCGGCGAGAGCGCGCCGGGCGCGGGCGAGCCCGTGCAGCCGCGCAGCGACGCGCCCGCCTCGAGGAGCGCCACCGCCACCTCGCGGGAGCCCCCGTCCACCGCCGCGACGAGCGGCGTGCGGCCGAGGTTGTCGGGCGCCTCGACGTCGGCGCCGGCGCGGAGGAAGCGCCGGACGGTGGGGAGGTCTCCCCGCTGGGCGGCCTCGACGAGCGCCGCCGCCGTGAACGGCACGCCCGCCCGGAGGAGCTCCTCCCGCGGGTCGGGCGCGCGCCCGCGGCACGCGACGAGCGCGAGCGCGGCGGCGAACGGGGCGAGCGAGCGCGGGCGGGGCCGCATCCCGCGACGATATCAGTGGGCCGCCAGGGATTCGAACCCTGAACAACACCGCTTAAAAGGCGGGTACGCTGCCATTGCGTCAGCGGCCCTCGGCGAGGAGAGGTAGCGCCGAGGGCCTGCCCCGCGCAAGGTACAATGTTCGAGATGTCAGGCCCGGCCGGCGCAGGTGGTGAAGGCGAGCTCCGCTTCGAGACCCCGGAGCGCGTCGCGCTGTCGCTCGAGGTCGCGGGCCTGGGAGACCGGGCCTTCGCCTGGCTCGTGGACCTGCTCTGCATCTTCCTCGGCTGGATCCTGGCGCTCCTCCTCTACTCCATCTCCGGCGACCTCCTCCGCGAGTGGCAGGGCCTCTCCGCCGTCGGGCAGGTCCTCGCCGTCGCCGCGGTCTTCCTCTCGGGCTGGGGCTGGGACGTCGCGTGGGAGACGTTCGGCGGGGGCCGCACGCCGGGGAAGCGCGCGCTGGGGCTCAGGGTCGTGCGGAGCGACGGCGCGCCGGTCGGGCTCGCGGAGTCGCTCGCGCGGAACGTGCTCCGGGCGCTCGAGCTGCCGTTCGGCTACGCGCCGGGCGTGCTCATGGTGGCGCTCGGGCAGCGCCGGCAGCGGCTCGGCGACCTCGTGGCGGGCACGCTCGTCGTCCGCGATCGCCGGTACGACCTCTCCCGCTACGGCGCCGAGCCCTCCGGGGATCCGCGCTGGGCCGTGCTCCGCACCCGCGCCCCGGTCGCGCTCGACGCCGCGGGGTACGAGCAGCTCGTCGACTTCCTCGCCCGGCGGCACGCGCTCGAGCCGGACGCCCGGGCCCGCATCGCGGCGCTCGCGGCGGACGGCCTCGCGGCGCGGGCCGGCGTCCCGGCGCCCGGCCCGGCCGACCGCGAGCCCTTCCTCGAGGCGTTCGCCGCCGCGCATGCGGGGGCGGGCGCGCCGTGAGCCGCCCGCGCACCGTCGGCGCCTTCGTGCGGGCGCGGCGGGCGGCGTGGGACCGGCTCGACGCCCTCGCGGCGCGCGCCGCGAAGGGGCGGCTGCCGCTCGCCGAGGTGGAGGAGCTCGATCGCCTCTACCGGCGCGCCGCCGGCGACCTCGCCTTCGCCCGGGTGGCGTTCCCCGGCTCGGACGCGGAGGGCCACCTCGCCCAGGTGACGGCGCGCGCGTACGGCACGCTCTACCGCCCGGAGCGGGCGGGCCTCGCGTCCGCCTGGCGGCTCTACGCCGTCGAGGCGCCCGCCGCCTTCCGGCGGAACCTCCGCGCGTTCGGGCTCGCCGCCGCGCTGCTCGCGGCCGGCCTCGCGGGCGGCGCGCTCGCGGTCCTCGCCGATCCCGGCGCCGCCGAGGTGCTCGTGCCGCGGGGCGTGCGCGACGCCGTGGCGGCGGGCCGGCTCTGGACGGACGACCTCCTCACCGCGGCGCCCGGCTTCACGGGCTCGGTCATCGCCCGCAACAACGTGGCGGTCGCCGCGCTCGCGTTCGGGCTCGGGCTCACCGCGGGCGTCGGCACCGCGCTCCTCGTGGTCGCGAACGGGCTCGTCCTCGGCGCGGTCTTCGCGCACCTCGCCCGCCACGGCATGGTGGGCGGGCTCGCCGGCTTCGTGGCGGCGCACGGCCCGGCGGAGCTCTCGGCGCTGCTCCTCGCCGCGCAGGCGGGGTTCGTGCTCGCCTCGGCGCTCGTCGATCCCGGCGAGTCGCCCCGGGGGCTCGCGCTCGCGGCGCGGGGGCGGGAGGCGGTGCGGCTCGTCGCGGTGGTGATCCCGGTGCTCCTGCTCGTCGGGCTCGTCGAGGGCGGGGTGTCGCCCGGCGCGCGGTTCCCGGCGGCGGCGAAGGCGGCGCTCGGCCTCGCCCTCGCGGGCGGGCTGTTTGTCTACCTCTCGCTCGCGGGGGAACGGCGGGGGCACGCTACGCGCGGCGCCGGCGGGACGGCCTGACCAGCACGACGTCGCGGGGGTCGGCCTCCGGCACGTCCGCGAGGCGCTCCGCGCGCGGCGTGGGTCGCCGCGGCGCGTTCCGGGCCTCGTCGGCCTCGAGCTTCGCGAACCACCGCGTGGCCTGCGACTTCACCCGCGCCCAGCGCGCGTCCTCCGCCGTCGCCATCGGCACGGCCTTCGGGGACGCCGGCCGCACGGGCGCGTCGAGGATGCGGGCGCCGGCGCGCCGCCGGAAGACCTCGCCGTAGAGCGAGGAGTGCGTGCGGGCGCAGAACGGGCACTGCCAGTAACGGATCGGGCTGCCGGGCGCGGACCAGCTCGTCATGACGACGTGGCAGTGGGTGCACTCGACGGCGGCTTCCATCGAAGATCGAGATATCACCCGATCCGATCGGGTCAAGAATTCCGCTCTGATCTCGTCCACATGACGCAGAATGAGGGGTGGGGGTGGGGGAGGGTCCCGATGGCCGCCGCGGTGAACCTGGATGGTGTCGTCGTCCCGCCGGCCGCGGCGCGGGTCTCGGTCTTCGACCGGGGCTTCCTGTACGCCGACTCGGTCTACGAGGTCGTCCGCACCTACGGCGGGCGGCCGTTCGAGCTGCCCGCGCACCTCGGGCGGCTCGCCCGCTCCGCCGCCCGCGCCGCGCTGCCGCTCCGCTGGGACGCGGCGCGCACCACGGCCGAGGTCGCGCGGACGCTCGAGGCGGCCCGCGGCGGCGACGCCCCGGATCCCGCCGCCGCGCCGTGGAACGTGGGCGAGCGCTCCGTGCGGATCGTCATGACCCGCGGCTCCGGCGAGCTCGGCCTCGACCCGTCGCTCGCGGCCCACCCGCTCGCGGTGATCATCGCGCAGCCGCTCGCGGCGCCGCCCGCGCGCGCGTACCGGGAGGGCGTGAAGGCGCTCCTCGTGGGCGACCCGCGGCCGTCGACCGCCGATCCCGCGGCGAAGACCGGGGCCCACCTTCCCCACGTGCTCGCCGTGGCCGAGGCGCGCGCGGCCGGCGCCCACGAGGCGCTGCTCGTCGGCCCCGACGGCGGCGTCACCGAGGGGGCCTCGTCCAACCTCTTCGTCGTCTCCGGCGGGCGCCTCGTCACGCCGCCCGTCGCGGCCGGGATCCTGGAGGGGGTCACGCGGGGCGTCGTCCTCGCCCTCGCGCGCGCGGAGGGGGTGCCCGTCGAGGAGCGCCGCCTCGCGCCGGACGCGCTCGAGCGTGCGGACGAGGTCTTCATCACCTCGACGGCCCGCGAGATCCTGCCCGTGACGCGCCTCGGCGAGCGCGCCGTCGGGGCGGGGTGTCCCGGACCGGTCACCTTCGCGCTCCACCGCGCCTTCCGGCGGCTCGCAGGAGGACCCGAGGGCGTCGGCGCGGCGTACCTGTAGGCGGTCGAGCGCCGAGGTGAGACGCCGCGCGGACCCTCGGTTCGCCTCGCCCGCCGGCTCGCCTCCTTGCTAGACTGCCGGGCGTGAAGCGTCTCGCCGTCGCGGCCTTGCTCGGGACCCTCGCGGTCGCGCTCGCCGCCGACATGGTCGAGACGGCCATCGCCGCGCTGCGGAGCGATCCCTCGCTGAAGGTCCGCACCCAGGCCGCGCTCATCCTCGGCTCGCGCAAGGCCACCCAGGCCGTCCCCGCGCTGTCCGAGGCGGTCGAGCGCGACGACTCCGCGGCCGTCCGCATCGCCGCCGCGAGCGCGCTCGGCAAGATCAAGGACCCCGGCGGCCGCGGCGCCCTCGAGCACGCCCGCGACAAGGACCCCGACGCCTCCGTCCGGACCGCCGCCGCGAAGGCCCTCGAGGCGCTCGCGCCCGCGCCGGTGCCGGCCCCCCCGCCGACCGCGCCCGGCGCGACGGCGTTCTCGATCGAGGAGCCCGTCGGCGCCGCCGGCGGGCCGTCCGAGCGCCGCGCGCTGCGCGAGGCGCTCACGAAGTACCTGACCGACCGGGGCTACGCCGTCGTCCCCCAGGGCGGCATGACGCTCAAGCCCTCCGTCGTCGCGCTCGACGTGAAGCAGCAGGAGGGGAAGACGGTCATCTCGGTGCGCGCAGGGCTGCTCGCCGTCGAGGGGAGCGGCCGCATGGCGGCCATGCTCGACGCCGGCGCGAAGCTCTCGGCCACCGGCAAGGTCCCGGACGGGAAGCTCGCCGCCTACTCCGCGAAGGCGCTCGACGCCGCCGCGCGCACGCTCTGCGACGATCTCGCGTCCAGGCTCTCGGAACGGTAGAAAGGACTGCGCATGTCCACCGCCCCCGCCCCCGCCGGCCCCTTGCCCGAGCCCGTGGCGGTCGTGCCTCCGCCGCCCGCGAAGACCGGCGCCTCGAACCGCAGGCTCCGCAACTACCTCCTCGACACGGGCCTGCAGCTGAGGCTCGCGAGCTACCTCATCGGCGTCGCGGTGCTGCTCTCGGTGTTCCTGGGGTTCAAGCTCTACGAGGCGTGGCGCGAGACGAGCAAGGTCATCGCCCTCTCGGATCCCGAGACCGGCGACTCGCTCGCCGCCGCGCTCGCCGCCGAGGATCGCGGCCGCATCGTGCTCGTCTCCGCGGCGCTCGTCTTCATCCTCCTCCTGCTGCTCGCGTCCGCCATCGTCATCACCCACCGCATCGCCGGGCCCGCCTTCGCGCTCGGCCGGACCTGCCACCGGGTCGCGGAGGGGAACCTGACCCGCCCCTGGCCGCTCCGCCGCGGCGACCTCCTCGTGGACCTCGCGGGCGAGGTGTCGCACATGGTCGACGCCCTCCGGGATCGAGAGACCGCCGAGCGCGAGTTCCTCGAGGAGCACGCGGCCCGCCTGCGCGGCCTCGGCGGCGAGGCCGCCTCGGTCGCCGGGAAGCTCGAGGCGCTCGCGAAGGAGAAGGCCGGCCGGCTCGGGAAGTCGTGACCTGCTCCCGGAGGCTGCTCCTCGCCGCCGCGCTGTCCCTCTGCGCCGCCTGCGCCACCGGGCGCCGCGCGGCGACCCCGCCGCCCGTCCCGCCGCCCCCGCCGCCGCTGCCGGCCCCGCTGCCGCCGCCGGTCGTGACGCCCGCGCTCCCGTCGGTGGAGGACCCCTCCGACGTGCTGTGGGACCACCGGCTCGACTTCGCGCGCGGAGGCGAGCCGCTCGTGACCATCCGGCTCATGGAGGGGCAGGAGGAGATCGCGCTCCGCGTCCGCGGCGCCGCGCACGTGCGCCTGCGGGGCGGGGGCCTCGTGGAGGTCCCCGCCGGCGCGCGCCTGACGGTCCGGGTGCGCGGCGCGCGGCCGGCGAAGGTGGGCTGGTATCCGCTCATCCTCGACGCCCCGGCGGCCGACCGGGTCCGCCTCGACGACGCGCGGCGCCTCTACGAGGACCGGGGCGTGCGGCTCCGCACGCGGCGCATCGGGAACGTGCACGGCATCGCCGGCCGGGTGGTCGACAACCGCCGGGAGCTCCTCCTCGCCGCGACCGACGGCACCGAGGAGGCGGCCCGCGCCGAGATCGAGCGGCTGCGGTCGCGGTTCGGCGCCCGCGCCGCGCTCGTGCAGGAGGTGGTGGAGCGCCCGGGCGGCACGCTCGTGCTGTCGTCCGAGGCCGGCGCGCCGCTCGGCGAGGCCGACGGCGTGCTCGTGATGGAGCCCGACGGCGACGACGACTTCCTCGTCGAGGGCGTGCAGCACGACCTCGGCAAGGTCGCCGGCGCGCGCGAGGACCGCACCTACCGGGGCCGGCTGTACGTGGCGGTCGACGCGCGCGGGACGCTCGCGGCGGTGCACGGCGTCCCGCTCGAGGAGCTCCTCCGGGGCCTCGTGCCGAGCGAGATGCCCGCCTCCTCGCCGCTCGAGGCGCTGAAGGCCCAGGCGGTGACGGCCCGCTCGAACGTGCTCGCCCAGCTCGGCACCCGGCACCTCACCGACCCGTTCATGCTCTGCGCCGAGGTCCACTGCCAGGCGTACCGGGGCGACGCGGCCCGCACGCCGAAGACCGACCTCGCGGTGAGCGAGACGCGCGGCGAGGCGCTGTTCGGGCGCGAGGACCGCACGCTCGTCGACGCCGTCTACTCGGCGATGTGCGGCGGCCACTCCGAGGACAACGACAAGGTCTGGGGCAACGCCCCGAACGCGAGCCTGCGCGGGCACCCGGACCTGCCGAACGGCGACGGCCGCCGCTGGGACCGGACGCTCCAGGACGAGCGGGCGCTGCGGTCCTTCCTGGGGGACGGGGGCGGCGACGGCGCCTACTGCCGGATGCCCACCTCACGCCGGGATCGCTTCCGCTGGGAGCGCCGGTTCACCCAGGGAGAGCTCGATCGCCTGCTCGCGTCCATGGGGGTGGGCCGGGTCACCGGGCTCGTGGTCACCTCGCGCGGCGTCTCCGGCCGCGCGCGGGTGCTCGAGGTCCGCGGCGCCACCGGCCGCGCCGAGGTCTCCGGTGAGCTCCGGATCAGGAAGCTCCTCCGGGACCTCCCCTCGGCGATGTTCGTCGTGAACCGCGAGGGCGACGACTGGGTGCTGGAGGGCGGCGGCTGGGGCCACGGCGCCGGGATGTGCCAGTGGGGCGCCGTCGGCCGGGCGGAGTCCGGCCAGGACTACCGCGAGATCCTCCGCGCCTACTTCAGCGGCGCCGAGGTCGCGAAGATGTACTGAGTGGAGCGGACCTGAGCGTAACGACCCAGGCGCGGTGCCTGGCTCGAGGCCGCGCGCGTCGGAAACGGTCCACCTCCGAGACCAGCTCGTCGGTGGAGCACTCGAATCCGTTGCCAGAGCGGATCCGCCACGCCGCCCGAGAACTCGGCGACGTGGCGAACGCTGCCCGGATCCGGCCGAGTTCCTGGCTCCAGTCACCGATGCAGACATCGTTCTCGCCGAACTACCCCAGGTGCGGCAGCCGACGCCCCGCGACCTCGATACGGAGATCTCCGTGGACGTGGTCGTCAAGTGTCAGCTCCTTGAGAGCGAGGCGCGATCGATCACGGATGACGGCAAGGTCCGTGAAGGTGATCCTGACGGTGCCGTCTTGCGTCATTCAGTCGTGAGCCTACCTCGTGCGATCGCCGCCAACATCTGCCGAAATCAAGTGGACAGGGCGCAACGTGACGCCGGCCACCCCTGCGCCCATCCATCACGCCCCCTGCGCCGCAGCGCGAGGCCCCTCCGCCCGGAGGGCCCTCGGCAGCCCCACCCAATCCACGGACCGCAGTGCGACGACCGCGCCAGGACGTGGCTGGACCCGGACCTGCTCGCGCCGCCCGTCCGGCCACGGCCTGGCGCGCCTGTCGTCGCCGCGGCTCACCCATCCACGGCGCTCGCCTCGATCGACGGCGCACCGGCGGGGCTTTGCCCAAGGGCCCGAGGACGGAGGGGCCTCGCGCGGAGGCGCCACGGACACCGGCTGCCAGGGAGCCCACGCTCGGGGCGAACGGGTTCCTGGAGCCTGGTTCGCTTCCGGGGAGGTGGGCCTCAGGGGAGGTGCAGCGTGTGCTTCCGCGGCCGGGGCTTCAGGGCGCGGAGGGCCACGACCGCGGCGACGAGGGCGAGCGCGCCCATGAGCGCCTCGACGAGCGCGAGGGCCGCGGGGAGGGCGTCGCCGTGGAGCCCGGGCCAGGTCTCGCGGGCGCGCCAGAGCATGAAGGCGCCGCCGACGCCGAGGAGCACGGCGCGCAGGAGGAGGCGCGGCCTGGAGATGCGCATGCCCCTCGAATGCCACGAAGCGGGCCGGCGGGGAAGCGCCCGGGCGCGGGCGAGGGCCCGGGCGCGGCGCGGGCGGTGAGGGCGCACACCCGCGCGCACGCCACACGGGCCGGTGACGCGGGGCGGCGGTCGTCGCAGGTTCTCTCCGGGCCGCGACGTTGCCCAGGGGTGGAAACGACATGGACAGCGACCGCGCGGTGATCGTCGTCGAGGACGACGCCGCGGCCCGGGAGGCGCTCACGGCCTTCCTCGAGCGCGCAGGGCACCGGGTGCGCGCCGCCGCCACCGGGGTGGAGGCGATCGCCGCCGCCGCGGCCGGCCCGGCCGAGGCCGTGCTGCTCGACCTCGTCATCCCGGAGCCGGACGGGTTCCAGGTGCTGCAGCGCCTGCGCGAGCGCCACCCGGACGTCCCGGTCGTGGTGATGTCGGCCCTGTCCCGGGCGGGGGACGTCGTGCGCGCGATGAAGCTCGGCGCGGCCGACTACCTGCCGAAGCCGTTCGACCCGTCCGAGCTCGAGCTCGTGCTCCGCCGGGTCGTCGACCGCGGCCCGCCGCGCGCCCCGGACCGGGCCGAGGCCGAGCCGCCGCCGGTGGTGCAGGGCTCGGGCGCGATGGAGCGGGTGTGGGCGCTCGTGGGCCGCATCGCCGACACCGACGTGCCGGTGCTGCTCGTGGGCGAGAGCGGGGTCGGCAAGGACGTCGTCGCGCGGCGCATCCACGCGGCGAGCCGCCGGGCGGAGCGCGCGTTCGTGAAGATCAACTGCGCCGCGCTCCCGGGCGAGCTCCTCGAGAGCGAGCTCTTCGGCCACGAGAAGGGCGCCTTCACCGGGGCGCACGCGGAGAAGCCCGGCAAGTTCGAGCTCGCCCACGAGGGGACCATCTTCCTGGACGAGATCGGCGAGATGGCGCCGCGGCTCCAGGCGAAGCTCCTCCAGGTGCTGCAGGACGAGGAGTTCTACCGGGTGGGCGGGAAGCGCTCCGTGCGCGTCGACGCCCGGGTCGTCGTGGCGACCAACCGCGACCTCGACCGCGCCATCGAGCAGGGCCAGTTCCGGGAGGACCTGTTCTACCGGCTCAACGTGGTCACCGTCCGGGTGCCGCCGCTCCGGGAGCGGCGCGAGGAGATCCCGCCGCTCGTCCGCCACTTCGTGCAGAAGTACCGCCGCCGCTACGGCGGGCTCGAGGAGGTCCCGGCGGAGGTCGTCGACCGGCTCGTGGCGCACGGCTGGCCGGGCAACGTGCGCGAGCTCGAGAACGTGGTGCGCCGGATGGTCGTGCTGCGCGATCCCGCGATGGTGCTCGCCGAGCTCACGGCCGGGCAGGTGCAGAACACCGCGCGCCTGGACGGTGCCCAGGCGCCCGCCGCCCCGCCGGCCCCGCTGGAGGATCCGCCGCTCAAGGACGTCGCCCGGGCGGCCGCCCGGCAGGCCGAGCGCGAGGCGATCCTGCGGGCGCTCCGGCGCAGCGGCTGGAACCGCCGCCGCGCCGCGAAGCAGCTGCAGATCAGCTACAAGGCGCTCCTCTACAAGATCCGCGACTGCGAGATCATCGATCCGCGCGAGGCGGCGTCGGAGTAGCTCAGGCCCGCTCGGCCTGGCCCTCCAGCGCGCGGGGCAGCGCGCCGCCGGTGCGGTCGGCCGCCCGCGCGCCGGCGGGCGCCTGGCGCCGCGCGCTCGCCCACAGGAACACGATCCCGAGCGCCACGAGCACGAGCGGCTGGGCCCATGGCTGCGGGAAGAGCCCGATGATCGCGGCCCCCGCGCCGAACAGCCCCACCGTCCAGACCGCAGTCCTGAGCATGCCGGCGCCTCCTCGCGACCGAAGGGAAGCTCATCCCTCGACGCCTCGCCCGCAACGGCGCACGGCGCGCGGGCAGGCGGAGTTCCCAGGGAGTGAACTTCCCTTCCACCGTCGCGCACACGCGCGCCCACCATCCGCCATGCGCCTGCCCGGGCGGCGCGCCCTCCGGCGCCCGCGGAGCGGGCGATTCCGCGCGATCGGGATTCCCGCCCGGAGCCCATGGCACGGCCGATGCTCAGGGCCGCCCGCGTGTTCGGGGCCGCGTCCGGCCCCGCTGGAGGAACACCGGATGTCCCGAGCTCGCCTGCCCTTCGTCCTCGCCTTCGCCGTCGCCGCCGGCTGCGCCTCGGAGGCGCCCGCGCGCCGCGACGCCGAGGTGCGCCCCGACGCCGAGTACCGCATCGGGCGCGAGGACGTGCTCGAGGTGGTGGTGTGGCACGAGCCCGAGCTGACCCGCGTCGTGCCGGTGCGGCCGGACGGGCGCATCTCGCTGCCGCTCGCCGGCGAGGTCGAGGCGGCCGGGATGACGCCGTCCGAGCTGCAGGCCCGCCTCACGAAGAGCCTCTCGCCCTTCGTGCAGGACGCGGCGGTGGCGGTGCTCGTGCGCGAGGTGAACGCCGCGCGCGTCTTCGTGCTCGGCGAGGTCGCCCACCCGGGCGGCTTCCCGCTGCGCGGGCCGCTCACGGTGGTGCAGGCGATCGCGCTCGCGGGCGGGCGCACGGAGTTCGCGGGGCGCTCGATCCAGTGGCTCAGGGCGCGCCCGGACGGCTCGACCGAGCGGGTGGAGCTCTCGTTCGAGGAGCTCGTGAAGGCGAACAAGGGTGGCCAGTGGCTGCGCGGCGGCGACGTCCTCTACGTGCCGTGAGGCGGAGCCGACGGTGATCGCGGGGCCGGGGATGGGAGCGCGGGCGATGGGGTCGGGGTCGAGGCTGAGCGGGGCCGTGCTGGTCGCGGCGTTGCTCGTCGCGGCCGGGCCGTCCCGGGGGGAGACGGTCGCCGTCCCCATCGCCCGGCTCTCGCTGTGGGGCGGCTGGGACTCGAACGCGCTCTACGAGGGGCGCGGCGGCGACCGGGCCGGGCGGCTCTCCCCGGAGCTCGGGGTGCGGCTGATGAACGAGCGGCTCGACCTGAAGCTCTCCGGCGGCGCCGACCTGCTCGTGTACGAGCGCTACGACCGCGGGGGCACCTGGAACCCGCGCGCCGCGCTCTCGCTCGATGGCCGCGGCGACCGCCGGCTGACCGTCGGCCTCACCGGCAACTTCCAGCACGCGTTCGACCCCGCCGGGCTGGCGCAGCTCGGCGTGTTCCGGACCGGGCGCGCCTCGGCGACCACCGTGGAGGGGCGCGGGCGGCTCGCCTGGCGCGCGACCGAGCGGCTCGAGGTGGCGGGGACCTACGCGGATCGCACGGTGCGCTTCGACGACGGCTCGGGCGGCGCGATGCACGCGCCCGGGCTCGAGGCGCTCTACCGGGTGCTCCCCCGCGTCGCCGTGGGCGCCGCCGGGGGCGTGGCGCTCTTCCAGGGCTTCGCCGCCACGGGCGACGAGCACGCCTTCTCGAGCTCGGGGCGCGCGCGCCTGCGGGTGGACCTCGACCGGCGCCTGCGCCTCGAGGCCGCCGCGGGGCCCGCGCTCTGGTCCGGGCCGGACGGCCGCGCGGTCGTGCCGGAGGGCACGGCCGAGCTCAGGGCCGGCTACCGGACCTGGGACCTCGCCGCGACCCTGTTCCACGGCCTCGGCATCGGCTCGACCGCCCGGCCGGGCCTCGTCACGAGCGCGGAGGTGGCGGCGGAGAAGCGCTTCGGCCTGTGGCTCGCGCTCCGCGGCCGCGCCGGCGTCTGGCGGTCGGGGCGCGCCCCCGGCGGAGAGGACGCGGTCGAGGGCTACGCCGCCTCGGCGGAGGCGGCGGCGTACGCCGGCGGGGGCGTGCGCGTCCTCCTCTCCGCCACACGCTTCGCGCGGATCGACGACCCGTCGCCCGCGCTCGGTCGGACCACGGTGGGGCTCGGGCTCTCCTGGGAGCTCGAGCCCCGCTGAGACACGGAAGGGAACCTGGAATGGACCGCAACTACTCGCTGCACGACCTCCTCGCCGCCCTGCGCCGCCGGCGCGGGATCGCGATCGGGATCTTCCTCGCCGCGCTGGCGCTCGGCACGGCGATCGCGCTGCTCGTGCCCGCGGAGTACACGGCGCGCTCGGTCGTCCAGATCGAGCCCCGCCGGCAGAGCTTCGACTTCTTCCCGGCCCAGAACGCGACGCCGTTCGAGGACCGGATGCGGACCATCAAGCACGGGATCCTGTCCCGGCCGATCCTCGAGCAGGTCGTGAGGGAGACCGACTTCTTCCCGGAGCTCGCCGGGAACGTCGACGAGGCGGTCGAGCGGATGCGCCGGCACGTCGAGGTCCGGCTCGAGGGTGAGGTGCCCGCCGGGGCGCCCGCCCTCCTGTTCGTGGTCGAGGTCCGCGGCGAGGACCCGGACCGGGTCGAGCGCGCGGCGGCCCTGCTCCCGAAGCTGTACGAGGCGCGGACCCGGGAGGTCCTGCTCGGCCAGGCCCGCGCGCTGCGCGAGACGCTCGACGCCCAGGTGAAGGAGCTCGGCGGGGAGCTCGCCGGCCACGAGGCGCGGATCACCGCGTTCAAGGCGAGGAACGCCGCGAGCCTGCCGGAGGTGGTCGAGGACCACGCCCGGGCCATGGGCCGGCTGCAGAGCGTGCTCGAGCTGCGGATCGGCGCGATTGCCGACGCGCGCCGGCGCCGCTCCTCGCTGCTCGCCTCGATCCCGGAGGGGCCGTCGGTCTCGGGGATGGCCGAGGCCGGCCTCGACGCCGCCCGCCGCAAGCTCGACGCCGTGAAGGCGGCCTACGGGCCGAGGCACCCCGACGTGCTGCGCGCTGGCCGCGAGTACCAGGAGGCGCTCTCGCGCCGCGACGAGGAGCTCGGGCGCTGGCGCGACGAGCGGCTCGGCGGCGAGCTCTCGCGCCTCGACAAGGAGGTCGAGGAGGACGAGGCCGACGTGGCCGCCCTGCGGACGCAGCTCGCGGAGCTGCAGGGCAAGATCGACGCCGCCCCGCGCATCGGGCAGGAGCTCTCGACGCTCTCGCGCGACCAGGAGGTGGTGCGCGGGAAGTACGCCGCCACGGTCTCGCGCCGCGCCGACGCCGCGGCCGCCGAGGCGCTCCTCGCCGCCGACCAGGGCACGATGTTCCGCACGGTGGATCCCGCGGGCCGGCCGGCGCGGCCCTCCGCCCCGGACCGCGCGCGGCTGCTCTGGCTCGCGTTCCTGGCCGCGCTCGCCGCCGGCTTCGGCGCGGCCGGCCTCGCCGAGTGGCTCGATCCGTCCATGCGCGGCCCGGAGGACGCGGCGTCCTTGCCGGTCCCGGTCCTCGCCGCCGTCCCCCGCATCGGCCCGCGCAGGGCCTCCTGAAGCCCACCCGTCGCACGAGGAGGATTCGATCATGATGTCCGCAGACACCCTGACGGCCGAGCTGCCCGCCACCACGCCCGAGTCGCGGCTCGTGGCCCTCGCGGCGCCCGAGAGCGCCGCCGCAGAGCAGTACCGCGTGCTCCTCTCGCGCCTCGCCCGGCTGGCCTCGCGCCGGCCGATGCGCGCGGTGGCGGTCACCTCCGCCGGGCGCGGGGAAGGGCGCACCACCACCGCCATGAACCTCGCGCTCACGGCGGCCCAGGAGGGCAGGGCCGCGGTGCTCGTGGAGGCCGACCTGCGGCGCCCGGCGCTCGCCGGCCTGCTCGGGCTCTCGCCGCGCGCGGGGGTGGGTGAGCTCCTCGAGGGCCGGGCGGAGCTCTCCGAGGCCGTCGCGCGGGTGGGGCCGCTCGCCGTGCTCTGCGCGGGCCAGGTGCGCGATCCCGCCTCGGCCGCGCGCGGCGCGCGGGCGGGCGTGCTGCTCGAGCAGCTCCGGGCCGCGTACGACCTCGTCGTCCTCGATGCGCCCCCGGCGATGTCGTTCCTCGACGGCGACCGCCTCGCGGGCGCGGCCGACGGCGCCATCCTCGTCGTGCGGGCCGGCGTCACGCCCCGCCCGGTCGTGAAGCTCGCGCTCGAGGCGATTGGCGACCGCGCCGCGGGGATCGTGCTCAACGCGGTGGACCCCGAGGCGACCGTCCACGGGCGGTGGATCTACGCCGCGCCCGAGGACGAGCCGGGCCTGCCGGGCCGCAAGGTCGGGTAGGGCGCGGGCCGGGAGGGAGCCCGGCGAAGCGCAGCGGAGCCGATTCCGGGGAGGGGGCTACGCCCCCTCGAAATGCAGGGGGGGAACCTTGGTCCGCGTCTTCAACCACTGGCTGTCGCCGCGCAAGGCGGCGTTCTTCTTCGCCGAGGAGATGGTCCTCGTCGTCGCGCTGCTCGCAGGCGCCTCGCTCGCGCCGGTCGCGGCCCAGGGCCCGGACGCGCCGCCGGTCGCGCCGGGCGCGCTCCGGGCGCTCGTCGCCTCGCTCTTCTTCGCCGGGGCGCTCTACCTCGGCGATCTCTACGACATGGGCGCCGCCGTCCGGGACCGGAACGACGGCCGCCGGCTCCTGCGCGCGATCGGAGTCGCGGTCATCGCGCTCGCCGTGGCCGACGTCGCGCTCGACCTCTTCCTGCCGGGCTGGATGCTCCACCGCGGGCTCGTGCTCTCCGCCGCCGGCGGCGCGATTGGGGTGGTCGCCGTGCGGGCGCTCATGCCGGCGGTGGTGGGACCGCCGACCCGGGTGCTCTTCGTGGGCACCGGGCCGCGCGCCCGCGACCTCGCCCGGGCGATCGACCGGGACGCCGCGGGCCTCTACCGCTCCGCGGGCTTCGTGGCGATGCCGTCCGCGCGCCTGCCCTGGGCGGTCCCGGCCGAGGCCGTGCACCGGGGCGAGCTCGGCGAGGTGGCCCGCAGGGTGCGCGCCCACGTCATCGTCGTCGCCATGGAGGACCGCCGCGAGGGGTTCCCCGCGGAGGAGCTGCTCGTGCTGCGCACGACCGGCAGCCGCGTCGTCGACGACGTGGGGTTCGCCGAGGCGGCGCTGCAGCGCATCCCGCTCGCGCTGGTCCGGCCGAGCGCGCTCATCTTCGACGAGGGCTTCCGCGTCTCGCGCGCCACCGCGGCCGCGAAGCGGATCCTCGACGTCGTGCTCTCGCTCGGGCTCCTCGTGGCCACCGCGCCGCTCGGGGCGGTGGTCGCGCTCGCGCTCTGGGCGACCGACGGCCGGCCGCTGCTCGACCTGCAGGAGCGCACCGGCCGGGGGGGCCGCACCTACCGGATTCCGCAAGTTCCGCACGATGCGGCGGGACGCCGAGCGCCTGGGCGCGGCCTGGGCCACCCAGGACGACCCGCGCGTGCTCCCGCTCGGGCGCTTCCTGCGCCGCACGCGGCTCGACGAGCTGCCGCAGCTCTGGAACGTGCTCGCGGGCGACATGAGCCTCGTGGGGCCGCGGCCCGAGCGGCCGGTCTTCCTCGCGGAGATCAAGGCGCGCTGGCCGCTCTTCGGCCTGCGCGAGCTCGTGAAGCCCGGCCTCACCGGCTGGGCCCAGCTCAAGTTCGGCTACGGGTCGACGCTCGAGGAGCAGTCGAAGAAGCTCGAGTACGACCTCTACTACATCAAGAACGCGGGGCTCTTCCTCGACCTCGTCTGCCTGCTCGCGACCGCGAAGGTCGTGCTGCTCGGGAGGGGCGCGCGATGAGCCCGGAGGTGGAGGTCGTCTCGCAGGAGCGGCGGCCGGAGCCGCCGCCGCGGCCGGCGCTCGCCGCGCCGCTGCGCGTGGTCGCGTTCGGGGGCGGCACCGGCCTGCCGCGCGTGCTCGCGGGCCTCCTCCGGCTCCGGCCCGCCGGCGGCGGGCCCACGCCCGGGGTGGGCGAGGAGGAGCTCACCGGCGGCCCGCCGCTCGCGATCACCGCGGTCGTCGCCGCCTCCGACGACGGCGGCAGCTCGGGCGCGCTCCGCCGGGCGTTCGGCGTGCCCGCGCCCGGCGACGCGCGGAACTGCCTCGTCGCGCTCGCGGGGCCAGGGAGCCCGCTCGCAGGGGTCTTCCAGCACCGCTTCGAGGGCGAGGCGGGGCTCGCGGGGCACCCGGTGGGCAACCTCGTCCTCACCGCGCTGGCGCAGCGGCTGGGCGACTTCGGGGCCGCGGTCGACGCCGCGGCGGCGCTGCTCGGCGCCCGGGGGCGGGTGGTCCCCGCGACGCATGCGCCGGCCGCGCTCGTGGGCGAGCTCGCCGACGGCACGGAGGTCGCGGGCGAGTCCGCGCTCGCCGGGGCCGGGATCCCGGTGTCGCGGGTGCGGCTCGCGCGGGCCGCCGCGGCGCCGGCGGCGGTGCTGGAGGCGCTCGCCGAGGCCGACCTCGTCGTGCTCGGGCCGGGGAGCCTCTACTCGAGCGTCCTCGCGAGCGCGCTCGCGGACGGCGTCGCGCGGGCCCTCGCCGAGACGCCCGCGACGCGCGTGCTCGTCGTGAACCTCGCCTGCGAGCGCGGCGAGGCCGCGGGGCTCTCGCCCGCCGGGCACGTGCGCGCGGTGCTGCGGCACCTCGGCGACGCCGTCGACGTCGCGCTCCTCGACCGGAGCACGGTCGGCCCCGCGGAGCGCGCCGCCGTGGAGGCCCTCGGGGTGGTGCCGGTCACGGCCGAGCTGCTCCCCGACGCGGCGGATCCCGCGCAGGCCGGGCTGCACGACCCCGCGAAGCTCGCCCGCGCGCTCCTCCGGCTCGCGCGGGTCAGGTGACCTCGATGATCACGACGACGATGAGCACCGAGGCCCGCGTCCTGCCGCTCCGGGCCGCCTACGCGGTCGAGGAGGTCCACGGCCGGGACGCCTTCGAGCGCCTGCGCCCGGAGTGGGACGCCGCCGTCTCCCGGGGGCCGGCCGACCTCCCGTTCACGCGGCACGCGTTCCTCTCGGCGTGGCTCGAGGCGTTCGCGCCGCGCGAGCCGCTGCTCGTGCTGGTCGCGCGGGACGTCCGCGGCGCCGCCGCCGGGTTCGCGCCGTTCCTCGAGGTGCGGCGGCCGGGCGCCTCATGGCTCGTCGCGCCCGCGAACGATCACTCGAACCGCTTCGAGTGGGCCCTCGGCCGGGACGCCTCCGGCGCGGCCGGTGCGCTCTGGGCCCACCTCAGGGACCGCCTGGCGTGGGACGCGCTCGTGCTCCGCGACGTCCGGCGCGACGGGCCGACCTCCACGCTCCTCGAGCCGCTCGCCCGGGCGGACGGCCACCCCACCGGGCGCTGGGCGTCGCTCGACTCGCCGGTGGTGGCGCTCGGCCCCGGCCCCGGCGCCCTCGAGGGCCGCCTCGACGCCAAGTTCCGCGCGAACCTGCGGCGGCGGGCCCGGCGGCTCGCCGAGCGCGGGGCGCTCGCGGTGCGCCGCACGGACGGCGAGCCCGGCCTCGCCGAGGCGCTCGCCGACTTCCTTGAGATCGAGGGCTCCGGCTGGAAGGGGCGGGGCGGCACCGCGGTGGCCGCGGACCCGCGGCTCGTCGGGTTCTACGTGCGGCTCGCCCGCGACGCCGCCGGGGCGGGCGCGCTCCGGATCCGGACGCTCACGCTCGACGGCCGCGCGATCGCGGTGCACCTCGGCCTCGAGCACCTCGGCGTGCGCTACCTGCCGAAGACCGGCTACGACGAGGCGCTCGCCGCGCTCGGCCCCGGCCAGCTCCTCACCGGGGAGGTCCTCGCGGAGTGCGAGGCGCGCGGGCTCGCCAGCTTCGACTTCCTGGGGCCCGACATGCCGTGGAAGCGGGAGTGGTCGACCGGGTCGGTGCCCCATGACTGGCTCTACGTCTATCGGCCCTCGTGGCGCGGCCGCGCGATGCACAGCGTGAAGCACCGCCTGATCCCCGCCGCGAAGCGGGCCAGGCGAGCGCTCGGGGAGACGATCCGGTGGCCCTCGCGATGACCCTCTCGCTCCCGGCGCCGGCCTGGCCCGGCACGCCCGGCCCGGTGCGCCGCTTCGTGCCCGCCATGCCGACCCTCTGGCCGGCCATGCTCTCGCCGGGCGGGCAGGCGACCACGTTCCCCTTCGGCGCGCCGCGCGCGACCTTCTACTACCTGGCCCGGAACGCGCTCTTCCACGGCGCCCGCCTGCTCGGCCTCGAGGGCGCCGAGGTGCTCGTGCCCGCCTACCACCACGGCGTGGAGGTGGGGGCGCTCGTCGCGGCCGGGGCGACGCCGGTGTTCGTCCGGGTGGACGGCGCCATGCGGCTCGACCTCGAGGACGCCGAGCGGCGGATCGGGCCCCGCACCCGCGCGCTCCACGTCATCCACTACGCCGGCTTCGCCCAGCCCATGGCGGACGTGCTGGCGCTCGCCCGGCGGCGCGGCCTCAAGGTCATCGAGGACTGCGCGCTCTCGCTCTTCGCCTCGGAGGACGGCCGGCCGCTCGGCTCGAGCGGGGACCTCGCGATCTTCTGCCTCTACAAGACGCTCCCGGTGCCGAACGGGGGTGCCCTCGTGGTGAACGACCCGGCGCTGCCGGCGGTCGCACGCCCGCAGGGCGCGCCGCTCGTCTCGACGCTCTCCCACGCCACCGGCTCGCTCCTGCAGAACCTGGCGCTCCGGCTCGGGCCGCCCGGCGAGGCGCTCCGCGGCGCGGCCCGACGCGGGTACGCCGCCGTGCGCGGCGCGAGCGGCCTCAGGCCCGTCTCGACCGGCACCATGGACTTCGACCCGGCGCACGTGGACCTCGGCATGAGCCGGCTCTCCTGGCGCATCGCCCGGCACACCGACGCCGGCGGCATCGTCCGGGCGCGGCGGCGGAACTTCGCGTTGCTCCTGGCGCGCCTGCGCGACGTCTCGCCCCCGGTGCACGAGGTGCTGCCCCGGGGCGCCTCGCCGCTCTTCTACCCGCTCGTCTGCCCCGACAAGGCGCGCGTCGCCGCCCGGCTCGCGGCGGCCGGCATCGAGACCGTCGACTTCTGGGATCGCGGCCACCCGCTCTGCCGGGAGGAGGACTTCCCGGAGGTCGCGCGCCTCCGCCGCCACGTGCTCGAGCTGCCCTGCCACCAGGACCTCGGTCCCGAGGACATGTCCTGGGTCGCGCGCTGCGCCCGGGAGGCGCTGCGGTGAGGCGGGACCTCCTCCGCACGGGCCAGGGGCTGCGCATCGAGGAGCACCGCGAGGGCGGGCGGCTCGACGCGCTCGGCGACGCCTGGCGCCGGCTCTTCGCCGACGCGGGCGAGCCGGTGCCGTTCCTCTCCTGGGAGTGGCTCTCGACCTTCCGCCGCCGGCTCGCGCCGCGCGCCGCGACCTGGACGCTCGAGGCCTGGGACGGGGACCGCCTCGCGGGCGCGCTCGCGCTCGTGGCCCGGCCCGCGCTCGGCGGCGGGCGCCGGTGGCAGCTCCTCGGGAACGGGCTCGCCGGCGCGGACCGCCTCGACGTGCTGGCGCGCCCGGACGTCGCCGCGGAGGTGCGGGCGGCGTTCGCGGGGATCCTGGCGCGCGGGGCGTGGGACGCGCTCGACCTCGAGGACCTGCCCTGCGGGTCGCCGACGGTGGGGGCGCTCCGGGCGGCCTTCCTGGGGGCCGGGGCGCGCGTGGACGTGGAGCGGGGCTTCACCTGCCCCGGGTTCGCCGTCCAGGGCACCTGGGAGGCCCACGCGCGGCGCATCGGCCGGCGCGAGACCTTCGGCCGCCGCGTGCGCTGGCTCGCGCGCCAGCCCGGCTTCGCGATCGAGGTGGCCGCGCCCGACGAGGTGCCCGCCGCGTTCGAGGACTTCCTGCGCCTGCACCGGCTGCGCTGGTCGGCCGAGGGCGGCTCGGCGGGGATCCCCGACGGCCCGGTCGCGGACTTCCACCGCGAGGTCGTCGGCCACCTGGCGGCGCGGGGCTGGCTGAGGCTCTACCGGCTGCGCGTGGGTGACGCGGCCGTCGCGGCCGTCTACGGGGTCGAGTGCGGCCGGCGGTTCTTCTACTACCAGTCGGGCTACGACCCGGCCTGGTCCGCCCGCTCGCCGGGCATGGTGCTCGTGGGGCGCACGGTCGAGGACGCGTACGCGCGCGGCCTCGTGGACTACGACTTCCTGCGCGGCACCGAGGCCTACAAGCTCGACTGGGCGAGCGATCGCCGCGAGACGGTGTCGATCCGCGCCCGGGCGCGCTCGGCGCGCGGCGGCGTGGCGTGGGCGGTGGAGCGCGCGGCGGGGCCGGCCCGGGCGGCGGCGCGGGCGGTGGCGCCGGCGGGGCTGTGGGCCGCGCTCTCCCGGGCGCGGCGGCGGGTCGAGGCCCGCGCGGTGGCGCGGCAGGCGGCGTCCGCGGAGGCGGGCGCGGGAGGCGGCGATGGCGGGATCGGGTGAGCCGGGGACGCGCTGGTTCTTCCGGCGCGCGGTGAAGGTCGCGACCGCGGGGGCCCTCGTCGGGCTCGGCGCGCGGCACGCCGTGCGCGCGTGGCAGCGGCGGCGGGTCGGCGGGGTGCGGGTGGTGCTGCTCTCGTACCACCGCGCGACGCACGACTTCGGCGAGAGCGCGCGGGAGGGGCTCGCCTCGATGTTCGTCTCGCAGGAGACGCTCCGCCGCCACCTCGAGGTCGCCGGCCGGCTGCGCGAGTTCGTGTCGCTCGCCGACGCGCGCCGGCTCCTCGCGGAGGGCTCGCGGGCCACGGCCCGCGACGTCGTGGTGGTGACCTTCGACGACGGCTACGCAGACAACCACCACGTGGCGCTGCCGCTCCTGACGGCGCTCGGCGTGCCGGCCACGTTCTTCCTCGCGACCGGCTACGTCGGCACGAGCCACCGCTTCCCGCACGACCGGCTCCACGCCGCGCTGCACGAGCTCGTGCGGCGGGGGCTGCCGGCCGAGCGCGCCGGCCTGCCCCCCCGCTGCAGCAGCTCCTCTCGGCCTGCGCCGAGGCGGTGCCCTCGGCGACGCTCTCGCGCCTCATCGAGCGGCTGCCGCACGACCGGCTCCTCGCGGTCGCCGACGCGCTCGAGCGGCGGCTGAGGCTCCACGAGGACGACCTCCCGCTCGACGGCCGCGCGATGACCTGGGACGAGGTGCGCGAGCTCGAGGCGGCCGGGATGGACGTCGCGGGCCACACCGTGAACCACGCGGTGCTCGCGAACCTGCCGCTCGCCGAGGCGCGGCGCGAGGTGGGGGGCTGCCGCGCGATGCTGGCCGAGCGGCTCGCGCGTCCGCCGCGGCACTTCGCGTACCCGAACGGCTACCACACGCCGGTGATGCGCGAGATCGTGCGGGAGGCCGGGTTCGAGGCCGCCGCGACGACCGAGGACCGCGAGAACGTGCGGGGCGGCGACGCCTTCGCGCTGCGGCGGAAGGTGCTCTGGGAGAACTCGACGCTCGGGCCGATCTCCTACAGCGAGGCGCTCGCGGCGGTGAGCCTCGACGGCGTGCTCTCGGCGCTCGGGCTCGCGCGGACCACCTCGGGCGAGCGCCCCGATCCGGCGCCGCCCGCGCTCGCGGAGCAGGCCGCCTCCGAGGCGGCGAGGATGGCCTGACGTGGACGCCGGGATGAACCTCGAGGCGGCGCTCGGTGAGCGGAGCGCCTGGATCGCGCGGGCCGGGGCGCGCTGGAGCGCGCTCGTGCACGCCTCGGCGCTCGGGTTCGTCGCGATGCTCTACGCGAACCCGATGTACTGGTGGCCCGAGCTCGAGCAGCTCCGGCTCGCCGCGGCGGCGATGGCGCTGTCGGCCGTCGCGCTCGTGGCCCACCGGATCGTCTCCGGGGAGCGGGTGCGCCTCGGCCTCCCGCAGGCCGGGCCGCTCCTCGCGTACCTCGCCTTCGTGCCGCTCTCCTTCGCGTGGACCCTCTCGGAGGACGCGACCACCCGGGCGACCGTGGACGCCGCGAAGCTCGCGGTGGTGTTCGTCATCGTCCAGGCCGCGGTGGACGCGCCGTCGCGCCTCAGGCGCTTCGTGCTCGCCGCCGGCCTCGCGGCGCTCGGCCCCGCCCTCGGGACGCTCTGGGTCTGGAGCGGCGGCGAGCCGCTCGTGGACGGCTTCCGGGCGCACTGGCGCGGCCTCTTCGGCGATCCCAACTGGCTCGCCGGCAGCCTCGTCGCCGTCCTGCCGTTCGCGATCCTCGGCGCGTTCGCCGCCCGCTCCGTCCTCGCCCGGGTGCTCTTCGCCGCCACGGCGGTCCTCCAGGTGGCGGCCATCGTCGGCACCCACTCGCGCTCGGGCGCGGTCGGCGCCGCGCTCGCGATCGGGCTCGCCGTGCTGCGCGGGACCACCATGGGTCCGCTCCGCAAGGCGGGCCTCGCGCTCGCGACGGTGGCGGCCCTGGTCGCCTTCGCGCCCGACAGCTTCTGGCAGCGCAGCCGCTCCATCGCCGAGTACGACCAGGACGCCTCGGTGGAGGGCCGCGAGCACGCGTGGTCGGTGCTGCGGGTGATCCTGGAGGAGCGCCCGCTCACCGGCGTCGGCGCGGGCGCGTTCCTGCCGAGCTGGGATCGCTACGCCCCGCTCGACGCGGGCGGCCACCGCTACGTGGTCCACAACCTGTTCTTCGAGATCGTGGGCGAGCTCGGCCTCGTCGCGTTCGGGCTCTTCCTGGCCTTCTGCGCCTGGCTGCTCCGCGCCGTCTGGCGCGCCGGGGACGACCCGCTCGTCGGCGCGGAGGCGCGGGCCGTCTTCGCCGGCCTGCTCGGCTACCTCGTCGTGGAGATGGTGAACGGTTACTCCGCCTCGTGGTTCCTGTACGTGCTCTTCGCCTGCGGCGTCGGCGTGGTGCGCCTCGCCCGCGCGCGGGCGAGCGTGGCGCGGGCCTCGGTCATGTCGGAGCCGGCGGGGTAGGGGACGGGGCGCCGCGGCGCGCCTGCCCCCGGCAGGCCCGCGCTCAGGCGGAGCGGCCGGCGGCGAGCCCGCGCCGCGCCGCCCGGAGCCGCCCCACCGCCCGCTCGACCACCCCGAGCACCGCCGCGACGTACCGGTCCGGGGTGAACCGCTGGCGCACCACCTCGCGCGCCCGCGCGCCCATCGCGGCCGCCTCCGCCGGGTGCGAGAGCGCCCACTCGATGGCCTCCCGCATCGCCCGGGGCTCGCCTGGCGGCACCACGAGCCCCGTGGCCCCGGGCTCGACGTGGTCCCGCACGCCCATCACGTCCGGCACGATCACGACCTTCCCGAACGCCATCGCGTTCAGGTAGTTCTGCTGCCCCGCGCTCCGCTCCTGGCCCGGCGCGAGCGCGACCACCACCACGTCCGCGGCGCGCATCAGCGCCATGTAGTCCGCGGGCGTCACCCGCCCGACCGCCACGTTCGGCGGGGCGTGCGCGGCGAGCTCCGCCGGCAGCGCGCCGGTCGCGAGCGTCACGCGCGCGGGAAGCCCGCGCGCGGCCTCCACGAGCGGCCGGTAGTCCCGGAGCGAGTCGCCGCCCGCGAACACGCCGCCGCCGGTCCGCACCGGCGCCGCGAGCTCCTCGTCGCTCGCCGTGAAGTAGAAGGGCGTGTGCTCGACGCGCTCCGGGTCGACGCCCCAGGTGCGCGGGAAGAGCCGCCGCTCCTCCGACGAGAGCACGCAGTAGGTCGTCCGCGGCGAGTCGATCGCGAGCAGGCCGAGCTTGCACGCGGCCCGGTCGAGCGCGCCGACGCCGCGCTTCCAGGTGGCGTCCGTCACCACCACCGCGGGCCCGCCGGGCCGCCGGGCGAGCACCGCCGCCGCCCCGAGGTCCGCGACCCGGGTCGCCCCGCCCGTCGCGCCGTCGATCACCACGGCGTCGTAGCCGCGCGCGAGACCGAGCCGCACGGCGAGCGCGACGGGGCCGTGCGCGCCCCGGTCGAGCACCTCCACCTCGGTCATCCAGCGCCGGCGGAGCGGCCAGTGAAGCGTGCTGAGGGTCCGTGCCCTCCCGGACGGGTGAGGGACCATGAGGGCGTGCGTCTCCATGCCGAGAGGGTGGGCAGGCGAAGGCAGGGGAGGAGGCCCCACCCGGGGGAGCACGGGCGGGGTGGCCCACAACGCCGCACCGGCGCGCCGTGACAGCGCCGGGCGCGCGTGCTCCCATCCGGCCGGATGCTCTCCGACGGGGCCAGGGTGTGCCGCCACGTGGCGGACGGCGACGCGCCGATCCTGCACGCGCGGCGGGTGGACGAGGGCGGCGACGCCGACGCGGAGTTCCGCTTCTGGTGCGGTGCCCGCGCGCACGACGCCTGCGAGGACCGGGTGTTCGCGCTCGAGGAGATTGTCGCGCGGGACCCGAGCGCGGTGGAGATCGTCCTGCATCCACGCGGCACCGGCCTGGGGCGCGCCGGCCCGCTCGGCCGCTGGCACACCGAGCAGGGCCCGCTGCTCTTCCCGGCGCTGCCGTCGCGGCGGTTCCCGACGCTCGAGCCGCGCTACCCGCCGCGTCCGAACGAACCCCTCGACGCCGGCGATCTCCTCGTGCTCGCGGAGGTGGCCGATCACGGCTGGCACGTCGTCCGGCCGGCGCGCGACGCGCAGCCGCTCCTCGCGCACACGGTCGGGCTCTTCCGGAACCAGGACCACCCGGAGCTGTGCGTCCTCGGGCAGCCGCCGGGCGGCGCGGTCGCGATGCTGGACCGGCTCGCCCGGGAGGTGTTCGCCGGCATGCGCTTCGAGCCCGGTGACCTGCACGAGGACCCGGTGACCGGGCGGCGCCTCGCGCTCGTGGCGGTCTCACCGCGGCTGCACGGCGACCTCGTGCCGCTCGCGGTCTGGTACCACGGCGGCGCGCGGTTCCCGCTCCTGCAGGCGGTCTGGCCGGATCCGGAGGGCCGCTACCCGTGGGAGCGGTGGAGCGAGCCCGGGCTGCGGGGCGACCAGCCCGTGCTGCTCGACCGGGACCCGGCCTGAGCCGGCGTGGGGAACGCCGGCCCGGCCGTGGCCTCTACTTCCCGGCGTCGTAGAACCGCTGGACCGGCGCCTTCGGCAGGTTCTTCGAGGGCTCCGGCAGCGCCGTCCTCGAGAACGTGCCCTTCAGCACGTCCCGGTTCATCTGCGCGATGACCTCGAGCTTGATGCCGGCCGGGCAGACCGCCTCGCACTCGCCGATCGTCGTGCAGTGGCCGAACGCCTCGCGGCGCGCCTGGTCGGTCATCGCGAGCGCGCGGGAGAGGCGCTCGGGCTGGCCCTGCGGCAGGTTCGCGAGGTGGGTGATCTTCGCGCCGGTGAAGAGCGCGGCCGCCGCGTTCGGGCAGGACGCCACGCAGGCGCCGCAGCCGATGCAGGCCGCCGCCTCCATGGCCCGGTCCGCGCTCGGCTTCGGGATGAGGATCGAGTTCGCCTCGGCCGCCGAGCCCGCGCGCGTCGAGATGAAGCCGCCCGCGGCGATGATGCGGTCGAGGGCGCTCCGGTCGATGACGAGGTCCCGGATCACCGGGAACGCCGCCGCGCGGAACGGCTCGAGCCGGAGCACGTCGCCGTCCTTGAAGTGGCGCATGTGCAGCTGGCAGACGGTCGCGTTGCGCTGCGGGCCGTGCGCCTCGCCATTGATGAGGAAGCCGCACATGCCGCAGATGCCCTCGCGGCAGTCGGAGTCGAAGGCGACCGGCTCCTCGCCCTTCGTGACGAGCTGCTGGTTCAGCACGTCCAGCATCTCGAGGAAGGACATGTGCTCGTTCGCGGTGACCTCGTAGCGCGCGAACTTGCCGGCGTCCCGGGGGTTCTTCTGCCGCCAGATGTCGAGGATGATCCTCACTTGTAGCTCCGCTGCGCGAGGTGGATGTTCTCGAACTCCAGCTTCTCCTTGTGCACGACCGGCGCGGCCTTCTCGCCCTTCCACTCCCAGGCGGCCGCGTAGGCGTACTCGGCGTCGTTGCGCTGGGCCTCGCCGTCCGGGGTCTGGTACTCGACCCGGAAGTGGCCGCCGCAGCTCTCGTTCCGCTCGAGCGCGTCCCGGCACATGAGCTCGCCGAGCTCGATGAAGTCGGCGACGCGCCCGGCCGCCTCGAGCTGCTGGTTGAGCTCCTGGCCGCTGCCGACCACCCGGACCTCCTTCCAGAAGCGCTCGCGCAGCTCCGGGATGACCGAGAGGGCGTGGGTGAGGCTCTCCTTCGTGCGGGCCATGCCGCAGTCGTTCCACATCGTCTTGCCGAGCTCGCGCCAGAGCTCGTCGGGGCTCTTCTTGCCGTTCACCCCGAGGAGCCGGTCGGTGCGGGCCTTCACCTCGCGCTCGGCGTCCTTCACGGCCGGGTGGGAGGTGTCGAGCTTCGAGATGCCGCCCGAGGCGAGGTAGTGGCCGACGGTGTACGGCAGCACGAAGTAGCCGTCCGCGAGCCCCTGCATGAGCGCCGAGGCGCCGAGGCGGTTCGCGCCGTGGTCGGAGAAGTTCGCCTCACCGCCCACGAACAGGCCGGGCACGTTGCTCATCAGGTCGTAGTCCACCCACAGGCCGCCCATCGTGTAGTGGACGGCGGGGTAGATGCGCATCGGGACCTTGACCGGGTCCTCGCCGGTGATGCGCTCGTACATCTCGAACAGGTTGCCGTAGCGCTCGGCGAGCACCTTCGCGCCGAGGCGCTGCTTCGCCGCGCCGAAGTCCAGGTAGACGCCGAGGCCGCCCGGGCCGACGCCGCGCCCCTCGTCGCAGACGTTCTTCGCCTGGCGGGAGGAGATGTCGCGCGGCGCGAGGTTGCCGTAGGTCGGGTAGATCCGCTCGAGGTAGTAGTCGCGCTCGTCCTCGGGGATCTGGTCCGGCGGGCGGGTGTCGCCCTTCTTCTTCGGCACCCACACCCGGCCGTCGTTGCGGAGCGACTCGGACATGAGCGTCAGCTTCGACTGGTAGTCGCCGGACTGGGGGATGCAGGTCGGGTGGATCTGCGTGTAGCAGGGGTTCGCGAAGTAGGCGCCCTTGCGGTGCGCGCGCCAGATGGCGGTGGCGTTCGAGCCCTTCGCGTTCGTGGAGAGGTAGAAGACGTTGCCGTAGCCGCCGGTCGCGAGCACCACCGCGTCGGCGACGAACGACTCGATCTTGCCGGTGACGAGGTCGCGGACCACGACGCCGCGGGCGCGGCCGTCGACCACGATGAGCTCGAGCATCTCGGTGCGCACGAACTGCTTCACCGTCCCGGCCGCGACCTGCCGCTGCAGCCCGGAGTAGGCGCCGAGGAGGAGCTGCTGGCCGGTCTGCCCGCGCGCGTAGAACGTGCGGGAGACGAGCGCGCCGCCGAAGGAGCGGTTGGCGAGCGCGCCGCCGTACTCGCGGGCGAACGGGACGCCCTGGGCGACGCACTGGTCGATGATGTTCAGGGACAGCTCGGCGAGGCGGTAGACGTTCGCCTCGCGGGCGCGGAAGTCGCCGCCCTTGATGGTGTCGTAGAACAGCCGGTAAACGGAGTCGCCGTCGTTCTGGTAGCTCTTCGCCGCGTTGATGCCGCCCTGCGCGGCGATGGAGTGCGCGCGGCGGGGCGAGTCCTGGAAGCAGAAGTTGAGGACGTTGTAGCCGAGCTCGCCGAGCGAGGCGGCCGCGGCGCCGCCGGCGAGGCCGGTGCCGACGACGATGACGGTGTACTTCCGCTTGTTGGCGGGGTTCACCAGCTTCATCTCGAACTTGCGCTGCGACCACATCTTGTCGATCGGGCCCGAGGGGATCCTGGAGTCGAGTGCCATGGTGGTGTCGTCTCCCTAGGCGACGAGGCCGAAGAGGATCGCGAGCGGGACGGCGGAGAAGCCGACCGCGAGGAGGACCGCGAAGAAGATGGCCGCCCTCTGGATGCCGGGCGCCACGTCGCGGTGCGCGAAGCCGAGGGACTGCGTCACCGACCAGAGCCCGTGCCAGAGGTGGAAGCCGAGGCCGACCACCGCGGCGACGTAGAAGGCGCCCACCACGCCGCGCGAGAGGCTCGCGACGAGGTTCGCGAACACCGAGCCCTCGCGGAAGTCGCCGGTGGCGACGCCCGGGACGCCGACGGTGAGGTCGGCGAGGTGGAAGAGCACGAAGAGCAGGATCAGGAGCCCGCTCACCATCATCCCGCGCGACGCCGCGCTCGAGACCTGGGGCCGGTAGTCCTGGTACGGGATCGCGCGCGCGGCCCGCTTCGCGAACCAGAGCTGGGCGCCCGCGACGACGTGGAGCAGGAACGCCGTCAGGAGCACGATCCGCGTGAACCAGAGGAACGGCATCGAGACGCGCAGGAGCTCGGCGTAGTGATCGAGCGCCGGGGCGCCCTTGAACGCTTGCAGGTTGCCCGCCATGTGCACGAGCGTGAACACGAAGAGCACCACGCCGGTGACGGCCATCACGGCCTTCTTGCCGACGGGGTTCAACCAGAGCGCCAGGAACCTCGACTGGGGAGCCGCCGAGCCTCCCGGTGATGCCATCGTCTCGGAGGAAGACATGGTCGCGTGGTACCTCGTTCTCGAACAGGAATGTTCGGACAGCGACGGGCCGGGGGATGAAGAACTGGGACAATTCGGGTACAGGACCGAGCCCATCAAGTCAACGCACTTCGCACGCCGGCGCTGGCTTCGGCGCGAGGGGAGATCCTTGGATGCAGCGCGTCTGTGTGTTCTGCGGTTCACGCACCGGGAGTAAGACCGCTTACACCGCGTCCGCGCGGGCGATGGGCCAGGCGCTCGCGCGACGAGGTCTCGGTCTCGTCTACGGCGGCGGATCGAACGGGCTCATGGGCGCGCTCGCCGACGCGGCGCTCGCGGCGGGCGGCGAGGTCGTCGGGATCATCCCCGGCGGGCTCGTCGCGCGCGAGGTCGGGCACCACGGCGTGACGCGCCTCGAGGTGGTCCCGAGCATGCACGCGCGCAAGGCGCGGATGGCGGAGCTCGCGGACGGGTTCGTCGCGCTGCCCGGCGGCGTCGGCACGCTCGAGGAGCTCGCCGAGATCATGACCTGGGCGATCCTCGGCATGCACGCGAAGCCCGTCGGGCTCCTCGACGTCGAGGGGTTCTACGCGCCGCTCGTCGGCTTCCTCGACCACGCGGAGCGCGAGGGCTTCCTCGCCGAGGAGCAGCGCCGGTTCCTCCTCGTCGAGCGCGACCCCGGGGCGCTCCTCGAGCGGATGTCCGCCTTCGTGCCGCCGCGCGTGCAGGCCTGGATCTCCCCGAAGGAGACCTGAGGGCCGGTGTGCCGGAGCGGGCGAGCGTGCCGGCCCGGCACACCCGGGAGCCCCCGGTGGGGCCCGCGCTGGCGCGTGTATTCCCTGGAGATCCCGGGTGCTTGACGCGCTCCGTCGCCGGCAGGCCCGTCCGGCACGGTTCTCGCTGTAGGGGGTCCCCGAGCACATCACCACGGAGCCCACGCACATGATCACCGCCCTCATCCTCGCAGCCGCACTCGCCGCTCCCCCCCAGTACGACACCGTGACGACCGCGGACGGCACCCGGCTCATCGGCACCGTGGTCGAGGAGAGCCCGACGAAGGGCATCACGATCCAGCTCGCTGACGGCTCGACCCGCCGGCTCGAGCGCGCCGAGGTCCGCCGCATCGAGTTCTCCGACGGCTCCATCACCGTCTGGGAGGCCCCGGCGCCCGCCCCGGCCGCGCCGCCTGCCCCGGCGCCCGCGCCCCAGGCCTCGCCTGCACCCCCGGCGCACCTCGACACCGTCTACTTCGCGGGCGGCGGGCGCGTGCGCGGCCGCGTGCTCGAGGAGCACCCCAAGGACGGCGTCACGATCCAGCTCGCCGACGGCACCACCCGCCACTACGCGCCGGAGGAGGTCGTCCGCATCCAGTACGGCGACGGCTCCACCTCGCGCCGCCGCAGCACGCGCTTCGACGAGGACCGTCCGGCCCCGCAGCCGCCGCCGGCCTACCCGCCGCCCATGTCGCCGCCGCCTCCGCGCCCGGTGCCGCAGCCGGTCTACACGATGCCGGCCGCCGAGGTCCCGCACCACCGGTCTGGCATCCCGCAGCTCGTCCCGGTCTACGGGTCGATCGGCGCCGGCGGGACGTGGTTCGGCGGCAGCGCCGAGGAGGGCATCCGGATGGACGACCTCTTCCACGGGCAGTTCCACCTGCAGCTCGAGGGCGGCCTGCGCCTGACGCCTGCGGTCTCGCTCGGCATCTACCTCGAGGGCGCCGCCGGTGACACCGCCTCCCCGGTGCGCAACAGCGGCCTGTGCGGCGCGGGCTACGACTGCGTCGGCACCTCCGGCCGGATCGGCTTCTTCGCGAAGCACACCTGGAACCCGAACGCGCCGACCGCGACGTGGCTCTCCATCGGCACCGGCTGGGAGGCCGCCAACGTCAGCCGCAGCCTGTCGAACGGCAGCGACTGGAACAACGACGGCAACAGCTCCGAGCTCATCACCTACCGCGGCCGCGAGATGCTCCGGCTGATGGGTGGCGTGGACTACCGCACGAGCCCCGTCCTCGGCTTCGGTTTCTACGGCGGCGTGTCGTGGGGCACCTACGACAAGGTGAACGACCGGGGCCTGTTCGCCGCGGCCGACAACACCGGCGGCGAGATCGACGTGCCCTCGTCGAAGGTCCACACCACCGTGCAGGTCGGCCTGAAGCTCATCCTGTTCCCGTAGTTGCTCGGGGGGCGTCCCTCGACTCCGGCCCGCTGCGCGGGCCTACGCTCGGGATGAACGGAGACCAGCAGTGATGGGAGGCCGTCCGGCAGGCGCCGGGCGGCCTCTTCTCTTTCGTCCGTTCGCCCCGAGCGTCGCCCGCGCGTCTCCCAGTTTCCCTCCGTTCGCCCCGAGCGTAGCCTCCGCGCAGCGGAGGCGGAGACGAGGGGCGCCTTACAGCTTCACCCGCCGCAGCCGCAGCGCGTTCGCGATCACCGTCACCGAGCTGAAGCTCATGGCCGCCGACGCGATCATCGGCGAGAGCACCACGCCGAAGAGCGGGTAGAGCGCCCCGCCCGCGAGCGGCACGCCGGCCGCGTTGTAGAAGAACGCCCAGAAGAGGTTCTGGCGGATGTTGCGCATCGTCGCGCGCGAGAGCCGCCGCGCGCGCACGAGCGCGGCGAGGTCGCCCCGCACGAGGGTGAGGCCGGCGGACTCGATGGCGACGTCGGCGCCCGTGCCCATGGCGACGCCGACGTCGGCGGCAGCGAGGGCGGGGGCGTCGTTGATGCCGTCGCCCGCGAAGGCCACCACCTCACCGCGGGCGCGGTGCTTCGCGACGACCTCGGCCTTGCGATCGGGGAGCACCTCCGCCTCGACCTCGTCGATCCCGAGCCTCGCCGCGACCGCGCGGGCGGTCGTCCAGCTGTCGCCGGTGACCATCGCGAGCTTCAGCCCCTCGGCGTGGAGCGCCTTCACGGCCTCCGCGGCGCCCGGGCGCAGCGGGTCCACGGCCTCGAGCGCGCCCGCCGGGCGGCCGTCGACGGCGACCAGCATCGCGGTGCCGCCGTCCTTCCGGAGCTCCTCGGCGCGGGCGGCGAGCGGCCCCGCCTCGATCCCGAGCTCGGCGAGGAGCGCCGCGTTGCCGAGGGCGACCTTGCGCCCGCCAACCGTGCCCGTGACGCCCTTCCCGGGGAACGCCTTGAAGCCGACCGCCTCCACGAGCGCGAGCCCGCGGGCCACGGCCCCCGCCACCACCGCACCCGCGAGCGGGTGCTCCGAGCCGCGCTCGAGGCTCGCCGCGAGCCGGAGCACCTCGTCCTCCGCGAGCCCGTCGAGCGCGACCACGCGGCCGAGCGCGGGCTTCCCGCGGGTGAGGGTGCCGGTCTTGTCCAGCAACAGGACGCCGACCTGCTCGAACCGCTCGAGCGCCTCCGCCGACTTCACAAGCACGCCCGCGGACGCGCCGCGCCCGGTCCCGACCATGATCGCCATCGGCGTCGCGAGCCCGAGCGCGCAGGGACAGGCGATGATGAGCACCGCCACCGCCGCGACGAGCCCGTTCGCGAGCCGCGGCTCCGGCCCGAACAGCGCCCAGAGCGCGAAGGCGAGGGCGGCCGCGCCGACCACGCCCGGTACGAACCAGCCCGAGACCACGTCGGCGAGCCGCTGGATGGGCGCGCGGCTGCGCTGCGCGTCCATGACCATCCGGACGATCTTCGAGAGCAGCGTGTCGGCCCCGACGCGCTCGGCGCGCATGACGAGGGAGCCCGTGCCGACGAGCGTGCCGCCGGTGAGCTGTGCCCCCTCCGACTTCTCCACGGGCACGGGCTCGCCGGTCACCATCGACTCGTCCACCGGCGCGTGGCCCGAGACCACCGCGCCATCGACCGGGACCTGCTCGCCGGGGCGCACGCGGAGGAGGTCGCCGGGCTTCACCTCCTCGACGGGCACGTCGGCCTCGCTGCCGTCGGGGCGGACGAGGCGGGCGGTCTTCGGCGCGAGCTTGAGGAGCGCGCGGATGGCGCCGGACACGCGCGAGCGCGCGCGCAGCTCGAGCATCTGGCCGAAGCAGACGAGCTCGACGATGACGGCCGCCGACTCGAAGTAGACCGGTGGCGCGCCGTGCTCGAGGAACGCGGGGGGAAAAGCTCCGCCGGGAGCAGCGTCGCCGCGGCAGAGAAGAGGAACGCCGCACCGGTCCCGATCCCGATGAGCGTGAACATGTTGAGCTTCCAGGTGAGGATCGACCGCCAGGCCCGCTCGAAGAACGGGCGGCCGCCCCAGAGCACCACCGGCGCCGCGAGCGCGAGCTGGAGCCACGCGAACGCGCGGAACCCGATGGCGTGGCGGATCGACATCCCGGTCGCCATGTCGCCCATCGCGACCGCGAGCAGCACGGCGGTCGGCGCGAGGCCGCGCCAGAACCGCCGGGTCATGTCGACGAGCTCGGGGTTCGGCGGCTCCTCGGCGGACGGCATGCCGCCGACCACGAGCGGCTCGAGCCCCATGCCGCAGGTGGGGCAGGGGACCGGCGTCTTCTCCTTCACCTCGGGGCACATCGGGCAGACCCACACGACGGTGCTTCCGGGGAGCTCGTCCCTCGACTCCGGCCCGCTGCGCGGGCCTACGCTCGGGATGAGCGGCCCCACCCCCGGCGGTTTCCAGCCCGGTCCGTGCTCGAGGTAGGGCTCCGGGGTCGCCTCGAACTTCGCGAGGCACTTCGGGTTGCAGAAGAACCAGGTCTTCCCGAGGAGCTCGAGCTGGCCGCCCTTCGGCGCCTTCGGGTTCACCTCCATCCCGCAGACGGGATCGATGGCGAAGTACTTCTCCGGCTCGGCCTCGAAGCGCGCGCGGCAGGCGTCGGAGCAGAAGTGGTACGCGTAGCGGCCGCGCTTGACGGTGCCGCCGGGCGGCGACGCGGGGTCGACGTCCATCCCGCAGACGGGGTCGCGGGTCGGCGGCGGCGGGGCGGCGGGGGCGGCGGCGGGCTGGGACGCGGTCTCCATGGCGGCTCGCTTTCTATCAAGGCTGAGAGCCACGGGCGACCCGGAGGGGTTCCGCTTCCTCGCGATCCGTCCGGCGGCCGCTCCGCTCATCCGTCGAAGAGCGCGAGCTGCCCGTGCCGAGGCGGGCGCCGGAAGGTCGTCGGAGGCTCATGGGCGCAGGCGTCCGCGTCTCCCGAGAGCCCCGCCATCGGGCCCTGGCCCGCGAGCCCGAGCCGCGCCACCGTCTTCGCGAACACCGCCGCCACGGTCGCCGCGTACGGCCCCTCACCGCGGCCGCGCTTGCCGAACCGCGCGTCGTACAGCTTCCCCCCGCGGGTCTCGCGCACGAGGTGCAGGATGCGCGGCGCCGCGTCCGGGAGCGCCGCCCGGACCCGCTCCTCGAACACCGGCGCGACCGCGCCCGGGAGCCGGAGCAGGATCCAGCCGGCGCGCGCCGCGCCGGCCTCGCGCGCGGCCTCGAGCACCCGCGGCAGCTCGTGGTCGAGCCCGGGGATGACGGGCGCGACGACCACCGACGGCTCGAGGCCCGCCTCCGCGAGCCGTGCGACGAGCTCGAGGCGCGTCGCGGGCGCGGGCGCCCACGGTTCGAGCGCGCGCGCGAGCGCCGGGTCGAGGAACGGGATCGTGACCGACACCGAGACCCGGGCCTCGCGCTTCAGCGCGAGGAGCACGTCGAGGTCGCGCCCGAGGAGCGCCGACTTCGAGATGACGCCCACCGGGTTCCGGTACTCGAGGCAGACCTCGAGGAGGGCGCGGGTGAGCCGGAGCTCCGCCTCGACCGGCTGCCACGGATCGGTCACGCCGCTGAAGGCGAGCGTCTCGCCCTTCCAGGCCGGCCGCTCGAACGCGGCCCGGAGGAGCTCCGGCGCCCGCCGCTTCACGAAGAGCTGCGTGTCGAAGTCGGTGCCCGCGCCCAGCCCCAGGTACTCGTGCGTCGGCCGGGCGTAGCAGTAGGCGCAGGCGTGCTGGCAGCCGCGGTACGGGTTCACGCTCCAGGAGAAGCCGATGTCCGGGCTGTCGTTGTGCGAGAGGATCTCGCGGGTGGCGTCGTCGCGGAGGACGACGCCCACCGTGCGGGGCTCCTCGAAGTCGACGCGCTCGGAGAGGAACCGGTTCGGCGGGTTCGAGGCGGGGCGCCTGATCCCCGGCGGGCGCTCCATCCGCGGCATCTCCCGGCCTCTCCCGCACGCTCGAGGGTCGCCCGCTACGGGCGGGCCCGCGGGCCCGCCACCCAGGGCACGGCCGACTGCTTCATCTCGTCGGAGATGAGCGCGGTGAAGGTGGCGGCGCCGCTCTGCGACGCGAAGGGCTCCACGTCCGACCCCACGACCACGTTCGCCTCGGGGTCCGTCGTGGTGAGCAGCTGCACGTACGCCTGCGCCGCGTACGAGGTGGGCAGCCCGTTCGCCACCAGCGCGCGGAAGGCGTCGAGCACGAGCTGGAACCCCGGATCGCCGACCGCGTTGCCATCGCCGTCCACGGGCTGCAGGAGAATCGGTCGCGTCCCGAGGGCGATGTCGGTGCTCGTCCAGAGCGGGTTGAGCGTGGAGACCCTGATCCCCGGCGCGGCTCCGGCGAGGACCGTGCGCAGGCCGTTGGCGTAGGCCAGCAGCGCGCGCTTGGCCGAGGTGTAGCCGTGGGCGTAGGTGATGCCCACGTCCTCACCGCCCTCGAGATACGCCTGGACCGACGTCGTGAACAGGATGCGCGCGTAGCCGCTCGAGGAACGCGCGGCCACCGCTCGCAGCAGCGCGCTGGTCACGGCGACGTGCCCTCCGTAGAGCGTCGCGAGGGTGGTCTGGATCCCGGCGAAGTAGGTGGCGGGATCGATCGGGACGACCCCGCCCACGACGCCCCGCCCCGCGTTGTTGATCAGGATGTCGATCCCGCCCGCACCCAGGACCTCCGGACGGCTCGCCACGAGCGCGGGGAACCCCTGGAGCGACGCGGGGTCGGCGAGGTCGAGGGGCAGCAGCGGGAAGGGATGCGACGGGTAGGACAGCGGCGTCCGCGAGGTGCCGATCACCTGCACGCCGAGCGCCTGGAGCGCCCGCCCCACGGCGAGGCCGATCCCGCGGGACGCGCCGGTGATGACGGCCACCTTCCCTGCGAGGTCCACCTCCGGGGTGAAGCCGTCGCGCGGGAAGTAGCGGGGCGCCGGGCGGACCTCGAACGGCGGCGCCGCGCGGGCCTGGGCGGGGAGCGCGCTCCACAGGGCGGGAGCGGTCAACCCCGCGCCCCCCAGCGCGTTCAGGAAGTGACGTCTGCTCTGCAGGGTGGGGTGCTGCTTCATGGGTTCCTCCGCGGAGGGCGGAGCGACGGCTCGGCGGAGGTCGAGGGTGCGTGACGGTCCGTGAAGCTCCGGCCCTCCGGCGTGGGGCCATAAGCGCGGGGCACCGCTCCCGCCGGGGCGCGGAGGCTCGTCGGGGTAGCGCTCGCGGGCTCCCTCGATCGCAGCGAACTGATCCGTCCGCATGCCAAGCAGGGATACGGGTCGCGGTCGGGGCGGATTCGATCCGGGAGCGCCCATCATCCATATCGGAACGCCCGTTCAGGTTCAACCAGGCGCCCCGAGGCGCCCCGACGAGGGGCTCAGCGCACCGTCCCGGTGGGGCTCCGGCCGGCCTTTCCCTCGTCCGCCGCCGTGTCGGGCGCCCCGGCCGCGGGCGCCTCGCCGGCGCGGAGCGCCGGGCCGAGCTGCAGGCGGGCCGTGGCGAGGTCCCGCAGCTCGAGCGTCGGGGCGTTCGCGGCGAGGTGCGTGAGGGCGGCCCGGCCCTGCGCGCCGGTCTGGAAGGAGAGGAGGTACTCGAGCCGGGGCAGGGCGCTCGCCACCGGCGCCGCCTCGAGCGCCACGAGCTCGGACTCGAACGCCGCGCCGATCGAGGCGCCGCAGAGGGTGTACAGGGTCGAGTCGTAGCGCGGGACCGGCGCGGCGCCGAGCGTGGCCACGAGGGCGGCGCGCCAGGCGTCGCCGCCGGACGACCAGCGCGCGCAGGCCCGCCGGAGCGCGTAGCGCCGGGCGTAGTCGGAGTCGAGGCCGGCGAGGAAGCCCGCGAGGTCCGCGGGCTGCATCGACGGGATCGTCCGCAGCAGGGCCCGCTCCTGGTGGCCCGCCGACCGCGAGAGGAACGGCGCCAGGCTGCCGCGGGAGACGTCGTCGGGCGCGAGCGCGCCGGCGATGGCGGCGTCGGCGTCCGTGTGGCTCGAGGCCTCGCGCTCGTCGAGGGCGGCGTACCCGCCCGGCTCGACGAGGACGCTCCCGGTGCTGCCCGGGGCGAGGGGGACGGCGTCGGCCACCCCCGATGCGGAGACGCGGGTCGCGGAGAGTGGGGCGATGAACGCGCCCGCGGAGCCGGTGGGCGTGAACGAGAGCTGGACCCCGCTCGCGACGTCGGCCCGCGTGGCGCCGTCGCCCGGGGCGCCCTTCACCGTCAGCTCCGCGAGCGCCTTCTGGAGGTCGGCCTCGCCGAGGGCCGGCGCGAACGCGCGCAGGAAGTCCTCGCCGGTCGCGCTGTCGTGGGCGTGGGCGTCGAGGAACGCCCGGAGGCTCGCCCAGAACGCCGCCTCGCCCACGCGCGCCCGGACCTGCGTGATCAGCGTGGCCGACCGCTGGTAGGGGCCGGTCGTGTACTTCTGGAGGCCCACCAGCGAGGGATCGACGATCGCGTGGTCGGGGTTGAAGGCGAAGTCGATCCCGAACAGCCGCCCGCTCGCGCTCCGGTCGCGGGATCCCCGCTGCGCCTCCGCGGCGAGCAAGGTCGCCATGCCCTCCTTCACCCAGACGTCGTCGTAGGCCCGCATCGTGACCCAGTCGCCGAACCAGTGGTGCGCGAGCTCGTGCGCCGAGAGGCTGAAGTTGCGCCACCCGAGGTGGCCGCTCTCGGCGTCGAAGGTGATCGTCGCGTTCTCCATGCCGCCGCCGAAGGGCGCCGGGAGCAGCACGACCGAGTACCGGGAGAAGCGATACGGCCCGAGCAGCGCCTCGAACCGCGCCATCGCCTCCTCGACGTCGTCGAGGTTCCCGGCGGCGTCGACCGCGAGGCCGCGCCGGTACCAGAGCGCGAGCGGCACCGGCTTCCCGCCGGCGACCGCGCTCACGTAGGTCCGCTCGACGTGCTCGAGCTCGCCCGCCGCGAACGCCATCAGGTAGGTCGGCAGCGGCACGTCGATGGCGTAGCCGACGCGCCGGCCGCCGCTCGGGAGCGCCTGATCCAGAACGCGTTCGCCGTTCGCGACCACGTCCTCGTCGGCGAGCACGTCGAGCGTGACGGAGAACGTCGCGCGGTCGGCAGGATCGTCCTTCTCGACCATCCACAGGTGGCCCTGCCTGGGCTCGGAGTCGGTGAAGACGACCCAGGAGCGCACGGGGTCGTTCGGCGTCGAGGTCGTCTGGGCGAGGCCGCCCGACTCGGGGGTGCGGTAGTGCACCGCGAGCGTGATGGGATCGCGGCTCCCGGCGAGCTTCCCAAGCTCGACCTTCAGCGTGGGGCCCGACGGCGTGAAGCCGAGCGCGCTCCCGCCCGAGGACACGCTCGTGACACCCGCGGGCGCGTCGAGCTCGATCGAGGAGGTGACGCCCTTGCAGAGCGCGAGCGTGATCGTCTCGTCCACCTCGAGCATCCCGGTCGTCGCGGGGGGCACGGGCGTCCGGTCGAACCTGCCGGCGAGCGCGTAGGAGAGCGCGTCGTAGGCGCGCGCGCCGGGCACCGTGCGCCTGCAGTCCTCCGTCGCTGCGCCGGGGAACTCCTCCCGCTCGCCGCAGGCAGCGAGGAGGGTGAGGACGACGAGGCTGAGCTTGAGGTGGTCGGTCAAGGCGTCTTCCCCCTGGCGTTCGCGAAGGCACCGAGGCGCAGGGTGGGAGGATACGATCGCACGTGCGTGGCCGCATCCTCTCCTGCGGCGTCGGACGGGAAGGAGAGGAGGTACTCGAGGCGCGTCAGGTCGGTCGGCGCCCGCCGCGCGTCGAGCGCCACGAGCTCCGCCGAGAACCGTGCCCCGAGCCCGCCGGCGCCGCAGGCCCAGTAGCCGGACGCGAAGCGCTCGCGGGGCGGCTGCTGCAGGGCGGCCCATAGCGCGTCCTGCCAGGCCGGTTCCGCCCCGTGTCGCTTGCAGGCGGACCAGAGGAGGCGCTCCTGCGCCTGCCACGAACCCAGCGCGTCGAGGATCGGGACGAGCGAGGAGGGGATCGGCCAGCCCGAGCGTGGTCCTCGAGAGGGCCAGCTCCTGGTGGGCAGCGGAGCGCGCCAGGAACGCCGCGAGCGCGTACGGCGAGCCTGGAGGCGGGACGAGAATTGCCTCCAGGCCAGCGGGTGGGAGGGGCGGATAAGGGTACAGCCCGCTCTCGTCGGGCGCGAGGTATCCGCCCGGTGGGACCTCGACCACGGTCTCGATGCCCGCGGGCAGCTCGACCCACCTGGCCGTGCCCTGGGCGTCGACGACCGTGACGGCGTGCGGGACGAGCGGTGCGAGCTCGCCCCCGGGCGCGGTGAAGGTGAACGCGCGGGTGCTCCCCAGGCCCCACGAGGAGACGAGCGGGAGCCCCTTCACCGTCAGCTGTTCGCGGACCCGCTCCAGCGTCGCGGCGTCGAGGTGGGGTGCGAACGCCTGGACGAGGTCCTCGCCCCGGGCGCTGCCGTCCGCGTGGGCGGCGAGGAAGGCGCGCCACGTGGACCAGAAGGTGTCCTCGCCGAGGAGCACGCGCAGCTGCGAGAGGAGGTAGGCCGCGCGCCGGTACGGGCCGTTCCCGTACTTCTCGACCCCCCGCAGCGACGGGTCGACGATCGCGTCGCCGGCCGCGAACCGGAACTCGCTCCCGAGGAATCGGCCGAGCCCGGCCCGGTCGCGCCCGGCCCGCTCTGCCTCGAAGCCGAGCAGCGTCGCGAAGCCCTCCTTCACGAAGAGGTCGTCCGGCGTGCGGATCGTGACCCAGTCGCCCGCCCACTGGTGCGCGAGCTCGTGGGCGTGCAGCTGCTCCCACGGGTCCCCGGTCGCCCAGAGCTCGCCGATGAACGTGATCCCGACGTTCTCCATGCCCTGGCCGTAGGGTGGCGTCGGGACGAGCACGACGGCGTAGCTTTTCCAGGGATAGGGCCCGAGGAGCCGCTCGATGCCGGTGAGCTGCGACTCCACGAGGTCGAGGTAGGCGTCCACGTCGAGGAGGAGGCCGCTGCGCCACCAGAGCGCCACGGGGTACCGCTCGCCGGAGGGAGACGCGTGGGTGCGGACGCGGCGGTCGAGCGCACCCGCCGCGAAGGCCATCACGTAGGGCGGGATGGGCCGATCCATCGCGTAGCCGATCCGCCGGCCGCCCGACGAGACCGGCTCATCGAGCACCCGCTCGCCGTTCGCGACGAGGTCGACCCCGTCCGGCACCTCCAGGCTGAACGAGAAGCGCGCGCGATCCGCGGGCTCGTCGTTCTCGACCATCCAGGTGTGGCCGAGCCGAGGCTCGGAGGCGGTCATGACCAGGGCCGTCTTCAACGGGTCGCCGGCGCCGGCGCCCTCGCGCGTGAAGAGCAGGCCTCCGCCCGCCGCGGGGGCGACGTACTCGACCTCGAGCTGCACGGTGTCGCCGGCCTCGCCCGGGACCGGCACGGTCAGCGTCTGCGCCGGGGTGTCGCGGGTGAACGCGGTAACCTTGCCGGCCACCTTCACCGAGAGGACGACGGGGGGCACGTCGAGCTCGAGGCTCGCCGCGGCACCCTCGCAGAGCCCCAGCGTGAGGGTCTCCTTCGCGGACAGCGCTCCGGTGGTCCAGTCGAGGCGCCCCGCGACGTCGTAGGCCAGCGCGTCGTAGGCGCGCGGGCCGGGCGTCGTGTACGCGCACTCCGCCGTGGGCCGGTGCTTCGAGCCGGGGCAGGCGGAGAGGAGGAGGGCGGAAGCGAGGCAGGCCGGAGCTCGCATGGGGCGCTCCTTCGCGAGGGAGGCGCCAGCATACGCGGCTGGCAGGCCTTCACGCGCGGTCCATGCAGCCATCCGGCCCCGGGCTGCAGGCGCGGGCCGCCACGCCAAGTTCGCGCCACGGCCCGTGTCCCGCGCAGGTCCTTCGCTGCGACCGTCGGCCGCACGCTGCGTACAGGGCCGTCCCCACGGCGGTTCTTCCGCGGCCTCCCGTGGCCCGCGATCTGCACTCCTCGCGATGTAGCGAACTCGCTAGGTGACTATGGCCAACGTCTCGATCCGGAACGATCCAGCCCGCGCGGAGCACGTCGCCACGGTGCTGCGCGCCATCGCGCACCCGCTCCGCGTGCGCATCGTCGCGACGCTCTGCCGCTCGGAGCTGCACGTCTCGGCGCTCGCCGAGGCGCTCGACGCTCCGCAGGCGATCGTCTCGCAGCAGCTCAAGATCCTGCGCGCGGAGCGGCTCGTCGAGGCCCGCCGCGAGGATGGGTTCGCCTACTACCGGATCGCGGAGCCTGCGCTCCGCGACCTCGTCTGCTGCATGGAGAAGTGCCGCGCCGCCTGAGGCGGCGAAGGGAGAGCGCAGCATGGCCATCGGCCGCAGGCAGTTCATCCAGATCGGCGCCGGCGCCGCGGGCGTGGCGGGCGTCTCCGGGCTCTCGAGCCGCTGGTGGGGGCTCGACGGGGACCCCGTCCGCGACCCGGGCACCGAGGGCGATCACGTCGTCGCGACCTACTGCGAGCTCTGCTTCTGGGGCTGCGGGCAGCTCGCCCACGTGAAGGACGGGCGCGTGACGAAGCTCGTCGGCAACCCGGCCCACCCGCTCTCGAACGGCGCGCTCTGCCCGCGCGGCGCGGGCGCGACCGGGCTCCTCTACGACCCCGATCGCCTGAAGAAGCCGCTCGTCCGCCGCGCCATGCGCGGCGAGGACGTGTTCGAGGAGGTCTCCTGGGACGCCGCGCTCAACGAGGTCTCCGAGCGCCTCCTCCAGGTGGCGAAGCGGCACGGCCCCGAGGCGGTCGCCCTCTTCACGCACGGCTCGGGTGGCGTGTGGTGGAAGACGTTCATGAAGGCCTGGGGGTCGCCCAACATCGGCGCCCCGTCCTACGCGCAGTGCCGCGGCCCGCGCGAGGCCGCCTTCACGGTGACCTTCGGCACGCCGCTCGGCTCGCCGGAGCCGCTCGACCTCGCGAACGCGCGGTGCATCACGCTCATCGGGTCGCACCTCGGCGAGAACATGCACAACACCCAGGTGCAGGAACTCGCCCAGGCCGTGGGCCGGGGCGCCGCCCTCGTGGTGGTGGACCCCCGCTTCAGCGTCGCGGCCTCGAAGGCGAAGCACTGGCTCCCGGTGAAGCCGGGCACCGACATCGCGCTCCTCCTCGCGTGGATGAACGTGCTCATCACCGAGAAGCTCTACGACGCCGAGTGGGTGAAGGAGCACGCGGTCGGCTTCGAGCAGCTCGCCGAGCACGTGGCCGACAAGACACCGGAGTGGGCCCACCCGATCACGGGCCTCAGGCCCGAGCTCATCCGCGCCTCCGCCCGGACCCTCGGCGGCGCGCGGCCCGCGTCGCTGATCCATCCCGGCCGCCACACGGTCTGGTACGGCGACGACACGCAGCGCGGCCGCGCGATGGCGATCCTCGCCGCGCTGCTCGGCTCGTGGGGCCGCCGCGGCGGCTACGTCGCGACGGAGAAGTTCCCGCTCGCGCCGTACCCGCTGCCGGAGGGGCTGCCCCACCTCGTTTCCGGGGGGCTCGGCGCCCCCCGCCCCGCCGAGCAAGGCTCGTCGGGGCCCCACCCCGGCAGCACCGCGGCTGGCTGGACGCCGCGCCCGAAGGCCGACCTCCCGAAGGCGGGCGGCTACCCGCTCGCGACCGAGATCATCGCCTCCGGCCTCTGCGACGCGACCCGCCCCGGGCACGCGCTCTACGACCTCAAGGCCTGGATCGTCTACGGCTGCAACCTCGTCCAGGCCATGCCGGACCGCAAGCAACTCATCGAGACCATGCAGCACCTCGACTTCCTCGTCGCCGTCGACGTGCTGCCCTCCGAGATCGCCGGCTTCGCCGACGTGGTGCTGCCCGAGACCACCTACCTCGAGCGGCACGACGACCTCTCGGCGCCCGCCTGGAAGCGCCCGTTCGTGGCGCTCCGCCAGCCGGTGGTCGAGCCGATGTACGACGCGAAGCCGGGCTGGTGGATTGCGAAGGAGCTCGCGACCCGCACCGGGCTCGGCGCGTGGTTCCCGTGGAAGGACGCCGGCGAGTACCTCGAGAAGCGGGTCACGGCGAAGGGGCTCGACTGGGAGAAGCTCCGGAAGGACGGCGTCCTCCTCGGCGCGCCCATCGCGACCTGCGAGGAGGAGGGGCTCCCGGTCTCGATCCCGACCGAGGACGGCAAGGCCCAGCTCTGGTCGAAGGAGCTCGCCGCGTTCGGCTTCGATCCGGTGCCGCAGTACGTGCCGCAGGAGGAGGCCCCGCAGGGCATGTTCCGCCTCCTCTCCGGGCGCGCGCCGACCCACACCTTCGGCCGCACGGTGAACAACCGGCTCCTCGCCGAGCCGTTCCCGGAGAACGAGGTCTGGATCAACGCCGCCGTGGCGGCGTCGCTGCCCGGCTTCGAGGAGAAGCCGCTCCGGGACGGCGACCGGGTGGTGCTCGTGAACCAGGACGGCATCCGATCGACGCCGGTCCGCGCGAAGGTCACCGAGCGCATCCGCGGCGACTGCGTGTTCATGGTCCACGGCTGGGGCCAGACCGCCAGGAAGCTCCGCTACGCCCACGGCAGGGGCGCCTCCGACTCGGCGCTGACGAGCCGCTACAAGGTGGACCCGATCATGGGCGGGACCGGGATGAGCGTGAACTTCGTGCGCCTCGAGCGCGCCGCCGAGGTGGCCTGACCATGGCGAAGGATCTCAAGCGGTACGGCATGGCGGTCGACACCCGGCGCTGCGTCGGGTGCAACGCCTGCGTCATCTCCTGCAAGACCGAGAACGCGCTCCCCGAGGGCGGCTTCCGCGACTGGGTCGTGCAGGAGACCTGGGGGACCTTCCCGGAGCTCTCGATGCAGATCCGCTCCGAGCGCTGCAACCACTGCTCGGACACGCCCTGCGTCTCGGCCTGCCCGACCGGCGCGAGCCACGTGGGGGAGGGCGGCACCGTCCTCGTGAACCCCGCGAAGTGCACGGGCTGCAAGGCCTGCATGGCCTCCTGCCCGTACGGCGCCCGCTACGTCCACCCCGACGGCCACGTCGACAAGTGCACCTTCTGCCTGCACCGCGTGACGAAGGGGAAGGATCCCGCCTGCGTCGAGACCTGCCCGACCCGCGCGCTCACCTTCGGCGACCTCGCCGATCGGGAGAGCCCGGTCGCGAGGCTCCTCGCCGCGCGCCGCCACGAGGTGGTGAAGCCCGAGGCCGGCACGAAGCCCAACGTCTTCTTCCTCGTATGAGCGAGGTCGTGATGGAATCGACGAACTCCGTTGGCCCCGAGCCTCAGGGTGCCGTTCGCCCCGAGCCTGTCGAGCGGCCCTTCTGGAACCCCTATCTCGGCGGCGCCGCGCTCGGCCTCGTGCTCCTCACCGCGTACATGGTGATGGGCAAGGGCCTGGGCGCCTCCGGCGCCTCCTTCCGCCTCGGCGTCGCCGCCGTCTCGGTGTTCGCGCCGGGGCATGCCGCCACCGCGCCGGGCCTGAGGTCGGTGGCGGCCGCGCCCTTCGACGACTGGCTCGTCTTCGAGGTGCTCGGCGTCGTCCTCGGCGGCCTCGTGGGCGCGTACACCTCGGGGCGCCTCAGGCTCGAGGTGCTGCGCGGCCCGGCGATCTCCGTGGGCGCGCGCCTCGCGATGGCGCTCGGCGGCGGCCTCCTGATGGGCTTCGCGGCGAAGCTCGCGCGCGGCTGCACCTCCGGCCAGGCGCTCTCCGGCGGCGCGATGCTCTCGGCGGGCTCCTGGGCCTTCATGATGATGGTCTTCGCGGGCGGCTACGCCTTCGCGTGGACGGTGAGGAGGGCCTGGCGATGACGTTCCCCTTCGACGTCCTCGTGCACGGGGGCCGGGAGCTCGGCCTCGTCGTCGCCGTCGCGATCGGCTTCGGCTTCGGGTTCGTGCTCGAGCGCTCCGGCTTCGGCCGCGCGCAGAAGCTCGTGGCGCAGTTCTTCGGCGACGACATGACCGTGTTCAAGGTCATGTTCGGCGCCATCGTCACCGCGATGCTCGGGGCGGTGGTGCTCTCCGGCCTCGGCCTCGCCGACCTCAGGGCCATCGCCGACAGCGCGACCAGCGCGACCTGGCTGTGGCCCATGATCGCCGGCGGGTTCCTCCTCGGCGTGGGCTTCATCGTCTCCGGCTACTGCCCGGGGACCTCGGTCGTGGCCGCCGCCTCCGGCAAGCTCGACGGCCTCGCCACGGTGGTCGGCGTCGTCGCCGGCACCGTCGTCTACGGCGAGCTCATGGCGTGGGCGCCCTTCGCGGCGTTCAGCGACTCCGGCTACCTCGGCCACGTCTACCTGTACGAGCTCCTCCACCTGCCGCCCGCTGTGGTGGCGCTCTTCGTCGCCGCGATGGCGGTGGCCTGCTTCGTCGGCGCGGAGAAGCTCGAGGCGATCTTCTCGAAGGGGGCGGCCTCGTCTCCGTCGGGTCCGAGGCGCCTCGTGTTCGCCGGCTTCGGCGCCGTAGCCCTCGCGGGCGTCGCCACGCTCGCGCTGCCCTCGGCCACCGCGGCCGTCGCCGCGCCCGCCCGCATCGACCCCGAGGCGCTCGCGCACCGGGTGGTCGAGGCGCCCTGGAACGTGCGCGTGCTCGACCTCCGCGCCGCGGAGGCCTGTGGCCAGGCCCGCGTCCCCGGCGCCGAGTGCGCGCCGGCCGCGAGCCTCGCAGAGCTCGACCTCGGCTTCGCCCCGGCCTCGCGCGACCTCGTCCTCGTCGCGGACGGCGACCTCGCCGAGGTCCCCGCCGCGGCGCGCGCCTACCGCGGCCGCGTGCTCGTCCTCGAGGGCGGCTGGGAGGCCTGGAAGACCTGGGCCCTCGACCGCGAGGACGCCGTGCAGTCGATGCCGGCCCCGGGCGCGCCCGCCGCCGACGTCGCCGCCTACCGGTTCCGCAACGCGGTCAACGCCGCCCTCACCGGCGTGAAGGTCGCGCCGCCCCCCGCGCCGGCCGCCGGCGGCGGGATGCCCGCCCCGAAGCGCAAGGCCTCGGGCGGCGGCTGCAGCGGCTAGCCCCGGGAGACACGCCATGCACGAGCTCGACACCTCTCGCCACAGCCACCTCGTCGATCCCCAGCTCCACGTGTGGGGCTGGGAAATCCCGGTCTACCTCTTCCTCGGCGGCATGGCCGCGGGGCTGATGATCACGACCTCTCTCCTCGCCGGCCGCGAGGGCGAGCGCAGCCGGGCCGCCCGCTGGCTCGGGCTCGCCGCGCCGGTGCTCGTCTCCCTCGGGATGGGCGCGCTGTTCCTGGACCTCGCGAACCGCCTCCACGCCTACCGCTTCTACCTCGCGCTGCGGCCCACGAGCCCGATGAGCTGGGGCGCGTGGATCCTGCTCGTCGTCTACCCGGTGACGCTCCTCGGCGGCATCGGCGGGCTGACCGGCGCAGACGCGGCGCTCCTCGCGGCGCGGGCGGGGCCGCTCGGCGGCGCGGTGCGGTGGGCGCGGGCCTTCGCCGCGCCTCGTGCCGCGGCGCTCCGGGCCTGGACGCTCTGGACCGGCGTCGCGCTCGGCGTCTACACCGGGATCCTGCTCTCGTCCCTCGGCGCGCGGGCGCTCTGGGCCTCGCCGCTCCTCGGTCCGCTCTTCCTCGCCTCCGGCGTCTCCACCGGCGCGGCCTTCATGCTGCTCTTCGGCCTCGACGCCGGCGAGCGGCACGCGGTCTCGCGCTGGCACCTCGCCGCGGTGGGCCTCGAGGTGGCGCTCCTCGCGCTCTTCCTCGTGGGGCTCCTCGCCGGCGGCCAGGCGAGCCGCGACGCGGCGCAGCTCCTGCTGGGTGGCAGGTTCACCGCGGCGTTCTGGGCGCTCGTCGTGATCGCGGGCCTCGGGGTCCCGGTGGCGCTCGAGCTCGGGGAGGCGCGGCTGCGCCTGCGCCCCACGCTCGCCGCGCCCGCGCTCGTGCTCCTCGGCGGGCTCTCGCTGCGCTGGATCCTGGTGGCCGCAGGGCAGCTGTGAGCCTCGACGGTGGGCCGCTCGCCCGGCGGGCTCAGCCCCGGAGGAAGCGCCAGAGCGCTCCCGCCGACGGCGCCACGCGGAAGAGCGCCCAGAGCACCCGGCGCCGCGCGCGGCCCCGGCCCGCGGGGCGCACGCGCTCGAGCAGCAGGCGCGCCGCGTCGCGCTCGCCGCGCCGCGCGTAGACCGGGGCGAGCGCGAGCGCGCCCTCGAGGTGCCGCGGCTCCTCCCGGAGCGCGCGCTCGAGGAGCGACACGCCGGCGTCCTGCCGCCCGGCCCTCAGCTGCGCCCGGCCGCCGGCCACGAGCCCGTTCACCGCGTCCTGCCGGCGCCCCCGCAGGAGCTCCAGGCGCGCGAGCTCGAGCCGGAAGCCCGCGTCGAGCGGGAGCGCGCGCACCGCCGCGGCGTTGACCGCCACGGCACGGTCGGTGAACCCGGCCTCGAGGTGGCGCTGGGCCGCCACGCGGAACGAGCGCGCCGCGCCGTCGCCGTCGCCCATGCGCGCGAGCACGGGGCCGAGCTTCACGTGCACGGCGGGATCGGTGTCGTCGGCGCCGAGCGCCTCGCGGTAGCCCGAGACCGCGGCGTCGAGGCGGCCCTTCACGCGCGCCCGGTCGGCGGCGGCGATGAGCTCGGCCCGGGTGCGCGGGCGGCGGCGGAAAGGCCACATGGCGAGGTGGAATTTCGCACGTGCTTCCAGGGGTTTTGGGTCCCGGATGGGCTCCGTGAAAGAAGCCGGGGCGAGGGCCGTATGCGGTGATGTGCGGCGCAACGGAGCGCCCCCGAGCCTGAAAGGGAACACCGCCATGATGCAGGGAATCCTGAACCGGATGGACGAGCGGCAGCAGGGCTTCATCGGCTTCTTCGCGGTCGTCTCCATGCTGAACGCGTACGCGATCGCGCAGCTCATGCTCATGTAGGACCTGCCCCGTGGCGTGTGGTATGAGCCCGCGAGTTGACCGAGGAGATCCTCATCGTCGCCGGCGAGGCGAGCGCCGATCTCCACGCGGCGCGCGCGCTCGCCGAGCTTCGTGCGCTCCGGCCCGGGGTCCGGGCCTTCGGCGTGGGCGGACCGCGCCTCAGGGCCTCGGCGGACTTCGAGGCGATCGCGCCCGCCGAGGACATCTCGGTCATGGGGCTCGCGGAGGTCCTCCCGCGCATCCCGCGGATCCTGTCCATCCTGAACCAGCTCGCGCGCGCGGCCGACGCGCGCCGCCCGCGGGCCGCGCTCCTCGTCGACCTGCCCGACTTCAACCTGCGCCTCGCGCGGAAGCTCAAGGCGCTCGGGATCCCGGTCGTCTACTACGTCTCCCCGCAGGTCTGGGCCTGGCGGCAGGGCAGGGCGAAGAAGATCGCCCGGCTGGTCGACCGGATGCTCTGCATCCTCCCGTTCGAGCCCCGCTACTACGAGGGCACCGGCCTCTCCGCCCGGTTCGTAGGTCACCCCTTCGCCGAGAGGCCCGACCCGGGCCCGAAGGAGGGCTACCGCGCCGCGCTCGGCCTCGCGGCCGCCCGCACCACCATCGCGCTCGTCCCGGGGAGCCGCCCGAGCGAGCTGCGCCGCATCTTCCCGCCCATGCTGGAGGCTGCCGAGCGCATCCGGGCGGCGCACCCCGACGCGCAGTTCGTCGTGCCGGTCGCGCCGACGCTGCCGCGCGAGGCGCTCGCGCCGTACCTCGCCGGCCACCCCGGCGTCGAGGTCACGCTCGTCGACGGCCGCACCGACGAGGCGGTCGGCGCGAGCGACGCCGCCATCGTGAAGAGCGGCACCGCCACGCTCGAGTCCGCGCTCATGCTGCGGCCGATGATCGTGGTCTACCGCCTGGCCTGGCTCACCTATTTCGTGGGCCGGCTCCTCGTGAGGATTGCCCATTTCTCGCTGGTGAACATCCTGGCGGGCAGGACCGTGGTCCCCGAGCTGCTCCAGCGCGACGCGAGCCCCGAGCGGATGGCCGCCGAGATCGAGCGGCTGCTCGCCGACCGGGGCGTGCGCGAGACGCAGCTCGCCGGGCTCCGGGAGGTCCGGGCGTCCCTCGGGGAGCCCGGCGCGCCGCGGCGGGTCGCGGAGACGATCGCCGAGGTGATGCCGTGAAGCCCGCGCTCCTGTGCCTGCCGACCTACGACGAGCGGGAGAACCTCGAGGCCCATCGTCACGGCGATCCTCGCGGCCACCCCGGACGTCGAGATCCTGGTCATCGACGACAACTCCCCCGACGGCACCGGCCGGCTCGCCGACGCCCTCGCGGCACGGGAGCCGCGGGTGCACGTGCTGCACCGGGCCGGGAAGGAGGGGCTCGGGAAGGCGTACCTCGCCGGGTTCGCCTGGGCCCTCGCGCGCGGGTACCGGTTCGTGCTCGAGATGGACGCCGACTTCTCGCACGACCCGAAGTACCTCCCGGGCATGCTGGCCCGCGCCGCGGACGACGCGGACCTGGTGCTGGGCTCCCGCTACGTGCCCGGCGGCGGGACCGTGAACTGGGGCCTCGGGCGGAAGATCATCTCGCGCGGGGGCAGCCTCTACGCGCGCCTCATCCTGGGCGTGAAGGTCCGGGATCTCACCGGCGGCTTCAAGTGCTTCCGGCGGGAGGTGCTCGAGGCCATCAATCTGGCCAGCGTGGAGTGCTCCGGGTACTCGTTCCAGATCGAGCTCACCTACCGGGCCATCCGCTGCGGGTTCCGGGTCGCCGAGCTCCCCATCGTGTTCGCCGACCGCCGGGTGGGGCAGTCGAAGATGCACCGCCGCATCGTCCTCGAGGCCATCCGGAAGGTCTGGGCGATGCGGGCGTCCCGCTTCGTGCGCTCGCTGCCGAAGCTTCCCGCGCGGTCCGCGCCGGGGTAGAACCGGCGCTGGATGTGGCGGGAGCTCCTCAGCCTGAGCCTGGTCTCCCTCTCGGCGATCTTCTTCGTGGTCGATCCGGTCGCGGCGGTGCCGTTCTTCCTCGCCATGACCCGGGACGCGACCCCGGCGAAGCGCCGCGAGACGGCCCTGCGCGCCTGCGTGACCGCCGGCCTCATCCTGGCGGGGTTCGCGCTCGCCGGGGAGCTCATCTTCCAGCTGCTCGGCATCAGCCTCGGCGCCTTCAAGATCGCGGGCGGGGTGGTGCTCCTGCTCCTCGCCCTCGACATGATCCGGACCCAGCCCTCCCGGACCCGCATCACCGAGGGGGAGGTGGCCGCCGGCGCCGACAAGGAGGACGTGGCCATCGTGCCGCTCGCGATGCCCCTCCTCGCGGGCCCCGGCTCCATCGCCACCGTGATCGTCCTCATGACCCGGGCGCGCTCGGGTCCCTGGTGGTACGCGCTGCCGGTGCTGGGCGCCGTGTTCGTGACCGCGGCGGCCGCCTACGTCATCCTGGCGGGGGCCTCCACCACCGAGAAGGTGCTCGGCCGGAGCGGCCTCGCCATCCTCGAGCGCGCCGCCGGCCTCCTCCTCGTGGCCGTCGCCATCCAGTTCATGCTGGACGGCCTCGGGGAGACGCTCCCCTCCCTGCTCTCCCTCTCCCGCTAGCGACCCCGGGGACCGCCGGAGCGGCGGACGGCCGCAAGGTGACTTTCGCGTGGCGCGCGGGGGGGCATCGGGTGCATCCTCTCGCCACGAGAAGTTCTCTGAACGACAAAGGGTTCCTGACGGACCAAGGAGAGACGACCCATGGGCTCCAAGGTGACTCGTACCCTCTCGATGCTCGGCGCGGACGGCGCAGGAAAGACCGCCCTCGTCGAGTCGCTCCTGCGCATCGCCGACGCCAAGAAGGCCGCGGCCGACGGCTCGACCTCGCGCCTCGACGCGGAGCCTGAGGAGAAGAAGCGCAACTTCACCCTCAGCCTCCACCCCGAGAGCTTCGAGGAGAGCGGCCGCGGCTTCCACGTCCTCGACTGCCCCGGCTTCGCGGCGTTCCTGACCGAGGTCGAGTGGGCGCTCCAGGTGACCGACGGCGCCTTCCTCGCCGTCTCCGCCGCCGACGGCGCGCACAACCGCACCGAGCGCACCTACGACGTGCTGGCCGAGTCCGGCCGCCCCGCCATCGCGGTCGTCAACCGGCTCGACCACGAGCAGGCCGACTGGCAGAAGGCCGTCGCCGACGTGGAGTCTTCGCTCAAGGTGAAGCCGGTGCTGCTCCAGCTGCCGCTCGGCCCGAACGGCAAGCCCACCGGGATCGTCGACCTCGTGTCGATGAAGGCGCACCTCCCGGACGCGAAGGCCTACGGCAGGTTCGCCGAGGCCGAGGTCCCGGCCGACGTGAAGGCCGAGGCCGACCGGCTGCGCACCGCGCTCGTCGAGGCGGCCGCCGAGGCCGACGACGAGCTCCTCGGGAAGTACCTCGAGGGCACGCCGCTCACCGCGGAGGAGATCGACCGCGGCCTCGCCGCCGGCGCCGCCGGCCAGAAGTTCCTGCCCGTCGCCTTCGCCTGCGTGAAGAGCGGCGTCGGCGTCCGGGAGCTGCTCGACCTCGCGGTGCGGGTCTTCCCCGGGCCCGAGGCGCGGCAGGTCAAGGGCGCCGACCTCCACGGCAAGGAGGTCGTCCGCCCGGGCACCGCCGACCAGCCCTTCGTCGGCCAGGTCTTCAAGACCTCCATCGATCACTTCGCCGGGCGCATCGACTACGTGCGCATCCTGAGCGGGACGCTCAAGCCCGAGGCGATCCTGATGAACCCGCGCACGCGGTCGGAGGAGCGCATCTCGCACTTCCACCGGACCGACGGCGCGCAGAACGCCGAGATCAAGGAGGCCGGGCCGGGCGAGTTCGTGGTGCTCCTGAAGCTCAAGGACGCGCACACCGGCGACACGCTCTGCGACGCCTCGAGCCCGCTCGTGCTCCCGGCGTTCGCGCAGCACACCCGTCCGGTGTCGTACGCCGTGCACGCGAAGGCCGGCGACGACAAGGCCGCCGCGGCGCTCCACAAGCTCATCGAGGAGGATCCCTCCCTCGAGCTCGCCCGCTCGCCGGAGACCGGCGAGATGCTGCTCCAGGGCATGGGCCAGGCCCACATCGACGTGACCGTCGAGCGCGTGAAGCGCAAGCACGGCGTCGAGATCACGCTCGCCCCGCCGACCCCGGCCTACCTCGAGACCATCACCGCGCCCGCGAAGGCGCAGGGCAAGTTCAAGCGCCAGACCGGCGGCCACGGCCAGTACGGCGACTGCACCGTCGAGCTCTACCCGAAGGCGCGCGGCGAGGGCTTCGAGTTCGAGGACGCCATCGTCGGCGGCGTGATCCCGCGCCAATTCATCCCGTCGGTGGAGAAGGGCATCCGCGGCTCCATCGGCTCCGGCCCGCTCGCCGGCTACCCGGTCGTCGACTTCAAGGCGAAGCTCGTCTTCGGCAGCTACCACGACGTCGACAGCTCCGACATGGCGTTCCAGGTCGCGGGCTCGATGGGCTTCAAGAAGGCCGTGCTCGAGGCGCGGCCCATCCTGCTCGAGCCGGTGATGAAGCTCGAGGTGCGCGTGCCGGAGGAGTACGTCGGCGCGGTGATGGGCGACCTCAACAGCCGCCGCGCCAAGGTCCAGGGCATGGAGCCGCTCGCCCGCGGCGTCCTCGTGAAGGCGGTCTGCCCGCACGCGGAGGCCATGACCTACGACGCCGACCTCCGCTCGCTCACCCAGGGCGCCGGCTACTTCACCATGGAGCCGTCGCACTACGACCCCGTCCCCCCGCACCTCGCGCAGAAGATCATCGAGAAGCGCCGCGCGGAGGGGAAGGTGAAGGGCATCGAGGAGTAGGCGCGCTGCACATCGGGCATCCGGGGGTCCTTTCGGCTAGGATGTCCCGGCCTTGAGGACCTACCTCCGCCTCCTGCGGTTCGCGCTGCCGTACCGCTGGCGCATGCTGGCGGCGGTCGCCTGCATGGCCGTCCTCTCCGGGACGACCGCCCTCTACACCTGGCTCATCGGCCCGGTGCTCCAGTTCCTCTTCACCGGCGACACCCGCGCGGCGTCCAGCCTCGGGAAGCTCGCGCCGGCGTCGGTGAACCTCGGCGAGCGGATCGCGGCGCTCGACCGGGCGGAGCTCCTCGCCTGGCTGCCGGCGGTGATCGTGGGCGTGGCGATCCTCAAGGGGTTCGCCTACTTCGGGCAGTTCTTCATCGTCGGCATGGTCGGCCAGCGGGTCATGGCCGACATCCGCCGGACGCTCTTCGACCACCTCCTCACGCTCTCGCCGGGCTTCTACACGCGCCGCCACTCCGGCGACCTCATCACGCGCTTCAACACCGACGTCGGCGCGGTCGACCTCGCGCTGACGAGCGCCATCCCCACCTACCTGCGCGACGGCATCTCGGTCGTGGTGCTGCTCGCCTCCTGCTTCCTCCTCGACTGGCGCATGTCGCTCGTGGCGTTCGGCGCGATCCCGGTGACGCTCGTCCCGGTGCTCCGGCTCACGAAGCGGCTGCGCCGCGTGACCGGGAAGGCCCAGGCGACCTACGGCGACCAGGGCGAGGTCCTCACCGAGGCCATCGGCGGCATGCGGGTGGTGCAGGCGTACGGGATGGAGCGGTGGGAGTCGGCGCGGTTCGCCCGCGCGAACGACCAGCTCGTCCGCTTCATGCGCAAGAGCCTCCTCATCCGCTCGTTCTCGTCGCCGCTCATGGAGGTCATGGGCGCCGCCGGGCTCGCCGCGGCGATCTGGTGGGTGGGCGGCAAGATCCTCGAGGGGCAGCTCGAGCCGGGGAAGCTCCTCTCCTTCGTGGGCGCGGTGCTGTTCCTCTACCAGCCGGTGAAGTCGCTCGGCCGGGTCGGCCAGGTCGTCATCCAGGGCGCCGCCGCCGGCGACCGCATCTTCGAGATCCTCGACACGCCCACCCCGGTGCCCGACGCGGGCACCCGCGAGCTGCCGCGCTTCCAGGAGGCGGTCCGGTACGAGCGGGTGAGCTTCAGCTACGGCGAGCGGCCGGTGCTCTCCGAGTTCTCGCTCGAGGTCCGGCGCGGCGAGGTCGTGGCGCTCGTGGGCAGCTCGGGCGGCGGGAAGACCACCGTCGCGAACCTCCTGCCGCGGTTCTGGGACCCGGTGGCGGGCCGCATCACCGTCGACGGCCACGACGTCCGGGACGTGACGCTGCGCAGCCTGCGCGCGCAGCTCGCGATCGTCACCCAGGAGAACGTCCTCTTCAACGACACGATCCGGAACAACATCGCCTACGGGCGGCCGGAGATCTCCCAGGCCGACGTCGAGCGCGCCGCGAAGCTCGCCCAGGCGCACGAGTTCATCCTGGCGCAGCCCGAGGGCTACGGCACCCGCGTCGGCGAGCGGGGCGTGCTGCTCTCCGGCGGCCAGCGCCAGCGCCTCGCGATCGCCCGCGCGTTCCTGAAGGACGCGCCCATCCTGATCCTCGACGAGGCGACGAGCGCGCTCGACGCCGAGAGCGAGCGCGAGGTCCAGCGCGCGCTCGACTCGCTCATGGGGCTCGAGGGCGGCGCCCGCCGCACGACGCTCGTCATCGCCCACCGGCTCTCGACCATCCGCAACGCCGACCGGATCGTGGTCATCTCGGGCGGGCGGGTGGTGGAGACCGGCACGCACGACGACCTCGTGACGCGCGGGGGCGAGTACGCGCGGCTGCACCGCATCTCGGAGGGCGAGCGGCGCGAGGAGAGCCGCGCCGCCGTCTAGCCCGCCGCCCGGAGCCTGGCCTTGCACCTCGTCTACGCCATCGCGAGCTACCTCCTCTTCGTCGTCGCGCTCCCGGTGCTGCTCTCCCACCCGAAGCTGCGGAGCGGGAAGCGCCTGCGCCTCGGGCTCTACCCGTCCGACCTCGCGCGCGGGAAGGGGACGCCGCGGGTCTGGATGCACGGCGCGAGCGCCGGGGATCTCCTGGCCCTCGAGCCGATGATGCGCGAGCTGAAGCGGCGCGCCCCGGGCGCGTGCCTCATCGTCTCCACCATGACGAACAGCGGCCAGGCCATCGCGCGGAAGAAGCTCGCCGACGTCGCCGACGTGGTCGTCCCGGTGCCCTACGACCTGCCCGGCGCGACCCGCCGGGCGGTGGCCGCGCTGCGGCCCGACCTCCTCGTCCTCGAGTACACCGAGATCTGGCCGAACCTCATCCGCGCCGCGCGGAAGTCCGGCGCGCGCATCGCGCTCACGAACGGCCGCTTCAACCCGGAGAAGCTCGGCCGCTACCGGGCGCTCTTCGGCGCGATCGGGAACCCGCTCCGCCGCATCGACTGCTTCCTGATGCGCTCCGACGAGGAGGCCGAGCGCGCGCTCGCCCTCGGCGCCGCGCCGGACCGGGTGTGGGTCACAGGCAACACCAAGTTCGACGCGCTCGTCCTCGGCCCCGACGACGGCCGCGAGGCGGCGCTGCGCGCCGAGATGGGGCTCGACCCGGCGGCGCCGGTCTTCATGGCGGGCTCGACGCACGAGGGGGAGGAGGAGCACCTCGTCGCGGTCTACCGCCGGCTCCGCGAGCGCCACCCCGGGCTGCAGCTCGTCGTCGCGCCGCGCTACGTGGAGCGGGCGGGCAAAATCATGGCGCTCGCCGGCGAGACCGGGCTCTCGGTGCGGCTGCGCAGCGGCGGCGCCCGGGCCGGCCACGCGGAGGTGGTCGTGCTCGACACGATCGGCGAGCTCTCCATCGCGTACCGGCTCGCGACGCTGGTGTTCGTGGGCGGCAGCTTCGTGACCCGCGGCGGGCAGAACGTGCTCGAGCCCGCGGCGCAGGGGAAGCCGGTGCTGTTCGGCCCGCACATGGAGAACTTCAAGGACTCGGTGCAGGTGCTGCAGGGCCGCGGCGGGCTGCAGGTGCAGGACCCCGACCAGCTCTTCCGCGTCGCCGACGAGCTCCTCGGCCGCCCGGACCAGCTCGCGGAGCTCGGCGGGCTGGCGCGCCGGGCGGTGGGCTCGATCCGCGGGGCCTCGGCGCGCAACGTCGAGCACATGCTGGGCGTGCTCCCGCGGGGCAAGGCCGCCGCATGAGCGACCCCTCGAGCATCCTGGTGGTGCGCTACAGCGCGCTCGGCGACGTCGTCCTCGCCACGAGCGTGCTCGAGCCCCTGCGCCGGCGGTTCCCCGGGGCGCGGATCGAGTGGGTGACCGACGCGCCCTACGCGCCGCTCCTCGAGGGCCTGCCCGAGCTCGCGGCCGTGCACGTGCTCTCCCGCGAGGGGTGGTCGGGCACGACCGCGCTCGCCTCGCGCCTGCGCGGCCGCTTCGACGTCACGATCGATCTGCAGAACAAGCTCCGCAGCGCGGTGATCGCCGCGGCGGCCTCGCCGAGCCGGCTCGTCTTCCGGCGCCGCACCGCGGGGGAGGCCCTGAAGGCCCTCTTCGGCTCCGATCCCCCGCTCGTGCGGGCCCACCAGACCCGCCTCTACGCGGCGCCGCTCGCCTCCCTCGGAGTCACCGACCCCGGCCCGCTCAAGGTGAACCTCTCCGCGCACGCGCGCGACCTCGCCGCGGACGCGCTGCGCGGGGTGGAGGCCCCGGCGGTCGCCATCGCGCCGGGCGCGCGCTGGGCCACGAAGCGCTGGCCCGCCGAGCGCTTCGCCGAGGTCGCGACCGCCCTCGAGCAGGACGGCAACGCCATCGTGCTCTGCGGCGGCCCTGGCGATCGCGACGCCTTCGCCGCCTTCCGCGCCGCCTACCGCGGCGAGATCGCGGCCGACCTCTCGCCGCTCCCCATCGACGCGCTCGCCGCGGCCATCGCGCGGCTCCAGCTCCTCGTGACCTGCGACTCCGGCCCGGTGCACCTCGCGTCCGCGGTGGGCACGCCCGCGCTCGCGCTCTTCGGGCCGACCTCCGCGGTGCGCTGGGGCCCGGCGCCGCCCGGGCGCGCGCTCTCGCTGGCGCTCGACTGCGCCCCCTGCTCGAACCACGGCGGCGAGTTCTGCCCCCAGGGGCACCACCGCTGCCTCGCGGACCTGTCCCCGCAGGCGGTGACCGCCGCGGCCCGGGAGCTGCTCCGCCGATGAGGGCGCTCGAGCGCGCCTGGTGGCGACGCGACGAGGGCGCGCTCGCCCGGGCGCTGCTCGCGCCGCTCGCCGTGCCGGAGGCGGCCTTCCGGGCCGGGACCGCGCTCCGGGGGCTCGCCTACGATCGCGGCCTCCTCGCCGCCGCGCGCGCCGCGGCGCCGGTCGTCTCGATCGGCAACGTGGCGGTGGGCGGCGCGGGCAAGACCCCGGTCGCCATCGAGGTGGCCCGCCGGCTGCTCGCGCGCGGGCGCCGGGTGGCGGTCCTCTCCCGCGGTTACGGCGCGACCCGGACCGACCCCCGCGTGGCGGCGGGCGGCCCGGGCCCGGCGCTCCCCGCCGCCGAGGCGGGCGACGAGCCCGCGCTCGTGGCCCGCCGGCTGCCCGGCGTCGCGGTGCTGTGCGGGCCCCGGCGCGCGGCCCTGGCCGAGCTCGCGGTGCGATCGCTCGGCGCCGACGCGCTCGTGCTCGACGACGGCTTCCAGCACCGCGCCCTCGCCCGCGACCTCGACGTCGTCGTGCTCGACGCGTCGAACCCTTTCGGCAACGGCCGGCTCCTGCCGCGCGGCCCGAACCGCGAGCCCGTGGCGGCGCTCCGGCGCGCCGGGCTCCTGTGGCTCTCGAAGGCCGACGCCGCCGACCCCGCGGCCCTCGCGGCCCTGCGCGGGCTCGCCCGGGAGCTCACCGGCCTCGACGCGGTCGAGTCGCGCCACGCGCCGCGCGAGGTGGTCGACGGGACGCTCTCCCGCTCGCTCGGCCCGGAGGCGCTGCGCGGGCGGCGGGTGCTGCTCCTCTCCGGCATCGCGCGGCCGGAGGGCTTCCGGCGCACCGCCGAGGCGCTCGGGGCGGTCGTCGCGGCGGAGCGGGCCTACCCGGACCACCACGTCTTCACGGCGGCCGAGCTCGACGAGGCGCTCGCCGCGGCGGCCGCCGCGGGCTGCGAGCGCGTGCTCCTGACCGAGAAGGACGCGGTCCGGCTCGACCCCGCGCGCGCCGCCGATCCGCGCCTCGCGGCGGCGCGGATCGAGGCCGAGGTCCTCGCCGGCGGCGCGGCGCTCGACCTTGCGCTGGACCGGGCGCTCGGTTCGCGCGACAACGGCGGTCGATGATCCTGGTCGGGAAGCTCCTCGCGCTCCTCCCCCGCGGCCTGCTCGACGCCATCGGCGCGGGGCTGGGGACCCTCGTCTGGCTGCTCGGCATCCGGCGCGGCGTGGTGCTCTCCAACCTGGCGCTCGCGTTCCCGGAGAGGTCCGGGGCCGAACGGCGCGCCATCGCGAAGGCCACCTACCGGAACCTCGGCCGGATGGTGTTCGAGTTCATGCGGCTGCCGGGGCTCTCCCGCGAGGAGGTGGAGGGCCTGTTCGAGTACGAGGGCTGGGAGCACGTCGAGCGGGCGCTCGAGGGGAAGAGGGGGCTCATCGCCTGCACCGCCCACTACGGCAACTTCGACCTGCTCGCCTCGGCCATCTCCCGCCGGGGCATCCCGCTCACCATGATCGCGCGCAGGATGGGCGCGTCGAAGGCGAACGACATGTGGCGGGCGGTGCGCCACCGCTCGGGCGTCGAGGAGCTCGTCGTGAAGAAGGGCGAGACCCTGCGCGCGGCCCGCCGCGCGCTCGAGTCCGGCCGCATCCTCGGCTACGTCATCGACCAGAACGAGCGCCGGCGCTCGGCGATCTTCCCGACGTTCTTCGGCGTGCCCGCGGCGACCGCCCCGACCCCGGCCGTGCTGGCCCGGCGGACGGGTGCGCCGGCCATCTTCACCGTCAGCTACCCGATCGGCGGCGGCCGGCACCGGGTCGTCATCGAGCCTGCCGCCCCGCCCGCCACCGGCGACCACGAGGCCGACGTGCTCGCCTTCATGCAGGATTCTCAACGACCGGCTCGAGCGCTGGGTGAGGGCCCACCCGGAGCACTGGTACTGGCTCCACCGCCGGTGGAAGACGCGGCCGCCGTTGACGCCCGGCGAGCGCGCGCGGTAGGTGTCCGGCGTGCGCCGCCCCAGCGAAGAACGCCCGACGGATCACCTCCCGTCGCTCCTCGCCCGCCTCGACCGGGCCGAGGTGGTGGTGGTGGGCGACCTCGTCGCCGACGAGTACGTCTACGGCGAGACCGAGCGGATCAGCCGCGAGGCCCCGGTCCTCATCGTCCGCTACGAGTCCTCCGAGCTGAAGGCGGGCGGGGCGGGCAACGCCGCGATGAACGTCGCCGCGCTCGGCGTGAAGGTGAAGGCGGTCGGCGCGGTCGGCGACGACCCGCTCGGCACCGCGCTCCTCGACGAGCTCGAGGGCGGTGGCGTCGACGTCTCCGGGATCGTCCGCGTGAAGGGGCGGCCCACCGAGGCGAAGACCCGCATCCTCGCCGGCGGCCGCTCCACGCGGCGCCAGCAGATGATCCGGCTCGACCGCGCGCCGCCGCCCTTGCCCGCGGCGGCCGAGGCGAAGGTCGTGAAGACGATCGAGCGGCTCTCCCGCGGCGCCGGCGCGGTGCTCGCGAGCGACTACGGCTCGGGCACCCTCGGCGCCGCCGCGGTGGAGGCCCTGCGCCGGGTGAAGGGCCGCGGCGTCCCGGTCTGCGTCGACTCCCGCTACAACCTGCGCGGCTTCGGCGGCCTCACCATGGTGAAGCCGAACGAGGTCGAGCTCGAGACGGCGTCGGGCGTGAAGCTCGACGGGCCCGGCGGCCTCGAGAAGGCGGCCCGGGTGCTCCTGCGCAAGGTGGCCTGCGAGGTGCTGCTCGTCACCCGGGGCCGGAACGGCATGACCGTCTTCCGCCCGGGCCAGCCCCCGGCGCACGTCCCGCCGCACGGGCACGCCGAGGCGGTCGACGTGACCGGCGCCGGGGACACCGTCGCCGCGACGTTCACCGCCGGGCTCGCCGCCGGGGCCGACCCGGTCACCGCGGCGCGGCTCGCGAACGTCGCGGGCGCGCTCGTCGTGCTGAAGCCCGGCACGGCCACCATCACGCGCGAGGAGATCGCGGACGCGCTCCTGCGTCCGTGAGGGGGACCATGCCGAAGCGCGTCCTCGAGTCCGAGCTGGCGGCGCTGCGGGCGCAGGCGACCGCGCGCGGCCAGACCATCGCGCTCGCGAACGGCGTGTTCGACCTGTTCCACGTGGGCCACCTCCGGTACCTCCGCGGCGCGAAGGCGCTCGCGGACCTCCTCGTGGTGGCGGTCAACACCGACGCCTCGACCCGCGCCCTCGGCAAGGGCCCGGACCGGCCGGTCGTGCCGGAGGCCGAGCGCGCCGAGATCCTCGAGGCGCTCGAGTGCGTGGACCACGTCGTGCTCTTCTCCTCGCGCGACGTGGTCCCGGTCATCCGCGCGCTCCGGCCCGACGTGCAGGTGAAGGGCACCGACTACACGCCCGACACCATCCCGGAGGCCGCCGAGGTGCGCGCGTACGGCGGCCGGGTCGCGGTCGCGGGGGATCCGAAGGACCACTCGACGACCGAGCTCATCGCGAAGCTCGACGCCACGCGCCCGCCGAGGCGGTAGGAGCCTCCCCTGCGCGTCCTCGAGCTCCTGTCTTCCGCCTGGTGGACCGGGCCCGCGGAGCCGATGGCCTCGGTGTCGCGCGAGCTCCTCGCCCGCGGCCACGCGGTCGAGCTCGCCGTCGAGCGGCACCGCGAGGGCAACCTCGTCGATCGGCTGCGCGGGCTCGGGCTCGCCGTGCGCGACGACGTCCGCCTCTCGCGCCGTCCGGGCCCCGGCCTCGTCGCCGACCTCGCGGCGCTGCGCCGGCTCTGGCGGTCCTTCGACGTCCTCCACGCCAACTTCTCGAACGACCACACGCTCGCCTGGCTCGCGAGGCCGCGCGGCGGGGCGGCGCGGCTCGTCCGCACGCTCCACGCCTCGCGCGCCCTCGCCGATCGCGCGCTCCACGGCGCGCTCTACCGCCGCACCGACGGTCTCGTCGCCGTGTGCGACGCGCACGCACGCCTCGCCATCGAGCGATATCGCCTCCCGCCGGAGCGGGTGCTCGCCACGCGGGGCGCGGTCGACGCCGGGTTCTTCCGCCCGGACGGCCCCGACCTGCGCGCCGAGCTCGGCCTCGCACCCGGGCAGCCCGTGGCCGGCATCGTCACGCGGGTCAAGCCGGGCAGGGGGCTGGAGGACCTCGTGGAGGCCTTCCGGAGCGTCGTGGACGCCCTCCCGGAGGCCCGGCTGGTCGTGGTGGGGCGCGGGGAAGGGGAGGAGGCGCTGCGCGTCCGCGTCGCCCACCGGGGCCTGCAGCGCGAGGTCGTGTGGGCAGGCTACCGCACCGGCGACGCGCTCGCGGCGGCCTACCGGACGTTCGACGTGGTGACGCTCCTCGGGGAGGGCAACGACGGCACGTGCCGGGCCCTGCTCGAGGGGATGGCCGCCGGACGGCCGGGGGTCGCCTACCGCTTCGGCGCCCCCGCGGAGGCGGTGCTCGACGGCGTCACGGGGCTGCTCGCGCCGGCGGGCGACGTCGCGGCCCTCGCCGACGCGCTGAGGGAGCTCCTCGGCGCGCCGTCCCGGGCGAGGGCGCTCGGCGCCGCCGCCCGCGAGCGGATGGCGACGGCGTTCACCGAGGCCGCGCGGGGCGAGGCCCTGGCGGGCTTCCTGGGCCGCATCCTCGCCTTGCCGCCGGTGAGAGGGCCGGCGTAGAGTCGCGCACCTGAATGGCCCTCTCGCCCGAGCTGAAGGAGATCCTCGCCTGCCCGAAGTGCAAGGGCGACCTCGAGTTCAGGGAGGAGGAGGGCGAGATCCGCTGCCACGCCTGCCGCCTCGTCTACCGCATCGAGGACGACATCCCGGTGATGCTCGTGGACGAGGCCCGGCCGTTCCCGGTTCCTTGACGCTCCCCGTGGCGGACGCTACGGTCGGCGTCGCCGTGGGTCGTTCGTCGAAAGGACATCGATGATCCGCAGCATGACCGGGTTCGGGGCGGGGCGCGCGTCGGCGAGCGGCGAGGACATCGACGTCGAGGTCCGCTCGGTCAACCACAAGTTCTGCGAGGTGAAGGCGCGGCTCCCGCGCGAGCTCTCCGCGCTCGAGGTCGACGTCGTGCGGGCCGTGAAGGACCGGCTCGCGCGCGGCGGCGTCGAGGTCGCGGTGCGCCGCGGCGGGGCGGCGGCGAGCTTCGCACCCCGGGTGGACGCGGCCCTCGCGGAGTCCTACGCCCGGGCCTTCGCCGAGATCCAGGCCCGGCTCTCCCTGCCCGGCCACGTCACCCTCTCCGAGATCATCGCGGCCGACGGCGTGGTGCGGCTCGAGGAGCGCGAGGTCGACGTGGACGGCGCCCGCGAGGCCCTGCGCCGCGCGCTCGCCACCGCGCTCGAGGCGCTCGTCGCCATGCGGGCGCGGGAGGGCGAGGCGCTCTCGAGGGATCTCGCGAGCCGGCTCGACGTGGTCGACGCCGCCGTCGTGAGGATCGACGAGCTCGTGCCGAGGTCGGTGGAGCACCACCGGGCGCGGCTCGCCGAGCGGGTGGCGGAGCTCGCCCGCGGCGTGACGGTCGACCCGGCGCGCCTCGCCCAGGAGGTCGCGCTGTTCGCCGACCGCACCGACGTGACCGAGGAGGTCACCCGCCTGCGCAGCCACCTCGGGCAGGCGCGGGCGCTGCTCGGCAGCGCCGAGCCCGCCGGGCGCAAGCTGGACTTCATCGTCCAGGAGATGCACCGCGAGGCCAACACGATCGGCTCGAAGTCGCAGAGCGCGGAGATCGCCGGCCTGGTGGTCACGCTCAAGGCCGAGATCGAGCGCATGCGGGAGCAGGTCCAGAATGTCGAGTGACGCGGGCGCGGCGTCCCCCTCGCAGGGGCTGCCCGGGCTCCTCCTCGTGCTCTCCGCGCCGTCGGGCGCGGGCAAGACCACCCTCGCGCACCGCTACCGCGCCGGCGAGCCCGACGCGGTCTTCTCGATCTCCGCCACCACCCGGGCGCCGCGCGGCGCCGAGCGCGACGGGGTCGACTACCACTTCGTCACGCCGGAGCGCTTCGCCGCGCTCGTGGCGGAGGACGCCCTCGCCGAGTGGGCCGAGGTGCACGGGCGTCGCTACGGCACGCTGCGCACGACGGTGGACGACGCGCTCCGCGCGGGCAAGGTGGCGCTCTTCGACATCGACGTGCAGGGCGGCTCGCAGCTCAAGCGCGGCTGGCCCGATCGCGCGGCGACGGTCTTCATCCTGCCGCCCACGCCCGCGGAGCTCGAGCAGCGCCTGCGCGCGCGCGGCACCGAGGACGACGCCGCCATCGCGCGGCGGCTCGCGGCGGCGCGCGAGGAGATCGCGCGCGGCGTGGCGGGCTACGATTATCTGATGGTGAACGACGTGCTCGAGGAGGCCGTCGCGCGCGTCGCGGCGATCGCGCGCCACGAGCGGCTCGCGCGCGCGGGCAGGGTGGATCCCGCCGCCGCGGCGATCGCCCGGGCCTGCCGGCGCGGCGTGGTCCGCGTGCCGGCCTGGGGCCTCTAGGACCGGGGATCCGGCCGTTCCGCACCTCGATCCGCGCCGCTCCGGGGGCCGCGGCGCCGCTGCGCCGGGATCGGGAGCGCGGGCCGTACGGCCTGTCCGGTCTCTCAAGCTCCTGCAATGACGGCTTCTTTCGGGATTCGACGAAATGCGTCGCGCGGCGCTTGACGCCCCACCGGGCCCCCTGTAGAAGGCGCCTCCCCGACGACGGAAGGGGCGGCCCTCGACGCTGACGCGTGCGAAGGTCCCTTCCAGAAACGGGGTTG
>JASGHJ010000002.1:1120000-3762299 GCA_047602405.1 Anaeromyxobacteraceae bacterium
AGGCTCCGCCTGCCTCAACCCCTCCCTCGCGACCCTCAGATCCGCCGCCAGGGCCTCGAATCCCGCCCGGCGCGCGGCGTCGTCCGGCGCGCGCAGCACGGCCGAGGGGTGCACCGTCACGAGCGCGAGCGGCGCGAGGGGCGACGCCAGGGGCCGCCCGCGGTCCCGCGTCACCCGCACCGCGGCCCCGAACAGCGCCGCCGCCGCCGTCGCCCCGAGCGCCACGATCACGCTGGGCCGCAGCGCTTCCAGCTCCGCCTCGAGCCACGGCCTGCAGGCGAGGATCTCGCCAGGGTCCGGCTTCTGGTGGATGCGGCGCTTCCCGCGCGCCACCCACTTGAAGTGCTTCACGGCGTTCGTGACGTAGGCGGACGCGCGGGGGATGCCCGCGCGCTCGAGCGCGCGGTCGAGGAGGCGCCCGGCCGGGCCGACGAACGGCAGGCCCGCGCGGTCCTCCTCGTCGCCCGGCTGCTCTCCGACGAGGACGATCGGGGCGTGCGCGGGCCCGGACCCGAAGACCGTCTGCGTGCCACGCTCCCAGAGCGGGCAGCCCTGGCAGCCGCGCGCCGCCTCGGCGAGCGCGAGGAGCCCGCCCTCCGGCGGGAGCCACGGCCTCGCGGTGGGGTAGGGGCTCGCCCGGGCCACGGGCGAACCCTGCGCATCGGGGCCGCGTCACGCCGCACGGGGGTGCGGCGCCGCCCGGCGCTCAGGCCGCCGGCGCCGCGAGCGCCAGCCGCGCGAGCTCCCGCACGTTCGCGGGGCACTCGAGCGCGTCCAGGTCCGCCCCGGTCACCCAGCGCGCGTCGTCGAACTCGTCGCACGCGGTGAGCTCGCGCGTGGCGACGTCCGCCACGAACGCGAAGTTCATGTGGAGCCCCTTCGAGCCGGCGGGGTGCTCCTCGTAGCCGACGAGGCCGGGAGGGGAGCCGGTGACCCCCAGGCCCGCCGGGAACCGGCCCTCGAGGCCGGTCTCCTCGCGGAGCTCGCGGCGGGCGGCCTCGAGCGGCGTCTCGCCGGGCTCGACCTCGCCGCCGACGGGCAGCCAGGTGCCGAGCCGCCTGTGGCGGATGACGAGGAGCGCACCGCCGTGGCGGCAGAGGATGGAGACCGAGAAGGCGCGGCGGGCCGGGGGCGTGGTGGCGGTCACGGCAGCGCCTCCCGGGCGGCGACGCCGTGGGGCGGGGTGGCGACCCCGGACCCCGGCCCGGCACCGGCGGCGCGCGGCGTGGCGCCACCGCCGCCCGTCCCCGTCGCGCCGCGGAGCCGTGCGCGCAGCTTCTCCACCCAGACGAAGACGACCGGCACGAGCCACAGGGTCAGCATGGTGGAGGTGAGCACGCCGCCGATGACCGCGATGGCCATCGGGGAGCGGAACTCCGAGCCCATCCCGGTGCCGAGCGCGGTGGGCAGCATGCCGAGGATCATCGCGGCGCTCGTCATGAGGATCGGGCGGAGCCGGCGCGGGCCGGCCTTGCGCATCGCCTCCTCCGCGCCGTCCCCGTCGTCGCGCATGTGCTGGAGCGCCCCGTCGACGAGGAGGATCGCGTTCTTCGTCACGAGGCCCATGAGCAGGATGAGCCCGATGAGCGAGCCGATGTTGATGCTCTTCCCCGTGGCGCCGAGGCCCAGGAACGCGCCGACGAAGGCGAGGGGGAGGGCCATCATGATGGTGAACGGGTGCACGAGCGACTCGAACTGGCTCGCGAGCACGATGAAGATGAAGATCACCGCGATCCCGAGCGCGAGCCCCATGGCCGAGTTGGTCTCGCCCATGTCCTTCTGCATGCCGTCGAAGATGTAGAAGTAGCCCGCCGGCAGCCCCTTCCCGTCGAGCTTCTGCTTCAGCATCGCGGAGGCGCCGCCGAGGTCGGCGCCGGGCGCCATCTGCGCCCAGACCGAGATCTGCCGCTCGCGCTGCTCGTGCTCGATGACCGCCGGGCCGGTCGAGGGCCGCAGGCTCGCGAGCTGCCCGAGCGAGACCTGTCCCTTCGCCGCCTGGATCCGAATCCGCCCGAGGGCCTCCTGCGACTCGCGGTCCTCGCCGGCGAGCCGGACCCGGATGTCCGACTCGCGCCGGCCCTCGCGGAGCTTCCCGGCCACCTCGCCCTGCGTGGCGAGGCGCACCTGCTGGGCGACGAGGCCCGCCGGCACGCCCGCCCGGGCCGCCTCCTCGCGGTCGACCGCGACCTGGAGCTCGGGCTTGCCGGGGCTGTCCTTCAGCTGGATGTCGGCGAGGCCCGGCACCGTCCGCATCACCTCGATCATCCGCGCGGCCTCCTTGCGGAGGACGTCGAAGTCGCGGCCGACCACCCGCATCAGCACCGGTGGCCAGTCGCCGAGCCCCTCCAGCGTGGGCGGGTCGGAGACGGCGGAGGTGAGGAGGAGCCGGTCCTTCGCGAGGATCGCGCGGATCTTCTCCTTGTAGCGCTCGTCCGACTCCGCGCGGGCGTTCTTGTCCACGAGGTTCACGCGCCAGCGCGCGAGCCGCACGTCCTCGGAGGGCCCGATGACCGCGTACACGGCGGCGACGCCGGGCAGCTCCCGCACCGCCTTCTCGAGGGCGCCGGAGCGGGCCGAGGAGGTGGGGAGGCTCGTGCCCGGCGGGTACTCGAGGTTCACGACGAGCTGGTTGCGGTCCTCGTTCGGGAGGAACTCGGAGCCGAGCGCGCCCGCCACGCCGAGGCTTCCGACGAACAGCAGCGTCGCGGCGGCGGCGGTGAGCACCTTGTGGCGGAGCACCCAGTCGAGCGTCCGTGCGTAGATCCGGTCGTTCGCGTCGAAGAACGCCCGGATGCGGGTCGCGACCGGCCCGCTCGCCTCGTGGGCCCCCCCGGGCCGGCGCGCCCTCGCGAGCCGCGCCGAGAGCATCGGGTCGAGCGTGAAGGCGATGAAGAGCGAGATGAGCACCGCCACCGAGATGGTGAGGCCGAACTCGCGGAAGAACTGGCCGACGATGCCGGACATGAAGGCGACCGGCACGAACACGGCGACGAGCGTGAAGGTGGTCGCCATGACCGCGAGCGCGATCTCGCGGGTGCCCTCGCTGGCGGCCGTGGCCGGGTCCTGGCCGGCCTCGAGCCGGCGGGTGATCGACTCGCGCACGACGACCGCGTCGTCGATGAGGAGGCCGATGGCGAGGGACAGCCCCAGCAGCGTGAGCTGGTTGAGCGAGAAGCCCATCGCGTACATCGCGAAGAGGGTGCCGATGACGGAGGTGGGCAGGGCGAGCGACGAGATGAACGTGCCGCGCCCGTCGAGGAGGAACACGAGGATGATGAGGATCGCCATCGCGCCGCCGAAGAAGATGGCGATCCAGACCTCGTGGGCGTTCGCCTCGATGGTGACGGCCTGGTCGATGAGGATCTGGGCCTGGAAGCGGTGCTGGGCCTCGAGCTCCGGGAGGAGCTTCTTGACCGCGTTCGCGACGACCGCGGTGTTCGCGCCGGCCTGCTTCACGACCTCGAGCGAGACCGACTCGACGCCGTTCGTGCGGACGATGGTGCGGACCTCCTTCGGGCCCGCGCGGACGAGCGCCACGTCGCCGAGCCGGACGAGCGAGCCGTCCGGGCCGGTGGCGACCGGCATGGCGCGGATCTCGTCGACCGACTGGAACTCGCCCTTCACGCGCACGCCCACCTCGAGCGCGCCGGAGGGGTAGCGGCCGCCGGGGAGGTCGAGGTGCTCGGCCTGGATCCGCTGGAACACCGCGCTCGGCGTGAGTCCCAGGGGGGAGAGCCGCTCCGGGAAGAGCTCGACCAGCACCTCGGGCTCGGCGCCGCCCTGGATCCGCACCGCGGCGACGCCGTCGAGCTGCTCGATGCGCGGCCGGACCCGGTCGTTGAGGAGCTCCCGGAACGCGACCGGGTCGGCGCCGGACGCGGCCGAGAACACGAGCACCGGCTGGGCCGAGATGTCGTACTGGGCGATGACCGGCTGCTCGGACCCGAGCGGCAGCTGGCCCTGCGCGATGCCCACCTTGTCGCGGGCGTTCTGCACCGCCTGCCCGATCGGCACCGAGAGCTTGAACTGGATGAAGACGAGCGAGACGTTCTCGCGGGAGAGCGAGAAGACCCGGTCGACGCCGGCGATCGAGGAGACCGCGTCCTCGATCGGGCGGGTGATCGACTCCTCCACGTCCTCGGGGCTCGCGCCCGGGTAGACCGTGGAGACCGTGACGAAGGGGAAGGTGACGTCCGGGTAGAGGTCGGTGCCGAGGCGCCGGTACCCGAGGATCCCGAGCACGATCAGCGTCACCGACATCATGGCCGTGAAGACCGGCCGCCGGATGGCGACGTCGGAGATCGTCACGGCGCGGCCTCCGCCACGACCGTCCCCTCGGCGATGCCGACCGGGGGCCGGGCGACGACCTTCAGGCCCTTGGGCCAGCCACCGGGCGCGGACACCACCGCCGCGTCGCCCTCCTCCGCGAGGAGCCGCACCGCGAGCGCGCGGGCCTTGCCGTCGCCCGCTGCCACCCAGACCGCGAACCCGCCGTCGCGCTGCACGAGCGCGGCCGCCGGCACGCGCCAGGCGTCGCGCTCCGCGCCCTTCCCGAGCTCGGCGCGGGCGTGGGCGTTCGGGAGGAAGGCGCCGTCGTCGTTCGGGACCTCGATCTCGACGGGGACGCGGTTCGTCCCGGCCTCGACCGCCGGGACGACCGCCGTCACGGTGGCCTTCTCGGTGCGCGCGCCGGTCGCCGGCACGTGGACCACCGCCCGGGCGCCGGCCCTCACCTCGGCGGCCTCCTCCTGCGTCAGCGAGGTCTCGAGGACGAGCGTGCGGGTCGCGAGCAGCGTGACGAGCGGCATCCCGGCGGCGACGGTCACGCCCGTGCCGTCGGGGATGCGCGTGACGACCCCGGCGAAGGGCGCGCGCAGGACGTGGTGGTCGAGGTTGACCTGCGCCTGGCGGAGCTGCGCGGCGGCGGCCTGGACCTGCGCCGCCGCGAGGTCGCGCTGGGCGCGGGCCTGCACGGCCTGGGACTCGCTCGCGCCGTCCTCGGCCTTGATGCGGGTGAGGCGGGCGAGGCCGTCCTCGGCCAGGGCGAGCTGGGCCTTCGCCGCGGCGAGGCCGGCCTCGGCCTGCGCGACCTGCGCGGAGGCGAGGTCGGCATCCAGCGCCGCGAGGAGGGTGCCCTGCTTCACCTCGGCGCCGCGCGCGACCGCGACCCTGGCGAGGATGCCGGAGGCCGCCATGGCGAGCGGCGAGGCCTGGCGCGCCTTGAGCGTCCCGCTCGCGAGGACCTTCGGCGCGTGCCGCACGGGCTCGGGATCGACGAGGCGCGCGCCCGCGGCGGCGGCCGGGGCGGCGGCGGCCGGCGGAGCGCCTCCGGCAGGCGCGGCCGGGGCGGCGGGGGCGTCCTTCCGGGCGCAGGCGGCCGCCAGGGCCAGGGCGGCGAGGGCGAGGCGGAGTGCGACGCGGCGCATGCGGGTCTCTCCTCAGCGTGAGATTCGTGACCGGCGGGTCATCCGGGGCGGGGCGGCGGCCGGGGTGGGGCCGAGCACGCCCTGGTAGAAGACGGCGAGGAACGAGCGGGCCCACGCCTCGAGATCGGGCCGGGCCGCGAGGTCGGACATCCGGCGCCCGAAGGCCTCGTAGGCGCCGACGATCATGTCGGAGAGCTGGTCGGGATCGACGTCCCGGCGCAGGGCGCCGGTGCCCTGCTGGTCGCGGAGCCGCCCGGCGACCAGCGTGCGGATGCGGCGGCGGAAGTCGGCCACGAGCCGCGCGTTGCCCGCGCCCGCGCTGTCGAAGGCGGCGAGGAGCTGGCGGTTGCGCCAGAGCGTCTCGAGCAGCTCCACGTCGAGGCGCACGTCGAACGCCATGCGGCGGGCGAACGCCTCCGGGCCCTCCGGCGCCCAGGTCGCGCAGAAGCCCTCCTCCGCCTCGTGGCGGCGGCGGGCGTGCTCCTCGAGCGCGCCGAGCAGTCGCTGAAGGAGCTCGCCGAAGGCCTCCTCCTTGGTCGAGAAGTGCAGGTAGAAGGCGCCCTTCGAGATGCCGGCGCGCCGCGCGATGTCCTCGACGCGCGCGCCGTCGACGCCCTTCTTGCCGAACTCGGCGCGGGCGGCCTCGAGGAGGCTCTCGCGGGCGTCCGGACGAGGGGGGCGTGCCATGGCGCGGCTTGTACCGGGCCCGGCCGCCGGGCGCAAGGCATTCCTGACCGGCCGGTCATAAACACCCGCCGAGGGCGGGGCCCGCCCGGCCGGGGAGCCCGGGCCGTGCGCGCGCCGGCCGCGCGGCAGCCGGGCGCGTGCGGCACGCCGACGCGCGGCCCCATCTCGGTCGGCCGCGGGGTCCTTGCCTCGGATCCCCGCGGGGCGTCTGCTCGCATCACGGGGGAGCGAGACGTGGACCTCCGGAGAGAAGTGGACGCGACCGCGGTGGACCCGCTCGAGCGGCTGCGGGGTGACGAGGCCACGCTCGCGGACGACGTCTCCCGGGCCCGCGCGTCCGCCGAGGCCGAGGTGGAGGCGGCCCGGCGCGAGGCCGAGCGGCTCGCCGCGGAGGCCCGGGCGGGCGCCGAGGCGGAGCGGGAGGTGGAGCGGGCGTCGGCGGAGGCCGCGCTCCGGCGCGAGGCGGAGGCGGCGGAGGCCGCGCGCGAGGTGGAGCGCGCCGCGCTGTGCGCGCGGGCCGCGGCGCGCCACGCCGAAGCCGTCGCGCGGGCCCTCGCGCTCGTGCTCGGGGAGGCGCCGTGATCCTCCCCATGGCCCAGGTCCGGCTGCTCGGGCCCCGCGACCTCCGGGAGCGCGCGCTCGCGTTCCTGCAGGAGCAGGGCGTCCTCGAGCTGCGCGCCCCCTCGGCCGCCGATCCCGGCGCGGTCCGGCCGCGGCCGGCCGATCCGCTCGGCGCCGGGCGCGAGGCCCGGCTCGAGGACCAGCGCGCGCGCGCGCTCGCGCTCGCGGAGCGCCTGCCGGCCGTGCCGCCGGGGCCACCCGCCGCGATGCCGCCGCCCGGCTCGCCCGAGCTCGCGGCGCGCCTCGCCGGGCTCGAGCTCGAGGTCGGGGCGCTCCTCGCCCGCCGCGCGGCGCTCGCGCAGGAGCGCGAGGAGGCGGAGCGGTTCGCGCGGCTCGTCGTCGCGCTCGCCCCCTTCCGCCACGCGCTCGACCCCGGGCTCGAGCCCGAGCTGCACGGCCTCGTGCTCCGCGCCGACCCGGAGGCGCTCGCGCTCCTCGAGCGCGAGGTGGCGCGGATCACCGGCGGGGCCTGCGAGGTGCGGTCGCGCACGCTCGATCCGGAGCACGTGGGCGTCCTCCTCGTGGTGCCCCGCGCGCACGGGCGGGCGGTCGGCGCGCTCCTCTTCGAGCGCGGGGTCGACGAGGTCCGGCTCCCGGCGCGCTGCGCGGGGGAGGGCATCTACGAGGTGCTCCTGAACCTCCACGCCCGCCTGCAGGAGCTCCCCGGCGAGCTCGCGGCGGCCGACGCCGAGCTCGCCCGGATGGCGGCGAGCTACGTCCCCGCGCTCGCGGCGGCCGCCGCCGAGGCCGCCTCGGCGCTCGCGCGGGAGCGCGCGGGGGCGCGCTGCGGGGAGACCCGCTTCGCGTTCGTGATCTCGGGCTACATGCCCGAGGAGCGGGTGGCGCCGCTGCGGGCGGCCGTCCACGGGGCGCTCGGCGACCGGGTGGTCCTCCTCTCCGCGCCGCCGCCCCGCGCCGCCTGGGCGGACGTGCCGGTCGTGCTCCGGAACGGCCCCGCGGTGCGCCCCTTCGAGCGGCTGCTCGCGCTCGTCCCGCTGCCCCGCTACGGGTCGATCGACCCGACCCCGTGGCTCGCGGTGTTCTTCCCGCTCTTCTTCGGGCTCGTGCTCGGCGACGTCGCCTTCGGCGTGCTCGGCCTCGCGGTGGCGCTCGCGCTGCGGTGGCGGAGGGTGGGCGGCCCGCTCGGGCGGGATCTCGCCGCCGTCGCGGCGGCCTGCTCGGCGAGCGCGCTCGCCTTCGGCGTCCTCTTCGGCGAGGCGCTCGGGGCGCTCGGCGAGCACGTGGGCCTCCACCCGCTCCTCATGGATCGCCGCGGCCGGGTGCTCGAGTTCCTCGCGCTCGCGCTCGGGGTCGGCGCCGTCCACGTCGCGGTCGGCATGGCGCTCGGCGTGGCCGGCGCGGTCCGGGCCGGTCACCGGCGCGAGGCGATCGCCCGGGCGGGCCGGCTCCTGCTCCTGCTCGCGGCGGCGGTGCTCGCCGCCGCGCTCGGCGGCGCCCTGCCGCGGCCGTTCGCGACCGGCGCGGCGGTGGTGGCCGGGGCGGGGCTCCTCGCGGCGGTCCTCGCCGAGGGGCCGATGGCCGCCCTCGACGTCGTGCTCGGCCTCGGGCACGTGCTCTCGTACGCCCGCCTCATGGCGCTCGGCCTCGCGTCGGTCCTCCTCGCCGAGGTGGCGAACCTGGTGGCCGGCGCGCTCAGGCCCGCGGCGGCGGGGCTCGCGGTCGCGGTGCTCCTGCACGCGGTCAACTTCACCCTGGGGCTCATCAGCCCGACCGTGGCGGCGCTCCGCCTCCACTACGTGGAGTTCTTCGAGAAGTTCTACGACGCGGGGGGCGAGCCCTACCGACCCTTCGCGCGCACCGGGTGAGAGGAGGTCGACCGTGGAGAAGCTCTTCCTGGCAGCGAGCGCGGCGGCGGCGATCGGGGTCGCGGCGGTGGCGACGGCCTGGGTCCAGTCCCGGATCGGCGCGGCGGGCGCGGGCGCGCTCGCGGAGAAGCCGGAGGTGCGCGGCACCATCATCGTGATGCTCGCCATCCCCGAGACCATCGTCATCCTCGGGTTCGTGGTGGCCGTCCTCATCCTCACCGGAGGCTGACGTGGCCTACGACGCGCTGCTCCGCGTCGTGGCGGAGGAGGCCGCGCACGAGGTGGAGCGGATCCGGGAGGTCGCCCGCCGCGAGGCGGGGCGCATCGTCGACGAGGCGCGCGCGGCGGCGTCGACCGCGCGGGAGGCCGTCGTGGCCCGCGAGCGCGAGGCCGGCGCGGCGCGCCTGCGGGCCGCGCGGGAGCGGCTCGTCCTCACGCGGGAGCGGGCGCTCCTCGCCGAGCAGCGCCGGCTGCTCGCGGCCGTCGAGGCCGAGGTGCGCGGCCGGCTCGCGGCGGCCGGCGGCACCGCCCTCGACGCCCGCCTCCTCGCGGCGCTCGTGCCGGAGCTCCCCGCGGGGCCGCTCGAGGTCGAGGTGGACCCCGGCGCCGCCGCGGCCGCCCGCGAGGCGCTCGTGCGGCTCGCCCCCGCGGCTGCCGCGCGCGCGCGCTTCCGCGAGGTCGAGGCGCCGCGCGGCGGCGTCGCGGTGCGGGGCGGCCGCCTCGTGCTCGACGCGACCCTGCCGGCGCGGCTCGAGCGGGCCTGGCCCGCGCTGGAGCTCGAGCTCGCGCGGCTCCTGTTCGGGGAGCACCCGGCGCCGCCCGCCGGGGAGCCCGGGGCGGTGCCCGGGTGAGGCTCGACCTCGCGAACGCGCGGCTCGGCGCGCGCCGGGCGCGGCTCCTCGGCCGGGAGGGGCTGCTCGAGCTCCTCGCGCGCGGCGCGGGCGAGCGGGCCCCGGCGGCCGTCGAGGCGGCGCTGCGGGCCGCGCTGCGCGCCGAGGCCGCCGAGGTCCTCCGCTGGATCGAGGGTCCCCGGGCGCGCCGGCTCCTCTCGGCCTGGCTCTCGCTCGAGGAGGCGGAGGCCGTGAAGGCCATCGTCCGCGGGCTCGTCCACGGCGAGCGCGCGGACGCGATCCTGGCGGCGGCGCCCGCGACGCCCGCCCTCGGCGCGGAGGCGCTCCGGGCGGCGGTGGCCGCGCCCTCGGCGGAGCAGGCCCTCGGGCTCCTCGCGGCCGGCGGCAGCGAGGTCGCCGCGGCGGCGCTCGTGGCGCTCCGCGAGGCACCCTCCGCGCACCGTTCGCTCGTGCCGGTCGAGGTCGCCGCGGATCGGGCCGCGCTCGCGCGCGCCCGCGCGGCGGCCCGCGCGCGCGGGGAGGACGCCGGGGTGCTCGCCGCCCACCTCGCCGACCGCGTCGACGCCCGGAACGGCGCGACGCTGCTCCTCCTCGGGGACGCCGCCGCCGGGGAGGGTGCGCTGCTCGAAGGCGGCCGGCGGCTCGGCGCGGAGCTCCTGGCCCGCCTCGCGCGTGCACCGCTCGCGGAGCGGCGCGCCGCGCTCGAGGCGTGCCTGGGCCTCCCGGCCGCCGCGCTCGCCTCGCCCGCCCTCGCCGACCTCGCGCTCGAGCGGGCGGCGCTCGCGCCACTCGTCCGGGCCGCGCGGGCGAGGCCGCTGTCCCTCGCGGTGCCGCTCGCCTACCTCGCGCTCCGGCGCGCGGAGGTCCGCAGGCAGGCGCTCGCGCTCCGCGCCCGCGCGCTCGGGCTGCCGGGCGACGAGGTCCTGCCGCTCCTGGAGGCCTGAATGACCCCGCTCGCCACCGCCCCGCCGCGCCGCCCGCTCCACCTCGTCGTGGCCGTCCGGCCGGGCGACGCGCTCGGGTTCCGCCTCGCCGGCGCCGAGGTCGCGGCGCTCGCGGCGGGGGACGAGGCCGCCGACTGGAAGCGGGTGGCCGGGGACGCGGAGGTCGGCGTCCTCGCGATCGAGGAGGAGGTCCTCGCCGCGGTGCCGGAGCGGCTCGTCCGGCGGGCGCGGAGCCGGGGCCTGCCGGTGCTGCTCCCGTTCGCCCTGCCGCGCCGCTGGTCCGACGCGGGGAAGGGCCAGGCCTACGTCGCGGCCATCATCCGCCGCGCGGTCGGCTACGGCGTGAAGCTCGCGGGGCCGGGAGGGGAGCCATGAGGGGCGAGCTCGTCCGGATCGCGGGGCCGACGGTGGTGGCGCGCGGGCTGCCCGCCGCGGCGCTCAACGAGGTGGTCTGGGTGGGCGAGGAGCGGCTGCTCGGCGAGGTGATCCGGGTGGAGGGCGAGCTCGCCACGCTGCAGGTCTACGAGGAGACCGCGGGGCTCGCGCTCGGCGAGCCCGCCGAGGCCACCGGCGAGCCGCTCGCCGTGGAGCTCGGCCCCGGGCTCCTGGGCGCGATCTTCGACGGCGTGCAGCGCCCGCTCGCCGCGCTCGCCGAGGAGCAGGGCGAGTGGCTCGGCCGCGGCGTGCGGCTCCCGGCGCTCGATCGCAGGCGGCGCTGGGACTTCGAGCCCGCGGTGAAGGAAGGCGACGCGCTGCGCGCCGGCCAGCGGCTCGGGACGGCCCGGTCCGCGGGCGCCGAGGAGCCGGTGCTCGCGCCGCCCGACGTCGCGGGCCGGGTGGCGGGCGTGCGGTCCGGCCCCGCGGCCGTCGAGGAGGGCGTGGTGGCGCTCGAGGACGGCCGCGTGCTGTCGCTCCTGCACCGCTGGCCCGTGCGCCGGCCGCGGCCCGTCGCCCGCCGCCTCGCGCCCGACGTGCCCTTCCTCACCGGACAGCGGGTCCTCGACTGCTTCTTCCCGGTCTCGGCGGGCGGCACGGCGATGGTCCCCGGCGGCTTCGGGACCGGGAAGACCGTCCTCGAGCAGAGCCTCGCGAAGTGGGCCGCCGCCGACGTGGTCGTGTACGTGGGCTGCGGCGAGCGCGGCAACGAGATGGCCGAGGTCATCGACGAGTTCCCGCGGCTCGTCGACCCCAGGACCGGGGGCGCGCTCCTCGCCCGCACGGTGCTCGTCGTCAACACGTCCAACATGCCGGTCGCGGCCCGCGAGGCCTCGATCTACACGGGCTGCACGATCGCCGAGTACTTCCGGGACACGGGGCGCTCGGTCGCGCTCATGATCGACTCCACCTCGCGCTGGGCCGAGGCGCTGCGCGAGATCTCGGCGCGCCTCGAGGAGATGCCCGGCGAGGAGGGCTACCCGACCTACCTCGCCTCACGCCTCGCGCGCTTCTACGAGCGGGCGGGCCGGGCCGAGGTGCTCGGCGGCGGGGACGGCGCGGTCACGATCGTCGGCGCGGTCTCGCCCCCGGGCGGCGACCTCTCCGAGCCGGTGACGCAGTGCTCGCTCCGCGCCACCGGCGCGCTCTGGGCGCTCTCGGCCGACCTCGCGCACCGCCGCCACTACCCGGCGGTCGACTGGGGCGTCTCCTTCTCGCTCGAGGCGGAGCGGCTGCGCCCCTGGTTCGAGCGCGCGGGGGGCGAGGGCTTCGGGGCGCTGCGCGACCAGGCGATGGGCCTCCTCCAGCGGGAGCGCGAGCTCGCGGAGGTGGCGGAGCTCGTCGGCACGGAGTCGCTGCAGGACTCGGAGCGCCTCGTCCTCGAGTCGGCCCGGCTCCTCCGGGAGGGCTTCCTCCGGCAGAGCGCGCTCCACCCGGCCGACGCCTCGTGCTCGCCCGGCAAGGCGCGCCGGATGCTGGCGGCGTTCCTGGCCGTCCACGGGCGAGCGGAGGCCGCGGTCTCGGCGGGCGTGCCGCTCCGGTCGATCCTGGAGACCGGCCTGCCGGAGCGGCTGCTCCGGCTCGCCGAGACGGAGGAGGCGGCGGTGGACGGCGAGGCGGCCCTGCTCGAGCGCTCGGCCGCGGCGGCGTTCGGGCGGCTGACGGCGGACTGAGGTGACCATGGACCTCGTGACGCGCAGGGTGATGGGGGCCGAGGCGATCGCGGGGCCGCTCCTGTTCCTCGAGGGCGTGCCGCGGGCCCGGCTCGGCGAGCTCGTGCGGATCCGCGCGGGGCGGGAGGAGCGCAGCGGCCAGATCATCGAGCTGTCGGGCGCGCGGGTGGCGGTGCAGGTGCTCGAGGACACCCGCGGCCTCGCCCCGGCGCGGGTGGAGGTGACGCTCACCGGCGAGATCGCGACGCTGGGGGTCTCGCGCGGCATGCTCGGCCGCGTGCTCGACGGGCTGGGTCGGCCGGCCGACGGGCTCCCGGCGCCGCTCGCCGAGGCGCGCGTCCCCATCCACGGCGCGGCCCTCAACGTCACCCGCCGCGCGAAGCCGTCCGACTTCATCGAGACCGGCGTCTCGGCCATCGACGGCCTGAACACCCTCGTGCGGGGCCAGAAGCTCCCGATCTTCTCGTGCGCGGGCCTGCCCGCCGGGCGGCTCGCGGCGCAGATCGTGTGCCAGGCGCGGGTCCGCGGCGGCGAGCCGTTCGCGGTGGTCTTCGCGGCGATGGGCGCGCCGTTCCGCGAGTACGAGGCCTACCTCGCGGCCTTCCGCGAGGCGGAGGTGCTCGACCGGACCGCGGTGTTCCTCAACCGCGCCGACGACCCGCCCATCGAGCGGCTCATGACGCCCCGCTGCGCGCTCACCTGCGCCGAGCACCTCGCGTTCGCGCACGGCCTCCAGGTGCTCGTGGTGCTCACCGACATGACCGCCTACTGCGAGGCGCTCCGCGAGGTGGCGCTCGCGCGCGAGGAGGTGCCCGGCCGGCGCGGCTACCCGGGCTACATGTACACGGACCTCGCCACGATCTACGAGCGCGCCGGGCGCGTCACCGGCCGGCCCGGCTCGGTGACCCAGCTGCCCATCGTCACGATGCCGGACGACGACCTCACGCACCCGATCCCCGACCTCTCCGGCTACATCACCGAGGGCCAGCTCGTCCTCTCCCGCGACCTCGATCGCAAGGGCGTCTACCCGCCCATCGACGTGCTGCCCTCGCTCTCGCGCCTCATGGGGCTCGGCGCAGGGGAGGGGCGGACCCGCGCCGACCACCGCCCGGTCGCAGACCAGCTCTACGCGCTCTACGCGCGGGGCCGCGACGTCCGGCGCATGTCGGCGATCGTCGGCGCCGCGAACCTCGGCGAGGACGAGCGGCGGCTCCTCGAGTTCGCCGACCGCTTCGAGCGGGAGCTCGTCGGGCAGGGCGGCGCGTTCCGGTCGATCGAGGAGACGCTCGAGGCCGGCTGGCGGCTCCTCGGGGCCTTCCCGGCCTCGGCGCTCACGCGCATCCCGGCGAGGGTGCTCGCCGCGCGCGAGCGGCGCGGGGAGGGCGCGTGAGCCGCTCGCCCACCACGCGCTCCGGGCTCCTGGAGCTCCGGTCCCGGCGCGGGATCGCCACGAAGGGCGCGCACCTCCTGCGCGCGAAGCGCGAGGTGCTCGCCGGCGAGACCTGGAAGCTCATGCGGGAGGTGCTCCGTGGCCGGGCGAGGCTCGACGAGGTGCTGCGGGAGGCGGTGAAGGCGCTCGCGCTCGCCGGTGGCCTCGACGGCGAACCCGCGCTCGGCTCCCTCGCCCTCCCGGCCGGGCGCGAGATCCCGGTCCAGGTCACGACCCGGCGGGTGTGGGGCGTGCCCACCCCGGCGATCGACGCGCCGGGGCTCGTGCGCGGCGCGGACGCGCGCGGCAGCTCACCGGCGGGCTGGAGCCCGCAGGCCGCCGAGGCCGCGCGCCGCCACGAGGAGGCGCTCGAGGTGCTCCTGCGGATCGCGTCCCGGGAGCTCCACCTCGCCCGGCTCGGGGAGGAGATCCGCGCGACCTCCCGCCGGATCAACGCGCTCGAGCAGCTCGTGCTCCCCGCGCTCGCAGCGGAGGCGGCGCGGGTGGAGGGCGCCCTCGACGAGCGCGACCGGGAGGACGCGGTCCGGCGCAAGCGCTTCCGGGCGAGACGGAGTCGCGACGGTTCGCCTTGACGCCCACATGCACGCAGGGTGTATAGGGCATCCATGCGCGCCCTCCTCGCCCTCGTCCTCGCCGCCGTGCCGCTCGCTGCCTCTGCCCAGGCCCACCCCGGCTCGCTGCGGCTCTCGGGCGGTACCGGCTTCGCCTCCTCGAGCACGAGCTACTCCGCCGAGGGACAGAGCGACGCCCTCACGCTCAAGACCCGGTCGGCCGCGGCCGAGGGGGTCTACCTCCTGACGCCCTTCGTCGGCGTGGGCGCGAGCCTGCAGTACACGAAGACCACCGCCTCGATCACGGGCCTCGAGGACTCGAGCGACGAGGCCTGGACCGCGGGGCCGATGCTCGCCCTCGAGTACCCGCTGGAGCGGGCGGTGCTCCGCGCCGAGGCCGGGTGGATGTGGGGGCACACCTCGGCCGCGGGCTCGGAGGCGGTCAAGTCGTCGGGGTGGGCCATCGCGGGCGGGGTGGGGTTCCTGCTCGCGCCCTCGCTGTCCGTCGACCTGGGGGTGAAGTACGCGTCGATGGGGGCGAAGTTCTCCGGCGTCGACGTGACGATGGACACCTTCTCCGCGTCGGTGGGCTTCTCGGTCTACCTCGGCGGCGCGGTGGTGCACGCCGGCGGCGCCGGCGCGGACACCTCCGGCACCCGCACCACCGGCGCCGGCAACCCCTCGCCCTGGTAGCCCGGCCGCCGCGGCGCGCGGCGCCGCGTCAGGCCCGGGCCTTCGGCACGAGCGAGAGCCCGCGCCGCTTCGCCTCGACCACGGTGCGCACCGCGGCCGTGGCCCGGTCGACCTCCGCCTCGGTGTTGTACAGGTAGAAGCTCAGCCGGCAGCTCGCCGCCGGCTCGAGCCCGAGCGCGTGGTGCGCGAGCGTCGCGCAGTGGCAGCCCGCGCGCGACTCGACGCCGAGCGCGTCGAGCCCCTCGGCGAGCTCGAACGGGCTCATGCCCGCGACGTTGAAGGCGACGAGCGCCGTGCGCCGCTCCGCCTGGCGCGGCCCGTAGACGGTGAGGCCGGGCACGCGGGCGAGCGCGTCGAGGGCCCGCGCGGTGAGCCGGCGGAGGTGCGCGCCGATCCGGTGCATGGCCCGCACGACGTCGCCGTGCTCGATGGGCTCCGGGGCGCCGAAGCGTGCGCCCGCGGCGCCGTCGAGGGCGAGGTCGAGCAGCAACCGCACCGCCTGGCCGGAGAGGATCGTCCCGAGCACGTTGGGCGTCCCGGCCGCGAACTTCCAGGGCAGGGCGTTGTAGCCCACGTGCTCCGGGGTCACCTGGCCGTCCGCGATCATGTCGCCGCCGTACAGGAACGGCCGCGCACCCTCGAGGATCCGCTCGCGCCCGTAGAGCACGCCCACGCCGAACGGGGCGAGGAGCTTGTGGAACGAGAACGAGAGGAAGTCGGCGTCGAGCGCCTGGACGTCGACCGCGGTGGACGGGACGAGCTGCGCGCCGTCGACGAGGAGGTACGAGCCCGGCGTGCCGTCCGGCTGCACGTACCCGCTCTCCGACGAGATGGCCCGCACGGTGTGGAGCGGGTTCTTCGTGCCGAAGAAGTTGGACGCGCCGGTGCAGCAGACGAGCTTCGTGCGGGCGTCGACGAGGGAGGCGAGGTGGTCGAGGTCGAGCTGGCCGGTGGCCGGATCGAAGCGGGCGAGCCGCACCTCCGCCTTGACGCCGAAGCGCGGGAGGAGCTCGCGGACGAGCCCGTACCAGGGCACGTAGTTCGAGTTGTGCTCCATGAGCGTCGTGACGACGTTGTCCCCGTCGCGCAGCTCGGTCATGAGCATGTACATGACCGCGTTGTGAGCCTCGGTGGTGTTCCGGCAGCCCACGATGCCGCGGCGGGAGGGCGCGTGGATGAACCGCGCGATGGTGTCGTACGCCTCCTCGAACCGCGCGGTGGTCACCCGCGAGGCCGTCGACTGCCCGCGGTGGACGTTCTCGTACTCCGGCGCGAGCGCGCCGAGGAGCCGGACGAGCGCGGTCGGCGGCTGGGTGCTCGCCGCGTTGTTCGTCACGATCCGGCCGTGCGCCGGGAACGCGAAGTGCGCGCGGATCGCGGCGACGTCGAGGCCGTCCGGCGCCGGCGCGCCCGGGAGGTGCACGTGGCGTACGGGCGGCGTCCGGCCGAGGGCGGGGAGGGCGGGGCGGGTCATCGCGCTCTGGAGGGCGGCGGCGTTCTTCACCATGGGCGCGAGGATGCCGGAGGCGGGGTGGGGAAGGCTGTGCGCGGGCTCACGCGGCGTGACTCCCGCACGGGTTCGACCACCTGCTCCCGACGGGCGCCGCCGTGATCACCGTCACGCAGCGGGGCCGCCGGACCGGACACGGCGACCCACTCAGGACGCGCGCCGCCAGTAGGGCTCGAGCTCGACGGGCAGGCGGTTCCCGAGCTCCTCCGCCTCGGGCTCGCCGAGCTGGGCGCGGATCGCCGAGAAGACGGCGCGGATGACGCCGGGGACGTCGCCGGGCTCGCCCCCGGGGCGGTCGAGGTCGTCGGCCACGAGGCCCTCGAACTCGTCGGCGGTCGCGGGCGTGAAGCGCGACGCCGCGTGGCGCTCGCAGGCGGCCAGGCGCTCCTTGAACGGGCTCGGCAACAGCTCGCGCAGCCGGTCCCACGCGGGGTCGCGCGTCCGGAGGGCGAGGGCGCAGACGACGGCCTGCACCGCGCGGGTCGCGTCCGACCGGCGGGTGAGCCCCGCGCGGGCGAGCGCCTCCACGAGCGGGCCGTGCGACGCGGAGGCTTCGAGGTCCACGGGGCGGAGGCGGGTGGGCATCGAGCGCAACCTGGGCACTCGCGCCAGCCCGGGCACCGGCGCCGCCGCCTCCCCGGCCGCGGTCAGCCGACCTCGATCTTTCTCGCGGTGGCCTTCGCGGGGTCCGCGCGCGGCGCTCGCACCTCGAGCACGCCGTCCCTGAACGTGGCGATCACCTTCTCCACGACGACCTCGGCCGGCAGCCTCACCGTCCGCGTGAACGCGCCCGAGGAGCGCTCGAGCCGGTGGTAGTCCTTCCGCTCGACCTTCTCCTCCTTCTCCTTCTTGCCGGAGAGGGTGAGGAGGTCGCCGGTGACGTCGACCGTGATCTCCTCGCGCCGCAGGCCGGGCAGTTCCGCCTTCACCACGACGTCGCCGCCTTCCGCGAAGACGTCCACGGCCGGCACCCGCATGCCCATCTCGTCGGCCAGGCGAAACATCGGCGCGAACGGGATCCAGCGGTCGAGCAGCAGGTCGTCCATCCACCGCGGCACCAGCGAGGTAGGCCAGTGAAGGGCGTGCTCCCGGCGCTCCGCCTCCTCCTGCTTCATGAGCTTCGCCATCGTCGGTCCTTCCCTCGACCCTCCGGCCCGATCCTCGCGCCGCGCGAGGCGTGCCGGCGCGGGCCCGCTTGGGCTTGCGGGCGATTGCCACACGCGCCCGGGCGCTGCTAGATCGGAAGTACCTCCTCCGGAGTCCCCGTGCCCAGCGATCTCGACTACGACTACGCCATCATCGGCTCCGGGTTCGGTGGCTCGGTGTCCGCGCTCCGCCTCAGCGAGAAGGGCTACAGGGTCGCCGTCCTCGAGATGGGGCGCCGCTGGCGGAAGGAGGACTTCGCCGCCACCAACTGGAACATCCGGAAGTTCCTCTGGCTGCCGGCGCTCAGGCTCTGGGGCATCCAGCAGAATCACGCTCCTCAAGGGGCTCTTCATCCTCCACGGCGCCGGCGTCGGCGGCGGCAGCCTCGTGTACGCGAACACGCTGCCCCACCCGCCCGACGAGGCCTTCCAGGACCCGCACTGGCCCGCCGGCCACGACTGGAAGGCGGAGCTCGCCCCGCACTACGCCGAGGCGCGGCGGATGCTCGGCGCGGTGCCCGCCCCCCGCGTCTTCGCCGCCGATCACCTCCTCAAGGAGGCGGTCGAGGAGGAGACGGGGAGGGGGGCGACCTTCCGCACCCACGACGTCGCGGTCTTTACCGGCGACCCCGACGTCGAGGTGCCCGACCCCTACTTCGGCGGCGAGGGGCCGCCGCGCACCGGCTGCAACTACTGCGGCTCGTGCATGACCGGCTGCCGGGTCGGCGCGAAGAACACGCTCGACAAGAACTACCTCTGGCTCGCCGAGCGACGGGGCTGCCGGATCCTGCCCGAGACGAGGGTCGTCGACGTGCGCCCGGCCCCGGGCGGCGGCTACGAGGTCGTGACCGAGCGCGCCACGGCGTGGTTGCTGAAGCGGCGCCGCACGCTGCGGGTCCGCGGGGTGGTGTTCTCGGCGGGCGCCATCGGCACGACGCGCCTCCTCCTCGAGTGCAAGGCGCGCGGGAGCCTGCCGGACCTCTCGCCCGCGCTGGGCGACTTCGTGCGCACGAACTCGGAGGCGCTCGTGGGCGCGCTCGCGCCGGAGGTGAAGACCGACTTCTCGAACGGCATGGCGATCACCTCGGGCGTGGACGCCGACGAGCACACGCACATGGAGATCGTCCGCTACGGCCGCGGCCAGGACTTCATGGGCACGATGGTGACCCGGCTCACCTCCGGGGAGCCCGGGGTGCCGCGCTGGCTGCGCTGGCTCGGCGGCGTGCTGCGCCATCCGCTCGCGACGCTCCGCGCGCACGACGTCCGGGACTGGGCGCGGCGCACGATCATCATCCTCGTGATGCAGCCCATCGGCTCGTGGGTGCGGATGCGGCTCGCGTGGCGGCCCTGGGGCCGGACCCTGGTCTCCGACTTCGAGGGCGGGAAGGCGCCGCCCACGTACCTCCCCATCGCGAACGCGATCGCGAACCGCCTCGCGCGGAAGGTGGACGGGACGCCGGGGAACCTCCTCCTCGAGGTCCTCGGCAACCGCTCCTCCACGGCGCACATCCTCGGCGGGGCGATCATGGCCGACGACCCGTCGAAGGGCGTGTGCGACGCGCGGGGCCGGGTGTTCGGCTACGAGGGGCTCCACGTCGCCGACGGCTCGCTCGTGCCGTCGAACCTCGGCGTGAACCCGTCCCTCACCATCACGGCCCTCTCGGAGCACGTGATGGCGGGGATCGAGGCGAAGGCGGCGAAGGGAAAGACGGTCGCGGTCGGCTGACCCGCTACTTCGCCGCCACGCTCGCCGTGACCGGCACCTTCTCGATGAGGCACCGGTCGGGGTTGCACACGCTGAACGCGACCACGCCCGCGAGCGTCGCCTCGCCGGCGGCCTTCGCCGTGAAGGGGAGGGGCGAGGCGACCGCGCAGCTCTCGCCGGGGTGATCCTTGCAGGCCGTGCGCTCGGCGCCCGCCTGGTTGAGCGGGACCTTCTCGCCGGCGAACGCGACCGTGGACGCCGTGGCGTCGGGGCGGAACGCCATCGGGTAGTCCTTGTTCACGTGGTACGGGCCCTTCGCCTTCACGACGACCTTCGCCGTCGCGGGCGCGCCGGGCTTCGCCGCGGCGGGCGGCACGAGCGCGACCTCGTAGGTGTCGCCGCTGGCCGACGCCGCCGCCGCAGGCTTCGGCGCCTGGGCGAGGGCCATGGAGGCGTATCCGAGGGCGAGCGCCACGGCGGCGCCGCAGAGCGCGACGGTCCTGCTCACACGGATCGGCTCAGTTCGCATACTTCACCCCGCACCCGTAGGCCTTCGTCTCGGCCGTCCTCACCGGGCGGCCGGCCTGGACGTCGGCGAGCGCGGCCGTCACGTACTCGAGGAGCGCCCCGCCCTGGGGCGAGCCCCGCTCGCCGTCCGGCGAGTTGTCGATCGCGCCCCGGTACGCGAGCTTCCCGTCCCTCGCGATGACGAACATGTGGGGCGTGTTGGTGGCGCCGTAGGCCCTGCCGACCTTCCCGTCCTCGTCGAGCAGGATCGGGTGCGCGAGCGACCACCTCCGCGCGGCCTCGCGGTTCAGCTCCACGCCGTGGCCCTGCTTGCCGGGGGCGGCCGAGTTGACGGCGAGCCAAATCACGTCGCCCTTCCCGTGCCTCGCGGCGGCGTCGACGAGCGAGCCCTTCGTGTGGGAGGCGACGACGTACGGGCACCCGGGGTTGAACCACTCGAGGACGACGACCTTGCCCTTCAGGTCGCCGAGCTTGACGGTCTTCCCGTCGAGGTCCTGGAGGGCGAAGTCGGGGGCGGGCTGGCCAATCGCCGCACCGGGGCCGGGGGCCGCAGCGCGGGCCGGCGCCGACAGGGCGAGGAGGGAGAGGACGGCGAGGTTTCGCATGCCGCCTTCATAACGCGGCGACGCCCCATCCGCGACACCCCGGGATGGGTTAAGAACCTCCGCATGCTTCCACTCCATCCGCGCCTCGTGCACCTGCCGATCGCCCTCGCCGTCCTCATGCCCCTCGTCACGTCCGGGCTGCTGCTCGCCTGGTGGCGCGGCTGGCTGCCGCGCCGCGCGTGGGTGGTCGCGGTGGTGCTGCAGGGTGCGCTGGTGGTGGGCGGCATCGCGGCGATCCGCAGCGGCGAGGGGGACGAGAAGCGGGCCCAGACCGTCGTCACCGAGGCCCAGCTCGAGGAGCACGAGGACGCAGGGAAGGCGCTCACCGGCGCCGGCCTGGTGGTGCTCGCCCTCGCGGCGGCGGGGCTGCTCGTGAAGGCCGAGGGCGCCGGGAGGGCCGCGGCCGCGGCGGCGGTCGCCGGCTCGCTCGTGGTCCTGCTCCTCGCGTGGCGCGCGGGCGAGCTCGGCGGCCGGCTCGTCTACGTCCACGGCGGCGCGAGCGCGTGGCGGCCGGTGCCCGGGGCGGCGATGCCCGCCCCGGCGAGGCAAGGGGAGTGAGCGTGGCCGACCCGGTCCAGACCGCCGACCTGCCCGCGAAGTTCGCCGCGGTCGGCGAGCACTGGCGCCCGAAGATCGTCGCGGCCCTGAACGGCCAGGAGCTCAAGGTCGTGAAGGTGCAGGGCGTCTTCCCGTGGCACCGCCACGCGGACTGCGAGGAGCTGTTCCTCGTCTGGCGCGGGCGGTTCAGGGTCGAGTTCCGGGACCGCGTCGTCGACATGGGGCCGGGCGAGCTGTGCGTCGTCCCGCGCGGCGTCGAGCACCGGACGGCGGCCGACGCCGAGGCCGAGGTGGTCATCCTCGAGCCCGCGGGCGTCGTGAACACCGGCGACGCGCCGGCCTCCGGGTTCACGGCGCCGACCGGGGTGAAGCTCTAGGGCGCCCCGGCCGCGGCGCTCACCTCGACCGGCACGCCGGAGAGCGCCGCGGTGCCGCTGAGCGGGTCCACGAGCACCTCGTCCGTCACGTCGTTCACGCTCGCGCCGCCCGCCGCGGCCGCCACCCGCAGCGCGACCCCGGGGCGGTCGTGGCCGAAGCCGTGCGGGAGCGACACCACGCCGGGCGCGATCTCGTCCGAGACCCGGAGCGGCACCTCGATCGCGCCGGCCCGAGAGGAGAGGCGCACCGTGGCGCCGTCCGCGAGGCCGCGCCGGGCGGCGTCGTCGGGGTGCATGAGGAGCGTGCACGCGGGCGGCCCCTTCACGAGGCGGGGGCTGTTCCCGAGCCAGGAGTTGTTCGAGCGGAGCGTCCTCCGGCCGACGAGCACGAGGCCGTCGGGCGGCGCGCCGAGGTCCGCCTCCACGGCGGCGAGCCCCGCCGCGAGGCGCGGGGGCGCGAGGGCGACCCTCCGGTCCGGCGTCCCGAGCGCCCGGGCGAGCGCGCCCGGGCGGAGCGGGCCGAGGTCGAGGCCGTGCGGCGCGGCCCGGAGCCTCGCGAGGGAGAGCCGGTGAGGGCCGGTCCTGAGCAGGAGGTCGAGCACCCGCCGGGGCCCGAACGCCCGCAGCGCGCGCAGCGCGAGCGCGGGGCCGAGCTTCCGGCGCCCACCGCCGCGGGCGTGGAGGCGCAGCCCGAGCTCGGACAGGACCTGCCAGTCGTGCCGCACGCCCGGCGGGGGCTCGACCACCGCCTCCACCCACCGCGCCGCGTTGTGGCCCGCGAGCGCGTAGAAGGCGAGGTCGTGGTGGTCGCGCTCGGGCCCGAAGCTCGTCGGCAGGACGAGGTGCGCGTGCCGGGTCGTCGCGTTCACGTAGAGGTCGATGGAGACCATGAAGTCGAGCTTCGGGAGGGCGCGCTCGAGGCGGCGCCCGTTCGGCGCGGAGTGGACCGGGTTGCCCGCGTACGTGACGAGCCCGCGCACCTGGCCTTCGCCGGGCGTCTCAATCTCCTCGGCGAGCGTCGCCGCGGGGAGCTCCCCGCCGAACTCCGGGAGCCCGCGCACCCGGCTCCGCCACCGCCCGAAGCTCCCGCGCTCGCCCAGCCGCGAGGCGAGGCCGACGAGGTCGGCGGCGGGCGTCGCGATCATCGCGCCGCCCTCGACGTCGAGGTTGCCGGTGACGGCGTTGAGCGCGAGGAGCAGCCAGGCCGCGACGCCGCCGTGCACCTGCGTGCAGAGCCCCACGCGGCCGTAGGCGACCGCGGGCCGGGCCGCGGCGAACGCCCGCGCGAGCGCGCGGATGCGCCCGGGCGCGAGGCCGGTGCGCGCGGCCACCCGCTCGGGCGTGAACGGCGCCACCGCGGCGCGGAGCGCCTCCAGGCCCGAGAGCGGGAGCGCGGAAGGGCGGGGCGGCCCGTCCGCGAGGATCACCTGGACGAGCGCGGCGAGGAGCGCCGCGTCGCCGCCCGGGCGGAATCGCGAGGTGCTCGTCCGCGAGGGCGGCGGTCTCGGTCCGGCGGGGGTCGACGACCACCACCCGTCCGCCCCGGGCGCGCAGCGCCTTCAGCCGGTCGGCGACGCCGGGGAGGGTGAGCAGGCTCCCGTTCGACACCGCTGGGTTCGCGCCGAGGACGAGCAGGAACCGGGTGCGCTCGACGTCGGGGACCGTCATGAGGAGCTGGTGTCCGAGGACCTCGAGCGCCGCCAGCATCTGGGGCTGCTGATCGAGCGAGGTCGCGGAGAAGCGCGCCCGGCTGCCGAGCAGCTTCGAGAGGAGCGGGACGGTGAGGAGCGCCGAGTAGCTGTGGACCGACGGGTTGCCGAGGTAGAGCCCGACGGCGGAACGCCCGTGCGCGCGCTGGAGGGCGGCGAGCCGGGTGGCGGCCTCGTCGAGCGCCTCGTCCCAGCCAATCTCCACGAACCGGTCGCCGACGCGCCGGAGCGGCGCGCGCACGCGATCGGGGTCGGCGACGACGTCGGGGATCGCCGCCGCCTTCGGGCAGAGGTGGCCGCGGCTGAAGGGGTCGTCGCGGTCGCCGCGCACGGAGCGGATGGTGCCGTCCTCGACCTCGAGCGAGAGGCCGCAGACGGCCTCGCAGAGCACGCAGGTGTGGAGCCGGGTCACGACTCGCCCGCTCCGGCGGGAGCCTGCTCCATCCGGCCGTCGACGTGCCGCGCGAAGCGGCCCTGGTCGCGGGGGAACACCGGCTCCTCGCTCGACCAGGGCCAGCCGCCGAAGCGGGTCCGCTGGTAGTCGCGGAACGCCTGCTGCAGCTCCTGCTCGGTGTTCATGACGAACGGGCCGTAGTGCGCGACCTCCTCGCCGATGGGGCGGCCCTGGAGGACGAGCAGCTCGGCCTCGTCCGGCCCGGCCTCGAGCGAGAAGGGCACCTCCCCGCGCACCTCGAGCCCGGCGTGGCCGGGGACCTCGTGGCCGGCGGCCTTCAGCCCCGTGCCGCGGAAGAAGTAGAGGGTGCGGTTCACCCCCGCGGGCGCGGCCGGCAGGGTGAAGCGCGCCCCGGGCGCGAGCCGCAGCGTCCAGACCGCGACGTGCGCGTCGGCGCGGGCCGCCCAGGAGCGCGGCGGCGGGGCAGGCGGGCGGGCGCCCTCGAGCCGGCCGGCGACGACGGTCACCTCCACCTCGCGGCCGGCCTCGTCGCGCTCCACGTGGCGGGGCACCGAGGGCGCCCAGAACATCGCGAAGTGCGGCGGCGCCATCTTGTCGGCCGCCGGGAGGTTGAGCCAGATCTGGAAGAGCTCGAGCGTGTTCGGAGCGCCCGGGTCGAGGAGCGGGAACATCTCGGAGTGCTGGATGCCCGCGCCCGCCGTGAGCCACTGCACGTCGCCGTGGCCGTACCGCGCCATCGCGCCGAGCGAGTCGGAGTGGTCGACGAGCCCGCGGCGCACGACGGTGATGGTCTCGAAGCCGCGGTGCGGGTGGCCGGGGAAGCCCGGCACCCGCGCCCCGTGGTACATGCGCCAGCCGTCCTTGCCCGCGAAGTCCTGGCCGAGGTCCCGGCCCTCGAGCGACGCGGCCGGCCCGAGCACCTCGTTGCCCGCGGGGTAGAGGTCGAGGTGGTGGACGCAGAAGAGGAACGGATCCTGCGTCTCCCACGGGAAGCCGAGGCGGAGGGCGCGGAGGATCTCGCCCGTCGGAGGAGGGGCCATGCCGGTGTCCTGCCCCGATACCCTTCCGGGCGCAACGCCATCCTTGGGCTGCCCGCCTGGCCCCCTTATGCCTCTCTGACGCCATGACCCGAGGCCGGCTCGAAGCGTTCAGCGATGGCGTCATCGCCATCATCATCACGATCATGGTCCTCGAGCTGAGGCCGCCCCACGGCCACGCGCTCGAGGATCTCGCCCCGCTGCTCCCGAAGTTCCTGAGCTACCTGCTGTCGTTCGTCTTCGTGGCGATCTACTGGAACAACCACCACCACCTGCTCCACACCGTCGAGCGGGTGAACGGCCGGATCCTGTGGGCCAACATGCACCTGCTCTTCTGGCTCTCGACGGTGCCCTTCGTCACGGCCTGGATGGACGAGGCGGGCGGGACGCCGGTGCCGGTCGCGCTCTACGGCGGCGTGCTCCTCCTCTGCGCCGTCGCGTACTCGGTGCTCGTCGTGGTGCTGGTCGCCGCGCACGGCCCGGAGTCGCGCCTCGCGCGGGCGCTCGGCTCGGACCTGAAGAGCAAGCTCTCGCTCGCCGCCTACGTGATGGCGATCCCGCTCGCGTTCGTCTCGACGTGGCTCTCCTACGGCCTCTTCGTCGCGGTGGCGCTGGCGTGGTTCGTGCCGGACCTGCGGCTCGAGCGCACGGTGGAGCGCGGCCCCGCCGCAGGCTGAAGGCCCGCCGTCGCTCAGGCGCGCGCGGCGGCCTCGATCCTCGCGTACCGCTCCTTCAGCACCTCGCCCACCGCCTTCAGCGCGGGCTCGACCGCGGCGCCGCGCCGCCAGACGAGCGCGAGCGTGCGGGAGGGCGCGCGGCCCGGCGAGAAGGGCCGGACCTCGAGCGCGTGGCGGCGGTTCTCGACCGGGAGCGCGAGGGAGGGGAGGAGGGTGACGCCCGCGCCGCCCGCGGCCATCTGCACGAGCGTCGCCAGGCTCGTGGCGCGGTAGCCGGCCTCGCCGGCGCCGGCGCGGGAGCAGAACGCGAGGGCCTGGTCGCGGAAGCAGTGCCCGTCGTCGAGGAAGAGCACCTGCTCGCCGTCGAGCTCGCGCGGATCGAGCGAGCGGCGGGCGCTCGCCAGCCGGTGGCCGGCCGGGGCGGCGAAGACGAAGGGGTCCTTGCCGAGCACCACCCGGGGCAGGTCGCCGAGCTCCGCCTCGAGCGCCACGAGCGCGCCGTCGAGCTCGGCCCGGCCGAGCTGCTCGACGAGGGTGGCGGTCTTGTCCTCGGTCCACAGGAAGACGAGCCGCGGGAAGCGGGCGCGCAGCGCGGGGGCGACCTCGGGGAGGAGGTAGGGGCCGACCGTCGGGATCACGCCGAGCCGCAGGGGCCCCGCGAGCGGATCGCCGAGCGTGCGCGCGGCGTCGACGAGGGCATCGGCCTCGAGGAGGATGGCGCGGGCGCGCGCCACGAACGCGAGCCCCGCCGCGGTGGTCACCACCCGCCGGCGATCGCGCTCGAAGAGCCGCACCCCGAGCACGTCCTCGACCTGGGCGAGCTGGGCCGACAGCGAGGGCTGGGCGACCCGGCAGGCCTCGGCGGCCTGGCGGAAGCTGCGCCGGTCCGCGACGGCGACCACGTACTGCAGCTGGCGCAGCGTGAACGGGTGCGGGGCGAGGTTCATGACAGCATGAACCTATCACAGTGGTAAGAACGATGTCATGGAGCTATCAGGGCGACGGGGGCATGCTCCCTGGACGAAAGGAGAACACCATGGCCACCGCCCTCCTCCTCGGCGCGGGCTCCGGCGCGCTGCACGCGGTCACCGGGCCGGACCACGTCCTCTCGCTCGGGCCGGTCGCGCTCCGCCGCGCCCGCGGATCGTGGCGGGTGGGGATGGCGTGGGGCCTCGGCCACGCGCTCGGCACGCTCGTCCTCGCCGTGCCCGCGCTCGTCCTCGCCGGGCTCGTCCAGGTGCCCGCGCTCGCCGCCTGGGGTGACCGCCTCGCGGGCGTCGCGCTCATCGGCACCGCGGCCTGGTCCTGGCGCTCCATGCGCCGCCGCGCGGACGGCGAGCCGGACGGCCGGAACCCGGGGCTCGTGGGCTTCGTCCACGGCGCGACCGGCGCGGGGAGCCTCGTCCTCGTGCTGCCGGTGCTCCTCACCGGCTCGACGGGCCGGTCGCTCGCGTTCCTCGTCGCGTTTTCACTCGGGAGCACGCTCGCGATGTCCGGCCTCACCGCCGCGATCGCCCGGGTGGGCGCGCGGCTCGAGGGCCGCGTCGTGGCCCGGCTGCAGCGCGCGATGGTCGCCGCGTCGCTCGCGCTCGGGGCGGCGTGGGTGGTGATCTAGGCCCTCACCCGGCTCATCCGAAGTGGTACGCCGACAGCTCGAGGTCCGCGATGGTGCCGCGCCACGCGACCCGGCCGCGGTCGGCGCCCGCGGCGCCGGCGACGACCATGAGCGGGAGCAGGTGCTCCTCCCGCGGGTGGCAGAGGCGCGCCGCGGGGGCCTCCTCCCAGCGCACGAGCGCGGCGTCGCGCGCCGCGGGCTCGGCGGTGCCCGCCTCGCGGAGCCAGGCGTCGAAGGCCGCCGCCACCGGGGCCGCGCCGGGCTGGAAGAAGCCGCGCAGGTTGTGGAAGGTCATGCCCGAGCCCACGATGAGCACGCCCTCGTCGCGCAGCGGCGCGAGCGCCTTGCCGATCGCGAGGTGCTCGGCCGGATCGAGCCCCGCGCGCAGCGAGAGCTGCACGGTGGGCAGCTCGGCGCCCGGAAAGGCGACCTTGAGCGGCACGAACGCGCCGTGGTCGAAGCCGCGGGCCCGGTCCTCGCCCGACTTCAGGCCCGCCGCGCCGAGGAGCGCGCGCACGCGGGCCGCGAGCGCGGGGCTGCCGGGCGCCGGCCAGGTGATCCGGTACGACTCGGGCGGGAAGCCGGAGTAGTCGTAGAGCATCGGCGGCCGCGGCGAGGTCATCACCGTGGGCTCCGGCTCCTCCCAGTGCGCGGACACGCAGAGGATCGCCGCCGGGCGGCGGCCGGCCACCTCCGCGATCGAGCGCAGGTAGCCCGCCATCGCGTCCTGCTCGGCCTGCGTGCCGATGCCGGTCTCGACGAACGGCCACGGTCCACCGCCGTGGGGCAGGAAGACGACGGGCATCCGGCGGAGCGCGTCCTTGCCGCCCTGGCCGTGCGAGCCCGGGGTCGCGGCGGGGGAGGGCGCGGCGGAGCTCCCGCCGGCCACGGCGTTGCCTGCCGCGGCGAGGACCGCGGCGCCCGCGCCGGCGATGCCGGCGACCAGGGCCTCCCGGCGGGTGAGCCCATCCTGACGTTCGTTCTTCATGCCCGCAGTCCTAACGCCCGGGCCGGCCGCGCACCAGCCGCCCGGGGCGGGAATGATCGTTCCGGTGGCGGAACGATCTCCCGGGGCCCGGGACCGCGCTCCCCGGCGTCGAGGGCCGCCGGCCCCGCGGCCCCGAGCCTACAGCCGGGCGCGGCCCAGCCGGAGCGCGTTCCCGATGACCGAGACCGACGAGAACGCCATGGCCGCGGAGGCGAGCATCGGGCCCACGAGCACGCCCGTGAACGGGAACGCGAGCCCGGCCGCGAGCGGCACGCCGAGCGCGTTGTAGCCGAACGCGAACGCGAGGTTCTGCCGGACGTTGCGCAGGACCGCCGCCGACAGCCGCCGCGCCCGGACGATCCCCTCGAGGTCGCCCTTCACGAGCGTCACCGCGGCCGTGTGCAGCGCCACGTCGGTGCCGGTGCCCATCGCGACGCCCACGTCCGCGAGCGCCAGGGCGGGGGCGTCGTTGGCGCCGTCGCCGGCCATGGCGACGCGCCGGCCCTCGGCCTTCAGGCGCGCCACGAGCGCGCCCTTCTCGTGCGGGAGGACGCCCGCGTGGACCTCGTCGATCCCGAGGCGGCGCGCGACCGCCTCGGCCGTCGCCCGGGCGTCGCCCGTGGCCATCACGATCCGCAGCCCGGCCTCGCGGAGCGCCCGGAGCGCCGAGGCGGCCGACGGCTTCACGGGATCCGCCACCGCGAGGAGCCCGGCCGCCTCGCCGTCGATCGCGACGAGGACCACCGTCTGCCCCTCCGCCCGCAGCGCTGCGGCCCGGGCCGCGAGGGGCCCGGCGTCGACGCCGAGCCGCGCGAGGAGCGCCTCGTTCCCGAGCGCGACCCGGTGCCCGTCCACCGCGCCCACCACGCCCTCGCCGGTGAAGGACTCGAACCCCTCCGCGCGCGCCACGACCACGCCCCGTGCCCCGGCGCCGGCGACGATCGCGGCGGCGAGGGGGTGCTCGCTCGCGCGCTCGAGCCCGGCCGCGAGCGCGAGGAGCCGCGCCTCGCCCCACCGCCCGGCCGTCTCGACCGCGGACAGCACCGGCCGGCCCTCGGTGAGCGTGCCGGTCTTGTCGAGGACGAGCGTGTCGACCTTCGCGAGGAGCTCGAGCGCCTGCGCGTCGCGGAACAGCACGCCCGCCTGCGCGCCGCGCCCGGTGCCGACCATGACCGACATCGGGGTCGCGAGCCCGAGCGCGCAGGGGCAGGCGATGATGAGCACGGCGACCGCGTTCACGAGCGCGTAGGCGAGCCGGGGCTCGGGGCCGAAGAGGCTCCACACGATCGCGGTGAGGGCGGCGGCCGCCACCACGGCGGGGACGAAGACCGACGAGACCCGGTCGGCGAGCCGCTGCACCGGCGCGCGGCTGCGCTGGGCCTCCGACACGAGCTGGACGATCCGGGCGAGCAGCGTCTCCCGGCCGACCTTGCGCGCCTCCATGACGAGGGCACCGGTGCCGTTGAGCGTGCCGCCGGTGAGCGGCGCGCCGGCCACCTTCTCGGCCGGGAGGGGCTCGCCGGTGACCGACGACTCGTCCACCGCGCTGCGGCCCTCGAGCACGACGCCGTCCACCGGCACGCGCTCGTGAGGGCGGACCCGCAGCCGGTCGCCCGGGACCACCGCGTCGAGCGGCACGTCCTCCTCGCCGCCGTCCGGGCGGAGGCGCCGCGCCGTCTTCGGCGCGAGGCCGAGCAGGGCCCGGATGGCCGAGGACGTCGCGTGCCGCGCCCTGAGCTCGAGCACCTGGCCGACGAGCACGAGCGTGACGATCACCGCCGCCGCCTCGAAGTAGACGTGCGGGGCTCCGCCCCGGTGCAGGCCGTGGGGGAGGATCCCCGGCGCGAGCGTCGCGACCACGCTGAACCCGAACGCCGCCGCCGTCCCGAGGGCGATGAGCGTGAACATGTTCAGGTGCCGCGACACCACCGAGGCCCAGCCCCGCTCGAAGAACGGCCAGCCGCCCCACAGCACGACCGGGGCCGAGAGCGCGAGCTGGAGGAGGTTCCCCGTGGCCGGCGGGATCACCGCCTGGACCGGCTGGCCCGGGAGGAGGTCGCTCATGGCGAGGGCGAAGGTCGGGAGGGTGAGCGCCGCCGAGAGCCACAGGCGCCGCGACATGTCGCGCAGCTCCGGGTTCTCGGCCTCGTCCGCGGTGACCTCGCGCGGCTCGAGCGCCATGCCGCAGATCGGGCAGGCGCCGGGGCCGACCTGCACGATCTCCGGGTGCATGGGGCAGGTGTACTCGCGGAGGTCGGCCTGGCCCGTGGGGGCCGGGGGCGCGGCCGAGCTCGCGGCGGGGACGCTCGCCCGGGCGAGGTACCTCGCGGGCTCCGCGACGAACTTCGCGCGGCAGCGCGCGCTGCAGAAGTGGAAGGTCTCACCGCCGTGGACGGCCGAGCCGCCCTTCGGTGCGGACGGATCCACGGTCATGCCGCAGACGGGGTCGATCGCGCGGGGCGTGGTCAAGGGCGGACGGTGGGCATGGGCGTGGGCGTGGGCGTGATGCTTCATGGTGGGGGTCCTCCGGTCGGTTCGCCCCTGCTGACGCACGGCCCCCGGCGGCCTTACACCCGGGTGCTGCGCCCGGGCGGGGCCCCGGCTACACGAGCGGGGTGCAGCCCGCGCTCCGCTCCTCCGCACCCGCACCCGAGGTGGTCGCCCGCCTCGTCGGGAGCCACCGCGCCTTCCTCGGCTTCCTCGAGAAGCGCCTGCCGAGCCGCGCCGCCGCGGAGGAGGTCCTGCAGGACGCGTTCGTCCGGACGATGGAGCGCGGCGGGGAGCTCCGGGACGGGGAGGGCGCCGTCGCCTGGTTCTACCGGCTCCTGCGGAACGCCATCGCCGACTGGTACCGCCGGGGCGGCGCCGAGGCGCGGGCGCTCGAGCGCGAGGCCCGCGAGGCGACCGAGGCGGACGAGCCGGAGCTCCGGCGGGTCATCTGCGCGTGCATGGGCGACCTCATCACCGACCTGAAGCCGGAGTACGCGGACCTGCTGCGGCGCGTGGACCTCGAGGAGGTCCCGGTCGCGGACGCGGCGGCGGCGCTCGACATCACGGTGAACAACGCGCACGTGCGGCTCCACCGCGCCCGCCGGGCGCTGAAGGGCCGGCTCGAGGCCTCCTGCGGGACCTGCGCCACGCACGGCTGCCTCGACTGCACCTGCGGCCGGGGCTGATGTACGCACGGTGAACCCCGCGGAAGGAGAGGGCGTGATGGGCAGGTTCGACGGCAGGAACATCCTCGTCGCCGGGGGCGCGGGCGCGCTCGGCGCGAGCGTCTCCCTCGCGTTCCTCGCCGAGGGCGCGGCGGTGACGGTGACCGGGCGGAGCCGCGAGCCCTTCGAGCGGCTGCGCGCGTCCGCGGGCGCCGCGGGCGCGCGGCTCGCGTTCCACGCCGCCGACGCCGGCGACCCCGCGCAGGCGGCCGCGGCGGTGGCGGCTGCGGCCCGCGGCGGCCGGCTCCACGCGGTGGTGAGCACCGTCGGCGGCTGGGCGGGCGGCGCGCCGTTGGCGGACGATCCGCCGGAGCGCCTCGCCGCCATGGTGGCCGCGAACCTCGTCCCCACCCACGCGCTCCTCAGGGCCGCCGCGCCCGCGCTCGCGGGCGGCGGCGCGTTCGTCGAGATCGCCTCGCTCGCCGCGGTGGGACCGCAGCCCGGCCAGGCGGCCTACGCCGCCACGAAGGCGGCCGCCCTGTCGCTCGTCCTCTCCGCCGCCGAGGAGCTGCGCGCCCGCGGCGTGCGGGTCAACGCGGTCCTGCCCGGGACCATGGACACCGAGGCGAACCGCCGGGCCATGCCGGGGGCGGATCGTCAGGGCTGGGTGAGCACCCAAGCCGTCGCCAGCACGGTGCTTTTCCTCTGCTCGGAGGAGGCGTCCGCGGTGTCCGGGGCGGCCATCCCCGTCCGGCGTTGACCCAAGAATCGGTTCGGCCTCCCGGCGCGGCGCTGGCCATGGTAAGAGGCTGACGCGACGCGCCGCCGCAGCTCCTGTCGACCCGGCGCGACCTCCGGAGGACGCCATGAAGGAGTACGCCGCCCCGCTTCGCGACATGCGCTTCGTGCTGCGGGACCTCGCCCCGCTCGACGAGGTGACCCAGCTCCCCGGCTACGCGGACACCTCGCACGAGCTCGTCGACGAGATCCTCAAGGAGGCAGGCAAGTTCGCGGCCGGCGTGCTCTCGCCGCTGAACCGGCAGGGCGACAAGGTCGGCGCGAAGTGGAAGGACGGCGAGGTCACCACCGCGCCGGGCTGGAAGGACGCCTACCGGCAGTTCGTCGACGGCGGCTGGAACGCGCTCTCCTTCTCGCCGGACCACGGCGGCCAGGGGCTCCCCCGCCTCGTCGCGACGCTCGTCGAGGAGATGTGGAACGGCGCGAACATGGCCTTCGCGCTCTGCCCGATGCTCACGAAGGGCTCCATCGAGGCCCTCGAGCTGTGCGGCTCCGACGAGCTCAAGGAGCGGTACCTCGGCAAGCTCGTCTCCGGCGAGTGGGCGGGCACCATGCTCCTCACCGAGCCGAACGCGGGCTCGGACCTCGCGGCGGTGCGCACGAAGGCGGTCCCGCAGGGCGACGGCACCTTCAAGCTCACCGGCCAGAAGATCTTCATCACCTACGGCGAGCAGGACCTCACCGAGAACATCGTCCACCTCTGCCTCGCCCGCACCCCGACCGCGCCCGAGGGCGTGAAGGGCATCTCGCTCTTCGTCGTGCCGAAGTTCCTCCCGGCGGAGGGCGGCGGCCTCGGCAAGCGCAACGACGTCCGCTGCGTCTCGATCGAGCACAAGCTCGGCATCCACGGCAGCCCGACCGCCGTGCTCGCGCTCGGCGACGGCGAGGGCGCGGTGGGCTGGCTCGTGGGCGAGGAGAACCGCGGCCTCGAGTACATGTTCATCATGATGAACGCCGCCCGGTTCCAGGTCGGCATCGAGGGCGTCGGCCTCTCGCAGCGCGCCTACCAGGCCGCGGTCGACTACGCGCGGGAGCGGCTCCAGGGCACCGAGCTCGGCTCGAAGAGCCGCGACCGCGTCGCCATCGTCCGCCACCCCGACGTGCGCCGGATGCTGATGGAGATGCGGGCCCGCACCGAGGCGATGCGGGCGCTCGCGTGCGTGGTGGCGTCGGCCACCGACGCGGCCCGGCTCCACCCCGACGCCGCCCGCCGGAAGGCGGCCGGGGCCTTCGTCGACCTCATGATCCCGGTCGTGAAGGGCTGGAGCACCGAGAACGCGAACCTCGTCACCTCGCTCGGCGTCCAGGTCCACGGCGGCATGGGCTACGTCGAGGAGACCGGCGCGGCGCAGCTGTACCGCGACGCGCGCATCACCACGATCTACGAGGGCACGACCGGCATCCAGGCGGCGGACCTCATCGGCCGCAAGGTGGCGCGGGACGGCGGCGCGGCGCTCCTCGCGGTGCTCGGCGAGATGCGCGCGACCGAGGCCGCGCTCAGGAAGGAGGACGGCTCCGCGCAGCAGGCGATCGCGGCCCGGCTCGGGGAGGGCATCGCCGCCCTCGAGAAGGCCGGGCGGTGGGTCGCGGCCACCTTCGCGTCCGACGTCCGCCGCGCCGCGGTCGGTGCGGTCCCGTTCCTCGAGCTCGCCGGCGTCGTCGCGGGCGGCTGGCAGATGGGCCGGGCGGCGCTCGCCGCCGCGAAGCACCTGCGCGCCGGCGGAGGCGACGCCGCGTTCTACAAGGCGAAGCTCGTCACCGCGCGCTTCTACGCCGAGCAGGTCCTCGTGAAGGCCGCCGGCCTCGCCGCCGCCGTCACCGACGGCGCCGAGGGCGCGCTCGCGATCGAGGACGAGCAGCTCTAGGCCGGATCGCCGGCGCCGGCCCCGGCCGGCGCCGCCCCGCGCGCGCGGAGCCAGGCGCCGAGGAGCACGCAGGGGGCCGCGGTCACGACGAGCGCGACGGGGTACCAGCGCGGCCCCAGGTCGGGGTTCGCGACGGCGACCGCGAGGCCCGCGAGCCCGAGGAGCGTGCCGATCGCGGCGAGCCAGGCGGCGTGGCGCATCGGGCGCGCCGGCGCCAGCCGCGCGGTGATCCAGCCGCCGAGCACGGTGAAGGCGACCCGGTAGGCCGTGGCGAGCCCGAAGAGGCCGTCGCTCATGCGCGCGCCCCAGGGCGGGTAGACGCCGGCGGAGTGCAGCGCCTGGTCCGCGGCGATCGAGAGGGCCGCCGTCGCGACGAGGCCCGCGACCACCGCGAGCACGCTCCGGCCCTTCACGGCTTCACCCGGCCGGCGAGCAGCCGCTCGAGCTTCCCGAGCTCGCCGTCCCAGCCCATGACCGCGCGCTTCGTCCAGGTCTCGTCGTGCATCCGGTCGGTGGTGAGGAGGAGCTTCACGCCGCCGTCGGCGGGGTAGAGGTCCACCGTGACCTCCACGTCGTAGGGCGCGACCCCCGGGATGAAGTCGGCCGCGTGCTGGTAGACGAGCCGCCGGTGGGGCTCGACCACCGTGTAGCGGAGGCGGGCGGCGGTCGTGGTGGGCGCGTTCTGGGTCTTCATGAACGCGATCATCTCGGGCGCGACCGCGATCATGTCGTACTCGCACACGCCCCCGGGCCTCACGTCGAGCGACCGGACCTCGACGCGGAAGCCGTCGGGTCCCCACCACGACTCGAGGCCCTCCTTCGTCGTCCAGAGCTCCCACACCTCCGCGAGCGTGCCGCGGAGCTGCCGGGTGAGGGTGATGCGGTCCTTCTTCTGCGCGGGGGACGTGGTCATGGCGCTCCGGGCGTGCGGGTACGGCGGTGGCGCTGGCGCTCCTCGAGGGCGCGCTCGAACCGGTCGAGGCGGCCCTCCCAGAGCCGGCGGTAGCCGTCGATCCACGCCTCGAGCCGCTGGAACGGCTCGGGGCGCAGCGAGTACATGCGGCGCGGACCCTCCGGCCGGACCTGGACGAAGCCGGCCTCGTGCAGGATCCGCAGGTGGCGCGAGACGCCGGACTGGTGGATGTCGACCCGGGCGACGAGGTCGTTCACCGACTGCTCGCCGGCGCGGAGCGCCTCCACGATGCGGAGGCGGTTCGGATCGGCGAGGGTCTCGAAGAAGGTGGTCTGCATGGCGACGGCGGGGCGCTGGGTGGGCGAAGCACTGCGGTACATATGCATCGTAGTGCATATGTGGACGCGATCGAGCGCCCGGGTGGGGCGCGGCTGCCCGGGGAGGGTGCAGCCGCCTGCCCGGTTCGCGCGCTGCGGCGGCTCGCCGCGGCGGTGAACTCGCCGGGATCGCTGCGATCGTGCGGGGGAGCGGCCGGCCCGAAGCTTGCTCTCCGGGTGGCCGGCTCGCGCCGGCTCCGCCCACTCAGCCGCGTCGGCGCGCGCCGCAGTGACTCACGGTCGGCGCGGGGAGGCTCCGGTCCAGGGAACCGGACCTCCTCGCGCCGGTCGGCCCGCACGCCGGCGCGTTCGACGCTGGGTCGACGCGATTGGGCTTGAACGTCCACCGCGCGGGGCGCATGGTCCCGCGCCGTGACCGAGCTGGACCCGCTGATCGCCGAGGCCCGCCTCGAGCACAACCTGAGGCGCGCGCTGCCGACGCTGGCGGTCGCGGCCGCGGTGGTCTTCTGCCACGTGCTCTACTTCGCGACGCCGGGCGGCGATCCGGGGTCGGTGCAGGCGCGGTGGGAGGGCCTGCTCGAGGTCGCGCACGAGGGGCTGTTCGTGGCGCTCGTCGCGCTGACGCTGCTCGTCTGGCACGCCGGGCGCGCGCGGCCGGCCCCCTGGCGCGCCGTGGTCCCGCCGGCCATCGCGCTGGTGGCCACCGCGGGGGGTGCCGTCCTCGCGGGGATCGACCAGCTCGTGACCGCGGCGATCACCCCCTACCTCATCGCGTCGTTCGGGGTGCCGCTCCTCGTCCGGCTCCCGATCTGGCAGGCCGCGGCGATCCAGCTCGCCGGGATGGCGCTGCTCGCGCAGGGGATCCTCGCGCACCAGGTCGCCGCGGCGGGGCGCATCTCCGCGCTCGTGAACGGCCTCTCGGTCTCCGCGCTCGGCGTGGCCCTCGGCGCGACGCTCACCCGGGCGTTCGAACGCGCGGAGGGGGCCCGCCTCGTCATCGCGCGGCAGGGGAAGGAGCTCGCGGAGCTGCGCGGCCTGCTCCGGATCTGCGCCTACTGCGGCCGCATCCACGAGGAGGGGAAGTGGGAGCGGCTCGACCACTACGTCGCGCGGCACACCGCCGCGGAGCTGTCGCACGGCATGTGCGAGGACTGCTTCGCGAAGGAGCTGGCGAAGCTGAAGCCCTGAGCCGTCAGGGCAGGGTGCCGTCGAAGGTGTAGAAGTGCTTCCCGTCCGGGTCGATGCGGATGGTGAGCGTCCCCTCCAGCCCCGCGAGCGCGCCGGAGCCCGAGCCGGGCACCACCGCGATGGTCAGGGCCTGGCCGCCCGGGGTCATCGTGCCGACGTGGGTGAGCATGAACGCGCCCTCGCGCCCCGCGAGCTTCCCCTGCACACGGTCGAGGGCGACGTAGGCGGCGAAGGCCTCCTTCACCGTCGACGAGGCCATCATCTCCCCCGCGGCGATCGCGTCGAGCTCGCCGTGGAAGGTCTTCTCGATCGAGAGGCGAGGGAACGCGCCGGGGCGGGGGTCGGCGATGGGCGCGACCTTCACGTCGAAGGCGCCGGAGGCGTGGAGCTTCATGCGGGTAGACTCCTTGGGCGCGGCGGCCGCGAGGGCCACGAGGGCGGCGGTGGCGAGGGTCATGGCCGGAGTGTGACCGTACCCCGGGTTCGCGGCTTGAAGAAACGCGTCCTCGCCCGGTGCTCACCCGTCGTCGCGAGGGAGCACGACGAGCGTGACCCGCCCCGCGCGCCGCCACTCCTTCTCGAAGTCGGCGAGCTTGCGCTCCCGGGGCCCGCGCGCCGGATCCATGGTGCGCACCCGCCCCCGCACCGCGTCGAGCCCGGTCACCACCTCGTAGTGCGGGTACTGCTTGAAGAGGTGCCGCTGCACGACGCCCACGAGCACCGGCCGCCCGCGCGCGAGCTCCCGCTCGAGGTCGGCGCGCTCGCCCTCGAGCAGGAAGGCCTGGAGCCCCTGGCTGCGCGCGTAGTCGCGGAGCGCCACCGCGCGCAGGGGCTCGCCGGCGCCCCCGGCGGCCACCGCGATGGTGCGCTGGGGCACCGGCCGATCCCAGCGCGCCAGCACCGCCGCGAGCGCCGCGGCGCCACAGCCCTCGCGGCTCGTCTGCCGGACCGTGCGGACGCCGTCCGCGACGAGCCAGCCCGACCCCGCGGGCGCCGAGGCGGAGCGGGCGCCCGCGCAGGCGCTCGCGGCGAGCGCCAGGGCGGCCGCGAGCGCGAGGCGCCTCATCGCACGGTGAGCAGCAGGACCACGAGGAGGGCCACGATGATGGCGCCGCTCGTGATGTACACGCCGCTGTCGCCGCCCGCGTAACCGCCCACCTTCGGCGCCGCCGCGCGGTCGCGCTCGGCGTACCCCTGGACCTCGCCGGCCGCGGGCGCCGGGGTCGCGGCCGGCGCGGTCTCCGCCGGCACCGCCTTCGCGTGGGTACCCCGGGCGGGGCGAGGCTCCGCGGCGCGCGCGAGCGCGGGCGCGGAGAAGAGGAGGGCGAGCACGGCCCCCAGCACGAGCTTCCGCATGATGGTTCCCCCTGGGAGGGCCCGCGCTCCGGCCGGGCGGCCGGGCGTGTCGATCCCTCCCGCTCGAAACCTCGGGAGGCACGGGCCAGGGCGCAACCTCCGCCGCCCGCGCCCGCCCGCCCGCGTCCCGGGCTCAGCCCGCCCGCGCCCCGAGCCGCCGACGCACGAAGCCGATGTGCTCGCGCAGGACGTAGAACTGGTCGGCGAACGCCACCGGGAGCCTGAGCGCGTCGGCCCGGGCCTCCAGCGCGTCGAGCCGCCCCGCGAGCGCCGCCCCGTCCTCGCCGCCGCTCGCGCGCAGGTCGCGCTCGAGCTCGAGGAGCGCGCCGTAGATGCGCAAGAGCCGGAGCCGGATTCCGCCAGCGGTAGATCGTGGGCAGGAGCCGGAAGGCCGGGACGAGGAGGAGCACGAGCGGGACGAGGGCCCACAGGAACCGGTCGGCGAGGCTCGCGGCCCAGAACGGGAGCACCTTGTAGAGCCAGCGCTTGCCCGACTGGTAGTAGCGCCGGGCGTCGTCGCTGAGGGGCAGGTCGTGCTCCCGTGCGGCGGGGAACTCCCCGGCCTTCGCGAGCAGGCCGGCGCGGCCGTGGACCTCGCGCAGCGTCTCGAGGAGGAGGTCGGAGATCGCGGGGTGCAGGTCGGCGCGCGCGACGAGCTCGACGCTGGAGGCGGCGAGGGCGAGGTCCGCGGCGGGGAGGTTGGTCGAGAGCTCGAGGGCGCCCATGGGGATGACGAGGCGGTCGAGGTACGGGAACCTGCGGACGATGGCGTCGAGCTGCGAGAGCTGGATCGCGTGCAGCGCGGGGTGGCCGACCAGGCCCCGGATGACCTTCGGCGAGGCCGAGTCGCCCATGAGGAACGCGGCGTCGACCTGGCCCTTCTGCAGCGCCTCGCCGAGGGCGTCGTCGTCGAGGTCGACGAACTCGGTGCCGTTGCCCGCCTCGACCCCGCTCGCCTTGAGGAGCGTGGTCGCGAGCACGCGCGTGCCGCTGCCCTCGGGGCCGACCACGAGCCGCTTGCCGTTGAGGTCGAAGAGCCGGTCGGGCGGATCGCCGCGCACGATGATCCAGAGGGGCTGGCGCCCGATGGTGCCGAGCGAGGCGAGCTCCCGGCGGGCCTCGCCCGGCGCGGGGTCGGGCAGCTTCACGCCCACCTGCACGAAGCCCACGTCGACGTCGGCGGCCGGGTCGGAGAGCCGGCGCAGGTTCTCGAGCGAGCCGTGCGAGGGCACGAGTCGGACCGTGACCCCGCTGCGCTCCATGGCGGCCCGGTAGCGCTCGGCGGAGCGCTGGAACGAGGAGCCGTCGGGCCCCGACGCGATCGTGATGGTCTTCGGCGGCGCGGGGCGGATCCAGTGCAGCACCGCCCAGACGCCCAGCGCGAGGACGAGGGCGAGCGGGATGGCGGAGAGGACGAGCTCGCGCCGGGAGGCGGTGGCGAGGAGCCGCCCGAGGCGGCCGGGGCTTGCCGGTTCCATGGCTGGCCCCGGTCTTACCACGGAGACCGCCCCGGGCCGGCCCGGAGCGGTCGCCCGACCCCGGTCAGTTCGGGATCGGGTTGTGGCAGAGCGTGCAGTACGCCGGCTTGGGGTTCTCCGGCGGGTGCTTGAACGCCCAGCGCGTCGTGTAGGTCGTGCCCGTGGAGGTGGTCACGAGCCCGGCCGGCGCGTCGTGGCAGTTGCCGCAGTCGACCGCGAGCTTCGCGCCCGCGCGGTCCACGAGGAAGTGGCGGTCCACGGTGTACGTCTTCGTGTTGCCCTTGTACGACGCGGTCACCGACGTGAGCGTGTACGGGCGCGAGTCGCCGGCGCCGCTCGCCTTCGTGGTGGCCTTGTTCCAGGCGGTGCTGACGAGGTCGCTGCCGTACTCGTGGCAGGTGTTGCACTGCAGGGTGATGAGCGTGCCCACGCCCGCGGGCGAGTTGTGGTCGTAGCCGATCGCCGCCTTCCCGCCGATGCCGCCGGTGTGGCAGGCCGAGCAGGGGTTCGCCGCGGTGTCGGGGTGGGCCAGGTTCGCGAGGCCGGCCTGGACGTAGGTCGTGGGCGCCGGCGGGGCCGGGACGTTGAAGCCGCCCACCGTCAGGAGCGCGGGGGCGCCGGCGCCGAGCCAGTTGGGCGCCGAGGCCGAGCCGGTGCCGGGCCAGTCGTGGCACTCGCTGCAGTCCTTCGTGGTGGAGGCGTTCGTGAACGTGGAGTGATCCTGGGCCGCGAAGGTCGCCCCGGGCTTCTCGCCCAGGTGGCACGCCGAGCAGCGCCCGGTCGTCGCGTTCCTCACGTACGGCGCGGTGGACGTGAAGCTCGCGTGGAACCGCGCCTGCGCCCACTCCTTGCCCGCGATGCCCGCGGCGGTCGAGGTGCCCGCCTGCGCGTGGCAGAAGTTGCACTCGTGCGTCGTGACGTTCGAGTTCGCGTGGTCGATGCGGGCGAGCGTCGTCGAGACCACGCCCGAGGCCGCGCTCGCGGTGGTCTTCGTGGTGGAGTCGGTCACCCCGGCCGGGAGGTTGTTGCCGGTGCCCTGGACCGTGCCGTTGCCGTTCGCGGTGCCGTGGCAGGTGGAGCAGGCCGCGTTCGTGCGGCCGGCCACGTGGTAGACCGACGCCTTCGACCACGCCGACCCCGAGGCCTTCGCGTCGGCCTGGTGGCAGGGGGCGCACTCGGCGCCCTTCACGCCGGTCGCCTGGTGGCTCATCCACTGCAGCGTGTTGGACGTGCCGTTCGCGCCCTGCGGGAACGCATACGCGACGGTGCCCTGGGTCGTGCCCGCGGGGGCCGAGCCCGTGTGGCAGGCGAGGCAGGCGGTGGGCTGGGCGGTGACCTTCGGGTGGAGCGCGCCGGTCTTCCACTGCGCCGCGGTCGAGGCGACGGTGCTCTGCGCGAGCGCGGTCGTGTGGCAGACCTCGCAGGCCTGCTGCGTGAGGACGGCCGCACGGTGGGCCATCGCGTAGGTGGTCCCCGACGTCACGTCGGCGGCCGTGCTCGCCATGAGCGGGTAGTGGCACAGGACGCAGTCGGCCGGGACGGCGGCGCCGATGTTCTTGTGGAACGCGCCGTCGTTCCAGGCGCCGCCCACCGCCGCGGGGCCGGGCTTGTGGTGGCAGGTCGAGCAGTCGAGGTCGTCGACGCTGTTCGCGGTGACCCCGTCGATCACCGTCGCGGCCTTGAAGGTCGCCGAGTGATCCATGGAGACGAGGTGGTTCGTCCCGGCCGCCTCCACGATGCCGCCCGGCCACATCGGCGCGTGGCAGTCCGAGCAGTGCGCGGTCGGCTGCGGCAGCGGCGACACCGCGCCGTTGAGGGTCGGCTTGTAGCCCGCGAGCGCGGTGTGGAAGGTGCCGGTGGTGAAGTCGAGCACGTTGCCGCTCGCGTCGTAGGGCGCGTGGCAGTGCCAGCACTTCGTGTTGTCGGGGGCGCTCTCCGGGCCCGGGCTCACGGCCGCCGGGATGCCGGCCGAGACGTGGGACATGCCGCCGTAGAGCGTGAGCGAGGTCGAGGTGTAGCCGGTCACGAACGTGCCGGTCCGGGTGAGCAGGAGCTCGGTGATCGTGACCTTGGAGTTCGGGTCGGAGACGATGGTGGCGCCCGGGTAGCCGCTCGCGTCGCGCCAGTCGCCGCCGGGCAGCTGGTAGCTCACGTAGGCGCCGCGGGTCACCGTCTTCGAGTGGCAGCCGATGCAGTCGCCCTTGCCCGAGGTCGCGTGGTCGAAGTTCGGGGTCACGAGCGCCGCCCACTCCGCGGGCGTGTGGCCCGGCTGGAGGTCGAGCCGCTGGCTCATGTGGCAGGCCATGCAGGTGGAGGGCTTCCGCGCGGCGTGGTCGAAGCCCCCCTTCGCCCAGTTGTGGTTCGTGCCCCACTGGCCGGTGCCCGGGTTCGCGTGGCAGACCGCGCAGTCCATGCCGTTGCCGTGCTTCACGCCGGCCGGGTTCGTGCCGTAGTCGAACGGGCTCGTCTGGAAGGTCGTGGAGAGCCAGCCGGTGGTCGAGGTCGGGCGCTGCCCCTCGTGGCAGGGCAGGCAGGTGCTCGGCGTCCCCGCGGCGGCGGTGTGGAACTTGCCGCCCTTCCAGGACGTGACGCCCGCGCCGGTGCCCGCGTGACAGGTCGAGCACTCGCCGGTCGCGCCGTTCGCGTGATCGAACGTGCGCTGCCCGGGCGGCGCCGTCACGGCGGTCGTGATCGCGGCCGTCGGGCGCGAGTTCGCGTGGCAGTCGAGGCAGGAGGCCGGCTGGGCGCCGAGCGAGGCGTGGTAGAGCGCCGCCGGGCCGTTGCCGGTCCTGGGCGTCGCCCACGAGGCCGCCGTGGCCCCGGGGGCCACGTGGCAGGCGCCGCAGTCGGACGTGAGGAGCGGCGTCGTGCCGGGCTTGCCGTTCACCCACGCGACGGCGTCGTGCTTCATCTCGCCGGAGGCCGGGCTGCGGGCCGGGCTCGTGGCGGTCGGGCCGACGAAGCCGACCGGCATCGCGTCGGCGTGGCAGCTCGAGCAGGTGGTGGGCTGCGCCGTGCCCGACGCGGTGAGCGAGGCGTGCAGGACGCCGGGGAAGGCGTTGCCGTTCGCGAGCTGCGCGTGGCAGGTGTTGCAGCCCGCCAGCACCGTCGCGGTCAGGGCCGGCGACTGGTGGTCCATCGACATCGGGAGCTTCTGCGGCTGGGCGGAGAGCGAGGCGAGGGTCGTGCCGACGTAGGCGGGCACGAGCCCCGTCACCGTGACCGCGCGCGCGGGGTCCCCGACGAGCACGCCGGGGGCGCCGGCGTGCGCCCACTCGGTGGTGTTGTGGCAGGTCGCGCAGTCCTCGCCGCGGGTCGGGATGTGGGTGAAGCCGGCCTTCGGGAGGCGGGCGAACGCGGCCGCGACGTCGTGGCAAGCCGCGCAGCCGGAGGTGACGCCGGTGTGCGAGAAGCCGAGCTTGACCGGCGGGTTGTGGCACGCGAGGCAGGAGGCCGTCTCGAACCGGTACTCGGCCCGGATGAGGTGGAGCCGGTCGGTCACGTCCTTCGCGTGCGTGTGGCAGTCGGTGCACGTGACGACGGCGAACGTGCTCGGATCCGAGTGGCAGGTCGCGCACTCGAAGGCGTGGTCGCCCGTGTCGACCGGGAAGTACCGGTGGGTCGACGCGGTGATGCCCTTCGAGTCGGCGCCGCCGCCCAGGTCGCAGGCGCACAGCGCCGCGAGCGAGAGCGCAGCGAGCGCGGTCGGGCGGGAGGTCGTCTTGGTCATGTCGTCACGCCCCAGCGTGAGGGCCGGCGGGGCTACCATTCATCGCCGGGTAAAACACTCTCCATGCTGCGGCATCCTGCCGCAAGATGGGGAAGTCAGTGGGGCTGTGGTGGAAGGTCCCACCCGGAGCGGGGAAGCGTTGAAATTCCTGGCGACACCGAGAGTGGAGTGTCGCCCGGGTGGGGAGGCCCACCCCATCAAGGCCGCACCCCCGGCACGCGGCCCAGGTTCGCCTCGATCCAGGTCCCCAGCGCCTCGACGTGCGCCGCGATCTCCCGCCCGAGCGGCGTGAGCGCGTACTCCACCCGTGGTGGAACCTCGGCGTAGGCCTTCCTCGCGACGAAGCCGTCCTCCTCGAGCTGCCGGAGGGTCTGCGCGAGCATCTTCTCCGACACGCCGCCGATGCCGCGCCGGAGCTCGCCGAAGCGCCGCGTGCCCTCCAGGAGCACGAGCAGCACGAGGGCGCCCCACCGGCTCGTCACGTGGTCGAGCACGCGCCGGGAGGGGCACCGCGGGTTCGTGAGGTCGCCCTGGAGGAGGCCCTTCTTCGTCATGCCCCCATCCTAGCCGGATTCTGATACTTACCGGAAGGTAGGTACTTGCCAGTGGGAAGCAGCGGCGTTACGGAACGCATGTCGGCGCGGGGAGCCTCCGCAGTCCCGGTGAACCCACCCCGCGCCAGCACCCATTTCCGAACGGAGCCCGCACCCCATGATCCTCGTCACCGGCGCCACCGGCCACCTCGGCCGCCTCGTCGTCGAAGGCCTCACGAAGAAGGTCCCCGCCGCGCAGATCGTCGCCGGCGCCCGCACCCCCGCGAAGGCGAGCGACCTCGCCGCGCGGGGCGTCCAGGTCCGCCACCTCGACTACGATCGCCCGGAGACCATCGAGGCCGCGCTCCGCGGCGTCGAGAAGGTCCTCCTCGTCTCGGGCAGCGAGATGGGCCGGCGCCTCCCGCAGCACACGAACGTCGTGAACGCGGTGGCGAGGGCCCGCCCGAAGCTGCTCGTCTACACGAGCATCCTGAAGGCCGACCGCTCGCGCATCGGCCTCGCCGACGAGCACCTCGCCACCGAGAAGCTCGTCACCGCGTCGGGCGTGCCGTACGTGCTCCTCCGGGACGGCTGGTACATCGAGAACTACACGGCGAACCTGGCCGGCGCGCTCGCCTCGGGCGTGCTCCTCGGGGCGGCCGGGTCGGGCAAGGTCTCGCCGGCCGCGCGGGCCGACTACGCCGAGGCGGCCGTCGCGGTCCTCACGCAGGACGGCCACGCCGGGAAGACGTACGAGCTCGCCGGCGACCGGGCCTACACGCTCGCCGACCTCGCCGCGGACATCGCGAAGGGGAGCGGCAAGCCGGTCCGGTACCAGGACCTCCCGGAGCGGGAGTACAGCGGGATGCTGCAGAAGTTCGGCCTGCCCGCGCCGGTGGCCGACATGCTCGCGAACGCGGACGTCGGCCTCTCGCTCGGCGACCTCGAGGACTCGAGCGGCACGCTCCAGAAGCTCATCGGCCGGCCCACGACGACCTTCGCCGAGGGCGTGGCGGCGGCGCTGCAGGGCTGACCCGCCGCCGACCCGGTCGACGCCGCCCGGCGGCCGCGCCGGCGTACGCGACGGTACGCACGCGCCGCGGCACGGGCACCGCAAACGTCCGCTCCGGTACACCTGCGGTACCTCGCGCGGGCGCGTTGCTCCACACCCGACGTCCCCGCGCACCACCCCAAGCGGCCCGGGAACGGTCGCACCCCGGCGGCGCTAGTGTGCCGATCACTCACAGTCATCTATGGGGGTGGCTGTGCTCGCATCGAGGCAACCATGAAGATCGGATGGCTCGCGGCACGAGGGCTGCTCGTGGCGGTGGCGTTGCTCGTCGGCATGGGGGACGCGCAGGCCTGGCACGTGGAGGGGCGGGTGACGTGCTCGGGGAACGGCCTGCCGCTCGGGAACGTGGTGGTCAACGTCGTGAACGTCGCGGACGGGAGCCTCCTGTCGGCGACGACCGACGACGACGGCAACTACTGGCTCGCGCTGCCGGATGCGTCGGCGTCGTTCCAGGCCACCCTCGACCTCACCTGGGTGGGCGGCGGCACCGTCCTCGCCCCGGGCCAGCCCGCGGGCTTCAGCACGACCGACGCGGACTGGGCGATCACCCTCGACTGGGTGGTGGAGTCGGCGGGCTGCGGGCGCCTCGGGTGCTGGCTGACCGCCGGCGGGGCCAAGTTCAGCGGTACGCCGCAGGGCTACGCCGAGAAGGGCCCGCAGGTGAACTTCGGCGGCAACGTCTACCCGAGCTGCGACGTGAACGGCGGGCAGGGCGGCCAGTGGAACCACCTCGACAAGGCCCAGAAGCTCCACTTCCAGGGCAACATCATCCAGGTCGACCGCTGCGGGAACGTGGACGGCATCCCGCCCGGCTCGACCTCGCCGGTGACCCCGTACAACTTCATCGAGTTCAGCGGCACGGGCCGCGTGAAGTCCACCGCGGGCAACGGGGTGGATCTCCCGTTCGTGTGCTTCCAGGCCCGGGCGGAGGACCGCAACGAGCCCGGCTCGAGCGGGACCCGCGACGGCGCGAAGAAGGACCGCTACTTCATCCGCGTGTTCGACTGCACCACCGGCGCCACGATCATCATGCTCGAGGATCCGGCGCAGCCGGGCCCGACCGACCCCGCCGCCATCACCGACGGCAACCTGCAGCTCCACGTGTCGAGCTGCTTCTGACCGGCGCGGGCCCCGCCGCTCGTCCCCGGGCGGGCGGCGGGGCATCCGTCGTAAGCTCCGCGGGGTGAAGGCCCTCCAGTTCGACGCCTACGGCCCCATCGAGCGGCTCGTCTTGCGGGACGTCCCGCCGCCGCGGCCGCGCGGCGGGCCGCTCGTCCGGGTCCGGGCCGCGGCGCTCAACCCGAAGGACGCGCTCTTCAGGAAGGGCCGGTTCCGGCTCCTCTCCGGCCGCCGCTTCCCGAAGTTCACCGGCGTCGACTTCGCGGGCACCGTGGAGGTTGCGCACGGCGAGCTCCGCGCCGGCGACGCCGTATTCGGCGCGCTCCACGAGTGGACCTTCGCGCGGGGCACGCTCGCGGAGCTCGTCGCGCCCAGGGCCGCCGAGGTGGCCCGGCTGCCGCCGGGCGTGGAGCCGGCCCACGCCGCCGCGACCGCGCTCGTGGGGCTCACCGCGCTGCAGGCGCTCCGCGACCTCGCGCGGGTGGGGCCCGGGGCGGAGGTCCTCGTGAACGGCGCCTCGGGCGGCGTCGGCACGGTCGCCATCCAGCTCGCGCGGCTCCTCGGCGCGCGGGTCACGACCGTCTCGAGCGACGCCACCGCCGCGCTGTGCCGCGCGCTCGGCGCGGCCGAGGCGGCCGGCTATGGCGCGCTCGACGACCTCCTGCGCTCCGGCCGCTTCGACGCGGTCTTCGACGTCTTCGGCAACCTGCGCTTCGCGCGGGCCCGCGGCGCGCTGCGCCGCCGCGGCGTCTTCGTCTCCACGGTGCCGAGCCCGCACCGCCTCCTGCGGGAGGTCCTGAGCCGGCGCTCGGCGCAGGAGGAGCGGCTCGTCATCGTGCGGCCGAACCGGGCGGACCTCGACGCGCTCGGCGCGTGGCTCCAGGCGGGCGCGCTGCGGGCCGTCGTCGACGGGCGGTTCCCGCTCGCCGGCCACGCCGAGGCCTTCCGGCGCCTCGAGTCGAGGCACGCGCACGGGAAGCTCGTGATCGACGTCGGGTGATTGGCGGGGGGAGGGCGCGAGCGGGCGAGACCCCTCCTGTACCGTCCGGTGCATTGCATCCTGCAAACAAATCACCCCGGGTGAATTCCCCGTTGGGGCGGGCTCCCGGCCCGAACTTGACCTGGATCAAGCGGCTCTGGAATCGTGACGGAGCGTGCAAGGAAGCACGCTGCTCGCTCAAACCCCGTCTCTCCCGGAGTCCAAATGACCAGGTCGTCAACGTTCGGGTTGGCGTCGTCCCTCGTGTTCGCCGCCGCCCAGCTCGCCGGCTGCGGACAGGAGCCCGCAGATCTCACCGGCACCGCCGAGGAGGCCCTCGCGCCGGTCGAGACCGGGGCGCCGCAGCTCGTCCCGCACCGGCTCAGGGGCGCCGCCGAGGGCGCCGTCACGGTGGGCAGCACCGGCGTCGTCACGCCGGCGATCACCCACCACGGCGGCCCGGTCATCGGCACGCCGACCGCCTACGTCATCTGGCACGGCAACTGGAACCAGGCGAACGGCTCCGACAACGCCGCGGGCCAGCAGATCGTGCGGGACTTCCTCGCGAACGTGGGCGGCTCGCCTTACTTCAAGATCAACCAGACCTACTCGATCGCCTCCACCGCGGTGACCGGCAACGTCGGGTACGGCGGCGAGGCGACGAGCACGAGCACGAGCACCCGCCTGCGCGACGCCGACATCCTGAAGATCGTCAACGGCACCCTGGACAGCGGGGCGCTCCCCTACGACCCGAACGGCGTCTACTTCGTGCTGACGTCCTCGAACGTGGCCGAGAGCTCCGGCTTCTGCACGAAGTACTGCGGCTGGCACACCGCCGGCACGGCGACGAAGGGCCACGTGCGCTACTCGTTCGTGGGCAACGCCAACCGCTGCCTCTCCGGCTGCGCCGCGCAGAGCGTCTCGCCCAACGGCAACGCCGGCGTCGACGGCATGGTCTCCGTCATCGCGCACGAGCTCGAGGAGGCGACGAGCGACCCGGACCTCAACGCCTGGTACGACAGCGGCGGCGCGGAGAACGCGGACAAGTGCGCCTGGACGTTCGGCAACTACTCCACGCTCCCGAGCGGCGCGGCCTACAACATGACGCTCGGCGCCCGGAACTACCTCATCCAGCGCAACCTGAAGCACGCGGCGAGCGGCGACACCTGCACCCTGCAGTAGCGCGGCGGCGCGCCCCGGGGGGCCAGGCCCCGGGGCGTTGCGCGGCGGGCGCGCCCGTGGAACCCTGCGCGGCTCCATGGGCGCGCTCGTCCTCACCATCCAGTCGCACGTCGCGTTCGGCCACGTCGGCAACGACGCGGCCGTGTTCCCGCTCCAGCGGCTCGGCCTCTCGCCGGTCGCCGTCCACACGGTCCAGTTCTCGAACCACACCGGCTACGGCGCGTTCCGGGGCCAGGTGTTCGCCGCGGACCACGTCCGCGAGGTCGTCGCCGGGCTGCGCGACCGGGGCGTGCTCCCGCGCGTCGAGGCGGTGCTCTCGGGCTACCTCGGGGACGCGTCGATCGGCGAGGTGATCCTCGAGGTCGTCGCGGAGCTCCGGGCGCTGCGGGCCGCCGCCGGGCTCCCGCCGCCGCTCTACTGCTGCGATCCGGTCATGGGCGACGTCGGGCGCGGGATCTTCGTGCGCCCGGGCATCCCCGAGTTCCTGCGCGACCGCGCGCTCGCCGTCGCCGACGTGCTCACGCCCAACCAGTTCGAGTTCGAGGCGCTCACCGGGGGCCCGCTCGGCTCGCGCGCGGAGGCGGTCGCGCGGGCGCGGGCGCTGCTCGGCGCCGGCAGGCGCGCGGTGGTCGTGACGAGCCTTCGCACGCCCGACGTCCCGGCCGGACAGCTCGAGACGCTCGCCGTGGCGCCGGGCGGGGCGGTCACGGTCGAGACCCCGTTCCTCCCGCTCGAGCCGCCCCCCAACGGCATGGGCGACGTGTTCAGCGCGATCTTCCTCGGCGCGCTCCTCCGCGGCGCGGACGTTCCCGAGGCCGCCGCCCACGCGACCTCCTCGCTCTTCGGGCTCGTGGCGCGCGTCGCACCCGGCTCCCGGGACCTCCCGCTCGTCGACGCGCAGGAGGAGCTCGTGACGCCCTCGCGCCGCTTCGAGGCGCGGGCGGTCTGAGTCCGCCGGCCCGCCGGGCGGGCGGTCAGGCCATCCAGCCCGGGATCGCGGCGGCCTGCTTCACCCAGGCGGACAGCTGGGCCTCGTCGCGGGCATCGTGCTCGCGAAGGTCGAGGTAGCGCACGTCGCGCTGCTTCGACGCGCCGGGCGGCAGCGGCTGGAGCGCGGCGCCCTTGAAGAAGGTCACCTTCAGGTAACGGTCGAAGCAGTGGAACGAGAGGAACCAGCCCTGGCCCTCGACGCCGTAGAAGGGCGAGTTCCACTTCACGGCCTTCTTCACGCCCGGCACGCTCCGGGTGACGACGCCGTCGACCCACGCGCCGAGCTCGCGCTTCCAGCCGGGGACGGCGCGGAGGTAGGCCTGCACCGGCGCGTCGCCGTCGGCCTTCGCGATTTGCGGGTTGCCGCCGGAGAGGAGCCTCGGGGGGCTCGCGTTCGTCCTCGCACGCGCCATCGCCTTCGGCCTGGGCTTCGGGGTGGACTTCGCCTTCGCAGGGCGGGGCTTCGCGCGGGTGGCCATGCGCCGGATGCTCGCAGATCCGGGGCCCTCACCGGAAGTGGCGGCGAGCCGGAGAACGATCGGGTCGCGCCCCTCGAACCGGTCGGCCTCGCGCGCCCGCTCGACTCGCCCGCGTCCCGCCCGGGACCGATGAGAACGTCCGGCCCGCGCAGTAGAAGGGGATCATGAGCAAGCTCCGGGTCGAATCCTTCACGATCTCCCTCGACGGCTACGGCGCGGGCCCCGCGCAGTCGCTCGAGCACCCCCTCGGCGTCGGCGGCGAGCGGCTGCACGGCTGGGCCATGGCGACCCGCACGTTCCAGCAGAAGGTCTTCGGGAATCCGGACGGCGGCGAGGCCACCGGCGTCGACGAGGCGTTCGCGCGGCGCGGCTTCGAGAACGTCGGCGCGTGGATCCTCGGCCGGAACATGTACGCGCCGACGCGCGGCCCCTGGCAGGAGGACGGCTGGAAGGGGTGGTGGGGCCCGAACCCGACGTACCACTGCCCGATCTTCGTGCTCACGCACCACGCGCACGCGCCGATCGAGATGGAGGGCGGGACGACCTTCCACTTCGTGACCGACGGCATCCACCGCGCCCTCGAGCGGGCCCGCGAGGCCGCGGGCGGCAAGGACGTGCGGGTCGGCGGCGGCGCCGCGACCATCCGGGCGTACCTGACGGCGGTGCTCGTGGACTCGATGCACCTCGCGATCTCGCCGGTGCTCCTCGGCCGCGGCGAGCCGCTCCTCGCAGGCCTGGACCTGCCGAAGCTCGGCTACGCGGTCGCGGAGACCTCGCGCAGCGAGCGCGCCACGCACGTCGTGATCGCGAGGGCGGGGAGGTAGGCGGCCGGGAGGCGCGCGCTCAGTACTCGCCCTTGATCACGAAGAACGAGCCGCGGATCGTCCCCGCGAGCTTCGACTTCTGCCGGGCGAACTTGAACTTCGAGAGCTCCGCCGGCACGTCCATGCCGTCGGAGAGCTTGAAGCCGACGGCGCGCTTCTTCTTGTCCTTCAGGGTGTACAGCACGTTGATCGAGAGGCCGCTCTCGTAGAACACGTACGCCCACTTGATCCCCTCGACCTCGAACAGCGTCGCCTCGAGCGGCGGCGACGCGATCGCGAGGTCGCGCTCCTTCAGGATCTTGTGCACCCATCCGACCGTGCGCTTCGCCTCGTCCGCCGGCTTCGTCGCGAACTCGTGGTCGTACTTGTTCCTGAAGTAGCGGGCCTCGTTGGCGCGCAGGCCGGCGAGGGCCTTCGCCACCGGCGAGGACTCGAGGCCCTCGGTGGAGACGTTCTCGAAGTCGACGATCCCGGGCATCATGTCCTCCGCGATGAGCTCATCCGCGTGGTTCCACGGTACCAAGGCCGACCTCGCGCCGGGCGGTCTCATCGAGGTCGGTCGGGCAGGATCGCGGTCGCCTCGATCTCGACGAGGACGTCCGGTGACATCCCCATGCCCGCCACGCGCAGCACGGTGATGGTGGGCGGGTTCTCTCGCGGTCCCCAGCGGCGCATCCAGGCCTCGAGGCCGGGGCGCAGGTCGAGGTCGCCCTTCACGTAGATGCCGAGGCGGACGAGGTCCTCGATGCGTCCCCCCGCGGCCTCGAGCACCCCGAGCACGTTGTCGACCGCCCTGGCCGTCTGCTCGGCGAGGTCGGTGCCGACCACCTTCCCGTGCTCGTCGACACCGTCCTGTCCCCCGATGAGGAGGGTGCGGGCGCCTGCCGGCAAGACGATCCCCTGCGAGAAGGCTGGACTCCTGAGCATCCCGTCCGGGTTGAGGTACCGGGGCTTCGCGTCGCGATCGGTCATCCGGGAAGGATGCGTCGTGCGAGCGCCGGGCGCCCCTGCCGGTGGGGACTATGCGCGCAGGACGCTCTCGAGCTTCTTCCCCTTCGCGAGCTCGTCCACGAGCTTGTCGAGCCAGCGGATCTTCTGCATCAGCGGGTCCTCGACGTCCTCCACCCGCACCCCGCACACCACGCCCGTGATGAGCTTCGCCTTCGGGTTCAGCCTCGGCGCCTTCGCGAAAAAGGTCTCGAGGTCGGCGCCCGACGCGACGACCCGCTGGAGCGCCTTGCCCTCGTAGCCGGTGAGCCAGGCGATGACCGCGTCGAGCTCGGCCTTCGTGCGGCCCTTCTTCTCGACCTTCGCGACGTAGAGCGGGTAGACGCTGCCGAAGGACATCGCGAAGACGCGGGGTCTCGTGGGCGTGGGCATTCGAGGCGTGAGGATGACATGCCGGCGGCCGGGTTCGCACGCCGCTTTAGGGGATCGCCGGACTACCTCCCCCCGACCCCTGGACCGATACTCGCGGCCGTGCTGCTGACCCGGTTCCAGAGCCGCTTCCTCGACCCCGCGGTGGAGCGGCGGTTCCGGGAGGAGGCGCACGCGGAGGAGACCCGCCTCCTCGCCGCCGTCCAGGGGACCTGGTTCCTCGTGCTCGTGCTGTACGCACGGAACGACTTCCTGCTCTTCGAGGGGGCGCAGCTCCACGCGCTCCTCGCGGTCCGCGCCGTGATGCTCGCGGCGCTCGTCGCGCCGGTCGTCGTCGGGCGCCTGGACCGAGGGCCCGTCCGCCGGGACGCGAGCGCGTTCCTCTCCGTGGTGGTGGTCGTGCTGGGCGGGCTCTACGTGACCTCGACCCGCCCCGGCACGATCTCGCCCGCCTTCGCGACGAACGTGGTGGGGATCCTCTCGTCCTGGGTGCTCCTCCCGCTGCCCTGGCGCCTGCAGGCCCTCTCCGGGCTCGTCGTGACCGCCGGCGCGCTCGCCACGGTGCTCCTCCGCCCGCACGCCTGGACCGCCGTGGAGGTCTCGCGCCTCGTCATCGAGTTCATCCTCGCGAACGCGATGGGCGCGTGGACCTCGCTCCTCTTCCACCGCACCCGCCGCCAGCGCTGGGACGAGCTCCTGCAGCGCCGCGAGGCGGAGCTCGCCCTGCGCGAGGTGAACGGCGCGAACGAGAAGCTCGTCGGTGAGCTCCGCGGGGCCCTCGAGCAGGTGAAGACGCTCAAGGGCCTCCTGCCGATCTGCATGCACTGCCACAAGATCCGGAACGACACGGGCTACTGGAGCCGGCTCGAGCAGTACATCGAGGAGCGGACGGACGCGGCCTTCAGCCACGCGCTGTGCCCGGACTGCTACCGGCAGCACTACGACGCGGGGCGGTGAGCCGGCGGCGGAGCGGGCCCTTCGTCAGGCCACCCCGTCCGCCCGCAGGGCGGCGAGGAGCGCGTCGAGCTGCGCGTGGACCTCCTTCGCAGCCTCGTGGGCCCCGTCGGCCTCGAGCGCCTCCTTCGAAGGATAGAGCTCGCTCACGACCACCGTCGTCATCCCGTCCTTCTCCTCGAAGGTGACCGTGGTGGTCGACGCGTCCGCGCCCGACTCCTCGTTGGTCCAGACGAGGCGCCGGTTCGGGACCACCTCGACGTACCGGCCGAAGAAGTCCATCGGCGGGTGCGGCTCCATCTTGAACGTGAGCTTGTAGGTGCCCCCCGTGCGGACGTCCATCTCGCAGGACACGAGCGACATGGGGATCGACCTCGGCACCCACCAGCGCTTCATCAGCTCGGGCTTCGTCCATGCGTCGAACACGAGGCGCGCGGGTGCGTCGAACGTGCGCGTCACGACGCGCTCGCGTTCGGACTTCCGCTCCACCGTGGTCTGGTGCTTCGGCGATTCACTTGCCCTTGTCGCGCCCATGGCTCTTTTCCTTTCGCTTGAGTTCCTCGACGACGTCTTCCAGCCGATCGAAACGTGCGGCCCACAGGCGGCGGTAGTTCTCGAGCCACCTTGCTTCCTCTTCGAAGGTGCGTGCGCCGAGCCGGCAGGTGCGCACGCGCCCGACCTTCTCCGTCGTGACGAGCCCGACCTCCTCCAGGATGCTCACGTGCTTCTTCATGCCCGTGAGCGTCATGCGGAACTTCTCGGCGAAATCCGTGATCGACGCGTCGGCCCGCGTGAGCTCCTCGAGGACGCCGCGCCGGGTCGCGTCCGAGAGCGCGCCGAACGACGCGTCGAGGGTGGAGTGATACTGAACCATGTGGTTCACTATAGAGCGAGCGCCGGGGTGATGCAAGGGGAGGGGCCTCCCGGTTGGAGGGGGGAGACGGCGGCAGGGCGGGCGATCGTGCTCCTGCGCGCGGACCCGCTCGTGAAGCGGGCGCGGTGGCCGGGCCAGGTGATCCAGAGGAAGAGGTACCAGCTGCCACCGGCGGGTCTGTATCAGTCGCCGCGCTCACGGGCTGCACAACCCCGTAAACTCCACACCCGTGGTGTCCACGAGACCGGAGCAAGCCCAGGGTTCCACCCCGCCTTCCCGTACGGAGTGACGGATGACCACCATGGAGCCCTCATCCCGGTTCGCCTCGATCGTCGGCGGGTTGCTCCTCGGAGGCTTCGGCGGGCTCTTCACCCTGTTCGGGCTCGCCTTGCTGTTCGCCGGGTGGTCCGACAAGTTCCAGCCGGTCGTCGCGATCGTGCTCGGACTCGGGCCCGGACTCGTCATGCTGGAGACGGGCGTTCGAGTCCTCCTCGGCCGCCCACGCGCTGATGGCGCCTACGTGCATCCGGCCGTCCGCGTGACGATCGGGCTCCTGTTCCTCTTGATCGCGATCTTCGGAGCCGTGGATGGATTCACGCGGGGAGCGCTGACGTTCAGGACCGCGTTGCGGATCGTCGGCTACGTCGCGACGGGCGTGATGATCGTTCGCGGCCGCCTCTTCGGGCGTGAACCGTCCGCTCGCAACTCGTAGAAGTGCGGGCTCTCCGGGAGGGAGGAGCACGCCGACGGAGGGCTTCTGGCCCCGTCCCTCTACTCGGGCCGGCGAATGGCTGGGGAACGGGGAGGGGCGGACCGAGGGCAAAAAGAGAGGGGTTCCGCTAGGTCACGGAACCCCTCTCAGGAACTGGCTCCCCAGGCATGACTCGAACATGCGACCCGGTGATTAACAGTCACCTGCTCTGCCAACTGAGCTACTGGGGAATGGCAGGGCGGCGAATCTAGAGGAGGGTCCCTGTACCGTCAAGGGGGTTCCCGCGAAGGCGGGCGGTGCGGCGGTGCCGCCGTATACTCCGGGTACCGATGGCAGAAGACTCCAACGCCCGCGCCCGTTTCGCGGCGCTCCTCGACCGCGACCCCGTCCCGCTGGACGAGGCGGCGCTCGCCATCGCGGCGGAGGACGACCCGGCGCTCGAGCCGGAGGTCTACCTCACCCGGCTCGACAGCCTCGCCGAGCGCGTGCGCGAGCGCGCACCCTCCGGCGCGGCCTCGACCCTGCGCGTCCTCCGGGAGGTGCTGCACGCGGAGGAGGGCTTCCGCGGGAACGACGTCGACTACTACGACCCCCGGAACTCCTTCCTGAACCAGGTGCTCGACCGCCGCCTCGGCATCCCCATCTCGCTCTCGGTCGTCTGGATCGAGGTCGCCCGGCGGGCGGGGCTGCGCCTGCAGGGGGTCGGTTTCCCCGGTCACTTCCTCGTGAAGTACGCGTCGAAGGGCGGCCCGGAGGTCTTCGTCGATGCCTACCACGGCGGCGAGATGCTCTCGGCCGACGAGTGCGCGGCCCGGCACCACGCCCGCTCGGGCCAGGATCTCGACCGGCGGCACCTCGAGGGCGTCACGCCCCGGCAGATCCTCTCCCGGATGCTGCACAACCTCAGGCGCATCTACACCGAGCGGAAGGAGCCCGTGGGCGTCTGGTGGGTGGCCGACCGGCTCCTCATGCTCGCGCCGGGGCAGCTCGAGGCGCTCCGGGACCGCGGGCTCGCCGCGGCGAAGCTCGGCGGCGTCGAGGCGGCCACCGCCGACCTCGAGGAGTACCTCGGGAAGGCGCCGCGGTCGCCGGAGGCCGCCGAGGTGCGGGCGATGCTGCTGCGCCTGCGGTCGAACCGGCCGCTCGCGAACTGAGCTTCACGGGGTGCTCGGCGCACCCCGCCCCACGGAGCGGAGCTCCGCGGGGCCCCACCCCGGCAGCGGGTTCACGGGGTGCTCGGCGCACCCCGCCCCACGGAGCGGAGCTCCGCGGGGCCCCACCCCGGCAGCGGGTTCACGGGGTGTTCGGCGCCCCCGCCCCCAGCGTCCTCATCCGCCGCGCGCGAGCCGGTCGCGGAGCGCCCGGGCCCGACGGCGCCAGCCCTCGTCGAGCTCCCGCCAGTCGATGCCCTCGACGGCGGCGATCACCCCGTAGAAGGCGTTCACGTTCAGCCGGAGCGGGTAGGCCTCCGCCCAGCGGATGCACGCCTCCTCCCAGCCGAGCTCCCGCAGGTCCTCGACCGTCTCGAGCCCGATCGAGGCGAGCTCGGGCGCACAGGTCGGGCCAAGGAGCGGGCGGGCCTTCCCGGGCGGGCGGGCAGGAGGGGGCATGGGGCAGTCGTAGTGCGCGGTGAGCGCTGGCGCCACGGGGTGAGCTGCCCAGCGCAGACGTCTGCGCGGCGGGGCGTTCTACGGTCGGGGGCTGCCGTCAGGGCCTCCGGCGCAGACGTCTGCGCACGTCGCCACGGGGTTCGACGAGCTTTGAGCACCGCGGAGCCCCGGCCACCATTTCGAGGCCGGCCGTCGGGCCCTGGGGTCGGCTCTCGGGCCCCGGAGGTCCGCCGTTCGTCCGGTAGGTCCGCGGATCGGACGGGGCCGACCATCGGATCAGCCCTGAGCCCCAGCTGGATCGTGCGATCTCACTGTCAGACCGGGGTGGCAGGATCGCGGGCATGGACGCGTGCACGGCCAGCGAGCTCGTCGCGGCGGCGCTCCCGGAATTCACTCCGGGTGCCGAGCCGACGGATGCGGCCGCGAGCGGCAGGGCCGCGGACGAGGTCCCCAGGAGCGAGGCCGCCGGGAACGAACCCGCCGCGAACGACGCCGCCGCGAACGAGGCCGCCCGCGGGGATCCGCTCCGCGAGCGCTGGGACCTGCACGCGCCGCGCTGGGAGTACCCGTCTTTCACGATGCTCGAGCTTCGAGAGCTGGTCCTCCGCGGCGAGGGCGGCCCGGAGAAGTTCGAGCGCGCGCTCGCGCAGGCCGCCTGCATGCGCAGCGCGCTCGAGCTCAGCCTCGGCGCGATCTTCGCCACATTCACGGAGGGTGACCGCCTCGCCCGGCAGGGGTTCTCCAACCTCGGTGACCTCACCGAGAACCTCTTCGGCGTCCGCCGGCGTGCGGCGCAGGTGGCGGCGCAGCTCGCGAAGGCGCTTCGGGAGCGGCCTCTGCTGAGGGCCGCGGCGTACGAGGGGCTCGTGACCCCGTCGGCGGCGCTCGCGGTCCTGCCGGTCGCGGTCGGCGACGACGAGGAGCGCTGGGTGGAGGAGGCGAAGGTCCAGCCGGTCCGGAAGCTGAAGCAGCTCGTGAAGGAGGCCCTGAAGGAGCGGAAGGCGCTGCCGGGGCCGGATGCGGCCGCAGAGCAGGCGGAGGCGGACGAGGAGCCGTGGGTCCGGCTGCGCGTGCCGATCTCCGACGAGGACCACGCGGATCTCCGCAGCGCCATGGCCCTCGCCGGCGAGCTCGTCGAGAGCTCGCACCGGCACGTGCAGCTCGAGGCGCTCGCGCAGGAGTACCTGTCGGAGCACCCGGGAGACGAGTCGGTCGCCGCCGAGGCGGAGCGGGCGGTGGAGCGGCGGCTCCACCCGCTCGACGTCCAGACGAAGCGCGACGCCGCGGAGGCGAAGCTCGAGGACGAGACCTCCCACTGGGAGGTCCTCGACCCGGTCCACGCCGTCGCGGCCCTCGACGTGGATCCGAACGCCCTCGCCACGGACGACGAGCTCATGGCGACGGGCCTCGGCATCGCCTCCGAGCTCAAGGCCTGGGACGACTTCATGGGCTGGTGCTCGGCCGTCGTGAAGGGCACGCACACCCACCGCGAGGCGGGGTTCGTGGACTTCCGGCACTACGCGACCGAGCGCCTCGGCGTCCCGGCCCGCACCATCGAGACCCGCGCCGCGCTCGAGAAGCACCTCTGGGAGAAGCCGGAGCTCCGGGTGGCGAAGGAGATGGGGCTCACCTACTCGAAGCTCCTCCTCCTGAAGGAGGTCCCTCAGGTCGACCTCCTCAAGATGGCCCAGCGGGCGGAGAAGCTCACGGTCATCGAGCTCCGGGAGGCGATCCAGGCGAAGGCCGACGCGCAGATGTCTGCGCTGAAGTTCTTCGAGGCCCGGGTGCCGCGGAGCGTCGCGGTGCTGCTCGAGCAGGCGTTCCAGGTGTCGCTGATGAGGCGGGTGCCGGAGGAGCGCCCCACAGAGGAATCAGCCCCCTGCGTGGATGGGTGCGAGCACGACGGAAAGCACGGGAAGGACAAGGGAACGCCGAAGCCGCCCGCCGAGCCGCCCGCCGAGCCGCGCCTCGACGGACCCTTCCTCGGCGAGCTCGCCCGCCACTTCATCCAGGCCTGGTGCAACGAGCGCACGAAGCCGAAGACCGTCTCCCAGAAGCAGCGGGCGAAGTACCGGCGCTGCCAGTTCCCGGGCTGCAGCCGCCGGAGCTGCCAGGGCCACCACATCGAGTTTCGCAGCCGCGGCGGCTCCGAGGACGACTGGAACCGGATGCCGCTCTGCGCCTACCACCACCTCGTCGTGGTCCACGAGGGCTTCGCCACCATCACGGGCATCTTCCCAGACGCCGTCGAGTTCCGCGTGAACGGCGTCGTCTGGAAGGACGGCCAGTTCGGGAGGAGGCGCAGCGAGCGGGTCTGAACGTGGAGGCGATGGGGGGGCGAGCGAGGCCCGGCGGGCCCGTCGAGCCCGCACGGCGGGCGTCGGGCGTCGCGCGCGCCTACCCCTTCAAATCCTTCTCCCGCGCCGCCACCGCGGCCTGAGGCTCCTCGAGCTTCCTCATCCGGAGCCGCTCGACGGGCACGCCGTTCAGGAGGTGGCTCTCGACGATCTCCGGGACGTCCTCGAGCTTCACGCCGCCGTACCAGACGCCCTCGGGGTAGACGACGATCGAGGGGCCGAACGAGCACGCGTCGAGGCAGCCCGAGTTGTTGGCGCGCACGGCCTTCCGGAGGCCGCGCTTCGCGACCTCGGCCTTGAGCGCCTTCTGGATGTCCTGGCCGGCCTGGCCGCAGCAGCCCTTCGGGTCGTCGGGCGCGCGGACGTTGCCGCAGACGAAGACGTGGTGCTTGAAGCGCATGGGGTCGGTCCTAGTGCCCGGGGTTCGGCTTCGCCACGATCTGTCCCCGCGGCACGACGAGCAGCGCGCCGCCGGAGACGCCGAGGTCCTCTCCCACGAGGTGCCCGGAGGCCTCGCTGGCGAGGTACAGCACCGCGTGCACCACGTCGTCCACCTCGGCGACGCGCTGGTTCGGGAGCGCGCCGGCGATGTCGGCGCCGATCTCCTTCAGCTCCGCCTCGGCCATCGGTGTGCGCACCCATCCCGGCGAGACCATGTTCACGCGCGTCCTCGGCGCGAGCTCCACGGCGAGGCTCATCGCGAGCGACTGCAGCGCGCCCTTCGTCGCCGCGTAGTGCCCGTGGGCGGCCTCGCCGCGCTGGCCGGCGGTCGAGCCGATGAAGATCACGCTGCCGCGCCGCTGCTGGCCCAGGAACGGGAAGAGCTCCCGCACCAGGTAGAACGCGCTGAACGTGTTGACCCTGAAGATCTCCTCGAGCTGCGCGGCCTGGATCCTGTCCGCCGCGCCGGGGTTCCGAGATCGCCGCCGAGTGGACGAGGCCGTCGACGCCGCCCATCCGGCGCGCGGCCTCGCGGACGAGCGCCACGCAGCCCGACTCCTCGCCGAGCTCCGCGCCGATGGCGAACGCGCGCCCGGGGTACCGCCCGGCGAGCGCCTCGGCGGCGGCCCGGTTGGAGCGGTAGTGCACCGCCACCTGGCCGCCCTGCTCGAGGAGCGCCTCCGCCGTCGCGAGCCCGATGCCCGACGACGCGCCGGTCACGATCGTGCGCCGCCCCTCCAGATCCTCGTACCGCGCGAGCACCTTCACCGCTGCTTCCTCCCTGGACCGTGCGTGGCGCGGGGGCTGCGCTGGCCCCGAGCGCTCCGCGGGGCCGCGCCGACCGCACCCACGAGCTCCAGCACCTGCACGAACGACGAGATCGCGACCGGCCAGCGCGCGGGCGTCTCCTCGGCCACGTGGCGCTTCGTCACCGACGCGGCCGAGATGATGGCGAGCCGGTCGCGGTACTCCCACGAGACGTAGGTCCCGTACTCGGCCCAGATCCCGGCGACGCCGCACGCCTTCGCGGCGGGCATGTCCTTCTTCACGTTGTCGCCGACGTAGACCACGTCGCGCGGCGCGAAGGAGAAGTCCTCGAGGATGCGCCGGAGCCCCGCGGGGTTCGGCTTCTCGGCCTCGTGGGGCAGCTCGACGACCGGCGTCTTCGACCGGTAGTGCCCCGCCTCCTGCCGCCGGCGGATCTCCGGGTCGACGTTCTCGGGCAGGGGGTAGCCGGGCAGCGTGTAGAGCGCGTCGAAGTGGCCGTCGAGCTTCAGGTGCTTGAGGCGCAGCTCCGCGGCGTTCCGCGGCGCGTCGCTGAGGCCGATGACGGCGACGCCTCGCCGGCGGAGCTCGTCGAGCGTCTCGCGGACGCCGGGGTAGGGGCGCAGGTAGCGCTCCCGGGCGGCGGCGAACGCCTTCCGGGCCGGGTCGAGCACGAGCGCGCGGAAGGAGTCGAAGTCGGCCTCGTACGGCTTGAAGAGCTCCGACTCCTGGATGGCGAACGGGTACTCGTTCGACTCGTAGCGGGCGTACACCGCCTTCAGCGACTGGACGATGCGGACGCGCGGGAGCCCGGTCGTCGCCTCGAGCGAGGCGACCATGGCCTCGAGGCAGGGGACGATGTAGTCGACCCACGGGTACAGCGTGTTGTCGAGGTCCGTGACGACGGCCCGGATGCGCGGCGCTCTGGTCGGCACGGGGCGCACCATACCGCGAATCCTCCCGTCCCGGACCGGACTCCAAGGCCCAGGGAAGCGGAAGGGACGGGGACGAGGCAGGGACGAGGCAGGGACGAAGCAGGGACGAAGAGAGGTCTGGGGATGCTGCTCGAGGTTGCCCTCCCGGGGTCGTCCCGGTTACTGCTCGACGGAGGAGGCCTCCTGGTGCCAGAGCCGACCCCCGACGCAGCCCTGCTCGCGCGCTCCGCCGAGGGCGACCGCGCCGCGTTCGAGACGCTCGTGGACCGCCACGGCGACGCCATGTACCGCCTCGCCGTCCGGACCTGCGGGGCGGGGCGCGAGGCCGACGACGCCGTGCAGGACGCGCTCCTCGCCGCGTGGCGGGCGGCCGGCACCTTCCGGGGGCAGAGCGCGGTCCGCACCTGGCTCCTGCAGGTCGTCGTGAACGCCTGCCACCGCCGGCACCGCCTGCGCGCCGGCCAGCCCAGCCACCCGGCCTCCGTCGAGGAGGCCGCGCTCGTGCCCGCGCCGGAGACCGGCCCGGAGGAGCGCACGGCGGCGCGCGAGGTCGGGCGGGCCATCGACGCCGCGCTCGCCGCGATGGCGCCCGAGGCGCGGGAGGTGCTCGTGCTGCGCGACGTCGAGGGGCTCTCGGGCGAGGAGACCGCGGAGGCGCTCGGCCTCGAGCTCGCCGCCATGAAGAGCCGGCTGCACCGCGCCCGGCTCGAGCTGAAGCAGAGGGTGGAGGCCGTGCTGGGCCACCCGGTCGAGGAGGTGGTCCCGTGAGCGCCACGAACGCCGGCCTGACCTGCGAGGAGGTCCTCGCGCTCCTCTCCGACTACCTCGACGGCGAACTGTCCCCGGTCGACCTCGGCAAGGTCGAGGCCCACCTCTCGGCGTGCGACGGCTGCACGAAGTTCGGCGGCCAGTTCCGGGCCACGGTGGGCGCCCTGAGGAGCCACCTCCGCTCCGCCGCGGGCCCGCGCCTCCCGGACCGCATCCGAGCCCGGCTGGACGCCCTGCTGGCCGAGAAGCCGAAGGCCCCGAAAGAGTAGGGGAAACGGCGGGGGTGCGTTCGGACGCCCCACCCGTGTACCATCCGGCCCGTGACCACGGCGGATCGGTACGCACTCCTCGCGAAGCTCCCCGACGCTGGCCCCTACACCCGCTACCTCGCCATCGAGCGCGGCGCGGTCCCGCGCGCGGTCGTCGTCTCGCAGGCCCCGGCGTCGGTGTCCGACGACCCCGCGAAGCTCGACGCGCTCGTGCGCGACGCCGAGGCCGCGGCCCGCCTGCGCCACGCCCACGTGCTGCCCTCGCTCGGGCTCGAGACGGTCGGCGACGGCACCGCGCTCGTCGAGGCCTACCGCGCCGGCGTCACGCTCCGCGAGCTCCTCGCGGCGGGCGGCCGGTTGCCCGCTCCGGTCGCCGGGCGCATCGCCGCCGACGTGTGCGCGGCGCTCGGGAAGATCCACGCGTTCCAGACCGGCGACGGCCGGCCGCTCGTGCACGGACACGTGGGCGCGGAGCACGTCTGGATCGCCGACGGGGGCGAGGCGCTCCTCTGCGGCCTCGGGACGGGCGGCGGGGGCAGCGCCGTCGAGGACGTCCGGGGCGCGGCGGCGGTGCTCGGCGAGTGCCTCTCCGGCGAGCCCGTCGGCGAGCGCTTCGACGCGCCCGGCGTGCCGCCCGGGGTCGCCTCGGTGGTGAGCCGCTACCGCAGCGCCGCGTCCGCGGTGCTCGGGCCGGCCGCGCTCGGCGAGGCCGTCGCCGCCGCCATGAAGCCCGGCCTCGCCGGACGTGACGCGGTCGCCGCGTGGGTCGACCAGGTCCTCCCGCACGCGCAGGGCATCCGCGCCGAGCGCGCGCAGCTCCTCGAGGACGCGCTCGGGCCGGAGGCGCGCTTCGGCGGCGCCGCGGCCGGCTCGCGCGGCAAGCAGAAGGAGGCGGACCGGCCGACGCCCGCGCCGATCCCGCACGACGACCACGAGCAGGACGACGAGCTGCCCGCGGAGGAGATCGCGGTCGACCAGATCATCGACACGGCGTCGCTCCGGGCGAAGACCGTCCCCATGCTCCGCGCCGTCACCGACGAGGACATCCTCGCGATGGCCGTGGAGCCGACGCCGGTCGCGGTGCCGGCCCCGTCGCCCGCCGCCACCCCGCCCGACGCCGCGCGCGCGTTCCCCGCGCCGGCCGCCCCCGCCGCGAGCCGGGGGCGCTTCCTCGCGCTCGTGGCGGCCGCCTTCGCGCTCGTGGGGTTCCTGGGTGGCTTCGCGTTCTCGCGCGCGGGGTCCCCGCCGCCTCCGCCCCGGTCCGCGTCGGTCTCGGCCGCTGCCCCCGCGGCGCCGTCCACCCCCGCGCGCCCCGCGCCTGCGCCCGAGCCGCCCCCGGCGCCGAAGGCGGTGCCCGCGGCCGCGAAGCGCCCGGCCTCCCCGCCCGCCCGCCGTGCGGCGGCGCCTGCGCCGGCCCCCGCCCCGTCTCCGGGAAGCTCCGACCGCGAGCACGTCCTCGGCGGGCTGCTCACCGTCACCGCGCCGGACGGCGCGAGCGTGCTCCTCGACGGCAAGCCCCTCGGCACCGGGTCCTTGAAGAAGACCATCCCGGCCGGCAACCACCGCGTGGAGGTGCAGTTCCGCGGGGCGCAGGTGGGGGAGGACTTCGAGATGCTGTCGGGCGGGACCTACGAGTACCAGGTCCGGGCGAAGTGACCGCCCCGCGGCGTCAGCGGCCGGGCCAGCAGCTCAGACAGCAAGCTCGGCCAGCGACTCAGCCGCGCGCCGCCGCGTCCAGGATCGCCCGCACGCGCTCGAGCAGCGCGCGCGCGGTGAACGGCTTCGCGAGGAACTCGACGCCGGGCGCGAGCACCCCGCGCGTCGCGATCGCGTCGGCGGTGTAGCCCGACACGTACAGCACCGGCAGCCCGGGGCGCGCCGAGCGCAGCGCCTGGGCGACGTCGCGGCCGCCGACCCCGGGCAGCACCACGTCGGTGACGACGAGGTCGAGCCGGCCGCCCCGCGCGAGCTCGATGGCCTCCTGGCCCTGGCTCGCGACGAGCACCTGGTAACCGGCCCCGCGGAGCACGCGGACGGTGAGGCTCCGGACGAGCGCGTCGTCCTCGACCACGAGCACGGTCTCGGTGCCGCGGCGCGGGTTCGCGAGGGGGTTCTCGGCCACCGGCGCCGGCGTGGGGCTGCCGGTCCGCGGGAACCGAATCTCGAAGGTGGTGCCGCGGCCGGGCGTGGAGTCGACGGAGATGTGGCCGCCCGCCTGGTCGACGATGCCGTACACGGTGGCGAGCCCGAGGCCGGTGCCGGCGCCCGGGCCCTTCGTCGTGAAGAACGGCTCGAAGAGGTGCTCCTTCACCTCCGGCGCCATGCCGGTGCCGGTGTCGCGCACCGCGAGCGCCACCCAGGCGCCGTGGCGCTGCCGCGCGTCGGCCTCGTGGGCCTCCACGTTGCGCACCGCGATGGCGAGCCGGCCGCCGCCGGGCATCGCGTCGCGCGCGTTCACGGCGAGGTTCATCAGCACCTGCTCGAGCTGGCCGGGGTCGGCGTGCACGGGCCACACGCCGGGCACGGTCGAGACCGAGAGCTCCACGTCCTCGCCGAGGACGCGGCGGAGGAGCTTCTCGGCCTTCTTCACCACCTCGCCGAGGTCGAGCGCCACGGGCGCGATGACCTGCTTGCGGGCGAAGGCGAGGAGCTGGCGGGTGAGGTCGCGGGCGCGCTCGCCGGCCGCGTGGATCGCCTCGACGTCCTCGACGTTCGGGGCCAGGCCGCGCGCGGCGGCCGCCTTGAGCTCGGAGGAGCAGGTGAGGATGACGGTGAGGAGGTTGTTGAAGTCGTGCGCGACGCCGCCGGCGAGCCGCCCGATGGCCTCCATCTTCTGGGCCTGGCGCAGCTGCGCCGCGAGGCGGTCGCGCTCCGCCTGCGCCTGCTTGATGGCGCCGATGTCGCGGGTGATGGAGAGGACGCAGGCCTCGCCGGCGAGCTGGATGAGCGCGGCGGACATGAGGCCGGTGACGATGCGGCCGTCCTTGCCGCGGAACTGCGCCTCGAGGTTCTCCACCCGCCCCGCGGCCCTGAGGCCGTTCACGAGCCGGTCGCGATCGGTCGGGTCGACCCAGACCCCGAGCTCCACCGCGGGGTGGCCCACCACGTCGTCGGCGGTCCAGCCGGTGAGGCGGGTGAAGCCGTCGTTCACGGCGACGTAGACGCCGTCGGCGAGGCGGGTGACGTTCACCGCGTCGGGGCTCGTCATGAAGGCGAGGCGGAACCGCTCCTCGCTCTCGCGCAGGGCCACCTCGGTCTCGCGGTGCTCCTCGATGGCGCGCTCGAGCGCGAGGTTGCGCTGGGCGAGCTCGCGGGTGCGCTCGCGGACCTTGCGGTCGAGCTCGTCGGCGAGGAGCCCGAGCTCCTCGAGGAGCGTGCAGTTGTCGAGCCGCGCGACCACGAGCTCGACGAGGCGGTGGAGGAAGATCTCCGAGCGGCGCAGGCGGGCGGCGCCGCGGTCGTCGGCGAAGAGGAACGCGCCCTCCGGCACGGCGCGCGAGCGGAACGGGATGAGCAGCACCGCCGCCGGCGCGAAGCGGAACGCGGCGCCCAGGCCGGAGTCGGCGCAGGCGGGGCCCTCGAGGAGCCGGCTCGCGACGGCGAGGTGTTCCGGCAGCCGGCCGGAGAGGGTGAGCGACGGGCGCATGGGCGGCGCGTCGGAGAAGCTCGTGAAGTGCTCGAGGATCGTCGCTTCCGTGCCGCCCAGCGAGAGGCACGCGCAGAGCGGGATGTCCTTCAGCATCGAGATGCGCTCGAGTCCGGCGCGCAGGATCGGGCCGCGCTCCTTGAGCGCGTGGATCTGCTCCGCGACGAGGCCGAGCAGGAGGGCGTCCTCGTGCCCCTCGGTCAGGCTCGAGTTCTCCTCCTCGAGGAGCGAGAGCCGGCGCTCGAGGGCGCGAAGCTCCTCGTCGTGATGGCTCACGCGGCCCGCCCTGTGTATCCCGCCGTCTTCACCCGGGAATCCCCTCGATACCCGTCGATACCACGATGGGGATCGGGGTCCAGTTCCCGGCTGCCGCTACGCGTACCCCCAGCGCCGCCGGAGCAGCCACTCGGCGGTCAGGAGCCCCGCGAGCAGCGCGAGCCAGCCGCCGCGGTCCCAGATCGGCACGCTCCTGCGGCGGCCGATCTCGACCACCTCGGGGTCGGCGAGCCTGAGGTCGGGCAGGTCGCCGGGCAGCGCCGCGGCGTTCCCGCCGGTGGCCGCCGCGATCGCCGAGAGGAGCTCCGGCCGCGGCGCCGCGTCGGCGTCCTCGGGGCCCGCCCCGCGCACGGCCACCGCGGCGGTCGCGACCTCCTGCCCGTCCTCGCTCCGGGCGTTGACCTTGTAGGCCCCCGGCCCGGGCGGCTGCAGCTCGATCCGCGCGTTGCCGTCGTCGCCCGCCACCGCCTCGCCGCGGGCGACGGACTTGCCGTCCTCGGACACGAGCTCGGCGGTCACGCGCTTCCCGGCGCGCGGCCCGAAGTCGGGGCCCCGCACGGCGACCGTGAGGCCGACCGGCGCGCCGGGCTCGACCGCGGGCGCGTCGGGCTCGACCTGCAGCGGCGAGAGGCCGGGGTCGCGCACGAGCCAGCGCAGGGCCGCGTTCCAGAAGCGCAGGTAGGCCCGGTTGCCCTGGCCGAGCTCGGCGGCCTGGAACCCCCAGCGCCAGGAGGCGTCGGTCGCGACCGCGAGCGAGCGCCCCTGGCCCACCTCGCGGATCGCGACCACCGGCGCGGGCCGGCCGCCGACGAGCGCCTCGGGGGCCTCGAGCAGCACGGAGGCGCCGGCGCTCGCCGCGAGGGGGCGGGTGAGGTTCACCGCGGTGATGGGCGGGAGCGCCGCCCAGAGCGCCTCGTTCTGGCCCTCGCTCGCCGCGAGCCGCACGAGCGGGTGACGGCGCCCCTCCGGCGTGAGCCGCGGGCGCGCCTCGCCCTCGCGCATCGGGAGCCCGTTGACGAGCTCGACCGGCAGCACCTCGGCGAGCGGGGTGTCGCCGTACTGCCCGTCGGCGAACGAGAGCTCGCCGCCCACCATCGCGAGCGCGCCGCCCCCCTTCACGTAGTCCCGGATGCCGGGCAGGTAGCGCTCGATGCCCATCGAGCGGTACGGCGCGTAGGCGAAGTTCGCGAAGATGATCGCGTCGAACGTGCGGAGCTGCTCGCCGAAGATCTCCTGCACCGGGAACGGGATGAGCGACAGGTCCTGCTGCGGGCCAGGGTCGTCCGAGGTGGAGCGCAGGATGTAGAACGACACGAGGTCGACGTTCGGATCCTGCTTCAGCACCGAGCGCAGGAAGCGCACGTCCCAGCTCGGCCGGCCGGCGACGAGGAGCACCCGCACCCGGTCCCGGATCACCCGCAGCACGAACGAGCGCTGGTTGTTCTCGACGACCGCCTCCCCGGGGAAGACCGGGGCGGCCACCGTGAACACGAAGGTGCCGGTCTGGTCGGGCGCGAAGGGGATCGGCACGGTGTAGCGGTCACGGCCGGGCTCGAGCTTCACGTTCGCGGTCGAGACCACCGCGCCCTCGCGCCGCAGCACGAGCTTCACGTCCTCGCTCCCGAACCCGCGGGCCCGCAGCGTCACCTCGGCGGTGAGCGAGTTCCGCACGAAGGCGAAGTCGTCCACCGCGACCCGCTCGACCGCGAGGTCGCGGGGCGCGCTCCGCCCGGTGGACGCGGTGTTCACCGGCACGCCGAGCGCCTCGATGCGGGCCTTCGCGGCGGGGGAGAGGCCCTCGGCGAGCTCGGCGTTGTCGGCGCCGTCGGAGACGACGAGCACGCCGGCGAGCTTGCGGGACGAGCCGCTCCCGGCCGCGGCGGCCTCGAGCGCGCCCACGAGGTCGGTCCGGCCGGCCTTCGACGCGAGCGGGCCCTTCGCGAGCTCGGCCGGGTCGAGCGGCGACAGCTCCTGCCCGAACGTCGACCACTCGACGTCCACCCGATCGGCGAGCCGGCCGAGCGCGGCCCGGCCCCTCGCGAGGGCCTCGGCGGCGGCCTCGGCGCGGCTCGGCCCGCCGGGCTCCACCGGGAAGTTCATCGAGCGGGAGGCGTCGAGGAGGACGGCGAGGCGGTTGCGCACCCGGGCGGTCTGGAGCAGCTCGACCGCGGGCTCGAGCGCGAGGAACACCGCCACCGCGGCGGCGACGGCCCGCAGCGCCACGAGCGCGGCCTTCCGGGCGCGGCGGGGCTCGCCGCGCAGGCCGCGCCAGGCGAGGAGGACGGAGGCGAGGGCGGCGGCGACGACGAGCGCGATCGCCCAGGTCGGCAGCGGGCTCTGCGCGGCGAGGCGCCAGCTGTCGTACGTCCCCTCCACCTCAGCTCCGGCGCCTGAGGATGAAGGGGAGGTGGACCGCGTCGTCCTTGTAGTCGGTGCAGAGCGCGTACATCGCGAGGTTCACGCCGGTGCGGATGGCGGTCTCGCGCTGCGCCTCGCCGCCCGGCGTGCACGGGTACTCCCAGTCGCCGAGCTCGGTGCGGGCCCAGGCGCCGCCGAGGTCGTTCTGCGAGTACGCGACCGCGACGCGCCCGTCGAGCAGCTGCCCCTCCATCCAGGGCTTCACGAGCACCCGGCCCCCCTGCCGGTCGAGCAGGTAGAAGCTCTTCCAGAGCACGTGCTCGCGGGCGATGGGCGCGAGCGGCGAGGCGGGGAGCACCTTCGCGAGCTCCCTGCGGACGGACGCGTCGAAGCCGGTGCCGTCGGAGCCGTCGGCGGAGTCGACGAGCAGGAACCCGCCGTACTGCAGGAACCGGCGCAGCCCGTTCCGCTCGGCGTCGGTGAGCGCCGGCATGGGCCCCGCGCCCGCGAGGTACAGCCAGGGGGTGCGGTGGAGGCCCGGGCGGTCGAGGCGGACCTGCGCGACCTCGGTGGCCGACTCGATCGAGGTGCGGCGCCCGAGCTCCCACCCCAGCCGGCGCAGGGCGCTCGGGCGCGGGTTCCAGGACCCGCCGTGCTGGACCTGCGCGAGGACCACCCGGGACGCGTCCGAGAGGGCGCGGGCGCGGTACGGGAGGAGGAGCGTGCCCGCGGTGCCCGCGAGCCCGCGCAGCAGGGCGCGGCGGGAGAGCGGGCGAGGGGTTCCGGGCATCGACAGGCACCATGTTAGGGCGGATCCGGCCCGTCCGCACGGCGTCTTCGATGGTACATTCCGGCCCCGGATGGCTCGAAAGGAACGGGTGAAGGCGGCGGCCGGCGTCGACCGCCTCGAGGGGCTCCTCGCCGCGGGCGACCACGCCGGCGCCCGGCGGGAGGCGGCCCGGCTCCAGGCGGACGCGGGGGCCGGCGAAGACGCCCGCGCGCGCGCGGCCGGGGCGCTCGCCTCGCTCGCCCCGGAGCGCGCGGCGCTCGCGCTGGGCGCGCTCTCGCTCCTGGCGGCCGCCCTGATTTTCGGCTGGCTCCTGACCCGGTGACCGCGTGATCGACGATCCCTCCATGGTCGGCGCGCTCGGGTCCCGCGCGCGGGATCTGCTCGCCGGGCTCGGCGCGGCGACCGCGCTCGTCCGGGGCAGCGGCGCGGCGGCGGCCGCCGGCGTGGCCCTCCTGGGCGTCGTCGCGCTCACCGTCGCGGGGCGCGCCGAGCGGGTCCTCGCCGGCCTGGGCGGGGCCGCCGCGGGCGCGCTCGGGGCGTACGCGTTCCGGGGCGGGCTCGCGCTCCACCTCGGGTTCTCGGCCTCGACCTCGGCGCTGGCCGGCGCCGCGATGTGCGGGCTCCTCTCCGCCGCCCTCCCGCGGCTCTTCCCGTTCGTCGCCGCCGCGATCCCCGCCGCGATGCTCGGCCTCGGCGTCCCCATCGCGGGGCGCCCGTGGGCCGGCGCGCTCGCCGGGGCCGCGGTGGGAGGGCTGCTCGCCGCGGCCTTCGCGCGGAGCGTCTCGATCGTGCTCGCCTCGGTCGGCGGCGGGCTCCTGCTCGCGGTGGGCGGCCTCGCGCTGCTCGAGCGGTACCCCCTCGCGGCGGCCGCCGCCTCCCGGCCGGTGGTGGTGCTCGGGGTCGCGCTCGTGCTCGCCGTCGCCGGCACCGCGCTGCAGCTCGAGCGCAGGACGCCGCCGGCGCTCGACGCGCGCCGGCCGGCGGACCGCTCGATCTCCTGAGCCGGGAAGGCTAATCCTCCGGCGGCCCGAGCAGCTCGAAGTCCGGGATCTGCTCCCGCACGTAGTCGCGCAGCCGCCCGGTGAGCTTGGCCTCGATCTGCCGGGCCCGCTCGCGGGTGAGCTTGAAGTGCGCGCCGATCTCCTGGAGCGTCAGCGGCGGCTCGCCGTCGGGCGGCATCAGCCGGCGCTCGAAGATGTAGCGCTCCTTCTCGTCGGTGATGGTGCCCGCGAACTCGGCGAGCTTCTCGCGGAAGAGCTGGCGGAGCTGCTCGTCGCCCATCCGGTCGTCGGCGAGCGCGCCGTCGTGGGCGGGGACGCGGTCCATCCCGGTCTGGCGGGAGTCGCCGTCGTCGGCGCGGAGCGGGGCGTCGAGCGAGAGGTCGTCGCTCGCCATACGCGCCGACATCTCCTCGACCTCCGACTCCTCGACCTGGAGGTTCTTCGCGAGGAGGCGCGGCGTCGGCTCGATGCCGCGGGCGAGGAGCTTCTCGCGCTCCTTGGCGAGGTTGAAGAAGAGCTTCCGCTGCGCCTGGGTGGTGCCGAGCTTCACGAGGCGCCAGTTCTCCATGATGAAGCGGATGATGTAGGCGCGGATCCACCAGGCGGCGTAGGAGGAGAGCTTCACGCCCTTCCACGGGTCGTACTTCTTCACGGCCTGCATGAGGCCGAGGTTGCCCTCCTGCACGAGGTCGAGGAGCTGGAAGGCGGTCCGCCGGTACTCGTGGGCGATCTTCACCACGAGGCGCAGGTTGGAGGCGACGAGCTTGTAGGCCGCGTCCACGTCGCCCGTCTCGCGGTAGTGCACCGCGAGCTCGTGCTCCTCCTCGCGGGTGAGCACCGGGTGCCGGGAGACCTCCGCGAGGTACGCCCGCAGGGGGTCGTACCGGACGAGCCCCGCGTCGTCGCGCTTGCGGGCGGGCGGGGCGGCCGGGGCTGGCGGCAGCGGGGCGAGCGCGTCGTCGGCCTCCTCCGCCTCCGGCACGACCTCGGGCTCGGCCTCGGTGTCCTGGGAAGCCTCGATGTCCTTGGGGGATTTCGATCCGGCCATGGGGTGGGATGCGGCCGTTCGTGCGGCCGAACGGGTCTCCTGTGATATAGAGACCCGGCTCCGCGCGCAACGGCGCGGATGCCACACCGGCGCATGGCGGGCCTCGCGGAACGGCGCGGGTCCCGGTGCCGGAACCCCGGAATCCACGGGGACACCGAGGCTCACGCGGTATCGAGCGAAGCTCTGCCATGCGCCATCACAGTCCGCCGCGCCCACGTGCGCGGTGGTGATGGAGAACAGCATGGAGAACGAGCAGCAGGGGCCCGCGGCCGAGCAGGGCCTCGGGCCGGCAGGCCGCGCGGAGCCTTCGGACGTCGCGGCCGCGGCACCTTCCGACTACATCGCCACGGCGTCCTTCGACGAGCTGGGCATCTCGGAGCCGGTCCGGCGCGCGATCGCCGAGCGCGGCTACACGAAGCCCACCCCGGTCCAGGCCGCGACCTTCAAGCCGGTCCGCGCCGGCAAGGACGTCATCGTCCGGTCGAAGACCGGCACCGGCAAGACCGCCGCCTTCACGATCCCGATGCTGGAGCGGATCCCCGACGGCCGCCGCAAGCCCTCGGTGCTCGTGATGACGCCCACCCGCGAGCTCGCCATCCAGGTGGCCGAGGAGATGACCGCGCTCGCGAAGCACCGCGACCTGTCGGTCGTCACCATCTACGGCGGCGCCTCGATGGGCGACCAGCTCGACAAGCTGCAGAAGGGCGCGGAGCTCGTGGTGGGCACCCCGGGCCGCATCTACGATCACATCCGCCGCCGCACCCTCGACCTCGACGGCTGCATGGCCTGCTGCCTCGACGAGGCCGACGAGATGCTCAACATGGGCTTCTTCGAGGAGGTGACGCGGATCCTCAGCCACCTCCCCGACGGCTGCCAGCAGCTCCTCTTCTCGGCCACCGTCCCCGCCGACATCGAGCAGATCATCCGGGAGTACCTCACCGAGCCCGAGACCATCCTTCTCTCCGGCGACGAGTACCGGGTCGACAACATCCACAACGTGATGTACCCGGCGGTGGACTCCTACCCGAAGCCCCGCAACCTCCTCTACATGGTCGAGAAGGAGGAGCCGGAGGCGGCGATCGTCTTCTGCAACACCCGCAGCGACACCTCGCTCGTCACCGCGGTGCTCAACCGCAACGGCTACGACGCCGAGCTCCTGAACGGCGACCTCCCGCAGAAGGAGCGCGAGCGGGTGATGGCGAAGGTGAAGCGCGGCGAGGTCCGCTTCATGGTGGCGACCGACATCGCCGCCCGCGGCATCGACATCTCCGACCTCTCGCACGTCATCAACTACTCCTTGCCCGAGGACCCGGCGATCTTCCTCCACCGGGTCGGCCGCACCGGCCGCATCGGCAAGAAGGGCACCAGCCTCTCCATCGTCTCGGGCGCCGAGATCCACACGCTCACGGCGCTCCAGAAGAAGTTCGGGATCACCTTCGAGGAGCGGACGCTCCCCACGCCCGAGGAGGCGCGCAAGGCCTGGAGCGATCGCCACGTCGGCGAGCTCAAGGAGGCGATGAGCGCCTCGATCTTCGAGGCCTTCATCCCGCTCGCCCAGGAGCTCAAGACCCGCCCCGACGGCGACTACCTCATCGCCTACGCGCTCAAGTACTTCTTCACGCACCACCGCATGGAGCGGGCGCAGGACCGCGAGAAGGCCGAGCACAAGAAGGAGCAGCACGAGACCAAGCTCGAGCACAAGGAGCACAAGGAGGAGAGGCGCGAGCGCCGCGAGCCGCGCGAGGGGCGCGAGCGCGGTCCCCGGCGTGAGCGGGGCGAGCGCGGTGAGCGGGGCGAGGGGCGCCGCGAGCGCCGCGACGGCGACGGGCCGCGCCGCGAGCGCAGCCGCCGCGAGGAGCCGAGCACGCCCTCCGTCGAGGTGCCCGCCACGCTGCAGGGCGGCGAGGCCGCCCCGGCCGAGGGCGCCGCAGACGCGCCGGCGCGCGAGGCCCGCCCGCCGCGGTCCCGGATCTTCGTGGGCGCGGGCGAGCAGGAGGGCGTCGACGACGCCGGCGTCCGCGCCTTCGTGGAGGCCCACGCGCCCGGCACCGAGCTCGGCGCGGTCGAGCTCCGCCGCTCGCACGTCTTCCTCGAGGTGAAGCCCGAGGCCGGCGACGCGCTCGTCGCCGCGCTGAACGGCAAGGAGCTCGGCGGCAAGGCCGTGCTCGTCGAGAAGGCCCGCCGCCGCCGGCGGTAGCGCACCGCGGCGTCCGGTCCAGGACCCCTACGTAAGCGCTAGCGCGCCGCGCTGGAGGTCCGCACGGACCGGCGCGGGCGCACGCCTGCGGGCTCCCTCGACTCCGGGATTTTCACGGACCGGGTACATGCGCTAGAGGGGGAGTGCGGCGGATCCGCGTTCGCTCGACCGAGCGGGGGATACATGCACCCACATGCCAGGTACGCCGCAGCACTCGCGCTCGTCCTCGCCGTCGTCCCGGCGCGGGCCGAGGACCTCGCGGCCGCCTCGCGACGCGCGGCGGACGCGCTCGCGACCGTGCTCGCGGCGGCCCCGGAGCGGGCGACGGTGAAGGCGATCGCGGTCCCGCCGCTCGGCGTGCAGGGTGGGGTCGGGGCGGATCAGGGCGTGCGCGCGGCCGAGGCCCTCGGGGCCCGGCTCGCCACCGTCGCCCGGGTGAGCGTGCTCGACGCGCAGACCTTGAAGGGCGTGCTCGGTGAGGCGCGCCTCTCGGCGCTGAACGGCAACCTCCGCGCCGACGAGCCGGCGCTCACCTCCCGCAACCTCGCGCAGGCGATCGTCACCGGCACCGTGGCCGTGGAGGGCGACCACCTCCGCCTCACCGCGCGCCTCGTGCTCGTGCCGTCGGGCAAGCTCCTCGCCCAGGCGCAGGGCCAGGCCGACGCCGTCGTGTCCGCCGCGGTCCCGGTGCCGCCCCCGCCCGCGCCGGTGGGGAGCTCGGCGGCCTCCCGCGCGACGGCCGAGCCGCAGCGCATCGAGGTCGCGATGCGCAGGGTCGCCGACGGCCTCGCGGCCGGCTTCGCGAGGCTCCCGGGCAACGCCCGCTACCACCGCCTCGCGGTGCTGCCGCTCGGCGAGGTGGGCGACCGCGTGCAGAAGCAGCGCCTCGGCACCGTGGTGGCCGCCGAGCTCGCGACCGACCTCCGCCGGGATCACGGGCTCCTGCTGGTGGAGCGCGAGCGCCTGGGGCAGGTGCTCGGCGAGCTCAAGCTCCAGCAGATGACCTCCCCCGACTCCTCCACCACCGCGAAGATCGGCCAGCTCGCCGAGGCGCAGGCGCTCGTGATCGGCTCGGTGGCCGAGGCGGGCGATCGCTACCTCGTCACCGCGCGGATCGTCGCCACCGAGACGGGCGAGGCGCTCGCGGCCGAGTCCGCGAGCGTGCCCGCCGCCGGGCTCGTCGCGCTCGCCTCCGACGCGGTCGTGCTCCGCACCCGCGGCGACGCGGCGTTCCGCAGCCTCCTCGTGCCCGGCCTCGGCCAGGCCTACAACCGGCAGAAGGCGAAGGCCTGGGCCTTCGGCGGCGCCGCGCTCGCGCTCGCGGGTGGGGCGGCCGTGTTCCACCTCTCCGGCACCTCGTCGAGGTCCGACTACGACAAGGCCACCTCCTCCGAGGTCGCCACGAAGGCCTACGACGACGCGCAGACCTCCTTCCGCACCCGCAACTGGCTGCTCGCCGGGCTGGGCGCGGTCTGGGCGGTGAACGTCATCGACGCCTACGCGTCCGGCGTGGACGGCGAGGCGGCCCTGGGCGGCGGCGTCGCGATCGCGCCGGTGGCCGCGCCCGGCGCGGGCGGCCTGGTCGTCGCGGGCCGGTTCTAGGCGGCGGGGACCGTCACCCGCCCGAGCGCCTGGGCGACCTTCGCGAGCAGCTCCTCGCCGGTGAACGGCTTCGCGAGGATCGCCTCGCCCGGCGCGAACCCGAACGGCTCGCCCGAGCCCGGCAGGGCCGGGTAGCCCGACATGAACAGCACCGGCAGGCCGGGGTGCTCGGCGACGATCCGGTCGCGGAGCTCGCGCCCCCCGATGCCGGGCATCACCACGTCGGTCAGCAACAGATCGATCCCCTCGTGCCGCCGCGCGAGCGCGAGCGCGCCGGGGCCGTTCTCGGCCTCGACGACCGCGTAGCCCGCCGACGAGAGCACCCGGTTCGCGAGCTGCCGCACGAGCGGCTCGTCCTCGACGAGGAGGATGGTGCCGGCCCCGGGGGCGCGCGCGGGGGCCGCCCCGCCGGGCGCGGCCGCGGCCGCGGGGGCCTCGGGCTCCTCGGCCGCGCCGGGGAGGGTGATGCGGAAGGTGGTGCCGCGGCCCGGCGCGCTCTCGAGCTCGAATCTCGCCGCCGTGCTGCTTCACGATGCCGTGGCAGGTCGAGAGGCCCAGCCCGGTGCCCTTGCCGATCGGCTTCGTGGTGAAGAAGGGCTCGAACGCCCGCGCCTGCTGCGCCGCGGTCATCCCCACGCCCGAGTCGTGCACCGACAGCACCGCGGCGCCGTCGGGGCGCGCGGCCGTCGAGAGCTCGATCACGCCGCCGCCGGGCATGGCGTCCCGGGCGTTCACGGCGAGGTTCATCAGCACCTGCTGGAGCTGCCCCGCGTCCCCGCGCACCCGCAGGAGCCCGGGCGAGGTGGACACCCGCACCTTCACGTCCTCGCCGATGAGGCGGGGGAGGAGGTCGTGGAAGCCGCGCACGACCGCGTTGAGGTCGATCACCTTCAGCTCGAGGCGCTGGCGGCGGCTGAAGGCGAGCACCTGCGCGGTGAGGGCGCGGGCGCGCTCGGCGGCGTGGGTGATCGTCTCGAGGTCCTCGTGCGCAGGATGGGCCTGGGGGAGGCCGTCCTTCACGAGGCGCGCGCAGACGAGGATCGGGGTGAGGAGGTTGTTGAGGTCGTGGGCGATCCCGCCCGCGAGGCGGCCGACGGCCTCGAGCCGCTGGGTCTCCTCGAGCCTGAGGCGCAGCCGCTCGCGCTCCTCAATCTCCCGGCGGAGCGCGCGGCGCGCGAGCACGAGCCGCCGGTTCACCGCGAGCAGCACGGCCGCGAAGGCGAGGAGGGCCAGGAACGCCACCGCGGCGGCGGCGACCTCCGTCCGGTGCGCGCTCCAGAGGGTCTCCGGCGCGTTCACGAGCCCGGTCCCGGCCGGGATCGCGGTGACGTCGAGGCCCGCGCGCGCGGCCGCCGCCACGTCGACGGCCCGGCGGACGCCGGAGCTGCCCTCGATGCGAGCCGGGCCGCCGTCGAGCAGCGCGAGGGCGAGCTCGGCGGCCCGCCGGCCCTGCAGCGCGCCGGAGAGCAGGCTGCCGCCGACGATCCCGTGGCCGAGCTGGAACTCCCACAGGCCGTAGACCGGGGCGCGGCTCACCGCCGAGACGCGCGCGGCCACCTCCTCGTAGGCGTGGACCGCCCCGAGCCGATCGGTCACGAAGGACGCGAGGAGGAGCGCGTCGCCCGGCCCGAGGCGGCGGGCGAGGGCCTCGACCTCCGCCATCGAGAGCCCCTGCGCGAACTCCACGGCGAGCCCCGAGCCGGCGAGGGCGGGGTCGCCCCGCAGCCGCGGACCGATGGCCTGGCTCGTCTCGGTCTGGTCGAGCACCACCACGAGCCGGCGCAGGTCCGGCTGCAGCGCCCGCGCCAGCGAGAGCGTCCCGGCGACGTCCACGTCCTCGAGCACGCCGGAGACCCGCGCCGCGCCGCTCGCGTGGTCCGCGCCGTTCACGCCGCAGAACGCGACGGCGACGGCCTCGCCGCCGAGCTCGGCCCGGTGGGTGAGCACGAAGTCGAGGGCGGCGTCGTCGGTCGCGACGATCGCGGCCCAAGGCTCCGGCGGCCGGTGGGCGGCGAGCAGGCCGAGCACGGCGCGCTCGTGGGCCGGCCCGCGGAAGTGCTTCGAGTCGAGGTAGAAGACCGACGGGACGTACCCGGGCCAGCGGGCGCGGAGGACCTCGAAGATGCCGTCGTTCTCCTGGTCGGTCCAGGTGAGGCCGCGGTGGTACGAGTGCAGCACGAGGAGCTGCGGCGGCGCGTCGGCGGCGGGAGGGCCGGACGCCGGCGCGGCGCCGGCGTGTGCGGCGATCGCGAGCGCGAGCAGTCGGGCGGTGGCGCGGACGGTCACGCGGGGTCGGCCTCGTTCGGGCCGACTCTACCAGAGGGCGCGCCGGCGCCGGCGCGAAGCGATGTCGCGCGGGGCGGGTCGTCAGCGCGCTGACGCACCCCCCGGTGAGCGCGGCCGGCGGGCGGATCGCGAGCGGATCGGCGGCTCAGTTGAGCGCGACGGACTCGCCGCGCAGGCGCGCCTGGAGGGGCGCGATCTTCGCCCTGTAGTCCTCGAGCTGCGCGGCGGGGATCGGCGCCTCGCGCGGCAGCTGGAGCGTCAGCGGGTTCACCGCGTGTCCGCCCTTCTTCACCATGTAGTGGAGGTGCGGCCCGGTCGCGAGGCCGGTCTGGCCGGTGTAGCCGATGATCTGCTTCTGGGCGACGCCCTTGCCGGCGGAGACGGCGACGCTCGACAGGTGGCAGTAGACGGTCTCGAAGCCGTTCCGGTGACGGAGCGTGACCGCCTTCCCGCAGCCGCCGTTCCAGCCGGCCTGCTCGACGCGGCCGTCGCCCACCGCCCACACCGGCGTGCCGACCGGCGCGCCGTAGTCGACGCCCTCGTGCATGCGCGTGTAGCCGAGCACCGGGTGCTTGCGGCTGCCGAAGCGGGAGGTGAGGTGCGCGTACTTGAGCGGCGACTTCAGGAACCCGCGCTGCGCGCTCTGGCCCGCGTCGTCGTAGTAGCCGGGCTTGCCCTCGGCGTCGACGTAGCGGAACAGCCGCCGCGTGCCGGTGGTCTCCCCGACGTACTCCGCGGCGAGCACGTCGCCGTAGCGCAGCGGCTGCCCGTCGGCGAGCACGCGCTCGACCACCACCCGGAGCACGTCGCCCTGCTGGACGTCCCGGTAGAAGTCGACGTCCCACGCGAGGACGTCGGAGGCGAGCACCGCGAGGGCCGGGTCCTCGCCCGCGGCGGCCATCGACTCGTAGAGCGACGAGGCGACCTTCACCTCCACCCGGCGGACCTCGGTCGTCACCTCGACCGGTCGCTTCGAGGCCTCGAGTGCGCCCGCGGCGGTGCGCTGCACCGTCCACTCGTCGGCGCGCCCCTGCCGGTAGGTGAAGCGGTGGAGCGAGCCGTCCTCCGCCCGCTCGACGCGGAGCTGGTCGCCCGCCCGGGCCTTGCGGAACGGCACGTGCGGCTCGAGCGCCTTCAACGCCGCCGTCGCGTCCGCCGCGGCGAGCTCCATCTTGAAGAGCGCCTGGCCAATCGTCTGGTTGTGGGCGAGCCGGAGGGTGAGCTCCTTGAACCTCGCGGGCGGCGCGATCAGCGCCGCCTGGACCGGCGCGGGCGCGGCCGCCGGCGCCGTGGCCGGGGGCGGCGGGGGCGCGGACAGCACGATCCCGCGCAGGTAAGCGAAGGAGCCGGCCCCGGCGAGGGCGACGGCGAGGCCAGCGAGCAGCGCGGCCTTCGAGCGGCGCCTGGGGAGGGGTTCGGTAGAGCTCACGCGTCGCACCATAGCAGGGGAGGGCGCTTTAACCCACTCCCCGGCCGTAAAGGCGACCCATGCTTCGAGCGCTCGGCCGAGGTCGGGCCGCGGAACACCCAACGTTGGTTCATCACCAGCACCCAGCAGCGTCGGCCGACCTTGGTCCGCCGCGTCCGAGGGCGAAACGCGTCTCCGCAGCGCCGGCCGGCGGAGGTCGGGCTCTCCACGTCTCCAGTGCCCTAGCGATTGCAGGCCAAGGGATGTGTGCGTGTGACGGCATGGCGCGCGCAGCGCGCTGTGCCGTCACGCGCAACTCAACCGCAGGCCTGCCGCGGCCTGATCATCGCAGCAGCAACGATTCCGGGCTTCGGCAGACATACACGGACCGACGCAGCCGGCCGGCGTCGCGGAGGCGCGTTTCGCCCCCACGGAACCCGCCCGCCGACGTCTCGGGGAGACCTACAGCTCCACCCGCCGGTCCGAGTGCTCGCGCCCGTCGAAGCGGAACATCACGCCCCGCCCTTCGACCTTGGACACGAGGTTCACCGGCCGGCGCCAGAGCGACTGCACGTTCTTGAGCGTGTCCCGCATGTAGTCGAGCTTGAGGTCGACGCCGTCGTGACGGTGCACGAGGAGGAGCTCGCCGCGGTTGTCGTGGTTCCCGTCCTCGACCGAGATGCTGGGCTGGCCGAAGTTGGTGAGCATGTGGAGGAGCTTCTCCTTCACCTTGCGGAAGTCGCGCTCCATGATCTCCCAGCGCTGGTGCTTGTCGCTGTACCCGAAGGTGAAGAGCTTCTGCTCCACACAGAACTCGAGGTTCAGGAACTCGTCGATGAAGGTGACGTCGTTGTAGTGCTTGCGGACCTCGAAGATCTTCTCGCGCCCGAGCCCGAGCCGCTTGTCCCAGTGCTTGCGCTCCACGTAGGAGTCGCACTCGTCGTACTCCTTGCCGAAGCGCCCCTTGTTCCAGCGGTCCTCGATGTCGCGCCAGAGCTCGACGCCGAGCTTGTAGGGGTTGAGCTGCCCGGGCTGGGTGGCGAGCGTGCCGGAGTGGTGGTCGGCGTAGTCGATGATCTCGGAGGCGTCGAGCGCCTTCTGCGTCATGATCGTGGAGTGCCAGTAGGTGGCCCACCCCTCGTTCATGATCTTGGTCTGGCCCTGGGGCGCGAAGTAGTAGGCCTCCTCGCGGATGATCGAGAGCACGTCGTGCTCCCAGCGCTCGAGCGGCGCGTGCTCGAGGAGGAACAGCAGCACGTCGCGCTCCGGCCGCTCCGGGAACTTCTTCTTGCGGGTGGCCTCGTCGTCGAGCTTCTTCTGCTCGGCGGCCAGGAACGCGGGCGGGTTGATGTACTCCCGCATGTACTCGCGGTCGGCCTTGAGCCCCTGGGCCACCTTCCGCTCGGCCTCGGCCCCCTCCGGCTCCTCGCGGTCGGGGCGCCGCTTCACGTAGGGTGACTGGTAGTCGATGAGGTTCTCGAGCGAGAGGCAGCGGTCGACGAAGTCCTCGACCGGCTCCACCCCGAGCTTGTCCTGGTAGCGGCGCACGCGCGTGGCGTGGTTCGCCATCTCGTCCATCATCTTCCGGTGGGTGTGCCGGAACATGAAGTTGTTCTTGAAGAAGTCGACGTGGCCGAAGACGTGGGCCATCACGAGCTTCTGGTCGACGTCGGCGTTCGACTCGAGGAGGTAGGCGTACGAGGGGTCGTTGTTGATCACCATCTCGTAGATCTTCGAGAGGCCGTACTCGTAGCCCTTCGAGAGCCGCTCGTACTCCATCCCGAAGCGCCAGTGCGGGTAGCGGTTCGGGAAGCCGCCGTACGCGGCCACCATGTTGATCTCGTCGAAGGAGAGCACCTCGAAGACCGTGTCGAAGAAGTCGAGGCCGTAGCCGCGGGCGTAGCCCTCGATCTTCTTGCGGAGGTCGTGCAGGTGCGCCGGGATGTGGGCCTTGCGGTCCATGCGCGCTACTTCCCCGTCCCGAGGAACGTCTTGATGGAGGCGTAGATCGCGTCCTTGTCGGCGATCTCCGAGAGCGCCACGTTCTCCTTCGCGCCGAGGGCCTCCTTGAGGTCCTTGATGAACTGGCCCGAGCCGTACGGGCTCTCCACCTGGCCGTAGGAGAAGAGGTTCACCGCCGGCAGGATCCTGTCGCGGAGGAGCTCGACGCAGACCCGGGTGTCGTCGGCGCTCCAGTTGTCGCCGTCGGAGAAGTGGAACGGGTACACGTTCCAGCTCGTGGGCGCGTAGTCGGTCTCGATCATGTCGAGCGCGAGCTTGTAGGCGGAGCTGATCATCGTGCCGCCGGACTCGCGGGTGTGGAAGAACGTGTCGCGGTCGACCTCGCGCGCGACGGCGTCGTGGATGATGTAGCGGGTCTCGAGCCCCTTGTAGTGGCGGCGCAGCCAGGTGTCGATCCAGAAGGACTCGATCCGGACGATCTCCTTCTGCTCGTCGCCCATCGAGCCGGACACGTCCATCATGTAGATGACGACCGCGTTGGTCTCCGGGAGCGGGACCTGCTTCCAGGTGCGGTAGCGGCGGTCCTCGCGCATCGGCACGATGACCGGCACCTTCCAGTTGTAGCTGCCGCTCGCGATCTGGCGGCGCAGGGCCTGCTTGTAGGTGCGCTTGAAGTGGCGGAGCGACTCGGGCCCCTGCGGCGCGATGCCGGTGTAGCGGACGCGGCTCGCGACGATGCGGTCCTTGCCGCGCGGCTGGATCCGGGGGAGGGCGAGCTCCTCGCCGAGGATGTCGGCGAGCTCGTCGAGGGAGACGTCCACCTCGAGCAGGTGCTGGCCCTCGCCCTGGCCGGCCTGCCCGCTGCCGGGCTCGCCGTCGCCGGGCGAGAGCGGATCGCCGGGATCCCCCTCGCCCTGGCCCACGCCGCCCTGCGACTTCTCGCCGAACCGGAAGTGCGGGATGTCGATGGTCGGGACGGGGATGGTGACGAAGTCCTTCCCCTTCTTCCCGATCAGCTCCCCCTTCTGCACGTACTTCTTGAGGTTGCTCTTGATCCGGCCGCGGACGATGTCGCGGAAGCGGGCGTGGTCCTGTTTGATCTTGAGGGACATTCCCTAATCTTTCGCGTCCCCGCGCGCGAAGATCGAGGCCACGAAGTTGAGCACGTCGGTGGAGCAGATCTCGCAGTAGCCGTGGTTCTTGATGAGCCGCTGCTTCACGACGTCGATCTTCTCCTGCGTCTCGCGGTCCACCACCGAGGCCACCAGGTTCTTGAGCTTGATCGAGTCCTTCTGGTCCTCGAAGAGCTTCAGCTCGAGCGCCTTGTGGAGCCGCTCGTTGGTCCGGTAGTTGAAGGTCTTCCCCTCGATCGCGAGCGCGCCGATGTAGTTCATGATCTCGCGCCGGAAGTCGTCCTTGCGGCTCTCGGCGACGTCGATCTTCTCCTCGATCGACCGCATGAGCCGCTCGTCCGGCTCCTCGTACTGGCCGGTGTACTTGTTGCGGACCTTCTCCCGCTGCGTGTACGCCTTGATGTTGTCGATGTAGTTGGCGCAGAGCTTCGTGATCGCGTCCTCGTCGGCGCTGATCGCGCGCTGGACCTCGTTCTTCACGACGTCCTCGTACTCGCGCTTCACGTCGGTGAGGAGATCCCGGAACCGCTTGCGCTGCTCCTCCGAGGAGATCAGCGAGTGCTGGCGCAGCCCGGCCTCGAGCTCGTTCAGCACCATGAACGGGTTCATGCAGCCCTCGCCCTTGTCGGAGACGAGCGCGTTCGAGATCTTGTCCTGGATGTAGCGGGGGCTGATGCCCTCCATGCCCTCGCGCACCGCCTCCTTGCGGAGCTCCTTGATGTTGTCCTCGGTGAAGTTCGGCAGGGTCTTGCCGTTGTAGAGCTTCAGCTTCTGGACGAGCGTGAGGTTGTGCTTCTTCGGCTCCTCGAGCCGGGTGAGCACGCCCCACATGGCGGCCATCGACAGCGTGTGCGGCGCGATGTGCTTCCCGCGGATCCGGTGCGCGTTGTAGTCGCGCACGTAGATCTTCACCTCCTCGTCGAGCCGGGTGATGTACGGGATGTCGATCTTCACCGTGCGGTCCCGCAGCGCCTCCATGAACTCGTTCGACTGCAGCTTTCTGTACTCGGGCTCGTTGGTGTGGCCGACGATGACCTCGTCGATGTCGGTCTGCGGGAACTTCTTCGGCTTGATCTTGTGCTCCTGCGTCGCGCCGAGGAGGTCGTAGAGGAAGGCGACGTCGAGCTTCAGGATCTCGACGAACTCGATGATGCCGCGGTTCGCGATGTTGAACTCGCCGTCGAAGTTGAACGCGCGCGGGTCGGAGTCGGAGCCGTACTCGGCGATCTTGCGGTAGTTGATGTCGCCGGTGAGCTCGGTCGAGTCCTGGTTCTTCTCGTCCTTGGGCTGGAAGGTGCCGATGCCGATGCGGTCCTTCTCGGAGAGGACGAGCCGGCGGACCTTCACGTGGGAGATGACCTTCTCCCAGTCGCCCTTGTACTCGGTCATCAGCTCGCGGAAGACGTAGCGGCACGCCGGGCAGAGGTCGCCGTGCACCGGGATGGTGAAGCCGGCCTCGGGGGGCGCGAGGTCGGCGAACACCTTCGGGCGCCACTCCGGCGGGACGAGGTGCAGCGGATCCTCGTTCATCGGGCAGGCCATCAGCTCGCGCTTCTTCTGCCCGTCGAGGCCGGTGCGCTCGACGTCCCAGGCGAACGTGTACAGCGCGCCCTCGGCGGTCTTCGAGTACGCCTCGAGCCCCTTCTTGAGGAGCCGGGCGATGGTCGACTTCGAGGAGCCGACCGGGCCGTGCAGGAGGATGACGCGCTTCTCGGTGCCGTACCCCTGCGCCGCGCTCTTGAACACGTTCACGAGCTTCATGAGCGCGATGTCGAGCCCGTAGATCGCGTCCTTCCCGCCGAAGTCGGGGTCGGTGAAGAAGTCGTAGCGAATGAGCTTCTTCTTGTTGTCGATGTACTCGGTCTTCCCGTGCGACAGGATCATGTCGTAGACGCGCTGGAACGCGGTCCGGGTGACCTTCGGGTTCTTCTGGACGATCTGGAGGTAGTCGTCGAACGACCCCTCCCAGTGCTGCTCGGAGTAGCTCTGGCGATCCTGGAGGCTGGCGATCCTGCTCACCCAGCCCTGCGACGTGTCGCGGTGCTCTCGCATCTCATGTCCCTCGGGGCGCGCCAGGCGGCAGGCGCATGGAGGAGCATAAGGTTCTCCCCGCGGCGGCGCAGAGCGCCAGCGTCCCGCCGGGGTCCCCGAAGGGTGGCTCGAAAACACCACACCTCGCGGCGCGGCGCTCGCTGCCGCCCGGCGCGGGTGCCCGGACTCCTGGCATCCGGGCCGGTCGAACGGGCCGTCAGCGGGTCGGCTTCGCGCGCCTGAAGAACTCGACCTGCCAGGTCCGCACCGCCGCGGCGTGGCACGCGAGGTCGGGGCAGAACACGTGCGAGCCGTCGTTCCGGGAGACGAAGTACAGGTCCTTGCACGCGATCGGCGCGAGCGCGGCCGTGAGCGCCGCGGCGCCGGGGCTCGCGATCGGCCCGGGGGGCAACCCCGCGGTCGTGTAGGTGTTGTACGGGTGGGCCGCTGCGAGGTCGGCCTTCGTGATGTTCCTCGACCAGCGGCCCGTGCGGAGCATCGCCGCGTACATCACCGTGGGGTCGGTCTGCAGCCGCATCCCGAGCCGCAGCCGGTTGTGGAACACGCACGAGATCCGCGGCCGCTCGTCGGGGCGCCCCGTCTCCTTCTCCACGATGGAGGCGAGCGTCACCGCCTGCCCGAGGTCGAGCTTCACGCCGGGGGCGCGCCCCGCGTTCGCCTTCTCCCACTCGGCCTTGAAGCGCTCGACCATGCCCTCGGCGATGCCGCGCGCCGACACGCCGCGCGCGAAGGAGTAGGTGTCGGGGAAGAGGAAGCCCTCGAGCGTGGGGTAGGGGAGGCCGAGCGACCGGGCGAGCGCCGGGTCGCGCGCCGCCGCCAGGAAGTCCCCGGCGGAGGCGAGCCCGCTCCGCTCGACGATGGGCGCGATCTCGTCCGCGCGGAGCCCTTCCGGCACGGTGAAGTGGTGGAGCTTCACCTCGCCGCGGTAGAGCCGCTCGAAGACGTCGTCGGGGCGCAGCGGGCCCGAGAAGGCGTACTCGCCCGCGCGGAAGCCGCGCGGGTCGCGCTTCACGAAGCGCAGGTAGCGCCAGGCGGTCTCCTCGTCGACGAGGACGCCGCCCTGGGCGAGGAGGCGCACGGTCGCGCGGCCGCTCGCGCCGGGAGGCACGACCACGACCTTCTCGTCGGGCCCGCCGTACGGCGTCTCGCGGAACGCCTCGAGCGTGCGCCACGCGAGGAACGCCGCGGCGCCCGCCGCGAGCGCGGCGAGGAGGGCGAGCACGAACACGATCTTCAGGAAGCGCTTCAAGGGTCCTGGCCTCCGTCGCCGGGTTCGCCGGGGCGCGGGCCGGCGTCGAGCCAGCCCTGCAGGATCACCGCCGCGGCCTCGGCGTCCACCCTCTCACGGATCGTGCGCCCGGGCACGCCCTGCCCGCGCAGGCGCTGCTCGGCCTCGAACGTCGAGAGCCGCTCGTCGAAGAGCACGGCCGCGAGCCCCGCCGCCTCGAGGCGCGCGGCGAAGGCGCGGGCGTGGCGCGCCGCGGGCCCCTCGGTGCCGTCCATGTTGAGCGGCAGGCCGACGACCGCGCGGGTCACCTCCCATTCGCGCGCGAGCGCGACGATGCGGGCGACGTCGGCCTCGGCGGAGACGTGGCGCACGGTCTCGAGGGGGCGCGCGGTGCGCAGGACCTCGTCCGCGAGGGCGAGGCCGATGCGGGCCTTGCCGAGGTCGACACCGAGGGTGCGCATCGGGGTCGGAATCTAGGCCGCGCCCGGCGGGCGGTCAAACCGGCCGCGCGGCGGACCGTCGGCCGAGGCGCGGACCTGCGGCCACGCGGGGGCCGCGCGCAAGCGGCCGGGATCACGGGAGGTGCTCGCTGGCACGGCGCTCGAATTGTGGGCGAGCACGGGCCCGCGGGCCCGCGACCTCGAGAAAGGACCCCGGCCCCATGAGCACGTCGATCCCCCTCTCCCTCGTCACCCAGACCGCCTCGCCGCCCGGCGCGCTCGCCGCGGCGGAGACCTGCGGCGGAGTCTCCGCCCACGCCGCCCGGAAGCGGCCGCCGAGGCCGGCGCCGTCGGGTCCCGGGGCGGCGCTCGACGCCTTCGTGAAGGCGGTCGCGCCGGACCTGTACGCGGCCGGAGGGAGCTTCGTGGCGTCGCAGGCGCGGGCGGCGCTCGGGCCCACCGGGCTCGGCGCCGGGGCCCCGGCGGTGGCCACCTCGACCACGACGTCCACGACGAGCACGCGCAAGACCACCGCCAGCGGCGCAGCGCTGCCGAGGGAGCTCGCGTTCCTGAACGACCCGAAGCTCTCGATCCAGGACAAGGTCTTCCGGCTCCTGCTCTGGATCCAGCAGAAGTACGATCGCGACGTCGAGGCGAAGATGAAGGAGCTCGGCGGCGCGTCGAAGTCGAGCGCCTCGTCCTCCTCGGGCGGCACGAGGCCGGCCGCGAAGCCAAAGAAGAAGGGCCTCCTCTCGAAGGTGACCCGGTTCGCCGAGGCCGCGTTCCCGATGGTCGGGCTCTCGATGGAGATGCTGCGCAGCCCCCAGGGGCGCAAGGCGCTCGAGCAGATCTCCGGGCCGCTCCTCGGCGCGGCCGCGGTCGCGCTCGGCGCGCCCCAGCTCGCGCCGGTGGCGGCGAAGCTCGGGCCCTCGCTCGTGGCCGGCCTCGCCGACGCCCAGGACGCGCTGCTCGGGGAGGCGCCGGTGAAGCGCAGGGCGAGCTCCGGCGGCTCCGGGAGCTCGGGCGGCTCGAGCACGTCGGCGACGACGGGCTCGAAGGACGAGAAGACGCTCGCGATGGAGCTCGAGTACCTGCTCGAGCGGCAGAAGTTCGCGACCTCGCTCCTCTCGAACTGCATGCGGTCGATGCACGAGACCTCGATGTCGGTGGTCAACAACATCCGCTGAGGCGCGCCATGGACCCGACGAAGCCGACGCGCCCCGAGGCCCTCGCCTACGACCCCACCGTCCACGGCCTGCCGCCCGAGGTGGGCGACGCCATCGCCGCCCTCGCCGAGGCGGAGCTCGCCGCCGGCCGCCTGGAGACCGCGCGGGCGCTCCTCGAGGGGCTCGTCGTGACGAGCCCGGAGGATCCCGGAGGCTGGGCGCTCCTCTCCCGCACGCACCGCCGCCTGGGGCAGCCCCTCGCCGCCCGGTTCTGCGCCGAGGTCGCCCTGAAGCTCGACCCGGCGTCCGGCGAGGCCGGGCTCGCCCGGGCCGAGAGCCTCCTCGCGCTCCCGGACGCGCGCGAGGAGGGGGCCCGCGCGCTCGAGGCGCTCCGGGCGCACCCGACCGCGGGTCCGCGGGCCTGCGCGCTCCTGGGCGCCCTGAGCGGGGCGGCCGGCGGGCTCGCCGGGTGAGGTTTTCAGGCTTCTAGAATTGGCGTCTGAGCCGGAATCCCCAGCGACAGACGGCGCTTGACGGTTTCAGCCTCGTTCGGGGATAGTTCGCGCCCAGGCCGCGTCCCAGAAGGCACGGCCGGGCGGACCGGCGGTCGGTGCGCCCTACTGCATCACGCTCGACAGAGCTCGACAGCAAGGACTCGAAGCGTATGGCGACCGGCACCGTGAAGTGGTTCAACGACGCGAAGGGCTACGGCTTCATCTCCCAGGAGGGTGGCGAGGACGTGTTCGTCCACCACACCGCCATCCAGATGGACGGCTTCCGCACGCTCAAGGAGGGCGAGCGGGTCGAGTTCGAGGTCACCCAGGGCCCGAAGGGGCTCCAGGCGGCCAACGTCCGCAAGCCGTAGCGGCAGGCGTCGATGACGGCGGCCCCGGGAGACCGGGGCCGCTTCGTTTCAGGAGCACGTTCGTTTCAGGAGCACGTGACGCGGTCCCACGAGAGAGGAGCGGCGGCCTGAGCACGTCCCCCACCGCCGCACCCCGGAAGCTGTGGCTCGACTGGCAGCGCGGCCTCGCCGTGCTGTTCATGATCCAGTGGCACGTCCTCGACTGGTGGCGCGCGCCGGGCTCGGAGCAGGGCGCCTGGCTCCCCACGTTCGAGGCGCTCCGCTACGTCGGCGGCTTCGCCGCGCCCGGCTTCATGTACATGGCCGGCCTCTCCCAGGCGCTCGCCGACGCCGCCCTCGAGCGCAAGGGCGTCGCGCCCGCCGAGCGCCGCCGCCGCGCGCTCGGCCGTGCGCTGTGGGTGCTCGGGGTCTCCTACGGCATCCGGTTCGTCCTGTTCGTGCTCTCCTGGTGGAAGGACGGCGCGTTCGACGAGCTCTTCAAGGTCGACGTCCTCGACGTCATCGCCGTGGGCCTCGCCGCCTCGGCGGTGCTCTCGGTCGGCCGCGGCCGCCTCGCCGGCCCGCTCCTCGCCGCGGCCGGCGCCGCCGTGGTGGTCTTCACCACCCCGCTCGTCGCCGGGGCGCTCTCCCACCTCGACGCCGCCGGCGGCCCCTGGCGTGCGCCGAACAAGCTCGTCGACGTCCTGCTCGCGTTCGCGTGGGGGAAGCCCCCGCGCTCGATCTTCTGCTCCTTCAACTGGATCGCCTTCGTCCTCGCCGGCGCCGCCGTCGGGCCGCTCGCCCGCGGCCCGCGCCGCCCGCTCGCGTGGCTCGCGCTCGCCGCGGCCGCCTACGGCCTGGGCTCCTGGTCGAACCAGTGGCCGCCCGTCTACGCGTTCCAGAACTTCTGGCGCGCGTCGCCCTCCTGGTTCCTCATGCGCCTCGGCTACGCGCTCGCGATCTCCGGCGCGCTCCAGCTCCTCCCCGACCTCCTCGACCGCCCGACCCGCTGGCTCACGCTCCTCGGGCGCCAGTCGCTCGTCGCCTACGTCGCCTCGGTCCAGCTCACCTACGGCGCGGTCGCGAACGTCGTGAAGCGATCGCTCTCGTTCCCGGCGACGCTCGCCGGCGTCGTGGCGATGACGGCGCTCACCTGGGCGATCTGCATGGGCTGGGAGCGCCTGCAGGCGTGGCGGAAGGGCAGGCCGCGCCCGTCCGCGCCGCCGTCCGCCGCGACCGCGGCGTGATCACCGAACGGGTTCCGAGGACGGCCGGCTCGCCGGGCCTCTCCGCACCGCTTGGCCTTGGGCAAAGGCCCGCCGCGTCGGGGATCCTGGGGGCGGAGGAGAGCCGCTGGTGACCCGCGGCGCGTCCACGCATGCCAGGCGAGCGACCGTGGCCGTGAGGGATCGGGTTCAGCGGTTCGCCTGGCATGCTCCGCGCAGATCGCGGCGCCGTCTTTGGGCGGGCCTGCCGAAAGCCGGCGGTGCGGAGAGGCCCGGCGATCCGGCCGCCTGCGATCGAGGCCGAACGGCGAAGGGCCGTTTCGGCGAGAGGGACGGGACTGGACCGGACGGACCGGACCCGCTCGTCTCGCGAGCTCCGCGAGTACAGCTCGCCTCACCCCATCTCCACGCCACGAGGACGCATCGCGGGGTCTCTCCGCACCGCCGGCTTTCGGCAGGCCCGCCCAGAATCGCAGCCGCGATCTGCACCAAGCGTGCAAGCCGAGGCGGCCAGCACCGCATCGCCTTCGTCGCCGCCCCGCGGCCATCCGCGACGCCCCTTCCGCCTCGGCTGGCACGCGTGGTGGTGCCGCGGCCCTCCCATCCGAGGCACCGCCCCCAGGATCCCCGACGCGGCGGGCCTTTGCCCAAGGCCAAGCGGTGCGGAGAGACCCCGCGAGGCGTCCGCACGGACCCGCCACGAGACGCAAGACGGAAGACGCACGGAAGACGCAAGACGGACCCGCCGCAAGAAGCCGGCCCGTCGGCACCGCCACCCGCTACGGTCCCGACGCCGCCGGCTCGACCACCGGGGCCGGCGCGGGCGCCGCCACGAACGCGAGCGGCTCCGCGAGCGCCGCGATGAGCCCTTCGTCGCCGATGACCCCGTGCTGGGCCATGTGGAGCAGGATCTCCCCGACGCGCTGCTCGAGGTACGGCGTCGGCGCGCCCTGGGCGCGCACGGCGTCGGCGCGGACCGGGTTCGGGATCACCGCCGCGAGGAACGCCGCCTCCTTCACGGTGAGCGCGCGGGCGTCCTTCCCGAACCAGTGCCGCGCCGCCGGGCCGATGCCGAACACGCCCGGGCCCCACTCGGCGAGGTTCAGGTAGATCTCGAGGATCCGCGCCTTCGGCAGCGTGGCCTCGAGGGCGATCGCGCCGAGCGCCTCCCGGACCTTCCGCGCGAGGACCTTGTCGCGCGTGAGCCAGAGGTTCTTCGCGACCTGCTGGGTGATGGTGGAGCCGCCGCGCACGACCCGGCCCTGCTCGAGGCCGGCCTGGAGCGCGTTCGTGAGCTCGTCGAAGTCGAAGCCGGCGTGGCCGAAGAAGCCGGCGTCCTCGCTCGTCGTGACCGCGCGGACGACGTGCTCGGGCAGCTCCGCGATGGGGACGTAGTCCGGGTTCTCCGGGCCGATCGTGAACGGCGCGCCGCCGTCCGGCGCGTACCGGAACGGTGCCTTCAGCGCGACCGGCGGGGCCTTCCGCGCCGCGGCCCGCATGCGGGCGAGGTCGAGCCCCGCCTCCACGCGCCAGGTGCTTGGCTCCCGGAGCGCGCCCGAGAGCGCGAGCTCGGCGTCGAGGTCGCCGGGCGGGCGGGGCGCCTCGTCCGGCGGGCCGAGGCCGGGCGGCAGCGAGGCGGCGAACGCGGCGAACGCGACGTGGCGCGCGTCGAGCGCGAGCTCGAAGGGGAGGGCGCCTTCGAGCCGGACCTGCCCGGACAGCGCCGCCGCGAGCGCCGACCCGAGGGCGAGCTGCCCGCCGCGCCAGGAGAGCGTGCGGCTCGCGCGGTCCCAGGCGAGCTCGCCGGACGCGGCGAGGCGGAAGGGGCCGACCGGCGCGGGGTCGATCCGCGCCGCCTGCACGACGAGCCCGTCGACGCCCGCCGTCACGCTCCCGCTCGCGCGCGAGAGGTCGCGCGGGGCCGAGGCGTCGAGCACGATGGCGGCGGCGCCCGCGCGGACGTCGGCCGGGAGGTGGGCGCGCAGCGCCTCGCCGAGCGCGCCGGCGCGGAGCCCCTCCGCCCGGAGCGCGACGCGGAGCTCCCCGGCGGGCGCGCCGCCCGGGAGGCGGACCACGAGGGCGATCCGCCCCGCGTCCGGCAGGCGCGCCTCGGCCCGCACGAGGTCGGGCTCCGGCCAGGCGTCGAGGTCGAAGGGCCCGAGGTCGGCCGCGGCGCCGCCGAGCGGCACCGCGACGACGAGCCCGCGCACGTGCACGCGCGGCCAGGCGCGAGGCCGCGGGGCGGCCCCGGGCCGCGAGGGCGAGGCGGCGCGGCGGTCCGCGAGGGCGCGCAGCGCGGCGGGTCGGGTGGCGTCCACCCGGACGCCGTGCAGGCGCAGGGACGCGATCTCGAGGCGCCCGGCGAGGAGCGCGAGCGGGGCGGCGCGCAGGCGGAGCCGCTCGACCGTGACCGCCGGCGCCTCCGGGGTCCCGCCGAGCGCGAGCGGACCGGCGACGACGCGGAACAGCGGGTCGACCGCGACCGGCCCCAGCGCGACCTCGCCGACCCGGGCCCGGAGCGCGCGCTCGGCGCGGTCGCGCAGCGCCTCGCGCACGCCCGGCAGCCACGCTGCAACCTGCAGCGCGGCGTACACCCCGGCGAGCACCGCGAGCGCGAGGAGCGCCCTCCGGAGGCGCGCGGCGCGGGGTTTCGGGGGGCGGATCGCCATGAGAGCGGGCCTGTTTACAGCCGCTTGGACGCTCGATCAACCGGGCGGGTGGGACCCGTGTGACGGCGTATGCGTGAAGGAAGAGATCCCCGGGCAACCGGTTATATTCCCGGAGGATGGACAGGACCGCGACGCCGATTCCCAGGCCCCGGCGCCGCCGCGATCACGTCGCGGCGCGCGTCGCGCTCGCGCTCCTCGTCTCGCTCCTCGCGAACGGCCTGCTCCTGTGGATCGCGGTCGTCACCGGCGCCTTCGACGTCGGCAAGCCCGTGAAGGTCTCGCAGGTCTCGCTCTCGCAGCTCTCCGCCTCCGACTGGGCGAAGAACCGGGGCGCCGCGGCGCCGCCGCCGGCCCCTCCGCCGCGGCTCGTGCCGGTCCCCGAGCCCACCCAGGACGGCGGCACGGTCGTGAAGCTCCCGCCCGGCGCCGACGGGAAGCCGCCGAAGGAGGCCCGCTTCCTCGCCGAGCGCGACCAGTCCGTCGAGCGGGAGACCGTCTCGCGCTACGCGACCGGCCACGACGGCCCCGTGCTCCCCGCGCCCCAGCTCGCCGGCAAGCCCGCCCCCCAGCCTCCGCCGAAGGGCGAGCAGCAGCCGGAGCGGAAGCCCGAGGACGCGAAGCCCCGGAAGGACGGCGCCAGGCCGCAACGCGAGCAGCTCGCGATGCTCGACCCCTCGCGCGAGGGGCTCGTGCCGCCGCCCGCCGAGGCGCGCCGACGCCAGGCCGGTGAGGCCGCTGGCGATCCGCGCAAGGCCTCCCCCGCGACGGAGCCCGACCTGACCCCGCGCGCGCCCGGCCTCGGCAGCCTCGCGACCGGCGCGCCCAACGAGGACGGGATGGGGCAGGGGCTCGAGGAGGGCGACGTCACCGCCCTCAACACCCGCAAGTCCGAGGTCGCGAAGTACCTCAACTCGTTCGGCGACCGCATCGCGAGCTGGTGGCGCGGCCGCACCCGCGCCGCCATCGGCGAGCGCGATCCCGAGGCGCGGATCTTCTTCTACAAGGACCGCACGGCGGTGTTCCTGGTGCGGATCGAGTCGAGCGGGCAGCTCGCCGAGGTCCGGCTGCTGCAGTCGTCGAACGTGGACTTCTTCGACCAGATCGCGCTCTCGGCCATCCGGCAGGCCGCGCCGTTCCCGCCGCCGCCCGCGAGCGTGCTCGACCGCACCGGCGAGTTCCGCTTCACGCAGGGTTTCACCGCGCAGGGCCCGCAGGCGCCGCGCGGCTGGGACTGGCGCCCGGGCCAGTAGCCGGTCCCCCCCCCCCGCCGCTCGCGCACCGGCCGTGCGGCCCGCACCGCGGGTCGCCGGATCGCGCGCCGTCACCCCGCCGTGACACGGCGCGACTAGGATGCGCGGCATGGTGCGTCGTGGAAGCTGCACCGATCCAGCCGGTGAGAGTCCGGTCCGGGTAATCGCCGGAGAGCCCGGAAGCAGGCACCAGCTTGTCCGGGAGACCGGGCATGCCGAGCGGTGCGTCGAAAGCCTCACGTACGGAGGAAGCGAAGCGGCGGGCCGCAACAAGGTGAACGCTTCAGCCTCGACAGATCCTCAGCCGAAAGGTGTTCGGGAGCGCCGAGCCGGTCATGCCACGGCGAAGGCGATGCACAGCGTCCTTGGTCCGGAACGGACGCTGGGGCTCCCCGGGGTAGGGGCGGCGGCACGTCGCGAAGGATCGGTGTGGAACACGAGAGACCCTCGCCGGCAGCCCGCGTCGGGCAGAGACCGAGCGCATAAGACGGGAGTCGAAAGCGCGAGGAGCCGGAAGGGAGTCCGAGGGGCCCGTAGTACCGGTGAGGCGCGGGATAACCGCGCGGAGGGAAGGGGCCCTGCTTTGGTCGCGTCGGCACTGGGGGTAAGCGCGAGGGCATGGCCGTGAGGCCCAACACCCCCATCGACAAAGTGCGAGAACTCCAGCGCCGGCTTTACGTGGCCGCCAAGCGGAGCAGCACGCGGCGCTTTCACGCATTGTACGACCGGATCTGCAGGGGTGACGTCCTGCGGGAAGCGTGGAAGCGGGTGCGCAGCAACGGAGGCGCGGCAGGGGTGGACGGCGAGTCCATCCGGGCCATCGAGGAGAGCGGAGTCGAGGCGTTCCTCGAAGGGATCCAGGCCGATCTCCTGGCAGGCGAATACCGCCCCCTCCCGGTGAGGCGGCGGTACATCCCGAAGGCAGACGGAAAGCAGCGGCCGCTCGGGATCCCGACGGTGCGGGATCGCGTGGCGCAGATGGCTGCGAAGTTGGTGCTCGAGCCGATCTTCGAGGCCGACTTCCTGTCGTCGAGCTACGGGTTCCGGCCGAAGCGGAGCGCGACGCAGGCGCTGGAGGCCATCCGCGAGGCTGGCAACCAGGGTCACAACTTCGTGCTCGACGCCGACATCAAGGCGTACTTCGACAGCATCGACCAGCAGAAGCTGATGGCGATGGTGGCGGAGCGGATCTCGGACCGCAGGGTGCTGAAGCTCCTGCGGAAGTGGCTGGAGGCCGGGGTGATGGAGGAGGGCACGGTGAGAAACCCCGTGGCGGGAACGCCACAGGGTGGAGTGATCTCGCCGCTGCTCGCCAACGTCTACCTGCACGAGCTCGACCGGATCTGGGCGCAGAGGTGCAAGCACCTCGGCGTCCTGGTGCGGTACGCCGACGACTTCGTCGTGATGTGCGGGACGGAGTCGAAGGTGAACGAGGCGAGGCGGCGCGTCGAGCTCATCATGGCGCGCCTCGGCCTGACGCTGCACCCGGAGAAGACGCGGATCGTCGATCTGAGGCGAGGAAAGGAAGGCTTCACCTTCCTCGGGTGCGTGAACCGGAAGCGGCGCAGCATCCAGCGGCGCCCCGACCGGCACTACATGCACCGCTGGCCCTCACCGAAGGCGATGACCCGCGTCCGCGAGCGCGTCCACGAGCTGACGGACGTGCGCAGGAGCGGGGCGAAGGACGTGAAGGAGGTCATCGCGTCCGTGAACCCCGTCATCCGGGGCTGGGCCAACTACTTCCGGACCGGAACAGCGGATTGGGAGTTCAACCGCGTCGACTGGTACGTGCACGAACGGATCACGCGCTGGCTCCATCGGCGCGGTGGTCAGCGGACTCGCTATCAGTACGAGGCTTGGCCCTTCGAACGTCTCTTCGAGCTTGGCCTGCACCGCTGCATGGGCCGCGTCCGCTACCCCGCGCAAGCTGCCGCGCGAAGACCATCGTTAAGCCGTGTGCGGGAAACCCGCACGCACGGTTTGAAAGGAGGCCCTGGAACCAGGCTGGCCTAACGGCCGGTACTGCGCCAGGATCGACCAATGCCGAACCGCCGCGTCCCGATGAAGCCCGTGAAGAACGTCGTCCTCATCGCCCACGACTCGAGGAAGCAGGATCTCCTGGAGTGGGTGAAGTACAACCAGCCCGTCCTCCGCGAGCACCGCCTCTTCGCCACCGGCACGACCGGAGGCCTCGTGCAGACCGCGACCGGCCTGCCGGTGACCCGCTTCAAGAGCGGCCCGCTCGGCGGCGACCAGCAGGTCGGCGCCAAGATCGCCGAGGGCGACCTCGACGTGCTCGTGTTCTTCTGGGATCCGCTCGAGCCGCAGCCCCACGATCCGGACGTGAAGGCGCTGCTCCGCATCGCGGTGCTCTACAACGTGCCGACCGCCTGCAACCGCGCCACCGCCGACTTCCTCGTGGCGTCGTCGCTCTTCCACGGCGCCTACGAGCGCCTCGTGGAGGACCACGAGGCGGCTCGCGAGGCGTGGCTGAAGGCGCAGGCGGCGGCGATCGCCGGGCCCGCGCCGGCCCGGCGCTAGCGCCTCCGCTCGTCCCCGAGCCCTTCGACGGGCTCAGGGGGAACGGAGTCGAAGGACGACTACTTCACGTCCATCCCAGGCTTCCAGCGCAGGACGGGCTTCCGCGCCGCGCGGGTCTCGTCGAGGCGCTGGCGCACCGGCTTCTGCGGGGAGGCCTTGAGGGCCGCCGCGTCGGTCTTCGCCTCCTCGGCGATGGCGCGCATCGCGGCGACGAAGCCGTCGATGGCCTCCTTCGACTCGGTCTCGGTGGGCTCGATCATGAGCGCGCCGTGCACCACCAGCGGGAAGTAGATGGTGGGCGGGTGGAAGCCGTGGTCGATGAGCCGCTTCGCGACGTCCATCGTCGTGACGTCGTGGGCCCCCTGCGCGGCGTCGTCGAAGACCACCTCGTGGAGCGAGTCGGTCTCGTAGGGCAGGTGGAACACGTCGCGCAGCTTCGCCCGGACGTAGTTCGCGTTCAGCACGGCGAGGCGGCCGGTGAGGGCCACGCCCTCCGGGCCGTACTCGCGGATGAGCGCCCAGGCCCGGACGAACATGCCGAAGTTGCCCCACCACTCGCGGATCTTGCCGACCGTCTGCGGGCGCTCCTTCGGATCCGTGACGAGGCGGTACTGCTCGCCCTCCTTCACGACGACCGGGAGCGGCTGGTAGGGCGCGAGCGACGCCTTCATCGCGACCGGGCCGGAGCCCGGCCCGCCGCCGCCGTGCGGCGTCGCGAAGGTCTTGTGGAGGTTGTACTGGATGACGTCGAACCCCATGTCGCCGGGGCGCGCCACGCCGAGCAGCGCGTTCATGTTCGCGCCGTCGCCGTACACGAGCCCGCCCTTCGCGTGCACGATCTCGGCGATCTCCCCGATGTGGCTCTCGAAGATCCCGAGCGTGTTCGGGTTCGTGATCATGATGCAGGCGACGTCCTCGTCCATCGCCGCCCGCACCGCGTCGGGGTGGAGCTTGCCGTCCTCGCCGGAGGCGACCGGGACGACGTCGTAACCGTTGAGCGCCGAGGAGGCCGGGTTCGTGCCGTGCGCGGTGTCCGGGATCAGCACCTTCTTGCGCGGGTTGCCGCGCGCCTCGTGGTAGGCGCGGATCAGCATGAGCCCGGTGAGCTCGCCCTGCGCGCCCGCGGCCGGCGAGAGCGCGGTGCAGTCCATGCCGGCGATCTCGGAGAGCGCGCGCTCGAGGCCGTACATGAGCTCGAGCGAGCCCTGCACGAGCGCGGGCGCGGCGAGCGGGTGCGCGTTCGCGAAGGCGGGCAGGCGCGCGAGCGCCTCGCTCGACTTCGGGTTGTACTTCATGGTGCAGGAGCCGAGCGGGTAGAACCCGGTGTCGATGCCGTGGTTCCACGCCGAGAGGCGGGTGAAGTGGCGGACCACCTCGAGCTCGGAGAGCTCGGGCAGCCCGGCCACCTCGGCGCGCAGCAGCGCCGCGGGCAGCTCGGAGGCGGGCTCGGCCTTGCCGCCCGGGGGCGGCAAGGAGACGCCGGAGCGCCCGGGCGAGCCCTGCTCGAAGACGAGCTTCTCCTCGTAGGCGATGCCGCGGGTGGCTCCGCCGACGCCGACGTCGTCGCGGGCACCGCCGCCCGCGCCCTCGTTCATGGTGGGCTTCCAGCCGGTCGCGTTGGCCATGGCTAACCCTTCACCTCGCGCGCGAACAGCTCGATGAGCTCCGGCGTGTGGACCTCGGTGGCGACGCACAGGAGCGCGCCCTTGGACCAGGGCCGCCCGGGGTACCAGCGCCCGAGCGGCGCGCCGGCCACGATCCCCTTCTTCGCGAGCCGGGCGACCACCGCCTCGGCGTCGCCCACGTCGAACGCGATCTCGTTGAACCCGGGCGCCGAGAAGATCGGCTTCACGCCGACCTTCGCCATCGCGTCCTTCAGCAGGCGCGCCCGCGCGAAGTTGACCTTCGCGAGCTGGGCGAGCCCCTGCTTGCCGAGGAGCGACAGGTGGATCGTCGCGGCGAGCGCGCAGAGGCCCGCGTTCGTGCAGACGTTCGAGGTCGCCTTCTCGCGGCGGATGTGCTGCTCGCGCGTCGAGAGGGTCAGGACGAAGCCGCGCCGGCCCAGCTTGTCGACGGTGGCGCCGGCGACGCGGCCGGGCAGCTGGCGGAGGTGCTCCTCGCGCGCGGCGAAGAAGCCGGGCGCGGGGCCGCCGAACTGGACCGGGTTGCCGAAGCTCTGGAACGTGCCGACGGCCACGTCGGCGCCGAGGGCGCCCGGGGCCTGGAGCGCGCCGAGCGCGACGGCCTCGCTGGTGACCGAGACGGTGAGCGCGCCGGCCTTCTTCGCGATGGCGGCGGCCTCGGGGAGCGCGTCGACGACGCCGGTGAAGGCCGGGTAGCCGACGATCACCGCGGCGGTGTCCGCGTCGACCGCCTTCTCGAGCGCGGCGAGGTCGGTGCGCCCGTCGGCGCCGAAGGGCACCTCGACGATGGTGGTGTGGCCCGCGCGCAGGTAGGTCGCGAGGACCTTCACGTACTCGGGGTGGACCGCGGCGGAGACGACGATCTTCTTCCGGCCGGTGAGGCGGCGCGCCATGAGCGCGGCCTCGGCCATCGCGGACGCGCCGTCGTAGAGCGACGCGTTCGAGACGTCCATCCCGGTGAGCAGGCAGACGTAGGTCTGCCACTCGAAGAGCGCCTGCAGCGTGCCCTGCGAGATCTCCGGCTGGTACGGCGTGTAGGCCGTGAAGAACTCGCCGCGGAGCAGGAGCTGGTCCACCACCGGCGGCACGTGGTGCGGGTAGGCCCCGGCGCCGGCGAAGGGCGGGTGGGCCGCCACGTTCTTCGCCGCGAGCCGCTGGAACTCGGCGAAGAGGGAGACCTCGTCGAGGGCGGGCGGGAGGTCGAGCGGCCGGTTCAGCCGCAGGCGCTCGGGGATCGAGCGGAACAGGTCGTCGAGGCTCGTCGCCCCGGTGGCGTCGAGCATCGCCCGGATGTCCTCGGGCGTGTGGGGATGGTAGCGCAAGGACTTACTCCTGCTCCTCGACGAACTCGCGGTAGGTCTTCGCGTCCATGAGGGCGTCGGCCTCGGACGCGTCGGTCGGCTCGATGACGATCATCCAGCCCTCCTCGTACGGGTCCGAGTTGATGGTCTCGGGCGCGTCGGTGAGGGGGTCGTTGACCTCGACGACCTTGCCGCTGACGGGGGCGAACAGCTCGGAGACGGCCTTCGTCGACTCGACGACGCCGAACGACTCACCCTTCTTCACGGCGTCGCCCACGGCGGGCAGCTCGACGAACACCACGTCGCCCAGGGAGTCCTGCGCGAAGTCGGTGATGCCGACGACGAGGTTCGAGCCCTTCTTCCTCGTCCACTCGTGCTCGCGCGTGTAACGGAGGTCCTCGGGGAAGTCCATGTTCGTCTCCAGGCGGTTCGTTGAGAGGCGGGCGTCCGGATGCAGCGCCCCCGTTGATCGAAGCTCGGTGATCGGATCAGTGACGCACGTAGAACGGGGTCTTCACGACCTTGGCGGCGGCGGCCTTGCCGCGGATCTCGACCGCGAAGGTCGAGCCCTCGCCGGCCAGGGCGGGGGGCACGTAGGCGAGGCCCACCGGCACCTTGAGGCTCGGGCTCCTGGTGCCGCTCGTGACCTCGCCCACCTTCCGGCCCTCGTGCAGCACGGGGTAGCCGTGCCGGGCGATGCCGTTCTCGGTCATGACGAAGCCGACGAGCTTCTTCTGGAGCCCCTGCTCCTTCTGGCGGGCGAGCGCGGCCTTGCCGATGAAGTCGCCCTTGTCGAGCTTCACCACCCAGCCCAGCCCGGCCTCGAGCGGGGTGGTGTGGTCGTCCATGTCCGAGCCGTAGAGGCGGTAGGCCATCTCGAGGCGGAGCGAGTCGCGCGCGCCGAGGCCGGCCGGCTCGATCCTCTCGTGGGCGCCGGCCTCCATCACCGCGTCCCAGAGGCGGGCCGCGTCCTTCGACGGGCAGAAGAGCTCGAAGCCGTCCTCGCCGGTGTAGCCGGTGCGCGCCACGATGCAGCGCACGCCCGCGACCTCGCCGTCCGCGAAGCGGTAGGTCTTCACCGCCGAGAGGTTCACGTTCGTGATCCGCTGGAGGAGCTGGGCGGCGAGCGGGCCCTGCACGGCGATCTGGCCCCAGTCGTCCGACTCGTTCTTCACGTCGGCGCCGCCGGCGTGGGAGGCGAGCCAGTCGAAGTCCTTCTGGCGGTTCGCCGCGTTCACGCAGACGAGGAGGTCGTCCGCGGCGCGGCGGTAGACGATCACGTCGTCCACGATGCCGCCGTCGTCGCGGCAGAGGCAGCCGTACTGGGCCTGGCCGTCGACGACCTTCGAGAGGTCGTTCGTGAACAGGCGCTGCACCGCCTCGAGCGCCTTCGGGCCGCGGAACACGACCTCGCCCATGTGCGAGACGTCGAAGAGCCCGACGCGCGTGCGCACGCCCTCGTGCTCCTCGAGGATGCCGGCGTACTGCACCGGCATGTCCCAGCCGGCGAACTCCACCATCCGCGCGCCGGCGCGGACGTGCGTGTCGTAGAGCGGGGTGCGGAGCGCCATGGCGGCAGTTGCCTCGGGGCCTGCGTGCAGCGTCGGGGGGCCGGGCTGCGGTTGGGTGCGGCTGGGTCGGAAGGCGGGCGGATTCTACTTCTGCGGACCCCCCGGTCAAGGTGTGCCGGCGGGCCAGGCTGGCCCTCCCGTTACAGGCGAGAGCCCCCGGATTCAAGCGATAAAACGGGCGCTTCAGCCGTGTGCCGTGATCACGGTGCGTCCCGGGCCGCCGGATCGCTCAGGGGGCGGCGCAGGTGGACGGTTCGCAGCGCCCCGGCCCGGCCGCCGCGCAGCAGTACAGGGGCTCCCCGCGCTCCGACTCGAACCGGTAGCGCCACCCCGCGGGCGATGCCTCGAGCACGCCGTACCCCCAGTGAACCGTCCCGAACAGCCGCCGGGTCCCGGCCGGCGCCGGATCCCCGAACCGCTCGAGCGTGCGGCCGCGTGCGCCGGCGCCGGAGACGAAGACGTCCAGCCCGGACGGGGCGCGCAGGTGCTGGAGGTCGTGGTCGTGACCGCCGAGCCACGCTCGGATCCGCCCCTGCCCGGCAGCGAGGAGCGCCGCCACGCGCTCCTGGTAGCGCGCGCCCGCGGCCTCGCCCGCGTGGCTGCCCGCCGTGGCGGCCGGGTGGTGGCCGAGGAGGAAGCACCACGGCTTCGCGCACCCGCCCGGCTCCGCCTCGCACGCGTCGGCCCGGCAGCCGGGCGCCTCGGCGGCGACGAACGCCACCTCGTCCTCGAACCGGAAGCCTCCGTAGTCGGTCTCGAGGAGATTCGTGTCCACGAAGAGGAACCGCGCCGAGCCGTGGCCGGCGGCGTGGTGGCGGCCGGGCAGGTTCCAGACCGCGGTCCGGCGCGCGACGGCGAGGCAGGCCTTCGTGCGCGCCTCGGCGCGGCGATCGGCGGTCCTGCCGCACCCGCCGGAGGTCGCGACGTCGTGGTTGCCGAGCCCGAGGAGGAAGGTGGCCGGAGAGGGCGCCCGCGCGAGCGGGGCGAGCGGCGCCTCGAGGCGGGCGAACGCCGGGTCGTCGGGCGGCGCGTAGCCCGGGGCGACGGTGGCGTCGTCGGGGGCGAAGGCGCACGCCGCGGCGCCGGGGAGGGTGGCGTCCGGGCCGCAGTCGTACACGAGGTCGCCCGGGACGAGCGCCACGTCGAACGGGGCGCGGGCGTGGGCGGCGGCGACGCCCTCCGCCGTGGCGTCCTGCTGGCAGCCGGTCTTCCCGAAGTCGGCGAGGTGGAGCGCCCGCACGTCCGGGGCGCCGAGCGGCGGCGCCTCGCCGGGGTGGAGCGCCTCGCCGCTGCGGACCGTGAACTCCGGGGAGGCGCAGCAGGCGGCGAGCCCCGCCAGCGCCGCGGCCACCGCGAGCGCGGCGGGCCCGCCGGCGCCGGCGGCCAGCCTCACGCGGCGCCCTTCGCCGCGAGGTCGAGCGTGTTCACGAGGAGCATGGCGCGGGTCATGAGGCCGACGCCGCCCGGCACGGGCGAGATGGCGGCGGCCCGCTTCGAGGCCTCGGCGAACTCGACGTCGCCGACGAGCTTCCCGTCGGCGCGCTTGTTCATGCCGACGTCGATGACGACGGCGCCCGGCTTGATCCAGGCGCCCTTCACGAGCTCGGCCTTGCCGATCGCGGCCACGACGATGTCGGCGCGGCCGACCTCGCCCGGGAGGTCCTCGGTGCGGGAGTGGGCGATCGTCACCGTGGCGTGGCGCTCGAGGAGCATCGCCGCCATGGGCTTCCCGACGATGTTCGAGCGGCCGATCACGATGGCGCGCTTGCCCTTCGGATCGACCTTCGCCTCCTCCAGCATCCGCATCACGCCCGCCGGCGTGCAGGGGCGGGGGACGCCGGGGATGCCGATGGAGAGCGCCCCGACGTTGAAGGGGTGGAAGCCGTCGGCGTCCTTCGCGGGCGAGATGGCGTCGAGCACCGCGCGCTCGTCGAGCCCCTTCGGCAGCGGGAGCTGGACGAGGATGCCGTGAACGGAGGGATCGGCGTTCAGCCGGTGGACGAGCGAGAGGAGCTCCGCCTGCGTGGTCGTGGCCGCGAGGTGGTGCTCCACCGAGTGGATCCCGACCTCCTCGCAGTCCCGCCGCTTGCCGCGGACGTAGACCTCGGACGCCGGGTCGTCGCCCACGCGCACCACCGTGAGGCCGGGCGAGATGCCGCGGGCCTTCATCGCCTTCACCCGCTCCGCGACCTCGGCGCGCACCTTCGCCGCGATGATCTTGCCGTCGATGATCATGAGGCGGTGGAGTATACCGGCGGCGCGGCGCGGCGGGACCGGCTAACATCGGTGGCGTTCCTCGAGCAGTCCGACCCGCGCCCGGAGGAGACCCCGATGGACCACACCTGCCCGAACCCGCGCGGCGACCGTCCCTGCGGCACGCCCCTCGACGAGGCCGGCGCCTGCGTCACCTGCGCCGCCGAGGGCGAGGGGCTGAAGCTCCTGCGCCGCGAGCAGTTCTCCCGAATCCGCGAGCTCCACACGCTCCTCGAGGAGCGCGGCCTCGCGCCCGAGATGGAGCGCGTGCCGGCCGCGACGCCGGAGCAGCGCGCGCAGCCGCTCTGGAACCTCTACGTGCCGGCCGGTGAGGTCGAGGCCGCCGCCGAGGCGCTCGGGAGCGACTGGGTGAACCTGCTCGGCGACCCGGAGGCGGTGGAGGCCGCCGCCCGCGGCGAGGCCGGCATCGCCCTCGACGCCGAGGCGGACGTGACCTGCCCGGCCTGCGGGCACGTCTTCCGGCTCGCGCCGGGCGCCACCGACTGCCCGGACTGCGGCCTCTCCCTCGGCGTCCCCGAAGCCCCGTAAGCGAGGGAGAACCCTTGGCCCGCGAGCTCAGCGACCTCCACATCCACGTCGGCGGCGCCGTGGCGCCCCATGTGCTCTGGTCCATCGCCCACGACCAGGGCTTCAAGCTGCCGGTCGCCGACTACTGGGAGTTCAAGGAGCTCATCTCGGCCCGGCCCGGCAAGGTCGGCTCGCTCGACGAGTACCTCGCGGTCCTGCACCAGTGGACGGAGCGCATCCAGTCCTCGCCGCAGGCGATGGAGCGGAGCGTCTACGAGGTCATCGGGAAGGAGTACCGCTCCTCCCGCGTCTCGCTCATCGAGCTGCGCTTCAACCCGATGAAGCGCAACGTCGGCGGCGAGCGCGACCTCGACCACATCATCCACGCCGCCCTGCGCGGCATGGACCGCGCCGTGCTCGAGTACGGCGTGCGCGCGGGCCTGCTCTTCTGCCTCGCCCGCGAGTTCGACGTGAAGCTCAACGAGATCATCGTCGAGAAGGCCATCAAGTACCGCCGCCGCGGCGTCGTCGGCATCGACCTCGCGGGCACCGAGAAGAACGCGCTCGAGACGCAGCCGAAGGAGCTCGCCCGCTACCGCGCGCTCTTCGAGCGCGCCCGCGCCGCGGGGCTCAAGACCACCGTCCACACCGGCGAGACCGCCGGCACCGGCCCCGAGGGCGTGCGCGCCGTCGTGGAGGTGCTCGAGCCGAACCGCATCGGCCACGGCATCGCCGCCGCGCAGGACGAGCGGGTGATGGACCTGCTGCGCGAGCGCGGCATCGTGCTCGAGATCTGCCCGAGCTCGAACCTCGCCACCCGCGCCGTCGCCTCGCTCGAGGAGCTCGGCGGCATCCTGACGAAGTTCTGGGACCGCGGCGTCCGCTTCACGCTCAACACCGACGGCCCGTACCTCCTCGACACGAGCATGCGCAGCGAGGTCCGCATGATCCGCGAGGCCGGCGTGCTCGCCGACGAGCAGGTCGACCAGGCCATCGCCTGGGCCCGCGAGGCGACGTTCGTGCCGGACGGGGGATACTGAGTTGCCAGGGAGCTCGGCGCGCTCCACCCCGGCGGCGACCCCGACCCGTGCGCCCCGAGCGTAGGGCCGCGCAGCGGCCCGGAGACGAGGGGCGGGGCTCGGCGGGTTGACGAAACGTGAACAGCGCTGCGGTGCTGTTCGGGACGAACCGTGAAACCGAGGAACGACGAGGGGGTGGCCGCCGATATGCGGTTTCCCTGCCAGCAGGGAGACATGCCCCGACCGAAGCCCCTCCTTGGAGTTTGGTTCAGCCGGCTGAACTGGCGAATTTCGCCGCGCAAGCTCCTGCCAGGCCTCGGGATTGTCCCCCCCCCGCGTTCGGGAGCCGCGGGCGAACGCCGCCCGTCGCTTCGGCCGCCGCGCTGAGCGTCGGCCTCCACTTTCCGTAAGATTCCCGGCGTCCCCGCCGCCAGGAGCGTCCGTGATCCGCGACCCCGCGAAGGAAACGGCCGAGATGCTCGCCGTCGCGCTCGCCTTCGAGCGCAGCTGGGGCTGGGTGCGCCTCGCGGTGATCGCGGTCGGCTTGACGGGCTGGCTTTGGTGGCTCGCGGCGCGCTGACCCTCCCGCCCGCGTCCCTCCCGTAGCACCCGGGTCCTCGCCGGGCAGTCGCCAGGGCAGCCGGGCGTACGAACCATCGGTGTGCAGGCGCCCACCCGGTGACCCGCGCGCCGAGGTACCGCATGTCGAGCCCCGCCCAGGATCCGCGCACCCTCACGCCGGCCCTCCCGCCGCCGCGGCTCGTGCTCGCGGGCGAGCTCGTCGAGCCCGCCGACGGCGGCCTCCTCCCGGTCGTGAACCCCGCGACGGGCGCGCACCTGTGCGACGCGCCCGCGGCGGGCTCGCGCGACGTGGACGCGGCGGTGCGCGCGGCGCGGCGCGCGTTCGAGGCGGGCCCGTGGCGCACCATGGGTCCCCGCGCGCGCGGCGCGCTCCTGCGCAAGCTCGCGGAGGCGCTGCAGGCCCGGCGGGAGGCCTTCGCGCTCGTCGAGTCGCTCGAGAACGGGAAGACCTTCGGCGAGGCGATCCGCGGGGACGTGGCCCCGGGGGCGGCGACGCTGGCGTGGTGGTCGGAGGTGCCCGGGCGCATCCTCGGCGAGGTGCTGCCGGTCGAGGGGCCGTTCCAGGCGCTCTCGCTGCGGGAGCCGCTCGGCGTGGTCGCCGCGATCGTGCCCTGGAACTACCCGACCTGCCTCGCCTGCTGGAAGCTCGGCCCGGCGCTCGCGGCGGGGAACACCGTGGTCCTCAAGCCGTCGGAGCTGACGCCGCTCACCGCGCTCATGCTCGGCGCGCTCGCGCTCGAGGTCGGCTTCCCGCCCGGCGTCCTGAACGTGCTGCCCGGGCTCGGCGAGGTGGCCGGCGAGGCGCTGGCGCGCCACCCCGACGTGGACAAGGTCGCGTTCACCGGGTCGATCCGGACCGCGCGGCGGCTCCTCGCGGCGTCGGGCGAGACCAACCTCAAGAAGCTCTCGCTCGAGCTCGGCGGGAAGAGCCCGCAGCTCGTCTTCGCCGACGCGGACCTCGAGGCCGCGGCCGAGGCGTGCACCTGGGGCGTGTTCGGCAACAAGGGCGAGATCTGCAACGCCGGCTCGCGCGTGCTCGTGGAGGCACCGGCCTACGACGCCTTCGTCGAGGCGCTCGCCGCGCGGGCCCGGCGGCTCGTGGTCGGCAATCCCCTCGAATCCCGCCACCGAGGTGGGCGCGCTCGTGTCGGCCCGCCAGCGCGAGGCGGTGCTGGGCTGGGTGGCGCGCGGCCGCGAGGAGGGCGCCCGGCTCGTCGAGGGCGGGGGCCGCGTCGTCGACGGCGCGCTCGCCCGCGGCAACTTCGTGCGCCCGGCCGTGTTCGCGGACGTCGCGCCCGGCGCGGCCATCGCGCAGGAGGAGATCTTCGGCCCGGTGGTGGCCTGCCTCCGCTTCGAGCGGGAGGACGAGGCGGTCGCGCTCGCCAACGGCACCCGCTACGGGCTCGCGGCCGCGCTCTGGACGGCCGACGTCGCCCGCGCCCAATCCCTCGCGCGGCGCCTGCAGGCCGGGGTGGTCTGGATCAACTGCTTCAACGCGTTCGACGACGCCGCGCCGTTCGGCGGCGTGAAGCAGTCGGGCTGGGGCCGCGACCTCTCGCACCACGCGCTCGAGGGTTACCTCTCGCACAAGGCCGTGTGGACCCGGCTCCCGGAGTGACCATGCCCCCGCCCGTCGAACAGGCCATCTCCGATCGCGCCGGCGCCCCGCCGGCGGCCGACCCCGCGCCCGCGTCCGAGGCCACGCGCCTCGAGGCCTGGCTCGCCGAGCGGGGCATCGCCCACGCGAAGCTCGGCGCCTTCGACGTGGACGGCGTGTGGCGCGGCAAGTACGTCTCGATCGAGAAGCTCCTGTCGTCCGTGAAGGGCGGGCTCGGCTTCTGCGACGTGGTCTTCGGCTGGGACCTCTCGGACCAGCTCTACGACAACGCGCGGCTCACCGGGTGGCACACGGGCTACCCCGACGCGCAGGCCGTGGTGGACACCTCGACGGCGCGGGTCATCCCCTGGGAGCCCGACACCGCGGCGTTCGTCCTCGACTTCGTGCGGCCCGACGGCGAGCCGCTCGAGGCCTCCCCGCGCCAGCTGCTGCGGCGCGTGGGACGTCGGGCGCGGGCGCTCGGGTTCCTCCCGCGGGTGGGCGCGGAGTTCGAGTACTTCGTCTTCCGGGAGACGCCCGCCACGCTGCGGCAGAAGGGCTTCCGGGAGCTCGAGCCCTTGTCGCCCGGGATGTTCGGCTACTCCTGGCTGCGCACCTCCGCGAACGCCGACCTCGTGCACGCCATCGTGGACGGGTGCAACGCGTTCGGCGTGCCGGTCGAGGGCATGCACACCGAGACCGGCCCCGGCGTGTACGAGACCGCCATCCGCTACGGCGACCTCGAGCTCGCGGCGGACCGGGCCGCGCTCTTCAAGACCGCCGTGAAGGAGCTCTGCGCCCGCCGCCAGCTCACCGCCTGCTTCATGGCGAAGTGGAGCCCGTCCTTGCCCGGCTGCTCCGGGCACCTCCACGTCTCGCTCTGGAGCCTCGACGGGGCGCGGAACGCGTTCTTCGACCCCGCCGCCCCGCGGGAGGCGAGCGAGACCCTCCGCCACTTCGTCGGCGGGCAGCTCACGCTCATGCCGGAGCTGACCGCGCTCTCGTGGCCGACGGTCAACAGCTACAAGCGCAGCGTCGAGCACACCTGGGCCCCGACCACCGCGACGTGGGGCTTCGAGAACCGCACCTGCGCGCTCCGCGTGATCGGCGGCGGCGCGAAGGGCACGCGCGTGGAGGTCCGCCAGCCCGGCGCCGACGCGAACCCCTACCTCTCGATGGCCGCCGCCCTCGCGGCCGGGCTGTGGGGCGTCGAGCACCGGGTCGAGCCGCCGGCGCCCTGCGCGGGCAACGGGTACGCGGAGGCGGCCGCGCCGCTCCCCCGGAACCTGCGCGACGCCACCGCGCTGCTCGCCGGCTCGGCGCGCGCCCGCGAGCTCCTCGGCGAGGCCTTCGTGGACCACTTCGTCCGGACCCGCGAGTGGGAGGTCCGGCAGCACGAGCGCGCGGTGACGAGCTGGGAGCTCGAGCGGTACCTCGAGCTCGTCTGAGGAGGCGGCGATGGAGCACTTCGACCTGCCCGCGGCGCCGGGCGTGACCGAGCTCTCGTGGCCGACGCGGGTGACCCTCGGGCCGGGGGCCCTCGCGCGCCTGCCGGCCGTGCTCGCCCGCGCCGGGATCCGCCGGCCGCTCGTGGTCTGCGACCCCGGGGTCGCGCGCGCCGGCCTCGCGGGGCGCGTGCACCGGCTCCTCGAGGAGGCGGACCTGCGCGCCGCCCGGTTCGAGGAGGTGTCGGCGAACCCGACCGACCGCGACGCCGACGCCGGCCTCGAGGCCTACCGGCGCGGGGCGTGCGACGGGATCGTCGCGCTCGGCGGCGGCAGCGCCATCGACGCCGGCAAGCTCGTGCAGCTCCTCGTGCACCACCCGCCGCCGCTCTCCCGCTACGACGACGCCGCCGGGGGCGATCGCCTGATCACCGACGCGCTCCCGCCGCTCGTCGCGATCCCGACGACCGCGGGCACCGGCTCCGAGGTGGGCCGCTCGGCCGTGGTGACGCTCCCCGAGACCGGCCGGAAGACCGTCGTCTTCAGCCCGCACCTCCTGCCGCGCGCGGCCGTCTGCGACCCCGAGCTCACGGTCGGCCTCCCGCCCCACGTCACCGCCGCGACGGGCATGGACGCGCTCACCCACTGCCTCGAGGCGTACGTCGCGAGGGGGTTCCACCCGCTCGCGGACGCCGTGGCGCTCGACGGCTTGCGCCGGGTCGCGCGCTCGCTCCCGATCGCCTTCCGCGCGCCCGCGGAGCTCGCCGCGCGCACCGACATGATGGTCGCCGCGATGGAGGGCGCGATGGCCTTCCAGAAGGGGCTCGGGGCCGCGCACGCGCTCGCCCACGCGCTCACGCCGGTCGCCGGGCTCCACCACGGCCTCGCGAACGCGATCGTGTTGCCCGCGGTGATGGCGTTCAACGCCGGGGCGGCGACCGCGCGGCTCGCGCGCGTCGCGATCGTCCTCGGCGAGCCCGAGGGAGGGGCGCCCGCGGCGCTCGCGGAGGCGGCGATCGACCGGGTGCGCCGGCTCGCCGCCGTGCTCGGCCTGCCCGCCCGGCTGCGCGACGCGGGCGTGCGCGAGGAGCAGCTGCCGGAGAATCGCGCACAAGGCGTTCGCGGACGCCTCGCACCTCGGGAACCCGCGCCCGTGCACCGAGGCCGACCTGCTCGGCCTCGCGCGCGACGCGTTCTGAGGCGAGGCCCGCGGCGGGCGACGCGCTACGGCGCGGCTGCGACCTTCCGCTCCGCCTCGTCGAGCGCGGCCGCGGCGCGGGCGAGCTCGTCGGGGGTGCGGAAGGGGCGGGGCTCGAACGCGGCGGACATCGGCGTGCCCCACTCCTCGCGCGGCGCCTCGAGGCCCGGGAAGTAGCGGGGCCGCTTCGGCTTCAGCGCCGCCACGGCCTCGGCGAGGGGCGAGCCGAGCACCTCCGCGGCGCCCTCGACGGCGAGGATCCGCTCGGCACGCCAGCGGAGCTCGAGGAGGCGTCCGAAGCCCTCCTGGAAGATCCGCTTCAGCGGGACCTCGGCGAGCGCGGCGGCGGCGACCGCGACGACGCCCGCGGCGGAGCCGCTCCCGGCCCGGGCGCGCAGGTCGAGCCCGAGCTCGACGAGCCCGCGGGCCTCCGACAGCGCCTCGCGCACGCGCTCGGGGTCGCCGGGGTCCACCCGGTTCGCGACGAGCACGGCGTTCGCGGCGGTGACGAGCTCCGCGTGGACGGCGTCCTTCGGGTCGGGCTCGAGCGCGGCGACGGCGCGGTCGAGGAGCGTGCCGCGATCGAGCTCGGCGAGGAGGAAGCCGCCCGGCCGCGCCGGGGCGCCGGAGGGGGCGGGCTCCGACGCGGCGCGCGGCGGGCGCGCGAACCACGAGAGCGCCTCCTCGAGCGGCGGGTAGCCGAGGTCGGCGAGGCGGCCGGCGCGCCAGCGGAGCGCGGTCTCCTCGAGCTCGCTCGGGAGCTCGAAGCGGAGGGACGACATGAGCCGCGAGGCCGCGAACGGATCCTCGGCGTAGAGGTCGTCCACGATCCCGCGCACGGCGGAGTACTCGGCGCCCTCGACGAGGAACTCGACGACGAACTTGTTCTCGGGCGTCCGCATGAAGTGCGTCGACTCGAGCTCGGGGTCCTCGTCCTGCTCGAGGTCGTGGACCCGCAGGGTCTCCTTGAGCGTGAGGTAGAGCACCTCGCGATCGATCCCGGTGAGCTTCGCGGCCCACCGCGACGCGGCCTTCGGGTCGGTGAGCGACCCGGCCCGCGCGGCGCGCAGCCAGGGCAGGGCCTTCGCGGGCTCGAAGTGCTCGCCCGTCCAGGCGTCGAGATCGAGGAGCGTCTTGAACTGGCCCGTCGAGGCGAGCGGGACGAGCCCCGCCGCGTCCTGGAAGCCGACGTCCCGGATGACGAGGTACAGCTCGTCCGCCGGCAGCGCGCGCACGAGCGCCTGCGGATCCCGCGCCTCGAGGATGAGGTCGAGCCGCTGCCGCCCGCGCGCCGCCGAGAGGGCGATGCGCGCGTCCCGCAGCTCGGCGGGCGCGAGGCGCCGGTCCGGTCGCTCCGGGCGGGTCATGGCGGGGGCCGCGGCGGCGGGCGAGGGCTGGCGGGCCCGCGCCGCGACGGGGTGCTACGCGTGCGCGCCGGCGGCGCGGTTCATCCCGCGGCCGGCCTTCAGCACCTTGCCGGCCTTGAGGCAGCGGGAGCAGACGCGGGCGTGCCGGATCTCGCCCTTGTCCTGGATGCGGACCGAGCGGAGGTTCGGCAGGGAGCGCGTCTTGTTCTTGTTGTTCGCGTGGGAGACGGTGTTCCCGACGAGCGGGCCCTTCCCACAAACTTCGCAGCGGCGTGCCATGGCGAGGTGCTCCAAGATGCAGGGGTTCCGGCGCGCGACTTCGCTCCGAATCCCGAAAAGGGTCGGCATCTTACGCAAAACGCTCCACAAAGCAAGGGGGACCGGGCCTACCGGCCCCCGTCCTTCGCCCCCAGCATCGCCGCGACGTGCCCGGCGGCCTGGATGCCCGCGTAGAACTCGCCCTCGACGCCCAGCCCCGGGACCACCTCCCGGCCCGCGAACACGAGGTTCTTCCAGGGGCTGCGCACCGGGAGGCCGCCGATCCCGAGCCGGTCGTCGGCGTCGCACAGGTACAGCGGGTGCGCCTGGGCCATGTGGGCCCGCTCCGGGTCGGCGAGCAGCGGGGCGGACTCCACGACGAGGTGGCGCTCGAAGAACGGGATGGCGTCGGCGACCGCCTCCCGGATCCTCGCGGCGGCGTCGGCGAGCCCCTGGGGCCGCATCCCGGCGGGCACGTAGGCCGCGGCGCAGACCACGCGCTCGTCGGCGATCACCTCGCCCTGGGTGCCCTTGTCGGAGGCGCCCTTGCGCGCCTCGTGGTGCGCGGGCAGGACCTGCATGAACACCGCGTTCTCGATGCCCTCGCCGCCGGCCGCGTCGCGCAGCGCGAGGACGTTCTCGCCGAGGGCGGGCGGGAGCGCGCGCTCCTTCACGACGAGGTTGAGCGTGAGGAGCTGCCGGGCGGAGTGGACCTTCGTGAGGCCCGCCGCCTGGCGGGACGCGCGCACGTCCGCGGGGAGGAGCGCGAGGAAGCGCTCCGCGTCGGTGGCCGCCACGAACGCGCGCGCGACGTGGGCGTCCGGCGAGTCGGCGAGGCGCACCGCGCTCACCCGGCCGTGATCGAGCTCGAGCCCGGTGGCGAGCGCGGGCTCGCCCGGCTTGCCGCGCAGCTCGCCGCGCGACTCCTGGATCCGCCGCCGCACCATCTCGCGCAGCGTGCCGAGGCCGCCCGGCAGCCGGTGCGTGCCGCGGAACGCGCCGCCGAGGAGCCGCACGAGCGACATCGGCGAGGGCGGGCCGTCGCGGTAGGTGAGGAACCGGTGCGCGACGAGGAGGCTCCTCACGAGCTCCTCGTCCTGGAGCTTCTCGAACGGGCGGGCCTCGTCGACGGCCCTCGGCGGGGCCCCCGGGGCCGAGGCCGCGAGCTTCACGGCCTTGCGCACGGTCCAGCGCTCGCCGAAGCCGTCCGGCGGCAGGGGCGGCGCGGCGCGCAGGAAGAAGCCGGCGAAGTCGAAGTACGTCCCGAGCTCCGCGAACCCCGCCTCGAGCGCCTCGGCGGCGGCGGGCCACTCGCGCTTCAGCTCGCCGCGCAGCACGGCCGGGTCCCGGGCGAGATCGACCCGGTGGCGCGGCAGGAGGAGCTGCAGGTCGGTGTGGCTCGCCACGAGCGCGCGGCCGACGTCGGTCGCGAGCCCGAGCTCGCCGAGCACCGCCTCGGCGCTCGGCAGGTGGCGCGGGGAGGGGACCACCGCGGGCCCGAACGGCAGCACGTAGCCGTGGTCGACGTAGTGGAACCCGGGGTCGTCGTGCGCGACGTGCAGGACGCGGAAGCCGCGCCGGGCGAGCAGGGCGCCGGCGACCACGCCGCCGAGCTGCGAGCCGAGGATGCACACGTCGTAGACGCGCTGGGTGGCGGGCGGTCGGAAGGTCTGGGTGGCCACGGGCGGTAGAGATTATCCGAGGTCCGGGTTCCGCAGGGCGCCGACCTCACGAGGGCCCGCTCCCTCGACCCGCACCCGGCGCCCGGCCACCGAGAGCCGCCCGGCGGCGTACCAGCCGATCGCCGCCGGGTAGAGCCGGTGCTCCTCGACGAGGACCCGGGCGGCGAGCGCCTCCTCCGTGTCGTCGGGCAGGACCGGCACCGCCGCCTGCGCGATCACCGGCCCGGTGTCGGTGCCCTCGTCGACGAAGTGCACGGTGCAACCGGAGACCCGCGCGCCGTACGCGAGGGCCTGCCGGTGCGCGTGCAGGCCGGGGAAGCTCGGCAGGAGCGCCGGGTGGATGTTCATGACCCGCGGGCAGCCGCGGCTCGCCGCGCTCGGGCCGAACGCCGCGAGGAACCCGGGCGTCACGAGCCGCATCCACCCGCACAGGCAGACGAGGTCCACGCCGCGCGCCTGGAGCGCGGCCGCGAGCTCGCGATCGTAGGCGGCGCGGTCGGCGACGCCCTTCGACGGTACGAGCAGCGCCTCGACGCCGGCCCTCCGCGCCCGCTCGAGCGCGCCCGCGCCCGGGACGTTCACGGCCACGACCGCGACCGTGGCGTCGATCCGGCCCGCGGCGCAGGCGTCGAGGATGGCCTGCAGGTTGGTGCCGCCGCCGGAGGCGAGGACGCCGAGCCTCGTCAACGCACGACCTCGCAGGTCGCCTCGCCCTCGCCCTTCACGATCTCGCCGACGGTCCAGCTCGCGAGGCCGCGGGCGGAGAGCGCCGCGTGCGCCGCCCGCTCGTCGCCGGGCGCCACGAAGGCGACGAGGCCGAGCCCCATGTTGAAGGTCCGGTACATGTCGTCCCAGGGCACGTCGAGCTCGCGCTGGACGACGTCGAAGATCGGCGGGCGGTCCCACCGCTTCTCCTCGAGCACCGCCTTGAACCCGTCGGGCAGGTTGCGCGGCGCGTTCCCGGGGAGGCCACCGCCGGTGATGTGGGCGAACGACCTCACCGGCACGGCGGCGAGCAGCGCCGCGACGTCCTTCGCGTAGATGCGGGTCGGCTCGAGGAAGGCCTCGGCGAGCGAGCGCCCGTCGAGGACGTCGAGCCGCTCGTCGAGCTTGCGGCGCTCGAGGACCTTCCGCGCGAGCGAGTAGCCGTTCGAGTGGAGGCCGGTCGAGGCGATGCCGATCGCGAGATTGCCCACCGCGACCCGCTTGCCGTCCACGATCCGGGAGCGCTCCACCACGCCCACCGAGAAGCCGGCGAGGTCGTACTCGCCCGGCGCGTAGAAGCCGGGGAGCTCCGCGGTCTCCCCGCCGATGAGGGCGCAGCCCGCCTGGCGGCAGCCCTCGGCGATGCCCTTCACCACCTGCGCGGCCTGCTCGGCCGAGAGCTTCCCGGTCGCGAAGTAGTCGAGGAAGAAGAGCGGCTCCGCGCCCACGACCGCGACGTCGTTCACGCACATCGCCACGAGGTCGATCCCGACCGTGTCGTGCCGGTTCGCGTCGAAGGCGACCTTGAGCTTCGTGCCCACGCCGTCGGTGCCCGAGACGAGCACCGGCTCCCGGTACTTCTTCGTGTCGAGCGCGAAGAGGCCGCCGAAGCCGCCGATGCCGGCGAGGACCTCGGGCCGCATCGTGGGGCGGGCGAGGGGCTTGATGAGATCGACGAGGCGGTCGCCCTCGTCGATGTCGACGCCAGCGTCCCGGTAGGTGAGGGCCATGGCCCGGCCCTTACCGGAACCCGGGCGGCAGGGCAAGGCTCTGCTGATGGCCGGCTCCCGCCCTGCGGCGGGAGCGCGCCGCCGCCACGGCCGCCGCGCGGCGGCTCACATCGCGACGGCGAGGAGGAGGAAGGCGGCGAGGAGGACGACGGTCGTTCGCATCGGCGTTCCGGGGGAAGCGCAGCATACCAAACGTGAGATTGACCGCCAGCCCGTGACCGCGCTTCAGGCGGGGGCCCCGGCGGCCGGCCGGAAACCTGCTACCATCCCCGGCGCCCTATGGCCGGACTCCGACGCCTGCTGCGCCTCGACGCGTTCCGGCTGGCGCTGTACGTCGGGCTCCTCTTTCCCCTGCTGCACTTCGTCAACCTCGTGCGGGGGGTCGACCTGCCGGTCATCTCCCGGGTCGAGCACGCGGCCCAGGACTACGCCCTCACCCGGCTCCGCGGCCCCCGCCCGACCTCCGGACGGGTCGTCATCGTCGCCATCGACAACAAGTCGGTCCGCGAGGAGGGGCGCTGGCCCTGGCCTCGCGAGAAGATGGCGAAGCTCGTCGAGCAGATGGGCAAGGGCGGGGTCGCCTCGGTCGGCTTCGATATCGTGTGGGACGCCGACGACGAGGTGGGGCGCCGCCTCGCCCGCGTGGCGTCGGTGGTGAAGACCGCGAAGGGGGAGGCCCGGCCCGGCGGGCCGCTCGAGGACGCCTGGGCCGCCGCCCAGAACCCCGACCCCACGGTCGCGGTCGACCGGGATCCCACCGAGCTCCTCGCCGACGCCATCGAGGACGCCAAGAACGTCACGCTCGGCTTCACCTTCCTCACCCCGGATCAGGTGGCGGGCCTGGGCGCGGACGTCGACGACGACCTCCAGAAGGTCTCCTTCTTCCGGATCGACCCCGTCCACGTCATCGAGGGCGGCCGGCTCGTGCCGGTCGAGCCGGCGCCGCAGCTGCCGCAGCACTGGGCGGGCGTGGTCCGGCCGCTCGACGTGCTCCTCTCGGTCGCCTCGTCCGGCGGCTACTTCACCTCCTCGACCGACGACGACGGCGTCATCCGCAGGTACGTGACGGTCGGGGCGGTGGGCCCCTCGAACTTCGCCTCCCTGGGCATCGCCACGCTCGCGCGCACGCTCGGGCCGGAGGGTCAGGTGGCGCGGGTGACACCCATCGCGAAGGTGCGCGGGTCGCGCTTCCTCGCGGCGGTGCGGCTCGGCGACGTCACGGTCGACGTCGACGACGCCGGCTTCGCGTACCTCAACTACTACGGGCAGTACCGGGACTTCCCCACCTGGTCGGCGACCGACGTGCTGCACGGCAAGATCCCGCCCGACCAGATGCGCGGGAAGGTGGCGGTCGTCGGGACCACCGCGGTGGCCACCTGGGATCAGCGGGTCACGCCCTTCGACGCGTTCGCGCCCGGGGTGATCACCCACGCCACGTTCATGGAGAACGTGCTCCGGGGCGAGCTCCTGGTGCGCACGCAGACGGTGGTCGTCGCCGAGGTGGTGGTGCTGGTCCTCACCGCCTTCGGGCTGGCGCTCCTCTTCTCGCGGGTGTCGTCGCTGCTCTCCGCGCCGGCGCTCGTCGTCGCGGCGGGCGTCACCGCGGGCACGGGGGTCGTCGCGCTGCAGCGCTTCAACCTGCTCCTCGCGGTGGCGCTGCCGATCATGCAGCAGTTCGCCATCTTCCTCGCCGCGACCTCCTACCGGTTCTTCAACGAGGAGCGCGAGCGGCGCAAGGCGCGCGAGACCTTCAGCCGCTTCCTCGCGCCGGCCATCGTGGAGCAGGTGCTCGAGCGCGAGGGGTCGCTGAAGCTCGGCGGCGAGAAGCGCGAGCTCACCTGCCTCTTCGCCGACATCCGCGGGTTCACGACGCTCTCGGAGAAGCTCGACCCCCACGTGCTCCTCGAGGTGCTGAACGAGTACCTCACGCCGATGACCGACATCATCGTGCAGGAGCACCAGGGCACGCTCGACAAGTACATCGGCGACGCGATCATGGCGTTCTGGGGTGCGCCCTCGCCGCAGGACGACCACGCCCTGCGCGCCTGCCGCGCCGCGCTCGGGATGATCCGCAAGCTCTCGGAGCTCCGGGTCGGCTGGCGGGAGCGCAACCTCCCGGACATCGACATCGGGGTGGGGCTCAACACCGGCCCGATGTCGGTCGGGTTCCTCGGCAGCCAGGACCGCTTCTACAACTACACGGTGCTGGGCGACGCGGTGAACCTCTCCTCGCGCCTCGAGGGCGCGAACCGGCAGTACGGTACGCACATCCTCATCGGCCCCATCACCTGCGAGCGGGTGAAGGACCACATGGTGCTGCGCGAGGTCGACCGTGTCCGCGTGAAGGGCAAGCGCGAGCCGGTGCGGATCTTCGAGCTCCTCGGCGAGGCGCCCGCGTCGCCCGGGCAGGCGGCCTTCCTCGAGGCGTTCTCCTGGGGCATCTCCGCGTACCAGGCGCAGCGCTGGGACGAGGCGATCGGCCGGTTCCGCGAGGCCGCCCGCCTCGCCGGCGGCGACGAGACGAGTGAGATTCTACGTGGCCCGGTGCGAGGCGATGCGTCGCGAGCCACCCGGACCCCAGTGGGACGGGGTCTACGAGATGCACAGCAAGTGACGCGCCGGGCAGGACCGGTTGTTTGACACTCCCTCCCGGGATCGGCTACCCACCAGAGGAATCAACCAGCGAGCCATGGCCGAGGACCCTCTCTTCCAGCGCTTCGGACGCGAGTTCCAGAAGGGCACCGTCCTCTTCCGCGAGGGCGAGGCCGGCAAGGAGATGTACGTCGTCCACCAGGGCCGGGTGACCATCGCGAAGAAGGTCGGCGGGGTGGAGAAGATCCTCGCCTCGCTCGGGCCCGGCGAGTTCCTGGGCGAGATGTCGATCCTCAACAACAAGCCGCGGTCCGCGACCGCGACCTGCGCCGAGGACTCGAAGCTCCTCGTCATCGACGCGAAGACCTACGAGGCGATGATCCGCGGCAACGCCGAGATCGCGGTCCGCCTGATCAAGAAGCTCGCGGAGCGCCTGCAGGAGGCCGACGAGCACATCGAGAACCTGCTCCTCGCCGACGCCTCGAGCCGGGTGGTGCACTACCTCGCCCGCGCCGCGCAGAAGGTGCAGAAGGGCCCCTCCGGCGCGAAGGTCGAGGTGGCGCCGAAGGAGCTGCCCGCCCGGGTGGGCGTGAAGGCCGAGCAGGCCGACGAGGTGCTCATGAAGCTCCTCAAGGCCAACATCATCAGCGTCCACCCGGACGGCTTCCTCGTGCCGGACGTCGACAAGCTGCTCCACTTCCTGGAGTTCCTCCAGATGAAGGCGCAGTTCGGGGACGTCGCGTGAGGTTGACCGTCCTGGGCTGCTCCGGGGGCGAGCTCCCCCGCCACCGCACCACGTGCTTCCTCGTGGACGGCCGGCTCGCGGTCGACGCGGGCGCGCTGACCCAGGGGCTCGAGCTCGACGAGCTCCTCAAGGTCGACGACATCCTCCTCACGCACAGCCACTTCGATCACGTGAAGGACGTGCCGCTGCTCGCCGACCTCCTCGTCGGCCGGCGGAAGGCGCCGGTCCGCGTCTGGGCCTCGCCCGAGTGCGCGACCGCGCTGCGCGAGGACGTCTTCAACGACCGGCTCTGGCCCGACTTCACGCGCATCCCCACCGGCGAGCAGCCGGTGATCGAGATCCGCGCGTTCGACCCCGCGAGGCCGTTCCGGATCGGGAAGTACCGGGTCTCGCCGGTGCCGGTGGTCCACCCGGTGGAGTCGATGGGCTACGTGGTCTCCGACGGGAAGGCCTCCTTCGCGATCTCCGGCGACACCGGCCCGACCGACGCGTTCTGGGCCCGGGTGAACCGGGAGAAGAAGCTCGGGGCCGTCCTCGTGGAGCTCTCGTTCCCGGACGCCCTGCAGTGGCTCGCCGACGTCTCGGGCCACCTCACGCCGAGGACCCTGCAGGGCGAGCTCGCGAAGCTCGAGCGCAACGGGTTCCCCGTGCTCCTCTATCACCTGAAGCCCGCCTACGCCGCCGAGCTCAGGAAGGCGATCGCGAAGGCCCGGCTGCCGGGCGTGCGCGTGCTCAGGGTCGGCGACGACTTCGTCCTGTAGGCGGCACCCCGGGGAGAAACATGGCCTGGTTCTCGAAGCAGAAGAAGATGAAGGCGAGGGACGTTCCGTCCGGGCCGGTGCCGGCCGCGAAGGGCGAGAACGTCTGGCACCGCTGCGACGCGTGCGGCGAGGTCGTGCCGACCCTCGACTTCGAGAAGAGCTGGAACGTCTGCGCGGCGTGCGGCCAGCACGAGGCGCTCCCGGTGCGCCGGCGCTTCGAGCTCGTCTGCGACCCGGGCACCTTCCAGGAGCTCGACGGCGAGCTCACCCCGCAGGACCCGCTCGGCTTCGTCGACTCGAAGAAGTACCGGGACCGGCTCCGGGGGACCTACAAGAACACCGGCCTGCGCGACGCGTTCGTCTCCGGCGTCGGGGCGATCCAGAAGCAGCCGGTGTCGCTGGGCTGCTTCGCCTTCGAGTTCATGGGCGGCTCGATGGGCTCGGTGGTGGGCGAGAAGGTCGCCCGCGTGTTCGACCGCGCCTGGGAGCGGCGCATCCCCGCCATCGTGTTCAGCTCGTCGGGCGGCGCGCGCATGCAGGAGGGCATCTTCTCGCTCATGCAGATGGCGAAGACCTCCGCGGCCATCAACCGCTTCCGGTCGATCCGCAAGCCTTACGTCTCGGTGATGCTCCACCCGACCACCGGCGGCGTGGCTGCGAGCTTCGCCTGGCTCGGCGACGTCATCGTGGCCGAGCCGAAGGCCCTCATCGGCTTCGCCGGCCCGCGCGTCATCGAGCAGACCATCCGCGAGAAGCTCCCGCCGGGCTTCCAGCGCTCCGAGTTCCTCATCGAGCACGGCATGATCGACGCGATCGTGCACCGCCACGAGCTGCGCGAGCGGCTCGGGCAGCTGCTCTCGCTGATGGGCTAGGCCGAGGCCGGGGCCCCGCCCCATGGATCCGCACCGCTACCTCGAAGCCCTCGAGCCGCTCTCCATGCGGTTCGGGCTCGACCGCATGGAGCGGGCGCTCGCCGCGCTCGGGCGGCCGGACCGCGCCTACCCGATCCTCCACGTCGCCGGCACGAACGGGAAGGGCTCGACCTGCGCGATGTCCGCCGCCGCGCTCGCCGCGGCCGGGCACCGGGTGGGTCTCTACACCTCGCCCCACCTCGTCGCCTTCGAGGAGCGCATCCAGGTCGACGGCGCGCCGGTGGGGGAGGGGGACCTCGCCGCGCTCGTCGACGCGGTGCGGGCCGCCTGCCCCTGGCACGACGCCGGCGGACCGGGCGAGCGGCTCACCTACTTCGAGTTCGCGACGCTGCTCGGGCTCCTCCACTTCGCGCGGGCGCGCTGCGGCGCCGCGGTGGTGGAGGTGGGGCTCGGCGGCCGGCTCGACGCGACGAACGTCGTCGAGCCCCGCGTGACCGCCATCGCCCGCATCGGCCTCGACCACCAGGCGCTCCTCGGCGGCACCTTCGAGGCCATCGCCGCCGAGAAGGCCGGGATCATGAAGCCGGGGGTGCCGGTGGTGGTGCACGCCGACCAGCCGCCGGGCGCGCTGGCGGTGCTGCGCGCCGAGGCCGCGCGGCGCGCGGCGCCGCTCGAGGTCGCGCCGGCCGACGTCGCGGGCGCGGTCGCGCTCCCCGGCCCGCACCAGCGGGCGAACGCGGGCCTCGCCGCCGCGGCGGTGCGCGCGCTCGCCCGGGCCGGCGTGCCCGTCGACGAGGCCGCCCTGGCCCGGGGCCTCGCCACCGCGCGCTGGCCGGGGCGGATCGAGACCGTGGGCGGCGTGCTCCTCGACGGCGCGCACAACCCGCAGGGCGCGGCCGCGCTCGCCGCGGCGCTCCCGGTGCTCCACCCGGGCCGGCCGGTCGAGCTCGTGCTCGGCGTGCTCGCCGACAAGGACCTCGCCGGCATGATCGACGCGCTCGCGCCCGCGGTGCGCCGCGTCCACGCGGTCGCGCCGCCGTCGCCCCGGGCCCGCGCGGCCGCGGAGATCGCCGCCGCGGCCCGCGCGCGCGGGCTCCTCGCGGAGGAGCATCCGGCGCTCGGGCCCGCGCTGGCGAGGGCTCGGTCGCTCGCCGGGCCGGGTGGTCAGGTGTGCGTGGCCGGCTCCCTGTATCTCGTGGGCGAGGCGCGCGCGCTGCTCGCGCCCTAGCGCCAGATATCGGGTCGCCCCGCTTTTTGGGCGGCGGGCTTTGCGGTGCTACGCTCCCTCGGCCGGAAGCCTCTCATCCGGGGAGCCTGCCCATGTCCGCACGCCGCGTCCTCTCCCTCGCCGCCCTGCTCGCGCTCGCCGCGCCGGGCACCGCGCGCCCGCAGCAGCTCAACGTGATCACCGCCGTCGAGCTGAAGGACGAGGGCGCGTCGACCGTGCTCTCGGTGAAGGGCTCCCGCCCGCCGAACTTCACGACCTTCTCGATGGCGGACCCGCCGCGCTTCGTCATCGACCTCTCCGAGTCGCGCTTCGAGGGCGTGCCGGAGGACCTCGTCGTGCAGGACGGGCTCGTCAACATCGTGAAGAACCTCTCCTACGGCTCGGACGCCACCTCGATCGCCCGCGTCATGATCGCCTTCCAGGTCGACGTCGAGCCGCCGGAGGTGACCACCGCCGGCAACACGCTCGTGGTGCGCGTGCTGAAGCCGGCCGCGGGCGGGGTCGCCGCCGCGCCCGCGCAGGCCGCGCCGCCCTCGCAGCCCGCGCAGCCGGATCCCGCCGCCGCGGAGGCCGCGCGCGTCGAGGCCGAGCGCCAGGCCGCAGCGCAGGCCGAGGCCGAGCGGCTCGCCGCGGCCCAGGCCGCCGCGCAGCGCCAGGCGGAGTCCGAGCAGCGCCAGCGCGAGGAGGAGCAGGCGAAGGCCGCCGCCGCCGCGGTCCCCGACGCGCAGGCCCAGGCCCAGGAGCCGCCGCCCCCGCCCCCCGTCGTGGAGCAGGCGGGGCAGGACGCGGGCGCCCAGGCCGCGGCGCAGGCCGAGGCCGCCGCCCAGGCGCAGGCCCAGGCCGACGCGAAGGTCGCCGCCGCGGCCGCCGCGAAGGCCGAGAAGCAAGCGAAGGCCGAGGCCGCCGCGCAGGCGAAGGCCGACGCGCTCGCGAAGAAGCAGGCCGAGGCCGAGGCGAAGCGGCAGGCGAAGGAGGACGCGAAGCGGGCCGCGGCGGAGGCGAAGCAGGCCGCCGCCGACGCGAAGCGCCTCGCGGCGGAGGAGAAGAAGGCCGCCGCCGAGGCGAAGAAGCGCGCCCGCCAGGAGGAGCTCGCCGCGGCGAGGGCCGCGCAGTCCGTCGAGGCGGAGCCGGCCATGCCGGGCAGCTCCGAGCGCCTCGACGCCGGCGCGCCGAGGGCGACGCTGCGCCAGGTCGGCTTCAAGGAGCTCCCCGGCGCCTCGCGCGTGTTCGTCCGCACGAGCGTGACCCCGAAGTTCACCATCGCCGAGGCCGGCGAGAACACCATCCGCGTCGAGCTCGAGAACACGAAGCCGACCCGCAGGAACGACACGCGCTTCATGGACACGTCGTTCTTCCCGGGCGCCGTCGCGCTCGTCTCGCCGTCGCGCCACGGCTCGACCTACGTCGTCGAGATCAAGCTGAAGCAGCGGGTCCCGTACCAGCAGAAGATCGAGGGCGACATGCTCGCGCTCGACTTCGAGCGCCCCGCCGGCAGCGCGCCGGCGCCCGCGCCCGGCCCGGACGGCGCCGCCGCCGAGCCGCCCGCGGCGGCCGCCGCCGACGGCGCCGTCGACCTCTCGAACGGCGATCCCAACCCGCCCGCCGATCCCGCGCCGGCCCCGGCCGACGCGCCGGCCCAGGCCCCGAAGTAGCCGGCCTCCCGCGAAGTGTCCCCCGCCGCGCTCGCCCTGGCGGCGCTCGCCGCCGCCGGCCCCGCCGCGTCCGTCCCCCTCGGCGACCTCGACGTCGAGGGAGCGCGCGTCGTCTACGACGCCGCCCGCGAGCGTTACCGGCTCGAGGGCGCCGCCCGGGTCCGTCGCGGCGCGATCGTGCTCAGGGCCGACCGCGCCGAGGTGGACGCGCGCACCGGCGAGGCCGAGGCCTCCGGCCACGTGCTCCTCACCGACTCCGCGCGCGTCATCGCCGCCGACGCGATCCGCGCCGAGCTCGGCGGCGGCTTCGTCGCCGAGGGCGTGGTCGCGTTCCTGAAGGCCCGCCCGCTCGACCTCACGGGGGTCTCGACGCTCGACGAGGCGCACCTCGCCGGCACGAACCGGCTCTCGTTCTCCGCCCGGAGGGTGACCGGCGGGGCCGCCCGGGGCGGGGCGCTCGCGGTCGAGGACGCGCGGCTCACGCTCTGCGACTGCGGGCCCGGCAAGGAGCCGACCTGGGCGCTCCGGGCGCGGTCCGCCGACGTCATCCCCGGCGACCGGGCGATCCTCACCTGGCCGGTGCTCTACGTGCACGCGGTGCCCGTGCTGCCGCTCCCGTGGCTCTACGTGCCGCTCGGCGAGCGCCAGACCGGGCTCCTCTTCCCGGAGATCGCGTCGACGTCGGCGACCGGCTTCGCCTTCTCGCAGCCGCTCTACGTGACGCTCGGCGAGCACGCCGACCTCACGCTGTCGCCGGGGTGGGCGTTCGGGCCGTCGAGGAAGCCGGGCGACACCTCGCCGGCGGTCTCGGGCCCCACCGGGCGGCTCGAGCTCCGCTGGGCGCCCGCCGAGGGCGCCGAGGGGAGGGGAGAGCTCACCTGGGTCGACGACCGCGTCGGCGAGCCGGGGGGCGCGGACGGCCACCGCTTCGGGCTCGCGCTCCGGCACCACCAGGGCACGCTCGAATCCCTCGCCCTCGAGGCGGAGCTCGCGCTCGACGAGGACGGCGTGCTCCACCGCGATCTCACCTCGAGCCGCCTCTCCCGCGCCGCCACCTACCAGCGCTCGGCGCTCCTCGCCTCGCGCCGGGTCGGGCCGGCGCTCCTCGAGGCGGGCTCGGCGTACCTGCAGCCGCTCCAGCCCGCGGGCGCGGCCGGCGCGTACGGCCTCGCCGGCGCGGACGTGCGGCTGTCCGATCCGCTCGGCTGGGCCTCGGCCACCGTGCCCGCGGCCGCGCTCGGACCGGTCCTGGCCTCCGGCCGGGCCGGCGTCACGTACCGCTCGCCGCTCCACGGCGGGACCGACCTCGGCCTCCGCCCGGAGACCGCGCGGCTCGACGGCCGCCTCGAGCTCGAGCTGCCGCTCGTCGTCGGTGAGGCGGTGGCGCTCTCGCCCTTCGTCCGCGGCGCCGCGCTCACCTACTCGGGCGCCCAGGGCGGCCAGGTCGCCTGGGGTGTGGTGGGCGCCGCGGCCTCGACGGAGGTGGCGCGGCGTTTCGGCGAGCTCCGCCACGCCGTGGGCGCGCGGGCCGAGTGGCGCCTCGGGAGCGCGACCGTGGGCGACGCGCCCGCGTTCCCGGCCTTCGACGCGTTCGACCGGGTGCAGACGCCGGACGCGGCCCCGGCGGACTGCGCGTTCCTCGCGCGGCAGGGCTGCAGCACGCTCACGGCCGCCCCGCCCGGCCGCTTCCAGCAGCTCCGCCTCGCCGTCGACACGCGCCTCTCCCTCGGCGGGGTGACGCTCGCGAAGCTCACCGTGGGCCGGGACTTCGACCTCGAGGCGGGCAGGGCGGCCGAGGCCTTCGCGTCGGGCGCCGTCGGCGTGGGCCCCGTGCACGCGGAGGTGACCACCCGCTTCCCATCGCTCGACCGCCCGGCCGAGCTCGGCGCGCGCCTCGACCTCGGAGACCGGAAGGGCAACCTGCTCCACGCGGAGTACCACCTCGTCCGCGGCTCGGGCGGCGGCCTGCAGACGGCCGGCCTGGACGTGCTCTTCGACCCGCGCCCGCGGCTCCTCGAGGACGCGGCGGGCGCGGTCCTGGGGGGCCAGCTCGCGCTCGGCCCGGCGCTCCTCGGCTACGAGGCCCGCTTCCCGGGGCGCTCCGGGCTCACGCAGGCGAGGTGCGGGGCGAACCCCACCCGCAACCTCGGCGCGACCGAGCTCTACGAGCAGGTGGGCCGCCTCGGCTGGGAGTCGCCCTGCCACTGCTTCCGCGCCGCGGTCCAGGTCGAGGTGGACGCCTGCGGAAACTTCGCCGGCGTGAAGGGGAAGATCGAGATCGCCCGGACCGGCGAGCAGGCGAGCGGCGCGGCACGCTGACCGGGCACGCTGACTGATGGTGTCAGCCCCGCTGGGGATCGCGCGCTTTCCCCTGGTAACGGCTGAGCTTACCCCCGACAATCCGCGGGTGACCCGCCCCCGGGCGCCGCGTGCGCCCCGCACCGAGAATCCGACCAGCACCGAACCCGCGGCGACCGAGCCCGAGAAGCGCCGGGCGATCCTGCACGCCGCGGTCCGCGTCTTCGCGGAGAAGGGCTACCACGGCTGCCGGATCGCCGACGTCGCGAAGGCCGCGGGCGTCGCCTACGGGCTCGTCTACCACTACTTCCAGTCGAAGGAGGAGCTCCTCGAGAGCGTCTCCGCGGAGCAGTGGGAGATCCTCGTGAACGCGCTCCGCGAGGTCGAGCAGGGGCAGGGCTCCGCGCCGGAGAAGCTCGCCGGCATGCTCGCGTTCGTGTTCGACGTCTTCAAGACCGCGCCCGCCGCGGTCCGGGTGCTGCTCCTCGAGGTGACGCGCACGCCGCACGCGCTCCGCGCGGGCTCGACCCGCGAGGCGTTCGAGGTGGCGGTCCGGCTGATCTCCGAGGTCATCCGGCGCGGCCAGGAGCGCGGCGAGCTCCGCGGCGACATCGACCCGCTCACCTCGGCCGCCAGCGTGCTCGGCGCGCTCGAGCTCGCGGTGACCGCGATGGTCATCGGCATCGTGCCGGCGCCGGACGAGGCGGGCATCGACCGCGCCCGCGACCAGGTGACCGCGCTCGTGCTCGGGGGCCTCAGGCCCCGTTGAGGCACCCTTTCTTGGGCTGCGCAGCGCGTCATCGCGTAGCACAATGGGTGCCTTCGACCGTGGCGGCCGGCTCCGGCCGCCCAGCTTCGTGGCCCCCCGGGGCCCGGAACCCCCAAGGCCCGCAGGGGCCCAGAAAAGAGGACGTGATCATGGCGGCGCGCGTGCTGGTCTCGGACGACCTCTCGCCGGAGGCGGTGCGGATCCTCCAGGCGGCCGGGCTCGAGGTGGACGTCAAGGTGGGCCTGAAGCCCGAGGCGCTCGAGGAGCTCATCGGCGGCTACGACGGCCTCGCGGTGCGCAGCGCGACCAAGGTGAACGCGAGGCTGCTCGCCAGGGCCGAGCGGCTCAAGGTGATCGGCCGCGCCGGCGTGGGCGTCGACAACGTCGACCTCGACGCCGCGACGCGGAAGGGCGTCGTGGTGATGAACACGCCCGGCGGCTCGTCGGTCACCGTCGCGGAGCTGGCGCTCGCGCACATGCTCGCGCTCTCCCGCCACGTGGCCGCGGCGACCGCGAGCGTGAAGGCGGGCAGGTGGGAGAAGAAGAAGTTCCAGGGGCACGAGCTCGCCGGGAAGACCCTCGGCGTCGTGGGCATCGGCGCCATCGGCTCGGCGCTCGTGGAGCGCGCCCGCGGGATGCACATGCGGATCGTCGCCTACGACCCGTTCATCTCGGCCGAGGCGGCCGCGAAGCTCGGGGCGGAGCTCCTGACGCTCGAGCAGCTCTGGGGGCGCGCCGACGTGATCTCGCTGCACGTCCCGCTCACCGAGCAGACGCGGAACCTCGTGAACGCCTCGACGCTCGCCCAGATGAAGAAGGGCGCGCTCCTCGTGAACTGCGCCCGGGGCGGCATCGTGGACGAGAAGGCGCTCGCCGACGCGCTCGCCTCCGGCCACCTCGGCGGCGCGGCCCTCGACGTGTTCGACAAGGAGCCGCCGGCGCCCGACCACCCGCTCTTCGCGCTCGACACCTTCGTCTGCACGCCCCACCTCGGCGCCTCGACCGAGGAGGCCCAGTCGGCGGTCGCGATCGCCATCGCCGAGCAGCTCGCGGCGTACCTCGTGCGCGGCGAGGTGAAGAACGCGGTCAACGTGCAGGGCCTGCCGAAGGAGGTCCTCGCGCAGCTCTCGCCCTACCTCCCGCTCGCCGAGCGCCTCGGCTCGCTCGCCGCCCAGCTCGCCCCGCCGGGCGCCCAGGAGGTCACCGTGGAGGTGTCCGGCGAGCTCGCGGCGGTGCCGATGAAGCCGCTCGCGAACCGGGCGCTCACCGGCATCCTGCGCCACTTCCTCGACACCCCCGTGAACGAGGTCTCCGCGCCGGCGATGGCGAAGGACCGCGGCATCGCGGTGCGCGAGGTGCGCTCCGCCGAGGCGCACGACTACGCGAGCCTCGTCGCGGTGAAGCTGAAGGGGCCCGCGGGCGAGGTCGAGGTGGCGGGCACGGTCTACGGCAAGCGCGACGTGCGGGTCGTCCGGGTGAACGCGTTCCGCGTCGAGGCGGTGCCCGAGGGGCACGTCATCCTCTGCGAGAACGACGACGCGCCCGGCGTGGTCGGCAACCTCGGCCAGGCCCTCGGCGGCGCCGGCGTCAACATCGCCCGGATCTCGCTCTCGCGCCTCGAGGACCGCTCCCGCGCGTTCGCCTACCTGAACGTCGACTCGCCCCCCGCGCCCGAGGTGCTCGAGCGCGTCCGGGCGCTGCCGCACGTGCGCTCGGTCAAGGTCATCAAGCTTTAGGAGGAGGGCCCGCCGGGGTAGAGTCCGTGCCCTGATGCTCGACCTCTCGCTGCCCACGGGGATCCGCGACCTCCTGCCCGACCACTCCGCCCACCTGGCGGAGCTCTCCGGCCGGCTCCAGGAGGTCTTCGCGAAGTTCGGCTACCGCCGCCTCTTCCTGCCGACGCTCGAGCGGATGGAGGTCGTCGCGCTGGGCCTCTCGCCGGGCGCGCTCGCCGACGTCGTGAAGTTCGTCGAGCCGGGCTCGGGCGAGGTGGTCGCCATCCGGCCCGACATCACGCCGCAGATCGCGCGGCTCTACGCCGCCCGCGCGGACGCGCTGCCCGCGCCGGCGCGCCTCTGCTACGACGGCCCGGTGCTGCGCGCCCGCGAGGCCCGCGCCGGCCGTCCGCGCGAGGTCTACCAGGCCGGCGTCGAGCTCCTCGGCCTCCACGGCCCGGACGCCGACGCCGAGGCGCTCGTCGTGCTCGCGCGCTCGCTCGAGCGGGTGGGGCTCGTGACCGCCATCGTCGAGGTCGGCCACGCCCGCTACGCGCAGGCGATGATCACCGCCGCCGGCCTCGGGCCGAAGGCGCGCGACGAGGCGTTCCTGGCGCTCTCGCGCAAGGACGAGGGGACCCTCGCGGCGCTCGCCGCGAAGGCGCGGGGCGATCGCAAGGCTCGCGACGCCATGCCGCACCTCGCGCACCTCTACGGCGACGGCGCGCTCGGGCGCGGCCGGAACCTCGCCCGCGGCATCCCCGACGCCGAGTCGGCGCTCGCCGAGGTGGAGGCCGCCCTGAAGCTCGCGCGGCGGCGCGGCGTGAAGGAGACCGCGGTCGACCTCGGCGAGGGGCGGGGGCTCGGGTACTACACCGGCATCACCTTCGCCGGCCACGCGCCCGGCGCCGGCAGCGCGGTCGCCGCGGGGGGTCGCTACGACGGCCTGCTGGCGCGGTTCGGCCGCCCGGACCCGGCGATCGGGTTCGCGGTCGACCTCGAGTTCGCCACCCAGGCGCTCGAGCGCGCGAACGGGGGCCCGCGCGCGCGCGCGACGCAGGGCAAACCGTCCAGAAAGACGCGCAGGTAGCGGGCTTCGCGGTCCCCTGGTATCGTCCCGCCGATCTGGCGCCGACCCGGCGCCGGAGACCCTTTCTTGGGCGCCCCCGCGGGCGCCTCCGGAGCTGAAGAGATGCCGAACGTGGTGGTCGTCGGGGCCCAGTGGGGCGACGAGGGCAAGGGCAAGATCGTCGACCTCTTGACCCAGTACGCCGACGTGGTCGTCCGCTTCCAGGGCGGCAACAACGCCGGGCACACGCTGGTCGTGGGCGGCGAGAAGACGGTCCTCCACCTCATCCCGGCGGGCATCCTCCACCCGGGCAAGGCCTGCGTCATCGGCAACGGCGTGGTCATCGACCCCGAGGTCTTCGTGCTCGAGGTCGACCGGCTGAAGGCGAAGGGTGCCCTGAAGGACGAGGGCCAGCTCGTCGTGTCGCTCGACGCGCACGTGATCATGCCGTGGCACAAGGCGATCGACGTGGCCCGCGAGCAGGCGATGGGGCAGGGGAAGATCGGCACCACCGGGCGCGGCATCGGCCCGACCTACGAGGACAAGGTCGCCCGCCGCGGCCTGCGCGTGCGGGACCTCGTCGACGAGGCGCGCCTCGCGCGCAAGGTGAAGGAGCGCCTCCCCGCCGCGCTCGAGGAGCTCCGCCGGCTCGGCGCGAAGCCCGAGCTCGACGAGGGCGCGATCGTCGCGAAGGCGGCCGAGGCCGGCCGCCGCGTGGCCCGGCACGCCGCCGACGTCTCGCTCTGGCTGCACCGCGCGCTGAGGGCCGGGAAGTCGCTCCTCTTCGAGGGCGCGCAGGGCACGATGCTCGACGTCGACCACGGGACCTACCCGTTCGTCACGAGCTCCAACACCGTGGCCGGCAACGCGGTCGTGGGCTGCGGCCTCGGCCCGACCGCCGTGGACTACGTCCTCGGCATCTCGAAGGCCTACTCGACCCGCGTGGGCGGCGGCCCGTACCCGACCGAGCTCAAGGACGCGACCGGCGACCGGCTCCGCCAGGTGGGCGGCGAGTTCGGCGCGACCACCGGCCGCCCGCGCCGCACCGGCTGGCTCGACGCGCTCGCGCTCCGCTACGCCGCGCGCGTGAACGGCCTGCACGGCATCGCGCTCACGAAGCTCGACGTCCTCGCCGGCTTCGACCCCGTGAAGATCGCGGTGGGCTACCGCGTCGACGGGAAGGTGCTCGACGAGATGCCGTCCGACCCCGAGACGCTCGAGCGTGCCGAGGCGGTCTACGAGTCCCTGCCGGGCTGGACCGAGCCGGTGGAGGGCGTCCGCAGCTGGGACGACCTGCCCGCGAACGCGAAGGTGTACGTGAAGCGGGTGGAGGCGCTCGTCGGGGTGCCGGTGATGGGCTTCTCGGTCGGCGCCGACCGGGGCGCCACGGTGCTGCTCACGAACCCGTTCCTGAAGAGCTGACCCGCTGACCTGACCCCAACGAAGCCGGAGGAGTCGCCATGAACGCTCGCACCGCCCTGGGGATCGTCGCGCTCCTCGCCGGCGCGGGCGTCGCGCGGGGCCAGGCCCCCGCGCCCGCGGCGGCTGCACCGGCCCCTGCGGCGTCCGCCGTGGCGCCGACCACCGCGGTGCTCGAGAAGCTCGCGGCGGGCGACCGCGCGGTGGCCGCCGGGGACCTGAAGAACGCGCTCTTCGCCTATCAGGACGCGGCCTACGCGCAGCCCGAGTACCTGACCTCCCGCGTGAAGATGGGGAGGACGTACCTCGCGATGCGCTACCCCGACTTCGCGATGGCGCAGGCGGAGATCGTCCTGAAGGGCGACCCGTCGAACCCCGAGGCGCTCGCGCTCCTCGACGATGCCCGCCGCGCGCCGCCGCGCTCGGCGGCGCCGTCCGCGCCGGCCACCGCCGAGGCCCCGCGGCCCGGCCCCCGCACGTTCAAGATCGTCCCGGAGCAGCCGCCCGCCGCGGCGCCGGCCGCCGCGGAGTCCGCCGCTGCGCCCCCCGCCGCGGGCCCGGCCACGACCGAGGCGCCCTCCGCCGCCGCGCCGGTCGGCTCCGCGCCCCTCGCCGTCGCGGCCGCGCCGGCCGTGGTCCCCGCGCCGGGGTCCGCGCCCGCGGCCGCCCCGGCCCCCGCGCCCGCCCCGAAGCCGCAGACCGCCGCGCAGCGCTACCGCGCCGGGGTGGGGCTCATCGGCAGCCGCGACTACGCGGGCGCCGTCGCGGAGCTCAGCGAGGCGATCGCGCTCGATCCGCGCCTCGCGGTCGCGTACGCGGCCCGGGCGAGCGCGCGGTTCGGCCTCGGCAAGTACCGGGAGGCGGCCGACGACTACAAGGCGTCGATGGGCCTCGATCCGGGCCTGGCCACGCCGCTCTACGGGCTCGCCGAGTGCTACCGGCAGCTCGGCGATCCGGCGGCGGTCGAGATGTACCAGCGCTACGCCGAGTCGAAGGCGCCGGACGCGCGGGAGGACCTCCGCGCGGTCGCCGCGAAGCGCGCCGCCGAGCTGTCCGGGAAGTAGTCGGTACCCTCCTTCCAAGCCCGCGTCGCGAGGCCGGTCTGGCCGGCCGCGGGGGCCGGGCGTACACTTTTCACGTGCCGGCGCGCACCTTCAGGACGCGCCTCTCGCTCCGCCTGGCGGTCGCGGCCGCCGGGCTGCTGTGGGCGGGCGTGCTGGTCGTGCTCCTGCTCTCGCCGGGGGCGGGGCCGGAGGCCATCTTCGGCGCCGCGGTGTTCACCGCGTTCTTCGCCGGGTTCTCGTTCGTCTACCGGCGCACGACCATCACCGTGACGAAGGACGGCATCGTGGCGACGGCGCCGCTCCGCCAGCCGCGGACGATGGCGTTCCGGGACATCCTCGAGGTCGTCGTGCAGGACGGCCTCGCCGGGCGCGTCTACGCGATCTGCACGCGCGCGGGCCTCGTCCACTTCACGAGCCTCTTCGGGGGGCACCTCGAGCTCTTCGAGCTCATCCGCGAGCGCGCCGCGCTGGCGCCGCGCGGGCGGTAGCCGGGGCCCGCTCGAAGGACGCCCGGTGGCTCACGGCAGCGCCGCCGCCGCGAGCGCGGCCGCCCCGAGCGCGAGGAGCACCGCCGCCGCGGCGAGGCCGTGACCGCGACCGGGCGGGCCGTGCGGCGCCGGCCCCGCGGGCGGGGCCGGCGGCGGACCGGGAGGGTCCCCGCCCTCGAGCGCGACGGTGGTCCCGCCGAGGAGCAGCTCGTCGCCCGGAGCGAGCGGCACGGGGCGGCGCTCCACCCGGACGCCGTTCACGCGCACGCCGTTCTTCGAGCCCAGGTCGAGCACCGTGGCGCCGCGCTCGCGGGGGGCGACGCGCGCGTGCCGCCGGGAGAGCTCGGGGTCGGGGAGCCGGAGCCCGGCGCCGCGCCCCCGGCCGACGACCACCGCGCCGCGCAGGGGCGTGCGCGCGCCCGCGAGCGGCCCGGTCAGGACGACGAGCGCGGGCCCGTGCGGCGCGGCCCCGGCGAGCAGCGCCCCCGCGGCCGCGCGCGTGCCGCCGGCCTCGCCGGCCCCGGGCGCGGTCCCCTCCGCGAGCGCGAGCTCGGCCCCGGCCGCCTCGGCGCGCTCACCCGGCCGGAGCAGGCGACGGCCGCCGGGCGGCACGGCGTGCCCGGCGACGCGCACCCCCGGGATGGTGGCGGTCACGACCACGCCCGCCGGGCACGGCTCGAGGCGCAGGGCGGCGGGCGGGAGGCCCGCGATCCGGAGTGCGTCCGCGACCGAGCCGCCGGCCGTGGCCGCCGAGGCGAGCTCCACCTCCTCCCGCGGCGCGTCGCGGGCTCCGAAGGCGAGGCGGTGCGCTCCCCGGGGCATCGCTCAACCCGTCTCCACGGGCCGTGCCACGCGCAAGTGCGCGAGACTCCGGGCCCGGCCGCTCGGAGGGCGGTCCGCGCGGCGGACGCCCGGTCTCCGGCGCGGACCCTGCCGCGGCGCGCGGGTGGAATAGCTCGGCGGGCTGGCGGGGGCTCAGGCGTGCACGTCCCACCGGCTCTCGGCGTGCGAGCGCTCGGAGGGGTCGCCCAGGAAGCGCAGGTAGCCCTGCAGCTCGAGCGTGTCGACGAGCTCCTCGGCCTCCATGTCGGAGACGGAGAGCTCGTCCCGGACGACGTCGCGGAAGTAGCTGCGCCCACGCAGGTAGCCGACCGGCGGGTCGTTGGGCGGGATCCGCTCGCGGATGCGCGCGGCGAGCTCCGCGAGATCGACGTCGTCGATGGGCACGCCCGAACCTAGGGCGCCTCCCGCAGCACCGCCAGCGGGTCGAGCACGTCATCGGCGTGCACCCGCCGCACCGCCCGGCCGTCCGACAGGAGCCGGACCGCCCCCTCGTCCGTGCGCAGCACCACCGCCCCGCCCGCGCGCCAGCGCGCGAGCGCCTCCGCGTGCGGGAAGCCGTACCGGTGCTCGGCGGAGTTGCTCACCACCGCGAGCCGCGGCCCCCATTCACCGGACAGGGTCGCCGCGACGAACGGCCCGGTCGAGGAGCGCCGGCTGCCGTGGTGCGGGATCTTCACGACGGTGGAGGCGAGGCCGCCCCGCGCGATCGCGAGCGCCTCGCCCTCCGGCTCGACGTCGCCGGGGAACAGGAACGAGGTCCCGCGGTAGGTCACCTTCAGCACGAGCGACGCGTCGTTCTCGATGAGCCCCTCCCGCGGACCGCCGAGGACCTCGAGCCGCACGCCGGCGCGCTCGATGAGGGCGCCCGGCTCGAGCGCCTCCGGGTGGAGCCGCTCGAGCAAGGCGCGCGTCTCGCCGCCGCCGAGCTGGCCGTTCGAGAGGAACCGGCCCACGGGCAGCGCGTCCGCGACCGCGGCCATCCCGAGCGCGTGGTCGGGGTGCGGGTGGGACACGAACGCGAGCGCGACCTCCCGCACGCCGAGGTCGCGCAGCAGCGGCACCACGTCGCGCGCGCCCGGGTCGGGGCCGCCGCCCGGCGAGCCGCCCGCGTCGACGAGCACCGCCGCGCCGTCCGGCAGCCTGAGGAGCGCGGAGTCGCCGTGCCCGACGTACAGGAAGGTGACCTCGAGCCCGCCGCGGGCGCGCGCGGCGGCCGCCCGGAGCGGCCCGGGCAGGGCGAGCGCGAGCGCCGCGCCGGCCCAGGCGAGCGCGCGCGCCCGGCCGCGGAGCCGCGTGCCGAGCGCCGCGAGCGCATAACACGCGACGGTGAAGCCCAGCCCGGGCGCCGCGAGCCCCACGACCGACCAGCGCGGGGCCGCCGCCGCGTCGGAGAGCGCGAGGAGCGCCCAGGCGAGGGGCCGCGCGAGGAGGAGCACGGGGGCGGCGAGCCCGGGGGAGGCCGAGGCGAGGAGCGCCGCGATCGTGGCGAGCACGGTGAGCCCCGCGCCGATCGGCACGCCCGCGACGTTCGCGAGGAGCCCGAGCACGGGGAGCTGGCGGAAGTGCGTCGCGAGCACGGGCGCGGTCGCGAGGGAGGCCGCGACGCTCGCGCATCCGCCCGAGACGAGCGGCTCGACGAGGCGCGCCCGCCAGCTGCCCCGCGGCGGCGGCGCCCACGGCAGGGCGCGACGGAGCGGCCCGGACCAGAGCACGAGCCCCGCCACCGCGCCGAAGGAGAGCTGCATCGACGGATTCGAGCGCCGAGCCCGGGTCGCCGGCGAGGAGCACGATGGCCGAGAGCGCGAGCGTGTCCGCGGCGCGCGGCTCGCGGGAGAGGAGGGTGCCGGCGAGCGCGACCCCGGCGGCGAACGCCGCGCGGAGCACCGGGACGCCGGCCCCGGTCGCGACCGCGTAGGCGAGCGTGACGGGGAGGGCGACCGCGGCCGCGAGCCGGCGCGGATCGGCCCGGGCGGCGATCCCGTCGCTCCGCACGAGCAGCCCGCGCAGGAGCCGCTCGAGGCCGAGCGCGACCACGACGAGGTGCAGCCCGGAGACGGCGAGGATGTGGGCGAGGCCGCTCCGCGCGAAGGACCGGACGGTCTCGGGGTCGAGGGCGCCGCGATCGCCGGTGCCGATGGCCCGGACGAGCGCCGCCTCGCGGGGCGGGAGCGCGGCCCGGGTGGCCTCCGCGAGCCGCTCGCGCGCCCGCTCGAGCCAGGCGACCGGGCTGGGGGGACCGGTCCGGACGAGGGGCCCCACCGCCTGGCCGGTCCAGGTGACCCCGCTCGCGGCGAGCCGGGCGGCCGCGTCCCGGCCGCCCGGGTTCCGGGCCGGCGCGGGGGCCTTCAGGGTCGCGGCGAGAAGGACCCGGTCGCCGAGGGCCAGGGGGTGAGGGATGGGGCGGGCGCCGAGCTCGGCGACGGTGCCGTCGGCGGTGCGCACGCGGAAGCGGATCCGGTCGCCCAGGCGGTCGGGGACGGTGACCACCCGGCCCTCGAGCCGGACGGGGCCATCGGGGGTGGGACCGGGGGTGCGTGCCCTGGAGGTGCCGGCGGTCCACCAGCCGGCCGTCAGGAACGCGAGTGGCGTCAGGGGTGGGACGAGGACGAAGGCGAGGGCGGCCTGGCCACCTGCGGGGAGGGGCGGGCCGAGGAGGCCCAGGCAGACTCCGGAAAGGAAGCCCAGGGCGGCCCGGGCGAGGGGCGAAGGGGTCATCCTGCCCCCGGGCGCGGCGGTACTCCGTACCGCCGCGAGGGGAAATCCCCTGTGATATTGAAAATGTCCGAACGTTCTGCTATGTTCCGCCGACTGAGCTCCCGCCCCGGAGGCCAAGTCGGCCCCCCGGGACGACCCGCCGCATCGGCCGGGCCGTGGGAGCGGAGGAGTGAATGTCCGCACCGCAGGGAGCACCCGCAGCACCGGCAGCCACCCCCGTCCCGGCGCCGACCTTCAAGGTCGGTGACAAGGCCGTCTACCCCGGCCACGGCGTCGGCGAGGTCATGGGGATTGAGCACAAGGAGGTCGCCGGCCAGCGGCAGTCCTTCTACGTGCTCCGCATCCTCGAGAACGGGATGAAGATCATGATCCCGATGAACAAGGTCGGCTCGGTCGGCCTGCGCGAGATCATCGGGGAGAAGGACGTGCGCCGGGTCTACTCGATCCTCCGCGAGAAGGAGGTCTCGGTCGACTCGACGACCTGGAACCGCCGGTACCGCGAGTACACCGACAAGATCAAGACCGGCTCCGTCTTCGAGATCGCGGAGGTCCTGCGCGACCTCTACCTCATCCGCTCCGACAAGGACCTCTCCTTCGGCGAGCGCAAGATGCTCGACACCGCCCGGTCGCTGCTCATCAAGGAGCTCGCGATCGCGAAGGCGTGTAACGAGGACGACGTCGAGGACGATCTCAAGAAGATCTTCAACACCTGAGCCCCTGGCCGTCCGCCGCCGAGAGGCGGCGGCGCCGGAGCTCCGAGATCGCCTCGAGCGGCCGCCGCGCGGACCCTGGTCCGTGCGGCGGTCCTGCTTCGGGGGTCCGGGGGCTGGATCCGGGGCCATGACGCGCTGTAAAGCACGGGCGGTGCCAACGTGATCGCAGGCGAGAAGGTGACCGGCATCGTGGCGGCGGGCGGCTCCGGGCTGCGCGCCCGGCCGGACGCGGAACGCGCCGGCCAGGGCGCGACGACCGCGAAGCAGTGGCTCGTCCTCGGGGGCGAGACGGTGCTCCGCCGGTCCGCGCGCGCGCTCGCGGCGTGCCCGCTCGTGGACGAGCTCGTGCTGGTCGTCCCTCCGGGCGAGGAGCCCCGGGCGGAGGCCGAGCTCGCCGGGCTCGGGAAGCCGGGCCGGGCCGTCGCCGGCGGCGCCGCGCGGGCCGACTCGGTCAGGAACGGCCTCGCCGCGGCCACGGGCGCGGTGCTGCTCGTGCACGACGCCGCCCGGCCGTTCGCGACCGCGGCCCTCGCCGCGCGCGTGGCGGAGGCCGCGGCGAGGGACGGCGCGGCGCTCGCCGCCGTGCCGGTGACCGACACCGTGAAGCGGGCCGCCGCGGGCGCGACGGCCCTCGAGGGCGGCGCCGTCGCGGCCACGCTCGACCGCAAGGAGCTCTGGCTCGCGCAGACGCCGCAGGGGTTCCGCAGGGAGCTCCTCGCGCGGGCCTTCGAGGCGGCCGGCGCGGACGCCGCGCTCGCCACCGACGAGTGCGCGCTCGTGGAGCGCCTCGGGGAGCGGGTGACGCTCGTGCCGGGAGAGCCCGGGAACTTCAAGATCACGGGGCCGGGCGACGTCGCGCGGGCGCGCGCGCTCGTCGAGGCGCCGGTCGCCGTGGGCGTCGGCTACGACACGCACCGTTTCGCGGCCGGCCGGGAGCTCATCCTCGGCGGCGTGAAGTTCGAGGGCGACGGGCTCCTCGGCCACTCCGACGCCGACGCCTGCGCGCACGCCATCGGCGACGCGATCCTGGGCGCCTGCGCGCTCGGCGACCTGGGCCGCCACTTCCCGGACACCGACCCCCGCTGGAAGGGCGCCTCGTCGCTCGACCTCCTCCGGCACATCGTGTCCCTCGCCGCCGAGCAGGGGTGGGCGGTCGGGAACGCCGACGTCACGCTCGCCGCGAAGCGCCCGAAGATCGCGCCGGCCTCGGCCGCGATGCGGGAGAAGCTCGCCCAGGCCCTGGGGGTCTCGCCGGCGCAGGTGAACGTGAAGGCCACCACCGGCGAGGGCATGGGCTTCGTCGGCCGGGGGGAGGGCATCGCCGCGACGGCGGTCGCGCTCCTCGTGAGGAGGCCCGCATGACCGGCGGCGGGTGGAGGGCGGCATGAGCCACGATTGCGAGGAGGACGCGTTCTTCGACGGGAAGGGTCCGGACGCGACCCCGGGCGACCCGCCGCCGCCCCGGCGGCGCTCCTCGGCGCTCTTCTCGCGCAGCCCCGCCATCGCGGTGCTCGCGCTCGCGGTCTCGACGTGGCTCCTGTGGGACCTCGCCCCGGAGGTCTCGTACTACTTCTCGGCGCAGGAGCCGATCGACCTCGGCAGCCCCGGCGCCTACCGCCTCTCCGACGCCCGCGAGAACCGGCTCGTGCAGATCCGGGGCGAGCTCGTGAAGGCGGTGCCGGTGACCGTCGCCCGCACCGGCGACGCGCGCACCATCGGCATCGTGGCGGGGACGAACCTCGTCGTGGACCGGCCCGGCCGCGGCGGCCCGCCGGTGTACGAGGGGCGGCTCATGCCGGCGAAGGCGCGCGGCGACTACGCGGCGGCCGTGAAGGTCATGCGCGAGAAGGGCGCCGAGCTCGGCGACGCCTGGCTCGTGCTCCGCGACGGGGAGCGGCCGCGCCGGGTCTGGCCGCCCGTCCTCGGGACCGCGCTCCTCCTCCTCATCGTCGCCGTCAACGTGCGGGCCCTCGTGAAGGCGCTCGCCTCCTGACCACCAGCACGCACCGAACCACCATGCCCATCCAGCTCCACGACACCCTGCGCGGCGAGAAGCGCGAGCTCACCACCACCGAGCCCGGCAAGGTGCGCTTCTACTGCTGCGGCCCGACCACCTACGACTGGTCGCACGTCGGGCACGCCCGCAGCTACGTGGTCTGGGACGTCGTCGTCCGGCACCTGCGCGCGCGCGGCCTCGAGGTGAAGTACGTCCGCAACTTCACCGACGTCGACGACAAGATCATCAGGCGCGCGAACGAGCGGGGCGAGGACCCGGTCGCGCTCGCCGCGTTCTACGCCCGCGCCTTCGACGAGGACATGGACGCGCTCGGGTGCCTCAGGCCCGACGTCTCGCCGAAGGTCTCCGAGCACGTGCCGCAGATCGTGGCGATGATCGGGCGGCTCGTGGAGAAGGGCTTCGCCTACGCGCCCGGCAACGGCGACGTCTACTACGCGGTCCGGAAGTTCCCGGAGTACGGCAAGCTCTCGCGCCGGAACCTCGACGACCTCCTCGCCGGCGCGCGCATCGAGGTGGGCGACGCGAAGCACGACCCGCTCGACTTCGCGCTCTGGAAGGGCGCGAAGCCCGGCGAGCCGGCGTGGGACTCGCCCTGGGGCCGCGGCCGGCCGGGCTGGCACATCGAGTGCTCGGCCATGACGCTCGAGCACCTCGGCGAGCGGGTCGACCTGCACGGCGGCGGGAAGGACCTCGTGTTCCCGCACCACACGAACGAGATCGCGCAGTCGGCGGCGGCGGTGGGCGACGGCGTCCACGCCGACACCTTCTCCCGCCACTGGATGCACCACGGGTTCGTCGAGATCGACAACGAGAAGATGTCGAAGTCGCTCGGCAACTTCTTCACCATCCGGCAGGTGCTCGAGAGGTACGACGCCGAGGCGATGCGGCTCTTCCTGCTCGGCACGCATTACCGGAACCCCATCAACTACTCCGACAAGATCCTCGACGAGGCGGAGCGGCGGGCGGTCTACTTCTACGAGACGCTCGAGAAGGCGGACCGGCTGGCCGCGCCGCCGGGCGCGGTGGGCGGCTTCGTGGAGGCCGCGCGGCTCGCCCTCGACGACGACTTCAACGCCCCGCAGGTGCTCGCGGTGCTCGCCGAGGCCTTCGGGAACGCGAACGCGCTCGCCGACCGGAAGGGCAAGAAGACGCCGGAGGACAGGGCCGCGCTCGCCGCCTTCGCGCGCGACGCGCGCGCGCTCGGCGTGACGCTCGGGCTCTTCGGGCGCCGCCCCGCCGACGCGCTGCTCGCCATCCGCGACCGCGCCGCGGCCCGGCTCGGCATCGACCGCGCCGAGGTGGAGGCGCGGCTCGCCGAGCGCGCCGAGGCCCGCAAGGCGAAGGACTTCGCGAGGGGGGACGCGATCCGCGACGCGCTCGCCGCGCGGGGGATCGCCATCATGGACGGGCCGCAGGGGACGACCTGGAAGATCGCCTGACGCCTGCGGCCCGCCGGTCCTGTCGGACCCGTTCGTCCCGAGCGCAGGCCCGCGGAGCGGGCCGGAGACGAGGGACGGGACTCACTCCTCCGGGATGGGCTGCGGCCCCGGGATGATGCCGGCGATGTCGGGGTCCACGCCGGGATCGGTCGGGCCCTTGTTCTCCTTCTCCTGCTTCCGCTGCTCGCGGCGCGCGTCCTTCTTCTCGCGCTTCTCGCGGCGGGCGGCTTCCTTCTGGCGCTTCGTGGCTCCGGGGTGGAAAGCCATGGTGTCCTCCTCTTCGCTGCACTTCTCGGAAGCAGCCTAAATGGAAAGCCCGGCCGATGGGCCGGGCCTCCCGGGAACCGCGGTGTCGGTCGCGGTCTCTTACTACACCGGCCGGACGTTCGCGGCCTGGAGGCCCTTCGGACCCCGCTTCACCTCGAACTCGACCCGCTGCCCTTCCTGCAGGCTGCGGAAGCCCTCGGACTGGATGGCGGTGTGGTGGACGAACACGTCCTCCCCGCCCTCCTGGGAGATGAAGCCAAAGCCCTTCGCATCATTGAACCACTTCACGGTACCAACGGCCATCTGCGCACTTCCTTGTTGATCTCTCGGCCGGACTGCCCGGCCGAGGCCCGCCCAGTTCCGGGCCGGGACCGCGGCAAATTAATCGTTCTCAGGGTCCTTGTCGAGCCAAAGCCCCGGTCGGGCCACGGGGTCAGTTCCAGGTACCCGTGGTGGGCGCGTTCGCCGGGCAGGCCTCCTGGCACGCGTTCAGGCTGGTCGCGACGCCCACCTTCCCCTGGGCGGGGTCTGCCGAGTTCGTGCCCCAGCACCACACGCCGCAGGCGCCGCTCGAGGTCTTCCAGGCGATGCACGCCGGCGAGGAGCAGATGAAGGTGCTCCCGCTCTCCTGGAGCGTGCCGACCGACGACCAGCTCGCCGCCGCCGCGAGCGCGGCGGCGCGGGTGTAGGTGCGCAGCGGGTTGCAGTCGAAGTACGCGCCGCCGAGGCCGTTCGAGTGCTGCGTCTGGCAGGCACCGCCCGGGCACACGGTGCAGCACGCGCCCGCCTTGCAGGCCTGGCCGGCCCCGCAGGCGTTGCCGCACGCGCCGCAGTTCGTGGCGGAGGTCTGGCGGTTCACGCACGCGCCGCCGCAGAGGTCCGGCGCCGTCTGGGGGCAGACGCAGGTGCCGTTCGTGCAGGCCGCGCCGGTCGCACACCGGCTGCCGCACGCCGAGCAGTTGGCCGCGTCGTTCGTCACGTTCACGCAGGCGGTCGAGCAGGCGGTCGGCTTCGCGGCGGGGCAGGCGCAGCTCCCCCCGGCGCAGACGGAGCCCGCGAGCGGGCAGGCCTTCCCGCACGTGCCGCAGTTCACGGCGTCGGCGAGGAGGTTCACGCAGGAGGGGAGCACCACCACCGGCGGGTCGCAGAGGTCCGGCTTCGAGGGCGGGCAGGTGCAGGTGCCCGCCGCGCAGCTCGCGCCCACGCGGGTGCACGGCGTGGTGCACGCGCCGCAGCTCGTCGGGTCGCTCGAGAGGTCGCGGCACTGGGGCTCGACGCCGGCGCAGTCGGTCGCGCCGGGGGTGCACACGCAGGCCCCGCCGACGCAGGTCCCGAGCGCGGCGCCGCTCGCCGTGCACCGGTGGTTGCAGGCGCCGCAGTTCTGCGGGTCGGAGGTCACGTCCGCGCACCGCTGGCCCGTGCCGGTGTTGCACGGCGCCTGGCCCGCCGGACAGGCGCACTGACCCGCGGAGCAGGTCGAGCCGGACGGGCACACGTGACCGCACGCCCCGCACGCGTCGAAGGCCGTCTCGAGGTCCTTGCAGAGCCCCCCGCAGGCGGTCTGCCCGGAGGGGCAGGAGACGACGGAGTCGCCGCAGGCTGCGAGGCCCAGAACGGCGAGTCCCAGGACGGCGGCGAGGGCGGCGCGGCGCATGCGCCAAACTATACCCGCAGCGTGTGTCGGGGGGAGCCGTTAGAAGGAGGGCGTGCCCTTCCAGCTCCAGAGCGACTTCGCTCCCACCGGGGATCAGCCTCGCGCGATCTCCGAGCTGACCGCAGGGTTGCGCCGGGGAGACCCCCACCAGGTCCTCCTCGGCGTCACCGGCTCCGGCAAGACCTTCACCATCGCGAACGTCGTCTCCGAGGTGAAGCGGCCGACGCTCGTCATCGCCCACAACAAGACGCTCGCCGCCCAGCTGTACGGGGAGTTCAAGTCGCTCTTCCCCGACGCCGCGGTCCACTACTTCGTCAGCTACTACGACTACTACCAGCCCGAGGCGTACGTGCCGTCCTCGGACACGTACATCGAGAAGGACTCGTCCATCAACGACGAGATCGACCGGATGCGGCACGCGGCCACGCACGCGCTCCTCACCCGGAACGACGTCCTCATCGTCGCCTCGGTGTCCTGCATCTACGGCCTCGGCACCGCGGAGGCCTACTACGGCCTCCTCCAGCAGATCGAGCGCGGCCAGGAGTTCCTGCGCGACCGCTTCATCCGCTCGCTCATCGACATCCAGTACGAGCGCAACGACACCGACTTCCACCGCGGCACCTTCCGCGTGCGCGGCGACACCATCGAGGTGTTCCCGCCCTACGAGGAGGACCGCGCGCTCCGCATCGAGTTCTTCGGGGACGTGATCGAGTCGATCCACGAGTTCGACCCGCTCCGCGGCGCGACGCTCGCCGAGCTCGACAAGGCCGCCATCTTCCCGAACAGCCACTACGTCTCGGCGCCCGAGACCCGCAAGCGCGCCATCGACGGCATCCGCGAGGAGCTCCGCGAGCGGCTCGGGTTCCTCAAGGACCAGAACAAGCTCGTCGAGGCCCAGCGGCTCGAGCAGCGCACGATGTTCGACCTCGAGATGCTCGAGCAGATGGGCTTCTGCCCCGGCATCGAGAACTACTCGCGCTGGTTCTCGGGCCGCAAGCCCGGCGACCCGCCGCCCTGCCTCCTCGACTACTTCCCGAAGGACTTCCTCCTCGTCCTCGACGAGTCGCACCAGACCGTCCCGCAGATCGGCTCCATGTACAAGGGGGACCGCTCCCGAAAGGAGACCCTCGTCGAGTACGGCTTCCGGCTCCCCTCCGCCCTCGACAACCGACCGCTCAAGTTCGAGGAGTTCGAGGCGCTGGCGCGCCAGGCGATCTACGTCTCGGCGACGCCCGCCGACTACGAGCTCGAGAAGGCGCAAGGGATCGTCGTCGAGCAGATCATCCGCCCCACCGGCCTCATCGACCCCGAGGTCGAGATCCGGCCGGTCGGCTCGCAGGTCGACGACCTCCTCGGCGAGGTGCGCAAGCGCGCCGAGGCCCGGGAGCGCGTGCTCGTCACGACGCTCACGAAGCGCATGGCGGAGGACCTCACCGAGTACTTCACCGACGTCGGCGTGAAGTGCCGCTACCTGCACTCCGACATCGACACGCTCGAGCGCTCCGCGGTCATCCGGGACCTCCGCCGCGGGGAGTTCGACGTCCTCATCGGCATCAACCTGCTCCGCGAGGGGCTCGACATCCCGGAGGTCTCGCTCGTCGCCGTGCTCGACGCCGACAAGGAGGGCTTCCTGCGCTCCTCGGTGTCGCTCGTGCAGACCATCGGGCGCGCCGCGCGCAACGTGAACGGCCGGGTCATCCTCTACGCCGACCACGTCACCGACTCGATGAAGAAGGCCATCGAGGAGACCGAGCGCCGCCGCGAGAAGCAGAAGGCCTACAACGCCGAGCACGGCATCACGCCGCAGACGGTGAAGCGCAACATCTCCGACCTCTCGATGGCGGTGGTCGAGGCCGACTACCACACGGTCTCGCTCTCCGGGGAGGGCGCCGAGTACCGGCCGGAGGACCTGCCGGCCATCATCGAGGCGCTCGAGGCCGAGATGAAGGCCTCCGCCGAGGCGCTCGACTTCGAGAAGGCGGCGGAGCTTCGCGACCGGCTGCTCGCGCTCAAGGAGGCCGCGCTCGGCGTGCCCGCGGTCGTCGCCGGCCAGAAGGGCTACCTCGGCTCGCAGGTCATCGCGAACGCCGAGTCGATGGGGAAGCTCCGGGGCGCGAAGCGGCCGCAACAGCCGCGGCGGCGGCGCAGGTGACCTTCCGTCTGCCCCGAGCGTAGCGGCCGCGTGAGTGGCCGCGGAGACGAGGGGCGGTCGGGGCACGGCCCGAGGTAGACTGCGCCCCGTGCCCGGCCTCTCCCTCTGCATGATCGTCCGCGACGAGGCGGAGCTCCTGCCGGAGTTCCTCCGCCGCGCGCGCGGGCTCTGGGACGAGCTCCGGGTCGTGGACACGGGCTCGAGGGACGCCTCGCCACGGCTCCTCGCGGAGGCGGGCGCGACCGTGCTGCACGCGCCGTGGTCCGGCGACTTCGCCGAGGCCCGCAACCGGTCGCTCGAGGGCGCGACCGGCGAGTGGATTGCGGTGCTCGACGCCGACGAGATGGTCTCGGAGGCGTTCGTGAGGGACGCGCGCGGGCTCGTCGGGGACCCCTCGGCCGGCGCGGCCACGCTGCGGATGCTGAACCGCATGCCCCACGGGCACGTCCGGGAGGCGCGCCTCCTGCGCCTGTTTCGCAACGACCCCTCCATCCGGTTCCGGCACGCCATCCACGAGGACGCCTCCGAGGCGGTGTCGGCGCACCTCGCCGCGACCGGGCGGCGGCTCGTCCACCTCGAGGGCCCGGTCGACCACCTCGGCTACGTCCGGGCGCGCGCCGCGGCGAAGGACAAGAAGGCCCGCGACGTCGCGCTCCTCGAGCGGTGCCTCGCCGCGGACCCGCGGGACCTCTACGCCCACCTGAAGCTCCTCGAGCAGGCGCGCTTCTGGGGCGACCAGGAGCTGTGGGGGAGGGCCGCCGCGCGCGCGCGCGACGCGGTCGACGCCGCGGGTGCGGGGCTCGCGGCGGTCCCGCACGGCGGGGAGCTGCTCGTGCTGGTCGTGGACGGCCTCGGGCTCGCCCCGGCCGCGGCGCTCGCCTGGCTCGACGCGCGGGAGGCGCGGGCGGCCCCCTCGGCGGCGCTCCGGTTGCGCCGCGGGGAGCTCCTCGAGCGGCTCGGTCGACTGCCCGAGGCGGCCGCGGCCTTCGAAGGGGCGCGCGCGCTCGATGCGGTCACCGCGAACCTGCAGCTCGCGACGGTGCGGCCTCTGCTCGGGCTCGCGCGGCTGGCCATCGCGCGCGGGCAGCTCGACGAGGCCCGCGGGCGGGTCGACGAGGCGCTCGGGCTCGCCCCGCGGGACCCGGAGGCGCTGCTCGCGGCGGTGACGCTCGCGGGCGCGGCCGGCGGCGGCGCGGGGATGCGCGCGCTCGCGGCCGCGCACGCGGCGCGCCACGGGGAGAGCGAGGAGCTCGCGGCCGCGGTGGGGGAGGGGGCGCTCCGGCTCGGCGACCGCGCGCTCGCGATCGAGGTGCTCTCGCGCGGCGCGCCGACGCGGCTCCTCGCCGTCGCGCGGCTCGCGGACGGAGACCTCGAAGGCGCCCGGGCCGCGGCCGGGGCCGCGGCAGGGGACGATCCCGCGGCAGCGCTCGCGGCGGTGCTCGCGGACCTCGCCGGCGGGCGGGACGCGGCGCTCGAGCTCGAGCTGTCGGTGGAGGAGGCCGCCGCCGCGCTGCGCGGGATGGCGGCGCTCCTCAGGGCCGCGGCGCGGCCCGGGGTGCGGGAGGCGCTGCGGGCCGCGGCGCCTGCGCTCGCGGGGCCGTTCCCGTGGCTGCCGGGCGCGCTGTGACGCCGTCGGCGGCCTCGTCGAACCCCTGCTCGAGCCCCTCGACCGCGTGCTTCAGCGCGCCGACGGTCGCGTTCACGGCGTCGACGGACCTGCGCTGCTCGTTGGCCGCGTCGTGCGAGCGCTGGACCGCGTCCTGCAGCTCCTTCACCGCCTTGCCGAGCTCGGCGAGCGTCCGCTGGATCTCGGAGGAGCTGTCCTTCGTCTCCTCGGCGAGGCGGGTCATGTCCTTCGCGACCACGCCGAACGCCCGGCCGTGATCGCCGGCGCGCGTGGCCTCGATCGAGCCGTTGATGCTGAGGATGCGCGCCTGCTGCGCGATGCGGTGCACGGCGGCGAGTGTGATCTCGGCCTGCTCGAGCTTCGCGACCGCCACCTGCACGGCGCGGGCGGTGGTGTCGGCGCTCGCCTGGGCCGTGGAGGCGCCGGCCTCGAGCCGCAGCGAGAGCTCGTCGATGCCCGCGAAGACCTGGCCCGCGGTGCGGTGGAGCGCCTGGGTCTGGTGGAGCTCCTTCAACCACCCGGAGAGCACGCGCGCCGCGATGTGCGCGACCGGCCGCGTGACCTCGAGCTTCCCGGCGATGCCGAAGGTCGCGACGCGGCGGCCGTTCAGCACGATGGGGCAGTTCAGCCCCTCCTTGACGAGCGGGTTCGCGGCGGCCTCGTCGGCGGTGACCGCGTACTCGTCGCACGAGCCCTCGAGCACCTTCTTCGCGAACGCGTGCGACGTGCCGATCCGCTCGCGGACCGTCGCGCGGACGATGGTCCCCGTCTCGTCGCAGGCGATGACGTGGAAGCCCGTCTCGGCCCGGATGAAGTCCAGGAACCGGTCGGTCAGCTTCAGGAACTCAGCGTCGAGGGGCATAGGTAACCCAGCGAAGCCTCTAGAGCATGGGCCGTGCCACGGCGCACGGGCGTGAGGTCGCGGCTACGGCCGGGGTCCGCCACCACCCCGGGTCTCAGGGGAGGGGCCCGGGTGTGCCCCGGCGGGCTGCGGGGGAGAATTCTACTCGACGTGCGGGTGCACACCGCTACAGTGCCCGAAGATGACCTCCCTCCTGCTTCCCCTGCTGGCCGCGGTCGCGGCGGCGGGCCCGGCTGCGCCGCAGGAGGGCGCTGACCCACGACCGCCCGGTGAAGCGTCGACGGCTGCCCTCCGCGTGCGCGTGTTCCTCCGCGACGGGCGGACCTTCGACGCCGAGCTCGTCCGGCGCGGTGGGGGCGTGCTCGAGATTCCGCCGCGCCGGGCAGCTCGAGACCTACCCGGACGCGGACGTGCGGGAGGTCCTGGAGCTCGACAGCCTCCGCGAGGACAAGGGGGGCCCCGCGACGCCGGCCCACCTCGGGCATCTGCACCTGCCCTCGGCGTTCGGCCCCGCGCGCGGGGCGCTCGCGGTCCGGGTCACGCCGGCGACGGCCGGGGTCACCTACGGCGCCCTCGCCTGGCTCACGGTGTCGGCCGGCGTGCAGGGTGATCTCACCGGGTCGGGCACGTTCCCGTCGCCGGCCCTCGTGGCGGGGCTGGATCTCCACGCGGCGCCGCTCTCCTGGCTCCACGCGTCCGCGGGGCTGCGCGGCTTCGGGTACCGCCGCGGCCTCACCGTCTACGGGGCGGGGGCGGTGACGCTGGGCTCCCCGGACGTCAACTTCACGCTCGCGGCGGGACCCCCGCACGCCTGGGCCGGGAGGTTCGGCGCCTTCGACCGCGTCGGGTACGGCGCGGCCATGGACGTGCGCATCCTGCGGTTCGCCTCGCTGGTCGCGGAGGCGTGGCTCTCCTCCGAGCGGGAGCACGACCTCGCCGCGGGCGGCGCGGTGCGGCTCATGCGCGGTGCGTTCTTCGCGGACCTCGGGGTCATCGCCTCGACGCGCTCCGCCCTGCCGTGGGTCGGGCTCGCGTGGACGCCCGCCCGGAGGGCGCAGCCATGAAGGCCTGGGGCCTCCTCGTCGTGGCGCTCGGCGCCGGCGGGTGCGTCCTGCTCGACCGGCACACGCTCGAGGTCGAGCCGACGGACGCGATCCTGGTCGCCGGACCGCCCACGTTCCAGCTGGACGTCCGGAGCCCGGCGAGGGAGGTGGAGGTCGCCGTCGACGGCGTCCTCGCCGGCAGGTACGCGCCCGGGCGACACGACCTCGCGCTCCCGGCCAGCGTGGCCGTCGCCGGCGTGCACGAGCTCGTCGTCCGGGAGCTGGGCCTCCCCTCCCCGTCGACCGTGCGCCGGGCGCTCGGGTTCTACCCCTCGGGCGTCGGGATCCAGTCCCAGTGGCCGGCCGTGAACGAGGTCGCCCCCGACGGCCCGATCGCGCTCGGCGTGACCTTCCCGGTGCAGCTCCTGTGTCCGCTCGTCACGCAGGAGAACGCGTGGCTCGAGTCCGGGGGCGCGCGGCTCGCGGTGAAGCCGCGCTGCTCGGACGACGCCCGCACCATCCTCTTCGACCTGGCGGGAGGGCTGTCGGCGCAGGGCGCGGTGGAGGCGGTCGTCTCCGGACGACTGTTCGGCCAGCCGGGCGAGCTCAGGGCGGGGTGGGTCGGGGGCACGGTCCAGCTCTCGGTGGCCATCGCGTCGCCGCTGCCGAACGACCCGCCGACCTCGACGTACGTCATCGCCGTGTCGGCGCAGCTGGGGGCGGCGTCGCCGGCGCAGCTCGAGCTCTCGGCGGGATCGATCGACCTGGCGACGCTCGGCGGCCTGCCCCAGCAGAAGTCCTGGCAGGTCACCTGGGAGACCGCGCAGGTCCCCGACGGCGACTATCCACTCACCGTGACGGCGCCCGCCCCGTTCAAGGTCGTCTACGGCTCCCCCGGCGCGCCGACCCTCACGGTGGACAACCTCCCGCCCGGGCTCGCGCAGTGCCCGGTGCTCGCGTCCTACCGCGCGTGCATCCGGCCCGTGCTCGACGGCCCCGGGTTCCTGGGCGACGCGCGGCTCGTGCTGGCCGGCCTCACCGTGCCCTTCTTCGTCGATCACGACGGGAACTACTGCCCGAAGGCCGACGACGGGCCGAGCTTCGAGCCGTTGACCCCGCCCGCGTACGGGCCCACCGACCTGGACGGCACCGCGCGGCTGGAGTTCGACGTCTACACGAAGCAGTTCAGGAAGGGCCTCGTCACCTGCGACCAGGCGCTGCCGCGGTGGACGCCGCTGTGGGGCGACCCGGTCCCCGGGCTCACCGCGTCCGGCCGGATCATGCACGTGCAGGACACCGACTGCGTGAGCGGCGTCTGCCCCCCGGCGCCCCGCGACGCCGTCCTGGCGCTCGGCGCCGGCGCCGACGCAGGGAAGGTCAGGCTCTGGACGCGCTCCGGCGCGGCGTGGAGCGCCTCCGGACCGCTCAACCACGAGGCCGGGGCGGTCGCGAGCGGGCTCGCGGGCCGGTACTGGATCGAGCGCGTCGGCGGGGGAGCGGGGGTCGTGCGCTCCGACGGTCCCGACCCGCTGAACCTCGTGGCGGGTGCCGACGCGACGTCGCTCGCCGGGGCGATGCACGAGCCCTGGGTCCTCACCCAGGACGTCGCGGCCTGGTCGGAGCAGGCGTCGCCATCGGGCCGGGTGGTGGTCGTCGCGGGGGCCCCGCTCCCGCGCCGCGACCCCGCCGCGGTCGCCGACGAGCCCGCCGTGATGTACGCGTGGGCGCTCCTCGACGGGGTCTCCGCGGAGAAGCTCGTGGCCTTCACGGAGCGGGTACCCGGAGGCGCCGCCCGCGTTCGCGCCGCGCGCGTCTCGAGCGGCGGGGTGACCTTCCTCGACGCGATCGACAGCCTCGACGTGGCCTCCGACGCCCGCACCCCGACCGTGTTCGGCGCGTTCGGGCTGGCCGCCATTGCCTGGCTGGAGCACGACCGCGTGCTGGCCCAGGTCGTGACGACCGCCCCTCCGGGCGCGGTGATCCCGCTCGGCGACGCCGCGCGGAAGGCGCGCGAGCCGCGGTTCGACCCGAACGGCCGCACGCCGGTGCTCTACTGGATCGAGGAGACCCCGGCGGGCGACGCGATCCGCGTGGCGCGTTACCGGTCGGAGGGCTGGACGTACGACCCGAGCCCGGTGAACGCGCCGGTCGCGGGCGCGGTGCCGTCCTTCGCCGTCGACGCGAACCGGGTGAGCTGGGTGGACGGCGCGGGCGCGGTCCACGTCCGGTTCGCGAACTTCCCGAGGTGAGGGCTCAGCCCTCCTTCTCCACCTTCCAGATTCTGCTCTGCCGGCCAGCGCCGGGCCCACTCCGGCGGGGCGTAGGTGGTGTAGGTCGTCGACGCCTTCTCCGCCGGCCGGAGCTCGACGAGATCCACGACCCTGAGGCCGTTCGCGAGGAACAGACGGATCCAGTCGCCGTAGCCGAGCATGAACTCGACCATGCCGCGATCGAAGCCCGCGGGCGGGGTCGTGTCCTCGAAGCGGTGCATGCCGAAGTAGTCGAGGACGAGGCGCTTGCCGACCGCCTGCTTCTCGGGGTCCCAGCAGGCGTGGAGCCACGGCGTCGCGGCGTTGAACGCGAGCCGGCCGCCCTTGCGCAGGAGCCGCGCGACCTCCGGGACCCAGCGGTGCGGATCGACGAAGCCGGGCGCGCCGTGGTCGGCGAAGACGAGGTCGAAGGCGGAGGAGGGGAGGCCGGTCTCGTCGGCGGAGGCGTGGACGAGCCGCACCTCGACGCCCGCCTCGCGCACCTGGTCCCGGGCGAAGGCGAGCTGCGCCTCGGACACGTCGAGGCCGGTCATGCGCGCGCCCCTCCGCGCGAGCGCGATCGCCCACTGCGCGCCGCCGCAGCCGAGCTCGAGCACGTCCTTGCCGGCGACGTCGCCGAGGACGCGGAGCTCGCGCTCCGGCAGGCCCCAGACGCCCCACCTCGGCTCGGTCTTCGAGAGCGTCGCCGCGTTGCGCCGCTGGTAGTCGGCGGAGTCGGCGTTCCAAACGGCCTGGTTGCGGCGGACGTCGTCGTGCATGTTCCCTCCGGCGCGGGCAGACTAATCGACCCGCCGGCGGTGCCTAGGCCCCCGAGGTGGCGACCGGGGTGATCCCGGGCCCGATTCCGGGTTAAGTCCTCCTTCCGATGGAACCCGCCCTCCGGCGCAAGCTCGACGACCTCCCGGCGGAGCCCGGCTGCTACCTCATGAAGGACCGGGCGGGGGCCGTCGTGTACGTCGGCAAGGCGGCGAGCCTGCGCTCCCGCGTCCGGCAGTACTTCGACGCGTCGCGGACCGACGACCGCATCTTCATCCCGCTCCTCGAGGACCTGCTCGGCGACATCCAGGTCATCGTCACCCGCTCCGAGAAGGAGGCGGTGCTCCTCGAGAACGAGCTCATCAAGAAGCACAAGCCGCGCTTCAACGTCCGGCTGCGCGACGACAAGGACTTCATCGTGCTGCGCCTCGACGAGGCGCACCCCTTCCCGCGCCTGGAGGTCCGCCGCGCGCGCGAGGCGCGCCGGCCGGGGGCGCGCTACTTCGGCCCGTACGCCTCGGCCTCGTCCATCCGCGAGACCCTGCGGATCGTGAACCGGCACTTCGGCCTGAGGACCTGCACCGACCACGTCTTCGACCACCGCAAGCGCCCGTGCATCCTCTTCCAGATCAAGCGGTGCCCGGCGCCGTGCGTGTACGAGCTCCCGCCCCAGGAGTACCGGTCGTCCGTCGAGGACGCGGTCGCGTTCCTGGAGGGGCGGGAGACCGAGCTCGTCGAGCGCCTGCGCGCGCGCATGCAGGACGCCGCCGCGGGGCTCCGCTACGAGGAGGCCGCGCGGCTGCGCGACCAGGTCGTGGCCGTCGAGCGCAGCCTCGAGAAGCAGCGCGTGCTGATGGCGGACCGCACCGACCGCGACGTCATCGGGCTCTACCGCGAGGGGCCGGACCTCGTGCTGCAGCTCCTGCGCATGCGCGGCGGGAAGCTGCAGGAGTCGGGCAGCCACCCGGTGAAGGGGAACGAGTTCCCCGACGCCGACATCCTCTCGTCCTTTCTCTCCTTCCTGTACGAGGTCGAGCCCGCGCCCGACGAGATCCTCGTGCCCGTCGAGCCCACCGCCGCCGAGGGCCTCGCCGACGTGCTCAGCGAGCGCAAGGGCCGCCGCGTGAAGCTCCTCACCCCGCAGCGCGGGGCGAAGGCGGACCTGCTCGAGGTCGCCGCCCGCAACGCCGAGCAGGGCTTCAAGGACTGGCACGAGAAGGACGAGCGGCGCGAGGAGGCCCTCGTCGCGCTCACCCGCGCGCTGCACCTCTCCCGGGCGCCGCGCTGGATGGAGTGCTACGACATCTCGACCTTCCAGGGCGCGCTCGCGGTCGGCTCCGGCGTGTCGTTCAAGGACGGCGAGCCCGACAAGGCGAACTACCGCCGGTACAAGGTGAAGGGCGTCGCCGGGCAGGACGACTTCGCGATGCTCCACGAGGTCATCACGCGCCGGCTGAGGCGCGCGATGAACGAGGGCGCGTTCCCGGACCTCATCGTCATCGACGGCGGCAAGGGCCAGCTCAACGCCGCGCTCGCCGCGGCGGCCGACCTCGGCCTGCCGACGAAGCCCGCGGTCGGGAACGTCGGCGTGCCGTACGTCGAGCTCGTCGGCCTCGCGAAGAGCCGGCTCGTCGACGCCGCGACGCTCGGCACGACGCGGGTCATCCGGGGGCGAGGCCGGAAGGCGGCGGCGGCCGTCACGGCGGCCTCCATGCTCGCGGACGCCGTCGAGACGCAGGAGAAGGGCTTCGTGCCCGAGTCGGCGCGGACGCCGGAGCGGGTGTTCCTGCCGGGGCGGAAGGATCCGGTGATCCTCCGGCAGAACTCGGCGGAGCTGTTCGTGCTGGCGCGCCTGCGGGACGAGGCGCACCGCTTCGCGATCACGTTCCACCGCAAGCTCAGGCGCGAGCGGAACTTCCAGTCGGTGCTGGACCAGATCCCGGGCATCGGCGAGGGCCGGAAGAAGGCCCTGCTCCGGGAGCTCGGGTCGCTGAAGCGGATCCGCGAGGCGACGGCGGAGGAGCTGGCGCGGGTGGAGGGGTTCGGCGCCCGGCAGGCCGGCCTGGTGTACGAGTTCTTCCATCCATCCCCTGCGGCGGCTTCAGCCGCCGCCCCCACGGATTCCCTGGACCCGTCCCCGACGCTCGAGTCCCTCGACGACCCGGCGCTCATCGACACCACCGAGGCCGCCATCGACGCCGCCCTCGCCGAGGAGGGCCAGGAGGGGGCGGCCCCCGCGGAGGGCGACGTCGCCCCGCCGCCCCAGGCCATCGAGACCGAGTCCTGATCTCGTCCCGCCCGAGCGCCCCCCGGAGCAGGAACCCCACCTTTCGCCCTCACCTTCCGTGCGGGCAGGTACAGTCGCCGGAGGAGGCCTCCCCCGGCCGATGCCCGCCTCGAAGCGCTGCGGCAACTGCGAGCAGTTCCTCCGCTCGGCCACCCCAGGCCTCGCGACCTGGGGAAAGTGTCCGCATCGCGAGGGCTGGGTGCGCGCGCACGAGGCGCCCTGCGAGCAGCACCAGGGCGAGCCGTCCAGCTCGCTCGTGCCGGTGTTCGTCGCGCTGAACGTCGTCTTCGCGTTCGGCAGCCTCGCGCTCTTCGTCTGGATGGACCTGCGGCGCGGCACCCTGCTCACCCACGCCGCCCTCGCCTCGTCCGTCGCCGTCGTCGTGCTCTTCGCCTGGACCGCCGCCCGCAGCAGCGGGCTCGGCGAGGACGCGAAGTACGTGCTCCTCGAGCAGGACGAGTCGACGCCGGACGACGACCGCTGGCCGCCGGAGCCGTAGGTCGCGCCGAGGCCGCGTCGCCCCGTCAGGGCGTCCGGTAAGATCCGTTCATGAGCACGCCGAACATCGCCGCCCCCGCGGGCGTCGGCAGCATCGCCGTCATCTTCACCTCCATCCGCTCGCCGGTCACCGAAGACGGCGGTCCTCCCGGCTACGCCCAGACCGCAGAGGAGATGGTGCGGATGGCGGCGCAGCAACCTGGCTACCTCGGCATGGAGAGCGTCCGCGGCCCCGACGGCTTCGGCATCACGGTCTCGTACTGGCGAGACGAAGCGTCGATCCGCGCGTGGAAGGCCGTCGCCGACCACCAGGCCGCGCAGCGGGCCGGCCGCGAGCGCTGGTACCGCGCCTACCGCACGCGCGTCTGCCGCATCGAGCGGGAGTACGGGTTCGAGAGGTAGGGGAGGGCGGCGCGCCGTACACCGCCTCGGGCTCGTGCGCGACGGGGTGCTTCCGGAACTGCTGCATCCAGTCCTTGCCGAAGCAGTGCTGCGCCCAGAGCATGTTGTGGTGCCGGCAGAGCAGCCGGAGGTTGTCGAGCGTCGTCAGCCCGCCGAGCGCGACCGGCTTGATGTGGTCGACCTCGAGCTGCCGGGTGGACGCGCAGATCCCGTCCTTGTCGGTCGGCCACTGGCAGCAGCCCCTGTCGCGCTTCCAGACCGCGTCGCGGAGCGGCTTCGGGACGTAGCGGGGGTTGCTGGAGATGGTGGGCCGGCCTCTCTTGCGCGGCTTGTCCGTCCCGCCGCGCGCCTTCGCCTGGTGCTTCAGGAGCAGGTCGAGGGCCGCCTCGAGAACGAACGCGCCGGTCGCCGTCGGGTACGCGTTCGACATGCCGTCGCGGGCGCGGTCGAGCTTTTCGATGAACTCCTTCGTGACCGTGAAGTGAATTCGGCGGAGGTCGGCCGTGATGGGCCGCGTGAATGACGACGCCTCAATGCCAGCAAGTACGGGGGGTTGGCCGGGAAAATTCGAGCTACCTACCGGTAGAAAACTCAGCTCATCGGCCGCGGCGGTCACCACCTTCTCGCCCCGCGCCGCAGGAGTGACGAGGCTGATGAGCTCCCGCCGCGGCGGAGCCTCTAGCGGTTTGACCTCAGCCGCAACCACGGCCGCTTCCTGCCGAGACTTCCCGAAGAAGCGCGGCAAGACCTCGCGGCAGTTGTCGGCCGTGATCACCTTCGCGAGTTCGCTCACCGACATGAGGCAGAGCCGGCCGTCGCGCAGCGGCTCAACAATCGCGGGGTGCATGCGGATGAGCCGTGCGGCCGTCTTCCGGTAGTACGCAGCGCCATTCGAGAGTCCGAGTTCACGCTTCAGGGACTCGAACAGGCTCCGATACCCCATCTCCTCCCACTGCCTCCGCTCGTCGAAGTCCGCGAGCTCGACGAGGAAGTCGGCCATCGAGTGCTGCTCCTTCGAGAGGAGCACCTTCAGACGTTCCGTGCGGGCGCGTGCGTTCATGGACCCAGCGTACCAGTCGGCACTGACAGCGCGTTCAGTGCCCCGGCTCGGGTGGAGGTCCAGACCGAGTAGATCGCTGACCCTCCTGACCGGTCGGCCCAACCTCCGCCACCTCGCGCGACCGAACGCTCACCGCGCGCGGCGGCAGCCTCTGGTAGCCTCCCCCCGTGTCCGACGACAGCCACAAGCTCACCGCGTTCCGCCCCGTCCCGCTGACGGGCGTCATCTACACGACCACCGAGGCGACGAAGCTCGGGTTCTCGATGCAGGACCCCGAGTGGTGCAACCTCGGGCAGGGGCAGCCGGAGACGGGCCCGCTCGCCGGCGCGCCGCCGCGCGTTCACGAGGTGAAGATCGCCGTCGACGATCAGGAGTACGCCCCGGTCGCCGGGCTCTGGGAGCTCCGCGAGGAGGTGGCCGCGCTTTACAACCGGCTCTACCGCCGCGGCCTGAAGTCCCAGTACCGCGCCGAGAACGTCTCGGTGTCCGGCGGCGGCCGCGGCTCGCTCACGCGCGCGGTCGCGAGCCTCGGGCACGTGAACCTCGGGCACTTCCTGCCCGACTACACCGCGTACGAGGAGCTCCTCGACCTCTTCCGCACGTTCACGCCCATCCCGATCCTGCTCGAGGGCGAGCGCGGGTACTCGTTCACGGTCGACGACCTCCGGAAGGAGGTGCTCGGCCGCGGGCTCTCGGCGCTCCTCATGTCGAACCCGTGCAACCCGACGGGCAAGCTCGTGCAGGGCGACGAGCTCCGGCGCTGGGTGGAGCTCTCGCGCGAGCTCGACTGCGCGCTCCTCGTCGACGAGTTCTACTCGCACTACGTCTGGACCGCGCCGCCGGGGCGGCTGCCGATCGAGAGCGCCGCGCGCTACGTCGAGGACGTCGACAAGGACCCCGTCGTCATCTTCGACGGGTTCACGAAGAACTGGCGCTACCCGGGCTGGCGGCTCACCTGGACGATCGGGCCGCGCTCGGTCATCGAGGCGGTCGCATCCGCGGGCTCGTTCCTCGACGGCGGCGGCTCGAAGCCCATCCAGCGCGCCGCCATCCCGCTCCTCACCGACGAGGCCGTGAAGGCCGAGACCGAGGCCATCCACCGCACCTTCGGCGAGAAGCGCCGCCGGATGCTGCAGCGGCTCGAGACGATGGGCGTCCGGTTCGACCGCGCGCCCGACGGTACGTTCTACGCGTGGGGCAACGTCGGCCACCTGCCGGCGCCGCTCAACGACGGCATGGGCTTCTTCCGCGAGGCCCTGAAGCGCAAGGTCATCGTCGTCCCCGGCGAGTTCTTCGACGTGAACCCCGGGAGCCGCCGCCGGCACGCCTCACGGTTCCGCACCTACGTGCGGTTCTCGTTCGGCCCGTCGGCGGAGACGGTGGAGAAGGCGTGCGACCGGCTGGAGGGGATGATCCGGGAGCACGTGAGGTAGCTCACTCCTCCGTGCAGCTCACCGAGAGCTTGAACACGTAGAACACGTCCACCGGCCGGCCGCCCAGCGTGGCCGGCTTGTAGACCCGCTGCTCGAGCGCGGACATCGCGGCGTCGCTCATGAACGGCAGGCCCTTCACGGCCTTGCAGTCGTGCACGTGCCCGTCGGTCGTCACGACGCACCTGATCAGCATCGTGCCCTTCACGTTCTTCGAGAACGCGGCGTCGGTGCACTCCGGCTTCGGGCCGGACACGAACACCGGGTCGCTCATGCGCGAGCCGTCCCACTCGATCGGGTTGCCGTCGCCGCCGAGCTGGCCACCGACCACGCCGCCGACCTGCCCGCCCACCACGCCGCCGGCGACGCCACCGGCCACGCCACCCTCGGCGCCGCCGGCCTCCGCGGGCGCGGAGTCCTGGGCGGTCTGCTGGGGCGCGACCTCGGGGATGACGGTGGGCGCGATGATCGCGTCCTTCTTGATCGGGACCACCGTCTTGGGCTTCGGCTTCTCCTTCGGCACTCCGCCGCCGCCGCCCGCCGGCGGGGGCGGGGGAGGGGGCGGCATCCGGCGGAAGGTCACCGGCACCGCGCTCGTCGCCTCGTGCGGCCGGCTCTGGTACCAGACCGAGAACGCGCCGATGCCGACGTAGAAGCAGATGCCGAGGATGGCGCCGGGCCCGAGCCTGAGCTGCCTCGAGAAGCCTTCGCGGTAGGTGACGCCGTCGAACATGGGGCTCTCCTCTCGTCCTCTACGGCTCGTCCGCGAGCGCCCGCCCGTTCGTGGCGACGACGTTCGCGTAGTAGCGCCCGCTCGACTTCACGGTGCGCCGCTGGGTCTGGTGGTCGACGTGCACGATGCCGAACCGCATCTTGAAGCCCGACGCCCACTCCAGGTTGTCGAGGAGCGACCAGACCAGGTAGCCGCGCACGTCGACGCCGGCCTGGATGGCGGCGTGCACCGCGCGCAGGTGGTCGCGCAGGTAGCCGACGCGCAGGTAGTCCTGCACGCCGCCGGCGGGCGCGGTGGGCGGGTCGTAGAACGCCACGCCGTTCTCGGTGACGTAGATCGGCACGTCGCCGTAGCGCCGCTTCATCCAGACGAGCGCCTCGGTGAAGCTCTCCGGGTGGACCTCCCAGCCCGTGTCGGTGTACGTGGCGCCGGGCTGGCGCACCTGGGCGGCCCGCACCGGCCACGCGGCCGGGTCGTGCCGGTTCACGCTGCGCGTGTAGTAGTTGAGGCCGAGGAAGTCGACCTTCGTCCGGAGCGCCGCGACCTCGGCGGCCGGCCACTCGGGCCAGCCCTCGCCGTAGATCTCGCGCAGCTCCTCGGGGTAGGTGCCGAGCATCGCGGGGTCGAGGTACTGCCGGTTCATGTAGGCCTCGGCGCGTGCGGTGGCGGCGAGATCCTCCGGCGTCTGCGAGGCCGCGTGCTTCGGCTCGATGTTCACCACGAGGCCAATCTGGTGCTTCCCCGCGGCGCGGTACGCCCCCACCGCGGCGGCGTGCGCGCGCATGAGGTTGTGCGCGGCGCGGGGCGCCTCGAAGGCGCTCCGGTGGCCGGGGGCGAGGGCGCCGTGGAGGTAGCCGCCGTCGACCACCACCCAGGGCTCGTTGAGCGTCGCCCAGAGCTTCACGCGGCCGTCGAGCCGCCGGTAGAGGACCTCGGCGTAGTCGGCGAACCAGCCCGCGACGTCCGGGTTGACCCACCCGCCGCGCTCGTCGAGCGCCGCGGGGAGGTCCCAGTGGTAGAGCGTGAGCATCGGCTGGATGCCGGCCGCGAGCAGCCCGTCCACGAGCCGCTCGTAGTGGTCGAGCCCGCGCGGGTTCACCGCGCCGCGCCCCTCCGGCATCACCCGGCCCCAGGCCACGGAGAACCGGTACGCCTGCAGGCCGAGCGACCGCATGAGGGCCACGTCCTCGGGCCAGCGGCGGTACTGGTCGCAGGCGACGTCGCCGGTGTCGCCGTTCGCCATCGTGCCGGGCGTGTGCGAGAAGCGGTGCCAGATGCTCGGCCCGGCGCCGTCGGCGAGCGGCGAGCCCTCCACCTGGTAGGCGGCGGTCGCCGCGCCCCAGAGGAAGCCCTTCGGGAAGGTGAAGTCGCCGGTCATCTACGAGAGCTCCACGCGCAGGACGTCGGGCTCGTCGACGGCGATGGCCGCGCGCCAGTCGGCGAGCGCCACCGCCGCGCCGCCGGCGCGGTAGGGGTTGGCGGTGCGGGTGAAGGCGAGCTTCCTCCCGTTCAGCGTGAGGGCCCGGGGCGCGTATCCCTGCTGGTCCACGCGATACTCCACCTTCACCCGGCGCCCCAGCAGCGTGGCCTCGGCGACGAGGCCGTCCAGCTCCCGCGGGAGGCAGGGGTCCACGACCATCGTACCGCCTTCCGGCCGCAGGCCGAGCAGGCTGCCGACGACGATCGCGAGCGAGATGCCCGGCCCCGACGAGTACACGCGCCAGCCCCCGTCGAGGGCCACGGTGCCGTCCTTCAGCCGGCCGTACTGCTCGAGCGCCTCGTAGCGGTCGCGGAACGCCGCGTCGGAGCTCGAGAAGTAGCAGTTCGCCTGGCGCAGCGTCGCCTGCGGCAGCCGCTCCCGCACGCCGATCGGGTTCGTGAGCGCCAGCGCCTCGACGAGGCCGCGGCCGTCGCCGACGTGCGCGAGCATCTGCGCGTAGCGGAGGTGGGCGTGGGTGTACATGACGCCGATCTCGCGGCCGAAGAAGGTCGCGGTCTCGACCCGCTGGAAGAGCTTCATCGGGCCGCCGCGGTAGGCCACCGGGCGATCGAAGAGCCGGGCCCCGTCGGGCGCCCAGAGGTGCTCCTTCATGAGGGCGAGGTGCGCCTTCGCCTCGTCGGGCGTGAGCAGGTCCTCGAGGATCGCGTGCATCATCGGCAGGAGGCTGTAGTGCACGCCCGTCTCGCCGTCCCGCGGGTGGAGGAGGTAGCGCGGCGGCGCCCCAGGTGCGAAGTGCGCGTAGCCCGCGATGACGCCGTCGGGCATCAGCCGCGCGCGGAAGGCCTCCTTCACCGTGGCGGCCTCGGCCTCGAGCGCGGCGGCGCGCCGCTCGAGCCCCGCGTGGCGAAGCGCGCGGGCGAGGGTGGTGAGGGTCTGGTGGTGGAGCGTCACCGTCCAGGCGCTGCACATGTCCTCGCGCAGCGCCGGGTCGGCGGGCTGGAGCGCGTCGTTCCAGTCGCCGTGGCCGTAGGCGGCGAGGGCGGTGCCCTTCACACGGCGGCGGGCGATGAGGTCGAGCGCGCGCTCCACGTGCGCGAGGATGGGCTCCGGGGCGCCGGTGCCCGGGTGGAAGGGCACGCGCACGTCCAGGATGGAGCGGTCCCCGCCCGCGAGGAGGTAGCGCGCCAGCGCGAGGACCGGCCAGAAGACGATGTCGCCGTGCGAGTCGCCGGCCCGGATGCCGCGCTCGCGCTCGAAGAACTGGAACCACTGCGGCCAGTCACCGTCGGCGTTCTGCGCCGCGAAGAGCCGCTTCACGAGGTCGCGCGCCGCCTCGGCGCCGTCGAGCGCGAGGAGCAGCTCGAGCGGGCCCTGCGACACGTCGCGGGTGCCCCAGCCGCCGCCCGAGTACTGCTCGAGGCCGCGCGGCGAGAGGTAGTGCACGAGCGCGTCGTCGAGGAGCCAGGGCACGAGCTCCGAGAGCCGGCGCAGCTCCCGCGCCGCGGCGCCGTCGCCGGCGGGCCGGAGCTCGGGCAGCGGGATCGGCTCGGCCGGGAGCGCGACGTCCGGCACGAGCTCGCCGGTGAGCTCGAACCCGAAGCAGCCGGAGGCCGGCCCCTCGAGGCAGAGGAACGGCAGGCCGCGGCTCTTGCCGTCGGTGAACAGGCGGGCGTCGCCCTGGAGCTCGGCGAGCGCGGTGTCGCCGAGCCCTGCGATGCGGAACGCGCCGTCCGGGAACCGCGAGGCGAGCTCCGAGCCCGCGGGCACCGGGACGACCACGTCGTCGCCTTCGTGCTGGAACGGCACCGGGATGGCCGCGTTGCCGTCGTCGCCGCCGAGGGCCAGGTGGAGGGTCGCGAGCCAGGCCACCGGCGGTCCCTCGAGGATCCGGGCGCGCAGCGTGAGCGCGTGCTCGTCGGGGCGGGCCGCGCTGACCACCTCGAGCACGCCGCCCGCGTGCCGGTACACCCACCGGCAGGCGTCGGGGCGCATCTCGAACGCGGAGGGCGTGCCGAGGAGCTGCCAGCGGCCGCCGACCTGCACGAAGAGCCGGAGCCCCTGCGAGCGGAACAGGCCGAGGTAGCTGCGCACCGTCGAGGAGAGGCGGTTGATGCTGACGTGCCCCTGCGTGACCATCGAGTGGAACGTGCCGGCCATCCAGGTGGTCGAGGTGAGCGCGCCCTCCTCGGGCACGCGGGCGCGGTTCGTGCGCAGGAGGTGGCCGTGCGGCCGCAGCGTGCGCGCCTCCTTCGCGCGGAGCACGACGTGGCTGTGCTCGCCGCTGAAGAAGGAGAGGAGCCCGTGGCCGTCGCGCTCCTCGTGCCGCCAGGCGGCGCCGAAGAAGCCGGCGGAGCTCGCCCTCGGTGAGGTCGTGGCAGGGGAGGATCGGCGCCGCGGCGAACAGCGTGCGCGGCTCCGGCGGCGGGCCGGGCTCCGCGTCGAACCCGGGCAGCGCGAGGGCGGAGGCCCAGGCGAGCGCGCCGTCCACGAGGGGGAGGTCGGCGGCGGTGGTCGCGGCGGGGTGATCGGCGAGGGCGACGCCGAAGAAGCCGCCGGTCCACGCCGCGCCGGGGGCGAGCGTCACGGCCTGGTCCTGCACGGCGGCCATGGCGTGCTCGTGCTGGAGCCGGACGCCGGGGAGGCCGAGGTGAACGCCGGAGGGGTCGCCGCCCATCCTGGGATCCAGGCCGTACACCTGGAGGGCGTCGGTGGCGTAGCTCACGCCACAACGGAGAGAGCCCACGACGGCCCACGGGTGGCGCCCGGCGCGACCGCCGGGCGCTGCTTGGGGCTGGTTCTGCCGGGCCGCCACCACCCAGCCGCAGCGCGGGTGGGCGAGCGGGGTGAGGTCGACGTACTGCGCGACGTAGAACTCGTTCAGGCGGAGCGCACCGTGGCCCGCGAGGCCGATGTCCTGGGCGTGGACGACGTCGATCACCCGGCCGTCGCGGCTCCGGTTCTCGACCCGGAGCTGCCAGCACCAGGCGGCGAGGTCGGGCGCCAGCGCGAGGGCGAGCTCGACGCGCAGCCCCTCCCACTCGCCGGAGGCGCGGAACGCGCCGGGGCCGGCGCCGTCCCTCGACGGGGCGGCCCGCAGCGGCGAGCGCGGCCCGAGGAGCGGCGTCACCTCGACGCCCGGGCCGCGGCGCTGGCGGAGCCAGAGGTTCGCGGGCGACGGCTCCATGCCGTTGCCGAGGAAGAGGTTCACCACGTCTTCGCGGTGCTGGATGCGGCGGATCCCGCCGTCCGGATCGAGCTCGAGGCTCAAGCCGGCGGCGTTCCGCACGCGGAGCGGGGCGGGGACGGGGGTCATGGAGCCTCGAGCTTCACGGTGGCGGGGCCGGGGGGCAGGACGAGCTCGCGCCCCCGCCAGCGGAGCTCCCGGCCGGCGTGGAGGGCGCGCGGGAGCGGGCCGGGCAGGGGCCAGGCGAGCCGGACGCCGCCGGGCGGCGCCGCGAGGCCGCCGCCGAGCTCGAGCAGGTGGCCGCGCGGGGCGGGGGCGAGCCGGTAGGTGAGCGTCCCGTACCAGGTCGAGAGGCCGGCGATGCCGGTGCCCTCGGCGACCCACGCCGGCGCGAGGCCAGCGCCGAGGATGAGCGCGCCGTCGGCCTCGCGCTCGAACGCGAAGAGGTCGAGCGCCGAGCGGAGGTAGTCGGAGGAGACCCAGGCGTGCGGCATGTCGCCGAGGAAGTGCACGGTGCGGGGATCCGGCATGACCACCTCGGCCCACTGGTTCCAGGCGGCCGGGCGGCGGTCCTCGAGGAAGAACTCGAGCATGCGCCGGGCGCGCTCGGGCTGGCCGAGGCGCACGAGCGCGCCCACGGTGCGGAGCTCGTAGGGCGTGTAGTCCGGGTAGGCCTGCGCGCCGAACGCGCGCGCCGCGCCGGAGACCCAGTAGCGCTCGAAGGTGCGCTCGAGGAGGCCGGGCGAGAGGCGGGCCTGGGCGGGGTCGAGCGCGACGGTGCTGGAGGTGGGGTCGAAGTCGGCGCGGTCGGCGGCACCGGCGAGCGTGCCGCCGGTCTCCAGCGCGACGAGGTCGGCGGAGCGCGCGACGTCGGCCTCGAGCTCGGCGGCCCAGGTGGCCCAGCGCGCGCCCTCCTCGGCGTGGCCGAGCGCGCGCGCCATCGCCACCGCGTCCCGGTAGCCGCGGATGGCCCAGAAGTCGTCCCAGTACGAGTAGGCGGGCTTGTCGGAGTAGCCCTCGTGGCTGATCGACGGCGGCAACAGCCCCACGAGCTTCGCCGGGTGGGAGGCCCGGAACTCCGGCGTGCGCGTGCTCTGGCGGAGGTCCTCCATCCAGGCCACGACGCGCTGGACGACCGGCCAGTGGCGCGCGAGGAACGCCGGGTCCTGCGTGTGCCGGTACACCTCGGCGACCGCGTAGAGGTACTGACCATGGCTGTCGTTCTCGACGACCGGGTCGGCGCCGCGGGCGTCGGCGCAGCAGGGGACCTTGCCGGACGGGTAGACGTAGCGCGAGAAGGCGTCCACGAAGTCGCGGGCGGCGTCGGCCTCGCCCATGCGCAGGAGCCCCGACGCCATCATGGCGCCGTCGCGGATCCAGGTGCGCGCGTAGGAGCGGGTGCCGGGCTTCAGCATGGCGCCGTCGCGGGACATGAGGACGTGCGCGAGCGTCGTGCGGAGCGTCGCGGGGATCGCGGCGGCGGAGGCCGGGACGTCGACGCGGACGCGGTCGAGCTTGGCGCGCCAGCCGCGGGCGACGGCGTCGAGGCGGGGCTCCGGGGGCGGGTCGGGCTCGAGCGCGCCGGTCGGCCCCCGGCCCAAGTCGCCGCCCAGGGGCGCCGTGAAGGAGACGGTGCGGGTCTCGCCGCCCGCGACCGCGAGCTCGAACTCCAGGAGGGCAGACGCGTGGAGGAGGGGATCCGTGAGCTCGCCGAGGTCCGGCGCGCCGCGCAGCGCGCGGAGGTCGATGCCACCCTCCATGCCGAGCGCGGTGACCTTCGCGGGCCGGGTCGAGAACGTCGGGCCCGGCCGGCCGTTCACCTCGAGGCGCGGGGGCGCCCAGCGGAGCCGGTCGATGCGGCTCGCACCCCCGGGCGTGGTGAGGAACTGCTGCGGCGGGTTCACCTGCCAGGGGCGCACCGCGAGGAGGAGCCGGACCGTGCGGGCGTCCCGGCCGCGGTTCACGATCGCGTAGCGCACGAGCAGGCGAGGCGCGACGCCCGGGCCCTCCGCGGCGGCAGCCACCTCGAGCTCGAGCGAATGGGACACGGCGAAGCGGACCTCGGGCATCGGGAGGTCGCCGTCGCGCAGGCGGTGCGAGATCCCCGCGTCAGCCCAGGTGACGAGCCGCCCGTCCTCGAGCACGAGCGCCGGCTCGACGCTGTAGCCGCCGCGGCCGAGCTCCACGGCGCCGTCCTCGGACAGCAGCGCCGATCGCTCGCCGCCGCCGTCGACCCCCACGAGCGCCCAGAAGTTCTGCTCGCCGAGGAACGCGCGCGGGACGTGCCCGCGCGGCGTGCGGCGGGCGAGCTCGGACAGCGCCGCGTTGAGGTCCTTCCACTGCGTCCGGTCGCGCAGCTCCACGAGCCGCGGCGGCTCGCCGCCCTGCGGCAACCTGAAGCGCAGCACCCGGGCCTCGGTCTCGGGGAGGTGGGCGACCTCGAACCCGGCCGCCGTCCGGCCCACCTTCCGGAGCGTCGTGAAGCGCCGCCCGTCCACGGAGCCCTCGAGCTCGTAGCCGCCGGGCGCGCCGCGGGCGGGCCAGGTGATGGCGACGCCCTCGAGGTCGCGGACGCGACCGAAGTCCCAGTCGACGGCGCCTCCGGCCCCGCGGCGCACGGTGGGCTCCGGCCAGGCGGCCGGGTCGGGCTCGCGCGGCTCGAGGCTCACGCCCGTCGTGCAGAGCGCGCCCTTGCCGCCCTCCCGGGCCGCGACGACGAGCTCGAGCGCCTCGGTCCGGCGGAGCGTGCGGTCGGAGATTGGGCCCCAGGCGAAGCCGAAGTGGCCGCTCTTGAAGGTCACACCCGAGAGCGCCGCGGGGCCCGCCCACGCCGGCCGGTTCACCCACCAGACGTTGTCGCCGGAGGCGTCGACCACCTTCACCTGCAGGTCGTTCACGGGGCCGCGCGCCTTCAACCTCGTCCTGAGCGCGAACGCCGCCGGCCAGTCGACCGGCCAGGCCCGGCGGAGCACCGCGTAGCCGGAGACGCCGTGGAAGTCGTACTCGAGGCAGAGGCTGCCGTCGGGATCGCGCGCGAGCCGGGCCTCGACCGCCTCCGAGGCGGTCGCCGTCCATGCGGCCGGGTCGCGCACGTCGAGCGGGGCGGGGAGCGCAGGTGCGGCGGTGAGCCAGGCGAGGAGGAGCCCGAGCGCGGTCATCCCTTCACGCTCCCGACGAGGAGGCCCTGGATGTAGTGGCGCTGCAGGGCCAGGAACAGCACGAGCACCGGCAGGATCGTGACGACCGAGCCCGCCATCATGAGCTCGACGTCCTGCACGTGCTCGCGGGAGAGGGCGGCGAGGGCGACCGGCAGGGTCTGGACGTCGCGCTCGGTGAGGATGATGAGCGGCCACATGAAGTCGTTCCAGGCTCCCAGGAACGAGAGGACCGCGATCGTGGCGATGATGGGGCGCAGCAGCGGCACCACCACCCTGAGGAAGATCGAGCCCTCGCCGGCGCCGTCGATCCGGGCGGCCTCGAGGATGTCGTCGGGGATGCCGAGGCAGTACTGGCGCACGAGGTAGATGCCGAACACGCTCGCGAGCCAGGGCACGAGCACGCCTGCGTAGGTGTTCACGAGCCCCATGTTCTTCAGCATGAGGAAGAGCGGCATCATCGTGACCTGCGCCGGCACGACGAGCGCCCCGAGGAGGAGCCGGTAGATGCGGTCGCGCCCGGCGAAGTGGAGCTTCGCGAACGCGTAGCCCGCCATCAGGTTGCAGGTGAGGGAGAGCGCGGTCGCCAGCAGCGACACCATCACGCTGTTCGCCGCCTGGCGCACGATGCCGTGCTCGGTGAAGAGGAGCCGGTAGTTGTCGAGCGTCGGGTGGGCGGGGAAGAACGGGGGCGGGAAGTTGCTCGCCTCGCCCGCGCGCATGAAGGAGGCCGAGAGCATCCAGACGAGCGGGATGAGCGTCAGCACCGCGACGACGACGAGCGCGCCGTTCACCGCCACCGCGGGGCCCGAGAGACGGAGCGAGCGGCCGTTCACATCGCCCCCTTCGCGCGGCCGACGCGCGCCTGGAGCAGCGTGAAGCCGAACATGAAGACGAAGAGCACGAAGGCGACGGCGGAGGCGGCGCCCAGGCTCCACCACTTGAAGCCGTCCTCGTACATCAGGTAGAGGACCGTCACCGTGCGCTGGGCGGGTCCACCCTGGGTCATCACGTACGGCTCGGCGAAGAGCTGGAAGTGCCCGGCCATGGTGAGGATGCTCACCATGAGCAGCATCGGGCCGAGCTCGGGCAGCGTGATGTGGCGGAAGGTCGAGCGCCGCCCCGCGCCCTCGAGGTGCGCCGCCTCGTAGAGCTCGGCCGGGATCGCCTGCAGGCCCGCGAGCAGGATGATCATGTTGTAGCCGAAGTTCTTCCAGACCGAGAGCAGCACGATGGCCGGCATCGCCCAGGCCGGGTTGCCGAGCCAGTCGACCGAGCCGAGGCCGAGCGCCGTGAGCCCGTAGTTCACGAGCCCGTAGCGCGTGTGGAGGAGGACCTTCCAGACCACCGCCACCGCGGCGAGCGTCGTGATGACCGGGACGAAGAGCGCGGTGCGGAAGAAGCCCTTCCAGCGCGCGAGCGGCGAGTGGAGGAGGAGCGCCGCGCCGAGGGAGGCGCCGATGGAGAGCGGCACGCCCACCACCACGAAGAACATCGTGTTGAGGAGGGCCTGCCAGAAGAGCGGGCGGCGCAGCAGCTCGAGGTAGTTGTCGAGGCCGATGAAGCGGACGTTCCGCCAGGAGGCGAGCGCGTACAGGTCGAAGTCGGTCGCGCTCATGAGGAGCGCGCCGGCGACGGGCACCACGAAGAAGACCGCGATCGCGAGGAGCGCGGGGGCCGCGAAGAGCCAGCCGGCGAGGGCGCGCCTCACCCGGCCCTCCGGCGGTCGAGCATGAAGCGCCGCTTCTCGAGGAGCCGGTCGGCGCGGGCGTCCAGCTCCTCGGGCACCTTCGACGCCGGGAGGTCACCGTGCACGACCTTCTCCATGAGGAGGCGCAGCTCCGTCGCGATGCGCTCCCACTCCGGCACCTGCGGCACCGGCCGGACGCGCTCGAGCTGGTCGCGGAAGGCCTGCGCGTAGGGATCGGCCGCGAGCGCCGGGTCGGCCCAGGCGGAGCGGCGCGCCGGGAGGTTTCCGGTGGTCCGGTAGAACTCCTGCTGGACGGCGGTGCGCGAGAGGAACTCGACGAGCTTCCAGGCGGCGTCCTTCTTCCGGGAGCGCTTGAAGAGGACGAGGCTCGAGCCGCCGGCGATGGAGGCGCCCGGGCCGGTCGGGCCGGGGAGGGGCGCGGTCATCCAGGTGTGCTGGAGCTCGGGCGGGAGGCGGCGCTTGAACTCGCCGATCTGCCAGGGGCCGGAGATGTAGAAGGAGAAGTAGCCCCGCCCGAACTCGTTCCAGACGTTCGCGACCTCGTTGTTGGTCATCGGCGGCGCGAGCTTGCGCTCGTAGACCGAGAGGTAGAAGCGCAGCGTCCGCAGGAAGCCCTCGCTCCGGAAGTTGCCGAAGCGGTTCCCGTCGCGCAGCAGCGGCTCCGGCTGCTGCAGCCAGAGCGCGACCATCGGCTCGTACTCGTTGAGCGGCAGCAGGAGCGCGTAGTTGCCGGCGCCGCCCCGGGCCTTGAGCGCCTCCATCATCCGGAGCCACTCGTCCCAGTCGCGCGGGGGCGCGGGGTGGCCGGCCGCGGCGAGGAGGTCCCGCCGGTAGAAGAGGAGGCGGGTGTCGACGTACCAGGGCACGCCCCACTGCAGCCCCTCGACGACGTTCGTGTCGACGATGCCGCGCGGGTAGTCGGCGAGGTCGACCGCCGAGCCGCGCAGGCGCCCGTCGAGCGGCTCGAGCGCGTCGAGCGCCACGAACTCGGGCAACCAGGTGTTGCCCATCTGCGCGAGGTCGGGCGTGGCGTCGCCGGCGAAGGCGGTGAGGAGCTTCTCGTGGGCGGCGGTCCAGGGGAGCTGCTCGACCCGGACCTTGATCCCCGGGTGCTCGCGCTCGAAGGCGGAGAGCAGCTTCGTCGCGACCTCGCCCTCCCGGCCCATCGCCCAGAACCGGAGCACCTCGTCGCCGCCGCGCGCGCACGCGGACGCGGCGAGCGCGGCGCCGCCCTGCAGGAACGCGCGGCGCGACCAGCCGGTCATCCGAGCCATCCGCCGGTGAAGCCGGCCCCGAGGAGCCCCTTCCGGATGGCGGGGTGCTGGCGGGTGCGCTTCCAGACGAGCTCGCCGTCGGCGTTCGCGATCATCGCGAGGAGCGGGCCGAGCTCGATGCCGAGGAAGTCGGTGTTCACCCAGCCGAAGCCGGGCTCGTGGCGGCCCTGGGTCGGCGAGGCGCCCGCGAACTCGAAGGTCGGGTTGAAGGCGAAGAAGCCGTACTTGCCCCAGATGGCCTTGCCGTACCGGGAGTGCATCGCGACGAGCGCGGGCTCCACAATCTCGGGGGCGTGCGGCAGCGACGAGCCCGCCGCGTAGGGCGCGATCGTGCCGTCGTCCACGCCGCCGGGCCCGCGGGCCGCGTAGCCGTGGAACTGGCGCGAGATCCCGTTCACGACCCTCGCGACCTCCGCCGGGCCGTCGCAGGCGGTGAGGCCCCAGACGTCCGGGCCGTACGCCGCGCAGCGGGCGGGGTTCGCGATCGCGTAGGCGCGCTGGGCGAGCGTCGCGCGGCGGGTGTTCTCGAAGGCGTCGAGCCCCTTCGCCCTCAGGTAGGCATCCTGCACGCCCCGCAGGTCGATGAAGCACTGCGGGAACTGGTGGCCGAAGAGGGGCGGGAAGGTGAGGTACGTCTGGCCCCACTCGGTCTTGAACTGGTTCCAGGCGTCGAGCTTGCTCGTCCAGGCCGCCCAGGCGTCGGCGCCGAGCGGGTTCGTCGGGGCGCCGATGGCGAGGAGGTAGAGGAGGCCGCCCTCCGAGTTGCCAATCCAGTCGTAGGTCGAGAAGCCGCCCTCCGGGCTCCAGGCGAGCGCGATGGCGGCGCCGCGCTGCTGCATCCACTTCCAGTCGATGCGGTCGTAGATGGTGTCGACGGCGGCGCGCAGCTCCGCCTCGTCGGCGGCCGCGCCGTCGAAGAAGGCCTGGGCGTGCAGCATCCCCGCGAGGAGCAGCGCCGTGTCGATCGGCGAGAGCTCGCAGGTGCCGACGCGCGTGCCGGCCGGGTAGGAGAGGAAATGGTAGTAGAAGCCCTTGTAGCCGGTGATGCCCGTCGCGCCCGGGCCCATCGGCGCGTCGCGGAAGAAGCGCACGGTGGTGAGCGCGCGCGCGAGCGCCTGGGCGCGGGTCACGTAGGCGCGCTCGACGCCGATGCAGTACGCGGTGAGGGCGAAGCCGACCGAGGCGATGGAGGAGCCCCAGTCGTTGGGCCAGCGGTCCGGCACGAGGCCGGTGCCCGCGTGCGCCGTGTCCCAGAAGAAGTCGAAGGCCCGCCGCTCGAATCTGCGGGACGAGCTCTGCCGCGGTGAGGGCGGGCAGCGTGAGAATCGGGAGGGGGTGAGGCCGGAGGTGAGGAGCTTCCCTTCCCGCAGTTCGCACATCCGGTCAGGGAGGCCGCGGCGAGGCCCCGGAGGAGCTCCCGCCGCGTGAGGCCGGCGGGGCCCGCGCTGTGGACGCTGGGCATGGCTTCTCCAGGAAGGCTGGGGAAACTCGCCCGCGCAGGCGCCACCTCCGACGCCTGCGCGGGCGCTCCCTGGCTACACTAGAAGCTGTACGTCCCGGTGAGCTTCACCGTCCGCATCGGGCCGCGCATCGCCGTCGGGATGTCGACCGACAGGTTGTCGAGGCCGAAGCGGTTCGCCGGGGCGCCGGCGCCGGGCTGGCCGCCGGCCCAGTCGTTGGTCCCGAAGGCGTAGTTCGCCTTGTTGAGGACGTTCAGGACGTCCGCGCGGAGGACGAAGCCGCCCGGGCCGGCCTTGAAGGTCTTCTGGAGGCCGACGTCGACCTGCGCGAAGTTCGGCTGATCCGAGGAGTACTCGGCGCAGCCCGTGCTCGGGCAGCCCACGAGGCGGCGGGTGAGGCCGGAGCCCCAGGTCCACCGGCCGGCGAGCTGGACGTCGCCGGGCAGGTCGGCCATGGCGGCCGCGACGATGCGGTGCTTGTCGATGAGCGTGGAGTCGTTCCAGGCCCGGTTCGTCTTGCCGTAGCTCCAGTCGAAGATGTCGTCGTTCCAGTCGCGGTGCTTCGTCTTCGGGTCGGAGAGCGTGTAGGCGATGCTCGCGGTCCAGCGGGAGGCCGCGGAGTACGGCTTCTCGGCCCGGAGGAGGAGGCTGCGGGTGCGGGTCTCGCCGACCGTGTCGCCGAGGATGAGGGAGCCGTAGCCGTTGGGGCCGCCCCAGAGCGGGTCGAACACCGGCTGGGTGGCCCAGCCGCCGTTCGCGTCGCGGTTGCCCGAGAACCACTGGAACTGGTTCTTGCCGTTGATCTGGCTCACCGACGCCTCGGCGTTCACGAACGCGATGGCCTGCCGGATGCCGAGGCTCGCCTGGTCGGCGTACGGCATCTTGAGATCGTTCCGGATGAGCCGAGATCTCGCCGCCCGCCTGCGCGTTCTTCTGCTTCTCGTCGAGCGCGTGGTTCGCCATCGCGCGGTCGTAGGAGCGGCCCCAGCCGCCGAAGAAGACCGTGTTCCTGTCACCGAACAGGTCGTACGAGGCGCCGACGCGCGGGGCGATGGCGCCGGCGAAGGACTTGCGGGACTTGCCGTCGGAGATGTAGTCGCCGATGTTCACGCCGCCCTTCGCGAGCGACTCCGCGTAGGTCTGGCCCGCGGGCGGGGTGATGCCCCACCGCGCGACGTCCGGCGCGTAGATCGCCGCGACGCGGTCGGCCGGGGTGACGTACGAGTTGTTCAGCATGTTCGTCTCGTAGTCCCAGCGCGCGCCGATGTTGACCTCCAGGCGGCTCGTGACCGCCCAGTCGTCCTGGGCGTAGAGGCCGAACTGGGCGTTGTCGAGGGACACGCCGGCCGGGGCCAGCGCGCGGTCAATCTGGCACTGGTCGGAGTTCGCGCCGTTGTTCGTCACGTTGTTGCCGGTGCAGTTCGTCCCGTCGAAGAACGGCAGCCCCGTCGCCGGGTCGAGGATGGTGCGGACCACGTCCACGGACCGGGAGGTGCCGGAGAGCGCGTAGTTGAGCAGGGAGGCCTTGAGGCCGCCCTTGATGACGTTGGAGCGGACGCCCGTGAAGGTGACGTCCTGGGCGAGGGTGAACCCGCTCTGGGCGCGCTTCTGGTTGTCCGGAGAGCCGCCGTCGTACAGCACGTTGCCGCTCACGGAATTGATGCTGTTCGTGGGCGAGTACAGGTACTTCATGAGCGGCTCGCTGGCCGCGCTGTGCGGATTCCAGAGCGCGTACTGGTACGACAGCTTCGTCTCGGAGACGAGGTCGGAGCTGTAGTTCCACTCGTGGACGGCGTCGAACCTGAAGTCGTTGTTCGCGCGGTCCTTGTTGTTGCCCCGCGCCGACCAGGTGCGGTCCTCGGGCACGTTGTCGGCCTCGAAGCGCGTGCGGACCGAGGCCCAGACGGTGCGGTTCTCGCCCAGGCGGGCGCTCACCTTGCCGAAGACGAGGTGCTCCTGGAAGGGATCCACGAACGCGCCGGTCTTGGAGAGGAGGTCGGGCACGATGCCCTTGTTCGGATCGTACTTGTCCTTCTGGCCCATCGCGACGGTGCGCGAGTCGTCGATGTTCTTGTAGTCGTAGGCGAGGAAGTAGTTGATCGCGTCCTCCTTGATCGGGCCGCCGACGGAGACGCCGGCCTCGTTCTTGGAGGAGAAGGGGAGCGTCAGGCCGTTGCGGGCGTTGTTCCGCTCGAGCGGGGACTGGGAGCGCCACCGCGTCTCGAACCGGTCGAAGTACGCGTCGCCGTGGAGCTCGTTGCCGCCGGACTTCGTCACGGCGGTGATGGCGGCGGAGGAGACCTGGTCGTACTCGGCCTTGTAGTTCTGGGTGAGGACCTTGTACTCGGCGATCGCCGACTGCGGGAACGGGTTGCCGCGGGAGGAGTCCTGGCCCGAGGCGCCGCCGCGGATGATGTTGTTCTTCTGGCTGATGCCGTCGATGAAGACGTTGGAGTTGTTGCGGTCGGCGGCGCCGGCCTGGAGCTTCGTGTAGCCCGTGCCCTCGTCCACGAGGTAGGCGACGCCAGGGGCGAGCTCCGCGCCCGCGAGGAAGTTGCGGGTGGCGACGGGCATCGCCTGCGCCATCTTCTGCGACACCACCGTCCCGACCTCGGAGGTCTTCACCGCCTTGCGGCGGGTGGTCCCGGTGACGACGATCTCCTCCACCTTCTCGGCGGACTTGCCGCCCATGGAGAAGTCGACCGACGCCGTCTCGCCGACCGCGAGGGTGATCGCCTCGGTCTTCGCGACGCCGTCCGCGGCGGTGATCCGGATCTCGTAGTTGCCCGGGGGCAGGCTGGTGAGGACGTAGCCGCCGTCCGCCTGGGTGGTGGTGCGGTAGGTGAAGCCGCTCGCCTTGTTCACGGCGACGACCGCCGTGCCGGCCGGCGCGACCGTATCACCAGAGGTGATCATGCCCTTGATCGTGGCGGTGCTGACCTGGGCGTACGCCGTGCCGGCGAGGACCAGGGCAACCGCCGCCGCGAAGGTACGGCTGCGGAGCACTCGGGAAAGTCTCATCGCTGCCTCCATCGACGTCGGGAGAGTGACTGCGGGTTCTTGCGGGGCGGCGCCGAGGCGCCGGGCTTCTGTGCTGCTGCTGCTGCGCGGTTGTCGAGCGACTGCGTGACGCGTAGGCAGATGGAACGAGTCAATTCGGGTAGTGGTCGAATTAATCTCACATCTGTTACTGTGTGTTCTACCGGGATAAACCCAAGACCCACCTGTGATTCCGGATGTTACCCCAAGAAGCGGTGCGTCACGGTAATTCACCCTGTGGAAATGCGCAGATGCTGCGTTTTGCCGCAGGGTAGTGGCGACGGGGATGGAGCGCGATGAGCGGCGACCAGGGCCTCCTGAAGCGCATCAACCGCATGGCGATCGTGCGCTACGTCCGCGCTCGCCCCGGGCTCGCCCGCGGCGAGCTGGCGGAGCTCACCGGGCTCGCCGACTCGACCGTGAGCGTCCTCGTGAAGGGGCTCATCGAGGAGGGGTGGCTGCGCGCGCACGCGCTCGCCGAGAGCCGCGGTGCCGGCCGCCGCCCGCAGGTCCTCTCGACCGACACGACCCGCCTCGCGCTGCTCGGCGCCGAGGTCGGCGTCGACTACGTCGCCGTCGCCGCGTGCAACATCCAGGGCGACCTCCTCTTCTCCCGCATGGAGAACTACCGGCACGAGGGCGTGGAGCGGTCCGTCCGCGACATGGCCGCGATCGTGGCGGAGGCGCGCGCGCGGATGGTCGGCGAGGGGCGCCTGCCGCTCGGCCTCGGCGTGGGCCTGCCCGGCATGGTCGAGCTCGACGGCACGCTGCGCCTCGCGCCCAACCTCGGCTGGCGCGACGTCTCGATGCCGCCGCTCATCAGCGCTGCGCTCCAGCGCCTCGGCTGCGGCGACCTGCCCGTCTTCGTGCTCAACGACGCGAACGCGGGCGCGCTCTCCGAGCACGTCTTCGGCGCCTCCGACGCGACCCAGTCGATGGTGTTCCTCTCGCTCGGCTTCGGCATCGGCGCCGGCGTCATCCTCGACTCGGGCCTGCACCTCGGCCGCGCGGGCCTCGCCGGCGAGGTCGGTCACTCGGTCGCGCAGCCCGACGGGCTCCCGTGCACGTGCGGCCGGCGCGGCTGCTTCGAGACCCTCATCTCCCAGCGCGCGATCAGCCGGAGCGCCACCGGGCGGGAGGATCCGATCCTCTCGGTGGAGGAGCTCGGCGTGCGCGTCGCGCGCGGCGAGCCCGGCGCGGTCGCGGCCGTCCGCGCGGCCGGCCTCCACCTCGGCCTCATGGTCCACAACCTCGTGGTGGCCGTCGACCCGGCGGTGGTGGTGCTGGGCGGGCCGCTGAGCCGCCTCACGCTGCTCGTGGACACCGCGCTCGACGAGGTGAAGCGGCTCGCCGGCGATTCGCCGCACCACCGCGCGACGATCCGCACCTGCCGCTTCGGCATCCACGCCGGCGTCTGCGGCGCGGCCGCGAGCGTGCTCGACCACCTCCTGCACCCGCTCGACCGCGGGGCGGGCGTGCGCGAGGCGGCGAACCTCTCGTGAGCGAGCGGCGGAGCACGTCCGGCGCCCAGCGCCGCCCGCACGGCCAGTGGGCCAGGCGGGGCGTCGGCCCCGGGCTCCGGCGCGCCTCCGCCCGGCTCCGCCTCGAGCTCCGCCGCCGCGTCCCGCGCCGCGCCGGCGTGGCGCCCGCGCCCGTGCCGGAGCTCGCCGGGGCGCCGCGCGGGGGCGGGGGGCGCACGCTCGCAGCGCTCGTCGCCGCCGGGATCCTCGGCGCGGCGGCGATCGCGCTCCTGCGCTGAGCGGCGCGCTGCTTCATTCGTTGCCATCCGGGCCGGTTTCCAGCAGATTCACCTGTCCGGTGCTGCCGGACGGGGGCGGGTCCGTTCATCCCGAGCGTCGGCCCGCGCAGCGGGCCGAAGTCGAGGGACGAGCCCCCCGTGGAGGACAGCGTGGCCGAGGAGAAGAAGGGCATCGAGGAGGGGGCGCTCGCGCCGGTCGTCGAGGCGCTGTGCCGCGAGGCGACCCGGCTGTCCGGCTTCGCCGCCGACGGCCGCATGGCGCTGCCCTCGCGGGACGCGGTGATCGGCGTGGTCGAGGACCTCCGCTCCGTGCTGTTCCCGGGCTACTTCGGCACGAGCGACCTCCACGACGAGAGCCTCCACTACTTCATCGGCGCGACGCTCGCCCGCGCGCTGCGCGCGCTCGAGGCGCAGATCCGCCGCGGCATCGCCTTCGCCGAGCGGCACGACGCGGACACCTGCGGTCACTGCGCCGAGCTCGCGACCCGCACGACGCGCGCCTTCCTCGCCCGCCTGCCCGACGTGCGGCGCCTCGCGGCCTCCGACGTCGAGGCCGCCTACGAGGGCGACCCCGCGCTCAAGACCCGCGACGAGGCGATCTTCGCGTACCCCGGCATCTTCGCGGTGACGAACCAGCGGCTCGCCCACGAGCTTCTTCGCGATGGACGTGCCGCTCATCCCGCGCATCATCACCGAGCACGCGCACAGCATCACCGGGATCGACGTCCACCCGGGCGCGCGCATCGGCGAGAAGTTCTTCATCGACCACGGCACCGGCGTCGTCATCGGGGAGACCGCGGTCATCGGCAACCGGGTCCGCATCTACCAGGGCGTCACCCTGGGCGCGAAGAGCTTCCCCCTCGACGCGCAGGGCAACCCGATCAAGGGCGTCGACCGCCACCCCATCGTCGAGGACGACGTGGTGATCTACGCCGGCGCCACCATCCTCGGCCGCATCGTCATCGGCCGCGGCTCGTCGATCGGCGGCAACGTGTGGGTGACCCAGAGCGTGGCCCCGAACTCCCGGGTCACGCAGGTCCAGGCGCGCGAGGCCCCGTTCGGCGACGGCGGCGGCATATAGAACGCAGTTCCCCCTCCAGGAGGCACCTTGGCTCACCATCCGTGGCACGACGTGGAGCTTCCCCGCTACATCGAGGAGCCGATCCCGGCGATCATCGAGATCTCGACCGGCTCGAAGGTGAAGTACGAGCTCGACAAGAAGTCCGGGCTCCTCCTCGTCGACCGCATCCTCTTCTCGTCGGTCCACTACCCGGCGAACTACGGCTTCGTGCCGCGCACCTACTGCGACGACGGCGACCCGCTCGACATCCTGGTGCTCTGCTCCGAGCCCATCCAGCCGCTCTCGATCATGCGCGCGAAGCTCATCGGCGTGATGAAGATGCGCGACGAGAAGGGCGAGGACGACAAGCTCATCGCCGTGCACGCCGACGACCCGAACTACCAGGAGTACGGCGACGTCTCGGAGATCCCGGCCCACCGCCTGCGCGAGCTGAAGCGCTTCTTCGAGGACTACAAGACCCTCGAGCACAAGAAGGTCGAGGTCGCCGAGCCGCAGGGCCGCTCCGCCGCGCTCCAGGTCCTGCGCGACGCGATCAAGCTCTACGATCAGGAGATCGACCGGCTCGTGGGCGTCCCCGCCGACGGCCCCCCGAAGCCGCGCTCGAAGGACCGCAAGCCCGTGAAGGGCGCGAAGGCCGCGAAGGCGGCGAAGCCGGCGAAGGGCAAGCGCGGGTAGGGCAGCACCGGGCGGCGTCGCGAACCCTCTCGCCGCCGCCCGGCTCTCACGGGCGATGCCGATCTACGAGTACGCCTGCACCCCCTGTGCGAGGTCCTTCGAGGAGCTCGTGATCCGCAAGAGCGACGAGGCCGAGGTCCGCTGCCCGACCTGCGGCAGCCCGGACGTCGCCCGCCAGATGTCCCGGCCCGCCTCGGTGGGCGGCGGCGGGGGCGGGGAGCCGTACGGCGGCGGGCGCTCCGCGCCCTCCTGCGGCCCGATCGGTTGAGGCATCTGACCCCTCGCCCGGTCGGGCGAGTCGCGCAGGGCCGCGCGGGCCGCCCGGCAACATCGGGCGAAATCGGGCTCACCCGCGCCCACATCCCGGCGGCCCGCCGCGCACTTCGGCGCGCCGACCGCCCGGGGTAGACTCCGCGCGTGGCACGCACGCAACGCGCGACCGACTTCACCCTCGACTTCGTGGCGGACCTCCTGGCCCGCCAGGGCATCCTCACCGAGGACGCCCGCCGCACCGCGTTCGCCCGCGAGGGCGTCCAGCGTGCGCGGCTCCTGCGCGACCAGGCCTCCCGCTCGGGAGGCCGCGGCCTGCGCCGCGCCGAGATCTCGCCGGTGGAGGTGCTCGCCTCCTTCGGCTTCCACGACGCCCGGCGCCCCGACGACGTCCTCGACGAGGACAAGGTCACCCACGCGCTCGCCCAGGCGCTCGGGGTGCCGTACCGCAAGATCGACCCGCTGCGGCTCGACGCGCTCCTCATCACCCGCACGCTGTCCCGCCCGTACGCGCGCAAGCACGGGGTGCTCCCGCTCGAGCGGCAGGAGGGCGCGCTCGTCATCGCCGCGACGAACCCGTTCGACCGCGAGCTCTTCGAGAACCTGCGCGGGCTCACCGGCGGGGACGTCACGCCCGTCCTCGCGTCGCCCTCCGACATCCACCGGGCGATCTCCGAGGTCTACGGCTTCCGCCAGCAGATCACGCAGGCGCGCAGCCAGCTCGAGGCCGACCAGCCCGCGGCCGACGTCACGAACCTCGAGCAGTTCGTCAACCTCTCCGGCATCGACGTCCTCGAGGCCTCCTCCGAGCCGGTCATCGCCGCGGTGGAGTACCTGCTCCACTACGCCTTCGAGCAGCGCGCGAGCGACATCCACATCGAGCCGCGCCGGGAGGAGTCGATCATCCGGATGCGCATCGACGGGGTGCTCCACCCCATCCACCGCATCCCGAAGGCCGTGCACGGCGCCATCGCGAACCGGTTCAAGATCATGAGCCGGCTCGACATCGCCGCGAAGCGGCCCCAGGACGGGCGCATCCGCACCGCGCGCGGCGAGACCGAGATGGAGCTGCGCGTCTCGACGATGCCGACCACCTTCGGCGACAAGATCGTGGTCCGCATCCTCGACCCGGAGGTGCTGGTCCGCGACCTCTCCGAGCTCGGGTTCCTGTCCGACGAGCGCGACACCTTCGAGCGCTGGCTGCTCCGCCCGCACGGGCTCATCGTGGTCACCGGCCCCACCGGCAGCGGCAAGACCACCACGCTCTACTCGGCGCTCTCCGCGCTCGCCTCGCCCGAGGTGAACGTCGTCACCATCGAGGATCCCATCGAGATGGTGCACGAGGACTTCAACCAGATCGCCGCCAACCCGAAGACCGGCACCGGCTTCGCCGAGGCGCTCCGCCACGTGCTGCGCCAGGATCCCGACGTCATCATGGTCGGCGAGGTGCGCGACGGCGAGACCGCCACCCAGGCGGTGCAGGCGGCGCTCACCGGCCACATGGTGCTCACCACCCTGCACACGAACGACTCGATCGGCGCCATCGCCCGCCTGCGCGACCTCGGCGTGCCGAGCTTCCTGGTGGCGGCGACGCTCACCGGCGTCGTCTCGCAGCGGCTCGTGCGCCAGGTCTGCCCCGCCTGCGCCGGCGACGTGCCGCTCACCGCCGACGAGGTGGACGGGCTCGGCGTGCCCCACCCCGAGGACTTCGCTGGCCAGCTCCTCGCCCGGCGCGGCGAGGGCTGCGTGAAGTGCCGGCACACCGGCTACTACGGCCGCACCGGCCTCTTCGAGGTGCTGACCGTGAACGCGCGCCTGCGCCACCTCATCGCGGCCGACGCGACCCCGGAGGTGCTGGCCCGCACCGCGCGGCAGGACGGCCTGCGGTCCCTGCGCGACCACGCGGTCCGCAAGGTCGCCGCCGGCGCCACCGCGTACGAGGAGGCGATGCGCGCCACCGCCGACGTGGAGGGCAGCCGGTGAACACGCTCGCGCGCGAGATCGCGGAGCTCTGGTCGGCGGGCACCCCGCTCGTCTACGTCGTCACCAGCGAAGAGGACCGGGCGGTCGCCACCTGCCGCGCCGCCGCGGCGGGCTTCGGCGCGCGCTGCGCGGTCTGGTCGAGCTTCCGCGGCCTCGAGGGCATCGCCCCGGCCGCGAAGGACGCCCCGGCGCTGCTCGACGCCGTGCTGCGCGCCCCGGCGCCGATCCTGGTCGCCGCGCTCGATCTCCACGTCGCGCTCGCCGATCCCGCGGTCGCGCGCCAGCTGCGCGACGCCTTCCCGAAGCTGGCCGCGGAGGGGCGTTGCCTCGTCGTGGTCGCGCCCCGGCTCGCGCTGCCCGACGGCCTGGCCTCGGAGGCGGCGGTGCTGCGCCTCCCGCTGCCCGACGACGAGGAGCTCGCGGCGGTGCTCGAGCGCGTGCTCGCCGGGATGGGCCCCGCCGCCCAGGCGAAGGGCCAGCCGGCGCCGCCGCTGGCCCCGGAGCTCCGGCACCGCGCGCTCGTCGCGGCGCGGGGGCTCTCGGAGGCCCAGGCCCGCCGCGCCTTCACCCGCGCGCTGCGCGCCGACCCGGCGTTCGGCCACGCCGGCCAGGCGGTGATCGCCGCGGAGAAGAAGCGGCTCCTCGCCCGCGACCTCGGCCTCGAGCTCGTGGAGAGCGCGGAGACCCCCGAGGACCTCGGCGGCCTGCCCGCGTTCAAGCAGTGGATGGACGAGCGCGCGCTCGCCTTCGACGCCGACGCCTCGCGCTACGGCCTGCCGCCCCCGCGCGGCGTGCTGCTCGTGGGCGTGCAGGGCTGCGGGAAGTCGCTCGCCGCGAAGGCGGCGGCGGCCCGGCTCGGCGTGCCGATCCTCCGGCTCGACCTCCCGCGCGTGCTCGGCGGGGCGGGGCAGGCCGAGGAGCGGCTCGCCCTCGCGCTCGAGGCGGCGGAGGCGCTCTCGCCGGTGGCGCTGTGGGTGGACGAGATCGAGAAGGGCTTCGCGGGCAGCTCGCCGTCCGACGGGGCCGATCCCCGCGCGGCGCGCCTCCTCGGCGCGTTCTCGACCTGGCTGCAGGAGCGGCGCGGACCGGTGTTCGTGGTCGCGACCGCGAACGACGTGTCCCGGCTGCCGCCCGAGCTGTTGCGCCGCGGCCGCTTCGACGAGCTGTTCTTCGTGGACCTGCCCGACCCGGAGGCACGGCGGGAGATCCTCGAGCTGCACCTCCGGCGCCGCGGCCGCGCGCCGGAGGGGCTCGACGTCGGCGCCATCGCCGAGCTCACCGGGGACTACTCCGGCGCGGAGCTCGAGCAGATCGTGGTCGGCGGGCTCCACCGCGCGTACGCGCTCGGCCGCGAGGTCGAGACCGGGGACCTCCGCCGCGTGGCGCAGGATCTCGTGCCGCTGTTCCGGACCTACGAGGAGCAGATCAAGGCGCTCCGCGAGTGGTCGCGCGGGCGCGCCCGGGTGGCCGGCCGCGCCGGCGCGGTGGTGGATCTCTTCCGGCGCGCGACGCAGGGTGCCTGACCGTGGCGAGCGGCGACCCGAGGCCCGGGAAGCCGTTCCCGCTCGGCGCCGCGCCGACGCCCGAGGGCACGAACTTCTCGGTCTGGGCCCGCGACGCGGCCCGGCTCGAGCTGTGCCTGTTCGACCGGGCGGAGGACGCGCGCCCGAGCCGGGTGGTCGCGCTCGATCCGCGCCAGCACCGCACCTACCACTACTGGCACGTGTTCCTGCCGGGCGTGGGCGCCGGCCAGCGCTACGGCTGGCGGGCGCACGGGCCGTTCGACCCCGCCCACGGCCTGCGCTTCGACGGGGAGAAGCTGCTCCTCGATCCCTACGGCCGGGCGGTGGACCTGCCGCCCACCTACGACCGGCAGGCGGCCGCCGCCCGCGGCGACAACGCGGGCAAGGCCATGAAGTCGGTGGTGGCCGACCTCTCGCGCTACGACTGGGAGGGCGACGAGCCGCTGCGCCGGCCCTTCGTGCGGACGGTCGTGTACGAGGCGCACGTGCGCGGCTTCACGCGCCACCCGGGCTCGGGCGTGGCCGAGGCGCGGCGCGGCACCTACGCCGGCTTCGTCGAGAAGCTCCCGCACCTCGTGGCGCTCGGGGTCACGGCGGTGGAGCTGTTGCCGGTGTTCGCCTTCGATCCGCAGGACGCGCCGGCCGGGCGGACCAACTACTGGGGCTACTCGCCGGTGTCGCTCTTCGCGCCGCACCCGGGCTACGCGGTGGGCGGCGACCCGCTCGGCGCGGTCGACGAGCTCAGGGACCTCGTGAAGGCCTGCCACCGGGCGGGCCTCGAGGTGATCCTCGACGTCGTCTACAACCACACCGCCGAGGGCGACGAGCACGGCCCCACGCTCTCCTGGCGCGGCCTCGACAACCGCTCCTACTACCTGCTCGACCAGGACTGGTCGAGGTACGCGAACTACACCGGGACCGGCAACACGCTGAAGGCCCACCACCCGACGGTGCGCCGGCTCATCCTCGACTCGCTCCGCCACTGGGCCTGCGACCTCCACGTCGACGGCTTCCGCTTCGACCTCGCCTCGATCCTCTCGCGCGACGAGGCGGGCAACCCGCTCGCCGACGCGCCCATCGTGTGGGAGATCGAGAGCGAGCCCGTGCTCGCCGGGACGAAGCTCATCGCCGAGGCCTGGGACGCGGCCGGCATGTACCAGGTCGGCCGCTGGGTCGGGGACGCCTGGAAGGAGTGGAACGGACGGTTCCGCGACGACGTCCGCGACTTCGTGCGCGGCGCGCCGGGCACCGTGAGCCGGTTCGCGAACCGGCTCGTCGCGAGCCCCGACCTCTACGAGCAGGAGGCGCGCGAGCCCGAGCAGAGCGTCAACTTCGTCACCTGCCACGACGGCTTCACCCTCGAGGATCTCGTCTCGTACGACGTGAAGCACAACGAGGCGAACGGGGAGGGGAACCGCGACGGCGCCGACGACAACCGCTCCTGGAACTGCGGGGTGGAGGGGCCGAGCGACGACCCCGCGGTGGAGCGGCTGCGCGTGCGGCAACAGAAGAACCTCCTCGCGGTGACCCTGCTCTCGGCGGGCGTGCCGATGCTCACCATGGGCGACGAGGCCCGCCGCACCCAGCGCGGGAACAACAACGCCTGGTGCCAGGACTCCGAGCTGTCCTGGCTCGACTGGTCGCTCATGGAGCGGCACGCCGGGCTGGTCCGCTTCGTGCGCGAGCTCGTGCGGCTGCGCTGCGCGGAGATGCCGCTCGTCGACGCGGGCGCGACCCTGCGGGAGACGTTCGATCTCTGGAAGGTCGAGTGGCACGGGGTGCGCCTGTGGGCGCCGGACTGGTCGGAGGGGTCGCGCTCCATCGCGATGGGGTTCACCTCGCGCGACGGCGACGCGCGCCTGCACGCCATCTTCAACGCCTACTGGGAGCCGCTCTGGTTCGAGCTGCCCCCGGCGCAGCGGGGCTGGCGGCTCCTCGTCGACACCGCGCTGCCCGCGCCGCACGACGCGCCGGGCTGGGCGGACGGGCCGATGATGCCGGGCCCGACCTACCGGGCCGAGGCGCGCAGCGTCGTGGTGCTCGGGACGGGCGAGCAGTCCGGTCCCCGGGGCTGAGGCGGCTCCCCCGCGCCGCCGGCCGACGCTAGGATGGGGCGATGCCCCCCTTCACGTTCCGCCCGCTGACGCCCGACCGCTGGCCGGACCTCGAGCGCCTGTTCGGCCCGAACGGCGCCTGCGAGGGCTGCTGGTGCACCTTCTTCCGGTACCCGAAGCCGGAGTGGCGCACCGGGAAGGGGGAGGGGAACCGCGCGCGGCAGCGCGCGTACGTGGACGCGGGCCACGTGCCCGGGCTCCTCGCGTACGACGGCGACGCGCCGGTGGGCTGGGTGGCGGTCGAGCCGCGCGAGGCCTACCCGGTCGTGCTCGCCTCGCGGCTCACGCGGCCGGGGCCCGGGCGCGAGGCCGGGGGCACGTGGGCCATCACGTGCTTCTACGCCCCGCGGGCCTCCCGCGGCCGCGGGCTCATGCGCGCCCTCGTCGACGCGGCGGTCGCGCACGCGCGGGCGGGGGGCGCCGCGCGCGTGGAGGCGTACCCGGTCGATCCCGACGGCCGCACCGACGCGGGCGCGCTCTACCACGGCCACGCGCGCGTCTTCCGCGCCGCCGGGTTCCGCGTGCTCGGGCGGCCGTCCCCGGCCCGCGCGATCGTGGTGCGCGAGCTCAGCGCCCCGCGAGGCCGGCGAGCACCCGCTCGTGCACGAGCCCGTTCGACGCCACGCACGCGCCGGAGCCGATCGTCGCCTTCCCGTCGAAGTCGGTGAACCGGCCGCCGGCCTCCTCGACGAGGATCTTGAGCGGCCCGAGGTCCCACACCTGCACGCCGGCCTCGACCCACGCCTCGGCCTGGCCCTTCAGCACGAGCGCGCACCCGGCGATGTCGCCGTAGCAGCGCGCGGTCTGCGCCGTGAGCGCGAGCGCGGCGACGCGCTCGAGGTACGGCGGGCGGAAGAGCACGTGCGGCTCGCCGAGCGAGAGGGTCGCGTCCTCCCACGCCGAGATCGCGGAGACCCGCAGGCGCGCCGGCTCGCCGTCCCCCGTCCTCAGCCACGCGCCGTGGCCCTTCGCCGCCCAGTAGGTCTCGCCGAGCGGCGGCAGCGCCATCGCCCCCGCGACGATCTCGCCCTCGACCTCGAGCGCGACGAGCGGGCCCCAGAAGCCGCGGCCGCGGGTGAAGCCCTTCGTGCCGTCGACCGGGTCGACGATCCAGCGCGCGGGCGCCGTGCCGGCGCGCGCGCCGGTCTCCTCGCCGAGGAAGCCGTGGTCGGGGAAGGCCGCGGCGACCACCCGCTGCACCGCGGCCTCGGCCTCGCGATCGGCGATCGTCACCGGCGTGCGGTCGGGCTTCTTCTCGACGCGCACGCCCTTCTGGAAGTGGACCATGGCGGCGGCGGAGGCGGCCTCCGCGGCGCGGCGGGCGACGTCCATGGCGTGGGCGAGGTCGAGGGGGCTCATGGCGCGAGTCTAGTCGAGATCGGCGCGCCCGAGCGGCGACCGAGCGTGCCGGCGCCCCCGGCGTGACCGAGGGTGATCCCGCCGGCCGTGCGGCGAGTCCCGCTCGCTGCTCGGCGCGGCCCGGCGCCGGATCCGCCCGGCCGCGGCGGAATGCCCGCGGCTACCTTCCACTCGAGCCCTGACCCGCGCGAGCGCCGCCTGCCCGTGCGGGGTCCAGCGGCCGAACGGAGGAACCATGAAGCGAGCCCTGACGTGCCTCGCGCGCCTCGCCACCCTCGTGCTCGTCACGGGGACGGCGTCGGCGCAGACCACCGGCACCCTGATCGGCGTCGTGACCGACGCGGCGACGGGGAAGCCCGTCGCCGGCGCCGTCGTCATCGCCACGAGCCCCGCCCTCCAGGGCGAGCAGACGGCGGTGACCGACGGCAACGGCAACTACCGCATCACGCTCCTGCCCCCGGGCGAGTACAAGCTCTCGGTCCAGCTCGAGGGGTTCAAGCCCTCCGAGCGGGCGGACATCCGCCTGTCGATGGACAAGGTCCTCCGCGCCAACCTGGCCGTCGTCCCCGAGGCCGTGCAGATGGAGGAGCAGCTCGTGCGCACCGGCACGGCGCCGGTGGTGAACGTGGGCTCCGCCGAGGCGGGGGCGGTCATCTCGAGCGAGTTCGTCTCCTCGGTGCCGATCGGGCGCAACTTCGAGCAGATCGCGCTGGTCGCCCCGACCGCCACCGCCGACGCGTTCGGCACGAGCTTCGCGGGCGCGGGCTCCCCCGAGAACGCCTACATCCTCGACGGCCTCACCGTGAGCGACCCGACCTTCGGGAACAACAACGCGCTCATGCTCTCGAACTTCGTCCAGGAGATCGACGTCAAGACCGGGAACTTCTCGGCCGAGTACGGCCGCGCGACCGGCGGCGTGGTGAACGTGGTCACGAAGTCGGGCTCGAACGAGCTCCACGGCTCTGTGTTCGGGAACTTCTCGCCCTCGTGGCTCGTGCAGCCGGACGGCAAGGTCGGCGGCAACGACGGCGAGGCGATCGGGTTCCGGTCGACCCCGCGCAAGGGCGACCTCGACCTCGACTTCGGCTTCGAGGTGGGCGGCCCGATCATGAAGGACCGGCTCTGGTTCTTCGCCGGGTTCGCGCCGGTGCTCACCGAGCGGAACGGCGACCGCTTCTACCGGGCGAACGTGCTCGACGGGAGCGGGAACATGCAGCGCGACGCGGACGGGTTCGTGGTGAACCAGAAGATCCAGGGCACCGACCAGTACTACAAGGCCACCACCACGACCTACCAGTTCGCCGGGAAGCTCACGTTCCTCGTCGACGAGAACAACCAGCTCTCCGCCTCGGCGTACGGCACCCCCACGAACGGCACGACCATCAACTCGGTCCTGGGCGAGTCGACGCGGCGGTACCTCGACACCGACACCGGCTCGACGAACGGCCTCGCCCGGTACGCCGGCAAGTTCCTCGACAAGCGGCTCATCGTGGAGGGGCTCGTCGGCTACCACCGGTCGGCGGTGAACGACCGGACCACCGGCCCCGGCCGCACGCTGCCCCAGATCCAGTGGCGGCAGCCGACCCAGCTCACCGCGTTCAACGTCGCGGCCTCGGACGGCAAGGTCTACGAGCCGCTCTCCGCGGCGGCGGTCGCGGCCTGCTCCGGCGACCCCGACCTCTGCTGGATGACGAACTACACGACGGGCGGCGTGGGCCCGGCGGCGGACTACACCTCCGACCGCCTCAAGACCACCTTCTCGGCGGCGTACCTCCTCGACGCGTTCGGCTCCCACAACGTGAAGGCGGGCGTCGATCTCGAGCGGATGTCCTACGACGTGACGAAGTGGTACTCGGGCGGCGTCATCCTGCGCGCCGACTCGGCCACCGCCTCGAACGATCTCACGATGCTGCGCGGCTACGCCCGCGTCCTCGACGACGCCGGCAACCCGGCCCTGACCGGCAACACGCTCGAGTGGCTCCCGGTCTCGAAGTCGCAGTCGGTCAACAACTCCTTCGCGTACTACGTGCAGGACGCGTGGACCCTGAGGAACACCGGCGTGACGCTCCAGGCGGGCCTGAGGCTCGAGACCCAGACCATGGAGGCCACGAACAAGGGCGGCGTGCGCGGGATCGACGTGACGAACATGTGGTCCCCGCGCGTGCAGGGGGTCTGGGACTTCACCGGCACCGGCCGCGGCAAGCTCGGCGTCGCGTACGGCCGCTTCTACTACGCGATCCCGCTCGACATGGGCGACCGCGCCTTCGGCAACGAGCAGCAGGCCTCCACGGGCTGGAACTGCGACCAGGCCCTCACGCCTTCCTCGCTCACCCGCGACCCGCGCGCGCAGGCGTCCTGCGCGATCGAGGCGGGCTGGGCCGACGGTACGAACGCGTACGCCAACACCGGCGGCATCACGCCCGTCCAGAAGGGCCTGAAGGGCATCTACGACGACCAGTTCGGCGCACAGCTCGAGTACGAGCTCCTCGCCGACCTCTCGGTCGGGCTCGACTACCAGGGCCGCCGGCAGGGCTCGATGATCGAGGACATGTCGGACGACGACGGCACCACCTACTTCATCGCGAACCCGGGGCAGGGGAACCCGTTCCCCGCCACCTACCTGCCGGGCACCGCGAACTCCTTCACGGTCACGAAGAACCCGAAGGAGGTCACCGCGCTCGACACGTTCACCCGCCGCACCGTGAACGTGAAGATGCCGGCGCCGGTCCGCGACTACGACGCCCTCACCTTCAAGCTCACGAAGCAGTTCTCGAAGAACTGGCTCGCGCAGGCCTCGTACACGTACTCCTCGCTGGTGGGGAACGTGGCGGGCGTGTTCGATCCCATCACCGGCCAGCTGGACCCCGGCATCAACGCGGAGTACGACCTCGCGACGCTGATGGCCAACAAGAAGGGGCGCCTGCCCGGCGACCGGCCGCACGCGTTCAAGGCGTTCGGCGCCTACGGGTTCCAGGTGAACCCGAAGGCACGCCTGACGACCTCGGCGGCGTTCACCGCCACGTCCGGCACGCCGATCGGCGCGAACGGCCGCCACCCGCTCTACGGCAACGGGTACGCGTACATCGTGCAGCGCGGCGGCGCGGGGCGCACGCCCTTCAACACCCAGCTCGATCTCGGCGGGCGCTTCGAGTACACGATCACGCCCCCGTACGCGGTGAAGGTCTCGGTCGACGTCTTCAACGTGCTCAACACCCAGGACACCCTCGCCCTCGACACGAACTACACGTTCGACAACGTCCAGGTCGTCTCGAACATCAAGTGCGACACGAACGCGGGCGGGGCGAAGGACCCGATCTCGCACCTGCAGAACGCCTGCCCGCAGCTCAAGTACCTGAAGACCGTCGACGGGCGCCCCGTCACGGTGAACCCGAGCTACGGCCGGCCGTTCGGCGCCGCGCCGTCGTTCCAGGCGCCGCTCTCGCTGCGGATCGGCGTGGCGCTGACGTTCTGAGCCGCCCGGGTGGCCGGCGGTCCACGCGCCGGGCGGCGCGTGGATCGTCCGGCCAGGGGTCACGCCGGGAAGTGCGGTCGGACCCCGTCGAGGATGCCGGCGAGCCTCGCCGCGCCGCCCTCGGCGAGCGCGACCTTGCCGTCCTTCGCCGCGAGCACGCCCTGGGTGGTGAGCCAGGCGATCGCGTTCTCGAGCGTGGCGCGGGAGAGCGCCTCGCGGAGCGCGACCCGCCCGGAGAGGAAGTCGGCGCGGCCGCGCTCCTGGACCTGGCCGACGAGCGCCCTCCTCTCGACGGGCGCCGCGCCCTCCGCGCCGAGGAGCGCCTGCACCGCCTCGCCGGTGAGCCGGTACGCCTCGAGGTACGCGCGGATGAACTCGGCGAGGAAGGCGAGGTGGCCCTGCTCCTTCCCGGGGGCGAGCCGGTACGCCTCGCGCGCGACGGCGCCGATGCGCTCGAGGAAGGAGAGGTTCCAGTCGAAGATCTCGTCGAACGTCGCGCCCGGCCGGTACATGAACTCGAGCTTGAAGAGGCGGGAGAGGAAGAGCGCGCGCTCGTGGGCCGCGTCGAGGGTGGTCGAGCCGCCCCCCGCCACGATCGCGGCCGAGACGAGCGCGGGCGCGACGAAGCGGTGGATGACGGCGTTGCGGTGGTAGTCGAGGACGAGGCGCTTGTCGTCGGGGACGATGTAGATGGTCTCGCCGGCCGCCACCTCCACCGTCACGAGCCCGCCGGCGGCGAGCACGCCCACCGCGTCGGCGATCGGCCCCTCCTCGCGCGGATCCGACGGCGCGCCGGCGAGGTCGCGTGCGAAGCGGGCGCCGCCCTCGGCGGCGATGTAGCGCAGCAGCTCCACCCGGCGCGCCACCTCGGGCGCGCCGAGCCCGCGGCGGGCGTGGGAGAGCAGGGTGGCCGCCACGAGCCCGATGGGGGTGACGGTGACCGCGCGGCTGATGCCGTACGCGATGCGGTTGCCGAGGGCCTGCACGAGCTGGCGCTTCGCCTCCGCGGGCGCGCCGCGCATGCCGGGCGCGAGCGGCGGGGCGAGCGCGGCGGTGGCCTCGCCGCCGCTCCAGGCCTCGTCGAGGGTGAGGGCGCTCGCGCGCTCGCCGAGGCGCTCCTCGGCGACCTGGCGCAGGGAGATGGGCTCCTCGAACTGCACGTAGAGCCGCTGGTACCGGCGCAGGAGGACCTTCGCCGAGCCGAGGAGCGCGCCGAAGGACTCCTTCTGCTTCTCCGCGCCGGACAGCTCGCGCACGTAGCTCGAAGCCTCGATGAGCCGCTCGTAGTCGATGGAGACCGGGACGAAGACCACGTCGTCGGCCGCGCCGTCGAGCCAGGCGTCGACCTCCATCGAGATGAGGCCGGTCTTCGGGAAGAGGAGCTTGCCGGTCCGGCTGCGGCCGCCCTCCACGTAGAACTCCTGGGGGAAGCGCTCCTTGAGGAGGTGCTTCACGTAGGCGCGGAGCACCGCGGTGTAGATCTTGTCGCCCTTCACGGTGCGGCGGATGAAGAAGGCGCCGCCCTTGCGGGCGATCCCGTCGAACGGCCAGAACGCGAGGTTGATGCCCGCGGCGATGTGCGGCGGGGTCATCCCGTTGTCGAAGAGCAGCCACGAGAGGACGAGGTAGTCGATGTGGCTCTTGTGGCTGGGGCAGAGCACGATCGGCCGCTCGGCCGCGAGCTTCTTCAGCCGCGCGAGCCCGGCCTCGTCGACCTCGACCGAGGTGTAGAGCCGGCCGAAGACCCAGGCGAGGAAGGCGCGCGCGACCTGCACGAGGCGCGGGTCGTAGCGGGCGGAGATCTCGGCGAGGTCCTTGCGCGCCTCGGCCTCGACCGCCGCCGGCGCGCGGCCGGACTCGGCGGCGACGGCCTCGATCGCGGCCCGCAGCGTCCGGTCGCGCAGCACCTTCTCGCGCACCCGCGACGGGGTCTTGAGCCGGGGCCCGACCGCGGTGCGGAACTGGCGGGCGAGGTGCTGGTGGAGCGCGCCGCGCGCCTTGCGGGCGATGACCGCGTCGGGCTCCGCGCCCTCCTGGACGACGGCCACCGAGAGGTCCAGCGCGCGGCCCACGTTGAAGAAGGCCTGCCGGAAGCTGCGCAGGAAGGAGAGGGCGGTCGCGAACGGCGTCGGCGCCTCCGCCGAGCCGTAGAGGATGTCGGCGGCCGTCGGGCGGAGCTTCTGCGCGCGCAGGCTCCACACGAGCAGCACCGGGACGAGGAAGATGGGCGCCGGGCGGGCGCGCTGCAGCTCCACGAGGAGCGGGAACGGATCCCGGGGGCCGCGCCCGCCGAGGAAGACCACGGCGCCCTCGCCGCGCGACACGGTCTCCGAGAAGGCCCGGCGCGATCGCCACACCCGCGCGATCCAGCCGCGGAAGCCCGGGAAGCCCTGGGCGGCGCGCAGGGGCGGGAGGCCGTTCCGGTGCAGGAACCAGCGCAGGTACAGGAAGTTGAGCAGGCCCGGGGCCCGCATCACGTAGACGAGGCTGCCGCGGGCGGCGAGCGCGCGGAGCTCGTCCGGCGCGTCGCGGGTCACGCGGATCGGAGCGAACCAGCGATCGAGGAAGGCTCGAGGTGCCGCGGGCGGCGGCGCGCCCGCGGCGCGGGCCTGCGGAGGGGACCCGGGGGCGTCCGTCACGGCGCGCAGTCTACCCCGAGGACGCTCCGTGGCGCGGGTCGCGGCACGAGGCCGCGCGCCCACGGGTCACGCCGCGCTGCGTCGTAAGCGGCGCGGACGCTTCAGCCGAGCTTCTTCACCCGGCCCTCGCGGTCGAGGTGGTACGGCGGGGCGATCAGGGCCTCCACCGACGGCCGGTGGCCCTTCACGTCGGCGCCCATCGTCGCGAGCGCCTCGAAGACCTCGCCGCGGACGCGCGCGTTGTCCTTGTCGCGCAGGAGGAGCGCGATGAGCGCGTCGCGGGACGCCTCGCCGCGCGAGGCCACCGCGAGGCCGCGGGTCGCGAGGATCCGGACGTCGTCGGAGAAGTCCTCGAGGAGCGGCAGGAGGGCGGCCTCCACCTCGGCCGCGGGCGCGCCGGCGTGGTGCTCGCGCAGCCAGGTGAGGAGCGTGATCTTCTTGTCGGGGTCGCGCACGTACTCGCGCCCGAGCTTCGTGAGCTCCTTCAGGACGACGCCGAGCAGGCGGTCGGGCGCGGACTCCTGGAGGACGCGCAGGCCCCAGGAGACGCCGTCCTCCTGGCCGTGGATGAACGCCTCGACCGAGGGGACCGCCCGGTCCCCCGCGGCGACGAGGAGGCGCTGCGCGGTCTCCTTCTCCTCCTGGTCGGTGATGCCGGGCTCCGAGAAGATGGTGAAGCGCAGGCAGAGGGTCGCGTAGGCGCCCGGCGTGTCGAGCTCGCCGAGCTGGTCGATCGCCTTCTGCCGGTTCTCGGGGGGGCCGTACTTCTCGGTGACCTTCTTCCCGAGCTTCTCGAGGGTGCTCCTCTCCCGCTCTCCTTCGACCCGAACAGCCCGAACAGTGCCATGGCGAGAGATGCCCTCCGGTGGGCCACGTGTTTACAACGAGATCCCCGCCCGCGGATCGGCGGAATAGAGCTCGGCGAGGGCCCTGGCGGCCTTCTCGAGCGCGGGGCCCTTCGGGGGCAGCACGATCTGGACGACGGCGTAGAGGTCGCCGCGGGCGCCCCCACGGAGGTCGGGGAGGCCCTTGCCGCGCAGGCGCAGCTTCGTGCCCGAGGAGGTGTTCGGCGGCAGGCCGAGCGCCACGGGGCCCTCGAACGTGGGCAGCCGCACCTCTCCGCCCGCGATCGCCTCCGGGACCGTGACCGGGAGGTCGACGTAGAGGTCCTTGCCCTCCCGGCGCACGTGCGGGTGGGGCTCGAGCTTCACGCCCAGCAGGAGGTCGCCGGCGGCGGCGCCGCGCCCGCCCGGGCGGCCCTGCCCGGCGAGCCGGATCTGCGAGCCGTCGAGCACGCCCGGCGGGATCTTCACGCGCAGCGTGCGGCCGTCCACGCGCACGTCCCGCTGGGCGCCGAGCACGGCGTCGCGGAGCGGGACGGCGAGCTCGGCCTCGACGTCCTGGCCGCGCGCGGGCGCGCCCGCGGCGCCGCCGAAGGGGCCGCCCGCCGGGCCGCCGGCGCCGCCGCGGCGGAAGAGGTCGCCGAAGATGGAGCCGAAGTCGAAGGAGCCGTACTCCCCGACGTCGACCCGCGAGAAGTCGCCGAAGTCGAAGGGCACCCGGCCGCCCGCCGCCCCGCGGCCGCCCCCGTGGGCGCGCCAGCGGCGCACCTCCTCGGCCCGCTTCTCGTCGAACCCGGTCCGGAGGGCGTCCGGGCCGAACTCGTCGTAGAGCTTGCGGCGCTTCGGGTCGGAGAGGACCTCGAACGCGGCCGTGACCTCCTTGAAGCGCTCCTCGGCCTGGCGGTTCCCCGGGTTCATGTCCGGGTGGAACTGCCGGGCGAGGCGCCGGTAGGTCTTCTTGATCTCGGCGTCGCTCGCGGTGCGGGCGACGCCCAGGATCTCGTAGAGATCGCGCTCTGGCACCCGGGCAAGGTAACGCGCGTTCCGCGACAGTCAAACGCGCGGCGTCACGCGGGGCCGGCTCGCATAGAATAGTCCCGTGATCCCGCTCCTGCTCGCCGTCCTCGCCGCCCAGCCCGCGCCGCCCGGAGGTGACGTCGTCGAGGAGGTGGTGGCGGTGGTCCGCAACCCGGCGGGTTCGCCGCCCCGGCTCGTGACCCGCACGAAGCTCGAGGAGGAGGCGCGCATCGCGCTCGTCTCGCGCGGCGCGGTCGAGGCCGCGGTGAGGCCGCTCGACGCCCCGGCGCTCGCGGCGGCCCTGCAGTGGCTCCTCGACGAGACCCTGGTCGCGGACGAGGCGGCGCGCCTGAGGCTCGACGACCTCGACCGGGACACGGTCGACCGCGAGGTGGCGCGCTTCGCCGCGCGGTTCCCGGCACCCGCGGAGTATCGCGCGTTCCTCGCCCGCGCCGAGCTGCCGGAGGAGGAGCTCGCGGTGACGCTCGCGCGCGGCCTCAAGGTGCGCCGCTACCTCGAGTCGCGGGTGGGCCGCGCCGCGCGGGTGAGCGAGGCCGACGTCGACCGCGCGCTGGCGGCGCGCGGCGCGGCCGGGGCGTCGCCCGCCGTGCGCGAGGCCGTCCGCGGGGAGCTCGCCGAGGCCGCGGCGCGCAACCAGGTGGCCGCGCTCGTCGCCGAGCTCCGGGCGCGCGCCGACATCCGCGTCCTCAGGGAGCCGGGCGCGTGAGGCGCCCCGTCCCCCCGCCGTCGCCGTTCCGGTTCCGCCCGATGCGGCCGGCCGACCTCGACCGCATCGTCGAGATCGAGAAGGAGGGCTTCCTCCACCCCTGGTCGCGCGACCTCCTCGAGCGCGAGATGTCGCATGCGTGGTCGCACGTCCTCGTGGCGCTGGAGGCCTTCGAGGAGGCGGGGCAGGGCGACCCGATCATCGGCTACGTCGTCTTCTGGCTCGTCCACGACGAGGTCCACGTGCTGAACCTCGGCACCGCGCTCGCCGCCCGGCGCCGCGGCGTGGGCCGGGCGCTCATGGAGGAGGCGCACGCCACGGGGCGCAAGCGGGGGGCCGCGCTCTCCACGCTCGAGGTGCGGCGCTCGAACCTCGCCGCGCTCGCGCTCTACCGTGACCTGGGGTACCGGCAGGTGGGGGTGCGGCCGAACTACTACGCCGAGGAGGGGGAGGACGCGATCGTGATGGTGCGCGACCTCACGATCGGCTAGACACTCCGGCCCCGCATGTTCCTCTGGCCCGCCCTCCGCTGGTCCCTCTTCCGGCTCGATCCCGAGCAGGCGCACGCCGTCGCGGCGGCCGGCCTGCGCGCGATCCCGCTGCCGGTCGCGCGGGCCGTGCGGCCGCGGGCGCCGGAGGCGCTCCGGACGCGCTGCCTCGGGCTCGACCTCGAGGGGCCCATCGGGCTCGCCGCGGGCTTCGACAAGGGCGAGGTGTTCCTGCCCGGGCTGTTCGCGATGGGCTTCTCGCACGTCGAGATCGGCACCATCACCCCGCGCCCGCAGCCCGGGAACGACCGGCCCCGCGCGTTCCGGCTCGTCGAGCACAAGGCGCTCATCAACCGGATGGGCTTCAACAACGACGGCGCGGAGGCCTGCGCCGTACGCCTCGAGCGGCTGCCCCGCGCCGCCCGCCTCGGCGCGGTGGGCGTGAACGTCGGCAAGAACAAGGTGACGCCCAACGAGGAGGCGGCGGCGGACTACCTCGCCTGCATCGACCGCCTCCACGCGGTGGCCGACTACCTCGTCGTGAACATCTCGTCCCCCAACACGCCGGGCCTGCGCGCGCTGCAGGAGGCGGACAAGCTCGCCGCGCTGCTGCAGGCGTGCGTGACCCGCGTGCGCGAGCGGTCGCCGGGGAAGGCGCTCCTCGTGAAGCTCGCGGCCGACCTGCCCGCGCAGGCCCTCGACGAGGCGGTCGACGTCGCGCTCTCCGCGGGCGTGAGCGGGCTCATCGTGAGCAACACCACGGTCTCGCGCGCCGGCGTCGAGCGCCACCCGCGCGCGACCGAGGCAGGCGGCCTCTCCGGAGGGCCGCTCTCCGCGTCGGCCACCGCCGCCGTCCGCCGCTGCGCGGCCCGGGTGGCGGGGCGCGCGGTCGTGGTCGGCTCGGGCGGCGTCATGAGCGCCGCGGACGCCTACGCGAAGCTCCGGGCGGGGGCGAGCCTGGTGCAGGTCTACACGGGGTTCATCTACGGCGGCCCGACGTTCGTCGCGGACCTCCACCGCGGCATCGCCCGCCTCCTCGAGCGCGACGGGTTCTCGACCGTCGGCGAGGCGGTGGGCGCAGACCTGAGGGGTGAGAAACCCACCCCGGGGATGGTCACGGCAGGGGCCTGAGCTGACGTTCCACCACAGGTCGGCTGCGACCCGGGACACCCCTCGAGACCCGGCGAGTGGGGGACCCTACTCTCGGTCTTTGACGACGCTAACGCGCCGCGTTAGGTTGGCCTCGACGGCGACGACCGCCGGTCAAAAACTTCCGTCGAGGTGGTCAACATGGCGAACTCAAGGGCGACGAACGGGCGGACGGCCGCGATGGGCGACCTCTTCAAGGATCAGGTGATGACCGCCCAGGCCAGGGTCGAGGTGCTCGAAGGTGAGGCGAAGCGGGTGCTCGAGGATCTCATGGCCAGGGGACGTGAAAGCCGCCGCGATCTCGAACATTTGTTGCAGCGGCTGTCGAGGCAGGACTGGTCGTTCCCGGAGGTCCGGGAGCGCATCACGAGGCTCAAGGGGCAGGGCGTGGAGCTCCGCGGCAAGGCGGAGGCTTTCAGGGCGGAGGCGGTCGAGCGGGTGATGGAGCTGCAGGGCCGGGCCATCCAGTTCCTCGGGGCAGCCTCCCGGGATCAGGTCGATGAGCTCTCGCGCGAGCTGGACAAGCTCGCCCGCCGGCTGGACCGGGCGGAGTCGAAGCGGGGCAAGAAGGGCTCGACGAAGCCGTCGAGCCGGGGCGTCTAGGGCGGTCGGTAGAGAAAGGGAGGCGGAGTGAGGAGACCGGGACTCAGAGGGGTGATCGGGGCGATGGTGGCGGCCGGCGCGTTCGCCGTCGCGCTCCTCGCCCCCGCGCACGCGGGGGAGGGGCCTCGGCCGCTCGCGCCCGCCGAGCGGGGCCCCTCCGCGTGCCCGGCCCGCGGGTGCGACCCCGCGCCGGCCGGCTTCCTCGCCGACCTCGAGCGCGAGGTCGCCTCCCGGATGCCGGCCCTCGACGCCGCCACCCGTCGCGCGCTCGCGCGGACGGTGCTCGCCGAGTCGCGCCGGGCCGCCATCGACCCGCTCCTCGTGCTCGCCCTCATCGAGGTCGAGTCCTCCTTCGAGCCCGACGCCCGCTCGAACCGGGGCGCCCAGGGCCTCATGCAGCTGCGCGAGGAGACGATGCGCGCCGAGCGCGAGCGGAGCGGCCTGCCGCCCGCGGACCCCGCGGATCCCATCGCGAACGTCCAGTCGGGCGTGCGGTACCTGCGCCGGCTGCTCGACTCCTTCGAGCGCGAGGACGTGGCGCTCATGGCCTACAACGCGGGGCCGAACCGGATCCTCGGCTACCTGCGCGAGGGCGGGGTCCCGGACCGCTTCCACGCCTACCCCCGCAAGGTCCGCTCCGAGCTCCGGCGCCTGCGCCGCACGCTCGGGCCGCCGCCGCCGGCGTTCGCGGCGGCGGGCGGGGCCGACGCCGCCCAGGCGCGCTGAGCGCCCGCGGGTTATCGAAGCCAGCGGATGCGGGTCACCGAGATCTTCCACAGCCTGCAGGGCGAGGGCACCCGGGCCGGGCGCCCCTGCGCCTTCGTCCGGTTCACGGGCTGTGACCTCCGCTGCGGCTACTGCGACACCGCCTACGCCTTCCACGGCGGCCGGGAGCTCTCCCGCGAGGAGATCCTCGCGGAGCTCGCCCGCTGGCCCACCCGCCTCGTGCTCCTCACCGGCGGCGAGCCGCTCCTGCAGCGGGAGCTGCCCGAGCTCGCGCGCGACCTGGTCGCGCGCGGCTACGAGGTCACCGTGGAGACGCACGGGCAGCGGCCGACCGAGGCGCTGCCGCCCGAGGTGATCCGCATCGTGGACGTGAAGACGCCGGGCTCCGGCGAGGCGGCGACCGACCTCGCCTACCTCGACGCCCTGCGCCCCCACGACGAGGTGAAGTTCGTCGTGACGGGCGAGGAGGACTTCCGCTGGTCGGTCGACGTCGCGCGGCGCCACCGGCTCGAGGGGCGGGTGGAGCTCCTCTTCTCCCCGGTGTGGGACCGGGTGAGGCCCGCCGAGCTCGCGCGCTGGCTGCTCGAGAGCGGATTGAATGCCCGGCTCTCGCTCCAGGTCCACAAGGTGATCTCGGGGAGCCGACGTGCGCGGCGTGTAGCCGGGCCCGGGGAGCCCCGTCCTTGACGCGCCCCGCCGTGCGGGGCTACCAAACGAGCGATGCGCGCACTCCTGCTCCTCGTCGCCGCCGCGGCGCTCAGCGCCGGCGGAGCCGCGCGCGCGGGCCCCGCGGTCACGCTGAACGGCGTGCCCATCGACGGCGTGACCGGGCAGAAGATCGAGAACGCGACCGTCGTCATCGACGACCGGGGCGACATCCACATCACCGCGAAGGGCTACGCGGTCCGCTCCGACGAGCCGGCTCCCGCCACCGCCCGCGCCGCCCCGGTGCCCGCCGGCGGCGCCCCCGTGCCGGCCGCGCCCACGGCGCCCGCCGCGGTGACCCGCCGGTACTTCCTCGCGACCGAGCACGCCGCGCCGGGGACCGGGTTCGACCTCGCCATCTTCATCAACTCGCAGTGGATCCGGGAGGTGAAGGCGAACGAGCCGCAGGTGGTCATGGAGATCACGAAGTACCTGCGGCCGGGCCAGAACCGCCTCGTCCTCTCCGCCACCCGGAAGGGCGACCGCCCCTCCACCTCGAAGGACGTGACCTTGCGGGTCGTGGTCGGGGAGGGGAACATCGGCGGCGACCACGTGATGATCGACGAGACGCTCGTGGAGGCCGTCCGCACCGCCGCCGAGGAGAGCCGCAGCGAGGAGTTCGTCGTCCAGGCCCGCTGAGCCCGAGGAGCGCATGTTCCACCCCGAGCCGACCCTCACCTGGGTGCCCGCCACGAAGGACCAGATCGTGGCGATCATCGAGAGCATCAACCAGCCGCAGGTCTCGATCCCGGGCAAGCCTCCGCAGACCGTCACCGGGCACCTGTGCGCGCTCCGGAACGCCAACGGCACCTTCTCCATCTACGTCGCGCTCCACGTGCCCCGCACCGGCGAGAACGTCGTGTACGTGCACGAGCGGCGGCAGGTGACGCTCGAGGAGTACCGGGACGTCGAGATCGAGGGGCTCCAGTTCCTCGAGTCGATGGGCTTCATGCTCGACAACCTGAACTTCCGCAACCTCGCGGCGGACGTGCAGGAGCAGACCATCCGGCGGATCCCGCTCTTCGGCGGCCGCCCCGCGGGGCGGCCCGCGCCCGCGCAGCCCGCGAAGACCGCCATGGGCGTGCCGGCGATGGGTCAGACCGGGATGATGCCGGCGATGAGCGCCGCCTTCCCCCAGATCAGCTCCACCTCGCTCGGGATCCCGGCCCTGGCGGCCCCGGCGCTCGCGCCCGCCGCGCCGGCCCCGGCCCCGCCGCCGTCCGCCTCCCCCGCGCTGGGGCCGCGCGAGGCCTCCGCCCTCGCCCGGCTGCTCGCCTCCTTCTGAGGTCCACCCGACCGATGGCCACCACACCCCCGCGCGCCCGCCCCACCCTCGCCGCCGCCGCGCTGCTCGCCCTCGCGGCCTGCGCGCACGGCCCCTCGCCGAAGGACCGGCGCGCCGCCGAGATCCACCACGACCTCGGCGTCGAGGCGCTGCGCGCCGGGCGCAGCCCCCCCGACGCGCTCAAGGAGTTCGACGCCGCCCTCGAGCTCGACCCGGCCTTCGCCGACGCGCACCGCGGCCGCGGGCTCGTGCTCGACTTCGGCTTCGGCCGCGCCGACGAGGCCGAGCGCGAGTACCGCCGCGCGATCGAGCTCAAGACCCCGTACCCGGAGGCCGAGAACGATCTCGGGCAGCTCCTCGCGAAGCGCGGGCGGCACGAGGAGGCCCTGAAGCACCTCGACGCCGCGCTCGCGGAGATGACCTACCGCGAGCCGTGGATCGCCCGCTGCAACAAGGGCCAGGTGCTCTGGCAGATGGGCCGCAAGACCGAGGGCATCGCCGAGCAGCGGGCCTGCCTCACCCTCGCGCCGCGGTTCTGCAAGGGCCGGCGGGAGCTCGGGCGCATCCTGCTCGAGGACCGGCGCGTCGCCGAGGCGATCGAGGAGCTGTCGGCCTACGCCCGCACCTGCGACAGGACGCCGGACGCGCACCTCCAGCTCGGGCTCGCGCGCGTGAAGCAGGGCGACCTCGCGGGCGCGCGGGAGGCGCTGCAGCGCTGCGTCGAGCTCGGCGCGAACAGCGTCGAGGGCGACGAGTGCAAGAAGACGCTGGAGCTCCTCCGGTGAGCGAGGGGCGCGGCGGCCCGGACGGCCGCGCGGGCGGGCCGGAGGGCGAGCTCGCCGAGGCCGATCGCCTGGCGGCGTTCGGCCGCTGGCTCCAGCGGGAGCGGGAGCTCCGCGGGCTCACGCGCGAGGAGGTCACGCGCGCCACCCGGCTCGCGCCCGGCGTGGTGGAGGCGCTCGAGGGCGGCGACCGCGCCCGCCTGCCTCCCCGCGCCTACGCGGTGGGGTACCTGCGCGCGGTGGCCGCGGCCGAGGGGCTCGACGCCGACGAGGTGGTGCTCCGCTGGGAGGAGGCGATCGCCGACACGCCCGCGCCCGAGGGGCGCCCCGGGACGCCCGTCCGCTGGCTCGTGCTGGGCGCCGTCGCGCTCGTCGCGGCGGGGGCGGCGGCCCTGCTGATGCTCCGCTGACCCGCCCGCGGCGTGCCCGGGGACGACCTCGAGGGCACGACGCGCACGTCTCCCGCAGGCGCGGACCGTCGGTCGGGGTAACATGGCCCCTGCGTGAGCTCCCCCCGGCCACCCCTGCCGCGCGTCGACGCCTACCTCGCGGGCCTGCCCGACGGGTTCGCCTCGCACCCGGGCTGCCTCGCGAAGGGAGCGGTCGTCCGGAACGCCTACGAGGACGTGCCGGACCACGCCGCGCTCGCCGACGCGCTGCCGCCCGAGCTCGCCCCGCTCGTGCGCGAGCCGCCGCTCGCCGGGGAGTGGGTCCCCGAGGTCCAGCTCGTGGCGCTCGTCCACGGGGTCGCCGACGTCCTCGGGCTCGACGACGCGGCCGCGGCCGCCCGGATCCGGGCCCGCAACCGCGTCCTCTTCGACAGCCCCACCTACCGCATCCTCATGGCGGTCTTCTCGCCGGCGACGCTCGTGCGCTTCTCCGGGAAGCGCTGGAACAACTTCCACCGCGGCAGCGCGCTCGACGTCTCCGGGGTCTCCGACGACGGCGTGCGGTTCACGCTCAGCTTCCCGGCCGCGCTCTTCGACGCGCGCGTCCTCGCGCTGTACGCGCAGGCCTTCGCCGCGGCCCTCGAGCTCTCCGGCGCGAGGTCGCCGGACGTGCTCGTCGAGGAGGCCGGGCCCACCCGCTGCCGGTACCGGGCGGTCTGGGGCTGAGCGCCGGTGCTGGCGCCGGTGGCGCGCCGGGCCGGGCTCCGCTACGGTCCCCGGGTGACCGTCCGCTCGAGCCTCACCGCCATCGTCCTGCGCACCGTCGACTACGGCGAGTCGGACCGGGTGGTGACGCTCTTCACGCGGGAGCGGGGCAAGGTGGCCGCCTTCGCGCGGGGCGCCCGGGCCTCGAGGCGCCGCTTCGGCGGCGGGCTCGAGCCGTTCACGCTGCTCTCCGCCGAGGTGCGCGAGCGCGCCGGCTCCGACATGCTCGGGCTCGACTCGGTCGCGGTGCAGCGCGGGTTCGGCGGCATCCGCGGCGACCTCGCGCGGATCGCGTGCGCCGGCTACGCGGCGGAGCTCGCGCGGGAGCTCGTGCGCGACCACGAGCCTCACGACGATCTCCTGGACGCTCCTCGCCGGCTACCTCGCCGCCCTCGACGCCGCGCCCGCGACGCCCGGCGCGCTCCGCGCGTTCGAGCTCGGCGCGCTCGCGGCGGCCGGGCTCGCCCCGCGCCTCGACGCCTGCGCGCGCTGCGGCGGGCCGCTCGGCGAGGCCGGCGAGGCCGGCCCGATCCCGCCGGGCCGGGCGCGCCGGTTCGATCCGGCGCAGGGTGGGGTGCTGTGCCCGGCCTGCGGGCCCGCCGCGGGGCCGGGGAGCGTCGACCTCACCGCGCCCGGGCTCGCCGCGCTCGTCCGGCTCTCCGACGGCGGGCTCGCCGCGGGCGCGGCGCCGCTCGCGCCCGTCGAGGCGCGCGAGCTGAAGGAGGCGCTGACCCGCTTCGTCGAGCACCACCTCGGCCGGCGCCTCAAGGCCCGGGGCTTCCTCGACGAGGTCGGCCCGGTGCTGGGAGGATAGGGCGTGGGCGGCGCGCGCGACCTCGACGTCGTCTGCCTGGGCGAGGCGCTCGTCGACTTCCTGCCCGATCGCCCGGGCGCGCTCCCGGACGTGGAGGCGTTCCGGCCCTGCGCGGGCGGGGCCCCCGCGAACGTCGCCACCGGCCTCGCGCGCCTCGGCCGCCGCGTCGCGTTCACCGGGGTGGTCGGCGACGATCCCCTCGGGCGGTTCCTCGCGCGGCGCCTCGCCGACGAGGGCGTCGAGCCGGTCCTCCGGTTCTCGCGCGAGCGTCCGACCGGCGTGTGGTTCGTCGCGCTCGAGCCCGGCGGCGAGCGCAGCTTCTTCTCGCCGAACGCGCGGTTCTCCGCGGACAAGCTCTTCGCGCCGCCGGACGTGGCCCCCGCGCTCCTCGCGCGCGCGGCCTGGCTGCACGTGGGCTCGTCCGCCCACGTCCTCCCCGCCGGCCGGGAGGCGCTCCGGGCCGCGGTGGCCGCGGCGCGCGCGGCGGGCACGCGCGTCTCGTTCGACCCGAACGTGCGCGCGCACCTCTGGGACGATCTCGAGGACTGCCGCCGGCTCTGCGCGGCGGTGATCCCGTCGTGCGACCTCGTGAAGCTCTCCGAGGAGGAGGCGCCGCTCTGCACCGGCGAGCACGAGCCGGAGCGCGCGGCGGCCCGCCTCGTGGAGCTCGGCGTCGGGCTCGCGTGCGTGACCCTCGGCGCGCGGGGCGCGCTCTTGCGGCGGGGGGACCTCGTCGTGCGCGTCCCGGCCGCGCCCGCGGACGTCGTCGACACGACGGGCGCGGGCGACGCCTGGGTGGCGGGCGTGCTCGCGTCGCTCGCGACCGCCGAACCCCTCGAGGCGCTCGGGGCGCCGGCGCTCGCGGCGGCGGGGGCGCTCGGGGCGCGGGTCGCGGCGCGGGTGGTGGCGCAGCCGGGCGCGGTCGCAGGGCTGCCGCGGATCGGGGAGATTTCCGTTTGACAGCGGGGGGTTGGGCGACCTACCGTCGCCGGTCCTCGCGGTGCCCCGAACCCCGGGCCGCGCGCGGGCGGAACAGTCCGCGCGCACGCGCGTTCAACGAGTCCGAGCGGAGGACCTCGACCTTGACCACCAGCGACGCCGACGGCTACGGTGCGCGCCCCATGCCGGCCCGTCCCCTTGGCCTCCTGGTCCTCGCGGCGCTCGCCGCGACGGCCTGCACCCCCGTCGAGCGTCCTCCGGGTCCTCTCGACAGGTTCACGTTCCCGACGGGCCTCGCGCTCGCGAACGACCGCCTCCTCGTGGTGTCGTCGAACTACGACCTCACCTACGAGGACGACAAGGGCGGCTCGGTGCTCGCGGTCGACCCGTCCGCCTCGGAGCGGCAGGACGGCACGGTCGGCGGCCCGCCCCGCGTGACGAGCGCGGTGCGGATCCCGAGCTTCGGCGGGGAGGTCCGCGTCGCGGGCGCGAGCGCGTGCGGGCTCGCGCGGGACGAGGCGCTCGTCCCGAACCGGCTCACCGGCGAGCTCCTGCGCCTCGGGTTCGGCGCCGACGGCGCCCTCAGCTGCGGCGCCGACTGCCACATCCCGCTCGCCGGGACGGGGGAAGGGGATCCCTACTCCGTGGAGGTCGTGTGCCGGCCCGGGAAGCCCTTCGCGTACGTGGGCTGGCTGCGCTCCCGGAAGGGCACGCAGTGCCCGAACGGCATCTCGAGCACCACCTGCGCGGTCCTGAGCGAGGTGCCGCTCGACGGCTCCGACGCCCCGGCCACCGGCAACGTGCTCCTCAACGCGGGCGGCGTCCGGCGGGTGCGCTACGAGCCGCAGACCGGGCTGCTCTTCTTCGCCACCACCGGCTCCGACCTCGGCTGGCTGGACCTCTCCGGCGGGTGCAGCGTCGCGTCCTCCGACCACCCGTGCCCGACGCAGTCGATCGACCTCTCGACCTCCGTGCGCGGCCTGCAGCTCAGGTCGGTGGGCTTCTCCTCGCCCGGCCTCCCGCTGCGCGTGTTCGTCACCGGGAAGCTCTACGACCCCTCGCTCCTCGCCGCGGGCGTGGAGTTCGACGTGGGCGGCGTGCTCCTCGTCCTCGGCTTCGAGCCGTCGGCGTTCGGCGGCTACAACGTCACGGTGCAGCGCACGATCCCGATCGGCACCGACGCCGCCGAGGTGGCGGTGATCCCGCGCGCGGGGCAGCGCGACCTCGTCGTCGTGAGCGCCACCGCGGACGGCGAGCTCTGGTTCTGGGACGACGAGCTCGGCACGATCTCGGGCGTCGTCGCCCGGACGGCGCTCGGCACGTCCGAGGTCGGCGCCCAGCCGTACGGCCTCGCCTTCGTCGACCGCAAGGCCGGCGCGCTCCCGGTCCGGCTCTACGTGGGCAGCTTCGGGGACGGCGTCGTCTCCGTGGTCGACCTGAACCCGCTCGCCCCCGACCCGCTGGCCCAGACGCCCGGCGTGGTGATCCGCGGGCGCATCGGAGAATGACCTTGCGGACCCGCTCCCTCCTTCGCGGCCTCGCCGCCGCGAGCCTCGCCGCGGCGCTCGCCGCCTGCGGCAGCACCTCGCTCAAGTCCTCGGTGGGCTTCGCCCGGCCCACGGCCGTGGCCGTGTTCTTCGGCGTCACCTCCAAGAACGCGGACGTCCACCCGTACGCGGCGATCGCGAACGGCGCCCGCGACGACCTGACGCTCATCGACGCCCTCGACGACCGGCCGGTGGTCTCGCCGGTGCTCGTCCGGGCGCTCGCCGTCCCGACGCGCTCGCGCCCGTCGACGCTGGTCGCCGGATCGCTCGCCGACGGCGACCCGGCCGACCTCAAGTCCGGGCACAAGCCCGACCTCCTCGCGGTGATCCCGGCCGGCTCCTCGATCGTCCAGGTCGTGAGGACCTGGAGCGCCGACACCCGGACGGTCGACGCGCTCGAGGTCGACCTCTCGACGGCCGCGCCGGGCGCGGAGATCCTGAGCGCCGTGGCCGTCCCGGTGCCGCTCGCGGGCTCGGGGAATCCGACCCCCGGCAAGGTCTGGCTCGTGCTCGGCCTCACCGGCGGGCGCGTCGCGGTGCTCGAGTACGTGCGCGACCCGGGCGACGCCGCCGGCCTCGCCATCGCGCTCGGCGCCGCCCCGGTCGTGCAGGCGGTGGGGTTCGACGCGGTCTCGCTCGCGCCGGCCCCGGGCGACGCGCGGCTGCTCTACGCGGCGACGCCGGACGACCTGCCGGCCGGCAGCGGGAACCACGGCGTCGTCGAGCTCGAGCTGTCGGCGGGCGCCGGGGCCTTCGCGGCCGCGCTCCTGCCGACGCGCGCCCCCACGCGGCTCGTGGCGGCGGTGCGCACGACCGAGCGGGTCTGGGCCGACAACGACGCCGACGCCCTCGACGCCCCGCCGGCGCTGCGCGTGTTCGCCGCCCTCGACAACGCCGGCTGCGGCCCGGAGAAGGCCATCGACTGCGGCGTGGTGACGGTGGACCCGTCCGCCGGCGTCCGGGGCATCGCGCCGGACCCGATGGGCGAGCTCCCGTACCAGCCGCCGATCCGGCTCCCGGCGGAGCCGATCGCCATGCTGGCGGCCATCCCGCCCTCGACGGAGCCCACGGGCCTCCTCGACGGGTACTTCAACATCCAGACCGGCCTCGGCACGCGCGAGACGACGGGCGCGATCGGGGTCGCCTGCGCCGACGGGCGCCTGTACACGATCGACGCCGCCCGGCGCACGGTCCACAACGACCAGTCGATGCTGCGCGACCTCAGCGGGACCACGCAGACGCGCGTGCGCGCCGACTCGGTCGAGTTCTTCGCCGTGACCGACCCGCCGCCGAAGATGCCCGACGGCAAGACCGACAAGACGCAGGGCGTGCAGGTGGCCGTCTGCACCTTCATCACGACCACGACCGGCAGCGGCAGCGAGACGCATCCCGAGTGCAAGCTCGTCAACACCTCCGAAGCCGAGGGGGGCATCCAGGTCACCCCGGGCTACACGCGCGACGACCAGTTCAACCTGGCCTACCAGGCGGTGCTCACCGGGCTCGCCGGGCGCGCGGTCGATTCTCGGGTCCTCCTCGGGCGTCCTCACCGTCGCCTACCAGGAGCGGAACGGCACGGCCATCGCCAACGTGGGGCGGGTGTACGACCCCGCGCTCGGCGTGCACGTGGGCGACAGCCTCCAGCTCGCGGTGAACGGCAAGCTCGAGGCGTGCGACGTCCTCGACAACACGGCCTCGAAGAACACCGACGAGTCCGAGGCCGACGTGCACGAGTACACGATCACCGGGATCGCGCCGCCCGACGCCACCGCGCCCGGAGGCAAGCTCGAGCTCGCCGACGACGGGGGCGCCTGCTACGCGGCGCTCGCCGCGCAGCGGCCCGGCGGCGTCACGGGCACGATCCGGGCCGCGGGCTGGCTGATCAAGGGCACGCTGCTCGGCTACGTCGGGCGGCCCCAGGTGACGACCAGCGCGGACGGCAAGGACCTGTTCGCGCACGCCCGGCTCGCCTGGGAGGACGAGAGCGCGCTCTCCTGTCCGCTGTCGCCGTGGCCGGCGAACCCGGCGGCGGTGAGCTGCGACGCGGCCTGCCGCGACCGCTGCGAGCGGCTCTCGATCGCGCGGAAGGTCCGCCGCTGGTACACGGTGCCGGACTCCTGCGACAACGCGGACGCCACGAACTCGCAGGACTCGGGGTGCACGTCCCGCTGGGGCGGCCCGACGATCGTCCCCGGCTTCGGCACGGGGCCCTCGTTCCCGACCGCGACCGAGGGGCCGGCCACCACCTTGCCGCCGAACGCCTTCGGGCCGTTCTTCGACTTCTGGTTCACCGTCCGGCAGCGCAACGTCTCGCCGGCCGGCGCGGTGACCATCGACTACCCGACGCTGCCCCTCAACCGCGACACGGGCATGAACTTCAAGACGCACTCGGGCCACAGCCCCACGGTGCGGTACCCGCTCACGGGCTCCATCGTGATGCCCACCGGGCTGGCCGCGTTCGATCGCAGCCCGTGGGACCCGACGGCGACGTACCGGTTCTGGGTGTCCTACACCGGCGACTTCGCCCTCGACTTCTCGCCGGGCCTGCTCCTCAACTCGCCGGTCACCATCCGCTGACCCCGCGCGCGTCGACGCGCCCGCGCCTGCTCTGGTAGCCTGATGGCCGTCGCCCGCGCGCACCCGCGCGCGGGGGCAGGGAGGTCACGGGTGAAGTCAGCGCGCACCGTCCAGATCGCCGATCACCTGTGGGCGGCGCTCGACCGCATGGCGGAGGAGATGGGCTCCGACCGCGAGGCGCTGCTCAACCAGGCCATCCACGTCCTCGCCCGCCTGAACGGCTACGTGGTGCCCGGGCCCGCCTTCCGGGAGATCCCGACCGGCCCGCACCCCACCGAGCCGGAGCGCAGGGCCGTCGCCGAGCAGGTGCTCGAGACCGCCGCGCGCCTCGAGCGCGCCATGCAGGCGCCCCCGCCCGTGCCGGTCACCGGCACGGCCTCGCTCGTCGTCGTGCGCGAGGACGGGACCGAGGAGCTGGTCTCGAAGGAGCGCTTCGTCATCGGCCGCGGACGGCACTGCGATCTCGTGGTCGACAGCGGCAAGGTGTCGCGCGAGCACGCGGTGCTCGTGCGGGAGAACGGCGGCTGGTTCATCGAGGACCTCGGCTCCTCGAACGGCACCTGGTTCAGGAAGGAGCGGATCCAGCGGCGCCGCATCGAGGACGGGGACGAGTACTTCGTCTGCTCCGAGAAGCTGCGCTGCCAGCTCCGGTAGCCCCGCGGCTCGACCGAGGCGGTCCCGTTTTTCGCTGCCCGGCGTCGGGGGGCGGGGATAAGGTCCCCGCCGATGCCGACCCTCACGCTCATCGACGGCTCGGGCTTCGTCTACCGGGCGTTCCACGCCTTGCCCGGGCTCACCACGACGAAGGGCCTCCACACCAACGCCGTCTACGGCTTCACGACGATGCTGCTGAAGGCGCTGCGCGAGCACGCGCCCACGCACGCCGTGCTGGTGCTCGACGCCGGCCGCCGGAGCTTCCGCAACGACATCGACCCCACCTACAAGGCGAACCGCCCCGAGGCGCCGGACGAGCTGCGCGAGCAGTTCCCGCTCGTGCGCGACGTGGCGCGGGCGCTCGCCGTGCCGCTCCTCGAGGAGCCCGGCTTCGAGGCGGACGACATCATCGGCACGCTCGCCTGCAGGGGGCGGGAGGCCGGGTTCGACGTGGTGGTCGTCACCGGCGACAAGGACTTCGCGCAGCTCGTCGACGGCAAGGTCTCGCTCTACGACCCGATGGCCGAGGCGAGCGGGCGCGGCGGCTGGACGGGGCCGGCGGAGGTGGAGAAGAAGCTCGGCATCCGCCCGGATCAGGTGGTCGAGTACATGGCGATCCTCGGGGACAAGATCGACAACGTCCCCGGCATCCCCGGCATCGGCGAGGTCACCGCGGCCGCCCTCGTGAAGCACTTCGGGACGGTCGAGGAGATGTTGAAGTGCCCGGAGGAGATCCCGGCGGCGGTGGCGCGCGGCGGCGAGAAGGTGAAGGCCAAGATCGTCGACAACGCCGGGCGCATCCGCACGAACCGCGCGCTCGTCACCATCAAGTGCGACCTCGAGGTGCCGTGGGATCCGGCCGCGTTCGCGCGGCGGGCGCCCGATGACGGAAGAGTCCGTGCGCTCTTCACCGAGCTCGAGTTCTCCCGGCTCCTCAAGGACCTGCCGGCGCCGCCGCCCGCGCCGCGCGCCGAGAAGGCGGAGCTCGTGCTCGACGCCGCCGCGCTCGAGGGCATGGCCGCCGCGCTCGCGGCCGCCCCGGACCTGGGCGTCCTGCCGGTGCTCGCCGGCGACGCGCCGCGCACCGAGCCGCTGGTCGGCCTCGGGCTCGCGGGCGGGGGCCGCGCCTTCTACGTGCCGCTCTCGCACCGCTACCTCGGCGCCCCCGCGCAGCCGAAGGCGGACGCCGTCGCGGCCGCGCTCCGGCCGGTGCTCGCCGGGGCGAGGCCGGTGCACGCCCACGGCCGCAAGGCCGCGCTGCACGCGCTCGCGGGCATGGGCCTCGCCCTGCCGGACGCGGGGCTCGACACCGAGCTCGCGAGCCGGCTCCTCCTGCCGACGCGCCGGGAGCACGCGCTCGCCGACGTGGCGCGGGAGCGGCTCGGGAACGAGCTGCCGCGCGACCCGAGCGGCTCCGACGCCAACCGGAAGTCGGAGCGGATGGCGCCGGACGGGATCGAGGTCGAGCGCACCGGCGCCTGGGCCGCGGCGAGCGCCGCCGCGATCGTGGAGCTCGCCGGGGCGCTCGGCCGCGCGCTCGACGAGGAGGGGGTGGGGCCGCTCTACCGCGACGTCGAGGCGCCGCTCGTCCCGGTGCTCTTCGACATGGAGCGCACCGGGGTGCTCGTCGACCGCTCCGCGATGGCCGGCATGAGCGAGGAGTTCGGCGCCTCGATGGCGGACCTCGAGACCCGCATCCACGGGCTGGCCGGCCACCCCTTCAACATCGCCTCCACCCGGGAGCTCGCGCAGGTGCTCTTCGTGGAGCTCGCGCTGCCGGTGCTGAAGCGGCTCAAGACCGGGCCCTCGACGGACCAGGACGTCCTCGAGAAGCTCGCCGAGCAGCACGAGCTGCCGCGGCTCGTGCTCGAGCACCGCGCGCTCTCGAAGCTGAAGGGCACGTACGTCGACGCGCTCCCGCAGCTCGTCGATCCGGCCGACGGCCGGATCCACACCACCTTCCACCAGGCCGGCGCCGCGACCGGCCGGCTCTCCTCGACCGATCCCAACCTGCAGAACATCCCCGTGCGCACCGAGCTGTCGCGCCGGATCCGGGCCGCCTTCGTGGCGCCGGAGGGCTGGCGGATCCTCTCCGCGGACTACTCGCAGATCGAGCTGCGCATCCTCGCCCACTACTCCGGCGACCCCGCGCTCGCCGAGGCGTTCCGGAACCGCGAGGACGTGCACACCCGCACCGCCGCCGAGACCTTCGGCGTGCCGCCCGGCGAGGTGACCGCCGACCAGCGCCGCATCGCGAAGGTGCTCAACTTCGGCATCGCCTACGGCCTGTCGGCCTTCGGCCTCGCCCAGCGCCTCGATCTCCCCGGCTCGACCGCGCAGGGGATCATCGACCGGTACTTCGCGCGCTACGCCGGCGTGAAGCGCTACGTCGAGAAGTCGGTCGAGGACGCCCGCGCCGCCGGCGAGTCGCGCACCCTGTTCGGCCGCGTCCGCGCCATGCCCGACCTCGCCGCCCGCAACCCCGCCCTGCGCAACGCCGCCGAGCGCACCGCGATCAACACGCCCATCCAGGGCACCGCCGCCGACATCGTGAAGGTCGCGATGATCAAGGTCCACCGCGCGCTCCGCGAGGAGCGCCGGGCGGCGCGCCTGCTCCTCTCGGTCCACGACGAGCTCGTGCTCGAGGTGCCGGAGGGGGAGCTGCCGGTGATCGAGGCGCTCGTGCGGCGCGAGATGGCGGGCGCCGCGGAGCTCAGCGTGCCGCTCGACGTCGAGGTCGGCCACGGGCGGAGCTGGGCGGAGGCGCACTGAGGGGAGGGGGCTGAAGGTGGGGCGGGGGAGGGCGCGCGAGGGCGGCTCCGGGAGCAGCCCACCGAAGCGAGCCGAGCCGCTCCCGGGAATTCAGGTGGTTGCGCTGCCTGGCGAGCACGGAGCCCTCTCGCGCGGAGGCCGGTCGCGCGAGGCCCGCGCGAGCGGCGAGGGATCCCGCTGTTCACCAACTGTAACTTGATTGGGCGGACGTTGCCGCGGGGGAGAAGCCGCGTTCTCGGGCCTCAGTCCGCAGGTCGAGCTGCCAGGAGCCCTCCTCCCAGCGTTTCAGCGCCTCTCCGGCCGAGAAAGCAGCGAGCCCCTTGCCCCGCGCGAGTTCCTGCAGGACGCGACGAGCCTCGGCGTGCCGATGGCGGAGCAGGAATGCGGCGGCCATCACTCGGACGTGGGGTCTCGCCGTGAACATGAGGTGAGCCAGCGCATCGCGCCCCGCGTCACCCAGCGCCCGCAGTTCCTGGAAAGCTCGGAGGGCGAGCTGCGCGTGCTGGCTGCCGGTCTTCGCGTCGCCCTTCCAGATGGCGTCGGTCTGGGCCGCGACGTTGTCGGCGAAGCTCCTGACGAGCGTTTCGATCGGCCTCATGGGTCAGCGTCCGCGGCAGGCGCGTGGAGGGACGTATCTGACCGAGGGTGCGGACGGAAGCTCGAGCGGCCCCTTCGGCCCGCCGCTGCCCAGGGCTCGCAGCGGGTCAGCAACCACGTGCGTGGGGAGGAGACCGCGAAAGGCCGGCCGTCCGGCGCGAGCGCGGCGGCCGTCGAGAAGCGGTCGGCGTCCGCCTCCTGGACGGGCTCTCCCCGCCGCGAGGCGTGCGAGGCGAAGTTGTCGAGTACGTAGCGGAGCGCGTTCCGGACCTCGGCTGGGGTCCGGAGCAGGTGTGCGTGGTAGCGGTCCGCGAACACCTGGCCGCGGCGCTCCATCAGCGCGTTGAGCCCCTTCGCGAGACGGCCGGCGAGGGCGCGCATGCCCTGTGCGAGGGCTCCGGCGTCGGCGGCCTCCACGATGACGTGCAGATGGTTGCCCTGGACCGACAGGTGGATCACGCGGAAGTCCTCGCGGCTCCTGACGCCCTCGAGCGCAGCGGCGATCACCCGCCACGAACGCAGGCTGCGGAGGTTCCAGACGTGCTCGCGGACGCGGAGGGTCACGTGGACGGGGGTCCATCTGCCGAATCGGAGCGTGCGCCGATGGGAGACCCCGGGGCGTTCTCCGGAAGCCTTCCGCCCGGCGCCCGCCCGCTCCCCGCCCCAGCCGTTCACGGGCGGCAGGTCGAATGCGAGCTGCGGAGGGCGGGCGGACACGCACGGATTGTCTCACCCGGGCCTGACAACGTCCGCCCAATCAAGTCACTCAAGGTGAACGTCGACCGTCCCGGGCGGGCCGGCCGACCCGAGGCCATCCTTCGACTTCGGGGTGCGCGGGCTGTCCAGGCGCCTCCGGACAGCCCGGGGCGGCGCGCCCCTACGCTCAGGATGAACGGCCAGGTGGGTGCTGCGGTACCGCCGCCATTGCTCCGCCCCGCTACTCCGCCTTCTTCGACCTCGCGGACGCGGCGAGCGGGACCGGCTCCTCGCGCGGCTCGCGGAAGGCCTCCTCCCTCTCCCCCTACGGCACCCCCACCGGCGACGGTCGCAGTGCCCCGCCGTCGCCGAGCTGGGAGGCCGAGTCGTCGCCCCAGGCCCACAGGGTTCCGTCGCGCCTCACCGCGAGGGTGTGCCTGCCGCCGGCGCTCACCGCGGCCCACGTGGCGTCCGTCCCGATCTGGACGGGGGCCCTGCGCTCGGCGACGGTGCCGTCGCCGAGCTGGCCCGACGAGTTGTCGCCCCAGGCCCACAGGGTGCCGTTCGCCTTCAGCGCCACGGTGTGGCTCCACCCGGTCGACACGCCGACCCAGTCCGCGTCGGCGCCGACCTGCGCGGGGACCGTCCGCCCGGTGCGGGTGCCGTCACCGAGCTGGCCGCTGCCGTTGTAGCCCCAGGCCCAGAGCGAGCCGTCGGCGCGGAGCGCGAGCGTGTGCTTGTTCCCGGCCCACGCGGCGGCCCAGCCCGCGCCGGCGGGGACCTGGACCGGCGCGGTGCGGGGGGCCGTCGTGCCGTCGCCGAGCTGGCCGTGCCCGTTCGCCCCGAAGGCCCAGAGCGTGCCGTCGCCCTTCACCGCGACGGTGTGCTGGTCGCCGGCGGAGGCGGACGCCCAGCTGTCCCCGGCGACCGGGCCCGGCGCCGCGCGCCGCGCGACGGCGGGGTCGCCGAGCTGTCCGGAGGCGCCGTCGCCCCAGGTCCAGAGCGTCCCGTCCGACCGGACGCCGGCGGTGTGCGCGGTGCCCGCGGACACGGCGAGCCAGGGCCCCGCGTCGATCGTGGCCGGCCCGAGCTGGAGCTCCCAGCCACCGGTGCCCACCTGGCCGAGGGCGTTCGCTCCCCAGCCGCGGAGCGCGCCGCCTCCGGTGAGCGCCGCGGAGTGGAGGCTGCCCGCGGAGACCGCGCCCCAGTCGCGCTGGTCCCCGACCTGGGCCGGCGTCCGGTGCGTCGGCAGGGGACCGAGCCCGAGCTGCCCCCGCGCGTGGTCGCCCCAGGCGTGCAGCGTGCCGTCGCGGGCCAGGCCGAGGGAGTGGAGGCCGCCGAGCGCCACGGCCGCGGCGGGCGCGCCGCCGACGAGCGTCGGTGTCGCGAGGTCCGCAGTGCCGCCCACGCCGAGCTGCCCGGAGCCGCCCGCGCCCCAGGTGAAGAGCGAGCCGTCCGCCTTGCCCGCCGCCGAGTGCGTCGCGCCCGCGGCGACAGTCGCCCAGGGGCCACCGGGGACGGACACGGGCCGCGTCCGATCGAGCGAGGACCCGTCGCCGAGCTGGCCGTTGCCGTTCCAGCCCCACGCCCAGAGCGAGCCGTCGGCGGCGAGCGCGAGCGTGTGGAACCCGCCCGCTGCGACGGCGACGAAGCGCGTGCCGGTCGCCCTCTGGACCGGCGCGCTCCGGTCGTCGAAGCTCGCGTCTCCGACCTGGCCGTAGAAGTTGAAGCCCCAGACCCAGAGCGAGCCGTCGGCCCTCAGCGCCGCGGAGTGCCCGTCCCCGGCGGAGACGGCGGTCCAGCTCGCGTCGGTCCCGATCCGGACCGGCGTGCTCCGCGCGGCGGTGCTGCCGTCGCCGAGCTGTCCCGACTCGTTCGCGCCCCAGGCCCACAGCGTGCCGTCGGCCTTCAGCGCGAGCGAGTGGGAGCCGCCGGCCGCGACCGCGGCCCACTCCCCGGCGGCCCCGACCCGCACCGGTGCCGGCCGCTCCACCGCGGCCCCGTCCCCGAGCTGGCCCGCGACCCCCTCGCCGAAGGCGAGGAGAGAGCCGTCCGCCCGCAGCGCGAGCGTGTGCGCCCGGCCCGCGGACACGTGCGACCAGCCGTTCGAGGTCCCCACCTGCCGGGGCGCGTCGGCGCGCGCGGTCGCGCCGAGGCCGAGCTGGCCGCTCGCGCCGTCTCCCCAGGTCCACAGGGTCCCGTCCGGCCGGATCCCGGCGGAGTGCCGCGCTCCCGCGGCGACCTCGAGCCAGGCGCCGCGGCAGTTCACCACGACGTCCTCGACGCCTCCGGCGGGCACGAGGCCGGCGCCGGCGGCCACCTCGCACCGCTGGGCGGGCTGCTCCGGCTGCGCGACGACGGTCACCGCGAAGGCCGCGCCCACGTCCCGCCCCAGGGCGAACGCGAAGGTCGTCGCTCCCGCGGCGACGGCGAGGTCGGGCAGGCCAGGACAGGCGAGCACGAGCCCGCTCCCGGCGAGGCCGACCACCGTCCCGCCCACGGTCGCGGTCTCGGGCGGGAGGAACTCGACCGAGGTCCTCGCGACGACCTCGCCGCCCACCTCCGCGCTGACCTCCTGCGTCCCGGCCACCGGGGACGTGATCCGCGCCGAGGCCTCGCCGGCCGCGTCGGTAGCGCCCGAGGGCGGATTGAGCGTGGCCCCGCCGGAGGCCGCGAACGTCACGCGGGTGCCGGGGGCGACGGGGGCGCCACCGGCGTCGAGGACCGTCGCGACGAGCAGCGCCCCCGCGCCGCCCGTCCGCGCCACGCCGGGGATCGCCGCCAGCACGGAGGTGAGCGGGGAGGGGGCGCCGTGGGCCGGGAGGACCTCGACGTCGACCTCGCGGGAGGCGGACCCGGCGGCGTTGCTCGCGGTGAGCGTGTAGCGGGTGGTGACGGCGGGGCGCACCACGGTTCCGGCGCCGGAGACGGCGCCGGGCCCGGGCGCGATCGTGACCACGTCGGCCCCGCGCACCGACCACGCGAGCGCGGCGGCCTCGCCGGCGCGGATCAGCGCGGGCGTGGCCCTGAACGCCTCGATGACGGGCGGAGCCCCGGGCTCCTGCCCGCCGCCGCCGCAGGCGGCGAGCCACAGCGCGAGCCCCGCGATCCCGAGCGCCGCCCGGGCCGGGGAGGCGATCGCCGTCCGCGCGCGCACGCCCCCGCCTAGTGGCAGCCGAAGCAGGCCGACCGGAACACCGGCCGCACGTCGAGGGACCCGTTCCGGTGGAGCGTCGCGCAGGGTGTGCGGCCGCCCGGGTCGCAGGTCGTGGCCGTGCTCAGGGTCGTGTCGAGGCTCGGGCCGGTGGGCGTCTCGATGCCGAGCGCGTCCGGGTGGCAGAGCTGGCAGCGGTTCCCGCCCGCCGCCCCGTGCCAGCCGCTGTGCCAGGTGTAGCGTCCGCCGCCCGGCGCGGTGAGGTCGTGGCAGGCCGTGCAGCCGCCGGAGGGCGGCGCGTACCAGGACGGCGTCGTGGCCCCGCCGCCGTAGGCGGCCGTGGCGAGCACCGGCTCGCCGTCGCCGCCCGGGAAGGCGTAGGTGTACTCGCCGGGCGGGACGGAGTGGCAGGCGACGTTCGAGCAGGTCTTCGCGATGGGATCGAACGTCGGCGCCGGCAGCGAGGCGCCGGTCGCGGGGCCGGCGGGGTCGAACCCGACCACGCCGATGACGGCGACGTGGCAGGCGGCGCAGCCGATGTTCCGGGCGAGGTGGAGCGGGTGGGCGCCCGCGGGCAGCGCGGCCACGGTGTGCGGGTCGTGGCAGCCGGTGCACCCGCCCGTCGCGTCGACGGAGAAGGGGTGACCGGTCACGACCCCGGCCTGGACGTGGCAGCCGACGCAGCTCGCGGCACCCGAGCGCGCCGCGTGGGCGTCGCCGTGGCAGCCCGCGCAGTTGCCGGGGGTGCCGGGGCCGGACGCGTGGACGGACGCGGCGAAGTCGCTGACGATCTGCGGGGCCGTGGCGTGGCAGCCCGCGCAGAAGCTCGAGCCGACCGGGTTGCCGCGGGTGGCGAACTTCCAGGTGAAGTCGGTGCTGCTGACGGTGCCGGCCGAGACGTCCCCCGGGTGTCCACCCGCGTTGGCGCCGACGTGGCACGCGAAGCACATGACGTAGCGGGCCGCGTGGTCGGAGGCGGACCAGTTCGCGAAGACCTGGGTGCTCGCCCCGACGCCGACCGCGGAGTGACAGCTCTCGCACTGGGTCTGGGCGACGCCCGCCGGGTTCGAGGTCACGATCACGGTGGTGTTGGAGAACGAGCCGCCCGGCTGGACGGTCAGCGTGAAGGTGTAGGTGCCCTCCGTCGCAGGCGCGACGAAGGTGGTCGCCGCGGCGCCCGGCGGATACAGCGCGACCGGCGCCGGGGTCGAGTTGACCTGCGCCCAGGCGTAGGAGCTCACGGGCGGCGTCGTCGCGAGGGTGCCGCTGCCGTCCAGGGTGACGAGGGCGCCCGGCCGGACCACCTGGCCGGCGCCGGCCTGCGCGGTCGGATTGCCCGCGAAGCTCGCGAGCACCTGGATGTCGGAGGTCTGGACGGCGGCGGTCACCTTCACGCTGGCGTTCGCGGCCCAGGGGCCCGTGCATGCGACGCCGTTGCAGGTGAAGACGGTGGAGCCCGTGACCTGGATGGCCGTGACCTTCCAGCCCGAGATCGGCTGGAACGTCACGGAGGCGGAGTTCCCGTAGTAGTAGAACGAGGCCGGGGCAGCCGAGACGGAGCCGCCCGGCCCCGCGGTCGGGGTGAGCTTGTACTGCACGGGGGTGAAGCTCGCGGTGATGGCGACCGTGGCGTTCGCCACCGTGGCCGCCGGGGCAGACCCCGACCACGTCGCGCCGCCCGAGGCGACCGTGACGTTGTTCACCTTCACGTACGAGATCACGTAGCCGGCGTTCGCGGTCACGGAGACCGGGATCGTGTCGAGGTTGAAGCCGCTCCTCGTCACCGTGCCGCTCGTGCTGGTCTGCCCGGTCATGACAGGCGTCGTCATCGAGCCGCCACCGGACATCGCGCGCGCAGAGATCCAGTACGTGTAGCTCGTGACCGCCCCGGAGCTCTGGCCCTGGCCACCCGGCCGGGTGTCGCCCACGTCGCAGCCCGCCAGCGCGGCCGCGAGCGCCAGGGTCGCGACGACCCCTGCGCTCCGGCGTCCACTCCGGACGCGGCGAAGACCTCTCGGCTCGATCATCATCCCCCCCTGCACCGCAGGTCGACCCACACCTGCCAGCGCCGGACCAACGGGGGAGGCGCGGATCGCGGGCGATCCGGAGGGCTGGCCGGGCAGCGCTGGGGCATAAGCCCCAGCGGGCCGGCCGGTGGGGCATATCACGCACCCACAGTTCACTGACCGTGAGTCAGACGGCGGGTGTCAGGAACGGACGGTGATTCACGTGCGGTGATGGGTCCCGGGCGGCGCCGGGGCGCTACTCCGCCTTCTTCGATCGGGCGGAGGCGGCGAGCGGCACGGGCTCCTCGCGCGGCTCGCGGAAGGCCTCGAGCAGCTTGAGGTGGCTCTCGACGATCATGCGGATGTTGCTCTCGAGCTGGACCCGCTGGCGCTTCAGCTCGTTGATGTCGTCGACGATCCGGAGGAACCGGCCGTGGGCGCCCTGGACGATCTTCTCCGCCTGGAGCTCGGCGTCGGCGAGGCGGATCTCGGTCTCCTTGCGGGCGGAGTCCTTGATGTCCTCGGAGGCCTTCTGCGCGGTGACGAGCGTCTCCTGGAGGATGCGCTCCTTCTCGCGGAAGGTGGCGATGTCCTCGGCCTTGCGCTGGTTGTCCTCGCGCAGGGAGGTGTTCTCCTTCACGAGCGCCTCGAACTCGGTGGCGATCATGGCGAGGAAGGCCTCGACCTCCTCCCGCGCGTAGCCGCGGAAGGCCCGGGGGAACTGCTTCTGGGTGATGTCGAGGGGGGTGACGTTCATGGATCGCTCCTGCCGGGCGGGGAGGCCCTTCCCGATGATAACGGGGGAAGGGGGGCTGTCCATTTCGCCCACCCCGCGCACACCCTCGCACCCGGGGCCCCGGCGCCGGTATGATCCCCGGGACCCCGGACCCCGGAGATGACCGCCCTCCTCGTCCTCTCGCTGGCCCTCGCGTGCGCGCTCGCCGCGACCGCCGCCACGCTCGGCCGCGCGCGCGCCCGCGTGCGCGTCGCCGAGGAGGCGCTCGGGGCCGCGGGGCGGGAGCGCGACGACGCGAACCGGGCCGCCGAGGAGACGGTCCGCGCGGCGGAGGCGGAGCGCGCCCGCGCCGAGGAGGCGCGGGCGCTCGCCCGGGCGCAGGCCGACGACGCCCAGCGCGCGAAGGACGAGTTCATCGCCACGGTCTCGCACGAGCTCCGCACGCCGCTCAACGCGGTGCTCGGCTGGGCGCGGCTCCTCAGGCTCGGGCGGATGGACCCCGAGCGCACCGCGCGGGCGGTCGAGGTCATCGAGCGCAGCGCGTCCGCGCAGGCGCAGATCGTCGACGACCTGCTCGACGTGTCGCGGATCGTGCGCGGCGAGCTGAAGCTCGACGTGCGCCCGCTCGAGCTCCTCACCGTGGTCGAGGCCGCGGTGGAGGCGGTGCGGCCCGCGGCCGAGGCCCGCGGGATCGGGCTCGGCGCGGCGCTGCTCCCGCACACGGCCCGCGTGGCGGGCGATCCGGGGCGGCTCCAGCAGGTGTTCTGGAACCTGCTCGTGAACGCGATCAAGTTCACGCCCCCGGGCGGCCGCGTCGAGGTCCGCCTCGAAGAGCGCGGCGACGAGGTGGTCGTCGAGGTCGCCGACACCGGGGCGGGCATCGACCCCGCGTTCGCGCCCCACCTCTTCGAGCGGTTCCGTCAGGCCGACTCGTCCTCGACGCGCGTCCACGGCGGCCTCGGGCTGGGCCTGTCGATCGTCCGCCAGCTCGTGGAGGCGCACGGCGGCACCGCCGGCGCGGCGAGCCCCGGACCGGGGAGGGGATCGGTCTTCACGGTGCGGCTGCCGGCCGTGAAGGGGCGGCCGCGGCGGAGCGCCTCGTCGCCGGCGGTGGCGCCGGCCGGCCCGGCGCCGCGCGCGGCGCTGGCGCCACTCGACCGGCTGCGGATCCTGGTGGTGGACGACGACGAGGACAGCCGCGAGGTCCTCCGCGCGATCCTCGAGGACGCGGGCGCCGCCGTCACGGCCGCCGGCTCGGTCCAGGCGGCGCTCCAGCACTTCGACGGCGCGCCCCCGGACCTGCTCGTCTCGGACATCGGCATGCCGGGCGAGGACGGCTACGCCCTCATCCGCCGGGTGCGGGCGCTGCCGCCGGAGCGGGGCGGGCGGGTGCCGGCGGCGGCCCTCACCGCGTACACGCAGGCCGAGGACCGGGAGCACGCGCTGGCGGCGGGGTTCCACGCCTGGCTGACGAAGCCCATCGAGCCGGCCGACCTCACCGCCGCGGTGGCGCGGCTGGCGGGGAGGGACCCGGAGCACGCCTCGAGGACGGCCTGAAACCGCCCGGCCGCGTGGGGGGTGGCGTGTTATGTTCCGCCGCCCGCCATGCCGTTCTCGGAGATCATCGGACAGGACCGGGCCGTCGGCGCCCTCCGCGCGGCGCTCTCCCGCGGCGCGCTCCACCACGCCTACCTGTTCGGCGGCCCGGAGGGCGTCGGGAAGGCGCGCGTGGCGCGGCTGCTCGCCCAGGCGGCCAACTGCGAGGGGCCGGTGGCGGGGGAGGCGTGCGGGACCTGCCGCCCCTGTCACAAGATCGCCGCCGGCAACCACCCCGACGTGCTCGAGGTCTGGACCGAGGCCGAGATGGCCCGGGCGAAGCGCTGGGAGCCGGCCGGGGGGAAGACGCCCTCGAAGTTCATCGTGGTCGACCAGGTGCGCGACGTGGTCGAGCACCGCCTCGCGCTCCGGCGCTTCGAGGGCCGGCGACGGTTCGTGATCTTCGACCCCGCCGACCGGATGAACCCGCAGGCGCAGAACGCGCTCCTGAAGACGCTCGAGGAGCCGCCGCCGGAGACCACGCTCGTCCTCGTCTCCTCGAGCCCCGACTCCCTCCTCCCGACGATCCGCTCGCGCTGCCTCCGGGTGGCGTTCGCGCCGATCCCGGAGGCCCTCGTCGCCTCGCGCCTCACCGACCCATCGGTCCTGAAGAAGCCGCTCTCGCCGGCGGACGCGCGGTTCCTCGCGGCGCTCTCCGGGGGCTCGCTCGGCCGCGCGCTCGCGCTCGCGAAGGACCCCGACCACCTCGCGGAGGAGCGGGCGCTCGTCGAGGAGGCGGCGGCCCTCGACCCGGAGGACGCCGGCACCTGGCTCGCGTTCGCCGGACGGCACGGGAAGGACCGCGAGGCGGCGGGCGAGACCTGCGACCTCCTCGGGCTCTGGCTCCGGGACGTGCTCGCGGCGCAGGCGGGCTCGGCCGAGCTCGCGCTCGCCGACGTGGCCGAGGCCACCCGGCGGGTCGCCTCGCGGGTGACGCCCGCCGAGGTGCTCCGCCGGCGCGAGCGGGTCGCCCGGGCGCGGGAGTCGCTCGTCCAGAACGCCTCGCCGGTGCTCGCGCTCGAGGCCATGCTCGTGGGGTGGTTCCATGGCCGGGCCTAGCTTCAGGGGGCCACCGCGCGCGGCGAAGGCCACCGGGGCCACGCTCGAGTCGTGCCTCGAGGACGTGAAGGCCGGCGCGCCGTCGCCGGTCTACCTCCTCGACGGCGACGCGTTCCTCTCGCTCCGCGCCGCGCGCGAGCTCGTGGCGGCGCTCGTCCCCGAGGCGCAGCGCGCCCTCAACGTGGTGGAGGCCGACGCCGCGACGTCGCCGGCGGAGATCGCCGCGGAGCTCGCGACGGGCGGCCTCTTCGGCGGCTCGAAGGTGGTGCTGCTCGTCGAGCCGGCGTTCCTCACCTCGAAGGAGGAGGTGGGGGAGGCGTTCGCGCGGGCGCGCGGCCAGTGGGAGAAGGGCGCGCAGCGCGACGGCGCGCGGCGGGTCCTCGCGCTCGCAGCGAAGGCGGGCTGGCAGGCGAAGGACCTCGTCGCCGACGCGGCCCCGGACCTCGGGGCGTTCGAGAAGGACCTCGATCTCCGGCTGGGCCCGGAGGACCTGAGGTTCGTGCAGGAGGCCGCGGCCTGGGCGGTCGAGCGCGAGCTCAAGGTCGGCAAGGACGACGGCGGCCCGCTCGAGGCGCTCCTCGAGCGGGGGTTGCCGCGCGGGCACGTGCTCGTGGTGGCCGCGGGCAAGGTCGACGGGCGGCTCCCGCTCGTGAAGAAGCTCGCGGCGGCGGGGCGCCGGGTGACCTCGGAGATTGCGAACGTCGCCGAGCGCCCGTGGGACCCGCCGAAGTACGACCTCGCCCCGGTGATCGCCGACCTCCTCGCCGGAACCGGCAAGAAGGTCGACGCCGGCGGGCAGGCGCGCCTCGCGGCGCTCGTCGCCGACGACGCCCGCACGCTCGCCTCGGAGGTGGCGAAGCTCGCCGCCTACGCCGGCGACCGCAAGGTCATCACCGCCGAGGACGTGGACGCGGTCGTCACCCGGGTCGCCGAGGACGAGTTCTTCGCGCTCGGCAACGCGGTCGAGGCGCGGGACCTCGCCGCGACGATGGGGGTCCTCGACCGGGCCTTCGCGGACGGGGTGACGTCGTACCAGCTCGTCGGCATGCTGGCGGGCACGGTGCGGCGGCTCGTGGTGGAGCGGGAGCGCGCGCGGCGGGTGGCGGGCGAGGAGCCCCTCCGCTCGTCGCGCGACTGGGAGGCCCGGGTCTTCCCGGAGATCCCGGAGGACGAGCGGAAGGGAAAGAAGCCCTACGGCTTCTGGATGAAGTACCAGGCGTCGCTCCGGTTCGGGCGCGGCGAGCTCCTCTCGGCGCTCGCGGCCCTGGCGGACGCGGACGTCGCGATGAAGAGCGGGTTCGACGGGAGGCTCGCGCTCGAGCGCGTCCTCCTCGGCCTCCTCGGTGAAAGGAATCGAACGTGAGCGAGAAGATCCTGGTGACGAGCGCGCTGCCCTACGCGAACGGCTCGGCGCACCTCGGCCACATGGTCGAGTACGTCCAGACCGACGTGTACGTGCGGTACCGCCGCCTCTGCGGCGACCACGTCACCTACGTCTGCGCGGCGGACTCGCACGGCACGCCCATCGAGGTCAACGCGGCGAAGGCCGGGATGACGCCGAGGGCGTTCACCGAGAAGTACCGCGCCGAGCAGCACGCGGACTTCAAGGCGTTCGGGGTCGACTTCTCGACGTACTACACGACCGACTCGGAGGAGAACCGGCGCTGGGCGCAGCGGGTCTACCGCGCGCTCAAGGCGAAGGGGCTCGTCTACAAGAAGTCGGTCGAGCAGCTCTACTGCGAGAAGGACGGCCGGTTCCTGCCCGACCGGTACGTGAAGGGCACCTGCCCCAAGTGCGGCACGCCCGACCAGTACGGCGACGCCTGCGAGAAGTGCGGCACGACCTACGATCCACGCGAGCTCAAGGACCCGCGCTGCGTCCTCTGCGGCACGCCGCCGGTGCCCCGCACCTCCGACCACGCCTACGTGAACCTCCGCGAGGCGGGCGTACACGAGGTCATCCGGCGCTGGGTGGAGGCCGACGGCCACCTCGAGCCCGGCGTGCGCGAGCAGGTGAAGGGCTGGGTGGCGGACCTGCAGGACTGGTGCATCACCCGCGACGCGCCCTACCACGGCTTCCCGGTGGACGACCCGGAGTTCCCGGGCAAGTTCCTCTACGTCTGGGTGGACGCGCCGATCGGCTACCTCTCGAGCGCCGAGCACTACTTCGCCGCCGAGGCGCCCGCGGCCGAGCGGCTCTCGCCGACGGCCTACGAGCAGCTCTACCTCGCGGAGGGCGCGCCGACCCGGCTCGAGCACTTCATCGGGAAGGACATCCTCCGGTTCCACGCGGTCTTCTGGCCCGCGATGCTCTGGGCGACCGGGTTGCGCCGCGCCGACCGCCTCAGCGTGCACGGCCACCTCACCGTGAACGGCGAGAAGATGTCCAAGTCGCGCGGGACGTTCATCACCGCGCGGACCTACCTCGACACCGGCCTCGACCCGGAGCTGCTCCGGTACTTCTACTCGGCGAACCAGGGCGCCGGGGCCGGCGACCTCGACCTCTCGCTCGAGGAGTTCAGGAACCGCATCAACGCCGACCTCGCGAACAACGTCGCGAACCTCGCCTCGCGCACGGCGACCCTGCTCGGCCGCGCGGGCGCCGAGCCCGCGGACGGCCCGGATCCGGAGATCGCGAAGGCCGTCCGGGAGGCCCTCGCCGGCGCGCGCGCGGCGTACCGGGCGCTCGAGTACCGCGACGTGGTCCGGCTCGTGTCCGCGGCGGCGAGCGTCTGCAACCGGCGCATCCAGGAGGGGAAGCCCTGGGAGGATCCGACGAGCGAGGCGTCGCGGCGGCTCCTCCACTCGGTGGGCCGCGCGCTCGTGGGGCTCTCCGTGGCGCTGCACCCGATCATGCCCCGGTTCACCGCCGCGCTCGCGGCGGCGTTCGGCACGGCCGGGCTGCCGCGCTGGGACGAGGGGCTCGATCCCTTCGCCGGCCCCGGCGTGACCGCCGCCGGGAAGCCCCCGCAGATCGCCCGGCTGGACGCGAAGTCGGTCGAGAAGCTCGTCGTCGTCCAGGGCGAGGCCGCCGCGCCGGCGCCCGCGCCGCAGAAGGTGGCCCAGAGGGTGGCGAAGTCTGCGAGCCCGGCCGAGACGGCCACGAAGGCGACCGCGAAGCCCGCGGCCGCGCCGCCGGTGTTCGGCGTCATCCAGTACGACGACTTCGCGAAGGTGGAGCTCCGCGTCGCCGCGGTGAAGGCGGCCGAGAAGGTCGAGAAGGCCGACAAGCTCCTCAAGCTCACGGTCGACGCGGGGGAGGGGACGCCGCGCACGATTGTGGCGGGCATCGCGCTCGCGTTCCCCGACCCGCAGTCCCTCGTCGGGAAGCACATCGTGGTCGTCGCGAACCTCGAGCCGCGCGCGCTGCGGGGCATCACCTCGCAGGGCATGCTGCTCGCGGCCGGCGAGCCGCCGAACCTCTCGGTGGTGTCGGTGCCGGACACCATCGCGCCGGGCACGCGGGTGAAGTAGATGCCCGCCCCGCGCAGCGAGGGCGGCGCGACGCTGATCGACGCCCACGCGCACCTCGACGCCGATCGCTACGGGGAGGACCTCGAAGCGGTCGTCGCCCGGGCGAAGGCGGCGGGGCTCGAGCGGATCGTCTGCGTCGGGGTCTGGCAGCCGGCGGACCCCGCGGCGGGCACCTCGAGCGGCTTCGGTGACGCCGTGAAGCTCGCGCGCCGGGAGCCCGGCTACTTCGCCGCGACCGTCGGGTTCCACCCGCACGAGGCGAAGGCGGTCCAGGCCGCAGACTGGGCGGAGGCGGAGGCGCTCGCGCGCGACCCCGCGGTCGTCGCCATCGGCGAGGCCGGGCTCGACTACCACTACGACCTCTCCCCGCGGGACGTGCAGGCCGAGGTCTTCCGCCGCTGCATCCGGCTCGCGCACGCCGCGGGGAAGCCCCTCGTCGTGCACACGCGGGAGGCGGACCAGGACACGGTGAAGATCCTGGAAGAGGAGGGCGTCCCCGCGAGGGGCGCCGTCATCCACTGCTTCACGAGCGACGCGCCGGCGGCGAAGGCTTACCTCGCGCTCGGCCTGTACATCTCGGTCGCGGGCATCGTGACCTTCAAGACCGCCGAGCCCATCCGCGAGGCGGTGAAGCTCGTGCCGCGGAATCGGCTCATGGTCGAGACCGACTGCCCGTACCTCGCGCCGATCCCGCACCGCGGGAAGCGCAACGAGCCCGCGTTCGTGGCCCACACCGCCGCGAAGGTGGCCGAGGTCTGGGGCGTCGCGCCGGACGAGGTCGCGCGGCTCACGACCGAGAACGCGAGGCGGTTCTTCGGGCTGTAGGGGAGACGGATCCGGAGGACGGAGCCCGCGGCGTCTCGCCGCCCCCGTCGGCGCGCCGCCCCTCCTTGCCTCGCCAGGAACCGCCGTGTTCCATGGGGGCATGAGGTTCGCTCCCTGCCGGTGCGCCGCGCTCGTCTCGACGCTCCTCCTGCTCGCGGCGTGCGCTGGTGGGGCAGGGCAGCAGGCCCAGGATGGGCCGCTCCCCCGGCGTCCGCTCCGTCCCTCGCTCTCCTCTTGCGTGTCGCTCGACGGGGCTCCTGCGCCGTCCATCGAGCGCCTGCCCGGCGCGGTGCGCGACGCGAGCGGCTGGCGTGCCCGGGTGACCGGGACTCCCGTCGTGCCTCCGCCTCCGGCGCCGCTGTTCTGCAGCCGCGGCGCCTCGCAGACCGTCGGGGTCGACTCCGGCGGACATCGCTGGGTGTTCGGCTACGCCCTCATCGACGGCGGCGCCGACGTCACGCCGTCGCTCGCCCCGCCGTCCGGGGAGGTCACGCTCACGCTGCGGGTCGAGGACTCGTTCGCGGCGTTCCAGAGCCTCGCGCTCACGGACGAGGGCGGAATGCTCGCGGCGGTGAATGCCGGTGCGCTGCTGCTCGACCCGGCGGACACCGGCGGCGTCGTCATCGAAGGCAAGGAGGCGGTGGCGCCGACCTATTCCGGTGACTGCGGGCGGACGCGCGACCGGGTGGTGTCGTTCGACGCTCCGGGGCTCCCTCCGGCGGAGCTGCGTCCCGGGGAGCGCGCGGAGCTGGGTGCGGCCGGGCCGAACGCCTGGAACGTCGACGCGTACACCTGGCTCGGCACGGTCTCGTGCACGGACCTCACCGAGGTCGCGATGACGCTCGCCTGGCGGTCGCCTCCGCCGTAGCGTTCGCGGCGCTACCCGCCCCAGCTGCCCCACTCGTCGGCGACGTCGCCGGCCTCGGTCTCGCCCGGGCGGCCGCGCTCGCTCCACGCGACGACCTCCCAGCCGCGGCGCTCCGCGACCTCGCGGAACGGGGCCTTCGGGTTCACGACGACGGGGTTGCCGACCGTCTCGAAGAGCGGGATGTCGGCGATCGAGTCCGAGTAGAGGTAGCTCTGGGCCGGGTCGAGGTCCATCCGGTCCATGGTCGCCTCGACGGCGGCGCGCTTCCCCTCGCGGAAGACGACCGGCGGGATGATCTCGTCGGTGATCTTGCCCTCGACGATGCGGGTGCGGGTGCCGATGGCCGCGTGCACGCGCAGGTGGCGGCCCACCTCGTCGATGATGAACTGCGGCGAGCCGGACGCGATGACGACGAAGTGGCCGGAGAGGAGGTGCTTCCTGATCTGGCGGATGCCGCCAGAGGTGATGCGCTTCCTCAGGTGGCGCTCGAAGCAGCGGTGCGCGTGGCCGCGGACGTCGTCGGCCCAGAGCCCCTGCTGGCACTTCGAGCCGACCTCGACCATGTCCTGCTCGGTGAGCCGGTCGCGGGCGTACTCGTAGATGATGCGCGGGATCCTCGCCCGGATGTCCGGGAGCATCACGCGCTCCCGGTACAGGTACCAGCTGAAGATCGTGCCGGCGTTGCCGTCGAGCAGCGAGTCGTCGACGTCGAAGATGGCGGCGGTTCGGCGGAAGGGGACCATCGGTCCCCTCCATCCTAACCCGGCCGCCCTTCGACGCGCTCCTGCCGCGCTGCGCTACTCCGCCGGCTTCTCGCCCGCGGGGGCCTCGGCCGCCGGGGCGGGCTCGCTCGCGGCGGGCGGCTCGGGGGCCGGCTCCGCGGCGGCGGGCGCCTCGGTCGCCTTCGACGGGTCCTCGAGCTTGGCGGCGAGGGCGGCGAAGGGGTTGTGGGTCAGGTTGCGGGGCTTCTCGGGCGGGCGGTGCGGGCCCTTGTCGCCCGGGAGCCGCGGGCCCTGGTAGCCGCGCTTCTTGTCGCCGAACCCGCCGGGGCCGCGCGGACCGCCGCGGTCGGGCGGGCCGCCGTGCGGGCGGCGCTCGGGGCGGGCCTCGGCGGCGGGCGCGCCACCCTCGGCGGGCTTCGCCACCGGGGCCGCGCCGGCCTCGCCGGCCGGGGCGGCCTTCTCGCCCTCGGCGCGCGGGGGCCTGGGCTCGCGCTTCGGCTTCGGCGGACGCTGCTCCTTCCGCTTCTGGGCGTTCTGGCCGCCACCGCCGCCGCCGTGCTGGCCGTCGCGGGGCACGTAGATGACCGGGGTCATCACCTCGGCGGGCGGGCCCTTCTTCTCGGCCTGCACCGTCGGCAGGGCGCCGCGCCAGATCGGCTGCTCGTAGACGTTGTCCGAGCTCGTCCAGCGGCGGTGGCCGCCCTCCTTGCCCATCAGGTTGAGCCAGGAGTTCACGCGGGAGTCGATCTCGTCGATCTCGTGCGTGAGGAGCGCCTCGAGCGTCATCGGCACCTTGGGCGAGCCGTACTCGAGCTTGCCGTGGTGGGCGAGGACGAGGTGGACGAGCTGGTGCTCGAGCTCGCGCGGCACGCCGAGGCGGCGGGCGCGGTCGTGGATCCACTGCGCCGTCATGACGTGGTGGCCGACGAGGCGGCCCTCGTCGGAGTACTCGGGGCTCCGCTCCGAGCCGAGCTCGCGGATCTTGCCGAGGTCGTGGAAGAACGCGCCCGCCACGAGGAGGTCGCGGTCGACCTGCGGGTACTGGTCGGCGAGGCGGTGCGCGAGCTTCAGGCACGCGACGGTGTGCTCGAGCAGGCCGCCCGGGTAGGCGTGGTGGACGGACTTCGCGGCCGGCCAGCGGCGCAGCCGGGCGGCGATGTCGTCGTCCTCGACGAACGACTGCACGAGCGCCTTCACGTGCGGGTCGACGATCGGCTCGACGAGCGCGAGGAGCTCCTTCCACGGGCCGTCCTCGTGCTCGGCCGGGGCCGGCTTCTCGGGCTTCTTCACCTCGGGCGGCGGGACCCACACGAACTCGGCGGCGTCCACCGAGGCGGGGTCGGCGAGCTTCGCGATGGTCTCGATCCGCAGCTGCGGCTTGCCCTGGAACGTGCCGACGATGCCCTCCACCTCGACGAGGTCCTTCTCCTCGAAGAGGGCGGCGAGCTCCTCGACCTTCTCGAAGGCGCGCGCCTCGAGCTCGCCCGTCTTGTCCTGGAAGGTGGCCGCGAGGTACGTCTTGCCGCTCTTGGCGGTCTGGATCGCCTTGCGAGCGACGAGGAAGACGCTCTTCGGGCGCTCTCCCTCCTTGACGTCCTTCACCCAGATCTTGTCCATGGTCCGCGCAAGCTAGCTCAGGCCGGATGCGAGGACAACCTGAAGCGACGGGCCTTTCGCGCTAGGAACACGCCATGGACATCGACCCCCGGACCGACGCCCTGATCGTCGTGGACGTGCAGCACGACTTCCTCCCGGGTGGCGCCCTCGCCGTGCCCGACGGCGACGCGATCCTCCCCGGGCTGGCCCGGCTCGCGCCCCGGTTCGGGACCGTCGTCGCCACCCAGGACTGGCATCCGCTGGCGCACGTCTCCTTCGCGTCCAGCCACCCGGGCGCGGCGGCGTACGGGACGATCGCGCTCGCGCAGGGGCCCCAGGAGCTCTGGCCGGACCACTGCGTGCAGGGCACGCGCGGCGCCGAGCTCCACCCCGCCGTCCCGGAGGAGCCGGTGACGCTGAAGCTGCGCAAGGGCACCCGCCCCGACGTCGACTCCTACAGCGCCTTCCGGGAGAACGTCGGGCCGGACGGCACCCGGCCGACGACGGGGCTGGGCGCGTGGCTCGCCGCCCGCGGCGTGCGCCGGGTGTTCGTGGCCGGGCTCGCGCGCGACTTCTGCGTCCGCGCGACCGCCGTGGACGCCGCCGCCGAGGGCTTCGAGACCCTGGTGATCGACGGCCTCACCCGCGCCGTCTTCCCGGACCGAAAGGCCGATATCGACGCCGCCTTCGCGCGCGCCGGGGTGCGCGTCATCGCACAGGTCGGGTAGGCCCGGTTCTTGACCCTTCCGGGCTGCGGCGCTTCACTCGCGGGGTGAGCCAGGTCCCGCCTCCGCACCGCACCGCCGCAGGGGTGCCCGCCCCGGGCGCCGTCGCAGGCCCCCGCCCCGACGCGACCACGGGGCTCTCGCCCGCGCACACCGAGGAGGGCCGCGCGGCGGGCGCGTTCGTGGCCGCGCTCGGCAAGGCCGCGCGCGCGTTCACGCTCTACGACGCGAACAACAGCCTCGTCCGGCAGTTCATCGGCGACTACAAAGCGCGGGCCGAGGAGGCCACCGCCCAGGGCGCGCTGCCGCTCGACGTGCTCCCCTTCGACCTCGCGCGGTCGGGCGAGAGCGTCTACCACGAGGACGATCGCGAGAAGTCGCTCGCGTTCAGGCTGTTCCGCGACGGCGTGCGGCGGTTGACCTTCGCGCCGGGCGTGCCGTTCGAGGAGCTCCTCCGGCTCCTGCAGATCCTCGCGGTCCGCTTCAGCGGCGTGCGCCAGGCCGAGGAGGACGTGGTCACGCTGCTCCGCAAGGCGGAGTTCAAGGCCATCACGCTCGTCGCGGTCGAGGGCTACGTGCCCGACGAGGACCTGCCCGAGGCCGACGCGGCCGCCGCGCGCGGCGACGCGGGCGTGCACCCGCCGGCCGGCTTCGACCGCCCGTTCCCGAAGCTCCCCGCGCCCGGGGCGCCCGAGTGGAAGCCGGTGCCCGAGGCGGCCCTGTCCGCGCTGCGGGCCGAGGAGGTCGAGGCGATGCTCGCGCCGAACGCGCTCCGGCTCGCGAGGGAGCTCCTCGCGCTCGGGGCGCGCGGCGCGCTCGACGCCGGGGAGGTGGGGGCGTTCCTCTCCGAGCTCAGGAACTTCCTCGTCGCGGACGCCCAGCTCGAGCCGCTCGCGATGCTCGCCGAGCTCGCGACCGCCCAGCCGGCGGGCAAGCTGCGCGACGCGGTGCTGCGCGGGCTCGCCGATCCGCGGCTCGTGGACGCCGTGCTCGCCGCCATCCCGCCCGGCGCGGCCCAGCTGCCGCCCGAGGCGGTGAAGCTCCTGCCGTTCGTCCCGGGCGGCGCGGTGCTGGACCGGCTCGCCGACGAGCGGGACGCCGACCGCCGCCGGGTCCTGGTGCGGCTCGCCTCCGCGCGCCTGCCCGCCGACGCCGACGCGGTGGTCGCCCGCTTGCCCGGGCTCACCCCCGAGGCCGCCCGCGAGCTGTGGGCGGCGGTCCGGCAGCGGGCCCCGGCCCGCGCCGACGACGCCTCGGTGGCGCTCCTCGAGCACGCCGACCCGGACGTGCGCGCCGAGTCGCTCCTCGCGCTCGCCCACGCCGAGCGGCGCGTGCCGGCCGCCTCGCTCCTGAAGCTGCTCTCCGCCCCGCAGGAGAAGCTGCGGATCGCCGCGGCGGTCGCGCTCGAGCACCACGGCGACGCCGCGGCGGCGCGCGCGGTGGCCGCCGCGCTCACCGAGAAGAAGGGGCTCTCGAACGCGGAGGCCGAGGCGCTCGGCCGGACGCTCGCGAAGCTGCACCCGGGGGTGGCCGTCCGGCTCTTCGAGGAGTGGCTGGAGGAGAAGAAGGGGCTCCTGTCCGCGCTGAAGGGCGGCCTCGGGCGCGAGTCGGACCCGCTGCGCTGGGCCGCGGTGGCCGGGTTCGGGGTCATGCCGGGCGAGGAGGCCGAGGTCCGCATCCAGGCGGTCGCGCTCAAGGCCGGCCCGGAGCTCAAGCGGCACTGCGCGGCGACGCTCGCGCGGCGCAGGGCGGAGGGCCGCAGGAATGGATGAGCTGGCGAGGGCACAGGCGGACCTCGGGCGCGCGATCGGCCGCGCCCGCTCCGGTGAGGACCGGGAGCTCGCGAACCAGGTGCGCGAGCGGGGCGAGCAGGTCGCGACCCTGCTCTCCGGCCTCCTCAAGCTGAACCGCGTCCACGCCGCCGACAACCACGCCTTCGACGCGCCGGTGGCCGAGCTCGTCCGGGCGCTCGCGGCGCTCGACGACCTCATCGGCGTCGTCCACCTCGTGACCGTCGAGGACCAGGTCTACGTCAACGACGTCCGGGTCCGCACCGACGGACGGAGCGGCGCGAAGGAGCTCGGGGCCGAGCTGCGCAAGCACAACGTCGGCGGGGTCTCGTTCCACCGGCCGCTCTCCGACGCCCAGATCCGCAAGCTGGTCTCGGCGTTCGCGGCCGAGCCCAACCCCTCGTCCCCGCGCGCGGCGCTCACCCAGCGGATCGTGCGGGAGGGGCTCGCGGTGGTGGAGCTCCAGGGCATCTTCCGCTTCAAGACCCAGCTCGACGAGGGCGAGCGCGACCGCGCGCCCGACCTCGTGGCGGCGCGGCTGCTCGCGCTCGTCGCGGACGCCTTCGAGGCGGTCGGATTGGGGCGCGCGCTCAACCCGCTGCCGCTCCGGCGGGCGGTGCTGCAGGCCGTGGAGATCGGCTTCGCGGTCCCGGCGTTCTGGGCGCCCTTCAGCGACCACGCGCCCCACGCGGCGCACGCCGCGGAGGTGGCCTTCGTCGCGCTCGTGACCGGGCGCGCGGCGGGCTTCCCGGTGGCGTTCCTGCAGGACCTCGGGATCGCCGCGCTCGTCCACGACGCGGGCTACCTCGCGCCCGGGATGGGCGACGACCTTGCGTCGCTGCACCGCCACGGTGTCGAGGGGGCGCGGGTGCTGCTCCGTCAGCGCGGGTTCCACGAGGCGAAGGTCCGCCGGCTCCGGGCGATCCTCGAGCACCACCGGGACTTCGCCGGCCCGGCCGGCCCCCCCTCGGCGGCGGGCGCCATCCTGCGGCTCGCCGAGGACTACGTGAACGCCGTGCGGCTCTACGGGGCGAAGGTGACCCGCGGGCAGGCGCTCTCGGCGGTGGCGCGCGCGGCCGGGACCCTCTACCACCCGGCGCTCGCGCAGGTGATGGTCAACACGCTCGGGATGCACCCCCCGGGCACGCTCCTCGAGCTGGGGGACGGGCGCGTCGTCCGCGTCGCGTACCCGCCCGCCTCGCGCGAGCGCTTCGCGCGCCCGGCGGTGCAGCACACCCAGCCCGGCACCCGCCTGCCGGCGGGGCCGGTGTTCGACCTCGAGCCCGGCGATCAGGTCCGCCGCGCGCTCCCGGGGTAGGGCGGACGGATCGCGAGCGATCCGCGCCGGCGTCCGGGCGCACCCGAACGCGAGATGCGAGGGCTGCTGCCGTGAGGCTAGCCTGTCCGAGGATCCCCGGCGCGCGCCCAGGGCCCGCGAGGAGTGACGGCGACGCGCCGGGCGCCCCCGAGGAAGGGAGCCTCACCATGACGCTGGTCGCGGAGGCGATGCGCCGGGCGTTCACCACCGTGTCGGCGGACGCCACCGTGGCGGAGGCGAGCCGGCTCGCGGCGCGCGAGGGTGCCGAGCACCTGCTCGTGGTCGAGGCCGACAACCTCGTCGGCATGGTCTGCTGCACGTGCGATCTCTCGGACGCGCCCGCGGACGAGGCGGTCGCGGATCGGATGACGGTGCCGGTGTTCACCGTCCGTCCGGACGCCTCCCTGGAGGAGGCGGCGCTCACGATGCGTGACTGCCGGGTCGGGTGCCTGCCGGTCGCGGCCGGCGGGCTCCTGCTCGGCGTGCTCACCGCGGACGACGTCGCGGGCGTGGCGGTCGCGCCGCCGCGCCCCCGCGCCTGCCACCACCACCGGCGTTCCTGATCGGGGCGCGGCCCTTGCTTTCCCTCCGGTGCAAGGGCCCGGGGGAGGGGCTGCTCGATGCGCAGGCAGGACGGGGAGGCCGGGGTTCCGTGTCGCGGGGTCACCGCGGCCGTGCGTCGCTACATGACCGCCTCACCCGTGGTCATCGCGCCCGGCGCGTCGCTCGCCGAGGCGCACGACGTCATGCGATCCCGTCGCATCCGGCACCTGCCCGTGGTGCGCGACGGCGCGCTGGTCGGCGTCGTCTCGCAGCGCGACGTCTACCTCGTGGAGACGCTCCGCGGCGTCGATCCGGCCGTCGCGTGCGTCGAGGAGGCCATGTCGCCCGACCCGTACGCCGTCTCGCCCGAGGCGCCGCTCCACGAGGTGGCCCTCGAGATGGCACGCCGTCGCATCGGCTCGGCGATCGTCGTGAGCCGGGGCGCGGTCGTCGGCCTCTTCACGACGGTGGACGCGCTGGGGGCCCTCGGGGCACTCGCCCGGGGGAGGCTCCCGGGCGGGAGGGCGGAGGGGGCCAGACGATGAGGCGAATTGACGCAACTGCTGCATCGCGTCGCCCGGAGAGCGCAACTTCCGCGCCCGAAGCGCTCAAAACATCAGTTTCGGCGGACGGCATGAGCCGTGAATCAATGGAGGGCATGGGTCGGATCGAGGCAGATGCCCGCGAGGCGCTGCTGCGGAGGCGGCGCTCGCTCAGCCAGGCCGCGATGCCCGCGCACGCCCACGATCCGGAGTCCCGGTGGCTCGACTGGGAGGGCCACCCGGCCCCCCCGACCGAGGGCATCCGCCGCGAGCTCGTCGAGATCGAGGCGGCCCTCGCCCGCATCAAGGACGGCCGCTACGGCGTCTGCCTCGCCTGCGGTGGCCCGATGGGCCTGCAGCGCCTCCGGGCCATCCCCGAGGCGCGCTACTGCCTCGCGTGCAGCGGCCACGGGCCGAACGAGTGACCCCCGCGACGTCGGCGGCGCCGGTCCTCGCCTACGTCCTCGGCGAGGCGCTCTACCTCAACCTGACGAGCGCGTGCACGCTCCGCTGCACGTTCTGCCCGAAGATCCGCGACGGTGACTTCACCGTGGGTGGCTACGACCTGCGCCTCGACGCCGCGCCCGGCGCCGACGAGGTGTGGGCGGCGGCCTGCGCCGCAGGGCTGCGTGGCCGCGCGGAGGTGGTGTTCACCGGCTTCGGCGAGCCCACCCGGCGGCTCGAGGTGCTCCTCGAGCTCGTCCGGCGCCTCAAGGCCGCCGGCGTGCCGCGCGTGCGGCTCGACACCGACGGGCTCGCGAGCCTGCGCGAGGGCGAGGACGTGGTGCCGCGCCTCGCGGCGGCGGGGCTGGACGCGGTGTCGGTCTCGCTCAACGCGCCCGACGCGACGACCTACGCGCGGCTCTGTCCGAGCGCCCACGGCGAGGCGGCCTGGGACGCGGTCCGGGCGTTCATCCGGAGCGCGGTCGGGCGCATCCCGGACGTGGCGGCGAGCGCGGTCGCGCACCCGGACGTCCCGGAGGCGGCCTGCCGGCGCGAGGCGGAGGCGCTCGGGGCCCGGTTCCGTTGGCGCCCCTACGACAGGGTCGGTCGGGACGACGCCTCGAGCCCGGTGCCCCCGTCGCAGCGCTGACCCGTGGTGCGCCCCCGGCGGGGCGGCGTGGCGCCTTTTCCGGCGTGCATCCGGGGGCTTCCGGGACTATTCGAGTGGACGGGCCTCGGGGATCTGGTGCATAACGTGCGCGGCCCGCATCCTTTGCAGTCCGCCGCCTTCGCGCGAGCAGGAGAACCGTCATCGCGACCCCGGCAAGATCGTCCAAGGAACGCATCCTCATCGTCGACGACGAGCACAACGCTCGCGTCGCGCTCCGGACCATCCTCGCCGAGGAGGGCTTCGAGGTCGCGGAGGCGACCGACGGCGAGGAGGCGCTGAACCTCCTCGCGAGCTTCGCGCCCGCCGCGGTGCTCGCCGACGTCCGCATGCCGCGCATGGACGGCATCACGCTCCTCAAGCGCGCGCGGGAGGGCGGCTCCGAGGCCGTCTTCGTGATGATGACCGCGTTCGCGAGCGTCGAGGCCGCGGTCGAGGCGATGCGGGCCGGCGCCGAGAACTACCTCGTCAAGCCGCTCGACGTGAACGCGGTGCTGGTGGTGCTGGAGAAGGCGCTCGAGAAGCTGCGCCTCCAGCGCGACACCCAGAACCTCCGTGAGCGCGTCCGGGAGCGGTACCGCTTCCACAACATCGTCGGCGACGCCCCGGAGCTGCAGGCGGTCTACGAGGTCGTGAAGCGCGCCGCGCCCACGCGCGCGACCGTGCTCATCCTCGGCGAGTCCGGCACCGGCAAGGAGCTCATCGCCCAGGCGCTCCACGAGGAGTCGCCCCGCGCCGACAAGCCGTTCATCAAGGTGAACTGCGCCGCGCTCTCCGAGACGCTGCTCGAGTCGGAGCTCTTCGGCCACGAGAAGGGCTCCTTCACCGGCGCGATCGGCCGCAAGGAGGGGCGCTTCGAGCTCGCCGACGGGGGCACGCTCTTCCTCGACGAGATCGGCGACATCACCCCGGCGCTCCAGATCAAGCTCCTGCGCGTGCTCCAGCAGAAGGAGTTCGAGCGGGTGGGCGGCACCCAGACCATCAAGGTCGACGTCCGCCTGGTCGCCGCGACCAACCGCGACCTCGCCGCCGAGGTGAAGACCGGCAAGTTCCGCGAGGACCTCTTCTACCGGCTCAACGTGGTGGCGGTGACGCTCCCGCCGCTCCGCCAGCGCAAGGGCGACGTCCCCGCGCTCGTCAGCCACTTCATCGACAAGTACGCGAAGGCCTACGGCAAGGACATCCGCGGGCTCGCCCCGGGCACGCTCAACGCGCTCCTCTCGCACGACTGGCCGGGCAACGTCCGCGAGCTCGAGAACGTGATCGAGCGCGCGGTCGTGCTCTGCAAGGAGACCGAGCTCACCGCGGACGACCTCCCGCCGACCCTGCGCGGCCCGCGGCCCCGCGAGCACTCCGCGGGCGCCCTCATCCCGGGCGCGACCCTCTACGAGATCGAGCGGGAGGCCATCCTGCGCACGCTCGAGATGGTGGGCGGCTCCACCTCCCGCGCGGCCGAGATCCTCGGCATCTCCGTCCGCAAGATCCAGTACCGCCTCAAGGAGTACGCCCAGGGCACCCGCGAGCCGCCCTCGGTCGACGACTCCCTCGACAAGGCCGGTCCGGAGTAGTTCCCTCTCCGTCGTCTCTGTCCCGTTGGCATGCGTGACCGTGGGGGCGAAACGCGCCTCCGCGACGGCGCTTGCTCGGACGGGTTTGAGACGGAGCAGATCGCCGGAACCGTTGCCGTTCCAGGGCGGTGATCGGCGGCAGCAGGCCTGCGGTTGAGTTGCGCGTGACGGCACGGCGCGCTTCGCGCGCCATGCCGCCACACGCCCACATCCCTTGGCCTGCAATGCTGCGATGTGGAGACGGAACCTCGCCCGTCGCTCGCTGCGCGCCGCTGCGGAGGCGCGTTTCGCCCTTGGGCCGAGCGGACCAAGGTCGGCCGATACTGCTGGGGTGCAAGTGCGGAACTAACGTTGAAGAAGATGAGGCGAACGCGAACGCCCACGCCAAATCGTCAGTCGTTCACCAGGAACCCGGCAGTTTCGGACGCACCATCGTGCTCCACGCCCGAGAGCCAAACGGGCCTCCGCAGCAGCGCGCAGCGAGCGACGGGCGAGGTCCCGTCACCACATCTCGCATTGCAGGCCAAGGAACCATCGCGCGGGGACGGCGCCGTGCGCTCGAGCGCACGACGCCGTCACGCGCACATGGTCCGCAGGCCTGCTGCGCGATCACCGCCGTGGAACAGCAACGGTTCCGGCGATCTGTTCCGTCTCAAACCCGTCCGAGCAAGCGCTGTCGCGGAGGCCCGTTTGGCTCCCACGGACACGTATGCCGACAGCAGGAGGCCCGTTTGGCTCCCACGGACACGTCTGCCGGCTGAGGGCGCCCTGGATGGATGGATGGGGGCTCACCCGCCCGCCATCACCGGCAGCTTCAGCTCGAACCGGGCGCCGCCGAGGGGCGACTCGTCGACGTGGATCGTGCCGCCGTGCTGGACGACGATGGCGTGCACGATCGAGAGCCCGAGCCCGGACCCCTTGGCCTTCGTCGTGAAGAACGGCTCGAACACGCGGTCGCGCACGCCCTCCGGGACGCCCGGCCCGTCGTCGTCGAGATCGATGAGGACGTGGGCGCCCGCGTCGGCGGTGGCGTCGGGGTCCGCGGCGAGGGGGCGGCAGGAGACGCGGACGCGGCCGCCGTCGCCCACGGCCTCGAGGGCGTTCAGGCCGAGGTTCACGAGCACCTGGCGCAGGCGCTCCTCGTCGCCCGGGATGGGCGGGCAGGGGACGAGGTCGCGATCCAGCTTGACGCCGCGGCGCTCGGCCTCGACCTCGAGGAGATCGAGCACCTTGCGCACCACCGGGACCACCTCGACGGGCTTCGGGGCGAAGTCGCGCGGGCGGGCGAACTGGAGGAAGTCCTCCAGGATGTGATCCAGGCGGCGGATCTCGTCGCGCACCAGCGTGAGCGGCTCGAGGAGCGGGCCCTGAACGTCCCGCTCCATCTTCCGGATGCGGCGCTCGAGCACCGAGAGCTGGAGGGCGGCGGCGTTGAGCGGGTTGCGGATCTCGTGGGAGAGGCCCGCGGTCATGGTGCCCACCGCCGCGAGCTTCTCGACCATCTGGGCGCGGCGGGCGAGCTCGCGCTTCTCGCCGTGCAGGCGGACCTGCCGGAGCGCCTGCTCGACGGTGACGAGGAGCTCCTGGGTGGCGCAGGGCTTCACGAGGTAGGCGCAGGCGCCGGCGCGCACCGCCGCCACGGCGGACTCGATGGTGGCGAAGCCGGTGAGGAGCACCACCTCGCCGTCGGGCTCGAGCGCCTTGAGGCGCGGGGCGAGGGCGGTGCCGTCGCCGTCGGGGAGCTTGAGATCCACGAGCGCGACGTCGAAGCCCTCCGAGGCGGCGGTCAGCGCGCCCGCGCAGGTGCCCGCGCCCTGGACGGCGTAGCCGGCCGAGCTCAGGATCTCCGAGAGGTTCTCCACCAGCACCTCGTTGTCGTCGACGACGAGGAGCCTCGGGCGCCGCGCGGCCTCGCTCACGTGAGGGTGGACTTCTTCGCGGCGTGGAGCTTCTCGACCGCGCCGAGGAGCGCGCCGGTGTCGAACGGCTTCTGGAACATCCCGTGGTGCGGGAGCGCGGGCGGGTCGTGCAGCGCGGTCACGACGATGAGCGGCATGTCCGGGTAGCGGGCGGCGAGCCGCCGGAGCGCCTCGCCGTCCGGGCCGCCCGGGACCCGGAGGTCCACGAGCGCGCAGAGCGGCTGCACCGGCCCGAGCGCGTCGGCCTCGGCGACCGAGCCGGCGGTGACCGGCGCGAAGCCGCGGGCGCGCAGCGCCTCGGCCACGTTGTCGGAGAGGCGGGCGTCGTCCTCGACCACGAGCACCACCGCGTCGCGCCGGGCCACCTCGAGGAGCTCCACGAGCCGCTCGACCGGCACCGGCTTCGGCATCACCGCGAGGATGCCCTCCGCGCGGGCGTTCGCGAGCGCCTCGTCCGAGACGTGGGCGGTGATGACCATCGCCGCCGCCCCGGGATCGATGCGCCGGATCTCGTGCACCACCTCGGCGCCGCCCATGACGGGCATGCGCATGTCGGTGAGGAGCGCGTCGAACTTCTGCTTGCGGGCCTGGTCGATGGCCTCGGGCCCCGACTCCGCCACGACCACGTCGTCGCCGCGGTCGCGCAGGATCTCCGCGAGGTTCTCGGCGAAGTCCCGGTTGTCGTCCACGATGAGGTACCGGCGCATCTCGTCCCCCTCTAGGCCGGCAGGCGGATGGTGAACCGCGCCCCGCCCCCCGGCCGTTCGTCATAGGTGATGGTGCCGCCGTGGCGCTCCACGATCCGCTTCACGAGCGCGAGCCCGAGCCCGATGCCCTTGGCCTTGGTGGTGATGAGGGGCTCGAACAGCCGCCGCCGCGTGGCCGGGTCCACGCCGGGCCCGGTGTCGTCCACCACGAGCTCGATCTGGGCGTCGGCCCGGCGCCCGCGCACGCCGACGACGCCCTTCGCCCCCGCAGCGTACACCGCGTTCTCGACGAGGTTCACGAGCACCTGGCGCAGCTGCCCCGCGTCGCCCGACAGGACCGGGAGCTCGGCGAGCTCGAGCTCGAGCGCGACCTCCGGGGGGCGCTTCACCGACTCGACCACGTCGCGCACGAGGGCGTCGAGCCGGACGTCGGCGCGCGCGAGCGGGCGGTCCCGGATCATGTCGAGCAGGTTCGTGATGATCCCGTTCGCCACCCCGAGCTGCTCGCCGATGCGGTTGATGTGCTTCGCGGTGCGCTCGTCGACGTCGCCCTTCGACCTCAGGATGTAGAGCGAGGTCTCGATCACGCCGAGCGGGTTGCGCAGGTCGTGGCCGATCGAGCCCACGAGCTGACCGAAGGTCGAGAGCCGCTCCACCCGCGCCTGCTGGGCGAGCATGTCGTCGCGGTACGTGTGCAGCATGATGGCGAGCTCGAGGTCGAGGATTCTTGCCGACCGAGGAGCGGAGCTTGTCGAGCGCGTCGCCGTGGAAGTGGGCGCGCGCGACCCGGTCGAGCTCGTCCCGGTGCACGTTCATCGCCCCGAACATGTAGTGCTGGGGGAGGCCGATGCGGACGTGGATCCGGCCGATCTTGTACCGCTCGTTCCAGTAGTCCTCGTCCCACGGCCCGAGGAGGAGGCGGTCCAGCCAGGCCACCATCGTGACCTTGAGGTGGCCGACCGAGCTCTCGCCCCCGACGAGGGCCTTCTTCGCCTCCTCGTGGTTGAGGATCCGGTCGTAGAAGACCTCCGCCATGCGCTGGAACTCCGGCGCGGCGACCGGGTGGAACGCCCGGAGGCGCTCCTCGTCGGCCGTGTCGAAGAGGACGTACCGCTTCAGCTCCGCGAGCACGGTCTCGGGCATCCTCCGGGCTAGATAACCCGGGACCCGGGCGCATTCCAGCGCCTCGGGACCCCGCGGCCCGTGGAGGGGGCGGCCACGAAGGTGTCAGGAGGCCGGGCCGGACCCACCGTCCGCGTGGACGGCCTGGGCGACCAGGTCCAGGTCCCGCACGACGTCGGCGGCGAAGCGCACGAAGTCCGCCTCCGTGACGATGCCGACGAGCCCGCCCCGGGCGTCGCAGACCGGAAGGCACCCGAACTTCCGCTCGAGCATGAGCTGGGCCGCCTGGGCGAGCCCGGTACCCGGCCGGACCGTCTCGACCGCGCGGGTCATGATCTCGCAGACGGGCCGCTCCCTCGGGGAGGGCGCCGCCGCGGCCCGGAGCAGGTCCCGGTGGGTGACGAGCCCGACGAGCCGCCCCTCCTGCACGACGGGGAGGTGGCGGATGCCGCCGAGGCGCAGGAGCGACTCCGCGAGCGCGACGTCGTCGGTGGCGCGCACCGTGACGAGGTCCCGCGTCATGAAGTCCTCGACCGCGATCACGGGCTCAATGTACCACCAGCACGGGCCGCGGGCTGATGTGCACGAGCCGGTCGGAGGTGCTGCCGAGGAACATCCGCGCGACCGCGCCGTTGCCCCGGCTCCCGACCACGATCATGCCGACGTCGCTCGCCGCGCCCTCCTCGGCGATCGCCTCGGCCGGCGAGCCGTAGAGCACCGCGGTGGAGATCTCGAGGCCGGACTCGTCGAGGCTCGAGACCGCCTTCTCGAGCAGCCGGTCGGCGTACGCGCGGTGCTCCTTCTCGACCTCCGCGATGGTGAGGCCGTAGACGTCCGGGGGCAGGAGGAGCTTCGGGACGACGTGGACGAGCGTGAGCTTCGCCCCGAACCTGAGCGCGATGTCGGCGGCCATCCGCGCCGCCTTCTGGGCGGGGTCGGAGCCGTCGATCGCGACGAGGATGCGCTTCATGGGGACCCCCTCGAGCGAGTTCCAGCGTGGCTGGATCGTACAAGGAGGATGCCCGGGGGTGGCCGTGGCGCGGCGTCGCTGCGACCGGAGGTCGCACGGGCGCCACGGTCGAAAACAGAACGGCCGGCCGCGCGGGACGCGCGTCCGGCCGCTCGCCGAGAAGGCCGCGTGCTACGCGCTCTTCGTGGTGTCCGACGCCGCCGGCGTGGAGGCCTGGGCGGGCGGCGTGGCGGCGGGCTTCTGCTCGTCGTCGCCGTTGAAGGACTTCTTGAAGCCGCGGATCGCCTGGCCGAGGCCGGCGCCGAGCTGGGGCAGCTTGCTCGAGCCGAACAGCAGCACGATGATCGCGAAGATGAGCAGCAGCTCCGGCATCCTGAGACCGAACATTTTCTGACTCTCCGTAGGGCCCGAGTGGCCGGGCGGCGTCGTTATAACACGGTGGGGCCGGGCTTTTCTTCCCGACTCACCGCTGCATCATGCAGCGTTGTCTTCCATCGCGAGTGCGGCGAGGCGCCTCGGGTCCAGCACCTTCAACCCGCGGGTCGCGTCCAGCATCCCGTCGGACTCCAGGCGGGTCAGGCACCGCGAGAGGGTCTCCGGCCGCATCCCGAGCAGGCGCGCCACCACCTGCTTGCGCACCGCGTTGGGCCGGTCGGCCAGGAACCGGGCGTGCGCGAGGGCGAACCGCGCCACGCGGGACAGGCAGTCGCCCTGGCGCCAGTTCACCTCGTCGCGCTGCTGGCGAGACTCGGTGAGGAGGAGGTCGAGCACGACGCGCGCGGCGCTCTTCTCGGGCCCGACCCACTGCGAGAGCGCGTCGCCGGCGATGCCGCAGATCTTCACCCGCGAGAGCGCGCGGACCTCGAACGGCGACGCCTCGTCGTGCATCGCCTCGGTGCACAGGAGCGAGCTCGGTCCGCGGAGCGACAGGAGGAGCTCCGAGCCCTTCGGGCTCACGGACGAGAGCGAGACGAAGCCCTCCTTCACGAAGTAGACGGTGCGGGGACGCTCGCCCTGGGCGCAGATCGTCGACCCCGCCTCCCGGGTGGTGGGCGTGAGGCGGCAGCGCCCGCCCTGGGAGGCGATGCCCATCGAGCAGGCGTTGCAGTCGGTGACGGGTGCGTTCGAGAGCAAGGTCGGGCTCCTTCAGAGCAAGGCGCGTATTGATCGCGTGCAGTTTGCATGAGCCACGCCCGCGAAAAGACGAGGGTTTCCCCTTGATCGGGTGCAGGGGTTGCGCCTTGGGCCAGATCAAGCCGGGGAGGGCGCAACGTTTGCGAAAGGGGGCCCCTTCCGGAGCCATCATTTCGCGGCGCGACCGGGTCTCGGCACCCACCGGGTGTCGGCGGCGAGGGCGCCGGGTTAGAACGGCGGACCATGCTCGCCGCCCTCGTCCTCTCCGCCGCGCTCGCGGCGGACGCCCCGCCGAACGCCGATCCCTACAACGCCCAGCTCGCCGCGACGTACGGCTTCCGCGCCGGCCGCCCGTACGCGGTCCAGCTCGCGCCGGACGGCAAGACGGCGTGGTTCCTCCGCTCGGGCCCCCGCTCGCGCGTGGCGACGCTGTTCGAGGTGGAGCTCGCGACCGGCGCGGTGAAGGAGCTCGTGACGCCGGACGCGCTCGGGGGCGTGAAGGACCCCACCGCCGCCGAGGCCGCCCGCATGGAGCGGACCCGCAGCATCGGCCGCGGCATCACCGGCTTCTTCCCGTCGCCCGACGGCGCGCGGCTCGGCATCGTCTCGGCGGGCAAGGTCTTCGGGTTCGCCCGGAAGACCGGCGCGCTCTCGCTGCTCGCCGACGGCGTGGTCGACCCGCGCTTCTCGCCCGACGGGAAGCTGCTCGCCTACGTGAAGTCGAGGGACGTCTGGGTCCTCGACCTCGCGACCGGCAAGGAGCGGCGGCTGACGCGCGCGGTGGGCCCGAAGGTCTCGAACGGCCTCCCCGAGTTCGTCGCGCAGGAGGAGATGCACCGGTACGAGGGCTACTGGTGGTCGCCCGACTCGAGGCGGATCGCGTTCGAGGAGGTCGACGAGGCGCCGGTCGACACCTGGACGCTCTGCGACCCGGCCCACCCGGAGCGGCCGTGCCAGGCGCTCGCGTACCCCGCCGCGGGCCGCCCGAACGCGCGCGTCCGGCTCGGCGTGGTGAAGGTGGCGGGCGGCTCGCCGACCTGGGTGCGGTGGGACGACGCCAGGTTCCCGTACCTCACGACGGTGCGGTGGCAGGCGGGCGGCCCCCTCGCGCTCCTCGTCATGGACCGGCGGCAGCGCGTCGAGCAGCTCCTCTCCGCCGACCCGGTGACCGGCGCGACGTCGCTCCTCCTCGAGGAGCGCGACGAGGACTGGCTCGTCCTCGACCAGGACTTCCCCGCCTTCCGCCGCGACGGCGCCTTCTACTGGCACACCGACCGGAACGGGGGCGAGGAGGTCGAGCTGCGCGCGGCCGACGGCGCGCTCGTGCGGAGCGTCGTGCCGCCGTCCGCCGGCTTCGACCGCCTCGCCGGCCACGACCGCGACGCGGACGTGCTCGCGTTCACGGCGTCGCCGGAGCCCACCCGCTCCGTCGTCATGGCGGTCCGCGCCGCCGGCGAGCCGTTCCTGGTGCCCCTCGGCGACGAACCGGCGAGCCGCACCGCGAAGCTCTCGGAGCGCGGCGGCGTGCTCGCGGTGACGCGCACGACCTCGCAGGAGCTCTCGCGCGCCGCGATCGTCGCCCTCGACGGGAAGAAGCTCGCCGACCTCCCCTCGGTGGCCGAGGAGCCGGCGTTCCCCTGGCGGTCGGAGCTCCTGCTCGTGGGCAAGGGCGACCCTGCGGTCGCGGACGGGCAGGGGCTCTGGACCGCGCTCGTCCTCCCCCGCGTGCCGCGGCCCGGCCCGCTGCCGGTCCTCGTCGACGTGTACGGCGGCCCGAGCGGTCCCTCGGCGGTCCACGCGCCGATGCACCTCGCGCAGTGGTTCGCCGACCACGGGTTCGCGGTCGTGCGCGTCGACGGGCGGGGCACCGGGCGCCGCGGGCGCGCGTTCGAGCGCGCGATCCGGGGGTTCGGGCGCTCCATCCTGGACGATCAGAATCGCCGGCCTGCGCGGCGTCGCGGCGGCCCACCCGGGCCTGCTCGACCTCTCCCGGGTCGGGATCTTTGGCTGGTCGTTCGGCGGCTACACCGCCGCCCGCGCCGTGCTGGAGCGGCCGGACGTCTTCACGGCCGCGGTGGCGGGCGCGCCGGTCACCGACTGGCGCGACTACGACACCTTCTACACCGAGCGTTACATGGGCCTGCCGGACGCCGACCGGGCGGCCTACGACGCGGCGTCGCTCCTGCCGATGGCGCCGAGGCTCTCCCGGCCGCTGCTCCTCATCCACGGCACCGCCGACGACAACGTCTGGTTCGCGAACTCGCTCAAGCTCGCCGACGCGCTCTTCCGCGCCGCGCGGCCCTTCGAGCTCCTGCCCGTCGGCGGCGCCACGCACATGGTCCCGGATCCGGTCGCCTCCCGCCGCGTCAAGGAGGCGGAGCTCGAGTTCTTCACGCGGCACCTCGCGCCCGCCCCGGCGCCCACGGCCGCCTTCGGGAAGCCGCGCGAGGGCGCGAGCGCGTCAACGAACTGACGCGGCCCCGCGCAACCCCGCGACGCGGCTCGGGGCTGCTCCCCGGCACCCCGCTTGCTCCCGGGAAGGCCGGGATGGCGCGCCTGACGCTCTGCCTGATCGCGAGGGACGAGGAGCGCCTGCTCCCCGGCTGCCTCGCGTCGGTCGCCGGCGTGGCCGACGAGGTGGTGCTCGTCGACACGGGCTCCTCCGACCGCACCCGGGAGCTCGCCCGCGCCGCGGGGGCGAGGGTGCTCGAGCGCCCCTGGGACGACGACTTCGCCGCGCCCCGCAACCTCGCCGCCCGGGCCGCCTCGGGGGAGTGGCTGCTCGTCCTCGACGCGGACGAGCGGCTCGCGCCCGGCGCGGGCCCGGCCCTCGCCGCGGCGATGGCCCGGCGCGACCTCGACCTCGGCATGGTGCGGCTCCACAACGCCTCGCGCGAGGACGCCGCGCCGGCGGAGATCCTCTCCGGCCTCGCGCGGCAGGGCCCCCCGGCGCTCCTGCCCCGGCTCGTGAGGAACGCCGGGGAGCCGACCTGGCGCGGCGCGATCCACGAGAGCCTCGCGGAGTGGCTCTTCGCCCGTGGCGACCGGCGCGCCGAGGTCCCGGTGGACGTCCTGCACCTCGGCTACGCGCCCGGCCTCGTCCAGGGGCGCGGCAAGCGCGAGCGGAACGTGCAGCTCCTCCGGCGACGCTGCGCGGCCGAGCCGGACGACGTGACGCCGCGGGGCTACCTCGCCCTCGAGCTCCTCGCGGCCGGCCGGCCGGAGGAGGCCTGGGGGGTGACGGAGGAGGGCTGGAGCCTCCTGCCGCGGCAGCCGGCCCACCGGGACCTCTCCCGGCTCGCGATCGCGCGCGGGCTCCTCGCCCTGCGCCGCCCGGACCCCGCGGCGGCCCGCGAGGCGGCGGACCGGGCCGAGGCGCGGACCGGCCCCCACCCCGACCTCGACCACCTCCGCGGCTTCGCGCTCGAGAATCGAGGCCGTCGCCGCGCGCCCGCGCTCGCCCGAGCGCGCGGCGTTGCTCGGGCGGGCCGAGGCCGCCCTCCGCGCGGCCCTCGCGCGGCTGCGGGCGGGCGCTGCGTTCGAGGTCCTCCTCGCCGCCTCCGAGGCCGGCACCGGGGGCCGCCTCGGCGCGGTCCTGCTCCTCGCGGGGCGGCCGCGGGACGCGCTCGCGGCCTTCGCGGAGGCGCTCCGGGCGGAGCCGGGGAGCGCCGCGGCGCGCGCCGGGGCGGCGGAGGCGCTCCTCGAGCTCGGCCAGCCGGCGAAGGCGCTCGAGACGGTGGAGGCGGCGCTCGGCGAGGCGCCGGACGGCTGGATCGTCGCGGCCGCCGCGGCCCACGCGCTGGGCGCTGCGGCGGAGGCGCGCGCGTTCCTCGCCGAGGCGGCGCGGCGGAGCGGGATCGGGTTCGACTGCGTGCACCGGCGGGCCCGGCAGGCCGCCCTCGAGGCCGCGCTCGGCGCTTGACCCGGGCCGCCGCCGGACGTACTCCCCGGGCGTCCCCCGTCCCGGAGGCGCCCCATGGCCCGTCCCTTCGCGCCCGCCGCGCTCGTCGCCCTCGCCGCCCTCGCCGCCTGCGGCGGCGGCGACGCGAAGCCCGGCGGCGACGGCAAGCTCGCCGTGCTCTTCCGCGTGCACGCGCCGCCGGCCACCCCGGCCGGCGCGACGCTCACCCTCGCCGGCGACTTCAACGGGTGGGATCCCGCCGCGCCGGGCTACGCGCTCGCCGAGGTGTCGCCGGGCACCCACGAGCTCAGCCTCCGGTTCGCGAAGGGCACGTCCATCGCGTTCAAGGTCACCCGCGGCAGCTGGGCCACCGTCGAGAAGGGCGGGCGCTTCGAGGAGGTCCAGAACCGGACCTTCGAGATCGTCAGCGACACGACGCTCGACGTCGCGGTGGGCGGGTGGGCGGACCAGCCGCCGGTGGTGGGCGACGTCACGACCCTCGCCGTGCCGGGCTTCCTGGGCGGGCGCCAGGTCTGGGTCTACCTCCCGCCGGGCTACGCGACGTCGACCGCCCGCTACCCCGTGCTCTACCTGCTCGACGGGCAGAACGTCTTCGACGCCCGGACCTCCTTCGCGGGCGAGTGGCGGGTCGACGAGGCGCTCGAGGCGCTCATCCCGGCCGGCGAGGTGGTTCCCCTCGTCGTCGTCGCGGTCGAGAACGGCGGGGGGAAGCGCATCGCCGAGTACACGCCCTGGCCGGACCCGGACTACCCGGAGGGCGGCGGCGCCGGCGCGCACCTCACCGCCATCGCCGACGTGCTCGTGCCGTGGGTGGACGCGACCTACCGGACGGTGACGGCGCCGGCGGCGCGCGGCCTCGGCGGGTCCTCGCTCGGCGGGCTGTTCACGGTGTACGGGCTCCTCGCGCGCCCCGACGTCTTCGGCCGGGGCATGGCGATGTCGTCCTCGATTCTGGTGGGACGGGCGGGAGCTCCTCGCCTACGTGAACGCGGGGACGAAGCCGGCGGGGGCGCGGCTCTGGACCGACATGGGCGCCGCCGAGTGCAGCGCGTGCATCGGAGACCTGCGGGACCTCCGGGACGCGCTCGTGGCGAAGGGCTTCGTGCTCGGGGACGATTCCACGGCGGTCGAGGCGCCGGGGGCCTCGCACAACGAGGCGGCCTGGTCCGCCCGGTTCCCCGACGCGGTGCGCTGGCTTTTCCCGCCGCCGTAGCGGGCGGGCGGCCACGGCGGAAAAAGAAACAGCGGGGCGGCCCTCTCGGACCGCCCCGCCGACCACCCGGTGAGATCGATCAACGCGCCGCGCCTGCGAGCGAGGTCACCGCCTTCTCGAATGCGTCGGCGATGGGTGCGAAGGCCCGCTCCGCATCGCGTGCGGCCCGAACGTCACGGGAGAGCACCGCGGTGTTGAGGCGGAAGCACACGAAGCGGTACACCTCGGCGAGCTGGTCACACAGCTCGGGGGCCCTGGAGCGGTCGAGCGTCGCGTGGAGCTCGACGACGATGTCCGTGGCCTTTCCGAGGGCGCGTCCCGCCTCTCCGGACTTGCCGTCCTCCAGGAACGTGGCGCCGTTGCGGATGTTGCGCAGCGCAGCCTGGAAGAGGAGCACCATCAGGCGCTCCGGAGATGCGGTCTCGCGCTCGGCCTGCGAGTACCTTCTGGCGAACGGGTTCATGATCCCACCTGGTCGTCTACTTGCTCGGTCCCTCGCCGCCCGTCACCGGGAGGCGCTGGACCCTCGGACTGCACTGCGTTTCTCGGCTTTCGGAGGCCGCCCCGGGGCGGTCAGGCCCCGGGGCGGCTTTCCGGTCACTCAACCTCGGTTACTGGCCGAGGAGCTTGAGCGCGAGCTGCGGCTGCTGGTTCGCCTGGGCGAGGATCGACACGCCGGACTGGGCGAGGATCTGGGAGCGCGACATGCGGCTCGTCTCCTCCGCGATGTCGACGTCCTTGATGCGGGAGTTCGCGGCGGACAGCGACTCCGAGAACGCCTGGATGTTCCGGATTCGAGCTCTCGAGGCGGTTGCCGGCGGCGCCCAGGGAGGCGCGGGCGTTCGAGATGGCGGCGAGGGCGGCGTCGATGGTCGACAGGGCGGCCGAGGCGGTCGCCTTCCCGGCGAGGGAGAGGCCGGTCACGCCGAGGCCGCCGCCCGTCGCCGTCGTCGCGTTGACCGACGTGAAGCTGATCTTGTCGTTCGCCGAGTTCGCGATGCCGACCTGGAAGTCGAAGGTCGTGCCGGCCGAGGTGAGGAGCTTCGTGCCGTTGTACTCGGTGGTCTGCGCGATGCGCTCGAGCTCGTCGACGAGCGCGGTCGCCTCCTGCTGGACGTAGCCGCGCTCGGTGTTGCCGATGCCGTCGGAGGCGGACTGCATCGCGAGCTCGCGGAGGCGGGTCAGGATGTTGGCCGACTCGCTGAGCGCGGCCTCGGTCGACTGGATGACCGAGAGACCGTCGTTGGCGTTGCGGCCGGCCTGCGTGTAGCTGCGGATCTGCGCCTCGAGCTTCGTCGAGATGCCGAGGCCGGCGGCGTCGTCGCCGGCCTTCGTGATCCGGTAGCCCGACGACAGCCGGGACATCGAGCTGTCGAGGGAGGACTGGGTGCTGCCGAGGTTGCGCTGCGCGTTCAGCGAAGCGATGTTGGTGCGGATCGACAGGGACATGGCGCTTTTCCTTTAGTTTCGGGCGATGCTCTCGGTCGCCCTTCTCGTGATGTTGTTCGTCACGGTCTCGCGGGTTCTTCAGAGGGCCGGAACTGCCGGGTTACCCACCTCCGCGCCCGGCAGGAGTTGCCGGGCGACCCCCACCTTCATCGGCGGTACGCGTCGGAGGCCCTGCGCGAGCGGGCGGCCTGGTTCACGGCACCGGCGAGCCGGTCGAGCTCGGCCCGGGCGAGCGCCTCGCAGCGCGCGTGCGCGGCGCGCAGCGCCTCGAGGGCGGCGGGGGAGGGCGGCCTGCCCGCGGCGGCGAGGGCCTGGCAGGCGGCGGCGCCGGCGGCGGTGGCCGTGGCGGCGGCCTCGGCGTCCCCGCGGCGGAGCGCCGCCTCGGCGGCGGTGAGGGCCTCGGCCAGGGCGGCGGCGCTCATGACCGCCGCCTCCGCTCGACGGCCTCGCGGAGGTCGAGGGCACCCGCCGCGGCCTGGAACGCCGCGGCGATCGGCCCGAAGGTCTGCTCCGCCTCCCGGGCGGCGTCCGCGTCGTGCAGCAGGGCCGCGTCGTTCAGGCGCTGGCAGACCCGGCGGTAGATCGGGGCGAGCGCCGCCGACAGCTCCGGCGAGCCCTCGCGGTCGAGCGCCGTGTGCAGGTCGACGATGATCCGGGCCGCCTCGCGCAGCGACGCGCCCGCGGCGGCGGGGTGGCCCGCCTCCATCGCGGACGCACCCGCGCGGATGTGGCCGAGGGCGGTCTCGAGGAGCAGCGCGGCGAGGCGCGAGGGGCTCGGGTCGCCTGCGGGGCCGTCGGGGGGCGAGGTCACTTGCCGGAGGACGACGACATCGAGGAGAGGAAGGTGCCCATGCTCTTCAGGTTCGAGACGGTGTTCTCCATCGCCGCGAACTGCTTCTCGAGGGTGAGGCGGAAGCTGTTGATGTGCAGCTGGATCCGCGCCGCCTGCTCGTCGAGGGAGGTGATGGTCCTGTTGATCCCGGTCTGGCGGTTGACGAGGAGGCCGTCGCCCGTCCGCGTCTGCGCGGTCACGAGCGCGCCGACGACGTCGGCGAGCCCGGTGTCCTTCGTCGAGAACAGGGCGTTCACCGCCGCGGGGTTGCGCTCGAGCGCCTTCGAGAGGACGGTCGAGTCGACGCTGAGCTGGCCGTCCTTGCCGGTCTTCACCCCCAGGTCGGCGAGCGTGCGGACGTCGCCGCTCGAGCCGACGGAGGTGGCCACCAGCGCCTGGAGCTTCGCCTGCAGGGTGCGGACGGTGCTGTCGCCCGCCAGGGTCTTCGTGCGGTCGGTGTCCTTGTCCGGCGTGAGCTGCTTCTGGACGATCGTGGTGACGGCGTTGTAGGCGTCCACGAACTTCTGGAGCCGGGCCTTCGTCGCCTCGTTGTCGGTCGAGACGACGAGGTCCTCCGCGGCGCCGCCCTCCTTCTTGAGCGTGAGGGTGGTGCCGGGGATGGCGTCGGAGATGGTGTTGGTCCGGCGCGCGAAGGTGATGTTGTCGACCTTCACGGACGCGTTCACCGCGGCCTGGACCTGGGCGAGCGCGGGGAGCTTGTTCGTCGAGGTGCCGGTGGGGGTGAAGGTGAGCCCGAGCGCGTCGGCGGCCACGCCGGTCGTGGGGTAGCCGGTGTCGCGGGCGGTGACGGAGAGGTAGCGGTTCGTGCCGTCGTTGAGGACGACCGCGGAGACCGGGGCGCCGCTCTGGCGGATGAGGAAGGCGGCGTCCTCGAGGCTCGTGCCGTCGGGGATGACCACCGCGTAGGGGTCGTGATCCGGGACGGTGAGGGTGAAGGTGCCGGCGGCGACCGTGTCGGCGCTCGCGAACGCGGCGCTCTGGAACTTGGCGGCCTTGGCGAGGGTGAGCACCTGCACCGCGTACCGGCCGGCCACCGTCGAGGAGCCCGGCGCCGCGGTGAAGACGGTGTTCTCGGAGGAGGACTTCGCGGCCAGGACCCCGTTCGTGTCGAGGTCCTCCGCGGCGGTCTTCAGCGCGGTGAGCTTCGAGATGATCTGGCCGATCAGGGAGAGCTGGGTCTTGAGGCCGCTCTGCTGCGTCGCGATGTGGGTGAGCGGCTGCGACTCGAGCTGCACGAGCTTGTCGACGATGGACGCCGTGTCCATGCCGGACGCGAGCCCGCTGACCGAGAACGTGCCTGCCATCTCTCTCTCTCCCTTCGGCTCCGTCCGTCCCCCGGCGAGATGCCGGGGGACGGCGGAGGTGATTCACGCCACGCTTACCCGAGGAGCTTCAGGGCGAGCTGCGGCTGCTGGTTGGCCTGCGCCAGCACGGACACGCCGGACTGGGCGAGGATCTGGGCGCGCGACATGCGGCTCGTCTCCTCCGCGATGTCGACGTCCTTGATGCGGGAGTTCGCGGCGGACAGCGACTCCGCGAACGCCTGGATGTTCCGGATCGAGCTCTCGAGCCGGTTGCCGGCGGCGCCGAGCGTCGAGCGCGCGTTCGACACGGACGCGAGCGCGGCGTCGATGGTCTGCAGCGCGCCCTGGGCCGAGGCCTTGGAGGCGAGCGAGAGGCCGGTCACGCCGAGGCCGGTGCCGGTCGCGGTGGTCGCGTTCACGGACGTGAACGTGATCTTGTCGTTCGTCGAGTTCGCGATGCCGACCTGGAAGTCCAGGGTCTGGCCGCCGGTGAGGAGCTTCGTGCCGTTGTACTCGGTGACCTGGGCGATGCGCTCGAGCTCGTCGACGAGCGAGGTGGCCTCCTGCTGGACGTAGCCGCGCTCGGTGTTGCCGATGCCGTCCGAGGCGGACTGCATCGCGAGCTCGCGGAGGCGGGTCAGGATGTTGGCCGACTCGTTGAGCGCGGACTCGGTCGACTGGATGACCGAGAGGCCGTCGTTGGCGTTGCGGGACGCCTGCGCGTAGCTGCGGATCTGCGACTCGAGCTTCGTCGAGATGCCGAGGCCGGCGGCGTCGTCGCCCGCCTTCGTGATGCGGTAGCCCGACGAGAGGCGCGACATGGAGCTGTCCAGCGTGCCCTGAGTCGAGCTCAGGTTCCGCTGCGCGTTCAGGGACGCGATGTTGGTACGGATCGACAGGGACATTTACTTCTCCTTGGTCTAGGTCGGGGGCGATGGTTGAGGTCGCCCCTCTAACCTGCCTTTCGGCTCGACCTGGGAGCCCGATAAGAGCGGAGCGCGCGAGAAAGGTGGATCCGCAGCCGGCGCAGGGCGACCGAGCGCGCGTAGAGGACGAGGAGCCCGACGGCCCGCTGACCACCGGCCGAGACCGTCACGGCGTTGACGGCGAGGCGGGCCTCTCCCCCTTGGGCCAGCGGTCCACCAGCGCCGCGGCGGCGTGGCGCCAGCGGAGGAAGGAGTGGCCGCCGTACCGCTCCCCGCCCACCTCCACCTCCAGGTCGTGGGGGAGCCGGCCCCGGACCGCCACCGCCACCGGCTGCGCACCGCGCGCGAGCCGCCGCACGGCGGGCTCGACGTCCTCGGAGAGGCGCACCGCGAGCACGGTGTTGGGATCCGCCTGCTGGAGCACGGCCCGCGACTCGCGCAGGTGCTCCTCGAGCTCCTCGACGAAGACGAGCTCGCGCAGCACGCCGCGGTGCGCGTCGGCGTAGAGCACCGCCGCGCGGAGCTCGTCGACGAGCTGGGCGCGGCACTCGATGACGCTGGGGCCCGCGAGCGAGAACGGCCGCCGCTCGCCGGGGGCGAGCGCGAGGTCGGGGGCGTCGGGGTCGGGCAGGAAGGCGCGCGGCCGGACCGTGAAGGGATCGAGCGCGTAGCGCCGGACCGTGCGGCCGCGGGGCACGAGCACGCGGCCGCCGGCCTCGAGGGCCACCGGCACCGCGCGCGGCTCCGCGCCTTCCCGCGCGAGCGCCGCGAGCTGGGCGAGCCGCGCGGCGACCGGGTGCGCCTCGCTGCGGGCGGGGACCACCTCGACCGCCCCGCCGTGGAGCGCCTCGCGGACGAGCCGGTCCACCGCCTGGTCCGCGGTGAGGACGCGGGCCGAGGGGCGGCGGCCCGGCGCGAGGGTCACGGCGAGCGCGCCCGGGAAGCCGAGGAGGCGCGCGGGGCCGCGGTTCAGGGGATCGAACGGGGGCCCGGACGGGACCGCGGGCTCCACGACGAGCAGGAGCGTGCCGCGCTCGCGCCGCTGCGCGAGCCGCGCGACGAGCGCGCGCCAGGGGGGCTCGGTGAACTCGACCATCGGCTCCGGGACGGCCTGGGCGAGCACGGTGAGCGCGCGGACGCGGGCCTGCACCGGCGTCGCGCCGCGGCCGAGCACCACCCCGGAGCCCAGGCGGACCTCGTGGAAGGCGCCGCGGCGCTCGAGGGTGGTGGCGAGCGAGCCCGCCGCGAGGAGCCGCGCGCGCAGGGCGGGCAGGAGCGCCCGGGGGATCTCCGCGCCGATGGCCTCCCGCCACGCGTCGCGCGCGTTCGGCCCGAGGCCGGTGGAGTGGGTGCGCCGGATCACCGCGGCCGCCGCCATCGACAGCTCGCGGGCGAGGGCCAGCACCTCCGCGGCGTCCCCGCCGGGCGGGGTGAAGGGGTCGCGGGGCCGGGCGTCGTCCGGGTGGGCGAGCTCGACCGCGCGCTCGAGCGCCTCCCGGTGCCGGGGCACGACCTCGGCCGCCCAGGAGGCGGCGAGCACCGAGGGATCCGCGAGCCGGCGGGCCGGCACGCCCCGCCGGAGGAGCCGCGCCGCGGCCGAGAGCGGGCCGGAGGTGGGGCCGGAGGAGATGAGGGTGAGCGCGAGCGCGGCGAGCGGCGCGGGGATGGTGGTCGCGAGCGAGGCGATGACCGCGGGGTCCACGGCGACGCGGGCGGCCGCCTCGATCGCGGCCCAGGTGGCGACCGAGAAGCCTCCCGCGAGGAGCGTGCCGCAGAGGGCCAGCCGGTGGAAGACCTCGGCGTCGCGGCCGAGGCGGGCGGCGTCGAGCACCCGCACCTCGACCCGCGGCTCCGGCGCGCCCACCGCCGCCATCGTCGCGTGCGCGCGCTCCGCGACCGCGTTGACGTCGGAGAGCCGCGTCCCCGGCATGACGAGCACGAGCAGCTCGAGCACGTCGCCGACCGGCGCCGCCAGCACCGCCTCGACGAGCGGGGCGCCGCGCTGGGCCCGGAACGGCGGCGGCAGATCGAAGGACCGCGCGAGCGCCGGCCAGCTCCGGCGCCAGCGCATCCCGGCCACGCCCGGCGCGTCCGCGCGGAGCCGCCCGCGCTCGAAGCTCGCGTGCAGCGCGATGGGCAGGAGGCGGGCGGCCCGAAGGGTGCGGGCGTCCGGGAAGCTCTCCTTCAGCCAGTGCCCGCGGCGGCGCAGCACGGCCGTGAGCGCGCGGCGGAGCGCGGCCCGGTCCTCGAGGGGCCTCCCGGACGGGTTGAGCGTCTGGAAGACCACCGGCTCACCCCAGCTTCTTCAGGAGCGAGAACTGGAAGCCCTGCGCGGTGGCGGTGAGCGACGCCTCGAGGGCGCGCTCCGCCCGCGCGAGCTCGCTCGCGGCGGCCACGGCGTCGGCGTCGGTGAGGTGGGAGGCGGCCTTCGTGGCCTCGTCCCGGCCGGCCTGCGAGGCCGCCACCGCCGCGTCGAGCGTGTTCATCACGTTGCCGGTCTCGGTCCGGGCGCGCGCCACCTGGGCGATGCCGGTGGTGAGCGTGTCGAGCGCGCCCCTGACGCCCGCGACGTCGTTCGCCCCGAGGGCCGTCGCGAAGCCGGAGAGCACGGTCAGGACGTCCACCCCGCCGCCGGCGCCCTTCACGGCCACGTCGGCCCGGACGCTCGCGGCGGCGGTCACGCCGGGCGCGATCTCGATCTGCTTCACGCCCGCGTCGCCGAGGTAGTTCCCGGCGGCGTCGAAGGGGGCCGCGTCGGTCTGGTCGCCGCCGAACACGTAGCGCCCGCCGACCTCGGTGTTGAGGGCGCCGAGGGCGTCCTTCAGCAGCCCCTGGACCTCGGAGACGGCCGCCGCGCGGTCCGCGGCGCCGTAGGTGCCGGACGAGAGCTGGACCGCGAGCTCCTTCGCGCGGATGAGGGCGGTCCCCACCGTGCCGAGCGCCTGGTCGGCGGCGGAGATCTCGTCGGAGGCCCGGGCGGCGGTGGTGGCGATGGCGTCGAGCCGCTCGGCCTTCGCGCGGTCGAGGACCGCGAGGCCGGCGGCGCCGGGGTCGTCCTTGGCGCGGGAGACGCGGACGCCGGTGGAGGCGACGCCGATGGCCTTCTCGGCGGCGGCGCTGGCGCGCCCGCCGTCGCGGGTGGCCCGGTCGAAGATCATGCGGTCGGTCACGCGCATGTCGGGCTCCTCACTTGAGCTGCAGCAGGGTGTCGAAGAGATCGGAGGAGGTCTGGATGACCTTCGCGATCGCCTCGTACCCGCGCTGCGCCTTCTGGAGGTTGATGAGCTCCTCGTCCACCGAGACGCCGCTCACCGACTCGCGCATCGTCTGGAGGTGGTCGGCGAGCGAGGCGTGGAGGGTGGCGGCCGCCTCCGCGCCGCGCGAGGCGGCGCCGAAGTCGCTCGTGAGCTTCGCGACGGACTGGGCCGCGGTGCGGCCGCCCGGGAGGGCGAGGCCCTCGCTGGCGATGAGCTGCTGGAGCGCGCCGGCGTTGCCGGGGAGGCCGGCCGCGCTCGAGGCGGTGGCGAGGAGCGAGGGGTCGGCGACGATGGCGGCGTTCACCCGGAGCGCGCCGGCGGCGCCCGCCGGGGTGAGCCCCGCGTCGAGGAGCGCCCGGCCGGTGCCCCCGTCGAGCCCGTACCCGGCGGCGTGGGCCGCGTTCACGGTGGCCGCGAAGTCCCAGGCCAGGGTGTCGAGATCGTTCACCGAGGTGCCGAGGGTCGTGTCCCGCGCCTCGAGCAGCCCGCCGAGCTCGCCGCCGGCCGTGGAGACGGGCAGGGCGGCCTGCCCGGGCTGGGCGAACCGGAGCGCGAGGTGCCCGCCGTTCGCGGGGTCGGCGATCACCGACAGCGTGCCGGCGGTGATGCCGGTGACGAGCGCGGTGCCGCCGGGCATGAAGAGCGAGAGGTCGCCCTCGCTCGTCGCCACCGGCGTCGCGCCGGTGAGCTCCGCGAGGCGATCCACCGCCTTCTGGCGGGCGTCGAGGAGGTCGTTCGGCTCTCCGGCGCCGCCGGCCCGCGCGGCGCGGATGTCCCGGTTGTAGAGGGCGACCTGCTTCGTGAGGTCGTTCACCTCGTCGACGTCGCCCTTGAGCTTCGCGTCGACGCCGGAGCGGGCCTCCTCGAGGGACGCGCGGGTCGCGTTGAACGCGGTCGCGAGGGTCCGGGCCGAGGCCACCGCCGCGGAGCGGAGCGAGGCGTCGGCCGGGTTCTGGCTGAGCGCGCGGAGCGCCGTGTAGAAGCCGGAGAGCGCCGAGGCGATGCCGTTGGTGTCGGGGTCGAGCGCCGACACGCCGTCGAGCACCGAGGCCTTCGCCGACGCGCCCGCCGAGAGCCCGAGCTGCGCGGGCAGCTGCGCCTCGAGGAACCGGTCGCGGGCCTGGGTGATGGTCTGCACCGAGACGCCCCGGCCGATGTAGCCGCCGCTGACCCGCTCCGCGGGCAGGACCGCCTGCAGCTCGACGCGCTGGCGCGCGTAGCCGGGCGTGTTGGCGTTCTGGAGGTTGTGGGACGCCGTGGCCGCCGCCTGCTGCTGGGCGGCGAGCGCGGACGCTCCGGAGGTGAGGATCGAGATGAGGTCGCTCATGTCAGGCCTTGCTCGAGACCGCTGCCACCGCGCGCGCCGTCGTGGCGCGCCCCCCTCGCCGGTCGTACGCCGTGGGCGCCGGGGCGAGGGCGGTCAGGTAGCCCTGAACGCAGGCGAGGGCTCTCCCCGCCAGCATCAGGTTCAGTCGGTCGAGCTCGGCCAGCGCCCCCGCGAGCGCGCGCACGTCCGAGAGGCAGGCCGCGAGGGCCTCGGCCTCCTCGGGCACCTGGAGCTTCAGCCGGCTCATCGTGACTTCCGAGAGCCCGAGCTCCGCGGCGGCGCGGGCGAGGGCAGAGGCGAGCCGCGCCTCGAGCGCGGCCACCTCGGCGTTGAACGATGCACGGGCGGACGCCCCCGCGAACAGCTGGTCGGCGTCCAGGGTCCGGAGGATCTCACGCTCGGTGCGCGCCCGCTCCACCTCGGCCTCGAGGGTCGACCGGAGCCGTTCGGCGGTGCGCAGCGCTTCGTCGAGCATGATCTCCTCCGTCGGCGGGTCGGTGCCCGCCGCTACTTCCCCAGCATCGCCTGGAGCTGCGCGGTGACCTCCGCCTCGTCCAGGATGCGCTGGGCGATGCGGGCCGCGTCGGGCTTGAACGTGCCCGAGCGGATGGCGGCCTCGATGCTCTCGAGGCGAACGGCACGGTTGGAGCTCGCGGCCGAGCGGGCGGCATCCGCCGCCGCGCTCACCTGGGCGGTGGCCTCTGTCGAGACCTTGTCCGCCATCCGCGGGCCCTGCTCCGTCTTCTTCGTGTCCGGCGACCGGTTCGCGTCTACGCGCCGGACCTCACTCGTGTCCTTGACCTTCATGGCGACCTCCTTCGGTCAGGGTCCGGTCCCTGCAACCGCTTCGGCACGGGCCGCGTAAGTCTTAAGGACACGGGCCGGATCCACGGGTCGGCCACCCACCCGAACCTCGAAGTGCAGGTGCGGACCGGTGGAGCGCCCGGTCGAACCGACCGTCGCGATTTCCTGGCCCGCTTCCACCTTTTCTCCTGGAGTCACCAGAACTTGTGCCGCGTGGCCGTAGAGCGTGACCACGCCGTTCCCGTGGTCGATCTCGACGGCGTTGCCGTAGCCGCCCCGGGGGCCGGCGCGCAGGACCAGACCGGCGCCAGGTGTGCGAATGGGCGCACCCTCGGGCGCGCCGAGGTCCACGCCGTGGTGGTCCGCAGGCTCGGCGGTGAGGGGGTCGATCCGGGCCCCGAAGCGGCTCGTGATGGCTCCCTGGACGGGGGGGCCGGAGAGCGCGGCCAGCGCGGCGCCGGAGGCCGGCGGGGCCACGGCGGGCGCGAGCGCGCGGGCGGGGCCGGGGAGGGGCCCGGGGGCGGCCGCGCCGCCGGACAGCGACCGGGTCACCTGGTCGGCGAGGCCGAGGCCGCCGGCCTGGGCGACCGCGTCGGCGAGCGCCTCGGCGAACATGCCGGCGCGCACCGACTTGCCGGCGCCCTCGCCGCCGTCGAACACGCCGCTCGTCTCGATGACCTGCCGGAGCAGCATCGACTCGAGCTGGCGCGCGGCGTCGCGCAGCCTGGGGTCCGTCCCGCCCGCGGTGGCGCCCGGGAGCCTCACTCGAGCACCTCGATGTCGGCGTCGAGCGCGCCGGCGGCCTTCACGGCCTGCAGGATGGCGATGAGGTCGCGCGGCGTCGCGCCGAGCAGGTTGAGGGCCTTCGCGAGGTCCTCGACCGTGGCGGTGGCCGGCAGCGCGACCGCGTTCCCGGCCGCCTCGTCGGCGCCGGCGCTGTCGCGGGAGGCCCGGGTGGTCGTGCCCTGGCCGAAGGGGTTCGGCTGCGAGATCACCGGGGTCTTCTGGACGCGGACCGAGAGGCCACCGTGGGCGATCGCGACCGGGCGGAGCTTCACGCCGTCGCCGGCCACGACCGTGCCGGTGCGCTCGGAGACGACCACCCGCGCGCGGTGGTCGGCGTCGACCTCGACGCCCTCCACCTCGGCGAGGAAGCCCACGAGGTCGTCCTTGCGGGCGTCCGGCACGGTGAGGGTGACGCCGGCCGGGTCGGTCGCCTTGGCGGTGCCGGCGCCGAGCTTGCCGTTGAGCGCCGCGGCCATGCGGCTCGCGGTGGTCAGGTCGGAGCGGTGCAGCGAGAGGACGAGCGAACCGCCGGCGAGGGCGCCCTCGACGGCGCGCTCCACGTTGGCGCCGCCCGGCACGCGGCCGGAGGTGGGGGTGTTCTTCCGGACCGAGGCCCCGGAGGTGCCGGCCTCGAAGCCGCCGACCTGCACCGCGCCCTGCCCGACCGCGTAGACCTTGCCGTCGCCGCCGGTGAGCGGGGTGACGAGGAGCACGCCGCCCTGCAGCGAGCGCGCGTTGCCCATGGAGGCGACCGTGACGTCGAGCTTCGCGCCGGGCCGGGCGAAGGGCGGGAGCGTCGCGGTGACCATCACCGCGGCCACGTTGCGGGAGCGCACGTCCTTCGGGTCGATGCGGATGCCGAGGCGCCCGAGCATGCCCGCCACCGACTGCGAGGTGAAGAGCACGCGCTCGGTGTCGCCGGAGCCGGCGAGGCCGACCACGAGCCCGTAGCCGTAGAGCGCGTTGTCGCGCACGCCCACCACGTCGGCGAGCTCCTTCACGCGGGCGGCGCGGGCGGGGCGGGCGGCCGCGAGCGCGGTGGCGGCGGCGAGGACGGCGAGGACGCGGACGAGGGCGGGCATGGTGGGCGCCTAGAACGGCCAGATCCAGGACCAGAACCGCTGCGCGAAGCCCTGGCGGCCGTTGTCGGTGAGGATGCCGCGGCCGGTGAACTCGATCTCGGCGTCGGCCACCTTGGTGGAGGAGACCTGGTTGTCCCCGTCGATGTCGATGGGGCGCACGAGGCCGGAGATGTAGAAGTGCTGCTCCTCGCTGTTCACGAGGACCACCCGGTGCCCCTCGATGAAGAGGTTGCCGTTCGGCAGGACCTTCCGGACGAGGGAGGGCACCGTGGCGGTGAGCTTCTCGGTGCGGGCGGTCGAGCCGAGCGCCTTGAGCGCGGTCTCCGTCGAGGCGTCGAGCTTGACCGCCGGGATCGCCGAGGCCGCGTTCAGGAAGGCGGACACCGCCGCGGCGGTCGAGCTCGAGCGAGACAGGTCGGTGTCGCTCGAGCGCTTCGCGTCGGCGATCTCCTCGACCTTCACGACCACGAGGTCGTTCTCGCGCAGGGCGCGCGCGTCGGTGAAGAGCAGCGAGGTGTTCCGGCCGTCGCGCCAGAGCGAGCCGGGCGTCGAGGCCTGCTCGGTCTCGGCCGCGTTCGGCACGGCGTACTCGCGCTGCTTCGGCACGTACTTGCCGACGTGCTCCACGCCGCCGCAGGCGGCGAGGGCGAGCGCGGCGAGCGCGAGGGTGAGCGGGCGCGTCATGGGGCCTCCAGGGCGATGCGGGCGCCGTCCCAGCGGCCCTCGACGCGGCGGCCGCCGGGGAGGAGCGCGCAGGCCTTGCCGCGGGCGCAGGCGAGCGCCTTGCCGGTGACGGTGAGCTCGACCCCGCCGGCGCGGACCGCCACGGTGACCGGGTCGCCGGGGCCCGGGCCGACGCGCAGGTCGGCCTCGTCGAGCACGTCGCCGGCGCGGAGCGGGCGGGCCGCGGTGGCGCCGGCGGGGAGCGCCGGGAGGGGTCGGCGGCCGGCCTCGAGGACGACCTCGGCGGCGACGGTGGCCCCGGCGAGCGGCTCGCCGGCGCGGAGGTCGCGGGTCGCGCGCAGCCCGGCCGCGGAGACCCGGACGTCGGCCCACGCCACGCCCGTGCAGCGCGCGCCCACGGCGTCGCGGCCGTCGAAGCCGAGCGGCACCTGGCCCGAGGCGCCCACGGCGCGCGCGGCGCTCCACGCGGCGGGCACGCAGCCGCGCGGGGTCGCGCCCGACACGCCGCGCACCTCGGCGCGCGCGCCGGGGACCGCGAGCGCGGCGGCCACGGCGGCCTCGGCCGTGGGGGCGGCCGGGAGGGCGGCGCAGAGCGCGGCGACGACGGGGAGGGCGGAGAGGGCGATCACGTGGCTACCGGAGGTTGGTGAGGCGCTGCAGCATCTGGTCGGCGGTCTGGATGACCTTGGAGTTGAGCTCGTAGGCGCGCTGGGTGGAGATCATGTCGATCATCTCCTCCACGGCCTTCACGTTCGCGCCCTCGAGCGCGCCCTGCAGGATCGTGCCGGTGCCCTGCTCGCCGGGCCGCACCTGGATCGCCTCGCCGGAGGCCTCGGTGCGCATGTAGAGGTTCCCGCCCACCGCCTCCAGGCCGCCGGGGTTCGCGAAGGTGCACAGCTCGAGCTGGCCGATCTCCTCGAACTCCTCCTTCGTGGAGAGGCGGGCGAGGACCGTGCCGTCGTTGCGGATGCGCACCTCGGTGGTGTCGAGCGGGATGTTGACGTCGGGGTCGACGACCTCGCCGTTCGCGGTCACGAGCCGGCCGGTCGAGTCCATCCGGAAGTTGCCGGCGCGGGTGTAGGCGAGCTCGCCACCGGGCTTCTGGACGCGGAAGAAGCCGTCGCCCTGGATGGCGAGGTCGAGCTGCTGGCTCGTGTTCTGGATGTCGCCGAGCGAGAAGGTGCGGCTCGTCGAGCCGGTGCGGACGCCCAGGCCGACCTGCAGGGGGGTGGGCGAGGTGCCGCCGCGGGGGTCGGGCGCCTCGGCGCCGCGCAGCGTCTCGGAGAGGAGGTCCTCGAACTCGGCGCGCACCCGCTTGAAGGCGGTGGTGTTGGTGTTCGCCAGGTTGTTCGAGATGACGTCCATCTTGAGCTGCTGGGCTTCCATCCCGGTGGCGGCGGTGTAGAGCGAGCGGAGCATGGGGTCCTTTCGTCAGCGGACGCGCGCCACCTCGATGGCGCGCTGATCGAGCTGGCGGTACGTCTGGATGGCCTGCATGGAGGCGTCGTAGGAGCGCTGCGCGTTCACGAGCGCGATGGTCGCCTCGAGGGCGTTGGAGTTGCCGAGCTCGATCTCGCCGATGCGCACGCCGGCCTCGACCGGCACCGCGCGGCCGCCCTGGCCGGGCGCGAGCATGGAGGGGCCGACCCGGTCGACCGTCCCCTCGAGGCGGGCGAGGGCGAGGTGTGCGACCTCGGCGTCGTCCGCCCACACCGTGCCCCGGGCGTCGATGCGCGCCGCGCGATCGGGGGAGGGTGATGGGGTTGCCGTCGCGCCCGAGCACCAGGCGGCCGTCAGAGACGAGACGCCGCGCCCCGTCGAGCGTCAAGCGGCCGTCGCGCGTGTACGCCGTGGCGCCGGCCGGGGTCCTGAGCGTCAGGAAGGCGCCGTCCTCGGGCACGAGATCCAGGGGGTTGCCGGTGGTGGCGGTGGGGCCGGGGCGCAGGTCGAAGCCGGTGGCGACGGCGGCGGGGTAGTGCTTGTCCTGGGCCCCGCTGGGCGCCATGAAGGCCTCGAAGGCCGGGCGCGCGGCCTTGAAGCCGGGCGTCTGGGCGTTGGCGAGGTTGTCCGCGACGGAGTCGAGCTGCTCCTGTCGCGCGACCGCCCCGCACATGCTCACGTAGAGTCCGTCTGCCATGCACACACCTCGCGGGGACGCATGAGCAAGGGCCGGGCCAGCGTCGAACCCCTGGCGGATCGGGCTGGCATCCTCGTTGCTCTGGCGGAGGGGCAGGAGGTGCCCGGCCGAACCGGCCGCGCGGAAGAACGCAGCGTCGCGCGCGGGTGGGCTTATCGGAAACCGGGCCTCGTGACGTAATGCCCAACGTGGTGCCCAAGACTCGACTCGACCGTTTGGTCCAGCTCCGCGAGCGCACGGAAGACGTGGCGCTCGAGAACCTCGCCCACGCGCAGTCGAGCCTGGGGCGCGCCTCGGCGCGGCTCGCCGGGCTCCGCCAGGAAGCGAAGCGCGACGGCCGCAGCCGCGGGTCGGTCGACCTGTGGGCGGTCGAGGAGGGCGCCCACGTCCGCGCCCTCCAGGCGATCCGCACCGCCGAGCGCGAGCTCGCCCAGGCCGTCCGCACCGAGCAGGTCGCGCGCGTCGGCTACGGGACCGCGTACCGGAGCGCGGAGGTGATCCGCCGGGCGCAGGACAAGAAGCGCACGGAGCTCCTCGACGCGGCCGAGAAGCGCGAGCAGAGGGCGCTCGACGAGCTCGCCACGCTCCGCTTCAACGCCGGCCCCTGATCGCGCGCCCGCGCGGCGTCCCGGGGTCTCGGGACAGCCGGGTGTGCACCCCTCCCACCCGGCGAACGCGGGTGGAAATCGGCGTCCTCGCCTGATTGACTGCGCTCGGGGGGACGGGCGTCCGACGCGCTCCCCTCCCCCGACCGATGACGCTCGCCGCCTGCCTCACGCTTCTTCTCCGTTCGGGGTCGCCTGCTACGTGGCGCTGCTCAGCCGCCAGCTCGCGCGGGCCCCCGGCTGGAAGGACCTGCGCCACTTCTCGGTGGCGGCGATCGCGTACGCGCTCTACGCGCTGCTCGATCTCCCCACCACCGCGCCGGTGCTCTCCGACCGCGCCGTCTGGTACGCCTCCCGCGTGCAGTTCGCGCTGCTGTCGCTGCACAGCTGGGCGTGGGTCCGCTACTCCGCCGCGGTGCTGGACGACTCGAGCCGCCGGGTCGAGCGCTGGGCCGATCCCCTCCTGCTCGGGCTCGGGATCACGGGGCTCTTCACGCCGTGGTTCCTGCCGGGGGAGGTCGTGGTCACCGGCCTCGCCGCCTTCGGCCTGCACTACCGCACCGCGGCCTCGAGCACGCTCGGCGGCGTCGCCTACGTCGTCGCGCTCGGCACGCTGGTCGTGCCGATCGTGCGGCTGCGCCGGGCGCAGCGGCAGGGGCTGCCGAACGCCGGCCTCCAGGTGGGCGCGCTCGTGGTGCTGCTCGTGACCGGGCTGAACGACATCCTGGTCGTGGCGGGCGTCTACCAGGCGCCCTACCTCGTGAGCGTCGCGTTCCTCCTCCCGATCACCGCGGTGGCGTACGCGCTCACCGAGCGCTTCATCGGCGACGCGAAAGCCCACGTCGAGCTCCAGCGCGAGCTCGAGCGGCAGGTGAACGAGCGCACCGCGGAGCTCGGCCGCGCGCAGGACGCCCTCCACCGCGCGGAGAAGCTCGCGGCGCTGGGGCAGTTCGCGGCCGGCGTGGCGCACGAGGTCAACAACCCCGCCGCGGTCATCGCCGCGAACCTGCAGTACCTGACCGCCAACGAGGCCGAGGTCCTCTCGTCGTCGGGCAAGGACGCCGTCGACGAGTCGCTCCTCTCGGTGACCCGCATCAGCACCATCGTGCGCCAGCTGCTCGACGCGGGCCGGCTCGCGGCGGCCGCCGAGAGCGCCGGGAGCGTGCGGCTCCGCCCGCTGGGCGACCACGCGCTCTCGGTGGCGCGCGCCCGGTTCGGGCGGCGCGTCCTCGTCACGAACCGGATCCCGGAGGCGCTCCACGCGCTCGGCCAGGAGACGGTCATCGTGCAGGTGCTCGTGAACCTGATCGTGAACGCGGTGCAGGCGATCGAGCCCCACCGCACCGACGGGCACGTCATCGCCTCCGCCGAGGCCGACGGCGATCGGGTCCGGCTCCTCGTCGAGGACAACGGCGCGGGCATGCCGCCGGAGGTGCTCCGGCGCGTGTTCGAGCCCTTCTTCACCACGAAGGCGTTCGGGGCCGGCACCGGCCTCGGCCTGGCGGTCTCCCGCGGCCTCATCGCCGGCATGGGCGGCGACCTGCGCCTCGAGAGCGAGGCGGGCAAGGGCACCCGCGCCACCGTGGAGCTGCCGCTCGCGGCGCCGGGCGACGTCGTCGCCGCGCCGCGCGCGGAGCCCGCCCGCGGCCCGCGGCTCACGATGCTCATCGTGGACGACGAGGCGACCGTGCTCACGTCGCTCCGGCGCCTGCTCGCGCCGGGGTACGAGCTCGACGTCGCGACGGGGGTCGACGAGGCGCTCGGGCTGCTCGGGCGCACCCGGTTCGACGTGGTGCTGTGCGACGTGATGATGCCCTCGGGAGGTGGGGAGCGGCTCTTCCGGACGCTGCTCGAGCGCGACCCCGCCGCGGCGCGGCGCGTCGTGTTCTTCACGGGCGGGGCGGTCACGGAGGCGGCGCGGGTGTTCCTGCGCAGCCAGCCCCAGCCGGTGCTCGAGAAGCCGCTCGACATCGCAGAGCTCGCCCGGGCCGCGGAGCGTCTCCGCACCCCGCAGGGCGACCTGCACTGAGTTCTCGGCCCTTAGTGCCTTGAAATTCCAGGAGTTTCACTCCTCGTGTCGGAGCGTCGAGGTACGTGTGGCTCGCACAGCCACCGTACCCTTCGGTACACGACCCGCGCTGGTGCAGCGAGGAGCAGCTCCAGATGGACGTCTTCGAGAAGTGCATGGCGATCCCGCCGGGCGTGAAGCTGAAGAACGCGGGGTTCGACGCGTACTACCGCGTGCTGCAGTCGGCCCCGGACACCGAGGTGGTGGTCGACGGCCGGCGGATGATCATGCTCGGCTCCAACAACTACCTGGGGCTCGCCACCGACCCGCGCGTCAAGCGCGCCGCCGTCGAGGCGACGGAGCAGTGGGGCGCCGGCACCACCGGCTCCCGCGTCCTGAACGGCACCCTCGAGCTGCACGCCGACGTGGAGCGCAAGCTCGCGCGCTTCCTCCGGCGCGACGCGGCGCTCTTCTTCACGTCCGGCTACATGGCGAACCTGGGCGTGATCTCGTCGCTCGCCCACCGCGGCGAGTACGTGATCGTCGACCGGCGCGCCCACGCGAGCATCCTCGACGGGTGCCGGCTCTCGCTCGCCGAGACGAAGCGGTTCCGGCACAACGACCCGGACGACCTGAGGCGCGTGCTCGACGCGTGCGGGGACGCCGGCAAGCTCGTGGCGATCGACGGCATCTACTCGATGGAGGGCGACATCGCCCCGCTGCCGCGCATCGTCGAGGCCTGCCGCGAGTTCGGCGCGCGCATCGTGCTCGACGACGCGCACGGCCTCGGCGTGCTGGGCCGGGACGGCCGCGGCACCGCCGAGCACTTCGGCCTCGAGGACCAGATCGACGTCGTGGTCGGCACGACCTCGAAGTCGCTCCCCGCCGTCGGCGGGTTCGCGGCCGGCGAGCAGGCGGTCATGGACTACCTGAAGTGGGGGCAGGTGAACCGGCCGCTCCTCTTCGCGGCGAGCCCGCCCGCCGGCGCCGTCGCGGCCGTGCGCGCGGCGCTCGAGATCCTGGAGCGGGAGCCGGACCTGCGCCGCCGGCTGTGGGACCACACCCGGCGCGTCCTGCACGCGGTGCGCACGATGGGCTTCGACGTCGGCCACACCGCCACGCCGATCCTCCCGATCAGGGTCGGCACGATGGAGACCACCTTCGAGATGTGGCGGCAGCTCTCGGAGGAGGGCGTGTTCGTGAACGTGGTGCTGCCGCCGGCGGTGCCGGCGGGCGGGTGCATCATCCGGATGACGCTCACCGCCGCCCTCTCGAGCGAGCAGATTGACCACGTCCTCGGCGCCCTCGAGCGCGTGGGCAAGCGGCTGGGGCTCATCGGCGGCGCCGCGCCCGTCGCGAGCGAGCGTAAGGCGGGGTAGGCGCTTCACCGGTTGTCGTGGATCAGGGCGCGCCCCCGCGCCGGGGGCGTAGCCTCGTCCCCATGCGCCTCCCGATCCTCCTCGCCGCGGCCGCGCTCGCCTCCGCCGGCTGCGCGGCCCCCAGCTACGTCGGCCAGACCGGCCGCGTGACGCCGCGCCACGCCTTCCGCGGCTCGGTCGGCGCCGGCTACCAGCTCTCCACCGGCGCCGCCTCGGTGGTGAAGGACGGCCGGGACCTCGCGAAGACGCTGAACGACAAGCGCCGGGCCTGCCCGGACCTGTCCGCCGCGGCCTGCTGGGACGCCGCCGACGTCGAGCCGGTCGTGGACGCGGCCTACCGGTTCGCGCTCGCCGCCCCGCTCTCCGCCTCGACCGAGGTGGGCCTGCGCTACGGGTTCGCCTCCGGCTTCGACGCGGGGCTGCGCTGGGGCCCGGCCGTGAAGGGGCTCGACGTGGGCTGGCAGCTCCACGGTCCCCGGGACGCGTCCGACGGCTGGGCCGGGACGGTCCTCCTCGGCTGGTCGAGCCGCAAGCTCGGGGCCCTCGGCACGGCCATCGAGGACGTGTTCCAGGGCGACGCCTCGCTCACCGACTACGCGCTCACCTACGTGACCGGGTTCGAGTACCGCGAGATTGCCCACGTCTACCTGGGCGGGCGCTTCCTCGCCTCCCGCTGGAAGGCCCAGATCATCCCCGACATCCCGATCGTCTACGACGGCGGGGAGGTCCAGGCCCGGCTCCTGGGCACGGACGCGAGCGGGGCCCTCGCGCACTGGGGCGGGTTCGGGGGCGTGGCCCTCGGGTACAAGCGGGTCTGGATCGGCGCCGAGCTCTCCCTCCTGTGGACCTCGGGCTCCGCGCGGATCATGTTCGAGGACCGCAGCGTGTCCGGCCTCGGCGTGATGCCCTCCGTGTTCCTGTACGCGCAGTAGACCGGCCGCTCAGCCACCCTGCACGCCGGCCCGGAGGCGCTTCACGGCGTCGGAGTGCAGCTGGCACACGCGCGGCTCGGAGACCTGGAGGATCTTCGCGATCTCCCGGTAGGTGAGCCCCTCGTCGTAGTAGAGCGCGAGCAGGATCTGCAGGCGCTCCGGCAGGGCCTGGATCGCCGTCGTCAGCACGCCGCGCAGCTTCGCCTGATCGAGCGCCTCGTCGGCGGGCACGGAGTCGGGCTGGGGGAGCTCCTCCGGCACCGGCATCGAGGGCTGGACGAGCGTCAGGACCTCGAAGACGTCCTCCAGCGGCAGGTTGAGCGCGCCGGCGATCTCCTCCGCGGCGGGCTCGCGGCCGAGGGCGTGCGAGAGCCGCGCGCGCTCGCGCTCGACCTTGTCGATGTCCGCGCGCAGGCGGCGGGGGAGGTGATCCATGCGGCGCATCTCGTCGAGCATCGCGCCGCGGATCCGGTGCTCCACGAAGGTCTCGAACTTCACGTCGCGCGTCGCGTCGTAGCGCCGCGCGGCCTCGATGAGCCCCATCGCGCCGGCCGACCACAGGTCGTCCGGGGCCACCGCCCGCCCGGTCCGCGCCGACAGCCTGCGGGCGCACCGGTCGAGCAGCGGCCCGTACCGCTGCACGAGCTCGCGCTCGGAGTCGGACCCTGCGGTCCCGTAGCGGAGCGCGCGGTTCATGCGTCGGCCGGGGCCTCCCGCTCGCGCAGGAGCTGCTGCCAGAAGAGCTTCACGCCGCCGGGGAGGGTGCGGGGCGGCTTCGAGGCGAGGAGGGTCTCGGCGAGCGTCCCGAGCGCGCGGGCGGCGGGCGAGCGGGGGTAGAGGTCCACGAGGGGCTGCTGGACCTGCAGCGCGCGCTGGAGGTTCTCGTCGCGCGGCACGGAGCCGAGGTACGACAGGCGCGCGGAGAGGAACCGCTCGGTCACCTGGGTCAGGCGGCGGAACACGTCGCGGCCCTGGAAGTCGGCGGCCTGGTTCGCGACCACCTGGAAGTGCGAGACGCCCGCCTGCTGGGAGAGGACCTTCACGGTCGCGTACGCGTCGGAGAGCGAGGTCGGCTCGGGCGAGACCACGAGCAGCGCCTCCTGCGAGGCCCCCGCGAAGAAGAGGACGTTGTCGCCGATGCCGGCCCCACAGTCGACGAAGACGAGGTCGAACCGGTCGTCGAGCGGATCGAAGGCCGAGACCAGCCGGAGCTTCTGCTCGTCGGTGAGCTGGGTGAGCTCCTGGATGCCGGAGGAGGCCGAGAGCACCCGCATGCCGTGCGGGCCGGGGGTGAGGACCTCGTCGGCGCTCGCGGCGCCGTCGAGCAGGTGGCCGAGGTGGTGGGTGGGCGAGAGGCCGAGCACGATGTCGGCGTTCGCGAGGCCGAGGTCGGCGTCGACGAGCAGGACGCGGCGCCCGGCGCGCGCGGCGAGGACGGCGAGGTTGGCGGCGACGTGCGTCTTGCCGACGCCGCCCTTGCCGCTCGTGACCGCGATCACGCGCAGGGGCGCCGGGGGCCTCCCCACCTTGTCACGGAGGCTCTGCGCCTGGTCCACCACGGTGCGGCTCCCTTCCATGTTCACGCCGGCTCCCGGCCCGCCACGAGGTCCACGAGCTGCGGCCCGGTCAGGGCGTGCAGGTCCTCGGGGACGCGCTGGCCGTCGGCGACGCAGCTCACCGGCCGCTGCACCCGCGCCGACGCCGAGAGGATGCTGCCAGGTCCCGCGGCCTCGTCCACCTTCGTGACGATCAGCCGGTCGGGGGCGAGCTCGCGGTAGCGGTCGGCGACGGCCGCGAGCTCGTGCGCGCCGGTCGCGGCGGAGACGCACAGGTGGAGCTGGACGCGGGGGACGGTGCGGACGAGCGCGGCCTGGCGCGCGACGTCCTCGGGCGCGGACCGGCCGGCGGTGTCGATGAGGACGAGGTCGGCGTCGTGCAGCCGCTCCATGGCGCGGCCGAGCTCGGCGCGGTCCCGGGCGACGAGCACCGGCACGTTCATGATCTCGCCGTAGCGGGCGAGCTGCTCGGTGGCGCCGATGCGGTAGGTGTCGAGGGTCACGAAGGCGACGCGCTTCTTCGTCTCGAGCAGCGCGCGCGCCGCGAGCTTCGCGAGGGTGGTGGTCTTGCCGACGCCGGTCGGGCCGACCGCCGCGAGGACGTGGCGCCCCTCGAGCAGCCAGGGGGCGCGGCAGGGCACGAGCCGCTCGCCCAGGAGATCCTTCACGGTCTCGAGCAGGCGCGCCGGCTCGGGCGGCACGGAGGCGAGGGCGGAGCGCACGAGGCCCTCGGCGAGGGTCGGCTCGACGCCCCGGCCGACGAGGCGGGCGTGGAGGGCGGCGCCGGCGGGGGGCAGCTGGAGGTCGCGGCCGGCCTGGGCCTCGCGGGTGACCTGGGCGAGGGCCTTGCGGGCCTCCTCGACGGAGCGGCGCAGCATGCGGAGCTCGTCGTGGAGGGGGTCGTCCGGGGGCCGGACCACCACCGGCGGGGGCGGCGGCGGCCGCGGTGTGGGTGCGGCGTCCACCTCCGGCGCCCGCGGCCGGGGGGCCGGCGGGGGCTCGGGGGCGAGGGCGGCCGTGATCTCGACCTCCGGCCGCCGGAAGAGCCCGCCGTCCACCGTGCGCGTCGACACGATGACGGCCTCTGGGCCGAAGGCCGCCTTCACCGCCGCGAGGGCCGAGGCGGAATCGGGGGCTCGAAAGGTGCGCATCATCGGCTGCGTCATCGGGTTGGCTCCGGGCTGCTCCGGGGGCTACCGATTGCAAGGGCCCTGCCGCAGGTCCTTCTGACGGGGCCGCGGCGTCACGCCGCGAGGGCCCCCTGCGCCTGGATGGTGCCCGCCGGCTCCACGGTGGTCCCGGGTACGAGCTCCCGGGCGGTCACCACGAGGACGTCGGGCACGAAGCGGCTCGCGAACTCGAACAGCGGCCGCCGGAGGTCGGGGGGCGCGAGCAGCACGACCGGCTGGCCCGCCGCGGCGAGCTGCGTCGCGCGGCCCTCGAGCGAGGCGACCAGGCGGCGGGCGGTCTCGACGTCGGGCGCGAGCGCCGCCTCGCCGTCGGACGCGCCGAGGGTCTGCCGGAGGACCTCCTCGGTCGGGCGGTCGAGGGTGAGGGCCCGGATCGTGCCGTCGGGGCCCACCGCCCGGGCGGTGATGCTCCTCGCGAGCCGGCGGCGCGCCGACTCCACGAGGTAGCCCGTGTCCTTGGAGCGGGGCGCCGCGTCGGCCACCGCCTCGAGCACCGTGCGGAGGTCGCGCACCGAGACGCCCTCGCGGAGCAGGCCGCGGACGACGCGGACGAGCTCGCCGAGCGTGAGGGTGCCGGGCACCACGTCCTCCACGAGCTTCGGCGCCTCGCGCCCGAGCACGCCGATGAGCTCCTGCACCTCCTGGCGGCCGACGAGCTCGTGGGCGTTCCGGCGGAGCAGCTCGGAGACGTGGGTGGTGATGACCGAGGCGGCGTCGACGAGGGTGAGCCCCATGGCCTCGGCGCGGGGCCGGTCGGAGGGCGTGATCCAGATCGCCGGCAGGCCGAAGGCCGGGTCCATGCCGCGCAGGCCCTCGATGGCGGGCGCGTCGCCGCTCGGGTCGAGCGCCATGAGGCGGTCGAGGTGGGCGGTGCCCTTGCCGATCTCGAGGCCGCGCAGGAGCAGGCGGTACCCGGTGCCCTCGAGGCGCAGGTTGTCGCGCAGGTGGACCGAGGGCAGGACGATGCCGAGGTCGGTCGCGAGCTGGCGCCGCAGCGCCGTGACGCGGCCGGGGAGCTCGCCGCCCTTGTCGAGGTCGATGAGGCCGACGAGCGAGAAGCCCACCTCGAGCTCGAGGGTGTCGAGGGCGAGGAGGTCCTGGACCCGCTCCGGCGCGCCCTTCTGGTCCTCGCGGGGCCGGACCGGCTGGGCGGCGGCGGCCTCCTGGGCGGCCTTCGCGCGGCGGGAGGCGAGGAGCATCGCGCCCGCCACCGAGGCGAACGCGAGGAGCGGCATCCCGGGGAGCAGGCCGATGGCGATCAGCACGATCGCGGAGGTGCGCAGGACGCCGGGCTTCCCGAACAGCTGGGTGCCGACCTGCGTGCCGAGGTCGGTGCCGGCGGCGCGGGTCACGACCACGCCGGCCGCGGTCGAGACGAGGAGGGCGGGGATTTGGGTGACGAGGCCGTCGCCGATGGTCAGGAGCGAGTAGGTCTCGGCGGCCTGGGCGAGCCCCATGTGATCGCGCAGGAGGCCGGCCACGAGCCCGCCCACCAGGTTGACGCCGGTGATGGCGAGGCCGGCCATCGCGTCGCCGCGGACGAACTTCGAGGCGCCGTCCATCGCGCCGAAGAACTCGGCCTCCCGCTCCAGCTCGCGGCGGCGGGTCTTCGCCTCGCGGTCGTCGATGGCGCCCGAGGCGAGGTCGGCGTCGATCGACATCTGCTTGCCGGGCATCGCGTCGAGGGTGAACCGGGCGGCGACCTCGGAGACGCGGTTCGAGCCCTTCGTGATGACCGAGAAGTTCACGATCATCAGGATGAGGAAGATGACGAGGCCCACCACCAGGCTGCCGCCGACCGCGAACCGGCCGAAGGTCTCGATGAGGTGACCCGCCGCGCCGGTGCCCTCGCCGCCGTGCAGGAGGATGTTGCGGGTCGTCGCCACCGAGAGGGCGAGGCGGAACAGGGTGATGATGAGGAGGAGGGAGGGGAAGACCGAGAAGTCCATCGCGCGGGTGAGGCCGAGCGCGATGAGGAGCATCAGCACCGACAGGCCGATGGAGAGGGTGAGGAAGACGTCCAGCCCGGCGGCCGGCACCGGGACGATCATGATCGCGACGGTGGCGAGCACCGCGAAGGCGATCAGCATCTCGTTGCGGGCGGCGCTGGGCGCCTGCGGGGCGTTCGGCGTGCTCATGCGGAGGCTCCTGCGCCGGGGCGACGGCCCGTGACGCGGTAGACGAAGGCGAGGACGGCGGCGACCGCCTTGTAGGTCTGGGCGGGGATCTCGCGGCCGACCTTGACCTTCCGGTAGAGGAGGCGCGCGAGCGGGATGTCCTCGACGATCGGGATCCCGTTCTCGCGGGCGAGCTCGCGCATGTACTCGGCGGCCTGCCCCTTGCCCTTGCAGGTGACGCGCGGCGCGCGGGCCTCGTCCTTGCGGTAGCGGATGGCGATGGCGATGTGCGTCGGGTTGACGACGAGCGCGTCCGCCCGCGGGACCTCCTTGCGGGCGAGGTTGCGGATGAACTCGCGGTGCTTCTTCTTGCGCTTGCCCTTGATGAGGGGGTCGCCCTCGTCCTCCCGGAACTCGCGCTTCGTCTCCTCCTTCGTCATCCGCATCTTCTTCGCGTAGCGCCAGCGCGACAGGGCGAGCTCGCCGATCGCGAGCACCACCGCGACGAGGAGCACCGGCCGGGCGACCGCGACGAGCAGGCGGACGATGGCGGAGAGCTGGTCGGGGAGGTCGGTGCGCAGCAGGGTGTCGAGCTGTGGGGCGTTGCGCTTCACCGCGCCCCACGCGACCCAGGCGATGAGCGTCACCTTCGAGGCCGCGAGCCCGACGTCGAGGAGGAACTCGGCCTTGAACATCCGGCCGAAGCTGGGGAGGTTGAAGACGCGCGAGAGGTCGGGGAAGACCCGCTCGCCCCAGAAGCCGCCCTTCGTCTGCACGATCGAGACGAGGACGGTGCCAAACGCCGCCGCCGCGCACACGCCCACCGCCGCGGCGACCGGCCGGACGGCGAGCTGGGGCAGATCCCCGAACGGCATCCGGTCCACCTGGCCCGCGACGCTCGCCATGAGCGCCGACAGGCCGCCGCGCAGGGTGCCCGCGAGCCCGAAGAGCGCGAGCAGCCCGCAGCCGAGCCCGGCGACCACGACGATGTCGTGGCCCATCGGGATCGAGCCCTCCTCCCAGGCGCGCCCGAGCCGTTGCCCGCTCGCGGGTTCGGTCTTCTGTTCCTGGTCGACCTCTTCGTCCATGCCCGCTGGCTCCGGCTAGCCCTGGAACGCGGCGATCGCGGCCCGCGCCGCCAGCTCGGCGATCGACGGGGCGGTGAGGTAGAGCGCGATGCCGCCCGCCAGGATCGCGATTGAGAACCCCACGTTGGAGAGGTTGAGCTGGGGGGCCATGCGGGTGAGGAGCCCCATCACGAGGTGGCCCACGAGGACCGCCCCGAGGATCGGGAAGGCGAGGCGGACCGCGAGCGCGATGGCGACGACGGCCTGGCCGACGGCGTGCCAGGCGAGGGTGCCGAGGTCGGCGTGGGTCCCCGGCGGCCAGACCGCGACCGAGCGGGCGAGCCAGACCACCGCCTCGCGGTGGATGCCGAGCGCGACGGCGGCGCCCTGCGCGCCGATGAAGAGGGTCTGCGAGACGGCGGAGGACTCGGCGCCGGTGAGCGGGTCGACGAGGGCCGAGAAGCCCAGGCCGGCGGAGAGGCCCGCGAGGTGGCCGGCCGCGAGCGCGGCCTCGAGGGCCCAGCGGGCGGTGAGCCCCGCGAGCAGCCCGAGCACGGTCTCGGAGGCGGCGGCGCCGGCGAGGCCGAGGATCGTCGCCGGCGGCGCGACGGCCGGCGAGCCGGCCCCCGCGTGCACGGCGAGCGCGAGCGCGAAGGCGATGGAAAGCCGGATCCGCTGCGGCACGACCCGGGCGGCGAGGATGGGCGCGGTCGAGCACAGCGCCGCGGTCCTCAGGAGGACGAGGCCGAACCCATACGCGGCGGCGATGGGCGCGTCCACGCGCTAGCCCCCCGACATCCGGGCGATGGCCTGGGCGAGGAAGCCCGACAGGCGCTCCATCATCCAGCCGCCGAAGAGCCAGATCACGGTGAGCGCCGCGGCGGCGCGGGGCAGGAACCCGACGGCGGTGTCGTTGATCTGGGTGGCGGCCTGCAGCACGCCGAGCACCAGGCCCACGAGCAGCATGGTCACGAACACCGGGGCGCCCACGGTCGCGAGCAGGACGAAGCCCTCGCGGAGCAGCCCGGCGGGGAGGTCGCCGCTCACGCGAAGCTCCGGGCCAGCGAGGCGATGACGAGCCGCCAGCCGTCGGCCATGACGAACAGGGCGACCTTCACCGGCAGCGCGATGAGGGTGGGGGGGACCATCATCATGCCCATCGACATGAGGAGCGCGGAGACGAGGAGGTCCACGAGGAGCAGCGGGACGTACAGGAAGAGCCCCATCCGGAAGGCGGTGGTGAGCTCGGAGACCATGAACGCCGGCATGCAGATCGACATCGGCACGGTCTCGCCGGCGCCCTGGGGCCGCTCGGTGCGGGAGAGCTCGTAGAAGAGCGCGAGGTCCTGCTCGCGGGTCTGCCGCAGCATGAACTCGCGGACCGGGCCGGAGGCCTTCTGGAGCGCCTCCTCGTGGCCCATGCGGTCCTCGAGGTACGGGCCGAGCGCGTCCGCGTACACGCGGTTCGCGGTGGGCGCCATCACGAAGAAGGAGAGGACGAGCGCGAGCCCGACCACCACCTGGTTGGGCGGCAGCTGCGGCACGCCCAGCGCCTGGCGGAGGAAGGAGAGCACGATGATGATGCGGGTGAAGCTCGTGACCGAGACGAGGAGCGCCGTCGCGAACGACAGCGCGGTCATGAGGAGGAACAGCTTCACCGGCGCGGAGCCGCCGCCGTTCACCGCGATCGAGATCGCCTGGTCGGCGATCGGGGCGGAGCCGACCGGCCCGGCGGCGAGGAGGAGCGGCAGCGCGGCGGTCACCGGACGCTCCCGGTGAGGCCGCGGGCGAGCTTCTGGCGGAGCTCCTGGTCCTCGGAGGACTCGGCGAGGAGCGCCTCGAAGGCGGGCGAGCGCGGGTCGGCCTTCCTGCGGCGGTGCGGCACGAGGCGGGTCGCGATGTCGACGAGCGCGGCGCCGGGGCGGGCGGGCGCGGGCGGCGCGGCCTCGGCGAGCTCCGCGGCGCGGAGCGAGACGAGCTCGGGCGGCTCGGCGGCCCCGGCGTGCTGGGCGCGCAGGAGCGCGATGCCGGCGTCGGTCGAGCCGAGGAGCAGGAGCTCGTCGCCGAGCCGGGCGAGGACCAGGCTCCGCTTCGGGCCGAGCGACGCCGACTCCAGGATCTGGAGGCGGCGGGTGGGCGCGCCGCGGCGCCGCCGCAGGACGACCACGGCGGCCGCGAGCAGGAGGAGGACCGCGACCGGGCCGAGCAGCGAGGCCCAGCCGGGGAGGGCGGCCGCGGCGGGCTGCGCGAGCCCCTGGAGCGCGGCGGCGGGGGCGGGGAGGGGAACGGACACGGCTCGGCTCCTAGCGGAGGCGCTGGATGCGCTCCTGCGGCGACACGATGTCGGTGATGCGGATGCCGAACTTGTCGTTCACGACGACGGCCTCGCCCCGGGCCACGAGCCGCCCGTTGACGAGGATGTCCAGCGCCTCGCCGGCGACCTTGTCCAGCTCGATGACCGAGCCCGGGCCGAGCTGCAGGAGGTCCTGGATCGTCATGCGGGTGCGGCCCAGCTCGACGTTCACCTCGAGGGGGACGTCGAGCAGCATGTCGAGGCGGCGGGAGGAGGAACCTTCGGGCTTGGGAGGCGTCTGCTCGGCCATGGCGAGGGGGCTCCTAGTGCATGAGCGTCGACGGCGTCTGGGCCGGCGCGCGGAGGGGCTGGTCGACGATCATGGCGATGCTGCCGCCGGAGACCGTGGGGGTGGCGCGGAGCTTCTCGCGCCCCTGGACGATGACCGGCACGGGCCGGCCCTCGTCGGTGTCGAGGAGGACGACGTCGCCCACCTGGAGATCGAGCATCCGCGCGAACGGGATCCGGGTGCGCCCGTAGAGGCCGCGGACCTCGACGGCCACCTGCTCCACCTCGCGCGCGAGCGCCTCGGCGAACTTCTCGTCGGCGCGCTGCGAGAGGCGGCGGGGCGAGGCGAGCTTCTGCTTCGCGGACTCGACCGCGGCGAAGGGGATCACGAGCTGGAGCCGGCCCTCGAGGCCGCCCTTCAGCTCGAAGCCGGAGACGATGCCGACGTCGGTCGGCGGCGCGATGGTCGCCATGCGCGGGTCGAGCTCGAAGCGCAGCACCTCCGGCTGGAAGGGCAGCACCGGGGCCCAGGCCTGGGCCATCGCGTCGGTGAGGATCAGGAGCAGCCGGCGGAGCACGAGCTGCTCGACGCTGGTGAGCTCCCGGCGCTGGTCGCCGTTCTGCTCGGGCGTGCGCGGCTTGCGGTCGCCGAGCGCCGCGCCGAGGAGCGCCTCGCCCAGGCCCGGCTCGAGCACCGCGAGCGCGAAGCCGTGCGCCGAGCCGAGCCCGAGGATGCAGACCGAGGCGGGCGGGGCGAGGAGCGGGACGAGGTCGGCGAACTTGAGGAGGGTGGCGGGGGTGCTCGTCACCCGCATGGCCACGCGGGTGCGGCCGGCGAGCCCGATGCCCAGCATCGAGGCCACCTGCTCGTTGATCGCGTCGAGCGTGGGCATCTGCCCGCGGATGATGCGGTCCTGGCTGGTGAGGTCGTAGGGGACGACCTGCGAGCGCTGGACGCGCTCGGTCTCGGTCGAGACCTTGCCGTCCTGGATGGCGCTCATGAGCGCCTTGATCTCGTCGGGGGTCAGCGTGGCGGGCATGGCGCGCGGCTCACTGGATGACGAGGTCGGTCACGTAGAGCGCGTTGATCTTCACGCCCGGGGCGAGCTCGGGGAGGCGCTCCTCGAGGGCCTTCTTGGTGCGCGCGATGGCCTCGCCGCCGCGCAGCTCCTCGAGGGTCCGGTCGGACAGGTAGAGGAGGAACCCGTCGCGCACGCGCGGCATGAGGAGCGTGAACTTGTTCTTGTCCTCCTCGGCCGCGACCTCGACCTCGAAGGAGAGGCGCGCGTACCGGTCGGACTCGACGTTCCGGAGGTGCACGACGAAGTCGGCGAGCTTCACGGTGGGGCCGGGGGGAGCCTCCTTGCCGTCCTTGCCCTTCTCGCCGCCCTTCCCCTCGCCCTCCTTGCCGTGCTCGGCGGCCTTGTCGTCGGGCTTCGTCTCCGGGTGGCTGCCGCCACCGCCCCTCAGCAGGAACACCGCGAGCACCGCCGCCACGAGGACGACGTTCACGATGAGCAGGATGGGGACGAGCTTCGACCCGCCGCCGGCCCCGACGCCCGCCGCCTTCTCGATGTCCTTGTCCGCTTCTTCGGCCATGGAGTCTCCTGCAGCGGCCAAAAGCAAGGGCCGTGCCTCCATGATTCCTGAAGCGTGTCGGGTGCTTGGGGCTCCGTCAGCGGCGTGGCGACGGGGGCGCGGCGGCGCGCCGGCGCGCCGGCGTCAGGCGGCTGACTCGCGTCAGTCGTAGAGGCCGGTGACGCGCTCCCGCAGGTTCTTCGTGAGCGTCCGGAGGATGTCGTCGGAGATGCCGATGACCGAGCGGCCGATCATGACGAGGGCGTCGTTGTCCTCCTCGTCGACGCGGCCGGCGTAGATCCCCGACTTCTTGGAGAGCGCGTTCGCGAAGCAGACCGCGTTCGCGAGCGACTGCCGGTTCGCCTGGTCGTACTCGCCCGCCGCCTTGATGCAGGCGATGATCGGCGGGGGCAGCGCCCACTTCTCGGCGAGCACCACGGCCACCGGCCGGTGGACCTTGCCGATGACCTCCAGCCACTCGCCGGAGTCGATCCAGCCGCGCTGGTAGACCTCGGTGAGCTGCCGCTCGAGCTCGAGCAGGATGGTCGCCACGACGGGCTTGCCGACGTCGTGGAGCAGGCCGGCGAGGTAGGCCGAGTCGGAGTCCTGGGCCCCGGTGAGCGCGAGCACGTCGCGCGCGAGCATGCCGACCGCGACCGAGTGCTCCCACAGCACCCTGAGCTGCTCGTTGATCTGGGGGTTCTTCGAGACGAAGACCTTCTGGGCGGAGGCCTCGACGAGGAGCGTCTTCAGCGTCTTCGTCCCGAGGCGGGCGAGCGCCTCGGTGAGGGTGATCTTCTTGCCGCCGCCGAAGGCGGCGCTGGTGGCCATCCGCAGGGTCCGGGCCGCCAGCACCGGGTCCTTCTCCATCACCGCGGCGGCCTCCCTCATGCCGGCGTCGGGATCCCGGAGGACCTCGTTCACCTTCATCGCCACCGCAGGCATGGTGGGCAGGACGAGCTGGTCGGACTGGATCTTCTTGGTGAGGATCCCCTCCAGCTCCGCCGCCAGCTTCTCCGCGCTCATGGCTGCACCTTAAACCACGGCGCACGCTTCCGTGCGAGGTGCACCCGGTCGAACCGGGCGCACCTCACGCCGCCGCGCCGGTCTTCGCCTCCTGGAGCGTGCCGAAGAGCTTCAGGTCCTTCGTCTCCTCGTAGGCGCCGAGGATCTTGCGCATGTCGGCCGGGCCCACGAGGGAGAGCGTCATCCCGAACTCCTTCGACTTCGACGACACCTCGTTCACGAACTTGGGCAGGCGGTCGCCCTCCATCGGCGGAGCGCCCACGTCCAGCACGACCTCGTCGTAGCAGGCGGCCGCCACCTTCTCGAGGGCCTCCTCGAAGACGTTGTTGAGCCGGTTGTAGAACCGCTCGACGCGGTCGGCCTTGCCGGTGAACGGCGCGATCTTGAGGACGTTGTCCTCGACCGTCAGGAAGTCCTGGTTGTCGAAGTACTGCTGGAGGAAGTCGTCGATCGCCTCGGGCCGGAAGGGCTTGTACATCACGTCGTCGAAGCCCTGGTCCTTCAGCTCCTTCGTCGCGTCGTTCGCGGTGCGCAGCGCGAGCGCGAGCACGGCGGCGTGCGGCTGGAGCACGCGGATCTGCTGGCCGAGGACCTGGCTGTTGACGTCCGGGATCTCGGTGTCGATGAGGATGATCTTGTAGACGCGGTCCCGGCAGGACGCGAGGGCGGACTGCGCGCTCGTGAAGCCGGCCAGCGTCACGTGGGTGGGGACCATGGAGCGGAGCTTGCGCTGCACGTTCTCCATGTCGTCCACCACCAGGATGTCGACGAAGCGGCCGGCGGCGGTGGGCGCCACGGTCGCGCCGCTCAGCGAGGCCGCCTCCGCGGGGGCGGCGGCCGGGCCGGGCGCGGCGGCGGACTGGACGATCTGGTCCACGCCGGGCTCCCCCTGGAGCACCGACAGCACCTTCGCGCGGAGCTCCTCCGGCTTGAAGGGCTTCAGGATGTAGTCGGAGATGCCGGCCTTCATCGCGCCGGCGACGATGGTCCGCTTGGACTCCGAGGTGAGCATGATGACGGGGGTCTTGTTGCCGGACTCCCGCATCTTCTGCAGCATCGTCGGGCCGTCCATGTTCGGCATCGTCACGTCCAGGAGGACGAGGTCCACCGTGGTGTTCGCGAGCTGCTCGAGCCCCTGGATGCCGTCCTCGGCCTCGATGACGTCGAAGCCGAGCTCCTTCACCTGCTTGCCGACGATCGTGCGGACCGCGCGGCTGTCGTCCACCGTCAGGATGGCGGGCATGGTTCCTTTCCTCCGTTACTCGACGATGCCTTCGAAGACCCAGAGGACGAGGTTCACCTTCTCGGCCTTGAGCACGACCGGGTCCTGGTCGGGGGGCGGTCCCGGGACGGGGGGCTGCCCCTCCGGCACCACGCGAGGCAGGCCCAGCGCCTGCTCGAGCTTGAGCTGCGACTTGAGGAGCCCGGCGGTCATGTTCACGAGCTCGCAGAGCGCGTCGGACATCATGTCGTCGGAGACGTCGGCGTCGGCGACCTGGAACATCTTGGCCGAGAGCTGGTTGCAGCCGGGCTGGTCCGAGGACAGCCCGACGGTCAGCGGCCGGGCGCCGGGGATGGGCAGGACGGCCGCGCGCCAGACGAGGTGCGACCACGGCGACCGGTCGGCGTCCGGGTGAAAGGTGAGCCCCAGCATGGTCTGGGTCACCCCGGACACGACCTGTGCCAGCTTGTCGGGTGGTGGGAGCATCGACATGTCGTTCTCGCAGGCGCCGCGGGTGAGGTGCTGGACCGCTCGGCCGGAGTGCTGGTGCAAGCACCACGCCTCTCCTCCCTGTCCCCCGATTCGCCCGCAAAAGCCCGCGCTGGCGGGGGCGGATGCCCCTGGAACGGGCCCGTCCGACGCGCGCGGAGGGGTCGAAACCGGGTGTCCGCCGTGACCCTGGTGCGCCCGGACCCGGCCCGACCCCTCGGTCGAAAGGGCCGGCGGAGGGCCCGGGTTTCGCGGCTGGTGGCCTGAATCGGCTGGGGTGGCCTGCCACCCGGCCACGGCACGGACGCTGCAAAACGACCGGGCCGAAAGGACGGTCACCGTCGCATGCAGATCCTCGTCGTGGACGACTCGAAGGCGATGCGCAGCATCGTGATGCGCGCGGTCCGGCAGGCAGGGTACGACAGCGTCACCTTCGTCGAGGCCACCAACGGCGCCGAGGCGCTGAAGGTGATCCGGGGGGGTGCGCCGAACCTCGTCCTGGCGGACTGGAACATGCCGGAGATGAGCGGCATCGACCTGCTCCGCGCGCTCCGTGCCGAGGGCAACAACGTCAAGCTCGGCTTCGTGACCTCGGAGAGCGACCCCGCCATGCGGGACATGGCCTTCCAGGCCGGCGCCTCCTTCATGCTCACGAAGCCCTTCACCCCGGACGCCTTCAAGGCCGTGCTGGGGCCGGTGCTCGCATGACCACGGCCACCGCCGAGAGGCCGGCGCTCGCCGCCTGGCTGGCGGACCTCGAGGCCGCCTTCGAGGAGACGGCGAAGGGCGCGCTCGGCATCGAGGCCGTCGAGGTCCTCGGCCGCGCCGACCACCCGCTGCCCGGGCAGCACGGCTCCTACCTCGGGCTCATCGGGCCGCTGGGCGCCGTGCAGATCGGGCTGGCGGGCGACGAGGCCACCTGCCAGCTGCTCGCGAAGGCGCTGCTCGCGATGGGCCCGGACGACCCGGCGCTCTCGCCCGCCGAGGTCGCCGACGCGGTGTCCGAGATCGTCAACATCGTCGCGGGGGCGTTCAAGACGCGCGTCCGCGACCGCGCGCCGCAGCTCACGATGGGGCTGCCGACCTTCTTCCACGGCGGCGTCCAGGAGACCGAGCGCACCGCGGTGCGGACCGCCGAGCTCCGCGCCGGCGAGATGTCCGTCACCCTCCTGCTGGTCCATCCGCGAGGGACCTGAGGCCAGGCGTCGATGCAGATCGTCCCGCTGCCACCCCCGACCGAGCTCGAGAAGCTCCTCTCCGGGCTGCTCATGCGCAACGTCAAGGTCGCCAAGACCCCGGGCGTCGCGCCGGCGCAGCCCTGCACCGTCGCCCTCTTCAAGACCGAGGACCCCGTGCTCGAGGTCGCGGTGGTCTGCGACGTGCCCCTCGCGGCGTCGCTCGCGGCCGCCCTGTCGGTCGTCCCGGTCGGCGCCGTGAAGGACGCGGTGGCGGCCGGCACGCTCGACGACTCGCTGCGCGACAACTTCGCCGAGGTCATGAACGTCCTCGCCCGCTTCCTCTCCACGGGCTCGGGGCGCCGCTTCGCGCTGAGCCGGGTGCTCTGCCCGCCCGATCCGGTCGAGGCCGCGGTCCTCGCGGCCGCGGAGGGCTCGGACGAGCGGCGGGAGCTCGCCGCCGACGTCCCCGGCTACACCCGCGGCCAGATCGCCTTCTGCACGCTCTAGGAGCCTCGCCATGGGATCCAAGTCGCCAGCCGAGTTGCTCGAGGCCCTCGCCGCCGCCGTGGTGGAGGCCGATCCGGACGAGAAGCGCTCCGTCGACGACGTGCGCACCGCGCTCGTGATGGCCCAGGACGCCGAGGCCTTGCCCCAGGCCGTGGCCGACGAGGTGGTCGAGCTCGTGAGCGGGCTCTCGACCGACCCGGGCGACGCGCTCAGGCGGCTGGGGGAGCTGCTCGGGGAGGGCGGCGGCGCACCGAAGCCCGCGCCGCAGCTGTCGGGCGCGGCCAGCGCCTCCCGCGACGCCGAGACCATCGAGCTCATCGGGGACTTCCTCGAGGAGGGCACCGAGGGGCTCGCCCGCGCCGACGAGATGCTGCTCGCGATCGAGAAGAGCGGCCCCGACTCGGACAAGACCCACGCGCTCTTCCGCGTGTTCCACACGATCAAGGGCGTCGCCGGCTTCCTCGAGCTCTCCGAGATCGTCTCGCTCGCGCACATCACCGAGACGCTCCTCAACCAGGTCCGCGAGGGCAAGCAGGTCCTCGAGGGCGTGGCCTTCGACGTGGTGTTCGAGTCGACCGCCGCCCTGCGCCGGCTGCTCGAGTCGCTCCGCAAGGCGGTGGACGCGCAGACCGCGCTCCACCCCGACCCCGAGGTGCCCGGCCTCGTCGCCCGCATCGAGGCGGCGATCGCGCCGGACGGCGAGGAGGGCCCGGCCTCGCAGCAACCGCCCGGCTTCGTCACGAAGAAGACCGCGGACTACTTCGTCCGCAAGCCCGCCGAGGCGGCGGCCGCGGAGGTCGGCGCGGTGGCCCCGGTGACCCCGGCCGCGCCCGCGCTCCCGGCGGTGCCCGCCGCCCCCGCGGCCCCGACCCCGCCGTCCGCTCCCCAGGGCGCGGCGGGGCAGGGCGGTGGCTCCTCCGGCAGCGGCGAGGGTGCCCAGCTCCGCGAGACGGTCAAGGTCGATTCTCGAGCGCGTCGACTCGATGGTCGAGATGATCGGCGAGCTCATCATCGTCGAGTCGATGGTGATCCACGCCCCCGAGATCGGGAAGATCGGGTCGCTCAAGCTCCGCAACTACCTGAACCAGCTCTCCAAGATCAGCCGCGACCTGCAGAACGTCGCGATGCGGATGCGCATGGTCCCGGTCCGCGGCGCGTTCCAGAAGATGGCGCGCCTCGTGCGCGATCTCTCCCGCAAGACCGGCAAGGACGTCGTCCTCGAGCAGTCGGGCGAGGACACCGAGATGGACCGCAGCATGGTCGAGCGCATCGAGGACCCGCTCGTCCACCTCGTGCGCAACTCGATGGACCACGGCATCGAGTCCGCCGCCGACCGGGTCGCCGCCGGCAAGCCCGCCCGCGCCACGGTGCGCCTCTCCGCGTACCACGAGGGCGGCTCGATCGTGGTCGAGCTGACCGACGACGGCCGCGGCCTCAACCGCGAGAAGATCCTGAAGAAGGCGGTCGAGAAGGGGCTCGTGGAGAGCGGCAAGGACCTCACCGACGCCGAGGTCCACGCGCTGATCTTCCTGCCCGGCTTCTCCACCGCCGCCCAGGTCACCGAGATCTCCGGCCGCGGCGTCGGCATGGACGTCGTGAAGCGGAACATCGAGGGCATGCGCGGCCGCGTCACCGTCACCTCGCGGCCGGGGCAGGGCACCACCTTCCGGATGGTGCTGCCCCTCACGCTCGCGATCATCGACGGCATGCTGGTCGCCTGCGGGACCGAGAAGTACATCGTGCCCAGCCTCTCGATCGTCGAGTCGCTGCGCCCGACCGAGGACATGATCTCCCGGGCCGCCGGGCGCGGCGAGATCATCAACGTGCGCGGCGAGATCCTCCCGCTCCTGCGCCTGCACCAGCTCCTCCAGATGACCGGCGAGGAGCGGGCGGTCACCGACTCCCACGTGGTGGTGGTCGAGGGGCTCGGCAAGAAGGTGGGCCTCGTCGTCGACGACGTCCTCACCCAGCAGCAGGTCGTCATCAAGCCGCTCGGCAGCGGCATGGGCGACACCGACTTCCTCTCCGGCGCGGCGATCCTCTCCGACGGGCGCGTCGGCCTGATCCTCAACGTGGACCGGCTCGCGATCCTCGCCTCGCTGAGCGGCAGCCGCGCCCGCGAGGCCCGCGCCGTGGGCGCCTGACGGGGCGACCATGGAAGCCGAGACCTTCCAGGCCTTCCAGGAGCTCGCCTACTCGAAGGCGGGGATCTTCCTCCGCCAGGGGAAGGCGGCGCTCGTCCAGGCGCGGCTCGCGAAGCGGCTGCGGGAGCTCGGCCTCGGCAGCGAGCGCGAGTACCTCGGGCGGCTCAAGGGCGAGGGCGGCGACGAGGAGCTCGTGCTCTTCCTCGACGCCATCTCCACCAACTTCACCAAGTTCTTTCGAGAGAACGACCACTTCGAGTCGCTGAAGGAGCACGTCTCGGCCCTGCGCAAGGCCGGCCAGCGCCGCTTCCGCTTCTGGTCCTCGGCCTGCTCGTCGGGCGAGGAGCCGTATACCGCCGCGATGGTCCTCGACCCGATCCTCGAGGGCTGCGACTGGAAGATCCTCGCCACCGACATCTCCACCCGCGTGCTCGCCCGGGCCGCGGACGGCGTCTACAACGAGGAGGAGATGGAGCCGGTGGCCGAGCCGCTCCGGCAGCGGTTCTTCCAGCTCGCGCCCGCAGGCGGCGATGGCGCGCGGCGGTACGAGGTGAAGCAGAAGCTCAAGGAGCGGATCGTCTTCCGCCGGCTCAACCTCGCGGCGCGCCCGTACCCGATGAGCGGCCCGCTCGACACGATCTTCTGCCGGAACGTGATGATCTACTTCGACCGGCCCATGCGCGAGGGGCTGGTGCGGGAGTTCGAGCGGCTGCTCAGGCCGGGGTCGCCGCTCTACATCGGCCACTCCGAGACCCTGAACGGCATCCCCACGCGGCTGCGGACCGAGCGTCCCTCGATCTACCGGCAGCCCGAGGAGGCGCGGTGAACCTCATCACGGTCGGCATCGGCGGCCTCGAGGTGAGCGACGACCGGGGGTCGGTCATCATCACGCACGGCCTGGGGTCCTGCATCGCGGTGGTGCTCTACGACCCGATCCGCAAGGCGGGCGGGATGCTGCACTTCCAGCTCCCCGCCGCGCAGCTCTCGCCCGAGCGCGCCCGGCAGTCGCCGGGGACCTTCGCGGACACCGGGATCCCGCTGCTCTTCGAGAAGATGTATGCCCTGGGCAGCCAGAAGCGGAACATCGTGGTGAAGGCGGCCGGGGGCGGTAACTTCCACGGGGACTCGGGCACCTTCGACATCGGGAAGCGGAATCACACGACGATGCGGAAGATCTTCTGGAAGGCGCAGGTGCTGGTCGCCGCCGAGGACGTGGGCGGCAACCGGTCGCGCACGGTCCGGCTGTTCCTGGACACCGGGCAGGTGACGGTCCAGTCCGGTTCCGAGGTCTTTCCGCTGTGAGCAGTGGTGCGGAGGCGAACGTGGCTCTCGACTTGCTGATCGTGGACGACTCGCCGGTGACGCGGAAGATGGTCCGCCGTGCCGTGGGCCTGGCGGGGCTGGAGATCGCGACGGTGCACGAGGCCGGCAACGGCCAGGAGGCCCTCGCGCAGCTCCAGCAGCACCGCGTGGACCTGGTGCTCGCGGACATCAACATGCCGGTGATGAACGGCATGGAGCTCGTGGAGCGCATGAGCCAGGACCCGGGCCTCTCGAAGGTGCCGGTGGTCATCGTGGCGACGCCCATGAGCGAGCAGCGCGTGGAGCGGCTCCTCGACATCGGGGCGCGCGCGTACCTCGCGAAGCCGTTCCGCCCCGAGGCCCTGCGCGATCTCGTGGTGGAGATCCTGGGAGAGAAGGGGAACGCCCATGCATGAGCCCACCCCGGACTTGCTCGCCGACGTCCTCGGGAGCGTGCTCCAGGACTCGGCCTTCATCTTCGCCGAGCCGGTGGACGAGCCCGAGCCGTTCGAGGCGCAGGTGTGCGCGGCCGAGCTCGCGTTCGACTCGGTGCGCGGCGGCGTGCTCCGCCTCGTCACGACCCCCCGCGGCTGCGTCGAGATCGCCGCCAACATGCTGGGGCTCGACGCCTCGGACCCGGAGGCCCAGGAGCAGGCCCGCCCCGCCCTCGCCGAGGTCCTGAACGTGGTCGGCGGCGCCTTCGTCACCCGCTTCTTCGGGACCAAGGTGCCGAGCCAGCTCGGGCTGCCCGCCACCCAGGTGCTCGACCGGCTCACCGAGCGGCGGCGCACCTGCGTGACCGTGCTCCGGCTCGAGAGCGGCGACCCGGTGATGCTCGAGCTCGACCTCGAGCCCGCCGCGCAGGCGCTGGCGTAGCGCCCGGGGCCGGGCCGCCGGCCGCGCGCCGGGCCCGGGACCTCACCCCGCCGCGCCCGTGCGCACCACCCGGGCGAGCGTCGCCTGGAGCTCGGCGAGCGTGAACGGCTTCGCGAGCTTGGGCTGCGGTGCCGCCTCGAGCGCCTCCACGAGCTCGGCGCCGAACGCGCCACCGGTCATGAAGACGAACCGCCGCGCGACCCCCGGTACGCGCGCCTCGAGCGCCCGCGCGAGGGCGAGCCCGTCGAGCTCCGGCATCATCACGTCGCAGAGGATCGCGTCGAACCTCGCCCCGGCCGCGAGCAGGTCGAGGGCCGCCCGGGACGACGAGAGCGTGGTCACCTCGTGGTCGGAGGCGAGGAGCCGGGTGAGCGCGCTCGCCGCGAGCGGCTCGTCGTCCACCACCAGGACCTTCGGGCGCACCGCGGGAACGGGGCGCGGCGGCGTGACGGCGACCCGCGCCGGGGCGGCCTCCCCGGCGTGGGCGGGGAGGGTCACGCGGAAGGTGGAGCCGCGCCCCTCGGCGCTCTCGACCGAGATGGTGCCGCCGGCCGCGGTCACGATGGCGTGGCAGATCGAGAGGCCGAGCCCCATGCCCTCGCCGACGCCGCGGGTGGTGAAGAACGGGTCGAAGATCCGCTGCCGGAGCTCGTCGGACATCCCGCGGCCGTTGTCGGAGACCTCCAGCACCGCGAGGCCCGGCTCCTCGCGCGTGACCACCCGGATCTCGTTCCGATCGGACGGCGCCGCGGGGAGCGCCTGGCTGGCGTTCACGAGGAGGTTGATGACGACCTGGCCGAGCTTCGCCTCGGCGACGAGCACCGCCGGGGCGCGGCCGAGCGCCCGGATCACCCGCGCGCGGTGGCGGAGCTGGTTGCCGGTGACCCGCAGCGCGAACTCCACCGCGTCCTCGAGCCGGGTGGGCGCGTCGGGCTCGCCGCGCTCGCCGCGGCTGAAGAGGCTCAGGTCCCGCACGAGCAGGCGGATGCGCTCGGCTCCCATCACCGCCTCGTCGAGCGCGCGCAGCACCTCGGCGTGCGCCTCGTCGGGCGCGGCGCCCTCCTGCGGCTCCAGGCGCTGCCGCACGAAGGAGAGGTTGGACAGCACGAACGCGAGCGGGTTGTTGATCTCGTGCGCCATCCCCGCCGCCATCGTCCCGAGCGCGGCCATCCGCTCGGTGAGCATGAGGCGGGCCTCGAGCGCGCGGCGCTGGCCGACGTCCTGGTGCAGGGCCACCACGCCGAGCAGGGCGCCGTCCTCGCCGGTGAGCGGGACCGCCACGACCTCGACGTCGAGGGGGCGGCCGTCGGCGGCGCGCAGGCGGACGTGGCGGGTGACGCGCCCCTCGTCGCGAACGGCCTCGACGAGGTCGAGGGTGTAGTCCCCGGTCTCGGCGACCTCGAGCAGGGACTCGAGCCGCTTCCCGACCGCCTCCGCCCGGGGGACGCCGAAGAGCCGCGCGGCCGCGGGGTTCCAGTCGGCGATCGCGCCCTCGAGATCGAGCACCACCGCGCCGTCGGAGAGGCTCTCGAACATGAGCGCCTGGCGCCGGAGCTGCTGCTCGATGGACTTGCGGTGGGTGACGTCCTGCACGGTCCCCGCGACGCGCGGCGGCCCCTCGTCGGACGCCGCGAGGGCCTGGCCGTGCAGCCAGGCCCAGGCCTCGGGCTGACCGGGCGCCCGCAGGCGGATTCTCGAGGTGGAGCGCCTCGCCGCCCGGGGTCGCCCGGACGAGGGCCTGCCGCAGGCGCGGCCGGTCCTCCGCCGCCACGAGCTCCCACGCGTCGCGGCCGCCCGTGGGCAGCGGCGCCCCGGCGATCCGCCACGCCTCGTGGGAGAGGACGAACGCGTCGGAGGAGGCCTCCCACTCGAAGGTGCCCACGCCGCCGGCGGCCACCGCCTGGCGCAGCCGGATCTCGCTGTCGTCGGGCTGCGAGCGGAGCGAGAAGCGCAGCACCGTCCCGGTGCCGATCTGGACGCGGTCGCCCTCGCCGAGCGGCGCGGTCGACACGCGCAGGCCGTTCACGAACGTCCCGTTCAGGGAGCCGAGGTCGGTGATGACGTACCCGCCGCCGGGCTGGCGGTCCACCCGCGCGTGCCGGCGGGACACGCCCGTGTCGTCGAGCGCGATGCCGACGGCGCGGTCGCGCCCGAGCACCACGTCGTCGCCGTCGAGGTGGTGGACGCGACCGATGGCGCCCGCGAGCGGGGAGGCGATCACCACGAGGCACGGGCGCGCCTCCGCCCGGACCCGGGGCGACGGGGTGGCGTCGTCCGCGTCCGTGGAGCCGACCTGCGTCCTGTCGCGCTCGTCCATGCCGGACCGAGCGTAGCGGCTCCGCGCGCCGGAGCAAACCCACGTTCCCCCGATGTTCCCCTGTGGGTGAAGCGCCGATGGAGACCGACAGTGCACGTCTCACCGGCGCTCGCGCGCGCGGGCTCGCCGCGGCGGTGCCGGTCTCGGGCGGGAGGGTGCGGCGCTCCGCGCGCCCGTGGCGCCGCGGTGCCCACCCGTACGGAACGGGACGGTCGGCGCCCCTCGGGGCGGCGCTCAGCTGACCAGCTTCTCCGTGCGCGCCCACTCCTCGGCGCAGCGGACGATCTCCGGCGCGACGCGCTCGATGGGCAGCACCGAGTCGACGGCGCCGAGGTCGATGGCGACCTTCGGCATGCCGAACACGACGCAGGTGGCCTCGTCCTGCGCCAGGGTCCGGGCGCCCGCCTCGCGCATCGCGAGGAGGCCCTGGGCCCCGTCGCCGCCCATGCCGGTGAGGATGATGCCGACGGCGCTGCGGCCCGCGGCGCGGGCCACCGAGCGGAACATCACGTCGACCGAGGGGCGGTGCCGGTTCACGCGCGGGCCGTCCTTCACCTCGACGACGTAGCGCGCACCCGAGCGCTTCAGGAGCATGTGCTTGTTGCCCGGGGCGACGAGCGCGACGCCCGGCACGACCGAGTCGCCGGTCTGGGCCTCGCGCACGTCGAGCTTCGACTGCTGCTTGAGCCGCTGGGCGAAGAACTTCGTGAACTGCTCGGGCATGTGCTGGGTGATGACGATGCCCGGGCTGTTCGCCGGCAGCGCCGCCAGGATCCGCTCCACCGCGACGGTCCCGCCGGTGGAGGCGCCGATGGCGACGACCTGGTTCGTGGTGCGGGCGAGCGCGGTGGTGACCTGCTCGACCGCGGGCGGGGGCGGGGGCACGCGCCGCAGGCCGCCCTGGGCGACCGCCTTCACGGTCTCCACGAGCTCGGCGGTCATGTCGCCCACCGAGTAGGCCGCGCCGGGCTTGCACATCACCGCGCAGGCGCCGGAGGCGAGGGCCTCCATCGCGAGCTCGCCGCCCTTCGGCGTCAGCGAGGAGACCACGATGACCGGGGTCGGCTTGTACCGCATGATCTTCTTGAGGAAGGTGATGCCGTCCATGCGCGGCATCTCGACGTCGAGGGTCACGACGTCGGGCTCCTTCTCGAGGAGCATGTCCCGGGCGACGAACGGATCGGGGGCCGCCCCCACCACCTGCACGCCGGGGTCCTTGGCCAGCTCGGACTGGAAGACGTTGCGGACGACCGCCGAGTCGTCCACCACGAGGACCTTGATGCGCTTCTCCGGGGTGGTGGTCGGCATGGCGGGCGGGCCCCTCGGGTGGTGGGACTCAGAAGTCGGTCAGGATGGGGTCGTCTTCCATGGGGAAGACAGCGTCCGCGGCGGCGGGCCGCGGCGGCGCGTCGTGGGTCCCGTTCGCCCGCGCGGGCGCGGGCGCGGGGGCGGGGCGGACGGGGGCGGGGGCGGGGGCGGGCGGTCGCGGCGCCGGGGGCCTCGCGGGCGCGCCGGCGGGCGCGGAGGAGGCCGTCCCGACGCTGCCGCGCTTCGCGGAGGTCCCGTTCGCGGCGGTCGCGCGGGGCGCGGCCAGGCGTCGGGGGGCCTTGCCCGGGGACGGGGCCGCGGCGCGCGCCGCGCGGGCGAGCCGGAAGGCGCCGATCATCGCGGCGAGCTCGTCGGCCTGGCTGGAGAGCTCCGCCGCCGCCGAGGACGACTCCTCGGCCGAGGCGGCGTTCTGCTGGGTGACCTTGTCCATCTCGGACACGGCCCGGGTGACCTGCTCGACCCCGGTGCTCTGCTCGCGGGCGGCGGTGGTGATCTCGGAGACGACCGCGCTCACCTTGCCGACGCCGTCGACGATCTCGTCGAGGCGGCGGGCGACCTCGTGCGAGGTGCGCTCGCCGTCGGCGGCCTGGCCGACCGACTGGCGGATGAGCGCCTCGGTCTTGGTGGCGGCCTCCTTCGCGCGGAGCGCGAGGGAGCGGACCTCCTCGGCGACCACCGCGAAGCCGCGGCCCGCCTCGCCGGCCCGGGCGGCCTCGACCGCCGCGTTGAGCGCGAGGAGGTTGGTCTGGAAGGCGATCTCCGAGACGTCCTTGATGATGGCGGACGTGCCCTCGGCGGACGCGCGGATCTTGTCCATCGCGCCGCGCATCTCCCCCACCGCGGCGGAGCCCTCGGTGGCGGCGGCGCGGGCCTTCGCGGCGAGGTCGTTCGCCTGCGCCGCGCTGTCGGCGGAGTGGCGGGCGCCCTCGGCGATCGAGTCGATCGAGGAGGTGGTCTGGCCCAGGGCGGACGCCTGCTGGGAGGCGCCCGCGGCGACCGCCTGGGACGACGAGGCGATCTGGGTGGCCGCCGACGACACCTGCTCGACCACGTCGGCGACCTGGCCGAGGGCGTCGTGCAGCGCGGTGGCGGTGGCGTTGACCGCCTCGCGGATCCGGGCGTGGTCGCCGGCGTAGCTCGCCTCCATGCGGGCGGTGAGGTCGCGCTCGGCGAGCCGCTCGAGCACGCGGGCGGCGTCGGCCTGCGGGGCGGCCATGGCGTCGATGGCGCGGTTCACGCCGTCCACGATGGCGCGGAAGTCGCCCTGGTGGCGGGCGGCGTCGGCGCGGTGCGAGAGGCGGCCGGCCTGTGCGGCCTCCCCGAGCGTGCGCACGTCCTCGGCGAGGCGGGTCACCGCCGTGATGCAGCCGTTCAGGCTCTCGCGCATGCGGCCGAGCTCGCCCTGCCAGGCCGTCTCGATGGGGGCCGGCACGTCCCCGGCGGCGATCCGCGCGAGGGCGGCGGAGGTGGCCGAGAGCGGCGCGGCGATGGCGTCGAGCGTGGCGTTCACGCTCCAGACGAGCGTGGCCCAGTCGCCCCGGAAGCGGGCGGCGTCGGCGCGGACGTCGAGCTTGCCCTCGGCGGCCGCGCGGGTCAGCGCGGTGACCTCGTCGGCCACGCCGCGGAGGTTCGCGCGCACCCCGTCGACGACGGCGTTCGCGGCGGCCTGCTTTCCGGGGAGGCGCCGGAGCTCGCGCGCGAAGTCCCCCTCTCCGTACGCGGAGAGCACGCCCAGGAGCTCCTCGAGGAGCCCGATGTGGAGCCGCACACCGGCGTTGACGCCCTCCGCGAGGCTCGCCCAGGCGCCCTCGAGGCGGGCGGGGTCCACGAAGGCGCCGGTGTCGCCGGCCTCCTGGGCCTTCGCCATCGCGGCCATGTCGGCGAGGAGCCCGTCGAGGCTGCGGATGCAGCCGTTGAGCGCGTCCTTCACCACGTTGAAGTCGCCCCGGTACTCGACCTCGATGGGCGGGGGGATGTCGCCGCGCGCGATGCGCGACACGTGATCGGCGGTGAGCCGGAAGGGCGCCTCGAACGCGTCGATGGTGCCGTTCATGCCCTCGACGAGCGGGCGCAGGTCGGCGTCGAGGCGGGCGACGTCGCCGCGCACCGACAGGTCGCCCTGGTCCACGGCGGCGCGGACGCGGCGGACCTCGTCGCCGGCGGCGGCGAGGGCGCGGTCGAGGCGGCGCGGCACGAGGAAGACGAGGAGGATCATCACGAGCGCGCCGGCGGCGAGCGTGAGCCAGCCGGTCGTGAGGGCCCCGGAGGCCGCCTGCTGCATCGCCTCGCGGTTCTCGTCCAGGTGATCGGAGATGGCCGCGACGAGGTCGTCGAGCTGGGCGCCGTAGCTCACGTAGGCGGCGCGCACCTTCTGGTAGCGGGCCCACACCTCGGCGTCGAGGGCGGCGTCCGCCTCGCCCCGGGCGGCGAGCGCGCGGCGCTCGTTGATCTTCTCGGCGCAGGCCTTCACCGCGGCCACCCACGCGTCGAAGCGCGGGGCGAGCTCGGGGAAGGAGGCGTCGAGCTCGGCCGACCCCTGGAGGCGGCCGAGGCGATCGCGGGCGCGGGTGAAGCCGGCGAGCCCGTGCTCGATGAGCTTCGTCACCGCCGGCCCCATCTCGGGGTCGGAGGCGATGCGATCGGCGAGGAGGCCGTTCAGGCCGCGGGTGGTCTCGTGGACCGCGGTGCGGAGGTTGCCCGCCTCCTCGGAGACGGCCAGGTCGGTCTCCACGACGCCGCGCAGCCGATCGGCCACGCCCTTCGTGTTCCTCACCTGCAGGAGCCCGCCGACGAGCGGAATCGCAAAGGAGAGGAGGAACCCCGCGAGGACCCGACGTCCGTTGTACGACTTCACCATCGAGGCCTCCGGTGCGCCCGGGCGCTAGTTCGTGGTGGCCCGGTTGAGCTCCCGGACCTCGTCGTTCGAGAGGATGCGGGCGATGTCGAGCAGGAACACGATGCGCTTCTCGTGCTTGCCGACGCCGAGGATGAAGTCGTCCTCGATGGCCGCGTGGCCGAGCGAGGGGGCGGGCTCGATCTGGGCGGCGTCGATGGTGAGCACCTCGAGCACCTGGTCGACGAGGAGGCCCATGGTGAGGGGGCGGCCGTCGACCGTGCACTGGACCACGATGATGACGGTCTGGTCGGTGGCCTCGCAGGCCTGCATCCCGAACTTCAGGCGCAGGTCGACGACGGGGATCACCTTGCCGCGCAGGTTGATGACGCCGCGGATGAAGTCGCGGGTGCGGGGCACCCGGGTGATCTCCATGAGCCCGATGATCTCGCGCACCTTGAGGATCTCGAGGCCGTACTCCTCGCGGGCGAGCTGGAAGGTCATGTACTTGCCGGCGAGGCGGCGGCCGAGCTCGGCGGCGCGGCTCTCCTGGCCGGCGGTGGCGCTCTGGGGGGCCGTCACGGTTTCCTGGTTCACGGTGTCTCCTCCTGCCCGGGGCCGGTTCGGTGCGGCGCTCGGGGGCGTGGACCCCTAGAGCAGGCGACGTGCCACGTGCGCTCCGGGCTCGCCCGTGCAACCCCGCGAGAATCGGGGCGTTTAAGGTGGGTGCCTGCCGCGGGCCGCCGGGTGCGCGAGGGTCCGGATCAACCCGGGTCGGGGGCGGGACACACCGAACCGCCCGCGCGGGTTCCCTACTGCAGGCCCGCGCCCAGCATGTCGTCGCCCGGCTCGATCTCGATGACGAGCTCGATGCGACGGTTCTTCGCGCGCCCCGCCTCCGAGTCGCCGTCGGTGAGCGGGTGCGAGGAGCCGAGGCCGACCGCGGAGAGGAGCTGCGGGCGGGCGTGGTGCGCCGCCTCGACGTAGCTCACCACCGTCGCGGCCCGGGCCGCGGAGAGGTCCCAGTTGTTCCGCCAGCGGTCGCCGCCGACCGGCGTCTCGTCGGTGTGGCCCTCGACGCGCAGCTGCTTCTGCAGCGGCACGAGCTCGGCCGCGATGGCGTCGAGGATCGGGAGCGCCTGGGGCCGGAGCACCGCCTGGCCGGCGTCGAAGAACTCGGTCGCCGCGAGGCGCACGGTGAGGCGCCGCCCCTCGACCAGGATCGACACCGCCGCCTGCTGCTGCTGCTCGATCACGAAGGGGCGGATCCGCTTCTCGAGCTTCTTGCGGAGGTTCTCGATCTGCTTCTTCTCGGGGTCGGGGTTCTGCGAGCCCGACTTGAGCGCGGGGCCGCCGCCCTCGGAGGGCGGCCCGTCGAAGATGGGCAGCGCGCCGGTGCCGCCGGTGCCGGCCATGTGCATGGCCCACTTGATGGAGTCGGCGGCCTGGGTCAGCCGCTTGTTGTCCACGCGGGAGACCGCGTACATGACGACGAAGAACGCGAACAGGAGCGTCATGAAGTCCGCGTACGAGACGAGCCAGCGCTCGTGGTTCTCGTGCTCCTCGTGCTTGTGCTTCTTCTTCGACATGCGCGTCCCTAGGCCGCCTTCTTCTTCTCGTCCTCGCCGCCGCCCTCTTCGCCCGTCCAGGCCCGCAGCTTCTCCTCGAGCACGCGCGGGTTGATGCCCTCCTGGATCGACAGCACGCCCTCGGCGATGAGCGTCTTGCGCTCCTTCTCGGCGGTGAGCTTGCGCTTGATCTTGTTGGCGAAGGGCAGGAAGAAGATGTTCGCCGCGCCGACGCCGTAGATGGTGGCCACGAAGGCCGTCGCGATGCCGCCGCCCAGCTTCGACGGGTCGTTCAGGTTCTCCATCACGTGGATGAGGCCGAGCACGGCGCCGAGGATGCCGATGGTCGGCGCGAAGCCGCCCGCGGTCTCCCAGACCTTCGCGCCGATCTGGTTCTCCTCGAAGTCGGCCTCGATGGCGGCCTCGAGCGTGTCGCGGGTCACGCTCGCGTCCACGCCGTCCACCACGAACTGCAGCGCCCGGCGGAGGAAGGGGTCGGAGACCTCGGCGAGCTTGCCCTCGAGCGCGAGCACGCCGTCGCGGCGGGCGACGCCCGCGTACTCGACGATCTGCTTCGCGAGCGGGGCGAGCTCGATCTTCGGGCTCTTGAACGCGAGCCCGAGGTTCCTCATGCCGACCTTCAGGTCGTGCATCGGGTAGGCGACCATCACGGCGCCGGTGGTGCCGCCGAAGATGATCAGCGCGGCGGTGGCCTGGAGGATCGAGCCGATGTGGCCGCCCTCGAGGTGCTGCCCGAGGAGGATCAGGCCGAGCGCGACGACGACGCCGCCGATGGTGGCGAGATCCATGGCTCACTCCTCCGGCGGCGTCGCCGGCCCGGGCGCCGGGGGCGCCGGGCGCGGGAACGGGACGACGTCGCCGGGGCCCTTGCGCTCGGGTCCGGCGAAGCAGCGCCGCTTGTAGGCCACGGTACGTTCCACCACCACCTCGCAGGTCTCCTTCACCATCAGGTGGAGGCCTCCCTGCAAGGTGAGGACCGTATCGGGAGTGGCCTCCACGAACAGGATGTGCTCGGAGTTCACCCAGAGCTCCTTACCGTCGAGGCGGGTCACGGGGATCATGGCGGGTCTCCGGCGACCGGCCCCGGGGGGCCGGTCGCCCGGGTCAGGTGAGACTAGCGGCGCAGGTTGATGAGCTCGGTGAGGAGCTGGTCGGCGGTGGTGATGGTCTTCGAGTTCGCCTGGAACGACCGCTGCGCGGCGATCATGCGCACGAACTGCTGCGCGAGGTCGACGTTCGACTGCTCGAGCGAGCCGGAGATGATCGAGGCGCGCCCGCCGGAGCCCGGCTCGCCGATGACCGGCTGGCCCGAGGACTGGGTCTGCTGCATCAGGTTGCCGCCGACGCGCTCCATCTGATCCGGGGCCGAGAAGCTCGCCACCGCGATCTGGCCGAGCGTGCGGGTCTGGCCGTTCGTGAAGATGCCCGCCACGAAGCCCTCGGCGTCGATGCGGACGCTGGAGAGCTGGCCGGAGCCGTAGCCGTCCTGGCCGATGTAGGTCGCCGACGAGGCGGACGCGAACTGCGAGACGCCGAGGAGGCCGGTGCCGCCGGTGGCGATGTCGTCGCCGAAGTCGAAGGTCAGCGGCTGCGGGCCGACCGCGTTCAGCGGGTTGAAGTTGCTCGCGGCGGTCTGCGTCTGCAGCGTGCCGTCGGTGTTGAAGGTGAGCGTGCCGTTCGCGACGACCTGCCGGGTCCCGGCCGTGCCGCCGGTGAGCTCGCTGCCGTCGAGCATGCCGTGCCACTGCCAGGCGCCGGTGCCCGTCTTCGTGAAGAAGACCTGCATCTTGTGCTCGCTGCCGAGCGAGTCGTAGGTGCTGACCGTGGTGTTGAACGACGAGGTGCCCTCCGGGTCGGTCGGGTCCCAGGTCTGGACGGCCGCGTCGGAGTTGAGGTTCGCCTTGAAGGTGATCTCGGTGGTCGGGTTCGGCTGGGCGGACGCGGTGCCGACGAGCAGGTCGCTCGGCAGGCCGGTGACGGTGCCGGAGGCGTCGGCCGGGAAGCCCTGGACGCGCAGGCCGCCCAGGTTCACGAGGTAGCCGTTGTCGTCGATCGTGAACTGGCCGGCGCGCGAGTAGAAGTTCGCGGTCTGGCCGTTGTAGTTGCCCTTCACGACGAAGAAGCCATTGCCCTGGAGGGCGAGGTCGGTCGCGATGCCGGTCGAGGTCAGCGCGCCCTGGGTCAGGATCTTCTGGACGCTCTTCAGCCGGGCGCCGAGGCCGATCTCGCCCGTGCCGCCGATGACCGACTGGGTGAGGGCGTCCTCGAACGCGGCGCGGCCCGCCTTGAAGCCGATGGTGTTCGAGTTGGCGATGTTGTCGCCGACGATGGAGAGCTCGAGGGAGGAGGCTTCGAGGCCGGTGGTGCCGGAGGACAGGGCGGTGAGGAGGGACATGACGGCTTCCTTTCGGTGCTGCGGGCGGTGTGCTGCGGGCGGTTTGAGGCGGTGACGGTGGGTGGAGAGGGGGCTAGACCCCTGGGGCGGTGACCTGGAGGACGTCGGAGAGCTTCACGTGCCGGCCGTTGACGACGAGGACCGGGACCTGGGAGTCGAAGAGGAGCGAGGCGACGGTGCCGCGGATGGTGAGGCTCGAGCCGACCTCGGTGTGCGTCTTGTCCCCGAGGCGGGCGTCGACGGAGACCGTGTAGTCGCCCTTCGCGACCGGGTTCCCGTTCGAGTCGAGCCCGTCCCACTCGAGGGCGTTCGTGCCGGCGCCGAGGGCGCCCGGCTTGAGGGTGCGGATCACCTTGCCGTTCGAGTCGGAGATGATGACGCTCGTCTCGTCGGCCCTGCCGTCGAGGTTGAGCTCGAACTTCACCTTCTGGCCGCGGTCGGTGACGGTGACGGCGTCGGTCTTGAAGCGGACCTCCTTGCCGACGAGCCCGGTGGCCTGGAGCTGGTTGTTGGAGGCCTGGGCGAGCGCGAGCGTGTCGAGGCGGCTGTTCGCGTTCTGGAGCTGCTCGACCGAGGAGAACTGCGCGAGCTGCGCGACCATCGCGCTGTTGTCCATCGGGTTGAGCGGGTCCTGGTACTGCAGCTGCGCGGTGAGGAGCGTCAGGAACGAGTCCTTGTTGAGCGTGTTCTTCGCCGTGACCGGGGTCTCGGTCTGGGTCGAGGGCAGGTGCGAGATGCTGGAGGTGACGGCCATGGCGTTGCTCCTACGCGGTGACGTCGTGGCCCGAGCGGCGGGCCGTTCGGGAGGGGGTGGGGCGCGGCGCCGGGCGCGGGGGCGGAGGCGGGGCGTCGTCGCGGGCGGTGGCGTCCTGGCCGCGCTGGCGGCCGCCGGGCTCGCTGCCGGCGTCGCGGCCGCCCTGGTCTGGCGCGGGCGGCTGCACCGGGGCGTCCCGGCGCTCGAAGTCGACGCGGGTGAGCGAGAGCCCCTCGGCGGCGAGGGCGCGGGCGAGCTCGGGCGCGCGCTGCTCGAGCGCCGAGGGATCGTCCGCCTCGATGCGCACGGTGGCGTTGCCGTCCCGCAGGCGGAGGTGGAGCGCCACGTCGCCCAGGGTCTCCGACTCGAGCCGGACGTGCGCGGCGCCGTGGCCGAGGAGGCCGGCGCCGGCGTGCGCCTCGGGGGCGGGCTCGGGCGGGCGCGGCGGGGCAGCCGGCGTGAGGTCGCGCGCGGGCGCGGCCGGCGCGGTCGCCGTCGCGGGCTGCGTGGCCTGGGCGGCGGCGGCCTGGGCGGCGGCGGGGTCGTGCTGCGCCGCGGCCGGGGCGCGGGGCGCCGCGGTGGGCTCGTCGGCGGGGGCCGGGGGGCGGGCGCGATCGCGGCGCTGCGCGGTGGGCTCGGCGGCGTGGGGGGACGCGAGCCGGGCGGCGGCGGCGAGGTCGCGCTGGGCGCGGTGATCGGCGAAGCCGGCGAGGCGGGCGTTGAAGGGGTTCGGAGGCACCGCGGCGGCGGCCGGGGCCGGGGAGGACTCCTCGGGCGCGAGGCGCCTCGCGGCGGTGTCCACGCGGGTGGCGGGAACCGGGGCGGCGGCGGGGCGGGACTCCGCCGGGAGCGCGGGCTGACGAGCGGCGCGCGGGGTGAAGGACGCGCCGGCGATGCGGGCGGGGAGCGGGAGCGCCGGGAGCGCGCGGGAGGGCGGGGAAGAGCCGGCGTCGGAGGACGTGGCCTCGTCGGCGGGGCGGGGTGAGGAGGAGGTCGTGGGCGCGGCGGGGCGGGGTGAGGAGGAGGTCGTGGGCGCGGCGGGGCGGGGTGAGGAGAACGTCGCGGTGGGCGCAGCGGGGCGGGCCTCAAGAGTTTCCGCGGGCGTGCCGATGACCGGGGTGACGGCGGACGAGACGGCGTTCGCCGGGTGAGACGGGTGAGAGACGGAAGCGGTGCGGACCTCGGGCCGCGCGGCCGGGGAGGCGGTCCCCGGGAACGCGGAGCGGGGGAGACGCGGAGAAGACGCGGCGAGCGGAACGGGAGGGGCGAAGGGAAGGGGAGCGGGAGCCGCCGCGGGAGCGGGAACGGGAGCGGGAGCAGGAACGGGAGCGGCAGCAGGAGCAGGAACGGGAGCGGCAGCAGGAGCAGGAGCAGGAACGGGAGCAGGAACAGGAACGGGATCACGAGCAGGATCAGGAACACGATCAGGAGCAGCATCGGGAGCAGCAGCGGCTCCTGATGCCGTGGCCGTTGCCGATGCCGATGCCGTTGCCGATGCCGTTGTTGCTCCTGCTCCTGCTCCTGCTCCTGATCTTGATCCTGATCCGGATCCTGATCCTGATCCTGATGCCTCTGCTGCAGCAGCAGCAGGACCAGAAGGAGCAGCGGCAGGACCCACAGCAGCAGGATTGGCGGCAGCACCAGCAGCGCCAGCAGAGCCAGCAGCGCCGTCACCCTCACCCGTCCCGCCGCCGTCCCTCGTTCCCCGCGGCTTCACCGCGCGGGCTTCGGGGGGCAGGTTCGTCGGGGTGCTCGTCCCGGCGGCCCTGCGCGACGCGGCGCGCGGGGGCAGCGCGGCGAGCGCGGCCATGAGGGCGCGGGTGTGCGACGAGACGCCGGCGGCGGCGGTGAGTGCGGCGTCGGCCGCGGCGGTGCGGCGCGGGTCGGCGGCGGCCTCGTTCGCGGGCGCGTCCGCCGCCGCGGAGCCCTCGGCGGCGTCGACGGGCGCGGCGGGAGGCGCGGCGAAGGTGTCCAGCGCGGAGGGTGCGATCCCGTCGGCCGGGACGGCCACGGGGGCGGCCTCGCGCTCGAGCGTCAGGGCGAGGCGGGGGCGCGCCTGCGGGGCCTGGGCGGGCGCGGCGGCGTCGTGCTTCCGCGGGGGCGCGGAGGCCGCGGCCCCGGTCCTCGTCGCGGGCGCCGTCCTCGCCGGGTGCGCGGGCGCGGCCGGGGCGGACGACGCCAGCTCGGCGGCGGCCTTCGCGGCGGCGAGCGCGTTCGTCAGCGCGCCGTCGAAGGCGGCGGCGGGGCAGGTCGTGGCGGCAGGGGCGGCGCGCCCGGCGCGGGCCGGCCTGACCGGGCCGGTGACCGGCGTGGGCTGGGGCGCGTCGAGGCGGCCGAGCAGGAGCTGCGTCAGCGAGGGCGTGTGGTTCACGGCTTCCTCCCGGAGGCGCGCGCCAGAAGCTTGAACAGGTCGGCGGCGACCGACGGCTCCATCTTCCCGACGACCAGGGCGGAGTCGGCCGGCCGCATGCGCTCGAGCAGCGCGGCGGCGAGCGGGCGGTCCACCCGGGTCAGCACCGCGGCCGCTTCGGCGGGCTTCATGCCCTTCACGGTCTTCGACAGGGCCTCGAGCGCGCTCTGGCCGGCGGCGTCGCGCCCGGTCACGTTCTTCGCGGCGGTGGCGGCGAGGAGCGCCTCGAGCTTCTGCGTCTCCTCCTTCAGGGCGGCGCGCGCGTCCGCGATCTCCTTCGCGAGCGCCTCGAGCCGCATCCGGTCGGCCTGGACGGCGGAGCGGTCGGCGGCGCGCTGGACGGAGTTGCGGCGGAGCTCCTCGACGAGGGCGCGGCCGGTGAGGGAGGGCGGGGTGGAGGTCTCCGAGGCGGCCTGCGCCCGCACGAGGGCGCCGGCGGCCTTCTCGGCGGCGGGCCCGGGCTCCTCGGCCCGCTCCTTCGGCTCGGGCTCCTTCGGGTCCTTCTCCTTGCCCCGCGGCGCGGCGGCCCGGCGCCCCGGCTTCGGCGCCTCCGCCTTCTCGGGCTCGGCCTTCTGGGGCTCGAGGGTCGCGGGCTTCGCGGCCTCGGCGCCGGGCTTCGCCGGCTCCGCGGCGGGCTTCGGCGGCTCGGCCGCGGGCGGCGCGGCGGGCTCGTGCGGCGCGGCCGCCTCGGGGGCGCGGGGCGCGGGGGCCTCGGGGGCCTTCGGCTCCTCCGCCGAGAGGAGCAGCGCGAGCGCGAGCTCAAGCACGGGGCGCCTCCGCGGGTCCGAGGAGCTGGGCGAGGCGGGAGAGGGTCTGCGGGAGCGGCGAGCGCTCGTCGGGGCCCTGGCGCAGGAACGCGCGCAGGGGCTCGATGCACCGGAGCGCGCGGTCGACGCGCGGGTTCGAGCCCGCCGCGTAGGCGCCGACCTCGATGAGGTCCGCGGCCTCGCGGTACGCGGAGAGGACCTCGCGGGCCTGGCGGGCCAGCTCGAGGTGGCCGGGCTCGACGATGTCGTTCATGACGCGGGAGACCGACGCGAGCACGTCGATGGCCGGGTAGTGGCCGGACTCGGCGAGCTTGCGCGAGAGGATGAGGTGGCCGTCGAGCGTGGCGCGCGTCGCGTCGGCGATGGGGTCGCCGATGGTGTCGTCGCCCTCGGCGAGCACCGTGTAGAACGCGGTGATGCTGCCCTCGCCGGCGTCGTTGCCCGCGCGCTCCACCAGGCGGGGGAGGAGCGCGAACGCGGAGGGCGGGTAGCCCTTGGTGGTCGGGGGCTCTCCGGCGGCGAGGCCGATCTCGCGCTGCGCCTGGGCGACGCGGGAGAGCGAGTCCATGAGCAGGAGGACGCGCTTGCCGTCGGCGCGGAAGTGCTCGGCGACGGCGGTCGCGGCGGTGGCGGCGCGCAGCCGCTTCACCGGCGACTCGTCGCTCGTGGCGACCACCACCACCGACCGGGCGAGGCCGTCGCCGAGGTCGCGCTCGATGAACTCGCGCACCTCGCGGCCGCGCTCGCCGACCAGGCCGACCACCACGACGTCGGCGTCGGCGGAGCGGGCGAGCATGCCGAGGAGGACCGACTTGCCGACCCCGGGGCCGGCCATGACGGCGATGCGCTGGCCCTCGCCGACCGTGAGGCAGGCGTCGATGGCGCGGATGCCGAGCGGCACCGGCCGGGAGACGCGGCGGCGGTCGAGCGCCGGGGGCGGGGCGGCATGGAGGGACGTGCGGTGGCGCAGGGTGGGGGCGGGGCGGCCGTCCACCGGCTTCAGGTTGGCGTCGACCACGCGGCCGAGCAGGCCGACGCCGACCGCGACGCGGTCGGCGGCCTGGCGGGGGACCACGTCGCAGCCCTCGCCGATGCCCTGGATCTCGCCGAGCGGCATGAGCTGGGCCGTGCCGGCCTGGAACCCGACCACCTCGGCCATCACGAGGTCGCCGTCCTTCGCGCGGATCTCGCACGCGGTGCCGACCGGGACGCGCGGCAGCGCCGCCTCCACGAGCAGGCCCGTCGCGCGCACCACCCGCCCCGTGAGCGGGGTGGGGTCGGCGGCGGCGAGGGCCCGTCCGAGGCCGGCGAGGTCGACGAGGCTCACGCGGTGCCCTCCTCCAGCGCGGAGCGGGCCGCGCGGAAGAGCTCCTCGAGGCGGGTGTCGATCCGGCCGTCGACGGCGCCGAAGTCGGTGTCGACCACGCAGTCGCCGAGCGCGAGGCCCGGGTCGCCGGCGACGTCGATCTTCACCGCGGTGACGCCCGCCGCGCCGGTCGAGAGCGCGCCCTCGAGGAGGGCCACGTGGGTGGGGTTCACCCGCACGACGACCTTCCGGCTCTCGCCGGCCTTCTTGACGGCCCCGCGCACGAGGGCGAAGAGCGCCTCGGGCGAGGTGGCGACCTCGGCCTCCAGGATGCGGCGGGCGACGAGGAACCCGATCTCGAGCGCGTCGGAGCGGGCCTGCTCGGAGAGCCGCTCCGCCTGGAGCCGGAGGACCTCGACGGCGTGGGCGACCTTCTCGAGCGCCTCGGCGCGGATCGCCGCCAGCTCCTCCGCGGAGGGCCCCTGCGGCTCGTCCCGCCGGCCCGCCGGGCGCTGCGGCAGGGCGCCGGCGCGGGTGGGCGGCGCGGAGCGCCCGTTCTGGAACACGGGCGGGCGCGGGTCCCCGCTCTCGGGGATGGCGGCCAGGAAGCCGGGGCGGCGGGTCGGGGCGTTCATCGTTCACTCGACGTGAGGTCGATCCTCCTAGACCATCTTCTCGGACGCGCCGACGATGGTGATCCGGCCCTGCTGCGCGAGCTCCTGGGCCAGCTTCGCGATTCCTGCTGGGCGGCCTCGACCGAGGACAGCTTGACCGGGCCCATCGCGGCGAGGTCGTCGGAGAGCATCTCGGCCGCGCGGGACGAGAGGTTGCCGAGGAACTTCTGGCGGACGTCGGCGGTCGCGCCCTTGAGGGCCACGGTGAGCCGCTGCGCGTCGATTCTCGCGGAGGAGCTGCTGGAGGTCCTTGTCGGCCAGGTTGCCGAGGTCGGCGAAGGTGAAGAGCCGGCCGCGGACCTCGCCGGCGAGCCCGGCGTCGTCCTTCTCGATCTCGGAGAGCACGACGCCCTGCTGCTGGGGCGCCATCCGGCGGAGGATCTCGAGGGCGGTCGCCTTGCCGTCGACCTTGCGCATGCCGCCCGCGACGAGCGCCTTCAGCTCGGCGGAGAGGGCCTGCCCCACCTCGCGGAGCACCTCGGGCGCCACCGAGTCGATGGTGGTCATGCGGCGGATGACGTCGGGGCGGACCTTCTCGGGGATCCGGTCCATGACGCCGGCGGCGCGCTGGGAGTCGAGCGAGGAGAGGACGAGGGCGATGGTCTGGGGCTGCTCGCGCGAGAGCACCATCGCGAGCGCCTCCGGGTCGGCCTGGGACACCGGGCCGAGCACCTCGTCGGGCGGGGGCGGGGGCACCACGCCGTCGAAGGCGCGGCGGGCGGTCTCGGGGCCGAGGGCCTTCGAGGCGATCTCGCGCAGGAGCTCGTCCCCCGCGGCCGCGTCGCCGCCGACGCTCTCCATGGTGCTGATGAACTCGTCGAGGGCCTCGCCGACCGCGCCCGGGCCGCGGGTGCGGAGCACCTTCGCGCCGAGGGCCACGCGGCGGAGCTCGGTCTCGCCGAAGAGCTTGAAGACCGCGCCGGCGATGTCGGGCCCGAGCCCGAGCAGGACGGCGGCGGCGCGCTGGCAGCCGACGGAGGACGCCTCCGCCATGATCGTGACCTGGGAGACCTGCTCAGCCATGGTGCTGGGCCCTCTGGGCGGCGCCTTCCTGGGCCATCCAGGCCTTCAGGATGGCGGCGGCGCGGTTGGGGTCCTGGCCGGCGAGCGCGCGCGCGCGGTCTCGGGCGATGGACACCGGGTCGTTGAGGGCCGGCGCGGACGGCGCGGGCGGGAGGGAGCCGTCGGCGCGGGCGAGCGCGGCCTCGATCTCCGCGACGCGGGCGCCGGCCGTGATCGGCAGGCCGTCGGCCGCCGCGGGCGCCGCGTTGCCGCGGAGGGCCCAGGCGAGGATGAGGAGGGCGGCGAGGCCCGCGACGGCCCAGCCCACGTAGGGGAGGGAGGTCCGGACGAGGCCGGGCGGCGGCGGGGCGGCCTCGGCCGCGCCCTCCTCCGCCTTCACGAACGGCGAGGAGGTGATTCTCGAAGGTGTCGCCGCGCCCCTCGTCGAAGCCGACGGTGCGCTTCGCGAGCGCGCCGAGCCGCTGCAGGTCGGCGTCGGGCCGGGGCTGGCCGTTGACGCCGTCGAGGAGGACCGCGACCGACAGCTTCTGGAGGCGGGGCTGGCGGGCGATGGTGGTGGTCGTGGTGCGGGAGACGTCGAAGTTGCGGACCGCCTCCTCCGACGAGCTCTGGGTCTGGGCGCGGGTCGCGGTGGCCGGGCCGGGCGAGGTGAGCGGCTGGTTCGCGGCCGCGCCGGCGACGCCGCCGCCCTGCGCGCCGCCGCCCTGGGACTGCGTGGAGAGGGTGCGCTCGCTGCGGACCGCGGTGGCGTCCGGGTCGATTCTTCTCGGCCTGGGTCTGGACCTCGGTCTGGTCCATGGAGGCGGTCACCCGCGCGACGACCGCGCCCGCGCCCACGGCCGGCGCGAGGACGTCCATGACCCGCTTCTCGAGGTCGCGCTCGAAGGCGCGCTGCTGGCCGAGGGCCTCGCCCCAGGCGCCCTCCTCGGTGAGCACCTCGCCGCGCCCGTCGACCACCGTGACCGCGCGGGCGTCGAGGCCCGGGACGGCGGAGGAGACGAGGTGACGGATGCCGGCGAGCTCCTTGTCGGAGAGGCTGCGGCCGGGCTGCAGGTTCACGACGACCGCGGCGGAGGCGGCGCGGTCCTGGTCGCGGTAGAGGCCCTTGTCGGCGAGGGTGACGTGCACGCGCGCGGTGCGGACCTGGGCGAGCTTCGAGATGGTGCGGGCGAGCTCGCCCTCGGTGGCGCGGCGCAGGTTGATCTTCTGGGTGAACTCGGAGACGCCGAGGTCGCCGCGGTCGAAGATCTCGAAGCCGACGCCGCCGCCGCGCGGGATGCCGGCCGCGGCGAGGAGGAGGCGGGCGTCGTAGACCTTGGAGGCGGGCACCGAGAGGGCGCTGCCGTTCGCGTCGGCCTTGAAGGCGATCGCGTTCGCCTTGAGGATCGCCCCGGCCTCGGCGGAGTCCTCGGGCGTGAGGTTCGTGAAGACGTACTGCTGCTGCTCGGCGGTCTGCACGCCGTTCCAGGCGATGACGCCGACGGTGGCGATCGCCGCCAGGAACAGCACGGCCTTCAGGCCGTGGGGCAGGGCGCCGAGGAGGCGGGGGAGCTCGCGGAGCTGGTTGAGGAGGGGTTCCATGGTGGGGCTACACGCTCATCCGCATGACTTCCTGGTACGCCTCGACGACCTTGTTCCGGACCTTCGTCATGACGCGCATCGAGACGTCGGCCTTCTCGAGCGCGAGCGCCGTCTCGTGCAGGTTGCCGGCGCCCATCGCGGACTTCTCGGCCTCCTGGTCCGCCTGGAGCTGCAGCTTCTCGACCTCGCCGAGGGCGTTGCCGAGCGCGTCGGCGAAGGAGGACGGTCCCTTCGTCGCCGTGGCGGCGGAGCCGCCCGCCGGCGAGGCCGCCGGCCCCACCTGCGTGGGCAGCCCGTCCAGCCCGCCGATCCCGATTCCGATGCCGCGGATCCCCGACATGGCTCACCTACCGCGCGATCTCGAGGGCGCGCTGCGCCATCGTCTTGAGGGTGTCCACCGCGGTGGCGTTCGCGTCGTACGCCTTCTGCGCGGAGATGAGGTTCACGACCTCGTGGATCGGGTTGACGTTCGGGAGCGTCACGAACCCGTCGGCGCCCGCGTCGGGGTGCGACGGCATGTAGACGCGGCGGCCCGGGGACGGGTCCTTCGCGACCTCCGAGACGCGCACGCCGACGAGCTCGGGCTCGGCGCGGCCGAGGGCGTCCTCGAACGGCACGGCCTCCATGACCGGGTCGAGCCGTTGGTAGGGCTTGCCGTCGACGCCGCGGGTGGTCTCGGCGTTCGCCAGGTTCGACGCCGCGATGTTGACGCGCACGCGCTCGGCGGAGAGGCCGGAGGCGCTGGTACGGAGGGCGGAGAGGAAGTCCACGGGGCGTCTCCTTAGGCCGCGCCGTCCGAGGCGGCGTACTTGAGGATGGCGAGCTTCTTCGCGGCGGCCTTCGCGGCGGCGCCGTACTGCAGGGCGTTCTCGGCGACCGCGCCGAGGGTCCGGTCGAGGTCGACGGCGTTGCCGTCGAGGCCCGGCGCGGCGGCGGGGTCGGCATGCACGAAGGCCTCGGGGGCGCTCGCCGACCGGGCCCCGGCGACGGGGAGGTCGCCCTCGCGCGCCGGGGAGGCGACCGACGGCTGCTCGACGGCGCTCCGGGCGGCGGCCATGGCCGCCGAGAAGTCGAGATCGCGGGCGACGTACCCCGGGGTGTCGGCGTTCGCGACGTTGCCGGCGAGCACGGACTGCCGGGCGAGCCGGACGTCCAGGCTGCGCTCGAGCGTCGAAAGTGTGGCGTCGAAGATCCTCACGAGCGCTCTCCTTGCGAGCGGTGTGCCCGCGCGGCCGCCCCGAAGGGAATCGGGCCGATGGGCGGCTCGCCGAGGGGCGTGCGGACGAGCCCGCCCGGCAGGATCGGCCGGCCGGCAGCGCCGGCCGGGCCGCACGGGGTCCCCGACTCGCGCCACGCCCGCAGCTTGTTGCGGAGCGTGCGCAGGCCGATCCCGAGCAGGCGGGCGGCGTGGGTGCGGTTCCCGTCGACGCGCCGGAGCGCCTCCTCGATGGCGATGCGCTCGAGGGTGGCGAGGTCGAGGGGCAGCTCGGCGGGCATGCCGCCCGCGGGCGCGGCGGAGCGCCGCGGCACGGGGCTCGCGGCGAGGCCGAGGTGCACGGGCCCGACCGCGGCGCCGCGGGAGCGCACCACCGCGCGCTCCACCACGTTCCTCAGCTCGCGGACGTTCCCGGGCCAGCCGTGGTCGAGCAGCGCCGCCTCGGCCTCCTCGCCCAGGCCGGGCACCTCGCGGCCGAGCGCGGCCGCGGCCTCGGCGAGCAGCCCGCGGGCGAGCGGGAGCACGTCCTCGGGGCGATCGCGGAGGGGGGGGACCGTCACCGGGTAGACGTTGAGCCGGTAGTACAGGTCGGAGCGGAACCGCCCCTCGCGCACCATGGCGGCGAGGTCGAGGTTGGTCGTGGCGACGACGCGCACGTCCACCGGCACCGGACGCTGGCCGCCGACCCGGTCGATCTCCCGCTCCTGCAGGACCCGGAGCAGCTTCGCCTGCAGCGGGAGGGGGAGCTCGGAGATCTCGTCGAGGAGCAAGGTGCCGCCGCTCGCCTGCTCGAAGCGGCCCGCGCGGCGATCCGCGGCGCCGGTGAACGCGCCGCGCTCGTGGCCGAAGAGCTCGGACTCGAGGAGCTCGGCCGGCAGCGCCGCGCAGTTGACCGCGACCCACGGCCCGTCCCGGCGGGCGGAGCGGGCGTGGAGCCGGCGCGCCAGGACCTCCTTGCCGGCGCCGCTCTCGCCGAGGAGCAGCACGGTGGTGGGCGTGTCGGCCACGTCGTCGATGGCGAGGAGCGCCTCGCGCATGGCGGGGCTCTCCGCGACGGGGTCGAGGGCGAACGGGCGGAGCGGGAGGGCGGCCGCGGCGGCCCCCGTGGTCGGTGCAGGGCTCATGGAGCGGTCCCCTTGCGCAAGGCCGCGAGCTTCGCGGCCTCCAGGGCGGCGCGGGCGGCCGCGAGATTGGGATCGGCGGCGGGGCCGGCCGGGTGGGAGGCGTCGTCGGACGGGGTGCGCAGCGCGCGGGAGAGCGCGGTCCACGCCGGCGTGGCGAGCTCGCGCTTCGTGAGGCGGGTGCGGGCGAACCGGAGGATCTCGCCCGCGCGCACCCGGTCGCCGCCTGCGAGGTAGAGCTCGCCGACGTGGAGCAGGTGCTCGCCCTGGCGGGCGGCGGGGATCCTGCCGGTCTGGGAGGCGAGCATGTTCGCGGCCCACAGCGGCGCGCCGGCCACCTCGGCCTGGCGGGCCGCGGCGAAGGCGAGCGGGAGGGCGTCGGCGCCCTCCAGGCGGCCGGGCCACTCCAGGTAGACGCCGAGGGCCTCGGTGCCCTCCGGCGGCGGACGCTCGAGCGCGAGGGCGAGGAGGTGCCGGCACCACTGCGGCGAGGCCTTGCAGGCGCCGTCGAGCCGGGTCTCCTTCGCGAGGGCCTGGGTGGTCTCGATGAGCTCGCCGCGGAGCACGGCGAGGCGGGCCCTGCGGAGGATGGCGTCGGACCGGTACGCGATGGGCACGCCGGTGGCGTCGAAGACGGACTGCTCGAGCGGGCTGCCGATGCAGCCGGGCTCGAGCTCGCAGAGCCGCATCGCGGCGAGCCGCGACCAGGGGGCTTCGGCCCTGGCCTTCCGCCAGGCCTGCACGGCGGCCTCGGGATCGTCGGCGGCGAGCGCGAGGTCGCCGAGCCGGAGCTGGGCGTGCGGCGAGGCACCGCCCCGGACGGCCGCCTGGAACTCGTGCCGCGCGGCGGCGAGGTCGCCGGCCGCGAGCGCACACTCGCCCCGGGACAGCGGCGTGAGGCCGGGGCAGGGATTCGAGGCCGATCGCCTCCGGGTCGAAGGCGGTGAGGGGCGGCCCCTCCTCGGCGGGCCGCCACGCCGGCACGGAGAGCCGGCGCAGCTGGAGGAGGGTGGTGCCGCGGCCGGGCTCGAGGTCGGCCCGGATCATCTCGGTCGTGCAGTGGAGCACCACCGCGCCGCCCTTCACGGTGACCTTCGGGCAGAGGCGCGAGTCGCCGTGGAGCCGCCGCGCCAGGAGCTCGGGGGAGGCGCCCGGGGCGAGCGTCAGCGTCACCGTCCGGTGGAACGGCTGCGACACGAGGCCGCGAGCGCCGGCGACCGGCAGGTGCTCCTCGTACTTCACGAGCGCGAGCGGCGCGTGGGCGGCGAGGGCGATGGCCATGGAGACGGCGAGCGTCACGATCCGGACGCATTGCAGCGGCCGTGCCCGCCCTTCGCCGACGCTCCCCTGACGCCCGGCGCGCCCAACGCGAAGGGCCAGGCCGGAGCCTGGCCCTCGGGGGCTCGAGGCCGCGCCGCGCGCGTCAGCGCGACGTCGCGGCGTCAGCGATGCGTCACGCGGCGACGTCGCGGTTGCGGCGCCGCAGCTTCTCGACGAGCGTCGTGCGCTGCAGGCCGAGCAGGTCCGCGGCGGCCTTCTTGTTGCCGCCGGTGCGCGCGAGCGCGGCGTCGATGTACGACTCCTCGAGGCGGCGCAGGATGCGGGGCAGGTCGACGGGGCGGCCATCGTTGAGCACCGGCTCGCTCACCGGCAGGTCGTCGCCGAGCGCGAAGCGCGGCGGGAGACCGTCGGACGCGGCCTCGGAGACGATCGGCTCCGGCGAGAAGGCGGACGGCGCGGGCGGGAGCTCCGCGGCGGCGTCGGCGGGGAGCTCGGCCGGCGTCGACACGAGCGAGAGCGGGCTCGCGCGGCGGTCGCCACGCACGAAGGCCGGGAGGTCGGTGAACCGGATCGACTGGCCCTCGGCGCACACCGCGACGCGCTCGACGAGGTTCTCGAGCTCGCGCACGTTGCCGGGCCACGCGTAGGTGGCGAGCGCCTCGAGCACGGCGGGCTCGACGGGGCGGGTCTCCCCGCGCTCGGCCCAGAAGTGCTGGAAGAGGCGGACGACGTCGGTGCCGCGGGCGCGGAGCGGCGGCACCTCCACCGGGCACACGAGGAGGCGGTAGTAGAGGTCGCGGCGGAACCGGCCGGCCTCGACCTCGGCGGCGAGGTCACGGTTCGTCGCCGCGACGAGCCGGAAGTCGGCGGGGACGGGCTCGGTGGAGCCCACCGGCTCGTAGGAGCGCTCCTGGAGGACGCGCAGCAGCTTCACCTGCAGGGAGAGCGGCAGCTCGCCGATCTCGTCCAGGAAGAGGGTGCCGCCGTGCGCCGCGGCGATGCGGCCGCGCCGCGACTGGACCGCGCCCGTGAAGGCGCCGCGGACGTGGCCGAAGAGCTCGCTCTCGAGCAGCGCCTCGGGGATCGCGCCGCAGTTCACCGGCACGAGCGTCTTCGAGGCGCGGGGGCTGTTCTCGTGGACGAAGCGGGCGAAGACCTCCTTGCCCGTGCCGGTCTCGCCGGTGAGGAGGACCGTCGCGTCGCTCTGCGCGATGCGCTTGCAGGTGCGGACCAGCTCGACGAGCGGGCTCTGGGGGCCGTGCACGATCTTCGTGCCGCGGGTCGTCGTCGGGGTGGTGGGCGTCGTCGCGTTCATTTCGTCCGTCTCCTCGTCCGCCGCCGATCGCGTCGCGGACGTGGCGCCAATGAGCAAGCGCTCTGCCAACGCGCCACCCCGGTGACGATCCCGTGCTTCCGCGGGGTTCGGCGCGGCGGCGTCAGAAGTCCTCGGGGTGAGCGCACACCCGGAGCGGTTCGCCGACCCCCTGCCGTCACCTGGGGGCATGACTCCAGGTGAAGGTGTGGGCGCCGCTCGCACCACGCTGGGCGCCAGCGAAATCGCGCGCGGCGGTCGCCTTGACGCTCCGGGTCGTGCCCGATACCTTCGCCCTCGTCCCATGACGTCCTCCACCGGAGCAGATCGGCCTACATCCGGCGCGGGCCGGGCGGCCTTCGTGTCGCCCGAGACCCGCGTGCTCCGGCTGCCCGGGCCCTTCCCCCTCGAGGGCGGCGGCGTCCTGGCGGCGCCGGAGATCGGATATCGCACGTGGGGCACGCTGGCGGCGGACGGCTCGAACGCCGTGGTGGTCTGCCACGCCCTCACCGGCTCGGCCGACGCCGACCGGTGGTGGACCGGCATGTTCGGGCCCGGGCGGGCGCTCGACCCCGAGCGCGACTTCGTCGTCTGCTCCAACATCCTCGGCTCCTGCTACGGCACGACCGGGCCGACGTCGCTCGACCCGGCCACCGGCGCGCCGTGGCGGGGCACCTTCCCGCGGGTCACGGTCCGCGACATGGTGCGGCTGCAGCGCGCGCTCGCGGACGCCCTCGGGGTCCGCCGGGTGCGGATGGTGATCGGCGGCTCGCTCGGCGGGATGCAGGCTTTGGAGTGGGCGCTGCTCTACCCGGAGCTCGTCGACTCGGTCGTCTTCATCGCCTCGACCGCGCGGCACTCGGCCTGGGCCATCGGGCTCTCCGAGGCCCAGCGCCAGGCGATCTTCGCCGACCCGCGCTGGCGGGGCGGGCGCTACGACCCCGCCGATCCGCCCGCCGCGGGCCTCGCCGCGGCGCGCATGGCGGCGATGCTCACCTACCGCAGCGCGGTCTCCATGGAGCAGCGCTTCGGCCGGCGCCAACAGACCGAGGACCTCTTCGCGATGCAGAGCTACCTCCGCTACCAGGGGGACCAGCTCGTCGACCGGTTCGATCCGGCGACCTACGTCACGCTGCTCGACGCGATGGACTCGCACGACGTCGCCCGCGGCCGCGGCGACCTCGACGACGTGCTCCGCTCCATCCGTCAGCCCACGCTGGTCGTCGCGATCGACAGCGACGTCCTCTACTGGCCCGCCGAGCAGCGCGAGGTGGCGCGGCTCGTGCCGCACGCCCGCCTCGCGGTGCTCGACTCCATCCACGGCCACGACGCCTTCCTCATCGACGTGGAGCGGCTCTCCGAGATGGTGGCGGAGTTCCGGGGGCTGCCCGCCGGCCACGCCCCGGCCGCCCGCCGCGACACCGCCTCCGAGCAGGCCTTCCGCGAGAAGGGCGTCTCGTTGCTCGTGGTCGGGAAGGGGAAGGTCGGCGCCGAGGTCCTCGAGCAGCTGCGGGTCATGCGCGGCGAGCTCGAGCGGGACCACGACGTCTCGCTCCGGGTGGTCGGCCTCGCCGACCGCCGCGGGGCGGTGCTCGCGCCGGAGGGGGTGGACCTCGACCGCTGGCGCGACGTGCTCGCCCGGGCCCCCGCGACGGGGCCGCTCGACGCCCGGACCGCGCCGGCGCTGCTGGACCGCCTCGCGGGGCTGCCGCGGCCCGTCCTCGTGGACGTGACCGCGGCCGACGGCATGGACGAGGTGTACGCGCAGGCCTTCCGGCGCGGCATCGACGTCGTCTCGTCCAACAAGCGGCCGCTCTCGGTGGCCCCGCGGGCGCTCGACGCCTTCCGGCAGGAGCGGCGCACGCACCACCGGCACCACCACTACGACGCGGCGGTCGGGGCGAGCCTCCCGGTGATCGGCACGCTGCGCCGGCTCGTCCAGGGCGGCGACCGGGTGGTGGCCGTCGAGGGCGCGCTGTCCGGCACCCTGGGCTACGTCACGAGCGAGCTCGCCCGCGGCGTGCCGCTCTCCCTGGCGGTGCGCTGGGCGATCGGCCTCGGCCACGCCGAGGCCGACCCCCGCGACGACCTCTCCGGCAAGGACACCGCCCGCAAGGCCCTCATCCTCGCGCGGGAGCTCGGAGCGCACCTCGCGCTCGAGGACGTGCGGGTGGAGCCGTTCGTGCCGCCCGCCCTGCTGGTCGACGGCGGCGCGGACGCGCTCATCGCCGCGCTGCGCGGCCACGACCAGGCGATGGGCGCCCGGGTGGCGGCCCTCGCCCGCGAGGGGCGCGTGCTCCGTTACCTGGCGCGGATCACGACCGCGCCGGACGGCCGGGTGTCGGTGGGCGCCGGCCCGGTCGCGGTCGAGGCGTCGGAGCCCGCGGCGCGCCTCGTCGGCGTGGAGGCGCTGGTGGCGTTCACGACCGCGCGCCACTCGGAGCGCCCGCTCGTCGTGCAGGGCGCGGGCGTGGGCGCCGCGTCCACCGCCGGGACCGTGATCGCCGACGTGCTCCGCGGGGTCGGCGCGGGCGCGCGCTGAGCTCCGGGGCTACGCGGCGTCGGGGAGGTCCCTGCGCGGCCGCGCGAGCGCTCGCGCGACCTCTGCGACGTCCGCCATCACCGCCGCCGTCGTCGGCCAGCGCCCGGCGCCCTTGCCGGCGAGCCGGATCACCTCGCCGTTCGAGAGCTCGAGCTCGACCCGGTTCTCCTCCCCGCGGGCCCCCGCGAGGAAGTCGTCGGGCCCCATGCGCTCGGGGGCGACGCGGGCGACCGGCCCGGCGCGGCCCGCGACCACCTCGGCGACGAGCTTCGTCGTGCGGCCCTCCGCGCGCGCGCGGGCGATCGCGGCCGGCTCGAGGCGCGCGATGCCCCGGACCTCGAGCGCCACCGGGAGCGCGCCGAAGCCGACCGCGCTGCAGAGGGTCACCTTGTGGGCGGCGTCGGCGCCGGAGACGTCGGCGGAGGGATCGGGCTCCGCGAAGCCGAGGGCCTGCGCCTCGGCGAGCGCGGCGGCGTAGGTGGCCCCGGCCTCCACGCGACCGAGGACGAAGTTGCAGGTCCCGTTCAGGACGCCGCGCAGCCGCGCCACGCCGGGGCCGCGTCGCGCGAGGGCGAGGTGCTCGAGGACGGGGACCTCGCCGCCGACCGCCGCGCCGAAGCGCAGGGTGGGCCGATCGCCCGCGGCGAAGGGCGCGAGCTCGGCCCAGCGCGCCGCGACGGCCGCCTTGTTGGCGGAGACGACGTGGCGGCCGGCGAGGAGCGCCGCGAGCACGACGTCGCCCGCGGGGGCGGTGCCGCCGAGCGCCTCGATCACGAGGTCGGCGTCGAGGCGCACGGCGTCCCAGGGGTCGGTGGAGAGGAGCCGCGCCGGCACGCCGTCCGCGGCGTGGCGGGCGGGGTGGCGGACCACCGCCGCGGCGAGCTCGAACCGGTCTGGCCGGGCGAGGAGCCGCCGGACGACGCCGCCTCCCACCGTACCCACGCCGAGCAGGACCACCCGGAGCGGACGCTCCTGCCCGGCGCCGACCGCGTCCACCGCACCCGTCCTCACGCTCCGCGAGCCCATGCACGCCTCCATCGCGCGGCGGGGCCGGAGCGGTTCTGGCTTGCGGGCTCGTCGGGAGCGTCCGTCGCTCGCGGCGTGGAGCGGACGGGACGCGTCGGCTCGCTTTAGCGGCATTTGTAAGGCGCCCGCAAGCTGAGGCTCAAATCGGCGCCGACCACGCTTCCTGTGGGGCCCTTCTTACGGGCGTCCGGGCCGGCCGTCAAGCACAAACGGATGAACCTCCGCCATCCCGGATGGGCGGCGGAGGTCCGGGTCCTGCGCCCGAGGCGGCGGCTACTGCGCGCCCGGGACCTGCATCCCGAGCGACTTCATGATCTCCTGGCCCTTCGGCACGAGCCCCTTCACCGCGGCGATCGCGGGCTCGAGGTTGCCGGTCTGGAAGTCGGCGGTGGCCTTCGAGAACGTGGACTCGATGCCGGCGAGCCCCTCCTTCGCCGAGGCGACCGTGGCGGCGTCGAGCCCCTTCGGCAGCTTCTTCGACTCGGCGAGGATCGAGAGGCGGCTCTTCAGCGCGCCGACGAGCGAGGGGAGGTCGGCGGTGGCGCCCTTCCAGGCGGCGACGAGCTGGTCCTTCTTCGCGGCGGCGGCGGCGAGCGCCTCCTTGACCTTGCCCGGGATCGGCTCGAGCTGCGCGAGGGCGCCCTTGTAGTCCTTCTTCGCGACCATGCCCTCCGCCCCTGCGAGCGCGGTCTTCACGGCGGAGACCTGATCGGGCGCGTACTTCTGCGCCTCGGCGTCGAGGGTGGCGATGGCCGACTTCGCGGCGGCGAGCGCCGACTCGGCGGGGATCTTCGCCGGGTCGGTGCAGCCCACGAGGAGGGCGAGGGGCAGGGCGAGGGTGACGGCGGAGAGGATGCGGTTCATGGGGTTCCCCTTCACGGGATGCGGAGCTTCCAGCCGATCTGGATCAGATCGGGGTTCTTGATGAGCTCGCGGTTCGCCTCGAAGATCTTCCGGTAGAGCTTCGGGTCGCCGTAGTACCGCTCGGCGATCTTCGAGAGCGTCTCGCCCTTCACCACCACGTGGTACTGGGCGTACGGATCTCCCGGGGGGCTCCCGGGCGCGCTGGGATCGGCCACGCGGACGTCCTTTCGTTGCCCGGGCGGTCCACCCGCACGGACGGCGGAACCCTAGGGGAGCTCCGGGTGGACCGCAGCAGGGGAGATCCGGACCCTCTGCGGGCTGCCCCGGGCGTGGCGCCGGATCAGGGGCTGCGCGCCGCCACCGCGAGCGCCGCGACGAAGTCGCGGAGCGCCCCGGCACCCTCACCATCCGAATACGCCGCGAGCGGCTCGTCCTCGAGGGCGAGCGCCTCGAGGGCGTACGCGAGCTGGTCCTCGCGCAGGGCGAGCACCACGAGGGGTGCGGCGTGCAGCGCCTGCGCGATCGCGGCGCGGTTCCCGCCGCCGCCCAGCTCGAGCTTGCCGAGCCCGTCCACCACCAGCACCGCGGCGTCGCGTGCGGCCGCCTCGACCCAGGTGCGGACCTCGGCGAGCGCGGCGGGATCGAACGCGAGCGCGCACGAGCCGCCCGCCTCCGCAGGCTGCGCGGTGCTCTCCGCGAGCGTGATCCGACGCCCGTCCTCCAGGCGCTCGGCGAGCACCGTCTTGTGGCCGCGCTCGTCCTCGAGCGTGCGCTGCGTGAAGCCGCCGACGCGCAGCCCCGCCGCGGCGAGCGCCGCCGCGGCCTCCCGCGCGGCGGCCGACCGCCTGCCGCCCTTGCCCCCGATGACGAGCGCGTAGCCCATGGCGGAGAGGTTACACTACGGGCCCGTGGACCCCGTCACCACCCTCGTCCAGTCCCTCGGCCTCGCCTACGCGAGCGGCATCTCCCTCTATGCCACCGCGGCCTTCGCGGGGCTCGCCTCGCACCTCGGCTGGGTCGGCCCGCTCCCGGGGGCGCTCGGCTTCCTCGCGCAGCCCTGGTGCTTCGGCCTGTGCGGCGCCATCGCGCTCGTCGAGGCGGTCGCGCTCCTCGTCCCGGGCCTCGCGACCGCCTGGGAGGCGGTCCACACGGCCGTGAAGCCCTTCGCCGCGGCGGCGATGGCGGTGCTCGCGGCGTGGGGTGATCCGAAGGTGGCGGTCGTCGCCGGAATCCTCGGCGGCGCACTCGGGCTCGCCACCCACGCGACCAAGCTCGGCGTCCGCGCCGCCGTCGACACGTCCCCCGAGCCCGTGACCAACGCGGCCGCCACCGGGGCGGAGCTCTCCGTGGTGGCGGCGCTGGGCTGGGCGGTGTTCACGCACCCGTGGATCGCGCTGGCCGCCGCGCTCCTGCTGCTCGCCGCGCTGTTCCTCGCCGTGCGGGCGCTCTGGCGCCTGATCGGCCGGGCGCTCCGGCGCCTCTTCCTGCCTGCGGCTCCCGCTGCCTGAGCGCCCCGGACCGCGCTGGGCCGGCCGCTCGAGGCGCCCGGGAGGCGGCCGCCGTGGCGCCGTCCCCCCGGGCTTCGCCCGGACGCCTACGCCGCGCGCTTCGCGAGCAGGTCGCGGATCTCCGAGAGGAGCTTCTGGTCCGGGGTCGGGCCCACGGGCGGCGACGGGGCCTCGGCCTTCCTGAGCCGGTTCATCGGGGTGACGATGAAGAAGTAGACGCCGATGGACACGAGCAAGAAGCTCACGACGGCGTTCAGGAACTTGCCGATCATGATTGAGCCGAGCGCGATGCCCGAGAAGTCCGGCTTGCCGAAGAGCATGCCGAGGAAGGGCGTGATCACGTCGGCGACGAGCGACGCGACGATGCCGCCGAAGGCACCGCCCATGATGACACCGACCGCCAGGTCGACCACGTTGCCGCGCGCGATGAAGTCCTTGAAGCCCTTGAGCATGTGCATTCTCCCCTGGTGAAGGCGCGGCCTCCGGGCCGACGCCCGTCGCCCCGGGTATGCCCGACCTTCTCCGTTCGAGTAACCGGGGAAGACCTTATATCCGGTCGGGGCGCGCGTTCGGGGCAGCCCGAACGACCGCCGGGCGCGCCTGCCGGCTTGACCGAGGGTGCTGCGACTCAGGGCGCAAGGGCCGGATCGGCCCCGAGCGTGCCGGCGAGCGCTTCGAGGTAGCCGGGCGCCGCCGCCCGGGCGAGCTGCGCGCGCGCGGCGGCGCGCCGCTGCTCGAGGTCCCAGGGCCCCTCGCCGGGCTTCAGCGCCTCCACCGCGCCGAGGAGGCGGCGGAAGAGCGCCACGTCCCGGCGCTGCTTCTCCGCGAGCCGCTCGCGGTACCACGCGCTCGAGAGCACCGCCTCGCGGCCGAACATCGCCCGGAGCGCGGGATCTCCGAGGCCGCGGCCCTGGTGGTGGCCGTGGGCCATGACGTCGAACAGCGCGCGGAGCGGCGGTGCGGCGGCCTCCGCGCTGCCGTCCGCGAGGTAGCCGAGCGCGACCCGCCGCTGGGCCTCGACGATCGCGTCCACGCCGGCGGCGAACGCGGCCGGATCCTGCAGCTCGGGCCGGAGCATGGCCTCGGTGAAGACGCGGTCGGGGGTCTCGAAGAGCCGCCCGAGGAAGCGCTCGACGAAGCGCGCGGTGATGCGCCACCCGAGGCGGCTCGCCAGCACGGTCCGGCCGTCGAGCGCGAGGTCGGGGACCCGCTCCAGGCAGCCGCTCGCGACGAGGGACGCGGGGTCGCGCTCGTCGGGGCGCATGCGGCACCAGACCTCCGGCACGAGCATCGAGAGGTCGTGGTCGACGCGGAAGTGCGGCCCGACGTGTCCGGCCGCCGTCGAGAAGCCCGCCTGACCGGTGAGGGCGAACGAGACGAGCGCGGCGTTGAGGTCGTGCACCGCGAGGAGCGCGTTGAAGGGCCCCTTCGTGAGCGCGCCCTCCGAGCCGAAGCCGGTGGTGGACGGCGACTTCCCGGTCAGGCTGCTCGCGAGGTCCATCAGGAGCTCGGGCAGCTCCTGCCAGTGGATCGGGCCGTAGACCGCGAGCGGAGGGACGCCGGGCGAGGGCGGGTTGTTCCGGCGCCCCGCGAGCACGGCGTCGACGGGCGTGAGCAGCGGCCGATCCGCGGGGACGCGCCGGTGGAGCCGCGCGGCGACCTCGCCGGCGCGCGTGTCGCGGGAGGCGGCCACGTCCGGGCGGCGCTGCAGGTACCGCGGGTTCTTCGAGGGCTGGCCGTCGACGAGCCGAGGGTGGGCGGAGGAGAGCACCCAGGCCGCCCGCGGGCGCTCGACGAAGCCCCGGAGCACCTCCTTCATGGGCTCGGTGAGGGGGTCGAAGCGCACGACGTGCTCGACGATCCGCCGGGCGGCGTCGCGCGAGAGCGGCTCGAAGTTCGAGGCGAAGAGCCCCGGGCCGGCGAGGTCGGCCTCGGCCTGGGCGTCGACCCCGGGCTGGATCGCGTCGTCGGGGCGCTGGAAGAGCCAGGCCTCGCAGTTCGCGACGAGCTTCACGCTGCCCTCGCCGGGCCCGTCGCCCGGCGCCGCGGCGCGCGCCCGGGGCAGCACCACCGAGGCGGTGATGTCGTCCTCCACCTGGATCTTCTCGGCCGGGCTGAAGTCCGGCCGGAGCTTGAACACCCGCCAGGAGCCGTCGTCCGGCTCGAAGCCGACGCGCAGGTAGTTCGCGACGAGGCGCACCCCGTCGAACTTGAGCTCGTGGCCCGGGTACCCGTTGATGCGGTCGACGCCGAAGCGCTCGCGCCACGCGTCGCCCCACTCCGGACGGTGGTGGCGCTTCAGCGTGAACACGAGCTGCCGGACGGTCTGGGAGAGGCCGGTCACGAACGCGTTGTGCGCGTCGGTGTAGTCCGGCGACGGCGTGAAGAGCTCGGATCACCGAGCCGAGCGACCGCTCCGGCGAGAGGATCGGCCGGCGCGAGCGCGCGTCCGGCGCGCGATCGCGGAACACGTCGGCGTAGTCGCGCCGCACGATCGCCTCGACCGCGTCGAGGTCGCGCTGGATCTCCTTCACGAACACCGGCGCGCGCTGCAGCATCGGCTGGAGCGACTTCGAGATCTCCGACTTGCCGCCGCCCGACACCGTGGCCGGCTTGTGGCAGAGCACACCCTCGGGCCGGGTGCCGACGAGCCGCCAGGAGGTGCCGCCCGGCTGCCGCTCGAGCCGGATCCGGAACCCGGAGGGCTGCACGTAGACGCCGTCTGCGCGGAGGGGCAGGGTCACCGGCCGGCCCGCGTGCGTCCAGGCGACCGTGCCGGCGCGGACGTCGAAGGCGGCGTCCTCCGGGACGTAGCGGAGGGTCGGCTCGTCGCGGTCGGCCGCCCAGCGGTCCGGGTGGACCTCCGCGCGATCGCCGAGGAGCGCCACTGCGTCCTCGAAGGTCGCGCGGCCGCTCCGGAACGAGGGGTCGGCCTCGTAGTGGACGCCGAGCACCGAGGAGGGGAAGGCGATCGCGCCGCCCGCGTGCTCCTCCTCGCACCCGCCCCACAGGTTGGCCGCGTAGGAGAGCTGGGTCTTCACCTCCTTCTTGCAGTAGCCGAAGTAGTTGTCGGCGATGATCGTGACGATCACGCCGCGGGCGTCGCGGGCGGTGACCTTGAACGCGCGGCCGCCGTTGTAGAGGTCGCCCTCCCGGCTCCAGCACATCCCGTCCCGGCGCTGCCGCCCGGTCGCCTCGCGCTCGTGGGGCAGCCCGAGGTCCCGCGCGCGGAGCCCCACGAGGTGGGGCGCGAGGATCACGCAGCCGGTGTGGCCGCTCCAGCCGGAGACGTCGAGCGCGGCGTCGTGCTCGGGGAGGAACGGGTCGCCCGCGTTGCCGAAGATGGTCTCGACGAAGTCGAGGTTCGCCACCAGGCTGCCGGGGGCGAGGAAGCGCACCTCCATCGAGCGCGCGGGCGCGCCGTCGGTGGCCGGGCAGACGACCGGCCGCAGGAGGAGCGAGGCCCACACCCGGGCCGGATCGGCGCTCGCCCCGGTGAAGGGGAGGGCGAGCACGCCGCCCGGCGGGTGGAGCGCGGCGTCGAGGAGCGCGGCGAACGTGCGGCGCGGCACCTCGAGCTTGTCGGCGGGGACGGGCAGCCCGCCGTCGGCGACGTGGAAGACGCCCTGCGTGGTGCGCCGGTCGGCGGCCGGGTTGTGGAGCACGCCCTGCTGCAGCCGGAAGCTCTGGAGGTAGGGCGAGGCGTGGTGGTCGTGCCCGGGCGGCAGGGAGAGCACGCGGGCGAGCCCCGGCCGGTCGAGCGAGAGGGTCCGGCCCGGCAGGCGCGGCACGCCGCCGGGCAGGCCGCCGAGGTAGGCGTCCAGGAAGGCCTGGATCCGGCCATCGACGGGCGGGAGCGGCCAGCCGAGGAGCCGATCCTTCTCGAGCTGGCTGCGCAGGAGCGGGCCCGCCAGCTCGAGCAGCGGGCGCCCGGCGGGCGACGGGCCGGCCGGCTCGCCGATCGCCGCGAGCTTGAGCTCCGCGTAGCGGACGAGGTCGCCGGGTCCGGGCGCGGTGGAGGGGAGGCCGGTCTCTTCGAGCATGCCGTCTCGATAACACGCGGCCGGGGCCCTTCAGCGCGGACGCGTGGACGCGCACCACGGGCGCGGCTTCATGGTTCTACGGGCTTCGCCGGGAACCGGAGCGGCCACGCGAGCGCGCGCCGCTGCGACTGCGGGTGAATGCGGCCCCGCCGGGGGCGGCCCCCCTCACGGGCCGCTTGCCGGGCCGTGGCGCAGGCGGTACCGGGAGTCCATGGTGACCTACGAGGTGACGGCGGCGGTGCGGGCGGACCTCTGCGAGGCGTACGAGCAGTACATGCGGGAGCGGCACGTCCCGGACCTCCTCGCGACCGGGGTCTTCGCCGGCGCCACCTTCGGGCGCTCCGCGCCCGGGCGGTACCGCACCCGCTACGAGGCCCGCACCCGCGCGGATCTCGATCGCTACCTCGCGGAGCACGCCGCGCGGCTGCGCCACCACGTGAAGGAGCTCTTCCCGGAGGGCATCGAGCTGTCCCGCGAGGAGTGGGACGTGCTCGGCCACTGGCCCGTCGCGGGCTGACGCCGCCCGGGGCGGTGCCGGTGTCGCAGGCCGTCCGCACGGTAGGTGCGGGGGTGGGGGATGGGGAAGCTCTTCGTCGTCGCCGCGGCCGCGGCGATCGCGGGCTGCACGTCGGTGCGGCTCGTCCAGCGCGACGGGTGCTGGATCCAGCAGACCACGCGGGCCGGCGCGGTCCACGAGACGCTCGGCCCGTGCGCGCCGCCGGCGACGGCCTGGTCGGAGGATCGCCCGACCCGGCTCGTGCAGGAGTGCGGCGCCCGCGCGGAGCAGCGCTGGCGGGCGCGCGCCGCGGCGGCCTTCCAGCGAGGCGCGCCGCCGCCCGAGGGCGACGAGGCGCTCGAGGGGTGCATCACGGAGGCGTCCCGGATCGCCGGGGGTGAGGTGGAGGACCTGCGCCGCCGGCTCGCGCAGGCCGAGGCGGACCGGGACGCCCACCGGAACCGCGCCGAGCACGAGCACGCCGCGCGCGAGGAGGCCGACCGCCAGGAGCGCGAGGCGCTCCAGGCCGGCTCGGCCAAGCTCGCGGACTGGCTGGGCCAGGCCGCGGTGAAGGCCTCGCCGCCCGCGACCGCGACCGCGCTCTCGCTCTCCGACGGCCGCGCGCTCTCGGCCTCGCAGGAGGATCCGCCGGCGCTCGCGTCCGAGGGCTGGCCGGAGCTCGCGCCGCCCGCGGGCACCGCGGCGGTGAAGGCGCGGGTGAAGCTCCCGCTGCGGCCCCGGGCGGCCACGCCGCCACCCGCGTGCGAGGCCGCGCCCGCGAAGGACGCCGCCCCCGTGAAGGAGGCCGCCCCGGCGCCCGCGGCCGCGACGCCGGCCCGCGCGCGGTGACGGCGGCACGGCGGATGCTGCGGGAGAGGAGGTCCTCCCGCAGCACCACCGCCGGAACGCTCGCATGAACGCCTTCACCCACGGTCCGCTCGCACTCCTCGCCACAGCGGCCCTCGCCGCCTGCGGCAAGCCGTCCTCCGTCGAGGAGCGCGCCGCGCGGGCCTGCCGTACCTACGCGTCCACCTACCTCGTCGATCCGGTCTCGGCCGAGTTCTCGGAGGTCGAGGTCCGGCACGGGAGCGGTAGATCGTACTGGGACGTGCACTTCGTGGTGCACGGCAAGGATCAGGTGGGCGGGGAGCACCGCGAGCGCGCGATGTGCCGGCTCGAGGACGATCTCGACCTCATCGAGAATCGTGAGCGATTGAGCGGGCGCGGGGCCCGGGGCCGCGCGGGCCCCGGGTGCGCGCGGCCCCTCACCCGCGGTGCTACCTCGGCGCGGCCGCCGTCGGCGGCGCCTCGCCCGCGGGGGCGAGCAGGATCTCGATGCGCCGGTTCTGCGAGCGCCCCTCGGCCGAGTCGTTCGGCGCGATGGGCCGGTACTCGCCGTAGCCCGCGGCCGCGAGCCGGGCGGGGTCGAGCCCCTGGGCCTGGAGGAAGCGGACCACCGCCAGCGCACGCGCGGTCGAGAGCTCCCAGTTCGTGGGGAAGGCGCCGCCGACCGGCACGTTGTCGGTGTGGCCCTCGACGCGGATCACCTTGCCGTCGATGCCCTTCAGCACGCCGGCCACGGCGGCGAGGGCCTCCTGGCCCTCCCGGCCGACCTTCGCGGAGCCGGAGGAGAAGAGGATCTTGTCCTTCAGCTTGACCGTCATGCGGCCGCGGAGCTCGGTGAGCTCGACGCGGCCCAGGTCGATCTGGCTCTTCAGCGCGCCGGCCATCTTCTCGTACTCGGAGCTCTTCTGCTCGAGGGCCGCGCTCTTCTGCTCGAGCTCGGCGCTCTTCTGCCTGCAGGCCCGCGAGCTCGGCCTGCTTCTGCTCGAGCGCGGAGCGGGTGGTGGTGAGCACGGTCTCGTAGTTCGAGAGGCGCTTCTGGAGATCGGCCGCCTCGGCGGTCTTCGCCGCGAGGGAGGCCTCGAGGCCCGCCTTCTCCACGGCGGCCTTCTCCCCGGCCGCCTTCGCGGCGACCTGCGTGGCGGTGAGGTCCTCGGCGAGCTTCTTCGCCTCGGCCTCCTTCTTCTCGAAGGTGCCGGTGGAGACGCAGGCGGTGAGGAGGGCGAGCGGCAGGGCCAGGGTGAGACGCATGGTGTGACCTCCGATCGTGCGGGGAAAGAGGAGCGTACCAGATGCGTGGCCCGGCGGGACGCTCAGCCCCGCGGCGGGGCGACGCGGTACCGGCGCAGCTTCCCCTGCAGCGTGGTGGGCCTGAGGCCGAGCGCCGCGGCGGCGCCGCCCGGGCCGTACACCCGCCCGCCGGCGTGCGCGAGCGCGCGCTCCAGCAGCGCGCGGACCTCGTCGTCGAAGCGGCCGACCTCGGCCGCCGTCGCGGCCGCGGCCGGCGCGGGCCCCGCGTGGGGCAGCAGGTCCGGGAGGTCGAGCTCCGCGCCCGGCGAGAGGATCAGCGCGCGCTGGAGGAAGTTCTCGAGCTCGCGCACGTTGCCGGGCCAGGGGTGCGCCTCGAGCACCCGCCACGCGGCCTCGGGCACGCGCGGCGGCCGCCGGTGCATCGCGGCGGCGTCGCGGGCGAGGAAGTGCTCGGCGAGCGGCCGGATGTCCTCGCGGCGCGCGCGGAGCGGCGGGAGCTCCACCGGGAAGACCGCGAGCCGGTAGTACAGGTCCTGCCGGAAGAGCCCCTTCGCGACGAGCTCCTCGAGGTTCCGGTTGGTCGCGGCCACCACCCGCACGTCGACGCGCACCGGGTCGGTGCCGCCCACCCGCTCGACGACGCGCTCCTGCAGCACGCGCAGGAGCTTCACCTGCACGGCGGGCGGCGCGTCGCCCACCTCGTCGAGGAAGATCGTGCCGCCGTCGGCCTGCTCGAAGCGCCCGGCCTTCCGGCGCGCGGCGCCGGTGAAGGCGCCCTTCTCGTGGCCGAAGAGGCTCGCTCTCGACGAGCCCCTCCGGCAGGGCGCCCAGGTTGACCGCCACGAACGGCGCCTGGAAGCGCGGCGAGAGGTCGTGCACCATCCGCGCGAGCCCCTCCTTGCCGGTGCCGGTCTCGCCGCGGATGAGCACGGTCGAGCCGCCGGGCGCCGCGAGGCGGACGCGCTCGACCACCGCGCGCATCCCCGGGCTCTCGGCGACGTAGCGCGCGTCGCGCTTCCACTGGCGGATCTCCTCCTTGAGGAGCGCGTTCTCGCGGCCGAGGAGCCCGTTCAGCCTCCGGACCTCCTCGACCATGAGGCTGTTGTGGAGGGCGATCGCGACGAGGTGCGCGACCTGGCGGGCGACCTCGAAGCAGCACGCGAGCAGGCCGTCCCGGGGCGGGTGGCAGATGTCGAGCGTCCCGAGCGCCTCACCCTCGAACAGGAGCGGGAACGAGACGAGCGAGCCGTAGCCCAGCGCCGAGAGCGCCGGCTCCTCGCGGAAGCGCGGGCGCTCGCCGTTCACGGGATCGACGACGCAGGGGGCGAGATCGTGCAGCGCCTTCCCGGCCGCGGAGCCCTCGAGCGCGAACGTGCTGCCGATCTCCGGCGCCGGCTCGAGCGGGTCCGAGACGAGCAGCACCTCGGCCCGCCCCGGCGCGCCCGGCGCGACGCGGTGGATGGCGACGCGGGTCTGGCCGAAGTGCCGCCGGAGCAGCCGGCCGGTGCGGTCGAGCACGGAGGCGAGGTCGACCGTCGAGAGGACGGCCTCGATGGCCTCCTCGACGATCCGGCGGTGAACGTCGTCGCCCGCGAGCAGGTCGTGGCCGGGGGCGAGGACGGGGAGGGAGGTGGCACCCATGCCGCGGTGGGATACCCAAATCGCGGTGCCCACCGCAACGAACCTTGGGTGCGCTCATGGGGTGCTCCTGGAAAAGCCCGAGATGTTGGCAGGTTGAGGCTTGGCCGGTGAATTGCTCTGCAGCCGGCGCATGGAAGCGATCGAGACCCTGATGAACGAGCACCGCGTGATCGAGGGCGTCCTGGACGCGCTCGTCGCGTTCGTGGACGACGCCGGTCGCCGCGCCGCCACCGACAAGGCCGGCCTCGCGCGGTTCTGCACCTTCCTGCGCGAGTTCGCGGACGGCCAGCACCACGCGAAGGAGGAGGACGTCCTCTTCGCCGAGATGGTGCGCCACGGCTTCCCGGAGCGCGCCGGCCCGGTCGCGGTGATGCGCGACGAGCACGAGCGGGGCCGGGCGCTCGTCCGCCGGCTCTCCGCCGCGGCGGAGCTCCCCGGCGCCTGGGACGACGGCGACCGCGAGGCGATCGCCGAGGCCGCGCACGCCTTCGCCCACCTGCTCCGCGCCCACATCCAGAAGGAGGACGGCGTGCTCTACCCGCTCGCCGAGCAGCACCTCCCGGCCGCCGCGCTCGCCGGCGTGGACGCGGCCTGCGCCGCCGCCGACGCCGCCCGCGGCGACGGCCCCGCCCGCCTCCTCGCCCTCGCCGACGAGCTCTGCGCGCTCGCCGCCCCCTCCGCAGCCCGCCCCACCGCCTGATCCGGTTTTCCACGGCAGCTCAAGAGCCACCGCAGCCCGAAGAAGGAGAAGTCGACCGTGACCCACAAGACCCGCGCCATCCTGCTGTTCGTGGTGGTGGCCTGCTTCACCGTCCTGCTGTTCGGGGGGGCGCAGATCTCCCAGCACAAGCCGCCCATCCCCGCGCGCATCGTCTCGCCGAGCGGCGAGGTGGTGATGACCGCCGAGGACATCGCGCTCGGCCAGCGCCAGTACCTCTCCCGCGGCGGCCAGAACACCGGCTCGGTCTGGGGGCACGGCGCCTACCTCGCGCCGGACTGGTCCGCCGACACGCTCCACCGCACCGGGCTCGCGACGGCGGGGCTCCTCTCCGGCCGCGGCCCGGGCCTGACCCAGGGCGAGCTCGAGGCGATGCCCGCCGGTGAGCGCGGCCGTGTCGAGGCCGAGACCGCGGCCGAGCTGCGCAGGAACCGCTACGACGCGGCGACCGACACCCTCACGCTCTCGCCCGGCCAGGCCGCGGCGTTCCCGGGCCTGGTCGCGTACTACACGAAGCTCTTCGGGGAGGGCTCCGACGCGATGTCGATCCCGCGCGGCTTCGTCGCCGACCCGGCCGACGCCCGCGCGATGACCGCGTTCTTCTTCTGGACCGCCTGGGCCGCCGGCACGAACCGCCCCGGCGTCGACTACAGCTACACCGCCAACTTCCCGTTCGACCCGCTCGTCGGCAACCGGCCGCTCGCCTCCGCGCTCGTCTGGTCGATCGCCTCGGTCGTGCTCCTCATCCTCGGCATCGCGACCGCGCTCTACCTGTACCTGCGGATGCGCGCGAAGGAGCCCGAGCACGCCGTGAAGCTCGAGGCCCTCGGCGAGCCCCGGCCCACCCCGTCCCAGCGCGCCGCGCTGCCGTACTTCCTGGTCGCGATCCTCCTCTTCGTCGTCCAGGCGGCCCTGGGCTCCATCACCGGCCACTTCGCCGTGGAGGGCAACAAGCTCTTCGGGATCGACGTCGGGCAGCTCCTGCCGTACGCCGCCACCCGCACCTGGCACCTCCAGCTCGCCGTGTTCTGGATCGCCACCTGCTGGCTCGCGACCGGCCTCTTCATCGGCCCCGCGGTCGGCGGCGTCGAGCCGAAGGGCCAGAAGCCGCTCGTCCTCGTGCTCCTCGGCGCGCTCGTGGTCGTGGTCGTCGGCGCCCTCGTCGGCACCTACCTCGGCGTCCAGGGCAAGCTCTCCGGCCCGAACGGCTGGTGGATCGGCCACCAGGGCTACGAGTACATCGAGCTCGGCCGCGTCTGGCAGATCGCGCTCATCGCCGGCATGCTGCTCTGGCTGTTCCTCGTCTACCGCGCGGTGAAGCCGGCCCTCGACGCCGAGAAGGACAAGGGCGGCCTCACGCACCTGCTCCTCTACGCGTCGGTCACCATCCCGCTCTTCTACTCGGTCGGGCTCTTCTACACGCCGGGCACGCACATCGCCGTCGCCGACTACTGGCGCTGGTGGGTGGTGCACCTCTGGGTCGAGAACTTCTTCGAGGTGTTCGCGACGGTGGCGCTCGCCTTCATCCTGGCGCGCATCGGGGCCGTCGGGCAGAAGGCGGCGCTCCGCGCGACCTACTTCTCGATCCTCCTCTACCTGGGCGCCGGCATCATCGGCACCTTCCACCACCTCTACTTCACCGGCTCGCCGCTCTTCATCACGGCGCTCGGCGCGACCTTCTCGGCCCTCGAGATCGTCCCGCTCACGCTGCTCGGCTTCGAGGTGTACGAGAACCTGAAGCTCGCCCGCTCGGGCGGGAACGCCGAGCCCTGGCGCTGGCCGCTCTACTTCTTCGTCGCGGTCGCCTTCTGGAACGCGGTGGGCGCCGGCGTGCTCGGGTTCCTCATCAACCCGCCGATCGTCCTCTACTACGCGCAGGGGCTCAACACGACGCCCATCCACTCCCACGGCGCGCTGTTCGGCGTGTACGGGTTCCTCGCCATCGCGCTCATGCTCTTCTCGATGCGGAACATCGTCTCCCGCGAGGCCTGGAGCGACCGCCTGCTGAAGTGGGCGTTCTGGGGGCTCAACCTGGGGCTCGCCGGCATGATCGTCTTCTCGCTGCTCCCGGCCGGCATCTACCAGTTCGCCATCGCCATCGAGAAGGGGCTCTGGTACGCCCGCAGCCCCGAGGTGACCGGCAGCGCGTTCATCCACGCCGCCACCTGGGCCCGGCTCGTCCCGGACCTCGTGTTCGACGTGGGCGGCCTCGCGCTCCTCGCCTTCGTGGTCCGCGCCATCGCGATCGACCTCCGGGTCCGCGCGGCGCGGCCGGTCGAAGAGGTCGCCGAGCGCGCGAAGGCCGCCTGACGGCCGCCCGGCCGCCGGGCCGGCATCCGTGAAGCAGCATCCCGGGGAGGTGGCCACCGCGCCGCCTCCCCGGGCGCGTTCCGGGGGGCGTGCCCAGCTTGCCCCGAGGAGGGAGGCCCCGTGAACGCGATCGACCTGTTGACCCAGCAGCACCGCGAGGTGGAGGACCTGTTCGAGGAGTTCGAGGACGCCGGCGAGGGCGCCCTGAAGACGAAGGAGCGGCTCTGCCAGCGCATCTCCGACGCGCTCGCGGTGCACGCGGAGATCGAGGAGAAGATCTTCTACCCGGCGGCGAAGCGGGACGACACCGAGGAGCTGCTGCGGGAGTCGCTCGAGGAGCACCTCGCCGTGAAGCGGCTCGTCGCGGACCTCGTCCAGGACGCGCCGGAGGGCGCCGAGCTCGACGCCAAGATGCAGGTGCTCCGGGAGCAGGTGGAGCACCACGTCGAGGAGGAGGAGGGCGACCTCTTCCCGAAGACGAGGAAGGCGCTCTCCCGCGAGGAGCTCGAGGAGATCGGCGGCCGGATGCAGGAGCTCGCCGACGACCTGGAGTCGAGGGGCAGCCCGCGGGACGCCGTCCCGGGGCAGACCGACGCGCCCCCCAAGATCTGAGCGGACGCTCCCGGGGGGCCCCAGGTCGGGCGGCCGGGTTGCCCCGGGAACGGCGCGGGCTTACAAACCCGGGGTGACCGAGACGGGTGTCATCGCGGGGTCGAGGCCGGGGCGGAACGACCCCTGCTGGTGCGGCAGCGGCCAGAAGTACAAGAAGTGCCACCTCGAGGCGGACGAGGGCAGGGCCCCCGCGCCCGCGGGGGCGCCGGCACCGGCGCGCGCCCAGCGGAAGCCGCTGCGCGCGGGCCGGGTCTCGCCGATGCGGGCCGTCCCCGCGTCCGTCCCGCGGCCGGACTACGCCGCGGGCGGACGCCCGAAGGCGCAGGGCAAGGACGTGAAGACGCCCGGCGAGCTCGCGCGCCTGAGGAACGCCTGCCGCGCCGCGGCCCGCGTGCTGCGGGTGGCCGGCGAGGCCGTCCGGCCCGGCATCACCACCGATGCGCTCGACGAGATCGCCCACGCCGAGTACCTGCGGCTCGGCGCGTACCCGAGCCCGCTCAACTACCGCGGCTTCCCGAAGTCGATCTGCACCTCGGTGAACGAGGTCATCTGCCACGGGATCCCGGACAGCCGGCCGCTCGAGGCGGGCGACATCGTCAACCTCGACATCACCGCCTACCTCGACGGCATGCACGGCGACTGCTCGGCCACCTTCCTCGTCGGCGAGGTCGACGCGGCGGGCGCGAAGCTCGTGGAGGCCGCGCGCACCTGCCTCGAGCTCGGCGTGGCGGCGGTGCGGCCCGGCCGGCCGATCTCCGACATCGGCCGTGCCATCGAGGCGCACGCCTCGAGGCAGGGCTACGGCGTGGTGCGCTCGTACTGCGGACACGGGATCGGCGAGAGCTTCCACACCGCGCTCCAGATCCCGCACCACTACGACCGGAGCATGAAGCGGGTGATGGAGCCGGGCCTGACCTTCACGGTCGAGCCGATGATCACCGAGGGGACCTGGCAGGACCTCCTGTGGGACGACGGCTGGACCGCGATCACCGCGGACGGCAAGCGCTCGGCGCAGTTCGAGCACACCGTCGCGGTGACCGAGGACGGCGTCGAGGTCCTGACCGTCGAGGCCTGAGCACCCTGGAAGGCCGGGGGTACCCTGGAAGGCCCGGGGAACCTAGAAGGCCCGGGCCCGCGCGTTCGCGGCCGCGCGCCCCGCGAGCCGCGGCGCCGGCGCGAGCGCTCCGCCGCGCTCGAGCCTGAACGAGCCCACCATCGCGGCGAGCTCCTCGGCCTGACCGGAGAGCTCGGAGGCCGCCGAGGACGACTCCTCGGCGCTCGCCGCGTTCTGCTGGGTGACCTTGTCCATCTCGGACACCGCCGAGCGCACCTGGTCGATGCCGCCCGCCTGGTCGCGGGCGGCCGTGGTGATGGTGCCCACGATCCCGCTCACCTTGCCGATGCCGGCGACGATCCCGGCGAGCGTGTCGGCGACGCGGTGGGAGGCGGCCTCGCCCTCGCCGGCCTCGGCGACCGACTGCCGGATGAGCGCCTCGGTCCGCTGCGCGGCGTCCTTCGCCCGGAGCGCGAGCGAGCGGACCTCCTCGGCGACGACCGCGAACCCGCGGCCCGCCTCGCCGGCACGGGCCGCCTCGACGGCGGCGTTGAGCGCGAGGAGGTTGGTCTGGAAGGCGATCTCCGAGACGTCCCGGATGATCTGCCCGGTGCCCTCGGCGGACGCCCGGATCCGCTGCATGGTCCCCTGGAGCGCCTGGACCGCGGCGGTGCCCTGGCCGGCGGCGTCGCGGGTGGAGGCGGCGAGGCCGTTGGCCTCCTCGGCGCTCCGGGCGGAGGCGCGGGTCTGCTCGGCGACCGACTCGAGCGACGCGCCGGTCTCCACGAGGGAGGCGGCCTGCTCGGAGGCGCCGGTGGCGACCGCCTGGGCGGAGGCGGCGATCTGCGAGGAGGCCGACGAGACCTGCTCGACCGCGGCCGCCACCTGGGCGAGCGCGTCGTGCAGGGCGCCGGCGGTGGCGTTCACCGCCTCCTTCATGCGGGCGTGGTCGCCGCGGAACTCGCCGCGGACCCGGGCGCGCAGGTCCCGCGCCGCGAGCGTCTCGAGCACGGCCGAGGACTCCGTCACGGGCGCGATGACCGCGTCGAGCGTGGCGTTCACGCCCTCGACGATCCGGCGCCAGTCGCCGGCGTGGGCGGAGGCGTCGGCGCGCACCGAGAGGCGGCCGGCGACGGCTGCGTCCACGAGCGCGCGGGTGTCCGCGACGAGCCGGTTCACGGCGGCGATGCAGCCGTCGAGGTTGCGCTTCAGCGCGGAGAGGTCGCCGGGGAAGGCGCCCTCGATGGCGCCGGGGATCTCGCCCCGCGCGATGCCGTCGACCGCGCGCGCGGCCGCCTCGAGGGGGCCGACCACCGCGTCGAGCGTGCGGTTCATGCCGTCCACGATGCGGCGGAACTCCCCGGGGTGGCGGGTGGAGTCCGCGCGCACGTGGAGCTTCCCGGCCGCGCCGGCCTCGGCGAGCCCGTTCACGTCTGCGACGAGCGCGTTCACCGCCTCGATGCAGGCGTTGAGGTTCTTCTCCATGGCCGCGAAGTCGCCGCGGGAGGTCTCGGGGACCCGCGCCGGGATCTCGCCGCGGGCGATGGCGTCGACGGTGGCGGCGGCGCGCTCGATGGGGCCGACCACGGCGTCCAGCGTCCGGTTCACGCCGTCGACGATCCGGCGGTACTCGCCCTGGTGGCGGGAGGCGTCGGCGCGGGTCCTGAGGCGCCCCTCGGTGCCCGCCTCGGCGAGCGCGGTCACGTCGGCCGCGAGCGCGGTCACGCCGTCGATGCAGCCGTTGAGGCTGCGCTGGATGCGGTCGAAGTCACCGCGGAGCGCCTCGTCGAGGCGAGGGGGGAGCTCGCCGCGCCCGAGCCGCTCGAGGTGGTCCACCGTGAGCCGGACCGGGCGCTCGTAGGCGTCGAGGATCTCGTTCATGCCCCGGACGATCGGGCCGAACTCGGCGCTCATGCGGGAGGCGTCGCCGCGGACGTCGAGGCGGCCCTCGGCGACGGAGGAGGTGAGCCGGCCCGCCTCCGCGGACAGGAAGGCGAGGGGGCGGGTGATCGAGCGGCCGAGCCAGAACGCGAGGCCGGCGGCCGGCAGGAGCGTGAGGGCGACGGTGAGGAGGATCGCGTAGAGGGCCTCCCGGCGCGCCTGCTCGGTGGCGGCGCGCTTCGCCGCGACCAGGGTGTCGATGTCGTCGACGTAGTTGCCCGTGCCCACCACCCAGCCGAACGGCTCGAAGGCGAGGGAGTAGCCGCGCTTCGGGAGCGCCTTGCCGCCCTCGGCGCGGGGGAACGCGTAGTCGGTGTAGCCGCCGCCGGGCTTGCGCCCGTTCTCGAGGATGGCGCGGACGAGGGGGAAGCCGTTCGCGTCCCGCTGGTCGAGGCGGCTCTGACCCTCGATGGGCCTGCCGAGGAGCACGACGTTCACGCCGTCGTAGGTGTCCGCCCAGAAGTAGTTGCTCTCGCCGTAGCGCAGGCCGCGCAGGAGGTCGGCGCCCTGCTTCCGCGCCTCGTCGAGCGTGAGCTCGCCGCGCTGCGCGCGCGCCGCGAGCTGCCCGAGCAGGGAGACCGCGGTCTCGACCTGGCTGCGCGCCTCGCGGTCGAAGGCCTCCCGCAGGGTGCGGTCGAGCCCGGCCACCTCGCGCTCGGCGGCGTCGTGCCCCTGCTTGACCATGAAGCCGCCGAGGGCGGCGGCGACGACGAGCCCCGCGCCGACGCCGAGGGCGATGATCTGGGTGCGGATCTTCATGCCGCGACCGGGTTGCAGGCGACGTGCCGTCGCAGGCCGAGGGTCGACCGGTCGAAAGCAGGCGGTATCCGGTCGCTTCCCGGGGGCGGGCGGGGGCGGCGTTACGTCCGGGTGGTATGGGACCGCCCCAGCGCGACCCAGCCCTGACCCGGTGCGAGGAGGTGCGAGCGTGGTTGCCCTCGTGCCGCGCCTCCGTCCATCATGGCGCGGACCTCGGCGCGCCCCGCGCCGGGTCCCTCGGAGGCCGCAAGGGACACCATGAAGCTCGCGCTCGAGCTCGTCGAGGTGCTCGCGGTCTTCGTGGTGATCTTCTACCTGTACTGCCACTCGCCCGCGTTCCGGCCGCTGAAGCCCGACTGGCCCCGGCCCCGCGGCAAGGTGCGGCTCTACCTCGTCTTCACCGCCATCGCAATCCTCGGGAACTACCTCGGGGTGCCCGTCGTCGAGGGCCAGGCGATCGTGAACGCGCGCGCGGTGGGCGCCGTGCTCGCCGGCCTCGTGGGCGGCCCCTGGCTCGGGCTCCTGGTGGGCGTGACGGCGGGCATCCACCGGGTCACCGCGCTCACCGGCTCGGCCGCGCTCGCGGGGGCGGTCGCGACCACGCTCGAGGGCGGGCTCGCCGGGCTCGTGCACCTCGCGCTGAAGCGCCGGCCCGAGACGCTGATGACGCCGCCGGTCGCCTTCCTGACGACGCTCCTCGGGGAAGTCCTGCACATGGGCATCGTGCTCCTCCTCACGCGGCCCTACGCGCAGGCCCTCGCGATCGTCCAGGCCATCGCGCCGCCCATGGTGCTCGCGAACCCCATCGGCTCGGCGCTCTTCATGACCGTGCTGCGGGAGCGCCAGCGCGAGGAGGACGCGGTCGCCGCGGCCTCCTCCGCGCGCGCGCTCGAGGTCGCGGAGCGCACCCTGCACCTGATGGGCCGGGGCCTCCGGCCCGAGGTGGCCGCCGAGCTCGCCGCAATCGTGCTCGAGGAGACCGGGGTGGGCGCGGTGGGCGTGACCGACACCGCGCGGATCCTCGGGTGGGCGGGGCTCGCGGGGGATCACCACCGCCCCGGGAACGCCATCGCGTCGCCCCACACGAAGCAGGCGATCTCGACGAGCAAGGTGGTGTTCGCGGACGGGGAGCGCCAGTCCTACGACTGCACGCTCTCGCCGTCCTGCCCGCTCGCCTCGGTGCTGATCGCGCCGCTCACGGTGAGCGGGGCGGTGGTGGGCACGGTGCCAGCTCTTCGAGCCCCGGGGGCGGCGGTTCCTCAACATGAACCGCTCGCTCGGGGAGGGGCTCGCGGCCCTGCTCTCGAGCCAGCTCGTGCAGTCTCGCTTCGAGGAGCAGAAGGATCTCCTGGTCCTCTCCGAGCTGAAGCTCGCCCGGGCGCAGGTGAACCCGCACTTCCTCTTCAACGCGATCAACACCATCGTGGCCGTGCTCCGGCGCGACCCGGAGCGCGCCCGGGGGCTGCTCGTCCACCTCGCCGGCTTCTTCAGGAAGAACCTCAAGCGCTCCACCGAGCTCTCCACGCTCGCCGAGGAGCTCGAGCACGTCGGCGCCTACCTCGAGATCGAGAAGGCGCGCCACGAGGGGCGGGTGCGGGTCGAGACCGACGTGGACCCGGCGCTCCTCGGCCTCGCGCTGCCGAGCTTCACGCTCCAGCCGCTCGTCGAGAACGCCTTCAAGCACGGCGTCGCGAACGTGCTCGGCGAGGGGCGCGTCACCGTGCGGGCGCGCGTCGGCGACGGGGGGCCGGTGCTCGAGGTGGAGGACACGGGGGGCGCCTGGAAGGCGCCGGTCCCCGGCAACGCCGGGCTCGGGCTCCAAATCGTCGACAAGCGCCTCAAGAACCTGTTCGGCGCGCAGTTCGGCGTCGAGGTCACCTGCGTGCCCGACGCGCTCACCCGCGTGTCGGTCCGGCTGCCTCCCCCGGGGGCCTGAAGCGTGATGCGTGCGATCCTGGTGGACGACGAGGTCCATGCCCGCGAGGAGCTCGCCTCCCTCCTCGAGGAGACCGGCGCCTTCGAGCTCCTCGCGCGGTGCGCGAACGCCGTCGAGGCCATGCAGGCCATCCGGGCCGGGCGGCCCGACGTGCTCTTCCTCGACATCCAGATGCCGGGCATCTCCGGCTTCGAGCTCCTCTCGATGCTCGAGGACGAGGCGCCGCCGGAGGTGGTGTTCGTGACCGCCCACGACGAGCACGCGCTCCAGGCCTTCGAGGCGCGGGCCATCGACTACCTCCTGAAGCCGGTGAGCCGGGAGCGGCTCGCGAAGACGGTGGACCGGCTCAGGCGGGGGCAGGGGGCGGGGCAGGCCCGGCAGCTGCGCGCGCCGATCCGCCGGATCCCGTGCCTGGTGGGCCGGGCGATCAAGCTCGTCGACGTCGAGGACGTCGAGTTCGTCCGCTCGAGCGAGGCCGGGGTGCACGTGAACACCGCCGCCGGCGAGCTCTTCACCGAGCTCACGCTCAAGGTGCTCGAGGAGCGCGCCGAGCTCGTCCGCTGCCACAAGCAGTACCTCGTGCGCGTGGAGCACATCGACGAGGTCGTGCTCGAGGACGGCGGCGCCACCCTCAGGACCCGCAGCGGCAAGTCGGTGCCCGTGAGCCGCCGCCTGCTCGGCCCGCTGCGCGAGCGGCTCGGGATCTGACGCTCCGCGGCACCGCGCCGCTCACCCCCGCGTACACCGCCGCTCGCTGCCCGCCTGCGACCAATCGCCAGGAACCCCGCACGGGGCCCTCCGGAGGGTGTGACCTCGGGTCCGTCTCCCCACCGCCGTCGCTGTCGGACACCCCGCACCCCGGAGGCCCGCCATGTGGACCCAGAACTACGCCCCGCTCGGAAACCTGTTCCTGTCCGCGCTCGTCGCGGCGATCCCCGTGGTCGTGCTCCTCGGCGCGCTCGCGTTCTTCCACGTGAAGGCGCACGTCGCCGCGCTCCTGGGGCTCGGGCTGGCGCTCGCGATCGCCATCTTCGCCTACGGCATGCCGGCCTCGATGGCGGGGGCGACGGCGCTGTACGGCGCGGCGTTCGGCCTGTTGCCGATCGGCTGGATCATCCTCCACGCGATCTTCATCTACGACATCACCGTGAAGACCGGGAAGTTCGAGGTGGTGAAGAACTCCATCGCGAGCCTCGCCGGCGACCGGCGCATCCAGACCCTGCTCATCGCCTTCTCGTTCGGGGCCTTCATCGAGGGCGCGGCCGGCTTCGGCACGCCGGTGGCGATCAGCGCCGCGATGCTCATCGGGCTCGGCTTCCGCCCGCTCGCGGCCGCCGGCCTCGCGCTCATCGGCAACACCGCGCCGGTCGCCTACGGCGCGCTCGGCACGCCCATCATCACGCTCGCGAAGGTCACCGGCCTCTCCGAGATGTCGCTCTCCGCCATGGCGGGCCGCCAGCTGCCGTTCTTCTCGCTCATCGTGCCGTTCTGGCTCATCTGGGCGATGGCCGGCTTCCGGGGCATGGTCGCGGTCTGGCCGGCGTGCCTCGTGGCCGGCCTCACCTTCGCGATCCCGCAGTACCTGATGTCGAACCTCCACGGCCCCTCGCTCGTCGACATCGTCGCGGCCGCGAGCTCGATCGTCTGCATGGTGGTCCTGCTCAGGTTCTGGCAGCCGAAGCAGACCTGGAAGTTCGAGCACGAGGAGACGACCGTCCAGAAGGGCTTCGTGAAGCCGACGACCGGCGAGGCGTTCATGGGCTGGATGCCCTGGATCGTCCTGTCGATCTGCGTCTTCGTGTGGGGCCTCGTGCCGGTGAAGACCTGGCTGAACGGCCTCTTCAACCCGACCTTCGCGGTCCCCGGGCTCCACAACCTCGTGATGAAGGCGCCGCCCGTCGCGAAGGAGCTCACGCCCGAGGCCGCGAAGTACTCGCTCAACCTCCTGTCGGCCACCGGCACGGGCCTCCTGCTCGCGGGCGTGATCTCCGGCCTGTGGCTCGGGCTGAAGCCCGGCGAGCTCCTGCGGACGTACCTCAGGACCCTCCACCGCATCCGCTACTCGCTCCTCACGATCGCGGCGATGCTCGCCCTCGGGTACACCACCCGCTACTCGGGCTCCGACTCGACGATGGGCCTCGCGTTCGCGTCGACCGGCTGGCTGTTTCCCTTCTTCTCGCCGCTCCTCGGCTGGCTCGGCGTGGCGCTCACCGGCTCGGACACCTCGTCGAACGTCCTCTTCGGGAACCTGCAGGTCGTCTCCGCGCAGCAGATCGGGATGAACCCCATCCTCGCGGCGGCGTCCAACAGCTCCGGCGGCGTGATGGGCAAGATGATCGACGCGCAGTCCATCGTGGTGGCGTCGGTCGCGACGGGCCAGGACGGCAAGGAGGGCGAGATCCTGCGCTACGTGTTCTGGCACTCGCTCGCGCTCGCCTGCCTGGTGGGCCTGCTCGTCTTCGCCCAGGCCCACTGGCTCGCCTGGATGGTCCCGGGCTAAGCTCCGGCACCGTACCCCCCGACGGTGCACCGGAGGCCGCCCGTGAAGGTCGCGATCTTCGTCCCGTGCTACGTGGATCAGCTCTACCCGCAGGTGGCGCTCTCGACGGTGCGCCTCCTCGAGAAGCTGGGCTGCGAGGTCGTGTTCCCCGAGGAGCAGACCTGCTGCGGGCAGCCCATGGCGAACGCCGGCCACGCCGGCGCCGCCGTGCCGCTCGCCCGCCGGTTCCTCGACGTCTTCGACGGCTTCGACCACGTGGTCTGCCCGTCGGGGAGCTGCACCTCCATGGTGCGGACCCACTACCCGTCGCTCGTCGGCGACGACCCCAGGCTCGCGAGGGTGCGCGGCGCGACGAAGGAGCTCTGCGAGTTCCTCGTCGACGTGCTGAGGGTGGACCGGGTGCCGGGGCGCTTCCCGCACCGGGTCGGCCTCCACCGGAGCTGCCACGGGCTGCGCGAGCTCCGGCTCGGCAGCGGCAGCGAGCGGAACGTGGCCGCGCACGACAAGGTGGCCTCGGTGCTCTCCGGGCTCGAGGGGCTCGAGCTCGTGCCGCTGACCCGGGCCGACGAGTGCTGCGGGTTCGGGGGCACGTTCGCGGTCGTGGAGGAGGCGGTCTCCGGCCTGATGGGCCGCGACCGCCTCGCCGACCACGTCGCGGCCGGGGCGGAGATCGTGACCGGCACCGACGTCTCGTGCCTCATGCACCTCGAGGGGCTGGCGCGGCGGCAGGGGACGCCGCTGCGCTTCCAGCACGTGGCCGAGGTCCTCGCGGAGGCGCTGACGTGACCGCCGGACACCCCCGCGCCGCGGCGGCGTTCCTGAAGGACGAGCCGCGGGCCCACTGGCACGACCAGGCGCTCTGGTTCGTGCGGCTGAAGCGGGACCGGCAGGCCCAGGCCCAGCCGGACTGGGAGGCGCTCCGCGCGCGCGCCTCCCGCCTCAAGGCGCACACCCGCGCCAACCTCGCCGGGTACCTCGAGCAGTTCGAGCGCGAGGCCACCGCCCGCGGCGCCGTCGTGCACTGGGCCCGCGACGCGGCGGAGCACAACCGGATCGTGCACGAGCTCCTCGCCGCGCGCGGCGTCACCCGGCTCGTGAAGTCGAAGTCGATGCTGACCGAGGAGTGCGGGCTCAACCCGTACCTCGAGGCCCGCGGCATCGAGGTGGTCGACACCGACCTCGGCGAGCGGATCGTGCAGCTCGCGGGGGAGCACCCCTCGCACATCGTCCTGCCCGCCATCCACAGGAAGAAGGAGGAGATTGGCACGCTCTTCGAGCACCACCTCCACACCGAGCGGGGCAACGCCGACCCGACCTACCTCACCCGCGCCGCCCGGGCCCACCTGCGCGAGAAGTTCCTCACCGCCCAGGCCGGCCTCACCGGCGTGAACTTCGGGGTCGCGGAGAACGGCGCGGTGGTGGTCTGCACGAACGAGGGCAACGCGGACATGGGCACCCACCTGCCCCCGGTCCACATCGCCTGCATGGGCGTCGAGAAGCTCGTGCCGCGCGCCGAGGATCTCGCGGTCTTCGTCCGCCTCCTCGCGCGGTCCGCGACGGGCCAGCCCATCACGACCTACACCAGCCACTTCCAGGGGCCGCGGCCGGGCGGCGAGCTGCACGTCGTCATCGTCGACAACGGCCGCTCCCGCCTCCTCGCGGAGGAGGCCTTCCGCGAGGCGCTCGCGTGCATCCGCTGCGGCGCCTGCATGAACACCTGCCCGGTGTTCCGGCGCACCGGGGGCCACAGCTACGGCTGGACCATCCCCGGGCCCATCGGCTCGGTGCTCGCGGCGGGCCGGGACCCGGCGGCGCACGCGTCCCTGCCGTTCGCCTCCAGCCTCTGCGGCTCGTGTGACGACGTCTGCCCGGTGAAGATCCCGCTCCACGAGCAGCTCCTCGAGCGGCGCAAGCAGCTCGTCGCCCTCGGCCACGACCCGGGCTGGAAGCGGGTCGCGATGCGGTTCATGGGCTGGGTGTTCGCCTCGCCGGCGCGCTACGGGTGGGCCGGGCGGCTCGGCCGGCTCGCGCTGCGGGTGCTCCCGCGGGCCCTCCTGAACGTCCGGTGGAACGCGTGGGCGCGGCAGCGGGAGCTCCCGCCCGCGCCGCCGAAGAGTTTCCGCGAGCTCTGGCGAGAGGGGGCCGGCCGTGGCCGCTGATCCGAAGGCGGGCCGCGCGGCAATCCTCTCCGCGCTGCGCGCGGCGGCGCCGGCCGATCCCGGCCTCCCGGGGCCCGCCGAGGTGGCGCCCCCGCGCTGGCCCGACCACCCCGCGCGGTTCGCCGAGGCGGTCCTCGCCGTGGGCGGGTCGGTGGAGCGCGTCACGAACGGCGCGGCGCTCGCGACCGCGGTCCAGGTGCTCGCCGCCGATCTCGGGGCCCGCCGGGTCGTCTCGGAGGTCCCGGAGGTGCCAGGCACCGAGCCGCTCGCCGCGCTCGCCGACCCGCACCTCCTCGACGGCGTCGACCTCGCCGTGCTGCCCGGCGCGTTCGCGGTGGCGGAGACCGGCGCGGTCTGGCTCCCGGCCGGGAAGCTCCCGCACCGCGCGGCCTTCGTCGCGGTCGAGCACCTCGCGCTCGTCGTGCCGGCGGACGCGCTCGTGAACGACATGCACGAGGCCTACGCGCGCCTCGGCGCGCTCGGTGCCTTCGCGGGCGCAGGGTTCGGCGTGTTCGTCTCGGGCCCGTCGAAGACGGCGGACATCGAGCAGGCGCTCGTGCTCGGCGCGCACGGCGCGCGGACCTGCCGCGTGTTCCTCGTCGGTTAGCGCTTCCGCCCAGCGCACCCGCCGCTCCGCGGCGGGTGCCGTCCCTTCCCCGGGATCCCTGCGTCCTTCCGCCGCGCCCCGCGCGCCCGCTCGCCGCGCGCCGACGACCGTTCGGCGCTTCATGCCCACCGCTTGACCCGCGTGAACGACGGCGCGTCCGGGGTGTGCTCGGATCCCGCCCATACCAGCGCCGGGGGCGATCATGCTCGAGACGTTCCGTGCCAGGGCGGAGGCGGTCAGCGCACAGGTGCACCGCGCCGCGGGGAGGGCCGAGGCCGTGGAGGTCGTGCTCGCGCTCCTCGAGAAGGAGGGCGTCCGTCCGGAGCCCGGCCGCACGGCGGTCTGGGCACAGGGCGCGCTCCTCGCGGGGCTCGACCGTGCGGCGCTCGCGGCGCGCGTCCCCGGGCTCGGCTTCGAGGTGACCCGGGAGACCGCCGCGGCGGCCCGCGCCGGGGTGACCGAGGTGGACTGGCTCGTCGCGAACACCGGGACGATCGCCGCGGCCGCCGACGCGGTCGCGCCCCGGCTGGCGGCGTCGCTCCCCGACGTGCACGTCGCGGTGGCCGCTGCCTCGCGGATCGTGCCGGACCTCGGCGCGCTCTTCGCGCGGCTCGGGCCGGCGCAGACCCGCTACCTGTCGCTCACCACCGGGCCGAGCCGGACGGCCGACATCGAGCGGGTGCTGACCATCGGGGTCCACGGCCCGGCGCGCCTGCACGTCGTCGTCGTGGACGACGCGGAAGGGAGGGCCTGACCATGCGCCCCGACTTCAAGGCCGCGATCGCGGAGGCGATCCAGAACCCCAACCTCGGCGGGGCGCTGGGGCGGTTCTCGGAGGCCTACCGGGTGAGCCGGGCGAAGGCGTACGAGGGCCACGACTTCGAGGCCCTGCGCGACCGGATCGCCGAGGTGAAGGGCTCGGCGGCGAGGAAGCTCGACGCGCTCGCCGCGCGGTTCACCGAGGTCGCGACCGCGAACGGCGTGAAGGTCTTCCGCGCGGGCTCGCCCGAGGCGGTGAAGCAGTACGTGGCGGACCTCGCCGCCCGGGAGGGCGTGAAGCGGGTGGTCAAGTCGAAGTCGATGGCCTCCGAGGAGATCCACCTGAACGCCCACCTCGAGGCGCGGGGCATCGAGGTGAAGGAGACCGACCTCGGCGAGTGGATCATCCAGCTCGCCGGGCAGCGCCCGTCGCACATGGTGATGCCCGCCATCCACCTCACGAAGGAGCAGGTGGCGGAGCTCTTCTCGAAGGAGGTCGACGAGCGGCTGCAGGCCGACATCCCGTGCCTCGTGGCGGTGGCCCGCGCGCAGCTGCGCGAGAAGTTCCTCGCCGCGGACATGGGCATCTCCGGCGCGAACGTGGCCGTCGCCGAGACGGGCAGCCTCGTCCTCGTCACGAACGAGGGGAACGCGCGCCACGTGACGACGCTCCCACGGATCCACGTGGCCCTCGTCGGGCTCGAGAAGCTCGTCGAGCGGTTCGAGGACGTGGTGCCCATCGTGACCGCGCTCCCGAAGAGCGCGACCGGCCAGCTCCTCACGAGCTACCTCACGGTCATCTCCGGCCCCACGCCGAACACCGACGGCACGCCGAAGGAGCTGCACGTCGTCCTGATGGACAACCGGCGCACCGAGATGGCCTCCGACCCGAAGTTCGCGCAGGCCATGCAGTGCATCCGCTGCGCGTCCTGCCTGAACGTCTGCCCGGTCTACCGGATCGTCGGCGGCCACGTGTTCGGGAAGACGTACACGGGCGGCATCGGCGCGATCCTCACCGCGTGGTTCGACCAGCTGAAGGCCTCCGAGGAGATCCAGGGACTCTGCATCCAGTGCGGGAGCTGCCGGGACGTCTGCCCCGGCAAGATCGACCTCCCGGAGCTCATCCTCGAGCTCCGCCGCCGGCTCGCGAAGGATCAGGGGCAGCCGGCGGTGCAGAGGGCGATCTTCGGGGTGGTGAACAACCGGCGGCTTTTCCACGGCATGCTCCGGGCGGCCTCGGTCGCCCAGAAGCCCTTCGCGAAGCAGGGCTTCATCCGCCACCTGCCGTTCTTCCTCTCGAACCTCACCGGGGCCCGCAGCCTCCCGGCCATCGCCGAGGAGCCGCTCCGCGACACGATCCGGCGGATCCCGCAGCCCGACGCGCCGGAGAAGGCGGCGCTCTACGCCGGGTGCCTCCTCGACTTCGCGTACCCGGGGACCGGGGCCTCGGTGGTGAAGATCCTCAACCGGGCGGGCATCCGGGTGATCTTCCCGGAGGGGCAGACCTGCTGCGGCGCGCCGGCGCGCTACTCGGGCGCCTACGAGGTCGCCGCGAAGAACGCGAAGGACAACCTCGACGCGCTCCTCGCCGAGGACGTGCGCTGGATCGTCTCGGCCTGCCCGACCTGCACGGTCGCGCTGAAGCAGGAGTTCGCGGCGACGCTCGAGAGCGTGGGGGAGGAGACCTGGCTCGAGAAGGCGCGGGCGGTCGCCGCCCGGACGGTCGACTTCTCGACCCTGGTCGCGCGGCTCGTCGAGGAGGGGCGGCTCACGCTGCCGGAGGGCAGGCGGCTCGGCCAGCTCACCTACCACGACTCCTGTCACCTCCGGCGCACGCTCCGGGCCACCGAGGCCCCGCGGCGCCTCCTCGGCGCGGCCGGGCACGAGGTGGTGGAGATGTTCGAGAGCGACATGCGCTGCGGGATGGGCGGCTCGTACTCGGTGAAGCTGCCGGAGATCTCGGCGCCGATGCTGGAGCGCAAGCTCGAGTGCATCCGCAAGACCGGCGCGCCGCTCGTCGCCGCCGACTGCCCCGGGTGCGTGATGCAGCTGCGCGGCGGGGCCGACAGGGACGGGACGGAGGTCGAGGTCCGGCACACCGCGGACCTGCTCGCCGACGCGCTGGGCTGAGGACGGGGCTACACCTCGAGCCCGACCGCCCGCATGAGGGCGATCGCGTTCGAGTGGCCGACCACCCCGGGGCGCAGGCGGTAGTCGAAGGCGATCTCGCCGTCGACGACCTGATCCTCGAAGTGCGCGTTCGCGAGCGCGCCCGCCGGGGCCGCCGCGAGCTCGGTGAGCGCGAGGTCGTGCGTCGTCACGAGCCCGATCGCCCCGCGCTCCACGAGCCCGCGCACGAGCGCCTCGGCGCCGACGCGCCGGTCGTGCGAGTTGGTCCCGTGGAGGATCTCGTCCAGCAGGAAGAGCAGCGGGTGGGGGCCGCGCGCGAGATCGGCGAGCGCCTTCAGCCGCGTGATCTCGGCGTAGAAGCGGGAGCGGCCCGCCTGCAGCGAGTCCTGGATCCGGAGCGTCGCCCCGGCCTGGAGCGGCGTGAGGCGGAGCCGTGCCGCGGGGACCACCGCGCCGGCGAGCGCGAGCACGACGTTCGTCCCCACCGTGCGCAGGTACGTGCTCTTCCCGGACATGTTCGAGCCGGAGACGAGGAGCGCGCGGGGCGCGCCCGCGGCGCCGAGCGCGACGGGGTTCGCGACCGCGCCGCCGAGGAGCGGGTGGCGCAGGGCCTCGCCCTCGAGGAGCGGCGCGCCGCCCGCCACGAGCTCGGGCAGCACGTGGTCGGGGTGCTCGTGCCGGTGGCCGCCCAGCGCGGCGAGGGCCTCGATCTCGCCGGCGGCGTCCATCCAGGCCCTGAGCGCGCGGCCGTGGCGGGCCCGCCAGCGCTCGATGGCGGCGGCGTGGAGCGGTCCCCAGGCGAGCGCGAAGGCCACCGGCGCGAAGAGCTGGTTCCTGCCCCACTCGAGGCGCAACACGAGCGCGACGAGGCGGGAGATGGCCAGCGACGCGGGGAGCTCGCCGGCGGCCCCGGCGCGGGCAGGGCGCAGGCGGGCCGCGAGCGCCGCGAGGCGGGGCTCGTCGAAGGGCTCCCGCTCGAGCCGCGCGAGGAGGAGCGCGAGCACGCGCAGCTCGGCGGAGGGGCGCTCGACGCCGCCCAGCACCGTGGCGATCGGCGCCTGGAGCGCGCGGCCGAGCGCGAAGAGGGCGGCGAGGACGACGAGGAACGGGATCGGCCCCAGGTCCAGCCACCCCCACGCGGCGGCGGTCCCCACCGAGGCGGCGGCGAGCGCGAGCGCCGCGGCGCCGGTCCACGACGGCAGGGCCGGCGGCGCCTCGCCCCACGCGGCGAGCCCCGCGGGCTCGACGCCGGCGCGGACGTCCTCGCCGAGCACCGCGAGATCCTCGCGCAGGTCGAGGGCCGGCGCGAGCGCGGCCGCGGCGCGCTGCCGCGCGGCCACCTCGGCGGCGCCGGCGGGCGCCAGCAGCCAGGCGGCGAGGCGGGCCTCGCCGGGGCCGGTGCGCGCCGTGCAGAGGAGCGCGAACAGCGAGGCCGGGCCGAAGAGGTCGAGGTCGGCCGCGTACGGGTGCTCCGGGTCGAGGAAGCGGTCGCCGGGGTTCGAGCCCGGCGGGAACCCGCCGTCCATGCGCGTGAGCGCGGCCTCGTGGAAGGCGATGGCCCGCCGCGCGCGATCCCGGGCGCGGAGCACGCGATCGTGCCGGATCGCGAGCAGGAGGAAGGCGAGCGCCGGGGCGAGGAGCCAGGCCGGGGAGAGCGCCGCGCGCGCGAGCGCCGCCCACGCGACGGCCGCGCCCGCGGCGAAGGCCACGAGGCGCGCCCAGGCGAGCGCGGCGTCGGCGCGCTCCAGGCCGGCGAGCGTGGCGCGGCGGGCGGCGAGGCGGGTGCGGAGCTCCGTGCGGGGGTCGCGCGGGGCTCCCTGGGCCTGTCGAGAGGTGTCCAAGCGCCCGGAAGCTAACCCGGGAGGCGCACCTCAGGCCACCGTGGCGGGGGCCGGGGCACGCCGCTCGGCCGCCGACGCCGCGGAGGCCGGGGCCTGCGGCGGCAGGCGCGGCTTCAGCTCGTCGACCGAGAGGCCCAGCCCGATGGCGCCCTGCTCGAGCCAGGCGTGCTCGCCGGCGAGCACCTGCCGGCCCACCGCGTAGGCGGCCGCGTCGTCGTTCGCCCAGAGCGCCTCGAAGAGCCCCAGCACCTTGCGGGTCGACTGCCGGCAGAACTGCGCGGCGAGCCGGGAGGCCTGGGCGGCGTCGGGGTGCCCCGCCTTCCTCAGCGCCTCGGCCCGGGCCACCGAGGCGGTCATGGCGAAGAGCTCGTTCGCGACGTCGACCGTGCGGAACAGGAAGGCTTGCTTGCGCTCCGCGGCGGCGCCGAAGACCACCATGCCGTGGAAGATCTCGCGGGCGAGCTTGCGCGCCGAGCGCTCGACGAAGCGCAGGTGGCGGGCGAGCCCGCCGAAGCCGGAGAACCGCGGCGCGAGGAGGCCGCGGAACCAGAGCCCGAGGTACCAGGTCACGTAGAAGAGGCCGATGCGCGGCAGGGACGCGAGCTTCTTCGAGATCGGCACCTTCGGGTCGATGAGCCCGCCCGCGACCTCGAGGTGCTTGTCCACGGCCTCGCGGGCCATGAAGAGGTGCATGATCTCGGAGGAGCCCTCGAAGATGAGGTTGATGCGGCAGTCGCGCATCCAGCGCTCGACCGGGGTGGGGGCCTCGCCGCGGGCCTCGAGCGACTCGGCCTTCTCGTAGCCGCGGCCGCCGCGGATCTGCATCGCCTCGTCGAGGAGGCGCCAGCCCTCGACGGTGTTCCACTCCTTCGCGGCGGCGGCCTCGAGGCGGATGTCGTAGCCCTTCTTGTCGGCGAGGTGCTGGCAGAGGTCGGAGACCGCCTCCATCGCGTACACGGTCGACGCCATGTCGGCGAGCTTGTGCGCGATCGCCTCGTGCTTGCCGATCTCCTGGCCCCACTGCGCGCGCGCCGCCGACCACTTGCGGGAGAGCTCGAGGGCCACCTTGCCGCCGCCGACCACGGCCGCCGGGATCGAGAGCCGGCCGGCGTTGAGGGTGGTGAGCGCGATTCTTGAGGCCGCGGCCCTCCTTGCCGATGAGGTTCTCGACCGGGACCTTCACGTCGGTGAAGCGGATGACCGCGTTCGCGAGCGCGCGCAGCCCCATGAACCGGCAGCGGTGCACGATTCTCGACGCCGGGCGTGGCCGCCTCGACCACGAAGGCGGAGATCTTCTGCGTCTCCGGGTGGCGGGCCATCACCACGAACAGCTCGGCGATGGTGCCGTTCGTGCACCAGAGCTTCACGCCGTTCAGGAGGTAGTGCTTGCCGTCGGGGGTGAGCGTGTAGCTCGTGGCGAGCCGGGCGGGGTCGGAGCCGACGTTGATCTCGGTGAGCGCGAAGGCGCTGATGGCCCCCTTCGCGATGCGGGGCAGGTACTTGTGCTTGAGCGCGTCGGACCCGAAGAGCTTGAGCGGCTGGGGCACGCCGATGGACTGGTGGGCCGACACGAGCGCGGTGAGGTTCGCGTCGTACGAGCCGAGGAGCCGCATGATCTTCCCGTACTCGACCTGCGAGAGCCCGAGGCCGCCGTACTCGGTCGAGATCTTCATCCCGAACGCGCCCAGCCGGCGCAGGCCGTCGAGGACGTGCGCGGGGTACTCGCCGGTGCGGTCGATCTCGTCGGGGTCCACCTCGTCGCGCAGGAACCGCTCGAACGCGTCGTGGAACGCCTTGAACTCGGGGCGCTCGGGCGCGTCGACCGGGTAGGGGTGCACGAGATCGAGCCGGAGCTTGCCGAGGAAGAGCTCCTTCAGGAAACCCGCGCCCTGCCACTCGGTCTCGCGGGCTGCCTCCGCGACCTCGCGCGAGTGCTGGATGTCGTCCTTCGTCCGCTCGGCGGCTCCGCCGTGATCCTGCGCCATGGTGACCCCTCGCTCCGGCCTCGGGCCGGGTGCGACATTCGTGTTGATTCCCTAATCAACCTAACGCGATGCGGCCACCGTTCCAGCGTCCCCGTGAGGGGAGCGTGGAGGACCCGAGTGATCGCATTGGGTTAGGCGGTGCCAGCCGCCCGTTCGACCCGCGCGCGGAGGTGGCGGGGGTCGAAGGGCTTCTCGAGGCAGCGCTCGCCCAGGCGTCCGGCGAGCGAGCGGGCGGTGGGGCCATCCGGATCCGCGCTCAGGAACAGCACGCGCTCGGCGAGGGCCGGGTCGAGCGCCGCGAGCGCGTCGTGCAGCTCCGCGCCGCCCATGCCCGGCATGGCGAGGTCCGCGAGGATGACGTCGTGGTGCTCGCCCGCCCGGATCCGCTCGAGCGCGTCGCGCGCGCTCGCCGCGACCGAGACGTCGTGGCCCGCCTCGAGCGCGCGGCGCACCGCCGCCGCGACGAAGGGCTCGGCGTCCACCACGAGCACGGAGGGCCGGCCCTGCCCCGGGGCGCGGACCGCCTGCGGGCCGCGCTCGGCGGGCGGGAGGATCACCCGGAACGTCGTCCCGCGGCCGACCTCGCTCGTGACCTCCAGGCTGCCGCCCATCGCCTTCACGAGGCCGTGGCAGACCGGCAGGCCCAGCCCGAGCCCGGAGCCGGGCGCGCCGGTGGTGAAGAAGGGGTCGAAGACGTGGGGGAGGTGCTCGGGCGCGATGCCCCGCCCCGTGTCGGAGATCTCGATGCAGACCCGCCCGGCGCGATTGGTGCGGGTGGCCGCCCGGATTCTCGTGCTCCCCGGGGGCGCCCTCCGGGATTGCCTGCGCCGCGTTCACGAGGAGCTTCAGCACGACCTGCGCGAGCCGCCCCTCGACCGCACGCACCGGGGCGACCTCCTCGAGCGCGCGCACGAGCCGGGCCCGCGCGCGGACGCGCCCCGACGCGATCGAGAGGGCGGTCTCGACCACCCGGCGCACGTCGACCTCGGCGAGCTCGGTCCCGTCGCCGCGGGAGAACGTCTGCAGGTCGCGCACGACCGTGCGCATTCGCTCCGCGGCCTCCCGCGCCTCGCGGAGCGCCGACGCGATCTCGTCGCCGCCCGGCAGCCCCGCGAGCGCCGGCTCGAGCTCCTCGGCGGTGAAGCCCAGGTTCGCGAAGAGGCTCGAGAGCGGGTTGTTGAGCTCGTGGGCGAGGCCGCCGGCGAGCGTGCCGACCGAGGCGAGCCGCTCGTGCAGCGCGAGGCGGGCCTGCACGAGGCGGGACTCCGTGACGTCGCGGAGCACCACGAGGTGGCGGCCCGGCAGGATCCGCGCGACCGCGCCCCACTCCAGGGTCAGGGCGGGCCGGTCGGGGAGGCGGAGCGCGAGCTCGCCCTCCGCGCGCCCGCGCTCGCCGAGGTCCTGCCAGTGGGCCCGGAGCTCCGCCTGGAGCGCGCGCCACGCGGGTCCGGCGCCCCGGCCGCCTCCGAGGCCGAGGAGCCGCCGGGCCGCGGGGTTCGCCGCCACCCGCTTCCCGGCGTCGTCGAGCGTCACGAGCCCATCCTGGGTGTGCTCGAACACGGCCCTCGCCTCGCGCTCGCGCTCGGCGAGGGCCCGCTCCGCCGCGTGCCGGCCGACCGCCGCCGCGATGGTGTGCGCGAGCGTGTCGAGGAAGTGGAGGTCGTCGCGGGAGGGCATGCGGTCGCCGTCGAGGTGCGCACACAGCACGCCCCAGACGCCGGCGCGCCCCGGGACGACGGCCGAGGCCCGCCCGCCGCCCGGAGCGGGCAGGGGGGCGCCCGCGCGCGTGCCCACGAGGGCGCAGCGCAGGCGCCGGGCAGGCTCGCGCCGCTCGAGCGCCCCGCCCGCGCCGGCCGCGAGGAGGTGCACGTCGCCGCGCAGCACGCGCGAGGCGCGGCGCATGGCCTCGGGCAGGAAGGCGTCCAGGTCGGACTCGGAGAGCGCGAGCGCCCCGAGCGCGGCGAGGGCCTCGTGCTGCTGGGCGCGCTCGGCGAGCTCGCGCTCACGGGTCACGGCAGGACCACCCCCGGCAGGGAGCGCATCGTGGGGCGTGTCCGGGGTCGCGACCATCGGCCGGAGTGATGTGCACGGACCGGGCGCGGCCCGATACCCGTACGGCGCCCGTGTTTATGCGGATTTGTGGGGAGGTTCTCCCGGGTCAAGTAGACCTCAGGTGTGGGGATGACCCATCTGACGCACCCATTGGCGCGCCCCGAAGAGGGACGACGCGGTGCGCCTCGACCCGGACGAGACGAGGCTTTTACCTTCCGTGCCGCGAGGTCGCACCCCCGGGGTCGCGGGCGCTCCGGGGGTGGGTCCATCTCATGGGTCGACGGACGCACCGTTGAAACGACGCGCGAGCCGGACGGTCCGACCCGGCTTAGAGTGGCCGGATGCACCGTCCGACCGACGCCGCCGACTACCGCCTGCCCCGCTCCGTCCGGCCGATCCGGTACGACGCCGCGCTGTCCCTCGACCCCGAGCGCGGCGCGTTCACCGGCACGCTCCGCCTCTCGCTCCTCCTCGAGGCGCCGTCCGCCGAGCTCGTCCTCCACGCGGCGGAGCTCGCGCTCTCGTCCGCCGCGGTCGTCGCGGGCGGGCAGCGGCTCGTCGCCGGGCCGCCCGCGTACGCGGCGCCGAGCGAGACCGTCACCCTCACGTTCCCCTCCGCCATCCCGGCCGGCGAGGCCACCCTCGAGCTCGCCTGGTCCGGCCAGGTGTCGAACGGGCTGCGCGGGCTCTACGACGCGGGCGCGGGCATCCTCGCGACGCAGTTCGAGGCGGCCGACGCGCGCCGCGTGTTCCCCTGCCTCGACGAGCCGGGGTTCAAGGCGCCCTGGAAGCTCGCGGTGGAGGCGCCGAAGGGCGCCGTGGTGCTCTCGAACGGCGCGGCCGTCGCCGACGAGGATCTCGGCGCGCGCCGGCGCGTCACCTTCGCCGAGACGCCGCCCCTGCCCACCTACCTCGTGGCGCTCGTCGCCGGCCGGATCGACGCGCCGCCCGGCGGCGCCGCCGGGGCGGTGCCGGTGCGCACCTGGGCCGCGCCGGAGAAGGCGGCCCTCTCGGCCTTCGGGCAGGAGGTCGCCCTCGAGGTGCTGCCCCGCCTCGAGGCCTACTTCGGCGTGCCCTACGCGTTCGGCAAGCTCGACCAGGTCGGGCTGCCGGAGTTCGAGGCCGGCGCCATGGAGAACGCGGGGCTCGTCACCTACCGCGAGCTCGCGCTGCTCCTCGACCCCGCCACCGCCTCGCTCGCCCAGCAGAAGCGCGTCGCCGAGGTCGTCACCCACGAGCTCGCGCACCAGTGGTTCGGCAACTGGGTGACCATGGCCTGGTGGGACGACCTCTGGCTGAACGAGGCCTTCGCCACCTGGATGGCCTACAAGATCGTGGACGCCTGGCGGCCGGGCTGGCGGGTGTGGCTCGACTTCGACCAGGGCCGCGCGGCGGCGATGCAGCTCGACGCGCAGTCCACCACGCACCCGGTGCGGGCGGAGATCCGGAGCGTCGCCGAGGCGGGCGAGGCCTTCGACCTCATCACCTACGAGAAGGGCGGGGCGGTGCTGCGGATGATCGAGGGGTACCTCGGCGCCGACCGGTTCCGCGACGGCATCCGGCTCTACATGCGGCGCCACGCCCGGGCGAACGCGGTCGCCGACGACCTGTGGGGCGCCCTCGGCGAGGCCTCCGGCGAGCCGGTGGTCGAGCTCGCGAACGCGTGGATCCGGCAGCCGGGCTTACCGCTGGTGCGCGCCCGCCTCGAGGGCGCGCGCCTGCACCTCGCGCAGGTCCGGTTCCGCTCCGCCGGCCTCGACGACCGCGGCGGCGAGGCCTGGCCCGTGCCGATGGTGCTGCGCGTCCGCCGCGGCGGGCGCTGGTCCGAGGAACGCCACCTCCTGCGCGGGCAGCGCGAGACGATCGAGCTCGCGGGCGCGCCCGAGGCGGTGGTGCTCGACGCGGGCGCGACGGGCTTCTACCGGGCGGCCCCGGACGCCGCGATGCTGGAGGGGCTGGCGGCGCACCTCGGCGAGCTCGCCCCCGCCGAGCGCACCGCGCTCCTCTCCGACGCCTGGGCGCTCGTGCGCGCCGGGGAGCGCGACGCCGCCTCGTACCTCGCCCTCGTCACCGCGTTCGGCGGCGAGGAGGACCACGCCGTGCTCGACGAGCTCGTCGCGCGCCTCGCCGCGATCGAGCACCGGCTCCTCGACGACCGCGACCGCCCGGCGTTCGGCGCGCTGGTGGCGACGATCTTCGGGCCGATCCTGGCCGCGGTGGGGTGGGACCCGGCCCCCGGGGAGCCGGACGCGATCCGGCTCCGCCGGGCCGCCGCCGTCCGCGCGCTCGGGCTCGTGGCGCGCGGCCAGGGGGTCGCGCACGAGGCGGGCGCGCGCGTCGACCGGCTGCTCGCCGGGGAGCGCGGCGCGCTCGAGCCGAACCTGCTCGACACGGCCGTGGCGCTCGCCGCCCGCGACGGCGACGAGGCGCGCTGGGAGCGCTTCCGGGCGCTCTTCCTCGCCGAGAAGGAGCCGGCCATGCGCCGGCGCTGGCTCATGGGGCTCGCGTCGTTCGAGCGCCCGGCGCTCGCGGCGCGCGGGATCGGCCTCGCCATGGCGGGGGAGGTCCCGCTGCAGGACACCGCCGGCTTCGCCGCCGCGCTCCTCGCCAACCGCGCGGCGCGCGGCCCCTTCTGGGCGCGGCTGAGGGCCGAATGGGGCGCCTACCGGGGCCGGCTCGCGAACGCGCCCATGCTGGTCCGGCGCGTGGTCGAGTCCCTAGGCTACCTCGTGGAGCGGCATGAGCTCGACGAGGCCGAGGTGTTCCTCGCGGCGAACCCGGTGGAGGAGGCGAGGCAGGCGATCGCCCAGACGCTCGAGCGGCTGCGCGAGGACGTGGCCCTGCGGGAGCGCTCGCGCGAGAGCCTCGGCCGCTGGCTCGCGGCGCGGACGCGCTGAGCCGGCGCGCCCGCCGCGGCGGCGGGACCCCGCGGGAGCCGCGGAGGAGGGCGCCCCGTGGCCGCGGTGACCCCGGACGATCCACGCCCCGCGCGCGGGGCGCCCCCGCTCTTCTACCGGTCGCTGTCCGACTTCCTCCGCGTCCTGCCCGGGGCGGCGCAGCGCTTCTGGCTGCTCGTCTTCGCGACCGGCGCGCTCGCCGGCGCCGGTGCGGGCGGGCTCCTGTGGTTGCTCCGCACGGTGCAGGCGCTCGCCTGGCCGGCCTCTCCCACCTTCGTCGAGGCCGTCGGCGCCACGACGCCGCTGCACCGGGTGGCGGTGCCGCTCGCCGCGGGCGCGCTCGTTGCGCTCGTGTTCGCGGTGTGGCCGCGCCTCCCGGGCGGGCACGGCACCGCGCGGATCCTCGAGGCCATCTGGCACCGCGGCCGGGAGCTGTCGCTCGGGCGCACGCTCGCGCGGGGGGCCCTCTCGGTCACCTGCGTCGGCATGGGGGCCTCGCTCGGCCGCGAGGGCGCGCTCGTGCAGGCGGGCGCCTCGGCGGGCTCCTGGCTCGCGACCCGGCTCCGGCTGGACGAGGAGCGGACCCGGGTGCTCGTCGCCTGCGGCGCGGCCTCGGGGATCGCCGCCGCCTACGACGTGCCGATCGGCGGCGCGCTCTTCGGCCTCGAGGTGCTGCTCGGCTCCTTCGCCCTCGAGCTGCTCGGGCCCATCGTGGTCTCCTGCGTGGTCGCGACCGCCGTGGCGCGGATCGTGCCCGGCGCGCACCTCGCCTACCAGCTCCCGGAGTATGCGCTGCTGCGCCCCGGCGAGCTGTTGCCGGCGCTCGTGCTCGCGCCCGCGCTCGGCCTCGCGGCCGCCGGCTTCGTGCGGCTGCTCGGGTTCGTGGAGGTCGCGCTCGACCGCCTGCCGGCGCGGCTGCAGCCGTTCCTCCCGCCGCTCGGGATGGGGCTCGTCGGGCTCCTCGCGATCTCCTACCCGCCGGTGCTGGGGAACGGCTTCGACACCGTCCAGCAGATGCTCGTCGGCGCGCTCCCGCTCGCGGTGCTGCTCGCGCTCGTGGTGCTCAAGGTCGGGGCGACGGCGCTCTGCGCGGGCACCGGCGTGCCGGGCGGCCTCTTCACGCCGACGCTCTTCGTGGGGGCGGCCCTGGGGGGCTCGGCGGGGCTCGTGCTCGAGCGCATGGTCCCGGGCCTCGTGCCGCCGGGCGCGCTCGCGCTCGTGGGCATGGCGGGGATGCTCGCCGGCACCACCCACGCCGCCGTGTCGGCCGCGATCATCATCTTCGAGATGACCGGGGACTACGGCGTGATCCTCCCGCTCATGCTCGCCGCCGCGGTGGCGGCCGCGACCGCCCGGGTCGTCGAGCCCGACTCGCTCTACACGGCGCCCCTGCGCCGGCGCGGCGTCGCGCTGCCGGAGCTGCCGAGGCCGGAGTGGCTGCGCCGGACGCCCGTCGCGGCGATCGTCACGCCGGACGCGGAGCGGGTGGGGCCCGGGGAGCGCTTCGAGATCGTGCTGCGCCGGCTGCTCGCGCTCGCGCCGGGCCACGATCTCTACGTCACGGGCGAGGACGGCCGCCTCCTCGGCGTCATCCGCCTCGACGCGCTCAAGGGGACCATCCCGGATCAGGCCCACCTCGACATGATCGTCGCGGGCGACGTGCTCGACCGCGGGGTCGAGCCGCTCACCTCCGGGCTCTCGATCGACGAGGTCGCGCAGCGGTTCGCCGACGGGGACCTCGAGCGGCTGCCGGTGGTGGACTCCGAGCGGCGCCTCATCGGCACCGTCGGCATGCGCGAGGTGCTGGCCCTGGGCCGGTTCTGAGTCTCGAGGGGGCGTCCCTCGACTCCGGCCCGCTTCGCGGGCCTACGCTCGGGATGAGCGGTCGGGCGGCTCCGCTCCGCTTCGCCGGGTTTCGGCCCTACTCGAACTCGGCGACGACCTGGCCGGACTGCACGGCCTCGCCGACCTTCGCGTTGATGGCGGAGACCTTCGCGGCCATCGGGGCCGTGATGTTGGTCTCCATCTTCATCGCCTCGAGGACGAGGAGGACGTCGCCGACCTGGATCGCCTGGCCGGGCTGCGCGAGCACGCGGACGACGGTGCCGGCGATGGGGCTGCGGCACACCTTCGCGCCGTCGGCCGGCGGCGCCTTGCCGTTCGTAGGCCGCGGCGGCGCGGCGACCGGGGGCGAGGCGGGGACCCGCGGCGCGGCGGAGACCGGGGCCGGGCGGACCGGCTCGGGCTCGCTTGCCTCGACGTCCACCTCGTAGACCTTGCCGTCGACGGTGATCTTGAGCTTCACGGAGTGCTCCTACCGCAGCGCGTGGGAACCCTGGATGGAGACGCGGCCGGCGTGCGCCCACCCCTCGGAGGAGAGGAGGCGGAATCTGCCGGATGACGGGCCGCTTGCCGAGGAACGCGGCGATGGCGGCGGAGAGGACGAGCACGACCTCCTCGGAGATGGGCTCCGGGGCGGCCGCGGGCGGCGGGGCGGCGGGTGCGGCCGACGCCGGCGGCGGGAGGGCGGCCGGCGCGGGCGCCGCCTTCGCGCCCTCGAGCGCCGCGAGGCGGTCGGCGAGCGCGGCGAGCTCGGCCTTCAGCGCGGCCACCTCGTCGAGCGGGCCCTCGGGCCCCTTCGGCTGCTTCTTCGGCGTCGCCACGGGATCTCCTAGAGCGGGATGAGGCCGTGCTTCTTCGGCGGGCGGAGCTCGCGCTTCGCGTGGAGGTACTCGAGCGCCTGGGCGAGGCGCTTGCGGGTCTCGGCGGGCTCGATGATGTCGTCGACGAGCCGGCGGCCCGCCGCCATGTACGGCGACGAGAAGGTGTCCTTGTACTGCTGGATGAGCTCGGCGCGCTTGGCGGCCCGGTCCGGCGCCGACTCCATCTCCTTGCGGAAGACGATCTCGACCGCGCCCTCGGCGCCCATCACCGCGATCTCGGCGGTGGGCCAGGCGAAGACCCGGTCGGCGCCGAGGTCCTTCGAGCACATCGCGAGGTGCGCGCCGCCGTAGCTCTTGCGCAGGATGAGCTGGATCTTCGGCACGGTGGCCGCCGAGTACGCGAAGAGCATCTTCGCGCCGTGGCGGATGATCCCGCCGTACTCCTGCTGCACGCCCGGCAGGAAGCCCGGCACGTCCACGAGCGTGACGAGCGGGACGTTGAAGGCGTTGCAGAAGCGGATGAACCGGGCGGCCTTGTCGGAGGCGTCGATGTCGAGCACGCCGGAGAGGACCGAGGGCTGGTTCGCGATGAAGCCGACGGACCGCCCCAGGAGCCGGGCGAAGCCGACGACGATGTTCATCGCGTGGCCGGCCTGGACCTCCAGGAAGTCGGCCCCGTCCACGATGCCCTCGATGACCCGGCGGACGTCGTAGCCCTGCTTCCCCTCCACCGGGACGAGCTTCGCGAGCTCCGGGTTCGGCTCGACCGCGTTGTCGCTCGGCAGCCGGGGCGGGTCCTCGAGGTTGTTCGAGGGCAGGAAGGAGAGGAGGCGGCGCGCCAGCGCGAGCGCCTGGGCGTCGTCGTCGGCGACGAAGTGGATGACGCCCGAGTGCGCCATGTGCGCGTCGGGGCCGCCCAGCGCGTCGGCGGTGATCTGCTCGCCGGTCACCTGCTTGATGACCTGCGGGCCGGTGATGAACATCTGGGCCTGGCGGGTCTGGATGATGAAGTCGGTGAGGGCGGGGGAGTACGCCGCGCCGCCCGCGCAGGGACCGCAGATGATCGAGATCTGCGGGACCGAGCCCGAGAGCATCACGTTGTGGTGGAAGACCTGGCCGTAGCCGGAGAGCGAGTCGATGCCCTCCTGCACCCGGGCGCCGCCGGAGTCGTTCACGAAGACGAAGGGCGACCCGGTCCGGAGCGCGTGGGCCATCACCTCGGCGACCTTGAGCGAGTGGACCTCGCCGGCGGTGCCGCCCATCACGGTGAAGTCCTGGCTCGCGAGGTGGACGAGCCGGCCGTCCACCGAGGCCGCGCCGGTGACGACGCCGTCCGCGGGGACCTCCTTGCCCGCCATGCCGAAGTGCTCCGCGCGGTGGCGCGCGAAGAGCCCGAACTCCTCGAAGCTGTTCCGGTCGACGAGCGCGTCGATGCGCTCGCGGGCGGTGAGCTTCCCGCCCTCGTGCTGCTTCGCGACCCGCTCCGCCCCGCCGCCCGCGAGCACCTTCGCGCGCTGCGCGCGCAGGTCCTCGGTGAGCGCCTCCATCGTCCTCGCCTTCGTCGCCATGGCTCCGCTCTGTTACGCCGGGGTGACGGTGACCTGGTGCGTCCGGTCGCCGAGCTTGATCTCGTAGCTGACGGGGGCCCGCACCGGGCCCGCGCCGTTGCCGGCCGCCGGGGCCGCGCCCGCCGCCGGGGCCGCCGCCTTCGCGGCCGGGTCCTTGCCCACGTTCTTCGGCCCCTCCGCCCGGGTGCCGAAGAACTTCGGCGCGACCTGCGGGAACATCGCGTAGGTGAGGACGTCCTCGTCGGTACCGTCGCAGCCCTTGAGCGCGAGCGCCTGGCTGCGCAGCTCGTCCCACTCCGGCTTCAGGTGGTCGGCCGGGCGGTCGGTGATGGGCTCCTTCTTCGCGTGCTTCGCCGCGGCGCGCACGACGTCCGCGTCGCGCTGGCCGAGCGTCGCGCCGTAGTAGCCGAGCATCAGGTCGGCGAACTCGCCGGTGAGCACCTTGTACCGGCCCATCAGCACGTTGAAGACCGCCTGCGTGCCGACGATCTGCGAGGAGGGCGTCACGAGCGGCGGGTAGCCGGCGTCCTTGCGGACCCGCGGCACCTCGGCGAGCACCTCCTTGACGCGCTCGCCGGCGCCCTGCTGCTTCAGCTGGCTCTCCATGTTGGAGATCATCCCGCCGGGGATCTGGCTGTCGAAGATCTCGGTCTCGACGCCGATGAACTTCGACTCGAACTCGGCGTAGCGCCCGCGGACCTTCGCGAAGTGGTCCTTGATCTTCACGAGCCGCCCCTTGTCGAGGCGGGTGTGCCAGGGGGTGCCCTCGAGCATCTCGACGAGGGCCTCGGTGGGGTTGTGGCCCGGCCCGAGCGACATCGAGGAGATCGCCGTGTCGACGATGTCCACGCCGGCCTCGATGGCCTTCATGATGCTCACCAGCGTGACGCCGGTGGTGGCGTGGACGTGCAGGTGCACCGGGACGTGCTCGCCGCACGCCTGCTTGATGCCGCGGACGAGCTCGTGGGCGGGCTGGGGCTTGAGCAGCGCCGCCATGTCCTTGATGCAGATGGAGTCGGCGCCCATCTCGACGAGCTGCTCGGCGAGCTCGACGAAGTCGTCGATCGAGTGCAGCGGCGAGGTCGTGTAGCAGATGGTGCCCTCGGCGTGCTTGCCGGTGCGGCGGACCGCCTGCATGGCGCGGCGCAGGTTGCGGATGTCGTTCAGCGCGTCGAACACGCGGAAGACGTCCATCCCGTTCTCGGCCGACTTCTCGACGAACCGGTCGACGACCGTGTCCTCGTAGTGCCGGTAGCCGAGCAGGTTCTGCCCGCGCAGGAGCATCTGCAGCCGGGACTTCGGCAGGAGCTTGCGGAACGTCCGCAGGCGCTCCCACGGATCCTCGTTGAGGAAGCGGATGCAGGCGTCGTACGTCGCCCCGCCCCAGCACTCGACGCTCCAGTACCCGGCCTCGTCGATCTCGGCGCAGATGGGCGCCATGTCCTCGAGCGCCATCCGCGTCGCGAGCAGGCTCTGGTGCCCGTCGCGCAGCGCCAGCTCCGTCACCTCGACCAGCTTCTTCGTCATCGTGCCTCCCACCCCTCTCAACGCGGCCCGATCTACACGCCTTCCGGGGCGCGCGCGACGCCCCGCGTTGTCGCAGCACCCGAAGGATCTGTTCAGGGCCACGCAGGTTTGCACCTGTTGCACTGTTTTCACCCGCCGTACGCGCATCGGTTGCGTACGTCCCTCGACCCGTGCACGCTCGAAGGGATGACCGCCCTCGTGCTCGCCTACCGCGCCCCGGTCCGCCACGCGCTCGACGTGCTGTGGGGCGCTGTGGAGGTGACGCCCACCACGGCGAGGCTCCCGGTCGTCGCCGCGGAGCCGGCGGACCTCGAGGGCGCGGTGCGGGCCGCGGTCGCGGCGCACGGCCGCGTGGTCGTCGCGTGGTCCTTCTACTCGGCGGGGTTCGAGGCGGCGGCCGCGGCGCTCGCCGCCCTGCGGGCCGCCTGCCCGGGGCCCGGCGTGCTCCACGTCGCCGGCGGGCCGCACGCGAGCGCGGCGCCCGCCGCCACGCTCGCCGCCGGGTTCGACCTCGTCGCGACGGGGGAGGGCGAGCTGACGCTGCCGGCGCTGATGGCCCGCGTCGCCGCGGGCGAGGACCCGCGCCTCGCGCCGGGCCTCGCCTGGCTGGACGGGGAGGGGAGGCTCGCGACGGGCGCGCGGCCGCCGATGATCGCGCTCGACGACTTCCCGCCCTGCGCGCCGGGCGCGGTGAGGCGCGGGCCGATCGGAATCACCCGCGGGTGCGTCTGGGCCTGCCGCTTCTGCCAGACCCCGTTCCTGTTCAAGGCGCGCTTCCGCCACCGCTCGCTCGAGGGCGTGCGGCGGTGGGCGCGCTGGCTCTACGGCACCGGCGCGCGGGACCTCCGGTTCCTCACGCCCTCGGCGCTTTCCTGGGGCTCGGCGGACGGGGGGGTGGACCTCGACGCGGTCGAGGCGCTCCTCGCCACCGTGCGCGAGGAGGCGGGCCCCTCCCGGCGGGTGTTCTTCGGAACGTTCCCCTCCGAGCTGAGGCCCGAGCACGTGTCGGCGCGGGCGCTCGCGCTCGTGCGGCGCCACTGCGACAACGGCACCGTGCTCCTCGGCGGCCAGTCCGGCTCGCCGCGCGTCCTCGAGGCGATGGGGCGTGGTCACGGGGTCGAGGACGTGGAGCGCGCGGCGCGCCTGGCGGTCGAGGCGGGGCTCGTGCCGGACGTGGACCTCGTCTTCGGGTTGCCGGGCGAGGAGGAGGCGGACCGCGCGGCGACGCGGGCGCTCGCGGCGCGGCTCGCCGCGGCCGGCGCGCGCGTGCACGCGCACGCGTTCATGCCGCTGCCGGGCACGCCGTGGGCATCCGCGGCGCCCGGGGAGATCGACGCCGAGACCCGACGGCTCCTCGACCGGCTGGCCTCCGCCGGGCACGCGCACGGGCAGTGGAGGCGGCAGGAGCGGCTCGCGGCGGCGAGCAAACCGCCGCTTGCGCCCCATCGTGGACAAGTCGACGGTTGATCCCCGTCAAGGGAGTGCGCTCCCGCCAGGGTGTAGCGTCGGCTGTCGTCCGGACGGAGGGCAGCGCCTCCATCCGGCCCCCCGGAGGCACCACAACATGAGAAGAATCGCCGTTTTCGGCGCGTTGGTCGCGGCCGTACTGAGCGTGCGACACGCCGCGGCATCGAGCCCCGGCGCTGCCGCGCCCGCGGCCCCGAAGAAGCCCGAGCCGCTGATCCAGGCCGAGCCGCCGCCCTTCTCCGAGGGCATCTACCCATGCTCGGCCTGCCACGCCGACCAGAAGAACGCCGAGAAGCGCGACCTCGCCTTCCACGACGATCAGGCGGGCGTGCTCGCGCACGGCGAGCGCTGGTGCCTCGACTGCCACGACTTCAACGACCGCGACGTGCTGCGGCTCGCGAACGGCGCGAAGGTGCCGTTCACCGAGAGCTACCGGCTCTGCGGCCAGTGCCACGGCGACAAGCTGCGCGACTGGAAGGTCGGGGTGCACGGCAAGCGCACCGGGCACTGGGACGGCGAGAAGACGTACTTCCTCTGCGTGAACTGCCACGACCCGCACTCGCCCCGCTTCAAGGGCGTGGTCGCCGTCGAGGTCGCCGGGAAGAAGACCACCCGCTACACGCACGAGCGCGTGAAGCCCGAGCCGCGGCCCCGCCGCCCCGAGGAGATGTCCCGATGAGCGCCCCGGACACGAAGCTCCCCGTGCTGCCCGAGGGAGGCGAGGGCGCCCCCGCGGACCCCTCGCGCCGCAACTTCATGGCCACCGCCGCCGCCGGCGCCGCGATCGCGGCGGTCTCCGGCTGCGGGGTGGTGGACGTCGAGGAGGTCTTCCGCAAGCACTTCCGCGAGCTGTCGCCGGACGAGCTCGCGAAGCTCCTGAAGCGGATCGAGAAGAAGAACCTCGAGAAGTACGGCAAGCAGACCACCGTCACCGCCGAGGGCCCCCGCGCCGGCGTGCAGTTCGGCTACGGGCTCGACCTCTCCCGCTGCATCGGCTGCCGCCGCTGCGTCTACGCCTGCGTGAAGGAGAACAACCAGAGCCGCGAGAAGCCGCAGATCCACTGGATCCGCGTGCTCCAGATGGAGAAGGAGCACGGCGTCGATCTCGCGCACGCCGACGCGTACTACGAGCCGGAGACGGTGCCCGCGCCGGGCAAGTTCTACATGCCGGTGCAGTGCCAGCAGTGCCGCAACCCGCCCTGCGTGAAGTCCTGCCCGACCCAGGCGACCTGGAAGCAGGAGGACGGGATCGTCGTCATCGACTACGACTGGTGCATCGGCTGCCGCTGCTGCATGTCGGCGTGCCCGTACGGCGCCCGCCACTTCAACTGGGCGACGCCCAACCTGCCCGCCGAGCAGGTCAACCCGGTCCAGCACTACCTCGGGAACCGGCCGCGCCCGAAGGGCGTGGTCGAGAAGTGCACCTTCTGCGTGCAGCGCACGCGCAAGGGGCTCTACCCGGCCTGCGCGGAGGTCTGCCCGGTGGGCGCGCGCAAGTTCGGGAACCTGCTCGACCCGGAGAGCGAGATCCGCAAGGTGATGGAGACGAAGCGCGTCTTCATCCTGAAGGAGGAGCTCGCGACGCACCCGCAGTTCTACTACTTCTACGCGACCTAGAGAGCCCGCCCAATGTCCGGAATCCTCGACTTCGTGAAGGGCTGCGTCCGCCAGGTGCTGACGGGCGGCCGCGCCTACTGGGCGTGGATCGCGCTCCTGTTCGTGATGATCGCGGTGGGCGTCACCGCCTACGTGCACCAGGCCACCACCGGCCTCATCGCGACGAACATGCGCGATCAGGTCTCCTGGGCGTTCTACATCGGCAACTTCACGTTCCTCGTCGGCGTGGCGGCGGCCGCGGTGCTGCTCGTCGTGCCGGCCTACGTCTACCAGTGGAAGCCGATCAAGGAGGTCGTCGTCCTCGGCGAGCTCCTCGCGATCTCGGCGCTCATCATGTGCCTCCTGTTCATCACCGCGGACATGGGGCGCCCGGACCGGGTGACGCACATGATGCCGCTCCTCGGCACGCCCAACTGGCCGCGCTCGATGCTCACCTGGGACGCGCTGGTGCTGAACACGTACCTCGCGGTCAACCTGGTGCTGGTGGTCTACCTGCTCTTCAAGACCTACCGCGGCCAGTCGTACGACAAGCGGATCTTCCTCCCGCTCGTGCTCCTGTCGATCCCGGTCTCGATCTCGACGCACACGGTGACGGCGTTCCTCTACAACGGCATGGCCGCCCGCCCGTACTGGAACGCGTCGATCCTGGCCCCGCGCTTCATCGCCTCCGCGTTCTGCTCGGGGCCGGCGGTGATGATCATCCTCTTCCAGGTGCTCCGGAAGACGAACAAGCTGCCCATCAAGGACGAGGCCATCTGGAAGATCGCCGAGCTGATGGCGTACGCGATGTTCGTGAACCTGTTCCTGCTGGGCGCCGAGCTCTTCAAGGAGTACTACTCGGCGACCGAGCACCTCCTGTACACGCAGTACATGTGGACCGGCATCGGGGAGCACCGCACCCTCGTGCCGTACGCCTGGCTCTCGCTCGCGGCGAGCACGGCGGCGTTCTTCCTGTTCCTCGTCCCGAGGACCCGGAAGAACTACGTCACGCTCAACATCGGCGCGCTGCTCATCTGGGCCGGCGCCTACATCGAGAAGGGGATGGGGCTCCTCGTCCCCGGGTTCACCCCCGACACCCTGGGGGAGATCTACGAGTACTCGCCGTCCTTGACCGAATGGTCCCTCGCGGCGGGCGTCTTCGGCATCGGCTTTTTGGTCTTCACGATCCTCGTGAAGATCGCGACGCCGATCCTCGTCGGTACGTTCAGGGCCGAGGGGGCCCCCGCCCCTGGCGAGGACCCGCACTCCGCGGCCGCTCCGGCCGCATGACGTGACCCGCGGCAGGGACGCCGCGGGAAAGAAAGGGAAGGACACCATGAAGAAGTTCGCGTTCGGCTTCGCGCTCCTCGCCGTCCTCTCCGTGGGCGCCGCCCGCGCCGACGATGCGAAGGCGGTCTTCGAGAAGAAGTGCGCCGTGTGCCACGGCAAGGACGGCCACCCGACGCCGATGGGCCAGAAGATGGGGGCGAAGGACCTGACCTCGCTGGCCGACCCGAAGGCCGACGTCGCCCCGGTCGTCGCGTCGATCACGAACGGCAAGCCGCCCAAGATGCAGGCGTTCAAGGGCAAGCTGACCGACGCGGAGATCGCCGACCTCGCGAAGTACATCCGCAACGGGATGAAGTAGCTCCGGCGGCCTCGGGGCGCCGGGCCCTCGACCGGCGGGGTGCGTGGCACCCCGCCTCGGTGGTATGTCCCGGCGCCTCGTGAGCCCCGCCGTCGCCCCAGCCCCGGCCTCGCCCCGCCTCGCCGCCCTCGACGCGGCGCGCGCGCTCGGTGTCGTCGCGATGGTGGTGGGGCACACCCTCGACGCCCTCCTCTCGCCCGCGGCCCGCCTCGAGCCCGCCGTCCAGGCCTACTGGTCCGCGCGCGGCTTCACGCTGCCGCTCTTCCTGACCGTCTCCGGCTGGGCGGTCGCGATGGCCCTCGGCCGGTCGCGGGCCACGGGGCTCGCGGTCCCGCGCGCGCGCCTCCCGCGCGTGCTCCTCCTGCTCGCGATCGGCTACGCCCTGCGCTGGCCCGGCTGGGACGCCGCGGGGCTCCGGGCGCTCTCGCCGGCGCCCTGGGCGCACCTGCTCGCGTTCGACGCCCTGCACCTCATCGCGCTCTGCCTGCTCGCCGCCGCGCTGGTCTTCGCGCTGCCGCTCCGGACCCGCCCGCGCGCCCTGCTGTTCCTCGCGCTCGCCGTGCTCGCCGCCTCGCTCGGCCTCACGCCGCCCCGGCCCCTCGTCCCGCCCCCGGAGGCGCTCCCGCGCGGCGCCGCCCTGGCGCTCGCGCAGGCCGTCGGCGGCTCCTCGCCGTTCCCGCTCGTGCCCTGGGCGGCGCACTTCTTCGTGGGGGCGATCGTGGGGCTCGCCGCGCTCCACGACCCGCGGCGCACGCTCCGCGCGCTCGCGGCCGGCGGCGCCGCGCTCGTGCTCGCGACCGCCTGGACCGGGGTCGGGACGATGCCCGTCGGCCACCCGCTGCTCCTCGCCTACCGCACCGGCGTCGTGTCGCTCGCGCTCGCCGCGCTGTTCGCGGTGCCCGCCGGGGTCGCGCGCGCCGTGGCGCCGCTCGGGAAGGCCTCGCTGGCGGTGTACGCGGTGCACGTGCCGATCGTCTACGGCTGGTCGACGACGCCGGGCCTCGCCTGGCGCGTGGGCCCGGCCCTCGGCCTGCCGGCCGCGCTCGCCGTGGCGGCCGCCGTGCTCGCCTCGAGCTACGCGCTCACGCTCGCGTGGGGCACGGCGCGTCGCGCGGCGGCCGCGACGCTCGCCCGCGGCCGGGCGGGCGGAGCGGGTGATCCCGGCGCCGCGTGAGGCGTGGCGGGCCGGCGGGCGCTCGGGTAGCTTGCGCGGATGCCGCGCGCCCCGCTCCTCCCGGTCACGTTGCTCGCGTCGCTCCTCGCCGCGCCCCCGGCGCGCGCCGCCGAGGCCCCCGGGCGACCGGGCGCGCCCGTGGCGGTCGCGATCGTCGTCGACCAGCTCGGCGGCTGGCTCGCGGCGGAGCGGTGGCCCGCGCTGCCCGGGGACGGCGGGTTCGCGCGCCTCCGGCGAGAGGGCGCGTGGGTGCGGCAGCTGGAGTACCTGCACGCGAACACCGAGACCGCGCCCGGCCACGCCTCGCTCTTCACCGGGCGCACGCCGCGCGAGCACGGCATCCTCGCGAACGAGGTCGTCCGGGAGGATTTGCCGGGCAGGCCCCGGGGCTCGCTCCTCGAGGACCCGGCCACGCGCCTCGTGGGCGTGGCGAAGGAGCCCCCGGGGATCTCGCTCGCCCGGCTCGACGGCGACACGCTCGCGGACGCGCTCGTCGCCCGGGACCCGGCCGCCGTGGTGGTGGCGCTCTCCCAGAAGGACCGCGGCTCGCTGTTCGCCGCGGGCCGGCGGCCGCGGCTCGCGGCCTGGCTGGACCGCGACGGGAAGGGCGGCGCCGCCTGGGTGACCACGAGCGCATACCCGCCGCTGCCGGCCTGGCTCGTCGCCACCGCGCCCGACGTCACGAAGGCCTCTCCGCTCACCTGGGACCTCTCCGACCGCGGCTGGGTCGCCTCCCACGCCGGGACGCCCGACGACGCGCCCGGCGAGGATGCGTCGGCGTGGGGCAGTCCCCGCTTCCCGCACGCGCTCGCGTCGGCCGTGGACGGCTGGCGCGCGTACCGGGCCGCGCCGTTCTCGAACGACCTCGTCGTCGACGCCGGCCTCGCGGCCGTGGCGCAGGTCCGCGATCCGGCGCACCCGATGCTGCTGTCCCTCTCGCTCTCCGGGCTCGACTACGTCGGGCACGCCTTCGGCACCGACTCCTGGGAGCACTGGGACGCGCTCCTCCGGCTCGACCGCACCCTCGCGCGGCTCCTCGACGGCCTCGATCGCGCGGTGGGGAAGGGCAGGTACACGGTCGTCCTCTCCGGCGACCACGGCATGGGCCCGATGCCGGAGGCGGTCCGCGCCCACCCGGCCGCGGCGTGCGGCGCGAGGGACCGCTGGGAGCGGCCCTGCGCGCCCGGCGCGCGCGTGCAGCTCGAGCCGGTGCGGGCGGCGCTCGACGCCGCGGTCGCGCGGGCGCTCGGCGCCCGGGGGGCGCCGGCGGGCCGGTACGTCGAGCGCTTCGTGGATCCGCTCGTCTGGCTCGGGCCGGAGGCCCTCGCCGCGCTCCCGGGCGCGCGCGGGACGATCGAGGCCGCGCTCGTGGAGGCGGCCGGGCGGATCCCGGGGGTCGCCGGCGCGTTCCCGGTCCACGAGGGGCCGTGCCCGGCGCCCGCGGACACCTCGCTCGCGGCGCTCGCGTGCCGTTCCACCCGGCCGGGGGTGGGCTTCGCGTACCTCGCCCTCGCGCCCGGCGCGAGCTTCGGGTACGAGGACGGCATGGGCCACGGGTCGCCGTGGCGCTACGACCGGGCGGTGCCGCTCCTCGCCTCCGGCCCGGGGATCGCCCGCGGGAAGGCGATCGAGCGCGGCACCTTCGGGAGCTACCGCGCGACGCTCTGGTGGGCGCTCACCGGCGAGGCGAGCCCCGACCCGTACGGCGGGGTGGTCCGGTAGTCACCGGCCCGCGTGGCGGGCGAGGAACTCGACCGCCCGCCGCTCGGCCCAGAACGAGGGCCAGAACGGGAAGCCGCTCACGAAGCCGACGTGCCCGCCGGCCGGCGTCACCTCGAGCGTGACGGCCGGGTTCGCGCGCGCCGCCTCGACGGACCTCGCGTCGACCGGCGCGATCGGGTCGTCCTCCGCGCAGATGGCGAGGAGCGGGCGGCGGACGCCGGCGAGGAACCGCCCCGACGAGCAGCGCTGCCAGTAGTCCTCGGCGGAGGCGTAGCCGTGGATGCGGGCGGTGACGACGCCGTCGAAGTCGGAGAAGGTGCGGGCCGCACGGATGGCGGGGACGTCGAAGATCTCCGGGAAGCGCGGCGCCTTCGCGAGGGCCTTCCCGCGCAGGCGGCGGAGGAAGCGCTCCCGGTAGACGAGGTTCCAGAAGCCGGGCGCGTCGAGCGCGCGGGCGCAGCGGGAGAGGTCGAGCGGCGGCGAGATCGCGACCGCGGCCCCGAGCTCCGCGGGGAGGTCGTCCCCGCGCTCGCCGAGATACTTCGCGGTGACGTTGCCGCCGAGCGAGAACCCGGCGAGGAGGAGGGGGCGGCCCGGCCGCTCCGCGGCGAGGCGCGCCACGACGTGGCCCACGTCGCCGGTCTCGCCCGAGTGGTAGAAGCGCGCGTGGCGGTTCTCCTCGCCGGAGCAGCCGCGGAAGTTCACCGCCACCGCCGCGAGCCCGCGCGCGCGCGCGACCGCGACGAGGCCGCGGACGTAGGGCGCGCGCGACGAGCCCTCGAGGCCGTGGAGCACCACGAGCACCGGCGCGTCGGGGCCGTCGCCCGGCGTGCGGTCGACGTCGAGGAAGTCGCCGTCCGGGAGCTCCCAGCGCTCGCGGACCTGCGGGGGGCGAGGGAACGGCCGCGCGACGCTCGCGTACACGGTCATCGTGTGGGCGCCGGGGAGCCAGCGCGCGGGGGCGTAGTCCGTCATGTGACCCTGCTGCCAGGGTGGGGCCCCGACGAGCTCTGCTCGGCGGGGCGGGGCGCGCCGAGCGCCCCGGAGGCACAGAACTGGGGCGACGCACGGACCCGCTCCAGCGCATCGGGCGGCGCGTCGGGCGGGAACGGGGCCGAGGACCGGGCGACGCGCTCGAGCCAGCGGCCGTCGAGCGGCCGGGCGAGGAGCGCCCGGTCCGTCGCGGCGGCGGTCGTCTCCTCCTTCGGCCCGGAGGGATCGCCGTGGCCGACGGCGAAGCCGCCGAGGAGGAGCGCCGTGCGCGTCGCGGTCGCGGTCGAGTAGGTGTAGAGGACCGCGCCGTCGTTGCAGCGGGCGCGCAGCGCCCGGAAGGCCTCCACCGACCAGGGCGCGGCGTCGGCCCGGGGCGAGAAGGGATCCCAGAACACGACGTCGGCGCGGGCTCGCTCGGCGGGGAGCGTGTCGAGGAGGTCGCCCATCACGAGGCGCCACCGCACCGGGCCGCGCTCGAACGCGCCCCCCGCGAGGAGCGCCCGGCAGGCCTCGAGGTCGGACGGCGAGAGCCCCATCCGCACCGCGCCTTCGTCGCTCGCCGCGAGCTCGAGCGCGCCGAGCTCCCGCTCGAAGCTCACGACCTCGAGGCCCCGGCCGCGGACGGCCTCCGCGGCGCGGATCGCCGCGAGCGCGTTCGAGGCGGCGCCGAGGCCGACGTCGAAGAGGACGAGCGGCGGCCCTTCTCCGGCGAGCCGCTCGCGCAGGCGCGACTGTCCCACGTAGAGCCGCTCCGACTCGACGGCGGCGCCGACGACCGGGTGCATGACCTCGCCGACCTGGGCGTCGCGCACCGCGGGCGCGCCCTGGCTCGTGACGACGATCTCCCAGCGCGGGCCGCCGGGCACCGGCGGCGCGAGCGGCGGACGCTCGGGCGCGGGCGGCGGAGGGGCGCGGCGACCGGGGGGGCGCGCCGAGGTGTCGTGCTCGTGCCGGTCGAGCGCCGCGAGCGTCTCCCGTGCGAACGCCGGGTACCGCCCGGCCTGGATGGCCGCGCGGGCGTTCGCCATGAGCGACGCGTAGTGGTGGAGGTTGTGGATGGAGAGGAGGCGCGGCCCGAGCGGCTCCTTGCACTTCACGAGGTGGTGGAGGTAGCCGCGCGGGTGCTCGCGGCAGGTGGGGCAGCCGCAGGCCGGGTCGAGCGGCCGGTCGGAGGCGAGGTGCTCGCCGCGCGTGAGCCGGACGCGGCCCGTGGACGTGAACGCCGTGCCCTGCCACGCGAGCGTGGTCGGGAGCACGCAGTCGAACATGTCGACGCCGTGGCCGATGGCGATGAGGAGATCGGCCGGGGTCCCGACGCCCATGAGGTACCGGGGCCGGTCCTCCGGCAGGAGCGCCGTCGTCCGCGCCATGACGTCGCCGCGCTCCTCCCGCGTGTCGCCCACCGCGAGGCCGCCGATGGCGAAGCCGTCGAAGGGGTGCGCCGTGAGGAAGCCCGCCGACTCCGCCCGGAGCGCGGGGTCGAGGCCGCCCTGCACGATGGCGAAGAGCGCCGCGCCCGGGTCCTTCCGCGCCGCGAGGCTGCGGAGCGCCCACCGGTGCGTGCGGTCCATCGCCTCGCGCACCTCGGCGGCGGGGGAGGTCGAGGGCAGGCAGACGTCGAGCACCATCATGACGTCGGAGCCGATCGCCTCCTGGACCTCCACCGAGCGCTCCGGGGAGAGGACGAGCTCGCGCTGGTCGACGTAGCTCCTGAACCGGGCGCCCTTCTCGGTGATGACCCGGTCCTCGGAGAGCGAGAAGATTCGGAAGCCGCCCGAGTCGGTGAGCACCGGCCCGTCCCAGCGCATGAAGCGGTGGATGCCGCCCACCTGCCGCATCACCTCCGGGCCGGGGCGCAGGAGCAGGTGGTAGGTGTTCGCGAGGATGATCTGGGCGCCGGAGGCCTCGACCTCGTCGACGGAGAGGCCGGTGACCGAGGCGCGGGTGCCGACCGGCATGAAGGCCGGCGTGTCCACGACGCCGCGCCGGGTGTGCACGCGCCCGCGGCGCGCGGCGGAGGCCGGGTCGCGGGCGAGGAGCTCGTAGCGGACGGCGAAGCTCACGCGGCCTCCGGGCCCTGCTGGCCGGCGTGCGCGGACGTCCCCCGGCGCTCGGCCTCGTAGGTGCCCTTGAGCCGGAGCACCCGCTCGACCCCGGACTCGTGCAGGGCGAGCAGCCGGCGCGCGCCGTCGGCCTCGCCCGCGGCGGCGAGCGCCCCGGCCACGGCCTCGATCGTCGACATCCCGCCCGCGACGAGCGGCCGGCGCATGCGCAGCCCCGGCGGCGGCGCCGGGAGCGCGAGGCGCGGCATCGTCCGGAGCGCCGGCAGCCGCTGGACCATCCGCCGGGCCTGCGTCCAGGTGCCGTCGGGCACCACCAGCACGCGCGGCGGCGCCGGCCAGGGCGGCAGCGCGGCGCTCGGGGACGGGAAGAGGAGGGCGACCCCGGGGGCGTCGAGCGCGGCGAGGTCGGTCGCGGGACCGGGATCGCCGTGGTCGACGAGCCGGGCGCCCCGCACCGAGAGGGCGGCCCACAGGCCGGTGTTGGAGAGCTTCGGCCGGTCGCTCACGTGCCGGAGCACGACGAGCTCGAACGGCGCCGCCACCGAGGGGATCTCGGGGCAGAGGCACGGCACGGGGAAGCGGCAGCGCTCGCAGCGGACGGGTGAGGCCTGCACCAGGGGGGCGGTTCTAGCACGCCCCGCGCCCGCGCTACATCCGGTACCGCCGCACCGCCTCGCCGAGCCGCTTCGAGACCTCGGTGAGCGCGAGCGTGCCGGACTCGATCTTCCGGGTGCCCTCGGCGCTCTCGTGGATTGCGCGGGAGAGCTCGGTGATGGCCGAGACCATCTGGTCGACGCCGATGGTCTGCTGGCGGGTGTTGTTGGCGATCTGGCGCGCGGCGACGGCGGACTCGCGGATGACGGTCGCGAGCCCCTCGATGGCCTCGCCGGCGCTCCGGGCGAGCGCCATCGCGCCGCCGGCGCGCTTCGAGCCCTCGTCGGTCGCGGCGGCGGCCTCGCGGGCGCTGCGCTGGATCTCCTGGAGGATGGCGCGGATCTGCACCGCCGCCTGCTTCGACTGCTCGGCGAGGTTGCGCATCTCCATCGCGACCACGGCGAAGCCGCGCCCGTGCTCGCCCGCCTTGGTCGCCTCGATGGAGGCGTTGAGCGCGAGGAGGTTCGACTGCTCGGCGAGATCCTTCACCGAGGTGATGATCTCGCCCACCTGCAGCGTGCGCTCGGCGAGCCCGGACATCGTCGCCGCGATCCGGTTCACCTGCTCGCCGAGGCTCGCGCTCGCCGACACCGCCTCCTCGACCGTCTCGAGGCCGGCGTGGGAGAGCTCGTCGGACCGCTTCGTCATCTCGATGACCGAGTCGGCGTGCTGGGTGGCCTGCTTGGAGGTCTGGCTGATCTCGAGGGCGGTGGTGGAGGTCTCGGTGATGGCCGCCGCCTGCTCGGCCGACATCGCGGCCTGGCGGGAGAGCGAGCCGAGGATGTCGTGGGCGCCCTGATCGAGCGCCTGCGAGGACTGGCGGAGGTCGCCGAGCGTCGCCTGGAGCTGCTCGATCATCGCCGCGAAGGAGGCCGCGAGGTCGGCCACCTCGGCGGTCCCCTCGGTCCCGACCCGCGCGGTGAGGTCGCCGGCGGCGACGGCCGCCGCGGCGTTGCGGAGATCCTCGAGCGGCCCGGTCACGCGCCGGGCGAGGATCCAGGCGGCGAGCGTGGCGGCCGCGCAGGAGGCGACCGCCACGGCGACGGAAGACCAGAGCGCGCCGTCCGAGACCCCGCCCGCGGAGGCGAGCCGGATGGCGAGCTGGATCGCGGAGGCGAACGCCGCGGCGAGGGCGGCGAGGCCGGCGATGCGGAAGCGGAGGCCCAGGCGGCGGCCGGCGGGCACGGCGGAGGACGCCATGCCCGCCCTTCTACCAGGGCCGGACCCCGCCCGGAAGTTCGAGACCGCGCCGGACGGGTCCTCAGGGCAGGACGCGGAGCGCGGCCGCCCCGGCGCCGGTCGCCACGTGGAGCGTGGGCGGGTTCGCCATCCGGTCCACCTCGAGCGACTGCACGTCGTCGGAGGGCAAGAGGCCGTTCGCCGCGTTCACCGGCGCGGAGGTGCCCTTCGCCGGGTCCCAGATCACGACGCCGGTGCGCGCGCCGGCGAGGGCGAGGCGCCCGTCGGGCAGGCAGGCCAGGTCCTGCACCCCCGCCTCCGCGAGCCCCGCCGCCGAGGGCGGGTAGGGGGTGAGCGTGCGGCCGTCCCAGACCGCGATGGCGTGGCCGAGGTCGCGGGCGAGCCCGTCCTGGACGCCGGTGCTCGCGAACCAGACCCGGCCGTCCGGGCAGACGCTGACCGCCGAGAGGTGCACCTCGTGGCCCTCCTTCGCGACCTCGAAGATGGGCGTGCTCCCGCCGCCGCCCGGCCCGTAGTACGGGTCGCCGAAGGCCGCCGCGAACGCGGCGCCGTCCCGGAAGTGCCAGTTGGCGGGGTCGGGGTCCCAGGTGATGAGGCCGGCGGTCCACTTCCCCGCGTGCCAGAGCGCGCCGTGCGCGTCGACGTCGAGCCCCATCCAGTCGCCCATCCGGGAGTCCTCGCGCACCGCGCACGCGACCTCGAAGCAGACGCGCGCGTGGAGGTGGTCGCCCATGTACTCCTTCTGCTGCGCGTCGAACCACTCGCCCGGGAGCGGCGCCCGCCACTTGTCGGGGAAGAGGATGTCCACGCCGTGCTCGGTCGCGGCGTAGAGCGTCCCCCGGTTCACGAAGTGGTCGAAGGCCATCCGGTTCACGGTCCGATCGTGCCAGTACTTCCCGCCCATCCCGGTGGTCGCGAGGTTGAAGCGGATCACCTTCAGGGTGCCGTCGGGCTGCAGCCGGACCCAGTCGATCTTGCCGGTGTGGCGGAGCGGATCGCAGTCGTCCCACTCCTGGCCGGCCTGGCAGAGGAGCGGATCGGTGTGGGCGCCCCAGTAGCCCACGAAGACCTCGCCGGCGCGGCCGCCCTCCACCGAGCGGATGCCCGGGTCCACCGCGGCGCCGCTCGAGAGGGAGCCGCCGGCGCACGCCTCGCCCGGCTGCAGCTCCCGGTTGTCGCAGTACCGGGCGGGGTTCGACTGCAGGTGAAGCCCGTCCGCGGCGTCGTAGCGCCGCGCGGCCGTCTCGCCGGGCTTCACGAGGTAGAGCGCCGACTCCGTCGCGATCCACCGGTTCTGGGCCTCGTCGGTGGTGAGCCCCACGACCGGGTGTTCCCGGATGCCCTGGGCATCGCCGTAGGTGACGTTCGCGACGTCCCACGGGCCCTTCGTCCCGAAGGTGAAGCCGCCGCCGCCGGACCCGCCGCCGTCCCCGGGGCCGTGCCCGCCGCCAGGCCCGCCCGGCTTCGCGGGGTCCGCGCCACACCCCGCGAGCCACACGCCCACCACCGCTCCGACCACCTGCCCGATCCCTCGCATCCCCACCCCCCGTTCGCCCGGTCACCGGGCGGCGCGCCCACGCCATGCGACCGCCGGGCCAGCGGCGAACCGCGCGGAATTGCACCCGGGCGCGTGGAAGCGGATGGCCACGGAGGGGAAGCGCGCTTCCTCACGGTGGGCGAACGCCGCGCGATCGAGGGACGTGCCGCTCGGTGCGCGGGCGGGCGGCCTTTGCTACCCTCCCGGTATGCTGCCGCCGCTGCCGCCGCGGATCCCGCTCGCCCGCCTGCCCACGCCGGTCGAGCCGTCGCCGCGGCTGGGCGCGGCGCTCGGCGTCGACCTCCTCTACAAGCGGGACGACCTGACCGGGCTCGAGCTGTCCGGCAACAAGGCGCGCAAGCTCGAGTTCCTCGTCGCCGAGGCCGAGGCCGTGGGCGCCGACACGCTCGTGACCTGCGGCGGCGTGCAGTCCAACCACTGCCGCGCCACCGCCTTCGCCGCCGCGAAGCGGGGGCTCCGCGCGGTGCTGCTCCTGCGCGTGCCGGACCCGGCGCACCCGCCCGCGCCGGAGGGCAACGTCGTCCTCGACCGGCTCTCCGGCGCCGAGCTGCGCTACGTCACCGCCGAGGCGTACGGGCGCCGCGACGAGGTGATGGCCGGGGTCGCGCGGGAGCTCCGCGCCGCGGGGCGGAGGCCCTACGTCATCCCGGAGGGCGGCTCGAGCGCGCTCGGCACCTGGGGCTACGCGCTCGCCGTGCAGGAGCTCCTCGAGCAGCTCCCGCCGCCATGGCGGGAGGGGCCGCTCACCCTCGCGTACGCGACGGGCTCCGGCGGCACGGCCGCGGGGGTGGAGCTCGGCGTGCGCCTCGCGGGCTGGCGGCACGCGCACCCGGTCGCCTTCGCCGTCTGCAACGACGCCCCGTACTTCCGCGCCGTGGTCGGGCGGCTCTGCGCCGAGGCCCGCGCGCGCTGGCCCGAGCTCCCCGAGGTGCCCCCGCAGGAGGTCCGGATCGACGACGGCTTCGTCGGGCCGGGCTACGCGCAGGCGACCGAGGAGGGGCTCGCCCTGATCCGGCGCGCCGCCCGGGAGGACGGCGTGCTCCTCGATCCGGTCTACACCGGCAAGGCGCTCCTCGGCGTCGCGGGCCGCGCCCGCCAGCCGGGCGGGCTCCCGTCCCCCCGGGTCGTCCTCTTCCACACCGGCGGGGCGTTCGGGGCGTTCCCCTGGGCCGCCCGGCTGCTGGCCGATGGCGCCGGGTCCACCGGGGGTGCAACTTGAAGAACGGCATGGAGCGCACCGGCCTCGTCCTCTCCGGCGGCGGCGCCCGGGCGGCCTACCAGATCGGCGCGCTGCGGGCGATCCAGGAGATCGTCGGGCCCGGGCAGCTCCCGTTCGACGTCGTGACGGGGCTGTCGGCGGGCGCGATCAACGCCGTCGGCCTCGCCACGATGGCCGACGACTTCGAGGCGGTGATCGGGCGGCTCACGGAGGTCTGGAGCAACCTCACCCCGGATCAGGTCTTCCGCACCGGCACGTTCCGGCTCGCGGGCATCGGCTCGCGCTGGATCCGCGATCTCTCGGCGGGCGGGCTCCTGGGCTCCTCCGGGATCAACTACCTCCTCGACCCGGCGCCGCTCCGGTCGCTCGTCACCTCGGTGATGCCGCTGGGGCGGATGCGGCGGAACCTCCGGGCCGGGCGGGTCCACGCCGTCGCCGTCTCCGCGACGAGCTACCACACCGGCGCGGGCGTCACCTTCTTCGAGGGCTCCTCCGAGGTGAAGCCGTGGGCCCGCTCGACCCGGCTCGGCGTGCGCTCGCGGATCACCATCGACCACGTCATGGCGTCGGCGGCGATCCCGGTCTTCTTCCCGCCGGTGCGGATCGGGGAGCGCTTCTACGGCGACGGGTGCGTGCGGATGAGCCACCCCCTGTCGCCGGCGATCCACCTCGGCGCCCGGCGCATCGTCGCGGTCACGGTGAAGTACCTCCGCCCGCCGCACGAGACGCGCAGCCGCGAGGCCGAGGACGGCGCCCCGGACCCCGCGCTGTCGCTCTCCGACATCGCGGGCGTGCTGCTCAACGCGGTGTTCCTCGACTCGGTCGACTCCGACCTCGAGCGGCTCGACCGCATCAACAAGACCCTCGCGCTCGTGCCCGAGGACCGGCGCACGCCCGGTGACGTCGAGCTGCGCGAGATCCCGGTGCTGGTGCTGCGGCCGTCGCTCGACCTCGGGAAGCTGGCGAAGGACGAGTACCTCCGCTTCCCGCGCATGCTGCGGTTCCTCCTGCGCGGCATCGGCGCGTCCAGCTCGGGCGGGGCCGACCTCCTCTCGTACCTCGCCTTCGAGCCCTTCTACCTGCGGCGCGTGATGGAGCTCGGGCGCTCCGACACGCTGGCCCGCAGGGACGAGGTCGAGGCGTTCCTGCTCGGCGGCGAGGCGACGCGGTCCCGCCCGCGCCCGCGGGTGGTCGAGCCGGCGGGGTAGCGTCCGGTCAGGGCCGCACCCCGGGCGCCGGCGCGGGCGGCTTCGAAGCCGGCTCCTGGTGGAGCTCGATCCGGCCGCGCCGGGCGCTCCCCTCCGGGCCGGCCTCGGCCGCGAGGTAGACCGGCCGCGCGGACGGCGCCATCGCGAGGCTGTCCTTGTTGCAGACCTCCACGCACACCCCGCAGGCGACGCAGCGCAGGTGCTCGAGGGCGAAGGTGCGGGCCTCCTTCGAGACCGCGATGGCGGCCGCCGGGCAGCGGCGAGCGCACAGCCCGCAGAAGACGCAGGACGCGATGTCGACGGCCACGTGGCCGCGGGCCAGCGGCACGGGCGGCCGGACCTCGGCCGGGTAGCGCCGGGTCGCGGGCCTCGAGACGAGGTTCCTGAGCGCGAGCGGCAGGAGCGGGAGCTTCAGCGGGTTCGCCATCGTCAGCGCTCCGTGCAGCTGATGCAGGGGTCGATCGTGAGGATGATGTTCGGGACGTCGGCGAGGTCGCAGTCCTTGAGGAGCTGGATCATCGCGGGCAGGTTGCCGAACGTGGGCGTGCGCGCCCGGAAGCGCTCCAGGAACTTCGTCCCGTTGCCGCGCAGGTAGTAGACGACCTCGCCGCGGGGCTGCTCGAGCCGGACGAAGGCCTCGCCCGACGGCGTGCCGCGGACCTTCGCGACGAGCGGCCCGTCGGCGGGCGGGATGCGCGCGATGGCCTGCTTCACGAGGTCGATGGCCTGGTCGAGCTCGCGCACGCGCACCTTGCACCGCGCCAGGCAGTCGCCGTCCTGCTCGAGGACGGGCTCGAAGGCGAGCTCGTGGTAGCGCGGGAAGTCCTCGTCCCCGCCCATCCGGACGTCGAGCGCCACGCCGGAGGCGCGCGCCATCGGCCCCACCGCGCCGGTGCGCACGGCCTCCTCGCGGGAGAGGTGGCCGACGCCGGCGAGGCGGTGGTGGATCGAGGCGTCCTCGAAGAAGACCTTCCTGACCTCGCGGAGGTCCTCGCGGAGCTGGTCGAGCGTCCGCTCGATGTGCTGGAGGGCGTCGGGCGCGACGTCCCGTGCCACGCCGCCGATCCGGTTGACCGAGAAGATGATGCGCCCGCCGGTGGTCTGGTCGAAGAGGTCGATGACCCGCTCGCGCAGCCGCCAGCAGTGCATGAACAGGTTCTCGAAGCCGAAGCCGTCCGCCGCGAGCCCGAGCCACAGGAGGTGGCTGTGGATCCGCGAGAGCTCCGCCCAGATCAGCCGGAGCCACTGGGCGCGGGCCGGGACGTCGACCTTCATGATCCGCTCGACGCCCATCGCGTAGCCCATGCCGTGCATGAAGCTGCAGATGCCGCAGATGCGATCGGCGACGTTGCCGAAGTCGGTGAACTCGACCTTCTCGACCATCGCCTCGAGGCCGCGGTGGACGTAGCCGATGGCGGGCACCGCGTCGACCACGCGCTCGTCCTCGAGGACGAGGTCGAGCACGATCGGCTCGGGCAGCACGGGGTGCTGCGGGCCGAACGGGATGAACGTGCGCTTCATGACACCTTGCCCCGGGCGGCGAGCCGCTCCTTGATGGCCTTGCCGGAGAACGGGACCTTCCGGGAGGTCCGGTAGAGCTCGCCGCGGAAGTCGACGGTGAGCCCGGTCACGTCCACGCCGAAGAAGCTCGCGGATCTCGTTCTCGTAGAGGAAGGCGGACCCGAAGAGGGCCGACAGGCTCGGCACCCGCGCGCCGTGCTCGACCCGCTCGCGCAGGTGCTGGAGCTTGCCGCCCTGCTCGAAGGTCCAGACGAGGTCGACGTCGCCCTCCTCCTGGCCGGCCGCGGGCGGCAGGCCGGTCGCGTTGATGAGGACGAGCCGCCAGCCCGCCTTCGCGAGGCGCTCCGCCTCCCCGAGGAACCGCTCCGCGTCGATCACGACTCCCTCCGCTTCCGCTCCAGGATCTCCACGCCCCGCAGGACCCCGTCGATGATGCTCTCGGGGCGCGCGGCACAGCCGGGCACGTACGCGTCGACCGGGATCACCTGGTCGATGCCGCCCTTCACGTTGTAGGCCCGGGCGAAGATGCCCCCCGAGCTCGCGCAGGCGCCGACCGCGACCACGACCTTGGGGTCGGGCATCTGCCGGTAGAGGTTCTGGACCACGTCGACGTTCCGCTCGTTGACGCTGCCGGTCACGAGGAGGATGTCGGCGTGCCGCGGGTTGCCGGTGTTGATCACGCCCAGCCGCTCGGCGTCGTAGAGCGGCGTGAGGCAGGCGAGCACCTCGATGTCGCAGCCGTTGCAGCTCGAGGCGTCGTAGTGCAGCACCCACGGGGACTTCGACAGGGAGGACACGTCACCACCCCCGGAGGGAGACGAGGAGGGCGTTGCCGCCGGCGAGGAGCAGCGTCGCCGCCCAGGCCGAGCGCAGCATGAGCTGCCACGTCGCGCGCGCGGTGACGTTGTCCACGAGGATCTCGAGGAAGAGCGCCAGGAGGGCGGCGCCGATCGCGAGGGGCACGCTCCAGTTGAAGAAGAGGCAGGACGAACAGCCCCAGCAGCACGGTCTCGATCCAGTGGCCGAGCTCGACCCAGGCGAGGAGGCGCGCCGACATGTCGGAGGTGAGCCCGCGCACGAGCTCCTGGTGGGCGTGGTGCGAGGTCGAGAGGTCGAAGGGCGACTTGCGCAGCTTGATGGTGACCACGACGAGGAACGCGAGGAGCACGCCCGGCAGCGCGAGCGCCACCTTGACCGGCGAGGCGAGGACGCCGGGCAGGGTGCTCGCGCCGGTCACGCGGCAGACGAGCGCCGCGAGCAGGATGAGGAGCGGCTCGGTCGCGAGCAGCGCCACGAGCTCGCGCTCGGCCCCCGCCGAGCCGAACGGCGAGTCCGCCGACCCGGCCGCGAGCGTGAGCAGGAGGGAGGAGAGGGCGAAGACGAAGGTGGCGAGGAGGAGGTCGCCGCCGCCGACGACGAGCGCGCCGGCGAGGGCCATCGTGACCACGTGCCCGAGGAGCAGCGGCTCGGCGAGGCCGTTCACCGTGCGGACCTCCTTCGAGAGGAGCTTGCCGAGGTCGAAGAACGGCTGCAGGAGCGGCGGCCCGATCCGGCCCTGCATGCGGGCGGTGACGACCCGGTCGGCGCCGGCGAGGAGGCCGCCGGCGAGCGGGGCGAGGAGGACGAACGCGAGGGCGGACAGGAGCGGGCTCACGGCTTCACCACCGCGCCGAGGAGGAGGGTCGCGGCGACGACCACGGCACCGAGGGCCGCGCCGGCGCGGAACACGCGCCCGCCGTCGAGGAGGCCCCGCAGGTAGAAGTTGCGCGTCGAGAGCTCGCGCGCGCCCCCGCGCGGGGACGAGACCGTGTGCGAGGCGGAGACGGTCCGGCCCGAGACGTAGATGCCGCCGAGGTCGTGGGTGGGCCGCACCGTGAGACGCCACGCGGCGAGGGGCAGGAACGCGGTGGCCACCACCAGCGCCGGGGCCATCCAGGGGTCGAGCGCGAGGAGCGGTCCCTCGCCCCCGGGGAGCGCGGCCTGGACCCACGGGGACACGACCGCGCTCGAGAGCACGCCCACGCCGCCGGCGAGCCCGAGCACGAGCGCGGCGTGGGTGGTCTCGGCGAACCACTCGAACCCGCTCACGCGGGCCTCGATGGCGCGCTCGGGCTCCGGGATCGCCCGGGTCGCGAGGACCTTCAGGAGCAGCTTCGCCCAGTAGTAGAGGGTGCAGCCGCTGCCGAACGAGAGCACGAGGAGGGCGACCGCGCCCGCCCACCCCGGGAGCATCAGGAAGGCGCGGATGGCGGTCCACTTCGCGATCACCACGCCGAAGGGCGCGATGAACATGCCGGCGATGCCGGTGAGCGCGAGCACCGCCACCCGGGGGAGCCGCGAGACGAGGTGGTCGAGGTTCTCGAGGTCCTTCGTGTAGAAGCGGTTCTCGAGGGTGCCGACGACGAGGAAGAGCAGGCTCTTCGCGACCGCGTGGAAGATCACGAGCATCACCGCCGCCCAGAGCGCCACCGCGTTCGCGAGGCCGGCGCACGCGACGATGAGCCCGAGGTTCGCGAGGGTCGAGCAGGCGAGCACCTTCTTCGCGTTCTGCTCCCCGACCGCCACGAGCGAGGCGGTGAGGAACGTGAGGAGGCCGACGGTCGCCACGCCGCCGCCGACGACCGTGCCGGCCATGGCGGGGGCGAGCCGGATGAGGAGGAAGACGCCCGCCTTCACCATGGTCGAGGAGTGGAGCAGGGCGGAGGTGGGCGTGGGCGCGTACATGGCGCCGAGGAGCCAGGACGAGAACGGCAGCTGCGCGCTCTTCGTGAGCCCCGCGAGGGCGAGCAGGCCGAGCGCCGGGACCGCGGCGGGGCCGAGCGCGCCGGAGGCGAGCGTGGCCACGTCGAGCCCGCCGGGGATGCGCGCGAGGAGGAGGATGGCGACGGCGAAGCCGAGGCCGCCGAGGAGGTTCAGCTCGAGGGCCCGGAACGCGTACCCGATCGTCTCCTCGGTGCGCGTGTAGCCGATGAGGAGGAACGAGCAGAGCGTCGTCACCTCCCAGAACAGGTACAGGTGCGGCAGCTCGTTCGCGACGACGAGGCCGAACATCGCCGAGACGAACACGAACAGCAGGAAGAAGAACGAGGTGCGCCGGCCGGCGACCTGCGGGTGCTGCCGGTGGTAGTCGCGCATGTAGCCGAGCGCGTGGACGCAGATGAGCGTCCCCAGGATCCCGACGATCGCGATCATGACCACAGAGAGGTGATCGACGCGGAGCGCGCGGCCCTCGACCGCCTCGGGGTGGCCGGTCCACTCGAGCCAGGCGCCGATCCCGAACTGCGCGACGGCGAGGGCCGGGGCGAGGGGCCGGCGGTGCCGGAGGCCCAGGCCGACGACGAGCAGGGCGAGCGCGGCCTCCACCGCGAGGACGAGGTGCGGCGGCAGCTCTACCGGCGCCGCGAGGAAGGCCGGGCCGGTCCCGGCGAACTCGACCGCGACGGCGAGCGTGGCCGCCGCCACAGTCACGCAGGCGGCGAGCACCACCGCGGTGCGGCGCGCCGGCCGGGTGGTGAAGAGCAGCGCGGCGCTCGCGGCGAGCGGGACGAGGAGGAGCGTGACGAGGAGCGGGAGCATCTAGCGGCCTCGACGGTGGGGCGCGCCGGCCGGGGCGCGGGAGGTCTCTTCCAGGAGGTGCTCGACCGCCTCGACGAGGACGGCGGGGGCGAGCGGCTTCTCGACGTAGCGGTGCACGGGGAGCCAGCCGTCGCGGTCCTGCGCCTCGAGGTCGGCCTCGTCGAGGTGGTCGTCCACGCCCGTGAGCATCAGGATTGGCGTGGCCGGGTGGGCCTTCGCCATCCAGCGCGCGAGCTCGAAGCCCGCGTCGAAGCGCTCCATCATCACGTCCAGGATCAGGAGGTCCGGGCGGAGCGCTTCCACGGCGGTGCGCCCCTCCGCGGCGGAGTGGGCGACCGAGGCGCGGTGGCCCGCCGCCTCGAGGACCGCCCGGTGCCGGGCGACGAGGTCGACGTCGTCGTCGACGATCAGGACGTGGGCGTGCGGGGCTTCGTGGACCGCGGACACGTGCGTGCCTTTCTCGGCCACGGAGGGTGGCCAGGAGGTGGTGCGGAGCCTCCACGCGGACCGGACGCCGGGCCGCCGCCGGGCCCTGGAGCAAAGTTCCGGCCAACGCGAGGGCCCGGGCAGACCTGGGGCATTTCACCCAGGCCCGGCCGCGATCGGCGTCTGGCGGGCCGCGACCGGCGACGCGGGCCGTGAACCGGGACGCGCGACCGCTCCACGGGTCATGGCGCGGAGGTGTGGCGTTGCGCCGCGCCACGGCGCGCGCTGCGCGATCACGCAGAATCCGCGCGTCCCGCACCCGTTTCGCGGTGGGTGCGGGCATTGCAGGGCACGACGTGAGGAGGATTTCGCATGGAAACCGGGGTCTCGGATCGGAGGGCCGGCGCACGCGATGCGGAGCCCGCGCTCGTCTTCACGGCCGGGGACCGCTGCCGCCTCTGCTTCACGTGCCTGCGCGAGTGCCCGGCGAAGGCCATCCAGGTCAAGGGAGGCCAGGCGGCGGTCGTGTCGGAGCGCTGCGTCGCCTGCGGCCACTGCGTGCGGGTGTGCAGCCAGGGGGCGAAGCAGTACCGGCGGGACGTCGACGAGGTGCGGGCCCTGCTCGCCTCCGGCGCGCGCGCGGCGATCTGCCTCTCCCCCGTGTTCCCCGTGGAGTTCGACGACGTCCCGGAGCCGCGCCTCCTGGGCCGGCTCCGTGCCCTCGGCTTCGCGTTCGTGGTGGACGCCGGCTTCGGCAACGACCTCGTCGCGCGCGCCTACCGCGAGCTCCTCTCGCCGGAGGGGGGCGGGCGGCGCCGCATCGCCACGACCTGCCCGGCCATGGTCGGCTACGTCGAGCGGTTCCACCCGGCGCTCGTCCCGGCGCTCGCGCCGGTGGTGTCGCCGATGGTGGCGATCGCGCGGTGGCTCCGCGCGGAGCACGGCGAGGACCTCCAGGTCGTCTACGCGGGCCCGTGCGTGGCGAAGAAGGCCGAGCGCCGGGCCCCGGACGTCGCGGGCGACGTCGCCCGGGTGCTCACCTTCGACGAGCTGCGGGAGCTGTTGCGGGGCGCGCCGGGCGACGCACCGGACGGCGGGTTCGACGGCCCGGCCGGCTTCGGCGCCCCGCTGAAGGTCCAGCTCGGCAGGCCGGGGGCGCGGCCGCGCCCGCCGCACGCGGTGGTCTCGGCCGACGGCCGGCTCCGGGCCTACGAGGCGGTCGAGGAGGCCGCCTCCGGCGCGGTCGAGGCGGAGCTCCTGCACCTGCTCTCCTGCCGCGGCTGCGTCGAGGGCCCGGGCTGCACGACCCGGGCGCCGCACTTCGCGCGGGTCGGGGCGCTCTCCCGCCACGCGCGGGAGCGGCTGACCCGCTTCGACGAGCCCGCCTGGACGCGCCGGCTGGACGCGGCCGAGGCGCTCCCGCTCGACCGGACGTTCGCCGCGCGCGACGTGCGGCAGAGGGCGCCGAAGGACGCGGTGCTGGACGGGATCCTCGCTCGCCTCGGCAAGGCGCGGCCGCAGGACGAGCTCAACTGCGGCGCCTGCGGGTACGAGACCTGCCGCGGCCTCGCCCGGGCGATCCACGCCGGGCTGGCCGAGCCCGACATGTGCCTCCCGTCGAGCGTGGAGCACCTCCGGGCGGCCCTCTCCGACCTCGCCGACGCGAACCAGCGGCTCGCGAGCACGCAGGACGCGCTCGCGCACGCGGAGCGGCTCGCCAACCTCGGCCAGCTCGCCGCGGGCGTGGCCCACGAGCTCAACAACCCGCTCGGCGTCATCCTCGTCTACGCGCACCTCCTCCTCGACGCCTGCCCGCCCGAGCGACCCGACCGCCCGGATCTCGCGCTCATCGCCGAGCACGCCGACCGCTGCCGCCGGATCGTGAGCGGCCTCCTCGACTTCGCCCGGCAGAACAAGCTCGTGGTGCAGGCGGTGGACCTCCCCCGGCTCGTCGCGAACGCGCTCCGCGCCGCGCCCCCGCCCGCCGGGATCGAGGTGGTCACGGCGCACGCGGGCGACCCGGTGGCCGCGCTCGACCGGGACCAGCTCGCGCAGGTGCTGGCGAACCTCGTCGGGAACGCCTACGACGCGATGCCCGAGGGCGGGCGCCTCACCGTGCGGACCTCGGGGGACGCGGATCGCGTGCGGATCGAGGTCGAGGACACCGGCACCGGGATCCAGCCCGAGCACCTCGGCCGGGTGTTCGAGCCGTTCTTCTCGACGAAGCCCATCGGGCGGGGCACCGGCCTCGGGCTCGCGGTCTGCTACGGGATCGTGAAGGTCCACCGCGGCGAGCTCGCGGTGCGCTCGAACGCGGACCCGGCCCGCGGGCCGCGGGGGACGACCTTCAGCGTGGTGCTGCCCCGCCGGGTGGAGGCGTCGCCGTGACGCCGGCCGCCGCCGACGGGCCGCTCACCCTCTCGGTGCTCGTCGTGGACGACGAGCCCGGGATGCGCCTCGGGGCGGCCCGGGTGCTCGCGGGCTTCCGCTGCGCGCCGCCGGAGGCCGAGGGGCGGGAGGTCGCGCTGCGGGTCGAGGCCGTCGAGACCGGCGAGGCCGCGCTGGAGCGCATCCGGGCGGAGCGGCCCGACCTCGTGCTCCTCGACGAGCGGCTGCCGGGGCTCTCGGGGCTGGAGGTCCTCGCCCGCCTCGCGGCCGAGGCGCCCGAGGTGCTCACGGTCATGGTGACCGCCTACGCGACGCTCGGGGCCGCCGTCGCCGCGACGAAGCGCGGCGCGTTCGACTTCCTCGCGAAGCCGTTCACGCCCGACGAGCTCAGGGCCACCGTGGAGAAGGCGGTCCGGCACGCCCTGCTCCTGCGGCAGGCGCGCCGCCACGCCGACGAGCGCCGCCGCATCCGGTTCGAGTTCGTGTCGGTGCTGGCGCACGAGCTCAAGGCGCCGCTCTCCGCGGTGGAGGGGAACCTGCTCGACATGGAGGCCGGCGTGTTCGGCCCGGACCTCGCGAGCTACCGGGCCTCGGTCGCGCGCGGCGTCGAGCGGCTGCGCGGGATGCGGCGGCTCGTGGCGGACCTGCTCGACCTCACCGCCATCGAGTCCGGGGAGCGCCGCCGCGCGCTCGTCACCCTCGAGGTCGGCGCGGTGGCGGCGGCCATCCTCGACGGGTTCTCGCGGGCCGCTGGGGAGGCGGGCGTCGCGCTCCGGCTGGCCCCCGCGGACCCGGTCTGGGCCGAGGTCGACCGGCGCGAGCTCGAGCTCGTCCTCACGAACCTCGTCGACAACGCCATCAAGTACAACCGGCGCGGCGGCCGCGTGGAGGTCGCGGTGGCGCCGGTCGATGGCCGGGTCCGCGTGGTGGTGGAGGACACCGGCATCGGCATCGCGCCGGAGGAGGCCGCGGGCCTCTTCAAGGAGTTCGTCCGCGTGCGCACCGCCGAGACCCGGCACCTGCCCGGCAGCGGCCTCGGGCTCGCCACGGTCCGCAAGGTCGCGCAGCTCTACGGGGGCGACGCCACGCTCCGGAGCGAGCCCGGCGCGGGCACGCGCGTCGAGGTCGAGCTCGGCCCGGTCGCGGCAGGGCCCCGGGGGAGCTGAGGCCCCCGGAGCGCGCCCGCGCCGCCCGGGAGCTCAGGGCGTGTAGACGCCCGCGGTGAGCCCCTTCGCCGCGCCGTCGACGGTCACGGTCCCGTGGCTGCCCGCGGGCGTACCCGTCGCCCCCTTCACCGAGAGCGCGCCGGCGAGCGTGGAGGTGCCGCCGGAGCTGTGCACGGTCACGAGACCGCCGTTGCCGCCGGCGCCGCCCGCTCCCGGCGGCCCGCCGTTCGCGAGCACCTTCGGCGCCGCGACGGTCTTGCCGCTCAGCCAGACCTCGTTCCCGTGGCCACCCTGACCGCTCGCGGCCGTGGCCCTGCCGCCGAAGGACTCGATCCCGGGCTCGATGCTCAGGGTGCCCGCGGGGGAGGGGGCCGCGCCCGCCACGGCCTGCGAGTACACCGAGAGCGGCCCGGCGTCGCCGCCCGCCTGCGCGCCGTCGCCGCCGTTCGCGAGGAGCGCGTCCAGGCCGGTGACGACGAGGGGACCGGAGGTGCCCGGCGCGACCTCGTTCTGCCAGACCTGGAGCTCGCAGAGGCCGCCGCTCCCACCCACCTGGCCGTCGCCACCGGTGGCGTCGAGGCCGGCGTGCACGTACGCCGCGAGCGTGCCGCCCGAGCGGGCGGAGAGCGTGCGGCTCTGGAGGCCGATCTCGCCGCCGTCGCCGCCCTGGCCCACGGTGGCGCTGCCGTCGCCGCCCGCGGAGCGCGCCTCTCCCAGGAACCAGAGCGCGTCGTTCACCGCCTGGACGTCGATGTCGCCGCCGTTCCCGCCCTGGCCCGCGGAGGCGGCGCCGCCGCGCGTGTCGAGCGCGCCGGTCACCACGACGAAGCCCGCGCAGCTCGCGACCCGCAGGGACCCGCCGGGTCCGCCCGCGACCGTGCCCGCGCCGCCGCGGTTCTCGACGGGGCCCGTGACGGCGACGTCGCCCTCGCCGGGCGTGTTGGAGTAGCAGGGGATGATGAGGCTGACGTAGCCCGCCTCACCGCCGGGCCCCGCCGTGCCCGCGCCGCCGCTCGCGCGGATCGTGCCCGCCTGGAGCCACGCCACCGAGCCCGCCTCGAGGACGATCTGGCCGCCTTGCCCGCCGGAGGTCCCGTCGCCGCCCCGGCCGTCGATGAGGCCCCGGTTCGTGATGCCCTCGACCGTCTCCACCTGGAGGGAGCCGCCCGTGCCGCCGGGGGCGCCGGTCAGCTCGACGACGCCGGTCTCGCTCACGTGCAGGGCGCGCGCGACGAGGCGCACGAAGCCGCGGTTCGCGGGCTGGGCCGCGCGGTAGTGCAGCCGGAGCGTGCCGTCGACGACGATCCCGTCCGCGAGGCGGATCGTCGCCCAGTCGCCCGCGTTCGGCGCGAGCGTGACGGTCGCGCCGGCCTTCACCCAGAGCCCGGTGGCCGCGCCGGCCTGATCGCCCGGGACGTGGTCCGACAGGTCCGGCTGGAGGGTCGTGCTCGCGGCGAGGGTCCGCGGGTTCGCGCCCAGGCCCGGGACGCCGGGCGAGAGCGTCGGGGCGGCGGGCACGGTGGTCGACTTCTTCACCTGGATGTCGCCGCCGTACGAGACGATCCTCACCTCGCCCCCGGGCCCGCCGGCCGTGGCGCCGTCTCCACCGCGGGTCCAGCCACCGGCTGACGCGGTGGGATCCGAGCCGCCTCCGCCCCCTCCGCCCCCTCCACCTCCACCTCCGCCCCCTCCTCCTCCGCCGCCCCCGCCCCCACTGCAGGCGGCGAGGAGCGCGAGGGCGAGGGTGACGACGGCCGCATGGCGGGGCATGGACTTCTCCTTCACCCAGGGTTCCCGCGAGTGTAAAGGCGCCGGCGCGGGGCCGCACGGCCGCGACCTCGGAGGGTGCCCTGTGACGGGCGTCACGGCAGGCGCCTTCTCGGGGCGTGCATTTGCGGTCACTCGGCGGCGCTTCGTAGGATCGGGCCTCGCGTCCCTGCCCCTGCGGGCGCCTCGGGGGAACCATGCGCCGCCTGCTCACGCCCTTCCTCGCCGCCGCGCTCGCGACGGCGGCCTGGCCGTCCCGGGCCTCCGGCCCCGCCGACGGCGACCGCGGCCCGGTCATCGATCGCGCCGACGCCGACGCCGCGAAGGCGCACCTGTTCATCCGCGGGCGGAACCTCGGGCGCCACGGGCCCACCGTCACGCTCGGCAACGTGCCGCTCGAGATCGAGAGCGCGTCGCCGACCGACGTCGTCGCGCGGCTGCCGTCGCCGCTCCCCGACGCGAGCTACCGGCTCGTGCTGACGACCGGTGGCCGGCGCGAGGAGCGCTCGTTCCACGGCGGCGGTGGGAGGGACGCCTGGGGCGAGGCGGTGTTCGAGGTCGCGATCGGCGCCGGGGAGCCGGGGCCGGTCGGGCCCACGGGCCCGACGGGGCCGGCGGGCCCGCAGGGCGCGAAGGGAGACAGGGGCGATCCGGGCCCGCAGGGCGCCCAGGGCCTCGCGGGCGCGCCCGGCGCGAAGGGCGATCCGGGGCCGGCCGGGGCCGCGGGCGCCACCGGCCCGACCGGCCCGACCGGCCCCGCCGGTCCGCAGGGGCCGAAGGGCGACAAGGGCGACCCGGGGTCCGGGACGGTGGACGCGCGGTTCGGGAACGACACGAACACCTTCGCGGAGGGGCGCGGCCGGGAATGCACGCTCGGCGAGATCATCCTGAGCGCGAGCGCCGTCGTGAACGGGGTGCCCGCGAACGGCCAGATCCTCTCGATCAGCCAGAACACGGCGCTCTTCTCGCTGCTCGGCACGATGTACGGCGGGGACGGCCGCACCACCTTCGCGCTCCCGGACCTCCGCGCCGTCGCGCCGAACGGGCTCACGTACTCGATCTGCGTGAGCGGGATCTTCCCGAGCCGGAACTGACCCGCTGCCCTCGGGCAGCCACCGCGTGTGGTCGTCGTTCCCGGACGAGCGAGCTCGCGCGGGAAATCACGCGGCCACGGGGGTTCCAGGGGTACCGCCCACCGCGACGCCGCCCAAGGGATCCACGGCCCGCGCTTCCTCGAGGATCCGGGAGCGCTGGACACCGCTGCGGTGGCGTACGGCGTCCCCCCGGATGGACCCCACGGACCCGGCTCAACCCGGTCGGCCCGCGAGCCGCTCGCGGATCATCGCGAGCACCGCCTCGCGCTCGGCGCCGGCGATCGCGAGGCGCGGCGCACGGACGCGCTCCGAGCCGAGCCCGACCACGTCCTGCGTGAGCTTGATGAGCTGGACGAACTTCGGGACCACGTCGAGCCGGAGGAGCGGCAGGAACCACCGGTAGAGCGCGTCGGCCTCGGCGTGCTTACCGGCGCGCGCGAGGTCGAAGAGGCGGACCGACTCCTCGGGGAGCGCGTTCACGAGGCCGGCGACCCAGCCCGTCGCGCCCGCGGCGATGCCCTCCACGATGAGGTCGTCGACGCCCACGAAGAGCGCGAGCCGGTCGCCGATGAGCGCGCGGATCGCGGCGAGGCGGCGGACGTCGGCCGAGGACTCCTTCACCGCGGCGAGGTTCGGGTGGCGCCGGGCGAGCTCGGCGACCTGCTCGGGGCGCACGTCGGTCCCGTACGCGATCGGGTTGTTGTAGAGCATGCACTCGAGCGGGGTCGCCTCGATCACCGCCGAGAAGTGCGCGAGGGTCTCGCGGTCGTCGCCCCGGTAGACGTACGGGGGCAGCACCATCAGGCCCTCGGCGCCGACCTCCCGGGCGCGGCGGGCGAGCGCGACCGCCTCGTGCGTCGAGAGCGACGCGATGCCGGCCACGAGCGGCGCCCTGCCGCGGAGCGCCTTCGCCGAGAGCTCGAGGATCCGGACCTTCTCGTCGAAGGAGAGCGTCGCCGACTCGCCGAGCGAGCCGAGCGCGACGAAGCCCTTGCAGCCGGCGGCGAGCATCGCCTCGAGGTGGCGAGGGATGAAGCCCTCGTCGATCGAGAGGTCCTCCTTGAAGGGGGTGGTGAACGCGGGGAAGACGCCTTGCCAGTTCATTCGGGGTTCACTCCTCGAGGAGGGTGGAGAGGGCGACGGGGACGATGGGGCTGCGGGGCGTTGCGGGCTCGAGGCCGCGGAGCCGCTCGAGGGCGGCGCCGCAGACCCGGCCCTGGCACGGGCCCATGCCGGTGCGCGTCGCGAGCTTCGCCTCGCGGGCGGAGGTGGCCCCGGCGGCGTCGAGCTCGCCCGCGCGGACGTCCTCGCACCGGCAGACGACGAGGTCGGGCGCGAGCGGGCGGAGGAGCTCGGGGCGGAGGGCGTAGGCGCGGTCCATCGCGCGGGCGAAGTCGCGGCCCGTTCGGCGCTCGGCCACGGGCGCCGGCTCGGGCGGGAGGCCCGCCGCGGCGAGCCCCGCGAGCTGGCCCTCGGCGAGCGCGACCTCCACGCCGGCGACGCCGCAGAGCTCGCCCGCGGCGAACAGGCCCGGCACCGAGGTCTCCTGGTGATCGTTCACGGCCACCGCGCCGCCGGAGGCGGCGGCCCCGAGGAGGCGCGCGGCCTCCGCGGAGGGCACGAGGCCGAAGGACACCCCGAGGAGCTCGCAGGCGAGCCGCTCCTCGCGCCGGCCGTCGGTGAGGACCACGGCCTCGACGCCGCCCGTGCCCTCGGCGCGCACGATCCAGGTGCCGGCGCGGAGCCTCGACCCGAGGGTGCGCCCGAGGCGCAGCGCCTGGCCGAGCTTGCCGGGCTTGCCGAGGAGGCGGAGCCCGAGGCCCGCGAGCGCGGCGGTCCCGGCCTGCTCGGCGACGGCCACGACCTCGGCGCCCGCGTGCTCGAGCGCCTCGGCAGCGGCGAGGAGGAGCGGCCCCGTGCCGCCGAGCACGATCCGCTTGCCCCGCACCTCGAGGCCCCCCTTCACGAGCGCCTGCAGCCCGCCCGCGCCCGCGACGCCGGGCAGGGTCCAGCCCGGGAAGGGCAGGAGGAGCTCGCGGGCGCCGGTCGCGAGCACGACGGCGCGGGCGTCCACGTCGAGGCGGACGGGGCCGCCGCCCTCGCGGTGCTCGGCGGAGAGCCGGAAGCCGTCGCCCGCGCACCGCGCCTCGAAGAGGGCCGCGTGTCGCAGGACCTCGGCGCCCGAGCGGGAGAGGCGCTCGAGCCAGGGGCGCGCCTCGGCCGGCGGCGCGCCGGCCGGCGCGTGGCGCCAGATCTGGCCGCCCGGCCCGAACCCCTCGTCGAGCACGGCGACCTTGCGGCCGCCCTCCGCGGCGCGGCACGCCGCGGCGACGCCGGCCGGGCCGGCGCCCACCACGCAGACGTCGGCCGCGAGGCGGCGTCTCGAGGGGCGGGCGGCGCTCATCCGGTCACGACCTCCATGCCGGCGCGCACGGGCTCGAGGCAGGCGCGCCGGTCGCGGGCGCCGTCCACGGTGACGCGGCACTCGTGGCAGATGCCCATGCCGCAGACCGGGCCGCGGGGCTCGCCCGAGGCGGAGCGCCGGAATGCCGTGACGCCGGCGTCGAGGAGCGCCGCGGCGAGCGTCTTCGCCGGCGAGACGCTGAGCGCGCGCCCGTCGACGTGGATCACCACGTGCGGCGGCGCGGGGGCGGGTGGCGTGCGGTCAGGCATGGGCGGTGGGCGTGCGGATGGGCGAGTACGGCGCGGGATCGAGCGGTCCGCGCCGGCCGAGCACGAGGTCGGCGACGAGCTCGCCGGTGCCGGGCGCGGTCGTGATCCCGAGCCCCTCGTGGCCGGCGGCGACGAGGAGGCCGTCGATGGCCGGGTACCAGCCGACGAGCGGCAGGTTGTCGGGCGTGCACGGCCGGAAGCCGCACCACGTGCGGAGGGCGGGCACGCCGGCGAGCCCGGGCAGGAAGTCCATCGCGCGCGCCAGCATCCGCGCGCGCAGCGGCGCATTGAGCGAGGCGTCGAGCCCCACGAACTCGCGGGAGGAGCCCACGAGGAGCTGCCCGGTCGCGCGCGGCTGCACGTTGAACGCGACGCTCTCGGCGCCGCCGCCGTGGGCGCTCTTCAGGTACCCGAGCTCGACGAGCTGGTGCCGGACCATGCCCGGGACCCGCCCGGTCACGACGAGCTGGCCCTTGCGCGGCCGGAGCGGCAGGGTCGGCACGAGCCGCGCCGCGGCGAGCCCGGCCGCGAGCACGACGGCCCCCGCGTCCATCCAGCCCGCAGCGGTCCGCACGCGCCGCGGGCCCAGCTCGAGCACCTCGACGCCGCCGCGCACCTGCGCGCCGAGCCCGACCGCGCGCGCGAGGAGGAAGCGGGCGGCGGCGGGCGGGTAGAGGACCCGGTCGCCGGGGACGAGCATGCCGCCCGCGAGCCCCGCCCGGAGGGACGGCTCGGCCTCGGCGAGGGCGCGGGCGTCGAGCAGCTCCGCGGCGACGCCCGCGGCGCGGTAGGCGGCGGCGCGCGGGGCGACGAGGCGGAGCTCCTCGTCGTCGGAGGCGACCCAGAGCGTGCCGCAGGCCGAGTCCTCGGCGCCGCGCGGGAGCTCGGGCGCGAGCGCTGCCCAGAGGTCACGGCTGCGCCGGGTGAGGGCGAGCTGGGCCGGGCCGTCGTCCATCACGACCACGTGCCCCATCGCGGCGGCGGTCGCGCCGCCCGCGGGGAACCCCGCCTCGAGCACGAGCACGCGCAGCCCCGCGCGCGCGAGCGCGTCGGCGCAGGCCGCGCCCACGATGCCGGCGCCCACGATGACCGCGTCGGGGCTCATCGCGCCGAGGCGGGCTCCAGGATGCCCTCGGCGCCCAGCCCCGCGCGGAAGGGATCCGCGGGATTCGAAGAGGAGGGTCGTGCGCCCGGTCACGAAGGCCCGGCCCTGGATGCGGGGCCAGAGCTGCCCGTCCCGCTCCTCGAGCCAGCCCACGAAGCGGCTGCCGGTGATGCTCTCCTGCCGCCAGCGCTCGCCGGGGCGGAGCTTCCCGTGCGCGTGCAGCGCCGCCATCTTCGCGCTCGTGCCGGTGCCGCAGGGGCTGCGGTCGTACTCGCCACCGGGGCAGAGCACCCAGTTCCGGGCGTCGGCGTCCGGCCGCGAGGGCGGGCCGAAGAAGCTCGACGTGGTCGATCTCCGCGCCGTCGGCGCCGGTCACGCCCTGCACGCGGAGCGCGCGCATGATCGCGGAGGACACGTCGAGGAGCCGGTGGCGGTTCTCGAGCGCGAGCCGCTCGCCCTCGAGGTGCGCGAGGAAGAACCAGTTGCCACCCCAGGCGACGTCGCCGCGGATCCGCCCGAGGCCGGGCACCTCGACCTCGACGTCCGTCCGGTGGCAGCGGGCGGGGACGTTCTCGATCGTGACGAGGCCCTCCGCGGCGAGCTCGGCGGCCACGGAGCCGGCGGGCGTGTCGACCGCGATCCGCCCGGGGCCGATGCGCCCGAGGAACTCGAGCGTGCGGACGAGGCCGATGAGGCCGTGGCCGCACATCCAGAGCGGGCCGACGTTGTTGAAGAAGACCACCCCGCAGTGGGCGCCGGGCGTCACGGGCGGCGTGAGGAGCGCCCCCACCACGGCGTCGTGGCCGCGGGGCTCGAGCACGACCCCGCGGCGGAGCGCGTCGAAGCGGGTCGCGACCTCCTCGCGGCGCCCCGGCATCGTCGGGGAGGCGAGCGCCGGCCAGCCGTCCACGACCACGCGCGTGGGCTCGCCCTCCGTGTGCGAGTCGACGACGTCGATCCGCGCGGGCAACCCGGTCACGGGGTCACCTGCACCGTGCGGAGCTCGGTGTAGAACTCGCGCGCCGCGGGCCCCTGCTCACGGCCGCCGGCGGAGGAGCCCTTCACCCCGCCGAACGGCGCGTGCGGGTCGACGCCGGTCGTGTCGCCGTTCACGCGGACCATGCCGGCCTCGACGCGGCGCACGTAGCGGAGCGCGGCGGCGAGGTCGCGGGTGAAGAGCGCGGCGGAGAGGCCGTACGGCACGGCGTTCGCGGCCGCGATCGCCTCGTCGACGCCATCGACCGGCACGACCGCGAGCGCCGGCGCGAAGAGCTCCTCGCCGAGGAAGGCGCTCGTCGGCGAGAGGTCACAGACCACGGTCGGGGTGAGGTAGTGGCCCCGGCCGAAGGCCTCGCCGGCGGGCGCATCGCCGCCCGCGAGCACCCGCGGGCGCTCGGCCTCGACGAGCGCCCGCACCCGGTCGACCTTCGGCCGCTGCACGAGCGGCCCGACCGCGCACGCGGCGTCGGCCGGCGGCAGCAGCGGGAGCGCCGCGACCGCCTTCACGAGCGCCGCCAGGAAGGGCTCCTCGACCTTCCGGTCCACGAGCACGCGGGAGGTCGCGGTGCACTTCTGGCCGGCGAAGCGCATGGCGCCGCCGGCGACGAGCGCCGCCGCGCGGCCGAGGTCCGCGTCGGCGAGCACGATGGCGGGGTTCTTCCCGCCCATCTCGGCCTGGTAGCGGACGTTCCGGCGGGAGCAGACGTCGGCCACCCGCGCGCCCACCTTCGCGGAGCCGGTGAAGCTCACCGCCCGGACGAGCGGATGCGCGAGGAGCGCCTCGCCCGCGGCGGCGCCGCCGGGGACCATGTTCAGGACGCCCGGCGGGAGCGCCTCGGCCGCCGACTCGCACAGGAGCCGCGCGCACTCGCTCGAGAGCTCGGAGGGCTTCCAGACCACGGCGTTGCCGAACGCGAGGGCGGGGGCGGCCTTCCAGAGCGGGATCGCGACCGGGAAGTTCCACGGGGTCACGAGGCCGACGACGCCGAGCGGCTCGCGGAGCGTGAACTGCAGGGTGCCGTCGAGCTGGGACGGGATGACGTCGCCGGCATTCCGGACCGCCTCGCCGGCGTAGTACCGCAGGATCGCGACGGCGCGGGCGGCCTCGCCCCGGGCCTCGAGGAGGGGCTTGCCGACCTCGCGGACCATCGCCTTCGCGAGCTCCTCCCTCCGGGCGTCGAGCACGTTCGCCCAGCGCTGCAGGGCGTCGGCCCGGCCCGGGCCGGGGAGGTCGCGCCACGCCGGCCAGGCCTGGGCGGCCGCCTCGGCCGCCGCGACGACGTCGGCGGGGCTGCCGGCGGGGACCTGCGCGACGAGGTCGGAGGTGTCGGACGGGTTGCGCGCCTCGAGGAGGGCGCTCGACGCGCTCTCGCGGAAGGAGCCGTTCACGAACGCGGGGATGGGGGTGGGCATGGCGGTCCTCCGGATCATGCCCCGGCGCGCGCGCGTCCGCTTGTCGTTTCGCGCAGCCCGTGCTTCGCTTTCGGCACAGGTGGCCCGGGACGGTTCCATCGCGGAGAAGGCCCGCCAGGCCGGGTACCTGCTCGAGCTCCTCGACCGGGTGCCCGACGTCGTGGTGTTCGTGAAGGACGCCGCGGGGCGCTACGCGGCCGTGAACGAGACGCTCGTGCGGCGGCTCGGGCTCACCCACCGCCGGGAGGCGCTCGGGCGGACCGCGGCGGAGCTGTTCCCGGCGCCGCTCGGGGAGGCGTACCTCGCGCAGGACCTCGCCGTGCTCCGGGGCGGCGCCCCCATCGCCGACCTCCTCGAGCTGCACCTGTACCCGAACCGCGCCGAGGGGTTCTGCCTGACGAGCAAGGTGTGCCTGCGCGACGAGGGCGGCGAGGTGATCGGGCTCGCCGGCATCTCCCGGGACGTGCACGAGCCGGGCCCCCCGCGCAGCGGGTCGGCGCTGGATCGCGAGGGGACCTTGCCCGGGCTCGCCCGCGCCGTCCGGGAGCTGCAGGAGCGGTTCGATCGGCCCCTGCGCGTCGAGCGGCTCGCGGCGCTGGCGGGGCTCTCGCCCTGGCGGTTCTCGCAGCGGATCCGGCGGCTCTTCGGGCTCACCCCGGCGCAGCTCCTCAAGAAGCGCCGCCTCGAGGCGGCCTGCGCGCTGCTCCGGGGCGGCGACCGGCCGGTCGCGGAGATCGCGCTCGCCTGCGGCTACGGAGACCAGTCCGCGTTCACGCGCCAGTTCAAGGCGGTGGTGGGGCTCTCCCCGGTGCGGTACCGGGAGCGGGCGCGGGGCTGAGACGAGGCCGGCTGCGTCCTCCCACGCCTCGTCACCCCACCGCGCTGGCCTTCACGACGCCGCTCCGCCAGAGGGCGCCTGCGGCTCGGGGTCGCGGCGACGGTGCTCTTCTTCGGCGCTATGAAGCGAGACGCGCCGTTCCGTACGTGGTCGGGTGCTCCGCCGTGCGGACGTGGGAGGGGCCGTGCCGATGAGCGGACGTGTTCGTGAGCGGTTGCGCCCGGCGGGGCGCCTGGGCGCACTCTGCGCGGTGGCGGCGTGCCTCGTGGCGACGAGCACCACGCACCCGACGACGCTCCCCGCGAGGTTCGAGGCGGCGACCTCCTGCGGTCCCTCGGGGACGATCGCGCTGCGTCCCGACGACTGCACGCATGGCTGCGGGCACTGTGGCGACGGCATCACCGTCGAGGGTGGCGCGGCGGTCGGCCTGCCCGGCGTCGGCGCGCTCGCGCCGCCGCGCGATGGCGAGGAGGCCGTGCCGCGCCTGGACTACCTCGCCCGGGGCCGGTTCATCCTCTCCGGCCTGCTCTCCCTCCCGGGCTCCGATCCCGCCGTGACCGTCGATCGGACCTGCACCGTGAAGGAGGAGGGCGCCGGCGCGCTCACCATCGCCTGCGGAGGTGACCCGCCCGAGCTGGCCACCTGCTCGGGCACGCTCACGCTCCTCCCGGAGGTGGTGCCGTGAGCGCGGCGCGGTCCGCCGCGGCCGCGCTGGTCCTCGTCCTCTCCACGTCCGTCGCCCGGGCGCAGGAGCCGGCGGCGGGGGCGCGGCAGCCGGACGCGCCGCCGCTGGCCCGTCTTCGCGCCGAGCTCCACCTCTCCACCGGCGGGATGGACGGCCGGAGCGTGAGCGCGATCGGTGGAGAGCTCTCGGCGCGGGCCTCGGCGCTGGTCGTCGCGGTGGGCCTGGAGCACGACGGGGTGCCCCGGCCGCAGCCCGACTTCACCGACGTCTTCTTCCTCGGCGCCGGCCTCGCGCACGACCTCGGCCCGGACTGGTCCGTCCAGGCCCTTGCGGTGACCGGTGGGGCCCAGTTCCGGCTCCGCGACGTGTACGGCGCGCGCTGGGGAGACTGGGTCTGGGAGCCGTTCATCGGCCTCCGCCTGGACGGCTCGCTGCGCCTGCCCGAGTTCACCGCGGGCCTCCTGCGCCTGCGCCCCTTCGCCGGGCTCACGGCGACGGGCCTCCTCGTCAGCCGCGACGACGACACCTTCCGGCGCATCGCGTGGGGCGGACCGGCCCTGCTCGTCTCGGCGACCCTCGGGCTCGAGACGACCGGCTTCCTCCCGCCGCCGCTGGTGGAGCCGGAGCGACCGCCTCGCCGGTTCGGGTTCGCCGTGGAGCTCGCCGGGACCGGCGGAGGCGGGCGCCAGGGCGAGCTCGCGCCCGGCTGGCGCCTGTCGTGGCGAGGGGCCGGCGTGATGGTGCTCGCGAGCGCCGATTACCCGTTCGCCCCGGGGGTCGTCCACGGCCGGGCCCTCGGCGGGGTCGGGCTCGTCCGACCGATCGGTCACTTCGACGGCTACGCGCTCGTGCTCGGGGGGGTGGACTACGTCTCGGCCGACGTCCGCGACCCGCCCACCGAGCGCGAGCTCCTGGCGGTCGGCCTGCGGGCGGGCCTGGAGCGGTTCCCGGTCCGGCACGGGGTCGCGCTCGTGTACGGCTTCGCGCTCTCGGTGCTCGTCGAGCAGTCCGAGCGCGACGAGCGGATCGGGCACAGGGTGGGAGGCGTCCTCGCGCTCGCGTCCGTCTCCCTCGGGCTCGGGCTGTGAGGCGTGAGCGGGAGCTGCGCCGTCAGGCCCCCGGGGTGCGCATGGCGCGTGCGCGCGCCATGACGAGCGCCGGGGCGATCGTCCGCCACGCGGTCGCCGCGAGCACGACGGCGCCGCCGAGGAGCGCCCAGGGGCCGGGGCGTTCACCCGTGGCGAGGTAGGTCCAGACCGGGTTCAGGATGGGCTCGAGCAGCACGAGCAGCGCGCCCTCGACCGCCGGGGTCGCGGTGATGCCGCGGGTGAAGACGAGGTACGAGACCCCGAGCTGGAAGACGCCCAGGTAGCCCACGAGCGCGAGGTCGAGGCCGGTCGGGGACGGGCCCGCGCCGAAGGGCAGCGCGATCGCGGCGGCGAGGAGGTTGCCCCAGGCCAGGGAGGCCGGTCCGTCCTCGCGGAGCTTGCGGAGGCCCACGATGGTGAACGCGAAGGCGACGCCGGAGGCGAGCGCGACGAGGTTCCCGGTGAGCTGGCCCCCGGAGAGCTCGTCCAGGAAGAACATGGACAGGCCGATCGCATAGACCGGCACCGCCAGGAGCTCGCCGCGGGTGGGGCGCTCGCCGAGGAGGAGCGGCGAGAGGAGCAGCACCCAGAGCGGCGCGATGTCCTGGATGAAGATCGCGTTCGCCGCGGTGGTGAGCTTCGTCGCGTTGACGAAGAGGACCACCGTGAAGGCGTAGGCGATCGAGACCAGGAGGACGGTCCGGGTCGGGCGGCGGCGGGTCGCCGGGACCGCGAGCAGCAGGAACACGCCGGCCACGAGCGAGCGGCCGCCGGCGATCTGCCAGCCGTCGAGGGCGCAGCGCTTGATGGCCGCGCCGGCGGTGGACCAGAGGAGCGCGGCGAGGAGGATTCTGGAGGCGGGGCTTCACGAGGGGGCGGGAGCCTACTACGCCGTCACCCAGTCGCGCAGCACCGCGTCGATCTGCTCCTCGGAGAGCTCGCCCTTGTCGGCGAGCTCCTTGATCTGCCGGGTCAGCGCCTTGAGCTCGTGCTCGCCGAAGGTGATGCCCATCTCGCGGGCCCGGTAGGCGATGGCGTGCTTGCCGGTGAGCCGGCTGCCGACGATGAGCCTGCGGGTCAGGCCGAACGCCTCGGGCGGGATGACCTCGTACGACCCGGGGTTCGTGGTCATGGCCTTGAGGTGCATGCCGGCCTTGTGGCTGAACGCGGTGTCGCCGGTGACCGGGTTGTTGAACGGGATCTCGATCCCGCACACCCGGGCGACGAGCCGCTCGAGCTCGCGGAGCTGGCCGAGCCGGTAGCGCTCGCCGACCCGCTGCGGCTCCACCGAGAAGAGCCGGGCGATCATGCCGCCGAGCGGCACGATGCCGTTCCGCTCGCCGATGCCGAGCACCGACACGTCCACGTGCGTCGCCCCCGCGGCGAGCGCCTCGTAGGCGTTCGCGACGGAGCAGCGGGTGTCGTCGTGGCCGTGGAAGCCGATGTCGCAGCGCACCGCGCTCCGCACCTCGCGCACGAGCGCGTAGACCTGGCGCGGGGTCGCGATGCCGACGGTGTCGGCGATCCCCACCCGGTGGACGCCGAGCTTCTCGGCGGCCCGGTAGACCGCGAGGAGGTCTGCGACGTCGGTGCGGAAGGCGTCCTCGGCGGAGAAGCGGACCTCGAGCCCGGCGGCGAGGGCGGCCTCCACCGGCGGGCCGATCGCGTCGATGATCTGCTGGATCGACTTGCCGTGCGACGACTCCCGGAGGATGCGGCTCGTCGCGAAGAAGAGGCCGATGCCGCGGACGCCGGTGTCGAGCGCGGTCCGCACGTCGTCGAGGAGGCAGCGGGAGTGCGTGATGATCCGGGCGTGCAGCCCGAGCTTCACGATCGCGGCGAGGTCGCGCTGCGACTGGGGGGAGGCCGCCGGGGAGGTGACCTCGATGTAGTCGACGCCGAAGGTGTCGAGGGCGCGGGCGATCTCGAGCTTGTCCTCGAGGCGGAAGCTCGCCTTGGCGAACTGCTCGCCCTCGCGCAGCGTCGTGTCGATGAGCTTCCAGGAGCGGAGCATGCGGTCTCTTTTGTCGGTTCCTTAAGCGACCCCGAAGACCTCCGCCCCGAGATCGCGCACGAGCCCGCCGGAGAGCGGGTCCGCGCGGAAGCCGAAGCGGCGCAGGTACTCCGGGTGGAAGAAGCCGGTGCCCAGCTGGCGGTAGTACCGGGCACGCAGGCGCCGGGCGAACTCCCGCATCAGCCCGTCGGCCACCCCCTTGCCGCGGTGCCGGCGGGCGACCACGAGCTTGTCCATGTGGGCGCGCTCCGGGCTGACCTGGTGCCAGTAGATGCCGCCGATGCAGACGTCCTTCGCGTCGATGGCGAGCAGGAACTCGTGCTCGGCGGTGAAGGTGGGCTGCAGGTTGGACTCGTGAAAGATGCCCAGCAGCTTCGAGACCTCGCGCGGGGACGCGGGCGCGCGCACGACGTAGCGGTTGCCCTCCTCGTCGATGAGGCCGGTGACGACCTCGGCGACGAGGTGGCCGCCGGAGGGGACCGCGAGGAGCGTGACGTCGTCGCCGGGCGCGAGGTAGCGGTAGGTCATGCGGGCGAGGAAGTAGTCCTCGTCGGGCCCGGTGCGGATGGCGGCCCGCACCTGGGCGACCTGCTCGGCGAGCTCGCCGCCCGCGTGCAGCGCGCGGGCGCGGGACATCAGGCGGTCGAGCGAGGTGCCGAGCTCGGGCCGGGCGTCGGCGAACACGGTCATGCGGAAGAAGCGGATGCGCGTGTCCGGCCACGCCTCCTCGAGGTCGGCGAGGTGGTAGGTGTCCCACAGCTCGAGCAGCATCCGGCCCTGCGCCTCCACCGTCGCGCCCGGCGCGGCGGAGAGCCAGCGGCGGAAGCGGCGCGCGGCGAAGCGGACCCGGTGCGGGGTGAAGCCCTTCTCGGGCAAGGCGTCGAGGAACTGCCGGATCTTCGCCTCGCGCTTCGACCCGGGCGCGGAGAGCTCGAGGAGCGCGGTCCCGCGCTCGAGGCCGAGCGCCTCGACGACCGCCTCGCAGGCCTCGCGCGGCTCGAGCTCGTCGCGCAGCGCCGGGTGCGCCGACTCGATCGCCCCGCGGAAAGTGTCGTCGAAGCGGTCGAGGAGGTCGTCGAGGGTCCTGCAGGTCGAGCGGTCGGAGACCGAGAAGAAGCCGGGCGCCCACCTGGTAGTCGTGCGACGGCACGACGAACGCCGCGGGCGAGGGCTCGCGGAGCGCGAGCATCCGCCCGGCGCGGTCCCAGAAGAGGACGTGCAGCTCGAGCGCGGTGCGCACCCAGAACGGCCAGAGCGGCGCGAGCCGGCTGGCCTCCCCCTGCGCGGTGATGCGGCCGATCTGCTGCTGCACGGTGAGGCCCGGCACGTACTCGGAGGTGAAGATGCCCCACTCCGAGAAGTAGCCGCCGAACGCCTCCACGAGGGAGGGCGGCGCGCCCGCGGCGAGCAGCCAGGAGATCTCCCGGCGCAGCTCGGCGAAGCTCATGCCCTCGGCGGAGTGCAGGGCGAGATCGAAGGTCTCGCGCGAGCGGGTGGTGAGCGTGAGCCGGTAGACCGCGATGCCGTGGTGGCGGCCGAGGAGGCTCACCGACGCGCCGCCGGGCGGGAGGTCGGCGAGGGAGAGCAGGACGCCCTTGCCGAGCAGGAACACCGAGGCCCGCACCACGGTGGCGTCCTCGAGGGCCTGCTGGAGCTGCATGCGCGCCTCGGCGGGCACCGAGGGGTCGAAGGTGAGGACGTCGCTCCAGCCGTACTCCTCGCCGGTGGCGGGATCGATCGCGAGCCGGAGGTTCGGCCCCACCCAGTTCGCGAAGCCGCGGCGCAGCCGGTCGACCTCCTCGGCGGCCCGCGCGGCGATCTCGGCGTCGTCGTGGAGGCTGAGGCGCGCGAGCGGGACGCGCACCGGCGCGAAGTGCACCGGGTGGGCGATGGCGGTCGCGGTGAGGATCCGCATCGCGCCGACGAGCACCCGCCGGTCGCTCGGCGACGACGGCGGCCCGGCCACCGCCTCGGCGGCGAGGTGCGCGAGCAGGGCGTGGATCAGCGGCTCGGGCAGCCCGCGCTCGCCCAGCAGGGCGAGGTCCTCGTCGCGGAGCGCGATCGGCCCCATGCGGTCGAGGTAGCGGCGCAGCGTGCCGACCGCCTCGCCGGGGTCCTCGCCCGGGAAGAGCACCCGGAACGCCCGCCGGCGCACGTCCTCGTCCGGCGCGTCGGTCCCGCGCCGGAGCGCGGCCCGGCACAGCGCCGCGACGTCGGCCTGCGGGCTCGAGAGCCCGTGCGCGAGGTGCGCGACCGCCCTGCGGGCCTCGGGCCGCTCCGCGCGCAGGAGCTCGGCCGCGGCGTGGATCGAGCGGAGGGTGACCTCCGGCGCCTCGACCACCTCGAGGAGCTCGGCGGCGCGCTCGGAGGCGGGCGCGCGCCAGGCGCGGGGGTCGAGCCGCAGGGCCGCGCCGCCGCGCCGCCTGCGGCCGGCGAGCGCGTCGAACGCCTCGTCGCCGAGGAACCGCGCGAAGCCGGCGTTGCCGACCCAGAGCGCGGGCTGGGAGGCGAGCACGCCGAGATCGAGCGGGGCCCCGGCGCCCTCGTAGGCGAGGTCGCCCGCCCGGACGGCGCCGGGCGCGTCGGGGTCAGGGCCGGCGTCGAGCACGCGCTCGCGCGCGATCACCCGGGTGCCCTCCACCCGCACCTCGTGCTGGAGCACCCCCATCTCGCGCAGCAGCCAGTTCGGCAGCTTCAGCGTCACGCCCTCGACCGAGAGGGTGAGCTGGCGCTGCTCGTACATGCGGTCGATGAGCTCCTTCCAGTTCTTCTCGACCACCTCGCGCTTGTAGGTGAGCTTGTGGGTGAGCTCGCCGTGCTCGGCGTCGAGCGCCCGCGGCAGGATCTGGAACGCGACCACGCGCTCGTACGGCGCGAGGAACCGGTTCGCGCTCGCCACCATCGAGGAGACGAGCGCGCGCACCGCCTCCGGCGCGCTCGCCTTCACCGCCGGGGACTCCGGGTTCGGCCAGACGAGCAGGGTGTTGTACTCCCGGTGATCGCCCACCAGGAACGCCTGGGAGAGGGCCTCGAAGTCGCGGAAGAGGTTCTCCACGCGCGCCGGCGCGATCGTCTGGCCCTGGCGGTTCTTGTAGATCTCCTTCTTGCGCCCGACGATCCGGAAGTGGCCGGCGGGGTCGAGGGTGACGAGATCGCCGGTCGCGAACCAGCCGCCGGCGTCGACGCCCTGGTCGTCGGGCCCCGGCCGGTGGTAGCCGGGCGAGACGTACGGCCCGCGCACGAGCAGCTCGCCGTCGTCGGCGCGGCGGCACTCGACGCCGGGGAGCGCCACGCCAATCGAGTCGTCGGCGTACTCGCCGGGCGGGGTCATGGTGATGCCGCCGGTCGCTTCCGTCATGCCGTAGCCGGAGCAGAGCTGCACGCCGGCCCGGTGGAAGCCGCGGAAGATGACCGGGTCGAGGTAGCCCGCGGCGGAGAGGCCGAAGCGCAGCCGGCCGCCGGTGAGGACCTTCAGCGCGGCCGCCACCTCGTCGGGATCGTCGGTCGCGGCCGCGGCGGTGGCCGACTCGTGGAGCTCGATCCACTTCTTCGGCACCGAGATGAAGATCGTGGGCCGGACCCGCCGGAAGTCCTCGAGGAGCGAGGCCTGGGCCGGCGAGCGCGCGAAGACGTAGGTCGCGCCCCAGAACAGCGTCCCGAGCATCTCCAGCCACCGGCCGAACGTGTGGTAGAGCGGCAGGTACGCGAGGAAGACGTCGCCCTCGCCGACCTCCGGCAGGGCGAAGGCGCGGCAGAAGCGCTTCGAGACGAGGTTCTCGTGGGTGAAGACGATGCCCTTCGAGCGCCCGGTCGTCCCCGACGTGTACATCACCGTCGCGACGTCCCCGATCCGGACCGACGCCGCGCGCTCCGCGCGCGCCTCGTCGTCGTAGTCGGCGCCCTGGCTCACCATCTGGTCGAGCGAGAGGAGCCCGTTCCGCTCGGCGGCGGGGCCGGAGAGCACCACGATCTGCTCGAGCTCGGGCAGGGCCGGGAGCGAGGGCAGCACCTTCGCGACCTGCTCGTCGTCGGACGCGAGGAGGATCCGCGCGCCCGAGTGCTTCAGCATCTCGACCACCTGCTCCGCGACGGCGTTCGCGGGCAGCTGGAAGACGACGATGCCGTTCGTGAGGCAGGCGAGGTCGCAGAGCGCAGGCGCGAGGCCGTTGTCGGCGAGGATCGCGACCGTCGTCTCCCGGGCGCCGCCGCCGAGGGCCAGGATGCCGCGCGCGATCGCGCGGGTCCGGCGGGCGACCTCCGCCACCGTGACGTCCACGCCGCCCTGGCCGAGCACGCGGAACGCGACCGTGCGCGGGTCGGACTCCTCCCGCGCGCGCAGGAGCGCCCCCACGGTGTGGTCGGTCCTCCGGATCGCCTCGAGCACGATCGCGACCCACGGCTCCACGGCGGAGGGCACGAGCCGTCCGAGGAAGGCGCGCCGCCGGACGGCGTCGAGCAGGCCGCCCAGGGCGCGGCGCGCGGCGTCCCCGCGGCCGGGGTCGGCGGTCCACGCGAGCAGCGCCGTCACGAGGGGGCGCAACCCGTCGAGCTCCTCGGGGGCCACCGCGGCGAGCGCGGCGCGCGTCGCCTCCACGTCCGCGCGGGTCGGCTCGCCCTGCCAGGCGCGCAGGAGGGGCTCGAAGTGCGTCTCGGGTCCCGGGTGGAGCATGCGTCGAGGTAAGCACGGAACACCTGCGAAGTCGACGCGCGTCTACCCGGTTGGGGCCTGCGGCGAACTCTGCTGGCTCGACGCGGGGTTCCGCGACAAGGAACCGCCCGCAAGTGAACGCTCCGCCTCCCACCGCCGGCCTCGGGGCCATCGTGCTCGCCTCCGATCCGGTGCCGTCGATCGGGCTGCCGCGCGGCCTCGCGGAGGTGGACGGCGAACCGCTCGTGCGGCGCGCGGCGCGCACCGCGGTCGACGCGGGGCTGTGGCCGGTGGTCGTGGTGGTCGGCGACGCGGGGGATCGCGTCCGCTCGGTGCTCGCCGGCATGCCGCTCGTCACGGTGCGCGACACCGCGTGCCGGGCGAGCGCGATCCGGGCGGGCCTCAAGAGGCTCAAGGTCTGCTGCCCCGACCTCCGGGGCACGTTCGTCATGGGCTGCGACCCGCCGTTCGCCGACGAGCACCACCTCGACGCGCTCGCCGCGGCCACCGCGCGGGAGGGGAAGCCCATCGCGGCCTCCTCGGTCGCGGGCGCGTTCGCCGGGCCGGCGGTCGTGCTCGCCGAGGCCTTCGAGGAGCTCGCGGCGCTCTCCGGCGACGACGGCGCGGCCGAGCTCGCCGCCGGGCACCGCGCCCGCGTCGCGGAGGTGCCGCTCGATTGCGCGACGGCGGCGCCCCGGGGCCGGCACGAGGGCCCCACCGAGAGCGGTGCGGGCGGGCCGGACGCGACGTTAAGAAGGGGTGGCATGGGTCTGTCGGTGGTCGGCAAGGCGCACGAGGCGGGGGCGGGCGGCCCGTTCACGTGGTTCGTCTACGGGTCGTCGCTCGACCGGGGCTCGTTCGAGTCCTGGGCGCGGGATCACGGGTACGAGGTGCCGTCGTTCCAGGGCGCCCGCCCGGCGGTGCTCCGCGGGTTCCGCCTCGCCTTCGACGTGGCCTCGCGGTCCTGGGGCGGCGCGGTGGCGAGCCTCGCGGAGTCGCCCGGCGATCACGTCGAGGGGCTCGCGGTGCCGATGCCCGGGCTCTCGCGCGGCCTCGTGGAGCACAAGGAGGGCGTCATCTCCGGGCTCTACACGGCCTTCCCGGTGACGCTCGAGCCGGTGGGCGGCGGCGCCTCCATCGCGGCGATCGCGTTCCGCGCGGCCGAGTCCCGCCGGCTGCCGGTCGAGGGGCGGCCCGTGCCCGCGTACCTCGAGGCGATCGTGCGGGGCGCCGCGTCGGCCGGCCTCTCGAAGGCCTGGGTCGACCGCCTCGGCTCGCTCGGCCGGTAGCGGCCGCGCGCAGCAGATGGCCCCCGCGCTCGATATCACCGCCTCGCGGCGCGGGGCCGGCCTCGCCGCCGGAGGTTCGTGGTATGGGACCTCCGGGGGGAACGTCGCGCTCATGGATCCACTCGGCCACATCGCGCCCGGCCGGCTCTCGGAGCGGCTCGAGGAGGGCCTGCGGGGGCACCACCTGCTCTTCGAGGCCGAGGCGATCCGCGAGGCGTTCGCGAACCCGGACCACGTGGTCTCGAAGGACGAGGCCGACGAGCTCGGGCGCGTCCTGCTCGCGATCTGCAAGGAGCCGCTCGCGGAGGCGCGCACCGCGGTCGACGGGCTCACGCCGCAGATCCGGACCTCCCTCATCCGCCTCTACTTCCGGCTCCTGCAGCGGGCCGAGGAGGAGCGCGGGCAGAAGCACTGAACTTCACGGGGGGCTCGGCGCCCCCCGCCCCGCCGAGCGAAGCTCGTCGGGGCCCCACCCCGGCAGCAGCTGCTCGAGGGGGGGGGCAACACCCCCATCCCGGCAGCGAGGGTGATCGCTGGATGACCGACCTCCCCGACGCCCTCGCCCGCGCGGCGCTCCCCGCCTCGATCCTCGACGTGCTCCGCCGGCTCGGCGAGGCCGGCCACCGCTCGTGGCTCGTCGGCGGGGCGGTCCGCGATTTGCTGCTCGGCCGCGTCCGGGAGGGCACCGACTTCGACGTCGCGACGCCGGCGACGCCGCAGGCGGTGAGCGCGCTCTTCCCGAAGGTCATCCCGACCGGCATCGACCACGGCACCGTGACGGTGATCGCGCGGGGCGAGCACGTCGAGGTGACGACCTTCCGCGGGGAGGGGGCCTACGAGGACGGCCGGCGCCCGTCCTCGGTCACCTTCCACGGCGATCTCGAGGCCGATCTCGCGCGCCGGGACCTGACCATCAACGCGATCGCCTGGGACCCGCTCGCGGGCGAGCTCCGCGACCCCTTCGGCGGGCAGGCGGACCTCGCCGCGCGCCGCGTGCGCGCGGTGGGCGACCCGGCCGCCCGCTTCGGCGAGGACGGCCTGCGCGCGCTCCGGGCGGTCCGCTTCGCGGCGCAGCTGGGCTTCGCGCTCGATCCCCCGACCGAGGCCGCGATCCCCGGCGTGCTGCCGGTCGTGCGGAAGGTCTCCGTCGAGCGGATCGCCGACGAGCTCGTGAAGACCGCCACCGCGCCCGACCCGGCGCGCGGGCTCGCGCTCCTCGCGTCGACCGGCCTCCTCGGCGCCGTCCTGCCGGAGCTCGCGGCGGTGCCCGCCGCGGCGCGGGAGCACGCGGGCCGCGTCGCGGGGGCGCTCGCGCCCGAGCCGTCCCTGCGCCTCGCCGCGCTCCTCCACGTGCTGCCGGCCGCCCGGGTCGGCCCGCTCCTCCTCGCGCTGCGCCTCTCCCGGAGGCTCGCCGACGAGGCCGGGGCGCTCGCCGCCGCGCACCGCTGCCGCCTCGCCAACACCACGCCCCCGGCCGCGGGCGAGCCGGTGCGGCGCTGGCTCTCCGCCGCCGGCCGGGCGCGCGGTCCTGCGCTCGCCGCCCTCGCCCGGGCGGAGGCGGAGGCGTCCCCGCCGGGCGCGCGCGCGGCGGCCCTCGCGGAGGCGAGCGCGCTCGCGGCGGCGGTCGACGCGCTCGGCCCCGGCGTGCCGCTCGAGCCCCGCGATCTCGCGCTCGACGGGGGCGCGCTCATGCGGCTCCTCGGCATCCCGCCGGGGCCGGAGGTGGGGCTCGCGCTGCGGCACCTGCTCGACCGGGTGCTCGCGGATCCCGGCCTCAACTCGGCGTCCGCGCTCGAGGCGGAGGCGAGGGCGTGGTGGGCGGGGCGCGCCGGCCGGTTATGATCGGGGGACCGATGGACTCCGACGACGACGCCCGCCGGGCCTTCATGCGGAACCTCGCGCACGAGCTCTCCGGGCCGCTCACGCCCATCGCGGGCTACCTGCGCATCCTGCAGGGCGAGAAGCTCGGCGCGCTCTCGCCGCAGCAGCGGCGCATCGTCGAGGCCATGCTGCACGCGTCGGTGCGGCTCACCCGGATCGTCGAGAACCTGTCCGACTTCGCCACCCTCGGCGCGCCGGAGACGCGGCTGCACGCCGAGCCGTTCGACCCGGACCGGCTCGCCGAGGAGGTCGTCGAGGAGCAGCGGGGGGCCATCCGGGACGGCCGGCTGCACGTCGAGGTGGTGCCCTCGGGGCAGGGGCCGCTCCTCGGCGACGGCAAGAAGCTCCGCCAGGCGCTCGGCAACCTGGTGTCGAACGCGGTGAAGTTCTCGCCGCACGGCGCCGAGGTGCGGGTGGAGGTGCTCCGGGCCGGCGGCCGCCTGCGCTTCCGGGTCTGGGACCAGGGCCCGGGCATCCCGCTCGGCGCGGGGGACGGGCTCTTCGAGCCGCTCCGCCACGCGCGGCGCCGCGCCGGCGACGACGCCGGCCCGCCGGGCTCCGGCCTCGGCCTGCCGGTCGCCCGCCGCATCGCCGAGGCCCACGGCGGCACGGTCACCTTCGAGTCGCCTCCGCGCACGCAGCCCGTCGCCGCCGGGCACGCCTACGCCGGCGCGCTGTTCGTGCTCGACGTGGCGGCGGCGCCGGCGGACGACGCCGGGTTGCCGGCCGGCCCCGGTCTCCGCTAGGTACCCGCCCGTGCGCGTGCTCGTGGCCATGTCCGGCGGGGTCGACTCCTCGACCGCGGCGGCGCTCCTGAAGGGCGAGGGGCACGAGGTGCTCGGCGTCGCCATGCGCGTCGCGGACCACGCCGACCCGGCCCGAGGCCGCTCCTGCTGCGCGCCCGACGACCTCGACGACGCCCGCGCCGTCGCGCGGCGGCTCGGGATCCCGTTCTTCGTCGCGAACGTGGAGGCCCGCTTCAAGGAGCGGGTGATCGACCCGTTCGTCCAGGACTACCTCGAGGGCCGCACCCCCAACCCCTGCATCGCCTGCAACGTCGACGTGAAGTTCGACTGGCTGCTCGCGCGCGCCCGCGCGCTCGGCGCGCGGCTCGCGACCGGGCACTACGCCCGCGTCGAGCGGCGGGGCGGACGCTGGGCGCTCTGCACCGCGGCCGACCCGGCGAAGGACCAGACCTACTTCCTCTACGGGCTCGGCCAGGCGGAGCTCGAGCAGGTCCTGTTCCCGGTCGGCCACCTCGGGAAGCCGGCGGTGCGCGAGGCGGCCGCGCGGGCCGGGCTGCCCACCGCTGCGAAGGCCGAGTCGCAGGAGATCTGCTTCGTGCCCGACCACGACGCCGCCGGCTTCGTCGCGCTGCGCGCCGGGGCGGCCGCGCGCGGGGGCGAGCTCGTCTCCACCTCGGGCGAGGTGCTGGGCCGGCACGACGGCGTGCACCGGTTCACGGTCGGCCAGCGCAGGGGGATCGGGCTCTCCGGCCCGGCGCCGCGGTACGTCGTGCGGCTCGAACCCGGGGCCGGGCGGGTCGTGGTGGGGAGCGCCGAGGAGGCGAGCACGAGCCGGTTCCGGGCGGTCGAGGCCCGCTGGACCGCGGGCGCGCCCCCGGCCGCCCAGGTCGAGGTGACCGTCAAGGTCCGCCACCGCCACGAGGGCGAGCGCGCCACGATCCGCGCCGCCGGGGCGGGGATCGTGGAGGTCGTCCTCGCCCGTCCGGTGCGCGGCGTCGCGCCCGGCCAGGCCGCCGTCTTCTACGACGGGGACGAGGTGCTGGGCGGGGGTCGGATCCAGGCCGGCTGACGCTCCACCCGGAAGCTTGCTCCGCGGGCGGGGTCGGCCTATTCCTCCGCGCCATGCGCCTCGCCGACGGCCGCCAGGTCCCCGACCTCCACATCGATCCCGAGCTCGTCGCCCGCTGCCGGAGCCTGGCCGACCAGGTGACGGCCCAGGTGCTCGAGATGGTGCGGCGGCACACCACCGTCTCGATCGAGCGGACCGTGCTGCGCCTCTTCGGCCTCCACGACGCGGGGCCCCGCGGCGTGCCGCTCGTCAACCTCGCGGTGGACGCGCTCCACGAGCGCAAGCTCCTCGGCAAGGGCGCGGCCTACTGGCTGGGCTGGGCGCTCCGCCACGGCGCCACCGACCCGCTCTCCATCGTCGACCGGCTGACCGCGCTCCCGCCGAACCCGGAGCCTGTCCCCGCCGCCGAGGAGCGGGCGATGCTCGAGGACGTGCGCCGGGAGGCCCGCGCGGCGGTGGCCGAGCTCGGGCGCCGGGTCGAGGAGCGCAACGCGCTCAAGCAGCAGCTCGGGGTCGGCCCGCGGCCCCACCGCTACCTCATCGTCGCGACCGGCAACATCCACGACGACGTCGAGCAGGCGGTCGCCGCGGCGCAGGCCGGCGCGGACGTCATCGCGGTCATCCGCTCCACCGCGCAGTCCCTCCTCGACTACGTGCCGCACGGCGCGACCACCGAGGGCTACGGCGGCACCTACGCCACCCAGGAGAACTTCCGCATCATGCGGGCGGCCCTCGACGAGGAGTCGCGCCGGCTGTCGCGGTACGTCCACCTGACGAACTACTCCTCCGGCCTCTGCATGCCGGAGATCGCGTTCTCGGCGGCGTGGGAGCGGCTCGACATGCTCCTCAACGACGCGATGTACGGGATCCTCTTCCGCGACATCAACATGAAGCGGACGCTGTGCGACCAGTACTTCTCGCGCCGGATCTGCGCGCTCGCGGACGTCATCATCAACACCGGCGAGGACAACTACATCACCACCGCCGACGCCGACGAGGCCGCTCACACGGTCATCGCCTCGCAGTTCGTGAACGAGAGCTTCGCCCACCGGGCCGGGCTTCCCGACCGCCTCATCGGGCTCGGGCACTCCTTCGAGATCGACCCGGCCCGCGAGGACACCATCGCCCGCGAGTTCGCGCAGGCGCTCCTCGTGCGCACGCTCTTCCCGGACGCGCCCATCAAGTACATGCCGCCCACGAAGCACAAGCAGGGCGACATCTTCTTCAGCCACGCCTACGACGTCATGGCGAACGTCGTCTCCTGGACGACGGGGCAGGGCATCCAGCTCCTCGGCATGATGACCGAGGCCATGCACAACCCCTTCCTCATGGACCGGTACGTCGCGCTCAAGGGCTCGGCCTACGTCTACAAGGCCTGGAAGTCGATGGGCGGCGAGATCCAGTTCCGCCCGGGCGGGATGGTCGAGACCCGCGCGAAGGAGACGCTCGCGAAGGCCCTCGAGCTCCTCGAGGAGGTCGCGCGGGACGGGCTGATGCAGGCGATCGGCAACGCCCGGTTCGGCGACGTGTCGCGCAGGGAGGACGGCGGGAAGGGGCTCGCCGGCGTGGTGGAGCGCGGGCCCGACTACTTCAACCCGTTCCTCGAGCTCATGGAGGCGGGCGGCGCCGCGGGGGCGCGGGCCCGGTGAGGCGGCTCCTCCAGGCCGCCGCGCTCGCCGCCCTCGCGGGCTGCGCCAGCGTGGCGAGGATCTTCGAGTCCCCGCCCGCGCCGGAGCCGGCCACGCGCGAGGGGTGGGTCGCGTACCGCGTGGCGGACCTCAGGGTCGAGGCGCCCGCCGCGTGGAGGGCCTCGGGCGGCCCGCGGGCGCTCACGCTCGAGGAGCCGGACGGGCAGGCGAAGCTGGCCGTGAGCGTCTCGGAGGAGCGGTTCCAGGACGCGAAGGCCTGCCTCGCCGCCGGCGACGCGTCGCTCCAGCGCGGCGCGGCCGGCCTCGAGCGCGTGCGCCGGCACGCGTCGACCTTCGCCGGGGCGCCGGCGGTGGAGCAGGAGGCCGACCAGGGCGCCTGGCACGGCTGGGCGTGGGCGGTGTGCGACCGTGGCACGCAGTACCGGATCTTCTTCACCGCGCCGGCGACGGCGCCCGCGAGCGTGCTGGAGGTCCACAGGGCCCTCCTCGCCGCCCGGCTCATCGGAGGTGTCTCGTGAGACCGCACGACTGGGAGCCCGGGCAGGTCATCCGGCCCTACGGCGACCGCCGCGACGACGGCGTCGTCCAGCTGAGCTTCGTCCTGCCGGTGCCCCCGGGCGAGCGCGCCCGCGAGGCGGCCGGCGAGCTCGCGAAGAAGATGGGGCTCGAGCAGGTGCACGTCGCGGCCATGGAGCCCGCGGCCGAGCGCTACACCTTCTTCGTCGTCTACGGCCGCACCGGCGTCACCGTCGACTACGGGAAGCTGCAGGTGCCCGAGGTGGTGGTCCGCAAGAAGGGCTTCGACGAGCTCAACGCGTACGCGCAGAAGGAGGTCGGGCGCCGCATCGTGGTGCTCGGCGCCTGCACGGGCTCCGACGCGCACACCGTCGGCATCGACGCGATCGATGAACATGAAGGGCTTCTCGGGCGACTACGGGCTCGAGCGCTACGCCTGCTTCGAGGCCCAGAACCTGGGTGCGCAGGTCGAGACCGCGCGGCTGGCGCGGCTCTGCAAGGAGCGGAGCGCGGACGCGGTGCTGGTCTCGCAGGTGGTCACCCAGCGCGACGTGCACAAGGAGAACGCGCGCGAGCTCATCCACGAGCTCGAGAAGCTCGGCATCCGCGAGCGCACCATCACGCTCCTCGGCGGCCCGCGCATCGACCACCGGCTCGCGGTCGAGCTCGGGTACGACGCGGGCTTCGGGCCGGGCACGAAGCCCTCCGAGGTCGCGAACTTCATCGTCGGCGCGGTCCTCAAGAAGATGGGCAAGGAGATGCACGCGTGAGCGCCCCGGTCCCGAAGGTCGGGCAGAAGGTCGTGCACCGCCTGCGCCTCTCGCAGGCCGACGCCCACTACGGCGGCAACCTCGTCGACGGGGCGCGGGTGCTCGCGCTGTTCGGGGACGTCGCGACCGAGCTCCTCGTGCGGTCCGACGGCGACGAGGGGCTCTTCCGCGCCTACGACGCGGTCGAGTTCCTGGCCCCGCTCCACGCCGGCGACTTCGTGGAGGCGGAGGGGGAGATTGTGAAGGCGGGCAACACCTCGCGGGCGATGCGCTTCGAGGCGCGCAAGGTGATCTCGCCGCGCCCGGACCTCAACGAGTCGGCGGCCGACGTGCTCCCGGAGGTGGTGGTGGTCTGCCGGGCGACCGGCACCTGCGTCGTCCCGAAGGACAAGCAGCGGAGGGGCTGACATGCCCGAGAAGGTCATCGTCACCGCGGCGGTGGTGGGCGCCGAGGTCACCCGCGCGCAGAGCCCGGCCGTGCCCTACACGCCGGCCGAGATCGCGGCGGCCTCGGTCGCCGCCTGGCGCGCGGGCGCCGCGGTCGTGCACCTCCACGCCCGCTGGCCCGACGGCCGCCCCTCGCAGGAGGCCGCCCACTTCCGGGAGATCGTGGAGCGCATCCGCGGGGCCGGGTGCGACGTCGTGATCCAGTGCTCGACCGGCGGCGCGGTCGGGATGTCGGTCGACGAGCGGCTCGGATCGCTCGTCCCGGGCGCCGAGATGGGCACGCTCAACCTCGGCACCATGAACTTCGGGGACGAGGTCTTCCAGAACACCCGCCCCGACATCGTGAAGATCGCCGCCCGGCTGCGCGAGCGGCGGCTCGTCCCCGAGTGCGAGCTCTACGACGCCGGCATGCTCGACACGCTCCGCTGGCTCCTCGAGAAGGGCCACCTCGCGCGCCCGTACCAGGTGCAGTTCGTGCTGGGCGTGCCCGGGGGCATGGCCGCGAACGAGCGGAACCTCCGGTTCCTGCTGGAGGGGCTGCCGGAGGCGGTGCACTGGAGCGTCGCCGGGGTGGGGCGCCACCAGCTCCCCATGGCCGAGCTCGCGCTCGCGCTCGGCGGCCACGTGCGGGTCGGGCTCGAGGACAACCTGTACGCGTCGAAGGGCGTGCTCGCGCGCGGCTCCGACGAGCTCGTGGAGCGCGCGGCGGCGCTCGCCGCGGCCGCGGGCCGGGCGCTCGCCTCGCCCGGGGAGGCCCGGGCGGCGCTGGGGATCGCGCCGCTCGCTTGACGCGGGCGGCCGCGCTGCTACGGTCGCCCCGAGGGAGACCCGATGAGCCTCGGCGAGTGGCTGTCCAGGTTTCGCGAGATGCACGAGAAGGCGCGTCGGAAGCAGCTCAACCCGACGGACCTCTCCGCCTACCGCAAGGGGCGCGACGAGCTCGCCTTCGCGCTGCTCGCCGCGCAGCGCCTCACGCTCAAGCCCGGTGAGACGCCGCGCCGCGCCCTGCGCGTCGCCCGCGCCCTGCAGGTCGATCTCGACCTCATCACCTCGCGGGACCGGGCCATCACCATCGACATCTCGACCGGCGGCTTCTCGTGCCTGCTCGCGAAGTCGCCGCCCCTCGGGGACGAGGTCTCGATCCAGATGCGGATGCCGGCGAGCGATCCGCTCGTGTGCAAGGTCCGGATCGCCGACGTGAAGCCGCAGTCGGGCAACGTCCGGGTGGCCTTCCAGTTCCTGGGGCTCTCCGAGGACGAGAAGGAACGGCTCGAGCTCTTCGTGTTCGACACGGTGCTCGCCCAGCTGAGTGGTTAGCGGGGGGCGTCCCTCGACTCCGGCCCCGCTGCCGCGGGACCTGCGCTCGGGATGACCGGCCCGGCGCAGGCCCGCAGCGTTCGGCCCCGGACTACTTCGTCGGGATGTCGACGTCGAGCTGGACCGTCCACATCCACTTCGCGCCGTAGCCTGCCGAGTAGTAGTCGGAGTCGAGGAAGAACACCGGCCCCGTGATCAGCGCGACGTTGGAGTTGAAGTAGGCGCACAGGCCGCCGCCGACCGCGCCCATCCAGTTCTTCCCGGTGGAGAGATCGCCGACGACGTTGAGCTTGTCGAGGCCGGGGAGGCCGACCTTGATGTCGGGGCTCACGTAGCTCACCATCGCGCCCGGCCGAGCGACCTTGCCGGTGCTGCCGGTCCACAGCGCCTTCGAGCCCGCGCCGTAGTAGCCGCCGAGGCCGAAGGTGCCGTAGGGCGTGGTCTTCCCGAGGGCGAGGTACGCGAGGTCGAGGTTGGACACGTCGCTCTTGAACCCGACGTTCATGATCCCGACCGAGACGCCCGGCGACCACTCGCCGAGGGCACCCTCCACGAGCGTGAGCTTCGCGTTGAGCTGGAGCCAGTCCTGCGTGTAGCCCGGGTAGAAGAGATCGAACCCGACCTCGCCCTGGAGCTTGTCGCCCGGGAGCACGCCGATCGTCAGGCCGTAGGTGTTCGCGAGCGCACCACCCTCCGCGACGTACGTGTCGTAGGTCAGGTGCGGCACGGCGAACGGCTGCGTGTAGGTCGTCGCCGGGGTCCAGTAGACCGTCGACGGCGTGGCGTGCGCCGGGCTGGCCACGGCGAGGCCGGCGGCGACGAGCGCCGTGGCGAGAAGCTTCTTCATGGACTCCTCCAGGATTCGCGGTGAGTGATGCCGTCGGGTGTTGCAGCCGACGTGCCGCGAGGCCCGGGCGGGGTTCGCGCCGTGTTCGGGGAGGTTTCGCGCGGCGCGCGCGGCCGGGCGCCCGCCGGGCTGCGCGGGCTCCGGTCACCGGGTGCGCGCCGCGCGGGCAGCGGCTCAGCGCGTGGTGCGGGTGGTGGTGGCCGGCTTCTTCACGGCCTTCACCGGCTTCTTGGCGGCGGTGGCCTTCCTCGTCGCCTTGGCCTTCGTCGTGGTCTTCGCCTTGAGCGAGGTCTTCGCGCCGGCCTTCGCCACCGCGGCGGTGGCCTTCACGACCCTGCCGCCCTTCTTCGCGACGATCGCGGGCTTCGGCGGCGGCGCGGGAGGAGGCGGCGGGGGCGGACGCCAGGGTGGGAGGTCCGCCGGGTCGTCGTCGCTCGCGCTCTGGAGCGGCGCGGGCGCGCCCTCGACGGCGCGGTAGGGGCCCTCGTGCTCGGCCGCGGCGCGCGCGGCCGCGGCCGCCCAGTCGCGCGCCGGCCCGGTGATCCCCGCCTTGTCGAGCGGGGCGAACGGGTTCGGCTCCTTCGCGCGGAGGAGCAGGGCGGACAGGTGGAGCGCGGCGCGGCCGCGCTCGGCGCCCGGCGTGCCGTTCCGGTCGTCGAGCAGCCGCTCGAGGGCGGCGCGGGCCGTCTTCGGATCGCCCGCGCCGGAGAGGGCGAGCTTCCCGAGCCCGAGGGCAGCCCGGGGGTGCAGCGGTGAGGCGACGAGGGCGGCCTCGTACGCGGCGCGGGCGCCGGCGAGGTCCTTGCGGGACCGGCGCAGGAGGTCGCCCTGCGCGGCGAGGCCGGCGGGCAGCTCGGCGGCGGCGGCGCGCGCGGCGGGCTCCTGGCCCGCCTCCAGGTTCCCGGCGAGGAGCGCGACGCGCGCCTCGATGGCGAGCGCCATGGGGGCGTCGCCCGCCCGGGAAGCGGCGGTGGCGGCGTTGCCCGCCTCGCGCCGACCGAGCGCCAGCGCCGCGTACGCGAGGCTCGCGTGCGCCGGGACCTTCTCGGCGCGGCCGGGCGTCACGAGCAGCGCCTCCGCCTGATCCTCGGCCGCGGGGTCGCGGTAGTCGGCGAAGAGCATCGCGAGGGCGAACGCCCGCACGCTCGCCGCGCCGACGTCGTCGATCTCGGCGAGCGGCTCGAGCTTCGCGGCCGCGTCCCGGTAGCCCGCGGCGGTGTCGAGGCGGAGGAGGGCCTCGGCCTTGGCGATCCCGTCGGCGACCACCTGCCGCTTGTGGTGCGCCCGGTAGGCCCACAGCGCGCCGCCCACGAGGACCACCACGGCGATCGCGATGCCCGCCTTCAGCGCGCTCCCGCCGCCCCCCACCGCCTTCTTCACGAGCGCGGGGTCGAGGTCCTCGTCGGGCTCCGGCAGCGGACGGTCCGGGTTCTCCGGGAGCTCCGGCGGCAGCTCGTACGGATCGGGCGTGGGGACGGGCTCGTCGTGATCGTTCGGCTTCGTCATGCGTGGGCTCGGTCAGAGGGCGCTTCAAACGCAAACGCCCGTGCCGGCGGCCGGCACGGGCGTCAGGAGCGGTGAGGCCACCGAGGGCCTAAGGGCCCTTCTCCTCGCGCTCGTCCTCGCGGGCGACGCCGGAGAGCACGTCGTTCACGGAGGGGAAGCGCATGATCTCGTTCCGGGCGATCCTCCAGGCCTGCTGGACGATCCAGGAGAGCGAGCGGTCCTGGCGGGTCGCCTCGGCCTGGATCTCGTTCAGCATGTCCTCGGGGAAGTACAGGCTCTGCTTGCGCTTGTCGGTTCCGGGCATCACGTCTCCAGGCTTGGGAACAAATCTCGCACCTTGTACGCCGACCGCATCCCTGGGTCAAGCAAATGGCCCCACGAACGGGGGATGGTTACACGCACCGTGATCGCGTGACGCCCACGGGGAGCGCGCGAAAAAAAGAGAGAGCCGGCATCGCTGCCGGCTCTCCGAGGGCTCGAGGGGGGAGGGGGAATCCCCGAGCCCACGCTGTTGAGCTCCCTGACGAGATCCAGAACCCTCCACCCTCGGGGAACATTCCGCGTGAGAGAATCCCGGGCGCCGACGCCCATGAAGGCACGCCTGAGCCCCTTCGCCGCCGCCGTGCGGACGACCCTCGAGAGCCGCCACCTCGCCGGCCCTGCGGACACCGTGCTCGTCGCCCTCTCGGCGGGTCCCGACTCGACCGCGCTCGTCGCCGCCCTCGCGGAGCTCCGCGACGCCGGGGCGCTCGGGGCGGTGCTCGCCCTCCACGTCGATCACGGCCTGCGCCCCGGCGGAGAGGCCGACGCCCGCTCGGCCGGGGCGGCCTGCGAGGTCCTGGGGGTGTCCTTCCGCTCGGTGCGGGTCGAGGTGGGGTCCGGCAACGTCCAGGCCGCGGCGCGCCGGGCGCGCTACGCGGCGCTGCGGCAGGCGGCGGCGGACGCGGGTGCGACCCGCATCGCGACGGGCCACACCCGCACCGACCAGGCGGAGACCGTGCTCATGCGCCTCCTGCGCGGGGCGGGCGCCCGCGGGCTCGCCGGCATCCCGCCGCGCCGCGGGGCGGTCATCCGGCCGCTCATCGACCGCTCCCGCGCGGAGGGGCTCGCGCACCTCGTGGCGCGCGGGCTCGCCTGGCGGGACGACCCCACGAACGCGACCCCGCGCTACCTCCGCAACCGCATCCGCCAGGCGCTCTGGCCGGCCGCGCTCGCGCTCGCGCCGCGCGCGGAGGAGGCCCTCGCGCGCGCCGCCGACCTCGCTCGCGAGGACGAGCGCGCGCTCGCGGCCCGCGCCCGCCGGCTCGTCGCCGCGGGGGATCTGGGCGCCGCGCGGCTCGCCCGGGCCCCGGCCGCGGTGCGCCGGCGCGTGGTGCGCGCGCTCTGGCGGGCCGCGGGCAGCCCGGCCCCGCTCGGCGCGGCCCACGTGGAGGCGGTGCTCGGGATCCTGGGGCCCGGGCGTCCCCGCCGCATCCGGCTCCCGGCGGGGCTCGAGGCCCGCGTGCGCGCGGGCCTCCTCGAGCTCGGCCCCCCCCGCGAGCCGGTCCGGGCGCCCCGCCCGGCGCGGGTGGAGGGGCCCGGGAGGCTGCGGTCGGGCGAGCTGGAGCTCGAGATCGAGGCGCGGCATCCGGCCGCGGTCCCCTGGCCCCTCGAGCTGCGCGGCCGCCGCCCCGGCGATCGGTTCCGGCCCGAGGGTGGCGCCGGGGCGAAGAAGCTCGCGGCCTGGCTCGTGGACCGGAAGGTGCCGCGGGACCTGCGCGACGGGCTCGTCGTGCTCGCGGCGGGCGCCGAGGTGGTCGCGGTTCCGGAGCTCGGGGTGGTCGCCGAGGGCTACGGGGCGCGCGGGGCAGGGCTGCGGGTGCGGGTGGCACACCTGCCCGGCGGGGCTCCGGACGGCCTGCAAAGCACCTGATGGGCTGCTATAACCACCGGACGGGCCTGGAAGACTCGGCTCCGCTGGGACCAGGAGAGGCTTCGAGGGCGCGGGCTGGAACACCCGCGCCCGCCCGGCGGTTCCGAGACGGCGCTCCAGGAAAGGGAACCTCGCTTGCGACAGTCACACAAGACCGCGCTGCTCTGGGTCTTCCTCATCGTCATGGTGCTCGCGCTGTTCAGCTACATGAGCCAGAAGCAGGCCGATCCGTACAAGGACTGGTCCGAGTTCATGAAGCGGGTGGAGGCGGGCGAGGTCGAGTCCGTCGCCGTCAAGGACCTCGAGTACATCGCGACGATGAAGGACAAGGCCGCGAAGCCGATGAAGAGCATCGGCCCGCCCGACCTCTCGGCGAACATCTCCGAGCGGCTGCGCACCGCGGGCGTCGCGGTCAAGTACGAGAAGAGCGACCAGGGCTCGATCTGGGTCACGGTCATGCTGCAGTGGCTCCCGCTCGTGCTGCTCATGCTGCTGTTCTTCTTCTTCATGCGGCAGCTGCAGTCGGGCGGCGGCAAGGCCATGAGCTTCGGCAAGTCGCGCGCGAAGCTGATGACCGAGCACCACAACAAGATCACCTTCGCCGACGTCGCGGGCATCGACGAGTCGAAGGACGAGCTCGAGGAGATCATCTCCTTCCTGAAGGACCCGAAGAAGTTCACGCGCCTCGGCGGCCGCATCCCGAAGGGCGTGCTGCTCATGGGCCCCCCGGGCACCGGCAAGACGCTGCTCGCGCGCGCGGTCGCCGGCGAGGCGGGCGTGCCGTTCTTCTCGATCTCCGGCTCCGACTTCGTGGAGATGTTCGTGGGCGTCGGCGCCTCCCGCGTCCGCGACCTCTTCGAGCAGGGCAAGAAGAACGCCCCCTGCATCATCTTCATCGACGAGATCGACGCGGTCGGCCGCCACCGCGGCGCCGGCCTCGGCGGCGGGCACGACGAGCGCGAGCAGACCCTCAACCAGCTCCTCGTGGAGATGGACGGCTTCGAGTCGAACGAGGGCGTCATCCTCATTGCCGCGACGAACCGGCCCGACGTGCTCGACCCGGCGCTGCTCCGGCCCGGCCGCTTCGACCGCCGCATCGTGGTGCCGCGCCCGGACCTCAACGGCCGGCTCGGCATCCTCAAGGTCCACACCAAGAAGACGCCGCTCGAGCCGTCGGTCGACCTCGTGCAGATCGCCCGCGGCACGCCCGGCTTCTCCGGCGCCGACATCGAGAACCTCGTGAACGAGGCGGCGCTCTACGCGGCCCGCCGCAACCGCGAGCGGCTCGCGACCGACGACTTCGAGTTCGCGAAGGACAAGGTGCTCATGGGCACCGAGCGCCGCTCGATGTTCATCTCCGAGAAGGAGAAGCGCACCACCGCCATCCACGAGGCGGGCCACGCGCTCGTCGCGCGGGTCATCCCGGGCACCGACCCGGTGCACAAGGTGACGATCATCCCCCGCGGCCGGGCCCTGGGCCTCACCCAGCAGCTCCCGCAGGAGGATCGGCTCAACCTCTCCCAGGAGTTCGCGACGAACCAGGTCGCGATCCTCATGGGCGGCCGGCTCGCCGAGGAGATCACCTTCAACCAGCGCACCACCGGCGCGGGCAACGACATCGAGGTCGCCACGAACCTCGCGCGCTCGATGGTCTGCGAGTGGGGCATGAGCGAGAAGATGGGCCCGCTCGCCTTCGGCAAGAAGGAGGGCGAGGTGTTCCTCGGCCGCGAGATGGGCACGGTGCAGACCTTCTCCGAGCAGACCGCCCGCGACATCGACGCGGAGGTCCACCGGATCGTGACCGAGCAGTACGACCGGGCGAAGAAGATCCTCCTCGAGCACCAGGCGATCCTGAACGCCATCGCCGACGCGCTCATGGAGCACGAGACCCTCGACACGAACGACATCGACGTCATCATGAAGGGCGGCAAGATCGACCGCCCGCCGCCCGCGAAGCCCGTCGCGGCCGCGCAGGGCGAGAAGAAGAAGCTCGGCCTCCTCGACACGGCCGCGGCCGTCCCGGCCGCCGGCAAGGCCTAGCGGGCGGGGAGCGCGCGTGGAGCTGCGCATGCGGGCCCGGACCCTCGCGGGGCCGGGCCCGTTCCTCATGGGCGTCGTGAACGCGACGCCCGACTCGTTCTCCGACGGCGGGCGCTACCTCGCCGCCGCGGACGCGGTCGCCCACGGGCTGCGGCTCGCCGGGGAGGGCGCCGACCTCCTCGACGTGGGTGGGGAGTCGACGCGCCCGGGCTCGGCGCGGGTGCCGGAGGCCGAGCAGATCGCCCGGGTGGTCCCGGTGGTGGAGGGCCTGAGGGCCCGGGGGCTCGCGCTCCCGATCTCGGTCGACACCACCCGCGCCGCCGTCGCCCGCGCCGCCCTCGAGGCCGGCGCGGACCTCGTGAACGACGTCTCCGGGCTCTCCGACGACCCGGCGCTGGGGGCGGTGGTGGCCGCGGCGGGCGCCGGGCTCGTGCTCATGCACATGCGGGGGACGCCGGCCGACATGCAGACCCGGGCGGTGTACGGCGACGTCGTCCTCGAGGTCGCGGCCGAGCTGCGCCTCGCGCTCGGCCGGGCGGAGGCCGCGGGCGTCCCGGCGGACCTCGTCGTGCTCGACCCGGGGATCGGCTTCGCGAAGACCGCCGCCCAGAGCGTGGAGCTCCTCGCGCGCGTCCGGGAGCTCAGGGCGCTCGGCCGGCCGCTCCTCGTCGGCCCCTCCCGCAAGAGCTTCATCGGGCAGCTCACCGGGGCCCCGGTGGAGGACCGGCTGCCCGGGACGCTCGCCGCCGTCGCACAGTGCGTGCTCGCGGGGGTGGAGCTCCTCCGGGTGCACGACGTCGCACCCGCACGGCAGGCGGCCCGCGTGGCGCGCGCCGTCCGGGACGCGACCCCGGGGCCGGACCCGGGCTAGACTGCGCGCGCCCATGGCCACCACGACCTCGATCCACAGGAACGGCGCCGCCCCGGCGCCGGCCCGGAACACCGTCTCCGCCGCCGCGCCCGCCCCGAAGCCCGTCGTCCGCGAGCGGAAGCTCTTCGGCACGGACGGCGTCCGGGGCGTCGCGAACGTCCACCCGATGACCTCGGAGATGGCGCTCTCCCTCGGCCGGGCCCTGGCGTTCATGGTCCGCAACGGCCCGCATCGCCACCGCATCGTGGTGGGGAAGGACACCCGGCTCTCCGGCTACATGCTCGAGCAGGCCATCGCCTCGGGCATCTCGTCGATGGGCGTCGACGTCATGCTCTCCGGCCCGCTCCCGACGCCGGGCATCGCCTTCCTGACCGAGTCGATGCGCGCCGACGCCGGCGTCGTCATCAGCGCGAGCCACAACCCGTACCAGGACAACGGCATCAAGTTCTTCTCCCGGGACGGCTTCAAGCTGCCCGACGAGGTCGAGCTCGAGATCGAGCGGCTCGTGCTCGGCGAGGACCGGCAGGAGGCGTTCCACGGCTTCAGGCCCACCGCGAACCGCATCGGCAAGGCGAAGCGCATCGACGACGCCATCGGCCGCTACGTGGTGTTCCTGAAGTCCATCTTCCCGAAGGACCTCACCCTCGACGGCATGACGGTGGTGGTGGACTGCGGCCACGGCGCCGCCTACCAGGTCGCCCCGGCGGTGCTCGAGGAGCTCGGCGCGAAGGTCGTGCCGCTCAACGTGAAGCCGGACGGCAAGAACATCAACGACGGCTGCGGCGCGGTGCACCCCGAGGGCATGGCGAAGGCCATCCAGCGCCACGGCGCCGACCTCGGGCTCGCCCTCGACGGCGACGCCGACCGCGTGATCCTCGCCGACGAGAAGGGCCGGGTGGTCGACGGCGACGCCATCATGGCGATCGTCGGGCGCGCGCTCGCGTCCCGCAAGCTCCTCGCGAAGAACACCGTGGTCGCGACCGTCATGTCGAGCCTCGGCCTCGAGCGGGCGCTCGCGCCGGTGAAGGCGAAGGTCGTCCGCACCCCCGTCGGCGACCGGTACGTCGTCGAGGCGATGCGCAAGCACGGCTACAACTTCGGCGGCGAGCAGTCCGGCCACCTCATCTTCCTCGACCACGTCACGACCGGCGACGGCGTGGCGGCCGCGCTCAACGTCCTCGCGGTCATGCGCCGCGAGGGGAGGTCGCTCTCCGAGCTCGCCCGGTGCTTCGAGCCGGTCCCCCAGGCGCTCGTGAACGTCCCCGTCCGGGAGCGCCGGGCGCTCTCGGCGCTGCCGGCGGTCGGGAAGGCGATCTCCGCCGTCGAGAAGGCGCTCGGGAAGGACGGCCGGGTGCTGGTCCGGATGAGCGGCACCGAGGCCAAGGTGCGGGTGCTCGTGGAGGGGCCGGAGGCGAAGAAGGTGAAGGCCCACGCCGAGACCATCGCCGAGGCCATCCGCAAGGAGATCGGGTAGGCTCCCCCCATGCCCGCTCGCCTGGGAGTCAACGTCGACCACGTCGCGACCCTGCGGCAGATGCGCCGCACGCCGTACCCGGACCCGGTCGCGGCCGCGGTGCTCGCCGAGCTCGCCGGCGCCGACCAGATCACCATCCACCTGCGGGAGGACCGCCGGCACATCCAGGACCGGGACCTGCAGGTGCTGCGGAAGACCGTCTCGACCCGCCTCAACCTCGAGATGGCCGCCACCCAGGAGATGGTGCGGGTCGCCTACGAGGTGAAGCCGGACATGGTGACGCTCGTGCCCGAGCGGCGCGAGGAGCTCACCACCGAGGGGGGGCTCGACGTCGTGGGCGGGCGCGACGGCCTCCGGAAGATCGTGAAGACGCTCCGCGACGCGGAGATCACCGTCTCGCTCTTCATCGACCCCGACCTCGACCAGGTGAAGGCCGCCCACCGCGCGGAGGCCCAGGTGGTCGAGCTCCACACCGGACGCTTCTGCGACGCCCGGCTCGCCACCGACCGGGCGCGGGAGCTCGAGCGCATCGTGGACGCCTGCAAGGCCTCCTCGAAGCTCGGCCTGGGGGTCGCGGCCGGGCACGGCCTCCACTACGGCAACGTGCAGGACGTCGCCCGCATCGACGAGGTGGAGGAGCTCAACATCGGCCACTCCATCGTCTCGCGGGCGGTGCTCGTGGGGCTCGAGCGGGCGGTGCGGGAGATGAAGGAGCTCATCGCCGCCGCGCGGGGCTAGGGGAGGGAGCGTCCGGTGATCGTGGGCCTGGGCCTGGACCTCGTCGAGATCGCCCGGATCCGCCGGATCCTGGAGGGTCCGCCCGAGACCGCGGAGCGCTTCCTCGCGCGCTGCTTCACGCCCGGGGAGCGCGCCTACTGCGAGACCGGCGACCGCGCCGCGCGCCTCGCCGCGCGCTTCGCCGCGAAGGAGGCCGCCTCGAAGGCGCTCGGCGTGCCGAAGGGGATCGGCTTCCTCGACGTGGAGGTCGTCCCGGCCGAGGGCGGCCCGCCCGCGCTGCGCCTCGACGGGGTGGCGTCCCGGGCGGCCGCGGCGCTCGGCGTCTCCCGCGCGCTCCTCACCCTCACGCACGACGGCGGCGTGGCCGCGGCGGTGGTGGTCCTGGAGGGGCGATGAGGCTCGTCGGCGGCGCGGAGATGCGGGCCATCGACCGGGAGGCCATCGAGAGCTTCGGGATCCCCGCGCTCACGCTCCTCGAGCGGGCCGGCAGGGCCGTCGCCGAGGCGGTGAAGGCGCTCCTGCCCGCCGCGGGCAAGGGCGGTTCGCGCGTGGCCGTCGCCTGCGGCGGCGGCAACAACGGCGGCGACGGCTACGTGGCGGCGCGGCTGCTCGCGGCGGAGGGGCGCGAGGTCCGGGCCTACGCGGCGGTGCCGGCCGACCGGCTTCCGCCCGACGCGCGGGCGGTCCGCGACGCGGCCGCGAAGGCCGGCGTGCGCATCGCGGAGGCGGCCGCGCTCGAGGCCGGCAAGGGCGACGTGGTCGTCGACGCGCTCCTCGGGACGGGCCTCTCCCGGCCGGCCGAGGGCGAGCTGGCGCAGGCCATCGGCCGGATCGCCACCGCCCGGGCCGCGGGCGCGCTCGTGCTCGCGGTGGACGTGCCCTCCGGGCTCTCCGCCGACACCGGCGAGCCGCTCGGCGCGTGCGTGCGGGCGGACCGCACGGTCACGTTCGGCTTCATGAAGCGGGGGCTCGTGCTGCACCCGGGCCCGTTCTGGGCGGGCGAGGTGCAGGTCGCCGACATCGGCATCCCCCACGACGCCGCCCGCCGCGTGCCCGTCGCGTGCGAGCTCCTCGGGGAGGCCGACGCCCGCCGGCTCGTGCCGCCGCGCGACCCGAACGCGCACAAGGGCGACGCGGGGCGGGTGCTCGTCGTCGCGGGCTCGCCCGGGAAGACCGGCGCCGCGCACCTCGCGCTGCTCGGCGCGCTCCGCGGCGGGGCCGGGCTCGTGACGCTCGCCGCGCGGCCCGAGGTCCTGCCGATGGCGCTCGCCGGCCGGCCGGAGGCGATGAGCCTGCCGCTCCCCGGCGAGGGGCCCCTCGGGAGGGACGACCTGCCGGCGCTGGCCGAGGCCGCGAAGCGCGCCGACGCCCTCGTGATCGGGCCGGGCATGTCGTTCGACCGGGGCACCGCCGAGGTCCTGCGGACGCTGCTCCAGCGGGCCCAGGTCCCGGCGGTGCTCGACGCCGACGCGCTCTCCGCCTTCGCGGGCAGCGCGGGCCTCCTGCGCGTGCTCGGCGTGCCGCTCGTCCTCACCCCGCACCCGAAGGAGATGGCCCGGCTCTGCGAGACCACGGTGGAGGTGGTCGAGCAGGACCGCATCGCGTTCGCCGACGAGCGGGCGAAGGCCTGGGGCGCGGCGGTGGTGCTGAAGGGGGCGCGCAGCGTCGTGGCCGATCCCGACGGCCCGCCCGCCATCGTCCCCACCGGCAACGCCGGCATGGCGACCGGCGGCACGGGCGACGTGCTCGCGGGGCTCGTGGGCGCGCTGCTCGCGGGCAAGCTGTCGCCGGTGGCCGCCGCGCGCGCCGGGGCCTGGGTCCACGGCCGGGCGGGCGACCTCGCCGCCCGCCGGCTCGGCGAGCGCGGCCTGCTCGCCTCGGATCTCGGCGAGGCGCTCGGAGAGGTGTGGGTCGAGTGGGGCCGGTGACCGCCGTCGAGGCCGCGCTCCGGACCCGCTCCGCCGCCGCCACCCGGGCGCTGGGGGAGCGGCTCGGGAAGCTGCTCCGGCCGGGCGACGCCGTGGCCCTCCTCGGCGACCTCGGCGCGGGGAAGACCCAGCTCGTGCGCGGCATCTGCCGGGGCGCCGGCGTGCCGGATGACGAGGTCTCCTCGCCCACGTTCGCCATCGTGGCCACCTACCGGGGCCGGCTGCCGGTCTTCCACGCCGACCTCTACCGCATCGCCGACGAGGACGAGCTCTTCGCGACGGGCTTCGGCGATCTCGTGGGCGGGGAGGGGGCGCTGCTCGTGGAGTGGGCGGACCGGATCCCCGGGGCGCTCCCTGAGGAGCGGCTCACGCTCCGGCTCGCGCACCACCCCCGCCTGCCCGACGTGCGGACCGTGGCCGTGGAGGGGCGGGGCACGCGCCACGCCGCGCTGGCCCGGGCCCTCGCGGCCCCGCCTGCGCGCACGCGCGCGCGGTCCTCGACCGCCCGTCCGCGCCGGCCGAAGAAGCGGTAGATCCTTTTCGCGGTCCGCGCGTCTCTCTCCCGCAGGAGGAATCACCCGTGAGAACTGCCCTCGTGCTCGCCCTCGCCACCGCCGCCGGCGCCAGCCGGATGGCCGGCGCCAGCGACATCCCCGCCGCCTCCCGCGTCGACGCGGTCACCGTCTACCGCCAGGGCGCGCGCGTCACGCGCGTCGCGAAGGTCGAGCTGCCGGGCGGCGCCGCCCGGATCCTGCTCGACGGCCTGCCGCTCGAGCTCGACGACGACTCGATCCGCGTGGACGGCCGGGGCACCCGGGCGAAGGTCTTCGGCGTCACCGCGGAGGTGATCACGGCCGCCGGGACCGTCGCGGCGGAGGCCCGCGCGCTCGAGCAGCGGCTCGAGGCGCTGCAGGACGAGGACCGGGGCCTCGTCGACCGCATCCAGGCCGCCCAGGCCCGCGCGCGGTTCGTGGAGTCGCTCCGCTCGACCTACTCCGAGGAGCGGGCGAAGAACCTCGCCGTGCGCCCGGTCACGGCGAAGGAGTGGAGCGACCTCGCCGGGTTCGTGGAGTCGGCGCTCGCCGGGTCCTCCGGCCAGGTCCGCAAGGCCGAGGCCGCCCGCCGGGAGCTCGCGCGGAAGCTCGAGCAGGCCCGGGCCGACCTCGAGAAGGTGAACGCCAAGCGCGGCGCCGCGATGAAGCGCGTGGCGGTGGAGGTCGAGTCCGACCGGGCCGGCCCGCTCGAGCTCGCGATTCTCCTACGCGGTGGGGCAGGCCGGCTGGCAGCCGATCTGGGACGCCCGGCTCGACGCCGACGCCTCGACGATGAACCTCGCGTTCCTCGGCTCGGTCTGGAACCGCACCGGCGAGGACTGGGCGAGCGTCGCCCTCGCGGTCTCGACGGCGCAGCCGCAGCGCGGGCTGTACGTGCCGGAGGTCGCCTCCCGCTGGCTCGAGCGGTTCGTGCCGCCGCCCCCGTACGCCGCCGCGCCGGCGGCGCCGATGGCGAAGGCGGCCCGCAAGGCCACCGCCCCCGTCGCGGCCGAGGCCGCACAGGACCGGCTCGAGGAAGAGGAGGGCGGCGTCGTCGGCCGGATGCAGGCCGCGCCGGCCACGGCGGAGGCCGGCCTGCTCTCGGCGACCTTCAAGGCCCCGCGCCGCGAGACCGTCGACGGCGCGGGCCAGGCCCGCAAGGTGTCGCTCGCGACCTTCCCCCTCAGGGCGGAGCTCGTCCGCATCGCCGCGCCGCGGAACGAGGAGGCGGCCTTCCTCGTCGCGAAGGCGGTCAACGAGACCGGCTTCCCGCTCCTCGCGGGGTCGGCGGGCGTGTACGTCGGCGACGAGTTCGTCGGCCGCGCCGCCCTGCCGGCGACGCCGCCCGGCGGCGAGATCGAGCTCGCGTTCGGCGCCGACGATCGCGTCGAGGTCGCGCGCAAGGTGCTCGAGCGCCGGCGCGAGACCGCGGGCGTCATCTCGAAGGACGAGGTCATGCGCTACCGCGTCCGCGTGACCGTGAAGAACCGCTACGCCGCGCCGGTCGCCGTGCGCCTGCTCGACCTCGTGCCGGTGAGCCGCGACGAGAACGTGAAGGTGGCCGTGCTCGACGGCACCACGAAGGCGACCCGCGAGGACCCCGAGCGCCCCGGCGTCCGGATCCACGAGCTCACGCTGCCGGCGAAGGGCGAGCAGGTGGTGGAGCTGCGCTACGAGGTGCGCTGGCCGCGGGGCTTCCCGGTCCAGGGGCTGGAGTAGGGGCTGTATTGCCGGGGCGCTTCGGCAGCGCCCCGCCCCGTCGAGCTGCGCTCGCCGGGGCCCCACCCCTGGCAGCGCACTACAGCGCCGCGCGGTGGACCCGTGCGCCGTCCTCGGTGCCCACGAAGCCGCCCTCCGGGACGACCTCCCAGCGGGCGGCCTCGCCGATCGCCTCGCTCGCGAGGACGAAGGCATGCTGGGGACCGGCCTCCGCGGCGAGGTGCAGCGTCCGGCCGTGGCGGCAGGCGGCGAGGAGCCGGCCGTCGGAGACCAGCAGGTTCAGCGAGGTCGGCTTCGCGACGCCCGGGTGGTCGGCGTGGCCGACGACCGCCTCGGTGGTCTCCCGGAAGGCGGCCTGCACGTCGGCGAGCGAGGCCCGGTCGAGGGGCGCACGCGCCCGGAGCGCCGAGAGGAACAGGTAGAAGACGCGCTCCGAGTCGGTGGTCCCGAGGATGAGCGCGCGCAGGTCGGCGTCGATCTCCGCCTCGACGGCCTCGCGGACCGAGGCCTCCGCGGCGAACCGCGCCACCGTGCCGTTGTGGGCGAACATCCAGCGCCCGTGCACGAAGGGGTGCGTGTTGTCGGGCGCGATGTCGCCGACGCTCTTCTCCCGCACGTGCGCGAGCACCACCGGCGAGCGGGCCTCCGCGGCGGCGCGGGCGAAGGCGTCGTCCTCGTGCGCGGGCAGGATGCCCCGGCGAAGCTCGGGCCGGCCGCCGGCATACCAGCCGATGCCCCAGCCATGAGGGTGGCGGTGCGACTGGATGCGCAGCGCGTTCGGGGCCGTGCAGAGCGGGGCGGCGACGTCGTGGCCCGGGTGGGCGTGCTGGGCGAAGAGGCGGCACATCGGGGAGGGGGAGTGTAGCAGCCTACAGGTCGACCTCGAGGGGCGCCCCGAACGCGGCCGGGCGCCCGGCCCCTGCGAGGTCGTACCAGTCGATCCGCACCCGCCGGCCGGCGACCTCCAGCACCGCCGCGGTGCGCGGGAGCGAGAAGCGCCGCGGCCCGCAGGAGCCCGGGTTCACGAAGAGCCGCCCGTCGACCACCTCGGCGCCGGGCCGGTGCGAGTGGCCGTGGACGACCACCGCGGGGCGGTGGCGCGCGAGCAGCCTCCGGACCGAGGGGTGGGGCGCCGCGCGCGCGCCGAGGTCGTGCACGACCATCACGGCGAGGCCGCCCACGTCCTCGACGAGCGCCTCCGGGAGCGAGGAGAGCGGCGGCGAGACGTCGTTGTTGCCCCGCACCGCGCGGACCGGCGCGAGCCGGCGGAGCGCCTCGAGCACCGCGGGCTTCACGACGTCGCCCGCGTGCAGCACGACCGCGCAGCCGGCGAGGAGCCGGTCCAGCCCGGGATCGTGGAGGCCGTGCGAGTCGGAGACGAGGCCGGTGCGGAGGACGGACACGCAGCCTCGATCCTAACGCGCGACGGGCGGGGCTGCTGCTAGAGTGCCCGCACCCTCATGTCCGACGCCCTCTTCATCGGCGCCCTGCGCCTCGTCCCGAAGAACCTCGTCTCCCGCCTCGCCGGCGCGGCGACCCGCTGGCGCGCGCCCGCGTTCATCCGGCACGGCGCGATGCGCGCCTTCGCGGCCCGCTACGGCATCGACCTCTCCGAGTGCCCGGAGGTGGAGACCTACCGGACGTTCGGCGAGTTCTTCGCCCGCCCGCTCCGGCCCGGCCTGCGCCCGGTGGCGCCCGGGCAGGACGTGCTCGTCTCTCCGGTCGACGGCACGGTCTCGGAGGCCGGCCTCTCGACCGCCGGGAAGATGCTGCAGGCGAAGGGGATCGACTACTCCGTCGAGGCGCTCGTCGGCGACGCGGGGCTCGCGAGGCGGCTGGAAGGAGGCGCCTGGACGACCATCTACCTCTCGCCGAAGGACTACCACCGGATCCACTTCCCGCTCGGCGGCGAGGTGACCGGCTGGCGGTACGTGCCCGGGAAGCTCTGGCCGGTGAACCCCGCCTCGGTGCGCACGGTGCCCGGGCTCTTCACCGTGAACGAGCGGCTCGTGACCGTGCTCCGGACGGCGCACGGCCTCTGCGCGGTGGTGGCGGTCGGCGCGACCGTGGTCGGCCGCGTGAAGGCCTACTACGACCCGGCGGTCCCGATGACCAACACCGCCACCCGCCCCGCGGGCCGCGACTACGAGACCGCCATCCCCGTCGAGAAGGGGCAGGAGCTCGGCGCCTTCGAGATGGGCTCGACGGTGATCCTGCCTCTTCGAGCCGGGCAGGGTCGCGCTCGACGCCCGCCTCGCGCCCGGGCTGAAGCTCCGGGTGGGCGAGCCGATCGGCACGAGTGTCGAGGGGGCGTAGCCCCTCCCCGTCGAGCGGAGCTCGCCGGGGCCCCTCCCCGGATCTGCTCCGCTGCGCTTCGCAGGGCGTCGCCGACCCCGTGCAGGGCCGCCCGGCCTCTGGTACAACCCGCCGGCCATGAAGATCGCGGGCGTCAAGGGGATGAACGACGTGCTCCCGGGGCAGATCGCCCGGTGGCACGAGATGGAGTCGGTCGCGCGCGAGGTGTTCGCGCTCTACGGGTACCGCGAGGTCCGCACGCCCGCCGTCGAGCACGCGGCGCTCTTCGCCCGCGGCGTGGGCGAGGTGACCGACATCGTCACGAAGGAGATGTACGTCTTCGAGGACAAGGGCGAGGAGCTCCTCGCGCTGCGCCCCGAGGGCACCGCCGGCACGGTCCGTGCCTTCGTCGAGCACGGCGTGCACGTGGAGGGGCCGCAGAAGTGGTACTACGTCGGCCCGATGTTCCGGCGGGAGCGCCCGCAGAAGGGCCGCTACCGCCAGTTCCACCAGATCGGCTGCGAGGCCTTCGGCATCGCCGAGCCCCTCATCGACGCCGAGCAGATCGCGATGGTCGCCGACTTCCTCGGGCGGCTCGGGGTCACCGCGACCCTGAAGATCAACTCGGTCGGCGACAAGGCCTGCCGGCCGGCGTACCTCGCCGAGCTGAAGGCGTACCTCACCGAGCGCAGGGACCAGCTCTGCGGCGACTGCAGGGAGCGCATCGAGAAGAACCCGCTGCGGGTCCTCGACTGCAAGGTCGAGTCCTGCCAGCCCATCCTGAACGGCGCGCCGCGGCTGCTGGACCGGCTCTGCGACGGCTGCCGCGCCCACCTCGACGCCGTGAAGGGCGGCCTCGACGCGCTCGGCGTGAAGTACGAGGTCCACCCCCGGCTCGTGCGCGGGCTCGACTACTACGTCCGCACCGCCTACGAGTTCACGAGCGACGCGCTCGGGTCGCAGTCGGCGGTGGCCGGCGGCGGCCGCTACGACGGGCTCGTCGAGACCCTCGGCGGCCCGCCCACGCCCGGCATCGGCTTCGGGCTCGGGCAGGAGCGGCTCGCGCTCATCCTCGAGTCCATCGGCCGGGTGCCCCCGGAGCGCAAGCCGGCCGTGTTCTTCGTCTCGGCCGACGAGGCCGGCGCCCGGGAGGCCCTGAAGCGCGCCTCCGAGCTCCGCCGGGCCGGGGTCGCCTGCGACCTCGACCCGCGCGGCGGCAAGATGAAGGCGCAGTTCCGCCAGGCGGAGCGGGTGGGGGCCCGGTACGCGGTCGTGCTCGGCTCGGCCGAGGTGGAGAGCGGCCAGGCGAAGATGAAGGACGTGGCGAGCCGGGAGGAAATTCCGGTGGTCCTCGCCGACCTCGTGTCCCGTCTCCGCGGCACCTAGCCTGGCGGGCGCCCGCCTCGCGGACGCCCGCCCCCCTGTGCCAGAATGGCGCTCACCATGCGCCTGCTCACCTTCTCCCTCACCGCCCTCCTGACCGTGGCCCTCCCGGCGGCCGCCCTGGCCGAGGACGAGATCGGCGTGGGCCTGCCCGCGCCCGGCTTCACGGTGAAGACCCTCAACCCGGAGGTCGCGGGCGTGCCGAACGTGTCCCTCGGCCAGCTCGTCGGCCCGGACGCCGAGGACCCGGGCTCGAAGGTCGTGCTGCTCACCTTCTTCGCCTCCTGGTGCAAGCCGTGCCAGAAGGAGATGCCCTTCCTCATCCAGCTCGACCGGATGTACCGGGAGCAGGGCCTCAGGGTCGTGGCGGTGAACATCGACCAGGAGGAGAAGGCCATCGCGCTCGCGAAGCAGCAGATCACCGCCGCGGGCGTCCGCTACCCGGTGCTCTCCGACCGCTTCAACTTCCTCGCCCGCCGCTACCTCGGCGACAAGGCGCCGCTGCCCTCGGTCTTCATCATCGACCGGGAGGGCAACGTGACGAAGATCGAGCGCGGCTACTCGAACGACGCCTCGACCTTCCTGCTCGCCGAGGTCCAGGCGGGCCTGGGGCTGAAGCCGGCCACGAAGGTGCCGGCCGCCGCCGGGAAGCACGCGCCGTGACGCTCGCGGCCCTCGCGCTCGCGGCGCTCGTCGCCGCGGAGGCGGGGGGACCCGCCGGGAAGCTGGTGCTCGAGGGGCTCGAGGCCCGCGAGGCGCCGAGGCCGCTCGCCGGGCTCGTCGAGCAGCGGCTCTGCCAGGCGCTCGGCGAACACCTCCCCAGCGCCGAGCTCGTCTGCCCGGAGGACGTCGTGGCGGCCACCGAGATGGCGCGCAACGACGCCATCATGGGCCGGTGCTCGAGCGATGCCTGCCTCGGACGCGTGGAGGAGATGCGCCGCGCGCCGCGCAAGCTCTCCGCGCGGCTGGCCCGCGACGGGAAGGGCTGGCTCCTCACGCTCGTGCTGCGCACCGACGGCGAGCCGGAGCCGCGCACCGCGAAGGCCCGCCTCCCCGACGACGCGGACGCAATCCTGTCGCGCGTCCCCGACCTCGTGAACCAGCTCCTCTGATCCGCCTCGTCGCCATCGCCGGCCCCACCGCCTCGGGCAAGACCGCCCTCGCGATCGCGCTCGCGCGGCGGCTCGACGGCGAGCTGCTGAACGCCGACTCGCAGGCCGTCTACCGCGGCCTCGAGGTCGGGACGGCGAAGCCCGACGCGGCGGAGCGCGCGGCCGCCCCGCACCACCTCCTCGACCTCGTCGAGCGGGGCGAGGGGATGGACGCCGCGCGCTGGGCCTCGCTCGCGGACGCGGCGATCGCGGAGATCGCCGCGCGGGGCCACCTGCCCATCGTGGTCGGCGGCACCGGGCTCTACCTGCGCGCGCTCCTCCACGGGGTCGTGGCGGCGCCCGGGCGCGACCCCGCGCTCCGGGCGCGGCTCGAGGCCGAGGCCGCCGCGCTCGGCCGGCCGGCGCTGCACGCGCGCCTCGCCGCGGTGGACCCCGCCGCGGCGGCGCGCATCGGGCCGAACGATCTCGTCCGGATCGTGCGCGCGCTCGAGATCGCCGCCGGGGGACGCACGCAGTCGGAGCTCCACGCCGCGCACGGGTTCGAGGCCGTGCGCTACGACGCGGCGATCCTCGCGCTCGACCCGCCCCGTGACGAGCTCCACCGCCGCATCGACGCGCGCGTCGTGGCGATGTTCGACCGGGGGCTGCTCGACGAGGCGAGGGCGCTCGACGCCCGCTTCGGCGAGTCGCTCCCGCCGAAGCTGCCGATCGGCTACGCCGAGGCGGTCGCGGTCGTGCGCGGCGAGCTCGACCGGGCGGAGGCGATCCGGCGGGTCCAGGCCGCGCACCGACGGTACGCGAAGCGGCAGCTCACGTGGCTGCGCGGAGAGCGCGGCGTCGAGTGGATCGCGCCGCCGTACGACGCGGACGCCTTGGCGCGGCGCGTCGCCGGCGAGCCCGGCTGACCCTGGGCTCCTGCCAGGGAGGGGCCCCGCGGAGCTCTGCTCCGCGGGGAGGGGCGCGCCGAGCGCCCCTCGAAGGCGCAGGGTGCGTCGCGGCAGGCCCCGTGCTATCCAACCGACGTGTCCCGACCCGCGTTCGCGCTCGAGTTCGAGCGCCCCATCTTCGCCCTCGAAGACAAGATCGCCGAGCTGAAGGAGCTGTCCGGCTCCGCGCGCATCGACGTCACCGAAGCCGTCGCGAAGCTCGAGCGGCAGGCCAAGAAGCTCCAGGAGAAGACCTTCTCCGAGCTCACGCCCTGGCAGATCGTCCAGCTCGCCCGGCACCCGGCGCGGCCGTACACGCTCGACTACCTGTCCCGGCTCTTCACCGGGTTCTTCGAGCTCGAGGGCGACCGGCGCTTCGCCGCCGACCACGCCATCGTCGGCGGCCTCGCGCGCTTCCGCGGCGAGCCGGTGGTGGTGATGGGCCACCAGAAGGGCCGCGGCACGAAGGAGAACATGCTGCGGAACTTCGGGATGCCGCGCCCCGAGGGCTACCGCAAGGCGCGCCGCCTCTTCGATCTCGCCGAGCGGTTCCGCCGGCCGCTGGTGGTCTTCATCGACACGCCCGGCGCGTACCCGGGCATCGGCGCCGAGGAGCGCGGCCAGGCCGAGGCGATCGCGGTCAACCTCGAGGTGATGTCCTCCCTCACCGTGCCGACCGTCTCGGTCGTGATCGGGGAGGGCGCCTCCGGCGGCGCGCTCGGGCTCGGGGTGACGAACCGGATCCTGATGCTCCAGTACGCCTGGTACAACGTCATCTCACCGGAGAGCTGCAGCTCCATCCTCTACCGCGACGCCTCGCAGGGGCAGAAGTCCGCCGAGGCGCTGCGGCTCACGGCGCGGGATCTCGCCGGCTTCGGCATCACCGACGAGATCGTCCAGGAGCCCGCCGGCGGGGCGCACCGCGACCACGACCTCGCCGCGAAGCTCGTCGGCGACGCGATCGCGCGGCACCTCGCCGACCTCGGGAAGCTCGGCGGCGAGCAGCTCGTCGCCGATCGCTACCGCAAGTACCGCGCGATGGGCGTGTTCACCTCCGAGGAGTAGCCCGGCGCCTCACGGCAGCGGGATCCGCTCCTCCGGCGCGCCCTTCGGCCCCGCCCGCAGCACGGCGAGGGAACCCTCCCGCGGCCCGAAGGCGCGCACGGCGCCCTCCACGGCCGCCCAGGCCCTGCGCGCGTCGGGTGCGTCGATCTCGATCACGCAGACGCCGCCCTCCCAGCGGTCGCGGGCGACGGTGCCGGCGCCGCGCTCGGCGAGGAGCCCGAGCAGGTCCTCCTCGAGCGCGCGGATGCGGTCGCGCTCGGCCTCGGTGCCGTGCGGTCGGCTCGAGAGCGCGAGGTGGAGGCGCAGCTCCTGGGCCCCGGCCTGCGGCGGCTGCGTCCCGGCCTGCGGCGGCTGCGTCCCGGCCTGCGGCGGCTGGGCGTCGCCGGCCCGCGCCGCCGCCGCCCCCAGGGCGGCCTCGACCGTCAGGACGAGGCAAGTCGCGCGGACGAGGGAGGCGAGCACGGACCCATCATGACATCGGGCCAGGCCGGGCGCACCGGCCGTCCCCACCGGAGCGGCTCCGCGGTATAACCGCCCGGCCATGCCGCTCGTCCCCGCCCACGTCAAGTCCCTGCAGCCGTACGTCCCGGGCAAGCCCATCGAGGAGGTCGAGCGCGAGTACGGGCTCACCGACGTCGCGAAGCTCGCGTCGAACGAGAACGTGCTCGGTCCGTCGCCGAAGGCGATGGCGGCGGCGCGCGAGGCGATCGCGAAGGTCCACCTCTACCCCGACGGCGCGGCCTTCCTGCTGCGGACCGCGCTCGCCCGGAAGCTCGGGGTCGGGCCCGCGGAGGTGTTCGTCGGGAACGGCTCGAACGAGCTCATCGAGCTCATCGTGAAGACGTTCGTGCTCGAGGGCGAGGAGGTGCTCACCTCCGCGCAGACCTTCATCGCCTACAAGCTCGCGGCCCAGGCGCACGGCAAGACGCTCGTCGAGGCGCCGATGAAGGGGCGCTTCCACTACGACCTCGACGCGCTCAAGAAGCTCATGAGCCGGCGCACGAAGGTCGTGTTCCTCGCGAACCCGGACAACCCGACCGGCAGCACGTTCCCGGAGGGCGACCTCGTCACGTTCCTCGACGGCGTGCCGAAGGAGACGCTCGTCGTCCTGGACGAGGCCTACCAGGAGTTCGTCGACGGGGGCGGCTACCAGGACGCGCTCGCGCTCCGGAAGAAGTACACGAACCTCGTGGTGCTCCGGACCTTCTCCAGAATCCACGGGCTCGCGGGCCTGCGGCTCGGCTACGGCGTCGCCCGGGAGGAGCTCGTCGAGTACCTCGACCGCGTGCGCGCGCCCTTCAACGTGAACCTCGTCGCGCAGGCCGCGGGCGTCGCCGCGCTCTCCGACGAGGAGCACGTCGCCCGGAGCCGGGCGCTCGTGCTCGCCGAGCGGCCGTTCCTCTTCGAGGGGCTGCGCGCGCTCGGGGCCACCGCCGTGCCGTCGCAGGGCAACTTCGTGCTCGCCGACTTCCCGGGCCATCCGGCGAAGGAGCTGCTTCGAGGCGCTCCTGCGCCGCGGGGTGGTCGTGCGGCCGATGCACGGCTACGGCTTCCCGAACGCCCAGCGCATCACGGTGGGGCGGCGCCCGGACAACGAGCGCTGCCTCGCGGCGCTGGCGGCGGTGCTGGGAGCGTGACCGTGCCCGGACGCCCGATCATCGTGGCCATCGACGGCCCCGCCGGCGCGGGCAAGTCGTCGACCTCCCGGCTGCTGGCCACCCGGCTCGGCTACGCCATGGTCGACACCGGCGCGATCTACCGGACGGTGGCGCTCGCCGCGTCGCGCGCCGGGATCGCGCTCGACGACGACCCGCGCCTCGGTGAGCTCCTCCCGCGGGTCCTGATCCGGTTCACGCCGCGCCCGGGCGGCGGGCAGCGCGTGCTGCTCGGCGAGGAGGACGTGTCCGAGGCGATCCGCACGCCGCCCATGTCGCTCGGCGCGAGCGCGGTGTCGGCCCGGCCGGTCGTGCGCGCAGGGCTCCTCGAGCTGCAGCGACGTCTCGCGACCGCGCCGGACAACGCGGGGGCCGTGCTCGAGGGGCGCGACATCGGCACGGTCGTCTTCCCCGACGCCGACGCCAAGTTCTTCCTCACCGCCGCGCCCGAGGTCCGGGCCCGCCGCCGCTTCGCGGAGCTCCAGGCGAAGGGCGACCCGTCGACCTTCGAGCAGGTGCTCGCCGATCAGCTGAAGCGGGACCGGGACGACTCCTCGCGCGCGGTCGCGCCGCTCGTGCCCGCGGCCGACGCGGAGGTGATCGACACGGGCGGCCGCACGCTCGAGGACGTCGTGGAGGCGCTCGCCGAGCGGGTGCGCCGCCGCGCGGGGGCCCGCGGGTGACCGAGGGGGGCTACCCGCCGCGCTCCTGCGGCAACTGCCGCCTCTGGCGGCCGGTGCTCGAGGACGACCGCGGCCCCATCGGCCCCTGCCGGCTCGAGGTCCGCACCGGCAACTTCGCCGGCACCGCCCCCGCCTGCGAGCGGTTCCTGTCCCGCGCCGCCGCCATCCCGGCCGCCGTGCCCGAGGCGCCGGAGCGCCACCGGGCGCCGCGCCCGGCGGGCCTGCGCGTGCGGCGCGCGGACGAGCCCGAGCTGCCGCTCCCGACCCACGGTCCCCTTCCGGAGGAGCTGACGGACATGACCCGCGAAGAGTTCGCACAGGCGATCCGCGAGGCGCTGCTCGAGGACACGAAGCCCGTCCCGCTCGCGCCCAAGTGGGAGGGCGGCTCGGTGGTGCTGAAGCCCGGGGACCCCGGGACGCAGCCGAAGGAGATCCCGCTCGACAGCCTGTTCCACAAGATCGTGATGATCCGGGACCGGCTGCGCGTGCTCGAGCAGAAGGTGAACGGCCACGACAAGATGTCGGACGCCGAGAAGGTCGAGCTCCAGCAGTACGTGACCCGCTGCTACGGCTCGCTCACGACCTTCAACGTGCTCTTCCGCGACGAGCGGGACCGGTTCGTCGGCGAGAAGGGCGACAAGTAGTCACTTGCCGCCCGCGCCGAGCCGCTGGGACTCCACGGTGGCGCCGAGGCGCGCGAGCTTGCGCTCGAGGGCGGGCAGGGCCGGGTCCTTGACCCGGGCGGCGACGTCCACTGCCTTCGCGTAGGCGCGCATCGCCGCCTCGACCTCGCCGTTCTTCTCGTAGGCCTCGCCGAGGGCGTCGTGCGTCGACGCCGAACCGGGGTACCGCTCCACGTTGCGCCGGTAGGCGCGGATGGCCTCGTCGACCTCGCCCTCCTGCAGGAGCTGGCGGGCGGCCGCGTTCGCGACCGCCTCGGGCGGCGCGACCTCGAAGCCCACGCGCCGGGAGAGCGCGTCGTAGTGGGCCTCGACCGCCACGAGCCCACCCCGCGGCCCGGCGTCGCCCTCGGCGACCGGCATCCGGAACGGCGCGAAGAGGGCCGCGAGGCCGCGGTACTGGCCCGGGAAGACCGCGCTCGCCGTGTCCTCGCCCGGGAGCTCGAGCGCCGTGAACGCGAGGCCCTTCGCCGGGGCGAGCGCCTCCGCCAGGCGCCGCACGCCGGCGGCGCTCGCGGCGCCCTCGTCGCCGCGGGTGGCGATCACCGCGCCGGCGAGCCCGGGGCGGGTCGCGGCGGCGGCGAGCGCGGCGAGGAGCGGATCCTCGGCGGCGAGGCGCGGGCTCATCGCGAGGTGGGCCCGGAACATCCCCGGGCGCGCCCCGAGCACGTGGAGGGCGAAGCGGGCGCCGTCGCCGTGCCCGGCGAGGATCCGGTACGGGGCGGCCCGGTAGGTCTTCTCCACCCAGGGCACCACCTCGTTCTCGAGGAAGGCGAGGAGCGTGGGCTCGCCGTCCGCGAGCTCCGCCGCCCGGTCGCGGTGGACGAGCCCCACGAGCACCACAGGCGGGATCCGGCCCAGCCGCTCGAGGAACCGTGCCGAGGCGGCGAACCCGTCGAGGTTGGCGAGGCCGTCGGTGAAGTAGACCACCGGGTACTTGCGGTCCCGCTCCCAGGGCCGGTCGTAGGCCGCCGGGGTCCGCACCACGAGCTGCCGCTCGCCGTGGTACGTCGCGGAGCGGAGCGTGACGAGCCGGATGTCCTCCTGGGCGAGCGCCGGGCGGGCGACCGTGGCGAGGGCGAGGAGGGCCAGGGGAAGGGCGGGGGAGGTGCGCATCGGGGGCTCCGGGGGGTGCAGGCGGCCGGGAGGGGGGCCCGGCACGGCCCAGGCGTACGCTGCCTTCGCTGAATCTGGCCCGCCGGGCGGCCGCGCGCTATATGGACGACCCGTGGACGTCAAGATCGCGAGAACGGCAGGATTTTGCTGGGGTGTGCGCAGGACCGTGGACAAGGTCATGGAGGTCGCCGACCAGGCCTTGGGCCCGGTCGTGACCCTCGGCCCCATCATCCACAACCCGCAGGCGGTGGCGCGGTTCCGCGAGAAGGGCGTCGCGACGCTCGAGGCGGTGGCCGACGTCGCCGACGGCACGACGGTGGTGGTGCGCACGCACGGGGCCGTGAAGCACGAGCTGGATCAGGCCGAGGCGCGCGGGCTCAACGTCGTCGACGGCACCTGCCCCTACGTGAAGTACCCGCAGGCGATGGCGCAGCGGCTCTCGAAGGAGGGCTACCACATCGTCATCGTCGGGGACGCAAACCACGCCGAGATCAAGGGCGTCGTCTCCTACGCCGAGGCGCCGTGCACGGTCATCAAGCCGGGCGCGCCGGTCCCCGAGATCAAGGCGAAGCGCATCGCGGTGCTCGCGCAGACGACCTGCATCGGAGCGGACTTCGAGCGGGTGGTCGGCACGCTCGCGCTCCGCCACAAGGAGGTCCGCGCGGTGAACACCATCTGCAACGACACGGAGGAGCGCCAGGCCGACGCCCGCGCGCTCGCGACCGAGGTCGACGCGGTGGTGGTGGTGGGCGGGAAGAACTCCGCGAACACGCGGCACCTCGCCGAGATTTGCCGCGAGATCCAGCCGCGGACCTGGCACGTGGAGACCGAGGACGAGCTCCAGGCCGCCTGGTTCGAGGGCTGCAAGGTGGTCGGCCTGTCGGCCGGCGCCTCGACGCCCGACTGGGTGGTCACCGGCGTGGCCGCCTGGCTGCGGGCGCTGCCCGGCGGCGGGCAGGCGGCGGGTCCGGAGGACGCACCCGCAGCCTCTGTCGCGCCTTGACGCCCCGATCCGAGGCGTGTAGCTTCCGCGCTCCAATGAGGGGAGTGCCGGGGGTTCCCGGCCGACCCGCCCCGCGCCTCGATCCCCGGGCGCAGGGCGAGATTTCCACACCAGGGGGAGCGCAGTGATGGCGCCGCAGCCCGGCTTTCGAAACCGAAGCCTTCCTCTCCTGCGCGGCGCGATCCCAACGTAAAGGCAGACCACACCGAATGGAGAATCAGACTACCGGCACGCCCGTCGAGGCCGACGTCGAAGACTTTGCCGCGATGTTCGCCGCGAGCGAGGCGCAGGCCGGCCCGGTCGAAGAGGGCAAGGTCGTCAGCGGCACCGTCATCCAGCTCAACAAGGACTACGTCGTCATCGACATCGGCTACAAGTCCGAGGGTCAGGTGCCGCTCCACGAGTTCGTCCCCGCGCCCGGCGCCGAGCCGGCCGTGAAGGTGGGCGACAAGGTGGAGGTGCTGGTCGAGTCCCGCGAGAACGACACCGGGATGGTCGTCCTCTCCAAGGAGAAGGCCGACAAGATGCGCATCTGGGACGAGATCTCCGCCGCGTGTGAGCGCGACGAGCTCGTCGAGGGCGTCATCGTCGGCCGCGTGAAGGGTGGCCTCTCCGTCGACATCGGCGTGAAGGCGTTCCTGCCCGGCTCCCAGGTCGACATCCGTCCGGTGCGCAACCTCGACAAGCTCATCGGCGAGAAGTTCAAGTTCAAGGTCATCAAGTTCAACAAGAAGCGCGGGAACATCGTGCTGTCGCGCCGGGTCCTCCTCGAGAAGGAGCGCGAGGAGCTGAAGAAGGAGACCCTGAAGAACCTGAAGGAGGGCGCGATCCTCAAGGGCGTGGTCAAGAACCTCACCGACTACGGCGCGTTCATCGACCTCGGCGGCATCGACGGCCTGCTCCACGTCACCGACATGAGCTGGGGCCGCATCGGCCACCCCTCCGAGATGTTCGAGGTGGGCCAGGAGGTCCGCGTCGTCGTCCTCAAGTTCGACCCCGCCTCCGAGCGCGTCTCCCTGGGCCTCAAGCAGATCCAGGAGGACCCGTGGCACCGCGCCGACGAGAAGTACCCGGTCGGCTCGCGCATCGGCGGCAAGGTCGTCTCGCTCACCGACTACGGCGCGTTCATCGAGCTCGAGCAGGGCGTCGAGGGCCTCGTCCACGTCTCCGAGATGAGCTGGACGAAGCGCGTGAAGCACCCCTCGAAGCTCGTCAACGTGGGCGACAAGGTCGAGGCGGTCGTGCTCGACATCGACCCGAAGGCGAAGCGGATCAGCCTCGGCATGAAGCAGATCGAGGCGAACCCGTGGACGCTGCTCGAGGACAAGTACCCGATCGGCTCCGTCATCCGCGGCGAGGTCCGCAACGTGACCGACTTCGGCGTCTTCGTGGGCGTCGAGGAGGGCATCGACGGCCTCGTGCACGTCTCCGACATCTCGTGGACCGAGCGGATCAAGCACCCGGGTGAGAAGTTCAAGAAGGGCGACGTCGTCGAGGCGGTGGTGCTCAACATCGACGTCGAGAACGAGCGCTTCTCCCTCGGCATCAAGCAGCTCCAGCCGGATCCGTGGACCACGCTCTCCGAGCGGCACCCGGTCGGCTCGCGCCTCAAGGGCAAGGTCACGAAGGTCACCGACTTCGGCGCCTTCGTGGAGCTCGAGCCCGGCATCGAGGGCCTCGTGCACGTGTCCGAGATGAAGGACGAGCGCGTCGAGAACCCGCGCGACGTCGTGAAGGAGGGCGAGGAGGTCGAGGTCAAGGTCATCGACATGGACCTCCAGGAGCGCAAGGTCGCGCTCTCGATCAAGGCGCTCAACCGCGACGGCGGCGAGGACGACTACCGCGAGTACCTCCGCCGCCAGGGCGACGGCCGCGCGCGCCTCGGCGACCTCATGGAGAAGTTCAACCGCCGCAAGTAGCCGCGTCGGCAGTCTCCGAAGTCTCGGCCTCACGGGCGGGGCGGTCCTCACGGGCCGCCCCGCTTTCGCGTCCGGGGCGCCCCGCCGCCCGGCGGGTGCCTCGCTCACCCGGATCCCTACGCCCTTCGCCCCGCCGCCGGGCACCGGCCGGGTGAGTGTTCACCTGTGGTGATCGCCGCGGGTGAACGAATGCGTACACCCCTGGTGAAGCGCTCCGTTCACGGGGCTCCCGCGGCGGCAGCCCCTCCGGGAGTTTCCCCTGGAGTTGCGGCGATTTCGCCCGCCATGTCCCGATATCGGAGGACGCGGCCAGGGTGCAGCGTCCCTCCACAAAACGATTGTACCCTCTTGGGTCGTGGCAGGCAGGCAACCGGGCGTAGGTACGGACGAAAGGGTGATGTGGGTGTGACACCCCCTTTTCACCTACACGTCGCCGGTCTGACGATGCGCGCTCCACGGACACCGGAGCACCTCCGCACACAGCACGCAGCGCGGAGCCCGCAGCACTCAGCAGCCTCGCATCCAGCAGGCCGGCATCCAGCGGACCGGCACCCCAGCAGCGCGAAGGAGTACGACAGCCATGCAAGCCGCCATCGCGAGCGAGATCGGAAACCTCTTTCAACACGTCGCGGCGTTCAACGCGCTCGCCACCGGGCTCGACGCCGAGCTGACCACGGCGCACGCGCCCACCGACGAGCACCGCGTGCTCCTCGGCTCGGGCATCGAGCAGCTGCTCGAGCAGGTCGTGCAGTTCGAGGATCACGTCGGCGAGGTCGCGCCCGACGTGCTGCGCTCGACGCAGCTCACGTTCCGGCGGCTCACCTCCGACGTGTTCTGCAAGAGCCGGATGATCGACCGCGCGCTCCGCAAGCCTCGCGGCTACGCCGGCGACCACGCGCTCATGGACCTCTACTACACGGGCCAGGTCGCGCCGGAGGGCTTCGGCCAGGTCCTCGACACGTACATGCACGGCATCCCCGCCTCGCGCGCGGTGGTGGACCGCAAGGAGTTCGTGAAGCGCTGGCTCTCGCAGCGCGTGACCCGCCGCTCCTGCGCGAAGGTCGTCGACCTCGCGTGTGGCCCGTGCCGCATCGAGCGCGAGCTGTTCGACGCCGGCCGCGTGGCGGACGCGCAGCTCGTGGTGGTGGACAACGACCCCGAGGCGCTCGCCTACGCGCGCCGCGTGCTCGGGCCGTACGCCGGGCAGGTGGAGTACGCGGAGGAGAACGCGATCAAGATGGCGCGCGCCCGCAAGGTCCCGCCCTCGATCGCCGGCGCGAGCTTCGTCGTCTCGCTCGGCCTCTTCGACTACCTGCCGCGCGTCCTCGCGGTGAGCCTCCTCCGCGCGCTCCGGCAGAGCACGGCGCCGGGCGGCGAGCTCCTGATCGGCAACTTCGCCGAGGGCAACCCGACCCGCCCGTTCATGGAGTGGGCGTCGGACTGGGTGCTCATCTACCGGAGCGTGGACGAGTTCACCCGGCTGTTCCTCGACGCCGGCTTCGCGCCCGACGACCTCACCGTGGAGCGCGAGACCGAGGACGGCCTCGTCCTCATGGTGACCGCCCGGGTAGGGTAGCGGCGGGGGCCCCCGGGCGCGGCGCGGCCCGTCTTCGTTGCGACGGGGGGCGTCGCGTGGTTACCTGGGTCCCTCCATGGACCCGCACGACCCGAACGCCCCGCTGCCGACCACCCCGGTCGATCCGCCCGAGCCCCCGCGCGCCGCGCCGCCGGCGCCGCCGCCCGCCGCCTGGGGGGCGCCGCCGGCCTGGTCGGCGCCCCCGTCGGCGATGCCGCCCCCGCCGCCTCCGGCGCGGGACCGGCTCGCCCTCGGCATCGTCGCCTTCATCTTCGGCGGCCTGTTCCTCGTGTTCTTCGGGTTCCTCGTGCTCGCCTACAGCGCGGTGCGCGGGGAGACCCCGTCGATCGCGGGCGGCCCGCGGGTGGGCGTCCTCGAGCTGAAGGGCGGCATCGGGATGGGGGAGGGCGGCGTCGACGCCGAGCGGGTCATGAAGCAGGCCCGCAAGTTCGCCGAGGACTCCGGCATCAAGGGCGTCGTGGTCCGCGTCGAGTCGCCCGGCGGCGCGGTGGGCCCGACCCAGGAGATCTTCGAGGAGGTGAAGCGCCTCGCGGCGAAGAAGCCGGTGGTCTGCTCGCTCGGCTCCATCGCGGCCTCGGGCGGCTTCTACGTGGCGATGGCCTGCCCGAGGATCGTCTCCACCCCCAGCACGCTCGCCGGCTCGATCGGCGTCATCTCGCAGTTCCCGAACGTCCGCGGGCTCGCCGAGAAGGTCGGCGTCGACGTGGAGACGGTGAAGAGCGGCAAGATGAAGGACGTCGGCAACCCGTTCCGCGCCATGGGCCCCGAGGAGCGCGCCTACTGGCAGGAGGTCTCCGACCGGATCCACGCGCAGTTCATCAAGGCGGTGGCCGAGGGGCGCAAGCTCAAGGAGGAGGACGTCCGGAGGTTCGGCGACGGGCGGGTCATCACCGGCGACCAGGCGCTCGAGCTCAAGCTCGTCGACCAGCTCGGGAACTTCTACGACGCGGTCGACGTGGTGAAGGCCCAGGCCAAGATCTCCGGCGAGCCGACCCTGGTCTACCCGCTCGACGAGAAGTCGCGCTTCCTCGACTCCATCATGGGCGGGGCGGCGAAGGCGCTCGTGGGCGCGGTGCGCGAGGGCGTCGCGGCCGAGGCGCTCGAGGCGCGCGCCCCGGGGCTGTACTTCCTGGCGCGCTGAAGCGCGACATCTCCTGGCGCGCTGAAGGAGGACGGTCGAGGTGAGCCAGCAGCCGCTGTGGGCCCCGTGGCGGATGGCGTTCATCCGCTCCGAGAAGCCGAAGGGGTGCATCTTCTGCCAGTTCCCGGCCGACCCGCCCGAGCGGGACCGGGAGAACCTGGTCGTGCATCGCACCGCGCGCTCCTTCGCGGTGCTCAACAAGTTCCCGTACACCTCGGGTCACCTGATGGTGATCCCGCGGGCCCACGTGAACGACCCGGGCCTGCTCGGGCCCGAGGACTGGGCCGACCTCCAGGCCGAGCTCCGGCTCGCCGTGTCGGTCGTGCGGGAGGTCTACCGGCCGGAGGGGCTCAACGTCGGCATGAACCTCGGCCAGGCCGCCGGCGCGGGCATCGCCGACCACATGCACTGGCACGTCGTGCCGCGCTGGCTCGGCGACAACAACTTCATGCCGGTCCTCGCCGACCAGCGGGTGATCGTCGAGGCCCTCGACCAGGCCTGGACGACCCTGTCGGCGGGCTTCGCGGGGCGGTAGCCGTGGATCCGGCCGGGCTCGCGGCGGTGGCCACGGCGCTCGCCGTCGCCGGGCTCGTCGTCGCCTGGGAGCGCTACCGCCGCCGTCAGGAGGCGAAGGCCTGGCTGGACTCGGTGCGCTCCGTCATCTCGGGCGATCCCGACGCGGCCATCGAGGCCCTCTCCGACGCCGCCCGGCTGCGCAGCCCGCAGGCGATCGACACCTACCTCGCGCTCGGCCAGCTCTTCCGGCGCGAGGGTGACCTCTCCCGCGCGCTCCGGCTCCACCGCAACATGCTCCACGGCCCGGACCTCACCCCGGCCCGGCGCGCCGAGGTCGAGCGCGAGCTCGCGGAGGACTACCGGCGCAGCGGGATGCTCGCCGAGGCGGCCGAGATCCTGCGGCGCCTCGCGCCCGCCGACCCCGCCGCCGCCGTCGGCCTGCGCGAGGTGCTCTACGAGGGCGGAGACCTCGCGGGCGCCATCGAGGTGCAGCGCGCCGCGGGCGGCGCGGGGCCGGACCCCATCCTGGCCCACCTGCTCGCGGCCCGCGCCCGGCAGCTCGCGGGCTCGGACCCGTCCGGCGCGGCCGAGGCCGCCGCGCGGGCCGTCGAGGCGCACCCGGCGAGCGCCGATGCGTGGCTCGCGACCGCCGAGCTGCGCGGCGCCGCCGGCGACGCGCCGGGCGCGCTCGACGCCGTGGGGCGGGCCCTCGACGCCGAGCCCCGCGCGGCGCCCCTCGCGGCGGCGGCGCTCGCGGCGCTGCCGGCCGCCGGGGCGGGCGCGTGGCTCGCGGCCCGGCGGCAGGGCCGGCCCGACGACGCGGGCCTCCTCGTGCTCGAGGCGCGCGCGCTCGGGCGGCAGGGGCTCGAGGCCGGGGCGCTCGCGGCGCTCCGCGCGGCGCTCGCGGTCGACCGCGACGAAGGCGCGGTGCTCTCCATCCGGGAGCTCCTGCAGGACCCCCGGGCCCGCGCCGCCGAGGGCGACCTCGCCGCGCGGCACGCGCTGCTCGTGGACGTCCTGTCCCGCCCCGTCGCGCCGCCGCGCTGCCGGCGCTGCCAGGCGGCCGCCTCCGCCCGCACCTTCCGCTGCCGGGCCTGCGGTGCCTACGGGCTGATTTAGGAGGGGGCATAGCCCCCTCCCCGCGGAGCAAGGCTCCGCGGGGCCCCTCCCCGGATCTGCTCCGCTGCGCTTCGCAGGGGGGCGTCCCTCGTCTCCGGCCCCGCTGCGCGGGGCCTACGCTCGGGATGGCCGGTCTCCGTCCCCGGATCTGCTCCGCTGCGCTTCGCAGAAGGGGCGTCCCTCGTCTTCCCCGGATGCTCCGCTGCGCTTCGCAGGGGGAGTTCATCGGCGCGGCCCGGCGTTGCATGTTCCGCGCCCGACCGGTATAGCCGTCGGTCCTTATGGTGCGTGAACGCGTTCAGGAGCTTCTTCCGGGCGGCGCTCGCCCGCGGCGCGGCCGAGGGCCGCTGGCCCGGCGGCGACGTCGAGTTCGCGGTGTCGACCCCGCGCGACCCGGCCCACGGCGACTTCGCCGTGAACGCCGCGATGGTGCTCTCGAAGCCGGCCGGCAAGCCGCCCCGCGAGCTCGCCCTCGCGATCGTGGAGGCCGTGAAGGTCGTCGACGCCGAGGGCGAGATCGCGTCGCTCGAGGTGGCCGGCCCCGGGTTCATCAACGTTCGGCTCGCCGCCGACGTCTGGCTGCGCGCGCTCGAGCGCGCCATCGTGGCCGGCGAGGCGTACGGCCGGACCCACGTCGGCAAGGGCCAGAAGGTCATCGTCGAGTACGTCTCCGCGAACCCCACCGGCCCGATGCACGTCGGCCACGGCCGCGGCGCCGTCGTGGGCGACGGGGTGCAGTCCTTGCTCCGCTGGGCGGGCTTCGACGTCACCCGCGAGTACTACGTCAACGACTACGGCGCGCAGGTGCAGACGCTCGCGCGCTCGGTGCACCTGCGCTACCAGGAGCACTTCGGCCGCACGGTCACGATGCCGCCGAAGAGCTACCCGGGCGAGTACGTGAAGGAGATCGCCGCGAAGCTCGCCGCGGCGCACGGGCAGCGGTTCCTCGACGCGCCCGAGGCGGAGTGGCTCGACCTCTTCCGCGACACCGCGGTCGCGTTCGTCCTCGAGATGATCAAGGAGGACCTCGCCACCGTCGCGATCCAGTTCGACGTCTGGTCGAGCGAGAAGGCCCTCTACGCGTCCGGGACCGTCGACCGGTTCCTGAAGGAGCTCGAGCAGAAGGGGCTCGTCTACGTCGGGAAGCTCCCGCCCCCGAAGTCGAAGAAGGGCGCGCCGCCGCCGCCGGTCCAGCAGGGCCCCGACGAGGAGGGCATGACCGCCCAGGACGACCTCACGCTCTTCCGGTCGTCGCAGTACGGCGACGAGGTGGACCGCCCGGTGAAGAAGGCGGACGGCACGCCGACCTACTTCTGCGCGGACATCGCCTACCACTGGGCGAAGCGCCAGCGCGCGACGAAGCTCGTCGACGTCTTCGGCGCCGACCACGGCGGCTACGTGCCCCGGCTCCACGCCGCGATGCAGGGGCTCGGCTACTCGAAGGACGACCTGCACGTCATCCTGCTGCAGATGGTGAACCTCACCCGCGGCGGCGAGGCCGTGAAGATGTCGAAGCGCGCCGGCACGGTGGTGGGCATGCGCGACGTCGTCGACGACGTCGGCCGGGACGCGACGCGGTTCATGTTCCTCACCCGCCGCGCCGACGCGCAGCTCGACTTCGACCTCGAGCTCGCGAAGAAGCAGTCGATGGACAACCCGGTCTTCTACGTGCAGTACGGGCACGCCCGGCTCTCCTCGATCTTCGCGAAGGCGAGGGAGGCCGGCGCACCCGTGCCGGCGTTCGACCTCGAGACGGCCCGGCTCCTCCGGTCGGCGGGCGAGCTCGACCTCGTCCGGCGCATCGCCGCGTTCCCGGACATGCTCGCCGCGGCGGCCGTCGCCTACGAGCCCCACCGCGTCGCCTTCTACCTTCAGGAGACGATCGCCGCGTTCCATTCCTGGTACACGCAGGGGGCCCGGGCCGGCGAGAAGGTCGTCTCGGACGATCCCCGGACCACGGCCGCCCGCCTGCTCCTGTGCCGGGCCCTGCGCCAGGTGCTCGCGAACGGGCTCGCCGTCCTGGGCGTCTCGGCCCCGGACCGGATGCAGACGCCGGAAACTCGCGAAGCGGAGGGCGAGGTCTAGAATCCCTCCCGCATGCAGGGGAACGTCCGGACCTCTCCGAGGGAGAAGCTCGCGGTCACGCTCGACGGCCGGCAGATCGCCGGCGTCGTCGTGGGCGCGCTCGTCATCGTCGCGGTGGTGTTCGTGCTGGGCCTGAACGTCGGGCGCCAGCTCGGCGTGCGGCAGGCCGAGGCCGCGCGCGGGCCGACCCTCGAGCAGCTGGACCGGCCGGCGCCCACGCCCCCGGTGAGCCCGGAGAAGCTCACGTTCCACGAGACCCTCACGAAGGCGAAGCCCGAGGCCGTCCCGCCTCCGGGCGCCGCCGCCCCGCCGCCCACCGCGAAGCCGGGCCCCGCTCCCGTCACCACCGTCGCCATGCCGTCGCCGGCGCCCGCGCCGAAGCCCGAGGCGACCCCTCCGTCGCCCGCGCCGCAGCCGGCCCCGGCGAGCGCCCCCGTCGCGGCCGCGCCGAAGCCCGCGCCGGCGCCCGCCGCGAAGCCCGCGGCCTCGACGCCCGCGCCGAAGCCCGCCGCCGTCGCGGCGGCGCCCGCCCCGGGCGGTGCGTTCACGATCCAGGTGGGCGCGACCACCAGCCGGGGCGAGGCCGATCGGCTCGCCGCGAAGTTCCAGGCCTTCCACCCCCGCGTCGAGTCGGCGGAGGTGCCCGGCAAGGGGCGCGTGTTCCGCGTGCGGCTCGGGAGCTTCGCGACCCGCGAGGAGGCCTCGAAGTACCTCTCGGACGTGACGCGCGAAACCGGGGCCAAGGAGCCCTACGTCGCCTCGGCGCACTGAGGCTAGATTCGATCCGATGACCTTCGAGAACCCGAAGCGTGTCGAGAAGCCCTGGGGTCACGAGCTCTGGTGGGCGCAGACGGACCGGTACGTCGGCAAGCTCCTGCACGTGAAGGCGGGGTTCCAGCTCTCGCTGCAGTACCACGTGAAGAAGGACGAGACGATCCACCTCTGGAGCGGGCAGATGGTGCTCGTGCTCGAGGAGGGCGGGAAGCTCGTCGATCACCCGATGAGGCCGGGCGAGAGCTACCACGTGCGGCCCGGCACCGTGCACCGCATGCGCGCCATCACCGACTGTGACGTCCTCGAGGTCTCCACGCCCGAGGTCGACGACGTGGTGCGCGTGCAGGACGACTACGGCCGGCAGGGGAAGTAGGTCCTTCCCGCGTCGGCCCGGACAGGCCCCCCGGGCGAGCGGCCCCTCGGTTTCCCCCCATCCGAAGCGCGACGCCGCCTGCGCGCCCCTCGCCGGGCGCGCACGCGCCTACGCGCGCGGCGTTCTGGCGCGCCGGCCAGGAACGCGGCGCGTCAGCGGGCGAGCAGGAGCCCCAGCGCGGCGGCGAGCACGACGAGCGCGATGAGCAGGAGTCCCATCCGCCGCGGATCCCGCTTGCGCTCGCGTACCCCGTGGAGGGCCCCCATGTGGCCCGCGCGGGTCCAGACCGTGGCGCTCTCCTGCTTCACGAGATCCTCGTCGCCGAGGAACCCGGCCTCGTAGAGCCGGACGAGATCCTCGAGCGACGGCACCACGAGCGCCTCGCCGTCCGGGCCCTTCACGAGGTAGCGGACGGGCTTCTTCAAGCCGGCCCGAGCTCCGCGCAGATCGCCTCCGCCACGCGCAGCCCGTCCACCGCCGACGAGACGATGCCGCCCGCGTAGCCCGCGCCCTCGCCCGCCGGGTAGACGCCGCGCAGGGTGGGGGACTGGGAGATCGTCGCCGCGCACGAGCCGGCAAGGGCTCGAGGTCCGGGTCTCCACGCCGACGAGGAGCGCGTCGTCGGTCACGAAGCCGCGCATCCGCTTCTCGAAGCCGCGCAGGCCGGCACGGAGCGCCTCCTTCACCTGCGCCGGGAAGAGCACCGAGAGGTCCGCCTGCACGACGCCGGGCCGGTAGGAGGTCTTCCCCGGGGGCGCCCCGGGCTTCCCGGCGAGGTAGGCGGAGAGCCGCTGCGCCGGGGCGACGTAGCCTCCGCCGCCGAGCGCGTACGCGGCCTGCTCCCACCGCCGCTGCCAGGCGAGGCCCGCGAGCGGGCCCTCGAAGCCCTCGGCCGCGTAGTCGGCGGGCGAGACCGCCACGACGATGCCCGCGTTCGCGAAGGGCGAGGAGCGGTGCGAGTTCGACATGCCGTTCGTGCACTGCATCCCGGGCTCGGTGGGGGTGGGCACCACCACGCCGCCGGGGCACATGCAGAACGAGAACACGCCGCGCGGCGCGCCGCCGACGCGCGGGTTGTCGGCGAGCTTGTAGTCCGCGGGCGGGAGCTTCGGGTGGCGGGCCTGCCCGCCGTACTGGATGCGGTCGATGAGCGGCTGCGGGTGCTCGGCGCGGAAGCCGACCGCGAACGGCTTCGCCTCGATGGGCCAGCCGCGCGCGGCGAAGAGCTCGAAGAGCTCGCGGGCGCTGTTCCCGGGCGCCAGCACGAGCCGGTCGGAGTCGAGCGTCCGGCCGTCGGCGAGCCGGAGGCCCGCGAAGCGGGAGGCCCCGGTCGCGTCCGGCCGGAGCTCGAGGTCGACGGCGCGCGCCTCCCAGACGAACGTGCAGCCGCCCTTCTCGAGCTCCTCGACCATCGCCGAGATCGCGCCGGGGAGGAGGTCCGAGCCGACGTGCGGCTTCCCCTCGGAGAGGATGCGCGCGACGCCGCCGAAGCGGGCGAAGAGCTCCACGACCTTCTTGACGGCGGGGTGGTGGATCCGGGTGCCGAGCTTGCCGTCGGTGTACGCGCCGGCGCCGCCCTCGCCGAAGCTCATGTTCGACTCGGGGTCGAGCTCGCCGGAGCGCATCAGCTTCGCGACGTCCCGCCGGCGGGGGCCGACCTTCCGCCCGCGATCGACCACCACCGACGCGACGCCGCGCTCGAGGAGCGCCCAGGCGGCGAAGAGCCCCGCCGGTCCGGCGCCCAGGATGACCGGCCGGGCGGCGGGGGCTCGCACGCGGCCAGGCGCAGGCTCCGGGGCCGGGGCGGGGGAGACGTCCGTGGGGGCGCCACGGAGCTCGCCCTCGAGCGTCACCTCGAGGTTCACGAGCCAGCGGACGTGCCCCTTCTTCCGGGCGTCGAGCGACCGCCGCACGACCGCGACGTCCCTCAGGGCCTCGCGGGCGACCCCGAGGCGTTCGGCGGCCCGCTCGACCAGACGAGACTCGTCCTCGTCGAGCCAGAGAGGGACGTTCTGCACGCGGTAACGCAATGGGGGCCTCGGGGCGCGAACGGTGCTTCGCGGGGGGCTCGGATTCGGGCGGCAGCTGCGAAGAGATCTACGCAGCGGGGATGTACGCGTACGTGGCCCCTGAAAGGGACAAGGGCCTGGAATCACGAGCAAATCGAGAAATCGGTCGCGGTGGCCTGCCCCTTGCTCAAGGGAGGGGCACCGATTCAAGTGCGGTTCGTAGCCCCTCTTGCAGCCGTTCGCAACGGGCTCAATGGAGAATCCAAATGGTGCCCGGCATCCTCGACGCCAAGGGAACGAAGATCCTCGCCAAGTCGCTCTTCAAGGAGCTGCGCGGCAACGGCTACTCGACGCAGCAGATCCTGAGCCTCTCGACCGAGCTCATCGAGCTCGTCACGCAGGACATCCGCGCGGCCGAGGCCGACGTGGCGATCCCTCCTTCGGTGGACTCCCAGCCCTCGCGCCAGGCGACGCTCTAGCGCCCCGGGTCCCTCCTCCGCGCGCCACGGGTGCGCGACGCCTGACGGCGCCGGAAACCACCGGCGCCGTTCGTGTTTTCAGGGCCCGGTGCGTCCTCGTTTCCGTTGACGGTCCCTCCCTCCGAGCGTAGCTTCACGCCGCGTTTCGGCTTTACGAACCCACACGAAAGCGGAGGAAGAGATGGCGAGGATCGCGATCAATGGTTTCGGCCGCATCGGCCGGTGCATCGTCCGGGCGGCGGTGGAGAGGAAGGAGAACCTCGACGTCGTCTCCATCAACGATTCTCACCGACACGAAGACCCTCGCCCACCTCCTCAAGTACGACTCCGTGCACGGCGTCCTCGACGCCGAGGTGAAGGCCACCGAGAAGGGCATCGTCGTCAACGGCAAGGAGATCCAGGTCACGGCCATCAAGTCGCCGGCCGACCTGCCCCACGCCGCCAACAAGGTCGACCTCGTGCTCGAGTGCACGGGCCTCTTCACCGAGCGGGAGAAGGCCGAGGGCCACCTCAAGGCCGGCGCGCCCACCGTGCTCATCTCCGCCCCCGCGAAGGGCCCGGACATCACGGTCGCCTACGGCATCAACCACACCCAGCTCGACAAGGCGAAGCACAAGATCATCTCGAACGCGTCCTGCACGACGAACTGCCTGACGCCGCTCGCGAAGGTCCTGCTCGAGACGTTCGGCATCAAGCGCGGCCTGATGACGACGATCCACTCGTACACGAACGACCAGAACCTCCTCGACCTGCCGCACAAGGACCTGCGCCGCGCCCGCGCCGCCGCCCTGTCGATGATCCCGTCGACCACCGGCGCCGCGAAGGCCGTCGCCGAGGTCATCCCGCAGCTCAAGGGCAAGCTCCACGGCACCTCGGTCCGCGTCCCGACGCCGAACGTCTCCCTCGTGGACCTGACGGTCGAGCTCGAGAAGGCCGCCACCGCCGAGGAGATCAACGCGGCGTTCAAGAAGGCCGCCGAGGGCGCGCTGAAGGGCGTGCTCCAGTACTCCGACGAGCCCACCGTCTCGGTCGACTACAACGGCAACCCGCACTCCTCGATCTTCGACGCCACCAGCACCTTCGTCATCGACGGCAACTTCGCGAAGGTCTTCAGCTGGTACGACAACGAGTGGGGCTTCTCGAACCGCATGGTCGACGTGGCGAAGTACCTCCTCAAGTAGGCAGCCGCCTCACCAGGCAGGACGGGAACCGGACATGGCGCTCCGCACGCTCGACGCCCTCGACCTCGGGGGCAAGCGGGTCTTCATCCGCGTGGACTTCAACGTGCCGCTCGACGCGGCCGGCAAGGTGACCGACGACGCCCGCATCCGCGCGGCGTTGCCGACCATCCAGCTCGCGCTCCAGAAGAAGGCGAAGGTCATCCTCGCCTCTCACCTCGGCCGCCCGAAGGGGAAGCCCGAGGACAAGGAGAAGTTCACGCTCGAGCCCGCGGCGGAGCGCCTCTCCGAGCTCCTCTCCGAGGACGTGATCCTGGCCGACGACTGCGTCGGCGACGGGGTCAAGAAGCTCGTGAAGGACCTCCGGGACGGGCAGGTGCTCCTCCTCGAGAACCTCCGCTTCCACAAGGAGGAGGAGGCGAACGACGAGGCCTTCGCGCGCGAGCTCGCCTCGCTCGCGGACGTCTGGGTGAACGACGCGTTCGGCACGGCCCACCGCGCCCACGCCTCGACCGCCGGCATGGCCGCCTTCGTGAAGGAGAAGGCCGCCGGCTTTCTCATCCAGAAGGAGGTCGAGTACCTCGGCAAGGCGCTCGGCAACCCGGCCCGCCCGTTCGTCGCGATCGTCGGCGGCGCGAAGGTCTCCGACAAGATCAAGGTGCTCGACAACCTCCTCGCGAAGGCCGACGCGGTCTGCATCGGCGGCGCGATGGCCTACACCTTCCTCGCCGCGCAGGGCGTGAAGGTCGGCAAGAGCCTCGTCGAGCAGGACAAGCTCGAGCTCGCGCGGCAGATCCTCGAGCGCGCCGCGGCGCGGAAGGTCGACCTGCTCCTCCCGGTCGACCACGTCTGCGGCGCCGAGCCGAAGGAGACGGCGGAGCGCGTGGTGGTGAACGACCGCCCGATCCCGGACGGCCTCATGGGGCTCGACATCGGGCCGAAGACGCTCGACGCCTACCGGCAGCGGATCCTCGCGGCGAAGACGGTCTTCTGGAACGGCCCCATGGGCCTGTTCGAGCAGAAGCCCTGGGCGGAGGGCACGTTCGGCGTCGCGAAGGCGATGGCGGAGAGCCCGGCCGTCACCGTCGTCGGCGGCGGCGACTCGGCCGCGGCGGTCGAGGAGGCGGGGCTCGTCGCGAAGATGAAGCACGTGTCCACCGGCGGCGGCGCCAGCCTCGAGTTCATCGAGGGCAAGGTGCTCCCCGGCATCCAGGTGCTGGAGCAGTAGGGGGAGTCCATGGCTCGCACGAAGTTCGTCTGCGGCAACTGGAAGATGCACCGGACCGTCGCCGAGGCGGTGGCGCTCGCCACGTCCGTCCGGGACGGCCTCGGCGACACGGCCGGGAAGGTCCAGGTCGCCGTCGCGCCCACCTACACCGCCCTCCACGCGGTGGCGCAGGCGCTGAAGGGCTCGAAGGTCGAGGTCGCCGGGCAGAACGTCCACTGGGAGCCCCAGGGCGCGTTCACGGGCGAGATCTCGGCCCCCATGCTCGCCGAGGTGGGCTGCCACCACGGCATCGTGGGCCACAGCGAGCGGCGCCAGTTCTTCGGCGAGACCGACGAGACCGTGGCGAAGAAGGTCCGCGCGCTGCTCCAGGTGGGCGTGAAGCCCATCGTGTGCGTCGGCGAGTCGCTGGCCGAGCGCGAGGGCGGGAAAACCCTGGCCGTGGTCGACCGCCAGGTCCGCCTGGGCCTCGCAGGCCTCCCGCGGGAGGCGCTCGCGTCCCTGACGCTCGCCTACGAGCCCGTGTGGGCCATCGGCACCGGCAAGACGGCCACCACGGCCCAGGCCCAGGAGGTCCACGCGGCCATCCGGGCGCTCCTCCGCGAGCTCGGGGGTGACGTGGCGGACTCGATTCGCATACAGTACGGCGGCTCGGTGAAGCCAGAGAACGCCGCCGAGCTCATGTCCCAGCCCGACGTGGATGGCGCGCTCGTCGGGGGCGCGAGCCTCAAGGCCGCAGATTTCGTCGCCATCGTGAAGGGTGCACTCCGTTGATCACGCTCGTCACCGTCGTCCACGTCGTCGTCTGCATCTTCCTCATCCTCGTGATCCTGCTCCAGGCCGGTAAGGGCGGCGGCATGGCCGGCGCCTTCGGCGGCGCGGGCTCGCAGACCGTCTTCGGCGGCCGCGGGGCCCAGACGCTGCTCGGGAAGGTCACCTCCGTCATGGCGGCGATCTTCATGCTCACGTCGCTGACGCTCGCGTACAACGCGTCGCACTCGCGGTCGCTGATGGACAAGCACGCGCCCGCGGCCCCGGCGGAGCCTGCCCCGGCCGCGCCCGCGGCGCCTGCGCCCGCGCCGAACGCCTCGCAGCCGGTCGAGAGCGCGCCGGCGCCGACCCCGGCGCCCGCGAAGTAGCGCGCCCGCGTTCGACGCCTCACCGACCCCGCTGGCCACCTGGCCGGCGGGGTTTTCGTGTTCGCGGAGGCCGAAGGCGTCCCCGGGGGTGCGGGGACGTGCGTACGGGAGCGTCGAGGAGGCCTCGGGGCGGGGGCGGGCCTGGCGCCGACGCAGGTGCTCCGGGCGGGCGCCAGAAACGGCGAAGGGGATCCGGCTTGCGCCAAATCCCCTTCGTACATGCCCAGGGCGAGATTCGAACTCGCACGCCTTACGGCGCCACCCCCTCAAGATGGTGTGTCTACCAGTTCCACCACCTGGGCCTTTGCTGCCCGGGGCGATGCGCCGCCCCGTCGAGGAGGGTCGCTTTCTAGCAAAGGACCTCCGCGCACGCAAGCACGCGAAGCGTCCCGGGTGCCGGGTCTCAGGCCCCCTCGAGAATCCTTCCGCTTGCCCTCCACGGTCTTCCAGCGGTCGGCGTCGGGGAGGGCGTCCTTCTTCTCGGAGAGGTTCGGCCACTTCTTCGAGAGGTCGGCGTTGAGCCCCACGTACTCCGCCCACTTCCCGGGGACGCTCTCCTCCGGGAAGATCGCGCTCGTCGGGCAGGCGGGCTCACAGGCCCCGCAGTCGATGCACTCGTCGGGGTGGATCACGAGGAAGTTCGGCCCCTCGTAGAAGCAGTCGACGGGGCAGACCTCGACGCAGTCGGTGTACTTGCACTTGATGCACGGCTCGGTGACGACGTAGGGCATGGTGGCCTCCTCCTCCCCGTAGCTAAGGTCAGCTCTCGTAGTAGTCGAGGCCGAGGTGGGTGATCAGCTCCTCGCCGGCCATGTGCCTGAGCGTGTTCTTGAGCTTCGTGAGCTGGATGAAGAGGTCGTGCTCCGGGTACAGGCCCTCGGCGTGCATCGGGCTCTTGAAGTAGAAGCTGATCCACTCCTGGATGCCGCTCATCCCCGCGCGCTGCGCGAGGTCGAGGAACAGCGCGATGTCGAGGGCGACCGGCGCCGCGAGGATCGAGTCCCGGCAGAGGAAGTCGACCTTGATCTGCATCGGGTACCCGAGCCACCCGATGATGTCGATCGCGTCCCAGCCCTCCTTGTTGTCGCCGCGGGGCCGGTAGTAGTTGATCTGCACCTTGTGGTCGAAGTGTCCGTAGAGGTCGGGGTACATCTTCGGCTGCAGGATGTGCTCGAGGACGGAGAGCTTCGAGACCTCCTTCGTCTTGAAGCTCTGCGGGTCGTCGAGCACCTCGCCGTCGCGGTTGCCGAGGATGTTGGTCGAGAACCAGCCCTCGAGGCCGAGCATGCGGGCCTTCAGCATCGGGGCGAGGGTGGTCTTCATCAGCGTCTGGCCGGTCTTGAAGTCCTTGCCGGCGATCGGCATGCCCTTCTTCCTCGCGAGCTCCTGCATGGCCGGGAAGTCGACCGAGAGGTTCGGCGCGCCGTTGCCGAACGGCACGCCCTCCATGAGCGCGGCCCAGGCGTAGATCATCGACGGGGCGATGGCCGGGGAGTTCGCGGCCATGGCCTTCTCGAAGGCGTCGAGGGTGGCGTACTCGGGCTTCCCCGGCTCGAGGTAGATCTCGGTCGAGGCGCACCAGAGCATCACCGCGCGGGTGCAGCCGTTCTTCTTCATGAAGTCGCGGATGTCGGCGCGCAGCGCCTCGCCGAGGTCGCGCTTCGTCGCGCCCTTCTTCACGTTCGGCCCGTCGAGCCGCTTCACGTACTCGCGATCGAACACGGCCGACATGGGCTTCACCGCGCGGAGCGGGGCCTCGAGCTGGTCCACGAGGTCCGCCTCGAGCACCCGGGCGTGCTTCGCGACCTCGAAGGCGTCGTCGGGGAAGACGTCCCAGCCGCCGAAGACGATGTCCTCGAGCTTCGCGAGCGGGACGAAGTCCTTGATGAGCGGGGTGCGGTTCTCGGTGCGCTTGCCGAGGCGGATGGTGGCCATCTGGGTGAGCGAGCCGATCGGCTTCGCGAGGCCGCGCTTCACGGCCTCCACGCCGGCGATGAGGGTGGTGGAGACGGCGCCGATGCCGGGGATCAGGATGGCGAGGCGGCCGTTCGCGGGGTCGATCTTGCGCGGGGTGTTCACCGGGTGTCCTCCTCGGCGCGTGGCCGAGCATGTCGTTCGTCCGTGGTCGCGCGACCGCGCCCGGCCCGAGGCCGGGTACGCACCTGCGCGCAGCGGGGATATACCGCACCGGGGCCCCGCCGGGCACGGTCACGAAGGTCGCGTGGGGAGGACCCCGGGCCGGGCTTTGCGGGCCTTCCCATCGGGGGGTAGCATCGGCGGTCATGTCGGCGGAGAAGCGCGGCGATCCCCGTGTGCCCGTCGAGCTCCGGCTGCGGCTGGCCTACGGCTCGGTCGCCGACTTCGTCGAGCGCTGGGCGGTCAACATCTCGCGCGGCGGCGTGTTCATCCGGACGCTCGAGCCGTGCGCGCCCGGGACCGAGGTGCTCCTCGAGATCACCCTCGCGTCCGGCGAGCCGGTGATCCACGGCCGCGGGGTCGTCCGCTGGACGACCGCGCCGTCCGCGCCGGGCGAGCCCGCGCAGGAGCCCGGGATGGGCGTGAAGTTCCTCGCGCTCTCGCCCGGGTCGCAGGCCCTCGTCGACGCGGTCGTGGGGCGGGGCGGCGACGCGGCCGCGTCGGACGAGCCGCCCCCGGCGCCGCGCGCGGAGGCGCCGCCCGCGCCGCAGGCCGCGCCGCGGCCGAGGAGGCCGAAGGGGCCGGTGGTCGGCATCGACCTCGGCACCACCAACTCCTGCGTCGCGGCGATGGTGAACGGCAAGCCGCAGGTGCTCGCCTCCCGGGAGGGCCACCGCACGCTCCCCTCGGTGGTGGCCTACGACGCCGAGGGGCGGCTGCTCGTCGGGCACCCCGCGAAGGCGCAGATGATCGTCAACCCGCGGAACACCGTGTACGGCTCGAAGCGGCTCGTCGGCCGCCCGTACGCCTCGCCCACCGTCCAGGCGTGCAAGGACCGCTTCCACTACGAGATCGTCCCCGGGCCGGGCGGCGCGGCGGCGGTCCGCTTCGCCGGCCGGGACTTCTCGCTCGCCCAGGTCGCCGCCCTCGTGCTCCAGGAGATGCGGGAGGTCGCCTCGCAGGCCCTCGGGCAGCTCGTGGAGCGCGCCGTCGTCACGGTGCCCGCCCACTACAACGACCACCAGCGCCAGGCGGTGCGGGAGGCGGGCCAGCTCGCCGGGCTGCACGTCGAGCGGCTCGTGAACGAGCCGACGGCGGCGGCGCTCGCGTTCGGCGCGGGCAGGGGGCTCGATCGCCGCGTGCTCGTGTACGACCTCGGCGGCGGCACCTTCGACGCCTCCGTCCTCGAGATCTCCGGGGACGTGTACGAGGTGGTCTCGAGCGGCGGCGACACGTTCCTCGGCGGGGTGGACTTCGACGCCCAGCTCGTCGATCACCTGGTGTGGCGGTTCATGCAGGCCTACGGGGCGCCGCCGCCCGACGACCGGGTGGTCTGGCAGCGGCTCCGCGACGCGGCCGAGGAGACGAAGGTGGCGCTCTCCGCGCGCGAGAAGGCGCTCGCGCGCGTGCCGTTCCTGATGACGTCCCCCGCGGGGAAGGCCATCGACCTCTCGGTCGAGGTGACGCGCTCCGAGCTCGAGGGGCTCACCGCGAAGCTCGTGCAGCGCACGCTCGACGTGTGCCGCGAGGTGCTCACCGCGAAGGGGCTCGGGCCCGGCGACGTGCAGGAGGTGCTGCTCGTGGGGGGCCAGAGCCGCATGCCGCTCGTCTGGCGCCGGATCAAGGAGGAGCTCGGGCGCGACCCGTCGAAGGGCGTCCACCCGGACGAGGCGGTCGCGATCGGCGCGGCGCTGCTCGGCGACTCGGAGAGCCGGATCGACTCGGTCGTGCTCATCGACGCGCTCGCGATCGGCATCGGGGTGGGGCTGCCCGGCGGCCGGATGGTGCCGGTGCTGCCGCGCAACACCCGCCTCCCGGCCTCGAAGGTGCACGAGCTCCACACGACGCACGACGGCCAGACCGAGCTCGAGCTGCACGTCTTCCAGGGCGACGCGCCGCGGGTGGAGGACTGCGAGTACCTCGGCACCGCGCGCGTCGCCGGGCTCCCCGCCGCGCAGAAGGGCGCGGTCCGGGTCGCGGTGGAGTTCGCGCTCGGGCAGGAGGGCATCCTCTCGGTCCACGCGCGCGAGCACGGCACCGGGCGGGCCACCGAGGTCCGCTTCGCGACGCTCGACACGCCCGAGTCGCTGCGCGCGAAGCTCGGCCTCGAGCGGGCGCCCGGGGCGCCCCCGGGGGCCCGGCCCCTCGATCCGACCGCCCGCAAGGATCACGTGAAGCCGGGCATCCTCGGCCGCATGTTCGGGAGCAGGAAGTGACGGACCGGGGGACCCCGCTCCTCGTGCTCGCCCACGGCGCGAGCTGGGAGGACCGCTACCAGGCGGTCACGGTCGCTGTCACGGCGGCCTCGCTCGGCGACCGGGTGGTGCTCGCGCTCTTCTTCGACCCCCTGCGGCGGCTCGTGGAGGGCCGGCTCGACGAGGGCGCCCCGCCCTCGGCGGCCGCCGCGAAGGTGGGCGACCTCGGCGCGGCGCTCGAGGACGGCCGGGCGCTCGGGCTGGAGGTGGTGGCCTGCGAGACCGCGGTCCGGCTCGCCGGGCTCGATCCGGAGGCCGTGCGCGGGAAGGTCGACCGGCTCGCGTCGCTCCCGTCGCTCTGGGCCTGGGCCCGTCACGGCCGCGTGGCGACCTTCTGACCTTGCCCGCGCTCCGGGGGCGGGCTATAGGCGGCGGACGATGGCGCTCTCCGGAAAGACGGCGCTCGTGGTCGGCGCGGGTGGGCTCGGTGGCCCGGCGCTGCTCACGCTCGCGGCGGCCGGCATCGGCCGGCTCGTGGTGGTGGACTCCGACGCGGTCGACACGACCAACCTCGCGCGGCAGCCGCTGTTCGGCGAGGCCGACGTCGGCGCGCGCAAGGCGGACGCGGCCGCGGCGACCCTGCGCCGGCTCTTCCCCGAGCTCGCGGTGGACGCGGTCGACGACCGCATCACCGCGGGCAACGCCGAGCGGTACCTCGGCGCGGCGGACCTCGCCCTCGACGGCACCGACAACTTCGCCTCGAAGTTCGCGCTCTCCGACGCGGCGATGCGGGTGAAGAAGCCCCTCATCCACGGCGGCGTGCTCCGCACCACCTTCCAGATCCTCACCATCGCGCCCGCGGGCCTGGGCGGCTGCCTCCGCTGCCTGTTCGAGGGGCCGCCGCCGGACGGTGCGGTCCCGGCGTGCGCCGACGCCGGCGTGCTCGGGGCCCTCGCCCAGGCGGCCGGGAACCTGATGGCCGCCGAGGCGATCCGCCTGCTCGAGGGCGAGCGGGGCGCGTACGAGGGGCGGCTCCTGACCTACGAGGCGAGGAGCGCGCGCGGGCGGCTCGTGCTCGTTCGGCGCCGGCAGGACTGCCCCGGCTGCTCGCCGGCGGCGCTCGCGCCGAAGGCGGCGACCGCCGGGGGGACCGCGGCGTGAGCGCGGCGCTCGACCTCACCGGCTTCGCCTGCCCGATGACCTGGGTGAAGACCCGCATCGCGCTCGACCGGCTCGGGCCGGGCGACCGGCTCGCGGTGCTGCTCGCCCGCGGCGAGCCCGCCGACAGCGTGCCGCGGAGCGCCGAGGAGGAGGGCCACCGGGTGGTCTCCCGCGCGGCGCTCGGCGGCGGGGCGACGTTCGAGGTCGTCATCGAGAAGGCGGCGGCGGAGCGCCCGCAGCCGGGAGGCATCACGTGGCCCTGAACGATCTCCAGGTGGCGCGGTACGCGCGCCAGCTCCTCGTGCCCGGCTTCGGCGAGGCGGTCCAGGAGCGGCTGCTGCAGGCGCGGGTCTGGGTGGTGAACGCCGACGCCACCGCCGCCGCCGGGCTGGTCGCCCTCGTGCAGGCGGGCGTCGGGCGGATCTGGCTCGACGACGACGAGCAGGTCGGGCCGTCGGACCGGGTGGGGTGGCTCTTCGGGCCCGGGGACGTCGGCCGCTCGCGGGTCGAGGCCGCGGTGGAGGCCCTCGGCCGCCTCTCGCTCCAGACCGCCATCGAGAAGAAGCCGGTCGGCGGCGTGCCGACCGCGGCGATCGTGTTCGCGTCCTCGGTCCCGATGGGCATCGGGGCAGGGGACGTCGCGCGCAAGGCCGGCATCCCGCACGTGGTCGTGGAGCCCGACGCCGAGGGCGGCGCCGTGGTCTCCATCCCGCCCGGCCAGCCCTGCTTCACCTGCGGCCGGTCGGTCTCCGGGGTCGGGCGGCCGGCCCAGGCCGGCATCGCGGCCCTGTCGGCGCTCGCGGCGACCGAGCTCCTCCTCATGCTCGCCGATCCCCCCCAGGCGGTCGGGCGCCGGATCGACCTCGTCCGCGGCGTCCCGCACGTCCGGCCGACCGTCCGGGTGGCCGGCTGTGCCTGCGGCGGCGGGGCGAGCGCTCCCCCCGCCTGACCGCGCCCGCGCGGCCCGGGCGCGCGTTGCCGGCGCGTGAAGCCGCGCGTTGACGGTCAGAGAAGCGGGTCCGTGTCGACCCAGGCGGCGTCCGGGGCGATTCCGTCGGAATCACGCCAGGATCGCAGCGACTCCGCCTTGGAGATCCGGCGACTCCCGGTTATACTCCGCGGCCGACGTCGGGCACCGGGAGGACGGAATGGAGCTGCAGCGGGGCAGCGGGTTCGTGATCTGGCTCACCGGGATGAAGCGCGCGGGCAAGAGCACGCTCGCCGCGCTGCTCGCGAAGCGGCTCCTGGCCGCGGGCCACGAGGTGGAGCTGCTCGACGAGGACGGCGCCGCGTCGGTCCTCGTCGAGGGGCTCGGGATGTCGAAGGACGACCACGCGAAGGCGGTCGCCCGCATCGGCGTCGTGGCGAAGGCGGTCGCGAAGCTGGGCGGCGTGGCGGTCTGCGCCGCGCTCTCGCCCTACCGCGACGCGCGCGACGGGCTGCGCCGCGAGGCGCGCCGGTTCTGCGAGGTGTTCGTCGACTGCGAGATGGAGGCGCTCCAGAAGCGCGATCCCGAGGGGCTCTACCGCCGCGCCCTCGCCGCGGAGATCACCCAGGTGCCGGGCGTGGACATCCCCTACGAGCCGCCCGGGCACCCGGAGGTCGTCGTCCGCTCCGACCAGGTGTCGCCGGAGGAGGGCGCCCAGCGCGTCTTCCAGGCGCTCGTGGACGCGCGGCTCATCGGCCCGACCGAGTTCGGCCGGCTGACCGGCGGGCTCCGCCCGAAGCGCGGCAAGCCCGCCGCGGCGAAGCCGGGCGCGAAGGGCGCCGGCGCGAAGCCCGCGACGAAGGGCGCGAAGAAGGCCGCGGCGAAGAAGCCCGCGAAGCCCGCGAAGGGCAAGCGCCGCTGAGCGCCGGAGGCCGCTCCCCGGTGCCCCTGGCGTCCCGTCCCGCGGGCGGGTAGATCACGGCCATGACGGCAGGCCCCGAAGATCTCGAGGCGGTGCGCCGCGGCTCGGCGGACCGCCTCGCGCGCATGCGGTCCGCGCTGGCGGGCCTGGACGGCGCGCTCGTCGCCTTCTCCGGCGGCGTCGACTCGACCTTCGTGCTCGCGGTCGCCCGGGAGGTGCTCGGGGACCGCGCCGTGGCCCTGACCGCCCACTCGCCCTCCGTCCCCGCCGCGGAGCGCGAGGAGGCCCGCCGGCTCGCCGCCCGCCTCGGCGTGCGCCACCTCGAGCGCACGAGCCGCGAGGGCGACGACCCCCGCTACCGCGCGAACCCGGTCGACCGCTGCTACTTCTGCAAGGACGAGCTCTACCGGCTCTGCGAGGGGGTGGCCCGCGAGGAGGGCCTCGCCGCGATCCTCGACGGCTTCAACGCCGACGATCACCGCGACCACCGCCCGGGTCGGCGCGCCGGGCTCGAGCACGGCGTGCGCTCGCCGCTCTCCGAGGCGGGGCTCACGAAGCTCGAGGTGCGGGCCTGGAGCGCCGCCCTGGGCCTGCCGACCTGGGACAAGCCGCAGATGGCCTGCCTCGCCTCCCGCATCCCGTACGGCACCGAGGTCACCCCCGAGCGGCTCGCCCGCGTCGAGGCGGCCGAGGCGGCTCTGCGCGGGATGGGCTTCCACGATCTGAGGGTCCGCTACCACGGCGACCTCGGACGCGTGGAGCTCGGCGAGGCCGAGCTCGAGGAGGGCTTCCGGCGTCGCGGGGAGCTCGTGGCCGCGGTGAAGGGGGCCGGCTTCAAGCTCGCCGTGCTCGACCTCGAGCCCTTCCGGTCGGGCCGCATGAACGCGCTCGCCGGCGTCGCGCTCCCCGTGGTCGCGCCGTGAGGCCCCGCGCCGGCTCGACCGCCGCGGCGGGCCTCGCGCTCGCGGCGGCGCTCGCGGCGGGCCGGACCGCCGCGCTCGAGCCGCGCTTCGATCACCGGGACCAGCAGGGGCCGACGCTCGAGCTCCAGTGGGCGAACGACGTGGTCGCCCCACCGCGGCGGGCCTCGGGCTCCGCCGCGGGGCCGGCGCTCCGCCTCGGCTGGGGGCTCGATCTCGCGGGGGAGGGGAACGAGCTCGTGGTGGGCCTGCGCGCGACGCTGCCCCGGCCCGACCCCCTCCGCGTCCACCTCAGGCTCGCGCTCGACGTGCGCTACCGGGCCTACTTCGGGACCGAGGAGCTGAAGACCTTCCTCGACGCCGGCATCCTCGCCCCGGTGGCCTCGCGGCTCGCCGCCGGCCCGCTCCTCGGCCTCGGCGTGCAGTACGACCCGTCGCGCTCGGCGGGGCTGTTCCTCGGGGCGATGGTCGCGACCGGCTTCGGAGAGGCCCGGGTGACCAGCGTGGGCCTGGCGGGCGGAGCCCAGCTCAGGTTCTGAGGCGGCGTCCCTGATGGGGCTCCCGGGGTGCCCGGCAATCAAAACCCTGAGTTGTGTCGGTCGGTTCCGTCCGATTTCGGCCGTTTTCTTGAGTGTTCGCTTCCGGGTGGTAGCGTGTAGGCAAACGTAACCACATGTCATCCGGAGCCTACATGACCTCACCTTTCCAGATGTCCGAGACCACCGCCGCCCCCGCCGACCTGAACCCGTCCCACCGGCTCGAGCCGATGCTCGTCCGCCTGCCGCCGGCGCTCGCGACCCAGCTCCGGACGCTCGCCCGCAAGACCCGGGTCCGCCAGTCGGACTACCTCCGCGAGGCGGTCGCCGACCTGCTCGCCAAGTACGGGCACCTGCCGGACGGCCGGGAGTCGATGTGACCTCGTCGGTCTCCCGGAAGGCGCCGGCGCCTCCGGTGCCGCCCCGGATCGCCCTCGCGCGCATCCGCCTCGCGCGCCTGGCGCTGCCGCGCGGGGCGGGCGGGTTCATCGGCCTTCCCGTCCCTCCGGTCCCCGTCCGGCCGGGTACGTCACCCCGGCCAGCGTGAGCCCCCAGCCCGGAGCGCGCACCCCGCGGTAGCGCGCCCGGGCGCGGAGGAGCTCCGCGAGGGCGTCGGGCTCGAGGACGCCGACGCCCGCCGCGACCGCGGTCCCCACGAGGTGCCTGATCATCGCGCGCAGGAAGCCGCGCCCCTCGAAGACGAGGGCGTGGAGCGGCGCCCAGTCCGCGGTGAGTACGTCCGCCCGGGTCACCGTCCGCACCGTGCCCTTCTGCTCGCCCGGCCGGGCGAAGCCCGTGAAGTCGTGCGTGCCGACGGCGTGCGCGAGCGCCGCCCGGATGCGCGCGGGATCCGGCGCGCGGTCGACGCCCGGGAAGGCGCGCGGATCGGGGAGGCTCCACGCGTACGGACGGAGCGGCTCCGGGACGGGTGCGCCCACGAGGTACACGTAGGTCCGCGAGGTGGCCGACGCGCGCGCGTGGAAGCCGTCCGGGGCACGCCAGGCGTCGAGGCAGAGGATGCCCTCGGGCAGGGCGGCGTTCAGCGCGGCCCGCAGGGCGCCGGGCTCGAGGCCGGCGCGGGCGGCGAAGCTCACGACCTGTCCCAGCGCGTGCACCCCCGCGTCGGTGCGGCCCGCCACGGCGAGCGGGGCCCGCACCCCCGCGGTCGCGAGGGCGGCCTCGACCGCGTCCTGCACCGTGGGGAGCCCGGGCTGGTGCTGGAACCCGCGGAACCGGCCGCCATCGTAGAGGAGCCGGAGAGCGTAGAAGCGCCGTTCCACGTCTGCTAGGCTCGCACGCCTCCCGACCTCATGGCTCCAGGAAACGACGCCGATCTCGACGACCCGAAGCTCGCCGGCGGCGAGTCGGCTCTTCCGCAAGGGCGGGGAGGTCTACGGCCCCGTGGACGGCCGCCGCGTCGCCGAGCTCCTCTACGCCGGCGAGCTCGACGCCGGCACCCCGGTCTCGAAGGACGACGGGGAGCGCTGGGCGCTCGTCTCGGAGGTGCCCGCGTTCGTCGTCCACGCGAAGAAGGCCCGGAAGAAGCTCGAGGAATCGAGCGGGAGATCACGAGCGCCCGCGCGCTCGCGGAGCGCCGCGGGCGGCTCCGCCTGGCGGTGCTGGGCGCGGTCGGGCTCGTGGCGGTCGCGGGCGCCGGGGTCGGCGCGTGGGTCGTGACGCGGCCGAGCACGGGCTCGGCGCTCCTCGAGGACTTCGGGGAAGGCCTCCGGATCGTGTCGGCCGCGAGGGTCGGCGTCTCGCGGCGCGCGGCGGCCGCCGGCGACGAGGTCGAGGTCGCGCTCGAGCCCCTCCCGGTGAACGGCGCCCAGCCCGGCGCCCGGGCCGCGCGCCGGGACCGGCCGTCCCAGGGCGCGGACGCCGGCGCCACGGCCCGTCCGCCCGCCGGCCGCCCGGCGGCGGGCACGGCCCAGGGCGAGGACCTCGTGCTCGAGGCCCGCTTCGACGCCTCCGCAATCCAGGCAGGGGTCGCGCGCCAGCAGCGCACGCTCGTGCCGTGCTTCCGGGAGCAGGCCGCCCGCGATCCGGAGTACCGTGGCCAGGTGCCGCTCGAGTTCACCATCGGTAACGACGGCCGGATCGCCGCGCTCTGGATCGACGAGCCGCGCTTCCGCACCGGGCCGCTCAGGGACTGCGTGCAGAAGGCGCTCGCGGGCTGGAGGTTCGACCCGTTCCCCGGGCAGCGCCCGACCGTGCAGCTCGCCTTCGGGGTGGGCGGGTGACCGGCACCGCCGAGAAGCTCGCCACCCGCGCGGAGCAGCTCCCGGAGGGCTCGCTCCGGCGCCGCGCGCTCGAAGGGGCGAGGGGCTTCAAGGCCGCGTGGGTCGAGTTCGGGCGGCTCCTCTCCGAGGTGAAGCGCCGGGGCGTCTGGCGGGAGTGGGGCCACGCGAGCTTCGAGCAGTACTGCGCGAAGGAGCTCTTCATCCGCCGCCAGACCGCCGAGAAGCTGACCGCGAGCTTCGGGTTCCTCGAGCGCCACGAGCCGGCGCTCGTGCGCGAGAGGCCGGACGGGGAGCACCGCGCGCCCGCGTTCGAGGTCGTCGAGGTGCTCTCGCGCGCCGAGGCGGCGGGGCGGCTCAGCGGCTCCGACTGGAAGGACCTGCGCGAGGAGGTCCTCGAGCAGCCGATGACGCCCGCCGCGCTCGGGAAGCGCCTCTCCGAGAAGCTCGGGCCGCCGCCGCCGCCACCGCGCCCTGCGAAGGGCGAGCGGCTCGGGCGCCTGGCCGCCGCGGCGCGGCGTCTCGCCGGGGCCTGCGCGGACGAGGATGGGGTGCCGCGGTCCTTGAAGGAGCGTGCCGCGGCGCTCGCGAGGGAGCTCGCGGCCCTGGCGGGCGACGACGGCTGAGACGCGCTCGCGGAACCCCGCGGCGTCCCACGTCCGGGCGGCACCCGCCGGTACCCGTGGTCCGTCCAGGCCGGGCGCGGCGCGTTTCCGGGTCGCTCCGGCGGCGCCCCGCCCCCCGGGAGCGAAGCTCCAGGGGGCCCCACCCCGGGCGGCAGGACGAGGGGAAGCAGCGGAGCCGGGCCCTGGCTATATTCCGGGCGACGCCTCGAATTCCGGGGCTGTGGGGTTTGGTGGTAGCATCCCGTGTCGTCGGTCAGTCTGCCTGATCCGCTTCGGTCGAGGTCGCAACGCGTGAGCCGCAAAGAAAGCCACCACGGTAACCTCTCGTGCTCGTTCTGCGGCAAGGGCCAGCGCGAGGTGCGCAAGCTCATCGCGGGGCCGACGGTCTACATCTGCGACGAGTGCATCAAGCTCTGCAACGACATCATCGCGGAGGAGTCGGAGCGCGACGAGGGCCGCCCCGCGGTCTCGCTGCCGACGCCCGCGGAGATCAAGAGCTTCCTCGACGACTACGTGGTCGGGCAGGACCGCGCGAAGAAGGTCCTCTCGGTCGCGGTCTACAACCACTACAAGCGCGTCTACTCGCGCCGGCCCGCGCGCACCCAGCGCCCCGGCCAGGCCGCCCGCGCGCCGGGCCCCGACGACGTCGAGCTGCAGAAGTCGAACATCCTCCTCATCGGGCCCACCGGCTCGGGCAAGACGCTGCTCGCCCAGTCGCTCGCCCGGTTCCTCAACGTCCCCTTCACAATCGCCGACGCCACGAGCCTCACCGAGGCCGGCTACGTCGGCGAGGACGTCGAGAACATCATCCAGAACCTGCTCCACAACGCCGACTACGACGTGGAGAAGGCGGCGCGCGGCATCGTCTACATCGACGAGATCGACAAGATCGCGCGCAAGGGCGACTCGCCGAGCCCCACCCGCGACGTCGGCGGCGAGGGCGTGCAGCAGGCGCTCCTCAGAATCATCGAGGGCACCCGCGCGAACGTCACCCCGCGCGGCGGCAAGAAGTACAACCAGCAGGAGTACATCCAGGTCGACACCTCCAACATCCTCTTCATCGTCGGCGGCGCGTTCTGCGGGCTCGAGCAGCTCGTGCGGCGCCGCGTCGGCGTGAAGGGCCTCGGCTTCGGCGCGAAGATCGAGGGGAAGGAGGAGGTCAGCCTGGGCGAGCTCCTCGCGAAGGTGGAGCCGTCCGACCTCGTGAAGTTCGGCCTCATCCCCGAGTTCGTCGGGCGCCTGCCGATGGTGGCGACGCTCTCCGACCTCGGCGAGGAGGACCTCGTCACAATCCTCTCGACCCCGAAGAACGCGCTCACGAAGCAGTACGTGAAGCTCTTCGAGCTCGAGAAGGTGAAGCTCTCCTTCACGCGCGAGGCGCTCCGCGCCACCGCCCGGGAGGCGATGCGGCGCAAGTCCGGCGCCCGCGGCCTGCGCGCCATCCTCGAGCAGGCGATGCTCGACATCATGTACGACGTGCCGTACCGGGAAGGCGTGAAGGAGTGCAAGATCACCGAGGGCGTCATCCTGAACAAGGAGCCGCCCATGCTCTCCTTCGAGAAGGAGAAGAAGAGCGCCTGACCCATCGCCGTCGCCACGCGATGCAGCACCATGCCGTCGCGCCAGCGACGGCATGGTCGTTTCTGGGCCCCGCCGGTGAAGCCAGGCCACAGTGTGCCGGCGCCGCGTCTCGCCCCCACCAGAAATCTCCCCTGATCAGAACGCCTTGGCTTCGGCATCCCCCTTGCTATGAACAGGGGAGGGTGCCGTGCCGTCTCCACGAGGCACGCCCCGGGAGACACGCCATGAAGACCCGCCTCGCCTCGAGCCTCGCCGTCGCCGCCCTGCTCGCCCTGCCGCTCGCCGGCCGGGCGCAGGAGCGCGAGTGGGAGGAGGACTACTCGAACGGCTGGAGCGACGACGGCTCCGAGCCGGTCGACGTCCAGGTCGACGCCGACAACACCCCGACCGCGACGCTCGACCAGAGCTTCGACTCGGGCCTGCAGCCGTACGGCTCCTGGGTGACGGTCTCGAGCTACGGCCGCGTGTGGCGGCCGCAGGTCTCCGCCGGTTGGCGCCCGTACTACTACGGCCGCTGGGAGTGGACCAACGAAGGCTGGCTGTGGGTCTCCGACGAGCCCTTCGGCTGGGCGACCTACCACTACGGCCGCTGGTCCTTCGAGCCGAGCTACGGCTGGGTCTGGGTGCCGGGCTACCAGTGGGCGCCCGCGTGGGTGAGCTGGCGGACGAGCGGGGACGTGATCGGCTGGTCGCCGCTCTCCCCGGGCTTCTCGCTCTACCTGACGAGCTACCCGTTCGTCGACTTCTACTGGACGTTCATGCCGTGCAACGCGTTCGTCTCGTACCCCGTCTACCGGTACGCCTACCCGCACGACCGCGCGCGCGACTACTTCTACCGCACGGCGCCGGCCCCGGCCCGCAACGCCCCGCGCGCCGGGCCGACGCCGAACCGCGGCGCGCCGGTGCCGGCCTGGGGTGGCCCCTCGCCGCGCCTCGTCGAGGACCGCACCGGCCGCCGGGTGAGCCCGGTGCGCGTCGTGTCCGGGCCGACGCCCGGCTCGGCCTCGCGGCCGGGCGAGGTCTCGATCTACCGGCCGGGCCGCCCCGTGCGCGAGGGCCGGGACGCCTACCGCGGCCCGGTGCCGTCGCGCGGCAGCCGCGACGTCGGCCCGTGGACGCAGTCGCCGGTCCGTGACGGCGGCAGCGGCTGGTCGCCTCCGCGGCCGGCCGATCGCGGCGTCGTCGACCGCGGCTCGCGCGGCGGCCACGCGCCGCAGCCGGGGCCCCGCATGCAGCCGGCCCCGCAGCCCCAGCCGCGCATGCAGGCGCCGCAGCCGCAGCCCCGGATGCGCGACTTCCCGCAGCCCATCCACGAGTCCGGCCGCTCGCCGTCGCACGGCGGCTGGACGACGCCCTCCCGGACCCTCGGCGCCCCGCGCGGCGCCCGCGGGCGGTGAGCGCGGCGGCGGCCACTCCGCGCCGGCCCCGCAGCCGAACCGCGGCGGCGGCGAGTCGCGCGGGAGCTCCGGCGGCGGAGGCGGCGGGCGCGGCCACGACCGCGGGCGTTAGCGGATGAGAAGGCTTCCGGGGCGCTTCGCGCCCCGGAGCTATTCGCCGCCGACCTTCACCGTCGTCTTCATCTGGCGCCCGGTGTCGAGGTCGCGGGCGCTCATGGTGAGGATGCCCTCGACGTTGACCTCGAAGAGGATCTCGAGGCGCACGGTGCCGGCGCGCGAGGGGCGCACCCCGCTGAACGTGAACTCGCCCAGGAGCTCGTTCTGCGCCGTGTGCGGGCTGTCGCCCTGGAAGATGCGCAGCACGAGCGCGTCCTGGCCGTCGATGGAGTTCGTGCCCTCGATGGCCTTCGCGTTCGGGATGGGGGCGTTGCGCGGGAAGACCACGTGCATCCCGCCGCCGGCCTGCTCGATCCCGATCGCCATGGGGATGACGTCGAGGAGCTGGAGCTTCAGGTCCGAGTTCTCCTGGAGCGACCACGCGTAGAGCGCGGCGCCGATCGCGACGGCCTCGTCGGGGTGCACGCCCTTCGACGGGGGCTTGCCGAAGTACCTCGTGAGGCGCTCCTGGATGATCGGCATCCGCGTCTGCCCGCCGACCAGCATCACCTCGTCGATGTCCTTCGCCGTGACGCCGGCGTCGACCATGACCGCGCCCATGATCTTGAGCGTCCGCTCCACGAGGTGGTTCGTCAGGGCCTCGAGGAGCTTGCGGTCGAACCTCACGTCCATGTTCAGGGGCTGGCCCTGCGGCGTCATCGTGATGAAGGGGATCGAGAAGGGCGCCTCGGTCCGGCCGGACAGGTCGATCTTGGTCCGCTCCGCGAGGTCCTTGATCCGCTGCATGGCGACGGGGTCGCCGGACAGGTCGATGCCGTGCTTCTTCCTGAAGTCCTCGAGGACGTGCTGGATCATCGCGGCGTCGAAGTCGATGCCGCCGAGGAAGATGTCGCCGCCGGTGGCCTTCACCTCGAAGACCCGGTCGCGGATCTCGATGATCGACACGTCGAAGGTCCCGCCGCCGAGGTCGTACACGAGCACGCGCTCGTCGAGCTTGCGGCCGATGCCGTACGCGAGCGAGGCGGCGGTGGGCTCGTTGATGATCCGCACCACCTCGAGGCCGACGAGCCGCCCGGCCTCCTTCACCGCCTGACGCTGGCGGTCGTTGAAGTAGGCGGGGACGGTCACGACCGCCCGCTCGACCGCGAACCCGAGGTGCTGGGAGGCGACGTCCCGGATCTTGTTCAGGATGCGGGCCGAGATCTCCGGCACGTGGAAGGCGCGCCCGTGGCAGTCGAGCTCGACGTCGTTCTCGGTCCCCGGGTGGACCCGGTACTGCACCGTCTTCTGGACGTGCTCGACGATCTCGTCCTTCGGCGCGCGGCCGATGAGGCGCTTCGTCGCGTACAGGGTGTTCCGGGGGTTGAGCTGCCACTGGCGCTTGGCCTCGTGGCCGATGAGCTCGTTGCCCTTGTCGTCGATGGCGAAGATGGAGGGGATGGTGAAGTCGCCGCCCTTGTAGGGGATCAGCTTCACCTGCCCGTCGCCCTCCGCCACCGCGCAGCAGGAGTTCGTGGTGCCGAGGTCGATTCCGATGATGGTTTCGCGCGACGACGCCATGGATCCGGGCAGCGTACTACGAGGGCGGCCGCGGCGTGCACTCGGAACCGGGGGGGTGCCTTCTCGGCCGGGCCGCCCCGTGAGACGCTTTCGCCCGGAGGTCGGCGGTGACGTCCATGGATGCACGAAAGTGGCTTTCCACGGTGGGCGGCGGGGTCCGCGCCGCGTTCGTCGAGAACCGGTCGAATCCTCTCCATGGAGGAGTGGCTGAAGGTCTTCCTGGACGACCCCCGCCGACAGGCCCGGGGCGCCGCCCAGTACCTCAGGGACGTGTTCGACCACTACGGCTCCGAGGAGCGCGAGACCCCGGTCGGCCGGGTCCGGCGCTGGGCGTCTTTCGATCTGCCGTTCGAGCCGGGCGCCCGGGCGCAGCGGGTGGCGGGCCAGGAGGAGGTCCAGGCCGCCATCTACCGCGCGCTCGGCGGCTTCGTGCGCTCGGGCCGGGTGGACCGGCTTATCCTGCTCCACGGGCCGAACGGCTCGGCGAAGTCGTCCATCGTCGGGGCGATCCTGAAGGCGATGGAGCACTACTCCCACGAGAAGGAGGGTGCGCTCTACCGGTTCCACTGGGTCTTCCCGAGCGACCGGACGCTGAAGGGCGGCGGGCTGGGCTTCGGCGGCGGCGCGCGGAGCGGGGAGGGCGACCTCGTCACCTTCGCGCACCTCGACGGCGACGCGCTCGACGCGCGCCTGTCCTGTCCGATGAAGGACCACCCGCTCCTGCTCGTCCCGAAGCCGGCGCGCCGGAAGCTCCTCGAGGAGGCCTGCCGGCCGTCGGGCAGGGAGGGCGCGGGCGCGGCCGGGGCTGCCCCACCCGAGGCACAGCCCGACTTCGTGCTGGCCGAGCACCTGCTCGAGGGCGAGCCGTGCCACTGCTGCCGCCGAATCCACGACGCGCTCCTCGGCGCCTACCAGGGCGACTGGCTGAAGGTCATGCGCCACGTCCAGGTGGAGCGGTTCTACGTGTCGGCGCGGTACCAGCAGGCCGCCTCCACGGTCGAGCCCCAGCTCACCGTCGACGCGGGGGCCCGGCAGGTGACCGCCGACCGGAGCACGGCCGCGCTGCCTCCGGCGCTCCACGCCCTCTCGCTCGTCGAGCCGAACGGGCCGCTCGTCGCCGGCAACCGCGGCGTCATCGAGTACTCCGATCTGCTGAAGCGCCCGCTCGAGCACTTCAAGTACCTGCTCGGCGCGAGCGAGACCGCCAAGGTCTCCCTCGACGCCTTCGTGCTGCAGCTCGACCTCGTGCTCATCGCGAGCGCGAACGAGAAGCAGCTCGCGGCCTTCAAGGAGTCGCACGAGTTCGCCTCCTTCAAGGGGCGGCTCGAGCTCGTGCGCGTGCCGTACCTCCGGCGCGCGTCGGTGGAGCAGGAAATCTACGACCGGCAGATCACGCCCGCCGCGGTGGGCAAGCACGTCGCGCCCCACGCGACCGCGGTGGCGGCGCTCTGGGCGGTGCTCACCCGCCTGAAGCGCCCGATCCCGGAGCGCTACACCGGGGAGCTCCGCGCCCTCGTGGGGGAGCTCGCGCCGCTCGAGAAGCTCCGGCTCTACGACGCCGGCGCCGCGCCCGACCGGCTGACCCTCGCGCAGGCCCGGCTGCTCCGGTCGCACTCGACGGACCTCTACCGCGAGTCGGACGTCTACCCTGCGTACGAGGGCCGCAGCGGCGCCTCCGCCCGCGAGGTCAAGACCGCGCTCCTGCACGCCGCGCAGGCGACGGCCACGCGCTGCCTCACGCCCGTCGCGGTGCTCGAGGAGCTCCAGGCGCTCTGCCGCGACAAGACCGTCCACGACTTCCTGCAGCAGGAGGTGGTCGAGGGCTACCACGACCACGAGGAGTTCGTGCGGGTCGCCGAGGCCCGGTACCTCGACACCATCGACGAGGAGATCCGCGACTCGATGGGGCTCGTGACCGAGGGGCAGTACCGCGAGCTCTTCGGCCGCTACGCCGCGCTCGTCTCGAGCTGGCTCAAGGGCGAGAAGGTCCAGAACCGGGTGACCGGCGCCCACGAGCCGCCCGACGAGGGGCGGATGACCGAGTTCGAGGGCATCGTGATGCCGCCGGGCGAGGACCGGGGCGCGTTCCGCCGAGGCCTCGTCTCGGCCATCGGCGCCTTCCGGCTCGACCACCCGGACGCGAAGGAGATCGACTACGTCGCGATCTTCCCCGACCTCTTCCGCCGGCTGCGCGAGCACACCTACGAGGAGCGCAAGCGGCAGATCCGCCGGACCCGCGAGGACGTGCTCCGGTACCTCTCCGACGAGCGCGACCGCCTCGAGGAGAAGGCGCGGCGCCACGTCGAGGAGACCGTCCGGCGGATGCGCGACCGCTACGGCTACTGCGAGCACTGCGCCCAGGACGCGCTGCCTCTTCCTGATGCGCAGGAGGTACGACGGGTAGGCCCCCGGCCCGGGAATGGCGGGCGGGCGCCCCCGTGTTCGCGAGGACGTGCGAAAGCCCAGCCCCCGCCAGCGCCCCCCCGGGCGCCCGCTCGCCCGTCTGCTCGCCGTCGTCCTCGCGTTCCTCCCCGCCGCGGCCCTCGCCGCGAACCCCCGCTCCAGCACCGTCCACCGGGTCTTCCCGAGCGCGGTCCGGGTCCAGGTGCTCGCCGGCGGCAAGGTGGTGCGCTCCGCCTCCGGCATCGCCTTCGCCCGGGAGGGCGAGCGCACGGCGGTCCTCACGAACGCGCACGTGGTGGAGCCCGCGCCGGGCGGGACGGCCATCGAGGTCCGCGTCCTCCTCGAGGGACGGGAGCCGGTCCCGGCCCGCCTCCTCGCCGCGGGGCAGGTCGAGGTGAACGACCTCGCCGTGCTCGAGGTGTCGCTCCCGCTCCCGGTGACGCCGCTCGCGCCGGACGAGGCCCTCGAGCTCGGCGACGACCTCGTCGTGATCGGCGCGCCGTTCGGCAAGGGGCTCTCGGTCGCGGCCGGCATCGTCTCGCAGGTCGAGTACGAGCTCGCCGAGAACGCGGCGGCGCCGCGGCGCCCGCGTGCGCTCAAGACCGACGCGGCCATCGGCTACGGGAGCTCCGGCGGCGGGGTCTTCGACGTCCCGGCCGGCCGCCTCGTGGGGCTCGTGGAGGGCTACCGCACGGCGCGCGTGGCGTTCGGGAAGGACCCGGACCGCTACGCGTTCGACGTGCCGATGCCCGGCGAGACCTTCGTGGCCCCGGCCGCGAAGATCCGCGGGTTCCTGAGGGCGCAGGGCCTGGGACGGCTCGCAGGCGACGGGCCGACCGGCCCCGCCGGCGGGCTCGCCGTGCCGGCGGCGACCACGGGGATGTGAGGGTCGGCCCCGCGCGCCCGCGGGCGCGCTACTTGCCCGGGGGCGTCGCGCCGCCCGGCGAGGTCGGCCCGGCGGGCGTCGCCGGCCCCGAAGGAGGCGTCGCACCGGAGCCGGTGGCGTCGGGCGTGGCCGGCCCGGCCCCGCCGGACGGGCCGGTGCCCTGGGCGGGCGTCGAGGGCGTCCGGGTGTTGCCCGCCGGCCGGATCTGGACCCAGTAGGCGACCGAGACCGCGTTTCGCCCCGCGCGGATCGGCTGCCCGGGGGCGATGTCGAGCACGGAGCCCAGGCCGCCCTGCGTGTAGACGAGGGTGTTCCGGTCGAGGCCCAGGGAGACCGGGCCCTTCGCGGTCGTGAGCTCGACGTGCCGGGTCTGGCGGTCGACGGAGACCACGGTGCCGGTCACCTCCTCGAGCACGGTGGCGGGGGAGGGCTTCTTCTGGCCGAGGTCGACGTCCCCGGGCTTCCCGTCGGGCGCCTTCTCACCGAGCTGGCGCTCGGGCGGCTTGCCGCCTCCGGATGCAGCGAGCTGGTCCGACGGTGCAGCCGACGCCGCGAGGAGCGCGATCGAGAACGCCACGGTGAGCATGGCGGGCATCATAACTCCGAGTACGGCTCTTGGCCGTCGGACGCCCCTGATAAGTTTCGTTGCTCCATCCTTACCCGAGGGGTGTCCATGGACGAGCGCGTCAGCTGGGACGAGTACTTCATGAACATCGCGCGCGTGGCCGCGACGCGCGCCACCTGCGACAGGAAGCACGTCGGCGCGGTGCTCGTGCGGGACAAGACCATCCTGTCCACCGGCTACAACGGCTCCATCCGTGGCCTCCCGCACTGCACCGAGGTGGGCCACATGATGGAGGACGGCCACTGCGTCGCGACGGTGCACGCGGAGGCGAACGCCATCCTCCAGGCGGCGAAGAACGGCGTCGCGATCGACGGCTTCACCTGCTACACGACCGCCTCGCCCTGCTGGCCCTGCTTCAAGCTCATCGCGAACTCGGGCTGCCGGCGGATCGTCTTCGGCGAGTTCTACCGGGACGCGCGCATCTTCGAGTACGCGCAGAAGCTCGGCATCGAGCTCGTCGAGCTGAAGGTGCCGGCCCGGCCGGACGTGCAGCCCGCCGACACCGGCCAGCCGCAGCGGGTCACCGGGAAGTGAGCGCGGCGGCGCGCCGCGCCGGTCACGGGGCAGTGAGCGGGCGCACGAGCTCCGCCCCCACAACGGCCGCGTTCGCGGCCCGCCGGGCGACGAGCATGGCCTCGCGCTGGCGCAGCTTCACGTAGGCGGCCTGTCGATCCGGCGGCACCGGGTCCGGGTAGGCCGCGAGCTCGGCGCGGGCCGCCGCGAGCGCCCGGTCGACCGCCACGACGCGGATGGCGGGCTTGCGGTCCGGCTCGCGCCTGGGATCGATCTCGGCCGTGTCGTTCTCGGTCCAGAGCGGCACGCAGTCCGCGCCCGCGAGCACCGTGCGGACGACCCCGTGGCCGAGGTCGCGCTTCTCGATCCCGAAGCGCAGGAGCGCGCCGTCGCGCGGCGCGCCCACCTCGTCGGGGGTGACGCCGTACACGTAGCGCCGCGACTGGTTCGACACGAAGTTCCCGAGCGAGTAGGCCACGAGGGCCGTGCCGCCGTCCGGCCGGGGGAGGAGCTCCACCGGCTGCAGGACGTGCGGGTGGTGGCCGATGACCACGAGCGCCCCGGCCTCGACGAGCCGGCGCGCGAGCTCGACGTCCTCGGCGCGGGGCTGCGCGTCGTACTCGACGCCCCAGTGGACGGAGACCAGCACCGCGTCCGCGGCGGCGGCCGCGGCGCGGACGTCCTCGGGGGCGCGCGCGCGGTCGAGCAGCGAGGCCTGCAGGCAGTCGGGCCGCTGCGTCTCCGGGGGCGGCGCCCCCGCCCCGCCGGTCCCGAGCCCGTCGAGGGATCGTCGGGGCCCCACCCCCGGCTTGGGCGGGCACTCGTTGCCGGACTGGTTGAACCCGTAGGCGTAGGCGAGGATCGCGATCCGCAGGCCGTTCACCTCGAGGATCGTCGGCCCGGCGCTGCGGCCCGCCGGGCCGGCGCCGACGGGGCGGAGGCCGGCGGCCGGGACGCGCTCGAGGGTCTCCTCGAAGCCGGCGCGGCCCTGATCGAAGGCGTGGTTGTTCGTGACGGAGACGACGTCGACGCCCGCGTGCGCGAGCGCCGCGGCCGCGGCGACCGGCGCGTTGAACATGAACTCCCGCGTGCCGACGTTCGCGGTGGGCGCGACGGGCGTCTCGAGGTTCGCGAACATCACGTCGGGCCCGGCGAGGAGGTCGGCGATGGGCGCGAGGACCCAGGCGTAGCCGTCGTCGGGCGCGCCGGCGCCGTGGACCGCCGCGGTCCGCTTGATCGCCTCCTGGATCATCACGTCGCCCGTGGCGCCGAACGTGACGCGCGCGAGCGTGCGGACCTCCGGGGCGGTGACCTTGGGGTGCACCGTGCCGCCGTGCGCGGGGAGGGCCGAAGGGCCCTCCCGGGGGGGCGAGGGCGCCGGCGGCCGCGGCGCCGTGGCGCACGCCATGGAAAGGACGGAAAGGACGGAAAGAAGGACGAACAGGTGGCTGAGCTTCCGGGTCACGGGTGGAAAGATGATAACGGCCTCTCCGGGTGGGGTTGAAAAAATGGGAGGCCATGTCCATCTCGGACACCCCGGATGGCCATCCCAGCGCGCGACGCGGCCCGCCTCGAAGGCGGCAGCACCCCGGACGGTGCGGCTCGATCGCTCGAGCACGCCCTCAGGTCGGAGGCCCTGGCCACCGTGGCCGCAGGCGTGGCGCACGACGTGAAGAACCCGCTCAACGCGATGGCCCTGCAGGTCGCGCTCCTGGGCGAGAAGCTCGGCGACGCCGCCAACGCGGCGGGGCACCTCGCCGCGATCCGGGAGCAGATCGGGCGGGTCAACGAGGTGGTGCGGCGGCTCCTCGACGTCGTCGACCCCTCGGGTCCCCTGGGGCTCGACGTGGGCGCGCTGCTCCGCGACGCGGCCGCCCTGCTCGGGCACGAGGCGCGGCGGCGCCGGGTGGCCGTCCAGCTCGTGGTGCCCGACGGGGCGGTGCGGTGCGGCGGTGATCCGGCCCGCATCGGGCGGCTCGTGCTCGCGGTGGTCGCCGCCACCGTGGCGGACGTCCCGGACGACGGCCGCGTGGAGGTCCGGGTCCGGCGCGAGGGCCGCGAGGTCCTGGTCGAGCTCGCGCGGTCGGGCGGCGCGCCCGGGCCGGGGCTCACCGCGCTCGCCGCGGCGGAGCCGGGCGGCGCCCTCGCGATCCACGAGGGCGCCGAGGGCGTCGTGATCACGATCGGATTCGAGGGGGAGGAGCGGCCATGAGCTTCCGGGTCCTCATCGTGGACGACGAGCCGGACAGCCTGACCGCCCTCGCGGAGCTCTGCCAGCGCTGGGGCTACGAGGTGCAGACGGCGGGCGACGGGCACGAGGCGCTCCGGCGCGCCATCGAGCGCCACCCCGACGTGATCCTCACCGACCTCGTCATGCCCAACATGGACGGGCTCTTCCTCCTGCGCGCGCTCCGGGCGGAGCTGCCGGACTCGGCGGTGGTCCTCCTCACCGGGCGGGGGACCATCCAGACCGCCGTCCAGGCGATCAAGGAGGGCGCGTACGACTTCATCGAGAAGCCGCTCGAGGTGGCGCGGCTGCGGCTCGTGCTCGAGCGGGCCCTCGAGAAGAAGGAGACGCTGCGCGAGGTCCAGGTGCTGCGCCGGCGGCTCGCCGCGCTCGCGCCGGGCACGGAGGTGATCGGCTCGGGCCCCGCGATGCGGAAGGTGTTCGACCTCGTGCAGCGGGTCGCCTCCTCGAACGCGAGCGTCGTCATCACCGGCGAGAGCGGGACCGGGAAGGAGGTCGTGGCGCGCGCCATCCACAACCTCTCCCCGCGCAAGGAGAAGGCCTTCGTCGCGCTCAACTGCTCGGCCATCCCCTCGACGCTCATCGAGTCGGAAGCTCTTCGGCTACGAGCGCGGCGCGTTCACCGGCGCGGAGCAGCGGCGGGTGGGGAACTTCGAGCTCGCCCACGGCGGGACGCTGTTCCTCGACGAGATTGGCGAGCTGCCGCTCGAGCTGCAGGCGAAGTTCCTGCGGGTCCTCGAGGAGCGGAAGATCCGGCGCCTGGGCGGGCGGTCGGAGGTGGACGTCGACGTGCGGGTGCTCTGCGCGACCAACCGCGATTCTCAAGGAGGAGGTCCGGGTGGGCCGCTTCCGCGAGGACCTCTTCTTCCGGCTGCAGGTCTTCTCGATCGTGCTCCCGCCGCTCAAGGACCGGCGGGAGGACGTCCCGCTCCTCGTCCACCACTTCATCGAGAAGTTCAACGCGGAGACCGGCAAGCACGTGCAGGGCGTCACCCCCGGCGCGCTGGCGGTCCTGCAGGGCTACGCCTGGCCCGGGAACATCCGCGAGCTCCGCAACACCGTGGAGCGCGCGATGATCCTCTCGGACGGCGACGTGCTCGGCGAGGAGCACCTCCCGCCCGACATGCCGCTCGCCCGGGCCGAGACCGCGGTGCTGCGGGTGCCGCTCGGGCTCGAGCTCGACCAGGTGGAGCGGGAGTACATCCTCGCGTCGCTCCAGCGGAACGGCGGCAACAAGGCCCGCACCGCGGAGGCGCTCGGGATCAGCGAGAAGACGCTCTACAACAAGCTCAACCGGTACGCCTCCGAGGCCCGCGATTGCGCCGCCGGCGAGGCGGCGGGGGCGAAGGCCTGAGCGTCACGGGGCGTGGCCCCCGTGCCTACGCGAGCGTCGGCGCGACCGCGACCCGGCCCCGGCCGGCGCGCTTCGCGGCGTACAGCGCCGCGTCGGCCGCGCGCACCAGCGCCTCGGCGGAGACCCCGGTGCCGCCGGAGGGCAGGCACGCGACCCCGAACGACGCGCCGACGGTGACCCGCCGCTCGGCGAGCTCGAGCGACGCCGAGCCGAGCCGCGCGCAGATGCGCTCCGCGAGCACGCGCCCCTCCTCGGCGGTGGTGTGCGGCAGGAGCACCACGAACTCGTCGCCGCCGTAGCGGGCGCCGAAGTCGGTCTCGCGGAGCTCCTCGCGGATGACCGCGGCCACCGCGGCGATGGCGCGGTCGCCGGCGGCGTGGCCGAGCGAGTCGTTGATGGGCTTCAGCTCGTCGAGGTCGGCCATCACGCAGGTGAGCGGGGTGAGGTAGCGGTGTGCCCGCTTGACCTCCTCGTCGACCCGGGCGCGGAACGCGCGCAGGTTCGCGAGGCCGGTGAGGGCGTCGGTCTGGGCGAGCGCCCGCAGCGCGGACTGGCTGCGCACGAAGCGCAGGGTCCGGTCGACGCGCGCGCGGAGCTCGCGGTCGGAGAAGGGCTTCTGCAGGTAGTCGACCGCGCCGAGGTCGAGGCTGCGCACCTTGATGGCGTCGTCGCCTTGGCCGGACACGAAGAGCACCGGGATGTCCGCGGTGGAGGGGTCGGCGCGGAGGCGCTCGAGCACGCCCAGGCCGTCGAGCCGCGGCATGAAGAGATCGAGCAGCACGACGTCGGGGCGCTCGTCCCGCGCGAGCTCGAGCGCCGTCTCGCCGTCGGGGGCGGCGAGGACCTCGTAGTCGGGCTCGAGCGCGAGCTGGAGCGCCTCGCGCGCGTCGAGCTCGTCGTCGGCGACGAGCAGGCGGGGGCGGGGGCCCACCGGCCGGGGCGCGCGGCGGGCCGGGCGCGCGTCGGTGGCGGGGCGCAGCGCCCGCTCGAGGTCCTCGGCGAGGCGCCGCAGCCGCGCGGCCTCGTCCTGGAGCGCCTGCTCCCCCGCCGCGCCGTCGGCGACGCCGCCGGCGAGGCGCTGCGCGGCGGCCGAGAGCTCGGCCGCCGCGGAGGCGACCAGCGCCTCCCGGCGGTGGCCCAGCTCGCGCAGGCGGCGGTTCGAGTCGGCGAGCTCGGTCAGGGCGGCGGGGAGGAGGACGCGCAGGCGCTCCGCGCGCGCCGCCGGCGGCAGCGCGGCGAGCCCCTCGAGCTCGGCGAGGAGCGCGGCGAGCGGGTCGGCGGCCGCGTCGGGCGCGGGCCGCGGGAGGCTGTCGGTCGGACCGCGCATGGACGGCTCGGGTTCCCCCTGCAACATGGCGCCTGCCGTCCCCCTGGGCAGCAGGCCCGGGACAACGTACCGCCTGCCGCCTCGCCGGGTGAACCGCCGGACCACGGGACGCGGCGAGGGGATGGCGCTATACCGGGGGCATGCCGGAGACCGTCGAGATCTACGGGAAGGACACCTGTGGCTACACCAGCGCCGCACGTGCGGACTACGCCGCCCGCGGTCGCCAGGTCACCTACTTCAACGTGAAGAAGGACCCCGCGGCGATGAAGCGGTTCCTCGAGCTCTCGGGGGGCGACCGCCGGGTGCCGCTCATCGTGGAGCGGGGCCGGATCTCCATCGGGTTCGACGGGACCTGAACGGTCTAGCCGCTCCCGGTCGGGAGCGTCGCCTCGGGGGGAGGGCTCAGTTCCGGCCGTAGAGCGCGCGGCGGTTGCCGCGCATGCTCGGGCCGAGCGGCGTCGGCGGCCGCTCGAGGTGGAACTGGAACCACTCGTTGCCGTACGTCTTGCCGAGCTTCAGCTTCTTGCCGTTCTGCAGGGTCTGCAGCGTCGAGGCGAGGCGCTCGTCCTTCGGGAGGACCGTGGCGCCGCGGCCGGCCACCTTGATCGCCTCGTCGTGGCGCCCGGCGTCCTCCAGGATCCACGCGTACACGCTCCAGAGCAGGCTCTCCTTCTTCGACACCTTCGCGGCCTCCTCGAGTGCGGCGACGGCGCCCTGCACGTCCTTCTTCTTGTAGCGCGCGGCGGCGAGCATCCCGCGCGGCACCCACTGGCGCACCCAGCTCTTCTCGAGGTGCGGCGTGGCCGCGTCGAAGTCGCCCTTCACGTAGAGGATCTGGCCGATGGCCGCGTGGAGCTGGGCGCCGGTCAGGAACTGCCAGCGCTCGAATGCGAAGCCGGTCTTGAGGACGGCGATCGCCTTGTCGAAGCGCGGGGGCTGGACCGAGAGCTCCTTCTGCATCTCCTCGAAGACGCGCTCGAGCTGCTTCCCGGAGCGGCGGGCGAGCAGGATGTACGCGGCGACGCCCGCGACGAGCGCCGGGACGATGGCGGCGACCCACCCGAAGCCACCGAGGGCCACGGCGGCGGCGACGACGACGGTGATCGCGAGGCTGATGAGGAGGTTGTACATGGCGGGTGGGTACCGATACACGCGCCCGGGAGGGACCGGCAAGGCAAAATGGACCGGCGCCGGGACCCGGGGTCTGTTGTGGCCCTCCCCGGAATCGAACCGGGATGGGGGGTCGCCCCGCTCGATTTTGAGTCGAGTGCGTCTACCAGTTCCGCCAGAGGGCCTCGGGGCGCGACCCTACCACGGAAACCCGCGAAAACGATTGAGCAGGCGCCGGTGCGGCTATAGCCTTGGGGGGCGCAATTGAGCGCCCAATCAAAGCAAAGCATTGCCGGGAGTCCCCCCATGGCCCGCACCGCCGCGTCACCCTCGATCGACGACATCGTCCGCGACGCCATGGAGGCGGTCGTGAAGAAGGCCTCCGTGTCCATCGCCCGCGCGGTGGCCGAGATGGCCGCCGCCCGCCTCTCCGAGGAGCTCGAGGTCGGCCTCTCGAAGACGAAGGGCGCGAAGGTCCGTCGCGCCGGCGGCCGCGCCGCCCGCCCGCCGCGCACCGAGATCACGAGGTGGATCGCCGATCGCCGCGCGCGCCGCGTCCCGAACTTCGTCATCGACGCGACCGGCCTCAAGACGAAGAAGGCGATCGTGGCGCGGTTCGGCGAGGACGCCGCGTTCGAAAAGGGGAAGCCGCTGCCGCCGAAGGCGAAGAACGCCTCCGCGTAGCCGGGAGCGGCGCGGCCGGGGGCCCGCCCGTCCCGACGAGGTCGAGGGACGGTCGGGCTACTTCTTCTCGCCGCCGGTCCCGCCCGTCGCGGGGGCCGGGGAGGGCTTCGCGTCGGCGCCGCCGCCCGGCGGCGAGGGCGCGGCCTCCGCCTTCGGCTTCGCCTTGCCGGCGCCGGCGCTCGCGTAGAGATCGGAGTACCAGCCTCCGCCCTTGAGCTGGAAGCTCGTGCGCGAGACGAGCTTCGAGAGGCGGGCCTCGCCGCAGCCGGGGCACGCGCCGGGCGGCGGGTCGCTCACCTTCTGCATCACCTCGGTGAGCCGGCCGCACGCCTCGCAGACGTATTCGTAGATGGGCACGGTGAGATCCTAACCGGGGGCAGGTTCCGCCTGCTACCCGCGCCGCCTCGCAGGCGGGCGCTTGCCGCCGGGGCGTGGGCCGGGCCGTCCCGGACCGCGCGGCGCAGGACCGCGTGCACCGGGACCGCGCGGTGCCGGACCGCGTGCACCAGGACCGCGTGCACCGGGACCCGGACCGCGGGCTGCAGGACGGCGAGGTGCGGGCCCCGGCTTACCCGAGGCAGGGCGGCCGGCGCCCGGGCGGGGAGCGGGACCGCCGGTGCGCGCGGTCGCGGGGCGACCCGTGCCGGGACGCCGGGGGCCTGACGGCGCGCCGGGGCGCTCGGGCCGTCCCGGGCGGCGGTCGGGCCGGCCGGACGGGCGGGCCGCTTCCCGCCGGGCGAACCCGCCGGCGGCACCACCGGCCTCGAGGCCGAACCTGGCGGCGAGCGCGGCCGCCTGGGCCGGGCCGAGCGCGAGCGTGCGCGCGAGCCCGTCGGCGACCGGCTCGCCGGCCGCGCGGAGCGCCCGCGCGTGCTCGGGGAGCCGCGCGCGCAGGTCGGCCTCGAGCTCGGCCGAGAGCCCGAGGTCCTCCACCCGCGCGGCGTCGCCGAGGAGCGCGGCCACCCGGTCGGTGAGCGTCGAGCGGCGGCGGAGCTCGTCGCGGCGCTCGGCGCGCACGCGCTCGACCTCGGCCCCCGCGTCGAGGCGCGCGACGGCGGCCACCAGCCCCTCGCGCGTCGTCCCGACGCGCTCGGCGGCGCCGGCGAGCGAGCCCCCGGCGGCCCGGAGCGCGTGGAGGAGCTCGTCGCGCTCGCGGTGCGCGTACGCGTTCGCGAGGCCGTGGTGGTCGAGGAGCGCGTCGAGCTCGCGGTCGGCGATGCCCTCGGGCGAGCGCCACCCGGCGGCGAGCGCGGCGAGGAGGTGCGGCCGGCGGCCGCCGTGCCGGCGCATGAGCCGCTCGACGACGGCCCGGCCCGGCGGCTCGAAGAGGTCGGCGAGGAGGGGCAGGGCGGGGGTGGACGCCTCCGGCGGCTGCGGGCGGTCCGCCGCCCGGCGCACCACCACCTGCGCCGCGGGGCCGCGCTTCTTCGTGCGGGTGACCTTGTGCGCGGGGGGCGCCTCGGGCGCGGGCGCGGCGCCCGCGGCCCTGCCGGCGTCGCGGGCCGCCTCGGTCTCCTCGGAGAGGTACCGGCCCTCCCGCTCGCGCTCGGCCGCGACGTCGGCCGGCGTGCCGCGGGCGAGGTCGGCGAGGGCGAACGGGCCGAGCGGCCTCGCCGGGGGCGGGTCGGCGAGGAGCGCGCGGGCGTGGAGGAGCGCGTCCCAGGACAGGCCACCCAGGGCGGCGCGGATCTCGGCGGCGCCGGCGTGGCGGCCCGCCTCGGCGCACCAGCGGGCGACGCGCTCCACGAGCTCGGGGTCGAGGTCTGCCATGGCCGGGGCACCCTGCGACGTGACGCCCCGCTCCGTCAAGCGTCACGACGCCGGCGTTGCCGCGGGCCCTTTCGCCGTGCTTCACTCCGCCCGTGCCGGGAAAGCCTGCCGTCGAGCCGAAGCCTCCGCTGCCCCACGGGCTGCGCGTGCTGCGCTGGGTCCTCGTCGCGCTGCTCGCGGTGAGCGCGTTCCTCACGCTCGTGGCCGTCCCCGAGCTGCGCGAGGAGGTCGCCGCCTCCGCCTGGATCAAGGCCGCGCTCGCGGCGCCGCTCGTGCTGCTCGGCGCCTTCGTGGTCGGCTTCGCGGTGTACCGGGTGCGGATGGTGGGGCTCGGCCGGTACGACGGCGGGCGCGCGCTCCTGCAGATCGCGCTCCTCAGCCTGGCGCTCGCGGTGATCGGCGGGCTCGTCCTCTTCCCGGACGACCGCGGCGTGAGCGCGAAGCCGGTCGATCTCGCCCACGCGCTCCGGGTCCCCGACCCGGTGGTGAAGTCGCTCGCGGCGGAGGTCGTGCGGTACCGGCCGCCCGACGAGGCGAGGGGCCACCTGCCCGCGCTCGTGCAGCTGCTCGAGGACCCCTCGCCCGAGGTCCGGCGGCAGGCGCACGCCTCGCTGGTGCAGCTCGCCGGGGAGATCTCGGCGGCGAGGGGCCGGGCGCGGGCGCCCGCTGGCGGGAGAAGCTGGGTCTCGCCCGCTGAGGGCCTTGCGCCCCGGCCGGGGCGCATGATAGTGAGAATCGTTCTCATGATGACTCACCCTGGCCGCGCGCGCCCCAAGGTCTCGTCGACGTCCCGTCAGGCGGCGCTCGCCGCCTACATCGAGCAGAAGGGCCTGAAGCGCTCCCGCCAGCGGGAGCGGATCGTGGCGGCCTTCTTCGAGCTCGAAGGCCACGTCACCGTCGAGGAGGTGGTGGAGCGCGCCCGGCGGATCGATCCCCGGGTGAGCCTCGCCACCGTCTACCGCACGATGAAGCTGCTCGCCGACTCCGGCCTCGCCACCGCCCGCCAGTTCGGCGACGGGCAGACGCGCTACGAGGCCTCCGAGGGCCGGGAGCACCACGACCACCTCATCTGCACCTCGTGCGGCGCGATCGTCGAGTTCGCGAACGACCGCATCGAGTCCCTGCAGGCGCTCGTCGCGAAGCGGCACGGCTTCGACGTCGAGAAGCACAAGCTCGAGCTGTACGGGCGCTGCCCGGACTGCCGGCGCGGCGCGGAGGCGAAGCCGTGACGCCTCCTCCCCCGCAGGGCGCCGAGGCGCGCGCCGACGGCCGGCCCGCCCGCAAGGATCCGGGCCTCGAGCGCAAGGAGCTCGTCCAGGCGGCCCGCGCGGTCATCCTGGTGGGCAACCCGAACGTCGGCAAGAGCGTCCTCTTCGGCGCGCTCACCGGCCGCTACGTGACGGTCTCGAACTACCCCGGCACCACCGTCGAGGTGACCCGCGGCTCGGCCACCATCGAGGGCCGCCCCTGGCACGTCATGGACACCCCGGGGACGAACAACCTCCTCCCGGCGTCCGAGGACGAGCAGGTCACCCGCGACATCCTCCTCTCCGAGACCGACTACGTGTGCCTGCAGGTCTGCGACGCGAAGAACCTGCGGCGCGGCCTCCTGCTCGCCACCCAGCTCGCCGAGGCCGAGGTCCCGTTCACGCTCGCCCTCAACATGGCCGACGAGGCCGCGAGCCGGGGGTTCCAGATCGACGTCGAGCGGCTCTCCCGCGAGCTCGGGGTCGAGGTGGTCTCGACGGTCGCGGTCGAGCGCAAGGGGCTCGGGGAGCTCCAGGCGCGTCTCGGCGACGCCCGCCCGTCCGGCTTCCGGCCCCGGTACGACGCCGTCGTCGAGGACGCGGTCGCCGAGATCGAGGGGCTGATGCCCGCCGGCGGGATCGGCAAGCGCGCGCTCGCGGTGATGGCGCTCGCCGGGGACGAGTCGCTCCGACCCTTCCTGGGCGGCCGGCTCTCGGCGCCCGCGCTGGCGCGGGTGGACGAGGCCCGCCGGAAGCTCGCCGCCCGCTTCCCCGAGTCGCTCCGGTTCGTCATCGCCCGCCAGCGCCTCGCCACCGCCGACCGCCTGCACGACGCGGTGGTCACCCGCACCGGCGCGTCGGCGGCGAGCGGGTTCGCCCGCAAGCTCGGCGGGTGGTCCACCCACCCGCTGCTGGGCGTGCCGATCCTCTCGGCGGTGCTCCTCGCCTGCTACGGCTTCGTCGGCGTCCTCGGGGCGAAGACGCTCGTCGACTTCCTCGAGAACACCGTCTTCGCGAACTACCTCGTGCCCTGGACCGACGCCGCGGTGCGCTTCCTCGCGCCGGACGGGCCGGTGGAGACGTTCCTCGTCGGCCCGCCCGGGGTCCCGATCGCGGAGAGCGGCGGCATCCTCGTCGGGAAGTACGGCCTCGTGTCGATGGGGCTCAGCTACGGCATCGCGATCGTCCTGCCCATCGTCTTCACGTTCTTCATCGCCTTCAGCGTCCTCGAGGACTCGGGGTACCTCCCGCGCCTCGCGGTGATGGTGAACCAGCTCTTCAAGAAGATGGGGCTCAACGGCAAGGCGGTCCTGCCGATGGTGCTCGGCCTCGGCTGCGACACCATGGCGACCATGACCGCGCGGATCATGGAGACGCGCAAGGAGCGGGTGATCGTGACCCTGCTCCTCGCGCTCGCGGTGCCGTGCTCCGCGCAGATCGCGGTCATCCTCGCGATGACCTCCCGCCTGCCGCTCGGCGCGACCTTCTGGTTCCTCGGGACGATCCTGCTCGTGATCTTCCTGGTGGGCTGGCTCGCGGCGAAGGTGCTGCCCGGGCGCGGCTCCGACTTCATGCTCGAGCTGCCGCCGCTGCGGATCCCCCAGGGCGGCAACGTGGCCGTGAAGACGCTCGCCCGCATCGAGTGGTACCTGCGCGAGGCGCTGCCGCTGTTCGTGGTCGGCACGTTCCTCCTGTGGGGGCTCGACCGGCTGGGCGGGCTCGCGGTGGTCGAGCGGGCCTCCGCGCCGATCGTCACGGGGGTCCTCGGGCTCCCCGCGGCCGCGGCCGGCGCGTTCATCCTCGGCTTCCTCCGGCGCGACTACGCGGCGGCGGGGCTGTTCATGATCTACCAGCCGTTCATGGACGCCGGCACGCTCACGAAGCAGATGGAGATCGAGGTCATCGTCGCGCTGGTGACCGTCACGCTCTTCATCCCCTGCATCGCGAACTTCTTCATGATCCTGAAGGAGCGGGGCTGGAAGACCGGCCTCGCCATCGCCGGCTTCGTCGTGCCCTTCGCGATCGCGGTGGGTGGCCTCCTCAACGTCCTCATGCACGCCTTCTACTAGGAACCCGACCGATGCCCGCCGTCGTCGCCCGCGAGGAGACCTGTCCGCTGTGCCAGAGCCGCTTCGACGCGGAGGGGCAGGGCTGCCGCCCGAGCTGCCCGATGTCGAAGGGGTGCAAGGTGCTGTGCTGCCCGTCCTGCGGGTACAGCTTCCCGCAGGAGGAGACCGGCCTCGCCGGCCGGCTGCGCGCCTGGCTCGACCGCCGCAGCCGCGGCCCCGAGGCGGCGCACGCCGGCGCGGGGAAGGTGGCGCCGTGAGCACGCTCGCGTCGCGCCGCAGCGAGGAGATCCTGGAGACCGTCTTCACCGAGCGGGAGGAGGGGAGGAACCTCGCGGCGGGGATCCTGGCCGCCGCCCCCGAGGACCACGCCCCCGGCGCCGCCCGCGAGGACCTCGAGGCGCTCGCCTCGGCGGGGCTCGTCCGGCTCGAGGGCGAGCGGGTCGACCTCACCGACGGCGGCGAGAAGCGCGCGCGCGACGTCGTGCGCCGCCACCGCCTCGCCGAGCGGCTGTTCAACGACCTCCTCGACCTCGGCGGCGTGGCCGCCGAGAGCCAGGCCTGCGAGTTCGAGCACATCCTCTCACCCGAGGCGACCGACTCGGTCTGCACGCTGCTCGGCCACCCGCCGACCTGCCCGCACGGCAAGCCCATCCCGCCGGGCCCGTGCTGCAACACCTTCCAGAAGACCGTGCGGCCGCTCGTGACCGGCCTGCCCGCGCTCGAGCTCGGCCGCCACGGGCGGATCGTCTTCATCGCCCCCCGGTTCCACGACCGGATGGACCGGCTCGCGGCGCTCGGCGTGGTCCCGGGCTCGACCCTGCGCCTGCACCAGCGCGCGCCCTCCTTCGTCATCGAGGTGGGCGAGACCACCATCGCGCTCGATCCCGAGAATCGCGCGCGAGATCTACGTGAAGCCCGTCGACGCAGGCTGACCCCTGGAGGGGCCCTCGCCCCTCGACTCCGGGCCGCTTCGCGGCCCTCCGCTCGGGGTGGACGGACCACCCCTCCCTGGCAGGAGGACGCTGCCCTGAAGTTGAGAATGAGACGCACCATCGAGATCCGCCGATGACCCTGCTCCCCGCCCTCGCCCTGGCCCTCGCCGCCGCGGCCCCCGACGCGGGCCGGCTCGCGCGCGAGGCGTTCCCCGAGGCCGAGCGCGTCGAGCCGCGGGAGGTGGTGCTCACCGACGAGCTCGCCGCGCGCCTCGAGGCGCTCGCGCACGCGCGCGTGAAGGAGCGGCGGGTCGCCTTCGTGGCCGCGCTGAAGGGCCCCGGGGCCGGGCAGGTGGTGGGCTGGCTCGTCGTGCACGAGCACGTGGTCCGGACGAAGCGTGAGACCCTCTCCGTCGCCTTCGAGCCCGACGGCCGCATCCGCAAGGTGCGGGTGCTCGAGTTCCTGGAGCCGCCCGAGTACCGCACCCCGGAGCGCTGGCTCGCCCAGCTCGAGGGGAAGGGGCCCGACGACCGGGTCACGGTCGGCCAGGACCTCGCGCCCATCTCCGGGGCGACGCTCTCCGCGCGGGGCGTCGCGGAGGCCTCGCGCTGGCTCCTGCGCGCCCTTGAGCTCGCCGCGCACCCGCCGGCGGGAGGCCGCCCATGAGGCTCCTCGTCTCGCCCGTCGCGTCGAACCCCCGCAGCCGCGCGCCGGTGCGCCTCTACCTCGCCTTCGCGGCGCTCGCGCTCGTGGGCTGGGCGGTGCAGCGCGTGCGCGCGGGCGGGCTGTCGCCCGCGGAGGTGGACGCGTACTACCTCGGCGGCGGCGCGGAGCCGCTCGCGCCGGCGGCCATCTGGGAGGAGATCCACATGGGCGCCTTCGTGCACGGCTTCACGCTCTTCATGCTCGGGGCGCTGCTCGCGGTCTCCCCGGTGCCGTCGCGCCTGCGCACCGGCCTGTTCGTGGCGGCGGTCGCCGCGGCCTTCGCGGACCTCTTCGCCCCCTTCGGCGTGCTCGCGCTGCACGGCGGCGGGCTCCTGCGGGTCGCGACCTTCGTGGCGAGCGCGGCCACGTCCGGCGCGCTGCTCGCGCTCGTCGCGGCGCGGTTCGGCCGGGAGGCCCGGGATGCCTGATCGCCGGCTCCTCGCGCACCGGCTGCCGGCGCTCGCCTTCGCGGCGTTCCTCGTGGTGATCGCCGGCTCCGCGGCCGTGCTGTTCGCGCTGAAGATGGGGCTCGGGCCGGGCCACGTCGCCGCCTACTACCGGGGCGACGAGGCGAGCTTCGCCCCGGCGAAGAGCTTCGACGGGCTCCTCCTCGTGGCGGTGCCGCACCTCGCGGCCATCCCGCTCGTGCTCTTCGCCGCCGCGCACGTGGTCGGCTGGGCGCGCGCCCTGCCGGGCCGGTGGCACCGCGCGCTCCTCGCGCTCTCGTTCGCCTGCGCCGCGCTCTCGGTCGGGGGCGGGTTCCTCGTGCGGTACGCCGGGCCCGGCCTCGCCTGGCTCAAGATCGCGGCGTTCGCCGGCCTCGAGGCGGCGGTCCTCGCCTGGGCCGCGCTCCTCGTGCGGGTCTTCCTGCCGCTCCGTCACGGGCTCGCGGCGGCCAGCCCGGGCGTCGCGACGACGCGGCCCGCGGAGTCCACCACGATCGCCTCGACGCCGGCCTCGCGCGCCAGCCGCTGAGCCGCGCCCGGCCCGGCGACGAAGAGCGACTTGCCCTGGATCTCCGCCTCGACCGCCGAGGGCGCCAGCACGGTGACCGAGCGCACGCCCTCCGCCGGGCGGCACGTGCGGGGATCGAGCACGTGGTGGTACCGCCGGCCGCCGGCGACGAACGCGTGCTCGTAGTCCCCGCTGGTCGAGAAGGCCGCGTCGCGCACCGGGAGCCGGAGGAGCGCGTCGCCGGCGCCGCCGCGCGGGTCCCGCACGCCGACCGTCCAGGGCTCGCCGCCGCGGGAGCCGGCGGCGTACAGGTCGCCCCCGGCCTGCAGGAGGAAGTCGCGGTACCCGAGCGCCCGGAGCGCCCGCGCCGCGGCGTCGAGCGCCCAGCCCTTCGCGAGGCCGCCGAGGCCGACCCGCATGCCGGCCCGCTCGAGGCGCGCGTCGCAGCCGCCGGCGGCGCGCGGGCGGAGCGCGAGGCCGGCGTGGCCGACGAGCGGGCAGGCCGCGCGCAGCGCCGGCTCCGCGGGCGGCGCCGGCGCGTGCACGTCGAACCGCCAGAGGCCGGAGAGGGCCGCCCAGGTCGGGTCGAAGCGGCCGTCGGTCCGCGCCGCGCCGTCCTTGGCGCGGGCGAGGGCGTCGCAGAGGTCCCCGGGGAGGGGCACCCAGCCCCGGCCGGCCGCGGCGTTCAGGCTCGAGAGCGGAGACTGCGGGTCCCACTCGTTCATCGACCAGGTCACGCGCTCGAAGACCGCGAAGGCGGCCTCGAGGCCGGGGCCTGCCCGGGCGGGGTCCACCCCGGCGAGCGCGACGGTCGCGAGGGAGCCCAGCGTCGGGCGGGTCTCCTGGACGAGCCCGGCCCCGGCCGGTGCGGGGGCGGAGGCCGGGCCGGCGGCGGAGGCGAGCCAGAGCGCGGCGGCGAGGGCAGGGCGCACCACGGGGTCTTAACCTGCGGTAGGTCCCGAGACATCGGCCGATTTCTGGATCTCCCCCATCGGCCATGCGAGCGTCGTCGGGAGATGGTGACGTGGCGAAGCTGGGTCCTCAGGGCCTACGTCGGGGGCCTCGCGCTCCTGGCGCTCCTGTCCGCCGTCGACACCTCCGGCCTGCGCAAGGCGAGCCGCCTCGCGGCCGAGGCGGAGCGGGTCGAGGCGGAGAACCGCCGCCTCGCCGAGGAGAACGCCCGGCTCACGCGCGAGGTGCGAGCGCTGAAGAGCGACCCCGCCGCCATGGAGCGCGCCGCGCGCGAGGACCTCGGCCTCGTCCGCCCGGGCGAGCGCGTCTACCGGGTGGAGGCCACCCCGCCGTGAGCGTCCCGGCCGCCTCGCTCCCGGCGAACCGCGCCGACGGCGGGCCGCGCCCCACGCTCGGGGAGAAGCTCGCCCGGACGCGCCGCCGGCCGCCGCTCGTGCGCGTCTACGCCGCGGTGTTCTCGGAGCTCGGCCTCCTGGGCGGCCCGTCGCGCCGCCGGGTCCGCCGCTTCCTCCTGCGCAGCCTGCCCGCGGCCGTCGTGGTCGCGAACGCGGGGCTCGTGGCGCTCGGCGCCTACGGGGCCCGGGAGCCGGGCTGGATCCAGGCGGGCGCGCTCGCCGCGCTCGCGCTCGGCCTCGCCGGCGCCGTCTACCGCCGCACGCTCGGCGCGGCCGAGGGGCGCGCGGCGCCGCTCCGGGAGCAGCTCGAGCTCGGCTCGCTCTTCGTCGTCGCCGCCCACGCGACCGCCCAGGCCGCGAGCGCCGGCGGCGAGTCGGTGCTGCAGCCGCTCGTCTACCTCGTGATGGCGTTCCTGGTGGCCTTCCTCTCGCGCCCGGCGGGCTTCGCGCTCGTGGGGTTCGCGGTGGCGCTCGAGGGGCTCGCCTGGCTGGGCCGCGGGGCCCACGGCGCGGAGCTGCCGGCGGCGGTCATCCACGGCGGGTTCGTGGCCCTGTTCGCGGCGCTCTACCACGCGGTGCTGGCCGCCCACGTCGCCGCGGGCCGGCGCGCCGAGGCCGAGGCCGTGGCGCGGCGGCTCCGGGAGATCGTGGACCGGGCCCGGGTGCTCCGGGTGCAGGCGCCCGCCGGCGTCCCGGCCGAGGAGGACGAGTGGTCGGCGTCCGCGGTCGTCGAGGTCGAGGCGGCGGTGAGCGCGGCGCTCGAGATCGCCGAGGCCGCGCTGGAGAGCCAGCTCGCGGCGGTCTACCTGCTCTCCACCGACGACAAGGCGCTCACCCTCGTCGAGTGCCGGGCGGCCGACGACGTCGTCGCCCGCGGGCCGCTGCCCGCCGGGGAGGGCGCGCTCGGCGCGGCCGTGAAGACCCGCCGCCCGGTGCGCCTGCACGGGGACCTGAAGCTGCCCGCGCACCGGCTCGACGGCCGGGCGCCCGGGGCCCTCCTCGTCGTGCCGATCGTGGACGGGAAGGGGTTCGTGCGCGGGGTGGTGCTCGCGGAGCGCGAGACGCCCGTGGCCTTCACCGAAGGGGACGAGCGGGTGCTCCAGGCCCTCGCCGCCGAGATCTGGCGTGCCCGCAGCGCCGAGGCGCTCATGGCGAACATGCGCCGGGCGCGCGACGAGAAGACGCGGCTCCACGGCGCGATCGAGCGGCTCAACAAGGCCGCCAAGCCCGCCGAGGTCTACGACGCGGCGCTCGACGCCGCCCGGGCGATGGCCCCGGCCGACGTGGCGGTCGTGACGCTGGTCGAGCAGCGCGGGTCGCGGAAGTTCCACGTGGTGGTGCGCGCCGCGGGCGACGAGGCCGTCGTGAAGGCCCTCGAGGGCCGCGAGTGGCCGGACGAGGCGGGCGGGCTCGTCGCGTCGGCGGTCCGCTTCGGCCAGAGCCTGCCCGCGGCCGACGTCGACCCCGCGAAGACCCCGGTCCTCGACCCCGAGACCCGCCTGAAGGGCGTCGCCTCCCTGCGGGTCCTGCCGCTCAAGTCGGCCCAGGAGGTGGTGGGGACCCTGGTCCTCGGCAGCCGCCGGCCGGAGGCCTACGACGGCGACCTGAAGCTCCAGCTCGACGTCGTCGCCATGCAGGCCGCGACCTCGCTCGACCGGGCCCGCCTCTTCGAGAAGACCGAGCGCCTCGCGACGACCGACGGCCTCACCGGGCTCCAGAACCACCGCACCTTCCAGGCCCGCCTCGACGACGTGCTCGCCCAGGCCGAGCGGTACGGGAAGCGCGCGGCGCTCCTCCTGTGCGACATCGACCACTTCAAGTCGGTGAACGACACCTACGGGCACCCGATCGGTGACGTGGTGCTCCGGGGGGTCGCCCAGCTCCTCGCGAAGGAGGCCCGCACGGTCGACGTGGTCGCCCGCTACGGCGGCGAGGAGTTCGCGATCATCATGCCGGAGACCGACGCCGCGGGCGCCGCCGTCATCGCCGAGCGCATCCGGGAGCGGGTCGCCGCGCGGACCTTCGAGACCGAGCAGGGGCCGCTGAAGGTCACCCTATCCCTGGGCGTCGCCGGCTACCCGGGCGACGCCGACCGGCGCGCCACCCTGGTGGAGCGCGCCGACGCCTGCCTCTACCAGGCGAAGCGCTCCGGCCGGAACCGGGTGGTCGCGGCGTCCGCCGGCCGCCCGCGGCCCCTCGCGGCGGGGTAGAATCCCGGCGTGAAGAAGAACTTCGTCCTCGACACCAACGTCCTCCTGCACGACCCCCGCAGCATCTTCGGGTTCGGGGACAACGACGTCGTGATCCCGATCTACGTGATCGAGGAGATCGACAACTTCAAGCGCGACCTGTCGACGCTCGGCCGCAACGCCCGCCAGGTCTCCCGCCACCTCGACGACTTCCGCGCGGCCGGAAAGCTGCGCGAGGGCGTCTCGATCGGCCCGGAGCACGGCCGCATCCGCGTGCTGACGGCCGAGCGGAAGCTCAGCCCGAACCACGCGATCGAGGGGCACTCGGTCGACGACAAGAATCCTCGCGGTCGCCCTCGAGCTCGCCGAGCGCGAGAAGGGCACCCCGACCGTCTTCGTCACGAAGGACACGAACCTGCGCATCCGCGCCGACGCGCTCGGCCTCCACGCGGAGGACTACGACGTCGAGGGCATGGAGGCGCTCGACGAGCTCTGGAGCGGCATCGCCGAGGTGGACGTCGACCCGGAGGCGGTGAACGCCTTCTACGCCGAGGGCACGCTCCCGGTCCCGTCCGGGGTCGAGCCCCCGCCGCCGAACGCCTTCGTGGTGCTCCGCGACCGCACCAACCCGCAGCACTCCGCGGTGGGCAAGTACTCGGCGGCGCGGCAGGCCTTCGTGCAGCTCATCAAGACGCCGAAGGAGGGCGTCTGGGGCATCCGGCCGCGCAACAAGGAGCAGTCGTTCGCGCTCGACCTGCTCCTCAACGACGAGGTCCGGCTCGTCACCATCGTGGGCAAGGCCGGCACCGGGAAGACGCTCCTCGCCATCGCGGCGGGCCTCCAAAAGACGATGGAGGAGGCCGTCTACCAGAAGCTGCTCGTCTCCCGCCCGATCTTCCCGCTGGGGCGCGACATCGGCTACCTGCCCGGCTCGGTCGAGGAGAAGCTCAACCCCTGGATGCAGCCGATCTTCGACAACGTCGAGTACCTCATGAACCTCTCGCGCTCCGAGAAGAAGCAGGGGCGCGGGTACCACGAGCTGCTCGACCTCGGCATCCTCGAGATCGAGCCTTTGACCTACATCCGCGGCCGGTCGATCCCGAACCAGTACATCATCGTCGACGAGGCCCAGAACCTCACCCCGCACGAGGTGAAGACCATCATCACCCGCGCGGGCGACGGCACGAAGATCGTGCTGACCGGCGACCCCTACCAGATCGACAACCCGTACGTGGACCAGACCAACAACGGGCTCGTGCACGTGGTGAACCGCTTCAAGAGCGAGCGGCTCGCGGGCCACATCACGATGTCGAAGGGCGAGCGCAGCCCGCTGGCGGAGCTCGCGGCGAATTTGCTCTAGCCGCCTTAGGATCCGCCGGTGACCGAACCGACGCTCCCCGAGCTCGAGTACCCGCTCGACTACACCTTCAAGAATCATGGGGCTCGCCGCCGACGACTTCGAGCGGCACGCCCGCGCGCTCGTCGAGCGGGCGATCGGGCTCGAGGCCGCCGAGGTGCGGGTGCGGTCGAGCGCCGGCGGGAAGTACCACTCGGTCTCGGTGGTGGTGCGGCTCGAGGGCGAGGATCAGCGCCGGGCGGTCTACGTGGCCCTGAAGGCCGACGCGCGGGTGGTCTACTACCTGTAACGCGGAGCGCCGGTCAGGCGGCGGCGGGGCCGGTCAGGCGGCGGCACTCGGCGCGAAGTCGACGACCTCGACCGCGCCGGGCGCGAGCCCGAACTGCACCCCGTCCCGCCAGCCCTCGGCGTCGCCGCCGATCTGCAGCGGCATCGGGCGCTCGAACGACAGCGCGACGCGCTCGACCGAGAAGTCGTGGAGCACCTCGTGGCTGAACTCGCCGGAGAACAGGCGGGGCAGCTGGAGGAGCACGTCGGCGACCGGGACCGAGGAGGCGAGCCGGAGCTGGAACATGCCCGGCGCGCGGTCGGCGAACGGGAACGCCTTCAGGCCGAGGCCGTAGTACGGGACCGTGCTCGCCGCGGCGAGGGCGCAGGGGCCCGCGTAGAGGAGCTCGCCGTGCTCGACCGGGCGGCCGATGCGGTTGCCGCGGGCGTCGAGGCGCCAGGCGGTGCGGCCGGTGTTCACGATCTCGCAGTAGCCGGGCCGGCGCTCCATGAGGTAGCGGGGCGCCGAGCGGAGCGCGACGGCGAGCCCGTAGCCGGGGGCGCCGAGGCCGAGGCCGCGCAGCGGCGTCTCGGCGAGCCGCTGCCTGACCCAGTTGTAGTCGTTGAGGATCGCGGCATCGAGGCCGACGCCCGCGAACGGGGTGCGGCGGCCGCCGACGTCGAGGAGCGGGAGGCGGCGCGTGCCGGCCTCGCCCCGGAGGTACCGGACGAGGTCCTCGGTGTGGCGGCGCGGGTCGGCGCCGACCATCTCGGCGACCGCGTTGCCGGTGCCGAGCGCGAGCACGCCGAAGCGGGGCGCCCGGGCGAAGCGGCGCTCGGCGATCTCGAGGATGCGGTTCACCCAGGCGACGAACGTCCCGTCGCCGCCGCCGGTGAAGACGGTGTGGTAGCCGCGGTCCACCACGGCCTCGGCGACGCGCGACGCCTCGTCCGGGCAGGTGGTGAAGTAGACGTGCTCGCTCGGCACCACGCTCAGCAGGGAGTCGCGCACGCGCGCGTTGACCGCCTTCGCGTTCCCGTTCAGGAGCACGGCGACGCCCTCGGTGCCGGCCGCGGGGGCGGCGTCGGCGGCGGGGTGAAACCGGGCCTGGCGCTCGAAGTTCTGGATGAGTCGAAGCATGCTCACGGGTCCGCCTCTGAGGTGTGACGCGGCTGCCCCGGTGGGAGCAAGCGCGGTGCCACGGCGCGTCACCGAGGCGATCCCGTGTCGGAATCGTGAGTTGCGTGCGGTGCCCTACCCGGGTCGGGTGTACGGGGTACGCGTCGCCAGGGTGGCGGTGCGGTGTCCGCTACGCACCTCGGCTGCGTAGCGTCGTCGCACCCGGGCGGCGGAGCCCGGGGCGGGAGCGCAAACGACCAGGCGGCGTTTGACAGGCCCGGACGCGGACTTAGGTTGGCCGCGTCCAGGAGGGACCTTCGAGAATGGCCAAGATCATCGGCATCGACCTCGGCACGACCAACTCCGTCGTCGCGGTGATGGAGGGCAAGGACGCCGTCGTCATCACGAACGAGGAGGGCTCGCGCCTCACCCCGAGCGTCGTCGCCTACACCAAGGAAGGGGAGCGGCTGGTCGGCCAGGTGGCCAAGCGCCAGGCCATCACCAACCCCGAGCGCACCGTCTACTCGATCAAGCGGTTCATGGGCCGCCGGTACAGCGAGGTCTCCGAGGAGAGCCGCCGCGTCCCGTACAAGGTGGTGGAGGGCCCGAACGGCGACGCCCGCGTCGACATCGACGGCAAGCAGAACTCGCCCCCCGAGATCTCGGCGCAGATCCTGCTCAAGCTGAAGCGCGCCGCCGAGAACTACCTCGGCGAGAAGGTGACGGACGCCGTCATCACGGTGCCCGCGTACTTCAACGACGCCCAGCGCCAGGCCACGAAGGACGCCGGCGAGATCGCCGGCCTCAACGTCCGCCGCATCGTGAACGAGCCGACCGCGGCGGCGCTCGCCTACGGCCTCGACCGCAAGAAGAACGAGAAGATCGCGGTCTACGACTTCGGCGGCGGCACGTTCGACATCTCGATCCTCGAGGTGGGCGAGAACGTGGTCGAGGTGCTCGCGACGAACGGCGACACGCACCTCGGCGGCGACAACCTCGACCAGGCGATCATCGACTGGCTCATCGCCGAGTTCCGGAAGGACTCCGGCCTCGACGTCTCGAAGGACAAGATGGTGCTGCAGCGCCTCAAGGAGGCGGCCGAGAAGGCGAAGATCGAGCTCTCCTCGACGATGGAGACCGAGATCAACCTGCCGTTCCTCACCGCCGATCAGACGGGCCCGAAGCACCTCTCCATGAAGCTCTCGCGCGCCAAGCTCGAGCAGCTCGTGGGGGCGCTCGTCGACCGCTCGATCGAGCCGACCCGCCGCTGCATCGCCGACGCGAAGCTCGACCCGTCGCAGATCGACGAGGTGGTGCTGGTCGGCGGCCAGACGCGCATGCCGCTCATCATCGAGACGGTGAAGAAGTTCTTCGGCAAGGAGCCGAACCGCACCGTCAACCCGGACGAGGTCGTGGCGGTCGGCGCGGCGGTCCAGGCGGGCGTGCTCTCCGGCGAGGTGAAGGACATCCTCCTCCTCGACGTGACCCCGCTCTCGCTGGGCGTGGAGACCCTCGGCGGCGTGATGACCCGCCTCATCGAGCGGAACACCACCATCCCGGTCAAGAAGGCGGAGGTCTTCTCGACCGCCTCCGACAGCCAGACGTCCGTCGAGATCCACGTGCTCCAGGGCGAGCGCGAGATGGCGAAGGACAACCGGACCCTCGGCCGCTTCCACCTCGAGGGCATCCCGCCGGCGCCCCGGGGCCTGCCGCAGAATCGAGGTGGCGTTCGACATCGACGCGAACGGCATCCTGAACGTCTCGGCCCGCGACAAGGGCACCGGCAAGGAGACGAAGATCACCATCTCGCACTCGTCCGGCCTCGCGAAGGACGAGGTGGAGAAGATGGTGGCCGACGCCCGCGCGCACGAGTCCGAGGACAAGGCGCGCCGCGACGAGATCGAGCAGCGCAACCGCGCCGAGAACCTCGCCTACCAGATGGAGAAGCTCCTCAAGGACAACAAGGAGAAGCTCTCCGCCCCCACGGTGAAGGACATCGAGGACGCGGTCGCCGAGGTCCACAAGGTCCGCGAGAAGGGCACCGCCGACGAGGTGAAGGCGGCGATGGACCGCCTCGAGAAGGCGAGCCACAAGGCGGCCGAGGAGCTCTACAAGACCGCGCAGCCCGACGGCGGCCCCGCCGGCGGCCCGCCCCCCGGCGGCACGCCCGAGGAGCCCAAGAAGGACAACGTCGTCGACGCGGAGTTCAAGCAGGTCTAGCGGCTCCGCGCCCGCCCGTCCTTCGACTTCGAAACCGCGGCGCCCGGGCCTCACGGCCCGGGCGTCGCAGTTTCTACGCTCAGGATGAGCGGTCCAGATTTCCCGGGCGGCGACGGCCGCAGGGGCTAAGCTCCAGGTCCCTTGCACCTCACCATCCTCAGCCGCTCCGAAGGGATCTACACGACGCGGCGCCTCGTCGAGGCCGCGCGGGCGCGCGGCTGGAAGGCGCGGGTGGTGGACCCGCTCGACGTCGAGCTCGGCCTCGGGGAGGACGTCCCGGCGCTGCACTGGCGCCGGAAGGCCTTCCCGAGGACCGACGTGGTCATCCCGCGCATCGGGCTCTCGGTGCACCAGTACGGCCTGTCGGTGGTGGCCCAGCTCGAGCTCCTCGGCGTGCCGGTGCTGAACGGCGGCCGCGCCATCTCGGCGAGCCGCAACAAGGTCCGGGCGCTCCAGCTCCTCGCGGCGGAGGGGGTGCGGGTCCCGCGCACCGTGATGGCGAGCGCCCCGGCGGGCCTCAGGGAGATGGCCCGCCTCGTGGGCGGCGTGCCGGTGCTCGTGAAGCTCATCTCGGCGAACGAGAAGAGCGGCGTGATGGTCTGCGAGACCTGGGAGTCGCTCGAGGCGGCGCTCGAGGCGGTGCTCGGGCTCGGGCAGAACATCGTCGTCCAGCAGTACGTGCGCGGCGCGCGGGGGCGCGACCTCAGGGTCCTCGTGGTGGGCGGCGCGGTCGTCGCCGCCATGCGGCGCCGGCCCGCGGTCGGGAAGCTCGAGACGAGCCTGCGCCGCGGGGCGCGCTTCGAGGCCGCGGAGCTGCCCGGGGCGCACCGGGCGGCCGCCCTCCAGGCGGCCGCGGTGCTGGGGCTCGAGGTGTGCGCCGTCGACCTCCTCGACGTGAAGGGGCGTCCGCTCGTCTTCGAGGTGAACGCGTCGCCGAGCATCCGCGAGGCCGAGACGGCCAGCGGCGTCGACGCGGCCGGGGCCATCGTCGAGCGGGCCGCGGCGCTCGCCCGCGCCGCCGCGCCGAGGGCGGCGCCCCGGGGCCGCCGCCCTCGGCGGCTCGCCCGGGGGGCTTGAAGCAACGGCCGCCCCCGGCCGTCCGTGGTAAGAGGTCCGCCCGGAGGCATCCCCTTGCGCAACGTCCTCGTCCTGCTCGCGCTCCTCGCCGCTCCCGTCGCCGGCGCCTCGACGCCCGGCGAGGAGGCCGCGCGGAGCTACCGCCTCGACACCACCGGCTCGACCGCCTCGCTCGCGCGCGGCGCGGCCGGGAAGCTCGTGCTCGCCATCGTCCCGGGGCCGGGCATCCACGTGCACCCGCAGGCGCCGCTCAAGATCGCGCTCGAGGGGAAGGGGCTCACCTTCGCGAAGGCGACGCTCGGGCACGCCGACGCGGTGGATCCGAAGGCGGAGGGGCCGCGGTTCGAGGTGCCGTTCACCGCCACCGAGGCGGGCGCCGGCGAGGCGCGCGCGCGGGCGGAGTTCTTCGTCTGCTCGGATCGCTGGTGCGTGAAGCAGGTGAAGGACGTCGTCGTCCAGGTCGACGTTGCTGCCGGGGTGGGGCCCCGACGGGCTTTGCCCGGCGGGGCGGGGGGCGCCGAGCCCTCCGGAGAGACTCGGTGAGGATCCTGTACGGCATGAACCCGGTGCGCGAGCTGCTGCGCGCCGGCGGGGAGGGGCTCTCGGAGCTGTGGCTCGCGGAGGGCGGCACGCGCGGGCAGGCGTTCGCCGAGCTCGAGCGCCTCGGCAAGCAGGCGGGCGCGAAGGTGCGCGCCGCGCCGCGCGAGAAGCTCGATCGGCTCGCCGGCACCGACCGGCACCAGGGCATCGTCGCGGTGGTGGCGGACTTCCGCTACGCCGAGCTCGAGGAGCTGCTCGAGCCGGAGCAGGGGCGGCCGGCGCTCCTCGTCGTGCTCGACGGGGTCGAGGACCCGCACAACCTCGGGGCGATCGTGCGGTCCGCGCTCGCGCTCGGCGCGACGGGCGTCGTCATCCCGCGCGACCGGGCGGTGGGCGTGACGCCCGCGGTCGCGAAGGCCTCGGCGGGCGCCGTGGAGCGGGTGCGCATCGCGCGCGTCGTGAACGTCGCGAAGACCCTCGAGCGCATGAAGGAGCAGGGCGTCTGGTCGGTCGCGCTCGCGGCGGACGGCGACCGCGAGCTCGGCGGGGTGGACCTCCGGGGGCCGATGGCGCTCGTGCTCGGCAGCGAGGCCGAGGGCATCCGGCCGCTCGTCCGCCGGACGTGCGACATGGGCGCTCGCATCCCCATGTCGGGCGGCATCGACTCGCTCTCGGTCTCGGCGGCGGCGGCCGTGGCGCTCTATGAGGCGGCGCGTCAGCGCGCCGGGAAGCCCCGCTCGCCGTGAGCGCGGCGGCGCGAACCGCGCCGAAGTCGAGCGAAGAATCACACGGCGATCTGCGCACTTGACAAGCCCGGGCCCCATCCCTTACAAGGCTCCGCTCCACGCGACCCCGACAGCGGGGGTTTACGTGGGGGCCGGTTCGGGTTTTCCACCGTGATTTCGCTGGCGTAGCTCAGTCGGTAGAGCAGCTGCCTTGTAAGCAGCAGGCCGCGGGTTCGAATCCCACCGCCAGCTCCACCTCGGAGTGGGATCAGCAGGCGCGGCAACGTGCGGTGAAGTGCAGCGGGAGCAGTCGCGAAGGGACGGGCATCGAAGCACCAGCAGGTCGACAGGCAGTCGAGATACGGAGGGGTTCCCGAGCGGCCAAAGGGAGCAGACTGTAAATCTGCCGGCTTACGCCTTCGGTGGTTCGAATCCACCCCCCTCCACCAAGCATCGGCGGCACGGTCGGATCGGAACACGGACATCACAGGGGCAGCGGGAGAGAAGTTTCGCGGGAATAGCTCAGCTGGTAGAGCGTCAGCCTTCCAAGCTGAATGTCGCGGGTTCGAATCCCGTTTCCCGCTCCAGTGAGAGGTCGAAGAGGCAACGGCGGTACGCAGACCGCAGCATCGCAAACAAGGAATAAGCCCTCGTAGCTCAGTCGGTAGAGCGCGTCCTTGGTAAGGACGAGGTCTCCAGTTCAATCCTGGACGAGGGCTCCAAGTAAACGGCGGCAGGGACGCAGCCCGCCCGGTGGCACCCAACTGCAGGAGACGACGCCATGGCCAAGGAGAAGTTCGAGCGCAACAAGCCCCACGTGAACGTCGGCACGATCGGCCACGTGGACCACGGCAAGACGACCCTGACGGCGGCGATCACGAAGGTGCTCGCGCAGAAGGGCTTCGCCAGCTTCATGGCGTACGACCAGATCGACAAGGCGCCGGAGGAGCGGGAGCGCGGCATCACGATCGCGACCGCCCACGTCGAGTACCAGACGGAGAAGCGGCACTACGCGCACGTCGACTGCCCGGGTCACGCGGACTACGTGAAGAACATGATCACCGGCGCGGCGCAGATGGACGGCGCGATCCTGGTGGTGTCGGCGGCGGACGGTCCGATGCCGCAGACGCGCGAGCACATCCTGCTCGCCCGGCAGGTCGGCGTTCCGTACATCGTGGTCTACCTGAACAAGGTGGACATGGTGGACGACAAGGAGCTGCTCGACCTCGTGGAGCTCGAGGTCCGTGAGCTCCTGACGGAGTACGAGTTCCCGGGGAACGAGATCCCGATCGTGAAGGGCTCGGCGCTGAAGGCGCTCGAGGGCGACAAGGGCGACCTGGGCGAGCCGTCGATCTTCCGGCTGATGGACGCGGTGGACGCGTACATCCCGACGCCGAAGCGGGCGACCGACAAGCCGTTCCTGATGCCGGTCGAGGACGTGTTCTCGATCTCGGGCCGCGGGACGGTGGCGACGGGCCGCATCGAGCGCGGCATCGTGAAGGTGGGCGAGGAGATCGAGATCGTCGGGCTGAAGGCGACGGCGAAGACGGTCGTGACGGGCGTCGAGATGTTCCGCAAGCTGCTCGACGAGGGGCAGGCGGGCGACAACGTGGGGTGCCTGCTCCGCGGCCTGAAGCGCGAGGAGGTCGAGCGCGGGCAGGTGCTGGCGAAGCCGGGCTCGATCACGCCGCACACCAAGTTCAAGGCCGAGGTGTACGTGCTGACGAAGGAGGAGGGTGGCCGTCACACCCCGTTCTTCAACGGCTACCGGCCGCAGTTCTACTTCCGCACGACGGACGTGACGGGGTCGGTGGAGCTGCCGAACGGCATCGAGATGATCATGCCGGGCGACAACATCACGATGACGGTGACGCTCATCACCCCCATCGCGATGGAGAAGGAGCTTCGCTTCGCGATCCGCGAGGGCGGCCGCACGGTCGGCGCCGGCGTGGTGGCCGAGGTCATCCAGTAAGGGAGTAGGTCCATGGCCGGGAATCGCACGATCATCACGCTCGAGTGCAAGACCTGCAAAGAGCGGAACTACACGACGACGAAGAACAAGAAGAAGACGCAGGACAAGCTCACCCTCTCCAAGTACTGCCCGCGCTGCCGCAAGCACGTGGAGCACAAGGAGACGAAGTAGGGCCACTCCGCTCGGGGCAGGGGCAGGGCCCGAGCCGGGTGGGGCCCCGACGAGCTCGCTCGGCGGGGCGGGGGCCGAGCCCCCGGGAATACAGGCCAGTAGCTCGAACGGCTAGAGCAGCGGTCTCCAAAACCGCGGGTTGGGGGTTCGAATCCCTCCTGGCCTGCCAACATGAACGGGCGGGGCCGTGACGAGCGGCCCCGCCCAACCGAAGAAGCGAGAGCAGCGGGAGCCATGGAAAACGTCGCCGCCCAGAACGAGCAGCCCAGGCGCTACGTCGTCATCTTCTACGCGCTGTCCGCGATCGTGCTCGGGTTCTTCTTCGAGCGCGTCCTCTCGAAGGTGTTCGCAGGGCTCCGCGTCAACGACGCGCCGGTGTTCGCCGGCTACGCGGTCTCGACGCTGGTGGGCTTCGGCGTCGCCGTCGCGGCGGCCGTGGTGTGCTGGAGGGTCGAGCGGGTCCGGACCCTGGCGCTCCAGGTCGCGGAGGAGCTGCGCCGGGTCACCTGGCCGAGCTTCCGCGAGACGCGCGCCGCGACCCTCGCGGTGATCGTCGCCTCGGCGATCGCGGCGGTGGTCCTCGGCATCTTCGACTTCGTCTGGAGCTGGCTCAGCGCGCAGATCTACTGAGCACGGGGCAGGGCGGGCGGGGCACTCCTGGGAGCCCCGGCGGTCAAGAACCGCCGGCTGGCTCCTTCGGCGTCGAATGGGAAGCGGAATCGGGCGGGACTCGGGAGACGTGCAAATGGCGAAGAAGTGGTACGCCGTCCATACCTACTCGGGCTTCGAGAACAAGGTGCGGAAGTCGCTCGAGGAGCGCATCCGCCAGCACGCCCTCGAGGAGCGCTTCGGCGAGAATCCTCGTCCCGATGGAGGTCGTGCAGGAGATGATCAAGGGGGAGAAGAAGACCTCCAAGCGGAAGATCTTCCCCGGCTACGTCCTCGTGAACATGGAGATGGACGTCGAGACCTGGCACCTCGTGAAGGGCACGGCCAAGGTCACCGGGTTCGTCGGCAACGCGAAGACGCCGAACGAGGTCCCCGTCGTCTCCGATGGCGAGGTCGCCCGCCTCACCTCCCAGATCTCCGAGGGCAGCCTCAAGCCGAAGCCGAAGGTCCAGTACGAGGAGGGCGATTCGGTCCGCGTGATCGACGGCCCGTTCTCGAACTTCAACGGCACGGTCGAGGAGGTCAAGCCGGACAAGCAGAAGGTCCGGGTCCTCGTCTCCATCTTCGGCCGCGCGACGCCGGTCGAGCTCGATTTCATGCAGGTCGAAAAGACGTAGCAGTCCGCAGTTAACGAAGCGTGGAAGGGCCGTCAGGCCCGCAACGACCACGCAGGGCCACCGCGAGGTGGTCCGGAAGGGAAGCCATGAAGAAGGTCACAGGGCAAATCAAGCTCCAGCTGCCCGCCGGCAAGGCGAACCCGGCGCCCCCCGTGGGCCCGGCGCTCGGCCAGCACGGCGTGAACATCATGGAGTTCTGCAAGCAGTTCAACGCGGCGACGCAGGCGCAGGCGAAGGACGCGCTCATCATCCCGGTCATCATCACGGTGTACCAGGACCGGTCCTTCACCTTCATCCTGAAGACCCCGCCCGCAGCGATCCTCCTCAAGAAGGCCGCCGGCCTCCACACCGAGAAGAAGAAGGGCTCCGGGGCGCACAAGCCCGGCAAGGAGACGGTGGCGACGGTGAAGCGCAAGCAGGTCGAGCAGATCGCCAAGCTCAAGATGCCGGACATGACGGCGGGCAGCCTCGAGGCCGCGATGCGGACCATCGAGGGCACCGCCCGGTCCATGGGCATCACGGTCGCCGACTAGCGCGAGGAGGACACGAACATGGCCAACGGCAAGAAGTACAAGGGTGCGCTCGCGAAGGTCGACCGGAACCGGCGCTACAAGGTCGACGAGGCGATGAAGCTCGTGAAGGAGACCGCCACGAAGAAGTTCGACGAGACCGTCGACGCGGCGATCAACCTCGGCGTGGACCCGAAGCACGCGGACCAGGTCGTCCGCGGCGCGGTGGTGCTCCCGCACGGCATGGGCAAGGCGGTGAAGCTCGCGGTCTTCGCGAAGGGCGACAAGGCCCGCGAGGCCCAGGAGGCCGGCGCGGACATCATCGGCGCCGAGGACCTGGCCGAGAAGATCCAGGGCGGCTTCATGGACTTCGACAAGGTGATCGCGACGCCGGACATGATGGGCGTCGTCGGCCGCCTCGGCAAGGTGCTCGGCCCCCGCGGCCTCATGCCGAACCCGAAGATCGGCACCGTGACGATGGACCTCCAGCGCGCCATCAAGGAGCAGAAGGCCGGCAAGGTGGAGTTCCGCGTCGAGAAGGCCGGCATCGTCCACGTGCCGTTCGGCAAGGCGTCGTTCGCCGCCGACGCGCTCAAGGCGAACTTCAACGCCATCGTCGAGATCATCTACAAGGCGAAGCCGCAGACCGCGAAGGGCGTCTACGTGAAGAACATCACGGTCTCCACGACGATGGGCCCGGGCATCAAGCTCGACACCGCCGAGCTCACCGCGCTCCACGGCTAGCGCGAAGACTCTGTGCAGGACCGGCGGCCAATCTCGGCCGCCGGGTTTCTGGTCCAAGACAGCGGGCCTGCCTTGGCCGCCCCGAGTGCGGAAGTGCGTAGGGGCGGAGGAGGCGGCGAAGCGGAGTCCGAAAGGCTCCGACCCGCCGAGACGGGAACGCGGTTCACTGTAGCAGCGTCCCCTGCTTGGCCAGGGGGCCTCGAGTACCGGCCGTCCGGCCGAATCGAAGCCCGCATCGCAACGCAGCCGAGCCCGCATCGAGCGGCCGGCAGGAAAGGTGGTGAGTTCGATTTGAACCGGACGGAGAAGGAAGAGGTCATCGGAGAGCTGCACGGCCTGATGGCGAAGGCGAAGGCCGCCATCGTCGCCGAGCCCAGGGGTCTCGACGTCGCGACGGTCACCGAGCTGCGCAGGAAGCTGCGCGACGCGAAGATCGACTATCGCATCGTCAAGAACACGCTCGCCGCACGCGCCGCCAAGGGCACGTCGGTGGAGAAGGTGTCGGACAAGTTCGTGGGTCCCACCGCGATCGTCATGTCCTATGACGACGTGGTCGCCCCGGCGAAGCTGCTCGCGGAGTTCATGAAGGACCGCGAGAACTTCGCGATCCGCACCGCGGTCGTCGAGGGCAACGTCATCGACGCGAAGGGCGTTCAGGCCCTCGCGAAGCTGCCGGGCATCCAGGAGCTGCGCGCGCAGATCCTGTCGGCCCTCAACGGCCCCGCGACGAAGCTCGTTCGCATGATCGGCACCCCGGGCAGCCAGCTGGCGCGCGTCCTCGGCGCACGCCGCGAGCAGCTCGAGAAGCAGGGTTAATAACGGTACGTGAACCGCCACCCGGAGCGATCCGGGGGCACAACGGATTCAGCACAGCGAACAGAAAGAAGGACACGCAGTCATGGCCGATCTCAACGCAATCATCGATCAGCTGTCCGGTCTCACCGTCATGGAGGCCGCCGACCTGGTCAAGAAGCTCGAGGAGAAGTGGGGCGTCTCCGCTGCCGCCGCGCCGGTGATGATGGCCGGTGGTGGTGGCGCCGCCGCGGCGGCCCCGGCCGAGGAGAAGACCGAGTTCACGGTCGTCCTCGCCGACGCCGGCGCGAACAAGATCAACGTGATCAAGGAGGTCCGCGCGATCACGGGCCTCGGCCTCAAGGAGGCCAAGGATCTCGTCGAGGGTGCCCCCAAGGAGGTCAAGGCGGGTATCCCGAAGGCGGAGGCCGACGAGCTCAAGAAGAAGCTCGAGGCCGCTGGCGCGAAGGTCGAGGTCAAGTAGTTCGAGGCACCGGGTGGGGCACGGGGGACCTGGCTTGCAGGCAGGCCCTCCGTGCCACACCGTTGGATTCTTTGACGGGCGAGGCCGCAGCCGTTACTAACCCGTATCCCTTCCAGCATTCCGTGCACCCCCCGGCCGTGAGGCCGTAAGTCGCGAGCAGCCCGCCGGCCGGCGGGCTCGAGCCGTTTGTACGGAAGCGGAAGAGGGCGCGAGGGCACCACCGCGATGGCGAACACGATCCAGAACAACTTTCGAGTCCGGCGCAACTACGGAAAGATCAACAAGATCGCCGAGATTCCGAACCTCATCGCCATCCAGAAGCACAGCTATGACAAGTTCCTGCAGGCCGACGTCCCGCCCGAGAAGCGGGACGACACCGGCCTGCAGGGCGTCTTCAAGTCGGTCTTCCCCATCAAGGACTTCAACGAGACGAGCTCGCTCGAGTTCGTGTCGTACCACCTCGAGAAGCCCAAGTACGACGTCGACGAGTGCCACCAGCGCGGCATGACGTACTCCGCGCCGATCAAGGTGGTCGTCCGCCTGGTCGTCTGGGACAAGGACGAGGAGACCGGCGCCCAGTCCATCCGTGACGTCAAGGAGCAGGAGGTCTACTTCGGCGAGATCCCGCTCATGACGGAGAACGGGACCTTCATCATCAACGGGACCGAGCGCGTCGTGGTCTCGCAGCTGCACCGCTCCCCGGGCGCGTTCTTCGACCACGACAAGGGGAAGAGCCACGCCTCGGGCAAGCTCCTCTTCAACGCCCGGATCATCCCGTACCGCGGCTCGTGGATTGACTTCGAGTTCGACCACAAGGACATCCTCTACGTGCGCATCGACCGCCGCCGGAAGCTGCCGGCGACCGTCCTCCTGCGCGCGCTCGGCGCGGTGCCCGACACCGCGAAGAAGGAGCCCGTCGAGTTCCACGGCTCCGCCGAGGAGATCCTCAAGTACTACTACGACACCGAGACGATCCGGGTCGAAGGGAAGGGCAAGTTCGAGAAGGACCTCAACCCCGACCTCCTCAAGGGCCAGCGCGCCACGCGCGACATCAAGGACCCGAAGTCGGGCGAGGTGATCGTCAAGAAGAACCGCAAGTACACCGAGAGCGCGATCAAGAAGCTGGTCGCCGCGAAGCTCAAGTCCCTGCCGGTCGAGCCGGAGGAGATCTACACGAAGATCTCCGCCGAGGACGTCGTCGACCCCGGCACGGGCGAGGTCCTCCTCGAGGTGAACGAGGAGGTCTCCGAGGCCAAGATCGAGGAGCTCCGCAAGCGGGAGATCAACGAGTTCAAGGTCCTCTTCATCGACAACCTGAACGTGCTCCCCGCGCTCCGGGACACGCTCATGCAGGACAAGATTGCCACCCCCGAGGAGGCGATCATGGAGATCTACCGGCGGCTCCGCCCCGGTGATCCGCCGACGCCGGAGACGGCGACGAACCTCTTCGTCAACCTGTTCTTCAACGCCGAGCGCTACGACCTCTCGAAGGTCGGGCGCCTCAAGCTCAACTACAAGTTCGGGATTCGAGGAGCCGCTCGACAACAGCGTGCTCACGAAGAAGGACATCCTCGAGGTCGTCCGCTTCCTCATCGACCTCAAGAACGGCACGCCGAACAAGGACATCGACGACATCGACCACCTCGGCAACCGCCGCGTCCGCGCGGTGGGCGAGCTGCTCGAGAACCAGTACCGCATCGGCCTCGTCCGCATGGAGCGCGCGATCAAGGAGCGCATGAGCCTCCAGGAGATCGAGACGCTCATGCCGCACGACCTGATCAACGCGAAGCCGGTGACCGCGGTGATCAAGGAGTTCTTCGGCTCCTCCCAGCTGTCGCAGTTCATGGACCAGACGAACCCGCTCTCCGAGGTCACGCACAAGCGGCGGCTCTCGGCCCTCGGGCCCGGCGGCCTCACCCGCGAGCGCGCGGGCTTCGAGGTGCGCGACGTCCACTCCACGCACTACGGCCGCATCTGCCCGATCGAGACGCCGGAAGGCCCGAACATCGGCCTCATCGCGTCGCTCTCCACCTACGCCCGCGTCAACGAGTACGGCTTCGTCGAGACGCCGTACCGGAAGGTCGAGAAGGGCCGGGTGACGAACGAGGTGTCCTTCTACTCCGCGCTCGAGGAGGAGAAGCACATCATCGCGCAGGCGAACGCGCCGGTGGACAAGCGCGGAAACTTCACCGAGACGAAGGTGTGGTGCCGCAAGGAGGGCGAGTACATGTACGCCCGCCCGGACGAGGTGAACCTGATGGACGTGAGCCCGAACCAGCTCGTGTCCGTCGCCGCCTCGCTGGTCCCGTTCCTCGAGAACGACGACGCGAACCGCGCCCTCATGGGCTCGAACATGCAGCGCCAGGCCGTGCCGCTCCTGCGCACCCAGGCGCCGCTGGTCGGCACCGGCATCGAGGCGATCGTGGCGCGCGACTCCGGCGTGACGGTCGTCGCCCAGCGCGACGGCGTCATCCAGTCGGTCGACGCGGGCCGCATCGTGGTGAAGGCCGACGTGGCCTCGTCGACGACCGACGTGGCCAACGAGGTCGACATCTACAACCTCATCAAGTACCAGCGCTCGAACCAGAACACCTGCATCAACCAGAAGCCCATCGTGAAGCCGGGCGAGCGGGTGAAGAAGGGCGACGTCATCGCCGACGGCCCGGCCACCGAGATGGGCGAGCTCGCGCTCGGCCAGAACGTGGTGGTCGCGTTCATGCCGTGGCAGGGCTACAACTTCGAGGACTCCATCCTCCTCTCCGAGCGCCTCATCAAGGAGGACGTGTTCACGTCGGTGCACATCGAGGAGTTCGAGTGCGTCGCCCGTGACACCAAGCTCGGCAAGGAGGAGATCACCCGGGACATCCCGAACGTCGGCGAGGAGGCCCTCAAGGACCTCGACGAGTCGGGCATCATCCGCATCGGCGCGGAGGTGAAGCCGGGCGACATCCTGGTCGGCAAGATCACGCCCAAGGGCGAGACCCAGCTCTCCCCGGAGGAGAAACTCCTCCGCGCGATCTTCGGCGAGAAGGCCGGCGACGTCCGCGACAGCTCGCTGCGCGTGCCGCCGGGCGTCTCGGGCACCGTCATCAACGCCAAGGTCTTCAGCCGCAAGGGCGTCGAGAAGGACGAGCGCGCCAAGGCCATCGAGGAGATGGAGGAGGCGAAGCTCCTCAAGGATCAGAACGACGAGATCAAGATCATCCAGGACTCGGCGTTCCAGAAGATCCGCCGGCTCCTCAAGGAGAAGGTCGTCACCGGCCGCCTCGTCGACGACAAGGGCAACCAGCTCCTCAAGAAGGGCGACGCCCTCGACGACGCGCTCCTCGACACCGTCCCGCAGCGCTACTGGGGCGAGATCACGGTCGAGGGCGACGTGCAGGACCTCGTCCGCAAGGTGATCGAGAACTTCGAGGAGCAGCGCGAGCTCGTGAAGCTGCTCTTCGGGGAGAAGATCGGCCGCCTGAAGAAGGGCGACGAGCTCCCGCCGGGCGTCATCAAGATGGTGAAGGTGTACGTCGCCATCAAGCGCAAGCTCGCGGTGGGCGACAAGATGGCCGGCCGCCACGGCAACAAGGGCGTCGTCTCCCGCGTGCTCCCCGAGGAGGACCTGCCGTACCTCGAGGACGGCACCCCGGTGGACATCGTCCTCAACCCGCTCGGCGTGCCCTCGCGCATGAACGTCGGGCAGATCCTCGAGACCCACCTCGGCTGGGCGGCCAAGAACGTCGGCCTGCGCCTCGCCGAGATGCTCGAGAAGAACTTCGGGCCCGACCAGCTCCGCAAGAAGCTGAAGAAGGTCTTCGAGAACGTCGAGTCGGCGACCGACAAGCTCGGCGAGCTCATCGACGGCCTGCCGGACAAGGAGCTGCCGCGGCTCGCGTCGCGGCTCAAGCACGGCATGCACGTGGCGACGCCGGTGTTCGACGGCGCCGCGGAGCAGGAGATGCGGAACCTCCTCTTGGAGGGCGGCGCGACGATGCAGTCGATCCTCTTCGACGGCCGCACCGGCGACCCGTTCGACCAGGACGTCACCGTCGGCGTCATGTACATGCTGAAGCTCCACCACCTCGTGGACGAGAAGATCCACGCCCGGAGCATCGGGCCGTACTCGCTCGTCACGCAGCAGCCCCTGGGCGGCAAGGCCCAGTTCGGCGGCCAGCGCCTCGGCGAGATGGAGGTCTGGGCGATGGAGGCCTACGGCGCGGCCTACTCGCTCCAGGAGTTCCTCACGGTGAAGTCCGACGACGTGGTCGGCCGCACCCGCATGTACGAGGCCATCGTCAAGGGCGAGAACACGCTCGAGTCCGGCCTGCCGGAGTCGTTCAACGTGCTCATCAAGGAGCTCCAGAGCCTCGCGCTCGACGTCGAGCTCCTCGAGTCCCCCGAGGCCAAGCAGGCCCGCGAGGCCGCCGAGCGCGACCTCTCCGGCCCGCTCGGCCCGCCGCGGGGCCCCACCGCGAACGTCGGCTAGTCAGCGTCCTCGGCAAACGATTCGAGAAGAAAGAGGGAATGACGTGAAGGACATCTTCAATTTCTTCGAGAAGCCGAAGGATCCGCTCTCGTTCTCGGCGATCCGCATCTCGCTCGCGAGCCCGGACAAGATTCCGCCAGTGGTCCCACGGCGAGGTGAAGAAGCCGGAGACCATCAACTACCGGACCTTCAAGCCGGAGCGCGACGGCCTGTTCTGCGCGAAGATCTTCGGCCCCGTGAAGGACTACGAGTGCAACTGCGGCAAGTACAAGCGCATGAAGCACCGGGGCGTGGTCTGCGAGAAGTGCGGCGTCGAGGTCATCCAGTCGAAGGTCCGCCGTGAGCGGCTCGGCCACATCACGCTCGCGACCCCCGTCGCGCACATCTGGTTCCTGAAGTCGCTGCCGTCGCGCATCGGCAACCTGCTCGACATCACGCTGAAGGACCTCGAGAAGGTCCTCTACTGCGAGTCGTACATCGTCATCGACCCCAAGGAGACGACCCTCACCCGGGCCGAGCTGCTCTCCGAGGACCGCTACCACAAGGCGATCGAGGAGTTCGGCGAGGACGCGTTCTCCGCCGGCATGGGCGGCGAGGCGGTGCTCGAGCTGCTCCGCCGGGTCGGCCCGGCCGATCCGAAGCTGGGGGAGGGCGTGCACGGCCTCGCGGTCGAGCTGCGCGCCGAGATGAAGGAGGCCACCTCCGACGCCAAGCGGAAGAAGATCGCGAAGCGGCTCAAGGTGGTCGAGGCGTTCGTCGCGTCGGGCAACCGGCCCGACTGGATGATGCTCGAGGTCATCCCGGTCATCCCGCCGGATCTCCGCCCGCTCGTGCCGCTCGACGGCGGCCGGTTCGCGACCTCCGACCTCAACGATCTCTACCGCCGCGTCATCAACCGCAACAACCGCCTCAAGCGGCTCCAGGAGCTCAACGCCCCCGACATCATCATCCGCAACGAGAAGCGGATGCTGCAGGAGGCGGTCGACGCGCTCTTCGACAACGGCCGCCGCGGCAAGACCATCACCGGCCCGAACAAGCGGCCGCTGAAGTCGCTGTCGGACATGCTGAAGGGCAAGCAGGGCCGGTTCCGCCAGAACCTGCTCGGCAAGCGCGTGGACTACTCCGGCCGCTCGGTGATCGTGGTGGGCCCGGAGCTCAAGCTCCACCAGTGCGGCCTGCCGAAGATCATGGCCCTCGAGCTCTTCAAGCCGTTCATCTACAACAAGCTCGAAGAGAAGGGCTACGTCACCACCATCAAGAGCGCGAAGAAGATGGTGGAGAAGGAGCGCCCCGAGGTCTGGGACATCCTCGACGAGGTGATCCGCGAGCACCCGGTGCTCCTCAACCGCGCCCCGACCCTCCACCGCCTCGGCATCCAGGCGTTCGAGCCGGTGCTCATCGAGGGCAAGGCGATCCAGCTTCACCCGCTGGTCTGCACCGCCTTCAACGCCGACTTCGACGGCGACCAGATGGCCGTGCACGTGCCGCTCTCCATCGAGGCCCAGATGGAGGCGCGCGTGCTCATGATGAGCACGAACAACATCCTGTCGCCCGCGCACGGCAAGCCGATCATCGTGCCGTCGCAGGACATCGTGCTCGGCATCTACTACATGACCCGCGAGCGCGCCTTCGCGAAGGGCGAGGGCAAGGTGTTCGCGAGCCCCGAGGAGACCCGCGCCGCGTACGATCAGGGCGAGGTCGAGCTCCAGGCGAAGGTCTGGGTGCGCATGGAGGGCAAGCGGGTCGAGACGACCGTCGGCCGCGTGCTGCTCTACGACATCGTCCCGAAGCGCCTCGGCTTCGAGGCCGTCAACAAGGTGATGGACAAGAAGCAGCTCCAGTCCCTCATCGACCTCACCTACCGCCTCTGCGGCGAGAAGGAGACCGTCCTCCTCGCCGATCGCGTGCGGTCGCTGGGGTACGGCAACGCGACCAAGGCCGGCATCTCGATCGCGCTCGACAACATGCTGATCCCCGCCAAGAAGCAGGAGCTGCTCGAGCGGGCGATGGCCGAGGTCGACGACATCCAGACCCAGTACTCCGAGGGTCTCATCACCATCGGCGAGCGCTACAACAAGGTCATCGACATCTGGGCGGGCATCACCGAGGAGGTGGCCCACGCCATGATGGCCGACATCGGCCAGGAGACGGCGATCGGCACGAACGCGGAGGGCAAGCGCGAGGAGCGCCGCCAGCCGTCGTTCAACCCGATCTACATCATGGCCGACTCCGGCGCCCGCGGCTCCGCGCAGCAGATCCGGCAGCTCGCCGGCATGCGCGGCCTCATGGCGAAGCCGTCCGGCGAGATCATCGAGACCCCGATCACCGCGAACTTCCGCGAGGGCCTGAACGTCCTCCAGTACTTCATCTCGACGCACGGCGCCCGCAAGGGCCTCGCCGACACGGCGCTCAAGACCGCCAACTCCGGCTACCTGACCCGCCGCCTCGTCGACGTGGCCCAGGACGCCATCATCACCGAGTACGACTGCGGCGCGATGGACGGCATCACGCTCGGCGCGCTGGTGGAGGGCGGCGAGATCATCGAGCCGATGGGCGAGCGCATCCTCGGCCGCGTCGCGCTCGACGACGTCTACGACACGTTCTCCGGCGCGGTCCTCGTGAAGGCGAACGAGGAGATCGACGAGACCAAGGTCAAGACGATCGAGAACTCCGGCATCGACAAGGTGAAGATCCGCTCGGTGCTCACCTGCCAGGCCCGGCGCGGCATCTGCGTCGAGTGCTACGGGCGCGACCTCGCGCGCGGGCGCAAGGTCAACATCGGCGAGGCGGTCGGCGTCATCGCCGCGCAGTCGATCGGCGAGCCCGGCACCCAGCTGACGATGCGCACGTTCCACATCGGCGGCGCGGCCTCCCGGCGGGCGGAGCAGTCCACCCTCGAGAACCGCAACCCCGGCGTGGTGAAGCTCCTCAACGTGAACGTGGCCAGGAAGAAGGACGGCACGCTCATCGTCATGAACCGCAACGGCGAGCTGCTCATCGCCGACGACCAGGGCCGCGAGCGCGAGCGCTACGGCCTGCAGTACGGCGCGAAGCTCCTCGTCCGCGAGGACCAGAAGGTCGAGGCGAACCAGCTGCTGGCCGAGTGGGATCCGTACTCGATGCCGATCATCACCGAGGTGGCCGGCCGCGTGAAGTACGGCGACCTCGTCGACGGCGTCACGATCTCCGAGCAGGTCGACGAGATCACCGGCCTCGCCCGCAAGGCGGTCATCGCCTCCAAGGATCCCGACGCGCGCCCGCGCATCTCGATCAAGGACGCCGACAACAAGACGCGCAAGCTCGCCAACTCCGAGGCGGACGCCCGCTACATGCTGCCCGAGGGCGCCAACCTCGTCGTGAACGACGGCGACGAGGTCGACGCCGGCGAGGTCCTCGCGAAGATGCCGCGCGAGACCATGAAGACGAAGGACATCACCGGCGGTCTCCCGCGCGTCGCCGAGCTCTTCGAGGCCCGCAAGCCCAAGGAGCACGCGGTCATCTCCGAGATCGACGGCGTGGTCGCCTTCGGCAAGGACACGAAGGGCAAGCGCAAGGTGGTGATCACGCCGGAGGTCGACGGCAAGCTGCGCCCCGACCTCGCCAAGGAGTACCTGATCGGCAAGGGCAAGCACATCTCGGTGCACACGGGCGACCGCGTGCGCGCGGGCGAGGCGCTGATGGACGGCGCCGCGAACCCGCACGACATCCTCCGGGTGCTCGGCGAGAAGGAGCTGGCCCGCTGGATGGTGGACGAGGTGCAGGAGGTCTACCGGCTCCAGGGCGTGAAGATCAACGACAAGCACATCGAGACGATCGTCCGGCAGATGCTCCGCCGCGTCCGGATCGTCGACGTGGGCGATGCGAACTTCCTCGCCGACGAGCAGGTCGAGAAGTTCGTGTTCGAGACCGAGAACGAGCGGGTGCTCACGGCCGGCGGACGCCCGGCGCAGGGTGAGCCCTTGCTCCTCGGCATCACCAAGGCCTCGCTCTCGACCGAGTCGTTCATCTCGGCCTCGTCGTTCCAGGAGACGACGAAGGTGCTCACCGAGGCCGCCATCAGCGGCAAGGTCGACCACCTCCGCGGCCTCAAGGAGAACGTCATCATGGGCCGCCTGATCCCGGCGGGCACCGGCCTGCCGGCGTACAAGCACCTCGACATCGAGGTCGAGACGCCGGTGGACGCCGTCGAGGAGGCCGAGGAGGCCCTCGCGGTGGCGGCAGGCGAGGAGTAGCACCGACGGCGGCGCAGCCGCCGGAGGTCGTCTTCCCCAGGGGCTCGGCGCTCAGGCGCCGGGCCCCTTCGCTTTCCCCGGGACGCGCGCGCGCCGATCCCGGGCCGTAGCCGGGACTCCCCGTCGAGTCCCTCTTGGGTCTCGACCATTCTTGATTCAGAGCAAATACGACCGCTTGCCCGGCCGCCCGCGAGGGTCCGTGCAGAAGGGGAATGCCTTTTCCTGGATCGTGGTCATATTGGCACACATTCCCGCTGCTCCGCCGTCTGCGACCCAGAATCAACTGGCCGTAACCCCCCGCAACCTTGGGAATGTCCGCCTAGCTTGACTTGATGAGTCCACATTAGCTAAAGTCACCTTACGTCACCTGCCCGCGGCAATCCGACGCAGCATCATCCCCGGGGAGAGGCACTGTCGATGAGGACTGGCACCCAGCGCAGCAGCAAGGAGTTCGAGGAGCTCGCCCCGTACCTGAAGGCGGTCCGGGACTACCCGCCGCTCTCCCGCGAGGAGGAGCACGCGCTCGCCGTGAAGGCGCGCAAGGGCGAGGTCCGGGCGAAGCAGAAGCTCGTCCGCCACAACCTCGCCTTCGTGGTCGCGATCTCGCGCAAGCAGCGCCGCGGCACCGTGCGGCTCGACGACCTCATCCAGGAGGGCAACGTCGGCCTCATGCGCGCGGTCGAGAAGTTCGACCCGGACGCGGGCACCCGCTTCTCCACCTACGCGGTGTGGTGGATCCGCGCCTACGTCGGGAAGTACCTCAAGGAGGCCCGCTCCACGGTCCGCCCGCAGTCGGGCACCGTCGCGCAGCCCGACCTGTCGCTCGACGCCTCGATCGACGAGGAGGGCGACGCGACGCACCTCGAGCGCATCGAGGACGACGGCCCCGGCCCGGAGGACACCTACCTCTCGAGCGAGGGCGACCGCGAGGTCCGCGACGCGCTCGGCAAGGTCCGCAAGCGCATCGGCGAGCTCGGCTGGGACATCGTCCACAACCGGCTCGAGCAGGACCAGCCGCGGACGCTGGAGGAGATCGGCAAGCGCTGGGGCGTCTCGCGCGAGCGCGTCCGCCAGGTCGAGCTCAAGACGAAGCAGTTCCTCGAGCGCTACCTCGAGGGCGTCGACCGCGACGCAGCCTGAGCCACGCGGCCAGCACGCGGCGGCTTCGCCGCCGCGTTGCCCGTGGAAACGAGCGGCCCGCTCCCGGTGAGCGGGCCGTTTCGTTTCTGCGCCCCGCGTCCCCACCGTCCATCTCGCGGACCACCGTCCGCGCCGCGTCCCCCCGAACTCGAGCACCTTCGAGTGTTCCCGCGAGGTTCGCCGCAGGCACACCTGCTGCACTCGTCCCGGGGATGCCCGTCCTCTCGCAGGACCCCCGCTTCACCCGCGTCCTCTCCGCCGGCGCGCACGAGGCCCTCCGGAAGGCCCACGAGACGGTCCGGACGGCCCGCGCCGAGTCCGCCGCCATCCGCGAGGCCGCCCGCCTGGAGGGCCTCGCCCAGGGCCGCGCGGAGGCCGCTGCCGTGCTCGCGACCGCGTCGATGGCCCGCGACCGCCTCCTCGCCGGCGCCGGCCCCGAGCTCGTCGCGCTCGCGCTGCTCGTCGCCCGGAAGATCCTGGCGGAGGAGCCGCGCACCCCGCCCGAGCGCGCCGCCGCGCTCGCCGCGCAGGTCCTCGCCGAGGTCCGCGAGCGGCGGGGCGTGACGGTCCGGGCCCACCCCGGCGACGTCGCCCGCGTCCGGGCGGCCATCCCGGAGGAGATCCCGGTCGAGCCCGACGCGCAGGTCGAGCCCGGCGGCTGCGCGCTCGAGACCCCGGCCGGGCGCATCGAGGCCGGACTCGACGCCCAGCTCGAGGAGCTCGCCCGGGCCCTCGGCGCCGCGCCCGGCTACGGCTCCGGCGCGGACCCCGTCGCCGGGGAGGACGCCCCGTGACGCCCGACGCCGGCGACGCGCTCGCGGCCGCACGGGCGCGCCTCCATCGGGCGGCGCCGCTCCGCGCGCGCGGGAGGCTCACCCGCGTGGCCGCGCACGCGCTCGAGGCCGAGGCCGCCGGGCTGCGCCTCGGAGACGCCGTCGAGATCCGCCGCCCCGGGGACGAGCCGCTCCAGGCAGAGGTGGTGGCCCTGCGGGAGGACCGGGCGGTGCTGGTCCCCCTGGGTGACCCCCGGGGGCTCGCGCCGTCCGCGGAGGTCGTGCCCGTGGGCGGGCGGGCCTGGATCCGGGCGGGCGAGGCGCTCCGGGGCCGCATCCTCGACGGCCTGGGGCGGCCCATCGACGGGCGGCCCCCGCCGCTCGACCTGCCGCGCTGGGACGTGGATCGTCCGCCCCCTCCGCCGCTCTCGCGGCCTCGCATCCGGGCGCCGCTGCCGCTGGGGGTGCGGGTGCTCGACGCGCTCCTGACGGCCGGGGTGGGGCAGCGCCTCGGGCTCTTCGCCGCCGCCGGCGTGGGTAAGTCGACGCTGCTCGGCCAGCTCGTCCGGCAGGCCCGCGCCGACGTCGCGGTGGTGGGGCTCGTCGGCGAGCGCGGACGGGAGGTGCGCGAGTTCGTGGACGACGCGCTCGGGCCCGAGGGGCTCGCGCGGAGCGTGCTCGTGGTGGCGACGAGCGACGCGCCGGCCATGGTGCGGGCGCGGGCGGCCCACGTCGCGACCGCGATCGCGGAGTGGTTCGCCGACCGGGGTGGCTCGGTGCTGCTCGTGCTCGACTCGCTCACGCGCCACGCGCGGGCGCTCCGGGAGGTCGCCCTCGCCGCCGGTGAGCCGCCCGCGCGCCACGGGTACCCCGCGAGCGTGTTCGGGGCGCTGCCGCGGCTCCTCGAGCGGGCCGGCCCGCGGCCGCGGGGCGCCATCACCTCCATCTCGACCGTGCTCGTCGCCGGCGACGATCCGGACGAGCCCGTCGCCGACGAGGTGCGCGGGCTCCTCGACGGGCACGTGGTGCTCGACCGGGAGCGCGCCGCCGCCGGGGTCTTCCCCGCCGTGAACGCGCCGGCGAGCGTCTCCCGGCTCATGGCGGCGGTGGCGGCGCCGGAGCACCGGCGGGCCGCGGCGCGGCTCCGGGCGCTGCTCGCCGCCCACGCGCGCGGGCAGGACCTCCTCGCCGTGGGCGCCTACGCGCCCGGGGGCGATCCCGACCTCGACGCCTACCTCGCGCGGCGAGAGGCCATCGAGGCCTTCCTCGCGCAGGACACGGCCGAGGCGGCGCCGTTCGGCGAGACCGTGCGGCGGCTCGTGGCCCTCGTGGAGGGCGCGTGAGGTACCGGCTCGAGGCGCTCCTCCGGGTGAGCGCGCGGGACGAGCGGCGCCGCGCCGCCGCGCTCGGGGAGGCCCTGCGCGAGGCGCAGGGCGCCGACGGGGAGGCCGCCGCCCACCGTCTGCGGGCGGCGGCGGCGGCGACGTGCGCCTCCGCCACGGTCCAGGTCTTCGCGCTCCAGCGCGCCGCCCGGTTCGCGGAGGAGGCGCGGGGCCTCGCCGAGGGGGCCGCGCGAAGGGCCGCGGACGCCCGGGAGGAGGCGGAGCTCCGGCGGGAGGCGCTCGGGGCCGCCGCGCGGGCGCGGGGCGCGCTCGAGCGCCACCGGGCGCGGTGGGCCGCCGGCGTCCGGCGGGCCGGCGCGCGGCGCGAGGAGGACGCGCGGGACGACCTCCGCGCTATCCGGCCATGAGCTGGCGCAGGCGCGCCACGAGCTCGGTGTTCTCGAAGGGCTTGCGGACGAAGCCGTTCGCGCCGGCCTCGATCGAGCGGCGGGGCAGGTCGGGCCCGGGGCGGGCCGAGACGACCAGGATCGGCCCCGTGAAGCCGCCGGCCCGCATCCGCCGGCACAGCTCGAGCCCGTCCATCCCGGGCATGGCCACGTCGACGAGCACGGCGGCCGCATCCCGGTAGCGCTCGAGGGCCTCCTCCGCCCGGCGGGCCACGACCGGCTCCATCCCCTCGAGCTCGAGCAGGGTCGCGAGGAAGGTGCAGATCTCGCGGTCGTCGTCGACGAGGAGGACCCGCGGCGTGCTCATCGCTGCACCAGCCCCTCGGTCGCCGAGCCCTGGACGCAGTCGATGCGGAGGGTCTTCGGCCTCAGGTCCTCGGGGGGCGCCGCCTCGTCCTTGCGGAACTGGCGCAGCGAGAGGACCACCTTGTCGCCGGCGCGGACGGTCTTGCGCTGGAAGGCCCAGCCCCCGTCGAGCGTGAAGGTGACGTCGGTCCAGTTGTCGGCCGACTCGTTCGCGACGAGCACCTGGGCCCCGACGAGCGACTCGTCGCCCGGGAGGAGCCTCACCACCGCCCGGAGCGCGTTCGTGGGGCCGGACGAGGGGCAGGAGGCGAAGAGCGCCGCGATCGAGAGCAGCGCCCAGGTGGCGACCACCGCGACCCGCATCCGGAAGTAGCGGGTGGACCTCCGGTAGCCGTCCGCGAAGTCGGTCGCGAGATCGCGGGCGAGGTCCTTCACGCGCCTCGCGGCGGCGGGGACCGCCTCGGCGGGCCTGGGCGTCTGGGCCATCGGAGGAGAGGGTACGCCGGGGTCCGCGGGGCGGACAAGCTACTCCGCCGCCGCGCCCTCGAGGCCGGCCGCGGCGACCGCCTTGTCGGGGTTGCCGCCGAGGCCGCCGAGCGCGCGGTGCTGGGCGATGACCCGCCGGCGCACCTCCACGAGGAGGTCGGTGCGGTCCGGGAAGTCGGCCGGGTTCACGGCTTCCCCCAGGGAGACCCGGATCGTCCCGGGCAAGGCGAAGATTGCGCCCTTCGGGTTGAGCGCGCCCGCGCCGGCGATCGCGACCGGGACGACCGGGACGCCGGCCTCCTTCGCGACGACGAACGGCCCCTTCTTGAAGGCGTGCACGAGGCCGTCCTTCGAGCGGGTGCCCTCGGGGAAGGCGATGATGGAGGTGCCGCCGCGGATCATCTCGCCCGCGCGGCGCAGGGTCTGGATGGCGTTCGAGCGGTTCGCGCGGTCCACCGGCACGTGCCCGCCGATCCGCATGTACCAGCCGAAGATCGGCAGCTCGAAGAGCTCGCGCTTGGCGATGAAGCGGACGTTGCGGGGCAAGACCTTGAAGAGGACGCAGATGTCGAGCGCGCTCTCGTGGTTCGCGGCGAACACGAGCGGACCGTCGGGCAGCTTCGCGGAGGTCACCTCGACCCTCGCGCCGGCGAACCACAGGATCGACGGCCCCCACAGGCGCCGCCCGAACCAGCCCCAGATGTCGCCGTTGCCCGTGAGGAAGCGCACCGGCAGCCCGGCGAAGATGAAGAAGAGGGTGGTGAGCCCAAGCCAGACCGCCGTGATCCAGCCGCGTACGTGCCCCATCGCGCCGGTTCCTTACCACACCGCGGACGCGGGCGGCGGTGTAGGCTCGCGGCGCATGGCGACCCCCGCCTTCCTCGAGGTCCGCGCCGAGGTCGCGGCCGCGCTCGCCGCCGGGCGGCCCGTGGTCGCGCTCGAGACGAGCGTCGTCGCGCAGGGGCTGCCCCCGCCACACGGCGCCACCGCCGCGGCCCGCTGCGAGGCCGCCGTGCGGGCCGCCGGGGCCCTGCCCGCCACGGTCGCGGTGCTCGGCGGGCGGCTCGTCGTGGGCGCCACGGCCGGTGAGGTCGCCGCGCTCGCCGACCGGACGCGGCCGGTCGCGAAGGCCGCCGCGCGGGACCTCGGCCCGCTCGTCGCGGCGGGGCGCGACGCGGGCACCACGGTGTCGGCGACGGTGCTCGCCGCGGGGCTCGCGGGCATCCCCGTCGTCGCCACGGGTGGCCTCGGCGGCGTGCACCGCCTCCTCCCGGGCGACCCCCCGGCGGCGGCCGGCGACGTCTCGGCCGACCTGTACGAGCTCGCCCGGACGCCGGTCTGCGTGGTGTGCGCGGGCCCGAAGGTCATCCTGGACGTGCCGGCGACGGCCGAGCTGCTCGAGAGCCTGGGCGTGCCGATCCTCGGCTTCGGCACCTCCGAGCTCCCCGCCTTCTACGTCGCGAGCTCCGGCGTGGCGCTCGAGCACCGGGTGGACGACCCGGGGGCCGCGGCGCGGGCGGTGGCCGCCCACCTCGCGCTCGGGCGCGGGGGGCTCGTCCTCGCGGTCCCGCCGCCGGCGCCGCTGCCCGGCGACGAGGTGGAGGCCGCGCTCGCGGGCGCCCTCGCGACGGCGCGCGCGCGGGGGGCGGTCGGGAAGGCCGCCACGCCGCTCCTGCTCGAGGCCCTGGCGACCGCGACCCGGGGTCGTGCCGTCGAGGCGAACCTCGCCTTGCTCGAGCGCAACGCGGCGGTCGCCGGCGACGTCGCCCGCGCGCTCCGCGGCCGAGCGGGGTAGAATCGCCCGCGATGGGAGCCCAAGAGCCGACGCCCCGCCTCGTGGCCGACGCGGACGCGCTCGCGGCGCTGGTCGAGCGGCTCCGCGGCGAGTCCATCCTCGCGCTCGACAGCGAGTCCAACAGCTTCCACGTCTACCGCGAGCGGGTCTGCCTGCTGCAGCTGTCGACCCGCGCCGAGGACTTCGTGGTCGACCCCATCGCGGTCGACCCCCGGCCGCTCGGGGCGGTGCTGTGCGACGGCCGCGAGGTGGTGCTCCACGGGGCCGACTACGACGTGCGCTGCCTGAGGCGCGAGTACGGCTGGCAGCTCCCGCGGCTCTTCGACACCATGGCGGCCGCCCGCCGCCTCGGGCGCCCCGCCGTGGGCCTCGCCGCGCTCGTCGAGGCCCGCTTCGGCGTGCGCATGTCGAAGTCGTTCCAGCGCTCGGACTGGGGCCGGCGGCCGCTCGCGAAGGACCAGCTCGCCTACGCGTCCCTCGACACGCACTTCCTCCTCGAGCTGCGCGACGAGCTCCACGCGGAGCTCACCCGCGAGGGGAAGCTCGACGAGGCCGTGCGCGAGTTCGAGCGCATCGCCGCGGTCGAGTTCCGCGAGAAGGTCTTCGATCCCGAGGCGTGGCGGCGCATCAAGGGCGCCCGCGACCTCGACCCGCGCGGGCGGACCGTGCTGCGGGGCCTGTTCCTCGCGCGCGAGGAGCGGGCGCGGGCGCTCGACCGCCCGCCGTTCAAGGTGATCGGGGACGAGGCGCTCCTCGAGATCGCGAAGCGCAAGCCCGGGACCGTGGACGCGCTCTCCGGCGTGCGCGGGGTGACGCCGGCGGTCCTGCGGAAGCTCGGTGACGAGATCCTCCGCGTCGTGGCCGCCTCGGCCGAGGGCCAGGGCCCCGGGCCGGGCGCGCCCTGACGCGCCTCAGAAGGCGGCACCCGCGGCGGGCGCGGGGATCTTCGCGCCCGGGTCGAGCGGGGCGGGGCCGTCCCCGGCGAGCCGGCGGTAGACGTCCCACCCGGCCGCGACGATCTTCACGTACTCGCGGGTCTCCCGGTACGGGATCGACTCCACCCACACGTCGAGCGGCTGGCCCGCGCGGTCGCGCGCCCAGCCGGCGGCGACGGCGGGCCCGGCGTTGTACGCGGCGAGCGCGACGGCCGGCGCCTGGAACCGGGACACGAGCAGCCCGAGGTAGTGGACGCCGAGGGGCAGGTTGACGCGCGGATCGTCGAGCCGCGCGCCGGCCTCGCCGGGCAGGCCGAGCACCGCGGCCACCCGCGCCGCCGTCGCGGGGCGGAGCTGGAGCAGGCCCCGGGCGTCCGCGCCGCTGCGGGCCCGCACCTCGAAGCGCGACTCGCGCCGCATGACCGCGTACACGAGGGAGGGGTCGAGCCCGGCCGCGCGCGCGGCGGGCACGACGTCGCCGCCGAACGGCTCGGGGTGGCCCCAGCGCTGCGCGCGCCGGGTGGGCGCGAGCTGGTCCCGGGCGAGCACGAACGGCAGCTCCGGGTCGCCCGCGAACGCCGCGAGCTGGGCCACGAGCGGCGCGGCGGCGCGCGCCTGGGGGCCGCGCGAGAGGTCGCGCAGCTCGTCGAGGGCCTGCTCGCGCAGGCCGAGCCCGAGGAGCTCGACCGCCACCGAGAGGCGGGCGGCCGAGGCCGAGTTGTTGATCTCCGGGATCGGGCGGGCGGGCGCCGCCGCGGGCGGCTTCGGGTGCACGCCGAGCTCGGCGAGGCGCGCGCGGGCGAGCACGCCGTACCAGCCGTCGCCGCCGAGCGCGAGCGCCTGCTCGAGGAGGGCGCGCCGGCGGGCGGGAGAGGCGGTGAGGCGCGCGCGCCAGTAGGCGCTGGCGTCGGCGAGCGGTCCGGGTGAGAGGCGGGCGAGGAGCCGCGCGGCCTCGCCCGCCTGGCCGAGGCGGTAGCGCGACCAGGCGGCGAACCAGGTCGCGTCGGCGGCGCGGCGCGAGCCGGGGCGGGCGCGGGCGAAGCCCTCGAGCGCGGTCGCGGCGCGGGTGAGGTCCCCGGCGTCGTACCAGAGCCAGCTCGCGAGGAAGGTCGCCTCGTCCTCGAGGTCGCGCTGGCGCCAGGCGGGGAGCCCGGGCACCTCCGCGCGGATCGGCGCGAGGCGGGCGTAGAGCGCGGTCGCCTCCTCGAAGCGGCCCGCGCGGGCGGCGGCGCGGGCGAGCACGAAGAGCGCGCCCCGGCGGACGGAGGCGTCCGCGGCCTCGGCGAGCGGCTGCGCGAGCGCGGCCGCGTCGGCGGGGCGCCCGAGGGCGAAGACCGCCATCGCGCGGAGGACCTCGGACCTCCCCGCCGGCGGCGACGGGGGCTCCGCCTGCGCGGCGCGGTCGAGCTCGGCGAGCGCCGCCTCCGGCCAGCCGTCGAGGACGAGCCGCTCCGCGCGGTCGAGGTGCTCCCGCGGCTCGAAGGGTGGCACGGGCCCACCGGAGGAGCGCCAGGCGGAGAGGATCGCCTCCGCGTCGCGCGCCTCCTGCGCCGCAGGGCGCTCGAGCCACAGCGCGCGCAGGGTGGCGGTCGCGCGCGCGTCGTCGCCGGCGGCGCGCGCGGCACGGCCGAGCACGAGCCGCGCGTGCGCGGCGGCGCGGTCCTCCGGGGCCGCCGCGAGCACGGCCTCGAGGGCGGCGCTCGCCTCGTCGGCGAGCCCGGCGGCGAAGAGCGCGTCGCCCTCGCGGAAGCGGGCGCGGTGGGCGAGGGCGAGCCCGGGCACGAGCGTCGCCTGGGAGAAGAGCCGCGCCGCGAGCGGGGCCTGGCCGGCGGCGAGGAGCGACTCGGCCCTGGCGAACGCGAGGTGGGCGCGCGCCGGCACCGGGGCGCCGCCGAGGGCGGTCTCGAGCGCGACCGTGGCGGCCTCGTGCTCGCCCCGGCCGGCGAGGGCGAGGCCGAGCGCGGCCTGGCCGAGCGCCGAGGCCGGGCCGCGGGGCCTCGCGAGCACGGCGCGGCGCGCGCCCGTCTCCGCGCCCGCGGGGTCGCCGTCGGCGAGCGCCTGGGCCGCGTCGCCCAGCCCCGAGAGCCAGTCGCAGAGGGGTTCGCGCGTGGCGGGGTATGCGCACAGGGGCGCACCCGTCGCCGCGACGACCGCGATCGCCGCGACGATTCCCCGAAGGATCTCGGGCCTCGGGCGCCTGCCCGCCCGGGCGCGCCCCGCCCGGGCGGTGGGGGGCTTGACTCGTTCAGGCGAGGACAGCGATAACCCCCGCGCACCCGACGGCTCCGCAGGGGGACGCACGAAGGTTCCATCGGAACCCCGGCGTCGTGGAGCGGCCGGCACAGGTGGGATGAGCCATCCGGAGGATCGCATCGTGCAAGGCAAGCCTTCTCCCACCGAGCTGACCGCGCCCATCAACCCCGACCGTGGCATCGAGGGGCACCGCAACCTGTTCTGCAACTACTACGACGCCTGCCTCGACGAGGCCGTCCGCCGTGGCTGGAACAGCTGGACCTGCACCCGCTGCTCGAACCACGTGCTCGAGCCCGAGGTCGAGGGCGGGATCGAGGCTTACGCCCAGCAGCGCCGGATGATCTAGGCGCTGCCGCCCAGGCGAGAACGTAGCGCGGGCCGGTCCCCGGCTCAATCCGTGTAGATCACCACGATCCACGTGCGCCCGGCGCCGAACCGGGCGCTGTCGCCCGTCGCGACGCCGACCCCGACCCGCCCGAAGCGCGGGTCCCGCAGGTTCTTCGAGCGCGTGGCGTCGTCCGGCGCGGACGCGACGAACACGTCCACCGCCGAGAGCCTGCGCTGAAGCCCGAGCGCGCGCTCCGAGAGCTCGGCCGCGTCGGTGTCGTCCGCGGCCAGCATGGCGCGCGCGGCCTCGCGCGCCATCGCGTCGAGGCGCGCGTCGCTCGTGAGCGGCGGCGCGCCGCCGGACTGCGCCCGGGCCTTCCAGAGCGCCTCCCGCACCCGCGCGTCGGGGGTGAGCGGGCTCACGCCGGGGTCGGGCGGCTCCACGAAGATCTGCGTGAGGTACACGCGCTCGCTGCCGGTCTCGTCGATCCGCCCGCGGGCGAGCCCGAGCCCCACCAGCCGCGCCGCCGGCCGGAGCATGTTCGCGAGGTGGGCGGGGCTCTCCTCCGCGCCGTGGTGCGCCTCGAGCGCGGTCGGGGCGCGGCCGACGTTCTCGTACGCGCGCACGTACGGGACCCGCGCGCGCCGGAGCCGATCCCCGAGCTCGCCCGTGCCGGGGAGGACGTGGGCGACCTTGTTCGCGTCGCGCATGGCCTCCGAGTGGGTCCGGGCGACCGCCGAGAGCGCCGGGCTGAGCTCGAGCGCCCCGAGGCCCTTCTGGCGGCGCAGCTCGTTGAGCGCCCGCAGCACGTCCTCCACCGCGCGCGTGTCGTCGCCCCGCGCGCCGGCCGGCCCGCGCGCGGGGAAGGGTGCGTCGAGGGCGGCGCCGCCCGCCGAGACCGCGAGGAGCCCGGCCATCTCGGGGCCGTCCGCGCCCTCCGCCATGACCTCGACGAGCCAGCGGCCCGGCTCCGGGAAGCTCACCCGCGCGCGGAACGCGCGCTCCCCGCCGACCTCGAGCTCGGAGACCTTGCCCGAGGGCGAGGTGGCGTAGACGCGCGGGAACCGGAGCCCGTCGCCGAGCGTGCCGGCGAGGACGTGCGCGGAGCCCGGCGCGACGTCGCGCGGGAACGGGCCGAGCTCGAGGCGGCGGCGCGACAGCACCACGACGGCCCAGGCGCGCTCGCCCCGCGCGGCGACGCCGACGCCCACGGCGGTGGCGGGCGCCTTCCCAATCCGCGAGGCCACCGCGGCCGGCAGCGCCGAGGGCGACGTGGTGACGAGGACGGCCCAGGGCTGCGGGTCGAAGGCGGCCGCCCGGGAGAGGGCGCTGCGCAGGGCGCCGCTCGAGACCGGGTCCGGATCTCCGCCCGCCGCACGATCGGCGAGCTCGCGCGCGGCCAGCGCGAGCGAGGAGGTGGGCGCGGGCCGGACACCCGCGGAGGCGAGGCTCCCGAGGACGGCGCCGAGCACCGAGGTCTCGAGCGGCCGGGGCTGGAGCGCGGGCTCGGCCCCGTAGCGCGCGCCCGCGGCCGGCGGCGCCGCGTCGGGCACGGCGGCGGGGGGCGCGGCGGGCGGCGCCTCCGGGCGCAACCCGGGGGCCGTGGCGCAGGCCGCGCAGGCGGCGAGGGCGATGGCGCGCGCGCTACGCAGTCTTGACCTCGAGCCCGGCCGCGGCCTCGCGGCCCAGGCGGGCGTTCACACGCTCGCACACCAAACGCTCCGCCGAGGCGAGCTGCTCCGCCCACTCCCGCGTGCTCGCCACGACGAGGAGCCGGCCATCCTTCAGGACGCCGCGGAACGAGACCTCGCGTGCGAGTCGCGGCCCGCACGCCTCCGCGAAGGCCGCCGCGAGCGCGGCCTCGCCCGCGGCGGGGCGCTTCGCGAGGGTCTCGGCGAGCACCGAGGCGACGGTCCGGCGGCGTCCACGCATCGCGCGAGATAAACGCGCGTCCAGACGGCCGTCAAGGCGCCTCCCCGTGGACGTGGCAGACTCTGCGTTGCCGCTGCCGATGCGGCGTTTCGTCACGGACGCCGCACACGATGGGGTGTGCTAGCTTGACCCACACGTTGCCATGAGCATCACGACGGCTGACCTGGCCGATGGGCGGGGCCCGGATGAAGCCGCCCGAGAGACTCCCCCGCAGGGCGGGGTGGGGTCCGCGCTGACGCATGGCAACGTGAACCTCCGCTGGCTCGTGCAGCTGCACTGGGCCGGCCTCGTGGGACAGGTCGTCGCGATCTTCGCCGCCTCGCTCTGGAGCGGGGTGGGGCTGCCGCTCCCGACGCTCGGGGTCTTCCTGGTGTGCGAGGTGGTGGCGAACTTCGCGCTGCAGGCCTGGGCGGGCCGGGGCCGGGTGACCGACCGCGGCGTCGCCTTCGTGATGATCGCCGACGTGGTCGTGCTGACGGTGCTGCTCGACCTCACCGGCGGCGTCTCGAACCCGTTCGCGGCCATCTACCTCGTCTACGTGGCGCTCGCCGCGGTGATCCTGCCCGTGCGCTGGGCCTGGATCCTCGCCGTCGCGACCGCGGTGGCGTACGGCGTGCTCTACCTGAACGAGCGGCTCTACGGGCGCGCCCACCACGTGACGATGCGGATGCGGCTCGAGGAGCTCGCCGACGAGTACGCGCGCACCGCCTGGATCGCGTTCGCGGTGGCCTCGGCCTCGATCGTCTTCTTCATCCGGCGGATCTCCGACGCCCTCGCCCAGCGCGAGCGCGAGCTCGAGGAGGCCCGCGCCCGCGGCCAGCGCCGCGAGCGGCTGGCCTCGCTCGCGACGCTGGCCGCCGGCGCCGCGCACGAGCTCGCGACGCCGCTCTCGACCATCGCGGTCGTCGCGAAGGAGCTCGATCGCAACCTGCCCGCGGGCACGCCGGACGACGTCCGCGAGGACCTCCGCATCGTGCGCGACCAGGTCGCCCGCTGCCGCAACATCCTCGACCGCATGTCGGCCCGCGCCGGCGAGACGGCGGGCGAGCAGATCGCGGAGCTCACCGGCGAGCAGTGGCTCGCCTCCGCGCTCGACGGCTTCCCCTGGAGCGCGCGGGTCACGCAGGACGCCTCACCCGAGGCGCTCGCGGCGCGGGTGCGCGGGCCGGTGCGCGCGCTCGCCGACATGCTGCGCGGGCTGATGAAGAACGCCGCGCAGGCGTCGCCCGAGGGTTCGCCGATCCACGTGAAGCTCTCGCTCGTGGGCGAGACGGTCCACGCGACCGTGAAGGACAGCGGCCGGGGCATGAGCCCCGAGGTGCTCCGCCGTGTCGGAGAGCCGTTCTACACCACCAAGGGTCCGGGCGAGGGCATGGGCCTTGGCCTGTTCCTGACCCGAGCGCTCGCCGAGCAGCTCGGGGGTGAATTCCGCATCGCCTCGCGTCCCGGGGAGGGGACGGAGGCGACGGTCGAGCTGCCGGCGGTCGCCGCCGGCGGGAGGAGGGTCCCGTGAACCAGACGAGCACCGACATCACCCCGAAGGAGACGTTGCCGAGCATCCTGCTCGTCGACGACGACGAGGTCCTCCGCGAGCGCCTCGCGACGGCCATCCGCGCGCGCGGCTACGAGGTCCGCACCGCCGCGAACTCCGCCGACGCCATCAAGGAGGCGGAGAAGGAGTCGCCCGAGATGGCGGTGGTCGACCTGCGCATGCCGGGCGGCAGCGGCCTCGAGCTGCTCCGCGAGCTGCGCCGCCACGACCCGCACACCCGCGTCCTCGTCCTGACCGGCTACGGCAGCATCGCGACCGCCGTCGAGGCGGTCCGCGACGGGGCCGTGGGCTACCTGCCGAAGCCGGCCGACGCCGACGAGATCCTCGCGGCGCTCAACGGCCAGCAGACCGCGAAGCAGACGGGCGTCGAGACGCCCTCGCTCGCGCGGGCGGAGTGGGAGCACATCCAGCGCGTGCTCACCGACTGCGGCGGCAACATCTCCGAGGCGGCCCGGCGGCTCGGCATCCACCGCCGCTCGCTGCAGCGGAAGCTGCACAAGTACCCGCCGGTCAGGTAGGGCACGGTCGGCGGCCCGGACGTGGCGTCCGAGGCACGGGAGCCCCACGGCGCGAACCTTTTCGTCGCCGCGGGGCTCTCATGCGTTATGGAAGGGACCACCATGGACACCACCGTCGCGAAGAAGACCGTCGAGCTGACCGCCAAGAACTTCAAGGAGGTGGTCGAGAAGGACGGCATCGTCCTCATCGACTGGTGGGCGCCCTGGTGCGGTCCGTGCCGCACCTTCGGTCCGACCTACGAGAAGGTCGCGGGCCGCTACCCCGACGTCACCTTCGGGAAGGTGAACACCGAGGACGAGCAGGACCTCGCGGGCGCCTTCGACATCCGCTCGATCCCCACGCTCATGATCCTCCGCGACCGCGTGCTGCTCTTCTCGCAGGCCGGTGCGCTGCCGGAGGCGGCGCTCGAGGATCTCGTCCAGCAGGCCCGCAAGGTCGACATGGACAAGGTCCGGGCGGAGATCGCCGAGCAGGAGCAGCAGCACGCCGCCGGCCACCAGCACGGTCCCGGCTGCAATCACGATCACGACCACTAGCCCGGCCGGGGGATCGACCGTCCGCTCGGGCCCGCGGCCGGACCGGCCGCGAGGTGGACATCCGACCCATCCCGGGGTTTCTTCTGGGTGTGGTCGATCCTGCGACGCTCCGCGGCCTCGAGCCGCCGCCCGCCCCGGCGCACCCCCGCCGCGTCATCGCCCTCGCCGCCGCCGCCCTCGTCGCGATCGGCTGGATCGACCTCGCGACCGGGACCGAGCTCGACCTCTTCGCCCTCTACTTCATCCCCGTCGCGCTCGTGAGCTGGAACGCGGGCCGGGGGGCCGGCCTCGCGAGCGCGACCGCGAGCGCGATCGTGTGGCTCTCGGCGGACCTGGCCGGCGGCCGCGCCGAGCGCGACGTCGCCATCGCGGTGGTGAACTCGGTCGTCGAGCTGACGGCGTTCGGGACCGTCGCGCTCCTCGTCTCGGGGAACCGCGCGGCGCTCCTGCGGGAGCGCGCGCTCGCGCGGCGCGACCCGCTCACCCGGCTCGACAACGGCATCGCGTTCCGGGACCGGGCGGAGCAGGAGCTCGCACGCGCGCGGCGCAGGCGCAGCCCGGTGGTCGTCGCCTACCTCGACCTCGACGGCTTCAAGGCGGTGAACGACGAGCGGGGGCACGCGGCCGGCGACGACGTGCTCCGCACGATCGCCTACGAGATCCGCCACCGCTGCAGGACGACCGACGCGGCCGCGCGCCTCGCGGGCGACGAGTTCGCGTTCCTCCTCCCCGACACCGACGCCGCGGGCGCGCGGATCGTGCTCGAGGCCCTGCGCGCCTCCATCGCCGAGGCGATGAAGGTCCGCGGGCACGCGGTCACCGCCAGCGTCGGCGCGGTGGCGTTCGCGGAGGCCCCGCCCTCGGTGGAGGGGCTCGTGCGGGAGGCCGACGCCGTCATGTACGAGGCGAAGCGGGCCGGGAAGGATCGGGTGGTCGTGCGCGAGCGGACCGCCACCGGCGGGGGCGCCCGCGCGTGATCGCGGTGATCACCGGCGGGTCCCGCGGCATCGGCGCGGCGACCGCGCTCGAGTGTGCGCGCGCGGGCTGGGACGTCGCGGTGGGCTACCGGGAGCGGTCCGACCGGGCCGAGGCGGTCTGCGAGGCGGTCCGCGCGCTCGGGCGCCGGGCCCTCGCGGTGCGGGCGGACGTCGGGGTGGATGCCGAGGTGCGCGCGCTCTTCCTCGCGGTCGACCGCGGGCTCGGCGTGCCGTCGGGCCTCGTCAACGCCGCCGGGATCGTCGCGCCGGCGGCCCGCGCCGACGAGCTCGACGGCGCGCGCGTGCGGAGGCTCCTCGAGGTGAACGTCGCGGGGAGCCTCGCCTGCGCCCGCGAGGCGGTCCGCCGGATGAGCACGCGCCACGGCGGGCGCGGCGGGGCCATCGTGAACGTCTCGTCGGTCGCCGCGCGCACCGGCGGGGCGGGCGAGTACGTGGACTACGCCGCCTCGAAGGGCGCCATCGACGCCTTCACGGTCGGCCTCGCCCGCGAGGTCGCGGCCGAGGGGATCCGGGTGAACGCGGTGCGGCCGGGCATCACCGACACCGAGATCCACGCGAGCGGCGGGCGCCCGGATCGGGCCTGGCGCCTGGCGCCGCAGCTCCCGATGCAGCGGCCCGGGACCGCCGAGGAGGTGGCCCGAGCGATCGCGTGGCTCCTCTCCGACGCCGCGAGCTACTGCACGGGGTCCATCCTCGACGTGGCGGGCGGTCGCTGAGGACACCGGCCTCGCGCCCGCGCCACGCAACGAGACGAGAAGGGGCGGCCGGTCACCCGGACGCCCCTTCGCCGATCCGTCGACGTCGAGCGTCAGTGCCCGCCGCCACCGCCGGAGGAGCCGCCGGTGGACGAACCGCCGGTCGAGCCGGTGCCGGACGGACCGCTCGTGCCGGTGGAGCCCGTCGAGCCGCTGCCGCTCGTGCCGGTGCCCGAGGAGCCGCTCGACGAGCCGGAGCCGGTCGAGCCGCTGGACGAGCCGCTGCCGGAGCCGCCGGTCGATCCCGTGCCGTACGAGCCGCTGCCCGTGGACGAGCCGCTCGAGGAGCCGGTGCCGGTGTCGTAGGTGCCGCTGCCCGTGGACGAGCCCGACGAGCCCGTGGAGCCGGTCGAGCCGGAGCCCATGCCGCTCGAGGAACCCGTGCCGGTGGAGCCGGCGCTCATGACCTCGATGCGCGACACCTTCACGGTGTCGCCGGAGCCGGAGTAGCTCGCGCGGATCTGGTCGCCCTCGCGGATGTCGGAGAGGGTCGCCTGCTGGCCGTCCTTCATCACCCGGACGTCGTCGGAGATCTTGAGCTTCTTGTCGGAGCTCGAGAGCCGGATCTCGTTGGAGGTGCGGTCGAAGCTCGAGACCGTGCCGGTGAGCTGCTTGTGCTTCGTGGTCGTGGTGGAGTCGGTCGCGGACGAGCCGGTGCCGCTCTGGCCGCTCGTCGAGCTGCCGGTCCCCATGGTGTCGGTCGAGCTCGAGCCCGTGCCGCTCTGGCCGCTCGTCGTGCCGCTCGTCGTGCCGCTCGACCCGGTGCTCTGATCACCCGTCGTCGAGCCGGCCGAGCCCGAGCCGGTCGTGCCGCCGGCCGAGCCGCCGGACTGCGCGGTGGCCGGCGTGGCGAGCGCGAGCAACCCCGCGACGCCGAAGCCCGCCATCGTTCCCCATGCCCATCGATTCATGTCCTGTCCCCTTCCTCTTCCCCGTTCCCGGGGCGAAGGCCGACCTCTTCATGGGCGGCCCGTTGCTGGTGGAGCCCCAACGTTGGGCATCCGGGTGGGCGGTGTCAGACGGGCTTGCTACCTGAACGTGTGAGCAGCTAAGGTTCGCGCGGGCAGGAAGCGTGGCCATGGAGGCCGCGCGGGTGAAAGCGATGCCGTCCCTCTCCGAAGCTCAGGCCGTGCAGTCCTCGCAGGAAGCCGTGCTGGACCGGCTGCGCGAGGAGATCCGGCGCATCGAGCGGCGACCCGCCCGCCGGGCCGGAGCCGTGCCGTGCGGCGTCGAGGCGGTCGACGCGGCGCTCGGCGGCGGGTTCCGGCGCGGCGCGCTGACCGAGCTCTCGGGCGGCCCGGCGAGCGGCAAGACCGCCGCCGCGCTCGCGCTCCTCGCGGCGCTCGGCCCGCGGGACCTCGCGGCCTGGGTGGACGCCGGCTGGGCCGACGGGCGGGGTGGGCTGTACCCGCCGGCCGCCGCGGCGCTCGGCGTGGATCTCGGGCGGCTGCTCCTCGTGCGGCCGGGCGCCGGCGCCTCCGCGCGGCGCGGAGCCCCGGGCGGCGGCGGGCCGATGCAGCCGGGCCGGGAGGCGCCCTGGGTCGTCGCCCTCTGGGCGGGCGAGGCGCTGCTCGCGTCGGGTGCGTTCGCGGCGGTGGTGCTCGACGTGCCGGTGCCCGCCGCGCACGTCCGCGGCGCGGACTCCATGGTCAGGCGGCTCCAGGCGGCGGTGGAGAAGGGCGGGACAATCGGGATCTGGCTCTCCCGCACGCGGGCGAGCGGCGCGCTCCGGGTGCCGGCGGCGGCGCGCGTGGAGCTGGAGGCGGCCCCGGAGGCGCCCGCCTCGCGGGCCTCCTCGAGGCCGGTGGCGCCGAAGCCCACGGGGAGGATCCACCGTGTTGCGTGAGCGCGACCTCGACGCCGGGAGAGGACGCTCGCCGGCCGGTCCGGCCCGGGTGCTCGCGCTCTGCATCCCGGAGCTCCCGCTCCAGCGGCTGCTCCGGCGGCGCGTGGACGAGGGCGTCGATCGCCCGGTCGCGATCCTCTCGGAGGGGAGGGTCGTGCACTGCGACGCGGCCGCGCGCGCCGCCGGCGTGCGGCCGGGGCAGACGCCGGCCGAGGCGCTCTCCGCCTGCGGGCGGCTCGAGGGCGTGCCGCTCGACGCCGCGGCCGACCTCGCGGCGCTCAGGGCGCTCGCCGAGACCGTCCTCCTCCTCGCGCCGGCGGTGGAGCTCTCCGCGCCGGACGTGCTCCTCCTCGACGCCTCGGCCGCGCACCTGCTCGCGCCCGCGGGCGCCGGCCCGGAGGCCGCGGAGCGGATCCTCGCCGCCCGGGCGCTCGCCGCCGCGGCGGAGATGGGCTACTCGGCGCGGGCCGCGGTGGCGAGCGGGCGCGCGCCGGCCATGGCGCTCGCCCGGCACGGCCGCGGGTTCGCGCCGGCCGAGGGACCGCAGGGGAGCCCGGGACGGCCGGGGCGGGGCGGGTGGCTGCGCGTGGCGCCCGGCGACGTCGCCCGGGCGCTCGCGGGGCTGCCGCTCGAGTCGCTCGGGCTCGGGCCCGCGGTGGTCGGCCGGCTGCGGGCGCTGGGCGTGGCCGACGCGGGGGCGCTCGTGCGGCTGCCGCAGGGCTCGCTCGCCCACCGGTTCGGCCCGGAGGGCGTGCGGGCCGCGCGGCTCGCACGCGGCGAGGACGGCGGCCCGCTCGTGCCGTACGCGCCGGAGACGCTGCCGGAGGAGGGGCTCGAGCTCGAGGGCCCCGCCGAGAGCGCCGAGCCGCTGCTCTTCGGGCTGAAGCGGCTCGCCGACCGGGTGGCGGCGCGGCTCGCCGGCCGCGGCCTCGGCGCGACGCGCCTGCGGGTCACGCTGAAGCTCGACCCGCGCGGCGAGGAGCGGCTCCTCGTGCCGCTCGCGCAGCCGAGCGCCTCGGCCGCGCGCTGGCTCGCGCCGGTGAAGGAGCTCGTCTTCTCGCTCCGGCTCCCCGGCGCGGTGGTGGCGCTCCGGCTGGCCGCGCTCGAGGTGGCCGCGCTGCCCGCCGAGCAGCTCGCCTTCGGCGATCGGCCCGAGGCGCTCCAGGCGCTCGAGATCGTGCTCGCGCGCCTGGCGACGCGGCTCGGCGACGGCGCGCTCTTCGCCGCGGAGCCGGTGGAGCGCTACCGGCCGGAGGGGGCGTACCGGCCGGTCCCGTTCAGATCCACGGAGCGCCGCCAGGGCGAGGCGCGCCGAGCGCCCCGGGAACGAGGCAAGGCTCGAGGAGCCAGCGAGCCCGCGCCCGAGCCCGGACCGCCCCCGCCGCGGCCGACCCGGCTGCTCTCGCCGCCGGTGCACGTCGTCGCGGAGGGCGAGGGCGGGCGGCTCACGGCGCTGCGCCTGCCGTTCTCGTTCGACGGAGGCGGGGCGGAGCGGGCCGTGCTCGACCTCTCCGGCCCGGAGCGGCTCCAGGGCGAGTGGTGGGGTGGGGAGGGCGCGCCCTTCGAATCGCGACTACTTCCGGATCCGCCTCGAGGGGCTGGGGGACTGCTGGGTGTACCGGGACGGGGTGGACGGGCGGCTGTGGCTGCACGGGTTCTTCGACTGAGGGAAGCGTCTTCGAGGGAGAGCGATGCCGCGCTACGCCGAGCTCCGCTGGCAGGTCCTGCTTCTCCTTCCTCGAGGGGGCGAGCCAGCCCGAGGAGCTCGTCGCCCGCGCCCACGACCTCGGGCTCTCGGCGCTCGCGCTCACCGACGTGAACGGCCTCTACGGCGCCGTGCGGGCCCACGCCGAGGCGAAGCGGCGCGGGCTGCCGATGCTCGTCGGGGCCGAGCTCATGGTGGAGGGCCTCGTCTCGGGCCGCAAGGCGCCGGTGGTCCTCCTCGCGATGGACCGCGAGGGCTACGCGAACCTCTGCCGGCTCGCGACCGCCGCGCACGGGGGTGATCCGGTCGGGCAAGCGGGGCCGCGGCGCGAGAAGGCCGACGTGGCCGTCCCGCTCGCGCTCCTCGCCGGGCGCACGCAGGGGCTCTTCGCGCTCTACCCGGGCGCCGACGGCGACGCGGCCGCGCGCCTCGAGAACGCCTTCGGGCGCCACCGGCTCGCGCTCGCGGTGACCCGCCACCGGATCGCCGGCGAGGAGGCGAAGGTCGCCGCGGCGCGGGCGGTGGCGGGCCGGCTCGGCGTGCGGGTGGCGGTCGTGAACGACGTGCACACCCACGACCGGCGCCGCCAGCCGCTGCAGGACGTCCTCACCTGCATCCGCCACGGCACCACCGTGGACCGGGCGGGCCGCCGGCTCTTCCCGAACGCCGAGCGCACGCTCAAGGGGCCCGAGGAGATGGCGCGGCTCTGGGCAGACTTCCCGGAGGGGCTCGAGGCCGCCGCCGAGATCGCGGACGCCTGCGCCTTCCGGCTCGCCGAGATCCGGGGCGAGCACCCGCTGCCGCCGGTGGTGGTCGATCCCGCCACGCTCGCCGGCGGCGCCGCGGTCTCGCTCTCGAGCCCGGGGCAGGCGGACCGGGAGGTCGGCGCGGTGCCGTCGCCGCGGCTCAGGACCTCGGCGGGGCTCCCGGTCCGTCCCTCGTCTCCGCCGTGGCCTGAGGCCACGGCGACGCTCGGGACGAGCGGATCCACGGAGAGCCTGGGGCCCGGGGCGGACCGTCCCGGGGTGGGCCCGCTGCCCGAGACCGTGGCCGACGGGGAGGGCGGCGGGCTGGGCGGCATGGCGCTCCTGCGCGAGCTCGTCCGCGAGGGCGCGCGCTGGCGCTACGGCGGCGAGCCGCCCGACGACGTCGCCCGGCAGCTCGCGAAGGAGCTCGCGCTCGTCGAGGAGCTCCGCTACGCGAGCTACTTCCTCACCGTCTGGGACATCGTCCGCTTCGCGCGCTCGCGCGGGATCCTCTGCCAGGGGCGCGGCAGCGCCGCCAACTCGGCGGTCTGCTACGTGCTCGGCATCACCTCCATCGACCCGGTGCGGATGGGGCTCCTCTTCGAGCGGTTCCTCTCCGCCGAGCGCGGCGAGCCGCCCGACATCGACGTCGACTTCGAGCACGAGCGGCGCGAGGAGGTCATCCAGTACGTCTACGAGCGCTATGGCCGCGACCGCGCCGGGATGGTCTGCGAGGTCATCACCTACCGCGGGAAGTCGGCGCTCCGCGACGTGGGGAAGGCGCTGGGGCTCTCGCTCGGCCAGGTCGACCGGCTCGCGAAGCTCGTGGGCGCCTACGAGGACCTCACGGCGGTCGGGCCGGAGCTTCTCGCCCACGCCGGGCTCGACGGCGCCGACTCGGAGCGGGTCCGGCTCACGCTCTCGCTCGCGAAGGAGATCCAGGGCTTCCCACGGCACCTCTCCATCCACGTGGGCGGCTTCGTCATCACCCGCCGCCCGCTCTCGGAGACCGTGCCCATCGAGCCCGCCTCCATGCCGGGCCGGACCATCGTCCAGTGGGACAAGGACGATCTCGCCGAGCTCGACCTCCTCAAGGTCGACCTCCTCGCCCTCGGCATGCTCACGGCCCTCTCCCGTGGGCTCGCGGCGCTCGCCGCGCAGCGGCCCGCGCCGGCGCTCGAGACGGCGCGGCCGCACCCGGACTCGCTCGCCACCATCCCGGCGGAGGACCCGGCGGTCTACGAGATGCTGTCCCGGGCCGACTCGATCGGCGTGTTCCAGGTGGAGTCGCGCGCGCAGATGGGGCTCGCCCCGCGCATGAAGCCGCGCTGCTTCTACGACCTCGTCATCTCGGTCGCGATCATCCGGCCCGGGCCGATCCAGGGCGGCATGGTCCACCCGTACCTGCGCCGCCGCGACGGGCTCGAGGAGGTCCACTACCCGTACCCGCCGCTCGAGCCGGTGCTCGCGCGCACGCTCGGGGTGCCGCTCTTCCAGGAGCAGGCGATGCGGCTCGCGGTGGTCGCGGCCGGCTTCACGCCCGGCGAGGCCGACGAGCTGCGCCGGGTGATGACCCACCGCCGCTCGCACGAGAAGCTCATGGCCATCAAGGAGCGGGTGGTCTCGGGCATGGCCGCCCGGGGCATCGCAGCCGGCGACGCCGAGCAGATCCACCACCAGCTCCTCGGCTTCGCCGGCTACGGCTTCCCGGAGTCGCACGCCGCGTCCTTCGCGCTGCTCGTCTACGCCTCGGCCTGGCTGCGCCGGTACCACCCCGCCGTCTTCACCTGCGCGCTCGTGAACAGCCAGCCCATGGGCTTCTACGCGCCGCACACGCTCGTCGAGGACGCGAAGCGCCACGGCGTCGAGGTGCGCCCGGTGGACGTCACCGCGAGCGCCTGGGAGTCGACGCTGGAGGGGAAGGTGGCCGGCCGGCCCTCCGAGCCCGGCGAGTCCCCGGCCATCCGGATTGGCCTCTCCGCCATCCGCGGCCTGCCGCGCGCGGTGGGCGACGCGATCGTGGCCGCCCGCAGGGAGGCGCCGTTCGAGGGGCTCGGCGACCTCGCGCGCCGGGCCGGGCTCTCGAAGGCCTGGCTCGTCCGGCTCGCCGAGGCGGGCGCGCTCGGGGCCCTCGCCCCCGATCGCCGCGCCGCGCTCTGGCGCGCGCTGGCGTTGCCGGGGACCGGACCGCGCCTCCGCACCCGCGCCACGGAGGCCACGCCCGGGGGCGACGGCCTCCGGCCCGGCGGAGATCGGCGACCTCTTCGCCGGCGTCGCGCCGGAGGAGCCCGACGCCGAGCTCCCCGCCGCGACCGCCTCCGAGGAGGTCTCCGCCGACTTCGCGACGACCGGCCTCTCGGTGAAGGGGCACCCCATGGCGATGATGCGCGGCGCGCTCGGCGGCGGGCGGGTCCGCACCGCCCGCGAGCTCTCCCGGCTGCCGGACAAGAGCCCGGTCGAGATCGCCGGCCTCGTCATCGTCCGCCAGCGCCCGGAGACCGCGCACGGCATCGTCTTCGTGAGCCTCGAGGACGAGACCGGCATCGCGAACCTCGTGGTGATGCCCGACGTCTACGAGAAGTTCCGCCCGGTGGTCCGCCAGGCCCCGTTCCTGGTCGCCCGCGGCCAGGTGGAGCGCACCGGCGCGGTGGTGAACGTGAAGGTGGACTCGGTGTCCCCGCTGGCGCTCGCGCCGCCGGTCGGCGAGCGGGCGCGGAACTTCCATTGAGGGGGAGCTACCCGGCGTCCGCGGCGGGCTCCGCGACCGGGTGGACGAGCGTGATGCGCATCGGTAGCCCTGCGCCGGCGAGGTCGTCGAGCACGCCCTGCGCCGTCTGCTCGTCGGGGACTGCGAGGTAGGCGCTCCCGGGCTTGCCGTCGGCCGTCGGTCCGCGGCCTCCCTCGACGACGATGTCCCGCTGCTCCGCGGCGCGATCGAGCGCCGCGAAGGCTGACTGTGCGTCGCCCCGGGGGTCGACGAGCGCGTAGTGGAGGATCATCAACCACCGGCGGCTGTCCTCCATGAGCTGGGCGCAGATCTCGTCGTACTCGAGCCCGCCGAGATCGACGGCGAGGCGCCCGTCCTCGTCGGGGCGCACGAGGAAGACGTCCTCGTAGGTGGGCTTCGCGTGCAGGAAGGGGACGTTCGCGAGCTTCACGAAGCGGGCGCCGGGCGCCGTCGTGGACGGACCGAGGTCCTCGGCCCACGGGGTCTCGACGTACTCGCCGTGCTCGTGGAGCACGATCTCTGATCAGCTTCCGACGGTCGGCGCGCCACATGAGCGGAGCGTACGCCCGGGCTCTGTCACGCGCAGTGGGAGGAGGCCCGCGACGAGCCGGCCAGGTAAGATGAGTCAATGTCCGACCACCGTTGGCCTCCGGGCCGGGTTCTCCTCGCCGTGGTTGCGGTCGTCACCTGTTCAGCCGCCTTCGGCTGCGCCCACGGCCCGGGCGCCTACGAGGACGAGGCCGGGAACTGGCAGCGCGCGTTCCAGACCGACCAGCCGGCGGGGATCCAGGTGCTCCGCTCGCGCGTGGTGCGCCTCGGCTCGGGCGGCACGCTCGGCTGGTTCTTCCTGCGCGCGACGCCGGCGCGCGAGGCCGAGCTCTTCCGGAACGACCTCGAGCCGGTGCCGGACGCGGAGGCGAAGGTCGTGCGGGCCGACGCCCGCGGCGGGCCTGCGTGGTTCGCGCCCAGCGCGGTCTCGAGCTACGCGGTCTGGCGGACGGCGGCCGGGAAGGAGTTCCTGCCGGTGATCCTGATCTTCAAGGACCGGGACACCGGCGCGCTGTACGTGCACATCCACCCGCGGTGAGGGGGCCGTGGTCGGGACATCACCCGCCTCCTCGTTCGCGGAGTCCTGCGGGGCGGCGGTCAATGACAACCTGTCAAAGCCAAGAAACACCGTGGGTTACACGAGATAATTCGCTGGTTCAACCGGTTGAACCAAGAAAAATGACTACGGCAGGCCCGTGAGCTCCTTCACGTACTCGTGAAGCACGGTCTCGCGCTCGCCGAGCTTCCGGGGCGGGAAGACCTTGTCGTCCGTGAAGCCGACCGCCTCCCAGAACCGCCGGCCGCGCACGTTCTGGTCGGTCGCGGCGAGGCGGAGCGAGTCGAAGCCCTCGGCGGCGAGCGCGACCTCGAGCGCCGCGAGGACCTCCTTGCCGAGGCCCTGGCCACGCGCCTCGGGCGCCAGCACGAAGTTGCCGAGGTAGGCCTCGCGGGCGCGGCGGAAGTCGCGCAGCACCTCGACGTGGCCGAAGGTGGCGCCGTCTCGCAGGAGCAGGAGGAAGACCTTGTCGGCGGGCGTCTTCCCGGGCGGGCCGTCCAGGAGCGCCTGGGCGGCCTCGTCGGGCCGGGGAGGGCGGCCGAACTCCTGCTCGAAGAATCCGGCGCAGCGCTCGAAGAGCGCCTGCAGCTCGGGGAGGCGATCGCGCGCGTCGACGGAGGTCCAGCCTGGGCCACAGAGGTGCACGGCGGGAAGGTAGCAGAGCGCGGAGCGCGTGGGCGCCGCGCAGCGGCGGGCCCCGGCGGCGTGCTTCTTCGAGTGGGTGGCGCGGCGGGGTACGCTGGCCGGCACGCATGCGGCTCCCGGACCTCGCGCTCCTCGCGCCACTCCCCGCCATCGCCGTGGGCGCAGCCATCGCCTCGCGTCACGGCGTCGCTCCGGCGGCGTTCCTGCCGGGGCTCCTCGCGGTCGTGCCGGGCGCGGCGCTCGCCTGGGCCGCGGCGTGGAGCCGGGAGCTCCCGCGGTGGGCCTCCTCTGCGGCGCTCGTCCTCGTCGCGGCGACGCTCCTCGCGCCCGGCGTGGAGGGCGTGCACCGGTGGCTCCCGCTCGGGCCGGTCCGCCTGAACGCCTCGGCCGCGCTCGCGCCGTGGCTCCTCGCGGCCGCCCTGGCCGAGCCGGGCCTGCGAACGCTGGCGGCGCTGGTCCTCGCCCAGCTCGTCCACCTCGCGCAGCCGGACGCCGCCCAGGCGACGGCGCTCGCCGTGGGGGCGCTCCCGATCGTCCTCTCCGGCCGCACGGCCCTCGGCGCAGCGGCGGCGACCCTCCTGACCGGCCTCGCCGCCGGCGCGTGGCTCCGGGACGACCCGCTCCAGCCCGTGGCACACGTGGAGGGGATCCTGGACCTCGCCTGGCAGGCCGGGCCGGCGTGGCTCGGCGCGGCGCTCCTCGCGCTCGCGCTGGCCTTCCTCCCGCTCGCACGCCGCCCGGCCGCACTCGGCTACCTCGCCGCGGCGACCCTCTGCACGTTCGGCGGCGCCTTCCCGGTCCCGCTCCTCGGCGCGGGCGCCGCACACGTCCTCGGCTGGTATGGGCTCCTCGCGCTGGCCCGCCGCTGAAGAGAAGACGCCCGGGGCCTCTCGGCGCCCGGGCGTCATGACCTCTCGGTCTCTTCACACCCTGGGCGCGCGCGGAGCGCGCGCCAGGGGCACTAGGAGCAGCCCGTCGTGGACCCGCAGTTCACGCACTTGTAGCAGGCGCCGTTGCGGACGGTGATCGAGCCGCAGGTCGGGCAGGGCGGGGCGTCGGTGTCGCGGACGAACGTCACGCCGCTCGACCTCGACTCGCCGTTCCTCGTCTCGAGCGGCGCTGCCTCGAGGCGGGGCGTCTCGACGATCGCCTCCTTCGCCGTGGCGCCCGCCTTCGGGGCGGTGCCAGGCGTCAGCGCCGGGGCCGCGGAGGAGAGGGTGGCCCCGTCCTCGCTCGGCAGGAACTTCAGCGCGAGCCAGCGGAAGATGTAGTCCGAGATCGACTTCGCGATCGGGATGTCCGGGTTGCCGGTGAAGCCCGACGGCTCGAACCGCGTGTGGCTGAACTTGTCGCAGAGGACCTTGAGCGGCACGCCGTACTGGAGCGACATCGAGATCGCGGTGGCGAACGAGTCCATCAGGCCCGACACCACCGAGCCCTCCTTCGCCATCGTCACGAAGATCTCGCCGGGCGAGCCGTCGTCGTACATGCCGACGGTCATGTAGCCCTCGTGGCCGCCGATCGAGAACTTGTGGGTGATCGAGCGGCGCTCGTCCGGGAGGCGGCGGCGCGCGAGGCGGGCCTCCTCCTCGGGGTCGACCGTCTTCGCGTCGGCCTTCGCGGCCTTGCCGGCGTTGAGCGGCTGGGAGCGCTTGCAGCCGTCGCGGTAGATCGCGACCGCCTTGAGGCCGAGCTTCCAGGACTCGACGTAGGCGTTCTCGATGTCGGCGGTCGTGGCCGAGGTCGGCATGTTGACCGTCTTCGAGATGGCGCCCGAGAGGAAGGGCTGGACCGCGCCCATCATCCGGATGTGGCCCATGTAGTGGATGGACCGGGTGCCGTTCTGGGCCTTGAAGGCGCAGTCGAACACCGGGACGTCGTCGCCCTCGAGGGCCGGCGCGCCCTCGATCGTCTCGGCCTCGTCGATGTGCTCGAGGATGCCGGAGATTCTCCTGGGCGGAGTAGCCGAGCTTCTGGAGCGCGAGCGGGACGGTGTTGTTCACGATCTTGAGCACGCCGCCGCCGACGAGCTTCTTGTACTTCACGAGCGCGATGTCGGGCTCGATGCCGGTCGTGTCGCAGTCCATCATGAAGCCGATGGTGCCGGTCGGCGCGAGCACCGTGGCCTGCGCGTTGCGGTAGCCGTGCTCGGTGCCGAGGTGGAGCGCGGTCGTCCAGGCGTCGCGGGCCGACGAGAGGAGGTTCCTCTCGACGAGGGTGTGGTCGATGCGCTCGACCGCCGCGCCGTGCTTGCGGATGACGCCGAGGAACGGATCGCGGTTCTTGGCGAAGCCCTCGAACGGCCCGACGCGCTCGGCGATGCGCGCGCTCATCGCGTACGCCTCGCCGGTCATGAGCGCGGTGATCGCCGCGGCGCAGGCGCGGCCGCGGTCGGAGTCGTAGGGGAGGCCGGACGCCATGAGGTAGGCGCCCAGGTTCGCGTAGCCGAGGCCGAGCGGGCGGTAGTCGTGGCTGTTCTTCTCGATCGCCTTCGTCGGGTACTTCGAGTTCGAGACGAGGATCTCCTGCGCGAGGATGGTGAGGTCCACCGCGCGCTTGAAGGACTCGGCGTCGAACCCGCCGTCGATCGAGCGGAAGTGCATCAGGTTCAGGGACGCCAGGTTGCAGGCCGAGTCGTCCAGGAACATGTACTCGGAGCAGGGGTTCGACGCGTTGATGCGGTCGGTGTTCGGGCAGGTGTGCCAGGCGTTGACCGTCGTGTCGAACTGCATGCCGGGATCGCCGCAGGCCCAGGCGGCCTCGGTCATCGCCTTCATGAGGTCGCGGGCCCGGAGCTTCTCGAGCGACGCGCCGTCGGTGCGGGCGGTGAGGTCCCACTCGCGATCCTCGATCACCGCGCGCATGAAGGCGTCGGTGACGCGGACCGAGTGGTTGGCGTTCTGGAAGAAGACGGAGTCGTACGCGCCGCCGCGGACGTTGAAGCCGCCGTCGTAGCCGGCGTCGATGAGCGCCCAGGCCTTCTTCTCCTCCTCGGCCTTGCAGGTCGCGAACTCCATCACGTCCGGGTGATCGGCGTCGAGGATCACCATCTTCGCGGCGCGGCGGGTCTTGCCGCCGGACTTGATGACGCCGGCGAAGGCGTCGAAGCCGCGCATGAAGGAGACCGGGCCGGAGGCCTCGCCGCCGCCCGAGAGCAGCTCCTTCGAGGAGCGGATCTTCGAGAGGTTGGAGCCGGTGCCGGAGCCGTACTTGAAGAGCATGCCCTCGGTGTGGGCGAGCTTCAGGATCGAGTCCATCGAGTCGGCGACGGAGTTGATGAAGCACGCGGAGCACTGGGGGTGCTCCTCGACGCCGACGTTGAACCACACCGGCGAGTTGAAGCTCATCTTCTGCCGGTAGATGAGGTGCGCGAGCTCGGCCTCGAAGGTCTGCGCGTCGTCCTCGGTGCCGAAGTAGCCGTCCTTGCGGCCCCAGGCGCCGATGGTGCGGACCACGCGGCCGACGAGCTGGCGGACGGAGCGCTCGCGGCTGGGCGAGCCCATCGCGCCGCGGAAGTACTTCGACGCCACGACGTTCGTCGCGAGCATCGACCAGCTTCTTCGGGACCTCGACGTCCTTCTGCTCGAAGATGACCGCCCCGCCCTCGCCGGTGATCGACGCGGTGCGGTTCTCCCAGACCATCTCCTCGGCCGGATCGACCCCGCGGGTCGTGAAGTACCGATCGACGGAGAGGCCATGCTTGGCGAGCCGCTTCGTGAGCTTGGGCGCCTTCTCCTTCGCCTTGACCTGTCCCGAGACCTCGCGCTCCATCATCGCGTGCTTCCTTTCCCCGCGGCGCCCCCTGGGCCGACCGCGGGCAAACGACTGCCCCTTCGGCCGCGGGCGGTTGGCCCACGGTCGTTCAAGAAAAGAGATGACACTCCGGCCGGCCCGCGTTCGATGAGCCGGAGGATCTAGCTACTGGTTCGGTCTGACAGTGCTGCAGGCAGCGGAGCTGGAGGCTCCGCTGCGGGTGCTGCTGGCAGCGGAGCAGAACGCTCCGCTGGGTCCTCTGCGCGCTTCGCCGTCCCGCCCGTCCATCCCGCCGCCCTCCTGCGAAAAGCGCCAGAAGGCGCAATCGCGGACATTATCGAATCGGAAAAGCATGTCAAGGCATGACCACAACATATGGTGCCATACACTGCTATCGGCCCAAGATACTGAGGAAACTGGGCAGACTTCGTTGGGGTGGGGAGCCCCCGGGCCCTTCCGGCGCGCCCCGGGACGAGACCGAGTCTCACGGAAGGGGCGTGGCCGCGTGGCCGCGTGGCGTCGCGCGTGCTAAAAGCCGCGTCTCCCTATGGCCGAGTCGAACGCGCACATCCGCAACTTCTCGATCATCGCGCACATCGACCATGGCAAGTCGACGCTCGCCGATCGCCTCCTCGAGCACACCGGCACGGTGTCGAAGCGCGAGGCGCAGGCGCAGTTCCTCGACAACATGGAGCTCGAGCGCGAGCGCGGGATCACCATCAAGGCCCAGACCGTCCGCATGAAGTACCGCGCGCGCGACGGGCAGGACTACGAGCTCAACCTCATCGACACGCCCGGGCACGTCGACTTCGCCTACGAGGTCTCGCGCTCGCTCGCCGCCTGCGAGGGCGCGCTGCTCGTCGTGGACGCCACCCAGGGGGTCGAGGCGCAGACGCTCGCGAACGTCTACCAGGCGCTCGATCACGACCTCGAGATCATCCCGGTCATCAACAAGATCGACCTGCCCTCGGCCGACGTGGACGGCGTGCGCAAGGAGATCGAGGAGGTCATCGGCCTCGACGCGTCCGGCGCCGTGCCGGCCTCGGCGAAGACCGGCCTCGGCATCGAGGACATCCTCGAGCACGTGGTCCAGAAGGTCCCGCCGCCGAAGGGCGACCCGAACGCGCCGCTCAAGGCGATCGTCTTCGACAGCTGGTACGACAACTACCGCGGCGTCGTGATGCTGGTGCGGGTCTTCGAGGGCACCCTCCGGCCGAAGCAGCGGATCCTGCTCTGGAGCAACAAGAAGCGGTTCGAGGTGCAGGAGCTCGGCGTGTTCGTGCCCTTCGCGACGGCGGTCGACGACCTCGGCGCCGGCGAGGTGGGCATCGTCGTCGCGAACGTGAAGGACGTGCACGACGCGAAGGTCGGCGACACGGTCACAGACGCCGACGCGCCGACCGAGGACCCGTTCCCGGGCTTCAAGGTCGTGAAGCCCATGGTGTTCAGCGGCGTCTTCCCCATCGACGCGAAGGACTACGACCAGCTCCGCGACGCCCTCGAGAAGCTGCGGCTCAACGACTCCGCGTTCACCTGGGAGCCGGAGACCTCGCAGGCGCTCGGCTTCGGCTTCCGCTGCGGGTACCTGGGCCTCCTGCACATGGAGATCGTCCAGGAGCGGCTCGAGCGCGAGTACAACCTCTCGCTCATCACCACCGCGCCCTCCGTGGTCTACCGGGTCACCGACACGCAGGGCGAGGCGATCGAGATCGACAACCCGGCGAAGCTGCCGCCGGTGCAGCGGATCGCGAAGCTCGAGGAGCCACACCTCACCTGCCACGTGCACGCGCGCACCGAGGACGTCGGCGCGATCCTGAAGCTCTGCCAGGACCGGCGCGGCGTGCAGCGCGACATCAAGTACCTCGGCACGAAGCGCATCCAGGTCACCTACGACATCCCGATGGCCGAGGTGGTCTTCGACTTCTTCGACCGGCTGAAGAGCGTCACCTCCGGCTACGCGAGCCTCGACTACGAGCTCAAGGGCTACGAGGAGGCCGACCTCGTGAAGCTCGACATCCTCATCAACGCCGAGCCGGTCGACGCGCTCTCGATCATCGTCCACCGCGAGCGCGCCTACCAGCGCGGGCGCGAGCTCTGCCAGCGGCTGCGCGAGGTGATCCCGAAGCAGATGTACGAGGTGGCGATCCAGGCCGCCATCGGCGCCAAGATCATCGCCCGCGAGACGGTGAAGGCCTACCGCAAGGACGTGCTCGCGAAGTGCTACGGCGGCGACATCTCCAGAAAGCGCAAGCTCCTCGAGAAGCAGAAGGAGGGGAAGAAGCGCATGAAGCAGGTGGGCGCGGTGGAGATCCCGCAGGAGGCGTTCCTCGCGGTGCTGAAGGTGGAGGAGTGACCGATCCGGCCCGCCGGCTCGCGCGCGCGCGGCGGGACGCCCTCGGCTTCGCCCGGCTGGCCCGGCGCAGCGCCGCCCGCCACCGCCGGGCGCTCGGGGACCTGCAGCCTGCCATCGCCGCCGCGGCCGACGAGGTCGAGGCCGCGGCCGAGGCCGGCGAGCCCGGACGACTCTCCCGGGCGCTCGGCGCCCTCGACACGCTCTGGGACGAGCACCTCGCCCCGCGACAGAAGTCGCTCTGGCGCGAGTACCTCGAGTCGATGGTGGTCGCCGTCGCGGTCGCGCTCCTCCTGCGCGGCTTCGTGGTGGAGGCGGTGGGGATCCCCTCGGGCTCGATGGTGCCGTCGCTCCTCGTGGGCGACTACCTCTTCGTCTCGAAGCTCGCGTACGGGCTGCGGGTGCCGTTCACGCACCTGAGGCTCGTCGAGGCCGGTGCGCCGCGGCGGGGCGACGTCATCGTGTTCGAGAACCCGGTGGACCCGTCGGTCGACTACGTGAAGCGGGTCATCGGGCTGCCCGGCGACGTGGTGGAGCTCCGCGAGCAGCAGCTGTTCGTGAACGGGGTCCCCCAGCCGCGCACGCCGCTCGGCGAGCTGCGGTACGAGGAGCTCGGCGAGGACGGGCGGGTGAGCTTCGAGGACGACTGCCGGCGGTACCGCGAGGCGCTCGCGAAGGGCACGCTCGTCGCCCCCGAGGGCGACGGGCTGTCGGGCGCGGAGGCGCGGTGGCGTTCCGCCGCGGGCGACGGGGTGGCCACCTACGAGGTGCTGCAGTGCCGCCAGGCGCGCCTCGCCGACCGCGAGGGGCCGTTCGAGGTGGTGCGACCGGGGCACGTCTTCGTGCTCGGCGACAACCGGGACCGATTGGCCGACTCGCGCAGCGCGGGCGGCTGGCAGGTGCCGTACGGGAACGTGCACGGCCGGGCGAGCCTCGTCTTCTGGAGCTGGGGCGCCGGCGGCGTCGGCGGCCCGGGCGGCCGCGGCGTGCGCGTGGAGCGCCTTTTCAAACCGGTCGAGTAGCGATATCTAAGGTCCCCCGATGCCGCCCCCGTCGATGGCCCCTGGCGCCGCCCGTCCGCGCCGCCGCCCGTCGGGCGGCGCGCTGGTGAACGTGCTGTTCCTCCTCGGTGTCGCAGGGCTGTGCTACCTCGGCTGGATGTGGGTCCCGGTCTACGTGGACCACTACGAGGTCATCGCCGTCACCCGCGACCACATGAACCAGGCGGTCAAGAACCACAACGACGAGGCCCTCATCCAGTCGCTCGCGAAGCGGGCCTCGGGCGTCGGCGTCGAGACCGGACGGGACGAGAACGGCCGCCGCTGGGAGGAGCCGACCATCCAGGTCGAGCCCGGGGACATCGCCTGGGAGCGGGACGAGGCGGTCACCCCCCCGATGCTCCACGTCGAGTTCGACTACGAGCGCGAGGTGCCGTACCCGCTGCTCGACCGCACGACGACGCACACGTTCCACGTCGGCCTCCAGCAGGACCTCGAGGTGCCGGTCTGGAACACGAAGTGAACGCCGGGGGGAGGGGAGCCGCTTGGACTCGAAGGACATCGAGAGGACGGTCCGCCGCCTCGCCGAGGAGATTGCGGAGCGGGCGCGCGCCGCGGGGGCGGGGAAGGACGTCGCCATCGTGGGCATCCGCCGCGGGGGCGTGCACCTCGCCCAGCGGCTCGCGAAGGCGCTCGGCATCGCGCTCGGCAAGGAGCCGCCGCTCGGCACGCTCGACATCGCGCTCTACCGCGACGACCTCGCGGTGAAGGGCGCCGCGCCGGTCATCGGCCCGACCGACGTGCGCTTCCCGGTCGACGGCAAGACCCTGATCCTCGTCGACGACGTGCTCTACACCGGCCGCACGGTGCGGGCCGCCCTCGACGAGATCGTCGACTTCGGCCGGCCGCGCCGGGTCTGGCTCGCGGTCCTGGTCGACCGCGGCGGGCACGAGCTGCCCATCGCGGCCGACTTCACCGGCGCCCGCCTCGAGGTCGGCGAGGACGACGACGTCCAGGTGCGGCTCGTGGAGGCCGGCGCCCCGGCCGACGCGGTCGTGGTGAAGAGGAGGGGGACGTGATCGGCCGCCACCGCCACCTGCTCGGGCTCGCGGACCTCTCCCGCGAGGAGCTCCTCGAGGTGCTCGACCTCGCGGTGTCCATGAAGGAGGTCCTGCAGCGCCCCATCAAGAAGGTCCCGTCGCTGCGGGGCCGCTCGGTGGTGAACCTCTTCTTCGAGAGCTCCACCCGGACCCGCTCCTCCTTCGAGATCGCGGCCAAGGTGCTCTCCGCCGACGCGCTCAACTGGACGGCGCAGGGCTCCTCGGTGGGCAAGGGCGAGACCCTCATCGACACCGCGAAGAACCTCGAGGCGATGCGGCCGGACGTGCTCGTCATCCGGCACTCTGCGGGCGGCGCGCCGCGGCTCGTCTCGGAGCACGTGTCCTGCGCGGTGGTCTCGGCCGGCGATGGGGCGCACGAGCACCCGAGCCAGGGGCTCCTCGACTGCTTCACGCTGAGGGAGAAGCTCGGCACGCTCGAGGGCAAGACCATCGTCATCGTGGGCGACGTCACGCACTCCCGCGTCGCCCGCTCGGACATCCACGGCATGACGAAGCTCGGGGCGAAGGTGCGGGTCTGCGGCCCGCCCACCATGATCCCGCCCGGCATCGAGGCCATGGGCGTCCCGGGGAGCGTGACGGTCGAGCACGATCTCAGGGCCGCGGTGCGCGGCGCGAGCGCGGTCGTCATGCTCCGCATCCAGCACGAGCGCATCGGCGACCCCCTCATCCCGGGCACCCGCGAGTACTCGAAGCTCTGGGGCCTCAACGCGAAGAAGGCGGCGGAGTGGCTCGACGAGGGCTGCGTGATCCTCCACCCCGGCCCCATCAACCGCGGCGTCGAGCTCTCCCCCGAGGTCGCCGACGGCCCGCGCAGCGTCATCCTCGACCAGGTCCAGAACGGGGTGGCGGTGCGGATGGCGATCCTGTACCTCCTCGCGGGCGGCGACGCCTCGGAGGCGAAGGCCTGACAGCCATGAGCGCACCTCCCGAGCTCCTGTTCATCGAAGGCGGCCGCGTCCTCGACCCCGCGACGGGGACCGACGGCGTCCGCACCGTGGTCGTGAAGGGCGGCGTGATCGCCGACGTCGCGGAGCGCGTCGAGCGCCCCCGGGACGCGCGGGTGATCGACGCCCGCGGGCGGTGGGTCACGCCCGGCTTCATCGACCTGCACGTGCACCTGCGCGAGCCGGGGCAGGAGTACAAGGAGACGGTCGAGACCGGCACCCGCGCCGCGGTGGCGGGCGGCTTCACCGCCGTCTGCCCCATGCCGAACACGAAGCCGGTGAACGACAACGCGTCGATCACCGAGCTCATGCTCGCGCGCGCGGCCGCCGCCGGCCTCGCCCGCGTGTACCCGGTGGGCGCCATCTCGAAGGGCTCCGAGGGCCAGGACCTCGCCGAGTTCGGGGAGCTCAAGGCCGCCGGCTGCGTCGCGCTCTCCGACGACGGCAAGCCGGTCATGTCCTCGGGCCTGATGCGGCGCGCGCTCGAGTACGCCCGCGCGTTCGGGCTGCCGCTCACGGTGCACGAGGAGGACCTCGCCCTCGTCGGGAAGGGCGTCATGCACGAGGGCGCCGCGTCGACGCGCCTCGGCCTGCGCGGCATCCCGGGGGCGTCCGAGGACGTGATGGTGCTCCGCGACGTCGCGCTGGTCGAGCTGACCGGCGGACGCCTGCACATCGGCCACCTCTCCACCCGGGGGGCCGTGCGCGCGGTCCGCGAGGCGAAGGCCCGCGGGCTGCCGGTCACCGCCGAGGTGACCCCGCATCACCTCACGCTGACCGACGAGGACGTGGCCCGCTCCGGCTACTCCACCGACTTCAAGATGGCGCCCCCGCTGCGCTCCGCCGCGGACGTCGAGGCGGTGCGGGCCGCGCTCGCCGACGGCACCATCGACGCCATCGCCACCGACCACGCGCCGCACTCGGCGGTGGAGAAGGCGGTCGAGTTCGACGCGGCCGCGAACGGGATCCTGGGGCTCGAGACGGCCTTCCCGGTCTGCCTCGAGCTCGTGAGGAAGGGGCTCCTCACCGAGCGGCGGCTCGTCGAGGCCCTCACGATCGGGCCGGCGCGGACGTTCAAGCTCCCGGGGGGCACCCTCGCGAAGGGCGCCGTGGCGGACGTCGCGATCCTCGACCCGAAGGCGGAGTGGACGCTCGACCCGGAGCAGCTCCGGTCGAAGTCGCGCAACACGCCGTGGAAGGGAACGCGCCTCACCGGGCGTTGCATCATCACCATCGTGGGCGGGCGGATCGTCCACACCGAAGAGGCGGAAGGCCACGTGGCGGAAGGCAGGGCATGAAGCGAGCGATCCTGGCACTGGCGGACGGGACCACCTTCGAGGGCGTGTCCCTCGGCGCGACCGGCGAGGCGAGCGGCGAGGTCGTGTTCAACACCTCGCTCACCGGCTACCAGGAGATCCTCACCGATCCCTCGTACGTCGGGCAGATGGTCTGCATGACGTACCCGGAGCAGGGCAACTACGGCGTGAACACCGCGGACGACGAGTCCCGGCACCCGCACGCGACCGGCTTCATCGTCCGGCACTTCGCCGAGCGCCCGTCCAACTTCCGGGCGGAGAAGAGCCTGCACGAGTACCTCGCGGGCCACGGCGTGGTCGGCATCTCCGGCATCGACACCCGGCGCCTCGTGAAGCACCTGCGCACCCACGGAGCGCAGATGGGGATCATCTCCACCGAGGTCGCCGCCGGCGCGGCGGCGCTCGTCGCGAAGGCGAAGGCGCTCCCCGGCATGGAGGGGCAGGACCTCGCCACCCGGATCTCGACGAAGGAGCCGTACGTCTGGACCGAGGGCGGCACCGACGCCTGGACCGACGCCGAGCGCACGAGCGGCGACCGGCGGCTCCACGTGGTGGCCTACGACTGGGGGCTCAAGCGGGCGATGCTGCGCCTGTTCGCCGACGCGGGCTGCAAGGTGACGGTGGTGCCCTCGCGCACCACCGCCGCGCAGGCCCTCGCCCTGAAGCCGGACGGGGTCTTCCTCACGAACGGCCCGGGCGACCCGGCGGCCGTGGAGGGGGCGAAGGACACGGTCGCGGCCCTCCTCGGCAAGGTGCCGATCTTCGGCATCTGCCTCGGCCACCAGAATCCTGGCCCTCGCCCTGGGCGCGCGGACCTACAAGCTCAAGTTCGGACACCGCGGCGCGAACCAGCCCGTGAAGGACCTCGCGAGCGGCAAGGTCGACATCACCGTGCAGAACCACGGCTTCGCGGTGGACGACCGGACGCTCCCCGCGCGGGCGCGGGTCACCCACGTGAACCTGAACGACGGCACCGTCGAGGGCATCGAGGTGCTCGACGCCCCCGCGTTCAGCGTGCAGTACCACCCCGAGTCGTCCCCGGGCCCGCACGACGCCCGCGCGCTCTTCGCGCGCTTCGTCGCGTCGATGGAGCAGGCGACGGCAGGGCGCGGCGCCGCGGAGAAGCGGGCATGACCTTCCAGGAGCTCCACGAGAGGCTCCTCTCGTGGGCGAGCGAGGGCCCCCGCGCGGCGGACCTGCTCGCGGCGAAGGGGATCCACTACGCGGCGCGGGGCGAGCCTCACGAGGAGGACCGGTCGTTCGAGGTCCGCGTGAACACGATGCTCGACTTCTACCTCTACGACTGGCGGCCCGCCCCCGAGGGCGCGGCGTCCGGGCCGGAGGGCGCGCGGTCGACGCTCGAGCGCTTCCTCGGGGAGCAGGGGGCCACCCTCTCGCCGGAGGACCAGCAGAGCTACCGCGAGCTCGCCGGCAACCTCCGCGGGCTCTTCGAGATCAGGAAGCTCGGCGAGGGCGCCGTGCGCGTGCGCGACGTCTTCACCGGGGTCGACCACGAGGTCACCGAGCGCCGCACGCTCGCCGGGGTCGAGAAGGGCGACCTGCTCGAGGCCCGCCTCCTGCCGCACCACGGCCAGCTCCTCTTCTCGGGGGCCTTGCTCTACCAGCCCCGCGAGGCGCGCAAGGCGATCCTCGCGGAGGTGAAGCGCCTCAAGAAGGCCGCCGGCAAGCAGGGCACGCCGGACGTGAGCGGGTTCCTCGACCTCCTCGCCCGCATGGCGATGAAGGTCGAGCGGTACCGGAACGTGCGCCTCGAGTCGATCTACGACTTCACGCAGCGCGGGTAGGGTCCTTCGACTTCGGTCCGTGGGACGCTTCGCGTCCACGGACCTACGCTCAGGATGAGCGGACCTCAGAGCGACACCGGCGGCTTCGCCTCGGCCTGCTCGCGCACCCGCGCGAGGTCGGCGGCCGTCAGCCCCTCCGCGTCGAGGAGCGCGCGCGTCGCGAGGATCGGCGCGCCCGCGTCGACCGCGAGGGCCACCGACTCGGAGGGCAGGGCGCTCACGGTGTAGCGCTGGCCGGAGCGCTCGAGGACCACCCGCGAGGCGCCGCTCGTCTCCTCGGCGCGGTCGATCTCGACCTCGCGGACCCGGGCCCCGAGGGCCGAGAGGGTCCGGCCGAGGAGTCCCCCCGAGGCGCGCGGTCCGGTGGGCACCCTCGGCGGCGCGGCCGGCTGGGCGTCCTGGACCACGAACGCGAGCACCCGCCCGCCCTGGTTCTTCTCCTTGAGGACGAGGAGCCGGCCGGGGCCCTCGGGCAACGGGACCAGGGCCGCGAGCTCGAGCTCGACCCGCACGGAGGTGCTCCCGCGGACGCCCGCCGCCGCGAGCAGCGACACGGTCCCGGTGGCGAGGGCGATCGGGAGGATGAGGCCTGCCGCGGTGCCGATCCGGCCCATTTCGCACCGCCTCCAGCGCGGCTCTTGCTCACGCTGCGTACGCGGGGTTTGCGTGCCAAGTGGGCGTGAGGAGAGGCGAACGCAAAGTCGCTTCCGCCTTGCCACCCCGGCCGGGACGGTGCTACGACCTGCGTCCACCCGTCTCACCCCCTCCACGCCCGAGACGGCCCTCCGACCCCCGAGAAGGAAGGGAATCAGCCATGGCCGACGCGAAGCCGGTGGTGCCGCAGGACGGCGAGCCGATCACGCTCGTCGACGGGAAGCTCCACGTCCCGGATCACCCGATCATCCCCTTCATCGAGGGCGACGGCACCGGCCGCGACATCTGGCGCGCGAGCGTCCGCGTCCTCGACGCGGCGGTCGCGAAGGCGTACGGCGGCAAGCGCAAGATCGCCTGGGCGGAGGTCTACGCCGGCGAGAAGGCCTTCACGAAGTTCGGGAACTGGCTGCCCGACGAGACGATCGACGCCTTCCGCAAGTACATCATCGGCATCAAGGGCCCGCTCACGACCCCCATCGGCGGCGGCATCCGCTCGCTGAACGTGGCGCTGCGCCAGCTCCTCGACCTCTACGTCTGCCTGCGCCCCGTCCGCTGGTTCAAGGGCGTGCCGTCGCCGGTGAAGGCGCCGCAGAAGGTCGACATGGTGATCTTCCGCGAGAACACCGAGGACATCTACGCCGGCATCGAGTGGGAGGCCGGCACCGAGCAGGCGAAGAAGGTCCTCGCCTTCATCGAGAAGGAGTTCCCGAAGGACTTCAAGAAGATCCGCTTCCCGGGCTCGGCCGGCCTCGGCGTGAAGGCCGTGTCGCGCGAGGGGACCGAGCGGCTCGTCCGGTCGGCGATCGAGTACGCGCTGCGCCTCAAGCGCAAGAGCGTCACGATCGTCCACAAGGGCAACATCATGAAGTTCACGGAAGGTGCCTTCCGGAACTGGGGCTACGCCCTCGCCGAGAAGGAGTTCGGCGGCAAGGTCTACACCTGGGATCAGTGGGAGCGGACCAAGGCCGCGAAGGGCGAGCCGGCCGCGAACGACGAGCAGAAGGCCGCGCTCGCCTCCGGCAAGGTGCTCGTGAAGGACGCGATCGCCGACATCACGCTCCAGCAGGTGCTCACGCGCCCCGAGGAGTTCGACGTCATCGCGACGCTCAACCTCAACGGCGACTACCTCTCCGACGCGCTCGCCGCGCAGGTCGGCGGCATCGGCATCGCGCCGGGCGGCAACGCGAACTACGTGACCGGCCACGCCATCTTCGAGGCGACGCACGGCACGGCGCCGAAGTACGCCGACCTCGACAAGGTCAACCCCGGCTCGGTCATCCTCTCCGGCGAGCTCATGCTCCGCCACATGGGGTGGGGCGAGGCGGCCGACCTCGTGATCAAGGGCATGGACGGCGCGATCGGCTCGCACAAGGTGACGTACGACTTCGCCCGCCTGATGAAGGGCGAGGGGCACGCGGACGTGGTCGAGGTGAAGTGCTCCGAGTTCGGGGACGGGATCATCAACCACATGTGACGCGGCCGCCCGCGGGCGGCCTGGAGGGACTTGGCATGGCTTCCAGGAAGAAGATCGCGCTCATCGGCGCCGGGCAGATCGGCGGCACCATGGCGCTGCTCTGCGCGCAGCGCCAGCTCGGCGACGTGGTGCTCGTGGACCTCATGGAGGGCGTCGCGAAGGGCAAGGCCCTCGACCTCCAGCAGTGCCGCGGCGTGCTCGGCTACGACGTCGAGATCACCGGCGCCGGCATCTCCGACTACTCGGTCATCAAGGACGCCGACGTCTGCATCGTGACCGCCGGCGTGCCCCGCAAGCCGGGCATGAGCCGCGAGGACCTGATGAAGGTCAACCTCGAGGCCATCACCAAGGTCGCCCAGGGCATCAAGCAGTACGCGCCGAACGCGTTCGTCATCGTGGTGACGAACCCGCTCGATGCGATGGTCTACGCCATGTACAAGGTCACCGGCTTCTCGCCGAAGAAGGTGGTCGGCATGGCCGGCGTGCTCGACACGGCCCGCTTCCAGTACTTCGTGGGCGCGGCGGCCGGCGTCGCCCCGCGCGACGTCTCGGCGGTGGTGCTCGGCGGCCACGGCGACGACATGGTCCCGGTGGTGCGGCAGTGCTCCGCGAACGGCACGCCGCTCACGAAGCTCCTCGACAAGGCGACGCTCGACGCCATCGTCGACCGCACCCGCAAGGGCGGCGGCGAGATCGTCGCGCTGCTCGGCACGGGCTCGGCGTTCTACGCGCCGGCCTCCTCCGCCGTCACGATGGCCGAGAGCTACCTGCGCGACCAGAAGCGCGCGCTGCCCTGCTCGGCGTACCTCGACGGTCAGTACGGCGTGAAGGGCATGTTCCTGGGCGTCCCGACCGTCATCGGGGCGAACGGCGTCGAGCGCGTGCTCGAGCTCGACCTCGACCCGGCCGAGAAGGAGATGCTCGCGAAGTCGATCGAGAGCGTGAAGAAGTCGGTCGCCGAGACGAAGCTCTAGGCTGCCTTCCCGGGCCTTCGGCAGCCCCCGCCCCCGGAGCGGCGCTCCGGGGGCCTCACCCCCGGCAGCAGGAGATCCCCTTGAAGATTCACGAGTACCAGGCGAAGGAGATCCTGAAGCGCTACGGCGTCGCGGTGCCCCGCGGGGCGCTCGCCTCGACCCCGGCCGAGGCCGAGGCGGCCGCGCGCCAGCTCGGCGGCGGCGTCTGCGCGGTGAAGGCGCAGATCCACGCCGGCGGCCGCGGCAAGGGCGGCGGCGTGAAGCTCGCCCGCACGCCCGAGGAGGCGCGCGATCACGCCTCCGCGATCCTCGGGATGATGCTCAAGACCCCCCAGACCGGGCCGCAGGGGCAGAAGGTCCGCAGGGTCTACGTCGAGGAGGGCTGCCGCATCGCGCGCGAGCTCTACCTCGGGCTCACCCTCGACCGCGACTCCGGCCGCCTCGCCCTCATGGCGAGCACCGAGGGCGGGATGGACATCGAGGAGGTGGCGAAGCACCAGCCCGAGAAGATCCTCCGCGAGTGGATCGACCCGCTCACCGGCCTCGTCGAGTTCCAGGCGCGGCGCATGGCGACCGGGCTCGAGCTCAAGGGCGACTCGGTGAAGTCGTTCGTGAAGTTCGCGACCGGCCTCTACAAGGCCTACGTCGCGACCGACGCCTCGCTCGCCGAGATCAACCCGCTCGTCGTCACCGCCGAGGGCGCGGTCCTCGCCCTCGACGCGAAGATGAACTTCGACGACAACGCGCTGTTCCGGCACGCCGACATCGCCGCGATGCGGGACCCCGACGAGGAGGATCCGAAGGAGGGGCAGGCCCGCGAGCACGACCTCTCGTACATCGCGCTCGAGGGCGACATCGGCTGCATGGTGAACGGCGCCGGCCTCGCGATGGCGACGATGGACGTCATCCAGCTGTCCGGCGGCCGCCCGGCGAACTTCCTCGACGTGGGCGGCGGCGCCGACGAGGCGAAGGTCACCGCGGCCTTCAAGATCATCCTCGCCGACCCGGCCGTGAAGGCGGTGCTCGTCAACATCTTCGGCGGCATCATGAAGTGCGACGTCATCGCGAACGGCGTCGTCGCGGCGGCGCGCCAGGTGGGGCTCAGCATCCCGCTCGTGGTCCGGCTCGAGGGCACCAACGTCGAGCTCGGCAAGGAGATCCTGGCGAAGAGCGGCCTCGCGATCACCACGGCGGACGACCTCGGCGACGCGGCGAAGAAGGCCGTGGCGGCGATCCGGTAGGGGAGGGACGACCTTGAGCATCCTCGTCGACAAGAAGACCCGCGTCGTCGTCCAGGGCATCACCGGCTCCGCCGGCTCCTTCCACACGGAGCAGATGCTCGCCTACGGCACGAACGTCGTCGCCGGCGTCACGCCCGGCCGCGGCGGCACCCGGTTCGCCGACAGGGTCCCGATCTTCGACTCGGTCCGGGACGCCGTGAAGGCGACGAAGGCCAACGCCTCCGCGATCTTCGTGCCCCCGCCCTTCGCGGCGGACGCGATCATCGAGGCGGCCGAGGCGGGCGTCGCGCTCGTCGTGGTCATCACCGAGGGCATCCCGGTGATGGACATGGTGCGGGTGCGCCGCTACCTCGAGACGAAGCCCGACACCCGCGTGCTCGGGCCGAACTGCCCGGGCGTCATCACCCCCGGGCAGTGCAAGATCGGCATCATGCCCGGCCACGTCCACAAGGCCGGCCGGGTGGGCGTCGTCTCCCGCTCCGGCACGCTCACCTACGAGGCGGTGAAGCAGCTCACCGACCTCGGCATCGGCCAGTCGACCGCGGTCGGCATCGGCGGCGACCCCGTGCACGGCACGGACTTCGTCGACGTGCTGAAGCAGTTCGAGGCCGATCCGGACACCGACGCCATCATCATGATCGGCGAGATCGGCGGGGCCGAGGAGGAGCGCGGCGCGGCCTGGCTGCGCGACCACGGCACGAAGCCGGTCGTCGGCTTCATCGCCGGCCGCACGGCGCCCCCCGGGCGCCGCATGGGCCACGCCGGCGCGGTCGTGTCGGGCGGCAGCGGCACGGCCGAGGCGAAGATCGAGGCCATGAAGGAGGCGGGCGTCGTCGTGGTCGACGGTCCCCACCAGCTCGGCCGGGCCATGAAGGCCGCCCTCGCCGCCCGGAAGGGCAAGAAGGCGGCGGCCGGCAAGGCGGCCGTGAAGAAGCAGCAGCCCGCGAAGAAGGCCCGCGGCGGCAAGCCCGCCGCGAAGAAGAAGTCCCTCACGAAGAGCAAGGCGGCCGCCAAGCGGCCCATGAAGAAGGCGGCCAGGGGCCGCCGCTGAAAGAGAGAAGAGACGAAATGGCGATCGAGCGCACCCTGTCCATCGTGAAGCCCGACGGCGTCCAGAAGGGCGTCGTGGGGCAGGTCATCAGCCGCTTCCTCAACGCGGGCCTCAAGCCCGTCGCGATGAAGATGAAGTGGCTCTCGCAGCAGGAGGCGGAGGGCTTCTACGCCGTCCACCGGGCCCGGCCGTTCTTCGGCGACCTCGTGAAGTTCATGACGAGCGGCCCGGTGGTCCTCATGGTCCTCGAGGGCGAGAACGCCATCGCGAAGAACCGCGAGGTGATGGGCGCCACCGACCCGAAGAAGGCGGCCGACGGCACCATCCGCAAGGACTTCGCGACCGACATCGAGAAGAACACGGTCCACGGCTCCGACGCGCCCGAGACCGCGAAGGTCGAGATCTCGTACTTCTTCGCCGAGATCGAGATCCAGAAGTACGAGCTGTCGCCCAAGAAGTAGCAGCAGTTCCGGCACCTTGGCCGCCCGCGGGCGGGCCGGGCGCCGCCCTGCTAGAATCCTCGGATCGCCCGTCCCGGAAGCGGGGCGGGCGATTCGTGTTTTTCGAACCGAAGCGTGCGGGAGAGAGGAGCCTCGAGCTGGAGCCGGTGTTCGGAGCGGTGGCGATCTGGAAGTGGGTGCTCGCGGGCGGGTTCGTCGTGGGCTCCGCGTTCTGCTCGGGCACGGAGACGGCGCTCACCGCGCTCGGCGACAACCGCGCCCGCCAGCTGCGCGCCTCGGGGACCCGCGGCGCCCAGCGGCTCGCCCTGTGGGTCGACCACCCGGAGCGCGTCCTCTCGACCCTGCTCATCGGCAACACGCTCCTCAACGTCGGCGCGGGCGCGCTCGCGGGCGCGATCGCCGACGACCTCGCCCACACGGCGGGCTGGAGCGAGGGCTCCACGGTGGCGGCGGTCACCGCCGCGGTGACGCTCGCCGTGCTGTTCCTCGGGGAGATCGTCCCGAAGACCTTCGCGAAGCGGCACCCGGTCTCGACCTCCATGTCGGTGCTGCCGTGGGTGGTCGGCCTCACCTACGTCATGTGGCCGGTCACCTCCGCGGTGGGCTGGCTCACCCGGCACGTGGTGAGCGTGCTCGGCCCGAAGGACGGCGGGCCGGCGGTGACGAGCGAGGAGATCGAGTACCTCATCGAGGTCGGGACGCGCGAGGGTGTGCTCGACGAGGTGAAGGAGGAGCTCCTCAACAGCGTGCTCGAGTTCGCGGACCGGGTGGTGAAGGAGATCATGGTCCCGCGCACCCGCATGGTCGCGCTCGACCTCGAGGCCACGCCGGAGGAGCTCGTCCGCGTCGTCACCGAGAACCCCTACAGCCGCATGCCGGTGTTCCACGGCTCGGTCGACGAGAATCGTCGGCATCCTGCTCGTGCGCGAGATCATCCAGGACGTGAAGGGGCCCCCGCAGAAGCCGTTCGATCTGCGGCGCCGGATGAAGCCCGTCTACTTCGTGCCCGAGACCATGAAGATCTCCCGGCTCCTGAAGGAGATGCAGCGCCGCAAGACCCACCTCGCGGTGGTCGTCGACGAGTTCGGCGGCACGAGCGGGCTCGTCACCCTCGAGGACGTGCTCGAGGAGATCGTGGGCGAGATCCAGGACGAGGCCGACGCCGAGGCCTCGCTCTTCAGGGCCATCGGCCCCGGCACCTGGCTCGCCGAGGCCGCCGTGCCGCTGCACGACCTCGAGACATGGCTGGAGGAGCGGCTCGCCGAGGGGCTCCCCGACGACGCGCCGCGCCCGGACATCACCTTCCCGGACGCCGACTACGAGACCCTCGGCGGCTTCGTGACCGCGCGGGCGGGGAGGGTGCCGGCGGTGGGGGCGGTCGTGGCCTTCGCGGGCTTCACCTTCACCGTCCGGGCCGGCGACGAGCGCCGGGTCTCCCGGGTCGAGATCGCCCGCGAGGCCACCCAGGCCCCGGGGACACCGCCCGCCGCGCCGCCGGTGGCGCCGGCGCCCCGCGCGTCCTAAGAACGGAGCCCGTGGAACCGCTCTCCCACGACGCGCCCCGCGACACGCGCCCGGACCTCCGGGCCCTCCCGCTCGAGCACGTTTCGGCGCTCGTCGCCGCGCTCGGCGAGAAGCCCTTCCGGGCCCGTCAGCTCTTCCGCTGGCTCCACCAGAAGGGCGCGGCCTCGCTCGACGAGATGAGCGACCTGTCGGCCGCGTTCCGCGCGGCGCTCGCGGAGCAGGCGACGCTCACCACCCTCGAGCGCGCGACCGAGCAGCGCTCGACCGACGGCACCATCAAGTGGACCTGGCGCACCCACGACGGGCGGCTCGTCGAGTCGGTCTACATGCCGGAGGAGGACCGCCGGACCCTCTGCGTGTCCTCCCAGGTGGGCTGCGCGGTCGGCTGCACGTTCTGCATGACCGGCACCATGGGGCTCGCCCGCAACCTGACGGCAGGCGAGATCGTCGATCAGAATCCACCGGGCCAACCGGCGGATCATCGAGCTCGGGCTGCAGCCCGGCCCCCGCCCGCTCACGAACCTCGTGTTCATGGGCATGGGCGAGCCCCTCGCGAACTACAAGCACCTGAAGCTCGCGCTCGACCTCCTGCTGCACGAGGACGGGCCGAACTTCTCGCACCGCCACGTCACGGTCTCGACCTCGGGGCTCGTGCCCATGATCGCGAAGCTCGGGGCGGAGACGCCGGTCAAGCTCGCCATCTCGCTCAACGCGACCACCGACCGCGTGCGGGACGAGATCATGCCGATCAACAAGCGGTTCCCGCTCGCGGAGCTGCTGGCGGCCTGCCGGGCCTTCCCGGTGAAGCAGGGCCGCCGGATCACCTTCGAGTACGTGCTGCTCGCCGGGGTGAACGACTCGACCGAGGACGCCGAGCGGCTCTGGCGGCTCCTCAAGGGCATCCCGGCCAAGGTGAACCTCATCCCGTACAACGCGAACCCCGGGCTGCCGTTCCAGGCGCCCGCGCCGGAGCGGGTGGCCGCCTTCCAGGAGCTGCTCGCCGCCCGCAACGTGACCGCGGTCGTCCGCAAGAACCGCGGCCGCGACATCGCGGCGGCCTGCGGCCAGCTCGCCGCGGAGGGCGGGCCGGGCGATCCCCGGCGCGCCCGGGCGGCCGCGAGTTTGACCCCGCCGGGCGGGGCGGGGTAGACCGCTCCCCCATGTCCCTCCTCGCGGTCGGCTCGGTCGCCCTCGACTCCCTCGAGACCCCCTTCGGCAAGCGCGACGACGTGCTCGGCGGGTCCGCCTGCTACTTCTCGACCTGCGCGAGCTTCTTCACGAAGCCCAGGCTCGTGGCGGTGGTGGGCGAGGACTTCCCCGACGCGCACGTCCAGTTCCTGCGCTCGCGCGGCATCGACCTCGGCGGCCTCGAGCGCCGGCCCGGCCGCACCTTCCGCTGGAAGGGGCGCTACGAGTTCGACCTCAACACCGCGCACACGCTCGACACCCAGCTGAACGTGTTCGCGGACTTCCAGCCGAAGCTCCCCGAGGCGTTCCGGGACTCGGAGTACGTCTTCCTCGGCAACATCGACCCGGAGCTGCAGCGGGCGGTGCTCGATCAGGTCCGCGCGCCGCGCTTCGTCGCCGCGGACACAATGAACTTCTGGATCGACTCGCGCCGCGACGCGCTCATGAAGACGCTGAAGCGCATCGACCTGCTCTTCGTGAACGACGCCGAGGCCCGCCAGCTCGCCGACGAGGTGAACGTGGTGCGCGCGGCGAAGAAGATCCTCTCGTTCGGCCCGCGGGCGGTGGTGGTGAAGCGGGGCGAGTACGGCTCGCTGTTCTTCTCCGGCGACGAGACGTTCGCGGCCTCGGCGTACCCCCTCCAGGCCGTGTTCGATCCGACCGGGGCGGGCGACTCCTTCGCGGGCGGCTTCATGGGCTACGTCGCGAGCCAGCGCCGGGAGGACCGGGCGACCCTCCGCCGGGCCATCGTGCTGGGGAGCGTGCTGGCGAGCTTCACCGTCGAGCAGTTCTCGCTGGAGCGGCTGAAGACGCTCACCCCGGACGAGATCAAGGCCCGCTTCGGCGAGGCGAAGCAGCTCGCCCACTTCGACGACCTCGAGGTCGATCTCTTCGAGCGGTAAGTTGACGCTCCCGGAGGCGCCCGGCTATCGTCCCGGTGCGCCTCACGCGCCACCATGCGCATCGGGATCATCTCGGACGTCCACAGCAACCTCGAGGCGCTCACCGCCGTCATCGGCGTGCTCGAGCGGCTCAAGCCCGACCGGGTCATGTGCCTGGGGGACGTCATCGGCTACGGCGCGAGCGTGAACGAGTGCTGCGCGCTCGTCCGCAAGCACGCCGAGGTGACCCTGCTCGGGAACCACGACGCCGCGGTCGCCGGGCGGATGGACTACAGCTTCTACTACGACGCCGCCCGCCACGCGCTCGACTGGACCGCCTCCCGCATCGAGCCCGACCACCTCGAGTGGCTGCGGACGCTCCCCTACGGGCACCGGATCGACACCGTCGGCTTCACGCACGGGAACCCGGTGGACCCCGAGGCGTACGCCTACGTGTTCGCGCTCGAGCAGGCCCGCGAGCTGTTGCCGCACTTCGGGGCCCTCGCCGACGTGAACTTCATCGGCCACTCCCACCTCTGCAAGGCGTTCGCGCTCGACCAGAAGGGCGACGTGACCGAGGTGGTCGCGACGCGCTTCGGGCTGCGCCGCGGCTACAAGTACGTCATCTCGGTGGGCTCGGTGGGCCAGCCCCGCGACTGCGACAACCGCGCGTGCTTCGTGCTCTACGACTCCGACGAGCGGATCGTCGAGTACCACCGCGTGCCGTACGACATCGAGGCCTCCGCGCAGAAGATCTTCGACGCGGACCTCGCGCTCAACTTCGGCAAGCGCCTCTTCCTGGGCGTCTGACCCCTACACCACGCTGAGGTGCGTCGCGAGCCGGTAGCCGGCCGCGCGGCCGTCGGCGTCGAGCGCCACCACCGAGAGCGCGCCGTCCGCGACGAGGCGCGCGGGGGCGAGGCCGGGGAGGGCGCCGAGCGGCTCGCCGGTCGCCGCCGACAGGACCGCGATGCCCTCGCCGGGCGCGAGCACCGTGCCCCGGACCACCACCGGCGCCACCGAGGGCGGCGCGTGGCCGCCGGGGGCGCCGGCGCGCGACCAGCGCGGGCGCCCGTCGCGCCCCAGCGCCACGAGGGCGCCGTCCGGTCCGCGGGCGAGGAGGAGGTTGCCCGCGGGCGCGAGGGTGGGTGCGCCGGCGAGGGCGGGCGAGTCCACCCACTCCGGGGCGCCTGCGGCCGTGAGGACCGCGACCATGGCGTCGCCCGCGTGGCCGCCCGCGATGGCGATGCGGCGTCCCCACCCCACCGGCGCCGACGCCGGGGCGAAGTCGAGCGGGGCCTCCCAGAGCCGCCGGCCGCGTCCCTCCTCGAGCGCGAGGACGGCCCCGCCGGCCGGGGCCGAGCAGGTGGCGAGCCAGGCGCCCATCCAGGCGACGCAGGGCCGGAGGACCGGCCCCGGGCCGAGGACCCGGAACGCGACCCGGCCGCCGGCGTCGAGGCCGTAGAGGAAGCCGGTGTCGGCGCCCGCGACGACGAGCGGCCCGAGCGCGGCGGCGTGCAGCCGGTGCGCCCCGGGGGCCTCGAAGCGCCAGCGCACCTCGCCCGTCGCGGCGTCGAGCGCGAGGAGCCCCTCCGGGGCGACGACCACGAGCGGCCCGCCCTCCGGCGCGAGCACCGCCGCCGGGCGCGCGTCCAGCCGCGCCTCGAGGCGGAGCACCCCGGTCGCGAGGTCGTGCACGGCGAGCAGGTCCCCGCGCGCGGCGGCGACGCCGCCGGGCACGGCCCAGGCCCCGTCCGCGCCCTCGACCGACCATGCGACGGTGCCCCGGGACCGGTCCACCGCGGCGACGCGCGCGCGCCCGGCCACGATCAGGCGCCGCGCGCTCCCGGGGCCGCGCGCGGCGAGGATGCCAGCGCCCGCGGGGCGGCCCACCTCGAGCGCGAACGTCCTCCGGAAGGCGAGGCGGCGGAGCCGGCCGGGGCCGAGCGCGCGCTGGGGCACGCCGCGCGGCGGCGGCGCGCCGCCCGGTGGCTCGCCGCCGGGCCCAACCGCCTCGACGTCGCCGCGGCCGAGCTCGTCGGCCTGCGCGAGGCGATCGGCGGCGGCGTTCTCGAGCTCGGCGAGCTGGCCGTTCTCGGCCTGGCGCGGGTTCTGCCGGCGCGCGTGGCGGGCGAAGCCGGACGCCGCCTCGGCGATGGCGCGCACGAGCTCGAGCGGCGGACAGGGCGAGGCGGCCTTGCCCGGGGGGCGGGCGGTCCCGGTCGCGAGATCGAAGCCCAGGGAGGCGGGCCCACCGCCGCGCGGGAGCGCGAGCTCGGCCGCGGTGGCCCGGGCGCGCACGGCCGCGAGGAGCCGCGTCGACGCCGCGCCGAGATCGCGGAGCGCGAGGAACGGCATCCCGGTCCACGCGGCGAGCGGGGTCCCGTCCGCGGCGGTGAGGCTCACGCGGCCCGGGGCGAGCAAGGACCCGAGGTCGGGCCGGCCGCCCTCGTAGGCGAGCACGAGGCCCTCGTCGTCGTGCAGCTCGACCCGGCAGTGCGGTCGGCCGGGGGAGGGCGGCGGGGAGGGTTCGGCGACGCCGGGTGCGGCCTGCGCCGCTCCCCCGGGCCGCGCGCGCGCCGCCCGCGGAGGGCCCGGCTGCGCGGCGCCGGGTCCGGCCCGGCGCAGGTCCCGGGCGGCGGCCCGGAGCGCGCGCCCTCCCGGGCCGGACGCCGCGGGCGCGAGGGCGGCGAGGTCGCGGAGGAAGTCCGCCGAGGCCTCGAGCGCCGCGGCGGCGAGCTCCTCGAGCTCCACGGCGACGTCCCGGGCGAGCACGCGGGAGGGCACGGCGAGCTCGACGACGGTCAGGAGCGCCTCGGCGCCCCGGCGGCGCAGGACGACCTCGAGCGCCCCGTCCCGGAACGGCACGGTCGCGACCGGGGCACCTCCCACGACGGCGCCGACGGCCCGGAGCAGCCCCTCGAGCGCGGGCAGGAGCTCCGCCTCGGCCCGTCCGCCGGCGATGTCGAACCCGTCGACCTCGATGGCGAGGGCGTCCACGACCGCCCGCGCCGCGAGGGCGCCGGCCCCACCCCCTCGGAGGGACTCCCGCAGGCGGGGGTCATGGCGCCAGGCCTGGCCGGTGCGGATCCGGATCACGAGATCCTCAACATCACCGCGAAATCATGAGGATTCAACCTTGACTGCCAGGGGGGCGGGCATGAAGATGGCTGCACCGGTGCGTGCGCGCGAACCCTCGCGCGCCGCGGGCCCCAGGCAGACAACCCTGGGACCGCCGGGAGCGCTCGACGCCCCCTCCGTTGCACCGGGCTCTTTCCCCCACCTTCCCAGGTTTGAACTCATGACCTTCACGGAAGCCGCCCTGGAAGTCCTGCGGCGCGAAGGCAAGCCCCTCCACTTCAAGAAGATCGTCGAACTGGCCATCCGCGAGAACCTCCTCGATCACGTCGGCAAGATCCCCGAGGAGACGATGGCCGACCAGCTGGTCGCCCACGCCCGCCTGCCGAAGGCGGAGCGGCGGATGCTCGCCGTCCAGCACGGCACGTTCGCGCTGACGGAGTGGGGCCTCGACGAGGACCTCGCCGGCATCGACAACCTCGTGGAGGCGCCGGTCGAGGACCTGCCCATCCGCGGCCGCGAGCGGCACCCCATCCCGCTGCGCGACCTCTCCCGCCGGGGCGACCGGCAGGAGCAGGCGGTCGAGCACGGCAGGGAGCGCAACAAGGACCGCGGCGGGCGCCGGCGCGACGAGGACGGCCACCACGGCCGCCGCTTCCCGCCCCCGGCCGAGGTCGCGTTCGAGATCCTCGCCGGCGCCGGCCAGCCGCTCGACCTCGCGAACATCGCGGCGCAGGGCGCCGAGCGCCTCCTCATGGCGGACGCCTTCGTGCGCGACACGGGGTCGCTGCGCTCCGCGCTCCTCGAGGACAACCGCCGCCGCGAGTCGGCCGGCCGAAAGCCCCTCTTCGCCCTCGAGGGCGACACGGTCACGCTCGCCGCCCAGCCCGAGCCCGGCGAGCGCGTGCCGCTGCCCTCGGTGGCGCGCGGCCCGCTCTCCGCCTCCGACCTGCGCCGCGGCGCGCTCGCGGCGCTGCGCCGGCGCCTGCGCGAGTGCGATCCGCCGACGGTCGAGCACGTCGCCGGCAGGCTGCTCGAGGCGCAGGGCTTCAGGGAGCTCAAGGTCGCGAAGCGCGGCCGCGAGCACGTCATCTACACCGCCCGCCGCAAGATGGGGCTCGGCGACGTGCGCCACGCCATCCGGATCCTGCGGAGCGGCGCGGAGGCGGGCCGGCGTGACATCACCGACCTGCGCCGCGACCTCGGCCACTACGGCGCGCAGATCGGCATCGTGCTGACCGCCGGCGAGGCGAACCGCGAGGCCCGCGGCGAGGCGAGCGCGGCCGGGCAGCTGCCCGTGCTGCTCGTCTGCGGCGAGGCCTTCGCCGAGGCGCTCGCCGAGGCGAACGTCGGGACGTCCCCGGTCGTCGTCCCGGAGCTCGACGAGGGCTTCTTCCGCGCGGCCGCCGAGGCCGCCGAGAAGGAGGAGGCGGCCCGGCTGGCCCGGCGCGAGGAGCGCGATCGCCGCCGCGACGAGCGCGGCGACCGCGACGAGCGCGAGCCGCGGGGAGACCGCGAGCGCGATCGTGAGCGCAGGGAGCCGCGGGAGCCGCGCGAGCCGCGCGAGGTCCGTGAGCCGGTGCCGGTGGTGGCCGCGGCCGCGGGCGAGGGCGTGGAGGCGGAGCCGGTCGAGGCCGCCAGCGGCGAGCCCCGCACGCCGACCATCACCGTGGACGCCTTCGTGTCCGCCCCGGGCTCCGAGGCCGCCGAGCCCGAGGGGCCGGACGACGAGGGCGACGAGGGCGACGACGACGGGCCGGACGACGGCGAGGGCGCCGAGGGCGAGGCCGGAGCGGCCGGCGCCGAGGCGAAGCCCGGCGAGCCGGGGCAGGGTGAGCGCCGCCGTCGTCGCCGGCGGCGCCGCCGCCGGGGCGGCCGTGGCCGTGGCCGCGAGGGCCAGGCCGCGACGCCGCAGGGCGAGGGCCCCGGAGCGGGGGGAGCGGGTGGAGCGGGGGGAGCGGGGGGAGCGGGGGGAGCGGGGGGAGGCACCCCCGAGGGCTCCCCCGCCACGAGCAGCCCCCCGCCCGCGAACGCGTCGGGCGGTGAGCCCCCCTCCGCGACATAACGGACTCATGCGCCTCGCCGCGACAGGCCTCGCCCTCTCCGCCGCGCTGCTCGCGGCGGGTGGCGGAGGCTGCACCCGCGGGCCGAAGCCCGTGCACGTCACCTCCGTGCGCGTCGCGGGCGGGTCGGTGTCGGACCCGCTCAGGGAGGCCGGCCTCGACGGCGCGGCCCTCGAGGCCCTCACCCTCGCCGCGCTGCAGGGCGCGGGCTTCCGCGCCGGCGCCGGCGACCGCGCCTACCGCGCGCGGGTGGACGTGCTGGGCGTCCGGCTCGGGGCGCCCGAGCGCGGCGCGGAGGGACCGCGGGTCGAGGTGGCCGTCGAGATCGCGCTCACGCCCGAGGAGGGCAAGCAGGGCGCCGTGCTCCGCGACACCGGCTCCGGCGTCGCGAGCGTCGGCGCGCAGGGCCCCGGGGAGGCCTTCCGCCAGGCCGTCGCCGCCGCCGCGCGAGACGCCGCCGGCGGGCTCGCGCTCGGCATCGCGGCCGAGGCGAAGCCCGTGGAGCAGGTGCTCGCCGACCTCGCCTCCGCGGACCCGCGGGTCCGGGACCACGCCGTGCGGGCGCTCGCGGAGCGCCGCAGCCCGGAGGCCGTCCCCGCCCTCGTGGAGCGCCTCGAGGACTCCGACCCCGACGTGGTGCAGCGCGCGGTGGGTGCGCTCGCGCAGATCGGGGATCGCCGGGCGGTGGCGCCCCTCATCGACCTCGCGCAGCGGTCCGAGCCCGAGGTGGCGCTGCGGATGGTGCGGGTCATCGGGGACGTCGGCGGCGCCGAGGCCGAGGGTTACCTCATGACCCTCGAGTCGGGCGCCTCGGACCGGCAGGTGCGGCGCGTCGCGCGGGAGGCCCTCCGTGACCTCCGGGCCCGGGGCGACGGCACGGCGATCGCCCGCGATCGCTGACGCGCGAGCACCCCGGCCGCCGCCGCGCTGGGGTACGATGCGCCGCATGAAGCCCGCAGTGGTCTCCGTCCTCCTCCTCGCGCTCGCCGCCTGCGCGGCCGCCCCCGCGGCGCCGGCCCGCCCCCCGCCCGGCGACGACCCGTCGCCCTACTTCCCGCTCGCGGTCGGCAACAGCTGGACCTTCGCCGATCAGTCGCCGGCGCTGCCCGCGGCGAGCCGCGGCGCGACGCGGACCGTGAAGATCGTCGGGCGCACGGCGGACGGCTTCTTCCGCGACGACCAGGGCAACGAGCTGCGCGGCGGCCCGGACTGCGTCCGCGACCGCGTGCGCCAGCTCCTCTGCGGGCCCCTGAAGCCCGGCACCCGCTGGACCTCCACCGTGTCGGTCGGCTCGACGGAGCGGTACGAGATCGTCGCGACCGGCGAGACCGTCGCCACGCCGGCCGGGTCGTTCGAGCGCTGCGTGCGGGTCCGCGCCACGAACCGCGCGTCGGGCGGCGTCGAGAACGTGCTCGAGACCACCTACGCGCCCGGGGTCGGGCAGATCCGCATCGAGACGTGGGCGCTCGTCGGCGGCAAGGTGTTGCCGCAGTTCCGCGCGGTGCTCGCGTCCTACCGGGTGAACGCCGCGCAGGGGGCCAGGTGATGCGCCCCGCAGCGCTGGCCCGCGAGGTCGGGATCGGGATCGCCGGGTTCGGCACCGTGGGCGGGGGCGTGCTCTCCATCCTCCGCCGCCACGCCGGGGACATCGAGGCGCGCCTCGGCGCGCGTATCGTGGTGCGCAAGGTGGCGGTGCGCGACGTGGAAAAGGAGCGGGCGGTCGACCTGCCGCGCGAGCTCCTCACCACCCGGCCGGAGGACCTCGTCGAGGACCCGAGCGTCGAGGTGCTCGTCGAGCTCATCGGCGGGGTCGACCGGGCCTTCGCGCTCGTGAAGGCGGCGCTCGAGCGCGGCAAGCACGTCGTCACCGCCAACAAGGCGCTCCTCGCGGCGCGCGGGGACGCGCTCTTCCGGCTCGCCCGCGCGAAGGGCGTCGACGTCTACTACGAGGCCGCGGTGTGCGGCGGCGTCCCGATCATCCGCACGCTCCGGGAGGCGCTCGCCTCCGACCGGATCACCTCGCTCCACGGCATCGTGAACGGGACGACGAACTTCATCCTCACCGAGATGGCCGAGAAGGGCGCGGCGATCGCGCCGGTGCTCGCGGAGGCGCAGCGGCTCGGGTACGCCGAGGCCGACCCCACCCTCGACGTCTCCGGCGGCGACGCCGCGCAGAAGCTCTGCGTCCTCGCGCAGCTCGCCTTCGGCGCGAAGGTCGCCCCGGGCGACGTGCTCACCGAGGGCATCATGGCGCTCACGCCCGAGGACTTCGCCTGGGCGAAGGAGTTCGGGTACGCGCTGAAGCTCCTCGCGGTGGCGCGGCGCACGGCCCCGGAGGCCGGCCCCGCCGCCGGCGGCGCCGCCGCGGGCGGCCCCGCGGCGGGCGGCAAGGAGTCGATCGAGGTGCGGGTGCACCCGGCCTTCATCCCGAAGGGCTCGCTCCTCGCCGGCGTGCGCGGCGCGATGAACGCGGTCGTGCTGCACTCCGAGGCGCTCGGCGCGTCCATGCTCTACGGGAAGGGCGCCGGCGCCATGCCGACCGGCTCCGCCGTCGTCTCCGACATCATCGACCTCACCCGCAACATCCTGTCCGGCAGCCCGGGTCGCGTGCCCCTGCCGCCCGAGGAGCCCCGGGTGGCGCTGAGGCCGCACGCCGAGGTGCGCTGCGGGTACTACCTTCGCTTCAGCGTGAAGGACGCGCCGGGCGTGCTCGCCCGGACCGCGTCGCTCCTCGCCGCGCACCGGATCTCCATCGCCGCCGTGCAGCAGCGCGAGCAGAACGACCAGGGCCAGCCGGTGCCGCTCGTGGTGGTCACCCACGAGGCGCGCGAGGCCGACCTCGCGGCCGCGATCGCCGAGATCGACCGCGAGGCCACCACGCTCGCGCCGACGCGGCTCATCCGCATCGAGGCGGTCTAGGCCGCATGGTCCCCGCGACGGTCCGGGTCATCTACGGCGACTCCGATCAGATGGGGGTCGTGTACTACGCGAACTACCTGCGCTACTTCGAGGCGGGACGGAACGAGTTCATCCGGGCGAAGGGGCTGCGCTACCGCGACTTCGAGGAGCGGTACGGCCTCGTCCTGCCGGTCGCGGAGGCCGCGGTGAAGTACCTCGTGCCCGCGCGCTACGACGACCTCCTCACCATCGAGGTGTCGCTCGCCGAGGCGCGGCGGGCCTCCGCGCGGTTCACCTACCGGGTGGTGCGCGACGACGGGCAGGTGCTCGCGACCGGCCACACCGTGCACGCCTGCGTGGACCGGGACGGCAAGGTGAAGCGGCTGCCGCCGGAGCTCGTGCAGGCGCTCCTCGCGGGCGAGACGCCGGAGGCCGCGTGAGCATGGACCGCAACCTCGTGCTCGAGGTGGTCCGCGTCACCGAGGCCGCCGCCATCGCCGCCGCGCGGCTGGCGGGGCGGGGCGACGCGAAGGGCGCCGACCAGGTGGCGGTCGAGGCGATGCGGCGGGCCTTCGAGTCGGTCGCGATCGCCGGGACGGTGGTCATCGGGGAGGGCGAGCGCGACGAGGCGCCCATGCTCTTCATCGGCGAGAAGGTCGGCCGCCGCCACGCGGGCGACCCCGAGCTCGAGATCGCGGTCGATCCCCTCGAGGGCACCGCGCTCTGCGCGACCGGGGCGGCGAACGCGCTCGCGGTGGTCGCGATGGGCGAGCCGGGGCGGCTCCTCCACGCACCCGACTCGTACATGCAGAAGATCGCGGTCGGGCCGGGCGCGAAGGGCGTCATCGACCTCGACGCGTCGGTGAACGTGAACCTGCACCGCATCGCCGACGCGCTGCGGAAGGACGTCGCCGACCTCACCGTCACCGTCCAGGAGCGGCCGCGCCACGAGGCGCTCGTGAAGGCCATCCGCGAGACGGGCGCCCGGGTGCGGCTGTTCCAGGAGGGCGACGTCTCGGCCGCCATCGCCACCGGCCTGCCCGGGAGCGGGGTGGACGTGCTCATGGGCACCGGCGGGGCGCCCGAGGGCGTGCTCGCCGCCGCGGCGCTCCGCTGCGTGGACGGCGACCTGCAGGGCCGGCTCGTGTTCCGGAGCGAGACCGAGCGGGCCCGCGCCGTCGCGATGGGGCACGCCGAGCCCGAGCGGAAGCTCGGCATCCAGGACCTCGCCGGGGGCGACGTCGTCTTCGCCGCGACCGGGGTCACCGGCGGCGAGTTCCTGTCGGGCGTGCGCTTCGGGCACGCCGCCGTGCACACCCGCTCCATCGTCATGCGCTCGCGCACCGGCACCATCCGCTGGATCGACACGCTGCATCGCATGCCGGGCCCCGACGCGGGCTGGTAGGGGCCTGGCGCCGGGCCGGCGCCGGCGTTAGCTCACCGTCTCACCCGGGAGGTCCGCATGGCCGCCGTGAAGGAGCAGATCGTCATCGACGTGCCCATCGATTGCTTCTACGAGGTCGTCACCGACTACGAGGCCTACCCGGAGTTCGTGCCGGGCATCAAGGCGTGCCGGGTGAAGCAGGGCGACGGCAAGGCGGGCGCGGCGCGCCTCGTCGAGTACGAGCTCGACCTCGGCATCAAGCGCGTGAAGTACACGCTCGGTCACTCGGAGACGAAGCCGCGCCAGGTGACCTGGTCGCTCGTCCAGGGCGACATGATGAAGGTCTCGAACGGCTCGTGGGAGCTCGAGGACCTCGGCGGGAAGCGGACCCGCGCGCACTACTCGGTCGAGGTGCAGATCGCGAAGCCGCCGCTCATCCCGCAGTCGGTGATCGACAAGATCTCCGACGAGATGAACCGGGTGCAGCTGCCGAGGATCCTGGCGGCGTTCAAGGCGAGGGCGGAGGCGTCGTAGCCCGCCCGCTCGCGGTGCATCCGACCCACGGTCCCCTCGCGAACCTCCCCGATGGTGGGAACGAGGGCACGGTGTTGCGTGCGCCACGGGCACACCGGGTCGCCTTGACCCCCGAGAGTGACGGGTGCTATCAGGATCCAGGTCCCCACTTCGGGGCTGCGACGAATCTTTCCAGGGCTCTCGGTCGTCAGAGATTCTCGTGAAGGATGGCAGCGGGAGTGGGGAACGCAGCTTGCAGGTTCCTGGAGACGTGATGCTGGACGCGTACGTCATCGAGGAGATCAAGCGCCGCGAGCGCGAGCGGGAGCGTGACGACCGCCCGGCCATCGAGCTGCCGATCCCTCCGCCCGACGACCGCCGCCGGCCCGATCCGGGGAGCGGCGGCGGCGACGACGGCGGGGACCATGACCGCGGGGTCGTGATCATCGACTACGGGTCGTGAAGTCGCCCGGGCCGCACGCCGCGCGCGCTTTCTCTCGTTGACCCGGGCCCGTCTCGGGGTGAGATTCTCGGCCCATGACCGAGATCGTCAACGTCCACGCCCGCGAGATCCTCGACTCGCGCGGCAACCCCACCGTCGAAGTCGAAGTGGCCATCGCGAGCGGCGACGTCGGCCGCGCGGCCGTCCCGTCCGGCGCCTCCACCGGCGAGCACGAGGCCCTCGAGCTGCGCGACGGCGACAGGTCGCGCTACCTCGGCAAGGGCGTGAAGAAGGCCGTCGCGAACGTGCTCGACACGATCGCCCCCGCGGTCGTCGGCATGGACGCCTCCGACCAGGCCGCGCTCGACGGGCGGCTCAACGACCTCGACGGCACGCCCACCAAGGCGAAGCTCGGCGCGAACGCCATCCTCGGCGTCTCGCTCGCCGCGGCGAAGGCCGCCGCCCGGGCCCACGAGCTGCCGCTCTACCGCTACGTCGGCGGCGCCTCCGCCCGCACGCTGCCCGTGCCGCTCATGAACATCCTGAACGGCGGCGCGCACGCGGACTCGAACGTCGACATCCAGGAGTTCATGGTGGTGCCGCTCGGTGCCCCGACCTTCGCCGAGGGGCTCCGCTACGGCGCCGAGGTGTTCCACGCGCTGAAGGGCGTGCTCAAGAAGAAGGGCGCCGCCACGGGCGTCGGGGACGAGGGCGGCTACGCCCCGGATCTCGCCTCGAACGAGGAGGCGCTCGCGCTGATCATGGAGGCGATCCAGGCCGCGGGCCTGAAGCCCGGCGAGCAGGTGGCGCTCGCGCTCGACTGCGCCTCTTCCGAGTACTACGACGCGAAGACCCAGAAGTACGCGCTGGAGGGCGAGGGCAAGACCTTCGACGGCCCGGGCCTCGTGGACTGGTACGCGAGCCTCGCGGCGAAGTACCCGATCGTCTCGATCGAGGACGGCTGCGACGAGAACGACTGGGCGACCTGGAAGCTCCTGACCGACAAGCTCGGCGGGAAGCTGCAGCTCGTCGGCGACGACCTCTTCGTCACGAACGTCACCCGGCTCGGCCGCGGCATCCAGGCCGGCGTCGCGAACTCGATCCTCGTGAAGGTGAACCAGATCGGCTCGCTGACCGAGACGCTCGACTCCGTCCGCATGGCCCACCGCGCGGGCTACACGAGCGTGATGAGCCACCGCTCCGGCGAGACCGAGGACACCACCATCGCCGACCTCGCGGTCGCCTGCGACTGCGGGCAGATCAAGACCGGCTCGGCATCCCGCACCGATCGCGTCGCGAAGTACAACCAGCTCCTGCGCATCGAGGAGGAGCTCGGGAAGGGCGCCCGCTACGCCGGTAAGTCGGCGTTCCGGGCGCTGCGGTAGCCCTCGCCCGTACGCTCGGTCCGACCGCGGGCCTCCGATCGACGGGTCGGGGGCCCGTGGCGTCTTGACGCTCCCGCGCGCGGGGCATATCTGTGCGCCCTTCCGAGGCCAAGACGAGGGAGGTCGCACCATGCGGGCGGAGTGGATTGCGAAGCGGCGGGGTCAGGCGAACGTCACGCAGCTCCAGCTCGCCCGGGCGGGCGTCGTCTCCGAGGAGATGGCGTACGTCGCAGCGCGCGAGCGGCTCGCGCCGGAGCTCGTGCGCGCGGAGGTGGCCCGCGGCCGGATGATTGTCCCGGCGTCGGTCGCCCACCCGGAGCTCGAGCCGATGGCCGTCGGGCTCGAGGCGACCTGCAAGATCAACGCGAACATCGGCAACAGCGCGGTGGTCTCCGACGTCGAGGGCGAGCTCAAGAAGCTCCGCACCTGCCTCAAGTACGGCGCCGACACGGTGATGGACCTCTCGACCGGCGGCGACATCCCGCGGATCCGCGAGGCCATCATCCGGGCGAGCCCGATCCCGGTCGGCACCGTGCCGATCTACGAGTGCCTGGCGCACGTGAAGGACGTCGCCGACCTCACGCCGAAGCTCATGCTGGAGATCATCGAGGCCCAGGCGGCGCAGGGCGTCGACTACATGACGATCCACGCCGGCGTGCTGCGCGACTTCCTGCCGCTCGCGGCCCACCGCGTGACCGGCATCGTCTCCCGCGGCGGCGCGATCCTCGCCCAGTGGATGATCGCCAACAAGGCCGAGAACCTGCTCTTCACGCACTTCGACGCGATCTGCGACATCTTCCGGCGCTACGACGTCACGTTCTCGCTCGGCGACGGCCTCAGGCCCGGCTGCCTCGCCGACGCCTCCGACCCGGCGCAGTTCGCGGAGCTGAAGGTGCTCGGCGACCTCACCCGGCGCGCCTGGGAGCGGGGTTGCCAGGTCATGGTCGAGGGCCCCGGCCACGTCCCGCTCGACCAGGTCCCGATGAACGTGCAGAAGCAGCAGGAGCTCTGCGACGAGGCCCCGTTCTACGTCCTCGGGCCGCTCGTCACCGACATCGCCCCCGGCTACGACCACATCACGAGCGCCATCGGCGCCACGGTCGCCGCCCAGCACGGTGCGGCGCTCCTCTGCTACGTCACGCCCGCCGAGCACCTCGGGCTGCCCGACGACGACGACGTCCGCCAGGGCATCGTGGCGTACAAGATCGCCGCCCACGCCGCAGACGTCGCCCGCCGGCGCCCCGGCGCGCGGGACCGCGACGACGCGCTGTCCCGGGCCCGCTACACGTTCGACTGGAAGAAGCAGTTCGAGCTCTCGCTCGACCCCGACGCGGCGCGGGCGAAGCACGACGAGACCCTGCCGCACGAGGCCTTCAAGTCGGCCGAGTTCTGCTCCATGTGCGGCCCGAAGTTCTGCTCGATGAAGATCCACGGGCACCTGCACGAGCTCGCCGGCAACTGCGACGAGCCGCCGAAGCCCGGGATTGGCCAGGCCGCGCCTTAGCTCCCGTCCCCGAAGGGCCCACGACCGCGGGTCGACCCGAGGTTAGGATTCGCCCGCCATGGCGAGCCGGGTGACCGTCTACGAGGTGGGGCCGCGCGACGGCCTGCAGAACGAGGCGGCGACCGTCCCGACGGCCGAGAAGCTCGCGCTCGTCCGTGCGCTCGCCGCCGCGGGGCTGTCCCGCATCGAGGCCTCGAGCTTCGTCTCGCCGAGGTGGATCCCGCAGCTCGCCGACGCGGCCGACGTGGTCGCCGGGCTGCCCCGGCATCCGGGCACCTCCTACGTGGTCCTGGTGCCGAACGGGAAGGGGCTGGAGCGGCTCGTGGAGGCCCTCGGCCGGACCGGCCCGGGCGCGCCGCAGGTGGACGCCGCGGTGTTCCTGTCCGCCTCCGAGACGCACAACCGGAAGAACGTGAACCGCTCGGTCGCCGAGTCGCTCGCCGAGCTCGCCGTGCTCGTGCCGGCGGCGATCGAGCAGGGCCTGCGGGTCCGCGGCTACGTCTCGACGATGTGGGGCTGCCCCTACGAGGGCCCGGTGCGGCCCGAGCAGGGCGCGACCGTGGTGCGGCGGCTCCTCGAGCTCGGCTGCCACCAGGTGAGCCTGGGGGACACGATCGGCGTCGGCACGCCCAACCAAACCCGGCGCATCCTCGACCTCCTGCTCGGGTTCGCGACCCCGGAGCAGCTCGCGCTCCACATGCACGACACCCGCGGCACCGCGCTCGCGAACGTGCTCGTGGGGCTCGAGGCGGGGCTGTCGACGTTCGACGCATCCATCGGCGGCCTCGGCGGCTGCCCGTACGCGCCGGGCGCCTCCGGGAACCTCGCCACCGAGGATCTCGTGTACCTCCTGCACGGCATGGGGTACGACACCGGCGTCGACTGGCCGAAGCTCATCGAGGCCGGCGCGATCGCCCAGCGCGTCGTGCGCCGCACGCTGCCCGGCAAGGCGCTCCAGGCGGAGCTCGCGACCGCCGCCCGCGCCGCCCAGGCCTGAGGGAGACCGATGGAGATCATCGTCGAGCGCCGCGGCGCCTGGGAGCTCTGGACCATCGACGGCGAGGCCCGCCGGAACGCGATCTCGAGGGCGTTCCTCGCGGCGCTCCGGGAGCACCTGGCGCGCGCCGCCGCCGACCGCGCGCTCCGCTGCGTCGTGCTCACGGGCGCCGGCGACAAGGCCTTCTGCGCGGGCGCGGACCTCAAGGAGCGGGCGTCGATGTCGAAGGAGGACGTCCACCGCTTCCACCACGACCTCCGCGACGCGCTCGGCGCCATCGAGGCCGCGCCACAGCCGTTCGTGGCCGCGCTGAACGGCGCCGCGCTCGGCGGCGGGCTCGAGCTCGCGCTCGCGTGTGATCTCCGGATCGCCGCGGACACGGCGGTCATGGGGCTCCCCGAGGTCGGCCTCGGCATCATCCCGGGCGGCGGCGGGACCCAGCGGCTCGCGCGGCTCGTCGGCGTGTCCCGGGCGAAGGACCTCGTGCTGACGGCGCGCCGGGTGGGCGCCGCCGAGGCCCTCTCGATGGGGATCGTGTCGCGGGTCGCCCCGGCGGCCGCGCTCCTCGACGAGGCGCGCGCCACCGCCGAGCAGATCGCGCGGAACGCGCCGATCTCGCTGCGCCAGGCGAAGCGCGCGATCGACGGCGGCTGGCACCTGCCGCTCGCCGAGGCCCTCGAGCTCGAGAACCGGCTGTACCAGGATTGCCTCGCGACCGAGGACCGACGGGAGGCCCTCCGCGCCTTCGCGGAGAAGCGCCCGCCGGTCTTCCGCGGAGAGTGAATCGCGCAACAGGAGGGGACACCATGGCGGGAGCGGAAGACCAGCACCCCGACGCGCGCATCGCGCGCGAGCTCGAGCGCGTCCGGCGGGGCGGTGCCGAGAAGTACCACCAGAAGAACACCGAGCAGGGGAAGCTGTTCGTGCGCGAGCGGCTCCGGCTGCTGCTCGACCCGGACAGCTTCGTCGAGGACGGCGCGCTCGCGAACGCGGTGGACCCGGAGCTGCCGGCGGACGGCGTCGTCACCGGGCTCGGCACCGTGGACGGCCGGCCGGTCGCGGTCATGGCGAACGACTCCACCGTGAAGGCCGGCAGCTGGGGCGCACGGACGGTCGAGAAGATCCTGCGCATCCAGGAGACCGCCGCGGCCCGTCGGGTCCCGCTCCTCTACCTCGTCGACTCCGCCGGGGCGCGCATCACCGACCAGGTCGAGATGTTCCCGGGCCGGCGCGGCGCGGGCCGCATCTTCCACAACGAGGTGCACCTCTCGGGCGTCGTGCCCCAGGTCTGCCTGCTCTTCGGCCCGTCCGCCGCGGGCGGCGCCTACATCCCGGCCTTCTGCGACGTGGTCGTGATGGTCGAGGGGAACGCCTCGATGTACCTCGGCTCGCCGCGCATGGCCGAGATGGTCATCGGCGAGAAGGTGACGCTCGAGGAGCTCGGCGGCGCGCGGATGCACTGCTCGGTCTCGGGCTGCGGCGACTTCCTCGTGAAGACCGAGGAGGAGGCGATCGCGCTCGCCCGGCGCTGGCTCTCGTTCCTGCCCTCGAACCACCGGCAGCTCCCGCCGGCGGCGCCCGCGCGGCCGCCCCGCGCGGGCCGGCCGGTCGAGGAGATCGTCCCCCGCGACCAGAACAAGGTCTTCGACGTCGCGGAGCTCGTGGAGGCGCTCGTCGACGAGGGCTCGTTCCTCGAGGTGAAGAAGCTCTTCGCCGGCGAGCTCGTGACCGGACTCGGTCGCATCGACGGGCGGGTGGTCGGCATCCTCGCGAACCAGCCCAAGGTGAAGGGCGGGGTGCTCTTCGTCGACTCGGCCGACAAGGCCGCGCGCTTCATCTGGCTCTGCGACGCGTTCAACGTCCCCTTGCTCTACCTCTCCGACGTGCCGGGGTTCATGATCGGCACGAAGGTGGAGCGGGCCGGGATCATCCGCGCCGGCGCGAAGATGATCAGTGCGGTGTCGGAGGCCACCGTGCCGCGGATTTGCGTGGTGGTGCGCAAGGCCTACGGGGCGGGGCTCTACGCCATGGACGGCCCGGCCTTCGAGCCCGACGCGACGCTCGCCCTGCCGCAGGCGATGATCGCGGTGATGGGGCCGGAGGCCGCCGTCAACGCGGTCTACTTCAACAAGATCCAGGAGAAGCCGGAGGCCGAGCGGGCCGCGTACGTGGCCGCGCTCCGCGAGGAGTACAAGGAGGACATCGACATCGTGAAGCTCGCGAGCGAGCTCGTGGTGGACGCGGTGGTGCCGGGGGCGTCGCTGCGCGACGAGCTGGCCCGGCGGTTCAGGCTCTACGCGGAGGGCCACGAGCCCCGCGCCGAGCGCAAGCGTGGCGTCCTGCCGGTCTAGCGAGGTCACCCCACGATGGACTTCGAGCTGCCCGAGGACCTGAAGCAGATCCAGCGCACCGTCCGCGAGTTCTGCGAGGCGGAGGTGAAGCCGCGCGCCCGGGAGTGGGACGAGCAGTGCCGCTTCCCGCGCGAGGTGGTCGCGCGGCTCGGCGAGCTCGGCTTCCTCGGGCTCTCCGTGCCGGAGGCCTACGGCGGCGCGGCGCTCGGGGCGCTCGCCGGCGCGGTGGTCATCGAGGAGGTGGCCCGGTACGACGGCTCGCTCGCGCTCACCGTGGCGAGCCACAACGGCCTCGGCACGAACCACATCCTCCGCTTCGGCACCGAGGCCCAGAAGCGGCGCTGGCTGCCGGGGCTCGCCTCGGGCGAGAAGCTCGCGGCCTGGGCGCTGACCGAGCCCGGCTCCGGCTCGGACGCCGCGGGGATGCGCACCACCGCCGTCCGGAAGGGGGACCGCTGGGTCCTGAACGGCGCGAAGACCTTCATCACCCAGGGCACCGTCTGCGGCACCTGCGTCGTCCTCGCGGTCACCGATCCGGGCAGGAAGCAGCGGGGCATCACCGCGTTCGTGGTCGAGCCGGGCGCGAAGGGGTTCTCGCAGCGGCCCATCCACCAGAAGCTCGGCATGCGGTCCTCCGACACCGCCGAGCTGTCGTTCGAGGACGTGGAGGTCCCGGACGAGCACCGGCTGGGGGAGGTGGGCCAGGGGTTCATCGACACCCTCAAGATCCTCGACCGCGGCCGGATCACCATCGGGGCGCTGGCGGTCGGCCTGGGGCGGGGGGCCCTCGAGGAGGCCACCGCCTACGCCAAGGTGCGGGAGGCCTTCGGGAGGCCCATCGCCGAGCACCAGGCCGTGGCGTTCATGCTGGCCGACGTCGCCACCGAGGTGTCCGCGGCCCGGCTGCTCGTCCAGCGGGCCGCCACCCTGTGCGACGGGGGCTCACCCTTCGGGAAGGAGGCCGCCATGGCGAAGCTGTTCGCCTCGGAGGCCGCCATGCGCGCCACCTCGAAGGCCATCCAGATCCACGGCGGGTACGGCTACACCCGCGACTTCCCGGTCGAGCGGTACTTCCGGGACGCCAAGCTGTGCGAGATCGGGGAGGGGACGAGCGAGATCCAGCGACTCGTGATCTCCCGCGAGATCCTGAGGTGAGGTAGATTCTCGCCGCGATGACCGGCGAGCACACCATCATCGGGCGGATCCCCCGGGAGCGGCTCAACCAGAATCGCCTCCCGGAAGCTCTCCGCCCTGGGCATCGCCGTCCGCCTCGGCGGGGACCGCGAGACGCTGGAGGGCGAGCTCGCCTTCTCGGGCCGGGTCGTGAACCCCGCCACCGGCGCCGCCATCCCGCGGTCCCGCTTCGTCGTGGTCGGCCACGACCGGCTCCGGTTCGTGGACGCGCCGCTCTCGGCGCTCGGCCCGGTGAACTTCTACGACCACGAGCGCGCGGTCGCCCTCGAGGCGTGGGTGGTCGCCGCGCTCGGCGCCCGCGCCGCCACGCTGCAGGACCTCGCCGCGCGCGTCAGGGCCATGCGCATCGAGGCGAGCGTCGATCCGGACCGGCTGGTGGTGCGGTCGGTCGTGAAGACCCCGACCCACGCCTTCGAGGTGCTCGCGACGCCGGAGGGCGTGCGCGTCTCCCGGGTGGCGCCTGTCGGCGGCGCGCCGTTCGAGGTGGCGCCGGGCTTCCCGGCCCTCGACCTCGCCCAGTTCCGGGCCCCCGGCGACCTCGAGCTCTTCCTCTCCGGCTCGGTGCGCGAGATGGAGGCCGCGCGGCCCGAGCGCGCGCCGGCCCCCGCCGCGGCGCCCCCCGCCGGCAGCGGCGCGCTCGAGGCCACCCCCGCGCCCCGCAACGCGCTCACGCTGAGGGCGCTCGCCGACGTGTTCGGCGAGGACGCCATGCTGGCGCCGAACGCGATGGTCGAGCTCCTCCAGGAGTTCCGCCACGGCGGCACCCGCTACCGGTTCGTCGCCTCCCGCGAGGTCGGCTCGCACTTCCGGGGCCGGCTCATCGGCCCGAACGGCGACGTCTGGTCGGACCGCTTCGAGCTCGACTCCTTCCCGGGCACCGAGAAGGTCGTCGCGCTCGCGCTCGGGATCGCCCAGCCGAGCGCGGGCGGCGAGCCGGTCGACCTCGGCGGCGGGGAGGGCATGGGCGACGTCCCGAGCCACCTGCTGCCCCACCCGGGCGAGGTCTGGGTGATGAGCGTGGTCGTCGAGGAGACGCACGGCGACGAGGTCCGCTACGTCGGCACCGACATCGACGGCCGGCCGTACGGCGCCGCGCGCGTGCTGAAGCGCTCCGACTTCGAGGCGGTCTTCTCGCAGGAGCGGGGCGGCTGGCGCCTGCTCGTGGTGATCGATCAGGTGAACGACGGGGCGGTCATCTACCGGCAGCTCGACCGGCAGCGCCAGCCCATCGGCGCGCCCCGCCGGATGGCGGCCGCCATCCTCGTCGCCAACTTCGTGCCGGAGGCCGCGGCGTACTGATGGCGGCGACCCACGCCATCGCGGACCGCGTGCTCGCGGGCGACGTGCGCGCAGCGGCGCGCCTGATGCGCGATCTCGACGACGGGATGCCCTGGGCCGAGGAGGTCCTGCGGGCCCTGCTCCCGCGCACGGGCCGGGCCTACGTCGTGGGGCTCACCGGCGCGCCGGGCTCGGGGAAGTCCTCGCTGACCGACCGCCTCGTCGCCCACCACCGCGCGGCCGGCCGCACGGTGGGCGTGGTCGCGGTCGACCCCTCGAGCCCCTTCACCGGCGGCGCGATCCTGGGCGACCGGATCCGGATGCAGGACCACGCCCTCGACCCGGGCGTCTTCATCCGCTCGCTCGGCACCCGGGGCCACCTGGGCGGGCTCTCGCGCTCGACCGCGGACCTGGTCCTCGTGCTCGACGCGCTCGGCAAGGACGTCATCCTCGTCGAGACGGTCGGCGTGGGGCAGGACGAGCTCGAGGTCGCGGCGCTCGCCCATACCGTCGTGGTCGTGACGGTGCCGGGGCTCGGCGACGACGTACAGGCCATCAAGGCGGGCGTGCTCGAGATCGCCGACGTGTTCGCGGTCAACAAGGCCGACCGCGAGGGCGCCGACCGGACCGTGCGCGACCTCCAGATGATGCTGGAGCTCCGGCACATGGTCGCCGGGAACGGGCCGCCCGCCGGCGACCACGACGCGGACCACCGGTTCAGCGGCGCGGCGGCGTTCGCGCCGCCGTCGGCGGGCTGGGAGCCGCCCATCGTGAAGACCACGGCCACCCGCAAGGAGGGCATCGAGGAGCTCGCCCAGGCGGTGGAGCGCCACCGCGAGCACCTCGTCGCCTCGGGAGAGCTCGCCCAGCGGGAGACCGCCCGGGCACGGGCCCGCTTCGTCGCGATCCTGCGCGAGCGGCTGCTCTCGGGCGCGCTCCGCCGGCTCGACGCCGAGCGGTCGGGCCTCGACGCCATCGCCGCGCGAATCGCCGCCCGCGAGGCCGACCCCTACGCCCTCGCGGACGAGCTCGCCGCGCGCCTCGGCGGGGAGCCCCGCGCGTGAGCGAGCACGCCGAGCCACCGGCCTCCCTCGCCCCGCCGGGCGCGGCCACGCCCGCCGCGCTCGTGGACGGCCTCGAGGCCCGCCTCGGGCTCACCTTCTCCGACCGGACGCGCGCGCTCGCCGCGCTGACGCACAAGTCCTACGTGAACGAGCACCGGGACGAGGAGGGGCTCTGCGACAACGAGCGCCTCGAGTTCCTGGGCGACGCCGTCATCGACCTCGCGGTCTCGCACCGCCTCATGGAGAAGTTCCCCGGGGCCCGCGAGGGTGAGCTCTCGAAGATGCGGGCCGCGGTCGTGGACGAGCAGGGGCTCGCCGAGATGGCGCGGGCGCTCGACCTCGGGGCGCTCCTCCGGCTCGGCCGCGGCGAGGAGCTGACCGGCGGCCGCCGGAAGGCCTCGCTCCTCGCCGACGCGCTGGAGGCGGTGGTGGCGGCGATCTACCTCGAGGCGGGGCTCCGCCCGGTGCTCGGGCTGATCGAGCGGTTCCTGGGGGAGGCGTTCGCGCGGGCCTCGGCCGGCACGCTCGACCGGGACTGGAAGACCCAGCTGCAGGAGCTCGCCCAGAGCCGTCTCAGGGCCACGCCCCGGTACCGCGTGGTGGCCGAGCACGGCCCGGACCACTCGAAGGTGTTCGAGGTCGAGACCGACCTGCGCGGCGAGCTCGTCGGCCGCGGCACCGGGCGCTCGAAGAAGGACGCCGAGCAGGCCGCGGCCCGCTTCGCGCTCGACGCGCTGACCCTCAGGTTCACGCCCCAGGGGGCCGCCCCCGCGGCGGTCCTCCCGGAGGCGCCCGCGGCCGCGCCGGCACCGCCCCCCGCGCCGCCCCCCGCCCCGGCGCCGCAGCCGCCGGCCGCCGAGGCCCCGCGGCGGGACGAGCAGCCCGTCGCCCCCGAGGGCGACGCCGAGCCCGAGGCGCCCCCGCCGTCCGCGCGCAAGCGGGCCCCCAGGAAGCCGAGGACGGCCCCCCGCGCCGCCCCGAGGAAGCAGCCCGCCCGGACGAAGGTCCCCGCCGGGGCGAAGCGGAAGAAGGGCCGGTAGCCTCCCGGGTTTTCTTTGCCCGCGGGGAGCGTGGCCGCTAGCATGCCGCGCATGAACAGGACCCTCCTCGCGTTCGCGCTCGCCGTCTCGATGGCCTCGCCCGCCGCCGCCCAGGCTCCGGCGAAGCCCGCCACGAAGAAGTCCCCCCCGACGTCCGCCAAGGCCACGGGCGGCTCGAAGGGGCAGTACGCCGTCTTCGAGACCTCCCGCGGCAAGATCGGCGTGAGGCTCCTGGCGCAGAAGGCGCCCAAGGCCGTCGAGAACTTCGTGGGGCTCGCGACCGGCGCGAAGGAGTGGAAGCATCCGGGCACGGGCGCCGCGTCGAAGGCGCCCCTCTACGACGGCACGGTCTTCCACCGCGTGATCCCCGGCTTCATGATCCAGGGCGGCGACCCCTTCACGAAGGACGCGCCGCTCGGGAAGCCCATCCCCGGCGCGGGCGCGGGCAACCCGGGCTACCAGTTCGCCGACGAGCTCGAGGGGCCGGGCGCCACCCCGTTCGCGGCCCCCTGCCAGCTCGCGATGGCGAACAGCGGCCCGAACACGAACGGCTCGCAGTTCTTCATCACCGAGGTCGTGACCCCGCACCTCAACCCGCGCGACTGCCGCGGCCAGTCGCCCTCGGGCGTCTGCGGCTACGTGCACTTCGGCGAGGGCGTCTGCGGCTGCGACCTCGTCCGCCAGATCGCCATGGCCGGGAACAACCAGGTCAGGCTCGTGAAGGTCACCATCACCGACAAGGCGCCGACCTGCCAGTGAGCGGGTCCACGCCCATTTCACCCGGAGGCACCATGGCCAACCCCACCGCGACGTTCGACACCTCGCTCGGCTCGTTCCAGGCCGAGATCTTCCTCGACAAGATGCCCGGCACCGCGAAGAACTTCCTCGACCTCGCGAAGAGCGGGTTCTACGACGGGCTGCACTTCCACCGGGTCATCAAGGGCTTCATGATCCAGTTCGGGTGCCCGCACTCGAAGGACCCGGAGAGCCCCCGCGCCGGCACCGGCGGCCCTCCGCACGGCACCATCCCGGACGAGCACCCGGCCGACGCGAAGCTCTCGAACGAGCCGATGACGCTCTCGATGGCGAACACCGGCCGCCCGAACTCCGGCGGCTCGCAGTTCTTCATCAACACCGTCCACAACTCCTACCTGGACTGGTTCACCCCCGGCCCGTCGAAGCACCCGGTGTTCGGGAAGATCGTCTCCGGCCAGGACGTCGTGAAGAAGATCGAGACCACGCCGACGCGCCCGGGCGACCGGCCGGCGACCCCGGTGCAGGTGAAGAAGATCACGGTCGAGGGCTACTGAATCTCCGGGGGCGCTCGGCGCGCCCCCGCCCCGGCGAGACGGCTCGCCGCGGCCCCACCCCTGGCAGCAAGTCTCCGGGGCCCCACCCCGGATCGGCTCCGCTTCGCTTCGCCGGGGGCATCTGACCTGGAGGCCCGGAGGCGCCAAAGCGCCTGCCGGGCCTTCTGACGTGATAGGAAGCCGCGTGGCCCAGAAGAAGCCGAAGAAGAAGCCCCAGGAGAAGCAGGCCGGGAAGGCCCCGTTCCGCGCCGGGTTCGTCGCCGTCGTCGGGCGGCCGAACGTGGGCAAGTCCACGCTCCTCAACCGCATCCTCGGCGAGAAGATCGCCATCGTCAGCCCGCGCCCGCAGACCACGCGCACCCGGATCCTCGGGATCTGGAACGGGGAGGGGGCCCAGGTGGCCTTCTTCGACACGCCGGGGCTCCACAAGGCGAAGGGCGCGCTCAACCACCGGATGGTCGAGACGGCGCTCCAGACGCTCGGCGAGGTGGACGCGGCGCTGCTCCTCATCGAGGCCGGCACCGGCCCCGACCAGCGGGTGGAGATCGGCGAGTCGACCCGCTGGGTCATCGAGGAGGTCGCGAAGAGCGGGAAGCCCGCCATCCTCGGGATCAACAAGATGGACCGGGCCCCGCGCGAGACGCTCCTGCCGGTCATCGAGGCCTACCGCTCGCTCCACGCCTGGAGCGAGATCGCGCCGTTCTCCGCCATGACCGGGGAGAACGTCGACGCGCTCCTCGAGGTCCTCGTCCCGTACATGCCGGAGTCCGAGCAGCCGCTCTTCCCGCCCGAGGTCATGACCGACCAGGCGGAGCGGCAGATCGCGGCGGAGTACGTGCGCGAGCAGATCATGCTGCAGACCCGCGACGAGATCCCCTACGCGACCGCCGTCGAGGTCGAGGAGTTCGACGAGTCCGATCGCCGCGAGCGCGGCGGCCTGGTCCGGATCTCCGCCCGGATCTGGGTCGAGCGCGACTCCCAGAAGGCGATCGTCATCGGCAAGGGTGGCTCGATGCTGAAGAAGGTCGGCACGAAGGCGCGCGAGGGGCTCGAGCGCCTGCTCGGCGCGAAGGTGTTCCTGAAGCTCGACGTGAAGGTCGAGGAGCGCTGGACGGAGCGCGAGGCCGCGCTGCGCCGGGTGCTGCCGGCCGGGGAGGGGCGATGAGCACGAGCCCGCGCCCGGTGATCGCGCTCGTGGGCCGCCCCAACGTGGGGAAGTCCACGCTCTTCAACCGCATCGCCGGCCGCAGGGCCGCGATCGTCGAGGACCGGCCCGGCGTGACCCGGGACCGGAACTACGCCGACGCGACCTGGGACGGCCGCGCGTTCTCCATCGTGGACACCGGCGGCTTCGAGCCCGCCTCGAAGGACGCGCTCCTCACCCAGGTGCGCGACCAGGCCCGGCTCGCCGTCGAGGAGGCCGCCGCGGTGGTCCTCGTCGTGGACGGGCGCGAGGGGCTCACCTCGGTCGACGAGGCGGTCGCGAACCTGCTCCGCCGCGGCGGGAAGCCGTACTTCGTGGCGGCGAACAAGATGGACACGCCGCGCACCGAGGAGTCCTCGCCGATCGCCGAGTTCCACCGGCTGGGCCTCGGCGACGTCTTCGGCCTCTCGGCCGAGCATGGGCGCGGCGTCGACGACCTCCTCGACGCCGTCGTCGAGAAGCTCGCGCTCCCGAAGGAGCCCGAGCCGCCGGAGGAGGACGACGAGGAGGCCGACGAGGTCGAGGAGGTCACCGAGGACGAGCGCCCGAAGGGCGACATCCGGGTGGCCATCGTCGGGCGCCCGAACGTCGGGAAGAGGACGTTCGTGAACGCGCTCCTCGGCGAGGAGCGGTTCGTGGTCTCCGACGTCGCGGGCACCACCCGCGACGCCATCGACACGCGCCTCGAGCGCAAGGGCCAGGCGTTCGTCGTCACCGACACCGCCGGCATCCGGAAGAAGCGCGCCGACCTTCCGGTCGAGGCCGCGTCGATCATCCGGGCCATGAAGGCCATGGACCGCGCGGAGGTGGTGGCCTGCCTCCTCGACGCGACCGAGGCCGGCGTGGAGCAGGACGCGCGCCTCCTCGGGATGGTGGTCGAGAAGGCGAAGGCCCTCCTCATCGTCGTCAACAAGTGGGACATCGCCGAGCGCGAGGGGGCGACGAAGGACTGGTACAAGAAGGAGCTCCTGAAGCGGTTCCCCTTCGCCTCCTTCGCCCCGATGCTCTTCGTGTCGGCGAAGGAGGGCCAGGGGGTCGCGAAGGTCCTCGCCGAGGCCGCCCGCCTCAGCGAGCAGTACCGGGCGCGGTTCCCCACCCGGGCGATGAACGAGCTCCTCGAGCAGCTCCAGGACGAGCACCCGGCCCCCATCGTGCGCGGGAAGCGGGTGAAGCTTCTTCTACGCGGCCCAGGTGGCCTACGCCCCGCCGACCTTCACCATCCAGTGCAGCCGGCCGGAGTCGCTGCCGGACGACTACTGCCGCTACGTGGAGAACCGGTTCCGGGATGCTTTCGGGCTCGAGGTCCCGATGCTGCTCGTCTTCAAGGAGCGGCGCCGCGAGCGGCGGCGGAACCCGCACCGGGACCGGAAGGAATAGCCGCTCCGGCGGTTACACGGTCCAGTGTCTCCTTGACCGGCCGGGGGGACTCCCCCTAGATTGTCGCGGATTTTCTTCGAGATTTTCGCCCGCCGCCCCGCGACCCCGGGGCCGCACCGACGCGAGGAACCATGAGCAAGACCGCCGAGCTGAGCCGCAAGGACATGAAGGAGCCCGACCGCTTCCAGGTGGTCGCCACCCAGGCGGCCGGCTGGATCGGCGCGCACCGCCAGCAGGTGACCCTGCTCGGCGCGGCCGTGGTGCTCGTCTTCGTCGTGGTCGGCGCCGTGTCGCTCATCCAGTCGTCCCGCGCCGAGCACGCCGGCACCGAGGGCGCCGCGCTCCTCGCCGCCGTCTCCGCCGACGTCTCCTCGATCCCGCTCCCCGGGGCGACCGGCAAGACCTTCCCGGACGAGGCCTCGAAGCAGAAGGCGATCATCGCCGAGGCCGAGAAGGTGCTGAAGGACTACCCGGCGAGCCCCCCGGCGGCGCTCGCGCTGCTCGCGAAGGGCGACGCGCACTTCCGCCTCGGCGAGATGGAGCCGGCCCAGAAGGCCTACGAGCAGTACCTGGCGCTCACCGACCCGAAGGACTCGCTGCGCTTCGGCGCGCTCGAGGGGCTCGCGCTCGTGGCCGAGTCGAGGAGCGATTCCGACGGCGCGGCGGCGGGCTGGGCCCGCCTCGGCAAGGAGGCCCCGGAGTTCGCGGACCGCGCCGAGCTCGAGGGCGCGCGGGTCCTCGCGAAGGCCGGCAAGAAGGCCGACGCGAAGAAGCTCCTCGAGGGCTTCGGCGAGCGGCACCCGACCTCGTTCCTCACCCCGCAGGCCACGAAGGCCCTCGGAGCGCTCGCTCCGTGATGCTCCCGGTCGCCCTCGCGCTCTCGCTCACGGCGTCCTTCGGGCCGGGCAACCGGGCCACGCTGCCGGCGGCTCCCCGGGAGCTCTACCGCATCGCGTGGCGGCGCCCGTTCGTCGAGCCGGTGGCGCTCGAGTGGCACCCCATCGAGGCGGGCGGCGTCGCGGCGGATCCGGCGCGCGGGCTCGCCGTCTTCGGCACGCGCGACGGCTGGCTGCACGCGGTCAGGAAGGACCGCTCCCTCGCCTGGGAGTACAAGGCGAGCGCCGGGTTCGCCGGGCCGCCGACCATCGCGGGCGACACGGTCTACGTGGGCGCGCGGGACGGCCGCCTGTACGCGTTCGCGCTCGACGGCGGGAAGCTCCGCTGGAGCTACGACACGAACGAGGAGCTCGGGACGCGGCCGGTGCTCGCGAACGGCCTCGTCTACGTGGCGAGCCTCCAGGACACCGTCTTCGCGGTCGACGCGGCGACCGGCGCGTTCAAGTGGCACCACCGCCGCGAGGCGCGGAGCGGCTTCTCGATCCGCGGGGCGGCCGACGTGCAGGTCGGCGACGGCCGCGTCTACGGCGGCTACTCCGACGGCGCCGTGCTCGCCCTCGACGCCGCCACCGGGCGGGTCCTGTGGGAGCGGATCGTCGCCCCGCCGGGCGAGCAGATTGACGTGGATGGGCTCGCGCTCGCCGACGGCAAGCTCTACGCGGCCGCGTACTCGGGCGTGGTCGCGGCGCTCGACCCGAAGACCGGCGCGACGCTCTGGACCACCCGGCTGCCCGGCGCGCACGTCGTCACCGCCGCGAAGGGGCTCGTGTTCGTCGTCAGCCCGGACGCGGTGACCGCGCTCGGCACGAGCGACGGCGCCAAGGTCTGGGAGGCGAAGATGGACGCCGCCGCCGCGGGCTCGCCGATCGTGGTGGGCCGGTGGCTCGCGGTGCCGGCCGGCCTCGCGGGGCTGCGCTGGATTGAGATCGCGTCGGGGAAGACCTTCCGGATCCTCGACGGCGGCGAGGGCGTCTCCGGCCCTCCCGCGGTCGCCGGCGGCCGGGTCTACGTGCTCTCGAACGGCGGCGCGCTCCTCGCGCTCGACCTGGGGTGAAGCGGGTCCTCGTCGTCGCCGCGGTCGTGCGGCGCGGGGACGAGATCCTCGTCTCGCGGCGCCCCGACCGGCCGGGCAAGCCCGGCCAGTGGGAGTTCCCGGGCGGCAAGGTCGAGGCCGGCGAGGGCGAGCCGGAGGCGCTCCGGCGCGAGCTCCAGGAGGAGCTCGGCTGCGACGCGCGGGTGGACCGCCTCCTGCTCCGCCACGCCCACCGCTACCCCGACCTCGAGGTCGAGCTCGCCTTCTGGGCGTGCACGCTGCTCGGAGCGCCGCGCGCCATCGGCGTCGCGGAGCTCGCCTGGGCGCGCGTGGGCACGCTCTCGGGCTACGACTTCCTCGAGGCGGACCGGGCGGTGCTGCCCGAGCTCGAGCGGCTGAGCGGCTGATTTCCCGACCGGCTCGAGCGGCCGAGCGGCCCGGCGCCCCCTCGCTACCTGCGCCGCTTCGCCTTCTTCTTCTCGCCCTTCGCCGGGGCGGCCTTCTCGCCCGCGACGAGGAAGGGCAGGGAGAGCGGCTCGAGGGCGTGGCCCTCCGCGTCGTGGACCTCCCGGCTGGAGGCGCCGTCGAGGCGCAGCTGGTAGGCGGTGCCCGACGCGAGCGGGGCAGCCGGGGTGAGGAGGAGCGTCGTGCGCGCCCCGAGCTCCCGGGCGCCCTCGGAGGCCACCAGCGCGTCCCCGCCGTCCAGGAGCGAGAGCCGGGCGTCGGCGAGGCGGCCCTCGAGGACCACCCGGAACGTGCTCGCGGCGTGGACGACGGGCTGCGGCTCCGCGAGCAGGGGGACGGTGCGCCCCCCGGGCTCCGCGGCCACGCCCTCGACGACGAGCGCGCGGAGCGTGGGCGGCGGCTTCGGAGGCGGCGCCGGGGCGGGCGCGGGCACCGCGACCAGCGGCGCCGCGGGCGTACCGTCGGTACAGGCGAGGAGGGTGGCCAGGGCGAACGCCGCCGGGGCGAAGGTCGGTGTGCGCATGGAGGCCGGGAGGCTAGCACGAGGCGGCGGCGGCGGCGCGCGGGACCCGGGTGGGCGGCAACCCCGCGTCGACCCGCGGGATGACCGGGGCTCCGGCTGGTACGGGACATGCTCCGCACGGGCCCGCAGCCCCACCTCACCTGGAGTGACCTTCGATGTCCTTCACCCCCCGACTGACCGTCGTCCTCGCCGTCCTCGCCCTCGCGTCCGGCGTCCGCGCCAGCGAGGAGCACGCCGCGGGCGGCGCCGCCGCCGCCGCCCAGCAGGCGCTGACCGAGCTCAAGGAGGGCAACGCGCGCTTCGTCGCCGGCCGTGCCGGCCACCCGCACGAGAACCACGGCCGCGTGGAGGAGGTGGCGAAGGGCCAGCACCCGCGGGCCATCGTGCTCGGCTGCTCCGACTCGCGCGTGCCGCCCGAGGTCGTCTTCGACGAGGGCATCGGCGACCTCTTCGTGGTCCGGGTCGCCGGCAACGTCTCCGAGCCCGCGACGCTCGCCTCGGTCGAGTATGCGGCCGAGCACCTGAAGGTCCCGCTCATCGTCGTGCTCGGCCACGAGCGCTGCGGCGCGGTGAAGGCCACCGCCGAGGCGAAAGGTGAGGTCCCGGGCAACATCGGCAAGCTCGTCCAGGAGCTCCAGCCGCCGGTCGAGGCCGCCCGCAAGCACCCCGGCAAGCGCGGCCTCGTCGACGACGCGGTGCACGTGAACGTCGTCTACGTGGCCGACCAGCTCCAGATCGAGAGCCCCGTCCTCCGCGAGATGGTCGAGAAGGGCGAGGTCAAGATCGTCACGGGCGTGTACGGGATCGAGACCGGCAAGGTCGAGTGGGGTGAGTAAGGCTGGCGAGCGGGCCGGCCGTCGGCCATGATCGGCGGATGACCGGCTCCCTCCACCTCGCCTCGCTCGTCGGGTCGTTCCTCGCGCTGATCGCGCTGGGGGCGGGCTGCGCCGCCATGGCCGGGCGCGACGCGCACGTGCCGACCGGCTTCATCTTCGAGACGCTCGAGGACGGCGGCCGGGCGTACCGGTACGCCGTCTACGTGCCGCGCGGCTACGATCCCGGCCAGGCGTGGCCCCTCGTGCTCTTCCTGCACGGCCAGGGCGAGAGCGGTACCGACGGGACCCGCATGGTCATCCAGGGGCTCGGCTCGGCGATCCAGTGGGATCCCGCCTCGTGGCCGGGGATCGTGGTCTTCCCCCAGAAGCCGACCGAGAACACCGAGTGGGAGCAGCACGAGCCCGCGGTGATGGCGATGGTCGCCCGCGCCCGCGCCCGCTACCGGATCGATCCCGACCGGATCTACCTCACGGGGCTCTCCCAGGGCGGTCATGGCTCCTGGGTCCTCGGGGCCCGCCACCCCGAGCTCTGGGCAGCGGTGGTGTCGATCTGCGGCTACGCGCGCGGAACCCCGGAGTACGCGACGCCGGGCCACGCGCCGCCGTTCACCGGCGGTCCCGCCGAGCTCGCCGGGAAGCTGCGGGGGGTGCCGTTCTGGGCGTTCCACGGGGAGGTGGACGACGTCGTCCCGCCCCAGGAGACGCGGGACCTCGTCGCGGCCGTGCGGGCCGCGGGCGGGCAGCCGAAGATGACGATCCTGCCGGGCGTGAACCACGGCGCGTGGGATCCAGCCTACCGGGACCCGGAGCTGCCGCGCTGGCTCTTCGCCCAGCGGAAGCAGCGCTGAAGAAGCTCCAGGAAGCCACGCCCAGGCGGGAGTCCGTAGCCACCGTTGACCCGGATTACGTGCGCACGTAACCTGTGTGCGTGAACCTGACCTTGTCCGTGGACGATCAGCTCGTCGCCCGTGCGCGCAAGAAGGCCGAGGCGCTCGGGAAGAGCCTCAACCAGCTCGTGCGCGACTACCTCGAGAAGCTCGCGGGCGATGACGACCCCGCGCGGTGGATCGAGGAGTTCGAGCGGCTCTCGGGCCAGGGGGATTCGAAGGGTTGGCGGTTCAACAGGGACGAGATCCATGAGCGTTCGTAGCTTCTTCGACACGAACGTCCTCGTGTACGCGGACGACAACCGGCACCCGTCGAAGCAGAGGCGGGCGATCGCGTTGATCGGACAGCACCGGGCCGCCGGGACCGCGGTGGTATCCCTCCAGGTGCTGCAGGAGTACTACGCGACGGTCACCCGGAAGCTCGGGATGGCGGCGGACAGGGCCCGGCGCAAGGTCGAGCTCCTCGGCATGCTCGACGTGGCAGTGCCCGACGTCCCCGACGTGCTGGGAGCGATCGATCTCCACCGGCTCCACGGCCTCTCGTTCTGGGATGCGATGGTCGTGCATGCGGCGAAGCAAGCCGGCTGCGCCGTGATCCTGACGGAAGATCTCCAGGACGGACGGGAGCTCGACGGCGTCCGCGTCGTGAACCCGTTCCGGGGTGACGCTCCCGTGGCGCACGAGCGCACGGCGTCATACCGGTCGAAGGCGCGACCGCGGCGAGGGCGGCGCTGAGACGCTCACGCCTGCGGGCCGGCGAGGCGCAGCAGCCGGACCCGTCGGTCGATGCTGCGGAGCTTGAGCGATACCGTCGCGGCGACGACGACCAGGAACGTGGCCACCACCACGCCGGGGCCGAGGTCGCGACCTGGGAAGAGGCGGCGAAGCTGCTCGGCCACCGAGAGCCCGGCGGTCACCGCGGCGAGGAGGCCGAGCACGGCACCGCCCAGGACGACCTTCGCGAGCGCACCGCGGTCGCGCGAGCCGCAGCGCGGGCACGCCGCAAGGCGCGCGGCAGCGACGGCGCCGACCCTGGCGTCGAGCGCGGCGTTCGAGACGGAGACGCCGGCGACACCGAGGCTCGTGCCGCCGACCTGGACGACCGCCTGGGCGAGGTGGCCGCAGCGTGCGCAGCGGTAGTCGACGCATTCCTCGGTCAGGGCGAAACCGACGCGGACGGGCAGCATGCTGCAGCCCACGCTAGCGCACCGACGAGGCGCCATGGCAACGCTTCCGGAGCCCCGCCGCCCAGGGGTGCGTGGGTCCGATAATGTAGATTATGGTAACTGGACACGGGGCCCGGGTCGGCACCGGGCCGGCGTGCGTTGGCGGTGGCTCAGGCGTTCCAGGCGCTTCCGGGGCCTGGCTGCGCGGCGGAGCTCAGGCGAGCCCGGTCGGCGGCACGTCGCCGCCCCCACCCTCGTCGGTGGCGTTGCCCGGGGCTCCGCAGCAGCCGGGCTGCCGCGCGAGGACCTTCACGATGCGCGGCGCGCCGCGGTCGGCGGCGACGGCGCAGGCGCACTGCCGCGCCGCCTCGAGCGCCGGCCCGCCCTCGAGCCGCGCCTGGATGGCCTGGAGCGCGTCCTGGAGCTCCCGCTTCACCTTGCGGAGCCGGTCGAGCCGCTTCTGCGCCTGCTCGAGGTGCTCGGCGAGCACGTCCTGGAACCGGGCCGCGAACTCGGCGGCCGTGTGGCAGCCGGCGCGCAGCTCCAGCACCGAGCGGATCTGCCCGAGCGGCAGCCCCAGCTCGCGCAGATCCGAGATGAGCTTCAGCCGTTCGACGTCGTCCTGCGTGTAGCGGCGGTGCCCGCCTCCGGACACCTCCGCCGGCACGAGCAGCCGCTGCTCCTCGTAGAAGCGGATCGTCCGCACGGTGTTACCCGTGACCCTGGCGAGGTCGCCCGAGGACAGATCCGCGTGCACGGGGTTCCGAGTAACGGGCGGTCCCGGCCGTTTCAACGATCGCTTCAGGTTGGACGAGCCCCGAACAAGGGGTGGTATCCGCCTTGACCCGGGCCGATCCCGGCGATTAAGGACCGTCTGCAACCGGCTGACGCCTCGTGCCGAAGGCAACGAGGCCACTACCAGCGGAGCAAGGACCCCATGTCGAACGTGGTCACCGTCGCAGGCTCGAGGGCCCGGAAGCCCTCGACCGTGGAGCTGTACGCCGAGGCGCCGCTCCCCACCGAGCGCGGCCTCTTCCGGACCGTGGTGTTCCGCGAGACCGGGACCGGCCAGGAGCACGTCGCCATGGTGATGGGCGACGTCTCCTCGGGCGATGGCGAGCACGTCCCGGTCCGGGTCCACTCCGAGTGCCTGACCTCCGAGGTCCTCGGCTCGCTCAAGTGCGACTGCAAGGCCCAGCTCGATCGCGCGCTCGAGCTCGTCGCGAAGCGCGGCCGCGGCGTCGTGCTCTACCTGCGCCAGGAGGGCCGCGGCATCGGCCTCGGCAACAAGATCCGCGCCTACGCGCTGCAGGCGCAGGGGCACGACACCTACGTCGCGAACCGGATGCTCGGGTTCCCGGACGACCTGCGCCGCTACGACGTCGCCGCGGACATGCTCCGGCTGCTCGGCGTCCGCTCGATCGACCTCATCACGAACAACCCGCTGAAGCTCGCCGGCCTGCGGGAGCTCGGCATCCCGGTGCGGCGCCGCATCGGCCTGCCCTCGCCCGCGAACCCGCACAACCGCGGGTACCTCGAGACGAAGCGCGCCCAGACCGGCCACCTCATCGAGACCGACGACGGGCCCGACGAGCAGGTCGCGTAAGGCTCAGCCCTTCAGGAGCTCCCGGGCGATCACGAGCCGCTGCACCTCGCTCGTGCCCTCGTAGATCGTCTGTACCCGCGCGTCGCGGAAGAGCCGCTCGACCGGGAAGTCCATGGTGTACCCGTAGCCGCCGTGGATCTGCACGGCCTGGCTCACCGCCCGCTGCGCGGCCTCGCTCGCCCAGAGCTTCGCCATGGCCGCCTCGGTCGAGAACGGCCTCCCGGCCTCCTTGAGCGCCGCCGCCCGGAGCGCGAGCAGCCGCGCCGCCTCGTGCTCGGTGGCCATGTCGGCGAGCTTGAACGCGATCGCCTGGTGCTCCGCGATGGGCACGCCGAACGCATGGCGCTCGAGCGCGTAGCGCCGGGAGAGCTCGAGCGCCGCCCGCATCGTGCCGACCGCCTGCGAGGCGATGCCGATGCGGCCGCCGTCGAGCGCCGAGAGGGCGATCTTGAACCCCTCCCCCGGCGTCCCGAGCACGGCGTCGTCCCCCACCTCGACGCCCTCGAAGGCGAGGGAGACCGTCGAGGAGGCCCGGATGCCCATCTTCTCCTCGTGGCGGCCGACCGTGAGCCCCTTCGCGCCGCCCTCCACCGCGAAGGCGGTGATGCCGCGCGCGCCCGGCCCGGCCGAGGTGCGGGCCCACACGACGAGCACGCCCGCCACGTCGCCGCTCGTGATCCACTGCTTCTCGCCCTCGAGGACCCAGCCGCCGCCCCGGCGGGTGGCGCGCGTGCGCATCGCGGCGGCGTCGGAGCCGGAGTGCGGCTCGGAGAGCGCGAACGCGCCCGCGACGGCCTCGCCGGACGCGAGGCGCGGCACGAGCCGACGCCGGGTGGCCTCCGGGGCGTAACGGGCCACCGTCTCGGCCACCATGTTCGTGACCGCCATCGTGACCGCGACCGCGCAGTCGGCGGCGGCGACCTCCTGGACGGCGAGCGAGTACGCGACGGCGCCCGCGGCGGACCCGCCGAGCTCCTCCGGCACGTTGACCGCGAGGAGCCCGAGCTCGCCGAGCCCCTTCACGAGCTCGAGCGGGAAGCGGGCGAGCCGATCGTTCTCGGCGGCGGCGGGCGCGATGCGCTCCCGGGCGTAGGCGCGCGCGGCCTCGGCGACCGCGCGCTGGACGTCGTTGGGCTCCAGGTCCATCCGACATGCTCCTGGCGATGCGGGGCGCCCGGGGCGGCCCCGGTTGCCTGGCGGCTAGGCGCCCTTCCACTGCGCGGCGCGCTTCTCGAGGAAGGCCTTCATGCCCTCCCTCGCGTCGGCGCTGCCGAACAGCGCGGCGAACGCCTGGCGCTCGAGCTCGTTCGCGGCGCCGAGCTCCGGCTCGGACCCGGCGCGCATGATCCGCTTCGCGACCGCGACCGCCACGGGTCCCTTCCCGGCGATCTTCCTCGCCTGGGCCTTCGCGAACGCGACGAGCTCGGCCCCCGGCACGACCTCCAGCGCGAGCCCGATCTCCTTCGCCTTCGCGGCGTCCACCATGTCGCCGGTGAGCACCATCTCCATCGCGCGCCCGAGGCCGATGCGCCGCGGGAGCCGCTGCGAGCCGCCGAAGCCCGGCACGAGGCCGAGGTTCACCTCCGGCTGGCCGAACTTCGCCCGGTCGGAGGCGTAGACGAGGTCGCAGGCCAGCACCACCTCGCAGCCGCCGCCGAGCGCGAAGCCGTTCACGGCCGCGATGACGGGCACCGGCAGCCGCTCGAGCCGCTCGAGGACGCCGTGCGCGAGCTCCGCGAACCGGCGCGCCTCGACCGGCCCCATCTCGCTCATCGCCGCGATGTCCGCCCCCGCCGCGAAGGCCTTCTCGCCCGCGCCGGTGAGCACGAGCGCCCCGACGCCGCGGTCGCGCTCGACGATCCCGACGACGTCGGCCAGCTCCTCGAAGACCTTGGTGTCGAGGGCGTTCAGCACCTTCGGGCGGTTGAGCGTCACGACCCCGACGCCGCCCTCGACCTCCCACAGGATGTGCTCGTAGGCCATGGCGCTAGCCCTCGTACCGGTAGAAGCCGCGGCCGGCCTTCCGGCCCACCCAGCCCGCGGCCACGTACTGCCGGAGCAGCGGCGCCGGCCGGTACTTCGGGTCGCCGAGCTCCTTGTGCAGCACCTCGGCGATGAAGAGGCAGGTGTCGAGGCCGACGAAGTCCGCGAGGGTGAGCGGGCCCATCGGGTGGTTGAGGCCGAGCTTCACCGCGGCGTCGATGTCCTCCGCCGAGGCCAGGCCCTCCTGCAGCGCGAAGCAGGCCTCGTTGAGGAGCGGGATCAGGATCCGGTTCACGATGAAGCCGGGCGAGTCCTTCGAGGTCACGACCGTCTTCCCGAACTTCCGGGAGAGGCCGGCCACCGCCTCGTAGGTCGCCTCCGAGGTCTGGAGCCCCCGGATGATCTCGATGAGGGCCATCACCGGGGGCGGGTTCATCCAGTGCATCCCGATGAAGCGATCGGGCCGCTTCGTGGTCGCGGCGAGCTTCGTGATCGAGATGGAGCTCGTGTTCGAGGCGAGGATCGCGGTGGGCGCGAGCATCGCGTCGAGCTTCCGGAAGAGCTCGGCCTTCACGCCCTCGTTCTCGACGATCGCCTCGACGACGAGGTCGGCCCGGGCGCAGTCGTCGAGCGTCGCGGCCGGCCGGATGCGCCCGAGGGTCGCCTCGCGGTCGGCGGCGGTGAGCTTGCCCTTCTCGACGAGCTTCCCGAGGGTCGCGCCGAGCTTGTCGACCGCCTTCCTCGCGAGGTCCGCCGACGCGTCGGCGAGCACCACCTCGAGGCCGTGCTGCGCCGCCACCTGCGCGATGCCGGAGCCCATCTGCCCGGCACCGATCACCGCCATCCGCTCGATCGCCATGGTGTCGTTCCTCGTTGTCGACGCGCGCTGCCGGGGTGGGGCCCCGACGATCCCTCGACGAGCTCGGGACCGGCGGGGCGGGGGGCGCCGAGCCCCCCGGCAACGCAGTAGGGCGCCCCCGCGCCCTTGTCAACGAGCGCGATCGCGTGGGACGATCCCGCCCGACGGCAAGCGCCCGCGCGGGTGCCGCTGCCCTCCCTCCTCGATGGAACGCGTCCACCGCGAGATCGCCCGGGACGTCGCCAGGCTCACGGGCGGCGCGGTCGCCCAGGTCGTCACCCTGGGCCCCGACGGGCCCCGCACGGCCGGGCTCGAGCTCACCCTGCCCGGCGACGCGGAGCGGGACGCCGTGGCCGCGCTCCTCGACCGGGAGCCCGGGGTGGAGCCCGCGCGCGCCCTCCTCCTGCCCGGCGCGCGGTTCAGGGTCGTCGTCCGCTGCGAGCCGGAGCTGGAGCGCCTGCTGCCCGCGCCTCCGCGCGGCGCCGGCCCCTGGTCGGTCTTCCACCTCCTCGCCGGCGAGCCCGACCCGGCGGTGCTGCGCGTGGCGGTGCCCTCCCGGCCAGGGGCCGCCACCCTGCGGGTCCACGACGCCGCCGCCCGGCTCGCGGCGGGGCGCCTCGAGGCCGCGCGCACCCGCCTCGACGTCTCCCGCGAGCGCCGGGCCCTCGCGGACCTCCGGACGGCGCGCGACACCCTCGCCGGCCTCCACGGCGCCGGGACCCAGCTCATGGGCGAGACCGACGAGGACGGCGTCTTCCGCGTCATCGCCCGGGAGCTCCACCGGCTCGGCCACCACGCGGGCGTCCTCGCCCCGGCCCCGGAGGGCGGCAACCGCCTCGCCTGGCGCTTCACGAGCCTCGCCCCGCCCGTGCAGCGGGCGATGGAGCGGGTGATCGGCCAGCCGCTCGGCGCCGTCCGCGTCGACCTCTCCGCCGCGCCGCTCGTCCGCCGCTGCCTCGCGATCGCCCGGCCGGTGGAGTCGAGCCAGAATCCGGCCGGTGGTGCGGCAGCTCTTCGCCACGGCCGGGCTCCGGCAGCTCCGCCTGCTCGGCCGGCTGCTCGGCTTCCGGCGGGCCATCCTCGCCCCGCTCGGCCGCGCCGGCGGCGCCCCCGTGGGCGTCCTCGTCGTGGCGGCGCCGCGGCACCGCCGGGGCGACCTCGAGGCCATCGACGCCTTCGCGCAGCAGGCCTCCATCGCCCTCGAGAAGGCCCGGCTCTTCGCGGCGCTCGAGCGCGGCCGCTCCGGCCTGGAGCGCGAGGTCGAGCGCCGGACCCGCGAGCTGACCCTCGCGGTGAGCGCGCTCGAGGAGGCCGGCCGCCGCCGCGACCACTTCCTCGCGAACGTCTCGCACGAGCTGCGCACCCCGCTCGTCACCGTGCTCGGCTGGTCCGACCTGCTCCTCCAGGAGAAGCTCGGCGCGCTCGCCCCGCGGCAGCGGGCGGCCCTCGAGGTCATCGGCACCTCCGGCCGGCGCCTGCGCGGGTTCATCGACGAGCTCCTCGAGCTCGAGCGTCACGAGCTCACCCGCGGCGGGCTCACCTTCGCCGAGCTCGACGTGGGCGACGTCCTCACCCAGACGCTGGTCGCGCTCGCGCCGCGGTACGCCGAGCGCGGGCTCCGGCTGCGGGCCCGGGTCGCGCGCGGCACGCCGAAGCTCTGGGGCGACCGGGAGCGGATCCTCCAGGCGCTCTCGAACCTGCTCGTGAACGCCGAGCGCTACAGCCCCGACGGCGCGCTCGTGCGGGTCGCCGCGGCGCGGGTGCGCCCCGGGCGCCTGGAGATCGCGGTCGCCGACCGCGGGGCCGGGATCCCCGACGAGCACCTGCCGCACGTCTTCGAGCGCCTCTACCAGGTGCGGGACGACCGCGGGGCCGGGCATCGCGGCGGCGCGCTCGGGATCGGGCTCGCGCTCGTGAAGAGCATCGTGGAGGCCCACGGCGGCGCGGTCTCGGTCCGCTCGAAGGTGGGCCACGGCACGACGTTCCGGCTGTCGCTCCCGACCGTGGAGGTGCTCGAGGGCGAGGCCCTCACCCGCGCGTCGACGACCGCCTGAGGAGCTCGTCCGGCGCCCCGGGCCCGAGGTGGCTCCAGGCGATCCGGCCGAGCGCCTCGACGTCGGGGACCTCCCAGGCCGGCCGCCGCCGGGCGTGGACCCGGGCGGCGTAGCCCGCGAGCGCGTGCAGCTGCTCGGGGCTCGGCGAGACCACGGGGCGCGCGCGCTTCAAGGCGACGAGCGCCTCGAGGGGCGCCATCCCCCGGGCGACGAGCACGCAGGCCGCGACGAGCGCGCTGCGGCCGATGCCGTACTGACAGTGCACGAGCACCCGCTCGCCGGCGTCGAGGCCGGCGCCCGCGAAGGCGACGGCCTCGTCCAGCGCCGTGGGCGAGACCGCGCGCGTGTCGCAGGTCGGCAGGTGGAGCAGCGTGATCCCGTGCGTGCGGAGCACCTCGGCGTCGTCGCAGGCCTCCTCGCGTACGTCGATCACCCGCGCGAGGCCGTGATCGGCGGCGAGCCGGGCCGCGAGCTCCATCGGGAAGTGCGCGCCGACGGCGAGCCCGGGGGTGACGAAGTGGAGGTCGAGCACTACGCCCGGATGATGCTTCGTGAGGGCCCCTCCGGCGAGCCCCCGGGCCGGCCCGCATCCCCCTCCGGGAGCCGGAAGGTCGCCACCATGGAGGACAGCTCCTCGGCCTGGCTGGAGAGCTCGGCCACGGTGGAGCTCGTCTCCTCGGCGCTCGCGGCGTTCTGCTGGGTGACCCGCTCGACCTCCGCGATGGCGCCCGCGATGCCCTCCACCCGCGTCGACTGCAGGCGGGCCTGGTCGCGCAGGCCGGAGATGGCCCCCACGACCTCCCCGACGCCCGCGGCGATCTCGCCGAGCCGCGCGTTCACGCGGACGCCCACCGCGCGGCCGCCCTCGGCCTCGGCCACCGAGGCCTTGATGAGCTTCTCGGTGCGCATCGCGGCGTCCTTCGAGCGGAGCGCGAGCGAGCGCACCTCCTCGGCGACGACCGCGAACCCCCTCCCCGCCTCGCCGGCGCGCGCGGCCTCGACCGCGGCGTTGAGGGCGAGGAGGTTCGTCTGGAACGCGATGTCGGTCATGTCCTTCAGGATGTGCTCGGTCCCCTCGGCGGAGGTCCGCACCCGCTGCATCGCGCCGTCCATCTCGGCGGCGAGCACCTCGCCCTCGCGCGCCTTCGCCTCCGCCTTCGTGGCGAGGGCCGCGGCGCGCTCCGCGTCGCCCGCGCTGTCGCGGGCCGCGACGGCCATCTCCGACAGCCTCGCGGACGCGTCGGAGACCGCGTGGGCCTGCGTGGAGGCCCCGTTCGCGACCGCCTGGGCCGCGCCGGCGATCTGCGACGAGCCGCCGGACACCTGGTGGGCCGCCTCGGCGACCTGCGCGATCGACTGGCCGAGCGCCTGGCCGGTCGCGTTGACCGCCCGGGCGAGCCGGGCGTGGTCGCCCGCGAACCGCCCCTCGACGCGGGTCGAGAGGTCGCGGCGGGAGAGCGCCTCGAGGGCCTTCAGGGTCGCCTCGACCGGCGCGGTGACCGCGTCGAGCGTGCGGTTCATGCCCTCGACGACCTTGCGGTACTCGCCCTGGTGCCGGGCCGACTCCGCGCGGGCCGAGAGGTTCCCCTCCACGCCGGCGCGGGCGAGCACCTCGACGTCCTGGACGAGCGCCCGGATCGCCGCGGACGCCCGGGCGAGGCTCTCCTGGACGCGCGCGAAGTCCCCGGGGTAGCGGCCCTCGACGCGCTCGGGGAGGTCGCCGTGGGAGATCCGGTCGAGCGCCTCGCTGGCGGCGCCGACCGGGGCGAGCACCGCGTCGAGGGTGGCGTTGACGCCCTCCACGATGCGGCGGAAGTCCCCGCCGTGCCGGCCCGCGTCGGCGCGCGCCTCGAGGCGCCCCTCGACCGCGGCCAGCGAGAGCATGGAGGCGTCGGCGACGAGCGCCCGGATCGCCTCGCTGCACCGGTCGAGGCTCGACTCCACCCGGGCGAAGTCGCCTCGCCAGCCGGCCGCGAGCGGCGGGGGGATGTCGCCCGCCGCGATCCGCTCGACCTGCTGGGCCGCCACCGAGAGCCGGGACACGAGCGCCTCGACGGCCGCGTTGGTGGCGTTCACGACGTCGAGGTACGCGCCCCGGAAGCGGGCGGTGTCGGCGCGCTCGGCGAGCCTGCCCTCGACGACGTGCGCCCCGAGCCGGGCGACCTCGTCGTGGATGGCGGTCACGGCCTCGCGGATGCCGAGGAAGCTGCGGGTGAGGGCGTCGGCGTCCGAGCGCGGCACGAGCGCCTTCCCGAGAATCGCCCCGCGCGATCGCCTCGGCCGCCGTGGAGGTCTCCCGGAGGTAGTCGAGGGTGGACCGGAAGGCGTCGGCGAGCCGGCCCACCTCGTCGCCGCTCCGGTGGGTGACCTCCGCCGTCACGTCGCCCCGCGCGATGCGCTCCGCGGCGCCGGCCATCTCCTCCACGGGCCGGGCGATGTGGAGCGCGGCGCGGCGCGCGACCGAGGCCGCCGCGCCGAGGAGCGCGAGCGTCACGAGCAACACCGCGAGGCCGCCGAGGAGCAGCGTGCGGTGCATCCCGGCGGAGGCCTCGAGCGCCTCGGCGCGGGAGAGGTCCGCGAGGATCACGAAGTCCCAGGGCTCGAAGTACGCGACCGCGCCCAGGCGGGCGTCCACCGCGCCGCCCTTCCCGGCCGCCTGCCGGTCGAAGCGGGCGAGGGCGGTCCCATCGAGGGCCTTTGCCGCGTCGAGGAGGCCCGGCAGCCAGGGCTTCCCGGTCGCGTCCGGCTCCTCGAGGAACGTCTTGCCCTCCTCCGCCGCGTCGGGGCCCATGAGAAGCTTCCCGCGCTGCGCGCCCGAGGCGCCGTAGACCGCGACGTACCCGGTCTGCCCGATCCGCGTCTCGGCGATGGCCGTGCGGATGCTGTCGAGCGCGTCGAGGCGGATGCCGACGAAGAGCATGCCGGAGACGGCCCCGGTGGCGTCGCGGAGGGGCTCGTAGGACGTGAGGTACCAGGCGTCCACCACGAACGCGCGGCCGTCGTACCGGTTCCCGGCGAGCACGGCGGCGGTCACCGCGTTCGGCTTGCCGGAGGGGTCGACCGCGGGGATGTACGTGCCGATGGCGCGCTCGCCCTTCGCGTTCGCGACGCTCGTGGCCACGCGCAGCATGTCGCCGCGCGCGTTCATGCGCTGGAAGAGCGTCACCTTCGCGCCGGTGAGGCGCGAGACGTCGTCGACGAGCGGCAGCCGCATCGCGAAGTCGTTCGTCTGCGGGATCGGCGTCGCGCCGAGCGCGAGCCTGGGGAGCTTCACCTCGACCGTGGACTTGTCGAGCTGGTTGACGGCCGTCCACGTGACCGCCTCCGCGGTGGCCTGGACCCCGCCGCCGCGGACGAGCGCGTCCTTCGCGACGCGAAGGGCGGAGCCCACCGCGCGGGACACCTCCGCGTGCGTGGTCTCGCAGACGAGGCGGAGGTCGCGCACGGTCCGCTCGACCCCGCCGCGCGCGAGCGCCTCCACGTCCTCCTCGACCTGGGCGCCGATGCGCCAGCGTGCGGCCACGAGGATGCCCGCGAACGCGACGGCGAGCGCCACGGCGGGGACGATGGAGACGACGAGGATGCGCTGACGGAGGGGGCGATGGTCGCCCAGGAGGCTCGACATGGTGCGGGAACCATTGCGAGAATCCGGCCCGCCGTCCTGTCGGTGCCGCGGCGCGTGGTCGCAGGTAACTGCCCGTCGAGTCTACGGTTTTTGGATCGATCCGCGGTCGGCGTACCCCCTGGGTCAGGGGTCGCCGCAACCCCCCGGGTTGGCCCGGGGCCATCAGCGCGCGAGCGGCACCACGATGGTGCCGTCCTCGGTGACCTCGAGGGGGCGCTCGCCGGCGCGGGCGGAGGCCCCCTGCCCGAGGCGCCAGCGCAGCACGTAGGTCCCGTCGGAGAGCTTCACCGCGTGCCGGACCTCGCCGCCCGCGGTCGGCGCGGCGAGCTCGGCGTGGCGCACGGGCTCGCCCCCGCGCACGAGCTCCACCTCGAGCACCGCGGGCGCCGGGCTCGGCGGCAGGCCGTAGACGAGCACGACGTCGCGGGGCGCCGACCGGAAGAGGAACACCCCCACCCCGACCGCGCCCAGCACCGCGACGAGCCGCGCGAGCGGCTTCACTTCCTCGCCTTCCTCGTGGGCTTCCGGCGGGCGGTCGCCTTCACCTCCGGCCTCGGCCGCCCGGCCGCGTCCGGGCGGACCCGGATCTCGGCGTGGAGCTCGATCGTGCTCTCGGAGAGGGCCTTCAGGAACTCCCGCCGCACGGTCTCCGACTCGAGGAAGCGCCGGACCTCCTGGCCGAGCAGCCGGAGCACCTCGTCCTTCGCCGCGGAGGCCTGCGAGCCGACGAAGCCCACGACCTCCTTCGGGAGCTTCCAGTCGCGCGCGAGCTTGCGCGCCCCCTCCTCCGTCATGAACAGGGCGCCCACGCCCGCGAGGAGCGCGCGCTTCACCGTCTCCGGGATGAGGCGCCTCGACTCCTCGGACGCGGCCTCGTCGCCGGGGCTCGCCTCCTCGCCCGCGGCGTCCTCGTCCTGCCCGAAGGGATCCCTGGGGAGCGGCATTGGTCGATCCTGGCGCAGTACCGGCCGTTAGGCCAGCCTGGTTCCAGGGCCTCCTTTCAAACCGTGCGTGCGGGTTTCCCGCACACGGCTTAACGATGGTCTTCGCGCGGCAGCTTGCGCGGGGTAGCGGACGCGGCCCATGCAGCGGTGCAGGCCAAGCTCGAAGAGACGTTCGAAGGGCCAAGCCTCGTACTGATAGCGAGTCCGCTGACCACCGCGCCGATGGAGCCAGCGCGTGATCCGTTCGTGCACGTACCAGTCGACGCGGTTGAACTCCCGATCCGCTGTTCCGGTCCGGAAGTAGTTGGCCCAGCCCCGGATGACGGGGTTCACGGACGCGATGACCTCCTTCACGTCCTTCGCCCCGCTCCTGCGCACGTCCGTCAGCTCGTGGACGCGCTCGCGGACGCGGGTCATCGCCTTCGGTGAGGGCCAGCGGTGCATGTAGTGCCGGTCGGGGCGCCGCTGGATGCTGCGCCGCTTCCGGTTCACGCACCCGAGGAAGGTGAAGCCTTCCTTTCCTCGCCTCAGATCGACGATCCGCGTCTTCTCCGGGTGCAGCGTCAGGCCGAGGCGCGCCATGATGAGCTCGACGCGCCGCCTCGCCTCGTTCACCTTCGACTCCGTCCCACACATCACGACGAAGTCGTCGGCGTACCGCACCAGGACGCCGAGGTGCTTGCACCTCTGCGCCCAGATCCGGTCGAGCTCGTGCAGGTAGACGTTGGCGAGCAGCGGCGAGATCACTCCACCCTGTGGCGTTCCCGCCACGGGGTTTCTCACCGTGCCCTCCTCCATCACCCCGGCCTCCAGCCACTTCCGCAGGAGCTTCAGCACCCTGCGGTCCGAGATCCGCTCCGCCACCATCGCCATCAGCTTCTGCTGGTCGATGCTGTCGAAGTACGCCTTGATGTCGGCGTCGAGCACGAAGTTGTGACCCTGGTTGCCAGCCTCGCGGATGGCCTCCAGCGCCTGCGTCGCGCTCCGCTTCGGCCGGAACCCGTAGCTCGACGACAGGAAGTCGGCCTCGAAGATCGGCTCGAGCACCAACTTCGCAGCCATCTGCGCCACGCGATCCCGCACCGTCGGGATCCCGAGCGGCCGCTGCTTTCCGTCTGCCTTCGGGATGTACCGCCGCCTCACCGGGAGGGGGCGGTATTCGCCTGCCAGGAGATCGGCCTGGATCCCTTCGAGGAACGCCTCGACTCCGCTCTCCTCGATGGCCCGGATGGACTCGTCGTCCACCCCTGCCGCGCCTCCGTTGCTGCGCACCCGCTTCCACGCTTCCCGCAGGACGTCACCCCTGCAGATCCGGTCGTACAATGCGTGAAAGCGCCGCGTGCTGCTCCGCTTGGCGGCCACGTAAAGCCGGCGCTGGAGTTCTCGCACTTTGTCGATGGGGGTGTTGGGCCTCACGGCCATGCCCTCGCGCTTACCCCCAGTGCCGACGCGACCAAAGCAGGGCCCCTTCCCTCCGCGCGGTTATCCCGCGCCTCACCGGTACTACGGGCCCCTCGGACTCCCTTCCGGCTCCTCGCGCTTTCGACTCCCGTCTTATGCGCTCGGTCTCTGCCCGACGCGGGCTGCCGGCGAGGGTCTCTCGTGTTCCACACCGATCCTTCGCGACGTGCCGCCGCCCCTACCCCGGGGAGCCCCAGCGTCCGTTCCGGACCAAGGACGCTGTGCATCGCCTTCGCCGTGGCATGACCGGCTCGGCGCTCCCGAACACCTTTCGGCTGAGGATTTGTCGAGGCTGAAGCGTTCACCTTGTTGCGGCCCGCCGCTTCGCTTCCTCCGTACGTGAGGCTTTCGACGCACCGCTCGGCATGCCCGGTCTCCCGGACAAGCTGGTGCCTGCTTCCGGGCTCTCCGGCGATTACCCGGACCGGACTCTCACCGGCTGGATCGGTGCAGCTTCCACGACGCACCATGACCCCATCCTAGCGCGTCGGGGCTACCGCGGCGCGCCGATGACCGGGAGCTTCGGCGCCTTCACGACGGCCATCGAGACCGCGCCGCCGACGTTGCGGGCGACGTCGAGGAACGCGGCGGCCTGCGGGCTGTCGGGGTGCCCGGCGACCACCGGCACGCCCTTGTCGCCGCCCTCGCGGATGGCGAGGTCGATCGGCACCTCGCCGAGGAACTTGATGCCCATCTTGGTGGCCGCGGCGCGGGCGCCGCCCTTGTCGAAGATGGCGGTCTCGGCGTGGCAGTGCGGGCAGACGAAGGCCGACATGTTCTCCACGATGCCGAGCACCGGGATGTTGACCTTGTCGAACATGAGCTTCGCGCGGATGACGTCGGCGAGCGCGACGTCCTGCGGGGTCGACACGAGCACCACGCCGGCGGCGCGCACGTTCTGGGCGAGGGTGAGCGGGACGTCGCCGGTGCCGGGGGGCAGGTCGAGCACGAGGTAGTCGAGCTCGCCCCAGCGCACGTCCTTGATGAGCTGCATGAGCGCGCCGGTCACCATGGGCCCTCGCCAGACCAGCGCCTCGTCCGGATCGATGAGGAAGCCGATCGACATGACCTTGAGGCCGTGGGCCTCGAGGGGATCGAATCTTCTGCCCGTCGGTGGAGGTCGGCTTCTGGTTCACGCCGGTGAGGATCGGCAGCGAGGGGCCGTAGATGTCGGCGTCGAGGAGGCCGACCTTCGCGCCGAGGCGCGAGAGCGCCACCGCGAGGTTGATCGAGACGGTGCTCTTGCCGACGCCACCCTTCCCCGCGCCGACGAGGATGATGTTCTTCACGCCCGGGGTCATCTGGGACTCGACCGCGCCCGGCGCGCTGCGCACGACGGCCGTGAAGGCGAGCTCCACCCCGGAGAAGCCCGCGCCGGTGAGCGCCGCGGTGACGTCCTTCTGGAGGGTGTCCTTGAACGGGCAGGCGGGCGTGGTGAGCTCGACGGTGAGCTTCACGCGGGTGCCCTCGACGGCGAGGTTCTTCACCATCCCGAGCGAGACGAGATCGCGCTTCAGCTCGGGGTCGAGCACCTTCTTGAGGGCGGCGGTGGCGGCGGCGTTGTCGAGCGTCATGGGGCGAGCGTTTTAGCATCCAGCGCGTCCACCCGCCATGCCCCGCGCTCGGCCACGAGGAGCGCGTACCGGCCCTCCCCGAGCGCCAGGCGGGCGGTGCCGTCCTCGAGGGCGAGCGGGGCGCCCGCGGCCGCCCGCCGCGCCCTCGCGACCGCCTCCCGCCCCGCGGGTCCCGCCCCCGCGTGGTCGCGCGCGAGCCGGGCGGGGCTCGTGCGGGTGCGCCACCGCGCCGAGAGGAGCGCGCAGGCGCGCTCGAAGTCCCCCTCCTCCACGGCGGCGGCGAAGCGCGCGAGGACCTCCCGCGCCGCCTCGGCGTCGAGCCCGCGGGCCTCCGGCGCGGCGCCCACGGCGCCGTGGTCCCCGGCCCCGGCACGCACCGCCGGGCCGGCGCAGGCGGCGATCACCGGGGCGAGGACGAGCGCGGCCGCGCGGACGAGGTTCACCCTCCGGCAGATATCGCATCGCGGACCGGGGCGCCACGGTGCTAGGCTCAATGCCGATCGGTTAGCGCCAACCGATCGAGACCGATGGGGATTTTGGAGGCCGGGGCAGCAGAGTTGCCGCGGCGATCCAGGAGATCATGATGCGGCGATCGCCCGGAGGGCGATCCCATGCCGCGTCGCCCCGTTTCCGCCCAAGAGGACAGCTCGGGCGAGTTGCTGGATAGGTTCCAGGCGAGCCTCGATCCCGAATGGATCGAGGAAGCCCTTCAGGCCACCGGGACGGCCACCATCCGCCGGCGCCGCCTTCCAGCCGAGCAGGTCGTCTGGCTCGTGCTCGGGATGGGCATCTACCGTAACAAGCCCATCGCCGAGATCGTCGCGGAGCTCGATCTCGCGCTACCGGGGCGGCGCCCGCGCGCGGCCTCGAGTTCGGTGACCCAGGCGCGCGAGCGGCTGGGCAGCGAGCCCATCCGCTGGCTGTTCGAACGCAGCGCCGAAAAGTGGGCGCACGAGAGTGCGCGCCGGCACGCGTGGCGCGGGCTCGCCGTCTACGGCGTGGACGGCACGACCGTCCGTCTCCCGGACTCCGAAGCGAACCGCGATCATTTCGGCTACGCCGTGAGCTCCCGAGGCGAGAGCGCGTATCCGATGGCACGCCTCGTCACGCTGATGGCCCTCCGCTCGCACCTGCTGGCGGCGGCCCGCTTCGGTCCACAGTCGGGCAGCGAGAATCGCTCTCGCCAGGGAGTTGTGGCCGCTCGTGCCGGACGAGTCGCTGTGCATCGTGGATCGCAACTTCCTCTCGTCGGCGCTGCTCATCGGCATTGCGAGCCACGGGCATCGAAGGCACTGGCTCATCCGCGCGAAGAGCGACACGGCCTGGAAGGTAGTCCGCTCGCTCGGGCGCGGCGACTGGCTCGTCGAGAAGACCGTCCACCGGGACGCCCGCCGAGAGAACCCTGACCTCCCCGAGCGCTGGGAGATGCGGGCAATCCGCTATCAGCGGAAGGGCTTCAAGCCTCAGACCCTGCTGACGTCGATGACGGACCCGGAGGTTTACCCGGCGGCCGAGATCGTCGCGCTCTACCACGAGCGCTGGGAGATCGAGCTCGGCTACGACGAGGTCAAGACTGTCATGCTCGACCGCGAGGAGACGACGCGCAGCAGGACTCCTCGCGGCGTCTCCCAGGAGCTCTGGGGCCTCGCCCTCGCGTACAACCTCGTCCGGCTCGAGATGGAGCGCATGGCCGAGGACGCCGGCGTCACGCCCGACCGCGTCAGCTTCAAGAACGCGCTCATGTACATCGAGCACGCCCTCCTAACGCTCTCCCTAGAGAGCGCGGGACGCATCCCGGAGCACCTCCGCCGCCTCCGGGAAGACGTCGTGCACTTCATCCTGCCGAAGCGACGGCTGCGGTCCTACCCGAGGGCCGTGAAGATCAAGATGAGCAACTACCCCCGGAAACGCCGAGGGCTTAAGTGAGCGGCATTGGTGCTAGGCTCGGCCGCACGCATGCTGAGGGTGCTCCGGGCGGAGGGCGGGCGGGTGATCTCGGGCGGGCGCGAGCTCGTCCGGCCCGGCGCGCCCACGTGGATCGACTGCGACCCGTCCGACGAGAACCTGGCGTTCCTCCGCGACACCTTCGGGTTCCACCCGCTCGCGCTCGAGGACTGCCAGACCGAGGACCAGCGGCCGAAGCTCGACCTCTACGACGGCGCGAGCTTCCTCGTCGTGCACCGCCTCCAGCTCGCCCCGACCGACGCCGAGATCGTCCCGCTCGAGGTGGACACGTTCCTCACCGCCGAGGCGCTCGTCACCGTCCACAAGGAGCGGATCCCGGAGATCGACGCGCTCGTCTCGCGGTGCGAGGCCGACGCCGCCCTCCTCGCCCGCGGCGCCGACTTCGCGCTCTACCTCGTGCTCGACGGCTTCGTGGACGCCCACTACACGCTCGTCGACGCGCTCAACGAGCAGATCGACGCCTTCGCCGACCACGTGTCCGGCGGCCACGCGCTGCGGGACCCCGACGGCACGCTCGAGCACGTGGTGGCCGCCCGCCGCGCGCACGGGGTGCTGCGCCGCCGGCTCGCCCCGCAGCGCGAGGTCCTGCTCGGGCTCGCCCGACCCGGCCAGACGTTCGTGAAGGAGCAGACGCAGCTCTACTTCCGCGACGTCGTCGACCACACCATCCGGCTCACCGAGGAGGTCGACAACGGGCGGGAGCTCCTCGCCTCGGTGACCGACGTCCTCCTCTCCCGCCAGAACAACCGGCTGTCGGCCATCAGCGCGCGGCTCACCCTCATCGCGACGATCTTCCTGCCGCTCAACTTCATCGTGGGCTTCTTCGGGATGAACCTCGACGTGCTCCACCCGGCGGCCGCGGTGCCGGTGGTCGTCGCGTCGAATCGTCCTCCTGCCGCTCGGCCTCTGGCTCTTCTTCAGGCGCAAGGGCTGGCTCTGAGCGCGGCCCCGCCGGTCCGCCGGGGCGGCTTCAGCCCCGCGGCGCGACCCGGACCTCGCCCTCCTCGCCGTCCCCGCCGGTCACCTGCACCTCGACGTCGAGGAACCGGCGCACCACGTCCGCGTTCGTGAGGAGGTGCCCCGTCACGCGGGAGACGGTGTAGCGCGTCGCGCGGTCCACGCCCGCCGGCCGCGGCGCCCTGCCCGCCGCGACGAGCGCGGCCGGGACGAGCAGCTGGTCGGCGAGCCACGGGTCCACCGCCCCGCGCGCGGCGAGGTGCGCCGCGAGCTCGTCGACGGCGAGGTCGGCGGTCTCCTCCGGGGTGCGCTCGAACGCCGAGACCGCGCCGGCGCCCGCCCGGAGCCGCTCGAAGGTCGCCACGAGGAGCACGTGCCCGCCGCGGGAGCCGTTCGCGGGCATGGGCACCCGCTCGGCCTCCGCGGCCACGCCGAGCTCCCGCAGCCGGTGCAGCGCGCGCTCGGCCTGCCGCCGCGCGATGTCGTAGCCGAGGCCGCACACGAACGAGACCGCCTCGACCTCGAGGAGCGTCCCGCGGTGGCGGAGGTCGAGCGTGGGCATCGCCTGGGCCGGCTCGACCCGCGCCGAGAACTCGCCGCCGCCCTCGGGGTAGAAGCCGGCCGCGCCGAGCTCGAGCGAGAAGCGGAACCCGAGGCGCGCCATGGCGGGCGCCCAGACGAGCGCCAGGTGGTGGAAGCTCGGGGCGTGGTCCTGGTGCGTGCCGCCCCGCAGCCGGAGCGTGCTCGGGCCGCCGGCGAGGGCGAGCGGGAAGGCCACCGCGTGGAACAGGAGCGGCGTCGACCCCGCGGTCCCGACGTCGAGGTCGAGGTCGGCGGGAGTCGGCGCCCGGGTCGGCCGGAACGCGAGCCGCGGGGAGCCCACCTCCGCGCCCTCGAGGGAGGCGCCGCAGAGGCCGGCGACGGCGCGTGCGGCGGCCACGTGCTGGGGGCGCAGGCCGGGCTTCGGCCGCCGGACGCGCAGGCGCTCGACCTCGAAGGCCTGCCCGGTGATGGCCGACAGGGAGAGGGCCGTGCGGAGGATCTGCCCCCCGCCCTCGCCCGCGGCCCCGTCGAGGATGATCGGTTCGGACACGCCCGAAATCTAACATGGCGATTTGATTGGAGGTCTCTCGAAGGCCTGCCCTGCCCCCACCCGGGACGTCACCGGGGGTCCTGAACCGCCTCGCCCGCCGAAATACCCGGAACGACGGGACGTATGTCGGGTCATGGTTGTCGCCGCCACGATCGACGGGCTAGGGTTCGCGCTCTCCTGGCAGACGGAGGAGCGAGCCACGGCCCCCCAAGAGACCGTCGGTGAAGCTGGGCTCGCCCGCGCGGCCGCGCGTGGCGACCGGCGCGCCTTCGGCCAGCTCGTCGACCTCCACAAGCGCACCGTGTACGGGCTCTGCTTCCGCCTGCTGCGGGACGCCGAGGAGTCGCGGGACGCCGCGCAGGAGTCGTTCGTGCGCGCCTTCGCCGCGGTGGGCACCTACGATCCCACCCAGCCCTTCGCGCCGTGGGTCCTGCGCATCGCGCGGAACCACTGCCTCGACCTGCTCCGCCGCCGGACCCCCGCCGCGCAGAAGCTCGAGCTCGACGCCGAGGTCGAGGAGGGCGGCGCGGCCCGCGAGCTCCCGGATCCCGACGCGGTGCGCGGCGACGACGCCATGGAGCGCCGCCAGCTCGCCGGCGTGCTCGAGAAGGCCGTGGCGGAGCTGCCCGCGAACTACCGCGAGGTGGTCCACCTCTTCCACGTCGAGCACCTGTCGTACAAGGAGATCGCGGCCACCCTGGACGTGCCGATCGGCACGGTCATGACCTGGCTGCACCGCGCCCGCGGCAAGCTGCGGGTGGCGCTCGAGGAAGCCGGAATGGAGGCGACGCCGTGACCACGTTCACCGGACACCTCACCGACTCGCAGGCCCAGCGGATCGTCGACGGCGCGCTGCTCGACGCCGAGCGCGACATGGTCCACGCGCACGAGGCCGGCTGCGTCGAGTGCCAGGCCCTCGTCGCGTCGTACCGCGCCCTCTCCGGCGCCCTCGACGACCTCGAGGTCCCCGAGCTCGACCTCGACTTCACCGGCGACGTGCTCGCCGAGATCGACGTCCGCGCGAAGGCCGCCGCGCGCGAGCGCCGCGCGGCCGCCCTCATCTCCGCGGCGAGCGTGGTGGCCTTCCTCCTGGCCGCCGGCCTGACCGTGCCGCAGTGGGGCGACGCCGTCGTCCGCTCCCTCGACGTGCTCGGGAGCGTCGGCGCCGGCCTCCGCTTCGCCCTCGAGGTGGCGACCCCCGTCGTCTCCGCCCTCCGCCTCCCCATCGCCGCGGTGTGCGCGCTCGTCGCCGCCCCGGCCCTCCTCGCCCTCTCCCGGCTGATGCCCGCACCCGCGACCGAGACCGCCTGACCGGAGAACCGATGCTCTCCATCGTCCTCACCAGCCTGCTCCTGCAGGTCCCCCCCGCCCCCCCGGCGCCGGCGGCCCCCGCCGCGCCGCAGGCCACCCCGGCCCCCAAGGCTGCGCCCGCGCCCCGCGCGGTCCCCGCCCCGCCGACGCCCCCGCCCGGCTTCGACGTCGAGGCCGGCCGCCCCGCCGCGCGTCCGCCCGCCGGCGACGTGCTCCGCGGCGACTGGGGCAAGCCCTCCGGGAAGCGCGTCACCCTCGAGGACACGAACTCGATCGACGACACGCTCCAGGAGATCGCCGACGCCGCGGGCTGGAACGTCTCGATCAACACCGGCCGGACCGGCCACAAGCTGCTCGTCCTGAAGCTCAAGAACGTCCCGGTCGAGGACGCGCTCCGTGCCACGCTGCACGGCACCGGGCTCATCGCGACGAAGACCGGCGAGATCGTGGTGGTCTCGCCCCCGGACGCGGAGCTGCCCGACCTGGCCGGCCCGAAGCCCACGCTCTCGGGGTTCGAGAAGTCGGCCGGGAAGTTCACGGGCGAGTTCAAGGCGACCGACGTCTCCGACGCGCTCCGCCAGATTGCGAAGTCCGCCGGGTTCTCGATCCTCGTGCCCCCCGGGACGCACGGGAAGGTGAACGGCATCTTCAGCGGCGTCCCCGTCGAGGACGTGCTCCGCGCCGTGCTGCAGCAGGCCGACCTGCGCGCCGAGAAGCAGGGCCAGCTCATCACCGTGCTGCCCGCCGACGGCCAGTTCGACTTCCCCATCCCCCCGAACTTCCCTCCGGAGGCCCGCGAGGCCCTGCGCGAGGCCCGCCAGGCCGCCCGGGAGGCCGCCCGCGAGGCCAGCCGCAGCGCCCGCGAGGCCGCGCGCGACGCCGCCCGGGAGGCCCGCGAGGCGCTCCGCAACGCGGAGATCGATCCGGACGACGGCCGTGACCGTCAGGTCACCGGCTCCGACCTCACCATCGCCCCCGGCGACCGCGTGCGCGACGTCAACGTGGTGCGCGGCAACCTCGAGATCCAGCGCGGCGCCGTCGCCCGCGACGTCTCGGTGGTCCAGGGCAACGCGGACGTCCGCTCGGGCTCCGTCACCCGCGACGTCGTCACGGTGCTCGGCAACGTCCGGCTCGAGGGCGGCGCGGTCGCCCGCCAGGTCGTCGCCGTCGGCGGCAACGTGGAGGTCGCGGCGGGCGCCTCGATCGAGAACGACGTCATCGCCATCGGCGGCCGCGTCCAGGTCGACCCCGAGGCGCAGGTCGGCGGCTCGAGGAAGTCCTTCTCGGTGCCCGGCATCGGCGGCGTGCTCAACCTCGTGGGGCCGGGCCTCATCAACCACGGCAGCCCCTCCCCGCTCTGGGCCATCCTCCAGATCATCGTGAAGTTCGTGGTGCTCTTCCTGCTCGGGCTCGTCGTGCTCTCGCTCTTCCCGCGCCGGATCGAGGCCGTCACGGGCTCGATGCTCCAGAACCCGTTCAAGTCGGTGCTGGCGGGCCTGCTCGGCTGGCTCGTGATGCCGGTCCTCACGCTGCTGCTCGTGGTGACGATCGTCGGCATCCCGCTCGTGGCGGTGCAGGTGCTCGCCATCGTCGCGGCGACGGTGCTCGGCCTCACCGCCCTCGTCTACTACGTCGGCCGCACGCTCCCGCTGCCGACCCAGGGTGGCCCGGCCGTGGCCCAGCTCGCGATCGGCGTGGGGATCTTCGCGGTCGTCACCGAGATCCCGTTCCTCGGCGCGATCGTCTGGATCTCGGTGCTGCTGTTCACCTTCGGCGCCGTGCTCCGCACGCGCTTCGGCCAGCCCCGCGAGCCGCTGCCCACCTCGCCCGTGCCGCCGGCCGAGGGGTTCGGCTCGCCGTAGCGGCTACACGAGCACCAGCCCCTCGTCGGTCCACTCGGCGTGGCCGGAGAGGATGGCGTCGAGGTTCTCGAGGCGCTCGTCGGACAGCTCGGAGACGAGCTCGAGGATTTGCGGGTAGGTCAGCACCAGCATGTCGAAGTCGCGGCGCGGCAGCCTGAGGAGGGTGCCGCGCCGCTTCACGACGCAGGTCGCGGTGGCGGGCGTCTTCCTGAGGCAGCTCATCTCGCCGAAGAGGTCGCCCTCGCGGAGCTCGCCGACGACCACCTCGGCGCCCTCGTTGAGCTTCTTCACCTCGACGGAGCCCTCGAGGATCACGTACAGGCCGTCGGAGGGCACGCCCTCGCGGATCACCACGTCGCCCGGCTTCGCCTCGCGGGCGAGGAACCGCTCCATGATGATCTTCCGGTCCCCCTTCCCGAACGGCCGGAAGATCGGCGAGACCGCCATGGCGTTCGCGAGCAGGCGCTGCCGGTAGAACTTCCTGAGCGACGTCGCCATGTGCGGGTGATGCTTCGCGATGGCGAGCAGCACGTCGGCCGGGAACTCGAGCACCTCGCTCGGCACCTCCGCGGTGACGGTCGCGGCCCGCGCGGCGCCGGAGAGGATCGCCATCTCGCCGAAGAAGTCGCCCTCGGCGAGCTTCGCGAGCGGGATGACGTGCCCCTTGTCGTCGCGCTTCGTGACCGCGAGCGCACCCGAGGCGAGCACGTAGAAGCTCGTGCCCTCCTCGCCCTCGCGGAGGATGACGTCGCCCTCACCGAACCGGTGCAGCACCATGCCGGCGGTGAGCGCGACGAAGGCGTCCCTCGAGAGGTCGGAGAAGATCGGGATGTGCGGCAGCGGCGCGGGCTCGTCGGCGGAGGCGGGGAGCTCGGGCTCCAGCACCGGCTCCTCCGGCACGACCGGCGGGGGCTCGTCGCCCTCGGGGACGAGCTCGAGCTCGACCTCGGGCGGCGGGGCCGCCCCCGCGAGGGGCAGCACCGCGGTCGGCACCGGCGCCGCGACCGCCTCGACCTCGTCGGCGGGCAGGAGCTCGACGTCCTCGATCACGTCCGCCTCGAGGTCGTCGATCTCGATGTCCTCGACGACGCCGTCATCGACGGCCTTCTGGGCGACGAGCGAGATGCGCGCGAGCGGGGTGGGGATCGGCGGTGGCGCGACCGGCCCGGGCGGCGGGATGAACTTCACCACCGGTGGCGGGAATCCCCGCTCGGGCGGCGGCGGCGTGCCCTGGAGCTTGAAGGAGACGAGCTCCTCGGGCGCCTCCGCCTCGGGCGCCGGGGCCGGGGCCGGCGGCGGAGGCTCCGGGCGGACCGCGGCCATGAAGAGCGTGGCGCGCTTCTGGGGGCGCTTCGCCTCCGAGGCGGAGCGGGCGGCGTAGAGGCCGGCGAGGGCCGACTGCGTCTCGACGTGCGCGGCGTCGAGCTCGAGGATGGTCTTGCAGATCGCGATGGCCTTGATGAGGAGGCCGTCCTTGCCGAAGCGCTCCGCGACGACCGCGTACTCCGCGATCGCCTCCTTCAGGCGCTCCGCGCGCCGGAGGACGTCCGCCCGCTTCTGGCGGGTGTTGACGTCGTCCGGGTCCGCCTCGAGGACCTCGGCATAGACCTTGGCGGCCTTGTCGAGCTTGCCCTTCTCGGCGTACTCGGCGGCCTTGTCCTTGAGCTTCCGGAGATCGGCCATTCCCCGGAAACGTACCACAGGGCCGAGAGCGGCCCGAATTTCTCAGGGTCGGACGCGGGGTGCACCCGCCGGGAGCTTCGCGAGCGCCTCGACCGCGGCCTTCCGCACGCGCCCGTAGTAGTCCGCGCGCAGCGCCTCGAGCGCCGGCGAGGCGCCCTCGAGCCGGAGCCGCCCCACCGCCCGGGCCGCCGCGGCGCGCACGTCCGGCCGGTCCCCGGTGAGCTCCGCGGCGAGGAGCGGGCCCGCCTCGCTCGGGGCGAGCTGGGCGAGCGCCTCCACGACCTTCGCGCGGCTGCCGGCCGCCGTCCTCGGCAGCGCGAGGAGCAGCGCCGCCCCCGCCTCCGGCGAGCCGATGCGGGCGAGCGCGGAGGCCGCGGGCCCCGCCCCCGGCCCCTCGAGCAGCGCCGCGAGCCCCTTCACCGCCTCGGGGCCTCCGGCCCCGGCGAGCGCGTCGCTCAGCACCTGGAGCCACTGGGGATCGTCCGCCGTGTAGGCCGCCGCGGCCGCCGAGCGGCTCGCGATGGCCTGGGCCGCCGCGGCGAGGGCGGCGGCCCCGCTCGGGCGGGCCCCGAGGCCCTTCGCCGCCGCCATGCGCACGGCGGCGTCGGGGTCCCCGAGCGCCGCGGCCACCTCGGCCTCCGCCGTCCCGAGGGCCGCGAGGCCGGCGATGGCGCCCGCGCGGAGCGGCGGCAGCGGATCGCGCGGGAAGCGCTTCAGGAGCTCCTCGGCGCCGGGCGTGCGCAGGGCGCCCGCGGCCGCGAGGAGCGCGGAGAGCTCGGCCACCTCGCCCGCCGAGATGGACTCGAGCCACTCCGGGGCCGCCTGGGCCTTGCCCGGCGGGGGCCCGCCCGGCGGACGCGCGAGCACCGCCTGCACGCGCTCCGGCCCCGCGGGGAGCCGGGGCGCGTCCTCGTACGATCCCCGCACCCAGCGGCTCCGGGCGTCGGTGAGGCGCGCCAGGGCCGAGGCGAGCCGCTTCGCCACGGCGGGGCCCGCCGCCGGGCCGCCGAGCCGCGCGAGCGCGGCCGCCGCCGCGGCCCGGAGCGCGGGTTCGCCCGGCGCCTCGAGGAGGCGGACGGCGCGCTCGATCGCCGGCGCGGCGGCGTCGCCCTTCGGCCCGAGCTCGGCCAGCGCCGCGAGCGACGCCTCCGCGCCCACGCCGCCCGGTCCGAGGCGGTTCACGAGCGGGCGCAGCGGGCAGTCCACCTCGCGGTCCGCCGCCGCGCGCGCGGCCCGCGCCGACACCGCGGGGTCCAGGGTCTTCGCGGCGACCTCGCAGAGGCCGAACCCGACCTCGCTGCCGTTCGGCAGGGCCGCGAGCGCCTCCACCGCCGCCGCCGCGAGCCGGCCGCTGCCCGCGCTCGCCGCCGCCGCGAGCGCGTCCGCCGCGCGCGCGTCCCCGAGCCTTCCGAGCGCGAACGCCGCCGCCTCGGCCACCGGCCCGGCCGGCGCGTCGAGGAGGTCCTCGAGCGCGGGCCGCACCGCCGGGTCGCCGGTCTCGCCCAGGCCGCGCGCGGCGGCGACGAGCACGGCGGGATCCGGGGTGCGCTTCGGATCGGCGAGCGCGAGGAGCTTCTGGACCGCCTCCTGGCGCTGGCTCGCGCCGACCTCCTCCGCCGCGCCGTGCCCGGACCCACCCCCGCGCCCGAGCGCGGCGAGGTTCCGCTCCCAGAGCGTGCGCGACTCGAGCTCCACCGCGGCGCGGAGGGAGACCCCGAGCCGTTCGAGGGCCCGGGCCATCGCCGAGCGGGCCGCGGGCGACGCCGCGCCGTAGGACGCGACGAGCGCGTCGCGCGCGGTGGCGACGCCCGGCATGCCGCCCAGGCCGTCCGCCGCCGCCACGGCGACCGCGGGGTCGGGGTCCAGCAGGAGCCGCCCGAGGGCCTCCGCGGAGGCCTCGCCCGGCGCCCGGGAGAGCGTCCGCGCCGCCGCGAGCCGCACCTCGGCCGAGACGTCGCGCTGGGCCACGAGGAGCGCCCCCGCGTCGCGATCGGGGCGGAGGCCCTCCACCGCGGCGGCCCGGCGGGCCGGGTCGGCGGAGTCGAGGTCGCCACGCCCGCACGCGGCGAGGAGCGCGGCCAGCGCGAGCGAGGCGAGGGTGAGGCGGCGGGTCGGCACGGTGCGGCATCGTCCCTTGCGAGGGACCGCGAGGCAAGCGGGTGGGCCCCCGGAGGGAAAGCGTACGGCCCGGCGAATCCTCGCGCGGGCGCCGTGTCTCTCCCCGGACGAGAGCGACTCACCGCACCCCACCACCCCGAACCACCCGGAGCACACCATGACCAACGAAGGCACCCTCGACCGCGCGGCTCGCATCGTCCTCGGCCTCGGCCTCATCTCGCTGGTGTTCGTGGGCCCCCAGACGATGTGGGGCCTCGTCGGCCTCGTCCCGCTCGCGACCGGCGCGCTGGGCTTCTGCCCGCTCTACAGGGTCCTCGGCATCTCGACCAAGCCGGCCGCCTAGCGCGAGCGCGGGCCGCCGCGGGGCTTGCGCCCGCCCTGGGCGTGGGCTCCGCGGCCCGGTCGGTCGCGCCGCTCGACGCCCGGGCCGCCGCGGACCGGGCGCTCGCGCCTCGGATCGCCGGAGGCCGGGCGCTCCCGCTTCGGATCCCCGGAGGTCGGGCGTTCGCGCCTCGGGTCGCCGGGAGCCTTCCGCGGCCGGTCGGGCGTCGTCGGGATGGCCGACGGCGGCGCCGGCGGCCCGTGGCCGTGGCGGCGCGCCGCCTTCGGCAGCTCGGCCGCGCGGGGCACGCGGGCCTTGCCGTCCCCGAGCCCGACCGCCCCACGCATCGCGGCGAGCTCGTCCGGCGCGAGCGCGCGGAACGTGCCGGGGCGGAGCCCCTGCACGGTGACGCCCCCGAACTCCGGCCGGAAGAGCCGCAGCACCTGCATACCGACCCCCTCGCAGAGCCGCTTCACGAGGTGGTAGCGCCCCTCCCCCACCACCACGCGGATCCAGGTGTTCTTCTCGGCCTGCTCGTGCACCGCGATCTCGAGCGCCTTTGCCGGTCCGTCCTCGAGGCGCAGCCCGTCGCGGATCCGCTGCAGCTGCTCGGGCTCCGGCTCGCCCTTCACCTTCACGAGGTAGACCCGCCGGTGGCCGTAGCGCGGGTGCGCGAGGCGGTTCGCGAGCTCCCCGTCGTCGGTGAAGAGCACCGCGCCCTCGGCGTCCCAGTCGAGCCGGCCCACCGGGAAGACCCGCTCCCGGACGCCGCGCAGGTAGTCGTAGGCCGTCGGACGGCCCTCCGGATCGGAGGCGGTCGTGACGCAGCCCGAGGGCTTGTAGAGGAGGTAGTAGGCCCGCGCCTCGCTGCGGGACACGAGCCGCCCGTCCACCTCGACGAGATCCGCGCCCGGCTCGACCTTCGTGCCGAGCGCGGTGACGGTCTTGCCGTTCACCTTCACGCGGCCGGCGGTGATGAGCTCCTCGGCGTGGCGCCGCGAGGCGACGCCGGCGCCGGCGAGGTACTTCTGCAGCCGCTCGGGCGCGCTCACGGCGTCCCTCCGCCGGTGGGCTCGCCGGAGCCGGAGGCCGCGGGCGCGGCCGGGGCAGGCGCCGCCGCGGGCGCGCCGGGCACCGGCTCGGGCTCCTCGGGCTTCGGCGGCTTCAGCGCCTCCGCCGCCGCCTTCGCGCGCTGGTCGGCCTGCTCCATGATCGCCTCCAGCTCCTCGAGGGCCTTGTCGCCCTCGGCACGGGTCTTCTCGAGCTCGGCCTGGAGCTTCCCGTCGGCGAGGTCGTCGACGATGCCGGAGATGCCGGCCGGCGTCTCGCCCTCCGGCGTCTTCTCCACGATCTCGCGGTGCTCCTCGGAGAGCTCCGCGAACTCGCGCAGGGTCGGGAGCGAGGCGAGGTCCTTCAGCGCGAAGAACTCGAGGAACTCGCGCGTCGTGCCGTACAGGATTGGCCGGCCCGGCTCCTCCTTCTTGCCGAGGATCTTCACGAGCTTCCGCTCGAGGAGCGCCTTGACGACCGCGCCGCAGTCCACGCCGCGGATCTCCTCGATCTCCGGGCGGGTCACCGGCTGGCGGTAGGCGATGATCGCGAGCGTCTCGAGCGCGGCGCGGGTGAGCCGCTGCGGCTTCACCTTGAGGAAGCGGCGCGCGAACTCCGAGTTGTCCGGCGAGGTGCGCAGCTGCCAGCCCCCGGCGACCTCGTGCAGGACGATGCCGCACACGCCCTCGCGGTAGTTGCCGGAGAGCTGGTCCATCGCCTTCGTGATGCGGTCCGGCTCGAGGCCGGTGCAGGCGCGGAGCTCCGGGATCGCGAGCGGCTTCTCGGCCAGGAACAGCAGCGTCTCGATGACCGTGCGGACGCGGGCCTCCGAGAGCCGCTTCGCCGCCGCGGCGAGCTTCTCGAAGGGCTCCTCCTTCTCGTCCGGCACGTCGATGTCGGCGGGGTCGACGTCGTCGAGCTCGGGGTCGCCGGCCTTCGCCTCCTCCGCGGCCTGGAGCGCGGCCAGCTCCTCCGGGGCGGGGCCCGGCGCGGCGGGCGCGTCTGCGCCGCTCTTCTTCTCGCTCATCGGTAGTCCTCCGGGCCGGTCTGGGGCACGTCGTCGCCCAGGGTGTCGCGCGCCTCGACGAGGATCTCGGCGCCGGGGCCGGCGTCGTCGAGCGCGGCCTGGTAGATGCGCACCAGCCGGAGCTTCGCCATCTCGAGGATGGCGAGGAAGGTGGAGATGATGGCGGGCTTGCCGTGGGGCCGGTCCGGCGGCCCCGCGAGCAGCTCCGCGAAGGTGGCCCGGCGGTTCAGCCGGAGCACCTCGGCCACCCGCGCGATGGCGTCGCCGATGGCGAGCCGCTCGACGTTGACCTGGTGGAAGGTCTCGGGCTTCGCGTGCTCGAGGGCGCGGGCGAGCGCCTCGATGAGCTTGAACACCGAGACGTCGGCGAGCCCCTCCGGGCCCTCGACCGAGATCTTCTCGACGCGCGCCCGGCGGGTGAAGACGGTGCGGTCGAGGATGTCGCGCTGGCCGAGCTCCTCGCCGGCGGACTTGTACTTCTGGTAGACGAGCAGCCGCTTCACGAGTTCGGCGCGCGGGTCCACCCCCGCGTCCTCGGCCGGCGCGTCCTCCGCCACCTCGGTGCGCGGCAGGAGCAGCCTCGACTTCATGAGGACGAGCTGCGACGCCATGTGCAGGAACTCGCCCGCGAGGTCGATGTCGAGCTCCCGGAGCGCCTCGAGCGTCGCGAGGTAGCTCTCGGTGATCTTGGCGATTGGGATGTCGAAGAGGTCGACCTCGTGCTCCTTCACGAGGTGCAGGATCAGGTCGAGGGGCCCCTCGAACGGAGGCTCGCCCGCCTTGAGCGGCGGCAGCGTGACGCGGAACGCCTCGGCGGCCGCGCGCGCGCTCGCCTCCGACGCCGGATCGGCCGGGTCGGGACGGTCGTCTGCCTCGCTGTCCTTACGCCGGGCCAATGGCCGGGGGCCTCACGCGAGCTTGAGCTTCATGGCGGTGCGGACCTCGTCCATCGTCCGCGCCGCGACCTCGCGAGCCTTCCGGGTGCCGAGCTGGACGAGGTCATCCACGTCCTTCGGCTTCTGGAGCAGCGCCTCCCGGCGGGCCCGCATCTCGTCCTGCTGCGGCGACAGCCTCTCGAGCAGCTTCTTCTTGCAGTCGACGCACCCGATCCCGGCGGTGCGGCAGTTCTGGTCCACCCACGAGACCGTCTCGGGCTCGCTCGTGACCTTGTGCAGGTAGAAGACGCCGCACACGTCCGGGTTGCCCGGATCCTTGCGCAGCTTGCGGGCCGGGTCGGTGACCATGCCCATGACCTTCTTCTGCGTGTCGGCCCCGGGCTCGCCGAGGTCGATGGTGTTGCCGTAGCTTCTTCGACATCTTCCGGCCGTCGGTCCCGAGGATTCTTGGGCGCGGCGGTGAGGAGCGGCGCCGGCTCGGGGAAGACGTTGCCGTACTGGGTGTTGAAGCGCCGCACGATCTCGCGCGACAGCTCGAGGTGCGGGACCTGGTCCACGCCCACCGGCACCTGGTTCGCCTTGTAGAGGATGATGTCGGCGGTCTGCAGCACCGGGTAGCCGAGGAAGCCGTAGAGCGCGAGGTCGCGGTCGGTGATGTTCTCGCGCAGCTCCTTGTACGAGGGCGACCGCTCGAGCCAGCCCACCGGCGTGATCATGCCGAGGAGCAGGAAGAGCTCGGCGTGCTCCTTCACCTCGCTCTGCACGAAGAGCGTCGCCTTCGCGGGGTCGATCCCGGCGGCGATGAAGTCCACGAACATCTCCCGCTCGGCCGCCTTGATGACCTCGGTCTGGTGGAAGTTCGTGGTGAGCGCGTGCCAGTCGGCGCTGAAGAAGAAGCAGGTCGCCTCGTCCTGGAGGCGGACCCAGTTCGCGAGCGCGCCGTGGAGGTGGCCGACGTGGAGCCGCCCGGTGGGGCGCATGCCGCTGAGGACGACGGGACGGTTGGCGGGCATCTCGTTCACGCGATGAGGTAGATGAGCTTCTCGAGCTGACGGTACACGGCGGAGATTGGCCCCGCCACCAGGCGCCCGCCCCAGAGGAAGACCGCGATGAGCAGGACCGGCGCGTAGAGCTCGATGCGCCGCCAGCCCTCGGCGAGCGTGCGGGGCATGAGCCACGCGACCACCCGGCTCCCGTCGAGCGGCGGCACGGGCAAGAGGTTGAAGATCGCGAGGGCCACGTTGAGCACGACGAGCTCGCGCAGGAGCGGGAAGACCGGCCCCTCGACGAGCGCGGGCGCCCAGCGGATGAGGAGCCCGATGGCGATTGTCGACGCGAGCGCCAGCACGAGGTTCGACAGCGGGCCCGCGCCGGCGGTCAGCGCCATCCCCCCGGACATCGACACGTCCCGCCGGAAGCGGGCGGGGTTCACCGGCACCGGCTTCGCCCACCCGAACGGCACGCCGAGGAGGGGCAGGATGATGGTGCCGAGGAGGTCGATGTGCGCGATGGGGTTGAGCGTGAGCCGCCCTGCAGGGAGGCCGTGTCGTCGCCGAGCTTCCAGGCGCTCCACGCGTGGGCCCACTCGTGGACCGTGAGGGAGATGATGAAGAGGGGGAGGACGGCGATGCGTCCGAGAAGTTCGTCGGGAGACACGGGGATATCGGGACCTCGGCGCGACCGAGAACAGGGGCGTGTAACACCCCCCTGCCCCCACCGTCAACGCGCACGGCAGGCGGGATAACCCCTCATGCCCTCGGGTGGAACCTGGCGTGGAGCCGCTGCGCGTGGGACCGGTCGACGTGGGTGTAGATCTGGGTGGTGGACACGTCCGCGTGGCCCAGCATGGCCTGCACCGCGCGCAGGTCCGCCCCGCCCTCGAGGAGGTGCGTCGCGAACGAGTGGCGGAGCTTGTGGGGGGAGATGCGCCGCCGGATCCCGGCGGCCCGCGCGTAGCGGTCGAGGAGCTTCGCGAAGCCGTGGCGGGTCATGCGCTTCCCGCGCGGCGTGACGAACAGGTCCCGGACCCGCTTGCCCTTCAGCATCCGGTCGCGGGCGGGGCCGAGCCAGGCCTTCACCGCGTCGGCGGCCGGCGCGCCGAGCGGCACGAGCCGTTCCTTGTTCCCCTTGCCGCGCGCGACGAGCACCCGCGACTCGAGGTCCACGTCGTTCACGCCGAGCGACACGAGCTCCGAGACGCGCAGGCCGGTCGCGTAGAGGAGCTCCAGCATCGCGCGGTCGCGCACGCCGGCCGGCTTCCTGAGATCGGGCTGGCGCAGGATGTCGGCGATCTCGTCCCGCGCCGCCGGCTTCGGAAGCGCCCGCCCCGGCCGCGGGGAGGTGAGCTCGTCGCAGGGGTCGACCTCGACGAGCCGCTCGGAGAGGAGCAGCGCGTGCAGCCCGCGGATGGCGGAGAGCGCCCGGGCCTGCGACCGCGGCGAGAGCCCGCGGGCGACGAGCCCGGCGAGGTGGTCGCGGATCTCGGTGCGCCCGACCGCCCTCCAGTCACGGACGCCGAGCTGCTCGAGGTGATCGAGGTAGCGGCGCAGGTCGCGGCCGTAGCCCTCGACCGAGTTCGGGGAGAGGCCCTTCTCCACCCGGGCGTGGGCGAGGAAGAGATTGAGGGCGGCCTCGAGCCCGCTCAACGTCGTCACCCCACGAGGTCGGAGACGTCGCCCTTCCCCTGCCGGATCACGATCGGCTCCGGGCCGGAGAGGTCGATGACCGAGGACGGCTCGTTCGGCTTCACGCCGCTGTCGAGGATGAGGTCGAGCCCGTGCCCGAGCCGGTCCTTGATGTCGCGCGCGTCGACGAGCACCTCGCCCTCCGGCGTCGCCGCCGAGGTCGAGATGAGCGGGTGGCCGAGCTTCTTCACGATCTCGAGCGCCACCGGGCTGTCCGGGATGCGGATGCCGACCGTCTTCTGCCGGCGCAGCACGAGGTCCGGCACGAGCCGGGTCGCGGGGAGGATGAACGTGTAGGGGCCCGGCACCTTGCGCCGCAGCACGCGGTACGCGGCGTTGTCGACGATGGCGTAGCGCGAGATCTCGGCGAGATCCTGGCAGACGAACGAGAGCTCGTGCGTGCGCGGCAGGCCCTTGAGGAGGTAGATGCGCTCGATCGCCCGCTTGTCGAACAGGTCGCAGCCGATGCCGTAGTACGTGTCGGTCGGGTACGCGAGCAGGCCCCCGGACGCCAGCGCGGACACCGCGCGCTCGACCACCCTCGGCTGCGGGTGCTGCGGGTCGATCTCGACGATGGGCGCGGCGGCCATGGGACTGACTATCTAGCAGCTTTCCCGGGCCCCCAAAAGAAACGCTGGGCGTCGCCGGGAAGCGGCCTAGCCGGTCGCCCGGGGCGCGAGGCCGGCGAGGCCCTCGACCGTGCTCACGAGCACCTTGAAGTCGATGGGCTTTCTGACCCAGGCGTCGAAGCCGGCCTTCTGCAGGCGCGCCTCGGTCTCCGGGCCGCGCATCGAGGTGCAGGCGACGACCGGGATGCCCTTCGACTCCTCGCGCTCGCGCAGGAGCGCGAGGACCTCGTAGCCATCGAGCCCGGGCATCACGAGGTCGAGCATGATCACGGCGGGCGTGTTCTTGCCGACGAGGTAGCCGGCGAGGAAGCCCTGGCGCGCGGTCTCGACCGTGAAGCCGTTCGCGCCGAGGAGCTCCTTCACCACCTCGAGGAACGCCTCGTCGTCGTCCACGACGAGCACGCGCCGGCCGGGCCGAGCCTCCGCGGTCTCCTCGACCGGGTCGCTCGCGAGCTCGGGGGGATCGGGATCGAGCGCGACGTCAGGAAGCGCCGCAGCTCGTCGACCGCGACGCGCCCGTGCCCGCCGACCGTCTTGTGCGCTCGGATGGCGCCGTCCCGGATCCAGTTGGTGACGGTCCGCGGGGAGACGCCGCAGGCGGCGGCGACCTCCACGCTCGTCAGGTATCTCGTCGGCTTTTGCAACGGGCCCCCGCCCGGCCTACCACCCGGGAGTCGGGGACCGTAGCAGCCGGTCCCCCGGCGGTGCAACCGTCCGTCGTGGCAGGCCCCTGAGTTTCACCCCGGGGTACACCCGGGTGGGGTCTCGGGGCCTGCCGCTTCGCCGGCGCCCCTCAGCGGCGGGTCTTCCCGCGCTCGATCAGCTCGCGGACCCGCTGCCCTCCCTTCCTGCCGATCTCCTCGTAGAACGCGTGCCCGCGCTCGTCACGCACGGCGATGCCGCCCTTGCGGCCGGCCTCCGACACGGTCATCCCGCGACGGGTCGCGCCCGCGCCGTCCTCGGGCTCGGCGCGCGTCGCGCCGTCCTTCCCTTCTTCCTCGGCCATCTTCCCCTCCCCCTGTCACCGCGCCCCCGCGCGGATGCCCGCCTAGCGCTCGTCCGGCGTGGTGGGCGCCTCGCCCTCGCTGGCGCCGGCCTTCCCCTTCTCGATGAGCTCGCGGACCTTGTGACCGCCCTTGCGCCCGATCTCCTCGTAGAAGGGCGTCCCGCGCTCGGCCTTGATGGTCTCGCCGCCCTTCTTGCCGATCTCCTCGTAGAAGCGCGGGCCACGCTCGGCCTTCACCGTGTCCCCGCCCTTCTTGCCGATCTCCTCGTAGAACTTGCGGCCCCGCTCGGCCTTCACGGTCTCGCCGCCCTTCTTGCCGATCTCCTCGTAGAACTTCCGGCCGCGGGTCTCGCGCACGCGGACGCCGCCCTTCCGCCCCGCCTCGGAGACGGTCATCGCTCCCTTGCTGCCGCCCTTCTTCTCATCCGCCATGTGTGACCCCCGTGCTGACAATGTGGGCGCTCGCCCCCCGGCGCCGCAGCGCCCGGGCGAGCACGTGGTCGGCGATGGGCTCCGCCATGTCGAGCCCGGTCGCGCCGAGGATCCCGCGCCAGCTGGGATTCCCGTTCACCTCGATCACCCAGGCGCCCACGCGCCCGAGCACGAGATCGACGCCTGCGTAGTCGAGGCCCACCGCGAGCGCGGCGGCCTCCGCGGTGGACGCGAGCACCGGCGAGAGCTCCACCGCCTCGGCCTCCCCGCCCCCGGCGACGTTCGTGCGCCACTCGCCGGGAGGCGCCACCCGCGCGATCGCCGCGCGGGCCCGTCCCCCGACCACGAACACCCGGGCGTCGCGGCCCGGGTGCTCGACCCAGGCCTGAAGGTAGATCCCGCCGTCCCGGGCGGCGCGCTCGCGCACCGCCGCGCGGCCGGCCGCGTCGTCGTGCACGCGCACCACGCCGTCGCCGAGGGAGCCCGCCACCGGCTTCATGACCGCGTCGCCGAGCCCGGCGAGCACGCGCAGGGCGTCCTCCTCGCGCTGGGCCACCGCCGAGGGCGGCGTGGGGACGCCGGCCCGGGCGAGGAGTCGCGAGGTCCGGAACTTGTCCTGGGCGGAGAGCAGCGCGTCGAGCCGGTTCACCACGAGCGCGCCCTCGTCCTCGAGCGCGCGGTAGAGCTCGAACTGGAGGTCGGCGTCGCCGACCCGGCCGAGCCCCCGGACGAGCACGAAGGCGTCGAGCGACCGGGCGGGCTCGTCACCGGCCCAGAGCTCGGTGCGCTCGCCGCGCACGCGGGCCGAGAAGGACTCCGGCGCGAGGGTCACCACGCGAGCGCTCCCGGAGAGGACGGCCACCAGCCGGTCGCTGTGCCAGTCCACCTCCGGCCAGGCCGTGACCACCCCGATCCTGACCTCACGGTTCATGCGCGCCCTTCCCGGAGACACCGCGCGGGCCCTTCACCCCGCGGGAAGGCGAGCACCTCCCCTTCCGCTCGACCTGCCGGGGGAAAGGGTGGACACGCCCCCCTGGCCGGACAAGGGCGCGCACTCCCGAGCGTTTCGGTGGAGGTCTCCCGGGCACGCGCCCGGGCGGGGCGACCCCCCGGGGACGCCCGCCGGTTCCTGCGCAGGGCTCAGGCGTCGGCGCGCGAGAGCGCGGCCCGGACCGACTCGACGACCTTCGCGCCGAGCTCGCCCTCGAGCCGCCGGCCGTCGGCCGTGCGGACGTAGAAGGCGTCGCTCGCCCGATGTCCCTCGGTGGAGATGCGCGCGAGGTCCACCGAGAGCCCGAGCTCGAAGAAGGTCCGGGAGAGCGTGTGCAGGAGCCCCACGCGGTCGGTCGTGAAGACGTCCACAACGCTGTGCGTGCGCGAGCTGTCGTTGTCGACGACCACCTTCGTCGCGAGGCGCGGGAGCGGCTTCTGCGGCAGCGCCGAGGCCTTGAGCCGCCGCGCCATCAGCGCGTCGAGCGGCTCCTCCCCGGAGAGCACCCGGACGAGGTCGCGCCGGCACGCCCGCCAGCGGAGCGCCTCCACGGCGGTCTCCTCCGGCCCGCGCAGCTCGAAGACGTCGAGCGCCCGCCCGGCGAGCACGCCGTGGGCGGGATCCTCGGGCGTCGAGAAGACCTCGGCGTGGTGGATGTCGATGCGGTGGGCGGCGAGCACCCCCGCGATTGTGGCGAGGAGGCCGGGACGGTCGGCCGCGACGAGCGTCATCTCCGACTGGTTGCGCTCCGGGCGGTGCCGGATGGCGGTCACGACGGCGCGGCCCCTCCCGAGGTGGAGGAGGCGCTGGTGCGCGGGCGCCTGGGCGGGCGGCTCGGTGACGAAGTAGCGCGCGGGCATCGCCGCGAGGAACGCGGTCCGATCCGCGGACGAGCCGTGGCCGCGGAGCTCCAGGGCGGCCGAGACCGCCGCCCGCCCGGCCGCCTCGGCGGTGCCGGGCTCGGGGCGCCGCTCGCCGAGCGCGAGCGCGTCGCGGGTCTTCTGGAAGAGCTCGCGCAGGAGCCTGGCCTTCCACTCGGTCCACGTGCGCGGGCCGACGGTCGCCATGTCCGCGTAGGTCAAGGCGTAGAGCTTCTCGAGGCGGTCGATGGTGCCCACCTCGTCCGCGAACGCGTGGATGAGGTCGGGGTCGGAGAGGTCGCGCCGCTGGGCGATGGCCGACATGCGCAGGTGCTTCGCGACGAGCCACTCCACGTCGGCGGCGTCGGCCGGGTCGATGCCCATGCGCACGCAGGCGGCCGCCGCGATCTCGGCGCCGCGGACGGAGTGGTCCTTGCCGGAGCCCTTCCCGATGTCGTGGAACAGGGTGCCGAGGAAGAGCGCGAGCGGCCGGGCCATCCGGCGCGTGACCTCGCCCACGAGCTCCTCGTCGACGTCGGCGCACCGGAGCGCGAGCAGCCGGCGCACCGCGAACAGCGAGTGAACGTCCACGGTGTACACGTGGTAGACGTCGAACTGCCGCCGCGCCGTGACGGCCGCGAACTCCGGCACCAGCCTGGGGAGCACCCCGAGCTCGTGCATGACGGTCAGGAAGCGGCCGCGCGTGCCCTGCCGGATGAGCCCGGAGAGGAGCTCCTGGTTGAGCTCCGGGTCCGCGGCGGCCTCCGGCGGGAGCTCGTCCGCCGCCTGCGCGGCGAGGTCGCGGGCGTACGGGTAGAGATCGAGCCCCTCGAAGTCGGCGGTGGTGAAGAGCCGGACGAGCGCCGCCGGCGAGCGCCAGAGCACCTCGCGGTCGACGACCGTGATCCGGTTCCGGAAGACCTTGAACTCGCCGCCCACGATGAGCCGGTCGGCCGTGCGGGTGGGCTGGCCGCGGAGCACCGGGACCGGCCGCTCGGCGCCGATGATGGCGGCGGGCGGCGGCACCATGCGCCAGCCCTGCTGGGTGACGGGCTCGAGGCAGCGATCGATGACGGCGTCGCACGCGACGAGCACGGTCTTCGCGGCGAGGTAGTAGTGGCGCGCGAAGGCCTCCACCGCCGGCGTCCCCTCCTGATCGCGGTACCCGAGGGCCTCGGCGACCGAGGGCTGCACGTCGAAGGTGAGCTGGTCCCACTTCCGGCCGGCCTGGTAGTGGAGCTCGTTGCGCACCCGCCAGAGGAAGTCGCGGGCCCGGCGCATCTCCTCGATCTCGGTCGCCGGGAGGAGCGCGCGGGAGAGGAGCTCGCCGAGGCCGCCGACCTTGAAGCGGACGCGGGCGCACCAGAGCGCCGACTGCAGGTCGCGCAGCCCGCCCTCCGACTCCTTGACGTTCGGCTCCAGCATGTAGAGGGAGTCGCCGAACCGCTCGCGGCGCTGCCGCATCTCGGCGAGCTTGTCGGAGAGGAAGCCCTCGACCTTCGCCTCGGAGAGGCCGTGCAGCTGCTCGCGCTCGAGCTCGCGGAAGAGGTCCCGGTCCCCCGCCAGGAAGCGCAGGTCGAGGAGCGCGGTGCGCGCGGTGTGGTCCTCCCGGGCGATCTGGTCGCAGGCCTGGAGGTTGCGGACCGCCCAGCCCACGTCGAGCTTCAGGTCCCAGAGCGCGTAGAGGAGCCGCTCGCCGCACTCCTTCACGAAGGCGTCGGGCTCCCTGAGGCCGTGGAGCAGCATGAGGTCGACGTCGCTGTGCGGGGCCTGCTCGCGCCGCCCGTACCCGCCGAGCGCGACGAGCGCCACCGGCGACGGGCGGTGCTGCCGGCCGGCCGTCTCGACCGCGCGCTCCCAGAGGAGCGTCACGATCCGGTCCAGGGCGGCGGCCTGGAGCCGCACCACCGTGTGGCCGCTCCCGCCCTCGCGGTGCACCTGCTCGACGTACCTCCGCTGGGCCAGGAAGTCGGCCTTCACGTCGCCGGTCAGGGCGGGCAGGCCGGGCAGCTTCTCGTCGAGGAGGAACGGGGCGGTCTTCGGGAGGCTCGGCTGCAGCGAGGCTGGACGCACGAGGAGGAGTCTAGCTGCCCTCGGGCCGCGTTGCAGCCTGGCTTCGGCCGCTCAGCGCGCGGCGGCGACGCGCGCGGCGCTGCGGGAGAACGCGGTCACCGCCCGGGCGATGCCGGACGCCACCTCGTCCTGGTAGCGGGCCGAGGCGAGGCGCCGCTCCTCCTCGCGGTTCGAGATGAACCCGGTCTCCACGAGCACCGCCGGCATGCGGGCGCCGAGGAGCACGTAGAAGAGCGCGCTCTTCACGCCGAGGTCGCGCACGTCGCCCACCCGGGCCCTGACCCCGGCGGTGACCTCCTGCTGGACGAGCGTCGCGAGGCGGCGGGAGCTCAGGGCGGAGGCCTTCGCGTCGAGGTCGGTGAGGATCCGGGCGGCCTGCTCGTCGCCCTCCCCGAGGTCGAGGCCGTTCTCGCGCTCGGCGAGGCGGGCGGCGTAACGGTCCGCCGCCACGTTCAGGAAGTAGGTCTCCACGCCGTCGCGGTTGCGGCGCGGGTGCGCGTTCGCGTGGACCGACACGAAGATGTCCCCGCCCGCGGTGTTGGCGAGCGCCGTGCGCTCCTCGAGCGCGAGGGTGCGGTCCTCGTCGCGGGTGAGCACCACCTCGAAGCCGGCGCCCCGGAGCTTCGCCGCGAGCTTCTTCGCGATCGCGAGCGTCACGTCCTTCTCGCGCACCCTCCCCGGCCCGATGGCGCCGGGATCGCGGCCGCCGTGCCCGGCGTCGACGACGATGCGGCGGACCTCGCCTGGCCCCTGCGGCGGACGGGCGGCGGGCGCCTCGGGCGGAGGCGGCGGGAGCGGCAGCGGGGGCTCGCGCGCGGGCGCCTCGGCGACCGGCACGTCCGCCGGGGCGGGGCGAGGCTCCGGCGAGCCCACGTCGACGATGAGCCGCGGCGGATCCTGGAGGGTGAAGAGGTGGAGGCCCTCGGTGCCGGGCAGGTCGAGCACCACGCGCACCGTGTCGGCGGCGTTCTGCGCGGCGCGCACGCGGTCCACCTGCCTGCCCTCGACCTCGGCGCCCTTCGAGAGCGACGGGTCGAGCTCGGCCGGGCGAAAGTCGAGGGCGAGCCGGCGCGGCTGGCCCGGCGAGGCGGGCAGCTCGAGCTTCTGCCAGCCCACCCAGTGAGAGAGGTAGATGGCGACGCGGGTGTAGTCGCGGGACGACCAGCTCTTCACCTCGGTGACGCGCGCGGGCTCCCTCGACTCCGCCCCGCCCTGCAGGGCGGGGCCACGCTCGGGATGGTCGGCCGCGGTGGCCTGGAGATCGGCCAGCGCGGCCGCGAGCGCGGGGTCGGTCGGGGTCTCGGCCTCGGCGCGGTCGGACTCCGGCTCGTCGGCGTCGTCGGGCTCCTCGACGGGCGCCGCGGGCTTCGCGTGGGCGGGGGCCTTCGGCGCCGCCTTCACCGCGGGCTTCGAGGCGACGGCCGGCGCGCGGCGCGGAGGCTCGGGCTTCTCGTCGTCGCCCGCCTCGCGGCGGATGGCGGCGGCCAGCGCCGGCGCCTTCGCGGAGCCCTTCTTCGCGGCCTTCGCGGCGAGCGAGAGCGCGGCGTCGCGGTCGGCGTCGTTCGCGGACCAGCGGAAGAGCGCGTAGCGCGCGCGGGCGGCCTCGAGCAGGGCCTCGGCCGCGTCGCGGCCGCCGTTCGCGCGCGCGGAGCGCTCGAGGTTGGTGATCGCGCGGTCCCAGTGGTGGCGGAAGCGGCGCTTCGAGCGGTCGCGCTGGAGCGCGGTCATCGCGGCCTTCGCCTCCGCGAGCGTCGGCGGGCGAGACGAGGACGGGCGCACCGCCTTCTTGCCCGGCCGCGCCGCGGCAGGCGCACCGCGCGTGACGCGAGGCGCCGCGCTCACCACTTCGGGCGAGAGCAGGACCAGCGCGAGGATCGCCGGCGCGGCACGCATGCGAAATCGACCGTGCCCTGCCGGTGCCGAGGCGTCCACTTTTCAGCGGAGGCGCCCCCGGGCGAACGCACCGTGCGCGAGTGCGTCATGGCGTCGCACCAAACGAGCTTTTCGAGACCGTTTCGCAACAAGAACCCAGCTAACTCACTGGGCAAATTCGATGTACCCGGTTGAATATCGAGTATGCTCCCGCGTCTTACGAAACACAGGGCGGATGGTCCGCCCCCTCGCACGCAGGAGCACGCAAGTGACCAAGTACATCGTCGGTCTGATCGCCGCCTTCGCCTTCTCCGTCGCTTACGCGGAGGCCCCGGCCTCCGTGAAGCTCACCGCCAAGAACGGCGACGTCACCTTCGAGCACGCCAAGCACAAGGCGCTCGACTGCACGAAGTGCCACGCCGACGCCAAGGGCGGCAAGATTCGAGCTCAACAAGGACAAGGCGCACGGCCTCTGCCTCGAGTGCCACAAGGGCGGCGGCAAGGGCCCCACGAAGTGCAACGACTGCCACAAGAAGGCGTAACTTCCTTCGAGTAGGCTGAAGTGTGCGAGGGGGCCGGGCGACCGGCCCCTTTGCTATTTCGGCAGCCGGGTCCGCAGCTCGGCGAGCAGCTTCAGCGCGTCGATCGGGCGGAGCTGATCCGGATTCGAGCTCCCGCAGCGCCTTCGCGATCGCCTCGAGCGCCGGGTCCGGCTTCGCGCCGCCCGCGAACAGCCCGAGCTGCGGGTCCGGCGCCGCCCTGCGGGCCTTCTTCCCCCGCGCGAGCACGGCGTGGCCGCCCTCGTCCACCTCGGCGGCCTCCAGGTTCCTGAGGATCTCCCTCGCCCGCGCGACGACGCCGGCCGGCAGCCCCGCGAGCTTCGCGACCTCGATGCCGTAGCTCCGCGACGCGCCGCCCGGGATGAGCTTCCTCAGGAAGACCACCCGGTCGTTCACCTCGCGCACGTCGACGGTGAGGTTCCGCACCGCCGGGCGCTCGCGGGCGAGGTCCTGGAGCTCGTGGTAGTGCGTCGCGAAGAGCGTCCGGCAGCCGACCGCGTCGTGCAGGTGCTCGGCGACGGCCCACGCGATGGAGACGCCGTCGAAGGTCGAGGTCCCGCGGCCGATCTCGTCGAGGACCACGAGCGACCGCGGCCCCGCGTTGTGCAGGATGGCGGACGTCTCGGTCATCTCGACCATGAACGTCGACCGGCCCCGCGCGAGGTCGTCGGAGGCGCCGACGCGGGTGAACACGCGGTCGACGAGCCCGATGCGCGCCCGGCGCGCGGGCACGAACCCGCCCATCTGCGCGAGCACGACCGCGAGCGCCGCCTGGCGGAGCACGGTGCTCTTGCCGGCCATGTTGGGGCCGGTGATGACGAGGAGCGCGCCGTGCTGCGCGGCCTCCGGCGCGGCGCGCGCCGCGACCCGCACGTCGTTCGGCACGAAGGCGGCCGGTCCCTCCGGCAGGAGCGCCTCGACCACCGGGTGCCGCCCGTCCTCGAGCTCCAGCACCTCGCCGTCGTCCATCGCCGGGCGCACGTAGCCGCGCTCCGCGGCGAGGCGGGCGAGGGAGAGCAGCACGTCGGCCCGCGCGGCCGCGTCGGCGGCGGTGCGGATGCGGGGCGCCGCCGCCGTCACCTCGCCGCGCAGGGCCTCGAAGAGCTCCTGCTCGAGCGCGAACCGCTTCTCCTCGGCGCCGAGGACCGTCTCCTCGAAGACCTTGAGCTGCGGGGTGATGAAGCGCTCGCCGCCGACCGTGGTCTGGCGACGCTCCCAGTCCTTCGGGACGCGGTCGAGGTTCGCCTTCGTGACCTCGAGGTAGTAGCCGAAGACCCGGTTGTACTTGACCTTGAGCGAGCCGATGCCGGTCCGCTCCTTCTCGCGCGCCTCGAGGGCCGCGATGGTCCCCTTCGCGTCCTCGGCGATCGAGACGATCTGGTCGAGCTCCGCCGAGTACCCGCGCCGGATGAGCCCGCCCTCGCCGAGCGTCGGCGGGGGCTCCTCCGCGACGGCGCGGTCGAGGTGCGCGGCGAGCGCCTCGAGCCCGCGCAGCGCGCCGGCGGCCTCGCGGAGCAGCGCCGAGCCGCGGCCGGCGAGGAGGTCCGCGAGCGCGGGCAGCGCGAGGAGCCCGCCCGCGAGCGCGCGCAGGTCGCGCGCGTTCCCCTGCCCGAGCACGAGCCGTGAGAGGAGCCGCTCCACGTCCGCCACCGGCCGCAGCGCGACGGCCAGATCCTCGCGCAGCACCGAGGAGCCCACGAGCTCCTCGACGGCGTCGTGCCGGGCGGTGATGCCGGGGAGGTCCGCGAGCGGGTACCGCAGCCACTCGGCGAGCCTGCGGCCCCCGGCGGCGGTCACCGTGCGGTCGAGGAGCGCGAGGAGCGAGCCCTTCCGCCGGCCGCCCACGAGCGTCCGCTCGAGCTCGAGGTTCGCGCGGGTGGCCTCGTCCAGCTGGAGGACGTCCTCGGTGCGCAGCCGGGAGATGCGGTCGACGTGCTTCGGATCGGCGCGCTGGGTGTCGGCGAGGTAGGCGAGCGCGGCCCCCGCGGCGGAGAGCCCGAGGGCGAGGTCGGCCACCCCGAAGCCGTCGAGGGAGGCCACCCCGAGGTGGCGGCGGAGGCGCTCGCCGGCCCGGGCGAAGTCGGCGTCCTCGCGCCTCGCGGAGGGAACGCCCACGGCCTTCACGACGGCGTCGACGCGGACCGCATCGGCCGCGGCCGGGTAGATCAGCTCGCGGACCCCGGCCCGGCGGAGCTCCTCCACGAGCCGCTCGTCGTCCCTCACCTCGCCGCAGCGCAGGTCGCCCGTCGTCGCGTCGAGGAGCGCGAGCCCTCCGCCCGGGGCGCTCTCCGACGGCACGAAGACGCCGAGGAAGCTCGCCTCGCGCGGGTCGAGCACCTGGTCGTCGAGGACCATGCCCGGCGTGACGACCCGGGTGACCTCCCGCCGGACGATGGTCTTCCCCGCGCCGGGCTCCTCCACCTGGTCGCAGATGGCGACCTTGAAGCCCTTCTCGAGCAGCTTCGCCACGTACCCGCGGGCCGCGTGGTACGGCACGCCGCACATCGGGATCGCGGCGTCGCCCTTCGAGCGGGCGGTGAGCGTGATCTGGAGGACCTCGGCCGCGACCTTCGCGTCCTCGAGGAACAGCTCGTAGAAGTCGCCCAGCCGGAAGAACAGCAGCGCGTCCGGCACCTGGGCCTTCACGGCCAGGTACTGCCGCATCATGGGCGTCGCCTGCGCGATCTCGGCCATGGGAGCCGATGCTTGTATCACGTGCTAGAGTCCCGGCGCTCATGCTCGAGCGCGCGTTCCAGGACCTCAACCGACTCCGTCAGATCACCGCGACCGTGGCGAAGCACGGCTTCGGCGCGTACCTGGAGCGCTCGCGGCTGAAGGACATGCTCGGCAAGGACGGCGTCCCGCCCGCCGAGGGCGGCCCGCTGCCCGAGCCGGACCGCCGCACCGCCGCGCGGTTCCGGACCCTGCTCACCGACCTCGGCCCGACCTTCATCAAGTTCGGCCAGATCCTCTCCACCCGCCCGGACCTCCTCCCCGCCCACTGGATTCGAGGAGCTCGAGGGGCTGCAGGACGACTGCCCGCCCTCCCCGTTTCCTCAGATCCGCGCCGTCATCGAGGAGGGGCTCGGGCACCCGCTCGCGGAGCTCTTCGCGTGGGTCGAGGAGGAGCCGCTCGCGAGCGCGTCCATCGCCCAGGTCCACCGCGCCCGGACGCACGCCGGCGAGGACGTGGTGGTGAAGGTGCAGCACCCGCGGATCCAGGAGAACATCGACAGCGACCTCGCGCTGCTGCACTACCTCGCGAAGGTGCTCGAGGCGGTCGTCGAGGAGGTCGGCGTCTACACGCCCTCCGACGTCATCGCCGAGTTCGACCGCACCGTGCACGAGGAGCTCGACTTCTCGAACGAGGCGCGGAACGCGCGGGCGATGCGCGACGCCTCGGTCGGGCGCGACTTCCTCGTCATCCCGAAGGTGCTCGGCGACCTCACCTGCCCGACGGTGCTCACGCTCGAGCGCGTCGAGGGCCGCCACCTCTCCGACGTCGCGAACGCGCCCGACGGCCTCGACCTCGAGGCCATCGCCCGCAACCTCATCGAGGCCGCCTTCCGGCAGCTCTTCGAGGACGGCCTCTTCCACGGCGACCCCCACCCCGGGAACATCCTCGTCCTCCCCGGCAACCGGATCGCGCTCCTCGACTTCGGCCTGGTGGGCCGCCTCTCGCGCCAGCAGCAGGAGGCGCTCGTCACGCTCATCGTCGCGGTCGCGCTGCGGGACCCGGAGAGCGTCGCGCGGATGCTGAACCGCATCGGCATGCCCGACACGCACGGGCCGATCGGCGAGTTCAAGGAGGAGATCCGCGGGCTGCTCGACCGGTACCTCGGCCTGAAGCTCGACGAGATCAGGAGCGCCACCCTCGCGCGGGACCTCCTCGACCTCGCGGTGCGCCACAAGATCAAGGTGCCGAAGGAGTACGCGGTGCTCGGCAAGGCCGCGATGACGATCGAGGGAATCGTCCGGCGGATTTACCCGAAGCTCGACATCCTCGAGGTCGGGATGCCGTACGCGAAGGAGCTGCTGCTGGCGCGGTTCAACCCGTCCGACACGAGCGGCCTCCTCATGAAGTCGCTCCTGAAGTTCCAGGGGCTCGCCGAGGACGTCCCCGGGCAGCTCAGCCAGATCCTGCTCGACCTCGAGAGCGGCAAGTTCCGCGTGCACGTGCAGCCCGAGGCCATCGACCGGCTCGGCGCGCACCTCAGGAGCGTCGGGATCACGCTGTTCCTGGGCCTCCTCGCCGCGTCGCTCGCGGGCGCCGGGATCGTCGCGATGGCGCTGCACGCGCCGGGCGTCGTCGGACCGGCGGCGGTGGCGGGCGCGGCGATCCTCTCGGGCGTCGCGACCCTGCATCACCTCGCGCCGACGAAGCTGCCGAAGATCTCGGTGCGGAAGTTCCTGGGGAAGTAGCGGCGCGTCAGCGTGCCTCGAAGGCGAACGCCTCGTCGCGGGTGACGCGGGTGTACCGGGTGACGTGAACCCGGTTGAAGAGGCAGGAGGTCCTTCGAGCTCGGCCAGGCCCGCCACACGATGACGTCCCGGCGCGCATGAAACGGGAAGACAATGTCGTAGGTGCCGGGCGCAGGCGGCTGGTCGTACCAGTTCGGCGCGGCCTGCCAGGAGCCTCCCACGGTCCCGTCGAGATCCCGTAGGAGCACGGCAAACGAGCGCGACGGGCCCGTCCCGAAGGCGAGCCTCCAGGTCTCATCGATTCGGAGGATCTCGTCGCCTTCCGGCGCCTCGTGCGAGATGTAGTAGCCGGAGACGGGCTCCAGGAGCCTTCCGACGACGACCATTGGGAGCACGACCCCGGCGAGCGCCCCGACCATCGCGAAGGGAACGGCTTGCAGTACCCCGAACCGCGAGCCTCGGAGCGCGAGCGAGGGCGCGACGATCGCCACGAGCAGCGCGAGGATCCACTGCCCGTCGTCCGGCACGAGCGGCATGAACCGCAGCACGAGCGGCATGAGGCACGCGCCGGCGAAGATCGTCCACCAGAGCGGTTTCAGCGAGAAGCGGCGGAGCACGACGCGATTCTACTTCCAGCGAACGGCAAGAGTGAGTCTCAAAGGCTCCCGCTGGAGGGAGTTGGCGCACTTGCGGGGGCTTCCTCGACCCAGGCACCCGGACGGATTCGTCGCCACGAACGAACCTGCCCGAGCACCCGCGGCGCGGATCCGGTCACTTATCCAGGTGCACGGTCAGCGCTCGGCCCTATGCTCTCCCGGTGACACCCGCTCCTCCTCGCTACTCGGAGCTCCCGCCGCCCCCCGCGCTCGCGCGCTGGGTGGCGAGCGTCTGGGAGCTTCGCGGCGTGGCCGCAGCAGGCGGCGAGCGGCACCGCGTCCTCCCGGACGGCTGCATCGACCTCATGTTCACGCCGGACCGGCCCTCGGCGACCCAGCTCGTGGGGCCCATGTCCACGGCGGTCGAGGTGCCACTCGAGGGCGAGGTCGACGTGCTCGGGCTGCGCCTCCGGCCCGGCGGGCACGTGCTGCTCGGCGCGCTCGACGCGCGGGCGCTCGTGGACCTCATGGTCGAGCCGGCGGCTCAGGGCACCCTCCTCCGCGACCGCGCGCTCGCGCTCGCGCGCGGGATCGAGACGCGGCCCTCGCTCGCAGAGCGTGCGTCCCGGATCTGGGCCGCGCTCTTGCCGCTTGCCTCCACGGCGCCGCCGCCCGACCCGCTCCTCGAGCACGCGCTCCGGCGCTGGAGCCGGGAGCCTGCGACCGTCCGCGAGCTCGTGCGCGACTCCGGCTACACCGAGCGCACGCTCGAGCGCCGTTTCCTCGCGGCCGCGGGGTTCCGCCCGGCCGAGCTCCGCCGCCTCGCCCGCTTCCGCGCCGTCCTCCGCCGGCACGCGGCCGGTGATACGCGCTGGGCTGCGCTCGCCGCCGCGGCCGGCTACGCGGACCAGGCGCACCTCACCCGCGAGTTCCGCAGCTTCGCCGGGGTGTCACCCTCCGCCTGGGCCGCCGAGCAGGCCGGTGTCGGGATCGTTCAAGACGGGCGGGTCGCGGCGCTCTAGGCTGCCTCCCACCACACACCGGAGGCCACCATGTCCGTCACGCTCAAGAAGTCGACCCCCGTCCTCGTCGTCGAGCGCATCGAGCCCGCGCTCGCGTTCTGGAAGAAGCTCGGCGTCGAGAAGGTCGTCGACGTGTCCGAGGGCGATCACATGGGCTTCGCGATCCTCGCGGGCCAGGGCATCGAGGTCATGTACCAGACGTCCGAGAGCGTGAACTCGGACCTCGTCGCGTCGTCCGCGACGCGCGGCGCCTTCAAGCAGGCACCGCAGCAGGGCTACCTGTTCCTCGAGGTCGCGAGCATCCAGGAGGTCGCAAAGGCCCTCGCGGACGAGAAGCTCATCCTGCCGCTCAGGAAGACGTCGTACGGCGCGACCGAGCTCGGGTACCTCGACCGCGCGGGCAACGTGATCGTGCTCGCGGAGATGGCGGGGTAGCGCGGGTCAGGGCGAGCCGCGCGCAGACGTCTGCGCGGGTTCCCCCGCGCACGCGAGCGCCGCGACGGTCCCGAGCCAGCCGAGGTCGATCGCCGCGGTGACGACCGTCGCGAGCACGCCCATCATCAGGCTCGGGCCGGCGAGCACGAGCGGGTTCGCGTGCGGCGCGAAGCCGGTCGCGATGCCGGAGAAGCCCTGCACGGTCGAGGGCGCGATGACGCCGGCGAGGCCGAACCCGAGCACGGCCAGGATGAAGGTTCCAGGCCGGGCCAGGAACCGCCGCGTGGCGCCGGCGAAGGCCTGGCCGGGCGCCTCGCCGCGGAGCGCGGCGCGGGCCACGCCGGCGTCGCTCCAGCCGGAGAGCGCGAGCGGGACCGCGACGGCGAGGACGAGGGCCACCGCGGTCGCGAAGGCGAGCAGCGCGGCGCCGCCCGCCCCGGCGGCGTGGCCGGAGATGCGGAGCGCGGCGATGACGAGCACGGCCGCGAAGCCGGTGCCGGTGAGGTCCGCCACGAAGCCGAGGGCGGCGGCGGGGAGCACCCGGGCGAAGCCGAACGCGGCGCCGGTCGCGAAGCGCGGCCCGGGCGTGCCGGCCATCTCCCCGGCGAGCTGCGGAAAGGCGCCCGCGAGGAAGGCGACGCGGAGCGCGCCGCGGGCGGCGAGGGAGGTCAGCCAGAGGCCGCCCACGAGGAGGACGAAGCGCGCCGAGGTGAGCATCGCGAGCGCGCCGCCGATCGGGGCGCCGGGAACGAACGGGCGCGCCCGCAGCGCGTGGAGTGCGGCCTCGGCCACGAGCGCGGAGCCGACCGCGACGACCGGCCAGGCGAGCGCGCGGGAGAGGAGCGCCACGCCGAGGCCTCCCGCGATGAGCGCAGGGGAGCGGGACACTGCCCGGAACGACATGCCCATCGCGCGGAAGAGGGTCGGAGGCACGGCCGGACCGTAGCGGCCCACCACCCGGCCGGCAAGCACTCTCCCCGTGAACACGTCCCGGTGAGGGGCCCTGCGGGCGCCCGCTTGCCTTCTGAACGCCCCCACAGTATACCCCTGTTCAGGAGACCGCGCCCATGAACGCCCTTACCGATCGGCAGCTCGAGGTGCTGCGCTTCATTGCCCAGCAGATCGAGGAATGCGGCTACCCCCCACCATCCGCGAGATCGGTGAGGCCCTGGACATCCGTTCGACGAACGGCGTGAACGACCACCTGAAGGCGCTCGAGCGGAAGGGCTTCCTCTCGCGCGACCCGGTGAAGTCCCGCGCGCTCATCCCCACCCCGCAGGCCCGGGAGATCCTCGGCGCCGACGCCCGCCGCCACTCGAACGTCGTCCCGTTCGTTAAGCCGGGGTCGAAGGCCGCGGCGCAGAGCCGGCTCGTCGAGATCCCGATCGTCGGCCGCGTCGCCGCGGGCCAGCCGATCCTCGCCCAGGAGCGCATCGAGGACACGGTCCAGGTCGACAGCTTTCTCCTGGGCACCAACAAGAAGGTGTACGGCCTGCGCGTGCAGGGCGACTCGATGATCGGCGACGGCATCCTGCCGGGCGACTACGTCTTCGTGAAGAAGCAGCTCCACGCGACCGACGGCGAGATCGTGGTGGCCATGATCGACGAGGAGGCCACCGTGAAGCGGGTCTTCTTCGAGGGTGACCGCGTGCGGTTCCAGCCGTCCAACCCGCGCATGGCGCCCATCTACGTGCGGGAGTCCGACTTCCGCTCGACGATGATCCTCGGGGTCGTCGTGGGCGTGTACCGCAAGCTCCAGTAGCGCGCGCCCGCGCTCGCCGCGGAACCCAGGGCGGGCTTCCCGCCAGGGTCGGCTTACCTCCCCCCACCCACGGCCCTATCTTGCGCCGGGACCGGGATCCGGGGGGATCAACGCGATGACGAAGCCGAACGGCCGCCTCGAGGCGGCCCGACTCGCCTACCGCGAGGCGCTTGAAGCCGCGCGCGCGAAGCCTTCACAGGAGGCGTGGGCACGCCTGCTGGCGGCCGGGAGGGAGCTCTCGGTGGCCGAGCAGCCGCCGCCGCGCTCGAGGCGCCGCCGCCAGCCCGAGCGGCCAGCCGAGCCTGTCGAGGTCGAGCCGGAGGCTGAGCTGGATCCGGCGGAGTAGCGTCCCTCGTCCTTCGGGCCGCTGCGCGGCCCTACGCTCCGGACGAACGGACGGGACACCGTCAGCCGCGCGTCTTCGCCTGCCGGACGTAGCGGTCGAGGTCCTCGCGGTCGATCAGCGAGAGGATCTCGATCTCGTTCTGGCGATCGCCGGTGCGGCGGTAGAGGAGCCGCACGTCGGTCGCGACCCGCACGCGGTAGTACCCGGGCAGCCCCTCGAGCGCGAGGGCCCGGAGGCTCGGGTGGCGGTGGTCCTGCGCGAGCAGGTAGGCCTGCTTGAACGCGGCGCGCTGGATGCGACGGTCCCAGCCCTGCAGCGAGTCGTAGAACTCGCGCGAGAAGATCGGCAGGAGGAACGTCGCGGGGACCTCCTCGACCTCGTCCCCGGCGGCCTCGACGGGCGCGGCCGGCGCGGCGTGCTCGGACTCTGCCCGGCCCCGCGCCTCGGCGGCCGCGAGGCGGCCCTCGAGCTCGCGCTCCCGCTCGGCCGCGCGCGCGAGCAGGGCCTCCGCGCGCTCGGCGCGGACCTCCTGCTCCTTCGCGGCGGCGCGGGCGCGCGCGGCCTCGGCGGAGGCGTCGGTCGCCCTCGCGGCGGCGAGCGCGGCCTCGGCCTCGCCGCGGGCCCTCGCGGCGGCGACGGCCGCCTCGCGGGCGCGGGCGGCCTCCTCGACCGCCTGGGCCTCGCGGGCGCGGGCCTCCTTCAGCCACTCGTTCAGCTTCTCTCGCTGCTCCTCGCCCTTCTTGCGCTGCGACTCGACGCGGGCCTTCCACTCCTCGACCTGCTTCTCGAGCGCGACGACCTTGCCGGAGAGGTCCGGGCCCCGGGGGCCCGCCGGCTCCGCGGGGGCGGCGGCCTTCGCGCCCTCCGGCAGCGGCCCGTAGTGCTCCTTCACGAGCGCGTCGAGCAACGGCGCGGCGCGCTCACGGACCGCCGGGTCCGGATCCGCGAGCAGGCGCCAGAGCGCGAGCGTGAGCCCGTGGTCGGAGTCTCCCGTGACGAGGAGGTCCTCCGCGGCGGCGGGGTGGAGCGGCACGTCCACGAGCGGCGGCGCGCCGAACGCCTTCTGGAGGAGCTCGATCACGCGCCGGCGCGCCGGTGGCGCGGCGCGGATCTCGTCGGCGAGCACGTCGCACCGCTCGACGTCCCCGAGGGCGTCCGGGCGGAAGCCGGGCACGGTCAGGCCCAGCTCCTTCACGAGCGCGCGCGACTCGTCCGGCGTGAGGGCGACGAAGATGAAGACGGAGAGCTGGTCGCGGGTGAGCGCCTCGAGCGGCGCGTCGCCCTTCGGGTCGGGCAGCGCGCGCGGCGGCGCCGCCGCGGGAGCCTTCTTCCGGGGCGCGCGGGGCTTCTTCGGGGGCGTGGCGGGCTTCTTCGCCACCGTCAGCGCTTCGGCTTCGCGCCGGGCTCCGGCTCGACCGTGCGGATCTCGCCCTGGAACGCGGTGCCGGGCGGCAGCTTCCACGTCTCCGGGATCGGCAGCGTGAGCTCGAAGGGCGACGGGTGACCGACGCCGGTCGCGCCACGCACCTCGGCGAGGAGCTCGATCTTCACGGTCGCGGCCTCGCGCGGGAGGAGCTCATCGACCAGGTGCCGAACAGCGCGCCGGGCGGGAAGTCCTCCACGAAGCGCTCCGGGTCGACGAGCTTCTGGTACGGCTCGCCGCCGCCGGACATCTCGCCGAACGGCTTGCCCTTCTCGTCGAAGAGCTTGAACGCGAGCGAGCGGAGCGCCACCGGCACCTGCGTGCGGGTGACCGCGCCCTCGCGCTTCTCCTCGCGCTCCTGGTACCGCGGCGCGCCCCAGAGGGCGAAGTCGATGCGCAGCCCCGGCCCCCCCTGCGGAGACGGGCCCGCGTCGACCGCGACGAGGTCGAGCCGGAGCGAGCCCGCGGTCGCCGACGCCACCGGCGCGTAGGTGCCCTTCTCGAGGAGGGCCCAGCGCCCCTGCGCGTACCTGAGGAAGTCCTCGAACTGCGCCTTCTCGTCCGGCTTGAACGGCGCCCTGCGCTCCGCCTCGGCGGCCTCGACGGGCGAGGCGCGCGGCGGCTCGTCCGGGTGGCGGTTCTTCACGCCCTGCAGCCGGTCGACGTACCAGCGCGACAGCGCGAGCACCTCGTCGCGCCACTCGGCGCCGCGGTCGGGCGGCAGCATGCGCAGCGCGCCCGCACGCTCGGAGAACTCCCGCTTCAGCCGCGAGCGCTCGAGCCGCGCCTCGTAGGCGTCGGCCGCCGAGCGCTGGCGCCCGAGCAGCACGATCACCACGACGAGCGCGAGCCCCACCGGCAGCGCCACCGCGAGCAGCCTCTTCATGGGATCACTCCGCTCCGGAGACCAGCGCCTCGACGCTGCGGACGCCCGTCCGGTCGATCTCGTAGACGTACGCCCGGGCCCGCCGCACCGGCTCGTCCGCCACGCGCGAGACCGAACCCGCGCAGAGGACCGGCGTCGTGGCGCCCTGCCCCTTCGCGCTCGGGAGGTCCACCCGGAACGCGGTGTGGCGGTGGCCGTGCAGCACCGCCGCCACGGGGAGCTCCGCCACGAGGCGGACGATTCGGTCGGCGTCGGCGAGCGGCATCCGCGCGACGCGCGCGTCGGACTCCACCCGGTCGGGCGGCAGCACGACGTGGTGGTGGAAGGCGAGGACGACGGCCTTGCCGGCCTTCGCGTGCTCGCGCACGAGCTCGCGGGCGGACTTCACCTGCTCGGAGCCGAGCTTGCCTGCGGTGTCGTACGGCTCGGGGCCCCAGCGGGCGCTGTCGAGCGCGACGAGCACGACCTCGTCGCCGAGCGGCACGACGTGCGGGTACGTGGGCTGCGCCTTGCGCATGCCCTTGCCGTCGGCCCCGATTGCGCGGAGGAACCGCCCCGTCTCGACCGACTCCTCGGTCCAGACGTCGTGGTTGCCCGGCACGACGGTGAGCTTCCTCGCCTCGGCGAAGTGCTTGAGGAGCTCGCCGGCGCGCTCGAACTCGCGCGGCTCGGCGGAGAAGGTCAGGTCGCCGGTGACGACGAGGTGGTCGACGCCGACCTCGCGGAGGGCGTCGATGAGCCCCTTCGCGAGCTTCGCGGAGTGGCGGTCGCAGTCGCGCGCGGTGAACCCGTTGCGCGGGTAGCGGCTGCGGTCGGCGATGTGCAGGTCGCTGATGTGGCCGAGGCGGACGATGGGCGCGTTCTCCGGAGGGCGAGCGGATGCTAGCGGGGGCGTCGTCCGGGTGTCAAACGCTCGTCGCGAGCGGGAAGCTCACCCGGAGCGTGCGGCCGTGGGCGCCGGCGGGCTCGAGCTCCAGGCGCGCGCCCCACGGAGCGAGCGCGGTCTCGAGCAGCGCCCGTGCGCCGCCGTCGCCGCCGCCGGTCTCCGAGGCGAGCTCGAGCGCGGCCACGTCGCCCCGGCGCGCGACGCTCACGCGGAGCGATCCCGCGACCGGCGCGGCCCGCGCCAGCGCGAGGAGCGCCTCGCGGATCGCGGCGCGGGCCCGCGCGGCGTCGATCCGCACGGCCGCCGGCTCGAGCGCGCGCCGGTACCGGGCCGCCGCGCGCGGCGGCAGCGAGGCGAGCGCCTCGCCCACCAGCCGCGCGAGGTCCGCGCGCCCTCCCCCGTCCGCGCAGGCCTCCGCGCCGGCGACGACGGCCACGCGCCGGCGCAGCTCGTCGAGCGCGTCCTCGAGCGCCGCGAGGTCCCGCTGCGCGCCGGTGCCCGCGAGCCGGAGGTACGCCGCGGCGGTCGCGGCCCGACCGAGCGGGTCGGCGAAGGCGTCCACGAGCGCGTCGGGCTTGCACGGTGCGACCCGCACCGCTGGTCGGGCCTGGGCGGGCGCGAGCGCCTCGCCGCCCGCCGGCGCGCGGCGCTCCGGCCCGAGCCGCAGGAGCGCGGTGGCGAAGCGATCCACGCCGGGGCCCGGGCGCCGCCGCGAGCGCCACCCGGACGCCAGGACCCCCGCGAGGCGCCTCGCGAGCGATGAGAGGGCCTGGCCGGCCGAGTGCGCGACGGCCAACCCGAGCACCGTCGAAACGTGCCCACCGGCTTGCCATACGTGGAAGAGGGGTTAAGTGGGTGACATGGGGAAGAAGGCTTGGAGCCCGGCCGATGGCCCGGGTGTGGCCCCGGAGCAGCTCCCGGGTGGTCATGGTCACCTCCGCGGTGACGGCACCGTCGACGGCGACCGGCCGCTGTGGGCCCCGTCCGAGGGGCCCGCGCGCACCGAACCGGGCGGCCCGGGCGGAGAGCCCGACGGACGTGGCCCCGACGAAGGCGCGCCACCTCAGGCCACCACCTCCACGAACGAGAAGTGATGCACGTCACGCACCGCGGCTGACGCCGCGGGTGGTCACGCCGTCCGCGCCGCCAGGACAGGGTGCGTGGCGGTGAGTCGCAGCGACCCGGGCTGCACACGCAGCGAATTTACGTTGTCGGCGGGTGCACCGGCGGGTATTCGAGAAGAGAAAGAAGGACAAGGAGATCGAGATGTCCGACAAGGAAAAGAAGGGCGGCGGAGCGGGCGCGCAGGTGGCGCCGGCCATGGGGCCTCCGGGGCTCATCTCGCGGGAGGACATCCCCGCGGTGCTCCCGATCCTCCCGCTGCGCAACTCGGTCTTCTTCCCGGGCGGCGTGCTGCCGCTCGCGGTCGGCCGGCAGAAGACGATCGCCCTCATCAAGGACGCGGTCCGCGACGAGCAGGTCATCGGGGTCGTCACCCAGCGCAAGGCCGAGGAGGAGGACCCCGGCGCGGCCGACCTGTACACGGTCGGGACCGTCGCCCGGGTGGTGAAGCTCCTCAAGATGGGCGAGGACAACTACTCGCTCGTGGTGCAGGGCCTCGCCCGCTTCCGCGTGCTCGACCTCGTCCAGGAGAACCCGTACCTCAAGGCGCGGGTCGACCCCGTCGAGGAGGCGAAGGCGGTCGTCGACGACGTCGAGGTCGAGGCGCTCGCCATCAACCTCAAGAAGCTCGCCCGCGAGGTCATCGAGCTCATGCCCGAGCTCCCCGCCGCGGCGACCGAGCTCGTCGAGTCGATCACCCACCCCGGCCACCTCGCCGACCTCATCGCGGCGAACGTGGACGTGCCCATCGAGGAGAAGCAGCAGGTCCTCGAGACGCTCGAGCTCAAGCCGCGCATGAAGCTCGTGCTCGAGCTCCTCAACCGCAAGCGCGAGATCCTGAAGCTGTCGTCGAAGATTGACTCCGCCGTGAAGGGCGAGATGTCGAAGACGCAGCGCGAGTACTACCTGCGCCAGCAGCTCAAGGCCATCAAGGAGGAGCTCGGCGAGCTCGGCGAGGAGGAGGAGGAGCTCGACGAGCTGCAGGAGCGCCTGAAGAAGGCGGGCCTGCCGCCCGAGGTCGACAAGGTCGCGCAGAAGGAGCTCAACCGCCTGAAGTCGATCCCGACGGCGAGCTCCGAGTACACGGTCGCGCGCACCTACCTCGACTGGATCGCCGACCTCCCCTGGACGAAGCGCACCGACGACAACCTCGACATCGAGAACGCGCGGGCGATCCTCGACACCGACCACTACGGCCTCGAGAAGATCAAGAAGCGCATCCTCGAGTACCTCGCGGTCCGCAAGCTCAAGAACGACATGCGCGGGCCGATCCTGTGCTTCGTCGGCCCCCCCGGCGTCGGCAAGACCTCGCTCGGCCAGTCGATCGCGAAGGCCACGGGCCGCAAGTTCGTGCGCCTCTCCCTCGGCGGCGTGCGCGACGAGGCCGAGATCCGCGGCCACCGCCGCACGTACGTGGGCGCCCTGCCCGGCCGCATCATCCAGTCGATGAAGAAGGCCGCGACGGTCAACCCCGTCATGATGCTCGACGAGATCGACAAGCTCGGCGCCGACTTCCGCGGCGACCCGAGCGCGGCCCTCCTCGAGGTCCTCGACCCCGAGCAGAACCACGCGTTCTCGGACCACTACCTCGACCTCGCCTACGACCTCTCGAAGGTGATGTTCATCGGGACCGCGAACCTGCTCGACCCGATCCCCGGGCCGCTCCGGGACCGCATGGAGATCCTCGAGCTGCCCGGCTACACGTTCGAGGAGAAGGTCCACATCGCCCGGAACCACCTCATCCCGAAGCAGCTCAAGGAGCACGGGCTCGCGCCGGAGGCGATCACCTTCACGGAGAAGGGGCTCATCACCGTCATCATGGCGCACACGCGCGAGGCCGGCGTCCGCAGCCTCGAGCGCCGCGTCGCCGACATCTGCCGCGCGGTCGCGGTGGAGGTCGCGAGCGGGAAGCTCGCCGCCGACGGCAAGCGCGCCATCGACGAGAACGACGTCCAGGAGATCCTCGGGCCGGAGAAGTTCTACAACGAGACCGCCGAGCGCACGGGCATCCCGGGCGTCGCGACCGGCCTCGCGTGGACGGCCGCGGGCGGCGACATCCTCTTCATCGAGGCGACCAAGATGACCGGCAAGGGGTCGCTCACCCTCACCGGCCAGCTCGGCGACGTCATGAAGGAGTCGGCGCAGGCGGCGCTCTCGTACCTCCGCTCGAAGGCGGACACGCTCGGGATCCCGGCCAACTTCCTCGAGAAGACCGACATCCACATCCACTTCCCGGCGGGCTCCATCCCGAAGGACGGCCCGAGCGCGGGCGTCACCATCCTCACCGCGCTCGTCTCCCTCCTCACCGGCATCCGCGTCCGCCCGGACGTCGCGATGACGGGCGAGGCCACCCTGCGCGGCCTCGTGCTGCCGGTCGGCGGCATCAAGGAGAAGGTCCTCGCCGCGCACCGCGCCGGCATCAAGCGGATCATCATCCCGGCCCGGAACGAGAAGGACGTGCTCGACGTGCCGGAGCAGGCCCGCAAGGAGCTCGAGTTCGTGTACGCCGGCCAGATGGACGAGGTCCTCAAGGCGGCGATGGAGGAGAACCCGGTGGGCCGCGCGGCCCCGCTGCCCCCGCCCGAGCCGGTCGCGGGGACGACGAAGGACGCCAGGGCGTAGGGCGTCCCTCGTCTCCGCCGCCGCTGCGCGGCGGCTACGCTCGGGACGTACGGAGCGGGCGTACGGAGCGGAGCTGTACGGACCGGAGCTGTACGGAGCGGGCGTACGCAGCGGCGTGCGGAGCTGTACGGAGCGACTTCGGAGCGGCGAGAACGGTCAGGATGGACTCGCGAGGCCCCCGGGAGACCGGGGGCTTCGTTTTTTCCCGGTTCCGGTGTTCCATGGGAGCGATGCCCCGCCTCGCCCTCCTCACCGGTTCCCACGGCGCCGTCCTCGAGGCCGTCCAGCTCGAGCTCGAGCGCGCGGGCTGGCGCGTGCACCACGTGCCGGGCGGCGCCGACGGGCGGCTGCACCAGGAGGTCGACACCCGCGACGCCGAGGCGGTCGTGCACCTCGGGCTGCGCAGCCCCCGCGAGCTCGACGAGCCGCTCCGCGCGGCCGCCGAGGCCGGCGCCGCGTCCGCGTCCGGAGATCTCGCGCGCCGCGCGGGCGTCCGGCGCCTCGTGCACGTCTCGACCGCCGCCGTGTACGGGGCGCCCCGCAACCTGCCGTGCCGCGAGGGCGAGCAGAAGCTCCCCCGCACCGCCCTCGAGCGCATCCGCTGGCGCGCGGAGCAGGCGAGCTGGGCGGAGTTCCGCCAGGGCGCGCCGCTCACCGTGCTGCGCCCGAGCATCCTGTACGGCCCCACGCTCCGCGGCGGCCCCGCCCGCGCGCTCTCCTTCGTCACCCTCTTCAACGATCGCCGCCGGCGCATCCCCATCGTGAGGCGCGGGCCGGTCGCCCACCTCCTGCACCTCGAGGACCTCGCCCGCGCGGTGCGCCACGTGCTCGAGCACCCGCGCGACGACGAGGTGGTCGGCCGGGCCTTCAACGTCGCCGACGACGCCCCGCTCCCGCTCGGCGAGCACCTCGCCGCCGCGCTCGAGGCCCTCGGTTACCTGCCGGGGCGCATCCTGCCGACCCTGCCCAGGCTCTGGGCGGTCGGGCTCTGGCTCATCCGAAACGTCCCGGACCGGGCGCTGCTCGACCGGCTGAACGGACGGCTCTCGCACCACTGGCGGCGGCTCTCGGGCCGGGCGGGCGTCGCCCCGGTCCTCCTGCCGAAGGTCGACCGCGAGGCGCTGCACTGGATGAGCGCCGACCACTACTACGACACGAGCCGCCTCTCCTCGCTCGGCTGGAGGCCCCGCTACCCGGTCACGGTCGAAGCCTTCCCGGAGACCATCCGCGCGCTCGTGCAGGCCGGCATCCTGCCCGGCCCCTCGGGTGGGACCCCGGCGCCGACGGCCCTGCAGGGCTGACCCGAGCGGCCGGGCAACGGGCGTGACATTCCTCCCTCGACACCGCGCCTTGCGGTGCCACGCTCCCGCTCCCGCAACTTTCGCCACCGGGACATGCGTGACATAGTGCGCCCGGTGATCAGGGCACCGGTGTCACGGTTCGCGAGGCCGGCATGATCCGCATGCTCGGCAGGTACGAGCTGCTCGAGCAGGTCGGGAGCGGCGGCATGTCCGTCGTGTACCGCGGCCGGGACACCGCCCTCGACCGCGAGGTCGCGGTGAAGCTCCTGCACCCCCACCTCGCGGGGAACGCCGACTCGCGGGCACGCTTCTCCCGCGAGGCCCGCGCCGTCGCCCGCCTGAGCCACCCCAACATCGTCGAGATCCACGACTTCGCGGGCGACGAGGCGGCCGAGAGCTACCTCGTCACCGAGTTCGTGCACGGCCCGACGCTCCGGGCCTACCAGCGCGACGTCGGCTTCGGGCACCCGGAGATCGGCGCCCTCGTCGGCCGCGCGCTCGCCGACGCCCTCGTGCACGCGCACTCGGCCGGGGTCATCCACCGCGATCTCAAGCCCGAGAACGTGCTCGTCTCGACCGGGCCGCGCCCCTCGGTGAAGCTCGCCGACTTCGGCATCGCCCGGATCGTCGCCTCCGACGAGCGCCTCACCATGACCGGGGCCCTCGTCGGCTCGCCGCACCACATGGCCCCGGAGATCCTCGAGGGCAAGGAGACCGACGCCCGCAGCGACCTCTTCTCGCTCGGGACGCTCCTCTACTGGCTCGCGACGGGCAAGCTGCCGTTCGCGGCGCCGAACCCGACCGCCATCCTCCGCCGCGCGCTGCAGGGCGACTACGAGGACCCCCGCGCCGCCGACGCGCACGTCCCGGACGCGCTCGCGGAGCTGATCCGCCGCTGCCTCTCGGTCGATCCCGCCGACCGGCCCGGCTCGGCGGCCGAGGTCCGCGACGCGCTCGACCGGCTCCTCGCCGAGTGCGGCCTCGACGACCCGCCGAAGGACCTGCTCGCCTTCCTGCGCGATCCGGCCGGCTACAAGGCCGCGTTCCCGGGCCGCGCCGTGGGTGCGCTCATGGCCCGCGGCGACGTCGCGCTGGAGGCGGGCGCCACCGCCCGCGCCATCGCGCTCTTCAACCGCGTCCTCGCCATCGATCCCGAGAACGCCGAGGTCCCGCGGAAGCTCGCGCGGCTCGCCCGCCGCCGGCGCGCCCGGCGCGTGGCGGGGCTCGGGGCCCTCGGCCTCGCCGCCGCGGCGCTCGTCCTCGGCGCCTGGCGGATGTGGCCGGCGACCCCGCCGCGGGCCACCCCGGCCGCGCCACCCGGGGTGTTCCTCGTCCCGCCGTCCCCCGACCCCGGCCCGGCCGTGCCGGCCTTCGCCGAGCCCGCGCCGTCGCGGCCGGTCGCGAGCCCCCGGCCCGCCCCCGCCGAGCGCGCCGAGACCTTCAGCCTGGGCGTCCACGTCCGCCCGTACGCCCACCGCGCCGTGCTCGACGGCGTGGAGATCGCCCGCGACCAGCAGGTGGTCACCTTCGACCTCACCTCGGGGCGCACGCACCAGGTCCAGATCGAGCACCCGTGCTGCAGCACCTACACCCGCACCCTCGCGCCGGAGGATCTCGCCGGCCTGGGCGGTGAGCTGCGCGTCTCGCTCGAGGCGCGCCCCGCGCGCGTGCGCGTCGAGGGCGACCCCGCGACGAAGGTGTACGTCGAGGGGCGCCTCGTCGGCACCGCCGGCGAGTCGCAGCGCTTGCCGCTCGAGGTGCCGATCCCGGCCGGCGGCGACAGCCCGTACGAGGCCGCCGCGAAGATCCTCCTCGAGCGCCCCGGCGGCGGGGCGCGCGAGGTCCCGGTGCGGCTGCGCGCGAACGTCGAGACCACCGTGGTCGCCGCCGGGGAGGCCGCACCGTGATCGCCCACGTCGCCCTGGTCCTCGCCCTCGCGCTCGGCGCGCCCGCCGAGCTGAAGCGCGCGCGCGACCGCCTCGAGTTCGGCGCCTGGGCGGACGCCGCGGGCGCCATCCGGCAGCTCGTCGCCCGGGTCCCCCAGCTCTCCGATCCGGACGCGATCGAGGCCTACCGGATCCTCGGCATCGCCGAGTTCAACCTCGGCGACCAGGGCCAGGCCCGCACCGCCTTCGTGAACCTGCTCGCCCGGGACCCCGACTACGCCCTCGACGCGTTCCTCGTGCCGCCCGCCATCGTCGAGTTCTTCGATTCGGGTGAAGCGCGAGAGCGAACCCTCGCTCGGGCCCATCCGGGAGCGAAAGCGCGCCGTCCGCGAGCAGGAGCGGCTCGCCGAGGAGGCGCGCCGCAAGCTCCTCGCCGACGAGCAGCTCCGGGCCGGGCCGCCCACGAAGATCATCCGCGTGCAGGAGCGGCTCTACCTCTTCAACTGGATGCCGCTCGGCGCCGGGCAGTTCCAGAACGGCCAGCGGGCGAAGGGCACCGCGCTCGCCGCCGGGCAGGTCGTCACCGGGCTCGTGAACCTCACCGCGATCCTGCTCCACAACCAGATCGCCGGCGACGCGAGCCGCGCCTGCGTCTCCGGCCGGCCCGGGTGCTCGCAGCCGCCCTACTCCGACTCCGACCGGCGCCTGCTGAGGCAGATCGACTGGGTGAAGTACGGCTCGGCGGCCGCGTTCTGGGGGCTCTACGGCTGGGGGGTCTGGGACGCGCACCGGAACTACCTGCCCGTGGTGGAGACGGGAGATCGCGCCCACGAAGGGCGGCGGCGCGGCGATCAGGCTGGAGTGGAGCTTCTAGTGGCGACCCTCATCGTCAGGCCGCCGGGCGGGAAGGAGCGCGAGGTCGCGCTCGTGAAGCGGATCACCTCGGTCGGCCGGGATCCCGAGAACGACGTCGCCATCCCCGATCCCCGCCTCGCCGCGACCGCGCTCCACATCCACTTCGACGGGAAGGACTACAACGCCGCGCCGCACGACGGCACGGACATGACCGTCAACGGCAAGCGCCGCGGCGCGTGGCGGCTCGGGCCCGGGGACCGGATCCGGGTGGCCGACACCGAGCTCTTCTTCGACGCGGCCACCCGCGCGCCCGCCGCGCGGCCCGAGCCGCAGGGCCCCCGGGTCGCCGCGCTCGAGAGCCTGGTGCGGTTCTCCGAGCGGCTCCTCGCCGCGACCGACCTCCCCCGCCTGCTCGACGAGATGATGGACGCGCTCGTCGAGATCACCCAGGCCGACAAGGGCTTCCTGATCCTCCTCGAGGACGGCGAGATGAGCGTCCGCGCGGCCCGCAACGTGGCGCGCGAGACCATCGAGGGCGCGGTCGCGCCGGTCTCCGACTCGATCATCCAGAAGGTGGTGGGGACCCGGCGGCCCATCGTGGTCGCCGACGCGGCGAACGACGCGGAGTGGTCGGAGTCGGCGTCGGTCGTGAACCTGAAGCTCTGCTCGGTGATGTGCGCGCCGCTCATGCAGAAGGGCGACGTCTTCGGCGTCATCTACCTCGGCAACGACAACGTCGTCTCGCTCTTCGACGAGCGGGCGCTCGAGGTGCTCACCGTCTTCGCCGCGCAGGCATCGCTGCTCGCCTCGAACGCGCTGCTCCTCGACGCCCTCCGCCGCGAGAACGTCGCCCTGCGCGAGGCGGTGCAGACCAAGCAGTACGGCGACCTCGTCGGCACCGGCCCCTCCATGCGCGAGGTCTACCGGCGCATCGAGCGGGTGGCCGCCACCGACGTGTCGGTGCTCGTCACCGGCGAGACCGGCACCGGCAAGGAGCTCGTCGCCCGCGAGATCCACCGGCGCTCGCCGCGCGCCCAGGGGCCGTTCGTCTCGGTGAACTGCGGCGCCATCCCCGAGCCGCTCCTCGAGTCGGAGCTCTTCGGCCACGTGAAGGGCGCCTTCACCGGCGCCATCGCCACCCGCCCCGGGAAGTTCCAGGCCGCCCACGGCGGCACGCTGTTCCTCGACGAGATCGGCGAGATGCCCGGGGCGCTGCAGGTGAAGCTGCTGCGCGCGCTCCAGGACCGGACCGTCACCAAGGTCGGCGAGACGAAGCCCGAGCCCGTCGACATCCGCATCGTGGCGGCCACCAACAAGGTGCTCGCCGACGAGATCGCGAAGGGCGCCTTCCGCGAGGACCTCTTCTACCGGCTCGACGTGGTCTCGATCCCGCTCCCGCCGCTGCGCGACCGGGGCGAGGACGCCGTCGTCATCGCGCGCTGGTTCCTCTCGAAGTACGCGAAGGAGTTCGGCGCGCGGGTGCGCGGCTTCACCCCCGCCGCGGTCGTCGCCATCCGCAAGTACGCCTGGCCGGGCAACATCCGCGAGCTCGAGAACCGGGTGAAGAAGGCGATCGTGCTCGCCGACCGCGCGCTCGTGAGCGCGGAGGACCTCGACCTCCGCCCCGAGATCCTCGACCCCATCGTCCCCCTCGCCCAGGCGAAGGAGGACTTCCAGAAGCGCTACATCAACGAGGTCCTCGAGCGGAACGGCGGCAACCGCACCAAGACCGCGAAGGACCTCGGCGTCGATCCCCGCACCATCTTCCGGCACCTCGAGCGCACCGAGGCCGAGCGCCACGGCGAGCGGCCGCCCCCGGACGCCGAGGAGGAGCCCACGTGAAGAGAGCCGCCCCGCTCGCGCTCCTGACCCTCGGCCTCGCGGCCTGCCCGCTGCCGCAGCCGCTCCCGGACTACAGCGTCGGCCAGACGGTCACGCCGCCGCGCATCGTCGTCGACGACACGGTCCACAAGGTCACGCCCTACGAGGCCGTGGTGGAGGTCCCCGCCGGCTGCACCGGGAAGAAGCCGACCTACGACCTGCAGGTGTACCTGCGCGACTCGAACACCACCGAGACCATCGTCGGGCGCTGGTTCGTGAACTACACCGGGGTCGCGCTCAGCCCGAGCGTGGTCATCCAGCAGGCGGACGACATCCCGGCCCCGCCCACGAACGCGACCGAGCCGGACCTCCGCCAGTCGAACGTCTTCGTGTTCTCGCCCTACGACCGGGCGCCCTACGGCGCGACCGGCGCCGGGGACTCCCGCTCGGTGGGCGCGCTCAACGTGGTCGAGTACGTCGTCTCGAACGGCTTCGACACCAACAACGGCAACGCCGACGTCGACCGGCCGAACCGCCGTCCCGCCGAGGCGACGAAGACCACGCCCGCCTTCGAGGTGCAGGTCTACCGGTGGGTGTTCCTGACCGTGACGCCGAGCGCGACGACGGCCTGCCCCTGAGCCCTCAGCGCCGCTCGGCGGACCGCAGGAGCGCCATGCGGGCCTCGCGGAGCGCGTCGGTCGCGTGCCGGGAGAGCTCGTAGCCCTCCTGCGCGAACCGGTTCACCTGGGCCCGGTACGCCCGGTGGACGGCCAGCACCGCGTCGCGCGCCTGGGCGAGCTCCTCCCGGCCGCCGAAGCCCTGCGGATCCGGGTCCGAGGCGTCGAGCCGGCAGCGGTCGGCGAGATCCTCGACGCGCTGCTCCCACTCCCTCGACCAGACGTCCCAGCGTCCCACCGCGTCGGCCTCGCCGATCTCGTCGGCCAGCCGCCAGGCCCGCTCGTTCTGCTCGCGGTGGAGCGCCTCGAGCTCGTTCACGCAGACCCGGAGGGCGGCGCGGGTGGGCAGCGCACCGACTGCGGCGGGCCGATGGGGCCCGCGCAGGTTCTTCACCACCGAAGCGATCGTGAGCCCGACCGAGACCGCGATGACGAGGAAGTACAGGACCCACAGGGCCATGCGGTACGGCCGGTAGCGGGGATCGCGGGGGGCCACGGGGCGCTGACTTTAGCCCGAAACCGGCCGGAAGGCCGGTGGATCCGCCCTCGGCCTCAGCGCGCCTGCGAGGCCAGCACCTCGAGGAACGTGCAGCGCCGGCCGCTCGCGATCGCGAGGAGGCAGCGCGCGTAGAACCCCGGACCCCAGAGGCGGACGATCGTCACCGTATGGCGGAGCACGTCGCGGGTGGTGATCGTTCCCTGCACGACCACCGGGAGTGCATATCCGGTGCCGCTCACGAACCGCCCGTCCCTTCGCAGGAGGACGCCGGGCCGACCCCCGCCACCCTGCAGAAAGGATAGCCTCCCGCCCCTTGGGCGGCCTGCGTTTCAGACCTGAAACGCGACCTTGCAGGCCTGAAAGCCGGGCCTCCCACCTCGGCACCACCTTCCTTCCAACCCCCTGTCGGGACGGGCACTTCCGGAACCCAGGGTCCAGGGCACGACCGTTGCGATGCAGCGCGGCAGGAGGCGCGACCGGCGCCGGCGCACCCCCCCGCGCCGCGCACCGGTCCCGCGCCTCCGGCAGTGGGAGGGGCTCTCGGCGTCGCACGCATCCCAGCCACGCTCACCGAGGCGGCGTCGAGAGTCTCCCTTTTCGTGTCCCGCGGGCCCGCTCCCCCGGCCACCCACCTGACGTTCCTCGTCAGCCGTCAGCGGCGCCCGACCCGGCGCTCGAGGTCGGCGAGCGGCAGCTCGAACACGACCGGGCGCCCGTGCGGGCAGCGGGCCTTGAAGTCGATCCCGTCGAGCGCGTCGAGCAGCGCGCGCGCCTCCTCCGGGGAGACGTCCTGGTTCGCCCGGACCGCCGCGTGGCAGGCCATCGTGGCGAGGAGGTCGTGGAAGGCATCGTCGACGGCCGAGCCCCGGTCGAGGTGCTCGAGCTGGCCGGCGAGATCGACGAGGAGCCGCTCGAGGTCGACGCCGCCCAGCGCGGCGGGGGCGCCCTTGACCGCGAAGCTCTCGCCGCCGAACGGCTCGACCTCGAGGCCGATCCGGGCGAGGTCCGGCAGGGCCGCCTCGAGCGCCCGGGCCGTGGCGGGCGGCACGGTCACCACCCGCGGGATGAGGAGCGGTTGCACCGGGAGCGCCCGCGCCGCCCACGCCACGCGCAGGCGCTGGAAGAGCAGGCGCTCGTGGCTCGCGTGCTGATCGATGACCACGAGCGAGCCGCCCGGTGCCTCGCACACGAGGTAGGTGCGGGCGTGCTGCCCCACGTACCGCAGCGAGGCGAAGTAGCCCTCCGGGCGCGACCCGCCGTCGTCCGAGGCGACCGGGAAGGCGAAGCGCGTGTTGTCGCCGGGCGCGTCCCCGTGGCGCGCGCGGGCCCAGGCGAGGACGCCGGCGACCTCCTCGCCGGAGGCGGCCCCGGTGCCGGTGACCGGCTCCGCCGCGAGCGGCAGGCCCGCGGGACCGCCCACCGGCCCTCCCGCGACGGCGTCCGCGGGCGCCGAGGGGTACCCCGACGAGGCCGCCCCGCCGGGCGCGCCCACCCGGCCGAGCCACGGCGCGGTGCGGAGCACGCCGGCCACCGCGTGGAAGAGCGCGTCCTGGACCTCGCGCGCCTCGGCGAACCGCACCTCGAGCTTCTGCGGGTGCACGTTCACGTCGACCCGGTCGAGCGGCAGCTCCACGAAGAGCACGCCCGCGGGGTGGCGCCCCGGCGGCAGCGTGCCCGCGAACGCGCGCAGCACGGCGTGGGCCGCGTTGCGGTCCCGCACGTAGCGGCCGTTCACGAACAGGTAGAGCGAACGGGAGGTCGCCTCGGAGTGGTCCGGGCCGCAGATGGCGCCGTGGACCCGGACGTGGCCCCGCCGGTGGTCGACCGCGTGGAGGTGGCGAGCGGCCTCGCGGCCGAGCGCGAGCGCCACCCGGTCGGTGATCGGCTCTCCGGCGCGCGCGGAGACGACGGAGCGGCCCCCGGAGCGGAGCGTGAAGCCCACGTCGGCGCGCGCGAGCGCGAGGCGCACGATGGCCTCGGTGACGTGCCCGGCCTCGGTGGGACCGGCCCGCATGAACTTCCGGCGGGCGGGCGTGTTGAAGAACAGATCCCGCACCTCGATGGTGGTGCCGCGCGGCCGCCCGGTGCCCTCGGTCGCGACGAGCTCCCCGCCCTCGACCTCGAGGCGGGTCCCGGCCCCGTCCTCGGCGGGCGCCGTGTCGAGGCGGAAGCGCGAGACCGACGCGATGGCCGGGATGGCCTCCCCGCGGAAGCCCATCGTCGCGATCGCCGCGAGCCCCTCGGCGTCGGCGAGCTTCGAGGTCGCGTGCCGCTCGAGCGCCAGGCGCGCGTCGTCGGCGTCCATGCCGCAGCCGTCGTCGGCCACCCGCACGAGGGCGAGCCCGCCCTCCTCGACGTCCACGGCGATCTGCCTCGCCCCGGCGTCGAGCGCGTTCTCGACGAGCTCCTTCACGACCGACGCGGGGCGCTCGACCACCTCGCCCGCGGCGATTCTGGTTCACGAGCCCCGGGGGCAGGAGACGGACGCGGGCCATGGGAGGAGCGTCCTACCATGCCGGTACGACTGCGCTCTTCGGCCGCGAGGGGGTGGCCAACGTGAACGTTTGACCCCGGGGCGGTGCCGCGTCTATGACGGGCACCGATGCCAAAGGGAAAGCGCGACGCCCGGCGGGCCCGTCCCGCCCGGAAGAAGCCGGCCGCGAAGGCCGGGCGCGCGCTCCTCGGCAACGACCCGTTCCAGCGGGGCGCCGCGCCACGAGACCCGCTCGTCGGCGCGCGCCCCGAGCCGGAGCCCACGCCGCCTCCCCCCCGCCAGGCCGGGGCGGCCGCTCCGCCTGCGGCCGGCCTCGCCGACGTGGAGCGCAAGGTCGCCCACGCCCTCGACGGCATGGAGAAGCGCCTCGAGGATCTCGCCGGGCGCGCCGGATTGCCGGAGGCCGGGCGGGACCTGCGCGAGGCCGCCGACCGGCTCCTGCCGCGCATCGGCGACGCCCTCGCGAGCCTCGTCGATCTCGCCCGGCTGCTCGAGCCGCCGGCCCGGCTCGACCGCCACGGGATGGACCCCGACTTCGCCCAGCGGGCGGAGCCGCTCCTCGAGCTCCTCTACCGGGTCTTCTGGCGGACCGCGGTCCGCGGGGCGGAGCGGATCCCCTCGACCGGGCCGGTCATCGTGGTCGCGAACCACGGCGGCGCCGTGGCCTGGGACGCGCTCGTGCTCCGCCGGGCGCTCTTCCTGGATCACCCCGCCCGCCGCGACCTCCGGCCGCTGCTCGACGACCGCGAGGCCGACGCGGCGCCGTTCGGGCCGCTCGCGATCCGGCTCGGCGCCGTGCGGGCCGCGCCCGAGCCCGCCGAGCGCATCCTGAAGGCCGGCGGCGTGCTGGGGGTCTTCCCCGAGGGCAGCGCCGTCCAGCGCCGCCCCTGGCGCGACCGCTACCGGATTCCAGCACTTCGGCCGCGGCGGCTTCGCGAAGCTCGCGCTCCGCACCGGCGCCACGATCGTGCCGTGCGCGATCGTGGGCAGCGAGGAGGCCTCGCCGCCCATGGCGCGGTCGGGCTGGCTGGCCGAGAAGCTCGGCGTGCCGGTCCTCTCGCTGACGCCCGCCCTGCCCATCGGGCCCGCGGGGCTCGTGCCCCTGCCCTCGCGCTGGACGCTGGACTTCGGCGAGCCGGTCGCCGTGGCGGGCGGCCCGGAGGCGGCCGAGGACGCGGGGCGCGTCGCGGCGATCACCGACGCGGTGCGGACGACCCTGCAGGCGATGCTCGACGAGGCCGTGAAGGCCCGCGGCAGCGTCTTCCTCTGAGCCGCGGCCGCGGGCAGCACGCCCACGCCCGCGCCGCTCAGCGCAGCACGAACGCCGGGTCGGTCTTCGCCGCCGCGACGAGCTCGTCGCGGTAGGCCTCGTAGCCGGGGCGCCCGAGGAGGCCCTGCGCGTACTTCTTGCCGGCCTCCACGCCGGGCTGGTCGAAGGCGTTCACGCCGTAGAGCCCGCCCGCGTAGGCGGTCGCGAGCTCGAGGAGCATGAGGAGCTCGCCGAGGGCGCGCGCGTCGAGGCGCGGCACCGAGATCCCGATGGTGGGCCGGCCGGCCTTGCGGATCGCGGCGTCGGTCGCGCGGCGCTCGGCCTCGATGAGCTCGCCCATCGTGTGGCCGCCGAGGTACGCGACCTCGGCGTGCTTCGCGTAGACCTCCGGCACCGAGAGGGCGAGGTCCGCGCGCGGCTTCTCGACCTGCACGATCATCATCACCTTGTCGTGCGGCCCCTCCATCATGAGCTGCATCGACGAGTGCTGGTCGGTCGCGCCCACGGCCCGGAACGGCGTCGGGCCGACCTTCGGGTTCTTGCCGAGCGACTCCGCCCAGAGCTGCACGAACCAGTCGCCGAGCTCGCGCAGGCCGTCGGCGTACGGCATGAGCACGTGCACGTGGCGGCCGCGCTTCACGTCGAGCAGGTGCAGCGCGGTGGCGAGCAGGAGCGCCGGATTCGCGGTGAGCTCGCCGGTGCGGCAGCGGGCCTCCATCGCGGCGGCGCCGTCGAGGAGCGACTGCACGTCCACGCCCGCCGCGGCGGCCGGCAGGAGGCCGACCGAGGTGAGCGCCGAGAACCGGCCGCCCACGCTCGGCGGCACCGGGAGCGCGCGGAGCGCCTCGTCCTTCGCGATCTGGCGCAGGATGCCCTTCGCCGGGTCGGTGACGAGCACGCAGCGATCTCGGTAGCCCGCCTCGCCGAACCTCGCGAGGCAGCGCTCGCGCAGCACGAGGTGCTGGCTCATGGTCTCGGCGGTGCCGCCGGACTTCGTGACGACGGCCCAGGCGGTGTCGGCGAGGTCGACCGTGCCGAGCAGCGCCTCGAAGGTCGCCGGGTCGGAGTTGTCGGGGAAGAAGACCCGCATGCCGCCCCGCCGCTCGCGCGGGAGGAGGTCGTGGAACGGGTGGCAGAGCGCCTTCAGGATCGCCTTCCCGCCGAGCGAGCTGCCCCCGATCCCGAGGAGCAGCAGGTTCTCGTACCTCGCGGAGAGCTCGCCCGCGAGCGCCAGCGAGGCCTGCGCGGCGGCGCGGTCGGCCGGCAGATCGGCGAAGCCCACCTCGCCGGACCTGCGGCGCGCCTCGAAGGCCTCGAAGGCGGCGGTCGCCAGCGGGGCGGCGGCGGCCAGCTCGGCGCGGCCGAGGCCACCGGCGGCGGGGTCCAGGCTGCCGTTGAGGTCGAGGGCGAGGCGATCCATGCGAGCTCCCGTGAGGCCTGCCGGAGCGGTGCCCCGGCCTGGTTGAGGGCCCGCACTCTACTGCAAGGCAGGCCCCGGAGCCGCGAGAACAGCCGGGTCACCCCGCGGCATCGGCCGCGGGCTGCACCTCGGGTGCGCGGCCCCCGTCGAGGTGCGCGAACTTCACCTTGAGGGGCGGCGTCCGGAGATCCCACACGAGCCCGAGCGCGGCGAGCCCGCGCAGGACGTAGTACGACGGGTCCCACTCCCACCAGAAGAACCCCTGGTTCGCGGTGCCCGGGTAGAAGTGGTGGTTGTTGTGCCAGCCCTCGCCCATGGTCACGAGGGCGAGCACGAAGCTGTTCCGCGAGCCGTCGCTCGTCTCGTAGCGCCGCGACCCGATGACGTGCGCGAGCGAGTTGATGACGAAGGTCCCGTGCCAGAGGGCGGTCGTCGAGAGGAAGAAGCCCCACAGGACCCACGCCCAGCCGCCCGCGAGGAACAGGCCCACCGCGAGCGTCGCGGGCGGCACCCACCAGTTCCGCTCGATCCACAGGAGCTCGGGGTACTTCGTGAGGTCCTTCACCCGGTCGTGGTTCGTGCCCTCGTAGCCCCGGTCGACGATCCAGCCGACGTGCGACCACAGGAACCCGCCCACGAGCGGCGAGTGGATGTCGTCCTCGGTGTCCGAGTAGCGGTGGTGGTCCCGGTGGTGCGCCGCCCACCAGAGCGCGCCCTTCTGCGAGGCGGTGGCACCCAGCCAGGCGAGCGCGAACTGGAACGCCCGCGAGGTCCGGTAGGCCCGGTGCGCGAAGTAGCGATGGTAGCCGGCGGTGATGCCGAACATCCGCACGTAGTAGGCGCCGACCGCGAGGGCCACGAGGCCCCAGGTCGGCGCGACCAGGAACGGCGTCGCGAACCCGACGAGGTGGACCGCGATGAACGGGATGATGCCGGGCCAGTTGATCCCCTGCGCTCTCTTCATGGTCGGGCAGGTTGGTTGATCGAGGTCATGGGCGTGTCACGAGCGGATCGGCCCTCGCCCCCGGTCCGCGAAACGCTGCCGCTCCGCGGACCTGCGCGCGCGACGCGCGGTTCGGGGTGCGTCCCGGCACCACCGGGTGCACCCTTCGAGGAGGCACCGAGGTCGGCCGGGAGGTCCTAGATGCAGGTCGAGACGGCGGCGGCGACGGGCGAAGGGGACGCGAGGAGGCAGGCGCTCATCCGGCTGATGGCGGAGACCCTCCCGCTCGCCGGCTACGCGGGGGTCCAGGCGGATCTACCGGGCTGGGAGGCGCCGGAGCTGGTCCGGGGGGCGGTGAAGGACCACCGGCCGAGCCTCTTCTGCGAGGCTCCCAAGCCGGTCTTCCTGGACGTGCTCGCCGCGGGCGCGCTCGCCATCGAGGAGATCGCGAGCCGCTGGCAGCTCTTCGCGTCGGCGGCCGAGCTCACCGAGGGCGAGTTCCACGTGGTCATCCCCCGCTGGATCGCCGGGCGCGACGGCCGCGCCGTGGCGCGCCAGATCGCCAATCTCGTCGGGGTGCGCCTGCATTACGTCTGGGCGGTCTGAGTCCGTCCAATCCCGAGCGTAGCGGCGCCCGCAGGCGCCGCGGAGTCGAGGGACTGGGCGGTCTGACTCCGTCCAATCCCGAGCGTAGCGGCGCCGCAGGCGCCGCGGAGTCGAGGGACCAATCCCGAGCGTAGCGTCCTTCGACTTCGGTCCGCGGGACGCTGCGCGTCCGCGGACCTACGCTCAGGATGAGCGGACCGGTCGAGCTGGCGTCACCCGCCCCGGCGGCCGCCGCGCCGGCCGCCCTCGCCCTCGTCCTCCTCGGGCGGCTTCGCCGGCTTGCCGTCCTTGTCCTCGGCGGGCAGCGGCGGGAGCGGCCCCGCCTTCGTCATCGACGTGAGGTAGGCCTGCAGCGGCGCCACGAAGTCCTGCTCGAGATCGCCCGGCAGGCGCCCCGGGTGCTTCGCGAGCTTCGCCGATAGCGCCGTGCCGTCGTGCGCCTCCGCCCAGGCGGTCAGCTCCGGTCCGCGCGTCCCGCCCGCCCCGCGCATCGCGTGGCAGCTGACGCACCGCTCCACGAAGAGGCCGCCGCCGCGGCGCGCCTCCGCAGGCTGCCCGCCGGGGAGCGAGAGCGCGCGTCCGTAGACGCGTGGCCAGCGCACGACCTCGATCGCGACCGGCTTCTCCGCCCACCAGGCGCGGTGGCGCGGGTCGCGAAGCAGGCCGGGCTGCTCGCCGTTGGGCCACGCGAGGCGCGGCTCGTCGAGCGCGGCGCCGTCGGCGCGCGTCGCGAGGGCGGGCCGGTACTGGACGAACTTGCCGAGGTTGATCGGCACGGCCTCGCCGGCGGCGGTCCGCACGACCACCGTGTCCACGCCGGGCCGCACCTCGGCCACGTTCTTCACGATGACCGAGAGGTCGGCGCCCTCCCACTCGGCGGCGCGGCCGGTGACGGGATCGGTCCCCTTCACCGCGACCTTCGGCAGCGCGGCGACGTCGTCCGCGCCGAGGGCCCGCGGGCTGCCCTTGAAGTCTCCGCGGACCTCCAGCACGACCTTGCCCCGGGGCTGCGCCGGGAGCTTCAGCGCGGCGCCGCCGCAGGCCGCGAGCAGGAGGAGGGCCGCCGCCACCGGGGTGCGCCAGGCTTTTCTCGCCGTCATGGGTACGATATCTTGCTGCTCCTCCACCCTGGAATCCACACAATGCCGCGCGCCTTCAACGGGTCCATCGAGTACCGGGTTCGGGCCGACCGCGACCTCGGCGACAGCTGGGCGGTGTCCGTCGTGCCTCCCGAAGGGGCCGATCCGGGCCTGCCTCCGCACGTCGTGAAGCTGCAGGGCAACGACCGCGACGCGGTGATCCGCGGCGCGCTCGAGATCCTGCGCAAGGCGGGCCGCATCGAACGCTGGGAGCCGTAGCCAGGGCCCCCATGGCGGACGACGACCCCGCCGCTGCCCAGGAACGGGCCCCCGCCGACGGGAGCCCCGAGGCCACCCCCGTCGCGGCGCGCGACGCCGCGGCGGAGGTCGCCGAGCTCGTGCGCGAGGCGGCTGCGGCCGGGGGCGCCGCCGCCGCGCCCCTGCACCACGCCGCGGCCCGGCTCCTCGAGGACCGCCTCGGCGATCTCGCCGGCGCCGCCGAGCAGTGGCGCCGGGCCGCCGCCGCCGACCCCGGCTTCCTCCCTGCGCGCACCGCCCAGCGCCGCCTCGCGCTCGAGCAGGGCGACGACGCGCTCGCCGCCGAGGCGCTCGCGGTCGAGGCCGCGGCCGCCCGCACCCCGGCGGATCGCCAGGCGCTGCTCCTCATGCGCGGCCGGCTCCTCGCCGCGCTCGGGCGCGCCGACGAGGGGCGCCCGCTGCTCGCCGAGGCCATCTCGATCGACCCGATGCGGTTCGCGGCCGCCGAGGAGATCGCCGCCCAGGCCGCCGCCACCGGCGACCGCGCCGCCCTCGCCGACGCCTACGCCCGCTGCGCGGCGAGCGCGGCCGACCCCATCCTCTCGGCGCATTACCTCTCCGCGTGCTCGGCCCTCCTCGAGGAGGCCCTCGGGCGCCTCGACCGCGCCGGCGCGCTCGCGCTCGAGGCGTTCCACCTCCTGCCCTCCGACCGGCTGCTCAGGGCCGGCGCGCGCCGCCACGCCGAGCGCCTCGCGCAGACCGCGGCGCTCTCCCCGATCCTGCGCGCCGAGGCCGAGGCCCTCTCCGGCGCCGCCTCCGCCGAGACCTGGCACGCCCTCGCGCTCGCCGAGGAGCGGCTCCGCCGCCTCCCGGAGGCCGCCATCGCCCTCGAGCGGGGCCTCCTCGCGGCGCCGGGCGATCTGAAGCTCCTCGCCGGGCTCGCCCGGGTCCTCGAGAAGGACGGCCGCTGGAACGAGGCGTCCGCGGCGCTCGTGGACGTCGCCGCGGCCCACGCCGGCCTCGACGGGCCCCAGCACCGCGCCGAGGCGGTGGGCGCCCTCCTCCGGCGCGCCGAGATCGAGGAGCTCGAGCTCGACCGGCCCGACCAGGCCGTCGAGGCCTGCCAGGCGGTGCTCGCGCTCGACCCGGGCCATCGCGCCGCGCTCTCCGCGCTGGGCCGGCTCTGCGCCCGGATGGGCGACGCCGAGGGGCTCGCGAAGGCGTTCGAGGGCGAGGCGGCCGCCGCCCGCGACGACCGGGAGCGGGCGCAGCGGCTCTTCCGCGCGGGCGAGGTGCACGAGGAGCGGCTCGGGAGGCCCGAGGTCGCCGCCGAGCGGTACCGCGAGGCGCTGGCCCTGGACCCGGGCCTCACCGTGGCGCGCGAGGCGCTCGAGCGGCTCCTCGAGAAGCTCGGGCGCTACGGCGAGCTCCTCGCGCACGTCGAGGACGACCTCGCCGCCCCGTTCGCCCCCGACCGCGGGAAGGCCTGGGGGCTCGCGCGGCTCGTGCGCCGCGCCGAGCTCGTCGAGTCGCACGGGGACGACGCCGCCCGCACCCGCGCGGCGTGGGAGGCCGTCCTCGAGCACACGCCCGGCCACCTCCCGGCCGTGCGCGCCCTCGGGCGCCTGCACGCCCGCGCCGGCCGCTGGGAGCAGCTCGCGGCCATGTTCCGCCAGGAGGCGCGGGACGCGGACGGCCCCGCGGGCGCGGAGCTCCTCCTGCGCGCGGGCGAGTTCCTCGAGCGGCGCCTCGACCGGCCCGAGGAGGCCGCGGTCGCCTACCGCGAGGCCCTCGAGAAGGATCCCGGGCTCGCCCCCGCCGAGCGCGCGCTCGAGCGGCTCTTCCGGGAGCGCAGCGAGAACGAGGCCCTCGTCGCGCTCCTGCGCGAGCGGGCGCTCCGGTCGCCCCCCGAGGTCGCGGCCGCGGTCTTCGACGAGAATCGGCCGCGTCCACGAGGAGAAGACCTGGGACCGGCCCCGCGCGGTGGCCGCCTACGAGGAGGCCCTGCGGTTCGTGCCCGGCCACCCGCCCTCGGTCCGGGCCCTCGACCGGCTCTACGCGGAGACCGGGCGCACCGAGGAGCTCGAGCGCCTGCGGAACGAGGCGCTCACCGACGAGGACGCGCCCGCGCGCGGCGAGCGGCTGCTGAGGCTCGCGCGCCTGCGCGCCGACCGGGTGGGCGACCTGAGGGGCGCGCTCGGCCTCGTGGACGCGCTCGACGAGGTGCTCCCCGGCGATCCGTCGGTGCTCCTCCTGCGCCTGCGGCTCGCGCCCGAGGCCGCCGAGCGCGCCCGCGCCCGCGGCGCGCTCGCGGGCGCCGCGGCGAGCGCGGAGGTCGCCGCCGCGCTCCAGGCGGCCGCGGTCCCCGACCTGCGCGACGGGGCCCGGCGCCGGGCGCTCGAGGTCGCGGGGCGGAATGCACCGGCGAGCGCGCTCCTCGCCCCGCACGCCGCGCGGGCGCTCGAGGCGGCGGGCGACCACGCCGCGCGGGCGGTCTTCTGCGAGCGCCTCGCCGGCGACGCCGTGGACCCGGCCGCCCGCAGCAATCTCTGGCTCCGCGCCGGCGAGGCGCGCGACGCCGCCGGCCAGCCCGAGCGCGCGTTCGCGGACCTCCGGGCGGCGGTGGAGGCCGTGCCCTCGAACCTCCCCGCCCTGCGCGCCCTGCGCGCCCACCTCGTCCGCAGCGCCGACTGGCCCGCCGTGCGCGGTTCGCTCCACGCCGAGGCCGCCGCCCTGCGGGACCCCGGCCTCGCGGCCGCGGCCTGGCTCGAGGCCGGCGCGCTCGCGGAGCACCGCCTGGGCGTGCGGACCGCGGCCGCGGACGACTACCGCCACGCGCTCGAGCGCCGCCCGGAGGATCCGGTGGCGAAGGCCCGGCTCGAGGCGATCGAGGCCGGCCTCTCGGCCGAGGCCCTCGCGGAGGCGCACGCCGCGAAGGCGCGCGAGGCCTCCGACCAGGCCGCCAAGGTCGAGGCGTGGCTGGCCGCCGCCCGGCTGGGCGCCGCCGGACCGGAGGAGCGCGAGCGGGCGCTGGCGGCCGTCGGGGAGGTCCTCGCCCTCGAGCCCGCCCACCCCGAGGCCCACGAGCTGAAGGCGCGCCTCCTCGCCGAGGCCGATCGGCCGGCCGACGCCTTCGCGGAGGTCGAGGTGGCCGCCGCCGCGCAGGCCGACCCGGCGCGCCGCGCCGCGCTGCACCTGCGCGCGGCCGAGCTCGCCACGAGGGCCGGGCTCGAGCCTGCCCGCGCCCTGCCCCACCTCGAGGCCGCGGCGGAGCTCGCGCCGGACGACGCCGTCGCCCTGGAGCGCGCCGCGCGGGCGCACCTCCAGGCCGGCGCCGAGGAGGAGGCCCTGGGCTACCTGCGGCGGCTCGCCGAGGTCCCCACCGGCGACCGGCTCCTGCAGGCCGAGCGCCTCGCGCACCTCGCCGAGGTGGAGGAGCGGCGGGGCCGCCCCGACGCGGCGCTCGAGGCGCTGCGGCGGGCCCTCGACCTCGACCCCGGCAACACCGGCGCGTTCCGGCGGCTCGCCCGCTTCGAGGCCGAGCGCGGCGACCCGGCCGCCGTGGCCGAGGCGCTCGCCGAGGCCGCCCGCCGCGCCCCCGCGCCCGGCATCGCGGCCGAGGCCCACCTCGAGGCGGCCCGCCTCCTCGCCGGGCCGCTCCAGGCCGGCCCGCGCGCCGTCGAGCAGCTCCGCGCCGTGCTCGCCGTCGACCCCGGCCGCGACGAGGCGCGGGCGCTCCTCGCGGAGCAGCTGCAGGAGCTCAGCCCGGGCGCCGCGGTCGAGGAGCACCAGGCGCTGCTCGCGCGCGACCCGTTCCGCGTCGAGAGCTGGCAGGCGCTCTGCCGCCTCTTCGAGCGCATGCGCGCCCACGACCGCGCCTACGTCTGCGCGACGGTGCTGCGCTTCCTGGGTGCGCCCTCCCCCGGCCCCGCGGCCGCGCAGCTCCTTGAGGAGGGCGACCGGCAGGCCCTGCGCCCGCCACCGGCCCTCTCGCCCGACGACTGGGACCTGCTGCGGGATCCGCGCGAGCCCGACACGCTCGCCGCGCTCCTCGCGGTGGCCGGGGACGCGCTCGCGGAGGTCCTCGCGCCGAGCCCCGCCGAGCGGGGCCCGGCCGCCCGCGACGACCACCCGTTCCGCCCGGTGCTCGAGGAGCTCTGCGCCGCGCTCGACGCGCCCGCGCACGCGCTCTACCCTGCCTCGCGCTGCGTCGTCCGCGTCGAGCCGGGCGCGCCGCACGCCGTGCTCGTCGGCGACGGGCTGGGCCGCGGCGTGCCGCTCCGCGAGCAGCGGTTCCTGCTCGGGCGCGCCGCCGCGCGCCTGCGGGGCCGCACCGGCCTCCTCGACGCCCTCCCCGGCCCGGTCCTCCTCGAGGGCCTCGCCGCGGTGGTGGCGCTCGTCGTCCCCGGCTGGAAGGGGGCCGCCGCGCCGCCCCCGGAGCTGCAGCGGCGGGTCGCGAAGGCGCTGCGCGGCAAGGCCAGGAAGGCCATCGAGGCGCCGGCGCGGGCGCTCGCCGCCGAGCGGGGCGAGCACGACCTGGCGGCGTTCCGGGTCGCGGCCGCCGCGACCGCCAACCGCGCCGGGCTCGTCCTCTGCGGCGACGTCCCGACCGCGCTGACGCTCCTCTTGCGCGACCCGGGCGCCCCGGTCGACCGGGAGGGCCTGGTGGACGAGGCGCGCCGGAGCGACGAGGCGCGCGCGCTCCTCGCGTTCGCCGCGGGGGAGAAGCACTTCCTCCTCCGCCAGCGGCTGCGGGTCGCGGTGGCCTGACCCTCGTCGGCGCGCAGCGCGGCGGCTACGCTCGGGTGGAGCGGCCCTGCTCCGGGTACTTCTGGATCACGCCCTCCGCCACCCGGCGCGTGAGCGCGTGGTAGGTCGGCGCCACCTTCTCGAAGAGCTCGCGGGCGACCCCCCGGCCCGCCTCGGACTTCCCGAGCGCCTGGTAGAGCGGGCGGACGTACTTCATCCGGCCCACCCGCGACAGCACCTCGCGGATGCGAGGGAACACGCCCGGGTAGCCCGCGGCCGCCGCGAGGCAGAGCCACGCGACGAGGATCTCGTGGTTGCCGCGGTCGGTGAGCCGGAGGTTCGCGTCGAGCCAGGCGCACTCCTCGTGCGTGAGGTCCTGCGGCAGCTTCTGCAGGTAGACGAGGAGCTCCGTCGGGTGCCAGCCCGCCACCTCGGCCGGGACCGGACGCTGCCCGGCCTTCCAGCCGGCGGCGAGCGCGGTGAGGGCCTCGAGCCGCGGCGAGACGAAGCGCGGCGCGTCGGCCGGCGTGCCGGGGGCGTCGAGCCAGGCGCCGGCGTTCACCTTCGCGAGCGCCCCGGGCAGCTCCTGCTCGACGAAGGCGCAGAAGGCCTCCGTCGTGATGCTCTGGAACCGGAACTGCTTCAGGTAGGCGCGGATGAAGCCGTCGAAGCGGGCCTCGCCCACCGCGCGCTCGATCGCGACGAGGAACCGCGCGCCCTTCTCGTAGGGGATGCTCGAGAAGGCGTCGTCCGGATCGATGCCCGCGAGGTGGGTGCGGAGCTTCGTGAGGTCCGGCTGGTCGTGGAAGCGCGCGAGGGACTCGTCGAGATCCCGCTGGCCCACCGCCCAGGCGATGGAGGCCGCCTCCTCGCCGCGGATCGCCCGGAGGATCCGGCGCTCGGCGAAGACGGTCCAGCCCTCGTTCAGCCAGAAGTGCTCGGCGGTCGCGTTCGTGACGAGGTTGCCGGTCCAGCTGTGGGCGAGCTCGTGGGCCACCACGTCGACGAGGCTGCGGTCGCCCGCGAGCAGGGTCGGCGTGAGGAACGTCATGCGGGGGTTCTCCATGCCGCCGTACGGGAACGACGGCGGGAGCACCAGCATGTCGTAGCGGTCCCAGTCGTACGGGCCGAAGAGCGCCTCCGCCTTCTGGATGAACGTCTCGGTGTCGGCGAACTCCCAGGCGGCCTTCTCGACGGTGGCCGGCTCCGCCCAGACCCGGGCGCGGGGCGAAAGGTCGCGCCCCTCGAGCTCGCCGACCGCGAGCGCGAGCAGGTAGCTCGGGATCGCCTGCGGCATCCGGAAGCGGAAGGTGCGCCAGCCGGGCCCGTGCACGCCCTCACCCGCCGGCCCCGCGCTCATGACCGCCGTGAGCGCCGCGGGGACGGTGATCTCGGCGTCGTAGGTGACGCGGGCGACCGCGCAGTCCTGGCAGGGCACGAGCGTGCGGGCGTGGATCGCCTGGCACTGGCTGAAGAGGAACGGGTGGGTCTTCCCCTCGGTCTGCTCCGGGGAGAGCCACTGGAGCCCGAGCGCGTCGGGGCTCGTCTCGTAGCGCACCACCACGCCGAGCGTGCCCGGCGGCAGCGTGAGCCGGAGCCGCCGGCCGAGGATCGGCTCCTCGGCGCCGAGCTCGTGCGGGATCGGCGTGGTGCCGTCGAGCCCGGTGACCGCCCGGACGGAGAGCCCCTTCGTGTCGAGGTCGAGGACCCCGCCGGCGGGCGCCGTGAAGCGGAGCTCGGCCGTGCCGGAGAGGACCCGGTGCGCGAAGTCGACCCGCAGCTTCAGGTTCCAGTGGCGGCTGCGGGGCTGGGCGTCGTCGAAGTACGAGTGCGGGTCGATGCGGGCCATCGAGGCTCCCTTTCCGGTCCTGGAGTGCGCGGCATCTTGCCGTCAGACCGGGCGGAAGGGAAGGTCCGCGCGCCGCCGCCCCGGCTACTCCTCGCGCAGGAGCGCCCCCTCGGGCAGCGCGGCCCGGAGCGCCGCCATCACCGCGCGCACCCGCGCCGGATCCTCGCCCTCGACGGTGAGCTTCACCCGGTACTCGGCGTCGTCCTCGAAGCGCGGGTAGCTGCCGATGTCCACGTCGGGGTGCTCGTCGGCGATGCGGGCCATCGCGTCGGCGATGGGGTCCTCCCCGATCGAGAGGAAGAGCTGCCCGAGGTGGAGCGGCACGCCGCCGAGGAGGTGCGCCACCTTCTCGAACTGCCAGCGGAAGAAGCGCGGCACGCCGGCGAGCATGAAGACGTTCTCGAGCCGCATCGTCGAGAAGTCGGCGTCGCCCTCGAGCACGGTGCCGACCGGCACGTCGGCCATCCGGAGCGAGGCCTCGTGCGGCTCCCGCCCGTACCGGCGCAGGTGGTGCCCGCGGATGACCTCGACGATGCGCGCGCTGCGCTCGAGCGGGCGGCCGAAGGCGAGCCCCACCGCCCGGATGGTCACGTCGTCGTGCGTCGGGCCGATGCCGCCCGAGGTGAAGACCCACGTCGACCGGCGCGCCTCGCGCGCCACGGCCTCGACGACGTCGTCCACCCGGTCCGCCACCGTGGCGATCGCGCGGAGCCGCACCCCGAGCTCGCGCAGCCGGCGGGCCGCCCAGGGGCCGTTCTCGTCCACGGTCTTCGCCGAGAGGACCTCGTTCCCGACGACGACGAGCGCGGCGGTCGGCGCGGCCACGGTCAGCTCCTGCGGTCGAGCTCGAGCACCGCGCGGTGGACGGCGCGGGCGACCTCCTCGACCGGCCGCTCGCCGTCGAGGACCACCACGTGCTGGCCGGACGCCTGGATGCGCTCGAGCGCTCGCGCGTAGCTCTTCGCGACCTTCCGCTGGAAGGCCGAGACCTCGTACAGCTCCGGCGCGTCGGACGCGGCCTTGCGGCGCGCGAAGGCGACGGCGGGGCGCACCTCGAGGAAGATCGTGACGTCCGGCAGCGCGGCGCGCGCGTTCACGACCTCCACCCAGCCCATGTCGTCCGTCGTGACGCCCTGGTAGGCGAGCGACGAGAGCGTGAACCGGTCGGAGACGACGTCCACGCCCTTCAGGACCCGCGGCGCGATCTCGGCGCTCACGTGGTCGAGGCGGTCCGCCGCGAACAGGAGCGCCATCGCCGCCGGATCGACGCCGCCGCCGGGGCCCGCCACGCGGTGGGTGAGCACCTGGCGCACGAGCGCGCCGACCGGCCCGCCGGACGGCTCGGCCGTGACGTGGACCCGCCGGCCGTCGGCGCGGAGCCGCTCGCCGAGCAGGCGCGACTGCGTGGTGGTCCCCGCCCCGTCCAGCCCCTCGAGGACGACGAAGCGGCCCCGGCGCCTCACGCGTCGTACCCCAGCGCGGCCCGGACCTCCCGGAAGCGGGCGAAGAGCGCGTCCTCCTCCTCGAGGAGGCGCTTCGCCCGGCGGTAGTACCGGATCGCGTAGAGGAGCACGCCGATGGTGACGAGGGCGGCGAGCCAGATGTGGAGCGGCGGGCCGACCTGCTTCTCGGGCCTCACCTCGCCGGGCTTCCAGATGCCCCAGCGATCCCAGGACAGCTTGCCGGTGAGGCCGACGCCGAGCAGCCCCACGAAGAGCGCGACCGAGCCGCGCCGCACCTCGAGGATCGAGGTGCGGGCCTCCAGGCGCGCGGCGAGCGCGGCGTGCTCCGCCTCGAGGGCGGCCCGGTCGGCGGCGGGGGCTGTTGCGGTCTCTGCCATGGCCGGGCGTTCTACGACCTTCCGAAGCGGGCGGCAATCGCGTCCTCCACCGCCCCCAGGGTGGCGCCCACGCGGACGCCCGGGTTCCGGTGCCGGGAGCCGATCCCGGGCAGCGTGCCGTCGTGGTAGCCGACCTTGAAGTCGGCGAACTTGAGCCCGTGGGCGGTCGAGAGCACCACCACCCGCTCGTCCGGCCGGACGACGCCCCGGGAGGCGAGCTTCTCGAGCGCGGCGAGCGCGACGGCGGTGTGCGGGCAGGTGAAGAGCCCCGCCCGATCGGCCCGGGCGGCGGCGTCGGCGAGCTCCTGCTCGCTCGCCTGCTCCACCACCCCGTCGAGCGCCTCGAGGGCCCGCAGCGCCCGGCGGGCCGAGACCGGCGCGCCGATCTGGATGGCCGAGGCGAGCGTGGACCGCGCCGGCACGGCCTTCACCTCGAGCTCGGACACCCGGCGCGCGCCCCGGCCCTCGTACGCGAGGAAGAGCGGGTTCGCCGCCTGGGCCTGCGCCACGAGGAGCCGCGGCAGCCGCGCCACGAGCCCGAGGTCGCGGAGCATGAGGAAGCCCTTCGCCACCGCGCTCGCGTTGCCGAGGTTGCCGCCCGGGATCACCACCCAGTCCGGGCTCTCCCAGCCGAGCTGCTGCGCGACCTCGAGCGAGGCGGTCTTCTGCCCCTCGATGCGCAGGGAGTTCATCGAGTTCGCGAGGTAGACGTCGCCGGAGGCGGCGAGCTCCTTCACGACGTTCATGCAGCCGTCGAAGTCGGTGTCGAGCTCGAGGACGAGCGCGCCGTTCGCGATGGGCTGCACGAGCTGGGCGGTCGAGATCTTCCCGCGCGGGAGCAGCACCACGCAGGGGATGTCGGCGGCGGCGCAGTAGGAGGCGAGCGCCGCCGAGGTGTCGCCGGTCGAGGCGCAGGCCACGGCGCGGAGGCGGGTGCCCTGCGCGCGCATCCCCTTCACGGCCGACACGAGCACCGTCATGCCGAGGTCCTTGAAGGACCCGGTGTGGGAGACGCCGCACTCCTTCACGAGCACCTTCGAGAGGCCGAGCTCCCGGGCGTAGCGATCGACGGAGAGGAGCGGCGTCGCGCCCTCGGCCATCGAGACGACGTGCGCCTCGTCGAGGCCGGGGTGCACCCACTCCTTCTTGCCCCACACGCCCGAGGCGAGGACGCCCGGGCCGGCCCGGTAGCGGGCCTCGAAGAGCGCCTTCCACTCCGCCGCGGACCGGCCGCGGAGCGCCTCCAGGTCGTGCGCCACCTCGAGGAGCCCGTCGCAGCGCGGGCAGCGGTAGACGACCTCGTCGAGCCCGGCCCTGAAGTCGCAGCCCTCGGCGCAGCGGAACCAGGCCGTGTACGGGGCCGCGCTCATCCGCGCCCCGGCCCCTTCTTCAGGAACGCCGCGATGCGCTCGGCGGCGAGCACGATCCGCGGCTCGTCCACGAGCAGCGCGAGCCGCACGTGCCCGTCGCCGGCCTGGCCGAAGCCGATCCCCGGGGCCACGCAGACGCCGGCCTCGTCGATGAGCCGCTTCGCGAACTCGAGCGAGCCGAGGTGCCGGAACGCGTCCGGGATCGGCGCCCACGCGAACATCGAGGCCGCCGGCGGCGGCACCGCCCACCCGGCCGCGCCGAAGTGCCGGACGAGCGCGTCCCGGCGGCGGCGGTACTTCTCGCGGATCGCGGCGACGTCGTCGTCGCACTCGTCGAGCGCGGTCACCGCCGCCAGCTGGATCGCGCCGAAGAGCCCGTAGTCGAGGTCAGCTCTTCACCCGGGCGGCCGCGGCGACGAGCGCCGGCGCGCCGGCGGCGAAGCCGACCCGCCAGCCGGGCATGTTGTAGCTCTTCGAGAGCGACATGAACTCGAGGGTCCGCTCGCGCGCGCCCGGGATGGCCAGCATCGCCGGCGCCCGGCCCTCGAACACGAGGTCCGAGTAGGCGAGGTCGGAGACGATGAAGAGGTCCCGCGCCTCGGCGAAGCGGACGATCTTCTCGAAGAGCTCCGGGGTGGCGACCGCGGCGGTGGGGTTGCCGGGGAAGTTCACGACGAGGCCGCGCGGGCGCCGCTCGGACTTCTCGGTCGCCTCGACGAGCGACTCGAAGAAGTCGACGCCGGCGCCGACCTTCACCGGGATGGTCTCCGCGTCGCCGATGACGGCGGCGTAGGCGTGGATCGGGTACGTCGGCGACGGCGCCAGGATGGCCTCGCCCTCGCCGAGCAGCGCGATGATGGCGTGCCCGATGCCCTCCTTCGAGCCGATGGTGGCGAGGACCTCGCGGTCCGGATCGAGCTCGACGCCGTACCGCCGCCTCCACCAGCGGGCGGCGGCCTGGCGCAGCTCCGGCAGGCCGCGGGGGTTGAGGTAGCGGTGGAGCCGGGGCTCCGCGGCGGCGGTCCGGAGCCGCTCGACCACGCGGGCGGGCGTCGCGCCGTCGGGGTTGCCCATCGAGAAGTCCACGACGTCGACGCCGCGCGCGATGGCCTCGTCGCGCAGCTTGTCGGTGATCGTGAAGACGTAGAGGGGCAGCCGCTTGACGCGCGCGAACACCTCGGGCTCGTTGAAGGTCTTCATGAGGGTCGAGCAGGATGCCGCCACCGGCCCTGCTTTTCAAGCTTCGCGCACTCCTCCCGGGCCATGCCAGGAGGTCACACCGCCCGGGCGCCGCAGGCCGGGCAGACCGGGCCGCGGATCGGGTTGCCGCAACCGCAGAGGCGGGCCGCGTCGGGATCGATCGCGCCCGGCGCGGGCGCCGAAGCCGCGACCGGAAGTCGCATGCCGCAGTGGGCGCAGAGGCGCTCGCCCGGGTGCGCCGGATTCCGGCAGTAGCGGCACGTGATCGCGACGGGGAACGGGGTCGGGGCGTCGCCCGGGATCGCCTCGGAGGTCGGCTCGAGGTCCGGCACGCCGTCCCCGGGCACGTCCGGGATCGGCGCCGCGAGCGTGGGCTCGAGGTCCGGCACCCGCTCCGCGATCTCGAGCGCCGCCTGGTGATGGGTCGGCTCGAGCTCCGGGAGGACGCCGACGGTCACGGCGACCGCCTCGAAGCGCGTCGCCTCGAGCCCCTCGGCAGGCGCCACCGGCACCGGCACCGCCACGTCCGCCGGGAACGGGCGACCGCAGACGTCGCACGCGTCGCCCGCGGGCTGCTGGTTCTCGCAGAGGGGGCAGACGATCATCGGGGCCACTCTACCGCTTCCGCGCGCGCTGCTACAGAAGGGGCACGAACCGGACGGCCAGGAGGTCGGTGGAGGTGAGCGTCCCGTCGGCGGCGCGGTCCACCCGCCGGAGCACCTGCGAGCCCTCGTCCGGGCCGACGGGGAGGAGCATCCGGCCCCCCGGCGCGAGCTGGGCCTCGAGGGCCGCGGGCACCGCGGTGGCCGCGGCGGTGACGAGGATGCGGTCGAAGGGCGCCGCCTCCGGCCAGCCGCGTGCGCCGTCGCCCTCGGCGAGCTCGACGTTGGCGAGGTGGAGCTCCTCGAGGAGCAGCGCCCGCGCCCGCTCCGCGAGCGGCCCGAGCCGTTCCACCGACCAGACGCGCGCGGCGAGGCGCGCGAGCACCGCGGTCTGGTAGCCGGACCCCGTGCCCACCTCGAGCACCCGCTCCAGCCCCGTGAGGCCGAGCTGCTCGGTCATGTACGCGACGACGAACGGCTGGGAGATGGTCTGGCCGAGGCCGATGGGGAGCGGCCGGTCGAGGTCGGCTTCGCCGCGCAGCCGGCCGGGCACGAACCGCTCGCGCGGGACCTCGGCCATGGCCCGGAGGACCGCGGGGTCGCGGATCCCCTTCGCCCCCAGCTCCCGTGCGAGCGCCTCGCTCACGCCGGGATCTTACCCGACCTGCGCGAGCGAGAGCCGCTCCTTCCAGCGGGTCTCCACCGCCTCCCGTGCGGCGCGATGCCCGGGGGCCTCGAGCCGCGGGTCGGCCTCCAGGAGCCCGAACGCGTCCTCGCGCGCCTCCTCCAGGATCGCCTCGTCGCGGTACAGGTCGGCGACGTCGAGGATGGGCTGGCCGGACTGCCGCGTGCCGAGGAGCTCGCCGTGGCCGCGGATCTGGAGGTCCACCCGGGCGATCTCGAAGCCGTCCTGGGTGCGCTCCATGGCCTTCAGGCGCTCGCGCGCCTCCTGCCCCGCCTTCTTCGCCACGAGCAGGCAGAAGCTCTTCGCGGCGCCGCGCCCCACCCGGCCGCGCAGCTGGTGCAGCTGCGAGAGCCCGAAGCGCTCGGCGTGCTCCACGATCATCACGCTCGCGTTCGGCACGTCGACGCCGACCTCGATGACCGTCGTCGCGACGAGGAGCCTCGTCTGGCCCGCCCGGAAGCGGTCCATCACCGCCTGCTTCTCGTCGGCCTTCATGCGCCCGTGGAGGAGCCCCACCTCGACGCCCGGGAACGCCCGGCGGAGTGCCTCGGCGCCGCTGGTCGCGTCGGCGAGGTCGCTCTTCTCCGACTCCTCGACGAGCGGGTAGACGACGTAGACCTGCCGGCCGGCGGCGAGCTCCTTCCTCGCGACCTCGAGCGCCATCCGCCGCTGGCCGTCCGGGAAGAGCCGCGTCTCGACCGGCGTGCGCCCCGGGGGCAGCTCGTCGATCTTGGACTGGTCGAGGTCGCCGTAGAACGCGAGCGCGAGCGTGCGGGGGATGGGGGTCGCGGTCATCACGAGGACGTCGGGCCGCTTCCCCTTCGAGATGAGCCGCGCGCGCTGCAGCACGCCGAAGCGGTGCTGCTCGTCGACGACCACGATGCCGAGCTTCTCGAAGCCGACGACGTCCTCGAGGAGCGCGTGGGTGCCGACCGCGATGCGGGCGCGCCCGTCGGCGACCGCGGCCCGGGCCTCCTTCTGGCCCTTGCCGCGGGCGGAGGCCCCGACGAGCGCGATCTGCACGCCGGTGCCCTCGAGCCAGCGGGCGAGCGTCCGGGCGTGCTGCTCGGCCAGGATCTCGGTGGGCACCATGAGCGCCGCCTGCCAGCCGGACCGAACCGCGAGCATCATCGCGGCGAAGGCGACCGCGGTCTTGCCGCTGCCGACGTCGCCCTGGAGCAGCCGGTTCATGGGCTCCCGCCGGCCCATGTCCTTCGCGATCTCCCCGAGGACGCGGCGCTGGGCGCGGGTGAGCTCGAACGGCAGGCGCGCGGTGGCGCGCCCGAGCGCCTCCGGGCCGGCCTCGAAGGCGATCCCGGCCTCCGCGCGGACGCCCTGGCGGCGCAGCCCGAGCGCGAGCTGCAGGAAGAAGACTCCTCGTAGGCGAGCCGCCGGAAACCCGGCGTCGCCCGGGCGGCGGCGGCGAGGGGGTCCGTGCCGGGCGACGGGAAGTGGGCCTCCTTCACGGCGAGCCCGCGGCCCGGCAGGCCGCGCTTCGCGCGGAGCTCGGGCGGGAGGTCGTCCACGAGCGCGGGCGCGAACTCGTCGACGAGCCGCTTCATCATCCGCCGCAGCGCGGGGTGCTGGTAGTCGGCGGGCCCGGGGTAGATGGGCACGATGCGGCCGAAGCTCGCCGAGTCGCCGGCCTGGACCTTCTCGATCTCCGGCTGGGACATCTGCTTCCTGCCGCCGAAGCCCTCGGTGACCTTGCCCCACGCGAGGAGCACGTCGCCGGCCGCGAACTGCTTCAGCCGCCAGGTGGGCGGGTTGAAGAAGACGAGCTTCAGCGCGCCGGAGGCGTCGGTCGCGGTGACCTCGAGGAGCGGGCGCCCGTTCCGCATGCGCTGCGTGCGGGAGCCCCGCACGGTGAGGTGGACGATGCCCTCGTCGCCCGGCTTCAGGTCGGCGACCCGGCGCACGTGCGTGCGGTCCTGGTAGGCGCGCGGCCAGAACTCGAGCGCGTCGGCCACCGTGCGTCGCCCGCGGTCCTCGAGGTTCCCGCGGGTGGCCTGGTGGAACCTCAGCGTGTCGAGCGTGACCGAGAGGGCGCGGCGGCGGGCGGCGCGCTCCTTCGGGTCCGCGGGGTCCGGGAGGGGGCTGAAGGGGGCGTCGGGCCTGGCGGGCAGCTCCGGCTCCGGGGTGGGCTTCGACTCCGGGGCGGGCTTCGACTCCGGCCCGACCCCGCTGCGCGGGTCGGGCCTACGCTCAGCCTGAGCGGTGGAGGAAGGGAACGAGCCGGGAACGGGCTCCTTCGCCTCGATCCGGCCCGCCCTCGCCACCGCCTGGACCTCCGGTGGGACCGGGATGAGCGCGGCGAGTGCGCCGGCGATCGTGGCGAGGGAGCGCCTCTGACCGTCGAGGGGCAAGGCCTCGAACCCCTCGGCCTCCGCCGCGAGCCGGCGCAGGGCCGCGGAGTCGGGCGCCCCGGCGGCGCGCGCGCGGACGACCGCGTCGCCGAGCAGCTTCCCGAAGCCCTTCAGGCGCGCCAGCCCGGCGAAGTTGTCCTTCACCGCGAAGCGCAGCGGGCGGACCACGCCCTCGAGCACCGCGGCGGCGGCCGCCGCGGGCGAGGCGCTGGGCGGGGTGGGTGGCGGCATTGGTCGATCCTGGCGCAGTACCGGCCGTTAGGCCAGCCTGGTTCCAGGGCCTCCTTTCAAACCGTGCGTGCGGGTTTCCCGCACACGGCTTAACGATGGTCTTCGCGCGGCAGCTTGCGCGGGGTAGCGGACGCGGCCCATGCAGCGGTGCAGGCCAAGCTCGAAGAGACGTTCGAAGGGCCAAGCCTCGTACTGATAGCGAGTCCGCTGACCACCGCGCCGATGGAGCCAGCGCGTGATCCGTTCGTGCACGTACCAGTCGACGCGGTTGAACTCCCGATCCGCTGTTCCGGTCCGGAAGTAGTTGGCCCAGCCCCGGATGACGGGGTTCACGGACGCGATGACCTCCTTCACGTCCTTCGCCCCGCTCCTGCGCACGTCCGTCAGCTCGTGGACGCGCTCGCGGACGCGGGTCATCGCCTTCGGTGAGGGCCAGCGGTGCATGTAGTGCCGGTCGGGGCGCCGCTGGATGCTGCGCCGCTTCCGGTTCACGCACCCGAGGAAGGTGAAGCCTTCCTTTCCTCGCCTCAGATCGACGATCCGCGTCTTCTCCGGGTGCAGCGTCAGGCCGAGGCGCGCCATGATGAGCTCGACGCGCCGCCTCGCCTCGTTCACCTTCGACTCCGTCCCACACATCACGACGAAGTCGTCGGCGTACCGCACCAGGACGCCGAGGTGCTTGCACCTCTGCGCCCAGATCCGGTCGAGCTCGTGCAGGTAGACGTTGGCGAGCAGCGGCGAGATCACTCCACCCTGTGGCGTTCCCGCCACGGGGTTTCTCACCGTGCCCTCCTCCATCACCCCGGCCTCCAGCCACTTCCGCAGGAGCTTCAGCACCCTGCGGTCCGAGATCCGCTCCGCCACCATCGCCATCAGCTTCTGCTGGTCGATGCTGTCGAAGTACGCCTTGATGTCGGCGTCGAGCACGAAGTTGTGACCCTGGTTGCCAGCCTCGCGGATGGCCTCCAGCGCCTGCGTCGCGCTCCGCTTCGGCCGGAACCCGTAGCTCGACGACAGGAAGTCGGCCTCGAAGATCGGCTCGAGCACCAACTTCGCAGCCATCTGCGCCACGCGATCCCGCACCGTCGGGATCCCGAGCGGCCGCTGCTTTCCGTCTGCCTTCGGGATGTACCGCCGCCTCACCGGGAGGGGGCGGTATTCGCCTGCCAGGAGATCGGCCTGGATCCCTTCGAGGAACGCCTCGACTCCGCTCTCCTCGATGGCCCGGATGGACTCGCCGTCCACCCCTGCCGCGCCTCCGTTGCTGCGCACCCGCTTCCACGCTTCCCGCAGGACGTCACCCCTGCAGATCCGGTCGTACAATGCGTGAAAGCGCCGCGTGCTGCTCCGCTTGGCGGCCACGTAAAGCCGGCGCTGGAGTTCTCGCACTTTGTCGATGGGGGTGTTGGGCCTCACGGCCATGCCCTCGCGCTTACCCCCAGTGCCGACGCGACCAAAGCAGGGCCCCTTCCCTCCGCGCGGTTATCCCGCGCCTCACCGGTACTACGGGCCCCTCGGACTCCCTTCCGGCTCCTCGCGCTTTCGACTCCCGTCTTATGCGCTCGGTCTCTGCCCGACGCGGGCTGCCGGCGAGGGTCTCTCGTGTTCCACACCGATCCTTCGCGACGTGCCGCCGCCCCTACCCCGGGGAGCCCCAGCGTCCGTTCCGGACCAAGGACGCTGTGCATCGCCTTCGCCGTGGCATGACCGGCTCGGCGCTCCCGAACACCTTTCGGCTGAGGATTTGTCGAGGCTGAAGCGTTCACCTTGTTGCGGCCCGCCGCTTCGCTTCCTCCGTACGTGAGGCTTTCGACGCACCGCTCGGCATGCCCGGTCTCCCGGACAAGCTGGTGCCTGCTTCCGGGCTCTCCGGCGATTACCCGGACCGGACTCTCACCGGCTGGATTCGGTGCAGCTTCCACGACGCACCACGCCGGGATCCTACCGGCTCACTCCGACTCTGCGACCTCGTCCTCGACGAACGCGATGGACTTGATCGCGTACTCCCGCTGCCCGCCGGGGGTGCGCACGGTCACCGCGTCGCCCTCCTCGCGGCCGATGAGCGCCCGTGCGATCGGGCTCGTGACCGAGATGCGGCCGAGCTTCAGGTCGGCCTCGATCTCCCCCACGATGCGGTAGGTGACCTCGTCGCCCGAGTCGGTGTCCTCGAGCTCGACCGTGGCGCCGAACACGACGCGGTCGCCGGCGACCTTCGTCACGTCGATGACCTCGGCCGAGGCGATCGAGTGCTCGACCTGGAGGATGCGGCCCTCGACGTGGGACTGCTTCTCCTTCGCCGCGTGGTACTCGGCGTTCTCGGAGAGGTCCCCGTGGGAGCGCGCCTCGGCGATCTCCTTCACGATTCTTGGGGCGCTCCACGGCCTTGAGCCGCTTGAGCTCTTCCTTCAGGCGGGAGAGCCCGCTTCTTCGTCATCGGGACGCGATCGGACATCGGTTACCGGCCTTGTGATTGGTGAGGCGCTGAAAGTGAGCGGCCGGTCCGGGGAACCCGGAACGGCCGCTGCTGTCGCCTTCAGTAAAGCGTACGGGACGCCCTGTCAACGTCCGGGCGCGTGATACTCCTGCAGGGAGCACACGCCGGTCCGGCCGCCCTTCGCCGCCTCCATCGCGCCGACCGCGGCCCGAGCCCCGGTCATGGTCGTGAAGTACGGCAGCCCCTTCATCAGCGTCTCCCGGCGGATTCGAGAAGCTGTCGGAGACCTCGCGCTTCCCCGCCGTGGTGTTGAAGACGAGGTGGACGTCGCCGTCCTTGATGAGGTCGACGATTCGACGGCCGGCCCTCGCGGACCTTCCGGACCGGCACCGCCGGGACCCCGTGGTCCTTCAGGTAGGCCGCCGTCCCGCCGGTCGCGAGGACCTCGAAGCCGAGCCCGACCAGGCGCCGGCCGATTCCGAGGGCCGCCGGCTTGTCGGAGTCCTTCACCGACAGGAAGGCGCGCTTCCCCTCCCCGCCCGCCGGCAGCGTGTTGCCGGCCGCGTTCTGCGCCTTGAAGAAGGCCTGCTCGAACTGGGCGGCGATGCCCATGACCTCGCCGGTGGAGCGCATCTCCGGCCCGAGCATGGAGTCGACGCCCGGGAAGCGGGTGAACGGGAAGACCGCCTCCTTCACCGAGATGTGCTTCGGGTGCGCCGACCCGCGGATGCCGGCCTCCTCGAGCGACTTGCCCACCATGCAGAGCGAGCCCGCCTGCGCGAGCGGCAGGCCGGTCGCCTTGCCGACGAACGGCACCGTGCGGCTCGCGCGCGGGTTCACCTCGAGGACGTAGACGTCCCTGCCCTGGATGGCGAACTGCACGTTCATGAGGCCGACGACCCCGAGCTCCTTCGCCATCGCGATCGCCTGCTGCTCGATCTGGGCGATGACGTCGGCCGGGAGCGAGAACGGCGGGAGCGCGCAGGCCGAGTCGCCGGAGTGGATGCCGGCCTCCTCGATGTGCTCCATGACCCCGCCCACCACGACCTTCTTGCCGTCGGACACGACGTCCACGTCGACCTCGGCCGCGTCGCGCAGGAACCGGTCGATGAGCACGGGCCGCTCGTTCGAGGCCTGCACGGCGTCGCGCAGGTAGGTCTCGAGGTCCTTGTCGTCGAACACGACCTCCATGGCGCGGCCGCCGAGCACGTAGGAGGGGCGGACCATGACCGGGTACCCGATGCGGTGGGCGACCTTGAAGGCCTCCTCGGCGCTGCGGGCGACGCCGTTCTCCGGCTGGCGCAGCCCGAGCTTCACGATGAGCTCGGCGAAGCGCTCGCGGTCCTCGGCGCGGTCGATGGCGTCCGGCGTGGTGCCACAGATCGGCACGCCCAGCTCGTGGAGCGGCACGGCGAGCTTGAGCGGGGTCTGGCCGCCGTACTGGACGATCAGCCCCTCGGGCTTCTCGACGTGCACGACCTCGAGCACGTCCTCGAGCGTGAGCGGCTCGAAGTAGAGGCGGTCGGAGGTGTCGTAGTCGGTGGAGACCGTCTCCGGGTTGCAGTTCACCATCAGCGTCTCGTAGCCGGCCTTGCGCAGGGCGAAGGAGGCGTGGACGCAGCAGTAGTCGAACTCGATGCCCTGGCCGATGCGGTTGGGGCCGCCGCCGAGGATCATGATCTTCTTGCGATCGGTCGGGGCCGCCTCGCACTCCTCCTCGTAGGTCGAGTAGAGGTACGGGGTGAAGGCCTCGAACTCCGCGGCGCAGGTGTCGACGCGCTTGAAGACCGGCCGCACGCCGAGCTTCCAGCGCAGCTCGCGGACCTCCTGCTCGGTCTTGCCGGCGAGCTTCGCGAGCCGCTTGTCGGAGAAGCCCATGCGCTTCACCTCGCGCAGGGCGTCCTTCGTCTGCGGCACGCCCTTCGCGAGCTCGGCCTCCTTCGCGACGAGGTCGGCGATCTCCCGCAGGAACCAGGGATCGATGGCGGTGAGCGCGAAGACCTCGTCGACCGAGAGCCCGGCCCGGAACGCCTCGCCCACCCAGAAGAGCCGGTGGGCGCGCGGCACGGTGGCCTCGGCGCGGATGCGGTCGAGCTCGTGCGTGGCGTAGGCGTCGCCGGGGGCCTTCCCGAGCGGCGAGTCGAAGCCGGACCGGTCGATCTCGAGGCCGCGGAGCGCCTTCTGGAGGCTCTCCTGGAAGGTGCGGCCGATGGCCATCACCTCGCCGACCGACTTCATCTGCGTGGTGAGCGTGTCGTTCGCGCCGCGGAACTTCTCGAAGGCGAAGCGCGGGACCTTCGTGACGACGTAGTCGATCGTCGGCTCGAAGGAGGCCGGGGTGTAGCGGGTGATGTCGTTCTTGATCTCGTCGAGCGTGTAGCCGACGGCGAGGCGCGCGGCGATCTTCGCGATGGGGAACCCGGTGGCCTTCGACGCGAGCGCGGACGAGCGCGACACGCGCGGGTTCATCTCGATGACGACCATCCGGCCGTTCTTCGGGTCGACGCCGTACTGGATGTTGCAGCCGCCGGTCTCGACGCCGATCTCGCGGATGATGCGGATCGCCGAGTCCCGCATCAGCTGGTATTCCTTGTCGGTCAGCGTCTGCGCGGGCGCGACGGTGATCGAGTCGCCCGTGTGGACGCCCATCGGGTCGAGGTTCTCGATCGAGCAGATGATGACGACGTTGTCGTGCCGGTCGCGCATCACCTCGAGCTCGTACTCCTTCCACCCGATGATCGACTCCTCGCAGAGGATCGTGTGGGTGGGGGAGAGCGCGAGCGCGCGCCGCGCGAGGGGCTCGAACTCCTCGAGGTTGAAGGCGACGCCGCCGCCCTCGCCGCCGAGGGTGAAGGACGGGCGGATGATGATCGGGAAGCCGATGTCCTTCGCGATCGCCTTCGCCTCCTCCCAGGAGGTGGCGTAGCCGGAGCGGGGCATGGCGACCCCGATGCGGTTCATCGCGTCCTTGAAGAGCTGGCGGTCCTCGGCCTTCTCGATCGCCTCGAGCTGGGCGCCGATGAGCTTCACGCCGTACTTCTCGAGCACGCCGCGCTTCGCGAGCGCGACCGCGAGGTTGAGCGCGGTCTGGCCGCCGAGCGTCGGGAGCAAGGCGTCGGGCCGCTCGCGCGCGATGATCTGCTCGGCGACCTCCGGCGTGATGGGCTCGACGTAGGTGCGGTCGGCGAACCCGGGGTCCGTCATGATCGTCGCCGGGTTGGAGTTGAGGAGCACGATCTCGTACCCCTCCTCCTTCAGCGCCTTGCAGGCCTGGGTCCCGGAGTAGTCGAACTCGCAGGCCTGGCCGATGACGATCGGCCCCGACCCGACGAGCATGATCTTCTTGAGGTCTGTGCGGCGCGGCATTGGGGCCGGGAATCTAGCACGCCGGTCCGACCGTGCCAGCGGCTCCTTCGCCCCGGCCGCCCCTAGCCGCCGAGCTTCTCGGCGGCCTCCTTCTCGCGGGCCGCACCGAGCGCCTCGAGGAGCTTCTTCGCCTTGGGGAAGTTCTCGAGGAGGAGCGCCACCACGGGCAGGGGGAAGACCACCGCCGTGAGCTCCGTCCGGGCCACGAGCGACCAGGCCCGCCCGCTCCCGAGGAACGCCCCGGCGCCGTGGAACCCGCCGCGCTCCAGGTGGGCCAGCTCGACGGGGCCCGCCGGCGACCCGACCCGCACCGAATCCCGCCCCGTCGACCACCAGGACGAGCTGCTGATCGTCGCCCTCGGGGGACACGACCTCGCCCGCCTCCCAGGTCGCCGCGCGGGCGACCTTGAGCAGGTCCGCCCGGGCGTCGGGATCGAGGGAGCGGAAGACGAGGCTCGCCTCGACGAAGGCCGTCGTGGCGAGGTCGCCCCAGACTTCCCGGGCCGGGCTGGCCATGCCCCGGAGGCTAGCATAGGGTCGAGGGCTTCTATGAACCTTGGCATCGTGCTCGCGGTCGGAATGGTGGTCGTGCAGGAGCAGGAACCGGTGCAGGTGCCGAAGCAGGAGCCGGTTCAGGTGCCGGTTCAGGAGCAGGTGCAGAAGCAGCCCGGGCAGGATCGGGAGCCGGAGCAGGGTTCCAGGCCGGTCCCGGAACCGAAGCCCGCGCCGCCCGCTACCACCGCCCCTGCCGCTCCTCCTGTCCGTCGCCCTGCCGCTCCCGCTGCAGCTTCTGCTCCCCCTGCCGCTTCCGCTGCACCACCTGCCCCTGCTCGCGTTCCTGTTCCTGCACCGGCTCCCGTTCCTGCACCGGCTCCTGCTCCTGCCCGACCCGACCGCGAGCTCGCCGCCCGCGCCGCCCTCGCGTTCCTGGACGCCCTCGTGGCCGCCGATCCGGTCGCCCTGACCGCCGCGAGCGCGTCCCCCTTCAGCTTCGATGGCGACGTGCGCATCGGCCCCGACGCGGTCCGCCGGGCCTGGCGCGAGGCCCTCGCGGCGCGCCGGCCCTCGGCCCCCGATCGCCTCGACGACCTCGAGCTCCTCACCGTCGCCGAGGCCACCCAGCGACTGGGCGCCGCGCCCGCACGGATCGCGCCCCTGGCCCAGCGCAGCGCCTGGATCGCGATCGCGAACGTGTCGGGGCGCCCGGTCGTCCTCTTCCTCGCCCGGGAGGGCGGGAAGGTGGTGGTGAGCGGGATGCACGACTGACCTGCGGCCCTGCGGCCGCGGTCAGCCCAGCGACCTCGCCATCTCGAGGATGCGGTCGCAGCCCTTGTCGATCTGCTCCATCGACGTCGCGAACGAGAGCCGCAGGTGCCCCGGCGCGCCGAACGCGCTCCCCGGGACCACCGCGACCTGGTGCCTGTCGAGGAGGAGGTCGGCGAGCGCCGAGTCGGTGCCGAGCGGCGCGGCCGCCCCGGGCGCCTTCTTGGCGAGGAGCGCGGTCACGTTCGGGAACGCGTAGAACGCGCCCGCCGGGTCGAAGCACTTCATCCCCGGCACCGCGTTCAGGCGCTCCACGATGTGCTTGCGGCGCCCGTCGAAGGTGACCCGCATCTTCTCGACCTCGGCCTCGACCCCGGGCAGCGTGAGCGCCGCGAGGGCCGCCTTCTGCGCGATGGAGGTCGCGTTCGAGGTCGAGTTGTCCTGGAGCTTCTGCATCGCGGCGATGAGCGGCTGCGGCGCGGCCGTCCAGCCGATGCGCCAGCCGGTCATCGAGAAGGTCTTCGAGGCGCCGTTCACGAGCGCGACCTGGCCGCGCAGCGACGGCTCGAGGTCGAGCACGTTCTCGAACTTCCCGCGGTAGACGAGCTTGTCGTAGATGTCGTCGGAGACGAGGAGGACGTCCTTCCCCTTCGCGAGGCGGATGACGGTCTCGAGCGTGCGCCGCGAGAGCATGGCGCCGGTGGGGTTCGACGGGCTGTTGAGGATGACCGCCCGCGTGCGCGGCGAGAAGGCTGCCTCGATCTGCGCGTCGGACGGGTCGAAGCCCTGCTCGACGGTGGTCTCGACGACGACCGGCGTGCCGCCGGACACCCGGACCATGTCGGCGTAGCTCACCCAGTACGGCGCGAAGATGACGACCTCGTCGCCGTCGTTCAGGAGCGCCTGGAACAGGTTGAAGAAGCGCGTGCTTGCCGCCACAGGAGACGAGCACCTCGTTCGGCGCGTACTTCAGCCGGTGGTCGCGCTCGATGGAGGCGGCGATCGCCTCGCGCAGCTCGGGGATGCCGTTCGTCGGCGTGTACTTCGTGAAGCCCTGGTCGAGCGCCTGCTTCGCCGCGTCCTTCACGATCGCGGGCGTGTCGAAGTCCGGCTCGCCGGCGCCGAACCCGACGACGTCGATGCCCTTCGACTTCATCTCCCGCGCCTTGGCGGTGATCGCGAGGGTCGGCGAGGGCTTCACGGCATCCAGGCGCTTGGCGAGCTTCATGGTCCTCTCACGGGGGAACAGGTGGACCCGCGAGTGTACCAGAGCGTGACGCGCCGCGGCCGGAGCGATTGGCGGGTCGGCTACGGCGCGCGTGCGCCGGCCATCTTCTTGCGGAGGCCCTCTGCGACGTTCGGGGGAACGAGACCGGACACGTCGCCCCCGAACTTCGCGATCTCGCGGACGAGCCGCGCCGACACGTAGAAGTAGTCCTCGCCGGTCATGACGAAGACGGCCTCGAAGTCGGGCAGGAGCTTGCGGTTCATGTTCGCGAGCTGGAACTCGTACTCGAAGTCGCTCATCGCGCGGAGGCCGCGGATGACCGTGTGCACGCCGGTCCGGCGGCAGTAGTCGACGAGCAGCCCCTCGAACGCGTCCACCTCGACCCGAGGATCGTCCCCGAGCGCCTCGCGGATGAGCCGCTTGCGCTCCTCCACCGAGAAGAGGGGCGACTTCGCCGGGTTGTTCGCGACGGCGACGACGAGCCGGTCGAACACCTTGAGGCCGCGCTGGATGATCGCGAGGTGCCCGTTCGTGAGGGGGTCGAACGAGCCGGGGTAGATGGCGGTGCGGGCCATGTGGCGCGGAGTATCCATCACTCCTTCGCGTAGATCGAGATGCCCGTGCCGCCGAACTTCCGGCGGTCGACGAGCCGCAGCGGTCCGGCCTCGTCGGGGGGCGGGTGCTTCGCGTCGTGCTCGGCGATCACCCGGCCCCCGGGGGCCGCGCAGCGGCCCGCCCCCGGGAGCGCCGCCCCGGGTCCGTCCGCGTAGGGCGGATCCACGAACACCAGCGCGAACGCACCCTCCGGGAGGAGCGGCAGCACCTCCTCGACCCGCCCGCGCCGGACCTCGACCCGATCCGAGAGGCCCAGCGCCGACGCGTTGCGCCGCACGGTCTCGGTGGCGTCCCGGTCCGCGTCGACGCAGACGGCCCGCGCGCAGCCGCGCGAGAGCGCCTCGAGGGCCAGCGCGCCGGACCCGGCGTAGAGATCGAGGACCGCGCCGCCCTCGAAGAACTGGCCGAGCACGTTGAAGACGGCCTGGCGGACCTTGTCGGAGGTCGGCCGCGTGGCGTCGCCGCGGGGCATCTCCAGGCGCCGCCCGCGGAGGGCGCCGGCCACGATCCGGCTCATCGCCGCGCCGACCCCAGCCGGCGCTCCAGGCTCCGGGCGATCCGCGACGCCGCGCCCGCGACCCCCAGGCGCGAGAGCAGCGCGTGGGTCTCGAGGTACGCGCGCGCCTCCAGGCGGTCGCGCGTGTCGCCGTCGAGCCGGGCGGCGGCGAGCTCGAGCCGCGTCTCCCCGCGGGGTCCGGACGCGGGGTCCCCGGGGCCTTCCGGCAGGGCGGCCTCGGCCCGCGCCTCGGCGGCGCCCCCGTCCTCGACGATGCGCACCGGGGTGGCGAGCTGGGCCTCGAGGAACGGGCCGCCGAGCGGACCGCGCCGGGCGAGGGCCGTGCCGCGGAGCGCGTCGCCGAGCCGGGCGAGCGTGGCCGCCTGGGCCGTGGCCCCCTCCCCGTCCGCGGCGGCGGGGCAGCGGACGCTGAGGATGGCGGGCGCGGCGTGGGCCCGGCGGAGCTCGTCGACGAGGGCCGGCCCGCGCGCCGCGCGGGGCCCCAGCGCCTCGAGCTCCACGATCACGTCGAGCGCGATCCCGCGCTCCAGCGCCGGGTTCGCGAGCGCGGCGAGCGTCGCGGCGCGCTCCGCCGGCGGGACCGCGGCCACGTCGACGGCGAGCTGCGTCACCCCCGCGTCGACGAGCGCCCACGCCTCGGCGAGCGCGGCCTCGAGCGCGGCGGCGTCGCCGCCCGCCGGGGCGACCTCGCCGGCGAGGAAGATTGGCAGGCCCGCCGCGATCTCGTCGGCGGCCTCCGCCACCGCGTCGAACCAGCGCGCAGGCGCCGGGGCGCCCGCCCGCAGGGCGAGCCCGAGCGGCGCGCCGAGCTCCTTCGCCGCGACGAGCGCGCCGCGGGCGACCGCGGGCACCGAGGCGCGCACGAGCGGGAGCGGGACGCCGAGCCCGCCCGCGGGGCCGAGCAGCTCGACGGTGGCGAGCGGGCAAGCCTCGCTGCGGCGCCCCAGGCGCTCGGCCACGCGGGCCGGTCGGAACGCGAGGATGGGCGTGAGCACGCCCTCGCTATAACACAGGGTCAAGCTACCGGCAGGGTCAGCGCCTGCCGCACCCGGCCGAGGAGCGCGTCGGTCGTGAAGGGCTTCTGGAGCAGATCGGAGCCCTCGGCGATGCCGTGCCGCTCGGCGAGGAACTCGGGCGAGTAGCCCGAGACGTACAGCACCGGCAGGCCGGGCCGCTGCCGCTGGACCTCGGTGGCGAGGTCGCTCCCGCTCATGCCCGGCATCACGACGTCGGTGACGAGCAGGTCGAGGGGGCGGGACGGGTGCTCCCGCAGGAACGCGAGCGCCTCGGCGCCCGAGGTCGCGAGCTGGACCTCGTAGCCCGCGCGCGCGAGCGTCCGCACCGTCACCGCGCGGACCTGGGGGTCGTCCTCCACGACCAGGAGCGACCCGGTGCCCGGCCCTGCGCGCGCCGAGGCCGGCGCGTCCTCCCCGGCCACCGCCTCGATCCAGGGCAGGCAGACGCGGAACTCCGTCCCCTTCCCCGGCTCGGAGCGCAGGTGCACGTGGCCGTGCGAGGCGTCGACGATGCCGTGGACCGTGGCGAGCCCGAGGCCGGTGCCCTTGCCCGGCTCCTTCGTGGTGAAGAACGGCTCGAAGGCGCGCGACAGGACCTCCGGCGGCATGCCCGTCCCGTCGTCGCGCACGACGAGGACCACCCAGCGGCCGGCGACGTGCGTGGCGTCGCCGATCCCGTGCTCGCGCCGCTCGACCTCGAGCGCCAGGGTCCCGCCGCGCGGCATCGCGTCCCGGGCGTTCACCGCGAGGTTGAAGAGGCACCTGCTCGAGCTGGACCGGGTCGGCCTTCACCGTCGCGGGCTCGCCGCCCGGCGTCCGCACGACGAGCCGGACGTCCTCGCCGAGCACGCGGCGGAGCAGCTTCTCGCTGCGCAGGACGACGTCGGACACGTCGAGCGCGATGGGGTTCGCGAGCTGCCGCCGGGCGAAGGCGAGGAGCTGGCGGGTGAGGTCCCGGGCGCGCTCGCCGGCCCCCTCGATCTCGCCCACGAGCGACAGGTCGAACGGGCGGCCCTCGACGTGGTCCTCCCGGAGCGCTGCGGCGCCGGAGAGCACCACGGTGACGATGTTGTTGAAGTCGTGGGCGATGCCGCCGGCGAGCCGCCCGACGCTCTCGAGCCGCTGCGCCTGGTGGAACTGCTGCTCGAGCCGCCGCTGCTCGGTCACCTCGACCGCGGTGAGCACGACCTCGTCGGCGCCGAGGCGGAAGCCCGTCACCCAGAAGTGCCGGCCGTCCAGCTCGAACGTGTAGGAGATCCGGCTGTCCGGGCCCGCGCAGAGCTCCCGGAGCCGCGGGAGGTGGTCGGTCGCGCCGCTCAGGCCGAGGTCGCCCCAGCGCCGCCCGACGATGTCCCGGCCCAGGTCGGCCCTCGCGCGGGGGTTCGCGTCGAGCACGATCGCGCCGACGATGAGCCCCTGCCGGTCCCGCTCCACCCGGAGGATGACCGCCCCCTCGGTGATGTTCTCGAAGAAGCGCCGGTACCGCGCCTCGCGCTCCTGGGCGAGGTTCCGCTCCGCGCGGGCCCGCGCGTAGACGCGGCGCAGATCCTCCACGAGGAACGTGACGATGAGGCTCACGATGACCGTGAGCGACCAGTGGAGCGCCGTCGTGGGCGTCGCGAACCGCAGGCTCCAGACCTCCGGGAAGTAGAGGATCTTCGTGCCGATCCCCACCGCCGCGGTCGCCACGAACCCGCCCGGGCGCCCGCCGAACCGGGCCGCCACCATGACGGGCAGCACGAACATGACGCCGATCGGGACGTCGCCGGCCACGTACCCGAGCGCGTACCTCAGGCCGAGCGTCGCCGCCACGAGCGCGAGCGCGAGCGCGGCTCCGCGCCAGCCCGGGAGGGCTTCGAGCGGGGGCGACCCGGGTTCGCTGCGTGGCTCCGCCATCGACCCTCCACTCTACCGCTCGCGCCGGCGTGCCGGGAGAGCAGGGATCACGGTGGGTGCGGCGCGACCCTCAGTGAGTGTGGACGTCGTCCACGTGCGCGTACCCCGCCGACTCGATCTGCAGGGTCGTGTGATCGATGCCGAAGGTGCGGCGAAGCGCCGCCTTCACGTCGGTCAGGATGCGGTCGTTGTCGCCCACGCAGTCGTCGCGGACCACGACGTGCGCCGAGAGCGCCACCATCGAGGTCGATATCGTCCAGACGTGGAGGTCATGCACCGCCACCACGCCCTCCGCCGACTCCATCTGCCGCAGCACCGCCGCCACGTCGATGTGGGCGGGCACCGCCTCCATCAGGATGTCGGTGATCTCGACCACGATCCGGAGCGCGCCGAGCAGGATCAGGGCCGAGATGGCGAGCGAGAGCGCGGGGTCGATCCAGGCGAGATTCGGGGCGGAACGCCATCACGCCCGCGCCGGCGAGCACCCCGAACGACGAGATGGTGTCGGAGAGGACGTGCAGGAACGCCGAGCGGCTGTTGAGCCCGTGCTCGTCGTGGAGGAACCACAGGATGGCCAGGTTCGTGACGAGGCCGATGGCCGCGACCACGGCCATGACCCCGAGTGCGATTGGCTGCGGGGGCCCGCGGAGGCGCTCCACCGCCTCCCAGGCGATCCAGCCCGACAGCACGACCAGCGCGCCCACGTTGAGCTGGGCGCCCAGGACCTCGGCCCGCCGGAAGCCGAAGGTGCGCCGGACGTCGGCGGGCCGGGCCGCGAGGTAGGCGGCGACGACGGCGAGCGCGAGCGCCCCGGCGTCGGTGAGCATGTGGGCGGCGTCGGAGAGGAGCGCGAGGGAGCCGGAGAGCCAGCCGCCCACGGTCTCCGCGACCATGATGCCGGCGGTCAGCCCGAGCGAGAGCGAGAGGCGCCTCAGGCTCCGGTCGCTCGCGGTGCGCGGCTGGCCGTGCCCGTGGGCGTGGCCGTGGCCGTCGCCGTGGGCGTGCGCGTGGCCGTTCGTGCCAGGTCCGTGCGGGTGGACGTGCGACATTCCGCTTGCGCCTCCGGGGGGTGCAGTCTACGCCAAAGGTCTCCCCGATGGCGCGCACCGCCCACCACGCCACCGCCGCCGACGGCACGCCGATCTACTGGTCGTCGACCGGCCGCGGCTCGCCGGCGGTGGTGCTCACCGACGGCATCGGCTGCGCCGGCTGGATCTGGCGGGCGCTCCGCGGGAAGCTCGCCGAGGACCGGCGCGTCATCCACTGGAACTACCGGGCGCACGGCGCGAGCGGCGCGCCCCGCAGCCCGGCCCGCATGACGCTCGTCGACTGCGCCGAGGACCTCGCCGCGGTGCTCGCCGACGCCCGGGAGCCGCGGGCGGTCGTCGTCGCGCACTCGATGGGCGTGCAGGTCGCCCTCGAGCTGCACCGCCGCCACCCCGGGCGCGTGGCCGGGCTCGTGCTCGCCCTCGGCGCGCCGGGCCGTCTCCTCGACGCGTTCCGCGACTCGCCCGCGGCGAAGCTCGCGTTCCCCTGGGCCCGCGACCTCATCCTCCGGCACCCGGAGCTCGCGCGGGTCGCCTTCCGCACGCTCATCCCCACCCAGTTCGCCGTCGACTACGCGCTCCAGCACGAGGTCGACCGCACCCGCGTCGACCGCGCGGACATGCAGCGGTACTTCGACGACCTCGCGCAGGTCGACCCGACCCTCTTCGTCCGCCTGCTCCACTCGGCCTCCGACCACGACGCGACCTCGCACCTCCCGGAGGTGCGGGTGCCGACGCTCGTCATCGGCGGCGAGAAGGACACCTTCACGCCGCTCCGGCTCTCGCGGCAGATGGCCGCGGCGATCCCGGGCGCGCGGCTCCTCGTCATCCCCGGCGGCACGCACGTCGGCCTCCTCGAGGCGCAGGAGCTCGTGGAGCGCGAGCTCCGCGCCTTCCTCGCCGAGGCGGTGCCGGTCGAGGCCCCCGCGGCCCGCGCCCGCCCGCAGGCCAGGGACACCCGCAGGACCCGGACGCGCCGATGACCCTCGCACCGCCCTCGTCGACGGCCCGCCGCTCGATCGCCTGCGCCGCGCTCGCGTGCGCGCTCGCCGCGGGCCCGGCGGCGGCGCAGCCCTACCCGCCGGAGTACCGGTGGCGGACCTTCGAGACCGAGCACTTCCGGATCCACTTCCCGGAGGGCTACGAGCGCATGGCGGCCGAGGTGCGCCGCGCCGCGGAGCGCGCCTACGCGCTCCAGGTCCCCGCCATCGGCCACGCCCCGGGGGGGCGCACCGAGATCGTCATCTCCGACGAGGTCGACGACGCGAACGGCTCCGCGACGCCGCTCCCCTACAACACCATCCGGCTCTACGCCGTGCCGCCCGCGGCCACCTCCGAGCTCGCCGACGAGCGCGCCTGGATCGACGCGATCGTGCTGCACGAGTTCGTCCACATCCTCCACCTCGACACGGCGGGCGGCATCCCGGGGTTCGTCGACCTCGTCTTCGGGCGGCTCTGGTACCCGAACGTCTTCGTGCCGGGCTGGATGATCGAGGGGCTCGCCGTCACCCACGAGTCCGGCGGCGAGCCCGGCAGCGGGCGCAACGACTCCGCGCTCCACGACATGTACGTCCGCGCGATGGCGGCCGACGGCGGCCTGCCCCGCCTCGACCAGAATCTCGAACCCCTCGCTCGAGTGGCCGCTCGGGCAGATCCCGTACGTGCTCGGCGGGCGCTTCATGGCCTGGATCGAGCGCGGGTACGGGCGCACCGCGCTCGTCGGGTACCTGAAGGACCAGGGCTCCTCCATCTGGCCGTACGCACCGTCCTGGAACGGCGAGGACTGGTTCGGCGGGAAGTCGTTCCGCGAGCTCTGGGACGCGTTCCGCGAGGTCGAGCGCAAGGCCGCCGAGCAGCACCTCGCCGAGGTCCGCGCCCGGCCCGCCGTCCCGTTCACGAAGCTCACCGCGCTCGGCGGCGGCGCCGAGAACCCGCGCTTCACGCCCGACGGCCAGGCCATCGTCTTCTTCCACCGGAGCCTCCACGAGCGCTCCGGCCTCTGGCGCGTCCCGGCCTCCGGCGGCGAGGCCGCCCGCGCCGTGAAGGTCGACCAGAACGGCACCTTCGCGGTGGCCGGCCCCGGGCGCCTGCTCGTGGCCGCGACCGAGATCCACCGGGAGTTCCGCGCGTGGGACGACCTCTGGCTCGCCGACCTCGCGACCGGCGCGCGGCGGCGGCTCACGACCGGCGAGCGCACCACCGAGCCGGACCTGCTGCCGGATGGCACGGTCGTCCACGTCCGGAACGTCGGCGACGGCGGGAAGGCGCTCGTGCGCCGGCGCCTCGACGGCGACCGGCTCGGCCCGGCCGAGGTGCTCTTCGAGGAGGCGGGCACCGAGGTCTTCAACCCGCGCCTCTCGCCCGACGGGAAGCGCGTGGCGTTCTCGCTGCAGCGGTCCGGGCGGCTCGACCTCGCGCTCTGGGAGGACGGCAAGGTCCGCCTCCTCACCGACGACGACGCGCTCGATCTCACCCCGGCGTGGTCGCCCGACGGCGCGACGCTCTACTTCGCCTCCGACCGCCTCGGCGCCTTCGACGTGTACGCGCTGGACCCCGCGACGGGCGCCGCGCGCCGGGTCACGAACGCGGAGACCGGCGCGCTCTGGCCCGACGTGTCGCCCGACGGGAAGACGCTCGCGTTCCTCACCTACTCGCGCGCGGGCTACGACGTCGCGACGCTCGCGCTCGATCCGGCCGCGTTCGCGGAGAGCCCCGCCCCGCCCGCCGAGCCACGGCCGGTCCTCCCCGCCCCGCTGGCCCGCCTCCAGCCCTCCGAGAGCCGCCCCTACTCGGCCCTCGGCACGCTCGGGCCGACCTTCTGGTTCCCGGTGCTCTCGGCCGACGCGACCGGCAACACCTACGGCCTCGTGACGGGCGGCGCGGACGTCCTCGTCCGGCACGTCTGGCTCGCGCAGGGCTGGTGGAGCGAGCACGGGCACACCCCCGGCTACTCGCTCACCTACCAGGGCCGCTGGTCGTGGCCCTGGCTCGACCTCTCGACGGGCCGGTCGGTCGTGTCGTCGCCCGATCCCGTGGGCCGGGACATGGACGCGTGGACCGTGGCCGACGCCGGCGCGACCTTCACGTGGTCGAGCATGGAGCGCTCGCTCGCGCTGCGGCTCGGCTGGGCCGGGACGAGCTACGACACGCACGGCACGCCGCCGGCCGAGCTCGCCCGCCCGGACCTTCGCTTCGGGGACGGCTTCCTCTCGTCCGCGACGGCGACCCTCCAGTACTCCGACGCCCGGCGCTTCGTGCACTCCGTCTCGCCCGAGGAGGGCCGCACCGCGGTGCTCTCGCTGCGCGTCGCCGAGCCCGGCCTCGGCAGCGACTACACGCTGAACCGGCTGCGGCTCTCGGTCTCGCAGTACCTGCGCGTGCCGTTCACGCGCCACGCGGTCCTGATGCTCCGGGCCTCCGGCGGCGTCGCGCACGGGCACGCGGGCGACAGCGCGCCGTTCTCCATCGGCGGGCCGAGCACCGACCTCAACGTGCTCGACTACCTCCTCGGCGCCGTGCCGGACGGCGGCGCGCACGCGCTGCGCGGCTACGCCTCCGGCGCGCTCGACGGCACGGCGTACTACCTCGGCACCGCCGAGCTGCGCTTCCCCATCGCCGAGACCGCGCTCGGCTTCTCGACCTGGCCGGTGTACCTGCGCCGGGTCCACGGGGCCGCGTTCGCCGACGCCGGCGACGCCTTCGATCGCCCCGGCGAGCTCCGCTTCGCGGGCGAGACCGGGAACTGGCGGAACACCCGCGTCGGCGTGGGCGGCGAGCTCCGGCTCGAGGTGGTCTTCGGCTACAACGTGCGCGCCGACGTCCGGATCGGCGTCGCCCGCCCGCTCGGTCCCATCGACGGCGGCCGCGCGCGGGACCTCCGGGAGCTCGGCGAGGCCCCCGGGGCGCGGTTCTACGTGACGCTCGTCTTGCTGTAGGTCAGGGCTGCGGTCGGTCCGGCGGGCCCGGGGCCGGCCCCGCCCCGCGGGACCCCGGAGATCGTTGACGTTCCGGCGCGGGGGAGGCTATAAGGGCGCCCCGCTGCGGGGATCCCGCAGCCGAGCTTCGCCGACATAGCTCAGTTGGTAGAGCAACTGATTCGTAATCAGTAGGTCCCCAGTTCAAATCTGGGTGTCGGCTCCAAAACTTCAACAGGTTGGCAGGCACTGCAGGGCCCCCGTAGAGGGTGCCTTGCGGTGCCCTCTTGTCTGTCCTCGTCACACCTACGTCACGGTCTGACACTCGATGGCGTCCGTGCGAGGCGCCGGGTCGCCGCCCGCGTGCAACTGCTCCCAGGCCTCCACCGACTCGCGCGCGTCGATGGGTGTCGGCACCGGGTCGATGCGCATCGACTCGCCGGCAGGTGGTCGAATCCACCCGGAGTTGATCGACGGGATACCTACGGCAGCCACGAGGACGGCTGTCCCTGCCGGCGGTAGGCTGCCGAGCAAGGGGGAAACGCATGACTCGATGGCTTGCGGTCGCGCTGAGCTTGCTGATCGCAGGACCTGCCTTCGCCGGGCCCTTCGGATTCCAGCCTGGGCTGACGCGGGCGCAGGTTGAAGCAAAGGTCGGGAAGATCGAGGAGACGGACAACCCCAGGGTCTACCGGACCAAGAAGGCACCGACCCCGCTCAGAGGAATGGAAGGGTACGCTCTCCTCATCAGCAAGCAGTACGGCCTCTGTAAGGTGATGGGCATCGGGCGAGACGTCGAAACCAGCGTCTACGGAACGGAGCTCGAATCCGCCTACGGCGAACTCAAGCAGGCCCTGATCAAGAAGTACGGCGCGCCATCAACCTCGGCCGAGTACCTGAAGAGCGGCTCGATCTGGCGGGAACCCAAGGATTTCATGATGGGGCTGAAGCTCCAGGAGCGACAGCTCTGGACCGCCTGGACGGTCTTGACTGATCCCGAGGTGGACGCCATCTCGCTGGAAGCGAAGGCGATCGACGCGAACACGGGCTACCTGAACCTGTCCTACGAGTTCACCAACTTCACGGAATGTGTCGCCGAGAAGGAGAAGGTGGACAGCGACGCGCTGTGATCTTGGAGCGCTTCGACGTGTAGGCCCGTGACCTGGCCCGGCCGTTCCACCGGCTTCTCCGTCTCGAAGCCATACGCCCTCGCCAGCTGCGCCGCCCCGCGCTTCAGGCCCGCACGCTCGGCACCGGCGTGTCCTGCTCGGCGATGAGCTCGCTCGCGAGCCGGATGCACTCGTCGCAGATGTGCACCTCGGGGCCGGAGACCATCCGCCCCACCTCGGTTCCCGACTTCGCGCAGAACGAGCAGGTCAGCGAGGCGCGATCGGGCGGCGGCCGCGGAGGCTCGGCGGTCTTCGCCTTCACCATCACCTGCTCGGCGAGCCCCAGCACGTCCTCGGACGTCAGCAGGCCCCTCGCCACGTAAGCGCTCACGAGCTCGACGAACATCCCGAGCTCCCGACCGGTCTCGGCCATGGGGTTCCCCCTCGCAAGGTGCTGACAATCCGGCGACAAGCTACCTCGACCGCGGGACAGGGCCTGTGATGGAAATCACAGGGAAACCCACCTGTGAGCGGATTTGGGCTGGCTGGCGGACCGTGCGGGTGGACCTGGAGTCGTGGTCACCTCGACGACGGGATGCTCGTTCCACCTGCAACGTCGGCCCGGAGCACGGCCCGAGAATGGGCCCATCCGCAGGTCGGGAGGCCGGGAGGGTGGAGGGAAATGTGGGCGGATCGGGCCGCTCCCACGACCCGGGAACGTCCCGACCGCGAGGCTCGGGTACGCTGCGCGTCTCCCGCCTCACGGAGTCCTGGAGCACGGTGATCGCGCCTCTCCTCCTCGCGCTGGCGCTCGCCGGCGGCCCGTCCCCCGCCGCCGCGGATGCGCTCGTCGTGCTCTCGCGCCACTCCGGCGAGGTCCTCGCGAGCGAGGGCGCCATCACGTGGCCCCTGCCCGTCGACTTCGCGCTGAAGCCCTTGCGGCTCGCCGCCTGGGGTCCGGCGCTCCGGGTGCTGGGGCTCGCCGCGCTCCCCGGCGCGGCCGAGGCCACCGGCATGCGGCCGTCGCCGACAATCTCCGCGCTGGGCCTCGCCGGTGCCTACCGGCTCCTCGCCGACGCGAGGCCGGACCTCGTCGACGTGCGCTCCCGCGACGCCGGCGCGGGCACGCCCGCGGGGCTCGACGCCGCTCCGGCGCTCGAGGGCGCCGCGCTCGAGACCGGCACGGTGCTCGACGGCGCGGGGAACCCGCGGCTCGGCTGGATCGTGGCGGTGGACGCCGACGTGGTGCTCGTCCTCGCCCGCGCCGGGCGCACGCCGCGGAGCCTTGCCGGCGAGGCGGCGCGCGCGCTCCGGGCGGCGCGCGGGCCGGCCCGGGGCGCCGCCCGGGTGCAGGTGTTCGGGCTCGTCGAGGCGATGGGCGTGCGGGCCCGCTGCGCGCGCGCCGGCTTCGCGCTCGCACCGGAGGGGCCGCTCGCGCTCGAAGGGACGGTCGACCTCGCGGAGGCCGCGCGCCGCGGCCCGCTCGCCTGCGTCGGCGGGCCCTGGCTCGTGGAGGTGCCGGGCTCGAAGGCGGGGCCGCGGGACAGCCCGCGCGCGTACGCCGGCGTCTTCACGCTCGAGCCCGCGCCGCCGGGGGCACCTGCGGCCGGCGAGGCCGGGGCGGCGGGCGCCACCCTCCGCGAGGCGCGCGCCCGGCGGGGCTCCGACCTCGTGTTCCGGACGACGCGCCTCCTCTACGCCGCGGGGGTCGTCGCCGCCGAGGACGCCGCGAGCGCCGGCCCCGCCCGCGTGGCGCTCGCGCGCGTCGCCGACGCGAACGCGCAGCAGGCCCGCCACCCGGGCCGGCCGGTCTGCGACACGACCCACTGCCAGGCGTTCCTCGGGACGGCGCGTGCCGGCGAGGACAATCGCGAGGCCCTGGCGCACCCGCTCCGCGCGACGGCCTGGCTGCCCTTCTCCCGCGGCGGGCTCGAGCGCTGGCGAGAGGCCCGCGTCGCCGCGGACGTCGCGCGCGCGCTCGGCGGCGCGCCTCGCGGCCTCGCGTTCCGGGCGGGCCGCGTCACCTGGTCGACGACCGTGCCGGACGGCCGGGGCGGCGCGCGGGAGGAGCGGCGCGACGCGGGCTGCGAGGTGCTCCGCGGCCCCCTGAAGCTGCCATCGTGCCCCTCCACGGCGACCCTCCGCGGGGACGAGGTCGTCTTCGCGGGGCGCGGCGCGGGCCACGGCGAGGGGCTGGACCTCGAGTGGGCGAAGCGGAGCGGGCTCGCGGCGGAGGAGATCCTCCGGCGGAGCTTCGGGGCTACCCTGCGGCCATGAGGCCCTCCTCGAGGGCGCCGGCCTCGCCCTCGAGCGCTCCGAGACGCCCCCGGACTCGGTGCCTTCAAGGCGCGGGCTGGAGTGGCTGGTCGTGGCGCGCCAGGGCTGACGAGGCCCGGGCGACGCCGGCCGCGATGGCGGCCGCGATGCGGCGGGCGTCCTTGCCCATCTCGCGCAGGTGGCCCGTCGTGGGCACGGTGAAGCCCGTGAAGAAAGCCCGGGCGCCGTGGGGAGCGTCTCCTCGCCGTGGATCCTCGGGCCGCCATCCTCGCCGAGGACGCCCAGGTGACCGACGAGCGGCGCGAGGCCGGGCTCGTAGCCCGTCGCCGCGACGACGGCGAATGGCGAGACCGAGCGGCCCTCCCCGAGCCGCACCTCGGCCCCGTCGAGCGCCACCACCTGGGGCACGACCTCGACGCGCCGGGCGCGCAGGAGCGCGATGAGCCCGACGTCGATGATCGGGATGTGCCGGTCCCGCACCATCTGCGTGTAGACGCCGCGCGGCGCGGGCGCGAGGCCGTACGGCGTCAGGTCGCCCACCACGAGGCGCGCCGTCGCCCGGGCGAGCGCGTCGGCGAGCGGGAGCGGCAGGGGCGCGAGCGCGATCGAGATGGCCTGCGCCGGCACCCCGCCCACCGAGCGCGTCACGAGGTTGGGCGGGGTGCGCACGGACAGCCAGACGCGCCCCGCGCCCTGCTCCACGAGGTCCACCGCGATCTCCGCGCCGGAGTTGCCGGCGCCGACCACGAGCACGTCGCGCCCCCGGAACCGCGCGCCGCTCCGGTACTGGCTCGAGTGCAGCACCTCGCCCCGGAACGTCTCGAGGCCCGGCCATGTGGGCAGGCGCGGCACCCGGCAGGCGCCCGTCGCGACCACGAGCGCGGGGGCCCGCACGCTCCCCCGGGCGTCCGCACCGTCCACGCGCCACCCTCCCGGGCGACGGCGAGCGCCTCCGTCCCGAGCCGCACGTCGATCCGGTGGTGCTTCACGTACGCCTCGAGGTACGCGACGAGCGCATCGCGCGACGGCCACCGCCCGGCGGCGCGCGGGATGGCGAGGCCGGGCAGGCCGGACAGGCCGCGCGCGGTGTGGAGCCTCAGGCGGTCGTAGTGCCGGCGCCAGGTGGCGCCCACGTCGGCCGCCTTCTCGAGGACGGTCGCCTCGAGCCCGCGGGCGCGGAGCATGGCCGCCACCGCGAGCCCGGCGGGTCCGGCTCCGACGACGATGGCGTGGGATCCGCTCATGCCCCGGTCCTGCCCGGGGGGGCGCGGGGCCGCCCGGCTCCTCGGGGTGGCGGCCCGTCCGGGGCCAGGCTCAGCGAGGGAGCCGGACGGTGAACGTCGCGCCGCGCCCGCGGCCCGCGCTCTCGACCTCCACCGAGCCTCCGTGCAGCCGCGCGATGCCCTGGACGAGCGCGAGCCCGAGGCCCAGGCCGCCCTCGCTGCGCGCGAGGGTCTGCTCCGCCTGCACGAACGGCTCGAACACCCGGGCGGCGAGCTCCGGGTCGAGCCCGGCGCCCGTGTCGCGCACCGACAGCGCCAGCTCGCGCTCCGTCGCCTCGAGCGCCAGGTCCACCCGCCCGCCCGGCGGCGTGAACTTGCCCGCGTTGTGGAGGAGGTTGCCGAGCACCTGCGCGAGGCGGGCCTCGTCGCCGTCGAACGGCACGGGCCCGGCGGGGGCCGCGATCTCGAACGCGAGCCCGCGCGCCTCGAGCTGGGCACGGTGGTCCTCGCCCGCGCGGCGGACGAGCGCCGCGAGATCGAGCGGGCCCCTTTGCAGCTCGATCTTCCCGCGGGCCACGCGGGTGACGTCGAGGAGGTCGTCCACGAGCCGGGTGAGGTACGCGAGCTGGCGGGCCGCCACCTCGCGGGCCCGCGTCCCCTGGGCCGAGCCCGGCGCCGCGCGCTCCAGGATGAAGAGCGCGTTCCGGATGGGCGCGAGCGGGTTGCGCAGCTCGTGGGAGAGCATGCCGAGGAAGTCGTCCTTGCGGCGGTCCGCCTCCACGAGGCGCGCGTTCGCGGCCTCGAGCCGCGCCTCGGCCGCCTTCTGGTCGGTGAGGTCCACCACGAACGCGATGCCCTCGCTCCGCCCCTCGTCGAGCATCGCGGAGCCGACGAGCGCCTGGACCCTCGTCCCGTCCTTGCGGACGAGCCGGCGCTCCCCTGGGCCCGAGACCCGCCGCTCCCGCAGCTCGTCGAAGAGCTCCCGCTGGCTCACCGTCTCCTCGGGCGCGATCAGGCGCGAGGCCTCGATGCCGCCCGCGACGAGGTCGACCCGATCGTAGCCCACCATCTCGAGGAACCGGTCGTTCGCGCCGACGATGCGGCCGTCGAGCGTGAAGTTGCAGACGCCGATGACCCCGGAGTCGTGCAGCCGCCGCAGGCTCGCCTCGTGCTCGGCGTGCCGCTCCTGCTCGGCCTGCGCATGCCTGCGCTGGGTCACGTCCTCGACGGTCCCCACGACCCGGAGGAGCCGTCCCTCCTGGTCGCGCACCGCCGACACCGCGACGTGGACCCAGAGCGAGCTCCCGTCCTTCCTGAGGTAGCGCTTCTCGTCGTCGTACAGGTCGAGCTGCCCGCCGAGCACGCGGCCGTTCAGGTTGCGCGCGCGGTCGCGGTCGCGCGGATCGGTGAGGTCGAGGACCATCCGCCCGAGGAGCTCGGTGCGCGCGAAGCCGAGCATCCGGCACAGGCGGTCGTTCACCGCCACGATGCGGAGGCACGCATCGATCTCCACGATCCCGAGCGCGGCGCCCTCGAAGATGCCACGGAGCCGCTGCTCGCTCTCCCGGAGCTCGCGCGAGGCCCGGCGGCGCTCGGTGAGGTCGATCCCCATGGCGACGACCGTGTGGTCGCCGAGCCGGAGCGCGGCCCACGAGCACTCCACCTGCCGCCCGTCCCGCGCGGTGACGGGCAGGTCGGCCCAGCCGCCGTCGGCCTCCTCGAGCGCCTCGCGGGCCTGCCCGCGGATCACGGGATCCGGGTAGCAGAGGGCGAGGAGGTCCCGGCGCGCCGCGTCCTCCTCGGTCCAGCCGAGCACGCGCGTGAACTCCGCGTTCAGCCGGACGCCGGTCTCCCGGGGATCGTGGATGGCGATGAGGACGGGCAGCCGATCGACCAGCCGCTCGAGCATCTCCCGGTCGCGCCGCGCCGCGCGCACGTCGCGCAGCCGGTTCATCACCGGCGGCGTGTGCGCGAACGCGTCCGGCCGCTCTTCGTCGAGGTGGGCCACGGCGGGTGAACATCCCCCGCGCGCCGGCGCATTCCCACCTGCCCTCCTTCAGTTGTGCGGAGGGAACGCGGCTGGCTCCCCGGTCCCACCGTTGCCGACCGGGGGTTCGCCGGGCCGGCGCTCGGGCGCGGGCTCCGCGGGGACGCGGATCTTGTCGGGGGCGCCCTCCTCCACCTGGTGCGGCTTCATGGGGCGCTTCGGGTCGGGTCGCTTGGGCTGGCGTGGCATGCCCACGAAGGTGATCACGCTGCGACGACTCGGGTGCGCGCCCACCCCGTGGCCCGAGGTCGGGCTCCGGCCGGCCGGTCGCTCCAACCCCGCCTGAGGACCGGGCTTTCGAGCAGATGCGACCCGGGGCCCCGGTCAGGCCCGACGGCACCGGGGCTGCAACCCTCGCGGCAGGACCTGGAGGGCACCCCTCGCGAGCGCGAGCGCCCCGCCAGAGGTTGCGTCAGATCAACACGACCCGCCGTCCGGGTCGCTATTCGTGTGGAGGGTTCCCACTTGAACGCCCGCCTGCCCACCTCGACGCTCCTCGTGCTCGGCCTCGCCGCGGCGCTCCCGGGGCGCGCGCAGGTCGCGACCGCGTTCCTCGAGCCGGCCGGGATTCCCGTGGACTCGCGGGACGCGACCCCGTCGGCGCAGCCGGTCGGGGGCGGACCCATCGGCGGCGGCAGCACGGCCGACTGCCTGCCTCTTCAACCCCTCCACCGACCGCAGGACCGCGTCCTCGAGCCTCTGCCTCCGCTGCCACACCTCCGGGTCCGGCGCGTTCGAGCACGGCGGCCACCCGGTGGGCATGTCGTACCTGACCTACGGGAAGGACCTCCGGCAGGACCCGCAGGGCTTCAACCCCGCGGTCGTCCTGCAGGCCAACAACACGGTCGCCTGCCTGACCTGCCACGACCCGCGCTCGCAGCTCGTGCAGCACCTCGCGGCCCCGACCGGCGGCGAGGTCGCGAAGCGCCTCTGCGTGGCCTGCCACCCGCACTGATTCTTCAGGGGGCGCTCGTCCCTCGACTCCGGGCCCGCGAAACGGGCCCTACGCTCGGGATGAACGGGCCCCCGGCGGCTCGCCGGGGCCCCACCCCTGGCAGCATCTCAGGGGGCGCTCGTCCGCTGGCAGCGGCCGCGCTACCGCAGGCGATCGAGCGCCCCGGTCGCGGCGCGCTGCAGGAGCGACGCGAAGCCCCGCTGGGCGCGCTGCTCCTCGAAGACGATCGCCTTCACCTCGCCCACCACGACGGGCTCGAACCGGAGCACGTCCGCGATCTCGGTGATGACCACGAGCTCCGCGGGCGTGAGCTCCCGGTCCGCCGCGGCCACGCGGTAGGCGTCGCGCAGCAGGCAGAGCGCGAGCGCGCGATCCGGGCTCACCGCCTGGACGAGCGCCTCGAGGCTCACGCCGCGGTCCTCGGCGAGGAGGAACGCCCGCGCCAGCTGGTCCTCCGCGACGCCCAGGAACGAGGCGATGCGCTCCACGAGCAGGTGCTCGCCCATCGAGATGCCGTCGGCAGCCGCCAGGCGGGCGAGCGCCGCGAGGTACCGCGTGACGACCTCGGGCTCGAGCCCCGCGTCGTCGAGGCGGCCGTAGTCGCGCTGGAGGATCGCCTGCCGGATGCGCTGGGTCATGACGACCCCTCGTAACGCGAGCGGGCCCGGAGCCGCAACGGAGCAGATCGAGTGCTGCGGTGCGCCAGCAGGGCCCAGGTGGGCTCCTGGCATCCCGATCGACTTGGGTCTAAAAGGGCGCGGCCCGCCGCCGCACGGACCCCTGGACGAATCCGGAGACCACCATGGCACGCAACGGCAAGAGGAGCCTCTACGAGGAGGCGATGGAGACGTTCCACCGCGCGGCCGAGCTCATCAAGATGCAGCCCCGCGTCCGGATGGAGATCGAGGAGCCGGACTTCGAGCACGTCTTCCACGTGACCGCCGAGATCCGGGACCGGCTCCACCCGCTCGACGGCGAGGAGGCGAAGCGGTACCGCGACCTGACGCCCTCCGACGTGAAGGCGCGCGACGCGCTCGAGCCGCTCGCGAACGGCTCCTTCATCCTGCACCGCCGCGCGCTCCTCGAGGCCGACCTCACGATGCGCGAGGGCGTCATCCACATCCCGAAGCTCGGCCTCCTCAAGGTCGAGAAGGGTGGCCCGCGGAAGTTCCGAGCCTACCGCGTGCAGCACAACCAGGTGCGCGGCCCGTACAAGGGCGGCATCCGCTTCCACAAGGAGGTCTCGCTCGACCTCTTCAAGGTCCTCGCCGCCGACATGACCTGGAAGACCGCCATCGCCGAGGTGCCGTTCGGGGGCGCGAAGGGCGGCATCAAGTTCGACCCGTTCCAGTACTCCAAGGAGGAGATTCGAGCAGATCTCGCTCCGCTACGTCTACAAGGCGAAGAGCCTGATGGGCCCGTTCGTCGACATCCCCGCCCCGGACGTCGGCACCAACGGGGAGATCATGGCGTACTTCATGCGCCAGTTCACCGACGGCGAGCACGAGAAGCACAAGCTCCGCGGCGTCGTCACCGGCAAGGACGTGCGCATCGGCGGCTCCGAGGGGCGCGTCAAGGCGACCGGTCAGGGCGTCGTCTACTGCATCGAGGAGTGGGCGCGGGACCGCGGCTTCGACCTCAAAGGCGCCCGCGTGCTCGTGCAGGGCTTCGGCAACGTCGGCTCGAACGCCGCCGAGATCCTCGCGGCGCTGGGGGCGAAGATCGTCGCGGTGAACGACGCGCACGGCAGCGTGATGAACGACGCCGGCCTCGACGTCCCCGCGCTCGTCGCCCACACCCACCAGAACCCGGCCAACCTCCGCCGCTCGGTGGCGGGCTTTCCGGGCGGCACCGCGATTCTCGAAGGACGACTTCTGGGGCGTGGACGCGGACATCCTCGTGCCGGCGGCGCTCGGCGAGGAGGTCACCGGCCCCGTCGCCGAGCGGCTCAAGGTGAAGCTCGTCGCGGAGGGCGCGAACGGCCCCACCACCCGCGAGGGCGATGCCGTGCTGCAGGGCCGCAAGATCGACGTCATCCCCGACATCATCTGCAACGCCGGCGGCGTGACGGTGTCCTACTACGAGTGGCTGCAGAACCAGCGGCTCGAGCACTGGACCGAGGGCGAGGTCAACCGGCGCCTCGAGCAGGCCATCAAGAAGAACTACGCGATCATCCGGGACATCGCGCGGAACCGACCGCAGCGCACGCCGCTCTACGACTCGCGGCCGTTCTGCGTGGGCGAGGCCGTCGACGTCCGCACCGCCGCGATGATCCTCGCGCTGAAGCGCGTCGAGGCGCACTACCTCATCGAGGGGTTCAGCCAGTAACGGTCACTGCAGGTCGTCGCCGGCCACGGCCTCGAGGAGCGGCTCCCGCCGCTCCTCGAGCAGCCGGGCGGCGCGGGGCAGCGCGAGCCGGTAGGCCACCGCGCCGCCGATCCCCACCGCGGCCCAGCTGCCCACGAGCACCGCCGGCGACTCGAGCCGGATCGCGAGCAGCGCCGGCAGGCCGAAGATCGCCGACACGCCGGACATGACGAGCACCCCCGCGAGCGCGGAGAGCGGCGAGAGCGAGCCGCCGCGCTGGATGTCGTAGGGGATCGCGCGCGGGTTGAGCACCGACACGAAGTTCCCGGCGCCGGCGAGCCAGGGCGCCGCCCCGGCGTGGAGCGCGAACGCGGCCGCGAGCCCCCACGCGGGCGGAGCGCCGCCGAACGCGATCATCGCGCCGGCGCAGAGCACGAAGAAGCAGGAGCGAGAAGGCGTAGGCGACGGCGTTCTTCGCGAGGAGCACGTCCGCCGGCGCGAGCGGGGCGAGGAACCAGACCCTGCCGCCGCCCCGCTCCCACCCGAACGCGTTCAGGTAGAAGACCTCGGTCACGAGGTGGGCGTAGAGCGCGAACGCCACGAGCGGCAGCACCCGCAGCACCTCGCCGGAGTCCTGTGCCGTGAGCGTGGGCGCGACCTTCCAGGAGACGAGCGCGGCGAGCATCGGGATGAGCAGGAGGAGGAGCCCGGAGAGCGGGTTGCGCAGCAGGTACTTCCCCTCCTTCTCGACGAGCCCCCCGAGCCGCCCCGGGAGCCGCCAGCCCGCGCCGACCGCGGCGCCCTCCGCCCCCGCGCCGCCGCCGGAGAGCGCGGCCGAGAGCGCGAGGCGGTGGGCCACCCAGCTCGTCGCGGCCGCCGCGGAGGCGAGCGCCGCGAGCCAGGGCAGCGACGGCCCGACCTCGCCCCGGTAGAGCGGCGTGACGACGTTCTCCGCGAGCACCGCCGGGACCGCCACCCAGCGCACCCAGCCGAAGAGCCTGAAGACCTCCCAGACCTGGCGCTGGCCGCTCGTGCCCCACGCGGCGAGCCCCATCGTCGCGGCGTAGATGCCGGCGATGGCGAGGAGCTTGTGGCGGCGTCCGGCGAGGAAGCGGCTCGCGAAGGCCTGCAGCGCCGCGATCACCGCCACGGTGAAGAGGACGAAGAGCGCCATCGCGAGGAGGAGCACGAGGAGCCACGCGCCCGGCCGGGCCACCGCCGCGCCGAGGAAGGCGCCGGTCAGCATGAGCACCCAGAACACCGAGAACGGGTCGCCGGCCACCGAGGCGCCGAGGCCGTAGGCCGTGAGCCGCCAGGGCGCGATCGGGTAGGAGAGGAAGCGCCTGAGGTCGACCGCGTCACGGTCGGTGACGGTCATGGCCATGGAGGTCCACGCCGCGAACACCCCGAAGAAGAGGCCGCGCACGGCGAGGGACGCCGAGAGCCCGCCGCCCGCCCGCACGCCGCGGTAGGCCGCGGCGCCCGTGGCCGCCGCGAACACGAGCCCGAGCGGCAGCACGATGAGCCAGATGAGCACCCGCGCCACGAGCTCCGGCACGCCGGAGCGGCCGCGGAGCCGGCGCCAGGCGAGGAGGAGCCGCAGCTCCGCGAACGCGAGGAGCACGCTCCGCGGCGCGGGCCCGGCGCTCGCGCCAGCGCTCACGCGGGCTCCCCCGGGCGGAGCCACGAGAGCGCCTTGTGCTCGCGCTCCTCGCCCACGGTCCGGATGAACACGTCCTCGAGGGAGGCCTGCCCGCGGACCTCCTCGAGCGTGCCTTGCGCGGCGAGCCGGCCCTGCCGGACGATGCCGACGTGGGTCACGAGCCGCTCCACGACCTCGAGCACGTGCGAGGTGAGGAAGATGGTCATCGCCCGGCGGGCGACGAGGTCCTGGAGCATGCGCCGGATGCCCGTGACCGCGACCGCGTCGATGCCCTCGAACGGCTCGTCGAGGAAGAAGCAGGCGCGGGCCGTGGATCAGCGCGCAGCCGAGCGCGAGCTTCTTCTTCATGCCGTGGCTGTAGCTCGCCACGAGCTTCCCGGCGTGCTCGGCGAGCTCGAGCGCGGCGAGCAGCTCCTCGGCGCGGCGGGCGGCCTCCTTGCGGTCGAGGCCGTAGAGCTGGGCGTGGATGCGCAGCTGCTCCACGCCGGAGAGCCGCTCGAAGAGCCCGAGGCCGTCGGGCACCACCCCGACCTGCCGCTTCACGGCGAGCGGGTCCGTGGCGAGGTCGTGGCCGAGCACGCGCGCGCGGCCGGAGGTCGGCGCGAGCAGCCCGGTCAGCATCTTGATGGTGGTGCTCTTCCCGGCGCCGTTCGGGCCGAGGAAGCCGTAGAACGCGCCCTCCGGGACACGGAGCGTGAGGTCCTCGACCGCGGGGCGGCCGTCGAACCGCCGGGTGAGGGCCTCGGTCTCGATCGCGAGCACGCCCTCCCTTCTACTGGAGGTCGGGCGAATCCGCCTCCCCTGCCTCGAAGTACATGAAGCGCACGCCCATGCCGCGCATCGCGACGGGCCCCTCGGCGCCCTGCACGCGGCCGAGCAGGTGGCAGACGTAGCGCACCTCGCCGATGGCGCTCATCTCGCCCGCGTCGGAGGGGAACGTGATGCGGACCTGCGAGCCGATGGGGTGCGGTACGCGGGTCTCCACGAACATGCCGCCCTGGGAGATGTTGCGGGCGACGCCGAGGCCGTGGCCGCGGTCGCCCTCCAGGAAGACCCGGAAGACCTTGTCGAGGCGTGCGGCGGAGCGCCGCTCCTTGCCGCTCGTGGTCGTGATGTTCTGGGTGGAGCCCGCCATCGCTGCCTCCGGTCGCTGAGGACCGGGCGACGATATCCGGTGGGCGCATGTAGGCAAGAAAACGACCTGACCTCACCTTGGATCACCTGGTCCCACCTCCCAGGAGGCGGTCATCCGCCGGCTCCCAGGCTAGATTCGGCCCCAGCCCTTCCCTCCCGGAGCCCCCATGAGCCCCCTCCGCACGGCCGTCGTCGCGCTCACCCTCGCCCTCTGCCCGCTCCTCGCCCGCGCCGGGGACTTCGAGGCCGCCGCGGCCAAGGCCGAGCGCATCGAGCGGCTCGACGCCTTCCTCGAGCGGTTCATCGGGCGCTGCACCGACCCCTACACGCGCGCCGAGTGCGAGAAGGGCGTCGCGAGCTTCCGCAAGGAGGCGCTCGCGCGCTCCTACGTCGTGAAGATCCAGGAGGCGACCTCGCTCGTGCAGCCGCAGCGCGAGGGCGAGGGGTTCGTGCTGCTCCTCACCCCGTTCTTCGACGGCGGCGGGCTGGCGCTCACGAACGGCACGCCGACGAAGCAGGACCCGAGCGGCAACCCGCTCGTCGCGCTCGTGCCGGTGAAGAGCGCGCTCCCGCCCGGCGCGATGGACCTCGAGTTCCTCTCCCCGTTCCGCACGGGCGCGATCGAGCTCGAGGTGGTCTTCCAGCCGCTCAAGGCGTGGAAGATGCCGAAGAAGGGCGGGGGCTCGATCGAGGGCGTGGGCGCGAAGCTCGTTGCGGTGCGCGTGCTCGACGGCCGCACCGGCAACGAGCTCGGCTCACGCCGGATGTAGCGGCCCTACTGGCGGCCGCCGACCGGGACCGGGAAGAACGCGGAGCTGTCGCCGCGGCGCACGCGCAGGAGCGCGAACTCGCCGTCCTTCATCGCGCCCACGATCTTCGCGACCTCGGCGGGCTGCTTCACCGGCTTGCGGTTCACCTCGAGGATCACGTCGCCCTCGCGGATGCCCGCGCGCTCCGCGGGGCCACCCTCGACGACCTTCAGGACGACCACGCCGGCGCCGGCCGCGAGGCCCGCCTCCTTCGCGAGCTCGGGCGTGATCGGCGAGAGCGAGAGGCCGAGCTTCGGGCTCTTGTTGCCCTGCTCCTCCCCGCCGCCCTCCTCCTCCGGCGCGCCCGCGGCGACCTCGTCGCTCGGGCGGGCCTCGACGGTCATCGTGATGGTCTTCCTCGCGCCGTTGCGGAGGATCACGACCTCCGCCTTCCCGCCCGGCTGGATGAGCGAGACGGTGCGGGTGAGCGCGCCGGACGAGTCGACGTCCTTGCCGTTCACCGAGAGGATGATGTCGCCGGGCTCGATGCCGGCCTTCGCGGCGGGCTTGTTCGCGACGACGCTCTCGACGAGCGCGCCCTTCTGGTTGGGCGGCAGGCCGAACGCCTGCGCGAGGTCCGGCACCATCGCCTGGACCGCGACGCCCATGAAGCCGCGGCTCACCTTGCCCTTCTCCTTGAGCTGGGGCAGGAGCGCCTTCGCGATGTTGATCGGCACCGCGAAGCCGATGCCCTGGCCGAGCTGCGGGGAGACGATGGCGGTGTTGATGCCGACCACCTCGCCCCGGAGGTTGAAGAGCGGGCCGCCCGAGTTGCCCTGGTTGATGGCGGCGTCGGTCTGGAGGAAGTCGTCGAAGGTGTTGCCGGGCGAGACGCCCTCGCGGTGCTTCGCCGAGATGATGCCCAGCGTGGCCGTGTCGTTGAGGCCGAACGGGCTGCCGAGGGCGAGCACGAAGTCGCCCTGGCGGATCGCGTCGGAGTCGCCGAGGGTGACGGAGGGGAGATCCTTCGGCGGGTTGTTGAGCCGGATGAGGGCCACGTCGGTGACGGCGTCGGTGCCGACCTTCGTGGCCCGGAACTCGCGGCCGTCGGTCAGGCGGACGGTGATGTCGGTCGAGTCCTTCACCACGTGGTTGTTCGTGAGGATGAAGCCGTCGGCGTTGAGCAGGAACCCGGAGCCGAGCGACGAGCCGCGCAGCTCCGGCGGCCCCTCGCCGGGCCCGCCCGGCCCGCCCTGGCCCTGGCCGCGGCCGAAGAAGCGGTCGAAGTACTGCTGGAACTCGTCGCCGCCGCCGTTCGGGGCGCCGCGGTTGCCGCGGCGGTTCCCGCCGATGGCCGGGTGCTTCACGACGGTGTTCGTCGAGATGTTCACGACCATCGGCTTCAGGCGATCGATGAGCGGCGCGAGCGACGTCTGGGCCGGGACGGCCGCCTCGGGCTGCGCGGCGGGCTGGGCGGAGGCTTCCTTGAAGAGCGGGCTGCTGGAGGCGGTGCGGGGGGCCTCGGGGCCGGTGGCGGCCTGGCCGTCACGCGAGCAGGCCAGGAGGGCCGCGATGAAGGCGACGCCGAGGGCACGCTGGAGGAGCTTGCTCATGGGATTTCCTTCGATTCCTCGCTGATGAGATGTCCGGTAGGGGGAGAGACGTCCTCGAGCGGTAAGACAGGCGAAAACGGATTGTATTCCAGGGGATCACGCGCGGGCGAGCCGGCCGACGCGGACCCGCGCGGGCCGGAGGATCCGATCCCCGATCCGATAGCCGGCCCGGACCTCCTGCACCACCATCCCGTCCTGGGCCGGGTCGGCGACCGTCACCGCGTCGACGGCCTCGGCCAGCCGGGGGTCGAAGCGCTGCCCGGCGACCGCGAGCCGCTCGGCCCCGAGCGCGCCGATGCGCTTCGTGAGGCCCGCGAGCGAGAGCTTCACGCCCTCCACGAGGGCCGCGAGGGCGGGGCCGGCGTCGCCCGCACCGACGGCGGCGGCGAGCGCGCGCTCGAGGTCGTCCGCCGCCTCGAGGAGCGCCTGCGCCACCGCGGTGCGCTCCGCCTCGATGATCCGGGCGCGCTCGCGCTCCGCGCGCTGGCGGAAGGCCTTCTGGTCCTCGACGAGCGCGGCGTACGCGCGCGTGAGCTCGTCGATGCGGGCGGCCTGCTGGGCGAGCCTCGCGTCGCGGTCGTCGGGCGCGGGCGGGTCGGAAGGGACGTCGTCGGGCGTGGGCGTCTCGGGGTTCACGGCGGCGAACGTAAGCACCCGCCCCGGCGCGTCAAATGGGTCCTCACGGCACGGGGGGCTCGGGGTCGTCGCCCGCAGGGGCGCCGTCCCGGATGTCCACCCCGGCCGCGCGCAGGCTGTAGAAGAGCAGCCACCGCTCCGCCGGCGAGAGGCTCCCGGGCGGCAGGGCGCGGTCGATCTCCTCGGCGGTGAGGTGCCCGCGCTGGATCCCCACCTGGAACAGGCGCTTGCGCGCCTCGTGGCTCTGGGAGACGTACTTCACGTTCACTCCGGCTTGCGCGCTCCCCAGCCGGGCTGCCCTTCCGCGAGCGCCACCGGCTGGCTCGGGTTCTCGGGTGGCGCCTCCTCGTGCCCGGGCCCGGCGATGCTGTCCGGCCGGGTGACCTTGGCGCCCCACAGCTGGGTCAGCTCCTCCTCCTCCACGACCTCGATGGTGAGCAGCCTCGCGGCGAGCGCCCCCAGGAGCTCGCGGTGGGTCCGCACGAGGTCCCGCGCGCGGTCGTGCGCCTCGTTCACCATCGCCTGGACCTCCCGGTCGACCTCGAGCGCGGTCTGCTCGGAGTAGGTCCGCTGCTCCATCCCCTTCACGCCCAGGAACCCCGGCCCGGAGCTGTCGCCGAGCGCGACCGGCCCGAGGCGGCTCATGCCGTAGTCCCGCACCATGAGCCGCGCGATGGCGGTCGCCTGCTGGAGGTCGTTCGACGCGCCGGTGGACGGCTCGCCGAAGACCTCCTCCTCGGCCACCCGGCCCCCGAGCAGGCCGGCCATGCGGTCGCGCAGCTCGGCGCGGGTGAGGAGGTACCGGTCCTCGATGGGGAGCTGGAGCGTGTAGCCGAGCGCGGCCACGCCGCGCGGGATGATCGACACCTTCGTGACCCGGTCGGCGAACGGGAGCTTCCAGGAGACGAGCGCGTGCCCGGCCTCGTGAAAGGCGACGATCTCCTTCTCGCGCTCGTTGATGCGGCGGCTCTTCTTCTGTAGCCCCGCCACCACCCGCTCCACCGCCTCCTCGAACTCGGCGCGGGTGACCGAGGTCTTGCCGCGGCGCGCGGCCAGCAGCGCCGCCTCGTTCACGACGTTCGCGAGGTCGGCGCCGGCGAACCCCGGCGTCCGCGCCGCGACGACCCGCAGGTCGACGTCCGGCCCGAGCTTCACCTGCCGTGCGTGGATCCGGAGGATTTGCTCGCGGCCCGCCTTGTCGGGCCGGTCGACCAGCACCTGGCGATCGAACCGGCCGGGGCGGAGCAGCGCCGGGTCGAGGATCTCCGGGCGGTTGGTCGCGCCCATGATGATGAGCCCGGCGCGGGCGTCGAAGCCGTCCATCTCGGCGAGGAGCTGGTTCAGCGTCTGCTCCCGCTCGTCGTGCCCGCCGACCATGCCCGAGTTGCGCGACTTCCCGAGCGCGTCGAGCTCGTCGATGAAGACGATGCAGGGCGCCTTCTGCGCGGCCTGCTGGAAGAGGTCGCGCACCCGGGCGGCGCCGACGCCGACGAACATCTCGACGAACTCCGAGCCCGAGAGCGAGAAGAACGCGACCCCGGCCTCGCCGGCGGTGGCGCGCGCGAGCAGGGTCTTGCCGGTCCCGGGCGGGCCGATGAGCAGCACGCCCTTCGGGATGCGGCCGCCGAGCTTGCGGTACTTCTCGGGCGTCTTCAGGAAGTCGACGATCTCCTGCAGCTCCTCCACCGCCTCGTCGATGCCCGCCACGTCGCCGAAGGTGATGCCCGTGTCGGGCTCGACGTGCACCCGCGCGCGCGTCTTGCCGAACGCCATCACCCCCGGCGGCCCCTGGCCCATCTGCCCGGACATCCGGCGCATCATCCAGGCCCAGAACAGGAGCCCCAGCGCGATCGGCGCGATCCAGATCCAGAACAGGTCGCCCATCCCGCCCCCCGCCACCGCGTCGTAAGGGATGCCCTTCTGCTCGATCAGCGGCACGAGCTCGGCGTCGCCGCCCGGCACGCGGCTCGCCACGTACGGCAGGGCCGGGCCCCCGCCCCGCGCGCCCTCGGCCGCCGGCTTCGGCACGCCGCGGACCCACTCCGGCCCGATCACCACGCGCTCGAAGGCGCCCTGCCGGACCATCTCCTTCCACTGCGAGTACGGGAGCCGGCGGACGCCGACGTCCTGGAACGCGCGGAAGAGGAAGATCGCGAGCGCCACGAGCACGAGCCACGCGATGGGCGAGGCGAGCGGCAGCTTCGGACGCCCCGGCGAGCGCTCGCCGCGCTGCCCGCTCGTCTTCCTGTCGTCCGAGGACACGGGTGACGGTTCCTTCCCGGGCAAAAGTGCTCACGCGGCCGGGGGGTGGCCACGGCGGGGTGCCGGGAAGGGTGACGCTGGTGACGTCCTGCGACTTCGGCCAGCCCTCCGGGGCGGCCTCACCGCGGGGCGGACATGCCGGCCCGGGGCCTCAGAGCCCGAGCAGCTTCGCGACGGTCTTCTCGTCGGCGGCCGGGAACTCGTACTGGTCGAGCTCCTCGGGGCGCACCCAGCGGTGGGCGTGCACGCGCAGGTGCTGGATGGGCTCGCCCGAGACGAGGCGGCACCGGTAGACGCAGAAGTCGATGTCGTAGCCCTCGTAGGCGTGCTCGACGTGGACCACGCGGTCGGCGACCGCCACCTGGATCCGCATCTCCTCGGAGAGCTCCCGCGCCAGCGCGGCCTCGTCCGTCTCGCCCGCCTCGACGCGTCCGCCGGGGAACTCCCAGAGCAGCGGCAGCGACGCCGTCGGGGGGCGCTGGGTGATGAGGTAGCGCCCGTCCTTCTCGATCATCGCCCCCACGACTCGGATCTTCCGGCGCATCACGCCTCTCGCTCTCGCCACTGCTCCCTCGGGGATGCCCCGCGCGGCGGGCGCGCATTGTAGAATTTCAGCCACGATGCCGTCCATCCGCTTCCTCGGTGCCGCCGGGACCGTCACCGGGTCCCGCTTCCTCGTCGAGGCCGACGGGGCGCGGGTGCTCGTGGACACCGGGCTCTTCCAGGGCCACAAGGAGCTCCGGCTGCGCAACCGGGAGCCCTGGCCCCTCGAGCCGGCGAGCCTCCAGGCGGTCGTCCTCACCCACGCCCACATCGATCACACCGGGGCGCTGCCGCTCCTCGTCCGCGAGGGCTACCGGGGTCCGGTCCACTGCACCCCGGCGACCCGGGACCTCTGCGGCCTGCTCCTGCCCGACTCGGGCCGGCTGCAGGAGGAAGAGTCCCGCTACGCGAACCGGAAGGGCTACTCGAAGCACGCCCCGTCGGCGGCGCCGCTCTACACCGAGGCCGACGCGGTCAGGGCGCTCCGGCAGCTCACCCCGGTCGCGTACGGGGAGCGGCGGCCGATCGCCCCGGGGATCACCCTCACCTTCCGCCGCGCCGGGCACATCCTCGGGTCGGCCACGGTCGAGCTCGCGCTCGCGGGCGGCGAGCGGGTGCTCTTCTCCGGGGACCTCGGCCGGTACGACGCCCCGATCCTGCCCGACCCCGAGGCCGGCGTCGCCACCGACACCCTCGTGGTCGAGAGCACGTACGGCGGTCGGCGCCACGACGCCGCGCCGGCGCGGGAGCTCCTGCGGGACGAGGTGCTCCGGGCCGTGAAGCAGGGCGGCGTCGTCGTCGTGCCCGCCTTCGCGATCGGGCGGACCCAGGAGCTCCTCTTCGAGCTCCGCGCGCTCGAGCGGGCGGGGGAGATCCCCGAGGTGCCGGTCTTCGTCGACTCGCCGATGGCGGTGGACGCGACGCCGCTCTTCCTCGCCCACCGGGAGGACCACGACGACGAGTTCGCCCGCCTGATCGCGGAGGGCGAGGAGCCCCTCCGCCCGGCGAAGGTCCGGTTCTGCCGCTCGGCCGAGCAGTCGAAGGCCATCAACGCGGCGAAGGGCCCCTGCATCATCATGTCGGCCTCCGGCATGGCGACCGGCGGGCGCGTGCTCCACCACCTCGCGAACCGGCTGCCCGACCCCAGGACGACGGTCCTCCTCGTCGGCTACCAGGCGGCCGGCACCCGGGGCTGGAGCCTCCAGAACGGGGCCCGCACCCTGCGGATGTTCGGCACCGACGTGGAGGTCAAGGCGCGGGTGGCGACCCTCGGCGGCTTCTCCGCGCACGCCGACGAGGCCGAGGTCGAGCGCTGGCTCGCGACCTTCCCCTCGCGCCCGAAGCGCACCTTCCTCGTGCACGGCGAGCCCGCCGCGCTCGCCGCCGCGCGGGCGCGGATGGACCGCATGGGCTGGCCCGCCGAGGTGCCCGCCCACCTGCAGGAGTTCGACCTGTGAGCCCTCGCCGGGCGCTCGTCCTCGCCGGTGGCGGCGCCCGGGGCGCGTACGGCGCCGGCGTCGTCCGCTACCTCCGCGGCGAGCTCGCCCACGACCTCGGGCGCCAGCCGCGCCTCGACCTCCTCGCCGGGACGAGCATCGGCGCCATCAACGCCTGCTTCGTCGGCTCCACCGCGCACGCGCTCGACACCCAGGGAGAGGCGCTCGCCGACGTGTGGCGGAGCCTCAGGCTCGAGGAGGTCTTCCACTGGAGCGCGCTCGACCCGTGGGGCCTCGCCCGACGGGCGTGGTCCTTCTACAAGGACCTGCGCAGCCCCGGCTCGCTCCTCCGGCTCTCCGACTTCGTGCAGCCCGACGCGCTCCGGCGCCTCGTCGAGCAGCGCATCGACTGGGGCCGGCTGCACGAGAACGTGCGGCGGGGGCTCGTGCAGGCGCTCACGGTGATCGCGACCGACCTCGGCACCGGCAAGGCGGTCGTCTTCGTCGAGTCGCGGGAGCGGCCGCCGGCGTTCCCCGACGATCCGAACGTCGAGGTGCGGGCCCGCCCGCTCGGGCCGGAGCACGCGCTCGCCTCGGGCGCCCTCCCCCTCCTCTTCCGGCCCGTCTCGATCGAGGGCTCCTGGTTCTCCGACGGCTTCCTGAAGCAGAACGTGCCGCTCCTGCCCGTGCTCCGGCTCGGGGCCGAGCGCATCCTGGTGGTCGTGCAGCGCGACCCGCCGCGCCCTCACCCCGAGCCGCGCCTCGACCCCGGCTCGCCCCCCACCACGGCCGCCCAGGTGGGCCGCGTGCTCTCCGCGCTCATGGTCGACGGGACCGACCGCGAGCTCGCCCGCATGCACGGCGTGAACGCGCTCCTCGACGAGGGCGAGCGGACCTTCGGCGCCGGCTTCGCCGCCCGGCTCGCCGCGCTCGCGGAGCAGGGCCTGGGCTACCCGCTCGCGCGCGTGCAGGAGCTCGTGGTCCGCCCGTCGCAGGACCTCGGCGACATCGCCCGCGAGCACGCGCGGCGGCGGCTTCGGGCCATGCGCCCGGGCACGCTCGCCGCGCGGCTCCTGCGCCGCGCCGCGGAGGAGGCGGAGGGGCAGGACGACGGCTCGGCGGACCTCGCGAGCTACCTCCTCTTCGACCGCGACTACGCCGAGGACCTCATCGAGCTCGGCACGGCCGACGCCCGCGCGCGCCGCGAGGAGCTCGCCGCGTTCTTCGACGACGCCGGCGCCGCGGGCGAGGCCCCCCGCGCCGCGGCCGAGGCCCGCTCGGCGTGAGCCTCCTCCGCCCGGGCACGCTCCTCGACGGCGGGATGGCGACCGGCCTGTACGCCCGCGGCATGCCCCCGGAGGCGCTCCCGGAGGAGTGGGTGCTCGCGCGTCCGGAGGACGTCGCCGCCGTGCACGCCGGCCACTTCCGCGCCGGCGCCCGCGTCGTGCTCACGGCAACGTTCAACCTCGTGACGCCGCGGCTCTCCGCGCGCCTCGGCGAGGACAGGGACGGCCTCGTCGCGGCCACGGCGGTCGGGCTCGCCCGCGCGGCCGCCCCCGGCGCGCGCGTGGCGGGCGCGCTCGGGCCGACCGCCGTGCCGGGCGCCACGCCCGAGCTCGTCGCGGCGAGGTACGAGCTCGCGTGCCGCGCCCTCGCCGACGCCGGGGCCGACCTCGCCTGGCTCGAGACGCAGCTCGAGCTCGGCGAGGCGCTCGCGGCCCTCGCCGCCGCGCGGCGCGCGGGGCTCGCCGCGGTGGTCACCTTCACGTTCCGGGAGGAGCGCGGGCGCCTCGTCGGCGGCGACGGCGCGCCCGCCGAGGCCTGGCTGTCGGCCGCGGCCGCGCTCGGCGCGACGGCGGTGGGGGTGAACTGCGTGGCGGCGAGTCCCGCGCTCGCGCGGGTCGCCTTCGCGGCGCAGGCCCTCACGGTCCCCTTCGTCGTGAAGCCCAGCCCCGGGCCGCCGGGCGCGCTCCAGGCGCCGGAGGCGTTCGCGCGCGCGGTCGCGCCGGTGGTCGAGGCCGGGGCGCGCATCGTCGGCGGCTGCTGCGGCGCCGGGCCGGAGCACCTCGCCGCGCTCGCGCCGCTCGTGGCGGCGGCGGCCGCTCAGGTCGCGCGCGGGTAGCTGCCGAGCAGGATCAACCGGTCCACCCGGGACCGCACGCCCTCGAGCGCGGCGGCGCCGGCCGGGTCGAGCCGGTGCCCCTCGAAGTCCACGAAGAACACGTAGTGCCCGAGCGCCTGCTTCATGGGCCGGCTCTCGAGGCGCGAGAGGTTGATGCCGCGCCCGGCGAGCTCGCCCAGGATCTCGTGGAGCCCGCCCGGACGGTCGCGATCGAGGGTGAACGCGATGGACGTGCGGTCCGCGCCCGTGGGCGCCTCGTCGGCCCGGGCGAGGAGCAGGAAGCGCGTGACGTTCTCGGGCGAGTCCTGGATCCGCTCCGCGAGCGGCACGAGCCCGAACCTCGCCGCCGCGGCCCGGCCCGCGATGGCGGCGAGCCCCGGGCCGCCCTCGGCGACCTTCCGCGCGGCCTCGGCCGTCGAGAGCGTGGGCTCGAGGCCCACCCCGGGCAGGCGCTCGCGCAGGAACCGGGCGCACTGGCCGAGCGGCTGCGGGTGAGAGAGCACGCGGGTCACGCCGGCGAGCGACGCGCCCGCCCGCGCGAGCAGGTGCTGGTCCACGGGCAGGTTGAGCTCGCGGCGGACGAGCGGCCCCGGCTCGTGGACCATGAGGTCGAGCGTCGCGCCGACGCTGCCCTCGATGGAGTTCTCGACCGGGAGGAGCGCGCCGTCGACCTCGCCCCGGCGCAGGGCCGCGTAGGCGTCGGCGAACGTCGGGAACGGCACCGCCTCGTGGGCGAGCTCGCACCGCGACACCGCCTCCTCGCTGAAGGTGCCCGGCGGACCGAGGTACGCGACGCGCATCCTCGCGACCCTAGCACCTCTCCCCGGCGCGGGCGCCGAGGAAGCGCGCCACGACGTCCGGCAGCGCGCGGACGTCGTCGGCCCACGCATCGGGGCGCGCCGTCGCGAGCGTCTCCCGGGTGCAGGCGCCCCAGGTGGCCGCGATCGAGAACACGCCGGCGGCGCGCGCGGCCTCGAGGTCGTGCACCGAGTCCCCGACGAGTACGGCCTCGGCGGGGGCGCGCTCGAGCCGCGCGAGCGCGACGAGCACCGGATCGGGGAACGGCTTCGCGCGGGGCGCGCTGTCGGCCCCCACGACCGCCCCGAGGTGCGGCAGGAGCCCGACGTGGCGGAGCGTGCGCAGCGCGCCGGCCTCGAGCTTGGCCGTCACGATGCCGAGCGGGTGACCGGCCGCCGCGAACCCCGTCACCACCTCGACCGCGCCGGGGAAGGCCCGCGTGCGCGCGTCGTGCTCGGCCACCCAGAAGGCGCGGTAGCGGTCGAAGAGGCGGTCGACGTCCGAGGGGTCGCGCGCGAAGCCGGTGAGCTGGTCGCGGAGCGGCGTGCCGATGCCGGCGATCCACTCCGCGTCGGTCGGGCAGCGGCCGTAGCCCTCGAAGGCGTGCCGCACGGAGGCGAGGATGAACGGGATGGTGTCGACGAGCGTGCCGTCGAGGTCGAAGAGGATGGCGATCGGGGCACGGGAGGACAAGCGGTCCCGGAGGATAGTGCAAAAGCCCTTCACGGCCGAGCGCCGGTGCGCATCGTACGGTCCGACATGACGGGCGCCGACATCGTGGGGTTCACGGATGGGGAAGCGGTGGTGCTGGCGGTCCACGGGGCGTTCGACGGCGCGGCCGCCTGGACGCTCCGCCTGCGGATGGAGGAGCTCGGGGCGCGCCGCTTCCTCGTCGACCTCCATGGCGCCGAGGAGGCGTGCGACTTTGCCGCGGGGCTGCTCGCGTCGTGGAGCCGCCAGCACGCGCGCGTGACGCTCACCTTCCGCACGGCCGACCCGGGTCACGCGCGGCTCCTCGAGGCCCATGGGCTCGAGGTGGCGCAGGTGGACCCTGACGGGTTGCCGCAGCGCTATCGGCACGTACTTCTGCCCACGCCCGGGGTCCAGGGACAGCGCCGCGGACGGCCGCGGGCGAGAATCGCGTCACCCCCATGGACAACGTCCATTTCATCTCCGGAAGCACCCCGCTCTGCGGACGCGGCGACGCCCTCTGGTGCACCATCCTCCGCGAGGCCGTGACCTGCCCCGGCTGTCTCGACCGGCTCCGCGCTGACGAGGCGACCGGCGGGCGTACCCCGGGCGGCGCCCGGGGGGCCGCCGGCGCCGCGGTCGCCCCGCACGGACGTTGACGGCGGGTCGAAGCCCGCCGACGATGCGCGCCATGCCGCGCACGCTCATCGAGCCCTTCCGCATCAAGTCGGTCGAGCCCATCCGCCAGACCACCCGCGCCGAGCGGGATCGCCTCCTCGCCGAGGCGAAGCTCAACCCCTTCCGGCTCCGGGCCGAGGACGTCCTCGTCGACCTCCTCACCGACTCGGGCACCGGCGCGATGAGCGCCGCCCAGTGGGCCGCCATGATGAACGGCGACGAGAGCTACGCCGGCGCGCGGAGCTTCTTCCGGCTCGAGGCGGTGGTGCGGGAGCTCACCGGCTACCCGCACCTCGTGCCCACGCACCAGGGGCGCGCCGCGGAGCGGATCCTCTTCTCGGTGGCCTGCAAGGCCGGGGACGTGGTCCCCTCCAACTGCCACTTCGACACCACCCGGGCGAACCTCGAGCACCAGGGCGTCGAGGCCCTCGACCTCGTGGTGCCCGAGGGGCTGCGGCCCGCGGAGGTCCACCCCTTCAAGGGCAACATCGACCTCGGGAGGGTCGAGGCGCTCCTCGCCCGGGACGGCGCGCGCGTGCCCTTCGGGATGATCACGCTCACGAACAACACCGGCGGCGGGCAGCCGGTGTCGATGGCGAACCTGCGCGCCTACGCGGACCTGCTCCACCGGCACGGGAAGCCCCTCGTCATCGACGCCTGCCGCTTCGCAGAGAACGCCATCTTCGTGAAGATGCGGGAGCCCGGGTACGCCGACCGCCCGGTGCGGGCGATCGCGCGCGAGGCGTTCGACCTCGCCGACGGCTGCACCATGAGCGCGAAGAAGGACGGCATGGTGAACATCGGCGGCTTCATCGCGCTCCGGAGCGACACCTGGCTCGAGGGCGTGCGGAACCTCCTCATCCTCACCGAGGGCTTCCCGACCTACGGCGGGCTCGCCGGACGGGACCTCGAGGCCATGGCGGTCGGGCTCGAGGAGGTGGTCGACGAGGCCTACCTCCGCTATCGCCTCAGGACCGCGGAGTACCTCGGCGAGAAGCTCGAGGCGGCCGGCATCGGCTTCGTGAAGCCGACCGGCGGCCACGCGGTCTACCTCGACGCCCGCACCGTCGTGCCCCACCTGCCCGTCGAGCAGTACCCCGCCTGGGCGCTCTGCGCCGCGCTGTACCTCGAGGGCGGCATCCGGGGCGTCGAGATCGGCTCGGTGATGTTCGGCAAGCGCAGCGACGAGGGCGTCGAGAGCTACCACGCGATGGAGCTCGTGCGGCTCGCGTTCCCGCGCCGGACCTACACGCAGGCGCACTTCGACTACGTCGCCGAGGTGCTGGCCGAGCTGAAGGCGCACGCGGGCTCCGTGCGGGGCGTCCGCATCGTGAAGCAGCCCCGCCTGCTCCGGCACTTCACCTGCGAGTGCGCCTGGGCCTGAACTTCGAGGGGCGCTCGGCGCGCCCCTCCCCGCCGAGCGGAGCTCGTCGGGGGCCCTCCCTGGCAGCGTGCGCGCGATATCCCGTGGCACAGGCGCCGACCTCGGCGCACATTCACCCTGTGACATGGTTGCCTGTCCGTGAACACGCACTTCCAGTGGCCGCGCCGAGGTGGTACGGATCGCGCTTCCACCCTCGACGGACCGACGGGGAGCCCCGTGGCCATCCACCTCAGCCGCCTCGACGCGCGCACCGCGCTGCTCGCCTCCCAGCTCGTGCCGGCGGCCCCGCGCCACGCGGACCTCCTGCCGGCGCTGCGCCGCTGGGGCGCCGAGGACATCGAGCTCGAGGGCTCGCAGATCGTCCGCCTCCTCGACGTGCTGCGCCTCACCGCGATCCCGGTCTCCCGGGCGGTCGTCCGCTCGGTGCCGAGCCCCGAGCTCCGCGAGGACGGCCAGGAGGAGCTCGCGCGGCTCCACAGCCTGGAGGCGACCCTCGCCGAGGCGCTCGCCGGGGACGACGAGCCGAGCGACGCGCTCTCGCTCGGGCCCGATCCCGCGTGCGAGGGGGCCGGCGAGGGCTGAGCCCCGCCGGAGGTATCGCCTCGTGGCAGGGCGCTGTAGCATGGCGCCGCGTGAGACGCCTCCTCCTCGTCGACGACTCCCGCACGGTCCGGGACGCCCTCCACACGGCGCTCGACCCGTACGGCTTCGAGCTCGTGGACGCCGAGAACGGCGCGGTCGCGCTGCAGCACCTCGGGGCCTCGCACTTCGACCTCGCCTTCGTCGACCTCAACATGCCGGTGCTGGACGGCCCGGCGCTCGTGCGGATGATGCGCGCGCGGGGGATGGCGACGAAGGTCGTGCTCGTCACCTCGGGCGCGGACACCACGACCGTGGCGGGTGCCATCAAGTCGGGCGCGAGCGACTACGTCCAGAAGCCCTTCACGCCCGGGCAGATCCGGGACGTGGCCGCCAAGGTGCTCGGCCTCGATCCCGGCGAGTGGGTCGAGAGCCCCGCCGACGTCGTCGTGCAGCACTCGAACCCCTGGGTGGCCGGCCGCCTGCGCGGCATCGTGCCGGCCCGGGTCCGGCTCCACGCGAGCGACACCCTCGCGAGGACGCTGGAGCTCGCCGAGGCGAAGCGCCCCGCGCTGGTCCTCCTCGACGAGGAGGTGCTCGAGGGCGACGTGGTCGCGGCCGCCGAGGTCGTCCGGAACGTGGTGCCCGGCGCGGCGATCTTCGCGCTCTCCGACAACGCCACGAAGGACCGCGCCTGGAAGCCCGAGGGCCCGCTCGACGGCCACCTGCCGCTCCTCATGGCGGAGCCCGTGGTGCGCGGGTTCCTCTACCCGATCTTCCTGAGGCCCCTCGTCTTCGGGGCCGGGACCGGCTCGCTCCGCTGCGCCGGCTTCGAGGGCGAGGCCACGTTCCACGACGCGTACTTCTCCGCCCTCGGCCGGGCCGTGCTCGACACCGCGGTGCGCGAGGACGTGACGCGGGACCTCGCGATCGACCTCACCCGCGTGCCGCCCTGGGAGCCGCGCATCGCCGCGCTCGTGGCGCTCCTGCGGGAGAAGCTCGACGAGCAGGGCCACGCGCCGACCTTCCGGGTCCCCGGCGCGCTGATCGCCCCCCTGAAGCACCGCCCGGAGCTCGCGCGGGCGCTGATCACCGGGCCGGCGTGAGCGAAGGTCTCGGGATCGCCTCCCGCCCGTCCGCAGAACCGCGATTCCCGTTCACTCCCAGAGAACCCGCACCCGTTCGCCCCGAGCGTAGAGGCCGCGAAGCGGCCTCGGAGACGAGGGGCGCCCCGCGGCTCCCGCCCTGGGACCCAGCGTTGCCGAACTTGAATTCGGCAGATGTTCGCCGACCGCCCTACAGCCGCGGCGCCCGGAACGGCGCCCCCATCACGAGCCGCGTCACCCGGAACCGCTGCCCCGCGAACGGCGCCAGCAGCTCGAGCATCCGCGCGTCGTCCCCCCGCGGCTCCTCCGCGAGCGCCCAGCACACGAGCCGCGGCGCGTGCAGGTCGCCCACCAGCACCGCGTCCGGGTCGCCCGCCCCGTAGCCCAGCACCATCCCCACGGTCCATTCGCCGATCCCGTGGAGCGCGAGCAGCCGCTCCCGCAGCGCCGCGCGGTCGGCGCCGGCGAGGAACGGCCGCCGCGCTTCCTCCCGCGCGAGCGTCACGAGCGCCCGGCCCCGCTTCGGATCGACGCCGAGCCGCTCGAGCTCCCAGCCCGGCAGCCCGGCCACGACCGCCGGCGGCGGGAAGGCCGTGCCGAGCGGCCCGCGCGTCCCGTGCGAGAGCGCGATCCGCTTCCAGGAGAGCCGCGCGTCCTGCATCGTCACGCGCTGCTCGAGGATCGCCGCGCAGGCCACGTCGAAGCGCCAGGGCACCGGGACGAGCCGCAGCCCGCCGAGGCCGCGGTGCAGCCGCCGCACGAGCGCGTGCTCCGGCGCGAAGGTCGCGTGGCCGTCTTCGGGCGGGAGCACGGCGAGCCAGCCCGTGAGCACCGCGTCGGCGTCCGGCCCGTCGGCCTCCACCACCACCTCGCTGCCCTCGCGGTAGAGCGAGACCCGCACCGGCCCACCGGCGGCGTGGAACGTCTTCACGAGCCGGTCCGGCCCGAGCTGGGCCGTGGGATCGCCCATGCCCATGCGGTGCATCGCGAACGAGCGCTGCACGTCGAGCGGGGCGAAGGCGAGGCGGGCGGAGGGCACGTTCGCAGCATCGCACGGACCCCGGGGCCCCGGAGCGGCAGGCGCCCCCTTCAGAAGTCCCCGGACACGTAGCCGTCCTGCTCGACCCAGCAGACCCTGGGGTCGATGGACATGAGGAGGGCGTCGTCGCGGGAGAGGCCCGACACCGCGAACCCGGTGATGACCGTCCAGGTGGCGATCACCTTGCCGCCGTACTCCTGGACGAGGGCCGGCGCGACGGCCTCCGCGGACCCGCCGTTCAGCACGACGATCCACTGCCCAGGCACGCCGGACGAGTGGGGGACGAAGCGGTGCGGAGGTGCCCCCGGACCGCAGGCCGGATCGGGCGCGCTGTACGCGCGCGCCATCGCCTCCTCGCTCACCTTCGGGCGATCGACGGAGCCGCCGCAGGCGGTCAGCATGGCGAGAAAGGCGGCCGAAGGGAGCGCACGAGGCATCGGAGCACCTCCGCGAGTACCCTACGACCTGGCGCTGGGAATTGACGGACCGTGCAGCGAGCCGCTCCATCCGTGCAGCCAGACGCTCGCCGCGCCTCGCGGCGCGGCCGGATACGAACCCTCTTGGGCCGCGCGCAGACGTCTGCGCGCGGCGGAGAACCTCGCAGCAGCCAAAGACGAAGCCCCGAGCCCTTGCGGACTCGGGGCTTCTCGTGTGGGCAGCACAGGGCTCTGAACCTGTGACCCTCCGCAAGGACGCGCTCCCGTCGCCGTTTCATGCGGGACGATGAACTCGCCACGTTTCTGCGCACGATCGAGCCCGCGCACCCGCCCGGAGCGGCTCCGCCTCGTGAGGAAGCAGGGCGAGGCGGTACTGTTCGCGCTCGGGATCCTCCGCCGCTTGGGCGAACGCCCGAGCCAGAGGCGCTGGCGCGGTTCGATGAAGGCTGGGAACGCTGGATCAGGAAGCCCGCCGCGTCCGCTCCGAACGCGACGGGTGGTGACGCGGGCGTGGACCGCGACACCTAGGCGGCGGGCGGGGTCGCAGTTGCGGCCCTGCCCGCGCGCTCAATGGCCCTCAGCCTCCTGATTGGGATCGGGAGATGGGCGGCGACGAGTCTCAAGGTACGGGGCCAGCGCCCGCATGAGGTCCAGTTCGGGACTTCTGCCAGCCCTCGGGACATCCCCCCCCTTGAAGTAGAACTCGCGCTCCGTGTCCCCCACCCGAACGCGAAGCAGGAAATCGACGCCGTCGAATCGAGCAGTCCTGCGCGATGAAGCCCGACCTAAAGTTCTCCACGGTGTGCTCGTCTACGCTCGCAAGGCGGCGCCCGAGGCCGACCCTAGGATCGAGTTTGACCCGCCTGACGAGCCCCTTCGTAAGCCGCTGGATAGCCTCATCCCCGTGGACGAGCACGTACGCGTAGTAACCATCCCAGGCGCTCGCCTCCATGTAGACGAGGCGCTCGCCCGCGGGCGGAGGGTTCGCGGACATGAATCGTTCGACGCCCTGGGCCACCTTGTCCCCGTTGACGGTCGCGCAGGCGGACCCGAGCACAGCAACGGCGAGCGGCGCGATGAGCCTGAGCGTGATGAGCCTGAGGTGTTCCATGCCGGAAGCATGGCGCCCGCGTTGACCCAGAGTGCGGACTAGAATGGGGCCCTCTTGGGCCGTTCGCCCATCACCCAGGTTGTCACCTCTGGCCGCCCGGGAAAGGAAACGGGGGGTCAGCGATGTTCGCTAACCCCCCGTTAACCTTGTGTGGGCAGCACAGGGCTCGAACCTGTGACCCTCCCCGTGTGAAGGGGATGCTCTACCGCTGAGCTAGCCGCCCGGGTGCTTCTGCTGTGTTACAGCGGAACCGGTGAAACAACTGCTGAAACGGCGGCGGAGTATGCCGTCCGGTCGGGGGCCTGTCAACGAGGCTTCGCAGGGCCCTTCCCGTTCGACCGGGGGTGGTCCTGCTCCTCGTCGGCGGCGTCCGCGGCGTCGGCCGCGAGCTGCTCGGAGAGCTCCCGGGCCTTGCGCTTGATGCGCGCGAGCTGCTTCGCGAGCTCCTGGTACTCCTCGCGCCCGGGCACGCCGGCGGCCTTCAGGAGCGCCGCCTGGGCCTCCTCGAGCTTCTCCTTGCCCTTCTGGGCCAGGCCGACGGCGGTCGCCACGGCCTCCTTGCCGCGCGGGTCGTTCATCACGGTGTCCGCGGCCTTCACGACGAACTTCGTGCCCTGCTCGAGGATGAGAATCGGTGAGGCCCTTCTTCGACATGACTGTCCTGCCCTTCGAGGCGCCGCCCTTCATTGAAACTCGGTCGTGACCGCCGCCAGCGCGGCGTCCACCACCCGACGGTACTCCACCCGGCGGACGAGCGCCTCCAGAATCTCCCTCGACCCGCACCCGGCCCGACAGCGCCGCCTTCACCGGGTCCTCGCCCCGCATGACCGCCCGCCAGACGCCGTAGGGCGCCCGGAAGACGTAGGCGGGCTCGAGCTCGAGGAGATCGTCGGGGTCCGGCAGGAGGCGGCACCCGACCACCCGCCCGCCCTCGTGCCGCCCGTAGGCGGCGACGTCCCGGGGCCAGCCCGCGCCGTCCCGCCCGACCACGAGCCCGCCGTCGCGGCCCAGGCCCGCGAGCGCCCGCGGCAGCTCGGGCTGCCGGTTCAGCGCCTCGACGACGGCGGCGAGCCACTCCTTCGACGCGAACCGCATGGCTAGCCGCGCTTCAACCAGCGGAACAGGCCGCCCGACCGCGCGCCGCCCTCGCCGGACTGCGCCGGGGCGACCCGCCTCCGCTCGTCCTCGGCGAGCGCCTTCTTCAGCGCCTCGGGGGTGTCGCGGGTGGCGAGCTCGACCTCGGTCATGCCCTTCACCGGATCGTCGAAGCTCACCTTGAGCAGGCACTCCTCGTCGAGCTTGAAGTCGATGCGCCGCCCGGTCGCGGCGGCGGGCAGGCGCAGCGAGCCGAGGAACTCGTCGTCCACGATGAGGTCGGACTCGCCCTGGTAGATGTCGATCTCGATGGGCTGGCCGGGCTCGCGCGGCGGCGGCAGGCGGAAGCTGCGCATCGAGGGGATCTTCGAGTTCTTGTCGAGGATGCGGCGGAAGCGGTTCTGCGGCGTCGCGATGCCGATGGGCATCGAGAGCACGTCCACGAGCGTGACCGAGTCGATCTGGCCGAGCGAGTCGCCGAGGAGCGCGGCGCCGAGGGCCACGCACTCGTCGGGGTGGACGCCCTTGCGCGCCGGCTTCCCGAAGTGCTCGGCGATGCGCTGCTGCACGAGCGGCATGCGGCTCTGGCCGCCCACCAGGATGATCTCGTCGATCTCGTCGGGGCGGATGGCCTTCTCGGCGAGCACCTCGTCGCAGAGCTGGAACGTGCGCTCCACGAGGTCGGCGGTGAGCTCGTTGAGCTGCTGCCGGGAGAGCTGCATCCGGATGTCGAGCGGGCGGCCCTTCTTCTCCTCGATGTACGGGAGATCGATCGACACGTTCGGGATGAGCGAGAGGTCGATCTTGGCGGCCTCGGCGCCCTTCTTCACCCGCTGCATCGCGATGGGCGACTCGGCGAGGTCGACCTTGTGCTGCCGCCAGAAGTCCTCGAGGACGAAGTCGATGATCCGGTTGTCGAAGTCGACGCCGCCGAGGAACGTGTCGCCGCCGGTCGCGAGCACCTCGAAGACGTTGCCGCTGAGCTGCAGCACCGAGACGTCGAAGGTGCCGCCGCCGAGGTCGTAGACCAGGATCTTCTGGTCGAGCCCGCGCGAGAAGCCGTAGGCGAGCGCCGCCGCGGTGGGCTCGTTGACGATGCGCTTCACGACGAAGCCCGCGAGCCGTCCGGCCTCCCGCACCGCGTGGCGCTGGGCGTCCGAGTAGTAGGCCGGCACCGAGATGATGGCCTCCTCGATGGGCTTCTGGAGGAACGCCTCGGCGATGCGCTTGATGTGCGCGAGCACCATCGCCGAGACCTCGGGCAGGGTCCGGACCTGCCCGCCGAGCAGCACGGCCGCCTCGCCGCTCGGGCCCTCGACGATGTCGTAGGAGTAGTAGTTCCGGAGCTCCTGCACGATCTTCGAGCCGAACTTCCGGCCGATGAGCCGCTTCGCGCCGTAGATCGTGTTCTTCGGGTTCGTGACGAGCTGGTCCTTCGCCACGCCGCCGACCAGGATGTCGCCCTTCTCCGAGACCGCCACCACCGTGGGCAGGATCAGGTTGCCGCGGTCGGTGGGGACGACCTTGGGGATCCGGTTGCGCACGAACGCCACGCAGGCGTTGGTCGTGCCGAGGTCGATGCCGATGATGGGCTTCTCGCGGACCGCCATCTCCCCGGATCCCTAGCACGGAATCCGGCCCACCCCCAGTCGTTGGCCCCGCCCTCCGCCCGCCGCGCGAGCGGTCGGCGCCCTACGGGGCCACGACGTAACGGGCGCGCACCTCGAGGTAGTCGAGGCTCACCTCCCCGTCGCCGGTGGCGCGCCCGGTGGCAGGCAACCGGCACTGCACGGGCAGGTGCTGCCCGAGCAGGTACTGGGAGGGCGCCGCGCCCAGCGGCACCGACCAGTCGAGCAGCGCGGGAGCGTCCGCGGTGGCGGCGTTGCCCGCGACGAGCTCCCAGCCCGAGCGCAGGGTGGCGCCGTAGGCCCGCCAGAGCGCGAGCGTCGCGCCGCGATCGGAGGCGCCCCGCGGAGCCCATGCGCCGCCGCAGGCCGCCCGCACGCGCAGCCCCGCGAGCGTCGCGAGGTCGAACCCGCCCGCGCCGAGGTCGAGGTCCGCGTGCACCGCCGGGCTCTTCGCCGGATCGAGCTCCGCCTCCCACAGCCCCCGGGACCACGGGTTGATCACGTCGCCGCTCCCGGCGTCTCCGCCGAAGAGCACGAGCGTCCGGCGCAGGGTGTCGTAGCCCATGCCGAAGCCCGCCCGCGGCGACGGGGGCGTCCCGTAGGTCGCGCGCTGGCGCCAGCGGGCGCCGTCCCACTCCCAGAAGTCGTTGAAGTAGGTGTAGGGGAACGCGCCCGTCCGTCCGCCGAACATCATGACGACGCCGCGGTCCGGGTCGTAGGCCATGCGGTGGTCGCACCGGGCGGCGGGCCAGGGCTCGCTGGCCGCGGGCTGCCTGCGCGTCCACGCGCCGACCGTGGGCGACGTGGCGTCACCGTCCCACTCCCACAGCTCGTCGAGCGCGGTGGTCCCGGCGCAGCCGCCGAACGCCACGATGACCCCGCCCCGCACCGGGCTGTAGGCGAGCGCCGGAGCGCGCCGGGCGCCCGGCTGCGTCCCGCCCGCCGGCGTGCGGTCGAGCCAGGCGGCGCCGGTCCACTCCCAGACGCGGTTGTCCGAGCCGCCGAACAGCACGCCGCGTCCGCGGCCGAGATCCCAGGCCATCGCGGCGGGATCGCGCGTGCCCGGGTTCGAGGTCGACGCGAGCGTCGCCCAGCCGCCCGCCTCGGTCCACCGCGCCACGTCGTTGTTGGCGGTCGTGACGTAGCCGCCGAAGAGGAAGAACCTCCCGCCCGCGGCGGGATCGTACACGAGGGCCGAGTCGCGCCGGGCGGTCGTCGCGCCCGCGTTCCACCAGCGCGTCCCGTCCCAGCGGTAGTACTGGCCGATCGCGTCCACCGAGCCAGGCCCGGCCTGCCCGCCCACCACGTAACACCCGCCGCTCCCGACCGGCGTGCACGCCAGCCCGGGACCGCGCACGGCGGCGGGCGGGCCCGGCGGCGTGGCCGGGCACGGCCACCCGGTCGCCGTCAGGCGGAGCTCGTAGGCGAAGATGCCGGACGTGAGGTCGCGGCCGCCGAAGAGCATCGTCGCGTGCGCGAGCGGGCTGTGGGCGAGCTGGATCGAGCGGCGCCGGATGGGCTCGCAGCCGGTGTACGGCCCGTTGATCGCGGCCCAGCCCTTCGACGTCCACCGGTAGGTGAGCTGCGTCTCGTCGTTGACGTAGCCGCCGGTCATCACCACCGCGCCGAGATCGGCGTCGTAGACCATCGCGTGGCCCGAGCGGGCCGGAGGTGCGACGGTCCCCGACCACGGGCTCCAGTCCTTCCCGTCCCAGAGCCAGGTGTCGGGGAGGTCGCCGCCCGCGCCCTTGCCGCCGAAGAGCACCACCTGCCCGAGCGCCGGGTCGTAGCCGAGGGCGTGCTCGGCGCGCGGCGCGAGCGCGGGCGGGACCGGCAGCGACCGCCAGCCCTTGCCGTCCCAGATCCACGCGTCCGCGAGCGGCGTGCCGGCTGCGTCCCTGCCGCCGACGAGCAGGACCTGCCCGCGATCCACGAGGTCCACCATCGCGGCCGCCCGGCGCGGCGACGGCCCCGCGCCCGTCGCGAAGCGCCGGCCCCAGGCGGAGCCGTTCCAGGTCCACAGGGCGTCGGTGGCGGTGGCGCCCGGGCCGCCGCCGAAGACGAGGACGACCGAGCGCGCGCTGTCGTAGACCATGGCGTGCCCCGACAGCGGGCCCGGCCCCTCCCCGGCGTACGGACGCGCGCGCCACGCGCCGTCCCACTCCCAGACGTCCGCGAGCGTCCCCTCGTTGGCGTTGCCGCCGTACATCACGATGACGCCGCGGCTCGGGTCGTAGGTCATCGCGTGGGCCTCGCGGGCCGGCGGCACCGGGGCGGCCTCACCGGCGACGGCGAACGGGATGCCGAACTCGGCGCGCAGGCCGGTCCCGTCGAGCCCGGCCACGGCGGCGTCGTCGCCGACGCGCACGGTGCGCTCGTCCACGTAGGTCGCCTGCGCCGCCGGCCGGGTCTCGAGGCGATGCGGCCCCGCGTCGCCCACGGTCCCGCGGAGGGTGCCGACCCACTCGACGTTCCGGACGGCCACCGGCGCGCTGGCGTTGCCCGCGTCGTCGAGGCCGCGCACCCAGACGCGGGGCGCATCGCTCGCGAGCGGCGTGCGCGGCCACGCGCCGCCCGCGCCCGGGGTGAGCTCCGCGAGCAGCCCGAACCCGTCCTTGCTCGCGAGCACCTGCACGCGGCGGAGCGGCGCGGCGCCGCCGAAGGAGAAGGTCCCGGCCGGCAGCGTCGCGCTCCCGCCCAGGGTGTCGGCCGGGGCGAGCTCGAAGTAGGGGCCGGCCGGCAGGACCCACCCGGCCACGGTCTCGCTCACCTGGTTGCCCGTGGGCGAGCGGACGAAGGTCACCGCACCCTGGTTCACGACGAGGGCCGGCGCGGCCTGCCGGACCACCACGGACGGGCCCGGCAGCGGGGCCGACGCGTTCCCGGCGGCGTCCCGCAGGGTCACGACGGTCGCGAGCGTGCCGGAGGAGGTCCCGGCGTTCGCGAGCCCGGTGAACGCGGCGGTCCCGGCGGCCCCGGACACGGCCGGGACGAAGTCCAGGCCGGCGGGCGCGGTGGTCTCGAGCGCCTGCAGCGCGGCGTCGGCGAGGGGCTCGTCCGCGTCGAGCTCGACCCTGATCTCGGTCCCGCCCGTGGCTGCGGCGAGGTCGGCCTCCGCGAGCGGGTTCGCCGGCCCGGGCAGGTACCTGACCCGGGCCGTGGTCAGGCCGGGCGGGGTGCGATTCGTAGGTCACGCTGCCGAGCGCGACCCCGAGGTTCTCGGCGCCCGTGGCGCCGACGAGGCTCGCGCTGACGGCGTACGTGCCCTCCGGCTCGGGGGTGCCGCCCTGACCGAAGCGGCGCCCGAGGACGTACCTCCGGCCGCTGGCGCTCACGACCTCGAGCGGGATGGAAGTCGTCCCGAGCGTCGCGACCACCTGGGGCGGCCCCGCGAGGTCGGCGGTGGCCTCGAGCTCGACCGTGAGGATCCCTTGCGCCGCGAGGAGCGCGGGCTGGACCCGCGTCGAGGCCGCGACGAGCCCCGGGGCCGGGTCGCCGGCGCGCTCGGTCGAGACGCAGCGCTGGATGGAGGAGCGGCACGTGAACCCCGACGGGCAATCCGCGTTGCGCTCGCACGTGACGAGGGCGCCGGGGTCGACCTCGAGCTTCGGGCTGCAGGCGAGGAGTAGCGCGGCGATGGCGACCAGACCCGCGAGCTGGGCTCTCATGCGGGCGAGTGTACGGCAGGCCGCCCCCGGGGCGGGTGGCCCCCGGCAGGGTCCTCAGATGACCACTCAGAAGGGCACCCCGTCGTCCTCGTCGGGCCCGGGCGCGTCCGGCGCGGCCGGCCCGGGCTCCCCGAAGAGCGCCGGGATGACCCGGGGATCGTGCCCGAGCACGGGGACCTCGGGCGCGCCGTCGAGCGCGGGCAGGTCCGCGCCCTCGTCGAGCTGCCAGCGCTCGAAGAGCGGCGGCTCGGCCGGGAGCTCCTCGAGGAACCGGGAGGCCTTCATGACGACGCGCTCGCGGTCGCGCGGCGCGGCGACGACCGGATACGTGAGGTAGAGCTCGTCGCGGGCCCGGGTGCAGGCGACGTAGAAGAGCCGGCGCTCCTCCTCCTCGCCCTCGAGGTCGCGCAGCGCCTGCGAGGACGGGAAGCGCCCGTCGGCGAGCCACACCAGGAAGACGGCCCGCCACTCGAGCCCCTTCGCCTGGTGCACCGACGAGAGCACCATCTTCTCGTCCGGCTCGGAGCCTTCCGAGACCGTCTCTGCGCTGAGCTCGGTGAGGAGCGCGATCTCGGAGAGGAACGCGTCCATGTCCTGGTACGAGCGCGCGAACTCGGCGAGCTGCCGGACGTCCTCGATGCGCGAGTCGGCGTTCAGGAACTCGGCCTTGAGGAACTCCTCGTAGCCGTCGTCGAGCACCCGCTCGATGGACTCGCCGGGGAGGTCGCAGAGGGGCTTCCGCGACAGCCGCTCGAGGAGCTCCGCGAGCCGCGCGTAGCCCGCCCGGCCCTTCGCGGGCACGTGGCAGGCGACGTCCTTCGCGGTCAGCTCCTCGACCCTCCCCTGCCCCGTCCGCCGCCGGCCCGCGAAGGCGTGCCAGACGGCCTCGGCGGTGGCGGAGCCCACGCCCGGCGCGAGCCGCATGCACCGCTTGAAGGCGAGCTCGTCGCCCGGGTTGCGCGCGAAGCGCAGGTGGGCGAGCACGTCCTTCACGTGCGCCGCCTCGAAGAAGCGCACGCCGCTGCGGACGACGAACGGGATGCCCCGCCGCGCGAGCTCGAACTGGATCTCCATCGCGTGGTGGTGGGCCCGGTAGAGCACCGCGATCTCGGGCAGCGGGATGCCCTCGTCCCTGAGCTCGAGCACCCGCTGCGCCACGAAGGCGGCCTGCTGCTGCACGTCGCGGCAGGGCACGACCGCCGGGAGGGTGCCGTCCTTGCGAACCGCGCTGAGCTCCTTCTCGAACTGCCGGACGTTCGCCGCGATCGAGGCGTTCGCGAGCGAGAGGATCTGCGGCGTGGAGCGGTAGTTGACGGTGAGGTCGAAGCGCCGCGCGTCCGGGTAGCGCTTCTCGAACTCGAGGATGTTCTCGAAGTGGGCGCCGCGGAACGAGTAGATGCTCTGCGCGTCGTCGCCGACCACGCAGAGGTTCCGGTGCCCGGCCGCGATGAGGTCGACGACGTCGCCCTGCAGCCGGTTCGTGTCCTGGTACTCGTCCACGAGCACGTGCTGCCAGCGGGCCTGGAGCGCCTTGCGCACCGGCTCCTTCTCGGCGAGCAGGATCTTCCAGTTGAGGAGCAGGTCGTCGAAGTCCATCGCGTTCATCCCGTGCTTGCGCTCGTGGTAGCGCCGGGCGACGCGGAGGAGGTCGTCGGTCTGGGGGGCGAACTGCGGGCGGCGGACGGCGACGAGGTCGGCGAGCGGGGTCTGCGTGTTGATGGCCATCGACACGAGGTCGAGGACGACGTCGGCCTTCGGGAACCGGCGGGCGCCCACCGCGAGGCCGCAGTCGGCGATGGCGGCGCTCATGAGGTCGCGCGCGTCCTCCCGGTCCAGGATGGAGTAGCCGGGGCGGTAGCCGAGCTGGGCGCCGTGCTCGCGCAGCACCTGGTGGGCGACGTGGTGGAACGTGCCGCCGGTGAGGCGGCGGGCGTCCACACTGCCTCTCGAAGCACCGCACAGCTCCTCGACGCGGCCGAGCATCTCGCGCGCGGCCTTGTTGGTGAACGTGAGGAGGAGGATCGCCTCCGGCTGGACGCCCTCCGCGAGGAGCCGGGCGACGCGCCAGGTGAGCGTGCGCGTCTTGCCGGAGCCCGCGCCGGCCACGACGAGGATCGGGCCGCCGCCCGCCTCGACCACGGCGATCTGCTGCTCGTTGAGCAGGCCCACGTAGTTGAGGGCGCGGGCGGGGACCGCGGCGGGCTTGAGCTGGTAGCGACGGGACATACGTTCAGGAGCGTCCACCCTACCAGCGACCTCCGACACCGCCGCTCCGACGGCAGCACCCCGGGAGTCCCGACTCGGTGGTACACCTCGCGGCCATGGGAAAGTCCGGCGGCCTCATCCTGCTCGCCCTCGGCGGGCTCGTCGCCTCGCTCGCGGGCCAGACGACCTGGTCCACCTGGCAGAACCTCTCCGCGGGCCCCGTCGCCGCGACCGTCGCCTCGGCGCCGGCGGAGCGGTGGATCACGCTCGAGGACGCGGCGGTGCGCTGCGACACCCGCCGGACCGCCGGGCGCTCGGCGTTCTACGAGGCGTCCCCCAGGGCGGGCGGCGAGGTCTTCCTCGTGCAGGCGGCCGAGGACCAGCCGTGCGAGGGGCTGGTGCTCCAGGGCGGCTTCGGCCGCGACCGGCTGACGGCGGAGAACATCCGCTCCCGGCTCGGCGTCGAGCCGCCGAAGCAGGGCGACGCGCGGGTCTTCAACGTGCTCGGTCCCGACTTCATGAAGCGCGCGCTCTACGTCGCCGGCCCGATGTTCCTGCTCGGGCTCGCGACGATCGCGCTCGGCCTGCGCCGGTACCGCGCGGCGCAGCGTCAATAGTCGGCGTACACCGTGGCGTTGCCGGCGATCCCCACCGGCGGGCTCTGGCCGGAGATTGGCACGCGCGCGAGCGCCGCGAGCCTCAGCCCCACGTGCGGGTTGAAGGCGATCGCGCTGCCGAGCGAGAGCCCCGCCTCGTCCTGGAACAGCCCCAGCGACGACTCGTGCGAGTACGTCGCGCGGGCGGTGAGCCGGAGCGCCTCGCCCGCCCTCCAGCCGACCTGCGTGTAGGCGCTCCGGCCGTCGAGCCACCCGCGCTCCTCGAGGTAGCCGAGCACGAGATCGATCCGGTTCCCGAGCAGGCGCAGCGCGGAGAGCTCCGGGCCCACCCACGCCCGGTTCAGCTTCGAGTCGGTGTCGCGGGACGCGCCGCCCACGACCGCGAGGCGCAGGTACCGCCAGGCGTCGAACGAGACGAAGCCGTCGGCGGCGTCGCCGCGGCCCGGGTAGACCGAGGGCTCGAGCAGGCGGTCCGGCCACGCGAGCGCCTGGCGGCGCGCGCCCAGCCCGACGAGGAGGCTCTGGAACGGGTGCAGCGTGACGTCCACGCGGGCGAGGTCGAGCTTGCCGGGCGCGGAGACCTGCCCGCCGGCGCCGAGGCGCGCCTCCGCGTTGACGTCGACCGCCTTCGCCCACGCCCGCGCGCCCAGGTCCACCTCGACGCGCGAGCCGAGCTCCGGCGACTTCACGAACGCGAGGCGCCCGTCGGTGGCGACCTGCACGCCGCTCGCGAACACCTTGCCGATCGACCACGTCCCGCCCGCGGTCACCCGCTCGGTGCCGGGGGTGAGCGTGTCCGGCGCCGGCAGCGCGCCGGCGTAGAGGCCGAGGCGGGCCGGGCCGGTGTCGAACCGCGCCGACACGCCGTCCACCACCGTCGCGCCCAGGGCGCCGAAGGACCGCAGGCGGCCGGCCGAGAAGGTCGCGAAGGAGATCGGCGCGTTCACCTGCGCCTGCCAGACGTGGATGCGGGTGGCGGGCCCCTCCCCGAGGTCGTGCGAGTCGGGCACCCACCGCTCGGCGCGCGCGTCGAGGTCGAGCGTGAAGCGGCCGCCGACCGGGACGCCGTGGAGCATGACGTCGACGCGCGCGGCCTCGCGGTCCTGCCCCGGGCCGGTGGACGTCCAGGCCCAGGCAGAGAGCCCGAGCTCCGCGTTCCGGGCGGTGGGGCCGGCCGGCCGCGGGCCGGTCGCCTTGAAGACGACCTGCGGCAGCGGGGGCGCCGCCGCGACGAACGAGGCCCGGCGCGCGAGCTCGTCGTCCTCGACCAGCGGCTCGAGCGTCTTCACCTCGCCGCCGGCCGGAGCGCCGGCCTGGAAGTATGCGTCGTCGCCCTTCCTGAGCCCGGCGACCGCGCACGAGGCGTTGTGATCTCCCACCTGGTCGACGGTGCAGCGCCCGACCACCTCGGCGCGGCGCTTGAAGGTGACCTGCTCGCCGAGCGACAGGCCGTCCACCGCGCCCGCGTCGAGGTAGGCGCGCGTGGCGGACAGGTAGACGACGTCGGCGGTGCCCGCCCTGTGGCTGGCGCGGCGCGGGCCGCCCTCCTCGAGCGGCGAGGCGCGCAGCACGACCGCCGGCGGGCGGGCGCCGGGCGCGAGGGCGACGAGAACGGCGAGGGCGAGGCCGAGGGTCTCCATCCGTCAGTCTCCGTTGCCGGCCGGGTGGCACCGCAGGCAGGCGGCCGTCGCGTACTCGTAGCCCTGCCTGCCCGCGTGCTGCCGATCCATCTCGCTCCGCGAGTGGCAGCCGGAGCAGTCCTTCACCGAGAAGTCCGCGGCCCAGGGCCGGTCGGAGCGGAGCGAGGGATGGCAGGTGAGGCAGTTCCCGCCCCTCGCCGGGCCGTGCTTCCCCGACGCGATCCCGAACGGCTGGTGCGCCGACACCCGGTCCACCTGCCCTTCGCCGTGGCAGCGCACGCACTGCATCGAGCCGAAGGCGTACCCCGTCGTCGGGTCGGGCTTCACGAGCACGTGGGCGGACGCCATCGCCGGCTGCTCGTGGCCGTGGCAGCCGGCGCACCCGAGCACCTTCCGGTCCGTCGGCTGCACGTGGCAGTCGGCGCACCTCGCCGTGGCGTGCTTCGTCGCGGCGCCGATCGGGAAGTACTTCTGCGTGTGCACCGCCGGGTCGATGCCCGAGGCGGTCCCGTCGGAGTGGCAGAGCTTGCAGCCCTGGCTCGGCACGGACCGGTCCGCGGCCGAGAAATCCGGGAAGCCCGCCTGGCCCACGTGCTTCGCCTGGAGGTTCGCCGCGTCGGCCGCGGTGCCCGCGTGGCACGTCACGCAGTCGAACCTGCGGAACGTCTCGTAGGAGCCGTGGCACTCCTCGCACGAGACGCCGGCGTGGTTGCTCGCGGCCTCGATGGGGAAGTAACTCGCCCCGTGCGAGTCGCGCGACGGCATGGTGAGCCAGGGGGCGTTCCCCCCGTTGCACGCCGCGAGCAGCGCCACGGCCGTGAGCGCGGAGAGGCGGGCCCTCACCTGCGCACCCCGCGCGACCCGCTCGCGGGCAGGCGCAGCCCGGCGCCGCCGGTGGAGAACTTGTGGCACTCGTAGCACTTGCGCTCCGTGCACGAGAAGCCGGCCACCTGCTCGTGCTCGGCGCAGGAGTGGCACGACTGGCACTTCGTCGTGTCGGTGAGGCAGGTGAGCGGCTTCGTGACGTCGACGCCCGGTGGGACGGACGCGTGGCAGTCGCGGCACCTCACGCCCGCGTGGCGGCCGCGCGAGAATCTCGAAGCAGGCGTCGTGGCCCGCGAGGCCCGAGGGCGAGAAGCCCCACGTCGAGTGGCACCGCTGGCAGGCGGTCGGGAACCCCGCGACCGCGTGGTCGACGAGCGCCCCGCCGGCCTTCGCCCGGTCGAACTCGGCCTGGTGACACCCGAGGCACTCCCGCGTCGCGCGGGTGAACCCGAGGTCGCGGCGGTTCGCGTGGCACTGGTCGCACGCGGTGAAGGCGTGCTTGCCGGTGAGCGGGAAGTCGCTGCGCCGGTGCGCGTCGGCGTCGAAGCGGGTCGCGCGCCAGGAGGTGGCGTCGTGGCAGCGCTCGCAGCGCCCGCCGAGGCGGCCGGCGTGGACGTCGGCGTGGCAGGCCGCGCAGGCGCGCGGCACCGGCGCCTTGAAGGTGCGGTCCACGTGGCAGCCGCCGCAGGCCGCGCGCTGGTGCGCGCCCTCGAGCGGGAAGCCGGTGCGGGCGTGGTCGAAGCCCTGGGCCTGCCAGCTCGCGGTCGAGTGGCAGGAGGCGCAGACGGTCTCGGTGGAGGCCGGCGCGGCGTCGGCCCGGGCGGTGCGGACCGACAGGTCGGGCGCGGGCGACGGGCGCGCGCCCCTCGCTGCCTGGGCGGAGCCCGCCGGCGCGGGCGCGGCCGCGCCGGGCGCCTGCATCGACGCGGGGAGCGAGAAGCCGCGGAACGCCCCCTTGTGGAAGTCGTCGTGGCAGGCCTGACAGGCGACCGGCACGGGCTTGTACCGGCGCGTCTCGACGCCGGCGACCTTCACGAGCCCGTGGCACCTCGCGCACTCGACCTTCTCGTGCTTGCCGTCGAGCACGAAGCGCGAGAACTGGGCCGTGTGCCGGAACTTGAGGTTCGGGTCCTTCCAGCCCGCCGAGACGTGGCAGCGGGCGCAGTCGGTCTGGCCCTTCACCGCGAGCTGACCCTGGTGGATGTCCGGGTGGCAGCCCGCGCAGGTGATCGGGAGCGGCTTGTACTTGATGGCGCCGTCCGGCCCGGTCTTGTGGCAGGAGCCGCAGGCCGCGTTCGTGTGCTTGCCGTCGAGCGGGAAGCGCGACTCCTTGTTGTGGTCGAACCGCACCTTCTTGAAGGACTCGAGCACGTGGCAGGCCGCGCAGCCGGTGCCCGCGCCGGCGGTCGACGCCGCCGCGGTGAGCCGGGCGTCGAACTGGCCGCCGTGCGGATCGCGGTGGCAGGTGCGGCAGTCGCCCGCCCTCGGGATCGCGAGGAGCGCCTGGCTCACCTTCAGCGGGCGCTTGCGCCGCGCGAGCTCCTTCTTGATCGCCTCGGGGACCTTGCGCTCGAGGCGCGGGTCCTTCGGGTGGCAGAGCGCGCACGCCACGGCCTTGTGCGCGCCCTCGAGGCGGTACTCGAGCTTCGCGTGATCGGCGACGTCGAACTTCACCGGGAGGAAGCCGTTCACCGTGTGGCAGGCCTCGCAGTCCGGGCCGGCGGCCGGCGGGGCCGCGGCGATCACCGGCTGGACCTTGCCCTTCTTGCCCTTCCGGCCGCCCTCCAGCGACGCGTTCGCCGGCAGCGGCCCCGCGATGGCGAGCCGCGCGAGCTGGCCCTCGTGCGCGTCGAAGTGGCAGTCCGAGCACCTCCCGAACGCCATGTTCTTGAAGACGGCCTTCTGGCCCGCGAACGGCCCGTGGCACGCCGTGCACTTCACCTCGACGTGCTCGCCGCGCAGCGGGTAGCGGGTCTTGTCGTGGAACGCGCGCTCGGCGGCGGCGCCGGAGAGCTTCTTCCAGTCGGCCACCGTGTGGCAGCCCGCGCAGCGCTCGCCGAAGCGGCCGACGTGCGGGTCCTTGTGGCAGTCGGTGCAGTTGCCGAACTGGAGCCCGGTGTACTTCACGAACGCGGCCGCGTTCGCGAAGGCGACCTGGCCCGGCGCCGGCTTGCGCTGCTCGGGGTCCTGCTCCGGCTTGTGGCACTTCGCGCACTCGACGCGGGCGTGCTTGCCCTCGAGCGGGTACTTCGCCTTCGCGTGGACGAAGCCCCTCGCGGGCTTCCAGGCGTCCTCGCCGTGGCAGCGCTGGCAGTCGTTGCCGAGCTGGCCGCGGTGCTCGTCGGCGTGGCAGGCCGCGCAGGCGGCGGGCGCGCCGAGCCAGCTCTTCTTGCCGGGGTGCTTCTCGAGGAGCGCGAGCACGCCTGCGTCGGCGACGAGCCGGTGGTCGTGGCACTTCTCGCAGTCGGCCCGCCGGTGCCTCCCGCGCAGCTCGTAGCCGGTCCGGGCGTGGTCGAACCCCTTCCGGCCCTCCTTGCCCCAGTCGACGAGGGCGAAGTCGCGGCCCTGGTGCTCGTGGTGGCACTTCTCGCAGGCCTCGCCCGGCGGGAGCTTGCCGTGGAGCCCCTTGCCCCGGCCCATGAGCGCCTTCACCTCGCCGTGGCAGGCGAGGCACGCCTCCGGCGTGAGCTGCTTCCCGGCGGTGTGGCACTTCGTGCAGTTCTGGAGCCCCTCGTAGGCGGCGTGGGCCTTCGCGAGCTCGCCGGGCGAGAACAGGTCGGCGCGCGCGGCGGCGGGAGCGGCGAGCGCGAGGGCGGCGGCGAGCGCCGCGGCGGATCGGCGGAGGAGGTTCATCGGTGGAGGAGCCCGTAGCCGAGGTAGAGCGACAGCCCGATGTGGGCGGCGATGACGAGGACGAGCAGCACGGCGAGCGTGGCGTGGAAGGCCCGCCAGGTGCGCAGGAGCCGCTTGAGGCTCCCGTAGAAGCGGATCTGCCAGCGCAGGGTCTCGAGCTTCAGGATCGCGAGCTTGAACGACTTGAACGCGAGCTTGTCGTCGAACCTGAACCGCAGGAAGAACAGGCGGACGCGCAGCCAGAGCGCCCCCGCCGGCAGCTCCAGGAAGAGGACCGCGAGGAAGCGGGTCTTCACCGGCGCCGTCGCCTTCGCGATGAGCGCGTGCGCCGACCCCGAGGCGCGCTCGGGGATGTCGGTGAACGAGCCGCGCAGGCGCTCGAAGTGCCCGAGCAGCTCGGAGAGCTCGAGCGACTTGCCGCCGTCGCCCGGCACGATGCCGTAGATGAACCGCCCGATGATGCCGGTCGTCACCACGACGACGAGCGAGCTCGCGGTGCCCGTGGCGAGCAGGTTGTTGGACTGGAAGGCCGCGTGGTACGCGATGACGAGCGGGCTCATGAACCCCACGAAGACGTGGAAGTCGAGCCAGCTCCCGATCTTCCCGAGCGCCGAGAGCGACTTCCAGCGCTTGCGGGCCGCGTAGAGGAAGTTCGAGAGCATGAACGCGGTCGCGGCGATGCCGACCGAGTGGCCCCACGTGCCGGCGGACTTGAGCGACGGGTGCTCCGGGGAGGCCAGGCGGCCCGCGCGATCGAGGGGGTAGTAGTCGCGCCCCACCCACGCCAGCCCGGCGAGGATCGCGGCGCCCACCGCGACGTAGGCGACGCGGGCCGCGACGCGCCCCTTCGACGTCTTCGGCCGGGCGAGCGCGCGGGGCAGGAGCCCGTTGCCGCCGATGACCACGTTGGGGCCGGTGTCGCCGAGCCCCTCGCCGTGGAACCGGCGCATCGTGATGCCCACCTTCGCGAGGAACTCGGTGGGCAGCTCGCCGCCGATGTTCACGATGACGAAGGTGTTCGGGAGGGTGACCGGGGTCCCGTCCCTGTCGAGGTCGACGGACTTCTCGCCGATCCGCGTCACCACGGACGGGAGCAACGCCTTGATCTTCCCCGCCGTCACGAGCTGGCCGAACTTCTTGCGGTTCGCCTCGCGGCAGCGGCCGAGCTCGGCGCCGCGGTACGAGAGCGTCACCTCGGCGGTGGACTCCTCGGCGAGCTGGATGGCGGCCTCGAGCGCGGCGTCGCCGCCGCCGACCACGAGGACCTTCTCGCCGTCGAACTGGTCGGGGTCCTTGAGGCCGTAGAGCACCTTCTCGGCCGCCTCGCCCTGCACCCCGAGCTTGCGCGGCGTGCCGCGGCGGCCGATCGCGAGCACGACCTTCGAGGCCTTCAGGGTCCCCTGGCTCGTCTTGACGGTGAAGTTCCCGTCCTCGCCCTCGATCTCGTTGACCTTGACGCCCTCCTCGACCCGCACGCCGACCTTCGCGAGGACCTTCTGCCAGGTCTCGAGGAGCTCCTCCTTCGAGATGCGCGCCTTCCCGACCCGGCCCGCGCCGCCCGGCAGCTCGACGGTCTCGGTCATCGTGACCTTGCGGCGCGGGTAGTGCGCGACCGAGCCGCCGACGGTCAGCTGCTCGAGGATGCGGTGCGGGACGCCCTTCGACTTCAGGCCCACGGCCGTCGCGATGCCGGCGGGGCCGGCGCCGACGATGACGACCGGATCCTTCGCCCGGCCCACGAGCTCGGCGATCCGGTCCGCGACCTGGAGCCCCTGGGTGAGCGCGTTCTTGATGAGGCCCATCCCGCCGAGCTCGCCCACCACGTGGAGGCCCGGGCGCGAGGACTCGAAGAACTCGTCGACCTCGGGGAGGTCGACGCCGCGCTCCGAGGAGCCGAACACGAGGCGGATGGCGTGGACCGGACACTCGACGGCGCACTTGCCGTGGCCGATGCAGTGGTCGCCGTGAACGAGGCGCGCGGCGCCGTCGACGACGCCGAGGATGTCGCCCTCGGGGCAGGCCTTCAGGCAGGAGAGGCTTCCGATGCAGATGTCGGTGTCGATGACCGGGTGTAGGGACTTCGCGAGGTGCGCACCCCTCGCCTTCTTCTCCTCGAAGAGCTCCTCGTCGCGGCGCTGGCGCGCGCCGCGACGCGCGACGTGTACGATCCCGGCCACCGCGGTGACGAACGCAAGCGCGGCGACGATCGAAAGACTGAAAATGTCCATGGCTTCCCGGCCGCTACCTTCGCCCCGGGGTGGATCGATCGCAAGGCCGCAATGCGTTCGAATCCTCACGGGTCGTGCGACCCGGTGCGCCATCCGCGCACCGGGCAAGATGCGAGATCGAGACATCGTCTCGACCCGCTCATTCACGCAGCGTACAGTCCGTCAGGCGCGAAAACTGGACGGAAGCCCGGCGTCGCCTAGCATCCGACCCCACGTCGCTGCCGACGCGAGCCGGACCGCCGTCGGCGCACGAAAGCCTGCCCCGCCCGCCCGGAGCACCGGGCCGGCACCCCGAGAAGGGGTGCCGGCCCGGGCTCAGGTACGACGGATGACGGATGTGCGTTCTCAGCGGGTGAAGACGACCTCACCGCCGACGATCGTCGCGGCCACGGGCAACGAGGACAGGTTCCCGACCGGAATCGAGAACACGTCTCCCTCGAACGCCGTGAGATCGGCGTCCAGGCCCTCCCGGATCATCCCGCGCCGACCGTCCGCGAAGCCCGCGAACGCCGCGCCGGCGGTGAACGCGCGCACCGCCTCCTCGCGCCCGAGCCGCTCGGCCGGGAGGAAGGGCGCCTTCGCGCCCGCGGGCGTGCGCGTCTCCGCGGCCACCAGCCCGCCCCGCGGGTCGGGCTCCTCGATGGGGAAGTCGGAGCCGAACGCGAGCGGGAGGCCGCGCGAGAGCGCGGTGCGCCACGCGTAAGCGCCGGCGAGCCGCGCCGAGCCCGCGCCGAGCCTCGCGGGCACCCACGGCGCGTCGCTCGTGCAGTGCGTCGGCTGCATGGAGGCGATGACCCCGGCGGCCGCGAGGCCCGGCCAGTCGCCCGCGCTCACGATCTGCAGGTGCTCGATGCGGGGCCGGAGCGCCTTCACCGCCGGGCCCGCCCCCGCCCCGGTGATCGCGGCGAGGGCCTCCGCGACGCCGCGATCGCCGATGGCGTGGATCGCCGGCTGGAAGCCCGCCGCCACCACCGCCTTCACCTTCGCGCGCAGCACCTCCGGCGGCGTGACGAGGAGCCCGCGGTTGCCGGGATCGTCGGAGTACGCCTCGCGCAGCGCCGCGCCCCGGCTGCCGAGCGCGCCGTCCGCGTAGAGCTTCACGGCGCGCACCGTGAGCCGGCCCACCTCCGCGCCCTCCGCCTTCTGGCGCGCGAGCTCCCGCTCGAGCGCGGGCACCGGCACCTCGCCGTCGATCATCGCGTACACCCGGATCGGCAGCCTCCCCTCCCGCGCGAGCCGGCGGTACGCGTCGAGCGCGGCCGGCCCGACGCCCGCGTCGTGGGCGCCGGTCAGGCCGAGGCTCGCGAGCTCCCGCAGCCCGGCGAGGAGCCCGGCCTCGAGCTCGGCCGGCGTGGGGGCGGGGATCCGCGTCTCGAGCAGCTTCATGGCCTCGTCGACGAGCACGCCGGTCGGGTTGCCGTCCTGGTCGCGCAGGAGCTTCCCGCCCTCGGGGTCGGGCGTCCCCTTCCCGATGCCCGCCGCCGCGAGCGCCGCGCCGTTCGCCCAGGCGGCGTGGCCGTCGATGCGGCGCAGGTAGACCGGGCGATCCGGGATGGCCCTCGAGAGCGCCGCCGCGGTCGGGAACCGGCCCCCGGCCCACAGGTTCTGGTCCCAGCCGCGCCCGGTCACCCACGTGCCCGGCGGCACCGCCCGCGCGCGCTCGGCGGCCCTCGCCACGCACGCCTCCTCGGAGGTCGCGCCGTTGCAGGCGACGGACGCGCGGGCCTGCGCGAGCCCGAACACGTGGCCGTGGGCGTCGACGAGCCCCGGCACGACGCTGCCGACCTTCAGCCGCCGCACGCCGGGCCCCGCCTTCGCGGCGCAGGCCTCCACGGTGCCGGCGCAGGCGATCTTGCCGTCCCGCGCGAGGACGGCCTGGACGACGGGGCGGGAGGGGTCGAGGGTGTGGATGAGGCCGATGACGAGGAGCTCGGACGCCGTGGGCATCAGCGGGGCATAGCGTCCCCGGGCGATGCTGTCACGGCCTCCCTCGCGGTCCGGTCCCAGGTCGCGCGCTGCCGCCCCCGCAGGAAGCGCCACAGCCCCACCGCGAGCGCGGCGTGGATCCAGACGAAGTGCCGCGCCTGCCCCGCGAGGCCCCTCAGCCCGCGCGGGGCCCGGTCGCCGGCGAGCGCGAGCCCGTACCCGGCCGCCTGCGCCACGGCGAGCGTCCACCACGCCGCTCCGCCCCCGCCCACCACGCGCGCGAGGGTCCCGACGGCGACGGCGGCGAGCAGGAACGGCGACAGCCAGCGGAGCAGCTTGTGAGAGGCGAACGCGAACGCCACGAAGCCTGCGCCGGGATCGAGCGCCTCCGGATGGCGGACCAGGGCCTGCCAGTCGCCGGCGCCGATGCGGACCCGGCGCAGGAACTCCTGCCCGGTGTCCCCGGGCGTCTCCTCGCGCGCGACGGCGTCGGGCGCGAACGGCACCTTCCAGCCGCGGAGCGCGACCCGGAGCGGGACGACGAGGTCGTCCACGATGGTGTCGGGCTCGAGGGGCGTGAAGAGCAGCCGGCGGATCGCGTAGATGCCGCCGTTCGCGCCGACCACGCAGCCGTTCCGGCCCTCGAGGTACTTGAGCAGCGTCTCGTACTTCCAGTAGAGCCCCTCGCGCTCGACCGCCGAGGCGGGATCGACGAGCGCGAGCCGGCCCACCACCGCGCCGACCGCGGGATCCCGGAACGGCGCCACGAGGGCCCTCAGCGCGCCCGGGTCGAGCAGCACGTTCGCGTCGGTGAGCACCACGAGCTCGCCCCGCGCGAGGGGCACGAGCCGGGAGAGCGTCGCGGCCTTGCCGGCCCGCGGCGACTCGAACACGCGCACCCGCGCGTCCCCTGCGGCGCGCGCGCGCTCCGCCGTCCGGTCGGCGCAGCCGTCGCAGCCGACGAGGAGCTCGAGCCAATCCTGCGGCCAGTCGAGGGCGAGGGTGTTCCGGACCTTCCCGGCGATGCACGCCTCCTCGTCGAGCGCGGAGAGGACGACCGACACGTGCGGGAGGGCCCCGGCGGGCGGGGTCCTGCGGCGGTCCTGCCCGCCCGCGAGCCAGCGCGCGGCCTCGACGGCGTCGCGCACACCCACGCCGAGCGCGAGCAGCACGAGGTAACCGATCCAGGCGTACAGCAGGAGCCCCAGCGAGGCCCAGACGACGAGCGCCATGGCGCCACGCCGAGCAAGGCGCGGGCCAGGGCTCCGGCTACGGCTGAGGCGCGGGCTCGCTCGCGGGGGCTTGCCCCGCCGGGGACGGCTTCGGCACCGGCGAGGGGGCCGGCACGGGCGACGGCACGGCCGGCGGGCGGTTCTCCTCGAGGATCGGCCGGACGTCGGAGGACGGGGACGTCGTGAGCTCGGGCACCGCCGCGGGGATCGCCTCGACCCGCGCGCGACGGCGGGGCGGCGGCTCCTGGGCAGGCGCGTTCCCATCCTGGGCGACCGGGTTCACAGCCGGGGCAGGTGGCGGGGGCGGCGCGGTGAGCCGCTGCCTCAGGCGGCGGGCCCCCTCGTGACGCGCGTTGGCGGACAGCACGGCCTCCGCGGCGGCGAGCGCCTCGGTGGTGCGCCCGAGCGAAGCCTGCCCCCGGGCGAGCAGCCACCGCGCGCGGAGCAGCTCCGGGTGGGCGGCGGCCAGGCCGGCGAGGCGCACGACGGCCCGGTCGCGGGCGTCCGCCGCGCCGTCGAGGTCGAGCGACGCCTCGGCGAGGTCAATCCACGGGTCGGGCTCGCCGCGGGCCCGGGCGGCGCTGGCGAGCGCGGCCACCCGCGGGCGCTCCCGCGCGCTCGCGGCCCCGAGCGCCTGCGCGCGGACGACGGCGGGCACCTCGGAGTCCCCGGGCGGCAGCGCGGCGAGCGCGGCGCGCGCGGAGGCGAGCAGCGCGGCGGCCTTGCCGAGGCGCGGGTCCTCGCCCTCGCCCGCCGCGGCATCGTCGGTGGCGTCCTCCCGCCACAGCTCCGCGCGGACGACGCGGGCGAGGGCGGCCGAGGCCACGTTGACCGCCCGGCCCGGCTCCCGCCGCGCGGCGTCGTCGAGCTTCGCGATCGCGGCGTCCAGGCTCTGCGCGTCGTCGAGGGCGAGGAGCGCGAGCCCCTCCCCCCGCGCGCGCTCCGCGTCGGGGTCGGTGCGGTTCGCGAGGAACCACCAGGCGCCGCCGCCGAGGGCGAGCACGCCGGCGACGATCGCGGGGGCGAGCCACTTCCAGCGGGCGGTCCACTTCAGCCGCGACTCGAACGCGCCGACCTGATCCTTGCGCAGCACCGGGGCACGCACCGGCGCCTGCGAGGGGCCGGGCGTGGGGCGGTAGACCTGCGGGCTCGCGGACCGCGTGCGGTCGGACGCGGGCGCGCGCAGGCCCGGGGTCGGCCGCGGGGGCGGCTCCGGAGCGGGCTCCGCGGGCGCGGGGCCCGGGGGCGAGCCCTGCAAGGCCGGCAACCCCACGAGCGTCCGTCCGGCGGCTCGCGGCGGGTACGCCACGAACACGTTCTCACACTTCGTGCACTGGACCGGCGCCCCTTCCGGCGCGAGCACGGTCTCGTCGAGCTCGTAGACGGTGGAGCAGCGCTCGCAGCGGATCAGCAACTCGGCCTCCAGGGATGCGGCAGGCTACTCCACTCCGGCCGGGGCCGCCACGGAGCCGATCGCGAGGTGCGGCCGGGCACGCTCGAGCCGGACCCGGCCGATACCGCGCACCCGGAGGAGCTCCTCGGGCCGCGCGAAGGGGCCGTTCCGCTCCCGGTCCTCGACGATCGCGCGGGCGAGGGCCGGGGAGAGCCCCGGCAGGTCGGCGAGCTCGCGGACGCCTGCCCGGTTCGGATCGACCGGGAGCCCGAGCGCGAGGCGCTCGTCCTGGGCGAGGGGCCGGCCTTCCCCGGGGTCCGTCGCACAGCCCAGCCAGCCGCGCGGCGGACGCCCCCTCCCCTCCGGCGCGGCGCAGGGCGGGCGGGGCTCCGGGCGCTCCAACCAGGCGCGGATCGGCGCCTCCGCGACGGCGGCGGCGAGCAGGGACGCGAGGGCGAGGCGGCGCATGGCCGGTCGCCTAGCAAGCCCCGTACCCCAGGCCCGGGTTCTACTTCGCCGGCGCGTCGAGCCCGAAGGCCGTGTGGAGCTCGCGGACGGCGAGCTCCATGAACTTCGAGGCGATGACCATCGAGACCTTGATCTCGGAGGTCGAGATCATCTCGATGTTGATGCCCGCCGCGGCGAGCACCTCGAACGCCTTCGCGGCGACGCCCGCGTGGTTGCGCATGCCCACGCCGACGATGGAGACCTTCGCGATGGTCTCGTCGGTCTCGACCTTCTCGGCACCGACCTCCGCCATCACCCGCTTCACGATCTCGAGGGCCTTCGCGAGGTCGGTCTTCGGGACGGTGAAGGTGAGGTCGGTCTTGCCGTGCACGCCCACGTTCTGGACGATGAGGTCGACGATGATGTTGGCGTCGGCGAGCGGCTTGAAGACGCGCGAGGCGACGCCCGGCTTGTCGGACACGCCGCGCACCGCGATCTTGGCCTCGCTCTTGTCGTAGGCGATGCCGCTCACCACCAGGTGTTCCATTTCGTCGTCCTCCGGGCAGACCAGCGTCCCGGGGTCCTGGGTGAAGCTCGACTTCACCCAGAGCGGGACGGCGTACTTCATGGCGAACTCGACCGAGCGGATGTGCAGCACCTTGGCGCCGGCGCCGGCGAGCTCGAGCATCTCCTCGTAGGAGATGCGGTCGAGCTTGCGGGCCTCCGGCACGATGTTCGGGTCGGTGGTGTAGACGCCGTCGACGTCGGTGTAGATCTCGCAGGCGTCGGCGTTGATGGCGGCGGCGACGGCGACCGCGGTCGTGTCGGAGCCGCCGCGGCCGAGCGTCGTGATGTTGCCGTCCGCGTCCTCGCCCTGGAACCCGGCCACCACGGCGATCTCGCCCTTGTCGAGCGCCGCCATCAGGCGCTCCTTGTCGATCGACTGGATGCGGGCCTTCGAGAAGGCGCTGTCGGTCAGGATGCGGACCTGCGGGCCGGTGAACGAGCGGGCCATCCCGCCCAGCGACTGGATCGCGAGCGCCGTGAGGCCGATGGTGACCTGCTCGCCGGTGGCGGCGACGACGTCCTGCTCGCGCTCGTCCGGCCGCGGGCTCGCGGCGTTCACGAGCTTGAGGAGGCGGTTCGTCTCGCCGGACATGGCCGAGACCACGACCACGATCTTGTTGCCGGCCTGCTGGGCGGCGAGCGCCCGCGTCGCGACGTTCCGGATGCGGTCGATGTCGGCGACGGAGGTGCCGCCGTACTTCTGCACGATGAGCGCCACGCGGGTCCCTCGGGGAACGGCCCGGCTGACTGACCAGGGCCGGGCAGTCTAGGAACCCCTGCGGGGCCTGTCAACGCGCCGCGCCACCTCCTCGCCGCCCGGACCGCGCAGCTTTCGCTGCTTTCGCCCCGGAGGCGGGGTAGAACGCCCGGCCATGCGAAGGGTCCTGCTCGACGGTGAGACGCTGAAGCTGGAGGAGGTCGTGGCCGTGGCGCGCGGTGAGGCCCGGGCGGAGCTCTCGCCCGACGCCCGCCTCCGGGTCCGGCGGTCGCGCGCGCTCGTCGAGGCGCGGCTCGAGGACGGCGAGCCGCACTACGGCATCAACACCGGCTTCGGCACCCTCGCCGAGGTCCGCATCGACCGCGCCGACCTCGAGAAGCTGCAGCGCAACCTCGTGCTCTCCCACGCCGCCGGCGTCGGCGCGCCCCTGCCCCTCCACGAGGCGCGCGCGCTCATCGTGCTGCGCGCGAACGTGCTCGCGAAGGGCGCCTCGGGGATCCGCGAGCAGACGCTCGACCTCCTCGTGCAGATGCTCGAGAAGGGCATCGTCCCGTACGTGCCCGAGCGCGGCTCGGTGGGCGCCTCGGGCGACCTCGCGCCGCTCGCGCACCTCGCGCTCGCGGTGATCGGCGAGGGCGAGGTGTTCTGGGCGCCCCCGGGCGCCGAGCCCGCCCGGATGTCCGCGGGGGAGGCGCTCGCGAGGGCGGGGCTGAAGCCGGCGGTGCTCGAGCCGAAGGAGGGCCTCGCGCTCGTGAACGGCACGCAGGCGATGGCGGCCGTGGGCACCCACGCGCTCGTCCGCGCCGAGCGGCTCGCCCGCGTGGCCGACCTCGCCGGGGCCATGACGCTCGAGGGGCTCCTCGGCTCGCACCGGCCCTTCGAGCCGGCCATCCAGGCGGTGCGCGGGCAGCCCGGGCAGATCGAGGCCGCCGCGCACCTCCGGGCGCTGCTGCAGGCTCGGAGATCAACGCCTCGCACCAGGGCCCCGACTGCCACAAGGTGCAGGACCCCTACTCGCTCCGCTGCATGCCGCAGGTGCACGGCGCCGCGCGCGACGGGATCGGCTTCGCCCGCGGCGTGCTCGCCCGGGAGATCAACGCGGCGACCGACAACCCGCTCGTCTTCCCGGGCGACTCCGGGAACCCCGCCGACGGCGACATCGTGTCCGGCGGCAACTTCCACGGCCAGCCGGTGGCGCTCGCGCTCGACGTGCTCGCGATCGCGATCTCGCACCTCGCCGCGATCTCCGAGCGGCGCGTCGAGCAGCTCGTGAACCCGTCGCTCTCGAACCTCCCGCCGTTCCTGGCGCCGAACCCGGGGCTCAACTCGGGCTACATGATCGCGCAGGTCACCTCGGCGGCGCTCGTCTCCGAGAACAAGGTGCTCTGCCACCCGGCCTCGGTGGACTCGATCCCGTCGTCGGCCGGCCGCGAGGACCACGTCTCGATGGGCATGGCCGCGGCGCTGAAGGCCCGCCAGGTCGTCGAGAACGTCCGCACCTGCCTCGCGATCGAGCTCCTCGTCGCGGCGCAGGCGATCGACCTGCGCAAGCCGCTCCAGCCGGCCGCGCGGATCGCCGAGGCGCACGCGAAGATCCGCGCGGTCGCGCCCCGCCTCGAGGCGGACCGCACGCTGCACAAGGACATCGAGGCGGTCGCGCGGCTGGTGGACGACGGGGAGCTGGACCTGTAGCGCGAGGAGCGGCACGGCGCCTCCGGCCGCGCTATGACCCGGGGCGAGCCGGGACCCCGACCGGGAGGATCACCCCGTGTGCCGCAACATCCGCGTCCTCTACCACTTCGAGCCCCCCACCACCCCCGAGGAGGTGCAGGCTGCGGCGCTGCAGTACGTCCGGAAGGTGAGCGGCCTGCCGAAGCCGTCCGCGGCGGACCACGCCGCCTTCGACCGCGCGGTCCGCGAGGTCGCCCGGGCGACCGAGAAGCTGCTCGAGGGGCTCACGGCGCAGACGGCCGTGCGTACCCGCGAGGGAGAGCGCGAGAAGGCGCGGGCCCGGTTCGAGCGCCGCAGCCGCAGCTCTTAGGCGTGGGCGGCCGGCGCCCCCGCGACGGGCGGTGAGGCCTCGTCGTCGACCGGCTCGGCGACCGGGAGCCTGACGCGGAACTCGGCGCCTCGCCCCGCCCCGGCGCTGTGGGCCTCGACCTCGCCTCCGTGCAGGACCGCGATCCCCTTCACGAGCGCGAGGCCGAGCCCGAGCCCGCCGTGGGCGCGTCCGGGGCCCAGCGGACCCTGCGTGAACGGCTCGAAGAGCGAGTCGATCACCTCGGGGGCGATGCCTGCGCCGGTGTCCACGACCGAGACGATCGCCTGGTCCCCCTCGAGCTCGAGCCCGAGCCGGACGGCGCCCCCGCGCGGCGTGAAGCGGGCCGCGTTCTGCAGGAGGTTGCGCAGCACCTGCGAGAGGCGGACCTCGTCGCCGCTCAGCGGCACGGGTGACGCGGGCATCGCGACCGTCAGGCTCACCCCGGCGTCCTCGAACTGCGCGCGGTGGTCCTCCCCCGCGCGGCGGACGACCTCGGCGAGATCGAGCGGCCGCTTCAGGAGCTGGATCTTCCCGCGGGCGATCCGGCTCACGTCGAGGAGGTCGTCGACGAGCCGGGTGAGGTGGGCCACCTGCCGCCCGATGATCGCCTGCGACCGCCGCGACGGCTCGGAGCCCGGCGGCACGCGCTCGAGGATCGCGAGCGAGTTGCGGATGGGCGCGAGCGGGTTCCGCAGCTCGTGGGAGAGCACGGCCAGGAACTGGTCCTTGCGGCGGTCCGCCTCCCGCAAGGACGCCATCGCGGCCTCGAGCCGGCGGCGCTCGAGCGCGAGCCCGTTCGCCATCTCGACGAACGTCCCCGAGACCGCCCGCACCTCGTCCGGCCCGGCGTCGACCGGCTCGACCGCCCGGCCCTCCTTCCAGGCGGCGGCCTGCCGGGAGAGGCGCCGGAGCGGCTCCGCAATCCAGCGCCCGATCACCACCGAGGCGACGAGCCCGCCGAGCGCGAGCACCAGCACGACCGCCCCGCGCACCGCGAGGTCCCGCCACAGGGGCGCCATCACCACCGAGACCGGCGTGGCGGCCCGGACGACCCAGCCCCCAACGCCGGCGGGCACCACCGCCGCGACGCGCCGGTCGCGCTCGATGTCCGAGACGTCGATGCCGGTCGCCTCCTCGCCCGCGAGCGCCCGGGCCACGAGCGGCATCGACACGGGCACCTGCCGGTGGCTCCAGCCCCCGTGCTGCAGGGCGGTGCGGTGGACGAGCCGGCCGTTCCCGTCGATCACGCTCACCGTCGCCTGGCGCGGACGCAGCCCCGCGAGCGCGCGCTGATCGAGCCGGTCCGGCTCGACGACGGCGACCACCAGGTGGTCGAGGGCGCCGCGTTCGTCGCGGATGGCGATGGCGAGGCCGAACACCGGCTGGCCGTCCACCCGGGACGGGGTGATCCCGCCGAGCGCGCGCTCCGCGCCGGCCTGGATGGCCCGGAAGTAGTCGCGGTCCGAGACGTCGATGCCGACGGCGCGCGGGTCGCTCGCGGCGATCACCTTCCCTGCGGCGTCCGCCCAGAGGAACCAGCGCACGGCCGGGCGCTTCCCCGCCGCCCGCGCCAGCAAGCGACGCGTGGCCTCCCGATCGACGCCCTGCTGTGAAGCCGCCGCGCCCAGGATGGCGGCCTCGTCCCCGAGCCCGTCCACGTAGGCCTGGAACGAGGAGGCGGCCGCGCGGGCGAGGTCCAGGTTGGACGCCTCCTCCGCCTCGAGCCTCGCGCGGGACGCCCAGAGCCCGGCCGCGATCGACGTCACCGCCATGGGCACGGCCCACGCGAGCGCAAGGAGGAGGAGCCGGCTGCGGATGGTCCGCGGCATTCACGCCTCGGGCAGGTGTCGTCCCTCGCACCACGCGCGGTCACCCTGTCCGCGGATGTGAACGCACCGCGCGGCGGCCGGGATTCCCGGGGCCGGCGTCAGCGCACGGCGAGCCGCACGGCGCGGCGCAGCCCGGGGTAGCGCAGCCGCTCGAGCGCCTCCGCCGGCGTGAGCCACGCCTGCTCGACGTGCTCGCTCGAGAGCGCGACGCGGGCGTCCGCCGGCACCCTCGCCACGAAGGCGGTCTCCTCGACGAGCCGCACCCCGGCGCCCTTCGTGTACGAGAGGAGCGGATCGATCCCGAAACCGTGGGTGTAGCCGAGCGGCGAGACGGCGGCGTCGAGCCCGGTCTCCTCGAGGAGCTCGCGCCGGGCGGCGACCTCGGTGGCCTCGCCGGGCTCGATGCGCCCGGTGACGGGCTGCCAGAACCCTCCCCGCTCCTCGTTCCGGCGCAGGACGAGCACCTTGCCGTCCGCCCGCACGACCACCACCGAGACCGTCCGGACCTCGAGCGCGCGCTCCTCGCGGGTGCGGCCCAGGGTCTCGGCGAGGTGCCCGGCGAGCTGCTGCTCGACCGCCGCCAGCTCCGGCGCGGCCCGGCCGCGGCGCTCGAGCTCCTCCGCGAGGCTCGTCACCCCGAGGCGCGGGTCGGAGATCCCGCACGGCACGATCACCTGGAAGTGCCGCATGTCCGGGCGCACGTTGAACGCGAGCCCGTGCGAGGTGATCCAGCGCGAGAGGTGCACGCCGACCGCGCCGATCTTCTTCCAGCCCACCCAGGCGCCGCGGTGCTCCTCGTGGCGGCCCGCCTCGACGCCGTGGTCGGCGCAGGTGCGGATCATCGCCTCCTCGAGCGCGGCCACGTACTTGCGGACGTCGGGGCGGTCGGAGAGATCGACCACCGGGTAGCCGACGATCTGGCCGGGCCCGTGGTAGGTGACGTCGCCGCCGCGGTCGGTCTCGTGGAGCTCGAAGCCCTGCGACTCGAGCCACGCCGGCGCGGCGAGGATGTTCTTCCGCTCGGCGGCGCGGCCGAGGGTGAGCACCGGGGGGTGCTCGAGCAGGAACAGCCAGTCGACGTCGGGCGGCGTCCTCGCGCGCACGGCGTCGCCCGCGAGCTTCATGAGCGCGAGCCCGTCCTGGTACTCGCAGCGGCCGAGGCGGTAGGTGCGGAGGGTCCTCAAGCGCTACGCCCGCGCCTCGGCGCCGTCCTTCTTCGGGCGCTCCGGGCGGTTGAGGGCGTGGATGGCCTCGCCCAGCGCGGCCTTGCAGGCCTCCATGAAGGCCTCGGAGAGCGTCGGGTGGGCGTGGATGGTGAGCGCCACGTCCTCCACGTAGGCGCCCATCTCGAGGGCGAGGGCGGCCTCGGCGATGAGGTCGGACGCCTCGGGGCCGACCATCGTCACGCCCAGGAGGAGCTTCGTGTTCCGGTCGCCGACGACCTTCACGAACCCCTCGGTGTGGTCGATGGCGATGGCGCGGCCGAGCGCGCCGAAGGCGAACTTGCCCACGATGGGATCGTGGCCGGCCTTCCGGGCCTCCTCCTCGCTCATCCCGACGGTGCCGATCTCCGGATCGGTGAACACGGCGCCCGGGAGCGCCTGCCAGTCGCGGGCCGACTTCATGCCGGCGATGACCTCGGCGGCGATCTCGCCCTCCTTCGACGCCTTGTGCGCGAGGAACGGCGCGCCGGTGACGTCCCCGATGGCGAAGATCGAGGGGACGTTCGTGCGGTACTGCGCGTCCACCTCGATGAACCCGCGCTGCGAGATCTTCACGCCGACCTTGTCGAGGCCGAGCCCGTCCGCGTTCGGGCGGAAGCCGACGCCGACGAGGATCTTGTCGGCGGCGATGACCTCCTCCTTGCCGTCGATCTCCGCCTTCACGAGGAGCTCGCCGCCCTTCTTCTCGTAGCCCTTCGCCTTCGCGTTCACGTGGACCGTGACCTCGCGCTGGCGCAGGCCCTTCTGGACGAGCCGGACGGCCTCGGGATCGATGCCGTTCAGGATCGCCGGCAGGGCCTCGAGGAAGGTCACCTTCGTGCCGAGCTTCGCGTACACCGTGCCGAGCTCCATCCCGATGATGCCGCCGCCGATGACGACGAGGCGCTTCGGCAGCTCGGGGAGGTCGACGGCCTGCTCGGCGGTCCAGACGTCCTTGCCGTCGTGCTTGAAGCCCGGGATCTCGATGGGCCGCGCGCCCGTCGCGACGATGAAGGCGCCCGCCTCGACGCGGGTGGCCTGGCCGTTCTCCACGACCTCGACGGCGTTCGGGGCGACGAAGGTCGCGGTGCCCTTGATGACCTCGACGCCGTTGCCCTTCTCGAGCTGGCCGACGCCGCCGACGAGCTTCTTCACGACCTTGTTCTTGAACTCGCGGAGCTTCGCGATGTCGACCTTCGGCGCGTCGACGAGGATGCCGCGGTCGGCGGCGCCCTTCACCTCCTCGACGAGGTTCGCGGCGGCGATGAGCGCCTTCGAGGGGATGCACCCCCAGTTCAGGCAGACGCCGCCGAGCGCGCCCTTGTCGACGAGGGCGGTCTTCTTCCCGAGCTGCGCGAGGCGGATGGCGGCGACGTAGCCGCCGGGGCCCGCACCGATCACGACGGCGTCGAAGGTCTTCTGGGTCATAGGGGTCTCCGGTCGTTCCGGGGGCCTTCGTATAGCGCGGAGGACCCTCCCGAAACAGGGCCTATTTGTGGTGGAGTTCCGAGGAGATCCAGGCGTCGATCCGCCGCTCCAGCACGTCGAGCGGCAGGGTGCCCGCGAGCAGCACCGCGTCGTGGAAGCCCCGGACGTCGAAGCGCGGGCCGAGCGCCCTCTCCGCGCGCGTGCGCAGCTCGCGGATCCTGAGCTGGCCGACCTTGTACGCGAGGGCCTGGCCGGGCGTCGCGATGTACCGGTCGATTCTCGTTCGTCGCGTCGAGCTCCTGGCGCGGCGAGTTCTCGAGGAAGTACGCGAGCGCCCGATCTCGGGTCCAGCCCTTCAGGTGCATGCCGGTGTCGACGACGAGCCGCACCGCCCGCCACATCTCGTAGGCGAGCTGGCCGAAGGCATCGTACGGGTCCTCGTAGAGCCCGAGCTCGTAGCCGAGCGTCTCGCAGTACAGCGCCCAGCCCTCGCCGAAGGCCATGTGGTAGCCGTAGCGCCGGAACTCGGGCAGCCCCGGCGCCTCGAAGGCGAGCGCGGTCTGCAGGTGGTGCCCGGGCACGGCCTCGTGCAGCGTGAGCGGCACCATCTCCCAGATCGGGCGGGTCTCGGGGCGGTAGAGGTTGACGAGGTACGTGCCGGCCCTGGAGCCGTCCATCGCGCCCTGGAAGTAGAAGCCGGTGGTCGCGTCGGGCGCCATCGCCGCGGGCGTGGGCTCGACGCCGTACGGCATGCGCGGCAGGGTGCGGAAGAGCTTCACGAGCGTGGGGTCGATGCGCTTCGCGAGGTCGCGGTAGTGGCGCAGGAGCGCCTCGGGCGTCGGCTCGTAGAAGCGCGGGTCCTTGCGCAGGAACGCGAAGAACTCGGCGAGGCTGCCCTTGAAGCCGGTGCTCGCCTTCACGCGCTCCATCTCGCCGCGCAGGCGCGCGACCTCGGAGAGGCCGAGCTGGTGCAGCGTCTCCGGCGCGAGGTCGGTGGTCGTCGAGCGGCGGGCCCAGTACGCGTAGAGCTTCTCGCCGTCCTTCCACCGACCGATGCCGACCGCCTCTGGCGCCGCCGGGACGTAGACGTCGCCGAGGAAAGCGCGGAAGCGCGCGAGCGCGGGGCGCACCACGTCGTTCACCGCCGCCGCGGCCGCCTTCGCGAGCCGCGCCTGGTCGGCCGCCGGCACCGACGCGGGCATGTGCACGAACGGTTCGTACCAGCCGCTCTTCTCGAGCGGCTCGGCGAGCTGCCGGTCCACCTGCCCCGGGATGCGCTCGAGCACGACCTTCGCCGGCACCATCCCGCGGGCCACGCCCTCCTTCAGGAGCGCGACGGTCTGGTCGACGTAGGTGCCGAACGACTCGAGCCGCTGCAGCCACTCCTCGTGGTCGGCGACCGTCTCGAAGCGCAGCTGGCCGGCGAGCTCGTAGGCGGCCTGCACGCCGGGGAGCTGGCGCACGCCCTCCGGGAGCCCGGCCTGCGGGCTGACCGCGACGGCGTGCCAGCCGAGATCGTGGGCCTCGGCCCAGAGCTGGTGGTCCCGGCGGAGGAGCTCGGCGTTCAGGCGGTCCTCGGCGGAGAGCTTGCCCGCGAGGAGCGCGTCGAGCTTCTTCACGAGCTCGCCGTCGTGCTTCCGGCGCGCCGCGATGGCGTCGGCGGAGAGATTGTCCCAGCGGCCGTTCCAGCGGCGGTCGCCGATGATCGAGGCGTAGGTGGGCGACTCGTGGAGCTCGTGGTTCCAGTCGTCCGCGATGAGCTTCGCGAGCACGGGGGACTCCGTCGGTTTCCTGGAGGGTGCGCCCGGGGGCGCTGCGACGAGAAGCGCGGCGGCCACGGCGAGGGGGAGCGAACTCATCGACAGGGTGTAACATGGCAGGCACTCCAGTTCAGGCGTCGCCGCCCGGAGGATCCTCTGCCCTCGCGTGTCCTCGTCCTTGCCTGCCTCACCCTCTCGGTCTGTCCGGCCTCGGCCCGGGGCGCGGGAGGCGGACCGGTCTGGATCGTGGGGACCGGCTGGGACCACGGGTTCAGCCAGATTGCCGAGGTCCGGTTCACGAACGGCGCCACCTCCACGCTCGAGGCGAACGGCGGCTACACCACCTACGCCGGCGCCTCCTTCCTGCCGGCCCTCGACGGGCGGCTCGCGACCCGGGTGACCGCCGGGTTCAAGTACGACGCCATCCGGGCGCGCAACGGATCGGTGAGCTACCGCGCCTTCCCGCTCGAGGTGAGCGAGCGGCTCGATCTCGGCCCGCTGCGCCTCGGCCTCGGCGCGTCCCTCGTGGTGGGGCCCCGGCTCTCCGGGCGGCTCGACTCGCAGTCGGCCCACCAGGACCTCAGGACCTCGCTCGGGCTCGTCGGCCGCCTCGCCTGCGCCTTCCCCTGCCCGAGCGGTGCCTGCGAGCTCGAGCTCGGCGCGCGCGGCGTGCTGCAGCGGTTCCAGGCCTCCTCGGGCGGCCCCGCGACCGACGCGAACGCGATCGGGCTCTACGCCGAGGTCCACCTCGGCGGCGGGAGGAAGCCGTGACGCGCGGCGCGCTCGGCTCGGCCGCGCTCGCGGCGGCGCTCGCGCTCGCGGGCTGCGACGTGACGTACCCGTGGACCTCGAAGACGACGCCGCGTCCCCGGGTCGCGGTCTCGATGCCGAGCATCGACCTCACGCTCGGCGTCGACGTGCTGCAGCCGGAGCCGCTGACGTTCCGCATCTCCGACACTCCGGTCCACGCCTGGTTGGAGGCGGAAGCCGCCTTCCACCTCGCCTCCGAGGCCGTCTTCGCCTCCACCGATCTCGTGATCGCGCCCGCCGTGCCCGCCTCGCTCGGGCTCGGCCTGCACGAGGGGACGCTCTGGCTGCACGTCTACGTCCCGGTGGAGAGCAGCCTCGCCGAGGTGAAGGGCAGCCCGTTCCGCGTCCACTACGCGTACCTCGTGACGCCGCCGCCGCTCACCACCGCCACGACCTCGATCACGCTCACCGGGCCCGCCGGCGGGCCGGTGCTCGAGGCGACCGTCCAGCTCGACGGACCGTCCAGCGCAGGAGATTGGTCCGCGACGATCGAGCCGGCCGATCAGTCGCTCACGGTCTCACCGGAGTCCGGCGACACGCTGCCCGCCACCCTCACGGTGCGCGCATCGGCCACCCCGGCCCGGCTCTTCACCGGAGAGCTGCGCCTGTGGCGGCGCGGCAGCACCACCCGGATCCCGCTCACCGTCGCCGTGCGCCCGCCACCGCTCGTGGCGCCCGCGGCGCCGGTCGGGCTGAGCGTCGTCCACGGGCGCGAGGGCGGGGTACCGGATCTGACCTTCGAGGTCGGCACGAGCACCGGCGCGCCCTGCGCCATCCGCGGGTACTTCACCACCGACCCACAGGGCCCGTCGGGTTGGTTCGGCGCGCTCCAGCTTCCCGCGAATGCGCCCGGCACGGTCCGGCTGCGCATGAGCGGCGCGGATGCACCCGGGACCTTCAGAGGCACGATCGTCGTCGAACCGCTCGACTGCCTCGGCGGTCCACTGGTCATCCCGGTCGACCTCGTCCTGAAGGACGGAGCGATCTCCTTCCCGACCTACCGCCTCTTCTACATGCTGAACCTGGCCTCGCCAGCCGCGGCGGCGGTGCGCAGCATCCCCGTGACGTCGAGTGTCCCCGGGACGGCCATCTCCGTGGCACTCGAGAAGGGGTTCCTGACCGAGCAGCCCTGGCTCATCGCGACCCCCGCCTCGGCGGTCCCCGCCCCGGCGATCACGCTCGAGGTGAAGGTCGACCCTGCCGCGCTCTCCTCCGGCGTCCAGGGCAACGCGGACATGTCCGTGGCCGTCTCCTGGCACGAGCCGGATGGGGCCGCCGTCACGCGTCGCATCCCTGTGGGCCGGTTCACGTACTTCCCCGCGCCCACGGTCGTCGAGCCTCCCGCCGTCGCAGCCGGGCCCGTCACCGTGGGCGGCGAGGACGTGCCTTGTGACATCGCGAACCCGGTGATGTTCGGTGACTCAGCCGCCGTCGCGATGAGCTGTCTCTACCCGGGCACCGTCCGCGCGACCCCACCGGCGCTGCCTCCCGGCGACTACCCGGTCTGGCTCGGCAACGCCGTCGGGGTGCGCCGCGAAGGCGCGCGTGTGACCTTGCTCGCCCCCGCGCCGCGCGCCGCGGCCTCCTGGCCGACCCCCGGCCGCACCACCCGCGTGTTCTTCGACGAACGCCGGCGCGCGCTCTACACGATTCACCCGGATGCGGGGAAGCTGGTGCGTCGGCTCGAGGCCGGCGGCTGGGCCGCCGAGGATCTCACCCTGTCCGGCCTGAGGGACGCGGCCCTGGATTCGGGCGGGACACGCCTGATCGCGTTCACCGGCACCGGCGTACGCAGCGTGGATCCGGTGACGCTCGCAGTCGCGGACGCCGCCTACCCGGGCGATCCGGTCGACCCCTCGGCGGGCACCTGGGACTGGACGCTCGCGCCCTCGATCTTCGGGCACACGCTGGCCATCCCGGGCGAGGCGGCGGCATGCGGCACGGGAGGCTGCACGTCGTACATGGTGCTCGGCGGCAGCGCCGGCTGGGCCATCTGGCGCTACCGCCCGTTCACGGGGGCGGTCACGGCGCCCTCCGGGGACCTCACCCGGACCCTGGTGGCCAGCCGGGCCTCCTCCGGGCCCGCGCTTCTCTTCAAGTACGACGAACTCTCCGGGAGCGAGGTGCCGGGCCTCTCCCTCGACGCGAGCGCCCTCGCGCTCGACCGCCTCGGCACGCGGATCCTGGCGCTCGCAGCCGGGCCCTCCGGGACGTCCACGCGCCTCCTCACCGAGGCCTACGCGGACGTGCCGGGCGCCCTGCCCACCTCCACCGAGGCGGCGCTCCTCGTCGCCGACGGGACGCGCGCGATCACCTTCGACGGCGCGGCCCGGACGGTCCGCGTCTTCGACCTCGCGGCGCCGCTCGACGCGGGCACGTTCCACGAGGCCGCGTCCGCCTCGCTCGTGGCCGATCCGGGCGCCGGGGTGGTGCTGGCGCTCTCCGGCGACGAGCGCACGCTCTTCGTCGCGGGCGACGCTCGCCTCGTGGTGGTCCCGCTGCCGTGAAGGCCCGCAAGCGCGCCTGGCGCGTCTACATCGTCCGCTGCGCGGACGGCTCGCTCTACACGGGCTGCACGAACGATCTCGCGCGCCGCGTCGCGGCGCACTCGGCGGGCAAGGGCGCGCGCTACACGCGGTCGCGTCGGCCGGTGGTGCTGGTCTGGTCGGCGCGCGCGAAGGACCGGAGCGCCGCGCTGCGGCGCGAGGCACGGCTGAAGCTGCTCACCCGGGCGGAGAAGCTCGCGCTCGTGGCGGGCGCGCGGCGCTGACGGTGTCGCGGGCGGGCCGGACGAACCTCCACCAAGGGTAGGTGAAGGCTGCTAGGGTGGGAACCGCATGCGCGCCCTCGGTCCCCTCGCGCTCTGCGCGATCCTCGCCTCGGCCTGCCGGGAGGACCCCGCCCCCGCCCCCGCCCCCGCGCGACCGGTCCCGGCCTACGCCGGCGTGGAGATCCGCACGAGCAGCGAGGCCCCGATCGTCCTCCGCTCGAGCACGGTGCCGCGCGACGCATCCCGTCTCGACGACGGGTGGATCCGCCTGTACGCGAACGGTGCGGACGCCCCGGACGGCGAGCTCCTCCTGAACGGCGTCGCGGTGCCGAAGAGGCCGGACACCTCCCTTCCCATCTGGGACGCCGCCGGGCTCGAGGTGCCGGGCGCCGGCCCTGGCTCGACGCTCGTGCTGGACGCGAAGGTGGGCGAGCTCACCGGGCGGCACGTCTTCGACTGCCCGCCCGCGGTGTCGAATCTCAATCTCGCCCGACCCGATGGTGCCTGGCCAGCCGGTCACCATCCGCTGGACGGGCGAGCTCTGGTGGAACGGACCGCTCTCGATCGCCCCCGACCCCGAGGTCGCGATCTGCTACGTGGGGAAGCCCGAGTACGAGTGGGTGGTCTCGTGCAGCACGGCGTGGACGGTCCCCGCCCGCGACGTGTCGGAGGTCACGCTCGTGCCCCCGATCAGCTACCAGGGGGACGGGTACGCCATCCAGGTCGACATCCCTGGGCGGCTCACGCAGGCGCAGTACCCCGCGCCCCCGGAGCTGCACTGGCACAGCGGGGAGTGCGTCCTGCGGCAGGTCGTGCCGGTCGCGTCGGTCCCGCCGTGAGGCCGCATCAGCAGCCCCCCGGCTCGAACGACGTGTTCCAGGCCACGAGCCCCTCGCGGCCGTAGACCTTCTGGACCTCGATGCGCAGGCCCGGCACGAGGTGCTGCTGGCGCGCCTCGACCGGGCGTGAGAGCCCGTGGCGCGGCCGAGGGTTCACACCCGCCGATACTCGATGTAGCGGGCGGTCTCCTCGGCGACTTCCTTCCCGCACACGCGCTCGACGATCCGGAACGCCATGTCGATGCCGGCGGACACGCCGGCGGAGGTCACGACGCCGTCCTCGACGAACCGGGCGCCGCGCTCGACGGTGATGGTCGGGTCGAGCGAGGCGAGGAGGTCGAGCGAGGCCCAGTGCGTGGTGGCCCGCTTGCCGGCGAGCAGGCCGGCCTTCGCGTACAGGAGCGCGCCGGTGCAGACCGAGGTGACGAGGTCCGCCTTCGCGGCCGTCGCGCGGATCCAGTCGAGCATCGGCGCATCGTTCAGGAGCGTCCGGGTGCCGAAGCCGCCCGGGACGACGAGGAGGTCAATGTGCGGCGCGTCCTTGAAGCCGTGGCGCGGCACCACCTCGAGGTCGCCGGTGGCGCGGACGGGCGCCCGCGTGGCGGCCACGGTGAACACGTCGAAGGGCGCCGAGTCGTAGGTGCGGCGGGAGTCGGTGCCCGGCACGGTCCGCGTCCGGGAGAACACCTCGAACGGGCCCGCGAAGTCGAGGACCTCGACGTTGTCGAACACCAGGATCCCGGTCCGCAGCCGCTCCATCGCGTACCCCTAGGCCATCTGCAGGAAGAAGCAGGCTCGGGTCCTCGAGGTGCTTGATGACCTCGTAGCAGAACGCCGCCGCCTCGTGGCCGTCGATGACCCGGTGGTCGCAGGTGATGGATACGTTCATCATCTGGCGGACGACGATCTGCCCGCCCCGCACGACCGGGGTCTCGCGCATCCGGTAGAGCCCGAGGATCGAGACCTCCGGGTAGTTGATCACCGGGGTCGCGAACATGCCGCCGAGCGCGCCCAGGCTGGTGATCGTGAAGGTCGAGCGGCCCATGTCCTCCGGGCGCATCCGGCCGGCCTTCGAGTCGGCGGCGAGCCGCTCGATCTCCCGGGCGAGCTCGACGATGGTGCGGCGGTCCACGCCGCGCACGACCGGCACGACGAGGCCGGCGTCGGTCGCCGAGGCGAGCCCGAGGTCCCAGCGCCGGTGCAGGACGAGCTCGTGCTTCTCGTCGTCCATGGTGGCGTTGAGCTTCGGGAAGCGGCGCAGCGCGGCCACCACCGCCTTCATCACGAAGGGCAGGAACGTGACCTTCACGCCCTCCCCCTTCGCGGCGGCGGCGAGCTTCTCGCGGACCTTCACGAGCTCGGTGACGTCGCACTGCTCGACGAAGGTGAAGTGGGCGGCGGTGTGCGTCGAGCGCGCCATGTTCTCGGCGATGCGCTTGCGCAGGCCCTTCAGCGGCATGCGCTCGTCCGGCCCGGCCTGCACCGGCGGGAGCGGCGCGCGCACGGGCGCCGGCTGCTCGGCGGGGGCGGCCCACGCCGAGTGCTGCACCTCGTTCTTGCCGTGGCCGTTCGTGCCGCCGCGGGCGGCGAGGAGGTCGTCCTTCGTGACCCGCCCGCCCTGCCCCGTGCCCGGGACCACCTGGAGGTCCACGCCGAGCTCGCGCGCCATGGCGCGGACCGCGGGCGTGGCGAGGGCCTTCTGGCCGGGCGGCCTGCCCCCGGCGCCCTGAGGTGCGCCGGCACCGGCGCCGGGAGGCCGCATCGGGACCACCGGCGCGGGCGCCGCCCCGGCACCGGCGGGCGCGGCGGCGGCCTTCGCGGCCGGCGCGGACGCGGCGGCGGCCGAGCCCTCCACCTCGAGCTCCACGAGCGGCGCGTGCACCTTCGCGATGTCGCCGACCTTCCAGAACAGCTGGACCACCTTGCCGCGCTTCGGCGACGGGATGGTCACGGTCGCCTTGTCGGTCATGACCTCGACGAGCGGCTGGTCCTCGACCACCGCGTCGCCGGGCTTCACGAACCACTGCTGGACCTCGGCCTCGACGACGCCCTCGCCGATGTCCGGGAGCTCGAGCTTGTAACTCATGGTGTGGCTCCTAATAGCGGACGGTCTCCCGGAGGGCCTTGAGGATCCGGGGCGCGCGCGGCAGGTACTCCATCTCCAGCGTGTACGGGAACGGCGTGTCGAAGCCGGTGACCCGCGCGATCGGCGCCTCGAGGTGCAGGAAGCAGCGCTCCTGGAGGATCGCCGCGAGCTCGGCGCCGAAGCCGCAGGTGCGCGGCGCCTCGTGCACCACCACCGCGCGGCCGGTCTTGGTGACCGAGGCGACGAGGGTGTCGGTGTCGAGCGGCTGCAGCGAGCGCAGGTCCACGAGCTCGACGTCGATGCCCTCGGCCTCGGCCTCCTTCGCCGCCTGGTCGGCCTCGTGCCACATGGCGCCCCAGGCGATGAGCGTCACCTGCGAGCCCTGCCGCGTGACGTTGGCCTTGCCGAGCGGGACCTCGTACTCGCCCTCCGGCACCTCGCCCTTCGAGGCGCGGTACACCCGCTTCGGCTCGAAGAACATCACCGGATCGGGGTCGCGGATCGCGGAGAGCAGCATGCCCTTCGCGTCGTACGGGTTCGACGGCACCACCACCTTGAGGCCCGGGGTGTGGACGAAGTGGGTCTCGGGCGACTGCGAGTGGTAGTGGCCGCCCTTGATGCCGCCGCCGTACGGCGTGCGGATCACCATGGGCACCTGGTACTGGCCGCCGGAGCGGTAGCGGTACTTCGCGACCTCGTTCACGATCTGGTCGAAGGCCGGGAAGATGAAGTCGGCGAACTGGATCTCCGGCACCGGCTTCAGGCCGTAGAGCGCCATGCCCACCGCGGTGCCGATGATGCCGCTCTCGGCGAGCGGCGTGTCGATGACGCGGTCCTGCCCGAACTCGTCGAACAGCCCCTGGGTGGCGCGGAACACGCCGCCGAACTTGCCCACGTCCTCGCCCAGCACCACGACGTCGCGGTCGCGCCGCATCTCGTGGCGCAGGGCGTCGTTCACCGCCTGGATGATGTTCATCGTCGGCACGGCACTCTCCCCGGTCGGCGGTGGCTGCTACTCGTTGTGGCGCGGGTTCGCGACGCGCGGGTCGTCGGCCATGGCGGCCTCGAGCTCGGCGAGCTGCTCGCGCAGCTGCGGGGTCGGCTCGGCGTACACGTCCTCGAAGAGCGACTCGACCGGCGGCTTCGCCGGGTGGGCCTCGGACTCCTTCAGCGCCCGCTGGATCTCGTCGCGGATCGTGGCGCGCATCGCCTCGTCGGCGGCGTCGTCGAGGACGCCCCTCGCGCGCAGGTACTTCTTCATCCGCTGGATGGGGTCCTTGCGGCGCCACGGCTCCACGAGGTCCGCGGGGCGGTAGGCGCGCGGGTCGTCGGAGGTCGAGTGGCCCTCGACGCGGTACGTGACGCACTCGAGGAGCGTCGGGCCCTCGCCGCGGGCGCCGCGGGCGCGGGCGCGCACCGTCGCGGCGTGCACGGCGAGGAGGTCGTTGCCGTCGACGCGCTCGCCGTGGATGCCGTAGGCGATCGCCTTCTGCGCGAAGGTCTCCGAGCCGGTCTGCTTCTCGCGGGGGAGCGAGATGGCCCACCCGTTGTTGCGGCAGACGAAGACGACGCCGGACTTCCGGACCGAGGCGAAGTTGACGCCGGTGTGGAAGTCGTTCGCGGAGGTGGCGCCCTCGCCGAAGTAGACGACCGGCACCATCGCCTCGCCCCGGAGCCGCGCGGCCCAGGCGGTGCCCACCGCCTGGGGCACCTGGGTCGCGATCGGCGAGCTGATCGAGACGTAGCGCCCCGCCGCGTACGCCTCGTGGCAGGGCATCTGGCGGCCCTTGCCGAGGTCGGCGGCGTTGCGGAAGAGGTCGTTCATGAAGGTGACGAGCGGCATGCCGCGGAGCAGCGCCGCGCCGTGCTCGCGGTAGCACGGGAAGATCCAGTCGCCGTCGGCCATGGCCGCGGCGGTGCCCCACACCGTGGCCTCCTCGCCGATGGAGCCGATGTAGAAGCCGATGCGGCCCTGGCGCTGGAGCGTGATCATCCGCTCGTCGAGCGTGCGGTTGAGCACCATGCCCCGGTACAGCTCGAGCGCCCTCGCGTCCGGGAGCGTCACCTCGGAGGGATCGACGAGCACCCCACCCTCGTCGTCGAGGACGCGGTAGAGCGGGAACTCGTCCGTCCAGCGCCCGGCCTCGGCGGACGGGCCGGGCGCGGGTGCGCCCTTGTCCTTGCGGTGCCGCGTCGATACGGGACCCACGTCGTGCTCTCGGCGCATGGAGGACTCCCTACGGGACCGGCGAGGGCGCTGCGGCGCTGCGCTCTCGGCGTGAGGCGATCTCGCCGCGGAGGAACAGCTCCGCGGCGCGGTAGCTCGAGCGGACGAGCGGCCCGCTCGCGACGTAGCGGAAGCCGAGCGCCTTGCCGGCCTGCTCGAAGGCCCGGAAGCGCTCGGGCCGGACGTACTCGACGACGGGCAGGTGCCAGGCGCTCGGGCGGAGGTACTGGCCGAGCGTGAGGATCTCGACGCCGTGGGCGCGGAGGTCGCGCATCGCCTCGGCGATCTCCTCGTCGGTCTCGCCGAGCCCGACCATGATCGACGACTTCGTCACGATGGACGGGAACTCCGCCTTCATGCGGGCGAGCACCCCGAGCGTCTGATCGTAGCTCGCCCGCGCGTCCCGGACGGCGGGGGTGAGGCGCCGCACGGTCTCGAGGTTGTTCGCGAAGACGTGCGGCGCGGCGCGGCCCACGGTGCGCACCGCGTCCGCGTCGCCGCGGAAGTCCGGGGTCAGCACCTCGACGAGGAGGTCCGGGATCCCGCGCAGCCGTCGGATGGCGTCGGCGAAGTGCGCGGCGCCGCCGTCGGGGAGGTCGTCCCGGTCGACGCTGGTCACGACGATGTAGTCGAGGCCGAGCGTCGCGATGGCCTCGGCGAGGTGGCGCGGCTCGTCGGGGTCGAGGGCGGGCGGGCGCGCGGCGGTCTTCACGTTGCAGAAGCGGCAGCCGCGGGTGCAGACGTCGCCCATCAGCATCACCGTCGCGGTCCCGCCGCCCCAGCACTCCGCCACGTTGGGACAGTGCGCCTCGGCGCAGACGGTGTGCAGCTTGAGGCCCCGCAGGGTCTCCTTCACCTTCTGGTACCGCTCCCCGCCTGGCACGTCGACGCGCAGCCAGGAGGGCTTGCGCGCGTCGCGCGGCAGCCCACGTTCGCGGAGGTCCTGGGCGATCTCCCGCCGGCTCGTGGGCAGGCTGGTGGAGTCGCCCGCGAGGACCGGCAGGCTGGAGCGAATGGAATCGTCCATGGGATCGCGCCCGATTTAGCGATGGAATCCTTCGGGGTCAAGCAGCGGACGCCCCCGCCCCCTCAGGTGCGGGGAAGCGTGGGACAGGACGGCTACGAGGGGAGCCGCGGCTCGCATGCTATACTGCCGCCTCCCCCTTTAGGGTTGCCCTTCTCGCCGTCCTCTCGCGGGGTTCCAGCACCTCAGGACATGTCCGAGCAGACCACCACCACCGAACCCACGCGCATCCTCATCGTCGACGACGACACCGCGGTGCGGGACGTCATCAGCGTGCTCCTCCGGGAGGAGGGCTACGCCTGCACCTCCGTGAACTCGGCCGAGGCCGCCCTCGACGCAGCGCGACAGACCGAGTACCCGCTCGTCATCAGCGACGTGCGCATGCCGGGCAAGGACGGCTTCTGGCTGCTCGACCGCGTGCGCGAGTCCTACCCGGACACCGCGGTCATCATGCTGACCGCCTACGGCGACACCGAGGCGGCCGTCGAGTGCCTGCGGAACGGCGCCGCCGACTACCTCCTCAAGCCGCCGAAGGTCACCGACCTCATCCGCGCCATCGAGCGGGCCCTGGGGCGCCGCCGGCTCGAGCTCGCCCGGCACCGCTACCGGCGCAGCCTCGAGAACCGCGTCCGCGAGAAGACGGCCGAGCTCTCGAAGACCCTCCACGACCTCGAGAACACCTACTCCCAGACCCTCTGGTCGCTCGTGCTCGCGCTCGACGCCCGGGAGCACGAGACCGGCGACCACTCGCAGCGGGTCGTCCGCTACACGCTCGCGATCGCCCGCCGGCTCGGGATCACCGAGAAGGACCTGCCTGACATCGGCCGCGGCGCCCTGCTCCACGACATCGGCAAGATCGGCGTGCCGGACGCCATCCTCCTGAAGCCCGGCAAGCTGACGCCGGAGGAGTGGACCGAGATGCGCCGGCACCCGCACATCGGCCACTCCATCCTGCGGAGCATCGACTTCCTCGACGTGCCCGCCGAGATCGTGCTCTGCCATCAGGAGCGGTTCGACGGCCGGGGCTACCCCCGGGGCCTCTCCGGGGAGGCCATCCCGGTGGGCGCCCGGATCTTCGCCATCGCCGACACCTTCGACGCGATGACGAACGACCGCCCCTACCGCAAGGGCCAGGGCATCGAGGCCGCCCGGGCGGAGATCGCCCGCTATGCCGGCACCCAGTTCGACCCCCGTGCGGCCGAGGCCTTCCTGTCGATGACCGACCGGGACATCGCAGAGATCTCCAAGCCCTCGCAGAAGCCGCCGATCTAGGGGTCCCGGCGGCCCGGCCGGGCCGACCCGAACACAAGGTGAACCCGCACTCTTTTCGCCGCGCCGCCCCGTGCGCGCGGGGGTCCTATTCTGTTATGGGACCCTCCGTGGCTACCCCGGACAACAGCCCGCCGAGCGGCACCGGTCGCGAGCGCCTCGTCGACGCCCAGGGCCGTCAGATCCGCTACCTGCGCCTCTCGCTGACGGACCGCTGCAACTTCCGCTGCAGCTACTGCTCCCCGCTCGGCGTGGACGACCCGCGCGACGACCCGCTCACTCGCCCCGAGGCGGCGCGGCTGGTCGGGATCTTCGCGAAGCTCGGCGTCGAGCGCGTCCGCCTCACCGGCGGCGAGCCCACCCTCCGGCGCGACCTCGTCGACGTCGTGCGCGACATCTCGAGCACGCCGGGCATCGCCGAGGTGGCGATGACGACGAACGGCCAGTTCCTGTCGGAGCTGGCGGCGCCGCTCAAGGCGGCCGGCCTGACGCGCCTCAACGTCTCGCTCGACACGCTCGTGCCCGAGAAGCTGAAGAAGCTCTCCGGCAAGGCCGCGACCCTCGACCGGATCATGCGCGGCCTCGCCGCCGCGCAGCGCGAGGGCTTCGCGTCGATGAAAGTGAACGTGGTGGTCGTGAAGGGCGTGAACGACGACGAGCTCGCCGCCCTCGCCCGGTTCGCCTGGCAGCACGGCGCGACGCCGCGCTTCATCGAGCTCATGCCGTTCGGCGACGGCGAGCCCATCCCGACCGCCGAGGTGAAGAAGCTCCTCGAGGCGGGCGGCATCGCGCTCGACAAGGACGACACGCGCGGCTGGGGCCCGGCCTACCACATGCGCGGCCGCACCGCCGACGGCGCCACCGGGCTCGTGGGCTTCATCGGCGCGATGACCGAGAACTTCTGCGAGGGCTGCAACCGGGTCCGCGTGGGCGCCGACGGCTCGCTCCGCGCGTGCCTGGGCGGCCGCGACCGCGTGCCGCTCAAGGACTACCTGCGCAACGGGACGCCGGACGCGGAGATCGAGGAGAAGATCCGCACCGCGCTCATGCTGAAGCACCCGCACCACGAGATGGCGCCGGGCAAGAAGACGCTGCTGCCGATGATCGGGTACGGCGGGTAGACCGTCTTCCACGCCGGCGCTTCGCGCCTGCGCTCGGGACGAGCGAGGCTACGCGGCGGCGCGGGGCTTCACGTTCGCGCGGATCCACTCGACGATCGCCTGGGTGGGCGAGCCGGGGAGGAACACCTCGGCGACGCCCTTCTCCTTCAGCTTCGGCACGTCGTCCTGCGGGATGATCCCGCCGCCGAACACCACCACGTCGCTCGCCTTCTGCTCCCGGAGGAGGTCGATGACGGCGGGGAAGAGCGTCATGTGGGCGCCGGACATGATCGAGAGGCCGATCGCGTCGACGTCCTCCTGGATGGCCGCGGCGACGATCATCTCCGGGGTCTGGTGCAGCCCGGTGTAGATGACCTCGAAGCCGGCGTCGCGCAGCGCGCGGGCGATGATCTTCGCGCCGCGGTCGTGGCCGTCGAGCCCGGGCTTCGCGACGACGATGCGGAGGGGGCGCTGGGTCGAGGTCATGTCGGCTTCTCCAGGACGGCGACGAGGTCCGGCGCGCCTGCGCCGGTGCTTCCGGCCGTGCTCGTGAGCTCCACCACGCGGAGGCCGCACGCGACGGCGAGGGCGCTCCACTCGGCCGGTCTGTAGTACCGCAACTCGGCGGTCCCTTCCACAACCGTTCCATCGGAGCGGATCATCCGGCGAGCACACCGATCGACCCCGCGTGCTGCGTCGAACGCGCTCTCCTCCTCCACCCGCCCGCCGCCCGGCAGATCGCGCGCCGCCGACTCCCGCGGGTGCGCGGCGAGGCGCAGCGGGTTCCCGTGCTGGACGACGATCCGCCCACCCCGCCGCACCGCGCGTGCGAGCCCCGCGAGCGCCGCCGCGTTCGCCGCGTCGTCGAACATGAAGAAGCGAGGCGTACCAGGAATAGGCGCCGGCGAAGACCTCCGCACGCACCGGGAGCGCGCGCACGTCCGCGCGCACGACCGCCGTGCCGCCCGGCAGGCCCAGCGCGCGGGCGCGGGCGAGGTACGGGCCGGAGGCGTCGACGCCCAGGGCCCGGAGGCCGCGGCCCGCGAGGCCCCGCAGGTGCCGCCCGTGCCCGCACCCGGCGTCGAGCACGCGGTCGCCCGGCCTCACCCCGAGCAGCCGCGCGACGAGGCCCGCCTCGAGCGCCGACAGCGCCGGCGTGAGGAGATCCTCGACCGAGGCGAGGTAGAGGTCGCCGTAGTAGCCGGCGCTCCAGTGCGGCGCGGTCACCTAGAAGCGGCCGTCCTCGCGGTAGATCCCGTGGACCTTGCGGAACACGTCGGAGACCTCGCCGAGCGTCGCGTAGGCGCTCACCGCGTCGATCACCGCCGGCATGACGTTCGCGCCGTCGCGGGTGGTGCGCTCGAGCGCGGCGAGCGTCGCCTGCACCTTCGCGCCGTCGCGACGGGCCTTCGTCTCCTTCAGGCGCTCGACCTGACGGCGGGCGACCGTCTCGTCGATCTTCAGGATCTCGATGGGCGTGTCGTCCTGGTTCTGGAAGCCGTTCACGCCGACGATGATCCGCTCGCCGCCCTCCACCTCGCGCTGGAACACGTAGGCGCTCTCGGCGATCTCGCGCTGCGGGTAGCCCTCCTCGACGGCCCGGAGCATGCCGCCCATCTCGTCGATGCGGCGGATGTGCTCGAGCGCGCGCCGCTCCATCTCGTCGGTGAGCCACTCGACGTAGTAGCTGCCGGCGAGCGGGTCCACCACCCGGTCGGCGCCCGACTCGAACGCGATGATCTGCTGCGTGCGCAGCGCGATCGTCACGGCCTCCTCGGTGGGGAGCGCGTAGGTCTCGTCGAGCGAGTTCGTGTGGAGCGACTGGGTCCCGCCGAGCACCGCGGCGAAGGCCTGCAGCGCGGTCCGGACCACGTTGTTGTAGGGCTGCTGCGCGGTGAGCGAGACGCCCGCGGTCTGGGCGTGCGTGCGCAGGAGCAGGGACTCCTTCTTCTTCGCCCCGAACCGCTCCTTCATCGTGCGCGCCCATATCCGGCGCGCGGCGCGGAACTTCGCGACCTCCTCGAAGAAGTCGTTGTGCACGTCCCAGAAGAAGCTGAGCCGCGGCGCGAAGTCGTCGGGATCCATGCCGCGGTCCACGCAGTGCTGCACGTAGGCGATCCCGTCGGCGAGCGTGAAGGCGAGCTCCTGGACCGCGGTCGCCCCGGCCTCGCGGATGTGGTAGCCCGAGATCGACACCGGGTTCCAGCGCGGCATCTCCTTCGCGCAGAACTCGATGACGTCGCAGTTGAGCTTCACCGCCGGGCCGGGCGGGATCATCCACTCCTTCTGCGCGATGTACTCCTTCAGCATGTCGTTCTGGAGCGTGCCGCCGAGCTTCGCGCGCGAGACGCCGTTCTTCTCGGCCACGGCCACGTACATCGCGAGCGCGATGACCGCGGTCGCGTTGATGGTCATCGAGGTCGTGACCTCGCCGAGCGGGATCCCCGCGAAGAGGAGCTCGAAGTCGGCGAGGGTCGAGATCGCGACGCCCTCCTTGCCGACCTCGCCGCGGCTCATCGGGTGGTCGGCGTCGTAGCCCATCAGCGCGGGCATGTCGAAGGCGGTCGAGAGCCCGTTCACGCCGTGCTGGAGCAGGTACTTGAAGCGCTGGTTCGTGTCCTCGGGCGTCCCGAAGCCGGCGAACTGGCGCATCGTCCAGAGGCGGCCGCGGTACATCGAGGCCTGCGGGCCGCGGGTGAACGGATACCGGCCGGGGTAGCCGACGTCGCGCAGGTAGTCGGCCTCGCGCACGGTCGACGGGTCGACGACGTCCGGGATGGGGATGCCGGAGTCGGTGCGGAACGCCTTGCTGCGGCGCGGCAGGCGCTTCAGCGCGTCGGTGAGCTCCTCGGCGGTCCAGGACGCCTGCGCGGCGACGATGCGCTCGAGCTCCTCGCGGGCGTACGTCGGCCGGTCGGCCTTCGCGGGAGCGCTGGGGGTCGGCTTGTGGTGGGGCGGGACGGGCGAGCCCACGTCCTTCGCGGCCTTGGCCATCGGCAGTGCCTCCGGGTGAAAGCTTCGGGGTGTTCGAGCCGGAGGCATCCTAGCCGCGCGCGGGCCCGAAAGCAGGTTCGCCTGCGGCCCGAGGCGGGGCCTCGAACCCCGGCAGGGGGCCCCACCTGCCGGGGCTCGGAAAGGCCCTCACCTCACGGGAGGTTGCGAGCGGAGCCTCCCCCTCCTACTCGCTGACTTCCCCGTCGATCCAGGAGCCCTCCATGGCCTTCCCCCGTGGCGCACCCCGCTTCGCCTCCTCGCTCCTCCTCGCCGCCGCCCTCGCGGGCTGCGGGAGCTCGAACGACAACAAGGGCAGCTCCGGACCCGATCTCTGCGCGGGCGTCTCCGGCGCTTGCCTCGGGTTCGCCGCCGGCACGAGCGCCGCGTCGATCCGCGACAGGATGGCGACCGCCTCGGCGGGCACGACCTTCGTGTTCGACACCGGCACCTTCAAGTTCGACCTGCCGCTCGAGGTCACCGTCGCGAACGCGACGATCCGCGGCGCCGGCCGCGACGCGACGCTCCTCGACTTCAAGGGCGCCTCCGGCTCCGAGGGCGTGTTCGCCACCGGCGACGGCTTCACCCTGAAGGACCTCGCGATCCGGGACACCGCGGGGAACGGCGTGAAGATCGTCGGCGCCGACAAGGTGACCCTCCGGAACGTGAAGGTGACCTGGACCGACCCGGACGGCACGAAGCACGGCGGCTACGGCATCTACCCCGTGCAGTCGTCGCACGTCCTCGTGGAGAACTGCTTCACCTCGGGCGCCACCGACACCGGCATCTACGTCGGCCAGTCGCAGGACATCATCGTCCGAAACAACGAGACCACCGGCAACGTCGCCGGCATCGAGATCGAGAACAGCTACCGCGCCGACGTGCACGGCAACGACTCGCACGGCAACACCGGCGGGATCCTGGTGTTCGACCTGCCCGGGCTCCAGCAGCAGGGCGGCAACCACGTGCGCGTGTACGAGAACACCGTCTCGTCGAACAACACCGGCAACTTCGGGCCCGCGGGGAGCACCGTCGCCCTCGTGCCGGCCGGCGCCGGCATCGTCGTGATGGCGAACCACGACGTCGAGATCTTCTCGAACACCGTGAGCGGCAACCAGACCGCGGCCATCTCGGTCATCAGCTACGCCATCACCGGGCTCACCATCCCCGACGGCTACGACCCGTTCCCGAAGAACGTGTACATCCACGACAACACGCTCTCGAACAACGGGACCAGCCCCGACTCGAGCGTCGATCCTCGGCGGGCTGCTCGCCCTCCTCCAGGCGACCGCGCTCGATCACAACCCCATCCCCGACGTCGTGTGGGACGGCATCCTGAGCCCCGCCGACACCGGCACGAACCCGCGCGGCCTCTGCGTGAAGGCCCCGGCGACCTTCTTCTCGCTCGGCGCCACCTTCACCGCGGGCGGCCCCGAGTTCCACCCGTCGGTCGACGCCACCGACCACCGCTGCACCCAGACGGCCCTGCCGGCCGTCACGGCGTGGTGACCCGCGCCCTCACGGCGGCGACGCTCCTCTCGCTCCTCTCGCTCCTCGCGGCCTGCGGCGGCGGCAAGTCCGGCGCCGCCTGCACGCCGCCCGGGGCCGGGTTCGATCCGGAGCACCCGCCGGAGCTGCTCTCGTCGCTGTGCCTGCTCGAGCCCTCGCCCGGCGCGGTGAGGCCGCGCCCGGGGGTCGTGCCCTACGATCTCAACACGCCGCTCTTCTCGGACTACGCCCAGAAGACGCGGGCGATTCGGTTCCCTCCCGGCGCCGGCGCGGCCTACACGGCGTCGGGGCCGCTCGACCTGCCGGTGGGCACCATCGTCGCGAAGACCTTCGCGCTCGCGCCGGACCAGCGGACGCCCGCCGCGGGCCGCAGGCTCGTCGAGACCCGGCTCCTCGTGCGCACCGCGACCGGCTGGCGCGGCTACCCGTACGTCTGGAACGACGCCGGCGACGACGCCGTCTTCACGCCCGGGGGGCGCGTCCTGACGTACCCGATGACGACGCCGTCGGGCGCGAAGGTGACCTCGAGCTACCTCATCCCGAGCCTCACCCAGTGCGCGCGGTGCCACGCCGACGACACGAGCGGGCCGCTGCACCTCATCGGCCCCACCGCGGCCAACCTGAACCGGGACCTCACCTACCCCGACGGCACGAGCGCGAACCAGCTCGCGCGCTGGGCCGCGGACGGCCACCTCACCGGCGCCCCGGCGCCGGCCGCCGCCCCGCGGCTCGCCGCCGCCCACGACCCCGCGAGCGGGACGATCGACGCGCGCGCCCGGGCCTGGCTGCACGTCAACTGCGCCTTCTGCCACAACGACACCGGCCTCGCGCGCACCTCGGGCCTGCACCTCGGCGTCGACGTGACGGACCCCTACGTCCTCGGGGTGTGCAAGCCTCCCGTGGCCGCCGGCCCCGGCTCCGGCGGGCGCCACTTCGACCTCGTGCCCGGCCAGCCGGACGCGTCGATCCTGGTGTACCGGCTCGAGGCGACCGACCCCGCCGCGGTGATGCCGCAGGTCGGCCGGAGCGTCGTGGACGAGGAGGACGTGCAGCTGCTCCGGGACTGGGTCACCGGGCTCGCCGGAGGCCCCTGCCCCTCACCCTGAGCCCGTCCTTGACGACCCTCGCCCCGAGGCCCTATAAACCCGCGTTCTTCGGGTCTCGGTGAGGTAGCTCAGTCGGCTAGAGCGGGGGTCTCATAATCCCCAGGTCGAGAGTTCGATTCTCTCCCTCACCACCATCTGCACCGACGGCCGCCGCGAGGCGGCCGTCGTGTTTTCGGACCCGGCGGCGCGATAGACTCTCCGTCACGGTGGCGAGGACGTACGCGAAGGCCTGGAGTGACCTGCTCCGGCGGCGAGTGATCACAACCGTCGCCCCGTTCGCTGGGTTCATCGCCGTGGCCTCCCTCTTCGGACCCGGCGCGGGGTTCGTGGCGTTCGTGGTGGCCATGCTCCTCGGCAACGCCTGGGCGAGCCGGTTCCGCTGCCCGCGCTGCGAGGGTGAGCCCTGGTGGATGAGGGACGGCTTCGGCTCGCGCTGCAAGGCCTGCGGGCTCGAGGACGATGAGGTCCCCGACCCCTGCGCCATCTGCGACGGCCTCCTCGAGGCCTTCGCGCTCGACTCCCCGGAGCGCGTCGCGGAGATCGCGGCGAGCGTCCTCCCGCTCGTGGAGCGCGGCAGGCTCGAGCAGGTCAACGGGGCGCCGGCCCTGAGCGAGGTCGCGCGTGGCGGTCACCACGGGCCGGTCGACCTCCGGCTCCGATGCGCGGGGTGCCACTTCGAGTACCGGCTCCAGGCGGACGAGGCCGGGCGGGGCCGGTGGCGCTTGCAGGGGCGCTGACCCAGCGCGCCGCCTCGCGGCGGCTACGCTCGGGACGAACGGATTGCAGGTCAGGCGATTGTGCCGCTGCTAGAGTTCCCGGGTGCCCCGCCCCTCTCCCGACGTCGTCCGCCTCTTCGCCGCGCGGGCGCTCCGGATGTTCGCGTACGGGCTCTTCTCCATCGTGCTCGTGCTGCACCTCTCGGCGGCCGGGCTCGACGGGCCGGCGGTCGGGCTCCTCCTCACGCTCACGCTCCTCGGCGACACGGCGGTCTCCTTCGTGCTCACGACCCGCGCCGACCGGTGGGGGCGCCGGCGCACGCTGCTCCTCGGCGCGGCGCTCTCGCAGGAGCTGCCCGCCGGGGCGCGCACCGGCGTGTTCGCCTGGTACCAGCTCGCGGGGTCGCTCGCGACCGCCGCGGGGGCGCTCGCGGGGGGCGCGCTCGCCGAGGGGCTGCAGCGGCGCGGCCTCGCCCCGCTCACGAGCTACCAGGCCGTCATGGCGGCGTACGGCCTGGCGGGGCTCCTCCTCGCGGCGATCTTCGCGGGGCTCTCCGCGCGCGTCGAGGCCCCGGGCCGCGCGGCGCCGGCCGGCGCCCGGGCCCCGTGGCTCGGGCTCCACCGCTCGCGCGGCGTGGTGGCGCGGCTCTCCGGCCTGTTCGCGGTCGACGCGTTCGCGGGCGGCTTCGTCGTCCAGAGCTTCGTCGCGTGGTGGTTCCACGTCCGCTTCGGCCTCGGGCCCGCGGCCCTGGGCGGGATCTTCCTCGGCGCGAACGTGCTCGCCGGGCTCTCGGCGCTCTCCGCGGCCTGGCTCGCGCGCCGCTTCGGCCTCGTGAACACGATGGTCTTCACGCACCTGCCGTCGAACGTGCTGCTCGCCGCCGTGCCGTTCATGCCGACGCTGCCCCTCGCGATCGGCGTCCTCCTCGTGCGGTTCTCCATCTCCCAGATGGACGTCCCCACGCGGCAGGCGTTCACGATGGCGGTGGTCGCGCCGGACGAGCGGTCCTCGGCCGCGGGCGTCACCGGGATCGCGCGCACCGTCGGCGCGGCCCTCTCTCCCCTCGCGGCCGGACCGCTGTACGCGGTGCCCGCCCTCGCGTTCCTCCCCTTCGTCCTCTCTGGCGCGCTGAAGGTCGGGTACGACGTCGCGCTGTGGCGGAGCTTCCGCGCGCACGGGGCGGAGGAAGACGCGGAAGCGCCCTGAATCAGGGCCCCTCGCCCCCTCGGGCGACGCCCGGGGTCGCCCGGGGTCCGCACGCAGGGTTTGCGGCGTGTCGCCACGGATGACCCAGGGTGAGTCACCGCCCATGGCACCCGGTTCTGGCAGGCCGCCCGCGGGCCGGGTGGGTGATCGCCGCACACGCACGGAGGCCCCCGGACTCACGGGGTTTCACGGAATGTGGCGATCCGCCTCTGGTCGTCGACTGGACTGATGGTCATACGGCACGCATCGTGGAAAGACCCGCGACGGGTGCCGGAGGTCGTCGACCGCTCCGAGCCACCGCCGAGGGACTCGCCGATGACGCTCAAGGTCCGACTGCTCCTCCTCTGCGCCATCTTCGCCGCTGGCCTCGCCATCGTCTCCGCGATCGCGCTCCGCACGGTCGCGGTCGTGCGGGTGAACGGCCCCTTCTACGAGCGGATCGTCACCGGGAAGGCGCTGCTCTCCGACGTCCGGGTCCCGGCGCTCACCGGCGCCGAGGCGCTGCTCGTCGCGCAGCAGCTCGCCGACGAGACCGACGAGGACGCGATCGAGAAGCTCGCGGCCCGCGCGACCGAGGCGCACAAGCGTTTCGACGAGACCGCGGCGAGCTGGGCGAACCGGCTCGACGCCGACGAGAAGGCCAGGGTCGAGGAGCTCGAGAAGAAGGCCATGCCCTTCTTCCACACCCTCCAGAACGAGCTCCTCCCCGCCACCCGCAGCGGCAAGATCCAGGCGACGCAGGCGGCGCTCGACCGGACCCGCAAGGCCTACGCCGACTTCTCGGCGTACGGCGCCGAGGTCGTCCAGTTCCTCGATCAGCGGCAGCGCGAGCACGAGGCGGCCGCAGCCGCGGCCGTGGTGCAGGGCAACTGGGTGCTCGGCCTCGCGATCCTCGCCGTCCTGCTGTCGGGTAGCGCCTTCGCCTACGGCGTCATCCAGCGCATCGGGCGGTCGGTGGGCGGGCTCGTCGACCAGACGCACCGGCTCACCGAGGCGGTGGCCGAGGGCGATCTCACGCTGCGCGCGGACCCCGCCGCGGTCGATCCCGAGTTCCGGCCCATGGTCGCCGGCGTCAACGAGACCGTGGACGCGCTCGTCCGCCCCCTCGAGGTGACCGCCGGGTACGTCGAGCGCATCAGCCAGGGCGACGTGCCGCCCCCGGTGACGGAGGACTGGCACGGCGACTTCGACCAGGTGAAGCAGAACCTCAACCGCTGCATCGCCGCGGTGAACGCCCTCGTCGACGACGCGGGCCACCTCGCCGAGGCCGGGGCGGCCGGACAGCTCCAGGCACGCGCCGACGCCTCGCGGCACCAGGGCTCGTTCCGCCGCGTGGTCGAGGGCGTGAACGCCACGCTCGACGCCGTGGTCCGCCCGGTGCGCGACGCCGCCGAGCGGGTCGAGCGCCTCTCCCGCGGCGAGATCCCCGAGGACATCCGCGATGCGTGGGCCGGCGACCTCTCCCGGCTCAAGGACGCCCTCAACCGCTGCTTCGCGTCGGTCCGCGCCCTCTCCGAGGACGCCCGCCGGCTCGCGACCGCCGGCGCCGAGGGCCGGCTCGACGTCCGCGCCGACGGCACCCGCCACGCGGGCGACTTCCGGGCCATCGTCGAGGGCGTCAACGCCACGCTCGACGCCGTCGTCGGCCCGCTCCGCGAGGCCGCCGCCGCCATCGAGGCGCTCTCGAAGGGCGAGGCGAGGAAGGGCGTCGGCGTCGCCTGGAAGGGCGAGTTCGTCACGCTGCGCGCGGCGCTCGAGCGCTCGACGGCGGCGGTGGGCGGCCTCGTGCAGGACGCCTCCGCGGTCGCCCGCGGCGCCGCGGCCGGCCAGCTCTCCCTGCGCGCCGACGCGGCCCGGCACCTGGGCGAGTTCCGCGCCATCGTCGAGCAGCTCAACAAGACGCTCGACGCCGTGGGGGCCCCCGCCGCCGCCACCGCGCACGCGCTCGAGCGGCTCGCCCGCCGCGACATGACCGCGCGGGTGGACGGCGCCTACGAGGGCGATCACGCCCGCACGCAGGTCGCGCTGGACGAGGCGGCGAGCGCGCTGCAGGAGGCCCTCCTGCAGGTGCGGACCGCGGTGAGCCAGGTCGCGAACGCGGCCGTCCAGATCGCCTCGACGGCCCAGTCCGTCTCGCAGGGCGCGACCACCCAGGCGGCCTCGCTCGAGCGGACCACCTCCGACCTCGGGGCGCTCGCCGGCGGCACGCGCGAGGCGGCCGACCAGGCGAAGGCGGCGGACGGGCTCGTGCGCGAGGCGGCCGGCGCCGCCCGCACCGGCGCGGTCGCGGTGGAGCGCATGGGCGAGTCGATGCAGCGGATCCGCCAGAGCGCCGAGAGCACCTCGGCGATCATCAAGGACATCAACGAGATCGCCTTCCAGACGAACCTGCTCGCCCTCAACGCCGCGGTCGAGGCCGCGCGCGCGGGCGACGCGGGCCGCGGCTTCGCGGTGGTCGCCGAGGAGGTCCGGGCGCTCGCGATGCGGTCGAAGGAGGCCGCGCAGAAGACCGAGGCGCTCATCCACCAGTCGGTCGAGCAGTCGATGAAGGGCGAGCAGGCCGCGAAGGACGTCTCCGCGCGGCTCGCCGACATCGTCCGCGCGGTCGACGGCTCCACCGAGCGCGTCGGGCGCATCACGACCCTCATGGGCGACCAGGTCCGGCGCGCCGACGGCCTCTCCGCCACCATGGGCGAGGTCGACAAGGTCACGCAGCAGAACGCCGCGAGCGCCGAGGAGGCGTCCGCCGCGGCCGAGGAGCTCTCCGCCCAGGCCCAGGAGCTCGAGGGGCTGGTCGGGAGGTTCGAGCTCGGCGACGGGGCCGCCCCCGCGGGCGCCGCGCCGCGGCGTCGCCTCGCCTCACGCCGGGAGCTCTCATGAGCCGCCTCGCCTTCCTGCCCGCGCTCCTCGTCCTCGCCGCCTGCGGGAAGCCGGACGTCGGCCCGCACACCGGCGGGGGCGGCGGCGCGACCGCCGCGACCTACGCGAGCATCACCACCGGCCTCATGGTCCCGCGCTGCGCCACCGGCGCCTGCCACGGCGGCTCGAGCCCGGTCGCCTTCCCGCCCTGCGACGCCAATCGCTGGTACGCCGCGATGGTCGACGTGGAGTCGCAGCAGGCCCCCGGCGTGAAGCTCATCGCCCCGGGCGACCCCGACTCGAGCTACCTCGTCCACAAGCTCCGCGGAACGCACGCCCTGGTGGGCGGCGGCGGAGCACGCATGCCCATCGCGGACGCCGCGCTCGACGACGCCGAGCAGGCCGCGGTGGAAGCCTGGATCGCCAACGGAGCCACCCGATGAGCCACCTGCGCACGCACCCCTGGGCCCGTACCCTCCCCCTCGCCGCCGCGCTCGCGGCGCTCCTCGCCGCCGGCGCCGCCCGCGCCGGGTCCTCCACCACCGTCTCCGGCTCGGTCTACGTGGACGAGTGGTGGATGAACCGCCCGGACGTCCAGAAGCGCTCGCCGGGCGGCGTGACCATCGACGGCGCGGTGAAGATCGGCGTCGACATCTCCGACGACGTCGCGTTCTCCACGAAGGCGTGCATGAGCTGCCACGGCATCGAGCTCGAGCACTTCCAGATGGAGTACATGCCGAAGACCTGGTTCAACGTGCAGGCGGGCCGCCTCGCCATCCCGTTCGGCGAGTTCGCGAACCGGGTGGACCAGTCCGGGCACAAGACGGTCTCGGCCCCGCTCATCTACGACATGGGCCGGATGGCGTACGGCGAGAAGGGCGCGATGAACCTCGGCGTCCTCCCCCTGCCGTACACCGACACCGGCGTGATGGTGTACGGGCAGCGCTTCCTCGGGCCGATCCAGGCCTGGTACGGCGTCTACGGCGTGGCGGGCCTCCGCGGCGGCAACGACGCGGACTGGACCGCGATGCGCGCGCTCTACTACACCGATCCGAACCGCGTCCCCTCGGTGGGCGGCCGCCTCGCGCTCACGCTGGCCGCGCAGCCGGGCCGGTTCCTCGGCGACACCTCGGTCGGCGGGTCCTGGACGCGGGGCCGCTACGACCGCGACGCGGTCCTCGGCTACGAGATCTGGGGCATCGACGCCTCCATGCAGCTCGGCAAGCTCGTCGTGCGCGGCGAGTACGCGCACCGCCGCACCGACCTCTCCACCAAGGCGAGCTACCCCTACACGCTCGTGGATCCCTGGTTCACGAAGGAAGGGTTCTACGTGGAGGCCGAGGCGCCGCTGGGCGGCAGCCTCGGCGTCGTCTACCGCTACGACGAGCTGGGCCGCCACGGCGTCCCGCTGCCCGGCTCGACCGGGCTGTCGACCAACTCTCACATCCTCCGGCACACCGCCGGAATTCTGTACACCCCGGCGCCGTCCACCTTCCTGAAGCTCGGGTGGGAGTACTGGATGGCGTCCGATTACACCGACTTCCACTCGGTCCACCTCGGAGTCGGAGGAGCGTTCTGATGTCCACCCTCACGTTCGTCGCCGTCGCAGCCCTGAAGCTCACCCTCGCCCAGATCCGCCGCCGGCACCGACGCCCGCGACAACGGGCCCGGCACCATCGACGTCGCGAGCTGGCCCGCGGAGCAGAAGGCCCGCTACCCGCTCTTCCAGCAGAAGTGCGCGAAGTGCCACGCCCTCGCACGCTCCGTGAACTCGAAGTTCTCGGCCGCCGAGTGGAAGCGCTACATGAAGCGGATGGTCCGCCGCCCGAACGCGGGCGTCACCGACGAGCAGGCCGAGGACATCTTCGAGTTCCTCAAGTACTACGCCTCGAAGCAGGGGCTCTAGCCGCAGGACCGGGAGCTTCACCATGACCACCCTCGCCCTCGTGGCCGCCGCCGCGCTGCAGCTTCTCCTCCGGCCAGGACGCCGGCTCGGATGCCCGCGACGCCGGCCCCGACAAGATCGACGTCTCGGGCTACCCCGCCGAGCAGAAGGCCAACTACGAGCTCTTCCGCCAGAAGTGCTCGAAGTGCCACAGCGCGGCGCGGGCGGTGAACTCCAGGTTCTCCGCGGTCGAGTGGAAGCGCTACATCAAGCGGATGGTGCGGCGCCCCAACGCGGGCGTCACCGAGGAGCAGTCGGACGCCATCTTCGAGTTCCTGAAGTTCTACAGCACGAAGCTCGGCCTGTAGCTCGAGGCCGGGCCGAGGGACCACCATGCCCCGCCCGACGACGCTCGCCACCACCCTCGCCGCCCTCGCCGCCGCCGCGCTCGCCTGCTCGAAGCCGGGGGTCGGCGCGAAGGTGGAGAAGGTCGTGCCCGACACGACCGTGAAGACCCACGCGGTCGCGCTCACCGGCGCGACCGTGGACGCCGCGAGCCGGAAGGTCGTGGTGGACTTCACGCTGACGTACGGCGGCACGCCGGTGGCCCTCGCGGACCTCGCGACGCTGAAGCCGACGTTCACGCTCGCCGAGCTCACGGTGGATCCGGAGAGCGGGCTCCCCTCCTGGAAGAGCGCGCTCCTCACCGGCTCCCAGACCGCCACGTCGAACCCGATCGGCGGTCCCGGGACCCGCGACGAGAACGTCCTCAAGGGCCTGAAGCAGCCCGGCTCGGAGGCGACCGGCACCGCCGAGGCGCTCGCCGCGGGGGGCTTCCGCTACACCTTCGCGAACGCCCTCGCCGACGGCTACGACGCGACCCACACCTGGCGCGTCGGCGTCTGGCTGAACGGCGTCTCCGCGGGCACCCACGCGACCTGCACCACGCTCGACTTCGTCCCGGCCGGCGGCGCGGCCGCGCCCCGTGACCTCGTCGCCGACGCCGACTGCCAGCGGTGCCACACCCAGGTGCTCGCCCACGGGCGGCGCGTCGGCGTGCAGCTCTGCACGACCTGCCACACGTGGCAGGCGGTCGACCCCGACACCGTCGATCCGGCGGCGCCGCTCGCCGCGACCCCCGCCACGAACCCCAACCCCCTCGACTTCGGCCGCCTGGTCCACCGCATCCACCGCGGGAAGAACCTGCCGACCCTCTACACCGCCTCGAGCGCCGCCCCCGCCCCGGCCCTCGGCTCGGCCGCCATCGCCGCCCCCTTCGCGCCGGGCCGGAACGCCGCGGTCCCCGGCCGGAAGTTCTCGATCGTCGGCTACAACAGCACGGTCATGACGTTCGGGCAAATCCTCGAGTGGACCTCGCCCGACGGGACGACGGTGTCGAAGCGGGCCGTCGCCGGGGGCGTGGGGTTCCCGCGCGACTACCGCGACTGCGACGCCTGCCACGCGAAGGCCGCGCAGGGCGCCCGGATCCACACCGAGGTCTCGCGCCGCACCTGCGCGGGCTGCCACCCGGACGTGTGGTTCGCGACGGCGACCCCGCCCGACACCGCGCACCTCGCCCACCCGGGCGGCGTGCAGGCCGACGACACCGCCTGCGCCGGCTGCCACGTGGCCCCCGGCTCGCCGAAGCTCTACGTCGACTCGAGGGACGTGCACACGCCGGTGGCGGACCACGAGCGGTTCAGCGCGATCACGGCCTCGATCGTGTCGGTCTCCGGGCTCCTCCCCGGCGGCTTCCCGACGGTCGTGTTCACGCTCTCCGACCGCACCGGGCCCATCTCCCCATCAACGACGCGACGACCGCGCCGCCCGTCGACTCGGCCGCGAAGCCGAGCCCGGTCGCCCGCAAGGTCACCCGCCTCGCGTTCGTCCTCTCCGGCCCGACCTCGCCCGACCGCCTCACCTCGAACGTGCCCCTCTCCGAGCCGGTCACCGACAAGCTCGTCGCCGACGAGCAGGGCCGCTTCACCTACACCTTCAAGACCGCGAAGCTCCCCGCCGCCGCCACCGGCGCCTGGACCGTGATGCTCGAGGCCCGCCGCCAGCTCGCGGCGCCCTCGAAGTTCTACGATCTCGCGACCGACACGCTCGTCTGGCCCTACACCGGCGAGGGCATCACCGAGTACGCGAACAACGCGATGGTGGACGTCGCCGTGGACCTCGGCGACACCTCGAAGCCGGCGCTCGCGCGCCGCGCGGTGGTGGACGTCCAGAAGTGCAACGCCTGCCACAAGACGCTGCTCCTCCACGGCGGCAACCGCTCGGGCGTCGAGAGCTGCCCGATGTGCCACACGCCGGACCAGACCGACTGGGCCCAGCGGCCCAAGCTCGCGAGCGGGAACGTGCTCCTCGCCGGGACCCTCGACGGCATCGAGGAGCGCTCGGTCCACTTCAAGACCATGGTCCACCGCATCCACACCGGCGGCCGCAAGGGCATCGCCCAGCTCGACGCGGAGCCGTTCGTCATCTACGGCTTCGGCAAGAACCCGCTCTTCTTCGACGAGGCCGTGTTCCCGAACGACCTCGCGAACTGCCGCGTCTGCCACCTCGGCGAGTCCTTCCGCCTCGAGGCAATCCCGGTGGACGCCGCGCCGACGGTGGCGAACGAGACCGCCTCGCTCGTCCACAAGAACACCGCGGCGCACGGGTCGGACGCGAAGGTCCGCCCGATGCAGGCCGCCTGCACCTCCTGCCACGACACCGGCACGGCGCACGACCACGCCAACCGGAACACCGTGAACGGGGTGGAGGCCTGCGTCTCCTGCCACGGCGAGTCGGCGCAGTACTCGCTCTACGGGCTGCACGGGGTCGAGAGGCCGTAGTTCACCCTGGGCGGCGGTCGGTTTCTTGACCACGATCCCCGACATGCGAAGCTCGGCGCGTCACGATATCGGCGGACATCGCCGCCCGGAGCGACGCCCATGCTGCTCGAGCCCTCGCCGTTCTACGATCCCGAGTCCGACGCCCGCGACCTCGACGCGTTCCTGGCGGAGGTCGACCGGGCCCTCGACGAGCTCGTGCTCGCCCACCGCGAGGACGGCGCGCGCGCTGCGGCGCCGCGCGCCACCCGCAAGCGCCGCTCAGGCGGGCGGGCCAGCGTCGCGCTCCGCTGACACGTACTCCGCCTCCTCCGCCTCGAGCCCCTCGCCGACGGCCTCGCCGGCGGTCCAGAGCTTCGCGAGCTGGATGTGGCTCGAGAAGAGGAAGCCGAAGCCCAGCGCGGCCTGCACCGCGAGCTGCACCGCCCACAGGACGTTCGCGTAGGCCGTGCCGCGCGTCGCCACCGCCTCCGGCGTCGCGAACAGCCCGAGCCCGAGCACGATGGCGCCCTGGAACGTGCCGATCATGCCGGGGCCGGCGGGGATCATCACCCCGACCACCAGCACGCCGAGCAGCGTGACCGCCTCGGTCGGGCCGAGGTCGAAGCCGAACCCGCGCGCGAGCAGGCTCATGCCCCAGGCGTTGAGGCCCCAGTAGAAGGCGGTCAGCGCGAAGAAGAGCCCGAGCTTCCGCTTCGAGGGCACGAGCCTCAGGCCGTGGATGAAGGCGTCCAGCATGCCCGCCGCGCGCTCGGCGAGCCCCGGCGAGAACGGGCGCAGCATCCCGGTGACGATCCGGATGGCCTGCTCGCGGTTCACGTACGCGCCCGTCAGGAACACGAGCAGCCCCGCGAAGGCGAGCGACACCACGACGCCGCCCGTGCGGAGCACGCGCAGCCCGGGCGTCCCGTCCGGCACCGCGAACAGCGACACGACGAGGAGGAGCCCGGTGAAGAGGCCGTCCACCACCCGCTCGACGACCACCGACGAGAGCGCGGCCGACACCCGCAGCCTCGGGCGCTCGGCGATGAGGTACGGGCGGGCGAACTCGCCGAGCCGGAACGGCAGGAGGACGAGCGCCATGATCCCGACCGCCGACACGGCGTTCAGGCGCGCGAACGGGACCTTCGCGACCGGCTCGAGCAGGATCCCCCACCGCAGGGTGCGGGTGAGGTGGATGACGAGGAGCGTGGCGACGTAGGGGGCGAGGTAGCCGTAGTCGGCCGCCCGGATCTCGCGGGCGATCTCGCCGACGTCCTTGCCCCTGAGGGTCAGCCACAGCGCGAGCGCCGAGACGGCGAGCCCCGCCAGGACCTGCAGCGCGCGCTTCACGGCAGCTCCTCCCCGGCCAAGATGCGGCGCGGGTTCTCGGAGAGCAGCCGGGTACGCCCCTCCTTGCCGGCGCGCCGGGCGAGCAGCTCGAGCGCGTCGTCGAGCCACTCGTCCGCCCGGAACGGCACGTGGAGGTCGGTCGCCGCCACGGCGTAGAGCCCCTCGGAGAGGAACCGCTCCGCGAGCTTGCGCGGGCCGCGGCCGTAGAGCCCGGACAGGGCGCCGACGTTGAGCTGGAGGGCCGCTCCGAGGCGCACCACCTCCTCCGCGCTCCCGGGCCGCTCGAACTCGACGCAGCGCTCGGGGTGCGCGAAGAGCGGCATGACGCCCTTGCGCCGGAGCCGGAACACGAGGTCGGGCAGCGCCGGCACCGACGAGCCGAACGGCAGCTCCACGAGGGCCCAGCGCTGGGTCGGCCCGATGCCGCGGCGCTCCGGGCCGTCCACCCGCGCGAAGAAGTGCTCGTCGAGCTTGTTCTCGGAGTTCGGGTGCAGCTTGAGGCGGATGCCCTCGGCGTCGAAGGCGGCCTGGACCTCCGCCCGGCGCCGCTCGCAGAGCGCCCAGTCCAGGCTCGGGAAGTTCCCGGCCGCGTGCGGCGAGGTCGCGACCTCGTCGAAGCCCATCGCCACCAGCAGCCGGCCCGCCTCGAGCGAGGCGTCCGGCGTGGGGCACCCGTCGTCGATGCCCCAGAGCAGGTGGTTGTGCAGGTCGAGGTACCCCATCGCGCGGACGCGGCATACCACGGCGGGAGGTCCGGACTCCACCAGTGCGGGGGCGGGTGCGCCGGGGCAGAGACCCCGTCCCGGCCTCAGACCACCCGGTGGCGCGGCGGCGCGCCCCGGGCGAACCGCTGGAGCTCGTCGAGGACGAGGCGGGCCATCGCGGCGCGCGTCTCCCGCGTCCCCGAGCCCACGTGCGGCGTGAGGACCACGTTCTCGAGGGCGCGGAGCGACGCTGGGACGCCCGGCTCGGCGCGGAAGACGTCGAGGCCGGCCCCGCCGAGGCGGCCGGCTGCGAGCGCCTCCGCGAGGGCGTCCTCGTCGACGACGGCGCCCCGGGCGGTGTTGACGAGGATGGCGCCGGGCTTCATGCGGGCGAGGCGCTCCCGCGAGAGGAGCCCCGCGGTCTCGGGCGTGAGCGGGACGTGGAGCGAGACGAAGTCCGAGGTCTCGAGGAGCGCGTCGAGGGTCACCCGCTCGGCGCCGTCCATCGGCCCCGCCGGCCGCTGCGGCCGCTCGTCGGCGTAGACCACCTCGAGGCCGAAGGCGCCCGCCCGGCGCGCCATCGCGCGCCCGATGCGCCCGAGGCCGATGAGGCCGAGGCGCTTGCCGCGGACGTCGGTGCCCAGGAACCAGCCCGGGTCGACCGCCGTCCACCCTCCCCGCCGCACGAGGCGGTCGCCCTCGGCGACCCGCCGGGCGACGGCGAGGAGGAGCGCGAACGCGTGGTCGGCGGTGGTGTCGGTGAGGACGTCGGGCGTGTTCGTCACCGTCACCCCGCGTGCCCTGCAGGCCTCGAGGTCGAGGTGGTCGGTGCCGACGCCGTAGGAGGCGACGAGCCGGACGGTCGGGAGGGCGTCGAGCAGCCCGGCGTCCACCCGGTCGACGAAGGTCGGGACGAGCACCGCGGCACCCCGCGCGGCGGCGGCCACCTCGGCGCGGGGCACCTCGGCGCCGACCCGGACCTCGAAGTCCGCGGCCAGCACGGTGAGATCCGCGCCGGGGAGCGCGCGGAACGCGTACAGGACCGGCCTCAGGGTTCCCTCTCGTCGTCGCCCGGCCGCGCGTCGCCGGCCGCGCCATCGCCCGCCCGGGCGCCGGGGATGCGGTACTCGCCCCCGAGCCACTTGCCGAGATCGAGGAGGCGGCAGCGGTCGCCGCAGAACGGGAAGGCGCGGTTCTGGGCGCGCGGGAGGGCGGGCTTTCCGCAGATGGGGCAGGTGCGCGGCGTGGTCACGCGCGTGGTTCTAACCCGCCGGGCAGGTCGTGGGCAGGATCGGCTTCACCGCGTCCGCGAGAATCCTCGCGGGAGATGGCGCCGCCGAACACCTTCTGGACCCGCCCCTCGGGATCGATCACGAAGGTCTTCGGGTAGGCCTGCACGCCCCAGGCGTCGAGGGCGCTCGCCCGCTCGTCGACGAGGATCGGGTACGGGATGCGGGAGGCCATGGCCACGAGGTCCTCGTGGCCGGACTCCTCCGCCACGCCGAGCACCTCGAAGCAGCTGCCGCGGTGCTCCTGCCAGAACCGGGTGATCTCCGGGAGCTCCTGCCGGCACGGCGGGCACCAGGTGGCCCAGAAGTTCACCGCCACGACCTTGCCGCGGTACTGGGCGAGGTCGACCTGCTTGCCCGAGAGGTCCGGCAGCGCGAGCGGCGGCGCCGAGACCGCCTGCCGCTCGCTCTTCTGCGTGAAGAGCTGGAAGGTCACGACGGCGACGAGGGCGATGGCGGACAGGCCGATGACGCTCTTCATTTCGAATCCCTTGGAGCCCCGGTAACCGGCCGAGGGTTCCCTCTATTTCGAGGAGGAGGGGATGGCGCTGCCAGCCCCCGAACCCATCAGGGTCTTCAGGTCGTCGTCGGTGAAGAAGAACCCACCGCCGAAGAAGACGTCGGTGCCGACGTTGAAGTGGCGCCCGCCGGGGTAGGAGCCGGACTCCCAGCGGTTCAGGAAGTCGTCCACGCCGGTGGTCACGTAGAAGTTCTGGAGGAAGTAGTAGTTCATCCAGGCCTTCGCGCGCGGGAAGACGTTCTGGAACGGGCGCGAGAACTGGTACGCGGAGACCGAGATCTGCAGGGCGTCGTTGAGGAGGTGCAGGTCGGAGCCCACACCGCCCGACCCCTCGATGACGCCGACCCGGAAGGTGAGCGGTCCGTACCGCTTCGCGAGCTGGAGCGAGAGCGTGAGGGACTCGGTGTTCTTCGAGCGGGTGACGACCGAGGTCTGGCCGGCGGTCGAGATGGTCTCGGTGGTGACCGTCGTGACGCCGCGCGGGTCGGAGACGAGCTCCAGCAGGTAGTACTTGTCGGGCCGGGGGAGCAGCCGGGCGCCGAAGTAGATCTTCGCACCGGGGCGCCCCTCCTCGCGGCTCTGGTTGAGGAGGAACTCGCTGCGGAAGCTGAGCTGCAGCTGCAGCTTCTGGAGCTTCGAGTAGTACTCGGAGACCCCGTTCACCGCCTCGCCGAGCTGCCGGCCCATCCGCTCGTCCACGAGCAGCTTGCCCGCGACGCTCTTGCCCTCGTTGACCTTGGTCATGAGGTCGTCGAGCTTCGTCGCGCTCGCGGCGAGGCGGTCGATGGCCTCGCGCACGCCGCGCGCGGCGGCCTGCTGGTCCTTCGCCGCGGGACCGCCCCCGGGCGCCGCCCCCGGCTGTCCGGGCGCGCCGCGCGGCGAGCCGACGATGTCCTGCACGCTCATCGAGATGTCGCGCAGGCGGTTCGTGAGGTCCTCGAGGTTCCGGGCGATGGCGTGGTAGCGCGCCTTGTCCTCGCTCGAGATCTCGGAGAGGTCGCCGGTGAAGTCGCGGGTGTTGCGGAGGATCTGGGAGAGCGTCTCGCCGTTCGTGCGGATGACCTCGTCGATCTGGCGGGTGACCCCGGCGAGGTTCCGGACAATCTCCGCCATCGAGCCGGACGGGCCCGACACGGTCCGCGCGAGGTCGCCGGTGACGGTCTGGATGTCGACCGCCACCTGGCGCATGACGTCCATGACCTCCTGGACCGTCGCGGCGGAGCGCACGCACTTGATCTCCCGCTGCTCGGCCGGGAGGTCCGCGAGCTTCGGCGCCGTCGGCGACCCGAGGGCCACCTCGAGCACCGCGTCGGGGAGCATCGGCGACGGGAAGGTGCGGTTGAGGCAGCCGTCCTGGTGCAGCTCGATGTCCTTGCGGATCCGGACGTCGAGGCGCGCGCGGCCACCCTCGAGCTCGATGTTCACCACCTCGCCGATCTGGATGCCGGCGATCTGCACCCGGCTCTTCCAGGAGAGGCCGGTCGCGTCGGTGAAGTAGGCGTAGGCGGTGTAGCTGTCGCCCTTCCCGAAGCCACCCTGGCGCACGAAGGTGAGCGCGAAGATCGACGCCGCGCCGACCACGGCGACGAACGTCCCGACGACGAGGGCTCGGCTGACGCGCGGGGTCACTGCTTCTCGAACCAGGTGGAGAGGAAGCGCTGCACGAAGGGCTCCTTGCTCGCCCGCACCTCCGCGGGGGTTCCCTCGGCGGCGAGGTGACCATCGTAGAGCACGGCCAGCCTGTCGGCCACCTTGAACGCGCTCGCGATGTCGTGGCTGATGACCATGCTCGTGATCCCGAGCTTCTGCTTCGCGTTCAGGATCATCTCGTCCACGTAGTCGGTGGTGATCGGGTCGAGGCCGGTGGTGGGCTCGTCGTAGAGCACCACCGGCGGGTCGGACACGAGCGCCCGCGCGAGCGCCACGCGCTTGCGCATGCCGCCGGAGAGCTGCGCCGGCCAGCGCTCGAGGACCTCCTCGCCGAGGTCCACGACCGCGAGCTTCTCGACCACCCGGTGGCGGACCTCGTCGGGCTTCAGCCCGCGGCCGGCGCGCGACTCGACGAGCGGGAACGCGACGTTCTCGAAGACGGTCATCGAGTCGAAGAGCGCGGCCCCCTGGAACACCATGCCGAAGCGCTGGCGGGCCTCGGTGAGCGCCTTGCCCTCGAGGCGCGAGATGGGCACCCCGTCCACCACCACCTCCCCGCGGTCGGGCTTGAGGAGCCCGATCACGTGCTTCATGAGCACGGTCTTCCCGGAGCCGGACCCGCCGAGCACCACGAAGGTGGTGCCCTTCGGGATCGAGAGGGAGATCCCCCTCAGGACGGCGTTGTCGCCGAAGGTCTTGTGGAGGTCGCGGACCTCAATCATGGGGCCCTCGCTCATCGCGTGCCCACCGAGAGGAAGGTCACCACGTAGTCGGCGACGAGGATGGCGATCGAGCTCGCGACGACGCCGCGGGTGGTGCCCTCGCCGACGCCGCGGGAGCCGCCGGTGGCCGCGTAGCCGCGCCAGGTGGTGATGAGGGACACGATGAGGCCGAAGATGATGGCCTTGAAGAGGCCGTGGCCGACGTCGGTGTCCCGCACGACCTCCTGGGTGTGCGCGATGAACGGGGCAACCGGGATCCGGGCGACCACCACGCCCATGAAGAGCGCACCGAGCCAGCCCAGGATGTTGAAGAGCATGGTGAGGACCGGGAACATCAGCATCGCCGACACCAGGCGCGGGACGACGAGGTACTGGATCGGCGAGACCGCCATCGACTCCATGGCGTCGATCTGCTCGGTGACCCGCATCGTGCCGAGCTCGGAGGCGATGGCGCTGCCCGAGCGGCCGGTGATCATGAGCGCCGCGAAGACCGGCGCGAGCTCGCGGGCGAGCGCGAAGCCGACCGTGCCGCCCACGTAGTTCTCCATGCCGAACTGGCCGAGGGCCATGTTGAGCTGGAGGGCGAGCACCATCCCGGTGAAGGTGCCGGTGACGCCGACGATGAAGGCCGAGCCGACGCCGATGAAGGCCATCTGGGCGACCACGAGCTCGAGGCGGAAGGGCGGCCGGAACGCCCAGGCGAACGCCTCCCCGGCGAAGAACAGCATCTGCCCGAAGTCCTCGAGGGCGGCCAGCAGGCGTCGCATCGGTCGGGCCATTGTCGCACGAGGCCCGCCCGCGCGCCGAAAAACGGAGCGCCGCCACCGCGGGCATCCGGGCCGCTTCGCGGCTATACTGCGCCGCCCATGGTCAAGGTCGGCGGCGAGGTGGATGCGGTCTGCGGCAAGTGCGAGATGATCCTCGCGCACACGGTGCACGCGGTGGTGAGCGGGCAGCCGGTGAAGGTCGAGTGCAACACCTGCCACGCGGTGCACAAGTACAGGGCCCCCCCCGGCGCCGCCGCGCGCGCCCGGCCCGGCGGCGGGGTCGCGAAGCCCCGCGCCGTGAAGGAGAAGATCCCCAGCGTCCCCTTCGAGACGATCCTCGCCGGCAAGGACCAGGGGTCCGCGCGCCGGTACTCGCCGAAGGACACCTTCACCGTGGACCAGGTGGTCGACCACCCGACGTTCGGCCGCGGGTTCGTGTCGGCGGTCCGTGACGGCGGGAAGATCGAGGTCACCTTCCGGTCGGACGTGAAGATCCTCGTCCATGGCCGGGCCTGAGTTCGGATACCGTCCCGCCATGCGCGCCGCCCTCCCCGTCCTCGCGGTCCTCGCGGCCGCCCTCGCCTGCTCGAAGCCGTCCCCGCCCGCGCCCACCCCGGGTGCGAGCGGCGCGGCCGCCCCCGGCGGCGCCCCCGTCGCGAGCGGCGGCGCCGCCGCCCCGTCGCCGGGCGGCCCGGCCACGTACGTCTCGACCGTCACCCTGCTCCGCCGCGAGCCCTCGGACGCCCGCAAGGTCCCGGGGCCGAACGGGAAGGAGGTCGCGAACTACCTCGCGACGCTCCAGCGCGGCGAGCAGGTCACGATCGCCGGCGAGCCGAGGCGCGCGGGGGACGACGCGTGGGTGAAGGTCCGGACCTCCGACGACTCGGAGGGCTGGCTCAAGCGCTCGGCGCTCCTCGAGGGCGACGGGATCGTCGAGGCGACCGTGATCGCGCAGGCCGACGTGTTCGACCGGCCCGACCTCCTCGCGGCGAACGCCGCGCGCAAGCTCGAGCCCGCCACCCTGCTGCTCGTCGTGCGCCAGCGCACGCCGTTCAGCGAGGTCAACGTGGGCTCCGGCGCGAACGCATGGGTGCTCACCGACCGCCTCGCGACCGGCCCGACCGAGGTCGGCATCGCGAAGCTCGCCGAGAAGGGCCGCTGGCTCCGCAGGAGCGGCAAGCAGGAGGAGGCCGCCCAGATCCTCGCGCTCGCGCGCACGCAGTTCCCCGGCGCGCCGCTCCTCGACCAGGTCGCGCTCCAGCTCGGCGAGGCGCCGGCCGCGGCGCCGGTCCCGGCGGGCGGCGAGGTGCCTGGCGCGCCGCAGGGGACGACGGGGACGCCGCAGTAGGTCCACCCCTCTCCCCACGTGGGGTCGGGAGGCTTCACACCCTCCGCCGCGGCTACGCGCGGAGCGCGGCGAGGACCGCCGTGAGATTGTCCGGCAGCGGCGCCTCGAGCACGAGCGGCTCGCCGGTCGCGGGGTGCGCGAGCTCGAGCCGCGCGGCGTGCAGCGGCGTGCGCGCGAGCGTCGCGGCTCCGAACCCGAGCGGCCCGGGCTCCGCGTAGTCCGGGTCGACCGCGAGCGGGAAGCCGGCGCTCCTCAGGTGCACGCGGATTCTGGTGGGTCCGGCCGGTCTCCGGGCGCGCCTCCACGAGGGCGAGGTCGACGGCGGGGAACCGCTCGAGCACCGCGAGGCCGGTCGCGGACGCCTTCGCGCCCTCCTCGCCCGGCCGGCCCGGGCGCATCCTGCCCTTGCGGCCCTTCGCGATGGGCACGTCGACCCGCAGGGTGTCCCAGGGCGGCACGCCGCGGACGAGCGCGAGGTAGCGCTTGCGCGGCTGGCCCGCGTCGAACGCGAGGTTGAGCGTCCGGTGCGCCTCCGCCGTCCGCGCCAGCACGAGCACGCCGCTCGTGCCGCGGTCGAGCCGGTGCACCACCCAGAGCCGCCCGAAGCGGCCCTCGAGCTCCTCCCGCAGGCTCGCCTCCCCGGGCGTGCGCCCCGGGATGACGAGGCGCCCCGCCGGCTTCGAGATCGCGACGAGGTGCGCGTCCTCGAGCAGGACCGCGGGCGGGGCCTCCCCGCTCACATGATCTTCCGGGAGGGCACGACGGTGACCGGCCCGAACGGCTCGAGCAGCTTCGCGATGCGCGCGGCGGGGCCGACCGCCACCACGAGCCGGCGCTCCAGGGGAAAGTAGCGGCGCGCCGCGGCGACCATCGCGGCGGGGTCGATCGCGCGGATCTTCTCGGGGAAGCGGGTGACCTCCTCGTCCGGCAGCGAGAAGAGCGCGAGGTCGGCGAGGCGCTCGGCGAGCTGGTCGTGGGTCTCGAGCGACAGCGGGAACAGGCCGCACAGGTAGGCCTGGGTCCGCTCGAGCTCCTCGGCGGTCGGGCCGCCGTCGGCGAGGCGCGCGGTCTCGTCGAGCGCGACCTTCACGATCTCGGCCGTGCTCTCGAGCTTCGTGAACGTCGAGATGGCGAAGAGCCCGCCCGAGCCGCTCGTCAAAAAGCGGCTCCGCACGCCGTAGGAGAGCCCGCGCTGGACCCGGATCGCGTCCATGAGCCGCGAGGCGAAGCCGCCGCCGAGCACCGCGCTCGCCACGACGCCGGCGTGGTAGTCGGGGCTCGAGCGCGGGAAGCCGGCCGAGGCGATGCGGACCTGCGTCTGCGAGACGTCCGGCTTGTCGACCACGAGCACGCGCGTCTGCGGCGGGGCCGGCGGCGGCGGCGCCGCCGGGACCTCGCCGCTCGCCTTCCAGGCGCCGAAGCGCCGCCGGACGAGCTCGAGCACCTCGTCGCGCTTCACCCGGCCCACCACCACCACGAGGCCGGCCGAGGGCAGGTACGCCGCGGCGTGGTACCGGGCGACGTCCGCGCGGGTCGCGCGGGAGAGATCGCGGGCGCGGCCCTCGGCGGCGTGGCCGTAGGGGTGCCCCGCGTAGGCGGCCTCCAGCATGGCCCGGTCCGCGACGAGCGCGGGCTCGTCGGCGTCGTGCGCGAGGGAGGCCACCTCCCGCCGGCGCAGGCGCGCGACCTCGCCGGCCGGGAAGGTGGGGCGGGCGGCGACGTTCGCGAGGATGTCGACGCAGGTGGCGAGCCCCTCCACCGGCGCCGAGATCCCGAAGTAGCTCGCGTCCTCGTCGACGCCCGAGCCGAGCTCGGCGCCGAGCGACTCGACGACGAGGTCGATCTGCTCGCCGGTGCGGCGCCGCGTGCCGCGGCGGGCGGAGATCGCCGCGAGGTGCGCGAGGCCCTGGCGGCCGGCGGGGTCGAGCGACGAGCCGCCGCGCAGCACCAGCCGGACCGCCGCGAGCGGCACGCCAGGGCGCTCGGCCACCACGACCTGCAGCCCGTTCTCGAGCCGCTCGCGGTGGAGCGGAGGCAGCGGGATGGGCGCGCTCACCGGGCGCTCCGGCGCGCCCTGCGCGCGGTCCGCGCGGGGTCGAGCGGGTCGAGCGTCACGATCGAGCGGCGCTCCGGGGCGAGGTACTCCCGGGCGACCCGCCGCACGTCGGCCGGGGTGATGGTCGCGTACAGCTCGAGCGCCCTGCCCGCCTCGCGCCAGTCGCCGAGGAGCGCCTCGGCCTGGCCGAGCGCGTGGGCGATCCCGTGATGCGTGGCGAGCTCGTGCAGCACCGAGCTGCGCAGGAGCGCGCGCGCCCGGGCCATCTCGGCCGCCGTGACGCCCCTGTCGGCCACCTTCGCGAGCTCGTCGAACAGCATCCGCTCGGCGCGCGCCGGCGACGCCCCCGGGGCGAGCTCGACGAACGCGATGAAGATGCCGGGGTCGATGCGCCAGCCCCAGCTCACGGACACCGACACCGCGACCTCGGTGTCGAGCACCATCCGGCGGCGGAGCCGCGACGACTCCCCCACGGCGAGGCAGACCTGGAGCAGGTCGAGCGCGGCGGCGTCGGGGTGCCTGGCCGGCGGCCCCCGCCAGCCGGCGAGCAGGGCCGGCGCCTGGGCCGGGAACTGGATCACGCCTCGCCGCTCGCCCCGCTGGGGAGGCTCACCCTCGGGGACGGCCACCGGAGGGGGCCCGGAAGGGATGTCGGCGTAGTACCGCTGCAGGAGCTGGAGGGCGCGGTCGGGGTCGAGGTCGCCCACCACGTAGATGGAGGCGTTTGACGGTGCGTAGTAGGTCTTGAAGTAGGACTCGCAGTCCACCCGCGAGATCCGCTGGATGTCGTCCATCCACCCGATCACCGGCCAGCGGTACGGGTGGGCCTGGAAGACCAGCGACTCGAGCTGCTCCTCCATGAGCCCGAAGACCGAGTTCTCGGTCCGGAGCAGGCGCTCCTCCTTCACCACCTCGCGCTCCTGCTCGAGCGCCTCGTCGTCGATCCGGAGCGAGCCCATCCGGTCGGACTCGAGATCGATGACGGTCTCGAGGGCCTCGGCCGCGAAGTCCTCGTAGTAGGCCGTGAGGTCGTTCGACGTGTAGGCGTTCGAGTGCCCGCCGCGCGACTCGAGGACGCGGTCGAACTCCTTCGGACCGTACCTCGACGCGCCGTTGAACATCATGTGCTCGAAGAGGTGGCTGATCCCGGTGAGCCCTATCCGCTCGTTCCGCGAGCCGACCCGGAAGAACGTGTAGTAGCTGACGGTGGGGGTGCTCGAGTCGGCGAGCAGGCGCACCCGGAGCCCGTTGGGGAGCACGTGCTCGCGCACGCGATCGATCTCGAGCACCGGTTCGGCCTTCTGGAGCGCGTTCATCCGGGCGCGAACATAGCGTCCGACCTCGGGGGCGTCCACGAACCTGCCCCGTGGGTGTGAGGCCGGCCGCGCCCCGGGTGTGGGCGCGGCCGCGCAACCCCTCCCGAGACCGATCCGCGCTCGGTGTGACGTTGACGTATCGTCAACTTGGGCCCCCAATGAGGGAGTTCCCGTCCGGTCCGGTCAGACCCAGCGTCGGTGGACCCATCTCGGTTTCGGACCTAAAGGTTTCGGCCCGACAACTCGGGTTTTTCTCTCACTTCGAACGAGCCGATTGCCCATGCCCACGAAGCCCAAGCCGCAGAAGGATCCCCGCCGGGAAGAGCTCCGCCGTCTCGGCGAGCGCGTCCGCGAGCAGCGGCGCACCCGCGGCCTCACCCAGGAGGCCCTCGCCGAGGCGCTCGACCTGTCGGTCGCGTACGTGAGCCTCATCGAGCGCGGCGGCCGGAACCCGCCGTACACCACGGTCGTCGCGATCGCGCGCGCCCTCGGCGTGCCCACCGCGCGGATCGTCGCGGACGAGTAGCCGCCAGCACCTAGAGCGAATCGACGGGCCGGCCGCAAGCAGCACAGCGGCCGGCCTTCTTCTTGAGCGGCAGCCCGCAGCCGGGGCACCGCTCGCCCGGCGGGCGCCGTGCCGGACGCGCCGCGCGACCATCGCCGGGCGCTGCCCTCCCCCCTTCCAGCCTCGCGACCCGCTCCTCGAGCGCCTCGATGCGCGCGAGGAGCTCGGACGTCGTCGGGCGGCGGGGGGTGGCCATGCGCCGCGAGCGTGCCACGGGGGGGCACGGGGTCAACTTCCCGGGCGGACACGCCCCGCTCCTCCTCGGCCCCTCACGTTGAGTCCGCGCCCGCGCTGGGCTATCTCGTTCTCATGGAACGCGAAGGCGACCACGCCGCCGAGCCTGCGTCCGGCGGCCCGCCCGCCTACGAGGCGCCGGAGATCCAGGCCCTGCTCGCCGGGCCCCACGCGGGCCGCGAGGTCGCCCGCGCGCGCCAGATCTTCGTCAACCGCAACCTGCGGATGGACAAGATCGAGGCCGTCGGCTTCGACATGGACTACACGGTCGCGATGTACCACCTGCGCCGGCTCGAGGAGCTCGCCTTCGAGATGACGCTGGCGCGGATGGTGGTGGCGATGGGCTACCCCGCCCACATCCGCGCCCTCCGCTACGATCCCGAGTTCGTCATCCGCGGCCTCGTGATGGACCGGCAGCGCGGCAACATCTTCAAGATGGACCGGCACAACCACGTGGGCCGGGCCTACCACGGGCGGCGGCCGCTCTCGTACGACGAGCTGAAGCGGGTCTACCGCGACGAGAAGATCCACCTCTCCTCGCCGCGCTTCGCCTGGATCGACACCCTGTTCGCGCTGCCGGAGGCCTGCATCTACGCCGAGGTGATCGGGCTTCTCGAGGGCGAGGGCAAGGACGTCCCCTACGACAAGCTCTGGGCCGACATCCGCGAGGCCATCGACACCGTCCACCGCGACGGGTCGCTCAAGAGCGTCGTGAAGCAGGACCTCGCGCGCTACGTCCTGAAGGACCCCGAGCTCGCGCCGGCGCTCCACAAGCTCCGCTCCGGCGGGAAGAAGCTCTTCCTCCTCACGAACTCCCTCGCCGACTACACCGACGCCGTGATGCGCTTCGTGCTCGACGGCGTGCTCCCCGAGTACCCGAGCTGGCGGAACTACTTCGACGTGGTGGTCACCGGGGCCTCGAAGCCGGCGTTCTTCTCCGACCACCGCCCGCTGTACCTGCTCTCGCCGGCGGGCGAGCGGGTCGGCGAGGCCGGCCACCTCGAGCGCGGGCGCTGGTACGAGGGCGGCGACCTCGCCACGCTCGAGCGGCTCATGGGCGTGAGCGGCGACCGGATCCTCTACGTCGGCGATCACATCTACGGCGACATCCTCCGGTCCAAGAAGAGCTCGCTCTGGCGCACCTGCATGGTGGTCGAGGAGATCGAGCGCGAGCTCGCGTGGCTCGAGCAGCACCACCCGGAGCTGGAGGAGCTCGGGCGGCTCGAGGAGCTGCGGGTCCGCATCGAGGACGAGATCTCGGTGGAGCGCGCGGCGCTCAACGTGCTCGAGCGGCGGATGGACCGGGAGGAGCCCGGCGCCGACCGGGAGCGGCTCGCCCAGGAGCGCAAGCGCGACAAGGCCCGGCTGGAGGCGATGCGCAAGGCGAAGCGCGACGCCGACCAGCGCCTCGCCGAGCTCGGGCGGCGCATCGAGGACGGCTTCAACGCCTACTGGGGGCTCACGTTCAAGGAGGGGAACGAGAACTCCCGCTTCGGCGAGCAGATCGAGGACTACGCCTGCCTGTACACGAGCCGGGTGTCGAACTTCGTCTTCTACTCGCCGATGCAGTACTTCCGCTCCCCGCGCGCCGCGATGCCGCACGAGCGCGCCGCCCCCGCGCGCATCTCGCCCTGGGGCGACGAGCACGGCGCGCCGCTCGCCGGCGATCGCCCGTCCCGCGTGTCGAAGGCGTCGCGGTAGCGCCCCGGTCCTTGACGCTTCCCCGGCCGTTGCGTACACCCGACGGCGGCAGGGCGTCCTAGGCTGGTGCCGGGCTCGGTCTTCAAAACCGATGGATGGTGCTGAGAGGCGCTGTCGGAGGGTTCGATTCCCTTGCCCTGCCGTCTGATCCCGATCCGACCGCACCGATCGCTTTGCGAGCGGATCCGCCGCTCGCCCGAGGCGAACCCGCTCGGCCATCCGACCAGCGCGCGACGCCTCGACCGGATACCTATACACGCGCGGCGGGGCGGGTAGACTCTCTCCCCGGACGTGCGCTCCCCTCTTCGGTTACTGCGGGTGAATCGGCTCGAGAGCCTGCTCAGGGCCTCGCGGGATCGTGACCGTCGCGCGGCCGCGGAGGCCTTCGAGCGACGCGGGCGGTGCCCGGGCGTCGTGCCGCCCTGCCCGGAGGTGGACGGAGACTCCGGCGGGCCCTCCGGCGCGGGCGACGCGACGCTGCGCTTCTACGAGCTCGTGCATGCCTTCCGGGCCAACGAGCGTCGGGCCCTCAGGGACGCCCTCGCGCGGCACGTCCCCCGCCCGAGGCTCCTCGCCGTGTCGCCCTCCCTGGCGAGGAGGCTGTTCGAGCACGTGGGGCGCAACCTCGCCTTCGAAGGCGTCCCGGTCCTCGTCGACCCTTCCCTGCCGGAGTTCGACTACCGGATCCGCTGAAGCGCAGCGGAAGGCCGCTCTCGCGACCTCGTCGCACCCTGGGTTTCGACGCACCCCCTGGCCGGGGCCCCGCACGAAGCGTGCGTCACCAGACCAGAACCTTCAGAGCGATTCGTGCTTTTGCCTATGTGCTCGATACGGGACGCTGCATCCCGATCGGCGGCGCAGGTGTTGCAAATATCTGCGGTCGACTGCCGCACCCCTGCGGCGCGAGGAGCCGACCTGCATGATGTCCAGCCTCACGACCAGCGCCCGCATCCGCGCAGGCTTCGCCGTCGGGTTCGCACTGCTCGTCCTGGTGGGCGCGATCGGCTGGCGCGTCTCCTCCCGGATCGAGGCCTCGCTTCAGGACGTCGCCATCGCGAAGTTCCCGGCGGCCCAGCGGCTGGCCCGGATCGAGGACGCGCAGACCGAGATCGCGCGCGACATGTACGGCGCCATCGGCTCGCAGGCGGACGCCGGGATGCGTTCGGGCGCCCTCGCCGCCATCCAGTCCTCCTTCGTCAAGCTTGACCAGGCGGTCTCGGAGTTCGAGAAGCTCCCCCTCGACGCGGCGCAGGCATCGCTCTGGGAGGCTTCGAAGACGAGCCGGCGGGCGTGGCGCGCGGACGTCGAGGCCGCGGTCGCCCTCGGCGCGGAACGCGACGCCCTGCTCCGCGGCGGCACGAGCCCCACCGCGCCCGAGGCCGTCGCGCTCGGAGAGAAGGCATGGGCCGCGCTCCGGAGCTGCCGGACCGCTCGGCTCGCGTGCGAGGCCGACCTCGACAAGGTGAAGGACGCCGTGGCCGCCGCCGCTTCCGCCGCGGCAGCGGAGGGGAGCGCGGACGCGCGCGCGGGCCTGGTGTGGGTGACCGTGGCCATCGGGGCGGGCGGCCTCCTCATCGCCGTGCTCGGCCTGCTGCTCGGGCGCAGCATCGGCAGCACCCTCGACCGCCTCACCGCAGAGGCCGGGCGCCTCCGCGACGCCGTCGCCGCCGGCAGGCTCGACGTGAGGGGTGACGAGCTCTCGGTCGCCGGCGAGTTCCGGCCGATCGTCGCGGGCCTCAACGCCACCATGGACGCCTTCATCCGTCCGATCCGGATGACCGCGGAGTGCGTCGATCGGATCTCCAGGGGAGACGTGCCGCCCCCCATCACCGAGCGGTACGAGGGCGACTTCAACGCCATCAAGGACAACCTGAACCGGGCCATCGCGGCCATCGGCGCTCTCGTGACCGACGCGAAGACGCTCGCGAGCGCCGGCGCCGAGGGCCACCTCTCGGTGCGGGCCGACGCCGCGCGGCACCAGGGCGACTTCCGGGTGGTCATCGAGGGCGTGAACGCGACGCTCGACGCGGTGACCGGCCCGCTCCGGACCGCCGCCGAATGCGTGAACGAGATCGCGCAGGGCAAGGTCCCGGCGCCGATCACCGCCGACTTCCGGGGTGACTTCGAGCTCCTGAAGCGCAACCTGAACGCGTGCCTCGCCGCGGTGACCGCGCTCGTCGAGGACTCGCGCATGCTCGCCACCGCCGCCGTGGAAGGACGCTTCGACGTCCGCGCGGACGCGAGCCGCCACCGCGGAGAGTTCCGCGCCATCGTGCAGGGGGTGAACGACGCCGTCGAGGCCATCGTCGCACCGCTCCGCGTCCTCGCCGACTACTGCGAGCGCCTCTCGCACGGTGACCTCCCCCCGCGCCGCACCCACCAGGTCCGCGGCGACGTGGTGGCGATGCAGGCCAGCCTCAACCGCTGCGTGGACGCGGTCACCGCGCTCGTGACCGACATGAACGGCCTGGTCTCGAAGGCCGTCGGCGGCCAGCTCGCCGAGCGCGTCGACGTCCGGCGCCACGAGGGCGCCTTCAAGGAGGCCATGGAGGGTGTGAACGCGACCCTCGACGCGGTGCTCGCCCCGACGATCGAGGCCAGCAGCGTCCTCGAGCGCCTCGCCGCGCGCGACCTGCGGGCGCGCATGGCGGGCGAGTACCGGGGCGACAACGCGAAGATGAAGCAGTCCCTGAACGCCACCGCCGAGGCGCTGCACGACGCGGTCAGTCAGGTCGCCTCGGCGGTCGAACAGGTCTCGTCGGCGGCGACCCAGATCGCGGCGTCCTCGCAGGCCGTCGCGAGCGGCGCCTCGGAGCAGGCCGCGTCGCTCGAGGAGACGGGCGCGTCGCTCGAGTCGGTGATGTCGCTCACGACCCAGGCGGCCGCGAACGCCCAGCAGGCTCACCACCTCGCGTCCACCGCGCGCGCCGCGGCCACCGAGGGCGCGGGCGCCGTCGAGCAGATGCAGGGCGTCATGAGCCGCATCAAGGCCTCCGCGGAGGGCACCTCCCAGATCATCAAGGACGTGTCGGACATCGCCTTCCAGACGAACCTCCTCGCGCTCAACGCCGCCGTCGAGGCTGCCCGGGCGGGCGAGGCCGGCCGCGGGTTCGCGGTGGTCGCCGAGGAGGTCCGCTCGCTCGCGCTGCGCGCGAAGGACGCAGCCCTGAAGACGGAGGAGCTCATCAAGGAGTCCGTGAAGCAGGCGGGAGAGGGAGAGCTCACCTCACGGAAGGTCGCCGGGAAGCTCTCCGAGATCGTCGCGGGCACGGGGAAGGTCTCCGACATCGTGACGGAGATCGCGACCGCCGCGAAGGAGCAGACCAGCGGCATCACGCAGGTGAACCAGGCCGTCGGCCAGATGGACAAGGTGACCCAGCAGAATGCCGCCTCGGCCGAGGAGTCCTCGTCGGCCGCCTCCGAGCTCTCGGGGCAGTCCGAGGAGCTCGCCGCGATGGTCGGAACGTTCCAGCTCCAGCGTTCGACCTCGACGCCGCGGTCGCTCGAGCCGCGCCGGTCGTCCCGGCACGCCTCCGCGCCGCCGCCGAAGCTCGGCTCGAGCAGGGCGAACGGTCACGATCCGTTCCCCATGGACCACACGGACGTCGCGGACTTCTGAGCCGCTGCGGCCCCCTGCCGGCTTCAAGCCCGCCGCGCCCACCGGTACGTCGCCGCCGCGAGCGACAGCGCCGCCGCCACCCCGCCCCAGACGAACGCGCTCCCGGTCGCGACGCCGGCCACCGCGAGGAGGCCTGCGGCCTCGAAGAACCGGCCACGGCTCACGAGGAACACCGTCCCGCGGTCGTAGGTGGCGCGGACCCCCGCGGCCGCCGGCACGGTCAGCATCCGCCGGAGCAGCGCGAGGTTCTGCAGGTGCCCGGCGACGAGCGCGAGCCGGCCGAGCACGACCGCCCCGAGGAGGACCCTCCCGAGGTCGAGCAGCGTCCCCTTCCACCACCAGGGCGCGCCCGGCAACCGCCCGGCGAGCGCGAGCGCCGAGCAGAACGCCATGAGCACCAGCGCGCCGGCGACGAGGGTCAGCACGAAGGGCCGCGAGAGGAGCCTGCCGGCCTCCACCGCGGCCCTGAAGCGGGGGTTCAGCTCCAGGCTGCCGCCGAAGTCCAGGCGCGCCGGGAGATCGCCCTCGCGCCTCCGGCGCGCCGCCGCGAGCGTGAGCGCGTGGTCGGCGGTGTGCAGGACGCCCCACGCGAGGCCCATCCAGACCGGCAAGGTTTCGAGGCTCGGCTCCATCCCCGCACGTTAGCGCACCCGAGGTGAATGGCGCGGGCCGACGGCGGCCGGGCGGTATCGCGGCCGGCCACGAGCCCGCAGGACCAGCGCACCCCGCCGAGGGCGCTCCGCACCTCCCCGTGCTCCTTCACTCGGGGGATGAGACACCCGCGCACGTTCACCCATTGCCGTGATCACGTTATGCCGCGCGGTCGACCGCCCTGTCAGCATGCCGTCATATGGACTTCCGTGGTGATGGCTTCCCGGCGGGCGACGCGCCCCGCTCCGAGGGGGCGCACGAGCAGGCCGAGCCGAGGGACTGGACCTGCGCCGTCACGCCACGGCTGCCCGGGCGCACCACCTTGACGCTCGTCGGAGCGCTGCAGGCCGGCTGGGCCGCGCGGCTCGCGAGCGGCCTCGCCGCGCGCGGCGTGAGCGTGCTGCGGGCGCGGGCCCACAAGAACCTGGCGCGCGTCTGGCTCGCCGAGCTCGACGTGCAGGCGCCCGACGCGAGCGCGCCGGTCGACGGCGGCACCGTCGATCGCATCCTGCGCGACCGCGGCCCGCTCGAGGGCAGGAGCCACGCGCCCGCGGTGACGCGCTACGTGCTGACCCCGCGCGAGGACGCGCTCGAGGTCCAGATCCGCGCGCCGGACTCGGTGGGCCTGCTCGACCGCATCCTGCGGATGTTCGCCTTCTACGGCCTCTTCCCGTGCGACCTCGCGATCGACACAGTCCGCGGCGAGGCGCGCGACACCTTCCGGCTCCGGACGATGACCGGCGAGGTGCCGTCCTCCCGCACGCGCGACGCCCTCGAGCGGCGGCTCGCGGCGCTGTCGGGGGTCCTGCGGGTCTGAGGCGGCGGCGCTGGCCGCGTCAGTCCTCGATGCGGAACCCGATCCGGATCGTCACCTGGAACTCGAGCACCTTGCCGTCCTTCACGGCCCCGCGCTGCTCGGCGACCTCGAACCAGCTCATGTTCCGCACGGTCTTCGAGGCCTCCTCGACGGCGTTGCGGGTGGCCTCGGCGAAGCTCACCGGCGAGGTCCCCACGATGTCGATCTTCTTGTAGACGGCCATGGCGGTGCTCCCCTTCTGGTTCGAGGCGGCCTCGGCGCGAGGCGCGGCAAGGTGACGTGCCCCGAGGCTAGCACGCCGGCCGCGGGTCTCCGGTGATTCAGTACGGCGCGAACCCGCCCGCCGATCGCCGTGACCGCCAGAGCGAGACGCCGATCCCGAGGAGCGTGAGCGGGAGCGCGAACTCGACCACCACGGCGGAGAACGCCGGCAGGGCGTCGTGCGCCTGCGCCTGGAGCACGAGGTAGGCCACGTAGGCCGCGTAGTAGCCCAGGAACACGAGCGCCGTGAGCCGGCCGATGGAGTGGCCGGAGAGGAAGATCGGCAGGCACGCCACCGTGACCGCCACCATGACCGGCAGGTCGAAGTCGACCACCGCCGGGGGCACCGGCAGCCCGCCGGGCGTCACGACGGACGCGATCCCGAGGATGCCGAGCATGTTGAAGACGTTCGAGCCCACCACGTTGCCGATGGCGAGGTCGCGCTCGCCCCTCGACGCGGCGACGACGGAGGTCGCGAGCTCCGGCATGCCGGTGCCCGCCGCCACCACGGTGAGCCCGATGACGGCGTCGGAGACGCCGAGCGCGCGCGCGAGCGCGACGGCCCCGTCCACGAACCAGCCGGCGCCCGCGACGAGCCCCGCGAGCCCCGCGGCGACCAGGCCGAGCGCGACCGCGAGCTGCCCCGCCGAGGCGGGCTCCACGCGGCCGGCCTGCTCCCGGCGGGCCCTCACCTCGCGGCGGCTGCGCCAGACGGTCCACGCGGTGTAGGCGACCATCAGCGCCGAGAGCAGCGCGCCGTCGGCCGGGGCGATCCGCCGGTCGAGCGCGACCCCCCAGGCGAGGAGCGCCGCCCCGATCATGATCGGCACCTCGAGCCGCACGATCTGCCGGGCGACGACGAGCGGCGCCACGAGCGCGGACGCGCCCAGGATGAAGAGCACGTTGAAGACGTTCGACCCGACCGCGTTGCCGACGGCGAGGTCCGGCGCGCCGGCGAGCCCCGCCCGGACGCTCACCACGAGCTCCGGGGCGCTCGTGCCCATGGCGACGACGGTGAGCCCGACCACGAGCGGCGTGACGCCGGCGAGGAGCGCGAGCCGGGAGGCGCCGCGGACCAGGGCCTCGGCGCCGGCCACGAGGACGGCGAGGCCGCCGGCGAGCGTGAGGGCGATGAGGATCATGGCGCGGCGGGCGCGGCGAGAGACGACGCCCGCACCGCCTCGAACTCGTCGCCCGGGCGCCAGCGGGGCGGCCCCGGCGCGTTCGCGACCCGCACCGCGAGGTGGAAGGCGAGCCGGGCGTCCTGGACGAGGCCGGAGAGGTCCCAGGCCGGGTTCCACGCGTCGGACGGCTGGTGGTAGTGCCGCGCGGTCCAGGCCTCGGCGTTCTCCTTGCCCCAGCCCGGCGGCCGCCCGACGAACTCGACGCCGCCGCCGAGCGAGACGGACGGGACGCCCACCTTCGCGAACGAGAAGTGGTCGGAGCGGTAGTACACGCCCTTCTCCGGGAAGGGATCGCCCGCGACCGTCCGCCCCTGCCAGCCCGCCACCGCGCGCGCGTCCTCGTCGAGCGAGCTTTTCCCGAGCCCGATCAGGGTGAGGTCCCGCGTGCGCCCGAAGACGTTGAGGCCGTCGAGGTTGAGGTCGGCGACGACGCGCGCGATCGGCACCGGCGGGTGGAGGGCGAGCCACTCCGAGCCCAGGGTGCCCTGCTCCTCGGCGCCGACGAAGGCGAACACCACGGTGCGGGCCGGCGCCCTCGGCAGCGCTTCCAGGGCCCGGGCGATCGCGAGCACGGCCGCGCACCCGGTCGCGTTGTCGACGGCGCCGTTGTAGATCGCGTCCTCGCCCGGGGCGGCGTTCGCCTTCTTGCCCAGGTGGTCGTGGTGCGCGGTGAGGAGCACGACCTCCCCGGCGCGCGCCGGGTCGGAGCCCGGCAGCTTCGCGAGCACGTTCGCCGTCTCGGTCCGGCTCACGCGCGCGGTGAGGCCGACCGAGAGCGTGAGGCCGAGCGGCACCGCCGCGAAGCCGCGCCGGTTCGCCGCGGCGCGCAGCGCGTCGAGGTCGTGCCCGCCGAGCGCGACGAGCCGGCGGCTGGCGTCCTCGGTGGTCCACATCTTCACGCGCAGGCGCGGCGCCGCCACGCCCTCGCCGAGCTCGAACTCCTCTCCCGACCAGGAGGTCTGCACGACCTGCCACGGGTAGGACGCGGAGGGCGTCGTGTGGATGATGATCGCCCCCGCGGCGCCGTGGCGGGCGGCCTCCTCGTACTTGTAGGTCCAGCGGCCGTAGTAGAGGCGGGCCTTCCCGCCGAAGCGCGCGGGGTCGTCGGAGGGGTCGTCGTTCATCACGAGCACGACCTTCCCCTTCACGTCGGCCTTCGCGTAGTCGTCCCACCCGTACTCCGGCGCGACGATCCCGTAGCCCACGAAGACGACCTCGGCGCGGTCGAGCGCGACCGCGGGCTCGGGCACCCCGGCGGTCGCCATGTACTCCCCCGGCGCGAGCGCGAGCGCGCCCGCCTTGCCCTCGAAGCGCGGCGCCGCCGCCACCGAGGTCGTGACGCCGACGAGGGGCACCCGCTGCAGGTAGCCGCCCTCCGGCGCCGCGGGGGCGAGGCCGAGCCCGCGCAGCGTCGCCTCGAGGTAGGCCTGCGCGAGCGCGTCGCCGCGGGTGCCGGGCCCGCGGCCCTCGAGGAGGTCCGAGGCCAGGAACTGCACGTGGGCCGAGACGAGCGCCGGGGTCACCTGCTCCGCCGCGCGGCGCTCGTCCGGTGGCGGCCGTGGCGGCGCGGAGGCCGCCGGGCGGGGCGCCGCGAGCGCGGCGGCGAGGAGGACGGCGGCGGTCATGCGGTCAGGCTCCCCGTGAGCGGGCCGTGCGCCAGCGCGCGACGAAGCGCTCCACGTCGAACGGGGCGAGGCTCGTGGGCGGCCCCGCGACGGCGGTGGCGTTGAGGCGGCGGATGCGGCGGTTCATCTCCTCGAGCTTCTGCCGGACGACCTGCTCGTCGCCCTCGCGCGCGAGCGCCGCGGCGAGCGCCTCGGCGTCGTGGCGGATGGAGAGCGCCTCGGGGAGGTCGTTCACCCGCTCGCGCCTGAGCTTCTCCTTGATCCACCAGGCCTCGGGGAGGTCGCCGGTGAGCGGCAGGGGCCTCCCCTCGCCCGGGAGGTGGTCGAAGGCCCCTTCCTCGCGCGCCTCCCGGATGAGCCGGTCCACGAAGCCCTCGTGGCTCTCTGAAGCCCGCTTTCCCTTCACCCTGCGACGTTGATAACCCAGGTCGCGCCGGGATGCAGGCGCGGACCCGCTAGACCCCGCCGAGGTACGTGTACCCCTTCATCACCGCCTCGTAGAAGTCGGCGAGCGACACGCCCTCCTTCGGACGGATCGCGCCCTCCTTCACCTTGGCGTCGAGGCTCGACTTCACCCGGCGGAAGAGCTCGGCGGGCTCGTACTGCACCCGCGACAGCACCTTCTCGATGGTGTCCCCGGGGATGACCTCCTCGATGTAGAAGTCCTCGGGGTCCTCGTCGTCCACGAAGACGTGGATCTCGTTCACCCGGCCGAACAGGTTGTGCATGTCGCCCATGATGTCCTGGTAGGCGCCGGTCATGAACATGCCGAGGTAGTACGGCTCGCCGGGCGAGAGCGCGTGGAGCGCGAGCGTCTCGTCGACCCCGTCGTTCTCGATGAAGCGGTCGATCTTGCCGTCCGAGTCGCAGGTGATGTCGACGATGGTCGCGTCCTGCGTGGGCGGCTCGGCGAGGCGGTGCAGGGGCACGATCGGGAAGAGCTGGTCGAAGGCCCAGTGGTCGGGCGCGCTCTGGAAGAGCGAGAAGTTCGCCATGTACTGGTCGGCGATCTTGTCGCCGAGGTCCTTCGTCTCCCGCGGGAGGCGCTTCTTGCCGCGGTTCAGCTCGGCGATGCCACGGGCGAGCTTCCAGAAGAGCGACTCCACCACCGCGCGCTCCTCGAGCCCGAGGATGCCCAGCTTGAACATCTGCAGGGCCTCCTCCTTCTTCGCGAGGCCGTCGTGGTAGGTCTCGGCGCGGTTGCGGGGCGTCATCGAGGCCACGATCTCGCGCATCTCGCGCACGACCTTGGGCTCGTCGGCCTTGGGCACCGAGGCCGCGGCGATCTCCTCCGCCGAGCCGATCTCGATGTGCCCGAACACGTTCATGATGATGCAGGAGTGGTGCGCGGTGACCGCGCGGCCGGACTCCGAGACGATGTGCGGCTCGGGCACGCCCTCGTTCAGGCAGACCCGCTGCACGTTGTAGACGACGTCGCCGACGTACTCCTCGGTGGAGTAGTTCACCGACGAGGCGTAGCCGTTCGAGTGGGTGCCGACGTAGTCGACCCCGAGGCCGCCGCCGACGTCGAAGTACTCGATGCCGAGCCCCATCTTGCGGAGCTTCGCGTAGACCCGGGCGCCCTCGTTCACCGCGTCCTTCACGACGCGGATCTCGGTGAGCTGGGAGCCGACGTGGAAGTGGAGCAGCTTCGCGCAGTGCTCCTTCCCCGCGTCCTTCAGGATCTTCACCGCCTCGATCATCTCGGGGACGGTGAGGCCGAACTTCGCGAAGTCGCCGGAGGAGCCCTCCCACTTGCCGGTGCCCCGGGTGGTGAGCTTCGAGCGCAGCCCGATCCAGGGCTCGACGCCCATCTCCTCGCCGAGGCGCAGGAGCTGCGGCAGCTCGGAGAGCTTCTCGATGACGACGATCACCTTCCGGCCGAGCTTGCGCCCCATGAGCGCGAGCCGGAGGTACTCCTCGTCCTTGTAGCCGTTGCAGACGGTGAGGGCCTCCGGGTCGGCGTTCATGCCGAGCACGACGAGGAGCTCGCCCTTCGAGCCCGCCTCGAGGCCGTAGTGGTACGGCGCGCCGGCGTCGACGATCTCCTCGACGACCTCGCGCATCTGGTTGACCTTGATCGGGTAGACGCCGAAGTACCGGGCGCCGTACCCCATCTCCATCACGGCCTTCCCGAAGGCCTCGTTGATCTGCTTCACGCGGGCGCGCAGCACGTCCTGGAAGCGCACCACGCACGGGAAGCCGATCTTCCGCTCCCGGATGTCCTCGACCACGTCCATGAGGTCGATGACCGGGCCCGGCTGGCCCATCGGGTGGACGATGATGTGCCCGCGGTCGTTGACCGAGAAGAACCCGGCGCCCCACCCGCTCACGTTGTAGTACTGGCTGGCGCGCTCCGCCGACCACTCCGCCTGCCCCTGCGCCTGGGTGGCGTCGCTGCGCCGATCCGGAAAGTTCATCGCCCGCTGATTTAACTCACCCGGGACGGGAAATGAAGGGAGCGACGACGAAGATCATGAGAGCGCACCGCCCGCCCGCCGACGCGCCCCGCCTCGCGGACCGCCTCCGCTCCGCCCGCGTCCTGTCGCGTCACGTCCCCGGCACGCTCCGGCTCGTCTGGGAGGCCGACCGCGCGGGCGCCGTCGCGATCCTGGCGCTCACGGCCGCGCTCGCGCTCCTGCCGGCGGGCGTGGCCTGGCTCGGCAAGCTCATCGTCGACGGCGTCGTCGCCGCCGCGCGCTCCGGCGCGGAGGCCGACCGGGCCCGCGTCGTCTGGCTGGTCGGCGCCGAGCTCGGCTTGATGGCGGCGCAGACCGCGGCCGCCCGGCTGCTCGCCCTGCGCAGGGAGCTCCTCCGGGGCTCGCTCGGCAACCGGATCAACGAGCGGATCCTCGAGAAGGCCCTCACGCTCGAGCTCAGGCACTTCGAGGACTCGGAGGTCTACGACAAGATGCAGAACGCGCGGCGGGAGGCCTCCACCCGGCCCCTCTCGCTCGCGATGCAGCTCCTCGCCATCGCCCAGAACGCCGTCACCCTCGCCGCGCTCTCGGGGCTCCTGTGGCGCCTCTCGCCCACCTCGGTGCTGGTGGTCGTGGCGGCCTCGCTGCCGGCCTTCCTCGCCGAGGCCCGGCTCTCGGGCGAGTCGTTCCGCCTGTGGACCTGGCGCGCCCCGGAGGGGCGGCGGCTCAACTACCTCGAGTGGATCCTCACCCGCGACAGCCACGTGAAGGAGGTGAAGGTCTTCGGGCTGGGACCGCTGGTCCTGGGGCGGTACCGGGCCCTGTTCGCGAAGTTCTTCCAGGAGGACCGCCGGCTGGCCGTGCGGCGGTTCCGGAGCGGGCTCCTCTTCGGGCTCCTCTCGCTGGGCGCGTTCTACGCCATGTACGCGCTGCTCGCCGCCCGGGCGGCGCGGGCGGACATCTCGCTCGGCGACCTCACGCTGTACATCACCGTGTTCCGGCAGGGCCAGGGCGCGGTCCAGGCCATCCTCTCGGGGCTGTCGGGGCTCTACGAGGACGCCCTCTTCATGCAGAACCTGTTCGACTACCTCGAGCTGCCGACCTCGAACGAGCGCCCGCGCGTCACGCCGCCGCGCACGGTCCCGCGCGGCCGGCCGGCGCTGCTCGAGCTCGACCGGGTGTCCTTCCGCTACCCCGGGCGCGAGGCCTGGGCGCTCCGCGACGTCTCGCTCGAGGTCCGCCCCGGTGAGAAGCTCGGCCTGGTCGGCGAGAACGGGGCCGGCAAGAGCACGCTCGTGAAGCTGCTGCTCCGGCTCCACGACCCGACCGAGGGCGCGATCCGCTACGGGGGCGTCGACCTGCGCGACCTCGACCCCGCCGATCTCCGGGGCCGGATCGGCGCGGTCTTCCAGGACTTCGTCCGCTACCAGTTCTCGGCGGCCGAGAACGTCGGCCTGGGCGAGCCCGCCCACGTCGAGGACCGGGCGCGCGTCGAGCGCGCGGCGCGCCTCGGCGGCGCGGAGCCGGTCATCGCCGGGCTCCCGCAGGGGATGGAGACGGTGCTCGGCGGGTGGTTCGAGGCGGGGCAGGAGCTCTCCGCTGGCCAGTGGCAGAAGCTCGCCGTCGCCCGGGCCTTCATGCGCGAGGACGCCGAGATCCTGGTCCTCGACGAGCCCACGGCCTCCATCGACGCCGAGGCGGAGCACGAGCTCTTCGAGCGCTTCCAGGCGCTCGCGGCCGACCGCACCGCGATCGTCGTCTCGCACCGGTTCTCGACCGTGCGGCTCGCAGACCGGGTCGCCGTCTTCCACGGGGGCCGCCTCGAGGAGCTCGGCACCCACCGCGACCTGCTCGCGGCCGACGGCCGGTACGCGCACCTGTTCCGGCTGCAGGCCCGCGGTTACCTCGATTAGGGACGGAGTCCCGTGCGCGGCATCGAGCAGATCCCGTGGGTGTACGACGCCATGCTCTGGGTCTCGGAGCACACCGGCTTCGGGTCCTGGCGGCGCTGGCTGCCCGCCGGCGCGCGGGGCCGCACGCTCGACCTCGGCACCGGCACCGGCCGCAACCTGCCGCTCCTCTCGGGCGAGGCGCGCGCCGTGGGCGTCGACCCGTACGTCTGGAACCTCCGCCGCGCCCGGCGGCGCGCCCCGGGCGTGCCGCTCGTGCGGGCCCGGGCGGAGGCCCTCCCGTTCCGCGACGGCGCCTTCGACACGGTGCTCTCGGGGCTCGTGATGTGCAGCGTCGACGAGCCCCCGCGGGCGTTCGCCGAGGTCCGGCGCGTGCTCCGCTCGGGCGGCGCGCTCCGGCTGCTCGAGCACGTCCGCGCCGAGGGGCGGCGGGGGCGCTTCCAGGACTGGGTGCAGCCCGCGTGGACGGCGGTGGCCGGCGGATGTAGGCCCAACCGCGACACCGAGGTCGAGGTGGGACGGGCCGGCTTCGAGGTGGAGGCGGGCTCGCGGCGGGCCCGGGGTGTGATGCGGCGGCTCGTCGCGTGGCGCCGGTGATACGACCCTGACGCGTCAGCCTGCTGCCGGGGTTTGGCCCTGGATCCGTTCATCCCGAGCGTAGGGCCGCCTCCGGCGGTCCGGAGTCGAGGGACGAGCCCCCCGTCGAAACTCAGCTCGCCAGCCGCACCTCGTCGAGGACCGAGTCGAACCAGGTCGTGACGGCGGCGCTGCCCCGCTCGTGCTCGAGCTTCATGAGCACGGCGACTTCGTCGAGGGTGAAGCGCTTCGCGACCCAGCGGTCGAGGATGGGGGCGAGGGGCTCGCGCGGCATCGGGACGATGAGCGGCGGCGGGTCCTGGCGGTAGAGCCGCACGAACTTCTGCTTCACGTCCTTGAGGGTCTCGTCCATGGCCTGCCTCCGGCGGCTGCTCCCTGGAGAACAGCAAGAGCCGCGCCATGTAGGCGCGGGCCAGTTCACCGGTGGTTCGGACCGCCGTCGTCCTACCCCGGGGCCGCCGCACCCCACCGCACGCCACCTGCCCTGTCGCTCGAACACGGGATAAGGTGCAGAGCGGACGTGCCCCTCGCGCTCCCGAGCCTGCTCCTCGCGGCGGTCGTCGCCGCGGACGCTCCGCCGCGCACGCCGTGCGACGGCGCCCCCTGGTCCGCGCTCCCGCCGGACACCCCGGCGCCCCCGCCGCCGCCGACCGAGCGCCCGCCGGAGGGGCTGCCGGACTGGTGCCCGCCCGACTTCACCCCGCCCGAGCCCGAGGAGGGCGAGCCGGTCCCCCGCCAGCCGGGCGAGCGCACGTGGGTGGACAGCGCGCACGCGTTCGTCGAGGCGAACGTCTTCCGGCCGGTGCGGTGGGTCGACCGCTTCTTCTCCGACGAGCGCGCGCTCGAGGACGAGCGGGCGCGCTCCTTCATCGGCTGGCGCAACGAGCTCCGCCTCGACGTGGAGCACCACCCGGCCTTCGCGACGACCGTCCGCGCGAACCTCCGCTTCCCCGGGCTGAACCTCGTGCTCCGGCGGCTGCGGATCGTCGTGGAGGGCTCGACGCGCGACGCCCTCGGCAACCTCTTCCCGGAGGAGCAGCAGGGGCCGGCGGGGCGCCGGGCCCGCGGCGGCAACGCGGAGCTCCGGATCGACCTGTGGCGGGCGCTCGGCGCGCGCGCCGACCTCGGTGCCGGCCTCCTCTTCGGCTGGCCTCCGGGCGCCTACGGCCGCGCGCGCCTGCGCTGGCGCGCGGTCGCCTTCGACCACGTCGTCTACCGCAGCGCGCTCGCCGGATTCTGGCGCACCGACACCCACTTCGGCACGTCGTTCGACGCCCACCTCGAGCGGCCCTTCGCGCTCGCCTCGCCGGTCGTGGCCCGCCTCGGCAGCACGCTCGACCTCACGCAGGAGAGCCGCGGCCTCGAGTGGACGCCGGACGCGACCGTGGTCGTGGGGCTCGGGCCGCGGGCCGCGGTCGCGCTGGGCGCCTCGGCGCAGTGGTGGTCGCGGCCGGAGCCCGGCCACCCGAGGCTCGACCGCACCCGGGTCGGCGTCCGGTTCCGCCGCGACTTCTACCGGCGCTGGCTCTTCCTCGAGCTCGAGCCGGAGTTCTACTGGCCGTGGTCGCCGGAGCGGGGCCGCCACCCGGCCTGGGCGACCACCTTCCGCGTCGAGGTCCAGTTCCACGGCACGGCGCCTCCGGCGCGGCCGCCCGCCGCCGCACCCGGGGTCGAGCCCGAGGACGACGACGAGCCGGACGACGCGGCCCGCGATGTTGCCCCTCCGTCCGGCCGGCGGTAGCGTCGCCCGGGAGGGTGACCCCATGGCCGAGCGGCTGCGCATCGCGGTGAACACCGGCGGCGGGGACGCCCCGGGCCTGAACGCGGTCCTCTACGGCGTGACGATGGCCGCGTACCAGCGCGGCTGGGAGGTGCTGGGCATCCCCTCCGGCTACGCGGGCCTGCTCGACACCTCGAAGATCGTCCAGCTCACCCCCGAGCGCGTCGCCGGGATCGTGTCCCAGGGCGGGACCATCCTCGGCACCACCAACCGCGGCGACCCCTTCCGCTTCCCCGTCCCCGCGGCCGACGGCACCGTCGACTACCGCGACGTGTCCGACCGGCTGATCGAGAACTTCAACCGGCTCGGCCTCGACCTCATGGTCGCGGTCGGCGGCGACGGCTCGCTGACGCTCGCGAACCGGCTCTCGCAGAAGGGCATGCCGGTGATCGGCGTGCCGAAGACGATCGACAACGACCTCGAGGGCACGGTCGCCACCTTCGGCTTCGACACCGCGGTGACCACCGCCACCGAGGCCATCGACAAGCTCCACTCTACCGCCGCCGCGCACGAGCGGGTGATGGTGGTCGAGGTGATGGGGCGCTACGCGGGCTGGATCGCGCTCAACAGCGGCACCTCCGGCTCGGCCGACGCGATCCTCATCCCCGAGATCCCGTTCGACATCGACCGGGTGTGCCGCCGCCTCGCCGAGAACGAGCGCCGCGGGAAGCGCTACGGCATCGTGGTCGTCGCCGAGGGCGCCGCGCCGAAGGGCGGCGCCATGGTGACGAAGGGCGGCGCGACCGGCGGGCGCACCGAGGTGCTGCTGGGCGGCATCGCCGAGTGGGTCGCGAAGGAGATCGCCTCGCGCACCGGCAAGGAGACCCGCTCGCTCGTGCTCGGCCACCTGCAGCGCGGCGGCTCGCCCACCACCTTCGACCGCCTGCTCGCGCTCCGGTTCGGCGCCGCCGCGGTCCGGTTCGCGGCGAAGGGGGAGCGGAACGTGATGGTCGCCCTGCGCCCACCCGAGATCGTCGCCGTGCCCATCCCGGACGTCATCGCGCGCACGAAGCGCGTGCCGGCCGACTCCGACACGATCCTCACCTGCCGCGACCTCGGGATCTCCTTCGGGGATTGATCCGGCCCGCCGGCATGCAGCCAGGCGGCCTTCCGGCGCAGCGACCCGGTCATCGTGGTGACCCCCGTCGGGCCACGTCGCGCCGGCCGTTCGCGGACGATACGATGAGACCGTGGCCCGCGCGCCGGCGCTCCTCGTCGCCCTCTCCCTCGGGCTCGCCGCCTCCGGGTGCGCGAGCGCGCGGATGGCGCGGTGCCCCGCGAAGGGCGGCCCGGAGTGGCGCGAGCTCGTCACCGATCACTTCGTCCTGCGCACGAACCTCCCCTCCGGGCGGGCCGCGAAGCTCGCCGGCCGGCTCGAGCGCATGCGGGCCGGCGTCGTCGCCGCGCTCGGCGTGCAGGCCGTGCAGCCCGGGCGCGTGGAGGTCATCGCGTTCCGCTCGAAGGCCGAGTACCGGGCCTTCGCGCCGGAGCACTCCGCCGGCTACTACCTGCGCTACTCCGGCGGCCCGCCGCGCATCGTGCTCTCGGCGCGCGCCGGCCCCTCCGAGCGCGCCCTGCTCGCGCACGAGCTCACGCACCACTTCATGGCCGGCGCCTTCTGGAGACAGCCGCGCTGGCTCTCGGAGGGGCTCGCCGTCTACATGGAGTCGCTCGGCGAGGACGACCCGCGGGACGAGACCCTCCACCTCGGCGGCATCCCGATGATGCGGCTCGCCCGCGCGCGGGAGGGGCTCGTGCCGGTGCGCGAGCTCCTCGCCTGGGAGCAGGACCCGGGGCGGCGGCTGACGCTCGAGTACTACGCGACGAGCTGGGTGCTCGTGCACTGGCTCGTGCAGCGGCGGCCCCAGGCCCTCGCCGAGATCGAGCGGCGGCTCGCGGCGGGCGAGGACCCCGCGGAGGCCTGGGCGGCCGCCCTGCCCGACTACCGGCCCGACCGCGGGACGGCGCTCGAGGGGCTCGACCTCGTGCTCACCCAGTACGTCGTGTACCAGATCGTCGGGCAATCGAAGGAGATCCCGGTGCCTCCCGCCGTGGGCTACTGGGAGCGCCCGATGCCCACGGACGAGGTCCACGCGCTCCACCTCACGCTCTGGAACAACGGGCCGGACCGCGGCCGGGCGGCGCTGCAGGCCGAGGTGGACGAGGCGCTCTCGGAGGCCCCCGATCGCCCATCGCGCTCTCGGTGAAGGCGCTCGTCCTCAAGGAGGGGAACGCCGAGGAGATGGCACGGCGGTCCGTCGAGAGCTACCCGGGCGATCCCCGCGCGTGGATCTTCCTCGGGCAGGCCTTGCCGCCGGGCGAGGAGCGGATCCACGCGTTCCAGAAGGCCGTCGAGTACGCCTCCGAGAACCCCGCGGCCCTGATCACGCTCGCGAACGAGCTCGTCGACGCCGGCCGGTCCGGCGAGGCGCTGCCCTGGGCGCGCAAGGCGGTGAAGCTCGCGCCCTGGAGCCCGCCGCTCCTCGCCACCTACGCCCGCGTCCTCTCCGACCTCGGCCAGTGCGCGCTCGCCATCCCCCACCAGCTCCGGGCGGTGGAGGCGCTCCCGGAGAGCACCGGGACCGTGGAGCGCGCGGGCTACCTCGAGAAGCTCGTCGCCTACCGGAGCCAGTGCCGCCGCGGCGGCGCGCCGAGCGTCGCCGACGTGCCGCGCGACGCGGGCGGCGGCGGCCCCTAACCCTCCGCGGCGGCGCCCCGGCGCAGGAGCTTCAGCCCGCGCTCGAGCGCCGCGGGGACCGGCGCCGTGAACACGAGGCGCTTCCCGCTGCGGGGGTGGTCGAAGGCGAGCCGCCACGCGTGCAGCGCCTGGCGGCCGATCGCCGCCGCGGCCTCGCGGACGGGGTCGCCCCCGGGCAGCCGCGCCTCCCGCCGCGCGCCGCCGTACACCGCGTCGGCGAGGAGCGGGAACCCCGCCTCCGAGAGGTGCACGCGGATCTGGTGCGTGCGCCCGGTCTCGAGCGCGACCTCGAGGAGCGCCGCCCGGTCGCCGAACCGCTCCCGCACCCGCCAGCCCGTCACCGCCCGGCGCGAGGACTCCACCCGGCCCGTGTACCGGGTCCGGTCGCGGGGGTGGCGGCCGTAGGGCGTGTCGAGGCGGCCCTCGTCGGCGGGCCGGCCGTGCACGACGGCGAGGTACGTCTTCTCGACCGTGCGCGCCTTGAACTGCGCCTGGAGGGCGGCGAGCGCCCGCTCGGTGCGCGCGACCACGAGGCAGCCGGAGGTGTCCTTGTCGAGCCGGTGGACCAGGCCGAGCCGCGGCAGCTTGCCGCCCGCGCCGAGCCGGTGGAGGAGCGCGTTCACGACCGTGGAGTGCGGCGAGCCGCGCGCCGGGTGGACCACCATGCCGGCCGCCTTGTCGAGCACCACCACCTCGGCGTCCTCGTGCAGCACCGCGAGCGGCAGGTCCTGCGGGACCGCGTCGGTCGGCTCGGGCGGCGGGACCTCGACCTCGACCGCCTCGCCGCCGCGGACGCGCGCCGAGGCCTTCGGGGCGCGCCCGTCCACGCGCACGTGCCCCTCCTCGAGGAGGCGCTGGACGCGGGCGCGGGACAGGCCGGGGACGAGCTTCGCGACGGCGGCGTCGAGCCGCTCGCCGGCGAGCGCCGGGGGGACGGAGACCGTCGTCCTCGAGGCTGCGCTGTGGACGGTCGGGCCGGGAGGGGCGGCGCTCACCGAATCTTCGACTTCACGTGACCCTTGGAGCGCAGGATCACGTCGACGATGGCCCGGTCGTAGAAGTTCGTCCGCTGGAAGAGGTCGGGGGACACGCGGGAGCGGTACAGCTCCCGGCCCTCCTCGAGCTCCTCCCGCACGGCGTCGAAGAAGTTGTCGTGCTCGATCCCGCGCACGATCTTCTCCTCGTTGTAGAGGGCGACGTCCGAGCAGATCGCCCGGGCGAGCCTCATCGCAGCCTCGGGCGCCTCGATGAGCGGCATACGTCCGGCAGATTAGGCGACGGGTGCGGGCGGGTCAACGAAGCGGCGAGCCGCCGCGGGGCCCTACCCCCGCTTCGGCCCGGGCGTCGTGGGCGGCGGGGACAGGGCCGCGGCCATCCGCTCGAGGTACGACCGCGCCACCCGCTGTCCGTCGAGCCTGAGCTCGCGGGCGAGGCCGAACAGGATGCCGCGCAGGTAGACCGGCGCGGGCAGGGCCGAGAAGCGGTCCGCCTCGATGTTCTCGAGGTGGTGGCGCGTCACCTTGGTGCGCTCGGCCACGATCTCGGATCGGGATGCCGCGGGCCTCGCGTACGCGGCGCAGCATCTCGCCCGTCCACGGGGCGTCCGCGGCGAAGGCCGGCATCGGCTCCTCGGCGCGCGGCGGGGCGGTCACCGCCTGGGGGACGGGCGTCATCGCGTTCGCCAGGCTCACCGGACGGTCGAGCCGGATCGGCGCCCTGCGGAGCACCTCGGGCGTCACCTCCGGTGGGCTCGCCTCGGGGTGCGGCGTCACCGGGCGCGTCAGGAGGAGGACCCCTCGACTCCGGGCTGCCTCCGGCGGCTCCACGCGCGGGGTGGGCGGCTCGGTGGGTTCCTCCCCGGTCGGCTCGGCCTCCGCGGCGGGGTCGGGCCCGGGGGCCGGCGACGCAGCCTCGAGCGCCGGCGGCGCAGCCTCGAGGGCCGGCGGCGCAGGCTCGGGGTCGGCCGGCGAGGCCTCCGGGCCCGCGGCGATCGGTCCGGGCGCTCCGGGTGCGGGCGGCACCTCGTCGGACGGCGCCCTCGCCGGGATGACCGGCGGCAGCGACCAGGGCTGCACGCGCTGCGCGGTCGCGCCGTTGCCGGCGATGGTCGCGTCGTAGCGGGCGCGCGCCTCGGGGTCGAGGAGCGTCCTGTCGGCCTCCTCGATGCGGCGGTTCATGAGCTCCGCCTCGTCCGCGGACATGAGCGAGTACATCGCGAGCGAGCCCGGCCCGAAGATGCTGCGGGCGCGCTCAATCGCCTCCCGCACGGCGTCCTGCGCCGCGTCCGCCGGCACCTCGAGGATCTCGTAGAGGGTCTGGTCGTTGAGGCGCTTCACGGCTCCCCTCCGGGGGGCGGCGGCGCGGGGGCCGGCGGCGTGGTGCGCGGGATCACCGCGTCGAGGGCGAGCAGCGCGTCGACGAGGCCGCCGAAGGCGCGCGCGGCCGGGGCGTCGGGGCGCTCGACGAGGAGCGGGCGGCGGGCGCGCTGCACGCGCCACATGTCGTCGTCGTAGGGCAGGTGGCCGAGGTAGTCCATCTGCAGGCCGAAGTACCTCCGCCAGGCCGCCGCGATGGCCGGGCCAATCTCCTTGTCCTGCGGGGTGCGGGCCTGGTTCACGACGAGGCGCGGGCGGAACGCCGCGAGCTGCCGCACGAGGTTCTGGCCGGCCTCCCGGTCGCGCTCCATGACGGTCGCGACGAGCTCCACCGGGCTGCGGAACGGGGCGGTGGTGAGGAGGGAGCGCAGCAGCGGGTCGTAGCCGAACACGTGCGCGACGTTGCGCAGCCGCCGCCAGAACGCCGCCTTCAGGAACCGGTAGGCGTTCTCGACCGAGGTCGGCTCGGGGACGAGCACGAGCACGCCGTGGTCGGAGACGAGGAAGAAGTCGAGGACGTTCGAGTGGGTGCCCGCGCCGAGGTCGAGGATCGCGTAGTCCGAGTCGAGCTGCTGCACGTGGCGGAGCAGCCGCATCTTCTGGGCGTAGCGCGGGTTCGCGGCGTCGACGTGGTCGAGCGCGCCCGAGACGAGCGAGAGGTTCGCGATCCCGGTCGGGGTGAGCACGTCGTCCATCTTGCCGACGCGCCGCTCGATGAAGTCGGAGAGCGTGCGCTTCGGCATCTCGAGGCCGAGCGTGGTGTGGAGGTTCGCGCCGCCGAGGTCGGCGTCGACGAGCACCACCTTGCGACCCCGCCGGGCGAGCTCGATGCCGAGGTTCGCCGAGACGAGGCTCTTCCCGATGCCGCCCTTGCCGCCGCCCACCGCGATGATGCGGCGCGAGCGCGCGGGGACGCGCGCCGCGCGCGCGGGCGCCGCGCTCGGCGGCAACAGCTGGAGCATGGGGACGTCGCCATCCGGCCTATCGTAGACGTTTCGGGGGCCGAGTCCAAAACCGCTGAGTTTCACCCGGGGACTCGGCACGCTCCCCGGCCCACCTCGCGCACGCGCACCGGATGAGCGGCCCCCCGGCAGCGGGCGATAGCGCCTAATCCAGCAGCTCGGCGTTCCAGTAGGCGGCGTCCGCCAAGGTGAGGAACGGTCGCCACTCGCGGTAGAACGCCCGGCGCGCGGCGTTCCGGAAGGTCGGCGTCCAGCGGGGCCGGGTCGGGTTGCGGAGCAGGCGCATGCTCGCCTCCTCGGGGGTCCGCCCGCCCTTCCTGAGGTTGCAGGGGATGCAGGAGCAGACGACGTTCTCCCAGCTCGTCGAGCCGCCCTTCGACCGCGGGACCACGTGGTCGAGGTTGAGCTCCGCCCTGCGGAAGCGCTTGCCGCAGTACTGGCAGGTGTTGTCGTCGCGCGCGTAGATGTTGAACCGCGAGAACCGCACGCGGGTCTTCGGCAGGTGCTCGTAGGCGATGAGCACGATCACCCGGGGGATCCGGATGCGCCGGTCGACCGTGTGGATCGCGTCCTCGTGCTCCGCGGCGGAGAGCGCCGCCCAGCTCTCGAAGTCGAAGAGCTGGAACGCCTCGTCGATGGCCCTCGCGGCGCCCTGGTACAGGAGCGCGAAGGCCCGCCTCACCGAGGTGATGTGGACCGGCTGGTAGACGCGGTTGAGGACGAGGACGCCGGTGTCGAGTACCACCCCGGGAGGATACTCCGGACCCTCGTCCGCCGCACGGGCGGCCGCCGCCCGGGCGCTCCCGGCGGTGCAGGGCACCTCGGAGCGCCGGGTGCAGGCCCCGCGCGGGGCCTGCCCAGGGGCCGGCTACCCGCGCGGCGCGGGGGTGAACGTGAGGGCGCTCGTCGGGCCGTCCCCCTCCCCGTAGAGCAGGCGGTAGGACGCGTAGGACCGGAGCACGCGCTTCACGTAGCCGCGGGTCTCGTCGTACGGGATCTGCTCCACGAAGGCGTCGAGCTCGCCGGCCCCGCGCTCCTCGACCCAGCGGGCGACCGCGTTCGGCCCCGCGTTGTAGGCCGCGAGCGCGAGCGGCAGCGAGCCGTCGAACCGCTTCACGAGCTGCCCGAGGTAGCGGGCGCCGATCCGGATGTTCACGTCGGCCTTCATGAGGTCCGCGCGCGAGGGCCGCGGCAACCCCGCGCCCTTCGCGATGGCGCGGGCGGTGGGGACCATGAGCTGGGTGAGCCCGACCGCGCCGGCCGGCGAGAGCGCCTTCGGCTCGAGCGCGCTCTCCTCGCGCATGAGGGCCTGGAGGAGATCCACCGGCACGCCCGCGGGCGGCGCCCAGCGCTTCACGAGGTCCCGGTAGGCCGGCGGGTACGCGATGCGCCAGGCCCTGAGGTCCTCGGCGCGCGGCGCCCGCGGCAGGGCCGCGCGGGCCTTCGTCCGGAGGAGCTGGTGCGCGCCGCGGTGGTCCCCGGCGCGATCGAGGAGGTCGGCCACGACGAGGAGCGGCTCCGGGCCGGCGCCGGCCGCCCGCGAGAGATCGACGGCCTCGAGCTCGGCGACGGCGTCCTCGAGGAGTCCCATCGCGAGCAGCGCCCGGGCGGCCGGGAGGTGCGGGTCGTCGGCGAGCGGCCCCGCGTCCCAGGTCGGCTCGATCGAGACCGGCTTCACCGGCGCCGGGAAGCCGCCCTCCCCGCCCGCCTCCGCGAGCCGGCTCCGGGCGAGGAGCCCGTAGTAGTCGGCGGGGTACCGCGCCACGAGCTCGGCCCAGAGCGCCTTCGCGGCGGCGGCGCCGGCCGCGTCCTTCCCGGCGAGGAGGCGGGCCCGCCAGTAGGCGGCGCGGGCGTGCTCGTAGGGATCGACCCCGACCTCGGTGGCCTCGATCTCGGCGAGGGCCGCGACGGCCGCGTCGAGGTCGCCCTCCTTCCAGGCGAGCCAGGCCGCGCGGAAGCGGGCCTCGTCGCGGACGTCGCCGTCCGGGAACGCCTTCGCGAGCGCGCCGAGCGCCGCGCGGGCCTCGGCGAGCCTGCCGTCGGAGGCGAGCAGGTCGGCCGCCGCGAAGAGCGCGTCGTCGGCGAGCGGGCTCTCCGGGTACTTCTCGGCGAGGCGGCGGTGGAGCGCGATCGCGCCGGCGCGATCGCCGGTGATGGCGGTGGAGCCGGCGAGCACGAAGAGCGCGCGGGAGACCACCGCGGGCTCCCGGCACCGCTCCACGACCGGCCCCAGCGTCGCCACCACCTTCCGGTGCTCGCGCTCCCGCCGGTAGGCCCGGCCGGTGGCCGCGCGCACGCGGCACGCGAAGGCGTCGTCCGGGGAGGGCTCGCCCGCCTTCACCTTCGCGAGCGCGGCGAGGGCCGCGTCGGTGCGGTTCGCCTCGAGCAGCCGCTCCGCGCGGGTGAGCACGACGTCGGGCTCGGGCGGCCCGCCGTGGGGCGCCGGCAGCGCGCGCGCCGCGGCCAGGCAGGCCGCGGCCTCCGGCGCGAGCGGGTGCGCCGACCAGCAGGTCAGGAGGTCCTTGCGGCCGGCGGCCGGGTCCGCGCCGCGGCCGGTGCCACGGAGCTTCCCCGCGAGGAGGAGCGCGGTGGCGGCCGGGTCGGCGCGCCCGGGCTCCGCCGGCGCCGGGCGGCCGAGGAGCGGCGCGAGCGTGGCGAGCGCCCGCTCGCGCTCGCCGAGGAGGTCGGCGCCCCGGGCGAGCGCGATCCGCGCCTCCGGCGCGAGGACCGAGCCGTCCGGCACGGCGGCGTAGGCGTCGAGGGCCTCGCGCGACCGGAGGAGCGCGGTCAGCGCCTCCCCGCGCATGAACAGGATGCGGTCGGCGAGCGCCGGCAGGCGCGCCTCGAGCCCGTCGAGGGGCCCGAGGACCTGCGACACCCGGCCCGCCGCGAGGTGGGCGCGCGCCGACAGGTAGGCCGCGTACGCGGGGTCGGCCCCGGGCTCCGGCGAGGAGGGCGGGGACACCTTCGCGGGGGCGGGCGTGGCGGCGAGGAGGGCGGCGAGCGCGGCGGGGGCGAGCATCGAGGTCACAGGGTTGGGCAGGCGGCGCCCCCGGTCAAGGCCACGGCCTCGTGAGGTGACGCCACGACCGGAACGCCCCGCGCGGACGGAGGATTCCGGGGCTAAGATGGGCACCGTGGACATCCGCACCCAGGCGGCGCTGCTCGCGGCCATCGTCACGCTGGCGCTCGCCGTGGCGGCGCTCCTGCGCGACAACCGCTCGCGGACGTTCACGCTCTTCGCGGTCTTCTCGCTCGACCTCTTCCTCTTCTCGCTCGCGCTCTTCTTCACGCGCTGGCCGGCGTCCTTCGCGCTCGTCTGGTGGGAGCGGCTCGCGGTCGCCTCCGGCGCGCTCGTCCCCGCGGCCGCCCTCGCCTTCTTCCTCGAGTTCCTCGGCGTCGCCCGGCGGCCCGCGCGCCGCGCCCGGAACGCGATGCTCGCGGGCGCGCTCTCCGGCCTCGTGGTGGCGACCACGCCCCTCGTCCACGTCTACGTCGCGAAGCTCGTCGTCGCGATCTACGTCGTGGGCGGGCTCACCGCGGTGCTCTCGGTGCTGTGGGGCAAGATGCTCGCCTCGGCGACGCGGGTCGAGCGCGCGCGCCTCGCCTACCTGTTCATCGGCGCGCTCGTGGCCGTCACGCTGTCGACCCTCGACATGCTGCCGCGCCTCGGCGTCGAGTACCCGGCCGAGGGGCTCGGCTCCATCACCCTCACCGTCTTCATGTTCTTCCTGTCGCAGACGCTGCAGCGCCACCGGCTGCTCGACCTGCACGAGTTCCTCGGGAAGATCGTCGTCGTCACCGCCCTCGGCCTCGTGCTCGTGGCCATCTACGGCGGCCTCGTCTCGTGGGTCGGCGACCGGCGCGAGCTCTTCTACTTCAACACCGTCGTCGCCTCGTTCGTGATCCTCTCGCTGTTCGAGCCGATGCGCGAGCGGGTCGAGGAGTGGGTGGTCGCGACGCTCTTCCACGAGCGCTACGAGCTCGTGCGGCAGCTCGAGGCCATCCGGCGGCGCTGCGCGAACGTCATCGACCCCGACGCGCTCGGCGCGGTGGTGCTCGACGGCCTCGTCGACACCCGGCGGGTCACGCACTCGGGGCTGTGGCTGCTCGCCGAGGACCGCCCCGGCTACCGGCTCCTCGCCTCGCGCGGCCCCCCGCCCTTCCCGTTCCTCGAGCCCTCCGCGGTGCGGGCGCTGCGCGCCGCCGCGGCGGTGGGCCAGAAGGCGATGCTGCGCGAGAACCTCGACCGCCGCGTCGCGGAGCTCCGCGCCGCCCTCCCGCCCGGACCGACAGAGCACGAGAGCCGCGGCAACCGCGGCGCGCCCGCGGCCACCGCCGAGGAGCTCCGCAAGCTCGAGGACGCCCGCGCGGTCATGGAGGGCATGAAGGCCGGCATCTGCATGCTGCTCCTCGCCGGCGACCGGCTGGTGGGGTTCCTCGCCTGCTGGGACGACCGGGTGCCGGAGGCCTTCGCGTCCGACGAGATCGCGGCGCTCCTCGAGCTCGCCGACCGCTGCGCGCTCGTCATCGAGAACTCGAAGCTCTACCAGCAGATGAAGGAGCGGGACCGCCTCGCCGCGCTCGGCGAGATGTCGGCCGGCCTCGCCCACGAGATCCGCAACCCCCTCGCCGCCATCAAGGGCGCGGTCCAGTACATCGACCCCTCCCGCCACCCCGCCGAGGACCGCGAGTTCCTGGAGATCATGATCGAGGAGGTGAACCGCCTGAACGGCGTCGTCACCCAGTTCCTCGACTACTCGCGCCCGCTCAAGCCCGCGCTCGCGCCGACCTCCGTGAACGAGGTCCTCGACCGCACCTTCAAGCTCCTCGGCCCCCAGGTGCCGGAGGGCGTCGCGGTGGAGCTCTCGCTCGCCGAGTGGCTCCCGCGGGTGAACGCCGACGCGGAGCAGCTGAAGCAGGTGTTCCTCAACCTCGCGCTCAACGCCTTCCAGGCCATGGGCCCCGCCGGCGGCAAGCTCGTCGTCTCCACCCGGCTCGCCCGCGACGAGCTCGCCTTCTGGCGGGAGGGCTCGCGGCGCGCCGAGGTGGTCGAGATCCGGTTCGCGGACTCCGGCCCCGGCATCCCGGAGTCGGAGCACGAGCGGGTCTTCGTGCCCTTCTTCACCACGAAGGAGAAGGGCACCGGGCTCGGCCTCGCCATCTGCCAGCGGCTCGTGAAGGCGAACCAGGGCACCATCCAGCTGCGCTCGGCGCCCGGCGCGGGGGCGGAGTTCCTCATCGCGCTGCCGGGGCTGCCCGACGAGCGTCCGCCGGACCAGGCGCGGCCGCCGAAGGACCCCGACGAGCGGGCCCGGGAGCGCGAGCGGCGCCGTGCGAGCGCCGAGGCCCGGCTGCGCAGCCGCCGCCGGCGCAAGCAGCAGGCGTGATAGAAGGGTCGCGTGGCGCACGTCCTCATCGTCGACGACGAGGTCAACATCCGCAGGGTCCTCGCGGCCATGCTCCGCCGGGAGGGGTACGAGGTCACGACCGCCGGCGACGGCGAGCAGGCCCTCGCGGTCCTGCAGAAGACCCCGGTCCACGTGGTGGTGACCGACCTCGTCATGCCTCGCCTCGGCGGGATGGAGCTCCTCCGCAAGGTCGCGGCCGACTTCCCCGACGTGCCGGTCATCCTCATCACCGCGCACGGCTCGGTGGACAGCGCCGTCGCCGCGCTGAAGGCGGGCGCCTTCGACTACATCACGAAGCCCTTCGAGCAGGACGAGCTGCGCAAGGTCATCGCGAAGGCCACGCGCGCGCACGACCTCGAGCGGCAGAACCTGCACGCGAACCTGGGCGACGGCGACCGGCCGCCGCTCGTGGGCGAGTCCCCGGGCATGAAGGCAATCTACGAGATGATCGCCAAGGTGGCCGACTCCCCCTCGACCGTCCTCATCACCGGCGAGAGCGGCACCGGCAAGGAGCTCATCGCGAAGGCGCTGCACCGCGGCTCCTCCCGGCGGGACCGCCCGCTCATCAAGGTGAACTGCGCCGCCATCCCGAAGGACCTCGTCGAGAGCGAGCTCTTCGGCTACGAGCGGGGCGCCTTCACCGGCGCGGTCTCCTCGAAGCCGGGCCGGTTCGAGCTCGCCGACGGCGGCACGCTCTTCCTCGACGAGATCGGCGAGGTCCCGGTCGAGATGCAGGTGAAGCTCCTGCGCGCGCTGCAGGAGTCGGAGTTCGAGCGGGTCGGCGGCATCAAGACCCTGCGGGTGGACGTCCGGCTCATCGCCGCGACGAACCGCGACCTCAAGGCGCTCATCGCGGACGGCCGGTTCCGCGAGGACCTCTACTACCGCCTCGCGGTGGTGCCGATCGCCCTGCCCCCGCTCCGCGACCGCTGGGAGGACGTCCCGCTCCTCGTCCGGCACTTCGTCGAGAAGTACAACCAGCGGCTCGGCAAGCGCGTCGAGGGCGTGGACGCCGACGCGATGGCGCTGCTGCAGGCCTACCCCTGGCCCGGGAACATCCGCGAGCTCGAGAACCTCATGGAGCGCTCGGTGCTGTTCGCCGACGGCCCGATCATCAAGGCCGGCGCCCTGCCCGACTCGCTCCGGGAGGCCGCCCCCTCGGCCCCGGTCGCGCCGGTCGGCGCGCTGGGCGCCATCGCCGCCCCGAGCGGCGCCTCGATGAAGGAGATCGTCCGGCAGGCCCAGGCGGAGCTCGAGCGCGAGCTCATCGCCCGCGCGCTCGACGAGACCGGCGGGAACGTCACCCGCGCCGCGAAGCGGCTGCAGATCAGCCGCAAGTCGCTCCAGGTGAAGATGAAGGAGCTCGGGCTGCGCGGGACGGCAGAGGCGGACGATGCCTGAGGTAGGCCGGGGTGCGAGCCGGCGCTAACTTGACCGGTCCTGGACCCGCTGCTAGCGTCGATTCCTGGCGATTTACGGCCATTTACGGAGGCGCGGGATGAGCCGGCTCGGCTGCGTTGCGATCGGGATGCTCCTCGTCGGCGCGCTTCCCTCCTCCGCGGGCGCCGCCGAGGTCACCCGCGTCGCGACCGCCGGCGAGAAGGAGAACCCCTTCGACCTCGTGCTGTCGGTGCGCTGGGACCGGCTCTCCGAGACCTCCACGATCAACCGGGAGACCGCCGTCGCGCCGTCGGCCGGCGCGCCCTTCGGACGCCTCGACACCACCCCGCAGTTCCGCTACTCGCGCACCCGCAACGCGGTCGTGCCCCGCATCGCCTTCGGCATCTACGAGGGGCTCGAGCTGCACGCCGAGGCCCCCTACGTGCTCGCCGACGACCGCAGCTACAAGGGCGCCAAGGTGAACGGCACCCCGGCGAGCAATCTCCCCGGGAGCGTCGCCCAGAACCGCGTCGACGCGATGAACCAGCCGTGCACGACGGGCGGCGGCATCTGCCCGATCTTCCCGGAGGGCGAGGTCTTCCACGGCGGCCAGCTCGGCGACGTGAAGGCCGGCTTCGCGTGGGCGATCCTCGACGACGCGAAGGACGACACCACCTCGTCCTGGGTCGTCGGCCTCGACGTCACCTTCCCGAGCGCGAAGAAGTACGACCCGGCCGCGGGCCGCGGCGCCGAGACGTGGCTGTCGCCGTACATCGTGCCGGCCGAGGTGGGCCCCTTCGGCGAGAAGATCTGGCGCTACGAGCTCTCCACCGCCCTCTCGCGGCGCTACGGCCCCATCGATCCCTACGTGCGGCTCCACGTCACGGCGACCCGCCCGTCGAGCAGCACCTACTCGAACTGCGACGCCGCCGCGGTGGCGTCCGCGGCCACGCCGGTCGCGCAGATGACCCTCGCCTCGGTCGCGAACTGCGCCTCCTCGACCTGGAAGGACGAGGCCGGCGCCCGGCTGCCCTGGCTCGCGGGCGGCGTGTTCGGCGTCGAGCTCGTCCCCTACGACAACCCGGAGAAGCTCCAGAAGGTCGCCCTCGACCTCTCCGGCTCGGTCGAGTACACGAGCGACCAGCGGTTCTTCAACCCGCTCACCGACGTCACCGGCAAGCTCATGTGGACGCAGGCGCACTACACGGTGGGCGGCCGCGCCGCGCTCCGCCTGCGCGCCTCCCGGTTCGTGACCTTCCTCGGCGCCGCCTCCTACGTGCGCGAGACCGACCACTTCGTCTCGGGCGAGTCGCTCGGCAAGGCCGGCGTGGACGCGGGGACGAACGACGTGACCGGCCAGACGGCGAACCCGCTCCTCAACCCGAACTTCGACTGGCGCTACGACGCCCCGGGCCGCCGCTTCCGCGTGACCGACAGCGGCGTGTTCACGGTCACCTTCCTGGCCTCGCTGGGCTTCTAGGAGCGCGCCGGCGACGGCGCCGGACCCGCGGCCGCCTCGAGCGCGCGCCGCAGCGGCTCCGGCAGCGACACGAGCCGCCGCGCCTCGTAGTCGAAGCAGCACAGGCGCGTGACCGCCCGCGCGAGCTCGAGTCCGGTTCCCACGTCGGTGAAGCGGTGCACGAGCTCGAAGGCGCGGGTCCGCACCTCGCCCACGGCGAGCTCCCCCCGCACCACCATGCCGTAGCGCCCCTCCCCGCCGAAGTGCACCGCGGCGTCGGTCATGATGAGCCCGACGCCGCCCACGTCGAGCTCGCCGAGCCCGTGGGTCGCGAGCCAGGCCACCCGGACCTCCTGGGCGAGCGTGAGCACCCGGTCGTTGCCGAGGTGGCCACCGTAGTTGAGGTCGGCGACCCGCAGCGGGAAGTCGAGGGAGAACGCGACGCGGGCGGGCAGGACGATGTCGATGCGGTTCAAGGTGGGGTCTCCGGGAGCAGCCCGGCGCGGGCCTTCGCGAGGAGCACGCGCCGCACGCTCTCGTCGAGCCGGGGCTCGAGCTCGGGCCGGGCGCGCACGAGGTCGGCGAGGACCCGGCGCACGTCGGGGCGGCCGGGCCACTCGACGGGGGTCGTCACGAGGAGGAGGTCGTTGCCGGCGAGGAACGCGCGGCGCCAGAGCTCGGCGGGGTCCCCGCCGGTCACGGCGAGGAGGTTCGGCACCGCGAGGTCGTCGGTGATGGTGAGGAACCCCGCGAGGTGGGCGCGGGCCACGATCTCGGGCGACAGGCACGCCGGGACCCCGCCGTAGGCCGCGAAGCCCACGTTCGCCATCATCACCCCGGTGAGCTCCTCGGAGGCCGCCACGAACGCCGCCTGCTGCCGGGCGACCTCCTGCGGGCTGCGGTCCACGATGAGGAGCGCCTGGTCGGACGAGCCCGGCACCGGCCCGTAGCCCGGGTAGTGCTTGCCGAACGCGAGCACGCCCGCCGACCCGAGCCCCCGGGCGAAGGCCCGCCCGAGCCGGGCGACCCGCGTGGCGTCGCCGCCGAGGGACCGGCCGGACTCCGCCATGAAGCCCGTCTCCGCGAGATCGAGCACCGGCCCGAGGCTCGTGTTCACGCCCAGCGCGGCGAGGTCGAGGCCGGCGCGGCGGCCCCACGCCTCCGCCTCCCAGGCGCCCTCGTCGCCCATGTCGCGCGCGGACGGCAGCGCCGCGAGCGTGCGGACGGCGCGGAACCGGTTGAGGTCGCCCCCCTCGAGGTCGACGGCGACGAGCAGCGGGATCGTCGCGCGGGCCCCGAGGCCGCGCACCCGCTCGCCGACCGCCACGGGGTCCCGCAGGAGCTTCCCGAGCAGGATGACGCCGCCCTGCGCGACCGGCCCGTCGCCCGCCGGCGGGTACGCCACGACGAGCTGCGCCACCTTCTCCTCGAGGTCCAGCCCGGCGAGGACCCGCTCCGCGGCGGCCCGCTCGCGCTCGCCCGCGGGCGTGCGCGAGAGCGTCAGGGCGAGGGCGGCGAGCGCGGCGAGGGTCACGGCCCGAGTGAAACCCGGCCGCCCCGCGCGAGCAAGTCGTTTGCCCCCGGCGCACCGAGGTGGGTCCGGAGTCTCCGGCCGCCCCCCCCAGGGGCCCTGGGGTAGACTATCCCCTCCCGGTGAACACGCCGCCCGCCACGCCCACGCCGCCCACCCGGCCGAGCCTGCGCGCCGGGCTCTTCGTGCGCCTCGTGGCGCTCGCCGCGGCGCTGAGCCTGCCCCCGCTCGCGCTCCTCGCCTTCGTCCTCGTCGACATCAACGCCCGGGCCCTGCGGAACGACGCCCGCGAGCTGCACCTCGCCCTCGCGGCGGACGTCCGGCGCGCGCTCCGCGCCGAGCTCGCCCGGAGCGGCGACGAGCTCGCGGCGGTGGGGCTCCTCCTCCTCGGCCCCGGGGTGGGGGACGACCGCGAGCGCCTGGCGCTGGTGGGCTCGCGCCTGGGCGCCTCCGGCACCTTCGACCACGTCACGGTCTACGCCCCCGACGGCGCGCGCGGGCCCACCGTGAAGGTGAAGGAGGCCCCCCTGCCGACCCTGCCCGGGCGGCTGCCCGCGGAGCTCCTGCGCGCCGCCGCCTCTAACGCGAGCGGGCTCGTGGGCCTCGCGGCGGGCGAGGTCGTCCCGACCGCGCGCGGGCCAGCGCTCGAGCTCGTCCGGGAGCTCCGCGTCGACGGCCAGCCGCGCGGCTTCATCGCCGGGCGGCTCCCGCTCGCGGGCCTGGCGCGGCTCCTGACCGAGCTCGGCGAGACCCGCCTCGGCGACGCCTCGGCCATCTACGTGCTCGCCGAGGGCCGGCGCCTCGTGCTCGCCGCGGACCTGGCGCGGGTGGAGCGCGCCGAGCGCGTGCCGGAGGGCGGCATCCTCGCGGCGCTCGACCCCGGGACGACCTTCCGGCAACCCTTCGGGCTCTCGCCCGAGTACGACGCCGGCGGCGAGGCGCGCGTCGGCGCGCTGGAGACGGTCCCCGAGCTCGGCTGGGCCGTCGTGGTGGAGCGGCCGCGCGCCGTCGCCTACGCGTCGCTCGCCTCCATGCGGCGGTCGGTGGCCATCGGGCTCGCGGGCGCGGCCCTCCTCGCCGTCGTGGGCGCCCTGCTCGCGGCGCGCCGGCTCTCGCGGCCCATCCGCGCCCTCGTCCGGGCCACCCGCGAGATCGGCGAGCGCCGCTACCAGCCGGTGCCCGCGCTCGTCTCCGGCCGCGGCGACGAGCTCGGCGAGCTCGGGCGCGCCATGGACGACATGTCCGACGCGCTCGCCCGCTCCGAGGCGCGCCTCGTCACCGAGACCCGCGTCCGCGGTGCCCTCTCCCGCTACCTCGCGCCGGACGTGGTGGAGCGCGCGGTGCGCGAGCCGGAGGCCCTGAAGCTCGGCGGCGAGCGCCGCGAGGTCACCGTGCTCTTCGCCGACGTGGTGGGGTTCACCCGCCTCACGGAGCGGCTGCCGCCCGAGGCGGTCGTCGCGATCCTGAACGACCTCTTCACGTTCGCGACCGAGATCGTCGAGCGGCGCGGCGGGATGGTCGACAAGTTCATCGGCGACTGCGTCATGGCGGTGTGGGGCTCGCCCGCGCCGGCGCCCGACGACGCGCTGCGCGCGGTCCTCGCCGCGGCAGACCTCAGGCGCTGGCTCGAGACCGCGAACCGCCGCTGGCGCCAGCGGTACGCCGTCGAGGTCCACCTCGCCATGGGCCTCCACTCCGGCGAGGCCGTCGCGGGCAACCTCGGCAGCGAGCGCCGCATGGACTACACGGTCATCGGCGGCGTCGTGAACCAGGCGGCGCGCCTCGAGGCGCTCGCCGCCCCGGGGCAGATCCTGGTCTCGCCCACCACGCGCGAGCGCGCGCTGCGGGCCGCGGCGCCGGCCGGGCCGCGGGTGGAGCTCGCCGCGTGCCCGCCGCCCGCCGGCGCCGGCTTCCCCGAGGTCTTCGAGGTGCCCGCGTGAGGCCGCGGATCCCGGGGCCCGGCGACCTCCTCGGCGGCCGGTACCGCGTGCGGAACCAGCTCGGGGCCGGCGGCACCGGCACGGTGTTCGAGGCCGTCCAGGAGGGGCTCGAGCGCCGGGTGGCGCTGAAGCTCCTCCACGCGCACGTCGCCGCGGTGCCGGGCGCGCCGGAGCGCTTCCGGCGCGAGGGCATCATCATGGCCCGGCTGCGCCACCCGAACGCCGTCGAGGTCTACGAGTGGGGCGACGACGCGGGCACGCTCTTCCTCGCCATGGAGCTCCTCGAGGGCCTCCCGCTCGACGACCTCGTCTACCGGTCGGGGGCCCTGCCCATCGCCCGGATCGCCGGGCTCGTCGCGCAGGTGCTGGACGTGCTCGACGCCGCCCACGCGCTCGGGATCATCCACCGCGACCTCAAGCCGTCGAACCTGATGGTCTGCCGGGGCGCCTCGGGCGACCGGGTGAAGCTCCTCGACCTCGGCCTCGCGACCGTGGTGGGCGACACCGCCCTCGCGCGGCTCACGCAGAGCGGCGCGCTCACCGGGACGCCGGCCTACATGTCCCCGGAGCAGAGCCGCGCCGAGCCGGTGGACGCGCGCTCCGACCTCTACGCCCTCGGGTGCGTCCTCTACGAGCTCGTCACCGGGCAGCCGCCCTTCGGGGACGCGCCGACCATGGACGTGCTCGCCGGCCACGTCTACCGCCCGGCGCGACCGCCCTCCGACGTGCGGGCCGACCGGGGCGTCCCGCTCGCGCTCGAGCGCGTGATCCTGCGGGCGCTCGCGAAGCGCCCGGTGGACCGGCCGCAGTCCGCCGCCGCGATGAAGCGGGAGCTCCTCGCCGCGATGACGGAGCCGGCCGGCGCGACGCCGGTCCGCGCCGCCCGGGCCTCCCCGCGGACGCCGCCCTCCCCCTGGATCCCCGAGGCCACGCCGGGCGCCGCGGCCGCCCCGGTGGGCGTGCTCGCCCTCGCCCCGGGCGGCGGGGCGCGCGAGGACGCCGACGAGGGCGTGCTCACCGCGCTCGGCGCCTCCGGGCTCGACGCCCGCCCCATCCGCCGCGACGCCCCGCCCGCCGCCTGGTCGTGCGTGCTCGTGGTCGCGGCCGCCGGCGGGGCCTTCGCCGTCGACGCCGCCCGCGCCTTCGCGGCCGCGCCGGGGGCCCCTCCGGTGCTGCTCTGCGGCCCGGAGGACGACTTCCCGCTCATGACCGCCGCCATCCAGGCCGGCCTCTTCGACTACGTGCCGCTCCCGCTCGATCCCGCAGACCTCCTGCGCAAGGTGACCCGTGCCCAGCGCCAAGCCCAGCCCTGACCGCGCCCGCCGGCTCGCCGGCGTGCTGCTCGCCGCCGTGCTCGCCCTCCCCGCCGCCGCGCCCGCCAGACCGCCCGACACGTGGGTCGTGAAGCCGGGCGAGACCTGCGTCGGCATCGCGCGCGTCGTGTTCGGCAACGGCAAGGCGGGCCTCGCGCGCCTCCACGCCCTCAACCCGCAGCTCGGCCCGCAGCCGCACCGGCTCGTCCCGGGCAGCGTGCTCCGCCTCGCCGACGCGCCCGTCGCCGAGCTCACGCTCGTGCGCCCCCGCGTCGAGGCGCGCGCGCCCGGCGCCACCGAGTGGTCGCCCGCGTCGCAGGGGCTGGGCCTCCAGCCCCGCTCGCAGGTGACCACGCTCGAGCGCGCCGGCGCCGAGGTCACCTTCGCGGACACCTCGCGGCTCGTGCTCCGCGAGAACGCGTTCGCCATCATCTACGGCCCGCTCGCCTCGGCCGCGCGCTCGCCGGACCGCTCGGGCCAGGTCGAGCTCGTGCAGGGCGAGGCCTCGGTGTCCCTCGCGGCGCTGCGGGGCGAGACCGCCCGGGTGGCGACGCCCGGCGCGAGCCTGTCGGCCGCCTCCCGCGAGGTGGTGGTGGCCGTGGACGGCCCCATGAGCCGGGTCTCCGTGCTCGACGGCCGCGCCGAGGTCTCCGCGCGCGGCAGGGCCGTGGCGCTCCGCGAGGGCGAGGGCACGCGCGTCGAACAGGGCAAGGCGCCCGAGCCGGCCCGGAAGCTCCCCGCCGCGCCCGAGCTCGCCGGGGCGGCCCGCCGGGTGCTGCTCTCCGGGGAAGGCCCCGGCAAGGAGCTGCGCCTCGGCTGGGCCCCGGTGCCGGGAGCGGCCCGGTACCGCGTCGAGGTGGCGCGCGACGAGCGCTTCGCGGACCGGGTCGCGGTGCTGGACCTCGCGGCCTCCGCCGCGCCCGAGGCGGTCGTCCCGGGCCTCGCGCCCGGACGGCTGCGCGCCCGCGTGCGCGCCGTGGACGCCGCCGGGCTCGTGGGCCCGGCGTCCGCGCCGGCGATCGTGGACGTGGTCGCGCTGCGCATCGAGCGCGGCGAGCCCGGCGCCGACGGCGTGGTCCGGGGCGAGCAGGAGGTGCGGCTCGCGCTCGAGGCGCCGCAGGGCGTCGAGGACCTCGTGCTCACCGTGGACGGGAAGCCGGACCGCTCTCCGGTCACGCTCGCCACGCCGGGGCGGCACGCGGTCCGCGTCGGGATCCCGGGCGCGCCCGCGGGCGAGGGCGTGGGCCTCGCCGCGGACGTGGTGGGCCCGCCGCCCGCGCCGCCGGCGCCGCCGCCGGCCTCCCCGCCCCCCGCCGCGCCCGCGGAGCCCTCGGGGCCGGTGGTCGAGGCCCGGGTCGCCGTCGTGTCCGGACACGGTCCGGCGGCGCAGGGGAGCCCGCTCTCGAGCCACGCGGCCGTCGAGCTGCACGCCGGGTGGAGGGTGTCGCGGGTGCTCGCGCTCACCTTGTACGGGTCGCACGGGCCCGGGGCGCTCGGGTTCGGGGCGTGCCCGGCGGCCGGCTGCGGCTCGACGAGCGCGGCGGGCTTCGAGGCTGAATTCTCGCTCGCGCCGGGCGCCGCCTCGAACCCGTGGATCGGGCTCGGAGCGGGGCTGTCGTGGATCCAGCCGCCGACCGGGACGCCGCAGCGGAGCACCACGCTGCTCAGGACCCGTATCGGGGTGACCTCGGAGATCGCGCGAGGGCTCGCCGTCGGCCCGTGGTTCGGCTGGAGCTTCGAGCGGCCGGAGGCGTCGGCCGGGTCCAGCCGGTCGCTGCACGGGTGGATCGCGGTCGGGGTGAGCGGCGCATGGGAAGGGCGCAGGTAGGTCCGCCGTGTACGCACGCACCGAGCGCCCGCTCACCGAAGCCGAGCAACGGCGCCTCCGCAGGCAGCTCGCGAGGAAGTCCCGACGATCGCTGGCCTCGCCCAGGCCCTGGATCGCCAGCCTCGTCGTCTTCGGCGTGCTCTGGGCGGCGACCGTGCTCGCCACGGGCCGGGTCCTCTGGCCCACGGTCCTGTGGGGGGCGGCCGCGCTCCTCATGCCCCTCTGGATGGACCGGGACGAGCGCCTCGAGGCCCGCGCGCGTCGCCGCCGGCTCGAGGGTGCGCTGGCTGCGAACCGTGCGGAGGAGCACCGCGTGACGGCCACCGCGGCCGTGCTGCTCGAGGAGGTCGAGGATCTCGGCGAGGCCTGGGCCTTCCAGGTCGAGCCCGACCGGCTCCTGCTCCTCGGGCCGCGCCAGGCCCTGCCGCGCGGCTTCCCGAGTGACGACTTCTCCTACACGAAGTGCCGCGACGCGGAGGGGGCGGTCGTCGAGGAGTGGTTCACGCTGCGCGGCGAGCCGCTCGCTCCGGCGCGCCGGATCCCGGCCGCGGTCCAGCCCGGGCTCGCGTTCCCTGGCGAGCTCGAGCTCCTCGAGGGGCGGCTGGACCGGCTCGAGGACCTCCTCCGCCCCGCCCGCTCGATCACCCCACCGCGGCCGCCACCCCCGCCGGCAACCGCATGCTGACCCTCGTCCCCTTCCCCGGCGCGGAGGCGATCTCGAGCGTGCCGCCCATCAGCTCGACGCGCTCCTGCATGCCGGCGAGCCCGAGGTGCCCGCCGGCCTCGGACCGCGAGCGCATCGCGGGCACGTCGAACCCCGCCCCGTCGTCGGAGACGACCACGACGAGCGCGGAGCCCTCCTCGCCGACCGACACCGCGAGCTCCTTCGCGGCGGCGTGCCTGAGCACGTTCGTCACCGCCTCCTGCACGACCCGGAACACGGTGATCTCGACGTCCGGCGGGTACCGATCGAGCCCGGCAGGGAGCTCGATCCGCATCTGGATGCCGGAGCGGCGCCGGACCGCCTCGAGCCAGCCCTCGAGCGCGACGCGCAGGCCACGCTCGTCCAGCAGCGGCGGCCGCAGGTCGAGCGAGATCCCGCGCACCCGGGCGATGAGCCGGTCGAGGAGCCCGATGGTGTCGGTGAGGCTCGCGACCTTGGGCGCCGGCGTGGACGGGCGCTTCAGGAGCTGCAGGTTGATCTTCGCGGCCGTGAGCTCCTGGCCGATCTCGTCGTGGAGCTCCCGGGCGATGCGGCGGCGCTCGTCCTCGCGGACCGCCTCGAGGCGGCGGCTGAGGTCCCGCAGGCGCTCGTAGGCGCGCTCGAGCTCGGCCGTGCGCGCCTTGAGCTCGCGGACCCGGTACCGGTACGCGAGGTACGCGACCGTGATCACGAGGATCGCGAAGGACGCGCGCACCGGCCACGGAAAGAGGACGAAGTCGCCCGGCGGGACCGACCAGTTCAAGGCCGGCATCATACCCCGTGCTTGATCCGCTCGAGGGCCGCGTACACCTCGTGCCGCACGAGCCCGCGCGCGCGCGCGACCTCCTTCGCGATCGCCGTCGGCGGCTCGCCCGCCGCGACGCGGCGCCGGAGCTCGTCCTCGAGCGGCTCGACCGCGACCTCGGGGGCGTGCGCCGCCGCGCCCTCCGCCGGCGGGCCGACCACGAGGGTCACCTCGCCCTTCACCTCGCCCGCGAAGCGCGCGGCGAGGGCCGTGAGCGTGCCCCGCGCGAGCTCCTCGTGGACCTTCGTGAGCTCGCGCGCGACCACCGCCGGGCGGTCGCCGAGCGCCTCGGCGAGGTCGAGGAGCGTGTCGCGGGTGCGGTTGCCGGCCTCGTAGAGCACGAGCGTGCACGGGAGCGAGGCGAGCCACCGGAGCGCGTCGGCGCGGGCCCCGCCCTTGCGCGGCAGGAAGCCTGCGAAGGTGAACCGGTCGGCGGGCAGGCCCGAGCCGGCGAGGGCGGCGAGCGCGGCGCTCGGGCCGGGCACGGGCACCACCGTCGCGCCCGCCTCCCAGGCGGCCGCCACGAGCGCGGCGCCGGGGTCGGAGACGCCGGGGGTGCCGGCGTCGGTGCAGAGCGCCACCTCCTCGCCCGCGGCGAGCCGGTCGAGCACCGGCCCGAGCCGGGCCCGCTCGTCGAACGCCGGGAGCGAGACCAGCGCGGGCGCCGGCGCGCCGAGGTGGGCGTAGAGCTTGCGGGTGCGGCGGGTGTCCTCGGCGGCGACCGCGGTCACGCGCCGGAGCACCTCGGCGGCCCGCGGCGAGAGGTCGCCGAGGTTGCCGATGGGCGTCGCGAGGACCCAGAGCGTCCCGCTCACTGCGCGCCCCCGTCGGCGTCGAAGGCGTTCCGGTGGTGGCGGACGACGGGCGCCCCCCGCCCGAGCTCGATGGCGACCACGTCGAAGCGGATGGGGCGGTCGAGGCCGCCGTGGCGCGCGGCCCAGTCGGTCGCGGCGGCGACCACCCGCAGCGCCTTGCGCCGGTCAATCGACTCCTCGGGCGTCATGGGCGCGCCGACCTCGCGGGAGCGGACCTCCACGAAGCACAGCACCGCGCCGTCCCGGCAGACGAGGTCGACCTCGCCGCGCCGCGCGCGGTGGTTCCTCGCGAGGATCTCCATGCCCTTCCCTTCCAGGTACTCCGCCGCGAGCGCCTCGGCGCGCCGGCCGGCCTCGGTGCGCTCGCCCGGGGCTCTCGAGGGGGGCCGCCGCACGCGCGCGCCTCAGGCCACGTGATCCGCGGCCTCCTTGAAGGCCGGGTCGGAGGTCGCGTGCACGATCTGGCCGGGCTTCGCGAGCTGCTTGAGGAGCCGCGCCACGAAGCGCCGCGAGCCCTCGGCGAGCCCGGCGAAGGCGTCGTCCACCACCGCCACGGAGCGCGTCTCCACGAGCGCGCGCTCGAGGAACGCGAGCTTGAGCGCGAGCCAGAGGAGATCGCGGTCGGCCATCGAGAGCGTGGAGGCGGGCGTGGGCCGGCCGCCGGTCACCGCCGCGAGGTTCCCGCGGTCGTCCACCTGCAGCGCCGAGAGCCGCTGGAAGGTGAGCCCGGCGAGGTGCGCGGAGGCCTTCTGCGCGACGGCGCGCGCGGCGGCGGCCGGGCTCTGCTTGAGCTCGGTCCCGGCCCGCTCGAGGAGCGCCCGGAGGGGGTCGACCACCGGCGCCGCCGTCACCGGCGGTGGGGGCGGCGCCGCCGCGGCGGGCGGGGCGGCCGCGTCGGCCTCCATGCGCTGGATCTCGCTCTCCACCGAGCGCACGTCGCGGACGAAGCCGCCGGCGTCCTCGGAGAGCCTCGCCTCGAGGTCCCTGATCTGCGCCTCGACCGCGGCGCGCTCGCGCTTGCCCTCGGTGGCCTCCGGGGAGGCCTCCCACTCGTCGCGGCGGCGGCGCCACTCGGCCACCACCTGGTCGGCGTCGGCGAGCCGCCCGAGCGCCTCCTTCAGCTCCGCGACGCGGGTGAAGCCGAGCGCCTTCATCGCCGCGTGGATCTCGGCGCCGTCCCGCTCGAACTGCTCCCCGACCTTCTGCTCCCAGTCGGCCAGCACCCGGCGCCGCCGGCCGACGCGCTCCCAGCCCTCGAGCTCGCCGATCCAGCGGTACGCGAGCACCCCGGCGCCGCCGAACGCGGCGATGGCCAGGATCGACAGGTAGCGGAGAATCGCTGTGCGACGCGGCCCCGTACGCGGCGAGGACCGCGAAGAGGAGCCCGCCGCCGGCGAGCCCCCAGAACCGCCCGTCGCCCCAGAACGGCACCGGCCCGCCGCCCGCCTCGGCCTCGGCGAGCGCCTCCTTCTCCCGGGCCGCCTTGGCGCCGGCCTCCTCGCGCCGCGCCGCGAGCTTCTCGTAGGCGCCGAGCTTCGCCTCGGCCTCCCCGAGCGCGGCGGCCGCCCCGGCCACGTCGCCGAGCTCCTGGCGGGCGGCCTCGGCCTTCTCGAGCCCCTCGGCGACGCGCGCGCCGCTCTTCATGACCTCCTCGAGCTTGAACAGCTTCGCCTGGAGCCCGTCGAGCTGGTACTGGAGCTTCTCCGCCACCTTCGCCTTCTCGAGCTCGGCGCGCAGCGCGACGAGCCGCTTCCTCGCCTCGTCGGGCGGGACGGCCGCGCGGATGGGCTGCTCGGAGCCGGTGATGGAGGTGCGCGCGCCCTGCTTCGAGGGGAGGTCGGCGGCGGCGATCGTCAGGAACGCCTTCGTCCGCTCGGCGGGCGGCGCGCCCGCGGTGGCGCGCAGGAAGTCGGCGATCGCGGGGAGCTCCGACGCGACGAGCGCGAAGGAGCGCTTCTCGGGATCGAACCGGTGCAGCTGGCAGCCCGCCGCGAAGTCGCGGACCAGCCGGTAGGTCACCCGGTCGTCGCCGACCAGGGTCAGGCCCGCCTTGAGCGGCGACTGGCCGGGCTGCCCCGACGTGCGGGGGAGCCCCTCGCCGTCGCGGGAGGTGGGGTGGAGGAGCGCCTCGAGGAGCTTGCGCAGCGCGACGCCATCGGCGGCGACGACGTTGTAGCCGGGGCGCAGCGTCGCCCGGCCACCGGCCGGAGCGACACCGCGGACGCCCTGCGCTGCGAACTCGAGGAGGATCACGGGTGGGCGCCCATGTTAGCGCCCGGCCCGTGCTCCGGGAAGCACTACGCCTCGATCCGGGGTGGGGCCCCGGCGATCCCTCGACAAGCTCGGGATCGACGGGGCGGGGGCCATGCCCCCGCGCTACTCGGTCTTCGGGGCAGGGGCGGCCGGCGCGGCGGCCTCGCCGCTGCCCTCCTCCTGGTGGAGGCGCGCGGCCTTGCCCTGGAGGTCGCGGAGGAAGTAGAGGCGGGCGCGGCGGACCTCGCCGTGGCCCAGCACCTCGACCTTGTCCACGCGGGGGCTGTGGGTCGGGAAGATGCGCTCCACGCCCACGCCGTAGCTGACCTTGCGGACCGTGAAGTTGGAGGCGGTGCCACCCTTGCGGTAGGCGATGACCACGCCCTCGAAGACCTGGATGCGCTCCTTGTCGCCTTCCTTGATCTTCGTGTGGACGCGGACGTTGTCACCCGCGCGCATCTCGGGGACGTCCTTCCGCTTGTACTTCGCCTCGACGTCGGCAATCGCCTTGCGCATCATGGTTCCGCTCTCCTCTACAGCTCGTCGTCCCCGGCCTCGATGAGCCGGAGGTCCTTTTCGTCGAGGCGCAGCCGCTCGAACAGATCGGGCCTGCGCTCCCGGGTGGCGCGCAGCGACTCGCGCCGCCGCCACCGCTCGATGCGCCGGTGGTCCCCGCTCAGGAGGACCTCCGGCACCTTCATGCCCCGGTACTCCGGGGGCCGCGTGTAGTGGGGGTACTCGAGGGCGCCGTCGGCGAAGCTCTCGGCGCCCGCGGAGTCCGCGTTGCCGAGCACGCCGGGCACGAGCCGCGCCGCCGCGTCGACCACGCACAGCGCCGCGAGCTCACCGCCCGTGAGCACGAAGTCTCCCAGGGAGACCTCTCTGTCCACCACCGACCTCACGCGCTCGTCCACTCCCTCGTACCGGCCACACACCAGGATCAGCCTGCCGTGCCCCGCCAGCTCCTTCGCCAGCGCCTGCGAGAGCACCTGCCCCCGCGGGCTCGTCAGCACCACCCAGGCCCCGGGCCTCCGCGCCCGCGCCGCCTCGATGGCCTCCGTGAGCGGCTCGGGCTTCATCACCATCCCGGCCCCGCCCCCGTACGGCGCGTCGTCGGCGACCCGGTGCTTGCCCGCGGCGTGCTCTCGCACGTCGTGCACCGCCACGTCGACGAGCCCGGCCTCCCTGGCCTTCGCCAGGATGGAGCCCGCGAGGTAACCCTCGCAGAGCCCGGGGAACAGCGTCAGGATGTCGACCTCCAGCCCGGCCACGTCGGCCTCTCCCGGTGCCTCCTGCCTAACCGCCCTGCTCCAGCAAACCCTCCGGCGGATCGACCACGATGCGCCGGCGCTCCAGATCCACTTCCACGTACGGCGCGAGCGGGATCAGCACCTCTCCCCGGTCGCCCGTCACCTGCAAGACGTCCACGGCGCCCGTCTCGAGCAGCCCGGTCACCTTCCCGACCGGCTGGCCCGCCGCCGTCACCACCTCGAGGCCCTCGAGATCGGCCCAGTAGAAGGCCCCCTCGCCCGCCTCGCCCAGGTCCTCGCGCTCGGCGAGCACCTCGGCCCCCACCCACGTCTCGGCGGCGGTCCGGTCCACCACCCCGTCCACCCCGAGCGCCCAGAGGCGCCCCTGCGGCCGCGCCACCTGCACCTTCACCAGGCGATCCGGCTGCCCGGCCCTCCGGAGCGTCACGCGCTCGAGCTCGGCGAGCGCGCCCTCCGTGCCGGCCACCCCCAGGAGCCCCTTGAGGCCCAGGGCGCGGACGACCTTGCCCAGCGGGACCAGCGGCACGCCGCTAGTCCAGGATGTCGAGCACCGCCCGCTTGCCCTCGCGGCGCGCGGCGGCCTCGACGACGGTGCGGAGCGCCTTCGCGGTCCGCCCGCCACGCCCGATGACGCGCCCGAGGTCGTCCTCGGCCACCGTGAGCTCGAGCACCGTCGAGCGATCCCGCTCGATGGCGTCGACCTTCACGGCGTCCCGGTGCTCGACGAGCTCCCGGGCGAGCCAGAGGACGAGATCGTGCACGCCCTAGGCCTTCTTCCCGGCGCTCTCGGCCTTCGGGGCGGCCTTCCCGGCGCGCTTCAGGATCTTCGCGACGGTCGGGCTCGGCTTCGCGCCGATCTTGAGCCAGTGCTGGATGCGCTCGGCCTTGAGCTCGATCCGCTCCGGGGAGCGGGTCGGGTCGAAGATGCCGACGTCCTCGAGGTACTTGCCGTCCCGCGCCGCGCGCGAGTCGGTGGCCACCACGTGATAGAAGGGCGCCTTGTGCGTGCCCGCACGCGAGAGCCTGAGAACCACCGCCATGTGAAGCCTCCTGTGTTTCCTGGACCGCGGTGCGGTCGCCTTCGTGGACCGCGGTGCGGTCGCGGTCCTACTTCTTGGTCTTCTTCTCGGCCTTCTCGGCGGCCGGCTTCTCGGTCTTCTCGTCGCCGCCGGCCGCGGAGGCCGGGGAGCGGTCGAGCAGCTCGATCATGGCCATCTCGGCCGCGTCGCCCGCCCGGCGCCCGATCTTCACGATGCGCGTGTAGCCACCCGGGCGGCTCTTGAAGCGCTCGGCCATCGGGCCGAACAGCTTGTTGAGCGCCTCGACGTCCTTCACGTCGCGGTTCGCGATGCGGCGGTGGTGCGCGCCGCCCTTCTTCGCGAGCGTGATGAACTTGTCGCAGATGCGCTTCAGCTCCTTGGCCTTGGGCGTGGTGGTCACGATCCGCTCGTGGCGGATGAGCGACGTCACCATGTTCCGGAACATCGCGGTGCGATGCTCGGTGGTGCGGTCCAGCCTGCGGCCTGCGATCCGGTGCTTCATCTGAGTCGTTCCTCTCTGTGTCTCCGGGGGCACAGGCCCCCGCCCCGCCGGGCAAAGCCCGTCGGGGCCCCACCCCGGGGCAAATTAGGCCTTCAGCTGGCCCTGCGGCGCGGCCTTGGGCGGCCAGTTCTCGAGCTTCATGCCGAGGGAGAGCCCCATCTCCGCGAGGATCTCCTCGATCTCCTTCAGCGACTTCCGGCCGAAGTTCTTCGTCTTCAGCATCTCGGCCTCGGTCTTCTGGACGAGATCGCCGATGGTCTTGATGTTCGCGTTCTGGAGGCAGTTCGCGGAGCGGACCGAGAGCTCGAGCTCGTCGACCGAGCGGAAGAGGTTCTCGTTCAGCTTCTGCTCCTCGACCGGCTTCACCTCCTCGGCGGGCTCCTCGGCCTCGTCGAAGTTGATGAAGATCGAGAGCTGCTCCTTGACGATCTTGGCGGCGAACGCCACCGCGTCGGCCGGGGCCACGGACCCGTCGGTCCAGACCTCGAGCGAGAGGCGGTCGTAGTCGGTCTGCTGGCCGACGCGGGCGTTCGTGACCTGGTAGTTCACCTTCCGGATCGGGCTGAAGAGCGCGTCGATCGGGATGGTGCCGATGGGCGAGCCCGGCACCTTGTTCCGCTCGGCCGGGACGTAGCCGCGGCCGCGGCGGGCGGTGAGCTCGGCGCGGACCTTGCCGCCCTCGGAGATGGTGAGGACGTGGTGGCCCGGGTTGAGGACCTCGACCTGCGGATCCACGATGAGGTCGCCCGCCTTGATCTCGCGGGGGCCGTCCGCCTCGATGCGGAGGGTCTTGACCTCGTTCGTGTGGATCTGGAGGAGGACCTCCTTCATGTTGAGGATGATGTCGGTGACGTCCTCGGCGACCTCGGGGATGGTCATGAACTCGTGCTCGACGCCCTCGATCTTCACCGAGGTGATGGCGGCGCCCTGCAGGCTCGAGAGGAGCACGCGGCGCAGCGCATTGCCGAGCGTGATGCCGAAGCCGCGCTCCAGCGGCTCCGCGATGAACTTCCCGTAGGTGTTGCTGAGGCTCTCCTGGTCGACCACGAGCCCGCGGGGCTTGATGAGGTCGCGCCAGTTCTTCGTGACGATGCCGTCCACCATGGGCTGTCTCCTTGGCCGCCGCCCCCTCCCCCCGTCCGGTCAGCCGGGCCGGCGTGAGGCTCCGTGGGGCGCGCGACGTTGTCGTTCGACGACCTGCCGTGAAAGGGAGCGGGCCCGCGCTGCGTGCGACCGGGCCCGCTCCGGAACTCGGGGCTCTACTTCGAGTAGAGCTCGACGATGAGCTGCTCCTGGATCGGCATCGTGATGTCCTCGCGCGACGGCGAGGTCTTCACGGTGCCCTTGAAGGCGCCCTTGTCGAGCTCCAGCCAGCCGGGGACCTGGCGGCGGTCGACCGCCTCGAGGGCCTCGGAGAATCCGGACCACCTTCTTCGAGCGCTCCTTCACCTCGACCTTGTCGCCGGGGCGGCAGAGGTAGCTCGGGATGTTCACCTTGCGGCCGTTCACGCGGAAGTGGCCGTGGCGGACGAGCTGGCGGGCCTCGTTCCGGGTGTCGGCGAAGCCGAGCCGGAAGACGACGTTGTCGAGCCGCAGCTCGAGCGTCTGGAGGAGGTTCTCGCCGGTCTTGCCCTTCGCGGCGGCGGCGTTGTGGTACGCGTGGCGGAACCCGGCCTCGAGTAGGCCGTACATCCGCTTCACCTTCTGCTTCTCACGCAGCTGGACGCCGTACTCCGAGAACTTCGTGCGGCCCTGGCCGTGCTGGCCAGGCGGGTAAGGGCGGCGCTCGATGGCGCACTTGTCCGTGTAGCAACGGTCGCCCTTCAGGTACATCTTCAGGTTCTCGCGCCGGCAGAGGCGGCACTGGCTTTCGCTGTAACGGGCCACTCGATGGTCTCCTGACTCAGACGCGGCGGCGCTTCGGCGGCCGGCAACCGTTGTGCGGGATCGGCGTGGCATCCCGGATGAGCGTGATCTTCAGACCGGCGGCGGCCAGCGCGCGGAGCGCCGACTCGCGGCCCGCGCCCGGGCCGTTCACGAACACGGTCACGGACTTGAGGCCGTGCTCCATGGCCTTCGCGGCGGCGTCGCCGGCCGCCACCTGGGCGGCGAACGGCGTCGACTTGCGCGAGCCCTTGAAGCCGCGCGCGCCGGCGGAGGACCACGCGATCACGTTGCCGACCGGGTCGGTGATCGTGATCTGCGTGTTGTTGAACGTCGAGGCGATGTGCACCACGCCGTTCGCGATGTTCTTCTTCACCCGCTTCTTGCCCTTCTTGGGCGTGACGGGCGAGGCGGTGATGGGCTCGATGCCCGTGAGGTTCGGCGCCGCAGGAGGTGCGGAGGCCGCCTCTTCCTTCTTGGCGGGCTGCTTCTCGGTCGTGGGCTTCTCGTCGGCCACTCGGTTCTCCGTGATCTGGGGCTAGGCGTTAGGCCTTCGGCGCGGGCGCCGCGGCGACCGGCTTGCGCACGAGGCCCTTCTTCGGACCCTTGCGCGTGCGGGCGTTGGTGTGGGTGCGCTGACCGCGGGCCGGGAGGCCCTTGCGGTGACGCAGGCCGCGGTAGCAGCCGAGATCGATCAGGCGCTTGATGTTGAGCGAGACCTCGCGGCGGAGGTCGCCCTCCACCTTGAAGTTCGCCTCGATGACGTCGCGGATCCGGCGGACCTCGTCCTCCGTGAGATCCTTCGTGCGGGTGCCGACCTTCACGTTCGCCTTCTCGGCGATGGCGTAGGCGGTCGTCTTCCCGATCCCGTAGATGTACTGCAGTGCGACCTCGATCTTCTTCTCACGGGGGAGGTCGATGCCGGCGATGCGAGCCATTCAGTTCTCTCCGAGTGACGCGGGCTGCGTTAGCCCTGGCGCTGCTTGTGGCGCGGGTTGGCCGGGCAGATGATCCGGACGGTTCCCTTGCGCTTGATGACCTTGCACTTGTCGCAGATCTTCTTGACCGACGCGCGGACCTTCATTTGCCGACGCCTCCCAGCGTGCTGCGTTCCTAGATGCGAAACCCCAACCTCAAAAGACGAAACGACCCGCCGCGACGGCCGGCGGGTTGGCGACCGGGAGCTCGTGGGACGCTCCGTCGATAGCCGCCTGAATTCTCCGGGCTTTCCCGGCACACCGGCGCTGCGCGGTCCCTGGTCGGACCGGCCGGTGCGAGGGCGGCCTAATAACACACGTATTTTTGGGACGCAAGGACGCCCGGCGCCGTTTGGCGTGCGCCGGGCAGGGACCCCGGCACCCGTCGGGGCCCCGGCGCGGCGCCGGGGCGGACGCATCTCACAAGCTCAGGATCTCAGGCCCCTTTTCGGTGATCGCCACCGTGTGCTCGAAGTGGGCCGCCAGCGACCCGTCGGCGGTCACCGCGGTCCAGCCGTCGTCCAGCGTCTCCACGTCCGGCCCGCCCGCGGTCACCATGGGCTCGATGGCGAGGACCATCCCGGCCCGCAGGCGCACGCCCGTGCCGGGCACCCCGACGTTGGGGACCTGGGGCGGCTCGTGCAGCCGGCGGCCGATCCCGTGGCCCACGAAGTCCCGCACCACCGAGAGGCCGAGCGGCTCGACGTGGGCCTGGACGGCGGCGCCGATGTCTCCCACCGCCCCGCCGTGCAGCGCGGCGGCGATGGCGCGGTCGAGCGCCTCGCGGCAGACCTCGACGAGGCGCGCGGCCGCGGCGGTCCCCTGCCCCACCACCACGGTGCGGGCGGAGTCGCCGTACCAGCCCTCGAGCACGACCCCGAAGTCGAGGCCGACCACGTCGCCCTCGCGGAGCACGCGGTCGGGCGAGGGGATCCCGTGCACGACCTCGTCGTTCACCGAGATGCAGAGCGAGGCGGGATAACCCTGGTAGCCGAGGAACGCGGGCGCGGCGCCGCGCGCCCGCGCGCCGCGCGAGGCGACCTCGTCGAGCGCGAGCGTCGTGACGCCCGGGCGGCAGGCGGCGGCGAGCTCGTCGAGCACCGCCCGCACGACCTGGCAGGCGTCCCGGATCCGCGCGATCTCGTCGGCGGTCCTGAGCAGGATCCGGTCGCGCGGCGTGCCGTCCACCGTCAGCCCTTCTTCACCCCGATGCCGGAGAGCGTCGCGTGGAGCACCGCGTCGGGTGCGAGCATCCCGTCGATCTGGAGGATCGACTTGCGCGCGCCGTAGAAGGCCTTCAGCGGGGCGGTCTTCGCGGCGTACTCCTGCATGCGGTGGAGCACCTTCTCCGGCCGGTCGTCCTCGCGCAGCACGAGCGGGGTCTGATCCCGGTCGCACATGCCCTCGCGCCGGGGCGGGTTCGCGGTCACGTGGTAGGCCTGGCCGCACGACGGGCAGCTGCGGCGGCCGGAGATCCGCTCCACGATCGCGCCCTCGTTCACCTCGTACGAGACGACGCGGTCGAGCTTCCGGCCGGTCTCCTGGAGGAGCTGCTCGAGGAACTCGGCCTGGGGGATGGTGCGCGGGTAACCGTCGAGGATGAAGCCACCGCGCACGTCGGCGCGGGCGACCCGGTCCCGCACCATCTCGTTCGTGACCTCGTCGGGGACGAGGCCGCCGGCCGCCATGATCGCCTTGACCTGCATGCCGAGGTCGGTCCCCCGGCTCGTGTGGTCGCGGAACATGTCGCCCGTCGACACGTGCGGGATCCGCAGCTCGTTGGCGAGGAGCTTCGCCTGCGTACCCTTACCGGCTCCGGGCGGCCCCAGGAGGATGAGGATCACACCGACCTCCGAGAAGCGACGAAACTCAGAGACTCGAGAAGCAGCTCAATAGACCGGTTTCCGAAAAAACCTGTCTCCCAAAAGCCGAAGGGCCCCGTCCCCGGGGCCCTTCGGTCAGGCGTTGACCGCCTGTCCCGTCGCGAGCCTGCGGCCGCGGATTCGCGGTCCCCGAGGTCCCGTGAAGCCCTCGTAGTGCCGTGTGATGAGGTGTCCCTCGATCTGCTGAACGGTGTCAAGCGCGACGCCGACCACGATGAGCAGGGACGTGCCGCCGAAGTAGAACTGGATGTTGAACTCGTTCGTGAGGACGGTCGGCAGCACGCAGATGACGGCGAGGTAGATGGCGCCGCCGAACGTGATGCGGGACAGCACGAAGTCGATGTAGTCGGCCGTGGTCTTGCCCGGGCGGATGCCGGGGATGTAGCCGCCGTACTTCTTGAGGTTGTCGGCGACGTCGACCGGGTTGAAGGTCACCGCCGTGTAGAAGTACGCGAAGAAGATGATCAGGACGACGTAGAGGGTGTCGTACACCCACGGATCCTGCTGGATGGCCTGCGCCACGCCCTGGAGCGCCGGGAACCAGCCGCCGAGGGTCGCGGGGAAGAGGCAGCAGCGAGGAGGCGAAGATCGGCGGGATGACGCCCGAGGTGTTGACCTTGAGCGGCAGGTGGGTCGACTGGCCGCCGTAGAGCTTCCGGCCGACCATCCGCTTCGCGTACTGGATCGGGATCCGGCGCTGGCCGCGCTCCACGAACACGACCGCCGCGATCACCGACACCATGATCACGACGAGGAGGAGCATCCCGAGCTCGGACACCGCGGCGCCGGTCGAGAAGCCCTGGTACGTGTTGAACGCGGCGCGGGGCGCGCGGGCCACGATGCCGGCGAAGATGATGAGCGAGATGCCGTTGCCGATGCCGCGCTCGGTGATCTGCTCGCCCATCCACATGATGAAGGACGTGCCGGCCGCGAGCGAGATCATCGTCATCAGCCGGAAGCCCCAGCCCGGGTCCGCCACCACCGCGATGCCCGTGGGATCGCGGAGCGACTCGAGGTAGGTGGCGATGCCGTAGCCCTGCAGGGCGGAGAGCACCACCGTCACGTACCGGGTGTACTGGGTGATCTTGCGGCGGCCGAGCTCGCCCTCCTTCTGCATCTTCTCGAGCGCGGGGACGACCACCGCGAGGAGCTGCAGGATGATGGAGGCCGAGACGTACGGCATGATGCCGAGGGCGAAGATCGAGAGCTGCTCGAACGCGCCGCCGGAGAAGAAGTTGAGGAGGCCGAGGAGGCTGCCCGAGGACACCACGTTCTGCATCGCCTCGCGGTCGACGCCGGGCGTGGTGACGTAGATGCCGAGCCGGTACACGGCCAGCATCCCGAGCGAGAAGAACAGCCGCTTCCTCAGCTCCTGGATGCGGAAGATGTTGACGAGCGCGCTCGCTGCCATGTGAACCCCTTGTTACGGCCCGACGCCCTGTGGTGGGGACCCTGCGGCCCCCTCCCCCGTGCTGCCTCTACTTCTTCGCGGCCTTCTTGGCGGCCTTCGCGGCGATGCGCTCGGCCTTCTGCTTCGCGCCCATCGTGGTGGGCCGCTCGATGAGCTCGATCTTGCCGCCCGCCTTCTCGATGGCCTCGCGGGCGCCCGCGGTGACGCGGTGCACCTTCACCTGCACGGCGCTCTTGAGCTCGCCGCCGGCGAGGATGACGACGCCGTCCTGGTTGCCGTTGATGAGGCCGGCGGCCTCGAGCGCGGCCGGGTCGACGAGGCCGGTGAGGCCCTCGAGGTCGCCCACCTTGACCTCCTCGAGCTCGCGCCGGAAGAGGTTGTGGAACCCGAACTTCGGGAGGCGGCGCTGGAGCGGCATCTGGCCGCCCTCGAAGCCCTCGAACCGCATGTTGCCGGTGCGGGCCTTCTGGCCCTTGCCGCCGCGGCCGGCGGTCTTGCCGAGGCCGGAGGCCTGGCCACGGCCGACGCGCTTCTTGACCTTGTTGGCGCCCTTGGGCGCCTTGAGCTGGGAAAGCGACATGGAAGAGGTCCCTTCTATCACGCGAGGGGCGTCCGGCCTACGACCGGGCGGCCTTCGCCTTCTTGGCCTTGCGGCTGAGCGGCGCGGGGGCGTCGACCCGCTCCCAGGAGACGAGGTACGCGACCTTCGCGATCATCCCGGCCGTCTGCGCGGTGTCCGGGAGGAGCTTCGTCGAGTCGCGCTTCTTGAGGCCCATGCCCGCGACGACCGTGCGGTGCGGCGCGGGGACACCCGCGAGGCCGCGGACCAGCTTCACCTTGATGGCTGCCACAGTTCTTCCTCCGAACCCAGTGAGGCGGTCGAACGGCTACTCGGACAGCTCGGCGGCGGTCTTGCCGCGGGCCCGAGCGGCCGCATCCGGCGAGCGGAGCCGCTTCAGCCCCGCCACGGTGGCCTTGATGACGTTGTGCGGGTTCCGCGAGCCCTGGCTCTTCGTGAGCACGTTGCGGATGCCCGCGGCCTCGACGACGGCGCGGACGGCGCCGCCGGCGATGACGCCGGTACCCTCACCGGCCGGCTTGAGCAGGACCCAGCCGGCGCCGAAGTGCCCGAGCACCTCGTGCGGGATGGACGTGCCGGCGAGCGGGACGCGGAACAGGTTCTTCTTCGCCTGGTCGCCGCCCTTGCGGATCGCCTCGGGGACCTCGTTCGCCTTCCCGAGGCCGACGCCCACGTGGCCGTTGCCGTCGCCGACGACGACGAGCGCCGAGAAGCTGAACCGGCGGCCGCCCTTCACGACCTTGGCGACGCGGTTGATGTGGACGACCTTGTCGGTCAGGTCGAGATCGTTCGCGTTGATGGGAGTGGCCATTCTCTCGTTACCCCTAGAACTTGAGCCCGGCTTCACGCGCCGCGGCGGCGACGGCCTGGACGCGGCCGTGGTAGTCGAACCCGTTGCGGTCGAACACGACCGCCTCGATCCCCTTGGCGAGCGCGGCCTTCGCGATGGCCGCGCCGATCTTCTTGGCGGCGCCGGTCTTGTCGGCCTCGCCGAGCTCGCTCTGGAACGCCTTCGAGGTCGTCCCGACCGACAGGAGCGTCTTGCCGGCCACGTCGTCCACGAGCTGGGCGTACATGTGCTTGAGGCTCTTGTAGACCGTGAGCCGCGGACGGGCGGCGGTGCCGCTGATCTTGCGCCGGATGCGGGCCTTGCGCTTCTCGCGCGAGGTGACGTGCTTCGCCATGGTGCTCCTCCTTGCGGCGGCGGTGGGTCAGCCGCCGCATGAGCCTGCTGCGTGGGGGCGCTACGCGGCGCCGGTCTTGCCTTCCTTGCGGCGGATGGTCTCTTCCGCGTACTTGATGCCCTTGCCCTTGTACGGCTCGGGCGGGCGCAGCGCGCGGACCTGGGCGGCGGTGAGGCCGAGCAGGTGCTTGTCGACGCCCTTGAGCGTCACCTTGGTCTGCTTCGCGTCGACCTCGGCCGTCACGCCCTCGGGGAGCTTGAAGACGACCGGGTGCGAGAAGCCGAGGGTGAAGTGAATCTCCTTCGCCTTCACCTCGGCCTTGAAGCCGACGCCGTTGATCTCGAGGCCGCGCTCGTAGCCCTTCACGACGCCCTCGACGGCGTTCTTCAGGAGGGTCCGGGTCAGGCCGTGCAGGCCCTTGGCGAGGCGGCCCTCGTCCGGGCGGGTGACCTTCACCTCGCCCTTCTCGACGGCCACCTTCACGACCGGGTTCGTGGCGAAGGACATCTTGCCCTTCGGCCCCTCGACCTTCACGACCTGCCCGTCGACGGAGACCTTGACCTTCTCCGGGATCTTGACGGGGAGCTTTCCGACTCGGGACATGACTGGTTCGCTCCTCTTCCTACCAGACCGTGCAGATCAGCTCGCCGCCGACCTTCTGCTTGCGGGCCTCGCGGTCCGCCATGACGCCCTTCGAGGTCGACAGGATGGCGATGCCCATCCCGTTCAACACCCGGGGGATCTCGTCGGTGGGGACGTAGCGGCGCAGGCCCGGCTTCGACACCCGCTTGATGTCGCTGATGGCCGGCTCGCGATCGCCGTCGTACTTCAGCACGACGGTGATGGCGCCCTGGTGCCCCGGGGTGCCCTCGTGGACCACGAACTCCTTGATGAAGCCCTCGTCGCGCAGGACCTCCGCGATGCGGACCTTCAGCCGGGAGGCCGGGATGAGGACCTTCTCGTGCCGCGCGGCGGACGCGTTGCGGATGCGCGTCAGCATGTCGCCAATGGGATCGGTGAAGCTCATTGAGGTCTCTCTCCTACCAGCTCGACTTGATGACGCCGGTGATCTCGCCCTGGAGCGCGCGCTGCCGGAAGCACAGGCGGCACATCTGGAACTTGCGGAGGAAGGCCCGGGGCCGACCGCAGATCGGGCAGCGGTTGTACTGGCGAACCGGGAACTTCAGCTTGCGCTTCGCCTGCGCCATCTTCGAGAGCTTGGCCATGAATGTCTCCGTTACTGACGGAACGGCATGCCGAGGTGGCGCAGCAGGGCCCGGCCTTCCTCGTCGTTCCTGGCGGTCGTCACGACCGTGATGTTGAGCCCTTTGATCTTCTCGACCTTGTCGTAGTTGATCTCGGGGAAGATGATCTGCTCGCGGACGCCGAGGGTGTAGTTGCCCTTGCCGTCGAAGGCCTTCGGCGAGACGCCCTTGAAGTCACGGACGCGGGGCAGCGCGATCGTCACGAGGCGGTCGAAGAACTCGTACATCCGGTCGCCGCGCAGCGTCACCATGGCGCCGATGGACTGGCCCTGGCGGAGCTTGAAGTTCGCGATCGACTTGCGGGCGCGGGTGACGACCGGCTTCTGGCCGGTGATCGCCCCGAGCTGCTCGACCGAGACGTCGATGATCTTGCCGTTGTTGATGGCCTCGCCCAGGCCCATGTTGACGACGATCTTCTCGAGCTTGGGCGCCTGCATCGTGTTCTTGAACCCGAACTCCTTCATGAGCTCGGACCGCACCGACTGCTCGTACCGCTCCCTCAGACGCGCTGCCATGTGACGCTCTCCTTGCCTTCGTACGGGACCTGCGAATCCCCGGACGATGCGTTGTTCGTTGGGTTACTTCGCGGCCTTGCGCTTCTCGAGCTTCGCCTTCTCCTTGGCGCCGAGGTCGCGCTGGATCTTCTCCTTGCGCACCGCCTCGGTGCCCTGGAGCACCATCACGCTCGAGATGGCGATGGAGCCGGCCTTCTCGATGATGCCGCCGTCGGGCTGCGACGGGTTGCGGCCCTTCTTCAGGTGCCGCTTCAGCGTCATGAGCTTCTCGACGACCACCCGCCCCTTCTCGCGGTTGACCTCGAGGACCCGGCCCTGCTTCCCCTTCTCCCTGCCGGCGATCACCTTGACGGTGTCGCCCTTGCGGATGTCGGGCATGACTAGAGGACCTCCGGGGCCAGCGAGATGATCTTCATGAACTTGCGGGCGCGGAGCTCGCGGGCGACCGGCCCGAAGATGCGGGTGCCGATCGGCTCGAGATCCTTGTTGATGAGCACGGCCGAGTTGCCGTCGAAGCGGATGTAGCTGCCGTCCGGCCGCTTCACCTCGCGGCTGGTCCGCACGATGACGGCCCGGGCGACCTCGCCCTTCTTCACCTTGGCGGCCGGGATCGCCTCCTTCACCGAGACGACGATGACGTCGCCGATGGAGGCGTAGCGGCGCTTCGTGCCGCCCAGCACCTTGATGCACTGGACGAGCTTGGCGCCGGAGTTGTCGGCCACGTCGAGGTAGGTCTCCTGCTGGATCATGGCGCTAGACCTCCGTCGCCTTCACGAGGGTCTCGGCCACGCGCCACCGCTTGTCCTTGGACATGGGGCGCGTCTCGACGATCCTGACGCGATCGCCGATCTTGCAGGCCTGCTCCTCGTCGTGCGCCTTGTACTTCTCGGCCTTGGTGATGATCTTCCCGTACTTGGGGTCCGCCACGCGGCGCTCGACCTTGACGACGACGGTCTTCGTCATCTTGTTCGAGACGACCACGCCGATGCGGGACTTCCGGTGTCCACGCTCCATGATGATCACTTCGCCTTCCCGGCCGCGGCGCGCTGCTTCTCGCTCGCGACCATCAGGATCCGGGCGATCTCCTTCCGCGTCTTGCCGAGTTCCGCGGTCGAGTCGAGCACGCCGGTCGAGTGCTTGTTCTTGAGGTCGAACAGGGTCTGCTTCAGCTCCGCGGCGCGGGCCTGGAGGTCCTTCTCATCGAGCTCGCGCAGCTCCTTGACGGTCGCCATCGCTCGCCTCCTACAGGGTGGCCCCGCGCTTCACCATCTTGGTGGAGACGGGGAGCTTGTGCGCGGCGAGGTGGAACGCCTTCTTGGCGGTCGCGTCGTCGACGCCGGACATCTCGTAGAGGATGCGGCCGGGCTTCACGACGGCCACGTAGTACTCCACGTTGCCCTTGCCGGTTCCCATTCGAGTCTCGGCGGGCTTCTTGGTGATGGGCTTGTCCGGGAAGACCCGGATCCAGAGCTTCCCGCCGCGCTTCACGTAGCGCGTGATCGCGATGCGGGCCGCCTCGATCTGCCGGGCGGTGAGGTACCCGCACTCGGTCGCCTGGAGGCCGTGCTCGCCCTGGTTGAGGTCGGATCCGCGGTAGGCCTTCCCGCGCATCTTCCCCTTCTGCATCTTGCGGTACTTCGTACGTGCCGGCTGGAGCATGATCCTCTCCCGATTCCCTTACGGCCGCGCCCCGCCGCTCGAGCGCGGCGGGCGGTTGGCGGCGGACTGCGGGAGCACCTCGCCCCGCATGACCCACACCTTGCAGCCGATCTTCCCGTAGGTCGTCTTCGCCTCGGCGAACCCGTAGTCGATGTCCGCGCGGAGGGTGTGCAGGGGCACGCGGCCCTCGCGGTACCACTCGTAGCGGGCCATCTCGGAGCCGCCCAGGCGGCCCGAGCACGCGACGCGGATGCCCTTCGCCCCGAACTTGAGGGCGGTCTGCACCGCCTTCTTCATCGCGCGGCGGAAGGCGATGCGGCGCTCGAGCTGCGTCGCGATGTTCTCGGCGACGAGCTGGGCGTCGGTCTCGGCCTTACGGACCTCGACGACGTTCAGGTAGATCTCGTTCTCCGTCAGCGCCTGCAGGTCCTTCTTGATCGTCTCGATCCCGGCGCCGCGCTTGCCGATCACGATGCCCGGCCGCGCGGTGTGGACGTTGATCTTGACCTTGTTGGCGGCGCGCTCGATCTCGATCCGGGAGATGCCGGCCTGGCCGAGCTTCTCCTTGCAGAACTCGCGGAGGCGGATGTCCTCGTGCAGCCACTTCGCGTAGTTCTTCTCCTCGTACCACTTCGACTCCCAGGAGCGGATGACCCCCAGGCGGAAGCCGATCGGATGGACTTTCTGACCCATGCTTGACTCGCTTTCCTATCGGCTACGCCCGGGTCTCGGACCCGAGCTCGACGTAGACGTGGCTGGTCTTCTTCTCGACGCGGAACGCGCGCCCCTGGGCGCGCGGCATGAACCGGCGCATCTTCGGGCCCTGGTCGACGGTCAGCGTCTTCACGACGAGCGCGTCGACGTCGACCCGCCCGCCCTTGTTCTCGGCGTTCGCGACGGCGGAGCGGAGCAGCTTGGCGAGCGGCTTCGCGGCGGCGTGCGGCCGGAACTTGAGGATGGCGAGCGCGTCGCCCACCGCGAGGCCGCGCACCTGGTCCGCCACGAGGCGGACCTTGCGCGGGGCGATGCGGAGGAAGCTCAGCGACGCGTGCGGCCCGGGCGGCGGCGGCGCGGGGCGGTTCTTCCGGGAGCGCGACGGCGGCGGCGCGGTCCGGACCTTCTTCTTCGGCGTGTTGGTCTCGGCCATGATGGTCCTCGCTTACTTCTTCGCCGGGGCCGACGGCGCAGGCGCCGTGGCGGCCTTCTTCTCGGCCGAGTGGCCGTGGAAGGTCCGGGTCGGCGCGAACTCGCCGAGCTTGTGGCCGACCATGTTCTCGGTGACGAACACCGGGACGAACTTCCGCCCGTTGTGCACCGCGAACGTGTGGCCGACGAAGTCGGGCAGGATGGTGCTCCGCCGCGACCAGGTCTTGATGACCGACTTCTTGTTGCCCTTGTTCGCGTCCTCGACCTTCTTGGTGAGGTGCTTGTCGGCGAACGGGCCCTTCTTGATCGAACGCGCCATGGTGGTCGTCCTCTAGCCGGCTAGTGAGGCGTGTTCCGGATGCCGGGCCGGCGCCGCGACACGATGAACTTGTCGGTGCGGCGGTTGTTGCGGGTCTTGAGGCCCTTGGTCTTCTGGCCCCACGGCGAAACCGGGTGCGGGTTGCCCTGTCCGGACTTGCCCTCGCCGCCGCCGTGCGGGTGATCGACCGGGTTCATGGCGAGGCCGCGGACGGTCGGGCGGATGCCCTTCCAGCGGCTCTTGCCGGCCTTGCCGACGCGGACCGACGAGCTCTCGATGTTGCCGAGCTGGCCGACGACCGCGCGGCAGTCGAGCTCCACCTGGCGGACCTCGCCGGAGGGCATGCGGATCTGGGCGCGGCCGCCCTCCTTCGCCATCAGCTGGCCGAAGGAGCCGGCGGTGCGGATCATCTTGCCGCCCGAGCCCGGCTGCGACTCGACGTTGTGGATGACCGTGCCGAGCGGGATGGCCTTGATGGGCAGCGCGTTCCCGGGGCGGATGTCGACCGCCTCGCCGGAGAGCAGCACGTCGCCCACCGCCACGCCCACCGGGGCGAGGATGTACCGCTTCTCGCCGTCGGCGTAGTGGAGGAGCGCGATGCGGGCGGTGCGGTTGGGATCGTACTCGATCGCCGCGACCTTGGCCGGCACGCCGTCCTTGTTGCGCTTCCAGTCGATGAGGCGGTAGCGGCGCTTGTGGCCGCCGCCGATGTGACGGGTGGTGATGTGGCCGTGGTTGTTGCGGCCGCCCGTCTTCTTCACCGTCTTGGTGAGCGCCTTCTCCGGCTTCGACTTCGTGATCTCGGCGAAGTCCGAGACCGACATGTGCCGGCGGGCGGGGCTCGTGGGCTTGTAGAGCTTCAGTGCCATGGTGGCCTCTTACTTCCCCTCGAAGAGGGCGATCGTCTCGCCTTCCTTGAGCGTGACGACGGCCTTCTTCCAGTTCGAGCGGCGGCCGATGCTCCGGCCCACCCGCTTGGTCTTGCCGCGCGCGATGGCGGTGCGGACGGCGGTGACGTGCACCGCGAACTGCTTCTCGACCGCCTGCTTGACCATGATCTTGGTGGCCTCGCGGTGCACCTCGAACGCGTACTGCCGGTTCGCGGCGCGGTTCTGCTCGGCCTTCTCGGTGATGAGCGGACGCTTCACCACGTCCTGGATCCCGACGCTCATGACAGGCTCGCCTCCAGCTTCTTCGCGGTGTCCTGGGTGAGGACGATCGTGTCGTGGCGGAGGATGTCGTAGACGTTCAGCCCCTCGAAGGGCAGGAAGTCGGAGCCCTCGAGGTTGCGCACGCTCTTCGCGAGCGCCGCGTTGGCCTGGCCGTCCACCACGAGCGCCTTCTTCGCGCCCAGCTTGGCGAGGACCTTCGCCGCCGCGGAGGTCTTCGGGGCCGACGGCTTCCACTCGGTCACGATGACGAGCTTGCCGTCCTTGCCGCGGAGCGAGAGCGCCGAGCGGAGGGCCGCCTTGCGGACCTTCTTCGGCACCTCGTAGGAGTAGTCGCGGGGCTTCGGGCCCATCGCCTTGCCGCCGCCCACCCAGAGGGAGGCGCGCGTCGAGCCCTGGCGGGCGCGGCCGGTGCCCTTCTGCTTGAACGGCTTCTTGCCGCCACCGGAGACGAGGGAACGGTTCTTCACCGCGTGCGTGCCCGAGCGATCGGAGGCGAGCTTCGCCTTCACCACCTCGTAGAAGAGGTGCTCGTTCACGTCGGCGGCGAAGACGGCGTCGGCGAGGTCGATCTCGCCCACCTTCTTCTTCTCGAGGTCGTAGACGTCGAACTTGGCCATGGTCGCCTCGACTACTTGATCTCCACGTCGACGCCCGCGGACAGATCGAGCTTCATCAGCGCGTCCAGGGTCTGGGGAGTCGGCTCGAGGATGTCGAGGAGCCGCTTGTGCGTGCGGATCTCGAACTGCTCGCGCGACTTCTTGTCGACGTGAGGGCTGCGGAGGACGGTGAACTTGTTGATCCGGGTGGGGAGCGGGATGGGGCCGGCCACCTTCGCGCCGGTCCGCTTCGCCGTCTCCACGATCTCGCCCGCCGACTGATCGAGCAGCTTGTAGTCGTAGGCCTTGAGCCGGATCCTGATCTTCTGAGTCGCCATCGGAACGCCTTTTGGTCCAGTCACGCGGCGCGGCGCGGGCCCGATGCTCCGGAATCCCGCCGTTCGCCGGCGTGAACTACCTGACTACTGGATGACCTCTGCCACCACGCCGGCGCCGACCGTGCGGCCGCCCTCGCGGATCGCGAAGCGAAGCTCCTTCTCCATCGCGATGGGGGTGATGAGCGTCACCGTCATCGTGATGTTGTCGCCCGGCATGATCATCTCGATGCCGTTCGGCAGCTCCACCGACCCCGTCACGTCCGTCGTGCGGAAGTAGAACTGCGGCCGGTAGCCGTTGAAGAACGGGGTGTGACGACCACCCTCCTCCTTCGTCAGCACGTACACCTCGGCCTTGAACTTGGTGTGCGGCGTGATCGAGCCCGGCTTCGCCAGCACCTGCCCGCGCTCGACCTCCTCGCGCTTCAGGCCGCGGAGCAGGCACCCCACGTTGTCGCCCGCCTGCCCCTCGTCGAGCAGCTTGCGGAACATCTCGACGCCCGTCACGACCGTCTTCGCCGTCGCCTTCAGCCCGACGATCTCGATCTCCTCGCCCACCTTCACGATGCCGCGCTCGATGCGGCCCGTCGCCACCGTCCCGCGGCCCGAGATCGAGAACACGTCCTCGACCGGCATCAGGAACGGCTTGTCGGTCGCCCGCTTCGGCGTCGGGATGTACGCGTCCACCGCGTCCATCAGCCGGAAGATCGACGGCTCGCCCAGATCGCCCTTGTCGCCCTCGAGCGCCTTCAGCGCCGAGCCCTTCACGATCGGGATCTCGTTCCCCGGGAACTCGTACTCCGTCAGGAGCTCACGGACCTCGAGCTCCACGAGGTCGAGCAGCTCCTTGTCGTCCACCATGTCCACCTTGTTCAGGTAGACCACGATGTACGGAACGCCGACCTGCCGGGCGAGCAGGATGTGCTCGCGCGTCTGCGGCATCGGACCGTCCGCCGCCGACACCACCAGGATCGCGCCGTCCATCTGCGCCGCGCCGGTGATCATGTTCTTCACGTAGTCCGCGTGACCCGGGCAGTCGACGTGCGCGTAGTGCCGCTTCTCCGTCTGGTACTCGACGTGGGCGGTCGCGATCGTGATGCCGCGCTCCCGCTCCTCCGGCGCCTTGTCGATCTGGTCGTACGCCATGAAGCTGGCGAAGCCCTTCTGCGCGAGCACCTTCGTGATCGCCGCCGTCAGGGTCGTCTTGCCGTGGTCCACGTGGCCGATCGTGCCGACGTTCACGTGGGGCTTGTTGCGCTCGAACTTCTCCTTGGCCATGACGTCCTCTCCTCGCTCGGTGCTGCGGGCCTACCTGCTGGGCGCGGTGCCCTTCGCCTTGGCGACGACGGTCTCCGCGATGTTGTTGGGAACCTGCGCGTAGTGCGCGAACTGCATCGTGTAGGTTGCGCGCCCCTGGGTCTTGGAGCGCAGGTCGGTCGAGTAGCCGAACATGTCCGCCAGCGGCACGTGGGCCTCGATGACCTGCACACCCGAGCGCGGGTTCATCGCATGAATCTTGCCGCGACGCGAGTTCAGATCGCCGATCACGTCGCCCATGTACTCCTCGGGCGTCACGACCTCGACGTCCATGATCGGCTCGAGGAGGACCGGGTTCGCCTTGTGGGCGCCGTCCTTGAAGCCCATCGAGCCCGCGATCTTGAACGCCATCTCGGACGAGTCGACGTCGTGGTAGCTGCCGTCGAAGACCTCGACCTTGAGGTCGACCATCGGGAAGCCGGCGAGCACGCCGCTCGTCATGGCCTCCTCGATGCCCTTCTGGATCGGGTTGATGAACTCCTTGGGGATCGAGCCGCCCACGGTGGCGTTGACGAACTCGAAGCCCTTGCCCGGCTCCTGGGGGATGAGGCGCACCCAGCAGTGGCCGTACTGGCCGCGCCCGCCGGTCTGGCGGACGAACTTGCCCTCCGACTCGACCTGCTTCGTGATGGTCTCGCGGTAGGCGACCTGGGGCTTGCCGACGTTCGCCTCGACCTTGAACTCGCGGAACATGCGGTCCACGAGGATCTCGAGGTGGAGCTCGCCCATGCCGCCGATGATGGTCTGGCCGGTCTCCTCGTCCGTGTGGACGCGGAAGGACGGGTCCTCCATCTGGAGGCGGTTGAGCGCCATGCCCATCTTGTCCTGGTCGGCCTTGGTCTTCGGCTCGACCGCGACGTGGATGACGGGCTCGGGGAACTCCATCCGCTCGAGGATGACGGCGTGGTCCTCGTCGCAGAGCGTGTCGCCCGTGGTCGTGGACCGGAGGCCGACCGCCGCGGCGATGTCGCCGGCGTAGACCTCCTTGATCTCCTCGCGCTTGTTGGCGTGCATCTGGAGGATGCGGCCGATGCGCTCCTTCTTGTCCTTCGTCGCGTTGTAGAGGTACGAGCCGGCCTCGAGCTTGCCGGAGTACACGCGGAAGAAGGTGAGGTTCCCGACGAACGGGTCGTTCATGATCTTGAACGCCAGCGCCGAGAACGGCTCCTTGTCGCCCGTCTTGCGGGTGAGCGTCTCGCCCTTCGCGTTGACGCCCTGGACCGGCGGCTTGTCGAGCGGGCTCGGGAGGTAGTCCACCACGGCGTCGAGGATCTGCTGGACGCCCTTGTTCTTGAACGCGGTGCCGCAGAGCACCGGGAAGAACTTCATCTCGAGGGTGCCCTTGCGGATCCCGGCGGCGACCTCGTCCTGGGTCAGCGGGCGGCCGTCGAGGTACTTGTGCATCAGGGCGTCGTCGATCTCGGAGACGGTCTCCTCGAGCTTCGCGCGGTACTCCCTCGCCTGCTCGAGGAGCTCCGCGGGGATTCCGCTCTCCTGGTACTTCGCGCCCATCGTCTCGTCGTCGAAGGTGACGGCCTTCATCTTGACGAGGTCGACCATGCCGCGGAACTTGTCCTCGGCGCCGATCGGGAGCTGGAGGGGCAGCGGCCGCGCGCCGAGCTTCCCCTGGATCGTGTCGACCGACATGAAGAAGTCGGCGCCGACGCGGTCCATCTTGTTGATGAAGCAGATGCGCGGGACCTTGTACTTGTCGGCCTGCCGCCAGACCGTCTCGGACTGCGGCTCGACGCCGTTCACCGCGTCGAACACCGCGCACGCGCCGTCGAGCACGCGCAGCGACCGCTCCACCTCGATGGTGAAGTCGACGTGCCCGGGGGTGTCGATGATGTTCAGCCGGTGATCGCGCCAGAAGGCGGTGGTCGCAGCGGACGTGATCGTGATGCCACGCTCACGCTCCTGCTCCATCCAGTCCATGACGGTGGTGCCCTCATGGACCTCGCCGATCTTGTGGGTGACGCCGGTGTAGAAGAGGATCCGCTCGGTGGTCGTGGTCTTGCCGGCATCGATGTGCGCCATGATGCCGAAGTTCCGGTAGCGCTCGAGCGGACTGTTGCGTGCCATGTTCGCTGCCTCCGTGCGTTCTCGAGCCCGTCGCCGAACGGCGGCGACGCCGAAACCAACCACCACCGAGCTGTCAAAGAGCCGACGGGATCTTCCCGATCCCTGCCGTCCTAGACGGCGACTGCGCTCTCGAACCTTCCCTCTTCTCCCGTGTACCGCCTGGAGACTACCAGCGGTAGTGCGCGAAGGCCTTGTTGGCCTCCGCCATCTTGTGCGTGTCCTCGCGCTTCTTCACCGCGTTGCCGCGGTTGTTGGCGGCGTCGATGATCTCGCCGGCCAGCTTCTCCTGCATCGTCTTCTCGCCGCGGCCCTTCGAGTAGTCGATGAGCCAGCGCATCGCGAGCGCGGTGCGGCGGTCCTGACGGACCTCGACCGGCACCTGGTACGTCGCGCCGCCGACGCGGCGGGACTTCACCTCGACGACCGGCTTCACGTTGTCGAGGGCCTTCTTGAAGATCTTGAGCGGGTCGTCCTTGAGCTTCTGCTCCACCTGATCGAACGCGCCGTAGATGATGCGCTCGCCCGTCGACTTCTTGCCCTTGCGCATCAGGTTGTTGACGAACTTGGCGACGATCCGGTCCTGGAACTTGGGGTCCGGGAGGATCTTGCGCTTCTCGACTTCGCGGCGACGAGGCATCGGAGTGGATATCCCTGAGAAGGAAAAATTAGCTCGGGCGCTTCGCGCCGTACTTGGAGCGGCTCTGCTTCCGGCCCTGGACGCCGACGGCGTCGAGCGTGCCGCGGATGATGTGGTAGCGCACGCCCGGGAGATCCTTCACGCGGCCGCCGCGGATGAGCACCACCGAGTGCTCCTGCAGGTTGTGGCCGACGCCGGGGATGTAGCTCGTGACCTCGAAGCCGTTGACGAGGCGGACGCGGGCGACCTTGCGGAGGGCCGAGTTCGGCTTCTTCGGGGTCGTCGTGTAGACGCGCGTGCAGACGCCGCGCTTCTGCGGCGACTCCTTGAGCGCCGGCGCCTTCTTCTTGATCTCGAGCTTCTCGCGCCCGTTGCGAACCAGCTGGCTGATCGTCGGCATCGGCTCTCTGTTCCTGCCCTGTCTCTGTTTCGCAGTCTCTGCTGCGAATCCCCAAGAAAATCGCCCCGGGAACTGCGACGCGGGGCGAGGACAACCCGTCGTGGAGGGCGCGGTTTATACGCTTCGGGGGCCGCCTGTCAAGCTGGAACCCTGATCTCGCGAACCTACGCGATCCGCGGCGGCCGCGAGGGCAGCGTCGAGCAGCGCGCGCGTCGCGGTCGGCACGCCCAACCCCTCGATATCACGAAGCTCGACCCAGCGGAGCGCCGGAACGTCCCCGCCCCTGCCCCGCCGCGGCAGCGCGCAGGCGTAGGCGCGGAGGCGAAGGTCGCGGTGCGTCAGGGTCCGCTCGACCTCCGCGAGCATCCTTCCCACCCGGACGGAGGGCCCGCCCAGCCCCTCGAGGAGCCGCCCCAGCGCCGCCTCCGCCCCGCGCCACGACCGCACCTCGACCCCGGGCAGGTCCCACAGCCCGCCGAAGAGGCCGCCGGGCGGCCGGCGCACGAGCGCGACGGCGCCGGCGCCGGGATCGAGCGCGCACGCCACGAGGAGCGCGCGCCGGGGCGCCCGGGTGCGCGCGGGCGGGATCTCCCGCTCCGCCCCGGCCCGGCGGGCCTCGCAGCGCGGCGCGACCGGGCAGCGCTCGCACGCCGGCGTGGGCTTCCTGCACAGCGTGGCGCCGAGCTCCATCACCGCCTGGTTCCAGTCGCCCGGGCGCCGCTCCGGCACGAGCGCGGCGGCGATCGCCTCGAGGCGGCGCTTCACGGCAGGTGACGTCGGGTCGCCGCGGATCGCGAAGAGCCGCGCGAGCACGCGCACGGCGTTCCCGTCCACCGCGGGCGCGCGCACGCCGAACGCGATCGAGGCGACCGCGCCCGCCGTGTACGGGCCGAAGCCGGGGAGCTCCCGGAGCTGCTCGAGCGTGCGCGGCAGCCCGCCGTGGCGCGCGAGGGCCTCGCGGGCGGCCGGCCCGAGCCGCCGGGCGCGGGCGTAGTAGCCGAGCCCGCTCCACGCGGCGAGCACGTCCTCCTCGCGCGCCCGCGCGAGCGCGTCGAGGGTCGGGAACCGCCCGAGGAAGCGCCGCCAGTACGGGAGCGCCGTCGCGACCTGCGTCTGCTGGAGCATCACCTCGGCGATCCAGGCGGCGTACGGGTCGACCGCCGGCTGCGCCTCGCCCCGCGGGCCGCGCCAGGGCAGGTCGCGCCGGGCCCGGTCGTACCAGGCGAGGAGCGCCCGGCGGAGGGCGGCGGCGGTGGCGGGCGCGACGGCGGTCAGGCCCCCGACTGTAGACGACCGGGCGCGGATCGCGAACGGCCCTCAGGCGCTGCCCGCCCGCCCGTCCCGGTCCTCGAGGTGCAGCGCGAGCCGGCAGGACGCGCAGGTGGGCTCGCCGCGCCGGTTGCCGGTCGCGGGGCGGCCGCAGCCGCACCGGGCGAGGTGCCCGGAGACAAACGCCGCGAGCTCCGTCGCGAGCGCGGGGTCTCGCAGGATCCGCCGGTGGCCCAGGCCTTCCGTGCGCCTGAGGCGCGCCCCCGGCCAGGCCGCGGCGATGGCCTCGGCCTCGCGGTACGGCACCTCCCGGTCGTCGGCGTCGTGGACGACGAGCCCGGGCACCCGGACGGTCGGGAGCAGCGCTCCCGCGTCGAGCGACGCCATCGAGACGCCCACCCGGGCCTCGAGCCCGCGCCGGATCCGGTCGCCCGCCTCCGGCGGCAGGCCGAACGCCCGCGCGAACGCGCCGAAGAAGCCGAACGGGCTCGACGGGGCGCCGACGGTGACCGCCGCGTCGAGCGCGACGAGCCGCCGCGAGAGCGCGATCCCCAGCGCGGCGCCGCCGAACGAGTGGCCGATGGCGGCGCGGGCGCCGACGTGGCGGGCGACCGCGGCGAGCGCGTCCGCCATGCGCAGGAGGTTCGTGGTGCCGCCGCCGGAGCGGCCGTGCGCCGGGCCGTCGAAGATCGCGACCGCGAGCCCCGCCTCGAGGAGCGCGCGCCCGAGCGGCGCGAGCTGGGTGCCGCGCCCGCCCCACCCGTGGACGAGGAGCACCGCCGGCCCCTCCCCCGCGGCCTCGCCGTGCACGGTGACCCCCGCGGCGCGGAGCGCGAACGGGCGCCCGCCGGGGAGCGCCGGACCGGGCCGCCCGGGCCCGGTGGGCGGCGGCGTGAAGAAGAGCCGGGCCGCGAGCCGGTCGCCGAGCGGGGGCGCCACCGCGTAGAGCGCCCGCACGCCGGTGCGCAGGAGCGCGGGCGGCTTGACCTCGGCGCGGACTTCAGAACGACCGTTCGTGCTATTATTCGACGAAAACGCGGCAACCATGGGCGCTTCTCCTTCCGGGGGTCAGCTCTGGGCGCGCAGCCCTTCGATGAGGCGGTCGACGGCGGCGAGGGCCTTCTCGTCCGCGCGCGGGTCGCGCAGGAGGCGGGAGGCGAGGTTCCACGTGAGGCTGATGCCGACGAACTCGAACGCGGCCTGATCGGCGTCGGCCCCGGCGCGGAAGGCGCCGGCCTTCTGCCCGCTCCGCACGACGCGTGCGATCGTGTCGTACCAGGCCTGCTGGTGGACGGCGAGCCGCTCGCGGGCGAGGCCCGGGCGGTCGTCGAGCTCGGCCGAGGCCGCCATGAAGATGCAGCCGCCGGGCTGCTTCACCTTGCGCGGCCAGACCATGCCGAGCTCGAAGAGCCGCCGCAGCCGGGCCGCGCCGGCGGGCTCCTCGAGCGCGGGGCGCACGACGACCTCGGTGAAGCGCTCGGCCGCGTGGTCGAGCATCTGCGCCTGGAGGTCCTCCTTCGAGTCGAAGTGAGCGAAGAGTCCGCTCTTCGAGAGCTCGAGGTCCTCGGCCAGCCTGCCGAGCGAGAGCCCGTCGAGGCCGAGCTCGGAGGCGAGCCGGAGCGCGCCGTCCAGGATCAGCTCCTTCGTCCGCTCGCCCTTCTTCATGCCGCTCAAAATAGAACGACCGGTCGTTCCTGGGAAGGCCCCGGCCAGGACCCGTCACGGTCGACCGCCACAGGGTCGCGGATGCGGCGAGGCCCCTGCCCTCGCGGGCAGAGGCCTCGAACTCACCTGCACTTCCCGGTGGTTACGCGACCCGGCCCTCGACGGCGGCCCAGTCGACGTTCTTGAAGAACGCGTCGACGTACTTGGCGCGCTCGGTGGCGAGGTAGTCCCGCATGAAGGCGTGCTCCCAGCCGTCCATCACCAGCACCGGCTTGAAGCCGGCGACGAGGTTGTCCTGGTGCAGCTGGACGAAGTGGTTCGAGAGCCAGCCGGTCTTCGGGTCCTGGAACGTGAAGGCCCAGCCGATGCCCGGCATCGTCGCGACGGCGCGGAAGTCGGCGAGCCAGTTCGCGTACGAGCCGAACGACGCCTCGACGGCCTTCTTGAACTTCGAGCCCGCGGCCGGCTCCGCCTGCGCGCCGGCCGTGAGGTTCTCGAAGTAGTACTCGTGGTTCACCATGCCGCCGTACTCGAAGCCGAGGCGGCGGGTGAGCTCCGCGTAGACCGGGTCGGCGCCGGACGCCTTGCCCTCGCCGCAGATCGCGAAGAGCTTCTCGGTGAGCGTGTTGCAGCGCTTCACGTAGCCCTCGTAGAGCTTCAGGTGCTCCTCGACCTGCTTGTCCGAGATGCCCGCGAGGCCGCGGACCTTCGAGTAGTCCTTGGGCGCGTACTTCTTGGCGTCTGCCATGGGGTCGCTCCGTGTTCGGGGTTGGGGAATCGTCCACCCGCGAGGTAGCGGCGGCGACACGAGGTGTCAAGGCGCCGGAAGGGCCGATTTCCCCGCGGGGTGCGGCGGGATTGCTTCACGAAGAGGAAACGCCCCCGCGGCGCGACGCCGCGGGTGAGACCGCGAGCGCGAGCGCCGCCACCCCGGCGAACGCCGCGCACGCGCCGAGCGCCACCGCGGGCCCTCGGGCGTCCCACAGCCACCCGGTGAGCAGCCCTGCGGGCAGCGCCACCGCGCCGGTGACCCCGTGGTACCACCCGAACGCGCGCCCTCGCTCACCCCTCGGAGCCAGATCCGCCACGAGCGCCCGCTCCGCGCCCTCCGCGAGCCCGTGGTAGAGGGCGTACCCGCCGAAGAGGGCCGCCACCTGCCAGGGCGCGTCCGAGAGCGCGAAGCCCAGATAGGCGAGCGCGTACGCCCCCCACCCCGCCGCCACCACCCACCGCCGCGGCACGCGGTCGGAGAGCGCCCCTCCGGGCAGCCCCGCGAACGTCTTCACGACGTGGTGCCCGAACCAGAGCAGCGGCACCGCGCTCGCCGAGAACCCGACCTCCCGCGCCTTGAGCAGGAGGAACGCGTCCGTCGAGTTCCCCAGCGCGAAGACGGCAGCCAGGATCAGGTACCGGTGCAGGAACGGGTTCAGGTTCGGGTTCGGGTCCAGCTCTTGCTGCACCTGCAGCTTCGGCTGCACCTGCAGCTTCGGCTTCAGCTTCAGCTGCTCCCGCTCCTGAACCTGCACCCGATCCTGATCCTGCTCCTGCTCCTTGTCTTCCCCCTCCCTCAGCCGCGCCACCAGCACCAGCGGCGCCAGCACCCCCAACCCCGCCGCGATCGCGAACGTCACCCTCAACGACACCCCGGCCGCCAGCAACCCGGCCGCGCCGAGCGGCCCCACCGCCGCCCCCAGGTGATCCATCGACCGCTGCAGCCCGAACGCCCTCCCCCGCTCCGCGTCGGGAACCGCGTCCGCGAGCAGCGCGTCCCGGGGCCCCGACCGGATCCCCTTCCCCGCCCGGTCCACGAGCCGCGCCAGGAGCACCTGCCAGGGCCACGCGGCCACCGCGATCCCCGCCCGCGCGAGCGCCGGCAGCCCGTACCCCCCGATCACGAGCGCGCGCCGCGGCCCCCGGTCCGACCACCGCCCCGCGGCCACCTTCACGGCGGCCCCGACCGCCTCCGCCGCGCCCTCCACGAGCCCGAGCGTCCGCGCGCCACCGCCCGGCAGCGACGCGAGGAACAGCGGCAGGAGCGGGAAGATCGCCTCGGACGAGACGTCGTTGAACAGGCTCGCGAGCCCGAGCAGCCAGACGGTGGGTGAAAAGGCGCGGAGTGCCCGCACGCTGCCTCCGGGAGGTCCTCGGTGCGCCCCGAGCCTACCAGGGACCCGTGCTAAGGTCCGCGCCCGTGCCCACCGCCCGCCGCCGCCCCGGACTCCTCGCGCGCGCCCTCCTGGGCGTGGCGACCGCAGCCGCGCTCGCCGCGGGCGCGGCCGGCGTCCTCTGGATGGCGCTGCCGGATCCCTCGCCGCTCGCGAGGCACGACCCCGACACGACCGCGCTCATCGAGCAGCGGAAGGCCGAGGCGAAGCAGAAGAAGCGCCCGTTCCGGGTCCGGCGCACGGTCGTCCCGCTCGAGCGCGTGCCCCCGCACCTCGTCCAGGCGCTCGTCCTCTCCGAGGACGCGAACTTCTGGACCCACGGCGGCGTCGACCTCCTCGCGATCCAGGAGGCGGCGCAGCACGACCTCAGGAAGGGCCGCTTCGCGCGCGGCGCCTCGACCCTCACGCAGCAGCTCGCGAAGAACCTCTGGTACGGCACCGAGAAGAGCCTGGGCCGCAAGGCCAAGGAGGCCGTGCTCGCGTGGAAGCTCGAGCGCGCCCTCTCGAAGAAGCGGATCCTCGCGCTCTACCTCAACGCCGTGGAGTTCGGCGACGGCGTCTTCGGCATCGAGGCGGGCGCGCGCCACCGGTTCGGCGTCGGCACCCGCGACCTCTCGCCCGCGCAGGCCGTCGTGATGGTCGCGATGCTGCCCGCGCCGCTCCGGGTCGACCTCGCGCACCCGTCCACCTGGCTGCAGCGGCGGTCGCGCCGGCTCCTCGACCTCATGAAGGTCACCGGGCGCCTCGACGCCGTGAGCTACCGCGTCTCCGCGACCGAGCTCGATTGCATCCTCGCCGGCCCGCGGCCGGACGACGACCGCGAGGAGCCGCCCGAGGAGGCGCCGCCCGATCTCCCCGTACCGGCGATCGATCCTGCTGCCGGGGTGGGGACCCGCGGAGCTCCGCTCCGCGGGGAGGGGGCTGCAGAAGCCCCCTCCGAGGATCAGGGCGCGGCCGGCACCGCCGGGCAGGCGGACGCGGCGCCCAGCGAGCAGGGCGGGCTGGGCTCCGTCTCGCACGAGTAGTTGCCCGGGTCGTCGACGTACGTCAGGCACGCCGCGGCGTCCCAGCACTCGGCCCAGCCGACGGTCGCGAAGATCGTGTGGAACGTGATCGCGGCCTTCCCGGCGCCCGCGCCGTCGAAGGACGAGGCGATCTCGAGGTAGTTGACGCCGCTCGGGATGACGTAGACGAACCCGCCCGTCCCGTCGGCGTACCCCTCGAACCGGTACTCGAAGGGTCTCAGGGCCGTCCGCGACGCCACCTGCATCACCACCTTGCGCGGGTCACCGCTGCGATCGTAGGTCGCGTTCAGCGCGCCGCGCGGCGTGGTGGCGTCGTTGATGCCGAGCGTCCACAGCACCTCGAAGTCGATCTCGAGGGTGCCCGTGCCGACCTTCGCCGAGGGACCGCGGAAGGTGCCGCTGATGAACGGCACGAAGTCCCCCTGCCCCTTCCTGCGCGCCTCGAGCGAGAAGGCGTGCACGACGAGGTCCCCCTGCGCCGCCCGGACGATCCGCGCGAGGAGCTCGAAGCCGGGGTGGTTCCGGTCGTTCCAGGGCCCCCACACCCGCTCGTCGTCCGTCCGCGTGGTGGGCTCGAGCGTCCGCACGCGATCGACGAGGTCGAGCACGAAGTCCACGGCCGCGTTGAGCCCGTCGGAGGTCGGCTTCGCCTCGAGCCACAGCGCCGCCGGCCGCGTGCCGCACGCCGCGAGCGCGCCCGCCTGGGCGCTCGCGGACGCCGGCACCTCGACGCGCAGATCCGCGCGGGTGGGCAGCGCCGCGAGGAAGCGCACGTCCTCCTGGGACCAGTTCCCGCAGCCCGCGCCCCAGAGCGCGACGGCTGCGGCGAGCCCGGCGACGGCCGCGGCCCGGAGGCTAGTCACCCAGCGCATATTCCACCCCGACGAGCCCCTCGACGAACCCGAGGCTCTGCTGCGAATCCACGTTGTAGAAGAGCCACGCGACCCGCGCGCGCGCGACCGCGGAGAGGCGCGGCGTCATCCGCCACCCCACCGCGCCGACGAGCCCGGGCGTGAGCGTGAAGAAGTGCTGTCGCGGGAGCGCGTCCTCGGCCGCGAAGCGCCGCGCGAGGTAGGTCGCCCCGAGCCTCAGGCCCGCCTGCGCGCCGAGGGCACCCCGGGTCCACTCCTTCCAGAGCCCGACGCCGGCGCCCACGAGCGCGAAGTCGAACGGCACCGAGACGCCGCCGCCGAGGCCGACCGCGCCCCTCCCGCCGCCGACCGCCGCGTCGAGCCCCCACACGAGCCCGTGGCCGAGGTCGTCGCGCGCCGCGAGCTCGAAGCCGCCGAGCGCCGCGGGCGGGAAGAGCCCGGTCTTGCCCTTGCCCTCGAAGAAGCGCTGCCCGCCGAGGCCGAGGAGCAGCGCGAACCGCGCGCCGCCGTAACCCTTCTGCGGATCCCGGTCGAGCGGCACGCGGTCCATCCGCGCGTCGTCCACCGGCACCGGCCCGCCCGAGACCTCGAGCCGCGCCACGAGCAGCCCGCTCTCGTCCGGGAGCCGCTTCTTCACAAGGTACTTCCCGGGCGCGAGCGCGATGCGCCGCTCCGCGCCGGCCGCCTTCGCGACCTCCGCGACCGCGCGGCCCGCGCCGTCGAGCACCACGTAGAGCCCCTCCGTCGCGGCCGGCAGCACGACGCCGCCCCTCGCCGGCTCGAGCTCGGTGAGGACGACGTCGCCCGCGCCGCCGAGGTCGTACAGGAAGACCGGGTGCTGCACGCCCGCGGCCGAGGACGCGGTCGCCCCGACGGTGCGCGCGTAGGCGTAGGCGTAAGCCTCGGCGAGCGTGACGAGGCCGTCGCCGGAGGTGTCGGCGCCGCCCAGGAGCCCCGAGGCGAGGTGGTGGGTGAAGTAGCTCGCGCCGATCGCGTCGGACTCCTGCGAGTCCTCGTCGGCCGACGACGAGGCCACGAGCACGAGGCCGCGCGGCCCGCCGGGCTGGGCGGTCTTCACGTCGAAGGTCGGCGCCGGGCGGACCCCCTTCGCACGGACGATGGCGCCCGAGCGGCAGGAGTCGAGGAGGCCGATGCGCACGTCGGCGGGCGAGGACGCGAGCGCCTCGCGGAGCTCGTCGAGGGGGATGGCGCCCGTCCCGAGCCGGAGCGCGCCGTCGCGCGCGTGACCCGAGTAGTAGACGACGAGCACGGTGCGCTCGCCCGCGGCGGAGGCCCGGCCCGCGGCCTGGGAGAGCTCGGCGAGGGCGCGGCGGAACGCGGGGGCGCCCGCGGAGAGGAGAAGGCGCGCGTCCTCGGGCCGGACGCCGCCGACCCCGGTGAGGATGCCGTGGATGCGCCGGGCGTCGCGCTCGGCGTAGCGCAGGCGGACCGCGCCCGGCCCGCCGTCCGGCTCGCCCGCGACGAGCGCGAAGCGCCGGCCGGCCCCGCCATTCGCGGGCGCGGCGTGCGCCGGCGCCGCCAGGAGCCCCGCCGCGGCGAGGCCGAGCGCGAGCGCGACGGCGCGGGCGGACCTCATCGCCGCCCCCGGGTGAGCGGCACGACCAGCACCTCGGCCTCGCGGTCGGGGGCCGCCGCGCCGACGCCGGAGGCCCCGAGGCGGCTCACCAGCGCCGCGCCGTCGATCGGGCGGTCGTCGAGCACCACCACGAGCTCGCCGTCGCCCTCGCCCGTCCACTCGAACGCGCCGGGCAAGGGGCCCTTCACGGCGGGGCCGGCGTAGACGAGGGCCGGGCCGTCGCGGTCGACGAGCGCGACCGCGGCGTGCGTGTGGCCGGCGGGGCCGAGCGCGACGCGCAGCGAGGCGCCCGCGGGCACCGGCTCGCCGGGCGCGAGGGCGCGCGCGCCGGCCGCGGAGGAGACGTGGAGCTCGGCGGTGGCGCCGCCCTTCGTGCGGATCCCGGGGGCCGGGTCGTCCCGGCGGTCGCGGAGCTCCCGGACGAGCGGCACCGCGACGACGGCCGCGAGGCCGGCGGCGAGCGCGAGCGGCGCGAGGCGGAGCGCGAGGCGCGGCGCGGTGCGGGGGCGCGGCGCCGGCGCGGCGAGGTGGTCGGCGACGCCGGCCGCGAAGGCGGGGAACGGCAGGGCGCGGGCGAGGTCGACCCGCTCGGCCTCGAGGACCCGGAGCGTCGCCTGGCAGCGGGCGCAGCCCTCGAGGTGGGCCTCGGCCCGGGTCCGCTCGTCGCCCTGCAGCTCGCCCGCCGCGAGGCGGCGGATGCGCATCGCCGAGCAGGGCACCCCGGGGCCACCGAGCGACGTCATGGCAGCTCCTCCGGGTCCGCGGGCAGCTCGACGTCGGGCATCGCCGCGGCGAGCGTGGCGCGTGCGGCGGCGAGGAACTCCTTGAGGCGCTTCCTCACCGTGGGCAGGCTGCGGCCGGTCTCGGCGGCGATCTCGGCCTGCGTCAGCTCGTCCACGAAGTACAGCACGGCGACCTCCTGCGCTTCCCCGGGCGCGCTCCTGAGCAGCGCCCGCACGAGCTCCCTCGACTCCGGCTCGATGCCGCGTTCCTTCCGGTCGCGGGCCATCCGCTCGACCTCGTCCCGCCAGGCCGCCCGCGAGGCCCGGAGCACGTTGAGGCAGTGGTGCGTCGCCGCCCGCATCAGGTAGGCCGTGGGCGACGCGGCGGTGACCAGCTCCGCCGTGCCCTTCAGGACCCGCGCGAACACCTCCTGCGTGGCGTCGCGCGCGGCGTCCTCGTCCTTGAGGAGGTACCGGCAGCGGCCGAACACCATGGCCGCGTGCCGCCGGTACAGGTCCTCGATCAGGTGGCCCGGGCGGGCGGCTTCAGCCGCGCCGGGGCCCGGAGCCCCGGCGGAGGGGCCGACGTGGTCGGCCTTTCCGCCGGGGATGACCGAGAGCCGGGGCACCCGTCGACGTTACGGCAGCGTGAGCGTCGAGTACACCGGGGTGCTGAAGGGCGCGCAGGCGTCGTTCGTGCCGATGACGGTGACGGCGTCGACGAGGTAGTACTCGAGCGCGAAGCCGCCCGCGTTGCCGGCCCAGCACTGGCTCGCCGTGTGCGACGCGCCCGTCTCGACGTACTTCGCGTCGCCGCGGCCGTCGCCGCCGGTCACCCAGCGGGTGGCGAGCGAGAGGTTCTTGTCCGAGCCGACGCCCTGGAACATGAACTGGAGGTCGCCGCCGGTCGCCGAGGCCTCGAAGTCGTAGGCGATGTCGAGGTACGCCGGGCCGGCCGGGTCGGAGTTCTTCGCGCCGGTGAAGAGGGCGGTGAGCTTCAGGAACGTGCGGTTGTCGTAGGTGACGGAGAGCTTGCCGTGGTCGTCCTTCGTGGGCTGGACGGCCTTCGAGGCGTCGAGGTCGAGGACGAAGTCGCCCTGGCCGTGCCGGCCGTCGGCGCCGGGGAAGGCGTGGCCGGAGAGGATCGGCGTGAAGTCGGCCGCCGCGGCCGCGTGGGCGGCGAGCACGTAGCTGTAGCCGTCACCGTCCCGCTTCACGACCATCCGCCACACGACCTGGCTCGCGTTGTCGGTCCACGGGCCCCAGGTGCACTGGTCGGCGGTGCACTCGGTCGGCGGGAACGCCGTGATGACCTGGACGAGCGTCAGGATCGCCCAGCTGTTGAGGTTGAAGGTGAGCGCGACGTAGTACGAGTCGAGCGCGAACTCGGCCGGGATCGTGACGGCGTCCTCGACGGTGAGCGCGCCAGGGTTCGCGGCCTTCGGCGAGCCGACCTGGATGTCGGCCGGCTTCGGCATGGCGGCGCGGGCCTCTTCCGGGCTGATGTCCTTCTTGGCGCAGGCGCCGAGCAGCGCGGCGGCGGCGAGGATGGCGACGGTCTTCTTCATGGTCAGGCCCTCGGTCTCTCGTTCCAGGGTGGGCCGGGAGAGTCCGGCCGTTCTCCATGAAGGGACACGGCCGCCCCCCTGGAATGGAAACAGGCTAGAGGCCCTCGGACGGGGCGTGAAGGGACCGATGTGGGGGGAGGTGGGCGAGGCCATGACCGCGGCGTGCTACGGTCGTCGGCATGGCCGTTCACACTCGGGCGTCGAGAGCCGGAGTGTTGCTCGCTCCTGCGCTTCTGGCCGCCGCGCTCGTCGCCGCGTGCGGCGCACCCGGTTACCGGTGGGTCGTTCCCGAAGGGTACCAGGGCTGGGTCGAGATGAAGTGCGGGGTCACCGGAGCGCCGCCGTTGCCGGTCGAGGGCGGCCTGGCAGTGATCGTCGTGCCCCAGGACGGCAAGATCGTCACCTCGTCGCCCCTGCGGAGTGGTCCGGCGCGGGACGAGGCCCTCGCGCGACGCGGCGACCGACTCGAACCCGTGGCGCTGCCGGTCGGCATCTTCGTGCGCCATGTCTCGGTGGGACAGCCGAGGGCTGGGAACTACGTCTACGCCTACTTCGGAACCCCTGCTCAGTACCAGGCGGCCCTCAGGGACCTCACAGGCCAGGTCGGTGACCCGATAGAACCCGGCAACCGCCCGCCCCCGGGGTCGCCCTGAAGGCGCGCGTGGTGCGCCTCGACCGAGAACGTCAGCCCAATCAAGGTACTATTGGTGAACGCTCACCAGGGCTCCAGGCCGGTCCCATCTTGGCGCTCCGGCGTCCCGCGCGCGCGGCGAAGTCACGAATGCGCGGGAAGACTACTCGAAACCCCGGGGGTTCCTCGCGCCGCGCTCGGCAGGCGCGACCATGGCGCCTGCCGGCGCGCCGGCCGCCCTCGCGGTACGCTCCGCCTCGAGAGGTACGCCCGGCTACCGCCGCGCCTTGAACCACGCGAACGTGCGCGCGAGGCCGTCGGCGATCGAGACCTCGGGGCGCCAGCCGATGGCCTTCGCGGCGAGCGACGGGTCGATGCAGGAGCGGGCCTGCTCGCCGAGGCGCGCGGGCGCGTGCTCCGGGCGCTGCTCGACGCCCGCCGCGCGCGCGAGGTGCGCGTGCAGGGCGAGCACGTCGGTCTCGACGCCGGTGCCGACGTTGAGCGGGCCGTCGTGGCGCCTCTCCGCGGCGAGCAGGTTCGCGCGGGCGACGTCTCCCACGAAGACGTAGTCGCGGGTCTGGCGGCCGTCGCCGTAGACGGTGCACGGCTTCCCGTCGAGCAGCTTGCCGCAGAAGATCGCGACGACGCCGGCCTCGCCGTGCGGGTCCTGGCGCGGGCCGTAGACGTTCGCGTAGCGGAGCGCGGCGAAGGGGACCTCGTAGCCGGCGCGGAAGACGCCGAGATACAGCTCGCTCGCGGCCTTGCTCGCGCCGTAGATCGGAGATCGGCGCCTGGCGCTCGGCCTCGGGGGTGGGGATGGGCGCGCCGTCGCCGTAGGTCGCCCCTCCCGACGAGGCGAAGAGCACGTGCTCGAGCCCGCCCGCGGTCACCGCGGCCTGCATGAGGTTGAGGAGCCCGCCCACGTTCACGTCGGCGTCGTGGCGCGGGTCGCTCATCGAGCGGCGCACGTCGATCTGCGCGGCGTGGTGGCAGAGGACCTGCGGGCGCTCCTTCGCCACGATCTCGGCGGCGGCGGCGCTCCGGACGTCGACCGGGTAGAAGCGGGCGCCCGCGGGGACGTTCTCGCGCTTGCCCGACGAGAGGTCGTCGAGGATCGCGACGTCCCAGCCCGCGGCGAGGAAGGTGTCGGCCACGGTCGAGCCGATGAAGCCGGCGCCGCCGGTGATGAGGATCCGCCTCGCCATGACCGCCCTCCCCTACACGCGCTCGCGGAACCACGCGATGGTGCGCTTCATCCCCTCGTCGAGCGCGACGCGGGGCTCCCACCCGAGCAGCGTGCGGGCGAGCGTGATGTCCGGCTGCCGCACCCGCGGGTCGTCCTGCGGCAGCGGCCGGAAGACGATCTCGCAGTGGCTCCCCACGAGCCGCTGCACCGCCTGGGCGAACTCGAGGACGGTCATCTCGTGCGGGTTCCCGATGTTGACCGGCCCCTCGTGGCGGGAGCGCAGGAGCCGCCACATGCCCTCGACGTTGTCGTCCACGTAGCAGAACGAGCGCGTCTGCTTGCCGTCGCCGAACACCGTGATCGGCTCGCCCCGCAGCGCCTGTGCCACGAAGTTGGGCACGACCCGGCCGTCGTCGAGCCGCATCCGGGGCCCGTACGTGTTGAAGATGCGCGCGATGCGCGTGTCGACGCCGCGGTGGCGCCGGTAGGTCATCGTGATCGCCTCGGCGAAGCGCTTCGCCTCGTCGTAGACGGAGCGTGGCCCGACCGGGTTGACGTTCCCCCAGTAGGACTCGCGCTGCGGGTGCTCCAGCGGATCGCCGTAGACCTCGGAGGTCGAGGCGAGGAGGAAGGTCGCGGCGTGGCGCTTCGCGAGGAGCAGCGCGCTCTCCACCCCGAGCGAGCCGACGTGCAGGGTCTCGAGCGGGTGCTCGAGGTAGTCCACCGGCGACGCCGGCGAGGCGAAGTCGAGGACCGCGTCGACCGGGCCCGCGATCGGGTCGAGCGGCTCGCAGACGTCGCGCTCGACGAAGTCGAAGCGCGACTCCCGGGCGAGGTGCTCGAGGTTCCGGCGGGTGCCGGTGATGAGGTTGTCGACGCCCGTCACCCGCCAGCCCTCGGCGAGGAAGCGCTCGACGAGGTGGCTGCCGATGAACCCTGCGGCTCCGAGGATGACGGCGCGCTTCATTTGGCCCACATGCTTACTTCTTGGTCCCGAGGTCCTCGAGCGACAGTTGCCCTGGCAGGGCGCCGCGGTACTTGTCGAGCACGAGGTCGATGCCCTGACGGATGTACTCCGCCACGGGCACCTTGGTGCGGTCGTGAAGCAGCTTGAGCCGGTCGTTCTGCTCCGGCGTGATGTACACGGTCGTCGAGATCTTCTTCCGCGCCATGCCGGGCTCGCTGCCGGGGTGAGGCCCCGCGGAGCATCGCGCCGTGGGGCGGGGTGTGCCGAACACCCCGTGTCGAAACGAACGTAGGTGACCACCGGTATGCTGTCAAATAGGGTCACGTGTTCTGGTCTGCGGCCCTGACCCGGGACTAGAATCCCGGCCCGAGGTGGACATGCGCCGAACCGCCCTGCTCCTCACCGCTCTCGTGGCCGCGACCGCCTGCGGCAGCCGCCAGAAGGCCGGCTCCGCCGGCGCGCCCGGTCGCTCCGATCCGGCCCCCGCGAAGGCCATCGTGCCAAAGGGGATGGAGCCGGTGGCGGGCGAGCAGGTGACCTCCTACGACCTCACCCGCGAGGGCAAGCCCGACGCCTGGAAGTTCACGGTGAAGGCGCCCGACGGGCAGGAGCGCATCGTCCGCAAGGAGAAGGACCTGAACGGCGACGGGAAGATCGACGCCTGGGAGAAGTACAACGACGACGGCTCCCTCGCGGTGCTGGTCTACGACTTCGACTTCGACGGCAAGCCCGACGCGACGCTGTACTTCGAGAAGGACCAGCTCGTGAAGAAGGACCTGTCCTTCGGCTTCGACGGCGTGCCGCGGACCTTCGCGTACTACGAGAAGGGCAAGCTCGTCCGCAAGGAGCGCGACACCACCGGTGACGGCAAGGTCGACACCTGGGAGTACTGGGAGAACGGCGAGCTCGACCGCATCGGCGTCGACCTCGACGGCGACGGCCAGGTCGATCGCTGGGAGACGAAGCACAAGGACGACGACAAGGCCGAGAGCGCCTCCGCGCCGGCCGCGCCCGCGGCGCCGGCGCCGGCCGCGAAGACGAAGTAGCAGCGCAGTCCTTGCTGCCGGGGCGGGGCCCCATGGAGCTTTGCTCCATGGGGCGGGGGGTCCGTTCAATCCCGAGCGTAGGGCCCGCGAAGCGGGCCCGGAGTCGAGGGACGAGCCCCCGGAAACTCAGTAGCCGATCTCGACCCCGGCGAGGAGCTCGGTCCGCCACCCGGCGGGGCCGCGCCGCGCGCCCGCGCGGAGCCCCGCGACGACGGTGCCCAGGCGCCACCCCGCGCCCGCGCTCGCCCCGAGCGCCGCGCCCACCCTCCCCACCTCCGCCGCCGCGCCGAGCTCGACGCCCAGCGAGAGCCGCACCCGCTCCCCCGCGGAGCCGCGCAGCCCGGCCGTCGCCCACGCCGGGGAGCCCGCACCGTCCGCGGCGCGGCCGGAGGTCCGCGGCGCGGACGCCCACCCGAGGGTCGCCGTCCAGTCGACGGGCCCCTCGAGCCAGCCCGCGGCCGTGAGCGCGAGCGCGAGCCCCGCGCCGCCGCGGGCCCGGGAGAGCCCTGTTTCCAGGGCGAGGGAGCGATCCGGGGCCTGCGCCGCGACGGCGGCCGGCGCGGCCAGGAGGACGAGGAGGCGGACGAGCGTTCGCATGCGGCACGGGGGTAGCAAGAACCGGGCGCATGCCCCGCCCCGCCCTCGCCGCCGCCGCGGCGCTCCTCCTCGCCTGCGCGCACCGCCCGACCGTGCACCCCCGCGCCGTGGAGGAGGTGCGGCGCGGCTACGCCCACGTCGCCGCGGGCGACCTCGAGCGCGCCGAGGTCGCCTTCGAGCACGCGCTCGCGTTCCGCCCGGACCTGCCGGAGGGTCACGCCGGCCTGGGCGTCGTGGCGCGGCTGCGCGGCGATCTCGCCGCCGCGCGGCGCCACCTCGAGCGCGCGGTGAAGCTCGAGCCCGACTTCGCGGAGGGCTGGGCGAACCTCGGCGAGACCTTGCTCGCGATGGGCCGGCACGAGGACGCCGTCCGGTCCCTCCGGAGCGCGCTCGCGATCGACCCCGACCTCTCCGACGCGCGCGAGAACCTCGTGCGCGCGCTCATCGCCCGCGGCCTCGAGGGCGGCGCGCGTGGGGTCCCGCTCCTCGTGGCCGCGCGGCGGGAGGCGCTGCACGTGCTCGAGGCCGACCCCCGCCGCGCCTCCGCCCATCACGATCTCGCCTTCCTCTCCTGGCGCGCCGGCGACCTCGAGGCGGCGGCCGCCGGCTACCGCCGCGCGCTCGACCTCGAACCGTCGGACGCCCGCCACGCCGTCGGCCTCTGCGCCGCGCTCGTCGGGCTCGCGAGATGCGAAGAGGCAGCGACCGCCTGCGGCCGCTGCCTCGCGCTGTCACCTTCGGAGCCCGCGTGCCGGGAAGGCCAGCGGCGGGCCGAGGCCTGCCGGTGAGGCTACTTGATGGTCCAGGTATCCCCGCTCGCGAGGAGCTTCTCGACGCTCGCCGTGCCCTTGGCCTTCGCCTGGTCGATCTGCTGCCAGGTGAGCTCGTCGCAGGTCGGCCGGCGCACGTCGCGCAGGACGCCGATGGGCGTCGGGAAGCCAGGCTGCAGCGGCAGGTTCGCGAGCATGAACGCGATGGTCGGGTCGTCGCGGGTGACGTCGTGCACGAGGATGTCGGCCTCGGTCACGCCGTTCTCGCCGACGGTGACCACCTCGAGCCGCGCCTGGCGGCCGTCGAAGCGGATGCCCTTCCTGTTGTCCTTGCCGAAGAGGAGGGGCTTGCCGTGCTCCATGCGGAGCAGCTGGTCGGCCTTCACCGCCTTCTCGGTGATCGCGGTGTAGGCGCCGTCGTTGAACACCGGGCAGTTCTGGTAGATCTCGACGAAGGTCGAGCCCTTGTGCTCCGCCGCGGCCTTCAGCACGCCGCCGAGGTGCGCGCCCTCGACGTCGATCGAGCGGGCCACGAAGGTCGCCCCCGCGCCGAGCGCGAGCGCCGGCGGGTTGAACGGCGCGTCCACCGTGCCCTGCGGGGTGGACTTCGTCTTCTTGCCGAGCTCGGAGGTCGGCGAGGCCTGGCCCTTCGTGAGGCCGTAGATCCGGTTGTTGAAGAGGAGGAGCTTGAGGTCCAGGTTCCGCCGCATCGCGTGGATGAAGTGGTTGCCGCCGATGGCGAGCGCGTCGCCGTCGCCGGTCACGATCCACACCTGCAGCTCGGGGCGGGCGAGCTTCAGGCCCGACGCGAACGACGGCGCGCGGCCGTGCAGCGTGTGCATCCCGTAGTTGTTCATGTAGTACGGGAAGCGGGACGAGCAGCCGATGCCGGAGATGAAGACGATGTTCTCGCGCTTCACGCCGACCGACGGCAGCGTCTTCTGCACCTGGTTGATGATGGAGTAGTCGCCGCAGCCCGGGCACCAGCGCGGATCGACGCCCGACTCGAAGTCCTTCTTCTGGTAGGTGGGGACCGCCACCGTGTCCGTCGCGCTCACGCCTTCACCTCCGTCATCACCTCGAGGGCGCGGGTGACGAGCTCCGCGATCTTGAGGGGCTTGCCGTTGATGCGGTTGAACTGGATGGGATCGACGCCGGGCAACGTGCCGCGCAGGTAGAACGCGAGCTGCCCGTCGTTCACCTCGGGCACGAGCACCCGCTTGTAGCGCTTCAGCACCGCGCCGAGGTTCTTCGGCAGCGGGTTCACCCAGCGCAGGTGGACGTGGCCGACCGACTTGCCGCGGCCGCGGAGCTCCTCCGCGGCGCCGCGCACCGAGCCGAACGTGCCGCCCCACGAGACGAGGAGGAGGTCGCCCTGGTCGACGCCGAACGGCTCGGCGTCGGGGACCTCGGCCACCACGTTGCGGATCTTCTGGGCGCGGGTCTTCACCATGCGCTCGTGGTTCATGCCGTCGTACGACACCATGCCGCTGAGCGCGTCCTTCTCGAGGCCGCCGACGCGGTGCTCGAGGCCGGGCGTGCCCGGGACGGCCCAGTCGCGGACGAGGTTCGCGTCGCGCTGGTACGGCATGAACTTGCCGTCGGCGTGGTTCGGCTTCGTCTGGTACCTCACGTCGAGCTTCGGGAGCTCCGCGGCCGACGGGATCCGGAACGGCTCGGAGCCGTTCGCGAGGTAGCCGTCGGTGAGGAGGATGACCGGGGTCATGTACTTCACCGCGACCCGCATCGCCTCGATGGCCGCCCAGAAGCAGTCGGCCGGGCTCTGCGCCGCGATGATCGGCATGGGCGCCTCGCCGTGGCGGCCGTAGAGCGCCATCAGCAGGTCGGCCTGCTCGGTCTTGGTGGGCATGCCCGTCGACGGGCCGCCGCGCTGCACGTTCACGATGACGAGCGGCAGCTCGGTGATGACCGCGAAGCCCATCATCTCGGTCTTGAGCGCGAGGCCCGGGCCGGAGGTGGTGGTCACCGCCAGGGAGCCGCCGAAGGACGCGCCGATCGCCGAGCCGATGCCCGCGATCTCGTCCTCCGCCTGGAACGTCACGACCCCGTGCTCCTTGAGGTACGAGAGCTCGTGGAGGATCTCGGAGGCGGGGGTGATCGGGTAGGAGCCCAGGAAGACCTGGCGGCCGGTGATGTGCGCCACCGTGGCGAAGCCGAGGGCCGCCGCGTAGTTGCCGGTCACGTTGCGATAGGTACCCGACGGGAGCTTCGAGGCGGGGACCTCGTAGCGCGCGAAGCCGACCTCGGAGGTCTCGCCGAACGCGTAGCCCGCCTTGAAGACCCGGGCGTTCGCGTCCGCCAGCCCCGGCTTCTTCGCGAACTTCTTCGCGATCGACTCGAGCTGGCCCTCCATCGGCCGGTTGTACATCCAGTACATGAGCCCGAGCGCGAGGTAGTTCCGGCAGCGCGCCACCTCCTTCGAGGAGAGCCCGCTCCCCTCGAGCGCCGTCTCGGTCAGCTTCGTCATGTCGACCGGGAAGAGGCGGTAGTTGCGCTGGAGCGCCTCGTCGTCGAGCGGGTTCGCCCGGTAGCCGGCCTTCTCGAGGTTGACCGCGTTGAAGGCGCCGGCGTTGACGATGAGCATCCCGCCCTCGCGGAGGTCGGGGAGGTTCGTCTTGAGCGCCGCCGGGTTCATGGCGACGAGCACGTCGGGCTGATCACCCGGCGTGTGGATCTCCTTCGAGCCGAAGTGCACCTGGTAGCCGGACACGCCGGAGAGCGAGCCCGCCGGGGCCCGGATCTCCGCCGGATAGTCCGGGAAGGTTGCGATGTCGTTGCCGGCGAGCGCGCTCGCCTTCGTGAACTCCGTGCCGGTGAGCTGCATCCCGTCGCCGGAGTCGCCGACGAACCGGATGATGACCCGCTCGACCTGATGCACCTGACCCTTGCCACCGGGCTGCGTCGCCATGAAGCTCGCGTCCTCCGGGAAGGGCGCCGGGGGTGCCTCCGGGGCGCGCGGTCGGGGGAGGCCGCGGCGCACTCGCAGTACCGGCGCGCGTGTGCAGGAGGTATCGCCCACGCCCCGTCTGGAGTCAAGGTGTCGCAGGGAGTTAAGCCCGCGACCGGACTCGTGCTTCGGCTGTTAACGATCAAGATCCGGGGAAGATCTTCCCGGGATTCAGGATGCCTGCGGGATCGAACAGCGCCTTGAGACGCCTTTCCAGCGTCACCACCTCGGGGCCCTGCTCGAGCTCCAGGAAGTCGCGCTTCGCGAGCCCCACCCCGTGCTCGCCCGTGATCGTCCCGCCGAGCGCCACCGCCTCCCGGAGGATCGCCGCGACCGCCTCGAGCACCCGGGGCCGCTCGTCCTCGCGGTCGAAGAGGCACGTTGCAGTGCAGGTTGCCGTCGCCGGCGTGGCCGTAGGTGGCCACCGCGAGCCCGAGCCGCGCGCCGATGCCCTTCGCCCCCCGGATCAGGTCCGGGATCCGCGAGCGGGGCACCGCGACGTCCTCGGAGAGCTTCAGCGGGTGGACCTTCTTCAGGTTCACCGAGAGGTACTTCCGGGTCTCCCAGAGCTCGCGGCGCTGCGCCTCCGACTGGGCGACGATCACCTCGCCCGAGGCGTCGCCCTGCACCGCCTCGGCGACCCTGCCGATCTCGGCGAAGACCGCCTCCTCGTCGTTGCCGTCGGTCTCCACGAGGAGCGCCGCCCCCGCGCCCTTCGGGATGGGGAGCGGCGAGGTGCGCGCGGCCGCCTCGATGGAGACGTCGTCGAGGAGCTCGAGGCAGCGCGGCAGCACGCCCTCGGCGAGCACGCGCGCCACCGCCCGCGCCGCGGCCTCGACCGACGGGAAGGTGACGAGCGCGGTCGCGACGTGGCGCGGCCGCGGCAGGAGCTTCAGCGTGATCTCGGTGACGACCGCGAGCGTGCCCTCGCTCCCGACGAGGAGCGCGGTGAGGTCGTAGCCGGCGACGCCCTTGATGGTGCGCTTGCCGACCTTCACCACCTCGCCGGTGGGCAGCACCGCGGTGAGCCCGAGCACGTACTCGCGGGTGACGCCGTACTTGAGCGCGCGCGGGCCGCCCGCGTTCTCGGCGACGTTGCCGCCGATCGAGCACATGTCGAGCGAGTTCGGATCCGGCGGGTAGAAGAGGCCGTGCTTCTCGACCTCCGCCTGGAGCACGCCGGTGATGACGCCCGGCTCGACCCGGGCCGTCGAATCCTCGGGCCGGAGCTCGAGGATGCGGCTCATCCGCTCGAGCGACAGCGCGATGCCCCCCCGGAGCGGGAGCGAGCCGCCGGACTTGCCGCTCCGCGCCCCCACCGGCACGACCGGCACGCGGAGGCGCGTGGCGAGCGCGAGCACGGCCCGGACCTCCTCGGTGGTGGTCGCGAGCACCACCGCCTCGGGCGGGAAGGTGCCGAGGTCGGACTCGTCCCTGCCGTAGGGCAGGACGGCGTCGCCCTCGACGAGCAGCCGCTCCCGCGGGATCGCCCGGGCGAGCTCCTCGAGCCACGGGGTGGCGCTCACCCGAACACCTCCAGGTTCGCGCCGGTGGTGGCGATCGGCGCGTCGAGCGCCGCGAAGGTGATCACCTTCGCGACGTCCTCGGGGGTCATCCGCGGCTCGAACGGCGTCTGCCGGAGCATCGCGGTGTCGGTCGAGCCGGGCGAGACGGCGATGCAGGCGACGCCGTGATCGCGCAGCTCCTCGGCGAGGCACTTCGTGAGCCCCACGAGCCCCCACTTCGACGCGTTGTAGGCCGTCGCGCCCGCCGTGCCGAGCGTCGCGGAGATCGACGCCACGTTCACGATCCGCCCGCGCCGCCGGGCCTTCATGCCGGGGATGACCGCCCGCGCGCACAGGAAGGCGCCGGTGAGGTTCACGTCGAGCACCCGCTGGAAGTCGGCCGCGGAGGTCTCCTCGGCGAGGCCGCGGACGAGCACGCCCGCACCGTTCACGAGCACGTCCACCGGCCCGAGCGCCCGCTCGTGCTCGGCGACGAGCCGCGCCACGTCGGCCTCGACGGCGACGTCGCCGAGGCAGGCGCCCGCCGCCGCCCCGCCCCGGACGGCCGCCGCGAGCTCGGCCTCGCTCCGGGCGAAGACCGTGACGAGGAGCCCGCGGGCCGTGAGCGCGCGCGCCGCCGCGAGCCCGATGCCCCGCCCGCCGCCGGTCACGATGGCGGTGCCGCCCGGTGAGGTCCCGCTCACCGCCGCGCCCGCTTCCCGCCAGGCCGGCCGGCCGGCCGCGCGCCCCCGCCGCCGGCGCACAGCGCCATGAACCGGCGGCGCGCCGGGCCGTCGGCCGCGAGCGCGCCGCTGAAGGCCTCCGCGTGGGCGCGCGCGCGCGGGCGCCGCTCGCCGCGGGTGGAGAGGCACAGGTGCTCCGCCTCGAGCACGCAGGCGGCGCCGCGCGCGCCGAGGTGCTCCTCGAGGGCGGCGGCGACGCCGGCCGCGAGGTCCTCGGCGAGCACGAGCCGGTGCGCGAGCGCGTCCACGAGCTTCACGAGCTGGCCGAAGCCCGCGAGCCGGCCGCCGGGCAGGTACGCGACGTGCGCGACGCCGCGCGAGGGCAGGAGGTGGTGCGGGCAGACGGAGACGTAGTCGATGCCGGTGACCGCCACGAGGTCGCGCGACCGGCCGGGCAGCGCGCCCGCCAGGATCGCGGCGGGGTCGCGGCGGTAGCCGTCGGCGAGCTCGTCGAGCCAGGCCTCGGCCACGCGCCGCGGCGTGCCGGCGAGGTCGGGGCCCTCGCGGACGTCGGGCGGCAGCCCGAGCGCCTCGAGGAACGCGGCGACGGCCGCCTCCGCCCGCGCGGGGTCGGGGCGGGTGCTCTCGCGCGGCGACCTCGCGGGCCTACTTGCCACGCGGGCCCCGGTACGTGACGCAGCTGTCCGGGATCTCGTAGAGCCGGACCTCGCACAGCCCGGTCAGCTTCGGCTCGAGCACCTCCCAGATCCACCGGGCGATGTTCTCGGCGGTCGGGTTGTCGAGGAGGTCATTGAGGGTGCGGTGGTCGACGCGGGCGAGCACGTGCTCCTGCACGAGCTGCTTCACCACGCCGAAGTCGGCGATCATGCCGGTCTTCGGGTCGACGTCGCCCTCGAGCGCCACGAAGAACTTGTAGTTGTGACCGTGCATCCGGAAGCACGGGCCCTCGTAGCGGGGGAGCCGGTGCGCCGCGGCGAAGTAGAACTCGACGTCGAGCCGCATCCGGCGCGCGTCGGTGTAGTCGATCGTTGCCATGGCTGCCTTATAGCTCCACGAAGACGTCCCCGCCCTCGATGGTGACCGGGTAAGCGTCCACGGCCACGCCCGGGAACTCGGGGCACCGGCCGGTCTCGACCTCGAACGGCCAGGCGTGCAGCGGGCAGTAGACGACCCCGGCCCGGACCTCGCCCCAGGCCAGCGCGGCCCCCCGGTGCGGGCAGACGTTGTCGAGCGCGAACACCCGCTCGCCCTGCCGGAACAGCGCGAGCTCCCGGCCCTCGACCTCCACGCACCACCCGACCTGCTCCGGCAGGTCCGACGCCCTCGCGACCCTGTATCGCACGGGGCCACCCTACCCTGAATCCGGGACACGCGCGGGCCCTGCGCGGGGCACGGCCACCGCGCCGGACGGCTCCGCGGGGACCCCGCCGGAACGGGTCACCGGGCCGTGGGGCGGTGCCGAAACACCCGATTGCGTAACGTCCGGGGGAATCTAGAGGGGGACCACGCCTTGCCCGAGCTCCGCACGCTGCTCGTTCACCGAGACCCGACCGCGCGCGAGCGCATCGCAGGCCTCCTGCGCGGCGAGGGGCTCGAGCTCCGCGTCGCCGCGGGCGCCGGGGACGGCGCCGGCACGCTCACCGCCCAGCCGCTCGCGCTCGTGGTCGCCGACGAGGCGACCGCGGCCGAGGGGCTCGCCGACGCGTGCCTGAGCCTCACGCCGTCGCCGCTGCTCGTCGTGCTCTCGGAGTCGGCCGCCGCGGCCGCAGGGCAGCCGCTCCGCGGGACGGGGACGCTCGCCGTCCGCGCCGACGACGAGCAGGCGCTCCGGGAGGCCGTGCAGTCCATCGCCGGCCGCAGGGTGAACGGCAAGGCCCCGCAGTCGGGGGGCCTCGACGCGATCCTCGGCCCGTCGAAGGAGATGATGGAGCTCCGCGCGCTCGCCGGCCGCCTCGCCGCGAGCCGGGTGCCGATCCTCCTCCGCGGCGAGGCCGGCACCGGCCGCGAGCTCCTCGCCCGCGCCATCCACGCCGCCTCGCCCCGCGCGGCGGGGCCCTTCATCGTCATCGACTGCGCCACGCTGCCCGCGCGCGTGCTCGAGACCGAGCTCTTCGGCGGCGCGCCCACCGCGGCCTCCGCCCCGGCGGCGCTCCTGCGCCAGGCCGAGGGCGGCACCCTCTACCTGCACGAGGTCACCGGCGCGAGCCCCGGCCTCTCCGCGCGCCTCCTGCACGTGCTCGCCGCCGGCGCCGCCCGCGCCGAGGGCCAGCCGATCGACGTGCGCCTCATCGGCTCGACGCGCGAGGAGCCGCGCACCGGCGGCCGCTCCGACGTCGCGGCCCGCCTCGACGTCACGACCCTGCGCATCCCGCCGCTCCGCGAGCGCCCCGAGGACGTCCCGGTCCTCGCGCAGCACTTCGCGAACCGCCATGGCCGCCCCGCGACGCTCTCGGCCGAGGTGCAGGAGGTCCTGCGCGCGTACCCCTGGCCGGGCAACGTCCGCGAGCTCGAGCAGGCGGTCGCGCACGCGCTGGCGCTCTCCTCCGGCGCCGCCGTGCTCCCGGAGAACCTGCCGCCCAACGTCCGGGGCGAGGGCCGCGCGCCCGTCGCCGGCCGCCCGGGCCAGCGCCCGACGCTCCAGGAGCTCGAGCGCCGCTACGCCATTGAGGTCCTCCGCGAGACCGGCGGCAACAAGAGCCGGACCGCCGAGATCCTCGGCATCGATTGCAAGACGCTCTACCGCCTGCTGGGCCTGACGCCGCCGCCGCCGACGTCCAGGAATCCCTAGAGGCATCGCATATGCGGGGGACGGGGTGCGGAGCCGCCGGGGACCTTCCCCGCGCGGCTCCGCTGTTTTCAGGCGTTCCCCGTCGGCAGAAGTGGCCGTGGGACCTCCGCCGTCGGCATGCGTGTCCGCAGGAGCCAAACGGACCTCCGCGACAGCGCTTGCTCGGACGGGTTTGAGACGGAAGAGATTGCCGGAACCGTTGCTGTTCCACGGCGGTGATCGCGCAGCAGGCCTGCGGACCATGTGCGCGTGACGGCGTCGTGCGCTGAAGCGCACGGCGCCGTCCCCGCGCGATGGTTCCTTGGCCTGCAATGCGACATGTGGGGACGGTACCTCGCCCGTCGCTCGCTGCGCGCTGCTGCGGAGGCCCGTTTGGCTCTCCGGCGTGGAGGACGATGGTGCGGCCGTGACTGCTGGGTGCTGATGAACGACCAACGGGTTGGCACTGCGGTTGGCACTGCGGTTGGCGTTGCGGTTGGCGTTGTGACGACGTGCTCACTCAACGCCTCGCGCCTGTCACCCGCCGAGTCTCATTCACCGTTAGACAGAATGGTTGGACCCGCTGTCACGCGAACGTGGGTTACTCCGCGAAGCTGCGAAACCCCACGGCGCAGAGCCACAGCGGGAGGCGGGTCCAACCATGGAGAGCGTACGATTCGTCGGTCTCGACGTCCACGCAGACAGCATCGCCATCGCGGTCGCTGAGCCCGGCCGGGGAGAGCCGAGCGCTTTGGCGGTCGTCGCAAACGACACCGCGGCACTGCTGAAGCGCCTGCGACGGCTCGGTACCATCAAATGCTGCTACGAGGCTGGTCCAACAGGGTTCGGGCTCTACCGAGCGCTCAACGCCGGCGGCGTCGAATGCGTCGTGGTCGCGCCTTCGTTGGTGCCTATGAAGGCCGGCGATCGCGTCAAGACCGACCGGCGGGATGCCGTGAAGCTCGCCCGGTTTCTGAGGTCTGGAGACCTGACCGAAGTCCACGTGCCCGACGAAGCCACCGAGGCCATGCGGGATCTCGAGCGCGCGCGAGATGCCGCGAAGAAGGCTGAGCGCGTAGCCCGTCACCAGCTCGGGAAGTTCCTTCTCCGTCATGGGCGGCGCTGGACAGGGAAGACACGGTGGACTCGCGACCACCTGGCGTGGGTTCGGGTCCAGCATTTCGAGCACGAGGCGCAGCAACGGGTCCTCGAGGACTACCTGAAGACGGTGGAAGACGTGGGGGAGAGGGTTCGCCGGCATACCCGCAGCATCGAGGAGCTCGTGGAGAGCTGGAGCCGGATGCCCCTGGTGAAGGCGCTACAGTCGCTACGCGGCGTCAACCTCATCACGGCCACGGTGCTCGCAGCGGAGCTCGGCGACCTGGACCGGTTCGCCACTGCCCCCGAGCTGATGGGCTACCTCGGCCTCGTCCCCTCGGAACACTCGAGCGGAGAAACTCGGCAGCAAGGGAGAATCACACGCGCCGGGAACGGCCACGCTCGGCGCATTCTCGTCGAGGCCGCCTGGGCTTACCGGTACCGAGCAGCGAACAGCCCTGCCCTCAGGAAGAGAAGTCGAGGCTTGTCGGAGGAGGTCTTGCGAATCGCCTGGCGTGCCCAGGAGCGGCTCTGCGGTCGCTATCGGAAGCTCACGGGACGCGGGATGAACAAGAACCGCGTCGTCGTTGCCATCGCGCGCGAGTTGGCGGGATTCGTCTGGGCCATCGGGCGCCAGCCACAACTCCTAAAGGCGTAGCTGTGACGCGTTCGGGCGGCGAGGGCGGTGGACGACTTGGTCCGGCCCAAAGGGGAATCCTCGTATGAACTATGGGCAGGGCCGTGAAGCCTGATGCCCGCTGTTAGACCGAGGCAGCCCCCGACGGATTCAGGTCATGCGGTACCCAACCCGCGAATATCAGTCTGATCCGCCGTCGCTCTAGTTCAGGTCGACCACCGCCTTGGCCGCCCGAACGCAGAAACGAAAAAGCCGACCCTGCGACCGGGCCGGCTTCGTTGACGGGTCCAACCATATCAGTTCATCACTTGCCACCCAGCAGTATCGGCCGTTCGCAGTCCGCCACGCTCCGGAGGCGAGACGTGCCCCCGCAGCGCCGGCCGGCGGAGGTCGGGCTCTCCACGTCTCCAGCATCTCAGCGAATGCAGGCCAAGGGATGTGGGCGTGTGACGGCATGGCGCGCGAAGCGCGCTGTGCCGTCACACGCAACTCAACCGCAGGCCTGCCGCGGCCTGAACGATCGCAGCGGCCCCGGTTCCGGGCGTCTGTTCCATACACGGACCGACGCAGCCGGCCGGCGTCGCGGGGGCGCGTCGAGCCCCCAAGGTCACGCCCGCCAACGGAGGTCAGCGCTCCGAAGAAGGCGGAAAGCTCCTGATCGAAAGGATGCAGTCCGGCCGGCGCCGGTCCGGGAAGGTCCGGCACCGCGACGGGCGCGCCTCGTAGATGCGGCAGGCGGAGGTGGCGCCGTCGAGCATCGGGCAGTGGTCGCCCGGGTGCTCGTCGAAGGCGATCGCGGCGCCGCCGCCGGGCGCCTCGCGCACGTGCAGCGGCACGCCCAGGCGGGCGGCGTGGGCCCGGAAGGCCTCGAGCTCGGTGACGGTCAGGTGAAGCAGGAGCGGCCCGCGGCAGCAACCGCCGCGGCACGTCTCCATGCAGAGCGAGCGATCGTCCGGCGTTACGGCGTTCCGGCGGGCGCGCCCATCGTGTTGAGGGCGTTCTTGAGGACCTGGCTCGGCCGGAAGGTCAGCACCCGGCGGGCGCTGATCTCGATCTCCTCGCCGGTCTGCGGGTTCCGGCCCACGCGGGACTTCTTCTCGCGGACCATGAAGTTCCCGAAACCGCTGATCTTGATCTTCTCGCCGCGCTCGAGCGTCTCCTTGATCGTGTCGAAGACCATCTCGACGATCTCGGCGGCCTCCTTCTTGGAGAAGCCCACCTTCTCGTAGACGCTCTCGATGATGTCGGCCTTGGTCACGGTCGAATCCCCGCGGTTGAGATCGGCGTAAGCTCCTCGAATCGTTAGTCGAATGCCCGCGGCATGTCAAACTCGTGGTGATCTCACCGCTTCCCCGAGGGCGCCCGGGGCCCGGCCGCGTCGCCCCCGGGCTGCCCGGCGGGCGCCGGAAGCTCGCGGGCGGCCCGCTCCCGGGCGTCCCGGGTGGCCGCGGCCGCGTCGTCGAGCCCCTTCGAGACCTCCGCCGGAGGGGGCGCGGGGACCACGTCGGCGCCCGCGGGGCCCCGGCCCACACCAGCGGTCAAGGCGAGCACCACGGCGGCGCCGGCGGCGGCGGCCGAGGAGAGCACGAGCGCCACCCAGGCCGCCCAGCGGAGCCTGGGGCCGCGCACGGCCCGCACCGAGAGCACCGCGGCGACGAGCCCCACCACGAGGCCGAAGGGCGCGGCGAGCGGGTTCCAGGCCGAGAAGGCGGCCGCGACGGCGAGGACGAGGGCGACGACCGCCGGGCGCACCGCCCTACCCTCTGAGCTCCGCCCCGAAGGCCGCGGCGACGCGCTTCACGATGCGGGCGTGGGCCGCGTCGGCGTCCCCGTCGGTCAGCGTGCGGTCCGCGGCGCGGTACCGGATCGCGAGGGCGAGGTTCTTCTTGCCCTCCGGGATTGGCGGCCCGCGGTAGACGTCGAAGAGCGTGGCGCCCTCGACGAGCGGCTCCTCGCGGACGGCGGCGAGGAGCGACTCGGCGGTGACCGCCTCGGCCACCACCACCGCGAGGTCGCGCAGCACCGCCGGGAACTTCGGGATCGGCCGGTACCGCGGCACGAGCGCGGCGACGCGGACGAGGCTCGCGAGGTCGAGCTCGAACGCGAGCACGCCCCGCGGCAGGTCGAACGCCTCGGCGACCCGCGGGTGCAGCTCGCCGACGAGGCCGAGCGGCGTCCCGCGCGCGGCGACCACCGCCGAGTTGCGCGGGTGGAGCCAGGCGTGACCGGGGGCCGTGAAGGTCGCGTCCGTGACGCCGAGCGCCTCGAGCACGCCCTCGACCGCGAGCTTCGCGTCGTAGAAGTCGACGGCGTCGTTTCCGGCGCTCCAGCCCGCCGGCGTGCGGCGGCCGGCGAGGAGCCCGGCGACGTGCTGCTCCTCGGAGGCGGGCGTGTCGGCGCCGGGGACCGCCGGGAGGTAGGCGCGGGCGATCTCGTAGAGCCGCACGTCGTCGACGCGGCGGCTCCGGTTGAGCGCCGCGTTCCGGCAGAGCGAGGGGACGAGCCCGATCCGCATGACCGAGAGGTCGGCGGAGATCGGGTTCACGAGCTTCACCCCGGCGGGCCCGCCGAACGGCGCGAGCTCCTTCTCGGCGACGAAGCTGAAGTTCACGGCCTCCGAGAGCCCCTGCGCCTCGAGCGCCGCGCGGATGCGGGCGATCGCCTGCGCCTCGGCCGGCTCGGCGGGCGTCGTGCTCGCGATCGCGGGCAAGGCCTCCGGGATGGCGTCGTAGCCCTTCGTGCGGACGAGCTCCTCGACGAGGTCCGCCTCGATGGAGACGTCGGCGCGCCAGGACGGGACGCGGAAGGTGGCGCCCTCCCCGTCCTCGTTCACGGCCTCGAAGCCGAGGCCGGCGAGGATGCGGCGAGCCTCCTCGCGCGGGAGCTCCATCCCGAGCATGGCGGCCGGGCGCGCCCAGCCGAGGCGCACCTCTGGCGCGGGCACCGGCCGCGGGTGCGCGTCGACCATGCCCGGGCGGACCGTGCCGCCGGAGAGCTCGGCGATGAGCGCCGCGCAGCGATCCGCGGCGCGCACGACCATGCCGGGGTCGGCGCCGCGCTCGAAGCGGTAGGAGGCCTCGCTCTTCAGGCCGTGGCGGCGGCTCGTGCGGCGGATGCCGCCCGGCGCGAACCAGGCGGACTCGAGGAGCACCCGGGTGGTGCCCTCCGAGATCTCCGAGTCGGCGCCGCCCATGACCCCGGCGAGCGCGCTCGCGCGATCGCGGTCGGCGATGAGGAGGTCCTCGGCGTCGAGGGCCCGCTCCTTGCCGTCGAGGGTGGTGAGCTTCTCGCCGGCCCTCGGGAGCCGCACCACGATCTCCCGCCCGGCCACCTTGTCGAGGTCGAAGGCGTGGAGCGGGTGGCCGAGCTCGAGGAGGACGTAGTTGGTCGCGTCGACGACGTTCGAGATCGAGCGGATGCCGCAGGCCTCGAGCCGGCGGGCGAGCCAGCGCGGCGAGGGGCCGATCTTCACGCCCTCGACGACCCGCGCGACGTACCGCGCGCAGCGCTCCGGGGCCTCGATGCGGACCTTCACCGCCTCGGCGGCCGGGGCGCCGGCCTCCGGGGCCTTCGCAGCCGGGAACTTCACCTGCGTACCGAGCGCGGCCGCGACCTCGCGGGCGATGCCCACGTGGCTGAGCGCGTCCGGGCGGTTCGGGGTGACGTTCACCTCGAGGAGCACGTCCTCGAGCCCGAGCGCCTTCGCGATCGGCGTGCCGGGGACGACGTCCTTCTCGAGGATCAGGAGCCCCGCGGCGTCCTGCGACAACCCCAGCTCCCGGGCCGAGCAGAGCATGCCGAAGCTCTGCACGCCGCGGAGCTTCGCCTTCTCGATCTTCGTGCCGCCGGGCAGCACGGTGCCGATCGTCGCGAGCGGGACCACGTCGCCGACGGCGTAGTTCTTCGCGCCGCAGACGATCTGGAGCGGTTCACCCTGCCCCGCGTCCACCTTCGTGACCGAGAGCTTCTCGGCGTCGGGGTGCTTCTCGGAGGCGAGGATGCGCGCCGCGACGACGCCGGCGAGGTTCCCGCCGGTCCGCTCGATCGCCTCGACCTCGAGGCCGACCGCGGTCAGCTTCTTCGCGAGCTCCTCGGGGGTCAGGGAGCCCAGCTCGACGTACTCGGAGAGCCACTGGAGCGAGATGCGCATGGCGGCGTACCCGGGACTGCCGGGTCTTGGGGCTGCAGGATCAGAACTGCTCGAGGAAGCGGAGGTCGTTCTCGAAGAAGAGGCGGAGGTCGTCGATGCCGTAGCGGAGCATCGCCATGCGCTCGACGCCCATGCCGAACGCGAAGCCGGTGTAGCGCTTCGGGTCGATGCCGCCGTTCTCGAGGACCTTCGGGTGGACCATGCCGGCGCCGAGCACCTCGAGCCAGCCGGTCTCCTTGCAGGTGCCGCAGCGCCGCGTGCCGCCGGCGCCGTCCGGCAGGCGCCCCTTGCCCCCGCAGATGGAGCAGGAGACGTCGACCTCGGCGCCGGGCTCGACGAACGGGAAGTAGCTCGGGCGGAACCGGGTGCGGGTGCCCTCGCCGAAGAACGCGCGCGCGAACGCGGCGAGCGTGCCCTTCAGGTCCGCGAAGGTGATGTTCTCGTCGACGCAGAGCCCCTCGACCTGGTGGAACATCGGCGAGTGGGTCTGGTCGTAGTCGGAGCGGTAGACGCGGCCCGGGCAGATGATCCGGACCGGCGGCTTCCCGAGCTTCAGCATCGACCGGATCTGCACCGGGGAGGTGTGCGTCCGCAGGAGGACGCTCGCTCCGGGCCGAGGGCCCGACCCATCCCGAGCGGAGCCGCCGTGGGCGGCGGAGTCGAGGGACCGCGCGAGCGACCCAGGCTCCACGTAGAACGTGTCCTGCATGTCGCGCGCGGGGTGGTCCGGCGGGATGTTGAGCGCCTCGAAGTTGAACCAGTCGAGCTCGATTCTCCGGGCCGCTCGCGACCTCGTAGCCGAGCCGCGCGAACACGTCGGCGATCGCCTCGGTCGCGCGGGTCACCGGGTGGCGGTGGCCGCGCGGGAGCGGCCGGCGCCCGGGGAGCGTGACGTCGATGGGGGCGCCGGCGAGCTCGGCGTCGAGCTTCGCGCGCTCGAGGCGGGCCTTCGCGTCGGCGAGGAGGCCCTCGACCTCGTCGCGGACCCGGTTCGCCACCTCTCCGACCGCGGGGCGCTCCTCGGCCGCGAGCGCGCCCATGCCGCGGAGGACCGCGGAGAGCTCGCCCTTCTTGCCGAGGAAGCGGACCCGGAGGTCCTCGAGGGCCTTCTCGTCGCCGGCCGAGGCGACGGCCTCGCGCGCGGCGCGGGCGAGCGCCTCGAGGTCGTCGCGCAGGCCGGCCACGGCCTTACGCCTGCGCGGCCTTGACGACGGCCGCGAAGTCGCCGGGCAGCGAGAGCGCGAGCTCGGCGAGGATCTTCCGGTCGACGATCGCGCCGGCCTTCGCGAGGGCGGCGATCAGCTTCGAGTACGTCGTGCCGTTCTTGCGGGCGGCCGCGTTGATGCGGACGATCCAGAGCGCGCGGAAGTCGCGGCGCTTCTGGCGGCGGTCGCGGGTCGCGTAGTCCTGCGCGCGCTCCACGGCCTGGTTCGCGCGGCGGTAGCAGTTCTTGCGGCGGCCGCGGAAGCCCTTCGCGAGCTTCAGGACGCGGTTGCGGCGGCGACGAGCCTTGACACCCTTCTTGACGCGCATCGTGCTTCTCCTGCCGGCGGGAGGCGCACCTTCATGGCGCGCGCTTCTGGACCCCGCTTGGGCGCTGTGTGGCTGGTGATGACCTTCCCGGCGGCGGGACTACCGCGCGTACGGGAAGTTCTCCTTGATCTTCTTCGCGTCCGACGGGTCGAGGTGGCTCGTGCCGCGGAGGCCGACCTTCTGCTTCTTGGTCTTGCCGAACGTCGCGAGGTGGCGGACGCCGGCGTGGCGGAACTTCACCGCGCCGCTCTTCTTCACCTGGAACCGCTTCTTCGCGGCGCTCTTCGTCTTCAGCTTGGGCATGTCTCGGTGCTTTCTGAGCTGTCGTTGAACCGACCCCCCGGCCTCGAAAGAGACCCGGCGGGGGCCGGGGTTCTACCTCGGACCGGGGGCCGGCGTCGAGGGGCTGGCCGCCGGGGCGGGCGCCGGAGCTTCCGGAGCTTCCGGCGCTGCCGCCGGAGCGGCCGGGGTCGGCTGGGACTCCCCGGCGGGCGCGCCGGCGGCCTTCTCGGCCTTCTCCGCCTGGGCCCGGGCGCGGTCGCGCATGGCCTGCAGCATCCTCGGGTTCGGCGCGAGGATCATGAACATCTGGCGGCCTTCGACGCGGGGCGCGGACTCGATGACCGCCACCTCGCGCAGGTCCTCGATCACCCGCTGCAGCACCTTCTGGCCGAGCTCGCGGTGCGACATCTCGCGGCCGCGGAACATGACGGTGATGCGGGCCTTGTTGGCCTCCTCGAGGAACTCACGGACCTTCTTGATCTTGGTCGTGTAGTCGTGCTCCTCGGTGCGGGGGCGCAGCTTCACTTCCTTCAGCTGCACCACCACCTGCTTCTTCTTCGCCTCGTTCTGCTTCTTCTTCTCGAGGTACTTGAACTTCCCGTAGTCCATGATCTTGCAGACCGGGGGCTTGGTCATCGGGCTGACCTCGACGAGGTCCATCCCGAGCTCCTGCGCCCGCGCCAGGGCCTGCTCGACCGGCAGCACTCCGAGCTGCTCACCCTCGGGACCGATGACACGCACCTCGCGCGCCTTGATGCGGCGGTTGGTGCGGGCGTCCCGGTTGCTTCCGCCTCGAGGGTCTCTCTGCTGGATCGCCATGAGCCTCCGCTCACGTGCTGGGTCGCGCTGCGCTGTCACTGCTACGGCTGCGTCTCTGCAGAAACCCTGTCAGCGCGACGGGGAAGTAGACGGAGCCCCGGTCCGCGAGGTGAAGTCCTCGTGGCGCCGGGGCCGTCCCGAAAAAGTCGCGGAATGATACGGATTTGTCGTCGGATGTCAACGAGCGCCGGGGTCGGACGAGTCCTTCTTCGCCTCCCGGATCCAGCTCATCATGTCGCGGAGCCGCTTCCCGACCTCCTCGATGGGGTGAGTGCGCTCGGCCTCCCGGTACTTGTCGAAGGTCGGACGGCCCACCTGGTTCTCGAGGATGAACTCCTTCGCGAACTGGCCGCTCTGGATCTCCTTGAGGATCTTGCGCATCTCGGCCTTGGTCGCATCCGTGACCACACGGGGGCCCCGGGTGTAGTCGCCGTACTCGGCCGTGTCGGAGATGGAGTGGCGCATCCAGGCCAGGCCGCCCTCGTACATGAGGTCGACGATGAGCTTCAGCTCGTGGAGGCACTCGAAGTAGGCGCTCTCCGGCTGGTACCCGGCCTCGGTCAGGACCTCGAAGCCCGCCTTCACGAGGGCCGAGGCGCCGCCGCAGAGGACCGCCTGCTCGCCGAAGAGGTCGGTCTCGGTCTCCTCCTTGAACGTCGTCTCGAGGACGCCGGCGCGGCTGCCGCCGATGCCCTTCGCGTACGCGAGGCCGAGGGCCTTCGCGCCGCCGGTCGCGTCCTGGTGGATGCCGATGAGGCACGGGATGCCGCGGCCGTCCTGGTACTGCCGGCGGACGAGGTGGCCCGGGCCCTTCGGCGCGACGAGGAACACGTCGACGTCGGCGGGCGGGCGGATCTGCCCGTAGTGGATGTTGAAGCCGTGCGCGAAGACGAGGGCCTTGCCCTTCGTGAGGTGCGGCGCCACGTCGGCGTCGTAGATGGCCTTCGTGGTCTGGTCCGGCGTCAGCATCATGATGACGTCGGCCTCCTTCGAGGCCTCCGCCACCGTGAGGACCTTGAGGCCCGCGCCCTCGGCCTTGGCCTTCGACCTCGAGCCGGCCGCGAGGCCGACGCGGACGTCGACGCCCGAGTCCTTCAGGTTGAGCGCGTGGGCGTGGCCCTGCGAGCCATAGCCGATGACGGCCACCTTGCGCTTCTTGATGACGTCGAGGTTCGCGTCCTTGTCGTAGTAGATCGTCGCCATTTCGGTTCCTCTCCTACTTCACGTTGAGTGGGGCAAGGGTCTTGAAGCCGCGCTCGAGCGCGATGCGGCCGGAGCGGCAGACTTCCTGGATGCCGAACGCCGCGAGCCGCTCCTCGAGCGCGTCCAGCTTGCCGGCGGTGCCGCTCGCCTCGACCACCAGCGCGTCCGGCGACACGTCGGCGATCACGGCCTCGTACGTCTCGGCGAGCGCCCGCAGCTCGGAGTGGTTGCGCTCCGGGGTGCGGATCTTCACGAGCATGAGCTCGCGCTCGATGAGGTCGTTGGGCGACAGCTCCCGGATCTCGACGACCGGGACGAGCTTCTGGAGCTGCCGGACCACCTGCTCCACGGGCTTCGAGGAGAGGCGGACCACGATGGTCATGCGCGAGTACTCGGGCCGCTCGGTCGGGCCGACGGTGAGGCTCGCGATGTTGTACCCGCGGCGGGTGAACAGGCCGGCGATGCGGTAGAGCACGCCGGGCTTGTTCTCCACGAGCAGGCTGATGGTGTGGGTGCTGCCGTTCGGGCGGGTCTCGGTGCGTTCCATGGTGTCGATCTCCCCTACCCGTCGATCATGTCGTTGAGCGGCGCGCCGGCCGGGACCATCGGGAACACCTTCTGGTCCCGCGGGATCCGCACGTCGACGATGGTGGGCCCATCCTTGTTGGCGAGGGCGCGGTCGATGACCTGATCGAGCTCCGCCACCGTCCTCGCGCGCAGGCCCAGGCAGCCGTACGCGTCCGCGAGCTTCACGAGGTCCGGCCGATCGGAGAGCGGGGTCTCGGCGAAGCGCTCCTCGTAGAACAGCTCCTGCCACTGGCGGACCATGCCCAGGAACAGGTTGTTGAGGACGAAGATCTTGAAGGGGAGCTTCAGGTCCACCGCGGTGGCGAGGTCCTGGAGCGTCATCTGGAACGACCCGTCGCCGTCGAAGCCGATGACGGTCGCGTCGGGCCGGCCGAGCTGGATGCCGATCGCCGACGGCAGGCAGAAGCCCATCGTGCCGAGGCCGCCGGAGGTGATGAACTGTCGGGGCTCGCTCGTCTTCCACCACTGCGCGGCGAACATCTGGTGCTCGCCGACGCCCGTCGTGACGACCGCCTTCCCGCCGGTCTTCTGCCAGATCCGGTCGACGACGTACTGGGCCTGCAGCGCGCCCTCGGGCTCCTGGTGGTACTTGAGCGGGAACTTCTCCCGCCAGTCGTCCACCTTGCGCCACCAGGCCGCGAGGTCGGGCTTGCCGCTCGCGGCGAAGGCCCGGCGGACCTCCTCGGTGAGCTGCGGGAGGAGCCGCTTGAGATCGCCCACGAGCGGAACGGTGGCGGTCACGAGCTTCGAGATCTCGGCCGGGTCGACGTCGAGGTGGACCACCTTCGCCTCGGGGGCGAAGGTGGAGAGCTTCCCGGTGACCCGGTCGTCGAAGCGGGCGCCGAGCGCGATGATGAGGTCGGACGCCTGGATGGCGTAGTTCGCGTACTTCGCGCCGTGCATGCCGAACATGCCGAGGCATTGGCGGTTCGTCTCGGGGAAGGAGCCCTTCCCGTGCACGGTGGTGATGACCGGCGCGCCGACGAGCTCGCAGAACTGCATGACCTCGGCGTGGGCCGAGGCGGTCCGCACGCCGCCGCCCAGGTAGATGACCGGGCGGGTGGCGGAGCGGACGAGCGCGGCGGCGTCCTTCAGGCGCGGCTCGCCGGAGGACGGCGGGTGGTAGCCCGGGATGTCGACCGTCTCCGGGTACTCGAACTCGATCTCGGTGTTGAGGACGTCCTTCGGGATGTCCACGAGCACCGGGCCCGGGCGGCCCGTGCGGGCAATGTAGAAGGCCTCCTTCATCACCCGCGGGACGTCGTGCGCGTCGGTCACGAGCCAGTTGTGCTTCGTGATCGGCACGGTGATGCCGGTGATGTCGGCCTCCTGGAACGCGTCGGTGCCGATGAGGCTCGAGGACACGTTCGCGGTGATCGCGACGAGCGGCACCGAGTCCATGTAGGCGTCGGCGATGGGCGTGACGAGGTTCGTCGCGCCGGGGCCGGAGGTGCCGAGGCAGACGCCCACCTTGCCGGTCGCGTGCGCGTAGCCCTCCGCGGCGTGGCCGCCGACCTGCTCGTGGCGCACCAGCACGTGCCGCGGGCTCTCGATGCCGTACATCGCGTCGTAGAGCGGCAGGATCGTCCCGCCCGGCACGCCGAAGATCACCTCCACGCCCTCGGCCTGCAGGGCGCGGAGGACCGCCTCGGCCGCCTTCATCTTCTTCTTCGCCATGGTGTCTAGACCGTCCTCTTCTCGTGAGCCGTGATCGCCGCGTCCTGCCCGAGGAGGTAGCCGAGCTCGTCGACCCCGTTCAGCAGGCAGTACTTCGCGAAGCCGTCGATGGGGAACGTGGCGGAGCTGCCGTCCGGCAGCGTGATGCTCTGGGCCGCCACGTCGATGCGTACCTTCGCGCCCGGGGCGGCGAGGAGCTTCGCGTGGGCGGCGGGGTCGAGCACGATCGGCACGAGGCCGTTCTTCAGGCTGTTGTTGCGGAAGATGTCGGCGATGCGGGTCGACACCACCGCCTGGAAACCCGCGTCCACGAGCGCCCAGGGGGCGTGCTCGCGGGACGAGCCGCAGCCGAAGTTGTCGCCGGCCACCAGCACCCGGCACCCCTCGGCGGCCCTCGTGTTGAGCACGAACTCGGGCCGCGGCGCGCCGGACGCGTCGTAGCGCCAGTCGCTGAAGAGGACCTTGCCGAGCCCCTTCTTGTCGGTGGTCTTGAGGAAGCGCGCCGGGATGATCTGGTCGGTGTCCACGTTCTCGCGCGGGAGCACGACCGTCGTCGATTCGATGATCTTGAGCGGCTCCATCTAGCGGTTCTCCAGGATGCGACGGGGATCCGCGACGGCGCCCTCGACGGCGGCCGCCGCGGCGGTCAGCGGGCTCGCGAGCAGCGTCCGCCCGCCCGGCCCCTGCCGCCCCTCGAAGTTGCGGTTGGACGTCGAGACGCAGGTCTGCCCGGGCCTGAGGTCGTCGCCGTTCATGGCGATGCACATCGAGCAGCCCGGCTCGCGCCACTCGGCGCCCGCGGCCCTCACGATCTCGTGCAGCCCCTCGGCCTCGGCGGCCCGCTGCACCGCGCGGGAGCCGGGGACGACCAGCGTGCGGATCTTCACCTTGCGCCCCTTCAGCACCGCCGCGGCGGCGCGGAGGTCCTCGAGCCGGCCGTTCGTGCAGGAGCCCACGAACACGGCGTCGACCTTGCGGCCCAGGATGGCCTGGTTCGGCTCGAGCCCCATGTAGCGGAGCGCGGCCTCGAGCGTCGCGCGGGAGGCCGCGTCGCGCTCGGCGGCGGGATCGGGCACGCGGCCGGAGATGCCGATGCCCTGCGCCGGGTTCGTGCCGAAGGTGATCATCGGCTCGATGGCCGAGCCGTCGAGCGTGACGGTCCGGTCGAAGGCCGCGCCGGCGTCGGTGGGGAGCGCGCGCCAGCGGGCCACGGCCGCGTCCCACGCGGCGCCCTTCGGCGTCCGGGGCCGCCCCTCGAGCCACCGGAAGGTCACGTCGTCCGGCGCGACCATGCCGGCGCGGGCGCCGCCCTCGATCGACATGTTGCAGAGGGTCATCCGCGCCTCCATCGAGAGCGCGCGGATGGCGGCGCCGGTGTACTCGATGACGTGGCCGGTGCCGCCCCCGACGCCGATCTTCGCGATGATCGCGAGGATCACGTCCTTCGCCGACACGCCCGGGGCGAGCGCCCCGTCCACCCGGATCTCGAGGGTGCGGGGGCGGCGCTGCAGCAGGCTCTGCGTCGCGAGCACGTGCCCGACCTCGGAGGTGCCGATGCCGAACGCGAGCGCGCCGAACGCGCCGTGCGTCGCGGTGTGGCTGTCGCCGCAGACCACCGTCATGCCGGGCTGGGTGGCCCCCTGCTCCGGCGCGAACACGTGCACGACGCCCTGGGCCGCGTCGCCGAGGCCGTGCAGCTCGACGCCGAAGTCCTTCGCGTTCCGCTCGAGCATGCGGACCTGCGCCTCCGCCTGCGCGTCGATGAACGGCCACTTCCCGTCCGGCCCGGGCGGCAGCGTCGGGATCGAGTGGTCCATCGTGGCGAGCGTGCGCTCGGGGCGGCGGACCTTCAGGCCCCGCTCGCGGAGCAGCGTGAACGCCTGCGGGCTCGTCACCTCGTGCACGAGGTGGAGGTCGACGTAGAGCACCGCCGGGGTCTCCGGGGTCTCCGGGACGACGACGTGGGCGTCCCACACCTTCTCGAACAGCGTGCGCGGCTTCGTGGTCATCTAGACCGTCCCCATGGCGCGCGCCACCTCGGCCCGGGGGGCCGTGCGGAGCACGATGCGATTCACGACGTCGAGGAACGCCCGGGCGCTCCCCTCGATGATGTCGGTCGAGACCGCCCGGCCGCGGTACACGCCGGTCGGGTGCTCGACCTCGATCGTCACCTCGCCCTGCGCGTCCTCGCCGGTCGTGACGCTCACGATCTCGTACTCGCGAAGCTTCACCTCGACGCCGGTGATCTTCTCGATGGCGCGGTACACGGCGTCGACCGGCCCGTCCCCGGTGCCGACGTCGCGCAGGAGCTCACCCGCCGCGGTGCGCAGGGAGATCGAGGCGACCGGCAGCGTGCCGGTGCCGGAGGTGGTCGAGAGCGCCTCGAGCTCGAAGGCCCGGCTGCCCACGGCCAGGATCTGGCCGTGGATCACGATGGCCTCGAGGTCGGCGTCGTAGATCTCCTTCTTCTTGTCGGCGAGCGCCTTGAACTCGGCGAAGACGCGGTCGAGCCCCTTGTCGTCGAGCGGGTAGCCCAGCGCCTCGAGCCGCTCCTTCAGCGCGTGGCGCCCGGAGTGCTTGCCGAGCACGAGCGTGGTCCGCGCGAAGCCGACCTCCTCGGGCCGCATGATCTCGTAGGTCTCGCGGTGGGTGAGCATGCCGTGCTGGTGGATGCCCGCCTCGTGCGCGAAGGCGTTCTGGCCGACGATGGCCTTGTTGCGCTGCACGTGCAGGCCGGTCACCTGCGCGACGAGCCGGCTCGCGGGGTAGAGCCGCTCGGTCTTGATCCCGGTCTTCACCCCGAGGACGTCCTGGCGGGTCTTCATCGCCATGACGATCTCCTCGAGGGAGGCGTTGCCGGCGCGCTCGCCGATGCCGTTGATGGTGCACTCGACCTGGCGGGCGCCCTCCAGCACGCCGGCGAGGCTGTTCGCGACCGCGAGGCCGAGGTCGTTGTGGCAGTGCACCGAGATGACCGCCTTCTCGATGTTCCTGACGTGCTTCTTCAGGTAGCGGATGGTCTCGGCGTAGGTCGCCGGCAGCGCGTAGCCGACCGTGTCGGGGATGTTCACGGTGGTGGCGCCGGCGGCGATGGCCCGCTCGACCACCTCCGCGAGGAACTCGAGCTCGGTGCGGGCGGCGTCCTCGGGCGAGAACTCCACGTCGTCGAACCTCTCGCGGGCCATGGTCACGCCGTCGACCGCCCGCTTCACGATCTCCTCCTTCGCGAGCTTCAGCTTGAAGTCGCGGTGGATGGGGGAGGTCGCGAGGAACACGTGGCAGCGGCGGCGGGGGGCGTCCTCGAGCGCCTTCCAGGCCGCGTCGATGTCGCCCTTCGCGCACCGCGCGAGGCTCGTGACGATCGGCCCCTCGACCTCGCGCCCCACGGCGCGGATGGCCTCGAGGTCGCCCGGCGAGGCGGCGGCGAAGCCGGCCTCGATGACGTCCACGCCGAGGTCCCGGAGCGCCTTCGCGACCTGGACCTTCTGGGAGAGGTTCATCGACGCGCCGGGGGACTGCTCCCCGTCACGGAGCGTGGTGTCGAAGATCACCACCCGCTCGGCGGGTCGCTGCTGCGGCTCGTCCTGCTTCATGGGGTTCGACATGGCGTTACCTCGGCTCCGTTCTGCGGGGGCCGGAGGAGCGTGCTCGCCTTGTCGAGGGCGCCTCTCCGGCCGGGTTCGGCGGGAGAGGGCGCGGCGCGGTCAGACCGGCCGGGGAGCCTCTCCCGCCGGGGTAAGAAGTCGAATGTCGCGCGTTACGAAAGACACGGAGGGGCAGCCTATCGGCTGGCTCCGCGTCCGTCAAGGCGGAGGCCCTGCTCGGCCGGCCGCCGGGGCGGATCCGTGACCCTCGGTGCGCCGCGCTCCCCCGGAGGAGGAGCGCCCACCGCCGCCGCCGTCAGCGGCCACCGTCCGGGCGCCGGAACGCCTCGTTCACGAGCAGCCGCCGGAGCTCCTCCCGCAGCACGGGCGGCACCGCCTCGTCCTCCTGCCACCGGGCCACGTAGTCGGCGACGATCGGCGAGGTGCGGGTGAACGACGAGAGCGACCACCCCGCGGTGACGTAGAGGACGGCGCGCGCGAGCTCCGGAGTCAGCGGCTTGTCCTGATCGGGCGTCTCCCGGGCCTTCACGAGGACGCCGTAGTCGTCCCGGAAGCGCAGGAGATCCACGATCGCACGGACTGGCTCCGGGCGCCCCGTGGCCATGAGCTCCGCCCACAGGAGGTCCATCCGCTGGGTCGTCGCGTTCAGGCTCGCCGGTGCCGGGTCGAGCGCGTAGCCAACCGGGCGCGCCGGGAAGGCCTCGATCCGCGTGCGCCACTCCGGCGAGAGGGAGCCCGCGAGCGCGGAGCCGTCCCGGTGCGCCCAGCGGAGCGCGATCGCGCCCAGCGCGCGGGACGGCTCCTCCTCGCCCTTCAGCGCGGCGACGATCGACGCCACGACCCCGGGCGGCGCGGCCTCGATCGCGTGGGATGGGACCCCGACCACCGTGAAGGGATCCTTCGCCATCCGCGCCGCGAGCCGGAGCGCCGCCCCGAGGTGCTGCGGCTCCGGCGCCGCCGCATAGCCGCCCATCCACGCCTGCAGCGAGGCACCGTCCTGGAATGGTGGCGTCGCGGCGGCGACGGCCCAGGGCTCCACCACGAGCCGGGCGGGGGCGAGCGCGACCCGCCGGCCATCCGGGAGCGTCGCCTCGCCCTCGACCGTCACCTCCGTGCGGCCGGTCACCTCCGGCGCGATCCAGCGCGGCACGACCGCGGCGACGCTCACGGGCGTGACCGCATCGTCGATCCTCCGGCGCTCGGCCTCGGGAACGCCCGCGGCGCCGAGCAGGTGAACCAGCTGGTGCGCGCCTTCCGACCTGACCTTTCTCACGGCCTCGGGACGCAGCGGGCCGACCTTCGTCTCGCCGCCGGCTCCGGCGATGCGGTACGTGAGCCTGCAGCCCTGCAGGAGCGCGTCGCGTCCCTCCCCCTCCGCGACGAGGGCGATCGCGATCCCCTGCCCGGGGACCACGGCCTTGCGGGAGACGGGCGCGCTGATGCGCTCGCCCGCTGCCGGCCAGGCCACGCGCACCGGCTCCGGGGCGAGGAGCAGGACCTGCGGGACGAGGTGCGCAGGCGTCGCGCTGGGCGGCGCCGCGGCTGCGTCCGTCCGCAGGACGGCGGCGAGGAGCACGAGGGTCGTGAACAGCCGGAGCGCCCCTCCCGCCGGAGTCGATGGGGTGCGCATGATCCCTCCCGCGCGACGTGCCGACGCGGCGCTCGCCGAGGACCTCGACGGAAGCACGCCCGCGGGGCCGTGTCCACGACCGCAGCTTCACGGCCGTCAGCGGGAGCGGGTGCGACAGCCTGCCGCCGCGGATCAGCGTGCCGTGGGCATGCCGCGCTCCCCCCAGAGGAGCACCCGCGCGTCGAAGTCGACGGGCCCCGCGATCGTGAGCGCGCCGGCGGGGAGCCCGGCCCAGCGCGCGAGCGCGGCCGTCGCCTCGGCGTGCGCCGCGGCATCGGTCAGGGAGAGCCGCGAGAGGCTCGCGCCGTGGTTCGCGCCCGCGACGACGTACCGGTGGCCGTCGAGGGCGGCGTTCGGCTGGAACGGCTGCGCCGACCACGGATCGCGCTCGCCGTAGACGAACATCAGCCGCTCGCCGTGGGCCTTCACCCAGTCGTCGACGTCGGGCATCGCCGCCGGGTCCCAGGGCTTGTCCGCCGCCGGCGGGTAGACCCCCGGCACGTCGTTCGTGGGAACGCCGCCCGGGAGCAGATCGAGGAGGTGGTCCTGCCGGTAGGCGGGCCCGCCGAGCTGGGTCGCCGACTGCTGGTAGTAGGGCGCGAAGTAGGTGAGCGCGGAGTCGCCGACCCAGTCCAGCACCCCGAGCACGGCGTCCATGAAAGCGAAGAGCGACGAGGCGGAGGCGTCGACCGGCGGGATGGCGGCGCAGTTCGCCGCCGACCCGTACTGCCAGAAGGCGAACGGCAGCTCGACGGTCGCGTACTCGAAGGCGCGGTCGGGGCCGAGCAGCGTGTACCCGTCGCCCTGCTGCGCGGCGGCCTGCTCGAAGAGCGGCTGGACCTCCGCGCGGCGCGAAAGCAGCGTCCGCTGGAACGCGCGCAGCTGCTCGCGGCACGCCGCGGTGCCGGCGCCGCCGATCGCGTCCACGAACGGTACGTAGGCGGCGTCGGACGTCGAGAACGACTGAGGCGCGACGTAGGCGACCGTGCCGTCCACGTCGCCCGGCCAGAAGCGCCGGTGGTAGACCGCCGTCATCCCGCCCTTCGAGGCGCCGACCGAGAGCCACCTCCCCTCCCCCAGCACCGGCCGCAGCGCCTGCACGATGCGGTGGTGGTCGGCGGCGGCCTGCTCGATGTCGAGCCTCGACCAGTCCGCCGGGTCGGGCCGCGACGGCGAGAAGAAGCGGTGCTCGACCGTGAGCTGGTTCGCGCCGAGGAGCGCCGTCAGCTCGGCCCGGCCCGGGTTGCGGCTCGCGCCGTAGCCGTTCGTGCCGAACACGACGGGGAGCGCGCGATCCTTGAAGAGGAGCGCCGCGAACTGCTGGAAGGTCGGGCTCGCCGGATTGGCGTGGTCGATCGGCTGCTCGAGCTGGAGGAGGAAGAGCCGGTACCCGGGCTCGGGCGTCTCGGCCTCGTCCACCCGCACGACGTGGGGCGCGAGCGCGAGCGCCTCGTCGATCGGGAGCGGAGGCTCCACGGTCTGCCGGGTCGCGCCGCCGCCTCCGCACGCGGCGAGGAGCGCGAGGAGCGCGAGGGCGGGCCGGTGACTGCGCATGGGTCTCATCAGACAACCACGACGCGGCGCGACGCAACCCACCCGACCCCAGCGTCAAGGCCGGTCGAGGCGACGGGGCCATGGCGGCGCCGCGCCTTGACACCCTCGCGAGCCGGGCACGAAGATCGACGAGACCGCGGCGCCGCACCGCCATGGATGATCACGTCCGAGACCTCGAGGGCCCCGCGGAGGGCGACATCGGCGAGCTCGCGCTCGAGGAGATCATCGACGCGCCGCTGCTCCGCTCCATGCTGGACGACTTCTACCGCCTGACCGGCATGCTGGGGGCGGTGCTGGACGTCTCCGGGAAGGTCCTGGTCGCGGTCGGCTGGCAGGACATCTGCACCAGGTTCCACCGGTGCCATCCCGCGACGCTGCGGAACTGCCTGGAGAGCGACACCGCCCTGACCCGCGGCGTGCCGGTGGGGACGTTCAAGCACTACCGCTGCAAGAACAACATGTGGGACATGGTCACGCCGCTCGAGGTCGGCGGGCGCCACGTGGGCAACGTCTTCATCGGCCAGTTCTTCTACGAGGACGATCCTCCGGACGAGGCCGTGTTCCGCGAACAGGCCCGGCGCCACGGCTTCGACGAGGACGCCTACCTCGCGGCCCTCGCCCGGACGCCCCGGTTCAGCCGGGCCCAGGCCAACGCCGGGATGCAGTTCTACGCCAAGCTCACGAGCATGATCTCCGCGCTGAGCTACGGTTCGATCAAGCTGCGGAGGATGCTCGAGGAGCGCACGAAGCTCGAGGAGCAGCTCCGCCACGCGCAGAAGATGGAGGCGGTGGGGCGGCTGGCCGGCGGCGTGGCCCACGACTTCAACAACATCCTCCAGGTCATCAGCGGCCACGCCGGCCTCATGCAGGTGGACGAGGCGCTGACCGCGGAGCAGCGGGAGGACGTCGACAACATCCTCTCGGCCGCGGAGAAGGCCGCCCAGCTCACGAGGGGCCTGCTCGCCTTCGGTCGCCGCCAGGTGCTCACCTTCGCGCCGGTGGATCTCGACGAGCTCATCGCCGGGCTGGAGCGGCTCCTGGCGCGGACCATCGGCGAGGACATCGAGTTCGTCACGCGCCCCTCGCCGGACCGGCTCCTCATCCACGGCGATCGAGGCCAGATCGAGCAGGTGCTGGTCAACCTCGTGACCAACGCCCGGGACGCGATGCCCCGGGGCGGCCGGATCTGCATCGAGACCGCCCTGCAGGTCGTCGAGGACTCGGCGGAGCGCGTCCCGGGCCAGGCAGCGCCGGGCCGGCACGCGGTCGTGACCGTCTCCGACGATGGCTGCGGCATGGACGCCGAGACCCGGAAGAAGATCTTCGAGCCCTTCTTCACGACCAAGGAGGTCGGCAAGGGGACCGGCCTCGGCATGGCGATCGTCTACGGGATCGTCAACCAGCACCAGGGCACCATCCACGTCTACAGCGAGCCCGGGCAGGGCACGACCGTCCGGGTCTCCTTCCCGCTCCACGACAAGGCGCCGCTGCGGGCCCGGGAGCCGCAGCCCGAGCTCGTTCCCGCGCGGGGAGGCACCGAGACCGTCCTGCTCGCCGAGGACGACCCGGACGTGCGGGCCTTCGTGGTGTCCCTCCTCCGCCGTCAGGGCTACACCGTGATCCAGGCGGTCGACGGGCAGGACGCCGTCGACAAGTTCTCCGCCGCCATGGACGCGATCGCACTGGTCCTCCTGGACGTGATCATGCCGCGCAAGAACGGCAGGGAGGCCTTCGCCGAGATCTCCCGGCTGAGGCCCGGGGTGAAGGTCCTCTACGCGAGCGGGTACACCGCGGACTTCATCCAGAGCCGGGGCGTGTCCGAGGAAGGGATCGAGCTCGTCATGAAGCCGGTCCAGCCCGCGGTGCTCGTGCGGAAGGTGCGGGAGATTCTCGACCGGCCGCCCGGGGGAGCACGCGCCGGCCCGTAGGGAGGCGATCCGTCACACCCGCGCCCGCGCCGCATCACTTCGACGGGGTGACGCGATGACGATCGGCCGCCGGTCCTTCCTCAAGGCTGCAGCAGCGATGGGCGCCTCACTCGCATGGGCCGGATCGGCCAAGGGCGCCCGCGTGCCCTGGCAGGAGCGGCGCGAGCTGTATCCTCAAGGGGTCGCGTCCGGCGATCCCGACCCGCACAGCGTCCTCCTCTGGACGAGGCGCCCGTTCGCGGACGGCGCCCGCCACGTCCTGAGCGTCGAGGTGGCGGAGGACGAGGCCTTCCGCCGGGTCATCGCGCGCGCGAAGGCCCCGGTCACGAGCGCCTCCGACTGGACGGCGCGCGTGCTGGTCGGCGGCCTCCGGCCGGCGCACACCTACTGGTACCGGTTCGCCGACGCCGACGGGAACGGCAGCCGGGTCGGCCGCACGATCACCGCGCCCTCGCCGGACGATCCGCGCACGGTGAACTTCGCCTTCGTGAGCTGCCAGGACCTGAACGAGGGCAAGCTCAACGCCTACCGCCGGATGATCTTCGAGGACGAGCGCGCGCCCGCCGGCGAACGCCTCGACTTCGTCCTGCACCTCGGCGACTTCATCTACGAGGTGGTCGAGTATCCGGACGAGGCGAAGACCCGCTTCGACCGCACGATCTACGAGGTCGCGCGCATCCCGGACGGCCACAAGGTCGGCAACTTCCACATCCCGCTGACCCTCGAGGGCTACCGGGCCATCTACCGCGGCTACCTCGCCGACCCCGACCTCCAGGACGCGCGCGCGCGCTGGCCGTTCGTCGCCATCTGGGACAACCACGAGTTCTCGTGGCAAGGCTGGCAGAGCAACTTGAAGGCGGGGCCGTTCGAGCGGCCGGGCCAGAGCATCAAGGTCGCGGCGAACCAGGCGTGGTTCGAGTACCTCCCCGCGCGCGTCTCGCGAGCGGGCCGGCCGCTCGAGCGCTTCGATCCACCTGCCGTGAAGGACGTCCCGGTCGTCGAGTTCGACGCCGACGGCCTCGGGACCGAGCCCAACAACCTCACGGCCATCCACAGCCTCCGGGTCTACCGGGCCCTGCGGTTCGGCCGGCACGTCGACCTCCTCCTCACCGATCAGCGCAGCTACCGGAGCGCGGATCCCTTCTCCGAATCCGTCCCTCGGGAAGCTCGGCGGCGAGGAGTACGAGGAGATGTTCCCCGAGCACGAGATGCGGGTCCTCGACGGCGGGCGCGCCTTCGACGGCGGCCACCCGCCCGCGGAGATCCGCTTCAACGACGCGCACGTGCCGAACCCGCAGCGGAGCGCGCCGCCGCAGACGATCCTCGGGGCCGAGCAGAAGGCGTGGTTCAAGGACCAGCTCCGGCGCTCGACCGCGACGTGGAAGATTCGGGGCAACTCCCTGGGCGCGCTCGACAAGCGCGCCGATCCGCAGAACCTGCCCCCGGGGCTCACGAAGGAGCCGTGGCCTCCCGGCGCCTACGCCTTCGTGGGCGCCCCCGACTTCGCCACCGCCTGGGCCGAGCGCGCCGAGCTCTTCGGGCACGTGCGCGACGCGAAGATCACCGGCTTCGCCATCGTCTCGGGCGACCGGCACAGCTTCTGGGCCGGGTACGCGGCCTCGGACCTCCCGCCCGGCAAGTTCGAGCCGGTCGGCCTCTCCTTCGTGGGCGGGTCGCTCACGAGCCCGGGCACCATGGAGGCCCAGGAGCACCGCCTCCCGAAGGACGCGCCGCTGCGCGCGCTGTTCCTCGCGGACAGGAAGGACGGCGCGAAGCCGGCCTGGACCTTCAACATGCTGCTGCGCCACGGCGTCCGTGCCTGCCTCGAGTACGCGCGGAGCTTCGACCTCGAGCGCGCGCGGGCGCTGTCGAACCCCGAGCTCGCGCCGCACCTCGAGTTCGTGGACCTCGGCGGCCACGGTTACGCGAAGGTCCGCGCCTCGGCCGGCGAGCTGCGCACCGAGTTCGTCTGCATCCCGCGCCCGATCGCCCGGAGCGAGACGCCCGACGGCGGGCCGATCCGTTACCGGGTGGCGCTCACCGCCCCGCTCTGGAAGAGCGGCGAGCGCCCGCGCCTCGAGACCAGGGTGCTCGAGGGCGACGTCGGGCTGTCGATCTGAGCCGCGGCGGCTCAGTCGCGCGGCGCGTAAGGGACGAGGGGCCCGAGCTGGACGGCCCGGGCAGCGAGGTTCGCGGGGCCCGGCTCTCCCGACACCACCCAGCGCAGGGTGGCGGGATCGAGCGCGATCCGGGCGATCGCCTGGAGGTCGGCGGGGGTCACCTGCGCCACGGCCGCGCGCTCCTCGGCGAGCCGGGGACGGCCCTGGCCGCGCAGGACCGCGTCGAGCCAGGTGCCGGTGGAGCGCTCCACGTCCTCGTTCGCGGTCTCGAGCCTCGCGGAGACGACGGCGCGCGCGCGGTCGAGCTCGACCACGGAGGGCGGTGCGGCGCGGAGGCCCTCCAGCGCCTGCCGGAGGAGCCGCACGCCCTCCTCGGCGCGCGTCGCCGCGAGCGGCGCGCAGACCACGAGCGCCCGGGCGTACCGGCGCAGCACGAGCTCGGCGGTCACCCCGTACGTGAGCTGGTGCTGCTCGCGGAGCACCTCGGAGAGCCGGGAGGAGAAGCTCCCACCGAGCAAGGCCCCGAACAGCTCGAGCGCGGCGTCGGGCTGCCGCACGTCCGCGAGCGGGCGCGTGGCGCAGACCACGAGCGTGCTCGCGGGCGCCCGGCGCAGGTAGGCGACGCTCCGCGCGGGCGAGGGCCGGGCGGGTGGCGGCGAGGCGAGCTCGGGCTCCGCGGCCTCCCGCGCCCAGCGCCGGAAGGCCTTGCGGGCCGCGGCGATCGCCGCGTCGGGCTTCACGTCGCCGACGACGAGGAGCGTCGCGCCCTTCGGCACGAAGAGCTCCCGCTGGCGCGCCACGGCCTGCTCCTGCCCGAAGGGCTCGAGGCTTCGCCGGGTCCCGCGGGCCGGCCGGGCGTAGGGGTGGCCGGCCCCGAACGCGGACTCCACCACGACGCGCTCCAGCGCCTCGGGGTCGCCCGATTCGACGTCCTCCACCGCGTCGAGCAGCGCGTCGCGGCGGCCCTTGAAGCTCTCGGCGCCGCATGGGGGCGAGATCACGGCCTCGCCGAGGAGGTCCAGCACCGGTCCGAGGTCCGCCGCGTACCCGTCCACCGCGAGGATCGCCCCGTCCGCGGTCACCACCGCCCCGCCTGCCGCGCCCATGTCGACGAGGCGGCGGCGCAGCGACTTCTCCCCGTACTCGCGCTCGCCCCGGGCGTCCTCCTCGCGGAAGTCGGTGGCCAGGTTCGCCGCCAGCCAGGTCGCGCCGGCCTCGCCGGGCGGGTCGGACCGCGCGCCGCGGGCGAGCACGAGCCGGACGGAGGCGATCGGCCGTCGGTGGTGCTCGACCACCACGACGCGGAGGCCCTCCGGGAGCATCGCCTCGGTGACGCGCGGCTCCTGCGCGGAGGTCCGGGCGAGCGCCGGCGGCGGCGTGGTCCGCAGCGGGCCCTCCGCGGGAGGCGGGAGCCTCGCGGGTCCCGGTCGCGCCGCCGGGGGCTCCGCCCGCGACGGTGTGCTCCAGGCCTGCTTCGTGGCGACGACGGGCGGCGCGGCGGCGCACGCCGCCGTCGCCGCGAGCACGAGGACGGGGAGGCCCCGGATGCTCATTCGCGCTCCGCCCTGGCGGGTCGCGGGCGGGTGGGCCGCGCGTGCACGACCTGCGGCGGGCGGCGGAGGTACTGCCTCGCGACGTCCCGCACCACCCCGCCCTCCAGGTCCCAGCGGCGCGCGAGGGTGGCCCCCACGCGGTCGCCGGCGCCACGCCACAGCTCGAGCCGGGAGAGGAGCTGCGCCCGCTCCGCGACGGAGTCGAGCGCGAACATGCTCGAGCGGTCGAGCGAGAGGTTCCCGGCGATCTGCAGCTCGAGCGGGATCTCCTTGTGCGTCAGCATCCGCAGGAAGCCGGCCGCGTCGTCGTGCACGACCCGCGACGGCTCCTCGTAAGGCACCGTGAGGTTCACGAGGAAGGTGCTCTCGCCCTCGTGCTCCTCGAGGCCGGCACTCAGCCGCATGCCCCAGGCGCCGTCGGTGAGGAAGGTGAGCATGATCGCCCCGACCCGGAGCGCGTCCGCCTGGTCCGGCGGCACGTCCTGGAAGCGCCACGCAAGCGAGACGCGCGGCTCGCGGGAGAGCGGCTCGGCGCGCTGGTCGACGGAGCCCTCCTGCGGCGCGGGCGAGAACCGGGGCGGCACGGCGCGGACGCCGGCGGGGAGGCGCCCCAGCCCGTCGTTGGCGAGCCGCAGCGCCGTGGCCGGGTCGAAGCGGCCGGCCACGACGAGCACGCCGTTCGCGGGGACGAGGTGTCCCGCCGCGAAGGTGAGGAGCTCGGCCGCGGTCAGCCGCCCCAGCTCCTCCGGAGCGCCGAGGACGCCGCGCTCGAGCGGGTGGCGGGCGCCGTAGAGCCGGCGGGACACCTGCTCGTCCACGAGCCCGTAGGGCCGATCGACGACGCCGAGCGCGCGCTCCTCGAGCACGATGCGCCGGCTGCGCTCCACCTCCTCCGGCGTGACGAGCTCCGGGATCCGCCGGAGCCGGTCGGCCTGCATCCAGAGCGCGAAGGGCAGCTCCTCGGGCGGCAGCACGCACTCGAACGCGAGGTCGTCGGCGCTCGTGGAGGCGTTGAAGTACCGGGCGCGCCGCGCGTCGGCCATGCCGGCGTAGTCGGTCGCGGGCGTGCGGCCGGTCGCCACCACGTGCTCGAGGAGGTGGGCGAGCCCGCTCCTCCCCGCGGGCACGTGCGCGGCGCCGGCGCGGAACGTGAGCCACACCGCCACGCTCGAGGCGGTGGGATCCGGCGCGAGCAGGACGACGAGCCCGTTCGCGAGCACGTGGCGCTCCACCGCGACGTCGAGCGCCGCGGTGGGGACCTTGCGCGACTCCTGCACGATGTCGGCGCGGGCAGCCGCCGCGTCGAGGAGCACGAGCGTGAGGAGGAGGACGCGGGCCGCGATCATCGGGGCGCTACGATCTCACACTAAGAGTGGACCCGTTGTCCCGGGAACGGGGTGCAGGAACCTGCGGCGAAACGCCGCCGTCGCCGGCCCGCCCCCCAGCGAAGCCCCCGCCGCAGCCGCAGGCTGCGGCCGGGCGGAGCTGATCCGGGGGTGGGGCCCCATGAGCTCCGCTCATGGGGCGGGGGGCTCGTTCATCCCGAGCGTAGGCCCGCGAAGCGGGCCGGGGTCGAGGGACGGCCCCCCGGCAACTCAATATGGCGGCGTCGCCTCCTTCACGAGGAGCGCCTGGAAGTCCTCGAGCGCCATCGTCTTCAAATCCTGCCCGCCACGGCGGCGGGGCGCGACGCCCTTCGCCTCGACCTCCTTCTCGCCCACGATGAGGGCGAACGGGATCTTGGCGAGCTCGGCGTTGCGGATCTTGGCGCCGAGCTTGTCGTTCGACACGTCGAGCTCGACCCGCCAGCCGGCGGCGCCGAGCCGCTCGTGGGCCTCCTTCGCCCACGCCTCGAACTTCTCCGAGACCGTGAGGATGCGGGCCTGCACCGGCGAGAGCCAGGACGGGAACGCGCCCGCGTAGTGCTCGGTGAGGATCGCGATGAAGCGCTCGAAGGAGCCGTAGACGGCGCGGTGGATGACCACCGGCCGGTGCTCCTTGTTGTCGTCGCCGACGTAGGTGAGGTCGAAGCGCTCCGGCGCCGCGTAGTCGAGCTGGATGGTGCAGGTCTGCCACTGGCGGCCGAGCGAGTCGGTCACCACGAAGTCGATCTTCGGACCGTAGAACGCGCCGTCGCCCGGGTTGAGCTCCCAGGGCAGGCCGATCTTCTCGAGCGCCTGGCGGAGCGCGCCCTCGGCGCGGTCCCAGAGCGCGTCGTCGCCGATGCGCTCCTCCGGCTTCGGCCGGGTCGAGAACTTGAGCGAGAACTCGAGCCCGAACGCGCCGTAGACCGTCTTCATCAGGCCGACCATGCGGTCGACCTCGTCGGCGATCTGCGACTCGGCGAGGTAGACGTGCGCGTCGTCCTGCGCGAACTGGCGGACGCGGGTGAGGCCGCCGAGCGAGCCGGAGAGCTCGTTGCGGTGCAAGACGTCCACCGTGAAGTAGCGGATGGGCAGCTCGCGGTAGCTGCGCTTGCCCATCCGGTAGAGCAGGTGGTGCGAGGGGCAGTTCATCGGCTTCAGGCTCATGTTGAGCCGCTCCTCGATCGGGAGGTCCGGGTCGGCCTCCTTGTCGAAGACGAGGAACATGTTCTCGCGGTAGACGCCCCAGTGGCCGGACTGCTCCCAGAGCTTCTTGTTGAAGAGGAGCGGCGTCTTCACCTCGTCGTAGCCGTTCTTCTTCACGAGGCGGCGCATCGCGTCGACGAGGGTGTTGTAGAGCGTGGTCCCGTTCTTCAGCCAGAAGGCCGAGCCGGGCGCGACCTCGTGGAACGCGAAGAGCCCGAGCGCGGGGCCGAGCTTGCGGTGGTCGCGCTTCCTCACCTCCTCGAGCTTCGTGAGGTGCGCGTCGAGCGCCTTCTTGTCGAAGAAGGCGGTGCCGTAGATGCGCTGGAGCATCGCGTTCTTCGCGTCGCCGCGCCAGTAGGCGCCGGCGACGTTGAGGAGCTTCACGACGCCAATCCTGCCGGTCGACGGCCCGTGGGGCCCGAGGCAGAAGTCGGTCCAGCCGCCGTGCCTGTAGAGCGTGAGGGTCTTCGCGCCCTTCGCGGCGATGTCCTTCACGATCTCGACCTTGTACTTCTCGCCCATCCCCTCGAAGAGCTTGATCGCCTCGTCCATCGCGATCTCCTCGCGGACGAACGGGTGATCGGCGGCGATCTCCTCGGCGATGCCCTTCTCGATCTTCTCGAGGTCCTCGGGAGTGAAGGGCGTCGGCCGGGCGAAGTCGTAGTAGAAGCCGTCCTCGATCGAGGGGCCGATGGTGACCTGCGTGCCCGGGTAGAGCCGCTGCACCACGCTCGCGAGCACGTGCGCCGCGTCGTGGCGCGCGACCTCGAGCGCCTCCGGGTTCTTCGTCGTGACGACCTCGAGCTTCGCGTCGCGGTCGAGCGGGCGGGCGAGGTCGACCGCCTGCCCGTCGAGCTTCGCGACGTACGCCGCCTTGGCGAGGCCGGCGCCGATGGCGGTCTTGACGAACTCGTGGATGGTCTGGCCCCGGGGCGCGCTCTTCTGGGAGCCGTCGGGGAGCGTGATCTGGACCTGATCGGACATGGTCGTCTTTCTAACCCGGCTCCGGGCGGTAGGTCGACCGGGTACGTCCTCGCATGGCCGTCGAACCTCGCGATTCGACTGGAGGGGGGTGCGGGATTTGCGCCCCCGGAAACGCTCACTCTCTGCGTCACGCCGACGCAGCTTCGGGCCGTGACCCGCGCTGACCTGCGGTGGTAGAAGGACGCCGCGTCGCACACCTGGGAGGCACGAGATGGCCACGGAGTCCCGCTCGCTGGAGCGCCCGAAGCCCGAGGTGAAGCCGGATTACTGCAAGGGGTGCGGGCGATGCGTCGGAGCCTGCCCGCACCACGCGATCGCGATGGGCGACGCGATCAACCCGCTGACCGGCCTCGTGCCCGTCTCGCTCGACCCGGCCTGCTGCAACGGCTGCGGGCTCTGCGTCGAGGCCTGCCCCGAGCCCTACGGCCTCTCGCTCGACGGCGCCTCCCCGCTCGACGGGGCGGTGCCCGCGGTGCCGCGCCACGAGACGGCCGCGCCCGCCGACGTGCCGCCCGAGCAGGTCGCGATGCCGCAGACGCAGCCCCTCGTCGTGAAGGGCAACCACGCCTCGGCCATCGGCGCGGTGCTCGCCGGCTGCCGGCACTTCTTCGGCTACCCCATCACCCCCTCGACCGAGGGCGCCGAGCTCATGGCGAAGATCCTGCCCGAGCTCGGGGGCCAGTTCGTCCAGGCGGTGAGCGAGGTCGCGGCCATCAACATGATGTACGGCGCCGGCGGGGCCGGGAAGCCGTGCATGACCTTCACCTCGAGCCCGGGCTTCAGCCTCATGCTCGAAGGCATCTCGTACATGATCGGCGCCGAGGTCCCGGGCGTGATCGTGAACGTGATGCGCGGCGGCCCGGGCCTCGGCAACATCGCCCCCGAGCAGGCCGACATCAAGCTCTGCTGCCGCGGCCTCGGCCACGGCAACACCCACGCCATCACGCTCGCGCCGGCGACGCCGCAGGAGATGCTCGACTTCACCCGCCTCGCCTTCGAGCTCGCCTTCCACTGGCGCAACCCGGTCATCCTCCTCGCCGACGGCTACCTCGGCCAGATGACCGGCAAGGTGAACCTGCCGCAGGACCTCACCCGCCCCGGCCTGCCGGGCTGGTCGGTCCCGGGCGACGCCGCCCACCGCCGGAACGTCATCACCTCCATCGAGCTCGCCGAGACCGACCTCGAGGAGCGCAACCGCCACCTCGACGCGAAGTACGCCGCGCATCACGCACGCCGAGCAGCGCGCCGACCTCTACCGCTGCGAGGACGCCGACGTCCTCCTCGTCGCGGCCAACACGCCGGCCCGCATGGCGAAGGGCGCGGTGCGGGTGCTGCGAGACAAGGGCGTGCAGGCCGGGCCTGTTCCGGCCCCAGACGCTCTGGCCGTTCCCGGTGAAGCACCTGCTCCCGCTCCTGCCGCGGGTGAAGAAGCTCGTCATCGATCGAGGCCTCCGCCGGGCAGCTCGAGGACGAGCTCCGCCTCGCCCTCTCCCACGCCGACGTCGCGCCCGCCTTCACCTGGGGCCGGGTGCGCCGCCAGGGCGGCGTCCTCCCGTCCCAGGCCGAGATCGTCGAGGCGGTGCTCGGCATCACGCGAAAGCCCGGCCTGTCGAAGCCGGTGCCGTCGGAGCAGAAGGGAGCGCGGCCGTGACCGTCTTCTACGAGAAGTTCGAGCGGCACGACCACGCCCGCGGCCTGAAGGCCCGCTCCACGCACTACTGCCCGGGCTGCGGCCACGGCCTCGCCCACAAGTACCTCGCGGAGGCCATCGAGGAGCTCGGCATCCAGGACCGCACGGTCGCCGTCTCGCCGGTCGGCTGCAGCGTGTTCCTGTACTTCTACATGGACGTCGGGAACACGCAGGCCGCCCACGGCCGCGCCCCGGCCGTCGCGCTCGGCCACAAGCTCTCGAACCCCGAGGCGATCGTGGTGAGCTACCAGGGCGACGGCGACCTCGCCTCGATCGGCCTCGCCGAGATCATGCAGGCCGCCCAGCTCGGCATCCCGCTCTCGATCGTCTTCGTGAACAACGCGATCTACGGGATGACCGGCGGCCAGATCGCGCCCACGACGCTCATGGGCCAGAAGACCGCCACGAGCCCCAAGGGCCGCAGCCGGCACGAGGGCTCGCCGATGCGGATCTCCGAGATCATCGCCGGCCTCGACGCCCCGGTGTACGTCGAGCGGGTCGCGCTCTTCGACAACAAGCAGCGGGTCCGCGCCAAGAAGGCCATCACGAAGGCGCTCCGGCTCCAGAAGGAGGGCGTCGGCTTCTCCTTCGTCGAGGTGCTCGCGGAGTGCCCGACCCACCTCGGCCTCACCCCGCCGGAGACCGAGGCCTGGGTGAAGGAGCACATGCTCCCGGTCTTCCCGCTCGGCGTGAAGAAGGACGTGACGCCCGAGCCGTGGCCCGCCTGGCCGGTCCCGACGTTCGACCCCGCCGAGGTGCTCTCCATCGTCGGCGGCGTCTCCGAGGCGCCGCAGCGGTACTGCCGCGGGTTCCCGGTCACCTCCTTCGGCTCCGACATCGGCCTGAAGCTCGCCGGCTCCGGCGGGGACGGCGCGCAGACCGCCGCCATGCTGCTCGCCCACGCCGCGATCCGCGAGGGGTTCGACGCGACGCACATCCCGAGCTACGGCCCGGAGTCGCGCGGCGGGACCTCCTACGCGGACGTGCGCATCGCCGCCGACGAGGTGCTCTCCCCCGCGGCGCCGCACCCGCACGTGCTCGTCGCCTTCAACGGCCCGAGCCTCGCGAAGTTCGGCCCGGACGTGGCCGAGGGCGGCGTGGTGGTCTACGACACGACCGTCACCGCCGAGGCGCCGAAGCTCCACCCCTCCGTGCGCCTCGTGGGAGTGCCGCTCACGCAGATCGCCCGCGGAGATCGGGAAGCTCACCGTGAAGAACGTGGTGGCCCTCGGGGCGCTGCAGGGCGCCGCCCGGCTCTTCCCCGACGACACCATCCTCTCCGCCGTGCGCGGCGCGCTCGGGCCGAAGAAGGCCGCGCTCCTGCCCATGAACGAGGAGGCGTACCGGCGCGGGGTGGCGGCGGCGCAGCAGCGCTGACCCGCCGCCCCCGGGGCGCTCCTCCGCCCCGGGCCCGGCGAAGTCCCTGAGCTCTCGCCCGCGCTGCGCCATGCAGCGCACGGGCAGGTGCGCGCCGCTTGACGGCGCGGGCGGGCGGATCTATACGACTCAAGTAACCAGCTAGTTACTTCTCCGGTTACGAGGACGGTGACATGGCGAAGCGCCCGCGCCCCCGCACGAAGCCCCGCCCCCGCGACGCCGAGGCGACCCAGGCGCGGCTCCTCGCGACCGCCGGCGACGCGTTCTCCGCCCACGGCTACGACGGCGCCCGGGTCGACGGAGATCGCCGACCGCGCCGGCGTGAACAAGCGGATGATCTACGCCTACTTCGGCGACAAGGACGGCCTGTACCTCGCGGTGCTCGACACGCACCTCGCCCAGGCCTCCGCCCTCGCCCGGGTGACCGGCCTCGATCCGGGCCTCTCCGCGCGCGCCGAGGTCGAGACCTTCGTCCGCCGCTTCTTCGAGTTCATGGACGCGCACCCCGACTTCGCGCGCCTGCTCTCCTGGGAGGCGCTCTCCAAGGAGCGCCGGGGCCGCAAGATCCTGGTGGCCCGCGTGCACACCCTCACCGAGCCGCTCGTGGCCGTGCTCCGGCGCGGCATCGAGCGCGGCGAGCTCCGGCGCGAGCTCGACCCGGACATGTTCCTCGCCAGCGTGACGGCCCTCCTCGTCGGCTTCGAGAACCACCGGTCCTTCCTCGAGACGCTGTGGGGCGCCGACCTCGCCGAGCCCGCCGCGCGCGCCCGCGTCCTCGACTTCATCGTCCACCTCCTGCTCGACGGCATCGGAGCCCGCTCATGACCCCCCGCACGTCCACCGCCCTCGCCCTCCTCCTCGTGCTGACCTCCGCCGCCGGCTGCGGCGGCCAGAAGGGCGAGACCCTCACCGGCCTCGTCGACGCCACCGAGATCGACGTCGCCTCCAAGATCCCCGGCCGCGTCGCCGAGGTGACCGTCCGCGAGGGCGACCGCGTCGAGGCGGGCCAGCCGGTCGCCCGCATCGACAGCCAGGAGGTCGGCGCGAAGATCGAGCAGGTCAAGGCCGCCGTCGCCGCGGCGAGCGCGCGGCTCGACCAGGCCCGCCACGGCGCCCGCGCCGAGGAGCGCCTGCAGGCCGAGCGCGCGCTCCAGACCGCGCGGAAGGCCGCCGAGGTCGCCGACAAGGCCCACGCCCGCGCCGAGGCCCTCCTCGCCTCCGCCACGATCACCCAGGCCGCCTTCGACGAGGCCGACCTGCGCTGGAAGGCGGCGCAGGACACGCTCGCCGCGGCCCAGGCCCGGTACGACCTCGTCGTGAAGGGCGCCCGCGCGGAGGAGCTCGCCGCGCTCGAGGCGCTCGTGAAGCAGGGTGAGGGCAGCCTCGCCGAGGTGCAGTCCTACGGCGCCGAGCGCGTGCAGGTCGCGCCCATCTCCGGCGAGGTCTCGAAGGTGCTCGTGCACAAGGGCGAGCTCGCCGCGACCGGCTACCCGATCCTCACGCTCGTCGACCGCGCCGACGCATGGGCGGCCTTCCCGGTCCGCGAGGACCTCCTGCCCGGCGTGAAGGTCGGGACCACCCTCGAGGTCGAGGTGCCCGCGCTCCGCAAGAAGGTCCCCATGACCGTCTACTCCATCTCACCGCTCGGCGACTTCGCGACCTGGCGGGCCACCGGCGAGAAGGGCCGCTTCGACCTGCGCACCTTCGAGGTGAAGGCCCGCCCGGCGACGCCCGAGCCCGACCTGCGCCCCGGCATGACGGCCCGCCTCACGCTCGCCGCGAGCTAGGGCCATGACGCCGCTCCTCGCCGGCCTGAGGGAACAGCTCGTCGCGTTCGCGCGCGGGCGCACCCACCGGCTCGTGCTCGCGCTCTTCGTCGTGTTCACGCTCCTCACCGCCGGGGCCTTCCGCGCGGGGGCGCTCCGGGACCTGCCGGTCGCGGTCGTCGACCTCGACGGCACCGGGCCGTCCCGGACGGTGGCGCGCTGGCTCGACGCGACGCCCGACCTCCGGGTGGTGCACGACGGGCCCGCCTCGCTCGAGGAGGCCCGGGCGATGCTCGCGAGCGGCGAGCTGACCGCCGTCGTGGTGCTGCCCGACGGGCTCTCCGCGGCCCTGAAGCGCGGGCGCCCGGCCGAGGTGGTCGTCGCGCTCGACGCCGGCAACCTCCTCACCGGCAAGCAGGCGCAGAAGGCGGTGCAGCGGGTCCTCGCGACCGCGGCGGCCGGCGCGCAGCTCTCCCTCCTCGAGAAGCTCGGCACGCCGGCCTCCGTGGCGCAGGGGCGCGCGCTCCCGATCACCGTCACCGAGTCGCTCTCCCGCAACCCGGGCTCGAGCTTCGCGACGTACCTCGGACCGGTGTACGCCTGGTTCTTCGTCCACCTGCTGCTCGTGCTGCTCGGCTGGGCGACGCTCTGGCCGGCCCGGGCGGCGAGCGCCGCCGAGCGCGCCGGCCGGCTCGCCGCGGCGGGGCTCGTCGCCGTCGTGGGCGGGCTCTTCACCGCCTACGTCGCGCTCCCGCTCGGCGGGCTCCCGATGCCGACGCCGCTGCCGGTCCTCCTCACCGCGCTCGGCGCGCTCGCGGTCGCCGAGCTCCTGTTCGTCCGCGCCGTCGCGGCGGTGACCTCGGGCTCGCTCTTCGGGTTCCAGTCGACGGTGCTCGTCGCGATGCTCTCGCTCATGGTCTCGGGCCTCACCTGGCCCGCCGACGCCTCGCCCGCGCCGCTGCGCACGCTCGCCGCCGCCCTGCCCTTCACCCCGTTCGCGGCCGCGGTCCGCGTCTTCCAGCACGAGGCGGCCGGGCTCGCCGACCTCGCCCGGCCCCTCGGCGCGCTCGCGCTGCAGGCGCTCGCCTTCGCCGCCGTCGTGGCCGCCGCGGCGGCCGTGCCCGTCCTGCGCGGCCGCCTCGCCCGGAGGCCCGCGTGACCGCGCTCCTCGAGGGGCTCCGCGCCGAGCGCGCCCTCCTCCGCCGCGAGCGGAGCCTCCTCCTCGTGCTGCTCGCGATCCCGCTCCTCTACCCGGTGCTGGTCGGCTGGGTGTACTCGCCGGGGCCGGTGCGCGAGCGGCCCGCGCTGCTCGTGGACCTCGACGGCTCGGCGCTCTCGCGCCGCCTCGCGCTCGACCTCGAGGCCTCGCCCGACCTCGCGATCGTGGGGCGGCCCGCGTCGCTCGAGGAGGGCGTGCGCGCGCTCCGGCGCGACGAGGCCGAGGTGCTGGTGGTGCTGCCCGCGGATCTCTCCGCGCGGGTGAAGCGCGGCGAGCCGGCCCAGGTGGCCGCCTGGACCGGCGGTGCGAACCTGTTCACGTGGGGCGCCGCCTACCCGGCGGTCGTCGCCTCGGTCACCGCCGAGAACCGGGCGCTCCTCGCCCGCACGCTGTCGGCGGTCGGCCTCCCGCCGGAGGCCGCGGCGCGCCGCGCGGCGCCGGTCGCGATCGGGGAGCGGCTGCTCGCGAACCCGGCGATGACCTACGGCCGCTACGTCGTCCCCGGCGTGCTCCTCGTCGTGCTGCAGCAGGCGATCCTGATCTCGCTCGCGTTCAGCGCCGGGCTCCGCCGGGAGGCGGGGCTGCCGTTCGGGCCCGGCCCGCGCCCCGGCCGGTGGCTCACGGGGCTCGCGCTCGCGCACGCGCCGTTCTGGCTCGGCGGCATCGCCTTCTCGACGCTCGGCCTGCTGCCCTTCATGGGCTGGGCGGCGCCGAGCCCGTGGGCGGCCGCCGGCGTGTTCGTGGCCTTCGGCCTCGCGCAGGTGCCGATGGGCCTCCTCGTCGCGCCGCTCGCGCGGACCCGGATGGAGGCGTTCGCCCTCCTCGCCTTCCTCTCGGCGGCGCTCTTCGCGACCTCCGGCTTCACCTGGCCCGCGGGCGAGCTGCCGCTCGTCGTCCGCGCGGCCGTCGCCGCGTTCCCCGCCACGCCCGCGCTGCGCGCGCTCCGGATCGTCCAGGCCGGCGGCGCGCTCCGCGACGTGGCCCTGCACCTCGCCTGGCTCGCCGGCCTCGCCGGGGCCTGGAGCGCCGCGCTCGTGGCCGCCCTCCGGGTCCGCGGTGCCGCCGGCGGGCCTTCGCCCGTGGTCAATCCCCTCCCCGCTCCGAGCACACCATGACCTCGCTCCTCGCGCCCCAGCTCCTCGTCGCCCTCATCCTGCAGACAGAACCGTCAGCCCCGAGCGTTGCGGCCGCCCCGGCGGCCGCGGAGACGAGGGGCGTCCTGACCTTCGACGCCGCCCTCGCGGAGGCCTCGCGCCAGAGCCTCGAGCTGCGGGTGGCCGCCGAGCGCCTCAAGCAGGCGAGGACCCTCTCCCGGAAGGCCTGGAGCTTCCTGTTGCCCCAGGTCTCCGCGGGCGCGTCCTACGCGTGGAACTCGGAGGACGTGATCCTCGAGCTCCCGACCGCCTTCGCGATCCGGAACGTCGGCGCGAACTACCCGCCGACGCTGCCGCCGGGCGTGACGCTCCCCGGCGCCGCGACGCCGTACGCGCTCGTGCCGTACGCGAAGGAGGACTTCGAGCTCCAGAAGAAGGAGCAGTGGGGCGTGCAGGCCGAGGTGAAGCAGGCGCTCCTCGCGCCGCAGGCGTGGGCCGCGGTGCGGACCGCCGGCTTCGCCCGGGAGGTGGCCGAGGCGAAGGTCGCGGCGACCCGCCAGGACCTGCTCCTCGGCGTCGCGCAGCTCTACTACGGGGCGGCGACGCTGAAGGAGGCCGTGGGCGTGCAGGAGCGCGCCCTCGCGAGCTGGCAGCGCCACGAGGACGACGCCGCGCGGCTCGTCCACGAGGGCGCCGCCCCGAAGCTCGCGCAGACGAAGGCCCGCACCGACCGGATCCGCGCCGAGCAGGAGCTCCTCCGGACCCGCAACGCGCTCGCCGCCGCGAAGCTCGCGCTCGCGACCGTGCTCGTGCGTGACCCGGACTTCGACGTCGAGCACCCCGGCGTGCCCGCCGAGGTCGCCGGCGCGCCCGAGGCGCTCGAGCGCGCCGCCCTCGAGGCCCGCCCCGAGGTCAGGGCCGCCCGGTCCTCCGCTGAGCTCGCCGGCAGCCAGCGCCTCGAGGCGTGGTCGAAGGTGCTGCCCACGGTGGGCGTCTCCGGCCAGTGGCGCTACGCGAGCATCACCGGCTTCACCGGCGAGCACGAGGGCTGGAGCGTGATGCTCGGCCTGCAGTGGTCGCTCTTCGACGGCGGCCGGCGCGAGGCGGAGATTCTCGGAGGCCGCCCACCGGAGCGCCGAGGCCGACGCCGCGCTCGCGCTCACGGCGAACAAGACGCGGGACGAGGTCCGGCGCGCCGCGCTCGACCTCTCGAGCGCGCGGGCCGCGCTCGCGAAGGCGCGGGAGCAGGCGGAGGTGGCCCGCGAGGCGATGGACCAGGCCGAGAAGGCCCACGCCGCCGGCGCCGCGACCGCGCTCGAGCTCGCGGATGCGACCACGGCGTCCCAGAACGCCGACCTCGGCCTCGTCGCGGCGGGGCTCGACGCCGACCTCGCACAGCTCAAGCTCGCGAAGGCGGCGGGAAGGTGGCCGAAGCCGTAGGGAGCCGGAGTCGTAGGGAGCCGGAGTCGTAGGGAGCCGGAGTCGGAGTCGGGGTCGGAGCCGGAGTCGGAGCCGGAGTCGGAGCCGGAGCCGGAGCCGGAGTCGGAGCCGGAGTCGGAGCCGGAATCTCCGTTCGTCCCGAGCGTAGGGCCGCGCAGCGGCCCGGAGACGAGGGACGGTCCCGGACCTTCACTGAAAGTGGGTCAGCGCGGCCCCACGACTTCCTCCGCGGAAGTGAATGAGATCGAGTTTCACTTCTGACCCCGCGGCGGCCCTGGCCTCACCTCGGCCACCCGCCGCACGCTGCGGCACACGGCAAGTGAGACCCACAGCGGCAACTCCGGGTCCTTCCCCTTCATCAACCGGAACCCGAACGTCCCGTCGGCGCGCTGCAGCTCCCGCACGTGAGCGAGCGCGGCGCGGACCTCGGGGACCTCTGCGCCGACGCCGATCAGGCTCAGCGAGTCGAGCGCCGACACCACGTCGGTGAACCAGAACGGGAAGCTGACCCGGTCCCAGTAGCTCCGGTCGGCCCGGTCGCCGTAGGCATCGCGCCTGAAGAGCCGGGCCGCGAGCAGCCTCGCCGCGGTGCGGGCCTCCTCCGACCGGCGCCGCGCCGGGTGCGCCGCGTACGCGCGCAGCACCATGCCGGTCGCGAGGTGCGAGGACGGCTTCGTGCGGTCCGGCGGCAGCGGCTCGGGCCACCGCCGCACGTCGAGGGCGCCCGACAGCGCGAGCCCGCGGGTCCGGAACGGGATGGCCCAGCCGCCGTCGTCCTGCCGCCCAGCGAGGAGCCAGCGGAAGGCCCGGCGGGCGCGGGGGTCCTCGCCGTAGCCCGCCTTCACGAGGAGCTCGAGGATGGCGCCCGTGTAGGTGGTCGCGTGCTGACGGCCATAGAGCCCGCGGAAGTCGCCCTCCCGCGCCTGGGTCGAGAAGAGGCACGCCGCGGCCCGGGCCAGGGCCGGGTGCTCCCGCGTGAGGCCGTGCTGCTCGACCAGCACGCCGACCTGCCGGAACGTCTCGAGCTGGTCGTAGTCCTCGCGCGAGCGGATGCGGGTGTCGCCGCCGGGGTAGGTCCACGAGCCGTCCGCGTTCTGCCTGCGGAGGATCCGCCCGACCGCGGGCCCGCCCCAGAGCGCCTCGATCGGTCCCGGGCGTTCGCCGAGGAGGTCGCGCCGGGTGAAGTACGCGAGGGCGGGCGTGGCGGCCCGGAGCAGCATCGGGACCGGATCGACGCGCAGCGTGCGCCGCCAGGGGGCCTCGGCGGGGGCCATACCAGGAGTCTACGGGCTCGGTGCGCGTGGCTCCAGCTCCGCCGTCGACGCGCCCGCGCCCGCTCGCGGCACGCACGCCCCCGTCGACACGCCCTCGAGCCACCAGTCGTCCTCGCCCGGCGTGCTCAGGAACCGCGCGAGCACGAGCTCGCCCTCGGAGCAGTCCCAGCGACAGAGCCGCATCGTGAAGAGCGCGACGGTGCCGTAGTCCGTGGGCCACGACACGCCGAAGTCCTCGACGAGGTCCGCCGTCGGGCACGACGGCCCGCCGGCCTCCATGCTCCAGAGCGTCGAGTAGTCCCTGGGCGACTTCTCCTCGCCACCGCACGCCATCGACACGACCGCGACTGCCACGAGCAACGGGATCCTCATGGCGGCGACCGTAGCGCCGGGGCGGACGCCGTCCGGGCGGTGGCGCGTTCGGCGTGCGGCGAGGGCGCGCTGCGGATGCGCCCAAAAGCGAACGGGCGGCCGGGATGTCCCGACCGCCCGTTCTCGACTTGGGCACCGCTGGGATCGAACCAGCGACCCCCTGCGTGTCAAGCAGGTGCTCTACCACTGAGCTAGGCGCCCTGCCCTGCAGCAGCGAGGCGCGGTTATACCCCGACCGGCGGGACTGTCAACGGGCGAGTCGTGCGGCGGGTGATCCCTCATCCTTCGACTCCGCCCCGGGGGCGCTGCGCGCCCCGGGGCTACGCTCAGGATGAGCGGGGATGGTCGAGAAAGCGCGTCGGCCAGCGCGTTCCACCTTCCCTACGCCACCCTCGGCGCCCTCAGCACCCGGAAGAAGAACAGGCCGTACTGCAGGAACGAGAGCACCACGCAGGTCGCCCCGAGCAGGGCGAACGCGACGAGGTAGGGGTCGGCGAGGGGGCGCGGCACGGCGCCGTAGTCGCCGGCGAGGGCCAGGATGACCGCCACCGCGAGCGCGAAGGTGGCGTACTTGCCGATGCGGGTGGGCGCGAGCGGCTGGGCGTTCCGGAGCCACTTCAGGAGCGCCGCGCCGGCCACCAGCACGGCGTCCCGGCCGATGACGAGCGCCGGCAGCCACGCGGGCAGGTGGCCCGTCCACGTGAGCGCCAGCAGCGCGCACGCGGCGAGGAACTTGTCGGCGATGGGGTCGAGGATGGCCCCGAGCCAGGTGCGCTGGTTGAGCGCCCGGGCCACGAGCCCGTCGAGGAGGTCGCTCGCCGCGGCGGCCGCGAAGGCGGCCAGCGCGCGCAGCGAGTCCCCCTTCACGTACAGGACGAGGAAGACCGGGGCGAGGACGATCCGGAGGGCGGTGAGGCCGTTCGCCAGCGTGAACGGCCCCACCCCCGGATCGATCACCGCGCGGTCGCGTCCCGCTCCCGGTTCCAGGCCTCCCACTCGTCCGCCTTCCCCGCCAGCGCGAACTCCTCGGGCTCCGTGGGCTTCCCGTCCGCGGAGACCCGGACCTGCATCATGTTGGTGACGATCTTCTCCCACTGCTCGCGGGTGACCTCCTGGGGGCCCGCGATCTCGACGTGGCCGGGCTTCTTGCCGCCCTCGGCCCCGCCGCCCTGCCCGCCCTCGCCGCCGCCGTGCAGGGGGCGCGGGATGGGGCCGGCCGCGACGGCGACCGTGCCGGAGTACACCTTCACGACGACCGAGCGGTCCTTCGCGGCGTCGACGCGGAACGTGGTGCCGCGCACGCCGGCGACCGCGTTCTCGGTCTGGACCTCGAACCGGGCCTCGCCGCCGACGGCCTTCGCGACGTTCGCCCAGACCTGGCCCACCACGAGCTTCGCGGAGACCTTGCGGTCGTCGACCGTCTTCCCGAACGCGGCGGCCTGGACGACGGCCTTCGAGGTCGGGCCGAGCCGGACCACGGAGGCGTCGTTGAGCTTCACCTCGAGGCGGGTGCGGCGCTCGGTCTCGAGGACGTCGCCCTCGAACACCGGGGCGCCGACCGCGAGCTTCGCGGCCTTGCCGTCGGCGGCCTTGCGGCTCGCCTCGCCGGCGAGGAAGGTCACCTTGCCCGCCGGCTGCGGCGCCGGCCCCGCCGCGGGCACCGCGGCCGCGAGGCCGAGGAGCGCCACGGCGCCGGCGAGCGCCGAGAGGATGCGCGCGCGGGTGGTCACTTGAGCTCCACCTCGACCGTGCCCTGCGTGACCTTCTTCACCTTGACCTGGTAGCCCGGGAACTTGCGGGTGGCGAGGTCGGTGGCGAAGGCGGAGGCCTGGCCGTTGTAGGCCACGTCGAGCTCGGCGCGGCCGTTCTCCATCGAGCGCTCCTGGATGTCCTTCACGCCGCGGACCTGGTTCGTGAGCACGTTCTTGAAGCCCGCCAGCCGGCCGTAGTCCTCGACGCCCGAGACGCCGAGCGAGATCCGCTTGAAGCCCGACTGCTCGCGGCTCCAGACCTTGCCGATCTTCGTGAAGAGGTCGGCCGCCATCTTGCGGCCGGCGTTGGAGAGCGCGTTGCGGCCGGCGGTGGTCTGCTCGAAGCCCTTGCCGGCCTCGCCGGTGAACTCGGTCGCGGCGATGACCTCGCCGGAGTCGACGCGGACGGCGCGGGCGGAGATGTTGCCGACCGCCGAGTAGAAGGTGCCGTTGTCGATCGGGATCTCGCCGAGCGGCTTCGCGATGGCGCGGCCGACGACCACCACGTCCGCGCCGGCCTTGATGCCGATCTCGCGGGCCTGCTGGACGTTCGGGTCGGCGCCGATGGTCTCGAGCTTCACCTTGCCGGAGAGGACCTCCGGGTCGATGAACGTGAAGCCGCTCTTCTCCATGCGGTCCATGAACGCGTTCTCGACGACGCGCAGGTCGGCGGTGTTGCCGCCGCCCTGCCACCAGCCGGTGGCGGCGCTGGCGTTCACGGCCTGCTCGGCGACGAGCACCGCGATGCGCGGCATGCCGGCGCGGCGGTAGGCGATGCCGAAGGCGAGCATGTCCTCCTCGAGCTTCGACTCCGACACGTCGCAGCGGAGCTTCATGATCCAGGTGTTGCCGTCCTGCCGGTCCTCGAGGACCGTGAACTTCTTCACGTAGCCCTGCGAGTGCGAGTAGACGTTGTCCTTCAGGAGCTTCGCCTGGTCGGTCTCGGTCGCGGCGGTGATGAACGTGCCGGCGACCTGCTGGACGCAGTTGCGGAGCGCGTCGTCCTTGGCCTGCTCCTTGGCCGCGAGGAGGTCGCCGGTGATGGCGCCCTGGCCGACGGCCTCGGTGGTCTCGACCTTGTCCTGGGCGCGGGCCGTGGAGGCCGCGAGGAGGAGGGCGAGCGCGAGCTTGCGGTTCATGTGCATGTCTCCGTGGGGACCAGAGGGGATCAGTCGGCGAGGATGACGACCTTCGCGTCGGCGAGGAACGGCCAGGCCTTCCCGGCGAGCCCCTTCGCGTCGGCCGAGGAGATGACCACGTCGGAGCCGGCGACCTTCACCGCGCGGACGACGAGCGGCCTGTCGCCGAGGCGGTCGGCGGCGGTCTTCTTCGCGCCGTCCAGGTCCTTCGCGTAGGCGGCGGCGCCGCCGGCCTTGCGGCCCGCCTCGGAGAGGACGCCGGGGCCGTAGACCTCGTTGCCGGACTCGTCGATCACGCGGGGGGCGAGCGCCGGCGTGACCTTCTGGCCGCGGGCGTCGACCACGAGCGAGGTGCCCGGGGGATCGCCGGCGGGGGCGGCGGCCGGGGTCGTCGTGCCCTCGCCCTTCGGCATGAGCACCTCGGAGAGCGCGCCCTCCATCGGGACGGTCACGTCGACCTCGATGGACGAGTCGCCGTAGTAGCGCGGCTTCGCGACGGTGAACTTCTTGATGACGCCCTCGACCCTGGCGCGCATCGCCGAGTCGGACTGCATGGCGGAGCCGGCGGACTTGCCCGACTCGAGCTGGATGCCCTTGATCGTCTCGAGGCAGTTGCGGAGCGCGTCGAGCTTCGCGGCCTTCTCGGCGCCGATGCGCGCGACGGCCACGTTGCCGTCGGCGTCCTTGACGTTCACCGCGCCGGTGCCGGTGCACTTCACGACCTTCTGCTGCCAGTCGACCGCGCCCGAATCCGCGAGGGCGGCGGACGGGAGGGCGAGGACCGCGGCGAGTGCAACGAGCTTTCTCATGTTCGTCTCCTGCGTCCCGGGGCTCTTGCTGCTGCGTGCTCTGCGGGGACCACGCTTCCGGTCCGAAAATTCAAGGGGTAGAAAAGTCTACCACCTGATGGCGGCCATCCTACGAACCGGCCGCCGGGCCCGCTGTGACGGGTGTCACCGCTCCCCTCCGGAGCCTGGAACCCGGGCTTGCCTACACGCCGTCGCGCAGCCGGCGCAGCGCCACCACGAGGGAAACCGCGTCTTCCGAGGCCTCCGGCGCACGTACCCTGACCGCGTCCCTCACGGTGGGGACAAGGACCCGCAGGAACGGGTTCACCGCGCGTTCCTCGTCGAGCGTCGAGGGCGGCGGCTCCTCTCCGGCCGCGCGCGCCGCGCGCACGGCGGCGAGGCGCGCCGCGGCGCGGGCGTTGTCCGACTCGAGCCCGAGCCCGAAGGGCAGGTTGAGCTCGGCGTAGTCGTGGCCCGGGTGGACCTCCAGGGCGCCGTCCAGCGCGGCCAGGGGGCCGGTGAGGCTCCGGGCGAGGCGCTCCGGGTCGCCGCCGTGCCTGCAGTTCCCGGCGCCGCCCCAGAAGAGCGTGTCGCCGGTGAGCGCCCGGCCGCGCCACACGTAGACGACGGAGCCCGGCGTGTGCCCGGGCACCGGGACGACGCCGACCCGCAGCGCCCCGAGCGCGAGCTCGGCGCGCCCGGCCACGTCCTCGTCGGGCGCGAACCACGCGGCATCGCCGCCGTGGCCGAGCACGGTCGCGCCGAGCGCCTCGCGCACGCGCGCGGTGCCGCCGGTGTGATCGTGGTGCCCGTGCGTGTGGAGGATGAACCGCGGGCGGACCCCGTGCGCCGCCGCGAGCCCGAGCGCGATCCCGGGGTCGCCCGGGTCGACGAGCGCGGCGTCCGCGCCGTCGGCGAGCAGGTACGTGTAGTTGTCCTTGCGGTAGCGGCGACGGTCGAAGATCACGGCGCGGGGTCGGCGGGCTCGGGGTGGTGCGAGAGCCCGACGCGGTTGCCCTCCGGGTCGCGCACGTAGAGCGTGTAGCGCGAGCGGTGCACGATCGCCACGCCGGCCGCGCCGAGGCGCGCCTCCCAGCGCTCCCGGTCGGCCCGCGCGATGCGGAGCGCCACGAGGTGCAGCCCCGGCCGCGGATCCTGGAACGGCGCGTCGACCGGCGGCGCCCCCGCCCGCTCGAGCGCGAGGAAGCTCCCCTGCCCGTCGAGCGCGAGCCAGACGCTCCGCTCGCCGCCCATCGCGTCCGGCCAGCGCTTCACGACCGCGAGCCCGAGCACGTCCCTGTAGAACGCCTCGCAGCGGACGAGGTCGGCGCACTGGATCGCGAGGTGGTGGAACCCCGCGATCATCGCGCGGCCCGCCCCGCCGCCGCGGGCGACGGCCGGCGCCGCCGGACCGTGAGCACCGCGAGCGCGGCCAGGGCGAGCACGCCGTCTCCGCCGGGGCCGCCCGCGGCGCAGCCGCACCCGGGCAGGCGGCTCGCGCCCCTCAGCGACGCCACCGGCTTCGTGAGCGGGTAGCCGCCGCGCGAGCGGGCCTCCGCGGAGGCGGACCCCGCCACGCCGAGGCCGCGGACCGTGACCTGCACGTCCACCGCGCCGTCGGAGCCGGGCAGCGACGCGAGCGTGACCTCGACGCCGCCCGCCACGCGGGCCTCGCTCGCCTTCTCGGCGCCGATCACCTTCACGGCGCCGGCGGGCTCGAGCCCGGCGAGCGCCAGGTGCAGCGTGACCTGTCCGAGCGGCGCCGCGATCCGGCTCCGCACGCGCGTGGTGACGACGGCGAGCGCGCCCTCCGCGAGCGCCGAGACGTCGCTGTGCGAGTCCACCGTCACGAGGCCGCGCGCGTCGAACCCGAGCGAGCGCGTGGCGGTGGTGCTCTGCCAGCCGCCGGCGTCGCTCGCGGTGAGCGTGAGCGTCGGCGGATCGGCGACGTCGAGGAGCGCCGCGTAGGCCGACTCCGGCAGCTCGAGCGTGAGGACGACCGAGGTGCCGGAGGGCGCCGCGTGCCAGACCGCGGTCGCGGGGAGCCGGGCGCCGCCGGGCGTGAAGGCCGGCGTGCCGCCGCACGCCTCCCAGATCGAGCCCCGGAGCGGCACCGCCGCGCCCCCCGGCCCGAGGGTCACGGTCGCGGGCGCGTTCGGCGCGAGGGTGAAGCTGGGCGCCCCGGCGGTCACGGTGACGGTGCCCGCGAGATCGCGCCACTGCCCGCCGGTGTCGGTGCCCCGGACCGCGACCGCGACGGGGGCGGCGCCGCAGAGCGACGCGCCCGGGAGCGTGAGCGTCGCGTCCTGCGCCTGCGCGGCGGCCCCGTTCACCGTCCAGGCGAGCGAGACCGGCCCCTGCCCGTCGGTCGCCGCGACCGCGACCTCGTGATCCGCGCCCCGGCTCGCCACGCCCGGGCTGCCGGCGGCCCACGCGAGCGACGGCGGCGTGTCGGCCGCGTCCACGAACACGAGCAGCGTCCCCGCGCCGGTCGCCCAGTCGAAGCCGAGCGCGACGAGGTCGGGCAGCGGCGAGCCCGCGACGTCGACGGCCGCGAGGTCCCGGATGGCGAGGCCGCGGGCCGGGGCCTTCCAGACGCCGAGCGCGCCGTTCGCCTGCGGCCAGAACACGACGATCCGGTCCCCGCGGCGGTCCCACACGGCGGCGCCTTTCACGGTGCCGAGGTCGACCGGGCGGAGCACCGCGGGATCCGCGAGCCCGAGCTCGGCGCGGGTGCCGAGGTTCTGCCAGGCGGCCGTGGCGAAGGCGGCGGGGTCCGCGGCGCCCTTCACCCACAGGAGCGCCCCGTCGGTCCAGAGGGCGGGCGTCGTCCAGAGGCCGAGCGTCAGGACGAGGTCCGCGAGGCCGTCCTGGTCGACGTCCATCGCCGCGACGCCGAGCACGTCGCCCTGCCGCACGCCGGCCGGGAGCCAGGTCGCGCTCGCCTGCGGGACGGCGTCGCCGACGCGCAGCGTCTGGAGGTCGAGGCTCCCCACGTCGCTCGCGCCCGGCCGCTGGAGGGCGAGCGCGACGGCGCCGGTGCCCGGCACCGCGAGATCGTCGACCCCCGTCGCCACCGCGGTCGCCCCCAGCCGCAGCGGGAAGACCTCGGTGTGGAAGGCCAGCCGGCCGGTGAGGGCCGGCAGGGGGAAGACCTTGCCGGCGGGCGGCCCGGTGAGATCCCAGATGCGCAGGTTCCCGGGCGTGCCGGCGCCGACGCCCGTCGGCACGACGGCGAGCGCCTCCGGCCGCGCGAGGAGCTGGGCGAGCGCCACCGTCTCCTGCCCGCCGCCCGCGAGCGCGTAGATGTCGAGCACGAGCGGCGACGCCGCCGCCGAGACCGCGAGCCCGGTGGGGCGCACGAACACGAGGTCCGCCTTGCCCGCCGGCGTGGCGCGGAAGAGCCGCCCCGCGGCCACGTCCACGCCCTGCCCGTCGAGCGCGCGCAACGGTGAGCTCTCGGGCGAGAGCACCGCGCGCGAGGGGACGAGGACCGACCCCGCGCCGCCCGGCGCGAAGAGGAGCACGTCCGCGCCCACGCGCACGCCCAGGGACCCGCCGGCGAGCTCCGCGGTGGTCGCGTCCGGGACCGGCACGACGAGCGGCTCGGTGCCGAGCTGCGCCCGCGCCGCGGCCGGTAGGAGGGCCGCCGCGAGGAGGACCGCGCTGGCACGCGAGACCTTCATCAGTACGCCACCTGCGCCCGCAGGAAGAGCCGCCCCACCTGCTCGTCCGGCGACAGCCCGTCGCTGTCGAAGCCCACGACATGGTACCCGACCGCGAGGCGGCCCGAGGCTCCCCCGGCCTCGGGAGTCCCGAGCCGTACGCCGACCTCGCCGCGCAGCGCGCTCCGCGCGCCGAGGTCGCCGCCGGAGAGCGGCCCGCGCCGCGCCGCCTCGACGCCGAGGTCGACCGGGCCCACCACGCGGACCGCGGCCCGCACCGAGCCCGACAGCCGGTCGTCCCTCGCGCCGGCCACGCGCTGGACGGCGACGCCGGCCCCCGCGCCCAGCTGCAGCCGGCCCAGCTCCGCCGTCGCGGCGAGCCGGCCGAGGACGCCCTCGCGCGCGAGCCCGCCGGGCCGCTGCTCCTCGAGCCGGGTCACCGTGCCGACGAGCGCGCCGTGGCCGAGGCGCAGCGCGGCCCCGCCGGAGAGGTCGAGGAGCCGCGCGCGAACACCCGCCATGGTGCCGCCGGTGTAGCCCGCCCGGGCGGAGAGCACGAGCGGGACGACGGGGCGCCACTCCAGGGAGCCCCCCGCGGCCACGACGCCGTCGCCGCCCTCCCGCCGGAGCTCCCCGCGCAGCCCGACGCGCACGGGCCCGGCCACCGCGCCCGCGGCGGCCGCGTACGCCGCCCGGTCCACGAGCTCGCCGGCCGGCGTGAGCCGCTGGCCCCGCTCGCTCGACATCGAGACGCGCAGCGACGGCGCGGGGACGAGGGCGAGCCCCACCACCCTCCCCGTCCGCAGGCCGAACGCGTCGCGCCCGGCGCGCTCCTCGGTGAAGACCTCGGTCCCGCCGGCGCGCCGCCGCGCGCCGAGCGCCGCGACCTCGCCCGCGCCGCCGGTCGAGAGGGACGGGGCGTCCGGATCCGCGGTGAAGGTGCCGTACACGGCCTCGCCGCCCCGGGCCCGCTCCCCGGAGGCCTGGAGGCGCGCGCCGAGCTCCGGACCCCAGCCGGCCCGGAGCTGGAAGCGCGCGGCGGGCAGGTCGAGCGCCACGCCCGCCGCCGTGAACGTGGGATCCACGCCCTCCCCGGTCGTGCGCAGGCCCTGGTGGTGGGAGAGGTCGAGCGCCACGCGCGGATCGAGCCGGTACCGCACCCGCGCGCCCGCGCCCGTCTCCTCGCCGGCGTGGGCACCCCGCCGCTCGGCGTCCACGACCTCGGCCACGAGCTCGAGGCGCTCGCCCCCGTAGCGGCCCCGGCCGACGATCCGCCGGGCGTCCTCCGCGTTCGCCGGCTCGAAGCCCGGCGCGAGCGGCGCACCCCGGCGCTCGGCCCAGACCACGCTCCCGCTCACCGGCCCCGTCCCCGCCTCGAGCGAGGCGCCGCGCTCGCGCGCAGCGCCGGCCTCCTCGAAGCCGCCGTCGGCGTAGCCCGCGTCGCGCTCCCGCCACCAGCCGCCGAGCCGCACCGGGCCCGCGTCGAGCTTGCCCTCGAGGTGGACCGCGTCGGCCGAGGTGCCGGCGCGCGCCGGGGTGGCGGAGGAGGTGCGGTAGCCGCCGTCCCAGGAGCGGTTGAACGGCGCGTCGCCGGGCAGGCCCCGGGAGCGGGCGACCTCGCCCCGCAGGCCGAGGAAGCCGAGGTCGAGCGTCGCCGCCGCGCCCGCGAGCTGGTAGTCCGCCGCGCCGGGCCGCTCCTCGCGCGCCCCGCGGGCCTCGAGGGCCACCGGGCCGGCGCGCAGGCCCGCGCGGCCGCCGGCGAGGTCCTCGGCGCCGGCGCCGCGCGCCGCGTGGAGGTACTCGACGACGAGCGTGGCCTCGGCGGCGAGCCCCGGGGCGCCGGTCTCGACCGCGGCCGGCGCCGCCACCGACGGCAGCGGCCGCGCGAGCGCGAGCCGCCCGGAGACCTCGTCGAGCTCGTAGTCGTCGCCGCGGACGAGCGCGCGCCGCGCGGTGAGGAGCCCGGTGAACGGATCGCGCCACTCCACCCGCACCGAGGCGCTCCCGGGCACGAGCTCCCCGGACGAGAGCCAGTAGAAGGCGCCGCCGTGCGCCGCGAAGGCGTCGCGGGCCTGGGCCGGCGGCGCGTTCCCGCGCGCGTCGGTGCGCGACGAGGCCCCGAAGGCCGAGGCCGCGAGGCGCAGCGGGCCGAGGTCCCGGCCCACGTCGGCGCGCGCGCCGAAGAGCGCGCGATCGTACCGGCCGAGCTCGGAGGGCCCCATCGCGCCGCCCGGGCCCCCGGCGCCGCCGCCGAGCCCGGCGCGCGTGCCGCCGAGGTCGAGCGCGAGGTCGGGGCCGCGCAGCCGCGCCCAGGCGCGGCCGCGTGCGGCGTTCCGGTCGTCGGCCGCGGCGTCGTCCCCCGCCGAGAGGAAGGAGCGCTCCGGCACGAGGGCGTGCCCGAGCGTGAGGCCATCGCGCGGCTTCAGGAGGTCCGCCGCCTTGCGGTCGCGGTCGTCGACGTCGACGCCCGCCTCGACGGAGACCGGGCCGAGCGCGCCGCGCACGGCGCCGGTGCCGCGGCCGGAGACGAGCACGTTCGGGTCGCCGCCGAGCGCCACCTCCACGTCCACGAGGCCGGCGCCGGCGAGCCGGGCCGTCCCGCCCCGCGCGTCCACCGTGACCGCCGGCGTGCCCGCGCCGCCCGGGAGCGCGATCTCGACCGGGCCGGCCGCGCCGGGCACCCACGCCGCGAACGCGCCCGCGTCGCCCGCGACCGCCTCGACCGGACCGACGCGCACCCGCGCGCCGGGCGCCGCCGCGCCGTGCACGAGCGCGCCGCCCGCGCCGGGGAGGACGCCGAACGCGGCGAGGAGCGCCGGGCGGCCGGGGATGACGAGGTCTCCGAGGCCCTCCCGCGGCACGAGGTGCATGGGCCAGCGGAAGACGCCCGCGCGGCCCTCCGGCGTCGAGAGCGTGAGGCGGACGTCGTTGTCGCCCGGGACGAGGACCACCTCGAGCGCGAAGGCGCCGTCGTCGCCCGCCGTGGCCTCCGCCGCGCCCGCGGCGAGGCGCGACCCCGGCGCGGTCCGCCCGGTGAGGGTCCAGTGCAAACCCGCGCCGTCGCGCCACGGGGCCTCGGCGGGGATGGGCGAGGGCTCGAGCGGAGGCGCCCCACCCGCGAGCGCCCGCACCGGGAGGTCGACCCCTGCCGCGCCGCCGGGCGCGAGGTCCACGAGCGCGCGCGCCGGGAGTCCCTCCACCGCGAGGCGCTGGCCGCCGTACGCGAGGCGGTCGCCCGCGAGCAGCCGCCCCGGGACCTCGAGGAGGTGGTACCGCCCGCGGGCGTCGGCGAGGGCCACCTGGCCCGCGGCCGTGAAGACGCGCGCCCCGGCGACGCCCGGCTCGCCCGGCCCGCAGCGGCCGTCGCCGTCGAGGTCCACGCAGACGCGGCCGAGGATCGTCCCGCCCGGATCGGCGGGTCCGCCGCCGATGACGACCGGATCGTCCGCACCGGCCGCGGCCGGCGCGAGGGCGGCGGCGAGCGCCACCGCCCGGAGCCCGCGGGCGCTCACCTCACCTCCACGACGGCGGCCACCCCGGTCTCGGCGTCCACGACGGCGACGGTGCCCGTGCCGGGCCCCAGCGTGACGCGCCCGCCGGAGCCGTCGGCCTCGATCGGCCCGACCTCGACGCCCCGCGCCTTCACGACGACGCGCCGGCCGGGGAGCGTCTCCCTCTGCCCGTCCCCGACCCGCCAGCTGAGGACGCGTCCGCGCAGGATCGCGTGGACGACGACGGGCGACGGCGGCCGCAGCCGGACGGGGAACTCGAAGTCGAGCGTGACGGGCTGTGCGGGCGGCTCGAACCCCTCCCACCCGGCGGCCCGGGCGCCCGGCGCGGTCACCGTCTCGGTGGGTCCGGCGGCGGGCACCGACGCCTCGCCGCGCGCGTCGGTCGTCTCGACCCGACCGCCGCCGAAGCGAACGGCGACCCCGGCCACCGGCCGTCCGTCGTGCGCGCGCGCCTCGGCGACCCAGCTCGCGCCGCGCCGGCGGAGGGCCAGCGAGGCGAGGTCGCCCGGCGGGGCAGGCGGGAGCTCGAAGTGGAGCCTGACGCGCTGGACCCAGTCGCCCGGCTCGCGACGGAGCACGAGCCGGTCCGGTGTGACGAAGCCGTCGGTGGAACCCGGCGGGCCCGCCGCGCGGCCCAGGGTGTCGCCCCGGCCGTCGAGCGCGAACGCCTCCGCCGGGCGGCTCTCCCCCGGGATGAAGCCTCCGTCCTCGCGCACGTCGACCGCGAGCTTCTCGGGCCCGCCCTTCCCGAGCGCGATCGCCTGCTCGTCGCGCGAGGCCGGGCCACCGGCCGGGTAGCTCACGAGGAGCCGCGCCTCGCCGGCGCCTGCGCCGCGCGGCACCCGGTAGCGCGCGCGCAGGAGCCCGGGGTGCACCTCGGCGAGCGGGCCGAGCTCGCCGGCCGTCGCCTTGAGCTGGAGCTCCGGGCCGCGCGCCGGCTCGCCCGCGGCCTCGGCGGCGGCGCACCAGAGGAAGGCCTCCGCCCGCCCGTCGGCCGGCAGCGCGCGCGGCCAGGCCGCGCAGGCGAGGCGGTCGACCTGCGGCAGCCCGAGGTCGAGCTCGGTGCGCTTCGTGTTGCCGAGCGCGTCCACGGAGTGCGCGGTGGCGCGCGACCCGGGCGGCACCACGATGGGCACGCGGAACCTTCCGTCGTCCCCGGCGATGACCGGGCCGAAGGTCCGGCCGCCGAGGGTGATCGTGGTGCGGGTGCCCGGCTCCGACTCGCCCGGCAGGTCGATGGCCGCGGCGAGCGGGAGGAGGAGGTCGCCCACGGCCCGCGGGGTCGCGCACTGCGCGCACCGGGGCGAGAGCGCGAAGAGCACCGCGACCTCCGGGTACCGCGCCCGGGCGGGCTCGTAGCGCGCGCGGAACCGCCCCGGCCCGTCGGCCACGAGGTCGACCACCCGGCCGGAGGAGGCGACGATTCTCCGGAGGCGCGGCGGTGGGGTCGAGCGCGCCCGCCGCGTCGCGGACCGTCAGCCGGAGCGCTACGGAGGCGTCCCGGCCCTTCACCGGCGCGGGCGGCGTGGCCTCGAGCTCGATGGTGCCGGGGGGAGGCTCGACGGCGGCCTCCACCTGGGCATCACCCGCGGTGAGCACGACCCGCGCGGCGCCGGGCGCGGGCCGCACGCGGCAGAGGCCCGGGGCGACCGCCTCGACCTCGGCGCCCTGCGCCGTCAGCGCCTCCGCGCCGCGAAAGGCGACGAGCTCCCCGTCCGGCGACAGCGGCCAGGGAGGGAGGAGCACCGCCGCGGACAGCGCGAGCGCGAGGAGTTGCTCCATGCGGGTGGGGACAGCCTACCAGATCGCGGTGCGCCGCCGCGTGAACCACACGGCGAGTGCCAGCATCGCCAGCGGTCCGGCCGGTCCCGCGCCGCAGCCGCCCGCGCCGCGCGATACCGGATCCGCCTCGATAGCGGGAGACGCCCCTGGGGGCGGCTGGCCGGTGCCGGCCACCGGGACCGTGCCCGTGCCCGGCGCGCCGCCGCCGGCGCCCGTGGTCGAGCCGCCCGGGTCACCGGGCAGGGCCGGGGCGAGCGGCGTGCCCGCCGGATCCTCGACCACGCGGATCCGGAGCTCCGACCCGATGGCGCCGGTCAGGCCGCCGGAGACGAGCGCGGTGCCGGCGAGGGCCACCCGCCTGCGCTCGAGGTGCGCGGCGGGGTGCACGAAGTCGGCGGGGGCGGCGACGACGACGCCGTCGACCGCCACGGTCGCGTCCGCGAAGCCCTGCTCGTCGATGCAGAGGAGGATCCCGAGGTCCTTGCCGTCGACGGTCGAGAAGGAGACCTCGCCGGCCTGCGCCTCGGGGCGGTCGCGCGCCACGACGAGGCTCGCGAGCTCCACCGCGTCCGGGTCGTCGCAGCGCGCCGGCGGGATCTTCGGCGGCCAGTCCCCGCCCCCGCCGTCGTCCACGACCGGCAGCGGCAGCGTGTAGACCACCACGTCGAGGTCGGTCCCGTTCGACTCGGAGAGCGCGAGGGTGAGCGCGTCGCCCGAGTCGAGGACGTCGCCGACCACCTGCGCGCCCGTGGCGTGGCGCGGCACGAAGGCGAGGCCGGTGCTCCAGTTCCAGAGCACGGCCACCGGCCGGCCCGCGGAGAGGTCCTCGAAGGCGACCCAGGAGCCCGAGAGCCGGGGCGCGCGCTGGTCGCCGGCCTCCCGGAGCGCGGCCACCGTGACGCCGGTCGCGTCGAGCACCTCGACGTCGAGCCCGGTCGCCGCCGAGCGCCGGACCACCGCCGCGTGCAGGTCCGCCCCGGCCCCGTCGACGGAGACCGAGGCGATGGGCCCGTCGGTGAGCAGGTGGTGCTCGCGCCGGACGAGGTCGAAGAGGCGGACGCCGCCGCCCGCGCCCTCGTCGACGAGCGCGAGGGTGGAGCCGGAGATGGCGGGGGCGCGCTGGTCGCCGGCGAGCGCGAGCGTGCCCGAGACCCCGGTGACCGGCTGGTACCAGGCGATGTCCCGGTCGCCGGCGGGCCCGGACTCCCAAGCCGCCGCGGCGGCGGAGACGACGGGGGCCGCCGCGCCCGGCTCGGACGGCTGGCGCAGGAGCGCCCCGGTGAGGGTGAACTGGAGGGCGATGCCGGCCGGCGTCCGGTAGGCGAGCACGTTGCGGGCGAGGTCCGGCTCGGAGGCGCCGGTCGCCGCGACGCGGGTCGCGCCGGTGGCGAGGTCACCGAGGAGGACGCGGGCGCCGGCGGCGTCACTGCTCGTGAAGGCGAACTGGCCCGCGTCCAGGACCGCGCCGGCCTGGTCGCCCGGGCCGCCCGCGACCACGCGCGACGCGCCGCCCACGGGCACCGCTCCGGCGACCACGGGCAGGGCCAGCGAGAGCGCGCCCAGCACGCAGGTCGTCCATCGGTTCGGCACGCGCCCAGAGTTCCCCGGGTTGATCCCCCTGGTGGGAGTCTGTGCGTACGCCGGATCGCGGTCAAGAACAGCCGCCCCTCTACGAGGGGTGGGGCGCCCCGCAGCAGGAAAAGCGGGAAACCGGTGCGACAAGGTGCGCCTCAGCGCGGATCCTTGTCCCACAATCCCCCGGTATCGAAACGGGCATCGGGTGCGCGGGTGTCGAGGACCACGGGCGGGCCGCGGGCCTCCGCGTAGACGCCCGCCGCGCGCGCGCGCGCGACGAGGCGCTGCTCGCCCTCCTTCAGCTCCACGGTCCCCTTGAACCGGCCGTCGGGCTGGACCTCCATCGTGGCGCCGCCGATGACGACCACGCCGCCCGGGACGGTGCGGCCGCTCACCGGGATCTTCCGGCGGTTGGTGATCCGCTCCTCCGGCCAGGCGACCTCGAGCAGCACGTCCGCCGGGATCGCGGTGGGCGCGCTCGGCGTCCCCTCGGCGGAGGCGGCGGTGCGCTGGCCGGCGGCGACCTCGACGCTCTGCCCGCCGGAGGTGAACCGCGCGGCGCCGCGCCGGACCGCGACCGCGACGACGTGGCCGGACGAGGACACCTGCAGCTCGCCGCCGGTGGTGCGGGCGACCGCGCTCCGCGCCGAGGCGATCTCGACCGCGCGGCTCGGGTCCTCGTCGACGCGCGCCGACACGAGGCCTCGGTCGAGGCGGAAGCGCGAGCTTTCGCTCGTGGCCTGCTCGACCCCGAACCGGCCGATCTCCTCGACCTTGAACTCGTAGGTCGGGGACACGATCTTCACGCTCGCGCCGGGCGCGGTGACGAGGGCGTCGGACGCGACGAGCTCGTCGCCGAGGCGGGCCGGACGGCGCACCCCGCCCCGCTCGATCTCGACGGCGCCCTGCACCTCGGTCACGCGGATGCGGACGTCCTCGGGCGGCGGCCGCGCGGCCGCGGGCCTCGGCGGCGGCGGCGCGCCCGGGGCGCGCCCGAGCAGGACCACGTACGCCCCGCCCGCCGCGCCCACCACGAGCGCGACGAGCGCCCAGAAGACGAGGCGGTCCCTGCGAGCCGACACGATGGCCCACTATACCGCCCTTCGGCGGCGCTCACCGGTTCTCGGCCGCCGGGAGCGTGACCGTGAAGGTGCTGCCCTCGCCGGGGCGGCTCTCCACCGCGATGCGCCCGCCGTGCTCCTGGACGATCCGGTAGGTGACCGAGAGCCCCAGCCCGACGTTGCTCCAGAGGTCCTTCGTGGTGAAGAAGGGCTCGAAGATCCGGGGCAGGTGCTCGGGGAGGATGCCCTTGCCGTTGTCGACGACGAGGAGCTCCACCTTGCCCGCCTCCGCGGCGGGGCGCGTGACGACGCGGAGCTGCGAGCCGGGGCGCTCGAGGCACGCGGTGCGGGCGTTCTGCACGAGGTTGAGGACCACCTGCGCGAGCTGGCCGGCGTCGCCGCGCGCGCGGGGCGGCGGCGCGGCGAGCTCGAGCGACAGCGCGATGCCGCCCTCGCGGAGCTGCCCGTCCACGAGCCCGAGCGCGTCGACCACGACCTTGTTGAGGTCGAGCACCTGCGGGTCGGGCCCGGCCTGCCGCTGCTCGGAGAAGCGCAGGAGGTTCTGGGTGATGTCGCGGCAGCGGCGGGCGAGCGCCTCGATCTTCTCGAGCGCGTCGCGGTCGGGCCCCTCCTGCTTCACCCGCTCGAGGAGGAGCTGGGCGTTGCCGAGGATGCCGGTGAGCGGGTTGTTGATCTCGTGCGCGACGCCGGCGCCGAGCTGGCCGATGGCGGCGAGCTTCTGGGCCTCGACGAGCTGGGCCTGGGCGGCGCGCAGCTCGGCGGTGCGGGCCTCGACCTCCGCCACGAGCTCCTCGTTCCAGCGCTCGAGCTTCGCGCGCGAGCGCTGGAGCTCGCCCGCCATGGCGTTGAACGTGCGCGAGACCTGGCCGATCTCGTCGCGGCCCTGGTCCGGCAGGCGCACCGCGAGCTCGCCGGCGCCGAGCGCGCGGGCCGCGGCGTCGATGCGGGCGATGCCCGCGGTGGTGCGCCGCGCGAGGAGGAACGAGAGCGCGAGCACGCCGGCGGTGACGACGAAGATGGAGAGGAGCACCGCCCGGCGCATCTCCTCCACGTGCGCGAAGGCGGCGCGGGACGGCACCGTGACGAGCACGACCCAGCCCGGCAGCCCGCGCAGCGGCGCCCAGGCGGCGACCTGCGTCGCGCCGACGAGCGTGCCGGAGCGCTCCGGGTCGACCCGCCCCCGGAGCTCGGCGCGGGTCGCGGCGTCGAGCGGCGTCGCGCCCGTCGAGCCCACCACGAGCGCGTCGGCCGAGGCGATCCAGGCCGCCCCGCCCTCCGGCACCGCCGGGTCGAGGCGCCGCCGGAGGAGCTCGGTGCGGACCCGCACGGCGAGGCGCCAGCCCTCGCGGCCCGCCGGGCTGATCGCGGCGAGGCGGGAGATCTCGTCGCCCTCCCGGTAGACCAGGAACGCGAGGTCGTCGCCCGGCAGCCGCACCGGCGACACCGCGGCGCGCAGCCCCACCGCGTCGGCCTCCCGGCCGCCCTCCCGGGCGCGCAGCTCGCCGGCGGCGTCGAGGAGGATCGCCGCGTCCACCTGCTCGAGCTGGCCCACCAGGATCGAGAGGATCGCCCGCAGCGCGCTCTCGCTGTGCCCCTCGAGGCGCGGGCGCGCCGCGACCTTGCGGATGGCGGCGTCCACGCCGGCGACGTCGAGGTCGATGCCGCTCGCGGCCGCCTCGGCGCGGGCGAGCTCCTCGGCGGTGGCGGCGCGCCCGAGCACCGCCTCGGTGCGGCGGATCATGACGAAGCCCACCAGCACCACCGGGGCGAGCGCCGCGACGAGGAGGAACAGCGCGAGCTTGCGCTGGAGGGTCACGCCGCGGCCCCGCCGCCCGGCGCCTGCCCCGAGCCCGTCGAAGGATCCACGAGGTGCACGCTGCCCTGGAGCTTCTTCGCCTTCGCCTTCAGGTCGGCGGCGGACTTCGCGAGGTCGGCGTGGTTCGCGAACCGGCCGGGCGGCACCACCACGGTCGCGATCGAGAGCGAGAGGAGCGGGAACCGCCGCTGCGTGCCGAACCGATCGACGGCCTCGATGTAGCCGCGCTCGCGGTCGCCCTTGTCGTAGTAGAGCGGGATCACCCGGTCGAACGCGCCGATGATCTCCTTGCAGACGAGGTCCGCCTTCTCGGGCGCGTTGAGGAGCACGAAGTCGTCGCCGCCCACGTGGCCGACGAAGCCGTGCTCGCCGCCGAGCTCGGCCACCGCGTGGCGCAGGATCCCGGCGGTCTGGAAGATGACGCCGTCCGCCTTCGCGTAGCCGTACGTGTCGTTGTAGGCCTTGAGGTTGTCGAGGTCGACGTAGGAGAGCGCGAACGGCAGCCGCGCCTCGATGCGGCGCTCCACCTCCCGGTCGATGGCGCGCCCGCCGGGCAGCCGGGTCATCGGCGAGGTCGAGAGCGCGGCCTCGCGGCGGCGGATCACCGCGTCCACCCGCGCGACGAGCTCCTGGGCGTCGAAGGGCTTCGTGAGGTAGTCGTCGGCGCCGAGGCGCAGCCCGCGCACCTTGTCGGCGGTCTCGCCGCGCGCCGACAGGAACACCGCCGCGAACGGCTCCTGCGCCCGCACGTCGGCGAGCGACTCGAGGAGGCCGAAGCCGTCGCCGTCCGGGAGCTGCACGTCCACGAGGAGGAGCTGCGGCGAGCTCTCGACCACGAGGCGCCGCGCCTCGCCCTTCGTCCCCGCCTCGAGCACCTCGTAGCCCTGGCTGCGGAGCACCTCGGCGCAGATGGCCCGGATGGCCGGGTCGTCGTCCACGACGAGGATGCGGGCGCCGGTGGCGCGCGCCCGCCGGAGCAGGGGCTCGATGGCCTGCGCGAGCCGGTCCGGCCCGGCGGGCTTCTCGAGGAACGCCTCGGCGCCCGCGCGGTACGAGGCCTCGCGCTGCGCCGGCGCGCTGAAGGCCATGACGGCGGCGTGCCGCGTCTCGGCGTCGTGGCGGAGGATCTCGGCGAGCGGGACGCCCTGCAGCGCGGGGAGCCGCGGCTCGAAGACGATGACCCGCGGCCGGTGGCGGCGCGCCACGGCGACCGCCTCGTCGGGCGTGCTCGCGGTCAGGGCGCGGAAGCCGCGCGAGGCGAGCGCGCCCCGGGCGAGCCGCGCCGCGTCCGGCTCGTCGACCACGAGGACGAGCGGCGCGTGGGGATCCGCCGCCGGGCGCTCGGGCGGCGGCTCGGCGGGCGGCTCCTCCGGGAGCACCGCCACGAAGCGCACGCCCAGCGCCGGGTCGCTCTCCGCCCAGATCGCGCCGCCGTGCTGGGCGACGATGCCGCGGCAGATCGAGAGGCCGAGCCCGGTGCCCCGGACCCGCCGGTTCTTGTCGGTGCGCGCCTGCTCGAACTTCTCGAAGATCCGCTCGAGGTCGTCCTCGGGCAGCTCCTCGCCCTCGTTCAGCACCGAGAGCCCGACCACGCCGGGCACCTCGTCGGAGCGGAACACCCGCACCCGGATCGGGCTGTGGTCCGGCGCGAACTTCACCGCGTTCGTGAGCAGGTTCGAGAGCACCTGGCCGATGCGCGCGGGGTCGGCGACGAGCCGCACCGGGCCCGCCGGCGCCTCGACGACGATCTCCTGGCCGCGCTCGGTGGCCGCGGGGCCGTAGCGCTCGGCGGTCACCCGCACGAGCTCGTCGAGCGGGGTGACCTCCGGCACCATCTCGAGCTTGCCCTTCGAGAGCCGGGCGAGGTCGAGGAGGTCGTCGACCATCCCGTTCAGCTTCTCGGTCGAGTCCCGCGCCATCTTGAGGTAGCGGGCCTGCTTCTCGCCGAGCTCCCCGGCGAGGCCGCCCAGCACGAGGTCGAGCGCGCCGGTGATGGAGGTGAGCGGCGTGCGCAGCTCGTGGCTCACCACCTGGACGAACTCCTCCTTGCGCTCGTCGAGCTCCTTCTGGGCGGTCACGTCGCGCAGCGCGATCGCGACGCCGGCGAGCCGGCCGTCCGGGCCGGGCACCGGCGAGACGATCGACGAGAGCGTCCGCTCGCCGATGTGGATCTCCTCGGTGACGAAGGCGCGCCCGGAGGGATCGGGCTCGAGCCCGCGCACGAGGTCGAACGGGTAGAAGCCGAGCGCCTCCTTCAGCCACTTCACCGCGACCGGACCCTGCGCCGCCGCGCCGAGCATCCGGCGCGCGGCGGGGTTCGCGACCACCTCGTCGGAGCCGGCCGGCGCGAAGAGGCAGGCCGTCCGCCATGCTCTCCACCACGCGCTCGAGGCGGAGCCGGTCGCCCTCGAGCCGCTGGGCGAAGGCCCGCAGCGCCGCGCCCATCTCGTTCACGAGCACGTCGAGGACCCGCGCGTCGCCCTCCCCGAACGCCTCCGGCGTCGCGCTCTCGAGGAGCACGATCCCGGAGGGTGCCCCGTCGATCTGCACGGTGACGGTGAGCTGCGAGGGGAACGGCGCGGCGCCCTCGGCGGGCGGCGGGCTGCCGAGCACCCGGACCTGCAGGTGCGCCTCGTCGAGCGTGCGGCCGGTGCGCTCCGCGTGGGCGGCGAGCGCGTTCTCCTTCACCTGCAGGAGCCCGCGCTCGTCGAGCCCCACGAGCGGGTGGATGAGGAGCACCGGGGAGGCGCCCTCCGGCGCGAGGAGCGCGGCGGCGAGGTCGCAGGGCACGATGCGCGGCAGCCGGTCGACGAGCTTCTCGAGGAGCTTCGGCAGGTCGGCGGCGAGGCCGACGTCGCGCGCGAGCTCGGAGGCGGCCTCGAGGGCCGCGAGGCGCCCCTCGGCCTCGGCGTAGAGGCGCGCCCGCTCGGCCTTGAGGTGCACCTGGTCGAGCGCCCGGAGGACCGTGGCCCTGAGGTCCGCCGTGTCCCACGGCTTCGTGATGTAGCGGAAGACCTCCCCCTTGTTGATCGCGGCGACGATCTCCCGGGGATCGGTGTAGGCGGTGAGGAGGATGGCGCAGAGGTCCGGGTGGAGCCGGCGCGCCTCCTGGATGAGCTCGATGCCGGTCCGGCCGGGCATGCGCTGGTCGGTGACGAGCAGGTCCACCGGCTGCTTCCCGAGGATCTCGAGGGCCTTGGCGGGCGACGGCGCGGTCAGCGACGCGTAGCCCTCGTCCGGCGGGAACGTGCGCCGGAGGAGCTCCAGCACCTCGGGTTCGTCGTCGACGAAGAGGATCGTGTGCGCCAAGACGGACCGTACGGGTTGCGTTGTTTCGACGGCGAGGCGGGTGGCGTACCGCGTGGGACCTACGATGGTAGCACGGGGTCCGCGGGTGGGAAGGAGGTAGCCCTTGCGGTGAATGGCCGAAAAGGACTATGTAGGCCGGCTCTTTACGCCAGGGACCCCCCAGCCATGATTCAGCGGGACAAGATCCGGAACGTCGCCATCGTCGCCCACGTCGACCACGGGAAGACCACCCTCGTCGACTTCATGCTCCGCCAGGCCGGCGTGTTCCGGGCGAACGAGGCCGTCGTCGAGCGGGTCATGGACTCGAACGACCTCGAGCGCGAGAAGGGCATCACCATCCTCGCGAAGAACACCGCCGTCACCTGGCAGGGCATCAAGATCAACATCGTCGACACCCCCGGGCACGCCGACTTCGGCGGCGAGGTCGAGCGCGCGCTCCGCCTCGTGGACGGGGTGCTCCTCCTCGTCGACGCCGCCGAGGGCCCCCTCCCCCAGACCCGCTTCGTGCTCTCGAAGGCGCTGGCGCTCGGGCTGCCCTCGGTGCTCGTCGTGAACAAGGTGGACCGCCAGGACGCGCGGGCGAAGGAGGTCCTCGACCTCGTCTACTCGCTCTACATCGACCTCGGCGCGAACGAGCACCAGATCGACTTCCCGGTGATCTACGCCATCGCCCGCGAGGGCAAGGCCGCCCACACCGTGCAGGGCGCGTTCGAGGCCACCTCGCTGAAGCCGCTCTTCGACGCGATCCTCACCCACGTGCCGCCGCCGCCCGCGGGCGACAAGCACTCGCTGCAGATGCTGGTCGACAACCTCGACTACGACGACTACGTCGGCCGCCTCGCGATCGGCCGGGTCACCTCCGGCGTGCTCCACGAGGGCGACACGATCGCGGTCATCCGCGACGAGGGCAAGATCGTGAAGGCGAAGGTCGTGCGCCTCTACGTCTACGACGGCCTGAAGCGCGTCGAGGTGAAGGACGCCGGCCCCGGCGAGATCGTCTGCATCGCCGGCGCCGAGGAGATCGGCATCGGCGACACCATCGCCGACCCGGAGACCCCGGAGGCCCTCCCGCGCATCAGCGTGGAGGAGCCGACGATGTCGATGGTGTTCAAGGTGAACGACGGGCCCTTCGCCGGCAAGGAGGGCAAGTACGTCACCTCCCGCAACCTGCGCGAGCGGCTCTACCGCGAGCAGTACCGGAACGTCTCGATCCGGGTCGAGGACACCGAGACCCCGGACGCGTTCAAGGTGGTCGGCCGCGGCGAGCTCCAGCTCGCGGTGATCGTCGAGAACATGCGCCGCGAGGGCTACGAGCTCACCGTCTCGAACCCCGAGCCGGTGCTGAAGAGCATCGCCGGCGAGACCCACGAGCCGATGGAGCTGCTCGTCTGCGATCTCCCGGAGACCGCGGTCGGCGGCGTCACCCAGAGCATGGGCGCGCGCAAGGGCCGCATGGTGGACATGCAGCCGGTCGGCTCGGGCCGCACCCGCCTGCAGTTCCGGGTCCCCGCCCGCGGGCTCATCGGCTTCCGCGGCGAGTTCCTGACCCTCACCCGCGGCGAGGGCATCATGTCCTCGCAGTTCGACGGCTACGAGCCCTGGCAGGGCAAGATCGACAAGCGCACCTCCGGGGCGATCGTCTCCGACCGCGAGGGCGACGTGGTGGCCTACGCCTGCTTCTACGCGCAGGAGCGCGGCTCGCTCTTCGTGAAGCCGGGCGACAAGGTCTACACCGGGATGATCGTGGGCGAGCACTCCCACGACAACGATCTCGACTTCAACATCTGCAAGGAGAAGAAGCTCACCAACATCCGCGCGGCCGGCCGGGACGAGAACGTGATCCTGACCCCGCCGCGCGAGACCGGCCTCGAGATGGCGCTCGAATGGATCGCCGAGGACGAGCTCGTCGAGGTCACGCCGAAGTCGATCCGCCTGCGCAAGAAGGCCCTCGACCCGACCGCCCGGTACAAGATGGAGCGCGACCGGAAGAAGGGCGGCGCGGGCGACGCGAGCTGAGTTTCACGGGGTGCTCGTCCCTCGACTCCGGGCCGCCTGCGGGCGGCCCTACGCTCGGGATGAGCGGAGAGGGAGGCGTCAGGGCCGCAGCACCCAGACGCAGTAGGACTCGTCGCCGACGACGTCGGAGCGCTCGCAGCCGAGCTTCCGGAGCCGCGGCGCGAGCGCGGACGGCGGCGGCTGCGCGCGCACGGTCAGCACGTCGAGCACCACCACCGCCGGGCCCTCGCGGGCCACGAACGCCGCGGCCTCGCCCCACGCATCGGCCACGTCGTGGTTGCGCGCCTCGTCGAAGAGGATGTGCGAGCCCCAGCGGTGGCCGTGCGGGTACCACGCCCGCGCCGCGCCGAGGTGGCCGAGCACGTTCATCGCGGTGAAGTCGACGACCCCGACGAGCGGCAGGCCTTCGACGCCGGCGCGCCGGATGAGCTCCGCGGTCGCGCCGGCCGCCGAGAACTTCAGCCGGAGGTCCTCCCGCAGGGCGACGCCCGCCGCGGCCACGTGCACGGCCGCGAGCAGCGCGAACGCCGCGCGCGCGAGCCGGCCGGGCCGCACCGGCGACGCCCCGGCCACCCAGGCCGCGAACGAGAGGCAGAGCCAGAGGAAGCCCCAGTGGCGCAGGTAGCCGACGAACCGGAGCTGCCCGAACGCCAGCAGGCCCCCTGCCCCGACCGCGAGGAGCGCCGCGGCGGCCGGCGAGCGGCGGAGCGCGACGATCGCGCCGGCGAGGAGCGCCGCCCCGAGCGCGGCCACCGCGCCCTCCGGGAGCGCGGAGACGACGACGTTCGTCGACCAGAACCAGAGGCCCGGCTCCGGGAGCGGCAGCCAGGCGCGGACCACGGTGGCGAGCATGAACCCGGCCCGCGTCCCGTCCCACGCGAGCTCCCAGCCGCCCGCGTAGGCGCCGTCGGGCGGGGTGCGGATGGAGAGCGCGGTGAGGAGGACGCCGGCGGCGCCCAGGGCGAGCCCGGCCCACGCCCGGCGCCGCGCCGGTGCCGGCGGCGGGCGGAGCACGAGCTCGCCGCCGAGCACCGCGAGAACGGCGACCACGAGGAAGAGCCCGTGCGGCGTGGTGTACGCGGCGGCCGCCGCGACGGCGCCGACGGTGAGGGGCCGCTCCCGGCGCCGGGTGAAGGCCCACGCGAGGACGGCGAGGCCGAGCACCGACAGGGCGTAGTTCCGCGCGAGGACGCCGTACTCGTACACCGGGAAGTAGCCGAGCACGCACAGGAGCCGCAGCCAGCGCGGGCCCGGCGCGAGCCGCAGCACGACGAACGCGGAGGCGCCCGCGAGCGCGACCGACAGGGCCTGCATGGCCCAGGGCGCGCCCGGCCACCGGGTGAGCGGCCAGAGGAGGAGGTACCAGCTCGCCGGGTGGCCGCCGTAGCGGATGGCGTGGAAGAGCGCGAGCGGCGACGCGGCGTCGCGCGCCGCGAGCCAGGCGTCCATCTCGTCGCGCCAGAGCTCGTGGCGCGAGGCGCCGAGGCCCGCGAGGAGGAGCACCGCGGCCGCGCCCGCCAGCGCGAAGGCGAGCTCGCCGCGCCCGGCCGGCGCCGGCCCGGGCGGCGGAGGCGGCGCGGAGGGCGAACGCTCGGGGCGGGCGCGTCGGCTCACCCGGGCATGGTTCCACGGATGCCGCGGCAGGACCCAGCGAAAAGCGGACGGAAGGTCGAGCGGGGCGCGTGGAGCGCGATCGGACCGCGGGGCCGGAACGACGAAGGGGGCCCGCGAGGGCCCCCTTCGAGAGACGTCGGTGCGGCGTGCCGCGAAGGTCGACTACACCTTCGGCTTCGCGCGCTGACGCTCCTCCTGCTTCTTCTTGACGCGCGGCTGGCCCTTCACCGCGGTGTCGACGATGAGCGTGCCCTCGACGTGGCCGGGGACGGCGCCCTTCACGAGCAGGAGGTTCTGCTCCGGCTCCATGCCGACGATGGTGAGGTTCTGGATGGTGACGTTGTCGACGCCGTACTGGCCGGGGAGGTGCTTGCCCTTCCAGACCTTGCCAGGCGTCTTGCGCTGGCCGACGGCGCCGATGTGGCGGTGGTGCTCGTGCGAGGTCGAGGAGTCGCGGGCGGCGCCCTTCATGCCCCACTTCTTCACGACGCCGGCGAAGCCGCGGCCCTTCGTGACGCCCTGGATGTCGATGCGCTGGTTGACCTTGAACACCTGGTCGACCTTGAGCACGTCGCCGGCCTTGAGGTCGCCGAGGAGCTTCGCGTCCTTGACCCGGAACTCCTTGAGGGTCCGGAAGATCGCGGTGCCCGCCTTCTTGAAGACGCCGACCTCGGGCTTCGAGAGCCGGTGGGCGTGCTTCTCGTCGACGGTGCCCCAGCCGAGCACGACGGCGTCGTAGCCGTCCTTCGCGGCGGTCTTGCGCGCCACGACGGTGCACGGGCCCGCCTCGAGGACGGTCACGGGAACGGCGTCGCCTTCCGCCGTGTAGATCTGCGTCATCCCCAGCTTCTTCGCCAGGAGTCCGGTCGCCATGTGTGGTTCACCTCTGTATTGGTCCGCCGCGCGACGAGAGGGCCGCGGAGGACGTGCGTTGAAAGGACGCGCGTTCTACCGGGTCCCCACCGCAAAGTCAAGCGCGACGCGGACTTACACCGCGGCGGGCAGCGACACCTCGAGCGCGCCGTCCACCACCCGCAGCTCCCCGCCGAGCGCGGCGGCCACCCTGCGCGCGAGCGGCAGCGAGAGGGCCCTGCCCTTCATGTCGGAGGGCGACCCCTTCATCGGGTCCGCCAGCGCCTCGGCGGCGACCGGGCGGCCCGAGAGCCGGACCCGCACCACCGGCCCGTCGCCGCGGGCGCTGGCCGTGGTCGCGGTGCCCTCCCCGGCCACGCCGGCGACGAGGAGGTCGAGGAGCCGGTCGAGGAGGATCTTGTCGACGAGGACCGAGAGCCCCTCCACCGCCTCGACCGACACCGCACCCAGGTCGGCCGCGCGGCGCCCGGCGGCGGCCTCGAGCGCCGGGCCGATCGCCTGGGAATCCGGGCGGTTGGGGATGCCGCCCACGTCCAGCCGCTCGGTCAGGAAGTGGTCCTCGACGAGCTGCCTCACGCGACCGAGCGCGCGCAGCATCATGTCCGCCATCTTCTCGCCGCGCGCGCCGCCGCGGTCGGCCGCCGACATCCGCGACAGGAGCTCGGCGGTCCAGAGCGCGGTCGAGAGCGGGTTGCGGACCTCGTGTGCGACGAAGCCCAGCTTGCCCGCGCGCCGCTCGGCCTCCTCCTCTTCGCTCGCCATGTCCGCTCCGCGCTCTACGCCGGGAACCGCTCGGAAGGCAACCACGGGAAACCGGGAAACCCGAGAAGGTTTTACTGGCCCCAAACTGCCCAGGTTCCGGGCGCTTGCCGCCGGGGCTGACCTTCTTACAGGCCCCACGGGCGCAGGGGCTGGCGCCTGAACCGCCAACCCCCCGGAAAGAGGAGCCTCCGGGCGTGCGGCCGTCGGGCACGTGCATTGCTCTCGTTCCCTGTGCTTCACTCCTCGATGCACCCGGAGCCCTGATGATCCGCTCGACCCGCCCCGCAGGAGCTTCGACCACCATCGAGCGCTACCTCGCCGAGCTTCACCGGCACCCGCTCCTCACGGCCGAGCAGGAGCAGGAGGCCGCCCGGCGCTTCCGCGACGAGGGCGACACCCGCGCGGCGCACCTGCTCGTCACCTCCAACCTGCGCTTCGTGGTGAAGGTCGCGCACGAGTACCGCTCGTACGGGTTCCGGCTCGCCGACCTCGTGCAGGAGGGGAACATCGGCCTGATGAAGGCGGTGCAGAAGTTCGACCCCGAGAAGGGCATCCGCCTCATCTCGTACGCGGTCTGGTGGATCCGCGCGTACATCCAGAACTACATCCTCCGCTCCTGGTCGCTCGTGAAGCTCGGGACCACGCAGGCCCAGCGGAAGCTGTTCTTCTCGCTCGCCCGCACGCGCCGCGAGCTCGACCGCCTCTCCGCCGGACACGGCGCCGACTCCGACGGCCGCGACGACGACAAGGTCGCGAGCCGGCTCCACGTGAAGGCGGCCGAGGTCCGCGAGATGGCGCAGCGGCTCGAGGCCCGCGACCTCTCGCTGGACGCCCCGCTCGGCGACGACGGCGCGCACACCCACGTCGAGCTCGTGCCGGGGCAGGACCCGGCCCAGGACGACGTGCTCTCCGGCGAGGAGGAGCGCGCGCTCGTGAACCACCGCGTGGCGACCGCCCTCGCGCGGCTCGACGCCCGCGAGCGGTTCATCATCGAGCACCGCGTGATGGGCGAGCAGGAGATGACGCTGAAGGACCTCGGCGACCACTTCGGCTTCTCCCGCGAGCGCGCCCGGCAGCTCGAGCTGCGCGCGAAGGAGAAGCTCAGGCGCGAGCTCGGGACGCTGGCGGAGGAGCTCGACTGGCCGGCCGACGCGAAGCCGGAGGAGATCGGCGAGGTCGCCTAGGGCCGTTTCGTCTCGGGGGGCTTCGCCCCCCTCCGGCTGCGCCCTTACCCGATCCCGTACTTCTTCAGGCGGTAGCGGAGCGTGTCGCGGGACACGCCGAGCAGGCGCGCCGCCTTCGACTGGTTGCCGGCCGCGCGCTCCATCGCCTCGACGATGAGCTTGCGCTCCACGTCGTCGAGCACGAGCCCCTCCTCCGAGATCGACGGGACGAGCTTGTCGGCCGCCTTCCGGGGCGCGGGCGTCCTGCGCATCTCCGGGGAGAGGTGCTCGGGACGGATCTCGTCGGCGCCGGCGTGGAGGATGAACGCGCGCTCGATGACGTTGCGCAGCTCGCGGACGTTGCCCGGCCAGGAGTGGCCGCGGAGCATGTCCATCGCGGCGGGGGTGATGCCGCGGACCTGGCGCTTCAGCTCCTGGTTGAAGCGCGCCACGAAGTGCGCCGCCAGCGTGGCGATGTCCTCGAGGTGGTCGCGCAGCGGCGGCACCATGATGCGGACCACGTTCAGGCGGAAGAAGAGGTCGGCGCGGAAGCGGCCCTCGGAGACCCGCTCCTCGAGGTTCACGTTGGTCGCCGCGATGACCCGCACGTCGGTCGAGAGCTCCTGGACGCCGCCCACGCGGCGGAAGGTCTTGTTCTCGAGGAGGCGCAGCAGCTTCGCCTGCCCGCCCGGCGGGAGGTCGCCGATCTCGTCGAGCATCACCGAGCCGCCCGCGGCGGTCTCGAAGAGGCCGCGCTTCTGGGAGTGGGCGTCGGTGAAGGCGCCGCGCTCGTGGCCGAAGAGCTCGGACTCGAGGAGGTGCTCGGGCAGGGCCGCGCAGTTCACCTGCAGGAACGGCTTCTCGGCGCGGGCCGACCGGAAGTGGATGGCCCGGGCCACCACCTCCTTGCCCGCCCCGCTCTCCCCCTCGATGAGGACGGTGGTCGAGTCGCTCGCCCCGAGCCGGGAGACCATCGAGCGGACCTGCTCCATGGCCGCCGAGCCGCCCACGATTTGGTCGAGCGCCTGCATCCCACGCCGGTCGAGGCTGAGCGTCGCGATGCTGCGGCGGGTGGAGGACGTCGAGATGGCCCGCTCGACGGCGGCGTCGAGCGCCTGGAACGGGAACGGCTTCACGAGGAAGTCGAGCGCGCCGTGCTTCATGGCCTCGACCGCGATGTCCACGGTCGAGTGCGCCGACATCATGATGACGGTGACCTCGGGGTGGGCGTGCAGCGCCCGGCGGAGCGTCTCCACCCCGTCGATGCCCGGCAGCTTCACGTCGAGGAGCATCACGTCGGGCGGGGTCGCGGCGACCATCTCGAGGGCCTGCTCGCCGGACTCGGCGGACAGCACCTCGTAGCCCGAGCGCTGCAGGCGCTCCGCGACCGACCACCGGATGAGCTTCTCGTCGTCGACGACGAGCACACGGGCCGGCTTCGTGTTCAAGCGGCGTTCTCCGCACGCGCCGCACGGACCTGCTGGAGCGTGATGGTGAAGATGGTCCCGCCGTCGGGCGGGCAGCGGTAGCCGATGTGCCCGCCGTGCTCCGCCACGATGCGCGCCGAGATCGCGAGCCCGAGGCCGTTGCCCTCGCGCTTCGTGGTGAAGAACGGCTTGAACACCGAGGCGCGGAGGTCGGGCGGGATGCCCGGGCCGGAGTCCGCGATCTCGACGGCGACGTTCCCCTCGCCCGGCCGGGTCCGCACGGTGAGGGAGCCGCCGCCCGCCGGGAGCATCGCCTGGCAGGCGTTGAGGCACACGTTGAGGAAGACCTGCTCGAGCTGGGAGGGGTCGGCGAGCACCGGCGGCACGCCGGCCCCGAGGTCGGCGTTCACGGTGATGGCGCCGTTCCGCCCCTGCTGGCGGATCAGGAAGAGCACCTTCTCGAGCGTCGCGTTGACGTCGGTCGAGCGGAGGTGCGCCTTCGGCGGCCGGGCGAAGCTGAGCAGGCTCTCCATCGTGTGCGTGAGCCGCTCGACCTGGTGGCGCATCTCGCCGATCACCTCGGCGAGCCGCGGGTTCGCGGCGAGGTCCTCGGCGAGCAGCTCGAGCGCGCCGGAGAGCCCCGCCAGCGGGTTCTTGATCTCGTGGGCGAGGCCGGTCGCGATCTCGCCGACGGCGGCGAAGCGATCGGCGCGGACCATGCGCTCGCGGTAGAACGCCTCGAGCTCCGCCTGGCTCCGGCGCAGCGCGGTCAGCATCGCGTCGAAGCCCCGGGCGGCGACCCCGAGCTCGTCCGGCCGGCCCTCGTCCGCGCGCACGGTCAGCTCGCCCGCCTCGGCCCGCTTCATGGCCGTGATGAGCCGCTCGAGCGGGGAGACCGCCTCGCGGCCGAAGAGCCAGAGCGTGATGGCGACGAGGCAGAGGAGCGCCGCCCCCGCCGAGAGCGAGAGCGTCCGCGCGAGCTGGTTCTCGGCGGCGATGATGGGCGCGCGGGTGAAGCGCAGGTCGAGCCAGCCGTTCACCGGGTTGGCGGTGCCGTGGCAGCGCGCGCAGGAGGCGTCGTTCTTGATCGGCTGCAGGACCGCGTACTCGGCGCTCCGCCCGAGGGGCGCCTGGATGGTCATGACCTTCGTGACCGCGCCGAGGTTCTGCCAGGGCACCGTCCCGATGAGCACCGGCGCGGTCGAGACCGAGATGTGGCCGCTCGGCGCGATCAGGCTGGCGGCGAGGAGGTCGGAGGAGTGCGAGACGAGCGTGTCGAGGAGCGGCGCCACCTCGGCCGGGCGGCCTGCCAGCATGGTGTTCGACACCCCGGTCGCCACCGAGTCGGTGAAGATCTCCGAGCGCTCGCGGCGCGCCCGCTCGAGGTCCGCCCCGTAGATCTTCACGGCGGACGCGACCATGGCGGCGAGCGTCAGCGCGAAGAGGAACGCCGTGGGCAGGAACACCCGCGCGCGGATGCTCGAGTCGAGGCGACGGTAGAATCGGGCGAACAGGTTCATCCGGGGGGGAAAGCGCCCGCACTATCGCAAGTTCGGGGCCCCCGGGGAAGCGAGTCCCGCCCTGGCGCGTGCGGCTAGGCCGTGCCCGGCCTGACCCCGCCGCCGAGGTCGAAGATGTGCTTCGCCGCGGCGACCAGGGCCTCGCCCGTGCCCCCGTCCCTCGCCGCCTCGCGCAGGCGCGTGGAGGGCCGGTGGAGGAGCTTCGCGACGATCGAGCCCGCCATGGCGTCCAGGCGGGCCGCGAGCTCGGGGTCCTCTCCCAGGCGGCGGAGCGTCCGCTCGACCTCCTCCTTCGCGATCTGGCTGGCGCGGGAGCGCATCTCCTGGATGAGCGGCGCGGCGCGGCGCTCGGCCTCCGCGCGGGTCGTCTTCTCGACCTCCTCCGCGATGATCCGCTCGGCGTGCGCCACCGCGGCGGCGCGCTCGTTCATGGCGGCGCGCATGACGCGGTCGAGGTCGTCGACGTCGCAGAGGTAGACGTGCTCGAGCTTGCCGCTCTCGGCCGGGATGGCGCGCGGCACGGCGAGGTCGACCATCACGAGGCTGCGGCGGCGCTCCTTCATGAAGGCGGCCATCGCCGCCGGCTGGAACGCGGCGGGGACCACGGGGGCCGCGGAGACCACGATGTCCGCCGAGCGGAGCTCGTGCTCGAGCGACTCGAGCGGGCGCGCGACGCCGCCCACCTCGGCCGCGAGCGCCTCGCCGTTCGCGAGGGTGCGGTTCACGACCACGATGCTCGCGCCCTGATCGCGGAGGTGCTGCGCCGAGAGGCGGGCCATCTCGCCCGCGCCGACGACGAGCACGCGCTTCCCCTCGACGGCGCCGATCACCTTCTCGGCGAGGGCGGCGGCGGCGTGGCCCCAGGAGACGCCGGAGCGGCCGACCGCGGTCTCGGTGCGGACCCGCTTCGCGACGTTGAGCGCCTTGCCGAGCACGCCCGCGAGCTCCTTGCCGGCCTGCCCGAGCTCGGTGGACTTCTGGAACGCGTCCTTCACCTGGCCGAGGATCTGCGGCTCGCCGAGGATGGCGGACTCGAGGCTGGAGGCGACGCGCACGAGGTGGCGGAAGGCCTCCTCGCCGACGAGCTCGAAGAGCGGCAGCTCGCGGCCGGCGCGCTGCTCGAGCGCACGGCGGAGCGAGAGCACGGCCACGGCCGGGCACTGCGAGGCGGCGTAGATCTCGACCCGGTAGCAGGTCGAGACCAGCGCGACCTCGTCGATCCCGTCGAGCGCGGCCAGGCCCGCCAGCACGCCCTCGTACGCCTCGGGGCGCAGTGCCAGCGCCTCTCGATCGGCGACGGCGGCACCCTTCTGGTTGAGCCCAATGGCGACGAGCACGGGGGGAGCTCCTTCGGTCCGGGGATGCCCCCGCATGAGCAATCGGCGTGCCCCTCGGTCGGACGAGGGATTTCCGGGGGTTTGGCCGGGGAGGACGCGAAAGCTTTGCGGGAGGTGCCCCGGACGAGCGGGGTCCGCGAAAGTGATGCACGGTGGGTCCACCTGCGGCGGTTGGTCACAGGGTTTTCCCGTAACCTCATGTACTTGGAAGGTTTCGTGGGTACGCGGCGATTCACCGCAAGCGAACTCGAGGTCGCTTCCGGGTTGACCGACTCGGGTGTTTGCCCGATGCCCGACCCGGGGATGTTTCCTCACCGGGACGGGTACCGAGGGGGTACCGCGCGAGCCGCTCCTCGGCGAGACTGCCGCCATGGCGAACAAGTTCAACGGCGGCGCGAAGGTCGACGGCGGCTACTACTGGAACCCGAAGAACTGGGAGGTCGAGATCGTCCCCGACGGCGGCGGCACGCTCGCCGCGCCGGCGGACGTGAGCTACCTCAAGATCCCGCTCCTCGTCGCGATCCCGGCCAGCGTCACCCTCGGCGCGTCGTTCATGATGGCGCTCCCGATGATCGGGTTCATCGTCTTCGTGTCCGGGCTCTTCCAGCGGCTGTCCGGGAAGTCGGCGGTGACGACGCCGGGCGCGGGCGCGAAGCACTAGCCATCTGCATCAGGGCGCCTCTCAGGGCGCCGGAGTCACGCCGCCGGGCAGCTGCCGCAGCACCTCGTAGGCCCGCGCGGCGCCCTCCATGTTGCCGTGCCGCGCCCGGAACGCGACGAGGGTCCGCCAAGCGTTCGGATCCTGCGGCGCGAGGCGCGCGAACTGCTCGAGCGCCGCGTCGGCCTCGTCGAGGCGCCCGAGGTCCTCCGCCGCGAGCGCGAGGTTGCGCCAGGCGGAGCGCTTTCCGGGCTCGACCGCGAGCGCCTGCTGGAAGGCCGCGTAGGCCTCGTCGGACCGGCCCAGCTCCCGGGCGTTCACCCCGAGGTTGTTCCAGTGCTTCGCCTCGGCCGGCTCGAGGGCCGCCGCCTGGCGCAGCGCGACGATGGCGTCCTCGCGCTGACCGCCGGCCCGGTAGCCCTCGGCGAGTGCCTCGAGGGCGATGGCGTTCGCCGGGTCGACCTCGAGCGCGGCGCGGAAGAGCGCCTCGTTCGAGCGCCAGTCGCCGACCCGGGCCCATGCGACGCCCGCGTAGGCGAGCACGGCCACCGCGCCCACCACCCCGAGCACCTGCGACGCGCGCGGTGTCCGGACGAGGGCGTGGAGCCCCCAGACCACCGCGATGAAGAGGCCCACGCCGGGCAGGTAGGTGTAGCGCTCGCCGATCACCTGCGAGCCAACCTGCACGAGGCCGATCACCGGCACGAGCGTCCCGAGGAACCAGGCGATCCCGACCGCGACCGCCGGCGTCCGCCGCGCCAGCCAGGCGACGGCGGCGAGGCCCGTGAGCACGGCGACGCCGAGGGCGACCTCCCACGCAGGCAGGGCGACCGGGTGGCGGTGGAAGATCGAGAGCCCGGACGGCCAGGCGTGGAGGAGCACGTAGCGCCCGTACCCCACGACCGCGGTCGCGACGCGGGCTCCGAGCGTGAACGACGCCTCCGCGACGGTGCCGCCCGCGAGCTGCGCCCGCATCGTCATCACGCTCGAGCCGACGGAGAGCGCGAGGAGCGGCAGCTTCTCGAGCGCGAGCGTCCGGAGCGGGGTCGTGTCGGTGCGGCGGAGTGGCCAGAGATCGAGGAGCAGGAGCAGGAAGGGCAGCGTGACCCACATCGGCTTCGCGAGGAGGCTCGCGGCCATGAGCGCGGCCACCGCCGCCAGCCGCCCCATCGACGGCCGCGCCGCGTGGCGCAGGTAGGCGAGCAGCGCGAGGAGCCCGAACGCGGTCGAGAGCACGTCCTTTCGCTCCGCGACCCAGGCCACCGACTCGACGTGGAGCGGGTGCACCGCGAAGAGCGCCGCCACGAGCGCGCTCCGTCCGCGCGCGCCGGTCGCGCGGTCGAGGAAGCGGAACAGGAGGACGGTGCAGGCCGCGTGCAGGAGCGCGTTGACCGCGTGCGGGCCGGCCGCACCCGGCCCGAAGAGCGAGGCGTCCAGCATGTGCGACAGCCAGCTCAGCGGGTGCCAGTTGCTCGCATGGAAGGTCGTGAAGGCCCAGCGCACGCCCTCCCAGGTCAGGCCCGCCTGGACGGTCGAGTTCTCGAAGACGTAGCGGTTGTCGTCGAGGTGGATGTAGGGGTGCCCCAGCGTGCGCGCGTAGAGCGCGAGGGCGACCGCGGCGAGCCCCGCGGAGATCGCGGCGGCGGAGGGCTTCCTGGGTGTCGGATCCATCGGCGGGCCGCAGGTTAGCGCGGAACCGGCGGGCGGACGACCCGTGCTAGGCTCGGCCGCACGGATGGAGGGACCCGGAGACAAGCGCCGTGCCGCGCCCTGGGCCGCGGCCGTGGCGCTCGCAGCGGCCGTGCCCTTCCTGGGCACCCTCGGCCACGGCTTCGCGCTCGACGACGCCGTGGAGGTCGTCCGGAACGACCAGCTCCGCTCGCTCGGGAACCTCCCGCGGATGTTCACGACGGGGGCCTGGGCCGGCGCCGGCGAGGCGAACCCGCTCTACCGGCCGCTGACCACGTTCTCGTACGCGCTCGACTTCGCCCTCGGTGGCCTCACGCCGGTCGGCTACCACGTCACGAACGTGCTCCTGCACGTCGCGGTCTCGCTGCTCGTGCTCGCGCTCGCGCGGCGGCTCGGGTTCGGGCCCATCGCCTCGGCGGCCGGTGCGGTGCTCTTCGCCGTGCACCCGGTGCACGTCGAGGCGGTCGCGAACGTCGCGGGGCGGAAGGACGTGCTCGCGACCGGGTTCACGATCCTGACCGTGCTCGCGCACGCGCGGGCGGTGCAGGCGGCGCGGCCGTGGCCCGCGCTCGTGTGGCCGCCGCTCGCGTTGCTCGCCGCGCTGCTCGCGAAGGAGTCCGGCGCCGCCGCCATCCCGCTCGCGCTCGGGTTCACGCTCGTCGTCGAGCCGGAGCCCTGGCGCGCCGCTCGCCGGCGGGTGGTCGGGCTGGGCGTCGCGTACCTCGGGGTGTTCGCGCTGTACCTGGGCCTCCGCTGGAACGCGCTCGGGACGCTCTCCCTGCCACTCTCCTCGATCCCCTGGGTGGAGAACCCGCTCGCGTACGCCGACCCGCTCGTCCGCGTGCTCACGGCGGTGGTGGTCCTCGGCCACGGCCTCGGCGTGCTCGTGTTCCCGCGCACGCTCGGGCCGGACTGGTCGTACGAGGCGATCCCGCTCGCGCGCGGCGTGACCGACCCGCGGTTCGTGCTCGCGCTCGTCGCCATCGTCGCGGTGCTCGCAGCGGGGTGGCTGGTGCGGCGGGCCCGCCCTCCCCTCGCCTACCTCGTGCTCTGGTACGCGGCGGGCGTGTTCCTGACCTCGAACCTCGTCCTCAAGGTCGGCACCGTCTTCGGCGAGCGGCTCCTCTACCTCTCGAGCGTCGCCTTCTGCCTGGGCGCGGTGATGGTCGTGAAGCTCGCGGCCGAGCGCGTCGAGCCGGGCGGCATCCGGGTGGGCGTGGGGCGGCTCGTGCCGGTCGTGGGCTCGATCCTGCTCGTGGTGCTCGCCGCGCGTGCCTGGGCGTACGCGGGGAAGTGGCGGGACGAGGTGACGCTCTTCGAGACCGCGGTGCGGGCCGCCCCCGGCTCGGCGAAGGCGCGGCTGCTCCTCGGCGCCGCGTACATGGAGGAGGAGCGCACGGCGGAGGGCGTGGCAGCGCTCGAGGCCGGCGTGGCCCGGCTCGCGGCCGCGCCCTTCGACGCGGGTCCGCGGATCCAGCTCGGCGTCGCGTACGAGCGGGCCGGGCGCACCTCGGACGCCGGGAAGCTCTACGAGGAGCTCCTCGCCGGCCACCCCGACCTCCCCGACGCGCTCTGGAGGCTCGGCGTGGTGCGCTGGCAGCAGGGCCGGCGCGACATCTCGGAGGCGCTCTGGCGAAAGGCGCTCGAGGTCGACCCCATGCACGCCCGCGCGATGACCGATCTCGGCCTGCTCCTGCAGGCTCGAGGGGATCTCGGGGGCGCGGAGGCGCTCTGGCTGCGCGCCGCGCAGGCGGACCCGCTCGCGGCGGGCCCCTGGCTGCAGCTCGGCAGCGCGCGGCTCTCCCGCGGGGACGTCCCGGGCGCGCGCGCAGCGTGGGGCCGGTTCCTCGAGCTCGCGCGCTACGGGGTGTACCCCGGGCAGCGCGAGGTCGTGGAGGCGAAGCTGAAGGAGCTGCAGGGGCGCTAGGCGCGCTCAGCCCCGCCGCGAGAACTCGGCGTGGAACGCGTCGAGCTGTGCGGCGAGGTCGAGGGGCTTCGCCCGGAGCAACGCCGCCGCCTTCTCGACGACGAGCCCGCCCTTGAGCGGCCGCGGCGCGGGGAGCTTCACGTCGGCGGTCCTCACCGGGATGATCTCGCCCGTTAGGCCGAACCGCGCGGCGACCCGCTTCGCGAACTCCACCCGGTCGACGACGGTGGAGCCGCAGGTGTGGAGGACGCCCTTGAAGTCGTGCTCGAGGAGGAGCTCGCAGGTCATCTCGGCGCCGTTGCGCGCGAGCGTCGTGGAGACGTGCTGGTCGAAGAACGCCTTCACCGGCTCGCCCTTCCGGAGCTTCTCGACGATCTGGGTCGCGAACGTGGACTTCGCGCCGGGGCGGCCGGAGTACACGACCGCCACGCGGGCCACCGCGCAGTCCGGCGCGAGCACGAGGGCCGCCTCCTCGCCCGCGCGCTTCGAGCGTGCGTAGGCGCCGCGCGGGTTCGGGACGTCCTCCTCGCGGTAAGGGCCCCGCTCCCCGTCGAACACGTAGTCGGTCGAGATCGCGACGAGGCGCGCGCCGAGCTTGCGGCACGCGCGGGCGACCTGCTCCGTGCCGCCGACGTTCACGGCCCACGCGGTCACGGGGTCGCGCTCGCAGCCGTCCACGTCGGTGGCCGCGCCCGCGTGGAGCACGGCCTGGGCGCCGAAGGCGAGGAGCGCGGCCTCCAGGCCGCGCCCGTCGCCGAGGTCGGCGTCGGCGTAGCGGTGCGCGCCGGGCGGGAGGCGGTCCGGGCCCCGGCCGACGGCCAGGACCTCGTGCTTCGCCTCGAGGAGCGCCACGGCCTCGCCGCCGAGGAGCCCGTTCGCGCCGGTGATCGCGACCTTCATGCGTCCGGCTTGTAGCCGCGCGGGCGGCCCCGGGTCAACGAGGGGCGAGCTGCCCCGCGGCCGCGGCCTGGGCCTGCGACAGCCGGCGCAGGATGTCGGGATCGCCCGGCCGGGCGGCGGCTGCGCGGGAGAAGGCGTCGACCGCCTGCGGCCACGCGCCCGCACGGGAATAGAAGATGCCCGCGTTGCGCTGCACGTTCGCGTCGGCCGGGGCGACCCGCTGGGCCTCTGCGAAGGCCTGCCACGCCTCCTCGAGCTGGCCCAGCATCGCGAGCTGGATCGCGAGCTCCGCGCGCGCGGTGCCGTTCGCGGGGTCCGCCGCGACCGCGTCCCGGAACACCTGCAGCGCCTCGGGCGCCCTGCCCGCCTTCCGGAGGAAGTCGGCGTACCCGAAGCGCGCGGCCATGAAGCGCGGGCCCGACTCGATGGAGCTCCGGAAGGCGTGCTCGGCGGTGTCGCGGTCGCCCACCTCGCTCGCGATCACCGCGAGGTTGAGGAGATCCCGCGGGCTGCCGGGGAGGATGCGGTTCGCCTCGAGGATGTGCTCGTAGGCGCCCTGCAGGTCCTTGCGGTCGCGCAGGCGCAGCGCGAGCACGCCGTGGGCGCGGGCGTTCGGTCCGGTGACGGCGAGGGTGTGCTCGAAGAGGGTCACCTCGTCGCGCCACAGGCCGACCTGCTGGAAGCTCAGGATCCCGAGCACGGCGACCACGACCACCGCACCCGCTGCCAGCGCGCGGCGGGCCGCGAGCGACGCGGGGGCGGGGACACTCCAGACGAGCGCTACGAGGAGCCCGACGGCCGGGAAGTAGGTGTACCGGTCCGCGATGGAGGCCGCGCCGAGCTGGATGAGCCCGCTCACCGGCACGAGCGTGCCCGCGAACCAGCACCAGCCGACCGTCACCCAGGGGAGCCGGCCGGCGACGGCCAGCGCACCCACGGTCGCCGCGAGCACGAGGAAGGCCGCCCCCGCGACCTGCCAGGCCGCCCAGCCGCCGACCGGCAAGGGATAGAAGAACGCGAGGTCCACGGGCCAGGCCACGAGGCCCGCGTAGCGGACGATCCCCACGACCGCGTTCGCCGCCCGCTCGCCGAGGGGGACCTCGGAGACTGCCCCCCAGCGCGACTGGGCTACGGAGGCGAGGACGGAGGCAACGAGCGCGAGCGCGAGGAGCGGCAGCTTCTCCCGCCACAGCGGCCAGGATCTGCGCGAGGCGAGCCCCGCGAGCGTGCTGCGCCCGAGCGGCCAGACGTCGAGCAGCAGCAACACGAACGGCAGCGTCACGAGCATCGCCTTCGAGGCGAGGCTCGCCGCGAAGGCGAGCGCGACGAAGGCCCAGCCGCGCGGCGACGGCCGCCGCGCGTACGAGGCGTAGGCCAGGAGCGCGAGGAGTCCGAAGAAGATCGAGAGGACGTCCTTCCGCTCCGCGACCCAGGCGACCGACTCCACGCGCGTGGGATGCACCGCGAACACCGCCGCGACGAGGGCGCTCCGCCAGAACGCCCCGGTGAGCCGCTCGAGGACGAGCAGCACCAGCACGGCGTTCGCGGCGTGGAGGGCGACGTTCACGAGGTGGAAGGCGCCCGGCGAGGCCCCGAAGAGCGACGCGTCCAGCATGAGCGACAGCCACGTCAAGGGATGCCAGTTCGCGAAGTGCAGCGTCGTGAACGCCCAGGCGACGTTGTCGAGGCTCAGGCCGCGCAGCACCCGCGCGTTCGAGGCGACGTACTCGGGATCGTCGTAGCCGGTGAAGGGGTGGCCGGCCACGCGGGCATAGACGGCGACGACCGCGAGGACGAGGCCGGCGGCGACGGCGAAGCGCGCCGCGCTCGGCGGCTGGGACCGGGGCTCGGTAGGGTCGGTGCTCACGGGGGGCGGAGTATACCGTCGGCCGGTCCCGCGCCGGGCGGCATGGTATGGAGGCGGCGTGCGCGCGTCCCTGCTCGCCCTCGCGGCGGTGCTCCTCGCCGAGGCGCTCGGCGTCTCGCACGGCAACCTGAGCAGGACCGCGCTCGTGCTCGTGCTGCTCGGGGTCGTCGCGGTGGCGCTCGCCGTCGCGTCGCCCGGGCAGGGCCGGCCCCCCTGGGCCGAGGTCGCGCTCGGCGCCGGGATCGCGGCAGGCTTCGCCTACAACGCGCTGTTCCAGCCCGGCTGGCACGCGACCCACGCGCTCATGCCCGCGTTCCGTCCGGTGCTCGCCCTGGCGGCGGTGCTCGCCGCCACCTACGCCTGGACGGATGCGCCCCCGGTGCTCCGGCGAGCCCGCCCCCTCGCGCTCGCGGCGCTCTGGCTCGTGCTCGTCGCGCTGGTGTTTCGGGCCTACCCGGCACCGCGCATCGACGTCTGGGACCTGCAGCAGGGCGCGGTCGCCGGCCTGCTCCGCGGCCAGGACCCGTACGCGCTCGCGTACCCGAACACCTACGGCCCGGGGACCTCGCTCCTCTCTCCCCGCGTGCTCTCGCCCGACGGGGCCGAGATCCTTGGCTTCCCCTACCCGCCCCTCGCCATCCTCGCCGGCGTCCCAGGCTTCGCGCTCCTCGGGGACGTGCGCTGGTCGCATGCGGCGCTCACCCTCGCAGCCGCCGCCGGGATCTGGCTGCTCGGACGCCGGGGCCGCACGGCGGAGCTCGCCGCGCTGCTCGTGCTCTTCCAGCCGAACGGGTTCTTCCTGGTGGAGCAGGCCTGGACGGAGCCGGTGGTGCTCGCGTGCCTCGTCGGCCTCGCGCTCGCGCTCCAGCGTCGCCCGGAGTCGGTCTGGCCGGGCGTCGCAGCCGGGCTCGCCCTCGCGGCGAAGCAGTACACCCCGCTCCTCCTCGTGCCGCTCCTCGCGGCCGAGCCGCCGCGGGCGCGCCTCCGGGGGGCGGCGGTCGCGGCCGCGGTGGCGGCCGTGATCTACGTGCCGTTCGCGGTGTGCGACCCCGCGGCCTTCTGGCACAGCCTCGTCGAGTTCCAGCTCGCCCAGCCGTTCCGGAGCGACTCGCTCTCGGCCTCGGCGCTCCTGTTCCGCCGCCTCGGTGTGCAGCTCCCGGACTGGTTCGGGTTCGCCGCCGCCGGGGCGGTGGTGGCCCTCGGCTGGAGGCGCGCGCGGGAGCCGGCCGGCGCGCTCGCCGTCGCGGCGCTCGCGTGGCTCGTGCTGATCCTCCTCGCGAAGCAGGCGTTCGCGAACTACTACGGGCTCGCGGTGGGGATGCTCGCGGCGGGGGTGGCGGCAGTGCCCCCGCCCCGGCCCGACGGCCTGTAGAATGCGCGGGCTTGCCGCCCGCTCCGTCTGCCCGCCGCGCCGCCCTCGCCGCCGCCGCGTGGCCACTCACCGCCGCCCTCGCCTCGATCGCCCCGCTCCTCGCGGTGCTCGCCTCCGGCCACTCCCTCGTCTGGCGCGACACCGCCCAGCTCATGGGCCCGCTCCGACCCGCGATCGTGGCGGCGCTGCGCGCGGGGCACCTCCCGACCTGGAACCCGTGGGAGGGCACAGGGCAGCCGCTTCTGGGTCAGTACCTGCACGGACTCCTGCACCCGCTCTCCCTCGCGGTCGCCGCGGTGACCGACTCGATGGATGCGCTCCTCGTGGCCATGGTGGCGTTCGCCGCCGCGGGCGCGTGGGCCGCTGCGCGCACGCTCCGCGCCTCGCCGCTCGCCGCGCTCGCCGCGGGGCTCGCGTATGGGCTGTCGGGCTACGTGCTCGGCATGACGTCCAACGCCCAGTACCTGCTCTCGTCGGCGACGGGGCCGTGGGCCGTGGCGGGGCTGGTGCTCGCAGCGACGTCGCCGCGCGGCTGGCTCGCGGCGGCGACCGGAGTCGCGGCGCTCGCGCTCTCCGGAGACCCGGGCGCGGTGATCGCCTTCGGCGCGGTCGGGCTCGCCCTCGCCGCGGCCGAGGCCGGCCTGCGCCGCGCGTGGCCGGCGCTCGCCGGCGCCGCGGCCGGCGTGGCGCTCGCGGCGGTGCAGCTGGTGCCGACCGCGGTAGCGCTCTCGGACAGCCTGCGCGGGCTCGGCGTCCTCTCGGACGCGGATCGCCTGCGCTGGGCGCTCGCGCCCAAGCGGCTCCTCGAGCTCGCCGCCCCGGGGCTCGCGGTGGGGATCCCATCGAGCTACGAGGCCCCCGTGTTCGCCGCGCTCGACGGCTCCACCCCCGACCGCTTCCCGTTCGCGCCGAGCGTGTACGTCGGGGCCGTGGTGATGGCGCTCGCGGCCGCGGGGATGCTGCGCGACCGGCGCGGCAAGGTGCTCGCGGCGCTGGCCGCCATGCTGCTCTGGCTCGCGCTCGGCCACTGGCTCGGCGCCCAGCAGGCGCTCTCGTGGGTCCCGGTCTGGGGCACGCTCCGGTACTGGGAGAAGCTCGTCGCGCCGCTCACGCTCGTGCTCGGGCTCGCGGCGGCCGCCGGGGTGGACGGCCTGGAGGCGCCGGATGGTCGGCAGCGCCTGCGCCGGCTGTGCGGGAGGCTGGCCCTGGGTCTCGCCATTGCCGCGGGCCCGTACCTCCTCGGCTGGCTCTCGCACGGGGGCGGCGCCCCCGTCTCGGAGCGGGCGCTCGTCGGCGTGGCGCACGCCCTCGGCGGACTAGCGCTCCTCGCCGGAGGCCTCCTCGCACCCACGCGCTGGACCACCGCCGCGGCCGTGGCGGCCATCGCGATCACCGGCGCCGCGGCGAGCCCGTTCGCCCTGCACGCGGGGTCGCGCGCGGCGCTCGACACGCGTCCGCCTGCCCTCGACGCGGCACCGCCCGGGGCCCGCCTCGCCGCGCCGCTCGGCTGCGACTTCCCCGGTGGCGCCGGGGCGCTCGACGCCGCCGATCTCCTCGCCCTCTGCGAGCGCCGCTCCGGGCGGCCCTCCACGAACGCCGCCTCGCGCACCGACAGCTTCCCGACCTACAGCGCGCTCGCGCCCCGCCGCTGGGAGAGCGTATTGGGCGCGGGGCCGTACTTCTGGGAGCTCGCGCGGCGGTTCTCGACGACGCACGTGGTCTCCCGGCTCCCCGCGAACGACGCGGAGGCGCGGGCCCTCGAGGCCGCGACCGCGCTCGCCGGCCCCGCGCTCCGGCTCGACGGCGGCGGCCTGCTCGTGTTTCCCCTGCCCCACCGCCCCTGGGCGTCCTTCGCCCCCGCGGTGGTCCCGGCGAGCGGGCCGGACACCGCCGCCGAGGCACTCGGGCGCGTGCTCGAGGCGGGCTCGCCCGCGGTTGTGGTCGAGGGCCAGGCGCCCGACGGCACCTCACCGGGCAGGGTGCTGGACCTCGGCCGCGAGGACGTCCACCTCTGGGTCGAGGCGGAGACCGCGGGGCCCGGGGTGCTCGTCGTGAACGACGCATGGGCGCCGGGATGGCGCGCGACGATCGACGGCCGCGAGGTCGCGATCCTGCCCGCGGACCTGCTCGTCCGCGCCGTCGCCTGGCCCGCCGGCCGGCATCGCCTGGAGATGTGGTACGAGGCGCCCGGTCTCCGGGCCGGGCAGGCCATCTCGTTGACCGCGCTCCTCGCGTGCGCGGCGGCCTTGTGGTGGCAACACCGCCGGACCGCGGCCGTGGATCGGCCGGGTCCCACCCGCTAGGATGCGCGCGCCGATGCCCGCCTGCCCTCACCCGCCCGACCGCGCGCGCGTACGCTTCGCCGCGCGCGACTACGTGACGGGCGACGACTTCCAGGTGGCAGACTGCGGCGCCTGCGGACTCGCGGTCACGCTGCCCACGCCCGCCGATCTCGGCCGCTACTACCCCGCGGCCTACTACGGCGCCGCCGGTGAGCGGCGCTTCCCCGCGCCCGTCGAGTGGCTCCAGGGGAAGCTCTACGGCTCCCGCGCCGAGACGGTGGAGCGGCTCGCCGGCAGTCCCGGGCGCGTGCTCGACGTGGGCTGCGGGCCGGGCCGCCTCCTCGAGGCCTTCCGCCGGCGCGGCTGGGAGGTCCAGGGCACCGAGCTCGGCGAGGACGCGGCGCGCGCCGCGCGGGCGAAGGGCATCCCCGTCCACGTCGGTCCGCTCGAGGCTGCCGGGATCGCGGATGGCAGCCTCGATGCCGTGACGATGTGGCACGTGCTCGAGCACTGGCCGGACCCGGCGGTCGCGCTCGCGCACGCGGCGCGCCTGCTCCGGCCGGGCGGCGTGCTCATGGTCGGGGTCCCGAACTTCGGCAGCCCCGAGGCCCGGGCGACGCGCGACGGCTGGTTCCACCTCGACGTGCCCCGTCACCTCGCCCACCTCGACCCGGCCGCGCTCTCGCGCCTGCTCGGCGAGGCGGGCGTGCGGCCCGTGCGCTGGTCGTTCCTCGCGCCGGAGTTCGACGTGTTCAGCTTCGTGCAGTCCGCCGAGAACGCCCTCGGCCTGCCGCGGAACCTGCTCTACTCGCGGCTCCGCTCGGCGGGGGCCCGGCTCGGCTCCGCGGGCGCGCTCGCGACCGCGGCGGCGTTCGTGCTGGCCGCGCCGCTCGGGGTGCTCGCGGTGCCGGCGACGGCGATCCTCTCCGCGCTCGGGCGCGGGTCGTCGGTCACTGCGCTCGCCGTCAAGGGCTGACGGGCGCGAGCCTCCGCCCCTGCCCCGAGAGCCGCGCAGGTGACGTCAGCCCCCACCGCGCGAGCCGGAACTCGAGCGCAGTGCCGAGCACGCCGAAGCCGTACTTCACGCTCCGGCGGAAGTTGATGGAGGACGCCTCGGCGAAGTAGCGGGTCGGACAGGTCAGCTCGCCGATGTCGAAGCCGAACCAGAGCGCCTGCGCGAGCATCTGGTTGTCGAAGACGAAGTCGTCCGAGTTCTCCTCGAGCGGCAGGGTCTCGAGGAGCTTGCGCGAGAACGCCCGGTAGCCGGTGTGGTACTCGGCGAGCTTGTAGCCGAGGAGCAGGTTCTCGGTGAACGTGAGCGTCCGGTTCGCGACGTACTTCCAGAGCGGCATGCCGCCCCGGCGGGCGCCGACGCCGAGGATGCGCGAGCCGAGCACGCAGTCGAAGTGCCCACTCGCGATCATCGACGCCATCGCGGGCACCAGCTTCGGCGAGTACTGGTAGTCGGGGTGGACCATCACCACGAGATCCGCCCCTCGGGCGAGCGCCTCGCGGTAGCAGGTCTTCTGGTTGCCGCCGTAGCCGCGGTTCTTCGGGTGCACGATGACGTGCAGCCCGAGCCGGGCGGCGACCTCCTTCGTCGCGTCGCGGCTCGCGTCGTCGACGACGATGACGTCGTCCACGACCGAGCGGTCGAGCTCGGCGACGGTGCGCTCCAGCGTCTTCTCGGCGTTGTACGCGGGCATGACGACGCACACCCGCTGGCCGACGATCATGACGAGACCTTAGCGGCCTACTGGACGATGCGGAAGAGCTGCACCCGGTTGTTGTACCGGTCGGCGAGGAACAGGACCCCCTCCGCGTTCGCGCAGAGCTGCCCCGGGTAGTTCACGAGCCCCTCGCTCCAGCCGAGGCCGAGCTGGCGCCCCAGGAAGCCGCCGTCCGGCCCGAGGGCCACCACGCCGCTCCCGTTCTGGTCGACGACGAGGAGCTTCCCCTGCACCACCGCGAGGTAGGTGCCGAAGCTCATCCGCTCCTGGAGCCCCTGCGCGAGCGGCTTCAGCGCGGCCGCGGACTTCTCGGCGGAGTACAGCACGCCGCCCACGGCGTCGAGCGCGTAGATCGTGCCCGAGGCGTCCATGGCGACGTCGGTGAACATGGCCTTGCCCTTCGGCAGCTCGAGCGAGCGGGCGACGGTGCCGCCCGCGCCCAGGACGAGGACCTTGCCGGTGGTGAGTTCGAGCGCGAGCACCTCGTCGGCCGGGCCGATCTTGAACGCCCCGACGCGCGCGCCCTCGACGCCCGGGAACTCGACCACCCCGCCGAAGCCGCCGTTCGCGTCCATCTTCACGATCCGGTGGGTCTTGCCGTCGAGCGCGAAGAGGTTGCCCTTCGAGTCGAGCTGCAGCCGGAGGGGCACGGTGAGCTGCGGGAGCTTCAGCTCCGTGCCACCCCCGAGGCGGCCGTCGCGGGCCGTGAACGTGAGCAGCCGGGCGTTGCCGGTGTCGGCGACCACGAAGCGCCCGTCGTCGGTGCAGGCCACGCCCTCGGGCGCGACCAGCGGGCCTTCCTTGGCGTCCGTGTAGACCGTGCCGGCGTGGACGAACGTGAAGCTCGCGGCGCGGGCGGTGCCGCCGGCGAGCAGCAGGGCGACAGCGAGGAGTGCGCGGGTCACGGTCATCACCTCCGGTACCGCTCGTGGCACTTCGTGCAGAGCTCGCTCGTCGTGGCGTACGGCATCATGTGCTTGTACTCGGTGCCGTGCGACCGGTGGCACGAGAGGCAGTTCACCTGCAGGTTCTTGTTGCGCGGGTCCTGCACCTTCGGGCCCATCGGGTGCGAGGAGTGCTTCAGCCAGTCGTGGCAGGTGCCGCAGAGTTCGGGCACGTCGGCCTTCTTGAGCAGCAGCGCCGTGTTGCCGGCGTGCGGCTCGTGGCAGGCCGAGCAGTCGCCGTCCTTCACGGGAGCGTGCTTCGTCGGCGAGAGGGTCTGCCGCTTCACGGTGTCGGCGTGGCAGCTCCCGCAGACCTGCACCTGGTTGGCCTTCACGAGCGCCTTGCCCCGCGAGGCGTGGGGCGAGTGGCACGAGAGGCACGCCTGGCCCTCGACGACCGGACGGTGCACCCGGCCCTGGTCGAGCATCTTCGTGACCTGGCTCGCGTGGCAACCCTTGCAGAGGTCGAGCCCGACCTTCTTGGTCGAGAGCGCGTCCGGCGCGGTGGGCGCCGGATGGCACTGGGTGCACATCGCCTTCGCCACCGGCGCGTGGACCGTGTCGTAGAGGATGCCGCGCACGTTCGAGCCGTGCGGATCGTGGCAGCTCGTGCACGTGGACTTCTCGACCTTGTAGCCCTGGTGCGCCTTCGAGAAGAGCGGCGAGGTCGTCTTGTGGCAGCCCAGGCAGAGTGCCGGCTCGGCCGCCTTGAGGATGCCCCGGGCGGCCGCGGAGCCGTGCGGGTCGTGACAGGCGCCGCAGCCCTCGGTCACGGGCCGGTGCTTGAACTTCGCCTTCGCCGCCGCCTCGACGACCGGCTTGTGGCACCCGGCGCAGAGCTCGGTCTCCGGCTTCAGGAGCACGTTCTTCACGGAGGAGGCGTGCGGGTCGTGGCAGGAGACGCAGCCTTTCTCCTTGATCACCGGGTGGGTGCTCACCGGCTTCGCGGGCACCACGTTCGCGTGGCAGGAGACGCAGGCCCCGTCGCCGGTGCGGGCGAGGAGCTTCCCGTGGTCGGCGGCGTGCGGGTTGTGACACCCCGTGCAGGCCCGCGCCTTCACCGGCGTGTGCACGAACGGCTTCTCGAGCGTCTTCTGCAGCTGCCCGCCGTGGCAGTCGATGCAGAGCTTGCCGTCGGCGCCGGGCTTCAGCTTGAACTTGGGGTTCGGCGCGGCGGCGAGGGCCGGGCCCGCGGCGAAGCCACAAGCAAGGGCGAGGGCGAGGATGCGGGTCTTCATGGGGCCCCTCACTTCTTCTTCTCCACGACGTGGCAGCTGTCGCAGTCCCGGGCCGCGAAGGGCGCGTGGACCTTTGCCTTGAAGAACTTGGGGTCCTTCGAGGCGTGCGGGGTGTGGCAGCTCACGCAGTCCATCGCCTTCGGCTCGATGGCGAGGTGGGCGGCCGCGAACTTCTTCTCCTTCGGGTCGTGGCAGTTGCCGCACATGTCCTGCACCGGCTCGACCGCGAGCGCCGCGAACTTCGAGGCGTGCGGCTGGTGGCAGGTCGCGCAGTCGGAGACCGGGTCGTGCGCCTTCTCGGCCGCGATCTTGTCCTTCAGCGTCTTGTGGCACGAGAAGCACAGGTCCGGGGTCTTCGCGAGGAGGAGCTTCTTCAGCCCCGCCTTGTGCGGGCTGTGGCACTTCGAGCACTGGCCCTGGTCGAACGCCGCGTGGACGCTCTTCTGACCGGCGACCTTCTTCACCTCACCCGCGTGGCACTTCGCGCAGAGGGCCTTCTCGTCGGTCACCAGCATGCCCTGCACGTTCGAGCCGTGCGGGTCGTGGCAGGTCAGGCAGTCGCCCTTCGCGAAGGGGCCGTGCTTCGTGCCGTTCCCGGCCGCCACCTCGGCCATGAGGTCGCCGTGGCACTTCTTGCAGAGCGCGGCGCCCGCGTCGCGGAGGAGGCTCGGGTTCGCCGTGGCGTGCCCGTCGTGGCAGACGTCGCAGGTGCCGTCGAGCACCGGCTTGTGCGTGTAGGCGCGCACGAACCGGGTCTCGGCGTCCTTGTGGCAGGAGTAGCAGACCCGGTCGCTGCGGGACTTCAGCATCCCCGGGAAGGCCGAGCCGTGCGGGTCGTGACAGGCGATGCACTGCTCCTTCTTGAACGGCTGGTGCACGACCTTCTGCTTCAGGTCCTCCTTCGACTTCGCGTGGCAGGCCTGGCACTGCGCCGTGGCGGCCGCCTTGAGGAGGGCCGGCTCCTTCGAGGCGTGCGAGGCATGGCAGCTGCCGCAGCCCTGCGCGGAGTCGACCGGCTTGTGCGGCACGACCTTCTTGTCCGTCACTCCGGCGTGGCAGCGGGCGCAGAGGGCGTTGCCCGCCGCGAGCGTGAGCTTCGGGGAGGCGGAGGCGTGCGGATCGTGGCACCGGATGCAGTCGCCGGCCTTCACCGGTGCGTGGACCACCTTCTGCCCACCGGTGACGTCCTTCTCGGAGTGGCAGTCGGCGCAGAGCTTCCCGCCCTGGGAGGTGGTGGCGAACGGCTTCCCGGAGCGGGCGGGCTGATGGCACGACGAGCAGGTCGCCGAGCTCACCGGGTCGTGAACCGAGGCCTTGAGGAGCGCCTTGCCGTCGGAGGCGTGCGGGTCGTGGCACTTGCTGCAGCTCACGACCGGGTACTCCTCGTGCGCCTTCTTGAAGGCGCCCGACGAGGCGGAGTGGCAGGAACCGCACAGCGCGGCCTCCGCCTTCACGAGGAGCTGCGGCTGGTCGGAGGCGTGCGCGACGTGGCAGACCGCGCAGCCCTGCTTCTTGAGCGGCTCGTGCACCACCCGCTTCTCGAACGGCTTCCTGTCGTGACAGTCGTAGCAGGAGGCCGCGCCCTCGGCCTTGAGCATGAACTTCGCGTTCGAGCCGTGGGCGTCGTGGCACTGCGTGCACTTGCCCCCCTTGAGCACGGCGTGGACGTGCTTCTTGTCCATGCCGAGCTTCTCGGGCTTGTGGCAGCCGTAGCAGAGCTGGCTGCCCGGCTGCTTGAGCGCGAGCTTCGGCACGATGCCGTGCCGCAGGTGGCAGTCCTCGCAGCGCTTCTCCTTCACGGAGGTGTGCAGGACCTTGTTGCCGAGGTACCGGTCGGCGAACTTCTTGTGGCACTCCAGGCAGTCCTTCGTCTTGAAGGTCCGCTGCTGGGCGCCGGCGGCGGCCGGGACCGCGAGCGCCAGCGCGAGCGCCGCCCAGAGGCCGGTTCGAAGATTGGCGTGCACGGTGGCTCCCACCTCAGGCGCCGATGCGGGTGACGAAGACCTTGACCGGGAAGACGCCGCGAAGCTTGTCGGCGTACTCCTGGATCGCCTTCCCGACCGCCTCGACGTAGAGCTTCTTCGTGATCTCGGCCTCGACCTGCTCGAACGGCTGCTGGCTCGGCGGGGTGACGTCGGCCACTCGGATGGCGAAGTGCTGGTCCTCCGTGGCGTAGAGCCGGACGTCGCCCGGCTTCGCGCCGTCGAGGAGCTTCCGGAGCTCGTCGGTCATGGCCTTCGCCGAGACGACCCCGTCGCTCAGTACAACCGTGGCCTTATTGGGATCGAGCTGCCGCTCGCTGTTCTGGCGCAGCCAGCGGACGTCGGTGCCCGCGCCGAGCTTCGCCACGGCCGCCTCCGCGTCCTTGCGAGCCCCGAACCCGACGGTCTCGAGCTTGTAGAAGACCGGGAAGGCGTAGTCGGCGAGGTGGGCGTCGTAGTGCTTGCGCGCCGCGCCCTCCTCGACCTTCACCTCCGGCGCGATCATCTTCCGGAGGAAGTAGCCGAAGACGATCTGGTCCTCGTAGGCGGACCGCGCTCGTTTGTACTCGGCGGAGTCGACGATGCCGAGCTCCTTCGCGCGGATGGGGACGACCCGGAGCGACACGAGGGCGTCCATCGTGAGCTCCTTCAGGCGGTTGACCTTCTTCTCGCGGGCCCCCCGGTCCATGCCGTGGAAGAGCTGCTTCTCGAGCGCCTCGGTGAGGTCGCCGACCGTGATGGGCGCCCCGCCCTTGAAGGTCGCGAGGACCCGCTTGTCGGTCTTGAGCTTCTCCCAGCCCTTCGCGTCGTAGTTGACCTTCTTCACGAGCGCCCAGTCGATCTTGGCGTCCGCGTCCGTGAGCTTCTTGTAGTAGGCCTCGAGCGTGAGCTTGTTCTGGCGGGCGACAGACTGCTTCTCGGCCTCGGCCTTCGCCTCGGCGGACTCGCCGAAGCGGAATCTCGTCCACCCGGGCCACCACGAAGCCGTCCTGGAGCTTGACGGCGTCGGTCAGGTGCCCCGCCTCGGTGAGCTGCACGGCGCCGAGCACCGCGGGGGCGAGATCCTTCCGCCCCGCCCAGGAGGACTCGAGGCCCCCGGTCGCCTTCTTGGCCTCGAGCGCCACGCCCGCGAGCGCGCCGAAGTCCTTGCCGTCGATGACGGCCTTGCGGAACACCTGGGCCTCGTCGAGCGTGGGGAACTTGATGGAGCGGAGCTTCCACTCCTTCACGGCCTCCCGGTAGAGCTTCTCGACCTCGAGCGCGTCCGGCTTCACGCCCTTCAGCGCGTCCCGCTGCACGCGCTCGCGGAGGGCCTCCTTCTCCCAGGACTCGACCGCGAACCTCACTTCGTCGAGGTCCTGGATGCCGGACTGGTGCGCCTCGGCGAGGAGGAGCCGGACGTTGAGGAGCCGCTGCAGCATCGGCTCGAACTCCATCTTCGCGGGCTTCGCGCCGCCCTTGTGCTCCTGGTGCGAGGCCGCCATGGCCTCCGCGAGCATCGAGAGGGTCACCTGCTCGTCGCCCGCCGTCGCGATGACGGTGTCGGCGAAGCGCTGGTCGAAGAGCGGCAGGTTCACCGAGGCGACCATGTCGGGGGCGCCGCCGGTGCCCGCCGCGGCGGGCGGCGTGAGCGCCACGGGCTTCGAGGAACCGGCGCCCGGCATGGCGAGCGCGAGCCCGGGGGCGAGCGCGAGGACGGCGAGAAGGCGATTCGACACGGTGGTCTCCCTGCGGCGCCGTCGCGCGGCGCGGTGTTCGGTGCGAGTCGGTGGCCTCGGCGTGTGCAACCCGTGTGCCCTACCCCGGTCGCAGGGCCCGTTTCAACGGTATGAATTTACTCGGCTTCGAGTTGGGCCATAGCACCCACTCGCACGCGGTGCGCCGCCCGGCCCCACCCCCCGAAGCTTCTGCGCGGCCCGACGGAAAACCGAGGTGCAAGCGGTGTCTCAGCGCGAAGGCGGCGGGCGCGCCGCCATCATCCCATCGATCGCCTTTCGCACCATCCGGCAGGCCGCCTCGTGCGCGGTGAACACCCGCCCCTGCTTGAAGAGCGTCTCGCCGTCGTCGCCGCGGTTGTGCGAGGTGGACTGCCAGACGATGGCGCCGGTGTGGCCGTCGAGGACCGAGAGCGTGAAGGAGAGCCGCAGCGCGGCGGGCGTGCCCGGATCCTCGAAGTCGAAGATCTCGCCCGCCACCATGAGGTCCGCCTCCATCGCGCCGAGCAGCGTCCGGGCCTGCTCGAGGTTGACCCCGCCCTGCAGGATGACCCGGTACCGCAGGAGCAGGTCCCGCGTGACGCCGGGCTCCACCACGCGGAAGCGCTCCTGCGAGAGGAGGCCCTGCACCGCGGCGAGCGCGAGCGCCTCGCCAGCGCCGCGCACGCGCGAGTGGTTCACCCACGGCAGCACCACCACCTTGGGCGCGCGCACCTTCCCGAGGAAGGTGCTGCGGAACGGGATCTTCGGTGCGTAGGTCGGATCCGAGCCACAGCGCGGCGCGCGCGGACCGGCCCCCGAGAGCGCGCGGGCGAGCGAGCGGGACAGGCCCGCCGCGGCCTGCTCCTCGAGGCGCTCCACCTCGTGCACCAGCCCCAGCTTGAAGAGCCCCGGGCTCTCGTCACCGGCGCGGCCGAAGCCATCCATCCAGAGGATCGTGGGCTCCGGGCCGGTGGAGACGAGCCGCATCGAGAGCGCGATCCGCGGTGGATCTCCGGGCGTGTACTGCTCGAGCACCGTCGCGACGATGCCGTCCACGGCGAGCTCGTCCGCCGCGGTGCTCGCCGCGAGGGGGTCGACGGCGCCGGTGTACCGGATCCGGTGGCGCTCCAGGAACGCGTCCACCGCCGCGCCCGTGACGACCTCGATCCCCTGGCGGGCGAGCGCGGACTCGAACGTCGCGAGCAGGCGGCGCACCGGAACCGCGACCCCGCTCACGTTCTCGATCGGCAGGAGCGCGACGCGGGTGACCGCGCGCGCCTCGTCGCCGCGCGCCGGCCCCCCCGCCAGCGCGGCCGCGAGGGCGACGGCCGCGAGCGCCCTACTTGAAGAGCTGGTCGAGGAGATCATCCACCGCCGCCTCGGTCACGTCGTTGAGCGGCTCGCCCCCGCTGCCGAGGAGCCGCCCGGAGAGCGTGACCCCGCCCTTCGTCGTCTGGCCCGCCCAGACCACCCTGCCCGTGGCGGTCTCCTGGAGCTGCACCGAGAGCGAGATGGTGTTCGCGGCCGCAGCGCCCTGGCGGACCTCGCCGTACTCCTTCACCGTCCCGGTGAAGATCGCGTCGGCCTTGAGGGTCTTCCCGAGCTTCATGACCTCCTCGACCGAGGGTGCCACCGGGTTCGCGACCCCCGCGATGCCGATGCCCCGGACCACCTCGCCGCCGGGCAGCACGTAGAAGGCGTTCGTGGCGAGGAGCATGGTCGCGAAGACGTCGCGCACGCGCTCACCGGCGAGCGTGTCGCGCGCGAGGTTCGAGAACGGCAGCACCGCCACGGTCTTCACGGCCCCGAAGTCCATGTTCCGGTCCATGTAGGTCCGCTTCTGCGCCTTGGAGGCGGCGCAGGAAAGCCCCCCTGCGGCGAGGGCGAGAACGAGCGCGATGGTGGAGAGGCGACGTGGCATGGGCTTCACTCCGGGTGGGTATCCTATCGTATCGCGACGAAGAGGTTCGTGATGAACGACCAGCCGTCCGAATCGACCGACGGTCCACGCGTGGCCTCGACCGCATAGCTCGAGTCGATGTAGACCCCGGGCCGCAGCGTGAGCCGCGCCCCGGGGCCCCAGCTGCGCTGACGCTCGTCGATCGAGCCGTTCAGCGTCTCGGAGTACCCGAAGCGTACGTTGAGCGCCCCGCCCCTCAACGGAGTCGCGTTCAGCGTGAACGAGGAGAGCGTGGCGACCTTGCCGGCCTCGTAGGAGCGGGCGAGCGAGCCGCCGAGCGAGAGGGCCGGGAACGGGGCCCAGGCGACGTTACCCTCGATCCGGGATCGCCGGGTCCACGGCCCGCCGTTCGCGCTGTTCGAGGCAACGGAATAGGACGCGCCGAAGGTGGCGGTCCGGTGCGGGGAAACGTCGCAGGCCACGCCCGCCAGGGCCGAGCGCGCGACACCCGAGCGCGCCCCGCGCCCGACGCTCGCCGCGCCATTCGTGGAAAGGCTGATGCCGTCAAAGGGCTCGGCGCGCATGAGCCCGCCGCCGCTCGCGCCCCAGGTGCGGCCGTAGCGGGTCTCGCCGGTCGTGGCGCCAACATTGAGGGAGCCCCCTGCAGTCGGGATGGGCTCGAAGTTGAGGTTCGCGCTCGCCTGGGTCTGGCCGACGTGCCCGTCCGCGCCCGACGAGTCGGTGCGCCCGAGCCGTGCGAGCCACGAGGCCCGTGGGCCGAGGCTGCGCCCGGCACCGAGCCCACTGGCGAGTGCCCATGTGCTCCGGGTGCCGTGCGTGACGAAGGCGCTCGTGTCGAACGCGAGGCCCCAGCGCGGGTCCAGGAGGAGCCTGAGGCCGGCGTTGAGCGTCCCTCCTGTTTCCCCACTGTGCCCCTTCACCTCGTCCGCGGGGCGCCCGTAGTAGGCCTGCAGCTCCGTGACCTGGAGCTCGCGGTAGGCCGGATCGCTCGTGACGCCGTCCGCCAGCGGGAGGGTCACGAGCTTCACGTAGCGGGCGCGCACGGTGGCGATCTCGGATCTCGAAGCGCGCGTCGAACGCGGGGAACGTCACGCGCCCGCCGGCCGCGGGGTCCACCGTCTCCCGCTGCGTCCAGAGGACGTTGTCGTCGGAGGTCCAGACGGTCCAGGCGAGCCGCTGCCAGACGCTCTCGGGGAGCATCCGGTCGACCCAGACGTAGAGGCGGTTGATCGGGGTGGAGGCGTCCGGGAAGCGCAGGCCCAGCTCCCGTCGGCGGAGCCGGTCGGCGAGGGGCTGGCCGTAGCCGAGGTCGAGCCCGGCGGTGCCCGTGAAGTCCCCGTCGATGAGGCGGGCGTTCGTGACGAGCCGCGAGGTGGCCTCCGTGGAGAGGTCGCCCGCGGCCGGCACGTGCGCCAGCCCCTCCGCCGCGAGCTGGAGGGTGAGCACCGTCGCGCCCGGCTGGGCGGCCACCCAGCTGTCCCGCCGCCCCACCGTGTAGGAGGCGCTGGCGCTGCCGCGGCGGTCCCAGAAGCGCGTGGACCAGAGTGCCGCGAAGCTTTCGCTCGCATCCTTCGTGGATATGCTGGAGATTTGGTCGTCGGACGAGCCGTAGCGGACCGACGCCCGCAGATCGAGGTCCCGGAGCTCGCGGTAGGCCGTGGCAACGGTCGCCGTAAACGTCTGCTGGTCGTCGGTCCGCCGCGCCTCGTCATGCCGGTCGGTGAGGCCGAGTGCGAGATCCACGGTGGGCCCGCCCTCCGGCCGCCAGCCTGCGCTCGCACTCCAGACGTCCCGCATTCGGATCGGTCCGGATCTCCGCGCCACCCCCTCCGTGTCTTGAGCACCCCAAGCCTGCTGGCGGTCGTAGGAGAGTTGGCCAGCGAGGATGGGTGGACCAAACCCGATCCGGAGGTTGCCGAGCCAGGTCTCTCGGTCCTGGCGCGTATCGAGGCCATCCAGGGACCCGTCCAGGTGGGCCGCCGCGAAGGAACCCAGGCCAGAGAGCGTGAGGTACGGGTAGATCGACTTGTCGAAGGTGAGGCGGTACTGCTGCGTGAGCGCGGCCTCGTCCTGCCTGTAGGCCGTGCCGTCCGCGCCGCGGGTCTCGTGTTCGGAGAGCCGGTACGAGGGCTCGAGCGTGAGCGCCCACGAATCGCCGCGCGCGAGCGCCGGCGCGGCCGCGAGGGCGCACCCCAGCAGCGCTGCGCAGGCACCGGGCGCGTGGCTCCGGACCCTCACCGCCGCTCACCCCCAACGACGAGCCGCCCGGGCTCGCCGGCCACGTCCACGAGCCCGAGCACCTGGCGCGCGGCGAGCCCCACCACCGCGATGGCCCCTCGCGAGGGGAGCGCCACGAAGAGCACGTTCTGCGCGTCGTCGAGGGCGAGCTCGCCGGGGACGTCGGGCAGCCGGACCCCACCCGCCGGGACGAGCGAGAAGGGGTCGAACAGAATCCAGCCGATCGTCGTCGCCCGCGGCCACCCAGAGGTAGTCGGTCCGCGGCTCGACGAAGATCGCGCGGGTCGCCGCGCCGACGTAGACGCGCGCCGAAGCCGCGCCTCCCGGGAGCGTGAGCGCGGTGACGTGGGGCGCGCCCCGGTGAAGCACGAACAGCCGGGTCGCGGCCCGGTTGAGCTGGACCCGCACCGGCTCCGCCTCCGTCGCGTACGTCGCCGCGACCGCGCGGTTCGGGAGATCGAGCACGGTCACCGAGGCCGAGCGCGCATTCGGGACGTAGGCGAGGCGGCCGGTCCGGTCGAGCTGGAGCCGGCCCGGCTCCTCGCCGGTCCGCACCCGGGCGAGCTCGAGCCCGCCGCGGGGATCCAGGAACGCCACCGAGGCCGCGCCCGCGCATGCCACCACGAGGCTCGCGCCGTCCGGAGAGACGAGGAGGTCGGCCGGCGCGTCGCCCGGCTGCAGCCGCTCCCGGGAGAGCTCGGCGCCGCTCAGGAGAATCCAGCACCTGCACCTCGTCGCGGCGCGGCAGCGACACGAACACCCGCTGCGACCTTGCATCGAGGGCCACGCCGCCGGGCTCGGCGTCGGTGCCGAGCGCGGCCACCACCTCCCGGCGCAGCCTGTCGACGAGGACGACCCGGCGCTCACCGGGGGTGAGCACCGCCGCGACGGCGGCCGGATTGGGCGCCTGTGGCTCGAACACCGCGAACCGGGGCGAGAACGCCATCGCGCCCTCGAGCGCGCGTGAGACCTCCAGCGAGGCCCACCGCACGAGCGGCCGCCCCGCCTCGATGGAGAAGGGCGCCTCCAGCCGGACCGGCTCTCCCACCGAGAGGTCGCTCCGCCCGGCGTCGCCCTGGAGCGCCGCACCGCGCGCCTGCACGAGGAGGCCCGCGTAGCTGCCCGCCGGCAGGTGGCCCCGCGCGAGGAGCCGCTGGCTGCGGGTGTCTCGCCCCGAGAGGTCCGAGACCGCGACCTCGAGCGGCACCGCCGTGCCGTCCGCCCTCACCGCGGCGACCGCGCCCAGGGAGAACGAGAGCCGGGCGGCGTCGGGCGGGAGCGGCTGCACGTAGAGGAGGAGCGTCCCCTCTCCGGCCCCGGGACCCGCCCGCCGCGCGGCGACCGTGGCGCAGCCGGCGACGAGCACGGCCGCGAGGGGCAACAGCGCGAGGCACAGCGTGGGCTTCTGCATTCCACCCTCCGTGTAGCGCGAAGCCAAAAAAAGGGGGCCGCCGAGGCGGCCCCCCTTCTAACACACCATCAGGCCAGGCTTAGTCCTTCGCGTGGCACTTGTTGCACTGGCTGCGGGCCCAGGGGCCGAACGCGGTCGCAGGGCGGCCGTTGTACGCCGCCTGCTGCTGCGCCTGGCTGTAGCCGTAGTTGATCTTGTTCTCCGTCGTGGACGAGTCGTAGATGGCCGCGTTGGAGGCGTCGGCGACCGTCATGAACTCGTTCAGGTAGAAGAACCGCAGCATGCTCTCGAAGCCCGACGCGTGCGCGCGGTGGCAGGAGAGGCAGGACACGTTGGTGGTCGTGTCCGCCGCCACCGGCGTGGCCGCGCGAGCCTTGAGGCCGTCGTACGTCGCGATCGAGCTGTCCGTGAAGCCGTACTCGAAGGGAACGAGCGTCGAGTAGCGATTCGCGGAGGCACCAAGAATGCCCGAGGTGATGTACCGGTTGTAGTTGTCAGCGATCTCGGCGGTCAGCTTCGCGCCGTTGCCAGCCGGGTGGCGGAGGCCGGCCATGCCGGAGGTGTAGGAGTTCTTGAGCATCTCCCCGTGGCAGTTCGCGCACCACTCGGAGGAGTTACGGCCGAGGGCGTACTGGGTCTGGGTCGTGCCCTCCGACCGGTTGTAGCTCGAGGCGACGACGGCGTCGAACACGGGAGCGGTGAACGCGAAGGAGCCCGTGAGCGACTTCGGCTGGTAGCCAACGCCGGCGAGGATGCGGTACACGCCGCGGGCGGAGACCCCGGCGATCGGGTTGGCGGAGTTCGTGTACGAACCCGAGCCGAAGATCGGGAGACCCGTCGAGGCGACGGAGCCGTCCGCGAAGCGGCGGTAACGGCCGTGCGGGTCGTGGCAGGACTGGCAGCCAAGGTTCGCGGCCGGGTAGGTGCCGCCCGGGGCGACCGTGAGCTCAGGGTCCGCGACGTAGCCGAAGTCCGCCGCGACCACGTTGTGACCGTGGCGCTCGCCGGGGTTGCCGTCCGCGGCGACCGTGCCGCGGATCGTCACGTTCATGGTCTTCTTCAGCCACGCGAAGTCGCCACCCGGGGTGTTCTCAACCGGCGTGGTGGTCGTGTCGTACGGCGTCACGCCAGCGGTGGAGATGTGGTAGCTGCTCGGCGCCGTGTCGGCCGCCTGGTGGCAGTTGAGGCACGAGCCGGACTGGTCGTTCGCCTTGAGGAGGTACGGGCCCGTCCCCTGCGCGAAGGTGCGGCCGGTCACGTTCGGCGCGCCCTCGAACGAGTTGTGCATCGAGTGGCAGCCCTCGCACTCGGCGACGCCGCCGGAGTGGAAGGCGTACGCGTTCGTACCCACGAACGCGAGCATCGCCGCGACTGCAATCTTCATGAACTTCATCTTGCTTCCCCTTGGTTGGTACTGCGGTCCCCTGCTTGCTTCGTTACTGCTGCTTGCTGCGCCTGTGATTCCCCCCGCCGCCCGTCCCACCGGGCGGCGTTGCTGCCTGAACCTGGTTACTGCGTGCTCGCTGCCGAGACCCTGAAGACGCTGACCCCGCGGTTCGCCCGCTGGGAGACGAAAAGCCGGTTGCCGGCCACGACGAGGTCGGTCGGGCCGACGAGGCTGTGGGGCCGGTTGCCGCGGTAGCCGAACTCCTTCACGAAGTTCAGCTTGCGGTCGAAGACGATGACCGCGTTCTTGAGGACGTCGGAGACGTAGATAAATCCGTCGTCCCCGCGCGCGATGGCAGAGAGCACCTGGAACTTGCCGGGGGCGCTGCCCTTCGTGCCGAATAGCATCGGCTTGCCTTGGGGCGGCGCGACGCAGGCCGCGAACATCGTTCTCAGCGTGAAGAGGACGTTCCCCTCCGCATCGACATCGAAGCCGCCCATCTCGGCCGAGGCCTTCTTCTCCTCGACCTTGCGCGGGTCGATCTCCTCGCCGGCGAAGTCGATCTCGTCGCGGAAGTCCCGCGCCGCGAAGACGGCGCCGTCGAGTCCGAAGCCGACGACCTTCAGCGCCATGAAGCTCGCGAGGTAGATGCGGTCGCCGCGCACCACGAGACCGTCCGGCTGGAAGCCCTCGAGGAAGCCCTTCGGTGCGCCGGCCAGCGTGAGCTCGCCCTTCACCTCGCCGCGGAAGTTGCAGCGGGTGACGCGCCACCGCTCGGCGTTCACCGAGACCACCACGAGGTCGCCGCCCTCGAGCCCGGCGACGAGGCGGGGCATCCCGAGCTCCTCGGAGGTGCCGAACGCGAACGTCTCCATGCCGGCCTGGTTGAAGACGCGGGCAACGCCGCCGGTGACCACCCAGAGCTCGCGGTTGCCGGCGTCCCAGGACAGCTTCGCCTCGGAGGCCTTGAGCAGGCCGGCCGGGCTCGCGAGGCCGTGGAGGTAGGCCACCTCGAACGCGCGGGCCGAGGCCGGGGCGACCGAGGTCGCGGCGGCGAGGGCGAGGGCGATGGAGGTCGTGGCGCGCATCGTGTGGTGCACGCCCACCTGTGCATCAGGGAGGCCAACCCCGATCCCCTGGTTTCCAGGGCTTTTCGGTTCTTCGATTACCAGGGGTGGGGGCTTTCACCCATGAGCACGTTCGGGTGGGGGAGATGCCCCACCCAAGATCCCCCAATCCACGGGGCGCCAGAATTGCGCCGCATCAGGTGCGCGCACGTAAACGTCCGTGTTCACGGAGGGACGACGGGAGCCGGAAGAGTCCGAAGGTGTGCGGCGGGAGTCACCAGGCCTGCCACCCCGGGGCACGAGGTCGAGCGCAACCCCGCGCGGACGGCGCGGTGCGCCTACCTGGGCGCTATCCACGGTGCGTGAACGTACCGTCGCCCCAGGTCGCCTCGCGTACCACGTACAAGGGGCGCCCCTTCACCTCCTCGAAGATCCTCCCGACGTACTCCCCGAGGATCGCGAGGCCGAGCAGGTTGGCGCCGCCGACGACGGCCACGATGACCACGAGCCCCGTCCAGCCGGGCACGGTCTCGTGGAGGAAGTACTTGGCCACGACCGCGTACCCGCCGTAGCCGAGCGCGAAGAGCGCGGTGAGCGTCCCCACGAGCCCGATGAGCTTCACCGGCACGATCGAGAACGACAGGGCCGCGTTCCAGGCGAGCTTCGCCATCTTCCAGAAGGGGTACTTCGTCTCCCCGTGCAGCCGGGCGGCCCGCGCGTAGCGGACGGCGGTCTGCGGGTATCCCACCCAGGCGAACATCCCCCGGACGAACCGGTGGACCTCGTTCATCCGGAGGACGGTGTCGAGGCAGCGCCGGGAGACGAGCCGGAAGTCGCCGGCGTCCACCGGAAGCGCCGCGTGCACGAAGCGGCGCATGAGCCGGTAGAACGCCCAGGCCGTGAGCCGCTTGAAGGTGCTCTCCCCTGCCCGCTCCGCGCGCTGCCCGTAGACGACGTCGTAGCCGTCACGGTAGTGGGCGACCATCTCGGTCACCACCTCGAGCGGGTCTTGCAGGTCGGCGTCGAGGATCACCACCGCGTCGCCGCGCGCCACCGCCATGCCGGCGGTGATGGCGCTCTGGTGCCCGAAGTTGCGCGAGAAGCTCAGCCCGCGCACGCGCGGATCCTCCGCGGCCCACCGCTCGAGGAAGGCCCAGGAGCCGTCCCGCGAGCCGTCGTCGACGAGGACGACCTCGCACGCGAAGGGCACGGTCGCGAGCCACGCCTCGAGCGCGGCCCTCAGGTGCGGCAGCCCCTCCTCCTCCTGGTAGACCGGGAAGACGAGGCTCACGAGGCCCGGCATCGGCCGGGGCTGGAGCCCGGACGCGGGCGCGGGGAAGTTCATCCGATCCACCGGTTGGAGGCGTGCACGACCACCGCCGCAGCCTGGAGCACCGTGCCCGCGCCCACGACCCACGGGAACGCCCGACCGAGCCGGCCGGCGACGCAGGCGAAGAGCGGGAAGACCACCGCCACGTAGCGCACGTAGGACGTCATGCTGCCGGTGAGCGCCGGGATGCCCCCGACCACGAGGACGAAGACGAGCATCGCCCGGTCGAGCCTGCGCCACGAGGTCGCGACCGCCGCCACGAACAGCACGAACGCCGCGCGGTCGAGCACGCTCGTCGTGAACCCGTTCCAGCTGAGCTTCACCTCGACGAAGTTGCGGGTGAACCAGTCGAGCGGGTGGAGCACGTTCGCGAGCGAGTTCTGCGCGAGGAACACCTTCTGGGCGTCGAACCCGGCGAGGGCGTCGCCGGTGGAGGCGTACAGGATCCCGAGGTACGCCGCGAAGCCGACCGCGAACGCGAGCGGCATCGGGAGCTTCCTCCAGGCCGGCCGCCACGCGGGCGCCAGGGCGGCGACGGCGACCGTCGCCGGCAGCGCGACCATGAGCCCGGTCGGGCGCGTCAGCGGCAGGAGGAAGGCGAAGGCGGTCGCGAGCCCGAGCTCGTTGCGCCTCAGATGGAAGAAGAGCCCGACCGCGAGCAAGAGGAAGAGCGCCTCGGTGTAGAGGAGCCCCGCGTAGAATGTGGTCGGAAACGCCACGAGGAGCAGGCACGCTCGCGAGGCCGTCGCCTCGTCGCGCTCCGCGCGGACGAGCAGGAACAGGTAGGCCACCGCGCCGAGGAAGGCCGCCGTGGAGAGCACGAGGCCGGCGACGAGGGCGTCGCCGCCCGCGAGCGGCCTCAAGAGCTTCAGCAGGAACGGCAGGAGCGGATAGAACGCGCTCGAGATGTGCTGGGGCTGGTAGCCCCAGTCGGCCAGGAACAGGTAGTGGTTCGCGTCCCAGGTCTTGAAGCACGAGCGGAGCGTCGGCTCCTCGTCGAACGGATACTGGAAGTTGGCCCAGTACGCCGGCTGGAAGAACGGCAGGATCCACGGGCTCGCGGCCACGAGCGCGAGCACGGCCAGCTTCGCGGCGAGCGCGCACGCGAGCACCTTCCAGAGCGGCTTCACGGCGACGTGCTCCTCTCCGACGCCCCGGCCCGCGCGCGCGCCTCGGCGAGGCGGGCCCTGAGCTCAGGGTCGTCCGGGGCGAGGCGGGCCGCCTCCTCGAGCGGCCGCACCGCCTCCGCCGGACGCCCGGCGTCGAGGAGGACCGTCCCGAGCGCCAGCCGGGCCGAGGGATCCTCCGGCCGCAGCGGCACCGCGGCCGCGAGCTGGGCCTCGGCCTCGCCGAGCCGCCCGCGCTCCGCGAGCGCTCCTCCGAGGTTGAGCCTCGCCGTGTAGCTCCGCGGGTTCGCGGCCACGGCGCGCGCGTACAGCGCGAGGGCCTGGCCGGGCTGCCCCCGGCCCTCGAGCAGCATCCCGAGGTTGACGAGCGCGCTCGCCTCGACGGGCGGCGCCGGGCGAAGGTCGAGGGCGGCGCGCAGCTCCCGCGCGGCGCCCGCGGCGTCACCGCCGCGCATCAGCGCCGTCCCGAGGTTGAAACGGACCTCGGCGGCGCCGGGCGACTTCTCGGCGGCGTCCGCCCAGAGCGAGCGCTCGTCCTTCCACGCCGGGAGGTGCGCCCAGACGAGGGCGGCGCCCGCGAGCCCGGCCGCGGCCAGCAAGCCCGAGCGAACGGCCTCGGCGCGCGGGCCGCGCGCGAGCCGCTCGAGCGCCACGCCCACGGCGAGGCACGCGCCGGCCGAGGGCAGGTACAGGTAGCGCTCCGCGAAGCGCGCGCCGCTGATCGCCGAGGTGAAGAACGCCGGGGCGAGCGCCACGCCGAAGAGCACGAGCCCGAGCGCGGCCACGCGGTCCCGCCGCCAGGCGAGCACGAGCGCGGTCGCGAGCACCGCGGCGGCGAGCCAGCCCGCGAGCGCCGCTGAGGACGCGGCCGAGGCGGGCCAGGCGACGTCCCAGTAGGCGTTCAGCGGGAACGGCGCGACGAGCGCGCGGACGTACCGCGCCAGCGAGACCGGCACGGTGACGAGCGGCGAGGCCACGGCGGCGCCATGCGCCCGGGGGAGCGCGAGCAAGCCCCCGAGCGCGTGCTGGCGGAGCACGAGGTAGAGCCCGGCGGCGAGCGCGAACGGCGCGAGCCGCACCACCCTCCGCGACCAGCGGTCCATCGGCGCGAGGAGCGCCTCCGCTGCCAGGAGGACGAGCGGCAAGGGCAGGACGACCTCCTTCGAGAGGCCGCCGGCGAGGTACGCGGCCGCGCCGAGCCAGGGCGCGGCCCGGCCCCCCGGGCGCAGCGCGCGGACGTACGCGAGGAGCGCGAGGAGCGCGAAGGCCGTCGCGAGGAGCTCCGGCAGGGCCGCGATCCAGAGCACGGCCTCGGAGTGGACCGGGTGGACGGCGAAGAGGACACCCGCCGCGAGCGCGGCGTCGGGCGCCGCCGTGCGATCGCCCTCCCGCAGCGCCCTCCCGAGCGCGAGGACGGCCAGCGGCACCGCCGCGTTCACGAGCACGTTGAGGAGGTGGTAGGCCCAGGCCACCCGCCCGAAGGCCTGGCCCACCGCGAGGTAGGCCACGTGCATGAGCGGGCGGTAGTAGTTCGAGGTCCCGGCCTGGTCGAAGTCCCAGACCCCTCCCCCGAAGATCTCGGGCAGGTGGCCCCACCCCGACAGCCACCGGTTCGCGACGACCTGGGCCTGGTCGTCCCAGACGAAGCCGTGTCCGAGCGACGGGAGGTAGAGCGCGAGCGACAGCGCGAAGAGCGCGGCAGGCTCGAGCCACCCGTGCCGTCCGGAGAGGGGCGCCCCCGGAGCGGCGCCCTCATGTCCCTTTCCACGGGCCAAGGCCGCGAACTCTCCCCGTCCCGTGTCCCCGCGTCAACCCGGCGGGCTTACAGGTGGCAGCTCCTACACGCGGCCGCCGCCTTGTTCGCGGTGATGTCCACGTTCCCGTTCGCGTGGAGCGCCGGGTTGGTGAGCCGGACGTTCCCGCCTGCCACCGTGCCCGCCGCGTCGGAGTGGCAGAGCGAGCAGTCGTTCTGCGTCCCGAGCGACCCGTGCGCCCCGGAGTGCCACGCTCCGTTGAACGTCGGCGCGCCGTGGCAGCTCGAGCAGGTGATCGTCTCGCCCGTCCAGATCGCCGTAGCCCCCTTGCCCGTGTAGTCGAGGGTGTGGGTCACGTCGTCGGGCGTCGTCCACTGGTAGGTGCCCTGGTAGTTCCCGTGGCAGTACGTCGACGCGCAGCTCGCGGTGCCGCGGGTCCAGGAGGCCGCGACCGGCCCCTGGAGCGTCCAGGTCTTCGGGAACGACACGTCCAGCACCCCGTCCATGTGCCCGATGTTCGTGAGCGGCGGCGTGACGTGGCAGGCGTCGCACGTGTAGCCCGCGGTCACCGCCCCGGCGGTCACATGCTTCTGGTGCGCGCCGACGCCGAGCGTGGCCGTCGAGGTGTCGCCGTTCACCGCGGTGGGCGGCGCCGACTGGACGTACTTCGGGTCCGCCGTGCCGGTGGCCGTGCGGCTCGAGTCGCCGTGACAGGAGGCGCAGGTGAGGTCGATGATGTCGAGCTTGCCGTTGATGTGGGTCGCGGCGTTCACCGACGACGACGTGTAGCCGGTGTGGCAGCGGCCGCAGTCCGGCGTCGCCGGGTGCGCCGGCCCGGGCGGCGGCGCCCCGTGGCAGCTGTTGCAGGCGGTCTGGCCCGCGCTCACCTGCGTCCACTTCGGCGTGGTCGCGACGCCGCCGGCGGCGAGCGTCGCGCCGTGGCAGTAGGTCGAGGCGCAGGTCGCGGCGTTGCGGTCCCACGCGGGCGCCGCGCCGTCGGTCTTCACGAAGTCGCTGAAGGCCAACTGGCGCACGCCGTCGGCGTGGAGGTTGGTCGAGGGCACCGGGTGGCAGTCGCTGCAGGCGAAGGCCCGGCCGATGTTCCCGGCGTAGACGTGCTTCTGGTGCGCGCCGACCGCGAGCGTGGTGGTCGCGCTCTCGTCGCCGGTGCCGGTCGGCGGCGCGGCCCTCTGGAGGTCGGTGCCGGCGCGGTTCGAATCGCCGTGGCAGGACGCGCAGCTGAACGCGAGGAGGTCGAGGTTGCCGTCCGCGTGCTTCGCCTTCGAGTACTGCAGCCCGGCGTCGGCCGGGTGGCAGCCGCCGCAGGCCGCGCGCTGCGGGTGCGGCGAAGGTGGCGGGGCGGCGTGGCAGCTGCCGCAGGAGGCCTCGGACGCGCCGCCGGTCCAGGCCGGCGTCGTGTGCGTGCCGCCGGGGAGCGTCGCGCCGTGGCAGTACGAGCTCGAGCAGCTCGTGCCGTTCCAGGTGGTCGTCTTCCCGTTGATGGTCTTGAACGCGGTCGCGACGGTGCCGTTCGCGTGCGAGAGGTCGGCCGGGACCGCGTGGCACGCGTCGCAGGCGACGCCGTCGGTCAGGGTCGAGCCGTTCACGTGCGCGGCGTGCGCGCCGACGGCGCGGGTCGAGGTCGCGGTCTCGTTCTGCGTGCCCTGCGGCGGCGCGGCCTTCTTGAGGTCGGCCGCGGTGTAGCTCGTCACCCGCGTGCCGTGGCAGAAAGTGCAGTTCTGCGCCCAGGTCGCCGAGCCGCCGAGGTGGCAGCCGGTGCAGGAGACGGCGACCACCCCGCCGAGGAGGTCGGCGCCGTGGCAGCCCTTGCAGCCGCCGAGATCCTGGTTCGCCTGGAGGCCGTGGTTCGTCGGGAGCACCCAGTCGGTCGGGTGGTACTTCGTGACGTCGACCGTGCCGTTCACGTGCTTGCCGCCCGCGAGGTCGATCGCGCCGCCGGCGGTGACCGTGTTCGCGTGGCAGGTGCGGCAGGCCGCGAGCGTCGGGTGCGGCGCCGGGGGCGGCGCGCCGTGGCAGGTGCCGCAGGCGGCCTCGGCCGCGCCGCCGGTCCAGGCCGGGGCGGTCTTCGTGCCGCCGGCGTTCAGCGTGGCGCCGTGGCAGTAGGTCGACGCGCAGGTCTGCGTGGCCGTGTACGAGGGCGCCGCGCCGTCCTTCGTGGCGAGCGCGCCCCAGGTGAGCTTCCTGACGCCGTCGACGTGCGAGAGGTCGGTCGGGACCGCGTGGCACTCGGTGCACGCGACGCCGCTCGACATCGTGCCGCCGGAGAGGTGGCTCTGGTGCGCGCCGACGGCGCGGGTGGAGGTCGCGAGCTCGCCCTGCGTGCCGACCGGCGGGGCGGGCTTGTTCGCCGAGCGGTTCGCGTCGCCGTGGCAGAAGGTGCAGTTCGACTGCCAAGTCGCGCCGTGGCACGTCGCGCAGGAGATGCCGGTGCCGCCGCCGGCGAGGTCGGCGCCGTGGCAGGACTTGCAGGAGGCGAGGTCGGCGTTCGCCGCGTAGCCGTGCACGGTGGGCGTCGCCCAGTTCGCCGGGTGGTAGTCGTTCACCTCCACGGTGCCGTTCACGTGCATGCCGTTCGCGACCTTGATGGTCACGTCGTCGTTCTCCACCGTGCCGGGGTGGCAGATGTGGCAGGCGGTGGACTTCGCGGTGTGCGGGGCCGTGGTGGGTGGGGCGCCGTGGCAGGTGCCGCAGTCGGCCTGCGTCCCGTCGACCTTCGTCCACAGCGGCTGCTGGAGCGTGCCCCCGGAGAGCGTCTGGCCGTGGCAGTAGACGCTGCAGGTCGCGTTCGTGGTGTCGAACGTGGGCGTGCCCTTCGCGCCGGCGAGGCCGGAGAAGGTCACCTTCACGACGCCGTCGGAGTGGAGCTGGTCGGCCGGGACCACGTGGCACGCGCTGCACTCGAACGCCTTCGACAGCGGGCCGGCGGCGAGGTGCGCCTGGTGCGCGCCGACCGCGCGGTCGGTGGTGGCGGTCTCGCCGTCGAGGCCGATGGGCGGCGCGGACTTGAGGAGGTCGGTCGTGACGCGGGTCGAGTCGCCGTGGCAGGTGGCGCACCCGCCGGTGAGGTCGACCTGGCCGTTCATGTGCTTCTCGGTCACCGCCGACGGCGCCGAGCCGAGCGTGAGCGAGCCGGCGTGGCACCTCTGGCAGTCGGTGCGGGCCGGGTGCGGCGCCTTCGGGGGCACACCGTGGCAGCTGCCGCAGGAGGCCTGCGGCGGGGAGACGACGTTCCACTTCGGGGCCGGGTTCGTGCCGTCGGCGAGCGTCGCGCCGTGGCAGTAGACGGTGCAGGTGGCGGTCTCGCGGTTCCAGCTCGCGGTGAAGCCGGCCGGCGCGGCGAGGGGGCCGAAGCGCACCGCGACCTTGCCGTCGATGTGGGCGAGCGGGTTCGCGGCGTCGGGCGCCGGGTGGCACGCCGCGCAGTCAAGCTTGGGCGAGAGGTGCGCGGGGCCGAGGACGTGCGCGGAGTGCGCGCCGACCGAGAGCGCGGTCGGGCTCGACTCGCCCTTCACGGACCGCGGCGGGGCCCCGCCGTCGCTCTCGACGCCACCGTGGCACCGGGTGCACTTCGACTCGGTGGCGCCCTCGGCGCCGACGACGGTGCGGGACTGGCAGCCGGCCCCCGCGACGAGCGCGGCAGCGGTGATCACCACGAGGTGGAGCGAGCGCGACGTCATCTATCCCCCTGCTGCTCGGTGCGACCGCCCCCGCGGACACACCTCTGCCGGCGACACGCCGTGGAGAAGCTCCCCACCCCACGTGAACCCGGTGTGAAGGGCGCAGTGTAGGGAATCTCGCCGGCGGAGTTCTGGATCGGGATCAACTCGCGCACGCGAAACCCTCAGGTGCGCTGGGGTTCTTCCGAGCGGCACGAAGAACACGGAGAAGGGGGGCACACCGACCCCCCGATTGGAATGCCCCCCTCCGTCACGTAGAGCCGCACCCCTCCCCCGAGAACCGCGGCTCGACTGCTGCGAGACCCCTTAGCACGCGTCGTGCCGACGTCCGCGCGAGGCGCGTTCACGTGAATCCGCGGGCTTGGAGGCGAATGTGCGCGGGAGCGAATGGGCCAAATGCCCCAGCGCGGGTCGGGGGTGGGGGCAAATCCCCACCCACCTTCACCCAATCGATCGTTCGCGACGGCCGGGCTCCGCGCGAGCGCGCGCGCGGCTCACTTCGCGTCGACGCGCACGACCCCGTGCGCGATCGCGAACCTCACGAGCTCGGTCCGGTTGTGGACGCCGAGCTTGCGCATCACGTGCTCGCGGTGGCTCATCGCGGTCTTCACCGCGATCTCGAGGATCGCGGCGACGTCCTTCGTGCTCTTCCCCTCGGCGACGAGCCGGAGCACCTGCTTCTCACGGTCCGTCAGCGTCTCGTAGGGATTGGCGCCGCCCGCCTCGCCCGGCGCCGGCTCGACCGCCGCGCGGGCGACCGACGGATCGAGCACGAGCCCGCCGCGGTGCACGGCGCGGATCGCCGCGGAGAGCTCGGTCCCCGCCGAGCGCTTCAGCACGTAGCCCGCCGCGCCGGCGCGCACGAGGCGCCGGACGTACTCGGGGTCGTCGTGCTGCGAGAGGACGAGCACGCGCGCCCGCGCGCCGCGGCGTCGGAGCTCGAGGGCCGCCTCGAGCCCGCCCAGCCCGGGCATCGCGACGTCCATCACCACGACGTCGGGATCGAGGCGCGCCGCCGCGTCGACGGCCTCGCGGCCGTCGGAGGCCTCGCCGACCACCTCGAGATCCGGCTGCCGCTCGAGCAGCGCGCGCACGCCCTCCCGGAGGACCGCGTGGTCGTCCGCCAGCAGCACGCGGATGCGGGGCGCCTCCGTCACGCCCTCTCTCCTGCCACGGGCCCGCGCCCGGCGCCAGGCAGCGGCACCTCGATCTCGACCCGGGTCCCCTGCCCCGGCGCCGACTCGATCCGCACCGCGCCGCCGAGGAGCCCTGCCCGCTCGCGCAGGCCCGTCAGCCCGAACCCGCCCCGCCGGCCCCGATCGCGGGGCGCGGCGGGGTCGAACCCCTGGCCGTCGTCCTCCACGGAGGCCACGAGCGCGCCGCCGCGCGCCTCCACCTGCACGAGCACCTGGCTCGCGCGCGCGTGGCGAGCCGCGTTGCCGATCGCCTCCTGGAGCATGCGGAAGACGGCGGTCTCGGCCGCGCGGGGCAGCCGACCCTCGACGCCCTCGTCGAGCTCGCACCGGACCGCCACGCCCCGCCGCCCGAGCTCCCGGTCGGCGATGGCCTGCACCGCGGAGGCGAACCCGAGGTCGTCGAGCGCCCCGGGCCGCAGGTCCCGCACGATCCGCTCCACCTCGTCGAGCGTGCGCAGCGCGAGCGCCTTCACCTCGCCGAGCCCGGGGTCGCGCCCCTCCCGCAGGGCCTCCGCGGCGCGGTCGATCCCGAGCGCCAGCGCGGCGAGGCTCTGGCTCGTGTCGTCGTGGAGCTCGCGCGCGACGCGCCGCCGCTCGCCCTCCTGCGCCTCGAGCACCTCCCACACGCGGCCCGCGTGCGCGGCCTCCCGCTCGACGAGCGCCGCGCTCTGCGCGACGAGGCGCACGTGCTCCTGCAGGCCCTCGCGCATCCGCTCGAGCGCGCGCCCGAGCCGGCCGACCTCGTCGAGCCCGACGTCGGCGACGGGGACCTCGAGCTCGCCGCGGGCGATCCGCTCCGCCTCCGCGCCGAGCCGCTCGAGCGGCGCGGTCACGCTGCGGGCCGCGCCCCAGGCGAGCGCGGCCGCGAAGCCGAGGTGGAGGGCGAGCACGGCCGCGAGCGCGCGGCCGCTCGCAACGGGCACGGCGCCCGAGAGCACGAGGCCGAGGAGCGCCACCGGCACGAGCGCGGTCACCGCGACGAGCACGAGCACGCGGGTGCGGAGCGGGAGCGCGCGCGGCCGGGCCATGGCGGGCGAGTCTCGCACGCGACAGTGGGGCTTGCCAGGCACACAGGTCGGCCACCCCTTGGAGTCCGTCTCCGAGACCATGCCCGGCCCGTTGCGGTGACAGTAGGATGGCAACATGGCACCTTGCCGTTGGCTCAAGCTCGCCTTTCCGAAGGCCCTCGCTTCGGGGTGCGCCCTAGCCGCGTTTGTCGCGGCGACGGCATGGACGTGGCGCAGGCTTGGTAGTTTGGTGATCGACGGCGGCCGGGAACTCGAGGTTCCAAGGCGACTCGCCGAAGGAGCGCACCTCTACAGTGAGGTACGCTGGTACTGGGGTCCGCTGGCTCCCTGGCTGAACGCACTGCTCTACCGGACCTTCGGGGTCCACGCGGACACTCTCATGTGGGCCGGGATCGTGACTGCCGGCTTGTGCTGTGCCGCGATCTACCTCCTCGTAGAACGCTTCTCGACCGCATGGGTCGCAGCCGCGGCGTCCCTGGCCTTCACTTTCGGGTTTGCCTTTGCAGTGCGCAACCCGTACGCGATTTTCAACTTCGTGATGCCTTTCAACTTCTCCGCGACCTACGGCATCACCCTAGCAATCTGGAGTCTCTATTTTGTCATTCTGCACGCGGAGAATGGACGCTCAGCGACGCTCGGATTGTCCGCCGTGTTGGCAGGCCTCGCTGCGCTCACCAAGGCAGAGGTCGGTATTGCTGTAACGGCAGCGCATGTCGCATTCCTCGTGACCACGTTGCCTCGGCCCGGCGGCGCCCGCGTCCTCTCCTGGGGAAGCGGACTGTTCGTGGCCGGGGGCGGCTACATCTTGGCTTACGTCGAGAGCCGGGGCGCCGTCTGGTCAAGCCTCCGCGAACTCGCCAATCCGGCGTCACGATTCTACGTCACGAACACCATGGGGCTCGATGACCTGATGGGAGGACCGATCAGACTCGCCGCATCATCGGTTGGCTTCGCGCTATTGGCCTTCCTGATCTGGCGAACGGGCGAGGTCAGCACGCCCAATTCGAGAGCCTGGAAGTTCCTCTGGGGATCTTGCGCGTGCAGTGTATCGTTCGCGCTCGCGGCCCTGAGCTCGAAGGTCGCAGCGATACAAGCCCTGCCGATGGCCCTCTTTGTCGGGATCGTGCATCAGGCCATGGGCCGAAACGCGAACACCTCTCGATCGCGGTACATGCCAGTTCTCGCGCTAGCCTTGGCTGCCCTTGCTCGGATCCCGCTAAAGGTTGGGCCCGACCACTACGGCTTCTATTTGCTCGTGCCGATGCTCGTCGCCGTGCCGGTAACGGCAGAAGCATTTGCGACTTCGAACACGCGGGTTCGTGCGCCCGCGCGCGCGGCCATCGGCGTCTTCATGATCGGACTCGCATTGAGCGGCATCGCTGCATCCAGATCATATTTGTCCGACCGAACAATGGATGTCCGCGCCCGCCGCGCACACATCAGAGTGGCAACTTCGTGTGCGGAGGCGCAGTGGCTGCCCTGGCTCTCCGCTCTCCCGACAACTACCCGTGTGGCGGCGATCCCCGAAGGTGCGGGCCTCGTCTTCGCCGCAGGGCTGACCCCCACAACCGACGGCTTCACCTCCTACCTGCCTATGGAACTCTTCGAGCCCGAGCTCGACGCGAACCTCGCCGCCACCTGGGATGCATCACCTCCCGACGTGATCCTCTACAGGGCTCAGAATCAGGCACCGGTCTTCGGCTTCCTCGGCTTTGGCCACGACTACGCGTTGGAGGCGGGAGAGTGGATTATGCGCAACTATGCCCAGCGGGGTGACCTTGTCGATGGAATCGCGCTTTTCCTGCCAAGACACCCCGCACACTGAACCGACATCGATTGGCAGGTATACTCGCGGCGCTTGCCCGGCCCCTCCAGAGCAGCCTCGCCCCGGGCCCGGCCCGCGACGGCCCTGGCCACGCCGGCGATCGCCGCCGGCCTCGCCGCCGTGGCGTTCGCGCTGTTCGCCCGCACCGGCGCGCACGGCTTCCTCCTCTGGGACGACCAGGCCTACGTCACTGGCAACGCGCGGGTCCTCGGCGGGCTCTCGCGCGAGAGCGCCGCCTGGGCGCTCACCACGTTCCACCACGCGAACTGGCACCCGCTCACCTGGCTCTCGTTCCTGCTCGACGCCTCGCTGTCCGGCGCCGCGCCGGGCGCGATGCACCTCGAGAACGCCGCGCTCCACGCCGCGAACGCGGCGCTCGTCTTTCTCGCGCTCCTCCGGCTCACCGGCGCGCGCTGGCGGAGCGCCCTCGTCGCGGCCCTCTTCGCGGTGCACCCGACCCGCGTCGAGGCGGTGGCCTGGGTCTCGGAGCGGAAGGAGCTCCTCTCGACGCTCTTCGGGCTCCTCGCGATCCTCGCCCACGCGGCGTACGCCCGCCGGCCCTCGGCGTGGCGGTACGCGCTCGTCGTCGCCGCGGCGGCCGCGAGCCTCGCCTCGAAGGCGATGCTCGTCACCCTGCCCTTCCTCCTCCTCGGCCTCGATGCGTGGCCGCTCGACCGGCTCCGCGCGGGAGGCTGGCGGCGGGCGCTCCTCGAGAAGGTGCCGCTCCTCGCGCTATCGGCCGGCTGCGCCGCGCTCACCTACGCCGCGCAGGCCCGGGGCGGAGGGATCCCCGCGGTGGCCCTCCCGTTCGGCGAGCGGCTCGCCGGCGCGGTCGTGGCGCCGGTCCGGTACGCGGGGCTCCTCGCGTGGCCGTCCGGGCTGTCGGCGCTCTACCCGCTGCGCGACGGCGGGCCTCCGCCCTGGCAGGTCGCGGGCGCCGCGGTGCTCGTCGCCGGCGCGCTCGCGGCCGCGTTCGCGCTGCGGGGCCGCGCGCCCTGGTTCGCGGTGGGGCTGTGCGGGTTCCTCGGCACGCTCGTCCCGGTCGTGGGGCTCGTGCAGGTGGGCGCGCAGGCGCTCGCCGACCGCTACACGTACTTCCCGGCCCTGGGCCTCTTCCTCGTGGTGGCGTGGGGCGCCGCCGCGCTCGCGCGCGGCCCGGCGCGCGGCGCGGTGGTCGCCGCGGCGGTGGCGGCCCTCGTCGCGCTCTCCGCGGTCACCTGGCAGCGGATCGCGCTGTGGGGCGACGAGGTGGCGCTGTTCCAGGATGCCCTCGCCGCGACCGGCGAGAACGGTCGCGCGAGCACGCTCCTCGCCCTCGCGCTGCTCCACCGGGGCCGCGCCGGGGAGGCGCTCGCGCCGGCGGCGGACGGGACGCGGCTCGCGCCGGGCGACGCGATGGGCTGGCTCGCGCTCGGGCTCGCCGCGCGCGACACCGGCCGGGACGAGGAGGCCCTCCGCGGGCTCCGCGAGGCGGTGAAGCGTGCCCCCGACCTGCGGCAGGCGTGGGCGGCGCTCGCGGGGGCGCTGTCGCAGGCCGGCCGCAGCGCCGAGGCCGTCGAGGCCTTCCGCGCCTACCTCGCGCTCGCGCCCCGCGACGCCGACGCCTGGGCGCTCCTCGTCTGGGAGCTCGCGCGGCTCGAGCGCTACGCCGAGGCACGCGAGGCGTACGAGCGGCTCCAGGCGATCGACGCCGCGGCCGCGGCGCGCCTGCGGCGCGAGCTCGGCGGTCGGTAGCGGCGAGCCGGCGGCTCCAGGACCACGAAAAGCGAAGCGGGCGGACCCGGTGGGCCCGCCCGCTCGCGAACTTGCGCCTGCTGGACCGCCGCTACCCGGCCTTGTGCGCCGGGGCGGCGCCGTGGCCGCCGTGGCCGTGGCCGCCGACGAGCTTCTCGACCGGCACGCCCTCCATGCGGGCGAGCTCCACCGGGTGCTCGTGCAGCATGCGCTCGCGGGAGATCTTGCCCGTGAAGATGCCGGTGTCGAACGGGAAGACGTCCGGGTTCAGGTGCGCGTTGAAGATGTGCCAGATGGTGATGACGAAGAACGCCATCAGGCCCTCGTTCGAGTGCGCCATCTTCGCGGCCGGGATGATCTGGCCGGGGATGATCATCGAGGCCGTCACCGGGAAGAACAGGACGAGGCCGGTGACCACCATGATCACGTTGCCGGCGACGAGGCCCCAGTACTCGAACTTCTGCTTGTAGTCGTAACGGTCGTACAGCGGCTGCTGATCCGTCACGCCCATGTAGTACTTGAGCTGGGTGAACGCGTCGACGAAGTCCTGCCGCGTCGGCACCATCGACCAGCGCGCCTTCTTCTGGATCATCAGCAGGAAGGTGTTGCCGAAGTGGACCACCGTCGAGGCGGCGAGCACGAGCCCGCAGATCCGGTGGACCCACCGCATGGTGTCGAAGCCGAAGAACAGGTGGACGGTCGTCTGGGCCCACCCGGCCGCGTAGAACTTCTGCGGCAGGCCGGTGATGCACAGGAGCACGAAGGTCACCATGGTGACCATGTGCTCGATGCGCTGGCTGAGGTTGAAGCGGACGACGTACGTGCTCATCGATTCACCACGGTGCGCCAGAGGTGCAGCGCGATCTGGAGGGAGAGCCCGCCCACCATGAACGGGATCATGAACTTGTAGAAGAGGAGGACCACCCAGACGATCGGCGCCTTCTCCGGCGACGGCTCGTAGTGGGAGAGCCACGCCCTCGGGAAGGTCGCCGTCGCGCCCTCGTGGCAGCGCGAGCAGGTCTTCTGCAGGTTCGCCTGGATGACGGTCGAGGTCGGGTCGTTCGTCTTCTGGATGTCGTGGATGCCGTGGCAGTCGGTGCAGCCGGCCACGATGCGCTGCGCCGGGCCCTTCTTCTGGCCCTTCGACAGCTGGGCGCCCATGCCGTGGAAGTCGGCGAGGTACGTCTTCACGACGTTCGGCGAGATGCCGTACTTGTTCATCAGCTCCACGTTGGAGTGGCAGCGGCCGCACATCTCGGCGGTGCGGAGCGAGAGGGCGCCGCCGTCGCGCGGGTCGGTCGCCTCGTGCGGGCGGTGGCAGTCGGTGCAGACCGGCACGTCCTGGTTCGTGTCGACCGCGCGGCCGTGGACCGACTGCTTGTAGGTCGCCGCCTGCGTCGGGTGGCAGCCCATGCACTTCGCGGCCACCTTCGTGCGCGACTCCTTCGCGGAGACGATGTCGTGCGCACCGTGGCACTCGCCGCACGCCGGCGTCTTCTGCGAGCCGGCCGCGATCTTCGCGAAGTGGATGCCGTCGAGGAGCTTCGTGTACTTGTCGAGGTGGCAGCCCTTGCAGTTCTCGAAGTACGCGCGCGACGCCTCGTGGCGGGTCTTGTACGGGAGCTCGCCGGTGGCGTGGTCCGCCTTCTTCCCGACGTGGCAGTCCGTGCACTTGTTGTTCTCGCCGTGCACCGACTTGGCGAAGACCTCCTTGTTCACGTACAGGCCGAGCTTCTCGCCCGACGGGAGGTCGAAGGTCTGGTTGGGATCCTCGTGACAGCCGAGGCACTCCTCCGACTCGGCCGGGATGCCGGCGCGGGCCGGCAAGGCGACCGTCAGACAGAGGAGCGGAAGGATGAATCTCGTCATGGGCAACCCTCGCGGGATCACGTTCCTCGATCCCTGCACAAATCGGACGCGGCGTTTCCTACCAGCGAGCGGCCTCTGGACGCAATGGCATAACGCCCCGTAAGCCGCTGAAAATTCACGAACATTCGTCGGTGGGACCACCCGGATTTGCGCGCGCAGAAAAAGCGTTTGGCGCCCAACTCCCCCGACCCCTGCGCAGGTTTGCACCTTTGCCCGAGCGGGACCGGGGGAGCATTGACGTGCGTCAGTTCTCGGCGCGACACGGCGCCGCGCTCGCGCGCTCGAACGCACAGCGGGTCCGCGTCATGCCCGCCCGCCCGGCCGCGCCTCCTGCGGCGCTTCGCCGCGATCGGCGGCGGACGGGCGACGCTCCGCGGGGGCGACCTCGGTGGCGCGCGAAAGACGTGCGGGCCCTCAGCGTGCCCGCGGCGCCCAGCCCTCGGCCTCGAGCCGCGCGAGCCGGACCTCGACCGGCTCCCGGGTCGGCGCCGCCGCGAGCCGCGCGCGCGCCTCGGCGGCGCGCCCCGACCTGAGCAGCACGATCGCGAGCCCGTCCTCGAGGAGCGCGTCTCCCGGCGATCGCTCGAGCGCCGCGCGGAGGCCCCCCTCCGCTGCGCGCGGGTCCCCCGCCTCCAGCCGCGCCATCGCGAGCCAGAACGCCGGCGGGGCGACGCGCGGATACGCGCTGGCGACGGGCGCGAGCACGTCCCCTGCCAGGGCCGGTTCGCCCGCGCGGAGCAGGATGAGCCCGAGCTCCTGCCCGAACTCGGGCGACGGGCGTAGGGCCTCGGCCTCGCGGTGGGCAACGACCGCCTCGGGGGCGCGGCGGCGCTGGGCGAGCCAGAGCGCCCGCGCCCTGAGGCGCGTCTCGGGAGACGTCGCGTCCCTGGCCACCCGCTCCAGCACCTCGTAGGCCTCTCGCACCCGGCCGGCCTCGCCGAGCTGGTCGGAGTACATCCAGGCCGCGAAGAGCGCGTCGGGGGCCTCGGCCGCCGCGCGCGCCCAGAGCGCGAGGTCGGAGGCGTAGGCCCGCGAGCGCTGGAACGTCCAGGTCCCTGCCCCGAGCACGAGCGCCGCGGCCGCGACCGCGGCGAGCCGCTCCCCGGCGCGGCCTCCGAGCCGCGCGAGCCCCCAGCCCCAGAGCGCCGTGGCGCCCGGGAGCGCGAGGTACTGGAGGTGATTGGCGACCGGCGCGATCTGCCGGTAGGCCATGTCGACGAGCCCCAGCACGGGGAGGACGAGGAGCAGGTGCCACCCGAGGGCGAGCCGCAGCGGCCCGAGCGCGCGCGCCCGCCCGGACACGAGCCCGCCGATCACCGCTACCCCGCCGGCCGCGCGCACCAGGTACGCGACCGCCTCCCGGGGCGGAGCCTCCGGGTACGTCACCGCGACGCCCCAGGGGAAGAAGGCGCGCTGCACGTAGTCACCGAGCGCGTACCCCGCGTCGGCGAGGCGCGCCAGCGCCCCGCGAGGCACCACCGTCGCCGTGCTCATCGCGTTGCCGTGCTGGAAGAGCAGCGTCCCCGCGCCCGCGACGAGCGAGAGCACCGCGAACGGCGCGAGCCTGCGCAGCGTCCTCTGGTCCAGGGGTGCGCCGAGCGCCCACTCCGCTCCGAGGACCGCGAGGGGGAACGCCACCACCGAGGTCTTCGCGAGGAGCGCCAGGGCGAAGAGCCCGAGCGACGCGGCGCGCAGCGTCCGGCCCCGCTCCCCGCCGTCGCGCGCGTGCAGCCACGCGAGCGCGGAGCCGAAGAGGAGCACCCCCGAGAGCACGTTCTTGAGCTCGGACACCCACGCGACGGACTCGACCGCCACGGGGTGGACCGCGAAGAGCGCGGCGCCCACCCACGCGCCGGGCACCCTCGCGCGCAGGAGCACGCGCCACAGCAGCAAGGCCGCCGCGGCGTCCAGGGCCACGTTGATCGCATGGTACCCGGCCGCGGAGTCCCCGAAGACTCGCCACTCGAGCCAGAGGACCGACCAGGTGAGCGGCCAGTAGTCCCACGCGTCGGCGGTGAACCAGATCCGCCAGAGCGGGCCGCGCACGACGCTCTCGGGCCCGAGGAGCGCGTGATCGTCGTAGACGAAGCCGCCCGCGAGGGCCGGCGCGAAGGCCGCGAACACGAGCAGCACCAGCGCGGCGCCGAGCGCGAGCTCGGGCGGGGCGGCGCGTGTCGCGGGGCGGGGCACGCCGCTTCGTTACCACGAATAGACGAGGCGCGCGGCCTGGGTGGCCCGCGCGCCCGTGACCCTCGTGCTGCTGGATCCTCAGACCGTCAGGAACGACTGCACGAGCTTCCGCCAGCCGTCCTCGCCCATCAGCCAGGGCTCGGGGGCGAGCAGCTCGCCGCCGTCGGCGGCCGCGAAGCCGAGCTGGTCCTCGAGGAACCGGCTCCACCGCGCGGACTCGCGCTTCAGCCAGCCCTCGGCCGTCGGGCCCTGCGGGAGCGCCGACCAGCTCGCGTCGGCGGGGCGCAGCGCGACGAGCCAGCCCTTGCCGTAGCCGTCGCGCTTCACGAGCGCGGGGTCGCGGACGACCGCCGCGTTCACGCCGACCACGAACGCCGGCACCGGCGTGCGGATCTGGATCTCGCGCCCGCCGCCGGACAGCGTCGCGATGACGTCGCCGCGCTCGACCTTCGTCCCGGCGCGCGGCACCTCGACGGAGGTCACCGACGGCAGGAGCCGCTGGGCGATGTCGTCGACGCCGAGCTCGAGCGCCCCGCCCTTCCTGGCCGCGAGCCAGGTGTGGCCGGGGGCGTAGGCGACGCCCGGACGGAAGCGGACGCCGGCGACCGAGGCGAGGCCGAGCTTTCGCTCGTGGCTCCGCTGGAGGCCGCGGCGGACGAGGGCGAAGAGGATCGCGGGGATCGCGAGGACCGCCGCCATCAGGACGACGATGCCGACCCGGGCGGCGATGCCGGAGAGGAAGACGCCGAGGCTGGTGAGCAGTGCGGTCATGACCCGTTCCCCCCGGAAGCATCGGCCGGCCCCGCCGAGGCGGGGCCGGCCTGGTGGATTACTGCGCGTGACACATGCTGCAGTCGTCGAAGGCGAACGCCTTCTTGCCCTTGCCGTGGCACTGGCCGCACGCCTCGCCCTGCTTCTCCATGCGATCGTGGGTGATGGCCGGGCCGCGCTTCTCGGCCGAGCGGCCCAGGATGCTGAAGCCGCTCGGCTGGGTGTGGCAGGTGACGCAGTTCGGCTTCTTGTCGTCGACGTGCGTGGCGTGGTCGAACTTCACCACGCCGGGGCTGTCGGGCGACTGCGGCATCACGACGGGCTGCGGCAGCTTCGCGAGGCCGCCCGCGAGGGCGCGGCCACCGAGGAGGAGCGCCCCCAGGGACACTGCGATGAGTGCGAGCTTCTTCATGGCGTCGCTCCGATCAGGTGAGGAAGTGCTGGCGGGCGAGCTGATCCCAGTCGTCGCCGGCGAGGGTCTGGGCGATGCCGTGGATCGGCGAGCCGCCGTCCTGCATCACGTGGACGAGCTGCGGGTCCATGCGGAGCGCGATGGCCTCGCCCGCGTCCTCCAGGAAGCGGCGGGCGGGGTTCTCGGCCAGGAGCTGCCGGAAGTTCGCGGCGAGGCGGGGCGCCTTCACCTTGAACAGCCAGCCGGCGCCGTACGGGTCCTGCAGGGAGTCGGGCTTCTCGCGGGCGGCGGCGTTGACCGCGACCACGGTGCCGTCGACCGGCGACAGCATGGGGACCATGCGGGCGTCGTGGCCGATCTCGAGGGCCGGCTCGCCCTGGGCGACCTTCTCGCCCAGCGCGGGGAGGTCCACGCTGCCGGGCCCGACGAGCTTCGCGGCGAAGTCGTCGATGCCCACCGACACGAGGCCGTCGGCCTCGAGCCGCGCCCAGGTGTGGCCCGGGTGCAGGTGCACGCCGGCCGGGACCTGGAACCAGCCCTGCGCCGGGCGGAGCGCGGTGGCGCCGGCCGCCCGCGCCGCGGGGGCGCGGAGGACCTGCGTCGCCGGCTTCTTCACGTCCACCTGGATCGCCGCCTCCACCTTCTTGCCGCCCTGGACGTAGCGCCAGAACGGGATGAACAGGAGCAGGTAGCTGACCGCGAGGATGTACTCGGCCGCCTTGGCGCCGTAGATGCTCAGGAAGTCGTGGCTCATGGCGTCCTCCTCAGTGCGCCGCGGGGAACCGCGGGTCTTCCTTCAGGATGGGCATGCGGTTGACGATCCAGCGGAAGAGCAGGACGCCGATGAGGCACAGCGTCACCGACACCCAGATCTCCATCCAGCTCGGGACGTACCGGACCTCGTTCTGCCAGTTGAACGCGAAGACCGAGACGTTGAGGCGGTTGAAGGCGATGCCGCACACGCCGAGCACGCCCGCGATGCGGACGAGCACGATGTTCTCGTTCCGCGCGCCGATGGCGTACAGCATCGACGGCAGGAGCACGAACCCGAGGATCTCGGTGAGGAACAGCGTGCCGTAGCCGGTGGTGAGGTAGCCCCACGCGTGCCCGTCGATCACGCCCTGCAGCTTCAGGAAGAAGTAGGCGAAGAAGACGAGCGCGCCGGCCTTGGCGAGCCCGAACTGCAGCTTGTCGAGGTCGACGTGGTGGTCGACCTGGCTCTGGAAGGCGCGGTGCGAGAGCCAGCCCTCCACGACGACCATCGAGATGCCGGCCATGATCGCGGAGATGAAGAAGAAGATGAAGATGAAGGGCGTGTACCAGAGCGGGTGGAGCTTCGTCGGGGCGAGCAGGAAGAGCGACCCGAGCGCCGACTGGTGCATGGTCGAGAACATGACCGAGAGCACCGTGAGGGCGATGAGCGCCTTCTTCATCATGGCCTGCCACTTCTTCAGGCCGAGCCACTCGGAGGCGGGGAGCGTGAACTCGAGGAAGAGCACCGTCGAGTAGCACATCACGCACCAGGCGACCTCGAAGAGGGCCGAGGCGGTGCCGTAGTTGAAGATGGCCATGACGATGTTCCACGGCCGGCCGAGGTCGGCGAGCAGGCCGACGATGGCCATCACGTAGCCGAGGAACGCGGTCAGGATCGCGGGCCGCTCGATCGGGTGGTACTGCTTCAGCCCGAAGAGCTGGACGGTCGCGCCGATCGTGAACCCGCCGGCGGCGAGCACGATGCCGGTCATCATGTCGAACCCGATCCAGAGCCCCCACGGGAAGGACTGGTTCAGGTTCGTCGTGGCGGCGAGGCCCACGATGAAGCGGATGGCGAGCAGCGGGAGGCCGACGGCGAGGATGATCGCCGAGACGATGTTGAACGGGGTGATGAGCGACTTCAGGTACGCCTTGAAGTCCATCCCCAGGAAGATCTTCTCGCGGACGAACGCCTGGACGGGCGACATGGCGACGGTCTCCGGGCTAGCCATGGTGGTCTTCCTTCTCGTGCTTGGCGGCCTCGTCGCGGCTCTTCGAGAACGCGAAGAGTCCCATGAGGAGCGGCGGCCAGAGGGTCATCACGAACGGCGGGGCGCCGAGCGCGCCGGAGACGAGCTCCGGGATGGGCTTCTTCGGGACGTCGTCGCGGAAGCCGAGCTTGTCGAGCTCGACGTCGGAGATGTAGAGCCAGCTCGTCCCGCCGGCCTCGGTCTCGCCGTAGACGTGCGGGATGTACTTGCCCGGGTTGGTGTAGATGCGGGTCTTCGCGAGCTCGAGCAGCTCGTCACGCTTGCCGAACGTGAGCGCGCCGGTCGGGCAGACCTCGGTGCACGCGGGCTTCAGGCCCTTCGCCTGCCGCTCCGCGCAGAAGGTGCACTTGCGGACCCGCGGCTTCCACGACTCGTACTCGTACTTCGGCACGTCGAACGGGCACGCGATCATGCAGTAGCGGCAGCCCATGCACTTGTTCGCGTTGTAGACGACCGGGCCGGTGGGCAGCTTGTCCATCGCGCGGACCGGGCAGGCCGACGCGCAGCCGGGCGCGATGCAGTGCATGCACTGCTTCTTCGCGAACCGGACGGTGCCGTCCTCCTTCGCCGTCTTGTTGACGACCGTGAACACCTGCTGCGACATCTCACGGCGCCCGTCCATCACGGCGTCGTCCACCGGCGGGGCCGGCAGCTCGTTCGACTCGGAGCACGCGGCCTCGCAGCCCCGGCAGCCCACGCACAGCGTGGTGTCGACGAGCACGCCGGGCGTCGTGACGGCGCCCTCGTGCACTGCAGCGTTCGCCGCGGAAGCGCCGGCTGCACCGGCTGCCACCGCGGCGGTCTGGATGAATCCTCTGCGTCCGATCTTCATAAGGCCCCTCCCTCTTTCAGCCCTGTCGGGCCGCCACCAGGTTGAGCGTCCCGAGGACCGCCACCCCGACCAGCGCCACCACGAAGCCGACCAACATGGCTGGTTCCCTTTCACTGCAGAGAGCTGCGTTGGCGTTGCGTGAACCCCTCACGCATGTGGGTAAGAGCATCACCCGCGCCAACGCGGCCCGCTGCAGCCCGGGGCCTCGAAACGCGCGCATTCACGCACCTTTCCGACCTTCACGGAAGGTGTGCAGTGTCGCGCGCGCATTCGCGCACGGGCCCCGCGTGGTGATTCTCGACGGACCAGGAGCACGGACCCGCGACGAAGCGCGCTCACCACGAGTGATCCCACGCGCTTGCGAGCGCCCGGCCGGCGCGACGCCGCGATCGCTGAGATCCTCCACGCCCGTAACGTGATTCAACGGGCGCAAAGCACGTGTGGTGGCGGGTTCTTGCGCGCAGCCGCGCGCACGCGCCGGCGCGGCCGCGCGCGAGGGCGCAGCCCGCGGGCGACGCGAGCGGAGCACGAGCGGAGAGGCCGGGACGGCGAGCGGATCAGCCCTGCTTCGCGACCTCTTCCTCGCCGTCGCGCCTGAGGCCCCACTTCTTCATCTTGTTGTAGAGCGTCACCCGGTCGATGCCGAGGATGCGGGCCGACTGGCTCACGTTGCCGCCGGTGTGGGCCAGCACCGCCGAGACGTGGCGGCGCTCGACCTCCTCCAGCGAGGCCATCGTGCCCGGCCGCGGCGGCGCCTCGCCGCGCGCGGGCAGGCCGAGGTCGGAGGTCTGGATCTGCGTGCCGGTCGCGACCACCGCGCCGCGCTCGAGCACGTTCCTGAGCTCGCGGACGTTGCCCGGCCAGTCGTGCGCCATGATGGCCGCGAGCGCCTCGGCGGAGAGGCCGTCGAGCTTCTTCTTCATCTCGAGGGCGAGCCGCTCCACGAAGCTCTCCACGAGCAGCGGGATGTCCTCCCGGCGGTCGCGGAGCGGCGGGATCAGGATGGGGATCACGTTGAGGCGGTAGAAGAGATCCTCGCGGAACCGCCCCTCGGCGACCGCCTTGCGGAGGTCGCGGTTCGTCGCGGCGATGATCCGCACGTCGACGTCGATCTGCTCGTTGCCGCCCACCCGGTGGAACTTCCGCTCCTCGAGCACCCGGAGGAGGTCGAGCTGGAGCTTCGGCCCGATGTCGCCGACCTCGTCGAGGAAGAGCGTGCCGCCGTCGGCGGCCTCGAACTTGCCCTTGCGGCGGGAGACCGCGCCGGTGAAGGCGCCGCGCTCGTGGCCGAACAGCTCGGACTCGAGGAGGCTCTCGGTGAGCGCCGCGCAGGAGACCGCCACGAACGGCATCTCGGCCCGGAGGCTCTCGGCGTGGATGGCGCGCGCGAGGACCTCCTTGCCGCTGCCGGACTCGCCGAGCACCAGGATGGTGGAGTTCGAGCGGGCCGCCGTGCGGGCGAGCTCGAAGACCGACTGCATGGCCGGGCTCTTCGAGAGGAGGTCCCGGAACTTGAACTCCTTCTTGAGCGCCTGGCGCAGGACCGTGTTCTCCCGGACCAGCGTCTGCTGGGAGACGATCTTCTGCATCATCAGCGACATCTCCTCGGGATCGAACGGCTTCACGAGGTAGTCGTACGCACCGGACTTCATCGCCGTGACGGCGGTGTCCACGGTCGCGTACGCGGTCATGATGACGACCGCGAGGTCCGCCTGCAGCTTCTTCGCCTCCTCGAGGACCTGCAGCCCGTCCATGCCGGGCATCTTCAGGTCCACGATGAGGATCGTGCGCCGCTTCTCCTTCAGCTTCCGCAGCGCCGACGGTCCGTCCGGCGCCGTGTCGACCTGGTAGCCGTCCTTCTCCAGCCAGCCGCCCAGCGACTCGCGGACAATCTCCTCGTCGTCCACCACCAGGATGCTCGTGCCCTCGGTGACCGTCATGCCCCGTCTCCTTCGGTCGGTGGCGCCTCGAGCACCGCCCGGCATTCCTCACAAAGCGCGCCCGTCTTGTCGTCGACCTCGCGCACCGCGGGCGACCGCCCCATCACGCAGCCCTCCACGTGGCAGTGCACGAGCCCGAAGGCGTGCCCCACCTCGTGGATGGCCTCCTTCGCGGCCCTGGCGAGGTACAGCGGCCGCCCCCGCTCCGCGACCCCGTCGACGAGCCGCGCGAGCGACACCACCGCCGCGCGCCCGCCGAGCTGGGCCTCACCGAACACGTACGTCAGGATCGGGATGAACAGGTCCCGGTCGGTGACGCCCAGGACCTTCCCGTTCTCGGGCCCTTCCTCGATCAGCCACCTGAGGATGGGCGCGGTCTGCCACTGCTTCCGCTTCGCGTCGTAGGCGTGGAACGGCCGCTCCGGGCTCTCCCAGAGGAAGACGGGGCGCCCGAAGGTGTGGGCGAGCTCGCGGCGGACGTGCTCCATCAGCTCACGGTCCTCCTCGCCTTCCCCGATCCACCATGCGAACACGGAGTCCATTCATCACTGTGCCCCCGGGACAGGGGCCCCCGTGCTGGCCGGCGCCCCCGTGGACGCGCGGGGCGCCGTCCCCGCGAGCGGCGGCAGTCGGATTGCGACGCGGGTCCCCTTCCCCACCTCGCTGCGCAGCTCGATCTTGCCGGCGTGGCGCTCGACGATGCCGTAGACCACCGAGAGGCCGAGCCCCGTGCCGCGCTCCTTCGTGGTGAAGAACGGGTCGAAGATCTTCGAGAGGTGGTCCGGGGCGATGCCCGGCCCGGTGTCGGCGAACGCGAGCTCGACCCACCGGCCGTTCTCGACCATCGCCGACTCGATCGCGAGCCGCCCGCCGCGCGACATCGCCTCGCAGGCGTTCATGATCACGTTCACGCAGGCCTGGCGCAGCTGCCCGAAGTCGCCCTGCACGCTCGGGATGGGGCCGAGGCGCTTGTCGATGGTGACGCCCTGGATGGCGATCTGGTTCGCCAGCAGCTGGAGGGCCTCGTCGACCACCGCGTTCGGGTCCACCTCCACCACGGTCAGCGGGCGCTCGCGCGCGAAGTCCAGCAGGTTGCGCACGATGGCGCTGCAGCGCTCGGTCTCGCGCTGCACGAGGAGCAGGTTCTTCACCATGGCCTTGCGGCCCGCCTCGTCCGGCACGCCCTGGTCGAGGTTGCGGACGATGAGCTTCGCGAAGGTCAGGATGCCGGCGAGCGGGTTGTTGATCTCGTGGGCGATGGAGGCCGAGAGCTTCCCGAGCGAGGAGAGCTTCTCGTTGCGGACGAGCTGCTCCTGGGCGGCCTCGAGCGCGGCGGTGCGCTCCTTCACCTGCCGCTCGAGCGAGTGCATCAGCCCGTCGACCTCGGCGCGCGCGCCGCGGAGCCTGCGGGTCATGTCGTTGAACGAGGCCGCGAGCAGGCCGAGCTCGCCGGACCAGGTGACCGGGATCTCGAGCTCGAGCTGGTCGCGCGAGACGCGGCGGGTGGCCTGCAGGAGCGCGGCGACCGGCTGGATGACCTGGTGGCGGGCGAAGAACCAGACGAACAGCGAGAGCGAGAGCGCCACCATCGCGGCGATGGCGAGCGAGACCCAGCGGAAGTCGCGGGTCTCGGCGTCGAGGCGGGAGAGCGAGACCGAGACGTCGAGCACGCCGAGGACCTTCCGGTCCGGGCCGTGGGCGTGGCAGGCGGCGGTGGAGCAGGACGCGTCGTTGTGGAACGCCGTGATGACGCCGAGCATCCGGCGCCCGTCCTGGCGGAACACCCGGCTGCGCTCCTCGAGCCCCACCGCGTGGATGGGCCCCGAGTCGAGGTGGCAGGCCACGCAGGACTCGGCCTTGCGGTCGACCTGATGCCCCGCCTCGCCCTGGGCCGTCGAGTAGGTGACGACGCCGTTCTCGTCGAACAGGCGGATCTTCTCGATCCCGGGCTGGCGGCCCACGTCCTCCATGATCGCGTAGGCGTCGGCGCGGCGGTCCTGCAGCATCGACCGGTGGAGCGCGTTGCGGATCGTGGCGCCGAGGAGGTCGGACTCCGCGACCACCTGCGAGAGGAGGTGGCGCTGCACCCCGATCTCGGCGAGGAAGAAGGCGCCGACGGTCACGATCGCGATGACGCCGACCATCCCGAGCAGGCGCACCGAGAGCCGCTGGATCCAGGGGATCTCGAACCCGACGTCCTGCAGCGAGTGTGGCGCGATGGCGCGCGCGAGCCGCGCGAGCGCGCGGTCCTCCGCCGGGGTGTGTGACCCGGGAAGGCTCGCGCCGTCCGGTACTCGCTGGTCCTTCGGAGCTGCCGTGGACATCCCGCCCCCTCCGGGAACGCCTCTCCCCCCAGACACCCTTGCCCTTCCGAGCCCATACGCCCGCGCACACATCGGTCACCTTGCGCGACGTCAACTGAACGTGGAGTTTTTCGACGCACCCTCGCGGTCCCTGGTGAGGAACCCGACGCACCGTCCGTCGGAGGTGCGCGCCCGCGCACGCGCGCCCTCCCGCGCGGGGCTGCGCCGCGTGGCGCAGGTGTCCGCCGTGGGCTACCCTCGACCCTCCGTGTCCACCGACGACCGAGCCATCCTCCTCGTGCAGTGCCCCGACCGGTCCGGCATCGTCGCCGCGGTCTCGAGCTTCCTGTTCCGCCACGGCGCGAACATCCTCGACTTCGATCAGCACACCTCGGTCCCTCGACCCCGCGGCGACGAGGCCGCCGCCACGCCCGGAATGGCCGGCCAGGAAGGTCCTGTCTTCTTCACGCGCGTGGAGTTCGACACCGCGCGGATCGACCTGCCCCTCGACGACCTCGAGAAGGCCTTCGCCCTCGACGTCGCCCGCCCCTACGCGATGGACTGGCGGCTCTCCCGCGCCGGCAAGAAGAAGCGCATCGCGGTGCTCTGCTCCCGCCACGACCACGCGGTGCTGGAGCTCCTGTGGACCTGGCGCCGCGGCGAGCTCAACGGCGACGTCGTGCGGGTCATCTCGAACCACGAGGACCTGCGCGAGGCCACCGCGCCGTTCGGCGTCCCCTTCGACCACGTGCCGGTCACGCCCGCCACGAAGGAGGCGGCGGAGGCGCGGGTCTCGGCGCTCGTCGACGGCGAGGCCGACCTCCTCGTGCTCGCGCGCTACATGCAGATCCTCTCGCCCGCCCTGGTGGAGCGCTGGCGCGAGCGGATCATCAACATCCACCACTCCTTCCTCCCCGCCTTCGCCGGCGCGGACCCCTACCGGCAGGCGCACGAGCGCGGCGTGAAGATCGTCGGCGCGACGGCGCACTACGTGACGGCGGCGCTCGACGCCGGGCCGATCATCGACCAGGACGTGGCGCGGGTCAGCCACCGGGACTCGGTGGAGGATTCTCAAGCGCCTCGGTCGCGACCTCGAGCGGCGGGTCCTCGTCCGCGCCGTGCGCTGGCACTGCGAGGACCGCGTGCTCGTGCACGGGAACAAGACGGTCGTGTTCAGCTGAGCTTCATCCTTCGACTTCGGCCCGCTTCGCGGGCCTACGCTCAGGATGAGCGAACGATCAGGAGCGGCTCTCCACCGGCCTGCCGTCCGGCTGCGCCCGCGCCTCGTCCCGCGCGCTCCGCCAGAGCGAGTACGCGATCGACGCGCCGAGCAGCGAGACCACCACCCCGAGCGACACGAGCGCGTGCAGGTGCACGACCCCGGAGGCGAGCATCTTCGCGCCGATGAACACCAGCACCGCCGCGAGCCCCGCCTTCAGGTACGCGAACTTCCGGAGCAGCTGGGCCACCGCGAAGTAGAGCGACCGCAGGCCCAGGATCGCGAAGATGTTCGAGGTGAAGACGATGAAGGGGTCGAGGGTCACCCCGAAGATCGCCGGGATCGAGTCGAGGGCGAAGACGACGTCCGACACCTCGATGAGCACGAGCGCGAGGAGGAGCGGCGTCGCGACCCGCCGGCCGTGCTCCCGGAGGAAGAAGGCGTGCCCCTCCATGCGCGTGGTCGAGGGCACGATCCGGCGGAGGAGCCGGAAGGCGAAGCTCCGCTCCGGGCGGTGCTGCTCCTCCCCCTGGAGCCACAGCCGCAGCCCCGTCACCACGAGGAAGCCGCCGAAGACGTAGATGAGCGCGTGGAACCGCTGCAGGAGCGCGGAGCCGCCCACGATCATGAGCGCGCGCAGCACGAGCGCGGTGAGGATGCCCCAGAACAGCACCCGGTGCTGGACCTCGCGGGGGATGGCGAAGGTCGAGAAGATGACGACGAAGACGAAGAGGTTGTCGACCGAGAGCGACTTCTCGATGAGGTAGCCGGTCAGGTACTCGACCGCGAGCGTGCCGCCGAAGCGCCACCACACGAAGGCGCCGAAGGCGAGCGCGAGCGCGATCCAGACCGCCGTCCACCCGAGCGCCTCGCGCGTCCGCACCACGTGGTCCCGGCGGTTGAACACGCCGAGATCGAGCGCGAGGAGCGCGAGGACGAGGAGGATGAAGCCTCCCCAGAGCAAGGGTGTGCCGACGGTCTCCATGTTCACGCGGGCCGCTCCCCCCGGAAGGCCCAGACCTTTCTAGACCGCCCCGCACACCCGGGCGTGAGATAGTTTCTGCAACAGACTGAGGTTTAAGCTAACCTTCAACGAACGTCCAGGAGGGGCCGACATGGAGTGGCTCAACTACCACCACCTGTTCTACTTCTGGACGGTCGCGCGCGCCGGCAGCATCGCGAAGGCGAGCCAGGAGCTCCGGCTCGCCCAGCCCACCATCTCGAACCAGCTGAAGACCCTCGAGGCCAACCTCGGCGTGAAGCTCCTCGAGCGCCAGGGCCGCCGGCTGGTGCTCACCGATGTGGGGCGGACGGTGCTGAAGTACGCCGACGACATCTTCCGCACCGGCCGCGAGCTGCAGCGGGCGGTGAAGGGGCTGCCGACCGGCCAGCGGATGCGCCTCGTCGCCGGCGTCGCCGACGTCATCCCGAAGCGCATGGCCGCGCTCCTCCTGCAGCCCGCCGTGGACGCGTTCCCGGACCTCACCGTGGTCGCGCGCGAGGGTCCGCTCCCGCAGCTCCTCGCCGCGCTCGCCATCCACGAGCTCGACGTCGTCATCGCCGACGTGCCCGCCACCGAGGACGTGAAGGTGAAGGCCTTCAACCACCGGCTCGGCGACTGCGGGACGACCTTCTTCGCGCCCCCGAAGCTCGCCGCGCTGAGGCGGGGCTTCCCGGGCTCGCTCGCCGGGGCGCCGCTCCTCCTGCCGGCGGAGGGCACCGCGCTCCGCAAGGGCATGGACGCCTGGCTCGAGGAGCAGGAGCTGCGGCCGGTGCTCGCGGGCGAGTTCGACGACAGCGCGCTCATGATGGCGTTCGGCTCGCGCGGGCTCGGCGTCTTCCCCGCGCCGCGCGTGCTCGAGGACGAGATCCGCACCCAGTTCGGCGTCTCGGTGGTCGGCCGCGTGGACGAGGTGCGCGAGGCCTTCCACGCGATCACGGTCGAGCGCCGCCTGCGCCACCCGGCGGTCGTCGCCGTGGTGGAGACCGCGCGGGACGCCGTCTTCGGCCCGGCCGCGTGAGCGGGCCGGCGGGCGTGTGACTTAGGTCACACCTCAGAATCTTGCTGACATTGTCTAATAGACTCAGCATGTGCGACGGGCCATGTTCCCCGTCGGATGAACCAGCTCAAGACGATCCTGCTCCTCGGCTCGCTCTCCGCGATCCTCCTCGCGCTCGGCGCCAGCGTCGGCCCGGGCGCCTTCTGGGTCATGACCGCCCTCGCGGTGGGCATGAACCTCGTCGGCTACTTCTTCTCGGACAAGCTCGTGCTCCGGATGCACGGCGCCCGCGAGCTCCCGCGCGAGGAGTCCCCCCGGCTCCACGCCCTCGTGGAGGAGCTCTCCGGCCGCGCCGGGATCCCGAAGCCGCGGGTGTTCCTCATGGACGACCCGCACGCGAACGCCTTCGCCACCGGGCGCAACCCGCGGAACGCGGTGGTCGCGGTGACCCGCGGCATCCTCGAGAATCCTCGACGAGCGCGAGCTGCGCGGCGTCCTCGCCCACGAGCTCGCGCACGTGAAGAACCGCGACATCCTCGTCGCGAGCGTCGCGGCCGGCCTCGCCACCGCCGTCTCGCACCTCTCGCACGTGCTCGCCTTCGCGGGCCTGGCGGGCGGCTCCGACGAGGAGGATGGCGCACCCGCGGCCGGCCTCGCCACGATGATCCTCGCCCCCATCGGCGCCACGCTCGTGCAGCTCGGCATCTCCCGCTCGCGCGAGTTCCTCGCCGACGAGGCCGGCGCCCGCATGTCGGGCGACCCCCTCGCGCTCGCGAGCGCGCTCGAGAAGCTGCACCGCTCCGCGGAGGAGCTCCCGAGCGCGGCCACCCCGGCCACCGCGAGCCTCCACATCGTGAACCCGTTCGGCGGCCTCGCCGGCGGCCTCGCGAAGCTCTTCTCGACGCACCCGCCCGCCGAGGAGCGCATCCGCCGCCTCCGCGAGCTCGCGTGCACCGTGCGCGGGCCGGCCTTCGACGCGCCGGCGACGTTCATGCGCTCGCGGCTCGCGCGCTCGTGACGCGGCGAGACCGGAGTGACGGGATCGTGACGGCCCGACGCCATGCCGGGCCGTCACGCGGGCGTTGACGGGGGCCCCGCTCTCCTCCAAAAAGGGGCGCGGATGCCTCCTTCCCTGCCCCGCCTCGCCGCTCCGGCGGCGCTCTTGCTCGCCCTCGCCGGGAGCGGCTGCGCGACGCTCTGGCCACCCGCGCAGCTCTCGAGGCACGCGCCGCCTCCGCGGGAGATCGCCGCGGCGTGGCCGGCCGCCCCGGCCGTGCCCGCCCCGACGGCCCCTCCGGCGCCGCCGGCCGGCGCCGAGCCCGCGCCGCGCTCGCTGACGGACCTCGTGGACCGCGCGCTCCGCACCGATCCCGCCACGCGCGCGGTCTGGCAGGACGCCCGCGCCGCCGCCGCCGAGGCGGGCGCACGCCGGGCCGACTACCTCCCCGCGGTCACCGCGACGGGCAACCTCACGCGCGTCGGCGGCCTCGGCCCGGCCTCCACGCCCGAGTCCACCACCGCGAGCGCGACCGCGGCGCTCACCTGGCTGCTCCTCGACGTGGGCGGCCGCGGTGCGCGCGCGGAGGAAGGCGACCTGCTGCTCGAGGCGGCCCGGCTCGCGGAGCACGCCGCGGTCGCCGATCTCGTGCTCTCGGTGCAGCAGACCTACTACCAGCTCCTCGCCGCGCGGGCGCTCGCGGAGGCCGAGGGCTCGACGGTGAAGCAGGCCGCGGCGAACCTCGAGGCCGCGGAGGGCCGCCGCCGCTCCGGGCTCGCGACCGTCGCCGACGTCCTCGCCGCCCGCACCCAGCTCGCCCAGCTCCGGCTCTCGCAGCAGCAGCTCGAGGGGCAGGCCCTCGCGCTGCGCGGGGCGCTCGCGACGCTCGCCGGGCTCGAGCCGACCGCCGAGCTCGAGGTGGGCGCGCTGCCCACCCGCGTGGACGCCGCGGGGGCCACGCCGAGGGTCGAGGCGATCCTCGCCGAGGCCGCCGCCCGCAACCCCGACCTCGGCCGGGCCCGCGCCCTCGCCGGCGCCGCCGACGCACGCGCCCGCGCCGCGCGCTCGGCGCTCTTCCCGACGCTCTCCGCGCAGGCGAGCGCCACCCGCGCCTGGCCGCTCCGGCCCGCCGACGGCGATCCCTCCACCCTGTGGAGCGCCGGCCTCGTGCTGCGCTTCCCGCTCTTCGAGGGGCTCGGCGCGACCTACGACGTGCTCTCCGCCCGCGCCTCCGCGGAGGCCTCCCGGCTGCGCGCCGACGCGACGGCCCAGCGGGTGGCGCTCGACGTCTGGACGAACTTCCAGGCGCTGCGCACCGCCGGCGAGCGGCTCGAGTCCGCCCGCGCCCTGCTCGAGTCGGCGACCGCCTCGGCGGAGGTCGCCGCCGGCCGCTACCACGAGGGGGTGGGCTCCATCCTCGACCTCCTCAACGCCCAGGCCGCGCTCGAGGGCGCGCGCGCCGAGGACGTCCGCGCCCGCGCGGACTGGCTCCTCTCCGTCGCGCGGCTCGCCCGCGCCGCGGGCCGCCTGGATCTCCCGGAGGACGCCCACCGATGAACCGCACCGCGCTCGCCGTCCCGCTCTCCCTCCTCGTCGCCGCGTGCGGCGCCGACCCGAAGGCCGGCCAGAAGGGCCCGCGCCCGGTGCCGGTGCGCGCCGTCACCGCCCAGGTGCGCGACGTCCCCGTGGAGGTCCGCGCCGTCGGCCGCATCGAGGCGAGCCAGTCGGTCGCGGTGCGCCCGCAGGTCTCCGGGCAGCTCACCCGCGCGCACTTCACCGAGGGGCAGTACGTCCAGAAGGACGCCCTCCTCGTCGAGATCGACCGCCGCCCGTACGAGGCCGCCCTCGCCGAGGCCCGGGGGCGGCTCGCGCAGGATCAGGCGCGTGCCGAGAACGCCCGCGCCGACGCGACCCGCTTCGCGGAGCTCGTCGGCAAGGAGTACGTGAGCCGCTCCCAGTACGAGGCCGCGAAGGCCAACGCCGCGGCGCTCGAGGCGGCGGTCGTCGCGGACCGGGCCACCGTCGAGCGCGCCGCGCTGAACCTCTCCTACTGCACCATCCGCGCGCCCGCCTCGGGCCGGACCGGGCGGCTGCTCGTGCACCCGGGCAACCTCGTGTCGGCGACGGCCGCCGAGCCGCTCCTCACGCTGCAGCAGGTGAAGCCGGTCTTCGCGACCTTCTCCATCCCGGAGGGCCACCTCGCCGCCCTGCGCGCGCGCCGCGACGCGCCGCCGCCGGTGCGGCTGCGGGCCGGGAGCGGGCCCGAGGTCGCCGGCGAGCTCGTGTTCGTCGACAACGCGGTCGACGCGACGACCGGCACCATCCTGCTCCGCGCGCGGATCGAGAACGCCGACGAGCTCCTCTGGCCGGGCCAGGCGGTGGACGTCTTCGTGCGGGTCGCCGAGCGCGAGCGGGCCGTGGTCGTGCCCGCGTCCGCGGTGGCGACCGGCCAGCAGGGCGACTACGCCTACGTCGTGGTGGACGGCAAGGCGCAGCTGCGCAACGTGACGGTCGCGGAGGCGAAGGAGAAGGAGGTCGTCCTCGCCGCCGGCATCGCCGCCGGCGAGACGGTCGTGACCGAGGGGCTCCTGAAGCTCCGCCCGGACGCGCCGGTCGAGCTCCTGGGCGCGGGCGGAGGCGGCGCGGCCACCGGCGCCCGCCCGGAGGGGGCCGGGACCCGATGAACGTCTCCGCGCCCTTCATCCGCCGGCCGGTGATGACGACGCTCCTCGTGGCGTCGTTCACCGCCTTCGGCGCGATCGCCTACCAGGGCCTGCCGGTCTCCGACCTGCCGGTGGTGGACTTCCCGACCATCCAGGTGAGCGCGTTCCTCCCCGGCGCGAGCCCGGAGACGGTCGCCGCCTCGGTCGCGACCCCGCTCGAGCGCCAGTTCACGCGCATCGCGGGCGTGAAGTCGATGAACTCCTCGTCGAGCCAGGGCTCGACCTCGATCACCATCGAGTTCAACCTCGACCGCGACATCGACTCCGCCGCCCAGGACGTGCAGGCCGCCATCTCCGGCGCCCTCGGCGCGCTGCCGTCGGACATGCCGGCGCCGCCGACCTTCCGGAAGGTCAACCCGTCCGACCAGGCGATCGTGCTCCTGTCGATGACGTCGCCGACGCTCCCCCTCACCGAGCTCAACCGCATCGCCGACACGCTCGTCTCGCAGCGCATCGCCACGGTCCCGGGCGTCGCCGAGGTGGCCATCTTCGGCGAGCAGAAGTACGCGGTCCGCATCCAGCTCGACCCGCGCGCGCTCGCCTCCCGCGGGCTCGGCCTCGACGAGGTGCTCGCCGCGATCCGCTCCTCGAACGCCAACCTCCCCACCGGCACGGTCATGGGCGCCGACCGCGCCTACACGGTCGAGGCGACCGGCGGCCTCTTCCGCGCCGCCGAGTTCAGGGACGTGCCCATCGCGGTGCGCGACGGCGCGCCGGTGCGCCTCGGCGACGTGGCCCGCGTCATCGACGGGGTCGAGAACGACAAGCAGGCCGGCTGGTTCGTGAAGGACGGCAAGGCCCAGCGCTCGATCACCGTGGCGGTCCGCCGCCAGCCCGGCTCGAACACGGTCGAGATCGCGAAGCGGGTGCTCGCGCTCGTGCCGGGCATCAACCAGCAGCTGCCGGCGTCGGCCTCGCTCGAGATCATCTTCGACCGCTCCCAGGCCATCCGCGAGTCGGTGCGCGACGTCCAGTACACGCTCCTCCTCACGCTCGCGCTCGTCATCCTCGTCATCTTCCTGTTCCTCCGGAACCTCCCGGCCACCGTCATCCCCAGCCTCGCGCTGCCGGTCTCGATCGTCGGCACCTTCGCGATCATGAGCCTGTTCGGGTTCTCGCTCGACAACCTCTCGCTCATGGGGCTCACGCTCGCGGTCGGCTTCGTCGTCGACGACGCGATCGTGATGCTCGAGAACATCGTCCGGCACGTGGAGAAGGGCGAGGCGCCGCTCGACGCCGCGTTCAAGGGCTCGAAGGAGATCGCCTTCACGATCGTCTCGATGACGATCTCCCTCGCCGCGGTCTTCATCCCGGTGCTCTTCATGGGCGGCCTCGTCGGCCGCCTCTTCCACGAGTTCGCCATCACCATCGCCGCGTCGATCCTGGTCTCCGGCGTGGTGTCGCTCACCCTCACCCCGCTCCTGTGCGCCCGGTTTCTCAAGCCCGGCGCCGGGCACGGCGGCCCGCACGGCGCGGCCTACCAGGCCGTCGAGCGCGCCTTCGACGCGACGCTGCGGTTCTACGACCGCGGCCTCGTCTGGTCGCTCGACCACCCGCGGACGGTGGTCGCGTTCTCGATCGCGGTGCTCGTCGCCACGGGCGCGCTCTGGCAGGTGGTGCCGAAGGGCTTCCTCCCCTCCGAGGACACCGGCCGCATGATGGTGAACACCGAGACCTCCGAGGGCACGAGCTACGAGGCCTCCTCCCGCGCGCACCAGGAGGTCGCCCGGATCGTGACGCTCCACCCGGGCGTGCAGCACGCGAACTCGTCGATCAGCGCGCGCGGCACCTCCGGCAGCGGCTTCGCCTTCGTGAAGCTCGAGGACGGGCCGCGCGAGCACGCCGACCAGATCGCCGCCGACCTCCGCCAGCAGCTCTCGAAGGTCCCGGGCATCCGCACCTTCGTGGTGGTCCCGCCCCCCATCTCCCTCGCCGGCGGCGGCCGGGGCGCCCAGTACACCTTCACGATGCTCGACCCGGACACCGCCACGCTCTTCCAGGCGGCGCCGAAGCTCGAGCAGAAGATGCGGGAGCTCCCGGAGATCACCGACATCAACAGCGACCTCAGGCTCGCGTCCCCCCGGCTCTCGGTGCGGATCGACCGCGACCGCGCGCTCGCCGCCCGGGTCTCCCCGCTCGCGGTCGAGGACGCGCTCTACACGGCGTTCGGCCCGCGGCGCGTGTCGGTCATCAACGCCGCCGACGACCAGTACGAGGTGCTCGCCGAGCTCCTGCCGGAGCTGAAGCTCGACCCCGGCGCGCTCGGGCTCGTCTACGTGCGCTCGTCCACCGGCCAGCTCGTCCCGCTCGAATCGATCGCCACGATCGGCCGCGAGGTCGGGCCGCTCTCGGTCGCCCACGCGGGCCAGCTCCCCGCGGTGAACGTCACGTTCAACCTGAAGCCGGGCGTCGCGCTCGGCGACGCGGTGGACCGGATCACGAGGGCCGCCGGCGAGACGCTCCCCGACACCGTCGGCACCCGGTTCCAGGGCAACGCCCAGGCCTTCCTCGAGTCGATGGTCGGCCTGCAGGGCCTCCTCGTGATGGCGATCCTCGTCATCTACGTCGTGCTGGGCATCCTCTACGAGAGCTACGTCCACCCGATCACGATCCTCACCTCGCTCCCCTTCGCCGGGTTCGGGGCGCTCGTGACGCTCGCGGTGTTCGGCAAGGACCTGTCGCTCTACGCCTTCGTCGGCGTGATCATGCTCATCGGGCTCGTGAAGAAGAACGGCATCATGATGGTCGACTTCGCCATCGAGGCGCAGAAGGCCGGCAAGTCGCCCCGCGAGGCCATCCACGAGGCGTCGCTCGTGCGCTTCCGCCCCATCATGATGACGAGCTTCGCGGCGTTCATGGGCACGCTCCCCATCGCCATGAAGCTCGGCGCGGGCGCCGAGGCGCGCCAGCCGCTCGGCCTCGCGGTCGTCGGCGGGCTCCTCTTCTCCCAGCTCCTCACGCTCTACGTCACGCCGGTGTTCTACGTGCTCTTCGAGCGGCTCCGCGCCCCGCGGGCCCGGCTCTCGGTTGCGGCGCTTCCGACCGACCGTTAACCTCGAACCTCCTCGAGACCGTCTCGCCGGGGTCCTTCGACCACCGGTGCGGGAGACCTGCCGATGATCACGACGAAGCTCCTCGACCTCGCCTCCACCTGGGGCGCCGAGTGGGTGATGTGGGCCCTCATCGCCATGTCGCTCGCCGGGCTCACCGTGTTCCTCGACCGGGTCCTGCTCTTCTGGCGGACGCGCGAGCGCTACGAGGCGCTCCGGGCGAGCTTCGGCGAGACGCTGGCCCGGGGCGAGCTCGAGGCCGCCCTGCGCGCCGTGGAGGGCGACTCGCTCGTGCGCAACGTGCTCCGGCGCGGGCTGGGGCTCGTCGCGCGGGGCGACCGGGACCCGGGCCGGCTCGAGCAGGTCATGCTCGCCCAGCTCGCCGAGGAGCGCGGCCGCTACGAGGCGCGGCTCGCCTGGCTCACCTCCATCGGCAACACCGCCCCGCTCGTCGGCCTCCTCGGCACCGTCATCGGCATCGTCGCCGCGTTCTACGCGCTCGGGAAGATGGGCACGGTCCAGGCGCAGGCGAACAACCTCGTCATGTCGGCCATCGGCGAGGCGCTCGTGGCGACCGGCTTCAGCATCGCGGTCGCGGTGCCCGCGGTCATCTCGTTCAACGCGCTCCGCACCCACGTTTCCACCCGCCTCAAGATGGCCGAGGCGCTCATGCGCGACCTCCTCGCCGGCGCCGCCGGGCTGCGCCCCGCCGGCGGGGCGCCGCGGGCGGAGGGCTGACCCGTGGCCGGCGGCTGGTCCACGGGCGGCGACGACGAGCTCATCGGCGGCGTGAACATCACGCCGATCGTCGACGTCTGCCTCACCCTCCTCATCGTCTTCATCGTCACCGCCTCGGCGATCGTGAACCGGAACATCCCGGTCCAGGTCCCGAAGGCGGCCTCCTCCGAGGGCGCGCCCCCCGCCGTCCTCAACATCGCCGTGCTGAAGGACGGCGCGGTCTGGGTGAACGGCCAGCCCGCGTCGCTGGACGCGATCCCCGCCGCGGTGGAGCAGGCGAAGGCACGCCTCCAGGAGGGCCAGAAGCTCGCCGGCTTCGTCTCGGCCGACGTCGCCGCGCCGTACGGCAGGTTCGCCGAGGCGGTGGACCGGCTGCGCCTCTCCGGCGTCGTCGAGATCGCGCTCGACACCCAGCCCGTGGAGGAGCCCGCGCGGTGACGCGGGTCCGGGGCCAGCTCGCGCCCGCGGCGCTCGCCGCGCTCGCCGCCCACGCGGCGGCGCTGGGCTGGCTGTGGACGCTGCCGCCCCCGGCGACCCCGAAGGTCCGGATGCCGCCCGCGGCGGTGAAGCTCGCGACCCGGCCGCCGCCGCCCGCGCCGAAGCCTCCCGAGCCCGCCCCGGAGCCGAAGCCCGCCCAGCCCGCGCAGCGCACCGCGAAGGCGGAGCCGCGCGCCGCGAAGCCGCCGCCCGCGGAGGCCCCGCCGCCGGCGCCCACCCCGCAGCCCGAGGCGCCGAAGCCCGCGCCGCGCCGCTTCGCGGTCTCGATGGAGGCCACCGTGCCCGGCGGCGGCGTGGCCGTGCCGACCACCGAGGGCCGCACCTCGGCCCGCGGCCGCGCCGACCTCCCCTCCAGCGCGCCAGTGGGCAACAACGAGGGGCCGACCTCGCCGGTCGACGTCGTCGAGGTGGAGCGCGCCCCGCGGCTCCTCCGCCAGCCCTCGGCCGCCGACCTCCGCGCGCTCTACCCCGAGGCGGCGCGGCGCGAGCAGCTCGAGACCGACGTCGCGCTCCAGCTCCTCGTCGACGCGGCCGGCAAGGTCGCCGACGTGCGCGTGCTCCGCGCCTCCGGCAACGGCTTCGACGAGGCCGCGGTCACCGCGGCGCGCGGCATCCGCTTCCAGCCGGCCGAGCGCGGCGGGAAGGCCGTCGCGGTCTGGATCCCCTGGACCATGAAGTTCCGCCTCGACAGCTAGAGCCCCTCTCATGGCCTTCCTGCCCGTCCTCCTCGCGCTCTCGATCGTCACCGGCCAGCCCGCGGCGCAGCCGGTAACACAGCCCGCGGCGCAGCCCGCCACCCCGCCCGCCGAGCCCGTCCTCGCGACGCCCCCGGCGCTGAAGGCGCTCGTCCCCGCCGAGGTCCCGCCCGGCACCGCGTTCCCGGCCCCCGAGGTCGCCGTCACGCTCGGCATCGACGTCGGCGCCGACGGCCGCGTGGAGGACGTGCGCGTCGAGGAGGGCGCCGGGGAGCCGTTCGACTCGGCCGCCGTCGCGGCCGCCCGGAGGTTCGCCTTCGAGCCCGGCCGGCTCACCACCGGCGAGGCCGTCCCGGTCACCATCACCTTCAAGCTCCGCATCTCCGCCCCGCCGCCCGCCTCGAGCGCCGCTGCCCCGGCCGCGCCGCCCCCGCAGCCGGTCCGCCTCGGCGGCCGCCTGCTCGAGCGCGGGACGCGGAGGCCCCTCGCGAACGTCGCGGTCGCCGCGCGCGCCGGCGAGGAGACCCTCGCCCGGGCCACCACCGACGCGGCCGGGCGGTTCGCGCTCGAGGTGCCCGCGACCGCGTTCTCGATCGTGGCGCTCCCCGCCGCGCACGAGCGGCTCGACGCGAAGGTCGAGGCGAAGCCCGGCGAGGAGCGGGACGAGACCTTCTACCTGGAGGCGGTCGGCACCGGCTTCGAGACGGTCGTCCGCGCCGCGCCGGTGCGCCGGGAGATCACCCGGCAGGTCATCCCGGCCGACGAGGTCCAGAAGGTCGCCGGCACGCAGGGCGACACGCTGAAGGCGGTGCTCAACCTGCCCGGCGTCGCGCGCACCCCGTTCGGCAGCGGTCAGCTCGTGCTGCGCGGCTCGTCCCCGCAGGACACGCGCGTCTACGTGGGCGGGCAGGAGGTGCCGATCCTCTACCACTTCGGCGGCCTGCGCAGCACGCTCTCGCCCCGCTTCCTCGAGTCGGTCGAGTTCGTCCCGGGCAACTTCGCCCCCGACTACGGCCGCGGGATCGGCGGCGTCATCGAGGTGAAGCTGCGCGACCCGGCCGAGGACCTGTTCCGCGGGCAGGCGCAGGTCTCGTTCTACGACGCGGGCGTCGCGCTCGAGGGCCCGCTCGGCGGCGGCTGGACCGGCGCCTTCGCGTTCAACCGCTCCTACATCGACACGCTCCTCCCGCTCTTCATCCCGAAGGACGCGAACCTCTCCTTCGACACCGCGCCGCGCTACTACGACTACCAGGCCATCGCCCAGCGGAAGCTCGGCGACGGGCGGCTGCGGTTCCTGTGGTTCGGCTCGATGGACAAGATCGAGCTCATCCTGAAGCGCCCCGCCGAGGACCCGAAGATCACCGGGAACCTGAGCGCCGGCATCATGTTCCACGCGCTGCAGGCCTCCTACGACTCGCGCGTGACGCCCTGGCTCACCCAGGAGTCGAGCGCGCAGGTCACCTGGCAGCGTTTCCGCACGCAGTTCGGGCCGGAGTTCTACTTCGACCTCGACACGCTCCAGCTCTCCACCCGCTCCGCGTGGTCGGCCGCCCTCTCCGGCGCGCTCAGCGCCCGGGCCGGCGTGGACCTCCAGAATCTCGAGCGCCCAGATCGCGCTCAACGTGCCGGGCTCGGCGCCCACCGAGGGCGACACGAACGGCGGCTCCGCGTCGACGGAGGGCAGCCTCTCCGCCGACAAGCGCGCCACGCTCTACGAGCCCGCCGCCTTCGCCGAGCTTCGCTGGGCGCCGCTCCCGGGCCTCGAGATCCTGCCCGGCGTCCGGCTCGACTGGAACCGCGCCATCCGGCGCTGGGCGCTCGACCCGCGCGTCGGCGCCCGCTGGGAGCTCGCCCCGGGCACGGTCGCGAAGGGCGCCTTCGGCCTCTTCCAGCAGCCGCCGCAGCCGCCCGAGTACGACGACACCACCGGCAACCCGCGCCTCGTGCAGCAGCGCGCGCTCCACGGCTCGCTCGGCGTCGAGCGGCGGTTCTCCGAGAACCTGCAGGGCGAGCTCACCGGCTTCCACAAGCGGCTCGACCGGATGGTCGTCTCGAACCCGGCCGCCGCCTACGACCCCGCGGCCCCGCCCTACACGAACGAGGGCTCCGGCCGCGTCTACGGCCTCGAGGCCACCCTGCGCGGCCGGTGGGGCGAGCAGCTCTTCGGCTGGGTCGCGTACACGTACCAGCGCTCGTTCCGGCGGGACGGCTACGGGAAGCCCGAGCGCGCCTTCCAGTACGACCAGCCGCACAACCTGACCGCGGTCGCCACCTGGCAGTGGAACCCGCGCTGGTCGGTCGGCGGGCGCTTCCGGCTCGTCTCGGGCAGCCCGTACACGCCGGTCGTCTCCTCGGTCTACGACACGACGAGCGGCACCTGGGTGCGCGTCTACGGCCAGACCAACTCCGCCCGCCTCGCCGCGTTCCACCAGCTCGACGTCCGCCTCGACCGGACCTGGACCTACGAGCGCTGGAAGCTCGTCGCGTTCGTCGACGTGCAGAACCTCTACAACCGGAAGAACCCCGAGGGCTGGACCTACGCCTTCGACTACCGCCAGAAGCAGGTCGCCTCCGGCCTGCCCATCCTGCCGATCCTCGGCGTCCAGGGAGAGTGGTGATGATCCGCCCGCGCCTCCTGCCCTTCCCCGTCGCAGCGCTCCTCGCCGCCGGCCTCGGCGGCTGCGCGCAGGACTTCCTGCCCGAGTCGTACCTCGACGGCCTGCGCGTGCTCTCCATCGCCGCGTCTCCGACCGAGCTCGGGCCGGACGAGAGCGTGACGCTCACGCCGACGGTGTACGCGACGGCGGCCGACCCCGTCGCGTCGGCCACCTGGAAGTTCTGCCCGCTCACGCTCGGCTCGGCGGGCAGCTTCGCCTGCGCCCTGCCCGCGTGCGAGGTCACGGTGACGCCGGACCCCGACGGCACCGTCACCCAGGACCCCACCGCGCTCGCCCTCGACTGCCTCACGAAGCTCGCCGCCGCTCCGCCGCCCGGCTTCGAGCCGGGCCAGGTGCCGGACACGATCGAGACCACCTTCCGGCTCACGGTGACCTCGCAGTCCGGCGACGTCCGCGAAGCGCTGAAGCGGGTCACGCTGCACACGAAGGCGGCGCCCTCCCCCCGCAACCTGCCGCCGGTCATCGCCGCGGTCGAGCTCGGCGGCGCGCCCGCGGCGGGCGGGGCGACGCTCGCGGCGGGCGGGAAGCTCCGCGTGACGGTGCGGATCGACCCGGCCTCCATCGGGACCTACCAGGACGGCAACGGCCGCACGGTGCAGGAGGCCGTGGCGGTCTGGTTCTACGCGACCGCGGGGCGCCTGGACGACCCGCGGGGCTCCGCGCCCGTCGCGGAGACCGACTTCGTCGCGAAGGAGCTCCTCGCCTCCGACACCACGGCCTCGATCTACGTCGTCGCGCGGGACCTCCGCGGCGGCGAGGCGGTCGCCGGGCCGTTCACCGTCACGCTCGTGCGCTGAGCAGGGCGGCACGCGGGCCGGCCCGCTTCCCAGGGTCCATCGTTCACGCATCCCAACAGGAGGACGCGCCATGAACGAGGATCAGGGCAAGGGCAAGCTCGACCAGCTGAAGGGCGACGTGAAGGAGCGGATTGGCGGCGCCTCGAAGGACCGCAGCCTCGAGGGCGAGGGCGCGTGGGACCGCGCCAAGGGCAAGGTCCGCGAGGCGGTCGGCGACGTGAAGGAGAAGTTCAAGGACGAGAAGCGCGAACGCGACGTCAACCGCGACGATCCGGACGCGATCTAGCAGGCCCTGCGTCGACGCGGGCGGCCGGGCTGGCGCCTGGCCGCCCGCGTGCCTCTCCAGGTGGGGACTGCCGCCTGCCGCCTCGCCTGCCGATCCTTTCCGGCGGGGTCGGGTTCCCGCATGACACACGCCTGGATCGCGGCCGCGGTGACGACACTCGTCGCGGCCGGGGCGCCTGCGTCTCCTTCACCTTCCGCGAAGCCTGGCGTCGCCGCGCCGGACGGCGAGTGGCGCATGGCGGCCCGGGACCCGGCCAACACCCGGTACAGCCCGCTCACCGAGCTCGACACCGGTAACGCGAAGGACCTGAAGCTCGCCTGGACCTTCGACACGGGCGTGAACCGCGGTCAGGAGGCGGCGCCGCTCGTCGTGGGCGCGACGATGTACGTCGTCACGCCCTTCCCGAACCACGTCTACGCGCTCGACCTCTCGCGCCCCGGCACACCGCAGGTGCGCTGGAGGTACTCACCGCCGGTGCTCCCGTCCACCCCCGGCGTCGCCTGCTGCGACGTCGTGAACCGCGGCATGAGCTACGACGGCGGGCGGCTCTTCCTCGCGACCCTGGATGGCCAGGCCGTCGCCCTCGACGCCGGCACCGGCCGGGAGCTGTGGCGGACGCAGCTCGCGGACCCGCTGAAGGGCGAGACGGTGACGATGTCGCCCGTGGTGGTGAAGGGGAAGGTGCTCGTCGGGAACTCCGGCGGCGAGCTCGGGGTCCGCGGCTGGCTGACGGCGCTCGACGCCGCGACCGGGAAGGTCGAGTGGAAGGCCTACAGCACCGGGCCGGACGCCGACGTCCTCGTCGGCGCGGGCTTCCGTCCGTTCTACGCCGCCGACCGGGGGAAGGATTCGGGCGTGCGGAGCTGGCCCCCGGAGGCCTGGAAGATCGGCGGCGGGACGGTGTGGGGCTGGAATCTCCTGGGACCCCGAGCTCGACCTCGTCTACCACGGCACCGGCAACCCCGGCCCCTGGAACTCGGAGCAGCGCCCCGGGGACAACAAGTGGACCGCGGGGATCTTCGCGCGCCGGCCCGAGACCGGCGAGGCCGTCTGGTACTACCAGTGGTCGCCGCACGACGTCTTCGACCACGACGGCGTCAACGAGAGCGTGCTCGTGGACCTCGAGCTCGGGGGCCAGCGCCGCAAGGTGCTCGTCCACCCGGAGCGCAACGGCTACGTCTACGTGCTCGACCGCACCACCGGCGAGGTGCTCTCCGCGACGCCGTACGTGCACGTGACGGGCTCGTCGGGCGTCGATCTCTCGACGGGCCGCCTCGTCGAGCGCGCGGACCGCCACCCCATCACCGGCAAGGTCGTGCGCGACATCTGCCCGGCCGCGCCGGGCGGCAAGGACTGGCAACCCTCGGCCTGGTCCCCGCGCACGCAGCTCCTCTACATCCCGCACCAGAACCTCTGCATGGACTGGGAGAGCGTGGAGGTGAGCTACATCGCCGGCACGCCCTACGTCGGCGCGAACGTCGTGTACCGCCCCGGCCCCGGCGGCCACATGGGCGAGTTCACCGCCTGGGACCCGGTGAAGCGCGAGGCGCGGTGGAAGCTCACCGACCGCTTCCCCATCTGGTCGGGCGCGCTCGCGACCGCCGGTGACCTCGTCTTCTTCGGGACGATGGACGGCTGGTTCAAGGCCGTCGACGCGCGCGACGGGGCGGTGCTCTGGCAGTGGAAGCTCGGCTCCGGGATCATCGGCCAGCCGGTCACCTGGCGCGGCCCCGACGGAAGGCAGTACGTCTCGGTCCTCGCCGGGATCGGCGGCTGGCCGGGGGTCGTCGTGCTCAACAAGCTCGACGTCCGCGACCGGACCGCCGCGAACGGCTGGGGCGAGGCCATGAAGGACCTCGCGAAGGTCACGGCCGCGGGCGGCACCCTCTACACCTTCGGGCTCCCGTGACCGCGGCCGCGCTCCTCCTCGCGGCGGCGCTCGCCGCCGGTCCGCCGGCCCCGGGCGCGCGAGGGGCGCCCCTGCGCGTCTGCCTCGATCCGAACAACCTCCCCTTCTCGAACGCGCGCGGCGAGGGGCTCGAGAACCGGCTCGCGGCGCTGCTCGCGCGGGAGCTCGGCAGGCCGCTCGAGCCGATCTGGCTCGCGCAGCGCCGCGGGTTCTTTCGCCAAGGCCTGAAGGAGGGAGCCTGCGACGCCGTGATGGGGGTGCCGGTCGGCCTCGGGCGCGCGCTCCTCACCCGGCCCTACTACACGTCTAGCTACGTGTTCGCCTGGCGGCGCGGCGCCGGCCCCGAGATCTCCTCGTTCGACGACCCGGGCCTGCGCGAGGTGGTCGTCGGCGTGCAGCTGCCCGGCAACGACGGGGCCGCGACGCCGCCGGGCCACGCGCTCGCGCGGCGGGGTCTCGTCGCGAACGTGCGCGGCTTCCCGCTCACGGCCGACTACCGGGAGCCGGACCCGCCGGCGCGCATCCTCGACGCGCTCGTCCGCGGGGAGATCGCGGTCGCCGCCGTGTGGGGGCCGCTCGCGGGCTGGTACGCGCGGAGGGCACCCATCGCCTTCCGGCCGGTCCGGGAGGCCTCCGACGGTGGCCTCCCCATGCGCTACGCGATCGCGGTGGCCGTCTCGCCGCGCGACCCCTCCCTCCGCGACGCGCTCGACGCCGCGCTCGAGCGCCGGCGCGCGGAGGTCGAGCGGCTCCTCGCCGACGCCGGCGTCCCGCGGGTGGAGGCACCGTGAGCGGCCGGGCCGCGCTCGTGGTGCTCACGCTCGCCGCGCTCGCCTGCGAGCGCGAGCGGCGCGACCCCGACCTGCCGGCGTCCGGTGGCCCGGCGCGCCCGCAGGGCGTCGCCTACGAGCTGTCGGAGGGGAAGCGGCTGTACGCCGCCATGAACTGCGTAGGGTGCCACCAGCACGGCGGCGGCGGGATGGGCCCCGCGCTCATGGACGACCTGTGGCTGTACGGGTCGGAGCCGGACGAGGTCTACCGGAGCATCGTCGAGGGCCGGCCCCGCGGGATGCCCGCCTTCGGCAGCCGCCTCACCGAGCGGCAGCGCCGCCAGCTGGTCGCCTACGTCCGGTCCCTCGCCGGGCTCTCTCCCAAGGACGCCGCCCCGCAGCGCGGCGATCACCTGAGCACCTCGCCGCCGGAGGCCTCCCGCCCTGCCGCGCCCGGAGGCCCGCGATGAGCTTCCCCCAGTCCACCCTCGCGCCGGCCGGCCCGCAGGCCCAGCAGATCGCCGACCTCGGGTGGACCTTCTTCGCGGTCTGCGCCGTGGTCTGGGTGGCGGTCCTCGCGACGCTCGCCTGGGGCATCTTCCGTCGCCGCGCGGGCGCCGACCCCGGGCCGGTGGTGGACCCGGGGCCCCGCGCCGAGGCCCGCACCACCCGCGTCGTCGCCGGGCTCGTCGGGGCGACGGCGGTGACGCTCATCGTGCTCGTCGGGCTCTCGACCCGCACCGGCAACGCGCTCGCCGGGCTCGGCCTCGCCGCGCCGCTCACCGTGGAGGTCACGGGGCACCAGTGGTGGTGGGAGCTCCGCTACGTCGCCCCCGTGCCGAGCCAGACGTTCACGACCGCGAACGAGCTCCACCTCCCCGCGGGCATCCCCGTGAGGCTCGTGCTCCGGTCTCGCGACGTGATCCACTCCCTGTGGATCCCCGCGCTGCACGGCAAGAAGGACCTCGTGCCCGGCCGCGACGGCGAGCTCACGCTCGTCGCGGCGCAGCCCGGGATCTACCGCGGGCAGTGCGCCGAGTTCTGCGGCGTCGCCCACGCCGAGATGGCGATCCGGGTGGTGGTCGAGCCCCGGGAGGACTTCGACCGATGGCGCGCGGCGCAGCGCCTCCCCGCCCTCGAGCCCGCCACCGCGGAGGCCCACCGCGGCAAGGACGTCTTCCTGCGCGGCGCCTGCGCCACCTGTCACCGGATCGCCGGCACGCCCGCCGGCGCGACCCTCGGGCCCGACCTCACGCACCTCGCCGGGCGGCGGAGCCTCGGCGCCGGCACCCTGCCCAACACCCGCGGCCACCTCGCCGGCTGGATCGCGAACGCCCAGGCGGTGAAGCCCGGCAACCACATGCCACCGCAGCCGCTCGAGCCCGCCGACCTGCAGGCGCTGCTCGCCTTCCTGGAGGGGCTGAAGTGACCCCCGACCCCGGCACCCCGCGCCTCCCGGCGCCGACCGAGACCGACGAGCCGGCGCTCCGCGCGACCTGGGGCAGCGGCCGTGGCGTCGTCGCGTGGCTCACCGAGGTGAACCACAAGGCCATCGGCAAGCGCTTCGTGGTCACCGCGTTCGTCTTCTTCGTCCTCGGCGGGCTCGAGGCCCTGGCCATGCGCCTCCAGCTCGCGCGGCCTGAGAGCCAGCTCGTCACGCCCGATCGCTACGATCAGCTCTTCACGATGCACGGCTCCACGATGATGTTCCTGTTCGCGGTGCCGGTCATGGAGGGCCTCGGGGTCTACCTCGTGCCGCTCATGGTGGGCGCGCGGAACATGGCCTTCCCGCGCCTGTCGGCCTACTCCTACTGGACCTTCCTCACCGGCGGCCTGCTCCTCTACGTGGGCTTCGTGCTCGGCATGGGTCCGGACGCCGGCTGGTTCGCGTACGTGCCGCTCTCCGGTCCGGCCTACTCGCCGGGGAAGCGCGTCGACGTCTGGGCGCAGATGGTGACCTTCACCGAGCTCTCCGCCCTCGCGGGCGCGGTGAACGTCATCGCCACCATCCTCAAGCACCGCGCCCCGGGGATGACGCTCTCGCGGCTGCCGCTCTTCGTCTGGGCACAGCTCGTGAAGGCCTTCATGGTCCTGTTCGCCATGCCGGCGGTGATGCTCTCGAGCCTGATGCTCGCGATGGATCGGCTCGTCGGCACCCACTTCTTCAACCCGGCCGAGGGCGGCGACGCCCTGCTCTGGCAGCACCTGTTCTGGTTCTTCGGGCACCCCGAGGTCTACATCATCTTCATCCCGGCGACCGGCATGGTCTCGGCCATCCTGCCGGTCTTCGTGCGCCGCGAGGTGTTCGGCTACGCGGCGATGGTCCTCTCGCTCGTCGCGATCGGGTTCATCAGCTTCGGCCTGTGGGTCCACCACATGTTCGCGGCGCCCCTGCCCGAGATGGGCCAGGCCTTCTTCACCGCCGCGAGCCTCGTCATCGCCGTCCCGAACGGCATCCAGATCTTCTGCTGGCTCGCGACGCTCGTCCGCGGGCGCCCGCGCTGGCGGGCGCCGCTGCTGTACGCTTGCGGGTTCGTGGCGGTGTTCACGATCGGCGGGCTCTCCGGCGTGATGCTCGGCTCGGTGCCGCTCGACGTGCAGGTGCACGACACCTACTTCGTGGTGGCGCACTTCCACTACGTGCTGATCGGCGGCGCGGTCTTCCCGCTGCTCGGGGCGGTGCACCTGTGGTTCCCGAAGGCGACGGGCCGGATGTACTCCGAGGCGCTCGCGCGGGTGGGCTTCGCGCTCGTGTTCGCCGGGTTCAACCTCACCTTCTTCCCGATGCACCGGCTCGGGCTCCTGGGCATGCCGCGGCGGGTGTCCACCTACCTCGCCGACATGGGCTGGGGCCCCCTCAACCTCACCGCGACCGTGGGAGCCTTCGTGCTCGCCCTCGGGGTCCTCGCGGTGGTGGTGAACCTCGTCCGGGCGCTCCGCCGCGGCCCCGTCGCGGGTGACGATCCGTTCGAGGGCGACTCGCTCGAGTGGGCGACCTCCTCGCCACCGGCCCCGTACAACTTCCAGTTCCTCCCCACGGTCCGGGCCCGGTACGCGCGCTGGACCACCCCTCCGGACCAGCCGGTCGTGGCGGGGCTCCGCAGCGATTGGCGCGAGGTGCTCGTGACGACGCTCCTCGACGCGGAGCCCGACCACCGCGTCGAGCAGCCCGGGCCGGCCTGGGCGCCGCTCGTCGCCGCGCTCGCGACCGCCTTCACGTTCATCTACGGCATCTTCTCGCCCTGGGCGGCGGTGTGGGGTGGGGCCGCGGTCCTGCTCTCGCTCCTCGTCTGGTTCTGGCCCCACGGCGCGGGGAAGTTCGACCTCATGGAGGAGCAGCCGTGACCGCGGAGGCCGGGCGCCCGGTGGTCGACGTCTCGGCGCTGCCGACCTTCGCGTTCGGGACGCGTGATCCGCTCACCATCGGGATCCTCGGGCTGCTCGCGATCGAGACGACGGTGTTCGCGCTCTCCTGGGCGAGCGCGCTCTACCTCCGGGGCAACTTCACGCCCTTCCCGCCCACGCCGCTCACGCCCGGCGTCGTCGTCGGGGGCGGCGTCGAGCTCGCGATCCTCCTCGCCACGATCGTCCCCACCCGGCTCATGAACGACGCCGCCCGGGCGGGCCGGCTCCGCCCGATGCGCAGGGCCATCGGGGCCTCGGTCCTCCTGCAGGCCTGTGCGCTCACGGTCCGGTGCTGGGTGCTGTCGCAGGTGCCGTTCCGCTGGGACACGCACGCGTGGGGCTCGATTCTGGTGGCTCACGGTGGGCCTCCAGACCACGCACACCATCTTCGGCCTCGTCGAGGAGGCGACGCTTCTTCGCGCTCCTCTCGAAGGGGCCGGTCCTCGAGAAGCACCGCACCGACGTCGAGACGACCGGCCTCTACTGGTACGTCGTCGTGGCGTGGTGGGTCCCCACGTACGCGCTCCTCTACCTCGACCCGCTCCTCCTCGCGCGCGGAGCCGCCCCGTGAGCCACCCCGCCGAGCAGGACCGTCCGGTCCGGCGCGTCGACCGGCTCCTGGCCTTCGCGTTCTTCTCGGGCCCCGTCGCCTGGCTCGTGGACCTGCAGGCGAGCTACGTGCTCGTGGGCTTCGCCTGCCGCCACCTCGTGACGTGGCCGCTGCACCTCCTGACCCTCGTGCTCGTGGCCGTGCCGGCGGCGGGGGCCGCGGCCGCGTTGCGCGCCCGGGGCCTCGTGCCGGAGGGCGCCGGAGAGGCCCGGGCCGACCGGATCCGCTTCGTCGCGTGGACCGCCCTCGCGATGTGCGCCCTCTTCGGCCTCCTGGTCCTCGCCATGGGCCTCGCGAAGCTCGTGCACGCGCCATGCGACGTCTTCTGAGCCTCGCGGTCCTCCTCCCCGCGGTCACCCTCGCCCACGAGGGCGAGGTCCACGCCGCCGCGGCCCGCACCTCCTCCGCGGTGGAGGGCCTCGCCCTCGCGGTGCTCGCGGCCGCGGGGCTCCTCTACCTCGCCGGGCTGCGCGCGCGCTGGCGCGCGCGGACCGCGGGGCACACCGCCCTCGCGCTCGAGGGGCTCGCGTACGGCGCCGGGCTCGTCGCCCTCGCGGCGGCGCTCGCCCCGCCGCTCGACCGGGCCGCCGCGGCGGGCTTCGCCGCGCACATGGCCCAGCACCAGCTGCTGCTCCTCGTCGCGCCGCCGCTCCTCGTCCTCGGCCGCCCGCACCTCGCCGCGCTCGCCGCGCTGCGGCCTGGCCCCCGGCTGCGCCTCGCGGCGCTGCTCCGGCGCCCCGCGGTCCGCGGCCCCTGGCGCGTCCTCGCGTCGGCGCCCGGCGCCGCCGCGCTGCACGCCGGGGCGCTCTGGCTCTGGCACGCGCCGGAGGCCTGGGGCCTCGCGCTCGCGCACCCCTGGCTGCACGGGGTGCAGCACCTCACGTTCTTCGCGACGGCGCTCCTCTTCTGGTGGGCCATGATCCTCGGGCGCTTCGGCCGCGCCGGCTACGGAGCCGCGGTCGTCTACGTCTTCGCGACCGCCGTCCACACCGGGGCGCTCGGCGCGCTCCTCACCTTCGCGCGGGCGCCCTGGTACCCCGACAACGCCGGCGCCCGCGACGCCGCCGCGACGCTCGCCGACCAGCAACTCGGAGGGCTCGTCATGTGGATCCCGTCCGGCCTCTACCTCACGCTCCTCGGGCTCGCGCTGCTCGCGGCCTGGCTCGGCGACCTCGAGCGCCGGGCCTCCCGGGCGCCGCTCGCGCTGCTCCTCGCGGCCGTCCTCGGCACCGCCGCGGGGTGCACGGGCACCGGGCGCGCCCAGGACGAGGCCCGGCGGCTGACCGGAGGCGACCCGGAGCGCGGCCGGGCGGCGCTGCGCGGCCGCGGCTGCGTCGCGTGCCACACCGTGCCCGGGGTCCCTGGCGCCGGGAAGGTCGGGCCGTCACTCCAGGGCCTCGCGACCCGCAGCTACCTCGCCGGTCGCCTGCCGAACACGCCGGGCAACCTCGTCCGCTGGATCCGGACGCCGCGGGAGGTGGATCCCCGGACCGCGATGCCGGACCTCGGCGTGGGCGAGGCCGAGGCGCGCGACATCGCGGCCTACCTCTACTCCCTGCGCGAGTGAGCCTTCGCGCTGGCCGCGGGCGCGACCGAGACGCCCCAGGGCGACCGGCCCGCCGCCACCCGCCGCAGCACCGCGCCGCTGCCCGCGTCCAGCACCGCGACGTCGTCGGAGGGTCCGCCCGCCACGTACAGCTTCTTCCCGTCGGGCGTGACCGCGATGCCCCACGGACGCGCCCCCACGTCGCGGACCGTCCGCAGCACCGCACGCCGCGCGAGGTCGACGAACGCCACCCCGCCGCCGCGGCCGGTGGCGACGTAGAGGGTCCCGCCGTCCGGCGAGACCGCGAGCCCCATCGGGCGCGCCGGCGGCGGGAGCGCGACGTCGCCGAGCGCCTGGCGTGCGCCGGCGTCGATCACCGTGACGGAGCCGCCGTTCTCCGCGCTGACGAGCGCGAGCCGACCCCCGGGCCCGAAGACGACGGCCCGCGGGCGCGCCCCGGTGCGGATGCGCGCGAGCTCGTGCCGGGACGCGACGTCCAGCACCGCGACGTGGTCGCCCGCCTCGCTGGTGACCCAGACCGTCTTCCCGTCGGGCGCCGTCGTGACGCCCTCCGGCTCCTCGCCGACCGGCACCGAGCCGAGCGCGCGCCCCCGGGCGACGTCCACGAAGGTCGCCTCGCCGGTCTCCTCGTTCGAGACCACGAGCACGCCATCCGCGGCGAGGTCGAACGCCTCCGGATCCCGTCCCGCCGCGATCGTCCGCAGGAGCCGGCGGGAGGCGAGATCCACCACGGCGATGCCGTCCGCGGCGCGGTCGGCCGCGGCGACGCCCGGGGCGCCGCCGCCCGGCCTCGACGGCGGCGAGCCGGACACCGCGACGTACGCGAGCTTCCCGTCCGGCGAGACCCTCACCCCACGCGGCCGCCTCCCGACCGGCACGGTCGCGACGACCGCGTCCGTGGCGGTGTCGATGAGGGTCACGTCCCCCGAGCCCTCGTTCGTGACGACCGCGAGCGGTGAGGGACTCGGAGCCGCGAGGACGAGCGCGACGACGAAGGAGAGCAGGAACGACATCGCGGGGCCTCCCTGGCAGTCGCAAGGTGGAGGTGGACCGGCCCTGCGGCCAGGCGCCCCCCGGGGTGGCCGTCAGGGGCCTTCCACCCGACCGGGAAGCCGGGCATCTCTACCGGGGTGTTCGTCCCCGTCCTGGTCACCGCGGTCGCGCTGTCGGCCGCTCCCGAGGGCGAGCCGGTCGAGCCGGCCGTGCTGCCCGAGCAGGTGGTCGTCACGGGCACCCGCTCGCCGCGCCCCACCTCTTCCCTGCCCACCACCGTCGAGGTGCTGGAGGGCGAGGCCGTGCGGGGCTCCGGGGCCACCACCGCGGACGCGGCCCTGCGCCAGGTGCCCTCGTTCCAGACCTTCCGCCGGTCCTCGAGCCTCGCGGCGGACCCCTCGTCGCAGGGGCTCGCGCTCCGCGGCGTCGGCCCCTCCGCGGTCTCCCGCGCGCTGCTCCTCGACGACGGGGTCCCCGCGAACGATCCGTTCGGCGGCTGGGTCGCCTGGCGCTCCGTGCCGCGGCTCGGGCTCGACCGCGTGGAGGTCGCCCCGGGCGGCGCCTCGGCGCTCTACGGGAGCCAGGCGCTCGGCGGCGTGGTGGCCCTCGTGCCGCGGCCCATTCCCGAGGGCGCCACCCTCGAGGCCGAGTCGTCGGGCGGCGCGCTCGGCACCGCCGCCGGCGCGCTCCTCGGCACGGCGCGCGCCGGGCCGCTCGGAGTCTCCCTCGAGGGCGATGCGCTCAGGACCGACGGCTACCGGGTGGTCGCGCCGGCGTCGGCGGGGGCCATCGACGGGCGCGCGGGCGCGGACCACGCGACCGGGACGCTCCGCCTGCGCTGGGACGCGGCGCCGGACCTCGCGGTGACCGCCGGCGCGGGCGCCTTCGCCGAGGACCAGGACGGCGGCACCCGCTACACGCGCAGCGCCGCGCGCGCCCTCACCGGCCGGCTCGGCGCGGTGTGGTCCGGCGAGGCCGGCCGGCTCGAGGCGCTCGGGTGGGTGGCCGGCCGGACCTTCACCCAGGACCGCACGCGCGCGCTCGCCGGGCGCAGCGACGAGGAGCTGGCGGCGCGGCAGCGGGTCCCGTCGCGCGATCTCGGCGGCTCGCTCGTGCTCGCGCCCTCCACGGGTGGCGGCCACGCGCCCGCGGTCGGGCTGGACGTGCGGCGCGTGTCCGGGGAGGCGGGCGAGGACGTCTTCCCGGCGGCGGGCGCGCCGTCCACGGCGACCGTCCGACGCGACGCGCGGGGCGCGCAGGTGCTCGCGGGCGTGTTCGCGGAGGACGCGCTGCGGCTCGGGGAGGCGCTCGAGGTCGCGGCCGCGCTCCGGCTCGACGCCTGGCGCAACGCGCCCGCCACGACCTCGCGCACCGCCGCGGACGGCACGGTCGAGACCACCCGGCACGCCTCGCGGGCGGACGCGCAGCTCTCCCCGCGGCTCGCGGTGCGCTACCGGCCCCACCCGGCGCTCACGCTGCGCGCCTCGGCCTACCGCGCCTTCCGGGCGCCGACGCTGAACGAGCTCTACCGGACGTTCCAGGTGGGGACGATCGTCACCGCGCCCGAGCCCGCCCTGCGGGCCGAGACGCTCACCGGCGCCGAGGCCGGGCCGGAGCTGCGGCTCCCCGGGGCGCTCCGCGCCCGCCTCACCGGCTGGTGGAGCGTGCTCGACGATCCCGCGACCATCGTGACGCTCGCGGCGCCACTGCCGGACGGCGCGACCCGCCAGCGCGCGAACCTCGGGCGGCTGCGGATCCGCGGGCTCGAGTCCTCGCTCGCGTGGGGCGAGGCGGGGCCGCTCGCGGCCTCGGTCGCGTACACGCTCGCCGACGCCCGCGTGGTCTCCGCGCCGGGCCACGAGGAGCTCGTGGGCTCGAGGCCGCCGCAGGATCCGGTGCACCGCGTGGCGGGGAGCGTCCGCGCGGGGGTGGGCCGCGTGCGCGGGCAGGTCGACGTCGCCTGGAGCTCCGGGCAGTGGGAGGACGACCGGAACACGCTCAGGATCGCGGGCGCGGCGGTCGTGGACGCGTCCGTGGCCGTGCGGGTGGGCGGCGGAATGGAGCTGTTTGGAGCGGCGGAGAACCTGCTCGACCGCAGGTACCTCGTCGGACGCGCGGGGATCGATACGGTGGGGGCGCCGAGGTTGATCCGGGTGGGGTTGAGGATCGTGGCTGGAAGGTGAAATGAATCGGGCCGTGCTCGACGAGCACGGCCCGTTTCACCCAAACTCCCCCACAGGCGTCACGCCTCCTTCGGAGGCGTGACAGCTCACCACCCGCACTTCTGGCCGGCGTTCTCCTTCTTCAGGAACTCGCGCAGCGGCTTGTAGTACTCGAGCATCGGCCCTGCGTCGGCCTTCGGCTGGCCCGTGAGCACCCGCATCGCCTCCTGCCACGGCCTCGACTTCCCGAGCGCCATCATCGCGTCGAGCTTCTTGCCGGCCTCCTTCGAGCCGTAGATCGAGCAGGCGTTGAGTTCGCCCTTCCAGCCGGCCGCGGCGCAGAGCGCCTTGTGGAACTGGTACTGGTACACGCGCGCGAGGAAGTAGCGCAGGTAGGGCACGTTCGCGGGGATGTGGTACTTCGCGCCCGGATCGAAGTCGCCCTCGTTGCGCGCGACCGGCGCGTCGACGCCCTGGAACTTCTTGCGCAGCGCCCACCAGTGGCCGTTGTACTCCGCCGGCTTCACCTTCCCGGCGAAGACGTCCCAGCGCCACTGGTCCATGAGGCGGGCGAAGGGCAGGAACGCCACGCCCTCGACGGCCTTCTTCATCTGGAAGTTGATGACCGCCTTCGGGTCGGTCGAGACGGTCTCGAGGAGGCCCACCTGCTTCAGGTAGGTCGGCGTCATCGAGAGCGGCGAGATGGTGTCGCCGAGCGCCTCGTGGAAGCCGTCGTTCGCGCTGTCCTGGAAGAGCACCGGCTGCTTGATGTACGCGCGCTGGTAGTAGTTGTGCCCGAGCTCGTGGTGGATGGTGACGAAGTCCTCCTCCTTGGGCCGGATGCACATCTTGATGCGCAGGTCGGCCGAGAAGGTCACGTCCCAGGCGCTCGCGTGGCAGACCACCTCGCGGTCGCGCGGCTTCGTGAGCATCGAGCGCTCCCAGAACGTCTGCGGGAGGGGATCGAGGCCGAGCGACGTGTAGAACGCCTCGGCGGTCTTCGTCATCTTCTCCGGGTCGTACTTCTGCGCCTCGAGCGTCGCGTCGAGGGCGACCGTGCCGACGCCCGGGAACGGCTCGAGGTCGCCGTACACGTTCTCCCAGCCCTGCGCCCACATGTTGCCGAGGAGGTCGGCGGGGATGGGCTTCCCGTCCTTCACGAGCTCCCTGCCGTACCGCTTCTGGAGCCGCGCGCGCGCGTAGCAGTGGAGCTCGTCGTAGAAGGGCTTCAGCTCACCCCACAGCCGGTCGACGTCCTTCTCGAGCTCGGCGGGCGTCATGTCGTAGCCCGAGCGCCACAGCGCGCCGGCGTCGGCGAACCCGATCTCCTTCGCGCCCTCGTTCACGAGCTCGACGTAGCGCGCGTAGAGCGGCTTCATCTCGCGGGCGATCGCGTGCCAGCCGGTCCACGCCTCCTCGAGCTCCTTCGGGTCCTTCGATTTCGCGAGGATCTCCTCGAGGTCCTGGAGGTCGAGGCAGGGCTTCTCCGCCTTCGAGAGCCTGGGCGGGCAGTACTTGCCCTTGCCGTAGAGCCCCTCGAGCTTCGCGGCGGTCGCGGCGAGCTCGCGCCGCTTCGCGGGGTCCGACGGCGCGGGCATCGTCGACGAGAGCTTCAGGAGCTTCAGGGCGCGGAGCGTGTCCGGGTCGGCCTTCACGCCGTCGAAGCGCGCGGCCTCGGGGATGACCCTCGAGTAGAAGGCCATCAGGTCCTCGTTGAGGGCCGCGGCGTTCCGCTCGGTGTCGTCGGTGATGTAGGTCGACTTGATCCACTCCGCGGTGGAGGAGCGGATGAGCAGCCGGAGCAGCTCGGCGCTCGTATCGTCGACGAACTTCTTCGCGTCGGCGGCGGTCGGCGCAGCGGCCTGCTGCGGCGCGGCCTTCGGCGGCGCGGCAGGGCTCGAGGGCGCCGCGGCGGGGGCCGCGGCCAGGAGGACGGCGAGTGCGAGGGAGGTCGTCATGGGCCCGGCATCCTAGCCCCGGCCCGGCCCCCCGGCCAGCGTGCGGGCGAGCCTAAGAGCTGTCCCATAAGTCCCGCTTGAGGTTGTGAAGGACGGAGACAGCGGCCACGGTGTCCGCGAGGTAGCGGCCGCGTCGGCGGTGCGGGAAGCATGCGCCGGAGCGAGCGAGGTCGCGCCAGGGGAGGGCCGCGAGGACGAGCAGTCGGTGAGACGAGATGAGGTATGCAGGCACGGCACCCTGGAATCTCGGGCGGTGCCTCGGTTCGCGCGAGGGCTGGGCCTGAACGCCCTGTCAGGGGTTTGGCGTAGCGTGAAGATGTGAAAGTCGAGGCCAAGCGGACCCGCGGTCCGAACCGTCAGGAGCCCTGGGCGCGCCGCCCCGAGGACGGCGTGTCGGTCCTGCGGCTCGCGCTCGACGTCCGCGATCCCCTGCAGCGCAGGCGGCTCGAGCGGATGTTCTCGGACGCGTACCGGGTGCGGCGGGCGCTGCAGCGGGCAGCCCGCAGCCGCGCGCGGGCCTACTGGGCGGCGAGGCACGAACGGGCCCGGGACGGCGCGGGCACGCGCGACCGGCTCGGCCTGAGCCGCGACGCGCTCGAACACGCCGCCTACGCCTGCCTCGACGCGGCGCCTCACCTCCGGCGTTTCGTCACGAAGGCGCTCGCGATGCACCTCGCCGACTCCGTCTGGTCGGCGGTGGAGCGGCACGTGTTCACCGACGCGACCGGGAAGCGTCAGGGGCTGCTCCACGTCGGGCGGTGGTTGGACTTTCGGAGGCTGCCCGGCCGAGCGCGCTCCCATACGAAGGAACGGAAGTGGGAGACCTTCCGGCTCCACGGCTCGCTCGGCGGTCATCGTGAGGCCGCGTCTTCGGCTCCAACCGGGCGCGTCGACTGGTGGGCCTACCAAGGTCCGCTGGTGCTCGTGTTCAGCGGGCTCGCCGACGGCACGCTGGTCCTCCCGGTGCGGCTGCCGTCCGCTCCCTGCAACCAGACCATCCTCGACTACTACCTCGCCGACCCGAGCCTCTGGCACAAGGTCGATGTCGTCCGTACCCGAGCGCCGCACGCGCCGGGCGGCTGGCGCTACGAGGCCCACCTGATGGTGCTGAAGGAGCCCTACGTCTCGCCCTCGACGAGGGCACGCCGGGCGGAGGTCGCCCTCGCCGAGGTGGACCGGGTAGCGGGGGTGGACGTCAACGTGTCGAACCTGACCGTCGCCTCCCAGCTGGCGGGAGGCAATCTTCGGCTCACGCGGATCGAGCGCGACGCGGCCACGAAGGAGCGGGACCGTGCCCGGGGACGCCGCGAGCGTCGCAGGCAGCGGGCTCTGGAGCGGTCACGCCGCGCCGCGAACCAGGAGCAGTACCGGCTCTCGAAGCGCCAGGAGAAGCGCGCCCGTCGGCGCGCCGCCGCTGGCCTTTCGCCGGTGGAGGTCATCCCCCAGGGCCCGCGGGTCGCGAGGTCCAACGGCGTGCCGCTCCAGGCCTACCGGCGCGAACGGCTCACGCACAGTCACCGGAGGCTCCGGGCGGAGGAGGTCGCCGACGCCGCTGCTGCTTCGCAGGCCCGACGGGACCGTGCCCGGCGGGTGGCCGCGGAGGTCGTCCGCACGCACGGCTACAAGCTCTTCGTCGAGGAAGGCTCCATCTCCGCCTGGGCGCGAAACTGGGGCCGCGGCGTCGCCGCTTTCACGCCGGGCCTGCTCGTCTCGGCCATCGACCGCGAGGCCCAGGCGGTTGCATCGGTCGCCGAGGTCGCGGGCGGCGTCGTCCGGATCCCCACCCGCACGACCACGCTCTCCCAGCGCTGCCCCTGCGGCGCCCACGTACCGAAGACGCTCGCCGACCGGGTCCACCGCTGCCCGCACTGTGGCCTCGAAGGTGACCGCGACGCCGTCTCCGCGGTGCTCTCGAGCTTCGTCGTGCTCGACGGCCCCGGCGAACCCGCTTCGGCGCGCGTCGACTACGCCGCCGCGAACCGCGCCCGCCTCGAAGCCCAGCGCCTCCTCACTCCCGATCAGCCTCTCGGGTGGCAAGACACCCGGTCCGAGTCAAACGACCTCTTCGTCCGCGAGGCCAGTTGCCCCGCGTGGCGGACGTCCACACCGGCCTCGTCGCCGGTGGCTCGGCGAACGCCGGAACGGCCACAGGCCCTACCCGGAATGAGCCTCTCTTACGAGAGTCCACGTCCGAGCGGGCCCGATGGCGAACCGGCATGCCCCACTCGCCGATTGGCGAATTATGGGACAGCTCTTAGTGCGGGTGCCCGCGCCGGTCGTTCGCGAACAGGCCGGCGAAGTCGCGCGGCTGCTCGTGCACGCGGAACAGGCGGCACTTCTCGCAGGACCAGCTGTCCCAGTCGAGCTTCACGGCCACGTCGAGGCAACCGTCGTAGTGCAGGCAGTAGAGGTTGCGGTGCCCCTGGACGGTCGTCTCGGAGCGGATCAGCTGGAGGAGTGGAGTGGGGTTCGGTGATTCCACGAGCTGTCTCCTGGTCGTCGAGGAGTGCAACGGCCACTCGCTCGGACGATTCCCTGCCGGGGTGCGTCGGTGGTGTGCGCGCATGGTGTGTCGCGGCCCGGTGCGGGGGGAAGCCCCCAGCGGGGCGGCGCGGACGCGGCACCTACATGAGTCCCGTGTTCACGCGACCTTGCCTGGGCTGGGTCATCCTGGCTGTATCCTTCTGGGACGCGCCCGGCAGCCCTGTTTGCTCCTCCCGAAGGACGCGGCAAAGGATCACGGATGACGCCCGACCCGACCTGCAGCGCATGCCGGCTCGCCTCCGGCGCGGAGGTGCCGCCGGGCGGGATCGTGCACCGCGAGGCCGGGCTCCTGCTCCACGCGATCCACGGCCCGAGCCCCCTGCCCGGCTGGCTCGTGCTCACGAGCGAGGTGCACGTGCGCGCCTGGCCGGACCTCCCGGCGCCGTCGCTCGCGGCGCTCGGGCCGCTCGCCGCCCGCGTGATGCGCGCCCAGCGGCACGTCCTCGGCGCGGAGCACGTCTACGCGTTCGCGATCGGCGACGTCGTGCGGCACTTCCACCTGCACCTCGTGCCGCGGTACGCGACGACGCCCGATCGGCTGCGCGGCCGCGGGGCGTTCGACGCCTCCCCCGCCGAGGCGCTCGCGCAGGACCTCCTCGCGGACGCCGCGGCGCGGGTCGCGCGGGCGCTCTGAGCGTTCACGCCCGGCGCGTCGAAGCACCGCGGGCTCAGGACGCGAGCAGCTCCGCGAAGCCTTCCCGGAAGCTCGGGTACCTGAGCTCGACGCCGAGCGTCTTCCGCGTCCACGCGGAGTGGATGCGCCGGTCCGGCCCGGGCGGCGGCGGAGACGACGTGCGGGGCGGCGGGATGCCGAGCCGCGCCGAGACCCACTCCACGACCTCGCGCCGCCGCGGCGGCTGGGCGTCGCTCCCGTGGTAGACGGCGCCCGGCGCGCCGCGCTCGAGCGCCGCGAGCACGACCGCGACCGCGTCGTCCCGGTGGCAGAAGTTCATCCAGGCCTGGTCGCCGGGCCCGAGCGCGTGGCGACCCGCCCGGACGCGGTCGAGGAGCCCGGCGCGGCCCGGGCCGTAGAGCCCGGAGAGCCGCACCACCGTCGCGCGCAGCCCACCGCCGGCGCCCCCGCGGACGAGCGCCTCGGCCTCGGCGAGCACGGAGCCGGTCGGGCTCGCCGGCGCGGGCGGGGTCGACTCGTCCACGTCCGAGCCGTCGCGCTGGCCGAAGACGCCGGTCGAGCCCGTGTACACGAGCGCGTGCGCCCGGTGCCGGGCCGCCGCGACGAGGAGCGCCCGGTTCGCGTCCACGTAGGCCGCGCGGTAGGCCTCGGCCGTGTCGCCGCCGGCCGACTGGCACGCCACGATCGCGTCCACCGCCGGCACGCGGTCCGCCGCGCCCGGGGCGCCGAGGTCGAGCGCGAGCGGCTCCACGCCGAGCGCCGCCAGCTCCGCCGCGCGGGCGGGGTCGCGGCGCACGCCCGTGACCCGGTCGCCGCGCGCGACCAGCGCCCGGGCGACCGCCGTGCCGAGCCATCCGCAGCCTGCGACGAGGACGTGCATGTCTCGGTCTCCCGCTTAAGCTCCTCCCGGACACTTAGCGCCCCCGGAGCCGACATGCCACGCCTCACCGCCTCCTCCACCCTCACGCTGCGCGGCGGCGTCGAGATCCCGGTCATCGGGCTCGGCGTCTACCAGTCCCGGCCCGGCGCCGAGACCCGCGAGGCGGTGAAGTCGGCCCTCGGGCTTGGGTACCGGCACGTGGACACGGCCCGCGTCTACGGCAACGAGCGCGACGTGGCGAAGGGCATCGCCGACTCCGGCGTGCCGCGGGGCGAGGTCTTCGTCACGACGAAGCTCTGGAACTCCGATCACGGCTACGACGCGGCGCTCGCCGCGTGCGACCAGAGCCTCGCCCGCCTCGGCACCGACCGGCTCGACCTCTACCTCGTGCACTGGCCCGTGGAGCGGCTGCGCCACGACACCTGGCGCGCGATGGAGCGGCTCCTCGAGGAGGGGAAGGTGCGGGCGATCGGCGTCTCGAACTACACGGTCCGGCACCTCGAGGAGCTGCTCGCCCGCTGCAACGTGCCGCCCGCCGTGAACCAGGTCGAGCTCCACCCGTTCCTCGTGCAGCGGGAGCTCAGGGACTTCTGCGCGAGGCACGGCATCGCCGTCGAGGCCTACGCGCCGCTCGTGAAGGCGCAGCGGCTCGACCACCCCGTCATCGTCCGCGTCGCGAGGAAGCACGGCCGGACGCCCGCGCAGGTGCTCGTGCGCTGGGGCCTCGACCACGGGGTCATCACGATCCCGAAGTCGGTGAAGCCGGAGCGGCTCCAGGAGAACCTGGACGTCTTCGGCTTCGCGCTCGACGCGGACGACCTCGCGGCGCTCGACGCGCTCGACGAGAACTTCCGGACGAGCTGGGATCCGACCGAGGCGCCGTGAGGGATCGCCCGCGGCGGTCCTTCCTGCCCCGTTCGCCCCGAGCGTAGACACCGCGCAGCGGTGTCGGAGACGAGGGGCGGGAAATTCCCGCGCGTGCGCCCCGTAGTCCTCATCGTGCGCCGCGCGCTCCTCGCCGCCCTCCTCGCGCTCACGTCCTGCATGCCGCCGGCGTGGGGCGCGTCGGCGCTGCTCCACCCCACCCGCCGCCCGGCCCCGCCGGCACCGGCGGAGCCGCACGAGGACCTCGCGTTCACGGGCGACGGCGGCGTCCCCCTGCGCGGCTGGCGCTTCGCCGCCGCGGCGCCCGCACGCGGCGTGACCGTGGTCTGGCTCCACGGCATCGGCGACACCCGCGCGTCCGCCGCCTGGCTCGCGCGGGAGCTCACGCCCGCGGGCTTCGACGTGCTCGCCTGGGACGCGCGCGCCCACGGCGAGTCGGGCGGCGCCGCCTGCACCTATGGTTACCTCGAGCGCCGGGACGTCTCACGCGCACTCGACGCCGCCGGGGTGAAGCGGGCCATCCTGGTCGGCCACTCGCTCGGCGCCGCGGTGGCGCTGCAGGCCGCGGCCGAGGACCCGCGCGTCGTCGGAGTCGTCGCGGTGTCCGCCTTCTCGGACCTCGCGACCATCGCCCGCGACCGCGCACCCTGGTTCGCGAGCGACGCGGAGATCCGGGAGGCGTTCCGGATCGCCGAGCGGGAGGCCGGCCTCGTGGTCGCCGAGACGTCGCCCATCCTGTCGGCGCCACGCATTCACGCGGCCGTGCTGCTCGTCCACGGCGCCCTCGATCGGGACACCCTTCCAGAGCACTCGCGGCGGATCCTGGCGGCGCTCGCCGGCCCGAAGGAGCTGAGGCTCCTGCCTGGCGTGGGCCACAACGAGGCCTTCGGCGCGGCGTGGCCCGGCATCCGGAGCTGGCTCGAGGCTCTCGCGCCGGCCGGCGCGCTCACCGCTCCGTCACGAACGCCATGACCTCGCGCCAGGTCGGGTGCGAGGCGCGCCAGTCGAGGCCGTTGTGCGTGGCGCCGGGCTCCAGCCAGAGGCGCTTCCGGCCCGGGTAGGCCTCGAAGAGCGCCCGGCCGAGGTCGGCGAAGGTGACCTCGTCCTCCTCGGCGACCACGAAGGCGACCGGCCCGGGGTACGACGGCAACGCGCGGTCCGTGCGCCAGGTGTCGCGCGCGAGGAAGCCCGGGAGCCAGGGGAAGTGGCGCCGCGCGACCGCGGGCACGCTCGCGAGCGGGGTCACGAGCACGAGGCCCGCGACGTCCTGCGGCGCGGCGGCTGCCAGCCGCGCGGCCACGGCCGAGCCCAGCGACTCCCCGAGCACGAACACCGGGCCTGGAGAGGCGCCGCGGGCCGCCGCGAGCGCCGCGCGCGCGGCGTCGAGGATGGCGCCCTCCCCCGGGTCGCCCGGCCGCGGGCCGTAGCCCGGGTACTCGCAGAGCACGACGTCGAGCGGGAGCGAGGGCGACGCCCGCGCGAACGCCTCGGCGATCAGGATCCGGTCCGCGGCGGAGCCGGCGTTCCCGTGGAAGACGAGGAGCGTGCCGCGCGCGCCCGGCGTGGCGCGCCGCCAGCCGGCGAAGGTGCCGCCGGGTGTCCACGGCTCGAGGCCCACGTCCTCCGCCCTCCCGCGAACCGCGTCGAGCGGGTAGCGGCTCGGGAAGTAGAGCAACCGGCGCTGGCCGAACCAGAATCGCGAGGGCCGCGGCGACGAGGACGGCGAGCGCGACGAGGGCGATGCGGAGGAGCGCGGACACGCCGGGACCCTACCGCCGCCGGCACTGCGGGTCACGATCCGGCCGCGGGCTTGCGCAGCACCCCGGCGGCTCGTTATGCTCCCCTCCGTGAACGTCGCGCGCACGAGCCTGCGATTTAGCGAGCCCCTGCCCCGTCCCGGGTGCAGGGCGGTTCGCGCGTAGCTCGGCAGCTCCGCAGCACCGCAGCGCGCTCCTCCGCTCCAGCTCCTCGATCGCTCGGGACCACGGCAGGGGTCGAACCTCGCCCTCCCCGTCCCTTCCCGTCCCGCGCCCGGCCTCGCCGGCGCCCCGAAGCCATCGAAGGAGCACCGCCGTGAAGATCCTGTCCGAATCCGCCCTCTCCCGCGCGCTCTCGCTGCGCGACCTCACCGACCCATCCCAGGGGCCGCACGCCGTCCAGAAGGTCCTCGCCGCGGCCCAGGGCGCGCTCGAGCGCGCCTGGGCGCCCGAGGTCCGCCTCGAGCGGCGGAGCCCCATCGTCTCCGTCACCGACAACTACGACGCGCTCCACTACCCGCCCGGCGGCGCCTCGCGCGACGCCCGCTACACGCGCCACGTCTCCGCGGGCACCGTGCTCCGGACGCAGACGTCTGCCATGATCCCGCCGACGCTGCGCGAGCTCGCCGCGCGCGGCCAGGAGAAGGACGTCCTCCTCGTCTGCCCCGGGCTCGTCTACCGCCGCGACATTCTCGACCGGCTCCACGTGGGCGAGCCGCACCAGGTGGACCTCTGGCGCATCCGGCGCGACGGGCCTCGGCTCGCGGTGCGCGACCTCGCCGAGATGATCACCCGGGTCGCGGACGCCGTCGCGCCCGGGCGGCCGGTGCGCGTGCTCCCGACCGACCACCCGTACACGGTCGAGGGGCGGCAGGTGGACGTGAAGGTCGCAGGCGGCTGGATCGAGATCGGGGAGTGCGGCCTCGCTCTCCCGGAGCTGCTCCGCGAGAACGGGCTGCCGGAGAGCGCCTCCGGCCTCGCGATGGGGCTCGGGCTCGACCGGCTCGTGATGATCGCGAAGGGGCTCGACGACATCCGGCTGCTCCGCCACCCGGATCCCCGCATCGCTGCGCAGATGGTCGACCTCGGGCCGTGGCGCCCGGTCTCGAACCGGCCGCCGGTCCGGCGGGACCTGTCGCTCGCGGTCGCGGGCGACGCCGACGCCGAGGCGCTGGGCGACCGTGTCCGCGAGGTGCTCGCCGAGCGCGCGCAGGACGTCGAGGCCGTGGAGGTGCTCTCCGAGACGCCCGGCGAGAAGCTCCCGGAGGCCGCCCGGGCGCGGCTCGGGCTGCGGGACGGCCAGAAGAACGTGCTGCTCCGGGTCGTGCTCCGCGCGCACGACCGCACGCTCACCGACGACGAGGCGAACCGCCTGCGCGACGAGGTCTACGCGGCGCTGCACGAGGGGACCGAGTGGATGTGGGCGGCGGGGCCTGCGGCGCCTGCGCCCGCGGGGTGAGAGGCGCGGACGCTCCTTCACCGGGCCTGGAACTTGTCCAGCTCCGCCCGGAGCTCCCGGTACAGCTCCGGCGCCCAGGTGACGCCCGGCACCTCGGGCGCCGGGTGCCGGCGCAGATCGGTCGGAACGATGACCGCCGTGAACGCCTTCGGCCCCGCCGTGGCGGCGAGCCAGAAGAGCTCCTCGATGGGCCCGTCGCCGATGGCGATGCAGCCGATCGAGACGGCGTTGCCGTGGATGTAGATGTCACCGCCGAGGCGCTTCCGGCCCTCCTTCGCGGCACGCCGGCGGTCGGCGGCGTTCGGGTAGCCGACGCGCATCGAGAGGTGGAAGTTGCTGTTCGGGTTGAGCGACTCGATGGCGTGGACGCCCTCCGGCACCTGCAGGTCGCCCTCGCGGAGCTTCGGCCCCGGGCCGCCGCTCGCGGCGAGGATGGGCCAGGCCCTCACGAGCACCCGCCGCTCCCCGCGCGCGGCCCAGAGCTCGAGCCGCCGCTCGTCCTTCACGCCGAGCAGCCACAGGCGCGCGGGCTTCTCCGGCACGCCCGCGTCCACGAGCGCGGCACGCATGCGGGCGCCGGCGGTCGCGTCCACCTGCGCGACCACGCCGTCCACGGTGGCGCCGCCGGAGAGCAGGACGGCGAGCGCGAGGGCCGCGAGCACCCCCTACCCCTTCAGCGCCGCCGCGACGATGGCCCTCGCCTCCTCGAGGATCCGCGCGAGGTGCGCCTCGTCCCGGAAGCTCTCCGCGTAGATCTTGTAGACGTCCTCGGTGCCCGACGGCCGCGCGGCGAACCAGCCCTCCTTCGTCGCCACCTTGAGGCCGCCGATGTCGGCGCCGTTCCCGGGCGCCTTCGTGAGCCGCGCGACGATGGGGTCGCCGGCGAGCGTCGTCGCGGTCACCTGGGCGGGCGAGAGCTTCTTGAGGATCGCCTTCTCCTTCGGCGTCGCCGCGGCGTCCACGCGCGCGTACACCGGCGCGCCGAGCTCCTTCACGAGCGCCCGGTACCGCTCGCCCGGGTCGACGCCGTGGACCGCGCGGATCTCGACCGCGAGGAGGTCCATCACGATGCCGTCCTTGTCGGTCGTCCAGACGGTGCCGTCGCGCCGCAGGAACGACGCCCCGGCGCTCTCCTCGCCGCCGAAGCCGATCGAGCCGTCGGTGAGGCCCGGGACGAACCACTTGAAGCCGACCGGCACCTCGACGAGCTTGCGCCCCAGCTTCTCCGCCACCCGGTCGATGAGCGCCGAGGAGACGAGCGTCTTCCCGATGCCCGCCGACGCCGACCAGCCCCGCCGGTGCGAGAAGAGGTGCTCGATCGCGACCGCGAGGTAGTGGTTCGGGTTCATCAGGCCGGACGAAGGCGTCACGATCCCGTGCCGGTCGGAGTCGGCGTCGTTGCCGAACGCGAGGTCGAACCGGTCCTTCATGGCGACGAGGTTCGCCATCGCGAAGGGCGACGAGCAGTCCATCCGGATCTTGCCGTCGTGGTCGAGCGGCATGAACCCGAAGGTCGGGTCCACGACCGGGTTCACGACGGTGAGGTCGAGCCCGTAGCGCTCGCCGATGCGCCCCCAGTAGTGGACGTTCGAGCCGCCCAGCGGATCGACGCCCACGCGCAGCCTCGCGCCCTTCGCCTTCTCGAGGTCGACGGCGGCGCCGAGGTCGTCGACGTACGGGCCGACGTAGTCGCGCGTGGTCACGCTCGGCGCGCGCAGCGCCTCGCCCGCCGGGAGGCGCTTCACGCCGGCGAGCCCGGCCTCGAGGAGCGCGTTCGCGCGGGCCTCGATCCAGGCCGTCACGGCCGTGTCCGCCGGGCCGCCGTCGGGCGGGTTGTACTTGATGCCTCCGTCCTCGGGCGGGTTGTGCGACGGCGTCACCACCACGCCGTCGGCGAGCCGGTCCTTGCGGCCCCGGTTGTGCGTGAGGATGGCGTGGGAGATGACCGGCGTCGGCACCGGCGCGCCGCCCTGGCTCACCACCACCTCGACGCCGTTCGCCGCGAGGACCTCCACGCAGGTCCGCTCGGCCGGGCCCGAGAGCCCGTGGGTGTCGGCGCCGAGGTAGAGCGGCCCGGTCGTGCCGGCCCTCGCGCGGTACTCGGCGACCGCCTGCGCGACCGCGGCGACGTGCCAGTCGTTGAACGAGCGCCGCAGCGAGGAGCCGCGGTGGCCGGAGGTGCCGAACGCGACCCGCTCGGCGGGGATGGCGGGGTCCGGCCGCTCGTCCGCGTAGCGGCGGAGCAGGTCGGCGACGTCGACGAGGAGGTCCTTCGGAGCGGGCTTGCCGGCGAGCGGATGGGCCATAGGGACCCACATCCTGGCATCGCCCCGCCTCTTGTCACGCACTCGATCGGGCCCGACAATCGCCCGCATGCGGTCCCTCGCCCCGCTCGCGCTCACCGCCGGCCTCGCCGCCGCCTGGGCCGCCGCCCCCGCGCGCGCCGCCGGGCCGGGGTTCGAGGCGCTCGAGCCGGGGCTCGAGCTCGCGTCCTTCGAGGGCCCGACCGCGGACGGCGAGATCACCGTCGCCCGCCTCGACCCGTACCGGTTCGAGCTCAAGCTCCTGGCCGCCACCATGCCCGGCGAGGGGACGCTGCGGAGCGCCCGGGCCTGGGCCTACCGGGCGGGCGCCTCCGCGGCCATCAACGCCGCGATGTACCAGGAGGATCACCGCACCAGCGTCTCGCTCATGCGCACGCGCGAGCACGTGAACCAGCGGCGCGTCTCGAAGGACAAGGCCTTCCTCGCCTTCGATCCGGTGGTCTCCGGCGTCGCCCCCGCCCGGATCCTCGACCTGGAGTGCGATCCGCTCGGCCCGGCCGGGGAGGCCTACGGCGCGCTCGTCCAGTCCATCCGCCTCGTCTCCTGCCACCGGCGGAACGTCTGGGCGCCGTCCGACCGGCGCACCTCGGCCGCGGCGATCGGCGTCGACGGCGCGGGCCGGCTCCTCTTCGTCCACGCCCGGACGCCCTGGCCGGTCCACGAGCTCGTGAACCGGCTGCTCGCGCTGCCGATCGATCTGCGCCAGGCGATGTACGTCGAGGGCGGCCCCGAGGCGCAGCTCTTCGTGCGCGGCGGACAGCGGGAGGTCGAGCTCACCGGGACCTGGGAGTCCGCGCCGGACGTGCGGCTCGAGGGCTGGCCGGTGCCGAACGTGATCGTCGCGGTCCGCCGGCCGGCGCCGCTGCCCCGGCCGCCGACGCCGGCGGTCAGCGCGCCCCGTGCACGGTGAAGCGGGCGGAGGCCTCCGGCGCCGCCGCGCCCGGCCTCCAGACCTCGACGGCGTGCCGCCCCGCCGCGAGCGCGAGCCGCTCCTGGAACGGCGCGCGGAGCGGGACCGCGCGGCCGTCCACGCGGAGCTCGAGCCGGTCCACGCCCGCCGGCGCCGCGACCCGCACCGGCACGCCCTGGGCGCCGTCCGGGTAGCCCGCGTCCACGAGGAACTCGTCGCCGTCCGACGGGGAGAGGAGCCGCAGGGGACCACCCGCGGGCGCGAGCTCGCGCGCCGCGAGCCCCTCCGCCCGGGCCCAGCCGGCGTACTCCGGCCCGAGCGCGAGCCGCCCGCCGGGCCCGTGCATCGGGCAGGTCGCGCGGGGGGCCGTCCCGGGCAGGAACACCTCCTCCAGCGCGGCCGGGCACGAGGGCCCCGCGAGCGCCCCGGAGAGCGCGCAGACGTGCGCGTGATCGAACCTCGAGCGGTCGATGAGCGGCGCCGGGGCGATCCCCCGCATCGCGCGGACCATGATCCGCCGGAAGATCGGCCCCGCGCCGCTGATGCCCGAGACGCCCTGCATCGGCCGCCCGTCGAAGTTGCCGGCCCACACGGCGACCGTCCGCTCCGCCGTGAACCCCGCCGTCCAGTTGTCGACGTAGGCGCGGGAGGTGCCGGTCTTCGCCGCGACGGCGAACGGGAGCCGGAGCGCGTTGTGGAGCCCGAAGGCGGGCGCGCGCGCGGCCTCGTCGGAGAGGACGTCGGTGAGGAGCGCGACCGCGGGGGCGGGCAGGAAGCGCCCCGCGACGGGCTCCCGGGCCGGCGTGAGCGCCCGCCCCGCGCCGTCCTTCGCGGCTCGGACCTCGACGAGCGGACCGAGCACGCCCCCGCGCGCGAGGCCCCGGTAGGCCCGGGCGAGCTCCCGGAGCGTCACGTCGCCGTTCCCGAGCACGACGCCGGCGCCGTAGCGGTCGGCGCTCGCGTCGAGCGAGGCGAAGCCGGCCGCCTTCAGGGTCTCGAGCACGGCGGCCGGGCCGAGGAGGTCGGCGAGCCGCACGGCCGCCACGTTGTAGCTGTTCTGGAGCGCGGCCCGCAGGCGCACCGGTCCGTGCTCGCGGCGGTCGTAGTTGTGCGGGACCCAGTCGCCGGTCGGCGTCGCGAGCCGGAGGTCCACGTCCGCGATCAGCGTCGCGGGCGTCAGGCCGCGGGCGAGGGCGAGGCCGTAGGCGAAGGGCTTCAGCGCCGAGCCCGGCTGCCGGCGCGCGCGCACGCCGTCGTTCTGGCCGAGCCGCTCCTCGTCGAGCCAGCCCGCCGAGCCGACGTAGGCGAGCACCTCGCCGGTGCGGTTGTCGACGACGAGGGCGGCGGCGTTGCCGAGGCGGGGATCGCCCGCGACCTCGCCCGCGACGATGGCCTCCACGTCGGCCTGCAGCGCGGGGTCGAGGGTGGTCTCGACCTCGGCGGCCGCGTCGAGCCCGAGCTCGGGCAGGCGGGCCGCGAGCGCGTCCACGAGGTGCGGCGCGCGGAAGGCGGTGGCGGCGGGGACGAGGTCGAGCGGGGCCTCGCCGGCGAGCCGCGCGGCGTCCGGCGCGAGGGCGCCACGGGACGCCATGCGCGCGAGGACCCCGAGCGCGCGCGCCCGCGCGACGGCCGGGCGGCGCCAGGGATCGCCGGCGGCCGGCCCCCGCGCGAGCCCGGCGAGCAGCGCCGCCTGGCCCGCGGAGAGCGCCGCGGCGGGGCGGTCGAAGTACGCGGCGGAGGCGGCCTCGACGCCGTACAGGCCGCGGCCGAGGGGGACACGGTCGAGGTACGCGCGGAGGATGGCCTCCTTCGGGAGGTGCGCCTCGAGGCGCAGCGCCCAGAGCGCCTCGCCGAGCTTGCCCGCGAGCGTGCGCCCGTGGGGTACGAGGGCCCGGGCGAGCTGCATCGTGATCGTGGAGGCGCCCGAGACGACCCGGCCGCTCCGGACGAGCTGCCCGAGGGCGCGGGTCGCGGCGAGCGGATCCACGCCCGGGTGGCGATCGAAGCGGCCGTCCTCCGCGGCGAGGAAGGCAGCGCGGACGAGGGGCGGGACGGGCGCGCCGGGCGGCAGCGGCACCGAGCGGCCGTCGGCGCGCGAGGCCACCTCGCGCAGGAGCCGGCCGTCGCGGTCGGTGAAGCGGACCGCCGCGACGGGGCGGCGCTCGAGGAGGCCGTCCGGGAGCGGCGAGAGCACGAACGCTCCCAGCGCGGCCGCGACGAGCGCGGCCGCGACCCCGAGGGCCCGCAGGGCGAAGGCCGACCGCCTCCTCACCGCTCCGCCACCTCGTCGTTCACCTTCACCGTGAACGTGCCGGCCTCCGACCGCCCGAACACCTCCGGCGAGTACATCTCCTCCGCGTACGCCGGCATGAGCACGAACGCGCCGGGCGTCGTCGCCCGGGCGACGAACGTGGCGACGTGGAGCCCCGGAGGCAGCCGGTCGGCGAAGAGCACGAGCCGCGCGTCGCGCCGCTCCTCGTGGTTGAACGGGCTCCAGAAGCGGAAGCCCCAGGGATCGTCGGGCGCCTGGGCGTCCTCCGACTCCTCCTCGTAGCCCTCCTCCATCCCCTCCCCGTCGCCCCCGGGCGCCCGGCGGCCCGGGCCCGCCTGCGCGGTGGAGGCGAGCGAGGTGTCGACGATCTCGAGCCCGGACGGGACCGGCACCGAGATGGCCACGAAGTGCCGCTCCTGGGGCGTCCCGATGCGGACCTTCACCCGCACGAGGTCCCCCGCCTTCGCGCCGCGGACCTGGCCACCGCCCTCGTAGGGCTCGAACCAGCGCTGCACGAAGAGCCCGCGCTCGAGCGCCTCGCGCGGCGGGGCCGCCGGCGCGTACCGGAACAGCGCGCCGTAGTAGAGGACGCCCGCCGCGCCGTCGCGCCGGAACTCGAGCGGGAGCGGCCCGCCCTTCTGCGGCAGGTCCTTCATCTCGACGTGGGCGGTCCTCGGCTCGGTCGACCGCCCGTGGAACGGCGCCTCGGCGACGGTCTTCCCGCCGAGCACGACCTTGCCGTCGAAGTCCGGCGTCGCCTTCTCCTTCGTGCGCACGACCTCGGCGAGGGCCATGAGCGCGAACGCCGCCTCCTGCGTGTTCGAGAAGCGGCCGTTCGCGCGGCGCGCCTTCGCGAGGTACGCGGCGAGCTTGCCGACGTACGGGTGGTCGGGCGTCACGGTCGCGAGCGTCTGGAGCAGGATGCCGTTCGTGCGGACGTCGGAGGACCAGAGCGTGGCGTAGGTCCGCGGGTCCACCTCCTCGACGTGCGCCTCGGCGGGCGACTCCTTCACCTGATCGAGGACGCCCTGCAGGACCTTCCGCGCCTCGGCGCGGTTGCCGTTCCCGACGAACATCGCGTCGGCGAGCATGGCCTGCGAGAAGAGCGGCAGCTTCGCCCGGCCCGCCGCGAGCTCCGCGTAGTACGACGGCCGCGGCGCGCGGGTGCGGGCGAGCGCGTAGAGCGCGAAGACCCGGGTGGGCGGATCCGCGGTCCCGTGCTCCCAGCCGCAGCCCACCGGGCGGCCCGCGGCGACCGTGCCGCCCAGCCAGGCCTGGCCCCTGCGGAAGGCCTCGCCGTCCACCGGGTAGCCGAGCTCCGCCGCGCGTCCGAGCGCGAGCACCGCGTACGACGACGCCCAGGCGGCGCTGCACGCCGCCCCGGGCCAGTAGCCGAAGCCGCCGTCGGGGAGCTGCAGCGCCTCGATCTCCTTCACCGTCCGGCGCACCACCTCGTCCGGGTCGAGCGAGCCGCGCTGCCGCAGCGCCTCCTCGCCGAGGTACGCCTTCACCCAGGCCTCCGCGTCGGCGCCCGGCTCGTGGCCGAGCCCGAACGTGCCCTGGAGCTCGCGCAGCGCGATGAAGGGCACGAGCCGCGACGAGAGCTGCTCGAGGCAGCCGTAGGGGTAGTCGACGAGCTGGCGCAGGTTCTCGGAGAAGCCGCCGAGCGCGGTCGAGGCGAGGGTCACGTCGAGGCCGCCGAAGTCGGGCCGCACGCCGCCCGGCGGCGCGAACGCCTCCTGGCGGGTGGCCGTGGTGTCGCCGTACACCGCGACCGCCTCCCTCGACACCGGGAGCTCGACCGGCAGCTTCGCCTCGACGCCGTCCCGCTCGCCGCCGCCCGCGACCGCGAAGCGCAGCACCGCCTGCCCGGGCGCCTCGGCCCGCAGCTTGAACCGCACCTCCTGCGGCCGGCCGCCCGCGAGCGTGACCTTCCGCGTGGCGTCGCCCTCGAGGACGAGCCCCGTCACGGAAGCCTCCACCGTCGCCTCGCCGATCTTCCCCGAAGGCGCGTGCACCACCACGCCCGCCTCGAACGCGTCGCCCACCCGGGCCACGCGCGGCAGGGCCGGGAGCGCCATGAGCGGCTTCGCGACCGAGACCTTCGCCTGCCCGCCACCCGCCCGGTCCTCCTTCGTGATCGCGACGGCCATGATGCGGAAGGTGGTCAGGTTGTCCGGGAGGTCGAAGGTGACCGTCGCCTTCCCGTCCGGGCCGGTCACGACCTCCGGCGCGAAGAGGACGGTGGTCTTGAAGTCGGAGCGGAACCCGCCGCCCTCCCCCGCGCCGCCGCCGCCGCCCGCCGACAGCCCCTTCTCGCCGTACTTCCGGCGCTCGACGAGGTGGATGAGCGGCTCGCCGAGGCGCACCGAGAGCCCGCGCGCCGGGTGGAGCAGCTCCACCGGGTCGGGCGCCTCGTAGCCGGTGAGCCGCAGCACGCCCTCGTCCACGGCCCAGGCGGTGACCTCCGCCACGGCGCCCTGCCCGCGGTGGTCCTTCACCTGGATCGCGACGGTCACCTTCTCCCGCGGCCGCCGCTCCGTCGCGTCGGGCACCACCGCGACCTCGAGGCGCTTCGACCGCCTCTCCACCTTGAGCTCGGCGTAGCCGACCTTCACCTCCGGGCGGCCCGGGTCGGCGCCCGCGTCGGCGGCGTCCGCCTTCACGGCCTGGCGGCCGCGCACCGCGACCACCGACACGAAGACGTTCGGGATCGCGTCCTCGCCGATCGGCACCTCCAGCGTCGCCGCGGCGCCCGCGAGCTTCACCCGCCTCGCCGAGCTCACGCCCTCGCGCTCGACCGTGAGGATCGCCTCGGCCTCGGGCCAGGGGCTCTTCACGAGCACGCGCGCGGTGTCCCCGGGCTCGTACCGCTGCCGGTCCGGCACGAGGTCGAGGCGCGAGGTGTCCCCGCGCTCCCAGGAGACCCAGCCGCTCCCGACCGCGTAGAAGGGCAGCTTCGTGGTCTGCTTGCGCCCCTTCTCGTCGGTGAGCGTCGCCTCGGCCACGTAGAGCCCGGGCTCCTTCGGCGTGAAGGCGCAGCCGGCGGGCGTGGCCGCGCTCCTGAGGGCGCAGCCGCCGACCTTCTCCTCCTTCACCTCGCTGTCCGTGTACCACTCGCCGCCCGCGCCCTTCTTGCGGATCCACTTCCACTCGCGGCGCTTCACCTCGAGCGCCACGCCGAGCTGCTCGACGCGGTGGCCGCCGGGCGCGACCGCCACCACCTCCAGCGTCCCGGCCTTGCCCGCCTCGGCGAAGCCGGCCTCCTTCCGCCGCACGCCGGCGTAGGCGCTCGCGGGGTGGACCGTGACCGCCGCCCGGTTCGCGAGCCGCTGCCGGTTCACGTCGGCGACCTCGGCCTCGAGCACGTACGACCAGGTCCGCCCGCCGGTCGCCTCGGCGGCCCCGGCGTTCACCGCGAGCACGCCGGCGGCGTCGGTCTCCCCCTGGCCCGCGGCGGGCACGTCGCCGCTCGGCTCCGGCTCGCCGTCGTCCCAGCCCCAGACGTGCGCGCCGAAGCTGAAGGCCTCGTGACCGGGCGGCTGGAAGTCGAGCGTGGAGCGGGTGACCGCCCACCGGACCGCCGCGCCCGGCATCGCGCCGCCGAAGAGGTACCGCGCGCGCACCTGGCCCGCGACCGCCTCGCCCGCGACGAGCGAGGCCGGGAGGCCCACCACGTCCACCTGGAACTGCGGCGCGCGGTACTCCTCGACCCGGAAGCTCGCGTCGTAGACGAGCTCGCCGCCCTCGCCCTGCACGGTGGCGTGCGCGGAGTAGGTGCCGAGGTCGGCGTCCGCCGGGACGGTGAGCTCGGCGGAGAAGGTGCCGAACCCGGTGAGCCGGGGCTCGAGCGCCGCGAGCGCCTTCCCGCGCGGGCCCGCGACCGCCACGGTCACCTTGCCGCGGGTCGGCGCCGAGAGCGCGCCGAGCCGCCGCTGCCGGACGAGCCCCTTCAGGTGGACCTTCTCGCCGGGCCGGTAGATGCCGCGCTCGGCGAAGAGGCCGCCCACGCCGCGCGGGGTCGCGCCGTCCCAGTCGATCGGCATGCCGAAGGCGGACGGGTCGATGCCCCCGGACCAGGACGCGAGCGTCACGCCGACGTCGTCGCCGACGCGCGCCGCCACGAGCGCGAACGGCGTGTCGCCGTTCCAGCCGCCCTTCGGGTCCCCCACGAGCGTGGCGAGCCCCGGGAGGCGGGCGAGGCCGTCGGCGTCGGTGGTCCCCGTCCAGCGCGAGGCGCCGTTCGCGCCGTGGAGCGCGAGGTCCGCGCCCTGGACGGGCTTGCCGTCGGAGAGCCGGGTCACCCACACGAGCCCGCTCGCGGCGCCGAGCTTCGCGTGCACCGCGAGGTCGGTCACCTGCCCCGCCACGGTGCGCCGCCAGCGCCAGGTCTCCTTCGGGAACGCGGCGCGGAGCTCCGGCGCGGCGAGCTCGAGCTTGAAGAGGCGGGCCCCGTGCGCGGCGACGAGCTCCCTCACCGGCACCGGCACCGTGCGGCTCCGGTTCCTCGTCGCGTGCACGTCGAGCACCCGCCGCTCGACGGGCGTCACCGAGAACCCGTCGCCCTCGCCGGGCGCGAGCGCGCGCGCCAGCCCCGCCGGATCGAGCGGCTCGAGCGCGACCTCGACCTTCTCGAGGTTCACGGTGCGCAGCGGCAGCGCGCCGTCGCCGCCGGCCTCGATGAGCGCCAGGTTCGAGCCCGCGTCGAGCTCGGGGGCGAGGTCGTCGGTGCGGACCGTGAAGGTCGCGGCCTGCGCGAGCGGCTGGCCGAAGGTGTCCTTCGTGCCCGCCGGGATCGTCAGCCGGTACTCGGTGCCCGGACGCCAGGCGCCGGGCAGGTTGAGGGTGCGGCCCGTCCCCTCGCGCAGGCCCCAGCCGCGATCGTCGGAGACCTCGTCCCAGGCGACGCCGGTCGCGGGCTCGACCTTCAGCCCCGCCTTCAGCGAGGCGGCGTCGATCGGGTTCGTCGCGACGAGCTGCAGGGGACCGTACGAGCACTCCGTCGAGTCCCAGGGGCACTTCTTGAGGGCGAGCACGCGGAACGCCCCGTGGGTCCGCGCCTGGAGCACCGGCCCGGCGGGCATGGTGAGCGGCCCCTCCTCGCCGGCGAGCTCCCCGGCGGCGGTGAGCTCGACGGCGGCGTCGAGGGGCAGCGGCGCCCTCGGCGTGAGGACGTACTGCACGCGGCGATCGGTGAGCCCCTCGGTCGGCGGCGGGCGCACCGCGTGGCGGCGGTCCGGCGGCTCCTTCTTCTGGAGCTGCGCCATCGGCGTCGCCTTCACGTCGAAGGCGACCGGGCTCCCGTTCGCGGTGAGCGTGAGCCGCGCCGCCACGTCCTTCACCGGCTGGTTCGCGACGAGCGTGATGGAGCCCTTCGGCTCGAGCCAGGCCCAGCCGTTCGCCGGCTCGGTGCGCTGGAACTCGGGGCGCGGCGTCTCGAAGGAGAACGTGAACGCGTCCGGGAGCGCGGCGCCGTCGACGGAGCGCACGCCCTTCGGCACCGTGACCGTGAACGCCGTCGCGTACGGCACGAGCCCCTTCGGCACGAACTCGACCGAGGTCGAGCCGAGCCAGCGCCAGGCGCCGGGCAGCGCCGGCGCGATTGTGATCCCGCGGGCCGGGTCGGCGTCGCCCTCGAGCGCGCCGAGCGCGACCATCGGCCGGGAGAAGGTGACGGTCGGCCGGACCTCGCCCATCATCGGCCCCTGCGGCCGCGCCGCGACGACGGAGAGCCCCGCCCCGGGCGCGCCCTCGGCGACCTGGAAGGTCGGCGGCGCCGGCAGCGGCTCGAGGGTCGGCTTCTTCGCGGAGGGCCTGCCGCACCCGCGGCCGCAAGCGGTCAGCGCGAGGGCGACGAGGGCGGCGGACGCGAGGCGACGGCGCATGTTGTCTCCGGGTGCTGGGGACCCGGATCACCGCACGGGGTGGACCCCGAGTTCAACGGGATTCAGCGCCCTGCCCCGCCGAGGAGCGCGTCGCGCAGGCCGGCGTCGATGGGCCTGCGGCCGGTCCACATGGAGAAGTAGACGCGGGCGAGGTCGGCGCCCGGCACGAGCGCGAGCGGGCGGCCGTTGAGGGTGAGCTCGGTGCCGCGGCCCGGGAGGTAGGTGAGCGCGTAGCGGTCGCCGGGCTTCACGTCGACGTAGGCCCGGGCGAGCGCGTCGAGCCGCTCGCGGAGCGGCGCCAGCACCGACTCCGGGTGCGCCTCGGCGAGGAGCTTCGCGGCCGCCCTCCCGAAGTCGGGCCCCTCGAGCCCGACGAAGTACTCGAGCTCGAGCCGCCTCGGCACGTCGGCCTCGGGATCCGGGGCCGCGCCCTCGCCAAAGTAGAAGGAGGCCGCGTAGACCTTCACGACCCACTTCCAGCGGAGCAGCCCCGTCCCGGCGAGCACGAACCGCTGCCCGCCGTGCTCGAGCGCCTCCGGGAACCGCGCCCGGCCGTCCACGACGACGTCGGCCCTGGCCGGCGCCGGGAGCCCGGCGGTGGCGAGGAGGAGGCAGCCGGCGGCGAGCGCCAGGGCGCGGTGCATGACCGGGGGTTCGGCCCGCCGACCGGCGGTGGATGCGCCCCCGACGGGGCCTACGGCGCGGTGAGGATGACGGGCGCCCCGCGCGTGACCACGAAGGTGTGCTCGTGGTGGGCGGTCAGGCTCCCGTCCGCGCTCGCGAGCGTCCAGCCGTCGCCGGTCTCGCGCGTGCGCCGCGCGCTCACCGAGACGATGGGCTCGAGCGCGAGGACGAGCCCCGCGTGGACCCGGCCGGTGACGCGGCCGTCGCGGTGGTTGAGCACCGAGGGCTCCTCGTGGATGGCGCGCCCGACGCCGTGCCCGCAGACGTCGCGCACCACCTCGAAGCCTCGCCGCGCGACCTCGTCCTCGACCGCGCCGCCCACGTCGTACAGGCGGCGCCCGTGCCGCGCGGCCCGCGCGCCCTTCCAGAACGCCGCCTCGGCGCAGGCGACGAGCCGGGCCGCCTCCTCCGCGACGGGCGGCACGCCCACGGTCACGGCGGCGTCGGCGTAGAAGCCGTCGAGCTCCACCGTGACGTCGAGCGACACGAGGTCGCCGCGCCGGAGCACGCGCGCGCCCGGGATGCCGTGCACGGCCTCCTCGTTCACGCTGATGCAGGTCGCGCCCGGGAAGGCGTAGGTGAGCCGCGGCGCGGAGCGGGCCCCGTGCGCGTCCATCACCCGGGCACCGATCGCGTCGAGCTCGGCGGTGGTGATGCCCTCGCGCACGGCCGCCCTCATGGCCTCGAGGACCTTCGCCACCACCTTGCCCGCCGCGCGGAGCCCCAGGAGCTCCTCCTCCGAGCCGATCGACATCCGGCGGTTGTAGCCCGTTCGGCTGGGCGGGCGCGAGGCTCCCGCGGGGTCAGCGCCCGAGCAGGCGGGCCACGAGCGCGATCGCGAGCGGGATCCCGATCATCGCCGCGAGGGCGAGGACGCCGCCCGGCCGCCCCAGGTTCACGGTGTAGCCGACGCCGAACCGCTTCGGCACGAACAGCGCCGGGTCGTCCGGGTTCACGTAGAAGAGGCCGCCCGCCCTCCAGCGGTCGTCGGGCGTCCCGTCGCCCGGCCCGGAGGACGGCAGCGACGCGAGCCGCACGGTGGCGAGGCCGAGCCCCGCGAGCAGCGCCACCAGGCCGACGCCTGCGACGCCGAGGACGAGCGCGGGGCTCTCCGGCGCGAGGAGCGGGTTCAGGACGACGGCCCCGAACAGGAGCGCGATGAAGGTGGCGGTCCCGGTGAGCGCCCAGCGCGAGATGGACCGCAGCGCCTGGGCGCGCGGGTCCGCCGCGCGGGACGGCGTGAACGCCAGGATCAGCGCCCGGAGCGCCAGCATGCCGGCGACGAGCGCGGTGCCCATCACGAGCGGCTGGTACGCCTCCGGCCCCCTCGCGGCCCAGCGGTCGATCTCGCCGCGGCCGTTCCAGTGCATCGGGAAGCGCGCGGGGAGGTCCTCCCAGCGGAGCGCGAGCACGAGCGCCGCGCCGCCGAGGATCACGAACGGCAGGGCGTCGAGCACTGGCGGGACGCCCCGGGTCGGCGCGAGCCCCGCGACGCGCACCGTGCTCGGCGCGACGGCGTGGGGCCGGGTCCGCGCGCGCGCCGCGACCCAGGCGGCGGTCGAGAGGGCCACCACCACGAGGACGCCGAGCCCCGCCCAGGCCACCTGGCCGGCCGCCGCGGTCGCCGGCACGCCCGCGAGCCCGAGCGCGCCGGCGAGGAGCACCTGCAGCCGGTAGCGGCGCACGATCGCGCGCCCCGCCTCCGTGGCGGCGAACCCCTCCGCCACGGTGACGCCGAACAGCACCCCACCGACCGCGAGGCGCGGCACGAGGAGGTACACGAACGTCGTGAACGCCGACGCGAGCCCGAGCTGGAACAGCACCTGCGCCATCATGACCGCCGCCCTCCTCCGATCGCCCTCGCCGAGGCGAGGAGCGCCTGCCGGACCTGCCGGGCCGTGACGCCCGTGGCCCGCGCCTCCGCGACGAGCTCTCCGAGCCGCCGCTCGAACCTCCCGCGCGCGTCCGCGCTCGGAGCCGGCGCCGTCCGGGGGAGCACGGTCGCGCCCCGCCCGCGGCCGAGGTCGAGCCAGCCCTCGTCGGCGAGCACCCGGTACGCCTCGGCGACGGTGTTGTGGTTCACGCCGAGGTCGAGCGCGAGGCGCCGCACCGTCGGCAGCTGCTCCCCGGCGCGCACGCGCCCCGAGACGAGGTGCGCGCGCACGGCGTCGGCGATCTGCCGGTACGCCGGGGCGGGCCCCGCGAGAATCGACCGCGATCACCGGCAGCTCCGGCATCGCCCTACCCTCCGGTCGGCGCGGGCGAGGCCGCGGCTGCCCCGGGCGCATCCCGCGACGCGAGCCGCCAGCCCAGCCACAGGTAGCCGGCCGCGACGACGGCGATGACGCCCTCCGCCGCCCAGGTCCCGAAGGGCAAGGCCACGAACCCGGCCGTGTTCGCGAGCGCGTGCAGCGCGATGGCCGCGGCCACCCAGCGCCAGCCGCTCGGACGCCGGAAGGCCTGCAGCACCACGAGCGAGAGCCCGACGTGGAGCACCATCGCGCTCGCCCGCTCGACACCGCCCGCCGCGAGCGCGGACGCCGGCGTGAACGTGAGCTTCGCCGCGAGGTTCATGCTCCTCTCGGCGCCGAGGAGGCCGAACGTGGCGAGGACCGCCATGGCGAGCTTCGCCGCGACGTAGACCCCGACGAGGCCGACCGCCTCGAGGCCGCCGTGGCCGATGCCCATCATCACGCCCTCGGTCCGGGTCCTCCGGTCCTTCATGAGGTAGCGGTACCCGACCCAGCGGCCCGTCTCCTCGAAGAGCCCGGACGTGAAGAACGAGAACGCCAGGAAGGCCTGGAAGAGCGGCCCCTGGTTGCCCGTCCGCGCGGAGACCCACTGTGCGAGCGGGACCTGCCACGGGATCCGCAGCACGAACTGGCTCACGAAGTAGACGAGGACGCCCACCCAGACCGCGCGCCAGGACGCGCCCGCGCGGTGGCGCCAGAAGAAGGCCGCCGCGATCGGCAGCACGAAGGCGCACGTGGCGGCCACCACGAGGGCGGCCCAGGTGGCGGGCTCGAGCGAGAAGACGAAGGGCGTGGGCATCGGGGCGGCTCTCCTGTCTGTTGTCTGCATACGCTAGACATTGAGCCAGGCGCAAGGCCCTGTCCGGACCCGAGGCGGAACGCGGGCTTGCGCCCCGGCCGCCCGTCTGCGATGAAGCGGCGCCTTGACGCTCCTCCACGCCGCCGGCCTGTCCCTCTCCTTCGGGAGCCGCACCGTCTTCGACGGGCTCACCCTCACCCTCGAGGAGGGCGAGCGCGTCGGCCTCGTGGGCGTGAACGGCTCGGGCAAGTCCTCGCTCATGCGGATGCTCGCGCGCGTCTCGCCGCCCGACCGCGGCGAGGTGCAGCTCCGCCGCGGGGCGCGGGTCACCTACCTGCCCCAGGAGCCCGAGTTCCCGGAGGGCGCGACCGTCGCCTCCGAGCTCGAGGTCGCCCGGGCGCCGCTCCGGGAGGCCCTCGCCGCGCACGAGGCGCTCGCGGCCCGGCTCGCGGGCTCCCACCCGGAGGAGCAGCACGCGCGGATGCTGGCCGAGCTCGCCGCGCTCTCCGACCGCATCGAGCACCTCGGGGGCTGGGACACCGCCCACGAGGCGCGGCAGCTCCTCGACCGGCTCGGCGTGAAGGACTGGGACCGCCCGGTGGCGGAGCTCTCCGGCGGGACGCGGAAGCGGGTCGCCATCGCCCGGGCCCTGCTCTCGCACCCGGACCTCCTGCTCCTCGACGAGCCCACGAACCACCTCGACGCCGACACCGTCGACTGGCTCGAGGAGGAGATCGACCGGTTCCCGGGCGCGCTGCTCCTCGTCACGCACGACCGCTACTTCCTCGACGACCTCGTCGACCGGATGGTCGAAATCACGCCCGGCGCCGGGGTGACGAGCTGGCCCGGCAACTACGAGGCCTACCTCGAGCAGAAGCTCGTGGCCGAGGAGCTCTCGGCGGTCTCCGAGCACAAGCGCCAGCGCTGGATCGCCCAGGAGGTCGCCTGGCTGCGCCGCGGCGTCGAGGCCCGGCGCACGAAGTCGAAGGCGCGCATCCAGCGGGCCCGGCAGCTGCTGGCCGAGAAGGGCTTCCAGCGCCCGAAGGTCGCCGAGCTCCGGCTCGTGGAGGCGCCCCGGCTCTCGCACGTCGTGCTCGAGGCGAAGGGCGTCGCGAAGCGCTTCGGGGCGCGCACCATCCTCGAGGGCGTCGACTTCACGCTCGGCCGCGGCGAGCGCGTCGGCATCGTCGGCCCGAACGGCGCCGGGAAGACGACGTTCCTCAGGATCCTCCTCGGCGAGCTCGCGCCCGACGCGGGCACCGTCGTCGCCGGGCAGCGCACCAAGGTCGCCTACCACGACCAGCAGCGCGCGCTCCTCGATCCCGACCAGACCGTGTACGAGGCCGCCGGCGGCTCGCCGCCCGGCGGGCACGGCGGCGAGGACTTCGTCGAGATCGGGGGCCGCAAGGTCATCCTGCGCGACTACCTCGACGACCTCCTCTTCCCGCCCTCGATGCAGAAGATGGCCGTGAAGGCCCTCTCCGGCGGCGAGCGCAACCGGCTGCTCCTCGCGCGGCTCTTCCTCGAGGGCGCGAACGTGCTCGTCCTCGACGAGCCCACGAACGACCTCGACCTCGTCACGCTCAACGTCCTCGAGCGGCTGCTCCTCGAGTTCCAGGGCTCGGTGCTGCTCGTCACGCACGACCGCTACTTCCTCGACAAGGTCGCGACCGCCGTGCTCGCCATCGAGGGCGACGGCAAGGCCACCCGCTGGCCCGGGAACTACGAGACCTACCGGACCCTGAAGGACCAGGCGGAGGCGCAGCGCCGGGCCGACGCCTCTCCGGAAGCCGTTCGTCCCGAGCGTAGGCCCGCGCAGCGGGCCGGAGACGAGGGACGGCCGGACGCGCCGCCTCCGAAGCGCAAGCCCGGCAAGCTCTCCTTCAAGGAGCAGCGCGAGTTCGACGGCATCGAGGCCGCCATCCTCGCCGCCGAGGAGCGGAAGACCGCGCTCGAGGCCACGCTCGCCGACCCGGAGACGTACAAGAAGGACGGCGCCGCCGTGGCCACCCTGCGCGCCGACCTCGACGCCGCGACCGCAGAGGTCGAGCGGCTCTACGCGCGCTGGCAGGAGCTCGAGGCGCTGAAGGGCTGAGCCCGGGCGCCTCGAGCGCCGTCGAAGGTCAGGCCGGGACCTTGGGCAGCTTGGCCAGGGACTCCTTCACCTTGTCGGCCGGGTACTCGTAGTCCTCGAGCTTGCCCTCGAAGTACTGCTCGTAGCTCGCCATGTCGACGTGGCCGTGGCCGGAGAGGTTGAAGAGGATGGTGCGCGGCTTCCCCTCCTTCTTCGCCTCGAGGGCCTCGTCGATGGCCCCGCGGATCGCGTGGCTCGACTCGGGCGCCGGGATGATGCCCATGGTCTGCGAGAGCAGCACCGCCGCCTCGAAGCACGAGACCTGCCCGACGGCGCGCGGCTCGACGAGCTTGTGGTTCACGAGCAGCGACACGAGCGGCGACGCGCCGTGGTAGCGCAGGCCGCCGGCGTGGATGCCGGGCGGCATGAAGTCGTGGCCGAGCGTGTACATCTTCACGACCGGCGCCATCTTGGCGGTGTCGCCGAAGTCGAAGTCGTAGACGCCCTTCGTGAGCGTCGGGCAGCTCGACGGCTCGACCGCGACCACGCGCACCTGCTTCCCGGCCGCCTTGTCGGCGAGGAACGGGAACGCGATGCCGGCGAAGTTGGAGCCGCCGCCGTGGCAGCCGATGACGACGTCCGGGTACTCGCCCACCAGCGCGAGCTGCTTCTTCGCCTCGAGGCCGATGACGGTCTGGTGCAGGCAGACGTGGTTCAGCACCGAGCCGAGCGCGTAGCGGGTGTCCTCGTGGGTCGCGGCGTCCTCGACCGCCTCCGAGATCGCGATGCCGAGCGAGCCCGGGCTCGAGGGATCCTGGGCGAGGATCCCGCGGCCGGCGTTCGTCCGCGGCGAGGGCGACGGGATCACCTCCGCGCCCCACAGGTGCATCATCATCTTCCGGTACGGCTTCTGCTCGTACGACACCTTCACCATGTAGACGGTGCACTCGAGCCCGAACATCTTGGACGCGAGCGCCATCGAGGTGCCCCACTGGCCGGCGCCCGTCTCGGTGGCGATGCGCTTCGTGCCGGCGAGCTTGTTGTAGTAGGCCTGCGGCACCGCGGTGTTCGGCTTGTGCGAGCCGGCGGGCGAGACGCCCTCGTACTTGAAGTAGATCTTCGCGGGCGTGCCGAGCGCCTCCTCGAGCCGCCTCGCGCGGAAGAGCGGGCTCGGGCGCCACAGGCGGTAGATCTCGCGCACCGGCTCCGGGATGGGGATCGAGCGCTCCGCCGACATCTCCTGCTCGAGCAGGCCCGGCGGGAAGAGCGGCAGCATGTCCTGCGGGGTCACCGGCTTCAGCGTGCCGGGGTGCAGCACCGGCTGCGGCGGCGCGGGCAGGTCGGCCGCGATGTTGTACCAGTGCGTCGGGATCTCGCGCTCGGGCAGCAGGATCTTCGTGTCGTCGGACATGGAACCTCGAAGCGTGGCACGCCCCGGGCGGGATCGCAACGGATAGCTGTCCGGTTGAGCGGAATCCCGCCGCGGCGGCGAGCGTGCGCCTCACGGGAGCGCGATCGCGAGCGCCACCCGCTCCCCTGCGCTCGGTAAGATCGGCCCCGTGCAGAAGACCCCCGCCCAGGTCCTCGCCCCGCGCGAGGGCGCCATCGCCGAGACCCCGCTCCCGGTCCTGCTCGCCGCCATCGCCGCCGAGGAGCGCACGCTCACGCTCGAGCTGCGCGTGCGCGCGCTCGAGAAGCGCATCCAGTTCGAGGACGGCTCGCCGGTCGCGTGCCGCTCGAACCTCCTGCACGAGACGCTCGGGCGGTTCCTCGTCGAGAAGGGCAAGCTCGCCGAGGACGCGTACCAGCGCGCGCTGCAGGAGAGCGCCGCCACCGGCCGGCGGATGGGCGAGGTGCTCGTCGCCGGGAAGCTCGTCGCGCCGTTCGAGCTCTACCGGCTCATGCAGCAGAACCTGGCCCTCAAGATCCTCGACGCCTTCCGCTGGGTGGACGCCCGCTGGAAGCTCTCCGGCGAAGCCGAGGCGGCGGAGCTCGCCCTGCGCGTCAACCCCGCGCAGCTCGTCCTCACCGGCTGCGCGACGTTCCTGCCCTTCGAGATCGTGGCGGGCGGCCTCGAGCTCGGGCCGGGGCAGCGGCTGGCGCTCGCCGAGCGGCCGCGGCACGACCTCTCCTCCCTGAAGCTCTCGTCCCGCGAGGCGAGGCTCGTGAAGCTCCTGCGCGACGGGCCGGCCTTCGAGGCGCTCCCCGCCGCGGCCGGGCTCGACCCCGAGGAGACCCAGCGGCGGCTCTACGCGCTGTCGGTGCTCGGCATCGTCCGGCCGCTCGCGCCCGGCGAGGCGCCGCCCGCGCCCGCGCCGGAGCCGGCCGCCCCCGCCGTTTCGCCCGCGCCCGCCGCCGCCGCGCCGGCGCCCGCGGCCGCCGAGCCCGACCCGACGGCCACGGCCGTCCTCGTGGAGGAGACCGAGGAGCTGCGCAACGACCTCGCCGCGCGCTGGCTCGAGCACCGGGGCAAGGACCCCTTCGACCTCCTCGGCGTCCCCGAGGCCGTGACCGCCCCCGCGCTGCGCGGGGCGTTCCTCGCCCTCGCCGACCGCTTCGCCCCGCTGCGCTTCACCTCCGCGGACCTCCGCGAGAAGGCCGAGGGGCTCCTCGCCGCGCACGCGCGCGCGTACGGCGCGCTCTCCGACGCCGAGCAGGCCGGCCTGTGGAGGAAGCGCCGCGCCGCCGCGGCCGAGAAGGCCCGCGGCCAGAAGCCGAAGGGCGCCGCGGAGGCCTTCCGGATCCAGACCGACCTCCTCGACGCCGGCAGCCAGTTCCAGGAGGGGCTCAGGAAGCTGCAGGCCGGCCAGCCGCGCGCCGCGGTCGACCTCTTCCAGTACGCGGCCGACATCGAGCCGAGGGCCTCGCACCGCGCCCACCTCGCGTGGGCACGCTACCTCGTCGACGTCGAGCACAACGCGCCCGCCGCGCTCCGGGAGCTCGGCGAGATCGTCCGCACCGAGCCAGCGAGCTTCGACGCCGCCTTCTTCCAGGGCGAGGTCATGCGCGCCCAGGGCCTGTACGCCGAGGCCGAGGAGGCCTACCGCCGCGCCCAGCGCGCGAGCCCTCGGGATCCGAGGCCCCAGGCGCTCGCCCTCGAGATGCTGCGCCTGAAGAAGCAGGCCCGCTGAACCGCCGGTGCGTGACCGCATGGGGCGGGCCCGTCCCACGGCGCCGGCCTCGTGGGTGAACGCTCCCGTCCGGGCGCGAGACCGCGCCCTCCGGAGGCCTCCCCATGAACGCACGCATCCCCGCAGCCCTCTTCGCCCTCGCCCTCGTCGCCGCCTGCGGGCAGGACGACCCCGCCCTCTCGTCCGCCAGCGCCGCGAGCCGCGACTCCGGCGAGCGCGAGCACGCCAAAAAGCTCCTTTCGACCGAGCGCTTCACCGGCGTCGTGCGCCCGTACACCGGCGCCACGAACGCGATCCGCGGGGTCGCCGGCGGCGGGCTCCCGTGGGTCTTCGACGAGATCGAGGCCCGGCTCTCGAGCGACGGCACGTTCCGCGTGAAGGCGGAGGGGCTCGTCATCGACCCGAACGATCAGGTGGCGAAGGACCGCGGCCTGGCGGGCACGAACCCCAGCGCGACCATGAAGGCGATCCTCTCGTGCCAGTCCATCGTGGACGGCGCGGCGCAGGTCGTGAACGTCTCCACCGCCGCCTTCCCGGCGACGCCCACCGGCGACGTCGAGATCGCCGAGACCATCACCGTCCCGAGCCCGTGCATCGCCCCGATCGTCTTCGTGGCCTCCGGCGGCGGCGCGTGGTTCGCTGCGAGCGGGTTCTAGGCTCGCAGGCCACGCTCGGGACCGTACGACCCGATCCCTCCGCCATGAAGACCCCGGGCGACGGGACGGTCGACGGGACGCTCTAGGGCTCCGAGCCTTGCCCGCATCCGGCGACCCGATCTCCGGGACCACCGTACGCCCCCGATTCTCCGGGACCACCGTACGCCCCCGATCCCGGGACCACCGTACGCGCCCGATCTCCGGGACCACCGTACGCCCCGAGCGTAGACGCCGCGCAGCGGCGTCGGAGACGAGGGGCGGCCCGCGCTTGAATTCGGCAGATCTCGCGGCGGTCCGGCCATCAGCTCCGGAGCCCGCGGATCGCGAGCCGTCCGGACCGAGACGCACCCGACCTCGAGCACGACCACCACCAGGCCGAGCGCGAGCCGGGTCACGTTACCCCCGCACGACCTTCCGCACGCCCTTCGCCTCGAGCCACTTCACGATCCGGTCGCGCTGATCGCCCTGCAGCGCGATCGCGTCGCCCTCGACGGTGCCGCCGCAGCCGAGCGCGCGCTTCGCCTCGTGGGTCCAGTCCTCGAGGACCCTCGGCGGGAGCTCGAGCTTCTCGACGACGGTCGCCTCCTTGCCGCCCCGGCCCTTCCGCTCGAGGCGCACGACCGCGCGGGCGGGGCCCTTCGGCGGCGCGGCGGGCTCGGGCGCGGGCGGCTCCGCCGGCGTGTAGCCCGCGGGGAGCTCTGCCCGCAGCTTCGCGAAGGCGGAGTTGAAGGGGCCCGCGGGCGCGTCGACGGGGAGCGGCTTCTTCTGCTTCATGTGACCTCGGGCTTCACGCGGCCTCCGGCCTTCCGGGCGCGTCCGGCCAGGCGTACCGGAGCCGCTGCTGCTCCCGGTACGGGTAGATGTCGACGATCTCGCCGAGCCGCACCCGCTCCTGCATGCCCCGCCACCAGCCGGCCGAGAGGAGCTCGCCGTGCGCCTCGAGGAACACCTGGCGCAGCCGGCCGGGGAGCCCGAGGAACGGCAGGAACTCCTCCGGGAAGACGTCGTCCTTGCCGACGTAGAACGCCGGCTCCGAGGCGCCGCCCCAGCCGTAGAGGTCGTCGTCGTCGCCCCCGCCGGGCCCGCCGCCACCCGTGGGCATGTCGCGGAAGTTGCACTCGGTCACGCGGGCGAGCTCGTCGTAGTCGTAGAAGATGACGCGCCGGTTGCGGGTCACGCCGAAGTTCTTGAGCAAGAGGTCGCCGGGGAAGGTGTTCGTCGCGGCGAGGTCGCGGAGCGCCTGGCCGAAGTCGAGCACCGCCTGGCGCGCGGTCCACTCGTCGGCCTCGCGGATGAAGAGGTTGAGCGGCGTGAGCCGGCGCTCGGCGTAGAGGTGCTTGAGGCGCACGAGCCCGCCCCGCTCCTCGATCGAGCCCGCGCAGAGGCCGCGGAGCTCCTCGAGCACCTCCGGCGAGAAGCGCGCGAGCGGGAACTCGAGGTCCCGGAACTCCTGGGCGTCGACGAGGCGGCCGGCGCGGTCGTGGCGGAAGACGTGCCGGTACTTGTCCATGACCTCGCGCCGGGTGGTCTGCTTCGGCGGCGCGAAGACGTCCTTGATGACCTTGAAGACGAGCTCGAGCCCGGGGAGCGTGAACACGGTCATCACGAGGCCGCGGTCGCCGCGGGCGGGCACGAAGGCGTCGCCGCTCTCCTCGAGGTGGCGCACGAGCTCGCGGTACATCTCGGTCTTGCCGTGCTTCTCGAAGCCGATCGAGATGTAGAGCTCGGAGCGGCGCTTCTGCGGCAGGAGCGACGACAGGAAGCCCACGAGGTCGCGGGGCGAGGGCGCCTCCACGTGGAAGTAGCTCCGCGTGAAGCTGAAGACGATCGACACGTCCTCGGGCGTGAAGAGCGCGGCGTCGAGCACGATGCCGCGGTCGCCGTGGACGAGCGCGAGGACGAGCGGGGTGGTGAACCGGCCGCGGCGGATCCGGCCGGCGAGGTAGGCGCCCTTCCCGCGGAAGAACACCGGGCCGGCCATCTCGACGGCGTCGATGGGCTGCCCGTCCCGGAGCTCGCGCAGGTGGGCGTCGAGCTCGATGGCGGCGAGCCGCGCATCGCGGGCGAGGTCCTCGTAGGGCACCCCGAAGCCGAACGCCTCCAGGATCTTCCGGAGGAGGGCGTCGGTCGTCACCTCCCGGCGGAAGGTGCGGATCGGGAAGGAGGCCGTGCGCGGCGCCGGCGCGTCCATCGCGAGGAACTCGATGTCGCGATCGACGCCGACCGTCGCGAACACGCGGCGGGTGACCGAGTTGAAGAAGGTGAGCGCGATCTCGGCCGCGGGGAGCCCCTCCACCGCCGCGAGGTACCGGTCCTTGAGCCGGCGCCAGACCTCGCGGTCGTGGGCGGCCCCGCCGAGCTCGGCGCGGACCGCGCCCACGGTCTCGTTGACGATCCGCTCCCCGAGGTCGAGGCGCTCCCGGGCATCGTCCTGGGCCTCGGACCAGGCGCGTCGCTCGAAGCGCTCCCGCGCCCGGGCGGTGATGCGGCCGCGCTCGCCGATGAACACCTCGAAGCCGGCGCGGATCGCCTCGGTGCCGGCGCGGCTCAGATCGGCGGTGAGGTCGGCCATGAGGCCGGCATCATACCGCCTGCGCCGCCGGGGCGAGGCCGCTGCCTCGAGGCCCCCTCAGGCCGCGTCCCGGCCCGGCTCGGCGCGCGCGGTGGCCGCCGCCGGCTTCTCGAAGAGGTAGTGCGAGACGATCCACTCCCGCCCGCCCCGGTAGCCCCACATCTCGGCGCAGGCCATGAAGAAGATCCGCCACATCGCGAGCCGCCGCGGCGCCTCGGCCTCGCCGTAGGTCCGGGCGAAGAGCGCGAGCACCTCGTCGCGGGCGGCGTCGAGGTTCCGGAGCCACGCCTCGCTCGTCCGCTGGTAGTGGTGCCCCGGCACGCGCCAGTGGCGCCCGATGCGCAGGTCCCGCTGGAAGTAGAGGAGCAGGTGGTCGGAGGGCATCTGGCCGCCGGTGAAGAAGTTCCGGGTCATCCAGTCGGAGGGGCCCTGGTCCTCGTACGGGTAGGCGTGGTCGCGGTGCGTGAAGATGTGGACGAAGAGCTTGCCGCCCGGCACGAGCCAGCGGGCCACCCGGGCCATCACCTCCTCGTAGTTCCGGAGGTGCTCGAACATCTCCACCGACACCACGCGGTCGAAGCGCTCGTCGGTGTCGAAGAAGCGGGCGTCGGCGGTGCGCACCTCCACGTTCGCGAGCCCGCGCTCCCGCGCCCGCGCCTCGATGAAGCGCCGCTGGTCGCGCGAGTTCGAGACCGCGAGGATCCGCGCCCCCGGAAGGAGCGCCGCCATGTGGAGCGTGAGCGAGCCCCACCCGCAGCCGAGCTCGAGGATGCGCATCCCGTCCTCGAGCCCCGCGCGCTGCACGGTGAGGGCGAGCATGGCGTCCTCGGAGGAGGCGAGGTCGGCGCCCGGGCCGCTCCAGAGGCCGCACGAGTACTTGAGCCGGGGCCCGAGCACCTTCTCGAAGAACTCCGGCGGCACCTCGTAGTGCTGCTCGTTCGCGGCGTCGGTGTGCACGGCGACCGGGCCGTGGCGGCAGGCGTCGACCCAGGCCATCACCCGCTCCTGCCAGGCGTCGGGCTCGCCGCGCCCCTCCTCGTCGAGGCGCGACTGGCAGATGCGGCGGATGCCCAGGCGGACGAGCGCGTCGGGCACGAGGCCGCGCTCCACGAGATCGAGGACGAGGGACATGGCTCAGGGCTCCCGGGTGCGGGGGACGGCGGGGAGGCGCTCGAGGAGCGCCCGGAGGACGGCGAAGAGGAGCAGCGTCGCGGGGACGGCGACCGTGGCCCACGCGCCGACCGCGCGGACGTTCGCCCAGGCGTACTTGCCCATCGTCCCCCACAGGTCGGCGGTGAGCTCCGCCTTGATACCCTCGACGGTGAGGCCGAGCGGCGGCGCGCCGAAGAGCCACGCGCCGGCCTGGAAGAACGGGATGTAGAGGAGGAGCTGGAGCGGGTACGCGGCGTAGTTCGCGACCTGGATGGCGGGCTGGTTGAGCCGGAGCGCCGCCGCGGCGAGCGCGCACGCGAGGGTCGTGAGGCCGAGCACCGGCAGCGTGCCGACCGTGAGCCCGAGCGCGAGGGCCAGGGCGAGCGCGGCCGGCGTCACGCCCTGGGTGAGCTGGCGGGCGATCGGGTCGACGAGCCGGGCCTTGAGGAACGCCTTCACGCCTGCTCCATAACGCCGGAGCCGGCCCTGGACAACCATTGGACGCACCCTGGACGGGCCATGATTTCCAGCCTGGCTCCCCGTACATCCCTCCCGCCATGACCGGGCTCCCCATCGCCCTCGCCGCCTCTTCCGCGCTCATCCTGGCCGCGATGCTCGTCCTGTGGTTCGTGTCGCTGCGCCTGAAGGATGCGTCGATCGTCGACGCCTTCTGGGGCACGGGCTTCGTGCTCGCGGCCTGGGCCGCCGCCCTCGCCGCCGGGGCGCTCGAGCCCGCCCGCCCGCGCGCGCTCCTCGCGCTCGCGCTCGTCACGCTGTGGGGGCTCCGGCTCACCTGGCACATCCACCGCCGGAACGCCGGACACGGCGAGGACCGCCGCTACCAGGCCATGCGCGCCCGCCACGGCGATCGGTTCGGCCTCGTGTCGCTCGGCACCGTGTTCCTCTTGCAGGGCGCGCTCGTCATCCTCGTCTCGCTGCCGCTCCAGGCGGCGATCGCGGCACCCGCCTCGCCGCTCGGCGCGCTCGACCTCCTCGGCGCGGTGGTGTTCCTCGCCGGCTTCCTCTTCGAGGCGATCGGCGACGCGCAGCTCGACCGCTTCAAGGCCGAGCCCGGGAACCGCGGCAGGGTGATGGACCGCGGGCTCTGGCGCTACACGCGCCACCCGAACTACTTCGGCGACGCGCTCCTGTGGTGGGGGTTCGGGCTCCTCGGCGTCGCCGCGGGCGCGCCGTGGACGCTCGTCTCGCCGGCGGTGATGACCTGGCTCCTCCTGCGCGTCTCGGGTGTCGCCCTCCTCGAGCAGGACATCGGCGAGCGGCGGCCCGCCTACCGCGACTACGTCGAGCGCACGAGCGCGTTCGTGCCGTGGTTCCCGCGCGCGCCGCGCGCCGGGGCGGAGGGGCGCCCGTGAACCTGCCCGCCCTCCTCCTCGGCCTCGCCGCCGTGGCTGGCAACGTGCTCGGCGTCTGGTTCCTGCGGGAGGTCCCCTCCCCCTATCGCCCCGGCGACGTCGCCGCGTGGCTCGCCGGCACGCACGCGCACCCCGGCGCGACGCTCGCCTCCGCGTGGTCGTTCGTCCTCGGGCTCGCCGCGCTCGCCGCCTTCGCCTCGGTGATGACCTCCGCGACGCGCCCGGAGCGCCCGGCGCTCGCGCGCGCGGGCTGGGCGCTCGTCGGGTACGGCGCGCTGCTCAACGCCGCGGGCTGCGTGACACCCGCGGTGGTCGCGGGCTTCGTCGCCCCGCCGCCCGACGCCGCCGGCGCCGCGGTCGGGAAGGCGCTCCTCGCCGTCACGCTGCACCTCGACGCCGCGTTCAACCTGCTGCTCGGCCTCGGCCTCATCGCCGTGAACGCCGGCCTCGGCCGGGCGTCGGGCTGGCCGCTCTGGCTCCGGCTCCTCGGCGTCGCGGCCGGGCTCGCGAGCCTGCCGGTGTTCCTGCAGTGGCGGGCGGACGCCTGGGCGGACCTGCTCGCGATCTCGGGACCGCTCTGGCTCGCGTGGCTCGTGATCGTCAGCGTGCGGGCTGGTCGCGGGCGGACCTGACGGGGCGGGCGCCTCGCGGCGCACGGCCTTATACAGGCGGCGCACCTCGACCCCCCGCAAGGAGGTTCCATGGCCCCGTCTTCGTCCGCCCGGCTGCGTCCCGTCGCGCTCGCGCTCGCGGCCCTGCTGTTCGTTCCCGCACTCGCACACGCCGAGCTGCCCCCGCTCCTCGACCGCGAGATCTTCTTCGGCAACCCGGAGATCGCCGGCGCGACGCTCTCGCCGGACGGGAAGTACATCGCCTTCCTGAAGCCGTGGAAGGACGTGCGGAACGTCTGGGTCAAGAAGGTGGGCGAACCCTACGAGAAGGGCCGGCTCGTGACCGCCGACCCGAAGCGGCCGATCCCGGGCTTCTTCTGGACGCGGGACGGCAAGCAGAATCCTCTTCGTCCAGGACCACGACGGCGACGAGAACTACAACGTCTGGGCGGTGGACCCGGCCGCGGCCGCGGAGCCCGGCAAGGAGGCGCCGCCCGCGCGGAACCTCACCGACGCGAAGGGCGCGCGCGCGATCGTCTACGACCTCCCGAAGCGGTCCCCCGACGTCCTCTGGGTGGGCCTCAACGACCGCGACCCGGCCTGGCACGACCTCTACCGGGTGGACATCTCGACCGGGAAGCGCACCCTCGTCCGCAAGAACACCGAGCGGATCGCGGGCTGGGTCTTCGACAACGCCGGCGCGCTGCGGCTCGCCGAGCGGACCACCGAGCGGGGCGACACCGAGGTGCTGAAGGTCGACGGCGACGCCCTCACCCCCCTGTACACGTGCACGGTGTTCGAGAGCTGCGGGCCGGTCCGCTTCGAGCCGGGCGACCGCCGCCTGTACCTCGAGACCAACAAGGGCGAGCCGGACCTCGTGCGCCTCGTGCTCCTCGACCCGGCCACCGGGAAGGAGACGCTGGTCGAGTCGGATCCCGAGAAGCGGGTGGACTTCGGCCGGGCGATCTTCTCGGAGAAGACGGACGCGCTCGTCGCGACGGTCTACGACGACGACCGGGCCCGCTGGCGCTTCCACGACCGGGCCTTCGAGGCCGACTTCAAGTTCCTGCAGGCGAAGCTCCCGGGGAAGGAGCTCAACCTCGGCTCGTCCACCCGGGACGACGCGCGCTGGATCGTGTCCGCCTACGGCGACACCGACCCCGGCACGGTCTACCTGTTCGACCGCAAGGCGCGGAAGCTCACCCTCGAGTACGTCTCGCGCGAGAAGCTGCCGCGCGCCGACATGGCCGAGGCGAAGGCGATCCGGTACCCGTCGTCGGACGGCCTCTCGATCCCCGCCTTCCTCACGTTGCCGCGGGGCGTGCCCGCGAAGGACCTCCCGCTCGTGCTGCTCCCGCACGGCGGCCCGTGGGCGCGCACGAGCTACGCCTTCTGGAACCTCCCCCAGTTCCTCGCGAACCGCGGGTACGCCGTCCTGCAGCCCAACTTCCGCGGCTCCACCGGCTACGGGAAGAAGTTCCTGAACGCCGGCAACCGCCAGTGGGGCGACCTCATGCAGGACGACCTGACCTGGGGCGTGAAGGCGCTCGTCGCCCAGGGCATCGCCGACCCGAAGCGCGTCGCGATCATGGGCGGCTCGTACGGCGGCTACGCCACGCTCGCCGGCGTCGCGTTCACCCCCGAGCTCTACGCGGCCGCGGTCTCCATCGTCGGGCCCTCGAACCTCATCACCCTCCTCGAGACCATCCCGCCCTACTGGGAGTCGGGGCGCGTGATCTTCCACGAGCGGATGGGCAACCCGAACACGCCCGAGGGGAAGAAGCAGCTCGAGCGCCAGTCGCCGCTCAACTCGGCCGCGCGCATCAAGACGCCGCTCCTCGTCGTGCAGGGCGCGAACGACCCGCGCGTGAAGAAGGCCGAGTCGGAGCAGATCGTCGTCGCGCTGCGCGACCGCGGGTTCCCGGTGGGCTACCTCCTCGCGCCCGACGAGGGCCACGGCTTCCAGCGTCCCGTGAACAACCTCGCGCTGTACGCCGCGGCCGAGGCGTTCCTCGCGAAGCACGTCGGCGGGCGCTTCCAGGAGGGCGGCACGCCCGAGACGCTCGAGCGCCTGAAGGTGCTCACCGTGGACCCGAAGACGGTGGTCCTCGCGAAGGCCGTGGACGCCAGCGCGGTCGGCGCGCCGAAGCCGGTCGCCGGGCTCACCGCCGGCACCTACCGGTACGCCGGCGCCATCCAGGCCGGGCAGCAGTCGATGCCGGTGAGCGGCGTGAACGTCGTCACCGAGGAGCCGACCACGTTCACGGTCAGCTACGCGATGAAGCTCCCGCAGGGCGAGGCGAAGGACGTGGTGGTGGTCGACAAGGCCACGCTCCAGCCGCTCCGGCGCACGGTGCAGCAGGGCCCGGTCTCGATGGACCTCGCGTTCAAGGACGGCAAGGTCACCGGGACCGTCGCCATGGGTGGCCCGCCGAAGGCGGTGGACGCCGCCGCCGGCGGGCCGCTCTTCGCCGACGGCTCGGCGGCGTGGGACTCGCTCGCGCACCTCCCGCTCGCCGAGGGGTACAGCGTCGTCTACCGCAACTTCGACGTGCAGAAGCAGAAGCCGCAGCTGAAGAAGCTCGCGGTCGCGGGCACCGAGGAGCTCCAGGTGCCGGCGGGGCGGTTCCAGACCTGGAAGGTGGAGGTCACCTCCGCGGAGGGCGAGCCGGGCGCGACGACCGTCTGGGTCGACCGCGCCACGCGCAAGGTGGTGAAGACCTCGTCGGTGCTCCCGCAGATGGGCGGCGCGGTCTTCTCGACCGAGCTGCAGCCTTAGCAGGTTGTTGGAGAAGTCGGCCTCGGCCGCCCCTCGTCTCCGCCGGCGCTTCGCGGCGGCTACGCTCGGGGCGAGCGGACCCTGGATCGGGCCTTCTTCAACAACCTGCCTTGGAGCCGGGCGCGCTCCGACCGCCGGGCGCGCGGCGCGTCAGGCGTCGCCGCCCGACGGCACGAGGGCGCGCCAGTGCAGCAGCGCGGGGCCGGAGAGCGCGAACGGCATGAGCACCACGCCGAAGCGCGGGCCCTCGGCCCAGCAGAGCAGCACCCGCGCGTGGAAGGTGAAGGGGCGCGGCGAGAGCGCCTCCACCTCGACGAGGATGCCCTCGGGCAGCGGCACCGTCCCGCGCGCGTGCAGCTGGTGCGGGCCGAAGCCGGTCGCCTCGAAGTCGCCGCCGCCGATGTGCAGGTAGACCCGGCGCTCGCCCGCCGGCTGGGTGGGCACGTGCGACGGCCCCTCGAGCCAGCCGTGCTCGTCCGGGAGCGCGGGCTGCTCGAGCGAGGCCACGAACGACGGCAGCGCCTGGAGCGTGCGCTCGAGCGCGTCGGTGTCGGCCTCGGAGAGCTTCGTGAGCGCGGCCACCTCGGCGGGCCCGAGCGACGCGCGCTCCGAGAGGAGCCCCACCAGCGGATCGACCGTCCGCACGAGCTCGAGGAGCTCCGGCTCGCGCACGACCTTCGCGGCGTCGGAGTCCGGCGCGGCGTGGTGGTGGGCGATCACCTCGGCCACCACCTCCGGGAGCTGCCAGCGGGACGCGAGGACCTGGCCGATGTCGACGTGGTAGCGGTCCACCACCGCGCCCCAGAACGAGGCGGGCATGGCCCGCGCCGGCCGGGACCCCGCGGCGATCCGCTCGATGGCCGCGATGGCGACGATCTTGCCGAAGTCGTGCAGGAGCCCGCAGGTGAAGGCGTCGTCGGCGGACACCTTGCGCACCCGCGCGAGGTCGCGGCACATCACGGCGGAGGCGAGCGCGTCGTGCCAGGCCCGCCGCCGGAGCGGCGCGAGCGGCCCCTTCGCCCCGGCGAAAGGCCCGAGCCCGAGCGCGAGCCCCAGGCGCGAGAGCTCCTCGGCGCCGATCCGCGCGGCCGCCGCCGGGAGGGAGGCGACCGGGGTGCCCCGCTGGTAGAGGGACGAGTTCGCGACGCGCAGGAGCTCGGCGGCGAGGGCCTGGTCGGTGCCGACGAGCCGGGCGAGCTCGTCGAGGCCGTAGTCGCCGCCGCGCACGAGGCGCGCGATGCGGAGCGCGACGGCCGGGTAAGGGGGCAGCTCGACCGCGTCGCGCGAGACGAGGTCGGCCATCGCCGTGTCGAGGTCGGTCTCGCTGCCGAACTCCGCGGCGCTGGCGCCCCCCGGGGTCACGCGGCCTCGCCCTCCGCGACGAGCGCCTTCCAGCGCCGGAGCGCCTCGCCGGTCAGGGCGTACGGCTGCACGAGCAGGGTCGCGCCGTCGCCCTCGGGCCAGGAGAGCTTCACGCTCGCGAAGCCCTCGAGCGGCGGGCTGCAGCCGACCTTCATGTGGAGGAGCATGTTCTCGGGCGCGGTGGTCGCCCCGGAGAGCATGATGTGCGTCGAGGCGACGCCGAGGATGCGGTAGGGCTGCTCGCGGCCGCCGAGGGCGAGCGTCACCGGGTACGAGGGCGGGGCCGGGGCCTCGCGGCGGACCGGGGCCTCGTGCGCGACCATCGTCTCGGCGGGCGCGCTCCACGCCTCGGCCGACTCGAACGACGCGACGAACGCCGGCAGGCCGTGCAGCGCGGCCACGACCACGTCGTGCTCCGCGGAGGCGAGCAGCGACGCGAGCCCGAGGTCCTCGGCCGGGAGCGCCACGCGGTCGCCGAGGAGCGCGACGACCTGGTCGGTCGCGGCGACGAGATCGACCAGGGCGGCGTCGGCCGCGGCCGCGGAGTCCCCGTGGTGGAGCGAGATGACGTCGGCGAGGAGCGGCGGCAGATCCCAGCGGGCCGCCATCACGATGCCGAGCTCGACGTGGTAGCGGTCGACCACCGCGTCCCACTCCTTCTCGGTCCGCGGCGGGAGGTCGGGGACGCGCTCGACGATCTCCTCGATGCAGGCGATCGCCACCACCCGCCCGAAGTCGTGCAGGAGCCCCGCCGCGAAGGCGACGTCCGGCGCGAGCTTGCGCTTCGGCGCGATGGCCTGGGCGAGGAGCCCGGAGGCGAGCGCGTCGAGCCAGGCCCGGCGCCGCAGGCTCGCGAGCTTGCCGGCGGCGGTCGCGTGCGCCCCGAGCCCGGAGGCGAGCGCGAGCTTCGCGACGTCCTTCGCCCCGACCCGGGCCACCGCCTGCTTCACGGAGGTGGAGGTCGAGCCGCGCGAGTAGACGGCGGAGTTGGCGCAGCGGAGCACGTCCGCCGCGAGCACCTGGTCGGACGAGACGAGGCGGGCGAGGTCGTCCACGCCGTAGTCGCCCGTGCGCAGGAGCGCCTCGATGCGGAACGCGACGGCGGGGTACGGCGGCACCTTCACGGCGCCGCGCGAGACGAGGTCGACGATGGCCTGATCGAGGTCGAACGCGGGCATATCCCGGCGCGAACATATCAGATCGTGCCCGCCGACCCGGCGCCCGCGGCGGCGGTCGCGCGCATCCCGCGCACACGGGACAGGCCTCGCGTACCCCCGCTCACCGGAGATCCTCGAGCAGCTCGGCCACCACGCGGTCCGCGGCCGTGGCGCCGAGCAGCGTCCGCAGCATCGGACGGAGCGCCTCGACCAGCCGCGGAGCGTCGGCGCTCACGACGGCCTCAGGCTTCTGCCCGAGCGCACGATCCGCGAACGAACGGACGGCCGTCCGCGCGGTGTTCGGGCCGAGGTAAGCCGAGAGCCGCGCGGCGATGCGATCCGCAGGGGTCACGGGGGGATCCAAGCGCTCCGAAGCTACCCTCGCCATGGGCCGGTGGGCAAGCGCGGCGGTGCGGGGAAGCGCCGCGGGCTACCGGGTGAGGAGCCCCGGCAGCACCTCGGCGACGCCGAGCGCGATCTCGGGCCGGAGCCGCTCCCGGCAGCGCGACACGGCCTCGGCGGCGATCGCGGGCCAGGCCTCGTAGATCCACCCGCTGCTCGCGCGGCCACCCTCGGCGTGGGCCCGCTCCATCGCGCGGAAGAGCCCGGCGCGGATCGCCTCCGCGACGGCCTCGCGCTCGTCGGCGTCCGCCCCGGTGCGGCGGGCTGCCTCGCCCGAGATGCGGACCGACAGCACCCGCGCCTCCACGAGCGAGATGAGCTGGACCTCGCCCGCCCGGAGCCAGGGGTCGCCGAGCTCGCGCCCCGAGAGCTGCGCCAGGGCCTCGTCGGGCGGGAGGATGCGCGCCCGCCCGGCGAGCACCTCGACCGCCTCGGGCGCGACCCGGCCCGGGTCGGCTCCGGCCACGAGCTCGAGCCAGAAGAACCTCCCGGTGGCCTCGACCCGGGCGGCGCCGACACCGGTCACGGCGGAGAGTCGCGCCAGCACGGGCGCGAGGACGGAGCCTCAGCCGAGGCCCGCCACCGGCCCTCAGCCGAACCCGTTCGCGAAGAGCACGAGGTTGCGCATGCGCCCCACAGTACCCGACCACCCCCGGCCCGCCCACGTGCATCCTCGTCGCATGCCCCGCGAAGCCCTCACCGCTCCCGGCGCCGCCCGGGTCGGCCCCTACTCGCACGGCGTGCGCGCCGGTGAGCTCGTCTTCCTCTCCGGCCAGACGCCGGTCGACCCCGCCACCGGCCGCCTCCGGGAGGGCGGCGTCGGGTCGCAGGCCGACCAGTGCCTCACGAACCTGTTTGCCGTGCTCGCGGCGGACGGCCTCGGCCCCGAGGACGTGGTGAAGGTGAACGTCTACCTCGTCGACATGGCCGACTTCGCCGAGCTGAACGCGGCGTACGCGCGCCGCTTCGCCGAACCCTACCCTGCCCGCACGACCGTCGGGGTCGCGGCCCTGCCCCTCAGGGCGCGGATCGAGATGGAGCTCGTCGCCCGCCGGCGTTGACGGATCGTACGTCTCCCCTGGAGCGCAGGGCTCCCGACGCCGCTCGATCGGGGTGCCACCCGGTCGAGGGAAGGCCGCCGATCCAGCCTCGCGCTACGCTCCAGGCGTGACCTACGTCTCGGCCGAGGAGCTGCTTCCTGGAGACCCCGCCGGCGCGATCCTGCTCGAGGCCGCCGCCGGCATCGCGGGAGCGCACGAGCTCGAGCGCCTCACCGAGATCGTGCGGCGGAGCGCCCGCGCCCTCCTCGGGGCGGACGGCGTCACCTTCGTCCTGCGCGAGGGCGGGTCCGTCCACTACGCCGACGAGGACGCCATCGCGCCGCTCTGGAAGGGGCGCCGGTTCCCGGTGGACGCCTGCGTGTCCGGCTGGGCGATGCTCCACGCGACCCCCGTGGTGATCCCGGACGTGTTCGCGGACGACCGGGTCCCCCACGATCTCTACCGGCCCACCTTCGTGCGGAGCCTGGTCATGGTGCCGGTCCGGCCCGAGGCGCCGGTGGCCGCCATCGGCGCGTACTGGGCGGTGCGCCGGCAGCCCACGGCGCGCGAGGTGCAGCTCCTCGAGGCGCTCGCGGCCCTCTCGTCGACGGCGCTCGCGAACCTCGCGCTCGAGGCGGAGCTCCGCCACGCGCTCGCGGCCCGGGACGAGCTCATCGACGTCGCCTCGCACGAGCTCCGCACGCCGCTCTCCGCGCTGCGCCTGCAGGTGGATCGCGCCCGCCTCCGCCCCGAGGCGGACCAGGCCGGGCTCCCGTCCGGCTGGCTCGAGCGCATGGATCGCTCGGTGGGCCGCCTCGACCGCCTGGTGGCGTCCCTCCTCGACGTCTCCCGCCAGCACCGCGAGCCGTTCCACCTCGAGCGCGAGCCGGTGGACCTGCGGGAGGTCGCCCGCGACGTGGTGGACGCGTTCCAGGGGACGCCCGGCGCCGAGATCGCGCTGTACGCGCCGGCCCCGGTGCACGGCGCCTTCGACCGGGCGCGCATCGGACAGGTCCTCGAGAACCTCCTCGCGAACGCGGTGAAGTTCGGGCGCGGCCGGCCGGTGGAGCTGCGGCTGGAGGCCCTGCCCGGAGAGGTCCGGATGACCGTCCGTGACGAGGGCATCGGCATCGCGCTCGAGGACCAGGCCCGGATCTTCGACCGGTTCACGCGCGCGGTCTCCCGCCGGAGCTACGGCGGGCTCGGGCTCGGGCTGTGGATTGCGCGGCGCGCGGTGGAGGCGCACGGCGGGACCCTCAGCGTCGAGAGCCGCGAGGGCGAGGGCGCGACGTTCAGGGTCGCGCTGCCGCTCGAGTCCGCGGCCGCCTGACCGCGGCCGCGCCGGCGTGCGCCTTCAGGATCGCCGCCCGGTCACGCGGCGGGAGGTGCTTCGTGGCCTCGCGCACGGTCAGGCCCGACGCGCGCGCCGCGCGCGGGAGCAGCCAGGCCGCGACCTCGCGCGGACGGCGCCGGGAGGTGTCGCGCAGGACCCAGCCGATGGCCTTCCGGATGAAGAACTCGCGCTCCTCGAGCATCGGCTCCGCGAGCCGGCCGAAGCGGGCGAGGTCGCCCCTCCCCTCGCGCAGCGCGAGGAGGAACGCGAGCAGCGCCGAGCGGCGGATCCAGAAGTCCTCGTCCCGGGCCCAGCGATCGAGCGTGCGCTCGAGCCGCGGGAAGCGCTCCACGAGCGGGCCCGCCACGCTCGCCGCGAGGCTGTCGACGATCGCCCAGGTGTGCGCGTCCCGGAGGTAGCGCTCGAGGACCGCGAGGTCCGCGGCGGCGAGGGTGTCCTGGTGGGCGTCGAGGAGCTCCACGGCGAGCATGCACCCCTCGTGGATCCCGCGCGCCCAGAGGTCGTCGCAGAGCGCGAGCAGCGCCGCGCGCGGGAGGTCCGGGTGCGCCCTCCGGTGCGTGCGGGCGACCTTCCGGATCGCGGGCATCGAGGCGCCGAGGTGGATCCGGGAGGACCTGAGGTACCGCTTCTCGCCCTCCGCGCGCGCGGGCACCGCCACCGCGCGGAGGGCGTCGAGGAGCGCGTCGGCCTGCGTGGGCATGCACGCAGGCTACCGCCGCCGTGGCTAATCGGCCATCGTCGACACGTCGCCCGGATCCTCCCCCATCTCGATGGCCTTCAGGTACCGGCGCATGATCTTCCCGGACCGGGTCTTCGGGAGGGTCTTGCGGATCTCGATGTCGGACGGCGTCGCGATCGGGCCGAGGTCCTGGCGGACGTGGTCCTTGAGCGAGGCGATGAGGGCCGGGCCCTGCGGCACGTTGGCCTTGAGCACCACGAACGCCTTGATCTTCTCGCCCTTGAGCTGATCCGGCAGGCCGACGACCGCGGACTCCGCGACCGCCGAGTGGCGGAGCAGCGAGGACTCGACGTCTGCCGTGCCGATGCGGTGGCCGGCCACGTTCATCACGTCGTCGGCGCGGCCCAGCACGGCGAAGTAGCCGTCCTTGTCCTTCACCGCGATGTCACCCGCCGAGTAGAACCCCGGGATCTGCTTCCAGTAGTGCTCGTAGCGCTTGTGGTCGCCCCAGATCGTCCGGAGCATGTACGGCAGGGGCTTGCGGATCACGAGCAGGCCGCCGAGCCCGTCGGGCACCGGCTTCCCGGTCGGATCGACGACCGCGACGTCGGCGCCGGGCATGGGCTTGCCGACCTTGCCCGGCCGCGCGTCGAACGTGGGCTGGGTGCCGAGCACCGGCGCGGCGATCTCGGTCTGCCACCAGTTGTCGACCACCATGCCGCCCGACTGGCCGACGAGGTGCTTCTGCGCCCAGTGGTGCGCCTCCGGGTTGAGCGGCTCGCCGGCGCAGGCCACGAGGCGCAGGCGCTTCAGGTCGTAGCGGGCCGGGGCGTCGCCGCCGTGGCTCATCCACATGCGGACCGCGGTGGGCGCGGTGAACATCACGTTCACGCCGTACCGCTCGACGAGCTCCCAGGTGACGTCCGGCGACGGGTAGTCCGGCACGCCCTCGCGGCAGAACACCGTCGCGCCGACCGAGAGCGGGCCGTAGACGATGAACGAGTGGCCGACGATCCAGCCGATGTCGGAGGTCGACCAGTAGATGTCGTTCTCGCCGATCTGGTAGAAGGCGCGCGCCAGGTAGGTCGTGCCGACCAGGTAGCCGCCGGTCGCGTGCACGACGCCCTTCGGCTTCCCGGTGGTGCCGGACGTGTAGAGGATGAAGAGCGGGTCCTCCGCGTCCATCTCCTCCGGCGGGCAGTGGATTGCGTGGCCGTCCTGCACGTCGTAGAAGTCGTGCTCGCGCTCGGACTCGAACTGGAACGGCGGATCGCCGGGGCGGGAGCCGCGGCGGTGCACGATGACGTGCTCGACGAACACGAGGTCGCGGACCGCCTCGTCGATCGTCGGCTTCAGCGCGAGCTTCTTGCCGCGGCGGTAGGCGTAGTCGGAGCAGATGATGACCTTCGACTGCGAGTCCTCGAGGCGGCTGCGGAGCGCCTGGGTGCCCATGCCGGCGAAGACCACCGAGTGGATCGCGCCGATGCGCGCGCACGCGAGCATCGAGATGATGCCCTCCGGCGTGAGCGGCATGTAGATGACGACGCGGTCGCCCTTCTTCACGCCCAGCTTCTTGAGCGCGTTCGCGAAGCGGTTCACCTCGCGGTAGAGCCGGTTGTACGTGTAGGTGTGCTCCTCGCCGTCCTCGCCGACCCAGATCAGCGCGGCCTTGAGGCGGCGCGGGCCGAAGACGTGGCGGTCGATGCAGGAGACCGTGGCGTTGAGCTTGCCGCCGAGGAACCACTGGTGGTTCGGCGGCTCGAACTGCATCACCTTCGAGAACGGCTTCATCCACTCGACGAGCTTCGCCTTCTCGGCCCAGAACCCGTCGAGATCCTGGGACGCGTGGGCGCGCTCGATCGCGTCGTTCTGGATGTGCGCCTGCTGCGCGAGCCAGACCGGCGCCGGGATCGTGTTCTCGTCCTTGGAGAGCGCGTCGATGGCCGCGCGCTGCGCCTCGGTCAGGTCGAACTTCTCGGGGGCCTCTGCCATTGCGAGCACCTCGGGGAGCGAAGGCTGCAGGTCGCCGCGCGGCGAGCGAGACGACCGATGGGACGGCGGGTGGACTCCGCATGCTAGCGCAGCCCGCGCGGGACGGCGCACCCATTCGTGAGCGGCGCAGCGCGTCACCCAGACATGTCGAGGGGATTCAGCGCCCGCCGGTGTCCGGGTCGTACCCCGACCGGAGGAGGAGCGTCTTCTCGTCGAACCAGAGCCGCCGCGCGAGCTTGCGCAGCGTCTCGACGTCGAGGGTCACCGCCCCCGCCCCCGTCCAGTCCCACAGCCGGTTCTGCGCCGACCAGAGATTCGAGCCAGAGCCCGAGCTTCGCCGCGAGGTCGAGGACGCCCACGAGCTCCTCCGCCCGGGCCCCCGGCGAGCGCCCCTGGACGAGCGCCTCCATGCGCCGGTTCACGAGCAGCTCCGCGTCGCGCCGCACCGGCACGAGGTGGAGGTGGGCGCCCAGCTTGCGCGCGAGCTCGACGGCCTGCACGAGCGCGCGCTCGGCCTCCGCGACCTCGACGTGGCCGGCGAGCGCGCGGTTGATCACCTCGAGCAGCCGGTGCGTGAGCGTCACGTCGGCCGACACGCGCAGCGGCGGCGGGATCGGCGAGTCGATCTCGCGCAGGAACTCCATGAGGCGCCGGTGGTCCTCGAAGATCTCGAGGTGGTGCGCCTCGTGCCGGCGCATCGTGCCGGCGAGGAGCAGCTCCGCCACGCGGCGGCGCTCGTCGAGGAAGAGGTCCCGCAGCTCGTAGTCCTTGCCGGGGAAGAAGCGGTCCACCTGACGCAGGAGCTGGGCGAGCGAGAGCTGCGCGACGCCGTCGACGAGCGCGGCCTCGATCTCGGCGTGGCGCGCCGGCCCCGGGTACGGCAGGAGCCCGCAGCGGAAGTCGGCGGCGCCGAAGTGGAGCACCGCGCAGAGCGCGTCGAGCACCTCGCCGGTGAAGCGGCTCTCGAGCCGCACGCGCGCGAGCGCGAGCCCGATGGGGCCCGCCTTCACCGAGCGGCGGTTCTCGAGCCGGTACCCGTAGCAGAACACCGAGCCCTCGCCCGGCGTGTCGCGGACCACCGAGGTGATGGCGAGGTGCGCGCCGACGCCCTCGAGCGTCACCACGCTCGGCCTCACGAGCCGCCGCCAGACCTCGCCGCCGTCGCCGATCTCCGGCACGTTGGAGGGCGCGCGCCTCAGCGCCTCCTCGAACCGCTCGGCGAGCCCCGTCGCGCCGAGCTCGCCGGCGAGCTGCAGGGCCCGCGCGGCGTACTTCAGCACCTGGGCGGTCTCGATCCCGGAGATCTCGGCGAAGAACCAGCCGCAGCTCGTGAACATGAGGAGCGCGTGGCGTTGCAGCTCGAGGAGCCGCAGCGCCTTCACCCGCTCCTCCCGCGAGAGCGCCCTCCCCGCCTCGCGCGCGAGGAAGCGGTCCGCCTCCCGCCGCGCGGGGTCGAGCACCACCTCGGCGTAGCGGTCGCGCGCGCCCCAGGGATCGGCGAGGAGCCCCGCCGCCTCGCGCTCGTACAGCGCGGCGACCTCGTCGCGCAGGCCCGCGAGCGCGTCGCGGAGCGGCCCGCGCCAGGCCTGGCTCCAGCCCGGGCGGCCGCCGACCTCGCAGCCGCAGTTGCTCCGCCACCGCTCGATGCCGTGCGCGCAGCTCCAGGAGGAGCCCTCGAAGATCTCCGCCTCCCACTCGACCGGCACCGCCGTCAGGGCCTGGGCGAGGCCCACCACCTCGATGCCCGAGGTGCGCTCGAGCTGGCGCAGGCCCGCCGCGAGCCCTTCGTCGCCGCCCTTGCGGTGGTGGCCGAGCGTCTCGCCGTCGAGCGCGACCACCAGCACCTCGTCGTGCCCGCGGCGCGCGTCGAAGCCGCCCTCGAGGCGCGAGACCAGGCGCTCGCCCGAGGCGAGCGTCTCGCCGAAGGCGAGATCGCGGGCGATGTGCCCGTCGTAGAAGAAGACCACGAGCTCCCGGCCGCCGGCCCGCACCCGGTACGGCCGGGTCGGGTCGAAGCGCGCCCCGGCCGCGTCCTGCCAGTCGCCGCCCGGCGGCTTCACCCGGCGCGCCTGCCAGGGAGAGAGCACCGTGAAGCGGATGCCCTCCCCGGCGAGCGCCTCGAGGGTCGGCGAGTCGGCCGCGCACTCCGGCAGCCAGAACCCCTCCGGCGCGCGCCCGAAGCGGCGCCGGAAGTCGGCGACGCCCCACCGGATCTGCGTGAGCCGGTCGCGGGGCGAGTCGAGCGGGAGGATCGAGTGGCCGTAGCCCTGGGCGATGGCGTTGCCGTGCCCGGTCCGCGAGAGCGCGAGCTGGTCGGCGGCGAGGATGCGCTGGTAGACGTCCGGCCGGTGGCGCTCCAGCCACGCGAAGAGCGTCGGGCCGAAGTTGAACGAGAGGTGATCGTAGTTGTTGACGATGTCGACGATGCGGTCCTGGCCGGACTTGAGGCGCGCGGCGCCGTTCGGCGCGTAGCACTCGACCGTGATCCGGGCGTTCCAGTCGTGGAAGTCGCCGGCGGAGTCCTGGACCTCGATCTCGTCGATCCAGGGGTTCTCGCGGGGCGGCTGGTAGAAGTGCCCGTGCAGGCAGAGCAGGCGTCGCGTCATCGAACCCACGATGTTAGTAGATCGGCATGCGCGTCGCCCTCACGATCGCCGGATCCGACTCCGGGGGAGGTGCCGGGATCCAGGCAGACCTCCGCACGTTCGCTGCGCACCTCGTTCACGGGACGTCCGCCGTCACCGCGGTGACCGCCCAGAACTCGGTGGGGGTCACCGGGTGGGCCCCCATCGAGCCGGGCCTCGTGGCCGCGCAGATCGAGGCGGTCGCGACCGACATGCCGGTGGGGGCGACCAAGACCGGCATGCTCGGGACCGCGGCGGTGGTCGAGGTCGTGGCCGACGCCGCCCGGCGCCTGCGGCTCGGGCCGCTCGTCGTCGACCCGGTGATGGTCGCGAAGAGCGGGGACCGGCTCATCGATCCCGCGGCCCAGGCCGCCTACGTGGCGAGGCTGTTCCCCCTCGCGGCGCTCGTGACGCCGAACCTGCACGAGGCAGCCGCGCTCGTGGGACGGCGGGTCGAGGACCTCGCCTCGATGCGCGAGGCGGCCCGGGCGCTCCACGGCATGGGCGCGGCGGCCGTGCTCGTGAAGGGCGGCGCGCTCCCCGGCGAGACGGTGGACGTGCTGTTCGACGGCCGGACCCTGGTCGAGATCCCCGGACCGCGGGTCGACACCCGCAACGTCCACGGGACCGGCTGCACGCTCTCGGCGGCGATCTGCGCCCGGCTCGCGCTCGGCACGCCGCTCGAGGCGGCCGTCCGCGGCGCGAAGGACTACCTCGTGGAGGGGCTCCGCCGGTCCTACAACGTCGGCAAGGGGCGCGGCCCGGTGCAGCACCTCCACCCGCTCATGGGGAACCGGTGAACCGCCCGGCCCGCCTCGCCGCGTGCCTCGCCGCGTGCCTCTCGGCCTGCGCCGGCGCGCGGCCGCACCCCGCGGCCCTCGAGGCCTGCCGCGGCGGCGCGGTGGACCCGGCCGAGCTCTCCGGCCTCGTCGAGGCGCTCACGACCCGCTTCGCGCCGCGGGACTTCGCCCACCCCGAGAACCTCGATCGCGCCGCGGCCTTCGTCGCCGGCGCGCTGCGGGCGCGGGGCCTCGAGCCCGTCGAGCAGACCTTCCTCGTGGGCGGCCGGCAGTACCGGAACGTCGTCGCCTCGGTCGGCCCCGCGGGCGGCGAGCGCATCGTGGTCGGCGCGCACTACGACTCCGCCGGGGACCAGCCCGGCGCGGACGACGACGCGAGCGGGGTCGCCGGGCTCCTCGAGCTCGCGCGCCTGCTGCGCGCGTCCCCGCCGCCGGTGGGCGTCGACCTCGTCGCCTACACGCTGGAGGAGCCGCCGAACTTCCGCACCCCGAACATGGGCAGCGCCGTCCACGCCCGCGCGCTCGCCGGGGCCGGCGTGCCGGTGCGGCTCATGATCTCCCTCGAGATGATCGGCGCCTTCTCCGACGCGGAGGACAGCCAGGACTACCCGGCCGTGATCGGCTGGTTCTACCCGTCACGCGGGAACTTCGTGGCGGTCGTGGGGAAGTGGGGCCAGGGCGGCGACGTCCGCGCGACCGCGCGCGCGATGCGCGAGGGGGCGGCGCTGCCGGTCGAGACCCTGACCGCGCCGCGCTTCGTGACCGGCGTGGACTTCTCGGATCACCGGTCCTACTGGGACGCCGGGTTCCCGGCGGTGATGATCACCGACACCGCGTTCTTCCGGAACCCGCGCTACCACACGCCGCTCGACGCCGCCGACACGCTCGACTACGCGCGCATGGCGGAGGTCGTGAAGGGCGCGGCCTGCGCCGTCCACGCCGCCGCGCGCCGGTGATGCTGCCGGGGTGGGGCCCCATGGAGCTTTGCTCCATGGGGCGGGGGGCGCCGAGCCCCCCGGAAGCACAGTCAGCGCGTGTAGCCCATCACCCAGTAGACCACCCGGCCGGTGAGCTCGCGCAGCGCCGCGGTGCTCGCGTTCAGGGCGTCGGCCCGGGGGACGAACGCGTAGCCGAGCACCCCCGACGCCCGGTGATCCACGGGCAGGACGTCCGGCGAGAGCCCGACCGCCTTGAAGCAGCCCACGGCCCGGGGCATGTGCCACGCGCTCGTCACGAGGAGCAGGTTCGTGAGCTGCTGTTCGGCGACGATCCGGGCGGCCTCGATGGCGTTCTCCCGGGTGTTCCGGCTCCGCTCCTCGACGAGGATCCGGTCGGCGGGCACGCCCCAGGCGACGAGGAGGGCCTCGACCCTCCGCGCGTCGGAGGGCAGCCCCGGGATCGGGTTGATGTCGCCCCCCACCAGGAGGAGCTTCCTCACCCGCCCCTGCCGCCAGAGCTCGAGCGCCGTCGTCAGCCGCTCGACGGGGTCGCCGATCTCGGTCTGACCGGACACCGCGGTGGCCGCGCCGTCGAGCGCGCCCCCGAGCACGAGCGCCGCGTCGTAGACGACCCCGGGCCGCGCCGTCGAGACCACGCCTCGCTCGGCGAGCGCCGAGAGCTTCCCCGCCACGGTGCCCGTCGAGAAGGCGTAGAGGACGGCGAACGCGAGGACGCCCGCCAGGAGGCCCTTCGCGCCGCGGTTGCGGAGCACCCCGGCGAGGAGGAGGAGGACGAGCGCCCACGTGATCGGCGCGACCGCGAGATCGAGCACCTTCGAGAGGACGATGAACACGCCCCCGATTCGACCGCATCCCGGGCCCGGGCGCGAGCGGAACGTCAGGGGCCGGGGCGTGTCCCGCGGGCCAGGGCGGGCGTGTCCAGGCGTCCACGCCCGCTCGAAACCGCTGTGCCGCAGCCCTTCGCGCGCAGGCACGGCGGCTGCAAAGGAGGGGAGTGACCAGGGAGCCCGACCCCTCCCGGAAAGGAACACCCGATGCGCTTCTACGTCCCCCTCGCCCCCGTCGTCATCCTCGCCGCCGTCGCCTCCGTCAACGCCTGCTCGAAGCAGGAGGCCGCGTCCGAGCGCCTGCGGGTCGTCCCGCCGCCGGCCGCCGTCTCCGCGGCTCCGACCAAGCCGACCGCGCCGGTGCTCGCCGCCGCCCCGGAGCCGAAGCAGACCCCCGACTCGGTCCCGTCGGCCGAGGAGGTCAAGGCCTTCCACAAGCCGGTCGCGAAGTAGCGGATACGTTGCCCCGGCGCTCGCCGGGGCAAGCCGTATACTCGCGGGGTCATGTCAGAACCCTCCGGGACCCCGTCGAAGACCCAGGCGAAGGCGGCGCAGGCGTCGGACCGGCGCATCCGCGCGATCCGGAACCTGGGCATCATGGCCCACATCGACGCCGGCAAGACGACGCTCACCGAGCGCCTGCTCTTCACCGCCGGCCGCACGCACAAGATGGGCGAGGTCCACGACGGCCAGGCCGTCATGGACTGGATGGAGCTCGAGCGCGAGCGCGGCATCACCATCACCTCCGCGGTCACGACCTTCGAGTGGGCCGGCCACGAGCTCCACCTCATCGACACCCCCGGGCACGTCGACTTCACCATCGAGGTGGAGCGGAGCCTGCGCGTGCTCGACGGCGCGGTCGCGGTGTTCGACGCCGCGCACGGCGTCGAGCCGCAGAGCGAGACGGTCTGGCGCCAGGCCGACCGCTGGCGGGTGCCCCGCATCGCCTTCGCGAACAAGATGGACCGGGTCGGCGCAGACTTCGCCGCGACGCTCGCGTCGATGCGCCGCCGCTTCCCGGACCACGTCATCGCCCCCGTGCACCACCCCATCGGCGCGGAGGCGACGTTCGAGGGCTTCGAGGACCTCGTGCACCGCCGGGCGCTGCGCTTCTCGGACCCCGAGGACCCGCGCGCGTTCACGGTGACCGACGGGCTCTCGCCGGACGGCGAGGCCGCCCGGCAGGGGCTCGTCGAGCGGCTCGCCGACGTGGACGACGCCGTCGCGGACGCGGTGCTCGCGGACCTCCCCGTCGCACCCGCCGACCTGGACGCCGCCATCCGCCGGGCCGTCGTCTCGGGCCGGTTCGTGCCGCTGCTCTGCGGCTCGGCCCTCAAGAACCGCGGCATCCCGCAGGTGCTCGACGCCGCCTGCGCCTGGCTCCCCTCCCCGCTCGACGTCCCGCCCGTCGCCGGGACGAACCCGAAGAGCGGCGAGCGCGAGGAGCGGCCGCCGGACGAGAAGGGCCCGCTCTGCGCGCTCGCGTTCAAGGTCTCGCTCCTCGACGAGAAGCGCCGCCACGTGTTCGTGCGCGTCTACTCCGGCCGCATCGCCGAGGGCGACAGCCTCTGGAACGCCACCCGCAAGAAGTTCGAGAAGGTCTCGCGTGTGCTCCTCATGCACGCGGTCCAGAAGCGCGGCGTGCCGTCGCTCGGGGCCGGGCAGCTCTTCGCGGTCACCGGCCTCAAGGAGACCCGCACCGGCGACACGCTCTGCGACCCCGCGCACGCAATCGAGCTCGAGCGCCTCGGCGCCTACGAACCGGTCATCTCGCAGGCCATCGAGGCGGCCTCGATGGCCGAGCGCGAGGCGCTCCTCGAGGCGCTCGGGCGCATCGTCGACGAGGACCCGAGCTTCAAGTTCGGCGAGGACGCGGACACCGGGCAGCTCCTCGTCTCGGGCATGGGCGAGCTGCACCTCGAGATCATCGCCGAGCGGCTGCGCCGGGAGTTCGCCCTGAAGGTCCGCACCGGCGAGCCCCAGGTGCTCCGCCGCGAGACCCTCACCGCGAGCGCCGAGGCGACGGCGACGTTCGAGCGCGTGCAGGAGGACCTCGAGCTCTACGCCCAGGTCGGCGTCCGGGTCGGCCCGCTCGCGCGCGGGGCCGGGTTCCGCTTCTCGATCGCGCCCGCCGCCTCCGCCCTGTCCTTCCTGAAGAAGGACGCGCTCGACGCCATCGAGCAGGGCGCCCGCGAGGCCGCCGAGGGCGGCGTGCTCGAGGGCTTCCCGCTGCAGGACGTCGAGGTGGTGCTCACCGGCGCCGCGCACCGCGAGGGTGCCTCGAGGCCGCAGGCCTTCAAGGTCGCCGCCGCGGACGCCGTGCGCGAGGCCGCCGCGAAGGCGAGGCCGGTGCTGCTCGAGCCGGTCATGCGCCTCGAGGTCGTGGCGCCCGGCGAGCAGCTCGGCGCGGTCATCGGCGGGATCGACGCGCGCCAGGGCACGGTCCTGGACGTGGCGGACCGCGGCGCGGCCGTGAAGGTCGTGACCGGCGAGGCCCCGCTGCGGCGGCTCTTCGGGTTCGCGACGGAGCTCCGGTCGCTCACCCAGGGCCGCGCGGTCTTCACGATGAAGTTCGACCGGTACGACGCGGTCTGACGCGACGGCACCGGAGGCCTCGCATCCGCGCGGGCTCAGACCCGCTCGCTGCGCCTCCTCCCGAACTCGGCGTCCTTCCAGACGACCCCGTTCACGCGGAACTCGACGGCCTCGGGGAAGATGCCGGTGATGGTGGCGAAGCCCTCGTGGACCACGAAGAGGTGGTGGTAGGCGCAGAGCGGCATGCGGTTCCAGGCATCCTCGGGTCTCCCACGGCTGCGAAACTCGATGTGGTGGCCCTGGCAGCTCCGGCGGCTGCACCCCGGGAAACAGCAGCGCGGGTACCTCGCGCGCTGCTTCTGGGAGACGGTCTTCGGCTTCGTGCGCTCGTTGCACCAGGCCTGGATGAAGTGGCGGGCGAGCTCGGCGAGGAAGGCACCGTCGAGGCGCAGGTCCTCGAGGGCGGTGTCCGGCTCGGGAGGCACCCGCTTCATCAAGGATACCTCGAACGCCTGCTCGAGGAGGACCGCGACGCTCCGCGGCACCCGCGCCTCGAAGATCTTCAGCGCAGACATCTGCGCGTCGAGCTTCCCCTGGACGACCTCCTTGAGCTCGATGACGGTCAGCTTCTCTGCTTTCTGGGCCATCTGGAGGAGATCGACCTGGGGCACCTCCTTCAGGAGAGGAGCTTCGAGTAGGTGAGCCCCATCTCTTTCGCGACCCGGAGCTCCGGCTTCTCCCAGAGGTGCTTCTCGAGCGCCGCTCGGGTCTCGATGGTCCGGGCAGGGACGCCCAACCGCTCGGTGGCGTAGTGACGAAAATCGACGAACCCCGCCTCGCGGTGCGTGTGCCATGAGCTCATCGTCGGTGGCGTGGGCGTAGGGATCGAGCTCGAGCGCCTGAACCGCGTGGACGGGATCGAGGTACTCCCAGGAGGAGGTCTCGCGCTCGAGCTTCGCCTCGGCCGCGTCGCGCTTCGTCTGGATGTCGAGCGGGTCGAGCCGCCGCTCGACGGTCCGCTCCGCCTCGCGGGCGACCCACTCGGCACCGGGGTTCTCGGACAGGTATTCCTGCGCGAGCGCCTCGAGCTGGACGTGGCGGTGCGAGCTCTCGACGAGCTCGCCGGCGAGCGCGAGGCCCGTGCAGAGGTCCGCGCGGTCTTCGTCCGAGATCGGCACGCGGAGCAGCACCCACGGCTCCTCGTCGGCCTCCGCCTTCTCGGCTGCGGCGTCCGGCCCAGGGAGCGACTTCCTCTCCTTCAGGGCCTCCCTCACGAGCTGCCTGAGCTTCCGGACCGGCAGCTCCTTCGCGCGCTCGACCCAGCGCTCCTCGTCTTCTCCGATGGCAACCGGCAGCACCTCCAGCGCCGCCGACGGACTCACGACCCCCTCGTACGCCGCGGCCTTCAGGAGAAGCCTGTCCCGCAGCGCCCGCGCGAGCTGCGCCGCGACCTGCGCCGAGCGCCGCCGCACGCCGAGGAGGTTCTCCGTGAAGTCGCCGAGGTTCGAGAAGCCCAGCCGGCCGAGCCGATGACCTTCGGTGAATTCCGCGAAGAGTTCCCCCAGAGAGAGCTCGAGCGCGCTCCGCATGCGGGCGGCCTGCGCGAGCGCGCGCTCGAACTTCTCCGTACCGCCCTCCCCGCGGAGCACCATCTCCCTGAGCTCCAGCATCGTGAACGACGGGTACTCCCAGCGCGGCGCGCGCAGATCCCGGCGATCGCCCAGCGGGTCGCGGCGGGCGAGGTCGCTCGAGGGTGCGCCGCCAGAGGCGCCGTCGCTCGCGGCCGCACCCGTCGACTCGGCACCCGGAGTGAACTCCGGGGGCGTCGTCGCGATGAGCTCACTGGCCGCGAACGCGTCCACGCCCGCGATCCTGCCACCCCGGTCTGACGGTGAGCACGCACGATCCACCTGGGGCTCAGGGCTGATCTGAGGATCGGGACCGTCCGATCCGCGGACCTACCGGACGTTCCGCGGACCCTCCTCCTTGGCGTCCCCGTGACGGCCGCACGGGAGGCCGGCGAGCGGCAGAGGTGGCTGCCCGAGCGGAACGCTGCGCGACCCCGGGGGAGTCTTCGCGAGAGGGGGTCCTGCGGCGGTGTACCTGCGAGCCCGCCGCCGGGTCGATTGGCGCGTCCGCGAGTGCATCGAAGCCGGCCATTCAGGAGCGGGGTAGACTGCGGCCGTGCCCGCGGGCGGACCGATCACGCAGCGTCGACGCCTCCTCGCGGGTGCCGTGTTGCTGGGAGCCGGGGTGTGGCTCGACCTTGGACCACAGCTCCGCCATCGCCTCCTGTTTGCGATGACAATCGCGACCTGCGCCATGGCCGCTTGGTTCTTCTGGGCACTCCGCCGTGGCGCGATGCTCTCCTGGCGGATCGCAGGCTGGGCGGGCGTCGTGCTCGCCACCGCTTACGCATCGGCGGCTGCCTTTCGCTGGAGCACGTTGCCGCCGCGCGAGAGCGCGCTCGTCGATCAGTTTCGTGGCAACCGGAGCGCCTACGAGTCCCTCGAGCAGTTGCTCGTAGAGGAGGCGGGCCCCATCGAGGTCGCCAAGTGGGGCGTCCGCACGCGGCGGTCCCTCCTCGCGGAAATACCGCCATCTGGCGATTTCCCGCGCGCGCGTTTCGACAGGTACCTCGCTCTCCTGACCCGCGCTGGCGGCGAGATCGCCTGGCGCGGCGACGACGCGTGCCCGGAGACCTGCGTCGTCGTCTGGGCTGCGGGATTCGCGGCAAACACGCGGCACGTGGCCGTGTGTTCACTCTGCACCGCTCCAGCCAGCCTCACCGATAACCTGGATCGGTGGTGGACCACGCCGACAGCCTCCGGCGGGCGGGAGATTGTCTACCGGCACCTCGAAGCGGAATGGTACCTGCGCGCCGATTCACGTTGAGCGGCCTACCCGCGTACGAGCGCTACCCCTCGCCCGCGATCCGCCGCGGCAGCGTGACCTCGAAGGCCGTGCCGTCCGCGGGCGCGGTGCGGACGTCGATCGTGCCGCCGTGCGCGGTGACGATCTCGCGCGAGATGTAGAGCCCGAGCCCGAGGCCGGCGCGCAGGGCCTTGCCGCCCCGCACGCGGAACGGCTCGAACAGCGCGGCGAGCACCTCCGGCGGCATGGCGCCGCCGTTCCTCACCTCGAGCCGCACGCGCTCGCGCCAGGTGCCGTCCACGGTCACGCGCACCGGGACGCGCGGCGCGCCGTGCAGCACCGCGTTCCCCACGAGGTTGTCGAGCACCTGCTCGAGCCGGTCGGCGTCGCCCTCCAGGACCGGATCGCCCGTGACCTCGAGGACCACCTCGATCCCCGGGGTCGTGCCCTGCACCTGCTCGACCGCGTCCTCGGCGAGCGCGCCGAGGTCCACGGCGCCCGGCCGGACCGGGATGCCCTGGCCGACCCGCAGGCGGGTGAGATCGAGGAGCTGGGCGATCATCCGCTCCATGCGCCCCGCGCTCCGCACGATCCGCTCGAGCGCGCGGCGGCGCTGCTCGTCGGGCTCGTCGCGCTCGAGCGTCGAGGCGCTGAGCGAGATGACGCCCAGCGGGAAGCGCAGGTCGTGGCCGACGACGCCGAGGAAGGTGTCGCGGAAGCGCTCCATCCGCTCGCGCTCGGCGCGGACCGTGAGCTCCGCGGCGAGGTCCTGGCAGGTCGCGATCGCGCCGACCGGCTGGCCCTCGCGGCCCCGGATCGGCGAGACCGCGACCCGCACCGCGCACGCGCCGCCGTCGGCGCGGCGGACGCGCACCTCGAGCTCCGGCGGCGTCTCCCCCCGGAGCGCCTCGGCGACCGGGAGCACGCCGGGCGTGCCGTCGAGCCGCTCCACCTGGAGCTCGACCAGCGCGGAGATTGGCCCGCCCGCCTCGATTGCCGGTCCGAGCGCCGCGACCGCGCGCGGGTTCGCCACCGCGATCTTCCCGGTGACGAGGTCCGCCACCACGATGCCCACCGGCAGCTCGTCGACGATGCGCCGGAGGCGGACGTCGTCGCGCGTCGTCGGGAGCGGCGTGAACGTGGCGGGGCGTGGGCGGAACATGGCCGCGCGGCGAGGCATCCGGACTGCGGGTGAGCCCGCAGAGTGTCCGATCGCCTCCCCCGCGGGAAGGGGTCACGCCAACCTGCGCGGGAGCGCTCAGGGTTGCCGCGCGGGCCGCGCGGGAGGCCCGCCGACGATTTGCTTCGCGAGGGTGCCGGCCTTCATCCGCCCACCTTCGTCCACACCGTTGATGACCGCGACGAGCTTCGCGTCCGCGTTCGACGGGTTCGCGGACATGAACTCGGCGACGCTCTGGTCGCGGTCGAGCTTCACGAGCTTCACGCGCGCGGGCTTCACGTCGAGCGCGGCCCGGTCGGTGAGCGGCCCGAAGCTCGCGAGCGCGTCGCGCAGACCGGCGTCGTGCTTCGAGAGCGCGGCCGCCGGGGCGAAGCCCACGAGCTGGAGGGTGACCTTCCCGGCCGACGCGAAGGCGACGTAGCCCCCGAGGGCGCCCTGCTGGGTCTGCGCCTCGAACCGGGCGGCGTTCCTCGGCGCCTCCCCGGACAGCGCGGTCGCCGGCCGGATGCCCTCCTGGGCGAAGAACTTCTGCTTCGCCTCCTCGGGCGACGCCGCGCCGGTCACCACCGAGAGCTGCACGGCGGCGTCCTGCTCGGCCGAGACGCCCTGCACCGCGGCGGCGCCGTTCTGCGTCTTCCAGCCCTTCGGGAACGCGAGCTGGAAGCCGAGGCCCGGGTGCTTGAACGTCTGCCCCTCGAAGAAGCCCTGCCGCGGGTCGTCGCCGAACACCATCCCGTCGACCTGCGCGAGGTACGCGGCCTCGTCCACCCGCATGCGGTCGGCGCCCTCCACCGAGGCCGCCCGCTCGGCCGCCTTCTTCGCGCGGTTCTCGGGGTCGGGGTGCGTCGACATCCACTCCGGCACCCGGCCGCCGCCGGAGAGCGCGCTCGCCTTCGCGAGCATCTCGAACACCTTCGGCATCTCGCGCGGGTCGTAGCCGGCCGCGGTCATGTACTTGAACCCGAGCTGGTCCGACTGCCGCTCGTCGTCCCGGCCATACTTGAGGAAGATGAGCTGCATCCCGGCCGAGGCGAGCTGGCCGAGCTGCCCGAGCTCCGGCGAGAGCACCGATCCGAGGCCGAGGCCCACCTGGGCGAGCTGCTGCTTCGAGAGCTGCTGCACCGAGTGGCGCGCGGTGACGTGGCCGATTTCGTGCCCAACCACCGCGGCGAGCTCCGCCTCCGAGCGCAGGTGGGTCAGGATCCCGCGGGTGACGAAGATCGGCCCGCCCGGGAGCGCGAAGGCGTTCACGGCCGGGTCGTCGACGACGTCGAACTGCCAGGGGATCCGCGGCCGCTCCGACGAGGTCGCCATCCGCATGCCGACCCCGGAGACGTACGCCTTCACCTTCGGATCGTCGTAGGTCCCCATGGTCTGGCGGACCTCCTCGGCGGACTGCTTGCCGAGGGCGATTCTCCTGATCGGACGAGACGAGCGCGAGCTGGCGCTTCCCGGTGACGGGGTTCCTGACGCAGGCGACGAGGAGGCAGCCCGCGAGGGCCAGGAGGCGGGGGGCGGTCATGCCCCCAATCTAAGCGCCGCTACCCGTGAAGCCTCGCCAGGATTTCCCCGGTCATCGCGGTGGTCGAGAGCGCCCCGCCGAGGTCCCGGGTGCGGTGGCCCGCCGAGAGGGTCGCGTGGACCGCGGCCTCGACGCGGTCCGCCTCGGCCGCGAGCCCGAGCGAGTGCCGGAGCAGCATGGCGGCGGAGAGGATCGTGCCGATTGGGTTCGCGATGCCCTTCCCCGCGATGTCCGGCGCGGAGCCGTGGATGGGCCGTAGAGCCCCGGCCCCCCGTCGCCCAGCGAGGCCGACGGGAGCAGGCCCATCGAGCCCGGGAGCACGGCGGCCTCGTCGGTGAGGATGTCGCCGAACATGTTCTCGGTGACGATCACGTCGAAGGCGGCCGGCCCGGAGACGAGCCGCATCGCCGCGGTGTCGACGAGCACGTGCTCGAGCGCGACGTCCGGGTGGGCGGCGCCGATCTGCGTCGCGAGCTCGCGCCAGAGGCGGGAGGAGTCGAGGACGTTCGCCTTGTCGACCGAGGCCACCTTTTTCTTGCGGCCGCGGGCGAGCCCGAACGCGAGCTCCACCACCCGCCGGATCTCGAAGTCCTGGTACTCGAGCGTGTCGACGCCGCGCTCGCCGGTCTCGGTCTTGAAGCGGCCCTTCGGCTGGCCGAAGTAGAGGCCGCCGGTGAGCTCGCGCACCACGAGGAGGTCCACGCCGGCGAGCCGCTCCGGCCGGAGCGGCGAGGCGTCCACGAGCGAGGGGTGGAGCTTCACCGGGCGCAGGTTCGCGAAGACGCCGAGGCCCTTGCGGAGCGCGAGGAGGCCCTGCTCCGGCCGGACCTTCGCGCGCGGGTCGTCCCACTTCGGCCCGCCGACGGCGCCGAGCAGCACGGCGTCGGACCGCTTCGCCGCGGCGAGCGTCTCGTCGGTGAGCGCCGTGCCGTGCCGGTCGATGGAGCAGCCGCCGAGGAGGTGCTCCTCGTACGAGAACGTGTGGCCGCCCGTGCGGCCGACCGCGTCGAGCACCTTCGTCGCCTCGGCCGTCACCTCCGGGCCGATCCCGTCGCCCGGCAGCACGCAGATCTTCGCCTTCACGCCCGCTCCTCCCCGGCCGCCTCGAGGACGAGGCCGTACTCGACCGCGTCGACGAGGGCGCGCCAGCTCGCCTCGATGATGTTGGGGCTCGCGCCGACCGTGCTCCAGCGGCGCCGCCCGCGCTGCGTGTCCACGAGCACGCGGGTGATCGCCCCCGTGCCCGCCGAGCCGTCCAGGATGCGGACCTTGTAGTCCGCGAGCCGCATCTCGGCGATCTGCGGGAACGCGCCGGCGAGCGCCTTGCGGAGCGCCGCGTCGAGCGCGTCCACCGGGCCGGTGCCCTCGGCGGCCGTGTGCTGCACCTCGCTGCCGACGCGCACCTTCACCATCGCCTCCGCGAAGATCCCGCGCCCCTCGCGGTGCTCGACGTTCACGAGGAAGTCGACGAGCTCGAACGGCGCCCTGTACCCGGGCTCCCCGCGCTTCATCAGCATGGCGACCGAGGCCTCGGCCGCCTCGAACGAGAAGCCCCGCGCCTCGAGCGCCTTGATCTCCTCGAGCACGTCCGCGGCGCGGTCGCCGGTGGCGGCGATGCCGAGCTCCTCGGCCTTCGAGAGCAGGTTGCCGCGGCCGGAGAGCTCGCTCACCACCACCCGCATCGCGTTCCCGACGAGCTCGGGGACCACGTGCTGATAGCTGTCGGCGTTCCGGCGCATGGCGGCGACGTGGATGCCGCCCTTGTGCGCGAAGGCCGACTTCCCGACGAAGGGCAGGTGCGGATCGGGCCGGAGGTTCGCGACCTCGGCCACGAACCGGGAGAGCTCGGTGAGCGTCCTGAGGTGGCCCTCGGGGAGGCAGCGCTTCCCCATCTTGAGCTCGAGGTCGGCGGCGACGGTGCAGAGGTTCGCGTTGCCGCAGCGCTCGCCGTAGCCGTTGATCGTGCCCTGCACCTGCAGCGCGCCCTCGGCGACCGCCGCGAGCGAGTTCGCGACCGCGGTGCCGGAGTCGTCGTGGCAGTGCACGCCGAGCGGCGTCTTCACCTGCTCGCGCACCGCGCGGACGATCTCGGCGAGGCTCCAGGGGAGCGAGCCGCCGTTCGTGTCGCAGAGCACGAGCGTCTCGGCGCCGCCCCGGGCGGCCGCCTGGAGCGTCGCGACGGCGTAGGCCGGGTCGGCCCGGAAGCCGTCGAAGAAGTGCTCGGCGTCGTAGATCACCCGCCGGCCCTGGCGGCGCAGCCACGCGATGCTCTCCTCGATGATGCGGAGGTTCTCGGCGGGCGTCGTCCGGAGCACGTCCGCGACGTGCAGCGACCAGGTCTTCCCGACCACGGTGCAGACCGGCGTGCCGGCCTCGACGAGGGCGGCGAGGTTCGCGTCGTCCTCGGGCTTCCCCCCGACGCGGCAGGTCGAGCCGAAGGCGGCGATCTGCGCGCGGGTCCAGGTCAGCTCCCGGGCCCGGGCGAAGAACTCGGCGTCCTTGGGGTTCGACCCCGGCCACCCGCCCTCGATGAACGCCATCCCCAGCTCGTCGAGGCGGCGGGCGATCCTCAGCTTGTCCTCCACGGACAGGGAGATGCCCTCGCGCTGCGTGCCGTCGCGCAGGGTGGTGTCATAGAGCTGGATCATCGGTGCCGGCGCTCCGCGGGGGTGGAGCCGGCCAGTATACACGCCCCGCCGGTGACACCATCGCCAGCGCACCCGCAGTCGTTCGTGGACGGCGGCCCCCGGCTGCGTTACTCACCTCCGCAGGTCCCGACCGCAGACCGTCAGCGTGACCATCCCCCCCGGAGGACCCGTGGCCATCGACTTCAGCCGGCTGGAGCTCAAGGACGCCCTGGACCTCGCCATCCTGATCGAGCAGGAGGCCCGCGAGCGCTACGAGGAGTTCGCCCGGATCGTGGGCGGTCGCTACGCGGGCGACGCCGCGGACATGTTCCGCGAGATGGCGCGCAACGAGGCGAAGCACGAGTCGCAGCTCGCCGACCGCCGCCGCACCGCCTTCGGCGACGCGGCGCGGAAGGTCACCCGGACCATGTTCGAGGACGTGGAGGCGCCGGAGGTGACGAAGCCGCGCGTCTTCATGTCGGCGCGGCAGGCGATGGAGGTCGCGCTCGCCTCCGAGGAGAAGGCCTGGGAGTTCTTCGATCGGGCCCTCGCCCACGTGCAGGACCCGTACGTGAAGGTGCTGTTCCAGGAGCTGCGCGGCGAGGAGGCGCAGCACGCCGCGCTCGTCCGGGCGAAGCTCGAGAAGCTGCCGCCCGGCCCCGACCTCGAGGAAGAGGACGCGGACGAGCCCGGGACCGACCCGGGCAACTAGTTCCCACCTGAAGTCGCGAGAGAGGAGCGCGCGTTTGGCGAAGCCGAAGATCGAGGAGCTCACCGTCGGCAAGGGTCCCGAGGCGGTGCGGGGCAAGACGGTGCAGGTGCACTACACGGGCTGGCTCACCGACGGCACCAAGTTCGACTCGTCGGTCGGGAGCGAGCCCTTCTCGTTCCGGCTCGGCGCCGGCGAGGTCATCGAGGGCTGGGACCGCGGCGTGGCCGGCATGAAGGTGGGCGGGAAGCGGAAGCTGACGCTGCCCCCCGACCTCGCCTACGGCGCGCGCGGCGCCCCTCCGGACATCCCGCCGAACGCGACGCTCGTGTTCGAGGTGGAGCTGCTCGGCGTCGTCTAGCGCGCGTCCAGCGCGCCCCTCGCGAGGGGCCCCGCCCGGTCCGACTTCCCGCTCATCCTGAGCGTAGGCACCGCGGAACCCCGAGCCTGTCGAGGGGTCCGCGGGCCGAAGTCGAAGGACCGGGCTTTTCTTTTCTGAAGGTATCGCGCGCACTTTATCTGGTTTTACGAACCCCGGCCCGGTCTTACCTCCTACGGACACAGGGAGGTGCTGGCTCATGTTCGTCTCCATGCAGGTGCAGGGACAGGCGCCCGAAGGTCCGATGAAGGAGCACCTCGAGCGGCGCCTGCGCGGCGCGGTGCAGGCCTACGGCACGCGCGCCCAGGGCATCGCGCTCCGCGCGAACGCGACGACCCTCCCCCGCGGCCGCGTGAGCTGCCGGGTCGCGATTCTCGCTCGACGCCGGCGTCTTCACCGGCACCGCCAAGGGCGCGAACGTGCTCTTCGCGGCGGAGGAGGCGCTCGCGAAGGCGACGCGCAACGCCGACAAGGTGCTGCGTCGCGAGGAGCGCCCCGCGGGCAACCTGTTCCTCGCGCCGAGCACCTCGAACGGCTGAGCGCTACTTCTTGCCGGGCGCCGACCCGGGCCGGCCCAGGGACCGGTCCGGGTCGAGCCCGAGCCGCTCGAGGGTCTCCCGGTCCGGGAAGCCCGTCGCGGCCAGCCCCTGCCCGTCCTGGAACCTGCGGAGCGCGCGCGTCGTCGCGTCGTCGAGCTCTCCGTCCTGGTGCGCCTCCAGGAGCCCGCGCGAGGTGAGCGCGCGCTGCAGCTCGGTCACCACGCCCGGCGCGAGCAGCGCCTCCGGCGAGGCCGGCACCCGCGGGCTCCCCGCCCGCGGCGGCACGCCCTGCTCCTTCCTCGTGTCCGGCGCCTCCGGCTTCCTCGGCCCCGGCTCCGGGGGCTTCTGCACCTTCGCGCACGCGGCGCCGAGCGCGAGCGCCAGGGCGGCGAGCCGCGGGTTCGTCACTTCCCGCCCTCCGGCTGCGCCGCGGGCTCGCGCTTGCGGGACAGCCCCTTCCTCGCCTGCTCGAGGACGCCTTCCCGCTTCTTCGCGGTCGGCTGCGGGAGGCCCCCCACGCCGGCGACCAGCCCCTCGACGAACGCGTTCCGGAGCACGCCGATGATCGCCGGCACCGCCTGCACGTCCGGCTCCGAGAGCTTGCCGCGGATCGGCACCGTCGTCGCGACCGCCTCTCGGCCCGGGACGTCGTCGGAGAGGAGCTTCAGCGTCGCGTCGCCGAGCGCCTCCTTGATGCGCGGGCCCAGGCCGGGCTCGTCGGCCTCGAGGTCCATGCCCTTCGCGACCGGCCGGACGCCGCCGGTGATCTCGCCGTCCTTCGCGACGAACCGCACGTAGACGTCGAGGGTGCCCTTCCGCGGGACGACGTCGCTCTTGGTCGCGGCGAAGCCGGCGAGGGACCCGGCGGGGAGCCCCACGAGCTCGCCCTGCCCGGCGAACGTGGTCGTCTTCGCGAGCGGGTCGGCGGTCGCGAAGAACGTGAGCTTCCCCTCCCCCTGCACGAGCCCCCGGATCGCGATCACCGTCGGCTGCCCCTCCGCGAGCGCCTTCGAGAATGCCCAGTTCTCGAGCGTCCCCTCGATCCGCGTGACGCGCAGGCGCGGGTGCTCCGGCTCGGTGAGATCGGTGAAGCGCAGTTCCCCGTCCTTCACCTGCAGCCGGTCGATGCGGAGCGGCGTCGCCTCCTGCACGCCGCGCGCGACCTCCGGCGCCTCCTTCGGCGTCTGCTGGCGCGCCTTCGCGTGCGCCGCCACGAGGTTGATGCGCGGCGCCTCGGCGCGGATGTCCGCGACCACGTGGCCGCGCACGAGCTCGCGCCAGTACAGGCCGACCTCGACGTACGGGATGGTCAGGTACGGCAGCGAGTGCCCGCCCGGGACCTCCTTCGTGATCCGCAGGTCGCGCACCTCGGAGGTGAGGTCGAGGAGGCGGACGTGGACCCCCTCGAACGTCGCCGCCATGCCGTGCATCTTCGAGAACCCCTTGCGAAGCTGCCAGGCCATCAGGGGATCGGCCGCCAGCCGCACCGCGACCGCGAGGAGGACGAGCACGCCGAGGACGGCGAGCGCGATCCTGCCGGCTCTCGGGATGCGGCGCACCCCCGTAACCTGCACACGCCGGGGTCACTCGATGGCGACGTCCACCGGGACCGGCGAGAGCACGCGCACGAGGTCGGCGGGCGCGAGCCCCACGAGGAAGCCGCGCGAGCCGCCGTTCACGTAGATCCTGGGCAGCTCGAGGATGCTGCGCTCGACGTGCACGGGCATGGGCTTCCTCGTGCCGAAGGGGCTCGTGCCGCCGACCTGGTAGCCGGTGTGGCGGTTGGCCACCTCTGGCCTGCAGATGTCGATCGCCTTCTTGCCGAGCTGGCGGGCGAGGGCCTTCGTCGACACCTCGCGATCGCCGTGCATGAGCACGATCAGCGGCGCCTTCGCGTCGTCCTCGAAGACGAGCGTCTTCACGACCGCGTGCTCCTCCACGCCGAGCTCGCGGGCCGAGACCCGCGTCCCGCCCTTCTCCTCGTAGCGGTACAGGTGCTCGGTGTACGCGACGCCCGCCTCGCGGAGCAGCCGGGTGGCGGGCGTGGACGGCGTCTTGCTCACGGCAGGATCCCCTTCGCGCGGAGCGCGTCGACGAGCGCGCGGCTCGCCGCCGCGTGCCGGGCCCTCCACTCCTCGTGCGCCGCCGGGCCGACGCGGTTCGCGACGGCGAGCGCGGCCGCGGCCGGCACGCCGGCGGCGGCGCACGCGGCGAAGACGCCGGAGAGCTCGAGGTGCTCGGCGGCGGCCACCGCGGCGAGCCTCCGCGCGCCGTCCTCGGTGCGGGTGATGGCGGGCGTCACGGCGACCGGGTGGCCCGGGAGCGGCAGCGCCCAGCCCGGCGTCCAGCGCACGACCTCGACCGCGGGGCGGAACGCGCGGCCCTCGGCCTCGTCGAGCGAGGTCGCGACCACCTCGGAGGCCGCGAGGAGGTCCCCCGGCCCGAGCCGGTCGTCGTAGGCGCCGCAGGTCCCGACGAAGAGCACGCGCGCCGGGCGCTCCACCGCGATCAGGTGGGCGGTGGTGGCCGCCGCGGCGACCGCGCCGACCCCCGAGAGCGCGACACGCCAGCCCGCCGGCGGCGCGGCGTCGAGGCCGGCGAGCTCGGGCGGGAAGGCGGCGAGGAGGAGGGAGGAGGCCATCTCGCGGGCATCCTAGCGTCGAGCGGGCCGTTCGTGTTGAATGCCGCGCCGTGCGCGAGCGCTGCCCCCGCTGCCTGAGGTCCCCGCCCTTCTGCCCCTGCGCGACGCTCCCGCGCGTGGAGACCCGCACGCGGGTGCTCCTCCTCCAGCACCCGCGCGAGGCGCGGCTCGCCATCGGGAGCGCCTGGCTGCTCAAGGCCGGCCTCGCGAAGGTCGAGTCGTACCGGGCGGTCCGCTTCGCGGATCACGAGCGGGTGCGCGCGCTCTGCGCGGAGCCCGGTGCGGTGCTGCTCGCCCCCGGCGGCGCCCCGGCGGCCGCGGTCCCCGCCGCCGCCCCCCCGCCGCTCCTCGTGGTCGTCGACGCCACCTGGCCCCAGGCCGAGAAGATGGCCCGCGCGAACCCCTGGATGGACGCGCTCCCTCGCGTGTCCGTCGACGCCGGCCGCCCGAGCGGCTACGGCGACCTCCGCCGCGAGCCCGCCCCCGGCTTCCTGCCCACCGTCGAGGCCGTGGCGTTCGCGCTCGGCGCGTTCGACGGCGCCCCCGAGCGCTTCGACCCGATGATCACCGCCTTCCAGCGCGCCGTCGCCCTGCAGCTCGAGCACGCCCGCGGCGAGAACCGCTCCCCTCGCCACCGCCCCGGCGCCGCAGCGCGCCGGGCGGGACGGGTGAAGGCGGGATAGCGGGCGTGGCCGCGGTCGAGGCCACACCCTCCAGTGCCGGTGAGCCCGTGCCCGCCAGCTCGCACCGTCAGCCCCGAGCGTAGCCCCGCCGGAGGCGGGGCGGAGACGAGGGGCAGCCCACGCATCCCCTTCTCCATTCACTATCTGTAACTCGGCTGAGGTTTCGCGGACAAGGCCCGCGGTTCCGCACTCGAGCCCATCTCCGGGGCCGCCCCTCGTCTCCGGGGCCGCTTCGCGGCCCCTACGCTCGGGGCGAACGGCTTCAGGTTCAAATTCTGCTTCCGCTTCTGCTTCTGCTTTCGCTTCTGCTTCTGCTTCCGCTGTAGCTGCAGCTGCAGCTACTCCTACTCCTGCTCCTGCTCCTGCTCCTGCTCCTGCTCCTGCTCCTGCTCCTGCTCCTGCTCCTGCTCCTGCTCCTGATCCTGATCCCGATCCTGATCCCGCTCCTGCTCCTGCTCCTGCTCCTGATTCTCAATCCCGCTCCCGCTCTACGCGCTCCTCCGTTCCTTCGCGTCCTCGTCGAACAGCCGCTCCAGCTCCTCTCTCCCCCTCGCGGCCGTGCTCTGCAGCCGGTCGAGGTCGTTCCGGTGCTGCCAGCTCTCCTCGAGCAGCGCCTCGTCGTGCAGGCGGAACCGCTCCACCGACGCCCGCGCGCTCGCCGTCTCCTCGCCGAGCGCCTCCAGCACCTGCCCGGTGAGGTCCAGCGACGCCGCGAAGGTCTCGCGCACGATCCGGGTGATCCCGAGGCCGCGCAGCGCGTAGGCGTGCTGGCGGTTCCGGGCGCGGGCGAACACGGTGAGGTGCGGGAAGTGGTCGCGCAGGAGCTCGGCCGTGCGCACCGAGGCCGCGACGTCGTCGATGGCGAGCACGAACACCTCGGCCTTGTCGGCCCGGGCCGCGCGCAGGAGCTCGAGGCGCGAGACGTCGCCGAAGAACACCTTGTTGCCGAACCGCTGGATGAACTCGATGTGCTCGGAGGACGCGTCGATCGCGGTGAACGGGATGCGCTTCGCCCGGAGCACGCGGGCGACCACCTGCCCCACGCGGCCGAAGCCGGCCACGATGACCGGCGGCTCGCCGTCCGGGGCGACGTCGTAGGGGCGCGCCTCGCCGCGTCCGAGCCAGGGCCGGACGACGCGCGCGTGCAGGGCGAAGAGGCAGCGGCGTCGCCCCCATCGAGAGCGTGACCGCGAGCACGAGCACCTGGGCGAGCTCGGGGTCCATGATCCGCTGCCCGACCGCGAGCGAGAAGAGCACGAACGCGAACTCGCCGCCCTGCGCGAGCAGGACCCCGAGGGAGAGCGCGGGATCGCCCCGGCCCACGAGGAGGCGGCCCACGGCCCACCCGGCGAGCGCCTTCAGGGCGTGCATGCCGGCGACGAGCCCGAGGACGAGCAGCGGGCGATCGATCACGAGCCGGAGGTTGGCGCTCATGCCGACCGCGATGAAGAAGAGGCCGAGCAGGAGCCCCTTGAACGGCGCGATGTCCGCCTCGAGCTCGTGCCGGTACTCGGAGCCGGCGAGCAGGACGCCGGCGAGGAAGGCGCCGAGCGCCATCGAGAGCCCCGCGGCGGAGACCCCGAGGCCGGTGCCGACCACGAGGAAGAGGGACGCCGCGGTGAACAGCTCCGGGTTGCGCAGCGCGGCGAGCCGGCGGAGGAGCGGCCGCACCACCCAGCGGCTGCCGAGCGCCACGGCCGCGATGACCGCCACCGCCACGAGCCCGGTGCGCCACGCGGGCGGCGCGCCGGGCGACGCGGCCCCCCCGGGCGCGAGGAGCGGCAGCACGGCGAGCACCGGGATGACCGCGAGGTCCTGGAACAGGAGGATCCCGAACGCGGCCCGGCCGTGCGGCGCGCCGAGCTCGCGACGCTCGGAGAGCAGCTGGACCACGAGGGCGGTCGAGGAGAGGGACAGCCCGAGCCCGGCGACCAGCGCCTCCCGCCAGGGCAGCCCGAGCGCCAGCGCGCCGCCGCCGAGGAGGAGGGTCGCGCCCGCGACCTGGGCCGCGCCGAGGCCGAAGACGTCGCGCTTCAGCTCCACCAGCCGGCGGGGCTCGAGCTCGAGGCCGACCAGGAAGAGCAGGAGCACCACCCCGAACTCGGAGGCGTGCAGGACCGACTCGGGGTCACCCCCGAGCCCGAGCCCGAATGGACCGATGACCGCCCCGGCCGCCAGGTACCCCAGGACGCTCCCGAGCCCGAGCCGGGTCGCCAGCGGGACGGCCAGCACGGCAGCCGCGAGGAACACGAACGCCTGTCGGAGAAGGTCCAAAATTCACACTCCAGGGCACTCACACCCGTGGTCCTCACGCGACGTTTCGCGCGTGCGACGGGACGGGCGCCGCGCGCGCCCTTCTTCTAAGATGCGCGCCATGGCCAAGCGAATCGCAATCCTCACGGGAGGCGGGGACGTCCCCGGCCTCAACTCCGTCATCAAGTCGGTCACGTATCGCAGCGCGGAGCACAAGCTCGAGGTCGTGGGCATCCGCCGCGGGTGGGAGGGGCTCACGCACCTCGACCTCGACGATCCCGAGTCGAAGGCCCGCTACCTGTGGCCGCTCGACCGGGACAACACCCGCACCATCGACCGCACCGGCGGCACGGTGCTGCACTCGTCCCGGACGAACCCGTCCAAGATGAAGAAGCTGCCGAAGCACCTCGAGGCCCGCGCCGCGGACTTCCCGACCGCGGAGAGCACGAAGGGCGGCATCACCACCAAGACCTTCGACATCTCGAAGGCCGTCCTCAAGAACCTCGACCGGCTCGGCGTCGACTGCCTCGTCGCCATCGGCGGCGACGACACGCTCTCCTACGCCGCGAAGCTCCACGAGCTCGGCGTGAAGGTGATCGCGATCCCGAAGACGATGGACAACGACGTCCGGAACACCGAGTACTGCATCGGGTTCTCGACCGCGATCACCCGCGCGATGAGCGCCATCGAGCGGCAGCGCACGACCGTCGGCTCGCACGAGCGCATCGGCGTGTTCCGCGTGTTCGGCCGCGACGCCGGCTGGACCTCGCTCTACACCGCCTACGTCACCTCGATCCGCTGCCTGATCCCCGAGTACAAGGCGAACGTCGGCAAGCTCATCGACCTGCTCGTCGCCGAGAAGCGGGAGAACCCGTCCAACTACGCGCTCGTGATCCTCTCCGAGGGCGCCGAGTGGGAGGGCTACAAGGTGCAGGAGTACGGCGAGCCCGACGCCTACGGCCACCGCAAGAAGGCGTCCGTCGCCGAGTCGCTCGCCGACGAGATCAAGCGCCGGGCGGGCGAGGAGACCATCGTCTCCGACCTCACCTACGACCTGCGCTCCGGCGACCCGGACTTCATCGACCGCCTCACCGCCAGCACCTTCGGCACGATGGCGTTCGACGCCGTCCTCGAGGGCAAGAGCGGCCTCATGTCGGCGCTCGTGGAGGGCCGCTACGCGATGATGCCGATCCCGGACCCGAAGCTCGGGCCCCGCAAGGTCGACGTCGCGACGATGTACAACACCGAGCGTTACCGCCCGATCTACGCGAACAAGATGGGCCTGCCGGTCTTCCTGAACCGGTCGTAGCCGCCTACCGGGGAGCGGGCTCGCCCACCCGGGCGAGCCCCTCCGCGAGGTCCCGCTCGAGATCCTCGGGGTCCTCGATCCCCACGGCGAGCCGCACGAGGCCGGGCGCGGCCTCGGGGTCGTACTTCCGGCGCCACTCCGCGAGCGACTCGACGCCGCCGAGCGACGTGGCGTCGTGGAAAAGCCGCAGCGCCGCCGGCAGCGCCTTCGCCCGCTCCTCGCTCGAGAGCTCGATCGCGAGCATCGGCCCGCCGCCGCGCATCTGCGCCCTCGCGAGCGCGTGGCCGGGGTGCGAGGGCAGCGACGGGTGCCACACCCGGGCGACCCGGGGCTCGAGGAACGCCGCCAGCCGCCCCGCGGTGTCCGACTGCCGCCTGACCCGCAGGGACAGCGTCCGCACCCCGCGGAGCGTGAGCCAGGTCTCGAGCGCGCCCATCACGCCGCCCGAGATGGTGCGCGCGTCGTGGAGCGCCTTCCCGAGCGCCGGGTCGCGGGCGACGAGCACGCCGCCGAGCGCGTCGGAGTGGCCGGCGAGGAACTTCGTGGACGCGTGCATGACGAGGTCGGCGCCGAGGGCGAGCGGCGACTGCAGCACCGGCGTCGCGAAGGTCGAGTCGACCGCGAGCGCGGCGCCGGCGGCGCGGGCCCGGACCGCGTGGGCCGCCACGTCGGCGAGCTCGCAGGTCGGGTTCTTCGGGGTCTCGAGCCAGACGAGGTCCCCCTCCCCGGGCGTCGCGTCGAGGCCGACCTCGGGGATCCCGAGCTGGGCGATGGCCGCGTGGGTCGCGTGGTAGCCGCCGCGTGCGATGGCGACCCGCCGCGGCCGGAGCTGCAGGAGGGCGGCGAAGGTCGCCGCCTGGCCGGAGGCGTAGGTGACCGCGGTGCCGCCCTCGAGCGCGGAGAGCACCGCCTCGAGCCGGCGGCGCGTGGGCTGATCCTCGCGGCTGTAGAAGAAGCCGCCGGGCGCGCCCGCCGCGAAGGTGGTCGAGACGTGGATGGGCGGCGCGACGTCGGCGGTGTCCTCGAGGCCGGCGTCGGCGTGGAGGGCGAGGGTGTCGGGGCGGTCGCGCGTGGCCATGCAGCGCATCCTCGGGCGAAGCGCCGCGGCCGGCAAGCGTCCCGCGCCTCCGCCTGCCCCGAGCCCGCCGGAGGGCCCGGGATCGAGAAGGACCGAGCGTCCGCGGCCGCCCTCCGCTAAGCTCCCGCCCCCATGGAGCTCGTGAAGGACGACGTCGCCGCCCTGCCGGTCACGGGCCTCGACGGCAAGCAGAATCCCGCTCGGCAGCCTCTGGGCCAGGGGCCCCGCGGTGGTGGTGTTCCTGCGCCACTTCGGTTGAATGTTCTGCCGGGAGCAGGCGGTGCAGTTGCACCGCGACAGGGCCCGCTTCGACGCCGCCGGCGCGCGCATCGCGTTCGTCGGGAACGGCACCCCGATGTTCGCCCGGACCTTCCAGGAGGACTACGGCCTCGACGAGCCGGTGCTCGTCGATCCGACGAGGAAGGTCTACAGGGCGCTCGGCTTCGGCCGGCTCACGCTCGGCTCGCTCGTCTCGCCGCGGTCGGTCCTCGCCGCCGCCCGCGCCCTCGCCGGCGGCTTCATCCAGGGCCGCACGCAGGGCGACGCGCTCCAGCTGGGCGGCGTGCTGGTGGTGAAGCCGGGCGGCGAGATCGCCTACCGGTACCGCTCGGAGTTCGCCGGCGACCACCCGAAGCACGATGACGTGCTCGCGGCGCTGGGCTAGGGTCTCGCGCCCAAGGAGACGACCGTGCCGACCGAGGAAGACCTGAAGGCGGAGCTGGAGAAGCTGAGGGCCGAGAACGCGGCGCTGAAGGCGCGCGGCGCGAAGGGCGTCAGCATGAAGGTGAGCGAGAAGGGCGCCGTGTCCGTCTACGGCCTCGGCCGCTTCCCGGTCACGCTCTACCAGGAGCAGTGGCTGAAGCTCCTCGACATGGCCGAGGACATCCGCGGCTTCATCAAGGAGAACGAGGGCCGGCTCAAGAAGAAGGAGTAGGCCAGAGCCCCTGCGTCGCGGCGAGCGCCTCGAGATCCGCGGCGAGGGCGTCCGCGGTGTGGACCACGTCCGCGCCGCCGGCGAGGAGCTCGCCGACGTCCTCCTCGAACCCGAACGGCCGGAGCGGGCAGTCGCGCAGCGCGAGCTCGAGGAGGCGCTTCTCGCCCGGGTTCGGCCGGCGGTTGAGCGCGAAGAGCACGTCGAAGGCGCTCGCGAGCAGCGCGGCCACCCGGTGGTTCACCGCGACCGCATCGCCGCGCTCGCGCGCCTTCTCGAGCTGGTGCACGCAGCTCGAGAGGTCGCGGCGCAGGAGCGGCAGGTTGAGGGCCACGACCGCGCGGCGGAGCGGCTCGGGGTACTCCGCCTGGGCCCGGGCCTTCAGCGCGGCGAGCCAGCCGTCCCGGTCGAACACCGGCTCGCAGGTGCGGACGTTGTGCCACAGGCAGGTGCTCCACCCCACCCTCGCCTCGTGCCGCACGAGCACCCGGTCGAGCTCGCCCTCGATCCACCCGCAGTCCCTGAACATCACGTCCACGTGCAGGAGCGCCTCGCGCTCGACCCACTCGTCGCCGGGCTCGAAGCGCAGGTGAAAGAGCTCGGGGTGCGCGGAGCGGTCGCGGGCGACCGCCTCGCGGTGCTCCCGCGGCACCTCGCCGCGCGCGTACACGTAGAGGTCGAGGTCGCTCTGGCCGTCCGCCGCGCCGGTCGCCTGCGAGCCGCCGACCGCGACCCCGAGGACGGCGGCGTGCTCCGCGTACCGCGCGGCGAGCTTCCGGGCGATGTCGAGGACGAGGTGGCGGGCCATCACCGGAGGGAATACGACGCCCTGCCCTCCGCCGGGCAGACCCGGACGGGTCGAGGGCGAACCCCCGATTTCCAGGCATCATGGTGACCCACCCGCAGGAGGTCTCGCAGTGAACGTTCCGCTCGGAGGCGCGCGTGCCGTCGTGTTCGACGCGTACGGCACGCTCTTCGACGTCGGGAGCGCCGCCGCCCGGGCGAAGGACGAGCTCGGCGACCGGTGGGAGGCGCTGTCGGAGACCTGGCGCGCGAAGCAGCTCCAGTACACGTGGCTGCGCTCGCTGATGGGCCGCCACGCCGACTTCTGGCGGGTCACCGGCGACGCGCTCGACTTCGCCCTCGCCGCCCACGGCCTCGGCGACCGCGGGCTCCGGGACCGGCTCATGGCGCTCTACGAGCGGCTCTCCGCGTACCCCGACGCCCGCCCGGCCCTCGAGGCGCTCCGCGGGCGGGAGCTGAAGCTCGCGGTGCTGTCGAACGGCGCGCCGCGCATGCTCGCCGCGGCCGCCGAGAGCGCCGGGCTCGCCCCGCTCCTCGACGCCCTCCTCTCGGTCGAGGAGGTCGGGATCTACAAGCCCGCGCCGTCCGTCTACCGGCTCGCCACCGAGCGCCTCGGCGCCTGGCCCTCGGAGATCGCGTTCGTGTCCTCGAACGGCTGGGACGCCGCCGGCGCGAAGGCGGCCGGCCTCCGGGTCGTCTGGTGCAACCGCGCCGGCCTGCCGGCCGAGCGCCTGCCCGACGCTCCCGACGTCGAGATCCGCTCACTCTCCGAGCTCCCCGCGCTCCTCGGGAACCCATGAGCCGGCCGCCCGGACCTCCCTCGCCTGGCCGGACCTTCGCGCCGGCCGCCCGGCCGGTCTATCCTCGCAACCAGCCCCAGAACGCCGCCCCACGCCCCCCGCGCACGGAAGGTCACGACATGTCCACCCCGCGAGTTCCCTCCCACGGCCGCCGCCAGGCGCTGAAGGCCCTGCTCGCCGGCGGCGCCGCGACGGCGGTGTTCGCCCGCGCGCTCACCGCGATGGCGGCAGGCCCGGGGCGGGTGACCGCCGAGATGGTGAAGCAGGCCGAGTGGGTCGCCGGCATCACGCTCACCGACGCGGAGCGCGAGCTGATGCTCGCCGACCTCGCGGAGAACGGCGCCCTCCTCGACAAGCTGCGCTCGGTCGACGTGCCGAACGACGTCCCGCCGGCGGTGCACTTCAAGCCGCTCTCGGCGCCGCCGCCCGCGAAGGCCCCGGCCCCGAAGCCCTGGTTCCCGGACCGCAAGCCGTCGCGCATGCCCTCCTCCGACGAGGACCTCGCCTACGGCTCGGCGGTGGAGCTCTCCTACCTCGTGCGCAAGCGCCAGATCTCGCCGGTGGAGCTCGCGCGCCTCTCGCTCGAACGCATGCAGCTCCTCGACACGCGGCTCGCCGCGGTGATCACCCGCACCGCCTCGCTCGGCTTCGAGCAGGCGCGCGCCGCCGAGAACGCCGCGAAGAAGGGCAACGCGGGCCCGCTCGCCGGCCTGCCCTGGGGCGCGAAGGACCTCCTCGCCGTGCCGGGCTACCCGACGACCTGGGGCACCCGCATCTACCAGAACCGCCAGCTCCCCGACGTCAGCGCCGCGGTGGTCGACAGCGTCACGGCCGCCGGCGGCGTGCTCATGGCGAAGACGGCGGTCGGCGAGCTCGCCTGGGGCGACACGTGGTTCGGCGGCATGACCAAGAACCCCTGGAAGCTCGACCAGGGCTCCTCCGGCTCCTCCGCCGGCTCGGCCGCGGGCGTCGCGGCGGGCTACTTCCCCTTCGCGATCGGCACCGAGACCTACGGCAGCATCCTCTCGCCCGCGACCCGCTGCGGCGTCACGGGCCTGCGGCCGACCTTCGGCCGCGTCAGCCGCCACGGCGTGATGTCCCTCGCCTGGTCGATGGATAAGGTCGGCGTACTCGCGCGCTCCGCCGAGGACTGCGCGCTCGTCTTCTCGGTCATCCACGGCGCCGACCCGCGCGACCCCACGTCGGAGACGCACCCCTTCCTCTGGCCGTCGGAGATCGACCTGAAGGAGCTCAAGCTCGGCTTCGTCGAGCGGCTCTTCGACGGCCCCGGCGCGGAGGTCGCGACCGCCGATCCGGCGGAGCTCGCGAAGCGGCAGCGCGCCCGCGACCAGCTCCAGTTCGACCAGGCCGTGCTCGACGTGCTCCGGCGGCTCGAGCTGAACCTCCTCCCGGTCCAGCTCGGCGGGAAGGTCCCGGCGAACGTCCTCGGCTGCATCCTCACGGCCGAGGCGGCGACCGCGTTCACCGGCCTCCTGCGCGCCGGGCGGCTCGGCGAGATGACGCGCCAGACCGCCGACGCGTGGCCGAACACCTTCCGGCAGGGCCACCTCATCACGGCCGTCGACTACCTGCGCGCCCAGCGCGTGCGGACGCTCCTCATGCGCGAGCTCGAGGACCGCCTGCGCGACGTCGACGTGCTCGTGACGCCGACCTTCGGGGGCGACCTCCTCCTCCTCACGAACCTCACCGGGCACCCGGCCATCACCGTGCCGAACGGCTTCCACGCCGACGGCACCCCGGGCAGCATCACCTTCATCGGCAAGCTGAACGGCGAGGCGGCGATCCTGCAGGCCGCGATGGCCTACCAGGAGGCCACGCCGTTCCACAAGCGCCGCCCGCGGCTCGGCTAGCGCGCCGGCCGCGAGCCACGCCGGACCGAACCGGAGCGAAGGCGAGCGTGAGCCACCAGCACCTCTACCGGCGCAGCCTCGAGGGGCTCTCCGGCCGGCTCCACGCCGCCGCGCACAGCCACCACCCGTGGCCGGACGTCAGCCGCGACGCCACGCTCGCGTGCTGGGACGACGCCGCCCGCCTGCTCGACCACAAGTGGGAGCGGATCCTCGGCGAGGTGCTGCCCGAGGCGCAGCGGCGCGTCGCCGGCGTGCTCGGCCTGCCCGACCCCGCCCAGCTGGCCTTCGGGCCGAACGTGCACGGGTTCCTGGTGCGCCTCTTCTCCTGCCTGCCCGCCGCGGGCCCGGGTGGCCGGCGCGCGCGGATCGTCTCCACCGCGAGCGAGTTCCACAGCTTCTCGCGGCAGGCGCGCCGCTGGGAGGAGGCCGGCCTCGCGGAGGTGGTGCGCGTCCCGGCCCTGCCCTTCGACGGCTTCGCCGCCCGCCTCGAGGCCGCGCTCCGCGCCGGGCCGGCCGAGCTCGTCTACGTCTCGCACGTCTTCTTCGACAGCGGCCTCGCGCAGGCCGATCTCGGCTGGCTCGCCGCCGTCCCGGAGGGCGCCCTCGTCGCGCTCGACGGCTACCACGCGTTCCGGGCGCTCCCGGTGGACCTCGGCCCCGTGGCGCGCCGCGCGTTCTACCTCGCCGGCGGCTACAAGTACGCGCAGGCGGGCGAGGGCGTCTGCTTCGTGGCGGTCCCGCCCGGCTCGGCGGTGCGGCCCGTCGACACCGGCTGGTTCGCCGAGTTCGACGACCTCGCCGCCGCGCGCGCGGACGCGGTCGGCTACCGGCCCGACGGCGGCCGCATGATGGGCGCGACCTTCGATCCCGCCGGCCTGTACCGCCTCGTCGCCGTCGAGCGGATGCTCGAGCGCGAGGGGCTCGACGTCGCGGCCGTGCACGCCCACGTCCGCGGGCTGCAGCTCCGGTTGGTCGAGGCGCTCGCCGACCTCGGCGGCCCCTGGCGCGCGGGCGAAAGCCCGCTGTTGCCCGCGGGGCTCCCGTGGCACGGCCACTTCCTCGCGTTCGAGGTCGGCGACGCGCAGGGCTTCCTGCGCGGGCTCGAGGCCCAGGGGGTGCTCGCCGACGCCCGCGGCCCCCGGCTCCGGCTCGGGCTCGGCCTGTACCACGACGAGGCCGACGTGGACCGGCTGGCCCGGGCCGTGCGAGCCGTGGCGCGGGGCGGCTGAGCCTCACCAGCGCAGGTCCCGGAGCGCGATCCAGGGCGACGGCGGCTCGCAGCGGGGCCGCCTCGCCGGCGCGTCCTCCCGGCGGACGAGGTAGAGCGCGGCGCGGGCCATCGCACCCGCGGCGCCCGCGCGCTCCGGCTCCGCCCGGACCCGCGGGGTGGGCTCGAGCGGCTGGGTCGGCTGGAACTTCGAGGCGGCTTCGGCCATGACGGGCTCCCTTCGTGCTGCGTGAGCCCGGATCCTGGCCCCCGCGCGCGCGCCGCGCGCCGGGATGATCCGCGCGCGGGGGGCGCGCCGATGCCCGCCCCCGGCGGGGTCAGACGTGCACGTCGAGGGCGTCGTCGTGCGCGGCGAGCGCCGACGCCGCGAGCGTCCCGGCCTTCACGCGCCGCACGATCTCGTCGCGGTCGAGATCGAAGACCGCGTCGAGGATCCCCGCCCGCTCCGCGGCCGGGGCCTGCCCCACCGCGAACAGCACGCGCGCGGAGTGCTGCAGGTACCGGCGCGAGAGGAGCTGCCGGCGGAGGAGCTCCATGATGACCGGCGCCTTCGAGCGGTCGAACCGGCCCGGCTCGCCCCGCCGGTCCTGCTCGGCGAAGAACGCGGCGGTCCACTCGTCGTGGTAGGCGATCACCTTCCCGAAGATGCCCGGTCGAGCCGCGTGCCGGCCTTCACCGGCTCCGCCGGCGCCCCGAGGACCACACCGTCCTCGGTCAGCACCGCGCGCAGGAGGCGGCCGTCCTTCGTCACCGGCGCCTCGTGGCGCAGGAGCGACCAGAGCCAGGAGACGTAGATGCGGTAGGTGGCGAGGTCGTTCATGAAGCGCAGGCCGAGCTCGTAGTCGTCGATCGCGGCCGCGAAGTTGCCGTTGAGGATTCTGGAAGCCGTAGTTCGCGGCCATGTAGAGCGAGTGCTGCACGTGCTCGATGGTGACCTCGCCCTTCGGGACCCCGTAGATCGCGTCCCAGCGCTCCGCCGAGAGCAGCCGCTCCGGCGTGGCCACGTCCGCCGGGTCGAGGACCGTGGGCGTGATCCGGCCCTGCGCATCGACGAGCCCGCGCGCGCGGAACACCTCGCGCTCCGCATCGGAGAGGCCGGAGGCCGGCATCGGCACCGGCTTCCCCTTCACCTCCACCGTCGCGAAGGGCGCCCAGACGAGCCCCTGCAGCTCGCCGACCTCCGCCTGCAGGGGGCGGTTGCCGGCGGCGACGTAGTGCGCCTCCGGGCTCGCCACCCAGCTCTGCCGGTAGGTGTCGTGGAGCTTCCCCTTCACCCGGCCCTCGAGCACGTCCTCGAGCGTCGGGCGCGCGCCGGCCGGCAGCGGCGTGGCCGGCACGAAGGTGAGCCCGAGCAGCCGCTCGCGGAGCTTGTCGATCGTCATCGCGCGGAGCGCGATGGGGTTGTACCGGGAGCGGCCGTACAGGTCGTTCGCCTGGTAGATCATGACGGCGGCCATGCCGCCGATCGGCGCCCCGTTCGCGAGCTCCCCGCCCTTCATGCCGGCCATCAGCATCGTGAGCGCGTTGAAGCGCTGGTACGCGATCATCCCGGGCGTCGCCATGCCCACGCCCTGCGGGTCCGGGAACACGCCCGCGGGATCCTCGCGCCACATCTCGATGAGGCTGCCGAGGTAGTCCCACCGGCCGACGTTCGTGCCGAGCAGGCGGCGGCGGAGCACCCACACGATCGCGGGCAGCTGCCGGCCGGCGTTGCCCTCCTCGTAGAGCATCTTGCACTTGAAGGATCCGACCGGCACGCCGGCGATCCCCTCGAGGCGCGACAGGAGCCGCTCGACCACGAGCGCCTCGCGGGGCGTCTGGAGCTTCGGGAGGTAGAAGTAGACGCCGTGGCCGCGGCGCGCGAGCGCGTCGAGGTTGTTCATCGCCCACAGCGTCGTGACGACCGCGATGCCGGGGGCGGGCCGCCCGTCCACCGTGACCGTGTCGAAGAAGATGTGGAGGCCGGGCGGGCGGGCGAGGCGGCCCGGCCACTCGGCGGGCGGCTTCTCGACGCGGTAGGAGCGGGTCTTCCCCTTCTTCGCGACCTCGTACGGCCGCTCGTCCCACCGGCCCTCGAAGAGGCTCCTTCGCGTTCTGGAGCGCGGCGAACACGCCGACCGGATCCTTCGTGGACGCGCCCTCGGGCCGGAAGTGCGGCGGCGAGGCGTCCTCGAAGTCCGGCATGTTCATCGGCGCCGCGCTGTTGAGCGCGTTCATCGCCATGTCGAGCGGGTACCAGGGGCCGGTGAGCTCGAGGCCGGCGACCTTGCCCGGGTGCACGTGGGCGGGGACCGGCACCTCGTCGTTGAGGCGCCAGCGCAGCGGCGTCTCCTTCCCGAGGAAGTTGTCGATCATGCCCTGCACGACGTCCTTGAACGGGACCTCGCGGCCGGTGACGGGATCGGTGAAGCGCTCGTCGAGCGGCCAGCGGTACTTCTCGCGGACCGGCGCCGGCGAGGCGAGCTGCTCGCGGCGCAGGTTGAGCACCGCGTCGATCTCGGGCCTCAGCTCGCGGGTGAGCGTGTCGATGGTCTCCTCGACGCTCACCTCGCGCCCGTTCACGGTCTTCCTGCCGAAGAGCTCCGGGAACCGCGACAGGACGTCGTTCCGGATCATGGGTGCTCCTTTCTCGTCCGCGGGGGTGATCACAGTATGCGCCCGCCGCCCGCGTCCGTCAGTCGTGGGGCACGGCCGGCCGGCGCCGCCCGGAGGCCCCCGCGGGGACGCCGGCGGGAACCGGTCTCGCATTGCCTTCGGGGCGGCCCCGGCGGTATGGAGGGCCACCCCTTTTGCCACCCCGGAGGCTGCGCAGATGGTCATCGGCGTCCCGAAGGAGATCAAGGTCCGCGAGTACCGGGTCGGCCTCGTGCCGGCGAGCGTGCGCGAGCTGACGCACCAGGGCCACCAGGTGCTCGTCGAGACCGGCGCCGGCGCCGGCATCGGCATGTCCGACCCGGCCTACGAGGCCGCGGGCGCCCGCATCGTCCCCTCGGCCGCCGAGGTGTTCGAGAAGGCCGAGCTCGTCGTGAAGGTGAAGGAGCCGCAGGCCGAGGAGCGCAAGCGCCTGCGCCCGGGCCAGGTGCTCTTCACCTACCTCCACCTCGCCCCCGACGCGCCGCAGACGAAGGACCTCGTGGCCTCGGGCGCGACCTGCATCGCCTACGAGACCGTCACCTCGCCCTCCGGCGGCCTCCCGCTGCTCGCGCCCATGTCCGAGGTCGCGGGCCGGCTCTCGATCCAGGCGGGCGCGTACTACCTCGAGAAGGCCCACGGCGGCCTCGGCCTCCTCATCGGCGGCGTGCCCGGCGTCGACCCCGCGAAGGTGGTCATCATCGGCGGCGGCGTGGTCGGCACCCACGCCGCGCACATCGCGCTCGGCATGGGCGCGGAGGTGTTCGTCCTCGACCGCTCGACCGACGTGCTCCGCGCGCTCTGGAAGCAGTTCGGGCGCCCGCTCAACACGGTCTTCTCGACCCGCGACGCCATCGAGCAGCACTGCATCTCCGCCGACCTCGTGATCGGCGGCGTGCTCGTGCCCGGCGCCGCGGCGCCGAAGCTCGTGACGAAGGACATCGTGAAGCGGATGAAGCCGGGCTCGGTCATCGTCGACGTGGCGATCGACCAGGGCGGCTGCTGCGAGACGTCCCGGCCGACCACCCACGACGACCCGACCTACGTCGTCGACGGCGTCATCCACTACTGCGTCGCGAACATGCCCGGCGGCGTGCCGCGCACCTCCGCGGTCGCCCTCAACAACGCCACCCTGCCCTTCGTGCTCGCGCTCGCGAACAAGGGCTGGAAGAAGGCGCTCGGCGACGACCCGCACCTGCGCAACGGGCTCAACGTGCACAAGGGCCTCGTCACCCACCGCGGGGTCTCCGACGCCCTCGGGTACACGTTCGTGGAGCCGGCCGCCGCGATGGAGCGGTAGCCGGCCCCCTGCCAGGGGTGGGGCCCCGACCCAGCTTCGCTGGTCGGGGCGGGGGCGCGCCGAGCGCCCCCGTGAAATTCAGTTCCCCTGGATGCAGCCGCCGGAGGCGTAGCCGGTCCCGGCCGTGTAGGCGGCGTTCGACCAGTTGCCCTGGATCTTCCAGGTCGAGCCGTTCGAGAGCGTCACGTCCCCGTCGAACGTCCAGGCGCACTTGTCGGCGTTCTCGGCGCCGCTCGCGTCCCACCAGCCGCCGTTGCGCGGATCGGTCACCGCCTCGGACAGCTCGTGGCCGGAGACGTTCGCGAGCGCGGCGAGCGCCTGCGACTGCCCCGCGACGTTGCTCCCGGGATCGCAGCCGGGATCGCCGGCGAGGTCGAAGAAGAACGCGAACTGCACCGGCACGCCGTTGCAGCTGCCGTAGCTGTGCCAGGCGCAGTAGCCGGCGTGGCCGCGCGGGAGGTCGGTGTAGACCGGGTAGTAGCCGTTCGCGACCGGGTTCGAGACGTTGCGGCACACCGCGGCCGCGACGTCGCTCGTCCTCGGGGCGTGCCGGGGCGTCGCGCTCGTGTCGAACACGGCGCCGCCGTAGGAGACGCCGGCGCCGACCTGCCCGTTCGTGCCGGTGTACTCGGTGTTCGTGCCCATGTAGCGCGAGCCGCCGAAGCCGCCGTAGAGCGTGGCGAGCCCGGAGACCTTGTCGCCCTGGTACGACGCGCTCGCCCAGCTCGGGCCCCAGTAGACCGCCTGCACCGCCGACGAGGTCATGATCTCCCCGCCGTGCCAGACGAGCTGTGGCGACCCGCCGCCGCCCGGCTTCGCCTGGCCGCGCGCCCAGTGGATGCCCAGCATCGGCGGCTCGGGCTGGCCGCGGGGGCCCTGCGTGTCGAGCGCGTCCCCGCCGCTCGTCACCCCGGGCTCCGGCTGCCCTCCGCACCCCGCGATCACCGCCGCGACGACGACCCCGACTCCCCACCTCGTCCCGTGCATCTCGTGCCTCCTGGGCAAGGCGCGGCCCACGGCCGCCCGACGGCCGCGGAGCGTGAGCGCGCGCGTTCGGCGGTGAGGTGGCCCTCCCCCGGGCGATCCGCCGCGCCCGGAAGGAGGGCGCCCCCACGCGAGCCTGCCCGGCGGGTGGAGTACGGTCCCGTACGCCACGGAAGGTGAATACCGGCGAGGGCCTGCCCGTCCCCCCGGACACGAGGGAGACCACCATGCTGCGCCAGGCCTGGGCCATCATCTCGCTGCTCCTCTGCTCCGCCTGCGTCCCCGTGGACGCAGCGCTCGTCGACGGCACGCGCCCCTGCAGCCCGGAAGAGGCGCTCGCCGCCGGCCTCAACGATGGCAGGGCGGGAAGGGAGGCCGACCTGGCCTTCGCGACGCGCTGCGACCCCGCCGCGGGCCCGGCCGCCCGGGCGGGCTACCTCGACGGCTACCGGGAGGGCCTCGCGGCCCGGGCCGCCGAGGGGAGCCAGGGCCGCGGGTTCACCTGCGAGGTGACGCCGTTCACGAAGACCTACTCCGGCGCCGCCGCCACCGAGGCCCGGGCCGCCGCCCTCGCGCGCGAGCGCTGCCTCGCGAGGGAATCGGAGCTGTTCTGTCGCGACGTGACGTGCCGGGTCGGCGGGTGAGCCACCGCTCCCCGCGCGGAGTTTGACCCGTCCGCCCCGCCGGGCGACGCTCCCGCCCGATGCGCCTCTCGCCGTTCCTCCTCGCGGGCCTCGCCGCTGCAGGCTGCGCCTCGGCGCGCGCGAGGCCGGCCTCCGCGCCCGAGCCTGCGCCGGAGATCGCGCCCTTCACCACCGACGGCTGCTCGCTCTTCCCCGACCGCCGCCTCGTCCTCTCGGGCGACTGGTGCGACTGCTGCGTGCGCCACGACCTCGCCTACTGGCGCGGGGGCACCGAGGCGGACCGGCTCGCAGCGGACGAGGCCCTCCGGGCCTGCGTGCGCGAGCGCACCGGCGACCCGGTGCTCGCCGAAGGCATGTTCGTCGGCGTCCGCGCGGGCGGCACGCCGGCCTTCCCGACGACCTTCCGCTGGGGCTACGGCTGGCCGCCTGGCCGCGGCTACGCGCCGCTCACCCCCGCGGAGCGCAGGGCGGTGGACGCGGCGATGGCCGCGGTGCGCCGGACCAACCCGGACCTCACCTGCAAGGGCGCGGGCGTCAACGCGCGCTGACGCGCGCCCCCCCACCTCCCCTCCCGGGCGACACACTGGACCGTTCCCGTCCGGGCCGACCTGGGGCAGAATCCGGGCCCCATGACACGCGCCCTGAACTTCAACGCCGGCCCCGCCGCCCTCCCCCTCCCCGCGCTCGAGCGCGCCCGCGACGAGTTCCTCGACTTCGCGAAGAGCGGCATGTCGGTGATGGAGCACTCGCACCGCGGCAAGGAGTACGAGGCGGTCCACGACGAGGCCCTCGCCCTGCTCCGCGAGCTCACCGGGCTCCCGGCCACGCACGAGATCCTGTTCCTCCAGGGCGGCGCGTCGCAGCTGCTTCGCGCAGGTCCCGATGAACCTCGTGCAGAAGGGCCAGACCGCCGAGTACGTCGTGACCGGCGCGTGGGGCGAGAAGGCCCACGGCGAGGGCAAGGTGGCGACCGCGATGCTCGGCGGCGCGGCGAAGGTCGCGTTCACGACCGGCACCGGCGAGGGCAAGGAGAAGTCCTACGTCCGCGCCTCGAAGGCCGGCGAGGTGAAGGCCGACCCCGCCGCCGCGTTCCTGCACGTCACCACGAACGAGACCATCCACGGCGTGCAGTACGGCGTCGACCCCTCGCGGCCGGTCCCGGACGCGGGCGGCGTGCCGCTCGTCGCCGACATGTCGAGCGACTTCCTCTGGAAGCCGATGGACCTCGGCCGCTACGGGCTCGTCTACGCCGGCGCCCAGAAGAACATCGGCCCCTCCGGCATCGCGGTCGTCATCGTCTCGAAGGCGCTCCTCGAGGCGGGCCGCAAGGACATCCCGAAGATCTTCCAGTTCCGCACCGCCGCGGAGAACAAGTCGCTCTACAACACGCCGCCCACCTTCGCGATCTACATGATCCGCAACGTGCTCGCGTGGCTGAAGGGCTCGGGCGGGCTCGCGGCCGTCGAGGAGCGCAACCGCAAGAAGGCCGCGAAGCTCTACGGCGTCATCGACGCGAACCCCGGCTTCTTCCGCTGCCCGGTCGAGAAGGAGAGCCGGTCGGTGATGAACGTGGTCTTCCGCCTGCCCACCGAGGCGGACGAGGAGCGCTTCGTCTCCGAGGCGAAGAAGCAGCGCATGATCGGGCTCAAGGGGCACCGCTCGGTCGGCGGGATCCGCGCGTCGATCTACAACGCCTGCGAGCCGGCCTGGGTCGACGCCCTCGCCGACTTCATGGCGGCCTTCGCGAAGAAGGGCTAGCCCGCGCGCGGGCCCGGCGCGGCGGGGAGCCGCCTCACCCGCCGCCCGATGAGCCGCGCGAGCCTCGCCTCCGTGGGCGGCGGCCCGGTCGCGACCTGGCGGTCGTCCACCCACAGCGCCTCGCCCTCGCCCCACGCGAGCAGGTTCGCGCGGTCGAGGGTGTCGACGTGGCGCACCTCCACCCGGTCGCCGAAGGCAGCGGCCGCGCGGCGCGCGCGCTCGAACGCGAGGTTCTGCGCGGGGCACCAGCCGCTCAGGCAGCCCGTCACGACCACCTTGCCCGGCACGGGCTCCGGACGGCGGCCGGTCGCCTCCGGCCACCGCGGCGGCGTCGCGGCGGGAGAGAACGGCTTCCAGACGAGCCGGGCGAGCCCGCGGCGCCCGGCGTTCCGGAAGCCGTGCCGGCGGAACCAGGCCGCCCGCATCCAGAACGGGACCGCGAGGCCCCAGGCCGCGAGCCCCGCGACGCCGCGGGACCGGGCGTCGGCCTCCGCCGCCTCGAGCAGCGCCGTGCCGAGGCCGTGGCCCTGCCGGTCTCCCCGCCCCTGCGCGTGGCCGTGGACCCAGATGCACAGGATGGCCTCGAGCCCCTCGCCCACGAAGGGCGAGCGCTCGATGGGCACCGACTGGATCATCCCGGCCGGCTGCCCGTCCGCGTCGAGCGCGAGCTTCACGCGCAGGCCCTGGTCGCGCATCCGGGAGAGCCAGCGGGCCTTGTGGTCCCCCGCCTCCGCGAGCTCGGAGCCGGGCCAGTCCTCCAGGCACACGAGGTACGCGGCCTCGTGCTCCTCGGTGAGCGCGATCACGCGCGGGGCCGTTCGCGAGGTGTCCATGGAGACCTCCTGCCACCCCGCAGCTTCCCTCCCGGCGCGCCTCGCCCCGCCGGGGCTCTCGGGTTCGCCCGAAGCGCCGCGACGGAACTCCTCACGGCCCCGCCTGGCACCGCGGGCAATGGTAGGTGAGCCGCGCGTCCGGCCCGCGGCGCGTGAGCGCGATCGGCGCGCCGCAGCGCCGGCAGGGCTCCCCGGCGCGCCCGTAGACCCACAGCGCGCCGCCCGGGCGGAGGCTGCCGGTGGTGTTGCGCGGCCCGCGGTGACCGGGGGCCGCGTTGACCGCGAGCTGCTTGCGCGCCACCGCGAGGATCCGCTCGAGCTCGGGCGCGGTCACGTCGGCCACCGCCCGCCGCGGGTGGATCCCGGCGACGAACAGCACCTCCGACTTGAACACGTTGCCGATCCCCGCCACCGCGCGCTGGTCGAGCAGCGCCTCCTCGATCGCCCGCGCCGGCTCCAGCCTGAGCCGGCGCGTCGCCTCCCCCGCGTCGAAGTCCGGGGCGAGGAGATCCGGCCCGAGCGCGCCGAGCGGTCCGCGCGGGAGCGCCGAGGCGGGCACGAGCTCGGCCACCGGGATCGCGAAGCCCACGGCGACCGCCTCGGCGGTGTGCACGGCGACGCGCATGAACGCGCGCGGCCTCCGCCACGGCGCGCCCGCGGGGTAGACGTGCCACGTGCCGTGCATGCGCAGGTGCGTGCGGAGCACGAGGCCGCCCGAGAAGCGCACGAGCAGGTGCTTGCCGACCGCCTCCACGCGCTCGACGGTGCGCCCCGCGACGGGCGCGTCGGCGTCCGCGCGCGCCAGCGGCGCGAGCACCGTCTCGAAGCGCGTCACCTCCCGGCCCGCGAGCGCGCGGTGCAGGGTCCGCGCGGTGCGCAGCAGCGTGTCGCCCTCGGGCATGCATACCCGATAACCCGGATGCCCACCCCGTGCCCTGCCGGCGCCAGCGTGGGGTGGCCCCCACCCCCGGGTACGACCCCGGCACTCGGCAACGCCGCGTGGCGCGGGCTTCCCACCGGCACGCAGCGTGCTAGGAGTCGAACCGTGCCACCGCAGGTCGACATCAAGGGCGCCAACGTCCAGTACTCCGTCGCCGGCGCGCGCGAGCGCCTGGGCGACGAGGGGTACGCGCGCATCCTATCGACGCTCACCCCGGAGCACCGCGAGGCGCTCCTCGAGCCGATCCTGGCCGCGGCCTGGGTCCCGCTCGACGCGTACTGCGCGCTCCTCGAGGCGCTCCTGCGGGAGGAGGACCACGGCTTCACCGGCCGCTTCGTGAAGCGGGCCGAGCTGCTCGGCCAGCGCCACTTCAACACGCTCTATCCGCACCTCGCCCGGTGCGAGTCGGCGGAGGACCTGCTCCGCAAGGCCGCCGCGGCGCACCGGCTGTACTACCGCGGCTCGGAGGCGAACCTGGCGAGCGTCGAGGCGCGCCAGGCCGTCGTGCGGTTCACCGGCTTCACCACCCGCCACCGGCTCATGCAGCTCACCATCGAGGCCCTCTACCGCGTGGGCCTCGAGCTCGCGGGGGTGAAGGGCGCCACGGGGCGCTTCACGGCCCCGATCGAGGACGGCCGCCCCGCCGAGCTCACCCTGCGCTGGAAGTGACCGCCGCCGGATGCCGACCCGCCCCGCCAACCGCCAGAGCTACCGGGCCTTCCTCGCGAGCCGCTGGGCCCCGCGCGCGAGGACGCTCGCGGCGCGCGCGCTGGTCGGGACGCCGCTCCTGCTCCCCCTCGACGTCCTCCTCACCCGCGGGCTCGCCGAGCCGCCGGGCCTCGGCCGGGTCGCCGCGATCCGGCTCGCCTCGCTCGTGTTCCCCTCCCTCGGCTGGCTCGTCGCCTGGCGCGCACCCCGCGCCCGCTGGCTGCCCGCGGTGGTGGTGGCGCTCTCGGTCGCCTGGTCCTGGTACACCGACTGGTCCTACCCGGCCCTGGGCCTCGGCGGGACGAACGTCCAAGCCATCGTCGTCCTGCTCTGCTTCATCACGGCCGCCACGTTCATCCCCGTCCGCCTGCGCGGCCGGCTGGGCGTGTTCGCCCTCATCGCCGCAGGCCACCTCGCGATCGATCTCGGCACGCCCCAGGCGCGCTCCCTGGCGGCGCGGCTCGTGGACGACGTGGTGCTCCTCGCGCTCGTCGCCGTGCAGACGGTGGTCTTCGAGCAGTTCGCCGAGAGCAGCCGCCGCCGGTTCATCCTGCACCACAAGCTCGAGGCCAAGGTCTTCGCCCTCGACGCCGCCCGCCGGGGCGCCGACCGGGCCCTCGCGAAGCTCGGGAGCCTCGCCGCCCGGGTCGCGCACGAGATCAACAACCCGCTCGCCGCCATCAAGGTGAACGTGCGGTGGCTCTCGGAGCCGCACGATCCCGCGGAGCGCGGCGAGGTGGTCGCGGACACCCTCGAGGCGGTCGACCGCATCGCGCGCAGCGTGGCCGACCTGGAGGCGCCCGCCGTCACGCCCGCGCCGCCCGGCCGCACCCGGACGGTAGGTTGACCCGCGCCCTCGGGCCCACCCCTGGGTCCAGGTGCGGTCACGCTCGCCTGGGGCAGAACCCCGTCCCGGCGCGGAGCTAGCCTCGCCGCCGCTCGATGCGCTGCTCCTTCCTCCTCGCGGTGGCCCTCGCGGCCGCGCCCGGGCCCGCGCCACGCGCCGGCGAGCCGCCGCGCCTCGAGGGCACCGCCTGGCTCGAGGATCCCACCGGCGCGCTGGGCCCCGGCGACGTGCTCGCCCTTCCCCCGTCCTCGCTCCGCCCGCTCGTGGGCACGGCGAGCGCCGGGTTCGGCAGGTCGCCGCGCTGGATCCGCGCCGAGCTCGTGAACCCGCGGGTCGAGTCCGCCGACGCGGTGCTCGCGTTCGAGTTCCCGCTCGTCGACACCCTCGATTCTGTTCCTCGCGCGCGGCGAGGGCGGCTTCGAGGCCCGGGCCGGCGGCCTGGGCCGGTCCACGGGGACGCGGGCGATCGCGTTCAGCGCGGGGGCGCACGTCACGACGATCCGGCTCGCCCCGGGCGAGCGCAGGGCGCTCGCGCTCCGGATCCGGACCCCGAGCGCCGGCTTCCTCGGGCTCGGGGCCTACGACGCGGACGGGTGGCGGCGCCGGCAGCTCGTGCTCGTGCTGTCGGCCCTGGGCGTCGGCGGCCTCCTCGTCCTGCTCGTCCTGTCGGCGCGGTTCGGCCTGCGCCGGCGGCGCCGGCTGGACCTCGACGCCTGGGCCTTCCTCGCCTGCCAGACGGTGCACGTGGGAGTGGCCTCGGGCCTCGTCCCGACCCTCCTCGAGCTGCCGCCCGCCGCGCTCGCGGGCGGGAAGGCGCTGTTCGCCGGCGTCTCCGCGGGCGCGGGCGTGCTGTTCCTGCGCGCCTTCGCCGACACCCGGGCCCGGCGCCCCCTGCTCGACCGCGTGCTCGTCGCGGGCGCGGCGCTCGCGTTCGCCGCGAACCTCCTCCTCCCGTTCGACCTCGTCGCCGGCAACCTCGCGGTCAGCTGGACCGGCCTCCTCGCCATCGGGCTCGCCGCGGTCGGCCTCGGCGAGGCGCTCCTCTCCGGCCAGAAGGCCGCGCGCACGCTCCTGCCCGGCCTGGTGCTCTTCGCGGGCGCCACCGGGTGGTACCTCCTGTCGCTCGTGACGCTCGCGCCGCCCTCGCCGTACGTGGTGCTCGTCGAGACCCTCGGCGCGGTGGTGACGGGCGTCTTCATCACGCTCGCGATCTCGCGGCAGGACGAGCTCGAGGTGGGGTCCCGGACCGGCGCGCTCGAGGCGCTCGTCGCGGAGCGGACCTCCGGGCTGCGCGAGGCGCTCGGCGCGCTCCAGGCCGAGAGCGCCGAGCGCCGGGACGCCGAGGAGCGCTTCCGGCTGGCCTTCGGCACGAGCCCCGACCCCATGGTGATCACCCGCCTGCGGGACGGGCTCGTGCTCGCGGTCAACCACGGCTTCTGCGCGCTCCACGGCGTCGCCGAGGCGGGCGTGCTCGGGCGCACCGTGGTCGACCTCGGGCTCTGGCTGGACGCCGGCGCGCGCGCCCGGTTCACGGCCCAGCTCGCGGCGATCGGCGCGGTGCGCGACTTCGAGGCGGTCTTCCGGGGCGCCGGCGGGGAGGCGCGCACCTGCCTCGTCACCGCGGGCGTCCTGCGCCAGGGCGGCGTCGACTACGTGTTCTCGGCCGGCAAGGACGTCACCGAGGCGCGGGCCACCGCCGCGCGGCGCCAGCGCCTCGAGGAGGACCTCCGGCAGGCCCAGAAGCTCGAGGCGGTCGGCCGGCTCGCGGCCGGGGTCGCCCATGACTTCAACAACCTCCTCACCGCCATCAGCGCGAACGTGGGCATGGCGCACGCGAGCCTGGCCATCGACCAGGCCGATCGCGAGCACCTCGACGACGCGCTCGAGGCGGTGCGCCGGGCGACCGGGCTGACGCGGCAGCTCCTCACCTTCACCCGGCGGCAGGCGACCGCCCCGAGGCCCGTGGACCTCGACGAGCTCGTGCGGGGCATGGCCCGCATGCTCGGGCGCCTCCTCGGCGAGGACGTCCACCTCGACCTCGCCCTCGCGGGCGGCCTCCCGCGCGTCCAGGCCGACCCGGGCCAGCTCGAGCAGGTGGTCCTCAACCTCGTGCTCAACGCCCGCGACGCCGTCGGGCCGGGCGGCCGCATCGTGCTCTCGACGGGCCTCGACCGCGGCGACGGCACCGGTGGCCGGATACGCCTCACCGTCCGCGACGACGGCGCCGGCATGGACGGCCCCACGCTCTCCCGGATCTTCGAGCCCTTCTTCACGACGAAGCCCTCGGGCCAGGGGACCGGGCTCGGGCTCTCGACCGTCTACGGCATCGTGCAGGCCCACGGCGGCTCGATCGTCGTCCACTCCGAGCCGGGCCGCGGCTCGACGTTCGAGGTGTTCCTCGCGGCGCTGCCCGAGGGGACCCGCACGCCGGTGCCCGCGGGCGCCGCGCGGGCGCCGCTCGGCACCGGCGAGACCGTGCTCGTCGTGGAGGACACCGACATGGTGCGGGAGGCGGCCCGCGCCGCGCTCCGCCGCGCCGGCTACCAGGTCCTCGCCGCCGCGAGCGGCCCCGAGGCCCTCGAGCGGCTGGCCGCGCACGCGGGGCCGGTGCACCTCCTCCTCACCGACGTCCGGATGCCCGGGATGAACGGCCCGGAGGTGGCGACCCAGGTCAGGCTCGCGCGCCCGGACGTGAAGGTCCTCTTCATGACCGGCTACGGCGGCGAGGTGCTCGACGACGCCCACGTGGACCCGCGCGACATCGTCGAGAAGCCATTCGCCCTCGACGAGCTCGCCCGGCGCGTGCGCGAGCGGCTCAGCCGCCCGGCGTGACGCGGTCGCGGCGGCCGAGCTGGAGCCCCTGCGCCCCCGGGGTGAAGCCCGCGGCGACGAGGTAGGCCGCGAGGGGGTGCGCCGGCGCAGGGGCGCCGTCGATCTCCTCGACGAGCGCGCCCTCCTGGCGGGCCTGGGCCGCGCGCGCGAGCTCCGCCACCGCGCCCGCCACCGCCTGGCCCACCCGGGAGCGCTCCGGCTCCTCCTCCGGCAGGAACGCGAGCAGCTGGCGCCCGCCCTTCGCGACCCACGCCCCGGGCGCGCCGTCCACCAGCACCACCTGCGCCCCGACCGCGCGCGCTGGGCGCCGCGTCGCCTCCGGCCGCGCGGCCGGCCACTCGAGCGCGGCGCCCCACGGGTTCGCGGGATCCGTCGCCGACAGCACCACCACCTCGGGCACCTCGGGCGGCGCCCGCAGCGAGCGGAGGAGATCCAGCACCGCGGGCTGCGCGAACTGCAGCGCGCCCACCCCCGCCACGAAGTAGCCGCGCCGGATCCGGCCGCTCTCCTCGAGGTGCCGGAGCACGTCGTAGACGGCGGAGAACCCGCCCGGCAGCCCCTCCCACGCCGCGATCCCGCGGGTGACGACCCCGTGGCGCGCGAGGAGCTGCTGGGCCATCGCCGCGCTCCACTCGGTGGGGCTCGGCCGCTCGGCGCCGGCTCGCCGGGCCTCGACGAGCGTCCAGCGGCCGCCGCCCGCGGGCGGCGTCGCGAGCCGCGACCGGAAGCGCTCGGGGCGCCCGGTCGCGACGCGGCGGGCCCGCTCGCGCGCGCCGCCCGGCCCGGCGGCGTAGGCGCGCAGCGCCTGGAACGTGTCGTTCGTGACCAGCCCGCGCCACACGAGGCTCCAGAGGGCGTCGAGGGTGGCCTGCTCGTAGCCGCCACCGCACGCGGCGTGGAGCTCCGGGAAGAAGGAGGCGCCGCGCGCGGCGAGGTGCTCGAGGAGCGCCGCCTCCCGCCCCTCCGGCGGCGGGCCGGCGGGCGCACCCGGCGGCAGGAGGCGCGGCAGCGCGTCCGCGAGGTAGAGGGCCACCCGCCCGTCGCGCTCGCCGAGCGGCTCGAGCCCCACCCAGGCCACCTCGCCGCCCGCGGCGAGCCGGTCGAGGTCGCCGCGGAGGTAGCCGTCCACGCGCGCCGGCAGGAGCTCCGTCTCGAGCAGCGACGCCGCGAGCGGCGCGCCCTGCAGCTTCTCGACCGCGTCGAGCACCGCGTCGAGGCCCCGCCCGCGCCGCACGACGCCGTGCCAGCTCGCGAGGAGCCGCCCGAGCACGGGGGGCTCCACCGGCTCCACCTCCTCGCGCAGGCGCGCGAGCGAGCGGCGCCTGAGCGAGCGGAGCACCTCCGGATCGCACCACTCCCGCTCGGTGCCGTGCGGGCGGAAGGCGCCCTCGAGGAGCCGGCCCCGCGCGTGGAGGCGGCGCAGCACCTCCTCGGCCGCGGCCCGGGCGAGGCCGAACCGCGCCGCGAGGTCGCCGGTCGGGAACGGGGCGTGGCGGCGGGCCCACCGCGCGGCGAGGCCGTCGAGCGCGTCCGGGACCGGCCCGAGCAGCGCCTCCGGGATGCCGGGCGGCAGCGGCACCCCGAGGCCGTCGCGGTAGCGCGCCGCGTCCTCCACCGCGCAGAGCCGCTCCTCCCCCGCGACCCGGAGCGGCACCGCCCGCCGCTCCTCCACGAGCCGGTCCACCGCCGCGGCGACCTCCGGGGTCGCGGACCGCGCCACGAGCTCCGCGCGGGTGAGGTCGCCGAGGCGCAGGAGCAGGTCGGCGAGGCCGTCCACGCTCCGGGCGCGCAGCTCCGGGTCGAGGTGCTGGAGCTGGGCCTCGAGCGCCGCCATCGAGTCGGCGTCGAGGAGCTCGCGCAGCTCGGCCTCGCCGAGGAGCGCCCGGAGCTGCGCCTGGTCGATCGCGAGGGCCTGGGCCTTGCGCTCGGCGAGCGGCGCGTCGCCGTCGTAGATGAAGCTCGCGACGAAGCCGAAGAGCAGCGACGCGGCGAAGGGCGAGGGCACGCGCGAGTCGACGGTCACGGTCCGCACCCGCCGGCCGCGCACGTCGCGGAGCAGCTCGACGAGCGCCGGCAGGTCGAACTGGTCCTGGAGGCACTCGCGGTAGGCCTCGAGCAGGATCGGGAAGCCCGGGTAGCGGGAGGCGACGTTGAGGAGGTCGGAGGCGCGCTTGCGCTGCTGCCAGAGCGGGGTCCGCTGCCCGGGGCGGCGGCGCGGGAGCAGCAGCGCGCGGCCGGAGGCCTCCCGGAAGCGGGCCGCGAAGAGCGCGCTCGCGCCGAGCTGGCGCACGACGAGGTCCTCGGCCTCCTCCGGGTCCGGGAACAGGAAGGAGACGTCGGGCGGCTGATCGGACTCCGGCATCCGCAGCGCGAAGCCGTCGTTCGTCCAGAGGAGCTCGGGATCGACCCCGTCGCGCTCGCGCAGCCGCGCCGCCGCCGCCATCGACCACGGCGCGAGCACCTGCCCGCCGAAGGGCGTGAGCAGGCACACCCGCCAGTCGCCGTACTCGTCCCGCGTGCGCTCCACGACGATCGTCCGGTCGTCCGGCACCGCCTTCGTGGCCGCCTCCTGGTCCTCGAGGAACCGGAGCAGGTTCTCGGCCGCGCCGGGGTCGAGCCGGTGGCGGGCGACGAGCCGGTCACGCGCCGCCGTGCGCGGCACCTCGCGCAGCTCGCGCACGAGCCGCCCGATGCGCCGGCCGAGCTCGAGCGGGCGCCCGACCTGGTCGCCCTTCCAGAAGGGCATCTTCCCCGGCTCGCCCGGGGCGGGCGAGACGAGCACCCGGTCGTGCGTGATCTCCTCGATGCGCCAGGTCGAGGCGCCGAGGAGGAACGTCTCCCCGGGGCGCGACTCGAACACCATCTCCTCGTCGAGCTCGCCGACCCGGGTCCGCCCGGCCTTCTCGCCGCCGGCGAGGAACACGCCGTAGAGCCCGCGATCCGGGATGGTGCCGGCGTTCACGACCGCGACCCGCTTCGCGCCCTCCCGCGCCCGGAGCACGCCGGCCACGCGGTCCCAGGTCACGCGCGGCCGGAGCTCCGCGAACTCGTCGGACGGGTACCGGCCGGAGAGCATGTCGAGGACGTTCTCGAACGTGCTCGCGGCGAGGCCGGCGAACGGGGCGGCGCCGCGCACGCGGGCGAGGAGCGCCTCGGCCGGCCAGTCCTCCGCGGAGACCATCGCCACGACCTGCTGCGCGAGCACGTCGAGCGGGTTCCGCGGGTAGCGCGTCGCCTCGACCTCGCCCTCCTCCATCGCCGCGGTGAGCGCCGCGCAGGCGACGAGGTCGGCCCGGAACTTCGGGAAGAGCACCCCGCGGCTCGTCGCCCCCACGTGGTGGCCGCCGCGGCCGATGCGCTGCATCCCGCTCGCGACCGACGGCGGCGCCTCGATCTGCACCACGAGGTCGATCGCGCCCATGTCGATGCCGAGCTCGAGCGAGGAGGTCGCGACGAGACCCCGCACCTTGCCGGCCTTGAGCGCGTCCTCGATGGCGAGCCGCTGGGGGCGGGCGATGGAGCCGTGGTGGGCGTAGACGAGGTTCTCGCCGGCGAGCTCGTTGAGCGCCGCCGCGAGCCGCTCGGCCACGCGGCGCGAGTTCACGAAGACGAGCGTGCTCCGGTGGGCGCGCACGAGCTCGAGCAGCCGCGGGTGGATCGCCGTCCAGATCGACGCGCGCTGGGTCCCGGAGGCCGGCCCGTCGGGCACCTCGAGCGGCTCGCCGAGCCGCGCCATGTCCTCGACCGGCACCTCGACCTTGAGCTCGAGCGCCTTCTTCGCCCCGGCGTCGACGACCGTGACCGGGCGCCAGGCGGGGGGCGCCTCGACGCCGCCGGGCTCCGCCGGCGCCGTGCCGCCGAGGAACCGCGCGACCTCGTCGAGCGGCCGCTGGGTCGCGGAGAGGCCGATCCGCTGCAGCGGCCGGCCCACGAGCGCCTCGAGCCGCTCGAGCGAGAGCGCGAGGTGGGCGCCGCGCTTCGTCGGGACGAGCGCGTGGATCTCGTCGACGATGACGGTCTCCACCGCGCGCAGCGCCTCCCGGCTCCGCGAGGTCAGGAGGAGGTACAGCGACTCGGGCGTGGTGATGAGGATGTCGGCCGGGTCGCGCGCGAGGCGGGCGCGCTCCTTCGGCGGGGTGTCGCCCGTGCGCACGGCGACCGCGGGGGCGCGGTGGGGCTCGCCCGCCGCGGCGGCGGTCCGGACGATGCCGGCGAGCGGGGCGCGCAGGTTCCGCTCCACGTCCACCGCGAGGGCCTTGAGCGGCGACACGTACACGACCCGCAGCCGGCTGCGGCGCTCCGGCTCGGGCGAGAAGACGAGGCGGTCGAGGCAGGCCAGGAAGGCGGCCAGGGTCTTCCCGGAGCCGGTCGGGGCGAGGAGGAGCGTCGATTCGCCGCGGGCGATGGCCGGCCACGCGAGCGCCTGCGCGCGGGTCGGCGCGCCGAACGCCCCCTCGAACCACGTGCGCACCGCCGGCCGGAACGACGCCAGGGCGGAGGACATCGTCGTCCCGTCCGAGCGTCCCTGCCCTCCGGAGCCTGCCATTCGGATGTTTGTAACCGATCCCCCCGTCGCGGGCCCGGGTGCGCGCGCCCGCCCCGCATGTTCGGTGGCGCGCGCGGCCGGCGCCTGCGAGGCTGGGGATCCCGCGCATGGCGAGCTTTCCCCAGACCCTCGCGACGACCGGCCGCAACGCCGCGCCGGCCCTCGTGCTCGCGACGGCGCTCGTCGCGACGGGGCTCTCCTACCTCTCGGCGCGCTCCGTCGCGGACGTCCAGGTGGCGCGGCGGTTCGAGGACATCGGCGAGGGCGCGACGGGCGCGCTGCGGCAGCGGATGGACGCGTACCTCCTCATGCTCCGGTCGCTCGCCGGGCTCTCGAACGCGCTCGACCGGGCGCCCACCCGCGCCGAGTTCCGCGCCCAGTACGAGGCCCTCGAAGCGGCCTCGCACTTCCCGGGCATCCAGGGGCTCGGATGGGTGACCTTGCTCTCCCCGGGGAGCTCGAGGCGCACGAGCGCGCGGTGCGGGCCACCGGGATCCCGGGCTACCGGGTCTGGCCCCCCGGCCCGCGCGCGGTGATGACGAGCATCGTCCACATCGAGCCGCTCGACTGGCGCAACCAGCGCGCGGTCGGGTTCGACATGTACTCGGAGCCCGTCCGCCGCGAGGCGATGGAGCGCGCCCGGGACACCGGGCAGCCCGCCGCCACCGGCCGGGTCGAGCTCGTCCAGGAGGCTGGCGCGACCCGGCAGGCAGGCTTCCTCGTCTACCTGCCCGTCTACCGCGGCGGCGACCCGCCGGAGACCTTGGAGGAGCGTCGGGCGCGCCTCATCGGGTGGGTCTACGCGCCCTTCCGGGCCGGCGACCTGCTCGCGGGCACCCTCGCCGTCGCCGACATCCCCGGGATGCGGCTCGACATACACGACGGCCAGGGCGCGGAGCCGGGGACGCTCCTCGCGGCGCTGGGCGAGCCCGAGGCGGCGGAGCCGCCGGTGCGCGTGCGGGTCACGCACGTGGAGGTGGGCGGCCGCACGTGGACGCTGCGCCTCTCGGCCGGGCCCGCCTTCGCGCAGCCCGCCGAGCGCCAGCTCCCGCGCATCGTGGCGGCGATCTCGGCGGCGATCGCCCTCCTCCTCTTCTGGATCTCCTGGCGGGAGGCCCAGGCCCGCGGCCGCGCGGAGCGCACCGCGCTCCGGAACGCCTTCCTCGCCGACGCGGGGCGGCTGCTCGCCGCGTCCTTCGACTACTTCCGCACGCTCGACGACGTCGTGCGGCTCGCGGCGGGCCAGATCGCCGACGGGGCGATCGTCCAGCTCGTGGAGCCGGCCGAGCCGCTCTGGCTCGTCGCGCACCGGGACCCCGCGGCCGGCCGGGCCATCGCGTCGGCGCTCCGGGGCTGGCGCCCGCGCAGCGAGGACGCGGTCGGCCCGCTCGCGGCGCTGCGCACCGGCGCGCCCATCGTGGTGCGCCGGATCGCCTGGGACGCCCCGCCCCTCGCCGGCAAGCCCGAGCTCGCCGGCGCGCTCCGCGCGGCGGGGGTCCGCGCCGCCCTGGCCGTGCCGCTCGTCGCCCGCGGCGAGCCCCTCGGCGCCGTCGTGCTGCTCTCCTCGCGCCGCCTGCGGCCCTTCCCGCCGGAGTCGGTCGCGCTCGGCGAGGATCTCGCCCGCCTCGTGGTCGCCGCCGTCGAGAGCGCCCGCCTCTACCGGCGCGCGCAGGACGCGGTCCGCAGCCGCGACGAGTTCCTCTCCATCGCCTCCCACGAGCTCAAGACCCCCATCACCTCGCTCGCGCTGCAGGCCGACAGCCTCCGCTCGTCGGCGACGCGCGGGGACACCGACGCCCTCGTGCGCAAGATCGAGGTGGTCCGCCGGAACGTGCGCCGCCTGTCGAACCTCGTCTCCACGATGCTCGACCTGTCCCGCATCCAGGCCGGCCGCCTCGACCTCGAGCCGGAGCTCGTCGACCTCGGCGAGCTCGCCCGGGAGGTCGTGGTGCGCCACGGGGAGGAGGCCGAGCGGGCCCACGTGACGCTGCGGCTCGACGCGCCCGAGCCGGTGATCGGCCGGTGGGACCGGCTCCGCCTCGAGCAGGTGGTCACGAACCTCGTCACGAACGCCCTCAAGTACGGGCGGGGCCATCCGGTCGACGTGCGGGCGCGCGGCGCCGGGGACCGGGCGGTCCTCGAGGTGCGGGACCGCGGCATCGGCATCGCGCTCGACGACCAGCCCCGCATCTTCGAGCGGTTCGAGCGCGCGGTCTCCGACCGGCACTACGGCGGGTTCGGGCTCGGGCTCTGGATCGTCCGCGAGGTGGTCGGGGCGATGGGCGGCCAGATCCGGCTGCAGAGCGCGCCCGGCGAGGGCTCCACGTTCACGGTCGAGCTCCGGCGCGCGCCGGACGAGGCCTCACCCGCACCGGCGCCGTCGCGCGCCGGCCCAGGAGCCGCCTAGCGCATGACCGGCAACCTCTCCCGCTTCGCCTGGCTCTCCATCGCCGCCGCGATCGTGACGATCGCGCTCAAGACCCTGGCCTGGCGGGTCACCGGCTCGGTCGGCCTCCTCTCCGACGCGCTCGAGTCGCTCGTGAACCTCGCCGCGGCGGTGATGACCCTCCTCATGCTGGGGCTCGCCTCGCGCCCGGCGGACGAGGCGCACGCCTACGGCTACTCGAAGGCCGAGTACTTCGCGAGCGGCGTCGAGGGCGCGCTGATCCTGCTCGCCGCCGCCGGCATCGCCTGGACCGCGGTGCCGCGCCTCCTCGCGCCGCAGCCCGTCGAGCAGGCGGGGCTGGGCCTCGCGATCTCGACCGGCGCGTCGCTCGTCAACCTCGCGGTGGGCCAGGTGATGCTCCGGGCCGGGCGCCGCCACCGGTCGATCGCGCTCGAGGCGGACGGCCACCACCTCATGACCGACGTCTGGACCTCGGCCGGGGTCATCCTCGCCGTCGGCGCCGTCGCGGTGACCGGCTGGGTGCGCCTCGATCCGCTGATCGCGCTCCTCGTGGCCGCGAACATCGTCTGGACCGGCGTCCGCATCGTCCGGCGCTCCGCGCTCGGGCTGCTCGACCGCGCGCTCGACCCGGAGGAGCTCGTGCGGGTGCACCAGGTGATCGAGGGGCACGCCGCCCGCGGGGTGCAGTTCCACGCGCTGCGCACCCGGCAGGCGGGCTCGCGGCGCTTCGTGTCGATGCACGTCCTCGTGCCGGGGGACTGGACCGTCACGCGCGGCCACGACCTCGTCGAGGAGATCGAGGCGGAGATCCGCGCGGCGGTGCCGAACGTCAACGTGCTCACGCACCTCGAGCCGGTCGAGGATCCGGCGTCGTTCGAGGACGTGGAGCTCGACCGCTCCGCCGCGCCGCCCGGCTGAGGCGCCGCCCGGCCGCGGCTCACTGCACGAGCTGCTCGTCGGCGTGCTGCGCCGCCTCGAGCTCGCCCATCCAGGCCCTGAGGCCCTCGAACTCGCGGACGACCCGGCCGTGGGGGAGGGGCTCGGGCCATTCCCCGCGGCCGCCCACCACGAGCTCGACCCCGCGCTGCCGGCAGGCCTCGCCGACGACGGTCGCCTGCTCGGCGAGCGTCGACCGGTTCGCGACGACGCTCGCGGACAGCACGACCGCGTCCATGCCGCCCTGCGCGACCATCCGCTGGATCTCCCCGGTCGGCGTGCGCCGGCCCGACCACCGGACGTTCCAGCCGGCCTCCTTCAGGCAGACCTCCACGAGCCCGAGGCCCAGCATGTGCTCCTCGCCCTCGGCGGTGGCGAGCAGCACGCGGGGCGCGGAGGGGCGCGCCGGCAGCGACTCGGCGCAGCGGCTCAGGGCGCGCGAGAGGCGCTCGGAGGCGAGGTGCTCCTCCACGATGCCGATCCGGCCGTCCTGCCAGCGGCGGCCCAGCTCCTCGATCTCGGGCGCGACCCAGATCGCGACGCGCCACCAGGCCCCCAGGCGGGCCCGCTGCTCGAGGAGGGTCGCCTGGATGCCGAGCACGTCCTCGTCGCCGAGCAGGCGGTCGACGAGGCTCGGGCTGTGGCCCGTGACCCCCTCGCGGCTCCGCCGGAAGCGCTCCACCGCCTCGAGCGTGTAGCGGCGGTGGCGGCCGGCGGTGCGGACGCACTCGATCTTGCCGTCGTCCGACCACCGCTTGACGGTGCCCGTGGAGACGCCCAGGAGGGAGGCCACGTCGCTGCTCGTGAGGAGGCGCATCGAGGAGACTCCGTGCTCAGGCTGCGGTGCGCTCCGGGTCGGCGCTCGACTCCGCGAGGGCCGTGGCGAGGTACCGGTGCAGGTACTGCTTCGCCTTCAGCTCCACCTGGCGGACCCGCTCGCGCGAGACGCCCCAGCGCTTGCCGATGTCCTCGAGGGTGGTGGGATCGTCCTGCTGCAGGCGGTTGTGGATGATGTCCCAGCCGAGCTCGCCGATGCGCTTGCGCACCTTCACGAGCGCAGCGCGGATCTCGTGATCGCCCTCGGCGGAGAGGAAGCGGTCCTCGGGGCCGGGGCCGTCGTCCTCGAGCCGGTCGAGGTGCGTGACGTCGCCGTCGTCGTCGAAGGTCAGGTCGAGCGAGAGGTCGGACTGCGCCACGGTGCCGCTCTGCGGGCGCACCGAGGAGCGGACCTCCTTGAGGTACTTCCCGATGTACGCGCGGATCCACCAGACCGCGTAGGTGGAGAAGCGCGTGCCGGCGTGCGGGTCGAACTTCTCGATCGCGCGCATCAGGCCGACGTTGCCCTCCTGGATCACGTCGTCGAGCCGCACCGATCCGAGCCGCTGGCGGCGGGCGATGGCGACGACGAACGCGAGGTTGTGCTGCGCGAGCTGCTGCTTCGCGCGCACGTCGCCGCCCCTCGCGCGGACGGCGACCGCGTGCTCCTCGTCGCGCGAGAGCGGCGGGTGCGCGCGGATGGCGCGGAGGTACGGCGCGAGCTCGTCGGAATCCTTCCTGGTGCGCATGAGCATTCCTCGATCTCCCCGTCTGCGTTCGTTCTTGACGGAGGTCATTATGGACGGAAAAGACGTTTCATTGCAACCGAAACGTCCAAATCGGCGCTTCCATGGTCGTTTCGGCCGTCATGCTGCGCCAGATGCGTCCCCCTAAGGGTCGCATCCGGGCGCCTGGGGCTCGGAGGAGGGCTCGGCGGGAGCTCCGGCCAGGTCGGCCGGGAGGGCGCTTCAGGGCTGGCGGGACGCCTGATCCACGGAGAGCGTCACCCGCCCCGCGCGCACGCGCACGGTCGCGGCGACGGACAGGCCGCGGACGGCGAGCGGGACGGCGTCGATGGCGAGCGGCGCGGGCGCCGAGTCGTTGCCGGCGAGGGCGCGCGCGGCGACGACGGCCGCCTCCACCGGACTCGAGGTCACCGCGGGGCGCGGCGGCGGCAGCGCCCCGCCGGCCGTCGGCACCGGGCGAGGCGCGGCCACGGCAGCGGGCGGCGGCGGGTGCGCCGGCACGGGGGCGGCGCCGGGCGGCGGCGCAGGAGCGGGCGCGGGCTTCGCGGGCGCGGCCTTGCGCGGCAGGAGCCCGGCCCGCGCGCGCCGCTCGTTCTCCGCGTCGATGCCCGAAGGCTGCTGGGGGCGCGCCAGGGCCGGCGCACCGGCGGAGGCCGCCACCGCGAGGGCCACCCCGACGGCGAGTCCGGCGCGCGTCACCGGCCCCCTCCGGCGGCGGCCTCTCGCGCGGGCAGCGTGCGGATGGAGGCGGCGGCCCGCCGCGCGTCGGCGAGCAGGCCGTCGAGGGCGTCCGGGGTCGCGACGAGGAAGACGCGCAGGCTCACGTCCCGGTAGGCCACCCCCGGCTCCGGTCGCCCCGGGAGGTTCACGCGCTCGACCCGCCAGGTGGCGCCGCGCGGGCCCTCTCCCGGGCGGAGCCGGATGGCGGGCAGCGCGTCGAACACGACCTCGCGCACCGCGACGTCGAGCGAGAGCTCCACCGCCGGTGCGCCGTCCGCCCCCGGCCCGTCGACGCCGAGCGGGAGCTGCCCCGCGCCGGGCGCGGCGGCGAGCGCGAACGCGAGGGCGGTCAGGGCGACGTCGTCGCGGGGATCGGGCGAGCCCGCGCGGGCGGGGACGGCCAGGGCGACGGTGAGGGCGACGGCGGCGAGCGTGCGGCGAAGGTGCAAGGCGGCTCCGGTGCTGCGGCGAGGACCGAGTTGTAAGGTCGGCCGGGACCCGGCCGCAAGCCGTCACGCGCGGGGGGAGGTCGGACGGCGCCGCACACCCGGCACGGTCGCGGCGTATCCTCGCCGGATGCACCTGGACCCCGCCGCCCCGGCCGCCGCGCGCCCCGGCCTCCTCGACCGGCTGGGGCTCGGCCGGCCCGAGCTCCGCGCCTGGGCGATGTACGACGTCGCGAACTCGGCGGCGGTCACCACGATCGTCACGGCGGTGTTCCCGATCTACTTCGCGAAGGTCGCCGCGGCCGGCCTGCCGCCCACCCGCGCGACCCAGGCGGTCGCGGTCGCGAACACGGTGTCGCTCGTCCTCGTCGCGGCGCTCGCGCCGGTGCTGGGCGCGCTCGTGGACCTCAGGCCCTGGAAGAAGCGGGTGCTGGCCGCGTTCGCCGCCGTCGGCGTCGCCGCCTCGGCCGCGATGTTCCTGGTCGGGCGGGGCGACTGGCTGCTCGCGGCGGCGCTGCTCGCGCTCGTGTCGGTGGGCCTCAACGGCAGCTTCGTCGCGTACGACGCGCTCCTCCCCCACGTCGCGCGCGAGGACGAGCTCGACCGGGTGTCGACCGCCGGCTACGCGCTCGGCTACCTGGGCGGCGGCGCGCTCCTCGCGGTGCAGCTCGCGATCATCCTCTCGCCCGGCCTCGCCGGCATCCCGTCCGGCCCGGGCGCCTCCCCGGACGCCCTCACCCTGCCCTCCCGGCTCGCCTTCCTCACCACCGGGCTCTGGTGGGCGCTGTTCACCATCCCGCTGCTCCGTCGCGTCCGCGAGCCCGCCATCTCCGGCGGCGGCGTCGTCGAGGGGGTCGGGGCCGCGGTGAGCGCCGCGCTCCGGCGGCTCGGCGGCACCTTCCGCACGCTCGCGCGCCACCGGCAGGCGCTCCTCATGCTCGCCGCGTTCCTGCTCTACAACGACGGCATCGGCACGATCATCCGGATGGCCGCGGCCTACGGCACCGAGATCGGGCTCGGGCAGGGCACGCTCGTCGGCGCGATCCTGATGGTGCAGTTCCTGGGCATCCCGTTCGCGTTCGCCTTCGGCGGGCTGGGCGGGCGCTTCGGCGCGAAGCGGATGGTGGTGGTCGGGCTCGCCGTCTACACGATGATCGCGGTGCTCGCCTACTTCACCACCACCGCCGCCCACTTCTGGACCCTCGCGGTGCTGGTCGCCGCCGTCCAGGGCGGGACCCAGGCGCTCTCGCGCTCCCTCTTCGCGACCCTCGTCCCGCGCCACCTCTCCGGTGAGTTCTTCGCCTTCTTCTCCGTCTCGGAGAAGTTCGCGGGCATCTTCGGGCCGCTCCTGTTCGCGCTCGCCATCGAGGCCTCCGGCTCGTCCCGGGCGGCCATCCTGTCGGTGATCCTGTTCTTCGTCGCCGGCGGCGCGCTGCTCGCGCGGGTCGACGTGGCGCGGGGGCAGGAGGAGGCGCGCGCGGCGGAGCGCGGCGCGGCGCCACGGGCGGGCTGACCCTACTCCGAGTCGTGCACGTGGTAGTGCGCGTGCACGTGGGCCGCGCCGCCGTGGCGGTGCTGGTGCCGGTGGGCGAGGCCGCTGCGGACGAGGAGCGGCTCGTTCCCGAGCAGGCGCTCCGGGGAGCCGTCGAACAGCACGCCCTCGCCGCGGGGGTGGAGCAGCACCGCGCGGGTCCCGAGCTCGGAGGCGATCGAGAGGTTGTGGGTGGACGCGACGATCGTCACGCCCTCGAGGCCGGCGAGGAGGTCCACGAGCCGGGCCTGCGCGGCCGGGTCCATGTTCGCGGTCGCCTCGTCGAGGAGGAGCGCGCGCGGGTGCATCGCGAGCACGGCGGCGAGGCCGACCCGCTTCTTCTCGCCGCCCGAGAGCTCGAACGGCGGCCGGTCCGCGAGCGCCGTCACGTCGAGCGCGTCGGCCCAGCGGGCCACCCGCGCGTCCACGTCCGGGATCCCGAGCTGGCGCGGGCCGAAGGCGATCTCGTCGGCGACGGTGGGGTTGAAGACCATCGCGTCGACGTTCTGGAAGAGGAGCCCGACCGCGCTCCGGAAGCTCCGACGGAACGCGGGGTCCTCGAGCGCGCGGGCGTCGAGGCGGGTCCCCTCGAACCGGACCTCGCCGCGCGTCGCGAAGGCGAGCCCGTCGAGCACGCGCATGAGCGTGCTCTTCCCGCAGCCGTTCACGCCGAGGAGCACGAGCCGCTCGCCGCGGTTGATCGTCAGGTCGAGGTCGCGCAGCACCGGCCGGCCGTTGACCTCGACGGTGATCCCCCGGAGCTCGAACGCGGGCGCGGCCGCCATCAGAACCCCCTCGCGCGCATGGCGTCGGCGACGTCGCGCGCGTTCCGGAGCGAGAGCGTCATGAGCGCGGCCGTCGCGCCGCCGGCGCCCCGCACCGCGTCCAGCGCGCCGGGCCGGCGCAGGAGGCGCGAGCGCAGGCCCTGGGCGGACTCCGTCGCGAGGAGGCGCAGCGCGTGCGTCTGGGCGAGCGTGAGGACGAGGAGCCGGCTCGCGGCGGGCCAGGGCGCCGCGGCGGCGAGGAGGTCCACCCGGGCGACGACCCCGAAGGTCGCGAACGCGATGACGAGCGCGCGCAGGGCGAGCGCGAGCCAGGGCCACGGGTCGGGCCAGGCCCCGCGCGTCACCCGCTCGAGGCCGAGGGAGGCCGCCGCGAGGAGGAGGACCACGGGCGCGACCGCGAGGAGCGCCCGGCGGAGCGCCGCGACGGCGCCGTCCGCCAGCAGCACGAGCGCGACCGCGCCCGCGAGCGCGAGGTGCGAGGGCGCCCGGAGCGCGGAGACGGCGAAGACCCCGACGGCCCAGGCCGCGAGGATGCGACGGCTGCGGCCGGGCTCGCCCGCGCGGCGGCGCGGGAGCGGGGGCGGCGGCGCGCCGTGGTCGTGCCCGAGCGACATCTCGTGGCCCGTTGTAAGGCCAACGCGGCGATCCCGGCAACTCCGCGCTAAGAAGGACGGGAGGATGGCCTCTCTCCAGCTCGACCTCTTCGGCGCCGCAGCCCCGCCGGCCCTCGCGGCCGCGCCGTCGGACCCGGCGCACGAGGCCCTCGCGGCCCGCCTCCCGGCGACGCTCCGGCTCGGGACCTCCTCGTGGTCGTTCCCGGGCTGGGCCGGGCTCCTCTACGACCGCGCCGCGAGCGAGGCCGCGCTCTCGAAGGCCGGGCTCCCGGCCTACGCCAGGAACCCGCTCCTGCGCGCCGTGGGCCTCGACCGCACCTACTACGCGCCGCTCGACGCCGCGGCCTTCGCGCTCCACGCCGCCCAGGTGCCCGAGGGGTTCCGCTTCCTCGTGAAGGCGTCGCAGGAGTGCACCTCGCCCACCCTCCTCACCGCCGCGGGCGGCAGCGCCGTGAACCCGCGGTTCCTCGACGCGGCGTGGGCCCGGGAGGCGGTGGTCGCGCCGGCGGTCGAGGGGCTGGGCGCGAAGCTCGGCGTGCTCCTGTTCCAGTTCCCGCCTCTCACCTTCTCGGCCTCGCGGCGACCGGAGGCGGTGCTGGAGCGGCTCCGGGCCTTCCTCGCGGCGCTGCCCACGGGCGTGCCGTACGGCGTGGAGCTCCGGAGCCCGGCGCTGTTCACGCCCGCGTACGCCCGGCTCCTCGAGGAGACCGGCGCGCTCCACGCGTACGTCGTACACCCCGCCGCGCCCGACCTCGAAGCCCAGGCGCGCCTGTTGCCGCCGGAGGCGCAGCCGGCGCTCGTGCTGCGCTGGATGTTAGGGCACGGCCGCGGCTACGAGGAGGCGCGGGAGCTCTACCGGCCCTTCGATCGCCTCGCGGCGCCGGACCCAGACACGCGGGAGGCGGTCGCGCGGATCTGCGCGCGGGCGGTGGGGAAGGGCCGGCCCGGGATCGTCATCGTGAACAACAAGGCGGAGGGCTGCTCGCCCCGGTCGGTGTTCGCGCTGGCGGAGCGGATCGTGGGGGAGCAGGCGTGAGGGGTTAGAACCAGAACGGTTCAGCCGGCTGAACTGGAAATGCAAACCAGCATCGGCCGCGAGATGCGGGCGCGCATGAGCATTGCGCGCTTTGCCTCGCGTGACTCCGCACGGAGGCAGAGACCCGCGCCCGAAGATCGCGCGCCCCATCCGTTACACCACTGGTGGAGGGGCTTACGGAATCCGGGTTCACCCGGAGGAAGGACGCCGAGCAGCCGGCGGCCGCGCGCCCTCCCCTACTTCGGAAACAGCGGATTCCCCTCCCGCGGGTCCACCGACAGCGGCTGGCCGGGCGGGACGAGCGCGGGGTCGGCGCCGAGGCCGCGGAGCGAGGCCTTGAAGACGGTCCAGACCGCGGAGGGGCGGGCCTTCGGCGGGAGCGGCAGCGCGCAGGAGACCATCAACGACGCGAGGCCGTGCACGCCGGCCCAGGTCGAGAGCTCCGCGCCGATGCGGTCCTCGCGCGTGATCGCGCCGGCGGCGACGAGGCCGTCGAGCGTGTCGAGCAGGATCTGGAACGCGTCGCGGCCGGACTTCGCGGCGCCGGGCTTGAAGCCCTCGAGCGAGCGGATCTCGCCCCGGAACATGATGCGGAAGTGCTCGGGGTGGCGGACGGCGTGGTCGACGTAGGCCTCGCCGATGGCCTGGAGCGACCGCACCGCGTGGGCCTTCGTGCCGGGCGTCCCCTCCACCGCGGCGAGCGCCCGCTCCATGTGCGTCGCGAGGCGGGCGTGCGAGTCGATCGAGAGCGCGGCGAGGAGGTGCAGCTTGTCCGGGAAGTGCCGGTAGGCGGCCGCCGGCGAGACGCCGACCACCCGGGCGGCCTCCCGCAGGCTGAAGCCGTCGGGGCCGTCCTGCTGGACGAGCTTCACCGCGGCCTCGAGGAGTGCGTTCCTCAGATCGCCGTGGTGGTAAGCGTCCCTTTCGGCGTTGCTGCGCGAAGCCTTGCTGCTCGGGGCACCGGCGCTGCGCGGGGCTCTGTTGGGGCGTGCCATCGCGGTCCATGTTGACATCGTTCACTCGGGTTGGCAAGAGTACCGGCACCACGATGAACACCGTTCACATTGTGAACGACGTTCACCCGAAGCTCCGGGAGCCCCCGATGACCCGCACCGCCCTGCCCCTCGCCCTCTCCGCGGCCCTCGCCGCCCTCCTCGCCTCGGGCTGCGCCCGCACCGCGGCCGCCCCGGCGTCGCCGGACCCGGCCGTCGCCGTCCGCACCGTCCCGGTGGACCGCAGCCCCGTGCAGCGCTCGGTGCGGGTGGCCGGCACGGTCGCGGCCCGGGACGCCTGGACCCTCGCCTTCCCGGCGGGCGGCGTGGTCGCCGCCGTGAACGTCCGCGAGGGCCAGGCCGTCCGCAGGGGCGACCTCCTCGCCTCGCTCGACCTCACGCCGCTCGAGGCGCAGGCGCGCCAGGCGCACGAGGCGCTCCAGAAGGCCACCCGTGACGCCGGGCGGGTCCGCTCGCTCGTGGCGGGCGAGGCCGCGCCCGCGGCCGCGGCCCAGGACGCCGAGACCGGCCTCGAGGTCGCCGCCGCCGCGGTGCGCGCGGCCGACTTCGCGCTCGCGCGCGCCCGCCTCGTGGCGCGCGACGACGGCTGGGTGGACCGGCGCTTCGTCGAGCCGGGCGAGGTCGTCGGGCCGGGCCAGCCCATCGTCTCGGTGAGCGGCCGCGCCGGGGGCTGGATCGTGAAGGCCGGGCTCGCCGACCGCGACGTCCTCGGCCTCGCGGTGGGCGACCCCGCCACCGCCGTGCTCGACGCGCGGCCCGGCGCCCCGCTCGCCGGGCACGTCGCCGAGATCGCCCGCTCGCCGTCGCCGGCCACCGGCACCTACGAGATCCAGCTCCGCCTCGACCACCCGCCGGCCGACCTCGTCGCGGGCCTCACCGCGAAGGTCGAGCTGCGCCGCGCGTTTCCCGCCGCCGGCAGCGTGCCGCTCGCCGCCGTGCTCGACGGCGACGGCGACCGGGGCGCGGTCTTCGCGCTCGCCGGCGGCCGGGCCCGCCGCGTCCCCGTCCGGATCGCCTTCCTGCAGGGCGAGCGCGCGGTGCTCGCGGGGGGCCTCGAAGGGGTCGATGAGATCGTGCTCGAGGGGGCGTCGAAGCTGGTGGACGGCGCGCCCGTGCGGCGCGCCCCGTAGCCCCTCGACGACCGACCGACCCGCCCGGAGCCGCCCATGCACGTCGCCGAGTTCGCCGTCCGCCGCTGGCAGTTCACCCTGGTCGTCTTCCTCGGGATCGCCCTCCTCGGGGTGTCCTCGCTCCTCTCCATCCCGAAGCAGGAGGACCCGTCGTTCGACTACCCGAACTTCGCGGTCGTCGCCGTGATGCCCGGCGCCGCGCCCGCGGACGTCGAGCGGCTCGTCGTGCAGCCGGTCGAGACCCGGCTCGCGTCCCTCGAGGACGTGAAGTCGATGAAGACCACCGCCTCCGACGGCCTCGCGGTCACCCAGCTCGAGTTCACCGCCGGCACCGACCCGGCGAGGAAGCGCGACGACGTCCTGCGCGAGCTCTCCGCGCTCCGCCCGACGCTCCCGCGAGAGCTCGCCCGGCTCGACGTGAACGAGTTCAACGCGAGCGAGGTCAACATCGTGCAGGTGGCGCTCGCGAGCCCGACCGCGCCGTACGGCGAGCTCGACCGCCTGTCCCGCGCGCTCAAGCGGCGCCTCGAGGGCGTGCCCGGCGTCGCGAAGGTCGTCGTCGACGGCCTGCCCCCGCGCGGGGTCCAGGTGGCGGTCGATCCGGAGCGGCTCGCCGCGATGGCGGTCTCCCCGCTCGAGGTCATCGGCGCGATCGGCGCCGAGGCACAGAGCATCCCCGCCGGCTCGCTCGACGCCGGGGCCCGGCAGCTCTCGGTGAAGACGAGCGGCGACTTCCGCTCGGTCGAGGAGATCGCCGAGACCGTGGTCCGGAACGCGGGCGGCAGGACGATCCGGGTCCGCGACGTCGGGACCGTCGCGCTGCGCGACGCGGAGCCGGTGCACCTCGTGCGGGTCGACGGCGTGCGCGCGGTCTCGATCGCCGCGAACCAGAAGCAGGGCCAGAACATCTTCGACGTCCGCGCCGGGATCGAGAGGGAGCTCCGCGGCTTCGAAGGGGAGCTCCCCGCGGGGGTCTCGCTCGTGGGCGCGTTCGATCAGGCCGAGAACGTGAAGCACCGCCTGGGCGGGTTCAGCCGCGACTTCGCGATCGCCATCTTCCTCGTGCTCCTCACCCTCCTGCCGCTCGGCGGCCGGGCCGCGATCGTGGTGATGGTCTCCATCCCGCTCTCGCTCGCGCTCGGCGTCGTGCTCCTCCAGCTCACCGGCTACACCATCAACCAGCTCTCGATCGTCGGCTTCGTGATCGCCCTCGGGCTCCTCGTCGACGACTCGATCGTCGTGGTCGAGAACGTCACCCGCTGGATCCGCCAGGGCCACGCACCGCGCGAGGCCGCCGTCCGGGCCACCCGGCAGATCACGCTCTCGGTGCTGGGCTGCACCGCCACGCTCGTCTTCGCCTTCCTGCCGCTGCTCGCGCTGCCGGGCGCGCCGGGCTCTTCATCCGCAGCATGCCCATCGCGGTGGTCTTCACGATCCTGGCCTCCCTCGTGGTCTCGCTCACGGTCGTGCCGTTCCTGTCGAGCCTGCTGCTCAGGCCCGAGGCGGAGCACGGCAACGTCTTCCTGCGCGGCCTCACCTGGGCGATCGACCAGAGCTACGGCAAGATCCTCTCCCTCGCGATGGCGCGGCCGGCCCTGACGATCGGCGGCTCGGCGCTCCTCCTCGCCGGCGCCCTCGCGCTCGTGCCGTCCATCGGCTTCAGCCTCTTCCCGAAGTCCGGCCTCCCCCAGTTCCGGGTGACCATCGAGGCGCCGGAGGGCGCGAGCCTCGCCGCGACCGACGCCGCCACCCGCTTCGCCGAGGCGGCGCTGCGCCGCCACCCGGAGGTCGTCCGCACCGTCGCGAACGTCGGCAAGGGCAACCCGCGCGTCTACTACAACGTGGCGCAGAAGAACGAGGTCTCGAGCGCGGGCGAGATCCTCGGCGTGCTCGACACCCGCGAGGAGGCGAGCATCGAGCGCGTCCTCTCCGCCATCCGGGCCGAGGTGTCCGGCTACCCCGGCGCGGTCATCGAGGTGAAGGAGTTCGAGCAGGGGCCGCCGGTCGACGCGCCCATCGCGGTGCGGGTCCTGTCCGAGGACCCGGTGAAGCTCGAGGCCGCCGCCCGCGAGGTGGAGGCGGTCATGCTCGCGACCGAGGGCACCCGCTACGTGAAGAACCCGAGCCGGGACCGCAAGAGCGACCTCCGCGTCCGGATCGACCGGGACCGGGCGGCGCTCGCCGGCGTCGCGGTGCCCGACGTGGACCGCGCGGTCCGGCTCGCGGTGGGCGGCATCACCGCCGCGACCTACCGCGACGAGGGCTCCGACGTGGCCTGGGACGTGCGGGTCACGGCCCCGCGCCTGGACGGCCCCGCGCCGCTCCCGGGCGGCGCCCGGCCCGGCCTCGACGTCCTCGAGCGGCTCTACCTCCCCGCCGCGCGCGGCGCGGTCCCGCTCGCGCAGGTGGCGGACCTCGTGCTCGAGCCATCGCCGGCGCGCATCGACCACTTCGACCGGGTGCGCTCCACGACGGTCACCGCCTGGACCCGCGAGGGCTTCAACACCGACCGGCTCACGAAGCAGATCCTCGCGGCGATCGAGGGGAAGCGCTTCCCCGGGGGCGTGACGATCCAGGCGGCCGGCGAGCTCGAGAGCCGCCAGCAGAGCTTCGGGGGGCTCGGGAGCGCCATCATCGTCGCGATCGCGGGCGTGCTCGCCGTGCTCGTGCTCGAGTTCCGCACCTTCCGCTCGACGCTCATCGTCGCCTCGGTGATCCCGCTCGGCGTGATCGGCGGGCTCGTGGCGCTCTGGCTGACCGGTTACACCCTCTCCTTCACGGCGGTGGTCGGGTTCGTCGCGCTCATGGGCATCGAGGTGAAGAACTCGATCCTGCTCGTCGACTTCACGAACCAGCTCCGCCGGGAGGGGCTCGGCCTCGAGGCCGCCATCCACCGCGCCGGGGAGGCCCGCTTCGTGCCCATCCTGCTGACGACGCTCACCGCGCTCGGCGGGCTCGTGCCGCTCGCCCTGGAGCGCTCGGCGCTTTTCTCCCCGCTCGCCGTCGTGATCATCGGCGGGCTCGTCTCGTCCACCCTCCTCGCCCGCGTGGTGACGCCGGTGCTGTACCGGCTCCTGCCGCCGGAGCTCGAGAATGCACCCGAGCCCGACGCCGCGACGGTGCCGGGCGCGCTCCCCGCTCACCCCTGAAGGCGCCGCCCATGATGGCCCTCTTCTGGCTCACGCTGCTCACCCCGCTGCCGCCCGCACGAAGCTTGCCCGGGTCCCGGGCGCGTGGTGGAGTGGCCTCCGATGCTCGGGTGGCTCCAGCGCTGGCTCCGCGGTCCCGCCGCCGACGCGCCACCCCGCGCGGCGCCGGCGGCGCGGCGCCACGCCCCGGCCCCGGCCCCGGCGCCGGCGCCCGCCGAGCCCGCCGCGCCGGAGGGTGAGCCCGCCTCGCCCTTCGCGCCGTTCGCGAAGGTGCTCGGCGTCGCCATCCCGCCGCCGCCCCCCGATCCGGACGCGACCGAGCCGGACGCCGCCCTCGAGGAGGCCGCGGCGCGGGTCCTCGCCCACTTCCAGAAGAACCGGCCCGGGCCGGCCTCCGCCCCATCGCTCTCGCTCCGGGTCCTGAACCTCGTCGCGACGCCGAACGCGGACATGACCGAGATGGTCCGCCTCATCTCGGCGGACCCCGCGCTCTCGGCCGGGCTGCTCACCGTCGCGAACTCGGTGCAGTACCGGGGCATGCAGGAGATCGAGACCGTCCGGGCGGCCGTCGTCCGCCTCGGCCTCGAGGAGGTCGCCCGCGTCGCCGGCGCGCTCGCCGCGAAGAGCCTCTTCAACCCGAAGCTCAAGGCCGAGATCGCCGCGCACCAGGGCCGGTTCGCGGCGCTGTACCACCGCTCGATCACGGTCGCGAACGGCGCCGCCTTCGTGGCCCTCCAGCGGCGCGAGGCGAGGGCCGACCGGGCGTTCCTCGGCGGGCTCCTGCACGACGTGGGGCGGTCGGTCGCCCTGCGGTCGGTCGCCGCGCTCGCGTTCGCGGGCGAGGCGATGCCGGAGGCCGAGGCCCTCGACCGGCTCCTCGACCGCGTGCACGTCGAGGTCGGCGCCGAGTGTCACCAGGAGTGGTCGATGCCGCAGTACCTCACGGTCATCGCGGTCCGGCACCACGAGCCGGCGATCCCGGCGGGGGCCGAGTTCGCCGACCTCCACTCGGTGCGGCTCGCCTCGGCGCTCGCCTGCCTGCGCGAGCCGACGATGGCCTCACGCGCAGCCGCCGAGGTCGTCCAGAGCGCGCAGGCGCTCGCCATGGACCCTTACGCGGTCCGCTCGGTCGACGCCGAGCTCCGCGAGGCCGGGCAGCGGGCCGCGGCGGCGTTCGGGATCGTGCCCGCCCGCCGGTGAGCGGCCACCGCCGCGCCCTACTTCAGCGCGGAGCGCTTCAGGTAGCCGCTCTCGACGAGGACCGCCTCGAGGTTCTCCTTCGTGACCGCCGCCGGGGCGAGCAGGACCGAGGGCACCGGGCGCCGGCCGTTCGAGGTCACCTTGCCGCCGGTGTCCACCGGCTTCCCCTCCGCGAGCGCCACGGCGAGCTCGATGGCGCGGCGGCCGAGCTCGCGGGTGTCCTTGAAGACCGTCATGCCCTGCGTACCGGCGAGGATCCGCGCCGCGGCGGAGGCCTCCGCGTCCTGGCCGGTGACCGGCACCTTGCCGGCGAGCCCGTGCGCCTTCAGCGCCTCGATGCAGCCGCCGGCGGTGCCGTCGTTCGGGGCGAGCACGGCGTCGATCGCCCCCTTCTGCGCGACGATCGCCTGCTCGCAGAGCTTCTTCGCCTCGGCCGGCTGCCAGTCCTTCACCGCCTGATCCATGACCACCCTCACGTCGCCGCGGTCCTGGAGCGGCTTCAGCACCTTCATGGCGCCGAGCGCGAAGAGCATCGCGTTCGAGTCGGTGGGAGCGCCGGAGAGCACGACCCACGCGCCCTTCGGCGCCTTGCGGGTGAGCCACTCCGCCTGGAGCTCGCCGACGCGGGTGTTGTCGAACGACAGGTACAGGTAGTCCTGCGGCGAGTTCGTGACGAGGCGGTCGTAGCTGATGACGCGGACGCCCGCGCGCGTGGCGCGGTCGACGATCGCGGCCGCCGCCGCGCCGTCGTGGGGGGCGATGACGAGCACCTTCACGCCCTTCGCGATGAGGGCGTCGCACTGGGCCGCCTGCTTCGAGGCGTCGTTGTCGGCGATCGCCACCTCGAGCTCGGCGCCCGCCTTCTTCGCGGCCGCCTCCATCACCTGGCGGTCGCGCACCCAGCGCTCCTCGCGCTGGGTCGGGAGGGAGACGCCGATCTTCGGGCCGGCGAACGCCGGGGCGGCGAGGAGGAGCAGGGCGAGGGACGTGGCGAGGCGCTGCATGGTGACCTCCGGGGTGCGCTCAGGCGCGGGCGAGCCGCGCGGGGCCGGCGGCCCGCGCCGGCGGGTGGTGGGGGCCGTCCGCGTCGAGCCGGAACGCGGAGACGAGGGCGGCGAGATCGTCGGACTGCGAGGAGAGCTCCGCCGCCGCGCTCGAGGACTCCTCGGCGCTCGCGGCGTTCTGCTGGGTGACGCGGTCCATCTCGGCGACGGCGTCGGTCACCCTCGCCACGCCGGCGTCCTGCGCCTTCGCGGCGGTCTCGATCTCGTCCACGATCGTCGCGACCTTCGCGACGCCGTCGACGATCTCGGCGAGGCGGCCGGCGGTCTGCCGCGCCGCCTCGTCGCCCTCCCCGGCCTGGGCGACCGACTGGCGGATCAGCGCCTCGGTCTTCGTGGCGGCCTCCTTCGCGCGCAGCGCGAGGGAGCGGACCTCCTCGGCGACCACCGCGAAGCCCCGGCCCGCCTCGCCGGCCCGGGCGGCCTCGACGGCCGCGTTGAGCGCGAGGAGGTTGGTCTGGAAGGCGATGTCCGAGACGTCGCGGATGATCTGGCTCGTGCCCTCCGCGGAGGTGCGGATCCCGCCCATGACCCCCTGGAGCTGGGCGACCGCGGTCGCGCCCGCGCTCGCGGCGGCGCTCGCGTCGCGCGCGAGGTGGCTCGCCTGGCGGGCGTGCTCGGCCGCGCTCCGGCTCACCTCGGCCACCCCGTCCATGGCGGTGCCGGTCGCCTGCAGCGAGGCCGCCTGCTGCGAGGCGCCCGCCGCGACGGCCTGGGAGGACGCGGCGATTTGGCTGGCCGCGCCGCGCACCTGACCGACGGCGCGGGCGACCTGCGCGAGCGCGTCGTGGAGCGCGCCGGCGGTCGCGTTGACCGCCTCCTTCGTCCGCGCGTGCTCGCCGGCGTAGGCCCCGGTCATCCGGGCGCGCAGGTCCTTCGCGGCCAGCCGCTCGAGGATGGCCGCGGCCTCGTGGATGGGCGCCCCCACCGCGTCGAGCGTCCGGTTGAGCCCGTCCACCACCCGGCGGAAGTCGCCCTGGTGACGGGCGGCGTCGGCGCGCACGTCGAGCCGGCCCGCCACCGCCGCCTCGACCACCGCGTCGGCGTCGCGGACGAGGGCGCGGATGGCGGCCGAGCAGGTGTTGAGGTTGTCCCGCAGCCGGGAGAAGTCGCCGCGCCAGTGCTCCTCGATGGGCGGAGGCAGGTCGCCCCGGGCGATCCGGTCGACGCAGCCCGCGGCGACGCCCAGCGGGCCGGTCACCGCGTCGAGCGTGCGGTTCATGCCCTCGACGATCCGCCGGAACTCGCCCCGGTGACGGTCGGCGTCGGCGCGCACCCCGAGCTCCCCCGCCACGCCCGCCTCGGCGAGCCGGTTCACGTCGACGACGAGCAGGTTGACCGCCTCCACGCAGCGGGAGAGCCCCTCCTCGAGCGCCGCGAACTCGCCGCGTCCGCCGCCGGCGAGCCTCGCCGGGACCTTCCCCGCGGCGAGGCCCGTCACGACCGCCGACGCGTCGCGGAGCGGCCCGACCACGGCGTCGAGCGTGGCGTTCACGCCCTCGACCACCCGGCGGAAGTCGCCCTGGTGCCGGGCCGGGTCGGCCCGGACCTCGAGGCGCCCCTCGACGCCGGCGCGCGCGAGCACGCCCGCGTCCTCGACGAGCGCGTTCACCGCGTCGATGCAGCCGTTCAGCGCGCTCGCCACCCGCTCGAAGTCGCCCTCGAAGCGCTCGGTGATCCGGGGCGGGATCTCGCCGCGACCGATGCGCGTGACCGCGTCGGCGGTGAGCCCCATCGGGCGCGCGAAGGCGTCCATGGTCTCGTTCATGCCCTCCACGATGGGCTGGAACTCCCAGCCGACCGAGGTGGGGTCGGCGCGCACCGAGAGCTCGCCCGCGTGGACGGCGTCGCGGAGCACCGCCGACTCGCGCTTCAGCCCCTCGATGGCCTGGCGGGCCTGCCGGACGAGCCGGGCCCCCGCGGCCCCGAGCACGGCCGCCGCGAGCGCGAAGGCGACGACGATCCAAATCCGGGCGCCCCGGGCGGTGCCGTGTGCGTCGGCCGCGAGCGCGTCGCCCGCGGCCCGGGTGGCCTCGGCGGTGGCGGAGAGGCTCGCGAGGAGGTCCGGCGCCTGCGCCCGCATCGCCTCGTACTGCTCGGTGAGCCTCGTCTGCACGAGGGCCGCCTCCGCGAACTTCCCGGCCGCGGCCGTGCGGTCGCGCGCCGACCGGGCGAGGCCGTCGAGGCTCGTCGCCCAGGCGTCCACCGCCTTCCTGGTCCGGGCCCAGGCGGCGGAGACGGCGTCCGGCTGCGGCAGCCGCTGGAATGCGTCGGCCTCGGCGCGCACGCGCTGCACGTCCTCGACGAGGCGCCCCAGGGCCGCCTCCTGCGCGGCGGGGTCGGTGTACTGGTTCTCGACGATGGAGGCGTGGCCGGTCGCCGAGGCGACGGCGGTCGCGAGCGCGGCCACCGCCTGGAGCGAGGGCAGGCGCCCCTCGCCGTACCCGGTGACGACGCGCCCGAGCGAGGCGCTGGCGAGGAAGCCCGTCGCGGCCACCACCGCCACGAACGCGAGCGACGTCGCGAACAGCCCGAGGATCTGCGACCGCAAGGTCAAGCGCATCGGTGAACGCCTCCGTGTGGGAGGGCCGATGCGAACGGCGGGCCGTCACCTCATACGCCGAGCAAAAACGATCAACTCCGCGAAAACCGGCCCGTCGTCGGGCGATCCGCGCTCCGGGTCGTCCACCGGCGGTGCGGGTCACGGCGGCCGGTGGGTCGCGCTGCCAGGGGTGGGGCCCCGGCGAGCCGAGCGCCCCCTGACCGCTGCCAGGGGTGGGGCCCCGGCGAGCCGCCTCGCCGGGGGCGTCCGCTCATCCCGAGCGTAGGGCCCGCTTCAGCGGGCCCGGAGTCGAGGGACGAGCGCCCCCTGGAATTCAGTGTTCCCCGAAGCGCTTCTCGCCCGCCTCGACACGCACCGCGAGGACGTTCTCGGGCCGCGGCAGCGGGCAGGTCGCGTGCGGCGTGAACGCGCAGGGCGGGTTGTACGCCTTGTTGAAGTCGAGCACGACCTTCCCGTCCTTCGGGAGCGGCGCGTAGAGGAACCGGCCCGCGCCGTAGGTCTCCTTCCTCGACGTCTGGTCGCGGAACACGAAGAAGAGATCGCCGCCGGGCTCCTCCTGCGTGGGCTCGAGCGTGTACACCTTCCCGTCGATCGTGAAGCGCACGCGGCCGGGGACCTTCTCCTTCGACGGGATGCCGACGACGCTCGGCGTCTCGACCTCCTTCGGGACCGGGAACGGCTCCCAGGTGCCCTCCAGGCGGTAGCGCGGGTCGTACGGGAACGTGTCGATGCCGTGGAAGCTCGCCCGCACCGGCGAGGCCGCGTCCCAGACGCGCAGCGCCACCTTCGGGCCGCGCTCGATGACCTGCACCTGCACCGTGCCGCGCCTCAGCCGGTCGGGCTTCTCGGCGGCGTCGGAGGCGAGCACGCGCGACGTCACGGGGGCGCCGTCGAGGGTCCAGCCGTCGGCGGCGGCGGCCTCGAGCCGGACCTTCCAGCCGCCGGGGCCGCCCTCGAGCACGAACCTGCCGGGGAGGTTCGCGACCCGGTTCTCGCCGGGGTCGAGCCAGTCGAGGGCCACGAGGGCGAGCCAGCCGTCCTCGCGCTTCAGGTTGGTCTCGCGCCGCTCGCGCCAGGCCTTCCACTGCTCGGCGGGGCTGGCGGGGGCCGCGGCGCCGGCGGGCTGCGGGGTCTTCGCGGGCGCGGTCGGGGCGGCGTGCGCGGAGGTCGGGTCGGACATCGTGATCACCAGAGTCAGGGCGGCGAGGGCAGGATTCTGCATGCCGTCGGTTCTAGCCCGGAATCGCGGGGCGTGCAGGGCCTCGTCCTCACGTTAGGTTCCCCGGGTGCCCGAGGTCCTCCTCCCCGCGTCACCCGTGCTCCCCACAGGCGGCCCCGTCCGCATCCACCTCCGTGACCGGGGGGCCGGTCCCCCGGTCGTGTTCCTGCACGGCGGCTGGGGCGAGCGGGCCTACCCCTTCGACGACGCCGCCGCGGCGCTCGCGGCGCGCCACCGGGTGCTCGTGCCCGACCGGGCCGGCTACGGGCGCTCCACGCCGCTCGAGGCGCTGCCGGCCGGCTTCCATCGTGCCATGGCGGGCGAGACGCTCGCGATCCTCGACGCGCTCGACCTGCCGCGCGCGGCGCTCTGGGGGCACAGCGACGGAGCCGTCGTCGCCGCGTGGGCCGCGCTCCTCGCGCCGGACCGGGTGACCGGGCTCGTGCTCGAGGCCGTGCACGTCCTGAAGGCCAAGGTCGGCTCGCTGCGGTTCTTCGAGGACGGCGTCGAGGCGCCGGAGCGCTACGGGGCGGCGGCGCTCGCCGCGATGGAGGCCGACCACGGCCCGGCGTGGCGCCACGTCTGCGCGCGCGGCGCGCGCGCCTGGCTCCGCATCATCGACGAGGGCCGCCGCGCGGGCGGCGATCTGTACGACGGGCGCCTCGGGGAGCTCCGCTGCCCGGTGCTCGCGATCCACGGCGCGCGCGACCCGCGGACCGAGCCCGGCGAGCTCGACGCGCTCCGGGCGGCGGTGCCGCACGCGCGGGTGGAGCTCCTCGACACCGGGCACGCCCCGCACGCGAGCGCGCGCGTGGGCGCCCGCTGCACGGCGCTCGCGGCGGAGTTCCTGCGAGGTCTTCCGGCTTAGAAGGAGAGGCTCAGCGCCGCGTACGCGCCGCCCCGCGTCGGGGCGACGTCGAGCGAGGCCGTCTCGCGGTACCCCGCGTAGCGGCCCGGGTTCTCGCCGGAGATCCAGAAGTAGGTCGCCGCGACCGCGGCCGCCGCGCCCACGCCGCCCGAGACCATCGACATCGTCTGGCGCGACTCGATCGTGGACTTGAGCGAGTTCGCCTGCGCGCGGACCGCGGTGGGATCGGAGGCGGTGCCGTCGACGAGCTGCCGGCGCAGGTAGAGGAACGTGCCGGGCGAGGTCTCGTTGCCGTACTTCGAGGACGCGCTCATCTGGAAGTAGACGGCGCTCGCGAGCCCGGCGGCCGCGACGCCGGTGGAGATCCAGGCGCCCATGCGGATCTTCCGCTGCCGGGACTCGTACTGCGCGATGAAGTCGGGGCTCGGCACGAGGCTCACCCGCTCCTCGAGCGTCTTCGCCGGCTCGATGTTGAGATCGCGCTGGTAGGTCACGAAGCCCTGCTTCTCGACGGAGATCGTGTGGGGGCCCGACGGCAGCGAGACCGCGGCCTGGAGCGGGGTGGTGCCGCGGATCTGGTCGTCGATCTTCACGACCGCGCCGCGCTCCTCGGTGGCGACGACGAGCCGGCCCGCCCGGCCGGCCAGCACCTTCTGCACGAGCCGGGCGACCGCCTTCTGCACCTTCGTCATGAGCTGCGCCTCGGAGGCGGCGGTCTCGATGGACGAGCCCTCGCGGCTCCCCTTCTTCACCGACGAGAGCGTGAGGTCGAGCGACACCGTCTCGGGCACGCCGGCCGAGGCGGCGAGCTTCGTCACCTTGCCGGAGACGACGTAGTCCGCGCCGAGCGCGCCGCCGATCTCGGTGACGCAGCCGGCGTCCGAGCAGCCCAGCATCTGCTTCTGCTTCTCGTAGGCGAGGAGCGACCGCACCGCCTCGCTCGTGATGACCTTGAACGCCTGCAGGCGGTCGAGCTCGTTCGCGGTCGAGCTCGACGCAGCGCTCGCGAGCTCCTTCGTCGCGCCGTTCGCCGTGAAGTCCATGACGGCGACCGTCGGCCGCGCCTGGGCGAGGGCCGCCGCCGGGAGGGCGGCGAGGACGAGGACGGAGAGCATGCGCATGGCGGGCATCATAACGTGTCCTCCGGGACCCCTGCAGGGTCGTCCGGTGTCGGGGAGCACCGCGGCGGCCGGTCGGGCGTCGAGGGCGATCATGGGAGCGGTGGCGGCAGCGCGTCCACGGCGCGGTACACGAGGCGGAGCGTGTGGTTCTGGTAGTCGGCGACGACCATGTCGCCCGCGGGCGTGAAGGCGACGGCCATCGGGTTGTAGAGCTGGATCGTGGCCCAGTCCGTCACGACGCTCCCGTAGTTCCCCGAGTAGCCCTGCGTCCCGGCCCCGAACCAGGTGCGGTTGCGGGGCGTGGAGCCGAGGTGGTCGAGGAAGCGGATCACGTCGTTGCCGGCGTCGGCGAGGAAGAGCTCCCCCGGGCCCGAACGAGAGCCCCGGTGACTCGGAGAGGTAGATGCTCGTCGCAGGCGCGCCGTCGTTGTCGGTGCTGCCCGCGGCGGGGCGCCCCGCCACGTGCGTGAGCGTCGTGCCGTCCCACTTCACGATGCCGTAGGTCGAGCTGCCCGGGCCCGTGCCGCAGACGTAGGCGGAGGCGTAGAGCGCGCCGGCGGCGTCCACGGCGAGCCCGCAGCCGTTGTTGCCGCCGCAGTTGCGGAACTGGATGGCGCCGGTGCAGGTGCCGGCGTCGGAGAGCACGGCCGAGATCGTCGGCGGGCTGGCGGTGAGGTCCACCACCCGGATCCGCTGGCCGCTCTCGGAGAGGTAGAGCTTCCCGCCCCGCTGCGCGAGCCGCAGCGGGTAGTAGACGCTCGCGGAGAGCGCGGGGCCGCCGTCGCCGGTGCTGGGGTTCGTCCCGAGGCCGTTCCCGGCGAGCGTCGAGATGATCCCCGTCGTGAGGTCCACCACGCGCACGCGCAGGTTGTACTCGTCGGCGATGTAGAGGTGCGTGCCGGCGTCGTCGAGCGCGAGCCCCGCGGGGTAGTACAGCTGCGCCTGGGTCGCGAGGCCACCGTCGCCGGAGAACGCCGCGCTGCCGGTGCCCGCCACCACGCGGACGTAGCCCTCCGGCGTGACCGCGAACACGCGGTGGTTGTACTGCCCGGTGTAGTAGACGGTGCCGTCGGCGGCGACCGCGAGGCCGAACGGGTAGGACAGGTGCGCCCGCGGGCCGAACCCGGGCACGTTCGCCGTGTCGGCGATGCGGTCCTCGTTGACGACGGTCATGATCGTCCCGGCCGGCGGCGCGGTCGCGGTGACGGTGAAGACCTGCGGGCTCCCGTTCACGTGGGCGCCGAAGAGGTCGCGGTACGAGGCCTCGAAGGTGTACGGCCCGGGCTTGAAGCCGACCCGGAGGTCGAACCCCACCGTGCCGCCCGCCGAGGTGGGGCCCTGCTTCGCGACGAGGAAGCCGGGGGTCGCCGAGGTGGCGTTGAGGTTCACGAGGTAGCCGGCGAGCGGGCTGCCCGCGGGATCCACGAGCTTCGCGGTCGCGAACGCGGGCGCCGTCTGCCCGAGGAGCGCGGACTGGGCGCCGCCCGACACCGTCGACAGCGTGCCGCGCTCGACCACCGTCGAGCCGAGCCCGAGCACCAGGCGGAGCACGTTGCCCTTCGACTCGGCCACCACCACGTCGGTGGGTGCCGAGCCGCCGAAGGCGAGCGACGACGGACCGTTGAAGGAGGCCGCGAGCGCGCTGCCGCCGTCGCCGGTCGTGCCCTGGGCGCCGGTGCCCGCGACCGTGCTCACCGTCCCCGTGGGCGTGACCCTGCGGACCACGTTCGTCCCGTAGTTCGTGTAGTAGAGGTTCAGGGCGGGGTCGACCGCGATGCCGCCCGGATCCGGCATGCTGGTGTCGAGGCAGTACCCGTTCTCGGTCGTGATCCCGGGCGACCTCCCGAGGACGTGGACGATCGGGCCGCCCCCCGGCGGCGGGACGCGGACGATGCCGTAGGTCGAGGTCCCCACGTCGGTGCCGCAGATGTAGCCGGAGACGAACATGCCGCCGTCCCCCGCGGAGGCGAGCCCGCAATCGTTGGCGGCGCCGCCCCCGCTGCAGCTCGACACGGAGACCGGCGCGGTGCACCCGGGCATCACGGCCCAGGCGTCGATGCGGGCCGGGTCGGTGAGGTCGACCTTGCGGAACCGGCCGTGGCCGGAGTCGAAGACGTACAGGTAACGCTTCGTGCCCTCCTTCCCGAGCGCCATCGAGGTCGGCGTCGAGAGGGTCGCCTGCGCCGCCGCGCCGCCGTCCCCGTAGCCCGGCGCGGGCTGCGCGCCCCCGCCGGCCACGTTCACGATCCACCGGTTGCCGTTCAGCTGCACGGCCCGGATCCGGTTGTTGTAGGCGTCGGAGACGTAGAGGAGCGCGTTCGCCTCGTCGAGCGCCACCGCGAACGGGTAGTAGAGCTTCGCCTGGACCGCGGGCTGGTTGTCCGCCGAGGCGCCGGCCTGGCCGGAGACGCCCGCGATGATCTCGGGCGTCGACTGGCCCGCGAGCAGCCGCTTCACCGTGTGGTTGTACTCGTCGGCGAAGTAGACGTCGCCGTTCGAGGCGACGACCGGGTTGCGGATGGACACGCTCGTGCTCGTCACCGTCGCGAGCGTCGAGACCTGGCCCCCCGCCGGCGTGCAGAAGCCCTGCCGGCAGATCTCGGCTCGCGCCGCAGGCGGTGCCGTCCGGCTTGTTGCCGCCGTCGGCGCAGACGAGGAAGCCGGTCCCGCACTGCACCACGCCGAGCTTGCAGAAGTTGTCGTGCATGCAGCCCACGCCCGCCGCGCAGGCGTTGCAGGCGCCGCCGCCGCAGACCTGGTTCGTGCCGCAGCCGGTGCCGTCGGGCTTCGCGAGCCCGGTGTCGGCGCAGGCGCCCGCGACCGTGCCGCTGCAGGTCCGGGTGCCCTCGTGACACCGGTTCGCGTCGGGCGTGCACGAGGTCGTGCAGGTGACGGGCTCGCAGGCGGTCCCGGTGCACTCCGTGCACACGCCCGCGAAGCACTTCGAGTTCGTGCCGCACACGGTCCCGTCCCGCAGGACCGCGAGGAGATCGAGGCAGCTCGAGGAGCCGTCCGCGGCGCACACGTTCTGGCCGAGGTGGCACCGGTTCGCGTCGGGGACGCAGACGGTCCCCTCGGCGCAGATCGGCTTGCACACGCCGGACTTGCACGTCGCCCCCGGACCGCAGGGCTTGCCCTCGAGCGCGTTGCCGGTCTGGACGCAGGTCGTGCCGCCCGTGCAGTCCAGGCGGCCCGTCCTGCAGACGTTCTCGGCGCCCTCCGGCTGGCAGAACAGGTCCTTGATGCAGGTGGAGCCCGACTGCTGGACGAGCCGCAGCCCGGCCACCGAGACGTCCCCGCCCGGCGCGAGCGCCACGTTCGAGGCGATGGCCGGCTCGTACCCGGTCCGCGAGGCGGTGACCTGGTAGATGCCCGGCGCGAGCGCATCGAGGAGGAAGGTCCCGTCCGTCCCCGCGACCACGCTCGTCTTCTTCCCGCCGGGATCGGCGGCCACCACGGTGGTGTCCCCGCTCGCCGCGGGCGCCGGGTCGAAGGTCACGGTGCCGCGCAGCTTCCCGGGCGCCCCGGCGTCGCTGCCCTGCACGACGTCCAGCGTGAAGTCGCGCATCTGCACGAGCTCGCCCGCGCGCAGCGTCACGTCGTCGACGACCACGCTCTGGAACCCGGTGCGGAAGGCCGCGACGCTGATGGTCCCCTCGGGCAGGTTCGTGAGCTCGAAGGAGCCGTCGTCCGCGGTGAAGGTCGTGAAGGGGCCCTGCGGGACGTAGACCACGGTCCCGGCGTGGCCGCCGGAGGCCGCGTTGTCGCCGCGCAGGAACCTGCCCCGCAGCTTCGCGTTCTCGCTCACCGCGACGTCGCCGAGCGAGAGCTGGAGCCCGGCCTTCGGCGAGAACGCGCCGAGGTCGACGAGCTTCTGCTTCGAGGGCACCCCGGTGCCGCCGGGATCGTACCTGCAGGAGCAGCGGCGGGTTCTTCGCGGGATCGGGCGTGAAGTCGATCTTCTCGAAGACGAAGCGCCCGTCGACGTCGGCGTAGATCACCCGGCCCGTGCCGAGCAGCTCGACCCGCGCGCGCGACGCGGGCTGCTTGTCCTGCGAGCCCGGCTGCGCGAAGACCACCCGCCCCGAGAGCGAACCCTCCCCCACCTGCGGCGGCGGCGGGAGCGAGGTGTCGCGCCTGCAGCCGGAGGCGGCGGCGAGCGCTGCGGCGACGAGGACGATGTTGCGCATCCCCGGAGCCTAGCAGGGCCCGCTCGCCTGGTTTGTGTCCGGGCTCACGGAGGGCGCCCTCCCGGGCGGGGCGCCCTTCCCGGGTGTTCGCTAGCGGGCCGCGCTCGCGCCCGCCGCCTGCAGGTGCTGCTTCAGGAAGAGCAGCGACTTGCCGAGCATGTGCACCTGGTTCTCGCGCTTGCCCGCGCCGTGCCCCTCGTCCGGGTAGATCACGAGCTCGACGGGCAGGCCGCGCCCGGCGATCGCGTCGTGGATCTGCACGGCCTCGCCGACCGGCACGCGCGGGTCGTTCGCGCCCTGGAGCACGAGGAGCGGCCCCTTCACGCGCTCCACGTAGGTCACCGGCGAGAGCTTCACGAGCGCGTCGCGATCCTTCTCCGGATCGCCGTACTCGGTGGCGCGCAGGATCCGGCGGTACGGGGCGGTGTTCTCGAGGAACGTGACGAGGTTCGCGATGCCGACGATCGAGACGCCCGCGTCGTAGGCGCCGGCGAACAGGGTCATGCCGACGAGCGCGGAGTAGCCGCCGTAGCTGCCGCCCTCGATGGCGACCTTCGGCTCCTTGCCGTCGACGGCGAAGGCCTTCCTCGCCCAGTGCGCCGCGTCCTCGATGTCGGTGATGATCTGGAGCCGCTTCGGCCCGTTGTCGGCGTCGATCCAGGTCCGGCCGTAGCCGTCGCTCCCGCGGACGTTCGGCTGCACGAACACGAAGCCCTGGTCCACGAACGCCTGCGCCCAGGTGGAGAACCCCGCCTCGGACTGGCCCTCCGGGCCGCCGTGGAACTCCACCACGACCGGGCAGGGCGCGGGCTCGCAGCGCGCGGGCCGGCGCACGAACGCCGGGATCCGCGTGCCGTCGCGCGCCGGGTAGCTCTCGAGCGTGGCGCGGGCGAACCGCGAGGTGTCGATCTCGGGCGAGCTCGGGACCACCCACCGCGCGAGCTTGCCGGTCTTCCAGTCGAGCACGTAGCTCGAGCGCGGCGCGGTGGCGGTGACGATGCCGAAGGCCTGGAAGCGCCCGTCGCGCGTCGCGGCGCCCGCGAAGACGTGGTCCGCCTCCTTGAAGGACGGGACCGGGAGCGCCCGGTAGGTGCGGGCGTCGAGGGCGAAGAGCCGCGTGTAGCCCGCCTCGTTCACCGTGTAGGTGATCCGGGCGCGGGAGCGGTCGATCGAGAAGCCCGACACGTCCCACTTCAGCTCCGGCGAGACCGGCTCGAGCTTGCCGCCGCGCGGGAGCCGGTAGAGCCGGCGGAACTCGCCCAGGCGCGGGGTCTGCACGAGGAGCACGCCGGGCTGCGCCGCGTAGGCGGCCTCGTACTCGCCCTTCTCGGCCTCGCCCACCCCGAGGAGCGCGGTGAGCTTGCCGGCGGGGTCGCGCTCCCACCACTCGCTCGTGAGCGAGCCCGTCTCCTTCTTGAGGAGGAGCGTCCCGTCGTCGCGGAGGTCCGCCACCGACCAGAGCCCGGGCTCCTCCACGAGGAGCTCCTTCCTGCCGGTCGCGAGCTCGTACCGGTAGACGGCGTAGGCGTCGGGCTTCCGGTCGTTCGCGTGGTAGTAGAGCCAGCGGCCGTCGCGGGACGTGGTGTCGGCGAAGGTCTGGACCCCGGCGACGTGCTGCACGGCGACCGGGGTGCCGCCGTCCGCGGGCATGAGGTAGACGCCCGGGTTCTCCTCGCCCTTGCGGTCGCGCTGCAGGACGAGGGTCTTGCCGTCCGGGGTGATCTCGACGAGCGACGTCCGCTCCTCCCCGCCGGTGAGCTGCACGGGGAAGCGATCGGGGCCGTCGAGCCGCCAGAGCTGCGGCGTGCCGGTGACGCTCCACGTGAAGAAGAGGCGCTTGCCGTCGTCGCTCACCTGGCCCATGCCCGGCGCGCGCACGTCCATGAGCGACTGGATGCGCCGGGTGAGGACCGGATCGAACGGCTTCGGCGCGAACCGGGCGAGCGTCTCGGGGGTGACGCTCGCGAGGCCGTGGCCCGCGTAGCCCTGGGGCTTCGCGGCGGCGGGCGCGGCGGCGGCCGCGGGCTTCGGCGCCGGCGCCGCCTGGGCGGCGGCGAGCGCGAGGAGGGTCGAGGCGGTGAGGAGGTTCACGGTCGGCTCCGATCGAGGGTCCCGTAGATGGAGACCTCGACCGGAGCCTCGTGACAAGGGCCTGGGCGGGGGCTCAGGCCGGGTTGGAGGCCCGCGCCCCGGAGGCGGCGGACGTGCCCCTCGCCCAGAACCGGGGAGGCACGTAGGCGAGGCCGATGATGAGCGCCTGCGACGCGCTGAACGCGGCGAGCGCCCAGAAGGCCTTGTCCATGAAGCCGTACGAGTGGAGGCCGACCCCGAGCATGTTCACCCCGAACCAGGACAGGCTCGTGATGACGTTGCCGACCACGGCCATCGCCATGATCCCGCGCTCGCGGGCGTAGCCGCCCCAGCGGGCGTGCAGGATGATCGCGTTCCAGAGCACGATGAGGAGCGCGCCGTTCTCCTTCGGGTCCCAGCCCCAGAACCGGCCCCAGGACTGGTCGGCCCAGATGCCGCCGAGGACGGTGCCGACGAAGCTGAAGAACACGGCGAAGCAGACCACGCCGTAGGTCATCGAGTAGAGCGTCTTGCTCACCCCGGCGTCGGTGCCGCCGAAGAGCCTCCAGACGATCCACGCGATGGCGAGGATCCCCGCGAAGTACGTCCCGGCGTAGCCGATGGTGATGGTGGTGACGTGGGTCGCGAGCCAGAAGTTCGAGTCGAGCACCGCCCGCATCATCTCCATCGTGTCGCCGTCCCGGGCGAGGTGATGGGCGATGATGAGCGTCGCGAAGCCGGACGCGGCGCCGACGAGGACGCCGAAGCCCTTCCTGTACATGCGCTCGAGCACGACCGCGACGATCACGGCGACCCAGCCCACGAACACGGCGGAGCTGTAGAGGTTCGTGACCGGCGGGCGGCCCTGCAGGATGGTGCGCGAGACGAGGCCGCCCGTGTGCACGATCGCGCCGGCGACGAGGAGGCCGAACGCGAGCGGGCGCAGGAGCTCGGGCTTCCAGAGCCAGGACGCGAAGAGCGCCAGCATCGCGAGCACGTAGATCACCATGCCCGCGTAGAACGGCTGGGCCTGGTTGAAGAGCCACTCGTGGTTCGCCTGGCCGGTGAGGTCGGGGCGCAGGGTCCGCGCGTCGGCCTCGAGCGTCGCGAGCGCCGCGTTGAAGCTCGCCGGGTCCTGCCCGGTCCAGGCGAGGCCGAGCCGCGCCCAGTGCTCGAGCGCCGGGCCGGGGGCCCCGGCGGCGCCGGCGAGCGCCTCGCCCGTGGAGCGCCAGCCGTCCTCGCTGCCGGGCGGCGGCAGGAGGGGCCGGAAGTAGGCGAGCTGGGCGAGCGCCTGCGTCCGCTGGAAGCCCTCGGTCGTGCCACGCACCGCGAGCTCGACGGCGAGCCCGCCGCCGCCCGCGAGCTGCACGGTGTTCTTGAGCCGGTGGTACAGGTACACGCGCTCGAAGAGGTTCACGACCGCCGACTCGAACCGGCTGCGCTCCTTCGGGTCCTTGGGCTGCGCCGCGAGCGCCTGGGACTGGATCTCGTCGATGAACGGCAGGATCTGCTCGAAGCTGTAGTAGCGGTTCGTGCTCTGCGGGATCTTCATGAGCCCGAGCACGTCCGGATCGTTGATGACGAAGATCGGCTGCTTGTCGGCGACCTCCGGCCGGAAGAGCACGTCGAGGAGCCACTCGTCGGCGTCGACCGTGCGCGCCTTCTCGGGCCCCGCCTCGCCGTCCGGGTCGAACCGGAAGCTCTGCTGGCTCCGGATCATGAGGAGCACGTTGCGGGCGATCGAGTCGACCGGCTTCACGCGCCCGCCCTCGAGCACCGGCAGGTGCCCGAAGCCGGTCACGTCGAACCCGCGCACGGGGCTCGCACCCCGCGCGCCGGCGAGGACCGCGAGCACGGCGACCGCGCCGGCGACCCAGGGGAGCCACTTCACGAGCTTCGCGTTCATACCGCCTCCGTCGTCGCGGCCCGGCCCGCCGCCGCTTCCGCCTTCTCCCGGCGCGCCATCGAGCGCCGGAACGTGATGCCGAAGTGCACGAGCAGCCCGAGGGCGACGAGCACGCACGAGACGTAAGGGACGAGCCAGCCCGGGTTCTCCACCACCTGCAGGATGGAGAGCGTGTCGTTCTCGCCGAAGCTCGACTGGTAGAACGTCTTGCCCTCGTAGCGCAGCGGCTGGTTCATGTAGATGAGCACGTCGCGGGACTCGCCGCGGACCGGGTTCGTGATGTGCACCTGGGACGAGAAGTTCTTCGGGATCTGCGTCCCCATGTAGACGTCGTGCCGGAACTCCCGGAGCGTGAGCGCGTACGGGAGGTACTCCCGGAGCGACCGCATCTGGAGCTCGTAGGTCCGCCCCAGGGCCTGGAAGCCCTGGGCCTGGCCGAGCGCGTTCGAGACGAGGAACGTGCCCATGCTCTGGCCGCCCACGAGCGGCTCCACGAGCGCGACCGACCGGTTGATCTCCTCGTCGCGCGAGACCGGCGGCAGCGGCGAGAACACGAGGTCGGTGCCCATCCCGGCGGTCGCGGCGCCGGGCGGATCCCCCTGCTTGCGCATGCCGAGGAACGCGTTGCGGTGGTAGGCGTGGATCTTGAGCGTGACGGGCGTGCCCGGCACCGGGATCGTGTCCCGGCGGGCGAGCGTGACCGCGGCGACCGAGTACACGTCGTCGGTCGCGGCGTCCGTCGTGTCGACGAGCGTGAGCTCCATCTCGCGCGGGCTCTGCACGAAGTTCACGGTCTCGCCGTTGTGGAAGGCGAGCTGCGTCTCCCGCTGCGCGAGGGCGGTGATGAACTCGCCCATCACGAGCAGCACGAGGCCGGCGTGGGCGATCCAGATGCCCGCCTTCGACCAGGTGCGCTGGAGCCTGCGGACCTGGGCGGAGATGAGGTTCACGAGGAGCACGAGCCCCACGAGGGCGCCGCCGGGCATCACCGGGATCCCGAAGCCCGAGCCGGTGGGGTGCCACCAGACGAGCCAGCTGCGCATGTACACCTCGACGGCGCCCCAGGTGCCGAGCGAGACCTGCGCGAGCGTGCAGGCGACGACGAGCACCATCAGCGCCGCGAGGCACACGATGGTGAGCTTCAGGGACGTGAAGAAGTCCCACACGAGCTCAGTTGGACGCTTCACGGCGCAGGCTCCTGACGATCTCGAGGAAGTCCGGGCGCGCGGCGGCCACCGGGGCCGCCTCGCCGGTCATCTTCACGAACCACGAGTTGCCGTCGACGAGGCCGAGGCCCGCGACGAGGCGCTTCCCCTGCCCCTCGCTCGCGAAGTCGTAGACGTTGAACGCCCCCGCGGGCGTCTGGACCGCGCTGCGCGCCTTCGCCAGCGCGGCGTCGTCGATGGGCGCGAGCCCGATCTGGCCGCGCCAGCGGTTGACGTTGGCGAGCTCGCCGCCGGCGTCGCCGGGCAGGAACGTGACCGAGACGTCGACCTTGCCCTGCACCGGCGCCCTGAGCGTCGCGTAGCGCATCCCGCCGCCGCCGACCTCCTGCGTCCAGCGCGCCGGGAGCTTCCAGGCGAGCTTCACGGCGCCGTCGGGGAGCGACGGGGCCGCCATGCCGCCGCCACCGCCGCCCGCGGGCGGCGTGCCCCCGCCGCCCATCATCGGGCCACCGCCCATCCCGCCGCCCATCGCCCCGGCGGAAGCCGGCTGCGCGGCCTCCTTCGGGACCCGGTAGTGCGCGACGTCGGGCCGGCCGCAGCCCGCGATGGCGAGCGCCGCGACGAACACCGACGGAACCACCAAGAGACGCCTCATCGCTTCGGATCCACCTCCGCCCGCCGGGGCGTAGGCACCGGAAGGCACGGAAGAATTTCGTGCCCGGCCGGGCCCGCGTCGCGGACCTTCGGGGGCCTCCTGAAACGGGCGGAGACTAACCCCGTCCCTGATCGGGATCAATCCAACATCCGACGGAACGGACGCCCGGCGGTCGACCGGTATTCCGGCACGGACGGACGGTCCGTCTGGCGGTCCGGGGAGGCGTCAAACCACGCATGCGGGGCCACCGCAAGTAAGATGGCCGGATGCTCTCGTCCCTCCTCGTCCTCGCCCTCGCGGCGACCCCCAGGCTGGCCGTCCTGCCGCTCGCGCACCCCGAGGGCGTCGCCGACGGGGTCACCTCGGCGCTCACCGAGGCGCTCGCCGCCGAGGTCCGGCGGCAGAGCGGCGCCGACGTCGTCACGAAGCGCGAGCTCGACAGCGTGCTCTCCCTCGAGCTCCAGAAGCAGATGCTGGGCTGCCAGACGGACGCCTGCATGGCGGAGCTGGGCGGCGCCCTCGGCGTGGACGGCATGGTCACGGGCGACGTCTCCCGGATCGGCGAGAGCTGGCTCGTGCACCTCAAGGTGGTGAAGCCCCAGAAGGCGCAGGTGGTGGCGCAGGCCGACCGGCGCATCCGGGGCGGCACGGTGGACGACGTGCTCGACCAGCTGCCGGGGATGGTGAGGGAGCTCTTTCCGGACGGCACCCCGCCCCGGAAGGCGCCCGCGGCGGTCGCCCCGCCCCCGGCCGCCCCGCCCGCTCCCCCGGCGGCCGCCGCGAAGCCGCCCGCGCTCTCGGCCGAGGAGCCCGCCGACCTCGGCGAGGCCGCGAGGAAGCTCGTCGCGTTCACCGACGGCAAGGGACACCTCGTGGCGGTCGTCCCCTTCGACCTCGACGCCCCGCTGCTCTCCGGCGACGCGAAGCGGCTCGTCCTCGCCCGCACGATCGGCGGCGGCATGAACGGCACGGAGTCCTACGACCGCGTCTTCTGGGACCCGCGCTTCCCGCGCGGCGCCGAGCGCAGCTTCGAGTTCCGCGCCGGGAAGGCGAAGCTCGTCTGCGGCGAGAAGGAGATCCCGCTCACGCCGGTCCCGGCGAAGGAGCTGAAGGCGCTCGCGAAGGCCCGGACCCTCCAGCCGACCTGGCGCCGCATCCCGAGCGCGCTCGCCCGTGACGACGACGGCAACTACTTCCTGCTCGACGGCCTGCGCGGCGCCGACGGCGCCGCGGTCGAGGGCAAGGGGTGGGCGCTGTGGGTCGGCCCGAAGGGCGCCATGGCGCCGGTCGAGATCCGCGACGTGATCAAGGACGGCGCCGGCCTGCTCGTGCTCACCGCGGGCGGGAAGCTCAAGGTCGCGCGGGGCGCCGACGGGAAGACCACCGCCGAGTGGATCGCCGCCTCCGGCGCGCGACCGCTCGTGTGGCTCGACCCGGCCGACAACGGCCCGCGCCTCTACCGCGAGCTCTCGCCCTACGCGGGGCAGGCGCTCGGCTCCCCCTGCGATCCCCACGCGGCGCCCTGACGGTAGGACTCCTGCCGCGGCACCCTCGCCTGTCCATCCCCGACCGGAACAGAAGAGAAGGCCCGAAGATGCAGCAGACCGAGAACCTGAACGTCTCCGCCCTCGAGGTCATGCCCTCGCCCGACGAGGTCAAGGCCCGGCACCCGCTCACGGAGGAGGCCGCGCGGAGCATCGTCGAGTACCGGCGCACGCTCGAGGCGATCCTCGACGGCCGCGACCCGCGCCTCTTCGTGGTGGTGGGACCCTGCTCGATCCACGACCCCGTCGCCGGGCTCGACTACGCCCGGCGCCTGAAGGCGCTCGCCGACGAGGTGAAGGACACGCTCTTCGTCGTGATGCGGGTCTACTTCGAGAAGCCGCGCACCGCGCTGGGGTGGAAGGGCTTCATCAACGACCCGCACATGGACGACTCGTTCCGCATCGACGAGGGCATGGCGCGGGCGCGGCGGTTCCTGCTCGACGTGAACGCGGTCGGGCTGCCGGCCGGCACCGAGGCGCTCGACCCCATCGCGCCGCAGTACTACGGCGACCTCGTCTCCTGGACGGCCATCGGGGCGCGCACCTCCGAGTCGCAGACCCACCGCGAGATGTCGAGCGGGCTCTCCACCCCCGTCGGCTTCAAGAACTCGACCGAGGGCGACGTCGGCACGGCGGTGAACGCCATCCTCTCCGCCGCGGGCGCGCACGCCTTCCTCGGCGTGAACGGCGCGGGCCGCTCGGCGATCATCCGCACGAAGGGCAACCGCTACGGCCACGTCGTGCTGCGCGGAGGCGGCGGCCGGCCCAACTACGACACCGTGTCCATCGCGCTCGCCGAGGAGGCGCTCGCGAAGGCGAAGCTGCCCCGGAACGTGGTGGTGGACTGCTCCCACGCGAACTCCTGGAAGAAGCCGGAGCTCCAGCCGCTCGTGCTGCGCGACGTGGTCCACCAGATCCGCGAGGGGAACCGCTCGGTGGTGGGGCTCATGATCGAGAGCTTCCTCGAGCCGGGGAACCAGCCCATCCCGGACGACCTCTCTCAGCTCCGCTACGGCTGCTCGGTCACCGACGCGTGCGTCGGCTGGGACACGACGGTCGAGATGCTGCGCGAGGCCCGCTCGGTGCTGAAGGACGTGCTGCCGGGGCGGGGGCGCGGGTAGCGCCGCGCCCGGCGCTCAGGTCTCGGAGGGATCGAGGCGGTCGAACGCGGCGCCGAGCAGGCGCACCGCGAGGAGCGACTCGCCCACCAGCACGCCGGCCGCGGCGCAGGCCGCGAGGAGCACCCCGCCCGCGCCGAGCGCGCCGGACGCGAACCAGAAGCCGGCGAGGATCGCCGCCCCCACCCCCGCCGCGGGCAGCACCACGAGGGACAGCGCGACGAGGCCCCCGATGGCCACGACGAGCCGCAGGCCCATCGCCTCGGGGCCGCGCGCGCCCCCGCGCTCGGGGTCCTGCGGGATCCACCCGGGCAGGACCACGACGACCGCGTTCTGCAGGACGAGGCTCACGAGCGCCAGCGCCGGACCGAGCAGCGCGGCCGCGATCAGGGCCGCCGCCCGCGACGTGAGCGGGAAGTCCATCCAGAGGGTCGACGCCGCGACGACCGGCAGGAGCAGCCACTGCACGGCCACGAGCGGGAGCCAGGCGCCGAGGATCTCGCCGCGCACGAGCCGGGTGCCGGACACGGGCAGCGCGCGGAGCACGTCGAGGTACCGCTGGTCGAGCCTGAGGTCGCTCCGGATCGCCCCCGCGCCGAGGACCGCCGAGAAGATCCAGAGCGGGAGCGCGACGGAGCCGACGATGTGGGCCGCGAGCTCGCCGCGCGGGCTCGCGAGGAACAGCGACGCGCCCGCGACGACGAGGACCAGGATCGCGCCGCGCGCGCCGAGCAGCTTCCCGAAGCCGGACGAGATGAGCCCCTTCCAGACGAACGCGACCTCGACCGGCCCGTGCGGCCCGAGCTGGAACGGCGCCCTGCGGGGCCCCTTCCGCTCCGCGGCCCCGCGCCGCCGCTCGCGCAGCTGCTCGCGGAGCCGCGCCCGGCGCTCGGAGGCGGCCACGGCCGCCTCCTCGAAGGCCACGCCCGAGCGGATGACCCACACGTAGTGCAGGCCGAGGAGGGCGAGCGCGCCCGGCAGGTGGAGGGCGAACTCGCCCCAGGTGCGGGCGAGCACGAGCCCGGCGAGCGTGAGGCCCGGCCAGAGCGCGAGCCGGAGCGGGGAGGCCAGCACCGCGTCGCGGAAGCCCGCGGCGAAGGCCTCCGGCCGGTTCACGAGCGGAAGGCCGGAGAGGTCCACCCGGGTGACCGCCCACGCGGCGAACGCCACGAGGCCGCCCAGCACGGCGAAGGTCCCCGCCCGACGCCGCAGGCCGCTCCAGCCCTCCCCCACCGCCGCCCAGGTGAGCGCGATGCCGAGGCGGTGCAGGTCGACCGTCGCGAACGCGATCCACGCGCCGAGCGCGAAGAGGAGCGGCCGCCCCGAGGCGGCGCGCCCGAAGATCAGGGTCGTGAAGGCCGTGCCGACCAGCCCCGCCGCGAGGAGCTGCAGCACGCGCCAGTGCAGCACCTGCACCCGGGTGAGCGGCGCCGGGAAGAGGAACTGGATCTCCGCCTCGCTCATCGCGAGGGCCCGGTGCTGCGCCCGGAAGATCCAGCCGAGGAGGAGCAGGAGCGTGCCCACCGCCGCGATCCCGATCGCCGCGAGGCCGGAGAACCCGGCCGGGATGGGCGGCACCGCCCGCGGGCCTGCCACGAGGTGCCGCCCCGCGTAGAACCAGAACCAGGCGAGCCCGACCGCGGTCGCGAGCGCGTACCGCGGCTGGCGCAGCCGCCGGACCTGGTGGAGCACGCGGTTCTTGAGCGTCGCCCAGAGGACGAACGGCAGGACCCGGAGCACGAGCACCTTAGGGGCGCTCCCCGGGCGCGGCGGCCGGCGCGGTCGCGAGCGGGTCCGGCGCCGCGCTCGTGATCCGCACGAAGAGCTCCTCGAGGCCCGCCCCGGCGCCGGAGGCCCCGAGCGTCGCGCGGATCCTCGTCGAGCGTCCCGTGCGCGACCATGCGGCCGCCGGCCACGACGAGCACCCGGTGGCAGAGCTCCTCCACCACCGGCAACAGGTGCGAGGAGAGGACGAGCGCGGCCCCGGCCGCGGCGCGGGCCCGGAGCGACTGCTTCGTGCGGCGGATGGCGAGCGGGTCGAGCCCGGTGAGCGGCTCGTCGAGGACGATGAGCGCCGGATCGTGGAGGAACCCGCAGGCGAGCACGAGCTTCTGCTTCATGCCGCGGGAGAGCTCACCGGGGAGCGCGTCCTCCTTGCCGGCGAGCTCGAGCTCCTCGAGGAGCCGCCGGCCCTTCTCCTCGGCGCCGTCGACGCCGTAGAGCCGCGCCACGAGCGCGAGGTGCTCCTTCACGGTGAGGTACTCGAACAGGCGCGGCTCGTCGGGGAGGAACGCGAGCGCCCGCTTCGCCTCGACGGGCGCCTTCGCGAGGTCGTGCCCGCCGATGCGGATCTCGCCCGTGTTGGGCGGGAGGATGCCGCCGATGCACCGGAGGGTGGTCGTCTTGCCGGCGCCGTTCGGCCCCACCAGCCCGAGCACCTCGCCCGGCTGCACCGAGAAGGTGAGCCCGTCCACCGCCCGCAGATCACCGTAGACCTTCGAGAGCCCCGTCACCCTGAGCGCAGGTTCCACGGTCGAGGTGTACCGCGAGCGGCCTCCGCGCGAAAGCGGGCGTGACGCGATCCCGGGCGGCGTGCGATGTACGGGGCCGATGCCCTCCCCCGCCCACCTCCTCGACCGCGCCGTGGACCTCGACCGGGCGGTCTTCGGCGCGATCAACGTCGCGGGCGGGGCGCTCCTCGACGGGCTCGCGGCGCTGCTCTCGGATCGCGCCTTCGGCTTCGCCTGGGGGCTGGCGCTCGCGGCGGCGGTCGTGCTCCGCCTCGCCGCGGCCGGCGGCTCGCGGGGCCCGGCCCTCCTCCGCGCCGCGCTCCGGCCGGTCCTCGCGATCGCCCTCGCCGCGGCGGCGAGCGACTTCCTCGGGGCGACCGTGCTCCGGCCCGCCTTCGGCCGGCGCCGGCCCTGCTACGCGCTCCCCGAGGGGGAGTTCCGGCCGCTCCTCACCGCCGCCGACGTGGGGTCCCTGCCCAGCCTGCACGCCTCCAACTTCTCGGCGCTCGCCCTCGCGGTGACGCTCGCCGACCGGCGGCTCGGCCTCGTGGCCTGGCCGGTGGCGCTCGCGGTCGGCTGGAGCCGCGTCTACGGCGGCGTGCACTGGCCGGGCGACGTCCTCGGGGGCGTCGTCTGGGGCTCGCTCGCGGCGATCGCGGCGCGGGCGGTGACCCGCCCGCTCGCGATCACTCGATCCTGAGCTCCACCCGGCGGTTCATCCCGTGGTGGCCGGGCATGGCCGGCCGGGTGTCCCCGAAGCCCACCGCGCGGAGCCGCTCCGGCGGCACGCCGGCGGCCTCGAGCGCCGCGCGCACCCTCTCGGCGCGCTGCTCGGAGAGGGCCTGGTTGTGCCGCGGGTTGCCGACCTCGTCGGCGTGGCCCTCGACCACGATCCTCACCGGCTTCGGGTTCTCCTTCACCTCCGCCGCCACGCGCTCGATCTCGTCCTCGAAGCGCCCGCTCACCTCGGTCTCGTTCACGCCGAAGTAGATGCGCGCGTCGATCGCCAGGATGGGCGGGGGCGGCAGGGGCACGGCCGCCGGCGCGCGCCGCCCCTGCGCGGCGGGCGGCTTCGGCTCCTCGGCGACGGCGAGCGGGACCGGCGGCGGCTCCACCGCGGCGGGCCGCTCGAGGCGGACGGGGGCGAGGCTCGAGTAGGTGAGCGCGAGGAAGCCGCGCCACACCGGCGTGCCGACGGCGGTCGAGACGCCGGCGCCGCCGCCCACGGTGACGGCGAGGCCGCGGGGGCCCTGCCACCGCACCGCGAGGAGCGCCTCGAGGGGGCTCGTCGCGGCGGACGCGCCGCGCTCGCCGATCACGCTGCCCTGCGCGGCCCAGCGGCCGAAGGGGAGCTCCGCCGCGAGGCCGTAGGTGACGGCGCTGCCGACGGTCGTGTCGAGGACCTTGCGCGCCGGGCGCACCGCGTAGCCGGCGTTCGCCAGCAGGCGGACCCGCCACAGCGCGAGCTCGAGATCGAGCCGGGGGGCCCAGGTCGCGGCGCCGGCGCCGAGGAACGAGGTCCGATCGCCGGTGGGGAACGAGACCGGCAGCGCGACGCCGGCCTGGAGCGGGCCGAGGGCCCCGAGCCTGAGCTTCGGGATCACCCGGACGTCGGAGAGGCCGCTCGAGGCGATGGTCGGCTGCAGCGTGGCGGGGACGTTCGGGGCGCGGCCCGCGGTCTGCGCGAGCGCGCCGGAGCCCACCACCGCGAGCTCGGCCACGCCGAACAGGCCGACCGAGGCGCCCGCGGTGAGCGTGGCCTGGCGGTCGACGATGGCGAAGGTGAGCGGCGCGCCGCCCATCCCGGTCGCCTCGATGCGCAGCGGCTTCGAGGCGTAGGAGAGGAAGATCCCGGCGCCGCGCTCGAGGTGGCCCGGCACGTCCGGCGAGCCCACCGAGAGCACGTCGCGCGCGCCGCCGAGGGGCTCGAACCGCTCGATGACGATCGCGGTCGACGCCTCCTGGGCAGAGGCCGGCGCCGCGAGGAGGCCGGCCACCAGCGCGAGCGCCACCCCCACCGGCGCACGCCGCCGCGCGCGGAGGCGCGAGAGCGCGAGGCCCGCGAGGAGGATCGCGAGGGGCGAGCCCGAGAGGCTGCCCGACCCGCAGCTGCAACCGCCCGCCGCCCCCGCCTTCCACTCCGGCCACACGTACACGATGACCTCCGCGACGTTCCCCAGCGAATCCGTGACGCGCACTAGGTCCGCGGCGTTGCGGACGTCCCCGGCGGTGTAGAGCCCCGTGTCCGGGTCGAGCGTGCTGTTCGAGCCGCCCGGCACGATGGTCCACGCGTAGCCCTCGCCGCTCCCACCCGTCGCCTCGAAGGCGATCTGGCCGCCCGGCTCGGCGCCGCCGGGGTTCCCGCCGATGGCGAGCGACGGGCCGACCGACACCTGCGCGGTGGTCGAGTGGCCGAGGGGGTCCTGCACCTTCACCACGTCGACGACCCCACCCTTCGAGCCGGCGGTGTAGGCGCCGGTGTCGGGGTCGAGGGTGGCGCCGGACGCGTCGGTCTCGAGCGACCAGGCGTAGCCGTAGGCGCCGAGCGCCTCGAACGACAGGGTGGCCTTCGGCGCCACCGACGGCGCGCGGGGGCGGATCTTCACGCGGTCGACGACGAGCAGCCAGCGCGCGTGGCCCGCGGCGCCGGAGGCGACGGGGCGCAGGGCGTACCAGCCCGGCACCGTCACGGCGGGGACGCTCGCGACCACCTCCTCGCCGGTCGCGACCTCGACGTGGGCGTGCCCGACCGGGCCCGAGAGCCCCTCGAGCCGCAGCACCGGACGGCTCGCCGCGGCGGCGCGCGGGCCGCCGGTGGCCGCCGGACCGCCCGCGAGGCGGGCCCCGGTGAGCTCGAGCGGCGTGCCGGGCGTGCGCGCCGGGAGCGAGGCGTCGAGCGCCGGAGCGAGCGCCGCGGAGGTCGCGAGGCCAGCGTCGAACCGCTCGGCCTCGTGGGAGAGCCCGGTGGTGTCGCCGCCCACGGCGAGCGCGTCGCCGTCGGGGAGCGGAGCGAGGGAGAGGTCCGCGCGCGCGTGCGCGAGGGCGGGCAGCGCCGAGAAGCCGGCGGCGGAGGGCACCCAGCGCTCTGCGGAGGCGAGCGGCGCGGCCGCGCGGCCCCCGGCCACGAGGACCTCGCCGGAGGGGAGCAGGAGCGCCGCGTGGTCCGTGCGCGCCTCGAGCAGCGCGGGGCCGCTCGACCAGGCCCCGGCGGTCCGGAGCTCCGTCGTGGCGAGGACGCCCGCCGGGCCTTGACCGCCGGTGACGAGCAGCCGGCCGTCCTCGAGCACGGTGGCGGCGTGGCGGGTGCGCGCCGTCGCGAGGGCGCCGTCGGCGCTCCACGCCCAGGCGGCGGAGCTCCAGCGCTCGCACGCGGCGAGGGGCGCGCCCTCCGCGTCCTCGCCGCCCGCGACGGCCACGTCGCCGCCCGGGAGGAGCGAGGCGGTGTGGTGCGCCCGGGCGACCGCGAGCGGCCGCGCGTCGGCGAACGTGCCGGCGTCCGGATCGTACGTCTCGGCCGCGGCCGTGACCCCCACGGTCGTGGTGGTCGCCCCGTTCTTCGTGACCAATCTCGTGACGACGCCGCCCGCCACGAGCACGGCGCCGCTCGGGAGGAGCACCGCGGTGTGCGCGCTCCGCGCGAGGCGGAGCGGCCCGGTCGCGCGCCAGGTGCCGGTCGCGGGCGTGTAGCGCTCCGCCGCGACGAGCGGCGTGCCCGGGCCGACGTTGCCGCCGACCACGAGGACCTCGCCCGTGTCGAGGAGCGTGGCGGTGTGCCCGGTGCGGGCGGTCAGCATGTCGCCGGTCGGGGTCCAGGTCCCGGCCGCGGGGTCGTAGAGCTGCGCGTCGGCGAGGAAGCCGCCCAGGCCGTCGACGCCGCCGGCGACGAGGATGCGCCCGTCGGGGAGCGGCGTCGCGGTCTGCCCACGGCGCGCGACCCCGGTCCCGCCGGCGAGGCTCCACGCCGGCGCGGACACGTCGAGCGCCTCGACGGCGGCGAGCGCGGCCCCCGAGAGCGCGCCGCCGGCCACGAGGACCCGGCCGGTGCCGAGCGGCGTGGCCGAGTGGCCGGCGCGGGCCGAGGCGAGCGCGGGGCCGGCGGACCAGCCGCCGCCCGCGGGGTCGTAGCGCTCGGTGGTGGCGAGCTCGCCGAGCGGCCCGCGGCCGCCCGCGACGAGCGCGCGACCCGAGGGGAGGAGCACCGCGGCGGCGTCGCTGCGCGCGGTCGCGAGCGGATCGGTGACGGCCCACCCGCCGGAAGAGGTCCAGCGCTCGACGGAGGCGAGCGCGCCGGCGGCGGCCTCGCCGCCCGCGGCGAGCACCGAGCCATCGGCGAGGCGCAGGACGGCGGCGGCCGCGCGCGCGGCGGTGAGCGCCGCGTCCGGCGCGAAGGTGTGCGCCGCGGGATCCCAGCGCTCGGTGGTCGCGAGCGCGCCCGCGGCGCCCTCGCCGCCGACGACGAGCACCGTCCCGTCGCCGAGCAGCGCGGCGCCGTGGCGGGTGCGCGCGGCCTTCAGCGTGCCGGCGCCCGACCACTTCGAGGCGTCCGCGGTGAGCAGCTCGGCCGAGTCGAGCGCCGCGCCGGCGCCCGCGCCGCCGGCGACGAGCACCTCGCCCGTGGGGAGGACCGTGGCGGAGTGCCCCGCGCGCGCCGTGGCGAGCGGCGGGCCGGCGCGCCAGGCGCCGGCCACGGGGTCGAAGAGCTCGGTGGTCGCGAGGGCCAATCCCTGGGCGTCCACTCCGCCGGCGACGAGCACGCGCCCGTCGGCGAGGAGCGTCGCGGTGTGATCCCGGCGCGCCGTGGCGAGCGGGGGCGCGGCGGCGACGGCGCCGCTCGACGGCTCGACGAGCTCGACCGACGCGAGCGCCCCGGTGGCGCCGGGGGCGCCTCCCGCGAGGAGCAGGCGCCCATCCTCGAGCAGGGTGGCGGTGTGACCGGTGCGGGCCGTGCCCGCGGCGGACGCGGCATCGGCGGAGGCCGCGAGCGGCCCGGGCGAAGGCGGGCGCGCGCCGCAAGCGAGGGCGACGAGGGCGGCGGCGAGGGCGAAGTGCTGTCTCATGGCGACCGCGCACCCGGGGGGTTCGACCCGGGCGGCGCACCGGACGGGACAGCAACTCCCGGTCCAGCGGGCGTGCGGTATTCGTCAGCCATGGCGGGTGGTTCCGGAGGCAGGCCGCGCCACGGACCGTCCGCGGCGCACCCACCCCCGGGTCAGGAACCCGGGGCCCCGGCGCGATCCCGACCCGTCGCACATCCACCCCGCCCCCACCCTGCCCTGCGCTGGCCGGTCGCCAGGTGACCCGTGGTGCTAAGAACGATCGCATGCGGACGGCGTTCGTGGCGGGCGCGACCGGCTACACGGGGCGCGAGGCGGTCCGGCTCCTGCGCGAGCACGGCGCGGAGGTCGTCGCGCACGTGCGGCCGGGCTCGCCCGCGGGGGCGCGCGCGAAGGACCGCTTCCTCGCGCTCGGCGCGCGGGTGGACGGGTCGCCCTGGGAGCTCGCCGCGATGACCGAGGCCCTGCGCAGGGCGCGGCCCGACGCCGTGCTCGCCCTCCTCGGCACGACGCGCGCGCGGGGGCGGGCCGCGGCCTCGCGCGGCGCGGTCGAGACGTACGAGACGATCGACTACGGCCTCACCCGGCTCCTCCTCTCCGCCGCGGTCGCGTGCGGCCACCGCCCGCGCTTCGTGTACCTCTCGGCGGTGGGCGTGAGGCCCGGCGCCACGAACCCCTACCTCGCCGTGCGCGCCCGCCTCGAGGCGGAGCTCGCCGCGAGCGGGCTGCCCTGGGTGATCGCGCGCCCGTCCTTCATCACCGGCCCCGACCGCGACGAGGCCCGCCCGACCGAGCGGCTCGCCGCGGGGGCCGTGGACGCCGTGGCGGGCGCGCTCGGCGTCCTCGGGGTCCGCGCCGCGGAGCGCTGGCGCTCCACGACCGCGACGAGGCTCGCCGGCGCCCTCGTCCGGCTGGCCTTCGACCCGGCCGCCGCGGGACGGGTGTTCGAGTCCGAGGCGCTGCGGTAGATTCCCGTCCCCCCCCACCGCCCCGGAGGAGCACGTGAGCGACGCCAGCACCGAGGAGTGCCTGCAGGAGCGCTACGCCCCGCACAACGCCTGCTTCGGCTGCGGCCCCGCGAACCCGAAGGGGCTCCACGTGCGGAGCTTCGTGAAGGGCGACGAGGTCGTGGCGACCTGGACGGCCGAGAAGCACCACGAGGCCTTCGACGGCATGCTCTCCGGCGGGATCACCGGGACGCTGCTCGACTGCCACTCCAACTGGACCGCCGCCCACCACCTCATGAAGGCGGCGGGCGAGCGGACCCCGCCCTGTACGGTGACGGCCGAGTTCGCGGTGAAGCTCCTGCGCCCGTGCCCCACCGCGGGCCCGCTCCAGCTCTCGGCGCGGGTGGTCGAGGCGACGAAGGACCGCGCGGTGATCGAGGCGACCCTCACCGCCGACGGGAAGCTCCGCGCCACCTGCCGGGGCACCTTCGTGGCGGTGACGCCGGGGCACCCGGCCTACCACCGTTGGTGAACTACTTGCCGCCCCCGTAGCGCTTCATCATCTCCTCCATCTGCTTGCGCTGCTCGGGCGTCATGGACTTCATGCGCTCCTTCATCTGCTTCATGGCGGCGTCGAGCTCCTTCTGCTGCTCGGGTGACGCGAAGACGCCGGCCATGCCGGTCTCCTGGTAGCCGGCGGGCACCTGGAACATCGAGGCGGGCACGGCCTGCTTCTTCGCCGCGGTCAGCTCCATCGTGACGCCGGCGGCGCCGCCCTCGTCGTCGAGCGTGCGCATCGACACCGGGATCCCGTCGAGCCCCGCCGCACGGAGCTCGGAGAACACGTCGTCCTCGTCGTCGGCCGACATGCGGGCGAGGGCCGAGACGCTGCCGAGGGCCTTCGTCACGCAGAGCTCCTGCGCGCCGCCCCCGCCCTCCCGCGTGAGCCGCACCTTCTCGCAGGCGTAGCCCGCGACGTTCCCCGCGCCGAGCCGCTCGAGCTTGCGCTTCGCGTGGCCGCCGCTCGGGTGCTCGCCCCGGTCCATCACCGAGTACGTTCGCTGCGCCTCGTTGAGCATGACGGTCTTCTTCGGGTCGGAGGCCTTCCAGAGCACCACGACCTGGAGCGGGCGGCTCCCGCCCTTCCCGTCCGGGACCACGCCGCTCATCTCGCTGCGCGCCCCCGCGGCGGAGACCCACATCGTGACCTTGCCGTCCTGACGGCTGCCCCCGCGCTTGCCGCCCGCCGGATCGGGGGCGGGCAGCCCCTTCATCAGGTAGTCGAGGCGGCCCTCGAACTGGGCGCGCGTGGGCGCGGCGGCGAGCGTGAGCGCGGCGGCGGCCGCGAAGAGGAGCGTGCGGGACATGGTTTCCTCCGGACCGGCCAGGAACCGGTGGGGGAAGGCTAACCCGAGGTGCGCCCGGAAGCGAACGGTGCCCTCGCGAGGGACTCGCCCGCGCGGGAGGGGCCCTGCGCCGCCCCAGGAGGACGGGCGATTGGGGTTTGCCCGCCCGGCCCGGGCCCGCCGCGCGGCGGACGACCCGCGGCCGGCTGTTGACGGTTGGTGAATGTACGTCGAGCGCCCCTCGGCTCCTGCGCAGCGCGTGCACGCCCGCGCGCCCTGCGGCGGTGCGCGCGAGCGCGGGTGCTCACCGCGCGCTCGCTGCGCCGCTGTGCGAGCCGCGGACACATTGTCGAAGAACGCAACGATCCACACGTTTCCTCCCAGTCGAATGAGCCGGGCGCGCCTCGCGTGCCCCCACGGGGAGTGAACGAGCATGCGAGTGCATCGATTCTTCGATGTGGGCCGCAGTGGGCGCGGCGGTGGCCTGGGCGGGGTGCGGGGCTCCAGGCGAGGGTGGCTTCGCCGAGGGCGCGGACGAGGCGACGGCGCCCGTCTCGATCTACGAGGACGCGCTCGCGTCCGGCTGGACCGACGCGTCGACGGCCCAGCGCAACCTCGCGAGCCCGTCTCCCGTCGCCGGCGGGACCGCGGCCATCGCCGTGACCTACGCCCCCTCCTCGAGGCTCGCGTTCGGCGCGCCGGCGCCGGTCACGATGGACTACCTCGAGCTCGACGCGCACGGCGGGGCCACCACCGCCCCGGCGCTCTCCGTCGGCGCGGGCGGCTACGCCGCCCCGCTCGGCCCCTACTGCGACGGCGGCCGGATCGTCGCGGGCGCCTGGCGCCACTGCCGCGTGCCGCTCCGCGCGCTCGCAGCCGCCGGCGTCTCCTCCGTCGCGCTCGCCGAGGCCGCGGGCCTGTCGCTCCCCACCCTCTCGTTCGACACCCTCCGCCTCGTCCAGGCCCAGAGCCGCATCTACGACGACGTCCTCCGCGCGCCCTGGGAGGACTGGTCGTGGGCCACCGTCGGGTTCGGGAAGGGCACCCCGACGCCGGGTGGGGCGCCCTCCATCTCCGCCGCCTTCGGCGCGTGGCAGGCCCTCTACTTCCACCACTCCGGCTACGCCGTCACCGCGGGCTCGAACCTGGAGTTCGACGTGCGCGGCTCGACCAATGCCCCGGTGATGCGCGTGCGCGCCCTCCAGTCGAGCGGCCAGTGGACGGGCGGCGTGGACCTCAACACCGCCTGCGCCGGCGGGATCCGCGCGGGCGTGTGGACCCACTGCCGCGTCCCGCTCACGTCGCTCTCCCCCGCGGGGACCTCCGTCACGGGGATCACGATCCAGGAGTGGGCCGGCGCGAGCGTCCCCGCGATGAGCTTCGCGCTCGTCTCGATCGCCTCACCGCCCGCGGCCTCGCCGGCGCCCACCACCGTCTCGGTCGCGGTGAGCCCCGCGTCCGCGAGCGTCGCCCCCGGCGCCACGCAGCAATTCACCGCCACCGTCACCGGCACGACCAACACCGCGGTCCAGTGGTCGGTGCAGGAGGGCGCGGCGGGCGGCTCCGTCTCCTCCACCGGCCTCTACACCGCCCCCTCGACGGCCGGCACCTACCACGTCGTCGCGCGGAGCCAGGCCGACACCACGAAGCAGGCCGTCGCCACCGTCACCGTGACCGCCCAGCCGACCGTGGCGGTCGCGATCAGCCCGACCACCGCGAGCGTCGTCGCGAGCGCCACGCGGCAGTTCACCGCCACCGTCACCGGCACGACCAACACCGCGGTCCAGTGGTCGGTGCAGGAGGGCGCGGCGGGCGGCTCCGTCTCCTCCAGCGGCCTCTACACCGCCCCCTCGACGGCCGGCACCTACCACGTCGTCGCGCGGAGCCAGGCCGACACCACGAAGCAGGCGGTGGCGACGGTCACGGTGACGGCGGCGACGACCATCGCGGTCTCGGTCAGCCCGACCTCCGCGAGCGTGGCGGCGGGCGGGACCCAGCAGTTCACGGCCACGGTCACCGGCACGACCAACACGGCCGTGCAGTGGACCGTGCAGGAGGGCGCCGCGGGCGGGGCGATCTCCTCGACCGGCCTCTACACCGCGCCCTCGACCGCCGGGACCTACCACGCCGTCGCGCGGAGCCAGGCCGACACGACGAAGCAGGCGGTCGCCTCCATCACCGTGACCGCCGGCGGCGGCGGCGGCGTGTACGTGCTGCCGTCCGACCGGTCCACCACGTGGAAGCCGGGCGTGACCCTCAACGGCGGGATCCCCGCCCGGACCACGGTCTGCGCGACCGTGAACGCCTCCACCTACGGCAACGGCGGCTCGGAGGCCTCCGGCGGCATCCAGGCGGCCATCAACGCCTGCCCTGCGGGCCAGGTGGTGCAGCTCTCCTCCGGCACGTTCCTCGTGAACAGGTACGTCATCGTCAACAAGGGCATCACCCTGCGTGGCGCGGGCGCCGGCCAGACGATCCTCAAGAAGACGAACGGGGCGAAGCCGTGGCAGGACAGCGCCGCGGACTACCAGCCGATCGTCATCGTCGGGGCGCAGCGCTGGGGCAGCCCCGACGACTCGACCTCCCAGAACCTCACCGCGGACGCCGCGAAGGGCGCGACGTCGATCACCGTCGCGTCCGCGGCCGGCTTCGCCGCCGGGCAGATCGTGCTCCTCGACGAGCTCTCCGGCGCGAGGTGGATGACCGACCCGCTCGGTCGCGGCCAGATCTGGGCCTCGCCCGACTGGCGCGTGACCTGGCAGCTCCACAACCCGCCGCAGGGCACCGACGACCCGCTCACCGCGACCACGCCCACCGGCGGCGACGCCGCCGCCTGGTTCTGCCGCCGCGACCGCCCGACCAACGAGATCAAGGAGATCGCGAGCGTCAGCGGGAACACGATCACCTTCACGAGCCCGATCCACATCAGCTACCGGGCGAGCCACGCCGCCCAGCTCACCCGCTACACCGGCTCGAACGTCCACATCCGCGGCGCGGGCGTGGAGAAGCTCACGATGACCGGCGGCTCCGACGGCGCGCTGCGCTTCGAGCGCGCGGCGTCGTCCTGGGCGCGGAACGTCGAGGTCACCCTGTGGCTCGGCGAGGGCGTGGCGATCGATCACTCGTACCGCGTGGAGCTGCGCGACTCGTACCTCCACGACGGCGCGTGGCCGTCGCCCGGTGGCGCGGGCTACGCGATCAGCTTCGCGAACGCGTCGTCCGAGATCCTCGTCGAGAACAACATCTCGATGATGGCGAACAAGGTGATGGTGGCGCGCTGCTCCGGGGCGGGCTCGGTCTTCGGCTACAACTACGTCGACGACGGCTTCATCGCCTACTCGGAGAACTGGATCGAGGTGGGCCTGAACGCCTCGCACATGGTCGGCCCGCACCACGTCCTGTTCGAGGGCAACATGGGCTGGAACTTCGACAGCGACAAGACGCACGGCTCGTCGACCCTGCACACCATCTTCCGCAACTGGCTGAAGGGGACGCGCAAGCCCTTCGTCAACGGCTCGACCGGCCACACCATCGACGACTACGCCTCGAGCGGCAACGGCCCACGCCGCGCCGCCGGGTCCGCCGCGTACTCGTACGGCATGAGCTTCGTCGGGAACGTGCTCGGCGAGCAGGGGAAGATGGGCGGCTGGATCTACGAGGCGAACCACACCGGCGGCATGAACGACCGCGCCATCTGGCTGCTCGGCTGGGACGACTGGAGCCCGTACCCCTACGACCCGAACGTCGTCGCGACGGCGGTCCGGGCCGGCAACTGGGACTGGCTCCAGCAGAAGCAGACCTGGCACGACGGCTCGCCGGGCGCGATCGCCGACTCGATGTACCTGCCCTCGAAGCCGGCGTTCTTCGGCGCGAACCGGTGGCCCTGGGTGGATCCCACGACGGGCGCCACGTACACCCTGCCCGCGAAGGCCCGGTACGACGCCGGGACGCCGAACGTGGTGCCCTGAGCGGGCGTGACGCCGCGGTGGCGCGGACCGGGCACCCCCGGCCCGCGCCACCCCCAGGGAAAACCTAAGCTTCGCTGCCTAACTTCGTCATCGTGCGGAGGCCTCCGCCTCACTAGCTTCCCCGGAACCTTCTCTCTGAACGGGGAGCTCGCGTGGATCATCACATCCTGGAGTGGCTGGCGTTCGGCGGGTTCGTGCTCGCGATGCTCGCGCTCGACCTGGGCGTCTTCAACCGCAAGGACCACGTCATCGGCGCGAAGGAGGCGCTCGCGTGGTCGGCGGTGTGGGTCGCCCTCGCGCTCGCCTTCGGCGGGTACGTCTGGTGGCAGCACGGCGCGACCTCGGGCCTCGAGTACTACACGGGCTACGTCATCGAGAAGTCGCTCTCGGTCGACAACATCTTCGTCTTCGTCGTCATCTTCGGCGCGCTGGGCATCCCGCCGCTCTACCAGCACCGCGTGCTGTTCTGGGGCATCCTGACGGCGCTCGTGCTCCGCGGCGCGATGATCGCCGCGGGCGCCGCGCTGCTCGAGCGCTTCCACTGGGTCATCTACGTCTTCGGTGGCCTCCTGATCGTCACCGGCGCGAAGCTCTTCCTCGCCCGCGGCGAGGCGCAGAGCCCCGAGCAGAGCGGCCTCTTCAAGCTGCTCAAGCGCACCGTGCCCTCGACCCCGCGCCTCGACGGGAACCGCTTCTTCACGCTCGAGAACGGCAAGCGCGTCGCCACGCCGCTCTTCTTCGCGCTCGCCCTCATCGAGCTCACCGACGTCGTGTTCGCGGTCGACTCGATCCCCGCCATCTTCGCGGTGACCCAGGACCCGTACATCGTCTTCACCTCCAACATCTTCGCGATCCTGGGCCTGCGGTCGCTCTACTTCCTGCTCGCCGGCTTCGTCGAGAAGTTCACCTACCTGAAGCCGTCGCTCGCGGCGGTGCTCGTCTTCGTGGGCGCGAAGATGGCGCTCGTCGACTTCGTGAAGGTCCACCCGGCGGTCTCGCTCGCCGTCATCGTCGGGATCCTCACGGTGGGGGTGCTCGCCTCCGTCGCCGCGAACCGCCGCGCGGGGGCGCGGCCCGCGACCGCTTCCCGCTGAGCGCCGGGAACGGAGGCGGCTACTCGCACTTCCGCACGGACACGAAGTCGACGAACGTGACGGAGTCCGCGCGCGGAACGCGAGCCGCCGAGGCCTGCCGGGTCTCCATCGGCCCCCACACGCACCCGTCTCCGAGGGTGGTGTCCTCGACGGCGACCCGGAGCGAGCCATCGTCCTGGACCGCCGCGACGGGCATGCGCATCGCCCTTGCTCCCCCCGAGCGGCCGATTCCCGCGATGACCACCATGTCCTGCGTGAAATCGACGGAGGGCACCGGCGCGGCAGGGACCTCGCTCCCCACGAGCATGGCCCACGCCTCGCCCCACGCCGCCTGGTCGCGTACCACGACGCGAACCGGGTCGACGTACGCCGTGTTCCACTCGACCCCCGACGGATGCCCGGAGGGAGTCAGGTAGGCCAGCGTGACCGGGGTGCCGGGGAGCTCCACGGCCCCGCCGCGATGGACGTGGTCGTTCGGCGTCTCGCACGCGACGAGGGAAAGGCTCACGGCCGTGAGCGCGAGTGCGCGTCCGAGCATGGGGTCCTCCTCGAGCGGGCCGCGATTTTCACGCGATGCCCGGTGAGACGTTACCCGCACGGAGCGTGCTTATCAAGTCGTGCACGCGTGCGACGGGATGTCGCGCACGCGCCCGAGCGGGCCATGCTCGCTCGTCGTAATTCTTGTGACCCCGGCGTGACTCGAACACGCGACCTGCGGTTTAGGAAACGAACCGGGTATCACTGGGGCACAGCTGTTTCCTGACGATCCGGGCACTTCGGTGGCCCCGGCTGGCCTCGCCCGGAGCCGCTGGTGGTGGAGGGCTGGTGGACGATCCGCACTTCTCGTGAAGTGGTGGACGACGGGGAGACCGCCTCCATCGTCTAGATTCGATAGCGCCCGCTGCTGACCCCCCGGCGCCTTCAGCCGTCGAGAGACGGGGCCTTCTCCGCCTGGGGAACGGCAACGGGCCCCTGCCTCGACCGCCACGCCGCCACGCCGGCGATCATCGCGGGCCCGACCGACACGACCAGGAGTGCGACCCATGTCTGCCACAGGATGCCGAACATCCAGTCGAGCCTCTGGCCATCCACCTTCCAAAGGGCCGTGCAGAAGACGGCCGTCCAGAGGATCAACGGGACGCCGAAGGCGCCCAGTTCCCTTACGATGCCCGCCGCCGTGTCGAGCGAGCGCTGTGCCGCTCCGTCGCTCAGGCGGCCTCCTTCCATGAGAGGACCGTCTTGCAGGTCGGGCATGGCGAAGTCCCCTGCTTGAGCGAGGTGCCACACCTGGGGCATGGCATCCGAGGGTTGGCGAGCTTCTCCAGCACGCTCGCGCCCAAGATGACCCCGGCCACCGTGAGGAGGACGAGCCCTAGGCCGCCCCAGAAACCATCCCCTCCAGGTGACGTAGTCGAGGCCATCGAGGACATCCTATCAATCCGGCCGCCGGTACGGGCGTGTTCGTCGCTCCGCCCAGACGTCCGTGCCTGCGCAGGGCAAAGCGCCTAGCGCTTCTTCGTCGGATTCACGTGGTCGAGCACCAGCTTCGTCGGTGGCCTCGGCGGCGGAGGTGGCGGAGCCGGCTTCGGTGCCGGCGCGGGCTTGGTGCTCTTGGCTGGCGACGTCTTCGTGGGCTTAGCGGTCACGAGCGGCTCCTTGGTGGGGTACTGGATTGGGACGAGCCGGGGGCCCTGCCGGCACGACCTCTACTGGCCCTTGAAGGTGAACGGGCTGAAGCTGGACCGGACCCTGAACCTGAAGTGGACCGAGGGGGACGGGGGCAACGACCTGAACCGAAACGGGCGTCGCCATGTTGACCTCGACGGCCTTGGTCTCCTTGGTGCCGAGGATCAGGTAGGCGATGCCGCTCACGACCAGCGCCCCGGCCGCGAGGACCAGGCCGCGCCCCGCCATGACCATGAGCCTCGATCGATGGGCGTTCTTCTCCGCGTTGAAGTCGGCCGCCTCGCACACGTTCTGCGAGAGATCGCGTTCGAGGTGCGCCGCCGTCTCTCCGTCCACATCGGCGTACTGAACGTACGACGCGCGCAGACCGTCCGCGTGCTCGATCCACGTCTGCATGGAGGCCGGGAAGGCTGTGCCGTACCCCCACATCACGGCGAGCACGAGGCCGAACACGATCAACGTGATCAGGCTGAGCACGACCGCCGACACGACGAAGATCCAGTAGACGTGGGCCGGCTGTGGGTTCGGCGGCTGGTCGATGAACCGCAGGACCGCCGCCGCGAAGACGGCGAGCACGACCAAGTGAACTCCGATCCTCGTGTGCGCCTCGGCGTACCGGGAGAGTTCCTGTCGTTGCCGTTCGCGTGCCTCTTCCAGCAGAATCCCTGCGACCTTTCGCCCCATGATCTCACGTAGATGAGCACTCGGCCCGTGTGGGCGAGGGCATGCTGAAACACGAAGCCTTCGACCCCTCCACGGACCCATAGTGCATGGGGGACTGACATGCATCTCAGGGGGGCTCCGTGAACTACGGGACGAAGTAGTCCCGGATCGTCTCACCCTCGCTGACGAAGTCGCCACCGGGCCCGACATAGCGCATCAACTCACCGTCGGCGTGGACGAGAGCCGGGATCGGTCGGAACGAGTCCAGCCCCGTCACGTGCGGCCTCGCCGGGTTGGCCATGACGCGCGCCTGGATGTGGAAACCGCGCTCGCCCATCCCCACTTCGAACGGGAGCACCGCGTCCAGCCTCTGGCGCATGCGGGCCCCGTCGGCATCGGGCTTCCAGACGGCCGCATCGGGTCGCCGATCGATGCGGACTTCATCAGCCGGGCGTTCTGGGCCGATGGGGACCACGAACACCTCGGTGCCGAACAGAACCTGATCGACAGCACGGAACAGACCACCGGTGTCGATCCCCTGCAACGCGATGATGTGGGAGAAGCGGTACTTGGTCAGCTTCTCGTTCAGCGCTGCTCGAACAGCCGGAGCATCATCAATGCTGATGGCCATGGCGGGCGAGTACGCGAAGAAGACTCCAACCTCCTCGTCGAAGGCCGGCAACAGCTTGAAGCGGATCAGGATGCCCGGCTCCTGGTAGACGTGCGGGCCTGGGTCGCCTGCCAGGATCTTGTCCTTCAGGAACTTGAAGAACCCCTTCAGCGACTTCCGCCCGTCGATGGAGATGGTCGAGAACTGCGCGGGGGTGCGAGCCCTAACTGAGCGAAGCTCGGCGCGGAGTCGCTGATGGCCATCGGGCACGCCGAGCGGACCTGCCACATGCCGCACCTCGACGATGAAGCACACCGGGCCCTTCCGGAGTCGCAGGTCAGGTGTGAGACCGTCGATCTCCGGTTCGAACTCGACTTCCCAGCCATGGCCGTGAAGAGTCTTGGCCAACAAGAGCATGCCCAACGCGGCCATCGACTGCTTGGCGTCGTCGGCACGGAGCGGGCCGAGCAGACGAGGCCGGAGCCGCTCCGGGACCAGAAGCGCGGCCTCCTCGAGCTGGATCCGGCCGAGGTCGAAGGCGTCGCCCTCCACCAGCGCCCACCGGTCAAGGAGCGAGCGTCTGGCCTCCGGACGAGCACGCGCACGCGCGACCTGCTCGGCCGAGAAGATCAGCGGTTCTGCCACATCGACCAGGCTACCACCCACCAACGACACGGATGGGCTCATGCCCCCCGCGCAGTCGTCGCTCCTGCGACCTACGACTCGTACGGCCCCAGGAAGCGCTCGCCGTTGAAGTGGATCATGTGGCTGGGCGACTCGGCCACCCAGACCTCGGACTCCCACGAGATTCTCGTTCAGGTAGCGCACCATCGCGGGCCGGCTGAGGAAGGCCGTGACGAAGACGAGGCCCGCCTTGCAGCCGGCGAAGAGGGCCTTCAGTTCGTCCCGGCGCTTGGGGTTCACGGGGCCGTGGCTGGTCACGGCCTCCACGAGGACGAGCCAGTTCTTCTTCCGGAAGAAGACGACTGCGTCAGGCATCTTCCCGTGGGCGTCCACGTTGACGCCCAAGCCCGTCAGTCCCGGCTCGTCGAAGCAGGCCCACTTCTGGTCGGCGTCGCCCAGGTACATCACCTCGCCCCCGGGCGTGAACCGGGGGCAGAACTCCTCGACGATGAGCTTGATGAGTTCGTTCTGCCCGCCCGGCGACAGGGTCAGCTTCTTCCCGGAGGGCAACTTCACGGGGATCCGCTCCATCTCCCGTTCCCTGGCGTACCGGACGGTCAGCGACGGCATCGCCTTCAGATAGGAGGCCAGCTTCCCGCTCCACGCCGGCGTGCCGAACGACCTGAACAACTCCAGCGCGCCCGCCTCGACCTGGTAGACGGCCTGGGGGCTGTTCACGGGGCGCTCGGGCTTGTCCGGGTTCTTCAAGACGAACCCCGCCTCGACGAACTGGTGGATCGTGAAACGCCTCACCGTCTCGCGCGAGTTCGGCGCGTACCGCTTGCCGAAGTGGTCGGCGAAGTAGTCCATCATCTCGGTGATGCCCCTGAGCGGGCTCGATGCGCTCGCCCAGCGGCTGGTCGGCTTCAGGTCGAGCAGCGCGAGCAGGGTCAGCGCCGAGCGGAGGTTCTGCTGCTCCTCCGGAACACCAAGCTGTCTGAGGACGCTCATGGCCTCCTCGACACGCTTCTCGCCCTTCAGGCCCGTCTCGTCGTCGTCCCCTGCCATCCCGAGCACCTCCTCGACGACCAGGTCCAGGTCGTCCTGCGTCGGAATGCTACCTCCGATCCGGCGACCGAGGCGCTCCAGATCTTCACGACGAGGATAGGGGAGCCCGCGCAGATCGGTGGCGTTCACCTGGGTGTGGCCGCTGAACTGGCGGAAGAACGTGTCCACCATCGTCGAGTTCAAGTAGGCCGCGAGCCCGCGCGCGAGATCGTCGGGCAGTTCCTTCCCGCCCTGGTGGAAGTAGTTGAGGTGGTTCTCGAACCCCCAGCGCGGATGCGGCGCATCGTCACGCCGGATGACGGCAGCGACGACGCGACGCGGCTCCTCCTTCGCCGAGAAGCGCTTCACCAACACGTACGTCCCCGCCGGCACCATCAGCGACGCCGTCTCGGCCTGGTCGGACAGAGCGTTCCACTTCCGGAAGCCCGGCTTCGGCCAGACCACCCGTCGGTCCACCAGGTGCCCCGGGTAGACGAGTGGCGCCGTCCCCTCGACCGGCTCCTTCCTCAGATGCTCCCGCGCGCGAAAATCCACGACGCGGCCGGTCGACACCGCCAGGTCGAGATCGGCCAGCGAAGCCGGCATGCGGGCCATCTGGCGTGCCACAGCCGCGTTGGCCTCGTCCGCCACGATGTGGACGAAGTGGTCGTCGTCACCGGACCCGACCACCTCCCCGTACGGCACGACCCGCTCCGCGACATCCGGGTCGTCCGGGGAGGCGTTGCTGGTGATGTGGACGGACCCCGACCGGCCCTTCGCCTTCACGGCGTGCAGGATGACGTTCTCCTGGAGGACCTCATCCTCCCCGAACGCCTTGTCGCGCGACTCGAAGACGTGGAGCCGGGTGAGCCGCATCATGTCGAAGAAGGCACGCCGGAAGGCCCGATGGTAGGGGCCGTTGCAGAAGCTCCGCGGCGTGATCGCCACCATCTCGCCGTCGGGCACGAGCAGATGCGCGGCCAGGTAGAGGAAGCCGGTGTAGAGGTTCGTCGCCTCCAGCCCTGCCGCCTGGAGTCGCACCCGCTCCGCCGAGTTGCTTCTGATCTTCCGGTAGGGTGGGTTGAGGATGGCGAGGTGGAACTCCGGCCTGGGAGGCGAGAGCAGGCCGCCCTCGACCATCTCGCTCGCCGACTGGACGAAGTCCTCGTGGAGCACCGTCGCCTTGAATCTGACACCAGCCGCTCGGCATGCCTGCTGGCACAGCGCGACGGTGGCGTGCAGGGCCTTCACCATGACCGGGTCTAGGTCGTAGACCGTCACCTCGATCGCGCGCGGCTTCTTCCCGCGCGTGCAGAGGTCGGCCACCACCGCCGCCGTGAGCGATCCGACGCCTGCTCCGGCGTCGAGGATCCGAACCACGTCTGGTACCTGCTCCACCATGCCGGCCATGAAGCGGGCGATCGTCGCCGGCGTCAGGTACTGACCAAGCTCTGCGCGTCGATCCGGGTCCAGGGTCCGGACCACCCTGCCCCGCGCCACCTCCACCGAGTCCACCAACCAGTCGAGCGAGGGCCGGTCGTCTGCCGGCCTAGCGGCCGGCCTGAATCTCGTTGTGCGGGCGGAGGTGGGCATGTTGGCGAAGACGCCATCATAACCCGTCGTCCTGACGGGCTCCTTCACGGGCTCGGACATGCTGGCGGCCTAGTAGTTGCGCGGCATGCAGTTCAGGTTCACGAACCCGACGCGGCCGTCCTTCATCTTGAAGAACTGGTAGGGCGGACGCTCCGCGCCGAACGGGTTGTCGATCGGCTCGACCACGGTGCTCCTGGGCTCCATCCGTAGCTCGTCGGGATCGAGCAGGTAGAACCTGACGCCCGCCGGGATGCCGAACGGCATGCCGACCTACTCCTCTGGCCAGCGGGGCGCGTGCGAGACCCAGCGGCGCCGACCGGTGATGGGGGCGATGACCGGCTCGACGTGGAATTGTTCGCGCACCTCGTCCGCGAGGCGCTGCGCGTGCTCGTCGGTCTGCGCCCAGCCGTGGCAGAAACCCTCCCAGCCCGCCAGGCGCCGCGCCTCGGGCAGGTAGACGATGGCCCAGCGCAGGTCCGGGTTCCGCGAGACGCGCACGAACGTGCCGACCGGCGTCGCGGCGGTGAACTTCCACTCCTCGATCTTGTCGGTCATGGGCTCCATCTCCTCGACCTGCTCCTCGTCCGCGTCGCGGGGGTCGTCCTCGTACAGCACGATGATCTTCTCGCCGTTCGCCCGCTCGAAGACGCCGAAGCTGCCCGGCTCCAGGTCGAGCCGCAGCGGCTTCACGACTTCGTGGTCCTCCAGGACGTGGAAATCGCCCCGGCGGCCGAAGAAGGCGGCCCGCGTCTGGTAGCGGGTGCCGGCGCGGAGGCGGACCTTGAAGTTCACGCCCGGCTCCCGGCCGCCTGGCGGACGAAGGTGACCTCGTCCAGGACGATGAGGTCGAAGGGATCGGCCTGGTGGCAGGCGAAGGCCACAACCTCCGACTCCAGGCACCGCTCGGACTCGCCGCAGGGCTGCTCGCCTCGTGCGTCGCGGTACAGCAGCCGCACCGCTGACTCGTCCACGTCCACCCGCCACGTCGCCATCACGGACTCCTCCCCGGGCCGGAGGCCCAGGAGCAGTGCCGGCAGCGACCCGCGCGCGAACGCGCGGGGTACTACCAGCGTCTGCGGCGGAAGGAGGGTGCGGCGGAGGAACGCATCAACTGCCGGTGTAGCACGGTGACCCTCCGATCGTGTTGATGCTGGTCACGGGCGACGGCCTACTTGCTGACGGGGGTGGAGTGGCACCCTTCGATGCCTCCACAAGCTGCGGCTTTCCGAACCTCGCAGGCCCTCTTGCGGTCGCCCTTCTTCTTCTCGATGAAGTCGGCGTACACGCACGAGTTCCTGTTCCGGACCGAGGCGTTCGGCTCCAGTTCTAGGGCGTGGGCGTAGGCGGCGTCGGCCTCGTCAGTCTTGCCCATGTAGTCTTTCAACCGGGCGAGATTCCAGTTGTCGACTGGATCGTCGGGAGCAAGCACCACCGCGCGCTGAAAGCAGTCCAGCGCCTCCGCGTCGCGCTGAAGCATGGTCAGGGCGGCGCCCATGTTCGAGATGATCGTGTGGTCGTCCGGAAAATGGCGATCCAGCACTCGGTACAGAAGCACCGCCTGCTCGAAGCCCCGTGCAGTGTAGAACTCGCCCGGGTACGCCTTCCAGGTGGGCAACCAGTCGCGGGTGGGATGGATCCGAATGCTGTCTTCCAGGGCCTTCACCATCTCCGGCAGCAGACCGGCGAGCCGCAGGACATGCAGGCGCCCCTGGTGGATGCTCATGTCCTCGGGCGCGAGCGCCACGGCTTCATCCAGATGCTTGGCTGCCCTCCGGAGACCTCCTAGGCGAACATCAGTAACTGCCTTCCCATCTACCCGCTCTTCGTCCGCCTCGCGGAACGCCAGTCCAGCCTCGACGTTCGCAAGGCACTTGTGGGCTTCCGCCCTGGTGCGCGCGTCCATGGCGCCGAGCCGCGCCTCGCATTTCGTCTTCGCTGCGATGTAGTCACCCGCCTGGATGAGCGGGAGCCAGTCGTCACCCCCGGGTGTCGGCTGAGCGAGCAGCACCAGGAACGCGACCAGATGAACGTTCATCTCGGCTCCCGACACCTAGTACTTGAGCTTGATCGCGATGAAGCCCCAGACACCGGGCCGTATCGGGCTGCCGTCCTGCATCTTCCACTGGCAGGAGCCGACAACACGCGCGACCGCCACTGCCGCTTCGGGTTCGTGACTGCCGAGCGCCTCGAAGTACCTGGGGTGGTTCCCGTCCGCGCCGAGCGGGAACCGCAACTTCACCATCCCGTCGGGCAGCCTCTTCTCTGAGGTCACCCGGGCCAAGCCGGTGCCCAGGCACTGGAAGTCTGTCGGGACGACGTTCACCGTCTTGATCACCGCCTCAGCGCCCAAGGCTTCGGCCGCCCTACACGTGCCCTCGACGCAGGCCGCCCTCGTAGCCGGACATGCCGGAGCGACCTGCACGAACGGCAGCGCATGACACGCGGCCTCCGTGGACTCCCTCATCTGATTCAGGACCTGCTCAGCCTCCGGGAGGGTGACCCAAGTGTCGCACTCCCCTGTCACGTACCTGTCCGCCGTCACGCAGTCGGAGTCGGTCACGCACCGAGATGCTTCCGCACGTTGGCGGTTCTCCGCCCGTTGAGCGGCGCACAGCGCCTGGGCGTCTGACCCACCTACGGACCTCGCGGCGGCGTGGGGCGGGTTGTGCTGACAACCGACCATCACCAAGGCGATGAGCGCGGCAGATCGCATTCGCTGAGAGTACCGCCTACCCCGCCCACCGTGTTGATCTCGGACAGAATGCCTAGGGCTCGTGGACCAAGTGCGTCGGCACGACGCCCGCCGGCTGCCAGTTCGGGTTCGCCTTCAAGATAATGGCGTGCAGGGCTCGGGTCGTGTCGATGAGGCGCGGCTCGAAGAAGTCCGCGTTGTCGTGCTCGTGCAAGTAGCGCCACGTCTCGAACGTCTTGTCGCACTCGACCAGCGCCTGGAGCAGGCCGCCGGCATCGACCTGGCGGTCATCGATCCGCACGGCCGCGGCGAGCGCGTCCTGGGCGGCAGGTGACATCGCCGCTATCAAAGCGCTGAAGCGGTGCGTCTTGGGCGGCGTCGTCCCCTCCAGCCGGACACGGCACTTCAGGGCGAGTTCGAGGGCCATGCTGGCGCAGCTTGCGGTCGCCTGGATCGGGAAGCGCTCCTGTCCCGCCACGACGGCCGGCGCCTGCCGGTGCCGCTGGAGCACGTTCCAGGCGCCCAGGAAGTCCTGCGACCCCTGAAGCATGTTGGCTGGCTCTAGGTCGCGCCGGATCTCGTCGTAGATCTCGTCCCAGAACTCCATGACGTTCTCCCCGAGCCGGCCGATCCCCCCTCCGGCAACGTTACAGTAGGTGGTGGGGATGACGCGGACCTGACACGGGAAGCGCCCCGCCAACCAACCACTCGTGCGTCACCGGTCGGCCTCAGCCGCCCGGACTGGAGTCGTCTTGTCCTATCAAAACCTCGAGCCCTGCTGCCGCGCACTCGCGGACCAGTCCCTCGCAACTTCGCGGCGGACGGCGGCGCGGACCCTTCATCTGGCGGGCACGGGGTATTGGACTCACAGTCCATACCTCTGCCTGTCAGGTCTGAAGTCATTCAAGCGGACCGTGGCCCAGGTGTTAGGGCCCGCCCGCGGTCCGCGAAGCCTTCAGCCCCTCCCCGCCATCTCAACCTCGCCCCAGGGCCTCGCCGCCCTCCAGGAGCAGCCGTGACCGTTCATGAACTCGTCGGGCTCGACTACGCCCGCTTCCTCCAGCATCAGAAGCTCCACCCGATCTCCTGTCACGGGGCGCTCACGGTCTCCGGCAGCGCGTGGTGTACCTGCCCGCGCGGCTTCGCCTGTCAGAACCCCGGGAAGCACCCGGTGGGTGCCGGGTGGCAGCGCCAGGACCGCGAGCAGGCGTTGGCGCTCCTCGCGGAGCACCCGGACTGGAACATCGGCCACGTCACCGGCACGGTCTCCCGGACGATCATCTTGGACGTGGACGAGGGTGTCCGAGTCGTCGGCGGCCAGGCGGTCACGAAGCAGGGCTACGCCTCCTTGAACCGCCTGGAGCAGCAGTACGGTCCGCTCCCGGCCACCATCTCCTGGATCACTGGGTCTGGCACCGGTGGACAGCGGGCGTTCTCCATCCCCGAGGGCGTGGTCACGCCGCGCAACAGCGCCGGCAAGCTCGCGCCCGACATCGACATCCGTGGCGAGGGCGGCTTCGGCGTCCTGCCGCCCTCCACGCACCTCTCCGGCAACCGCTACCGCTGGAGGAAGGGGCACGCGCCGGGGGAGATCGAGCTGGCGCCGCTGCCCGAGACCTGGCTGAACGCGATCCTCGCGTTGTGCCCGACCTCGAAGCCCTCCTGCCCCACCACGCGGGCTCCCGTTCCCCTCCCCACGGATGCGGCCCGAGCGTCTGCCGTGAAGCGCGCCACCCAGTACGCCACGGCCATGGGGCCGGCCATCAGCGGCCAGTATGGGCACGACCACACCTTCGACGTGGTGTGCCGCGTGGTCGAGCGCGTCCTCACCGAGGCGGACGCCTGGAACGTCCTCATCGACTGGAACGCGACGTGCCGGCCGCCCTGGTCCGACCGCGAGCTTCGCCACAAGCTCCGTGACGCGGTCCGGGCGCACGTACCAGGTGCGCTGGCCGGCTCGGGACCTCCGAACCGGCGCCCTGGGCGGCGGCCCGTCGATGAGGACTTCCTCGCGCGGCTGTTCCGCGAACCCTGACCAGGGTCCCGAGGAGCACACATGAACCAGCAGAACGAGCAGCAGCCGACGGCTACCCCGTCGAACCCCTACATGGAGCGGATCAAGTCCTTCGACCAGGAGGCGCTCACGACCGATCCCGAGCCCGCGAAGTTCATCTGGCAGGGCGTGCCTGACGAGCCCGGGAAGGTGAGCGTCCTTGTCGGCGTGGGCGGCACCGGCAAGTCGGCCCTCACGCTGGGGCTCGCCACCGCGCGAGCCCTGGGGCGCGACTTCATGGGCCGGAAGACGAAGCCCGGCACGACCGTGATCATCTCGAAGGAGGACTCCCGGGCCGACTACCGCCGGAAGCTCGCGGCGCAGCGCTTCGTCCTGGGCGACCAGTTCGATCCGCAGCGCATCGAGGAGCACGTCTTCGTCATGGACGTGTTGGGCGACCCCGCGATGCTGGTGGCGTCGGGCTACGGCAACTCGGCGGACCCGAACACCGAACTCGTCAAGCACTGGACGGACGCCATCAACACCGCCGCCCCCGCTGCCGACCTCATCATCCTGGAGACCGGTTCCCGGCTGACGCCGTCGGAGGACAACTCGGGCCTCTCGGCGCTCGTCACCGCGTGCGAGTCGCTCGGGCTCCTCACCGGCTGCGTCGTCGTCCTCGTCCACCACACCGGGAAGGAGGCGGGGCGCAACGGGTTCACCGACCTCTACACGGGTCGGGGCGGCTCCTCCCTGGCCGACAACGCTCGGGCCGTGATGGTGTTGACCAACTACCCCCAGGACAAGACTGCTCGGGAGCGGCTTGGCGTCGCCGTGCCCGAGGAGGTGGCTCCCCGCGCCCTTGTCCTGTCCGTGCCCAAGCAGAACGGTGCGCCGCCGCCGCCGCCCCTCCTCATCGAGAAGATCGCGACCCCGTGGGCGCTCACGATGCGCGAGATCGACGGCGAGGCGCTGGCCCGTGCCGGGGCGGCTGCCCACAAGGTCCGCGTGTCGCAGGCGGTCCGCGCGCTCGCTGAGGCCGTCGAGGCCGCGACGGAGGCCGGGCAGACGGTCACCCGCCGGTCGATCACGAAGCGCGAGGTCGAGGGCATCGACCCGGAGACCTTCCCGAAGGAGTTCCTGGCCGAGGTGCTCGCTCAGGCCCTGGCGTGCCGCGCGCTGATCGAGGAGCCCGGGACGCGGAAGGGGCACTTCGTCCTGCGTGCCGACCCTGACTGGTTCCTGAACCAGCCGGCCGCCAACGAGGAGATGGCCGACGCCGATCGGCACGCTGCCTGATCCGCTCGCCCCCACCTGGCAGGAGGCCGGGTGGGGGCATCCTTGCCGGCCCCGGCGACCTACGGGACTTCCGGCTCGGCCAGAACCAAGGGCGTGGTCAGGCTGAACTCGACCTGTTGGAGCATCGCCTCTCGGGGTCGGCTACTTGCCGCCGGTCCTCGGCTTATCGCTTCCATGCCCAACGTGTTCACTCAACGGCTCGTCGCAGTTCCGAAGGACCTCACCCGTCTCGATATCGACAACGTGCTCGACGTACCTGTCGTGCTCCCTGTCGATGAGCCGGTCCTTCTTCACCCATCCGCCCGTGGCCTTCCTGATCTCGTCGCCCGACAGACCCTCCAGGACGGGGTCCTTCTTCCCCGGCTGCTTGACCTTGAACCCAACCCGGTCGTGAGCGTGGCAGTGGTCCCCGATCTCCTCATGGATGGTGCGCGCGGTCTCCCCGCACGCGCACCGCCGATCAGTCGCCTCTGCTGCGCTAGCAGGCTTCTTCATCGATCGTGGCGCCGCAACGACTGCACGTAACGAACGACCTTCCGGCCATGGCGACAGCGTACCTGAGCGCCATGTCATCGCCATCAGCCCATGTCGGCGAAGAACGACCCTCTCCGGACCTTGGGGCGGGCGACCTCCGGCGACGCGCCCGCCTCCTCCTGCGCCAGGGCGGCACGAGTCGCCTCCACCATGCTGACGAGAGCCGCGCCCTCCAGGACGGGCACCGTCTCGACCGGCGCGTCGTCAGCGGGGACCTGCGCTTCCGGCCGGCATGCCGGATCGAGCTCCTCCTGGTCGTGGAGCGCGTCGAGCACGTCCTGAAGCTGGCCTATCGCCTCGGTGATGATCCCTCGCTCCTGCTCGACCGGCGGCTGCCGGGAGGCATGCCGGCTGATCCACAACCGCAAGGTGCGCGGGCTGATCCCGTGCTGGGCCGCGTAGTCCTCCTGGTTCAGGGCAGAGGTCGCCCACCCCCGGGCGATCGCGGCCCGGGTCTTCGCGTCGATGCTGTCCATGGCCGGTAGATTGCCGTCGGGTGCCGGCAGGCATACCGGCCCTGACCACGACGAGCAGGTACCTAGAGCACCGAGCCCCGCGTGAACCACTCCTCGCCCGGCTCGGGATACGGAAACGCAGGCGTCACATCGCACTGAAGCCCGGTCGCGGCCAACGCCCGACGAACTCGCATCAGTTGCGCAGCCTTGTCCCGGACGACGACCGGTCCGGCGTCCTTCATCATCTTCGCCGCGACCATGAGGCTCACGCCAAGGGCACTTGCTACGACGCGGACCTGCGCCTTGTCATGCGAGTCGCCGCCGCTAATGCGGAGTTCGTAGACCGACCCGTCCTGATCCACCGGATGCAATGGCATCCGGATCGTCCTCACCGGCAGGATGGCCTTCAGGAAGCCCGCGAGACGAGCCGCTTCCGTGGGGGCGGTCTTCCCGAGACGCGCCGCGAAGTCCGCAACCGCGCGAAGGTCTGTTGCGTCATTCTCCAGCAGTCGCATCGAGACGGTGTGCACCTCGTCCAAGACATCACGAGGAGCGCCATCGAGCATCATATCGACGGCAGCAGGATCGTTCGGGCAGTACCGCTCGAAGGCGGACCAAAGGTAGTCGAGTCCCGGCAGTTCGGTTCGGCCAACCATGGCTCGCATTGTGGGGCCTGACGAACGCGCGCGCTACGGTTCCCTTCGTCAACGGCCGCTCGTCGCCCTGGGCCGACTCCGCGCGTACGTGACAAGGCAACGGCATGCCGCTCGGCATCACGGCTTGGTGGCCTCCAGCCCCTCCGTGAACCCCAGCAGCCGAAGTCGCCCCGGGTGAACCGAACCCCGGTCTGGCCTGCGTTACAGATCTGTAGAGGGGTCGATCAACGACTCCGCTCGGAGGAGCACGACATGTCGAAGAAGGTGATGAAGCTGATGGACGACCAGACGAACCGGATGGAGTGCAAGGTGTGCGGCTCCGTCCACTACCCGATGATCCGCCCGCGCTCGGGCGGCCGGTTCGTCCGGGGTGCCTGGCAGTGCGTGAACGGCTGCAACCTCCCGGAGGCCGGCGCCGAGCGCAAGGCGGCCTGACGAACCGGACGACGGCGCCGGCCGGCATGCCGGGCGCCCTGCGGGAAAGGGACCACCGAAAGCGTCGCCCTCAGACCCCACGGATCGCGGGGTTGGCCCCATGCCCATGGGCTATCGAAAACTGACCCCTTCCCGTACACCATCGGGATGAACCAGCCCGCCCGGATCGCGACCTACCACCGCTGCTCGACCGTCGATCAGGACCCCGCCCTCGCCCGCCAGGAGCTTCGCGCAGCCGCTGCCCGCCTCGGGGGCGAGGTCGTGCTCGACGTGGAGGAGACCGGTTCGGGCCATCCGCGACCTCGAAGCCGCAGGCGTCCGGTTCGTCGCGATCACCCAGGGCCTCGACATCCGGCCCGGGGGCGACGCGATGTCGCGGCTCATCCTGGGCGTGCTCGCCTCGGTGGCCGAGTTCGAACGCGACCTGATCCGTGAGCGCACCCGGCTCGGCATGCAGAAGGCCCGGGCGGCCGGGAAGCACATCGGTCGTCCGAAGGTAGTCGGCCCCGCCGTGGCTGAAGTGCAGCGTCTCCGGGCCGCCGGCCAGTCCTGGCGCCAGGTCTCGAAAACCCTGAAGTGCTCGGTCTGGGCGGCGCGCCAGGCGTAGCGCTACAACCGTTCGAAACTGGGCCTGGGCGCCACGACCTTCGTGCGCTGCTCGTTCATGTGCAACCACTCGGGGGCCGCGACCGACACGAGGCGGTGCTCGACATCAACCAGGTTGACCTGCGCCGCCTGGTTTAGTCCGGCCTCGATCTCGATGACCTTGACGCTCTCGTAACGCTCTAGCTGGTCCTGGATCCGCTGAGCCGTCGCGCTGGGGACGGCCCAGTACGGCTTGTCATGCCGACCCAGCTTGCAGATCGCTGCGGCGACCGCCATGTAGGCGTCGTTGAAGAGGCCCATGAAGCCGTCTGGGTCGGGGAGAACGGCAACCCACAGTCCACACTTCTCGTCCCAGGTGATCCCCTTCTGAAGGTCCCGCGCCTCGGGGACGATCCCGATCCGGAGTCCGCGACCGCCCTCCAGTTGGTGCCAGTTGCTCTTGATCGTCGCGGCGACGTACTTGCGGGACTCCTGGTTCGAGAGGAAGAGGTCGGTCTTCCATATCTGCTTGATTCGGTCCCCAAGGCGGTCCTCGGCCGCCTTCCCCTGGGCCGCCACCGCAACCCACGGACCGAAGTCAAAGGGATGCCCTCGCCCGTCCGGAAGGAGGACGGCGTGCTCGCCGGCGTTCTGGATGACCGCATCGGTGAAGCCCAGGTACTTGGCGCGCTCATGACCGAACAGTAGCGAGGTCGGCTGCTCGACCGCCTCCAGGTGACGAGACGCGCGCGACAGCACGTCCGCGACGATGCCGCACACTCGCGGCTCTCCCCCGACCACCGCCTCGTGAACGGCCCACTCGAAGCCGTCGCCTCTCATCCCCTTGTCGCGGTCGAGACGGGCCACCTTCGCAAGCTGGCGCATCGTCACGTCACCACGGTCGCAGTTCAGATTGACCAGGTCTTCCTGGCCCAGTTGGTCGAGCAACGCCCGGATGATCGATCGGGTGACCGCGTACAAGGCCCGGCCGTGCTCGTCTACGGGTTCGTGCTGCCGCAGGAAGGTGACCTCGGCCATGGTGTCCATCTACTACCACGTTCCACGTTGGGTGCGGGTCCCCGCCCAGGCGGCATACCTTGTGGAACGTTCGGAGCCATCGTTCGGCACCAGGAACTCGCATAGATTGGCCCTTCCCCCGCCGCCGGCCGATAAAGTAGGTCGTGACCGCCGCGCTCCCGCTCGACCCGTTCCGCGAGATCCTCGACCGCCTCGCGGTCATCGAGGAGCGGATCCGCCGGATCGAGTCGCACACGGCCGCCAACGAGCCGATGGTCCAGCACCGTCTGCTCTCGTTGCGCGCGGCTGCTGAACGGTTGGGGGTCAGCAGGACCCGGACCTTGCCGCTCCTGATCCAGGATGGGCGCCTGCGCGTGGTCCACGTCGCCGGTCGGCCGAAGGTGCCCCTGGCCGAGGTCGAGCGGGTCGAGCGCGAGGGGACGGTCGCCTTCCGGAAGACGGCGCGCAGTTCCCGGACCCCGACCCGGAGCGGCGCGCCCCTGGCCCGCGATCTCGTCTGAGCTACCCCTTCCGCTTCGGCTTCGACTTCCGGAGTTCGGCCTCCAGCGCCTCGACCTTCGCCCGGAGCAGCGCGACCTGGTCCTTGCCCACCCCGGGGTCGGTCTCGTCCATGATCGTCGGCGCCTTCGGCGGGATGGCCTTCGTCGCGTAGTGGATGTCCACCATCCGGCTGCCCTCGGCGTGCCCGAGGAACCCGGGGACCTTGTCGCGCGCGCCGGCCTGGACGGCGTGCGTCGCATTCGTGTGGCGCATCCAGGCCGGGTTGAACACGGGCAGCTTCAGGTCCTTGCAGGTCTGCCGGACGGCCTTCACGTAGTGTGACTCGCTGATGGAGCCCCTCACCGCCCCGGTGCCCCTGTGGGATCGGGCGCGGCCGTCGATCTCCGGCACACCGCCCTCGGCCTCGCCGCCGAGCAGGATGCGCGCCGACTGCTCGACGGTCCTGCCGACCTTCGTGATGTGCTCCTTGCCCGACTTGTGCTTGGGGCCGACCAGGACGGCCGTGACGCCGGGCTCGCGGACGTAGCTGGGCACGGGATCCACCCGGCCGCCCGCCACGAACCGGAGCAGTTCCCGGACGTGCCAGCCGGTCCCGGCCTGGACGCAGAGGGCGTGGCCGTACAGCGACCCCTTGGTCACGAGCGCGTCGATCACCTGGTGGACGTTCTCGGGCGGCACGTACTTGTTGACCCCGTTCGCCTGGGCGACGCCGCCGGGCAGGTTCGGCACGTCGGCCAGCGGGTCCTCGGTCGGCCCGATGCGCTCGCCGCGCCGGTGCCGGCGCAGCCAGCCGTAGAGGGACTTCAGGACGGCCTGCTTCTTCCGCATGCCGCCGGCCTTCGGGATGCCGGCGCGCGGGTCGCCGTCGAGGACGCGGAACACGTCCTCCCGCTTCACCTCGCGCAGGTCGAGCGCCTGGCCGGCCTTGTCGGCCAGCCGGACGGCCCACCACTCCAGTTCCCGGCGCTGGTAGCGGATCCACTCGGGCGTGTTCTGCTTCCCGCCCTCCGACTTCGGCTTGGCGCTCCACTCCAGGAACTCGTCGCGCAGCGGCTTGTCCAGGTAGATGGGCGTGGTGTCGCCCTCGGTCGTGGCGCCGCGCAGCCACCGGGCGTACTCCTCCGGGTTCGTGTCGAAGCGCCGAAGGTGGTCGTGCGCCGACCGCTCGTCGTGCGCGCGCGTCGAGAGGTCGTACCGGACGCCTCCCCGCATGGCGCGGATGTAGTAGGTCGCGCGGCCCTTCGAGTCGCGCCGGATGTAGCCGCCCACCCAGGCCGAGCGATCGGCGGGCGTGGCCTCGGGTAGCCTGCTGGGCTTCACCATGGCGTCCTTCTCCACCTCCCGCACCCCGCCACGGGGTGGCGGAGGACTGGTGGACGAAGGTACCCCAGGTGGTGGACGACTGCCAGCCCCGCCCGCCTAGTCGCGGATTTGCAGGGCTTTTAAGTGACCCCGGCGTGACTCGAACACGCGACCTGCGGTTTAGGAAACCGCCGCTCTATCCGGCTGAGCTACGGGGCCGTTCCATCCCTGCCGGCGTGTCCGCCGGCGCGGGCGATATACCACGGCCGCCGCGGGGCGCGAACGGTCATGGCGCCTCCTGCCCGCCCTCCCCGTAGGGGAACCCCTCGGTCGCCCGGGTGGGCACGAGCGCGTCGAACTTCCTCAGGTCGAGCACGAGATCGCCGCCGGGCGTCTCGGAGATGGCGTCGTCGAGGCGCGCGCCCCAGGCCAGGGCCGCGTGCGACCAGGTCCGCTGCGCGTGCACGGTCTGGCGGGTGGTCTCGTCCATCCCCGAGACCGAGAGGGTGAGCTCCGCGTCCCGGGCCGCGAGCGAGGCCGGGGTCTCGCCGTACAGCGGGCTGCCCGGCTCGATGCGGTGGAGCACGGTCCAGGACCGGGCGAGCGCGTCGGCCCGTGACCGCACGAGCGCGAGGTCCACGGTGCGGTAGATCGGCATGCCCTCGGTGGTGCGCTCCGAGCGCAGGAACGTCAGCCCGAAGGTGGCGCCGACGATGCGCCCCCGCCGCTCGTTGCCGACCCGGAACATGAGCGTGGGGACCCCGTCCATCGGGGCGACCGCGACGCGCGTCGAGAACACGACGTAGGAGCGGGTGAGCGAGAACCGGACGAACATGAGCCCGGTCGCGACCGCCGTGAACACGAGGCCGGTCACCGACTCGGCCGCGACGACGGCCTCGCAGGCGGGGCTCGCCGGGTACATCGCACCGTAGCCGATGGTGCCCATGGTCTGGATGCTGAAGAAGAACGCGTCGAGGAAGGAGCCCGGCCGCGCGTTCGCGACGCCCCCCGACACGAGGAACAGGAGCGCGAACGCCACGTTCAGCGCGAGGTAGGCCGAGGTCAGCGCCGCGAAGGCCGTGCCCCAGCCCGCCCGCAGCAGCCAGTGGTAGAGATTGCCGAAGCGGGGCCGTGGCACCCCCACGATTCGGATCTGGTAGCCGTCGGCCTGGAGCACCTCGACGCGGGGGCTGGGCATTGCGCCAGCCTACCGCCTCGCGGCGCGCGGCGCTCCCGTCGTATACAGGACCCCCATGCGCATCCTCCACACGATGATCCGGGTCGGCGACCTCGACCGGTCGCTCGCGTTCTACACGCAGGTCCTCGGCATGAAGCTCCTGCGCCGGAGCGACTACCCGGAGGGCAAGTTCACGAACGCGTTCGTGGGCTACGGCCCCGAGAGCGAGGGCGCCGTCCTCGAGCTCACCTGGAACTGGGACACGAAGCACTACGAGCTCGGCGGCGGCTTCGGGCACGTCGCGCTCGAGGTGCCCGACGCGGCGGCCGCCTGCGCCGAGATCCGCGGGCGCGGCGGCAAGGTGGTCCGCGAGGCCGGCCCGATGAAGCACGGCACGACCGTCATCGCGTTCGTCGAGGACCCGGACGGCTACCGGATCGAGCTCATCGAGCGCCGCCCGTCCTGACCTGCGCCGCGGCCCGGAACCGGTTAGGATCGTCCCGACATGGAGATTGACTGGCGCCTCATCTGGCCGCTCATCGGGGCCTTCGTCCTCGGGATGCTCGTCACCGGCCCCGGCATGTGGTCCGAGAAGTGGGGCTTCCGGTTCATGGAGCGCTTCCTCGGCCGCAGGCGCGGAGGCGGGGACCCGAAGCCGCCTCCGTAGCACCTGCGAAGCGCAGCGGAGCAGATCCGGGGAGGGGCCCCGTGGAGCCTCGCTCCACGGGGAGGGGGCCAGGGCCCCTCGGAACTCAGAACTGGATGTTCGGGCGCACGAGCAGCCGCACCCGCTCGGTCGACGCCTCGAGGGCCCCCGAGTACGCGCCGCGGGCCTCCCACAGCATCCCCACCCCGAGGACGAGCGCCACCCGCCGGCGCCCGAGCGGGATTTCTTGTCGACGACGAGGTAGTGCCGCAGCGGCTTCCCGTGGCGGGACATGTCGAAGCGGTACTCGATACCCGAGTTCGCGAGCAGGAAGTTGTCGTGGTCGTCGGGGTCGAGGCGGCTGCGCCTGAGCCCCACGAACAGCACGTCGGTGACCTCGCTGTTCGAGTGGATCTTCGTGCCCACCCGGAAGCTCCAGGAGAGCTGCGAGAGCGTGGTCTTGCGGTCGCCCTTCAGCTTCAGCTCGAGCTCGGCCCAGGGGTCCTTCACCGCGACGTTGTCGACGATGTGCCAGAACCCCGACGAGGCGACGAGGCCCACGTACGCCCGGCCGTGCACGTCGTCGCGCCCGGGCACGTCGAAGCGGGCCACGTTGCCGAGGAAGATTGACCCCGCGCCCGGCTCCTCGAACCCCGCCGTGAGCGTCTGCACGACGTTGACGTTCGGGTTGAGCTGCGCGCCCTCGTAGAGCCCGTCCCAGCGCCGGAGCAGGAGCCCCGCGGAAGGCAGCGGGTTCACGCTCGCCTCGAGGATCATGAAGCGCGGTACGATCGCGCGGGAGAGCATCGTCGCGTACACCGCGAACTCGCCCATCTCGCCGAGCGAGGGGGTCGCGCTCTCGGTGAGCGGCAGGTAGAGGCCCAGGGAGGAGTAGTAGGCGCCCTTGTTGATGACGAGGGCCACCGGATCGGCCTGCTCGGCCGGCGGCGCCAGCGGCGGGTCCCCCTCGATCTCGCCCTCGACGCCGGCGGCCGGCGCCTCGTCGGGCCAGGGCGGCAGGTCGCTCTCGTCGTCGGGCTCCGCGCCCTCGACCGGCACCGGCACCACCTCGACCTGCGCCGGCGGCGCGCCCTGCGGCGTCGCGGCGGGGGCCGGAGCGGCGGGCGGATCGTCGGCGCGGGAGAGCGCGAGGAGGAGCGCGAGCAGCGGGGCCGTCACCAGGGAAGGGCGTACCCGGCGGCCGCCCTCACCGTCAAGCGGTGGCGCGTCCCTCGGTCGTGGCGGGCAGCCCCGTGGGCAGCCTCACGGTGAAGGTGGTCCCCTGCCCCACCTCGCTCCGGACCGAGATCTCGCCGCCGTGCGCCTCCACCACCTTGCGGCAGATGTAGAGCCCGAGCCCCAGGCCCTCGCCGTCCTTGCGCCCGCCGCGCTCGAAGCGGTCGAAGATCCGCGCCTGGTCCTCGGGCGGGATGCCCGGCCCGTGGTCGGCCACCGTCACCTCGGCGGCGTCGCCCCCGTCGGCCACCTCCACCACGACGTCGCCCCGGCCGTACTTGAGCGCGTTCCCGACGAGGTTCGTGAGCACCTGCTCGAGCCGGCCGCGGTCCCAGACGCCATGCACCGGCCCGCGGGCGCGGACCTCCAGGGCGCGGTCGGCGCGGGCGAGCACCTCCTCGAACCGGCCGCGCACCTCCCCGGCGATCGCCGCGAGATCGCACGGCTCGGGCGCGAGGCGCACGAGGCCGCTGCGGATGCGGACGAGGTCGAACAGGCTGTTCACGAGCGCGGTGATCCGGTTGACCTGATCGAGCTCCTTGTCGAGGCGCCGGAGGAGCTCGCCCTCGGCCCCGACGTGCCGCCCGCTCGCCACGAGCCGCCGGACGAGGTGCGCCTGCATGAGCAGCGCGGAGAGCGGCGTGCGCAGCTCGTGCGAGGCGATGGACAGGAACTCCTCCCGGAGCGCCACCGCGGCCCGGGCGTCGTCGTAGAGCAGCGCGTGATCGAGCGCCTGCGCGGCGCGCCGCCCCAGCTCCTCCGCGAGCGCCGCGGCGGGGCCGTCGAGCCGCGCCGGGTTCTCGGCGAAGAGCGAGAGCCGCCCGAGCGTCCTCCCGCGCGCCACGAGCGGCACGACCAGCGCCGCCTTCGTCCCGAGCGCCTCGAGGAGCGCGCCGGCGCCGGCGCCGGCGCCGGCCCCGGCCTCGGCCTCTCGCGAGGCGTCGGCGTGCGCGACGAACGTCTCCGCCGGGGACGCGTCGGAGGCGGCGACGTCCACCACGCAGACGTCGCCCAGGAACGGCACCGCCACCCGCGCGGCCGCGCGGGCCGTCTCGCGCCGGTCGAGCGCCTCGGCGAGCACCGCGGAGGCCCGGGCGAGGAACGCGAGGCCCTCCCGCCCCTGCACGGCCCGGGTCACGTCCACCGAGAACCCGTGCAGCTCGGGGGGCCCGCCCCGATCCCCCGGCGCCAGCCCGAGCGCGGTCTCGAACCAGGCCTCGCGCCCGTCGGCGCGGACGAGCCGGTGCTCGAGCGCGACGCCGGGACCGCTCGGGGTGAGGCCCGCGGCCGCCGCGCGGAAGGCCTCCCGGTCGGCGGGGGGCAGCCGCGCCTCCCAGAAGGTCGGCTCCGAGCGCCACCGCTCGAGCGGGAAGCCGAGCAGGGCCTCCGCGCTCGGCGACACGAACCGGCAGGCGAGCGACACCGGGTCGAGCACCCAGACGATCGCGTGCGAGATGCCCTCGACGAGCGCGCGGTAGCGCTGCTGGGCCGCCTGCTCCTTGCGGAGGCTCGTGAGCTCGAGCTCCGCGAGCGCGAGCGCGTGCCGGCGGCGGTCGGCGAGCCGGAGCGCCTCCGCCTGCTCGAGGAGCTTCTGCCGCGTGCGGTGCATCGCCGCGAACGCGGCCACCTTGCTGCGGAGCACCGTGGGATTCGAGCGGCTTGAAGAGGTAGTCGACCCCGCCGCTCTCGTACCCCGCGCGCACGCGCCGGTCGTCCTGGTCGAGCCCGGTGATGAAGACGATGGGGATGTCTCGGGTTCGTTCGTTCGACCGGATGAGCCGCGCGGTCTCGTACCCGTCGAGCCCGGGCATCTCGACGTCCATGAGGATGAGCGCGCAGACGTCGGAGAGCAGGAACCCCAGCGCCTCGGCGCCGGAGCCCGCCCGCACGAGCTCGTAGTCCGGACCCTCGAGCGCGGCCGCGAGCGCGACCAGGTTCGAGGGCCGGTCGTCGACCATCAGGATCTTCACGCGATCGGCGGACATGTCCGGGCGGAGCCCGGCCACGGTGCGCAGCCCGCCCCCGGGGGGCAACGCCCTCTGAGAGGGGTGCAGGCGAGCGGCCCTCCGGGGGGCTGGTGTCCCGGGCGTGAAGTGCAGAGCGTCCCTGTCCCATCCCAGCCCAGAGCGAGCCATGGCCATCGACGCCACCCCGGACCCCGCGCCCCAGGACCCAGGCGAGGACCTCGGATCCCAGCGCAGGCCCCCGGGGCGCGCGCGCGCGGACCGGCCGGGGCGGCGCAACACGGAGTGGGACCTCCTCTCCCCGGAGAGCCAGGAGGAGATCAGCCAGCTCATCGAGGTGCTGAAGGCGGTGAAGGCCGGCGACTTCGCGGTCCGCCTGCCCTACCGCCGGGACGGCATCCTCGCCCGCGCCGGCGAGGCCCTGAACGACATCATCGGCCTCAACGAGCACCTCTCGAACGAGCTCGTCCGGGTCGGCGCCATCGTCGGCCAGGAGGGCCGCATGACCGAGCGCGCCTCGGTGGGCCCCGCCAAGGGCTCCTGGGCCGCCTCGATGAACGCCGTGAACCAGCTCATCGGCGACCTCGTCGCGCCGACCAACGAGGTCGCCCGCGTCATCACCGCCGTCGCCCGCGGCGACCTCTCCCAGAAGATGTCGCTCGAGATCGAGGGCCGCCCGGTGCGCGGCGAGTTCCTCCGCATCGGCACCACCGTGAACGCGATGGTGGACCAGCTCAACTCGTTCGCCGCCGAGGTGACCCGCGTCGCGCGCGAGGTCGGCACCGAGGGCAAGCTCGGCGGGCAGGCCGACGTGAAGGGCGTGTCCGGCACCTGGCGCGACCTCACCGACAACGTGAACCAGCTCGCCGCGAACCTCACCAACCAGGTCCGCAACATCGCCCTCGTCACCACCGCGGTGGCGAAGGGCGACCTCTCCCAGAAGATCACCGTCGACGCGAAGGGCGAGATCCTCGAGCTCAAGAACACCATCAACGTCATGGTGGATCAGCTCTCCTCCTTCGCCGCGGAGGTGACCCGCGTCGCGAAGGAGGTCGGCACGGAGGGCAAGCTCGGCGGGCAGGCCGACGTGAAGGGCGTGTCCGGCACCTGGAAGGACCTCACCGACAACGTGAACGGCCTCGCCGCGAACCTCACCAACCAGGTCCGCAACATCGCCCTCGTGACCACCGCGGTGGCGAACGGGGACCTCTCCCAGAAGATCACCGTCGAGGCGCGCGGCGAGGTGTTCGCGCTCAAGAACACCATCAACACCATGGTCGACACGCTCCGGTCCTTCGCGGCCGAGGTGACCCGCCTCGCCCGCGAGGTCGGCACGGAGGGCAAGCTCGGCGGCCAGGCCGACGTGAAGGGCGTGTTCGGCACCTGGAAGGACCTCACCGACAACGTCAACACGATGGCGTCGAACCTGACCGTCCAGCTCCGCGACGTGTCGAAGGTCGCGATCGCGATTGCCCACGGCGACCTCACCCAGAAGATCACCGTCGACGTGAAGGGGGAGATCCTCCAGATCAAGGACGTCATCAACCGGATGGTCGACCAGCTGAACTCCTTCGCCGCGGAGGTGACCCGCGTCGCGAAGGAGGTCGGCACCGAGGGCAAGCTCGGCGGCCAGGCCAACGTGCGCGGCGTGTCGGGCACGTGGAAGGACCTCACCGACAACGTGAACGGCCTCGCCGCGAACCTCTCGGTGCAGCTGCGCGACGTGTCGAAGGTCGCGACCGCGATCGCGAACGGCGACCTCGGCCAGAAGATCACGGTCGACGTGAAGGGCGAGATCCTCCAGATCAAGGACGTCATCAACAAGATGGTCGACCAGCTGAACTCGTTCGCCGCGGAGGTGACCCGCGTCGCGCGCGAGGTCGGCACGGAGGGCAAGCTCGGCGGCCAGGCGGAGGTGAAGGGCGTCAGCGGCACCTGGAAGGACCTCACCGACAACGTGAACGGCCTCGCCGCGAACCTGACGAACCAGGTCCGCAACATCGCCCTCGTGACCACCGCCGTCGCGAACGGCGACCTCTCCCAGAAGATCACCGTCGAGGCCCGCGGCGAGATTCTACGAGCTCAAGAACACCATCAACACGATGGTGGACCAGCTCCGCTCCTTCTCCGCCGAGGTGACCCGCGTCGCGAAGGAGGTCGGCACCGAGGGGCGCCTCGGCGGCCAGGCCGACGTGAAGGGCGTGTCCGGCACCTGGAAGGACCTCACCGACAACGTGAACGGCCTCGCCGCGAACCTCACCAACCAGGTCCGCAACATCGCCCTCGTGACCACCGCCGTCGCGAACGGCGACCTCTCCCAGAAGATCACCGTCGAGGCGAAGGGCGAGATCTACGAGCTCAAGAACACCATCAACGTCATGGTGGATCAGCTCCGCTCCTTCGCGGCCGAGGTGACCCGCGTCGCGAAGGAGGTCGGCACGGAGGGCAAGCTCGGCGGCCAGGCCGACGTGAAGGCGGTGTCCGGCACCTGGAAGGACCTCACCGACAACGTGAACGTGCTCGCCGCGAACCTGACGAACCAGGTGCGCAACATCGCGAAGGTCACCACCGCGGTGGCCCAGGGCGACCTCTCCCAGAAGATCACCGTCGAGGCGAAGGGCGAGATCCTCGAGCTGAAGGACACCATCAACGTGATGGTGGATCAGCTCAACTCCTTCGCGGCCGAGGTGACCCGCGTCGCGAAGGAGGTCGGCACGGAGGGCAAGCTCGGCGGCCAGGCCGACGTGAAGGGCGTGTCCGGCACCTGGAAGGACCTCACCGACAACGTGAACCAGCTCGCGGCGAACCTGACGAACCAGGTGCGCAACATCGCGAAGGTCACGACCGCGGTGGCCACCGGCGACCTCTCCCAGAAGATCACCGTCGACGCGAGGGGCGAGATCCTCGAGCTCAAGAACACCATCAACGTCATGGTCGATCAGCTGAACTCCTTCGCCGCGGAGGTGACCCGCGTCGCGAAGGAGGTCGGCACCGACGGGAAGCTCGGCGGCCAGGCCGAGGTGCGCGGCGTGTCGGGCGTCTGGAAGGACCTCACCGACAACGTGAACTTCATGGCCTCGAACCTGACGAAGCAGGTGCGCGGCATCATCAAGGTCGTGACCGCGATCGCCAACGGGAACCTCGACCAGAAGTTCGTGCTCGAGGCGAAGGGCGAGGTGGCCGCGCTCGCCGAGACCATGAACGACATGACCGACACGCTCCGCACCTTCGCGGATCAGGTGACGAGCGTCGCCCGCGAGGTCGGCATCGAGGGCAAGCTCGGCGCCCAGGCCCGGGTGCCGGGCGTCTCGGGCACCTGGAAGGATTCTCACCGACAACGTGAACTTCATGGCCTCGAACCTGACCACCCAGGTGCGCGGCATCGTGAAGGTCGTGACCGCGGTGGCGAACGGCGACCTCTCGCAGAAGTTCGTGCTCGAGGCGAAGGGCGAGGTGGCGGCGCTCGCCGAGACCATCAACGCCATGACCGACACCCTGCGCACCTTCGCGGACCAGGTCACCACGGTGGCCCGCGAGGTCGGCATCGAGGGCAAGCTCGGCGGCCAGGCCAAGGTGCCCGGCGCGGCCGGCACCTGGCGCGACCTCACCGACAACGTGAACCAGCTCGCCGGCAACCTGACCTCCCAGGTCCGCGCCATCGCCGAGGTGTCCACCGCGGTGACGAAGGGCGACCTCACCCGCTCCATCGCGGTCGAGGCGCAGGGCGAGGTGGCCGCGCTCAAGGACAACATCAACCAGATGATCTCCACGCTGAAGGAGACCACCCAGAAGAACAACGAGCAGGACTGGCTGAAGACGAACCTGGCGAACTTCTCGTCGATGATGCAGGGCCAGCGCAACATCGTCTCGGTGGCCCAGGCGATCATGAGCGAGCTCACCCCGCTCGTGAACGCGCAGCACGGCGCGTTCTTCGTGCTCGAGGGCACGGCCGAGCGCGGCCGGCCCGAGCCGGTGCTGAACCTCATCGCGAGCTACGGCTTCGGGGGCCGCAAGACCCTGTCGCCCTCGTACCGCCTGCGCGAGAGCCTCATCGGCCAGTGCGCCTTCGAGAAGAAGCGCATCCTCCTCGCCGAGGTCCCGGAGGACTTCATCTCCATCGCGAGCGGCATGGGCGAGGCCCCGCCGCGCTCGGTGGTGGTGCTCCCGGTGCTCTTCGAGGGCGAGACGAAGGCCGTCATCGAGCTCGCCTCCTTCCAACGGTTCAGCCCGAACCACCTGGCCTTCCTCGATCAGCTCATGGAGAACGTGGGCGTCATCCTCAACATGATCTCGTCGTCGATGCGCACCGAGGAGCTGCTCCAGCAGCTCCAGCGCTCGAACGCCGAGCTCGAGGCCCAGGCCGCCGAGCTCAACGAGAAGGCCCGCCTCCTCGAGCAGAAGAACACCGAGGTGGAGCTCGCGAGCCGCAGCCTCGAGGAGAAGGCCGAGCAGCTCCAGCTCATCTCGAAGTACAAGTCCGAGTTCCTCGCCAACATGAGCCACGAGCTGCGCACGCCGCTCAACAGCCTGCTCATCCTCTCGAAGATGCTCGCCGAGAACCGGGACGGGAACCTCACCCCGGAGCAGGTGAAGTTCGCGAGCACGGTCTACACCTCGGGCAACGAGCTCCTCACCCTCATCAACGAGATCCTCGACCTCTCCAAGGTCGAGGCGGGGAAGATGCCCATCGAGCCCGCCGAGGCGACGCTCTCCTCGGTCGCGGGCTACGTCGAGGCGACCTTCCGGCACGTCGCCGAGCAGAAGGGGCTCGCCTTCGAGGTCGACATGGCAGCCGACCTGCCGGAGACGGTCCACACCGACCTCACCCGCCTCCAGCAGATCCTCAAGAACCTGCTCTCGAACGCCTTCAAGTTCACCGAGCGCGGCGCGGTGACCCTCCGGGTCACGAACGCCGCCCGCGGCAACGGCCTCATCGCCTTCGCGGTCGAGGACACCGGCATCGGCATCCCGAAGGACAAGCAGAAGCTCATCTTCGAGGCGTTCCAGCAGGCGGACGGCACCACCTCCCGCAAGTACGGCGGCACCGGGCTCGGGCTCACCATCAGCCGGGAGATCGTCCGGCTCCTCGGCGGCACCATCGAGGTGGAGAGCGCGCCCGGGCGCGGCAGCGTGTTCACCGTGGTCATCCCCCGCCGCTACGCGGGGGCCGAGGCGGTGCTCGAGCCGACGCTCGACGTGGGCCGCGACGCCGAGCCGCCCCGCCTCCCGGAGGGCACCGATCTCTCGGGCGTCACCGTGCTGCTCGCCGACGACGACATGCGCAACCTCTTCGCCATCAACTCGGTGCTGGAGGCGGCGCGCATGAAGGTGGTGCACGCCCAGAACGGCCGGGAGGCGCTGGACCTCCTGCAGAAGCACCCGCGCATCGACGTCGTGCTGATGGACACCATGATGCCGGAGATGGACGGGCTCACCGCGATCCAGGAGATCCGCCGCAACCCGCGGCACCGGGACCTGCCCATCGTCTCCCTCACCGCGAAGGCCATGAAGGGCGATCGGGAGGGCGCGCTCGCCGCGGGCGCCTCCGACTACGTGGCGAAGCCGGTCGACCCCGACCGGCTCCTCGCCGTGCTCCATCACTGGGTGCGGCGCGCGTCGACGCCCGAGGCGTGATCGAGGGACGGGTGCGTGCCATCCGGGGCGTTCACGCTCCGACCGGGGACTCCGCGCCCGGCCGGCGCTAGCTTCGTGCCCCGGATGACGGGACCACGTACGGCGAGGCTCCGGTCGATCGACGCCCTGCGGGGCGCCTCGGTCGCAGGGATGATCCTCGTGAACAGCCAGTTCGCGCGCGAGGACGCCTACCGGCCCTTCGAGCACGCCGAGTGGAACGGCTGGACCCTCGCCGACACGATCTTCCCCACCTTCATGTTCCTCGTGGGCGTGTCGCTCGCGCTCTCGACCTCGAGCCGGCTCGCGCGCGGCGCCCGGCCCCCCGACCTCCTCCGCCACGCGTTCCGCCGGGCCGCGCTGCTCTACGCGCTCGGCGTGCTCGCGGACCTCCTCATCATCCCGCACCACGGCTTCCCGTGGGTGCTGGTGCGGGACCACCTGCAGCTCACCGGGGTGCTCCAGAAGATCGCCGTCGCGTACCTCGCGGCCTTCCTCGTGCTCGTGTACTCCGGGACCCGGCGCCTCGTCGGTGCGATCCTGGCGCTGAACGCCGTGTACCTCGTGCTCCTCTTCGCGTACCCCGTGCCCGGCTGCGGGCCGGGCGTCCTCACGCCGGACTGCAACTTCCCCGGCTGGCTCGACCGCCGGCTCATCGGCGGGTTCCTCTGGGACGACCCGCGCCAGGACCGGGACGGCCTCGGCGCCCTCCTCCCCGCGATCTCGACCGTGCTCATGGGCGCGCTCGCCGGCCGCTGGCTCGAGCGCGCGCGCGAGCCCGGGCGGCGCATCCGGGGGCTCCTCGCCGGCGGCGCGCTGCTCGTCGTGGCCGCCGGGCTCCTCGACCGGTGGGTGCCGGTCAACAAGCCGCTGTGGACGACGACCTACGCGCTCCTCATGGCGGGCTTCTCCAGCCTCGCGCTCGCCGCCGCGATCGCGCTCGTCGACCTGCGCCCCCCCGGCCCCTGGGTGCGGCCCCTCGAGACGCTCGGCACGAACGCGCTCGCGTCCTACCTCCTCTCCCGGCCCCTCACGAACCTGCTCCGGGTCCACCTCGGCTGGGCGTCGTTCCACGACACCGTGCTGCGCCGGGTCGCGGGCCCCCACGGCGCGTCGATGCTCTTCGCGATCGCGGCGCTCGGGCTGGTCTGGGTCGCCACCGCGCTCCTCAACCGGCGGGGGCTCTACCTGAAGCTCTGAGCGTCGTCGGGCGCAGGCACGAACGCGACCGGATCTCCGACCGCGATCTCGGCGCCCTCCACGACCTCGCAGTGCACGCCGCCGCGCCAGTCGCGGCGGAGCGCGTCCTCGAGGCCGGGCAGCGCCTCCTCCATGCGCTCGCAGGGCGTGAGCTCGCCGCCGATCTTCAGGAGCGCCCTCCCGACGCGCAGGTGGGCGCCGCGGGTGCGCTCGAGGTCGACGCCGGAGACGACGAGGTTCGCGCGGCGGCGCCCCGGGTCGAGCGCCGCGCCGAGGGACTCGAGCGCGTCCTCCCAGCCCTCGCGGCCCAGCACCGACACCTGCCGGCGGCCGCCCTGGTCGGCGCTGCCCTCGAGGCCGCGCGCGGCGACGAGCACGCCGCGCTCGACGCGGTCCATCGGGCCGCGCCGCACGCGCTTCACGAAGATGGCCTCCACGCGGCCGGGCACCCGCGTCTTGTAGCGGGGTCCCCGCCCGGCTGCTACCGGGGCGCGCCGTCCCGGGTGGCTACCGGGGCGCCGCCCGGGGCGGCGAGGTGGTCCCGTCGGCGTAGGCGATGGACGCGACGCGGGCCGGCGGGAAGCGGCGCTCGTGGCCGTCCACCGTGCGGACCACGATGAGGTCCGCGGTCTCCTCGACGACGAAGGCGCGCACGCGGCCGCCGCCCTCGAGGAAGAGCGTGTCGAGCCGCTCGACGGGGATGACCATCGGCCCCGCGGAGGGCTCGGGCTGGGCCGCGGGCGCCGGAGCGACCGCCGGCGCCGGGTGGGCTTCCGGGGCCGCGAGGACGGGAGCGGGTGCCGGCTCCGGAGCCGGGGCCGGCGTCGGGGCCGCGGCGGGCGCGGGAGGCGGCGCCGCCTCGGCCGCCGGGGGTGCCGGGACGGGGACGACCTCGGGCAGGGGCGTGGGCGCCGGGGCGGGGGCCGGAGCGGGCGCGGCGGCCGGCTCGCGCACGGGCTCCGGCTCCGGCGCGCGCGGCGCGGGCTCGCCAGGCTGCCAGGTCGTCCCGTCCGCGAGGACGATCCTGCGCACCTCGGCGGGAGGGAAGCGGCGGGTCGTGCCGTCGGCGAGCCGCAGGGTGACGCCGGCCGGGCCGGCCTCGACCACGGCGCCGCGGACGCGGCCGCCCTCGGCGGTGAACAGGGTGGCCTCGGGCGACGAGACGCCGAGCACGGCAGCCAGGATGACGGGGAGCATGCGTTCCTCCGGGAGGTCCGGGGAGGCGGATAGCGACTATCGTGCCGGCCGGTGCTGCGCAGGAGTTCCGGGCACTTGAGACCCGACGCCGGGCGTCGGCCCGGCACACCGTGGCAACGCCTTCACACGCGGGCGGCGCCCGGGAAGGGGCGTCGCCGGGCGCTCAGGCGCCCTCCCCCGGGACGACCTCCTCGAAGACGCCGCTCTCCCGGTTCTTCCGGACCCGGTCGCCCGGGTAGACCCGGCCGTTCATCGCGACGTACACGCCCGCCGGGAGCACCTGCGCGAAGGAGAGCGCGCTCCCCAGGTTGAAGAGCCCGTCGGAGCTCCCGAAGGCGTACGGGATCATCGCGCCGGTGAGGACGATGGTCTTCGGGAGGCGCGCGGCGACGAGCGCCCGCGCCGTGTCCGCCATGGTGTCGGTCCCGTGCGTCACGAGGAGGCGCGCCTCGACGGTGCCACGGCAGCGGTCGACGATCGCGGCGCGGTCGGCGTCGGTCAGGTCGAGGCTGTCCTTCATCATGAGCGTCTCGATCGCGAGGTCGAGCCGGCAGCGGGCGAGGCGGAGCATCTCCTCGAGGTGGGTGGTCTTGAAGTAGAGCCGGCCGTTCAGCTCGTCGTAGTCCTTGTCGAAGGTCCCGCCCGTCACGAACACCCTGATCCTTCCGCTCACGTTCGCCCTCCCGCGCGGTCGCGCGCGCGGATCTACTCCGGGGTAGCATGTCCGCCATGGAACCCGCGCAGCCCCCCGCGCCCGGCGCGCCCGCCCCCGCCGGCTGCCCCAACTGCGGCGGCCCGGCGCCGGCGCGGTTCTGCCCGGCCTGCGGCCAGGAGCAGCGCGCGCTGCGGGTGCCGTTCCGGCGGGTCGTGGCCGACGCGCTCGACGAGGCGCTCTCGCTCGACTCCCGGCTCGCTCATACCCTCCCCGCCCTGTTCCTCAGGCCTGGCGCGGCGAGCCTCGCGTGGCGCGAGGGCCGGCGGGCCTCCCACACCTCGCCGACGAAGCTCTACCTCCTCGCGAGCTTCGTCTTCTTCCTCGCGGTCGCGGCGGGGCCGAACTTCGGCGTGCAGGCGGGCACGAAGGGCGTCCGCCTGGGCCCCTCGGAGCCGCGCTCCCAGGAGATGAGCCTGGGCGGGGCGGCCACGGTGACCTCCCCGGTGGAGGCCTCCGACGCGGAGCTCGCCGACATGCGCGCGCGAGGCCTCCTGGGGCGCACCTTCGCCGAGCACGTGGAGAGGCTGAAGAAGCTCCCGCCCGAGGACGCCCAGCGGAGGCTCAACGCCGTCTTCGTCGACAACACCGCGCGCGCGATGTTCGTGATCCTCCCGCTCGCGGCGCTCCTGCTCCTCCTCCTGCACCCGCGGCGCGGCCTCTTCTACACGGACCACCTCGTCTTCGCGGCCCACGCGCAGACGGTGACGTTCGTGCTCCTCACGCCCGGGCTCCTGTTCGCGAGCGGCGGCCTCTCCTTCGCCGGCGGGGCCGCGGCCTGCGGGCACCTCCTCCTCGCCATGCGCCGCCACTACGGCACCGGCTGGGCGGGCACGGCGCTCCGCTGGCTCCTCCTGTCCTTCGGGTACCTCCTGCTCCTCACGGTCGCGGTTGCCGGAGCCGCCGTCGTCGCCATCCTGACCTCCTGAGGACCGGAGGAACCATGAGCGAGACGGGCGAGCGGCCGGACGCGCCGCGGGACGAGGAGCACCGGAACGAGGGCGAGGGCAGCCGCACGGCCGCCCGCCGCTACGGCGAGGGGGTCCGGCGCCACATCGAGCAGGGCCGGACCGAGGCGGAGGCCGAGTCGGCGGAGCGCGCCCTCGAGGCGGACCCGGAGGACCTCGAGCGCGCCGAGCGCGAGGGGAAGGCGAAGAGCGCGGGCGAGGCGCCCGGCGACCTCGAGTGATCAGGCCTGCGCGGGGCCGTCGACGAGCGACCGCCACCAGGTGCGGGCCGGGCCGGACAGCCCGAAGGGCTGGAGCTCGACCGCGTAGCCGTCGGGCGTGCGCCGGCAGAGCCGGGTGAGGGCCCAGATGGCGAGCGGCTCCTCGGCGTACACCTTCGCCTGCAGCAGGCGGTGCTCGGGCAGCGGCTCCTGCCCCTTCATCACGAGCCCGTCGCGCTTCACCGCGGTCGCGGTGTAGAGCCGCGGGCGGTGGGCGACGCTCACCGAGACGCCGATGTTGACCGGCCGGCCCTCGCCCGCGAGGACCGACTCCGGCACGTCGATCCGGGGCGAGCCGACGAAGGCGGCGCCGGCCGGGGTCTCGAAGGCGGCGACGAACTCGGGCACCTCCTCGAGGACCCGCGCCACCGCCTCGCGCTCGGCGGCCGAGGAGAGCCCCTTCACCGCGGCGAGATCCGGCGGCGCGACGCCGGTGCGGGTCATCGCGAGCTCGATGATCTCGTCGGAGAGCTGCACCACCTCGATGACCTTCCGGTCGCGGGGCGGCTTGCCCTCGCCGTGGTGCGAGGCGATGACGTCGCGCACGAGCGGGGGCAGGTTCCAGCGCTCGGCGAGCGCCATCCCGACGGGCACGTGGTGCCGCTCGAGGACGCCCGCCCAGGTCTCCACCGGCTGCGGGCTCCGCACGAGCACGGTCTCGAGGAGCTGCTCGAGCGCGGCCGTCGCGACGACCTTGCCGAAGTCGTGGAGGAGGCCGATGACGAAGGCCTCCTCGGCCTTCAGGCCGCGGAGCCGCGCGAGCTCCTGGCACACCGCCGCGCTCGCGAGCCCCTCGATCCAGACGAGCCGGCGCACCGGCGCGAGGGCCCCGAGGGCCTGCGCGTGCGTGGAGAGGCCGGAGGCGAGCAGGAGCCGGATGACCTCCTGCGCGCCGATCCGGGTGACCGCCTGCATGAGGTCGGTGACCGCGGCCGGGCCGCGGCGGTACATGGCCGAGTTCGCGCAGCGCAGGATGCTCGCGGCGAGGGCCTGGTCCGCGCCGACCACCTGGGCGACCTCGGAGAGCCCGGAGTCCTTCTTGCCGAGCAGCTCGTGGACGCGGACCGCGACGGCCGGGTACGGCGGGACGGGCAGGTCGCGCGACTCCACGAGCGACACGAGCTCGCGCTCGATGGCCGCGACCTCGCCGGGGGGCTTCGTCCTTCTCAGCTCGTCGTGGGTCAAGGCGTCTCGTCGGGACGGCTCTGCGGTGAGGCGGCGCTGCGGAGGAGAGCATTACCCGTTCAGGGTGGTCGGGGCAACGGCCCGTGTGCCTGGGGAGCACGGTAACCCGGCGTCCTCCCGAGGTCCAACCTGCCGGGATCCCGAGGGTCCGGGGGGTCTTCTGGTGTGGCCCGCGCCGTGCAATCCTCCGGGGTACGGGGCGAACACGACGGCCCCTGGAGGCATCGGACCATGCGGCTCACCCAGATCTTCGCCCTCGCCCTCGTCGGCCCCGTCCTCGCGAGCGGCTGTGTCGTCACCACCACCCGCGCCACCACCTGGACCGACCAGGGCCCACAGGGCTACCAGGAGTGGGCCCGCTACGGCCGCGTCGACCAGGTCCGGGAGGTCGTCACCGAGACGCGCGGCGACCCGGCCGGCGGCGCCGTGGCGGGCGCGGTCATCGGCGGCCTCATCGGCAGCGCGATGGGCGGGCGGCACAACGGCGCGAGCACGGTCGCCGGCGCCATCGGCGGCGCGATGATCGGCGCGAACGCGAGCCAGGGCGGCTCGGTCCGCCGGCGCTACGAGGTCACCGTCCGGTTCGACGACGGCGGCGTGCAGACCTTCGTCTACGCGAACGGCTCGCCCTTCCGCCCCGGCGACTACGTGACGCAGACCCCGCAGGGCCTCTACCCCCGGTGAACGGCAATCGGTCGCGGGTCATGCCCGCGGCTGCCCCTCGCCCCTCCAGGCCCGCGCCCGGAGGGGCGTTCTCTCTTTCGGGCTAACGCGTCGGGGCCCCAAGGAGGCATGAACAAGGGATTGGGCAGGGGCCTCCGGTTGGTCTAGAACGGGGCTCCCTGGCGCAGCTTCCTACCCGATCCACCAAGGGGGTTTCTCGTGAAGAGGTTCTCGCTCGCAGCAGTGCTCGTCGCCGCCCTGTTCGCCGCCGCTCCCGCGCAGGCCCAGACGAAGAAGGCCGCCACGGCGCCTGCCACCACCGCCACCGCGATCGCCGCCGACGGCGGCCCGACGATGGACAACGAGATCTCCGCGTGGGGCATCCTCGGCTACGGCTACCTCGACACGGGCTTCGGGCTCGGCGCGCGCTACCAGAAGATCCTGGTCCCGGCCTCGAAGAAGCTTCCTCAAGCTCCAGAACGGCATCCGTGACGAGATCGGCATCGAGGGCGGCCTCGACTTCGTCCACTACAGCTACGGCTACTTCGGCTACGACTGGACCTACAACGAGTTCTCGTTCGTGGTCGGCGGCACCTGGAACTTCTGGCTGAACGAGAAGCTCGCCGTCTACCCGAAGATCGACCTCGGCTTCGGCTTCGGCTCCTGGTCATCGAACGTGACCGGCCTCGGCGACCCGAACACGGGCGGCGGCCTCTTCCTCCAGGGCGCCGCGGGCGTCGTCTACAAGCTCGACCGCCTCGCGCTCCGCGCGGAGCTCGGCACCCGCTACCTGCGCCTCGGCGCGGGCTTCAACTTCTGAGTTTCACGGGGGGCCGTAGGCCCCCGCCCCATGAGCAGAGCTCATGGGGCCCCACCCCTGGATCAGCTCCGCCTGGCCGCAGCCGCTTCCGCGGCTGCGGCGAAGGCTTCGCTGGGGGAAACGAGAAGGGCCCGGTCCGTCCGACCGGGCCCTTTGTCTTTCCTGGCCCCTGCGTCCCCACCTCCTGGTGACGTTTCAGATGGGCCTCCTCGCGGGGTCTCTCCGCTCCTCGGGCGCAAGGCAAAGGCCCGCCGCGTGGGGGATCCTGGAGACGCTGCGGAGAAGGGGACCGCCGCGGCACCACCACGCGCGCCGGGCGAGGCGGGGGACGTGGGGAACGGGGCAGAAGCGGGTCGATGACGGAGGCGCGGTGCTGGCCGCCTCGCCCGTCACGCTTGGTGCAGATCGCGGCTCCGATCTTGGGCGGGCCTGCCGGCGCCCTGCGGGGCGGAGAGACCCCGCGATCGGCCCACGGAGCGTGGCGATGTGGTGAGGGCACCTGTTCCAGGCGCTGACGCCCACCCGTCCCGTCCGCGCGCCGATCCCATCCGCCCCGCCACGTGCGGCCCTTCCCCGAACCTCGACGCCCCCTGCGGCCGATCGCTGGGCCTCTCCGCCCGGAGGGCCCTCGGCTGACCCGCCCGACCCTCGGACCGGATGCGACGACCGCGTCAGGACGAGGCCGCGCGCGACGCCTCGATCCACTCCACGACGCCCCTGCGGCCGAGTCCTGGCGCGCCTGTCGTCGCAGCGGGCCACCCCTTCTCGCTCCCTCCCCGGCCACGGTGAACCGGCGGGGCCTTGCCCAAGGGCCCGAGGACGGAGAGGCCCAGCGAGGAGGCCGCCACCGAGACGCCGGCAGGGTCGAGAGGTTAGGCGAGCTCCAGCCACTCGAACCAGACCGGGTGGTTCGCCTTGTACCAGAGGAGCACGTCCCGGATGCGGGCCTGCTTCTCCTTGGGCATGACCTTGTCGTCGACGCGGTCGAAGTGGACGCGGATGTGCTCGCCGTCGTGCTCGAGCGCCTGCGAGAACATGGTCTGCAGCTCGTTCCGGATGCGGCCCGAGTCGGAGATCTTCACGGCGCGCTTCGAGAAGTCGACGCCGGAGAGGAACCGGACGAGGAGCGGGCTGAAGACGTGGCGCATCTCCTCGAACGGCTCCATCAGCTTCAGCGTGAAGGTGATGAGCGACGAGGCGTTGCGGGTCGCGAGCCGGGTGGTCACCGCGTAGCGGCCGTCGCCGAGCTCGCGCACGCCCTCCACGCCGGTGTACGGGTCGAGGCACATGTAGCCGAGGCTCGCGAGCACCTTCCAGCTCTTCTCCGGCAGGAAGTCGTCGGCGCGCAGCACCCGGCGGCCGATCTGCAGCGGCATGTTGGACTGCTCGGCCTCCCGGATCGCGTCGGCATAGTCCTTCACCTTGCCGTCGTCGAGCGGCACGCCGCCGTGGATCTCGGCGACCCGCTTCGCGAAGTCCGGCGCGTCGGGGTCGAGGAGCATGAGCTTGCCCTCCTCCTGGCAGGGCAGCTCGAAGGTCGGCGAGAAGCAGGCCATCGTGGCGTCGACGTCGAGGACCTCGGAGAGGCTCGAGGCCTGCATCGCCTCGGCGGTCGCCGCGTAGCCGTCGCACAGGAACACGTGCTGCGCGCCCGCGGCGTCCTTCCAGGCGCCGACGAGGAAGGTCGGGGCGTACGTGCCGGAGTCGGTGAAGACCTCGGCGCCGGCCGGCGTCTTCCACCCGTCCTCGACGAGGTGGACGCCGAGCGCCTTCCACTCCTCCCAGAGCTTGCCGAGACGGGCCACGCGGCTCTTCCCGCGCAGCGTCCAGACGTGCACGTTCTTCCGGTCGAGCCCCGGGTACGCCGCCTCGACCGCCTCGATCACCTGCTTGCGTGGCGTGCGGTAGTCGAGGAGCACCGAGTTGCGCTCGGCGGTCTCGGCCACGTGGCGCGGCACGGTGAGGCGGCCCATGTACGACTCGTAGGGCTTCGAGACCGTGAGCGGCGAGTCGAACAGGTGCAGCACCGCCATCGGGCCGGTGCTCTTCCCCTCGGCGAAGCGGGAGGTGTTCTCGAGCGTGTCGATCGCGGCGCCCCAGACCGTGATGCCGCGGCGCTGCAGCCCGGAGTAGAACTCGTCGAAGCCGTGCGCCGGATCGTTGAGGAGCCGGTGGACGGCGCGGTCGACCTGGCGGGCGACCTCGGGCCGGGCGTACACGCGCCCGAAGCCGAGCAGCGGGTTCGCGCCCATCTCCGGCGTCTCGCCGGCCTTCGGCATGAGCCCCTCGCCGAGGGACACCATGATGGCGTGGTTCTCGGGGAGCGTGCGGGTGAGGTGCCAGAGCCCCTCGCTCATCACGTACGCGCTGATGGCGTCGGCGGCCTTCTTCACCTGGTTGTAGGTGGACTTGTCCTTGCCCGCGCCGCCGCCGAAGTCGCCGAAGAGCCGCGTGCCGAGGGCCGTGGCCGCGGACGTCAGGGCGAGGCAGCGCGCGATGCCGCGGGGCGTGAACGTGAAGGCCGAGACCGGCTCCGCCTGCGCGCGGTCGACCTGGACGTCCTCCAGCCAGAGGTGGAAGCGGGTGAGCACCGGCCGGGTGTCGTAGGCCCACTGGGCGACGAGGTTGCGCTTCGCGGCGTCGGGCATGGGGTCCTTCGACTCCGGCCCGCCTGCGGCGGGCCTACGCTCAGGATGAACGGCAAACGGACTCTTGGACTGCGGGTCCAATCTAGCGTGATCGCGGCCGGGTGGGGACCAAACTAACGTCCCGTGTTCGCGGCCGGGAGGGGCCCGGTCGCGTCCCTCGACTCCGGCCCGATCTCGTCGGACCTGCGCTCGAGGCCGGCGGCCAGGGGCACCACGATCGTGAACGTCGTGCCCTTCCCCACGGCGCTGCGCGCCCCGATGTACCCGCCGCTCTGCCGGACGGCGCCGTAGGCCGTCGACAGCCCGAGCCCGGTCCCCTGCCCGCGCGGCTTCGTCGTGTAGAAGGGCTCGAACAGGCGGGCCAGGGCGGCCTCCTCGATGCCGACCCCGTCGTCCTCCACCTCGAGCACCGCGTAGGTGCCGGGCGGCGCGGTGTCGGGGCCGAGCCAGGCCGGCGCGGTGAGCTCCCGCACCTCCACGCGCACCACGATCCGGCCCCCCTCCGCGATGGCGTCCCGCGCGTTGAGCGCGAGGTTCATGAGGGCCTGCGCGAGCTGATCCGGGTCCGCTTCCACCGGCGCCCGGACCGCCGCCTCGATCGCGAGCGTCGCCCGGACCGGCAGCGACTTCGGCAGGAGCGACGCCGTGTCGCGGACGAGCTCGGCGAGGTCGAACCGGTGCGGGTGGAACGGCTGGCTCCGCGCGAAGGTCAGGAGCTGGCGCGAGAGCCGGACCGCGCGGCCGTGGGCGGCCATGATCTGCCCGAGCGCCTCGCTGCGATCCGGCGCGGGCGCGCCCTTCGCGAGCGGCTCGAGCCACGACTCGATGACGGCGAGCAGGTTCTTGATGTCGTGCGCGATCCCGCTGGCGAGCCGCCCCACCGCCTCCATCTTCTGGCTCTGGCGGAGCTGGTCGAGGAGGACCGTCCGCTCCGCCTCCGCGCGCTGGCGCTCGGCGGCGAGCGCCAGGGTGCGCGCCCGCTCCTCCTCGAGGAGCCAGATGACGAGCCCGATGCCGAGCGTCGCCACCACGGCGACGTCGCCGGCGGGGACGTACGCGAACACGACCGCCTGGCGGAAGTCCGGGAAGGCGAGCCGCAGGGCGAACACCGCCGCGACCGCCGCCTGGACGAGCGCGGAGACCGCGAAGGCCCCCGCGACGACGCGCGCGCCGAGCCGGGCCCGGTGCCGCCGCAGGATCAGGAGCGCCGCCGCGCTGAAGCCGATCGCGACCACGAGCGACCGGAGCCCCACCCGCACCACGAGCCGGATCGCCGGGCTCGCGTCGATCGTCGCGAGGACGAGCACGAGCGCGAGCGCCGCGAGCCCCACGACGAGCCAGGCCCGGGTGGCCGCGGGGAGCGCGCGCCCCTGGTCGAGCTCCTCGGCGCCCGCCACGAGGAGCGCCGCGAAGAGCCACGCCCCCACCGCGGCGAGCGACGAGACCGTCGTCCGCGTCAGGAGCCCCGCGCCCTGGTCGTGCAGCGCGAGCGAGGCCGCCGACGCGCCCTGGTAGACCGCGCTCGCGGCGAAGCCCGCGGCCCAGGTCGCGAGGTGGGCGCGCGGGTAGCGGGCGCGCAGCCCGAACAGCACGACGGCCACGAGCACCGACAGCACCGCGGCGAGGCCGTACCCCACCGTCAGCGTCGCCATGTACGCGGGATCGGCCGCGGCCGGGTTCACCCAGCGATGAGAGCACCCACGGGGACCCTCCGTAAAGGTCGCGGCCGGGCCCTGCCGGGGCGGGTCAGCTCACGGGACGACGCCCGAGATCACCGGGACGTGCCAGGCGCAGTACTGCGCCTCGTCGAGGATGGTGGCGATCTGGTCGTCGAAGCGCGCCCGGGCCTCGTCGGGCGAGATCCCGAGGCGGGCGGCGGCGGTGTCGGCGTAGCCGTCCCGCCAGGCCTCCCAGATGGCGGCGAACGTGCGGCGAGGCACCCTGAGCGTGTCGACGCTCACGACGTCCACCGCGAGCTCGCGGACGCCGAGCGCGCGCAGGTGCGCGTGCGCGTGGCGGCCGATCCGCATGTCGATGCCGTCGGCCTCCTGCATGCGCCGTGGGATGACGTCCCAGAAGTCGTCCGGGTCGAAGCGGCGCGCGGGCAGGTGGATCATCCCGTAGTCCTCGGCGAGCAGGTGCAGCCGCCCCCCGGGGCGGGTGAGCCGCACGAGCTCCGCGAGCATCCGCTCCGGGTGCGGCACCGACTGCACCACGTGTCGGCAGACGACGAGGTCGAACGAGCGGGCCGGCAGGCCCGTGTCGAAGAGGCTGCGGTGCTCGAAGCGGACGCGCGCCGCGTCCGCCCGGGTGCGGGCGCGGGCGAGCTCGAGGTGACCGTCGAGGATGTCGAGCCCGAGGAGCCGGGCCTGGGGGTACAGGGCGGCCAGCCGCGCGGTGATCTCGCCCGTGCCGCAGCCGCCGTCGAGGATCGAGAGCGGCCCCGCGAGCCCGTGCCGCTCGAGGATGCGCCGCTCCTGCGGCCAGATGGCCTCCGCCTGCGCGGCGAGGTTGCGGACCATCGACTCGTCGGCCATCTCGCGGGCCTGGGGGAAGAGAATCGTTCGCCATGCCCTCTTCCTACGGCCGGACGGGCGCGGCCGCATGCCCCGGGCCCGCGAGGGACTCCCGCGCTATCTTCGCGCCATGATCCGCACCCGCGGCTACGCCGCCTTCGACGCCACCTCCCCGCTCCGCCCCATGGACCTCGACCGCCGGGACCCCGGCCCGCGCGACGTCCTCATCGACATCGCCTACTGCGGCATCTGCCACTCCGACCTGCACACGGTGCGCGGCGAGTGGGGGCCGCAGCCCTATCCCTTCGTCCCCGGCCACGAGATCGTGGGCAAGGTCTCGCGGGTCGGCGCCGAGGTGACGAAGCTCCGGGCAGGCGAGCTCGCGGGCGTCGGCTGCATGGTCGACTCGTGCCGGACCTGCGAGCCGTGCCGGCGCGACCTCCAGATGTTCTGCGAGAAGGGCGCCGCCTGGACCTATGCGTCGAAGCAGATGGACAAGCAGACGCCGACGAACGGCGGCTACTCGAGGCAGATCGTGGTCGACGAGGCCTTCGCGCTCCGGCTCGGCACGCCGTCGAACCTCGCGGCCGTCGCGCCGCTCCTCTGCGCGGGCATCACCACGTGGTCGCCGCTCCGGCAGTGGAGGGCCGGGCGGGGGAGCCGCGTGGGCGTGGTGGGCCTCGGCGGCCTCGGGCACGTCGCGGTGAAGCTCGCCGCCTCGCTCGGCGCCGAGGTGACGCTGCTCTCGTCCTCGCCGGGCAAGGAGCCGGACGCCCGGCGGCTCGGCGCCCATGCGTTCGTGCTCACGAGCGACGCGGCGGCGATGAAGGCGCTCGCCGGCCGGTTCGACCTCCTCCTCGACACCGTCTCCGCGCCGCACGACCTCAACCGGCTGCTGGGGCTCCTGCGCGTCGAGGGCACGCTCTGCCTCGTGGGCCTGCCGCCGGAGGCGGCCCCGATCCGGGCGGGCACGCTCATCGGTGGACGGCGGCGCCTCACCGGGTCGCTCATCGGCGGCATCGCGGAGACGCAGGAGATGCTCGACCACTGCGCGCAGCACGGCATCGTCGCCGACATCGAGCTCCTCCCGGTGTCCGAGGTGAACCGGGCGTACGAGCGGCTCGCCCGGAACGACGTCCGGTACCGGTTCGTGCTCGACCTCTCGACGCTCTGAGCGGCGGCGAGGGCGACCCGACCGGGGCGCCGGCCGGGCGACCGGGCGCGGGGAGGAAAGGGACAGCGGAGCGGAGGGTCCGTCCCGGATCTCCCCGGCCCCGCGCGGCCGGACGCTCCAAGTCCGCGAGATCCCGGGCCGGGAGCCGTGGCACATCGGATGCGATGGAGCGGCGGTGGGACGCACCCAACTCCACCCCATCCGTCCCTCGAGGAGTGCCACATGAAGAACGCCATCTTCGCCGCCGTCGTCTTCGCCCTCGCCGCCCCCGCGTTCGCCGACGAGGCGAAGGCCGCGGACGCGAAGCCGATGGAGGCCAAGCCGGCCGCCGAGGCCAAGCACGGGAAGGGCCACAAGAAGCACGAGATGAAGAAGGGCGAGATGAAGGCCGACAAGAAGGACGACAAGGCCGCCGCGCCGGCCGCCGCCCCGAAGTAACATCTCCTCCCGAGAGGACCCCGGGGGCCGGCCGGTCATCGGCCGGCCCTCTGCTTTTTTGAGGAAGGTCTCGCCCCGGGAGATCGTGGCACCGGCATGTCGCTCCGCGCGCGCATCATCCTCGTCTTCGCCGCCGCCCTCGTCTTCACGCTGGGCGTCGCGGCCATGCTCGCCGAGCGCATCGCCGCGGGCGCGCTGCAGCAGAGCCTGCGCGACCGCTCCGTCTACCTCGCCTCCAACATCGCCGACGAGCTCAACCTCGGCCCCCGCACCGACGCGGAGCGCGCCACCCGGCAGCTCGGCGCCGTGCTCGCCCGCCACCGCGGCCTGCGCGCGGCGCAGCTCACGTTGCGGCGCGCCGAGGGCGTCCAGCGCTTCCGGGTGACCTTCGGCGAGGACGGCCCGGTGGTCGCCCGCTCCGACGAGCCCCGGGTGCCGCTGCCGGTCGAGACCGCGATCGCGCTCGTCGAGGAGGAGGAGGCGCGCATGTGGCGCGTGGACCTCCCGCTCAAGGACGGCGGCGGCCACACCTTCGGCGCCCTGCGCATCGACGCCAGCCTCTCCGGCGTCGAGGAGATCGCCGCGAGCGAGCGGAGCACGTTCTTCCTCGTGGCCGGGGGCGGCTCGGTGGTGCTCGCCCTCCTCTTCTCGGCGCTGCTCGGCCGGCTCCTCACCCGCCCGCTCGCGAGCCTCGCCGGCGCGATGGAGGCCGTGCAGTCCGGCGCCGTCGACCCGGCCACGGTGCCGGGCCTCGACCGCGACGACGAGATCGGGGTGGTCGCGCGCGGCCTCTCGGCGATGCTCGAGCGCATCCGCCGCTTCAACGACGAGCTCCAGCACACGGTCGACGGGGCGGTGAAGGACCTCGCCCGCAACAACCGCGAGCTCGCCGAGGTGAACGCGCTCCTCGTCGAGGCGCGCCGCGACGTGCTCTCGAAGGAGCGGCTCGCCGCGCTCGGCCAGCTCTCCGGCACCATCGCCCACGAGCTCGGGAACCCGCTGAACGCCATCTCCGGCAACGTCCAGCTCCTCGCCCGCGATCCCTCGACGCCCGCCCCGGTGCGCGCGCAGATCGAGGTCGTCGAGCGCGAGGTGAAGCGGATGACCGGCATCATCCGTCGGTTCCTCGACTCGGCGCGGGCGCTCGGCCCCGAGCCCATGGAGGTCGACCTCCCGGCGCTCGTGGAGGAGACCCTCGACCTCTCCCTGCCCGCCGAGGCGCGCGCGCGGGTCGCCATCGAGCGGAGCTTCGGGCCGGGCGCCGACCGCGTGCGCACCAATCCGATGCTGGTGCGCCACGTGCTCGGCAACCTCGTCTCGAACGCGTTCGACGCAATGGCCGGCGGGGGCACCCTCCGGATCCGCACCTGGCGCGCCGGCGACGAGCTCTCCATCGCGGTCTCCGATTCCGGCGCGGGCATCGCCGCCGAGGACCGCCGCCGCATCTTCGAGCCCTTCTACACGACGAAGCCGCGAGGCCGGGGCACCGGCCTCGGCCTCGCAATCTCCCGGGAGATCGCGAGCGCGCTCCGGGGCAAGATCGAGGTGGACTCCGAGCCCGGGAAGGGGTCCACCTTCGTGCTCACGTTCCCGGCGCCGGCGGAGGCCGGCGCACGCGGAGGGACCGATGGCGCGGTCGCGCATCCTGGTGGTCGATGACAATCCGGCGAGCCGGGAGATGCTCGCCCGGGTGCTCGCCGCCGACGGCCACGCGGTGACCACCGCGGGCGACGGCAACGAGGCGCTCGCCGCCCTCTCGCGGGCCGGGGCGGACCTCGTCGTCTCCGACATCCGGATGCCCGACCTCGACGGCTACGGCCTCGCCGACCGGATGCGCGAGCAGGCCCCCGACGTGCCGCTCGTGCTCGTCACCGCGTTCGGCGACGTGCAGGGCGCCGTGGAGGCGATCCGCCGCGGGGCGTACGACTACCTCTCGAAGCCCTTCGACGTGGACGCCATCCGGCTGGTCGTCGGCCGCGGCCTCGCGCAGCGCGCGCTCGCGGTCGAGAACCAGGAGCTGCGCCGGCAGGTGAAGGAGAAGTACCGCCTCGAGGGCGCGGTGGGGCGCTCGGAGGCGATGCTCGCGGTGTTCAAGACCGCCGCGCGGGTCGCGGGCAGCGACGCGACGGTGCTCATCCTGGGCGAGAGCGGCACGGGCAAGGAGATGGTGGCCCGGGCGATCCACGCGAACTCGCCGCGCGCCGCCGGGCCGTTCGTGGCGGTCGACTGCGGCGCGATCGCCGAGGGCGTCCTCGAGTCGGAGCTCTTCGGGCACGCGAAGGGCGCGTTCACCGGCGCCCAGGCGCCGCGCCGGGGCCTCTTCGAGGAGGCGGGCGGCGGCACGCTGTTCCTCGACGAGATCGGCGACGTCGGCCCGGCGCTGCAGGCGCGCCTCCTGCGCGCGCTGCAGGAGGGGGAGGTCCGCCGGGTGGGCGCGAACGAGCCCATCCACGTGGACGCCCGGATCGTCGCGGCGACCAACAAGGACCTCGCCCAGGCCGTGAAGGACGGGAAGTTCCGCGAGGACCTCTACTACCGCCTCGCGGTGGTGAGCATCCGGCTCCCCCCGCTCCGCGAGCGGCGCGAGGACATCCCGCTCCTCGCCGACCACTTCGCCGCGAAGCACGGCCGCGCCGAGGGCGCGGTGGTGACGCCCGCCGCGCGGGAGCTCCTGCTCGCCTACGGGTGGCCCGGCAACGTGCGCGAGCTCGAGAACGTCATCGCCCGCGCGCTCGCCCTCAACCGGAGCGGGGTGGTCGTCCCGGAGGACCTCCCCGACGCGCTCCGGGGCCTGCCCACCGGCCTCGCCCCCGCGGGCGCCCGGGAGCGGCCCACGCTCGCCGAGATCGAGCGGCGCTACGCCGCGACCGTGCTGGCCGAGGCCGACGGGAACAAGACGAAGGCCGCCGAGATCCTCGGCATCGACCGGAAGACGCTCTACCGGATCCTGGGCGAAGGCGACGACCCGAAGTAACGTGCGTGGGCCGTGGACCCCGTCCTCCTCGCCGTGCAGCTCGAGCCGCCCAACCGCGGCGGCCAGGGGGACTCCGTGTACCGCACGGTCCAGCCGCTCCGCGCGCTCGGTGAGCGGCCGGGCGTCGTGGCGGTCTCCGGCTCCTGGCTCCACCCGCTCGCGCGGACGCTCGCCGAGACCGCCGACGTCCTCGTGCTCGTCATGACGGCCGAGGCCGACCTCGTGCCGCTCGTGGAGCGCCGCCGCGCCCGTGGGCTCCTCACGGTCTTCGAGGTCAACGACGACGCGCTCGCCCCGCAGGCGTGGAACCCGACCGCGAACGTCGCCCGGGACCCGTTCCTCAGGGCCGCGTTCCTGAGGACCGCCTCCCTCGCCGACGGGCTCCAGCTCTCGGTCGCGCCGCTCGGCGAGCGCTACGGGCACCTCGCCGGGCCCTCGCGCGTCCTCGTGAACCACCTGTGGACGCTGCCGGAGGTCCCGGCGCGGGAGGCCGGCGGGAAGCTCCGCGTCGGCTGGGGCGGCTCGCTCGGCCACCGGGACGACCTCGTCGCCCACCTGCCCGCGGTGCGCGAGGTGCTGGACCGGCACCCCGAGGCCGTGTTCGCGCTCATGGGGCCGCCCTCGTTCAAGGCGCTCCTCGACGGCTTCCCCGCCGGCCGGACCGAGTTCACGCCGGGCGGCAGCCTCGAGGCCTACTACCGCTTCGTCGCCTCCCTCGACGCCGGCCTCTGCCCGCTCGTCGCGACCGACTGGAACCGCTGCCGTTCCGACGTGAAGTGGCTGGAGCTCGCCTCGCACGGCGCCGCGCCGCTCGTCTCCCGCCTGGCCCCGTACGCGCACGTGAGGGACGGCGAGACCGGGCTCGTCTTCGGCTCCCCCGCGGAGCTCGCGGCGAAGCTCGAGGCCGTGCTCGCGGACCCCGGGCTGCGCGCGCGCGTGGCCGCTGGCGCCCGCGCCGAGGCCGCGCGGCGGCTCGAGCGCGACCACGTCGACGACCGGCTCGACTTCTGGCGGGAGGCCGCCGCGGTCGCGGGGCGGACCTTCGCGCCGCGGGAGCACCCGGAGCTCCCGGACGCGCTCCGGGCCGGCGGGCACCACCCCGCCCCCGACGACGCCGCCACGCGCCTCCTGCACGACGGCCTCGTGCTGCTGCGCGACGGCCACCCCGCCGAGGCCCGCAGGAAGCTCACCGAGGCGACCCGCGCCGCGCCCGCGGACTTCACCCCCTGGCTCTACCTCGGCGGCGCCGAGGAGAAGCCGGCCCGCGCGGTCGACGCGCTCCGGAAGGCCGCCGCGCTCGCGCCGGGGAGCCCCACCGTCGCGCGAGCGCTGGGCCTGAAGCTCCTCGCGGCCGGGGACGCCTCCGGGGCCCGCCGGGAGCTCGCGCGCTGCACCGATGTGGCGCCCGCGCTCGGCTTCGGCGAGGCGCTCCTCGGCGAGCTCGCGCTCGAGGGCGGCGACCGGTCCGGGGTCGACGCGCTCCGGGCCGCCTGCCGCGCGAACCCGTTCCTCGCCCCCACCGCCGCGCGCCTCGCCCGCGAGGAGCAGGCCGCGGGCCGGTCCGCCGAGGCCGAGGCCGTGCTCCGCGCGGCGCTCGCGGCGGACCCGCGCGCGTGGCCCGCGCTGCTGGGGCTCGGGCGGCTCTTCCTCGAGACCGGCCGCGCCGCGGAGGCGGTGGCGCCGCTCGAGGCCGCGGTGGAGCGCGCCGAGGATCCGACCCCCGCGCTCGCCCAGCTCGCGAAGGCCTACGCCGGCCTCGGGCGCCTCGACGAGGCGCGGGCCCTGCTCGCTCGGCTCCGCCAGGTCCCTGGGCGGTAGGGGGGCGGCCGTCAGGCCGCCACTGCATGAGGTGATGATCCGTACGCGGCGACCACCTCGCCAGCGACCGGATCGGGAGGCGTATCGTCGTTGGACGGCGCCTCTCCGCCGCCGTCCTCCGACGCGCGCTCCCGCCGCGCCGCCCGCTCCGCCCGCGCCTCCGCGATCTTCTGCTCGATGAACTCCGGCCCGAACTTCAGGAACGCGGCGTAGAGGTTATGGGGGAAGCAGTAGGTCAGGAGCTCGTCGACGGTGGACGATCCCGTCACGAGCGCCCCGTCCTTGTGCTCCATGGTCAGGTTCTCGGTGCTCTCGCACCGATGCCCCTCCTCCTCGCCGAACCGGCACCGGTACCCATCCCGCTCGAGCACCGCCCGCCTCACCTCCGCCAGGACGGGCTGCCGGATCCCGGGCGTCGGCTCCTTCGCCGGCGCCGGCTTCCGTACACGCGTCGGCTTCAGCAGCCCCCGCTTGCGCTTCTGGGCCTCGAGCGAGTCGCGAACCATGATCGCGAGGAGCTTCGCCGGCGCGCGGTCCGGCACGACGTTCGCGAGCAGCCCCGCGAGCTCGTCGAACAGCCGGTTCGTTTCCTCGTCCATGTGCGCCCGGAGCTGGTACTCGTCCTTCGCGACCGGGACGACCTCGCCGCGGTCGGCGCGGCGTGGAGGCGTGACCGGAGCTGCGACGGAGGGCACGGAGAGCACCAGCGCCGGTGCGACTTCGTTCGCGGCTCCAACCATGTCCGGAAGTAGAGAATTCACCTGAACGGGTGCAGCGGGGTCCGTGACCGCAGCCGTGGCCGCATCGGTAGCCGTGGCCGAAACCGTAGCCGTGTTGGTGGCCGATGCCGCGCCCGAGGCCCTCGGCAGCCGACGCACCCCGTCCGCAGGCACGTCCCGCGGCCGGATGGCGACGACGAGTTCGACCGTCTTCCGCTTCGACAGCCACGCCGCCTTGGCGACGAGCTCGTCGTAGTTCTCGGGGGTAAGCACCGACGCGAGCACGAGGAGCTGGGTCGGATTCAGACGCCCGGTCTCGAGCTCCGCCTCGAGCCCCGGAAACCGTCGAATGAGCCGCATCGCCGTCACTCGCCCCGCCGCCGTCCCCTCGCAGAGGTGCCACACCTTCGTGAGGTACTCCCAGGCCGAGCCGCAGTTGAACTCGCAGTAGCCCCGCTCCCGGTCGAGCACGTGAAGCTTCCGCAGGAACTCGACGAGCCGGTGCCGGTCGCCCGCGATCAGCTCTCCGATCTCCTCGTGCAGCTTCATCATCTTCGGGTTCCGCATGGCTCACCTCGCGTGACCGGGGGGCGTGAACGCCCGTCCAGTATACATAAACACGTGAAGTGAATATGTCCATGGGTCGCGAGCGTCCCTGAAGGGTTCACCCACAGTCACCCATCGCCTGTCGCGACGGTCCGCGGCGCAATCCCGGCCGCCCGTCTCCCCTCACGACTGCTTCACCGTAGTGCGGGCAACCCACCTCAACCCGCCCTGCGCCGGTCGCGGTTCTCCACCTTGCGAGGAGGCCAGCCCGCAAAGGCCGACGCGGGCTCGGGCGCCTCGACGAGGCGCGGGCCTTGCTGCTCGAGTTGAAGCGGCGGACGGGGCGCTGAGGCGCGCCGCTACTTGAACACCGTCTTCACCCACGCCTCGGCCTGGTCGAGGTCGTTGCCGAGCGCCTGGACGCGCGCGGGGCCGAGCCCGATGGCCTTCGCGGCGTCGACCACCTCGGCGGGCGCGGTCGGGTGCGTCCCCGGCTCGCGCCGGAGGAGATCGGCCGCCGAGATCATCCGCACGAGCTGCACGAAGGGATCCTTCGTCGCCTGGTGGTGCCCGGCGGCGACGTCGGCGAGCGTGGGCGGGAGCTGCCAGATGCGGTGCATCTCGGTGCCGAGCTCCACGTGCACGAGGTGGAGCGCGCGGCGGACCTCGGCGGCGGGCAAGGTGCGGAGCTTCCCGTACTCGGTGAGCTCGGAGACCGAGCGCATGCCAACGCCCTTGCCGACGTCGTGGAGGAGCCCGGCCATGAAGACCTGCTCCGCGCCGGGGTTCGCGGCGAGCTTCTGCTTGGCGAGATCGGCCGCGCAGCGCGCCACGGTGGCGGCGTGCATGAAGAGCTCGGTCCAGATCGGCTCGTAGGCCTTCTGGTTGCCGCCCGACTCCGGGCTGTAGAGCGACTTCATCGAGATCGCGGCGGCGAGCCGGGCGACCTCCGACATGCCGAGGCGCGCGACCGCCTCCTTCACGGTGTCGATGCGGCGCACCGCGCGGTAGACCGCCGAGTTCGCGAGCGCGAGCACGCCGCCGGCGAGCGCGCCGTCGACGCGGATGTACTTCGAGAGCTCCCCGAGGTCGACGTCCGGGTACCGGACGAGCTCGAGGATCTGCATCGCGATCGAAGGGAACGCGGCCGGGCCGGGCCGGGCGACCTCGAAGTGCGCCCGGATGGCCTCGACGGTGCGCTGCTCCTCGGCGGTGACGTCGGGCTCGGGTGCTGCGAGCGCGGCGACATCGACCGAGAGCGCCTGCGCCCAGGCCTCGGGCGGCGCGTCGGGGCTCGTGGGGAGCGGTGGCGTGGGAGCGGCGCTCATGGCGATTCCTTACCACTCCCCGGGCCCGAAATCGAAGGCGAAGCCGGCCCGACCCGGACCATCCGCTCGAAGAGCCGGTCCAGGGCGCGTAGGGGATCGTCGCACAGCCCGGAGTGCACCGGCGAGACCTGCACGATGGTGCTCCGCGGCGCGACGAGCCAGTGCCAGCGCTCCCGGGCGGAGAGCCTGCCGATGGGGCCGGCCGCCGGGCCGCCCTCGCAGATGCGGGGGATGACCGCGAGGTGCTCCTCCACGACGGCGGGGTCGGTGTCCGGCGAGAGCGCGGCGAGGCGCCCCCGGTCGAGCGCGACCCGGGCCGAGAGCACGCCCTTCTCCAGGCAGAAGAGGATGACCCCGGCGTTCAGGAACTCCTCGCGCTCGACGCGCGGGACCACCCGGACGACGGCGTAGTCAAACGAGGGCGGCGCGGGCACGTTCCGCCTCCTCGAGCCAGAGGTCCGACGCCTCGAGGCGCCGGGCGAGGTGTTCGACGTAGGCCGCGCGGTCCGGGCCGTCCGCGGAGAGCCAGGCGTCCGGCACGGCGGCGAGCACGGCCGCGATCGCAGGCCGGGTCGCTTTCGCGCGCAGCGCGGCGACGGCGGCCGGCAACGCCGTCGCCCACGGCAGGAGCACGTGGTCCTTCACGAGCGGGTACGCCGAGCGCGCGGTGTCCTTCCTCGCGTCCCAGGCGTGGTGGAAGTGCAGCGCGGCGCCGTGGTCGATGAGCCAGAGCTGCCGGTGCCAGAGGAGGAGGTTCGTGTTTCTCGGCGTGCGGTCGACGTTCTGGACCCAGGCGTCGAGCGCGACCACCGCGGACGCGAGCGCCGGGGCCGGGGCGGGGCCCGCGACCGGGTCGAACGTCACGCTGCCGGGGAGGTAGTCGACGCCGAGGTTCGTCCCGGCGCTCGCCTTGAGGAGCTGGCGGATCTCGTAGTCGGGCTCGTTGCGGCCGAGGGCCGGGTCGAGCGCGAGGAGGACGAGCTCCGGGACCCGCAGGCCGGCGAGCCGGGCGAGCTCGCCCGCGATGAGCTCGGCGACGAGGGCCTTCTCGCCCTGCCCCGCGCCGCGGAACTTCGCGACGTACAGCCCGTCGTCGTCCCCCTCCACGATGGCCGGCAGGGAGCCGCCCTCGCGGAGCGGGGTGACGTAGCGGGTGGCGTGGACCGTGCGCACCGGGAGAACCTATCACCGGAGGCGCTCCGGGTCCGTACGTCCCGAGCGTGGCGGTGGTGCAGCCACCGCGGAGACGAGGGACGCCCTACGGCATGTCCGAGAGCCCGCCGCCGTTCACGACGTCGGTCCAGCCGTTCGCCTTCAGCATGCGGGCCGCGAAGGCGCTGCGGGCGCCGGACGCGCAGTAGAGCACCACCGGCCGGTCCTTCGGGATCTCGCCGGCCCGGCTGCCGAGGTCCTGCACCGGGATGTTGACCGCGTTCGGGTAGGCCCCGTCCGCGAACTCCTCGGGGGTGCGGACGTCCACGATGACCGCCCCCGCGTTGATCTTGTCCTTTATCGCGCTCATGTCCCTCTCCTAATCGCCCGTCTGGATGGTGTGCACGCCCTCGGCGAGCACGCTCGTCATGCCGCCGGTCACGTTGACCACGTCGGCGAAGCCCTTGCCCTTCAGGATCCGGAGCGCGAGGTGCGCCCGGAACCCGCTCTTGCAGACCACCGCGATCTTCCGGTCGCGCGGCAGCGACTCGAGCTCGAAGCGGAGCTCGTCCACCGGCACGTTCCGCGCGCCCGCGACGTGGCCCCGCTCGTACTCGGTGCCGTTCCGCACGTCGAGGACGAGCGGCGGGTTCGCCCCGTCGAGGGCGGCCCGGAGCTGCCCCGCCGTCATGAGCGGCGCATGCCCCTTCACGTCGTTGAGCCCCACCATCGCGACGAGGTTCACGGGATCGTTCGCCGACGAGTACGGCGGCGCATAGGCGAGGTCGAGCTCCTCGAGGTCGTGGAGCGTCATCCCGCCCTGGAGCGCGGTCGCGAGCACGTCGATGCGCTTGTCCGCGCCGGCGTGGCCGAAGGCCTGGCCGCCGAGGAGCTTCGCGGTCTTCCGGTCGTAGACGACCTTGAGGAGGAGCTCCTGCGCGCCCGGGTAGTAGCCGGCGTGGTGGTCCTTGTGGATGACCGCCACGCCCACGTCGAGGCCGGCCTCGCGGGCCGCGCGCTCGGAGAGGCCGGTCATGCCCGCGGTGGCCTCGAACACCTTCACGACCGAGGTGCCGAGCGCGCCGTGGTAGCGCAGGTCCCCGCCGAGCGCGTTCGTGGCCGCGATGCGGCCCTGGCGGTTCGCGGGGCCGGCGAGCGGGATGCGCGCGCGCTTCCCGGAGATCTTGTGGAGGACCTCGACCATGTCGCCGGCCGCGAGCACGTCGGGGTCGCTCGTCTCGAGCCGGTCGTTCACGAGGAGCGCGCCGGTGGGGCCGATCTCGAGGCCGGCCGCCCGCGCGAGCGCGAGCTCGGGCCGCACGCCGACCGAGAGGAGCACCACCTCGGCCGGGAGCCGCCGCCCGTCGGCGAGCTCGAGGGTCTTCTCCTCGGGGTGGACGGCCTTCACGCCCACGCCGGTCACCACCTTCACGCCGTTCGCCTCGAGCTCGCCCTGCACGCGGTGGCCGAGCTCGGCGTCCATGACGGCCATCACCGTCGGGAGGAGCTCCACGACCGTGACCTCGAGGCCGCGGCGCCTGAGCGCCTCGGCCATCTCGAGCCCGATGAACCCGCCTCCGACGACGACCGCGGTGCGGGGCTTCTCCGTGTCGAGGAAGCCGTGGATCCGGTCGGTGTCCGGCACGGTCCAGAGCTGGAAGACGTGCGGCGCATCCACGCCGGGCAAGGGCGGCTTCACCGGGTTGCCGCCCTGGGCGAGGATGAGCTTGTCGTACTGCAACCACTCCTCACGCTGTGTTGCCGCTGCGCCGGCTGGCGGCCCCTTCACGCGGACCCGCTTCCCGGCCCGGTCGAGCTCGAGCGCCTCGGTCTTCACCTTGACCTTGACCCCGTACCGCGCGTCGAAGCCCTCCGGCGTCTGGAGCAGGAGCTGGGACCGCTTCTGGATGTCCCGGGCGATGAAGTACGGCAGGCCGCAGTTCGCGTAGGAGACGTACGGCCCCCGCTCGAGGACGGTGATCTCCGCCTCCTCGTCGAGCCGCCGCGCGCGCGCCGCGGCGGTGGCCCCGCCCGCGACACCGCCGATGATCAGGATCCGCCTGGCCATTTTCCCGTCTCCTTCCGCAACCATCAGAGCCGCCCGCCTCTGAAAGGGTTCGCGCGCTCGCCGCGTCGCGCCATGACGATACCGTGACCTTCGGGGCGCTCAATGGGAACCACATGAGCACCGCCATCGCCGCCGACCGCCCGAAGCCGCTCCTCCGCGGCGTCTCCCACGAGATCGCCGCCTTCGTCGTCGCCCCCGCGGCGCTCGCGCTCGTCGCCGCGGCCCGCGGCGCCTCCGCGGTCGCCGGCGCCGCCGTCTACGGGCTGAGCGTCTTCCTGCTCTTCCTCATCTCGGCGACGTACCACCGGCCGATGTGGACGCCCCGCGCGCGCCTCATCATGCAGCGCCTCGACCACTCCGCCATCTTCGTGCTCATCGCCGGCACGTACACGCCCTTCTGCCTGCTCCTCGGCGCGAACGGCACCGCGATGCTGGTCGGCGTCTGGGTGGGCGCGCTCCTCGGCGTCGCGATGAGCCTCTTCTGGCCGAAGGCGCCGAAGCCGCTCGTCGCGCTCGTGGCGGTGCTGCTCGGCTGGCAAATCCTCCCGCTCACGCCGGCGCTCAAGGGCACCATCGGCCCCGAGTCGCTCGTGCTCCTCCTCGCGGGCGGCGTCCTCTACACCATCGGCGCCCTCGTCTACGCCACGCGCCGGCCCGATCCGGCGCCGCGCATCTTCGGCTTCCACGAGATCTTCCACCTCTTCGTCGTCGCCGCGGCGGTCTGCCACTTCGCGGCGGTGCGCCAGGCGGTGTCGGCGCTCTCGGGCGCCTGAAGCGGCCCGCGCGGCGGGCCCGGCGACGCAGGCTACGGGCAGGCCTTCAGGACGAGCCCCTCGCCGGTCACCCGGCCCGCGGCGCCCTGGAACCCGACGTCCACGGCCGTCAGCGTGACGGTGCCGTCCGACGCCTGGGTCCACGCGACGCTCCCGTCGGCCGCGTCGTACCCGAGCGTCGCGACGTCGCGCGCGTAGCCGGTCACCGCGCCGACCGCCTCGCCCGCCGCGGGCGCCGCCTTCGGCGCGGTCACCACCGCCTGGCTCGCGCCGCCCGCCTGCGGCGCGACCCGGAGCGCGAGGAGCGTCCACTGCGTCTGCGGCACCGCGCTGATCGCGGCGCAGGTGTCCGGCTGATCCGAGACGTACAGCGCGAGCCCGTAGGCCGTCTGCACGGCCGCGCCGGAGACCGCGTGCAGCTCGAGCCCGCCGACCGTGAAGCGAAGGTCCCCGTCCGGCCCTCCCTGCACCGGCGGGTTCGAGCACCCGGCGGCGAGGGCGCCCGCGAGGGCGAGGGCGGCGGGGGCGCGCTTCACGCTCAGCGCAGCTCCGAGAAGCTGATCCGCACCTTGTGGCGGCCGTCGGGATCGCTCGCGATGACGCCGAGGTCCTCCACCTGCGCGACCTTGCCCTGGAACGTGTAGGGCGTGGTCCGGGCGGCGAGCGCGTCGACCTGGTCGGCGGGGAACGCGAAGTAGAGCGGGGCCGGGGTCCCGGCCAGCCAGTGCGAGAAGAGGTACATGACGAGCGCGTGCTCGTGGGAGTGGAACCCGCTCTTCCACTCGTTGCACTTCGAGGTGTCGCCGTCCGACCAGTTGAAGTGCCCGCCGCTCCGGTTGATCGAGGCGTAGACCTCCTTCGCGGACTCCCGGCCGATCGTCCGATCGACGAAGTGGTCGACGAACGCCGGGGCCGTGACGGCGAGCGTGGGCAGCCAGGTCGAGGGGGCGTGCATCGCGAGCGTGGCGGTGAACTGGTCGGCCTCGGCGTAGATCCACCAGTCGGAGCCGTAGGCGGCGGTGCTGGACGAGGTGGGCCGGTTGCCCCACCAGCCGGTCAAGGGGTCCACCGCGAGCTGGACGTTCGCCGGCGCGTTCGTCGAGACGAACGCGGCGAACGGGTGATCGTCGAGCCGCTTGTCGATCTGCGTGAGCGCCCAGTAGGCCTTGAGGCCGTGGCCGAAGTCGGCGTGCCGGGAGCCGAAGACGCCCTTCGTCGCCGTGGTCCCCCACATGAAGCCGTCCTGGAAGAACCGATCCTTCATGGTGGTGCCGAGGGTGCGCAGGTCGCCGAGCAGCTGGGTGCGGCGCGCCGGGTCGGTGAGCGCCGGCTGCGCGAGCAGCATGAAGGCCGTCACGGGGTCCAGCTGGGCGACGAGCTCCCAGCTGCCGGCGCCGGACATGTACGCCTCCGCGGTGAGCCCCGCGTTCATGCCGTCCTTGATGCGCTGGTTCGGGGCGTCCCAGTACTTCGCCGGGTCGAAGAGGAGGTCGCGGGTGGCGAGCACCGCCGCCTCGGCGGCCGGGTCGCGGGTCACGTAGAAGTACGCGGCCGGCCCCATCACCGTGTACGAGAAGTCCTGGGCGAACTTGTCGCCCGTGCCGGACGGCGCGCCGGTCGCGTCGAGATCGGCATACCAGCCGCCCACCGCCGCGTCCCACGCGTGGTCCTCGAGGAACTTCGCGCCGGCGCGGGCGAGCCCCAGGGCCTGCTCGTCGCCGGTCATCAGGTACTCGACCGCGTACGCGAACGTCTGCCGCCCCATCATGCGGGGCTTGCGCGCGCCGTTCGAGGTGGTCGCGCCCATCATCGTGCGGTAGGTGGGGAAGTTGCCGACGGGCGTGCCCTTCGCCGCGTCCTGCGCCCAGTACGGGGCGAGGTCGCCGGTGAGGTGGGCCGTCCAGCTCGCGGGGTCGAGGCCCGCGGGCGCCGCCGCCGCGGGCGGCGCGGTGTACGCGTAGGGGTCGGTCGAGTCCGGTCCCGCCTTCTTGTCGGAGCCGCACGCCACGAGCGCGAGGGCGAGGAGGAGGGCCGCGGGGCGGTGGAGCGTCGTCGTCATGGTCGTCATCCTCGGCGCGAAGCCGCCGCGCGGGCAGCCACCCACCGTCCGTGCCTTGCCGCTACGGCTTCTTCGCGAGGACCACCACCACCGCGTCCTTCACGCCGTCCTGGTCGAGGGTGCGGGAGAAGGCGTACGTGCCGGCCGGCGAGGCGAGCTTCGCGTGGGCGCCGGCGCCGACCGCCGCGTGCCGGCGCCGGAACGTGCCGAGCTTCTTCGCGTGGTCGAGCGTGACCGTATCGGTCGAGGACCAGTTCATGTCGGAGCGGGTCCCCGCCGACGGGTCCGCCGTCACCGTGGTCGCCGCGCGCCCGCTCTCGTCGCCGTAGAAGACCTGCGCCGCGCCGGGCACCAGCATGAGCACGGTCAGCGCCTGGCGCTGCTTCGCGGCGTCGCCCTGGAGCGCGGTGAGCATGACCTTGGTGTCGTGCGAGGACACGTAGGAGAGGACGTCGAAGCCCTGCGTCTGGAGCTTGCCGGCCCACGCCGCGTAGAGCCCCTCGAGGTCGGCCGCGAAGTCCACCACCTCCACCTTGCCGGACAGCTGGTCCTGCACGAACGGCTGCAGGTCGAAGTTGATGAGGGAGTCGAAGCCCCCGACCGCGTAGTAGTCGTCCTGGAGCACGCCGTGCCCGTAGACCTCGCCGGTCATCCAGAAGGGCGCGTCGTCGAGCTTCTTCGTGGGGTTGGCCGCCTTCCAGGCGGCGAGGGCGGCCGTCGAGGCGTCCTTGAGCGCCTTCCAGGACGCCTTGTCGACGTTCAGCGCGGTGTCGCAGCGGAAGCCGTCGAAGCCGTAGGTGCGCACCCAGTCCGAGTGCCACTTCACGAGGTAGTCGCGGACCGTGCCGTTCGTGAGGGCGGTGACGCCCGTGTCGGCCTTGCGGGAGAAGAGCGTGGGAACCCCGGCCACCTCGGTGCTCTCGGTCCGGAAGTCCGGGAGGAACGCGATCTGCTTCGTGAGGTCGTCGGTCCCGGCGGTCTGGTGCTGCAGGAAGCCGGCGCGGATCCAGTTCTTGCCCCACCAGTTCAGCCAGCCGAGCGACGCGTCGTAGTTCACGTACCCGTTGAAGTCGTTCCAGTTCTTCGTCCCGGGGGACCCGAGCCAGGCCTGGTAGGCGGCTCCGGTCCCGTCCTTGAACACCTCGGGCAGGTACGCGAGGAGGTCCGTGCCGGTCGCGTAGCCCGGGTGGTTCAGGACGACGTCGAGGAGCACGCGGATGCCCCGCGCGTGCGCCGCGTCCACGAAGGCGGTGAGCTCGGCGTTCGTGCCGAGGTTCGCGTCGAGCTTCGTGAAGTCGAGCGCCCAGTAGCCCGCGTAGCCCCAGTTCTGGAAGGTGCCGTTGCCGCCCGCGACCCAGCCGTGCACCTGCTCGACGATGGGCGAGATCCGAGATCGCGTCCACCCCGAGCGACGCGACGTAGTCGAGCTTCGCGGTGAGGCCGCCGAGGTCGCCGCCGTGCCAGGTGCCGATCTCGCGATCGCCGTCCTTCGTGCGGCCGTAGGACGCGTCGTTCGCCGGGTTCCCGTTCTGGAACCGGTCGGTCAGCACGAAGTAGACGGTGGAGTTCTTCCAGCGGAAGGGCGTGGCCGCGGCCCCGTCCTTCTCGAGGAGCGCGATCCCCGCGCTGCCGGGCGTCACCGTGACCTTGCCGCCCTGGACCGTCCCGGCGACCGCGCCGCCGTAGGCGTCGCGCAGGGTGGTGCCGTCGGCGAAGGCGCCCGAGACGTCGACCGTGACGGGGTCGCCGGCCTGCCACGCCTTCTCCTTCGTGGCGGAGCCGCCGCCGCAGGCGGCGAGGGCGGCGGCGAAGGCGAGGGCCGCGAGGGACCGCGAGCGGAGCTGGAGCATTCGAGTTCTCTCCTCCGCCGCAGGGTATGTGCCGGGTACCCGTTCGCGTCAAGCGCCGCGACCACGCCGCGCTTGAACCCGCTCGGCCTCCGCGCTTAGGGTCTCTCCGCGCACGACCGCGCCCCTCGAAGCCCGGAGGTCGCATGTCCCCGAAGCTCCGCTCGTCCCTCGCGCTCCTCGCCGCCTGCGCGCTCGCCGCCTGCGGCTCGAGCGACTCGAAGAAGCCCGACCTCGAGCTGCACGTCCCCTCCCCCGCGTGGGAGGATCAGGTCGTCTACTTCGTCCTGACCGACCGCTTCGCCGACGGCGATCCCTCCAACGACGATCAGGGCAAGGACGAGTACGACCCCGCCGACGAGGCCAAGTACTCCGGCGGCGACCTGCGCGGCGTGCAGCAGAAGCTCGACTACATCCAGGGGCTCGGCGCGACCGCGGTCTGGATCACGCCGCCCGTCGCGGCGCAGTGGTGGGACCCGCTCGTCAAGTTCGGCGGCTACCACGGCTACTGGGCGCGCAACCACAGGAAGGTCGACGAGCACGTGGGCACGCTCGACGACTACAAGGCGCTCTCCGACGCCCTCCACCGGCGCGGGATGTACCTCATCCAGGACATCGTCCCGAACCACATGGGCAACTTCTTCACGTACCAGGGCGCGTACGATCCGGCCGACCCGACGAAGAACTTCGTGATGAACACGGCCTCGGTGCCGACCGCGAAGCCCGACCAGGCGCCCTTCGACCAGGACGACGTCCGCGTCGCCGCCCAGCGCACGGCGGGCATCTACCACTGGACCCCGCAGAATCACGAACTTCACCGACCCGGTGCAGGAGAAGACCTGGCAGATCTCCGACCTCGACGACCTCGACACCTCGAACCCGGTGGTCCGCACCGCGCTGCGCGACTCGTTCGGCTACTGGATCAAGGAGGTCGGCGTCGACGCCTTCCGGGTGGACACCGCGAAGTTCGTCGAGCACGAGTTCTGGAACGACTTCTTCCAGTCGAGCGACGCCGCCGCGCCCGGCATCAAGGCCGCGGCCGCCTCCACGGGCCGCAACGACTTCCTCGCGTTCGGCGAGGTGTTCGAGGTCTCCGACCCGCTCGCCGACGGCGGCGAGCAGAAGGTGGCGAGCTACCTCGGGACGGCCGGGGCGCCGGAGCTCCCGTCGGTACTGCAGTTCCCGCTCTACGAGGAGATCGGCCGCGTCTTCGCGACCGGCGGGCCGACCTCCTGGCTCGGCTACCGGCTCGGCAAGTTCACCGACGGCAGCTACTTCCCGGACCCGAAGCGCATCCCGACCTTCATCGACAACCACGACGTGCGCCGGTTCCTCTCCATCGGGACGCAGAAGGGCCTGTCCCAGGCGCTCGCGTTCATGTTCACCATCCCCGGCATCCCGGTCGTCTACTACGGCACGGAGCAGGCGTTCGCCGAGACCCGCGACGCCATGTTCAAGGGCGGCAACACGAAGAAGGGCGTCCGCGACGCGGACGCGTTCGACGCGACCGCGCCGGTCTACCAGGTGCTGAAGGACCTCGCGGCGCTGCGCAAGGCCAACCCCGCGCTCACCCGCGGCGCGACGGCGGTGATCGCCCAGAGCGAGACGCCCGGCGCCTTCGCCTACCGGCGCTCGTACCAGGGCGCCGACCTCCTCGTGCTCATGAACACGGCCGACGAGCCGGTGCTGTACTCGGACGTCTCGACCGGGCTCGCGGCGGGAAGCCAGCTGCAGCTCCTCTACGGCCTCGAGGCGCCGGCGGAGCTGCCGGTCGTCGCCGCCGGCGGCAAGCTCACCACCATCCTGCCGGGCCGCTCGGTCGTCGTCGCGAAGGCGAGCGGCACCACCACCGTGCCGACGCCGACCGTGACGATCACGGTCGACACGGCCATCGAGGGGAAGACCTTCACCGACGACGTCGTCATCTCCGGCACGGTCAGCCCCGCCGACGCGCCGCTCAGCATGATCGTCGACGGGCTCATCAACCAGTCGGTGGCCGTGACGCGCGGCCAGGGCGGCGCGTGGACCGCCACCCTCCCCGTGTCGCTCTTCCCGGTCGGGGTCGAGAAGCACTCGGTGGCCTTCTACTCCGCGGCCGCGAAGGTCTCCTCGCCGCGCTACCAGTTCACGACGAGCGTCGTGTTCGTGGGCAGCGTGCTCGAGGTGGACGACGCGACCGGCGACGACAAGGGGCCGGGCGGGACGTACCTCTACCCGACCGACACCACCTTCGGCTCGCAGATGGACGTCGCGCACGTCACCGCCGAGGTCGGGGTCACGACCCTGAAGCTCAAGGTCCGGATGGCGGACTGGACGACGGTCTGGAACCCCTCGCTCGGGTTCGACCACGTCGCCTTCAACGTCTACTTCCAGGTGCCCGGGCAGGCGGGCAAGACGGCGCTGCCGAAGCTGAACGCGAGCGCGCCGGCCGGCTTCACCTGGCGGTACGCGCAGTTCACCTACGGCTGGTCGAACGCGATGTACAGCTCGACGGACGCGACCGCGGACGCGTACGGCGGCAACGTCCCGGCGCCCTCGGTGTCGGCGGACGCGGCCACGAAGACCGTCACGTTCACGTACAACCGGAACGCCTACGGGCTCGCGAGCTGGACCGGCGTGAAGGTCTGGATCGCGACCTGGGACTTCGACGGCATCGGCGCGTCGTTCCGGAAGATCTTCGCGACGGCGCACCCGTACGACATGGCCGGCGGCACCGTGAGCTGCAACGACACGGACGGCTGCCTGGATCCCCGGATCATGGACTCGGTCGGGCCGATCACCTTCCCGTGAAACGCGAAGGGGGCCGCGCGGACGGGCGGCCCCCTCACCTGGCCTCTCCCCCCGCTGGCGCGGGGGGAGAGGGAGGCGTTCCGATCTAGTTGGCAGTCCGGGTGTTGCACGGCAGGCCGGCGCCCTGCGCGCCCGCCTGGGCCTTCTCGAACACCGCGGTGGTGCGGGCCGGCACGGTGAACGAGGTGCCGGTCGCGGTCGCCGTCTTGACCACCGCGTCGCCGCCGTTCGCCTGGATGGCCGCGAGGGCGAAGCCGCTCGCGCCGGGCACGGTCATCGTGTGCGAGACCTTGTCGGCGTTCAGGATGACCACGATGGCCTCGCGGGTCGGGTCGAGGTCCGCGCCGGCGCAGGTCCCGTCGGTGATGGTCTGCACGACGACGCCCGGCACCTGCGCCGAGCCGCCGTTCTGGTAGTCGACGCGGGTCATGACGTCGGCCTTGGTGCGCAGGCGGAAGAGCGGCGAGCTCTTGCGCAGGCGGAGGAGCTCGTCGAAGTGCTGCTTCCCGGCCGCGATGTCGGCGGGCGCCGGGGCGATCGAGGCGTCGGCGAGCAGGGTCTGGATGAGCGGCCAGTTCGCCTGGTCCTTGCCCGCGTTGGGGAGCCCGCTCTTCCAGCCGTTCTTCTGGAACGTCCAGTCCACGCGGTTGAACCAGTCGCCCGAGTCGTACGAGTCCCGCTCCATCGACTTCGAGCGGAGGAGCTCGTCGGCCATGTGGAAGAACGGGATCCCCTGGCCGAGCGCGACGGTGTCGAGGGCGAGGTTGGACATCCGCACCCGGTCCGCCATCGCCATCCCCGCGGGCAGCTTGTACTGGAGGATGTCGAAGAGGGTCTGGTTGTCGTGCGCGGAGGCGTAGTTGATGGCCTCCTGCGGGTCGGCCGTGTAGCCCGCCGGCGCGCCGTTGTAGCCCACCGTGCCGCCCACGTTCACGTGGTCGTCCCGCTGGAGGAGCATGAAGTCCTTCAGGTTGCCGGCCATCGCGACCTTGATGAGGTCGGTCGAGAGCAGGAGCTTCGCCTTCCAGTCGGTCGCGGTGTCGGCGGTGGCCTTGTCGTTCGGGTCGGTGTAGAGGCCGCTCGCGAAGCCCTGGTTCTTGCGGAGCGGGGCGCCGGCGTCGGTGGCGTTGTCGAACGGGCCGCCGCCGCGGACGGCGTCGCGGAGCCGGTCGTTGAAGGTGCCGACGCCGGTGCCGGCCATCGCGCGCTGGGTGGCGTTCACGCCGCGGGCCTGGGCCTGCACCTCGCCCATGTCCCAGCCCTCGCCGTAGACGTAGATCTTCGAGCCGTCCACGCCGTCGGCGGCGACCGTGAGCGCCTGGAGCGCCGCCTGCGCCGCGACGACGTCGGCCTTCATGTGGAGCCCCATGAGATCCCAGCGGAAGCCGTCGACCTTGTAGTCGCGCGCCCAGCGCACCATGGTGTCCACCATGAGCCGCCGCATCATGGCGTGCTCGCTCGCGGTGTTGGCGCAGCAGCTCGAGGTGAGGACGAAGCCGGTGTCGGCGTCGCGGCGGTGGTAGTAGCCGGGCACGACCTTGTCGAGGACCGACTTCGGCGAGAGGCCGGACGCGTTGGTGTGGTTGTAGACGACGTCCATCACGGTCCTGAGGCCGATGTCCGAGAGCCCCTTCACCATCTGGCGGAACTCGAGGATGCGGGCGGTCCCCTCGGCCGTGGAGGCGTAGCTGCCCTCCGGCACGCCGTAGTGGAGCGGGTCGTAGCCCCAGTTGAACCCGTCGACGAGGTGCAGCTGGTTCGCGATCACCTGCTGGCTCTCGGAGTCGCCCGCGAGGCTCTGGAAGACCTCCCAGATCGTCATCGCGGTGGTCTTGTACTGGTTGCAGAGCGCGGTCTCGGCCGCGTTCGAGGGCGGCACCGCCGTGCAGAGCTTCGCGTAGGTGTCGGGCACGTCGACCCGCGCCGCCGGGTCCTCGAGCACGGTCGCGATGTCGAACACCGGCAGGAGGTGGGCGTGGGTGAGGCCCGCCTGCGCGAGCGCCTGCAGGTACGCGAGGCCGTTCGACTGCGCCTGGCCCTGCGGCGTGACGAAGCCGAGGTACTTGCCGCGCGCGGCCGCCGGCGCGGTCGCGTCGGACTGGCTGAAGTCGCGGACGTGCGTCTCGTAGACGACGACGTCCTCCGGCGCCGCGAGGGCGGGCTTCGCGAGCGCGTCCCAGCCGGCGGGCTTCAACGCCGCGTCGGAGAGGTCGACGAGCTGCGAGTAGAGCGAGTCGGTCGAGAGGCTCACCGCGTACGGATCGGTGACCGTGAGCGTCTCGATGGCGTCGGTCTCCCAGTGGTAGACCTTCACGACGTACCGGTAGAACTTGCCCTTCAGCGCCGCGGTCCCGGTGTACGACCAGACGCCCTTCGCGTCCGCCGTCAGGTCGTGCGACTCCTCCTCGGCCTTCGCGGCCGAGTAGATCTTGAGCGTGACCGCCTGGGCGGTGGGGGCCCAGAGCGAGAGCGTGGGGTTGCCGCCCGCCCAGGTGATCCCGAGCGGCTCGCCGTTGGCGTAGAGCGCGTCGATCGCGAACGGCGCCTGGACCTTCGTCGCCTGGAAGAGCGACCCGTCCGCCTTCTTCGCGACCGCGACGAGCTGCCCCTTGAGCGCGGCCTTCGCGGCCGCGTCGGCGGCGCCTGCCCAGCCGACGTCGAACGCCTTGAAGCCGGCGAGGTGGGGCACGGCGTCGAGGATCGCCTGCGGGACCGCGGCGGTGCGCGGGGTGAGCGTCACCGCGGTGCCGCCGGTGACCGCGCCGTCCGCGACCTTCACGGCGGCGGTGTCGGAGGTGCGCAGCTCGAACTGGGTGGCGGACGCGTCGGTGACGTTCCAGAGCACGATGCCCGGCGCGACGAGGTGCGCCGCGGCCCCCGCGAGCTCGACCACGCCGGCCTTGCGCGGCTTCGTCGAGATCGCCGGCGACCCGGTGACCATGAAGATGACGTTGCCTTGGACGGTCGGATCCCAGTCGGTGATGTCCGGGCCGGGGTCCTTCGTGTCGCCCTTGTGGATGATGAAGCAGACCCGGCCGGCGGGGCAGTTCCCGTTCGGCGAGTCCTTCGTGAGGTCGACGAGGAAGCCGGCGCCGAACGTGTCGTCGGCGGCGCCGGTCGGCTGCACCGGGATGCTCCACTGCGTGTTCTTGGCCTGGTCACCCCAGACGTGCAGCCCCCAGCCGCCGTAGGCCTTGTCGGTGCGCAGGTAGTACAGCGCGACCTGGTTCGCGCCCGGCACCGCCGGGAGCTGCGCCGGCGCGACGATGTTCGAGTCCTGCACGACGTACGCGACCCGCGCGTCCCCCGAGACGTCGATGGTGTGCGCGCCGCCCGCGTCGGCGGTGCCGCCCTTCTTCAGCGTGAAGGTGAGCGCCGTCGCCCCCTGCGAGAGCTCGAGCGAGTAGACCGCGCCCCAGCCATCCGTGGAGGTGGAGGCGACGCTCGTGCTGGCGGAGCCCGCGCTGACCTCGGCGGTCCAGCCGGCGTAGGTGGCGTCCGGGCGGTGGTAGTGGATCGTGAAGGTGCTCGAGGCGGGCGGCGTGCCGCCGTCGGACTTCTTGCCGCCTCCGCTGCAGGCGACGAGCGCGGACGCGATCACGGCGAGGGCGATGCGGGTGCGGGTCATGCAGGGCTCCGGTCGGGGTTTCGGGCACCGGCATAGAGCCTCTCCCGCCGCGACGCAACCGGGGGTCTCACCTCCCCCGCGGCTGCGCCGCAGCGCGCGGGGCTCGGGCCGCCCGTTCGAGCCCCGCCGCACCGAGGAGGTGAGGCTCGGGCGCGCCGCCCCGTTCAGGTACATCGGTCGATCGGCGCGGCTCGCCCCACCACCTCGTTGCTCGCGACCCAGGCAACCAACTTCGACACGCTGCGGCATCACACCGCGCGAGCCTCGAGAACGCGTCGTCTCCGCGCTCCGCTGGTCGATTTGTTGGCTTGTGGAGATCCGGACCCGGCGGTAAACAACCAAACGCGTTCGACACCAGGGTCATTCTCGCGCTGTCGCCCTCCCTGCGGCATCGCGAGACACGGCTCGGGAGGACATGGTTGCCGCAGTCGCTTCTCCGGATGGGGTTTCGGGCCTCCATCCTGACGATGCTGGCGGTCACCGTCGCCTGCGGGGGAAAGGCCGAGAAGCTCTCGGGCCAGAACCCTCAGGACGGCAGGTGGGGCGATCGCGTTTTCTACGAGGTCTTCGTCCGGAGCTTCGCCGACTCGAACGGCGACGGCCGGGGCGATCTCGCGGGGCTCACGGCGCGGCTCGACCAGCTCAACGACGGCGACCCGTCCACCTCGACCGACCTCGGCGTGGAGGCGCTCTGGCTCATGCCGATCATGACCTCGCCGAGCTACCACGGCTACGACGTCACGAACTACGTCGAGGTCGAGCCCGACTACGGCACGCTCGCCGACTTCGACGCCCTCACGGCCGCCGCGCACGCCCGGGGGATCAAGGTCATCCTCGACTTCGTCGCGAACCACACCTCGAGCCAGCACCCCTGGTTCGTCGACTCGGTGCAGGGCGTCGGCGGCCGGCGGGACTGGTACGAGTGGAGCGCCACCGACCCCGGCTGGAAGCGGCCCTGGGACGGGGCGAGCGGCACGTGGCACCCGCAGAACGGCGCCTGGTACTACGGGGTGTTCACGGCGAGCATGCCCGACCTGAAGCTCGACACGCCCGCCGTCGAGGACGCCCTCGTCTCGGCGATGACGTTCTGGCTCGACCACGGCGCCGACGGCTTCCGGCTCGACGCCGCGCGCTACCTCGTGGAGACGGGGCCCGGCGCCGGTCAGGCGGACAGCGACGCCACGCACGCCTTCCTGAAGCGGCTCCGCGCGCGACTCGCGGTGAAGCACGCGGACGTCTTCCTGGTCGGCGAGGTCTGGACCGCGCTCGAGCGCGCCGCCCTCTACCGCGGCGCCGGCGACGAGCTCTCGGCCGTCTTCGCGTTCGACGCCGCCGCCGCGACGGTCTCGGGGCTCGCCTCCGGCAACGCCGGCAACCTCTCCGCCGCCCTCGGCCGCGCGAACGCGGCGCTCCCGGGCCACGTCGACTTCCAGGCCCCGTTCCTCACGAACCACGACCAGGTCCGGATCGCGCGCCAGGTGGGCGGCGAGGCCGCCGCGCTGCGCCTCGGCGCCGCGATCCTGCTCGCGCAGCCCGGCCCGCCGTTCCTGTACTACGGCGAGGAGCTCGGGATGATGGGCGGGGCCTCGTCGGACGACCGCGACAAGCGGACGCCGATGCGCTGGGACGCGGCGCTCCCGTACGCCGGCTTCACGACCGGGAGCCCGTGGTACCTGGGCGCGGACGAGGCGGCCGGCGTGGACGTCGCGGCGCAGCGGGTGGACCCCGGCTCCCTCTGGAACCTCTACCGGCGGCTCATCGCCCTGCGCAGGGCCACCCCCGCGCTCGCCGGCGGCGACCTCGCCCTGCCCTCCGCCACCGGGGGCGGCGACGGCCTGCTCGCGCTCGTGCGGACCCTCGACGGGAAGCGGGTCCTCTTCGTCGCGAACCTCGGGAAGGCCCCGACCGGCGCCTTCACCTTGAACGTCCAGGGCACCCCGACCGTCCTCCTCGCGGAGGGGCTGTCCACCCCGCCCTCGCCCGCCGCGGGCGCGCTCGCCTTCCCCGACCTCGCCGCGCGCGGCTGGGCCTACCTCACGCTCAACTGAACCAGGAGACTCGAGATGAAGACCACCCTGCGCACCCTCCTCGCCGCCGCCGCCTTGCTCCTCGCGAGCCGCGCGTCCGCCGGCTCCGTCGTGAAGGTCTCCGACCCCGCCGGCGACGACAACGGGCCGGGCAACTACACCTACCCGACCGACGCCGTGTACAAGCCCGGCTCGTTCGACATCACCGAGTTCGAGGTCGTCGACAACGGGGACACGGTCGAGTTCCGCGTGACGGTGAAGTCGAAGATCGACGACCCGTGGGACTCCGCCGCCTGGGGCGGCAACGGCTTCTCGGTCCAGATGGCCGCGATCCACCTCGACCTCGACCACAAGGCGGGGAGCGGCCACACCCAGTCGCTGCCCGGCTTCAACGTGCGCTTCGCGCCGGACGAGGGCTGGGAGAAGTGCGTGATCATCTCGCCGCAGGGCCCGACCCGCGTGAACTCGGAGATCGACCAGAAGGCCGCGGCCCTCAAGAAGGACATCATCGTCCCGAAGATCACCCGCGCCTCGGGCAAGTCGCTCATCGCCGTCGTCGACAAGAAGGATCTCGGCGCGGCCCCGACGCCGGCCTGGGGCTACCAGGTCCTCATGCAGTCGAACGAGGGCTTCCCGGACAAGGGCGACCTCCTCACCCGCAAGGTGAACGAGTTCGAGGGCCAGCACCGGTTCGGCGGCGGCACCGACTACGACAACGACCCGCAGGTCATGGACATCCTCGTGCCGCCGGGCCAGAAGCAGTCGGAGATCCTCTCGAAGTGGAACCACGACACGAAGGAGCCCAAGCCCGAGGACCTGTGCGTGGTCCCGATGGTGTACCCGGGCGCCGCGAAGTGATTGCCCCGCAGCACGTGGAGACGCCGATGATCAACTGGGGGAAGGGGCTCATCGTCGCGGTCGCGGTGCTCGCGCTCGCCGGACAGGCGCGCGCGGACACCTCGAACTTCGACATGAGCGGCAAGATCTACACGAAGTACATGTACAAGAACGACAACAGCCAGGGCTGCCTGTCGCTCTCGAACCCGTTCTGGGTCGACAACATCGGCGGCTCGAACGGCGCCTGCACCGAGTTCGAGCTCAACATCAAGGGCAAGATCGGGCCGAAGGTCCAGGCCGGCGTCCGGCTCCAGAGCCGCTGGGGCATGATCTGGCAGGACTGGTGGGAGAACGGCGATCTCAAGCCCGGCGTCGCCGACACGTCCGGCGAGTCGCTCGGCATGAACCACGCCGCGTACATGAAGCTGCGCGGCGCCTTCTTCCGGATGGCGCCGCCGATCCCGACGGTGCGGTGGGTGACCATCGGCTCGACCGACTACTCGATGTGGAACGAGTGGACGATCGGCAAGTCGCGCTACATCGACCGCGACAACGGCTCGGGCCTCTTCTTCGAGGGTGACGCGCTCTCCGCGAAGAAGCTCTCCTACACCGTCGGGGCGATGGCGGCCCCGAAGCTGTGGGCCGGCCCCGGCTGGCAGACCGGCCTCAAGGACAACGACCCGAAGGCCTCGCTCTACGGCACCGACTGGGCCTTCGCGGCGAAGTTCGACAGCCAGACCACCTCCGAGCTCCGCACCCGCCTCATCGCGACCTGGCTGCAGGACTGGGAGGCGGACAAGTACAGCCCGTTCCTCACCGGTGCGCCCCGCGCCGACCGCAACGCCGACCACGGCGTGGCGCTCGACACCCGGTTCCGCGGCGTCAACGTGACGCTCGACGGCACCTACCAGCCGGAGTGGTACGACAAGCTCAACCTCACCGGCCTGGTGGCGTACTCCAACAACTACGTCAACCCGACCTACGCGACGAACCTCGTCACGAACGGTCAAGGCTTCTCGCCGGTGGTCTTCCGCCAGGACGACGCCGGCAAGGCGGTCGCCTCGGTCGGCTACGCGGGCAAGCTCGACTTCGAGCTCTTCGACCCCTGGGACAACGGCCTCTCGCTCAAGGGCGAGTACTTCAACATCGGCGCCGAGTACAACGCGGTCATGGGCTCCCGCCGCGAGGCGGACGTGCTCCTCACCGACGGCATCATCACGGGCGGCTTCACCCGCGGCGGCCAGCTCCCCACCCTCAACGTGGCGAACGAGTTCGTCGACTGGGACGAGCCCTGGTACGAGACCGCGATCGGCTGGACCGGCGGCACGCTCGTGGGCGAGTACGTGAAGGGCAACCTCAAGGCGAGCCTCGAGGGCACCCTCATCGGCTACAACACGAACGCCCAGAACCGCGACGTGAAGAAGCAGTTCCCGGACTTCCTCTACACGTCCGGCTTCACCGACACCACGGCGTTCACCGCCGACTCCGACTACGCGAACGTCTACGACCGCGGCCGGGATCCCCGCAGCGTCTACGCCCAGTGGCAGGACCGGTCCACCTGGCTGTCGGTCCTCAACGTCCAGTACCTCCTGCCGAAGGGCGCCGTGCTCAACGGCAAGCTGAAGTACGTCCACGACTCCGACAAGCGGATGAAGACGAACGCGGACGACGACTACCTGGGCAAGGCGGCCCTCGGGTTCGTGTCGCTCACGCTCCAGCCCACGAACGAGCTCAAGACCAGCGTCGGGTACGAGTTCACGAAGTGGGACGAGGCGAAGCGGAACGGCACCCAGGAGGGCGGCTTCTACGACACGACCACGACCCGCCACACCGCCCGGGCCGGCTTCTCCTACGCGTTCGGCGGCGCGCTGATCTCGTACTCGCTCGAGTACTTCCACAAGAACCTGAACCGCGACGAGCGCGCGTACTACGACATGGTCTGGAACGTCTGGCGCTCGAAGGCGACGTTCGAGGTGGCCTGGTGATGACGAACCGCACGCTCCCCGCCCTCTGCACCCTCCTCGCCCTCTCGGGTTGCGGGCTCGAGAACCTGTTCACCAACGTCGCCCACCAGGAGTACGAGCGGCCGGCCTCCCGGATCGTCGGCACCTTCACCGGCAACGACAACCTGAAGGGGATCGACCCCTCGAAGTTCACGGTGCTCGACCCCGCGGGCGCGGCGTTCACGTCCGACGTGCTGTTCCAGGCCACGGCGAAGGGCGCCGTCTACGACGTCCGGCTCGCCTCCTCGAAGTACAAGATGGTCCGGATGCAGCTGCAGGTCGGCAACTTCGCGGCGCGGGCGATCGTCCCGTCGGTCGGCGAGGAGACCACGACCTCCGTGGACCTCTCCCCGCACCATGACGGAGACCCTCATCGTCGAGGCGCGCCTCTCCGCGCAGGGGAAGTCCTTCGGGACGCTCAGCCCGGAGGCCTTCGCCGGCGCGAGCGAGAACATCCGCGCGGCCTTCGACGTCGCCGGGCCGACCCAGGACCTCCTCCGCATGGTCGAGCGGTGCATGAAGGCCGGCGACCCCGGCATCAGCGTCCCCGACCCGTACTTCTTCACGGTCCCGACCTACAACGCCGACTTCACCGTGAAGGAGAGCGCGCTCTCCTCGACCTGGCTCGGCCTCACGCAGATGGACTACACGGGCGACGACCGCACCGACACGGACTCCGTCGCCTTCGACACGCTCCTCGGCCAGGTGGCGCAGCTCTACCGCCCCGAGGGCTGCAAGGACCCGGACCGCCTGCGGGTGATGTTCACGGTGGACTTCAACGCCGGCGCGCTCAACGGCAACTGCGGCATCGGCGACCGGTTCAAGTGGGCGAAGGACAAGCCGGGCAAGACGATGTACTTCGTCGGCTGGGTCCACCAGGAGTCGGAGGTCCAGGACCCGGCGATCAACACGCTCGTCGGCGCGAGCTCGCCGAACCAGATCCAGATGTACGACGACGCCACGAACGGCGACGAGACCGCGGGCGACAACATCTACACGGTCTACTTCGACGTGCCCCGGGACCCCGCGAAGCGGCTCCGCCTCGGCTACAAGTACACCTGGGGCCTGCGCGGCCAGCCCTGGTCCGGCAGCGAGGAGTGGCCCGGCAACTCCCGCATCATCCAGGTGGAGGACCAGAACGGCGACGGCTTCGTCTACCGCCGCGACGTGTTCGGCGACGAGGCCACCAACAAGGACAAGTCCAACCTCAACACCTCCGGCAACGGCGTGGTCGGCTGGGACACCGACCTCCACGCGTGCGGCCCGGAGGCCCGCGAGAACAGGTGGGTGAAGGGCAGCGCCTGCGCCTGCGGCGCCTACCACACCCCCACCTCGGTCGGCCCCATCACGGTGGCCGAGCCGGCGGGAGGTTGCCAGCCGTAGAGAGTGATGCACAGCAAGACCGCGTCCGGGCAGGTCAGTCCGGGCGTGCTACCCCGCAGCAAGGAGTCCGATCATGACGAAGAAGCTCCTCCTCGCCTCCCTCGCCGCCGTCACCCTCGCGGCGTGCGGCAGCGACAGCAAGAACGACACGAACACCTGCACGGGCACCCCGTTCGCGCAGCCCACCGGCACGGTCGCCGTGAACTTCACGGTCGACGACTCCGTCAACAAGCTCTACGGCGCCAATGACCTGGAGTGGAAGGGTCAGATGCTCTACAACTCCACGACCCGCGTCGTGACCGTGGACGACAGCTGGGGCGGCCCCTTCGCGAAGCTCTACGACGACGGTCCGTGGGAGTGCGGCGGCCACGAGCCCGCGGGCGCGACGGCCGGCGACTACAAGTGGGGCACGACGGTCTTCGTCGCGAAGCCGGCCACCGGCTCGACGACGATCGCGTACGGCCTCCAGGACGCCTACTACCAGACCACGTTCGGCAACGGCTGGATCTGGCCGAGCAGCACGAACGGCTCCTTCGTCGTGTCCTCCACGACGACCGGTGAGGTCACCGCCCAGGGCCTGAACATCCCGGCCTCCGGCACGATCGATTCTCAGGCTCGTCATCGACAAGAACGCGCTCGACACGACGAACGGCCCGTGGAGCACCGCCACCGTGAAGGTGAAGGGCTCCTCCTGGGCGTGGGGTGAGGTCACCCTGGCCGACGACGGGACGAAGGGCGACGCCACCGCCGGCGACGGCAAGTACACCTTCGTGCTCTCGAACTACGTGGGCGCGGGCAAGCCCTTCAAGCACACGGGCCTCCTGAAGAGCGGCGCCACGGCCGAGTTCATCTTCGTGCTCAACGGCGTGGAGTACAAGCTCGCGAACGGCAACGCGGCCACCACCGGCGTCACCGCCGGGACGAAGGCCTCGGGCGCGGCGGACTTCACGGCGGCCACCATCAACATCATCGCGAACAAGAACTCCGCCATCACCGTTCCGTAAGCGCCTCGGACCGGAGTAGCCTGCGAGGAGCCGGCGGGGACTTCCCGCCGGCTCTTCTTCTTCCCGGAGCACCGCCCCGTGCGATCCGCCGCCCTGCTCGCGCTCCTCCTCGCCGGCCCTGCCCCCTCGACGGGCCCGGGGCAGGATACGGCCGGCCCGCGCCTCGTCGTCTCCTTCGACGACCCGGCGGGCGACGCCTACGGCCCCGGCTCCTACGAGCCGCCGGGCGATCCCCAGTTCCAGGACGGCGACTTCGACCTGCGCCGCTTCGCCGTGCTCGTCGACGGCGACGACGTCATCCTGGAGGTGACGCTCGGCGCGCCGATCCGCCGCCCCGACGCGCCCCAGCGCACGAACTCCACCTCCATCGATCTCCTGAACGGCATCTACCTCCAGAACGTGGACGTCTACGTCGACACCGACCGCACCCGGCCCGGCGCCTCGGCCTGCGTCCCAGGGCGGCGTGTCGCCTTCGCCGGCAACCGGACCTGGGAGCACGCCGTCGTCCTCACCCCGCAGCCCGGCCCGGCGCGGGCGGTCATCCAGGAGGCGCTCGGCCCGGATTCCGCGCGCGTCGTCGTGCCGGACGGGGTCCTGACCCGCGGCCGGACGCTCGTGGTGCGGCTGCCCGCGGCCGCCCTCGGCGGCACGCCGGAGCGGTCGTGGGGCTGGTCGGTCCAGGTCTCCGGGGCCCGCTGGGAGCGGAGCTTCGGGGCGCTCGACCGGTTCCGCGACGCGCGCGAGCTCGACGCGTTCACCATGCCGGTGAACGGCGTGCGCGAAGCCTACGCGTTCGGCGGCGCCCCCTCCGGCCAGGCCTACCCGCGGGTGATCGACGTGCTCCTGCCGCCCGGCGTGGACCAGCGGAAGGTGCTCGGCGCGCACGATGCGCGCACCGGCGCCTTCGCGCGGGTCCCGTTCGTCTACGGCGACGGCGCGGACCCGTTCCTGCCCGAGGGCGGTGTCGCCCCGGCCTCTGCGCCCACCCCGGCCGTCGCCTCCGTCGCCTCCGCCGCGGCGAACGCGGCGCCCCTGCCCGAGGCGCTCGCGCCGCGCGCGCTGCCCCGCCCGGACGCGGCCCGCCCGGCAGCCGCCGGCGCGTGGACCGTCGCCGACGTGTCCGGCGATCTCGTCACGATTGCCGGCCCCGCGGCCGGCCTCGCCGCGCTCCGCATCGGCCGCGTGCTCGGCCCGGACGGCGCGACCGTCGCCCGGGTCGTCGTGGGGCGGGTGGTCGAGGGCGGCATCACCGCGAGCGTCGTCGAGGGGCGGGACCGGATCGTGCGCGGCGCGGCGGTCCGCTTCGACGCCCCATGAACGTCCTCGGCATCTCGGCCTACTACCACGACGCGGCGGCGTGCCTGCTCGTGGACGGCGAGCCGGTCGCGGCCGCGCAGGAGGAGCGCTTCAGCCGCGTGAAGCACGACGCGCGCTTCCCCTCCCGCGCCATCGCGGCCTGCCTCGCCCAGGGTGGCCTCGTGGCCGGTGACCTCGACGCGGTCGCCTTCTACGACAAGCCGTTCCTGAAGCTCGAGCGGATCCTCGAGACCCACCTCGCCGTCGCGCCCCGGGGGCTCGCCGGCTTCCTCGCCGCCATCCCGGTCTGGATCGGCGAGAAGCTCTGGGTCCCCGACGCGGTGGAGCAGGCGCTCGGCTTCCGCGGCCCGGTGCTGTTCCCCGAGCACCACCTCTCCCACGCGGCCTCTGCCTTCTTCCCCTCCCCCTTCGACCGGGCCGCCTTCCTCACCGTCGACGGCGTGGGCGAGTGGGCGACCGCGTCGTGGGGCGTCGGCCGGGAGGGCAAGGTCGAGCTCCAGGCCGAGCTCCGCTTCCCCCACTCGCTCGGGCTCCTCTACTCGGCGTTCACGACCTTCTGCGGGTTCCGCGTCAACTCCGGCGAGTACAAGCTGATGGGGCTCGCCCCGTACGGCGAGCCGCGCTACGCGCGCGCCATCCGGGAGCACCTCCTCGACCTCAAGCCCGACGGCTCCTTCCGGCTCGACACCTCGTACTTCGGCTACCTCGGCGGCCTCTCGATGACGAACGCCCGCTTCGAGCGGCTCTTCGGCGGTCCGCCCCGCCGGCCCGAGGCCCCGCTCACGCGGCGCGAGCTGGACCTCGCCCGCTCGGTGCAGGAGGTGACCGAGGAGATCGTGCTGCGCATGGCCGCGCACGTCCGCAGGGAGACCGGCGAGCGGGACCTGTGCCTCGCCGGTGGGGTCGCGCTCAACTGCGTCGCGAACGGGAAGCTCCTGCGCGCCGGCACGTTCGACCGGCTCTGGATCCAGCCCGCCGCGGGCGACGCCGGCGGCGCGCTCGGGGCCGCCTTCGCGGCCGCGCACCACCACCTCGGCGTCCCGGCGCGGCCAAAGGGCGGCCGCGACCGGATGCGGGGCGGCTTCCTCGGGCCCTCCCACGCGGACGACGCGATCGCGGCGTTCGTGCGGGAGCGCGGGCTGCCGCACGAGCGGCTCCCGGAGGGCGCCCTCCTCGACCGCGTCGCCGCGGCGCTCGAGGCGGGGCAGGTCGTGGGCTGGTTCCAGGGGCGCATGGAGTTCGGCCCCCGCGCGCTCGGGAACCGCTCCATCCTGGCGGACCCGCGTGCCCCCGACATGCAGCGCCGGCTCAACCTCGCCATCAAGTTCCGCGAGGGCTTCCGGCCGTTCGCGCCGGCGGTCCCGGCGGAGCGGGCCGCCGACTGGTTCGACCTCGACGTGCCGAGCCCGTACATGCTCCTCGTGGCGCAGGTGAAGGCGAGCCGGCTGCGCGTCCCCACCGCGGAGGAGGCCGCGCGCGAGGGGCTCGACCGCCTCTCGGTGGCGCGCTCGGAGATCCCCGCGGTCACGCACGTGGACGGCTCGGCGCGCGTCCAGACCGTCTCGCGCGAGGACAACCCGCGCCTCCACGCGCTCCTCGAGCGGTTCGGGGCCCGTACCGGGTGCCCGGTGCTCGTGAACACCTCCTTCAACGTGCGGGGCGAGCCGCCGGTCGAGTCGCCGCTCGACGCGTGGCGCTGCTTCATGAGCACCGGGATGGACCTCCTCGTGCTCGGCGATCACCTGCTCGTGAAGGCGGACCAGCCGGCGCTGCCACAGACCGAGCGGAGGGGGCCCCGTGCGCTGGATTGACGACGTGCGCGACGGCCTCACCGGCCTGGATCAGTCCCCGCGCGCGCTGCGGCGGTTCGGGCTGCTCGTCGGCGCGGTGGTGCTCGGGCTCGGGGCGTGGCTGCTCTGGCGCGGCCACGCACCGGGGAGGCCGCTCGTCGCGCTCGGGCTCGCGCTCCTGACCCTCGGCCTCGCCGCGCCGCTCGTGCTCGGGCCGGTCCACACCGCCTGGATGGCCCTCGCCCTCGCGCTCGGGTGGGTCGTCTCCCGGGGGCTCCTCACGATCGTCTTCTTCCTGGCCGTGACGCCGCTCGCGCTCCTCGCCCGCCTCGCGGGGAAGCGCTTCCTCGACCTCCGCCCCGATCCTGCCGCGCCGACCTACTGGAGCCGGCGCGCGCCGGACCGGCCGTCCCGGCTCGACAAGATGTACTAGAGTGGCGGCCGTCTCCAGGGAGCCCGCTTGTCCAAGATCCGCATCGTCGGCGAGTACCTCGCCTTCCTCCGCGAGCAGAAGAAGTGGTGGATCCTGCCCATCGTGGTGGTGCTCCTCCTCCTCGGCGTTCTCATCGTCCTCACGAAGGGCAGCGCGCTCGCCCCCTTCATCTACGCGCTGTTCTAGGCCGTGGCTCGCAAGAAGCCGCCCTCGGATCGTCACCGGCCGGCGCGGCCTGCGCCCGCCGCGCCTCCCGCCCCGCCCTCGCCCGCGCGGATTCGGGGCTTCCGGCTCTTCACCGTCGCCCTGCCGCTCCTCGCCCTCGCGCTCCTCGAAGGCGGGCTGCGCCTCGCCGGCTACGGGTTCGCGCCCGGGTTCACGCGGCCCTGCGAGACGGCCGGGATCCCCTCGTACTGCGAGAACCCGGACTTCACGAGGCAGTTCTTCCCGCCGGCGCTCGCCCGGCGGCCGAGCGCCTTCGCCTTCCCGCGCGAGAAGGGCCCGCGCACCGCGCGGGTGTTCGTCGTCGGCGAGTCCGCGGCGCAGGGCGATCCGGAGCCCGCCTTCGGCGTCGCGCGCTTCCTCCAGGCGATGCTGGAGGCCGCGCTGCCCGGCGCGAAGGTGGAGGTCGTGAACGCGGGCGTGGTCGCGGTGAACTCGCACGCGCTCCTGCCGATCGTCCGCGACCTCGCCGGGCGCGGCGGCGACGTGGTCGTCGTCTACGCCGGCAACAACGAGGTCGTGGGCCCCTACGGCAACGGCACCGTGCTCACCGGGCGGCAGCCACCGCTCGGCCTCGTCCGCACCGCGGTCGCCCTTCGCTCGACGCGCATCGGCCAGCTCCTCGCCTCGGCGCTCCTCCCGCACGGCGAGGCGAGCCCGGAGGCCTGGCGCGGCATGGAGATGTTCCTCGGACAGCAGGTCCGGGCAGACGATCCGACCATGGCGAGCATCTACGCCGCATGGGAGGCGAACCTCCGCGACCTCGTCCGCGCCGCGCGGGACGGAGGCGCGCGTGTCGTCGTCGGCACGATGTCCACCCGGCTGCGGGGCTTCGCGCCTTTCGCCTCGCTCCACCGGCCCGGGCTCGCGGCCGCCGACCTCGCCCGCTGGGATGCGGCCTTCGCGCGCGGCGGGGCGGAGGCAGCGGCCGGCCGCGCGGCCGAGGCCCTCGCGGCCTTCCGCGAGGCCGCCGCCGTCGACGACGGCCACGCCGAGCTCGCCTACCGGATGGCGGAGGCGACCTGGGCCCTCGGCGATCGCGCCGCGGCGCGCGCCCTCTACGCGCGCGCCCGCGACCTCGACACCCTGCGCTTCCGCGCGGACACACGCGAGAACGCCCTCGCCCAGGAGGTGGCCCGCGCCGCCGGCGACGGGGTCGCGCTCGTGGACGGGGAGGCGGCGGTGGACGCGGCCGACCCCGAGGGGCTCGCGGGCGGAGCGCTGCTCTGGGAGCACGCCCACCTGACGCCGGAGGGGAACCACGCGCTCGCCGCGGCGCTCCTCCCGGAGGTCATCGCCGCGCTGCCGGCGGGCCTGCGCCCCGACCGCGTCCCCGCCCCGCTCCCGTTCGAGGCCTGCGCGGCGCGCCTCGCGTTCACGGGGTTCGACCGGGCGCGCGTCGCGCGCGAGGTGCTGAACCGCCTCTCCCGCCCGCCGTTCACGGCGCAGCTCGACCACGCCGCCCAGGTCGCGGCCGTCGAGGCGCTCCGCGCGCGCGGGGCGACCGAGCCGCCCGGGGAGACCGAGGCCGCCTACCGGCGCGCGCTCTCCGCCGCCCCGGACGATCCCTGGCTCTGGCGCGGGCTCGCGCGCCTGTTCGACGCCCAGGACGACGCCGCCGTGCGCGTGGGCGGCCGCCCGGAGGGGCGCTCCGTCGAGCCGCTCCGCCAGGCCCTCCAGCTCTTGCCCGACGCCGCCGACCTCCGCCAGCTGCTCGCCGAGGCGCTCCTGCGGGTGGGGCGCCTCCCCGAGGCCGCCCGGGAGGCCGAGGAGCTCCTCCGGCGCCGCCCTGACCACGCGGGCGGCCACTACACGCTGGGCTCGATTCTTGCTCCGGCAGAACCGCGCCGGCGACGGGAAGCCTCACCTCGAGCGGGCGCTCGCGCTCGACCCGGGCCAGCTCGGCGCCCACCTCGAGCTCGCGAACCTCGCGGCGATGCGGGCCGACGGCCCCGAGGCCGCGCGCCACCTCGAGATCGCGGTCCGGCAGCGCCCGGACGACGCGGCCGTGCAGGGCCTGCTGGTGCGGCTCTACGAGCTGCAGGGCCGGCGCGCGGAGGCGGCCGTGAAGGCGCGGGAGGGCGCGGAGCGCCTGCGCGCCGCGGGGAGCGCCGCGGACGCCGCCGCGCTCCTCGACCGGGCCCGGGCGCTGGAGGCCGGCGGCGCCCCTACCCCTTCACGGACCCCGCGGTGAGGCCGGAGACCAGGTACTCTGCAGGTAGAAGAACAGGGCCATGATCGGCAGGGACACGATGATCGAGCCCGCCGCGAAGTAGCCCCACTGCTGCTGGAAGCCGCCCACGAAGAAGCGCAGCCCGACCGGCGCCGTGTACATGCTCTCCTGGTCCATGAAGGTCGCGGCCAGGATGAACTCGTTCCAGGCGGTCATGAACGAGAAGAGCGCGGTGATCGCGATTGCCGGCTTCGCGAGCGGCAGCACCACCGACCAGAAGATCTTCCCGGCGCTCGCGCCCTCGATGACCGCCGCCTCCTCGAGCTCCTTCGGGATGGTGTCGAAGTAGCCCTTCAGCATCCAGACCGAGAACGGGATGGAGGTCGTCGAGTAGACGATGATGAGGCCCCAGTGGCTGGAGCCGAGCCCGAGCCACTGCACGATGATGATGTAGAGCGGGATGAGGGTCAGCACGCCCGGGAACATCTGCGAGACGAGGAACGACATCATCCCGAAGCGCCGGCCGGGGAACTTGAAGCGGCTGAAGGCGTAGGCCGCGGTGCAGGCGAGCGCGACGCCCACGATCGTCGAGGCGATGGCGATGAGGACGCTGTTCGCGATCCAGCGTCCGAAGGGCTGGTCGGCCATCACGGACGTGAAGTTCGAGAACGACCAGGCCTGCGGCCAGGGCATCACCGCCCGGAGCCGGTCGAGGAAGCCCGGCTCGGCCGGGAGATCCGCGATCGCGAGGCTCTGCTTGCCCGAGAACGCGATCGAGACGACCCAGAGCACCGGGTAGACCGTGTAGAGGACCGTCAGGATCAGGAAGGTGTGGAGGACCCAGTGCGGGGTGCGCTCCTCGCGGCGCGAGGTGGCCATCTAGATCCCCTCCGTCGCGCGGGTGACCCGGTTCTGGAAGTTCCCGTAGACGAGCAGGATCCCGAAGATCACCGTCGCGTACGCCGCCGCGTAGCCGTACTGGTACTTCTGGAACGCGAACTTGTACGCCTGCGTGATCAGGATCTCGGTCGCGCCGTTCGGCTCGCCGCCGGTCACGAGGAAGATGATGTTGAACATGTTGAAGGTCCACACCACCGACAGGATCACGGCGGGCACGAGCGCGGGCCTCAGCGACGGGAGCGTGATGGCCTTGAACTGCTGCCAGCGCGTGGCGCCGTCGACCCGGGCGGCCTCGTAGAGGTCGGCCGGGATCGACTGCAGGGCGCCGAGCGACACCACCATCATGAACGGGAACGAGAGCCAGCCGTTCGTGGCGAAGGCGGTGAGGAAGCTCGTGAACGGCGTCTCGAACCAGCTCAGCGGCGCGATCCCGAACATCGCGAGGACCTGGTTCACCACCCCGAACTGCCGGTGGAACATGCCCTTCCAGATGAGCGCGGTGATGTAGTTCGGCATCGCCCACGGGAGGATCAGCACCACCCGGTAGAAGGGCCGGAGCGCGAGGTCCTTCGTGTTGAGGACGAGCGCGAGGAGCAGGCCGAACGAGACGCCGAACGTCACGTTCGTCACGGTCCAGGCGACCGTGAAGAAGAAGGTCCAGTAGAAGTTGAGGTAGTTCCAGACCGGCGCGCCGTCGGCGCCCTTCGTGATGATCGAGAAGTCGCCGAGGATCTCGAGGTAGTTCTTGAAGCCCACCCAGAGCTCGGAGAAGGGCTTCGACTGGTTCGTGAGCGTCTGCTCGGTGAACGACAGCGCGATGCCGTAGAAGAACGGGAAGAAGACGAGGACCAGCGTCCCGATCATCGCGGGCGCGATGTACGCATAGGCCTGCCGGTTGACCCGCAGCGCCTTCCCGGTCGAGGCGGCGAAGCCGAGGCCGAAGAACGCGAGGAGCGCGAGGCCCGTCACGGCGGCGGCCCACAGCGTGGAGGCGCCGCCGGACGTGAGCCCCGCGAGCTCGCGGGCGGCGCCGGCCGGGTCGAGCTGCCCGGCCCCGGTCAACAGGCCCCGCGGCTGGCGCATGAGGTCCCGGTCCCAGAGGCCGGGCTTCAGCGGCGGCTCGACCGCGACCCCGGCCGCCTGGAGCAGCCCGGTGATCTCGGCCCCGGCGCCCTGCGCCTGCACCGCGATGCGCCCCTGCGCGGCCTCGCCGGCGGCGGCGAGCGCGCCGCGCGCCGCGAACGCGTGGCCGAGGGCGGCGAGCGCGAAGCACGCGACCGCGGTCGCGACGAGCGGCCAGCGGCCCCGGACGAAGCGGCCCGCGACGGCGAAGGCGGCGACGCCGGCGAGGATGGCCACGAGGGCCGCCACCGGCGACGCCGGCGGCTGCGCCGGGTACGGCGCGGTCGTGAGCTCGACCATGCCGGCCACGTCGCCGTCGCGCTCGAGCGGCGACGCGAGCGAGCGGCTCCCCCCGGCGCCCACGTCGACCTCGAGCTCCCGCTGCACCGCTCCGCCCTCGCGGTTGGCGTTCACCGAGCCCTTGAGGCGCTGCGCGCGGTCGTAGGTGGCCTTCTCGTCCCTCGAGAGCCGGCGCGGCGCCGCCTGGTCGCCCACGTCGCCGGGCGCGGTGGAGGCCTCGAGGTGGGCCCCGGAGAGGAGCACGATGCGCGCGTGGGTGCCGGGTGGCTGGGCCTTCTGCCAGCCGTCGACGGCGGCGCGGAGCTTCTCGCCGTCGTCGCCGGTGCGGGCGGCGAGCTCCGAGAGCGCGCCGAGGGAGACGATGGCGCGCCGGGTGTCGGCGTCGCGGTCGAGCTGGGCGTGGGCGCCCCGGAGCAGGAGCGCGCCACCGCCCACGGCGACGAGCAGCCCTAGGGCGACGCCCCAGAGGAGGCGGGCGTAGGCGGTGCGGTCGTCCCTCGACTTCGCGGCTTCGCCGCTGCGCTCGGGACGAGCGGGTTCGGAGGGACCGGACGGACGGGCCGTCACCGGTGAGCTGGCCAAGGAAGCCTCCTGGCCCGTCCGTCCCCGAGCCCGGGACGGACGGGAACGCCGGACCTACTTCTTGTGGAGCGTGGCGACGTCCTTCTCGATCGCCTTCTGCGCGGTGCCGAGGGCGTCCTTCGGCGCGGTGCCGCCGGCGATGATCTTGTTGAGCGCGGTCGTGGCCGGGCTCCACATCATCGTCATCTCGGGCAGGTTGGGCATCGGCACCGCCACGTCCACCTGCTTGCGGAACGCGGAGAGCACCCAGTCGTTCTTCACGGCCGCGTCGTCGTAGACCGCCTTCACCGCGGGCGTCTGCCGCCCCTCGAGCGCCATGATCTTCGCGGCCTCGACGTCGGTGATGAACTTCACGAACTCGAAGGCGGCCTCCTTCTGCTTGCAGGGCGCCGTCACGAACGCGCCCTCGACCGTCATCCAGGGCCGCATCGGCTGGCCGCCGGCCTCGGTGATCTTGGGCAGCGGGGCGAGCCCGTAGTCGATGTCCTTCGAGACCTCGCCCAGGAACCAGGGCCCGGTGAAGACGATGCCGGCCTTGCCCTCGTTGACGAGCGCGGTGATGAGCGCGACCGAGGGCTCCGCGGGCATGAAGCCGGCCTTCGTCCAGTCGACGAGGAGCTGCATCGCCTTCACGTTCGGCGCGGCGTCCATCGTCGGCTGCGCGCCGGGGCCGAAGACCGCGCCGCCGAAGCCGTTGATCATCGAGGCCGCGTAGTAGAAGTCGCCGTACGCCCAGGCGAGGCCGAAGCGGCCCGCCGCCTTGTTCGTGAGCTCCTTGCCCACCTTCACGAAATCCGCCGTGGTGGCCGGCGGCGTCTTCACGAGCTTCTTGTTGTAGAGCATCGTGATGACCTTGTAGTTGAACGGCAGCGCCCACAGGCTCCCGCGGTAGGTCAGCGCCTGGACGGTGGTGGGGATGAACTTCCCCTTCACGGCGTCGTCCACGTAGAAGTCGATGGGCTCCACCGTGTTGCCCGCCGCGATCCAGCCGCCCATCCGGTCCTGCGCGTAGATGAAGACGTCCGGCCCCTTCCCGCGCGGCACGGCCGCCGAGATCTTGTCGGCGAAGGCGTCGAACGGCACCGCGAGCGGCGAGACCTTCACCTTCGTGGTCGGCTTCGCGTTGTAGGTCGCGACCACCTTCTCGAACGCGGTCTTCTCCGCGCCGCGGTAGGCGTGCCACACGACGAGGTCCTGCGCCGAGGCGACGCCGGCGAGGGCGAGGCCGAGCACTGCGAGGGCGAGCTTCTTCATGGCGTTCGTGCTCCGGGTTCCGTGGTGAAGACTCGATCCGCCCTTCGACGGGCTCGGGGCGGGCGGAATTCGATCAGTCGCCGATGCGGGCCTGGCTCTCCGCGTCGAACAGGTGCAGCGCGTCGAGCTCGAGCTTCACCTCGAGCTTCGCGCCGATGGGCGCCGGGCGGTGCGGGTCCTGCTTGAAGACGAGCGCGTCCTCGCCGGCCTTCGCGTGGACCACCACCTCATCGCCGAGGGGCTCCGCGATCTCGACCGTGACCGGCACGGTGACCGTCGGCCCGCCCCGGCCGCTCCGGCCCTCGGGCAGCACGTTCTCGGGCCGCACGCCCACCACGACCTTCGCGCCGGCCCGGCCGGCGAGCGCCGCGGCGGTGGCGCGCGGGAACGGGATCCGCACGCCGGCGGCCGCGATGGCGCCGCCCTCGATCACCCCGTTCACGAAGTTCATGGGCGGCGAGCCGATGAACGCCGCGACGAACAGGTTCGCCGGGTGCTCGTACACCTCGAGGGGCGTGCCCACCTGCTGGAGCTTCCCGGCGTGGAGCACCGCGATGCGGTGCCCCATGGTCATCGCCTCGATCTGGTCGTGCGTGACGTAGATGCTCGTGACCTCCAGGCGGGCCTGGAGCTTCTTGATCTCCGCCCTCATCTGGACGCGCAGCTTGGCGTCGAGATTCGAGAGCGGCTCGTCGAACAGGAAGACCGCGGGCTTGCGCACGATGGCGCGGCCGAGGGCGACCCGCTGGCGCTGGCCGCCGGAGAGCTCCTTGGGCTTGCGGGTGAGGAGCTGGTCGATGGCGAGGATCTGCGCGGCCTCGTCGACGAGCCGGTCCATCTCCGCCTGCGGGGTCTTCCGGATGCGCAGGCCGAACTCGAGGTTCTCCCGCACCGTCATGTGCGGGTAGAGCGCGTAGCTCTGGAACACCATCGCGATGTCGCGGTCCTTCGGCGGGACCTCGTTCACGACCTTGTCGCCGATGGAGATGGTGCCGCCGGTCGCGTCCTCGAGCCCGGCCACCATGCGGAGCGCGGTGGACTTCCCGCAGCCCGAGGGGCCGACGAGGACCATGAACTCCTTGTCCTTGATCTCGAGGTCGAGCCCCTCGATGACGCTGACCTGACCGAACCGCTTCTGGACGTTCTTCAGGACGACTGCTGCCATCCGAGAGCCCCCGGGTGCGTGCGCGTGTGGGCCGCTTGTAGCACGGGATCCCACGCAGGGCATCGGCCCGAAGGGCCCGTTCGAGCCTGGACCTGGACAGCATGACGCAGCGCGGCGGGCGCTTCAGCGTCCCTCGAAAAGCGTGAACAGGTGCGGCGATCGGGCGCGCCACGCGCGACCGCCTCAGAGGGCCACGATGGCCCGGTCGACCGCGGACGCGCTCGCCCGCTTCACGCCCTCGAGCAGGCGCGCCACGCCGCCGCCGGCGAGGCCGTCGGCGACCTCGCGGGCCGCACCGGCGAACGCGCGGCCCAGGCGGAAGAGCTCGTCGCCGCTGGGCTCGCCCGGCGCGCGCTCCTTCGGCCAGATCCGCCAGCCGGCCTCGGTCCGGCGGAGCACCATCGGCTCGCCCACCGCGAAGCGCAGCACCGCGCGGTCGCCCGCGACGACCAGCCAGGCGGTGTCGACCCGCTGCAGCTGCAGGGCGAGGCGGTCGGAGGGCTCGGCGCCCGCGTCGAGCGCGACCGAGAGGCTCCGGTCGAGCCGGCGGAGCGCGCCGTAGATCGCGGCGGAGCCCGCGACGGCCTTCCGCGCGTCCTCGGAGCACGGCGCCACCATCGCGAGCGCGCCCTCGGCGTCGCCGGCGAGGAGCGCGGTCAGGTACGAGCGCGCGGCGCCGCGAGGCGTGGACAGCTCCCCCGCGTCGGGCGGCTGCACGCCGCCGGTGGCGAGGACGACTGCGAGGACGGTGACGAACGTCATGGCGGACTCCGCTGCTCGAAGAGGCGACCGGGGACCGCTGGAACCCGCGGTCTTGCGGCCGATCGTGGCCCCTCGATCACGGGACTTGGAGTCCCGTGATCGGGGTCGTGAGGAGCGGTGCTCCGCCGCGGCACCTCCCCTCCACGTGCACACGGTGCGTGAACGGAGCGGCCGCGTCGTGCGGTGTGGGTGCGGTCGCGATAGAGTCGCCGCATGGCCACCGCCCCCTACCCGCACCCGCGCACCGGATCGCTCCGCGCCGCGCTCGGGCGCGCCGTGCTGCGGCTCCTCGGGTGGCGGCTCGACGTCACGCTCCCCGACGGCCCGAAGGGCATCATCATCGTCTACCCGCACACCTCGAACTGGGACTTCCCGGTCGGCTACCTCGCGAAGCTCGCGATCGCCCTGCCCCTGCGCTGGATGGGGAAGGACTCGCTCTTCCTCGGCCCGTTCGGCGCGATGTTCCGCTGGATGGGCGGCATCCCGGTGAACCGCCGCGAGCGCACCGGCTTCATCGCCGGGCTCGTGCGGGAGTTCGAGGAGCGCGACTGGCTGTGGCTGGCCCTCGCACCCGAGGGCACTCGCAAGCACACCGACCACCTGAAGAGCGGGTTCTGGCACCTCGCACTCGCCGCGAAGGTCCCGGTGGGCCTCGCCTACATCGACTGGGGCGAGAAGGTCATCGGGCTGCACCGGTACCTGCCGATGACCGGGGACGAGGCCGCCGACCTCGCGGCCATCCGCGCGGAGTACCACGGGAAGCGCGGGAAGCGGCCGGGCAACGAGTCGGAGCTGCGCTTCTTGCCCCGCTAGGCTCGCACCTCCCTCTCCCCAGCCTGGCCGGGGGCGTGGGCCGGGGTGAGGGGGCGCCCTTATCGCGTGGACCGCCCGTGCCGATGGCCGGGCATGAGCTCGACCTCCGCCATCGCCCTGTCCGGCCTCGTGGCCGCGAGCACCCGCCTCGACGCCTCCGCGCAGAACGTCGCGAACGTCGAGTCCGAGGGCTACACGCCGGTCGAGGTGCACGCCGAGGCGCTCCCCCAGGGCGGTGTGCAGGCGCACGTCACCCCCGGCGAGCTCGCCTCCGACGCGGCGCTCGCGGGCACGGTGGACCTCACCCGCGAGCTCCTCAACCAGCAAGCCGCGAAGCGCGCCTACGAGGCGAACCTCGCCACCCTCCGCGCCGCCGATCAGGCGGAGCGGCTCGTGATGGACGTGCTGGGCTGAGCGGGATTACAGCGGCGCCGGCCCGCCGCGCTCCTCGTGATTCAGGAACGCGGACAGCGGCGCGCGCAGGCGCGCCTGCGAGGCGATGTGGAAGGCGGCGGCGAAGCGGTTCAGCACGGCGAGCAGCGTGTTCACGGCGGTCTCCAGCGGGCAGGCGTGAGTGCCTGCGCGGCGTCCTTATCGACCCGGGTGACGGTGCGCGTCAAGGTGACGGCCTCCCACCCCTCGGAAGAACCAAGCCCGGGTCCCGACTGGAGTTTCGCGAAAGGACTACCTGGAGGACTTGGATCTCCTTCGGTTTCCGAAAGAATAGTCGCGGGGTTGCCGCGACTCCCTCCGGACCGGCGCGCGCCCTGCCGTACTGGCAGTTACTTCTTCTTCGCCTTGTCCATCCGGGCGAGGATCTTCTCCATCTCGTCCATCGTCGCGTTCATCTCGGCGATGGTCGCGTCGAAGGGCTTCGAGGTGGTCATGTCCACCCCGGCCTTCTTGAGGAGCTCGATCGGATAATCGTTCCCGCCGGACGCGAGCATCTTCAGGTACGCGTCGCGCTTCGCGGTGCCCTTCCCCGCCGCCGCCTCCTCGCGGATGCCGCGGGCGAGCGCGGTCGAGGCCACGAAGCTCGTCGAGTACTGGTAGACGTAGAAGGGCCGGTGGAAGTGGGGGATGAAGGCCCACTCGATCGCGAGCAGGTCGTCCACCTGGCAGACGCCCTTGTCGTGCCCGTAGTAGGCGCGCACGGTGTCGAGGTAGAGCTTCGAGAGGTTCTCGCCCGTCAGCGTCTCGCCCTTCTCCGCCTTCTGGTGCATCGCGAGCTCGAAGTCGGCGAACTGCGTCTGGCGGAAGAGCGTGCCGCGCGCGCCGTCGAGGTAGTTCCCGAGGAGCGCCAGCCGGGTCGCGTCGTCCTTCGTCTGCCCCAGCATGTGGTGGAGGAGCAGGTTCTCGTTCAGCGTCGACGCGACCTCGGCGACGAAGAGCGCGTAGCCCGAGGTCGGGTACGGCTGCGCCTCGTACGCGAGCGCGGTGTGCATCGAGTGGCCCGACTCGTGCGCGAGCGTGGAGAGGTCGTCGTACTGTCCGTTGAAGTTGAGGAGCTGGTACGGGTGGACGCCGTAGACGCCCGTCGAGTACGCGCCGGAGCGCTTGCCGGTCGAGGGCAGGTAGTCGGTCCAGCCGCTCTCGAAGCCCTTCGCGAGGCCGTCCTTGTACTTCTTGCCGAGCGGGGCCACCGCCGCGAGCGTGATGGCGCGCGCCTGGTCCGGCTCGAACTTGAGGTCCACCGAGGCGACCATCGGCACGTAGATGTCCTGGTAGCGGAGCTTCTCGAGGCCGAGCATGCGCTTGCGCAGCGCGAGGTAGCGGTGGAGCGTCGGCAGGCTCCGGCGCACGTCGGCGACGAGCTGCGTGTAGACCGAGGTCGGGATCGCGTTCGGGAAGAGCGACGCCTCGAGGTTGGAGGCGTAGTGCCGCGCCTTGCGCGTGAAGCCCTGGGCCTTCACGGTCGCGAAGAGGTTCGCGCCCACGGTGCGCTCGTACTGCTTGAGCGCGCCGAAGAAGGCCTTGAACACGATCTCCCGGTCGGCCGGGTTGCGGGACTGGCGGTACAGGCCGTACGCGGACTGGTCGAGCCGGATCTCCTTGCCGTCGGAGAGCTTCACGGTCGGCCAGGGGAGGTCGGCGTTCGCGAGGAGGCCGTACGCGTTCGAGCCCGCGCTCGAGAGGTCACCCGCCTCCGCGACGAGCCGCTCCTCCTGGGCGGAGAGCGTGTGCGGCTTCATGCGGAGCGTGTCCTCGAGGAAGAAGCGCCAGGGGGCGAGCCGCTTCTCCTCCTTCAGGAACCCCTGCACCTTCGCCGGGTCGAGCGTCAGGATCTCGGGCTGGAGCCAGGAGGTGGCCGAGGAGAGGTCGGTGAAGAGCTGCTCGGCGCCCTGCCGCATCTCGAGCGGCCCGGAGGCGCGGGTGTCCTCGTCGGAGCGCGAGGAGGCGTAGACGTAGAGCCGCTCGAGCTCGAGCTGGGCCTTCCAGATCGCGTCGAGGGCCTCGAACATCGAGCCGGCGGACGCGCCGAGCTTCCCCTGGAAGCGGGCGAGGTCCGGGACCTTCTTCGCGAGCGCGTCGCGCGCCGCGGCCCAGTCGCCCTCGGTGCGGTAGAGCTCCGAGAGGTTCCACTTGTACTTGTCGGGGATCTCCGACCGGTTCTGCGCTCTTTGAGAGTCGGCGGCGAAGGCGGGCATGGTGGCGACGAGGGCGAGGAGGACGAGCGGGGTTCGGGCCATTTTGGCGTGGGCTCCAGGTTGACCGAGGGGTGACACGTTCACGGAGACCGCGGGTGGAGCCGCGTGACGCGGCGGGGCAATCTATCGCCCTCCGCCCCCGGCCGCGGGACGAAATCCCACACCCCAGCAGGGTGGCGTCCGGCCACGGGCCTGTTAGGCTGCGCGGGGAGAGAGGACCGACGCCGCATGGAGACGACCGCATCGCGAGAGACGACGTGGGATCCCGCCCTCGAGACCGGGCACGCCGAGATCGACCGGCAGCACCGCTCCCTGTACGCCTGCGCCGACCGGCTCATCCAGGCCATCCAGCGCCAGCAGGGCGCCGCCGCCGTGGCCGACGCCATCCGCTTCCTCCGGGGGTACGTGCGCGAGCACTTCGAGGCCGAGGAGGCCCTCATGCGCGAGCACGCCTACCCCGAGCGCGAGTTCCACGTCGGCCTGCACGAGCGGATCCGCCGCCGGCTCGACGAGGTGGTCGCCGTCTACGAGCGGGACGGCGGCTCGGAGGCGCTCCTCGGCGACGTCGAGGCGATGATGCGGGGCTGGCTGTCCCTCCACATCGGCGAGAAGGACCGCGCGCTCGCCGACTTCCTGCACCGGCAGGGCGCCCGTTGACCTCGAAGCTGGGCCTGCTCTCCCTGCAGGTCCGACCCGGCCACCCCGACTTCCTCGACCTCCCGTGGGACGCGCCCGCCGCGGCCTGGCCGGGTCGCTGCCCGCGCCTCGTCGAGGTCCAGCGCGGCATCTCGCGGCACGAGGTCGTCTTCGTCCAGTACGACCGGACGCTCTACGCGTTGAAGGAGCTGCCGCCCGCCGTCGGCGAGCGCGAGTACGGCGCGCTCCGCTGGCTCGAGGACCGGGAGCTGCCCGCGGTCGTGGCCGCGGGCCACGCCCGCGTCGCGACGCCGGACGGCGAGGCGAGCGTGCTCATCACGCGCTTCCTCGACCACTCCCTGCCCTACCGCACGCTCTTCGGCTCCGACGGCCTCGCGCCCTACCGAGCCCGACTCCTCGACGCGATCGCCGGGCTCCTCGTGCGGCTCCACCTCGCCGGCTTCTTCTGGGGCGACTGCTCGCTCTCGAACACCCTCTTCCGCCGCGACGCCGGCGAGCTGCAGGCCTACCTCGTCGACGCCGAGACCGCCGAGATGCACGAGGCGCTCTCCGACGGGCAGCGCCGCCACGACCTCGAGCTCCTCGAGCAGAACGTGACGGGCGACCTCCTCGACGTCGCCGCGATGCTGGGCCTGCCCGCCCCGGCGGGCGCCGAGGGCACCGGCGCCGAGATCCGCGCCCGCTACGAGCGGCTCTGGAACGAGATCGGCCGGGTGGAGACGGTCGCGGCCGGCGAGAGCTGGCGCATCCACGACCGGATCAGGACCCTGAACGCGCTCGGGTTCACGGTCGGCGAGGTGAAGCTCGACGCGGTGGGCGACGGCAGCCGCCTGCGGATGCGGACCATCGTCACCGACCGCGACTACCACCGGCACCTCCTGCACGCCCTCACCGGCCTCGTCGCCGAGGACCGGCAGGCGGCGCTCATGGTGAACGAGATCCAGGAGCTGCGCGCCACGCTCGTCCGGGCCGAGAACCGCAGCGTGCCGCTCTCGGTGGCGGCGTACCGCTGGCTCACCGAGCGCTACCAGCCCTTGGCGCGCCGGCTCGCGCCGCTCGGGCGCCGGGGCGAGCCCGCGGAGCTCTACTGCCAGCTGCTCGAGCACAAGTGGTACCTGTCCGAGCGCGCGAGGCGCGACGTGGGCCCCGAGGTCGCGCTCGAGGACTACCTGCGCCGCTTCGCGGGCTGAGCGCCTGCGGGGTGGTCGGGACACGGGTGCCGGTCGACCCTCGGTACGGCCCCGAGCCGTGTGCGTCAACCCCGCCGCGTGACGGCGGATCTTCGCGTGCGAGCCCGGGCCGCGCCCTTGCACCACGAGCCGCCCGCAGCGGCCGGCGCGGCGCGGGAACCCCTCCCGTCCCCGCACCAGGCCCCCGGAGACCGAACATGGCCCTGCAGTGGGACAGGTCCCTCGCCGTCGGCGTGAAGCTCATCGACGAGCAGCACCAGGAGCTCTTCCGCCGCGTGAACACGCTCCTCGAGTCCATGCTCAAGAACCAGGGCAAGGGCGAGATCGAGAAGCTCATCGGCTTCCTCGCGCAGTACGTCGTCGATCACTTCGCCGCCGAGGAGAAGATGATGACGCAGTACCGGTACCCGGACCTCGCGAAGCACCGGCAGGCCCACGCCGACTTCGTGAAGCGGTTCGGCGAGCTCAAGGCCGCCTTCGACAAGGACGGCGCCACCCCGACCGTCACCATCGAGCTCAACCGCTTCGTCGGCGGCTGGCTGCGCGAGCACATCGGCCGCACCGACACCGCGCTCGGCAAGTTCCTCCACCAGGTGAACGCGACCGAGGCACACGCGTAGCGCCGCCTCGCCCCTCATCCCCGCCGCAGCCCCCGCGCCTGCCCGAGCGCGGCCTCCACGGCCGCCCGCGCGGGCGCGCTCACGAGGTCGGGCCGCTCCCGCGCCACGATCGCGAGGAGCGCGCGGGCCGCGTCCAGCACCGGGAGCCGCACCGCCCGCTCCACCTCCGCGGCGAGCTCGGGCAGCGCCCGCTCGAGCCGGCGCGCGGGATCGAGGTCGTCGAGGAGCGCCCGGCGCTCCGGGGCGAGCCGCGCCCGGGCGAGCGTCACGAGGTGCCCGACCGCGCCGCTCCGCACGAGCGCGTGGCCGGAGAGAACCTCGCCGCGCGCGGCCCGGCCCGCGCCGACGACGAGCTTCGTGAGGAGCTGCCCCGCCTCCCAGCGCTCGTCGGGAGGCGGCGGCGCGGCCGCGAGCGTCGCGGCCCGCAGCCGGGCGAGCCGCTCGACGAGCCCGCACCGATCGAGGAGCACCCGGTGGCGGTTCACGCGCGCCACGCCGAGCTCGTCGGGGTCGAAGACCGCGAGCTCCACGAGGTGCCCGCTCGCGTAGAGCGCCTTCACGCCGTGCGCGGTCTCGCGGTAGCGGAGCGCGATCGCCCCCGCGTCGGGCAGCCACCCGAGGTCGGTCCGGAACCGCTCCTGCGTCCCGGGCCGGGTGACGAGCCAGAGGTCGTGGTCGGAGACCTCGTCCGGGAGCGGCGGCTCGCCCGAGGTCGAGCCGAGCCCCACGAGGCCGAGCACGTCCGGGTCGGCCGCGAGGCGCGCCTCGACCGCCCCGGTGAACGCCGCGTGCTCGGCGGGCGTCACGGCCGCGCCCGCTTCCAGCGCAGCTGCACGAGGCCGTTCGGGTACGCCCTCGCCTCGAGCAGCGTGAGCGCGAGGTCCGGGAGCGGCGGCCGGAAGAGCGGTATGCCGTCGCCGAGGATGCGCGGGACGACCGAGACCGTGAGCTCGTCCACGAGGTCCGCCGCGAGGAAGGCCGAGATGGTCCGGCCGCCGTCGAGGTAGACCCGCCGGACCCCCTCGGCCGCGAGCGTCGCCGCGAGCGCGGCGGGCTCCGCCGAGAGGAAGCGGGCGCCGTGCTCCGGCGCGTCCTCCCCGCGCGTCCAGACCACGACCTTCTTCCCGGCGTAGGGCCACTCCGGGAACGCGAGCGCGGTGTCGTATGTCTTGCGGCCGATGACGAGCGCGTCGACCGAGGCCGCGAACGCGGCGTAGCCGTGGTCCTCGCCCGGCGTCTGGAACGGCTCGAGCCAGTCGAGGCGCCCGTCCGGCCGGGCGATGAAGCCGTCGGCGCTCGTCGCGATGAACACCGCGAAGGTGGGGCGGTTCATGCCCTCACGCTATCAGCGCGCGCGGGCGGGCTTGAGGTTCCGTTCGAGGAACTCCACGAGACGCCCCACGAGGTACCGCGCGTCGGGCCCGGCGACCCAGCGGTGGGTGGCCGACGGCCCGATCGCGAGCTCGAAGTCCTTGCCGCTCCGCTCGAGGTGCTCGACGAGGTCGACCATCGTCTTGAACGGCACGACGTCGTCGGCCATGCCGTGCACGATGAGGAGCGGGTCCTTCAGGCCTGCGGCGTACGGGATCGCGGCGCCCTTCGTGAACGCGTCGGGGTGCGTCCCCGGCGTGCGCGCGATGGCGACGTCGTCGGAGCCGAACCAGCGCGGGTCGACCGCTGCCGCGCCCGCGACGCCCGCGGCGAAGAGGCCGGGCTTCTTGAAGAGCGAGTAGATCGTGAGCGTCCCGCCGTAGGACGAGCCGAAGATGCCGATCCGCCCCGGATCGACGCCGGGCTGCCTCCCGAGCCAGCGGACCGCGTCCTCGAGGTCGTCGAGGTCGCCCTGCCCCCAGCGCATCAGGAACGCCTCGCGGAACGCGCGCCCGTAGCCGGTCGAGCCGCGGACGTCGACCTGCACGACCCGGAAGCCGCGGTCGATAGCGAGGTGCTGCTGGAGAATGCCCCAGGGGCCGCCCCAGCGGTTCCGCACGGTGTTCGAGTAGACCGGTCCGAGCACGGTCGGCGCGGCCTTCCCCTTCGGCACGCCCCTCGGCTCGTAGACCCTCACGTGCAGCGTGTAGGCGCCGTCCCGGGACGGGAAGCTCGCGTACCGCGGCTTCACCCAGGGCACCTTCGCGAACGCGGGCGGCTGGGAGGTGGTGACCCGGCGGGCGGGCCCGCCCGCGGGCGAGGCGAGCCAGAGCTCCGGCGGCGTGACGTCGTCGGACGAGACGAGCGCGACCGCCTTCCCGTCCGGCGCCGGGAACGCCGCGTGCGTGCCCGGCCGCGCGCTCACGCGGACGCGCGCGCCGCCGCCTGCGGGGAGCCGCCAGATCTGGCGCTCGGAGGGGACGGGCTCGTTCGAGGCGAAGTAGACGTCGCCGGTGGCGGGCACGGCGGCGAGGTAGCCCTCCACGTCGAAGGTGGGCGGCGACAGCAGCGTGCGCTCCCCGCTCGCGAGGTCCAGGAGGTAGAGGCCGTAGCGGTCGTCGAGGTCGGCCATCACGAGCACGCGGTCGCCGCCCGGCGCCCACGCGGAGCCGAACTCGGTGTAGATGCGCGTCTCGCGCCGGTCGTGCCAGACCTCCTTCAAGGCGCCCGCGGCCGGGTCGAACACGTGCAACCAGCGGTCGACGTTCGTGTCGCTCGCGCGGTCCACGAGGAGCTTCCCGGATGGCGACCAGGCCATCGCGTTCACGAGCGTGGAGGTCGGCGCCGGGAGGTCGAGCCAGTCGAGCTTCCCGGTCGCGACCTCCAGGATCCCCACGCGGCGGGCCTCGTTCTCGTCGCCGGGCGCCGGGCGCCGCAGCCAGTTGAGGATGGGCTCCTCGAAGAGGTAGTGCGGGAAGGGGACCTTCCTGACGTTCCGGCGATCGACGGCGTGGACCGCGACGAGGCGGCCGTCCGGCGACCACCGGTAGGAGGCGCCCGGGCCGGTCCAGGTGCCCTGGCCGATCTCGGCGTCGGGCCTGAAGTAGGTGCCCTGCGCCACCGCTCCGGGCGGCGGCGCGCCGACCGAGGTGGCGCGGCGGGCCTCGCCTCCCTCGGCGGGCACGAGCCAGAGGTCGCCGCCCTCGAGCCAGGAGACGAGCTTCCCGTCCGGCGAGACCGCGAGCTCCGAGCGATCGGCGCCGGAGCCGGGCACGAGCCGCGCGACCTTGCCCGCGGCGAGCGGCACCCGCCGCAGCTCGCCTCCCGCCACGAGCGCGAACACCGCGGCGCCGTCCGGCGCCCAGGCGAACGCGGTCGCCCCGGCCGCGCCGACGCGGTGGAGCGCGTCCCCGCTCCGCTCGACGAGCCAGACGTCCCGGTCCCCGCCCGCGGGGTCCTTCCAGAGGAACGCGAGCCGCGCGCCGTCCGGCGACCAGGCGGGCGACGACGGCGAGACGCCGGCGATCGTGGCCGGGGCGACGACCGCCTCGAGGGGCAGCGCGGGGGCCGCCGCGAGGGCGAGCGCGAGGAGAGCGGTGAGCATGGGCCGGCATCGTAGCAACTCGCGGCGCGGCCCGAGTAGGATGCGCCCCGCATGCGCACCGAGCGGCTCCGCCCCGACCCCGCCGGCCTCGCCCGGGCCGCCGCGATCCTCGCGCGCGGCGGGCTGGTCGCGTTCCCGACCGAGACCGTCTACGGCCTCGGCGCGCTCGCGCTCGATCCCCTCGCCGTGCGCGCCATCTACGCCGCGAAGGGCCGGCCGGCCACGAACCCGGTCATCGTGCACGTCCCGGGCGCTCACGAAGCCGCCGCGCTCGCCGCGGCGTGGCCCGAGGCCGCCGCCCGGCTCGCGGCGCGCTTCTGGCCGGGGCCGCTCACCTTCGTCGTGCCGCGCGGACCCGGGGTGCCGGACGAGGTGACCGCCGGAGGCCCGACGGTCGGACTCCGCGCCCCCGCGCACCCGGTGGCCGAGGCGCTGCTGCGCGCCGTGGGCGCGCCGATCGCCGCGCCGTCGGCGAACGCCTCCGAGCACGTCTCGCCCACGACCGCGGAGCACGTCCTCGCCGACCTCGACGGGCGCATCGACGCCGTGCTCGACGGCGGCGCGTGCCCGGTCGGCATCGAGTCCACGGTGCTCTCGCTCGCGGGCGACGCGCCGCGCGTGCTCCGGCCGGGCGCGCTCTCGCGCGACGACCTCGCGGCGGCGCTCGGGGTGCCGGTGCTCGGCCCGGGCGGCCCGGCCGAAGGCGCGGTCGCCGCCTCGCCGGGCCTGCACCACCGCCACTACGCGCCCGCGGGGAAGCTCGTGCTCGTGCCCCGCGCCGGCCTCGCCGCCGCGCTCGCCGCGTGGCCCACGCCGCGCGGCGCGATCGTGCGCGGGGCGCCGCCCGCCGGGCTCGGCGCGGAGGCCGTCGAGGTGCTGCCGGACGAGCCCGCGGGCTACGCGCGCGGCCTCTACGCCGCGCTGCGCGCGCTCGAGGATCGCGACTGCGCCGCGATCGCCGTGGAGGAGGCGCCCGCGGGCGCGGCCTGGGAGGCGGTCCGGGACCGCCTCGCGCGGGCGGCGGGGTAGCGGCGAGGCCCGCTTCAGTCGACCCGGTGCATCCGGCCGTCCTGCGCCTTCAGGTAGGCGTAGGAGGCCTCGAGGATCTCCTCGAGCACCGGCAGCCGGACGTCGTCGAGCCGCTTCAGGTAGACGCAGACCCGGCTCGTCGTGTGCTCGCCGAGGCGCGCGAGGTTCGCCGCGTGCCGCGCCGTCCCGTCCATCAGGTAGACGGTGAGCTTGGCGTCGCGCGGGTAGAAGCCGAGCGCGTGACCGTCCCCCTCCCGGCCGCTGTCGTACTTGAAGTGATACGCGTCGAACCCGATCGTGCCGACGTTCCAGACCTTCGGCCGGGCTCCACCGGAGATCCGCCGCATCAGCTGCATGAGCGCGCGGCTGTCCCTCGCCGTCTGCGGGTCCTCGAGCGCGTCGAGGCCGTCCTCGACGGAGGCCTCGCGGCCTGCGCCCGCGCTCGGGGTGGACCGCTTCTTCACCGCCGCGCTGCGCTGCCTCGGCGCCGCCTTGCTCCGGGATGGCTTCGTCCGCGTGGCCATGTCACCCGTGAGCGTAGCCGCGGCGCCCCGAGATGTGCCATGACCTCCCGGGGCACCGATGAGCAAGAGCCGTCCCGACCGTCCAAGGCGCATGCCCGCGAAGAAGCCGAGCCCCGGCAGCCCGATCGACGCCTACCTCGCGAAGGTCCCGGCCGCGCGCCGGCCGCTCCTCGCGGCGCTCCGCGAGCGGATCCTCGCCGCGGCGCCGGAAGCCGAGGAGTGCATCTCCTACGGCCTCGCCGCCTTCCGCGTGCGCGGCAAGGTGGTCGCCGGGTTCCAGGCCACCGAGCAGGGCGGCTCGTACTACCCGTTCAGCGGCACGACCCTGGGGACGCTCGCGGACGCGCTCGAGGGCTGGTCGCGGACGAAGTCGGCGCTGCACTTCACGGCCGAGCGGCCGATCCCCGCGGCGCTCCTGAGGAAGCTCCTGAAGACCCGGCTCTCCGAGCTCGACGCCTGACCCGGTCGGGGCGGCCGGCAGGGCCGCTGCACGATCGTCGGCGCTCGCGTTCCCTCCGTCCGGAACGGCAGAATCCGACCACCATGCCTCGCCCCCCCGCCCTCGCCGTCGCCCTGCTCGCCGTCGCCGGCGCCGCCTGCGACCCGCAGGCGAACGCCTCGAGCTACCGGGGCGAGCCGCTGTTCGAGTTCGACGGCTCCGTGGTCGCCGCCGCCGCGAGCGCCCTGCCCGACGTGGAGGTGGCGGTGGCCTGGCAGGACGGGAACGTCCCGGCGCTCACCTCGAAGGTCGCCTTCACCGAGCGCAACCCGGTCTCCCGGAGCGGCACGACGGGCACCTTCACCGTGCGCATCTACGTGCCGCCGCCCTCCGCCGCGTACCTCGCCCTCGCGCCCGGCGAGCCCCGGCTCGGGGTGGCCACGCTGGGCGCGTTCCCTCCCGCGGGCGGGACCTCCGGGACGTCCGCCCCGCCCTACCCGGCGGGCGGGTTCTACTCCGCCTACGACCTGCGCCACTGGGTCGTCCACCTCGCCGCCGACGCGCCCGCGGGGTCGGCCACCGCCTGGTGGCTGGGCGGCCCCGCCGCGGCGGGCTTCCACCTCGTGGAGCTCACCGACGCGGGCTGCCCGACCGCCGCGGAGGTGGCGGCCTGCGTGACCGCGCTCGCCGCGCTCGGCGTGCCCGCGACCTCGACCGACCTGCCCGCCGGCGTGGGCGGGGGCGGCGCCCAGACGCTGTGCAGCACCCGGTACCGCCTCTCCCCGTCCCCCGCCGCCGCCCCCGTGTCCTTCGAGCTCGGCGGCCCCTCCGGCGCGAGCGACCCCTGGGCCTGCCCGTGAGCCTCGACCGCGAGGGCGTCGAGCGGCTCTACCGCGCCCACGGCGGGGTGGTGCTGCGCCGCGCGCGGATGCTGCTCGGCAACGAGGCCGACGCGCAGGAGGCGCTGCAGGAGGTCTTCGCGGGGCTCCTGCGCGCGCCCGACGAGATCCGCGACCCCGCCGCGGTCATCGCCTGGCTCTACCGCGCGACCACCCACCTGTGCCTCAACGTGCTGCGCGGCCGGCGCACGAGCGGGAGGCTCCTCGAGCGGCACCTCCGGCCGCTGCCGGCGTCGGCGCCCTCGCGCGCCGACGCGCTCGCCGAGGTGCGCAGCGTGCTCGCCGGGCTCCCCGCGGAGCTCGCCGCCGCCTTCGTCCACCACCACCTCGACGGCATGACCTACGACGAGATCGGCGAGCAGCTCGGCTGCTCCCGGCGAAAGGTCGGCTACCTCCTGCAGAAGGCCGAGGCGCTGCTCCGGGAACCCGGGGAGAGGACCGCATGACCACCCCTGCCCTCGCGCGCGCAGGCTGGACCGCCTGCCACTCCGCGCTCCACCTCGACCGCTGGCTCGCCGGCGCGCTGCCCGCGCCCGAGGCCGCGGCACTCGCCGCCCACGTGGAGGGCTGCGCGCGCTGCGGGGACGCCGTGGCGGAGCTCCGGGCCGCCCGGGCCGACCCGCTGCCGCCGCTCCGCGCGCCCGCCGCCGTCGCCGGGCCCGCCCCCGCGCCCCCGCGCCGCCGGGGCGCGCTCGTCCCGGCGGCCGCGGCCGCGCTCGCCGCCGCCGCGGCGGTGCTCCTCGTGGTCGGCCCGGGCCCCGTGGAGCGCACGAAGGGGGGCGCGGTGGCGCTCGGGATGTGGGTCCAGCACGGCGGCGAGGTCCGCCGGGCCGGCCCCGGCGAGGCGGTCGCGCCGGGGGACGCGGTCCGCTTCTCCGTGACGACGCCGTGGCCCGCGTACGTCGCCGTGCTCTCGGTCGACGCCGCGGGCCGCGCCTCGGTCTACTACCCCGACGGCGCCACCGCGGCGCCGGTCGCGCCGGGCACCGACGTCGCGCTCCCGCTCGCGACCCGGCTCGACGGCACCGCCGGCCCGGAGCGGATCGTCGGGCTCTTCTGCGAGCGCGCGATCGCGCTCGAGCCGGTGCGCGCGGGGCTCGAGCAGGGCGACGCGGGCGCGGTGCCCGCCGGCTGCCAGGAGACCCGTTGGTCCTTCGTGAAGCGCTAGCCGCCGCGCTCGCCGCGGCCGTGCTCGCCCTGCCCGGCGCCGCCGGCGCGGAGCCGGCGCGGTACGCCGTCGTGGCGGGCAACGACGCCGGACTCCCCCCCGACGCGCCGCTGCGCTGGGCGGAGGCGGACGCCGAGCGGGTCGCGGCCGCGCTCGCGGAGGTCGGCGGCGTGCCCGCCGAGAACGTGGTGCTGCTGCGCGGCCAGGACGCCGGGGCGCTCCGCCGCGCGCTCATCGCGGTGAACGAGCGGGTGCGCCTCGCCGGCCGCGAGGCGGTGCTCTTCGTCTACTACTCCGGCCACGCCGACGCCGACGCGCTGCACCTCGGCGCGTCCGCGCTGCAGCTCGCGGAGCTCGAGCAGCTCGTGCGCGGCTCCGCCGCGACCTTCCGGCTGCTCGTGCTCGACGCCTGCCGCTCCGGCGCGCTGACCCGGGTGAAGGGGGGCCGTCCCATCCCGCCCTTCGAGCTCAAGGCGAGCGAGCGCGCCCCGGGCGAGGGCGCGGTGTTCCTCACCTCGAGCTCGGCGTCGGAGGACAGCCAGGAGTCGGACGAGCTGCGCGGGAGCTTCTTCACGCACGCGCTCCTCTCCGGCCTCCTCGGCGCCGCCGACGAGGACGGCGACGGCCGGGTGACGCTCGAGGAGGTCTACCGCCACGCCTACGCGGCGACGCTCCGCAACACGAGCCGCACCTGGGCCGGCACGCAGCACCCGACCTTCCAGTACGACGTGCGCGGCCAGGGCGACGTCGTGCTCGCCACCCTGCCCTCGACGGGCGGCGGCCGGGGCTGGCTCGCGCTCCCGGAGGGGCAGGACTGGCTCGTGTTCCGCGACTCGGCCGACGGGCCGGTGGTGGGCGAGGTGGCCCGGGCCGACCGCGCGCGGCGCCTCTCGGTGAAGCCGGGCACCTACTTCGTGCGCGGCCGCGGCGCCGACGTGCTCCTCGAGGGCGAGCTCGCGGCCACGGCGGGCGGCACCGCGGCGCCGGATCCCGCGCGCCTCCGGCGCACCGCGTACGCGCGCCTGGTGAGGAAGGGGCTCTCCGACCTGGGCCTCTCGGGCTCGGTCGAGCTCGAGGGGCGGACGCGCGTCGCGCTCTCCTCGGAGGGGCGCACCTGCACGGGCGCGGCGGCGGGCGTGGCGGTCGCGCTCCGCCCGCTCACGCTGCAGGCCCGGTTCGGCTGGTGCCGGAGCGGCTTCGAGCAGGGCCCGCTCCGCGCGACCACCGAGGGCTTCGACCTCGAGGTCGGCGCGACGCGGGTCTGGGACGTCGGCGCCGGCACCGTGGAGCTCGGCGTGCTCGCCGGGAGCGCGGTGCTCCAGCAGCGCTTCCGGACGCCGGGGGTCGCGCCGTCCCGCACGAGCGCGGCGCTCCAGCTCGCCCCGGTGCTCTCCGCCTCGCGAGACCTCGGCGCGCGGACCTACGTCTACGCCTCGCTCTCCGGGGCGACGTACCTCTTCCGCCTCGAGGACGGCGAGCGGCAGTCGGTCCGCTTCGCGCCCTCGTTCGCGCCGCGCGGCGCGCTCGGGCTCGGCGTGAGGTGGTGACCGCGCCGGGCGGCGCGCTACCGGCCCGCGAGCCCGCGCAGGTGCCCGAGCACCATCTCCAGCCCCTCCCTGCGCGTGTAGAGGTCGGGCGGCCCCTCGAGCAGCCCGTCGGCCATCACCCGCGCGACCTCCTCGACCGGCTGCGCGCCCGGCAGCGCGCGCGAGTCGGGGCCGCCGCCGAGCGCGTTCACGCCGAACTCCGTGGCCACGACGCCGGGCAGCACCGTCACGAGCCTCAGGCCGGGCGCGTCGTTCGCGAGCTCGAGCCGGGCCGTCTCGGTGAGCGAGTCGAGCGCGGCCTTCGCGGCGGAGTAGGCCGAGCGGAGGGTCGCGACCGGCACGCGCGAGAGCATCGAGGAGACGTTCGCGACCACGCCGGTCCCGCGCGCCTTCATGTGCGGGATCGCGACCTGCATGCCGTACAGGGCGGACCGGAGGTTGTCGCGGAACACCACCTCGAGGTCCTCGTCGGTCAGCGCGAGCCAGGGCTTCGTGATGCCTCGCCCGGCGTTGTTGACCCACACGTCCACCCGGCCGAACCGCGCGAGCGCCGCCGCGAGGGCGCGCTCGTGGTCGGCCCTGCGCGTCACGTCGCCCGCCACGAGCTCGGCGGCCGCGAGGCCGCGCGCGACCTCCCGGAGCTTCTCCTCCCGCCGCGCCACGAGCACGAGCCTCGCCCCGCGCCGATCGAGCTCCGCCGCGAGCGCCGCGCCGATGCCCGCGCTCGCGCCCGTCACCACCACCACCTGCTCCGCCCAGGTCTTCGCCATGGCCACCTTGTAGCGCAGCCCCGGCGCCCCCGCAGGGACGCGGGCGTCCGGGCGCGCGGTCCCCGGCGCGACCGGCGGCGCGCTACAACCGAGGCATGGACGATCCCGCCCAGCCCGCCCCACCTCCGGCCCGACCGGCGTGGTGGCGGCCGACCCTCGAGCGCGTCGCCGCCGGGACCGCCGTCGTGGTCTCGCTCGCCTCGCTCTTCATCGCGTGGCGGCAGAGCGACGTGATGGAGCGCCAGCTCGCCGCGAGCGTGTGGCCGTCGCTCACCTACGAGCACGGCAACGCGGGGCCCGCGGGCGAGGACCTCGTCGTGCTCTCGCTCCGGAACGGCGGGATCGGGCCGGCGCGCCTCAGGGCCTTCGAGGTCGCGTGGCAGGGCGCCGCCATGACCGACAGCGCGGCGCTCATCCGGGCGGCCTGCGGCGACAAGCTGGGCGGCTACACGATCTCCACCGCGCCCGTGCGCGGCGTCCTGCCGGCGGGTGGGGAGCTCGCCTTCCTGCAGGTGAACCCGCAGCGCGCGGGCCGGCCCCTCTACGACTGCCTGAACAGGGCGCGCTTCGCGCTCGACGGGCAGGTCTGCTACTGCTCGGCGCTGGAGGAGTGCTGGGTCGCGACGTTCCGGGACCCGGAGCCGCGGCCGGTGGCGGACTGCCGGGCCGCGGCCGCGCGCCCGCAGTACCGGGAGTGAGGGCGGCGCGGCCGCGCCGGGTCAGTTCCTCATCGACTTCGTGCGGTAGCCGCCGAAGGCGGTGCGGCCGCCGTACTCGGCCTGGAGCAGGTCGTCGATGTCGTCGGCGAGCTGGCCGAGGACGCCGCAGGCGCGCACGACGTGCTCGGAGACGAGCGGCTCGGTGGGCACGTCGACCACGCCGAAGATGGTGCGCTGGACGCCGACGAGCCGCGCGAGGTGGAGCTGGCCGTTGAGCGCGTTCAGCTGGTTCAGGAGCTTGTCGTCGAGCTCCACGTCGGAGAGGACCGGGGAGTAGACGCGCACGAGCGGCGGCGTCTCGAGCACGCGCACGTAGACCGCCGCCGAGCCGAACCGGACCAGGAGATCGCCGTCCTGGTCGGGCTCGAGCTCCGGGTTGTTGGTCGCCTTGCGCAGCTCGGTGAGGAGCGCGGCGCGGGTCTCGAGCACGTCGCCTGAGGTCATCCCGGAAGCTTAACCCGGGACGATCGCGCCCGTCAGGTGGGGCTTCACGCCGTCCCCGTCCTTGAGCGCGAACGCCGTGCGGGCGCCCTCGCGGGTCGCGTGCAGCGTCACCGCGCCGGGCAGGAGCACCGGCAGCTTGAACGCGGTCTCGACGGTGCACGCCCCTTCCGGCGCGCCGAGCTCCGCGACGCAGCGCGCGAGCGACCACATGCCGTGCACGATCGCGCGCGGGAACCCGAAGAGCCGCGCGGTCGGGCCGGAGAGGTGGATTGGGTTCCAGTCGCCGGACGCCGAGGCGTAGCGGCGGCCCTGGTCGGCGGGGAGCTCCCACCGGGCGAGCGGCGCCGGGGGCGCATCCGGGGCAGCCGGCGGCGGGGCCTTCTTGCCGCCCCCGCCCGCGCCCGGCGCGCGCGCCAGCAGCACCGCCACCTCGCGCCACGCGAGCTCGCCGTCGTGGCGGACCTCGGTCACGAGGTCGTACTCCTGGCCGCGCTCCGTGTCGCGCGGGCCCTCGATCGCGCAGCGCAGGTCGAGCGGCTCGCGATCGGGCAGCGGCCGGTGCACCTGGATCGTGTTGCGGAGGTGCACGAGGCCGAGGAAGCGGACCGGGAAGCGCGGACCGGTGATGAGCGCGAGGTGGAGCGGGTTCGCGAGCGCGTGCGGGTACGTGAGCGGGAGCGCCCCCTCCCCGCGGAAGCCGCAGACCGCGCGGTAGGCGGCGAGGGCGGCCGGCGGGGGGACGACGTCGCGGGCCTCGAGCACGGCGCCCTCGACCCGGTGACCGGAGGGCGCGACCGCGGGGCGGCGGCCGAGGAGCATGCGGGCGTAGGACGGCCAGAGGGCGGGGAGCGTCATGGCCGTGGAGTCTACGCCCATTCCGGCGCCGCGCGGGGCGCTGCGACGGAAGGTCTCACCCGGGGAAAACCGTGACCTCTGGTGAACCTCGCGCGCGCTGTCGCGCGGCCCTTGGTCGCTACCCGGACGGTCACGGCCCTCCCGAGGCGCGGCGGACGACGATCGCGGCGTGACGACGCGTTCTCAGCCGACGCCGGGCGAGGGGTTCTCCTCCACGCCTCCGACGCACCGGCGGGTCTGGGTCGACCTCCTCCTCTACCCCACGCACACCCTGCCGACCGCCGCGGCGCCGCTGCTCGTCGGGATCGGGATCGGGATCCACGAGCGGGTGCCCGCGCCCCTCCCCGTCCTCGTCGCGTTCCTCGGCAGCTGGTTCGTGCACCTCGCGGGCGTGTTCACCGACAACCACGAGCTCCTGCGGCGGCACCCCGGGCTCGAGGAGCACCCCGAGCTCTCGGCGGCGCTCCGGGACGGCACCCTGCGGCTCTCCGGGCTCCGCGCCGCGATCGCGCTCTGCCTCGCGCTCGCGCTCGCGACGGCGCCGTGGCTGTACGCCCTCGGCGGCGCGCCGGTGCTCGTGCTGGGGGCGGTCGGCGTCGCGGCGAGCCTCGCGTACCACGGCTGGCCGGTCGCGTACGTGCGCGCGGGGCTCGCCGATCCGGTGTTCCTCGTGCTCTTCGGCGTGGTCGGCGTCGCGGGGACGGTCCACATCCAGTTCGCCGCCGCGCAGGGCGCCCAGGGCGCGGCGGAGCCGTGGCGGCTCCTCGCGGGGCTCCCGCCGGCGACCTGGTGGGCCGGCCTCCCGTGCGGCGCCCTCGTCACGAGCGTCATGCTGGTGGACGACCTCCGCGACCGGGCCTGGGATCGGCTGAAGGGCTGGCGCACCGGAGCGGTGCGCTTCGGTCCGCGGGCGGTGAAGGCGGAGATCACCGCCCTCGTGGCGTTCGCCGTGGTGGGCCCGGTCGCGGCGTGGCTCGTCGGCGCGCTCGGGGCCGGGGCGCTCGCGACGCTCGCGGCGGCGCCGCTCGCGATCGGGGCGGTGCGCGCGGTCCGGACGGGCGAGACGCCCCAGGCGCTCTTCCCGGTCTCGCCGCGGATGGCGCGGCTCGCGCTCGTGCACTCCGCGCTGCTGGGGCTCGGGCTCGCGCTCGCCGGCTGACGGCGCGACGCCGCGGCCGCCCCGGCTACCGGCTCGACCCCGCGACGTCCTCGGTCCCGCGCGTGAGCCACCAGGCGGCCACGATGGGCGCGGCGGTCACGAGCATCACCGTGAGCGCGACGACGTTCGTGATGGGCACCTCCCGCGGGCGCCCGAGCTGGTTGAGCAGCCAGATCGGCAAGGTCCGCTCGTGGCCCGCCGTGAACGTGGTGACGATGATCTCGTCGAAGGAGAGGCCGAACGCGAGGATCCCGCCCGCGAGCAGCGCGGTCGCGAGCTGCGGCAGGACCACCCGGCGGAAGGTCTGGAAGCTGTCGGCCCCGAGATCCATCGAGGCCTCGACGAGGCTCACCGGCAGCCGCCGCAGCCGGGCCACGACGTTGTTGTAGACGACCACCACGCAGAAGGTCGCGTGGCCGACCGCGATGGTCCAGAAGCCCGTGTCCACCTCGGCGAGCCGGAACGCGGAGAGGAGCGCGATGCCGGTGATGATGCCGGGCAGCGCGATCGGGAGGATGAAGACGAGGGTGATGGCGTCCTTCGCCGGGAAGCGCCGGCGGGCGAGCGCGAGCGCCGCGAGGGTCCCGAGCACGAGCGCGAGGAGCGTCGCGAGGAGCGCGATGCGCGCCGAGAGCGAGATGGCCGCGAGCACGTCCTCGCGCGCCGCCGCCCGCGCGAACCAGCGCAGCGTGAACCCGCGCGGCGGGAAGGAGAACGCGCTCTCCTCCGTGTTGAAGGCGTAGAGCGCGACCACGAGGATCGGGAAGTGCAGGAAGGCGATGCCGCCCCAGGCCAGCACGGAGAGCCAGAGCGGCGCGCGCGGGCGGTCCGTGGGACCGATCCGGGGCGGGGCCCCCGCGAGCTTCGCTCGACGAGGCGGGGGCGTTGCCCCCGGAAGCCCGATCCGGGGTGGGGCCCCGGCGAGCTTCGCTCGACGGGGCGGGGGCGTTGCCCCCGGAAGCTCAGAGCGCATCGAACGCCCCCAGCCGGCGCGCGGCGACGAGGTAGAGGGAGACGATCGCGATGGGCACGACCGTGAAGGCCGCGGCGAGCGGCACGTTCCCCACCGAGCCCTGCAGCGTGTAGACCATCGTGCCGATCTGCAGCCCCGGCGGGCCGACGAGCTGCGGGATGATGTAGTCGCCGAGCGTGAGGGAGAACGTGAAGATCGAGCCCGCCACCACGCCCGGGAATGCGAGCGGCAGGAGCACCCGCCGGAACGTCTGGCCCGGGCGGGCGCCGAGGTCGGCCGAGGCCTGCAGGAGGTTCTCCGGCACGCGCTCGATGGCCGCCTGCGTGGGCAGGATCATGTACGGCAGCCAGACGTAGGTGAAGACGAGGAACCGCCCCAGGTTCGAGGTGGAGAGCGAGGACCCGCCCACCACCGGCAGCGCCAGCACCGCCTCGAGCGCCGGCACGAGGCCGAGCCGGTCGAGGGTCCAGTACACCACCCCGCCCTTCGCGAGGATCACCGTCCAGGCGTACGCCTTCACGATGTAGCTCGCCCACATCGGGAGCATCACCGCGACGTACAGGAAGCCCCTGAGGCCGCCGCGCGCGTACCGCGCCATGTAGTAGGCGATGGGGAAGCCCAGCACGGCGCAGGCGAGCGTGACCGCGCCCGCCATCCCCACCGTGCGCAGCACGATGTCGAGGTTCGCGGCCTGGAGGAGCTTCGCGTAGTTCGCCCCGGTGAGCGCGGGCGAGACCGTCATCGCGAAGTCGTCGAAGGTGTACGTGCTCTGCCAGACGAGCGCGCCCAGCGAGCCGAGGTAGACGACCCCGAACCACAGGAGCGGCGGCACGAGCAGGAGGAGGAGCTGCGCGCCGCTCCGGCGGTACAGCCAGGTGGAGAGCGCGCCGGTCACGCGGGGTCGAGCTCCACCATCGCCGCTCGCGCCCAGGCGAGCCGCACCGGCTCGCCTTCCCGCGGCGCCTCCCCGGCCTCGCTCGCGAGCGCGACCGTGAGCACCGCGCCGTCCACCTCGACCTCGAAGCGGCTCGTGGGGCCGTGGTACTGCACGTCGAGGAGCCTGCCCTCGACGCCGACCTCCGTGCCGGCGGGCGCCCCGAAGCGGATGTGCTCCGGCCGGATCGACACCGGCCGCTCGCCGCCCGTCACCCGGCGGGCGAGCGCGCCCTCGAGGACGTTGGCCGTGCCGACGAAGGATGCGACGAACCGGGTGCGGGGCCGCCCGTACAGCCCGCGCGGCGTGTCGACCTGCTCGATGCGCCCACGGTTGAAGACCGCGATCCGGTCGGACATCGACAGGGCCTCGCCCTGGTCGTGCGTGACGTAGACGAAGGTGATCCCGAGCCGGCGCTGCAGCCCCTTGAGCTCGGTCTGCATGCGCTCGCGGAGCTTCAGGTCGAGGGCCCCGAGCGGCTCGTCGAGGAGCAGCACCCGGGGCCGGTTCACGAGCGCGCGGGCGAGGGCGACGCGCTGCCGCTGGCCGCCCGAGAGCTGCCCCGGGCGCCGCTCGCCGAGCCCGGAGAGCGCCACGAGCTCGAGCGCGGCCTCCGCCTCGCGGGCGCGCTCGGCCCGGCCGACCCCCTTCACCGCGAGGCCGTACGCGACGTTCTCGAGCACGGAGAGGTGCGGGAAGAGCGCGTAGTCCTGGAACACCGTGTTGACGTCGCGCTCGTACGGCGGGAGCCGCGAGGCGTCGACGCCGTGGAGCGCGAGGGTCCCCGCCCCCGGGAGCTCGAACCCGGCGATGAGCCTGAGGCAGGTGGTCTTGCCCGAGCCGGAGGGGCCGAGGAGCGAGAAGAACTCGCCGTCCTCGATGGACAGCGAGATCCCGTCCACGGCCCTCACCGGCCCGTAATGGCGTGAGACGTCCCTGAGCTCTACGGCGACGCTCACCGCCCGCCCATGATGGCGATGTAGTCGGTCACCCAGCGCGAGTACGGGACGCAGGTGCCCTGGCTCTTGCACGCCGCGGTCGGCGTCCGCCAGAAGTGGACCTCGGCGAAGCGCTCGAAGCCGTTCACCTTGCAGACGTCGAGCCCGCCCGGCGCCGGGACCTTGCAGGCCTCGGGCACGACCGGCACCGACCCGAACCACTCCGCGAGGGCAGACTGGAGCTTCGTGTCGAGCGACCACTCCATCCACCTGTAGGCGCAGACCGGGTTCTTCGCGCTCGCGTGGAGCATGGTCGTGTCCGCCCACCCGGTGGAGCCCTCGGCCGGGATGGTGGCGGCGACGGGCTGCTTCTCCGCGGCGAGCGCGTTCGCCATGTAGCCCCACGACGACGACGCGACCACGCCCTCGTTCTTGAAGTCGCTCATCTGCACGGTGGCGTCGTGCCAGTAGCGGTGCGCGAGCCCCTTCTGCTGGCGGAGCAGCGCGAGCGCCGCCTCGTACTGCTTGTCGTTGAGCTCGTACGGATCGGTGATGCCGAGGTCGGGCTTCTTCTTCATGAGGTAGAGCGCGGCGTCGGCCACGTAGATCGGGCCGTCGTACGCCTGCACCCGCCCCTTGTTCGGCTTGCCGTCCGGGAGCTTCTGCGGCTCGAAGACCACCGCCCAGGAGGTCGGGGCGGTCTTGAAGGTCTTCGTGTTGTACATGAGGACGTTCGGGCCCCACTGGTAGGGCACGCCGTACGCCTTGCCGTCGACGGTGTACCAGGGCGCGCCCTTCAGGCGGTCGTCGACGGCCTTGTACGAGGGCACCCTGGCGAGGTCCACGGGCTGGACCGCCTTCGCGGCCACGAGCCGGAGGCTCGCGTCGCCCGAGGCCGTCACGAGGTCGTACTCGCCCTTCGACGAGGTCATGAGCTGCACCATCTCGTCGGAGGTCGCGGCGGTCTTCACGGTGACCTTGCAGCCGGTCTCCTTCTCGAACCGGGTGACCCAGTCGTAGTTCTTGTCGGTCTCGCCGCGCTCGATGTAGCCGGGCCAGGCGATGATGTTCACCTGCCCCTCGGGCTTCGGGGGCTCGGGGTTGACGGGGGGCGGCGGCGGGGGCGGCGCGTCCTTCTTGCATGCCGCGAGCGCGAGGGCCGCCGCGGCGACGAGCATCGTCCTCTTCATGCGTCACTCTCCTTCGTCGTGCCCCTCGGTGAACGTCGGGGGAGGGCACGCCGCGAGAGTGTAGGGCCCGGCGTCCGGCCGAGCCGCAGGTTTTCTGCCCGTGGAGGCGGGGGAACCCGCCCGGGATCTACTCGCGGCTCGACAGCCAGCGCAGCGCGACGATCGCGAGCGCCGCCGGCGCGACGACGCGCACGACCTTCCAGGACCGCCGCTCCCACGAATCCACGCGGTCCGCGAGGAGCAGCATCGTCCAGTGGCGCATGGCGTGGTCGGGGTGGCGGTACGCCGCCCGCCGGAGCAGGCCCGACAGGCCGCGGAGCGGCACGGCGGTGCCGAACACCGGCGGCATGGGCTTCCCGGGCCGGCCGTGGCGCGGGACCGACGGCGTGCCGGACTGCCGCGCCGGGTGGGGCCGCGCGTTCACGAGCGGCTCCGGGCGCCGCTCCTTCGGGACCCCGGGCCGGCGCGACGGGTCGAGGTCGTGGCCCGCGTACGCGGGCCGGCCGGGGCCGGGCGTGATGCCGGGGCCGGCGGCGGGGTTCGGCTGCTCCATCGCGCGCTCCTTCAGTGCACGGTCTCGCCGTGGGGGAACAGGGCCACCTTGATGCACCCGTCCTGCTTCCTCGCGAAGGTGTGGTAGCCGTCCGGCGCCTTCTCGAGCGGGAGCCTGTGGGTGAACACCGCCTTCGCGTCGATCCGGCCCTCCCGGACGTGCTCGAGCAGGTGCTTCATGTAGCGCTTCACGCTGGTCTGGCCGGTGCGGATGGTCTGGCACTTGTTCATCGCGGTGCCGAAGTCGACCCAGTTGAAGGGCGGCCCGTACACGCCGACCACCGAGACCGTCCCGCCCTTGCGCGTCGCGTGGAAGCACCAGTTGAGCGCCGCCGCCGAGCCCGCCTCGAGCTTCCCGTACACGCCCGCGGCGCGCTGCAGGGGCGACCCCGCGGCCTCGAGCCCCACCGCGTCGATGCAGGCGTCGGCGCCCCGGTCGTCGGTCATCGCCTTCACCGCCGTGATCACGTCGGCCTGGGTGAAGTCGATCGTCTCGACGTTCGCGAAGCGCCGCGCGAACGCGAGCCGGTAGGGCACCTTGTCGACCGCGATGACCCGGCCCGCGCCGAGCAGCCAGGCCGAGCGCATGGCGAAGAGCCCCACCGGCCCGGCCCCGAACACCACCACCGTCTCGCCGCCGCGCAGGTTGCACATCTCGGCGGCCATGTAGCCGGTGGGGAGCGCGTCGGTGAGCGGGAGGACGTCGAGGTCGTCGAGGTCGTCCGGCACCTTCTCGGCGCCGACCGCCGCGAACGGGACCCGCACGTACTCGGCCTGGCCGCCGTCGTAGCCGCCGGTGGTGTGCGAGTAGCCGTAGACGCCGCAGGCGACGTCGCTCGCCGGGTTGGTGTTCTCGCAGCAGGCGGTGAGGCCCCGCTGGCAGTAGAAGCAGGCGCCGCAGGAGATGTTGAACGGCACCATCACCCGGTCGCCCTCCTGGAGCCCGCCCGCGTCCTTCCCGACCTCCTCCACCACCCCCACGAACTCGTGGCCGAACGTCGAGCCCACCCGCGTGTCGGGCACGAGGCCGTGCAGGAGGTGGAGGTCCGAGCCGCAGATCGCCGCCGCGGTGACCCGCACGATCGCGTCCTGGGGGTGCTCGAGGCGGGGATCCGGCTTCGCCCGCACCGAGACGCGGAACGGGCCCTCGTAGGTGAGCGCTCTCATGGGGAGGAAGGTGGGCACCGCCGCCCGCGCCCGGCTCCCTCGCAGCGCCTCCCCGCGGCCGCCCGTTCGGTGAGACACTCACAGGCGATGAACTCCGAGCGGCTCGTCCTGCGCAACGCGGGCTGGCTGGTGGGCGCCCAGGTGCTCGCCACGCCGCTCGCGATCGCGGTGAACGCGGTGCTCGCCCGGCGCCTCGGGGCGGCGGAGTTCGGCTGGATCTACCTCGCCGCCTCGCTCGCCGGACTCGCGTTCCTCGTGGTGGAGGCCGGCCAGGCGACCGCCCTGCCCGGCCTCGTCGCGCGCGAGAAGGCCCGGGTGGGCGAGCTGCTCGGGAGCGCGCTCGCCTGGCGAGGCGCCGGCGCGGCGCTCGCGGTCGCCCTGCTGGCGGGCGGCGCGGTCGCGCTCGACGCGCCCGCGGGCCTGACGCTCACGCTCGCGCTCGTGGCGCTCGCGCAGGGGCTCGGCTCCCTCGCCCGCGCCGGCCTCGACGCGGCCCGCGGGCTGGAGCGGGCCGACCTCGCCGCGGCGGGCCACGTGGGCGGCCAGCTCCTCACCGCGCTGCTCGTCGTCCCCACCCTGCTCCTCGGCGGCGGGCTCGCCGCCGCGCTCGGCGCCCAGCTGGCCGCCGCCGCGCTCGGCCTCGCGGCGGTGCTGGCCGCGCTGCGCCCGCTCGGCCTGCCCCGGCTCTCCACGGCGCGCGCCGCGCTCGGCGCGCTCGCGACGGGCGGCGCGCCCTTCCTGCTCCTCGGCGTCGCGACCACGCTGCAGCCCAACGTCGACGCCCTCGTCCTCGCCCGGCTGGCGCCCGCGGAGGTCCTGGGCTGGCACGGCGCCGCGCTGAAGCTCGTGGGCGCGCTGGTGTTCCCCGCGTCCTCGCTCATCTCCGCGCTCTACCCCACCCTGTACCGGCTCCACGCCGAGGACCCCGAGGCCTACCGGCGCACCGCGGCGGCGGCGCTGCGCACCGCGACCGTCCTCGTCGTGCCGGTGGCGATCGGCTGCGGGTTCTTCCCTGCCCTCGGGATCGCCATCTTCGGCGAGGACGGGTTCGGGCCGGCCGCCGCGAACCTCCGCGCGCTCGCGGTCCACGTCTTCCTCCTCTACTTCTCGATGACGCTCGGCTGCGCGCTATCCGCGGCGGGCCGCCAGCGCGCCTGGGCGCTCGCCCAGCTCGGCTGCGTGGGGGCCGCGTTCCTGCTCGATCTCGTCCTCGTGCCCTGGTTCCAGGCCCACGGCGGGAACGGCGGCGTCGGGGTGGCGGTCTCGCTCGTGACCTGCGAGGTCGCCATGCTCGGCGTGGCCATCGCGCTCGTCCCGCGGGGCGTGCTCGACCGGGGCGTCGCCCGGGCCCTCGCGAGGGCGGGCCTCTCCGGGGCTGCGATGGTGGGGGTCGCCCTGGGCCTCGAGCGGGTCGCGCCGGGCTGGCCGCTGCTCGTGTCCGCGGCCCTCTCGGGGGCTGCCTACGTGCTCGCGCTCCTGGGTCTCGGCGGACTCGACGCCGACGCGCGGGGTGCGCTCGTGCGCACAGTCCGCGGGGCTCGCAAGTAGTCGACACATCGATGAATTGAGGCGCTCGCGGCCCGGGTCGAAACGTCGGGGAATCGCGGGGTGCACGCTCGCCGCTTCGTCACCTAAGGTGAGCGATCCGTACCACCTCGTACATGGTCTCCGCCTCGCATCACCCTCTCGGGACGCTCGTCTCAATCCTCCGCGAGCGCGCCGCGCGATCGCCGGGCGCGCTCGCGTTCCGGATGCTCGCGGACGGCGAGGAGGAGGCCGCCGTCCTCACGTACGGCGAGCTCGACCTTCGGGCCCGGCACCTCGCGGCCCGCCTCGCCGCGGCGGGGGCCCGCGGCGAGCGCGCGCTCCTGCTCCACCCGCCCGGGCTCGAGTACGTCGTCGCGATCTTCGGCTGCGCGTACGCGGGCGTGGTCGCGGTCCCCGCCTACCCGCCGCGCTTCAACAGGCCCATGCTCCGCCTGCGGGCGCTGGTGGCCGACGCCGGCGCGCGCTTCGCGCTCACGACCTCCGCGGTGCTGCGCCGGATCGAGCGGCAGCTGCCCACCGAGCCCGAGCTCGCGCGGCTCACCTGGCTCACCTCCGAGGAGGCCGCGGAGGACGCCGCGCCGCCCGCCCCCACGTCCGCGGCCGCAGCCCCGGGAGACCTCGCGCTCCTGCAGTACACCTCGGGCTCGACGAGCACGCCGAAGGGCGTGATGCTCACCCACGCGCACCTCGCGCGGAACGCCGCGCTGCTCGTGGAGCGCCTGCGCCTCACCCCCGCGGACCACCTCGTGTCGTGGCTGCCGCCGTACCACGACATGGGGCTCGTCGCCGGCATCGTCGTGCCGGTCCTCGCCGGGTTGCCGGCGACGCACATGACCCCGGGGGCGTTCCTGCAGCGCCCGGCGCGCTGGCTGCAGGCGGTCTCGCGCCACCGGGCGACCATCACCGGCGGCCCCGACTTCGCCTGGGACCAGTGCGCGCGCCGGGTGAGCGACGCCGACCTCGCGGGGCTCGATCTCTCCTCGCTGCGGATCGCGTTCTCGGGCGCCGAGCGGGTCCGCCCCGCGACGCTCGACCGCTTCGCGGCGCGCTTCGCCCCGGCCGGCTTCCGCGCCGAGGCCTTCTGCCCCTGCTACGGCCTCGCCGAGGCGACGCTGGGCGTCTCCTTCCACGTGTCCGGCACGCCGGGCCGGCGCGAGCGCGTCGACGCGCGGGCCCTGGGCGAGGGCCGGGCCGAGCCGTCGCGCGAGGGCGCGCCGGCGGTCGAGCTCGTCGCGTCGGGCACCCCGCTCGACGACTTCGAGGTCCGCGCGGTGGACCCCGCGACGAAGGCCGTGCTGCCCGACGGTGAGGTGGGGGAGCTGTGGGTGCGCGGCCCGTCGCTCGCCGCCGGCTACTTCGGGAACGCGCCGCTCACCGAGGCGCTCTTCGGGGCGGTGCCGGCCGGCCGCGACGGCCGGTGGCTCAGGACCGGCGACCTCGGCTACCTGCGCGGGGGCGCCGTCTTCGTCTCCGGGCGCCTGAAGGAGCTGGTCGTCCTCCGGGGCGCGAACCACCACCCCGAGGACCTCGAGCTCGCCGCGCTCGCCGCGCACGGGCGCCTCCGGCCCGGGGCGGCCATCGCGTTCGCCGACGAGGGCGAGGGCGAGGAGCGCCTCGTGATCGCGCTCGAGGTCGACGATCCGCGCGACGCGCCGGCGGAGGAGATCGTCCGGGCCGTCCGGGGGGCCGTGGGCGACGCCCACGAGCTCACGGTGCACGAGGTCGTGCTCCTCCCGCCGGGCGGGCTCCCCCGGACCTCGAGCGGCAAGCTCCAGCGCGGCAGCTGCCGCGAGCTGTGGCGCGCCGGCGCCCTCTCGCCCATCGCCGCCACCGCGCAGACCGCCCGGGCCGCGCCGGATGCCCTCCTCGCCGCGGTGCAGGCCGCCGCGGCGGAGGTGCTGGGCGTCGCCCGGGTGGAGGCGGACGACGACTTCTTCGCGCTCGGCGGCCACTCGCTGCTCGCCACGCAGCTCGTCTCCCGCCTGGCGGCCGCGCACGGCGTCGACCTGCCGCTCCGGGCGGTGTTCGAGGCCCCCACGCCGCGCGCGCTCGCGGCCCGGGTCGCCGCCGCACCCCGCGCGCCCGCGGCGCCGCCGGTCCCCCGCGTCGACCGCGGGGGGCCGCTCGCGCTCACGTTCTCGCAGGAGCGCATGTGGTACCTCCACACGCTCGACACCGGAGGCTCCGCCTACAACGTGGGCGGCGCGATCGAGCTCACCGGCCGGCTCGACCTCGGCGTGCTCGGGCGCGCCCTCGAGCACGTCGTGCGGGAGCACGAGGTGCTCCGCACCACCTACCCGGCGCCCGGCGGCGTCCCCACCCCGCGGATCCACCCGCCCGACTCGGACGCCGCGCGGCCGCGGCTCGCCTACGCCGACCTCGCGCTCGCGGACGACCCGACCGCCGAGGCCCACCGGCAGGCCGAGGCGCTGGCGGGCACGCCGTTCGACCTCGCGAACGGCCCGCTTTTCCGGACCCGCCTGCTGCGCACGGGCGCCGACCGGCACGTGCTCGCCGTGTCGCTCGCCCATGTCGTCGCCGACGGCTGGGCGCTCGGCGTGCTCCTCTCCGATCTCCTCGACGCCTACCAGGCGCTCCTCGCCTGCCGCCCGCCGCGCCCCGCCGGCCCGATCCAGGTGGTCGACCTCGCGGCCTGGCAGCGCGCCGCGCTCGACGGCCCCGCGGTGGCCCGCGAGGTCGCCTTCTGGCGGCGGACGCTCGCCGGCGCGCCGGTGCTGGAGCTGCCCCGCCTGCGCGCCGGGCCGGGCGTGCCGGGCGGCGAGCTCGAGCCCATCGGGATCACCCCGGCCCTCCTCGAGCGGGTCCGCGCCCTGGCGCGGGAGCAGAACGCGACGCCCTTCATGGTCGTGCTCGCGGCGTTCCAGGTGCTCCTCGCCCGGATCACCGGCCAGCACGACGTCGTGCTCGGGGTGCCGGTGGCGCAGCGCACCGCGCTGGCCTCCGAGCGCGTCATCGGCTCGCTCGTGAACACGCTCCCGCTCCGCGGGCAGGTGGACCTCGACGCCACCTTCGCCGCGCACCTCGGCGGCGTGCGGGAGGCGACCCTCGAGGCCTACGCGCACCAGGCGCTCCCGTTCGAGCGGCTCGTGGTGGAGCTCGGCGTCGAGCGGCGGCCGGGGCGGTCCCCGCTGTTCTCGGTGATGTTCGACCACCAGAACTCGCCGATGCCGGCCCGCGGCGTCGAGGGCCTCACGCTGAGGCCCATCACCTACTCGCGCCGGGCGAGCCAGTTCGACCTCTCCCTCCTCTTCTTCGACACCGAGCTCGGCCACCTCGCCGGGTTCGAGTACGCGACCGAGCGGATCGACCGTGACGCCGCGCGCCTCCTCGCCCGCGAGCTCGTCCACCTGCTCGACGCGGTCACCGCCGACCCCCTCGCGCAGCTCTCCCGCCTGCCGCTGCTCGACGCGGCGGCGCGCCGCGAGATCCTCGCGGTGAACGGTCCCTACTGCCCGGGGTCGCCCCCCGAGGAGCGCGTCATCCGCCGCTTCGAGGCGCAGGCGGCGCGCACGCCGGACCGCGTCGCGGTGAGCGACGAGGCCGGGGCCACCACGTACCGCGCGCTCGACCGGGCCGCGAGCGCGCTCGCCGTCCGGCTCGCCGCCGCCGGCGCCGGCCCCGGCAAGCGGGTCGCCGTGTGCCTCGACCGGAGCCGCGCGATCGCGGTGGCGCTCCTCGGCGTCATGAAGACGGGCGCGGCCTACGTGCCGCTCGACCCGCGCTACCCCGCCGAGCGCATCGGCTGGACCTTCGAGGACGCGGCGCCCGTGGCGGTGGTCACCGAGCCGGCGGTGCGGGCCCGCCTCCCGCTCCTGCCCGGGCTCGCCGAGGTGCTCCTCGATCCGGCCGCGCTCGACGCCGGCGGTCACGCCGAGCCGGCCCGCGGCCCGGATCGGTCGGCGCCCGGCGACGTCGCCTACGTCATCTACACCTCCGGCTCCACCGGCCGGCCGAAGGGCGTCGAGGTCACCGACCGCGGCCTCTCGAACTTCCTCACCGCCATGCAGCACGAGCCCGGCCTCTCCGCGGCCGACCGGCTCCTGTCGGTCACCACCATCTCGTTCGACATCGCGGGGCTCGAGCTCTTCCTGCCCCTCGTGACCGGCGCGAGCGTGCACCTCGTGTCGAGCGACGTCGCGGCGGACCCGATCCGCCTCGCGCACGCGCTCCGCGAGACCGGCGCGACCGTGATGCAGGCGACGCCCGCCACCTGGCGCATGCTGGTCCAGTCCGGCTGGGCCGGCGACCCGCGCCTCAAGGTGCTCTCGGGCGGCGAGGCGCTCTCGCGCGAGCTCGCCGCCGCGCTCCTCGCGCGGGGCGCGGCGGTCTGGAACCTCTACGGGCCCACCGAGACCACGATCTGGAGCACGCTCGAGCGCGTGCGCCCGGGCGACGGCCCGGTGCCGGTCGGCCACCCGGTGCGGCACAACCGCATCTACGTCCTCGACCGCCACCTCGAGCCGGTCCCCTTCGGCGCCCCGGGCGAGATCTGCATCGGCGGCGCCGGCGTCGCCGCCGGCTACCTCGGCCGGCCGGAGCTCACCGCCGAACGCTTCCCGCCGGATCCGTTCGCCGGCCCCGGCGCGCGGATGTACCGCACCGGCGACCTCGGGGTGCTGCGCCCCGACGGGACGCTCGAGTACCTCGGCCGCCTCGACCAGCAGGTGAAGATCCGCGGGCACCGCGTGGAGCCCGGCGAGATCGAGGCCGTGCTGAAGCGCCACCCCGGCGTGCGGCAGGTGGTGGTCTCGCCGAGGCCGGGCCCCGATCACGAGCTCAGGCTCGTCGCCTACCTGGTGCCCGAGCCCGGCGCCGCCGCCCCGGAGCGCGGCGCGCTGCGCGACCTGTGCCGCCGCGAGCTGCCGGAGCACATGGTGCCTTCGTTCTTCGTGCCGCTCGACGCGCTGCCGCTCACCCCGAACGGCAAGCTCGACCGGCGCGCCATGCCCGCGCCCCTCGAGGCGCACGCGGGCGGCTCGGTGGCGCGGGTGCCGCCGCGCGACGCGCTCGAGGCGCGCCTCGCCCGCATCTGGTCGGAGGTCCTCGCCGCGCCCGTCGAGGACGTGACCGACGACTTCTTCGACCTGGGCGGCCACTCGCTCCTCGCCGCGCGCCTCTTCGCGCGGGTCGAGGCCGAGACGGGCGTGGCCCTGCCGATCTCCGCGCTGCTCGAGGCGCCCACCGTGGAGCGGCTCGCCGGCCTGCTCCGCCGCGCGGCCGGGCCCGAGGCCCGGGGCGAGCCGCCGCTGCCGAGCTTCGACCACCTGCTCGCCATCCGCGGCGGCGGCCACCGCGCGCCGGTCTTCTGCGTCCACGGCGCGGGCGGCCACGTCCTCAACCTCGTCGAGGTCGCGCGGCACCTCGCGCCCGACCGCCCCTTCTACGGGCTGCAGGCGCGCGGGACGGACGGGCACTCCCGCCCGCTCGGCTCGGTCGGCGAGATGGCCGCGATCTACCTCGAGGAGATCCGGCGCGTCTGGCCCCAGGGGCCGTACCACCTCGCCGGCTACTGCGGCGGCGCGCTCGTGGCCTACGAGATCGCCCAGCGGCTCGCCGCCGAGGGGCGGGAGGTGTCGACGCTCGCCCTCATCGACATCGCCCGCCCCGGCCTGCCCCCGGGCCCCGGGCGGCTCGAGCGCTGGGGCCGCGCGGCCGCCTCCCGCTCGCCGCTCGCGCTCTTCGCCCGCGCGGCGGAGAAGCTCGGCGCCAGGCTCCGCAGGGGCCTGCTCTCGCTCCGCCTCGCGTGGCACGGCGCGCGGGGCCGCATCCCGCCCGAGCTCCGCGACCCCTGGCTCACCCGCGCGTTCCTGCGCGCGAGCGAGGCCTACCGGCCGGGCAGGTACCCGGGGCCGATCTCGGTGTTCCGGGCCCGGGACAGCGCGTTCCCCGCGTCCGCCGGCCCCGACCTGGGCTGGGGCGCCGTCACCGGCGGCGTCGCGGTCTACGAGGTCCCGGGCGACCACCACTCGCTCACCCGCGGCACGAACGCGGACGTGCTCGGCACGATGCTCGAGGCCTGCGTCCGCGCCGCCGAGGCCTCCCCGCCGGGCGAGCGCGCGACGGGATAGCCGGCGACCTCACCCCTCCCGCCTCACCACCGCGAGCGCCGCCCGGAACCCGGGCGCGACGTCGAGATCGAACACGTCCGCCTCGTCCTCCGGCGGGGGCCCCGCGCCGAGGCCGAGGCCGAGGGCCTTCACGAGGGCCTCGGTGCGCGTCCAGGCGCGCAGGAACGCGTCGCCGCGGCCGGCGCCGGCCGCGCGCCAGGCGGCGAGCTCGCGCGGGCCGAGCACGCGGGCGGCGATCGCGTCGGCCTCGGGCACCTCCCGGACGCGCTCGAGGTCCACGCCGAGCGCGCGCCCGCGGCCGACGCCGAGGAGCGCGAGCCCGTCGGCGCGGGAGAGGCTGAACGGAGGGCCGCCGGCGACGCGGGGCTTCCCGCCCGGCGCGGGCTCGATCGCGAGCGCCTCCGGGGCGACCCCGGCGCGGCCGGCCACGACGAGCCGGAGCGCGGCGCGCCCGGTGACGAAGCGCTCGCGATCGCGCGCCTGCAGGAAGCGATCGGCCCTCGCCCGCTCCTCCCCGGAGAGGAGGGCGGCGAGGGCCGGATCCGCGCCGTCGAGCTCGACGATGAAGAGGTCGACCCCGGCGACCGTCCCCGCGGGCTGGATCGCCGGGGCGCGCACCCCCAGAGCCTAGCCGGCGGCTACGGGTAGAGCGACTTCGCGCCGCTCTTGTCGAGCGAGGTGAGGACGAGGTCGCCGGTCTGCGTGCCGTTGCACTGGGGGTAGTGCATCACCGACTTCGAGTCGTAGGACGTAAGGGCACGCCAGTTGTTGTCCTCGAAGCAGGTGCCCGACTGCGGGCGGGTGTGCTCGTGGCGGAAGCCGATGGTGTGGCCGAGCTCGTGGCGCAGCACGCCGGTGAGCGTCCAGGGGGAGATGTTGCCGAAGGACGAGGTGGAGATCAGGATTCTCGCGGCCGCTGCGGCTCGTGGACGGGAAGAACGCCCGCGCGAGGTACTGGCTGGTGCTGACCTGCCGGACGTTGAAGACGACGTTCGAGTTGCTGCGGGTGCAGCTCGAGTCGTACTGCGACAGGTGCACGAAGTTCACTCGGGCGGTGCCTTCCCAGGCGGAGGTGGCGCTGTTCATCGCGTTCACCACGGCGGCGTACCGGCTCCCGAAGCTCGAGCTCGAGACGCAGTAGGTGATGTTGACGGCGGCGGTCGAGCTCCACCGGTCGTCCCGGCCGTTCACGAGGTTCACGATGAGCGGAGCCTCGGACGTGCGCAGGTCGCTCGAAGCGCCCGCGAGGTACCGCTCGTAGCCCTGCGCGAGGAGCTCCTCGTTCTCGAAGAGCTCGTCGCCGTTGAACACGTACATCCCGGTGTCGGGCTCCTGGTACGCCCGGGCCTTGAACTCGCTCCAGGAGAGCGGCGCGCCCGAGGAGGCGCCGTCGTCGGGAGCCCCGCATCCGGCGAGGAGGGCCATCGCCGCCACCACGTACCGCAGACGTCCATGGGTCATGTTCGTCGGTCCCCTGGCCGCTCCCCGGCGGCCTTCACCGAGCGTGCGAAGGCACGCCCGCGAGCCGGACAGTCTGGCGAACCGGCGTTGCGTTCTGCAAGGCACGCCCTGACAGGGGGCCCGCCCGTTCCGGGCGGTACGACGCCGTGCGATGCTCGACTCCGTGCGGCACGCCTCGCCCTTCCTCTGTGCCCTGCTCCTCGCCTGCGGCGCCGCCACCGCGCCGCCCGACCCGGCCTGCGCGGGTGTGGCGTGCTCGGGCCACGGCACCTGCGCGGCCGTGGGCGGCGCCCCGACCTGCCGCTGCGACCCCGGCTGGGCGCGGGACGGCGCGACCGCCTGCGTCGCGAGCCAGGTCCCGTCGGTCGGCGGCTGCCCGCTCCTGCCGGCGGACCACGTCTTCAACACCCCGGTCGACGGCCTGCCGGTGCACCCGTCCTCCGCCGCGTTCATGGCCACCCTCGGCGCGCACACCGTGCACCTCGACCTCGGCCAGACCACGGACCCTCGGAGCGACACCTACTACGGCATCCCGTACAACGTCGTGCACGGGGGCGCGCTCACCTGGAGCGCCGTCGCCTTCCACACCGCCGACACCTCCATGACCTGGGATCCGCGGGACGAGAGCGACTGCGCCGCGGGGCCGACCCACGCGATCGTGTCCCCGTGCACCGCCGCGGCGGCGCCGGCGCCGCTCTTCCCGGTGCCGGCCGCCCCGCTCGTGGAGGGCGGCCTCGTGACCGACCCCGCGCAGCCCTACGGCGACCACCACCTGCTCGTCGTCGACGCGGACGCGTGCCGCCTCTGGGAGGCCTACCACGTGTACCCGCGCGCCGGCGGCGGCTGGGACCTCTTCGGAATCGCCACGTTCGACCTCGCCTCGAACGCGCTGCGCCCCCGGGGCTGGACCTCCGCGGACGCCGCCGGGTTCCCGATCCTCCCGCTCCTCCTCCGCGCCGACGAGGCCGCCTCGGGCGAGATCCGGCACGCGCTCAGGTTCACGATCCCCTCGGACCAGATCCGCGTCGCGTACACCTGGCCCGCGCGCCACCTGACCTCGAACGGCACGGGCTCCGCCTCGCTGCCGCCCATGGGCCAGCCCTTCCGCCTGAAGGCGAGCTTCGCGATCCCGGCCGGCTGGTCGACCCAGTCCCGCGCGATCGCCCAGGCCATGAAGACCTACGGGCTCTACCTCGCCGACGGCGGCTCGGCGCTGTACGTGCAGGGCGAGCCGAGCGCGGCCTGGGACGATCGGATCTTCGGCGAGGTGCAGTCGATCCCGTCGAGCGCGTTCGAGGCGGTGGACCTCGGGCCGTGGACGGCGCGCGCGGGGTTCGATCCGGACTCGGCCCGGGTGCCGCCGCCGTAGGGGGCCCCGTGGCGCGGGCGCGTCCGGGCCGCTACCATCCTCGGACCCCGAGTACCCGGAGTGACGATGCCCCCTGCCCTCCTCCGCCTCGCGCCGCTCGCCGGCGCGCTGCTGGCCTCCTCGACGCTGGCGGCCGCGCCCGGCCCCGCCACCCCGGCCCGGGCAGCCGCGCCCGAGCCCCGGTACGGCGAGGTGCCCGAGAAGTTCACGCCGCCGGCCGCGCTCCTCGACCACGAGCGCCGCACGGTCGACATCCCGATGCGGGACGGTGTGAAGCTCCACACGGTCATCCTGCTCCCGAGGGGCGCCCGGGGCCGGCCCATCCTCCTCACGCGCACGCCCTACGACGCGGAGAAGATGACGCGCCACACGCCGAGCGTGCACCTCGGCCCGGTGCTCGCCGGCTACGACCACGTCACCGACGTCATCGTGGAGGGCGGCTACATCCGCGTCGTGCAGGACGTCCGCGGCAAGCACGGCTCGGAGGGCGACTACGTGATGAACCGGCCGCTCCGGGGGCCGCTCAACCCGACCGCGACCGACCACGCGACGGACACCTGGGACACCATCGACTGGCTCGTGAAGAACGTGCCCGAGTCGAACGGCCGGGTGGGCATCATCGGCATCTCGTACGACGGCTTCACGCCGCTCATGGCGCTCGTCGACCCGCACCCGGCCCTCAAGGTGTCGGTGCCGATGAACCCGATGGTCGACGGCTGGATGGGCGACGACTGGTTCCACCACGGCGCCTTCCGCCAGACGATGGCGTCGTACGTCCACGACCAGCAGGCCAGCCGCAAGAACGACTTCGAGTGGCCCTCGACGCACGCGGACGAGTACGAGGAGTACCTCGCGGCGGGGTCGGCGGGTGCGCTCGGGCGCCTGCACGGCCTCGAGCAGGTCGGCTTCTGGCGGAAGTTCCTCGAGCACCCGGCCTACGACGCCTTCTGGCAGGCCCAGGCCATGGACCGGGTGCTCGGGGCCCGGCCGCTCACGGTCCCGACGCTCGTGGTCCACAGCCTGTGGGACCAGGAGGACGTCTACGGCGCGCCCGCCGTGTACGCCGCGCTGGCGGCGAAGGACCCGGGCCACGAGCAGGTGTTCCTCGTGATGGGGCCCTGGCACCACGGCCAGGCGCTGCGCGACGGCTCGAAGCTCGGGGCGATCGAGTTCGGCAGCGACACCGCGCTGTACTTCCGCCAGAGGATCCTCCGCCCGTTCCTCGATCAGCACCTCGTGGAGGGCGCGCCCAGGGCGCGGCTCGCCCCGGTGACCGCGTTCGAGACCGGCACGAACCGCTGGGTCGAGCTGCCGGGCTGGCCCTCGGGCTGCGCGAGCGGGTGCAAGATCGAGCCGGCGCGGCTCTACCTCGGCGCGGGCCTCGCCGCCGGGTTCGCCGCGCCGAAGGCCGCCGACGCGCCGTTCGACGCCTACGTCTCCGATCCCGCGAAGCCGGTGCCGTACCGGCCGCGCCCCATCGCCCAGCACTCGGAGGCCGCCAGCGAGGGCTGGCGCACCTGGCTCGTCGCCGATCAGCGGGAGGCCGCGGGCCGGACCGACGTGCTCGCCTTCGTCTCGGAGCCGCTCGCCGCGCCGGTCCACGTCGCGGGCGCGCCACGGGTGAACCTCGTGGCCTCGACGTCCGGCACCGACGCCGACTGGGTGGTGAAGCTCGTCGACGTCTACCCGCCCGAGGTCGCGTGGAAGCCGCACCTCGGCGGCTACCAGCTCATGGTCTCCGGCGACATCTTCCGCGGGCGCTACCGCGAGTCCTACGAGGCGCCGCGCCCGATCGCGGCGGGGAAGCCGCTCCCCTACCGCTTCGCGCTGCCGGCCGCGAACCACGTCTTCCTGCCCGGGCACCGGATCATGGTCCAGGTGCAGTCGAGCTGGTTCCCGCTCTACGACCGGAACCCGCAGACCTTCGTCCCGAGCCTGTTCGACACGAAGCCCGGCGACTACGTCAAGGCCGAGCAGCGGGTCTGGCACGCGCCCGGGAAGGAGAGCTTCGTCGAGCTGCCCATCGTGAAGGAGGCGCCGTGACCCACACCGCCGCGGCCCGCTTCGCGCTCGCCGCCGTCGTCGTCTCCGGCGCGGGCGCCACCCTCGCCGCCCCGCCGCTCGCCGTCACCTGCGGGAAGCTCCTCGACCCCGCCCGGCGGGAGGTGCGCACGAACGTCACGGTGAACCTCGCCGACGGGGCGGTGGTGACGCGGGCGCTGGACGGTGCCCGCGCGCTCGACCTCACCCGCTTCACCTGCCTGCCCGGCCTCATCGACGCGCACACGCACCTCCTCCTGCAGGGCGACGTGACCGCGGCGGACTACGACGAGCAGGTGCTGAAGGAGTCGGTGCCCTACCGGACGCTCCGCGCCGCCGCCGCGGCCCGCATCGCGCTCTCCCATGGGTTCACGACCGTGCGCGACCTCGGGACCGAGGGCGCCGGCTTCGCCGACGTGGACCTGCGCACCGCGTTCGACCGGGGCGTGCTCGAGGGGCCGCGGGTCTTCGCCTCCGGCCCCGCCATGAGCGTGACCGGCGGCTACGGCCTCCTCGGCTACGCCTGGGAGCGCAAGATGCCCGACGGCGTCCTCAAGTGCGACGGCGCCGACGAGTGCCGCAAGGCGGTCCGGTTCCAGGTCGAGAAGGGCGTGGACTGGATCAAGGTCTACGCGGACCGCTCCTACCGCCGCACGCCGGACGGCGGCTGGACCTCGATCGCGAACTTCACGCCGGAGGAGCTGAAGGCGATCGTCGACGAGGCCCACAAGCTCCGGAAGAAGGTGGCCGCGCACTCCATGACGCCGGTCGGCCACAGGGCCGCGCTCGCCGCGGGCGTCGACTCGCTCGAGCACGGCGACGTCCTCGACGCCGAGACGCTGAAGGTCATGGTGGCGCGGAAGGTCCCCTACTGCCCGACGCTCACCGTCTCCGACGAGGTCGACGCGCCGCGCTCGAAGGAGAACCCGATCTGGGGCCAGCTCGCGGTGGCGATGCAGGCCTCGATGAAGGCCGCGGTCGCCGCAGGCGCCCCGATCGCGTTCGGCACCGACGCGGGCGGGTTCGACTGGGGCCGGCGTCACCAGGCCGAGGAGTTCGGGTTCATGGTGAAGTTCGGCGTGCCGCCCTGGGACGCCCTCCGCGCCGCCACCACGGTCGCCGCCGACCTGCTCGGTCCCGTCCCCGCGGGCCGGCTCGGCTGCCTCGATCCGGGCTGCGTCGCGGACCTCGTCGCGGTCGAGGGGGATCCGCTCGCCGACCCCAAGGCCTACCAGGCGGTCCGCGCGGTCGTGAGCCGGGGCAAGGTCATCGTCGCCCCTTGAGGTCCGCTCGTCCGGTCGCCCCGGACTCGATGGCGGTGCGGTTGCGTGGGGGCGAAACGCGCCTCCGCGACGCCGGCCGGCTACGTCGGTCCGTGTATGGTGCAGATGGCCGGAACCGGGGCCGCTGCGATCGTCCAGGCCGCGGCAGGCCTGCGGTTGAGATGCGCGTGACGGCGTCTTGCGCTGCGCGCAAGGCGCCGTCACACGCCCACATCCCTTGGCCTGCAATCGCTAGGATCCTGGGGACGTGGAGAGCCCACCTCCGCCGGCCGGCGCTGCGGAGACGCGCTTCGCCCTCGGGCGTAGTGAACGTTGATGGGCCGATACTGCTGGGTGGTGAGTATTGAACTACCGGTAAACACGATGAGGCTGTCGGGAGCCGTTGGCCTGAACCTGCGGATGAGGCAGCAGGTTGCCCACGCCCAACGTTAGTCGCTCACCAGCACCCAGCAGTCACGGCCGATCACCGTTCACTACGCCCGAGAGCCAAACGGGCCTCCGCAGCAGCGCGCAGCGAGCGACGGGCGAGGTTCCGTCTCCACATCGGGGCAATGCAGGCCAAGCGACGAGGGCGTGTGACGGCGACGTGCGCGAAGCGCACGGCGTCGTCACGCGCAACTCGCGTGCAGGCCTGCTGCCACGATCACCGCCATGGAACGGCAACGGTTCCGGCGATCTCTTCCGTCTCAAACCCGTCCGAGCAAGCGCTGTCGCGGAGGCCCGTTTGGCTCCTGCGGCACCGTATGCCGACGGAGGAGCGCACGAACGCGTATGTCGAGGGAGGAGGTCCCGCGCGCCTCAGGGCTTCACGAAGCGCAGCGCGAACCGATCCCCCGTGCCGCGCCGCTCGGCCGCCGCGCGCGGGGAGGTGTTCCAGTCGCGGGTGTCGTCCTTGTTGCGGAGGAAGTCGCCCTCGCCCGCGAGCCTGAAGCCCGCGGCGCCGACCTCCTCCTTCACGAGTGCCTCGTCGACGCGGTGGAGCGTCTGCGCGTCGGCGGTGCCGGTGCCCGGGCGCGCGGAGGAGTCGATGACCACGAACGTGCCGCCCGGCCTGAGCGCCGCGAGGACGGCGCGGTTCATGGCGGCGCGGTCCACCTTCATCCAGACGGTGTCGTGGTAGAGCGCGTTCATCACGACGAGGTCGAGCCCGGTCGCCTCCGGCGGCAGGGGCGCGTCGAACTCACGGTCGACCCGCACCACCTTCGCGTTCACCGGGCGCTCGAGCCGCGCCTTCCAGGCGTCGCCCACGAAGCCGAGGAGCCCGGCCGAGTTCTGGGCGTAGACGACGCCCGTCGGCCCGACGGCGCGCGCGAGCAGCTCGGTCGTGTACCCGCCGCCCGCGCCCAGCTCGGCGACCTTCATGCCCGGCCGGACCTGCAGGAACGCGAGGGTCGCGGCGGGGTGCCGGCCGGCGTCGAGCGCACGGTCGGCCTCGGTGCGGTCGGGCGCCGCGACGACGGCGGCGTAGGGGTCGGGTGCCGCGCGGGTGGCCAGGGCGGCCGGCGCGGCGGCCGGCTTCGAGCCCCCGGCGGCGCAGGCGGAGGCGAGGACGGCGGCGGCGAGCGAGAGCGGTCGGACGTTCATGGAGGGTCTCCTCGGGAGGGTGAACTTCTTGCGGTGAGGGGAGTCGGCCGCAACCCGCTCGCGCGTCCCGTCGGGGCCGCGGCGTCCCGTGCACCGGTCCGGGCCTCTGACGGGTGTAAGCTCCGGTCCACTCGGGAGTCCCCTTGACCGGTCCCATGGATCGCCGCGACGAACCCTCGATGCGCAGCATCGTGGAGGCGATCCCGCACATGGTGTGGATCGCCGGCCCGGACGGCGCGAACCTCTACAACAGCCCGAGCCTGCTCGCGTACACCGGCCTGACCGACGCCGACGTGGCGCGGGACGGCTGGACCCGGACGATCCACCCCGACGACCTCACGGGCGCCGTCGCCTTCTGGCAGGAGCGCGTGGGGACCGGCGGGCCCGGCACCCGGGTGCATCGCATCCGCCGTCAAGACGGCGCGTTCCGCTGGTGCCAGGTGGCGGCGGCGCCCCTTCGCGGCCCGGACGGCGCCGTGCTCCGCTGGATCGGCACCTGGACCGACGTGCACGACGCGAAGCTCGCGGAGGAGGCGCTCCGGGCGAGCGAGGCGAAGCTCCGGCTCGCGAAGGACGCCGCGCACATGGGCGCGTGGGAGTGGGACCTCGCCACCGGCGCCCGCACGTTCTCCGGCCGCTGCCGCGCGCTCTTCGCGCTGCCGGCGGGCGGCGAGGTCGACGAGGCGGAGCTCCTCCCGGCGGTCCACCCGGACGACCGCGTCCGGTACGCCGACGCCCTCGCGCGGGCGGTACGCGAGCACGCGCCGGTGCTGATCGAGGTGCGGGTTCCCGGGGCCGGCGCCGAGCCGCGCGTGGTCGAGCTGCGCGGGCAGGCGTTCTTCCGGCCGGACGGGACTGCCGAGCGCGTGGCCGGCATGGCGCTCGACGTCACCGAGCGCCGCCGCATCGAGGACGCCCTGCGGGCGAGCGAGCGCGACGCGCGGCGCCGGTCGGCGGAGCTCGAGGCGGTGCTCGACGCCGTCCCCGCCGCGGTCTTCATCACCCGCGACCCGGCCGCGCGGTTCATCGAGGCGAACGCCGCCGGCCGCGAGCTCATCGCCATCCCGCCGGGCGCGAACGCGTCCTTGGGCGCGCCGGCCGAGGAGCGCCCGGCCTTCGTGGCCCTCAAGGACGGCGTGCCGCTCACGCTCGACCAGATGCCGATGCAGGCCGCCGCGCGCTTCGGCGTGAGCGTGTCGGGCTTCGAGTACGACGTCCTGCGGCCGGACGGGACGGTGCGGCACGTCATCGCGAACGCGCGGCCGATCGTGGACTCCGCCGGCGAGCGGCAGGGCGCGGTCGGGGCGATCGTCGACGTGACGGAGCAGAAGCAGGCGACCGAGGCGCTCCGCCGCTCCGACCAGCGCAAGAGCGACTTCCTCGCGGTGCTCTCCCACGAGCTGCGCAACCCGCTCGCGCCCATCCGCAACGCGGTCTACCTCCTCGAGCGCGCCGAACCCGGGAGCCCGCAGGCCGTCCGGGCGAAGGACGTGATCCGGCGCCAGAGCGATCACCTCGCGAAGCTCGTCGACGACCTCCTCGACCTCTCCCGCGTCGACCACGGCAAGATCCGCCTCGACCGAAAGCCGATCGACGGCGCCGAGGTGATCCGTCGCGCCGCCGAGGACGCCCGCCCCGGCTTCGACGCCCGCGGGGTGGCCCTGCGCGTCTCCGCGCCCGAGGGGCCCGCGATCCTGATCGCCGACCCGGTGCGCCTCGCGCAGATCGCCGGCAACCTCCTCGGGAACGCGCTCAAGTTCACCCCGCCCGGCGGCGCGGTCGACGTCGAGGTCCGGACCGGGCGCGGGAACCTCGAGCTCGTCGTCCGCGACACCGGCGTCGGCATCGAGCCCGACCTCCTCGAGCGCGTGTTCGAGCCCTTCGCCCAGGCCGAGCGCGCCCGCTCGACCGGCCACGGCGGCCTCGGGATCGGCCTCGCGCTCGTGCGGAGCCTCGCCGTGCTGCACGGGGGCATGGCGGTGGCGCGGGCGCCGGCGTCCGGCCGCGGGGCCGAGCTCGTCGTCACGCTGCCGCTCGGCGCGGGCAACCCCGCCGAGGCGGCCGCCCCGAGCCCCGCGCCGGGGCAGGGCCTCTCGATCCTGATCGTCGAGGACAACGCCGACGCCGGCGAGACGCTCGCCGATCTCCTCCGCCTGCAGGGCCACCGGACCCGCCTCGCCGCCGACGGCGGCAGCGCCCTCGTGGAGTTCGGGGCGTCCCGGCCGGACGTCCTCATCAGCGACGTCGGCCTGCCCGACATGGACGGGTACGAGGTGATCCGCCGGGTGCGGGCGCTCGAGGGCGGCCGGGCGACCTACGCGGTGGCGCTCACCGGCTTCGCGCAGCCGGAGGACGTGCGGCGCGCCCGCGAGGCCGGGTTCGACGCCCACCTGGCGAAGCCGCCGCCCCTCGACGACCTCGAGCGCCTGCTCGCCGACGCCGCGCGGGCGCGCTGAGGCCGCCGGGGCGTGCGCGCAGCGCACCGGGCACGCGGGGCAGCAAAGGAACGTGCACCCGGCCCGGATCGCGCTAGGATGCGCCGCTCGAAACGCCTCAACGGAGCCACCCAGGATGCCCGCCCAGACGATGGAACAGCTGGTCTCCCTCTGCAAGCGCAGGGGGTTCATCTTCCCCGGATCCGCCATCTACGGCGGCCTCCAGGGCACGTACGACTACGGCCCGCTGGGCGTCGAGCTGAAGAACAACCTGAAGCTCGCGTGGTGGCGCGCGAACGTGTGGGAGCGCGAGGACGTGGAGGGGCTCGACGCGGCCATCCTCATGAACAAGCTGACCTGGAAGTACTCGGGTCACGAGGAGACCTTCGTCGACCCGATGGTCGACTGCAAGGCGTGCAAGATGCGCTGGCGCGCCGACCAGATCGCCGGCAAGTGCCCGAACTGCGCCTCCACCGACCTCACCGAGCCGCGCCCGTTCAACCTGATGTTCAAGACCCAGGTCGGCCCGGTGCCGGACCCGGAGTCCTTCTCGTACCTCCGGCCCGAGACCGCCCAGGGCATCTTCGTCAACTTCAAGCACGTCCTCGACGCCACGAGCCGCAAGCTCCCCTTCGGCATCGCCCAGATCGGCAAGGCGTTCCGGAACGAGATCACCCCGCGCAACTTCATCTTCCGGGTGCGCGAGTTCGAGCAGATGGAGATCGAGTTCTTCGTGAAGCCCGGCGAGGACGAGGCCTGGCACAGGCGCTGGGTCGAGGACCGCACGAACTGGTGGAAGTCGGTCGGGCTCCAGGGCGACAACCTCGTCGCCTACCACCAGAAGCCCGAGGAGCTCGCGCACTACGCGAAGGCCACCGTCGACCTCCTCTACCGGTTCCCGCACGGCCTCGAGGAGCTCGAGGGCATCGCGAACCGCACCGACTACGACCTCGGCTCGCACTCGAAGGACCAGGGCTCGCTCGGCCTCACCGCGAAGGCGACCCCGAACGGCCACTCGACCGAGAAGCTCACCTGGTTCGACCCCGACGCGAAGAAGCACGTGGTGCCCTTCGTCATCGAGCCCTCCGGCGGCGTCGACCGCGGCGTGCTCGCGGTCCTCTCGGAGGCCTACGCCGAGGAGCAGGTGAAGGCGCCGCCGGCGGAGCGGCTCGCCCCCGCGCAGGAGGCCCTCCAGACCTTCCTGAAGTCGGTCGGCCGCAACGAGAAGCTCGCGAAGGACGTGAAGGACGCCCTCGTCGCCGAGGGCGAGCGCATCCTCCAGGCGCCCGGCGAGCGGCTCGCCTCGGTCACCGGCCTCCTCTCGATGCCGGGCGCCGAGTCCATCGAGGTCGCGAAGAAGGTCCGCGGCCAGGTCGACCCGCTCGTCGACGAGTTCTACCGGACGGTGCTGCACTTCACGCCGCGCATCGCGCCCATCAAGGTCGCGGTGCTGCCGCTCAAGAAGAACCAGCCGGAGATCGTCGAGACCGCGAAGCGGATCCGCCGCGAGCTCCAGGGCGCGGCCGCGATGCGGACCGTCTACGACGACACCGGCGCGATCGGGAAGCTCTACCGGCGGCAGGACGAGATCGGCACGCCGTTCTGCGTGACGGTCGACTTCGACACCATCGGCCAGGGCAAGGAGCCCGGCCTCGCCGGCACCGTCACCGTCCGCCACCGCGACTCCATGCAGCAGGAGCGCGTGCCGGTGAAGGAGCTCGAGGGGTACCTGCGGGAGAAGCTCCGGTAGGCGCTACGCGGGCGGCGCGGCCGCCTCGTCCTCCAGGTTCTTCCACTCGCCGTGGACGACCATCACGGGGCAGCGCGCCGCGCGCACCGTGCTCTCGGCGACCGAGCCGACGAGCGCGTGCGCGCGGCCCGTCCAGCCGTGCGTGCCCATGATGACGAGATCGATCGCCTGGCCGTTCACCCAGCGGGCGATCGCGCTCTTGGGATGACCACCCGTGTGGGCGGTCGTGACCCGCGGCGCCCCCGCGGCCTCGGCCAGCCCGCGCATGCGGGACAGCTGACCCTGCAGGGTCGGGTTGGTCCGCTCGTCCACGTGGAGCACGACGAGCTCGGCGTCCATGCGGCGCGCCATGTCCGCCGCGACGAGCAGGGCCGCGCGGGACTCGGCGGAGAAGTCCACCGGGCAGCACACCCGGGTCCAGGAGATCTCGGTCATGCCTGGACGGTGACCACCGCGGGCCCGGCGGTCACCGGCCCCATCTCGTGCCTGCCGCCGCGGCCGCCCCGGCGGGAGCGGCGTCCGGGCGGCCGTTCGCTCAGGCCGGCGTGGCCCGGCCGTCGTAGGCCTTCTTCGGCACCTGCTCGAAGTCGACGTCCTCGAGGCAGCGCACGTTCACCGCGACGATCGGCGACCCGTCGGGCATGGCCCCGCGCGCGAAGGAGCGGACGCCGCAGGTCCTGCAGAAGAGGTGGTGGATCTTCTTCTTCCCGAACTGGTAGTCGGTGAGGTTCCCCTCGCCCGAGAGGAGCTCGAAGCTCGACGCCGGCGCGAACGCGAGGGCGGTGCCAGTCCGCTGGCAGATGGAGCAGTTGCAGGTCACGGCGCCCTCGAGCTTCATCGCGACGCGGTACTTCACGGCGCCGCAGTGGCAGCTGCCCTGGTAGGTGGTGGTGTCGGTCATGGCCGTCGACTCTAGTCGACGTGACCGACGGTCGCAGGAGATCCGAGCGCGGCGCGCATCCCGTCCGCCGCGCGCCCCATCGCCTCCCTCCCCCGCTCGAGCGCGAACGGGCCGCTCCGCGGGAGCCCCTCGAGCGCGACGGCGCGCAGCCCGGGCCGCACGGGGAGCTGGAGCGCGGGGCTGCCGCGGCGCCGCCACGGCGAGCGGGAGGTGAGGTGGTGGTAGAGGATCCGCTCGCCCGGGCCGGCCCCGTCGAGGCCGGGCCGGTCGAGCACGCCGCCATCGGCGCAGAGCCGCCCGGCGACGCGCACCGGGTGGAAGAGCACCGGCAGCGCGCAGGAGGCGTGCACCGCCGGCGAGAGCGGCCCGCTCGAGACGACGGCGGTGCGGCGGGCGAGCACGTCGAAGACCGAGACGGCGAGCGGCGTCGGGCAGGCCTCGAAGGTCGCCACCGGGAGGAGGGCGTCGAGCCGCGCCCGGAAGCGCCGGCCGCGCAGGAGCCCCGGCCCCGGCCACGGGTCCCAGAAGTGCTCCCGGCGCAGCGCGAGCAGCTCCTCCCGGATCCGCGCCGCCGGCACGCCGGCCGCCCACAGCGAGCCCACGAGCGCGCCCGCGGAGGAGCCCGTCACGCGCGCGGGCCGGAGCCCCTCCTCCTCGAGCACGGACACCACCCCGGCGTGCGCGAAGAAGCCGAAGAAGCCCGACGAGAGCGCGAGCGTGAAGGGCCCCGCCGAGAGCCAGGCGCGCAGGGAGGGGTCGCTCACGCGGCCTTCGCGGGAGCGAGCCCGAGCAGCCGCTCGGAGGCGTCCCACAGCAGGCCCGCGAGGGTGGGCGTGACCTGCCCGTTCACCCGCCCCGGCCGTCGGTTCACGTAGAAGCCGCCCGCCTCGAGCGCCCGCCCGGGCGTCGCCGTCGCGAGCCACACGAGCGTGTCGGCGCCCTGCTCCGGCGTCCGGAGGAACGGCTTCGTGAGGAGGCTGCCGTAGAACCAGCGCATGAGGGCGCTGCCCTCGCGCGCGAAGCCGGAGGCCACCACGCCCGGATGGAACGAGACGCCGGTGACCCCCGGATAACGCCGCCCGAGCTCCATCGCGTGGAGGATGTTCATGCGCTTCGCCGCGCCGTACGCCGCCATGGGCGAGTACGCCGTGGCGTTCTCGAGGTCGCCGAGGTCCACCTTCCCCCAGTGGTGCGCCATGCTGGAGGTGTTCACGACGAGCGCGCGGCAGGCCTCGAGCCGCTTGCGGAGGAGCGCGGTGAGGAGGAAGCCCGCGAGGTGGTTCACCTGGAAGGTCTGCTCGTGGCCGTCCTCGGTGAGCCGGCGCTCCTCGACGATCCCGCCGACGTTGTTCACGAGCACGTCGACGCGGGGGTGGCGGGCGAGGAGCTCGCCCGCGAAGGTCCGCACCGAGGCGAGCCGCCCGAAGTCGACGCCGAAGGCCTCGGCGCCGATCTCGGCCGCGAGCGCGGCGGTGGCCCGCGAGCGGCCCGTGATGACGACGGTGGCGCCGAGGCCGCGGAACGCCCGCGCGGCGGCGGCGCCCACGCCGGAGCTGCCGCCCGTGACGACGATGATCTTGCCGGAGAGGTCCTGGCCCATGGGGTCCTTCGCTCATAGCGCAACCGCGGCGGCCGCGCGACCTCCGCTCGCGCTCGAGGACCACTCCGGGTTCGCGCGGTGCATCTCCGCGAGCACGCCCACCATGCGGTCCATCACCCGCTCCGGGGGCGTGGCGCCTGCGAGCGCCTCGTAGACGCCGGCCGCGACGGCGTGCGCGGCGTAGGCCCCGGCCGGCGCGACCGGCGCGCCGCCCGGGCCGCCGCGAAGCTCCTCCCGGAGCGAGGCGACGACCGCCTCGTCGCGGTCGCTCCAGTCCTGGATGTCGCCGAGCGCCCTCCCCTCGAGCGCCTTCATCGGCGTCCGCACGATGGCGCGGGCCACCGCCGCCGCGGAGGCCTTCGCCGCCTCGGCGCCGATCGGCGTCCCCGCGAGCCGGATCCGCCCGAGGTCCCGGTCCACCTCCGCGGTCAGCCGATCGGCCCACCTGCCGGCACCCTGGAAGGAGAGGAGCCGCACCGTCTCGGCGACGAGGTAGCCGCGGACGAGGTCGGCGGGGTGCGGGTCGTCCGCGTCGCCGACGTTCCTGAGGTGGGGCCGGCCGGCCCAGGCGCCGTTGAGCCCGCGGAAGTAGCCGATGACCCCGGCCGCGGCGGCCGGCCCCATGTTCAGCACGCCGAGCACGTCGGACGCGGTCTCGTCGATCCGGTCCGCCCAGTAGCCCGCGACCTCGGCCGGCAGCCCGGCGCCGGTCACCCCGCGCCGCACCGCGCGCGCGAGCTCCGGCTGCAGCCCGCGGTCGGCCTCGAGCACGTCGTGCCCGGCGGTCTCGTGCGCGAGCGCCGCCCACGCGAGGATCCCGGAGGTCGCGTTCGCCGCGGGGAGGCTCACGACCGCCGCGCCCGCGCCCAGCCGGCCCGTCTCCTTGGCGGTCCAGGTGTACGGCCCCGACTCCGCGCTGCCCCACCGGACGAGCGGCGGGAGCACGCCCGCGTCGGGCGGCTTCACGCCGCGGCGCGACTCGGCCGAGAGGAAGCCCGCGTACACGTCGGAGACGACCTCCTCGAAGGCGGCCGTCGGTCGCGCCTGGTATCCCTCGGCGCGCTGCAGCACCGCCTGGGCCATGTCGAGCAGGAGGCCCGCCTCCCCGGCGCGGTCCGGGTCGGCCGCGAGCAGCCGCGCGAAGCCGCGCTCGCCGAGGCGGTCGAGCCGCGCGACGAGCGGGTCGACGAACGTGGCCCGGTACGCGGGCGGGAGCGCGGCGCGGGCGGCGGCGAGCCGCGTCCGCAGCGGCGCGAACCGGGTCGGGTCGGGCGGCCCGTCGGAGCGGACGCGGGCGGCGCGCAGCGCGTCGTCGACGCAGGCGCCGAGCCCGGCGAGGCCGGCGGGATCCGCGCCGCCGCGCGGCGCGAGGGGGGTGACGGGGTGGAGGGGGACGGCCCGGGCGGTGGCGGTGACGTGGGTGAGCATGGCCGGGCCGCATTGCGACGGGCGTGCCGCCCGGCCCGGCGCGGCGACGCCGCGAGATCAAAGGGCTTCTCGCGGGGCGGCGGGCGCGGCCGGGGTCCGCGCGGCGGCCGGTGGGGTCGCGCGGCGGACCGGACCCGGCGTGCGCCGGCGCGGGCCCCCGCCTAGAATCCCGCCCCCATGTCCTTCGAGGTGGAGACCCGCAACGTCCACGGCCGCGTCACCTCCGTCGGGAGCGCCGGCGGCCACACCCTCGTGATCGATCGCCCGGCGGCCGCCGGCGGCGGCGGCCTCGGCTTCAACGGAGGCGAGCTGCTCCACCTCGCGGTGGCCGGCTGCGTCTCGAACGACCTCTTCCGCGAGGCCGCCGCGCTCGGCATCCGGCTCGAGGCGGTCCGCGTCACGGCGAGCGGCGAGTTCTCGGGCGACCCCGCCGTCTCCGGCGGCGTCACCTACGCCGTCGAGCTGACCGGCGACGCCGACGAGGCCCGGCTGCGCGCGCTCGTCGAGCGCGTGGACGCGATCGCCGAGATCCCGAACTCGCTGCGGCGCGGCACGGCGGTGCGGCTGGGGGCTGCGACGGTGCGCCAGGTCCCCTGAGGTCACCTCCGGCGCGGCCGCTTCGCGCGGGGCTCGAGCAGCGCGACGAGCTCCCCCGCGCTCCTCCGGAGCGCCTCGCCGCCGCCGCGGGCGAGCGCGTCTCGCACGGCGGTCACGCGCGCGAGCACCTGCACCTGGGTCGCCCGCCAGTCCTTCAGCCCCTCGGTCCGCGCCTCGTGCACCGACGCCACCGCGTCGAGCGCGCCCTTCACCACCTCGGCGAGGCGCCCGCCGTGCGTCCGCTCGAAGGCCGCGTGCGTGTCGGCGCCCGCGAGCAGCGCGAGATCCTGCACGGCGGCCGCGTAGAGGGAGGCGAACTCCCGGGTCTCTTCGCCCATGCCGGGATGATAGCCCGTCGCGCGGCGCTGTCCCGCCGCACGCCCCTGCGGTATGCACCCGGAGATGGACCTCGCCGGCCGGACGCTCGGGTGGCGCCACGTGCTCCTCGGCGTGGCGGCGGCCGCCGTGACGCTGGGCGGCGCCTCGTCCGCCGTGGCGCTCGTCGGGGGCGCCGCCCTGGCGCTCCTCGCCGGCAACCCCGACCCGGGCGCGACCGCCCGCCTCTCGAAGCGGCTCTTGCCGGTCGCGGTCGTGGGGCTCGGCTTCGGCATGGACCTCGGCGCGGTGGCGCGCGCCGGGGCGTCGGGGGTGGGCTACACCGCGGCGACGCTCGCGGCGGCCTTCGCCCTCGGCGCGGCCCTCACCCGGGTGCTGCGCGTGCCGGGGCGCACCGGCGTGCTCGTCACGGTCGGCACCGCGATCTGCGGCGGGAGCGCCATCGCGGCCGCCGCGCCGGTCGTGCGGGCCGAGGGGCGCGAGGTGACGGTCGCGCTCGGCACCGTGTTCCTCCTGAACGGGCTCGCGCTCGTCGTGGGCCCGCCGCTCGGCCACGCGCTCGGCCTCGGCGAGGTGCCGTTCGGGCTCTGGGCGGCGCTCGCGATCCACGACACGAGCTCGGTCATGGGCGCGGCGTTGCAGTACGGGCCGCGCGCGCTCGAGGTCGCGACCGCGGTGAAGCTCGCCCGCGCGCTCTGGATCGTGCCGGTCACGCTCGGGCTCGCCGCGCTGGAACGGCGCCGCGCGGACGCCGGGCCGCGGTCCGGCCGCCCGCCCGTGCCCTGGTTCATCCTCGGCTTCCTGGCCGCGGCCGCGGGCTCGACGTACCTGCCGTCGCTCGCGCCCGCATGGGGCGCGCTCTCCTGGGTCGCCCGCCGCCTGCTCGTCCTCACCCTCTTCCTCGTGGGCGCGAACCTCTCCCGGCGCGCGCTGCGCGAGACGGGGCCCCGGCCGCTCGCGCTCGGGCTCGTGCTCTGGCTCGCGATGGGCCTCGTCACGCTCCTCGCGGTGCGGGCCGGCTGGATCGCGTAGCGATCCCCCGGGCGCCGGACCCGTGCTAGCGTCCGGGCCCCAAGGAGAACCCATGCCCAGACTCCGCACCCCGCTCGCGCTCCTCGCGCTCGCGCTCGCGCTCGCCGCCGCCCCTGCCCTCCCGGCGGCGCCGGCGAGGGCGCCCGCCGCCCCCGCCCCGAAGACCGTCGCCGGCCTCGAGAAGGTGACCTCGGTCGAGGGGATCACCGAGTACCGGCTGCCGAACGGCCTGAAGGTCCTGCTTCTTCCCGGATCCGTCGAAGCAGACCATCACGGTCAACGTCACGTACCTCGTCGGCTCGCGCCACGAGGGCTACGGCGAGACCGGCATGGCGCACCTCCTCGAGCACATGGTGTTCAAGGGGACGCCGAAGCACCCGAACATCCCGCAGGAGCTGACCGCGCACGGCGCGCGCCCCAACGGCTCCACCTGGTACGACCGCACCAACTACTTCGAGACCTTCAAGGCGTCCGACGAGAACCTGGCCTGGGCGCTCGACCTCGAGGCCGACCGGATGGTGAACTCGTACGTCGCGAGGAAGGACCTCGACACCGAGATGACGGTCGTCCGCAACGAGTACGAGCGCGGCGAGAACGACCCGTCCTCGATCCTGATGGAGCGCGTCGCCTCGACCGCGTTCCTCTGGCACAACTACGGCAAGTCCACGATCGGCGCGCGCAGCGACCTCGAGAACGTGCCGATCGAGCGGCTGCAGGCGTTCTACCGGAAGTACTACCAGCCGGACAACGCGGTGCTCCTCGTCGCCGGGCAGATCGACGAGGCGAAGACGCTCGCCCTCGTGCAGAAGACCTTCGGCAGGCTGAAGCGCCCCGACCGCAAGGGCGACCGGATCTTCCCGACCTACACGCGCGAGCCCACGCAGGACGGCGAGCGCAGCGTGACCCTGCGGCGCGTCGGCGACGTGCAGGTCGCCGCGGCCGGCTACCACGTGCCGGCGGAGCCGCACCCCGACTCGGCCGCGATGGAGCTCGCGATGCTGGCGCTCACCGACGCGCCCGGCGGGCGGCTCTACAAGGCGCTCGTCGAGACCCGCAAGGCGACGAGCGTCGGCGGCTTCACCATGGGTCAGCCCGAGCCGGGCTTCTTCTACGTGGCCGCGGAGGTCCGCCAGGACCAGCCGCTCGCCGACGCCCAGGCCGCGCTGCTCTCGACGCTCGACGGGCTCGGGAAGGAGCCGCTCACCCAGGCCGAGGTCGACCGCGCCCGCGCGAAGATCCTCAAGAACTTCTCGCTCGCGCTCAACGCCTCCGACCGCGTCGGCATCTCGCTCTCCGAGTCGATCGGCTCCGGAGACTGGCGGCTCTTCTTCCTCTCCCGCGACCGCGTGCGCGACGCGAAGGTCGAGGACGTGAACCGGGCGGTGCTCGCCTACCTGAAGCCGTCGAACCGCACGACCGGCCTCTTCATCCCCACCGAGAAGCCCGACCGCGCCGAGATCCCCGAGGCCGCCGACCCGGCGAAGCTCCTCCAGGGCTACAAGGGCGACCCGGTGGTCGCGCAGGGCGAGGCCTTCGATCCCACCCCCGGCGCCATCGAGCCGCGGGTCCTCCGCAAGGTGCTGCCCTCCGGCCTCAAGGCCGTGTTCCTGCCGAAGAAGTCCCGCGGCGAGTCGGTCACCGTCTCGGTCACCCTGCGCCACGGCGACGAGAGGTCGCTCACCGGCAAGGCGGCCGTCGCCGATCTCGCCGGCGACCTCCTGCTCCGCGGCACCACGAAGCACACGCGGCAGGAGCTCGAGGACCTCTTCGACAGGCTGAAGGCCCGCGTGGCCGTCGGGATGGCCGGTCCGGGCGTCCTCTCCGCCCGCGTCGAGACCACCCGCCCGAACCTCCCCGCGGTCCTCGACCTCCTCGCCGAGGTGCTGCGGCAGCCGTCGTTCCCGGCGGCCGAGCTCGAGACCCTGCGCGGCGAGAACCTCGCGCAGATCGAGTCGCAGCGGCAGGAGCCGCAGGCCATGGCGCCGAACGCGCTCGGCCGGTACCTCTCTCCCTACCCGAAGGGCGACCCCCGCTACGTCGCGACCTTCGACGAGCAGCTCGCCGAGTACCGCGCCGCCACGCTCGAGCAGGTGAAGGCCTACCACGCGGGGCTCGTGGGCGCGTCGCACGGCGAGGTGGCCGTGGTCGGCGACCACGACCCGGCCGCCGTGGAGCAGCAGCTCTCGAAGCTCCTCGGAGACTGGAAGTCCCCGGCGCCGTTCACGCGCGTCGCGAAGCCGTACGTCGCGATCCCCGGGAAGGCCGAGAAGCTCCAGGCGAACGACAAGGCGAACGCGATGCTGCTCGGGCGCCAGCTCCTCGAGCTGCGCGACGACGACCCGGACTACCCCGCGCTCCTCATGGGCAACTACATGCTGGGCGGCGGCTTCCTCAACTCCCGCCTCGCCGTGCGGATCCGCCAGAAGGAGGGCATCTCCTACGGCGTCGGCTCGGGCTTCAGCGCGAGCCCGCTCGACCGCGCCGGCGAGTTCACCGTGTACGCGATCTACGCGCCGGAGAACTCGGCGCGCCTGAACGCGGCCCTGAGGGAGGAGCTGACCCGGGCGCTCACGGCCGGCTTCACCGACACCGAGGTCGCCGAGGCCCGCGCGGGCTGGCTGCAGTCGCGGCAGATGTCCCGCGCGCAGGACGGTGCGCTCGCCGGCCTGCTCGCGACCGAGGCCTACCTGGGCCGGACGCTCACGTGGGACGCCGACCTCGAGAAGAAGGTGGCGGCGCTCACCCCGGCGCAGATCCAGGCCGCGATGGCGAAGCACCTCGACGTCGCGAAGCTGAGCCTCTTCGAGGCGGGCGACTTCGCCGCCGCCGCGAAGAAGCCGGCCGCCGCGCCCGCGCCGGCCGCGGCGCCGGCGCCGGTGCCGGGCACGAAGTAGTCGGCTCCCGTTCGTCCCCCGACGGGCTCGGGACGAACGGGCAGCGGTGAGATCGGCCCGAGACGCACGGGGCCGCGGTGAAGACGGCCGGACCCGGGGGCTGCATCGACCCCCGGTCCGGCCGTTCTGTTGCGTGGAGACGGGCTGGACTGGAAGATGCACCCGTGCGTCGACCGACGGAGCCCACATGACCACCACCCGCCCCGCCCTCCTCGCCCTCGCCCTCGCCCTCGCCCTGCCCGCCGCGGCCCGCGGCGGCGACGGCCCGATCCAGGACAACAGCTTCCTCCTCGAGGAGGCCTACAACCAGGAGCCGGGCGTCATCCAGCACATCAGCGCGTTCAGCCGCGCGAGCGCCGCGCCCAACGCGTGGGTCTACACGTTCACCGAGGAGTGGCCCGTCCGCGGCCAGACCCACCAGGCGAGCGTGACGCTCGCCTTCAACGACTTCCGGGCCGGCGACACCCGGGGGCTCGGCGACGTGCTCCTCAACTACCGCTGGCAGGCGGTCGGAAACGGCGAGGAGGCCGTCGCGCTCGCGCCGAGGCTCTCGCTCGCGCTCCCGACCGGCGACGAGAAGAAGGGGCTCGGCAGCGGCGCCGCGGGCGTCGAGGTGAACCTTCCGCTGTCGGTCGTGCTCGCCCCGACGCTCGTCACCCACGTGAACCTGGGTGGCCGCTACACGCCCTCCGCCGCCATCGGCCCGCTGAAGGCCGACCTCACCACCTGGTTCTTCGGCCAGAGCTTCATCTGGCTCGCCCACTCGAACTTCAACGTCATGCTGGAGGCGATCTACAGCTCCAGCGAGGCCAGGGGCGATGGCTTCACCGGCCGCACCGAGAGCCTCTTCGTGAACCCGGGCGTGCGCGCCGCCATCGACGTCGGCGACCTCCAGATCGTCCCCGGCCTCGCCTTCCCGATCGGCGTCGGCCCGAGCCGCGGCGATAAGGCGGTGTTCCTCTACCTGTCCCTCGAGCACCCGTTCCGCCTCGCCGGCCCGACCGAGCCCGAGAAGACCTGAGCCGCCCCGGGCGCCGGTTCGCGCTATACGGGGTGGCATGCCCCTCGAGCTCACGGTCGCCACCCCCGACGGCCCCGCCAGGGCCTGGCTGCACCGCGGCCCCGGTGGCGCGGAGGTCCCCGGCGTCGTCTTCCTGCCCGACGCGTTCGGCGTGCGGCCCGCCCTGCACGAGATGGCGGCGCGGCTCGCCGGGCTCGGGTACGCCGTGCTCCTCCCGGACGTCTACCACCGGGAGGGCGCCGTGCCGCCCTTCGACATCGCCACGACCTGGACCACGCCCGCCGAGCGGGCGCGGATCATGGCGCTCATCGCGACGCTCGACGCCGGGCGCGTGGGGCGCGACTTCGGGGCCTGGCTCGACGCGCTCGACGCCCAGCCGGGCGTGCACCCGGGCGGCGCCGGCGTGGTCGGCTACTGCATGGGCGGACGGCACGCGTTCCTCGCGGCGGCGCTGCACCCGGACCGCGTGAAGGCGGCCGCCGCCTTCCACGCCGGGTGGATCGTGAAGGACGGTGACGACAGCCCGCACCTCCTCGCCGGCCGGGTGAAGGCCGCGGTGTACCTCGGCGCCGCCGACGACGACCGCAGCTGCTCGCCGGAGCACCAGGGCACGCTCGCGAGCGCGCTCGGCAGGGCGGGCGTGCGCTACGCGCTCGAGCTCTACGCGGGGAAGAAGCACGGCTTCGCGGTGCCGGACAACGCCGGGGCCTACGACCCGGCGGCGGCCGCGCAGCACTGGCGCCGGCTCGAGGCGTTCCTCGGCGAGCACCTCGGCGCGGTCTGACGCACACCGCGGGTGCGTCCAAGAACACGACAGGCGCGGGCGCAAGAACCGGGAAGTGCGACGCGCCGCGCGCGGGCAGACTGACGGCACGTTTCACCACCCGTTCCGTCGAGGTCCGCGCCCATGGACAGCATCGCCTGGAAGAAGATCCTCTGCCCCGTCGACCTCACCGAGGACGACGGGCCGGTCGTCGAGGTCGCCGCCGACGTGGCGCGCCGCCTCGGCTCGTCGCTCGTCATCCTGCACGTGGCCGGCGGGGTCGATCCCCAGGTCGTGAACGGGCTCGACGCCCTGCGCGAGCGGGCCATCGCGGCGGGCGCGGCGGAGGTGCGGACCACGGTCGCCGACGGGGCCCCGAAGAGCACCATCGCGCACTACGCCGACGAGCACGGCTTCGGGCTCGTGGTGATGGGCACGCACGGCCTCACCGGCCGGGCGCACGCGCTCGCGGGCTCGGTCGCGGAGAGCACGGTGCGCACGGCGCACTGCCCGGTGATGGTCGTCCACCCGGCCTGGCAGGCGCGGGCGGCGCAGGAGGCCGCGGCGTAGCGGCCGGGCCTCAGCCGCCGGCGACCCGGCTGAACCGCGCGTAGCCGCCCGCGTTCGTCACGTCGGCGTAGCCCGCGCCCTTCAGGATCCTCGCCGCGGCCGCGCTGCGGGCGCCGGAGGCGCAGTAGACGACGACCGGCCGGTCCTTCGGGATCTTCTTCAGCTTCGCGGAGAGCTGGTGGAGCGGCACGTTGATGGCGCCCTCGACGGCGCCTCCGCCGAACTCGGCCTCGGTGCGGACGTCCACCACGGTGGCGCCGGCGGCGAGCTTCGCCTTCACCTGCGCCGGGGAGGCGCCGCGGGAGAGGACGAACTTCAGGGCGAGGGCGACGGCGAGGCCGCCGAACACGGCGAGGGTCATGGAGTCCACGGCCGTGAGAGCCGCGGCGCGCGGGAAGGGTTCGGGCGGCGGTGTAGGATGCCCCGGTGCTCTCCCCGGCCACCGAGGCGACGGCGCTGCCGGGCGGCGAGGCCCGCTTCCGCGCGCTGACCGGGCTCCGCTTCCTCGCGGCGGCGCACGTGGTCTGGTTCCACGCCGGCCCGGCGACCGGCGTCCCCGCCCTCGACCGCGTCCGCGGCGCGGGCTGGACCGCGGTGAACCTCTTCTTCGTGCTCTCCGGGTTCGTCCTCGCCCACCGCTACCCGCGCCTCGAGGGACCGGGCGCGGTGCGCGGCTTCCTCGCCGCGCGCGCGGCGCGCATCTACCCCGCCCACCTCCTCGCGCTCGCGGGCACGCTCGTGGCCCTCGGCGCGACCGGCGCCCTCGCCGCCTGGGCCCCGGGCTGGACCGGGCGGCCGCTCGGGCTCGCGCTCGAGGCGCTCCTCCTCCACGCGTGGGTCCCGCCGACCGGCGGCGTGAACCTGCCCGACTGGACGCTCTCGGTCGAGCTCGGGTTCTACGCGCTCTTTCCGCTGCTCCTGCCCCGCCTCGGCCGCCGTCCGCCGGGCGCGCCGGCCGGGTTCGCGGCGGCCTGCGTCCTCGCGTACGCGGCGGCGTTCGCCGTGGCGTACGCCTTCGCGACCGGCGCGGGGCCGCTGCCCGCCTCGAACGCCGCCTTCGGCTGGTGGAACAACCTCCCTCCGACGCGCCTCCCCGCCTTCGTGCTCGGGATGGCGCTCGCGCGGTACGCCGGCGAGCCGGGCGGCGCGCGGCTCCTCGCGCGGCACGGGACCGCGCTCGCGCTCGCGGGCGCCGCGGGCGCGGTCCTCGTCATGGCGGTGGTCGACCTGCCCTGGCCCGCGCTCGAGGTCACGGGCACGCTGCTCCTCCCCTTCCACGCGCTCCTCGTGCTCGGCCTCGCGGGCGGGCGCGGCCCGCTCGCCGCGGCGCTCTCGAACGGTGCGGCGGGCCACCTCGGGGACTGGAGCTACGGCGTCTACCTCTACCAGTGGCCGGTGCTGGTGGTGTTCCGGGCCGTCGCCGCGCAGCCCGCGGGCCGGCTCGGGGCGGGCGCGTTCCTGGCCTACCTCGCGGTGCTGGTCGCGGTCTCGGGGCTCGTCTTCCGCGGGTTCGAGGACCCGGCCCGCCGCGCGCTGCGACGCGCGCTCGCGTAGCACGATCTCGAAAATGGCGCACACGCCGCTTGACCTCCGCGGCCGACCTCGGTAACACGGTCGTCGCCGTCGTGCTACCGCCGCCCGGAGGGTCCATGCGCCGTCTCCTCGCCTTGCTCCTCGCGCTCGCCCTCCCGGCGGCAGCGAGCGCCCACGACTTCTGGCTCGAGCGCGAGGCGGAGGGCCTCGTGCTCCGCTACGGCCACCGGGGCGGCGACGCCCTGCCCATCGAGGCCGGGAAGGTGAAGGCGGCGCGCTGCCTCGAGAAGGGCGCCCCACGCGACCTCCTCTCCTCGGCCCGGTTCGCACCCCGGCAGGTCACGTTCGCAGGCCGGTGCGACGCCGCCTCCGCCACCTTCGACGGCGGCTTCTGGTCGCTGACTCCGGACGGCGAGGTGAACCGCCCGAAGGACGAGGTGCCGCAGGCCGTGAAGGCGTGGGCCTCGCGCCAGTTCGCGAAGTGGGTGGACGCCCGGACCCCGGCCGCGCCCCTGATCGTGCTCGGGGACGAGCTCGAGCTCGTCGTGGCGAGCGACCTCACGAAGGCCCGCGAGGGCGACAAGATCACGGTGCGGGTGCTCTCCCAGGGGAAGCCGGTCCCCGACGCGATGGTCGCCATCGACCACAAGCCGCTCGGGGAGTCGGACAGCCAGGGCGAGGTCCGGGTGAAGCTCCGCTCGAGCACGGTCGAGACGGTGAGCGCCACGCTCCGGCGGAGGCTCGCCTCCCCGAAGGCCGATTCCGAGGTGCTCGAGGCCTCCCTCACGTTCGAGGTCGCGCGGTGAGCCGGGGCGCCCTGCCGCGGGCGGCGGTCCTCACCGCCGCGCTCGCCGCCGCCGCGCCGGCGCTCGCCCACGAGGTGCTCCACGAGGTGGAGCGCGGCCGCGCGATCGCGGTGAAGGCCTACTTCGCCGACGGCGAGGTGCTCGCCTACACGCCCTACGAGGTCTACTCGCCCGCGGATCGGAAGCTCCCTCACCAGAAGGGCCGCACCGATCGCGGCGGGTGGCTGGCCTTCGTGCCGGACGCCCCGGGGAAGTGGCAGGTGAAGGTCATCGACGACACCGGCCACGGGCTCGACCTCGAGGTCGACGCGTCGCTGCCCGCGGCGCCCGGCGCCGGCGGCGCCCCATCGACCCTCGCCTTCGTCCTCCGTCCGCTCGTCGGGCTGGCGGTGATCGCCGCCCTGTTCGCGCTGCTGTACCGCCACCACCGCCGCAAGGGAGCCACACCATGATCCGTCCCGCCGTTCGCCTCGCCCTCGCGCTGGTGCTCGCCCTCGCGGCGCGCCCCGCCCGCGCCCACCACGGCACCGCGGCGGTGAGCGCCATCGGCGCCGAGGGCCCCGGCGCGGCGCTCGACACGACCTCGCCGCTCCCGCTCGGCCAGGGCACGCTGTTCGTGCTCGCGAAGGGGGAGTACGTGCCCTTCCAGCAGCGCGACGGCTTCACCGACCAGAAGTCGTACTCCTCCTTCAACACCTTCGCGCTCGGGTACGGCGTGAACCGCTGGCTCTCCGCCTTCGTGTTCCAGCCGTACAACGCGAAGGCCCAGGACGGCATCGGCACGAACGCCGGGGCGGGCGACACGAACCTCATGCTCTCGGCGTCCTTGAAGTGGGACGACGGGCTCCGCCTCGCCCCCGAGAAGGAGAGCCTCGACGACCTCGCCGACTGGCACTTCGGGCTGTGGCTCTCCTGCTCGCTGCCGCTCGGGCCCACGACCCACCGGGACGATCACGGTGCGTTCTACGCGCCGGACATGCAGACCGGGTTCCGCGGGCCCAGCTTCGGGGCCGGCCTCGCCGTCATGAAGCAGCTCTCGCCGGACTTCACCCTGCTCGGCGAGGTGAACCACCAGCGCTTCCTCGACCGCCGCTACGACGAGGCGGGCTACCGCTACCGCTTCGGCGCCGAGTCGCGCGGGAACGCGGCCCTCGTCTACCGGGCCTGGGCGAGCGGCGGGCGGCGGGTGGATCTCGCCCCCGAGGTGACCTGGCTCCACCTCGAGCGCGATCGTGAGGACGGGGTGGCCCTGCAGGCCTCCGGCGGGGACATCGTGTACGGCCAGGTCGGGGCGCGGGTGACGCTCGGCTCCTTCTCCCTGGGCGCGAGCGTGAAGCGGGCGCTCGCGAAGGCGCTCAACGAGGCCGCGGAGCAGCAAGGCTCCGAGGGGCTCGAGACGCTGCGCGCCTCGCTCACCCTCGCGTGGGCGACGCGCCTCTAGGTCACCATGCACGTCCCGGACGGCTTCCTCTCGCCCCAGGTCACGCTCCCCGCGTTCGCGGCCTCGGCGCCGCTGTGGGCCTGGGCCGCGCGGCGCCACCTCGGGCGCAGCGCGGCGGACTCGCTCCCCGTCGTGGGCGCGCTCACGGCGCTCGCGCTCGTGGTGCAGACGATCATCGATCCCGGTGCCGGGCGGGACCTCGACCCACCTCGTGGGCGTGATGCTGCTCGCGCTCCTGTACGACCCGCTCCTCGCGTTCCTGTGCGAGTCGCTGGTGCTCCTCGTGCAGGCGCTCCTCACCGGCGCCGGCGGGGTCACCGTCATCGGCGTGAACGCCCTCGCGATGGGGCTCCTGGGGCCCTTCGCGGGATGGCTCGTGTGGAAGGCGCTGCGGCGGGTCTCGGAGAAGGTCGCGCTCTTCGTCGCGGGGTGGCTCTCGATGCAGGTCTCGACCGCGGCGGTCGCGGGGGCCCTCGTCCTGCAGCACCGGCTCGATCCCACGTACTTTCCCACTCGCCCGGAGGTGGTGCTCGCGGGCATGATGGTGCCCAGCCTCGCGGTGACCGGCGTCGTCGAGGGGCTCTACACCCTGTTCGCCTTCTCGCTGCTCGCGCGCGCGAAGGTCCCCGGCACCGGGAGGTCACCGTGATCGAGCGCATCGGCGTGTCGCTGGAGGGCGAGCTGCTCCAGCAGTTCGACCGGCTCATCGAGCAGAAGGGCTACCAGAACCGCTCGGAGGCCATCCGCGACCTCATCCGCGACGCCCTCGTGCAGCGGCAGTGGTCGGAGTCGGACGGCAAGGAGGAGCGGGTCGCGGTCGCGACGCTCGTCTACGACCACGACTCGCAGAGCCTCGCGCAGAAGCTCGCGCACATCCAGCACGAGAACCACAAGGCGGTCGTGTCGGCGCTGCACGTCCACATGGACGAGCACAACTGCCTCGAGGTGCTCGTCCTGCGCGGGCGAGGCCGCGACATCGTGCGGATGGGCGAGGGGCTCGTCGCGACGAAGGGCGTGAAGTACGGCCGGCTCGTGCCGGCGACGACCGGGCAGGACCTCCGGTAGGGCTCGGGTCGAGGGGGGGGCGCTCGACCGGCGGCACCCGGCAGATCCGGCGCCCGCCCCTCGTCTCCGACGCCGCTTCGCGGCGTCTACGCTCGGGGCGAACGGTGACTGGAGCCTGAGGCTCGGGGCCTCACGCTAGGGCGAACGGTGACTGGAGCCTGAGGCTCGGGGCCTCACGCTAGGGCGAACGGTGACTGGAGCCTGAGGCTCGGGGCCGCACACTAGGGCGAACGGTGACTGGAGCCTGAGGCTCGGGGCCTCACGCTAGGGCGAACGGTGACTGGAACCTGAGGCTCGGGGCCTCACCCTAGGGCGCCCGCTTTTCCCGCGCGGGCAGCTCCTTCGGCTCGCCCTCCGGAGACCTCGGGCGCGCCGGCGGCTGGTGCTCGGCCATCCACTGCGCGCGCGCCACGAGCATCGCGTCGACCTTCGTGGACTGGACCGGGGTGAGCACCGGGCGGATCGCCTCGACGGAGGCGCGGTCGAGCTTCTCGAGGTCGGCCATGAGCTGCCGGGTCTTGTCCTCGGAGCCGGACGCCGCGCCCGCGCCGGGTGGAGGTCCGCCGTCGCCGCGGGGGCCGCCCAATCCGCCGCCCGGCGCCCCCATCCCGCCTCCCATGTCCCCGCCCGGCGGTCCGCCGCCCTCGCCGCCGGCGCCGATCCCCACGCCCATCCCGCCCGCGTTCGCCTGCATCCCGAACCGCGGGCCCGCGCCGCCGCGTCCCCCGCCCCGCTGGAGCTCGCCGAGGCGGTCCCGGGTCCGCTGCTCGAGCTCGCTCGCCTTGAGCTCGATCGTCATGAATCTGATCCCCGGTGAGCCCGAGCGCCTCGCGGTTCCGGAGCAGGAGCTTCAGCGTGGACTCGGGGAGCATGAGCCGCTCGCCCTCCGGCGGGCGGCCCTGCGCCCGGGCGTGAGGGGCGGCGCCCAGGAGCGGCGCGGCGAGCAGGAGGAGGAGGAGGAGGAGGACCCTGGGTCGAAGGGGCATGGCGCGGATTGTAAGCCCGCCGCGCCCCGGGGCCCGCGTGACGGAATGTGCGCGCGGCCCGCCGTTCCGTTGGACGCCGCTCGGACCGGCGGGGCATCCTCCTGGGCCAGGGATGCTCCCCACCCCCTCCGACCCGCGGGCCTGGAACCGCGCCCGCCTCGGCGTCGGCCTCGCGGGGTTCTCCTCGTTCCTGGGCGTCTACGCGACCCAGCCGCTCCTCCCCACGCTCGAGCGCACCTTCGGCGTGAGCGAGGCGACCGCCGCCTTGACGGTCTCCGGCTCCACCATCGCCATCGCGATCGCCTCGCCCTTCGCAGGCCTCGTCGCGGCCCGCGCCGACCACCGGCGGGTCATCGCGATGGCCGCGCTCCTCCTCTCCGTCCCGATGCTGCTCGCGGCCACCGCGACGAGCATCCCGGTGCTCGTGATGTGGCGCGCGGCGCACGGGCTCGTGGTCCCGTTCACGTACGCCGTGGCGGTGGCCTACATCTCGGAGGAGTGGCCGACCGAGGGGGTCGGGCGCGCGATGTCGTCGCTCCTCACCGGCAACATCCTCGGCGGCGCCTCCGGCCGGATCATCGGCGGCACCGCCGCGTCGCTCGGCGGCTGGCGCGCCGCGTTCGTGGCGCTCGGGCTCACGACGCTCGCCGGGGCCCTCGCCGCCTCCCGCGCGCTCGCCGCGCCCGAGGGTGCCCACCGGCGCGCGAGCACCCCACCGGCGCACGGCGGCGGCCTCGTCGGGAGCCTCGGGCTGCTCGTCCGGCACCCGCGCCTCGCCGCCACCTGCGCGGTCGGCTTCAACGTCCTCTTCACGCAGGTCGCGACCTTCACCTACGTCACGTTCCACCTCGCCGGCTCGCCCCACCACCTCGGGCCCCGCGCGCTCGGGTGGCTCTTCCTCGTCTACCTCGTCGGCGCGGCGGCGACGCCGGTCGCAGGCCGCCTCGTGGACCGGGTCGGCTCGCGTCGGGTCCTCTGGACCGCGCTCGCGACCGTCGTCGCGGGCTGCGCCATCACCCTCGCGCCCTCGGTGGCCATGGTCGCGGCCGGCCTCACCGCGATCTGCACCGGGGTCTTCGTGAGCCAGGTCGCGTCCACCACGTTCCTGCGCGCCGTGGCGCCGGCCGGCACCCGGGGCGCGGCGTCCGGCCTCTACGTGTCCTCCTACTACGTGGGCGGCGCCGCGGGCGCCGTCGTGCCGGCGCTCGCCTGGGAGCGCGGGGGCTGGCCCGCCACCGTCGCGGTCGTCGCCGGGGTCCAGCTCCTCACGCTCGCGATCGCCTGGCGGGCCTGGCGGTCGCCGCCGGCCGCGCCGCCCGGCCCGACCGTGCTCGAGCCGGGGTAGGCGCCCGGCCCGTTCCAGCCGGGGAACGGTCTCTTCCCGGAGGTGGCGTTGTGGCCGCCGGGCCGCGGCCTTACATCCCCCGCCGGAGGTCGTGATGACGGAGCGCCAGGTGAAGGACGTGATCGTGCCGATGGCGGCGAGCGACGGCGCCGGCGTGCGCCTGAAGCGCAGCATCGCGACGCCCTACCTCGACCACCTCGACCCGTTCTTCCTCTTCGACCACTTCGGGTCCGACAACGCAGACGACTACGTCGCCGGCTTCCCCATGCACCCGCACCGCGGCATCGAGACCATCACGTACATGCTCGACGGCAGCGTCTCGCATCGTGACAGCCTCGGCAACGAGGGCACCATCGGCGCGGGCGACGTGCAGTGGATGACCGCGGGCAGCGGCATCATGCACGAGGAGATGCCGCACGCCGGCCCGAAGCGGCTCGACGGCTTCCGAATCTGGGTGAACCTGCCGCGGAAGCTCAAGATGACCGCGCCGCGCTACCAGGACGTCCCCGGCGCGAGCATCCCGGAGGTCGCGACCGCCGCCGGCGCGAAGGTGCGGGTGGTGGCCGGGAAGGTCGAGGGCGTGGAGGGCGCGGTGAAGGACATCTTCGCCGGCCCGACGTACCTCGACGTGAAGCTCCCCGCGGGCGGCACCTTCGAGCAGCCGGTCCCGCGCGGCCACACCGGGCTCCTCTACGTCTACGGCGGCGAGGTGGACGTGGCCGGGAAGGCCGTCGCCGCGACGCGCCTCGCCATCCTCTCCGACGGCGACGTCCTGCGCGCCCGGGCCCCGGGCGCGCCGGCGCGGTTCCTGCTCCTCTCCGCCCAGCCGCTCGAGGAGCCGGCGGTGCGGTACGGGCCGTTCGTCATGAACACCGAGGACGAGATCCGCCAGGCCATCCGGGAGCTCCGGAACGGCACGTTCGTGAAGACCACCGCGGCGCGGTAGGCTCCGGGGCTCATGGCCCTCCACCGTCGCGAGTTCCTCTCCCTCTCCGCCCTCGGCGCGCTCGGGCTCTCCGCCTCCGACGCGCTCGCCCTCGCCGAGGTGGCCGGCCCGGCGCCCCGGCTCGAGCCCTTCCCGCTGTCCCGGGTCCGGCTCCTCGACGGCCCGCTGCGCGACGCCGCGGCCGTGAACCGCCGGCACCTCCTCGCGCTCGACCCGGACCGGCTCCTCCACACCTTCCGGCTCACCGCGGGGTTGCCGTCGTCGGCCGCGCCGCTCGGCGGCTGGGAGTCGCCCGACAACGAGCTCCGCGGCCACTTCACCGGCCACCTCCTGTCGGCCTGCGCGCAGGCGGGCGCCCACGACGGGGACGCCGCGCTCCGCGCCCGCGGCGTCGTGCTCGTCGAGGGCCTCGCCGCGTGCCAGGCCCGGCTCGGCACGGGCTACCTCTCGGCGTTCCCGGAGGAGCTCTTCGACCGCCTGCGAGCGGGGAAGCCCGCGTGGGCGCCGTTCTACACGCTGCACAAGCTCATGGCCGGGCTCCTCGACAGCTGGCAGCTCTCCGGGAGCGACACGGCCAGGAAGGTGCTGCACGGGATGGTCGAGTGGACCGCCCGCTGGGTGCAGCCGCTCGGCGAGGACGCCATGGCGCGCGTGCTCGAGCGCGAGTACGGCGGGATGAACGAGACCCTCTACGCGTACGCCGCCCTCACCGGCCAGGCGCGCTGGCGCGAGCTCGCGCACCGCTTCGACCGCGAACGGATCCTCGGCCCGCTCGCCGCCGGGAAGGACGAGCTCCAGAGGCTGCACGTCAACACGACGATCCCTCAGGTGATCGGCGCCGCCCGCGGCGCGGAGGTGACCGGCGACGCCCGGCTCGGCCGCGCGGCGCGGTACCTCTGGGCCACCGTCACCGAGCGGCGCTGTTACTGCACGGGGGGCACCAGCAACGAGGAGTCCTGGAACCGGCCGCCCGGCGAGCTCGCGCAGGAGCTCTCCGGCTACACGCAGGAGTGCTGCGTCACCTACAACCTCAGGAAGCTCGGCCGGCACCTGCTCGCCTGGACCGGCGACGCGCGGATCGCCGACCACCACGAGCGCACGCTCTGGAACGGCATCCTCGGCGTGCAGCACCCCGCCGACGGCGCGAAGCTCTACTACGTGCCGCTCGCGCCGGGCTTCTGGAAGCTTTTCGGGACCCCGCTCCACGACTTCTGGTGCTGCAGCGGGAGCATGGCCGAGGCGTTCGCGACGCTCGGCGAGGGCGTGTACTGGAAGGACGATCGCGGCCTCTACGTGAGCCAGTACGTCGCGTCCACGCTCGACTGGACCGAGCAGGGCCTGCGGCTCGAGCAGCGGACCCGCTTCCCCGCCGAGGACACCGTCCGCTTCACCGTCCACGCCGCCCGCCCCGTGCGCACGACGATCCGCTTCCGCGTCCCCGGCTGGTGCCGCGGCGGCGCGGCCACGCTGAACGGCCGCGCGCTCGAGGCGTTCGCCGAGCCCGGCAGCTGGTTCGCGCTCTCGCGCGAGTGGCGCGACGGGGACCGCCTCGAGCTCAGGCTCCCCATGCGCCTCGCCGCCGCGCCGATGCCGGACGACCCGGACCTCGTCGCCGCCACCCACGGCCCCGTGGTGCTCGCGGCCCGCCTCGGCGCTGAGGGGCTCACCGACGCCACCCGTCGCGCGCCGCCCACGAAGCCCCGGACGGTGCCGGAGTACCCGCTCCCCGCGGTGCCCGCACCGGACGTGGTCGCGGCCTCGACCGATCCCTCGACCTGGCTCGAGCCCGTGCCGGGGAAGCCCCTCGAGTTCCAGACCCGCGGCCAGGCGCGGCCGCTGCGCCTCTCGCCGCTCATGGACGTCTTCGACGAGCGGTACGCGGTGTATCTGAGGGTGAGGCCGGAGGCCGGGAAGGCCGGGCAGCCGTGAGCCGGCGAGCGGGCCTCCTCCTGCTGGTCCTGGCCGCGGCCGCCTGCAAGGGGCAGCCGACGGAGCGAGAGCAGGCCGAGGCCGTCATCCGGGACCTCCAGCGGTCGCACGTCGACGCCAACGTCCCGACGGAGGCAGACTTCGACCGGCTGCTTCGCCGCGATCTCACGGGCTACTTCACCAGGCTCCGGAATGCTCCGGTCGAGGCCAGCTACGAACTCCTGCGCGAAAGCCCGACGCAGTCCGGGATCGCCTTCCCGAAGTACTACCTCTGGATACGCCTGGGGCCTGGAGGCCAGCCGAAGGACCGCGGCGCGGTGCGCGTGGCGGCCATCCAGGGCGAGCGGTTCGAGGTGACGGACTTCCTCTCCGAGGAGGACATCCGGCAGGGCGCCCGGATCGAGCAGGTGTTCCCGGAGCCCGTCTGCGAGCGGATCCGCGGGTTGATGGGCCGGTAGGGCGCTCGCGGGACCGGGCAGCCGCCCATCTTGAATTCGGCAGAGATCGTCAGGGAGGCGGATCAGCCGCCGCCGACCGGCGTCTCGTCCACCTCCAGGAGCCCGTGCCTCCTCCAGCCGGTCGAGAGCAGCCATGACTGCGCCGGCGCGACGAACCGATCGCCGCCGGGCTCGGGATCGACGTGGCGCCAGCCGTCGAACCAGCGGCCCGAGGAGCGCGGATCGATCCAGGTCGGGTCGACGATGCGGTCCGCCTGCTTCGGCGTGTGGCGGCGGGCGTTCTGGAGGACGTAGACGAGGGCGTTGCGCACCTCGCGCGGGGTCTTGAGGAGCCTCACGTGGTGGCGGTCGCGGAACACCGCGCCGCTGCGCCCGAGTGCAGCGTTGAGGCCGCGGGCGATGCGCACGGAGAGGCCCTGGATGGTGCGGGAGAGCGCCTCGGGGGAAGTCGCCTCCACGACCAGGTGCAGGTGGTTGGAGATCACGACGAAGTGCACGACGCGCGCGCCGCTGCGCTCCCGAAGGCCCTCGAGCGCCCGCACGACGACTGCGAAGGGCTCCGGGCCGCGCAGGCTCGGGAGGCCGTCGACCGTCCGCAGCGTCACGTGCGCGGGGAAGTTCCTGGTTATTCGGGGCCGCCGGACGTGCGAGACGCGCTCCGGGTTGCGCGGGCGGCCCGCGCCCGGGCGGCGCCCTCCGTGCGAGCGGAAGGGGAGGTCGCGCTGCGCGCGCTGTGCGGGTCGCCGTGGCATCTTGAATTCGGCAGAGATGATCGGATGGGCCTCCGACACTCGCCGATCCGGCACCGCCCGCCTCCCTGCGCTCTTTGCCGACCCCGGCAACATGCTCTACAACCGCCCGAGGCCAGCTGGAGCGGAGGAGCGCGAAAGGACCATGACGAGCGAAGAGGCGACGAACAGGAACAAGCAGGCGGTGGTGCGCTTCAACAAGGAGGTCATCGAGGGCGGCAGCGAGGCCGTCTTTCGCGAGCTCATGGCGCCGGACTTCGTGAACCGCACCGCCGCGCCCGGGAGCCCCGCCGGCGCGGAGGGCATGCTCTTCACCTTCAACCAGGTCCTCCGCCCCGCGCTCCCCGACCTCACCGTGGAGATCCACGATCAGGTCGCCGAGGGGGACAAGGTGACGACGCGCAAGACGCTCCGCGGGACGCACCGCGGGACGCTCCTCGGCGTGGCCGCCACGAACAGGCCGATCGCGATCGAGGTGATCGACATCGTCCGGCTGCGCGACGGTCGCTACGTCGAGCACTGGGGCATCAACACCCTGCAGGGCGTGCTCGCCCAGCTGCGCGCCGGCTAGGCACGCCCCCCCCCGCCGGGTCGGGTGACCTCGTCGGCTTCGTGCATCGCCCCCCCGGGTCCGCGCGGCCCGGCGGCGCGGGCTCCGACCGCGGGTCCCGATCTCCGGCTCGGGTGGGGGTCGATGTTCCCTGGCGCGGGGCTCGGGGGTCGAACCGGCAGGAGGTCCGATCATGTCGGCCAAGCTGGTCTCGTCCCTCGCCCTCACCGTCACCCTCGCCGCGTGTGGAGGCAGCTCCTCGGAAAGCGGGGCGCCGGGCGGGTGCACGCCGGGCACCTCGGCGAGCATCGCCATCTCCGCGAGCGGCGTCTCGCCCAAGGCGGTCTGCGTGAAGCCGGGCGGGACCGTGACGTTCACGAACAACGACACCGCGGCGCACGACATCGAGTCCGGCGCCACCTGCACGGCCCTCAACCTCGGCGCCATCGCCGCGGCGGGGACCGCCACCGCCACCTTCCCGACCGCGCAGACCTGCACCTTCCACGACCAGGGGGATCCGTCGAACACGGCGTTCCAGGGCACCGTGGCCGTGTCGAGCGGCCAGGTCACCGGCCCCGGGTACTGACCGCATGCCCCGCCACCGCCTCGCGGCGCTCGCCGCAGCCCTCGCCGCGTCCGCCTGCTCGTCGGACACCGCCTCCCTGACCCCGCTCGCCTGGGAGAAGGTGCCGGGGTCGGGGGCCGCGGGCGCCCTCGTCGACCTCGGCGCGGCCGGCGCCTTCGACGAGCGCGGGGTGTTCACCGTGAGCACGCTCGTGCACGACGGCGAGGTCTTGCTCTACTACGGCGGCGCCGACGCGACCGGCGACGCGGCGTGCCCGGGCATCAACGACGCTCGCTGGCGCCCCGGCCTCGCCCGGTCCGTCGACGGCGTGCACTTCACGCGGGTGGCCGGCGACGGCCCGGGCGGCGCGCTCCTCGACGTGGGCGCCGCGGGCAGCTTCGACTCGTTCCTCGCCTACCGCCCGTTCGTGCTCGAGGACGGCGGGACCTTCCGCATGTGGTTCAACGGCTCGACGAAGCCGTTCAACTGCCCCACCGGCACGCTCGCGAACGACCGGCGCGTGGGGTACGCGGAGTCGACCGACGGCGTGCACTGGACCAAGCGGTACGACGGCGACGGCCCGGGCGGCAGCGTCCTCCCGCTCGGCGCGCAGGGCGAGTTCGACGCGCAGCAGGTCGGGTACGTCTGGGTGATGAAGGACGGCGCCGGGTACCGGATGTACTACTCGGCGAACGACGTCCTCAACTACTGGCGGGTCGGGCTGGCGGTGTCGACCGACGCGCGCCACTGGACGAAGGTGCGCGGCAAGGGGGCCACCGGCGCGGTGCTCGACCTCGGTGGCGACGGCGAGTTCGACGCCGCCTGCGCCTACCAGCCCACCGTGGTGAAGGAGCGGGCCGACCTCTGGCGCATGTGGTACCGCGCCTGCGCCCAGCCCGGACCGGCCGGCGGGCCGAGCCGCGGCGAGATTGGCTACGCCGAGTCGAACGACGGCGTCACCTGGGTGAAGCTCCCCCAGCCCACCACCGCGAGCGGCGCCGCGCTGACGATGGGCGGGACGGGCGCCTTCGACTCGGTCGGGCTCACGACACCCTCCGCGTTCCTCCAGGGCGACACCTGGAACCTGTACTACGCGGGCTTCGACGCGACCGGGCGGTTCCTGCCCGGGCTGGCGAGGGCGCCGCGGTGAGGCTCCTGGCCGCGCTCGCCGCGACGCTCGCGCTCGCCGGTCCCGCGCGGGCGCAGACGATGCTCGACCAGGAGCAGCGGCTCATCGACATCCACTCCCTCCTCCTCGATCTCCCGGCCGTGCAGGCCCCGGGCGCGCTCGCGGCGGGCGAGCTCTCCGCCTCCGTGGAGCTCGTCACCATCCCCACCATCGACGGGACGACCGGCTCGAAGCGGCAGATCACCGCGTCCGACCGGACCCCGGTGTTCCCCCGCCCCCGGCTGGCCCTCGGCCTCCCCCTCGGGGACCGGCTGCGCGCCTTCCTGGGCGGCGCGTACATCCCGCCGGTCCGCATCAACGAGGTCTCGACGCACGACCTGTCGGCGGAGGCAGGCGTCGCGCTCTCGGCCGGCTGGCTGCGGGCCGGGCTGCGGCTGCACGGGATCCTGGCGCGCTCGTCGTCCCCGGTGACCGACCCCGCGACGCGGGATGTCCTCACCACGAGGATGGGCGGCGCGGAGGTCTCGATCGGCGCGAGCCTCGCCGCCGGCCCCGTACTCCGCGTGGAGCCCTACGCCTCGGCCGGGGTCGTCTCGCTGCGCGGGCGGTTCCGCGTGACGAGCGACGGGAACGTCCTCACGAGCCGCCACACCGGCCCGGCGCTGGCCGCCGGCGCCCGCCTGCTCGTGCGAGGCCGCCTCGAGCTCGCGGGCGAGGTGAACGCCTATCCCGGCCGGCTCGTGCACCCCGCCCTGCGCGCCGGCTGGGTCTTCTGACGCGGGCCCCCCATGACCGGCCTCCTCCCCGCCCTGCTCCTCCTCGCCGCCCAGGCGAACCCGGTGACGCTGCACGCCGGCCCCGGCGACGGGCGCCTCGTGATCCACGCCTTCAAGAAGGGGCTCTTCTCGGCGTTCGCGCACGACCACGCGTTCGAGGCCGGAGCGTTCTCCGTGCGCGCCGTCCTCCCCGACGGCGATCCGGTGCGCGCCGAGGTCGAGGTCGTCGTGGACGCGCGGACGCTCGAGGACCACGCGGAGGGGCTCTCGGCGGCCAACCGCCGGAAGGTCTCGGCGCAGGCGCGCGGTCCGGAGCACCTCGACGCGGAGCGCTTCCCCGAGGTGCGCTGGACCTGCGAGGGGCTGGCGCTCGACCCGCCGGGCCCGGAGGGCGTGCGCGCGGGCCGCGCCCGCGGCGTGCTGGACCTGCATGGCGTGCGGCGGCCGGTGGTCCTCGAGGTCGAGCTCGAGCCCGAGGGCGGACGCTGGCGCGTCCGGGCGCACGGCAAGTTCCGCCAGAGCGAGTTCGGCGTGCACCCCTTCTCCGGGATGGGCGGCGCCCTGGCGGTGAAGGACGAGGTGGAGCTCGAGGTGTCGCTCACCCTCGGCGCCGCGGCCGCCGCCCCCTGAGCCCGCCGCGCCTGCGGGCGGACCGGAGCCGGCTCGCCCGCTGCGACCACGACCGCGGTTGCGCAGGTTGATCGGTCTCGAGGGAGGGGACCATGCGCAAGAAGCGGTCGGGTGGGAGCTGGACGGCGTTTCTCCTGGGCGCGGGCATCGGGGCGCTCGCGATGGCGCTCCTCGACCCGCGGAGCGGGAGGGCGCGGCGGGCGCGGCTGTCCGAGAAGACGGGCGCCCTCGGCCGGCAGGCCGCGAAGGAGGCCCGGCACCGGACCCAGGACGCCGCCCAGCGCGCGCAGGGCCGCCGGCACGAGCTCGAGCACCGGGACGAGGAGGTCACCGACGCGCTCCTCGTCGAGCGGGTCCGGGCCCAGCTCGGCAAGCGCACCCACCACGCGCGGGCGATCGAGGTCCGCGCCGGGCACGGCCGGGTCGTCCTCTCCGGCCCCGTCCTCCGCGCCGACCTCGACGGGGTCGTCGAGATCGTCGGCAAGATCCGGGGCGTGAAGGGGATCGACAACCGGCTCGACGTTCACGACCAGCCGGGGGACGAGCCGCGGCTGCAGGGGTAGCCGTCCCTCGACCGGCGCCGGCTCACGGCGAACGGGCCGGACGGGACCGGGCGCCGAGCACCGCGCCGAAGACGAGGTGCGAGCCCAGCATGGCCGAGGGCCGGCCGGCGCGGTCCCGGTGCGGCGGGGCGAGGAGCCCGAGCGCCGGGATCCAGCCCGCATAGCTCGCCGCCCAGACGAGCCCGCCGTACGCGCAGCCGAGCGCGACCGCCGCAGGGAGCGCGCGCGGGGTCCGCCCCGCCGCCTCGAACAGCGCGCCCGCGGCGGCGCCGAAGCCGAGGTGTGCGAGGAGCGAGAGCGCGTTCACGGCCGCCTCCGGCGTGTGGCGCCGGAGACCCGCCGCGCCGAGCGCGCGCTCGACGAGGTGCCTGGGTGGCGGCTTCCCCAGGAGCCCCGCCCGCCGCGCGCCCCACATCGCGGCGCTCATCACCCCCGTCGCGACGACCCCGTCCCAGGCGCCCGCGAGCGCCCTCCGCACCCGCCCGTTCTCTCGCATCTCGAAGCCCCCTGCGGACGATGCGCCCCGGGTCCGCGCGCCGCCACCGCGACGACGGGCGCGGGTGACGCCCTTCCCCCGGGCGGCCCATACCCGGTAGGGTACGCCGCGTGCCGGGCCCCTCCTCCACCTCCAGCCGCCCCGTCGAGCTGCTCGCCCCCGCGGGCGGGCTCGAGGCCGGCCTCGCCGCGCTCCAGTACGGGGCCGACGCGGTCTACCTCGGCCTGAAGCGCTACTCGGCGCGCGCCGACGCCCAGAACTTCACGCTCGACGAGCTCGACCGGTTCCTCGGGCACGCGCGGACGCTCGCGCCCCGGCGCCGGGCCTTCGTCGCCGTGAACACGCTCGTCCTCGACGGCGAGCTCGAGGGGCTCGTCGACACGCTGGGCGACCTCGCCGACCTCGGCGTCGACGCGATCATCGTGCAGGACCTCGGGGTCGCCCGGCTCGCCCGGCGGTACTTCCCCGAGCTCGAGCTCCACGCGAGCACGCAGCTCGCCGCGCACTCGCGCGCCGGCGTCGAGACGCTCCGCGACCTCGGCTTCGCGCGCGTCACGCTCGCCCGGGAGATGACGCTCGACGAGATCCGGGACGCGGCCTCGGTCCCCGGCTGCGAGGTCGAGACGTTCCTCCACGGCGCGCTCTGCTACGCGTACAGCGGGCTGTGCCTCTTCTCCTCCCACGTCGTGGGGCGGAGCGGCAACCGCGGCTCCTGCGCCTACCCGTGCCGCGACCGCTGGGAGGTCACCTCCCTCGACGGCGCGCCGTTGCCGGCGGGGATGGAGAGCGGCTTCGCCTTCTCGATGAAGGACCTCGCCCTGCCCGACCACGTCGAGAAGCTGCGCGACGCCGGCGTGGCCTGCCTCAAGATCGAGGGGCGCAAGAAGGCCCCCACCTACGTCGCCGCGACGGTGGACTTCTACCGGCGCGTGCTCGACGGGACGATGCCGCCCGGGGAGCGCCCCGCCCGCGAGGCCGACCTCCAGGCCACCTTCGCGCGGCCGTGGACGACGCTCTACCTCGACTCGCACCAGGCCAAGGACGTCGCCGACCGCGACGTCGTCGGCCACCGCGGCGCCCCGCTCGGGAAGCTCGAGGCGGTGGTGCGCGCGCCCGACGGCGCGGCGGTGCGCTTCCGCACGGCGCACCCCCTCCAGCGCCACGACGGCCTGCAGGTCGAGGTGCCCGGCCTCGACCGGCCCTTCGGCTTCGGCGTGCAGACGCTGCGGGTGGTGAACCGCGGCAAGGCGGCGGACGCGTTCGAGGCGCCCGCCGGCGCGCTCGTCGAGGTGCCGCTGCCGGAGGAGGGGTACCCCACCCTGCCCATCGGCGCGCAGGTCTCGCTCTCCTCGTCGCAGGCGGTGAAGCTCCGCTACCGCGTGGAGGCGCCCAACCTCGGCGCGCAGCGCATCCGCCGCCCGATGCGGGTCGAGGCAGCCGTCTCCGCCGGCGGGCTGGAGCTCGCGGCGACGGCCGAGCTCGCCCCGGGCCGGACCGTGCACGCCGCCGTCGAGGTGCCCGGCCCGCTCGAGCCCGCCCGCGACGCCGCGAAGATGGCGGCGAGCGCCCGGGCCTCCTTCGAGAAGCTCGGCGACACGCGCTTCAGGCTCGAGGCCCTCGACTGGCGTGACCCGGCCGGTCTCTTCGTGCCCGTCTCGCGGCTCAACGAGGCCCGCCGCGCGCTCGCCGACGCGCTGTCCGCCGCGATCACCACGGACGTGAAGGCCCGGGCCGCCGCCGCCCTGGCCGGGCTCACCGCACCGCCGGCGCCCGCCCAGGAGGGGCCGTTCCGGCTCACGCTCAAGGTCGACCGCCTCGAGACGCTGGACGCCTTCGAGCCCGCGGACCTCGAGGCGGCCGAGGACGTGGTGGTGGACCTGGGCCCCCTGCCGCTGCGCGGCCTCGCGGAGCGGCTCGAGGCGCTCGCCGCGAAGGCGGGCCGCGAGCGCCTGCGGCTCGGGCTGCCGCTCATCGTGCGGGGCTGGGAGGAGAAGGCGCTCCGGGCGCGCATCGACGCGCTCCGGGCCGCGGGGTTCCGGCGCTGGGAGCTCACCGGCGCCGCGTCCTGGGCGCTCCTGGGCATCCGGCCCGGGGAGCCCACCGACCTCGACCTCACCTCCGACTGGAGCCTCCACGTCGTGAACCGCGCCGCGGCCGGGACGCTCGCGGAGCTCGGGGTCGGCCGGGTGACGCTGTCGACCGAGGACGACCGCGGGAACCTCTCCGCGCTCCTCGGCCGGCTCGGCGACCGGGCCGCGGTGGTCGTGTACGAGGACTCGCCGCTCTTCATCTCGGAGTCCTGCCCTTACGCGAACCTCGCGGGCGGCTGCCCGGGCCCGGCGAGCTGCACCTTCGAGGAGATGGAGCTCACCTCCTCGCACGGCGGGAAGGCGACCGTGGTGAACGAGCGGTGCCGCTCCTTCACGCTCAACGACGCCCCCTACAACCTGTCGCCCAGGCTCTCCGCCCTGCGCGAGGCCGGCGCCCGCCACCTGCGCGTCCACCTCGTCCACAGAAAGTACCCGCCCGCGCGCGCGGTCGAGGTCTGGCGCGCGCTCGTGCGCGGCGAGGTCGTGACCCCGGGGCACACCGGGACGTTCGACCGCGAGGGCTGGTAGGCGGCCTCAGGGACCGGAGCGGAACCGGGGCTCCCAGCCCAGGTCGCGGGCCGCCTTCTCGATGGCCACGTCCCCGTCCGGCTCCGCCACGTTGTAGACGCCGGGCGAACCACGATCGATCGCGAGCAGCGCCGCCCTCGCCGCGGCCTCCACGTGCAGGGGCATCCGGTGCGGGGCGTCGAAGCCGGTCCCCGGCCCGTAGAGCCGGCCGTACCGCAGGACGATCCCCTGGAGCGGCGCCCCGAGCACCTGCCGCTCGAGGCTCAGCACGCCCTCCACCGTGCGGCCCATGGCCGGGTCCGAGGCGGGGAGGAGGGGCGCGTCCTCGCGCCAGGGCCGCGGGCCCGCCGCGTAGACGAAGGCGAGGCTCTGGGCGACGAGCCGGCGCGCGCCCGCGGCCACCGCCGCGGCGACGAGGTTCCGGGTCCCCTCCTCGCGCAGCCGCGCGTTCCGTTCGAGCGCGCCGCCCATCCGCGCCGGGTCGAGCGCGGGCGGCAGATCCGTGAGCTGGTGGAAGACCACCTCGGGCCGCGCCTCCGAGACGGCCCGCGAGAGCGCCGGTGCGTCGAAGACGTCGAGGACGACCGGCTCGATGCCGAGCGCACGCAGCGCCGCGACCTTCGCGGGCACGCGCGTGGTGCCCACCACCCGGAAGCCGGCCGCGACGAGCTGGAGCGACAGGGGGCGGCCGACGGCGCCCGAGGCGCCCGCGAGGAACACGGTCCGGAGCATGCGGCATCCTCACCTCTCGGGGCCCGCTCCGCCGCGGCCCGCACGGGGCGCGCAGGCGGCAGGCAGGCGCACGGAGGGCCGCTCGTCCGCCCGGCCGCTCGCCCGGGAGCCGGTCAGCGGTTCAAGAGGTTCAGCACGAGCGACTTGCGGCCGCCCGAGAGCTGGCGCTCCTGCTCCCGCCGGCGCGCCCGGGCGCGCGCGCCGAGGACCACGGCGAGGAGGATGAGCGGGGCGGCGATGGCGGCGGGGACCCACATGCCCGGGAGAACATCCGCGCGCGCGCGGACCTTCCCGGTCAGCGGTTCACGTCGACCACGAGCCGCCCGCGCACGCTCCCGCCGAGGAGCTGCGCCGCGGCCGGGATGGCCTCGGCGAGGCCGATCTCCCGGGTCATCCGCTCGAGGTGCGCGGGGGCGAGATCGGCGGCGAGCCGCCGCCAGGCCACCTCGCGCTGGGCCCGCGGCACGAGGACGCTGTTCACGCCGTAGAGCGTGACGCCGCGGAGGATGAAGGGCGCCACCGTGGACGGGAAGTCCATGCCCTGCGCGAGCCCGCAGGCGGCCACCGCGCCGTTCGCGCGCGTCGTCGCGCAGGCGTTCGCGAGCGTGTGGCTGCCGACCGAGTCGACGACGCCGGCCCAGCGCTCCTTGCCGAGCGGCTTCCCCGGCGCCGAGAGCTCGGCGCGGTCGATGATCGCGGCGGCCCCGAGCGCCTTCAGGTAGTCCGCCTCCGCCACGCGGCCCGTGGAGGCCACCACCCGGTATCCGAGCTTCGCGAGCACGCTCACCGCGACCGAGCCCACCCCGCCCGCGGCTCCGGTCACGAGGACCTCGCCGTCGCCGGGCGCGAGGCCGTGGCGCTCGAGGGCGAGCACGCAGAGCATGGCGGTGAAGCCGGCCGTGCCGACCGCCGCCGCCTGGCGCGTGGTGAGCGAGGCCGGGACCCGGACCAGCCAGCCGCCCTTCACCCGCGCCTTCTGCGCGAGCCCGCCCCAGTGCGACTCGCCCACGCCCCAGCCGTTCAGGACGACCCGGTCGCCCGGCTTCCAGTCCGGGTCGCCGCTCGTCTCCACGACCCCGGAGAGATCGATGCCCGGGACCATCGGCCACGCGCGCACGATCGGCGAGCGGCCGGTGATGGCGAGGGCGTCCTTGTAGTTGAGCGTCGAGTACTCGACCTTCACGACCACGTCGCCCGCGGGCAGCTGCGCCTCGTCGAGCGACGTGATCGCGGCGTGGGTCTCGTTCCCGGACTTCGTGAGGAGGATTCCCTGGGTCATGGCCCGGGGATTCTACTCCCCTACTCCTCGTGCGGCTCGAACCAGAACTTCTTGTGCGTCAGCTCCGGCGCTTCCTTCGTGATCTCGTTCGAGTCGTTCTTCATCGCCTTCAGCACCGTGTGCATGTACTCGGTGCGGAGGTGGTCCTGCAGGAAGATGAGGGCCTCCTTCTCGTCCGCCCACCCGTGCTCGCGCGGGTAGTGCGCCATGAGGAACTCGCGCAGATCCACCACCTTGAGCTTGCGCTTCTCGATGGTGGTCCACTCCTTGGTCATTCCGAGGACGATCTTCATGCCTTGCTCCTACCCCTGAACGCGCCGGACTTCCAGCGCAGAGGTGACCCGGGGGCGACCCCGCGCCCGGGGCGCGGGGCGCGATCCCCTGGAGGAGGCAAGAGCCGAGCTTCACTGGCGTTTGTCGCGGGAGGCGGGCCGGTATTCGCGCCCGCCTCAGTCGCGGACCGGCCAGACGCCGTGCGCCTCGTTCCACGACACGTCCGAGTAGAGGCCCGACGGGAGCTCGATGATCCCGTAGATGCCGGTGCAGGTCGAGAACGTCGTCCAGTACGCGATCGGCCGCAGGTTCAGGAAGGCGGCCTCCGCCGCGCCGCCGGCCGCCGCGAGGTCCGCGGCGAGCAGGCGCAGGGCCCCGTCGTCGGGGATCTGCCAGTCGCCCGGGGCGGAGCCGTCGGAGAGCCCGCAGGCCCCCGCGCCGAGCGAGCCGGTCCACTGGAGCGCCGCGAGGTAGGGCAGGACGCCCGCGGCGCGCTCGACGCCCCCCAGCGTCTCCAGGCAGCGCGCGTCCCGGAGCCACCGCCGGGTGGCCACCGAGTCGGACACGGTCACGGTGCCGTCGCCGTTGTCGGTGATGGTGACGTCCTCGACCGGGGCGACGGGCGCGCACGCGCCGGAGGAGAGCACGTAACCCGCGTCGCACGCGTACGCGCACGACAGGGTGCAGCCGGCCTCGCAATCGCAGCCGTGCACGAGCACGTAGGGTGCGTCGCTCGCCGGGGACTGATCGGACGCGGCGCAGGGCGTGGCGTGCTCGGGGACCGCGCCGGTGCACACGCCGGCGGGCTGGCAGGTGCCACCCGACAGCGCGAAGCCGTCCGCGCAGGCGTAGGCGCAGGCGCCCGCGCCTGCACACGAGGTGACCAGGCTGCGAGGGGTGTCCGCCTCGAGGGCCCCCGTGCCGGGGCACGCGACGGCGTCCGCCGGCGCGGAGCCCGTGCACTCCGGCGACCGGAGGACCGGACGGTCGTGGCCGCCGCAGCCCCACGCGGCGAGCGTGGCGAGCACGACCAGGAGGCGAGCCGGGCGGACCATGGCGGTCGCCCGCAGCATACGAGCCGGCCTGGCCGCCCGGCTGCGGTCGAAGGCCGCGCCCCGTTCAGCCGCCCAGCCCCTCGGCGGCCGTCCGCAGCCAGGCCTGCACGGCGGCGACCCGGGCGTTGCCCCTCAGGTCCTCGTGGTAGGCGAGCCAGACCTCGCGCGAGGGCAGCTCGAGCGAGGGCAGCACCGGGACGAGCCGCGGCTCGCGCCGCGCGATGAAGGTCCCGAGCATCGCGATGCCCGCGCCCTCGAGGCAGGCGAGGACCTGGGCCGTCGTGGTCGTGGAGCGCACCGCCCACCGTGGCGAGGGGACGAGCTGCCGGAGGCGCCGGAGCTGCGGCACGCCGTCCAGCGAGGCGTCGAAGCCCACGTGGTCGTGGTCCGCGAGGTCGCGCGCCTCCCGGGGCGCGCCACGCCGCTCCAGGTACTCGCGGCTCGCGAAGAGGCCGTGCCGGAGGGTCCCGAGGCGCCGCGCGACGAGGGAACCACCCCGGGGCCGGAAGAGCCGCACCGCGACGTCGGCCTCGCGGCGCGCGAGGTCGAGCGCGAGCGCGTCCGGCCGGAGCTCCAGCGTGAGGCCGGGGTGCGCCCGCCGCAGCTCGCCCAGGGCCGGGAGGAGCAGGTGGTGCAGGAGACCGTCGCTCGCGGTGAGCCGGACCGAGCCCGAGACGCGGGCGTCCGCCCCGCCGACCTCGCGCTCGACCGCGAGCGCCTCCTCCTCCACCCTCGCCGCCCGGACGAGGAGCGCCGCGCCCTCGCGGGTCGGGAGGAGCCCCGCGGGGGTGCGATTGAAGAGCCGCGCGCCCAGCGCCGCCTCGAGGGCCGAGAGGCGCCGGCCCACGGTGGAGGTGTCGACGCCGAGGACGCGCGCGGCGCCGCCGTGGCTGCCGCGCCGCTGCACCGCGAGCGCCACGCGGAGGTCGTCCCAGGCGAAGGAGGGCATGCCTTGCATTCTTGCACGTTGCGCTTGCGCTCGCAGGCAGTTCTGCAAGCCGGGCCCGGCCGGCATCCTCCGGTTCCATGGAGGACGTCATGACCCCGAACCCCGTCTCGACCCTGGCCGTCACCCTCACCCTCGTCGGCGGACCGACCGCGCTGCTGGACCTCGGCGGCGTCCGCTTCCTGACCGACCCCACCCTCTCGCCGCCCGCCCCGTACCCGGCCGCGCCGGGCCGGTTCCTGCAGAAGCTCGAGGGGCCTGCGCTCGCCGCAGCCGACCTGGGCCGCGTCGACGCCGTGCTCCTCTCCCACGACCAGCACGCCGACAACCTCGACCCGGAGGGCCGCGCCCTCGTGGCCCGTGCGCCGATCACCTTCACGACGCCGCTCGCCGCCGGCCGGCTCGAGGGGCGCCTCCTGGGCCTCGAGCCCTGGGCGTCCGCGACCTTCCGGGCGGAGGGCCGCACCTTCCGGATCACCGCGGTGCCGGCGCGGCACGGGCCGGACGGCACGGAGCACCTCACGGGCCCGGTGACCGGGTTCGTCCTCGCCTCCGAGGGCCTGCCCACCGTCTACGTGAGCGGCGACAACGCCTCCGTGGCGGTCGTCCAGGAGGTGGCGGCCCGCTTCCGCGTGGACGTGGCCGTGCTCTTCGCGGGCGCCGCGAGATCCCCGCGCCTGCTGGGCGACGCGCTCCTCACCCTCGACGCGGCGCGCGCCGTCGAGGCCGCCCGTGCCCTGCCCGGCGCCGTGATCGTGCCGGTCCACTTCCGGGGCTGGGGCCACTTCACCGACGGGCCCGGGGCGCTCCGGGTCGCGTTCGACGCGGCCGGGCTCGGCGCGCGGCTCGTGCTGCTCGAGCCCGGGGCGTCCGTCGGGCTGCCGCGGTGAACGGAGCCGCGGCGCGGGCTCACCCCCCGCGCCGCGGATCCGCGAGGTCCAGGAGCGCGGCGATGCGCTGGTGGCGCTCGAGCGGGTGGCGCAGCGGGAGCGACCGGTCCACCCGGTAGACGTTGCTGCGCGCGTCGTCGCTCGCCCGCGTGTGCGAGAGGTACCCGGCCTCCTCGAGCTCCCGGAGGATGCGCTGGACGCCGCGGGGGGTGATGCCCACCTGGGCGGCGATGTCCTGGATCCGGGCCGACGGGTTCGCCGCGACGCAGATGAGCACGTGGGCGTGGTTGCTGAGGAACGTCCAGCGCCGCGCGCCGGCCGGCCCCGTTGGGGCGGACGGCCGCTGGCGCTGGCGCGAGGCGGGCCGGCTCATTTATACGAACTCCAGTTCACGCATCTTGGTTCGCGTACTCGACTTCCTGCAGTGCCTTTCCTGCACTGCCGTTCACGCACCCGACTTCACCTTCGAGCCTACCAGAGAGGACGACCGGATGGGCGGAACCGAGCTCCTGCGCGCCAACCTGCTCTCCCCCCTCGTGCTCGCCTTCGCCCTCGGGGCGGTCGCGCGCGCGGTGCGCAGCGAGCTCCGCATCCCGAAGGAGCTCTACCAGGCCCTCTCCATCTACCTGCTCCTCGCGCTCGGCCTGAAGGGCGGCGTCGAGCTCGCCCACGCCGGGCTCTCCGGCATCTGGCGTCCCGCCCTCGCCACCCTCCTCCTCGGATGCATCACGCCGCTCACCGCCTACCTGGCGCTGCGCCGGCTCGGGCGGTTCTCGACCGACGACGCCGCCGGGATCGCCGCCCACTACGGCTCGGTCTCGGCGGTGACCTTCCTCGCCGCCCAGCAGTTCGTGACCGCGGTGGGCGCGCCCGCGGAGCCCTACATGGCGACGCTCCTCGCGCTCCTCGAGAGCCCGGGCATCCACATCGCCCTCGCGATCGGCGTCGTCGCGCGCCTGCGCCGGGCGCAGGAGGGCCAGGCCGCGGCGGAGCAGGAGGCGGCCGTCCCGCTCCGCGCGGCGGTCGGCGGGCCCGGCGGGTTCGTCACGGCGGTCGGCCCCATGGGCAATCCCGCGCCGGTGCACGACCGGCCCGCGACCCTCGGCTCGACGCTCCACGAGGTGCTCACCGGCCGCACGATGGTGCTCCTCGCCGGCGGGCTCGTCGTGGGCTTCCTGATGGGCGAGCGCGGCTGGACGCAGGTCCAGCCCTTCTTCGAGTCGGGCTTCAAGGGCGCCCTCGTCGTCTTCCTCCTCGAGATGGGCATGGTCGCCGCCTCCCGCGCCGGCGACCTCCGCCGGGTGGGCCCGTTCCTCCTCGTCTTCGGGATGGTCACCCCGCTCGTCCACGGCGCCCTGGGCGTGTGGCTCGCGCACCTCGCCGGCCTGTCCCCGGGCGGCGCGACCGTGCTCGGCGCGATGGCCGCGAGCGCCTCGTACATCGCGGCGCCCCCCGCCGTCCGCGCCCAGCTGCCCGAGGCGAACCCGACCTACTCGCTCACCCTCGCGCTCGCCATCACCTTCCCGTTCAACGTCCTCGTCGGCATCCCGTTCTTCTACTGGCTGGCCAGCTGAAAGGAGCCGCGCATGTCCACCGAAGCCTCGGGCCCCAGGATCGGGGTCGTGATGGGGAGCCGCAGCGACCTCGCGCACATGGAGGCCGCGCGCGAGGAGCTCACCGCGCTCGGGATCCCGCACGAGGTGAAGATCGTGTCGGCGCACCGCACCCCCGCGTGGATGATCGACTACGCGCAGACCGCGGAGCGGCGCGGCCTCCGCGCGATCATCGCGGGCGCCAGCGGCGCCGCGCACCTGCCCGGCATGCTCGCCGCGAACACGCTCGTCCCGGTCCTCGGCGTGCCCATCCCCTCGACGGCGCTCCAGGGCATGGACGCGCTCCTCTCCATCGTCCAGATGCCGAGGGGCGTGGCGGTCGGCACGCTCGCCATCGGCAAGGCCGGCGCCGCCAACGCCGCGCTCCTCGCCGCGCAGTTCCTCGCGGCCGGGGACCCGGAGCTGCGCGAGCGCCTGCGCCGGCGGCGGGCCAGCTCGAGCGAGGCGGTCCTCGCGGAGGTGGACGCGTGAGCCCGGTCCTGCCCGGCGCGACGATCGGCTTCCTGGGCGGCGGCCAGCTCGCGCGGATGAGCGCCATGGCCGCCCGCGCGATGGGTTACGGCGTCGCGGTGCTGGACCCCGACCCGGGCTGCGCCGCGGCCCCGCTCGCCGACCTCGTGATCGCCGCGGCGCTCGACGACGCCGCGGCCGCCGCCCGGCTCGCGGCCCGGAGCGCCGTCGTGACGTTCGACATCGAGCGCGTCGATCCGGCCGCGGCGAGGGCCGCCGCCGCCCACGCGCCCGTCCGCCCCTCGCCCGCCGTGCTCGAGCTCCTCCAGGACCGGGCGCGGCAGAAGCTCTGGCTCCAGGAGGTGGGCTTCCCGGTCGGCCCATGGCTCCCGGTCGCCGACGCGGCGTCCGCCCGCGCGGCGGTGGTGGCGCTCGGCCCGTGCCGCCTGAAGCGCCGCCGGGACGGGTACGACGGTCGGGGTCAGGCGCCGGCGCCCACGCCCGCGCTCGCGGCGGAGGCCCACGCGGCCCTCGGCGGGGCGCCGTGCGTGGCGGAGGCGGAGCTCGCGCTCGAGGCCGAGCTCTCGGTGCTCGTGGCGCGCTCGGCGGGTGGCGCGCTCGCCGTCCACCCGGCGGCGCGGAACTGGCACGAGGACGGGGTCCTCGTGCAGTCGGTGCTGCCGGCGCCGCTCCCGGAGCCGATCCTCGCCGAGGCGCGCCAGCTCGCGCTCGGCGTCGCGGCCGAGCTCGCGCTCGAGGGCGTCCTCGCGGTCGAGCTCTTCCTCGATCGGCGCCACGGCCTGCTCGTGAACGAGCTCGCGCCGCGGCCGCACAACACCTTCCACGCCGCCGGGGCGGCGTGCGGGGTCGGCCAGTTCGAGCAGCACGTGCGGGCGATCTGCGGCCTGCCGCTCGGCGATCCCACGCCCCACGCGACGGCGGCGCTCCTCAACCTGCTGGGCGAGGACGCGGCGGTGGCGCACGAGGCGCTCGCGGTGCCCGGCGTGACGCTGCACCTGTACGGCAAGGCGCCCCGCCCGCGCCGCAAGGTCGGCCACCTGTGCGCGGCCGCCCCGACCGCCGAGGAGGCCCTCGAGCGGATCGCCCGCGCGCGGGCGATCCTCGGCTCGGCGAGGCGGCGAGGAGGGAGCGGCACGCCCGCCCGGTCGGACCTTCGTGTGTGAGAAATGGACGTGCCTCGGCCCCGGTTGACCCACCAGTCCCCCTCCCGAGGTCCATCCGATGCGCCGGAACCGAGTCCCCGCTCTCGTCGCCGCCTCCTCGCCTCCCCCGCCCTGGCCGGGCCCGCGTCGAACGGCACCGACCTCAACGGCACCGATCTCAACGGCGTCGAGCTCAACTCGGGCGTGCTCGCCGGCTCGCACCTCGACCTGCACCTCGAGGGCAGCGCGCTCGTGGGCGTCCGCGCGAACGGCACGACGGCCACGGGCGACCAGCTCGTGGACATGAAGCTCGCCGGCTCGACGGTCGGCGGCGAGCCGGTGAACGTGCGCATCGACGGCTACACGCGGTCGGGGGACGTCTCCCGCTACCTCGTCAGCTTCCGGAGCGACCGCACGACCGGCCCCTGGCAGCCGGTCTGCCCGGGCGGCGCGTACGCGATCGCGCTCGAGGGGTCCTGGAACGCGGACGGGTCGAAGACCCGCGATCCTTCGGTCGTCACGTTCGCGTGCCCCGGCGGCGCGCTCGTGAAGTGCGTCGACCTCGGCTACGCCCCCTGGCGCTCGACGGCGGGCGGCACCTCGCTCGACGCCACGCACCAGGCCTGCACCCGCGCGATCCGCGCCGACTACTGCGGCAACGGGAGCCCCTACACGCAGAACGGCAACACCATCGACATCTACGACGCGCTCGGCGTCCAGGCCGACACCGAGGAGTGGCTGCCCGAGGCGGAGTGGGACGAGGCCGGCGCGTCCTGCATGAGCGGCGCCGCGACCCGCGCGCAGGTGCCCGTGACCTGCCAGGCCGAGAAGCTGGATCTCGCCTGCGGTCAGCCCGGCCGCGAGGGCCCCGGCCGGCTCGTCGTCACCGAGCTGCCGTGACGTCCGCGCAGACCCGGAAGCCGACCGTGAGGTCGCGCAGCGTCGGCTCGACCACCTCGCGGTTCTCGGCCCGGGCGCTGCTCGTCGAGAAGTAGTAGGAGCCGCCGCGCGCCACCGGGGAGGGCCCCGCGCGCGCGGCGGTCAGCTCCCACACGTTCCCCGCGAGGTCGAGCACGCCGAACGGGCTCGCGCCCGAGGGGTGGGAGCCGACCTCGTCCGGGCCGAAGGCGCTCGGGACCTTCGCGTAGGTGAGGTCGAAGTCGGCGTCCTCCGGACCGAGCGCGGCGCCCGCCGGGTAGGCCCGCCCGTCCGCGCCGCGCGCCGCGCGCTCCCACTCGTCCTCCCGGCACGGGCGCGCGCCGGGCACGCGGCCCGTCCCGGACAGCCACCGGGTGTACGCGAGCGCGTCCTCCCAGCTCACGCCGGACACCGGGAAGCGCCGCCAGTCCTGCACGGCCCTGCGCGCGCGCCCCAGGTAACGGATGGTCTCGCCCTCCCCGGCGGCGTAGCGGCGCTCGGTGGGCTGGAGCTCGATGCGGTAGCGCCCGCGGGCGTCGAGCGACAGCCGGAGCCCGCCGTGGAAGCCCTTCGCCGCGACGCCGGGGGTCCGCCGCGCGCGCTCGGCGGGCGGGAGCGCCCGCAGGAACTCGAGCCAGGCGGCGTACGTCACCTCCGTCCTCGCGACGAGGTAGGCGCCGGTCCGGACCGGGTGCACCGGCACGGTCTTGAAGAACTCCCGGCGCAGCGCCTCGTCGGCGCCGCTGCCGAACAGGAACTCGCCCGCGGGCACGTAGACGAAGCCCTCGGGGGTGGAGCCGGACGGCGGCAGCTCGAGCTCCACCCGCCGCCAGTCGCCCCGGGCGACCTTCACGGGCGCGCGCACCCGCTCGCGGCCCGGCGCGGAGAGCTCGAGCACGTAGGAGCCCGGGAGCAGCACGAGCGGCTCCGCGGGCACCGCGCGCTCCTCGCCGCCGGGGAGCTCCCGCCACCGCGGTCCGCCGTCGTCGATCCGGAGGATCCGCACGCTCGCGCCCGGGACGCCGGGGCGCAGCTCGACGGAGCCGGGCCGTTCGTACCGCGCCCGCGCGCGGCCGCCCTCGTCGTGGAGCGCGAGCCGGCGCAGCGCCTCGTCGCGCACCTCGGGCCTGCCGTCGGCGTCGGCGCGCTCCGCCCGGCGCTCGAGCACGTCCGCGAGCAGCGACCGGGCCCGCCCGCCGGGGTCGAGCATCACCGCCGCCTCGAGCTCCTGCAGCGCGGCGCCCTCGAGGCGATCCCGGCCCGCGCGCCGGGCCCGCGCCTCCGCCCAGCGCGCCTCGCCGAGGACCGTGTCCCCGGCATCGAAGGCCTGGAACGCCGCGCGCGCGAGGTCCCGCTCCGCGTCGCCCTCGCGCTCCACCGCGGCGAGGTCCCGCTCGGCGCGCGCGAGCGCCTCCTCGAGCTTGTGCCGCTCCAGGGTGCGGTCCCGCAGGACGGCGCCGGCCCAGGTCGCGATCACGACGAGGGGCACCCCGAGGGCGGCCCCCCACCGCTCCCGCCGCCTTCGCCCGGCGTCGTCGCGGGACGCGGCCAGGAAGCTCCGCGCGGGCTCCCGCACCGCGGCGAGCTCGATCCCGTCCAGCTCGCCGAGCTGCCGGCCGCCCCAGAGCGCGTCGCGGGGCCGCCCGAGCCGATCCCACTCCCGCGCCGCGGCCGTGAGGCGCTGCTCCAGCGCCCGCTGCTCCGCGGAGTCCACGAGCCAGCCCGCCAGCGTCGCCCAGCCGTGGAGGAGCGCCTCGTGGGCGAGCTCGAAGACCGGCTGGCCCTCCCCTTCGCTCGCGAGCACGAGCCGCCCACGCACGAGGGCGTCGAGCGCCTCGCGATCGGCGGGCTCCTGCACGAGCTCCGGGTCCGTGCGCCGCGCCCGCGTGCCCTCCAGGGTGACGAGCCGGGTGAGCACGCGCCGGGCGCCGAGCCGGGCCTCCGCCGACAGGCGCGCGAGGACCCCGTCCCCGTGCCGCGCGAGCGCACCCTCGACCCCGCCGATCCGCTCGAGGGCGCGGAAGGTCAGCGTCGAGGCGCCGGCGTCGCGCGCCTCCCACAGCTCCGCGAGGGCGAACTGCAGGAGCGGCAGGCTGCCCCCGGCGGACGCCGCCGCGTCCACGAGGTGCTCGACGAGCACCTCGGACTCGAAGGTCACGCCGCGCGCGTGCGCGGGCCCCACCACGGCGTCGCGGAGCCCCTCCCGCGAGAGCGGCGCGAGGAGGAAGAGGTCGAGCTGGAGGTCGGCCCCGAGCCCGGGCAGCCCCGCGAGGCGGGTGAGGAAGTCGCTCCGCGCGGTCACGAGGACCCGGTCGCCGGCGCCGGAGGCCGCGAGCGCCGCCAGCACCTCCGCGAAGCGCTCCGCCTCCTCGCGCGCCGCGAGCGTGAGGAGCTCCTCCGCCTGGTCCACGTGGACGAGCAGGCCCGCGCGGGCGCCGAGCGCGAGCCGGAGGTGGCGCGCGGTGTCCGACGGCGTCCAGTCGGCCTCGAGCGACAGCGGCGCGGCCCCCTCGCCGAGGGCCTCCGCCAGCGCCTGGCGGAGCGCCAGGATGGGCCGGCCGCCCGGGACGAGCCGCGCGACGGACCACACCCGCCCCGGATCGATCGCGCCCTCGAGCACCTCCGGGACGACGCCCGCCGCGCAGAGCGAGGACTTCCCGACCCCCGAGTCGCCGGCGACCACGACGACCGGGCTCGAGCGCAGCCGCTCGAGCACCCCGAGGGTCTCGCGCGCCCTGCCGAAGAAGACCGCGCGGTGCTCGGGACCGAACGCGCGCAGCCCGCGGTACGGCGACGTCGCGGAGGAGCCCGCGGCGTGCGGGCGCGCGAAGCCGAGCTCGAGCGCCTCCCGGAACTCCTCGACCGAGGCGAAGCGGTCGACCGGGTCGAGCTGGAGCGCGCGGTCCACCGCGTCCGCGAAGGCCGTCGGCACGCCGGCCACCACGGTCGCGAGCGGGACCGGGGCCCGGCCGAGGCGGGCCGCCGGCAGCTCCGCGGCCGGAAGCTCCCCGTGCGGTGGGTACCCCGCGCAGAGCTCGTAGGCGACGGCCGCGAGCGCGTAGAGATCGGTGCGCCGGGTGGCGGGCTCACCCCGCCAGATCTCCGGGGCCGCGTAGAGCGGCGTGCCCACCACGCCCCGTCCGCCCTCGGGCGCGCCCGGCCCCCGGTCGAGCCGGGCGAGGCCGAAGTCGACGAGCTTCACCTCTCCGGTGTCGGCGAGGACGACGTTCGACGGGCTGACGTCGCGGTGGAGGACGCCGCGCCGGTGCGCGGCCGCGAGGCCGCGGGCCACGCCGAGGACGATCTCGGCGGCCTCCTGCCAGGGGATCGGCGGCGCGCGTTCGTCGATGGGCCGCCCGCGCACGAACTCGGAGACGAGGTACGGCACGCGCCCGAGCTGCCCGACGCGGTAGAGGATCGCGACGTTCGGGTGCTGGATGCGCGCTGCTGCCCGGGCCTCGGCGAGGAAACGCTCGAGCACGCCCGCCCTGAGCTCCCGGAGCAGGAACTTGATGGCGACCGGGCGGTCGAGCAGCGTGTCGTGCGCCAGGAAGACCCGCCCGCCCGCGCCGCGGCCGAGCGGCCGGAGCACCTGGTACTCCTCGAACGCGGCCGGCGGCTCCCACGCTGCCCGCCCGAGCTCGGGCCCGGGCTCACCCAACGCCATCCCTCACCCATGGAGATGCCCGACCGCCGGATCAATCGTCGGTGAGCCGGCGCGGCAGGGCGACCTCGAAGGTGGTGCCCTCGCTCCGCGACGAGCGCACGCCGAGCGTGCCGCCGTGCGCCTTCACGATCTCCTGCACGATGTGGAGCCCCAGCCCGAGCCCGCCCGAGCCCGCCGGGCCGGCGCCGCCCGAGGGGCCGCGCCAGAAGGGCTCGAAGAGCCGGCCCATCGTCTCCGGGGAGATGGGGTTGCCGACGTTGTGCACGGCGAGGAGGACCTCGTCCGGCCGGCCCTCGACGCGCACGGTGACGGGCCCGTGCGGATCACCGTGCGCGAGCGCGTTGCCGGCGAGGTTCGTCACCGCCCGCGCGAGCCGGTCACCGTCCCAGCGGCCGCACGTGTCGCCCCGGAGCTCCAGCCGGAGCACGCGCGCCGGGTGGGTGGCCTGGAGGGCGGCGACCGCGTCCCGGGAGATGGCGCCCAGGTCGACCTCGGACGGCACCACGGCCAGCCGCTGCCCCTGGCGCAGCCGCGAGTAGTCGAGCAGGTCGTGGACCATCCGGTTCATCCGCTCCGTCTGCCGCACCAGCCGGTCGAGCACCCCCTGCTCCGGCGGCCGCGCGCCGCGGGCCTGGAGGAGCCGCGCGCTCATGAGCACGCTCGAGAGCGGGGTCCTCAGGTCGTGGCCGACCGTGGCGAGGAGCTGCTCGCGGAAGCTCGCCTCCTTCTCCAGCTGCTCCTCCATGCGGATGCGGAGCGTCTCGTCGCGGGTCATCAGGATGGCGCCGGCGGGTGCGCCGTTCGGGTAGCGCAGCGGCACCGCCGAGCCGGAGAGCCAGCGGACGCCCTCCCGCTCGGAGGGGACGCTCCACCGCTCGCCCTTCACGCGCTCGCCGTGCGCGGCGCGGTAGAGGAGCGACTGCTCCACCGGGATCCGGCCGTCGCCGCTCGCCGGGAGCCAGCGGCTCCAGGCCTCGTCGACCCCGCCCTGCCGCCGCGCCTCCTCGTTGAGCACCCGCGGCGCCCCGTTCTCGTCCACGACGACGATGCCCTCCCCGCTCTGGCGGAAGATCGCCTCGAGCATCTCGCCGCTGCGCGCGAGCTCGAGCTGCGCGAGGGCCTGGCGGGCCATGAGCCGCAGGACCTCGAGCTCGTCCGGGGAGGGGTCCCGGGCCTCGAAGCCCAGCACCGAGAGCACGCCCACCGCGCCGGCCCGCTCGACGCGCATCGGGGCGCCCGCGTAGAAGCGCACGCCCGGCGGGCCGGCCACGATGGGCGAGCGCGCGAAGCGGACGTCCGCCCGGGCGTCCCTCACGACGAAGACGTCCTCGCAGCGGAGCGCGTGGGCGCAGAAGCTCTGCTCGGCGGGCACCTCCGAGCGCAGCTCGACGCCGACGGTGACCGGGTACCGGAGGAACTCTCCCTCGAGGAAGCCCACGAGCGCGATGGGGACGCCGAGGTCGCTCGCCGCGTGCCGCGCCAGCTCGCGGATGGCGCCGAGCACGTGGTCGTCGGCGCGCGAGAAGGTGCGGACGAGCGCCTCCTCGGGCGCGCGTTCGAGCAGCTTGGCAGGAGCGTTCAAGGGGGCCTCCGGATGGTGATGAAGGTGAACCGGCGGCGGTGTGGGGCTTGTTCCCGGAGCCCCGTTAACCCCGGCGGCGGCTCGCGCGATGAGCGGGCATGCGTCCCTCATGCTCGGCGGCATGCCTGGCGGCGGCCCTCCTCGCCTGCCGGGGCGGAGCCCGCCCGGATCCGGAGTTCCGGCCGGACGTCCGCTCGCCGGCGTTCGCCCGCGGGGCGGGCCCGCGCGTGGCCATCGACGCGGGTCACCGGAACCGCCACACGCTCGAGGGCCGGTACGGCCCCCTCGGTGCGCTCCTCGCCGCGGACGGCTGGCGGGTGGAGCCGCTCCCGGGGCCCCTCACGCCCGCCGCCCTCGAGGGGGTGCGCGTGCTCGTGGTCGCCGGCGCGGCGGGGGAGGACGCGCTGCACCCCGCCTTCACCGAGGAGGAGGCCGCGATCCTCGAGGGCTTCGTGCGGGGCGGCGGCGGGCTCCTGCTCGTCGCCGACCACGTCCCCTTCGCCGAGGCGGTCCGCCCCCTCGCGCGGCGGTTCGGCGTCGAGCTCCTCGGGGGCGAGGTCCGGGATCCCGACCACCGCGAGCCGGGCACCCGCGATCCCTCCCAGCTGCTTCTTCACGCGCGAGGACGGCACCGTGGGCCACCACCCAATCCTGGAAGGCCGCACGCCGGACGAGCGGGTGGACCGGGTGGTGACGTTCACGGGCTCCGCGCTCGCCGCGCCCCCGCCGGCGGCCCCGCTCCTCGTGCTGTCCCCGACGGCCGCGGACATGGTCGTCCAGCGGATCGTGGTCGAGCACGGCTGGCTCGACGACCGGACCCGCATCACGCTCCACGGGCCGGTGCCCACGCGAGGCAACGCGCAGGCGGCCGCCGTCGAGGCCGGGCGCGGCCGGGTGGTCGTCTTCGGCGAGGCGGCGGTGCTCACGGCCCAGGTGGAGCGCGCCTCGGGCCGCTTCGGCCTCGACTGGCCCGGGGCCCACAACCGCCGGCTCGCGCTGAACGTCGTACGATGGCTCGGCGGCGTCTTGCCGGAGGACGGGAGATGACGGGACCCTGGCTCGAGGAGACGGCGCTCGTCGTCGGCGTGCTCGCGCTCGCCGGCGCGATCCTCGCGCTCGCGTACCGGCTCGCCCGGCTGCGGCTCGAGCTCCGCCAGGAGCGCGAGCGCACCCTGCGCGAGCTCCTCGGGCGCATGGAGCCGCCGGAGCGGGCGGTCGCGTTCCTCGCCTCGCCGGAGGGGAGGGCCCTGCTCGGCGAGCCTCGCCCCGGCGACCGGGAGCGGCTCGCGGTGCGCGTCTTCCTCGGCGCGGGGGCGGTCCTCGGGTCGCTCGGGCTCGCGCTCGTCGCCGTGGCGGGCCTCGTCCTGCCCGGCGCCGGCCCCGAGGCCGACCGCACCACCACGCTCGCCTGGGGCGTGGTCCTGCTCGGGGTCGCGGCCGGCGCGGGCCTGCTGGCCGCCGTGGTGCGCGCCGGCCGGCGCGACGAGGGCGCGCGGCGCGGCGATGGCTGAGCGGGATGGCTTCGAGCGCTTCCACGCCGCGGTGCGACCGCGCCTGTGGGCCTGGCTGCGCCGGGTCGCGGGAGACGGCGCGCTCGCGGACGAGGTCGCGCAGGAGGCCTTCGTGAGGTTCCTCGACCGGGACGGGCTCGCGCTCCCGGAGGCCGAGCGGCGGCCGTACCTGTACGGGATCGCCTGGCGGGTGCTGGCCGATCTGCGGCGCCACGCGCGCAGGCACTCGCCCCTCGCGGAGGCGCCGGCGGAGACCACCGCGCCCGCCTCGCCCGAGGCCGCCCGCGCCGTCGAGGTGCTCGCCGCGCTCCCGGAGCGGCAGCGCGCGCTCCTCTGGCTCGCGCACGTCGAGGGGCTGAGCCACAAGGAGATCGCCGCCGCGCTGGGGCTCTCCCCCGGGAGCGTCCGCGTGCTCCTGCACCGGGCGCGGGCCCGGGCCGCGGCGCTCCTCGGAGGGGAGGACCCACCGTGACCGACGACCGCCTCGCGCGCGCCCTGCGCGCGCTCGCCGACGAGACCGTCGCGGCCGCCCCACCCGCCCCGCCGGCCGCCTGGCTCGCGCTCGCCGCGCGCCGCCGCGCCGAGCGCCGCGCGCGCGCCCGCGTGGACCGGGCCCTGCGGGCGGGCGGCCTCGGGGCCGGCCTCGCCCTCCTCGCGGGCCTCCTGCTCCACCCGCTCCCGTGGGCGCTCGCGGCGCCGGTGGCCCTCGCCGCGGCCGCCGCGGTCGCGCGGGCCTTCGCGCCCGGGCCCGCCCCCTGGCCCGACGATCTCTCGGGCATCACCTCGTCCGCGGCAGCTCCGCGTGGAACCGGCTGAGCTCCTTCTGCACGGTCCACGCGCCGCCCTGCTTCACCATGTAGACGAGCGTCTGCGAGAAGCCGCCGTCCGAGCGCGCCTTCTCGGAGAAGAGGACCGCGAGGTCGCCCTTCGCGATGCCGCCCGCGAGCTTCACCGCGGCCTTCTCCTCCTGCTCCCGCCGCGCGGTGGCGTAGAAGCCCTCCACCTGAGCCTCGGTCAGCGTGAGCTTCTCGACCGGGCGGCCCGCCTCCTCGTACGCCATCGCGAGGAGCTTCTCGACCGCCGCGCGCTTCGGGAGCGTCGCGAACATCCGGTCCAGCTCCGCCTTGCGCTTCCGCTCCCACGCCTCGAACGCCGCCCCGGGGGCGCCGCCGCCCTTCGGGAGCACGTCGACGCCCTCCGCCTTGCCCGGGAACCCGGGGATCGGACGTGCGCGTGGCGAGGGGACCGCTCCGGTCTCGAGCACGACGCGGAAGCCGGAGCGCTCGCCGACCGCCCGCGGGTCGATCCACATCCGGCTCGTCGCGAGGCCGTTGCCCCGCGCCACGCGGCTGGGCTCCCTGTCCACGAGGACCGACCAGCTGTAGGCGGGTCCGACGGGGTTCTCCCTCGGGCTCACCCAGTAGAAGACCTCGCCGTACCAGTCCGACACGTACTCGTCGGCGTTCCCGCTCATGTCGTACAGGCCGAGCGCGTTCGGCTGCTTCCCGCCGACGGGGTGGAGCCCGCTCGCGTCCTCGCGGGTCCAGCCCACCGCCCCGGGGTCGTCACCGCCGCAGTACCGCTCCCGCCTGCCGCCGCTCCGGCACGCGTACTCCCACTCGGCCTCGGTCGGGAGCCGGTAGCGCCGGTGCGTGAGGCCCGAGAGCTTGCGGACGAACGCCTGCGCGAGCTCCCAGCTCACGGCGTCCACCGGGCACCTCGGGCCGGCGCAGGCGCCGCCGGACGTCGTCACCTGCCGGGCGTCCTTGCCCATGACCTGCTCGAACTGCTCGAGCGTGACCTCGTACTTCCCGAGGGCGAAGTCGCCGACGCAGACCTCGTGGGCGGGCCGGGCGTCGAAGGCGCCGCCCTCGTCGCCCATCGTGAAGCAGCCCCCCTTCACCGGGACGACCTCGAGGTCTGGAGGGACGGGAGGCGGTGCGGCGAGGCCGCCGAACGGCGCGAGCGCGACGGAGGCGACGAGGAGCGAAGCCCGGGACATGGAGGCCCCCTCTCAGGGTGAAGGCCGATCCAGGCCCCTCCCGCCACGGAGCGTCAACGCGTCGGAAGGTCGCACCCGCTCAAGGCTGGAACCGCGCGCGCACCTCGACCCAGTCGAGCACCACCTCCGCCATCGCCGCCGACTGGCCGTTCGGCCGCTTCGGGACGACCGCCACGACGAGCGAGGCCCCGGAGCCGAAGGAGAGCTGCTGGAGGACGACCGGATCGGTGATCGCGAAGGTCCTCGGCGTCGGCGACGCCGGCGGATCGGCGGCGCTCCCCAGCACCGCCCACCCGGCGGGCGTCCAGCCCCACACCTCGTAGCCGTCCACCGCCGTGCGCCCCTCGTAGCCGCGCCCGCCGGCGGACACCGCGACCTCGAGCGCCGAGGGCCCGGCGAGCGCGCTGAAGGCGACGGGGACCTCGTAGAGGAAGGCGGGCCGGGCCGCCGCGCCGTCGTCGTAGGTCCAGTGGCCGGAGGTGCTGTAGCCGTTGCCGAAGAACGCGGTGAGCTGCTTCGTCGTGCGGTCGTACCCGATGCCCTGGAACCAGTCCTCCTCGGGCTGGTCGCCGAGCGGGAGCCGGAACGTCCAGGCCTTGCCGGCGGGGTCCCACTCGCCGAGCTGCCAGTACGGCGCCCCCGAGAAGACCACCGCCACGTCGCGGCTCTCGTCGAAGGTCACGCTGTGACGGAAGCGGGAGGACGGGTTCTGGTCCTTGTCGTCCTGCGAGGTGAACGTGCCCGCGGTCCCGTCCCAGGCCCACGTGTCGCTCGCGTAGCCGAGCCCGTACTCGTAGCCGCCGACGACGAGCGTCTGCTTGCGCACGGGGTCGTAGACGAGCCGGTGGTCGCGCCGGCCGATGGGCGGGCCGGTGGCCGCCGAGCGCAGCGTCCAGGCGCCGGTCGCCGGGCTCCACTCGCGCAGGTCGCGGTAGGTGCACTCGCACCCGCTCGTGCAGCCCGCCGGGACGGTCGGGCTCCCGTCCGCGCAGGAGGAGACGTTGTACTTCCAGCCGCCGTAGGCCACGAGCACGTTGCGCTGCGTGTCGAACGCGACCGCCGCGGCGTCGCGCGGCCAGGGCACCGCGCCCGTGCCCGTGCCGCGGTTCACCCAGGCGGAGCCCGCGACGTCGTACTCCCAGATCTGCCCGGACTGCGTGAGGTGGACGATGCGGTCGCGGTTCGGATCGTAGGTCGAGTCGCCGTTGCACTTCGCGCAGCCCTGCGGGCTCGTCGGCGGGAAGCCCGCGCCGGTGCCGGCCGCCTCGAGCAGGCTCCAGTTCATGAGCTCGAGGTCGAGCCGCCAGACGTCGTTGTAGAGCCCGTTCGTCTGCATGCCGCCGTACATGAGGACGCCGCCGCGCACGGCGTCGGTGAACATGCCCTCCGGCTCGCGGTAGACCGGGGTCGTGGCCGCGCGCGCGATCGGCTTCCAGCGGCCGGCCGCCGAGTCCAGCATCCACTTGTCGGTCGCGCCGCCGCCGGAGTAGCCCCCGAGCACGAGCAGCCGGCTCCGCGTCCAGTCGTACGCGACCGAGTGCATGAAGCGCGCGCCCGGCGGGTTCGCGAGCGTCCGGAGCGACCACGCGCCGTTCGCGTACTCCCAGAGCTCGTTCACGTACGCGTAGGACGTCCCGGTCGTGTTGGCGTAGCCGCCGAACATGGCGGCGCGCCCGCGGAGCCGGTCGTAGGCCATGGCGGCCTGGTAGCGCGCCGTCGGTGCCCCCGCGGCGCCGCCCGCGACCTTCAGCGTCCACTGCGCGGCCGCCGGGTCGTACTCCCAGGTGTCCCCGAAGGCGCAGATCCCGCCGGCCGCGACCGAGCCCGCCGGGCAGGGCTTCCCGCCGTCGTAGGCGTAGCCGCCGAACAGGACGAGCACCCCGCGCGCGTCGTCGAAGGTCATCACGTGCTGCTGGCGCGGCGCGGGCCACGCGCCCGCCTTCGGCACCTGGGTCCACGTCCCGTCGCCCGAGTCCCACTCCCAGAGGTCGTCGTGATCGCCGTAGTAGTAGCCGCCGAACATCAGCACCTTGCCCCGACGGCTGTCGAAGACCGCGACGCTGCCGTCGCGGGTGTCGGGCGCGGGCGGCCCGGCCGCGGGCGTGCGCTTCAGCCAGCGCCCCTCGAGGAGGTCCCACTCCCAGGTCTCCGGGTCGTAGCCGCCGCCCACGCGCCCGCCGAACAGCAGCGCGCGCGCGTGCTTCGTGTCCACCGCGAGCACCGCGCCCTGCTCCGAGCCGGGGCGGAGGCCGCCGGTGCCGAGCGCGGTCCACTGGTTGTCCGCGCCGTCGTGTGCCCAGAGCTGCTTCTTGTCCCCGTCGTAGACGAGGGTCCGGCCGAGCACCCCGTCGAAGGTGGACGGCCACAGGGGCTTCACGGCGAGGTCGGTGGGGGAGATGTCGAGCCGCCTCCACTTCCCCTGCCCCGGCTGCGACGCCTTCGCGCCGCCGGCCGCGAGCACCGCCGAGAGCTCCGCGGCGGCGGGCTCCACGGTCCGCGAGTAGTCCTGCGCGTAGACCGCGCGGACGCTCTCGCTCCGCCAGAGCGTCGTCGGGTTCTCGAAGGTGCTGCCCGCGACCTTGCCGCCCAGCCCCGCGATCCACTCCACCCGCGGCACGGCCCGGCGCGCCGACTCGTTCCCGGCCGCGTCCACCACCGAGAGCCACATCCGCGGGGAGTCGTTGCCGAGGTTCTCGACCGTCCAGCCGCCGGCCCCCGGCTGCAGCGTCCCGAGGAGGAGGCCGCCGGCCTGGCGGGAGTGGACCCGGACCTGCACGATGGCCTCGCCGGCGGCGGCGAACGTCGAGGCGGGGAGCGGGACCGTCGTGGGATCGGCGCCCGCCGCGAGGCTCGCGAGCGTGAGGAACTGCCCCGGCGCGCCGCCCGTCTGCTGCGCGCCCCACGGCACCCGGAGCTGCTTCAGCGTGGCGAGCTGCATCGAGCCGTCGGCGTCGGGCGGGGTGCGGTCCACCACGAGCGCGACGCCCGGGAGCGTGACCTCGCCGCCCGGGTTGGCGGCGAGATCGACGAGCGACACGACGATCGGGCACGTCCCGTCGGCGGCCTGGACCGACGGATCGAGGGCGAGGCCGTAGGTGAAGAAGGTGGGGGCGGTCTGGCCGGGCTCGCGCACGAGCGGGACGTCGCCCCCCGCGCAGCGCGCCACCACCGAGGGCGCCTGCGCGAGCGCCTCGGTCGTGGAGAAGAAGACCGCGTACTCGCCGCCGTCGCGGACGGCGTCCACGCGCGGGAGGAGGTTGGCGGCGTCCGGCGTCAGCTGCTCGCCGGGGGCGACGGCGGCCGGCGGCGCGTGATCGATCGTCACCGACGCGAGCGAGACGCCGGTCGCGGGGTTGCCGGTGGCGTCGACGAGGTCGACGATGATGGGCCAGTTGCCGGACGGCGCGGCGGCCTCGCTCTCGGGCGTGTAACCGAAGGTGTAGGTGAGCCCGCTCTGCGCGGTCAGGGCGAGCGCCGGCGGCGGGTCGGCCGGAGCGCTCACGCGCACCCTCGGCGCCACCGCGAGCGCCTCCGAGACCGTGAACGTCACCTCGACGGGCTGGTGGGGCCCGCAGCGCTCGTGCGCGAGGACCACCGAGCCCGCGACCACCGCCGGCGGCACCTCGTCGGCGCCCGAGGGCAGGCAGCGCCCGAGGCTCGCGCGGCAGGCCCAGCCCTGCGGACAGTCGGCGTCGCTCGCGCAGCTGAGCTGGGCGCCCCGAGGCGGGGCGACGTCGACCTTGCAGGCGGCGAGCGCGAGCACGGCCACGGCGGCGAGCGCGCGGCCCGGGTGGAGATCCGGCATCACGGAAGTATGACGCGGGACCGCGAAGTGCTTCGCCGCGAGCCCCGAGTGGGGCCCATTCAGTCCGGAAGCGGACGGAGGTTCAGCCGCCGCCCGCGGTCCGCCACGCCTCCGCGGTGACGGTGAAGACGTGGAGCCGTCGCATCCGTCCGTGGAGCGCCTCGGGCTCGGTGGCGTGGAGCGTGAATCCGAGCCGCCGCGGCACCGCGATGCTCGTCGCGTTCTCGACGTCGACCTTCATCTCGACCCGCTGCAGCCCCGGCAGCCCGAAGGCCGCGTCGACCGCGGCGCGCGCGGCCTCGGTCGCGAAGCCCTTCCCCGTCGCGGAGTGCCGCAGCCAGTAGCCGGCCTCGATCGCGCCCGGCCCGACGCGCGGGTGCAGGCTCACGCCCCCGAGGTGCTCGCCGGTCGCGGCGTCGAGGATGGCCCAGCGGAAGGCCCTGCCGGCCTCCCAGTCGGCGACCGAGCCGGCGAGGTACTCGCGCACCTGCTCGAGCGCCATGGGGTGGTCGAAGGACCACGGGACCCACGGCCGGACGTGGTCGAGGCTGGAGTCGATCGCGGCCTTCAGGTCCCCGGCGTCGGCGGGCTCGAGCCGGCGGAGGCGCAGGCGCGGGGTCGCGAGCGAGCGCGGGGGAGCGGCGGGCACGCGCCGAGGATAGCGCGCGGGCGGCGCTGGTGAAGGCGGGCCTCATCTGGTACGACCGCTGCCCCGTGGTCATCCTCGCCTACGCCGTCTGCGCGATCGTCTGGGGCACCACCTGGTACGCGATCCGCGTCTGCATCGGACCGGGCGGCTACCCGACCTTCCTCTCCGCGGCGGTGCGCTTCACGATCGCGGCGCTGATCCTCGGCGTCGCGCTCGCGCTCGGCTTCGGGAAGCCTCGCCCCGACCGGCGGGCCGTCGCCTGGATCGGGCTCGCCGGCCTCCTGAACGGCCTCGGCTACGCGCTCGTCTACCGCGCCGAGGAGGAGATCGCCGGCGGCGTCGCGGCGGTCCTCTACGGCACGATGCCCCTCATGACCGCGGCCCTCGGCGCCTGGAGCGGCACCGAGCGCCTGCGCGCGAGCACGGTCGGCGGCGCGCTCGCGGGCCTCGCCGGCATCGCGGTCATCTTCTGGGACCGGATGGCGGTGTCGAGCGAGCAGGCCGCGGGCGTCGTGCTGGTGCTCCTCTCGGTCGTGTGCTGCGCGGCGTACACGGTCGTCCTGAAGCGGCACACCGCGCGCTCGGACCCGTTCGCGAACACCGCGGTCTTCTTCCCGGTGACCGCGGCGGTGCTCTGGGCGATCGCGGGCGCCGTCGAGCGGCAGCCGCCGCCGAGCCCGCTCCCCCTCGAGCCCACCGCCGCGCTCCTGTACCTGGCGGTGATGGGGTCGGTCGTGACCTTCGGCGCCTACTTCTACCTGATGCGGCACGTGCGGCTCTCGACCGTCGCGACGCTCGTGCTGGTCGAGCCCGTGCTGGCGCTCCTCCTGGACGCGTTCCTCGAGCACCGCGCCGCGACGCAGCCGCTCACCTACCTCGGCGCGGCGATCACGCTCTCCGGCGTGCTCGTGACAATCTTCTTCGGGGAGCGCGAGGCGGCCGCGGAGCCGGCGCCCCGGCAGGGGCCCACGAGCCGTGCGGCGGGTTGAAATGCCCGCCCCGCTCCCGCGTAGGGCCCCTCACCGCCATCCCGGCGAGGAGGTCCGCCCATGCCCACCCTCCCCTCCCGCGCCGCGCCCGCCGCGCTCGCGCTCGCCGTCGCCCTGACCGGCCTCGCGCCGGCCCCCGCGGGCGCCCACGACCGGGAGCAGCGCCGCGCCGAGCGCGCGCACGCCCGGCTCGACGCGCTCCTCAAGGACCCGCCGCAGGGCCCGGACCGCTTCTACTCGGTCGGCAAGGAGCTCCTCTCCTCGGGCGACTACGGCGACGCCGCGGTCGCGTTCGAGGAGGCGGCGAAGCGCAGCCAGAAGCCGGGGAACTCGCACTACAACCGCGCCTGCGCGCTCGCGCTCGGCGGGTGGACCGACGCGGCGTTCGCCTCGCTGCGCGCCGCGCTCGACGCGGGCTACGACGACCCCGATCACATGGCCGAGGACGAGGACCTCGAGCGGCTGCACGGCGATCCGCGCTTCGCGGCCCTGCTCGCCGACGCGGAGCTGCTCGAGATGCCGCCCGTGAACCCGGGCCACCACGGCGGCGGGTGGTTCGGCTCATGGGGCCGCGGTCACGACCGCGGCGCCGTGCGGGAGTCCCGCGAGGCGGCCGAGCGCCTCCGCGCCTACCTCGCGCGCCACCCCGGATCCGGCCGGGCGGCCTACGGCCTCGGCATCGCCCAGCTCAACCTCCGCGAGTACGAGGCCTCCGCGCGCGCCTTCGAGGCCGCGCTCTCGCTCGGCTACCGGCCCGCGGCGACGCTCTACAACCTCGCCTGCGTCGAGGCCCGCCGGGGGCGGCCCGAGCCCGCCCTGGCGTACCTCGACCGCGCGATCGAGGCCGGGTTCCACGAGCCCTGGCAGCTCAGGACCGACGACGACCTCGACGCCCTCCGGGGCGACGCACGCTTCCGCGCGGCCGTCGCGAAGGCGAAGGCGCTCGCGAAGGCCGACGATCACGGCCGGCACGGCGGCCTGAACTGGACGTGGGGTTCGGGCTTCACGTGGGACGACGACGAGGACGACGAGGACGTCGAGGAGGACTGACGGGCCGCCGCGGCCGCCTATACTCCGGTCGTGCCCCGCCTCGCGCCCGACGACCTCGACCGCTACCGCGCCGCCTGCACCCGCTTCCTCGGCGGCCATGGCCTGCGCTCGGCGGGCGCGCAGCTCGCCGCCCTCCCCGCCGAAACCGCGACCGATACCTACGGCGCGGGGGGCGTCGTGGCCGCGCTCGAGGCGGAGGTCGCGCGCCTGCTCGGGAAGCCCGCCGCGGTCTTCATGCCGAGCGGCACGATGGCGCAGCAGAATCGCGCTCCGCGTCCACTGCGACCGCCGCGGCTCCCGCGCCGTGGCCTGGCACCCGACCTGCCACCTCGAGCTCCACGAGGAGCGGGGCTTCGAGCGGCTCCACGCGCTCGAGGCCGTGAAGGTCGGCGATCCCCGCAAGCTCTTCACGCTCGCGGACCTGCGGCGCGTGGAGGCGCCGCTCGCCGCGGTGCTCTTCGAGCTCCCGCAGCGCGAGCTCGGCGGCGTCCTGCCGGCCTGGAGGGACCTCCGCGCCCAGGTCGCGTACGTGCGCCGGCGTGGGGCGGCCGTCCACCTCGACGGCGCGCGGCTCTGGGAGTCGACGCCGTTCTACCGGCGGACCCCGGCGGAGGTCGCCGCCCTCTTCGACACGGTCTACGTGTCCTTCTACAAGGGCCTCGGCGCGGTGGCGGGCGCGTGCCTCGCGGGCCCGAGGGACCTGATGGTGGAGGCGCGCGCCTGGCGGAAGCGCCACGGCGGCACGCTGTACGGGATGTGGCCCTACGCGGCGCTCGCGCTCGAGGGCCTGCGGCTCCGGCTGCCGCGGATGCCCGCGTACCGCGCGCACGCGCGGGCGATCGCGAGGGCGCTGCGGGCGGTGCCGGGCGTCACGGTGCTGCCCGACCCGCCGCACACGAACATGATGCGGATGCTCCTCCCGGTGACCGAGCGGCGCCTGCGAAGGAACGCGTGCCGGCTCGCGCGCGAGCGAGGCGTGTACACGCTGCGCTGGAGCGGGCCCGGGGCCACGCGCGCCACGCGGCTGGTGGAGCTGAGCGTGGGGGACGCGACGCTCGGGTTCGAGCCCGGGGAGGTGGCGGAGCTCGTGCGGGAGCTCGTGAGGTAGGCCTTGCCCGGGCCGGCCCTCACGCCGCCCGGGCGAGGTGCGGGAGCGCCCGGGCCACCATCGCGTCGGACGCCGTGAGGCTGATCCGGAAGTACCCCGGCGCCTTCATGAGGGCCCCCGGCATGACGAAGACGCCCCGCTCGGCGAGCGCCTCCCACTGCCGCACGGGGTCGCCCGCCCACCGGCCCCACAGGTAGAAGGTGCCCTCGGGCGGCAGGACGGAGTGTCCGGCCCGCGTCAGCGCCTCCATCAGCGCGTCGCGCCGGCGCGCGAGCGCGGCCACGTCGATCGACAGGCGCTCGAGGTGCGGCACGGCGTACTGCATGATCGCGTTCGGGAAGGACCAGCCGAGCGCCATCTGCGTCGCGAGCACGGCGCCGCGCAGCGCCTCGCGGTCCGCCTCGGGCATGAGCGGCGAGATGGCGAGGTAGCCGAGCCGCTGCCCCGGCGCGAGCAGCACCTTGCCGTAGCTGTACGTCACCACCGTCCAGGGATAGACGGCCGCGGGGCTCGTGAACGCACGGCCGTCGAAGCGGATCCGCCGGTACGGCTCGTCGGACAGGAGGAAGACGCGGTGGCCCACCCGGCGCGAAGCCCGCTCGAGGACCTCCGCGAGCGCCGCGAGCTCGCCCCGCCCGTAGATCCGGCCGGTCGGGTTGTGCGGCGTGTTCACGATGACGAGGCGGGTCCTCGGGCCGATCGCGCCGTCGATGGCCTCGAGATCGAGGTCGAAGCGCGGGGGCCGGAGCGCGACCGCCCGCGGCACCGCGTCCGCGGCGAGGAGCATGGGCTCGTAGCAGAACCAGCCGGGCTCGCCGAACACGGCCTCGTCTCCGGCGTCGAGCAGGAGGCGCAGGGCGACCGAGATGGCGCCGAATCCCCCGGCGGTGAGCGCGAGATCGGGCGGCTCGAGCGGCAGGTCCAGCTCCCGGCCGACCGCCTCGGCCAGGAACTTCTGCGGGACCTCCTCGCTCGTCTTGTAGGCGAACCAGTGCTCGTCGAGGGGGCGCGCCGCCTCCCGGAGCGCCGTGACGAGCCCGTCGAGCGGCATCTCGTGTGGGTTGCCGAACGTGAAGTCGGCGATCTCGGGATCTCCCCGCCGCTCGCCGTAGCGCGAGTCGAAGAGGAAGCGCTTGACGTCCTCGAAGCCCCGATCCGCCGCCGCCGCCCTGCGCGAGACGATCGCCATGGCTGCCCCCGTCAGGCCGTCGGCGCCGCGCCCGCCACGGACCGCGCGATGGCCTGCTCCTCCTCGGTCATCTCCGCCGGCACGTCCGCGAAGAGCGGCGTGGAGAGGTAGCGCTCCCCGGTGTCCGGCAGCATGCAGAGGACGTTGGCGCCCGGCGCGGACTGGCGCGCGACCTCGAGCGCGCCGGCGAAGGTGCCGCCCGAGGTGATGCCGACGAAGAGCCCCTCCCGCACGGCGAGCTCCTTCGCGCAGCGGAGCGCGTCCGGCCCCGGGATGGCGAGGACGCGATCGATGAGCTTCAGCTCGACCGCGTCGCCCGTCAGCTTGGGGATGAAGTCCGGCGTCCACCCCTGCATCGGGTGCGGCTTGAAGCTCGGGTGCGGCGCGGACGGGGTGCCGTCGGGCCGGCGCGCCTGGGCCGCGCCGCTGCCGAGGAGCGGCGCGTCGGCGGGCTCGCAGACGACGATCTTCGTCTCGGGCCGCTCCTTGCGGAGGACCCGGCCCACGCCCTTGAGCGTCCCGCCGGTCCCGTAGCCCGTCACCCAGGCGTCGAGGCGGATCCCGGCGAAGTCCGCCAGGATCTCCTGCGCCGTGGTGCGCGAGTGGTAGTCCGCGTTCGCCTCGTTCTCGAACTGCCGCGGCATGAACCAGCCGTTCGCGGCCGCGAGCGCCTCCATCTTCCGGATCATCCCGACCGCCCGCTCCGCCGCCGGGGTGAGCACGACCTTGGCCCCCAGGAACCGCATCAGCCGGCGCCGCTCGACGCTGAAGGACTCGGCCATGACGATGACGAGGGGGTAGCCCTTGGCCGCGCAGACCATGGCGAGGCCGATGCCGGTGTTGCCGCTCGTCGCCTCGATGACGGTCTGGCCCGGCTTCAGCGCGCCCGAGCGCTCCGCGGCCTCGATGACGGCGAGCGCCAGGCGGTCCTTCACCGAGCCGAGCGGGTTGAAGGACTCGACCTTGACGAAGAGGTTCACGCCGGGTGGAGCGAGGCGGTTGATCCTGACCACGGGCGTCTTGCCGATCGTCTCGAGGATGCTCGCGTGACGTGCCATGCCGCACCTCCTGGGCCGCGGCGAGGTCGCCGCGTGGGGCGGCTTCTGTAACGGACGCGGGCCGGGCGGCCAGTCCCCGTGCGGCGTCAGGTGGGGGGCACCCAACGGCGGCCCCGGCCGCGCCTTTCGGGTCGCCGCCGGGGTCGCGTTCCTCGCCGCGGGGCGCCGCTTCGAGGGCACGCGATCGGGCGGGCGGTCCTCGGGTGGAGCGTCCTCCCGCTTCCGGCCGGAGGGCTCACCCGCCGAACAGGTTCCGCACGAGCGCCTTGCGGCCGCCGGTGAGCTTCATGCGCTCGTAGCGGCGGCGCTCGAGCACGTTCCAGGTCGCGACGCCGAGGGCGACCGTGGCGGCGAGTGCGGCGGGGATGGCGAGCTCGATGGGCATCGGTAGAAACGGCGACGCCCTCGGACGTGAGCCCGAGGGCGTCTGGTTGGTTGCGGGGCCAGGATTTGAACCTGGGACCTTCGGGTTATGAGCCCGACGAGCTACCTGGCTGCTCCACCCCGCGATAAAGGTGGCCTCGGGAAGCGCCGAAGCGGAGCGCGGTTCTACTGGTAACCCCCGGGGTGGTCAAGGGGAAAAGCAGCGGGCTCCCGGCGCAGGCGAGCGCGCCGGTTCTGGGCTACAACATCGTATTCCGACACGAGGTTCCGACGACATGAAGACCCTCCTCGCAGCCGCCCTGCTCGTCCTCCCCCTCGCCGCCCTCGCGGGCGACGACAAGCCCGCGGCCCCCGAGAAGCCGGCCCCGGCGGCGCCGGCGAAGCCGGCCGAGGGCGCGTCGGCGCCCGTGAAGCCGGCGGGCGCGAAGGACGCCCGGGCGAAGCCCGCAGAGGCGAAGCAGGCGAAGCCCGCGGAGGCGAAGCAGACCGCCGACAAGAAGCCCGCGCCACCGCCGGCCAGGAAGGACGAGAAGCCCTGCGAGCCGGTGAAGCCTTGCTCGATCGACTAAACGACCAATCGCGATCCGGAAACACCGGCCGCGAGCTTGAGTGAAGGGTTGAGCTTCTTCCGCTGGTTGTAGGCGCGCAGGAAGGCGATGACTTGGACCATCAGTTCCTCGATCGTCTTGCAGCGGTGATTGCGCGTCACGTTGGCGTGCAGGTCGAGCCACACGCGCTCAATGCGGTTGTCGTCGGGGCAGTACGGGGGCAGGAAGTGCAGCACGACGCGGTCGCCGAACTGGGCGAGGAAGCGCTTCGTCTTCTTGCTCGAGTGGATGATGTAGTTGTCGAGGATGAGGTGGATGCGCCGCGCGGCGCGGTACTCGCCAAGGAGCTTCCACACGAGCTTGTGGAAGAGCTCGCTCGCCTTGGTCGGCGCCTCCACCCAGGTCATCCTGCGGGTCGTGGCGTTGAGCGCACCGGCGACGAACCGCTTCCTGTTCTGGCCGGGCGTGAGCACGTAGCGCCGGAGCCCTCTCGGCATCCAGTCGCGACCGATCTTCGGGTTGAGATGGACGTCCATCTCGTCCTCGTAGAAGACCGGCTCCTCCGGCGTGGCGTTCTTGGCGACGCGACGCAACCTCGCCAGCACGCGCTTCCTGCGACCTGTTTCCCAGGGGCAGGCGACCGTCGGCTTCGGCATCCTGAGCCGCGCCCCGATCGCGGAGAGCGCCCGGCCCATCGTGCACGGAGCCACTCGCGGGAGCTGGCGCCGCTCCAACTCGCAGCCGAGCAGCTCGCGGGTCCAGGTCGTGCGCTGCCAGCCGAACTCGGTCGGGACCGAGTGCAGAACCCGCTCGAGCTCTTCCTTGAACCGGAGGTCCACCTTGCGGACGCCGTTGAAGGCGCGCTGGTCGAGCAGGCCCTCCTCCCCAGCGTCGGCGAACCGCTGCGCCGCCTTCACCACGGTGGACGGGACGCAGGCGAGGTCGCGGGCGACCTGCTGTCGAGAGAGTCCTTGTCCGAGCTTGGCGATCATGAGGAAGCGGAGGGCGGTGTGCGGGTCCTTGGTCTTCTTGGCGCGGCGGATCAGTCTGCGTCGCACGGCACGATCGAGCCGCGGTATGTTGTGCACGGGAAGGTCTCCTCCGAGTTCGCTGCTGGTCTCGCAACCGCAACGATCGATGGGTTGACCTTCCCTTTCAACTTTCTCCCTGCGGTCCGCGGCCTTGCCGCTGATCGCGAATCACGAACGGTCGTTTAGCCCGGAGCCGCCGCCCGAACATGCCCCGCCGCGACACCGCCGCCCCGCCCAGCCCGCCCACCCCGCCCTCTCCCCGCCGCCTGTTCGCGGCGGCGCTCGCGCTGTCGCTCGGCGGCCTCGTCGTCGCCGGCATGCTCGTGCGCGTGCACGTCAACGCACACGCGGGCCTCACGAGCTTCTGCGACCTCGGCGAGCACTTCAGCTGCGACACCGTGGCGCTGTCGCCCTACTCCATCGTGCTCGGGCTGCCGATCGCGGTGTGGGGCGTCATCGGCTACCTCGCGTTCACCGCGCTCTCGGTGATGGGGCTCCTCTCGAGGAAGCCGCACCCGACCTGGCCGGCCGGGCTCCTCTTCCTCCTCTCCGCCGTGTCGCTCGCGGGCGCGCTCGTGCTCGCCTACGTCTCCGAGTTCGTCATCCGGAGCTTCTGCATCATGTGCGCGGCCTCCTGGACCCTCACCCTCGCGCTGCTCGTCGTCTCGGTGCTCGCGTGCCGCGGCGCCGGCCTCGCGGGCGCCGTCGCGAGCGACCTCGGCGTGCTCCGCGCGCGGCCGGCCTTCGCGGTCGGCGGCGTGGTGGCGCTGCTCGCGCTCGCGGGCGTCGCCCGCGCCGCCTATCCCCGCTACTGGGAGAAGCCGCCGAGGCCGGCCACCGCCGTCCGCCCCGCGCTGACGCCGGTCGTCGCCCCGGGGCAGAGGCCGCCCGCGCCCGGGGCGGAGACCGTCGTCGTCGAGTACAGCGACTTCGAGTGCCCGTTCTGCGCCGTCGCGCACGAGCAGATGAAGGGCGTCATGGCGCTGAAGCCCGGCCTGCGGGTCGTGCAGCGGCACTTCCCGCTCTCGTCGGAGTGCAACCCGGCGCTCAACCGCGTGATGCACGAGAAGGCCTGCGAGTACGCGCGGGCCGCCATCTGCGCCGAGTCGATGGGCAAGGGCGACGAGATGGAGGACGCGCTCTTCGGGCTGCAGAAGCAGAAGGAGCCGCTCGAGGCGGTCGTGAAGCGGCTCGGGCTCGACCCGGCGCGGTTCGACGCGTGCCTCGCCTCGCCGCAGACGAAGGACCGGCTCGCGAGCGACGTCGCGGAGGGGCAGCGCGTCGGGATCCGGGCCACGCCGACCTTCTTCTTCAACGGGAAGGCGTACCCGGGGAAGATCCCGGACGAGCTGCTGCAGTAGGCGCAGGTGACCGTCACCGCCGTCGTCCTCCTGCCGTTCCCGGCGCTCCTCGCCTGGCTGGCCTGGCGGCTGGTGCGCGGGCTCGAGCCCCACGAGCGGGCGGTGGTGCTCGCGGGCGCGGCGCTCGCGGCGGCCTCGGCGCTCCTCTCCCCGTCGCTCCCGCAGAACGACGCCTGGACGCACTACCTCCACCTGCGCGAGGGGCTCCTCGATCCGTCGGAGCTCCTCGAATCCCTGGGACCGGCCGGGCTTCACGCTCCTGTACGCCTCGGCCTCCACCTTCGGCATCCACGCGGCGCGGCTCGTCTCGGTCGTGCTCGCCGCGATCGCGGCGGCCGGGACCCTCCGCGCGGCGCGCGGGCTCGGGCTGCCGCACGCGTGGCTCGCGGCGCCGTTCCTGCTCGTGCAGCACGACGTCTTCGGACAGGCGGGCTCCACGATGACCGAGCTGCCGTTCGCGGCGGCGTTCGCGGTGGCGGTCGTGGGCGTCGTCGAGCGGCGGCCGTGGGTGGCCGCGGCGGCGCTCTTCTGGTGCGGGCTCACGCGGCCGGAGGGGCCCGTGTACGCCGCGCTCGGGGCGGCGTGGCTCCTGGTCGCGGAGCGGCGGCTCCTCCCGGCCGCGGTGGCGGTGCTCGGGTTCCCGCTGCACGCGGGCGTGGGCGCGGCGCTGCACGGGGACCTCCTCTGGATCGTGCACGCCAACCCGTACCGCGGCATGCTCGGCCACCGCTTCGAGGTCTCGCAGCTGTGGGAGAGCTGGTTCTTCGAGGCGATGCGGCTCGGGCAGCCGCCGGCGCTCCGGGCGCTCGAGGTCGCGGGCATGGTGGCGGGCCTCCGTGAGCTCGTCCGGACCCGGACCTCCCGCGTCGCCTTCCTGATCGTCCCGGTCGTCGCCGCCTACCTCCTCCTCACCTTCCTGCGCATCGGGCTCAACGACGCCTGGCGCGAGAGCCGGTACCTCGTCGCCATCGCGCCCGCGCTCGCGCTCCTCGCGCTCGCCGGGCTCGACGCGCTGCTCGCGGTCGCGCCCCGCCCCGTCTCGGCGGCGTTCCTGTACGTCGCGGGCTGGTCGGCGGTCTGGGAGATCGCGTGGCACTGGCGGCCGCTCGGGGCGGCGGCGCCGCCGGACGTGGCGCCGCTCGCCTACGCCGTCGCGATCGCGGGGGCGCTCGCCGGGCTCCTCACACCGCGGGTCCCTGTCCGGGCCGCCCTCGGGCTGCTCATGGCCCTGCCGGTCGCGCTCGCCCCGCCGGGTGCCTGGGCGAAGCACCGGCCGGGGCAGGTGCCCGACCACTTCGACCCGGGCGGCGCGGCGCCGCTCACCTCGCCGGCGCTCGGGCGCTGATACACTGTCCGGCATGGCCGACCTCGTCCTCACCCTCATCGGACCCGACCGCCCGGGCATCGTGGAGTCCGTCGCCGGCCCCGTCGCCGCGCACGGCGGCAGCTGGCTCGAGAGCCGGATGGCCCAGCTCGCCGGGCAGTTCGCGGGCATCCTGCGCGTCGAGGTCCCGGACGCGCGGGTGAGCGAGCTCATCCAGGCCCTGCGCGCGCTCGAGGCGAAGGGCCTGCGGCTCGTGGTGGAGTCGACGCCGCGGGCGCCCGAGCCGCGCGAGCGGCGGCCGCTCGAGCTCGACCTCGTCGGCCTCGACCGGCCCGGCATCGTGCGGGAGATCGCCCGCGCCCTCGCCGATCACGGCGTGAACATCGAGGAGCTCGTCACCGACCGGGTCGACGCGCCGATGTCGGGCGAGAAGCTTTTCCGCACCCGCGCGCACCTCACGGTGCCGAAGGGCGCCGACGCGGCGAAGCTGCAGGCCACGCTCGAGAAGGTCGCGGCGGACCTGTCGGTCGAGCTGACGCTGGCGGAGCCGGGGAAGTAGCCGGGGCGTCCCTCGTCTTCGGCCCGCCGATGGCGGGCCTACGCTCGGGACGAACGGGCTATCTGGACATGAGCGACTTCAGGGCCGCCGGCAGCGCGAGCACGGCCGCGAGGGCGACCATGGTGGCGCCGGTCGGCAGCTCGAGCAGCCACGAGAGCACGTAGCCGCCCGCGGCGGAGGCGACCCCGAGGCCGGCGGCGGCCAGGAACGCGGTCCGGAACCGCAGCCCGAGCCCCAGCGCGGCGGTCGCGGGCAGCGTCAGGAACGCGAAGACCGGCAGCGCCCCCACCGACCGCGCCGTGGGCGGGATGGCGAGGCCGATGGTCAGGAACAGCACCGCGTCCCACCGGCGCACGTTCACGCCGACCGCCTGCGCGCTCTCGCCGTCGAACGACGCGAACGCGATCTCCTTCGCGAAGAGGCACGTGCAGGGCGAGGCACACCCCGGCGACCACGAGCGTGAAGACGAGGTCGCTCACCGGCACCGCGACCGCGTTGCCGAAGAGGATGCCGCCGAGATCGTGGGCGGCGTGCACGAGCTGGGAGATGCCGAGCACCACGAGGGCGGAGGCGACCACCCAGGCCGTGCCGACGGCCGCCTCGGCGGGCAGCCGGCGCGGGCGGAAGGCCCCCAGCACGAGCGCGCCCACGACGGCGAACACGAGCGCCACCACGAGCTGCTCGGTCGGGTGCTCGGTCTCGACGTGGAACCGCTCCTCGAGGAGCAGCGTCGCGACCAGGCCGAGCGTCGAGAGCTGGGTGAGCGCCGCCGACACGAAGACCGTCCGGCGGAGCACGACGTAGACGCCGAGCGCCCCGAGGAGCGCGCCCGCCGCGATCGACGCCGCGAGCGGCACCTGCCACAGCTCGCGCGCCGCGAGGAAGTCCTGGAGGCCGTTCACGGGCGGGCCTCCGAGACCGGGTAGACGAACCGCTTGCCGTCCACCTCGCGCACCGCGACCGGGCGCCCGTAGAGCGCCCCGAGCGCCTCGGGGACGAGCATCTCGGCCGTCGCGCCGACGCGGAAGAGCGGCTTGTCCTTGTCCACGAAGGCGAGCCGCGCGGGCGCGGAGGCCACGGTGTCGAGCCGGTGCGAGACCATCACGATCGCGAGGCCCCCGCCCCCGTGGAGGTCCTTCAGGAAGTCGGTGAGGGCGAGCTCGGCGGCGGGGTCCATGCCGCTCGTGGGCTCGTCGAGCACGAGGAGCTCCGGCTCGGCCGCCAGCGCCCGCGCGATGAGCGTGCGCTGGCGCTGGCCGCCGGAGAGCTCGCCGAACTGCTTTTCGGCGACGTGCGAGAGCCCCACCCGCTCGAGCGCGTGGGCCGCGGCCGCCCGGTCCGCCGCGCCGAGCCGCCGGAGCGGCCCCGCGAGCGCGGTCCGCCCCTGGAGCACCACCTCGGCCGCGGTGAACGGCCAGGCGGTGTCGACGTGCTCGCGCTGCGGGACGTAGCCGACCCGCACCGGCCGCGGCCGGTCGAGCCGGCCATGGACGAGGGGGATGGCCCCGATGAGCGTGCGGACGAGGGTGGTCTTGCCGCCGCCGTTCGGGCCGACGACCGCGAGGAAGTCGCCCTCCGGGATGGCGAGGTCGATCCCATCGAGGAGCGGGCGCCGGCCGTGGCCGATGGCCGCGCCGGCGAGCGAGACGAGGTGGCTCACTTCAGCGCCTCCGCCACCCGCTTCACGATTGCGTCCAGGAAGGCCTCGTAGGTCTTCACGCCCGCCTCGCCCCCGACCTCGCCCGGGATCGCGACGACCTTCGCGCCGGAGTGGCTCGCGACGACGTCGGCCGACTTCCGGTCGTAGAAGTTCTCGACCACGATGGCCTTCACGCCCTGGCGCTTCGCGATCTCGACGAGCTCGGCGAGGTGCCCGGGCGGCGGCGGCACGCCGGGCCTGGGCTCCAGCTCGCCGGCCGACACGAGCCCGGACCAGTCGAGGAAGTACGTGAAGGTCCGGTGCTGGGTGAAGATCGGCCTCCCCTTCACCGGCGCGAGCTCCGCCTTCCAGCGCGCGAGCGCCTGGTCCATGCGGCCGGAGAAGGCCTTCGCGCGCTCCTGGTAGGCCTGGGCCTTCCCCGGGTCGAGCTCGGCGAGCCTCGCGGCGATGGCGCTCGCGACCTGCGCGGCCCGGCGCGGGTCGGTGAGGAAGTGCGGGTTGCCGGCGGGGTGGAGGTCGCCCCGGCTGCGGTCGACGGGGCCGCTCGGCTGGTCGAGCACGCTCACGGCCGAGGCGGCGGTGAGCCGGCGCTTCCCGCCCGGGAGGATGTCGGCGTTGCGCGACTGCACGACGAGCGGCGGCAGCCAGCCGATCTCGAGGTCGAGGCCGACGTCGACGAGGAGGTCGGCGTTGCGCAGCTTCACGGTGAGGATGGGGTTCGCGTCGACGAAGTGCGGGTCCTGGATGCCCTTCGCGAGCGACTCGACCTTCGCGTCGGGGCCGGCGACCTCGGTCGCGAGCGCGGCGAGGGTCTCGGTGGTGGTGACGACCTTCGGGGCCGCCGCGGTGGCGAGCGGCAGCGCGAGCAGGGCGGCGAGGACGGCGAGCTTCCTGGGGTGCATGGCGTTGGCTCCTAGAACGGGTGCGCGCCGTGCGCGCCGATGCCGAACTCGAGGTTGAGGAGGGCGGTGAGGGCGTGCGCGCCGCCCGGCAGGGCGTCGCGCGAGACCTCGAGGCGGATCCGCTCGAACTCCGACGGCAGCCAGGCGAGCAGGCCGACCACGCGCTCGGCGTCGCCGCCCTCGGCCGGGGCGCGCTCGTACCGCGCGCCCGCGCCGTGGTACGGCCCGAACCGGTAGAAGGCCTGCGCCCACCAGCCCTGCTCGAAGGACTCCGACACCGCCGGGACGTTCACGAACCGCCGGGCGTAGAGCTCCGCCGAAACGGTCAGGTAGGAGCGCGAGTCGGGCGGGCGGACCTTGAGGAACAGATCGGCCCCCGCGAGGTCGCGGAACTGGCCGGGCGCCTCGTCGCGGCGCGCGGCCGAGAGGCCGAGCCCGAGCGTGGCGCCGTCGCCCACCTCGAAGAACTGGGCGAGCCGGGCGGTGCCGGTGAGGCGCGCGGCGTCGGCGGCGGTCGGGGCGGTGCTCTGGGCGGCGAGGTGCAGCTCCGCGAACCAGGGCGTCGGCACGAGCCAGGAGACGTCCACGCCGGCGCCCGACAGCGACTCCTCGGCGAGGAGGCCCACCGCGAGCGGCCCCTCGAGGAACTCCTGCACGTGCGGGTGGGTCTGGTTGAGGCGCCCGAAGGGCGTCTTGAACTTGCCGGCCTTGAGCTGCAGGCCGGCCGGGAGCGCGAGCGAGGTGACGTAGGCCTCCTCGACGGAGACCTCCCCGGACGAGAACGAGATGAACGCGTCGGCGCGGAGGTAGGGATTGACCACGGCCTGCAGGCCGAGCTCGAGCTCCTCGAACCTGAACTCGGGCTTCTTCGTCCGGTCGTCCCAGGCGAGCGACACGTTGCCGATGGCGGAGATGTCCGGGAGCATCAGCACCCGGGCGAAGGGGTTGCCGCCCTGCGCGGGCGGGGTGGAGGAGGGATCCTGGGCGAGGACGCTGCCGGCTTGTGCGGCGAGCAGGGCCACGAGGGCCCCGCGGAGGAACGGGTGCATGGAGGTCTCCGGGCGCGCGCGGGCGCCGCGAACGTGGTCGGGATGGACGGAGGGCCCGACTACGCCGGCGGAGACTGGCCCGGGATCGCGCCCAGGGGCGCGCCGGTCACGGGAGGGAGCCCGGGCGCCCGCGCGGCCTCGCCGGCCGGGACGTCGACGGGCTCGAGATCCACGACCTCGGTCCCGACGGCGTCGGCGGCGCGGACGACGCACGCGGCGCACCGCTCCTCGGCGTGCGGCCGCCCGGCGTCCACGTGCGGCGTGAGCCCCGCGGCGAGGACGGTGACGGCGACGACGGCGGCGAGGAGGTGCTTCACCGGACGGATACTTGGTCGCGACCTCGACGCGCTGTCAAGGTGATGTGGGTCCCACGACCCCGGCGGAGCGCAGCGCGGCGATTCTCGTCGTCGCCGAGGCCGGCCTCGGAGAGGACGTCCCGCGAGTGCTCGCCGACCCGCGGTGCGGGCCGGCGAGGGGCCTGCGCCCCGGCGAGCCGGACGGGGCTCGCGACGCCCGGGAGCGCCCGCCCCTCCCACGGGGTCTCGATCTCGAGGAACGCCCCGCGGGCCGCGAGGTGGGGATCCCTCAGGACCTCGTCGCCCTCGCGCACCGGCGCGACGCAGGCGTCGTGCTCGGCCGCGAACGCCTCCCACTCCGCGTGCGTGCGCGCGAGGAAGATCGCCTCGAGCTCCGCGCGGGGCCCGCGGCCGTCCTCCTCGAACTGCCGCCCGGCGAGCTCCGGGCGCCCCACCGCCGCGCAGAACGCGGCGAAGAACTTCGGCTCGAGCGCGCCGAGCGCGACGTGCCGGCCGTCCCGGGTGCGGTACACGCCGTAGCAGGCCGTCCCGCCGGAGAGCAGCTCTCGCCCGCGCGCGAGCGGCGTGCCCCGCGCCTGCGCCATCGCGAGCGGGAGCGTCATCAGCGCGAGCGCGCCCTCGAGCATGGAGACGTCCACGTGGGTCCCCTGCCCGCTCCGCTCCCGCCCGAGGAGCGCCGCGAGGATGCCCGCGACCGCCGGCCACGAGCCGCCCGCGATGTCCGCGACCTGCACGCCCGGCGCGGCCGGCCGGTCCGGCGGCCCGCCGAGGCCGAGCACGCCCGAGAGCGCCACGTAGTCGAGGTCGTGCCCGGCGCGGGCGGCGTAGGGGCCGTCCTGCCCGTAGCCGGTGATCGACGAGAGCACGAGGCGGGGGTTCTCGCGGTGGAGCACCTCCCAGCCGAGCCCCATGCGCGCGAGCACGCCGGGCCGGAACGACTCCACCACCACGTCGGCCCGGCGCGCGAGCCTGAGGAAGGTCGCGACGCCCTCCGGTCGGCGCAGGTCGAGCCCGAGCGAGCGCTTGTTGCGGTTGAGGGCGTGGAAGGCGCCGGACTGCTCGCCCGCGAGGGGTGGCACGTGGCGGAGCAGGTCGCCCAGGCCCGGGTCCTCGACCTTCACGACGTCGGCCCCGAGGTCGGCGAGCAGGAGCGTCGCGTACGGCCCGGGCAGGAGCCGCGAGAGGTCGAGGACGCGGACGCCGTCGAGGGGGAGCATGGCCGCCCCCGTGCGCGCTACAGGATCGACACGAGCTTCAGCGCGAGCCCCATGTCGCCCTGGATCTTGAGCTTGCCGGACATGAACGCCATCTGCGGGTTCATCTTGCCGTTCACGATCGACAGGAAGTCGGCGTCGGTCGCCGTCACCGTGCACCTCGCGCCGGGTGCGCTGCCGGTGACGACCTTCCCGCCGGGGGCGGTGCAGTCGACCGCCCAGGAGCCGCCGCCGGGGCCGGTGATGACGAACTGGTAGATGGCGTTGATCTTCGCCGCGACGTCCGGCTTCGCCTGGAGCTTCGCAGGGATGTGGACGTCGAAGACTTCGCTCACGCTCGCGACGGGCATGGTCCACCCCCGGCCTGACCGGCAAATCGGGATGGAACCTACTACGTCCGCGGCCGCGCCGCGAGGTCGCCGACCGTGCCGAGGAGCGCCTCGGGGTCGACCGGCTTCACGAGCACGGCGTCGACCTCGTGCCCCCGCGCCCGCGCGATGTCGTCGCGGTCCGCCCAGCCGGTCACCACCACCACCGGCACGCTCGGCGCGATGGCCTTCGCCGCGCGGGCCACCTCGAGGCCGCCCATGCCCGGCATGCCGACGTCGGTGAGGACCACCGCCACGGCCTGCTCCGAGAGCACCTTGAGGCCCTCCTGCCCCGTGGCGGCGGACACGACCTCCCAGCCGGAGGTCTCGAGGACCTCGGCCATGAGCTCGCGGTTGTCGTCGTCGTCCTCGACCAGCAGGATGCGCAGGGGTGCGGGGGCCATGTTGAGCCCATGAGTTGAGCACGGCGCCCGGCCCGCGGCGGCGTCTCGCTCGGGGCCCGCCCCTTCGTCGCACCCGCGCGCGGAGGCCGGTCGTCGCCCCGCTACGCCTCGCCGCCCTTCCCGTCCGCGTAGAAGGCGTCGAGCACGGCCCTGTACTGCTGCGTGACGAGCTTTCGCTTCACCTTGAGCGTCGGGGTGAGCTCCCCGCCCTCGACCGTGAAGTCCTTGGGGATGATCGCGAACTTCTTGATGGTCGAGTAGCTCGCCTGCTTGGCGTTGAGCGCGTCGACCGACCGCTGGATGCGTGCGATCACGCGGGGGTCCTGGTGGAGCGCCGCGCCGGGCGGGACGCCGTTCTCGGCGGCCCACTTCTTCGCGTTCTCCTCGTTGAGGGTGACGAGCGCCGAGAGGAACTTGCGCTTGTCGCCGTGGACCATGACCTGCGAGACGAGGTTGTCGGTCTTGAGGTCGTTCTCGAGGTTCTGGGGCGCGACGTTCTTGCCGCCCGCGGTGACGATGATGTCCTTCTTGCGATCGGTGATCTTGAGGCGGCCCTGCGCGTCGAGCTGGCCGATGTCCCCCGTGTAGAACCAGCCGCCCTTGATCGCCTCGGCGGTCGCCTCGGGGCTCCGGTAGTACTCCTTCATCACGCCCGGCCCCCTGATGAGGATCTCGCCGTCCTCGGCGATCTTCACCTCGGTGCCCGGGATGGCCGGGCCGACCGTGCCGATCTTCACCTGGCCCGGGCGGTTCACGAAGCTCGCCGCGGAGGTCTCGGTGAGCCCGTAGCCCTCGAGGATCACGAAGCCCAGCTGCTCGAAGAAGTAGGCGATCTTGGTCGAGAGCGGCGCGCCGCCCGAGACGAAGAGGCGCATGCGCCCCCCGAAGCGCTCGGCGAGCGCCGCCTTCAGCTTCGGGAAGATGAGCTTCCGCGCGATGACCATCTTCAGCCCGGTGTACTCCTTCCCGGCGTCGCGGGCGTTCGCGTACGCCTCGAAGCCCTCCATCGCGAGCTGGAAGAGCTTGCCCTTCAGGCCCGGGGTGGCGAGGCCCTTCGAGACCACGGTGTTGAACGCCTTCTCGAAGATGCGGGGCACCGCCGGCATGATTGTCGGCCGCACCTCCGAGGCGTTGTCCATGATCTTCTCGAGCGACTCGACGAACGCGCCCTCGGCGCCGGTCCGGAACCAGACCGCCTGGATCACCTTCGCGAACGAGTGCGCGAAGGGCAGGAACTGGAGGAGCACGTCGTCGGGCCGGACGATTTGCATCCCGGCCACCGCGTCGGCCTCGTAGACCCAGTTGGCGTGCGTGAGCACGACGCCCTTCGGGTTGCCGGTCGTGCCCGAGGTGTAGATGAAGCTCGCGGGCGCGTCGGCGCCGACCGCGGCGGTCCGCGCCTCGTGGGCCTGGGGGTTCGCCTTCCTCCACTCGACGCCGGCCTTCTCGAGATTGGCGAGGGAGCGCTCGAACGCGTCGGCCGGGCGGCCCTCCGCGCGGATGAGGCCCTTGAGGCTCGGGCACTCGCCCTTGATCTCGCGGATCTTCGCGACCTGGGCGGCGGTGTCGCAGAAGATCCAGCTCGCCCCGGAGTCCTGCAGGATGTACTGGACCTCGTGCGGCTTGTTGGACTGGTAGATCGTGACGGTGATCGCCGCCGCGCCGAGCACGCCGAGGTCGGCGAGCACCCACTCGAGCTGCGTCTCGCCGATGACCGCCACACGGTCGCCCGGCTTCACGCCCAGCGAGGCGAGGCCGTCGGCGACGTCGCGCGCGCGCCGCGCCATCTCGGCCCAGGACACGGTCGCCCACCTGCCGTCCCGCTTGTGGTGGACGGCGGTGGCCTGCCCGCGCGCCCGCGCGGTCGCCTCGAACATCCGGACGATGTTGGCGCCTCCGGCTGCCCCCGCGCTCATCTCGGCCTCGGCCCTCATGGTCGTCACCTCTTCTCCGTTCGCGCGAGCTTCTGCCGCGCCATCGCCTGGAACCTTCGCTCCTCGGGCGCGTCGTAGCGGCCGGGCTCCCCGGCCGCCGCGCGCTCGAGCTCGGCCCGCGCCTTCGCGGGCTCGTCTTCCTTCTCGTAGAGGTCGGCGAGGTACACCCTCGCCCGCACGTTGTCCGGGTTGAGCTTCAGGGCCGCCTGGAGCGCCCGCTCGGACTTCTTCCCGTCGTACTTCGGCCACGGCAGCTTGAACCAGAAGCGGCCCCACGCCGTCGGGATCGCGCCGCCGGAGTAGCCGGGGTCGATCTTCTCCGCGTGGGAGAGCCGGTCCTTGAACTTGCCCTCGATGCCCTGCGAGAGCGCCTTCAGGATCCCGATGCCGAGCGAGTACTGCCCCATGTCCACGGCGGCGAAGTGCCAGCCCTCGACGCGCGACGGATCGAGCGCGATGGCCTTCTCGGCGTGCTCCCAGCCGATCTTGCCGAGCTTCGACTTCTCGTCGTCGGAGATCGCCGGATCGTCCGAGAGCCACGAGTAGAGCCGGGCGAGGCGCCACTCGAGCTCGTAGTCGGCCGGGCCCTCCTGCTCCGCGGCGGCGAGGCCGGCCTTCAGCTTCTCGAGCTCGCCGGGCTCGTCGCGTCGGTCGTACGCGCGGTCAACCTCGGCGAAGCGGACGTCGGCGGGGGCGGCGGCCGGGGCGGCCTCCCGGGCGGGGGCCTCCTCGGCGAGGTTCACGGTCGCCCAGAGGGCGAGCACTGCCAGAGGAGTGGGCATCCGAAGCTTGCTTTATGCAGCTTTTTCGTCCCGTGGGCAGGCTCCGTTCGGAGCGTCCGTTCACCGTGCGTGATCTGGTGTCCTGGCGCCGCAGGCCCGACAGGGTCTCATGCGCTGCGTCATGCCTGCGAAGCGCAGCGGAGCAGATCCGGGGAGGCCCGTCCGTCCCTCGAAACTCAGCCCGCGCAGACGATCCGGACGTCGACCTGATCGCTCGAGCCGAGGACGCACGCGTTCTGGAAGGACAGCGTGGCGGGCGCGTCCGCGGTGGGCGGGGCGTAGACGGCCCCGGCCGAGGCCGCGTCGGCCGAGCCCTTCGCGGCGACCGGGCAGCCGACCACCGCGCCGCTCGCCTTCCGGAGCGAGACCGCGAGCATCCGGGGGTCCGGGAGCGCGCCCTGGAGCGGTACCGTCTGCGGCACGAGCAGGTCGGCGATCGACATCAACGAGTCGTGGAAGGTCGCCCGGCAGATGCTGTCCTTGAAGGCGTTCGTGCCGAGCGCGGTCACGAGCGCGTCGAGGCGGGCGGGCGCGTCGAACGAGGTGGAGCAGCGCGGCGTGGCCGCGCCGGAGGTCATGTTGAACCCGGCGATCACCGCGAGGACCGGGTCGCGCGCCTCGCCCTCGATCGGCCCGGTGAGGAACGCCACGAAGTCGTCGATGGAGTCCATCTGGCCGGCCTGGAACTTCCGGGCGGGGTCGTGGCACGCATCCTGCCCGGCGGAGGCGCTCGTCGGGAGGTGGTGGCTCGAGTCGGAGCAGTCGTCCTCGTCGGTGAGGATGACGACCGCGAGCCTCGCCCCCGGCCGGAGGAACCCGGCGTTCGTGCCGTCCGCGATGCGCTCGGAGAGCGCGAGCCGGGCGGCGCGCAGCGGCTCCTCCTTGCCGGTCCCGTTCGTGCCGAGGAGCACGTTCGCCTCGAAGTCGGGGATGAGGGTGGCCGTGCCGCTGTCGAGGATCCGCGGCCCGAGCCAGGCGCCCGCGGAGTACCACAGCTTGTTCGGCACCACCGCCCCGCTCGCCCGCTCGATCGCGACGAGCGCGCCCTGCGGGTACGGCGCGCAGCCGGCGCAGGCGTTCGGCCCCGACCCGTAGGTCGCGGAGGTCGCGGGGTCGAAGTTCTCGACCGAGGTCGTGGTCACCCCCACCCGGAAGTCGTTCTTCACCGGCGACCGCGCGAGCGCGGTCACGAAGTCGCCGAGGTTGTCGTGGAGGTTCTGCTGCTCCTCGAGCATCGAGCCCGACTCGTCGATGACGAACAGGATGTCCGTCGCCGCGCTGCCGATGCTGATCCGCGCCTCGCACCTCGTGACCGCCTCGGGCGGCACGGTGTCGCAGCCGCAGCCCGGCAGGAGCGTGACGAGGCAGCTCCAGAGACCCACGGCGAGGGTGGCGGTCGGGCGGCGCATGGGTCAGGGCTTGCAGCCGCTCGCGGCGTCACCGCCGTTGCAGCACGGGTCGGTCGAGCCCGCCGCGCAGCAGATGCAGGTGCCGGCGGTGGCCGGGACCTGCGCCGCGGGGACGCCCGCGGCCACGCAGGCCCAGTCGCTGGCCTGGCCGCCGAGCGCCGAGGCGCAGGACGCCTTCGACTGACAGCCGTCGGCGGGGAGCCGGCCGATGTAGTCGGCCGAGTAGGTCTCGCCGGGGTTCGCGCGGCAGTTGCCGGTCTCGTTGTTGATGAAGACGTAGCGTGAGACCCCGGTGGCGTCGCCGCCGTCGCGGGTCGCCGTGAACCACCAGTCCCAGCCGCCCGCCTTCGCGGCGGCGGCGGTGGTGCCGGCGGGCGCCGGCCCCTTGCAGATCTTCCGGGTCTGGCCGTCCGTCGCGGCGATGCGGAGCAGCGTCACGACGCTCTCGGCAGGCGTCGTGGGCAGCACGAGCCCCGCCGGCGGCCGGACGATGTTCGCGATCTCGTCGAGCACGAGGCTGAAGTTGCCGTCGCAGATGGAGCCGGTGAAGACGTCGGCCCCCTGCCCGCGCAGCGCCTGGGCCGTCTCGTAGAAGCGGAAGCCCGCGGCCTGGCCGCCGCAGGTGGCGGTGCACGCGTTCTGCGGGCACGCGCCGCAGCAGACGCCCGGGGTGCAGGCGCCGGTGCCCGCGCGGCCGCACTGGTCCTGCGCCATCGAGACGACGAACGCGGCGCCGATGGGCCGGCCGAGCCCCATGAAGTAGTTCACGAAGTCGCCGGTCGGATACTGGCGGCGGCTCCCGGCCGGCTTGAGCGCGTCGGCCACGCAGGCGTCCGCGCCGGGGTTCCCTCCGTCCCACACCACGCCCGCCGTCGCGTCCACCGGCGACGAGCAGTCGTCCTCGTCGCCCACGAAGACCAGCACGAGCTTCGAGCCCGGCCGCGGCCACTCCGCGTTCGCGCTCGCGACGAGGGTCGTGGGGTTCCAGGCGTGCGCGCCGGAGAGGTCGTAGGTGTCCTTCTGCTGGCCCGCGAGCGCCTTCTCGACGGCCATCTTCCCGGCGAGCAGGCCCGTCTCCTCGCCCGACCCGCAGATCCCGACCTTCGCGCTGTTCTTGAAGAAGTCGATGAGCTGCGCCGAGGTGAAGCCCTGGCGGTTCTTGCCGGTGCCGCCCTGGTAGAGCGACTTGTCGAAGTGCAGCACCCGGGGCTGGCCGTCGAGGCTCACGAAGTCGCCCTGCGGGTAGCGCGTGCCGCCGACCGCGACGCCCCGCGTCCCGGCGGTGCAGGCGGCGGTATCGTAGTGCGTGAGCATCCGGCCGCAGGTGGCGCCCGCGGTGACGCAGGGCTCGGAGCCCTTCTCGGCGGTGCCGCTCGCGTCGCAGCAGTACTTCTCGCCGAGCAGGTTCGTGCAGTCGGTCCGGCAGGTGAAGCCGGTGCCGCAGGCCTCGCCCTTCGCGCAGGACTTGCCCGCCTCCACGGGGCTGCCGCTCGAGTCGCAGCACACGAGGCTGCCCGGGTGGCCGCTGCAGTCCGACCGGCAGGTCGCGCCGAGGCCGCTGCCGTTGTTGAACATCACGGACGTGGTGGTGACTGCGAGGTGGTAGTCGAACGGCTGGAGCCCGCTCGACACGAGCGACTGGTTGTAGGCGTCGAGGTTCGTGACGAAGCTCGAGAACGCGGCCGAGAGCGCGGCCTGCTCGCCCTCCATCGAGCCCGAGTCGTCGATGACGAAGAGGACGTCGGCCGAGGAGACGTCGGACAGCTTCACCCGCTCGGTGGCGGGCTGGATGAGGCACTTGCCGACCGGGTTGAAGTTGTAGTCCTGGCACCCGGCGGCGCCGAGGGCGAGGCCGACCGACAGGAACGCGCCGAGCGCGGGTCTACGCATCGAGAACCTCCCTACGGAAGCACGATGATAGCCCCGATCCCGGGGGCGGCAAACCTGCGGGAGGGGGCCCGAACAGCGGGCCCCGAGTGGCGCTCCCACCTACTCCCACTCGATCGTGGCCGGCGGCTTCGACGAGACGTCGTAGACGACCCGGTTGATGCCCCGCACCTCGTTGGTGACCCGCGACGAGATCCGTCCGAGCAGGTCGTACGGGAGCCGGGCCCAGTCGCCGGTCATCCCGTCCGTGGACTCCACCGCGCGCAGCACGCAGGTGCTCTCGTAGGTGCGCTCGTCGCCCATCACGCCGACCGAGCGCACCGGGAGGAGCACCGCGAAGGCCTGCCAGAGCTTCTCGTAGAGCCCGGCCTTCTTGATCTCCTCCTGCACGATCACGTCGGCCCTGCGGACGAGGTCGAGCCGCTCCTTCGTGACCTCGCCGAGCACGCGGATGGCGAGCCCGGGGCCCGGGAAGGGTTGCCGCTGCACGATGTGCTGGGGCAGGCCGAGCTCGACGCCGAGGCGGCGGACCTCGTCCTTGAAGAGCTCGCGCAGCGGCTCCACGAGGGCGAGCTTCATCACCTCCGGCAGGCCGCCCACGTTGTGGTGGCTCTTGATGGTGGCGGAGGGGCCGCGGAACGACACCGACTCGATGACGTCGGGGTAGAGCGTGCCCTGCACGAGGAACTGGGCGCGCTCGCCGTGGGCGGCGAGCTGCTCCACCTGCTCCTCGAAGACCGCGATGAACTCGCGGCCGATGATCTTGCGCTTCGCCTCCGGGTCGGTGACCCCGGCGAGCCGCTCGAGGAAGCGGTTCGAGGCGTCGACGGTGACGAGCGGGAGGTGGAACATCCCGCCGAACACCTCCTCCACCTGCTGGCGCTCGCCGTGCCGGAGCACGCCGTTGTCGACGAAGATGCAGCGGAGCCGGTTGCCGATGGCGCGGTGGACGAGGAGCGCCGCCACCGCGGAGTCCACGCCGCCCGAGAGGGCGCAGATGACGTGGCCGTCCTTCACCTGGGCCCGGATCTGCTCGACCGCCACGTCGACGTAGGCCCGCATCGACCAGGAGCCGGAGCAGCCGCAGATCTTCTTCGCGAAGTTCGCGAGGAGGTCCTTGCCGCGCGGCGTGTGGGCGACCTCGGGGTGGAACTGCACGGCGTAGATCCGCCGCGCGCGGTTCACCATGGCGGCGAACGGCGCCGAGGGGGTCGAGGCGATGGCCTCGAAGCCGGGCGGGATCGCCTCGACGCGGTCGCCGTGGCTCATCCAGACGTCGAGGCGGGCCGGCAGGCCGTCGAAGAGGCTCGTTGCCGGGCTTCGCCTCGATGGTGGCCGGGCCGTACTCGCGGTGGGCCGCCTTGTCGACGCGCCCGCCGAGCTCCTGCGAGAGGAGCTGGTGCCCGTAGCAGATGCCGAGCACCGGCACGCCGAGCTCGAGCGCGACCGCGTCGAAGCGCGGGCTCCCCTCCTGCCACGCCGAGTACGGCGAGCCGGAGAGCACGACGCCCTTCGGGGCGAAGGCGCGGATGGCCTCGCCCTTCATGGTGCACGGGTGGATCTCGCAGTAGACGCCGAGCTCGCGCAACCGCCGGGCGATGAGCTGCGTGTACTGCGACCCGAAGTCGAGGATGAGGATCTTCTCTGCGTGGATGTCCATCAGTCCGCCCGGTAGTTCGGGGCCTCCTTCTCGATGATCACGTCGTGCACGTGGCTCTCCTTGAGGCCCGCCGAGGAGATCCGGATGAAGCGCGGCTTGACCCTGAGCTCGGGGATGTTCTTGCAGCCGAGGTAGCCCATGCCGCTGCGCAGGCCGCCCACGAGCTGGAAGAGGGTCATCTCGACCGAGCCCTTGTACGGCACCCGGGCCTCGATGCCCTCGGGGACGAGCTTGTCGGCGTCGACCACGTCGCCCTGGAAGTAGCGGTCCTTCGAGCCCTTCTTCATGGCGCCGAGGGAGCCCATGCCGCGGTACTGCTTGTAGGAGCGGCCCTGGTAGAGGATGACGTCGCCGGGCGACTCCTCGGTGCCGGCGAGGAGCGAGCCGATCATCACGGTGGACGCGCCGGCCGCGAGCGCCTTCACGAGGTCGCCCGAGTACTTCACCCCGCCGTCGGAGATCACCGGGACGCCGTACTTCTCGGCCGCCCGGGCGCACTCGTCGACCGCGGTGATCTGCGGGACGCCGACGCCGGCCACCACCCGGGTGGTGCAGATGGAGCCGGGGCCGACGCCCACCTTCACCGCGTCCACGCCCGCCTTGCAGAGCGCCTCGGCCGCGTCGCCGGTCGCGACGTTGCCGGCCACGATCTCGACGTTCTTGAAGGTCGCCTTCGTCGCCCGGACCGCCTCGATGACGCCCTTCGAGTGGCCGTGCGCGGTGTCGATGGCGATGACGTCGGCGCCCGCCTTGAGCAGCGCCTGGATGCGCGCCTCGCGGTCCGCGCCCACGCCGACGGCGGCGCCGCAGAGCAGGCGGCCGAGCCGGTCCTTCGCCGCGTTCGGGTGCTTCTGGACCTTCTCGATGTCCTTGATGGTGATGAGGCCCCTGAGCTCGAAGGCCTCGTTCACGACGAGCAGCTTCTCGATGCGGTGCCGGTGGAGGAGGTCCTTCGCCTCCTCCACGCCGACGCCCTCGCGCGCGGTCACGAGCTTCTTCGTCATCACGTCCTCGACGCGCTGCTCGAGGTTCCGCTCGAAGCGGAGGTCGCGGTTCGTGAGGATCCCGACGAGCTTGCCCTTCTGCACGACCGGGATGCCGCTGATGCCGTTCTCGCGCATGAGCGCGAGGGCCTTCGAGATGGGGGCGTCGGGCTCGATGGTGATGGGATCGCCGACCACCGCCGACTCGTACTTCTTCACCTTCACCACCTCGGCGGCCTGCTCCTCGATGGAGAGGTTCTTGTGGACGAAGCCGAGCCCGCCGGCCGCCGCCATGCCGATCGCCATGCGCGCCTCGGTGACGGTGTCCATCGCCGCCGAGACGATCGGGACGTGGATCTGGATGTTGCGGGTGAGCCGGGTCGAGGTCTCGACCTGCTTCGGGAGGACGTCGGACTCCGCGGGGAGGAGGAGGACGTCGTCGAAGGTGAGTGCCAGGCGCAGGTCGTCGCGATCGAGCATGCGGACGTATACGGGAACCCGCCGCGCCCCGTCAAGGCGCCGCGATATCGGGGAGATCTCCGCGCCGACGCTCGGGAATCCCCGCGCCGCGCCCCCTCGAGATGGGGTCGCGTCGTCCCCGGTGTACCGGGCGGCTCACCGCGCCCTGGTGATCGGCGGTGTCCCGTCGGCCGGTCCCTTGCTGGCCTCCTCGCTTCGCACGGATAATCCGCCCGAGTGGCGCCCCCCCACGACACCTCGCCGCGAGAGCCACGCCGCCCCATCGGACTCGCGGTCCGGCTCACCTACGGGACCGTCGACGAGTTCGCGGAGCGGTTCGCGGTCAACCTCTCGCGCGGCGGCGTCTTCATCCGCTCCTCCGATCCGAAGCCGCCCGGCACGCACCTGAAGTTCGAGCTGCGGCTCTCCACCGGCGAGGCGGCAATCCGCGGCGAGGGCGTCGTGCGCTGGGCGCAGCCCGCCGACCCGCACGCGCGCCCGCCGAAGGCCCCGGGCATGGGCGTGCAGTTCACCTCCCTCGACGAGCCCTCGCGCGCGCTCGTCGAGCGGATGGTGGCGCTCAAGGAGCAGCGCGGGCTGGCGCCCGGCGTCGCCGCGCCCGCCCCGGTCGCCGAGCGGCCCCTCGCCACCCCGCCCCCCACCCGCGCGCGCGAGCCCATCCTCACGCCGGCGCCGCTGCCGGCGCAGGCCGACCTCTCGGCCCCGCACCGGGTCGAGCAGCTCCAGGCCGGACCGGCCCGGGTCGAGCTCGGGCTGCCGGCGAAGCCCGGCCCGCAGGGGAAGCCCTCCGCGTTCGTGATCGGCATCGACCTCGGCACGAGCAACTCGTGCGCCGCGGTCGTGAAGGACGGCCGCCCGTACGTCATCCCCTCGCGCGAGGGCTACAACGTCGTCCCCTCGGTGGTCGCGCTCAACGCGCGCAACCGCGTGGTGGTGGGGCAGCAGGCGCGGGCGCAGCTCCTCACGAACCCGCGCCACACCGTGTTCGGCGCGAAGCGGCTCCTCGGGCGCCCCTTCGACTCCGACGCGGTCGAGGAGATCCGCAGCCGGTTCCCCTACGAGATCGTGGCGGACCCCGACGGCTTCGCCGGCGTGCAGCTCGGCCCGGAGCGGCTGACCCTCGAGCAGGTGGCCGCGCTCATCCTCCGCGAGGTCAAGGAGATCGCGCAGAACCACCTCGGCGAGGAGGTCAACCGCGCCGTCATCACGGTCCCCGCCTACTACAACGAGCGGCAGCGCGCGGCGGTGCGCAAGGCCGGGGCGCTCGCCGGCCTCGCGGTGGAGCGCATCGTCAACGAGCCCACCGCCGCGGCCCTCGCCTACGGCTACGGGCGCCACGTCACGCAGCGGGTGCTCGTCTACGACCTCGGCGGCGGCACCTTCGACGCCTCGGTGCTCGAGCTCGCCGAGAACGTGTACGAGGTGGTCTCGACCGGCGGCGACACCTTCCTCGGCGGCGTCGACTTCGACGCGCACATCGTGGAGCGGCTGCTCGCCGACTGGAAGAAGCAGACCGGCTCGGACTTCGACGGCGACCGGGTCGCGCTCTCCCGCCTCGTCGACGCCGCCGAGCGTGCGAAGTGCGCCCTCTCCGAGCGGACCGAGTTCCCGATCCAGCTGCCGTTCCTGGCGATGAAGGACGGCAAGCCCGTCTCGCTCGAGACGAAGCTCACCCGCGAGGACGTGGTGCAGCTCGTGAGCCCGCTCGTCGAGCGGACCATCGACGTCTGCCGCGAGGTGCTCCTCGGCCGGGGGCTCACGACGAAGGACATCGACGAGGTCCTGCTCGTGGGCGGCCAGTCGCGCATGCCGCTCGTGCAGGAGCAGGTGAGCGCGTTCTTCGGCAAGGCGCCGTCGAAGTCCGTCCACCCCGACGAGGCCGTCGCGGTCGGCGCCGCCCTCCTCGCCCACTCGCTCTCCTCCGCCGAGGGCATCGTCCTCATCGACGTGCTCCCCATGTCGATCGGCATCGGCCTGCCCGGCGGGCGGATGAAGACGATCCTGGAGCGCAACACGCCGCTCCCGACCCGCAAGCAGTACGGGCTCGTCACCACCCGCGACGGCCAGACCGAGTTCGAGCTCGTCGTGATGCAGGGGGAGCCGGGGGCCGAGGTCGAGTACCTCGGCACGCTCAAGCTCAGCGGCCTGCCGCCCGGCCCCCGCGGCATGGTGAAGATCTCGGTCACCTTCGAGCTCGGCGTCGAGTGCCTCCTCACGGTCACCGCCCGCGAGCAGAACAGCGGCCGCGAGGTTAAGACGGTCCTCTCGGCCCGCGAGGGCGTGAACGCGGCGCGCCGGAGGCTCCAGGCCGAGGCCGAGCACCGCCCGCCCGGCGCCACGCCGGCGCCCATCCCGCCCCGCCCCGAGGCGCCGCCCGCCCCGCTCGCCGCCGCGCCGCGCACGAAGGCCGCGCAGGGTGCGCTCGGGTCGCTGCTCAGGAAGCTGTTCCGGCGGGAGCGCGACGAGGCGCGGTAGGTCGGACGAGGCGTCCTCTCGAGGGTGGCCGGGGGCGGCCTCGTCCTGACGCGGTCGTCGCATCCGGTCCGATGATCGGGCGGGCCAGCCGAGGGCCCTGCGGTGCGGAGAGGCCCGGCGTTCCGGCCGCCCACGATCGGGGTTGATGGGGCGAGGAGGGATGGCGGGGCCTCGTAGAGGAGCTCGTCTGTCGTCCCTCGTCTCCGCGGCCGCGTTGCGGCCGCTGCGCTCGGGACGAACGGGGAGAACGTCAGCTCTCGAGACCCCCTGCCTCACCCCATCTGAAACGTTCCCCAGGCCACCTCGCGGGAACGTCACCAGGAGATGGATCAGCCGCGGGGTTCGGGCGGCGGCGACTCGCGCCGGCGGCCGCGCCACCAGCGGACCACCACCACGAGGAGCGCGATCGCGACCGCCGCGAGGATCCAGTTGCCGAACTGCCCGGCCATCCGCGCCGCCGCGTGCAGGTCGTCGCCGAACCAGAAGCCGAGGCAGACCCAGACCGGCGCGGAGACGAGCGCCGCCGAGCCGTCGAAGGCGACGAACTCCCAGTAGGGCATGCGGGCGTGCCCGACCGTGAAGAAGGTCGGCGCGCGCAGGCCGGGCAGGAAGCGGGCGAACAGCACGACGACGTTCCCGCGCTTGCGGATGAGCCGCTCGACCTGCTCGAGCTTGTCGGGCGTGATCATGCGCCGCAGCGGGGCGAGGTCGGCCACGCGGGAGCCGTAGCGGCGGCCGGCGAGGAAGATGATCGAGTCGCCCGCGAGGATGCCCGCGAGGCCCACCGCCACCATCGCGAGGAGCCCCTCGTCCCGGATCATCGCCGAGAAGGTGACCCGGTCGACGTCGGAGGAGAGCCAGGCGAGGACGCCGCCCGTCACGAGCACCACGTCCTCGGGCATCGGCAGGCCGAAGCCGCAGAGGAGCAGCACCACGAACACGAAGCCGTAGCCGATGTTCAGCGACTGTCCGGCGACGAGATCGACGAGGCGCTCGAGCATTGGGGGCGGGACGTCTCGTCCTCGGCACCGGGGATAGCCGAAATCGAGCCCCGGGTCGAGCCGCACGAGCAGGCGGCGGCGGACCCCGGGTCAACGCCCGGGCAGGTCCCGGAGGGCCTCGCGCAGCTCTGAGACCCGGCCGGCGGAATCGGCCCCGATGGCCACCGCGAGCTTCAGGCAGGCCTGGGGCTTCTGCGGCTGGAGCCGGAGGAAGTCACGGTGGGTGATCTCGAGGAGCTCGACGGGGGTGGCGGCGGTCGCGGTGACCTGCCGGACGCTCTTGCCGAGCAGGGCCATGCCGCCGAGGTGGTCCCCCGCCCCGAGCGCGCCGAGCTCCTTCGGCTGCCCCTCGGGGCCGCGCTGGGTGATGCGGACGGTCCCGCTCTTCACGATGAAGAGCGACTCCCCCACCATGTTCTCGGCGAACAGCGGCGCCCCCGCCGGGAGCGCCTTCTCCTGGGCGATCGAGGCGAAGATCTTGAGCCCGGTCTCGGTGAAGTCCCGGAAGAGCGCGGAGCGCTGGAGGGCCTCGATCGCGGTCATCGGTGCTCCGGGGCGCGGGGCCCCGCCTCGGCGCGGTGGCGCGCCGCGTACTCGACGTAGTGCGCGGCGGACCGCGGGAGCCCCGCCAGCTCCTCGGGCGTGAGCGCCCGCTTCGGCCTCGCCGGGGCGCCGAGCACGAGCGTGCGGGGCGGGACGATCATGCCCGGGGGGACGAGCGCGCCCGCCCCCACCATCGCCTCCTCGCCGACGACCGCGCCGTCGAGCACGATGGCGCCGATGCCGACGAGCGCGCGGTCGTGGACCGTGCAGCCGTGGAGCACCACCCGGTGACCGACCGTGACCTCCTCGCCGAGCACGGTCGGGTGGGTCCCCGAGCTCACGTGGATGACGGTGAGGTCCTGCACGTTGGTGCGGGCGCCGATGCGGACGAAGTTCACGTCCCCGCGCACGACCACGCCGTACCAGAGCGACGCCTCGCGGCCGAGCTCGACGTCGCCGACGACGACGGCGTCGTCCGCGAGCCACACGCCCTCTGCCAGCCGGGGCGCCTTACCTCCGTAGGGTCGTACCACGGGCATCAGCGGCCGATGCTAGCCTCGGACTTGACCCTCCGCAACCAGGCACCGGCGAGCCCTGCCCCGAGGGCCGCGCCGAGGGCGTCGGCGAGCGCGTCCCGGACGTCCGAGTCCCGCCCCGGGATGAACGACTGGTGAACCTCGTCGAGGAAGCCCCAGGCGACCGCCAGCCCCCACGCCACGAGCCAGGCCCGGCGCGCGCTCCGGGCGCGGGCCGCGACGGCGAGGCGGAGCAGGAGCCCGAGCAGCCCGAAGACGCCGGCGTGGATGACCTTGTCGTGCGCGAGGAGCCAGTCCGGGAACGACGGGACCGGGTTCGCGCGGTGCGAGGCCCACGCGATGGTGGCCGCCCAGGCGAGCGCGGCCGCGGCGGCGAGGCGCGTCGCCGCGGGGCCGGGCACCGCCGGCCCCGGCCCCGGCGGCGCGGCGGCGGTCACGCGAGCGTTCCGGAGAGCGAGCTCGTCCCGGCGCGGGTCACCCGGGCCCGGACCACCGCGCCCGCGGGCGCGTCGGCCTCGGCCGCGGCGAGGTGCAGCACGCGGTTCTCCGGCGTCCGCCCGAGCCGCTCGCCCTCGGCCTCGCCGGGCCCCTCGACGAGGACCTCCACCACCTTCCCCTTCTCGGCGGCGAGGATCTCGGCGGCGATGCGGCGCTGGACCGCGAGGAGGCGCTCGAGGCGGGCCATGGCGACCTCGCGCGGCACCTCGGCCCAGTCCGGCGTCGAGCCGCTCCTGAGCAAGGAGAGCGTCTTCGGCCGCGGGCTGTACGCGAAGCTGAAGCTCTGGTCGTAGCGGACGCGCTCGAGGAGCGCGAGGGAGGCCTCGAAGTCGGCGTCGGTCTCGCCGGGGAAGCCCACGATGAAGTCGGTCGTGACCGCGACGCCGGGGCGCGCCGCGCGCAGCTTCGCGAGCCGCTCGAGGTAGGCCTCGACGGTGTAGTCGCGGCGCATCCGGACGAGCACCGGGTCCGAGCCGGACTGCACCGGCAGGTGGAAGTGCGGCATCACCTTCGGCTCGTCGCGGAACACCTCGACGAGCGCCTCGGAGAGGTCGTGCGGGTGGCTCGTCGTGAAGCGGACGCGGGCGAGGCCCGGGATGGCGGCGACCCGGCGGAGCAGCTCGGCGAAGGTGGCGCCGCCCCGGTACGAGTTCACGTTCTGGCCGATGAGGGTGACCTCGCGCACGCCCACCTCGGCGAGCGCGGCGCACTCGGCCACCACCTCGGTGAAGTGGCGCGAGACCTCGCGGCCGCGCGTGTGCGGCACCACGCAGAAGGCGCAGACGTTGTCGCAGCCCTTCATCGCCGTCACGAAGGCGGTGACCTTGCCGCGGGCCGCCTCGGGATCGGCGGTCGGGAAGACGTACTCCTCCGAGTCCATCCACCCGGTCTCGGCGAAGCGCTCCCGCTCCGCGCGGGCGACGAGCTCCGGCAGGCGGCCCACGTGATCCGGGCCGAACACGAAGTCCACGTACGGGACCTTCTTGAGGAGCCGCTCCTTCTCCTGCTGCGCGACGCAGCCCGAGACGGCGATGAGCGCGCCGCGGCGGGCCTTCACCTCGCGGTAGCGCCCGAGCGCGGAGAGGAGCTTCTGCTCGGCCTTCTCCCGCACCGAGCAGGTGTTGAGCACGATCAGGTCCGCCTCGTCGGCGGTCGCCGCGCGCGCGTAGTCGCCGCGGGAGAGCGCCTCGACCATGCGGGCCGAGTCCGCCTCGTTCATCTGGCAGCCGAAGGTGTGGACGAAGACCTTCCGCGAGGGCGCCGGCCGGGGCGCCGCGGGGGTGGGGTCGAGGGGCTTTCCGAGGCCGACGAGGTCCGACACGGGGCGGGAACCCTAAGGAAAAGGGGGGGCCCGAGTCAACCCGCGCGGCCGCCCCGCTCAACCGGCGGTCCGGCGGACCGCCCGGAGCTCGACGCGGGTGCGGACGAGCTTCTGGAACGGGTACGCGACGTCGGCCGACTTCAGGGTCGCGTCGAACCGCACCGCCGCGCCGGCGTTCGGCGGGCGCATCCGCACCTCGGTCACGAAGGCCCACTCGGTCTCGGTCGAGGCGAGGCGGCGCGAGAGCTCCCGGCCGCCCAGCCGCCGGGCCTGCTCGAGCGCGGCGCGGTCGTACTCGGCGTTGCCGCTCGCGGCCACGAGGCGGGAGGCGGCGACGGCGCCCCGCGCGTCGAGGCGCACCGCGACCACGGCCACGAGCCCGCCGAAGCGCACCGTCGGGACCGAGGGCCCCTGCGCGTCGAGGCCGTCGATGGCGGTCGCGAGCGCGGCCCGCTCCGGGCTGCCGGCGGCGCCGGCCGCGGCCACCTGCCGCTCGAACGCGCGCGGGCTGTCGTGGTCGCCGGGCGCCTCGACGTCGCGCGGGAGCGTGGTGCCGGTGCGGCCGTACTGGCCGAGCATGTCGCCGTAGGCCTGCGCGAAGCGGCCGAGGCCGTTCGGGCCGCCCCCCCCGGTGCCGGTCGCCTTCTCCGCCATCTCGAGCGCGCGCTCCGGCGCGAGGAAGCCCGCGGCGAGCGCGTCGCGCAGCCCGGTCCAGGAGGCGTCGGGGTAGCGGGCGAGGTCCTCCGCGCGCAGGCCGTCCATCACGGTCGAGACCTCGCGGTCCAGCGCCTGCTGCGGCGTCGGGCCGGGCGCGCCGAACCACCCGGGCGCGCCGCCCGGCAGCCTCGGGCGGAGATCCCAGCTGCCGGCGCCAACCCCGCCGGCGCCCACGGCGCCGGCGGAATCCGGCACGCCCGGAACGAACGAGAGCGAACCCGGCCGCATGGGCCCACCGGACTCCGCCCGCGCGGCACCGGGAACCCGACGTGGCGCCGGCTGGGCCGTCGCCTGGCCGGGAGGCACCGCTGCACGCGGCTCCCGCGGCTGCAGCTCCACCTCCATCGGCGCCGCGCCCCCGGCCGGTCCGGGCGACGGCGGCACGATCCAGCGGAGGAGCAGCCCGACGAGCGCGAGGTGCAGCGCGACCGACGCCGCGAGGGCGAGTCCCGAGCGGGCGGTGCGGCGGCGGCTCACGCCTCCATTTTACCCCCCTACCGCCCGACGGGCACGAGCGCGTCGGCGAGCCCCTCGAGCTCCTCGAGGGAGGTCGCGGTCGCCACCCGGTCGCACCTGGACGCGTAGAGCGGCATCTCGCTGTCGCCGCCGCCCCAGGCGGCACGCGGCTCGGTGCAGACCCACAGGAGCCGGCGCGCCTTCCGCCGCAGCTCGTCGAGGACCCAGGCCTCCGGCGGCCCGTAGTTCGTGCGCCCGTCGCCGACGACGATGACGGTCGTGCGCCGCCCGACCGCGCCGAGGTGATCGCGGTGGAAGAGCCGCAGCGCGCGGCCGTAGTTCGAGTTCGCGGCGAGGTTCACGGCGCGGGCGGCGACCGCGAGGTCGGCGGCGCGGGCGGGGTCGCGCTCCGCCTTCAGGTCGGCGGTCACCTCGGCGAGCCCGGAGACGAAGACGAACGTGCGCACCCGCCCGAAGAGCGACTGGAGCGCGTAGAGGAACAGCAGCATGAGGCGCGTCGACGCCCGCACCGACTCCGAGACGTCGCACAGCACGACGAGGTCCGGCCGCTCCGGCCGGCGCTGGCGGAAGACGAGCCGCGCCGGCGTGCCGCCGAGGGCCATGTTCTTCCGGAGCGTGCGCCGCGCCGCGAGCGCGCCCCTCCGCCGCGAGCGCTCCCGCCGAACGAGCCGCGCCTTGAGGCGCCGCGCGAGGCGCCGCACGGCCGCGTCGGTCCGCTCGAGCTCCTCGCGCGTGGGCGCCACGCCCGCCTCGCCCGGCAGGGCCTCCACCCGGCGCCGCACCCGGCGCGCATCGCCCTCGAGGTCGGCGAACCGCCGCGCGGCGTCCTCGACCTTGCGGAGCGCGCCGTCGAGCCGGTCGGCGACGAGCTGGAGCGCGCCCGGTCGCAGGCCCTTCGCGGCGAGGGCGCGCTCGAGCGCGTCGAGGTCGGCCTCCACCGCGCCGCCGCCCGCGGCCGCGAGGAGCCGCCGCCCGTGCCAGCGCGCCTCGGCCTCGCTCGGGCCGGCGCCGGGGGGCGCGACCTGCAGGCTCGCGCCGCGGAACAGCCGCGCGAGCAGGGCCGGGTCGCCCGCGAGGGCCGCCCGCGCGACCGGGCTCATCGAGCCCACGAGCGCGTCGAGCGTCTGCGCGATCATCTCGAGCTCGTCGCCCTCGAGGAGCCCCTGCGCCTCGAGCTCGGACACGAGCCCCTTCTCGAGGCCCTCGAGGAGCCGCCCCAGCCCCGAGAACCACACCGCGAAGAGCGCCTCGAACACCGGGACGTCCCTCGCGCGCTTCACGAGCGTGGCCCGGAGCGCCGCGCGGAACGGCTCGCGCTCGTCGGTGCCCGCGAGCGCCGCCGCGCGCACCGCGTCGGTCACCTCGGCGGGCGAGACGCGGACGCCGTTGGCGCGGAGCAGCCCGGCGAGCTCGGTGAGACGGTGTTCCACGGACCGGAGTGTAGCGCGCGCCGACGCGCAGCGCAGTCGCACCCGACGGAGCGTGGGTGTGCGCGGGCCACCCCGGGCGCGCATGATGGGGCCATGGGCGCCTGGGTCGTCCCGGTCTTCCTCGTCGCGTACGCGCTGCAGGTCGGCGTGGAGACCCTGCTGCTCGGCCTCAACCTCCGGAGGGCCTCGCGCACGCAGGGCGTCCCGCCCGCGCTCGAGGGCCACGTCGACGAGGACACCGCCACGCTCTCGCGCGCGTACGTCGTCGCGCACGGCCTCGCGTCCGCGGCGGAGGGGCTGCTCCGGGCCGGCGTCACCCTCGCGGTGCTCCTCCTCGGCGTGCTGCCATGGCTCGACCAGGCCCTCGGCCGCGCCGGGTTCGAGGGCTCGCACCGGTTCGCCGGGTTCCTCGTGATGCTCGCGGTGGGCTCGGGCGCGATCGGGGTCCCGTTCTCGCTCTTCCGGACCTTCTCGGTCGAGGAGCGGTTCGGCTTCAACGAGACGACCCCGCGGCTGTGGCTGCTCGACGGGCTGAAGGCGCTCCTCGTCGAGGCGGCCCTCGGCGTCCCCGTCCTCTACGCGGTCTACGGCTTCATGCGCTGGAGCAAGGGCACCTGGTGGCTGTGGGTCTTCGCGCTGCTCGTCGGGGTCCAGCTCTTCCTGCTCTCGATCTACCCCTCGGTGCTCGCCCCGCTCTTCAACCGGTTCTCGCCGCTCCCGGAGGGCGCGCTCCGGACCCGGCTCGAGGCGCTGGCGCGCGCGGCGGGCTTCCGCAACCGCGGTCTGTACGTGATGGACGCCTCGCGGCGCTCCCGCCACTCGAACGCGTTCTTCGTCGGGCTCATCCGCCCCCGCATCGTGCTCCACGACACGCTCGTCGCGACCCTCGACGAGGACGAGGCCGCGAGCGTGCTCGCCCACGAGATCGGCCACTTCCGCCGGCACCACGTCCAGCGCCGCATGGCGGCCTCGCTCCTCGGCCTGCTCCTCGCGCTGTGGGGGGCCTCGCTGCTGCTCCGCTGGACGCCCCTCTACGCCGCCTTCGGCTTCGACGGCCCGTCGCTGCACGCCGGCGTCGCGCTCCTCGTCCTCTGCGGCGGGGCGTTCCTGTTCTGGGTCACGCCGCTCTCCGCGCGCGTGTCGCGCCGCCAGGAGTTCGAGGCCGATCGGTTCGCGGTGGAGCTCGCCCGCGCGCCCGGCGCGCTGAAGCGCGCGCTCGTGCGGCTCGCGGGGGACAACCTCGCGAACCCGACGCCGCACCCCTGGTACGCGGCGTGGCACTACAGCCACCCGACCCTCGCGGAGCGGCTCGCCCGCATCGACGACGTCGCGCTCGCGCGGAGGCCCGCGGCCCGGTAGGAGAGGGCCATGCTCGCGACGCGGAAGCTGGGGAGGCAGGGGCTCGTGGTGTCGGAGCTCGGCCTCGGGTGCATGGGCATGAGCCAGTCGTACGGCGAGGCCGACGAGGCCGAGGCCGTCGCGACCCTCCACCGGGCCCTCGAGCTCGGCGTCACCTTCCTCGACACCGCCGAGGTGTACGGGCCCTTCCGGAACGAGGAGCTCCTCGGGCGCACGCTCGCCGGCAAGCGCGACCGGGTCGTGCTCGCGACGAAGTTCGGCTTCCGGATCGTGAACGGGGCCATGGCCGGCCTCGACAGCCGCCCCGGGCACGTGCGCGAGGCGCTCGAGGGATCGCTCCGGCGCCTCGGCACCGACCACGTCGACCTCCTGTACCAGCACCGGGTCGACCCGGCGGTGCCCATCGAGGACGTGGTCGGCGCCATGGCGGAGCTCGTGCGCGAGGGCAAGGTGCGGTACCTCGGCCTCTCCGAGGCGAGCGCGCGCACGGTGCGGCGCGCCCACGCCGTCCACCCGATCTCGGCCCTGCAGAGCGAGTACTCGCTCTGGGAGCGGGGGCTCGAGGCGGAGGTGCTGCCCACCCTGCGCGAGCTCGGGGTGGGGCTCGTGCCGTTCGCCCCGCTCGGGCGCGGCTTCCTCACCGGCGACGCGCGCCGGGCCGAGGAGCTGCCCGACGCCGACTTCCGCAAGCGCGACCCGCGCTTCCAGGGCGCGAACTTCGACGCCAACATGAAGGCCGCCGCGGTCGTGCGCGGGGTGGCGGCGCGCCACGGCGCGAAGCCCGGCCAGGTCGCGCTCGCGTGGCTCCTCTCGCGCGGCGCCGACGTCGCGCCCATCCCCGGGACGAAGCGCCGCCGCTACCTCGAGGAGAACGTCGCCGCGGCCGCGCTCCGGCTCTCCGCCGCCGACCTCGCGGAGCTCGAGGCGGCGCTCCCGCCCGGCGCGGCCTCCGGCGCGCGCTACGACGAGGAGCGGATGAAGACGGTGGACCGGTGACGCCGGTCCTCGCGGTCGACGCGCTCCGGAAGGTCTACGCCGGCGCGCCCGCGGTGGACGGCGTGTCGTTCGAGGTCCGCCCCGGCGAGAATCGTGGGCCTGCTCGGGCCGAACGGCGCCGGGAAGACCACCACCCTCTCGATCATCCTCGGCGTGCTCTCGCCCACCGCGGGCACGATCCACGTCGACGGCATCGACCTCGCCGCGCGGCGGGCCGAGGCGCTCGAGCGCACGGGCTTCGCCGCCGTCTACGCCGCGCTGCCCGGCAACCTCACGGTCGTCCAGAACCTCAGGGTCTCCGGGATGCTCTACGGCGTCGGCGACCTCGAGGCGCGCATCGAGGCCACGCTCGAGGCGCTCGACCTCGTCCGCTTCCGTAACGCGAAGACCGGGGTGCTGTCCTCCGGCGAGCAGACGCGCGTCTCGCTCGCGAAGGCGCTCCTCAACCGGCCGCGGCTGCTCCTCCTGGACGAGCCGACGGCCTCGCTCGACCCCTCCACCGCCCGCGACCTGCGCGCCCGGATCAAGGCGTCGGCGGCCTCCGGCGAGATCGCCGGGGTCCTCTGGACCTCGCACAACATGCTCGAGGTCGAGGCGGTCTGCGATCGCGTGCTGTTCCTCTCGAAGGGCAAGATCCTCCTCGAGGGCGACCCCCGGCGGCTGCCCGGCGAGCACGGCAAGGCCACGCTCGAGGATCTCTTCGTCGCGGTCGCGCGCGAGCCGCTCTCGCTGGAGGGCGCCGCGTGATCCGCCCCCGCCGCGTCTGGGCGCTCGTGCTGCGCCAGCTCTACCTGCTCCGCGGGAGCCCCGCCCGCGTGCTGCCGCTGTTCGCCTGGGTGGCGATCGACGTCGTCCTGTGGGGCTTCATCTCCCGCTACCTCGACCAGGTCTCCGCCGCGCGCTTCGACTTCGTCCCGGTGCTCCTCGGCGCGGTGCTGCTCTGGGACTTCTTCGGCCGGGTCCTGCACGGCGTGGCCATGGCGTTCTTCGAGGACGTGTGGTCGCGGAACTTCCTCAACGTCTTCGCCGCGCCCATCACCACGGTCGAGTACGTCGCGGGGCTCGTCTGCTCCTCGATCCTCACGAGCAGCGTCGGCCTCGCGGTGATGCTGGCGCTCGCCTTCCTCGGCTTCGGCCTCTCGTACCTGGGCGCCGCCGCCGCGGTGGTCCCGGCGCTCCTCGTCCTCTTCCTCTTCGGCATCGCCCTCGGCATCGTGGGCTGCGCCGTGGTCCTGCGCCTTGGCCCCGCCGCCGAGTGGCTGATCTGGCCGGTCCCGGCCATGATCTCGCCCTTCGCGGGCGTCTTCTATCCCGTCTCCACCCTGCCGCCCTGGATGCAGGCGGTGTCCTGGCTGCTCCCGCCCTCCTACGTCTTCGAGACCCTCCGGGCGGTCCTCGGCGGGGCCCCGGTCGCGTGGGGCGCCCTCGCCATCGCGGCGGCCCTCGCCGTGCTCGACGTCGTCCTCGCGGGCTGGCTGTTCGTGGCCGTTCACCGCCACGCCGTTCGCACGGGGCTCCTCGCCAGGTACTCCGCGGAGACCGTCTCGTAGCGGCGGTCCGTTGGAGGTGCGTGTTCGTGGGGGCGAAACGCGCCTCCGCGACGCCGGCCGGCTTCGTCGGTCTGTGTATGGAACCGATGCCCGGAACCGGGTGTGCTGCGATCGTGGAGGCCGCGGCAGGCCTGCACGCGAGTTGCGTGTGACGGCACAGCGCGCTGCGCGCGCCATGCCGTCACACGCCCTCGTCGCTTGGCCTGCAATCGCTAGGCTACTGGGAACGTGGAGAGCCCGACCTCCGCCGGCCGTCGCTGCGGAGGTGCGTTTCGCCCTCGGGCGTAGTGAACGGTGATCGGCCGATACTGCTGGGTGGTGAGTATTGAACTGATATGGTTGGACCCGTCAACGAAGCCGGCCCGGTCGCAGGGTCGGCTTTTTCGTTTCTGCGTTCGGGCGGCCAAGGCGGTGGTCGACCTGAACTAGAGCGACGGCGGATCAGACTGATATTCGCGGGTTGGGTACCGCATGACCTGAATCCGTCGGGGGCTGCCTCGGTCTAACAGCGGGCATCAGGCTTCACGGCCCTGCCCATAGTTCATACGAGGATTCCCCTTTGGGCCGGACCAAGTCGTCCACCGCCCTCGCCGCCCGAACGCGTCACAGCTACGCCTTTAGGAGTTGTGGCTGGCGCCCGATGGCCCAGACGAATCCCGCCAACTCGCGCGCGATGGCAACGACGACGCGGTTCTTGTTCATCCCGCGTCCCGTGAGCTTCCGATAGCGACCGCAGAGCCGCTCCTGGGCACGCCAGGCGATTCGCAAGACCTCCTCCGACAAGCCTCGACTTCTCTTCCTGAGGGCAGGGCTGTTCGCTGCTCGGTACCGGTAAGCCCAGGCGGCCTCGACGAGAATGCGCCGAGCGTGGCCGTTCCCGGCGCGTGTGATTCTCCCTTGCTGCCGAGTTTCTCCGCTCGAGTGTTCCGAGGGGACGAGGCCGAGGTAGCCCATCAGCTCGGGGGCAGTGGCGAACCGGTCCAGGTCGCCGAGCTCCGCTGCGAGCACCGTGGCCGTGATGAGGTTGACGCCGCGTAGCGACTGTAGCGCCTTCACCAGGGGCATCCGGCTCCAGCTCTCCACGAGCTCCTCGATGCTGCGGGTATGCCGGCGAACCCTCTCCCCCACGTCTTCCACCGTCTTCAGGTAGTCCTCGAGGACCCGTTGCTGCGCCTCGTGCTCGAAATGCTGGACCCGAACCCACGCCAGGTGGTCGCGAGTCCACCGTGTCTTCCCTGTCCAGCGCCGCCCATGACGGAGAAGGAACTTCCCGAGCTGGTGACGGGCTACGCGCTCAGCCTTCTTCGCGGCATCTCGCGCGCGCTCGAGATCGCGCATGGCCTCGGTGGCTTCGTCGGGCACGTGGACTTCGGTCAGGTCTCCAGACCTCAGAAACCGGGCGAGCTTCACGGCATCCCGCCGGTCGGTCTTGACGCGATTGCCGGCCTTCATAGGCACCAACGAAGGCGCGACCACGACGCATTCGACGCCGCCGGCGTTGAGCGCTCGGTAGAGCCCGAACCCTGTTGGACCAGCCTCGTAGCAGCATTTGATGGTACCGAGCCGTCGCAGGCGCTTCAGCAGTGCCGCGGTGTCGTTGGCGACGACCGCCAAAGCGCTCGGCTCTCCCCGGCCGGGCTCAGCGACCGCGATGGCGATGCTGTCTGCGTGGACGTCGAGACCGACGAATCGTACGCTCTCCATGGTTGGACCCGCCTCCCGCTGTGGCTCTGCGCCGTGGGGTTTCGCAGCTTCGCGGAGTAACCCACGTTCGCGTGACAGCGGGTCCAACCATTCTGTCTAACGGTAAATACGATGAGGCTGCGACGGGAGCCGTTGGCCTGAACCTGCGGATGAACGATCAGCGCGTCGCCCACCGCCGATGCCAGCCCGTTGGTCGTTCATCAGCACCCGGCATCCACGGCCGACGTTAGTTCTCCACGCCCGAGAGCCAAACGGGCCTCCGCAGCAGCGCGCAGCGAGCGACGGGCGAGGCTCCGTCTCCACATCGGGGCAATGCAGGCCAAGCGACGAGGGCGTGTGACGGCGACGTGCGCGAAGCGCACGGCGTCGTCACGCGCAACTCGCGTGCAGGCCTGCTGCCACGATCACCGCCATGGAACGGCAACGGTTCCGGCGATCGCTTCCGTCTCAAACCCGTCCGAGCAAGCGCTGTCGCGGAGGCCCGTTTGGCTCCCACGGCACCGCATGCCGACAAACGGGAGGGAGGGAGTCACGTGGTTCCGTAGAGCTCGCCGACGGACTTCCCGAGCCACGCCATGAGCGCGTCCCGCTTCACCTTGAGGGTGGGCGTGAGGAGCTGCGGATGCTCGGCGAGCTCTCCCGCGATGACGAGGAGCTTCTTCGGCTTCTCGTAGTCGCTGAAGGAGGCGAGGACGGCGCGGGCGTGCGGGAGGAGCGTGGCGGCCGCGTCCTGGCCGGCTGCGGCGAGGCGGGAGAGCTCGTCGCGGGAGACGAAGACGACGGCGGCGACGAAGGGCCGGCCCTCGCCGAGGAGCACCGCGCCCTGGAACGGGTGGGCGGCGCCCAGGGCCTGCTCGATGGGCTCGGGGGAGAGCTTCTTCCCGGTCGAGAGGACGAGGACGTGCTTCTTGCGGCCCTCGACGCGGAGCGCGCCGTCGGCCTCGAACTTCACGAGGTCGCCGGTGTGGAAGAAGCCCTCCTCGTCGAAGGCGGCGCGGTCGTCCTCCGCCTCGAGGTGGCCGGTGAGCATGAGCGGCCCCTTCAGCATGAGCTCGCCGTCGGCGCCGACGCGGACCACGTGGTCCGGGGAGACGTAGCCCACCACGCCCGGGCGGCGCGGGCCTGCGCGCAGGTTCGAGCTGATCATGCCCGCGGTCTCGCTCATCCCGTAAAGCTCCACGAGCGGGAGGCCGAGCGACTCGAAGAAGCGGAAGAGCGCCGGGGAGGCCGGGGCGCCGCCCGCGTAGAGGCCGCGCACCCGGCCGCCGAGCTTCGCCCGGACGGCCTTCCCGACCAGGCGGTCGGCGAGCGCGGTCCAGACGTGATCCGAGAGGCGCGCGGAGCCGTCGACGCGCGTCCGCGCGGCGCCCTGGAGCGCCGCGTTCGCGAGGGCCCGCACCGGCGCGGGCAGCTTCGCGACCTTCGCGAGGACCGCGTCGCGGATGCGCTCGTACACGAGCGGCACCGAGAAGAGGTAGGTCGGCCCGAGCGCGAGCGCGCGCTCCATCTCCTCGCGCCCGGAGATCATGAGGAGCCGGTGCGCCTGCGCGACCGCGAGGAAGAACTGGTCGTGCCCGGCGACGTGCGCGAAGGGCAGGAAGTGCAGGCCGAGGTCGTCGGGCGAGACGCCGGTCGCCGGCCCGCCCGCGTCCACCGCGGTGACGATGGCGCGCTGCGAGAGGCGCACGCCCTTCGGCCGGCCGGTGGTGCCGCTCGTGAAGAGGAGCAGGAAGGGGTCGTCCTCGCCGGCCTGCGCGGCGAGCGCCTCGAGGTGCTCGAGGCCCGGGCCGCCGGCCTCGAGCGCCGCGCGCGCCTCGACCACCTCGACGCCGGCGGGGACCCTGGCCGGCGGGAGCGGCTCCAGGGTGACGACGCCGCGGAGGCCCGCCTCGACGAGCTCCCCGCCGATGGGCGCGAGCTTCTCCCACTGGGCGGGCCCCGTGACGAAGGCCACCCGCGGGCGGACCCGCCGGGCGATGCCCTGCGCGGTCTCCGCCGAGAGGCTCGCGAAGAGCGCCGCCGGCTCGGCGCGGACGGCCTGGGCGCCGAGCGCGAGCTCCTGCCACTCCGGCGCGTTCTCGGCGAGGAAGAGCACCCGGTCCCCGGCGCCGACGCCGAGCCGCGTGAGGAGCGCGGCCGCCCGGGCGATCGCCTCCGCGAAGCCGCGGAACGTGACCGACCGCTCCGTGCCGCCCTTCTCGAGGAACCGGATGAAGACCTCGTCGCCCTTCTTCCGCGCGGCGGTGAGGACCTGGCGCGGCAGCGTCCGGTCCGGATGGCGGGCGACCTCGAGGCGGCGGAGCTGGGGCTCGGTGCGGGCGTCCATGACGCACCGGACCATGTGCTCCCACTGTCACCGGCCGGTCACCACGGCTGCGGCGTTGCGCCGCGCCCGTGCCCGTGAGGCGCCACGGGTCAGCCGCGCACCAGGAGCGCCACGGCCTCCACGTGGTGCGTCTGCGGGAACATGTCGACGGCGCGCACGGAGGCCACCCGGAAGCCGGCCCTGGTGCACGCGTTGAGGTCGCGCGCGAGCGTGGCGGGGTCGCAGGACACGTAGACGGCCCGCTCCACGGCGAGGTCGCGCAGGAGCGGCCCCACGCCCTTCGCGCCCTCCCGGGGCGGGTCGAGGAGCGCCAGGCGGAACCGCGGCGCGTCCGGGCCGCGCTCCCGGCCGAGCGCGGCGCCGAGCTTGAGCGCGTCGCCGGCGAAGAACCGGACGTTGCCCGCGGCCGGCCCGCCGCCCGCGCCCGCCGGGCCGAGATCGGCGCGCGCGAGCTCGAGCGAGGGGCCGGCGACCTCGATCGCCGAGACGGAGCGCGCCCGCGCCGCGAGCGGCGACGTGAAGTTGCCCGCCCCGCAGAAGAGCTCGAGGACGGCGTCCTGGGGCCCGGGCGCCAGCATCGCGAGCGCCTCCGCCACGAGGAGCGCGTTCGCGCCCCGGTTCGCCTGCAGGAAGACGTCGGGCCGCGACCGCTGCAGCCCGGCGGCGGGATGGCCGGGGTCGCGGGGATGCCGGAGCACCGGGTCGCCCACCACCGCGGGCGGCTGCCCCTCCGCCGTGAGCACCACCCCCGAGAGCGCGGGGACGAGCGCGAGCAGCGCCTCGGCGCGCTTCCTGGCCGAGGCGCCCGTGTCGGCCACCTTCGCGTGGGCGGCCCCCCTGCCCTCCTGCTCCGACCACTCGAGCGAGACCTCGGTCGCGGCGAGCCCTGCCTCGACGAGCGCCGGACCGACGCCGGCGCGGAGCGCGTCGAGGCCCGGCACGAGCAGGTGGCACTCCTCGAGGCGCACCGGCGCGTGCGAGCGCCGCTGGAAGAAGACGAGCCGGCGGCTCGGACGATTGAGGTGGAACTTCGCCCGGACCCGGTAGCGGAGCGGCGCCGGCGAGCCGAGGATGGGCCGCTCCTCGTAGGTGCCCGGCTCGAGGCGGCCGATGCGCCGGAGCGCCTCGCGCACGGTGCGGGCCTTCACCCGGAGCTGCTCCTCGTAGCGGACGTGCAGCCACTCGCAGCCGCCGCAGAGCGCGTCGCGCCCCGGGAGCGGGGGCGGCGGCGTGCCGGGGGCGCGCACGCCGAAGTGCGAGCAGGGCGGCGGGACGCGGGCCGCGCCGGGCGCGGCGAGCTCCACGAGCGTCGCGTGGAGGGCGCCCTCCGACGGCGCGGCCTCCACGACGGCGCGGTCGCCGGGCGCGGTGAAGGGGACGTAGGCGACCTGCCCCTCCGGCCCCTCCGGACGGCCCATGCCCTCCCCGCCCGCGGCGAGGTCGGTGATGTCGAGCGTGAGCTTCAGGGTGAGACCTCGAGGGAGAGGTTAAGCCTCGAGCCCCTTCTTGAGCCGGTCGACGAACGCCTCGATCTCGGCCTTCTGCGCGTCGCCGAGGCGGGTGAACTCGATCGCCATGCCGGGGACCAGGTTCGCGTGGTTGTCGAACTCGGTGATCCGCCGGACCCGCCCCTCGAGCTCGTGGGGGAACTTCGCGCCGGGGAGCTGGATGAGGATCTTCACCTCGGTGCCGACCGGCAGCGGGTTGCGGGTGTTGATGAACACGCCGCCCTGGCTGATGTTGGTCGCCCAGTCGGTGAGGAAGCTCCCGACGCTCCGGTACGCGACCGGGATCTCGTGGTGCAGCCGCTCCGCCCGCCGCTTGTTGTCGCCCGGCTTCGTGTCGCCCGGCTTGTTGTCGGAGGTGTGCGCCACGGGAAAACTCTAGCAGTCGCACCTCCCCAGGCCAAGCGGCGATCGCGAAACGCTACCGTGCGAGCACCACGCGCACCTCGTGACCCCTCGCGCCACCCAGGGCGGTCGCGGCGCTCCCCTCCCGCTCGGCGACCTCCACGCGCCCGCCGCTCCCCAGGTAGGCCACGAGCTCACCCCGCTCGGCCTCACCGAAGGTGCGGACCCAGCGGACCGGCCGGCCGTCGAGGGCCGCCTGGACCACCTCCTGCCCGCCGAGGTCCGCCGCGGTGACCGAGGTGAGGAGGTTCCCGAAGGAATCCGCGGCCAGGGTGATCCCGGCGAGCTCGCGGCCGCGCCGCCGCGCGACAGGCCACTCGAGCCGCACCGGGTCGGCCATCGCGGGGCCGAGCGCCGAGGGATTGGTGCCGGAGGCCAGGAGGGCGGCGGCCGGGGCGAAGAGGTCCCGGCCGTGGAACGTCGCCGAGGCGGGGGACGGCACCGCCTCACCCGGGACGATTTGGCGCACCCGGGCGCCCGGACCCAGGAACGGGGTGAAGAGGCCGTTGTCCGGGCCGACGAGCCGGCGGCCCTCCGGGTCGACGACGGCGAGGGCCCGGCGGGCCGTGCCCACGCCGGGGTCGACGACCGCGAGGTGGACCGCCTGGGGCGGGAACCACCGCACGCAGGCCTCGAGCTGGAGCGCCCCCGCGAGCACGTCGTACGCCGGGACCTCGTGCGAGAGGTCGACGAGGCGCACGTCGGGCACGAGGCGCAGGAGCACGCCCTTCACCTGGGCCGGGTAGCCGGACCCCGCCCCGAAGTCGGTGAGGAGCGTGACGATCGGGCTCATGCCCCGGGCCTGCGGTGCGCCTAGACGGCCATCGCCTTCACGCCGGGATCGACGATCAGCTTCGGCTCGGTGAGCTTCTGGACCGACTCGACCGTCTCGCCGGGCGCGAGCTCGCGCAGGACGAGGCCGTCCTTCGTGACGTCGATCCAGGCGCGGTCGGTGCAGATCGCCGAGACGCAGCGCCGCCCGGTGATGGGGAGCGTGCACTCCTTCAGGATCTTCGGCTTCCCGTCCTTCGTGGCGTGCTCCATCGTCACGACGACGCGCTTCGCGCCGACGACGAGGTCCATGCCGCCGCCCATGCCCTTCACCATCTTGCCGGGCACGAGCCAGTTCGCGAGGTCGCCGCGCTCGGAGACCTCGAGCGCGCCGAGGATGGCGAGGTCGATGTGGCCGCCGCGGATCATCGCGAAGGAGTCGGCCGAAGAGAAGAAGGCCGCGCCGGGGAGGACCGTGACGGTCTCCTTGCCGGCGTTGATGAGGTCGGCGTCCTCCTCGCCCTCGACCGGGTACGGGCCGACGCCGAGGATGCCGTTCTCCGACTGGAGGACGACCTCGATGCCCGCCGGCACGTAGTTCGAGACGAGGGTCGGCATGCCGATGCCGAGGTTCACGTAGAAGCCGTCCCGGAGCTCCCGGGCGACGCGCTGGGCGATCTGCTCTCGCTGGAGGGGCATGGTGGAGGTTCCTCAGGCGCGCGGCCGCACCGTGCGGCGCTCGATCCACTTCTGGTACCCGGTGCCCTTCACGAGCCGCTTCACGTAGATGCCCGGCGCGTGGACCTGGTCGGGGTCGAGCCCACCGACCGGGACGAGCTCCTGGGCCTCGACGATGGTCACCTTCGCCGCCGCGCACATCATCGGCGCGAACTGGCGGGTGGTCTTGCGCCACTGGAGGTTGCCCCAGGGGTCAGCGCGGTGGGCGTACACGAGCGCGAAGTCGGCCTTGAGCGGCAGCTCGAGGAGGTACTCCCGGCCCGCGATGACGCGGGTCTCCTTGCCCTCGGCCACCTTCGTGCCGACGCCGGTCGCGGTGTAGAAGCCGCCGATGCCGGCCCCGCCGGCGCGGATGCGCTCGGCGAGCGTGCCCTGCGGCACGAGGTCGACCTCGAGCTCGCCGGAGAGGTACTGCCGCTCGAACTCCTTGTTCTCGCCGACGTAGCTCGCGACGATCTTGCGGATCTGCTTCGCCTTCAGGAGGACCCCCAGGCCGAGATTGGTCGTGCCGCAGTTGTTCGAGATGAGCGTGAGGTCCTTCACGCCCTTGCGGTGCAGCGCCTGGATGAGGTTCTCCGGGTTCCCGCACAGGCCGAACCCGCCCACCATGATGGTCGCGCCGTCGGGGATGTCCGCGACGGCCGCATCGGCCGACTCGACGAGCTTGTTCACGAGGCCTCCTCTTCCCTGATGCCTTGAGGGTCCGGGCTGCGGCTACCGCTCCACCACGAGCGCGACGGCCTCGCCGCCCCCGATGCAGAGCGAGGCGAGCCCGCGCCGGGCGTTCTGGTCCTTCATCGCGTGGAGGAGCGTCACGAGGATGCGCGCGCCGGAGGCGCCGATGGGGTGGCCGAGCGCCACCGCGCCGCCCCGCACGTTCACCTTCTTCGGGTCGAGCCCGAGGAGCTGGTTGTTCGCGATCGACACCACCGCGAACGCCTCGTTGATCTCCCAGAGGTCGACGTCCTTCACCTCGAGCCTCGCCTTCGCGAGCGTCTTCTTGATGGCGTCGGCCGGGGCGATGGTGAACTCGACCGGCGCGCGCGCGGCGCCGCCGTACGCGATGATGCGCCCGAGAACGGTGCGCCCCTCGGCCTTCGCCCGCTCGGCGGTCATGAGCACCACCGCGGCCGCGCCGTCGTTAATGGAGGAGGCGTTCGCGGCGGTGACGGTGCCGTCCTTCTTGAAGACCGGCTTCAGACCCGGGATCTTCTCGGGCTTCGCGCCCTTCGGGCCGTCGTCCTCGGAGACGACGTTCTTCTCGCCCTTGCGCCCCTCGATCTCCACCGGGACGATCTCCGCCTTGAAGGCGCCGGACCTCCACGCCTCGATGGAGCGGCGGGTGGACTCCACCGCGTACTCGTCCTGCGCCGAGCGCGGGATGCCCTGGGTCGTCGCGCAGTGCTCGGCGCAGACGCCCATGTGCTGCTGGTTGTACACGTCCCACAGGCCGTCGTGGATCATGCCGTCGACGAGCTCGACGTTGCCCATCCGAGCGCCGGTGCGGGCGATGCGGTCGTAGTACGGCACGTTCGACATGGACTCCATGCCGCCCGCGACCGCGACCTCGGCGTCGCCGAGCGCGATGGCCTGCGCGGCGGAGATGACGGCCTTCAGGCCCGAGCCGCAGACCTTGTTGAGCGTCCAGGCGGGCGTCGTCTCCGGGATGCCGGCGTGGATGGAGGCCTGGCGGGCGGGGGCCTGGCCGACGCCCGCCTGCAGGACGTTCCCCATGACCACCTCGTCGACGGCCGACGGGGCGACCCCGGCGCGCTCGAGCGCGGCCCGGATGGCGATGGCCCCGAGCCTGGGCGCGGTGAGCGCCGCGAGGGAGCCGAGGAAGCTGCCGATGGGCGTACGGGCTGCCCCCACGATGACGACGTCGCGTCCGGTCATGGCCTACTCCTCGAGATGAGATCGGTGGTCCGGGAGGTCCCGGCGCGGCGGAACATAGGGAAGGTCGTCCGCGCGCGTCAACCCGTCGTGCGGGGTGCGGGGGGTTGCGACAGCTGGCCCGGCCGCCTAGCCTCGGTTCCCCGTGAAGTCCATCCCTTGCATCGCCGTCCACGGCGGCGCCGGGAACCTCGGCCCCGACGATCCGGCCTCCTCCGGGGCCGTCGACGCACCGCGGCTCGAGGGCGCCCGGCGCGCCTGCGCCGCAGGCTGGGCGGTCCTCGCCCGCGGCGGCCGCGCGCTCGACGCCGTCGAGGCGGCCGTCCGGGCGCTCGAGGACGACCCGACCTTCAACGCCGGCCGGGGCGCCGTGCTGGGCGCGGACGGCGCGGCCGAGCTCGATGCGTCCATCATGGACGGGGCCACCCTCGCCTGCGGCGCCGTCGCGCTCGTGCGCGACGTCGCGAACCCGGTGTCGCTCGCCCGGGCGGTGATGGAGCGCTCGCCGCACGCGTTCCTCGCCGGGCCGGGCGCCTCGAGCTTCGCCCGCGAGGCCGGGATCCCGGCGGTCGAGAACGCGGCGCTCGTGACCGAGGCGCAGCGCGCGCGGTGGGAGCGGGCCCGGGCGCGCGCGGCCGGGGCCGAGCACCGCGGCGGCACCGTCGGCGCGGTCGCACGCGACGCCGCCGGACACCTCGCCGCCGCGACGTCCACGGGCGGGATGCTCATGAAGCGCGCCGGGCGGATCGGCGACACGCCCATCGTCGGCGCCGGCACCTACGCCGACGACCGGCTCGCCGCGGTCTCCTGCACGGGCTGGGGAGAGCGGGTCATCCGGCTCGCGCTCGCGCGGCACGCGGCGGACCTCGCCGCCGCGCCCGGCGCGACCGGCCAGGGTGCGGCGGCCCGCGCGATCGCGGAGTACGTCGAGCGCACCGGCGGCGACGGCGGGCTGATCCTGATGCCACCCGCGGGCGAGCCGGGCTTCGCGCACGACACCGAGCTCATGACGCACGCGTGGACCGCGCCGGACGGCACGATCCACGCGAGGTTGCGGGTCGATCCCTGAGCCGTGCGCCGGCGCCCCGGGCGTTGCCGCGGAGGCCGTGTGCCCCGGGCGTGGCCGCGAAGCGGCGGAGACGGGGGCGCGGTCGAGGCGCGGCGACTACCGCCGGCGGACCTCGCCCGAGCCGCTCGTGCGGGCGTCCACGTTCTTCGCGTCGCCGAGGTAGACGACGTCACCCGACCCGCTCGTGCGGGCCTTGAGCGCGCCGCCGGTCATGCGGATCTCGACGTCGCCCGAGCCGGAGGTCGCGACGGCCACGTCCCCGGCGATGGTGAGCTCGGCGCCCTTCACGTCGCCGGAGCCGGAGGTGTGGGCGTCGAGGCTGTCGGCCTTGCCCGCGAGCACGGCGTCGCCGGAGCCGGAGGTGGACACCTCGAGGTGCTTCGCGGTCCCCTTCCAGCGGAGATCGCCGGAGCCCGAGGTCTTGAGCGAGAGGTCGCCGCCCGAGCTGCCCTCGATGGTGGCGTCGCCCGAGCCGGAGGTCGCGGCGCCCTTGAGCACCGGCAGCGTGATGGTGACGTAGGCGTCGCCGCGGTAGCTCATGTTGCCCTCCTGCTCGATGACGAGCGTGGAGCCGCGGACCTCGAGCTTCACCTGCGGCTGGAGGTTCTCGTCGATGGTGACGGAGATCGAGGGCGCGGGCCCGACGGTGATGCGGGCGTCGATCGAGCCGGAGGTCTGCACGGCGTCGAACGCGCCGGGGACCGCCCGCTGCTGGGTGACCTTCTTGCCGTCGCCCTGCGTGCCGGGGCCCCAGCTCCAGGCCTGGGCGCTCGTGGCGGCGAGGGTGAAGAGAGCGAACGCGATCGCGAAGCGGCGCATGCGGGGTCCTCCAGGGCGGACCGGCCGGGAGGAAGCTGCGCGGCGGGGGCAGCCACGGGCCTATCCCGCGACCACCCCCGCCAGGACCTCTCTCCCGGAGGCTGAAGGGACCTACGGGAGCGGGCCCCGGCTATTTCAGCGGGCGCGGCTTCACGGCCCACGCGGGGCGTGCGCGCCGGCGGTCTGGCGAACGCGCCGTGCGGTCGAGCCCCTGCTCCGGCCCGGCGCCGCGCCTACTTCTGCGGAGCCGAGCCCGTGAGCTGCGGGAGCTTGCCCGCGAGGTCCATGAACGGCTTCACGAGATCGATCGGCAGCGGGAAGATGATCGTGGAGTTCTTCTCCGCGGAGATCTCGACGAGCGTCTGCAGGTAGCGCAGCTGCAGGGCGCCGGGCGAGCGGGCGATGACGTCCGCCGCCGCGCCGAGCTTCTCCGAGGCCTGGAGCTCGCCCTCGGCCGCGATGATCTTCGAACGGCGCTCGCGCTCCGCCTCGGCCTGCTTCGCCATCGCGCGGCGCATCTCGTCGGGGAGGTCGACCTGCTTCACCTCCACCGCGGTCACCTTCACGCCCCACGGCTCGGTGTGGCGGTCGATGATCTCCTGGAGCTGGCGGTTGATCTTGTCGCGCTGGGAGAGGAGGTCGTCGAGCTCCACCTGGCCGAGCACGCTGCGGAGCGTGGTCTGGGCGAACTGGCTCGTCGCGAAGAGGAAGTCGGTCACCTGCAGGAACGCCCGGTCCGCCTGGAGCACGCGGAAGTAGATGACCGCGTTCACCTTCACGGAGACGTTGTCGCGGGTGATCACGTCCTGCGGCGGGACCTGCTCCGCGGTGACGCGCATGTCGATGACGATGAGCCGGTCGACGAACGGGACGATGAGGTTGAGCCCCGCGGTGCGGACGCCCGCGAACCGCCCGAGCCGGAGCACGACGCCCTGCTCGTACTCGTTCACGATCCGGACGCCGGAGAGGATGAGGAGGACGAGGAGGACGACGGGGACGAGGATGCCGATCGAGAGCATGTCGGGTGCCTCCAGTGGACCTGCCTTCTGCCTTCGAGTCCGACCGTTCTACCCGCTGGGCCGCTCTTCGGCCACCACGTTCACGACGAGGCCGTCGACCGACTCGACGCGCACGCGGGTCCCCTTCGGGAGCGGCGCCGCGCTGCGGGCCCGCCAGTACTCGCCGTGCAGGAAGACCTCGCCCCCGCCCGGGCCGACCTCCGAGAGCGCCTCGGCGGACGCGCCGACGAGCGCCGGGGCGCCGAGCGCGAGCGGCTGGCGCCGGACCGCCGCGACCTTCCAGCCCAGGAAGAGCAGCACGGCCGCCATCGCGATGGGCGTCGGCCAGACCACCCAGGGCGAGACCTCGAGCGCGCCGGGATCGAAGTGGTAGTCGGGCGAGGCCTTGTCGATGAAGAACAGCATGCCGAGGACGACGCAGACCGCGCCGCCCAGGCCGGCGATGCCGTGCGTCGTGAGGTAGGCCTCGGCGACGAGCAGGCCGACGCCGATGATCACGAGGAGCACGGCGCCCACGTTCACCGGGATGAGCCGCGAGCCGAGGAACGCGAGGAAGAGCGCGAGGGCGCCCGCGGCGCCCGGGAAGATGAGGCCCGGGTGGTAGAACTCGATCGCGATCCCGAGCGTGCCGATCATCATCAGGAGGCCGACGACGTTCGGGTCGGCGAGGAACGAGAGCAGGCGCTGGCGGATGGTCTGCTCGAAGGGGATGACGAGCGCGCCCTTCAGGGCGAGGGTGCGCTTCCCGGTGCCGGAGGCGCGGAGGGTGCGGCCGTCGGCCTTCGCGAGCGCGTCGTCGAGGCTGTCGGCGACGAGGTCGACGACCTTGAGCTTCAGGGCCTCGGTGGAGGTCACCGACACGCTCTCGCGGACCGCCTTCTCGGCCCAGTCCTGCGAGCGCCCGCGGGCCTCGGCGATGGAGCGGGCGAAGGCGGCGGTGTCGTTCTCGACCTTCTTCGCCATGTCCTTCCCGGCCGACTGCTCGATGTCCTGCCCGCCGCCGAGCACCGGGTGGGCCGCGCCGATGTTGGAGGTCGGGTGCATCGCCGCGACGTCGGCGGCCAGGGTGAGGAACACGCCCGCCGAGCCGGCCCGCGCGCCCGCGGGGCCGACCCAGACCAGGACCGGCACCGGGCTCTCGAGCATCGCCTGCACGATCTCGCGGGTCGCGTCGAGCGCGCCGCCCGGGGTGTCGAGCGAGATGGCGACCGCCGCGAACCGCTCGTTCCTCGCCTTCTCGAACGCCGCCTTCAGGAACTCGGCCGTGCCGCCGGTGATCGCGTCGTGGACGGTGACCGAGAGGACCCGGGGCGGCCCGTCGGGAGCGGGCGCCGGATCGCCGGCGAGGGCGCCGAGGGCGAGCGCGACGGCCGGGAGGGCCGCGAGCAGGCGGCCGGCGCGCCTCGGGTACGCGAGCGTGAGCGTGCTCATTCGGGCCTCCGCGGGGACTTGCCGAGCTCCCTCATGACGAGCTGCAGATCTTCCCAGGCCTTCTTCTTCTCCTCCGGGCTGCGCAGGAGGTAGGCGGGGTGGAAGGTCGGCATGAGCTTCACGCCCTCGTAGCTCGACCAGCGGCCGCGGAGCTTCGTGATGGGCGTCGTGTCGCGCAGGAGCGTCTGCGCCGCGAACTTGCCGAGCGCGACGATGATCTTCGGGCGGATGGCGTCGATCTGCGCGCGCAGGTAGCGCTCGCAGGCCTCGATCTCGTCCGGCTCCGGGTTGCGGTTGCCGGGCGGGCGGCACTTCACGACGTTCGCGATGTAGACGTCGCCGCGCGCGTAGCCCATCGCCTCGATCATCTTCGTGAGGAGCTGGCCGGCCTTGCCGACGAACGGCTCGCCCTGCGCGTCCTCGTCGGCGCCGGGGCCCTCGCCCACGAACATGAGCTCGGCCTGCGGGTTACCGGTGCCGAAGACGAGCTTCGTGCGCGTCGCGCCGAGCTTGCAGCGCTGGCACTCGCCGAGGCCGGCGCGGAGCTCGAGCAGCGCGGGGCTGCCGCAGCCCTTGTCGGTGAGCGCGGAGGCGCCGGCGGCCGCGGGGGTCGTCGCAGCCGGGTGGGTCGCCCCGGGGACAGCCCGCGTTGGAGGCGGACGGACCGGGTCGGTGCGCGGCGCTCCGACCGGCTGCGCGGAGGTGGGCGAAGGCTCGGCGGGCGGCGGCGCGGGCGGGGGCGGCGCAGGTACCTGGACGGACGAGGGGTCCGGGATCTCCGCCACACCCGCGGACGCCAGCCAGCCGAGGTGGCGCGCGGCCTCCGCGGCCACGGCCGCGAGCTCGGGCGTGAGGCGCTGTGTCCCCTTGCTCACATCCCCCCCGAGGGCAGGACAGGCCCTGCTGGCATGGAGGTTTGCAGAGGGGTGGATGCGGAAACTAGAATCCGGATGCCTCCGATGACCCGACGCCTGCTCGTGACCGTGCCGCTCGCAGCCCTCGCGCTGCTCGTCCTCCTCGTGCCGACGGAGGCCCACGCGTGGGGGCCGCTCGCGCACCTCTCCTTCTCGGCGCAGACGCTCGCCAACCTCGGCGCGGCGACGCCGTCGATGCGGAGCGTGCTCCAGGACTTCGGCAACGAGTTCCTGTACGGCTCGCTCGCGGCGGACATCGTCGTCGGGAAGAACATGGCGCGGTACCTGTACCACTGTCACAACTGGAAGGTCGGCTTCAACGTGTTCCGCCAGGCGCGCCCGGGAGCGGAGCAGGCCTTCGCGCTCGGGTTCCTCGCGCACCTCTCCGCGGACACGGTCGCGCACAACTACTACGTGCCTTTCAAGACGGTGGCGTCGTTCCACAAGTCCAACACGCGCCACGCCTACTGGGAGCTCCGCTACGACCAGCGGATGGACCGCGACCTCTCGCGGCTCGCCCGGCAGGTGTCCACGCGGGCGATCCGCGGGCATGACGACTTCCTCGCGCGGACGCTGGCCGGCTCGTCGGTGATCCCGTTCGGCGTGTCGCGGCAGCTGTTCCGGGGGCTGGTCGCGAGCGCGCGGATGTCTCGGTTCCACCACGTGTCGCGCTCGGTGCTCGCGCCGGAGCGGAACCTGCCGCTCGAGCAGGACCTCGTGGACGAGACGAACGCGATGGTCGTGGAGGCGATCGCCGGGATGCTGAACGAGGGCGAGCGCTCGCCCGCCGCGCGGGCCGACGCGACCGGCGGGCGCAACATCAAGCTCGCCGGGGACCTGAGGAAGCAGCTCGCGGAGCGCCTGGCGCGCCGGCTGATCGCGCCGGGGGACGCGCACGAGATCGCCGCGGAGACCCGCGAGAGCTTCCGGCGGGCGATCCAGGGGAAGCTCGTGCTCCCGCCGTCGCTGGCGAAGCTCGCGGCGTAGCGGGCTGGCGTTCGCGCCCCCTTCGGCCCCCTGACCTCCCCCCCAACCCCAGAGGCTCCCCCGTTTCCAGGGTTAGGGCGGGGCCGGCAGGGGTCCCGGAGCCCGTGTAAGCGCCGGTTCTTGGCCGTCGTGCTCGCGCAGTTTCGACGAGCCGGCTTGCGCCGCCGCTTTCGACACTGCTTCGCGGTGAAACGGAGGCAGACCACTCCGGCGCCGCCGGAGCAGTCGGTGAGTTTCGGAGGTCGGGACGGCCCGCGCTAGACAGGCGGGGCGCAGGCGGCGCCGAGCACGGCGCCCATGGCCCAGGTGCCGGGCGGGAACACGACGTTCCACATGCCCTTGCGGAACAGCTCGAAGGCCTTGCGGTACGCGTCCTGGAACGCCTTCAGCTGCTGCTGCGCCTCGATCCGCTTCCACCGGTCGGACGCCGCGATCTTCGGGTTGAGCTTGCTCGGCGGTTCCTTCCCGGCCGGATGCTGCCACCACCGCTGCCGGAGCACCCGCCGCAGCCCCGCGAACTTGCGCCGCTCGCCATCCTCGGTCCGCGCCGCCTGCTTCTCGAGCGCCGCGAGCGCGCCCTTCACCGACTCGCGGTACCGCGCCGCCGAGAAGCCCTTCGGCGGCACGAGCGCGAGCACGGCGCTGTCGGGCATGTTCCCGTCCTTCGAGAAGAACATCTCCGGCCGCTCGTACTCGCGCCCCGTGCCGAGCTCCTCGAGCGAGGACCAGAGCCCGGGCCAGTGGCTGCCGTGCTCGACGAGGCCGGCCGCGACCGGGTTCGCGAGCGTGTAGGCCGCCTTCGCGATGACGGAGCCCTCGTCCTCGAGCGAGACCGCGCTGTAGCTGCCGGGCGCCCAGGCCGACTCGAAGCGTTCGTGGAGGGTGTTGAGGAAGAGCGCGAGGTTCATGTTCAGCTCCTGGGCGAAGCGCGGGAGCTGAGCGAAGGGGTCGGAGAGGATCAGGTGGTAGTGGTTGGAGACGACGCACCAGGCGTGAAGCTCGATCTTGTGTCGCCGGGCGGCGACGGCGAGGAGGTAGCCGAAGGCGTTGTTGAGCCGCACGGAGGGCACGAGGAGGAAGAGGCGGTGCAGGCAACGGCGGGTGAACAGGTAGGTCTTGCCCGGAAGGATTCTGGCGGGGAGCGGTCATGGCCTCCCCCGCATTCCACGCACCGTGCCGCTCCCAACTCCCTGGATTCCCAGGTCCCCGCCACCCGCACGCCGGCCGTTCCGCGGACCACCGTCCAATCGGCGGACCTCTGGGGCAGGGGGGGATCAGGGGGAAGACAGCGCGGGCTCCAGGGTCTCCGCGAGGGGCGAGCGGAGCGCCCGGAGCCGCTGGAGCGCCGCCTGGGCCTCCTTCGGAGCCCCGGACAGCGCGGCGGTCAGGCCGAGGTTGAACCAGATGGCGTCGTCGCCGGGGCGGAGCGCGGCGGCGCGGCGCAGCGAGGCGAGGCCCTCGCCCGGCTTGCCGAGCATCGCCTGGCACAGGCCGAGGTTCATCCACGCGTGCGCGTCGCTCGGCATGAGCGCCACGGCCTGCTCGAGCAGCGGCAACGCCGCCTCGGGGCGCCGCGCCTCGCCGTGGGCGGCGCCGAGCGCCTTCAGCGCCAGGTAGTTGTCGTCGGTGACGCGCAGCGCGTGGCCGTACACCGTGAAGCTGTCCTCCCAGGTCGAGACCTGGCGCACGGTGAGCGTGGCGAGGACGAGGAGGCACCCGACGGCGGCGGCCACCACCCCGCGCCGCCACGCCTGCGACCGCGCCGCGAGCTCCCCGGCGCTCCACGCGATCGCCACGGCGGGGCCGACGAGCGGCACGTACGTGTACCGGTCCGCCATCCCCTGCAGCCCGACCTGGATCAGGCCCGCGACCGGGAGCAGCGTCACGAGGAACCACGCGTACCCGAACGCGAGCCAGGGGCGCCGCGCGCGCTGCCACCACCCGAGCGCCCCGAGGCCCACCAGCACCGCGAGGGCGAGCCCGACCTTCCAGGCGACGAGCCCCCCCGGCGCGAGCGCGGGGTGCGGGTACGCCGCCGCGAGCCCGACCGGCCAGACGAGCTTCCCGAGGTACGCCGCCGCCCCCAGCGCGGCGCCGCCGAGGCGCGCGGCCGGCCCGAACACCACGAGGTCGTTCACCGCCCCGCCCGCGGCCTGCGCCTGGAACGCGATCCAGGCCCCCGCGGCCGCGAGCAGCCACAGGGCCCACTTCTCGGCGACCCGCGCCACGATCCCGCCCGGCCCGATCCTCCCGAGCGGCCACGCGTCCACCAGCAGGAGCGCCGCGGGCAGCGTCACGAGCATCGCCTTCGCCATGAGCCCGAGCGCGAACGCCAGCGCCGCGAGCGCGTAGCGCCACCAGGACGGCCGCCGCGTCCACGCCACCCACGCGAGCGCGGTCGTCCACCAGAGCGCGCCCGCGAGCACGTCCTTGCGCTCCGACACCCACGCGACCGACTCGACGCGCAGGGGGTGCAGCGCGAAGAGCGCCGCGGCGAGCAGGCTCCGCCACGTGCTCCCGGTGGCCGCGCGCAGGAGCGCGAACAGGAGCGCCGCGTTCGCCGCGTGCAGCGCGACGTTCTCGAGCTTCTGCGCGCCCGCGTCGAGGCCGAAGAGCTCGGCGTCGGCGAGGTACGACAGCCAGGTGAGCGGGTGCCAGTTGCCGAGGTAGAACGTCCCGAACGCCCACCGCACGTTCGCGCCGCCGAGCCCCTCGAGCACCCGCGCGTTCCGGGCGTAGTACGTGAGGTCGTCGACCACCACGTACGCCTGCCCGCGGACGCCGGCGTAGAGCGCGGCCGTCGCGACGAGGAGCCCGGCCGCGAGCGCCCAGGCCGGCGGCGGCGACCTCAAGCCTTCGGCCTCCGCGCGTCGAGCACGGGCAGGATCCAGTCCAGGATCGACTCCGCCACGCGCTCCTTCGGGCCCTCGATCTCGGCGAGCTCGCTCGCGGACACGAGCGCCACCCGGTTCGTGTCGGCGCCGAACCCGGCGCCGGGCTGGCCGACCTTGTTCGCGACCACGAGGTCGCAGCGCTTGCGCTTCAGCTTCTCGCGCGCGTTCGCGATCACGTCGGTCGTCTCCGCGGCGAAGCCGACGATGACGGGGGCGTCGGGCGTCCCGGCGTGGCGCTCCCCGAGCCGCGCGAGGATGTCCGGCGTGCGCGCGAGGACGAGGGTCTCCTCCCCCTCCCCCTTCTTGATCTTCTGCGCCGCCACCACCCGCGGGCGGTAATCCGACACCGCCGCGGCCGCGACGAAGAGATCCACGCCCTCCGACGCTGCCTCGACCGCGTTCGACATCTGCTCGGCGGTCTCGACCCGCACGAGCTTCACGCCGCCGGGCGGCTCGAGGGCGGTCGGCCCGGTCACGAGCACGACCTCCGCCCCGCGCCGCGCGGCCACCCGCGCGACGGCGTAGCCCATCTTGCCGGACGACGGGTTCGTGACGAACCGCACGGGATCGATCGGCTCGCGCGTCGGCCCGGCCGTCACGAGCACCTTCCGACCGGAGAGGTCGAGGTTGCCGAGCAGCCGCGAGGCCGCGAGCGCGATGTCGGTGGGCTCCGCGAGCCGCCCCTCCCCCACGTCGCCGTCCGCGAGCTCGCCCGCCCCGGGCCCGACCACGTGGTACCCGCGTTCCTTCAGCGCGAGCAGGTTCTCCTGCACCGCCGCGTTCTGCCACATCCGCGTGTTCATCGCCGGCGCGAGCAGGACCGGGCAGCGCACCGCGAGGAGCGTGGTCGTGACCGCGTCGTCGCCCATGCCGGCGCGCGCCCGCGCGATGAGGTCGGCGGTGGCCGGCGCGACCACGACGAGGTCGGCCGCCCGCGCGTAGGCGAGGTGCCCGTACGTGAGGTCGAACGCCGGGTCGAAGAGGTCGGTGAGCACCGGGCCGCCGGAGAGCGCCTGGAACGTCAGGGGCTGGACGAACCGCGTGGCCGCCGGGGTCATCACCACGCGCGCGGTGCCGCCCCCCTTCACGACCAGTCGCACGACCTCGCAGGCCTTGTAGGCGGCGATCCCGCCGCCCACGGCCACGATCACGGTCCGGTTCTGGAAGCGCATGGCGCGCATCTTACCCGTTTGCCCGCCGCGTGCCCTTTCCAGGCCGGGGTGGCCGGTGTCATGCTGCCGCGCCGTGGACGGTCCCGAGCCCGAGACGCCCGCGCCGCCCGGGCCCACCGAGACGCCGGGTGCCACCGCCTCACCCCCCGCCCCCGCGCCGTCGCCCGCCGCCCCTCCCGCCGGCCCGCCGCGGAAGAGCGCCTCGCTCTTCTTCCTGACCGTGTTCCTGCTCATGCCGCTCGCGGGCCTCGCCCAGGGCTCGAGCATGCTCGGCGGCCTCCTCTGGTCCGAGCTCTTCGTGTTCCTCGTCCCGGCCCTCGTCGCGACCGCGGGCTCCGGCCTCCGCCTCCGCGCCTACCTCGGGCTCGGCCGCACCGAGCCCGCCCTGCTCGTGCTCGGCGGGCTCGCCGGCGCCGCGGGGACGCTGCTCGCGGTGGTGCTGCAGGCGGGCGTCGTCCGGGTGGTGCCGCCCGCGTGGCTCGAGTCCTTCGACGTCGCCCAGCACTTCCGCGGCCCGGCCTGGGAGCGCTGGGCCATCGCCGCCACCGCCTCCATCGCGGCGCCGCTCTGCGAGGAGGTCGCCTTCCGCGGCTACCTCCTGCGCACGCTCCGCCTGCGGCGCGGCCCGGGCGCCGCCATCGCGATCTCCGCCGCGCTCTTCGCGGTCACGCACCTCAACCCGGTCCTCCTCGTCGGCCTGGTGGGCCTCGGCGTCCTCTTCGGCTGGCTCGCCGTGCGCGGGGGCTCCCTCTGGCCCGCGGTGGCCGCCCACGCCGGCAACAACGCGGTCGTGTCCTGGGCGCTCGTGCACGCCGACGAGGCCGGCGCGCGCGACGTCGCCGCCGCCCCGCCGCAGGCCGGCCCGCTGCTCGCGACCCTGGTCCTCGGCCTCGCCGTGCTCGTGCCCGTGCTCGTCGCCTTCGCGCGCGCCGCGGCCACGCTGCCCCCGCCGCAGGACCCGCTCGCGCCCCGGGATCCGGCGTCGCCTCCGGGCCCGTTCCGGCTCGCGCGCGTGCCCCTCGCGCTCCGGCTGGCGGTCCCTGCCGGCGCGCTCGCGCTCGCGGCGCTCGCGCTGCTCCGGCGATAGCCTGGTTCGCCCCTCGTCTCCGGGCCGCCTCGCGGCCCTGCGCGCGGAGCTGACGGCGCGCCCGGGGGCGGGCCTCACAGCCGCCCCATCCACTCCACCACCTCCCGCCCCACCCGTGGCAACCCGGCGGACCAGGTCGGGTCCGCGCCCGGCACCACCTCCACCGCGGCGGCCGCGCCGAGCACCGCCCGGAGCCCCTCGGGCCCCGCGGCCGCGCCGCGCTCGGGCAGGACGACGAGCACCGGCACACCTCCGGGGAGCGCCCCGGCTGGCACCCCCGCGGGCGCCACGAGGGCCACCCCCGCGCAGCGCCCCGGCCCGGCCTCGGCGGCGAGCGCGAGCGCCGTCGCCGCACCCGCCCCGACCCCCGCGATCGCCGCCGGCCCGCGCGCGGAGGCCTCGAGGTGGGCGAGCGCCGCGCGCGCGTCGTCGAGCGCGCGGGCCGGGTCGGCCGTCCCCTGCGAGGCGCCCACCCCGCGGTGCTGGAACCGCAGCGACGGGTGTCCCGCGCGCGCCGCGGCCCAGGCGAGCTCCGCGACGGCGGGCGCGTCCATGCCACCCCCGGGCCCCGGCGCCGGGCAGACGAGCAGTGCGGGTCGGCGTGACCCGCGGTGGAAGAGCCCCTCGAGGACCAGCGCGCCGCCGTCGGCGGCGACGAGCGCGGGGCGCTCGAGGAACTGGCCGGCGAGCACCATCGCCGGAATCCTACCGGGACCTCGGCCGTTCGACGTGCAGATCGACACCAGGCGCCGTACATGGTCGGATGGAGCCGAGATCCGGAGGACCCGTGAACCGCACCCTCATCGCCCTGTCCCTCGCCGCCGCCCTCGCCCTCCCCGCCCTGGCCTCCGCCCAGGAGCAGAAGCGCGGGCCGTCCACCGTCGCCGAGCGCCGGCGCGTCGTCGAGATCACCCGGCGCCTCGAGAAGGTCCCCTTCTCGAAGAGCGCCGACAACGACCGGGTGTGGCTCATGACCTGGATCGACGAGGTCCCGGACGTGAACATCCGGTACTGCCCCGGCCCGCTGTACGGGCTCATCGAGGGTCAGTACGAGGGCCGGGCGTTCTGGGTGCAGTCGCTCTTCGGGATGTCGGCGTACCTCGTCGAACACTACCCGGACCGGGAGAAGGCCGACTGGATCAAGGTCCAGATCGCCGGGCTCGAGAGCGCGATCGCGTCCTACCAGACGGCGCGCAAGGGCGACGAGGTCGGGAAGATCCCCGCGCTCGAGAAGCTCGTGAAGGCGAAGGCGGCGGGGACGCTCGCGAAGGTCGTGCGCGAGGAGATGGAGGCGTGCGACCCGAACTTCACGCCCATCCCGTCCGACGCCATCTAGGAAGACCTACCCCCGCCGCAGCACGAGGCACTTCAGGTAGCGCCCCTCCCGGAACTGCAGCGACACCGGGTGGTCGGGCGGCTGGCGCGTCTCGCGCACGAGCTGGAGGTCGACCTTCGCCTTGAAGGCGGCCTCCTTCACCGCGTCGGTGAACTGCTCCGCCGAGACCCGCGCCGAGCACGAGGCGGTCACGAGGAGCCCGCCCGGCGAGAGCACCGCGAGCGCGGCCCGGTTGAGCGACGCGTAGCCGGCGAGCGCCCCCTCCACCGCCTTCTGGGACTTCGCGAACGCGGGCGGGTCGCACACGACGAGGTCGAACCGCCGCCCCTCCCGCTTGTAGCGCGCGAGGATCTCGAACGCGTCCTCGGTCGCGAACGCGTGGTCGGCCATCTGCAGGCCGTTCACCTTGAAGTTCTCGCGGGCGAGCGCGATGGCGTCGGCGTCCACGTCGACGGTCACGACGTGCTTCGCGCCGCCGAGCGCGGCCGCCACCGAGAAGCCGCCGGTGTAGCCGAACAGGTTGAGCGCCTCGGCGCGCCCGCGCGCGAGCTCGCGCACCATCCGCCGGTTCTCCCGCTGGTCGAGGAAGAACCCGGTCTTCTGCCCGCGCCGCACGTCCACGAGCACCTTCATCCCGTGCTCGTCGATGGTGATCTGCTCCGGGGGCTCGGCGCCCCACAGCACCTTCCCGGAGCCCTTCTCGTCGCCGCCGCCGTCGTCCGCGTCGTCGCGCCCGATCTCGTCGCGCCCGAAGACGCCGGCGATCCCGGGGACCTCCGCGCGGAGCGCCTCGACGATCGCCCCGCGGTGCGGCGTGAGCCCCGCCGAGTAGAGCTTCATCACGAGGAAGCGGTCGTACCGGTCCACGACGATGCCCGGCAGGCCGTCGGACTCGCCGTGCACGACGCGGTACCCGGTCGTGCCCTCTACGAGCTCGGCCCGCAGCGCGTGGGCCCGCGCGATGCGCCGCCGCCAGAACGCGGCGTCGACCGCCTCGGCCGGCTCGCGGGTGAGCACGCGCACCGTGATGGCGGAGTGCGGATTGAGGTAGCCGCGCGCGACGAAGCGGCCGCCCTCGGTCACGTCCACGATGGTGCCCGCGGCGAGCCCCTTCGGCGCGCGCTCGATGGCCTTCCTGAACACCCACGGGTGGCCCGCCCGCAGGTGCCGGACGAGATCCTCCTGCAGCGCGAGCTGGGGGACGTCGCTCATCTCCGTGCCTTCCTGGTCGCGGCGGCCTCGCCGGCCCTGCCGCGCCTGCCGGCCTCGCCGGGCCCCGGCGCGGGTCGGCCCGACCGCTGGGGCCGGGCGCGCTCGGTGCGCGCCCTCGAGAAGTTTCCGACCACGAGCCCGGGCCGGGCCGCCCGGAGCGCGCGCACGAGTGCCGCGATGCCGAGCGCGGGGCCCCGCCCGCCGCGGTCCGCGGCGATGGCCCAGTAGACGTCGGGATCGATGGCGAGCGGGCGGGTCTGGATCTGGTCGACGCCGGCGTCCGCGACGAGCGCGGCGAGCGCCTCGACCTCGCCCGCGCGATCCGTGACGCCGGGGAACGTGAGGAGGTTGAGCGCCACGTACGCGCCGCGCGCCTTCGCGGTCCGGATCGAGCGGAACACGTCGGCGAGGCCGTAGCCGGTGGGCCGGTAGTAGGCCCGGTAGAGGTCCTCGTGCGCCGAGTTGAGCGAGATGCGCACCGAGTCGAGCCCGGCGTCGCAGAGCTTCCCGAGCGCGTCGGGGAGCGAGCCGTTCGTGTTCGCGTGGATCGAGCCCTTCGACGTTTCCGCACGCACGAGCCGGATCGCCCGCTCGAGCTCCTTCCAGCGCGTGAGCGGCTCGCCCTCGCAACCCTGGCCGAAGCTCACCATCAGCTTCCCGCGGGCGCGGCGGAGGTGCCGGAGCGCGACCTCGGCCATCTCGGCCGCGGTGGGCGCGCGCGGGATGCGCTCGTGCGACGAGGGCGGCATCCCCTCCTGCGTCTCGGAGAGGCAGCCGACGCACGAGGCGTTGCACGAGGCCGACGACGGGATCGCCCCCTCGTCGCGCGCGTAGAAGGTGTTCTGCGCGGTGAAGCAGCGCCACTCGAGCGCGCAGCGCGCGAGCTGCCGGTAGATCGGGTTCGGCGTCTCGGCGAGCGTCCGCTCGACGAGCGCCGGCAGGTCCGAGGTCGAGTGCGACGCCGGGCTCCAGTGGCCGCGCCGGTCGGTGTGGAGCGCCCAGACCGCGGGGCCGTCCGGGCCGAGCGCCGCCGCGGTGTACGCCCATTGCGGGAGCACCGGCGCCTCCGCGGCGGTCGCGAGCGGCGGGCGCGCGGCGGCGGGCAGGAAGGTGCGGGTGAAGCCGGGCGGCAGGGCTGCGCCCACCGCGTGCGGGACGAAGCGGCGCCGCCCGACCCGGGCCTCCCTGAGCACCACCTGCGCGCCGGTCCCGGGATCGATCCCGACGGGCCGGCGCCCCGGCAGGTACGTGAGCGTCGCGCCCTCCGGCAGTGCGAGCGGCCGCTCCCGGGGGAGGAGCGTCTCGCCGCCCGAGCGGACGGCCGCGAGGAGGTCGGGGTGGTCGTAGACGACCCCGCGGTCGTCGGCGAAGAGGAGGCGCAGCATCGGTCGGCGGGGTCTTACCACGGAGGCTCGGGCTCACGAAGGTGGTGGCCGGTCTCGAGGGAAGCTGGACCCCACCCGCTGACAGCTTGAATTTCCTCGGGTTCCGGGCCTTCGCCCCCCGGCACCCCGATTGGACGGTCCGCCCGGCGTCCGGCCGGGAATCTACCGGGCGGGCGGCTGTTTCTCCCGGAAGAGCGGGGGGTTCGCTTGGCGCGGCGGCGGGGCGCAAGGTAGTAACGATCGATCGCGGCGCTGGAGTCCGCGCGGCAGTGCACGAGTCATCGGGGAACCTGATGTTCGACCTTCGGCAGAACGACCTGACGCGCGAGGAGTTCGAGGCGCTGGCCCTGCGCCACCTCGACCCGCTCTACTCGGCGGCGCTGCGTCTCACGAAGAACGACCGCGACGCGGAGGATCTCGTGCAGGACACGTTCCTGCGCGCCTACCGGTTCTTCGACAAGTTCGAGCGCGGCACGAACATCAAGGCCTGGCTCTTCAAGATCCTCACGAACACCTTCATCAACCGGTATCGCCGCTCCGTGAAGGAGCGCTCCATCGTCGAGGGTTCGGAGCGCGAGGCGGTGCACGAGCGCTTCGTCTCCCGGGACGCCGCCGACTACGCCGCGAACCCGGAGCAGTACTTCTTCGACCGCCTGCTCTCCGACGACGTGCTCCGCGCCGTCGACTCCCTGCCCATCGACTTCCGGATGGTCGTGATCCTCGCCGACCTGCAGGAGTTCTCCTACAAGGAGATCGCCGAGATCCTGGACGTGCCGGTGGGCACCGTCATGAGCCGGCTCTACCGCGGGCGGCGCCTCCTGCAGAAGGCCCTCGCCTCCTACGCGGTCGACTCGGGCGTGGTCTCCGACGACGGCGCCGACGACGGCGCTCCCCTCGACCTCGATGCCTGGCGGAAGCGCAAGGGGCGCTCCGCCTGAACGGGAACGACCGCGCCATGTCGATCGAACCCCTGAACGCCGCGATGGACTGCACCGAGCTCGAGCGCTCGGTGGACGCCTGGCTCGACGGCGAGCTCGACGACCGCGACCGCACCGAGGTCGATCGTCACCTCGAGGCCTGCCCGCGCTGCCGCCCGCTCGCCGACGCGCGCGCCCGCCTCCGCCTCGCCACCCGCGCGAAGCTCAAGGAGGCCATGGGCCCCGGCGCCGCCGCAGGCGTCGCGCCGCCCGCGCTGCGCGCGCGCGTCGTCACCGCGCTCGCGAAGGAGCGCCGCCCGCTCTGGCGCCGCGTGCTCGCGCCCGTGCCCCTCGCGACGCTCGCCGCCTGCGCCGCCGGCGCGCTCGTCGTGATCGCGATGCGCCCCGACGACACGCTCCTCGAGGAGGCCATCGCGAAGCACCACCGCGACCTCCCGCTCGAGGTCACCACCGCCTCGATGGCGGAGGCCACCCTGCCCGCCTGGTTCACCGGCAAGCTCGACTTCAAGCCCACCCCGCCCAAGCTCGAGGACGGCGGTGCGCGCATGATCGGTGCGCGGCTCTCCCACCTCCGCGAGTGGCCGGCGGCCTACTTCCGGTACGCGCTCCCGCGCGGCAACGCCGGGCTCTTCATCGTGGACGACCCGTCCGGCAAGTTCGGGACGGCCGGCCGCGAGGTCCAGGTGGGTCCGGACACGGTCCGGCTCGCGAACGCGAAGGGCTACAACGTCGCGGTCTGGCGCCAGGACGAGATCGTCTACTCGCTCGTCTCGGATCTCGACGAGGGCGACCTCTTCAAGCTCGTGCGGGCCGCCCGGGCCGATCACCGCTAGGGCAGGAGCGAGCGGGCCCCCGGCAAGCGGCCGATACCGCCCGCGGGCGTCCCGATCACAGGGTAGGCCCTTCGGCTTTACTCGTTCCGGTGCACGCCGGTAACATCGCGGCCGAGCCCCGGGACCGCTCTTCGCGGACCTGCGCCTCCCCTGACATGGCACGCATCCTCCTCATCGAGAACGACGCCAGCTTCGCGGCCTCGCTGGCCAGGGTCCTCTCCGCGACCGGGCACGAGACCGAGGTCGTGGGCGAGGGCAAGGAGGGGCTCGCGCGGGCGACCTCCCAGCACCCCGACGCGATCGTCCTGTGCGTCGAGCTGCCCGACATGAGCGGCTACCTCGTCTGCCAGAAGCTCAAGAAGGACGAGGCGCTCCGGTCCATCCCGCTCGTCCTCACGAGCGCCGACGCCACCGAGAAGAGCTTCGCCGACCACCAGAAGCTGAAGGTCCGCGCCGACGCGTACCTCCTGAAGCCCTTTCCGCCCCAGACGCTCATCGACTCGCTGCAGCACCTCGTGGAGCTGCCCGATCGCCCGGCGGGCGCGCCCCCCGACGAGGAGGAGCTGGTGCGCTTCGAGGACGGCGGCGACCTCGGCATGCCGTCGCTCGACCTCGACGCCCTCGGCGACGAGTCCCCTCACCTGCGCGAGGATCCCCGCCCGGCGGCCCCCCCGCGCGACGAGGACGATGCGTTCCTGGATTCGCTCATGGGGCTCGGTGACGAGCACCCCGCCGGGCACGACGCGCCGGCGGAGGACCACCCCGACGAGGCGCTCACGCACGGCGGGCTCGGGCTCGAGCTCGACCTCGACCCGGAGCTGATGGACCGTCCGCTCGGGGCCGACGACGTGGACGCCGCGGCCGAGGCGGCGCCGGAGGACGCGCGCGACCCGATGGCGGAGCTCGAGGCGCTCCGCGACGACCGCGACGATCACCCGGCGCCGAGCGCGCTCTCGCTCGACGACGACGACCTCCCGCCGATCCACCCCGCGAACGTGGACCTCCTCCGCGCCGCCGGGATGAAGCTGCTCGACGACGACGTGGGCGCCGGCCCCGCCGCGGCGCCGACGCCCGCCCCCGTCCCGGTCGTGACCCGCCCGACGCTGCCCATCCCCGGCTCCTCCCGCGCCGGCCCCGCCCTCGACCTCCCCCGGCCCGGCCAGGCGCTCAGGTCGGCCGAGTCGACGCAGCCGACCGCGCCCGTGGCCTCCCTCTCCTCGAGCCAGGCCGAGCGGCTCGAGCGCGAGCTCGCCGAGGTCCGCGAGCACCTCGCCGACGCCCGCGCCGAGGTCCTCTCCCGCGAGTCCGAGGTCCGCCAGCTCAAGGACAAGGTCGGGAGCAGCAACCGCCGCGCCGAGCAGGCCGAGGCCGAGGTCCGCCAGCTGCGCACCGAGGCCGGGGAGCTCGACGAGCTGAAGGCCCGCGTCGCGGCCGCCGAGCGGCGCGCCGAGGACGCCACCGGCGCCCGCGCCGAGGCCGAGCGCCGCGCCGCGGAGGCCGAGCGCAAGGCGTCCGACGCCGACCGCAGGCTCGCGGAGGCCCAGCGCCGCGTCGAGGAGGCCGCCCAGGGCGCCGCCGCGGCGAAGGCCGAGCTCGACGCGCAGGCCGCCGCCGGCCGCGAGGCCGCCCAGAAGGCCGAGGCGCTGCGCGCGGAGCTCGCCGCCGCGCGCGCCGACCTCGAGGCGGCCCGCGCGGAGCTCGCCGAGGCGAAGGCGCATCCCGCCGTCGACCCCGCCGCGAGCGCCGCCCTCCAGGCGCGCATCGCCGAGCTCGAGGCCTCGTCCGCGAAGCACGAGGACCGGGTCGTGAAGGCCTACCAGAAGATCCGCAACGACGAGAAGGTGCGCGACAAGGTCCGCAAGGCCCTCTCCATCGCGTCCCAGCTCCTCGACGAGGGCATGGTGCCGGATCCCACCGCCGAGCGCCGCTCGGCCGCGTCGGCGGTGGCGACGCCCGCGCCGGTGCCCCGCCCCGAGCGCCAGGGCAGCTGACGCCGCCCCGCGCCGCGAGGGCTCAGACGGCCTCCTCTGCGTCGTCCGGCGCCGCGGCGTCGTGGAGCGACACGCCGAAGTAGCGCAGGAGCCGCTCGTGGTGGCGCGTCAGCCCGCGCACCGCGAGGTGGCGCTCGCGCCCGGCCAGCCCGCGGGCGACCGCGGCGATGCCCAGGTCCGAGGCGGACCGCACCCGCGTGAAGTCGACGACGACCGGTCGCTCGCCTGGCACCTCGGCGAGCCAGGCGGCGAGCCGGGTCGCCGCCGGCGCGTCGAAGTTCCCGTCCACCGTCACGACGATCCGCCCGTCGGTTCCCCGGCCGATGTCCATCATGCGCCACCTCGCGGTCACGAGGTGGGGGCCGCCGGGCGAGGGCGCAAGCGCGCGCCCCTTCGCGGCCGAGTTCTCCACGCCCTCCTGGGGCAGCAGCCGAGTCAGTGCGCGGTCGGCTCGGGCTCCTCCGCCGGCGCAGCGTCCTCGCGGTCGTCCGCGGCGCGCATCGCGCCGATGGCGGCCGCGAGCGCCAGGAGGTTCGCGGGCGACATCGCCGCCCGGAACGCCCCCTTCACGACCGGGCGCACGGCCGGCCAGAGCCCGCCGCCCAGCACGAACCCCGCCCCGGCCGCGACCGCGAGCACCGTCATCGGCTGCTCCCGGATCCGCCGCGACAGCTCGATGCGCTCGGCGAACCTCGCGATCGCCTCCCGGGCCTCGTCGCCCACCGAGCGCAGCGCCTCGCCCACCTGCGCCGCGTCCTCCACCCCCAGCCCCGTCCGCTCGGCCATCCGTGCCTCCGCTCAGGTCTTCGAGAAGATCCGCCCCAGCACGAAGCCGAGCCCCGCGGCGACGCCGATGGCGATGCCGGGTTGCTCGCGGACGAACGCCCGAAGGTTCTCGCCCGCCTCGTCGGCCCAGCCGCGGACGTCCTCCAGCCGCTCCTCCATCCGCCGCCCCACCTCGCCCACCCGGGCTCCGACGTCGCCCGGCAGGCCGCCGCCCGCCTTCTCCCCGTGTCCGTTCTCCATCGCTCTCCCCGTCAGGCCGCCTCGAGCCCGCTCGACGGGGAAGATACGGAGCGTCGCGCGCGGGCCACAGGCCCCCGGGCGAGCGGGCGCGCCCGCGCCCGCGGCCATCGCCCCGCGGCAGGTCAGGCGCGCCGCGCGCGGCGCCTGCGCAGCGCCCCGAGGAGCTCCTCGAGCTCGGGGAGCCCGAGCGCCTTCGCGGCGCCGAGGTACGTGAGCACGCCCGCGAGGACCGGCAGGAGCCCGACGAGCAGCTGGCGCGGCACCCCGTGGATCCCCGCCGCGAGGCACCCCCTCGCCACGCCCTCGAGCGTGGCCCACGAGGCGGCCGCCAGCGGCGCGGACGCGAGGAGCACGCGGCCGAGCTGGCGGACGAGCGAGGGCCCGCCGAAGGAGCCCTGCACCCGTTGGAAGGACCACGCGAGCACGAGGTAGTTCACCCAGGCCGCGGCGGAGGTGCCGAGCGCCACGCCGCGGTGGCCGAGCACGGGCCACAGTCCGGCGCAGAGGACGACGTTCGCGAGCATCCCGGCGACGCTGCCGGCCACGGGGATCCGGGGCCGGTCGAGGGCGTAGAAGGCGGGGGCGAGCACCTTCACGCCGGAGTAGGCGTAGAGCCCGCCCGCGTAGAAGACGAGCGCCTCCGCGGTGCCGCGCGCGGCGTCCGGGCCGAACCGGCCGTGCTCGTAGATCATCGAGATGATGGGGAGCGCCAGCACCGCGAGCCCCACCGCGGACGGCACGTTCAGGAAGGCGACGAGGCGCATGGCCGAGCCCGCCATCTCCCGGACCGCGGCGTGGTCCCGGGCGGCGACGCGCTGGGCGATGCCGGCCCCCGCCACCGTGGCGATCGCGACGCCGAACACGCCGAGCGGCAGCTGCATGAGCCGGAACGCGTTCGAGAGCCAGGTCGCGCCGCCCTCCTGGTGCGACACGAACCACGTGCTGACGAGCACGTTCACCTGCGTCGCCGAGAGCCCGACCACGGCGGCCGCCATGAGCCGCCCGATGCGCCGGACCGACGGATCGCCGAGGTCGCGGGGCGCGAGGCGCGGCCTCGGGATGTAGCCCTGGGCCTGGAGGCTCGGCAGCTGGATGACGAGCTGCAGGAGGCCGCCGATCATCGTCCCCACCGCCCAGCCCGTGAGCGCCCGCTCGGGAGGCCAGCCCAGCTGCCAGATGACGACGCCGGCGGCGATCGAGCCGGCGTTGAACATCGTGGAGGCGAGCGCCGGGGCGGTGAAGCGCCCCTGCGCGTTGAGGATGCCCATCGCCAGCGCCGCCAGCGAGACGAGGAGCAGGAACGGCATCATGATCCGCGCGAGCCGGGTCGCGAGGTCCGGGGCCGTGAGCCCAGGCGCGAGCGCGGCCACCAGCCCGTCGGCGAAGAGCACCCCGAGGAGCACCAGCGTGCCGAGCACGAGGCACACGAGCGCGGTCATCACGTCGGCGAGCCGGTGCGCGGCCCCGTCCCCCTGGTTCCGCCGGACGTCCGCGAACGTCGGCACGAACGCGGAGGACAGCGCCCCCTCGGCGAAGAGGTCGCGCAGGATGTTCGGGATGCGGAACGCGACCACGAAGGCGTCGGTCAGGTGCCCCGCGCCGAAGAGCGCGGCGAACAGCTGATCCCGGAGCAGCCCCAGCACGCGGGACGACATCGTCGCCGCCGAGAGCCAGATCGCCCGGCCGACCTTGACCGTCCCGTCGCCGGGCGGGGCCCCCGCCACTAGTGCTTCCCGCCCACGTTCGTCTTCGACGCCATCTCCTTCTTCGTCAGCCAGGCCTTCGCCTGCGACTGGATGGTCTGCGGGACGTTGCGGTCGCGGGAGAGCTCCTTGATGTCGCGCTCCTGGAGCGTGAGGAGCATCTTGAGCGCGGTGGGGAGCGGGACCTTCGGGTTCTTCACGAGCGAGAGCTTGATCGCGTAGGTCTTCAGGAACTCGCGGTTCGAGTAGATGTAGCGCAGGACCTCGCCGTGGATGACGCGCGAGTTGGCGAGCGAGAGGATCTCGCCGTCGGTGATGCGCGGGCTCGTCGCCGCCGCCAGGCACACGAGCTTGTTCGAGTCGCGCAGGAGCAGCGTGCGCGCCTCCTTGTTGCCCATGGTGGCGAGCTTCACCTTCTCGGAGACGGTCATCTTCATGACCTTCTGCGAGATGGTGAGCTTCTTCTGCGCCTCCTCGGCGCTCTCGGCGGGGGTGGCCGCCGCCTCCTCCTTCTCGTGCGCGAGCTCCGCCTGGTACTGGGCGAGGAGCCCCTCCGCCGTCTCCTCCGGCTCCGGCGGCTTCGCGGTCGGGTCGACCCCGTGCACGCGGAGGTGGGCGGCGACGAGCTGGGGGACGTCGAGGAGGGTGAGGCCGTTGCGGACGCAGAAGTCGCAGGCGCCGTCGATCGACGAGGCGAGCGCGTTCGGGTTCTGGCAGAGCGCCCGGATGATGGGATCGTGGCGCAGGAGCCGGAGCTCGTTCTGCCGCACGATGTCGGCGAGCTTCTGCGACACCCCCGACGCGAGCCGCGCGACGGTCTCGTCGGGCGTCGCCGGGTTCAGGAGGAGGAGCTCGAGCGCCGGCTCCTTCGCGGCGAAGCGGTCGGCGAGCCAGTCGAGGACCTGGCCCTTCAGGTCCTCGGCGCGGAGCGCCACGCCCCAGATCTTGTCCGGCAGCCCCTCCGCGGTCTTCGCGGCGGTGGTGCGCACGCCCTCGTCCGGGTCGAACGTGAGCATGTAGAGCAGCGTGACGAGGTCGTCCGGCGCGACCGCGGGGACGAGTCCCTTCGCGCCCATCATCCGGAGCGGGGGCGGCGCCTTCTCGTCCGCGTGCTTCTGCAGCGGCTTCGGGAGCGTGTCGAGGGGCAGCGGACGGTCGGGCATCTTCAGGCTTCCTCTCCGGCGGAGGGGGCCGGCGGGGCGGGGCGGGGCTCGGCCAGGCCGAGCGAGAGCGGGGAGAGCTCGAGGACGGGTGCCCTGCGCTGGCGCCAGCGGTGGCGGAGCTTCCCGAGCCAGACGTTGACCGGGTTCCCGCGGGGCAGGAACGGCAGCACCGGCGACGAGCGGCGGCCGAGCGCGAGGCGCGCCGCGGTGAGCGCCTCGTCGTCGGGCCACAGGTCGAGGCCGCGCTTCACGTGGCGCACCGCGCGCTCGCGCTGGTTGAGCGCGAGGTGCGCGCGGGCGGCGTTGAGGAGCAGCTCCGGGGAAGGCCCGGACGTGCGCAGCGCCTGGTCGCACAGGAGCACGCCGAGGTTCGAGTTCCGCTCGACGAGCACGAGCGTCACGCCGTACCAGCTCATGGCGCGCGGCTCGCGGGGATTGGCGCGGTGGGCCCGCTCGAAGGCGGCGTGGGCGAGGTCGAGCGACCGCGCCACGAAGGCCGCGAGCCCCCGCTCGAGGGCCTCCGCGCCTGGGCTCCTCCCCTCGGGGTTCATGGCCGGGCTCCCGGAGGCGGTCGGGGCCGCGCTCACCGGTTCCGCTCGTGCAGGATCCGCAGCCCCTGCAGCGTGAGGTGCTCGTCGACCTCGGTGATGGCCTTCGACACGCCCGCCACGAGCGCGGCGAGCCCGCCGGTCGCGACGACCGTCGGCCCGAACCCGAGCTCGGCCGCCATCCGGTCGCAGATCCCGTCGACCAGGCCGACGTAGCCGTAGACGAGGCCGCTCTGCATCGAGGCGACCGTGTTCTTGCCCACCACCTGGGGCGGCCGGAGGAACTCGACCCGCGGCAGCTTCGAGGCGTTGCGGAAGAGCGCCTCCATCGAGATCGCGATCCCCGGGCAGATCGCGCCGCCGAGGTACTCGCCCCGCGGGGAGACCGCGTCGAACGTCGTCGCGGTGCCGAAGTCCACGACGACGAGCCCCTTCTTCCACTTCTCGAACGCGGCCACCGCGTTCACGACGCGGTCGGCGCCGACCTCGCGCGGGTTGTCGTAGAGGATCGGCATGCCGGTCTTCACGCCCGGCCCGACGAACATCGGCTTCACCGCGTTGAAGTAGCGGGCGCACATCCGCTCGAGCGCGAGCTGCAGCGGCGGCACCACGCTCGACACCGCGATGGCGTCCACCCGGGCCGGGTCCAGGCCCTCCACCTGGAAGAGCTGCCGGACGAGGATGCCGTACTCGTCCGACGTGCGCGTGTGGCTCGTCTCGATGCGCCAGTGCTGGCGCAGGTGGTCGCCCTCGAAGGCGCCCAGGACCGTGTTGGTGTTGCCGACGTCGATGGCGAGCAGCACGGGCGGAGACTACTTTCGCCCACCCTGGCGGTCAACGCGGCCGCAGGAGCGTCACGTCCCCCGCCACGAACCGCCGCACCGCCCCGGCCGCGGCCGGATTGGCGGCGTCCAGCCGGACGAGGAGCGCGCCCGTCGGGTCGAGGTCCTCGGCCACGCCCTCGTACTCCCCCTCGTCGGCCCGCACGATCACGCGCTGGCCGAGGGTGACCGTGCGCTCCCGCCAGGCGTCGAGGATCGCCCCGAAGCCCCGCTCGGCGTGGACGTCCAGCCACTCCTCGAGCCCGGTGAGGCAGGCCGCCGCGAAGAGCGCGCGGGGGGCGGGCCCGCCGCGCTCGATGGCGACGGACGTGGCGATCGGCTTCGAGCTCCGGCGGGAAGTCCTCCCGCCGCATGTTGACGTTCACGCCCACGCCCACCACCACCCACTGGACGCGGTCCGGATCCGCTGCGAGCTCGGTGAGGATGCCGCCGAGCTTCTTCCCCGACGCGTACAGGTCGTTCGGCCACTTGATGCCGGCCGGCACCCCCGCGTGGCGCAGGGCCTCGCAGATCGCGATCGAGGTCACGAGCGTCAGCTCGGCGGCGCGGACGGGCGACAGGTCGGGGCGGAGCACCGCCGAGAAGTAGAGGTTCTTCCCGGGCGGGCTGACCCAGCTGCGGCCGCGGCGGCCCCGCCCGGCGGTCTGGGTCTCGGCGATGACGACGGTGCCGTGCTCGGCCCCCTCCCCCGCGAGCTCCTTCGCGCGGTCGTTCGTCGAGCCGAGCTCGTGGTGGGTCTCGAGCTCCTGACCGAGGTCGTGGGTGTTGAGGAGCGGCCTGAGCTCGAGCGGGGTGAGCCGGTCCGGCACCGCCGCGAGCCGGTAGCCGCGGGCGGGCACCGCGTCGATCCGGTACCCGTGGCCGCGGAGCGCCTCGACGTGCTTCCAGACGGCCGCCCGGGAGAGCCCGAGCTTGCCCGAGATCGCCTCCCCGGAGACGAACTCGTCGCCCGCCTCCGCGAGGAACGCGAGCACGAGCTCCTCGTTGCCGCCGGAGGAGTTGCCGGGGCCCGCCCCGCTCCCGGAGGAGGGGTCGGAGCCGTACTCGGAGTTGCTCCCGGGGCCGGGCATGAGGTCCCGATGAAAGGCACTCCCCACGAGGGCCGTCAAGCGCGAGGACCGATGATTTGCGGCCCGCCCGCGGGTACATCCCGGAGGGAGACCCACCATGACCGCCACCGCCGCCGCCGTCCGCGACCTCGAGGCCCACCGGGAGGTGCTCACCGGGCACTGCTACCGGATGCTCGGCTCCCCCGCGGAGGCCGACGACGCCGTCCAGGAGACGATGATCCGGGCGCTCCGCGCCATCGACCGGTTCGACGGCCGGGCGTCGCTGCGCACCTGGCTCTACCGGATCGCGACCAACGTCTGCCTCGACCTCCTCGCCGACCGCGGGCGCCGCGAGCGCCCGGTGGGGCTCGGCCCCGCCGGCACGGTCGACGACACGCTCGTGGAGCGGCCGCGGACGCACTGGCTCGAGCCCGTGCCCGACCTGCAGGCCGTCCCCGCCGACGGCGACCCCGCCGAGCGCGCCGCGCTCCGCCAGAGCATCCGGCTCGCCTTCGTGGCGGCGCTGCAGCACCTCCCCGCCCGGCAGCGGGCCGCCCTCCTCCTCGCCGACGTGCTCGGCTGGAGCGCGGCGGAGATCGCGGAGGCCCTCGCGACGACCGTCGCCGCGGTGAACTCGGCGCTGCAGCGGGCGCGCGCGACCCTCGCCGAGCGCGCGCCGGCCGTGGAGGGCGCCGGCCGGATCGGGCCCGAGGACGAGGCGCTCCTCGCCCGCTACGTGGAGCTCTTCGAGCGCTACGACATCGAGGCGCTCGCGCGCCTGCTCTGCGAGGACGCGGTGCTCTCGATGCCGCCGTACACGCTCTGGCTCCAGGGCCCGCAGGACGTGGCGGCGTGGATGCTCGGGCGCGGGATCGGCTGCCTCGGCTCGCGGCTCGTACCCACCCGCGCGAACGGGCTGCCGGCGTTCGGCCAGTACCGGCGCACCCCCGGCGGAGGCCACCGCGCCTGGTCGCTCGTCGTGCTGGAGCTCCGGGGCGGGAAGATCGGGGCGATGACGCACTTCCTCGACGTGGAGCACCTGTTCCCGCGGTTCGGGCTGCCGCTCGAGCTCGCGCCCCGGCCGGAGGCCGCCGGGGAGCACGCCGGGCGGGGCGCGGAGGTGACCTACATCGTCCCCTCGACCTGAGGGGCGTTGACGCGACCCCGCGACCGGCCCCACGCTCGGTCGCATGAACGGTGGACCTCGGGCCCTGACGGGGCTCCTCTCCCTGGCCCTGCTGGCGATCGCGCCGCTCCTCGCCGGCTGCGCCGACGGTCAGGGCGCGCCGACGCGCAGCGCCTCCGCCGCGGCCGCGAGCACCGCCGTGACCTGGTCGGTCGTGGAGGCGGGTGGCGGCAGCGTGAGCGCGGCCGGGCTCTACTCCGCCCCCGCCACCGAGGCCACCTACCACGTGCGCGCGACCAGCGTCGCCGACGCCTCCGTGCACGGCGACGCCTCCGTGACCGTGAAGGCCGCCGGCGCCGGCGGGCCCGCCGCCATGGCGCTGCTCGCGCACGCCGACCCGTACGACGGCGCGCCGTCGGGCGGCGCGAAGGCGCTCGACCTCGGCGCCGCGCGCGGGCAGGTGCTCCTGTTCTGGAAGAACGACGGCAACGGTGGCGAGAGCCACGACGCGAGCATCCGCGGCTGGCTGCCCGGCGTGGCGGCCGCCTACGTGGTCGAGACGGCCCCCTCCTCGACCGGCCCGTGGACCGCCCGGGTGACGGTCTCGACGAGCCCGCGCACCGGCACGGCCCAGAACACGCTCACGAGCCGCCAGCACCTCTTCTCGGCGGCCGGCGACCGCTGGCTGCGCGTGCGGGTGACCGCGGGCGACACGAGCCTCGGCCGGGTGGACGTGCTCGACGCGACGAACGGCGCCGCCGACTCGTTCGTCATCTTCGGCGACTCCATCACGCAGTACGCGGCCGAGGCGAGCCCCTCCACCTCGATCGCCGACCGGGTCGCGGCGCTGACCGGGGGCGCGCACCACCCCGTCGTCGAGGGCGCGGGCATCACCTACGACAAGTACGACGGCGACGCGCCCGCCGGGAACGACACCGACGCGCGCCAGCGGCTCCTCGACGACCTGCCGCTCCACCCCGGCAGGTACGTCGGCCTCGCCTACGGCACGAACGACTCGGTGAACGACGCGACCGAGGTCGCCGCGTTCAAGGCCGCGTTCCGCACCTGCCTCGACCGGATCCTCGCGGCCGGGAAGGTGCCGATGGTGGCGACCGTGCCCTGGAACGCGGAGCAGACCACGATCGTGGCGCGCAACCAGCACCTCGCGGCGGTGCTCGCCGAGGCCGCCTACGCGGGGAAGTGGATCGCCGGGCCGGACCTGTACGCGTTCTTCAGCCAGCCCGCGAACCAGCACTTCATCACCGACGGCGACGGGCTCCACCCGAGCGTCGCCGGCGAGTCGGAGTGGCGCCGCCTGTGGGCGGAGGCCATCGTCGCGAACGTGTACAGGTGACGGTCGAAGGACAACGGTGCCGTGGGGGCGAAACGCGCCTCCGCGATGGCGCTTGCTCGGACGGGTTTGAGACGGGACAGATCGCCGGAACCGTTGCCGTTCCATGGCGGTGATCGGCGGCAGCAGGCCGTCGATTGAGATGCGCGTGACGGCACAGCGCGCTGCGCGCGCCATGCCGTCACACGCCCACATCTCTAGGCCTGCAATGCTGCGACTTGGAGACGGAACCTCGCCCGTCCCCAGTATCGATGCATTGCAGGCCAAGGAACCATCGCGCGGGGACGGCGCCGTGCGCGCAGCGCACGACGTCGTCACGCGCACATGGTCCGCAGGCCTGCTGCGCGATCACCGCCGTGCAACAGCCACGGTTCCGGCGATCTCTTCCGTCTCAAACCCGTCCGAGCAAGCGCTGTCGCGGAGGCCCGTTTGGCTCCTGCGGACACGCATGCCGACAGCGAAAGCCCGCGCGGAGACGCCGAGGGACTCAGCCCAGCTCGAACGAGACGTCGACCGCGCGCGCCGAGTGCGTGATCGCGCCCATCGAGACGAAGTCGACGCCGGTCGCGGCCACCCGCGGCAGCCGCTCGAGGGTCATGTTGCCGGAGGCCTCGAGGAGCACCTTGCCGGCGGCGCGCCGGACGGCCTCGGCCATGGCGGCGTCGTCCATGTTGTCGAGGAGGACGATGTCCGCGCCGGCGGCGATGGCCGCCTCGAGCCCGGGCAGGTCCACCACCTCGACCTCGATCTTCAGCATCGCGCCGGCGTTGGCGCGCGCGCGGCGGACCGCCTCGGCGACGCCGCCCGCGGCCGCGACGTGGTTGTCCTTCACGAGGATGCCGTCGCCGAGCGAGGTGCGGTGGTTCTTGCCCCCGCCCGCGCGGACCGCCGCCTTCTCGAGCGTGCGCCAGCCCGGCGTGGTCTTGCGCGTGTCGAGGAGCCGGGTCTTCGCGCCGCCTGCGGCGAGTGCGTCGACGCACCGGCGCGTCGCGGTCGCGACGCCGGAGAGGCGCTGCAGGAAGTTGAGGGCGGTGCGCTCGGCGGCGAGGAGCGCGCGGACCGGGCCGCGCGCGGTGCCCACGAGGTCCCCGCGCCGTGCCCGGGCGCCGTCCTCGAGCTCGAAGCGACACTCCGCCCCGAGCTTCTGGAAGACGCGGCAGGCGACCGCGGTCCCGGCGAGGACCAGCTCCTCCTTCACGAGGAACCGGCCCTCACCGGCCGCGGCGGGATCGATCGTCGCCTCGCTCGTCACGTCGCCGAGGAGGAGATCCTCCTCGAGCGCGAGCTCGATGAGCCGCTCGACGTGCGCCGGGAGCGACATGCCGATCCGCTGCCGGTGGCGCAGGCCACCGGACCGCGCTAGCGCTTCTTCGCCTTCCTGGCGGCCTTCTTCTTCGCGGGCTTCCTGGCCGCCGGCTTCCTGGCGACCTTCTTCGCCGCCTTCTTCTTCGCGACCTTCCTGGCGCCCTTCGTCTTCGGCGCCGCCTTCTTCGGCGCCGCCTTCTTCGCGGCCTTCTTCGCCGGCTTCCGCGCCGCGATCTTCTTCTTCACGGCCGCGACGGCCTCGGAGCCCGCCTCCACGGCGTTCTTCGCCATGTCGGTCACGGCGGCCACGGCGTTCTGCGCGGCCTGCACGATCGGGTTCTCGCTCGTGGGCGCGGGCGCGCCCGGGTTCGTGTTCTCGTTGTTCTCCATCGGATCCCTCCTGGCGGTGTCGTCCGCGGTGCCCGTCAGCATCGCACGATGCGCGCTGAGCTTGCTCATCTTTTCGACGAGCTCATCCGCCCGGGCCCTGTCCTTCTCCACGACCTCCGGCGGCGCCTTCGCGACGAACCCCGGGTTGTCGAGGCGCTTCCTCAGCCCCGCGAGGTCCGCCTCGATCTTCTCGATTTCCTTCGTGATCCTGGCCCCTTCGGCGGCGAGATCGATCGCACCCGCGAGGCCGACGCGCAGCTCGAAGAGGCTGCCGACCGCGACGGCGGACGCGGGACGCCTCGACGGGGGACCCGCGACGATCCGCACCTTCGCGTTCGCGAGCCGCTCGATGCGCGCGAGCTCTTCACGCACCGTGGCCGACGACGCCGGGTCGAGCGCGCCGACCTCGACGTCCTCGAGCGCCACCTTGTAGGGGACGTTCATCTCGCCGCGGACGTTCCGGATCGCGTCGACGACGCCGATGATCGCCCCGAAGCCGCGCTCGGCCCCCTCGTCGACCGCCCCCTTCGCGGGGTAGGCGGCGGCGTAGATCGAGTCCGGCCACGCGTCGGCCTTCACCTTCCCGCGGAGCGCGTGCCACAGCTCCTCGGTGATGAAGGGCATGAACGGGTGCAGGAGCCGGAGCGCCGTCGAGAGCGCGTGCACGAGCGTCGCCCGGGCGGCCTGCTTGCGCGCGGCGTCGTCGCCGTAGAGCGCCTCCTTCGCGAGCTCGATGTACCAGTCGCACAGGTCGCCCCAGACGAACTGGTAGACCGTGGAGGCGGCGTCGTTGAACCGGAACGCCTCGAGCGCGTCGACCGTGTCGTTCACCGCGCGCTGCGTGCGGGCGAGGATCCACCGGTCGGCGGAGGTGAGGGCCGCGCCGGCGAGCGCGCCCTCGTGGTGCTCGTACCCCTCGAGGTTCATGAGCGCGAAGCGGGTCGCGTTCCAGAGCTTGTTCGCGAACGCGCGGTAGCCCTCGATGCGGTCCTTCGCGAGCTTGATGTCGCGCCCCTGTGCGGTGAGCGCGGCGAGCGTAAAGCGCAGCGCGTCCGCGCCGTACTGCTCGGTCATGACGAGGGGATCGATGACGTTCCCCTTCGTCTTCGACATCTTCTGCCCCTTCTCGTCCCGCACCATCGGGTGCAGGTAGACGTGGCGGAAGGGGACCTCGCCCATGAAGTGGATGCCCATCATCATCATCCGGGCGACCCAGAAGAAGATGATGTCGTGCCCGGTCTCCATGACGGAGGTCGGGTAGAACTTCGCGAGCGTGGCGGTCTTCTCCGGCCAGCCCATGGTCGAGAACGGCCACAGGCCGGAGCTGAACCAGGTGTCGAGCACGTCCTGGTCCTGCCGGAGCTCGGCCTTGCCGCAGAAGGCGCAGGCGGACGGCGTCTCCCGCGCGACGGTCACGTGGCCGTCCGGGCAGTACCACGCCGGGATCTGGTGGCCCCACCAGAGCTGGCGGCTGATGCACCAGTCGTGGATGTTGCGCATCCAGGCCATGTACGTGTTCGTCCAGGACTCCGGGACGAAGCTCGTCTTCCCCTGCTCCACCGCCTCGATCGCCGGCCGCGCGAGCGGTGCGATCTTCACGTACCACTGGTCGGAGAGGAGCGGCTCGAGCACGGTCTGCGAGCGCTGGCAGCGGCCGAGCGGGAGCACGTGCGGCTTCGTGCCCCGGTCGAGCCCCTGCTCGGCGAGGAGCGCCTTGACCTGCTTGCGCGCCTCGAAGCGCCCCACGCCGGCGAGCGGGCCCGCGGCGGCGGTCATCCGGCCGTCGAAGCCGATGACGGTGATCATCTCGAGGCGGTGGCGCTTGCCGACCTCGAAGTCGTTGAAGTCGTGCGCCGGGGTCACCTTCACGGCGCCGGTGCCGAAGGCCGGGTCGACCAGGATGCCGTCGGCGACGATGGGGAACTCGCGCCCGGTGAGCGGGTGGCGGACCTTCTTCCCCACGACCGCCCGGTAGCGCTCGTCGTCGGGGTGCACCGCGATCGCGGTGTCGCCCAGCATCGTCTCGGGGCGGGTGGTGGCGACGACGATCTCACCGGAGCCGTCGGCGAGCGGGTACGCGAAGCTCCACAGCTCGCCCCGGTGCGCCTCCTCGTGCTCGACCTCGAGGTCGGAGAGCGCGGTGCGGCAGTCGGGGCACCAGTTGATGAGCTTCTTCTCGCGGTAGATGAGCCCCTCCTCGTGCAGGCGCACGAAGACCTCGCGCACCGCGCGGGAGAGCCCCTCGTCCATCGTGAAGCGCTCGCGCTCCCAGTCGAGCGAGGCGCCGAGCGCCTGGTGCTGCTCGCCGATGCGGGAGCCGTACTTCTCCTTCCACTGCCAGACCCGCTTCAGGAACTCCTCGCGCCCGAGGTCGTGGCGGCTCTTCTTCTCGGTCGCCTTGAGCTCCTTCTCGACGACCATCTGGGTCGCGATGCCCGCGTGGTCGGTGCCGGGGAGCCAGAGCGTCTCGAAGCCGCTCATCCTCTTCCAGCGGACGAGGACGTCCTGCAGGGTCGCGGTGAGCGCGTGGCCGAGGTGCAGCGAGCCCGTCACGTTGGGCGGGGGCAGCACGATCGAGAAGGGCGGCTTCCCGGAGTGCTCGTCCGCGTGGAAGTACCCCCGCTCCTGCCAGAACGGGTACCAGCGCGCCTCGACCTCGCGGTGCTCGTAGCCCTTCGCGAGCTCCGCCCGCGTCTCGTCGTTCATGATCGTCTCCTGGGTCGACGCCGGACGGCGGCGGCGGCCCGAGTCTCGGGTTCGAAAGGGACCGTGGGCTGTGAACGTCCTCGGCGCTCGCGCCCCGGCGGTGCTCAGCCCTGGCGGTTCTTCACGAGCCGGTCGAGGTTCTCCCGGATGATGGTCTCCGCGAGCTGCGGGACCACCTCCCATACGATCCGCTCGATCACCTCGCGCGAGGCGCCGGTGAGCGCGGCGCGCAGGGCGGCCTCGCCGCCGTCCGCGGCGGCCGGCGCGGGCGCGGGCGCGGGCTTCGGCGCCTCCGGGGCGTGGCCGGTGGAGGCGGCGGGCGGAACGAACTCGTGCATCGGCGCGAGCTCGGCCTGCGGGCCGTCGTCGAGGCCGAGGTCGATGGCGAGCGGCTCCCTCGGCGCGGCCGCGGCCGGCGCCGCGGCCGGCGCGGGGGCGGGCCTCGGCGCGGCCGGCGGCGCCACGGCCGCGGCGACGTCGCTCCAGTCGTCGGAGTCGGCGGGCGGCGGCGGTGCGACCGGGGCCGGTGCGACCGGGGCCGGTGCGACCGGGGCCGGGGCGGGCGCAGGCGCGGGCCGCGGCGGGGCCTCGGCGCCGAGGCCGAACGGATCCCTGCGCGCGCTCGGGGCGGCCGGCGCGGGCGGCGGCGGACGGGGCGCGGGCGCGGGCGGCCGGGGCGCGCCCATCGGCGGCATGCCGGGCTGGGGCATCGCCGGCCGTGGCGCCATGCCGGGCGCGGGCGCGCCGGGTGGGCGGGCGCCGGGCGGCATCCCCGGCGGCGGGCGGGCGCCCGGAGGCATCGCCCCCGGAGGCATCGGGGGACGCGCGCCGGGCGGCATCGGGGGCCGCGCGCCCGGAGGCATCGCGCCGGGCGGCATCGCTCCGGGAGGCATCGGCGGACGGGCGCCTGGGGGCATCGCGCCCGGAGGCATGCCCGGCGGGCGCGCGCCGGGCGGCATCCCGGGCGGCGGGCGGGCACCCGGCGGCATCGCGCCGGGAGGTGGCATGGCGCCCGGGGGCCGGGCGACCGGCATGTTCGGGTTCGAGGGCGGGCGCAGGCCAGGCGGCGGGGCGGCGGGGCGCGGCGCGGCGGCGGGTGCGGCCGGGGCCTGCGGCATCGGCATGTTCGGCCGCGGCGCGGGGCGGGCCATGCCGGGCGCGGGCGCCGGCGCGGGCTTGCCCGTGACGAGCTCGTTCACCTTGTCGATGAGCGCCTGGCTCTCGAAGGGCTTGCCGATGTGGCCGTCCGCCTTCGCGGCGCGCGCGCGGCTCTCGTCGAACGCCTCGAACGTGCCGGAGAGGAGGAGGACAGGGATCTTCGCGAGCGCCGGGTCGGCCTTCACCGCCTCGCAGACCTCGTAGCCGTTCCGCCTCGGCATGACGACGTCGGCGAGGATGACGTCGGGCCTGAGCTCCCGCGCCTTCGCGATGGCGTCCTCGCCGTTGTCGACGGACGTGACCTTGTAGTCCTCGTTCGCGAACGTGATCCCCACCACCTTCTGGATGGTGATGGAGTCGTCGGCGAGGAGCAGGTTCTTGGGCATGGTGGACGTCCGTGAGCTCTCGGTTCCTGAACCGTTACGAAGTACCCCCGCCCCGAAGCTCATGTCAACAAATGCGCGGGTTTGTGGCCGATCCGCCCTCTCCCCTCATGCGCCGAAGAGCGCATCCCACGGAGGCCGCAGGACCTCGGCGTCACCCTCCGCGAGGCCGAGGACGCGGTCCGCCACCACCCCCACCCCGGTGCCGCCGGCGTCGATGAGGAGGACCGTCCTCGGCGTGCCGGTCGAGCCGGGCCGGCCCGGCTCCACGATGTCGAACGGGGGCGCGTCGCCGTAGAGCACCCCGACGTCGATGACGGCGTGCAGCGCGCGGGCGTGGTGCAGGAGCCCGCGGTGGTGGTGCGGCGTGAGCGGGACCGGCGCGAGGCGGGGGTTCTCGAGCACCTGCACGAGCAGCGAGAGCGGCACGCCGAACACGCGCCCGGCCCGCGCGAAGCGCAGCTCCCGGTCGGGCACGAGCCCGAGGTCCGGCGGCGGCTCCGCCGTGGGCTCGTCGGCCGGCGCGATGGGCGCGAAGCCGAGCGAGGAGACCGCGAGCTCGAGCGCGATCTCGCCCTTCACCACCATCACGCCCGCGAAGGGCGCGGGCTGGGGGAGCGGGGTCGGCGCGGGCAGCTGGAAGAACGCGACGTCGGTGAGGTCGGAGATGCCGTGGACGGCGTCCACCCGGAGCGCGACCGGGGGCGTACCCTCGGTTAGGAGCGCGAAGCCGGAGGGGCCGGCCGGGAGCCCGAGCACCGTCGAGACGAACGCGGTCTCCACGCGCTCGCCGCGCGAGTGGACCTCCCCCTCCCCGGGGGCGACCGCGGCGATCTCCCGGACGTGCGAGAGCCGGAGCGCGAAGCGCACACCGCCCGCCGAGAAGACGACGACCTTTCGCTCGGCGGGGAGGGAGGGCACGGGCGCATGATATACAGGTCTCGATGGGCTCGGCCGTCCTCCTCGTCGACGACGAGCGGTTCGCGCGCACGGTCTACTCGGACTACCTGCGCAGCGCCGGCCATGAGGTCGAGGTCGCGGAGGGCTTCGAGTCGGCCCTCGTCCTCCTCGCCACCCGCAAGTTCGACGTCCTCCTCACCGACGTGATCCTGCCGGGGTCCCGCGACGGCCTGGCCCTCATGGACGCCGCGAAGGGGCTCGACCCGAACATCGGCGTCATCGTCATCACCGCCCTCGACAAGGTCGATCCGGCGGTGCGCGCGATGAGGAGCGGCGCCAGCGACTACCTCGTGAAGCCGGTGACGCCGGAGGCCCTCCAGCTCGCGGTGCAGCGCTGCCTCGCGACGCGGGCGCTCCTCGCCGAGAACCAGGTCCTGCGCTCCCACCTCAAGCTCTTCGAGGCCGGCCAGCGCATCGCCTCCTCGCTCGAGCGCGAGCACCTCGTCCCCACGGCCCTCGCCGCGGTCGCGCAGGAGCTCGAGGCCCCGGCCGCGGCGCTCTTCGAGCGCACCGCGGAGGGGGCCTGGCTCCCGACCGGCGCCCACGGGATGGCGGGCGACGAGCCGAAGGAGCTGCTCGAGCGCTGCCACGCCACGCTCGACGGGCTCGACGCCTTCGGCGCGGCGCTCACCGCCGTGCGCCTGCCCGGCTCGACCGAGCGGGGCGCGAACCACGCGGCGCTCCTCACGGTCGTGAACGAGGGGGCGCTCCTCGGCGCGGTCGCGGTGAAGGTCTCCGGCGAGAGCCGGCCGGACGCCGCGATGGGCGCGGCGTTCCTGTGCCGCCACCTCGCGCTCGCGCTCGCGAACCTCGGCCGCCTGCAGCAGGTCGAGAACCTCGCCTACCTCGACGACCTCACCCACCTCTACAACGTCCGCTACCTCGACCTCGCGCTCGATCGCGCCATCTCCGGCAACCGGCCCTTCACGGTCCTGTTCATGGACCTCGACCGGTTCAAGTCGGTGAACGACCAGCACGGCCACCTGTCGGGCTCGACGCTCCTCGTGGAGGTGGCGCGGGTGCTCCGCAGCTGCGTGCGCGACGAGGACGTGGTCGTGCGCTACGGCGGCGACGAATACGTCACGCTGCTCGACGGCATCGACTCGGGCGGCGGCCTCAAGGTCGCCGAGCGCATCCGGCGCGCCATCGAGGACCACCGGTACCTGTCGCGGGAGGGCGCGCGGGTCCGCGTCACCGCGTCCATCGGCCTCGCGAGCTGGCCGGAGCACGCCTCCGGCAAGCGGGAGATCCTCGACCTCGCCGACCGCGCGATGTACCGGGGCAAGCGCACCACCCGGAACGTCGTCTACATGGCGAGCCACGACCTGCCGCCGGTGCCGCCGGGCGAGCGGGACGGCGGCATCCTGCCGCAGCCGTGACGACCTGACGGAGCCCGGAAAAGCGTGGGGCCAGGACCCGTTGTAGGTCCTGGCCCCACTGACGACGACACCCGGGTTCCGCCCTTCAGAGCACGTAGTAGCGGTTGCCCTCGTCACCGGAGGCGGCTTCTCCGACCCGCCCGCCGTATGGGATCTACCTAACCTGCGGACATGGATCGGTCAATGACGAGTTGCGTCATCGAGAGATCCCCGGAGGTTAGGCCGATCGATCTCCCTAATAATCCATGTCGTCCATGCCGCCGCCCATGCCGGCAGCGCCGCCGCCGGCGGGGGCCTTCTTCTTCGGCTTCTCGGCGATCATGGCCTCCGTGGTGAGGAGGAGGCTCGCGACCGAGGCTGCGTTCTGCAGTGCCGTGCGGGAGACCTTGGTCGGATCGATGACGCCCGCCTTGTCGAGGTCCTCGAACACCTCGGAGGCCGCGTTGAAGCCGTGGGGGCCCTTCCCCTCGAGCACCTTCGAGACGACGACCGCCCCGTCCCAGCCGGCGTTCTCGGCGATGCGCCGCGCCGGGCCCTGGATGGCCTTCGCGACGATCTGGCCGCCGAAGCGCTGGTCGCCCTCGGGCAGCTTCAGGCCCTCGACGGCGGCGAGCGCGCGCAGGTAGGCGACGCCGCCGCCCGGCACGATGCCCTCCTCGACCGCGGCGCGGGTCGCGTGGAGCGCGTCCTCGACCCGGGCCTTCTTCTCCTTCATCTCGACCTCGGTCGCCGCCCCGACGTGGATCACCGCGACGCCGCCGACGAGCTTCGCGAGCCGCTCCTGGAGCTTCTCCCGGTCGTAGTCGGAGGTGGTCTCCTCGATCTGGGAGCGGATCTGCTTGATGCGCCCCTCGATGTCGGCCTTCGCGCCCTCGCCGTCGACGACGGTGGTGTTGTCCTTGTCGACCGTGATGCGCTTCGCGCGGCCGAGGTCCTTCAGGGTCAGCTGCTCGAGCTTCAGGCCGAGCTCCTCGGCGATCACGTTCCCGCCGGTGAGCACCGCGAGGTCCTTCAGCATCTCCTTGCGGCGGTCGCCGAAGCCGGGCGCCTTGACGGCGCAGACGTTGAGCGTGCCGCGCAGCTTGTTGACGACGAGGGTCGCGAGCGCCTCGCCCTCGAGGTCCTCGGAGACGATGAGGAGGGGCTTGCCGCTCCGGGCGATCTGCTCGAGCACCGGGATCAGGTCGGCCATCGCCGAGATCTTCTTCTCGGTGATGAGGAGGTACGGGTCCTCGAGGACCGCCTCCATCCGGTCGGGGTTCGTCACGAAGTACGGCGAGAGGTAGCCGCGGTCGAACTGCATGCCCTCGACCACGTCGAGCGTCGTCTCGAGGCCCTTCGCCTCCTCGATCGTGATGACGCCCTCCTTGCCGACCTTGTCCATCGCCTCGGCGATGATGTTGCCGATCGTCTCGTCGCCGTTCGCGGAGATGGTGCCGACCTGGGCGATGTCCTTCTTGCCCTGCGTCGGCTTCGACTGCTTCTTCAGCTCCTCGATGACGACCTCGACCGCGCGGTCGATGCCGCGCTTCAGGTCCATCGGGTTGTGGCCGGCCGCGACCAGCTTCAGCCCCTCCTCGTAGATGGCGCGGGCGAGCACGGTGGCGGTGGTGGTGCCGTCGCCGGCCTTGTCGGAGGTCTTCGAGGCGACCTCGCGCACCATCTGGGCGCCCATGTTCTCGAAGCGGGCGTCGACCTCGATCTCCTTCGCGACCGTCACGCCGTCCTTCGTGATCGTCGGGGAGCCGTAGCTCTTCTCGATGACGACGTTGCGGCCCTTCGGGCCGAGGGTCACCGCGACCGCCTCCGCGAGCGTCTGGACGCCGCGCAGGATGGCCTCGCGGGCGGGCTGGTGGAACGCGATCTCCTTGGCCGCCATGTCTTCCTCCTGATGCAAAATGCCTGTGGTTTCGGAAACTTGCCGCCCCGGGCCGGCTGGCAGTCGGGCTCGGCGGGCGCTAACATAACCAGGGGTGGGGGGTGGTCAAGCGGCCCCGGGTCGGGAGCGGCTTGACCGTCCCCGCGTTCGGGCGTCTCGTCACGGCATGCCGGGTGACGATCACAGGCCGGAGGACGAGGTCGAGAAGCTGCTCGAGGCCTCCGCGGCCGCGTTCGAGGCGGGCGAGCTCGAGGAGGCGCTCGCGCGCGCCGAGGACGCGCTCGCCCTCGAACCCCGCTCGGTCGCCGCGCTCCACCACCGCGCCGCCGCCCTCGCCGAGCTCGGCCAGATCGAGGAGGCCCAGGCCGCCTACGAGAAGGCGCTCGTCCCGGGGAAGGACGACCCGGAGCTCCTGCTCGGCGCCGCCGACTTCCTCGTGAACGTGCAGGCGGGCGACGACGACGCCGGCGACCCGGACCGCCTCGAGCGCGCCCTCGAGCTCGCGCGCAAGGGCGGCAAGCTCGCCACGAAGGCCGGGGACCACCCGCTCGCCGGCGAGCTCGCCATCGTGCAGGCGGCCGCGCTGAACCAGCTCGGGCGGAACGCCGAGGCGCTCGAGCGGCTCCTCCGCGGCGACGAGACGTCCCCCGACACGTGGCTCGAGCGCGCCGCCGCGCTCTTCGAGCTCTGCCGCTTCGACGAGGCGCGCGGCGCCGCCGAGCGCGCCGAGGCGCTCGCCCCCGAGGCCGGGTGGGCTCAGCACCTGCTCGGCCTCCTCGCCGAGCGCCGCGGCGACGAGGCGGAGGCGAAGCGGCGCTTCCGCCGCGCGCGCGACCTCGACCCGGACGCGTTCCCGCTCGCCATCGGGCTCTCGCACAAGGAGTTCGAGCGCGTCGTCGAGGAGGCGCTCGAGGAGATCCCGGAGGAGGTCCGCCGCTACCTCGCGAACGTGCCGATCACCGTCGAGGACCTCCCCGCCGACCACGACCTCCTCGGCGCCGACCCGCCGCTCTCGCCCGGCATCCTCGGGCTGTTCCGCGGCGCACCCTACGGCGCGAAGGCCGCCATCGGCGATCCGTGGAGCCACCTCCCCTCCTCGATCGCGCTCTACCAGCGGAACCTCGAGCGCTACGCCCGCGACCGAGACGAGCTCATCCAGGAGATCGGCGTCACGCTCGTCCACGAGGTCGGCCACTTCCTCGGCCTCGACGAGGACGAGCTGTGGGAGCGGGGGCTGGGGTAGGCACCGGCGCCGAACGACAAACCCCTCCCCTCGCTGGGGCGAGGAGAGGGGCGGGAGCAAGCTGCCGGGGAGGGGTGCGCCGAGCACCCCTCCAGCAAGTCAGTTGTCGAGCTCCGCCTCGTCGGCCGGGGCCGAGGTCGAGTCGGGGTACGGGCGCCAGCGGGCCTTCACGATGGTCGTGCCGGGGGTCACGGCCGCGAGGAAGGCCTCGAGGGTCATGCCGCCCTCGGCGAGGTCGTTGAGCGAGGCCTTCGAGAGGTCGACCACGATGCCCGCGATGGTGACCGAGGACGCCGTCTTCGCCGTCACGAGGCCGCGGAGGAAGGCGCGATTGGCGGGCTTGAAGTCCTTGAGCTCGAAGCGGGTCGCGTTGACCGCGGTGCCGTCCTTCGACATCGTGCCGCGGACCTCGACGGCGGTGCCGACCGTGGCGGCGGCGACGCCGAGGCCCTGGGTGGACGGGGTCACGTTCACCTTGAGGCCGAGGACGGTGATGGTGCCGGCCGTCTCGTCCCTCGCCTCGACGTTCGCCTCGATGCGGACCGACGCCTTGAACTGGATCTTCGAGGCCGCGAGCACGCCATCCTGGCCGACCGCGCCCTCGACCTCGACCTTCACGCCCTCCACGAGGTCGTCCGCCGTGCCGCCCACGTAGCTCGTGCTCGCCGAGTACGAGACCTTGGTGTCGCCGATGCTGAAGCCGGTGAGGGTGAGGTTCGTGACGATGCCCTCGACCTCGTGCTCGCCCTGGTGCTCGGACTCGTCCTCGCGCTCGTCCTCCTGCTTCACGGAGAGGGCGAACAGCGCGCCGGCGTCGTTCTTCGACCCGTCGGTCTTCACCTCGAGGAAGTCGTCGACGGCGATGACCGGGGCGGGCGTGATCTTCGAGACGTCGATCGCGAGCTCGGACGTGCCGCCCTTCGAGAAGGAGAGGTCGACGGTGGTGCCGCTCACGGCCACGACCCAGCCCTTCACCTCCTGGTCCTCGCCCTGCCGGTCGTCGCGGACGCGGACCATCGTGGCCGAGAGGCCGCCCTTGCCGTCGCCGTGGCCGGAGACCTCGACGCGGGTGCCGGCCGTGAGCGAGGTCCTGTCGACCTTGTCGCCGTGACGGTCGACGACGTTCGTGTCGTCGTCCATCGAGACGTGGTGGCCCAGGACGTCGAGCGAGTTCGCGTCGTGCGCCTCGACCTCGCCCTCGACCTCGTGCTCGAACTCGACCTCGGCGGCCTCGGCCTCGCCGCCGGAGGAGCCTTCGGAGAGCGCGCCCGCGGCGGTGCCGGCGGCGCGGACGGTCACGATCATGCCGGTGACGAGGTACTTCGAGAGATCGGCGTTCGAGGCGAGGGTGACGGAGGCGACCGCCTCGTCCGGCATCGAGAGCCTCGCGCCGGCGACGCGGTAGGTGGTGCCGTTCACGGTGAAGCCGGCGGCGGTGATGGCGGAGATGGCGCCGCGGGAGGTGGGGCCGGTGGCGGCCGGGCCGTTGCCGTCGCCCTTCGGGCCGGCGGAGCCGCCGCAGGCGGCGACGAAGGAGGAGGCGACGAGGGCGAGGAGCAGCTTCGAGAGGGTGTTCCTGGAGGGCTGCGTCTTGGAGATCATGGGTGGGTCCGTCCTTTCAGCCGGGACACACCGATCGCTGCGGCGATGCGACACGCCTCCGAAGGGGCGTCTTTTCGAACCGTGGCCGCGCCCATCTGCGAGAGAATGAGGTGCGGAGAAGAGGTCGTGCCGTGTGCGACACGGGGGTGTCCCACGGCGCGCGCGAGCGGTGTAACCGCCACAGGAGAGCGGGACCTTGGCCGACGGCCCGAGCAGAGCCGCAGCGCTGTACCGCACCTACGGCCCCGCCGTTTACCGGCGGTGCCTGAAGCTGCTCCGCGACCCCGAGGTGGCGAAGGACGCCACGCAGGACGTGTTCATGAAGCTCGTGAAGGACATGGACCGGCTCACCGACGAGCACGCCCTGCCGTGGATCTACCGGGTCGCGACGAACCACTGCCTCAACCTGCTCCGCTCCCGCCGCCGCCGCGGGGAGGAGGTCGACGTGGCCGACGACGCGCTCGACCTCGCCCCCGCCCGGCCCCAGGGCTCGGCCGCCGGCGACGACCACTCCCCTTACCCGGCGCGCGCGCTCGCGGCCTCGGTGCTCGCGCAGTTCGACGAAGGGACGCAGGCGGTCGCGGTCGGCATCCTGGTCGACGGGATGGAGCAGGAGGAGCTCGCGGGTGCCCTCGGCATCTCGCGCAAGACCGTCCAGCGGCGCCTCGAGCGGTTCCTCGAGCGCGCGCGCGCCTTCCTGTCGGGAGCCGACTAGATGACCGCCTCGCCCGGGACCCCCTGCCCCTCCGACCTCGCCCTCGAGGCGCACCTCCTCGACCCCGCGGCCTCGAAGCTCGGGCCCCACCTCGCCGCCTGCGCCGCCTGCGCCGCGCGCCTCCACGCGATGGAGCGCCAGGGCGAGGACTTCCGGCGCTTCGTCTACCCGGTCACCGTGGAGAAGGTGGAGGAGGCCGCCGGGAAGTCCCGCCGCCGCTCCTTCTGGCTCCTCGCGCCGGTGCCGATCTTCGCGGCGCTGCTCGCGGTCGTGATGCTCCGGCCTGCAGTCCAGCCCCCGGGCGACGACTACACCGGCCTCAAGGGCGCGGCCGGCGGGGTCGGGCTCACCGTGTTCACGCCGGGGAGCGCCGGCGCGACGCCGCTCGCCGACGGCGCGCACCTCGGCGCCTCCGCCGCGCTCCGGTTCCGCGTCCGCACCGCCGAGCCGTGCCGCCTGCTCCTCTTCTCCGTCGACGCGACGGGCGCGGTCTCCCGGCTTCACACCGAGGAGGGCGCGCTCCCCCCCGGGCAGCACGACCTCGAGGGCGGCGCGGTGCTCGACGGCAAGGCCGGACCGGAGCGGTTCTACGCGCTCTGCGCAGGTGGCCTCGCGTGGCCCGACGTGGAGGCGCTCGCGAAGGGCGCCGCCGGCGGCGGCCCGGACGCCGTGCGCCGGGCCGGTGCGCTCGGCGGCACCGCCGCGAAGCTCGCCCAGGCGAGCGTGCTCGTCGAGAAGGACGCTCCGTGAACCGGATCCTCCTCGCCCTCGGCCTCGCCGCCGCGGCGCTCGCCGCGCCCGCCCCGGCCCGCGCGGCCGCCGCGCGCTTCGCGGTGGTCGCCGGCGTCAACGAGGGCGCACCCGGCCGGCCGAAGCTCTGGTTCGCCGAGAAGGACGCCGAGCGGTTCCGCCGCGCGCTCGTCGAGCTCGGCGGGTTCGAGGACGACCGGGTCACGGTCGTGCCGGGCGGCCGCGCCGACGCCTTCCGCGACGCGCTCGCCACCACCGAGGCCAAGATCGCCGCCGCGCGGAAGCGGGGCGAGCAGGCCCTGCTCGTCGTCTACTACTCCGGCCACGCCGGCCCGGGTGGCCTCGAGTTCGGCCCCGCCCGCGTCGCCTTCGACGAGCTCCGCGCGCTCGTGGCCGCCTCCGCCGCCGAGACCCGCATCGTCATCGTGGACGCCTGCGAGGCCGGCGCGCTCACCCAGGTGAAGGGCGCCTCGCCCGCCCCGAGCGTCGACTTCGCCCTCCCCTCGCAGGAGGTGAAGGGCACCGCGTTCCTCGCCTCGACCGCGGTCGGCGAGGCCGCGCAGGAGTCCGGCCGCCTCGGCGGCAGCTTCTTCACGCACCACCTCGAGGTCGCGATGCGCGGCGCGGGCGACGCGGACGACGACGGCGTCGTGACGCTGTCGGAGGCGTTCCGCTACACGGCGTCCCGCACCGTCGCCGAGACCGCCGGCACGACCCAGGGGCCCCAGCACCCGACGTACGACTTCCGGATGTCCGGCCGCGGCGACGTGGTCCTCTCCGACCTGCGCCGCGCGGAGGCCCACCTGCGCGTCCCCGCCGACCCCGGCGCGCTCTACGTCCTGAAGGGCCCGAAGGGGCTCGTCGCCGAGGTGCAGGCCGGCCCCGCGCCGCTGCGGCTCGCGATGCCCGCGGGCCGCTACGACGTCGAGCGCCGCGCGCGCAACGGCCGCGCCTCGGGCGGCGTCTCGCTCGGCAAGGGCGACGACGCCACCCTCCCCCAGCTCGAGCCGACCCGCTACGAGGTCGCGCGCTCGAAGGGCGGCCCGCTGCCGACCGAGAGCTTCGCGGGCATGGGCGTGCACGCGATCTCGCTGCCGGGCGGCGGCTTCGCCCCGGCGCTGCGCGGCGGCGTGCGCCGCGAGGTCGGGCCGGCGGGGCTCGTCGTCTCCCTCGAGTACGCGGCGCGCGACGTGACCGACCAGGGGAAGCGCTACGCCTACTCGCGGATGGGGGCCTCGGCCGCGCTCGTGCTCCCGGTGTTCGGCGGCTCGAAGCTCGTCGAGGCCGGCGTGTTCGGCGGCTACGGCTACGCGACGCAGACCTGGAAGGCCGACCGCCGCTCCTTCAGCGCGGGCGACGTGACCGGCGGCTTCGCGCTGCGGGCGTCGGTGCCGGTCGGGCGGCTGCGCGCCGCGGTGGACGCCGAGGGCGGCGTCCGCACGTTCCAGCTCGATGGCGCCCGCACGACGCGCCCGGCGGCCTCGGCCGCGCTCGTCATCCTGTACGGGTTCTGAACCATGAGCCTCCTCGTCCGCCACGATCCGCTCGTGCTGAGCGTAGCGCCCGCGAAGCGGGCGCGGAGTCGAAGCACGCCCTTCGCCTTCGCGCTCGTCCTCCTCGCCGCCTGCGGCGACGGCGTCTACACGACGCGCGGGCTGCCCTCGACCGGCGGCCCTGGCGACGGCAACACCTGCGACGCGAACCAGGTCTTGTGCGCCGACGACCCCACCCGCACCTGCCGCCAAGAGACAGACGCGAGATGTGGATCCAGCTGCGACCCGTGCCCTGACGGGCCCTCCGGGACCCAGAAGGTCTGCAACCTCGGGCGGGCGCCCGACGGTCACGGACAGTGCGGCTACGCCTGCGCCGACGGCTTCTTCGCGTGCGCCACCGGCTGCTGCGGCACGACCGCGGTCGCGGCGGGCGGGGACTCGAGCTACGCGATCGTCTCGGACGGCACCGTCCACGCCTGGGGCGCGAACGGGTCGGGCCAGCTCGGCGACGGGTCGACGATCGACCGGAAGGCGCCCGTGCTCGTGAAGCTCGCGGCCGGCGCGGCGGCCTCGGGGATCGCCGCGGGCCCGACGCACGCCTGCGCCATCGTGGGCGGCGGCGCGGTCCGCTGCTGGGGGTCGAACACGAGCGGCGAGGTCACGGGCGCGGCGACGAGCGGCGCCATCTCGACCCCGACGGTCACACCGGTCACCGCGAACGCCGTGGCGGTGGCCGCGGGCGGCGCGCACACCTGCGCCGTGCTCGACACCGGGGCCGTCACCTGCTGGGGCGCCGCCGCGCAGACGGCGGGCGCGGCCTCGATCACCGGCGCGACCGCGATCGCCGCGGGCGCCGGCCACACCTGCGCGCTCGTCGCGGGCGGCGCCGTGAAGTGCTGGGGCGCGAACGACGCAGGACAGCTCGGCGGGACACCGGCGAACGGCGTCGCGACGCCGATCGCGGCGGGCATCGAGAAGCTCGCCGCGTACGGCGACCACACCTGCGCCGCCACCCGGAACACGAATGGTGACAGCAAGATCGTGGATGGGCTCCGCTGCTGGGGCGCGGTGCTCGGGGCGAGCTGGCAGTTCGCGACGCCGTTCCAGCCCACGCCCGCCATCCCGATGAAGGACGCCTCGCAGTCCAGCATCCGCAAGCCCGTGGTGTCCGTCGCGACCGGGCGCACCCAGGTCTGCCTCTTCGCAGAGCTCGCGCCCGCGTGCCTCGGCCCCGAGAACGCCCTCGGCCAGCTCGGCGGAGCGGCCATCGTGCCCGAGCCCTCGACCGTCTCCGCCGCGGGCGGCGCGACCGACCTCGCGACCGGCGACGATCACGCCTGCGCCATCCTCCCCTCCGGTGCGCTCCGCTGCTGGGGCGACAACTCGAGCGGCCAGCTCGGCGACGACACGAAGATCACCCCGGACGTCGGGATCCTGAAGGCGCCGAAGGGCACCTGAACCCGGCAAGTTCTGCAGCGTTTCGCGTCCCCCGAAGGCGCGACCGCCCGGCACTTAACGCCCGGCGCCATCGTGTCGAAGAGCCCATCGGACAAGGCGGCCGCCACCCCGTCGCAAGCGGGGTGGGGCCTCGCCTGCCAGCTCCGGCGGCTCACACCCGCTGCGAGCGGTCGCGCCCGAACTCCGCACCGACCCACTTCCTCCCCTTCACGATCCACTCGATGGTGTCCGGCACGCGCCCGAAGACCTCGGCGATGCCGCCGTGAACCACCACGAGGTGGTGGAACGGGCAGAGCGGGAGGATGTTCCACGGCTCGTCGGGCCCGCCGCGGCTCCTCCACCAGACATGGTGACCGTGCTTCGCCCGGCCGCTGCACCCGGGCGCCTGGCACCTCGACATGAGGCTGCGCTGCTTCTGGGACAGGGTCCGCGGTGGCACGACCTCCGCGCCCCAGACGGCGTTGAAGTGGCGCGCGAGGTCGCCGTAGCAGGCGCCGAGCTCGCGCTTCAGGTCGTTCCGGGCCTTGCGGGCCGCCCGGATCGCGAGCTCGACGAGGTCCGCCACCCCCTTCGGGACCCAGACGTCGAGCTCCCGCCGCGCACACATCTGCGCATCGAGCTTCGCCGCGACGGCCTCCCGGACCTCGACGACCGTGAGCCGCTGCGCGTCCGCCGCGAGCGTCGCCCGCTCGGCCTCGGGGAGCGCCGCGACGAGCGCGAGCTTCGAGTAGGAGAGGCCCTCCTTTCGGGCCCGCTGCAGCGCGGGGCTGTCCCAGACCTTCAGCTCGAGCGCCGCGCGCGCCTCGACCGTCCGCGCCGCGAGGCCGAGGCGCTCCTTCGCGTAGTGACGGAAGTCGACGAAGCCCGCCCGGCGATGCCCCTGGGTGCCCTTCACGATCGCGGCACAGTAGCCGACGACGTCGTCCCAGGCCTTCCGCTCCTGGCACAGCCCGACGAGCGTCGCGTCGAGCTCCTCCGCGGTCGCGTACTCGAGCGGGACGACCTCGGGCGCCGCGACCTCGGAGTACCCCTCGAGCTTCGCCCAGTCGTCGGTCACGAGCTCGGACTGGTACTCCGAGACCTCCCGCCTCGTCGGCTGCTCGTGCGTCGGCCACGCGTCGGCGGTCGCCTCGCCCGAGGCCGGGTCGGCGGCTCCTGCGACCGGACCGGCCTCCAGGGGAACGAGGTCGGCCTCGTCGATGGGATGCTCCGAGAGGAACTCCTGCGCGAGCGCCTCGAGGTGCGCGGTGCGCAGCGGGGTCTCGAGGAGCTCCTTCGCGAGCTCGAAGGCGACGTCGAGGTCCTTCCGGTCCTCCGCGCCGAGCGGGACGCGCAGACGGACGTAGACCTCCTCCTCCTGCGTCGCCTCGGGTCCGGCCCCGGCGCCCGCGGAGGCCCCACCCTCCGCGTGCGCCGCGTCGTGCAGCGCGAGCCTCACCGCGCGCTCGAGCCTGCGCACGGTCCAGCGCCGGGCGCGCTCGACCCACACCGCCTCGGCGTCGCCCACCGCGACCCGGAGGACCGTGAGCGCGGCCCGCGGCGTCACCTGCCCGGCGTGCACCGCGGCGCGGAGGAGCGGCCGCTTCTCGAGCCCGCGCGCGAGCTGGATCGCCACCTGCGTCGTGCGGCGCTTCATCCCCAGGATGTTCTCTGCGTAGTCGCACACGTTCGCGAAGCCGAGCTGCGCGAGCCAGCGTCCCTCGGCGAGCGCCGAGAGGAGACGCCCGATCGCGAGGTCGACCGCGCTCGCCATCTGCGCGGACCACGCGAGGACGCGCTCATGCTCCTCGACGGCATCCGGGGTGCCCTCGATCCGGCGGAGCGCGGCGTGCGTGAGCGTGGGCAGGTCGACGCGTGGCGCGCGCAGGTCCGGGCGCCCGTCGAGCGGGCGCTTCGGCCCCTGTGGCGCCTCCGGGGCGCCGGCCTCGGGAGCCTTGGGCTCCACTGCCGTGGCCTCGGCGACGATGGGTTCCACCGCGTTCATCGCTCGTGATCATCGCACCCCACCCTGACAGTGAGATCGCACGATCCACCTGGGGCTCAGGGCAGAATCCGAGGGTCCACCCCGTCCGGATCGGCCCCTCGACCCCGGCGCCCACCCGCGTTACATCCCCGCCATGCCCCGCGGATCCGCCTCGAACACCCGCGCCGTCGCGCGCCTCCGCAAGCTCTGCCTCGCCCTCCCCTGCGCCGTCGAGAAGGCCTCGCACGGCGAGCCCACCTGGTTCGCCGGCGAGAAGGGCAAGGTCTTCGCCTCGCTCGACGACCACCACCACGGGGCCGAGCACCTCTCGGTCTGGATGCCGCTCCCGCTCGGCGCGCAGGAGGACCTCGTGGCGCGCGACCCGGCCCGCTTCTTCCGCCCGCCGTACGTCGGCGGGAGGGGCTGGGTCGGCATCGTCCTCGACGGGAAGCCCGACTGGGGCGAGGTGGAGGCGCTGCTCCGGGAGGCGTTCCTGAAGGTCGCGGGGGCGCGGCTGCGCGACGCCTTCCGGGAGCGCCGGATGTAGTCCGGAGTGCCCCTCAGGACCTACCCCCGCCCCGCGAGCTCCTTCGCCTTCCTCGCCTTCCAGGCCTCGATGGCCGCGCGCAGCCTGGGCACCGCGTCGCGCGCCGCCTGGATGCCGGCCTGCATGCAGCGCTTCTTCTGCGTGAAGTCGAGCATGCCGACGCCGTCCACGTTCGGCGTCACGAGCACGTCCGCGCCCTGGCGGCGGAAGCCGGTGTTGACCGCGAACATGATGTTCGTCGACTGGAGGATCACGTCGACGACGCCCTTGATGTTGGTGTTGCCGACCTTCTCGCCGATGTCGACCGCGACGACGAGGTCCGCCCCGCGGGCACGGGCGACCTCGATCGGGATGTTGTCGACGACGCCGCCGTCCACGAGCAGCTTCCCCTGGTGCAGCACCGGCTCGAAGATCCCCGGGATGGCGGAGGAGGCGCGCACGGCCTTCGCGACCGACCCCCGGTCGAGCACCACCCGCTCGCCCCAGTTGAGATCGGTCGCCACCGCGGCGAACGGCACCTGGAGCTGCTCGATGTTCTCGTGCTTCACCCGCGCCTTCACGAAGGCCTCGAGCTTCTCGCCCTTCGCGTAGCCCATGCCCATCACGGCGTTCGCGATGCGGAAGTCGAAGAGGTCGTCCTGCTCGAGCTGGAACGCGGTCCACTCGAGGTCGAAGCTGTCGCGGTCGCTCGCGTAGATCGCGCCGATGAGCGAGCCGACGCTCGTGCCGACGACCTGCGCGATGGGGATCCGCTCCTGCTCGAGGACGCGGATGACCCCGATGTGCGCGAACCCGCGGGCGGCCCCGCCCCCGAGGACGAGCGCGATGCGCGGCTCGGGCACCTGCACCGGGGTGCGTGGCGGCTCCTGGGCGGCGACCGGCGGCGAAGCCGGCTCCGGGGACTTCGGGGGCGCGGTGGGCGTGGTGGCGCAGGCCGCGAGGGCGAGCGCGAGGGGCGCGATGACACGGTGCATGGTGCCCGAGGATACGCTAGCTTGCGGCCCGATGCCGACCGCCCCGACCCCGCGCGTGGAGGTGATCCGCGCACCCGACCGCGTCGTGCTGCGCTTCCGCGCTCCGCGGGGCCCACGGGTCGCGCTCGGGATCTTCTTCGCCTCGTTCCTCGTGGCCTGGCTCGCCGGGACCGCCGCCGTGATCTCGATGTTCGCCGACGGCCGGGTCGAGGGGCAGGCGGCGACGCTCGCAGGCATGTGGCTCGTGCTCTGGTGCGGCGGCGCGGCCATCGGGGTGTGGGGCCTGTGGCGGCTCGTCCTCGCCCGCGAGGTCGTCGAGGCGACCGCGGCCGGGATCGCGGTGCGCCGGGTGCTCGGCCCGCTCGCGACCGGCAGCCGGTACGAGGCCCGCCGCATCAAGCACCTCCGCCACGACCCCGCCGCCCGCGCGGCCTTCCTGTTCGAGTACGGCGGCGCGGCGGTGCGCTTCGGCCCCGGAACCCCGGCCGAGGAGGCCGGCCCGGCCCTCGAGGCGCTGCGCTCCGCGCTGCCCGCCGCGGAGATCCTGCCGAAAAATTGACCAGTTGCGCTCGATATCGGACCTTGGGCTGGCATGCCCGAGCCGGTGATCGAGTCGATGGAGCTGGCCCACGTTCTCGCCGAGGCGGAGGACATCGCGACCAGCGTCAACCAGAAGCTGACGAGCGCGCACCAGCTCCTCGCGTTCTTCACCGTGCCGAACCGGGCCGAGATCCTCCTCAAGGAGCGCGGCATCGACGAGGACAAGATCCTCGGGATCATGTCCGGCAAGCCCAAGGAGCCGGAGGGCGTCGAGCGCGAGCTGCGCGACCGCGCCCGCGACGTCGCCGCCTCGGTGAACGCCGCCGAGGTCGACTGCCTCCACCTGCTGATCGCGATGAGCCGCGTCCGCTCGGCGGCGGCGCACCAGCTCCTCTCGGCGTGCGGGCTGCAGCTCACGAGCCTGCGCAACGTCGCCCTCTCCTACTTCACCGCGCGGATGCCGCGGCGCCTGAAGGAGCTCCAGCCGGTCACCGTGCGCCCCGCGGCGCCCGCCGCGCCGCCCGCGCCGAAGGCCCCGCGGTCCTCCTCGCAGGCCGCCGAGCTCCGCGCGGAGCTCGACGCCGAGCTCTCCCGCGCGATGGACGCACTCGCGCAGCCGGAGAGCGACGCCGACCTCGGGCTCGAGGAGCCCGCCCCCACGCCCGTCCCCCGCGCCGCGCCCGCCGCCACCCCGGCGCCTTCGGCCCGCGCCGCCGCCCGCCCGCGCTCGCCCCATGCGCTCGACCCGAAGGCCTTCCCCTGGCTCTCGCAGCTCGGCCGCAACCTGACCGAGCTCGCGGAGCAGGCCCGCCTCGACCCGCTCGTCGGCCGCGAGCGCGAGGTCGAGGAGGCGATCGACGTCCTCGGCAAGCGCCGGACCAACAACCCGCTCCTCGTCGGCGAGCCCGGCGTCGGCAAGACCGCCATCGTCGAGGGCATCGCCCAGCGGCTCCTCCACGGCGGCTCCGACCGCGTCGTGGTCGAGCTCGACATGGCGAGCGTCGTCGCCGGCACGCAGCTCCGCGGCTCCTTCTCCGAGAAGCTCCTCGGTATCAAGGAGGAGGTCCGCCGCGCCGACGGGCGCGTGGTCGTCTTCATCGACGAGATCCACACGCTGATGGGCGCGGGCTCGACCGGCGAAGGGCCGCAGGACGCCGCCAACGAGCTCAAGGCCGCCCTCGCCCGCGGGGAGTTCCCCTGCATCGGCGCGACGACCCACGACGAGTACCAGCGCCACCTCTCCCGCGATCCCGCCCTCGAGCGCCGCTTCTCGCCGGTGCTCGTGCGCGAGCCGACGGTCGAGGACACCGTCGTCATCCTCCGGGGCCTCGCGCCGCGCTACGGCCGCCACCACGGCGTGAGCTACGCCGAGGGCGCGCTCGAGGCCGCCGCCCGCCTCACCGCGCGGCACGTCACCGACCGGTTCCTGCCCGACAAGGCGGTCGCCGCCCTCGACCTCGCCGGCTCGCGCGCGCGCCGCGCGAAGGTCTCCACCGTGGAGGCGGACGACGTCGCCCGCACCGTCGCGAAGATGGCGTCGATCCCGGAGTCGCGGCTCCTCGCGACCGACCAGGAGCGGCTCCTCGGGCTCGAGGCCGCGCTCGGGGCACGGGTGGTCGGCCACGCGGCCGCGGTCGCGAAGCTCGCCGCGGTGCTGCGCCGGAACTACGCCGGCTTCGCCTCGCGCCGCCCGATGGGCGCCTTCCTCCTCGCCGGCCCCACCGGCGTCGGCAAGACCGAGCTCGCGAAGGCGCTCGCCGAGGTCCTCCACGGCACCGAGGCCGCGCTCGTGCAGATGGACATGAGCGAGTGCTCGGAGCAGACCGGCGTCGCCCGCCTCGTCGGCGCCGCGCCGGGCTACGTCGGCTACGGCGACGGCGGCCAGCTCACCGACGCGGTCCGCCGCCGGCCCGCCTCCGTGGTGGTGCTCGACGAGATCGAGAAGGCGCACCGCGACGTGCTCATGCTCCTCCTGCAGGTGCTCGAGGAGGGCCGCCTCACCGACGGCCGCGGCCGCCAGGTCGACTTCTCGAACACCGTGGTGGTCCTCACGACGAACCTCGGCGCCCAGGAGGCGACGCGCTCGACCTCCGGCGCGATGGGCTTCGGCGCCGCGGAGCGCTCGGCCCCGCCGGTCGAGCGGGCCCTCGAGGCCGTCCGGGCCGCGGTGCCGCCCGAGCTCTGGAACCGGCTCGACGAGCGGATCGTGCTCGGCCCGCTCTCGCGACCCGACGTCGCCCGCATCGGCCAGCTCCTCGTGGCCCGGTCGTCGGCCCGGCTCGAGGCCGAGCGGAAGATCCGCCTGGAGGCCACCGAGGCCGCGATCCTGCACGTCCTCGATCACGGCGGCCTCGACGCGGCCCTGGGTGCGCGCCCGATGCGGGGCGCCCTGCAGCGGCTCGTGGAGGCCCCCGTCGCCGAGCGGATCCTCGCGGGCGCCTTCGGCCCCGGCGACGTCGTCCGCGTGGACGCGGTCGACGGAGCGTTGACCTTCGGGCCGGGCTGAGCCGGACCCGGCCTCGCGCCGGCGAGGGTGGAGCGCGTAGACTGGCGGCGTGAGCCGATCCACGCCGGCCCCCACCGCGGCCCTGGCCGGGAGCCTCGCCGTCCTCGCGGTCGCGATCGCGCTCGGCGCCACGGTCATCGGCCAGGCCGAGCGCGCCTGGCGCGCCGAGCAGCGGGCCGCCGCCTCCGCCCGGGCGGCCACCGCGGCCTTCGCCCTGGAGCACGAGGTGTCCCGCGGCCTCTCGGCCACCTTCACGCTCGCCGCGCTCGTGCTGGTCGACCCGAACTTCGAGGGCTTCGAGGAGCTCGCCGCCCAGCTCCTGCCCAACTACGGCGCGATCGACACGGTGCAGCTCGCCCCGAGCGGCGTCATCACGCGCATCTTCCCGCTCGACGGGAACGAGTCCGCGATCGGACACGACCTGCTCCGCGACCCCGACCGGCGCTTCCAGGCGCTCGAGGCGATGCGCACCCGGCAGCTCGTCGTGGCGGGCCCCTTCGAGCTCCGGCAGGGCGGCGTCGGGCTCGTCGGCCGGGTCGCCGTCTTCCTCCGCGACCCCCGCGCGCCGCAGGGCGAGCGCTTCTGGGGCTTCGTCACGGCGGTGCTCCGCGTCGAGCGCCTGCTCCGCGCGGCGAACCTGGAGCACCTGCAGGCGGAGGGCTACCGCTACTCGCTCTCGCGGCTCGACCCGGAGCGGCAGGAGGTGGCGTGCTTCGCGGGCTGCGGCGAGCCGCTGGAGGCGCCGACCACCTTCCCGGTCTCGGTCCCGAACGGCAGCTGGACGCTCTCGCTCGCCCCGGGCGGCGGGTGGCCCGCGCCGCCCTGGCTCCTGCGCGCGTGGCTCGTCGCCGGCGCGGTGGCGCTCGCCTTCGCGGGGCTCTCCTGGCGGATCTTCCGCTCGCCCGCGGTGCTCCAGCGGGAGGTGGCGGCGCGCACCGAGGAGCTCGCGCGCGCCAACGAGGCGCTCGCGCGGGAGATGGCGCGGCTGCGCGAGGCGGAGGAGGCCGCCCGCGCCGCGGAGGAGCAGCTGCGCCAGTCGCAGAAGCTCGAGGCGGTGGGGCAGCTCGCCGGCGGCGTCGCCCACGACTTCAACAACCTCCTCACCGGCATCATGGGCGAGGCCTCCGTGCTCGCCGAGCGGACCGCGCCCGGCACGGAGGAGCGCGAGGCGGTGGACGCGATCACCTCCACCGCCCGGCGCGCCGCGGAGCTCACCCGCCGGCTGCTCGGCTTCGCCCGGCGCGAGCCGCTGCGGAGCGAGCGGTTCGACGTGCACGAGGTGATCCGGGAGCTCGCCCGCCTGCTGGCGAGGACGCTCGACGCCCGCGTGGTCGTGGAGCTCCGGCTCGAGGCGCCCCGCTCGACGGTGAGCGGGGATCCCGGGCGGCTCCAGCAGGCGCTCCTCAACCTCGCGCTGAACGCGCGCGACGCGATGCCCGGGGGCGGCCGGCTGGTCTTCGAGACCCGGGTCGTCGAGCGCGACGAGGGGTGGCGCACGCGCCAGCACCCCGGGGCGGCCGCGGGGCCGCACCTCGTGGTCGCGGTGACCGACTCGGGGCCGGGCGTGCCGCCGGAGCTGCAGGGCGGATCTTCGAGCCGTTCTTCACGACGAAGCCGCGCGGCCACGGGACCGGCCTCGGGCTGGCGCTCGTCTACGGCACCGCCGCCGCGCACGGCGGCGCGGTCGAGCTCGAGAGCCCGCCCGGCGGCGGCGCCCGGTTCGTCGTCTCGCTGCCGCTCGCGGAGGGGGAGGCCGAGGCCGGGCCGCGGCCGCTGCCCGGGGCGGCGCCGGCCGGGCGCGGTGGCCTCGTGCTCGTCATCGACGACCACGACGTCCCGCGCGACACGGCGGTCCGGCTCCTCCGCGCGGCGGGGTACGCGGCCCACGGCGCACCCGGCGCCGCCGAGGGGATCGCCTGGTTCCGCCAGCACGGCGCGGCCGTCCAGGCGGTGCTGCTCGACGTGGCGATGCCCGGCATGGACGGCCTCGCCTGCCGCGAGGAGCTGCTGCGGATCCGGGCGAACGTGCCCGTCGTCTTCACCTCCGGCTACGCGAGCGACGGGCGGGCCCAGGGCCTGGCCGCGCGCGGCGAGGCGGGGTTCGTCCAGAAGCCGTTCGACGGGCCGGCCCTGCTCGAGGCGATCGCGCGCGCGGCGGGGCCTTAGCCCCTGCCCTTGCGCCGCACGTACACCACCTTCTCGACCTCCGCGCAGGCGAGCCCTTCCTCGGAGAGGAGCCGGACCGTGTACGTGCGGTCCACCGAGCGCGCCCCGGCGTCCAGGGCGGCGCGGATCGCCCGGAGCTCCTCCTCGTCGAGCCGGAGCGTCGCCCGCAGCGTGTCCCGGCCCGGCTTGAGGAACCGGATGGAAGCCGCCTTGTCCCAGACCACGTAGTCCGGGCCGAGGTTCTTCATCAGCATGATCATGTAGAAGGGATCCACGGCGCCGTAGATCGAGCCGCCGAAGATCGTGCCGACGTAGTTCCGCGTCCTGACCGAAAGCGGGAGCTCGACCCTAACCTCGCGCCAGTCCGAGGCGATGTAGGTCACCTTCCCGCCGGTGCCGAAGTAGGCCGGGAAGACGTTGAAGCCGTGGCGGGTCACGCGCGTGCGGAGCGACTCGGGCATACGGCCCTGGTTCTACGTCACGGAGGGTTCACGCGCGAGCCCTTCGGCGGTGTTAGGAGACCCGCATGGGCGAGGGATGCGGCCAGGGGCCGCTCCGGGAGGTGGCCGCGGTGTTCCTCCGGCTGGGGCTGACCGCGTTCGGGGGGCCGGCGGCGCACGTCGCGTTGATGCAGGCGGAGCTCGTGGAGCGGCGCCGGTGGGTGAGCCGCGAGCGGTTCCTCGACCTCGTCGCGGCGGCGAACCTCATCCCGGGGCCGAACTCGACCGAGCTCGCCATCCACCTCGGCTACCTGCGGGCGGGGTGGCCCGGGCTCCTCGTCGCGGGCGCGTGCTTCATCGTCCCCGCCGCGCTCTCGACGGCCGGCCTGGCCTGGGCGTACCTCCGCTTCGGCGCCCTCCCCGACGCGGTGGCGGTGCTGGCCGCCGTGAAGCCGGTGGTGTTCGTGATCGTCGCCGACGCGCTCTGGAAGTTCCTGCGGTCGAGCGTGCGGCGGACGGCGGACGGCCTGCTCGCCGCGGCCGCGCTCGCGGCGGCGGCGCTGGGCGCGCCGGAGCTCGCCGTGCTCCTGGCCGGCGGGCTCCTCGCGGCCCTCCGGGCGGGCCCGGCGCGCGGCGTGGCGGCCGGGCTGGTCGCGCCGCTCGTCGTGCCGCTCGCGGCCGCCGCCGCGCCGGCGGCGCCCGCCACCGCCGCGGGGCTGTTCTGGGTGTTCGCGAAGATCGGCTCGGTGCTCTTCGGCTCGGGCTACGTGCTGCTCGCGTTCCTGCGCGCCGAGCTCGTCGAGCGGCTGGGCTGGCTCACGACGCCGCAGCTCCTCGACGCGATCGCGGCGGGCCAGCTCACGCCCGGGCCCCTGTTCTCCACCGCCACGTTCGTCGGGTGGGTGGCCGGCGGCCCCGCGGGGGCGGCGGCGGCGACGGCCGGGATCTTCCTCCCCGCGTTCGTCTTCGTCGCCCTCTCCGGTCCGCTCGTGCCGCGGGTCAGGGCCTCGCCCACCGCGCGGGCGTTCCTCGAGGGCGTGGTGCTCGCCTCGCTCGGCCTCATGGCGCTCGTGACGGCGCAGCTCGGTGCCGAGGCGTTCGGCTCGATCACCCAGCTCCTGATCGGGCTCGCCGCCGCGGTCCTGGTGATCCGCTCCACCGTCGGTCCGGCCTGGATCGTCGCCAGCGCCGCCGCGGCGGGCTGGGCGCTCGCGCTCCTCCGTTGAAGGGGCGTCAGGGCGACCGCGCCGGGGCCACCCGCCCGGCTCCGCGCCCGGCCTCCTCCGCCGCGGCCCCCTCGAGCCGGCGCCGGCGCGGCCCCGCGATGAGCAGGTGGAGCCCGGCGGCGGCGGCGCCCAGCACGAGGCACGCCCCCCACAGCGCACCGCCGCCCGAGCGCGCCAGCACGGCGCCGCCCGTCGCGGGCGCGAGGAAGCTCGCGAGCCCCCAGCTCATCGAGAGCGCGCCCTGGTACCGGCCCCGCCGGTCCGGCGGCGCGAGGCTCGCCACCGTCGAGGCCTGGAACGGCTCGCCCACCACCTCACCCACCGTCCAGATCAGGACCCCGAGCGCGTAGAGCCCCGGCGTGTGCCCCACGCCGTGGAACGCGTAGCCCGCGCCGGTGAGGAGCGCCGAGAGCGCGAGCACCCGCCCCGGGTCGCGCCGCGCCACGAGCGCCAGCACGGGCGCCTGGAGGAGCACCACGCCGGCGCCGTTCAGCGCCATGAGCGCGCCGTAGGTCGACGGCTCGATGCCGTGGGCCGCCATGTCGACGGGCAGCGCCACCTGGAACTGGAAGTAGACGAGCAGCGTGACGAGGTTCACCCCCAGGAACGCGAGGAGGTGCGCGTCGCGGAAGGCCACCGCCAGCCCGCGCAGGGCCGGCTCGTGCGCGGCCTGCGCCGCCGGCCGGGTCTCCGGCACGCGGGCCAGCACGACGCCGGCGAAGGCGAGGCTGGTCGCGCCGTCGAGGAGGAAGAGCGCGGCGAAGCTGCGCTCGGCGACGAACCCCGCCGCCGCGAGCCCGACCGCCGTGCCGAGGTTCACCGCCCAGTAGAGGAGCGCGTAGGCGCGCACGCGGTCGGGCGGCGGCACGACGTCCGCGACGGCGGCCTGCAGCGCCGGGCGGTAGAGATCGCCGAAGAGCCCGAGCGCGCAGGTGAGCGCCGCCACCGCCCGCACGTCCCGCACGAACCCGAGCGCGACCGCGATGGCGCCGCCGACGACGAGCCCCGCCGCGAGCGTGGGCCGGCGCCCCACGCGGTCGGCGAGGAACCCGCCGAGGAGGTTCCCGGCCACCGCGCCGAGCCCCCACAGCGAGACGACGAGCCCCGCCTCTCCCGCGTCGAGCCCGCGCTCGCGCGTCAGGTAGAGGCTCATGAACGGCACGACGAAGGTCGCGAGCCGGTTCACGAGGAGGCCGGTCCAGAGCGTCCAGTAGACGCGCGGCAGGCCACGGACGACGGCGGAGAGCGCGGGCACGGCGTCCACCGTAGCGGAGGGCCGCCCGGCCGACCACGTGCAGCCCTGCGCGGGGGCCCCGCGCGGACGCTCACCCCTCGCCGGCGGGCTCCGGGCGGTAGAGCCCGCGCTCGGCGACGTACGCGAGGACCTTCCGCGGCACGAGGCCGGAGACGTCCTCGCCGCGGGCGATGCGCGCGCGGACCTCGGTCGAGGAGATGCGCGGGAGCACCGGCGCGCCCGGCACGGGGGGCCACCCCTCGCGCCCGACGACCACGACGCGCGCGAGCTCCTGCACGCGGTCCCAGCGGTACCACTTGTCGGTGTCGGGCAGGATGTCCGCCCCGACGAGCAGGGTGAACCGGTGGTCCGGGTGCTTCGCGACGAGGTGCTCGAGCGTGCGGGCGGTTCGCCCGGCGAGCGGGTCGTCCCGGAGCTCCGCCTCGGCGCCGCAGACGCCGACGCCGCGCACGTGCCGGGCCGCGAGCTCGCACATGCGCAGGCGATCCGCCCACGGCGCGAGCACCTTCCCGAAGGCGTGGCGCCAGGTGGGGAGGAGCCAGACCTCAGAGACGTCCTGGGTGGCGAGCGCCCAGTACGCGGCCATCAGGTGGGCGACGTGGGGCGGGTTGAAGGACCCGCCGAGGAGCGCGACCGAGCGGGGCATCACTTCACCGAGAGCTTCGTCACCCGCTGGAGCGTGACCTTCTCCTTGCGGAGCTCGCGGGCGTCCTCCGAGAAGACCGTCATCTCCACGAGCACCGGCCCGGCGTCGAGCAGCACGAAGGTGGCCGGGCTGCCGTTCGGCGCGGGGCTGCGCAGGTGACCCGGGGTCACGAAGCAGCGCGGCCCGATCCCGACGAGGGCGGCCTGCGCGCTGTTGCCGTGCAGGATGAGCACCGCGTTCTCGATGTCGTCCCGGGAGAGCTCCGACTTGTCGTGGACGAGGCACGCGACGCGCCCGTCCACGAGGTCGACCTGCTTCCTCGGCACCACCTTCGCCTCGTACTCGGGGCAGGCCCGGCTCGCGACCTTCACCACGTTCCTCAGCGGCCCGCCGGCCGGCGGCCCGCGCCGCACCAGCACGGCCTCGAGGTCGGAGACCCGGCCGCCCAGGAAGAAGACGCGCTCGGCCTGGGCGCGCACGAAGAGGTCGAGCGCGCGGTCGAGCGCGTCGAGGTTCCCGAACGTGTCGCTGACGATGCCCAGCCTCACGCGAAACGCAGCCTCAAGGAAAACGCAGCCTCGGGGGAACGCAGCCTCGAGGGACCGAGCCTACCTCACGGGCCGTACCGCAGGTAAGGCGCCCGGCGTCGTGCGAACGCGCGGGCCTCCGCGTCGCCCGGCGCCGCCACCTCCCGGAGCCCCGCCCCCGCCTGGAGCGCGGCCCGCTCCCGGGCGGAGCCCGCCAGCAGGTCGAACGCCGGCACGCCCTCCACGAACTCGTAGGTCTCGGTCCGCCAGCGGAACCGCTGCGGATCCTGCCGCCGGGCGTGCAGGACGACGGCGAGGCCCGTCCGCCAGGGCCGGAACCGATCGGGCTCGTTCACGAGGAGCTCCACGCCGTGGCACCTCACCCCGGCGTGCTTGTCCCAGGTGGGCACGAAGGACGCCGGGCGGAAGCCCACGCCCGGGAGCCGCTCCGCCGCGAGGTCGGCGGCGAGCCGGGCCCCGTCGAGCCACGGCGCGCCCATGAGCTCGAAGGGCTTCGTCGTGCCCCGCCCCTCCGAGAGGTTGGTGCCCTCGAGCAGGCACATCCCCGGGTACACGAGCGCGGTCTCCGGGGTCGGCATGTTGGGCGACGGGAGCACCCACGGCAGCCCGGTCTCGCGGTACCGCGCGCCGCGCCGCCACCCCTCGCACGGCACGACCTCGAGCGCCACGTCGAGGCCCCGCTCGGCGCGGAAGAGCGCCGCGAGCTCGCCCACGGTCAGCCCGTGGCGCACCGCGAGGTCGTGGAGGCCGCAGAAGCTCTCGAACCCCGGGGTGAGCCGCGGCCCCTCGACGTCGAGCCCGCCGATGGGGTTCGGCCGGTCGAGCACGACGAAGCCGATCCCCGCCTCGGCCGCCGCCTCCATGCAGAGCATCATGGTGGCCTGGTAGGTGTACCAGCGCGTGCCGACGTCCTGGATGTCGAAGACGAGCGCGTCGAGCCCGCGGAGCGCCTCGGCGGTGGGGCGCAGCGAGGCCTCGGTCGAGCCGTAGAGCGAGTGGACCGGCACGCCGGTGCGCGGGTCCCGCTCGCCGCCGACCGCGGCCATGTACTGGGCGTCCCCGCGTACGCCGTGCTCCGGCCCGAACAGGGCCGCGAGCGTGACGCCCTTCGCCGCGTGCAGGAGGTCGGCCGCGTGCTCGAGCCGGGCGGTGACCGCGGTCGGGTTGCACACGAGCCCGACGCGCCGCCCGCGCAGCGCGCGGAAGCGCGTGGCGGCGAGCGCGTCGAGGCCCGACCGGACCCGCCCGCGGTCAGGCGCCCGGGTTCGTGAAGTTGAACGTGAACGAGTAGCGGCCGGGGCGGCTCGCCGGGTAGGTCGCATCGCGGAGGTTCCAGTAGGCGCTGGCGCGGACGTCGCCGTCGTGCATCGAGTCCTCGAGCACCTCGACGAGGGTGGCGGACCCCGAGGCGTCCACGGTCACCCGCACCTTGAGGACGCCGTTCAGGGCGGGCGCCTCGGCGAGGCGGGCACGGAAGGTCCGGTCCACGAGGCCCGAGACCGCCTTCTGCAGCGCGTTCACGTCCGACTTCTTGAGGCGCTTCAGGTTGACCCGCTCCTCGACCTTCGCGAGCTCGGGCTGCGCGGCGGGGCCCGCGGCCCGGAGCGACTCGATGGCCTCCAGCGTCTCGCCGCGCGCGAGGTGGACCTTCCCGAGGCCGAGCTGCGCCGCCCCGTCCCTCGGATCGACCGCGAGGGCGCGCTTCAGCGCCTTCTCGGCGAGGTCCCACTCCTGCGCGTCGATCCGGAGCTCGGCGAGGCGGCGCCAGCGCGGGGTCTGCGGGTCGAGCGCGCCGAGGCGCTCGAGGGCCTTCTTCTCGGTCTCCACGTCGGCCGCGGCCCGCGCGGTGTCGGCGAGCGCCTCGAGGCCCTGCGGGTCCTCCCGGAGCGCCACCGCGGCCTTCCACTGCTCCTTCGCGCTCGCGGGGTCGCCCGCCTTCACGTAGAGCCCCGCGAGCGTGGCGCGGGCGCGGCGGTCCGAGGGGCTCGCCTCGACCGCCCGGGCCCAGAGCGAGATGGCCTCCCGGTCCTGCCCGGCCGCGAGCGCGAGCTCGCCGAGGAGCTCGAGCGACGGCACGTAGCGGGCGTCCCCGGCGAGGGCCGCCTCCGCCTCGCGCCTCGCGCCGTCCACGTCCCCGGCCCGGCGCGCGAGCCGGGCGAGGCCGAGGTGCGCGTCGGGGTTCCCGGCGTCGGCGGCGAGCACGGCGCGGTAGTCCGCGGCGGCCTCGGCGTCGCGCTCCTTCCGCTCGTGGGCCCGGGCGCGCGCGTGGATCGCGAGCCAGCAGTCCGGCTCGATCGCCAGCGCGCGGGCCACGGCCTGCTCGGCCTGGTCGATCACGTTCCAGTCGACGTACACGAGCGCCATCCCGACGTGCGGCAGGGCCGACTGCGGGAACTTCTTCGCGAGCGCCTTGAAGGCGGCCCACCGGGCCTCGCCGGCGGGCTGCGCGTACACCGCGAGGAAGGCCGCCGGCGCGTCGACCGGCGCCCGCGCGGCCGCCTCGGACCAGCGGCGGCGCTCGTCGGCCACGTCGCCCCGCCGGTCGGCGCCGTCGATCGCGGTCATGGCGCGGGCGACCGGCACGAGGTCCTGCCGCGGCAGCCCGGCCTGGGCCTGCCCCGCGCCCGTCGGACGGGCGGGTTCCGCGGCCGCGGCGAGGGCCGGGGTGGCGGCGAGGACGAGGAGCGCGAGCCGGGGGAGTCGCATCGGAGGTGCCTCCGCGGCGAGCGTACCACGCGATCCCGCCCGCGGCGCGGGCGCACCCGACCTCAGCCGCGGACCCCGATCGCTCGGTAGACGCCGAGGATCTCCCGCGCCACCCCGGGCCAGGCGAGCCGGCGCGCCTCGCGGCGGCCGCGCTCGCCGTAGGCCACCCGCCGGGCCGGCTCCCGCGCCATCCGGAGGATGGCGCGCGCCCAGGCGTTCACGTCGGCGGGGCGGAGCAGCTCGCCCTCCCGTCCGTGCTGCACGAGCTCGCGGTAGCCGTCCACGTCGGAGGCGAGCAGCGGCCGGCCCGCCGCCATCGCCTCGAGGAGCGTCACCCCGGTGCTCGGCGCCTGCGACGGGGCGCAGAAGACGTCGGCGCTCGCGTACCAGTCCGGGAGCGCGTCGTCGGGCACCCGGCCGGCGAAGACGACCTCGCCCGGGTCACCGGGGGCGACCGCCGCCCGGGCGCGCGCGAGCCACGGCCCATCGCCGACCACGAGGAGACGGAGCCCCTCCACCTGCCGGGCCGCCCGCTGGTACGCCGCGAGGAGCACCGCGAGGCCGTTCTTCGGCTGGACGGTCCCCACCCAGAGGAGGTTGATCCGGCCGTCGGCGAAGACGCGCTGGCGCCGGCCGCGGGCGAAGCGGTCGGCGTCCACCCCGCCGGGCACGATCTTCACCTCGGCCTGCAGGCGCGGGCCGAGCGCGCCGAGCGCGGCCCGGCAAGGCGCGAGCGCGGCGTCGAGCCGGTCGAGGTGGCGCTGGAGCGTCCGGCCGGCGAGGAGGGCCGCGAGGCCGCGCCGGGGCGGCGCGCCGGGGTGCAGGGTCCCCACGACCGGACCCGGCGCGTGATGCACCGCGAGGAGCGGGAGCACCGGCGAGAGCGGCGCGTGCACGTGGATGACGTCGAACCGCTCGCGCCCGAGCACGTCGCGCAGCGCTCCACCGAGGAAGGCTCCCGAGGTGCGGCGGGCCAGGGCGCCGCGCGCGAGCACGGTCCGGGACGTGCCGATGCGGATGACGTCCTCGGGCCGCTCGACGCCGGGCGGCAGCGGCCCGCCCCCCGTCACGATGCGCACCTGGTGGCCCAGCCGGCGGGCCTCGCGCGCGAAGCCCTGCACCTGCGCGGCGAGCCCACCCATGGCGGGCCGGTACTCCTCGGTGACGATGCCGATCTTCACGGGCCCTGGCTCGGCTAGCGCGGGACGGCAGTCCGCGGCGGCTGGAACGGGATCACCCGGGCGCGCCGGGTCGCGAGCGGCCGGAGCCGGCGGCCCTGGGGGCCGCGGCGGCCCGCGAGCGGCAGGAGCGCGAGGGCGAGCGACAGCCAGGACCGCGCGGTGGCGAGCGCGAGCGCCAGGAGCGCGAGCAGGGTACGCAGCACGAGCCAGGCGCGAGCGCCGGGACGGCGGGCAGCGGGCCGCGCGGGCAGGAGCCTGAGATGGACGCGAGAGGTCGTGAAGCCGGTGGGCACGGGCGCTGCCACCTCCGGTCTGCATCATGATCACTGTGTTGCCGGGGGGCTCGGCGCCCCCCGCCCCGCTGAGCGAAGCTCATCGGGGCCCCACCCCGGCAGCAGTTGCCGGGAGGCTCGGCGCCCCCCGCCCCGCTGAGCGAAGCTCATCGGGGCCCCACCCCGGCAGCAGTTGCCGGGGGGGTCGGCGCCGGCCGCCCCGCTGAGCGAAGCTCATCGGGGCCCCACCCCGGCAGCGTTGCCGGGGGGCTCGGCGCCGGCCGTTCCGCTGAGCGGAGCTCATCGGGGCCCTTCCCGGCAGCAGGCGGCGGGCTCGTCCACGCATGGGTCCTTCCCCCTGGCGCGCTGGGCCGGGCCGGGGTAATCCAACGCCCGCCATGGAGCGGACGCTCGCCGAGCTGGGCTGGCCGGACGTGCTCGCGGCGCTGGCGGCCCGCTGCAGGCTGCCGGCGGGCCGCGCGGCCGCGCTCGCCCGCACCTTTCTTCCCACCGCCCCCGACGTGCGCGAGGAGCTCCTGCGCGTCGAGGAGGCCCGGCGCCTGTCCGAGGCGGGCGCCAGCCTGCCGCTCGGCGGGGTGGGCGACGTCGAGGGGCACCTCGACCGTGCCGCGAAGGGCGGGACCCTGGAGCCGCTCGCCCTGCGTGAGTGCGCGGCGCTCGTCCGCGCCGCCGCCCGCACCCGCGAGGCCCTGTCGGCCCGTGGCGGGGACCTGCCGCGCCTGTGGGCCATCGCGGAGCCGCTGTCGGCGTCCGACGGCCTCGCGGACCGGATCGAGCGGGCCATCGACCCCTCCGGCCAGGTGTCCGACCGGGCGAGCCCCGAGCTCGCCGCCGCGCGCGAGCGCGCCCGCGGCCTCCACCGCGCGCTCAAGGCCCAGGTCGAAACGCTCCTCGAGGACCCGGAGATGCAGCGGCACCTCCGGGACACCTACTTCACCATCCGCAACGAGCGGTACGTGCTGCCGGTGCTGGCGAGCGCCCGCGGCGCGGTGCCGGGCATCGTCCACAACGCCTCGCAGTCCGGGCAGACCCTCTTCGTCGAGCCCGACTCGATGGTCGAGCTCGGCAACGAGCTCTCCATCGCGACCGCGATGGCGCTCGAGGAGGAGCACCGGATCCTGCGCGAGCTCACCGCGGCGCTCGGGCGCGGCGCGGGCGGCCTCGTCGGAGACCTCGCGGTGCTCGGCCGGCTCGACGCGCTGGAGGCCGCGGCACGCCTCGCGTCCGATCTCGACGCGCACACGCCGGAGGTCTCGCCCGCCTCCGCCGGCTTCGAGCTCCTCTCCCTGCGCCACCCCATCCTCGTCCTGCAGGGGAAGAAGGTGGTGGCGAGCCACGTGCGGCTCGAGGCGCCCGCCCGGGCGCTCATCGTGTCCGGCCCGAACGGCGGCGGGAAGACGGTGGCGATCACCGCGGTCGGGCTCTCGGCGCTCATGCTGCGGGCCGGCCTGCCGGTGGCGGCGGCGCGCGGCTCGCGCCTGCCCTTCTTCCTGGAGGTCAAGGCGGCGGTCGACGAGCGCGGCGACCTCGCCCGGGACCTCTCCACGTTCACCGCCCACCTGACCGCCGTGAAGGAGATGCTCGCCGGCGCGGTGCCCGGCTCCCTCGTCCTCGTGGACGAGATCGCGGCCGACACCGACCCCCGCGAGGGCGCGGCGCTCGGGGCGGCGGTGCTCGAGGCGCTCGTCGACCGCGGCGCGACCGTGCTCGTCACGACCCACCTCGACGAGCTGAAGGCGCTCGCCCTCACCGACCCGCGCTACGCGAACGCGCGGGTGGGCTTCGACGCCGAGGCGCTCCGCCCGACGTACCAGCTCCACCTCGGCACCCCGGGCAGCTCCTCGGCGATCGAGGTGGCGGCCCGGGTCGGCCTGCCGGCGGCGGTCGTCGAGCGCGCGCGCGCGGCGATGGTGGGCCAGGGCGGCGCGCTGGGCCAGGCGCTCCGGGCGCTCGACGACGAGCGCGCCGGGCTCGCCGCCGAGCGGCGGCGCGCGGAGGAGGCCCTCGAGCGCGCGCGGCAGGCGGAGGCCCGCGCCCGCGCCGCCGAGGACGCCGCCCGCAAGAGCGAGCGGGAGGCGGCGGCCCGCCTCGGCGCCGCGCTCGCCGACGAGATCGAGCAGGCGCGCGACGTGGTGGCCGACCTCGTCGCGTCGCTCCAGGCGAAGCCGACGATGAAGGCGGCGACCGACGCCGCCGCGAAGCTCGAGGCCTGGAAGGCCCAGCTCGCGGGCGCCTCCGCCGCCGCGAAGGCGAAGTCCGACGCCGGGCCCGAGCTCCTCGAGGGCGCCGCGCTCGCGCCGGGCATGCGGGTCCGCATCGTCTCGCTGGGCCACGAGGGCGAGGTGCTCGAGATCGGCGAGGGCGAGGCGCTCGTGCGCGCCGGCGCCCTCAAGGTGCGGCGGCCGGTCGCGGATCTGCTGCCGCTCAAGGGTGCCGCGAAGGAGGGCGCGCGGCTCGCGCGCTCGCGCGACGAGAAGCTCGCGGCGGCGGAGGAGGCGCGACCGGCGGCGGTGCGCGGCGCCGAGCGCAGGCTGGACGTACGCGGGCTGCGGGTGGAGGAGCTGCTCCGCGAGGTGGACCGGTTCCTGGACACGCTGTACTCAAACGGGGAGTCCGACTGCGTCATCCTGCACGGCCATGGGACCGGCGCCCTGAAGCAGGCCCTCCGGGATCACCTCGGTGCGTCGCCGTACGTCGGAGCGTTTCGCAGGGGACACGACCACGAGGGCGGCGACGCGGTGACGCTCGTCACCTTCCGGCGATGACTGGGGTTTTGCTGGGCCGACGCCGCGCGTTATTGCACTTCGCGTAGAAATGCCCGTGATGCTGGCGCGTTGCGGCAATCGGATCGCCCCCCGTCGTGCACCCCGGGTGTGGTACATACCCGAGAATCCGGGTCCCACCGTTTCGTCCCCCATAGCCGCGACGGGCGGTGCGCTCCGGACACACACCTCGAATCACTCCCGCCGGAGGAACCTGCATGAAGTCTCCCTGGAAGCAGATCCTGGCTGCCCTCGCCGTCTGTCTGCCGCTGGTGACGTTCGCCCAGACCCCGGCCGCCGAGCCCGCGAAGCCCGCGGACACCGCGGCCCCCGCCCCGGCGCCCGCGCCCGCGAAGGAGGAGGGCGTCAAGATCACCTGGTACGGCTTCATCCTCGCGAACATGTACTTCGACAGCGGCACCTTCTCCGCGAAGGACTACCCGGGCGCCGTCGCCCGCGATCCCGCCGGCGCCGGCGGCGCGACGCTCTTCAGCGCCCGCCAGACCCGCTTCGGCATCCGCCTGTCCACGAAGGACGCGAACATCACCGGCGCCGAGCTGACCGGTAACGCCGAGTTCGACTTCAAGGGCGGCAACATCCCCTCGACGTTCGCGAGCACGACGACCTGCACGGCGCCGGTGCCGCCGGCGACCGCCAACACCTGCACGACGACCACCACCGCGGGCGGCAACTCGAACGCCTGGAACGCGAACGTCCTCCGCATGCGCATCGGCACGGTCACCGCCACCTGGAAGACCTCGGCCGGCAGCATCGCGGTCCTGGCCGGTCAGGCCCCGGGCCTCGTGAACGGCCTCTTCGCCGAGTCCGTGACCTGGGTCGCCGACCCGCTCTTCTGGCAGGCCGGCAACATCTGGCGGCGCGCCCCGCAGATCCGTCTCTCCTACGGCAACACCTTCGGCCCCGCCGCCCTCGGCGTCGAGGTCGCGGCGCTCTCCGGCACGGACGCCACCCCGACCGGCTCCGTCCCCGGCCTCTCCTTCGACTACGGCGCGGCCAACCGCTCCCGCAACCCCGAGCTCGAGGCGCACGCCTCCCTCACCGTGAAGCCGATGGCCGGCGTCTCCGCGATGGTCGGCCTGGGCGTCAACCGCGCGAAGCGCACCTACGACGTCTCCACGAACAAGAAGAACCTCAACGCCTCGGCGTTCGGCCTCGAGTGGGACGTCAACGTCCCGTACGCGCAGCTGAAGGGCGAGTACTACACGACGAAGGGCGAGGAGGATTCGTACAACGGCGCGACGGCGGTCATCGTCGGCGCGGCCGGCGCCCGTGAGCTCGTGAAGAGCTCCGGCTACTGGGCGCAGCTCATCCTGAAGCCGGTCGACGCCGTGTGGGTCTACGGCGGCATGGGCTCGGTGAAGGGTGACGACGCGGGCAACGACAAGGTCGCGGCGGCCGCCCGCGCGACCACCCGCGCGAAGAACCAGCAGACGGCCGCGGGCCTGATCGTCAACTTCTCGAAGGCCTGGCGGCTCGGCGTCGAGTACGTGATGGTCAAGACCACGTGGCTCGGCGCGACGAACACGGCCGCCGAGATCGCGAACAAGTCGAACCAGTTCGCCATCTCGACCCAGCTGAAGTTCTAGGCAAGAGACGCTCCAGGGGGCCCGTCCGGGAGAATTCCCGGACGGGCCTCTTCGTCCGAAGCTTGCTGCATCACCGGAACCCACAAGGAGTGGACATGATGAAGAAGCTCGCGCTCGTGGTCGCCGCCGCGCTCCTCGCCCTGCCGGGCAGGGGCCTCGCCCAGGTCAAGGTCGGCTTCATCAACTCCATCACGGGGCCGGAGGCCCCCATCGGCGAGACCCTGACGAACGGGGTCGAGCTCGCGATGGAGGACCTCGCCAAGAAGGGCATCAAGATCCAGCTCGTGAAGCAGGACGATACGGGCAAGCCGCCGGTCGCGATGAGCGCGATGGAGCAGCTCGCCACCGGTGACGAGGTCGCGGCCGTGGTCGGCCCCTACACCTCCGCCAACGCCAACGCCGTGGCGAAGCTCGCCGCCCAGTACAAGGTCGCCCAGGTGATCCCGGCGGCCTCGAAGGAGGACATCACCCGGCAGGGCAACAAGTACGTGTTCCGGGTGAACGCCCCCTCGCACAGCTACGCCGAGTCCCTCATCGACCTCGCGCTCTCGCAGGGCAAGCCGAAGACCATCGCCTTCATCTACGAGTCCACCGACTTCGGCACCTCCGCCGCGGCCGCCGGCAAGGAGTACTCCGCGAAGAAGGGGCTCCAGGTCGTCGGCGACGAGGCCTACCAGAAGGGCGCGCCGGACTACCGCTCCACCCTCACGAAGGTGAAGGCCGCCAACCCCGACCTCGTCTTCATGGTCTCCTACGTGGCCGACGCGATCCTGCTCATGCGGCAGGCGCGCGAGGTGGGCCTGAAGCCCATGGCGTTCCTGGGCGGCGGCGCGGGCTTCGACACGACCCAGTTCGAGAGCGAGAAGGACATCTCCAACCTCGTGTTCTCGACCACCCAGTGGACGCCCGACATGGGCACGCCGGGCGCGGCCGACTTCGCGAAGCGGTACCAGGCGAAGTACGGCAAGCCGGCCACCTACCACGCGGCCTGCGCCTACGCCTCGATGATGATCGTCGGCGAGACCGTCGGGAAGGTCGGCGGCGACAAGGAGAAGGTCCGGGACGCGCTCGCGAGCGGCAGCTGGACCGGCATCATGGGCGAGGTGAAGTTCGAGACGTTCGACGGCTTCACGAACCAGAACAAGCACGACATGGCCGTCGTGCAGTACCAGGCCGGCGTGAAGGAGACGGTCTTCCCGCCGAAGTTCGCGAAGAAGAAGCCGGTGTGGCCCTTCACCTGGGGCAAGTGATCCAGCGCAACCCGCGCGCGCGCTCCGCCGAGGGGCCCGCGCGTTGACGCGGGGCGGCGTGCCTTCGGGCCGCCGCCCCTTTCTTTTCCGACGCCGAAGGAGCGAGTTTTTCTGCTCCTCGACGACCCGAAGTCATTGCGAGCCGGCGGTCGCATTCTGTACCCTTCCGGACCTTCCCGCTGCACCGCAGAGAGGCACCGATGACCCTGTTCCTGCAGTCCGTGATCAGCGGCGTGCTCGTGGGCGGCGTCTACGCGCTCATCGGCATCGGGCTCACGATCATCTTCGGCGTGATGCGCGTCATCAACTTCGCGCACGGCGACCTGCTCATGCTGGGCATGTACGTCACCTGGCTCGTCTTCAGGTTCCTCGGGCTCGACCCGTTCCTGTCGATCGTGGTCACCGCCCCGGTGATGTTCCTCTTCGGCGCCTTCCTGCAGAAGACGTTCATCAACCGCGCGCTGAACGCGCTCCCGCAGAACCAGATCCTGCTCACCATCGGCCTCGGGCTCGTGATGTCCAACACGGTGATGCTGATCTTCACCTCGGACTACCAGATCCTGACCACGACCTACTCGTCCTCGAGCTACAGCCTCGGCGGCATCTCGATCTCCCAGCCGCTCCTCTTCGCCTTCCTCATCACGGCGGCGATCACCGGGGCGCTGTACTGGTTCCTCCTCAAGACCGACACCGGGCAGGCCATCCGCGCCACCGCGCAGGACCGCGACGCCGCCCAGCTCATGGGCATCAACGTGGGCGCGATGTCGGTGCTCGCCTTCGGCCTCGGCGCGGCGCTCGCCGGCACGGCCGGCGCGCTGATCTCGCCGACCTACTACATCTTCCCGCAGGTCGGCGGCACCTTCACCCTGAAGGCCTTCGTGATCGTGGTGCTCGGCGGCATGGGCAGCGTCATCGGCGCGACGCTGGGCGGGATCATCATCGGCGTGACCGAGTCGCTCGCCGCCGTCTACGTCGCCTCCGGCCTGAAGGAGCTCGTGGTCTTCGTGCTCTTCCTCGCCCTCCTCCTCTTCAAGCCATCCGGCCTCCTGGGCAAGACCCGGGCATGACGGGAGCCACCATGCACCGCGCCGATCCCCTCCCCGCTCGCCCGCCCGCCCCGCGCGGCAGCGCCCTCGTCTGGACCCTCGTGGCCGTCGCCGCGGTGGTGTTCCTGGCCATCTTCCCGCAGTTCGTGAAGAAGCCCTACGTGCTGCACATGGGCATCATGCTGTTCCTCGCGATCATCCAGGGCCAGGCCTGGAACGTGATCGGCGGGTACACCGGCCAGTACTCGGTCGGCCACGCCGCCTACTTCGGCGTGGGCGCCTACACGACCATGATGCTGCTCGTGGGCTACCAGATGCCGCCGTGGTGGGGCATCTGGCTGGCGGTCGTGAACGCCGTGATCCTCTCGCTCGTGATCGGCTCCATCACGTTCCGCCTGCGCGGGCCGTACTTCGTGCTCGCCTCGATCTCGGTCGCGGAGATCATCCGGCTCGCCACCCTCCACTTCAAGGGCTTCACCCGCGGCGCCGAGGGCTACCTCCTCGACGCCATCCCGACGCTCAACCTGTTCGGGACCGAGATCGAGTTCTTCACGAAGCGGCCCTTCTATTACATCGCGCTCGCGCTCGCGGTGGTGTCCGTGATCGTCAACTGGGCCGTGCAGCACTCGAAGCTCGGCTACTACTTCCAGGCCATCCGCGAGGACCAGGACGCGGCCCACTCGCTCGGGATCAACCTCACCATCTACAAGAACGTGGCGCTCGCCATCTCGGCGGCCTTCACCGCGCTCGCGGGCGGCTTCTACGCGATGTACGTGAAGTTCGTCGACCCGAACGTCTTCAGCCTCCCCGAGATCTCGATCCCCATCGTGCTGGTCGCCATCATCGGCGGCATCGGCACGATCGTGGGGCCGGTCATCGGCGCGATGGTCCTCATCCCGCTCTCCGAGATCCTCCGCAACCCGAAGGGGCTCGTGCAGGTCGGCATCCTCTCCTCCGACTCCGCCATCGTGACCTTCATCGACGCCCACCTCTCGAACGCCCACCTCCTCTTCTACGGCGGGCTCGTGGTCGTGGTGATCCTCTTCGCGCCGGACGGCGTCCTCGGCGTCCTCCGCTCGCTCGCCCAGAAGGCCCGCCGCCGCCGCGCCCCCCAGGCCGCGCCGCCCGCGGCCGCGGCCTAGGAGACCGACATGGCCGACCCCATCCTCAAGATCGAGCACGTCTCCAAGTTCTTCGGAGGCCTCGCCGCCAACTCCGACGTCTCGTTCCAGATGGAGCACGGGATGATCATGGGCCTCATCGGCCCGAACGGCGCGGGCAAGACCACCCTCTTCAACTGCATCACCGGCTACTACCCGCCCTCCCGCGGCGAGGTGGTGTTCAAGGGCGTGCGCCTCAACGGCCTCGAGCCGGACGACGTCTGCCGCCTCGGGATGGTCCGCACCTGGCAGAAGGTGCGCCCGCTCGCGAAGCTCAGCGTGCTCGACAACGTCATGGTGGGCGCGCTCGCGCGGACCAACAGCCTCAAGGTCGCCCGCGAGGTCGCCCACGAGCAGCTCCGGATCGTGAAGCTCGACCATAAATCCTCGTTCCTCGCCGGCGGGCTCCCCATCGGCGAGCGCAAGAAGCTCGAGGTGGCCCGGGCCCTCGCGACGAAGCCCGAGCTCCTCCTCCTCGACGAGGTGATGGGCGGCCTCAACCCGGCCGAGTCCGAGGAGATCATCCAGCTCATCCTGGAGCTCAAGAAGGCCGGCCTCACGCAGATGGTCATCGAGCACGACATGAAGGCCATCATGCGGATCTCCGACCGCATCGTGGTCCTCACCTCCGGCGAGAAGCTCGCCGAGGGCGGGCCGCGGGAGATCGCCGATCACCCCGACGTCATCGCCGCCTACCTCGGCGAGCGGGTGGAGTGACGCCATGCTGAAGATCGAGAACCTCAACTTCGCGTACGGGGACCTCCAGGTCCTCTGGGACGTCTCGCTCGAGGTGAAGCAGGGCGAGATCGTGACCGTGGTCGGCGCGAACGGCGCCGGCAAGTCGACCACGCTCCGCAACGTCTCCCGCCTCGTCCGCCCGACCTCGGGCCGGATCACCTTCGAGGGGCAGGAGATCAACCGGATCCCCTCCCACAAGGTCGTCGAGCTCGGCCTCATCCAGGTCCCCGAGGCGCGCCGCATCTTCCCGGAGATGACGGTCGTCGAGAACCTCCGCATGGGCTCGTTCGTCAAGACCGCCCGGGCCGACCGCGACCGGAACATGGAGCGGGTCTTCTCGCTCTTCCCCCGCCTCGCCGAGCGCAAGGGCCAGCTCGGCGGCACGATGTCCGGCGGCGAGCAGCAGATGCTCGCCATCGGCCGCGGCCTCATGGCGAACCCGAAGGTGCTGCTCCTCGACGAGCCGTCCCTGGGCCTCTCCCCGCTGCTCGTGAAGAACATCTTCTCGATCATCCAGGAGATCAACCGGCAGGGGACGACCGTGCTGCTCGTCGAGCAGAACGTCTACCAGTCCCTCCACATCTCCCACCGCGCCTACGTCATGGAGACCGGGCGGGTGGTACTCTCCGGCACCGGCGCGGAGCTCCTGGCCGACCCGCACGTGAAGAAGGCCTTCCTGGGCATGTAGCAGCTGAGGACCATCACATGGCGAACGAGAAGAAGACCGTCGGCGACTGGATGACGAAGAGCCCGATCACGGTCGACGCCGGCGCGTCGATCATCGAGGCGGTCCACCTCCTGCGCGAGCGCAACATCCGGCGCCTCCCGGTCATGAAGGGCGGCCGCCTCGTGGGGCTCGTGACCGAGCGCATGCTCCTCGGCTACATGCCGGCGAAGGCCACCACCCTCGACCAGTGGGAGATGCACTACCTCCTGTCGAAGACGCCGGTGACCGAGGCCATGAACCCGACCCCGCACACCGTCCGCGCCGACACGCCCCTCTCCGAGGCGGCCCGGCTGCTCCACGACCGCAAGCTCAACGGCGTCATCGTGGTGGACGAGGGCGGCGACATGGTCGGCATCATGACGACCACGAACGCCCTCGAGGCGCTGATCCACTTCTCGGCGCGGTAAACCCCGTCGCTACAGCGCCGTTCGTCCCTCGTCTCCGGGCCCGCGAAGCGGGCCCGGAGACGAGGGACGCCCCTGGCCCCTCTCCTGGTGGCGGGTCCGTAGGGCCGCCTCGCGGGGTCTCTCCGCTCCTCGGGCGCAAGGCAAAGGCCCGCCGCGTCGGGGATCCTGGAGACGGCGCCGAGGATGGGAAGGCCGCGGCACCACCACGCGCGCCATGCGAGGCGGGGGGAGCGTGGTGATCGACGGGAGCAACAGGTCCTTGATGACTGAGGCGGTGCTGGCCGCCTCGCATGTCACGCTTGGTGCAGATCGCGGCTCCGATCTCGGGCGGGCCTGCCGGCGCCCTGCGGGGCAGAGAGACCCCGCAGGCGGCCTACGAAGCGTGGAGATGTGGTGAGGCCGCGAGGACGAGCGACGAAGGCCTCTCCAACGCCAACATAGGCGCTCCCACCGCAACCGCCCCCTGCGGCCGTATCGCTGGGCCTCTCCGCCCGGAGGGCCCTCGGCAGGCCCGCCCAAGATCGGAGCCGCGATCTGCGCGGAGCGTGCCAGGCGAACAACGGCGCCGTCGCCCTCACCTGCGCGCCCCGCTCGCCTGGCACGCGTGGACGCGCCGCGGGTCACCATCAGCTCCCTGCCGCCCACCAGGATCCCCTCCGCGGCGGGCCTTTGCCCAAGGGCCCGAGGACGGAGAGGCCCAGCGAGGAGGCCGCCACGGCGACGCCGGCAGGAATGCCGGGAGACGCCGACGGGAGACGCCGGCAGGTTCAGCTCTTGAGGAAGAAGCGGGCCGCGGCCACGAGGCCGATGGAGATCGCGATCCCGCGCATCAGCGTGGGCGAGAGGCGCTGCGCGAAGTGCGCGCCCACGAACCCGCCCACGATGGACGCGACCGCCATGACGCCGGCCTCGAGCCAGTGCACGTCGCCGACGATCACGAACAGGCTCGCCGCCATGGTGTTCGTGAAGAGGGCGTTCAGGTTCTTGAGCGCGTTCGCGTGCTGCTGGCCCTCCCTGAGGAGGAGCCCCATGGCCGCGAGCATCAGGATGCCGATGCCGGCGCCGAAGTAGCCGCCGTAGATCGAGATCAGGAGCTGCGCGAGCCAGAGCGCGGCCGGGTGGTTACCGTGGGGCCACCGCGCGAGCGCCGCCTTGAGCGGGTTCTGCAGTGCGAGGAGCAGGCAGGCGAAGAGGATGAGCCACGGCACCACGAGCGCGAAGACCTTGCCGGGCAGGAGCAACAAGAGGGACGACCCGATGATCCCGCCGATGAGCGACGGGACCGCGAAGAAGACCACCCGGTGGCGCATCTCGCCGATGTGCCCGCGGTAGGCGAGCGCGGAGGCGACCTGGCCCGGGTAGAGCGCGATCGTGCTCGTCACGTTCGCCGAGACCGGCGTGAGGCCCGCCGCGAGCAGCGACGGGAAGGTCACGAGCGTGCCGCCGCCGGCCACGGCGTTCATCGAGCCGGCCAGGGCGGCGGAGCCTGCGATCAGGGCGGCGGTCCCGGGCGTCACGGACGTGAGGGTATAAGATGTGGGCATGGCCCTCACCACCGATCGCGGCGAGATCCTCCACTTCTGCGGGCGGCACGCCCTCTCACCCGCGGTCCGCGACGGCGCGCCCGCCCTGGCGGGCCACGGCGACGGCGCCGGCCGCTGCGGCTGGGCGCGGTTCTTCGAGGCGATGGCGGAGCGCGGGGTCGGGTTGAAGGTCCCGGACCCCGAGTCCGAGGCGGCGACGTTCGAGAAGCTGTCCTGAGCCCCTCTTAGCGCCGCCGCTTCTTCCCCCTGCCCTGCTCGCGGTGGCCTTCGCCGCGGCGCTGCGACTTGCCGCCGCCAGGCTGCTTTCCCGAAGGCGCGGGGCCTCGCCCCGCCTTCCCGCCGCGCGGGGCCTGCTTGCCGCCCTTGCGCCGCTCGGCGAGCGCGTCCGCGAGCCGCCGCGGCGGGCCGCCCGGCGCGGTCTCGCCGCGCCGTCCGCGCGGCGCCTCGGGCCACGCCCCGGCCTCCTGGCGAGCCCGGACCTCGCCCGCCGCGTTGACCGGGGCGAGCTCGATACGCCGCCTGAGGAGCGACACCGAGAGGATCTCCACGTGCAGGGCGTCGCCGACCCGGTAGGCGCGGCCGCTCGCGGCGTCCACGAGCGCGTGCTGCACCGGGTCGAGCCGCACCTCCGCGCCGAGCTCCTCGGCGCGCACCATGCCCTCCACGAAGAACGGGCGCAGCTCGACGAACACCCCCGGCTCGGCCACGGCGGCGATGAGGCCGTCGAACCGCTCGCCGACCTTGTCCTTCATGAAGAGCGCCGCGTAGAACGCCGCGATCTCGCGCTCGCCCTCCATGGCGGCGCGCTCGCGGTCCGAGGAGAGCGCCGCGAGCTCGGCGAGCGCCGGCTCGGGCGTCCGCTTCACGTTGCGGCCCTGCCGGATGGCCCACTCCTCCTTCAGCAGCCGGTGCACGAGGAGGTCCGGGTAGCGGCGGATCGGCGAGGTGAAGTGCAGGTAGTGCTCGGCGGCGAGGCCGTAGTGGCCGATGTTCTCGGTCGCGTACACCGCCTGCATCATCGCGCGCAGGAGGAGCTGGTTGAGCGCGCGCTGCTGTCCGTGGCCCTTGAGCCGCTCGAGGAGCGCGTTCAGCGCGGTGGGCGCGACCGGCGGCTCGGGCACCTCGAAGCCGTGCAGCGCCGCGAGCGCCAGGAACGAGGCGAGCTTCTCGTCGTCCGGCACGCCGTGCACCCGGTAGACGGTGGGGAGCTCGCGCGCCCCGAACCAGCGGGCGACGGCCTCGTTCGCCGCGAGCATGAACTCTTCCACGATCCGGTGCGCGCGGTTCCGCGGCCGCCGCTCGATGCCGACCACCCGGCCGTCCGGATCGAGCACGATCTTGGACTCGGGGAGGTCGAAGTCGATGGCCCCGCGGCGGCCCCGCATCGCGGTGAGCCGCTCCTGCAGCTCCGCCATGATCTCGAACCGCTCGCGGAAGGCCTCGCGGTGCGGCACGTGCTCGCCGTCGAGCACGCGGGCCACCTCGGTGTACGTGCAGCGGGCGTGGCTGCGCATCACCGCCTGGTAGACCTCGGCCGACTGGGTCTCGCCCCGGCCGTCGATCACCATGTCGGCGACCATGCAGAGCCGCTCGACGTCCGGGTTGAGCGAGCAGATGCCGTTCGAGAGCCGCTCCGGCAGCATCGGCAGGACCTGCATCGGGAAGTAGACGCTCGTGCCGCGGCGGGCGGCCTCGACGTCGAGCGGCTCCCCCGCCTTCACGTAGTGCGCGACGTCGGCGATGGCGACCACGAGCCGCCAGCGCGGCGCGCCCTTCTTGGAGGGGACGCGCTCGACGTGCACGGCGTCGTCGAAGTCCCGTGCGTCCTCGCCGTCGATGGTGACGAGCGGGAGCGAGGTGAGGTCCTTGCGATCCCGGCGGTCCTCGGCGCGGACGTGGTCGGGGACCGCCTCGGCGGCCTGCACGACCGGCTCCGGGAAGAGGTCCGCGAAGCCCTTCGCGTAGGCGACCTTCAGCACCTCCACGCGCGGCTCGCCGGGCCGCCCGATGGTCTCGAGCACCTCGCCGCGCAGGCCGGCGGCGTCGGGGTCGAGCGCGACCTTCACGACCTCCCCGTCGCGGGCCGCGGCGGTCTCGGGCACCGGCACGGCGCCCTCGAGCTGCGGGTCGGACGGCACGACGAAGCTCGACTTGCCGCGCGCGTGGTAGGTGCCGAGGAGGAGCCGGCGGCGGCGCTCGACCACCTCGAGCACGCGGCCCATGGTGCGCCCGCCGCGGGCGGGGACGATCTCGAGGCGCACGAGGTCGCCGTCGAGGGCCTTCGCCGCCTCGTCGGGCGGCACGAACACGTCGTCACCCTGGCGGTCGAGGCGCGCCGCGAAGCCGAAGCCGTCGCGGTGCTTCTTGAGCGTCGCGAGGAGGCCGCCCCGCCCGCCCTTCCCGCCCGCCCGGCCGGCGCGCGGCGTGGCGAGCTTGCCCGCCGGCGCGGGCGCCGGCTTCGCGCCCGGCACCGACCAGCGCTTGCCGTCGCGCACGAGCGCGCCGTCGCGCACGAGGTCGCGCAGCACGCGCTTCACCTCGGTGCGCTCGCCCGGGTGCAGCTTCGCGCGCTGCATGAGCTCGCCGATGCCGAGCGGCTTCCCGCCGGACTCACGCACCACCTCGAGGAGCCGCGTGCGCCGCGCATCCGTCCTGTCAGTCACCGAGCACCTGGGACCAGCCGCCGCCCTGCCCCTGGGAGGGGAAGAGCGGGAAGAGCGCGCCCGCGAGGGAGCGCAGGTTGCGGGTCTGGAGCCACACGTCTCCGGGCCCGGTGAACTCGACGACCAGCGCCTCGCCCGAGAGCAGCGAGCGCATCCACCCGCGCCGGGAGGCCTTCCTGACCTGGTACGGGATCCGCGCGTCGAACGCGACCACGTGACCGGTGTCGACGAGGTAGCGGCTCCCGGCGGGCAGCGGCCGGCGCACGATCGCGCCGAAGGAGGAGAGGAGCGCGAGCCCGGCGCCGGACAGCCGGATGAAGAAGAGCCCCTCGCCGGCGAACAGCCCCCGGAACCCGGCGAACTCGCTGTCCACCGAGACGGTGGGCTCGGAGGCGAGCCAGGACGACGACTGCACGAGCAGGGCGCGCCCTGCGAGGTCGACGCCGATGACGTCGCCGGGGACCGGCGGCGCGAGGATGACCTCGCCGGGCGCGCCGACCGCCGTGAACGTGGAGACGAACAGCGACTCCCGGGTGACCATCCGCTTCAGGGCGCCCATCACGCCGCCCGAGAGCTGCGACTGGAGGTCGATGGAGCCGCTCATCGAGACCATGGCCCCGGCCTCGGCCTTCACGGCCTGGCCGGGGGCGAGCTCGACGCGGGCCGCCGCGAACGCGTTCCCGCCGACGAGCTGGTAGCGCAGGCCCGCGCCGGCGGGCGTCGTGGCGAGGACCGGAGCCCCGGCGGGCTCGGCCATCACGGGGAGCGCGGCGCCGCACGCAGAGCAGGTGGGCCCGGGGTAGACCTCGGAGGCGCAGGTGGGGCACTTCATCGCGGGCGAGTGTACACGCGCCGCGACCCTTGGCGTCGTGGACTTCGCACCCCTGAGCGGGCTATCCAGGCGTTCGTGCTCACGCCCGAGCGCGCCCTGGCGCGCATCCTCGACGCCGTGTCCGACGTGGCTCCCCTCCCGGCCGAGCGCGTGCCGCTCTCCGCCGCGCTCGACCGCGTGGTCGCCGAGGACGTCCGCTCCCCGGTCGATCTGCCGGGCTTCGACGCGTCCACCATGGACGGCTACGCGCTCCGCGCCGCCGACGCGGGCTCGGCCGGAGTGCGGCTCCCCGTCGCCTTCGAGGTGTTCGCCGGCGACCCCACGGGCCGCCCGCTCCCGCCGGGCGCCTGCGCGCGCATCTTCACCGGGGCGCCGCTGCCCGCGGGCGCGGACGCGGTGGAGATGCAGGAGCGGGTGCGCCGGGCCGGAGGGGCCGCGCGCTTCGACCGGCCCGCCGAGGCCGGGCGGTTCGTGAAGGCGATGGGCTCCGACCTCACCGCGGGCGCCGTGGCCATCCCGGCCGGCACGCCGGTCGACGTGGGCACGGTGGGCCTCGCGGCGGGCTCCGGGGTGTCGGAGCTCCCGGTGCACCGCAGGCCGCGCGTCGCGGTGCTCCCGACCGGCGACGAGCTCGGCGCGCCGGGTGCCCCCCTTCGCCCGGGGCAGATCTACGAGTCGAACGGCCCCGCCATCGCGGCGGCGGTCCGCGAGGCCGGCGGCGAGCCCGTGCTGCTCCCGGTGGCGCGCGACGACGCGGGCTCCCTGGCGCGCGCGCTCGAGGCCGCGCGGGGCTGCGACGCGCTGGTCACGAGTGGTGGCGTGTCGGTTGGTGACCGAGATTTCGTCAGAACCGCTCTGGAATCGGCGGGAGCGTCCCTCGACTTCTGGAAGATCGCCATCCGTCCAGGCAAGCCGTTCACGTTCGGCCGCTGGGGCCGCGCCTTCACCTTCGGGCTGCCCGGCAATCCGGCCTCGACGCTGGTCACGTTCGAACTGTTCGTGCGCCCTGCACTGAGAGCGCTGGCCGGTCTCGCGGGTCATGGACGTTTCGAGGTGGAGGCGCGCCTGAGTTCCCCTCAGGAGAAACCCGAGGAGCTCGAAGTGTACGTACGCGTACGCCTCAAGCGAACGCTGACCGGGTACGTCGCGGAGCCGCTGCGTACGCAGGTCTCGGGGCACCTGACCTCGACGGCAGGGCACGACGGGCTCGCGATCCTCCCGCGGGGCAAGGCGCGCCTCGCGCGAGGCGCGAAGGTCCGCATCCGGGTGCTGCGCCCGCCCTCTCCCTGAGCGCGTCGGTGCGCCACGCCCCACCGCGCCTGGGTTCACTTCACCCCACGCAAAGTACGACCAGGTTTGCTATTCGTACAGTCACGCACGACTTCACGGGTAGAGCGAACACAGGACAAGCGAGCAGACGCTCCAGGTGTTAATTCACTTCCGGGAACGCAGCGGGCCACCCAACCACCAACCTGACACGGAGTGAATCATGGCCGGTCTTGCCGACAAGTTCGCAGTCAACCTCAAGAGCGAGCGGCTCCGCCGCAAGCTTTCGCAGGAGACCCTCGCCGCGAAGGCCGGGCTCTCCGTCTCGTACATCTCGATGCTCGAGCGCGGGCAGCGCACGCCGCCGCTCGACACGCTCGAGTCGCTGGCGAAGGCGCTCAGCGTCTCGCCGGTCTCCCTCCTCGGCTAGCGCTCCGCGCGGCGGGCCGGCCTCCGGCGACGAGGTCCGGCCCGCACGGCCTCGACGCCGTCCACGATCCGGGGTCCTCGGGTGCCGTGCATCCGGGCCCCGGATCGCTTATGTTCCCCGCCCATGGCGCGCATGGTCCAGTGCAAGAAGCTCGGCAAGGAACTGCCGGGTCTCGGCTTCAAGCCCTTCCCGAACGAGCTCGGCCAGAAGATCTACGACTCGGTCTCCGCGGAGGCGTGGAAGCTCTGGCTCGAGCACTTCAAGATGATCCTGAACGAGTATCGCCTCGCCCCGGGTGACCCGCGGACGCAGGAGATCCTCTACCAGCAGGCCGAGCAGTTCTTCTTCGGCGAGGGCGCCCAGCTCCCGCCCGACTACAAGCCGCCCAGGGCGAAGGGCTAGCGCCGCCCCGGCCGTCCGCCGAGGCAGCACGCCAGCGACCCGGAGCACCCGCGTGCGCGGCCCCGGCGAGATCCTCCTCCTCTCCACCTACGAGCTCGGGCACGCCCCGCACGGCATCGCCGTGCCGATGGCGTTCCTCGAGCGCGCCGGCTTCCGCCCCGCCGCGCTCGACCTCGCCGTGGAGCAGCTCGATCCCGCGCGCGCGGGGCGGGCGCGCCTCGCGCTCGTCTCCATCCCCATGCACACGGCGACGCGCCTGGGCCTCGAGGCCGCCGCCCGCCTGCGCGCGCTCGCGCCCGGGATCGCCATCGCGTTTCACGGGCTCTACGCCGCGCTGAACGCCGACCTCCTCCTGCGCGCGGGGGCGGTGGCGGTGGTCGGCCCCGACCAGGAGGACGCGCTCGTTGCGCTCGCGGAGGCGCTCGAGCGCGGCGCGCCGCCGCCGGCCACCCGGCCCGCACCCGGCACGCGCCCGCGCCGCCTCGAGCTCCCCGTCCCGAGCCGCTGGGGGCTGCCCCCGCCGGACCGCTACGCCCGCCTCCTCGCCGCCGACGGCGACCGGCTCGCGGGCTACACCGAGGCGACGCGCGGCTGCAAGCACCGCTGCCGCCACTGCCCCCTGCCCCCGTTCCACGACGGCCGCTTCACCGCCGTCCCCGCCGACGTCGTGGTCGCCGACGTGGCGCAGCAGGTCGCCGCCGGCGTCCGCCACGTCACCTTCGGTGATCCCGACTTCCTGAACGGCCCGGGGCACGCCCTGCGGATCGCGCGGGCGCTCCACGCACGCTGGCCGGGCCTGACCTTCGACTTCACCGCGAAGGTCGAGCACCTCGTCGCCCGCCCCGAGGACGTCGGGGAGCTCGCCCGGCTCGGCGCGCTGTTCGTGACCTCGGCGGTCGAGTCCTTCTCCGGCGAGGTCCTCGCCCGCCTCGCGAAGGGCCACGACCGCGAGGGCGCCCTGCGCGCGTTCCGGGTGTGCGAGGACGCCGGGCTCGCGCTCAGGCCGACGTTCGTGCCGTTCACGCCCTGGGAGACGCTCGCGTCGTACCTCGACCTCCTCGAGACGCTCGAGCGGCACGGCTGGCTCTCGCACGTCGACCCGGTGCAGCTCTCCCTGCGCCTGCTCGTGCCGCCGGGCTCGCTCCTCGAGGGTGACCCCTCCATCCCCTTCGACGCCCTCGACGACGACGCGCTGGGCTGGCGCTGGCACCACCCGGACCCGCGCATGGACGCCCTGCAGGCGCGGGTCGCCGCCGAGGTGCACGCCGGCGAGGCGGCCCACGCGCCGCCGCGGGAGATCCTGGAGCGGGTGCACGCCCTCGCCGCCGCCGCGGCGGGCGCGCCGCACCAGCACCGCCGCATGCTCTCGCCCGAGGCGCGGCGGGTGCCGCGGCTCAGCGAGAGCTGGTTCTGTTGAGCGGAGCCCCTGCGCCCGGCGGGCGCGGACGAGCGGTAGAGGGCCGTCGGAAAGGCGATAGAGTGCGCCCATGGCGCCCTTCGCCGCCCGCCCCGCCCCGGCCGCCGTGCTGCCGCGCATCGCCCCGCCGCCGCGCGCCCCGCCGCCGCGCGCCGTGCCCTGGTCGCTCCGCGCCCGCCTGTGGTTCGGCGGGTTCGGGAGCTTCGGCTGGCTCTGGCTCGCGTTCTCGATCGCGTTCACCGCCCCCTTCCTCCGCGCCACTGACGTCTCGCGCTTCACCACCTTCAGGGGCGAGCTGGTCCGGGAGCAGGGGCTCACCTCGAGCTGCACCGGGACCGGCTACTCGGTCGGCGGCAGCGAGGGCCAGAACGGCACCCCGGTGCACGCGAACCACTACCGGTTCGAGTCGAACGGCGCCGAGTACCACGGGGTCTCCTACGCCACCGGCCGCTGCCTCCTCGCCGGGACCGACGTCACCGTCGAGTTCCCCGCCGGGCACCCGGAGCGGTCGCGCATCGCCGGCATGCGGACGCGCCCGCTCGACGCGACCGGACTCCTCGTGCTGATCTTCCCGGCCTTCGGGATCCTCTCCGTGGTGGTCGCGTTCTTCGTCGGCCAGCGCCGCACCGGCCTCCTCTCGCGCGGGCGGCTCGCGCTCGGGACGCTCCTCGGGAAGGAGCCCACCCGCACGAAGATCAACGGGCGCACGGTGATGAAGCTCCGGTTCGCGCTCGAGACCGACCGCGGCACGCGCCACGAGATCGTGGTGAAGACCACCGAGCCCGAGGTGCTCGAGGACGACCCGAAGGAGCGGATCTTCTACGACCCGGACCGCCCCTCCCGCGCCGTCGCGTGGGACTCACTCCCGGGCAGCCCCGCGCTCGACGCCGCGGGCGAGCTCATGCCCGCCCCGGCCTGGCCGGCGCTCCGGGTGCTCATCGGACCCGCGCTCACGGGCGCCGCGCTCCTCGGGGCCCTCCTGTGGTGACCGGCTCCGACGGCTTCCTCCCGCGCCTCGCGCCGCCCCCGCGCCGCGTGCCGCTCTCCTGGCGCCTGCGGCTCCTCTTCGGCGGCCCCGCGCTCTTCGCCTGGCTCTGGCTCGCGTTCGCGGGCGGGCTGGGCACCGTCTTCCTCGCGCAGGCCGATCTCGTCTCGTGGGTCCACTTCCTCGGGAAGGTCGAGCGCACGGAGGGGACGTCCGACGGCTGCGAGGCCACGCAGGCGTCCTCCAACAAGCAGCGCATCTACGCGAACCACTACCGCTTCGAGGTGCCGGATCTCCGCGTGGAGGCGGGCGGCGCCGGCCCCGCGGAGCTCACCGGCACCTCCTACGGCCGCTGCGCCGAGGCCGGCTCGGCGGTGACCGTGGAGTGGCCCGCCGGCCACCCCGAGCGCTCGCGGATCGCCGGCCAGGACCGGGCCACCTTCGGCCCGGAGGTGGCGTTCGTCGCGATCTTCCCGCTGGTGGGCCTCCTGTTCGTGGCCGCCACCCTCGTCGCCGGCCTGCGCCAGCTCGCGCTGCTCGAGCACGGCAAGCTCACGCTCGGGACGCTCCTCTCGAAGGAGCTCGCCGCGCGCGGCGGCAAGGGGCCGCCGGTCTGGGCCTGCCGCTTCGCGCTCGAGACCGAGCGCGGCAAGGCGGAGATCACCGTGCGGACGACGAGGCCGCAGCGGCTCGAGGACGACCCGCGCGAGAAGTTCTTCTACGACCCCCGCCGCGCCGATCGTGCGGTCGCGTGGGACGACCTCGACCCGAAGCCCCGCGTGGACGGGCTCGGCGCGTTCGAGCCGCTCGGGCCGGGCGCGACGCTCCTCGCGCTCCTCGGCCCGCTCCTCGCGGGCGCGGCGATCGTGGCGGTCGTGAAGCTCCTCGGCTAGCGCCCGGACGCGACCGGCAGCGGCGCGCGGAGGTCGAACGCGAGGCGCGCGTGCGCGGCCCGCAGCGCGGCCTCGACGTCGGCGGGCGTCTCGCCCTTCGCGAACAGGAAGCCGAGGTAGCTGTCGCCCTCGGGCAAGGGCACGATCTCGCGCCCCTCGGGGGCGGTGATCACGACGTCCACCACGCCCGGCACCGCCCGCGCGGCCTCGAGGCCCGCGACGCCGTGGAGCACGCCGCGCCGCGGGATGGGCAGCATCATCACGCCCGAGGCCCGCGCCTCGCGCCGCACGTCGGCGAGCGGGATCCCCATGGCGTGCGCGACGAGCACCTCCTCGAGCGTGAGGCCCGCCCCGAACTTCAGCGTGCGCGAGCAGAGCCCGCCGATCGAGCGGGCGGCGATCTCGAGGATCACCGGCCCCGCCGGCGAGAGCCGGAGCTCCGCGTGGACCGGCCCCTCGCCGAGCCCGAGCGCGCGGCAGCCCTCGCCGACGAGCCGCGCGACCTCGGCCTGCAGCGCCGCCGGGTGGCGCGACGGCGTGACGTACAGGGTCTCCTCGAAGTAGGGGCCATCGAGCGGGTCGGGCTTGTCGAAGAACGCGAGCACCTCCAGCGCGCCCGCGACGAGGAGCCCCTCCAGCGCGACCTCCGCCCCGGGGACGAACCCCTCCACGAGGAGCCGGGCGCCCTCCCCTTCCTCCCGGGCGCGGCGCTCGAGCTTCGTGTCGTGGAGCAGCTTCTGGATCCGGCGCCACGCGGCGACGAACGCCGCCGGGTCGTCGGCCCGGATGACGCCCCGGCTCGCCGAGAAGATGAGCGGCTTCAGCACGACCGGGAACCGGACGCCGCGGGCGACGGCCTGCGGATCCTCATGCACGGCGTGGTCCTCGAAGGGCGGCACCGGCAGCCCGGCGTCGCGCAGGGCGCGGCGCTGGGCGAGCTTGTTGCCGGCCTTGCGGGCCGCGGCCGCGGCGCTGCCCGGGAGGCCCAGGCGCTCGGCGGCGAGCGCACCGATGACCGCGGTCGCGTCGGAGGTCGGGACGATGCCCGCGATCGGCCGGCGCGCGGCGGCCTCGGCGATCTGCTCCGCGGCGTGCTCGGGCTTGCGGTAGTCGAGCGAGAGCAGGTCGGGGAGCTCGCCGAACGTGTCCTCGATTCTGGTGGCAGAGGTCGCTGCCGAGGAGGAGCGGGACCTTCAGCCGGCGGGCCGCGGCCTGGAAGTCGTCGAGCCGGTAGCTCGTGGTCGGGACGAGGAGGAGGAGCGAGCCGTCGCGCATCGGGGCCTTTCATGCCGCGAAGCGGCGCCGGGCGCAACCCGGGCGGTGCCTCTCGGGGCCAGCCGCCCCCCTCGCCGACGCCCCTGCGCCGCCCGGCCATCGACGGGGTCTTTCCCGGCGGGCTGCGCCCGCGGTACGCCGTGCGCATGCGCCACGCCGGAAGCTGCCACTGCGGCAACCTCACCGTCGTCTTCGAGTCCGCCCGCGCGCCGGCTGAGGCCCCGCTCCGGACCTGCGGCTGCACCTTCTGCGCGCGGCACCGCCCGACGTACACGACCGATCCTGCCGGACGCCTCGAGGTGCGCTGGCGCGATCCCGCGCACGTCACCCGCTACCGCTTCGGCCTCGCCACCGCGGACTTCCTCCTCTGTTCACGCTGCGGCGTGTTCGTGGCCGCCGTGGGTGAGGTGGACGGCCGGCTGCTCGGCACGCTCAACGTGAACGTGCTCGAGGACCGCCCCGCGTTCACGCAGGCGCCGGTGCCGGTGAACTACGACGCCGAGGACGTCGAGGCGCGCCTCGCCAGGCGCGCACGGGCGTGGACGCCAGCGGTGGTGGGGTAGCGCAGCGGGTCGCGGGGCGGGCGACCGCTGGGGCCAGGGTTCGGCCGGCTCCTTGGCGAGGAGCGGCGGAGGACCGGCGAGGGCGGTTTCGAGGTCCCTCTCCAGCCGCCGCTCCTTCCGCTCCCGCCGGCCGTCGTCGATGCACCGCCTCATGTGGGCGGTGCCATACCGCAGGTACGCGCGGTACTGGTTGTGCGTCCGGCACTTCGTGACGAGGTCGTCCACCGTGGAAGACCCGGTCTCCTTGGCCGGGTTCAGATGATCCATCTCGAGCCGCTCCGTCTCCGGACACCGCTCGCCGTCCGGCGCGAGCTCGGTGCAGCGATGGCCGTCGCGCTCCAGTACGGCGCGCCGCACCGGGAGCGGGATCCGCTGCCGGAGCCCCGGGGTCGGGGCCTTCGCGGGTGCCGGCTTCCGCGCGCGACCCGGCTTGACGAAGCCGAGCCGCTTGCCGTGCTTCTCGAGCGAGTCGGCGAGCATCTGGTCGAAGACCTTCGTGAGGTCACCGGACGGGAACTTGTGAGAGAGGTAGCCCTTGAGCGTGTCGAGCCTTCCTTTCTGCTCGGCGTCGAGCTCGACCCGCCAGTGCCAGCGTCCCGCCGCGACCGGTTCGAGGGGGCTCCTCCGAGGAGCACGGAACGGAGCCGCGACGGGAAGCGCGAGCGAAGCCGGAGCCGTGCCCTCAGGACTGCGTGGCATCACCGGTGGCGCAACTTCTGGGGCGTGCGCAGCCATCGCGGATGAGCCCGCAGACGTCTGCGCGACCTCCGGCGCCCCCACGACCTCGGTCAGCGACACCCCCGTGGGAGGCGCCTTCCGCAGCCCCGGCGCTGCCACGTCCCTCGGCCGGATCGAGACGACGAGCTCCTCCGTCTTCCGCTTCGTGAGGTGGGTCGCCTTTCGGATGAGCTCGCTCACGTTGTCGTCGGCGATGACCGCGGCCAGGATCCCGAGCTGGGTTGCGTTCACGAGCCTCGCCTCCAGCGCGTCCGCGACCTGCGGATATCGCCGGAGCAGCCTCATGGCCGTGATGCGCCGGAACGCCGTCCCCTCGGCGAAGTGAAGCCTGCGGACGAGGTACTCGAAGAGCGAGGGGCAGTTGAACACCGCGTACCCCATCGCCCGGTCGAACCCGTCGAGCCGCCGCAGGAAGACGACGAGGCCATTCCCTTCCTTGCTGGCCAGGGCCTGGAGCTCCGCGTCGATGGACTGGATGGTCTCGAGCTGCATCATGGCTCACCTCGCCGTCTGAACGCATGCGCAGTCTACACACGCGGGGTGACATTCGTGGACGCGGACCACCGCGGGTCCGATGATGAGCGCATGAGCGACTCCGCCGTGACGTTCGTCCCCGTGAACCTGGGCGCCGCCGAAGCCCCGGAGCGCGCTCGGGCGGTGCTCGCGTGGCTCGTGGAGTCGGGCGTGGTCGCCGCGGAGCCTTCGGCCTGCGCGCTCGGGGGCGAAGGGCACCCGCCCGGTCCCTGCGCGAGCGACGCGACGGGCGGTGAGCCGCCGGACGCGCTCGAGGTGAACGGAGTCGAGCTCGTCCTGGGCCGCACGGTGTTCGACGCCGGCGAGAACGGGCTCGAGCTCGCGTGCGGTGCCTGCGACGCCCGCTTCGAGCCGGACGAGGCGTGGTACGCCGCGGTGGGCCCCTGGGCTGAGGGTGACGACGGCGCGCGCTTCGCCTGCCCGTCCTGTGGCAAGGCCGCTCCGCTCGTCGACTGGACGGGCCCGTCGCCGTGGGCGTTCGGCCACCTCGGCGTCCGCTTCTGGAACTGGCCGCCGCTCTCGAAGGCGTTCGCGGAGGAGCTCTCCAGGCGGCTCGGCGGCCGGGTGGCCGTCGTGCGGACGCACGCGTAGAGCAGCGGGCCCATCATGAGCAGCGCGGGGCAGCCCCCTCGAGGACCGCCCCGCGTCGCCTCTTCCCTGCTCCCCTACGGCCTTTACCTGCTCCCCACCAGCGGCTTCGCGTCGGTCCTGGGCACGTGGCACGAGATGCACACCCACCGCGCCCCGGCGACGGTCTCGGCCTTCCGCCCGTCGTGGCGGAAGTCCACGTGGTGCGAGGCCGGGATCGGCGTCGGCTCGCCCTTCTTCTTCGGGCCGGGCGTGTCGTGGCAGGCGACGCAGGCGTTCGACTCGCGCGTGATGGGCAGCAGCTCGTCGATCCCGTGCGGGATGACCGGCGGGATCTCGGTCGAGAGCCGCTTCGGGAGCGGCTTCTCGCCGGGAGTGGAGTCCTCGGCCTTGTAGGCCGGCGGGGCCGGGATCTCGAAGACGCTCGTCTTCGAGAGGCCGAGCTTCGTGTCGGGGGTCCCCGGCCTCCCGGGGACCGGCGCGGCGAGGGCGAGGAGCGCGAGGGCGGCGAGCGGGGCGCGGAGCGTGGTCATGGTGGCCTCCTCAGACCTGCGTCGCGCGGGAGACCTTGACCGCGCACTTCTTGTAGTCGGTCTCCTTGGAGATGGGGCAGGTGGCGTCGAGCGTCACCTTGTTGATGAACACACCCTCGTCGAACCACGGCACGTACACGAGCCCGCGCGGCACGTGGTTGCGGCCGCCGACCGTCACGCGCGCCTGGATGCGCCCGCGCCGGGACTCGATCCACGCGAGCTCGCCGATCTTCAGGCCGCGGGCCTCCGCGTCCTTCGGGTGCATGAAGAGCAGCGCCTCCGGCACCGCCGCGTGCAGCTGCGGCACCCGGCGGGTCATCGTGCCCGAGTGCCAGTGCTCGAGCACGCGGCCGGTGCAGAGCCAGAGATCGAACCTCGCGTCCGGAAGCTCCGGGGCCTCCTGCCAGGGGCGGAAGAAGATTCTTGGCCCGGCCCGGGATGGCGACCGGGTCACCCGGCTTCGGGCCCGAGAGATCACCCTGCGGCAGCTTCTTCGCGAAGGGGCCGTAGAAGTCGTAGCCGGCGCCCTTCTTCGCGTACGGGTCGTGCTCGTCGTTGAAGCGCCAGCGCGTCTCCTTCCCGTCGACGACCGGCCAGCGCAGGCCGCGCACGTCGTCGCGGTGGTAGACGTCGAAGGGCGCGAGGTCGTGGCCGTGGCCGCGGCCGAACCTCGCGTACTCCTCGAAGAGCGCCTTCTCCGGGAACCAGGCGAGCTTGCCCGCCTGGACGGTCGCGTTCTTCTTCCCCTTCGCGACCGGGTCCGGCCAGCGCACCTTCGTGAGCTCCGGGGTCCCGAAGAGCACGTCGTAGAGCGTCGCGTCCGGCCCGTGTCCCGCGGCCTTCGCCGCCTCGAGGACCGACGGCAGCTTCCCCTTCTCGAAGCCGTCCGCCTCGAGCCCGGGCACCGCCTGCTCGCCCCAGACCTCGGAGAGCTTGAAGCGCTTCGAGAACTCGAGCATCTGCCACACGTCGGTGCGCGCCTCTCCCGGCGGATCGACGAGCTGCCGCCAGAGCTGCGTGCGCCGCTCCGAGTTCCCGTAGCCGCCCCACTTCTCGTAGATCATCGCCGACGGCAGGATCAGGTCGGCGACCTTGGCCGAGAGCGTCGGGTAGACGTCCGAGACCACGATGAAGTTGTCCATCTTCCGCGCCGCCTCGATCCAGTGGTTGGCGTTCGCGGTGGACTGGAACGGGTTCGTCACCTGGACCCAGAGCCAGCGGATCTTCCCGTCCTCGAGGTCGCGCATCATCTGGACGATGTGGCTGCCGACCTTGGGGTTGACGGTCCTCGCCGGCAGGCCCCACAGCTCCTCGGCGTGCTCGCGGTGCTTCGGGTCGTCGACCGTCATGTCGGCGGGGAGCCGGTGCGCGAAGGTGCCGACCTCGCGGGCGGTGCCGCACGCGGAGGGCTGGCCGGTGAGCGAGAACGCCCCGGCGCCGGGCCGCGCCTGCTTCCCGGTGAGCAGGTGCAGCATGTACGCCTGCTCGTTCACCCAGGTGCCGCGGGTGTGCTGGTTGAAGCCCATGGTCCAGAACGAGACCTGCTTGCGGGCCTTGTCGCAGTAGTCGTCGGCGAGCGCCTGGAGCTTCGCCTTGAACGCCTCGAGCGGCTCGTCGGGGTCGCCCTTCGCGAGCGGCGCGACGAAGTCGAGGGTGTAGGGCTCGAGCCCCTTCGCGAACTCCTCGAAGGAGACGAGCCAGTGCTTCTGCGGCGCGGCGGCGCCGTCCTGGGCGCGCTCGCGCGGCGCGTCCGGCGCGAGCCCGCGGGCGGCGGCCTCCTCCTTCGTGAGCACCACCGTGCGCTCGCGCAGGCGGGTGTCCTTCTCGGCGTCGAAGGCGGCCTTGTCGTCGCGGCGCATGCCGAAGCCGATCTCGGTCGGGCCCGCGGCGAAGGCGCAGTGTGCGTCGACGAAGGCCCGGTCCACCGCGCCGCGCTTCACGACCTCGCGGGCGAGGTAGTTCCAGATGGCGAGGTCCGCGTTCGGGCGGAAGACGATCTCGACGTCGCAGGCCTCGGAGGTCGCGTTCGCGTAGGTCGTGAGGTTGAAGATCTTGTAGGTGGGGCGGCGGAGCCGCTCGTCGACGATGCGCGCCCAGAGCATGGGGTGCATCTCGGCCATGTTCGAGCCCCAGCACACGATCGAGTCGGTGAGCTCGATGTCGTCGTAGCAGCCGGAGGGCTCGTCGACGCCGAAGGTCTGCATGAAGGCCGCCACCGCGGAGGCCATGCAGTGCCGGGCGTTCGGGTCGAGGTTGTTGGAGCGCCAGCCCGCCTTCACGAGCTTCACCGCGGCGTAGCCCTCCATGATGGTGTACTGGCCGGACCCCATCACCGCGACGCCCGTCGGGCCGAGCGCCGAGTGGGCGCGGGTCCACTCGGCCTTCATCACGTCGAGGGCCTCCTGCCAGGACACCGGCTCGAAGTCGCCGTGCTTGTCGAACTTGCCGTTCCGCTTGCGCAGGAGCGGCTTCGTGAGCCGGTCCTCCGCGTACATGATCTGCGCGCAGGCGTAGCCCTTCGCGCAGAGGAGGCCGCGGTTCACCGGGCTGTCGGGATCGCCCTTCACCGCGACCACCCGGCCGTCCTTCGTCGCGATCTGGACGCCACAGCCGGTGCCGCAGAACCGGCAGACCCCCTTGTCCCAGGTCCAGCCCTTCGCCTCCGCCGGCAGGACCGGCAGCGGGATCCCCGCCGCGCCGACCACCGCCGTCGTGAACCCCGCCTCGAGGAACTCGCGCCGCGTGAGCTTCGCCATGGTTGGTCTCCCGTTTCGCTGCGGTGCTGCCGGTGCGTCACCGGTCGTGCCGGACGTCCGCCACGGTGGTGTCGTCGAGGAACGCCTCGTAAGCTTGCTTCACTCCGGTCCAGGCCGGGTGGGCCGCGCACGCGCCGCGCCCGCGACACACGGCCCCGGGCCGGAGGAGGCAGCCCGGCCGGGCGCGCGCCCCCTCGAGCGGGCGGACCACCTCGCCGAGGGCGATGCGCTCGGGGGGCCGGGCGAGCCGGTAGCCGCCGCCGGCGCCGCGGGTCGCCTTCACGATCCCTGCGCGGGCGAGCCGGCCGAGCACCTTCGCGAGGTAGTCGGGCGGCATCTTGAGCGCGCGCGCGAGCTCCCGGCCCTGCACCGCCTCGCCGCGGGCGGCGAGCACCGAGAGGGCCCGCAGCGCGTGCACGGTGGTGGTGGAGAGGAACACGCCCGGGAGGCTAGGCCATTGTGGACATCCGTGTCCACAATGAATCGCACCCCATCATGCTGCCCCCTCCGGGCGAGGAGGCTCTCCCACGGCCCTGGCGCTTCGCGCTCTAGCGCGACGCGGCGCGGAGCTCCTCCCAGAGCCGCTCGACGTCCGGACGCTCGGTCCGGGCGGAGCCCACCGAAAGCCGCAGCGTCTGGCGGCCCTTGAGGACGCTCGGCGTCACGTACGCGCGCCCGCCCGCGTTCACCTTCGCCGCGATGGCGAGGTTGTGCTCGGCGAGGTGCGCCTCCTCCGCGACGCCCGCCGGCACGTGCCGGACCACCACCGTCTGGAACGGCACCGGCGCGAGCCGCTCCCAGCCCGGCGCGGCGTCCACCTCGGCGGCGAGCCACCGCGCGTGCTCGAGGTCGCGGCGCAGCCTCGCCTGCATGCCCTCCACGCCCTCGTCCACCAGGTGGAACCAGGCCTTCAGCGCCCGGAACCGCCGCCCGAGCGGGATGCCCCAGTCCCGGAAGTTGTTCACGGCGCCGTCCTGCGCGGTGCGCAGGTAGGAGGGGTTCGTGCTCATCACGCGCACGAGGTGCTGCGGGTCGCGCACGTAGTAGGCGCTGAAGTCGAAGCCGATGCCCATCCACTTGTGCGGGTTGAAGACGAGCGAGTCCGCCCGCTCCACGCCCGCCCAGAGCGGCCGGCACTCCGGGAGCACCATCGCCGTGCCCGCGAGCGCCGCGTCCACGTGCAACCACGCCCCGTGGCGCGCCGCGACGTCCGCCACGGCCGCGATCGGGTCCACGGCGGTCGTGCCGGTGGTGCCGACGGTCGCGACGACCGCGGCCGGGCGCCAGCCGCGCGCGACGTCCTCGGCGATCGCGCGCTCGAGCGCGTCGACCCGGAGCGCGTGGGCCTCGTCGGTCGGCAGCAGGCGCAGGTGCGCCTTCCCGAAGCCCGCGAGGAGCGCCCCCTTCTCGACCGACGCGTGCGCCTGGTCGGAGGCGTAGACCGCGAGCGGCGGGCCGCCGGCGAGTCCGCCCGCGTTCTGCGCGAAGCCGCTCGCCCGCTCGCGCGCGCACAGGAGGGCGGTGAGGGTCGCCCCCGACGCGGTGTCCTGCACCACGCCCGTGAACGCCTCGGGCAGGCCGACCAGCTGCCGGAGCCAGGCCATCACCACCTCCTCCAGCTCGGTCGCGGCCGGGGAGGTCTGCCAGCTCATGCCCTGCGCGCCGAGCCCGGCCGCCACGAGGTCGCCGAGGATCGACGCGTAGCTCGTGTTGGACGGGAAGTAGGCGAAGAACCCCGGGTGGTTCCAGTGGGTGATGCCGGGCAGGACCGCCCGGTCGAGGAGCGGCAGCGCGGCCTCGAGGCCGCCGCCCTTCGCCGGCGGCGCGGCGGGGAAGGCCGCCCGCACCTCGCCGGGCTTCACCCGGCTCATCACGGGCAGGCGCGCCATGCCCTCGCGGTAGTCGGCCACCCAGTCGACGAGGGCGTGGCCGAGGCGGCGGAACGCTTCGTGGTCCATGGCGCCGCAGTCTACAATCCGCCCCCGTGCACGTCCTCGTCATCGGCGGAAACCGCTTCGTGGGCTGGCTGCTCGGGTTCAGGCTCCTCGCCGGCGGGCACCGGCTGACCCTGCTCAACCGCGGGTCGCTCCCGGACCCGTTCGGCGACCGGGCGGAGCGGCTGGTGGGCGACCGGCGGCGCGACCTCGAGCGGCTCGTGGCCGGCCGCACGTTCGACGCGGTGGTCGACCTCGCCGCCTACACCGGCGAGGACGGCCGGCGTGCGGCCGAGGTGCTCCGGGGCCGGGTCGGCCACTACGTGATGATCTCGACGGGGCAGGTCTACCTCGTGCGCGACGGCTGCCCGCGCCCGGCGGCCGAACGCGACTACGAGGGCCCGCTCCTCCCGCGCCCGGCGGAGCCGCACGAGCTCGAGGAGTGGACGTACGGCGTGGACAAGCGCGCCTGCGAGGACGCCCTCGCCGAGGCGCACGCGCGCCATGGGTTCCCGGCGACGCGCCTCAGGCTGCCCATGGTGAACGGCGAGCGCGACTTCCACCGCCGCATGGAGGGCTACCTCTGGCGCCTCCTGGATGGCGGGCCGGTGATCCTCCCCGACGGCGGCACGCACCCGGTGCGCCACGTCTACGGCGGCGAGGTGGCCCGCTTCATCGTCGAGCTCCTCCTGCGCGCCGACACGTACGGCCACGCGTACAACCTCGCCCAGCACGAGACGCCGACGCTCGCCGGGATGATCGGCCGCCTGCGGGACCTCCTCGGGTCGCGGAGCCCGCTCGTGCCGGTCGCCCGCGAGCGGCTCGTCGCCGCCGGGCTCCGGCCGGCGGCGGTGTCGCCCTTCAGCGGGACCTGGATGTCGTTCCTGGATCCGCGGCGCGTCGAGCACGAGCTCGGGTTCCGCCACGAGCCGCTCGAGCTCTACCTCGGCAAGATCGTGGCGGCCTTCCTCGCCCACCCGCCACCGGACCTGCCCCCCGCGCTCGCGGGCCGGGCGCTCGAGCTCGAGGTCGCGAGCCGCGCGTAGAGCGCCTCGTGCTCGGCGACGAGCCGCTCGATCGACAGCGAGGCCTCCACGTACCGGCGCGCCGCGCGCCCCATCGCCCGCGCGCGGTCGGGGTCGCCCGCGAGCCGCACCAGCGCGCGGGCCATCGCGTCCGGCCTGCGCACGGGGACGACGAGCCCGCGCTCGCCGTGCTCGACGAGCTCCGGGTTCCCGCCGGCGCGCGTCACCACGAGGGGGAGCCCCGCCGCCATCTTCTCGATGATCGCGTTCGAGAGCCCCTCCCGCGCGGAGGCGAGCGCGCCGATCGTCGCCCGGCGGAGCAGGGCCGGCACGTCGACGCGGCCGCCCAGGAAGTGCGCCGCGCCCGAGACCCCGAGCAGCGCCGCCCTGCGCTTGAGCTCCGGCTCGCGGGAGCCTTCCCCGACGAGCCAGGCCTCGAGATCCGGCCGCTCGCGCCGGGCGAGCGCGAGCGCCTCGAGGAAGTCCTCCTGCCGCTTCACCTCGTGCCGCATGTTCGCGACGAGGACCACGATGGGCGCGCCGGGCCGGCCCGGCAGCGGCCCCTCGGGTGGCGCCGCCGCGCGGGCGTCGAAGCGCGCGAGGTCGATCCCGTTGCGGATGACGGCGATGCGCCGGCGGGGGACGCCCTCGGCGACCACCGCGTCCCGGATGGCGTCGCAGTTCGCGACCGCGGCGTCGGCGGCATGCGTCAGCGCCGCGAGCAGCACCCGCTGCGCGGGCCCCTGCAGGTGCCCGAGATCGAGCCGGCCGATGACCGAGCGCGCGCCGGCGAGCCGCGCCGCGGGGATGGCGACCGCCGCCGAGTAGAAGTCGTGGGCGTGGACGACCTCGGCCCGCTGTGCCCGGAACGCCGACGCGAGCGCGCGGACCTGGCGCAGGGCGGCCCGGCTCGCGAGCGACCCGCCGAGCGGGTGCCCGCTCGGCTCGACCCCGAGGGCCCGGAGCCGCGGGAGCAGCGTGCCCCGGACCTCCAGCGCGTGCACCCCGAGCTGGTGCGCGCCCTGCAGCCCGCGAACGAGCTCGAGGAGCTGCACCTCGCCGCCCCCCACGTCGAACGAGTTGATGACCTCCGCGATCCTCAGCCTCACGTCCCTCCCCGCCCCCGAAAGCTCGCCCCGCACGCGCCGGCGCGCAGGGTCCCTTTCGGTGCCTGCCGCCGGGCGCGCGGCGTGGCGACCGTGTCGGCCGGAGCCCTTCCCGCCCCGTGCACGTCGCCCTGCTCACGAGCCTCTACCCGCCGTCGGTCGGCGGCATCCAGAGCCACACCCACGCCCTCGCCGAGGCGCTCGCCGCCCGCGGCGCTCGCGTCGAGGTGGTCACCCGCCGCGCCCAGGGCCACCCCGCCGTCGCGCACCCCCGGCGCCACCTCGGCGTGCACCGGGTGGGCGCCCCACCCGGCACCCCGGGCCCTGCCGCGACGGTCGCGTACGTGGCCGGGGCGGTCCGGGCGGTGCTGCGCCTCCGGCCCGACGTGCTCCACGCGCACCAGCTCCTCTCGCCGACCTCGGCCGCGCTCGCGGCCTCCGCCCTCGGCGGCGCCCCCGCCCTCCTCAACCCCCACGCCTGCGGCGCGATCGGCGACGTCGGCGTCCTCTCCGCGACCGCGCTCGGGCGGCTGCGCCTGCGCGCGGCCATGCGGCGCGCCGCGGGCTTCGTCGCGATCAGCGGATCCATCCGCGACGAGCTCCTCGCCGCCGGCGCCCCGGAGCGCAAGGTCCACGCGCTGCCGAACGGCGTCGACCTCGAGCGGTTCCGGCCCCCCTCGGCCGCGGAGCGCCACGCCGCCCGCGCGCGGCTCGGCGTGCGCGGACCGCTGGCCGTTTACTGCGGGCGGCTCTCCCCGGAGAAGGGCGTCGACGTCCTCGTCGCGGCCTGGCCCCGCGTGCTCGCGGCGGCGCCCGGCGCGCGCCTCGTCGTCCTCGGAGAAGGCCCCGAGGCGGCCCGCCTGCTCGCGGGCGTGCGCGCGCTCGGCGTGGACGCGTCCGTGTCGCTCCCGGGCCCGGGCGACCCCGCCGCGCTGCTCGCCGCGGCCGACGCCTTCGTGCTGCCCTCCCGCACCGAGGGGCTGCCGGTGGCGCTGCTCGAGGCGATGGCGGCCCGCGTGCCGGTCGTCGCGACGGCGGTGGGCGGCAGCGCGGAGCTCCTCGCCGACGGCCTCACCGGCCGCCTCGTGCCGCCCGGCGATCCGGTGCGCCTCGGCGACGCCCTCGCCGGCCTGTTCAGCGATCCCCAGGGTGCGGCCACGCGCGCGGCCGCGGCCCTCGACCTCGTCCGGCGGCGCCACGGGATCGGCGCCGTCGCGGACCACCTGCTCGCCCTCTACGCGCGCCTCGCGGCCGGCGTGCGGGCGCGCCAACGCGGGCGGGCCCAGCCGGCCGTCGGGCCGCGCGGGGCGGTGCCCTGATGGCGGGGCCGCGGGTCGCGTACGTCGTGTCGTGGTTCCCGGCGCCGACCGAGACCTTCATCCTGCACGAGGTGCTGGGCGTGCTCGCGCTCGGCCTCGACGTGGACGTCTTCCCGCTCTTCGGGGCCGCGAAGGGGCCCCGCCACCCGGGCACCGACGACGTGCTGCGCCGCACCCACCGCATCCCGCTCCTCGGCATCCTGCTCGCCCAGGTGTACTGGCTGCGCCGGCGGCCACGCGCGTACCTGGCGGCCTTCGCGGCGGCGCTGCGCGCCCACCGGCGCTCGCCCCTGGGCCTCGCGAAGGCGCTCGTGGTGCTCCCGCGGGGCGCCTACGTCGCCCGGGAGGTCGAGCGGCGCGGCATCACCCACCTCCACGCGCACTGGGCGACGCACCCGGCCCTCGCGGCCTGGATGGTGCGGGCCCTCACCGGCGTGAGCTACAGCTTCACCGCCCACGCGCACGATCTCTACCTCGACCGCGCGATGCTCGCGGAGAAGGTCGCCGCCGCGCGGTTCGTCGTCACGATCAGCGAGTTCAACCGGCGGCTCATCGGCGCCGCCTGCGGCCCGGGGGCCGAGGCGAAGACCCGGGTGATCCGCTGCGGCGTGGACCCGGAGGCGTACCGCAGGCCCCCGGCCCTGGCGCCGGCGGCGGGGCCGCCGCTCGTCCTGTGCGTCGCGGGCCTGCGCGACTACAAGGGGCAGCTCCACCTCGTCGAGGCGTGCGCGCGGCTGCGGGACGCGGGGATCGCCTTCCGCTGCGTCGTCGTGGGCGAGGGTCCGGAGCGCGCGGCCCTCGAGCGCCGCATCGGCGAGCGCTGGCTCGCGCGCCACGTCGAGCTCACCGGGGCGCTCCCGCAGGACCGCGTGCGCGCGCTCGTGCGGGAGGCCGCGGTCGTGGTCCACCCGAGCGTCGTGACGCCCTCGGGCATGATGGACGGCATCCCGGTCGCGCTGATGGAGGCGATGGCCGCCGAGTGCGCGGTCGTGACCACCCGCGTCTCGGGCATCCCGGAGCTCGTGCAGGACGGCGTGGGAGGGCTCCTCGTCGCGCCAGGCGACGCGGCGGGGCTCGCGGAGGCCGTCGCGCGCCTCCTCGGCGACGCGGCGCTCCGGGCCCGGCTCGGCCGGGGCGCGCGGCAGGCCGTGCTGGCGCGCTTCACCCTGCAGCAGAACGTCGCGCTCCTCTTCGCGGAGCTCGCGCGGGCGGCCGTGACGGTCTCGCCGGGGTCGAGGCGCGGCGCCGCGCCTTCACCCACGGTGCCGGCGCCGGCCTGACCCGCTGGCGCGGCACCGCAGTCGTTCGCGCGAACCCGGACTGTCGGTTGCACCCAGGATCCCGCCGGTCCACGCTGGGGGACGCCTCGCACCGGGAGGATCCCATGGCACGCATCGCACGCAGCCTCGCGCTCGCCGCGGTCGCGGCGGCCGCGCTCGCAGGAGGATGCAGCTCGAACGAGAATGACGCGGCGCCCGGCACCGGGGCGTGGCGACCCACCCGGCCGATGCAATCGGCGCGGGCCTTCGCAGCGCACACCATCCTGGCGGACGGGACGGTGCTCGCGATGGGCGGCGACCGGCACACCGAAGGCCCGGCCTGGGCGGTCGGCACCGCCGAGCGGTTCGACCCGGCCACGGAGACCTGGTCCGGCGCCGGCGTGCTGGCCGTCGCGCGCGGCTACCCGGCGGCGGCGCGGCTCGGGGACGGCCGCGTGCTCCTGCTGGGCGGGATCGGCGCGGCCGACGTCCTCCTGAAGTCGGCGGAGCTGCACGACCCGTCGAACTCGAGCTGGACGCTCACCGAGGGCGGTCTCGCGGTCGCGCGGGCCGGCCCGTCGGCCACCTTGCTGCCCACCGGCAAGGTGCTGGTGGCCGGTGGGAGCACCTGGACGACCGCCGATTCAGGGCAGGCGATCGCGAGCGCGGAGGTCTTCGACCCTGCGAGCGGCACGTTCACGACCACCGGCGCGATGCACCACGCGCGGTTCAACCACGGCGTCACGCTGCTCCCGTCCGGCAAGGTGCTCGTCGCCGGAGGGTGCGACAGCGGGGCATGCACGAGCGGCACCGAGACCGCGGAGCTCTACGATCCCGGAGCGGGCACGTGGACCCTGGTGGCCTCGTTGCCGGCCGCCCGCGTTGGTCTCCAGCTCACCCTGCTCCCGTCGGGTTCGGTGCTCGCGACGGGGGGCTGCCTCAACGAGGAATCGTGCGGCGGCGAGATGCGCTCGACCTACCTCTGGCGCGAGGGCGAGAGCGCATGGCATCCGGCCGCCCCGATGGCCTGGGGTCACGGGCTGCACTTCGCGGGCCTCCTCCCGTCCGGGAAGGTGCTCGTGGTTGCAGGCGACAATCCACACGGCCGTGCCGTCGCCGGCGAGGTCTACGACCCGGCGACCGACAGTTGGGCAGTGACCGGAGACCCCTGGACCTTCCACGGCGCGGGCGTGGTCGGCGCGGTGCTCTCCGACGGCCGCGTGCTCCTCGCCGGCGGCTCGCACTTCGAGGAGAGCGCCCTCGACGCGACCCGCGAGGCCGAGCTGTACGGACCGTGAGACGCGAGCGGGCCGCCCCGTCCCCGGAGCGGCCCGCCCGGATCATCGCCCCGGGGGCGGAGCTACCTCCCCGCGACCGGCGTGACCTTCGGCGCCTCCGCCGGCTTCGTCCAGCGGTCGAGCCAGCCGAGCACCGCCCGGTGCCACTGGATCGAGTTGAGCGGCTTCACGACCCAGTGGTTCTCGTCCGGGAAGTAGAGCAGCTCGGAGGGGACCCCGCGCCGCTGCGCGGCGGTGAAGGTCGCCATGCCCTCGGTCTCCACGACGCGGAAGTCCTTCCCGCCGTGGATGACGAGCATCGGCGTCTTCCAGTTCTTCACGAGGTTGAGCGGGTTGTGCTTCTCGTAGCTCGCGGGGTTGTCCCAGGGCGCGCCGCCGTGATCGCGCTCCGGGAACCAGAGCTCCTCGGTCGCGAAGTAGGCGAAGCGCTCGTCCAGGTTGCCGTCGTGCGCGACGAGGCAGCGGAAGCGGTCCGGCCAGGCCCCGGCGATCCAGTTGATCATGTAGCCGCCGTAGGACGCGCCGAGCGCGGCCACCCGGTCACCGTCGAGGAACGGGTACTTCGCGAGCGCCGCCGCGAGCCCCTTCTGCAGGTCCTCGAGGGGCTTGCCGCCCCAGTCGCCGCCGATGCTGTCGGAGAACGCCTGCCCGTAGCCGGTGGAGCCGTGGAAGTCGACCATGATGGCCGCGTACCCTGCGCCGGCGTAGGTCTGCGGGTTCCAGCGGTAGTGGAAGTGGTCGCCGAAGGAGCCCTGCGGGCCGCCGTGGATGAGGAACGCGATCGGCCACTTCTTCGCCGGGTCGAAGCCGACCGGCTTCACGAGCCAGGCGTGGACCTTCTCGCCGTTCCAGCCGGCGAAGGTGAACTGCTCCGCCTCGCCGAGCTTGAACCCGGCCATGAGGTCGGCGTTGAGCTTCGTGATCGCGGCGAGCCCCGTGCCGTCCGGCCGGAGCGTGTGGAGGTCGGCCGGGCTGCGGAGGTCGTCGCGGGCCACCACGAGCTTCCCCTTCGCGACGGCCACGCCGCCCACGCTGCCGGTCGAGACGAGCTCCTTCACGGCGCCCGAGGCGACGTCGATCGCGAAGAGGCCCGTGTGGCCGAGGCTGTCGGCGGTGACGTAGAGCGTCTTCCCGTCGGCGGACCAGGTGAGGCCGTGCGGCGAGCGATCCCACCCCGCGGCGAGCTCCCGCTCGGCGCCGCCCGGCCAGGCGCGCAGCATGACGTGCCAGCGATCGGCCTCGTAGCCCGGCGTGCGCATCGCGCGGTAGGCGAGCCACTTGCCATCGGGCGAGAAGACCGGGCCGGCGTCCCAGGCCTCGTTCGTGGTGAGCCTCCTCGGCGCGGCCGAGCCGTCGAGCGGCGCGAGGAAGAGGTCGTGGTTGGTGGACCACGCCGCCGCGCGGCCGACGTCCTTCGCCGAGAAGACGACGCCCTTCCCGTCCGGGGTGAGCGCGTAGTCGTCGTCGCCGCCGAACGGCTTCGTCGGGCAGTCGACGTCGAGGCCCTTCATCGCGTCGCGGGCCTCGCCCGGCGTCGCGAGCGAGACGGCGAAGACGTGGGCGCGCAGCCCGTCCTCCCACTCGTCCCAGTGGCGGAACAGGAGCTCCCTGTAGACGCGGCCCGTCGCCTTCTCCTTCGCCTTCGCCGCGGCGCGGTCCGCGGTGCAGGCGAGGTCGGCGCAGTCCGGGTAGACCTCGAGCGAGACGAGGAGCCCCTTGCCGTCCGGGGCGACCTCGAAGCTGCCCACGTCGAGCGGCAGCGCCGTGGCCGCGCTCGCCTCGCCGCCGTCGAGCGGCAGCCGGAAGACCTGGGTGGTGTCCCCGCCGCGCCTCGCGAGGAAGTAGATCGCCTTGCCGTCGGGCGCCCACCGCGGGCTCGCCTCGGACTCCGGGGTGTGCGTGAGCTGGCGCGCGCCGGTGCCGTCGGCGTTCACGAGCCAGAGGTCGGTGCGCCGCTTGTTGGCGGCGAGGTCGACCGAGGAGAGGGCGTAGACGATCCGGCCGCCGTCGGGCGAGACGCGGAACTCGCCGAGGCGGCGCAGCGCGACGAGGTCGTCGACGGCGAAGGGGTGCGGGGCGTCGGCGGCGGGCGCCGGGAAGGACGCGGCGGCGAGCGCGAGCGCGGCGAGCGTGCGAAGGGACATGGGCTCCTCTCGGGGTTCGCTGGTGGCGGCGCAGCGTAGCAGGGAGCGGGCGGGCGGGCCATGCCCGGCCGGGATGCGCAGGTCTCCTCCATGCGCATGCTCGTGCTCGGGTTCGTCATGGGGTTGCCGCTCGCCGCGGCAGGACAGATCGGGCCGACGGGGCCCACGGGACCGTCGACCACCGGACCGTCGACGACCGCCGGTACCGGCAGCGGAGGGATGGCGGACCCCGCCGGCACGGCCGGCGCCACGGGGCCGACCGGCACCACCGGCACGACGGGCCGCGCCGCGCCCGCCGCCGTCTGCCCGCCCGGCACGATGCCCGACACGTCGGCGAGCTCCACCGGGACCGGCGGCACCGGGAGCTCCGCCACGGCTGGCACGTCCGGCGTCGGGACGCCGGCGGGCGCGCCGACGGACACCGGCCCGGGCGCAGGCACCGGGACGGGATCGGGGACGGCGGCGGGCAGCACGGGCACCGGCTCCGGCGCCGTGGCCGGCGGAACGACGTCCGGCGCGACCACCACGCGCTGCGTCCCCATCGGGACCGGCGGCACCACCGGACCGGGCAGCACCGGCACCGGCACCGGCGCCACCGGGACCGAGCAGCCCGGGGGCCCGGGCTCCACCGGGACCGGCCCCACGGGCGGCGCCACCCCCGGGTCGACGACCGGGTCCGGCACCGGCACGGGGACCACGCCGCCTCGGCCCTGACCCCTGCTGACGCTCCTCCTCGCCTTCTCGGGCACGCTCGTCCTCGCCGTGCTCGTCTCCGAGCGGGCGCGGCGGACGATCCTCTCGACCTCGGTGCTGTTCCTCGCGGCGGGCGTGGCCTTCGGACTCGCCCGCGGGCCGCTGCCGGACGCGGCGGTGCACGCCACCGCGGAGGCCGCGCTCGTCGCGGTGCTCTTCAACGACGCGATGCGGGCGTCATGGTCGGAGCTCCGGCGCGGCTGGCGCCTGCCCGGGCGGGCGCTCCTCGTGGGCTTCCCGCTCACGGGGCTCCTCACGGCGCTGGCCGCGCGCGCGCTCGGCGGCTTGCCCTGGCCCGACGCGTTCCTCGTGGGCGCGGCCCTCGCCTCGACCGACCCGGTCTTCGCGGCCGCCGTGATCGGCAGCGAGGAGGTCCCCGGCCGGATCCGGCACCTCCTCAACGTCGAGAGCGGCCTCAACGACGGCCTCGCCCTGCCATTCGTCGTCGCCTTCCTCGCGCTCTCCTCGCACGAGGCGTTCCAGGGCGGCGCGCTCCTCGCCGAGCTCTCGGGCGGGGTCGCGCTCGGTGTCGCCGTGCCGTGGGCCCTCGTGCGGCTCGAGCGCTCGCGGGTGTTCGGCGCGGCGGACGAGTACCGCCCGGTCGGCGTCCTCGCGACCGGGCTGTTGACCTGGACGCTCGCGCGCGCGCTGCACGCGAACGCCTACCTCGCGGCGTTCGCGGCCGGAGCGACGCTCGTCACCGTCGCGCCCCGCGCGCGCCGGACCTTCTCGGCGGTCGGCGACGTCCTCACCGAGGTCGCGAAGCTCGGCGCGCTCCTCGTCTTCGCGACTCGGTTGACGCCGGAGCTCGTCGCGGGCGCCGGGCCCGGCGGCTGGGCCTTCGCGGCCTTCGCCCTCTTCGTGGCGCGCCCCGCGGCGCTGCTCGTCGCGCTCCACGGGACCGAGCTCACGCTCAAGGAGCGGCTCTTCGCGGGCTGGTTCGGCCCGCGCGGGTTCGCGTCCGTGGTCTACGGGCTCCTCGTCGCCGGCGGCGGCTCCCCGGCGGCGGGGCGGGCGTTCCTGCTCGTCGCGCTCACGACGGCGCTCTCGATGCTGCTGCACTCGTCGAGCGACGTCGTGCTCGTGCGCTGGCTGCGCCGGAGCCTGGGGCCCGCGCCAGCCTGAGGCCGGCGCGGGCGTCGGGCTCGCTACTTCACGCGCTTCTTCGCGTCGTCGAGCGCCTGCTGCGCCTCGGGAGACTTCGCGCCCTGCACGGCGACCACGGCCTGGAAGGCCGCCTTCGCCTCCGCCTTCTTCTTCACGTAGTCGTAGAGGCGGCCCGCGCGGTAGTACGCGAGCAGCGACCCGTCCGGGCTCTCCTTCGTGCAGTCGGCGTCGGCGCCGAACCGCTCGTACTTCTTCGCGGCCTCGACCCACTGCTCGGCCTGATCGGACGAGATGGCCGCGTTGCGGAGCACGGCGCAGCGCTGCGTGCCCTTCGGCCACCGCTCGAGCCAGGTCTCGTACAGCTTCGCCGCGGCGGCGTGATCGCCCGCCTTCGAGCGCAGCCCCGCGAGCGCGAGCGTGGCGCCCGGCGCGACCTCGGAGTCCTTGTAGTCCTTCACGACCTTCTCGCGGAGCGCGGCGGCCTTCTTCGCGTCGCCGGCCTTCTCCCAGGCGAAGCCCGCCGCGTCGAGCGCGGCCGCCGGGTCGCCGCCCTTCGTGCCCGCCGCGAGCTGCTCGAACGCACCCCCGGCCTCGGCGAACTTGCCCTGCTCGAAGAGGCGCCGCGCCGCGCCGTAGCGGATCGAGAAGTCCGCCGCGTCGACGGCCTTCACCGGATTCCGCCGCCTTCGCGTCGGCCGAGCCGTCGCCGGTGCCCTGCGCGGGCGGGCTCGCCTGCGCCATCGTCTGGGCCTGCGCGCGCAGCTTCGCGAGCGCGGCCTCGTAGCCCTGCGTGTCGCCCGCGTCGGCCCAGGTCCTCAGGTAGAGCGGCGCGGCGGCGGCGAAGACCTCGGGCTGGCCGGCCCCGCGCTCGAGCGCGGTCGCGAGGAGCCCGCGCGCGGGCTCCATCCGGTCGAAGGCGAACTCGGCCTGCCCGGCCACGAGCGCGAGCTGGGCGGGGCTGACGCTGCGCTTCGCGGCCTCGGCGCCGGCCTCCCCGGCGGGCGCCGGGGCGGCGAGGGCCTCGCGGGCGGCGTCCGTGAAGCTCTTCCAGCTGCTCGTCAGCTCCCGGGGCTGGGGCGGGCTCTTCCGCTCCTCGGCGGGGATGATGCGCGGCGGCTGGAGGTCCTTCGCGCGGACGCGGGCGTTCGCGGCGAGGAGCCAGCCGAGCGCCCTCGACATCGGGTCCTTCGAGTTCTCCGCGAGGGTCTCGGCGGTGCCGACGGCCTGCGGGAGGCGCCCGCCCTCCATGTACAGCTCGGCCGCGTGGTACCGGAGGGACTCGTCCCAGTTCGAGCCCGTGTACTTGTTCGCGAAGCCCATGAGGCCGTCGGCGGCCTGCACGTAGAGCGCCCGGGCCTCCGGCTTCTTGCCGGCGTCCTCCGCCTCGTGCGCCCGCTGCTCGGCCATGAGCGCCTCGCGGTACTTCTCGCGGATCTCGCCCTCGGGCATCACGTTGGGGACCGGGAGGGGCTCGCCCGCGAGGTGCAGGCGGCCACCGCGCGGGATCTTCGCCGCGCCAGATTCACCCTTGCCCGGGGTCGCACACGCGAGGGTGGAGAGGACGACGAGGACGATGCCGGATCTCTGAAGTGACATTCGACGGTCGGCTCCTGCCAAGAGTCTGCCAAGAGGTTTAGGGATGGGGCACGCGAGCGGCCATGGGATTCCTCGCCGATCCGCCCCGAGGCGGCCTCGGTTAGACCCCGAACCTGGCCGGGATGGAAGAGCCTCTTGGGTGCCGTGGAACTGAACGCCGATACCAAGCTGGGCGACGTGCTCGATCGCTGGCCGGCGCTCGAGCAGGTGCTGCTCGATCTCTCGCCAGCCTTCCGCGCGCTCCGCGCACCCGTCGTGCGCAAGGCCCTGGGCCGCGCGGCCACCCTCCGTCAGGCCGCCCGCGCGGGCGGTGTCTCCCTCGCGCTCCTCCTCTCCCGGCTCCGCGAGGCGGCCGGGCTCCCGCCCGACCTCCACGCGCCGTACGAGCCCTCGGGGGCACCCCGACCGCCGGCCTGGGCGATCCCTGACCCATCCCGCCGCCGCGACGCCCGCCTGGACGTCGAGGCCGGGGTCCACCCCCTGCCGCTCGTGCTGGCCGAGCTCGAGGCCCTCGCGGAGGGTGAAACCTACGAGCTCTTGACCCCGCTCGTGCCGGCGCCGCTCATCGACCTCGCGCGCCGGAAGGGCTTCGAGGCCCACGCCTGGATCGAGCCGGGTGGGCACGCGCGGACCGTCTTCCGCCGGGCCCCACCCGGTCCGGGCAGCCCGTAGCCGCCCCGGACGGCTACGCCCCGGCCACCGCGCGGGCGGCCGGGGCGCATCGAGGCCGGGCGCGAGGAACACCCGGCGCGCTCGGCGCTGCGTCACATCCCGGGGAACGGGTACGGGGTCGAGCCGGTGAAGTCGATCTTCGAGAAGTCGAGGTCCTTCGAGCCGTCGGCGAGCACGGGCACCGGACCGAACTGCGGGTCGCACGCGCTCGCGTCGGTGCCGTTCACCTCGTGCGAGGCGCCCACGATGGTCGCGCCCGCCGCGTCCTCGGCCTTCATGAGCCAGTAGCTCTCGGCGAAGTCGGAGGAGCCCTCGTCCGGCGAGGCGTGGCAGGTCACGCCGACGACGCGGTCGATCGTGTGGGCGGGCAGCTGGCCGTTCACCATCAGCGCGTCGGAGCGGCCGTGCACGGCGCCGGCGGCGGTGCGGTACCAGCGTGAGACGAGCGAGACGTCCGCGGGGAGGAGCGACGGGTTCGAGGGGCACGCGAAGACCATGTCCTCGTCGACGAGCAGGCTGCCGCCCTTGCCCTTCTCGTGCAGGTAGACCTGGTGCGTGGAGCGCGGGGCGGCCTTCACGGCGGAGAGGGCGTCGGTGTCCCAGATGACGTCCTTCGCGTCGGCGACCACGGTGCGGGTGCCGGCGAGCGAGGAGAAGGTGAACACGAGGGTGCCGGCGACGTCCTGCCCGGTCACCGAGGCGAGCTTCGTGAGGTCGATGGAGACGTGGCCCGAGCCCTCACCCGGCCTCGTCGCGTCCTTGCGATCGACGTCACCCGTCGTGACGGTCGTGAAGTCCGCGTCGGCGAGCTTCCTGAGCTGGAGCGTCCAGGTGTAGGTCGTGTCGCCGGTGCGGGTGACCGTGAACTTCCGCTCGAGCGTCGGGCCGACCGTGTCCCAGGTCGCGCTCTCGCCGACCTGGACCGGGTTGCCCTTCATCGCGAGCGCGACGTGGCGCAGCGCGTGCCACAGGTGGCGGTTCACCCGGCGCGCGGTGTCGTGCGTGCGGACGAAGAGGTGCGGGTGGCAGGGGTCCTCGGTGACGGCCGACTGGATGCCGGCGAGCTCGGAGGCGCTGGCCGGGGTGACGGCTTCGGAGAGCGCCGGGGAGACGGCGTCGGCGGCGGTGACGTCCATCGCGACCGCGTCGTAGGACGGCGCGCTCGCGGAGAGCGCTTCGACCGTGGTCGACTGCGAGGCGCCGCCGCAGGCGGCGAGGAACGCGGCGGCGAGGAAGAGGGAGAGGCGCTTCATGTTCGGCTCCTGGAAGGGGGGTGCAGCGGGTCCGCCTCTTCGAACACGCGACCGCAGGCAAGGTTGCGCCCCGTAACGCCGGGCCCGCTCCGGAGACCGCAGTGATCCGGAGGTCCCGCCGTGAGCAGCCCTGCAGCGGAAGCGCCAGGTACCCGGGTGGGACACAGGCTCCGCGAGCGTATCCGTACGCCTCCCACACCGGAATCGTGGGGTATGGTGTTCGCTCGCGTGCTGTCCGATCCCGACGCCCCTGGCGAGGTCCGCGACGCGGGCCGCCCCTCCGGCTCCATCCCCGGGGTGGAGGAGTGGGCGCTCGTCGAGGCGCTCCAGGCCGGGGACGAGGCGGCGTTCCTCGCGCTCGTGGATCGCTACCACGCGGAGATGGTGCGGGTGGCCTCGACGATCGTGCGGACGCGGGCCTCGGCCGAGGACGTCGTCCAGGAGGCCTGGCTCGGCGTCGTGCAGCGCGTGCACGCGTTCGAGTCGCGCAGCAGCGTCCGGACGTGGCTCTTCCGGATCGTGACCAACTGCGCGAAGGGGCGGCGCGCGCGCGAGCGCGACGTCCCCTTCTCCGCGCTCGCCGAGCAGGGCGCCGAGGAGGGCCCGACGGTGGACCCCGATCGTTTCCACGCCGCCTCCGAGACGTACGCCGGGCAGTGGTCGCGTCCGCCGGAGGCCTGGGCCGACGACAAGCTCGCGGCACATCAGGCCGCCCGCCGGGTGCACGAGGAGATCGAGCGGCTCCCGGCCGCGCAGCGCGCGGTCATCGTGCTGCGCGACGTCGAGGGCCTGTCGTCGGAGGAGGTCTGCGAGTCGCTCGGGATCTCCGACGGCAACCAGCGCGTGCTGCTCCACCGCGCGCGCGCCCGGGTGCGGGCCGCCGTCGAGGCCCTGCTCGCCGAGGGAGGGCGCCCGTGAGCGACGGCCGACCCGACATCTCCTGCGCCGAGCTCGTCGAGCTCGTGACCGACTACCTCGAGGACCGCATGGGCGAGGACGAGCGCACCCGCCTCGAGCTCCACCTCGCCTACTGCCCGCCCTGCCGCGTGTACCTCGAGCAGGTGCGCGCCACGGTGGCGCTCGCCGGACGGCTGACGGAGGAGAGCGTGCCCGCGACGAAGCGCGACGAGCTCCTCGAGGCCTTCCGCGGCTGGGGCGGCGGCAGCCGGGGGCGCCGGTGATCGCGTACAAGTTCCTCGAGCGCGGCGCGGTCGGCCCGTTCAGCCGGTTCGTGTGGCCCCTGCCCGCCCCGGGAGAGCCCGGCCCCTGGGTCGAGGCGCGCGAGGCGCACGGGCGTCGCCGCGGCGTGTACGCCTGCCGGGCCGATCAGCTCGCCTGGTGGATCGACGAGGGAGCTCTTCCGGATCGAGCTCGGCGGCGAGATCTCCGTCGGGCCGGTGCAGGTGGTGGCCGAGCGCGCGCGCCTCCTCGAGCCCGTCGAGGCCTGGGCCTCCGGCGGCGCGGCGCGCTTCGCGGCCGACTGCGCCGGGCGCCTCGCCGCGGCGGCCGCCGCGACCGCCCGGGCCGCGGGCCTGCGCGACGCCGCCGACGCCCTCGCGGACGCTTCCGGGCTCGGCGCCCTCTCGGCGGCGGCCCGGGCGGCGGCGGGCGCGACGTCCGGGCCCTGCCGCCTCGTGCTCGCGCTCGCGGCGGACGGCGCCGCGCTCGCCGGCGCCGGCAGCGCGTCCGGCGCGGCCTACGTCGCCGCGCGTGCAGCCCGCCTCCTCGCCGGCGACGAAGGCTTCCGCGCCGAGCGCGAGGAGCAGGGCCGCCGCCTCGCGCTCGAGATCGGCGCCGCGTAGCGCACGGCCGGCTCGCCGGGCCCGCCGTCGCGTCAGCCACCTCCGCCCGCCGTTACACCCGCGACCCTTCGTGGCCCCCGCGTAACGCCCCGCCGTGCGGCGGGACGGAGGGCGTGCGTGGAAGCCGCGCCGGCCTGATGCCGACCGCGGACCGTTCCGCCACGGAGAACAACCCATGTCGAATCCGTCACCTCGCCGGCACGTCCGGCCGTGCAGCGCTCGCCGCGGTGGCCCTCGCCACCGCCTTCACCGCGGGCGTCGCCCGCGCCCACGACGGGGCCGGCCTCGAGGCCGGCGCCGTCTACACGCAGTCGAACGCCACCGCCGGCAACGCGATCCTCGCGTTCCGGCGGGCCGCCGACGGCTCCCTCGCCGCCGCCGGCAGCTACCGCACCGGCGGCGCCGGCCTCGGCCGCGGGCTCGGGTCGCAGGGCGCCGTCGCGCTCAGCCCGAACGGCCGCTGGCTCTTCGCCGTCAACGCCGGCAGCAACAGCATCTCCTCCTTCCGCGTGGACGCCCGCGGCCTCGCCCTCGCCGACGTGGTCGACTCCGGCGGCGTGCGCCCGGTGAGCCTCACCGTGCACGGCAACGTGCTCTACGTCCTCAACCAGGGCAGCGACGGCATCGCCGGGTTCTGGATCGGCAACCGGGGCGAGCTCGAGCCCATCCCGCACTCGGCGCGCCCGCTGAGCGCCCCGAACGCCAACGGCGCCGAGATCGCGTTCGGCCCGGACGGCGACGTCCTCGTCGTGACCCTCCGCGCACTCTCCGTCATCGACACGTTCGCGGTCGAGGACGACGTCGCCGGGCCGGCGCAGGCGTCCCCCGCCGCGGGCCAGGGGCCGTTCGGGTTCGCCTTCGACCGCCGCGGCCGCATCTTCGTCACGGAGGCGGGCTCGACCACCGTGTCCTCCTACGCGGTCAGCGAGGACGACGGCGTCCGGGCGATCAGCGCCGCGGTCCCGGCCGGCGGCAACGCGCCGTGCTGGCTCGTGGTCACCCGGAACGGCCGCTTCGCGTTCGAGACGAACGCCGCGAGCGGGACCGTCTCGCGCTTCGCGATCGCCCACGACGGCTCCATCTCCTTCCTCGGCACGGCGCCCGCGCTCGGCGCCGGGGTCACCGACGAGGCCCTCTCGGGCGGCAGCCGCTTCCTGTACGCCCTCATGGGCGGCAGCGGGGCCATCGACGGCTTCGCGGTGGGCCAGGACGGCGGACTGACGCCGATCCCGGGCGCGGTGCTGCCCGCCGGCGCGGCAGGCCTCGCGGCGCGCTGATCCGGACCGCGACCGACCGTTCGACCGGAGTCGGGCGGCCCGGCGTCACCGGGCCGCCCGTCATGCTCGTGGGCCTCGGGGCCCACCCGGGGTTGGGCTTCACCCGCTGCCGGCGGCCACCCGGACCCACCGTCGTCTGCGGCGAACCGCCCGTCCATCCGCAGGGTTCTGGACCGTGCGCCGGCCCATTTCACCGAGGGTAGACCGCGCCGGGGTGGTCCGGTTCCTGCTCTCTCGCGCGGGCGAGGTGAAGGATGTCCTGGCGGCTCGAGCTTCTGACCGGCGACGACGGAGATCGACTCCCAGCACCGGGGTCTGCTCGAGGGCGTCGAGCAATTCTTCGGCGTGCTCGCCCGCGGCGACCGGGACGCGGCGCGCAGGGGCCTCGCCGCGCTGCGGGCAGCCTTCCTCCAGCATGCCGCGCACGAGGAGCACCTCATGGCCGTCACGCGGTACCCGCTCGCCGCCACCCACCGCGCCGGGCACGCGGCCGTCTTCCGCCAGGTGCGGTGGCTCGAGGCCGAGATCGAGGTGGGTGAGGCGTTCGATCAGCTGACCGCGACCGCGCGGTCGCTGCTCAGCGACTACATCGAGCAGCACGTCGCCGGCACCGATCGCGCGCTCGTGCGCTGGATCTCGAGCCGGCGCGAGGCGTCCTTCGGCAAGGTGGGCTGAGGCGGGGGGCGTCTCAGGCGACCGCAAGCGCTGCCCGCCGGTCGAGCCGGCGGAGCGCGAGCCCGGCCGCGAGCCCTCCGAGCCCGTTCCAGGCCACCGTCATCCAGGGCGTCCACGCCGCGCGGGCGACCGGCCGCTGCCCGAGCCCCAGCGCGGGCGAGAGCACGACCGCCCCTGCGCCGGCGGCGAGGCCGAGCAGGAGCCCGCGCCTCATCGGATGCGCTGCGCGGCCCCAGCCGACGAGCGCGTACCAGGCCGTATTGGACACGAGGTCGCCCGCGAGCGTCGCGGCGTACCCGCGCCGGCCCCGAGGCCGTGCGAGGCCTGCCGCGCCGAGCACGCGATCGAGCCCCCGCGCGCCGATCACGTCCATCCTGGGCGCACCGGGGACGAAGCGACGCGCGACCTCGTGCACGCGGGTGAGCACCGCAGCGCCGACAGCGCCGGACAGGAAGGAGCGCGAGAGGGTGGACATCCTCACAAGGTGCGCCTGCCCGGGGCCGTCCGCCTCGGGCCCGCTTCACCCTGCCGGGCCATCCGCGCGGAGGGCCCTCGTGGGGCGCAGGCCGCTCAGGACGAGCAGGTCGAGCCGCACTTCCCGGCCGCGTCGCAGAAGCTCGTGTTGACGGGCGGCGGCGAGGACGACGCGGCGCCCGCCTGGTGCGGGTTGTCGGTGGAGATCCCGGCGCACCACTGCCAGTACGGCACGGGGCTCGTGTTGCTCCGGAAGAGCGAGTCGTGCAGGACGAGCTGCGCGTGCGAGCCGTTCCCGGTGAGGAACACGGCCGCGCCGAACTCGTTCGCGGCGTTGTCCCGCACCTCGGTCCCGCAGAGGGTGACGTCCGCGCCGTCGCCGCCGTCCTTGTAGATGGCGCCGCCGTTGCCACCCGAGCCGGTCTGGTGCTGGCCGGCGTGGACGCAGGCGCACCTCGTCGCGTCGTCGTCGTTGGCGCCGTGGCCCACGGCCGCGTTGCCCTCGAAGAGGCTGTCGATCACGAAGGCGCCCGCCCAGAGCATGCCGAACGCGCCGGCGTTGCTGGCCCGGTTGTTCCGGAAGGTGCTCCCGACGACGTACGCCGGCGTCGCGGTGCCGAGGAGGTAGATCGCGCCGCCGCCGGTGTCCGGGCCGAGCAGCGCGGCCTCGTTGCCGGTGAAGGTGACGTCGACGATCCGGAGCTGCCCGTCGCGCATCAGGAGCGCCCCGCCCTGCCCGTCGTCGAAGCCCGTCGAGCAGCCGTCGTTCGGGAGCGTCGTGCAGGCCGGGATGGCCTGGGTCCCCGTCGCCTTCCCGTGCGCGAGCGCGAGGTGCTGGAGCGTGAGCCGGTCGAGGTTCTTCTGCCAGCTGCCCTCGTGGACGAAGGAGAGGATCCGCACCGCGCCGCCGCCGTCGAGCGTGACCGCGTTGCCGCCGTCGATCACCGTGTCCACCGCGGGCTCGTTCGCGTAGGCGTTGGAGGTGGGCGGCGTGAGCGTGGCGGTGACCGGGATCGTGACCGGCGACGGGCCGCAGTCGAACGTGACGACGCCGCCCTTCCTGACCGCGGCGTCGAGCGCCGCGAAGGTGCAGGAGGCCGGCGTGCCCGTGCCCACCACCGTCGTCGGGTGCGCGGTGTCGGCGAGGAGGGAGCCCGTGGGCAGGGCGAGGCTCGTGCAGTGGCCGTCCGGGTTGCCGGCCGGGAAGGAGATGCTGCCGCCGGTCGAGGGCGACGCCGCGCACGCGGTGGCGGCGAGGAGGGCGGCGAGGACGCCGTGATGCCGGGGCGAGACCATGACCTGCACACGAGCGGGCCACGGGTCCGTGTAGGTGGTCAAGCCCCCGCCGAGGCGAGCAGCCGGCCCTCCACGAAGATGTACTTGAGGTCGGGGTGCCTGAGCTGGAGCGCCCGCTCGATCCGGGCGATGGAGCCGGCGAGCTGCGATGTCCCCAGGCCCGTCTTGAACTGGAGCTCCACGTTGAGGACCACGGTGTCCGGCCCGAAGTGCACGGTGAGTGCCCGGCCGACCTCGGCCACGGCGGGGTCCGCGGAGGCGATCGCCCGCACGTCCTCGAGCGTCGCCGGATTGGCCGCCTCCCCGACCAGCAGGCCCCGCGACTCCCGCGCGAGCACGAGCGCCACCGCCATGAGCAAGAGGCCGATGGCGATGGAGGCGGCGCCGTCGAAGGCAGGCTCGCCGGTCGCGTGGGCGAGGAAGGTGCCGATGGCCGCGAACGCGATGCCGAGGAGCGCCGCGGTGTCCTCGAGCAGCACCACGAAGACGAGCGGGTCCTTCGTGCGCCGGATCTCGTCCCAGACGCCGCGGTCGCCCTTCGCCTGGAGGAACTCGCGCAGCGCGACCGTGAAGCTCGCCCCCTCGAAGACGAGCGCGAAGCCGAGGACCCCGTAGGTCGCGAGCGCGTGGTCGGCCGGGTGCGGCGCGAGCAGGTGGTGGATCCCCTCGTAGACCGACATCCCGCCGCCGACCGCGAAGATGAGGAGCGCCACCACGGTGGTCCAGAAGTAGAGCTCCTTCCCGTGGCCGAACGGGTGCGCGGCGTCGGCGGGCCGGCGGCTCCGGCGCATGCCCACGAACAGCAGGAGCCCGTCGCCGGTGTCGACGAGCGAGTGGATGCCCTCGGACAGCATGGCCGAGCTGCCGGTGAGGGCCGCCACCGTGAACTTCGCGGCCGCGATGGCGGCGTTGCTCGCGATGGCGGCGACGACCGAGGCGTGACCGGACCCGTGCGCCATGCCCTACGCTGCGCACGCCCCCGTGGCCTCACCGCGCGCGCGGATCGCCCCGCGCGAGCGCCCGCTCGCTCGGTCGGTGCCCTGACCGGAAAAGGCGACGGGCGCCTCGGAGTGACCCGAAGCGCCCGTCTTGTTTCAGCGTATTGGTGGACCCGACCAGGATCGAACTGGTGACCTCCTGAATGCCATTCAGGCGCGCTCCCAGCTGCGCCACGGGCCCGTATTCACTTGTCGTGCTGCCGTACCGCTGAACTGCGTGCTGCTACGTCGTGCTGCCCTGCGGCTTGAGGTGCTCGTTCTTCAGCGCCTCCAGCTTGCGGTCGATCTCCTGGAGCTGCTCCTCCAGGCTCTTCACCGCGTCGAAGTACCGCCCGAGCTCCTGCGGAACCTCGATCCGCCCGGCCTGGCACAGCGCCCTGAAGCGCTCCCCCAGCACCCGGTTGGCCTCGTCGAGCTTGCGGCGGACCTTCGTCCGGTCGAGCTTTCGCTTGCCGACCTGCGACCGGTGCACGACCCGGTCCCGCAACGTCTCGAGGAAGTCCGAGAAACTCACCGCGCTACCAGAACCTCTCTTCCCCCGCCGGCCCCGTCGGACCGGTTGGGAGGGCAGTGATTAGCGCGTAAGGCCCGGACGCGTCAAGGTGGTTCTGTCGCGGCGAACGGTCCCGTTCTACACTCGTTACCGACACATGCGCCGCCTGCTCGCCCTCCTCGCCGCCCTCGCCCTGGCCCCCGTGGCCGGGGCGGACGAGCCGCCCGAGAAGGCGCCCGAGAAGCCTGCCGAGGCCGCGCCGGCCTCCGCCCCCGCCGAGGCTACCCCGCCCCCCGCCACCTCCCCGGAAGCGCCGGGCTACAGGCCCCGCTTCTGGCGCGAGTGGTTCCCGGAGCCGACCTCGGCCCCGGCGTCGCCGTTCTGGTGGGGCTGGAGCTGGGGCTGGGGCTACTACCCGGTCTACCCCGGCCACGACATGAAGCGCCCGGAGGGCGTCGCCTTCCCGGAGCCGCAGCCGGATCGCATCACGACCACGCTGCACTTCGCCGGCGCGGCCAGCTCCCACGCCGGCGTGGCGGGGCTGCGGCTCGCCATCGACGGCCGGCGGCTCGGCTTCGAGGCGAGCGTGGACGCCCTCGCGCTCGGGTCGAAGACCTCCACGGAGGTGAACCCGGTGAGCGGCACGCAGACGCTGGGCGTCGCGTCCGCGTTCGGGACCTTCTCCTTCGTGTCGGAGCGGAACGTGCGGGTCCGGCTCGAGGCGGGCGGGGCCGTGCTGTCGATCCCGGACGCCGGCGCCTACGCCTCGCAGCCCTACGGCGGCAGCGTGCTCGTGGGGCCGGCCGTCGGCGTCTCCATGCACCTCGGCCTCGTGGGCCCCCTCGGCATCGAGGGCCACGCACGGCTGAGCCCGGCGCCGGTGCTCGTCGAGGACAGCCGGCTCGCCCTCGCCTTCCGGGCGGGGTCGCTCGCCTTCACCTACGGCCACCGTCGGCTGAGGGTGTACGGCGACGGCAAGGATGCGCCGCGGCTGTCGTTCGGCGGGACCGAGGTCGGGCTCGCGGTCCGCTTCTGAGCGGCTACTTCTTCGCGGAGGTCTTCTTCGCGGCCGCCTGACGCTTCTTGCGCGCCTTCCACTTCTGGCGGTTCCGGGACTTCACGCGGATGTGCTTGCTCTTCGAGTTGGCCATTCGTTCTCCTTGGGACGCGCTTTCTATCAGCAAGCCCGCGTCCGGGTAAACAGGCTGTGTCCGGGGGACTGCCCTACACCTTCCCCTTGTCCGGCTCCGGGGGCCGGACCGGGATGGCCATGCCCTCGGCGCCGCGCACCGCGGTGGGCTTCGCGGCGGGCATGTCGGCCCGCACCGCCGTGCCCGGACCGTCGGGCCGGGGCGGCCGCGGCACCGCCGAGGGCCGCGGGGCGGCGACGAGCCGGGCCCGCTCCTCCTCCCAGCCCTTCACGAGCTCCTCGAGGTCGTCGAGCGGGATGGCCCGGCAGACGTTGCCGTTCGCGCCGTCGAGGTCCTCGGCCATGCAGAGCGCGTTCAGGATGGCCTCCTCGGTCGCCTCGATGACCGCCTCGTAGAGCGGGTCGATGCGCGGGTCGAGGAGGAGCTTCATCCGGTAGACCATCTTGCGCGACTCGCGCGGCACCTGGTTCGCGGTCGAGAACGCGAGCATGATCTCGCCCGAGCCGTGCATCGCGGAGGAGCCGACCCGGCCCACCGCGAGCGAGGCCCGCTTCGCGATCCGGTTGAGCTGGTGGGTCGCGAGCGGCGCGTCGGTGGCGACCACCGCGATGATCGACCCGTAGTTCTTGGACCGGCGCGGCATCGCGGCGTAGCGGGCCTCGAGCACCTCGCCCACCGGCAGGCCGCCCACCCGGAGCTGCCGCATCACGCCGAAGTTCGACATGACGAGCACGCCGACCGTGAAGCCGCCGAGCGCCTCGGGGAGCTTCCGGCTCGAGGTGCCGATGCCCGCCTTGAAGTCGCAGGTGATCATCCCGGTGCCGCCGCCGACGTTGCCCTCGGCGACCGGCCCGTCGCTCGCGGCGCGGAGCGCCTCGTGGACGTGCTCCTCCTTCACGTGGCGGCCGGCGATGTCGTTCAGCCAGGAGTCGTCGCACTCGCCGACGAGCGGGATGATGACGTCGTGCTCGTCGCCGATGCCGGGGTACCGGTCGATCATCCACTTCACGGCGGCGTCGGACACCGCGCCCACCGAGAGCGTGTTCGTGAGGAAGATCGGCGTCTCGACGAGGCCCCACTCGAGGAGCTGGGTCATGCCCGAGACCTCGCCGGCCCCGTTCAGCACGAACCCGCCGCCGACCACCCGGTTCTCGAAGACGTTCTCCGGGTTCGGGAGGATCGCGGTCACGCCGGTGCGCACCGGGCCCTTCCCGGCCTTGAGCGGGCCGCCCGCCCCGCGGATGAGGGTGGAGTGGCCGACCTTCACGCCCTCCACGTCGGTGATGGCGTTGAAGCGTCCGGGCTTGAACCGGCCGACGCGGATGCCGAGGTCGCGCGCGCGACGGCGCGCCGGCTTCGCGGGCTGCTCGCTCACGCACCACCCCCGTTCCGCACCGGGACCGCCTGGCCCGCCTCGTGCGCCTGCGCGCGCCGGACCCGCTCGCGCTCGCGCTCCCGCTCCTGGTGGCGGCGGATGGCGAACGAGAGGATCTCGCCGATGAGGTTCCGGTACTCGAGGCCCGCCGCCTTCGCGATGAGCACGAGGTCGGACCAGCCCGGGGCGAGGCCGGGCAGCGGGTTCGCCTCGATGAAGAAGATCCGCCCCTCGGCGTCCATCCGGAAGTCGACGCGGGCGACGTCCCGGCAGCCGAGGGCCCCGAAGCACTCGCGGGCCGCGCGCTCGAGCCGGTCCAGCTCCCTCGGCGCGAGCTTCGCCGGGACCTCGTAGCGGATCTTGTCGTTCCAGTCCTGCTTCATCTCGAACGAGTAGATCGGCGTGGGGTCGGTCTCGTCGAGGAAGACGATCTCCATCGGCGGCAGCACCCGCGGGCGGCGCTCGCCCAGCATGCCGACCGTGAACTCGCGCCCCGCGACGTAGCCCTCCACGAGCGCCGGCTGCCGGTACTTCTGGATGAGCTCGCGGGCGACCTCGCGGAGCTCGGTCTCGTCGTGGACGATGGACTTGCGGGTGACGCCCTTGGACGTCCCCTCCGCGACCGGCTTCACCAGCATCGGGAAGCTCGAGAGCTCGCGGGGGAGGCGCTCCTTCCCGGTCTGCATCACGCAGAAGTCCGGGGTGAGGATCCCGTGGGTGCGGACCATCCGCTTCGCGAGCGCCTTGTCGAGCGAGACCGAGAGCACCGCCGGGTCGGAGCCGGTGTACGGGATGTCGAGGAGCTCGAGGAGGGCCGGCACCTGCGACTCGCGGTTGCGCCCCTTGAAGCCCTCGGCGATGTTGAAGACCACGTCGACCGGCGTCGAGAGGAGCTGCACCGGGAGGTCCGGGGTCGCCTCGAGGTCGATGACCTGGTGGCCGTAGCTCGCGATGGCCTCGCGGATCGCCTGGAGCGTCTTCGGCGAGTCGTACTCGGCCTCGTCGTCGACCTCGCCCGCGAGGTCGGGCGTGAGCCGCTTCACGTTGAAGCTGAAGCCGACCTTGAGGTGCTCCTGGCGCCGCGGGCGCCCGCGCCGGCTGCGCGAGTCCGGGATGTTGAAGCGGCGGGTGGCGCTCTCGATGACCTTCCCGAGCACCGCGTCCTGGTGGAGCCCCTCGAGCGCGCCCGCGGCGTAGATGCTGGCGCCCGGCTCGAGCGAGGGGAGCGCGTTGATCTCGAGGAAGTGGACCGAGCCGTCGTCGGCGATGCGGAGATCGGTGCGCCCGAGGTCGCGCACCCCGAGCTGCTTCACGACCACCTGGCAGATCTGCTGGATGCGCTCCGCCTGGGCCCGCTTCACCTTCGCCGGGGCGCGGACCGAGACCGCCTGGTCGATCTTGGTCTTCAGGTCGTAGTCGTAGATCGAGTACTTGCGGTTCCCGGCGATGACCTCGTCGATGACGTACTCGACCGGCTGCAGCACGCCCCCGCGGTCGGCCGCGGCCGCCTCGAGGAACGGCACGGTCACGTCCCGGCCGACGATGTACTCCTCGACGAGCACGCCCGCCGGGTACCGCTGCAGCGCCGCGGTCACCACCTCGTGGAGCCGCAGCGGGTCCTCGACCACCGAGTCCTGGGTGATGCCCTTCGAGGAACCCTCGAAGTTCGGCTTCACGATGACCGGGTAGCGCAGCGCGTTCACCTGCAGCTTCCCGACCTCCTCGACGTACTGCCAGCGCGGCGTGGGCACGCCGTGCTGGGCGAGGACCAGCTTCGTGAGCTGCTTGTCGAGCGTGAGCGCGAGGACGTAGGCGTCGGAGCCGGTGTAGGGCATCGCGAGTTCGTCGAAGAGCGCCGGGAAGAACGCCTCCCGGAACCGCCCCCGCCGCCCCTCGGCGGTGTTGAAGATGAGGTCCGGCCCGTAGGCCTCGAGGCGCGCGACCGTGCGGGACGCCGGGCCGGAGACCTCGATGCGCTCCACCGAGTGGCCGAGCCGCTCGATGGCGCCCGCGAGGGCGTCGACCGTGGCCTGGGTGTCGAACTCCGCCTCGTCCTCGTCGTCGGACAGGCGGAGGTTGTGCGTGAGGGCGATGCGCATGGCGGGGTGCCGGGTCAGGCGGCCGCGCGCGCGGGCGACGGGGTCGCCGCGCGGGCGGAGGAGGAGCCGGGAGGCACGGGCGACACCGGGGCGAGGCCGGCCACCTCTGCCCCGCCGACCGTCACCTTGCCGTCCACGACCTGCGTGTCGGCGAAGATGTCGCCGATGCGGACGCCGTGGCGGTCGGTCCAGATCATCCAGGCCTCGAACGCCACGATGGGCACGCCCGCGACGAAGAAGACCGGCCAGAGGATCGGCACCGCGTAGAACACGGCCACGAGCGCGAAGGGCGCGTTCCGCAGCATCGACTCGTGGTAGCGCGCGGGCTCGCCGTGCGGGACGATCACGGTGCGGATGCCGAAGACCCGCTTCCCGATCGACTGCCCGTGGAGGAGCCCGTCGGCGACGAGCAGGTACAGCGCGGCGAGGAGCGGCCCCACCTGCGGCGCCGTGAGCCCGACCACGAACGCGAGCGTGAAATCGGCGAAGCGCGCGAGGACCCGCAGGCTGAGGTCCGCCTTCGGGTAAGGGCTGCCCTCGGGGCGCGCGTCGCGCATCTACGCGTCCCCGTCCGGCGCGCGCCGGAGGAAGAACAGGTAGGCCATCGCAGGCCGGTGGGAGCCCTCGCGCATCACGAAGTGGATCGACTGGAAGTCGTACCCCTTCGCGGTCCAGTGGTCGAGGGCGCGTTCGAGGCTCTCCTCGACCACCGGCGAGACCTCGACCACCTTGTGAGCGCCCTCCCCCACCCTGGTCCCCGCCTGCCTAGCGCCGGCCGGTGAGCCAGCCCGCCGCTTCCTTCGCGTAGTACGTGAGGATCAGGTCCGCGCCGGCCCGGCGGCAGCAGAGCAGGGTCTCGAGGGCGACGCGCGCCTCGTCGATCCAGCCGCGCTCGGCGGCGGCCTTGATCATCGCGTACTCGCCGGACACGTGGTACGCGGCGAGCGGCAGCTCGAAGCGGTCGCGCAGCACGCGGACGATGTCGAGGTACGGGATCGCCGGCTTCACCATGATCATGTCGGCGCCCTCCTGGACGTCGAGCGCGACCTCGCGAACGGCCTCTCGCCAGTTCGCGGGATCCATCTGGTAGCCCTTGCGGTCCTTCGGGACGCCCGGGCCCTCCACCGGCGCGCTCTCCGCGGCGTCGCGGAACGGGCCGTAGAAGGCGCCCGCGAACTTCGCGGCGTAGGAGAGGATCGGCACGTCCTGGTACCCGTCCTCGTCGAGCGCCCTGCGGATGGCGGCCACCCGGCCGTCCATCATGTCGGAGGGCGCGACGATGTCGGCGCCCGCGCGGGCGTGGGCGACCGCCTCCCTGGCGAGCAGCGCGAGCGTCGCGTCGTTGTCCACCCCGAGCTCGCCCGGCTTCGCGCCCGGCGCGGCCCCGGCCTTCGGCGCCTTCAGGATGCCGCAGTGGCCGTGGTCGGTGTACTCGCACATGCAGACGTCGGTCATGACGACCATGCCCGGCACCTGCTGCTTCAGCGCCCGGATCGCCTGCGGGACCTCGCCCTCCTCGTCCCAGGCGCCCGAGCCGGTGGCGTCCTTGTGGTTCGGGATCCCGAACAGGATCACCGAGCGGACGCCCGCCGCGAAGCCGGCCTGCGCCTCCTCGACGAGCTCGTCGACGGAGAGCTGGAAGACACCCGGCATGCTCTTCACCGGGTTCCTGATCTTCTTGCCCGGCCGGACGAAGAGCGGCCAGACGAGGTCGTCCGGCGCGAGGTGCGTCTCGCGGACGAGGGCGCGGAGCGCCTCGGTGCGGCGCAGGCGGCGGGGACGTTCCTGGGGGAATGGCATGGGCGCTTTCTAGCGCATGTGGCGGCCCGGGGGAACCCGGCGGGGCCCGGGTCCCGGGGGCCTTGCGACACGGCGCCCCAGTGACCCCGCGGCGTCACACGCCGCTGCGCCAGGCACCTCAGACTCGGCACGGAGGCCCGCCATGCCGCTCCCCGTCTTCGTGCTCGCGCTCGCGCTGGCCCAGCCGGCGCCTCCCCTCTCCCGGGACGCGCTCGCGCCCCGCCCCGTCCCCGGCGGCGCGCCGCTCCTGCGCTGGGGCGTGCCCGCGAGCTGCCTCGTGCGCGCCGACGGCTCCCGCTGGCGGGCCCAGTGCGACCGCGCCACCCTCACCTGCCTCGTCGCGCCCGACGCGGAGCTCGGCCCGGACGGCGCGCCGCGCGGGCCGCTCGAGCGCGCGCCGGCGTGCGGCGGGCCCGCCCTCGCCGAGGAGGCGCTCCTCGCCGAGGGCTTCCGGCTCGCGCCCGCGGCCGCGGAGATCGCGCCGGGCTGGCGCCGCGACGACCGGCAGCGCGCGATGCAGGTGGCGTTCGACCTCGACCGGCGGCTCTGGCTCGGGGCCGGCTACACGGCCGGCACCGCCCCCGCGGCCGGGCCCACCGCCACGTTCGGCATCCGCTGGGACCAGCCCTCCGAGGCCGAGGGCGTCCGGACGGTCCTGCGCTGGCGCGCGCTCGAGACCCGGGTGTCGTTCGACGGCCACCTCGCCGACGTCCTCGTCGCCGCGGTCGACATGAGCCGCACCCACCCGAACCCGCTCCTGCGCATCACCACCCTCGTCGGCACGCCGCGGCGGTTCGACGTCGACTTCGACGCCGGGTGGCTCGTGGAGCTCGCGCGCCTCGAGTCGATCCGGACCGGCGCCGGCACCTGGTACGACCGGGAGGCGTTCGGCCCGGCCGCCCTCACGCTCGACCTCTGGCGCTCCTCCGACCTCGCCTCCTACGTGCGCGTGCGGGCCGGCGCCGGCTACGAGGTCGCGGAGCAGCTCGAGGGCGGCGCCTTCACGCCGGGGGGCGGCCTCGACCTCGAGCTCGGGCTCGACCGGGCGGGGCTGCACCACGTCCGCGCCTCGGTCCTCGGCGAGGCGGTGGTGCCGGAGGAGAAGGGCGCCTTCCAGCCCAAGGACGACGCCCGCCCGCGCCTCAGGGAGCGCCGCCGCCGCCTCACCGCGACGGCCCAGTACGAGCTCGTGCTCCTGGCGGTGAACGACCAGCCCCTCTCGCTCGTGCTCGAGTCCCGCGCCTGGCAGCGCGACGACGTCCCGGGCTACCCGACCGGCTGGCGCTTCGAGGCGACCTCCTGGCTGCGGTTCAACCTCGGCGCGCCGGCGCCGCGCGGCGCGCCCGCGCAGGACCGGCTCCAGGAGTGAGGGCCGTCGTGCGCCCCGCCCTCGCGCTCGCGGCGCTCCTCGTCGCGTCCGCCGCCGCGGCCGCGGACGCGCCGTGCCGTTTGACCGACGCCCGGGGCCGGACCTTCCCCGTCTGCTTCGACCCGGGCAGCCGGCTCGAGCTCGCGGGCGGCGGCGCGGCCGGCGACGGCGGCGCGTGGGCCCTCCGGGCCGGGCTGCGCTGGCGCAACGACGCCCGCAGCCCGGCGGGCGCGCTCGAGTGGCTCCGCGATCAGACGTTCCTCGCGGTCGGGCTCTCGGCCGGGGGCAGTCCGCGCTCGCCCTGGGCCGGCGGGCCCCGGCTCGACGCGGCCTCCGGGGTCGCCTGGAGCGGCACCTTCGTGCGGCGCCGCACGAGCCCGTTCCTCCTCGTGCCCGGCCCCGCGCCCCTGCGCATCCCCTTCCCGTTCGACGTGGGGCTCCGCGCCGAGGCGGGCGCCGCGGCGTGGGAGGCGGCGCGTCCCGACCGGCTCCGCGTCCTGCCGCTCCGCGCGGCGCTCCTCCTCGACGTGGGCAGCCTGCTCGGGCTGCGCAGGGCGGCGTTCGGCCCGGAGGCCGCGTGGGAGGCGGACCTCGAGCGCGGGCGCCACCCCTCGAGCCGCGCGGTGCCATTCACCGGCGGCGTCGCGTCGCTGCGCGCCGAGTCCCGGGACGGCCTCCTCGCGGCGGAGGTGGACGCGCGCGCCGGGTCGGCCCTGCCCATCGACGCCCGGGGGAAGGCGGGCGCCTACCTCCGGGCGAGCGCGTCGGCAGAGTGGACTGTGCTCGCGGTGAACGAGCGCCCGCTCGCGCTCTTCGTGGAGGGCTCGGTCGATCGCGGCGCCCCCGGGCGGCGGACGGGGGCCGTCATGGGCCTCAGGCTCTCCGCCGCGCGGGTGCCCTGAGCGGCGGGGAGCGGGGCACGCCGCGGCGGTGACCGGCTACGCCGGGCCCGTCGGCACGATCTCGCGGATCGCGAGCCCGCTCCAGAGGCGCGGGTGGAAGAGCGTGCTCTTCTGCGGCATCGTCTCGCCCGCGTCGCCGAGGGCCTCGACCTGCCACATCGGCGTCGGGTTGAGCAGGAAGCCGACCTGGTGCTCGCCGGAGAGGACCCGGTTCACGGCCTCCCCGGTGTCGCGCACGTAGGTGAGGTGCTCCTGGCGCGCCTGGGCCTCGGGTGAGCACCCGAGGAGCCCCTGCAGCACGATCGAGTGCAGCACCGTCACGTCGAGCGCCTGGAGCGTCGCGCTCGCGGGCAGGCCGGCGTCGGCGAGGTCGGCGTCGTCGCGGAGCGTGACGAGGCGGGCCCGCTGGTCGGCCGCGGTCACCATCAGGAACGTGCTCGCCTTCCCGCCGTGCTCGGCGAGCTTCGAGATCGCCCAGGCCCGCCCGGCGGGGCGGCGGAGGTCCTCGTCGATCACCTCCACCCGGAAGAACCGCTCGAGCCTGGGGAGGAGCGCCTCGAGCGAGAAGCCCTCCAGGCCGAAGAGCAGCCGGTGGGTGGCGAACATGAAGAGCCCGGGGTCGTTCATCGGGCAGAGGTACATCATCACGTGGTGGTGCCCGCCCGTCGCGGGGAGGCCCGGCGTGGTCTCGTCGAGCCAGCGCTCGTACGCGAGCGAGGACTCGTAGCGGTGGTGGCCGTCGGCGATGAAGATCCGGCGCGGGGCGAGGATGTCCTGGAACGCGGCCACGAGCGCCGGGTCGTCGGTCCGGAAGAGGCGCTGGTGGACGCCGTCCTCGGTATCGGTCTCGGCGACCGGCTCCCCGGCGGTCGCGGCGTCGAGCGCCTTGGCGGTCGCCTGCCCGTCGTCCCGGTAGAGGCCGAAGAGCGGCGAGACGTCGGCCTTGAGGTGCTTCAGGTTCTCGAGGCGGTCCGCCTTGGGGGCGAGCAGCGTCTTCTCGTGCGGCACGATGATGCCGTCGGAGAACGGGTGCAGGCGCACCGCCGCGATGAAGCCGCGGCGGCGGAGGTTGCGGCCGTCGGGCGACCAGAAGCTCTGCTCGAGCGGGTAGATCGCCGGAGACGGGTCGCGCCGGAGCACGCCCTCCTCGAGCCAGCTCCGGAGGTACCCGGAGGCGCGGGTGTAGCGGTCTGCGCCCGGCACGTCGCCCGGCCGGGTCTCGCCCAGCGTGAGGTGGATGACGTTGTGCGGGCTGCGCCGGAGGAGCTCGTCGCGCTGCTCCTGGTTGACCTGGTCGTACGGCGGGGCCAGCTGCAGGCCCAGCGCGCGGCCGCGGGTGGCCGCGTACCGGATCGCGCTGAAGGGGACGAGCTCCGCCATAGGGGCCGCGACGCTAGATCACCGCCCCGAGGGGCGCAAGGCGGTCGCGTCCTGAAGTGTCACGCCGAGCGGCGCACGGCGAGGACGCCCGCCGCGAAGAAGATGAGGTGGGGCGCCCAGGCGGCCACCCACGCCGGCACGCGCCCGGACAGGGCGAGCGCCACCGTCACGCCCTGGACGGACCAGAAGGCGAGCGAGACCGCCACCGACTCGAGCAGGGCGGCCGCGACGTGGCCCTTGCGGTTGCGGCGGAGGGCCAGCGCGAGCGCCAGGATGGCCCCCGGCACGCCCGAGAACGGGTACGCGATGCGGTTGTACCGCTCCATCTCGAAGTCGGCGTAGGGCAGCCCGGCCCGCTTGCGGACGCCGATCTGGTGCACCAGCGCCGGGAACCTCATCTGGGTCGGCCGGCCCGGCGCGATGGCGAACGCCTCCGGCGGCTCGTCGAGCACGATCCGCCGCTCGGCGTCGTGCACCAGCGTCACGGTCCCGTCGGGCTGGAAGGACCGCTCCTCGGCCTCGTCGAGCGTCCAGGCGCCGTCGACCGGGCGCATCCGCTCCGCGTCGATCCGCCGCGCGAGGCGGAAGTCCGGGGTGACCTCGTAGATGGTGACGTTCTCGAAGCCGCCGCCCGGGAGGTTGCCGCGCAGGTGGTAGATGCGCTGGCCGGAGGCGCCGCGGAACCAGCGCTTCGGGGCCCGGTTCGCCTCGCGGCGGCGGATGTCCTGCTTGCGGCCGAAGCGCTCGGCCCGGATCTCCTCGGCCCGGTCGGCGGCGTGCACGCCCACCGCCTCGTGCACGACCACGAGCACGAGCCCGGCCACGAGCATCACCGCCATGATCGGCACGGCGAGCCGCCAGGGGCCGAGGCCGAGCGCGCGGAGCGCCACCCACTCGCGGGTCTGCCTCAGGCCCGAGGCCGCGATCGCGGCGCCGAGGATCATCGCCGCCGGCGCGATCTGGCGGACCACCACGGCCGACTTGTTCGCGTACAGCTCCAGCGCCGGCCAGATCCAGCCCGCCCCGGTGAGCTGGGGCGCGTTGTCCACGAAGTCGACCGCGAGGAAGACCGCGAGCACGCCCACGAGCGCCCCGAGGAAGGCCCCCAGCGTCTTCCAGGCGACGTAGCGGAAGAGGATCACCGCACCGCCCCCGCCCCCCGGCGCGCCTGCAGGACGAGGAGGACGACGCCGAGGGCGCCGAGCGCGAGGTTGGGCAGCTCGAGCGCGAGCGCCGCCGGGGCGACGCCCCGCTGGGCGGCCACCTCGCCGAGGCGCAGGAGGATGTAGTGCGCGACCACCGCGGCGATCATGGCCCCGATGCCGAAGGCCCGGCCGCCGCGCCGGGAGGCGCCGAACGGCACCGCGAGCAGCGCGAAGGGCAGCACCGCGAGCGGCGCGGAGATCTTCCGGTGCAGGATGCCCTCGAGCCGGCGCGCGAGGCCGAGGTCGCCCTTCGCGCGCGCCGCGCGGGCGCCCTCCGAGAGCTCGTCGAGCGTGTCGCTCGAGGCCCGCACGAGCGCGCTCCGCTCCGCGAAGACGCTGCCGATGCCCAGCACGACCTCCGCCCGACCGTAGTCGGCGATCACGTAGTCGTCGCTGCCGCCGTCGTCGCGGTGCACCTCGCCGTCCTCGAGCACGAGGCGCATGTCCTGACCCCGGCCGACCGGCTCGAGCCGGCCCCGCCGCGCGAGCGCGAGCACCGCCGCGTCCGGGTCGGTGCGGTCGTAGACGAGCACGTTCTCCCACCGCCCGTCCCTCACCCGCTGGGCGTAGAGCACGAAGCCGGCGATCTGGTCGTAGAACGTCCCCTCCTTCACGTCGCTGCGGACGTTCTTCTTCACGACCTCCACGAGCTGGTCGGTGGCGGCGTCGAGCGCGCGCGGCTCGACCACCACCGAGAGCCACACCCCGAGCGCCGCCACCGCGAGGCCGACCGCGACCGGCACCGGCACGAGCCGGGCGGGCGAGATGCCCGCCGCCCCGAGCGCCACCACCTCGCGATCCTCGGAGAGCCGCGCGATCCCGAGCACCGCGCCGAGCAGGAACGCGATCGGGAGCACGTACCCGAGGAAGTGCGGCATCATGAAGACGATCACCGAGCCGACGTCCCAGAGGGACACCGCGGACCCGAACAGCACCTTCGCCTGCGAGAGGATTCTGCGTGGCGAGGAGGAGCTGGGTGAGGAACAGCACCCCCGCGCCGAAGGGCAGGAGGATTCCGCGCGCCAGGTAGCGGTCGAGGAGCTTCACCGGCCGGTCAGCCGCCGAGCTTCTTCTGGAGCGCGGCGTCCTTCGCGAGGACCTCCGCGGTCATCCGCTCGCGCTGGGCGCGGATGGCGTCGGCGACCTTCGGGTCGGTGCGGGCGATGATGCGGCCCGCGAGCAGGCCCGCGTTCTTCGCGCCGGCCTTCCCGATGGCGAGCGTGCCGACCGGGATGCCGCCCGGCATCTGCACGGTCGCGAGCAGGGCGTCGAGGCCCTGCAGGTCGGAGGAGGCGAGCGGCACGGCGAGCACCGGCAACTCGGACTCGGCCGCCACCACGCCGGCGAGGTGGGCGGCGGCGCCGGCCCCGCACACGATGACCTGGATGCCCCGGGCCGCCGCGCCGCGGGCGAGCTCGCCCGTCCGCGCGGGGGTGCGGTGCGCCGAGGACACGTGCACCTCGCTCGCGACCCCGAGGTCGTCGAGCGCCTTCTTCACCTCGGACATGATCTCCCAGTCCGAGTCCGAACCCATCAGCACGAGCACGCGAGGAGCGGTCATGATCTCTTCCCGATGTCGCGGCGGTACTGCACGCCGCGGAAGTGGATGCGAGCGGCGGCCGTATAGGCGCGCGCCGCGGCGTCCGCCACCCCCTCTCCGAGGGCGCAGACCGTGAGCACCCGTCCGCCGGCGGTGACGAGCCGGCCCTGGGCGTCGAGCGCGGTGCCGGCGTGGAAGACCTGCACGTCGGGCTCGAACGGCCCGTCGGCGCCCTCGATGACGTCGCCGGCCGCCGGCCTCGCCGGGTAGTGCTCGGCGGCGAGCACGAGGCCGGCCGCCGCCCGGCGGTCCACCTCGAGCGCCACGCCCGAGAGGTCGCCCCTCGCCGCGGCGAGCAGCACCGGGACCACGTCGCCCGCGAGCCGCATCATGAGCGGCTGGGTCTCGGGGTCGCCGAGGCGGGCGTTGAACTCGAGGACGCGCGGGCCGGCGGGCGTGAGCATGAGCCCCGCGTAGAGCGCGCCGCGGAAGGGCTTGCCCCGCCGGGCGAGCTCGCGCACCGCGGGCACGAGCACGTCGCGCTCGACCGTGGCGAGGAGCTCCGCCGAGACCTCCGGCGTGGGCGAGAAGGCGCCCATGCCGCCGGTGTTCGGGCCCTGGTCGCCGTCGAAGATGCGCTTGTGGTCCTGCGCGGCGGGCAGCATGCGGACCCGCTCGCCGTCGGTGAAGCCGATGCAGCTCGCCTCGGGGCCGGTGAGCCGCTCCTCGACCACCACCCGCGCGCCGGCGCCGCCGTGGACGCGGTCGACGAGGATGGTCCGGAGCGCCTCCTCGGCCTCCGCGACCGACCCGCAGACGACGACGCCCTTCCCCGCCGCGAGGCCGTCGGCCTTCACCACCACCCGGCCGCCCCGGGCGCGGGCCCAGGCCAGCGCGGGCTCCGGCGCGTCGAACGCCTCGTAGTCGGCGGTCGGGATGCCGGCCGCGCGCATGACGTCCTTCGCGAACGCCTTCGAGCCCTCGATCTCCGCCGCCCCGGCCCCCGGGCCGAACACCGGGACGCCGAGCTTCGCGACCCGGTCGGCGAGCCCGAGGACGAGCGGGCCCTCCGGGCCGACGACCACGAGGTCGATGCGCTCGTCGCGCGCGAACGCGGCGAGCCGCTCGACGTCGTCGGCGGGGATCGGCACCCGCGTCGCGACCTTCGCGATGCCGGGGTTGCCGGGCGCGGCGAACAGCGCGCGCACGAGGGGACTGCGGGAGATCTTCCAGGCGAGGGCGTGTTCCCGGCCGCCCGAGCCGACCACGAGGACGCGCATGCGGGACCGCCTCTATACCACGGCCGGCCGGGGGGCCGGGCCGCGTCGCGTCACCGGAGCGACAGCTCGAGGAGGAGCGCCCGGGGCGCGACCAGGTCGGGCCGCTCGGCGGCCAGCGCCCGCGCGAGCGCGAGGGCCTCGTCCCGGCGCCCCGCCCGCGCCGCGGCCCGGGCCACGGCGAGCCGGGTGGTCACGAGCCGGGCCCGCTGCGCGGTCGGGCTCGCCCGCTCCTCGGCGGCGTCCGCCTCGCGCCCGAAGGCCTCGTAGGTCCGCGCGAGCACCTCCCGGGCGACGGCGCTCCCCGGGTCGTCCTCCACCGCGCCACGCGCGAGCGGGAAGGCCACCCGGGGCTTCCCGAGATCGAGCGCCACCTGGGCGAGGATCCACTGCGGGGCGGCGGCCTGCGGGGTGAGCGCCCCGGCGGCCCGCGCGAGCGCCTCCGCCCGGACGCCGTGGCCGAAGGCGAGGTGGCAGGCGGCGGCCGCGGAGAGGGCCCGCTCGCCCCGCTCGCGCGCGGCGCGGCCGAGCGCCTCGAGGCGGTCGCAGGCGTCCGCGGCCGGGGCCGGTCCCTCGTCGAAGTCGCCGGGGGCGCGCTCGAGGCGCACCTCGAGGGGGTCCTGCGCGAGGAACGCCCGCGCGACCTCGAGCGCCGGGCTCTCGGCGAGGCCGTGGTGGAGCGCGGCGGCCGCGGCGAGCAGCGTGCGCGGGTCGGACGTCTCGAGCCCCCTCGCCTCCCTCCAGGCCTCGAACGACTCGAGCGTCCGGCCGGCGAGCTCCCCGGCGCGCAGCGCGAGCAGGCTCGCCACCGAGGGCCCCGCCCGATCGCCGAGCACGCCGGCGGACTCGCGCAGCGCGGCGGGGTCGCCGGCGCGCCAGGCCGAGAGCGCCGCCTGGAAGCGCGCGGGCGCGGCGCCGGGGACCCTCGCGACCGCCTCTGCCGCCCGGGCCCTCGCGCCGGCCTCGTCGCCCTGGGCGCGCAGGATCCCGGCGGTGAGCGCGAGGACGCGCGACGCCGCGAACGCGCCCTTCGCGCGCGGCAGCGCCTCGGCGGCGAGCGCCCGCGCCCCGGCGAGGTCGCCGTCGGCCTGCCAGGCGAGGCGCGCGAGCAGGTAGAGCGGCTCCCAGGCCTCGGGCTCGGCGCCGCGCCAGCGCTCGAGGGCGGCGCGCGCCTCCTTCCGCTGGCCGGCCGACTCCCGGATCACGGCCACGAGGTGGAGCGAGCCGGGGTGGCCGGGGTCGAGCGAGAGGCGCTCCTCGGCGAGCGCGAGCGCGTCGGCGTCCGTCCCCGCGGCCCGGCGCGCCTGCGCGGCGGCGGAGAGCAGGCGGCGATCGCCGGGATCCTTGCGGTAGGCCTCGAGCAACGCGTCGGCGGCGCGCGCCGGCTCACGCACGCCGGTCGCGAGGCCGAGCGCGAGGGCCGAGGCCGCGTCGCCTGGGGCCGCGGCCACCGCGGTGCCCGCGGCCGCGCGGGCCTCCTCGAGGTTCCGGGTGGCGTCCACGAGCAGGAGCAGGCGGGCGCGGGCGGCGGCCAGCGCGGCGCGGGGCGGCGCGCCCTTCGGCGCGGCGTCCGCGGCGGCGTCGAGGAACAGGTGGGCCGCGCGGAGCTCCTCGGCGTCGGCGTCCTCGTCCGAGGCGTCGGCGACGGCCTCGGCGAAGCCGGCGATCGCGGCCACCACCGTGGGATCCGCGGCCACGGCCTGGCGGAACGCCGCGAGCGCCTCGCGCGTGCGGCCCGGCAGGTCCGCCCGCAGGAGCTCCCGGGCCTCGTGCGCGCGGGCCTCCGCGAAGCGGCGCGGGTCGCCGGGGGGCGACGCCGGCACGAGGCCGGCCGCCTTCCAGCCCTGGATGCGGTCCTGCACCTCGCCGCGGCGGGGCGACGGCGGCTCCGGCGGCGGGCGGGAGCGCCACCACGCGACGCCGCCGAGCGCGGCGAGGAGCACGGCGCCGGCCGCGACCGCGGCGAGGACGGCGGGCCGGTCGGCGGGCGCGCGGGCGGGACGGCCCGCCGGCCGCCCGCGCGCCGCCATCGACGGCCCGCGCGCGGCGCAGGCGTCGCAGAGCGGCACCGCGGAGGCGCGGTCCTCCGGCGCGTCGAACACCTTGAAGCAGCGGCTGCAGGAGAGCTGCACGGTCCCCGGGGTCACGGGGCGTGAGACTACCAGACGCCCCCTGGTGGGAGGCAGTCCAGCGAAGCCTCCGCCGCAGCGAAGCTGCGGCCAGGCGGAGCTGATCCAGGGGTGGGGCCCCATGAGCTTCGCTCATGGGGCGGGGGGCCTATGGCCCCCCGAGAAGTCAGTGTCGGAAGTGGCGCATGCCGGTCGCCACCATGGCGATGCCGGCCCGGTCGGCCGCCGCGATGGTCTCGGCGTCGCGCATCGAGCCGCCGGGCTGGATGATCGCGGTGGCGCCGGCCTTCGCGATCTCCTCCACGCCGTCCGGGAACGGGAAGAAGGCGTCCGAGCCGACCGCCGCCCCCTTCACCTCGAGCTGGGCCTTCATGACCGCGGTCTTCACCGACTCGACGCGGCTCGTCTGGCCGCCGCCGATGGCCGTGGTGCGGTCGCCCTTCGCGAAGACGATGGCGTTCGACTTCACGTGCTTCACCACCTTCCAGGCGAAGGCGAGATCGCGCCACTCCTGCTCGGTCGGCGCGCGCTTCGTCATGACCTTCAGGTCCTCGCGGCGGACGCTGCCGAGGTCGCGGTCCATGACGAGGAGGCCGCCGGTGAGGCTGCGGACCTCGCGCGCCTCCTCGGGGCGGCGGCGCCAGCTCGCGCGCGGCGAGCCGAGGCGGGGCGCCTCGAGGAGCCGGAGGTTCTTCTTCGCGGCGAGCGCCGCGCGGGCGGCGTCGTCGTAGCCGGGCGCGATGACGCACTCGAGGAAGAGCGAGGTGAGCTCGGCCGCGGCGGCGGCGTCGACCGGCCGGTTGAGCGCGACGATGCCGCCGAAGGCGGAGACCGGATTGCACTCCCGGGCGCGGGCGAACGCCTCGGCGACCGAGGCGCCGAGGGCGACGCCGCACGGGGTGTTGTGCTTGATGACGACGCAGGCGAGCTCGTCGAACTCCTTCACGCAGGCGAGCGCCGACTCGAGGTCGAGGAGGTTGTTGTAGCTGAGCTCCTTCCCCTGCAGGACCTTCGCGAACGCGACGGTGGGCTCCTCCGGCTCGCGCCCGGCCCGGTAGAACGCGCCGGCCTGGTGCGGGTTCTCGCCGTAGCGGAGGTCCTGGACCTTGTCGTAGGTGGCGGCGAGCACGCCGGGGAAGCGCGCCGGGGCGGCCTCGGGGGCGTCGCGCGAGGTGAGCCACTCGGCGATGGCGGCGTCGTACGCGGCGGTGTGCGCGAAGGCCTTCTTCATGAGGCGGAAGCGGGTCTCCCGGGAGAGCGCGCCGGTGGCCTCGAGCTCGGAGGCGACCGCGTCGTAGTCGGCGGGGTCCACCACGACGCCGACGTGCTCGGCGTTCTTCGCGGCGCTGCGGACCATCGTCGGCCCGCCGATGTCGATCTCCTCGACGCACCCGGCGAAGGGCTTCCCCGCCGCGACCGCCTCGCGGAACGGGTAGAGGTTCACGACCACGAGGTCGATGGGCGGGATGTCCCGCGCCTTCACGTCGGCCTCGTCGGACGCGAGGCCGCGCCGGTAGAGGATGCCGCCGTGGACCCGGGGGTGGAGCGTCTTCACGCGGCCGCCGAGGATCTCCGGGGCGGCGGTGAAGTCGCCGACCGAGACCACCGGGACCTGCGCGTCGGCGAGCGCCTTCTGCGTGCCGCCGGTGGAGAGGAGCTCGATGCCCTTCGCGGCGAGGCGGCGGGCGAACGGGACGAGCCCGGCCTTGTCGGAGACCGAGACGAGCGCGCGGCGGACCATGGGGGGCAACCTCCGGGAGAGAGGCTGCCCTACCTACCGTGGTCCGCCGTGCCCCGGCAAGGGTTACCGCTCTACCAGCCGTCGTGGGGGAGGGTCGACGTCTCCCCCGAGCGCGGCTCGTCCTCGGCGATCTCGCGCAGGCGCGCGAGGCCCCGGGTCTCGACCTGGCGGATGCGCTCGCGGGTCAGGTTCATGATCGACCCGACCTCCTCGAGCGTGATGCCGCCGCGGTCGGCGACGTCGAGCGCGCAGGTCTCCTCGAGCTCCCAGACCTCCTTGTCGGGGAAGTTGAGCTTGATGGAGCCCGTGGACGGGTTCACGTCCAGGTAGAGGTGGTGCTTGCAGGCGATGAACATGCAGGGCCGGGGGCCCTGCGCGCAGTCCGCGCGCGAGCGCGGCCGCCTGGACTCCACCTCGTGAATGATCGTCTCGAGCTCGGGATCGACCAGGCCGAAGGCGCGCTGGCGCCTCAGCTCCCGGGCGATCTCCTTGCGCGACATGGTCTTCGAGCGCCGGCGGCCGCGCTTGCCTTCCTCGTCCGCGGCCTCGTCGCCGCCCACCGGGTCGCCGGCCACCTCGACCGCCCCCGCCTCGAGATCCTTGTGCGGGTCCTCGAGCTCCATTGGCTGCGCTGGCTGCTCGCCACGATTGGCACCGTTCATCCCCTGCCCACCCTTCCCCGCGGCGCCCACGCGCCGCACGCCGTCCAAGCCCCGGGCCGGGGCCCCGGTCGCTACCCGGCGTCGGCCATGCCGCCCGACACCGTCGCGACCGCTCCGCCCACCTTCTCCAGCCGCCTCAGCGCGGTGCGGGCCTCCCGCTCCGCGCGCTCCAGCTCCTCCTCGAACCGCCTGCGGCGCGGGTGCACCCGCGCCTTCGCGGTCAGATCCTTCACGAGGTCGCGCAGGCCGGTCTCGACGTCCTCGAGCCGGTTGCGCACCGTGACGAAGCTGCCGCGGATGTCCTCGACCGTGTAGCCCTCGGCCATCATCCGCTTGATGACCGCGATGCGCCGGACCACCGACGCCGGGTAGAGCCCGGTCGAGCCGGTGTGCTTGCCCTTGCGGCCCACGCGCCGGCTCCGGGGCAAGAGCCCCAGCTGGACGTACTTCCTGAACGTCGACGCGGAGAGCCTCGCGCCGCGCGCCTCGAACAGCTTCACGACCTCGACGCTCGTGATGCCGCCCGCGCGCTCGGCCTCGATCCGCTCGATCTCGCTGAGGTCCAGGAGGTTCATCGTCTCGCGTGCTTCGCTTCAAAATAGGACACCGGGAATCCGCCACTGAAAACTTGATTTCGAAGGTAGTCCATTGAGTAGCCCTTTGCAACGGGCGAAAAGCCCCACCGCACCGCGCGGGGTGCGCGGCGGTTCAGGGCGTCCCCGAGGGGGCCGCTAACGAGGGACGAGGCGGGAGGTGTGGCTCTTGCGCTGGCCGGCCGTCACGCGGAGCGTCGCGATCGACGAGCGGTAGCCGGGGCGCTCGAGCCGGACCTGGTAGCTGCCCGCGGCGAGGCGGAGCAGCACCGGCGTCGAGTCGGCGACCCGGACGCCGTCGAGCAGGACCGGCGCCCAGGGAGAGGACTCGACGAACAGGAGGCCCTCGCCGGACGACGCAGGGGGAACAGGGAGGCCGCCGAGGCGGTCGGAGGAGGCGAGGACGTGAGGACGGGGACGGGCAGGAGCAGGAGCGGGAGCAGGTTCAGGAGCGGGTGCAGGTGCAGTGGGAGGTGCAGGTTCGGCGGCAGACGCGACAGGGGCAGCAGCGGGTTCAGCCGCGGCTGGCAGTGCCGCTGTCGGTGCGGCTGTTGGTGCAGCTGCCCCTGATGCTTCTGTTTCCGTTCCCGTTCCTGCACCTGCACCTGTTACTGCACCTGCTCCGGATCCTGCAGCAGCATCAATCCTCCTCCAGAGCGCCCACCCTCCTCCCACCGCGGCCAGCACCACGCTCCCCGCGATCCACGCCCTCCACGCCCGCGCCCTCCGCGTCGCGGGCGCGGTCCGGGTGGTCTCCTCCCCCGGCGAGGCCGTGCCCGCCGCCTCGGGCCGCGGCGTGCGCACCTTCGTCGGCTCCGGCGCGGAGGCCGGCGACGGGCCCTCCGGGAAGACGCGCGCCATGAAGCCGCGCAGGTCCACGTCGTCGTGCGACCGCGCGAGCTCGAGCAGCACGCCCGACAGCGCCGCCACCACGGCGTCCGCCGTGGCGATCCGTGCCGCGGGGTCGCGGGCGAGCATCGCCATCACCACCGCGTCGAGGTGGGGCGGCACGCCCTCGTTCCACGCGGAGGGCGGCGAGATGGGCTCGCCGGAGAGGAGCGCCGCGAGCGTCGCGCCCTCCGACTCCCGCGCGAACAGGCGGCGCCCCGCGCAGAGCTCCCAGAGCACGACCCCGAGCGCGAAGAGGTCGGCGCGGGCGTCGACGTCGGCCGCGCCCCGCGCCTGCTCCGGGGCCATGTACGCGACCTTGCCCTTGAGCGTGCCCGGCGCGGTGAGCCCGGCCTGGCTCTCGGCGCGGGCGATGCCGAAGTCGGCGAGCTTCACCTCGCCCTCGAAGGAGACGAGCACGTTGTGCGGGGAGACGTCGCGGTGGACGATCCCGAGCGGCCGGCCGCCCTCCGAGAGCCGGTGGGCGTGGGCGAGGCCCTTCGCGACCTCGGCCGCGACGTGGACGGCCCGGGCGAGGCCGAGCCGGGCCCCCTGCTCACGCGCCCGCTCGACGACCTTGCCGAGGTGGTGCCCGCGCACGAGCTCCATCGCGATGTAGTAGCGGGTGCCGCCGCCGGGCCCGGCCTGCTCGACCTGCCCGAACTCGAAGACCTGGACCACGTTGGCGTGGCCGAGGCGCGAGGCGAGCCGCGCCTCCTCCACGAACATCCGCACGAACTCGGAGGAGGCCTCGTGCTCGCCGCGCACGAGCTTCAGCGCGACCTCCTTCACGACGCCGGCCGCGCCGGTGAACTCGGCGCGCCAGACGTCGGCCATCCCGCCGGAGGCGAGGAGCTCCTGGAGCCGGTACTTGCCGAAGACGCGCACTCCGCGTGAGTTTACACGCGGAGCGCGCGGACTCTAAGTTCGCGACCGCCGGCTCAGCGCCCCGACCTCCGCGGCTGGAGGCGCGCCAGCGCAGGCGCCAGGCGGCGGCGCCGGAGCAGCCCCGCCAGGAGCGGCGCCAGCACGAGCAGGGCCGGCCCGGGCACCCCGCCGGAGGAGCAGCCGCCCGCCGGGAGCGTCCCGTGCGCCGCCATGATGGCGACCGCGAGCTGCTCGCGGGCCGCGTACAGCTTCTCCGGGGCGACCTCGGTCCCGGAGGCCGACGGGAAGAGGTCCCGCGCGATCTTCCGGGCGGTGTCGCCCTGGCCCGCGTCCGCGAGGAGCTTCAGGTACTCGTAGTCCTCCATGCCCTCGCGGATCATCTTGAGCCGGATCGAGGCCACCGGGACGTCGGTCGTGCCGCCGATGCGGGCCGGGGTGCCCGGGTAGAAGAGCGTCCCGTCGCCGTTGCCGGAGAAGTCCCACTGCGAGGTCCAGGGGTTCTGCTGGAAGGCCCAGCCGGTCTCCCAGTACAGCTCGCCGCTCGCGCGCTCGAGGAAGGAGATCCACTCCATGGCCCGGTTGCGGACCGCGGAGGCGTCGATCATGTAGGTCGGCCAGCCGGTGAAGTAGCGATCCTCGTCGTTCGGGGAGCCGATGTTCACCGTGCCACCGCAGCCGTGGCTCATGCAGCTCTCGTACAGCCACAGCTCCTTCGTGGGCGCCGACGCGAGGAAGCCGTCGTAGCGGGCGCGCTGGTCGCCGGAGACGGCGCTGCCGGGCTTGTCGTCCATGAAGTTCACGACCGGCACCATGATGTCGATGTCCTTCGCGACGTCGTGGTCCTCGGCGTCCCAGAGCTGCGTCGTGACGAGCGTGCGGAACGCGGGGTCGGCGTCGTGCGCCGCGCGGGCGCGCGGGCCGATCTCGTCCCAGCCGCACTGGAGGGGCGGCTCGTCGCAGGTGTAGTCGAAGAGGCGGTCCATCCAGCCGCGCGCCTTCGCGTGCTCGGCCCAGGCCCGGTGGTCCTCGAGCGAGGTGCGGCCGCCCACGTACTTCACGGTGGTGAGGCGGGCGCCCTCGAGCGCGGTCTTCGCGGTGCCGTCGATGAGCGGCCCGTAGACGCGCTCGAGGTGCTCGAAGTCGCGGACGTTCATGCCGTCGTCGGCGACGCCGGAGAGCGAGACGCGGTGGTCGAGGGCGAGCGTCGCGTACTTCACGCGGACCGCCGAGTCCTCGCCGCCCATGGCGTGCCCACCCTGGAGGAGGCCGTAGCCGAGGCCGAAGTGCGTGCGGAGCGACGAGGTGGACGGGAGCTCGAAGCCCCAGACCTCGAGCGCGACCGGCACGCGGGTCTCCGCGCCGTCGGCCGTGATCGCGATCGACCCCGCGTAGCCGCCGGCGCGCGCGCCCGCGGGGACGTGGACCTCGACCCAGATCGCGCGGCTCTCGCCGGCGGGGACGTCGAAGGGGAAGGCGTTGCGGGCCTCGCCGTCGACCTCGTCGACCGCGGGCACGAGGGCGTCCGGCCAGCGGCCGGTGCCGCCGTCGAGCGCGGAGGGCGAGCCGACGTCGATGAGCGCCTCGCGGTAGAGGCGCACGCCGTCGATGCGGGCGCCGCCGGGCTGGGCGAACGCCTCGGCGCGGGCGGTGACGCCGCGGGCCGGCCCGCGGACGACGATCTGGAACGCCTCGAACTCGTTCTTCGCGGCGGCGATGCGGGCCTCGTGCGCGCGGCCGGGCTGCGCGTCGGGGCGGATCTTCTCGGTCGCGCTCGCGACCCACAGGTCGGCGGGCGAGGCGGCGAGGGGGGAGGCGAGCGCTGCGAGGACGGCCGAGGCCGCGAGGAGGCGGGCGCTGAAGGTCAACTGGGGCTCCTTTCCGGGTGGGGTTGCGCCCGGGGAACGGAGGTCCCAGCGAGGGGATTTCTCGACGGCTGGTGGGGAGAGGTGCTTCGGAGGGCGCGGATGCGCGTGCGGCGCTCACCGGCGCGGACGCGCGCCGACGCGGCGGCATGGCGCCGCACACGCCGCCCGCTCGCCTGCGATCGGCGCTGGGGCCCTAGGCAGATCCGCGCTGGCCCGGCGGGCCGGCGCGCGGACGCGGCGGCGCCCGGCGGGCCGGAGGCTCCGCGGGCGCTTCACCGTTCGTGGATAAGATGGGGCCTGCCGCTACCGCGACGGCAGCCCGGGCACGTAGGCCGGGAGCGGCGGCGGACGGGCGGCCGGGCGCGCGGCGGGCAGCGGCGGAGGCCGCGGCGACGGGCGCGCCGGCACGAAGGCGGGCCCCCGCTCGAGCAGCTCGATGCGCCGCTGCTGCCGCTCGATGCGCTCCACGGCGACCGCGAGCGCGTCGCCGAGCCATCCGTCCGCGGCGAGCCGGTCGGAGGCCGACACGGGGCTCCCCGCCTCCCGCAGGGTCTCCCAGACGGCGCGGTGGAGGAGCCGGAACTCCCGCACCACCCGCGAGGCCTCGGCGCCCGAGCGGATCAGCACCGCGCAGCGCGCGGCGCCGCCGCCGGGCGGCGCACCGCCGGGTCGGGGGGTGGCGTCGTCGCGGAGCGCCAGGGACAGCTCGCGCAGCAACGGACCGACCGCGAAGCCGATCGCGGGCTCCCCTCCCAGCTCGCGATCGACGGCCACCTTCCAGGCTGCCGCGATCTCAGACCGCTGCTCCTCCACGAGGAGCCCCACCGACACCGCTCGCACGCCTCGCCCCCCTCACCGACCGTTCAGGTCCGGAACCAGCCGGACCTGCTTTCCGCCCTCTTGCCTTAGCAAGCCGCCTGCCACCCGCACCGACACGCGAATTCGCCGCGCCACGCGCGCCGGCAGGGAAGCGCCGTTCCCTCCTGGTGAAGCGGCTTCGCCACCCGGGGCCAGCCGCGGCGCGCCGCCCCTCGCCGTGCTACACGTGAGCGGATGCTCGCCGCGCTGCTCGCCGCCTCCCTCACCGCCGCCGTCCCGCCCGTTTCCAGCCCCGCGGGGGCCGCAGACGACCGCCTGCCCGTGCTCGCCGCCATGCGGGACGAGCTCGCCCGCTCGATGGAGCGGCTCCGGCTCGACGGCTACGAGGCGCCCTACTTCCTCTCGTACCAGGTGAAGGACGTCTCGAAGGCGGTCGTGGGCGGCCGCTTCGGGGCGCTGTTCGACGACGACGCCCGCCACGACCGCAACCTCTACGTGGACCTCCGGGTGGGGAGCTACGCGCTCGACTCCTCGAGCCAGGAGGACAACCTGCTCGTCTTCGGCGGCGACCAGCCGACCTGGTTCGTCCCGAAGGAGGCGCCCGTCGATGGCGACACGGCGGCGCTCCGCGGCGCGCTCTGGCTCGCGACCGACGAGCGCTACAAGGAGGCGCTCTCCTCCTGGTTCAAGAAGAAGTCCCGCGGCGTGTACCGCCAGGACGAGGCCGACCGGGCGCCGAGCATGAGCCGGGAGGCGCCCGCCCGCCACGTCGATCCCCCCGCGCCGTTCCCGTTCGACCGGGCCCGGTGGGCCGGCGTCGTGCGCGACGTCACCGCCGCGTTCCGGGCGCACCCGGAGCTCTTCGAGGGATCGCTGCGCGTCGAGGCCGAGCGCCAGGTCCGCTGGTTCACCTCCAGCGAGGGCTCGGAGCTCCTCACCGAGCAGGTCATCTACGGGGCGCACCTCCTCGCGCTGACCCGCGCGCCCGACGGCCAGCTCCTCGAGGCCGGCCGCGACTGGTACGTCCGCACCGAGGCCGACCTCCCCACCCCGGACCGCCTCCGCGCCGAGACCGCGAAGGTCGTGCAGGAGCTCCTCGCGCTCCGCAGGGCGCCGGTCATCGACCCGTACACCGGTCCGGCGATCCTCGAGCCGGAGGCGACCGGCGTGCTCTTCCACGAGGCCGTGGGCCACCGCCTCGAGGGCGAGCGCGTCGACGACGACAAGGAGGGGCAGACCTACAAGGGCCAGGTCGGCAAGCCCGTGCTCCCGCCCTTCCTCACCATCGTCGACGACCCCACGCTCCGCGCGTACGGCGGCCTGCCGCTCAACGGCGCCTACGCCTTCGACGAGCAGGGCGTGCCCGGGCAGCGCACGGTGCTCGTGCGGGACGGCAGGCTCGAGGCGTACCTCCTCTCCCGCCGGCCGGTGAAGCCCTTCGAGCGCTCGAACGGGCACGGGCGCAGCCAGGGCGCGCGCGCGCCGATGGCCCGCATGTCGAACCTCGTCCTCGAGTCGCGGAAGCAGGTCTCGCCCGGGGAGCTGAAGAAGCTCCTCATGGCCGAGGCGCGCCGGCAGGGGAAACCCTACGGCCTCGTCATCCGCGACATCACCGGCGGCAACACGAACACCATGTCGTTCGGGTACCAGGCGTTCAAGGGCACCCCGCGCCTCGTCTACCGCGTCGACGCGCGCACCGGCGCCGAGGAGCTCGTCCGCGGCGTCGAGCTCGTGGGCACGCCGCTCGCGAGCGTCAACAAGGTGCTCGCGACCGGCGGGGAGTCCCGCGCCTTCAACGGCTACTGCGGCGCGGAGAGCGGCTACGTGCCGGTCTCGACGCTCGCGCCGTCCGCGCTCGTCGGCGAGATCGAGCTGCAGCGCGTGACCCGGGCCGCCGACCGCTCCCCGATCCTCCCGCCCCCGTGGGCGCCGCCCGCCGCGGCCGCGCCCGCCGCCAAGCCCGCCGGAGCCGCACCATGACGACGCCTTCCGCCGCCGCCGTGCCCTTCCCGCCGCTCGAGGCGATCCTCGTCCAGCCTCGCCGCGCGGCGCTCGACGCCTTCGCCGCGACCGGCTGGCGCCCGTACGCGCCGCCGTTCGACCTCGACGCCGAGGGCCGGCGCCGCCTGAACCTCGATCTCGGCGAGCCCGACCTCGCCTGGTTCCAGGACGGCGACCTCGCCGCGGTCGCGACGCTCGAGGCCGACCGCGAGGGGCTCGTGACGCACGTGGAGGTCGTGGGCACCGAGCCCGGCGACCCGCTCGCGATCTCGCTCGCCCTGCTCGGCCCCCACGCCGGCGCGCCGAAGGCCGGCGGCGGCGGCGGCGCGCGCGAGTGGATCTTCGGCCCGGAGTCCGGCGCCCGCGTCGAGGTGGGCGGCGAGCCGGTGCGCCTGTGGATCTGCGCCGAGGCCGCCTACGGCGACCGCCTGTGGCTGGTCGCGAGCGTGGTGCGCCGGGATTGAGCTGCTGCCGCGGGTGGGGGCGGTCCGTTCATCCCGAGCGTAGGGCCCGCGACAGCGGGCCCGGAGTCGAGGGACGAGCGCCCCCGTGAAAGTCACGGACTGCCGCCGCCCGCGACGACCTCCGCCCGGAACGCCTCGGCGAACGCGTCGGGCCGCTCGCCCACCGCGGCCCGGAACGCCTGCGCGAAGCCCTCGCCCGCGGCGAGGCGGGTGATCACCTCGCGCACGGCGCCGTCGCCGTGGCGCGCGACGAGCGCGGCGAAGGCGTGGTGGGCGGCGCCGTACACGAGATCGGCGCGCTCCCGGTAGATCGGATCGGGATCGAGCAGCGGGTCGCCCTCGCGCTCCGCCTCGCGGTCGAGCGGGCGGAAGGCCCAGCCGTCGCCGAGGCCGGCGTGCCGCTCCTCCTGCGCCCGCCAGTGCCGGCGCAGCTCGGCGAGCGTGGCGCGGCGGTAGCCCTGCTCGGCGGCCACGCTCGCCATGCCCTCCTCGAACCAGCGCGGCACCTCGAGCAGCACCCAGGTGCCCTCCCCGCCCGCGGCCTGGAACATCGCGCAGTGGGTGAGCTCGTGGACGAGCAGCTCCTCGACCTCGGCGTCGGTCGCGCCGGAGAAGCGCCACAGCCCGCGGCCCCACGTGCGCGGCGACTGGAGCTCGACCGTGCGGGCGCGCGCCCACGCGAGCAGCCAGGAGTAGCCGGGCCGGTCCACCGCCCGCTCGAGCGCGTCGTGGTCGGGGTGCACCGTGAGCGTCACGGGCGAGCTCAGCGGCGCGAACCGCTGCGCGCGCGGGGCGGCCCGCCCGAGCGCGCGCGCGACCTGCCGCGCGGCCTTCACGTCCGCCGGGCCGTACACCACGCGGAAGCTCGCGCCGTCCGCCTGCACCTCGAGGAAGGAGAGCACCTCGACCGGCGGGACCCGGGCTCCGGCGCAGGCCGAGAGCGCGAGGGCCGCGGCGAGGAGGGCCGCCGCCGGCACCGTGGGTGACGAGGTGCGCCTCACCGTGAAACCTCTACCCCTGTGCCGCGCGGGCCGGCAAGCCACACCCCATGAGACCCAGGAGGAGCGGGGCGATCCCGGTCAGGTCGCGGACCTCGCCGAGGGCCCCGGCCGCCCGGCCGAACCCGAGCACCGGCACCGGCGCGAGCGTGTGGTTGCGCGTGCGGAGGTCCTCGAGGTTGCCGTGGTCGCTCGCGACCACGAGCGCGTCGTCCGGCCCGAGGCCGGCGACGACCGCGCGCAGGAACCGGTCGAGCCGCCGGAGCGCATCGAGCGCCGCCTCCATGGAGCGCGCGTGGCCCGCCTCGTCGGTCTCGAAGAACTCGAACAGCGCGAGGTCGGCGCCCCGGGCGAGGCCCAGCAGGATCGTCGCAGCCTCCTCCGGGGTGCGCAGCGGCAGGTCGGCGCCGTGCGACCGGGCGCGCACGCCGGTCACGTCGTGCGTGAGGGCCGCCCCGTCGCGGGCGTCCCGCCAGGTGCGGAAGCGCGCCTGCCCCGCGGCGTACGCGACCGTGGTCGCGGCGGCGCGGGCGCGGCGCTTGCCCATGGAGAACTCCGGCTCCCCCTCGGCCGCATGGCCGAGCGCGCGCAGGTACGCGACCGGGTAGGCGTTCGCGAACACGGTGCGCCGCCCTGCCGCGGCGGCCGCGCGGAAGATGGACCGCTCGGTGAGCACCGCCCGCAGCGCCGCGTTCGGGAACCCGAGCAGGTGGCGGCCGAGGAGCGCCGCGGCGTTCTGGCCGGTGAGGATGGTCGTCTGGCCGGTCGCCGACTGGGGGCGGCCGGGGACGCCGAGGCGGGCGTCGGCGAGCACCGCCCGGCCGCCGGCGGGCAGCGGCGCGCCCGCGCCGTCGGCGAAGCGCGAGAGGAGGAACTCGTCGCGTGCGAGCGGGTTGGCGCCGGGGTCGCGGTCGCCCGCGCCCACCCCGTCCACGAAGACGAAGATCACCGCCACGGGGTACAGGCTAACGCGGCCCCGCCCGGCCCGCCGCTTGATACAATCGGCGCCCCCGTGACCCCCGCCTCCGTGAGGAAGCTCCGCGCCGCGCTCGGCACCGGCCTCGCCGTGGGGCTCGCCGCCGCGGCGGTCGCCTGGCTGCGCCCGGCCGGGCCGGAGGCGGTCGAGCGCCTGCTCTACGACGTGCGCGCGCGCTCGGCCGCCGCGGCGCAGCGGGCCTCGCCGGGGATCGTGCTCGTGGGCATCGACGACGCGACGGTCGCGCTCGCGGGGGGCGTCTACCCGCTGCCGCGGAGCGCGCTCGCCGCGATCCTCGACGAGGCCGCGCGCGCCGGCGCCCGGGTGGTCGCGCTCGACGTCCTGCTCGTCGACCCGCTCGAGGGCAGCCTCGCCGACGAGAACGCCGCGCTCGAGGACGCGCTCCGGCGCGGGCGCGTGGTCCTCGCGGCCGCGGCCTCGCGCGACGCGGCCCCGGGGTCGGCGGCCCCCGCCCCCGCGGGCGAGACCGTGCCCGCGCGCTGGAGCGTCGTGCGGCCGCTGCCGCGCTTCGAGCGGGCCGCGATCGCGATCGGCGGGGTCACCCAGGACATGGACGCGGACGGCCGCGTCCGCGCGCTCCGCCACGTCTACCCGACCGCCGCCGGCGAGCTGCGCTCGCTCCCGCTCGAGGCGGCGCGCCTCGCGCTCGGCGACGCCGCCGTGAGCACCGGCCCCGGCCGCCTGCGGGTGGGCACGGTGGAGGCGCCGGTCCAGGCCGACGGCCGCGTGCTCCTGCGCTGGCTGGGCGCCTTCGACGGCAACCCGGATCCCGCGAGCGTGTACCCGCAGGTGTCCGCGGCGGACCTCCTGCGCGCCTCGCTCGCCCGCGAGGGCGAGGGCACGCCCCCGGCCGCGGAGGCGCTCGCGCCGCTGCGCGACGCGGTCGTGGTGGTGTCCGTCACCGTCACCGCCGGGAAGGACAAGCGGCCCACCCCGGTGAACGCGCACGCGGTCGGCGCGGAGCTGGTCGCGACCGCCATCGACGGCTTCCTGCGCGGCGCGTTCGTCACGCGCGCGACGCCGCTCGCCGACGCCGCAGCGGCGCTCGGGGTGGCGCTCCTCGCCGCGCTCACCGTCGGCCTCCTCGCGCTGGCCTCCATCCGCCCCGCGGTGACCGCCGCGCTCTCCACCCTCGGCGTCGCCGGCCTCGTCTCGGTCGGCTGGCTCGCGTCGTCGGCGCTCCTCGCGCGCGGCGTCTGGCTCGCGGCGGGCGTGCCGCTCGCGGGCGGCGTGCTCTCCGCGCTCGCCGCCGACCTGCGGATGTTCGCCGCCGAGCGCCGCGACCGGCGCTTCATCCACGACGCGCTGGGCCGCTACACCTCGCCCGCGCTGGTCCAGACGCTGCTCGACCGGCGCGACCTCCTCGACCGCTTCGGCGGCGCGAAGCAGGAGCTCACCGTCTACTTCTCGGACATCCGCGGCTTCACCACGGTGTCGGAGGGGCTCGACCCCGAGCGGCTCGTCGAGCTGCTCAACGCCTACCTCTCCGCGCAGGCGGAGATCGTCGAGCGGAACGCGGGCTACGTCGACAAGTACGTCGGCGACGCCATCATGGCCGTGTGGGGCGCGCCGGTGCCGGACGCCGACCACGCCGCGCGCGCCTGCAAGGCCGCGCTCGAGCTCCGCGCCAACCTCGACCGGCTGCGCCCGGAGTGGAAGGCCCGCTTCGGCGTCGAGATCTTCGCCCGCGCCGGGGTGAACACCTGCGACGCCGTCGCCGGCAACATCGGCTCGGTCCGCAAGGCGCAGTACACGGTGCTCGGCGACGGCGTGAACCTCGCCTCCCGCCTCGAGGGCGCGAACAAGGCCTACGGCACCGAGATCCTCGTCGGCGACCGCACCCGCCAGAAGGCCGGCGACCGCTTCGTGTTCCGGACGATGGACCTCCTGCAGGTGAAGGGGAAGAACGTCGGCGTCCCGGTGTTCGTCCTCGTGGCGGAGCGCGGCGCGCTCTCGCCGGAGGAGGAGGCCTGGCTCGCCGGCTGGGAGCGGGCGGTCGCGGCGTACCGCGCCCGGGACTTCGCCGGCGCGCGCGCGGGCTTCGTGGCCCTCGGCGCCGCGCGGCCGGCCGACGAGCCCTGCCGCGTCTACGTGGAGCGCTGCGCCGCGTTCCTCGCCGCTCCCCCTCCCGCCGGCTGGAACGGCGTCTACGAGCTGCACGACAAGTGACCCTGGAAGGAGACCTCGAGATGCTCCGCCCCACCCTCCTCCTCGCAGCGCTGGCCCTCGCCGGGCCCGCCGCCGCGGCCCCCCCGGCCGCCCAGCCGGGCGACACCGTCACGGTGAAGCGCGAGGGCGTGCGCCTCATGAAGGCGCCGCGCTTCTACGGCGCGGCGTGCACCGCGAAGGTCGCCGCCGGCCAGAAGGTGAAGATCGCCGAGCGCCAGAAGGCCTGGGCCCGCCTCGACGGCCCCGGGGGCGGCAAGTGCTGGGCCCACGAGTCGGCCTGGTCCGACCGCGAGGCGGGCGAGCTCGCCTCGGGCGGCCAGGGCTCGCAGCGCGACGTCGAGCTCGCCGCCCGCGGCTTCAGCGAGGACGAGGAGAAGAAGTACCGAGGCGAGAAGCCGGACCTCGCGCCGGCGTTCAAGGCCATCGACGCGCACGTCTCGAACGGCGAGCCCGCCCCCGAGGAGATGGACCGCTTCGCCGTCGAGGGTGGCCTGGGAGGTGACCGGTGAACGCCCGGGCCCTCTCGCCGCTGCTCGCCGTCGCGGGCGTGTTGACGCTCGCGGCCTGCGCAGAGCTCGCCGGGGTGGCGGGCGGCGACTTCGTCAACCGCGCCATCGACCGGAACGCCGGCAAGATCGGCGACAACCTCGGCGACGCCGTCGCCTCCGGCGAGTTCGCGAAGACCTCCACGTACACGATGGAGCAGGAGTACTTCCTCGGGAAGACCGTCTGCGCGAGCGTGCTCACCCGCATCGGCGGCGACGTGCTGCAGCCCTCCCACCCCGCCGCGGCCTACGTGCGGAAGGTCGGGACGACGCTCGCCTTCGCGGCGGCGGAGCTGCGCGACGAGAAGAAGCCGGCCCTACCCGCTCAAGGGCTACTTCTTCGTGCCGGTGACCTCCGGCGCCGTGAACGCGGCGGGCGCGCCGGGCGGGTTCATCTCGGTGACCACCGGCGTGCTCAAGGCGGCGCAGAGCGAGGACGAGCTCGCGGCCGTCCTCGCGCACGAGATTGCACACGTGCAGCTCGGGCACACGATGCAGCCGATCGAGGCCGCCCGGAAGCAGGAGCAGCTGACCGGGAAGCTGCTCGAGGGCACCGACTCGGTGGTCCACGCCTTCTTCGGGAAGGTCGTCGACGCCGGCACCGACTTCGTCCTCGACAAGGGCTTCGGCAAGAAGAACGAGCTCGAGGCCGACGCGCTCGCGGCGCAGATCCTCGCGAGCGCCGGCTACGACCCGACGGCGCTCGCGTCGTTCCTGTCGCGGCTCGAGGGCGGCGCCGCGAAGGGCGGCTTCTTCTCCCGGCACCCGCCCGCGAAGGAGCGCGTGACGGCGCTGCAGAAGCTGGAGGTCGAGATGCCGGTGGCGGAGCCCACCCAGGTGGCGCTGGCCGCGCGCAAGCGCAGGTTCCTCGCGGCGCAGAAGACGGTGAGCGGGTAGCGGGCCTGCGGGTCGCCCACCTCGGTCACCCCTTCCGCTCCACGAGCGTGTTGCCGCCGTCGACCACGACGGTCGCGCCGTTCACGTAGGCGGCGCCCTCCGAGCAGAGGAAGGCGATCACCTCGGCCACCTCGCGCGGCGTGCCGGCCCGGCCGGGCGGCGTCGCGCGCGCGGCGCGAAGCTCGGCGGGCGTGCTCGCGGCGGTCGCGATCCAGCCCGGGGCGACCGCGTTCGCGGTGACGCCCGCGCGGGCGAGCTCGAGGGCGAGGGTGTGCGTGAGGCCGACGAGCGCGGCCTTGCCGGCCGCGTAGGGGCTCTCGCCCGGGTTCGAGACGAGCGGCCCCGTCACCGAGGCGACGTTCACCACCCGCCCCGCCCCGCTCCGGCGCAGCGCCGGCAGGGCGGCGCGCGTGACGTTCACCGCCGTGAGGAGGTTCGTCTCGAGGCTCTCCCGCCACGCCTCGAGGGCGAGCGCCGCGAAGGGCTTCACCACCTCCGGCGCGCCCACCCGCCCCATGCCGGCGTTGTTCACGACGGCGTCGAGCCGGCCGAAGCGCTCGAGCGCGAGCTCCACCAGCGCCCGCGCCGAGCGGGGATCGCGCAGGTCGGCGACCGCGCCCGCGACGTCCGCGCCGCGCGCCGCGAGCGCGCGCACCCGCGCGTGGATCCGCTCGGTGGTCGAGGAGAGCGCGACGGCCCAGCCGCGCTCCGCGAGCAGCGCCGCGGCCGCGAAGCCGATCCCGGCGGCGCTCCCCGCGCCGGTCACCACCGCCACCCGCCTCGCTCCCGCACGCCGCGCTCGCGCCATGCCCGGGACGCTAGGAGCTGTCCCAGAATTGCTCAAGCGAGTCGTGGGGCAGACCGGTTCGCCACCGGGCCCGCTCGGACGCGGCCTCCCGTCGCCCTCGAGGCCACGACGCGGGCAGCGGTGGACCCGGTCGACGAGGGTCTTCGGCACGCGGGTGCCGCAGGGGCAATGCCCAGGCGGCGCCTCCCTCCGTCGCCATAGTCCCATCCGGGGTGCGGCCGCAAGACCGGGGTGACCCGCAGGACGCCCGGTGAACCGGGAGTACGTGCGGGCCACGGCGCGAGACGCGGCCCCGCCGCGCGACCGCGGCGCTGCGCGCGTTGACCCGGGGAGGCCTCCCGGCCAAACTGCGCGCGCCCGCATGCCCCGCCTCCCGACCTTCGAGCCCGATTGCACGATCCTCGTGGACGGAGAGCCCGTCCCGGCGCGCCGCGGCGAGCCGGTGACCGCCGCGCTCCTCGCCGCCGGCCGCCCGCTCCTCGCCCGGAGCGCGAAGTACCACCGGCCCCGCGGCCCCTACTGCATGGCCGGCGGCTGCATGAGCTGCCTCGTCCGCGTGGACGGGCTGCCGAGCCAGCGCGCCTGCCGGACCCCGTGCCGCGACGGCCTCGTGGTCGAGACGCAGAACGCGCTCCCCACGGCGCAGCACGACCTCCTCGGCGTCATCGACACCGTGTTCGCGGGGGGGCTCGACCACCACCACCTGATGACGTGGAACGGGCCGCTCAACCGCGCGACGGTCGCGTTCTCCCGGCACCTCGCCGGCCTCGGGAAGCTCCCGTCCCCGGCCGCGCTCGCGGCCGAGCGCGCACCCGGGCCCGTCGCCCAGGAGCCCTGGGACGCGCTCGTGGTCGGCGCCGGCCCCGCGGGGCTCGCGGCGGCCGAGGCGCTCGCGGGCGGGGGCCTGAAGGTGCTCGTCGCGGACGGCGCGCCGCGGATCGGCGGGCGGCTGCGCTGCCGGCTCCCCTTGCCCGGCGAGCCCGACCTCGCCTGGGCCGAGCGCGCCGCCGCGGCGGTGCGCGCGGCCGGCGGCGAGCTCGCCACCTCCACCACGGTGCTGGGCCTCTGGCGCGACGGCGGCACGGTCATCGCCGGCCTCGCGGTCGATGGCCCGCCCCGCGGGCTCCGGCTCGTCCGCCCCGCGCGCGTCGTGCTCGCGCCGGGCGGCCACGCGGTGACACCGGAGCTCGCGAACGGAGACCGCCCCGGCGTCCTCGCGGCCCGGGGGCTCTCCGCGGCGATCGCCGAGCACGGGGTGGTGCCGGGGACACGCGCCGCGGTGCTGGGCCAGGGCCCGGAGGCGAACGCGCACGCCGCGGTGCTCGCGGGGGCCGGGCTCGCCGTCGAGCGGCTCCCGGACTACGCCGGCGCCCGGGTCCTGGGCCGCGGCAGGGTGAAGGGGATCGCCACCGGCGCGCTCGCGCGGATCCGCTGCGACGTCGTGGCGATCGCGACGCCGCCCGCGCCGGCGACCGAGCTCGCCCGCTCCCTCGGGGCGCGGGTGCGCTTCGACGCGGCGCTCGGCGCGTTCGCGGTGGAGGCCGCCGCGGACGGCGCGACCGGGATCGCGGGCCTGTGGGTCGCCGGCGAGGCGACCGGGGAGATGGACGGGGCCGGCGCCGCCGGGGCGGGCCGGCGGGCGGGGGAGGCGGCGCGATGACGAAGACCGTGCTGTGCGCCTGCGAGGACGTGACGGTCTCCGAGGTCCGCAAGGCCTTCGCGGCCGGCCACCGCGACCTCGAGTCGGTGAAGCGCTACACCGGGTTCGGCACCGGCTCGTGCCAGGGCCGAACCTGCACCGCCGCGGTGGTGCGCGAGCTGTTGCGCCTCGGCGCCACGCCCGCGGAGATCTCGCCGTTCACGGCGCGGCCGCCGCTCGTGCCGACCGCGCTGGGCGCGCTCGCCGCGCTCGACCCGGACGGCCTCCTCCTCGACGAAGGGGTGCCCGTCAGTCCGCCCATCCCGAGCGTGGGCTCCGCGGGCCGGAGCCGAGGGACCGTCGAGCTCCCGCGCGCGGAGCCGCTCCCGGAGCGGGCCTCGGTCGTCGTCATCGGCGGCGGCATCCAGGGCCTCTCGCTCGCGCGCGAGCTGACCCGGCGCGGCCAGACCGACGTGCTCGTGCTCGAGAAGGCGTACCTCAACGCCGGCGCCTCCGGCCGCAACGGCGGCGGGGTGCGCGCCCAGTGGTCGACGCCCACGATGATCCGGCTCGCGCGCCGGTCCCTCGAGCTGTGCGACACGTTCGCGACCGACATGGGCGTGAACGTCTGGTTCCGCCCGACCGGCTACCTGTTCCTCGCGCCGACCCAGGAGCAGGTCGCGCGCATCGAGAAGAACGCCGAGCTCCACCGCGCCCACGGGATGCGCACGCGCATCCTGTCGCCGCGCGAGTCGCTCGACGTGGTCCCGGAGCTCGACGCGGGGCGCTTCCTCGCGGCGAGCCACAACCCGGACGACGCGGTCGTCTTCCCGTGGCCGTTCCTGTGGGGCTACGCCCGCTCGGCCGAGCAGCTCGGCGCGAAGGTGCGGACCTGGACCGAGGTCACCGGCTTCGAGACCTCCGGCAAGCGCATCACCCACGTCGTCACGAACCGCGGCCGGGTGGCGTGCGACACGGTCGTGCTCGCCGCGGGCGCGTGGTCGAAGGAAATCGCGGCGCTCGCCGGCGTGAAGCTCCCGAACCGCCCCACCCGCCACGAGATCCTCGTCACCGAGGCGCTCAAGCCCTGGCTCGACCCGCTGGTCTCGGTGCTCGGGAACGGGCTGTACCTCTCCCAGGACGGCCGCGGCGAGATCGTCGGCGGCATGGGCAATCCCCACGAGCCGGAGGGGATCGTGATGGGCTCGACGCTCAACTTCCTCGCCCGCTTCGCCCGCGCGTCGACCGACATCCTGCCCGTGCTCGCGGGGCTGAAGGTCCTGCGCCAGTGGGCGGGCTGCTACGACGTGACCCCGGACAACAACCCCGTCCTCGGCCCCGCGGGCTACGAGAACTTCCACCAGTGCTCGGGCTTCGTCGGCCACGGCTTCATGATGGCCCCCGCCGTGGCGGAGCTCTACGCCGACTGGCTCGCCGGCAAGGGCAAGGACGAGATCTTCGAGCGCTTCGACGTCGAGCGCTTCCAGAAGGGCCCGGTGCAGAAGGAGGACTTCATCATCGGGTGAGGCCTCCACCCGGCCCGAGGTACGGCGCCGGGTCGACCCCAATCCGCGCGCAGAGCTCGCGGAACGCGTCGTCACGGCCCGGCTCGCCCTCGGCGAACCGCAAGAAGAACGGGCGCTCGTCCCAGTCGAACGGCTCCGCCGCCTTCCCGTGCACGAAGAGGAGCAGGGCGGCGAAGTGCACGGCCCGGTCGCCGGGCCCGCGCGCCGCGCCCCGAAGCAAGGCCTCGACCACCTCCGGCGGGTGGTGCTCCGCCGCGAGGTCGATGGCCTCGGACAGGCCGTCGCCGAACCGCCCGTGCTCGAGGGCGTGCACGAGCGCGGCGGTCCGCTCGCCCGCGTCGACCGCGTCCGGCGCGTACCGCGCCACGGCGGCCCGCACCTGTGGGCTCCCCTCCCCCGCCGCCCTGCGCAGCGCCTCGAGCGCGCGGGGCGTGCCCAGGGCGGCGAGCGCCTCCACCTCCCGCCAGCCCTCGAATCCCGCGCGAGAGCAGGATCCCCTCGATGTCGGCGCGCTCCTCCGGCGAAGCCTCGCCGAGCGCCGCGAGGTCGAAGCCGACCCCGTCGTGCCACTTCTCGTGGTCGAGGACGAGGCTCGCCCGGAAGCGCTCGAACGCGGTCACCGGGCGTGCGCCGCGAGCCAGCGGTCGAGGGTGTCGGCCGCGCGCATCCGCACCGGCTGGGCGGGGCGCGGCGCGTCCATCGCGGCGCGGAGCTCGCGCAGGGCCGGCGCGAAGTCCACGCCGCGCCCGGAGAGCCGCTCGGCCGCCGAGACGGCGAGGCGCGTGTCCCCGTCGAGCTCGTCGCCCCGGAGGAAGTGGGCCCCCTCCCGCTCGCGCCGCGCGGAGGCCGCGAGCACGAGGATGGCGTCGCGCGCCGCCGGGGCCACCGCGGCAGGGTCGGCCACCTCGACCGCGTCGATCCAGACGAGCCCCTTCTCGGCGAGCCCACCCCGGAGCACCTCGAGCAGCGCGGCGTCGAAGCGCGGGTGGCGCCGGGCGCGGGCGATCGCCTCCTCCCGGATTCTCCGGCCGCTCGAACCGGTTCGCGAACCCGAGGAGCTCCGCGAAGCCGGCCTCGGGCTCGAGCGTCCGGACCCGCGCGAGGAGCTCCCGGTCGCGCTCCGAGTCGCGCTCGGTCAGCTCCGCGGCCCGCGCGGCCTCCCGCGCCGCGGCGGACTGCGCCGCCTCGACGAGGAGCCCCGCGCCCGCGAGGAGCCCGGTGAGCGCGGCCAGGGCGAACGGCGCGCGCACGGCCACCGGCGGCACCGCGGAGGCGAGCCCGGGGTGGAGCGACAGCGCCGCGAAGGCGAGCGCGGCCGCCGGCAACGCGACCGCGCCCCAGCCCGAGAGCGGACGGGTCGCCCAGGGCAGCTGCGAGGCCGGCTCCCACCGCCCGACGATGGCGAGCACGGTCACCGCCGCGAGCGCCACGCAGCCGAGCACGAGGAGCGCGTGCTGCGCCCCGCGGCTCTTGACCACCCAGTCGAGCGCGCCGCGCGAGGTCGCGACCGCGAGCGCCGCCCAGAGGAGGCCCCAGAGCGGCAGCGCCGCGAAGACCGCGCCCCACACGAGCCCGCCGTCGTTCGCCCGCGGCGCCTCGCGGAGGAGGAGCGGGACCGGCACCGCCCAGAGGAGGAGCGCGAGCCCCAGGCAGACGTCCGCGAGGACCGTCACGCGCCGGCGCTCCAGCCCCGCTCGACGAGCGAGCGGATGATGAGCTTCCCGCGGTGGCCCCAGACCGGGTGCGGCTCCCGCGAGCGCGCCTCGGCGAGGTCGAGCGCGATCCGGTGGGGCGTGCGCCCGGTCCGCCTCGCCTCCTCGAGCACCGTGAGCGAGAGCCGGTAGACGCCGTTCTCCCAGTCGTCGCCGAGGTGGCGCGCGATCGACGGGTCGCGGCCGACGTAGCCGTACTGCTCGTCGGCGCACGTCACGATGCCCATCCGGTTCACGAGGAAGTCGGGCAGGTAGGTGATCCCGCGCGCCGCGAGCGCGGCGTCGTCGCGGGCGGGATCCTCGAGCTGGTTGTTCGCGGCCCCGCAGACGACGGGCGCGCGGATGGCCGGGATGGTGGCCGGGCCGAGCACGGCGCCGGTGGCGCACGGGGACAGCACGTCGGCGGCCTCGGCGACGATCGAGGTGTCGCCGCGCGCGACGGTGCGCACGGTGAGCCGGAGCCCCGGGAACCGGGCGCGCAGCTCCGCCTCGCGCCCGGGATCGACGTCGGTGCCCACCACCGCCGCGACGCCGCGCTCGGCGAGGTAGCCCACGAGCGGCGTGCCGACGTGGCCGAGGCCCATCACCGCCACCGTCTTCCCCGCGAGCGTGCCCATGCCGCGGTGGCGCAGCGCCGCCTCCATGCCGCGCACGACCCCGAGCGCGGTCGGCACCGAGGGGTTGCCCGACCCGCCCAGCTCCGGCGGGATGCAGGTCGTGAAGCGGGTCCGCGAGAACACCGCCGCCATGTCCTCGACCGAGGTGCCCACGTCCTCCGCGGTGACGTAGCAGCCGCCCAGGCTCGACACGAAGGCGCCGTACTCCTCGTAGACGCGGCGGCGGAAGGCGGGCGTGCCGTCGTCCTCGCCGGTGCCGCGGGCCATCACGCCTTTCCCGCCGCCCCACCAGAATCCCGGCGAGCGCGTTCTTGTGGGTCATGCCGCGCGACAGGCGCAGCCCGTCCCGCAGGAACTCCCGCACGGTGTCGTACCGCCAGAACCGCACGCCGCCCGCGGCCTGGCCCCGGCAGGTGCGGTGGACGACCGCCGACTGGAGCACGCCCGTCCCCGGCGCGAGGGACACGAAGAGGCCCTCGTGCCGGTCGAAGTCGCGGCGGTCGGCCTCGAGCTCCCGCGCGACCGGCTCGAGGGCGGGGTGAGAGGCCGCGAGCCGCTGGGACGCATCGTCCCACGTCAGCGCGAAGCGGGAGAGGCCCAGCGCGCGAAGTCCCGCCGCGAACGCCTCGGGTGTCTGGCCAGGGTCGATCGACACGGGTTCCTCCGGAGGTGGGCGCCCCGTCTGTGTGCGCCGGGAACACCCGAAAGACAAGCCCGGTTCGCGGGCCCGGCCCCGTGAACTCGAAGCCGACCGCGCGTATAGGTTACCGTGCTCCCTGGAGGTTGCGTCCGCCTTGCGCTCGAGAACCCGAATGTCCCGCTCGCGCCTCGCCCTCGTCGCGCTCACCACTGCGCTCCTCGCGTGCAAGGCGCCGACGTACGCGCCCGACGGAGGCGGCGGGGGCGGAGGAGGAGGCGGCGGGGGCGGTGGCGGGATCACCGTCACCGTGTCTCCGGCGCAGACCAGCATCGCGGTGAACCAGACCGCGCAGTTCAACGCCGCGGTGACCGGGACCAACGACACCGACGTGACCTGGTCGGTGACCGGCGGCGGCACGATCTCGGCGAGCGGCCTCTTCACGGCCTCGTCGAACACCGGACTCTCGACCGTCACCGCCACGCTCGTCTCGGACGGCACGAAGGCGGGCACCGGGAAGGTGAACGTCACCGCCGTGTCGGGCGGCGGCGGCGGCCCCGCCTACGTCCTCGCCGCGGACCGGGCCACGCAGTGGAAGCCGGGCGTGAGCCTCAACGGCGGCATCCCGAACCGCACCGCGGTCTGCGCGACGCTCAGCGCGGCGACGTACGGCAACGGCACCTCCGAGGCCTCCGCCGCGATCCAGGCGGCCCTCGACGCCTGCGCGCCGGGCGCGGTGGTCCAGCTCTCGGCCGGCACCTTCCGGGTCAACGACTTCGTCCTCATCTCGAAGAACGTCACGCTGCGCGGCGCCGGCGCGGGCCAGACGATCCTCGTGAAGACGAACGGCTCCAAGCCCGACATCGACGGCGTCCCCGACGCGCAGCCGATCGTGATCATCGGCCCGCAGCGCTGGCCGTCCACGTCCGGGGGCACCTCGGTGAACCTCACCGCCGACGGCGCGAAGGGCGCGACGTCGGTGACCGTCTCGAGCACCGCGGGCTTCGCGACCGGGCAGATCGTGCTCGTCGACGAGCTCTCGGACTCGCACTGGCGCGACTCGCCCCTCGGGCGCGGGCAGATCTGGGGCTCGCCCGACGGGCGGGTGACCTGGACGCTGCACAACCCGCCCCAGGACGTGCTCGACGATCCGCTCACGGCGACCGTCCCGACCGGCGGCGACGCCGCGTCCTGGTTCTCGCGGCAGGACCGGGTGACGAACGAGCTGAAGGAGAATCGCGAGCGTCTCGGGCAGCACCCTCACCTTCACGACCCCGCTCCACATCGACTACCGGGCCGACGCGGCCCACAAGGCGCAGGTGACCCGCTACCCGGCGGACTCCACCCACGTGCGCGGCGCGAGCGTGGAGGGGTTCACGGCGATCGGCGGCGGGGACGGCGCGATCCGCTTCGAGGCCGCGTACCGCTGCTGGGCGAAGAACATCGAGGTGACCCAGTGGACCGGCGAGGGGTTCGCGATGAACCACTCGTTCCAGTCGGAGATCCGCGACTCGTACGTGCACGACGCCTCGTTCGCGGCGCCGGGCGGCGGCGCCTACGCGATCTCGTTCGCGAACGCCTCCTCCGAGATCCTCGTCGAGAACAACGTCTCGCGGAAGACCAACAAGGTGATGGTCGCGCGGGCGAGCGGGGCGGGCTCGGTGTTCGGCTACAACTACGTGGATCACGGCTACATCCGCTACGCCGAGAACTGGGTCGAGGTGCACCTCAACGCCTCGCACATGGTCGGGCCCCACCACGTCCTCTTCGAGGGCAACTACGGGCCGAACTTCGACAGCGACACGACCCACGGCTCGTCGGTCTACATGACCGTGTTCCGCAACTGGCTGCGCGGCACGCGCTCGACGTTCACGAACCCGGACACCGGCCACACCATCACCGACCTCGGGGGCGACCAGGCCGGCCCCCGGCGCTGCGCCGGGGCGCAGGCCTACTCGTACTGGATGAGCTACGTCGGCAACGTGCTCGGCGCGGCGGGGGAGATGTCCGGCTGGGTCTACGAGGGGCGCGGCACCGACGCGGGCTCCACGCCCTCGATCTTCCTGCTCGGCTGGGACGACAAGAACCCGTACCACGAGGACACGAAGGTCTTCGACACGGCCATCCGGGACGGCAACTGGGACTGGCTGCGCTCGACCCAGGCCTGGCACACCGCGGGCTCGAGCCGCACGCTGCCGAACAGCCTCTACCGCACGTCGAAGCCGGACTTCTTCGGCGCGAACCCGTGGCCCTGGGTGGACCCGACCACCGGCACGACCTACACGCTCCCGGCGAAGGCCCGCTACGACGCGGGCACGCCGAACGTGGTGCCCTGAGCCCGGGTCACCCCAGCAGCCCGGCCGCCCGGGCGGCCCGCGCGAGCCGCGCCTTCGCGCGCTCGTAGCGCTTGCGGACGGTCGCCTCCTCCAGCGGGGCCTCGCCCTCGCCGAGCGTGCCCGCGATCTCCCCGAAGGAGAGGCCGTGATCGACGCGCAGCACGAGGAGGTGCTGGTCCTCGAGCGACAGCGCGGCGCGGAGCTGCTCGAGCGCGTCGAGGCGGCGCTCCCTCGAGACCGAGGCGGTCCGGCGGACCTCCGCGGCGATGCGGTGGGCGTCGGTCGACGGGAGCGCGCGCTTCCTCCGGCGCCAGGCCTCGTCGCGCAGGCGCATGGCCTCGCGGAACGCGATCCGGAAGAGCCACACCTCGAAGCCGCCCGGGCCGCGGAAGGTGCCGATGCGCCTCCAGACCTGCTCGGCGAACATCGAGAAGGCGTCGTCCGCGTCGTCGGGGTCGCGGAGCAGCCCGAGGAGGTAGCGCAGCACCGCCGGGCCGTGGTCGCGCAGCGCGAGCTCGGCGGCGCCCGCCTCGTCGCCGGAGGCCAGGGTGGCGAGCACGCGGCTCACTCCGGAATCCCGGCGCGGCGCAGGAGCGCGAGGGCCCGCGGGTCGGCCCGCAGCCGCCGGAGCAGCGGGTCCCAGCGCGCCTCGACCTTGCCGTAGGCGTCCGCGCCGAGGCCCCGCTCGAGCGCGGCGAGCGCCCGGTCCGTGTCGCCCCACCAGGCGTAGATGGTGGCCTGCCCGTAGTGCGTGTCGGCGCCGAACTGCAGGATCATCTCGTCGAGCGCGGCCTGCGCCTCGGCCTGCCGCCCGAGGTCGTGGTACGCGAGCGCCCGCCCGCGGAGGAGCGCGGACCGGGAGACCCCCTCGCGCCCGAAGTGCTCGAGCGCGTCGAGCGGCCTCCCCTCCTCGAGGTCGAGGTAGCCGAGGAGCGAGTTCGCCCAGGTGCGCGGCGAGAGCGCGACCGCGCGCTCGACGGCCGCGCGCGCCTCCGCCAGCCGGCCCGCGCCCCAGTACGCGCGCCCGAGCCAGGTCCAGTGGACGGTGGTCAAGGGATCGAGGTCGGCCGCCCGGCGCATGAGCGCGATGGCCTCGTCGAAGCGCGCGCCGTCCTGGAGCGCGAAGGCACCGGCCCGCCGCAGCACCTCGGGGTTCCCCGCCTCGAGCGCGAGCGCCCGCCGGAAGTCCTCGCGCGCGCCCTCCCAGTCGAGGCCGCAGTTCACCCGGAGCCACCCGCGCACGGCGCGGGCCTCGCCGAGCGCGGGCGCGAGCGCCACGGCGCGGTCCGCGGCGGAGAGCCCCCGCGCGCACCGCTCCGGGAACGGGATGGTCTCGGTCGGGATCTGCGAGAACTCGAGGCCGGCGCGGAGCGCCCAGGCCTCGGCGAACCCCGGGTCGAGCTCGGTGGCCCGGCGGATCCCGGCGAGCAGCGCGGGCCAGTCGTCGCCGTCGCCGTAGACGACGGTCCGGACCCGCAGGTACGTCTCGTACGCCTCCGGCGCGGGCGTCCGCGCGCCCGCGGCGGGCGCGGCCGCCGCCTCGCCGTCGAGCCCCAGCGCCTCCACGATGGCCGCCGCGACCCGCCGCTGCAGCTCGAAGGCGCCCCCCGCGGCCCTGGCGGTGAGCGTGCGCGACCAGAGCGCCTTCCCGTCGGAGGCCCGCACGAGGCGCGCCTCCACCTCGAGATCGTCGCCCGCGCGGCGGAGCGCGCCCTCGACGAGCGCTCCGACCCCGAGCCGCGCCCCGGCCTCCGCGGGCGAGAGCCCGCGCGCGCGGCGAGAGGAGGCGAACCCCGTGACGCGGAGCCCGGCGCGGCGCGCGAGCCCCTCCTGCACCTCGGCCGCGAGGCCGTCGGCGAGGTGGCCCTGGTCGTGCGCCGGCGAGGCGTCCTCGAACGGCAGCACCGCCACCGCGAGGCCCGGGAGCTCCACGCGGGCCGGGCGGGTGAGCCAGAGCCAGCCGCCCGCCATCGCCGCGACGGCGAGCGCGGCGGCGCCGGTCGCGAGCCAGGTGGCCCGCCGCGCCGCCTCCCGCTCCGGCGACGCCTGCGCGAGCGCCGCGAGGACGTCGCCCGCGTCGCGGTACCGGTCGGCGGGCGCCTCCGCCTGCATGCGCGCGAGGACCTCCCCGAGCCGGCCCGGGGGCGCCTTCCACCTCCGGTCGCCCGCCAGCGTGGCCCCGAGCATCGTCCCGAGGAGCGCCCCGAGCGCCCACACGTCGGTGCGCGCGTCCTCCTCGCCGCCCGCGCGCTGCTCGGGCGCCATGAACCCCGGGGTGCCGCCGTCGACCCGCTCGCGGCCGAAGGCCTGCGCCATCCCGAGGTCGAGGATCTTCACGCGCCCATCGTCGCAGACGAACACGTTGCCGGGCGCGAGGTCGCGGTGCACGACGCCCGCCGCGTGCGCGTGGGCGAGGCCGCGCGCGACCTCGGTCGCGATCCGGAGCGCCTCCCCGCGGGGCAGCGGGCCACGCGCCGCGCGGGCGCCGACCGTCTCGCCGCGGAGGAGCTCGAGCACGAGGTAGGGCCCGTGCTCGCTCCGCCCGAGATCGAAGAGCGTGACGATGTTCGGGTGCGAGAGCCGGGCCGCCGCCTCCGCCTCGAGGAGGAGCCGCGCCTCGCGCGCCGGGTTGCGCCGGCCGGGGCGCACGAGCTTGAACGCGACCGTGCGGCCGAGCTCGACGTCGAGCGCCTCGTACACGACGCCGAACCCGCCGCGCCCGAGGACCTCGCGGAGCTCGAAGCGGCCGACGCGGGTGCCGGGGGCGAGCGCGGGCTCGTCGGCGCCGGGGCCGGGCGCGGGCGAGCGGAACAGCTCCTCCAGCAGCGCCGACATCGCGCCGGGCTGGACGCTGACCTGCTCGACCGATCCCTCGTAGGACATCGACCGCTCCCCCTCCTGCCTGCTCGTCGATCTCATGCACGGCCGGGAGGCCGTGCGCCACCCGGGAGGCACCGGACACGCCGGTGTCGCGCCGCGTCAGCGGCGGCGCGAGCGCCCGGCCCCCGGCCAGCTTAGGACCCGGGGGTGCTCGCGACGGCGCCCCCCGCCGTGAGCCGAGGGGAGCCTCCACATGCCGGACCTCCGCCGCGCCTCCCGGCCCGCGCTCGTCGCGCTCGCCTGCCTCTGGGGCTGCGCGAACCCGCCGGCCGAGGCGTCGAAGGCCGCCTCCGCGCCCGCGCGGATCGACGGCTTCGCCGACCTGCACGTGCACCAGTTCGCGAACCTCGGGTTCGGCGGCCTCATGCTGTGGGGCGCGCCGTGGGATCCGAGCGGGGACCTCGCGAAGGCGGTCCCGCGTTGCGACTTCGCCGACGTCGCCGCGGTGACGCCGCTCGGCCTGCCGGTGCTCCCGGTCCCCTTCCTCGGCACGCCGGTCCACGGCGCCTTCGGGCTCGGCGATCTCATCGGCCTCGCCGTCACGGGCCGGGTCGGCCACGGCGTCGGCGGCGCGCCCGACTTCGACGGCTGGCCGCACTGGAAGACCGCGACGCACCAGCAGGCGCACGTCGACTGGCTGAGGCGCGCGCACGACGGCGGCCTGAAGCTGATGGTGCTCCACGCGGTGAACAACAGCGTGCTGTGCCACCTCTCCAACCAGCGGCCCGGCTTCGGCTGCGCCGACATGGACGCGGTCGACCGTCAGCTCGCCGCGGCGCACGCCCTCGAGGCGTGGATCGACCAGCAGGCCGGCGGCCCCGGCCTGGGCTGGTACCGCATCGTCACCTCCGGCCGCGCGGCGCGCCAGGCCATCGAGCGCGGCCAGCTCGCGGTGGTGCTCGGGATGGAGGTCGACGACCTCTTCGGCTGCAACGCGGGCGGCTGCACGGAGGCGTCGGTCGCGGCCGCGCTCGACCACTACCACGCGCTCGGCGTCCGCACGCTCTACCCGGTCCACGTCTTCGACAACGCCTTCGGCGGCGCGGCCGTCTACCACCCGCTCTTCGACTACGCGAACAAGCTCGCGACCGGCGACTGGTTCCACCTGCGCGACTGCTCCGCGGAGGGCTTCCAGTACCGCCAGGCCGTGGATCCGGCGCTCGCGCTCCTCTTCGGGAGCCTCACGCCTCCCGCCTCCCCACCCGGCGCCCACTGCAACGCGCGCCCGCTCCAGCCGCTCGGCCGCGCGCTCGTCTCCGCGATGATGGACCGCGGCATGATCGTCGACGTCGACCACCTGGACGCCCTCGCGCTCGACGAGGCGCTCGGGATGGCCGAGGCCCGGCGCTACCCGGGCGTCGTGATGGGCCACGCCTCGTACCTCGACATCAACCTGGGGCCGCTGCGCTCGGAGGGCGCGAAGCCGGGGCGGCAGCTCGACCGGCTGCGCGCGCTCGGCGGGGTCCCGGCGGTGATCCTCCACCAGGGCTCGACCGCCGAGATCGGCACGTTCCCGGCCGGCGGCGCGGCGACCTCCTTCGTCGCGTCCCGCGTCCCGAACGACTGCGGCACCTCCTCGCGCTCGCTCGCGCAGGTGTACCTGCACGTCGCGGAGGCGATGCGCGGCGGCGCGGTCGCGTTCGGCAGCGACCTGAACGGCATGGCGCTCGAGCCCGCCCCGCGCTTCGGCCCGGACGCGTGCGACGGCGACCGGAGGGCCGACCAGGGCACGCCGTTCACCTACCCCTTCACGCTCGCGGGCCGGAGCTTCGACCGCGCCGCCGCGGGCAGTCGCCGGTTCGACTTCAACGTCGACGGCATGGCGCACATCGGCATGTACCCGGACCTCATCCACGACCTCTCGGCCTCCGGGGTCTCGGACGCCGACCTCGCGCCCCTCTTCTCGTCCGCCGAGGCGTACGTCGCGATGTGGGAGCGGCTCGAGAGCGTCCCGCCGGTCGCGCGCGCGCGCGACGTCGAGGTGGAGGCCGGGCCGGACTGCACCGCGGCCGCCGCGGTGGACGCGGGCTCGTACGATCCCGACGGCGGCCCGGTGACCGTGACCCAGTCGCCGCCCGGCCCCTACGCCCCCGGCCGGACGACCGTCACCCTCACCGTCACCGACGCGAGCGGCGCGAGCGCCAGCGCGACCGCGACGGTCACGGTGGTCGACCGGGCCGGGCCGACGCTCACGGCCGTCACCGCGACGCCCGGCGTGCTGTGGCCCCCGAACCACGCGCTCGTGGACGTGACGATCGGCTACGGGCTCGCCGACGCCTGCGCGGCGAGCGCCGGCGCACCGCCCGGCGCGGTGCTCTCGGTGACGGCGCGCGAGGGCACGGTCCCGGTCGCGCCCGATCGCTGCCGGGAGGACGTCGTCGTCGTCGACGCGCACCACGTGAGGCTCCGCGCCGAGCGCGCCGGCCGGGGGCCCGGGCGGACGTACACCGTGACCGTGACCGCGACCGACGCCTCCGGCAACTCGACCGAGGGTGCGATCGACGTGGTGGTGCCGCACGACCGGGGCCACCCGTAGCCGGCCCGATATCGAGCGCGCAGCCGTTCGCGACAGCCGCGCCCCGGGGCGGTAAGGTCGGGGCATGTCGCTCGGCAAGAAGATCGCGTTCCTCGGCACCGGCAACATGGCCGAGGCCCTCGTGAAGGGCCTCCTGCGCGCGGGCAGCGCCGCGAAGGAGGAGATCGTCTGCTCGGAGCCGCGGGCGCCGCGGCGCGAGGAGATCGCGCAGCGCTACGGCGTGGTGGTGACCGGCGACAACCGGGGGGCCGCCGAGGCCTCCGACATCCTCGTGCTCTCGGTGAAGCCACAGACCATGGACGCGCTCCTCGAGGAGATCGCGCCCGCCATCGACCACAAGAAGCTCGTCGTCTCCATCGCCGCCGGCATCCCGATCTCCGCCATCGCCCGCAAGCTCGGCGCCGGCGTCCGCATCGTCCGCACGATGCCCAACACCCCCGCCCTCGTCGGCGCGGGCGCGACCGCGCTCGCCCGCGGCTCCCACGCCACCGACGCCGACCTCGCCGAGGTGAAGCGCCTCTTCGAGGCGGTCGGCATCGCCCACGTGGTCGAGGAGCACCACCTCGACGCCGTCACCGGCCTCTCCGGCTCCGGTCCCGCGTTCATCTTCGTCGCCATCGAGGCGCTCGCCGACGGCGGCGTGAAGGTGGGGCTGGCCCGCCCGGTCGCCCTGGCGCTCGCCGCCCAGACCGTGCTCGGCTCGGCGAAGCTCATCCTGGAGACCGGGGCGCACCCCGGGCAGCTGAAGGACCAGGTGACGAGCCCGGGCGGCACCGCCATCGCCGGCGTGCACGCGATGGAGGTCGCCGGGGTCCGGGCCGGCCTCATCGCCGCCGTGGAGGCCGCCACGAACCGCTCCCACGAGCTCGGGGAGAAGGCGAAGAAGGACTGACCGCCGCGCGCGCGGCGGGCTGGCGAGACGGCTCCGGAGCGCCGCGCGTTCCTTCCCCCGCCCCTTCGGGTAGGATGCGCCCTCGCATGCGCGTCCCGCACCTCGTCCGGCCCGCCCTCCTCCTCTGCCTGCTCCTGCCCACCCTCGCCGCGGCGCGCGAGCGCGGCGAGCTCACGATCCTCAGCTACCACGAGATCACCGACAAGCAGGACGCCCTCGCGCCCGCCTACACCGTCACGCCCACGAACTTCCTGCGCCAGATCGACTGGCTCAGGAACCACGGGTACCGGTTCGTCAGCGTCGACGACGTCATCGCGAACCGGGCCGGGAAGCGCGACCTCCCGGACAAGGCGGTCCTCGTCACGTTCGACGACGCGTACCAGTCGATGTACGTGCACGCGTGGCCGGTGCTGAAGATGTTCCGCATCCCGGCCGTCGTGAGCGTCGTGGGCAGCTGGCTCGAGCAGCGGGACACCATCGACGTGGACGGCAAGATCCGGCCGCGCTCGGTCATGCTGTCGTGGGACGCCATCAAGGAGATGTCGGCGAGCGGGCTCGTCGAGATCGGCAGCCACTCGTGGGACCTGCACCGCGGCCTCGTCGCGAACCCGCAGGGCAACACCCAGCCCGCCGCCACCGCCCGCCGCTACCTCCCGGAGAAGAAGCGGTACGAGGACGAGGGCGCCTACCGCGCGCGCATCGAGGCCGACCTCGCGAGGAGCACGGCCGAGGTCACCCGCCGCACCGGCAGGTCGCCGCGGGTCATCGCCTGGCCCTACGGGCGCTTCAACGCGACCACGATGTCGATCGCCGAGAAGCTCGGCTACCGGGTCGGGCTCACGCTGGAGGACGGCGCGAACTGGCCCGACACCCCGCTCCTCGCGCTGCGCCGGCTGATCGTCACCGCCGAGCTCACCCTCCCGGCCTTCCAGAAGGAGCTCGAGTACCGCGAGGAGGACCTCACCGACGAGGACCGCCCGCAGTCGATCGCCCACGTCGACCTCGACGCCATCTACGACGACGATCCGGCGCAGATCGAGCGGAACCTGTCGCACCTCCTCGACCGGCTCCAGTGGCTCAACGTCAACGCGGTCTACCTGCAGGCCTTCGCCGATCCGGACGCGAACGGCTCGGCCGACGCGGTCTACTTCCCCTGCCGCCGGCTCCCCACCCGCGCCGACCTCTTCAACCGGGTGGCCTGGCAGATCCGCACCCGCACGCAGGTGCGCCGCCTCTACGCCTGGATGCCGGCGCTCGCCTTCGAGCTGCCGGCGAGCGACCCCGCGGCGAAGGAGGTCGTGACCGCGCTGCCCGCCGCGCCGGGCGAGACCGCCGGCCGCGTCGACATGGGCTACCGGCGGCTCTCGCCGTTCTCGCCCAAGGCCCGCCAGGCGATCAAGGAGATTTACGAGGACCTCGCCCGCTCGGCGTCGTTCGAGGGGCTCCTCTTCCACGACGACCTCACGCTCTCCGACCGCGAGGACGCGAGCCCGCTCGCGCTCGAGACCTACCGGAGCTGGGGCCTGCCGGGGACCATCCAGGAGATCCGCAAGACCGACGACCTCGTCGGCCGCTGGACCATCTTCAAGATCAACGCGCTCGACGACTTCGCGATGGAGCTCGCCGCGATCGTGCGCGCCGGGCAGCCCGGCCTCGTGGTCGCCCGGAACCTCTACTCCCGGGTGGTCCTCCAGCCGCGCGCCGAGGTCTGGTACGCGCAGTCGCTCGACAACTCGCTCGCCCGCTACGACTTCACCGCGATCATGGCGATGCCGTACATGGAGAACGCCCCGGACCCGGGCGCCTACTTCCGGGACCTCGTCGCCGAGGTGAAGATCCGGCGCGCCATGAAGAAGGTGATCTTCGAGCTCCAGGCGGTGGACTGGCGCGAGGACTCGAAGCCCATCCCCTCGAACGAGCTCGCCGAGACCATCCGCACGCTCTTCGACCTCGGCGTCGTGCACGTCGGCTACTACCCCGACTCGCCGTTCATCAACCACCCCGACCCGGCGATCATCCGGCGCGTGCTCTCGCAGCGCCCCATCCCGCCGACCCCCGCCAAGTAGAGGCACCGCCTTGGACGCCCTCGCCGCCGCGTGGCAGGCCCTGCTCTCCTTCGTCTTCTGGTACCCGCTGGCGATGTCCGGGGTCTGGATGGTGGGGGCCGCCATCTTCTGGTGGCGCGACGAGCGCGAGCAGCCGCGCTTCGACGAGCCGGTCCCGCTCGCGAACACGCCGCCGATCTCGGTCCTGATCCCCTGCTTCAACGAGGAGGAGAACGCCGAGGAGACCATCACCCACGCGCTCGCCCTCGACTACCCCGAGTTCGAGGTCATCGCCGTGAACGACGGCAGCCGCGACCGCACCGCGGAGGTGCTGGAGCGGCTCGCCGCGCAGCACCCGCGCCTGCGCGTCATCCACCTCGCCGAGAACCAGGGCAAGGCGATGGCGCTGCGCACCGGGACGCTGCTCGCGCGCCACGAGCTCCTCGTCTGCATCGACGGCGACGCGCTCCTCGACCGGCACGCCGCCCACTGGCTCGTGCGGCACTTCGTCGAGGAGGAGACGGTCGCGGCGGTCACCGGCAACCCGCGCATCCGCAACCGCTCCACGATCCTGGGCCGGGTGCAGGTCGGCGAGTTCTCGTGCATCGTCGGCACCATCAAGCGCGCCCAGCGGACCTTCGGGCGCATCTTCACCGTGTCCGGCGTCATCACCGCGTTCCGCCGGTCGGCGGTGCACCAGGTCGACTACTGGAGCACCGACGTCCTCACCGAGGACATCGACATCACCTGGAAGCTCTACCGGGCGGGCTGGGACGTGCGCTTCGAGCCGCGCGCGCTGACCTGGATCCTCATGCCCGAGACGCTGCGCGGGCTCTGGAAGCAGCGCCTGCGCTGGGCCATGGGCGGCGCGCAGACCTTCCTCAAGAACGTCGACGCCTGGGTGCAGCCGGCCCAGCGGCTGCTCTGGCCGCTGCTCCTCGAGAACCTGCTCAGCGCCGCGTGGGCCTACGCGATGCTGCTCCTCTTCCTCGCGTGGCTCGTCGGGCTGGTCCTGCCGCACGGCACCCTCCCCACGGTGAGCTCGCCGCTCGTCCCACAATCCGGGGGCGTCCTCCTGTCCCTGGTCTGCCTCCTCCAGTTCGCCTTCTCGACCGGGCTCGATGCGCGCTACGACCGCGGGTTGGCGAAGACCCTCTTCTGGATGATCTGGTACCCCGTCGCCTTCTGGATGATCGGGTGCATGACCACGATCGCGGCCTATCCACGCGTGATCGCTAGAGGAAGAGGCGCCCGGGCCCGCTGGGTCAGCCCGGACCGCGGCATCCGTCCTTGAATGCGCCTGCCCCCTCCCGCGTCAAGCTGGACGGGAAACGTTCGATCAGGTAAACCGCGCGCTCGCCTGGGTCGTCGCCTTGGGGGGTGCCGGCCAGGATGGAGACCCATGAAGTCGTCGTTGATCATCGAGGCCAGCGACCGCCTGGCCTGGCACAAGCGCCTCGCGTCCGAGGCGTCCACCGCTGCCCTCTGGGGCGGCTGGCTCTGGCTCTGGGCCCCGCTGCTCAAGGGCGCGAGCTCCCTCGCGATGCTCGGGCCGCAGCTCTCGCCGTCCTTCATGAAGGCGCTCCCCGCCGCGGCGGGCAACCTGCCGCTCTCCCTCGCCGCCATCGCCGGCACGTCCGGCACGCTCATGGCGTGGCACAAGCTGCCCCGCCAGCGCGCACAGGCGCCCGAGAGCCTCCCGGTCGCCGAGTACGCCCGGCGGTTCGAGGTGTCCGAGCGCGTGATCGAGGAGGGCCGCGAGGCCTCGATCTGCGTCGTCCACCACGACGCCGAGGGCCGCATCTCGCGCGTCGAGTGCCGCGCTCCGGCCGCGCAGGCCGCCGCCTAGCGGCGCCGCTGACGCGGCGAGGCGCGCGCACGGCCGCCCCCTCGAGAGCCTTCACGCTCCTCACCGCCGCCCTCGCGGTCGCGGTCGCGCTGCCCGCGCGCGGCGCGGAGGAGCGCGCGCTCTCGCAGAGCATCCGCGAGCGGTGGACCTACCGCGACGGCCTGCCCCACAACACCGCGCACCGCCTGCTCGCGGCGCGCACCGGGTACCTCTGGATCGGCACGCAGGAGGGGCTCGTCCGGTTCGACGGCGTGCGCTTCCACGTCCACGCGGTCGAGGACACCCCGGGGCTCGCCGGCAACGAGATCTCCGCCCTGCTCGAGGTCGGCGACACCCTCTGGATCGGCACCGGCCGCGGCCTCTCCCGCCTCGACGGCGACGCCTTCACGACGGTCGCGCTCGGCGCGGACGCGGCGGTGACCGACCTCGCCCCGGACGGCGAGGGCGGGGTGTGGGTGGCCACCGAGGCCCACGGCGTGCGCCGGGTGAACGCCGCCGGCGCCGCGACGACCGGGGAGCTCGCGGGGCTGGCCCGGCAGCGCGTGCTGGCGCTCGCGCGGGTGGGCGAGGCGCTCTGGATCGGCGGCACCCAGGGGCTGGCGCGCCTCGAGGGCGGGCGCCTCGAGCACCTCGGGTGGGCGGCGATCCCGGACGCCCCGGTGGTGCGGATCGTCGGGACCCGGGACGGGTCGCTGTGGGTCGGCACCGCCGCCGGGCTCGCCCGCCGCCGGCCGGGCGCGGCGGCCTTCGAGCGGGTGCCGCTCGCCGGCGCGCCCGGGTTCGTGGGCGGCATCCTCGAGGACCGCACCGGCGCCGTCTGGCTCGGCGGCGAGGGCGCGCGCGTGCAGCGCCTCTCCGGCGATCACCTCGAGGCCCTCGCCGGCCGGCGCGTCCCCGAGAGCGTGCAGGCGATGGTGGAGGACGCGAACGGCGATCTCTGGTTCGGCAGCGAGTCGGGCGGCCTCTACCGGTGGCGCTGGGGCCAGGCGCTCACCATCGCGACCGAGGAGGGGCTGGCACACGACGTGGTGTGGGCGGTCCACGGCTCGCGCGACGGCGGGATGTGGGTCGTGAGCGACGCCGGGCTCGACCTCGTGACCGACGGTCGGCCCCGCCGCGCCCACGCGAAGGAGCTCGGCAAGGAGAGCCTGGGCGGCCTCCTCGAGGATCGCGCCGGACGGCTCTGGGTCGGCACGCCGACGACCATCTGGCGCTTCGGCCCCGGCGGCGCCGCCCGGTTCGGGACGGAGCGCGGCCTCGCCGGCGCGCTCACCCGCGCCCTCCACGAGGACGCGCGGGGCACGATCTGGGCGGGCACCGCGCACGGCGTCTACCGGCTCGAGGGCGAGCGCTTCCGGGCCGTCGAGTCCGACCCGCGGCTCGCGGGCGACCGCGTGAACGCGTTCGCGGAGCTGCCCGACGGCGGCCTGTGGGTCGGGACCACGACCGGCCTCGCCCGCGTCGAGGGCGACCGGCTCGTCCCGCCTCCCCTCCCCGACCCGTCCCAGGTCCGCGGCGACGTGACCGCGCTCCGCGCCGACGCCGACGGGACGCTCTGGATCGGCACGCTCGGCGATGGGCTCCTGCGGCTCCTGGGCGGGCGCGTGCAGCGCTTCACGCGGCGGGAGGGGCTGCCCGAGGACACCGTCTACGCGATCCTCGACGACGGCGCCGGGCACCTCTGGCTCTCCGGCTCCCACGGGATTGTCCGCGTCTCGCGCGCGGAGCTCGGCGACGTCGCCGACGGGCGGCGCCGCTCCGTCGCCCCGATGACCTTCGGCACGGCCGACGGGATGCGCGAGCGGGAGTGCAACGGCGGGGTGTCGCCGGCGGCGTGGCGCGCCGACGACGGGCGCCTGTGGTTCGCGACCATCCACGGCGCGGTGGCGCTCGATCCGGCGCGCGTCGAGGCGAACCCGCGACCGCCCCCGGTCCGGGTGGAGGAGCTCGTCGCCGACGCCCGGGTGCTGTCGCCCGCCGCCGGGCGCTCCCTGCCGGCCGGCACCCGCCGCCTGGAGGTGCGCTACACCGGCCTCGACCTCTCCGCGGCGGACCGCCTCCGCTTCCGCCACCGCCTGGTCGGGCTCGACGACGGGTTCGTCGACGTCCGGGCCGAGCGCGTCGCCCACTACACGAACCTCGGCCCCGGCCGCTACACCTTCGAGGTCATGGCCGCGAACGGCTCCGGCGCGTTCGGGGCACCCGCCACGCTCGCCTTCGAGATCGAGCCGCACCTCTGGCAGACGCGGGCGTTCGGGGTCTCGCTCGTCGCGCTCCTCGTCGCGCTCATCGTCATCGGGCCCCTCCTGCGGATCCGCGCCCTGCGGCGGCAGGAGGCCGCGCTCGCCGCGCGCGTCGAGGAGGAGGTGCAGCGGGTCAGGATCCTCCGCGGCCTGCTCCCCACCTGCGCCTGGTGCAGCAAGATCCGCGACGAGGCGGGGAACTGGCAGCAGTTCGAGGCCTACGTGAGCGCCCGCGCCGACGTGACGTTCACGCACGGCATGTGCCCCGAGTGCTTCGCGCGGCACGGCGGCCAGCTCGACCTGCCCGACACCGACGGGCGCCGGGGCCCTTAGGGCAGCACCCGGAAGGCGTAGCGGAGCGGCACGTCGCCGGCGTCGCCCTCGAGCGTCACGAGGTAGTCGTCCGCGGCGAGGCGCGCGGCGGGCACCGTCAGCACCGCCACCGCGCGCGGCGAGGTGCCCGGGCGCGCCGGCCCGGAGGCGACGGCCTCGCCGCCGGCCGTGCGGAGCTCGAAGCGCAGCGCGCCGCGCGGCGCGACCTCGCCCTCGAGGCGGAGCTCGACGTCGTCCGCGCCCGGCGGGAGCCGGAGCGCGGGGAGCCCGCCGGCGCCGCGCAGGCGCAGCGGCGACACCGCGAAGGCGACCACGACCGGCGCGGGGCGCGGCGCGGCGTGGGGCGGGACCGCCGGGGCGGCCGCCGTGACCGCGGGCGACGGGGCGGGGCGGGGCGCGACGCCGCCGCGGACGAGCCAGACGCCTGCGGTCACCGCCGAGAGGACGGCGGCGGCCGCGAGCGCCGCGCCCAGCCTCGGGCGCGAACGCCTCCGGGGCGCCTCCGGCGCGCGCGCCGCCGCCGCGCGCACGAGCGCGCGGGCGACCGCGACCCGCGCGCGGTGGGCCGCGGACGCGAGGTAGTGCCCCTCGAACGCGCGCAGGTCCTCCCCCTCGAGCAGGCCCGCCGCGTAGTCGTCCACGAGGTCGGTCTCGGCCTCCCGGATCCGCTCGACGAGCTCCGGGTCGGCCACGTAGCCCGCCTCGAGCGCCTCGGCCTCCGGCCCGGGCAGCTCGCCGAGGAGGTACCGTCTCAACTTCCCGTCCGTGTGGCCTTCGAGCATCGCGGAGAGGCTCCCCTCACCCCTGACCCGGCGGGCCGATCCGTGTCGGTCGATCGTCGCCCGCCGCGGCGCACCCCAGCACGCAGCGCTCGAGGCCGTCCCGGAGGCGCTGGACGCGGCTGCGCAGCGCACCCTCGCTCACCCCGAGCTCGCGGGCGAGGTCCACCCGACGGTCGATCCGCGCCTGCCCCCTCCCCTCGTAGTACCGCAAGAGGAGGCTCTGGCTCTCCGGCGCGAGGCGGGAGAGGCACCCCTCCAGGCACGGCAACCACGGCCCCTCGTCGTCGACGCCCGCCGGGCCGCGCAGCGCGTCGAGCGCGCCCTCCTCGACCTGCACGGTCCTGCTCGCCCCGGGCGAGCGGCGCGCCTCCTGCAGCACGTGGCGCGCGATGCCGAGCGCGAAGCCGCGGACGTCCTCGACGTCGGCGCCGTGCTCGAGCCGCGCCGCGAGCCGATCGAGCGCCTCGTCGGCGTGCTCGTCGGGCGAGGGCGCGCCGCGCCACTCGAAGAAGCGCACGAGGGCCGCCCGGAGCGCCTCGTAGGCCGCCGGCGCGCGGCGCTCGTCCGCGTCGAGGCGGGCGAGCACCCGGGCGAAGCCCACCGACGTGAGGGCGCGGCGCATTTCTCCGATTCTCCTGCGAATTCGCGCCGGCTTCGCCGGGCCTCCCCCATCTGTGACGTGCGGTCGGCCCCCTGCGGAAACGACGCTTCTCCGGTGCCTTCCACCGCCCGGCTCCTGCTCCTCGCGCTCTGCGCGCCCGCCGCCGCCCTCGCCGCGGAGCCGCCCCGGCCCCTCGTGCCCGGGACGCCGACCGAGCTCGCCCTGCGGGGCGGCGAGGCGCTCGACGTCCCGGTGGAGCTCGAGGGTGGACGGCGCGTCGAGGTGGAGGTCGACGTCGCGGACACCGATCCCTCCGCCGTGCTCCTGGATCCCGGCGGCCGGGAGCTCGCGCGGGTCGCGCTCGCGGAGGGAGAGCTCGGCGGCACCGCACGCCTCGTCCTCGCCGCCACGACCGGCGCGGCCGGCCGCCACGTGCTCCGCCTCGCCTCGCCCTCGAAGGCGGGCTGGGTCGCGCGCGCGCGGGTGACCGTCTCGGTCCGGGCGCCGTCGCCCGCCGACGCGGCGCGCGACGAGGCCCGGCGGATCCGGGTGGAGGCCGCGCGGCTCGCGCGCGATCCCGCGCAGCGGCGCGCGGCGCTCGAGCGGTACGGCGCCGCCCTCGAGCGGCTCGCCGGCACGGGCGACGACGCCGCGCTGGCGCTCACGCAGGCGTCGATGGCCGGGCTCGCCTACAAGCTCCAGGACCTGCCGCAGGCCGGCGAGCGGTACGCGGCGGCGGCCGCCCGGTTCCACGCCGCCGGGCGCAGGCGGGACGAGGGCCGCGCGCGCTCCGAGGTCGGCCTCGTCGCCTACGCCCGCTACGACTACCCGCTGACCGAGCAGGCCTACGCCGAGGCGCTCGCGATCCACCGCGAGACCGGCGACGTCTTCTACGAGGCGGAGACCCTGAACCGCATGGGCTGGCTGAGGAACGCCCAGGGTGACACGCGCGCCGCGCTCGCGCTGCACGAGCGGGCGCTGCCGCTGCGCCGCGAGGCCGGCTCGGTCGAGGGCGAGGGCGTCACCTGGAACGACCTCGGCCGCGCCCACCTCGACCTCGGCGACGTCGACCAGGCCCTCGAGGCGCTCGAGCGGGGGCTCGCCCTGCGCGACCGCGACGAGGATCCCGGGGGTGCCGCGCAGGTGCTCAACCGAATCGGCATGGCCCGCCGCGTGGCCGGCGAGTTCCAGCCCGCGCTCGACGCGTTCCGGGAGGCGATCCCCCTCGCCCGGAAGGCGGGCGACGTCCGCAACCAGGGCACGCTCATGCACAACGTGGCCACGCTGCTCGCCCAGGTCGGCGAGGTGGCCGAGTCCCGCCGGCTCCTCGAGGAGGCCCTCGCGCACTGCCGGGGGATCAAGTTCACCGCCTGCGAGTCCGCGTGCCTGGGCGCGCTCGGCGTCTCCTACGCCGGCACGCGCGAGGCCGGCCCGGCCCGCGACGCGCTCGAGAAGGCGCTCGCGATCCGCGTCGAGGTGAAGGACGCGCCCGGGCAGGCGAGCGTGCACCGGGCCCTCGCCGAGGTGCACCTCCTCGAGGGGGACCGCGACGCCGCGCTCGCCTCCGCCGAGGAGGCGCTGAGGCGGTACCGCGCGCTCGGCGGCCTGCGCGTGGAAGGCATCGCGTGGTCGACGCTCGCCCAGGTGCGCCTCGCGCGCGGGGAGCTCGACGAGGCCGAGGCGGCGCTCGCGGAGGCGTTGCCGAGGGTCCGCTCCGCCCGCGACGCGCCGGCGGAGGCCGCGGCCCTCGCCCTCTCGGGCCGGCTCCGCGCCGCCCGGGGCGACCTCGCCGGCGCGCGCGCCCTCCTGCTCGAGGGGCTGGAGCGGGCCGAGTCGCTGCGCGCGGGGCTCCTGCAGGTGGAGCTGCGCACGTCGTTCCTGGCGCGCCAGCAGGACCGCTACGACGAGCTCGTCGACGTCCTCATGGCGCTCGAGCGCGCCGAGCCCGGCCGCGGCCACGCCGCCGAGGCCCTCACGGTCACCGAGCGCGGCCGCGCGCGCGGCCTGCTCGACCTCCTCTCCGAGGCGCGGGTGGACCTCGGGGAGGGCGCCGACGCCGGGCCCGCCGCGCGGGAGCGGGCGCTCCGGCGCGCGCTCTCGGCGAAGGCGGCGGCCCAGGCGAGGCTCCTCGCCGGCAAGAACGGCGAGGCGCGGGCGGCCGAGGCCGAGCGGGAGCTCGTCGCGCTCGCCGGCCAGTGGCGGGAGGCGGCCGCCGAGGTGCGGCGGGCGAGCCCCGGGTACGCCGCGCTGCGCCTGCCGGAGCCGCTCGAGGCGCCCCAGATCCAGGCGCTCGTCGACGAGGGGACCGTCCTGCTCGAGTTCGCGCTCGGCGCGAAGCGGAGCTGGGTCTTCGCGGTCACCCCCGCCGCCATCGAGGGCTTCGAGCTCCCCCCGCGCGACGCCGTCGAGCCGGCGGCGCGCCGCCTCGTCGAGCTCCTCACCGCCCGCCAGCGCACCGGGGCCGGCCCGCAGACCCGCCGGGCGGAGGCCGCGCTCGACGACGCCGCGGCCGGGCTCTCGCGCCTCCTGCTCGACCCGCTCGCGGCCCGCCTGCGGGGCCCGTGGAAGGGGCGGCGCCTCGCGCTCGTCACCTCCGGCGCGCTCGAGTACGTGCCCTTCGCGGTGCTCCCGGAGCCCGGCGGGCGGCGCACCCCGCTCGTCGCCTCGCGCGAGCTCGTGAGGACCCCGTCCGCGTCCGCCCTCGCGGCGCTGCGCCGGGAGGCCGCCGCGCGCCCGCGGGCGCCCCACCTGCTCGCCGTGCTCGCCGACCCGGTGTTCGAGAAGGCGGACCCGCGCCTGCGCGCCGGGGCCGCGCCGGCGGCGGCCGAGGCCCGGCCGCTCGCGAACGCCACGCGCGAGGGCTTTGCGCGGCTCCCGTACTCCGGGGAGGAGGCGACCGCCATCACCCGCGCCGCGCCCCCCGGCGCCGTGCTCGAGGCGCTCGGGTTCGACGCGAGCCGCGAGACCGCCACCGGCCCCGCCCTCTCCTCCTACCGGATCGTCCACTTCGCCACGCACGGCGTCGTGGACGCCGGCCACCCCGAGCGCTCGGGCGTCGTGCTCTCGCTCGTCGACCGCGGGGGCGCGCCGCGGGACGGGTTCCTGCGCCTCCCCGACATCTACCGGCTGAAGCTCGGCGCGGACCTCGTGGTGCTCTCCGGCTGCCAGACCGCGCTCGGGCAGGAGGTCCGCGGCGAGGGGCTCGTGGGGCTGACGCGCGGCTTCATGTACGCGGGCGCGCCCCGGGTGGTCGCGAGCCTCTGGCAGGTGGACGACGTCGCCACCGCCGAGCTCATGGGGCGCTTCTACCGGGCCATGCTGAAGGACGGCCTCCGCCCCGCGGCCGCGCTGCGCCGGGCCCAGCTCGAGCTCCGGCGGGAGCGGGCGTACGCGTCGCCGTTCTACTGGGCGGCGTTCGTGCTCGAGGGAGAGTGGCGGTGAGCGCCCTCTCGGGGGTGGAGCGCAGCCCGGGTTGCTCGAGGTGCGCCTCACGGTAAAGGTCCCTGGACACCCCGGAGGTCCTCCAGCATGGCTCGCCTCTCCCGCCTCGCCGCCCCCGCGGCGCTCGCGCTGCTCGCCGCGTGCTCGCCCGACTCCGGCACGAAGCCCGGCCCCGAGGCCGACCGCACGGCGCCGACCACGCCGCAGGGGCTCACCGCGCAGGCGCCGACCCCGAACCGGGTGGTGACGACCTGGACACCCTCGACGGACGCGGCGAGCGGGGTGGGCGGCTACCTCGTCTTCCGGGACGGCGCGCTCGTGGCGACGACCGCGGTCACCACCTACCAGGACGACGGGCTCACCCCCGCGACGGCCTACCAGTACACCGTGAAGGCGTTCGACCAGGCGGTGCCGCCCAACACCTCGGCCGCGTCGGCGCCGGCGGACGTGACGACGCCGCCCCTGCCCGACACGACGCCGCCCTCGGTGCCGCAGGACGTCGTCGCGGTGGCGGCGTCCCACGCGAAGGTGAACGTCACGTGGTCGCCCTCCACCGACACCGGGGGCGCGGGGCTCGCCGGCTACGAGGTCCGGCGGGACGGGGCGCTCGTCGCGACCGTCGGCCCGGGCGCGGTGAGCTGGGCGGACCTCACCGTCCAGCCCGCCACGACCTACGCGTACACCGTGCGCGCATTCGACGCCGCGGCGCCCGCGAACGCCTCGGCCGACTCGATCGCGGCCGGCGTGACCACGCCGGCGGCGCCGGACCTGACCCCGCCGACCGTGCCGGCCGACCTCCTCGCCCACGCGAGCGCGCCCACCCGGATCCTCGTGACCTGGACGGCGTCCACCGACGCGGGCGGCGCGGGCCTCGACGGCTACGAGCTGCGCCGGGACGGCGCCCTCGTCGCGACGCTCGGCGCCGGCGCGGTGAGCTACGAGGACCTCGAGGTCCAGCCCGCCACGACCTACGTCTACCGGCTCCGCGCCTTCGACGCGGCGCTGCCGCGGAACGTGTCCGCCGACTCCGCGCCCGCGAGCGCCACCACCCCCGCGGTGCCGGACACGACGCCGCCGACGGTCCCGCAGGACGTCGTCGCGACCGCCACCTCGCACGCGCGCGTGGTCGTGACCTGGGCGGCCTCCACCGACGCGGGCGCAGGGCTCGGCGGCTACGAGGTGACCCGCGGCGACGGCGTGAAGACCACCCTCGGCCCCGGCGTCACGTCCCACGAGGACCTCGGCGTCCTTCCCCAGACGGCCTACACCTACGTCGTCCGCGCGTTCGACCTCGCCGCGCCGGCCAACGTCTCCGCCCCCTCCTCGCCGCCGGCGAGCGTCACCACCCCGGCCGCCCCCGATCTCACGCCGCCCTCCGTGCCCTCGAGCGTGGTCGCGACCGCGCTCTCCCCGACGCGGGTCGTGGTGAGCTGGAGCGCCTCGACCGATCCCTCCGGCGTCGCGTCGTACGACGTCCGGCGCGACGGGGTGGTGGTGGGCTCGGTCTCCGCCCCCGCCGCGAGCTACCAGGACGACACCGTCGCCCCGGCCACGACCTACGCGTACGCCGTCCGCGCGGTGGACGCCTCGCCCGCCGCGAACGCGTCCGCCTACTCCTCGCCCGCGGCGGGCGTCACGACGCCCGCGGCGACCTCGCCGACCGGCCTCGACACCCGGCCGTCGAACACGACCTGCCTCGCCCCGGCCCGGCCGACGCCCTCGACCGGCCTCGACCGCACCGACGCCTACCCGGGCGCGCCGGCCTTCGCGTTCCCCGTGAAGGCCCTGCAGGCGCCGGGCGACGGCTCCCGCTGGTTCGTCGTCGAGCAGGGCGGCAAGGTCTGGTCCTTCCCGAACTCGCCCTCGGCCACCACCCGGACCCTCTTCGCCGACGTCAGCGACCGGGTCGTGTGGGGCGGCGAGCTCGGGCTCCTCGGGATGGCCTTCCACCCGCAGTGGCCGGCCGTACCGGACGTGTTCCTGCTCTACACGCGGGCGAACCCGTACCGCACCTTCCTCTCGAGGTTCCACACCTCGGACGGCGGCCTCTCCATCGACTCCTCCGCCGCGGGCGAGCAGCCGGTCCTCGTCGTCGACCAGCCGAGCGACACCCACAAGGCGGGCGACCTCGCCTTCGGCCCGGACGGCTACCTCTACGCGTCGCTCGGCGACGGCGGCGGCGAGTTCGACACCTACGGCAACGGCCAGAACCTCGGCACGCACCTCGCGAAGGTCCTGCGCCTCGACGTGACCGGCACCGGCGCCGGCTACGCGATCCCCGCCGACAACCCGTTCGCCGGCCCGGGGGTGGCAGAGTGCCCGTCGGCGGGCCGCTCCGCCGCGCAGCCCTGCCCGGAGATCTACGCGTTCGGGTTCCGCAACCCGTGGCGCTTCTCCTTCGACCGGGCGACCGGCGACCTGTGGACCGGCGACGTGGGGGAGAACAGCTGGGAGGAGGTCGACCTCGTCGAGAAGGGCCAGAACTACGGCTGGCCGGTGCGGGAGGGCATGCACTGCGGGCGGGACTACCCCGCGTGCCCGTCGCCGGGCACGATGCTGAACGGGGGCCTCCTCACCGATCCGGAGGCGGAGTTCGCCCACGTCCTCCCGGGCCCGTACGCCGTCACCGGCGGCCACGTCTACCGGGGCTCGAAGATCCCCGCCCTCGCGGGCCGCTACGTCTTCGCCGACTTCGGCAACGGCGACGTGTACGCGCACGATCCGGGCGTGGCGGGCTCGAACACCTACCTCTTCCACGCGGGCTTCGCGATCTCCGCCATGGCCGAGGACACGGCGGGCGAGCTCTACCTCCTCGACTTCGGCGCGGGGCGGCTCTACCGCATCGACCCCATCGGCCAGGGCGTCGACACGGTGCCCGCCGACCTCGCCCTGGCGTGCCCGAGCGCGGTCGACCCCGACGGCCCCGGCTCGGTGCTCGTGCCCTACGCCCTCGAGGCGCCGTTCTGGTCGGACGGCGCCGTGAAGCAGCGCTGGATCGCGATGCCCGACGGGACCCAGGCCACCGTCACCGCCACGAACGATCTCGACTTCCCGGTCGGCACGGTGCTCGTGAAGCAGTTCGCGCTCGGCGGGAAGAAGGTCGAGACCCGGCTCCTCATGCGCCACACCGACGGCGCGTGGGCGGGGTACAGCTACGAGTGGAACGACGCCGGGACCGCCGCGACGAAGGTCGTGGGTGGCAAGGAGAAGGCGCTGCCCGGCCAGACCTGGGTCTACCCGAGCGAGCAGCAGTGCCTCCAGTGTCACACCGCGGCGGCGGGCCGGAGCCTCGGCCTCGAGCTCCCGCAGCAGAACGGGCTCTTCACCTACCCGAGCACCGGCCGGACCGCGAACCAGCTCGACACGCTCGCGCACCTCGGGATGGTGACCCTCCCGCAGCCGCCCGCGAACCTGCCCGCGTACCCCGAGCCGTTCGGGACCGCCCCGGTCGCGGAGCGCGCCCGCGCCTACCTGCACTCGAACTGCTCCCACTGCCACCAGCCCGGCGGCCCGACGCCCTCCACGATGGACCTGCGCTACTCGACCCTGCTGAAGGACACGAGGACATGCGGGCTCGCGCCGTCGATCGGCGACCTCGGCATCCCGAACGCGAAGCTCGTCGCGCCCGGCTCGCCGTCGACCTCGATCGTGCTCGAGCGCATGAAGCGCCTCGACGGCCACCGCATGCCGCCGATCGGGCGGCTCGTGGTGGACCAGCAGGGCGTGCAGGTGGTGACGCAGTGGATCCAGGGGCTGCAGGCCTGCCCGTGAGCGCCGGGATCCGTTCGTCCTGAGCGTGTCGAAGGACGAACGGCCCGGGCGGCCGGCCTGCTACCGCGCCGCTCCGGCTGCCCCGCCGTCAGCCCTTCGCCCACTCGAGGAGCGCGACCGCAGCGCGCCGGTCGACCTCCGCGCAGAACGCCGCGTGGCCCGCCGGGCAGCGCTCGCGCGCGTTCCGCTGGATGGCCTCGAGCTGCTGCGGCGAGAGGTAGGCGTCGACGTGCCGGAGGAGGAGCTCGCGGAAGCCGCGATCCGTGAGCAGCTTCCCCGCCCTCCCCTCGAGCTCGCGCCAGCGCTTCTCGAGGACCGCCCCGATCGCGTCGCCGAACGCCTCGGCCACGTAGCCATCGTCGCACCCGCCGTGGGTGCGGTGGACGCGGTGAAGCGCCTTCCAGGAGAGGTCCTCGCGGTGGAGCTGCCGATAGGCGGCCTCGCCCTCACCGGGCCCGCACCTGACCACGTGCCTCGGCCCGGCCACGGCGGGCCCGGCGAGGAGCAAGGAGAGCACGGCAACCAGCACTTCGCGATGCTATCGCGTCCCTGCCCCTGCCGCTGCCGCTACCCCTGCCGCTTCCGCTGCACTGCCGCTTCCGCTGCTCCCGCTCCCGCTCCTGTTCCTGCTCCTGTTCCTGCTCCAGCTCCTGATCCCGCCCTACTCCGTCGTCTCGCAGCTCGCCCAGCCGCAGCGGCTGCAGGTCCGGCACCCGCCCGCGAGCACGAGCTCGCCCTGGCACTGCGGGCACTCCCCCGAGCGCACCGCCCCGCCGGTCAGCACCTGCTGCTCGCGCGAGCCGTCGCGGTACACGGTGATGCCCTTGCAGCCGAGCTCGAACGCGAGCCGGTACGCGTTCGCCACGTCCTCGGCGGTCGCGCCGCGCGGCAGGTTGATGGTCTTCGAGACGCCGTTGTCCACGTGCCGCTGGAAGGCCGCCTGCATCCGCACGTGGGCCTCGGGGGCCACGTCGTGCGCGGTGGCGAAGACGCGGCCGACGGCCTCCGGCACGCCGGCGACGCCGCGCGCCCGGCCGAGCGCCCGCACCTCCGCGAGGGCGCCCTCGGCGCCCGCGGCCCGGAGGGCGGCGGCGAGCGCGGGGTGCTCCTCCCTCAGCTCGGAGTCCCCGAGCGCCCGCCGGAGGTAGGTCAGCGCGAACAGCGGCTCGATGCCGGACGAGCACCCGGCGATGAGGGAGAGCGTCCCGGTCGGCGCGATGGTCGTCACGGTCGCGTTCCGGCGCGGCGGGACGCCCTTCGCGGCGAGCGCGCTCGTCGCCCATCCGGGGAACGGGCCCCGCTCCCGGGCGAGCGCCTCGGAGGCCGCGTGGGCGGTCCGCTGCACGAGCCCCATCACCTCGTCGGCGAGCGCGAGCGCGGCGGGTGCGTCGTACGCGAGCCCGAGCGCGACGCACAGGTCCGCGAAGCCCATCACCCCGAGGCCGATCTTCCGGTTGCGCCCGGTGATCGCCGCGATCTGCGGCAGCGGCCACGCGTTCACGTCGAGCACGTCGTCGAGGAAGCGCACCCCGTCCCGCACGCAGGCCGCGAGGGCGTCGTGGTCGACCCGGCCGCCGCGCACGAAGCGCGCGAGGTTCACCGAGCCGAGCGTGCACGCCTCGAAGCCGAGCAGCGGCTGCTCGCCGCACGGGTTCACCGCCTCGAACCGGCCCGCGTCGGGCGTCGGGTTCGCGGCCTCGACGCGGTCGAGGAACACGAGCCCGGGCTCGCCCGACTGCCAGGCGGCCTGTGCGATGCGCTCGAGCAGCCCCTCGGCGTCGACCGTGCGCACCGTCGCCCCGGAGCGCGGGTGGACGAGCGGCCAGGCCTCCCCCCGGAACGCGGCCGCGAAGAGCGCGTCCGGCACCGCCACGGAGAGGTTGAAGTTCTCGAGCCCGGCCCCGCGCTTCACGTCGACGAACGCCTCCACGTCGGGGTGGGCGGCGGAGAGCACGGCCATGTTGGCGCCCCGCCGCACGCCGCCCTGCTTGATGATCTCGGTCGCCGCGTCGTAGACGCGCATGAACGAGAGCGGCCCGGAGGCGACGCCGTGGGTGGTGCGCACCACGTCGCCGGCCGGCCGGAGGCGCGAGAAGGAGAACCCGGTGCCGCCGCCCGACTGGTGGATGAGCGCGGCCCACTTGAGCGCGTCGAAGATCGCGCCGAGGTCGTCGTCCACCGGCAGGACGAAGCAGGCGGCGAGCTGGCCGTGCGCCCGGCCGGCGTTCATGAGCGTGGGCGAGTTGGGGAGGAACTCGAGCGCGTCCATCCGGGCGAGGAACCGCTCCGCCCAGCGCCCGCGCTCGCCCTCCGGCTCGGCCGCCGCGACGCCGCGGGCCACGCGGCGGAACATCTCCTCGGGCGTCTCGGTCACCCGGCCCTCGTCGTCGCGCAGGAGGTACCTGCGCTCGAGCACGTGCCGGGCGTTCTCGGTGAGGGCGGCCATGGAGGATCTAGCGCCCCGGCGGGCGCACCGCCGGTGCGACGGCGCGCCGGCCCCGGGCGCGGTTGCCCCACCCCGGGCCGTGCCCACCTTCCCAGGCATTCCTCGACAACCAGGAGGCGACCATGGCGGAACGCGATCCCCACGGCAGGGACCGGCGCGCGAACGCGGGCGGGCAGATGACGGTGCGCGAGGCGGGGCGCAAGGGCGGAGAGGCCCGCAAGGAGCAGCTCGGCTCGCGCGGGTACTCGGAGCTGGGCCAGAAGGGGGGCCAGCGGGTCCGCGAGCTCATCGAGGAGGCGAAGCACGCCGAGCGGAAGTGAGGCCTCGCCCGGCGGGCGCGGCGGGTAGGTGCGGCGCGCAGGTGGGGACCTTGCCCGCGCGGCGGGCGTCTGCGAAGAAAGGGCATGCCCCGCCACGCCCTCCTCCTCGCCGCCGCGCTCGGCCTCCTCGCCTGCACGCCCGCCGCCGTGATCCCGGACGGCGAGCGGGACCGCGTGGCGAAGGTGCTCGACGGCGCCACCCGCCACCTGCGCGTGGCGGCGTACGTGTCCCCGTTCTACGGCGACGCCGCGCGGGCGCTCCTGTCCGACCAGCCGCCGGCCGAGCTCGACCTCGTCCGGACGCCGGGCGGCGACGCCGTGAAGGCGCCCTCACCGGAGCGCGTGCTCGCGCCCGGCACGGCCGTGCGCGTCCGGGAGGTGCAGTTCCCGACCGGCTGGACGATCGCGAAGCGGGTCGTCATGTCCCCCCGGTACCACCCGTGGGCGATCCTGGACCTCGCCGGCGAGCCGCGGCCGCTCGTGCTCGTGCTCTCGCAGACGGCGGTCACCTACGACGACGTCCGCGGCGAGCTCGAGCGCGTGCTCGCGGTCGACGACCCCGGCGTGTTCTACCGGCAGCTCCCGGAGGAGCAGCGCAACGCGGTCTTCAGGAAGGAGCTCCTCGAGGGCATGAGCACCCGCGCCGTCGAGATGGCGTGGGGACTCCCCGAGCGGAAGAAGATCGACCGCCCGGCGAACACCGAGGAGTGGACGTGGCCCGGCGGGCGCCGGACGGCGTTCTTCGAGGAGGACCGGCTGGTGCGCTGGGAGAAGAAGCGGCCGTAGCCGCCTTAGAACCGATCCCGCCCGCGCCCGCCGCCGCCGCGGCGCGGTCCGCCCCGGTCGCCGCCGCGCCCGCCGCCCCGGCCGCCGCCGTGACCGCCGCGCCGGTCGCCGCGATCCCGGCCGCCCCGGTCGTCGCGGCCCCGGTCGCGCCCCGTGTCGCCGGTGGGCGTGACCCCGATCGCGACGGCGTACACCGAGCCCGCGCGGAGCTGCGCGACGAGGTCCGCCTCGGTCCGCACCGGCTCCCTGAAGAGCGTGGCGGCCTTGCCGATCTCGGCGGCCTCGTGGGCCCCGGACGCGCCGATGCAGGGCAGGTTGAGGTGATCGGCCGCCTCGACCGCGAGGTCGTTCGCCGGCCCCTTGCGGCGCGCGTTCAGCCCCTCGATGGCCGCGAGGCCGTCGAGCGTGAACACGAAGTCGCCGCTCGGGCGCTCGATGGTCTTGTCGTACGGGTGCGCCGCGACGGCCACGCCGCCGAGCTCCTTCACCTTCGCGAGCACGTCGCGCACCGGCCAGGGCGTCGCCGAGCCGAAGACCTGCGGCGGCGCGGGCACCTTCGCGGGATCGGGGAAGAAGCAGAGGTAGTGGCCGTGGTCGGTCGCGACCTCGACGCCGCACAGGGCGAGCAGCCCCTCCGCCGCGCCGGCGGCGCGGATCTCCTCGAGGCCGTCGAGCGTGTTGAGGTCGGTGACGGCGATGCCGTCGAGGCCGGCCTCCTTGGCGCGACGGACGGCGTCGCGCGGCGCGAGGCTGCAGCCGCGGGTGTGGTGGCTGTGCACGTGCAGGTCGATGAGCATGCCCCGCTCCCCTCGTGGACGGACGGTCCCGGACCGGGCCGTGAGTAGCATGGACCCAACGTCCCGGGGAAGCGCGCTGCGCGGCACCGCGGTGGCGGCGGCCGGCCGCTGCGCCTCCTCGGCCTGCGCGCCGGACCCCGGGTGGGCCTCAGGCCCGGGCGACGAGCTCCCGCGGGGAGCGCTCCTCGGCCGCGCGGATGAGATAGCCCATCAGCATGAGGCTCGAGGTGTTCTCGAGGACCTTCTCCGGGCTCCGGGCGATGAGCGAGGCCGAGTAGTGCAGGAAGAACTGCGCGAGCTCCTCCCCGGCCTCGCGGAGGATGAGCGCGTTGAGCTCGGACGGCTCCATGGTCCGGATCCGGTCGATGAACCCGAGGGCGAACCCCTTCTTCGCAGCCATCCCCGCTCCTCCGAGCACGACGCGCGCCCGCCCCGAAATCTAGGGGCGGCCGGTCCGCCGCGGCATCGGGCCCGGGGGGCGGCCCCGGGGGGCCTGCACCGTGGGCAGGCGCACCGGCGGGGGGAGAAAACCTCCAGCCGGCATCGGGTGTTATCGCGGCCCGTTTGTTGACGCTCCCGGCGGGGCTCGGCCATACTTCCGGGGGTTTTCAGGCGAGGGAGGCGGCGACGTGAGCGAGGGGAGCCCGATGGACTTCACCGGCGTGAAGGTGTTCTCCGCCACGAAGGCGAAGGAGCGCGAGGAGCTCGGCGAGACCATCACCCGCTGGATCCGCGCGAACGCCGACCTCCAGATCGTGGACCGGGTGGTGACCCAGTCGTCCGACGACGAGTTCCACTGCCTCACGATCACGATCTTCTACAAGGAGCGGCCGCGCTAGCTCCGGGGCGGCTCGCCCGGGCCAGGCGTGTCCTTCGGGGGCGCCTCGCCGTTCGCGGCCTGCTTGAAGTTGCGCATGGCCTTGCCGATCCCGGCGCCGAGCCCCGGCAGCTTCTGCGCCCCGAAGAGCACCACCACGATCAGCAGGACCAGCAGGAACTCGAAGAATCCCATCGCAGCCTCCGCGCCTCGCCGGAGCCTCTTACACTCGATCGGGGTCACGACGCCAGCGCACGCGGCGGCGATTCGCGGTAGGAGTGGCTCATGAAGCTCAAGCAGCGGCCCGAGGACTTCCAGGTCACCGAGTCCTGGCGGTTCGACGAGGATCCCCGCGGGCGGCACCACGTCTACCTCATGGACAAGCAGAAGCTGTCGACCTTCGAGGCGGTCGATCGCATCTGCTCGACGTTCCGCATCCCGCGCGCCGCGGTCTCGTACTGCGGCCTCAAGGACAAGCAGGGCCGCACGACCCAGCTCATCGCGATCGACGGCGGGCAGGTCGAGGTGCAGGACGCGGACCTCAGGCTCAAGTACATGGGCCGCTCCGCGACCCCGCTCTCCGCGGAGAACACCACCTCCAACCGCTTCGCGGTGACGGTGCGCGACCTCGGGGACGACGACGTCGCGCGCCTGCCCGGGTCGATCGCCGAGGTGCGGCGGCTGGGGGTCGTGAACTACTTCGACTCGCAGCGCTTCGGCTCGCTCAAGCACGGCCAGGGCTTCGTCGTGAAGGAGCTCATGCGCGGCGAGTTCGAGACCGCGCTCAAGAACGTCCTCGCGCGGCCGAGCGAGCTCGACCGCTCCGACGACGCGAAGGTGAAGACCTGGTGGCGCGACCACTGGGGCGAGTGGGCGAGCCGCAACCCCCACCCCGGCGCCGACCGGTACACCCCGGTGGTGCGCTTCCTGCGCGACCACCCCGGCGACTGGCGCGGGGCGTTCCTGCGCACCGAGCCGCGCTGGCGCGCGCTGCAGGTGTTCGCGTACCAGAGCTGGCTCTGGAACGAGGGCGTGAAGGCGTACCTGCGCGACGTGGTCGGCGTGCAGCGGCTCCTCTCGCTCCGCTACCAGGCCGGCACCCTGCTCTTCCCGCGGGAGCTCGATCCCGCGACGTCGAAGAAGCTCCAGGAGACGTTCCCCCTCCTCGCCCCGAAGACCCGCTTCGCCGACCCCGCCGTGGAGAAGGCGGCGCTCTCGGTCCTCGGCCGCGAGGACATGGGGCTCGCCAATCTCGCCGTGCCCGGCACGCCCGAGATCCACTTCGACCCCGAGGAGCGCCCGCTCTTCTCGGTCCCGGGCCGCCTCGCCGTCGGCGAGGCGAAGCCGGACGAGCTCAACCGCGGCCGCCTGCGCGTGAACGTCGCGTTCACGCTGCCGCCCGGCGCCTACGCGACGCTCGTCGTGAAGCGGCTCTTCCACTGGACGCTCGCCCCCCGCGGCGCGCGGCCGGAGCCGGTCCGCCCGGCCGCGAGGCCGGCCCGCGCGCCCGCGGCGCCCGCCGCCCCCGCGCCGGTCACCGTCGCGGGCGCCCCCGTGAAGCCACCCGCCGCGGAGCCCGCCGCGCCGCTCGGCTTCCTCGCGCGCAGGAAGGCCGAGAAGGCCGCGCGCGCGGCCCGCCGCGCGGCGGCGCCCGTCTCGCGGAAGCCGGCCGGCAAGAAGCGCCGCTGATCCGCGGGCCGGGCGGTCAGGCGCCGAGGTCCTCCGCGGTCCTGAGGCCCATCGTCAGCCGGTCGGAGAGCCGCCCGGCCTGCCGCACCCGGCTCGCGTCCACGAGCATGCGCCCCGCCCAGCGGTACACGTTGAACTCGGCCACGAGGCGCCGCATCGCGCGCATCCGCTCGGCCTGCTGCTCGGCGGGCATCGTGAGCGCGGTGGCCAGCGCCGCGCTCGCCTCCTCGAGGTCGTACGGGTTCACGACGAGCGCCTCGGAGAGCTCCCGCGCGGCGCCGGTGAAGCGCGACAGCACCAGCACGCCGCGCTCGTCCTCCCGGGCGGCGACGAACTCCTTCGCGACGAGGTTCATCCCGTCGTGCAGCGAAGAGACGTAGCAGAGGTCCGCGGCGCGCAGGAACTCGAAGATGGCCGGTGGCTCGTGGTGGCTGCGGAGCAGCACCACCGGCCGCCAGCCGTCCCGGGCGAAGCGCGCGTCGATGCGGGCCGCGAGCGCCTCCACCCGCGCGTCGAGCGCCCGGTACCGCTCGATGAGCGTGCGGCTGGGCGCGGCGAGCTGCACGAAGGTGAAGCGCCCGTGCAGCCAGGGGAACCGCTCGAGCGCGCGCTCGACGGCGAGCAGCCGCTCCTCGATGCCCTTCGTGTAGTCGAGCCGGTCCACCCCGACCCCGAGGAGCGCGTCGGCGGGGAGCCCGAGCCGCTGCCGCACCACGCGCCGGCACTCGGCGGGCGGCGGCGCCCCCGCGGCCCAGTGGTTGGGCCACTCGATCGAGATCGGGTAGCTGCGCACCAGGCACTCCCGGCCCGCCTGGACCACGCTCTGCCGCTCGCGGTCGATGCGCGACTCGAGGAAGCGGTCCACCGCGTCGACGAAGTTGTTGCAGTGCTGCTGCGTGTGGAAGCCGACGATCGACGAGCCGAGCAGGCCGTCGAGGAGCTCGCGGGCCCACGGGCAGATGGCGAGCCGCTCCGCGTTCGGCCAGGGGATGTGCCAGAAGGTGAGGATGGTGGCGCGCGGCAGGCGCTCGCGGATCATCCGGGGCGCGAGCGCGAAGTGGTAGTCCTGCACGAGGACGATGGGGTCGGGCCCCTCCACCTCCTCGCAGACCGCCTCCGCGAAGCGCCGGTTCACCCGCTCGTACTCGCGGAAGTCCGCCGCCCGGAACTCGGGCCGGGTGTCGGCGAGGTGGCAGAGCGGCCAGAGCCCCTCGTTCGAGAAGCCGTAGTAGTAGCCCCGCTCCTCCTCCTGCGAGAGCCAGACCCGGCGGATGGCGTAGGACTCCTCGCCCGGGGGGACCCGCACGCGGTCGTGCCGGTCCACCGTCTCGCGGTCGGCGTCGCCGCTCCCGTGCGCGACCCAGGTGCCCGAACAGGCGCGCATCACCGGCTCGATCGCGGTGACGAGCCCGCTCGCCGGGTGGAGCACCCGCAGCTCGCCATCCTCGCCGCGCGCGTGGACGTAGGGCTCGCGGTTCGCGAGGAGCACCACGCTCTCGCCGTGCAGCGCCTCGCGGAGCACGTGCTGGAGCCGCGCGGCGGACCAGGGGCCGACCGCGGCGGCGCGCTCGGCGGCGAGCTCCGCCACGAGCCGGCGCACGTCGGCGAGGAGCGGCTGGAACTGCTGGCGTGGCGGGCGGGTCCCGAGAGGCAAGGAGACGCGCGCGAGCGGGAGCATGCGGCGCAGCTCGTCGGTCCAGCTCCGCCACGAGGCGCGCCGGAGCGCCACCGTGAGCACCGAGGCGAGGAGCGCGACGAGCCCGAACGTGCCGAGCGTGAAGCGGCGCATGGCCTCCTCGCGGCGGGTCATGAAGGAGAGGTCGTGCACGAGCACCAGCGCGCCCCGCGGCGCGCCCTCCGCGACGAGCGGGTGCAGGCTCGCGAGCACGCGCCCGCCGTCGACCTGGTCCTCGACGGTGTCCTCCGGCCCTGCGCCGCGCGCGCGCATCGCGGCGCAGGAGAGCTGCGCCGGGTAGGCGCGGGTCCGCGCCACCGGCGCGAACGCCTCGTCGCAGAGCTCGGCCGCCATGACGCGCTCGTCGCGGGTGAGATCCTCGAGCAGCGCCGCGGCCCGGCGGCGATCGTCGCCCGCCACGAGCGGCGCGAGGGCGGCCTGTGCGCCGGTGGCCGCGAGCCGGGCCCGCAGCGCGACGTCGCGCAGGAACCAGGCCCGCGCCGCCTCGTTGACGATCTGTGAAGCGCCCAGGGCGAGGAGCGCGAGGCAACCCAGCAGCGGCAGCCCCACCCGCCATATCGTCCGCATCCGCGGAAGGTGCCCGCCGGCAGGCGGGCAAGCAAGCCCCCGCGGGTACGGGGACCCTCACGGAGGTGCGTCGAGGTGCTTCACGCGCCGCCGGGGTGGGCGGGCCCGTTCATCCCGACCCTCCGACGCGCCCGGCGTGAACGGAGTCGAGGGACGAGCCCCCGCAGCGCTCAGCTCGGGCGCGGGTCGGCCCACTCCCAGACGAGCGCACCGTCGCGCGCGGCGCGCTCGAGCAGGCGCGCGAGCTCCTCGAGCGGCGCGGCCGGGGGCACGTCGATGGCCACGAGCTTCGGCCGGAGCACCTCGTGCGTGCAGCCGAGCCGGACGACGGCCGCGAGGAGCCGCTCGGTCCGCTCGCTCCCGAGCTCCTCGCCCACGTCGAGCGCGAGCCGGAGCGTGCGGTGCCCGCCCCGCTCCACCACGGCGTCGATCCACGGCGGCCGCCCCGGCGCGTGCACCACGTCCTCGCGGGAGAGGCCGTACGCGAAGAACGGGCAGCTCTCGACGCGGTAGCGGCCGGACCCGAGCGGCTCGGCCCACAGCCAGTCGTCGTCGGGCCCCGGCTCGCCCGGCCCGCGCTCGAGCGCGATGCGGATCCGCACCAGCCCCTCGACGGCCTCGACCTCGTCCTTCGTCCCCGGCACGCAGGAGGTTCTAAGAGCTGTCCCACAATTGCTCAAGCAAGTCGTGGGGCAGACCGGTTCGCCACCGGGCCCGCTCGGACGTGGTCTCCCGTGAGGAAGGCTCATTCCGGGTTGGGCCCGCGGCCGTGCCGGCGGTTCGCCGAGCCACCGGCGATGAGGCCGGTGTGGACGTCCGCCACGCGGGGCAACTGGCCTCGCGGGCGAAGAGGTCGTTTGACTCGGACCGGGTGTCTTGCCACCCGAGACACAGGTAGGGTGTGAGGAGGCGCTGGATTTCGGGGCGGGAGCCGTTTGCGGCGGCGTAGTCGACGCGCGCCGAGTCGGGTTCGCTGGAGAGGTCGAGCACGACGAAGCTCGCGAGCACCGCGGAGACGGCGTCGCGGTCGCCCTCGAGGCCGCAGCCTGGGCAGCGGTGGACCCGGTCGGCGAGGGTCTTCGGCACGCGGGCGCCGCAGGGGCAATGCTGGGAGAGCGCGGTCGTGCGGGTGGGGATCCGGACGACGCCTCCCTTGGTCTGGGCGAGGCCTGCCACCGCCTTTGCCTCGCGGTCGATGGCCGAGACGAGCAGGCCCGGCGTGAATGCGGCCACGCCGCGGCCCCAGCGGCGCGCCCACGCGGAGATGTGGCCTTCCTCGACGAACAGTCGGTAGCCGTGGGTTCGGACGACGTCGGCAGCCACCCGCCTGGCGCGGTCGCGGCGGGCCTGCACCCCGGCAGCCGCGCTGGCGACCTCTTCGGCCCGAAGCCGCCGGTGGCGGCGCGAAAGTTGGTCGCGCCGGTAGGCCTGGAGCGGCACGCCGTCCGCCCTCGCAATCCTCGGCCCCTGCGGAATGACGTTCACGGGCGAGAGGCCAGAGGCGGCGCGTCGCCGGGCGCGCTTCTCTTGCCGCGTCGACAGCCGGTACTGTTCCTGGTTGGCAGCGCGGCGGGACCGGTCCAGCGCCCGCTGCCTGCGGCGCTCGCGGCGCCGCCGGCCACGGTCTCCATCCTTCGTGGCAAGGTCGCGCGCGATCCGCGTGAGGCGCAGGTCGCCTCCCGCCACCTGCGAGGCGATCGTCAGGTTCGACACGTTGACGTCCATCCCCGCGAGGCGGTCAGCCTCGGCGACGGCGACCTCCGCTCGACGCGCCCTCGTGGCGGGCGAGAGGTAAGGCTCCTTCAGCACCATCAGGTGGGCTTCGTAACGCCAACCTCCGGGCGCATGAGGTGCCCGGGTGCGAACGAGGTCGACCTTGTGCCAGAGGCTCGGGTCGGCGAGGTGGTAGTCGAGGATGGGCTGGTTGCACGGTGCCGTGGGCAGTCGCACCGGGAGGACCAGCGAGCCGTCGGCGAGCCCGCTGAAGACGAGCATCAAAGGACCTTGGTAGGCCCACCAGTCGACGCGGCCGCCCGGAGCCGAGGGGGCTCCGAGGCGATGGCCCGCGAGCGAGCCGTGCAGCCGGAAGGTCTCCCACTTCCGCGCCGTCGTGTGAGAGCGCGCGCGGCCGGGCAGCCTCCCGAAGTCGAACCACCGTCCGACGTGGAGCAGTCCCTGCCGCTTTCCGGTCGCGTCGGGGAACAGGTGCCGCTCCGCCGCCGACCAGACCGAGTCGGCGAGGTGCATCGCGAGCGCCTTCGTGACGAAGCGCCGGAGGTGAGGCGCCGCCTCGAGAACGGCGTACGCGGTGTGCTCGAGCGCCTCCCGGCTCAGGCCGAGCCGGTCGCGCGTGCCCGCGGCGTCCCGGGCCCGTTCGTGCTTCGCCGCCCAGTAGGCCCGCGTACGGTTCCGGGCCGCCCGCTGCAGCGCCCGCCGCACCCGGTACGCGTCCGCGAACATCCGCTCGAGCCGCCGACGCTGCAGGGGATCGTGGACGTCGAGCGCGAGCCGCAGGACCGACACGCCGCCCTCGGGCCGGCGCGCCCAGGGCTCCTGCTTGTTCGGACCGCGGGTCCGCTTGGGTTCGACTTCCACCTTTTCACCTTAAGCCAAAGCCCTGACAGGCGTTCAGGGCCTCCGAGCAGGCGCCCATGGACGAAGTGAGCAACGTTCGCGCCTCCAGGCTGTCCCTCATCCCGACCCACCGACTGCTCACCCTCGCGTCCCTCTCATGGCGCGACCTTGCTCGCCTCCGGCGCGTGCTCCCCGCGTCCAGGTGCCGGGGGCGTCCCTGCTCGAGCTCGCCGCTGCACCGTCTCCTCGTCGCCTGCATCGCGCTGCGCACCAACCTCACCCTGCGCGAGCTCGCCGCCGTCGTCGGCCTCTCGAAGTCGACCGTCCATCGCATCGTCGCAGCCTTCACGCCGAGGCTCGCTGGCCTCGCTCGCCCTCCCGTCCGGAGAGATCGCCGCGAGACCTGGATCGTCGATGGGACCCTCATCCTCACTCGTGATCACGGCCGCCCACCGTCGGCGAGCACACGGCGGTGGTCGAGGCCCCTGAAAGCGGGGATGCGAAGGCCGGTGAAGCCTCGGTATCCTGCAACGCCCGGGTGCTCGTGCGCTGGCGAGACCGTCGGAGCAACGGGACCGTTCGGGATCGCGCCTGGCGCCGCCATCGTCGCCGCCGGGCTCGCGTCGAACACGTCCTCGCTCGCCTCAAAGGCGCGTCCTGCGCGACCACCGCCGACGCGGCCGCCACCTCGCGGCCACCGTGGCAGCCGTCGCCGTCCTTCACAATCTCAAGCGAAACTTGTGGGACAGCTTCTAGCGCGGACCGAGCCGCGCCGCGATCCCCTCGGCGAGGTCCCCGCCCGTGTGCCGCGGCGGAACGACACCCGGCTCGAGGCCCTCCTCCCGGAGCGCCGCCGCGGTGGTCGGGCCGATGGCCGCCAGCACGAGGCCCGCGGCGCCGAGCAGCGCGCGCGCGCGCGGGCCCAGCCCCGCGACCACCGCCCGGACGGCGGACGGCGACGCGAAGGCCACCGCCGCGATCTCGCCGGCGTCGAGCCAGCGGCCGAGCGGCGCGAACGCCTCGGGCGCGGCCGGGACGGTGCGGTACGCCTCGACGGCGACCACCTCGGCGCCCGCCGCGGCGAGCCCCGCCAGGATCTCCGGGCGCCCCTCCGCCGGGCGCGGCACGAGCACCCGGGCGCCGCGCACCTCGGGGCCGAGCGCGGCGGCGAGCGCGTCGCCGCGGGCCTCCGCGGGCACGAGGTCCGGGGGCCGGCCCAGCGCGGCCTCCAGGCGCTGCGCGGTGGCCGGGCCGACCGCGCCCAGGCGCAGGCGTCCGAGCGCGGCGCGCGGCACGCCCAGGGCGGCCATGCGCTCGAGCGTGCGGTCGACGGCGGTCGCGCTCGCGAAGACCGCCCAGGCGTGGGACGGCAGCGCGCGCAGCGCCGCGTCGAGCGGCCCCGGGTCGGCGGGCGGCGCGAACGCGATGGCGGCGACGTCGCGGACCTCCGCGCCGAGCGCGCGAAGCCGGGCGGACAGCTCGTCCTCCCCGCCGCGGCCGCGGGTCACCACCACGGCGCGCCCGGCGAGGGGGCCGGCCAAGTCCGCTACCCCTGGCGCTTCGGGGCCGAGAGCCCCGCCGCCTTGCCCTCGGCCTCCTTGAGGATGGCCGCGGCACCCTTCGAGAGGAGGTCCTCGGCGAGCGCGACGCCCATCGCGCGCGCGGAGCCGGCGGGACCGGTCCGCTCACCGCGGATGATGCGGGTGCCGTCGAGCGACGCGACGAGCGCGCGCATCTTCACCGTCCCGCCGTCCACCGTGGCGTGGCCGGCGATCGGCACCTGGCAGCCGCCCTCGATGCGGCCGAGGAACCCGCGCTCCGCCTCGATGCGCACCCGGGTCTCCGGGTGCTCGAGCCGGGCGAGGCGCGCCATCGTGGCGGCGTCGGCGGCGCGGGCCTCGAGCGCGAGCGCGCCCTGGGCGACGGCCGGCAGCATCTCGTCGGGCGAGAGCACCTGGGTGGCGTGCTCGGCGAGGCCGAGGCGGCGCAGGCCGGCGTACGCGAGGACCACCGCGTCGAGCTCGGAGGTGGCCTTGTTGAGCCGGGTCTGCACGTTGCCGCGCACGACGTGGAGCTCGAGGTCGGGGCGGACCGCCTTGAGCTGGGCGCCGCGGCGGAGCGAGGAGGTGCCGACCTTCGCGCCCTTCGGGAGCTGGTCGAGCGTCTTCCAGCGCGGCGAGCAGAGCGCGTCGCGCGGGTCCTCGCGCACCGGGACGGCGGCGATGACGAGCCCCGGCGCGAGCTCGGCCGGGAGGTCCTTCATCGAGTGCACGGCGATCTCGGCGTCGCCCTTCAGGAGCGCGTCCTCGATCTCCTTCACGAACAGCCCCTTGCCGCCGACCTCGGCGAGCGGCACCTCGAGGATGCGGTCGCCCTTGGTCATGAGCTCGTGGAGCACCACCTCGAGGCCGGGCTCCTGGGCACGGAGGAGGTCGGCCACGTGGTTGGCCTGCCACTTCGCCAGCGGGCTGCGGCGGGTCGCGATGCGGATCATGTCTCGTGTTCTCCTGGCTACGACTCGGACGACGCCGCCTTGCGGTCGGGGGCGCGTGGTTCGGGTCTCTTCGGGTCCGGCGACGCGCCGGGGCTTTGCTCGCCCGCGATGCCGAACAGGTCGGCCGCGGCGGTGGGCAGGGTCCCGTCGCCGGAGGCCGCGGCCTCCTTCAGGCGGGAGGTCGGGCCGTGGAGGAGCTTGTTGACGATGGCCTGCGCCATCGCCTCCACGCTGCGCTTCCCCTTCTCGTCGAGCTTCTGGCCGAGGTGGGCGAGCGTCCGCTCGGCCTCGGCGCGGGCGATCTGCTCCGCGTGGCGGCGGAGCTCGGAGAGCACCGGCAGGGCCGCCCGGGTCTCCCGCTCCTTCGCGAAGGCCATCACCTCGGCCTCCACGATCGCCTCCGCCCGGAGCGCCTCGCCCTTGCGGGCCTCCTGGGTGGAGTTGACCACGCGCTCCATGTCGTCCACGTCGTAGGCGAAGACCTCGCCCATCTCGGCGCAGGCCGGGTCGACGTTGCGCGGCACCGCGAGGTCGATGAGGCAGAGCGAGCGGGAGCGGCGCGAGCGCATCGCGGTCCCGACGAGCTCCTTCGTGACGACGTACGTCGGGGCGCCGGTCGAGACGATCACGACGTCCGCCTCGACGAGCAGCCGCGGGAGCTCCTCGAAGGTCCGGAACAGCCCGCCCACCTGCTCGGCGAGCGCGAGGCCGCGCTCCGGCGAGCGGTTCGTGACGAGGATCCGGTCGGCGCCGAGCACCGCGAGGGCCTTCGCCGAGAGCGCGCCCATCTTGCCGGCGCCCACGAGGAGGATGGCCCGGCCCTTCAGGTCTCCGAAGATCTTCTCCACGAGCTCGACGGCGACCTGGGACATCGAGGTCGCGCCCCGCCCGATCTCGGTCTCGGTGCGGATGCGCTTCGCGGTCGAGAAGGCGCGGTTGCAGAGGCGCGAGATGTAGGAGCCGGCGGTCTGGGCGGAGCTCGCGAGGCCGTAGGCCTCCTTCACCTGGCCGAGGATCTGCTGCTCGCCGACGACCATCGAGTCCAGTGACGAAGAGACCCGGAACAGGTGCCGGATCGCCTCGACGCCGCGGCGCACGTAGACGTGGTCGCCGGCGGCCTGGGAGCGGGAGGTGAAGAACCCGCGCGCCGCGGCCTCCGACTCGGCGTGGACGAACACCTCCACGCGGTTGCAGGTCGAGACCACGAAGGCCTCGTCCACCCCGGGCTCGGCCTTGAGCGCCTGCATCGCGACCTTGAGCGCGTCGCCGGTCAGCGCGACCTTCTCGCGGACCTCGATGGGCGCGCTCTTGTGCGACAGGCCGACGAGGAACAGCTCCTTCACGGCCGCGCCTCCGTCGTGGCGGGCGCGCCGGCGGGCTCGGTCAGCCCGTAGTTGCCGGTGTGGCGGGTGATGCCCGGGACCATCTTCATCGTCACCATCGAGCTCATCACGATGGCGAAGCCGACGAGGGTGAGGAGCGCGTAGCGGCGGCCGTGCCACCCGGAGTGGCGCAGCTGCACCATCGCGCCGTAGAGGAGCCACACGCCCACCGAGACCACCTGCTGCGGGTCCCACGACCAGGCCGTCTTCCAGACGCTGGTCGCGGTGACGGTGCCGGCGACGAGCGCCACCGAGAAGACGACGAAGCCCGCCCGCACGAGCCGCTGGTTCATGCGATCGAGCTGGTCGAGCGAGGGCAGGCGCGAGAAGAGGGCGCCGAAGCGCTTGCCCTTCACCTCGCGCTCCTGGAGGAGGTACATGACCCCCACGCCGAACGCGATGGCGAAGAGGGCCACCCCGAGCACCGCCGACATGATGTGGATGGTGATGGCCGGGTGGCGCACCATCTCCGGCGCGATGTCCGGGTGGCCGGGGGTCCCGAAGAGCGCCGGCGTGAGCAGCACCAGGGTGAACGGGGTGACGAACGCCCCGAGGCTCGGCAGCCGGTAGAAGCGGTGCAGGAGCAGGTAGGCGCCCGTCACGAGCCAGACGAGCAGGACCACCCCGCCGCGCAGGCCGAAGAACTCGCGGCCGCCGAACTCGGCGCAGCCCGCGCCGATGGCCATCGCGTGGACGACGAACCCGCCGAGCTGCCACCAGAAGCCGAACGTGGCCGCGGCCGTATGCCGCGGGCGCGCGAAGTAGAGGATGTAGCCGGCGGCGCCGACGAGGTACAGCAGGGCTGCGATGCGTAGGATCTCGATGCTCATGGCTTCTTCCCGGGCTTCAGAGAGCCCGGTCAGGACAGGTTGTCGAGCAGGAAGCGGGCGAGGGCCTCGGCCTCCTTGCGCTTCTCCTCGAGCTCCTTCGGCAGCGGCGCGCCGCCGAGCGGCTTCGACCGCGCCTCCTCGGCCGGCTTCTTCTTCGCCGGTCCGGAGGGCGCCGTCGCGGCCGCCTGCAGCACGCTCGCCTCGGCGAGGAACCCCTGCTGCACCTCGTAGACGAGGTCCCCGACGATGCAGGAGTCTCCGGCGGGCTCGGCGCCCATGTCCTTGAGCTGCGACATGGGCTTCACCTTGTGGACGAGGGCGTTCGGGTCGGTCTCGCCCGACAGGAGCTTCATGAACCGGATCGCCGGCTCGAGGGCGTAGCTCCTCCCCGACCCCTCCCCCGAGAGGAGGGTCATCACGTTGCCGACGAAGTCGATCTTCCCCTGGTCCGCCCAGGAGTCGAGCATCGCCTGCGATACGAAGAGGAGTCCCGCCATGGTGCCGCGCGGAAATTACCACCAAAGGCGACACCCTTGCCAGGGTCAGACCCAGCGGCTAAACAAGGCCCCCTCCAGCCTTCCACCGGAGCGAAACCATGGCCTCGAACGACCTCGTCATCCTGCAGGACGCCACCTTCGACAAGGAGGTCCTGAAGTCCGACGTCCCCGTGCTCGTCGACTTCTGGGCGGTGTGGTGCGGCCCCTGCAAGGCGATCGCGCCGCACGTCGAGGCGCTCGCCTCCGAGTACAAGGGCAAGGTGAAGGTCGCGAAGATGGACGTGGACGAGCACCAGCAGGTGCCCCAGCAGTACGGCATCCGCTCCATCCCGACCCTGCTCGTCTTCAAGGGCGGCCGCGTGGTCGACACGATCGTCGGCGCGGTCCCGAAGGCGAAGCTCGAGGAGTCGCTGAAGAAGGCGATGGGCTAGCTGTTCGTGGGATGCGCAGCATCCCACGAACCTGCCTCTCCCCCGGGCGTCGCGGCTAATTCACGAACCGTCTCATCCCCAGGTTCGCGAGCAGCCCCATGGCCGCGTAGATCACGAGCACGGACGAGCCGCCGTAGCTCATGAGCGGCAGGGTCACGCCGACCACGGGGAGCACGCCGGTCACCATCCCGACGTTGATGGTGACCTGCCAGAAGAGCATCCCGACGAGCCCCACCGCGAGGAAGCTCCCGAACCGGTCGCGGGCGTTGCCGGCGATCTCGATCGCGCTCGCGATGAGGACGAAGTAGAGCGCGAGGAGGAGCAGGCAGCCCACGAAGCCGCGCTCCTCGGCCCACACCGAGAAGATGAAGTCGGTGTGCTGCTCGGGCAGGAACGAGAGGTAGGTCTGGGTCCCCTGCCCCCAGCCCTTCCCGAAGCCCTGGCCCGAGCCGACCGCGATCATCGACTGCGTCGCGTGGTAGCCCGCGCCGAGGGCGTCCTTGCCCGGGTCGAGGAACGTCTCGACGCGCTTCTTCTGGTACGGCTTCAGGTGCGGGTAGACGAACACCGCGCCGCTCACCGCGACCGTGGCGAGGATCGCGAGCGTCTTCCAGCGCACCCGCGCGAAGAGGATCTGGGTCATCCCCGTCGCGACGATGATGAGCGCGGTGCCGAGGTCGGGCTGCTTCAGCGTGAGCACCGCCGGCAGGAGGATGATCGCGAACGGGATGAGGAGGCCCACGAGCCCGTAGCCCTCCTTGCCGCGCCGCTCGGCGTCGCGGCTGAACCAGGCGGCGAGCGCCAGCGCCACCGCGAGCTTCGCGAGCTCGGAGGGCTGCAGGTTGATGGGCCCGAGGTCGAGCCAGCGCCGGGCGCCCATCACCACCTTGCCCTTCACGAAGACGAGCAGGAGGAGCCCCACCGTGGCGCCGTAGGCGAGCCAGGCGAGCCGCTGGAAGGTGCGGGTGTCGAACAGGCAGATGCCGAGGGCGATCACGGCGCCGGCGCCCATGAACCAGCTCTGCTGGATCCAGACCGGCGCGTGCGCGCTGCGGGAGGCGGAGGCGAGGTTCCAGATCCCGATCACCGAGATCGCGAGCGTGACGAACGCGAGGTGCCACGGGAAGTGGGCGAAGATCCGCCGCTGCGGCGACGCGGAGAAGCTGATGTCAGCCACGCTTCACCTCGAGCCGGGCTTCCGCGGGCCGGAACTCGCCCATCTGCGGCTTCCAGGGCTTCCAGGGCGCGAGCGGCGGCACGGACGACGGGGACGGCGCGGGCGAGCCGGCGGGCAGCGTCCCGGGCGGCGTCCCGGCGCGCTCGGCGTCGTCCTGCGCCTTCAGGCGGACCCAGGCCTTCACGACCTCGACCGCCGTGGGGGCGGCGTTCGACGCGCCGAAGCCGGAGTGCTCGTTGAGCACGACCACCACGATCTGCGGATCGTCCGCCGGCGCGAAGGTCACGAACCAGGCGTGGTCGCGCTGCGCGTAGGGCACCTGCGAGGCCTTGAGGCGGACGGCGCCGATCTTCACGACCTGGGCGGTGCCGGTCTTCCCGGCGAGCTTCACCTCGAGGTCCTTCGGACGGACGCCGTAGGCCGTGCCGAACGGCTCGTTGACCGCGGCGAGCAGCCCCTTCAGCACCGCCGCCCGGGTCTCCGGCGCGATGCGCGGGCGGGACTTCTCCTGCGGCGCGAACTGCTGGAGCACGCGCCCTTCGGCGTCCTCGACCCGGAGCACCACCTGCGGCTTCCAGACGATCCCGGTCGCGAGCGCGCCGTAGAACACCACCTGCTGCATCGGCGTGACGTTCACGTCGCCCTGGCCGATGGCGAGGTTCACCGGCATGCCGCGCTGGTAGCCCCCCGGGATCCGGGCGTCGTGCCACTTCACGTCGGGCACGATGCCGGGCACCTCGCCCGCGACGTCGAAGCCGGTCGGCACCCCGAGCCCGAAGGCGTTCGCCCACTTCGCGAGCGGGTCGGCGCCGAGGCGGGCGCCCGCCTCGTAGAAGAAGACGTCGCAGCTCGCGCCGAGCGCGTGCTCGAAGTCGACGTAGCCGTGGCCCGACTCCTTGTCGCAGCGCCAGCGGTACTTCCCCATCGTGAAGTGGCCGGGGCAGAAGACCTGGGTGGTGGGCTTGAAGACGCCCTCCTCCATCGCCGCGATCGAGGTGAGCGCCTTGAAGGTCGAGCCGGGGTGGTAGTGCTGCTGGATCGCCCGGAAGAGCTCGGGCTGCAGCGGGTCGGAGTGGATCGCGGCGAGCTCGGCGGAGGTGATGCGGCCGGACATCTTGTTCGGGTCGGGCGCGGGCCGGTCGACGAGCGCGAGCAGGAAGCCGGTCTTCGCGTCCATCGCGATCACCGCGCCCGCGGTGGCGGGGAACGTCTTCTCGGCGATCTCCTGGAGGCGCCAGTCGATCGAGAGCACGAGGTTGTGACCGGGCGTCGAGCGCACCACCCGCTGGTCCTCGGGGATGAGCTCGTCGGCGTCGTCCTTGCGGCGGCCCTTCGCGTCGACGGGGACACGCTCCTTCCCGTCCACGCCGCGCAGCTCGCGCTCCCAGCGGCGCTCGAGCCCGCGGCGGCCGACGTAGTCGCCCACGAGGTAGGCCGACTGCGAGGCCTTGTCCCGCTGCAGGTCGTCGTTGAGCTTCTTGAGCTCCTCGGGCCCGGCCTCGTTCATGTAGCCGATGAGGTGGCCGCCGAGCGAGCCGTAGCGGTAGTTGCGGTGGGGCGTCGCCTGCACGTCGATGCCCGGCAGGTCCATCTGGTTCGCGAGGAAGAGGTCGAGCTCCTCGCGCGGGATGTCCACCTTCACGGTGAAGGGGCGGAAGCGCTCGAGCTTCTTCGCCGAGCGGAGCTGGTTCCGCGCGCGCTCGAGCTCCTCCTCCGACATCGCGAGCATCGTCGCCAGGCGGGAGAGCACGTCCTCGCAGGTCTTGCCGCAGAAGTAGGGCGTCAAGGAGACGTCGTAGGAGGGGCGCGCGTCGACGAGGATCCGGCGGTTCTTGTCGAGCACCTGCCCGCGGTCGGCGGGCTGGCGGAGCTCCTTCACGAAGTTCTCGTCCGCCTTCTCCTTGAACTCGTCGCCGCGCAGCACCTGCAGCTGGTAGAGGCGGCCGAGGAGCACGAGGAAGGCGACCACCATCACGCCGGTCGCCCAGAACAGGCGGGGCCTGAACTCCTTCTGCGAGGCGCCGGGGGCGCTGGGGGGCAGGAGCGACATCGGCGGTCAGGGCAGGAGGCCCGGCTCCTCGCGATCGAACAGGAGGTCCACCCGGCGCAGGAGCGCGAGCACCGCCGGCGAGGCGGCCGCGGTGCACACGGCCTCCACGGCGATGCGGCCGGCGAGGGTGGCGCCCGGCGCGAGCTCCGGGGCGGAGGTGAAGCGGGTGAGGAGGAGCGCGCCCAGCGCGAGGACCGCCGCCGCGAGCCCGGAGAGCGCCGCGAAGGGCGCCCGGCCCCGCACGTCGACCGCCGCGGCGACCGCGCGGGCGAGCACGAAGACCAGCACGCACAGGAAGGTGTGGAGCCCCTTCGGCGCGCCGGTCACGACGTCGAGCACGTAGCCGGTGCCGGCGGCGGCCACCGAGCCGTCGACGTTGTTCTCGTGGAGGCCGAGGTAGACCACCACCGAGGCGAGCAGGGAGAGCGAGAAGGCCCCGCCGCCCAGCCAGGTGAGGAGCGCCGCCTGCGCCGCCGCGAGCAGGAGCGCCACGAGGACGTGCGCGAGCGCCTTCACGGCGCGGTCCCCGGCGCGAGCGCGGCCGGCATCACGTCGTTCGACCGCTCCCAGCGGGTGACGACGAGGACCTCCTCGATGCGGGTCACGTCCACGGCCGGCGCGACCCGCGCGTCCATGAAGAGCCCGTGCGCGTTCTTCTCGAGGTGGTGGACGCGGCCGACCGGCAGCCCGCGGGGGAACACGCCGTCGGTGCCGGCGGTCACGAGGAGGTCGCCCTCGATCATGTCCTCGGAGCGGAGCGCGTAGTCGAGCCGGGCGGCGTCGGGCTTGCCGAGGCCGCGCACGTTGGCGCGGGCGCGGGTGCGCTCGACGCGCACGGCGATGGAGCTGTTGCGGTCGGAGAGCACCAGCACGTCGGCGGTCGTGTCCGACACGCTGTGCACCCGCCCCACCACGCCGTCCGCGACCACCACCGGCATCGAACGGTCCACGCCGTCCTTCAGCCCGCGGTCGAGGGTGACGAGCTGCAACCCGGTGGGCCCGAGCTTCACGCCGATGATGCGCGCGCCCACGTAGGTGCGCTCGGACGCGCCGGCCTGGAAGGCGAGGAGGTGCCGGAGCCGCTCGACCTCGACGCGCTCGGAGAGGAGCTCGAGCCGCTCGAGGCGCAGGCGGTTCACCTCCTGCGACAGCTCGACGGCGCGCTCGTGCGCGTGTCGGAGGCCGACGTACCCCGACCAGGCGTTCATCGTCCCGGTGACGGCCCACGCGACCCCCCGCTCGAGGGGCGTGGTGAGCCAGAGCACCGCCCGATCGAGGCGCGTGCGGTCGCTCGGCTTGCGCGCGTGGGCGAAGAAGACGCCGAGGGGGACGAGGAGGAGCACCGAGACCAGGATGAGCTCTCGGTACCGCCTGAGGAGCGCGAGCACGCGACTTTGACTCCGGGCTGCTGGTTACCTACCGCTGGGTTGCTGCGGACGGCTGGGCTTCGGGTGACGGCACGGGATGGGCGCGGAGATCCGGCGTGTAGGCCGGAATCACTTGCATTTTAGCCCCTGTTGACTAGGGTGTTCAACCTCGCAGCGCTCCCGTGAGGGGGCGCCGACCCTTCAACAACCGGGAGCACCCGTTTCATGCTCGACGTCCTGCGTGACAACAAGCGCGGCCTGTTCAGCTGGATCATCATCCTCGGCCTCGCCGCCATCTTCGCCATCTACTTCGGTGGGCCGGGCTCGCTGTCCCGCCAGAAGGGCGGCGGCGTGTCCGGCGGCACCGCCCAGTACGCCGCCCGCGTGAACGGCGAGGTGGTCGGGGCGATGGAGTTCGAGAAGCAGGTCAACCGGCTCTTCGAGGTCTACCGCGCCCAGTCGGGCGGGCAGCTCACCCGGGAGCTGGCGGTCCAGCTCGGCCTGACGACCCAGGCCCTCGACATGCTCATCGACCGCAAGGTCGTGATCCAGGAGGCGAAGCGGCGCGGGATCCTGATCCCGGACGAGGAGGTCGCGAAGGAGATCGCCCAGAACCAGGCGTTCTTCGTGAACGGCAAGTTCGACCGCGCCGCCTACCGCGAGATCGCCCGCCAGAACTTCGGCAACGAGGCGCGCTTCGAGGACGCCATCCGCGAGGACATGCTCTACCGGCAGCTGACCGGCGCCGTGGAGCAGACCGTGAAGGTCTCGCCCGCCGACGTCCGCCAGACCTGGGAGCAGGCCAACGACCGCGTCGCGCTGCGGTACGTCCTCTTCCCCCGCACGGCGCTCGAGGCCGAGGTGAAGCCCACCGACGCCGAGGCCACCGCGTTCGCGCAGAAGGAGGCCGCGAAGATCCAGGCCTTCTACGACGGGAACAAGGCGCGCTTCGAGCAGAAGGCGAAGGCCAAGGTCCGCCACGTCCTCGCCCGCGTGGCCGAGGGCGACGCCGCCGCCGACGCGGCCGCGAAGAAGCGCATCGAGGAGGCCGCGGCCCGCGTCCAGAAGGGCGAGGACTTCGCCGCCGTCGCCGCGTCGCTCTCCGACGACGAGAACACGAAGCTCAAGGGCGGCGACCTCGGCTACGTCGCCGAGGGGCTCTACGACGAGGCCTTCGTGAAGGCCGCGCTCGCCCTCAAGAAGGGCGAGGTCTCCCCCCCGGTGCGCACGCAGGCCGGCTGGCACCTCGTGAAGGCCGACGAGATCGTCCCGGCGAAGACCACCACCCTCGAGGAGGCGAAGCTCCAGATCGCGAAGGAGCTCATCGCGAAGGAGCGCGCCGTGAAGCTCGGCGCCGAGAAGGCCGCCGCCGCGCTCGCCGCCGCCCAGAAGGTGAAGGAGCCCGGCAAGCAGCTCGCCGGCTTCAAGGCGAAGCTCGGGGGCCGCGACCTCGCCGCCGCCGAGACCGGCGCCTTCGAGGCGAGCTCCGAGGTCGTCCCCCAGCTCGGCCTGGTCAAGGAGCTCCGCGACGCCGCCCTCGCCGCCAGCGCGGGCACGCTGCTCCCGAAGGTCTACGAGACGGCCGCCGGCCCGGTGGTCGCCGAGGTAGTCACCCGCGAGCGCCCGGATCCCGCGAAGTGGGAGAAGGACAAGGACGCCGCCACCGACGCCCTGCGCCGCCAGCGCAGCTACGTCGCGCAGCAGGCGTGGGTGAAGACCCTCCGCGACGCCGCGAAGATCGAGAAGAACGAGGTCTACCTCGCCGAGGTCGCGCCCGGCGCCCGGCGGTAGCCGTGCCCCGCCTCGTCCTTGCCTCGCAGAGCCCACGCCGGCGCGAGCTGCTCGCCGGCCTGGGCCTCGCGCTCGACGTGCGCCCCGCGCACGCCGACGAGTCCCAGCGGCCGGGCGAGGCGCCCGCCGACTACGTCCTGCGCGTCGCGCGCGACAAGGCCCGGGCCGTGCCCGGCGACGTCGTGCTCGGCGCCGACACCGCGGTCGTGGTCCGCGGCGCCATCCTGGGCAAGCCCGCCGACGAGGCGGACGCGCGCCGCATGCTCCGGGCCCTCTCGGGCGAGGTGCACGAGGTCCTGACCGGCGTCTGCGTGCGCCGGAACGCCGGGACGCTCGGGGTCGAGCTCGACGCGGTGGTGTCGACCGAGGTCCGCTTCCAGCGCCTCACCACCGCGCAGATCGACTGGTACGTCTCCACCGGCGAGCCCCTCGACAAGGCCGGCGCCTACGCCCTGCAGGGTGCGGGCGGCGTCTTCGTGGCCGGCGTCGAGGGCTCGGTCTCCAACGTGATCGGGCTGCCGCTCGGCGAGACCGTCGACCTCCTCCGGCACGCCGGCTTCCCCCTGCCCTGGGAGTCGCCGTGAGCGTCGGCGACCGCGCCCGCGCCATCCTCGCCAGGATCCCCGCCGGCGCGACGCTCGTCGCGGTGTCGAAGACGCAGCCCGCCGACGCGATCCGCGAGGCCTACGCGGCCGGGGTCCGCGACTTCGGGGAGAACTACGCGCAGGAGTGGCGGGCGAAGGCCGACGCGCTCGCCGACCTCGCCGACCTCCGGTGGCACTTCATCGGCTCCCTGCAGACCAACAAGGCGAGGCTGCTCGCCGGCCGGGTGGCCTGCGTCCACGCGGTCGACCGGCTCGAGCTCGCGCGCGAGCTCTCGAAGCGGTGGGCCGCGCTCGGAAAGACGCTGAAGGTCTTCCTCGAGGTGAACACCGGCGGCGAGGCGTCGAAGGGCGGCTGCGCGCCCGGAGGGGTGGAGGCGCTCGCGGCCGCGGTGAAGGCGCTCCCCGCGATCGAGCTCGTCGGGCTCATGTGCATCCCGCCGCCCGAGGACGATCCCCGGCCGCACTTCCGCACGCTCCGCGCGCTGCGCGACCGGCTCGGCCTGCGGGAGCTGTCGATGGGCATGAGCGCCGACTGGGAGGCCGCCCTCGAGGAGGGCTCGACCTTCGTGCGGGTCGGCAGCGCCATATTCGGCGCGCGGCCGCCAAGAGCCGACCCATCCCGAGCGTAGCGGCCGCGCCAGCGGCCGCGGAGTCGAGGGACGGCGCGCGGCCTCCAGCAGAGGGACGGAGGCCCTAGATCCCCTTGAGCTTCAGCCGGCCCTCGTCGGTCACGGTCACCAGGTACTCCTGGCCGCAGTAGTAGCAGCGGATCTCGTCTCCGTTGCCGAAGCCGTCGTCCCAGGGGTTGTTGGCGTTGCAGTCGGGGCAGTCGAAGTCCTTGAACCGGCGCTCCGCGCCCTCGCCACCCGGTTGCTTCTCGTCCTCGTCGTCGTACGTCCGGTCGTACGGCATCTCTGAAGGCCCCTCCCCGGCCCGCAGCGTACACGGGATCGGGTGTGCGTGTGTGGGTGCCCGCACCGGCCCCGGCCCTGGGTTAGGATCAGGGCATGGAATACACTGGCCTGCCCGGCCGTCGGATCGGCATGCGGCCGCGGAGAACACGCCGGATGATCCTCAGCCTCGCCGCCTCGCTCCTCGCCCTCGCCGCGACCGCCCCCGCCCGTGCCGAGGCGTTCACGCCCGGCGAGGAGGCGATCTACCAGGTCACCTACCTGAAGCTCCCCACCGGCGAGGCCCGCATCTCGGTCGGCGCGCCCCAGGGCAGCATCTGGCCGGTCACCTTCCAGGCGAAGACCGGCGGCATCGCGAGCCTGTTCGACATCAAGGAGCACATGGTCTCGTTCTGGGACCACACCACCCGCTCCTCCCGCGGCTCCGACCTGCGCGCGTACGAGGTCGGCGACCTCCACGTCGACTCGACCCGCTTCGACCGCGAGAACGGCAAGGCGACGGTCACCATCGAGCGCAAGGGCAAGAAGAAGGTGAAGAACCTCGACGTCCCCTCCGACGTCCACGAGCTCACGAGCGCCTTCATGTGGCTGCGGCTCCAGCCGCTCGCCGAGGGCCAGACCTACCGGCTCCCGGTCATCGCGAGCAACAAGGCCTCCACGCTCGTGATGCAGGTCGAGAAGCGCGAGCGGGTGAAGACCCCCGCCGGGCAGTTCGAGGCCTTCAAGCTGAAGGTCGAGACGCAGATCGAGGGCAAGTTCTCCTCGTCCCGCCCGCTCGCGATGTGGGTCACCAGCGACGACGCCCACGTGCTCCTGCGCGTCGAGGCGGACTTCGCGGTGGGCAGCATGGTGGTCGCGCTCAAGCGCTACACGCCGGGCGCGCCGATGACCGCGGACGCCCGGTAGGGGCCGCTCCGCTCCCCCCGCGGCGCCGGGCGACGCACGTTCGGGCGTGCGCCCGTCCGCCCTCGCCGCGCTCGGCCCCTGCCTCGCGTGCCTCCTCGCGACGACGTCCTGCGTCCCCGCCGCCGCCGCCGCGCCGCGCGCGGGCGCCGGGGTCGGCGTGGCCACGTCGCTCGAGAAGCTCCGGCCGGACGACCCCCTCCCGGCCGGGCGCGCGATCACCCTCGCCGCGGCGCGCGGCGAGTGCGAGGCCGCGCAGGTCGCCGTGCGGGCGGGCGCCCGCCCGGTCGCGCTCTCCGCCGCGGCGGCGCCGCTCGCGGGGCCCGGGCGGCTCGAGGTCACGCTCTACCGCGTGGCGACGATCCGGCTCGCGCGCGGCTCCGGCCCCGAGGGAGAGCCCGGCGAGTGGCCGGACCCGCTCGTCCCGGCGCGGGACCCCTACTTCGGCGAGGCCCGGCGCGCGTTCCCGGTGCGCCTCGAGCCCGGCCGGCTCGGCGCGGTCTGGGTCGAGGTCTGCGTGCCCGCCGCCGCCCGGCCGGGCGGCTACGCCGGGGAGGTCGTGCTGACCGACGGTGACGCGCCGCTCGCGCGCGTGCCGGTGAGGGTGCGGGTCTGGCCCTTCGCGCTCCCTCCGACCCCGACCTTCGTCGCCGCGGCGGGCCTCTCGACGCGCCTCGGGACCCGCGCGCTCGGCGCGCCCGACGACGTCGCCGTGGCCCGGGCCCTCGCGGCCGCCGCGCTCCGCCACCGGCTCTCGCCCTACGTCCTGTCCGCCGATCCACCCTGGGGCGACTGCACCGCGGCGCGCTGCGCGCTCGACTGGACGCCGCTCGACGCCGAGCTCGCGCCGGTGCTCGACGGCACGCTCGTGCCGGGCGTGCGCGGCGGCTTCGCCGAGGTGCGCATCCCGGGGAAGGTCTGGGACGGGCCGGAGGCCGACCTCGCCGCCACGCTCCTCGCGTGGCGCCGGCACTTCGAGGCGCGCGGCTGGGCCGACCGCCTGTGGCTCTACGTGCTCGACGAGCCCCGGCCCTCCGACCTGCCGGAGCTCCGCCGGCGCGCCCGGCTCGCGCACGCGGCGGGGATCCGGGTGTTCGTCACCGCGCCGCCCACGCCCGCGCTCGCCGCCGTCGTCGACGCCTGGGCGCCGCAGGAGCGGCTCGCGACCGCGGCCGGGCCCGGCGCGGCCTCCTTCTCGTACACGTCCTGCTACTCGCACGGCTGCGACGAGCTGCCGGCCGGCGGCCGGGTGCGGGCCGCGATGCAGAAGGAGTTCTCCGGCTGGCCGGGGTACGTGATCGACCGTCCGGGGACCGCCGCGCGCGCGGTGACGTGGCTCGGCGTGGTCCGCGGCCTCTCCGGCTCGCTCTACTACGATATGCTCCAGGCGTGGACCCGCGATCCGTGGCGCGACCCGAGGGCGTTCGCCGGCAACGGCGACGGCACCCTCCTCTACCCGGGCCGGCCGGACGCGCTGGGCGGGGAGCACCCTTTCCCGGTGGAGTCGATCCGGCTGAAGGTCATCCGGGACGCCCTCGAGGACGCGGAGCTCCTCGCGCTCGCGCGGGAGGCCGGCCTCTCGGCCGAGGTGGACGCCGCGCTCGCGCGGCTCGTGCCCTCGGCGCGCGGCTGGGAGCGCCGGCCCGGGCCCTGGCTCGCCGAGCGGGCCGCGCTCGCGGATGCCCTCGCGGCGCGCACGGCGAGGTGAGCCGGTGATCGCCGCCGCGCTCTTGGCGGCGGCCCTCGCGGGCGGGTGCGGCCCGCCGCAGCCCGCGCCCGGGGCCCGGCCCTTCCGCACCGGTGAGACGCTCACCTACGACCTCGACCTCCTCGGCATGGTGAAGGCGGGCGACCTCGAGCTCGCGGTCGGCCGGCCGATGTCGGCGGGCAAGATCGTCCCGCTCAAGGCGCGCGCCCGGACGACCGCGCAGGTCTCATCGCTGAAGAAGCTCGCCGCCGTGGGGCTCTCCTGGGTGGAGGCCGCGACGCTGCTCCCCGAACGCTACCGCGACGAGTCGGAGGAGGGGGGCGTCCACCGCTCCTCCGACGCGAAGCTGCGCCCGCCCGCGGCGGAGGTCGCGCTCGAGAGCGTCACCGGCGACCAGCGGGGGACGTCGCGCTTCGAGCGGAGGGGTGACGTGCTCGATCCCGTCTCGACGGTCTTCCTCCTGCGCGCGGCGCGCCTGGAGGCCGGCGAGCGGTTCTGCTTCGACGCCGTGGGCCGGGGCCGCTACTGGCGGGTCGAGGCGACCGTCGCGCCGGACCGCGAGCGGGTCGAGACCCCGGCCGGGAAGTTCGACACCGTGCGCGTCGATCTCACCGGGCGCCGCGCCGACGGGCGCGCCGGCGCGAAGGCCTACGAGGTGCACCTGTGGTTCTCGCGCGACGCCCGGCGGCTGCTCGTCGCGGCGGTGGCCGACCTCGACATCGGGCCGGCGAGCGTGACGCTCACCTCGATCCGGACTCCGTGATCCTCGACCGCATGTCCCGAGCGTAGCCTCCCGCCAAGGTCCGCACGTCCCGAGCGTGGCCCCCGCGCAGCGGGGGCGGAGACGAGGGGAGGCGGAGTCGAGGGAGGGCTACATCCGCGCGGCGACCTGCGCGAGCCGGCGCCGCAGCGACGAGAGCGTCTGCGAGAGCGCCTCCATCTTCTCGATGGGCGCGCCGCCGATGGCGAGCGAGAGGAAGCGGCCCTGCGACGGCTCCGGATCGCGGAGCGCGGCGTCCACGTTCGCGACGTAAGCGGCGACGGCGGAGAGCGCGGCGCGGGCCTCGGCGAGGTCGTCCTCGAGGAAGTCGAGCACCACGTGCTCGCGCGCGCTCTTGTCGGCGAGCCGCTGGCGCAGCGCCTCCACCGGGCCGAGGGCGGGCGCGGCCGGCGCGGCGCGAGGCGCGGGGCGCACCGCGGTCGTCGCCAGGGTGGCCTGGACGGACTGGACGGCGCGGGCGACGGCGGCGGCGGTCTTGTGGCTCATGCGGTTCCTCCGGCCTCCCGCGCCGCGCGGCGGCGGCGGACGGCCTCGATGGCGGCGTGGATGCGTGCGGGGCTCTGGCCCTCGGCGACGAGCTCGCGGACCTCGCGGGCGGCGGCGGCGAGGCCGTCGGGATCGGTGGCGCCGCGGGCCTCGGCGAGCGCGCGGGCGAGCGCCTCGTCGGGCGCGGCCGGGCGGCGGGGGCGCGGCGGGGCGGCCGGGGACGCGGCGACGCGCGCGGCGACGGGCGGCGGCGGCAGGGCCTCGAGCACCGCGCGACCGGAGAGGACGTCGTCGCCGAGCGGCGCGCCGTCGGCCTCGCGCGGCAGGAGCACGCGCCAGAGGGTGCCGCGGTTGTCGCGGTGGAGGGGGCGCGCGAGCCCGGCGGCGACGACCGCGTCGAGCACGCGCAGCAGGCGGCGCTCGGAGAGGCCGAGCCGGGCCTCGAGGTCGCGCTTCGCGATCCGGCAGAAGTTCCGCCCCTCGCCCCACGAGAGGCGCAGCAGCTGCAGGTACGCGGCCTGCTCCTCGGCGCGGAGCCGGCGGGAGAGATCGTCGAAGGCCTCGAGCGGGATGGGCGCGTAGGCGGCGCGCACGCGCACGGCGCCGAGCAGCTCGCCGCCGAAGGGGAGGCGGCGCATCTCGCCGGCCTCGAGGCGCTCGGCGGGCACGGCCGCGGGATCGACCCGCGCCGTCGTCAGCGCCGCGCTGCCCCGGATGCCCCGGTGGTTGACCCGCCCGCCGCCCACGCCCGCTCCTTCCCCGTACCGAACCCAGGGGACGAGCGTAATCCAGCGATATCGAGGGTCAATTTTCCGTCCGCGCGACCTCGGCCTCGAGGCGATCGAGGTTCTGCTCGTTCGCGGGCTCGACGAACGCGGCGAGCTGGTCGCGCAGCGCCGCGGTCGGGAAGGCCTGGGTCCAGGTGAGCCGCGTGCCGCCCGCCTCGGGGGCGAGCGCGACGGTGAGCACGAAGGGCGGCGCGTTCAGGTGCTCGATGACGACCAGGTCCGGGTCCACGCGCACGAACCGGCTCTCGTTCGGGAAGTGCTTCCCGTCCGGACCGTGCATGGTGAAGCGCCACGCACCGCCGGGCCTGGGCTCGCAGACCTCGAAGGTGTTCGTGAAGCCCTTCGGCCCCCACCAGCGCGCGAGGCGGGCGGGATCGACGAAGGCGGCGAGGACGCGATGGGGCGGCGCCGCGAGACGCCGAGAGGTCGTCAGGGAGCGGCCGTCGTCCACGGAGGCCTCGCTGCCGGGGTGGGCCCCGCGGGGCTCCGCCCCGTGAGGCGGGGGTACGCCCCCGTGCGAAGCGAAGCGGAGCACATCCGGGGGTGGGGCCCCGATCCAGCTCCGCTGGTCGGGGCGGGGGGCTACGCCCCCCGTGCGAAGCGAAGCGGAGCACATCCGGGGGTGGGGCCCCGATCCAGCTCCGCTGGTCGGGGCGGGGGGCTACGCCCCCCGTGAAACTCGAGATCAGGCCGCGGGAGCGACGGAGCAGCTCGATCGTCTTCTGGTACTCGATGTCCCAGGCGGCCGTGCCCTCCTGGAGGTGCTTCAGGCGGGCGCGCGCCTCGCGATCGATCTCGTCGTCGACGTCGAGGTGCTTCTTGAAGATCTGGTTCACCTTGCGGCGGATCGAGTGGTCGTCGGAGTAGACCTCCTCGACGTTCCTGGAGATGAGCAGGAACTCGATCATCTGGCCGATGACGTACTCGATGCCCTCGTCGCCCATCTTGAAGCCGCGGACGTCGGCCATCTCGCGCTTCACCTGGTTGAACCGGGACTGGTCGTAGCCGCGGCGCTCGAGCGCCTCGCGCGTGGCCGCGTTCACCCGCTCCTCGGCCGCGAGGTACTCCTTCATGATGGCGGCCATGTCCATCTCGGCGTCCGAGATGCGGAGGGTCTCGACCTCGATGTCGCCGTCCTGCATGAGGGTCTGCACGACCTCTCGGGCGATCGTCGGGATGACCTTCGGGTAAAGCCTCATGGAGTATGCCCCGGTGTCCTCGCTACCCGGGCGGTGCGTGTGCACCGCCGAAGTACGCGATTCGCAAAAGGTAACGCCCTATAAACCCCGCCCGCGTTTCGAGGCAAGGGAAAAGGCACGTCGGCTGGCATGTTCCGTGCGTTTCTCACCGAACGCACGCGCCCCGTGGGGCTGAAACCCTTCCCGGGCCCCCCACGGGGGCCCGGGTCGGCACGACCGTGGCGCGCGACCTACCGCCTCACGGCTGGTAGATCTTCATGACGTCGGCGAGCAGCTTCAGCGCCTCGGCCTTCGGGCGCTGGAAGGCGTTGCGGCCCATGATCGAGCCGAACGCGCCGCCGTCCCGGAGGCCCTTGATCTCCTCGAGCACGGCGTCGGCGCCCTTCGCCTCGCCGCCCGAGAAGATGACGATGCGCTTGCCGTTGAACGCGGCCTGCACGACGTGCTTCACGCGCTCGGCGAGCGTCGAGGTCGGGATCTTCTGCTCCTCGTAGACCTTCTTCGCCTCGGCCTGCTCGAGGAACGCCTTCGGCGGCTTCACCTTCACGATGTGCGCGCCGAGCTGGCAGGCGATCTGCGCCGCGTACGCCGCGACGTCGATGGCCGTCTCGCCGTCCTTCGACACGCCGGTGCCGCGCGGGTAGCTCCACACCACGACCGCGAGGCCGGCCTGCTTCGCCTCCTCGGTCAGGGCGCGCAGCGCCTCGTACTGCGTGTTCCGGGCGTCGGAGGCCGGGTAGATCGTGTAGCCGATCGCCGCGCAGCCGAGGCGGACCGCCTCCTTCACCGAGGAGGTCACCGCCGAGATCGGCGCGCCGCCGAGCTTCGAGAGCGAGTCGGAGTTGTTCACCTTCAGGATGAGCGGGATCTGGCCGGCGTACTTGTGCGCGATCGCCTCGATGAAGCCGAGCGGCGCCGCGTATGCGTTGCAGCCGGACTCGATCGCGAGCTGCACGTGGTACTCGGGATCGTAGCCGGCCGGGTTCTTCGCGAAGGAGCGCGCGGGGCCGTGCTCGAAGCCCTGGTCGACGGGCAGGATGACGAGCTTGCCCGTGCCGGCGAGCGTGCCGGTCATGAGCAGGCGGTAGAGGTTGGCGCGGGTGCCAGGGCTGTCCGAGTCGTACCAGGACAGGATCTCCTTCACGCGCGCGGTCGTACGCTCCTGCATGACTTCCTCCAGGCTTTGTTCGAGTGCCCCACCGGAACGGGGGGATGTCGGGCCGGTGCGAATCTACGGACACGCAAGGAGCCCCGGCAAGAGAAAAGCCGAGGTCCGGACGCGGTCGCATCGCCGCAGGGCCGACCCGCGCGTCAGCCGCTCACGGGGTGGCACCGCGGGACGAAGCCACACCCCTCCGAGCGGCAGGTTTCCACCGAGCGTCCCAGCGCACCCGCCGTCGGCACTTCGCCTCCCAGTGCGAGCCGCGCGAGCCGCGGTGCGTCGCGCTCGAACGCGCGGAGCTCGGCCGCCGACGGCGTGAGCTCGACGACGCGGTGGTCGCCGCGCAGGAACACGATCGCCGCGCGCACCTTCGCGCCCGGGTGCGCCCGCGCCGCGGCGAGCGCGTACGCGGCGAGCTGGAAGCGGTACCGCTCCGCCGCGCCCGGCCGCGGGAGCGCGTACTTGTAATCGATGACGAACACCTCGCCCTTCTCGCGCGCGAGGAGCGCGTCGATCGCGCCGTCGAGGTAGAGGGCGCCGGCCTTCGAGCCCGGCTCACCGTCGAGCCGGAGCAGGAACGGCACCTCGCGGCGCAGGCGCCCGGCGCGCGCCGCCTTCGCGAGCTCCTTCCCCGCGGCGGAGTCGAGGAAGCGCGCCACCTCGACGAGGATCCGCTTCACCCCGCGCGCCTCCGGGTCGTGCCCGCGCCGCGCCGCGACCGCCGCGAGCTGGGCCCGCCGCTCGAGCGGCGGCGCCGCGAGGTCCGCCTCGGAGAGCATCGCGTGCGCGAGCGTGCCGCGGACGGTCGCGCGCCCGGGATCGTCGCCCGGCTGCATGCCGGACACGCCCCGTGGCTCGGCGAGGCCGAGCACGTGGGCGAAGTGATGGCGGCGAGGGCAGCGGAAGGCGTCGGAGAGAGAGGTGACTGCGATGCGGAGAGCGGGGGGAACGGGAACGGGAGCAGGACCGGGATCGGGATCGGGATCGGGATCGGGAGCGTGAGCAGGATCGGGACCGGGAGCGGGGTCGGGAGCAGGAGCGGGAGCAGGTTCGGGAGCTGCTCCTCCGAGCTCCATCTGCCCCGTCGCGACCCTCCTCACCAACGTCTCATGCTCTGCGACGTCCGCCAGCGCGCCCTCGAGGATCGCCCTCCACGTCTCCTGCCCCGACCCCTTCGTCGCCTCTCCCGACAGGATCAGGTGGTCCCGCGCCCGCGTCATCGCGACGTACAGGAGCCGCCTCGACTCCGCCGCCGCCGACCGGCGGTCCGCGGCCCGCGCGGCCTCGAGCGAGGCGGTCGTCCGCACCGCGTCCGCGAGCGGATCGACGAGCGGCGCGCACAGCCTTCCCTCGGCGTCGAGCAGCGGCCGCGGCCGGTCCTGGATCGGCCGCGCCCCGAGGTCCGGCACGAAGACGACCGGCCACTCGAGCCCCTTCGCCTGGTGGATCGAGAGGAGCGCCACCGCGTCGCCCGCCTCGAGGTCCCCCTCCGGCTCGCGCGGCGGCCGCTCCGCCATGGTCCTCAAATGGCGCGAGAGCTCGAGCGCCCCGCCCCCGTCGTCGTGGAAGCGGTGCGCGAGGGCGAGCGCCTTGTGGACGTTCGCGAGCCGCCGCTCGCCGCCGGGGGACGCGAGGAGCGCCGCGTCGAGCTCGAGGACCTCGACCGCGCGCGCGAGGAGCTCGTGCACCGGCAGCCGGTCGCGCAGCGGCCGGAGCGCCGCGAGCGTGTCGAGGAGCGCCCCGAGCCGGTCCCACTCGTCGTCCGGCACCGCACCGGGCCCCGCCTCCTCCTCCACCCGGGCTCGGACGGCCGCGGCGCCCTCCCGGCCGAGCCGGCCGAGGCCGCCCCGGGCGAGCAGGAAGAGCGTGCCGTCGGTGACCGCGCAGAGCGGCGAGCGCAGGAGCGCCGCCCAGGCGGCCGCGTCCTCCGGGTCGAGGAGCGCCGCGAGGAGCTCGCCGAGGTCGCGGACCTCCGGCGCCTGGTAGAAGCCCTGCCCGCGCGCGACGCGGAACGGGATCCCCGCCGCGCGCAGCGCCCGCTCGTACACGTCCACCTCGGTGAGCCGGCGGAAGAGCAGCGCGACGTCCGACGGCCGCGGCGCGCGCGCCCGCTCCACCCCGTCCGCGCCGCGCTCGCGCACGAGCGCCCCTCCCGCGCCGGAGACGAGCGCGCGCACGCGGCGGGCGATCGCCTCCGCCTCGCGGGCGCGCAGCTCGGCGGCCTTGCCGCCCTCGGCGTCCACGAGGAGCTCGCACGCGGGCCGCGCCCCCTCGGGCCGACGCGGCACCAGCCGGTCGCTCGGCGCGAAGGCGAGCTCGTCGTCGCGCGGGGCCTCGCCCGCCGGTGCCCGCATCGTGCGCTCGAACACGGCGTTCACGAGGTCGACGACGGCAGGCGCCGAGCGGTGGTTCTCCGACTGGTGGAGCACCCGCCCCTCGCCGGCCTCGAAGCGGCGCAGCAGCCGGGTGAAGACGCCGAGGTCCGCACCCCGGAACCGGTAGATCGACTGCTTCGCGTCGCCGACCGCGACCATGATCGGACCCGCGGGCGCGATGCTGCCGGGGTGGGGCCCCGACGGGCTTTGACCGGCGGGGCGGGGGGCGCCGAGCCCCCCGAGGAGATCGAAGAGCTGCTGCTGGACCGCGTTCACGTCCTGGTACTCGTCGACGAGCAGCGCCCGGTACCGCCCGCGCAGCTCGGCGCGGAGCGCCGGATCCCGGCGGAGGAGGTCGCGCGCGAGCCGGAGGAGGTCGTCGAAGTCGACCGCGCGGGCGGCCGCCTTCCGGGCCCCGTAGCGCGCCTCGCCGTCCGCCACGAGCGCCGCGAGCGCGCGGCGCTGGGGCAGCCCCCGGGCGTCGGCGGCGCCCCGCAGCCACGCGTCCACCGCGGCGCCGAGCGCGTCGCGCGCGGCCTTCCCGTCCCCGGACAGCCGGCCGCCCTTCGACGCGAGCTTCAGCCCCTCCACGCGCGCGAGCGTCGCCCCCTCGAGCGGCCCCGCGCGGTCCTCCGGGCCGAGCGCCGCGAGGGCGGCCTGGACCGCGGCGGAGACGCCCACGCCGGCGCCGGCGAGCGCCGCGCCGGCGGCGAGCGCGGCCTCGCGCGCCGCGAGCGCGGGCGCGGGCTCCGCGACCGCGGGCTCCGGGGCGCCCTGCTCGCCCCGGGTCGCGCGGGCGCGGACGAGCGCGACGATCGACGCGGCGAGGGCCCCGACGCCGTCGCGCGCCGCCAGCGCGCGCACCTCGAGATCGCCGCGGTCGAGCGCGGCCATGACCGCGGCCCGCGCGGCCGCGGCGATCCAGGCGGCGGTGCGCTCCTCGTCGAGCACCGCGAAGTCCGGGTCGAGGCCCGCCTCGGGCGCGTGCTCGCGCAGGAGCCGGCCGCAGAAGCCGTGGATCGTGCCGACCGCCATCCGGTCCAGCCCGGCGAGCCGCTCGTGCCAGGCGTCCCTCGACTCCGGGCCGCCTGCGGCGGCCCCACGCTCGGGATGAGCGGACTCCGGAGGCCTCGCGGCCGCCCGCGCGGCCACCGCCGCCCGGAGCCGCTCCACGAGCTCCGCGCCGGCGCGCTCCGTGAACGTGATCGCGGCGAGCTCCCCGGGGTCGCACGGCGTCCCGAGCGCCTCACCGGAGAGGAGCCGCACGCACAGCTCGACGAGCGCGGTGGTCTTGCCCGAGCCCGCGCCGGCCGAGACCGCGGTGGGCGCCGAGAGCTCGAAGAGCGCGAGCGCCGCCTCGCTCCAGCGGACCGTCACGGCCCCTCCCCCGGCCCCTCGGCGGGCGGCGCGGCCGTCCGCTCCGGCCGGCAGACCGCGGGCCACGGGCAGGTCTCGCAGCCGCCCGGCACCTGCGGGAACGCGCCCGCGCGGATGCGGCCCACGAGGCCGACCACCTTCCCGGCGAACGCCTCCGCGCCGGCGGGGGCGCCCTCGCGCACCTCGTAGGCCTCGCCCTTCGCGTCGGCCGACCGGAGGAAGGCGTAGCGCGCCTCGAGCGCGGCGCGGCCCGGGAAGTCGCGGGCGGCCGCGAGCAGGTAGGTCGGGACCTGGAAGCTCGACTCGCCCCAGGTCTCCGGGTCGAGCAGCGCGCCGTGGTCCACCCGGCCGTCGCTCTTGCCGCCCTTGTAGTCGACGACGCGCAGGCGGCCCGGCGACGCGTCGACCCGGTCGATGCGCCCCTCGAGCCGCACGGTCACGCCGCCCGCGGTCAGCTCGAGCGGCGCGCGCTCCGGGCCCGCGCCTGGGCGGCGCCCTCCGAACCGGTGCTCGACCGCGACCGGCACGAGCGCGTCGGCGGCCTCGGCCTCCGCCTCGAGGTGGCGCTCGAGGCGGGCGGCGAGCACCTCCCGGCGGCCGGTCCACGCCGCGGGATCGCCGGCCCGCCCCTCCCCCTCGAGCCCCGCGATCGCGGCGTCGAGCGCGGCGCGCAGGTCCGCGCGCTCGGCGTCGTCGCCGCGCAGCGGCCCGGCCGCGCGCGCGATCCGCGCCCGGTGGAAGAGGCTCGAGCGCGCGGTGCAGGAGCGAGCCCTCGTCGCGCGCCGAGGCGTCGAGGTCCGGGGCGTCGTCGTCCGGCAGGCGCACGAAGCGCGAGAGGAGGAGCCGGAAAGGGCACTCCGCGTACTTCTCGAGCTGCGAGGGCGACCACGCCTCGGGGAGCGCGGCCTGGAGCACCTCGAGCGCGCGGCCGCGGACCGCGCCGGCGTACGCGGAGCCCGGCAGCGCGGCCCGGCGCTCGGCCTCCACCGCGGCGCGCGCGAGCGCCCGCGGGCCGGGCGCGCGGCGGGGCCGGGGCTCCGGGCCGCGCGGCAGGGTCACGCCCACCGCGAGGAGCGCCTCGGCCACCGCCGGCGCGAGCGGGCCGTCGCGCCCGGCCGCGCCCGCCGGCCCCGGGGCGGCCCAGGTGAACGTGAGCGCGTCGCGCGCCGCCGCCATCGCCGCGAACGCGCGGTGCAGCGCGCGGGCCCGGCGGCCCGAGGCGAGCGGGAGGTGCAGCGGTCGCCGCGCGGCGCGGGCGAGCGCGGCGCGCTCGGGATCGCGCAGCACCGGCTCGGCGCCGGCCGGCGCCGGCCAGCCGCGGCCGCAGCCCGCGAGGACGACGCCGCGCACCGACAGCACCGGCGCCTCCTCGAGCGACCAGAGCTCCACCGCACCCGCCGCCGGCCCCGGCGGAACCGGCGCGGAGGCCTCGTCGACCGCGATCGCGAGCAGGGCCGCGAAGTCCGCGGCGGGCATCGGGGCCGCCCCGCGGCCGGCGAGCCCGGCGGCGCGCGCGACGCCGTCGGCGGCCTCCTCGAGCCGCCGCAGCGCCGCGAGGTCGGCCGCGGCGGTCTCGACGCCCGCGTGCGCCGCCCTGCGCCGCAGGCCCGAGGCGTCGAGGAACTGGACGAGCCGCGCGGCGTGGGCCCGCGGCGTGGCCGGCGCCGAGAGCGCGCGGGCGAGGGCCACCCCGTGCTCGGCGGCGTCGAGGGCGCGGGCCGCAGCGGTGCGCGCCCGCACCGCGCCCGGCGAGAGCGCGGCCGCGCGCCGGCGCAGCGCCTCCGCCGGGTCGCCGCGCCCCTCGATGGCCCCGGCCGCGTCGAGCTGGGCCGCGAGCGCGACCGGTGAGCGGGCGCCGGGATCGCAGGAGGCCGCGAGGTACGTGGAGGCGACGATCCGCTCCAGCGCCGCGCGATCGAGCCCCCCGGCCGCGCCGAGCACCGCGAGGGCGGCCCGGACCGCGCCGTTCTCGGCGAGCGGCGCCCCGCGGCCGGGCGCGAACGGGATCCCGCGCGCGCGGAGCGCCCGCGCGAGCGGCCGCGCGAGGCGCCGCGGTGAGGCCGAGAGCACCGCGACGTCGCCGGGCGCGAGGCCGGCCTCCAGCTGGCGCTGCACCGCGAGCGCGATGGCCTCGGGCTCGTCCTCCTCGCCCGCCGCCGCGAGGGCGGCGACGAGGCCGGCGCCGCCGGGGTCCCCCACCGGCGGTCGCGCCGTGGGCCCCGCCTGCGCCGCGCCGGGGTGGAAGGCGGCGAGGAGCGCCGCGAGCCGCGGCGCGCGGCCGTCCTCGAGGTGCCGCAGGACGATGGCCGGCGCGCCCGCCCCCCTCGGCCCGCCGCCCTCCTCGAGCCGGCGCAGGAGCCGCTCCGCGGGCTCCGACAGGTCCGGGCGATCCGGGAAGTACGGCAGCTCGACCCGGGTGCGGCCCGCGCGCGCGACGAGGGCGAGGAGGAGGTCGGTCGCGGCCGGCCCCGCCTCCGAGAGCCCGTCCACGACGAGGAGGTCGAGGCGGCCCGGCTGCCCGGGCAGCGGCGCCTTCCGCGCGAGGGTCGCGGCGGCCCGGACCGCGGCGGCCTCGTCGAGGGCGGAGAGCTCCGCGAGCCGCGCCTCGAGCCGCGCCAGGGCACCGGCGAGCGCGAGGAGCCGCTCCCGGGCGGCGCCCTCCACGAGGAGCGCCGCCGCGTGGGCCTCGTCGGACGAGAGCTCCGCCAGGCGGAGCTCGGCGAGCGCCGCGGCGAGCCCGGCGCCGTGCCCGTCCTCGGCCCGGACGCCGGCGAGCGGCCCGCCCGCGGCGCGCCCCGCCTCGGCGGCCAGCAGGCGGAACGCGAGGGGGGTCAGGACGGGGCGGCGGTCCCCGGCGTCCGCGAGGAACGCGCCCGCGAGCCGGTCGAGGGTCGTGACGGCCGGGCCGAACAGCACCCCGCCCTCCGCGTCGCACAGGCGGCGCGCGGCCCTCGCCGCGGCGAGCGGCGTGGAGGTGAGGACCAGCGCGGACACGACGCCGGAACGTACCTCGGGGGGCTGACGCGCGGGCGACAGATCCCGGCCGGCGGCCGTGCGTTCCACCCGACAGCGCGGTCCCTGGCCGCGGGAGGCTCACATGATGATCACGGCAGTCGGTCTGGCGCTGCTCCTCGCGGCGCCGCAGGCGAAGGGTGCGCCCGCGGCCGCCCTCGCGGAGGGCGTCTCGGTGGGCGCGCCCATCACGAAGGGGAACCTCTCGGTCTTCCCGCTCTCCGTCCGCCCGGCGGCGGGGACGGCCGGGGCGGAGCCGCTCACGCTCGACGAGGCGAGCCGGGCGAAGGTGGTCCGGGTCGAGGAGGCGGGCGCGGGCGGCGACGTGAACGCGCTCCAGGTCCACAACGACGGCGACCGGCCGGTGCTGCTCATGGCCGGCGAGCTCCTCCTCGGAGGCAAGCAGGACCGGATCGTGGGGCGCTCGCTCGTGCTGCCGCCGCGCTCGCGCCAGCCGGTGCCGGTCTACTGCGTCGAGCACGGCCGCTGGAGCGGCGGGCGCGCGTTCGAGAGCGGCGGCGCCCTCGTCCCCCCCGGCCTGCGCAAGACGGCGCTCGCGGGCGATCAGCAGCAGGTGTGGGACGAGGTCGCGCGCTCGAACCGGAAGCTCGGCACCCAGACGAGCTCGGGCACCTACCGCGCCGCCGCGCGGAAGCTCTCCGGCGAGGCCGGGCCGGTCGCGCGCGAGCTCTCGGAGGCGCTCGCCCGCGACCCGCAGGCCGCCGGCCTCGCGGTCGCGATCGACGGCGAGGTGGTGGCGGTGGAGTGGTTCGCGTCGCCGCGCCTCTTCGGGCGGGTGCGCGAGAAGCTCGTGGCCTCCTACGTCGCGCAGGCGCTCGCCGACGACGCCCCGCGCCCGGCCTCCGCGCCGGCCCCGGCCGCGCCGAAGGACGTGATCGACTTCGCGAGGAAGGCCGAGCAGGGGGCCGCCACCGTCGAGCGGGCGACCTCGGCGGGTGAGGCGGTGCAGACCACGTACCTCAAGTGAAGCGGGGGAGGCGCTATCGGCTCGCCTCCCCCCATCGCCCCCGTCCCCTGCAACCGTGTTCACGTGGGCGGCGCTGCCACGCCCGGCTTTTCTCGCGCCCGCGGCGCGCCCGCCCTCCGGCGTCCCGAGGGCGCGGGTCGTCGGTGTGCGGCCACGGCGGGAGCGCTCCGGCGCCGTCGCACGCGCCGCCACCTGAAGGCGCGTTCGACCCCCGCGCGCGCGACGTCCCGGAGCGTTCACGGACGGTGCGTCGGTCCGGTCCTCACCTCTTTTTCCGGGGCGGCTGACGGGGCGTTCACGTGGGAGCGGCGCGCACGGGCGGGTTTTCGCGCGAGGCGACGGTTGCGCACCTGCGGGCGTGCCGCGCGCGAGGGGCAGGGTGTGAGGGCGGCGGGCCCTGCGGGCCTACGGGGCCTCAGGCTTCGGCACCTGCTTGGGCGTTTGGAACCTCGAAGCAGGTACGCGGAAGCTGCGCTTCCGCGTACAGCTACTCCTCCCGGTACACGGCGAGGGAGCCCTCGTTCTCCCACACGTCGACCTTCGACACCCGCACCCGCCCGCCCTCGGACGTCTGCAGCCGCGCGTTCACCTCGTCGTGGAAGAACTTCGCGAGGAGCTCGGCGGTGGTGTTCACCTGGTCGAACGGCGGGATCTCGTTCACGTTCTGGTGGTCGAAGCGGGAACCGACCTCGGCGACGAGCTTCTGGAGGTCGGCGAAGTCGATGACCATGCCGATGCGGTTGAGCTCGGACGCCCGGACGTGGACGCGGATGCGCCAGTTGTGCCCGTGGAGCCGCTCGCACTTGCCGCCGTGGAAGCGGATTTGGTGCGCGGCGCTGAACACGAAGTCCTTCGAGATCTCGTAGACGGGCACGGCCATGGGCGGGGCAATATAGCGGAACCCCTGACGGAGTGCAGGGGCTCTCGAGATCATGCGCGACCACGACCACGAGCACCGCGACCGGCACGGCAACCCGGAGCACTGGGACGCCTACCTCGGGAAGCTCCTCGACCCGGAGCGCGACGGCTGGCAGAAGCCGGACCTCGTCGTGGGGGCGCTGGGCCTCGGGCCCGGCGCGGTGGCCTGCGAGATTGGCCCGGGGCCCGGCGTGTTCGTCCTCCGGATGGCCCGCGCGGTCTCGCCCGGCGGCCGGGTCCACGCGATCGACGCCGATCCGCGGATGACCGCGCTCCTCGCCGAGCGTGCGCGGGGGGCCGGCCTCGCGAACGTCGCCATCCACCTCGCCGAGGACGGCCGCGGCGTGCCGCCGGAGCCCGTCGACGTCATCCTCGTCGTGAACACCTTCCACCACTTCCCGGACCCGGCCGCGTACCTCGCCGAGCTCGCGGCGCACCTGAAGCCCGGCGGGCGGCTCGTGAACGTGGACTTCCACGCGGGCGACCTGCCGGTCGGCCCGCCGCCCGATCACCGGGTGTCGCGGGAGCAGTTCCTCGAGGCGGCGAGGGCCGCCGGCCTCCGCGTGCTCGAGGAGCGGGCCTTCCTGCCGTACCAGTACTTCATCGCGCTCGGGTCCTGACTCCCGACCATCCCGGGCGTGGGGGCGCGCAGCGCCCCGGGTCGAGGGAGCTACTCGCCCGCGGACATCTGGGCGAGGAAGCTGCGCTTCACCACGAGCCGCTTCCCGGAGAGCACGATGTGCCCGCGGCGGGCGAGCTCGGAGAGCGCGCGAGAGACCGTCTCGCGGGAGGTGCCGATCGTCGCCGCGATCTCGGCCTGCGTCGGGCGGCTCCGGACGAGGAACCCGTCCTCGGTCACCTCGCCCTCGGCCTCGGCGAGCTCCTTGAGCTTCCCGGCGAGCCGGCCGTAGACGTCGAGGAGCGCGAGGTTGCCGATGACCTCGTCGGCGCGGCGCAGGCGGCGCGAGAGCTCGGTGAGGACGCGGAGCGCCGTCTTCGGGTGGCGCTGGATGTGCGCGCGGAAGTCGGCCCGGGAGAGGACGAGCAGCCGCGACGGCTCGCTCGCCACCAGGGTCGCCGAGCGCGGCTCGTCGTCGAGCAGGCTCATCTCGCCGAAGAAGTCGCCCGGCGCCTTGAAGACGTTGAGGATGATCTCGCGCCCGGAGTCGCCGTACAGCACGACCTTCACCCGACCCTTGACGAGGACGAAGAGCGCGTCGCCGGGCTCCTCCTGCGAGGCGATGATCGCCCCGTCGTCGTACTCGCGGACCTGGGCGAGGCGCTCGAGCTCGCCCGCGCTCGTGGCGTCGAGCTCGGAGAAGATTCGAGACGCTGCGGAGCAGCTCACGCCCGCGCGGGACGGCCTGGCTCATGGGCGCGACCGTAGCGATCCCTGCACCATCGGTCAAGGCGAGACGGCCCCGGGGCCCGCCGCGAGCAGGGCCGCGACGTCGACCCGCGGGTCGGCCCCCTCGAGCCACGCGCGCAGCACGGCCACCCCCCGCGCGCCCGCGGCGATCACCCGGGGGGCCGCGCCGGGGTCCACGCCCCCCAGGCCGACGAGCGGGAGGCCGAGGCGGGCCGCGTCCGCGAGGGCGGCGAGCCCGACCGGCGGCCCGTAGGCGCGCTTCGAGGGCGTGTCGAAGACCGGGCCGAACGTGGCGTAGTCCGCCCCGCCCTCCCGGGCCCGGAGCACGTCGGCCGCGCCGTGGCAGGAGACGCCGACGAGCGCGCCCGGGCCGAGCAGGCGCCGCGCCTCGGCCGGCGGCACGCCGGCGGACGGCAGGTGCGCCCCCGCCGCGCCCGCGGCGAGCGCGACGTCGAGCCGATTGTTGACGAGCAGGAGCGCCCCCGTGTCGCGGCAGGCGGCCGCGAGCGCCCGCGCCGCGGCGAGGAGCGCCGCGCCCCCGAGGTCCTTCTCCCGCAGGTGCACCGCCACGCGCCCCGCCGCGCCGCCCGGGCCGAGCGGCGCGAGCGCCTGCCTGAGGCGCGCCGCCGGATCCGGGTTCACGCGCCGATCCGTGATCAGGTGGACAACCGGAACGCCCATCCGTAAGCTCGCCCCCGTTTTCTCATGGTGCCGACGGGAGGGCCCCGTGTCGAGCGAGCTGCAGTCCTTCCTCGAGTTCCTCGAGGCGCAGAAGGCGAAGCAGGCGAGCCACTTCCCCACGGTCCGTGCCGAGAAGGTCCTCTCCTTCATGGGCACGACCAGCCTCGCCGGCTCGCGCGCCTCGGTCTCGATCGACGCGCTGCGCGGCATCTCGCCCGGGCCGACCCCGCGCGAGCTGCGCATCCAGCTCGGCGGCGCCCTGCCCCGCGCCCCGCAGCGCGGCGAGTGCGTCACCGTCCACGTGACCCGGCTCGAGCAGTACCAGGGCTACCAGGTGAAGTCCCGGGCCGTGGGCCCCGGCGTCGTCGAGGCCGACCTCGTCGAGGTGGCGGCCGGGGGCGGGGCCGGCTTCACGGTGAAGGGCGCGCAGACCTACACCGTCCACCACAGCCCCTACACGCTGAAGTTCTTCGAGAGCGTCCCGTACGACGAGCTGCAGGAGATTCGTGGGCGGGGTGAAGGTCGCGGTGGTGGCGGTGGGCGAGACGGCCAACCTCTCTCCCCGGTTCATCTTCCACCACGCCATCGAGGACGGGAAGCTCGCGCTCTACCACGGCGACGGCCTCGCCCTGAAGACGTACATGAACCTGAAGTCGAACACGCGGGAGGCCCGCCTCGTGCTCGACCTCGACGACTTCTCCGGCTGGGCGCTGCCCGGCGTGGTCGAGGAGTTCCAGCCCCACCAGCACCCCGAGGCCTACGAGCGCATCTGCGCCGGCTTCCAGGCGGGCTCGTGGGGCATGCCCTCGCGCGTCTTCCGGTTCGTGCCCGAGTCGTTCCAGCGGATCCAGCCGCAGGGCTGACCGCGCCTCCCGCAGCGAGGAGCCCCCCATGAAGACCCTCCGCACGCTCGCCCTCGCGGGCCTCACCGCGCTCGCCGTCGCCGCCCGCGCCGAGGCTCCGGCCGCCGCCCCCGCCTCCGCCGCCGCGCCTGCCGCCGAGGCCCCGAAGCTCGACCCGTCCGCCGCCGAGGCCGCGAAGGCCGCCGAGGCCTGGCTCGGGCTCATGGACGCCGGCCAGTACGAGCAGTCCTGGCAGGAGGCGTCCGGCCTCTTCCGCGGCAAGGTGACGAAGGAGCGCTGGGTGCAGCAGGCGCAGGGGGTCCGCGGCCAGCTCGGCAAGGTGACCACGCGCGCGCTCGATCGCTCCGCCCCGATGAAGGTGGAGGGCGCCGACGCCTGGGTCCTCGGCTGGACGAGCGGCCTCGAGAAGCTCCCGGAGGCCGCCGAGATCGTGACGATGGTGAAGGACGGCGCGGCCTGGCGCTGCGCCGGCTACTTCATCCGCCCGCGGAGCTGAGCCCCTCGCTCGCCCCGCGCGCCCGGTCCCGGATCAGCTCCCGATGAGCCCGGTCATCGGGCTCGAGGCGGCGGCGTGCAGCTTCATCGGGATGCGGCCCGCGAGGAAGGCCTTGCGGCCCGCCTCCACGCCCGCCCGCATCGCGTCCGCCATGAGCACCGGGTCCTTCGCCTCCGCGATGGCGGTGTTCATGAGCACCGCGACCGCGCCGAGCTCCATCGCGACGGCGGCGTCGCTCGCGGTGCCGACGCCCGCGTCGACGAGCACGGGGACCTTCACGGTCTCCATGATGATCCTCAGGTTGTACGGGTTGCGCAGCCCCAGGCCCGAGCCGATGGGCGCCCCGAGCGGCATCACCGCCGCGCAGCCGGCGTCCTCGAGCTTCTTCGCGGTCACCGGGTCGTCGTTCGTGTAGGGCAGCACCGTGAAGCCCTCGCCCGCGAGCGTGCGCGCCGCCGCCACGAGCCCCTCCACGTCCGGGAAGAGCGTGCGGCGGTCGCCGATGACCTCGAGCTTCACGAGGTCGCCCATCCCGAGCTCGCGCCCGAGCCGGGCGGTGCGGACCGCCTCGTCGGCGGTGAAGCACGCGGCGGTGTTGGGCAGGAGCGTCATGCCCTTCGGGATCCACTCGAGCAGGGACTGCTCCCCCGTCTTCGAGAGGTCGAGGCGGCGGACCGCCACCGTGACGACCTCGGCGCCCGAGATCTCGAGCGCCCGCTTCATGGTGGGGAAGTCGGGGTACTTGCCGGTGCCGACCAGCAGGCGGCTCGTGAAGCGGTGCTTGCCGAGGAGCCAGCCGTCGTCGGCGGGGGCCGGCGCGCCGCCGCCCACGAAGGCCACGATCTCGACCGAGTCGCCCTTCGAGATGCGCTGCGCCTCGTAGCGGTCCTTCGTCACGACCGTGTCGTTGAGCTCGACGGCCACCCGGACCGCCTTCACGCCGAGGTGCCCGAGCAGCCCCGTGACGGTGAGGCCCTCGGGGATCTCCCTGAGCTCGCCGTTCAGCCTGATCTGGATGCCCTGCTGCTCCGCCATCGCGTCGCCCCTCCGGAGTCCGGACGTATGGCCCCGGACACGGCCGCCGTCAAGGTACACTCGCGCGGTCATGGCGCGCGACCTCGCGATCCGGCCGCTCGGCCTCGGGCAGGTGGTGGACCGGTCGGTCGCGCTCACCCGCCGGCATTTCCGGGCGCTCTTCCTCGCGATGCTGGTGGTTGAGGCGCCGGCGCTCGCGCTCGCGCGGCTCGAGGCCGCCCGCCTCGACGACGTGCTCGCGCTCGTCACCGCGCCCGCCCGCGCGGCCGAGGCGCTCCCCGCCCTCGGCGCGGCCCTCGCCGTGCTCCTCGTCGCGCTGCTCCTCCTGCAGCTCGTGGGCACGGCCGTCACCGCCGTGGTGGTCGGGCCGTCGCTCGACCCGCGACCCCGGCCGCGCGCGCCCGCGGTCCGGCTCGCCCTCGCGGTGCTCTCCGCCGCCGCCCTCCACGGCGCCGCGCTGGTCGCCCTGCCGGCCGCGGCCGCCCTCCCCGGCGCCTGGCTGCTCGCCCGGGCCGGCTCGACCGGCGGGCTCGTCGTGGGCGCGGCCGCGCTGGTGCTCCTCCCGCTCGTCGCGTTGGTCGTCGCGCTCGTGCGGCTCGTGCTCGCGCCCGCGGCCGCCGCGGTCGAGCTCCGCGGCCCCTCCGCGCTCCTGCGCTCGAGCCGGCTGATGGCGCCGCCGCGCGGCGGGCCGTTCCTGGAGCGCCCCGGCGTGCGCGCCTCCCTCGTGCTCCTCGCCACCTTCCTCCTCGTGCTCGCCGTGAACGCGATCGCGGGCCTGCCCCGCGCCATCGCGGTGCGCGCCGTGGGGACGCCCGGCCCGCTCGGGCTCCCGCTCGGGCCCCTCCCGCTGCCGCTCGAGCTCGGCCTCGGGCTCTTCGAGGCGCTCGCGGGCGCGGCGCTGCAGCCCTTCAGCCTCGTCGCCGTGGTGGTCCTCTACTTCGAGCGGCGGGCCCGCACCGAGGGGCTCGACCTCGAGCGCTGGGCGGCGGGGCTCGGGCGGTGACCGCGCTCGCCGCCGCCCTCGCGCTGTCCCTGGCCGCCGCGCCGGGGCCCGCGCCGGGCTGCCCGGCGGCGCTCGCGGCCGCCGGCGCGCTCGACGACCACGGCCTCGCGGAGGACGCGCCCGGGCTCGTCGCGCGGCTCCGGCAGGACGGCGGCGGCCGGCCCCTCGCCGCGGTCACCCGTGCCGCGGAGGAGCTCGTCGGGGCCCACGCCGGCGGCGTCGCCCTGGAGGGCCCGGCGCGCCGCCTGCGCGCGGTGCTCGCCGGCCACTGCGCCGCGGCGGCCCTGCCCGCGCTGCCGGAGGCGAGCGCGCAGGAGCGGGCCGCGCTCGACGCGCTCCTCGCCCGCCCGGAGTTCCGCCGCGCCCGCGCCGACCCCGTCGCGCTCCGGCGCCTGCTCCTCGACGCCTGGGACTGGATCGTCGAGCGGCTCGGGAGCGCCGAGGCCGAGCGCTGGGCCGGGCTCGGCCGCGCGCTCTTCCTCGGCGCCGCCGCGACCGCGGCCGGGCTCGCGCTCCTCGGCTGGCGCCGCCGCCGGCGCGGCCGCGAGGTGCCCGCCCCGGCCCACCGGGCCGCCGTCGCGGTGGGCCCGGGGCCCGACCGCGCCCTCGCGCGCGCGGAGGCCGCCCTCGCGCAGGGAGAGCACGCCGCCGCGGTGCGGGAGGCGATGCTCGCCGCGCTCGCCGCGCTCGAGCGCGCCGGGCGGCTCCCGCGCGGCCGGGCGCTCACGAACGCCGAGGTGGTCCGGGCCGTCGCCGCGCGCGACCCCGCGCTCGCGGCGCCGCTCGGGCCGCTCGCGCGCCGGTTCGACGGCGCGATCTACGGGGGGCGGGCGACCGGGGCGCCCGAGGCGCGCGACGCGGTGGAGCGGGCGCGCGCCATCGACGCGGCGGTGCGGCGGTGAGGCGCGGGCTCGCCGCGGCCGGGATCGTCGCGGCCCTCGCGCTCGTGCTCGCCGGCACCGTGGTGGGCCAGCGCCGGCAGGCCGCGGCCGCGCTCGATCCGCTGCCCTCGGCCGAGAACACGGGGCCCGCCGGGCTCGCGGCCGCGCGCGCGTTCCTCCTCGGCCGCGGGGTGGCGGCGCCCGTGGTGCGCCCCGGGGACGCGCCGCCTCCGCCCGGCGAGGGCGTCGTGGTGGTCGCCGCGCCCGCGGCGTCCCTCGACGTCCGGGAGGCCGACGCGCTCCTCGAGCACGCCGCGCGGGGCGGCACGCTCGTTCTCGCGGCGGGGCGCGCGCCCCAGCCCGCGCTCGAGGCGCGCCTCGGCGTGCGGTTCGCGCCCGCCCCCGGCGCGCGCATGGCGGTCCCGCTCGCGCCCCACCCGCTCGTCGAGGGGCTGGTGCTGCCCGTCGGCGAGGGCCAGCTCCTCGTCACCGGCGGCGACGCCCTGCCGATCGCGGGCGTCCGCGACGCCGTCGCCGCGGCGGCGCTCCGTGTCGGGCGCGGCGAGGTCGTGCTGCTCGCGGGGCCGGAGCCCCTCACGAACGCGCGGCTCGCCCAGGGCGGCGCGCTCTCTCTCCTGATCCGCCTCGCCGCGCGCGGCCCGGTCGCGCTCGACGAGCGCTGGCTCGAGGCCCGCACCGGCGCTCGCGCGCCGCCCGCCGCGCTGGGCGCGCTCGCGGGCCAGGCGCTGCTCGCCTTCGGGGCCTACGCGCTCGCGCGCGGGCGCCGCCTCGGCGCGATCCGGCCGCCCCCCGCCGACGGGCGCGGGCGGACCGCGCGGGATTACCTCCGCGCCCTCGCCGGGCTCTACCGGCGCGCCGCCGCCGAGGGCGAGCTCGCCCGCGCCGCGTGGGCGCGCGCGCGCCGGGAGCTCGAGCGGAGGGCCGGGATCCCGGCCCGGCTGCCGGACGCCGACGCCGCGCTCCGGCTCGAGGCCCGCTCCCCCGCGGCGGCGGCCGCGTTCGAGCGGGGTCGCACCGCCCTGGCGAGGCAACCCGGACCGGACGCGCTCCTCGCGGTCGTGCGTGCGTGCGCCGATCTGGACGACGCCCTTCGCGGTAAGTGACAAACCCACATCCACATCGCCTTTACCCTGGGAGCGGTGGGCGCTAGGTTGAGCGCTCATCCTCGCGCACCGGGAGAAGACGAAGACCATGAACGGCCGTCGCCTGCCCAGCCTCGAGAAGCCCTGCCTCGAGAAGCCCTGCCTCGAGAAGCGCCGCCTCGAGAAGCTCCGCCTCGGCAAGCTCGCCCTCGCCGGTGCCCTCGTGGCCCTCGCCGGCTGCCCCTCCATCTCCACGATGGGGACGGCGCGCACGATCCCGGAGGGGACCTACCAGTACTACGTGGCCCCCGGCGTGAGCTCGCTCGGCGACTTCTCCGTCGGTGAAGGCGGAGCCCCCGCCTCCGACCGGCTGCCCGGCCTCGAGATGGGCGCGCGGTACGGCGTCTCGGACAGGGTCGAGGTCGGCGGCAAGATCTTCCCGGTCGGTTACGAGGTGAGCTCGAAGCTCCAGGTGCTCCGGTCGCGCTCCGCCGACCGGGGCCTCGACCTCGCCGTGGCGCCCGCCCTCTCGATCTATCCCTGGTCGAAGGGCGCCTTCGGCTGGGCGCACCTCTCGGTGCCGGTCGGCTTCAACGCGGGCGGCGGCAACCAGCTCGTGCTCTCGCCGCGCGCCTCCGGCCTCCTCGTGAGGTCGAAGGACGGCACCGGCAAGGTGTTCTTCGCCGGCGCGTCGATGGGGTTCGCGTTCCGCGTGGCCGGCGTGCGGCTCCTGCCGGAGATCTCGGCGCTCGTGCCGCTGTCGCGCTCGCTCCCGACCGACGTCGAGGCGAAGTTCGCGCTCAAGGGGCCGGTGTTCCAGGCCGGGCTGGGGTTCCTGTTCGGGGACGAGTGACCCTGCGGGCGTGGTAGACCCGTGCCTATGGCCACCCCGGGCGCGGACACCCTCACGGACGAGATCGCGAAGGCCGTCGTCGGGCAGCGGGAGCCCGTGGAGCAGCTCCTCTGGGCGCTCGTCGCCGGCGGCCACGTGCTGCTCGAGGGCGTGCCCGGCGTCGCGAAGACGCTGCTCGCGAAGGCGCTCGCGCGGGCCCTCGACCTGAAGTTCGGCCGGATCCAGTTCACGCCGGACCTCATGCCCGCCGACATCCTCGGCACGAGCGTCTACCGCGCCCAGACCGGCGAGTTCGAGCTGAGGCGCGGCCCCATCTTCACCGAGGTGCTGCTCGCCGACGAGGTGAACCGCACGCCGCCGAAGACGCAGGCCGCGCTCCTCGAGGCGATGGAGGAGCGGCAGGTCACGCTCGACGGCGGGCGCGAGGCCCTGCCGGCGGGGTTCTTCGTCATCGCGACGCAGAACCCGGTGGAGTACGAGGGCACCTACCCGCTCCCGGAGGCGCAGACCGACCGCTTCCTCATGAAGGTGCGCGTCGACTACCCCGCCGCCGATGACGAGCGGGAGATCCTCCGCCGCGCCGCCGCGGGCTTCGACGGCCACGACCTCGACGCCGCCGGCGTCCGCCCGGTGCTCGACCGCGCCGGCCTCGGGGCGCTGCGCGCGCGAGCCCGCGCCGTGCCGGTCGCGCCGCCCGTGCTCGAGTACGTCGCCCGGCTCGTGCGCGCGAGCCGCGAGCTGCCCCGCGTGCGCCTGGGGGCGAGCCCGCGCGCCGGCGTGGCGCTGCTCGCCGCCGCGCGCGCCCGGGCCGCGCTCGCGGGCGCGGAGTGGCTCTCGCCCGACGACGTGAAGACCGCGGCCCTCCCGGTGCTCCGGCACCGGCTCGTGCTCCGGCCCGAGGCCGAGCTCGAGGGCGCGACGCCGGACGACGCCGTGCGCGACCTCACCGAGGCCGTCGAGGTCCCGCGGTAGCCGGGCGCCCGGCATGCCGGTCCCCACGCCACGCACCGCGCTCCTCCTCGCGCTCGGGGGCGCCCTCGCCGTCGCGGCGGCCGGCGCGCCGTGGCTCGCGTGGGCGCTCGCCGCGCTCGACGCGGCCGTGCTCGCCCTCGCGCTCGCCGACGCCTGGCGGGCGCCGCGCGCGGAGGCGTTCCGCGCGGCGCGGCGGGTGCGCGAGCCGCTCTCGGCGTTCGCCCCGAACCGGGTCGAGCTCGCGATCGAGCACCTCGGCCCCCGCGCCGTCCGGCTCGAGCTCGCCGACGCGCCCCCGGCCAGCTTCGACGCCACCGGCCACCGCGCCCGGCTCGTGCTCCCGGCCGGCGCGACGGCGACCCTCGCCTACGACGCCGTCCCGCGCGCCCGCGGCGCCGCGCGCTTCGGGGACCTGCACCTCCGCGCGCTTGGGCCGCTCGGCCTCGCGGCCCGCCCCGTCCTGCTCCCGCTCGCGCGCGACGTGCGCGTCTACCCGGACCTGCGCGCGCTCGCGGCGCTCCCCGGCGCCGAGGCCGCGGAGCCCGGGCGCCACCGCGTGCGCGGCCACCGCGAGGGGCGCGAGTTCGAGTCGCTCCGGCCGTACCTCTCCGGCGACGACCTCCGCTCGGTCGACTGGAAGGCGACCGCCCGCCGGGGCGCGCCGGTCGTGAGGGCCTGGCAGCCGGAGCGGAACCAGACCGTGTGGCTGCTCGTCGACGAGGGGCGGCTCCTCTCCGCGCGGCTCGCCGACGGCCGGACCAAGCTCGACCACGCCGTGGACGCCGCCCTCGCGCTCGCGCGCGCGGCCTCGCGCCGGGGCGACCGGGCCGGGGCGGTGCCTCTTCGGGGCGGAGGTCGAGCGGGTCGTGCCGCCGGGCTCCGGCCGCGGGCAGCTCGGGCCGCTCGCCGAGGCGCTGCACGCCGCCGAGGCGCGGATCGAGGAGTCGGACTACGGCGCCGCGTTCGACGCGCTCGCCGCGCGCCAGCGCCGCCGCGCGCTCGTCGTGCTGTTCACCGACCTCGCCGATCCCGACACGAGCGCCGCGCTGCTCGCCCGGGCGGCGCTGCTCCGCCGCACGCACCTCGTCCTCGTCGCGGCCGTCTCCGACTCCGAGGTCGCCGACGCGGCCCGGACCCGGCCCGCGTCCGCCGACGAGGCGTACGCCCGGCTCGCCGCGGAGCGGATCCTGGACGAGCGGGAGGCGGCGCGGTCCCGCCTCGCCGCCGCCGGGGTCCGGGTGGTGTCGGTGCCGGCCCGGGAGCTCGCCGCCGCCGCCGTGGGCGGGTACCTCGAGGCGAAGGCCACCGGCGCCCTGTGACGCGCCGGGACGTACCTCGGGCGCGCGACCGTTGACCGCAGCCGGCTGGGGTCACGAACGCAGGACGGCTTGCTCCCTCCCATCTGCCGTGTTAACCGACCCGCTCTCCCGGAGGGCTTTCCCTTGAAGAGACTCGTCTCTCTCGCCGTCCTCGCCGCCGCGTCCGTCACACGCGCCGAGGAGGGCATGTGGATGCCGCAGCAGATCCCCGACCTCGCCGGCCGCCTGCAGACGCTCGGGTTCAAGGGCGACGCGAAGGCCTTCGCCGACCTGACCGGCCAGCCGATGGGCGCCATCGTGTCGCTCGGCGGCTGCTCGGCGTCCTTCGTGTCGCCGGACGGCCTCATCGCCACGAACCACCACTGCATCCAGGGCGCGCTCCAGTACAACTCGACGCCCGAGCGCGACCTCGTGGAGGACGGCTACGTCGCCCGCAGCCGCGACGAGGAGCTCTCCAACGGGCCCGGCTCGCGCGTCTACGTGACCGTCTCCGTGAAGGAGGTCACCGACGAGGTCGTGGGCAAGCTCGACCCGCGCATGGACGACGTCGCGCGCGCGAAGCTCGTCGAGAAGCGGGTCAAGGACGAGACCGGCAAGTGCGAGAAGATGGGGCTGCGCTGCACGGTGGCCTCCTTCTTCGAGGGCGCCCGGTACTTCGCCATCGGCCAGCAGGAGATCGAGGACGTCCGGCTCGTCTACGCGCCGCAGAACAACGTCGGCAACTTCGGCGGCGAGGTCGACAACTGGATGTGGCCGCGCCACTCCGGCGACTTCTCGCTCTACCGCGCCTACGTCGGCAAGGACGGGAAGTCGAGGCCGTTCTCGAAGGAGAACGTCCCCTACCGCCCGGCGCATCATCTCCCGGTGAACACCGGGGGCATCTCCCCCGGCGAGCTCGCGCTCGTGGCCGGCTACCCGGGCCGCACCTACCGCCTCCAGACCGTGGCCGAGGTGAAGGACATGGTGGAGTGGGCCTACCCGCGCACCGTGAGGCGCTACGGCGACATGCTCGCGATCCTCGCCGACCTCTCGGCGAAGAGCCGCGCCACCGGCATCAAGGTGACGACCCGCGTCCGGGGCCTCGCGAACACCATGAAGAAGATGAAGGGCGTCCTCGAGGGCGCCGGGCGCCTCGGCATCCTCGGGGAGCTCGCCGGCGAGGAGAAGGCGCTCCAGGCGTGGATCGACGCCGACGGCCGGCGGAAGAAGGAGTGGGGCGACGTCATCGCGAAGATCGACGCCATCCAGGCGAAGCGCGCCGAGACCCGGGAGCGCGACGCGCTCCTCGTGGAGCTCCTGCCGCCGGGCGGCCGCTCCGCCTCGTTCATGAGCACCGCGCGCACGCTCTGGAAGATGGCCGACGAGCGCCCGAAGCCGGACGCCGAGCGCCAGCCGGAGTTCATGCAGCGCAACTGGGCGCGGCTGAAGGAGGGGCTCGAGCGGCTCGACCGCTCCCTCGACGTCGGCGCCGACCGCGCGCTCCTGCGCTACACGCTCGCCGACGTCGCCGCGCTGCCGGCCACGAGCCGGATCCCGGCCGTGGACGCGGCCATCGGCCTCGCGCCCGGCATGGCCAGGGACGAGGCGGCGAAGAAGATCGACGCCTTCCTCGACGGCCTCTACGCCTCGACGAAGCTCGGCGACAAGGCCACCCGCCTCGAGCTCTTCGAGAAGGCGAGCCGGAAGGACCTGCAGGGCTCGACCGACGGCTTCGTGAAGCTCGCCATCGCGCTCGCGCCGATGGAGAAGGAGCTCGAGACCCAGAAGTACGCCCGCGAGGGCGCGCGCTCCCGCTGTGCGCCGCTCTACGCGAAGGCGCGGCTCGCGAAGGCGGGCGGGCTGCTCTCGCCCGACGCGAACTCCACGCTGCGCGTCACCTACGGCCTCGTCGAGGGCGTCGTGCCGCGTGACGGCATGGTCTACGTGCCCCAGACCCGGCTCGCCGGCGTGATGGAGAAGCACAAGGCCGGCGACGCCGAGTTCGACGTCCCCGCGCCGGTGCGCGAGGCCATCAAGGCCCAGGAGGCCGCCGGCAAGGGCCCGTGGGTCGACCCGAAGCTCGGCGACGTCCCCGTGAACGCGCTCGCGTCGGTGGACATCACCGGCGGCAACTCCGGCTCCGCCGTGATGAACGGCAAGGGCGAGTTCGTCGGGCTCATGTTCGACGGGACGTGGGAGTCGATCACGAGCGACCTCAAGTTCGACCCCGCCTCGACCCGGTCGATCTTCGTCGACGTCCGGTACCTCCTCTGGTCCCTGCAGAACGTCGCGAAGGCGACGAACCTGCTCGAGGAGCTCGGCGTGAAGGCGGGGGCGGCGGGGAACTAGCCGGCCGTCGGTCGCCGATGGTTTCGAGGGGCGCCGTCCGAGAGGGCGGCGCCCTTCTTCATGGGCGCCGGGGCCGCCGTATTGACGGTCGGTGAATATCGAGGCGCAACGGGCGGTTGCGCGGGATAATTCGGCAGTTCAGCCGGCTGAACTGCGGCTCGAGGATGGGCTTCGGTCGGGACGTCGGAACACCGCGCCGGCCACGGGCGGCGGGCACGGCCCGCTGCGCAGCGTGTTCACGCCCGGGGCAGAGGGAGAGTGGGTCGAGCTTACGCCCGGTTCGCCGGGTCGATGCATGGACGGACGGCCGTTGACTCACCGTGACTATCCAGTCGTGACGGGCGGTTACGCGGAACAATTCGCTGGTTCAAGCGCTTGAACCAAGCCCGGAGGAGGGGCTTCGGTCGGGACGGTTTTCCCTACTGGCAGGGATACCGCATATCGGCGGCCAACCTGCCGTGACCACTTGGTTTGACAGTTGGAGCGGAGCGCCCGCCACACGAGCGTGATGCCGATGGCGGCAATGCCCAGGCCTGCAGGCCCGAGCAGCGAGCCCTGGGCGGACCCCCACCAGAGGAGTCCGCCCAAGATGATCAGGCCGGGCGCGTGGCCCGCAGGGCGGAAGGGCGGGCGGCCCGCGGCCGCCAAGCTACCCTTCCCTCCCCCCGCACTGACAGGCCTCGTCCCTCCCGGCCAGCACCTCCAGGATCCTGGCGCGGCCGCAGGCGGTGCAGACGGTCGCGAGGTGGACCACCATCGCCCCCGCGACGAGCAGGCCGCAGGCGATCCACTCGAGCGCCCAGAGCGACGCGAGCGTCGAGACGAGCCCCAGCGCGCCGGCGGCGAGGAGCGCGCGGGTGCCCCAGCGGAGCTGGAGGGCGCGGGTGGCAGGGACGAGGCGGGCGTTCACGTGGGTCCTCCTCTACGCCTTGTCGAAGAGCAGCTTCCCGCCCTCGAAGAGGCGGGAGGCGACGCGCACCAGGACGATGGCGAGCACGAGGCTCGCGGCCATGGCCATCGCGGCGTCCTGGAAGGCGACCTGCTCGCCGCGGAGCAGCCGCACCATCACGAGCTGCTCGCCGAGCGCCGGGGTGAGCTTCATCCAGAGCTTCTCCTTCACCGGCGTCATGGCGAGCACGAAGCCGGGGATGGCCGGGACGAGCATGAGGAAGCTCATCGTGCTCTGCGCCGCCCGGAACGAGCGCGCCCGGGCCGCCACGACGACCATGAGGGCGTTCGCCGCGAGGAGCAGCGGGATGCAGAGCAGGAAGAGCTGCAGCACCACCGCGGGGTCGAGCTTGAACGAGAGCCCGAGCGTCTCGATGGGCGCGATGACCGGCAGCAGCGCGAAGCCGACGGAGGTCTCGGCGAGGGCGATGAGCGAGAAGGTCGAGGAGGTCGCGATCTTCCCGAGCACGAGCGCCTGGCGCGGCACCGGGTTCGCGAGGAGCGGCTCGAGCGAGAGCCGCTCCCGCTCGCCGGCGGTCATGTCGATCGCCGTCGACATGCCCCCGATGAAGATCGCGAGCACGAGGAAGTACGGCATCACGCTGAAGAGCATGGCCGCCCGGCTCTCGGCGGTGGAGACGTCCACCTTCTCGATGGCGAGCGGCTCCACCACGGCGGGGTGCACGCCGCGCATGATGAGGCGCTGGGCGCCGGTGAGCCGGCCCCACAGCTCGAGCCGGTCCTCGAGCCGGTCGGCGGTGACCTTGGCCGCCCGGCGCGACTCGTCGACGTAGAGCCGGACCGGCGCGGGCTTCCCCTCGCGGAGGTTCTCGGCGAACGTCTCCGGGATCGCGAGCACCACGTCCACGTCGCCGGCGCGGACCGCCTTCTCCGGCTCGGCGGGCGGGGCGACGGGGTCGAGCCCGCCCTCGCGCAGGAACGCGACGAGCTGCGGCGCGCGCTCGGGGTTCACGACCGGGAGCTTCACCGCGTCCTCGATCGCCGACTTCACGTCCTTCGTGACGAGCGAGAAGGACCCGGCCATCACGAGCGGGCCCATGAGCGGGAAGATGAGCGCCATCGACAGCGTGCGGCGGTCGCGGAGCCCGTCCCGGAGCTCCTTCCAGAAGACCGTGCGTGCGAGCTTCCAGGTCATCCCAGCCCCTCCTCGGATCCGATGGCCGCCACGAACGCGTCCTCCAGGCTCTCCTTGCCCGTCGCCCGGCGCAGCTCCTCCGGCGTGCCCTGCGCCACCACCTCGCCCCGCGCGATCACCACCACCCGGTCGCACAGGAGCGCGACCTCCTGCATCACGTGCGACGAGAACAGCACGCAGCGCCCCTCGTCGCGCAGCCGCTTCAGGAGCGCCCGCACAGCGCGGGTCGCCCCGACGTCGAGGCCGTTCGTGGGCTCGTCGAGCACCACGTTCCTCGGGTCGTGCACGAGCGCGCGCGCGAGCGCCACCTTCACCCGCTGCCCCTGCGAGAACCCGTCGGTGCGGCGGTCGGCGATCTCCTTCATGTCGAGGAGCGCGAGCACCTCCTCCACGCGCTTCTCGAGCGGCGCGCCCTCCATTCCCTGCAGCTCGGCGAAGTAGCGCACGTGCTCGCGCGCCGTGAGGCGCGGGTAGAGCCCCTGCGCGTGCGGCAGCACGCCGAGCCGCTTCTGCGCGGCGATGCGGTCGGCCGCGAGATCCAGGCCGTCGACGGTCGCGCGGCCCTCGTCGGGCGCGAGCACGCCGTACAGCACGCGGAGCGCGGTGGTCTTCCCGGCCCCGTTCGGCCCGAGCAGGCCGGTCACCTGGCCGTCCGCGACCTCGAACGACACGCCCCGGAGCGCCTCCACCTTCCCGAACCGCTTCTTCACCCCCGCGAGCGCGATCACGGCGAGCCTCCCTGCGCGTCGAGGAACGGCGGCGCGGCGCGCACGCGCTCGAGGCAGCCGGTGTCGAGCCCGTCCGCGGTCCCCGCCTCGAGGAACGCCGCGGCGACGCGGGGCATGCAGCCCCGGAAGAAGACGCCGTGCCCCTGGCCGGGCAGGACGAGGTGCTTCGCCCTGGGCAGGTCCTGCGCCGCGAGCTCGGCCCAGCGCGGCGGCGTCACGGGGTCGGCCTCCCCGGACATGAGGAGCGCCGGCGCCTGGATCTTCACCGTCCGGCGGAAGACCGCGTCGTCCACCGGCTTCACCGGCCAGCTGGCGCAGAGGTTCAGGAACTGGTCGCGCACCCTCGCGCCGAACCAGCCGCCGCCCGCGGGCGGCGCCTTCTCGTAGAAGGGGATGTCCTCCTTGCAGATCACCGAGAGCTGCATGGCCCGGGCGATGGTCGTCTCGATGTCGCCGGAGACGATCTGGACCGCGCCCGCGAGCGGCACGAAGTCGCCGCCCGCCGCGGCGTGGACGAGCGGCGGGAGGAGCGCGACCGTCTCGCCGGTGTAGGCGAAGGAGAAGAGGACCTGCCGGAGCTCGTCGGCGCCGAACGAGCGCGGCTTCGGCTCGTTCGTGAGCGCGTCGCGGACCTCCACCTTCACCGGGGCGGCGGCGAGCCTCGCGAGGAGCCCCTCGACGTCCTTGCGGAGGTCGGGGAAGCGCGCCTTGCAGCCGGGCTCGGCGGCGCAGCGCCCGACGAGCTTCTCGATCGCGGCCTGCCCGTCGGGCTCGAAGGTGTCGCCGATCTTCATCGACATCGGCGCGACGCCATCCAGGACGAGCGCGCGGACCCGGTCGGGGAACTCCCGCGCGTAGACCTGGGCGGCGCGGGTGCCGTAGGAGAAGCCCACGAGGTCGACCTTCTCGTACCCGAGCGCGGCGCGGACCCGCTCGAGGTCGCGCACGAAGGTGACGGTGTCGTAGGCGTCGAGGTCGGTGCGCTTCGCGAGCGCGGCGGCGCACGCGCCCACCACCCGGCGCTGCTCCTCCGGCGAGAGCGGCCGGCCCACCGCGGGCTGCGGCACCTCCGGGCACTCGAGCTTGCCCGAGCCGCCGGTGCCGCGCTGGTCGACGAGCACGACGTCGCGCTTGCGCTGGATGCGCTGGAACGCCTTCGCGAGCTGCGGGTAGACCTCGGTCGCGGCCTGGCCGGGGCCGCCCGCGAGCACGAAGACGGCGTCGGGCGCGGGGGAGCCCTCCGCCCCGGCCACCGCCACACGGAGCGTCAGGGTGCGCGCGCCCGCGGGGACCGCCTCGCCCGGCGCGGGCTCGACGAGCGGCACGTCCAGGGTGCCGCAGCGGGCGGCGACGCGCTGGGCGCCGAAGCCGGGCGGGGAGAGCTGACACGGTGCGAGCTCGATGCCTCGGCGCGGCGGCGCCGCGCGGGCCGTGGAGCCGAGGGCCAGCGCGGCGAGCGTCGCGAGCACGCCAGGGAGCGTTCTCATGCGGCGCATTCAACCACCCGCGCCGCGCGCGGCAAGGGAAACACGACGGGTGACGTGTCGATTCTAGAAGAGTTGCGTCGTCCCTGCGGTTTTCTCTCGGTGCGACCCGCCGCCGCAATTCACGGTGCGTCCGCGCCCGCTCACTCCCGGGGGATGCCCACCTGCGCGCGCAGCTCGACGGGCTCGCCGGCGAACGACGGGAACGTCGTGCGGGCGACGGTGCGGCGCAGGCAGGAGGCGATCTCGGTCGGCTCGAGCGCGGGGTCGTCCACCCGCGCGGTCGCGGCGCCGGTGCCGGCGACCTTCACGAGGAGCAGCGCGGAGCGCCCCTGCCACGCGGCGCCGCCCGCCGAGGTCGCGGCGTAGTCGAAGCACGCATCGAGCGCCGCGCGCCGGCCGTCGAGCACGCGCGAGAGCTCGGTGGGGTCGGGGAGGCCGGTGCGGACGGGGGCGTCCTGCTTGCGCAGGAGCGTCGCCGCGAGGCCGGGGTCGACCGCGGTCGGCGCGGCCGGCGCCGGGACCTTGCCGCCCTGGCCCTCGAACGCGACGCGGGCGCTCGTCGGCGGCGGCGCGGGAGCCGGTGCCGGAGGGGGGCGCGCCGCGGGCTTCGCGGCGGGTCGCGGGCGGGCGGCGGACGGCGGCGCGGCGGCGACGGGGACGGGGCCGGCCGCGGGTCTCGCGACCGCTCCGGTCGGCATCGGGTAGGCGGGGTACTGGGCTGGAGCAGGAGCGGGAGCTGGAACCGGTGCAGGTGCAGCGACGGCGGATGACGCTCCCCCTCCTGGTCCTGATCGTGAACCGGACCCTGCTCCGGATCCCGCCGAAGCCGCCCGGAACAGCAGCCCGACGATGAGCAGCAGCACGGCGGCGGCGGCCGAGGTGATGGCGAGCGTCAAGCGCCGCTCGCGCGCGGCCTGCTTGCGCCGCTGGAAGAGCGGCAGCTCGTCCGAGAGCCCGAGGTCGATCGGGATCTCCTCGGTCCCGTAGTCCGGGGGGACCGCCTGGGCCGACGCCGGCGGAGGGACCTCGCGCGGGAGCGGCGGCGGGGCGACGGCGCGCGCGGCCGGGCCCGGCGCGGGACCCGGGAGCGGAGCCGGGCCGGCCTCCACCGGCGGCACGACGTCGAGCGGGAGCTCGAGGGACGGCATCGCCCCGGCGTCCCGCGGTGCGCCGGCGTCGAAGCCGTCGGGCGCCTCCCACGGGACCGGGGCCTGGACCGTCAGGAGGGTCCCACACCGGCCACAGCGGATTTGTAGACGCGGCCCGGGAACGGCTCGTCCACGCTGGCGAAGCGTTTGCCGCAGCTGTGGCAGACGAACTTCACGGGAGGGTCGAACGTACCGCGCCCCGCGCCCGGGATCGAGTGTGCTAGAGTCCCTCCCTCGGGGTCCCGGTCGGGTGACGGGACAGGGCGGAAGTCGCGCCGCGGGCTTCATGGGAAGGGTGGCGGGTCGGATGGGCGGGTCCCAGGTCTCCACAGGCGCAGCCGTCTCCTCGCGTGCACGCGCCCCCCGCGCGTCGCTCACGCCGTTCCACCAGCGCATCGCCGCGGAGGCGCTCACCGCGCGCTCGGGCGCCGGCGCCTCCCGGCTCGCCCCCGCCCTCGCCCACTCCTCCGTCGACCTCAACCCGCACCAGATCGAGGCGGCCGCGTTCGCCCTCGCCGCCCTGCCCACCGGCGGCGCCGTGCTCGCCGACGAGGTCGGCCTCGGCAAGACCATCGAGGCGGGCATGGTGCTCGCCCAGCTCGCCGCGGAGGGCAAGGGGCGCGCGATCATCCTCGTGCCCTCCTCGCTGCGCGCGCAGTGGCGGGACGAGCTCTCCTCGAAGTTCGGCCTCGACTCCGACGTCATCGACGGCGACTCGGTGCGCGCGGCGGCGAAGGCCGGGCACCGCCTCAACCCGTTCGACACCGGGCGCATCGTCATCTGCTCGCACCCGTTCGCGGCGATGCACGCGACCGAGATCGAGCGCATCCCCTGGGACGTCGCGGTCATCGACGAGGCCCACCGCCTGCGCAACGCCTACCGGCGCGACCACCGCACCGGCCAGGCGCTCAGGAAGGCGCTGAGGAAGTGCCCGAAGCTCCTCCTCACTGCCACCCCGCTCCAGAACGATCTCATGGAGCTCCTCGGGCTGGCCGCGTTCATCGACGACGCGCTGCTCGGCACCGAGGACGCGTTCCGGCTCCAGTACGCGTCCGGCGAGCTCACCGAGGACAAGGCCGCGGACCTCAAGGCCCGGCTCGCGCCGGTGGTGGTCCGCACGCTGCGCCGCCAGGTGCGGGAGTACGTGAAGTACACCGCGCGCCGCTCGTGCGTGGAGGACTTCGCCCCCTCCGCCGAGGAGCAGGCGCTCTACGACCGCGTCTCCGACTACCTCCGCCGCGACGACACCTACGGCATCCCGCTCGCCCGCCGGGCCCTGTTCCTCCTCGTCTACCGGAAGATCCTCGCCTCCTCGACGTACGCCCTCGCCGCGACCCTCGAGCGGCTCGCCGACTCGGTCGACATGAAGCTCGCGGGCGCCGAGGCGGAGGCCGACGCGGACCTCCTCCTCGACCTGCACGGCTTCGAGGACGAGGCCGAGGAGCTGATGGACGAGGCGAGCGCGCTGCCCGCCCGCCCGAAGGGCCCGCAGGCCGTCCGGAAGATGAAGGACGAGCTGAAGGAGCTGCGCGAGTGCGCGCGGCTCGCCCGCTCCATCCAGGTGAACGCGAAGGGCGAGGCGCTCGTGCGCGGCCTCGATCGCGCCTTCACGGTGGCGAAGGCGTGCGGCTGGCCGGAGAAGGCCGTCGTCTTCACCGAGTTCCGCCGCACGCAGGAGTACCTGACGAAGCTCCTCGAGAAGCGGGGCTACACCGTCACCTGCCTCTCGGGCGACGTCTCCGGCGCCGACAAGCGCCAGGCGCTCGTGAACGAGTTCCGCAACCGCACCCAGATCCTGCTGATGACCGAGGCGGGCGCGGAGGGGCTCAACCTCCAGTTCTGCAACCTCGTCGTCAACTACGACCTGCCCTGGAACCCGCAGCGCGTCGAGCAGCGCATCGGCCGCTGCCACCGCTACGGGCAGGAGCGCGACGTCCTCGTCGTGAACTTCCTCAACCGGCGGAACGCCGCCGACGAGCGGCTCTACACCCTGCTCTCCGAGAAGCTCGCGCTCTTCGACGGCGTCTTCGGCTCCTCCGACGAGGTCCTCGGCGCGCTCGGCAGCGGCATCGACTTCGAGAAGCGGATCCTCGAGATCTACCAGGCGTGCCGGTCGGGCGACGAGATCGACCAGGCCTTCTCGAAGCTCCGCGCCGAGCTCGACGCCCGCATCTCGGCGCGCTTCGCGGCGGCCCGCACGCTGCCTCTTCGAGCGCTTCGACGGCGAGGTCCGCGGGCGCCTCCGGATCGCCGAGAAGGCCGCCAAGGAGGCCGTCGAGCGCCGCGAGGCCGAGGAGGACGCGCTCGTCGCGTCCGTGCTCGAGGGCGAGGAGAACCCGACCGGCAACGAGCCCGCCGCGCGCCGCGGCCGCGCGAAGAAGGTCCGGGAGGCCGCCGAGAAGGTGAAGGCCCGCCCGCAGGACGCGGTGTCCTTCCTCGAGCTGCCCGCGGCGAGCCTGCCCGCGAAGCTCGGCCGCCTCGCCGGGCGCGAGGGCTGGTGGTTCGTCTACAAGTGCGGCTTCGACGCGCTCGTCGCCGAGGAGCGGGTCGTCCACCTCGTGCTGTGGTGCGACGGCGAGCGGTGGACCGCGCTCTCGTCCGAGGACGCCGAGGCCTTCGCGGCGCTGCCCGCCGCCGACCTGTCCGGCGACCGCAAGGGGCCGCGCCCGGTGCCCTCGGCGCTCGTGCCGGTCGGCCCGGCGCAGGAGGAGGCCCTCGCGGCCGCCCTCGCCCGCATCGCCGGCGAGGTGGCCGAGCGCTCCGGCACGGCCTTCGACGCCTCCCGGGAGCGCTGGGACCGGTCCGCCGAGGACGCCCTCGCCGCACCGCGCAAGGCGGTCGAGGACGCGCGCACGGCCTGGGTCCGGGCGCGCGCCGCCCGCGAGGAGGCCTCCGACCTCCCGCTCAAGGACCGCCGGGCGCTGCTCGAGCGGGCCGAGCGCGAGTACCGCAAGAAGCTCGACGACCTCAGGGCCACCGAGGCCCAGCGCTACGCCGAGAAGGACCGGGCCCTCGCGGAGCTCCGCCGCCGCGCCGAGCCGAAGGAGCGGCGGAGCCTGGTCGCGACGGCCTACTGGCGTTGTGGTTAGATGGCGCCGATGGCCCTCCGCCACGCGCGCTATCGCCTGCTCGCCGTCTCCGCCGCGCTCGTCGCGCTCGTCCCGCTGCCGGTCGCCTGGGCGATCCGGGATCCCGGCCAGCTCGCCGGCGCCTACTTCGGCTGGGGGCTCGCGCTCTGGATCGTCGCCGCGGGCGGGGCGGTCGTCGCCGCGACCACCTTCCGCGCGGGCGAGCCGCAGCGGCCGGGCTGGTTGCTCCTCGGCGGCGCGTACCTCGCCTTCGCCGCGATCGTCCTGTTCGTCGGGCCCCGGACCGCCCACCTGCTCCCCCCCGACCCCGCCGGCTCGCCCTGGGCGATCTTCGTCTCGAACGTGCTCTGGAGCGCCCTCTCCGTCGCGGGGTACGTCGTGCTGTCCCGCGCGTGGCGCGGGTCGGGCCTCGACCCCACGAGCCCCGCCGAGCACGTCGTCTCGCGCGTCATCGCCTTCGGCATCGCGGCCTTCCTCGCCGGCCCCGACCTCGTCGACCGCTTCCCGGTCGCGCTGCAGGGCGACCCGGTGGCGATCGCCGACTGCCTCACCGACGTCCTCGACGGTGCGCTCTTCTTCGTGGCGGTGCCGGTGCTGCAGGCGGCGCGGGCCCTCGGCGGCGGCATCGTGGCCTGGCCCTGGCTGTTCCTCACCGCGAGCGTCGCCGGCTGGCTCGGCTACGACGCCATCGCGGTCTACGGCGAGGCGGTCGGCCTCGGCGCCCGGGGCATCCGCGTGGGCGAGGAGGTCATGCGGACCCTCGGCGGCGTGTGCACCCTCACCGCCGGCATGGCCCAGCGGTGGGTCATGACGGACGCCCTCGAGCGCTGACCGGGCGGCCGCTCCCTCCTTCGCGGAGGCGCGGTCGCGAGCTTGCGAGGTGCGCGGGCGCGTGGGAGCTTTCGCCCATGAGCCCGCTCCCCCTCCCCGCCCCTCGACGTCGCCGACGTGATCAACGTGACCGCGCCCACGGGCCGGCGGATCCTGGACGTCGGCTGCGGAGACGGCGAGGTCGGCGCCGCGCTCCTCCAGGCGGGCGCCGCCGAGGTGGTGGGCCTCGACGCCTGCGCGCGCGGCCTCACCCGCTCGCGGCTGACCGCGACCTTCCGGCTCGCGGCCGACGCCGCGCCGGAGCTGCCCTACCCCGACGGCTACTTCGACGTCGTGCTCGTCGAGGACTTCTCGGCGCTCCAGGTGCCGAACGCCACCCTGCGCCACCTGCGCCGCTGGCTCGCGGACGACGGCCGGCTGGTCGTCGTCGCACCGAACGCGACCCATGAGGCCGCGCTCGTGACGCTGCTCGGCAGCGGCCACTGGCCCACCGGCGCCGGCCTGCGCCCCTCGACGGTGGGCGCGATGCTCGACAGCCTCGCCGACGTGGGCTTCGCCGCGGAGGACGAGGTGGTCCTCGCCCGCACCCAGCCCGGTCCCGCCGCGCCGCTCCTGAAGCAGTTCGCCGAGGCGCTCGGCGCCGATCCGGCCCGCATGGAGGACGGCCTCACGCTCGTGCGGGCCATCGTGGGCGCCCGCCCGACCGCGGCGCGCGGCGTGCGCGCCGAGCCGATCCCGGATCCCTGGCGCGGCTCCCGGCCGGTGAAGGTGCTCGTCGCCCCGGACCTCGAGGACGGCGGGGGCTGGGTGGACGCCGTCGGCGCGCTCGCCCAGGGGCTGTCGGGCAACGCCGGCGTGACCCTCGCGGTCGCCCTGCCCGGCCCGCTCCTCTCGAGCCCGCCCGCGGCGCTGCAGGCGGTCTCCGAGGCGGCCGACGTCGACATGGTCCTCATCGAGGCGCCCGCGGACGACACCGGCTGGGCGCGGCTGCTCGCCGGCGCGAGCACCTGGGTCGTGACCACGCCCGACCCCACGCTCGTCGCGCTGGCCCGCCAGGTCGGGCTGGACCTTCAGCTGCCGGAGTGACCATGACCGCCTCGAAGGTGTTCGTCCTGCCCTCCGGAGTGAAGCTGATCGCCGCCGTCGAGGCGGAGGACGCCTCGGGCTGGACGCTCTCCGCGCCCATGGAGCTCGGCGCGGGCGACCACGAGGGGCTGACCCCGTTCCTCCCGCACGCCCTGGTCGACCGGTTCGTCCTCCGGCGCGAGCTCGTCCTCGCCGCGTACGAGCCCGGCCCGCCGCTGCGGGACCGTCACCTCGAGGCGGGCTGGAAGTTCTCGGCCACCGCCGGCGCCCGGCTCGCCGGCGCGGCCGCGGCGCCCGGGGCGGCGCCCTCCCCGCCGGTGCTCCCGCCGCCCGGGAAGAACCGCGCCGAGGGGGACGTCGACCGGCTGGTCCACGAGCACTTCTTCGCGGGCCGCTCCTACCGCGGGGTCTTCGTGGACGTCGGCGCCGCCCGCCCCGACTTCCTCTCCGTCAGCGCGCTCTACCGCGGGCTCGGCTGGCGCGTGCTCGCGCTCGAGCCGAACCCGGAGTTCGCCGAGCTGCAGCGGAGGGCCGGGAGCGAGGTGCTGCAGTACGCCTGCGGCGCGCGGGACGAGGACGACGTCGAGTTCACCCTCGTCAACCAGCACGGCCAGGCCTACGAGGGCGGCAAGGTGAGCTACGAGTCGTTCTCGTCGCTCGGCATCAAGCCGGAGTACGCCGCGCTCAAGTCCGACCTCGACAAGCGCCACATCCGCGTGAAGCTGCGCCGGCTCGACACCGTGCTGCGCCAGCACGCGCCCGAGGTGCGCGACCCCGACATCCTGTCGGTGGACGTCGAGGGCTGGGAGATGGAGGTCCTCGACGGCCTCGACCTCGCCCGGAACCGGCCCCGGGTCATGGTGATCGAGAACCTGTTCAAGTCCCAGGCCTACGTCGACCGCCTGGCGCGCGACGGGTACGTGCTCTGGCGGCGCCTCGAGCCGAACGACGTCTACGTCGACCGCGCGCTCGTCGGGGCCTGAGCGGGGCGGGCTACACGAGCTCGATGCCGCCGCGCGCGAGCTTCTCGTGCTCGGCGTCGGCCGGGCTGCGGAACTCGGCCTGGTTGACCGGATCGGAGAGGTACCGCCCGACGATGATGGGCATGCGGCGGAGCTTCTTCCCGGTCTTCTCGAGCAGCATCCACCAGACCGCGTCGGCGATGACGCGGATCGGGGTGCGGTCGCCGAACTGCCACGGGTAGCGGGCGATCTGACCGTGCAGGGCCGTCCGCCAGGCGCAGGCGGGCCCGAAGGTGCCCGGCGTGCGCGTGCCGCTGCCGAGCCGCGCCTTCCTGCCCGGGCGCGGCGGCCACTCGGTGACCATCGGCAGGGCGTCGGCGGGCGCGCACGGCTCCGGCGTGTCGGCCTCCTCCTGCGTGAAGCAGATCCGCCAGTCGCCGCCGACGAGGTCGGCGCCGGCATCGAGGGCGTGCTGGTACAGGTCGACGGCCTCGGGGTTGAGCCGGTCGTCGAGGTTCAGGTTCATGACGAACTCGGTGCGCACGAGCGGCAGCGCCACGTTCCAGGCCTCGTAGAGGCCGAGCGGCTCGCGCGACACCACCACCTTGCCCTTCAGCCAGTCGGGCGGCGTGTCGTTGCCGTCGAACACGTAGACGCGCTCCACCGGCACGAGCTGGGCGTCGAGGCACGCCTGGTGCCCGCGGAGCCGCTCGAGGCGCTTCGGATCCTGGTGCCACACGGCGCAGAAGACGGTCGTCCGGGCCACGGTCTTTCCTCCGGGGGCCGCGGCGCCGGGGGCGCCCGCGGGGTGGGTGCTGAGCGCCACGCGCGGCGAGAGCGCCTGCGCGCGGGAGAGGTCGAGGCGGGGGTGCCGGGCCTGCACGTGCAGGCGCGGCCGCGCCGACGGCCCGGCGAGCGCCGCGCGCACCGCGGCGGTCACCACCGCGGGCTCGAGGTCCTCGAGGCAGTGGTGCCGCGGGTGGGGGCAGGCCTGCGCGCAGCCGTAGCAGTCGAGCGGCAGCGCCGCGACGCTGGTGAGCGGGCTCGTGAGGAGGAACCGGCCGAAGAACGCGCCGCCCTGCGCGACCACGTGGGGCACGCCCACCGCGGCGGCGAGCTGGGCGAGCCCGGACTCCACGCCGACCGCGAGGCGGGCGCGGCGCATGAGCGCCGCGGTCAGGAGGATCGGCTGGCCCTCGCAGAGGTTCACGCCCCGGCCACCCGCGTCGCGCAGCACCGCGTCCCCGAGCGGCCGCTCGTCCCCGGTGCCGAGGGCGAGGAGCGGCACGCCCTCGGCCGCGAGCGGGCGGAGCGCCTCGCCGAGGCGCGGGTAGCGCCGGCTGGCGGCGGTCGTGCCCGGGAAGACCGCGATGGCCTCGCCCGCGCGGAGCCCCAGGCGCGCGAGGATCGCGTCCGCCTCGGCCTCGGCCGCGGGCGGGAGCCAGAGCGTGGGCTCGAGGCGGTCCACCTCGCAGCCGAGCGCGCGGAGGAACGCGGCGTGGCGGTCCACCTCGGGCCGGTCCGGCGGCGCGGGCGGGAGGAGGCGCGTGTAGACGCGGTCGAGGCGCGCGTGCTCCTCGGCCGTCATGTTGGTCGTGTCGCCGCCGAACCCGATCACCTCGGCCGCGCCCGAGGCGTGGGCGAGGAGGTCGCCGAGCGGCTCCCGCGAGTGCACGGCGTGCAGGCACAGGTCGGCGCCGGCGGCGGCCACCCGCGCGAGCAGCGCCGCGCGGTAGGCCTCGTCGGCGAGCGCGGGCCCGCGCCGGAAGGCCACCACGGCGGAGACGTGCGGGCACGCCTCGTAGACCGGCGCGACCACCTCCTGGCACACCACCGTGACCCGCGCGCCGGGGTACCGCCGGGCCACGTGCGGGAGCATCGGGAGCGCGATGAGGTTGTCCCCGACCGCGTCGGGGCGGAGCCAGAGGACGTGGCGGGGCGTTCCTTCGGGCACGGGCTCGGCTCCTACCGCTGCGGCCCCATGACGTAGCCGCTCGAGCGGTTCACGCGGAGCCGCTTCGCCTGGGGCGCCGCCAGCGGGGCGACCGCGGCGCCGCCGTCCTTCCGCACGACGAACGAGGCGAACATGTACGGGATCCCCGCGTAGGCGAAGTCCGGTGGGCCGTGCCGCCACGCGGGGACGTCGGCGAGGCGGCAGCCGGGCATCCGCGCGAGGAGCCGCTCGCCGAGATCGCGGGAGGTGTAGAAGCGGAAGTCCTCCTGCGGGACGCGGTCGCCGGGGCGGTACGCGTCGTTGAAGTCGCAGGTGAGGACGGCGTACCCGCCGGGCGCGAGCAGGTCGGCGATCTGCGCCACGAACAGCCCGTCGTCCTCGACGTGCTCGATGACCGAGGTCGAGAAGACCACGTCGTAGGATGCCTTGCGCGTCTCCGGGCGGCGCCAGAAGGCGTCGAGGTCCCAGTTCAGCGCCGGGTCGATCTCCTCCACCGCGTAGCCGCAGGCCTTCACGCCGGCCGAGGCGGTGTCCTCGAAGGCCCCCACGCAGAGCACCCGCGGCGCGCGGTGGGCGGCGAGGAGCCTGCGGACCGTGTCGAACACGAACGCCTGCTGCACGTTCGCGGCCGGGATCTTCCGCGCCATCATCGCGGGCGCGAGCCGGAAGAGCTCGTCGACGACCGGCGCGTAGTGCGCCCGCGCGCGGTCGTCGAGCACGCGGTTGAGGACGCCGACCGTGGGCGCCTCCCCGGCCACCGGCGGGGCCGCCGGCCCTCCCCGCCCCAGGCGCACCGTGCGCAGCCCGGCCGCGGGCGGCGCCGCCACGGCGGTGACGCTGGCCGCCGGCGCCGCGGCGCGGTGGGCGGGCCGGGCGGCCATGCGGTCCAGCACCTCCTCCACGCCCTTCACGAACGCGGGCTCCTGCCAGTCGAGCAGGCAGGGCACGAGCGGCGCGTACCCCGACGCGAGGATGTCCCTGAGGCTGCGGTCCTCGACGCAGATCGACGGCGAGAGGTGGTGCACGTGCCGGAACATCCCGGCCTTCGACACCGCCACCGGCCGGCCCGCCGCGATGGCCTTCTCCACCACCGACGAGATCCCCGCGCGCTTGTGGACGTCGTACAGGAAGACGTTCATGTGGTTGGAGGCGAGGAAGTCCATGACCTCCCGGCGGTCGGCGAAGACCTCGTTCGTGACGACGCGGATGCCCGGCTTCGTGGCCGCGGCCCGGCAGCGCTCGGCGAGGTCGGGCACGCCCGCCACGATGGCGTTCGGGGGCATGTGGATGCGGACCTCGGCCTCGTCGAACTCCTGCTGCACCCGCTCGACCAGCCGGACGAAGCCCTTGTCCTCGAAGGGGAAGCCGAAGCTGCCGATGCGCAGGCGCTCCGGGACGAGCCTCTGGGTGTTGACGTAGGTGGGGACGAGCCGCGGGATGCGGAGCGCGACCGGGTTCCGCTCGATCAGGGTCGGATCCGGGCAGAGGTGGAAGTCGAACAGGGCGTCGTCCGCCGCGTCCGCCGCCTCCTGCGTCACCTCGTGCATGATCCCCGCCTGCACGCCGGGCAGGCTGCGGGTGATCTTCGCGGTGAGCCACGGCATCGTGGCCGGGTAGTGGTTGTAGAGCACGATCGCGGGCTTCACCGCGCCCACCGCGCGGCGGAGCTCCGCCTCGCCCGAGCACTCGGCGTAGAAGGCCTCCCACCGCTCGGCGCGGAGGAGCGCGCGGGTGATGTCCTCGCCGTACTGGTGGATGCCGCACTCCTTCTCGGGGTGGTTGACGACGAGGACCTTCCGCCGCTCCACCGCCGGCGGCGTGCGGAGCGCGACCGTGGACGACGGCGCCGGGAGGAGCGCGAACCGCGCCAGCACCTCCTCGAACCGCGCGGCGAAGCGCTCCGCCGCCCAGTCCTCGCCCATCCGCAGCACCTCCGGCGGCGACAGCGCGATGGCCTCCTTCAGGCTCCGGTACGGGTACGGCCGCAGGTACGGGTGGATGTGGCGGAACGTCGGGTTCGTCCCCACGGCGAGCGGCCGCCGGGAGGCGATGGCCTGGTCGGTGGTCGCCGACAGGCCCGGCTGGTCGCGGTTGTAGAGGAAGCAGTTGAGCGTGTTCTGGCTGCACCAGGCGATGAGCTCCTGGTCCTCCATGAACCGGTGCGTGATCTCGACCTCGACCCCCGGCTTCGCCACCGCCCGGGCGAGCTCGCCGAGGTGCTCCGGGTAGGAGCGGGCGTGGATGACCTGGGTGAAGGGATCGGCGTAGGTGCCGGGCGGGATGTTGATGCGGACCTTCGCGCGCTCGAACTCGCGGTTCACCGCCTCCACGACGAGCTCGAACCCCTTCCCCGGCGTGCCGAAGCCGAAGGAGCCGATGACCGGCACCTCGGGCTCGACGTACGGGGTGAGCGTCACGGCCGGCTCGACCGGCCGCGGGAACGGGATGACCTTCGGGTCGGGGTGCACGAGCGAAGGGTCGAGCGGCAGGTACGCGTCGAACCGGTCCTTCGGGCAGAGCACGTACGGGTCGCCGGGGTTCACCTCGAGCACGAAGGTGAACCGGGGCGCCTTGCCGAGGCGGGCGAGGCTCGAGAGGTCGAGCCAGCCCATCGTCACGTGGTGGTAGTTGAAGGCGTAGAAGTCGTAGCCGCCCGGGATGGCCGGGTCGGCCTCGTCGATCTCGCGCCACTCGAGGTCGTACCGGGGCGAGCGCCGGAGGCACTCGTACATCATCCGGCCGGACTCGTAGATGGAGCACTGCGCCTTCTTCGGGTTCACGAACAGGCCGCGCGGCTTGCGCTCGCTCATCGCTCTCTCCTGCGGAGGGTCTCGAGGTCGTCGTCCACCATCTCGGCGACGAGCCGCTCGAACGGCACGTCGTCGCGCCAGCCGAGCAGCGCGGCGGCGCGGGCGGGGTCGCCGACCAGGCCCGGGCGCGGGGGCCGCGGGATGGCCGGGTCCACGACGACGTGCCGCCGCCAGTCGAGCCCGACGTGGGCGAAGGCGGCGGCGGCGAAGTCGCGGACGGTGTGGGCGGCGCCGGTCGCGAGGACGAGGTCCTCCGGGGCGTCGCGGCGGATCATGAGCGGCATGGCCCGGGCGAAGCTCCGGGCGTGGCCCCAGTCGCGGCGGGCGTCGAGGTCGCCGAGCGCGACCTCGCGGGCGAGGCCGAGCGCGACCCGGGCGGCGCCCGCGGAGATGGCCCGGGTCACGTACCCGGGCCCGCGGCGGGCGCTCTCGTGGTTGAAGAGGATCCCCGCGGCGGCGCGGAGGCCGCGCTCGCGGTAGTGGCGCACGATCCCCACCCCGGCCGCCTTCGCGATGGCGTACACGGAGCGCGGGTCGAGCGGGGTCCGCTCGTCGCAGGGCGAGGGCGCGTCGGGGGCGAACAGCTCGCTCGAGGCGGCGAAGAAGAAGCCCGCCCGGGGGCGGGCGGCGTGGAGCGCCGAGGCGAGCGCGTGGGTGGTGCCGATGGCGCCCTCGAGGAGCGCCTCCCCGGCGGCGACCGAGTCGACGGGCTTGCGGGTCCCGGTGAGGTGGTAGAGCTCGTCGGGCGCGACCGCGGCGACGAGCGCGCGCACCGCGGCGCGGTCCTCGAGCTCCACCGGGTGGAGCACGAGGCGCGGGTCACCGCGGTGCCGCGCGAGGCGCGGGTGCGCCCCGGCGTCGGCCGGGGTCCCGCGGCGGACGGTGCCGTGGACCTCGACGCCCTCCTCGAGGAGGAGGTCGGCGAGGAACGAGCCGTCCTGGCCCGCGAGGCCGGTGACGAGCGCGCGCGGCATCCCCCGAGCCCCGGCGCCCTAGGGCGCCTTCACGATCCGGATCTCGGGGAGCGGGAAGATCATCCCCGTCCCGTTCTCGATCGTCTTCTTCTCCCGCTCCAGGAACTCCTCCTGGAAGTGCCAGGGGAGCACGAGGAAGTAGTCGGGCTTCAGGCCGCGGCTCTCCTCCTCGGAGACGATCGGGATGTCGGTGCCGATGGTGCGCGCGCCGTACTTGTCGGGGTTGCGCTCGGCGGCCATGTCGATGAGCCGGCTGTCGATGCCGCACCACTGCAGGATGGTGTTGCCCTTCGTGGACGCGCCGTAGATGTGGATGCGCTTGCCGTCCTTCTTGAGCCCCTTGAGGAGCGCGTTCAGCTTGTCCTTGTGGACGTTGATGCGGTCCTGGAAGTGCCGGTACGGCTTGTCGGTGTCGAGCTCGAGAATCGAACTCGTCCTGGCGCATCTTCGAGATCTCCTGCGCCCACTCGGCCTTGCGGTACTTGAGGCAGGTGTTGCGCGCGGCGTAGACGCGGAGGCTGCCGCCGTTGATGTCGTTCGTCGACACCCGCACGGCCTTGAGGCCGGCGCGGCCGAGGATCTTCTCGATGACCGAGAGCGAGTAGTACTCGAGGTGCTCGTGGCAGATCGTGTCGTAGCTGTTCATCTGCAGCATGAACGGCATGTAGCTCATCTCGAGGATCCACACGCCGTCGGCCGCCAGCACCTCGCGGATGTTCTTCGCGAAGTCGACCGGCGACTCGAGGTCGTAGAACATCGCGATGGAGGTCACGATGTCGACCTTCCGCTCGCCGAGGAGCTGGGTCAGCTCGGGCGACGGGAACAGGTCCTTCACCACGGTGATGCCGTCCTTCACCTCGCTCGCGACGTCGGACGGGTCGATGCCGAACTTCTCGACCCGGTTCGAGTAGGCGCGGAGCAGGGTGCCGTCGTTGCAGCCGATGTCGAGCGCGGTGACCGCGTTGCGGTTCACCATCGCCTCGGCCTCCTCGGCGATCCGCTTCAGGTGGTTTCGCATCGTGGCGTTCGTGCCCGAGCGGTACCAGTAGGCGCTGTAGAGCACCTCGGGCGGCACCGAGTGCTCCATCTGCAGGAGGCCGCAGGCGTGCTCGTCCTGGGTCGGGTCGCAGCGCGAGAGCGTGCACGGGATCTTCCGGAGCGGCGGCTCCTCCTTGCCGGGCTTCAGGAACGAGCCCTGGAGGTACTGCTCGCCGAGGTCGATGACCGGCTTCAGCGCGGTCGAGCCGCACACGCGGCAGGTCTTGCGGTGGATGAGGTGCATGTTCGCGTTGCCTCCGAAGGTCGCCCCGCCGCGGCCGCGGGCCGGGTCGGGTCCACCTTGAGCAACGGCTGTGCCTCCCGGCGAGAGCGCACCCAAGTGACCGAAACCACGGCACAATCGGGCGTCACCCCGCTGACGGGACGGCGGCGCCGCCAGAACCGTGACGGGCGAGCGCCAGCCATTTGCCCCGGCGGCGGGGCGAGGCGAGACTCGGCTCCGTCCTTCAGCCGGAGGCGCGCCATGTCGGTGATGGTCGAGGTGTCGTGGGGAGAGATGATCGACAAGGTCACGATCCTCCAGATCAAGCGGGCGCGCATCCAGGACCCCGCGAAGCTCGCGAACGTGCAGCGCGAGCTCGACGCGCTCGCGAAGGCCCGCGCCGACGCGCTCGCGCGCTCGCCGCGCATGGCCGAGCTCGAGGCGGAGCTCCGGCGGGTGAACGAGGTGCTCTGGGAGAACGAGGACGTGCTGCGCGACCTCGAGCGGGCGAAGGACTACGGCCCGCGCTTCGTCGAGGCGGCGCGCATGGCCTACCGCACGAACGACCGCCGCGCGGTGGTGAAGCGCGAGATCAACGACCTCCTCGGCAGCGCGCTCGTCGAGGAGAAGAGCTACGCGAAGTACGAGTAGCGTTCGACGCGCTGCGCTGCGCCCAACGGGTTAGGACTCACCCCGAGTAACGTCCGTTTTCCGTCCGCGATCCTCACCTCGACGGGGTGCGGAGCATGTACCGCTCCGTACGGTTCGTGCGCTCCGCGTGCGCGCCCTCGCATGCTCCTGCCCGCAACTCCCATCGATCGGAGCCCGGACCTCCCGCGCAGGGGCAGGACCCGGGCTCCGTCCCAGCCAAGGGCGCCCGGGGACGCCCGAGGAGAGAACGACCATGACGAACCAGGGGACCTGGCTCAGGGCGGCCGTGTTGCTCGGCTTCCTCGCCGCGTGCAACCGGCAGCCCGCGCAGCAGCGCGAGGTGAAGCCGCCGAACGACAACACCGCGCTCGCCGAGGAGCGCCGCAAGCCCGAGGGCGCGCTCGAGGCGGAGATCGAGCCGCGGGGCGAGGAGGAGAAGGGCGACTTCGACGCCGACGATCCCGGCTACCGCCTCGACTGGGAGCGCGCGGCCTGGGGCTCCTCGTCCTCCGAGTTCCGCTCCAACCTGCTCCGCCTCGGCGCCGAGTACGCGAGGAAGAAGTACCTCTCGGGCCCGCGCTGGGTGAACGTCGGCCCGACCGGCTCCCGCTACGAGCAGAACGGCTCCTTCACCGGCCAGGTGCGCGACTCCGGCCGCATGCGCACAATCCTCCCTCACCCGTTCCTGTCCGACGTCGTCTACGTCCTCACCTCCGGCGGCGGCCTGTGGGTGACCACGAACTGGGGCTCCTCGAACACCCGCTGGACGGTCCTCACCGACGACCTCCCGACGACCGGCGGCGGCGCGGTCGCGTTCGGCAAGTACCCGACCACGCTGTACCTCGGCCTCGGCGACCCTTACGACCAGATCACGGTCGGCGGCGCGATGGTGCGGTCGACCACCGCCGGCCTGTCCTGGTCCGCCCCGGTGGAGCTCGGCGCGGCGGTCTCGGTGCGCGACGTGAAGGTCGACACGAGCGGCAGGACCGACGTCGTCCTCGCCGCGACCGACGTCGGCCTCTACCGCTCCGCGGACGGCGGGGCGACCTACGCCTCGGTCCCCGCGCTCGACGGGCAGTCGGTCTGGAGCATCCAGAAGACGAGCGCGGGCTGGCTCGTCTCCGCCCAGCCCTGCCCGGTCGGCTTCGGCGGCCTGCAGTGCCCGTCCCCCACGACGCTCTGGCTCTCCACCGACAGGGGCGCCACCTTCGCGCCGGTCGCCAACACCGGCGGCGGCTTCGCGAACGCCGGCCGCACGACCCTCGCCGCGGCGAACCCCGGTGAGGCGGTCGTGTACGCGTACTCCTCCACGGTCGGCGACGCGCAGATGCTGGACGTGTTCCGCTCGAACGACGGCGGCCAGACCTGGCTCGGCACCGGCACGAACTCGACCAAGCTCCCGACGAACCCGGTCGCGGGAAGCCAGCCGAACATGAACATCTGCGGGGCCCAGTGCTGGTACGACCAGATGATCGTGGTCGACCCGCGCGACGCCGCGCGCGGGACGCTCTGGATCGGCGGCAACCTCGCCTCCGCGCAGTCGAAGGACGGCGGCGCCACCTGGACGCTCAAGAGCTGGTGGCTCTACGAGCAGGTGCCCTCGCTGCCGTACGCCCACGCCGACTTCCACGCGGCCGCGTTCAAGACGACCGGCACGCCGACCCTCATCCTGGGCAACGACGGCGGCATGAACACCACCACCGACGACGGCGCGACCTTCTCGTCGGACAAGAACAACGGCCTCGCGACGCACCTCTACTACACGGTCACCGGCAACCCGAAGCTGCCGAACGCGATCCTGGGCGGCCTGCAGGACAACGGCACGCGCCTGCGCTCCGACAACGGCACGATCCACGACCAGGTGATCGGCGGCGACGGCATGGGCGCGGCCTGGAGCCAGGACAACACCAACACCGTCATCGGCTCCTCGCAGGGCTCGTCGATGCGGACGAACCAGTCGAACAACGTCCCCGACCGGTTCCAGAACTGGGCCGCGGCGACGTCCGGCCTCTCCGACGTCGGCTTCGGCTTCTTCACCTCCATCACCCCCGCGCCCGCGGGCCTCGACCCCACCGGCAAGGTCTTCTTCCACTTCTCGAACGCGCGCGTGTGGCGCTCGAACAACGGCGGCCTCACCTGGACCCGCATCGGCTCGGCCATCGCGCCGACGTCGCCGGGCCTGCCCACGGCCCGCCGCTTCCGCTCGAGCCCCTACAACCTCGGGGTGTCGCCCACCGACCTCAACCGCATCGCGGTCGGCGCCGGCGGCGGCTTCCTCGACGTCACCACCGACGGCGGGGCGACCTGGACCGACCTCAACCTCGTCGCGCTCGCGCCCGGCTACCAGGGCTTCGTGACGAACGTGACCTGGCAGGACAACCAGCACCTGTGGGTCACGTCGGTGGCGCAGGCCGCGGGGGCGGTGCGCGTCCTGAAGGGCACCCTCGCCAACCCGACCGACTCCTGGTCGACCGCGACCTGGACGGCGATGACGACGGGCCTGCCGGACCTGCCGGTCACGCGGATCCTCTTCGACCCGCGCGACGCGACCCGGAAGACGATCTACGCGGCCACCCACGTCGGCGTGTACGCCTCGAAGGACGGCGGCGCGACCTGGGCGCTCTTCGGCACCGGCCTGCCCGCGGTCCGCGTGAACGACATCTACATGCCGCCCGACGGCGGGTCGATGCGCATCGCGACCTACGGCCGCGGCGTGTGGGAGCTCCCGCAGGTCGAGTTCGTCTCGGCGGTCTTCTCCGACGGCGGCGAGGACGAGGACGACTGCGACAACGATCACGACCGCGTCCTCGACAACGGCGAGCGCGGCCACCTCGCGATCAAGGTGCAGAACCAGGGGTACAACCCGCTCAAGACGGTGAAGATCACCGTCACGTCGTCGAACCCGCACGTCACCTTCCCGAGGGGCAACGTGGTCACCATCTCCCCGCTCTACGGCGGCGACGACCGCACGCGGTACGTGAAGGTGGCGCTCGCGGGCGCGACGGGCGTCGAGACCGTCGACTACACGATCCGGATCGAGGCCGACGCGATCCTGCCTGGCGGCTACACGGTCACCTCCACCCAGCGCGTGAACTACGACGAGGTGCAGAACGCCTCGGCGACCGACACGTTCGACGCGAAGGTCTCGCCCTGGGTCGCCTCCGGCGGCGCGACGACGATGCCCAACATCGCGGCGTGGCAGGTCCGGGCGCTCTCGCCCACCCGGAACGTCATCTGGGGGCCGGACAACAACGGCCAGACCGACGGCGTCCGTCCGGACGGCCCGGACGAGCAGAGCCTCACCTCGCCCGTGCTGAAGGTGGGCACCGACCCGCTCGTCCTCTCGTTCACGCACCGGTACGCGTTCGAGAACGGCGGCTGGGACGGCGGCGTGATCGAGATCTCGAACGACGGCGGCGCGACCTGGGCCCCCCTGCCGGGCGTGCCCTACACCGGCGCGACCAACACGGTCACCTCGGCGCCGATCGGCGTCAGCCGCCCTGCCTTCGTGAACCGCCCGGCCACCTGGCCGGCGTTCACGAACGTCACCGTCGACGCCGGCACCGCGTACGCGGGCCAGGACGTGAAGATCCGGTTCCGCGTCGGCGCGGACGAGTCGACGGGCGCGCCGGGCTGGGAGATCGGTGACGTCGCCATCGGCGGCCTCACCAACACGCCGTTCCCGGCGCTCGTCCCGGACGCGTCCCTCCGGTCCAGGACCGGCAACACCGTGGCCCAGAAGTGACCTGAAGGCCGGAGGGGTTCCGCTCCGCGGGACCCCTCCGGTACAATCCGCTTCGACTTTCCGTGCAGCCATAACCCTGCCCACACGAGGTTCTCCCCGTGCTCGTCATCGCTTTCGTGGCATCGCTCGTGCTCGCCGGAACCGACCACAGCGGCCTCGTCATCGAGGCGCCGTCGGTCCCCGAGAACCGCACCGTCGCCGTCGACAGCGGCGGCGGCATCGAGGCCGGTGAGGCGACGGGCTACCTCTCCGGCCGCTGGCAGGTCACGAACCGCCTCGCGCTGACCGCGGGCGTCTCCTACCTCAGGGGCGAGGCCGGCCCGAACGCGGGCCTGCGCCTGAAGCTCGTGGACGGCCTCACCGCGGGCGTCCGCCTCAAGTCCGAGGGCTTCGAGCCCGAGGGCGCCGAGGTCGAGGCCTCGATGATCGGCGGCCTCTCCCTGGGCAAGCTGGACCTCATGGGCTCCGCCACCGTCGGCTACGGCGAGGAGACCGTGGACGTCGAGGGCGCCGCCGCCGCGCGGACGACGTTCTCGCGGATCTTCGATCTCGGCGTCGAGGGCCGGTACCGCGGGGCGACGAACGGCACGAAGCACGACCTGGTGGCCGGCCCGGCCTTCGGCGTCACCTTCGCGGGCGGCACCGTGCGCGTCCAGGCGCTCGCGGGCTACGCCTCGAACGAGAAGGACCGGGGCGTGGCCGCGTTCCTCGGGCTCGCGGTCTACAACTAGCCTCCCGCGGCACCCACAGCCGTCGGCCGCGGTCTCCGGATCGGCGGCCGATGTCGTTCACCCCTGCCAGCGTTTCAGTAGGCGGCCGCCTCTCCGCGCCTCTCCGCTCCTCGGGCCCCAAGGCAAAGGCCCGCCGCGGAGGGGATCCTGGAGACGTGTCCGAACGGATGGAGACCCGCGGCACGTCCACGCATGCCAGCCGAGAGAGACGTCGCCGTTGCGGTCACGTCGCCGCTCGGCTGTCATGCTCCGTGCAAATCGCGGCTCCGTCGTCGGGCGGGCCAGCCGGGGGCCCTGCGGGGCAGAGAGGCCCTGCGAGGCGGCCGCCGAGGATAGGTTGGGATGGGCGAACGACCGCGGAGGCGAACGGAGTTGCGAGCCGGGTGCGCTCCCTCAAGCAGGATCGATCGTGGAGGACGCCTCGGTCGGGCGGTGCCTCTTCGGCGCCCTGCTCAGACCACGTGTGAAACTCTGCGTAGAGGAGTCGACGACGCCCGCCTGCGTCCCTGCAGGGACATCATCGATGAATGACCTCACGGATTCCGGGTTCACCCGGAGGAAGGTCCGGCTGCCGGTCCGAGAGAGGAGCGCCCCCTCGGACTCGCCCGCCGCCTACGGCGCCCTCGCAGTGAGCTCGAACCGGATCGGCACCGCGGCGGGGCCGCCGGCGGCGGTGACGCCGGCGAGGGCCTTCTGCACGCAGGTCGCGAGCGCGGCGTCGCCGACGGAGTCGCCGGAGAGCTTCGGGGCGGCGCTGCCGGCCCCGGTGACCTCCGCGACCAGCACGCCGTCGAGCGACGGCGCCCGCTTGAGCGCGTCCGCGTAGCACGCGCCGAGGGCGTCCTGGCGGGCGGCGATGGCCTTGCGCGCGGCCGCGGGGCCCGACAGCGGCTCGCCGACCGTCACCCTCGCCTGCGCGCCGCGCGCGGCCGACAGCGCGGTCCGGTCCGCGCCGGCGGCGCCGCCGAGCGCCAGCACCTCCTCGCCTGCGCGCCAGCGCCAGGAGACGGGCTCGACCGCGAGGGTGCGCGGGCGGCCGCGGGAGCAGGTGGCGTCGTCCGGCAGGTCGAACACGAGCTCGAGCGCGAGCTCGCCCTTCCGCTGGAGCTCGAAGAGCCGCTTCGCCGTGGCGAGGTCGGCCTCCACCGGCAGCCCCGCCTCGGTCGCGCAGTAGAGCCGCGCGCCGCCGAACCCGAGCAAAACGGCGTCCTGCAGGGCGAGGCGCCCCTCCCCGCGCGCGTACGGGCCGAAGAAGAGCTTCCCGGCCGGGATCGTCACCCGGTACCGCGCGACGGTCGCGAGGTCGCGACGCTCCTCCTGGGTGTCCTCGGCGGTGGCCCGGTCGAGGGCGTCGCCCTTCGTGCGGAGGCGCTCCGCGGGCTCGAGGGCCTGGCAGAGGGTCTCGAGCTCGGCGGGGCCGGCGACCTCGATCGGGACCACGTCGGGCACGCCGGTGGCGGCGACGGCCGGCCCGGGGGCGGCGAGGCCCGGGGTGGGGGTGGCGGCGGCGAGGAGGGCGAGGAGCGCGGTGGTGGCGACCATGCCTCCGGATCCTACCCACTCCCGAGCCGGATCTTGAGGGCCTTCGGGAGGAGGTCGAACCGCGCCGGCGCCCGCCCCGGGTGCTCGCCGTCCACGTCGAGGAGCGCCTCGGCGTCCCCGACGGGCTCGATCTCGACGGTGCGCCCGTGGAACACCCGGGTGTTGGGCAGCTTCACGTGGGTGCCGTCGTAGAGGGTGCTCCGCTTCGTGACGAGGTCCACGAGCCCGAAGCCCTTCCACACCACGACGTCGAAGAGCCCGTCGTCCATGCGGGCGTCCGGCGCGACCTTCATGCCGCCGCCGAAGTACCGGCCGTTGCAGACGGACAGCGCCGTGACGCCCTCCTCGTGCCACTCGCCGCCGTCGATCCGCCAGCGCACCCTCGGGTCCGACCACCCGATGAGCGCGCCCGCCGAGGCGAGCATGTAGGAGAGCGGGCCGGTGAACTTGAGGCCGTCGATGCGCGACGAGACCGCCCCGGAGATGCCGCAGCCCGCGACGTTCGCGAAGTGGCGCAGGTGCGAGGTGCCGTCGTGCGCGCGGAACGCCACCCGGCCGAGGTCGGCGACCACCGTGCGCTCGCCGGCGAGCGCGCGGGCCGCCTCGTGGAGGTTCTCCGCGAGGCCGAGCGTGCGGCGAAAATCGCCGCCGGTGCCGCGCGGGATGAAGCCGAAGGTGGAGTCGGGGTCGCGCAGCCGGCCCTCGTCGAGGAGGCCGTCGATGACCTCGCTCGCGGTGCCGTCGCCGCCCACCGCGACCACGAACTTGCCGCCCGCCGCGAGCGCCTCCTGGGCGAGGCGCTTGCCGTCGCCGCGCGCCTTCGTGAAGGCGCACTCGAACTCGCCCACGGCGGAGCGCACGGCGCTCGCGATCTTGTCGAAGTGACGCCCCGTGCGGCCGGAGGCGCTCTCGGGGTTCACGATGAGCCAGGGCTTCATGCGTCCCCGTGGCTTACCACGCTCGGAGTTCGCCCGCTCATCCGGAGCGCAGGTTCCGCGACCGGAGGTCGGCGGGACCGGAGTCGAGGGAGGCCATGGCGCGCAGCGTCGTGACGACGCGCGCGATGGGGACCTGGGTGGGGCAGAGCGCGTCGCAGCCGGCGCAGCCCGCGCACGCGTCGAGCGCCTCCTTCGCGGCGGGGAGGTCGGCGAGGTTGCGGGAGTAGAGCCGGAACGCCGCGTGGAGCCCCAGCGCGCGCACCGCGGGGTCCGCGGCGGCGAGCGCGCAGCCCGCCTCGCAGAGCCCGCACGAGATGCAGGCCGCGGCCGCCTGCGCGGCCTCCCGGTCGGCGGCGCTCGTCGGGCGGAGGCCGTCCTCGCCGGCGTACTGGGCGAGGAAGCGCGCCTCGCCGGTGCCGCGGTGCTGGAAGAGCTTCTTCAGCGGGTGCGCGACGAGCGCGCGCCAGGCGAGGTAGGCGAGGGCGGCGGGGCGGGCCATCGTCAGGCGTCCTCCTTCGCGTCCGGGCGAGGGCGCCGCGGCGGCGGGGACGCCGCGAGCACCCGCTCGGCGCGGGCGCGGGCCGCGGGGGTGTAGGCCGCCGGGTGACGGCGCACGAGCAGCGCCCGGAGCGAGGCGTCGTGGGCGAGGGCGGCGTTGCTGCGCGCCCCGCCCGCCCCGCCCTTCACGCGGTAGAAGGCGAGCGGCTCCGCGACGTGCACCGCCCGCACCCCGCGCTCGGCGCAGGAGAGCCAGAAGTCCCAGTCCTCGTAGCCCGCCGTGAAGTCGTCCGAGAAGCCGCCCACCTCCTCCCAGAGCCGGCGGCGGAAGAGCGAGGTCACGACCAGCCGGTTCCGCTCGGCGAGGCTCGCGAGGTCGAACGGCCCCATGAGCGCGCGCCGCGCGGCGCCGCCGTCCTCGAAGAGGAGCACGTCGGTGAAGGCGACGCCCGCGCCGGGGTCGCGGTCGAGGGCGGCGACCGTCTTCTCGAGGAAGGTCCCGTGCAGGAGATCGTCCGCGTCGAGGGGCAGGACGAGCTCGCCCGAGGCCGCGGCGATGCCCGCGTCGAGCGCGCCCGGGGGCCCGCGGTTCTCCTGCTCCACGAGCCGCAAGGCCTTGCCCGGGTGCGCGGCGGCGAGGGCGCGGAACGCGCCGGAGGTGTCGTCCGGGCTGCCGTCGTTCACGACGACGCACTCCCAGTCGGGATACGTCTGCCGCACGACCGAGCCCACCGCCAGCGGCAGGAGCGCGGCGTGGCCGTAGCAGCGGACGACGACCGAGACGCGCGGCACGCTCAGGTCCCCTCCCCGCGCGCGGCGGCCGCGGCGGCCTTGCCCGCGAGGAAGCCGGTGAGGAGCGCGACGCCGAGGCCGGTGCCGTCGGTCGCCTGCTCGTGGCCGCCGAGCACGGCGCCCGCCGCGAAGAGCCGCGGGTGCACGGGGCGGCCCTGCCCGTCGAGGGGCCGGAGCCGCGCGTCGGCGCGGAGCCCGGCCGAGAGGAGCGGCTGCGGCGCGCGGCGGTCGCGCAGCGTGAGCGGCTGCGCCGGGCGGTCGGCGAGGTGGACCCCGGCCTCGCGGCCCTCCGCCGCCTGCACCGGGAGCCCCAGCGCGGGCTCGACCAGCCGTCCCCGCCGCGCGATGCCGCCGCCCACGAACCGGCCGGTGGCGAGGACCCACGCGCGCGCCTCGAGCGTGGCGCCCGCGACGGCGAGCGGCGCGTCGGGCGTCGTCCCGGCGGCGCTCCCGGTCACGACCTCGACGCCCGCGGCGGCGAGGCGGGCCTCGAGGGCCGCCTGCAGCCGGAGCCCGGGCACGCTCGGGACGTCCGAGAGCGTCTCCGCGACCGGCAGGCCCGCCGCGCGGGCGACCCGCTCGTGGACCGCGCCGCCAGGCTCGAGCCCCTGCAGCTGGAGACCCAGCACCGGCGGGAGGAGCGCCACGGCGGTGCCCGGCGGCAGGGCCGCGCGGAGCCGCTCCCCGAGCGCCTCGGCCGCGCCGGGCGCGTCGAGGGCGCGGGCGAGCTCGTGCGGGCGCGCCGCCTCGAGCCCGGCCCCGGGGAGGTCCACCTCGAGGGAGCGCACCTCCGGGCCGCCCCGGGCCCGGTAGCGGGCGAGCCCCGCCGCGACGAGCGCGGCGTCGAAGAGGAGGTGCCCGCGGAAGCCGACCACCGCGACCGGACCCCGCGCCGCGAGGAGGTCGCCCGCCTCCATCGTGCGCTGGCAGGTCGCCACGGCGGCGGCGGTGCCGAACGGCGTGGCCAGGAAGCGCGGCCGGTCGAGGGGCGGCGCGAGCACCGCCGCGAGCTCGCGGGCCGTGAACTCGAGGGCCTCCGGGAGGCGGTCGAGCCCGGCGCCGACCGCGGCGTACGGGTGGTCGGGGCGCTGCGCGGCGAGCCGGCGCGCGGCGTCGACCGGGCCCCGCCGCCACGAGAGCGGATTGCCGGGGGCGGCGGTGAGGTCGGGGGCGACGCCGATCGCGCCGGAGGAGAGCGCGGTCGCGCCCGGGGAGCGGCGCACGAGCACCGCCGAGGCGCCCGCCTCGCGCGCGGCGAGCGCGGCGATGGCCCCGGCGAGGCCGCCCCCGACGACGAGGACGTCCGCGCGCTTCACCACGGCAGCTCCGCCGCGCCGTGGGCGCCGCGCAGGAGCTCCTCCTGCGCGAGCTGGGCCCCGTCGAGCACCGGCCGGCGCTCGCGCCAGCCCTGGTCGAGGAGGTCCGCGAGCTCCGCCCTGACCTGCTCGGCGCTCCAGCCGAGCTCGCGCCCGGCGAGCTGCGCGGCCGGCCGCGCGCAGTCGAGCCCGCCGCAGGCGCCCACCGCGACGCGGCAGCGCCGGCGGAGGTCCTGGAGCCGGCGCACCTGCTCGTGCCGGACGCAGTACACGACCTCCGCCGCCAGGATTGCCTCGTCGCGGCAGAGCACGAGCCCGAGCCGGGGATCGTCCTTCGCGAGCGCGAGCACGTCGCGCGCGCGGCTGCCGTGGCGGTACGCGAGCCGGGCGGCGACCGGGGCGGCCACGCCGAACTCGCGCGCGAGGTCCCGGGCCGCGGGCACGGCGTCGCCGCCGGGGAGCGCCTGCACGTGCGTGCGGCACGCGACGGGCGCCCTGCCGAGGACCTGCAGGATCCGGTCGGTCGCCTCCTGTGCCTGGGCCCGGTAGCTCGCGAGCTTCCCGCCCACGAACGAGAGGAGCCCGCCCGCGCCCTCCCCGCCGTGCTCGAGGAGCTGGTGCTCGCGGGAGAGCGCGTCCTCGCTCGGGCCGTACGCGAAGATCGTCGTCCGCAGCCCGCACCAGGCGCGGGTGACGCGCGCGCCGCGGACGCCCGGCACGAGCGACGCCGCGCCCTCGAGCAGGTACTCGACCTCGTCGTTGGTGGCCTCGAGGTCGTCGGGATCGCCGTAGTAGTCGTCGTCGGTGGTGCCGATGATCGACTCGTTCTCGTGCGGCATGAGGAACATCTGCCGCCCGTCCACGGCCGAGAGGATGATGCCGTAGTGCGACCAGCGGCGGTCGAGGGTGAGGTGCACGCCCTTCCCCGGCCGCATCGGCACCTTCACCCGGTTCTTGCCCGCGAAGCGGGGCGACCAGGCGCCGGTGGCGTTGAAGACCGCCGGGGCGTGCACCACCGACTCCTCTCCGGTGAGCCGGTCGCGGATCCGCACGCCCGTGACGCGGCCGCCCTCGGTGAGGAGGTCGCGCGCCTCGGTCCAGGTGCGGACGTCGGCGCCGTGCGCGCGGGCGTCGAGCGCGTTCGCGACGCACAGGCGGAAGGCGTCGATGCCCCACTCGTCGAGCGTGACGGCGCCCGCGAGCCCGGGCCGGAGCGCGGGCTCGAGTCGGTACAGCTCCTCGGCGGTGACGCGCGTCGAGGGCTTCCCGCGCTTGAGCGGCTGGAACTGGTCGTAGGTGCCGACGTACACCTCGGTCGCGTACCAGGCCGCCCGCTCGTACAGCGTCGCCGCCTCTCCCCTCGACGCGAACGGCATGAGGAACGGGATCCTGAAGAGGAGATGCGGCGCGATCCGCTGGATGTAGCCGGAGTCCTGGCAGGCGAGCGCGGTGACCGCGCGGCCGGAGAGCATGTAGCGAATGCCGCCGTGGATCATCCCCGACGAGTTGCCGGTGGCGCCCACGCCGAAGTCGGCCCGCTCGACGAGCAGCACCGAGAGCCCCCGGAGGGCGCAGTCGCGCGCCACGCCCGCCCCGTTGGCGCCGCCCCCGAGGACGATGACGTCGAAGTGATCCCGCACGGCCCAGGAGTCTACCTTCGAGCCGTCCCGGAGGGCGGTATCATCGGTGCCATGCCACCCTCCGCCTGGCGTGCTGCGCTCCTCTGCGCAGCCCTGACCCTCCCCGCCGCGGCGCGCGCGACCGGCGCCCTCATGCCCGCGGGGCCGGTCGCGATCCCCCGGGACCTCGTGTCCCCCGACGAGCCCGCGGACCGCGGCTTCAGGGTGTTCGCGCTCGGCGGGATTGGCGACACGCGGGAGGACCTCTCCGAGCTGCCCATCCGGCTCACCGCGGGCGGCCTCGAGCTCGGCTTCGTGAAGCGGCTCTCCGACAACCTCTTCGTGTCGCTCGCCCTGGGCGGCCAGGCCTTCGGCTCGGTGGACCCGGATCCGGACCCCGACACCGCCCGCCCGCGGGCCCTCGGGGCCGGGCCGTTCGCCCAGGCCGCCGCCACGTGGCGGGTGGTCGAGGGCTTCGACGAGGAGCCCTTCGTGACCGCGACCTTCGGCATGAGCCTCCTCCGCGGGAGGAGCTCCGAGGGCGGCCGGCTCGACGTGACCGACCTCTCCCTCGGCGTCGCCGTGGGGCGGGCCTTCGACGAGCGCTGGGCGCCGTACGTCGCCGCGAAGGTCTTCGCCGGGCCGTCGAGCTGGCGCTGGGAGGACAAGCGACTCCACGGCCACGACGCGAACCGCTGGTCGGCCAGCCTCGGGGTCGTGGCGACGCTCACGAAGACGCTCGACCTGCAGGTGGAGCTCGCCCCGGTGGGCGCCCGGGGCTTGACCACGACGGTCGGCTGGACGTTCTGACGGGCGCCGCGGCGGCTCCCCGGACGGGGGTGTAACGGCTCGACGCCTCCCGGGACGTTAAGAGTCGACCATGTTCGCAAAGCCCTCGTCGATCCCCACGGCCGCGGAGGCCCTCCCCGGCCGCCCCGAGCCCCTCCCCGTCCCCGAGACGCACTTCGTGAACGGGAACCGCATCGTCCCCCCGTTCCCCGCCGGCCTCGAGCTCGCCGACTTCGGCCTCGGCTGCTTCTGGGGCGCGGAGAAGGCCTTCTGGAAGCTGCCCGGCGTGTACGCCACGGCCGTCGGCTACCAGGGCGGCCACACGCCCAACCCGACCTACAAGGAGGTCTGCACCGGCCGCACCGGCCACGCCGAGGTCGTGCGCGTGATCTTCGACCCGCGGAAGACCTCCTACGAGCGCCTGCTGAAGGCGTTCTGGGAGGCGCACGACCCGACCCAGGGCATGCGCCAGGGCAACGACGCCGGCACGCAGTACCGCTCCGCCGTGTACTTCCACTCCGACGCCCAGCGCCGGGCCGCCGAGGCGACGCGCGAGGTCTACGCCGCCGCCCTCTCGGCCCGCGGCTTCGGCCCGATCACGACCGAGCTGCGCGAGGCGCCGCCGTTCTACTACGCGGAGGACTACCATCAGCAGTACCTCGCGAAGAACCCGGACGGCTACTGCGGCCACGGCGGCACGGGCGTGAGCTGCCAGCTCGGGACGGGGGTCGCGGCGGGGTAGCGAGGGTGGTCGCGGGGCGGTCGAGGGGCGAGCGTCGCCCGGCCACCGTGCCCGCCACTCACACCCACACCGGCGCCTGTCGCCGGTAGGCCGCACCGTGAATGGCCCGCGGGCGGGCCCGTCCAAGAGGCATGACGCCCGCCGACCGGAACCCGAGAGCCCTCCTCCTCGCGAAGGACCACGAGACGCTCTACCCGCTCGTCACGGGCCTCGAGCGGCGCGGGTTCGAGGTCCTCGCGGCCACCGACGGCGCGCGCGGCGTCGAGCTCCTCCTCGACAACCTCCTCTCGCTCGACGTGGTCGTGGCCGACCTCGACCTCCCCGGCCGCGGCGCCGCCGCGCTGCTCGACCTCGTCCGGGTGGCCGGCGGCGAGCACGAGCTCGCGGTGGTCGTCCGCGCCGAGGGGCTGTCCGCCCGGGACCGCGACGCCCTGCGCGCGCTCGGCGCGGACGCGGTGGTCAGCGCCGCCGACGACGCGGACCACGTCGCGGCGCTCGCGGAGGAGGCTGCCGGCGCGGGGGCGCCGTTCGCGCTCGCCGCCTGAGACAAGTTGTATGCTTACGGCATACAACTATGTCCGGACATGGTAACGGAAGGGGCCTGCGGCTCCATGTCGCCGCTCACTTCCCCGTGAGCACCAGCGCCTTCCCGTCGCGCACGACCTCGACGCGGGCGCCCGGCTTCGTCAGCGCCTTCGGGAGCTCGCCCATGAGCTTTCCGGGCGCGGCGCCGTCGATCGCGGTGATCCGGTCGCCCTTCACGAGCCCGAGCGCCTCGCCGGCGCTGCCGGGCGCGACGTGCTCGACGACGCCGTCCCCGCCCGGCTCCACCCGGAGCGCCACGCCGAGGCGCGGGCCTGCGCCTCCGGGGCCGCTGCCCAGCGGCGGCCGCGGCGGGCCGGCCTGGATCGGCCGCGCGTCCGGCGCGTAGGCGGCGCGGACGGCCTCGGCGAGCCCCTCCACGAACTCGCCGCTGAAGCCGCCGTTCGTGAGCACGACGATCGCGAGGTCCTTCGCCGGCCAGGTCGCGAGGCCGGCCGTGAACGAGCCCTCGCTCCCGAGCGCGACGCCGCCCTCCTCCGGCCTCCCGCCCCCGCCCTTCAGCCCCGCGAGCTCCGCGACCGCCTTCTCGCCGAGGTACGTCGTCGCGCGGCCGGCCTCCGCCGCGACCTCGACCGCGGCGAAGGCGGCGAAGTCCGCGAGCGTCAGGTTCGCGGCGCCCGCGGGCGCGAGCACGCCGGACACGGGCGGCACGCGCGGGTTCGGGAGGTAGCCGTCCGGCGTCCGCGCGTGGCCCACGGCGCTCGGGCCGAGGCCGAGCTCCTCGGTGCGGCCGAGCCGAGCGTCCTTCATGCCGAGCGGGGCGAACACCTCGTCCGCGACGAGCGCCTCCCAGGGCCTCCCGCCCACCCGCTCCGCGACCACGCCGAGCAGTGCGTAGCCGGCGTTCGAGTAGAGGAACCTCCCGCGCTCGCCGGCGGGCGGCTCCATGAGCAGCTTCCCGACGAACTCGGCGCGGCGCTCGACCGGCGTCTTGCCCTTCAGCTCGAAGAACCCCGGCGTCTTCACCGGCGTGATCTCGGTGTACGGCTGCAGGCCCGCGGTGTGCCGGAGCACGTCCCGCAGGCTCGCCTCGCGGTAGGCGGCCTGCATCGGCACGTCCGGCAGGACCTCGGCGAGCGTCTTCCCGAGGTCCACCTTCCCGGCCTGCGCGAGGCGCAGGAGGAGCATCCGGGTCATCGGCTTCGTGCAGGAGCCGACGAGGAACCGGTCGGCCTCGGTGACCCGGTCCGCCTTCCCGGCCTCGCGAACGCCGCGGGTGCTCGAGGCGACGACCTTGCCGCCCTGCACGACCGCCACCTCGGCGGCGGGCATCTTCGAGCCCGAGAGCGCGGCGTCCAGGAGGGCGTCCAGGCGGGGGTCCGCCTTCGGCGGTGAGCCGGCGGCGGCGAGCGTGAGGAGGAGCGCGGTGACGAGCATCGGGACCTCGGGGGCGACGGTGAGTCCGGGAGAGGCGTTCGATCCTCGGGTCCCGACCCCGGCGCGCCCCGGAGGTTAGCCGGACGCCCCTTCCGTGCCGCGGCGCCCGCCAAGCGTCACGAACGCCCCGCGGACATCTCACGGATCCGAGGAGGAGCCTCGAGATGCCCCGTCCCGTCCACTTCGAGATCCACGCCGCCGACCCCGCCCGCGCCATCGCCTTCTACGAGGCGCTCTTCGGCTGGGTGTTCCAGCCCTACGGCGGCAGCGACGTCGCCTACTGGCTCGTCCGCACCGGCGAGGGACCGGGCATCGACGGCGGGCTCCTGCCGCGCGCGGGCCCGGCGCCCGAGCCGCGCGCGGCGGTGAACGCGTTCGTGTGCACGGTGGGCGTCGACGACCTCGACGCGGCGCTCGCGAAGGCGGAGCGGCTCGGCGCGCGGCAGGTCGTGCCGCGCACCGCGATCGGGGACATCGGCTGGTCGGCGTACGTGAAGGACCCCGAGGGGAACCTCCTCGGGCTGTTCCAGTCGGCGACGCCGGGCTGACCGCTACTTCTGCTCGAACGTGCTCTTCACGTAGAGGTCGCGCAGCTGCTTCGCGTCGACGTCGCCGGGGGCGCCGGTCATGAGATCGGTGCCCTTCTGCGTCTTCGGCCAGGCCACCACGTCGCGGAGCGACTCGGCGCCGGTCAGGAGCATGCAGAGCCGGTCCATGCCGAGGGCGATGCCGCCGTGCGGGGGCGCGCCCATCTTGAGCGCGTCGAGCAGGAAGCCGAACTTCGCGCGGGCGTCCTCGTCGGAGATGCCCATCGCCTTGAAGACCCGCGCCTGCACGGCGGGGTCGTGGAGGCGGATGGAGCCGCCGCCGATCTCGAAGCCGTTGAGCACGAGGTCGTAGCGGTAGCAGTTCACCTTCCCGGGGTCGGTCTCGAGGTGCTGGAGGTCCTGGTCGTGCGGCCGCGTGAAGGCGTGGTGCGCGGCGGCCCACTGGCCGGACTCCTCGTCGTACTCGAAGAGCGGCGGGTTCACGACCCACAGGAAGTTCCACTTCCCGCCCGAGCCGTACTCCGGGATGAAGCCGAGCTTCTTCGCGAGGTGCACGCGGAGGTTCGCCATCACCGTGTGGACCATCGACTCCTTCCCGAACTGGAAGAGGAGCAGGTCGCCGGGCTGGGCGGCGCACGCCTGGTTGATGGCGTGGCGCATCTCGGGGGTGATGGTCTTCGCGAGCGGGGACTGCGTCCACTCGCCGTTCTCGTTCACCTTGGCGCGGGCGAGCCCCTTCGCGCCCATGCCCTTCACGAACTCCTCGAGCTTGTCGGTCTCGGTGCGGGAGAGGTTCGCGGAGGCCGGCACCTTCATGGCCTTCACGATGCCGCCGCCCTTCACCGCGTCGTGCATCATCGGCACGCCGCCGCCCTGGTGGGACGCGACGATGTCGGTGAGGACGACGTGCGGCATGTCGAAGCGGAGGTCGGGCTTGTCGTTCCCGTACCGCGCCATCGAGTCGTAGAAGGGCATGCGCGGGAAGGGGCGCGGGATCTCGATCCCGAGCACCTCCTTCCAGAGCTTCACGACCAGCCCCTCGATGATCTGGAAGATGTCGTCCTGCTCGACGAACGACATCTCGACGTCGATCTGCGTGAACTCGGGCTGGCGGTCGAGGCGCAGGTCCTCGTCGCGGAAGCACCGGACGATCTGGAAGTACCGGTCGAAGCCCGCGATCATGTACAGCTGCTTGAAGAGCTGCGGGCTCTCGGCGAGCGCGTAGAACTTGCCCGGGTTGAGCCGCGACGGGACGAGGAAGTTCCGCGCGCCGCCCGGCGTGTACTTCACCATGAACGGCGTCTCGAGCTCGAGGAAGCCGTGCTCGGTGAAGTGGGAGCGGGTGAGGTGGTTCACCCGCGCGCGCGTCATGAGCGTCTGCTGCAGCGGCGCCCGGCGCAGGTCGAGGAAGCGGGACGCGAGCCGCTTCTCCTCGGAGGTGTCGATCGCGTCCTCGATCGGGAACGGGGTCGGCTCGGAGCGGTTGAAGATCTCGAGGTCGGTCGCGTGGACCTCGATGGCGCCCGTCCTGAGCTTCGGGTTCACGTTCGAGCCGCGGGAGACGACCTTGCCGCGGACGCCCACGCAGAACTCGAGCCGGAGCTGGCCGGCGAGCTCGTGGACCTCGGGGCGGACGTCCTCCTCGAAGACCACCTGGGTGAGCCCCTCGCGGTCGCGCAGGTCGATGAAGACCGCGCCGCCGTGGTCGCGGCGGTTGTTCACCCAGCCGAAGAGGACGACCTCCTTGCCGAGGTCGGCGTCGGTGAGCTGCCCGCAGGTGTGGGTTCGCTTGAGCTCGCTGATGAACCGCGGCACGGTTGTTGGCCTTTCGTCCGGATACAGGCGTGAAGGGGCAGATCACACCATGCAGCGCGCAGCGTCAAGGCGAAGGCGCCCCACCCGGGATCGGCACACCGACGGCGCCCGGGACGGCGCTCAGCCCGGCTCGATGGCCCGGAGGTCCTTCAGCCGGAGCTGGAGCCGGCGGGTGCCGTCCCACTCGTCGAACCCGACCGTGAAGGCGGCCTCCACCGGGCCCCCGCCGCCGCACAGGGAGAGCCGGTCGCCGAGCCCGAACCCGATGGCGTCGAGGCCGCGGCCGAACGCGAGCTTCAGGTGCGCCCCGCCCGCCCCCACCGGCCGGACGCGCTCGGGGGCGCCGCGCATGGCGAACACCGGCTCCGGGTTGCCGGCGCCGTAGGGCGCGAGCCGGTCGAGGTCCTCGGCGGCCTTCTCGGTGACGAGCGGCGCCTCCACCCAGCCGTCGATGCGGGTGCGGGGCACGAGGTCGTCCGGGCCGAGCCGCTCCATCGCGTGGGCCTCGAAGGCCGCCCGGAAGCCCTCGAGGGCGTCGCGCGCGACGGTGACGCCGGCCGCGTGCCTGTGGCCGCCGAACCGGACGAGGTGCGAGGCGCAGGCGGCGAGGGCGTCGTAGAGGTGGAACCGCTCGATGGAGCGGCCGCTGCCCTTCCCCACCCCGGCTGCCTTCGCGCCGGCCGGATCGGCGCCGCCCTCCATCGCGACGAGCACCGCCGGACGGTGGAAGCGCTCGACGATGCGCGAGGCGACGATGCCGACCACCCCGGCGTGCCAGCCGTCGCGGGCGAGCACGAGGCCGCGGGCCCCGGCCTTCACGCGCTCGCGGGCGTCGGCGGTCGCCTCGTCGAGGATGCGCCGCTCGATCTCCTGGCGCGCCTGGTTCTCGCGGTCGAGCTCCTCCGCGAGGGCCTGCGCGCGGACGGGGTCGGTCTCGAGCAGGAGGCGCACGCCCCGGCCGGCGTCGTCGAGCCGGCCCGCCGCGTTGATGCGCGGGGCGAGCCGGAAGCCCACCTGGCCCGCCGAGACCGGCTGGCCGTCGGCGACCCCCGCCACGCGCTTCAGCGCCTTCAGGCCCGGCCGGCGGGTGGTCGCGAGGACCTCGAGGCCGGCCCGGACGAGGAGCCGGTTCGCGCCGGTGAGGTGGACCACGTCGGCCACCGTGCCGAGCGCGACGAGGTCGAGCGCCTCCTTGAGGTTCGGCTCCGGGCGGGTCGCGCCGAAGCGCCCCGCCTCGCGCAGACGTCTGCGCAGCGCCATCACGAGCGCGAAGGTGACGCCCACCGCGGCGAGGTCCTTCGTGGGGTAATCGCAGCCGGGCTGGTGCGGGTTCAGGATCGCCGCCGCCGCGGGCAGCTCCACCGGGACGGTGTGGTGATCGACCACGACGGTGTCGAGCCCGAGCGCCGCCGCCGCCTTCACCTCGGCCGAGGCGGTGATGCCGCAGTCGAGCGTCACGAGGAGCTTCACGCCCTGGGCCGCGAGCTTCGCGACGGCGTCGCCGTTCAGCCCGTAGCCCTCGACGAGCCGGTGCGGGACGTAGGTGACGACGTCGCCGCCCGCCGCCCGCAGGAACCCGGCGAGCAGCGTGGTGGAGGTCACGCCGTCCACGTCGTAGTCGCCGTAGCAGGCGATGCGCTCGCCGGCCTGCAGCGCCCGGGCGACGCGGGCCACCGCGCCGTCCATGCCCTTCATGGTGAAGGGGTCGGGCAGGTCCTGGAGGCGCGCCGCGATGAACGCCTCGGCCGCGGCCGGGTCGGCGAACCCGCGGGCCGCGAGGACCCGCGCCGCGAGGGGGTGCAGCCTCAGCGCCCCGGCGAGTCGCTCGGCGGCCCCGCCGTCGACCGCCGTCTCGACCCACCGCCGCCTCGCCGCGCCGTCCACGAGGGGTCAGGTAGCACGGCCTCCTGACAGGGGGAGCCGGGCCGCCGCCCGCGGGCGGGGCCGGCGAGGGGGGCTGCGCCCGCCGGGGACCCCGCCCGGAAGTTCCCTCCCGCCCCGTCCGGCGCTAGCCTTCGCCCGGCCTTCCACCCCGACCGGAGGACTCCCGTGAAGCTCCTGATCGCCGATGCCTTCCCGAAGGACCGCGTGCAGGACCTCACCGCCCTCGGGCTCGAGGTCGTGCTCCAGCCGGACGTCTCCGTGAAGGACCTGCCCGAGGCCGCGAAGGACGCCTCGATCCTCGTCGTCCGGTCGAAGCAGGTGACCGCCGAGGTGTTCGAGAAGGCGGCGGCGCTCTCGCTCGTCGTGCGCGCCGGCGCGGGCGTCAACACCATCGACGTCGCGGCCGCCTCGCGGCGCGGCGTGTTCGTCACGAACTGCCCGGGCCAGAACGCCATCGCGGTGGCCGAGCTCGCGATCGGGCTCCTCCTCGCGCTCGATCGGCGGATCCCGGACAACGTGGAGCGCCTGCGGGCGGGCAAGTGGGAGAAGAAGCGGTTCAGCGACGCGCAGGGGCTCTTCGGCCGCACGCTCGGCGTGGCGGGCCTCGGCGCCATCGGCAAGGAGACGGTCCGGCGCGCGCAGGCGCTCGGCATGCGGGTCGTGGCCTGGTCGCGGTCGCTCGACGACGAGGGCGCGAAGCGGCTCGGGGTCGAGCGCGCGGCGGACCTCGTCGCGCTGGCGCGCGCCTCCGACTACCTCTCGCTCCACCTGCCGCTCAAGCCGGAGACGCGCGGCGCGGTGAACGCCGCGGTCCTCGGCGCCCTGAAGCCCGGGGCCGGGCTCATCAACACCGCGCGCGCCGAGGTGGTCGACCAGGCCGCGCTGCTCGAGGCCGCGAAGGCGGGCAAGATCCGGGTCGCGACCGACGTGTTCCAGGGCGAGCCGGAGAAGGGCACCGCCGACTTCACGAGCGAGCTCGGGCAGCTGCCCAACGTCTACGGCACCCACCACATCGGCGCGTCCACCGCGCAGGCCCAGGACGCCATCGCCCGCGAGGCGGTGCGCATCGTGGGGGCGTTCGTCCGGACCGGCGAGGTCCCGAACTGCGTCAACGTCGCGAAGAAGACCCCGGCCCGGGCGCGCCTCGTCGTGCGCCACCTCGACAAGGTGGGCGTCCTCGCGAACGTGCTCGGCGTCGTGCGCGAGGCCGGCATCAACGTGGAGGAGGTCCAGAACACGGTGTTCGAGGAGGCGCGCGCCGCCTCGTGCAGCATCGACCTCGCGGTACGGCCTCCCGACGCGCTCCTCGGGAAGATCCGCGGCGCGGAGGAGGTGCTGTTCGTGGACTGTGTGGACCTCTGAGGCGGCCGGAGCCCGACGCCGGGCCCCGGCCGCTCCGGAGGCTACAGCCCGGTCTTCGCCACCACCCGGTCGCGCACCATCGCGCCGACGCCGGTGAGGCCCTCGGTGGGGATCGCGACGACGAGGCACGGGCTCGTCACGACCTGGGCCGTCATCATCCCGTCCTGCGGGACGGTGAACGCGACCTTGATGCCCGCGGCGCCGTCCTTCACGGGCGCCTTGGCCGAGGCGAGCTCGACCGCGTAGCCGCCGGTCGGCTTCTGGCCGTCGGTGATGAGGACCACCGCCTCCTTCGCCCAGTCGATCTCGGGCACCTTCGCCGGGGCGACCCCGCCGACCGAGAGGGCCGCGACCAGCGCCGGCTCGTCCGCGAGCCGCTTCACGACGGGGAAGTCCCCGCCGCCGCCGCACTGGATGCCCGCCCCGACCACCCGGACCGGGATCTCCCGATCGCCCTTGCAGCCGCCGCCGTCGGCGCCGGCGAGGAGGAGGACCGCGACCACGCCCCCGACCGCGTGCTTCCTGCTCACTTGCCACCTCCGAGCGGGCGGACGGCGAGCGGGCGCTTCACGCCTCCCGCCGGGAGCGCGGCCACGTCCCCGCCCGCGGAGGCGAGGCCGGTGCCCGGGTCGAAGCCGACCGTGAAGTCGAGGCCGGTCTTGTTGCCGGTGAAGTCGAGCTGCGTGACCACGCCGAGCGTCGGCCACGCGCCGCAGGCCTCGCCGTCGTCGCAGATGAACCCGTCGTCGTCGGAGTCGGTGCCGGCGACGAGGATGTACTTGCCCGCCGGGACGCCGGTGAACTGCCAGGTGTACGTGCCGCCGGAGCCGCGCCCGCCGCCACCCGCGACCGGGTCGGGCTTGTTCGGGTCGATGACGAGCAGGTAGACGAAGCCGGCGTCCCCGGTGGTGGGGGCCGCGGCGCCGACCCGCATCGTCACCGCGACGGTCACCTTCTTCGCGTCGCTGGAGGTGAAGGTGATGAGGGCCTTGTAGGCGCCGTCGGCGAGGCCGGTGCGGTTCACCGAGGCCGTGTAGGTGCCGAGCTTCGAGGCGTCGACCGTGGTCTCCGTCACCGAGAGCCAGGCGGCGTCGTCGGTGACGCCGGTGACCGAGAGCGTGCCCGCGCCGACCTTGGAGGCGGTGAGCGTGAGGTTCACGCCGGCGTTGCCGAAGTCGGCGACGACCGGGTCCACCTTGAGCGCGGTGGTGACCGCGACGCTGCACTTCGCCTGGGCCTCCTGCACGGCCTTCAGCGCGTTCACGAGGCCGTAGCCGAACTCGTTCGACTTGCCGGCCTTGCCGCCGACGAGGTCGGTGATCTTGCCGGTCGAGATGAGCGTGTCGAGGTCCGCCGGCGTCAGCGTGCCGCACACCGACTTCATGAGCGCGACCACGCCCGCCATGTGCGGGGAGGCCATCGAGGTGCCCTGGTAGAACTTCCAGGACGGGGTCACGGCGTCCTGCTCCATCATGGTGGAGAGCACGCCGTCGGCGTAGCCGTCGCCGTCGAGGTCGACGCCGGTGTTGCCGCCGGGCGCGGCGATGTCGACGGCGTCGTTGAAGTTCGAGTACGGGGCCCGCTGCTTCTGCGAGTCGACCGCCGCCACGCAGGTCACGCCGTTGTAGGCGCCCGGGTAGCCCTTCACGCTCGTGTTGGCGTTGCCGGCGGCGGCGATGACGAACACGCCGGCGTCGTGGACCTGCTGGTACACCGCCTCCTCGGTGGCCGAGTAGCAGTTCTGGCAGCCGAGGGAGAGGTTGAGGATGTCCGCGTGCTTCGCGGCCGGGGTGACCCCCGAGACCGCGAGGCCCGCCGCCCACCGCACGCCGTCGATGATGTCCGCCGAGGTGCCGCCGCCCTTCCCGAGCACGCGCACCGGCATGATCTTCAATCCCCAGGCCACGCCGGCGACGCCGCCGTTGTAGCCGCCCTGGGTGTTCGAGTTGTCGTTCGTGGCCGCGCCGATGGTGCCCGCCACGTGCGTGCCGTGGAACGAGCTCGGGGTGCCGTTCGCGCCGTCGCCCGGATCGGTCGGATCGGCGTCGCGGCCGCCGCCGTCGCCGGAGATGGCCGCGGTCGAGATGAAGTCGAAGCCCGCGACGAGCTTCCCGGCCGGGAAGTCCGGGTGGCTCGCGCCCTGGCCGGTGTCCACCACCGCCACGATCACGCCGGAGGAGCCGGTCGTGATGTCCCAGGCCTGCGGCAGCTGGATGAGCGGGTAGTGCCACTGGTACGGGTAGAAGGCGTCGTTCGGGACCGCCTGCGGCTGGAAGACGTAGTTCGGGTCGGCGCTCGCCACGTCGTCGCGGGCCCGCATCGCCGTGATGAGGTTCCAGGTCTCCTGGCGCGCGGTGGCCTCGTCGTCGAGGACCGCGGAGTCGAGGGAGACCGGCTTCGCGCCGAGCTTCGCGAGCGTGGCGGCGCGCAGCGCCGGGTCGAGCGGGAGGCCGAGGTGCGCGGGGCCGCTCGTGAGGTCACCGCCGAGCGCGACGAGGCCGAGCTCGCCCGCCTTCGCGGCGAGGTTCTTCGGGCCGCCGGCGGCCGCCCGCGCCGAGACCGCGCCGTCGCGGAAGCGGACGAGGAGCTCGCCGGGCACGATGGGCGTGCCGAGCCGGACCGCCGAGGCGGTGGCGGCCGTGGTGCCCTGGCCGATGACGAGCGTGTAGTTGGTGGAGCCGGCGAACGCGATCACCTGGATGCCCACCGTGAGCGGGTTGGCCAGCGAGACCTGCTCCGGCACGCCGACGTCGTTCTCGGAGCAGAGCTTGTTCGTCGGGTTCGCGAGCTCGAAGACGCACAGGTCGACGTCGGCGCCGGTCGCCTCCGCGGGGACGAGGGTGACGACCTGGCCGGCCGCGAGCTTCGCGCTGTAGAAGTCGTCCGGGTCGGCCGACACGTGCGCCGTGGCGATCTTCGACGCCCAGCCGCCGACGGTCACCGTCGAGGGCAGGGCCTGGGCGTGCGCGATGTCGTCGTTGTTGCCGCCGGAGGCCGACGGGGTCGGGTCGGCGGTGTCGGCGTCCACGGCCTGGCCGGTCTGCGCCGACAGCGTGCCGCTCATCGTGAAGCCGGAGCTCGTGACGGTGGTGAAGCTCCACGAGAACGAGGCCGCGAGCGCGTTCCCGGCCGGGTCCTTCACCCCGGTCGTCACGGTCGCGCTGTAGATGGTGCCGGCGGCGAGCGGCGCGGTCGGCGTGAGCTGGGCGACGTCGGCCTCGCACGCCACGGTGGTGGGGATGGTGGTCGTGAGCCCCTGGCGGAGGAAGAAGGTCGTGGCGGTGATCGTCGCGCAGTCGATGTTCTCGCTGAACTGGACGGCGACGGCGGTCGAGACCGCGACGGCGGTCGCGTCCTGCCCGGGGCCGACCGCGATGACCGTGGGCGGCGTGGTGTCGTTGCCGCCGCCCCCGCCTCCCCCTCCTCCGTCACCACCTCCGGAGCATGCGGCCAGCAACACGACCAGCGACGCGGCGAGCGCGGCGGACCTACGGAGCATCTTGTGAACCCTCCCAGGGTGGCCGGCAGGGGAACCGGCCGTCTGATTCTCTGGCTCAAAAAGGGCCGATTTACAACCACGCGAACGCGAACGGCCCCGCCCGGGGGCCCCTCGACTCCGCTGCGGCCCGGGTGGCCGGGCCGCAGCGACGCTCGAGGTGATCGCCTGCGCGGAGGGAGCGCAGCGGCGGGCGAGCGGATGCGTCGGTGCTACTTCGCGGCGCGGGCCGCGGCGGGCGCCGCGGCGGGCTTCGCGTGGGCGCGGGACTCGAGCCAGATGGTCATCGGGGCGGCGATGAACCAGGTCGAGTACGTGCCCGAGATGATGCCGAAGAGCATCGCCATCGAGAAGTCGAAGATGGTGCCGACGCCGTAGACGAGGAGACCCACGAGCGAGAGCGCGGTCGCGAAGGACGTGAGGAAGGTGCGGCCGAGGACGTCGTTGATCGAGATGTTGACGATCTCGTAGAGCGACTTGCCCTTGTACTTGGCCTGGGTCTCGCGGATGCGGTCGTAGACGACGACCGTGTCGTTCACCGAGTAGCCGACCACGGTGAGGATGACGGCGATCGAGGTCAGGTTGAACTCGCGCCCGCTGAAGGCGAAGTAGCCGAGCGTGACGACCGCGTCGTGGATGAGGGCGATGATGACGCCCGGCGCGAACTTGAAGTCGAACCGGAGGCCCACGTACACGACGATGAGGGCCATGGCGTAGATGATCGCCTTGAAGCCCTGGTTGCGGAGCTCGCGGCCGACGGCCGGGCCGACGTACTCCACCCGGCGGACCTCGGGCTTCGCCTCGCCGAAGCGGGCGCCTAGGTCGCGCTCGATCTGGTCGCGGATGCCCTGGGTGATGACCGCGAAGCTGCGCGAGCCGGCGGTGATGCCCTGCTCCTCGCGGACCTCGCGGACGCGGACGCCGGCCGACTCGACCACCTGGCGCAGCTGGTCGACCGTGGGCGCCGTCGCGAACTGGAGGTCGATCTTGTCGCCGAACTCCGCGTTGAAGGACGAGCTCGTGAGCGGGAGCCCGGCCTTCTTCACCGCGTCGACCACGCGCTGGACGTCGGCGTCGGTCATGAGGGCCACGCGGCCCACGCGGATGAGGTAGGTGTTCTCGGAGGTCGCGCCGTAGGTCTGCACCGAGGCGTCGATGAAGCCCAGCGCCTCGACGCCCTTGCGGATGTCGCCCGGGTCGACCGACTTCGCGAACTTCACCTCCATCTCGGTGCCGCCGGCGAAGTCGACGCCGAAGTTCAGCCCGTGGATGGCGGGGATGGACCAGAGGATCACGGCCAGGTTGACGACGAGGGACAGCACCACCGCGATGTGGCGCTTCCCGACGAAGTCGAACTTCGTGCCGTGGGGGACGATGTCGAAGGTCTTGAATTCCATCAGACGCTCAGCCGCGCCGTCTCGTGGCGCGTGAAGTATTCCATGATGACGCGGGTCACCACGATGGACGTGAACATCGAGGCGACGAGGCCGATGGCGAGGGTCACGGCGAAGCCGCGGACCGGACCGGAGCCGAAGTTCATCAGCACGACCGCCGCGACGAGCGTCGTCACGTGCGAGTCGAAGATGGTCCAGAACACGCGGTCGTAGCCGAGCTGCACCGCCTGCTTCACCGTCTTGCCGCCCCGCATCTCCTCGCGGATGCGCTCGTTGATGAGCACGTTCGCGTCGACCGCCATGCCGAGCGTGAGGACGAAGCCGGCGATGCCGGGCAGCGTGAGCGTCGAGCCGATCATCGCCATGATGGCGAGGACGAGCAGGCCGTTCAGCACGAGGGCGACGTCGGCGACGAGGCCGGAGCCGCGGTAGTAGAGGACCATGAAGATCAGCACCGCGATGAGCCCGACCAGGGCCGCGACGGTGCCCTTCCTCACGAGCTCGGGCCCGAGGGTCGCGCCGACGGTGCGCTCCTCGGAGATGGTCACCGGGGCGGGCAGGGCGCCGGAGCTGAGCACCCGCGCGATGTCGGTGGCCTCCTCGAACTGCTTCTGCGGGTTCCGGCCGGACCCGAGGGTGATCTGGCCGTTCGTCGAGATCTTGCCCTGGATGTACGGGGCGCTCTCGACCTTCTCCTCGAGCACGATGGCCATGCGCCGGCCGAGGTTGTCGGTCGTGAGCTTCTCCATGAGCCGCCCGCCCTCGGGCGACATCTGGAAGGTCACGAGCGGCCGGCCCGACTGGCCGAACTGCTGCGACTGGTCGATGACCGCGCGCGCGTCGGCGATGTAGTCGCCGGTGAGCTCGGTCTTCGCCCGGAGCAGGTAGGTCCGGTAGACGCTGAAGCGGACCGGCGGGCGCTCGATGATCTCCTCGCCGATGCCGACGAGGCTCCTCTGCGGGTCGACGAGCGGCTTGACCCGCTCGTTGATCAGCTTCTCGAGCTCGGTGCGGGTGTTCGCGTAGAGCACGGTCACCGAGCGGGAGTTGCCGCCCGGCAGCTCCACCGTCTCGGCACCCCAGCAGCCGCCCTGCGGCAGCGGGAGGTCGAGCTGGCGGCCGCCCGGGCAGGTCGCGAGGCCCGCGCCGCCGCCCTCGACGCCCGCGCCGCGGAGCGCGTCGAGCGCCGCGTTCTCGTCGTCGGCGATCTTGAACTCGAGCTGGGCGGTGCGGCCGAGCAGCTCCTTCGCCTTCCCCGGATCCTTGAAGCCCGGGAGCTGGATTTGGATCTGGTTGTTGGCCTTGCGCTTGATGTCGGGCTCGGTGACGCCCCACTTGTCGACGCGGTTGCGGATGACCTTCTCCGCCTGGTCGACCGACTTCTTCTTGAAGTCGGTGAGGACCGCGTCGCGGAACGCGAAGCGCACGGTGCCCGGCTCCGCGCCGGCCGGCGTGAACATCTCGTCGCCGTAGCCGGTGGAGTCGAGGACGGTCTTCTCGACGAGGCCCGGGTCGGCCGCCTTCACCGCGAGGGCGAAGCCGTCGCCGACCGGCTGGCAGGACTCGAACGCGACGTTCTTGCCCTTGAGGAACTCGGCGAGCTCGTCGGCGCGGCGGGCGACCTTCGCCTTCACCGCGCGGTCGACGTCGACGCCGAGCGCGAGGTGGATGCCGCCCTGCAGGTCGAGGCCGAGGTTCAGGTGCTTCTTCGCCTTCGGCGCCCAGCCCGGGACCGTCTGGTCGTAGGCGTCGCCGTTCCGCACGTCGGGCGGGAGCTTGAAGTAGAACCAGCTCGGGACGAGCTGCCAGAGCGAGAAGAGCGCGACCGCGACGACCAGTCCGACGCGCCAGTACCAGGAGCGTTCCATCCTTACTTCCTCGCCTCGGTCTTGGCCGGCTGCGCCTCGACCTGCTTCCAGGGTCCCGTGATCTGCTGCTTCACGATGCGTACCTTCGTGCCCGCCCCCACGTCGACCGTCACGGTGCGGTCCTCGACCGCGTACACGACGCCGACGAGCCCGCCCTGCGTGACCACCTCGTCACCCTTCTTGAGCTGCGCGAGGAAGTTCGCGTGCTCCTTCGCCTGCCTGGCCTGGGGCCGGAAGAAGACGAAGTAGAAGACGACGGCGATGAGGATGAACGGCAGGAACTGGAACAGCGGGTTCGGCGCCGGGGTTCCGTCGGCCGTCTGGGACACGAACGCGTGGAGGAGCGGAGACATTCGGGTGTTGCTCCGGTGGGGTGTGCTGGGCTGAAAAGCGCCGTGTTCTAGCGTGATTTCACCCGCGAGGGCAAGGGGAACGGTGCCTCACCCCCTACCCCTCCCCTGCGGCCTTCCAGGCGGCGAGGCGATCCTTGCGGAACGCCTCGAACCGGCCCTCGTCGATGGCGGTGCGGGCCTGGGCCATGAGCGACAGGTAGAAGTGCACGTTGTGGATCGTGTTGAGCCTGAGGCCCGTCATCTCGCCCGCGCGGAAGAGATGTCGCAGGTAGGCCCGGGAGAACGTGCGGCAGGTGTAGCAGGGGCACGCCGGGTCGGCCGGGCGCTCGTCGTCGGCGTGGACCGCGTTCCGGATGACGAGCTTCCCGCGGCTCGTGAAGAGGAGGCCGTTCCTCGCCGTCCGGGTGGGCAGCACGCAGTCGAACATGTCGATGCCCGCCGCGATCCCGGCGAGCAGGTCCTCCGGCGTGCCGACGCCCATGAGGTACCGCGGCCGGTCCGCCGGCATGAGCGGCGCGTCGCGGGCGACCCCGGCCCACATCTGCGCCGGCTCCTCGCCCACGGCGTAGCCGCCGAGCGCGTAGCCGGGGAGGTCGAGCGCGGCCGCCTGCTCGATGGCCTGCCGCCGCAGGTCGGCGTGGAGGCCGCCCTGCGCGATCCCGAAGAGCGAGCAGCTCGGGCGCGGCACGCCCGAGGCCGCCGCCTGGGAGAGCTTCGCGTCCTCGGCGTCGCGCCAGGCGTCCCGGCAGCGGGAGAGCCAGCGCTGCGTGCGGGCGAGCGCCCGCTCGTGGTGCGCGCGGTCGGCGAGCGCCGGCGGGCACTCGTCGAGCGCCATGATCACGTCGGCGCCGAGCGCCTCCTGGATCTCGATCGCCCGCTCGGGCGAGAGGAAGTGCTTCGAGCCGTCGAGGTGGCTGCGGAAGGTGACGCCGTCCTCGCCGATGGCGACGAGGCCGGGGCCCTTGCCCTTCGCCTCCGGGTTCCCGCGGGGACCCCGCTCGCCGAGGCTGAACACCTGGAAGCCGCCGGAGTCGGTGAGGAGCGGGCCGCTCCACGCCATGAAGCGGTGCAGGCCGCCGAGCCGCTGGATCCGCTCGTGCCCGGGGCGCAGGTAGAGGTGGTACGTGTTGCCGAGGACGAAGCGGGCCCCGAGCGCCTCGAGATCGCGCGGCTCGAGCGTCTTCACGGTCGCCGCCGTGCCGACCGGCATGAAGATGGGCGTCTCCAGGGCGCCGTGATCGGTGAAGATCCGGCCCCGGCGCGCGGCGCCGTCTGTCGAGAGGAGCTGGTAGCGGACCATGGTCACGCCGCGTGCGTCGCGGTCTTCGCGGCGTCCTTCACGAGGCCCTTCCAGGCGCGCCCCGCGGCCACGATGCGCAGGCCCACGCTGCGCTCGCTCGCGCCGCCGGGCTGGTTCCAGCAGACGATCGCCCTCGAGGTCGTCCCGAAGAAGCCCTCGGCGAGCTTGAGCTGCACGACGTCGCCGACGAGCGGCAGCTGGCCCGGCCAGCGCACCGCGCACCCGCCGCCCGAGACGTTGAGCGTGGTGGTCTCGAACGGCACGCCGCCGTGGTCGACCCCGAGGCGGCGATCGGCGCTGTAGCGGGGCTCGCGCTCGCGGAAGGTCACCGGCTCGCCGCGCGCGGCCATCGCGAGGAAGCCGGCGGCGGCGAGGCTCCCGCGGTCGAGCTGCAGCTCGACGCCCGGCGGGAGCGCGGGGCGGCCGATCCGGCGGACCACCGAGATGCGGCCGAAGACCGTCGCGCGGATGGACTGGCCGTAGATGCCCACCCGGACCGCGGCGTGCTCGCCGACGCGGGCCTCGGAGAGCGCCGGGATGAAGAGCGCCCCGTGCTCGGCACGCCAGCCGGCGAGGTACTGATCCGGCTCCACGTTGACCGAGACGCTGTGCACGGCGGGACGCCCTCCTCCGGAGTCGAACCCTCCTATAACACGGACGGACAGCCCCTGCCCCCGGGACACCGCGCCGCCGCGCTCGCCCTCGCGATCTCCCTGCCCGTCTCCCGGGCACGCGCTCAGCGGGTGAGCAGCAGCATCGCGTCACCGTACGAGAAGAAGCGGTACCGCCGGGCCACCGCCTCGCGGTAGGCGGCGAGCACGCGCTCCTTCCCCCCGAGGGCGCAGACGAGCACGAGCAGGGTCGAGCGCGGCAGGTGGAAGTTCGTGACGAGGGCGTCCACCGCCCGGAAGGTGTGCCCCGGTCGGACGAAGAGCGTCGTGCGCCCAGGCCCCGCGCGCACCGCGCCGTCGCGCCAGGCGCTCTCGAGCGTGCGGAGCGTGGTCGTGCCCACCGCCACCACCCGGCCCCCCCGCGCGCGGCACTCCGCGAGCGCGCGGGCGGTCGCCTCCGGGACCTCGTAGCGCTCCGCGTGCATGACGTGGCCGTCGAGGTCCTCGCCGCGCATGGGCAGGAAGGTGCCCGGGCCGACGTGGAGGGTGACGGTGGCCCGCCGCACCCCGCGCGCCGCGAGGGCCTCGAGCGCACCCGGCGTGAAGTGGAGCCCGGCGGTGGGCGCCGCGGCGCTGCCCGGCACCCGCGCGAAGACCGTCTGGTACCGCTCGCGGTCCGCGTCCGTGGGCGCGCGCCGCACGTAGGGCGGGAGCGGGATCCGGCCAGCGCGCTCGAGCGCCGCCTCGAGCGCGGCGCCGCCCTCGGAGAGCTCGACGACGAAGAAGCCCTCGCCCTCCGCCTCGAGCACCTTCGCCTCGAGGTCACCGAAGGTGAGGGTCGTGCCCGCGCGGATGGGCTTCGACGCCTGGCCGAGGGCGCGCCAGCGCCTGCCGAGCGTGGGGCGCGTGCCCCGGTCCATCCCGAGCGGAGGGCCCGCGTCCGCGGGCCCGGAGTCGAGGGACGCCCCCCCTCCGAAATCCAGTTGCTCGCACAGGAGCAGCTCCGCCTTCCCGCCCGACGGCTTCGTGCCGACGAGCCGCGCGGGGATCACCCGCGTGTCGTTCGTCACGAGGAGGTCGCCGGGCGCGAGCAACCCGGGCAGGTCGAGGAACGCCCGGTGCTCGGGCGCGCCCTCGGGCGGGAGCACGAGCAGGCGCGATGCGTCCCGCCGCGCCGCGGGCTCCTGCGCGATCAGCTCCTCCGGGAGGTCGAAATCGAACTCGGAGATCTTCATGCTAAAAGGGCGACGTGGCCATCCTCGACTGGATCATCGGCGTCATCCGCGACCCCGGCGAGCTCATCCGCTGGGGAGGGTACCCGGGGCTGACGCTCGTCGTCTTCGCCGAGACCGGCGCGCTCGTCTTCTTCCTCCCCGGCGACTCCCTGCTGGTGATGGCCGGAGTGTACGCGGCGAAGGGCGACCTCTCCATGTGGACGCTCAACGCCCTCATCATCCCGGCCGCGGCCCTGGGCGGCATCTCGAGCTACTGGATGGCCTCCCGCATCGGGCCGCGCCTGTTCACGAGCGAGTCCCGGCTGCTCAAGCCCGAGCACCTCCTCGCCGCGCGGGCGTTCTACGAGAAGCACGGCGGAAAGGCCATCGTGCTCGCGCGCTTCCTGCCGATCGTCCGGACCTTCGTGCCGGTCGTCGCCGGCGCCGCGCAGATGGACTACAAGCGCTACACGTTCTTCAACGTGCTCGGCGCCGCGCTCTGGGTCCTGTCGATGACGCTCATCGGCTACGCGCTCGGCACGAGCGTCCCGAACCTCGAGAAGCACATCGAGAAGGTCGCGATCATCGTCATCGCGATCTCGCTCCTGCCCGGCTTCATCGGCTGGATGCGCCACCGCCGGGCGAAGGCCGCCGCCACCCCTCCTGGGGCGTAGGTTCCCGCCGGCGGGCGGCCGGGCGGTCTCCTCCTGAAAAGGAGCCGCCATGTCCCGCCTCGCCCTCGCCGCCCTCGTCCTCGCCACGTCCTCCGCAGGCTGCGCCGCGGCCCGGGTGCGCCCGGAGCCTTCCCTGTCGTCGGTGCCGGCGCTCGCCGTCTCCGGCGCGAACCCGCGCCGCTGGGGCGCGCCGCTCGGCTTCGGACGGTACGCGACCGGGCCGGTCTCGGGCGACACGACGCTCGGCTGGTCGCTCGGGGTGCTCGCCCCGGGAGCGGGCGTGGCCGGGTCGACCCGCCCGTACGCCTGGACCTCGACCGGCCCGGCGGGCGCGCTCGCGGCCGAGTGCCACGAGCGCACGCTCGAGGTGTTCGCGGGCTCGCTCGCGCTCGACGTGAAGGGCGCCTCGGGACAGCCGCGCCTCGCGTGCGCCTTCCGCGGCGTCGACGGCGCCGCCTGGACCCTCGCCGTGCGCGCGACCGGGCGGCCGGTGCCGGCCTACCTCGGCGAGCTCCGGGGCCCGGGCGGCGCGTCCTACACCCTGCGCTCGGTGCACGCGCTCGAGGGCACGCGCATCCCGCTCGGCACGCCCGCCGGCTGGGTGCTCGAGCGCGGGGGCGCGCCCGTCGCGATGGTCGAGACCGTGAACGCGGGCCGGGTCTGGCTGCCGGGCGGCGCCGACGAGGCGCCGGTCGCGGCGGCGGCGACGGCGCTCCTGCTCTTCAGCCCCGAGTAGCGACCCCGCGCTCCTCCGGCGCCCGCGCCCGGGGCTCAGCCCCGGGGCGCCCCGTACCAGATCTCCTCGTACGGGCAGCTCACGTCGGTCCCCGGGGGATCCGGGTAGAGGTACCGCTCGCCGCGGTAGTTCCGGAAGGCCGTGTTCGTGCCCTCGCGGCCGAGCATCCACTGCGGCTGGAGCGTCACCTTGCCGCCGCCGCCGGGGAGGTCCACGGCGAGGTGCGGGATTGCGAGGCCGCTCGTGCGGCCGCGCATCTCGGCCAGGATGGCGATCCCGGCCTCGAGCGGCGTGCGCAGGTGGGCGGTGCCCTCGGCGACATCGCCCTGGTGCAGGTAGTAGGGCCGCACGCGCGCCGTGAGCAGGCGCTCGTTGAGGTCGGTGAGGATCCGGGCGGACGAGTTCAGGCGCCGGAGCAGCACCGACTGGTTCTCGACCGGCACGCCGTGGTCGACGAGGAGCTCGCAGGCGGCGCGGGCGTCGGGCGTGAGCTCCTTCGGGTGGTTGAAGTGCGTCACCACGAAGAGCGGCGCGTGCCGGCGCAGCATCGCGGCGAGCGCCGGCGTCACGCGCATCGGGCAGGTGACCGGCGCGCGGGTCGCGAGCCGGAGCAGCTGCACGTGCGGGATGGCGCGCAGCGGGGCGAGCACCGCCTCGAGCCGCTCGTCGGAGAGCACCAGGGGATCGCCGCCGGAGACGATGACGTCGCGGACCTCGGGGTGGGCGCGCACGTACGCGACGCCCTCCTCCACGGCCGCCCTCTCGAAGCCCTCGCCGTCCTCGAAGGTGATCCGCCGGCGGGTGCAGTGGCGGCAGTAGACCGAGCAGCGGTCGACGGCGAGGAAGAGCACCCGGTCGCCGTACTTGTGCACGATGGCGCGGGCGGGGCGGTGCGGCTCCTCGCCGAGCGGATCGCGGAGGTCGCCGGGCGCGTGCTCGCCCTCGGCCGCCGTGGGGATCGCCTGCATCCGCACCGGGCAGGCCGGGTGGCGGCGGTCGACGAGGGACGCGTAGTACGGCGTCACCGCGACGCGGAAGCGGCCCTCGGCGAGGGCGAGCCCCCGGCGCTCCGCCTCGGTGAGGTCGGCGATCCGCACGAGGTCGGCGGCGGTGCGCAGGGCGTTGCGGTGCTGCCAGCGCCAGTCGCGCCAGTCGGCCTCGGAGACGCCAGGGAAGAGGTCCTGCCACGGCATGGGGCGCGGAAGTTAGCCGCCCCCAATCGGCGGGTCAAACGGGGGTGTAACGCGCCGGGATTTGTATTAGAAAGGCGCGCGCCGGGACCGCCCCTCTCACGTCCCGCGCGGGGAGCCCAACGCATGTCGACGATTCCTCAGATCGCCCCGGCCGACGCACCGGCCACGGACCCGCGCCCCGTCGCGAACGTGACCTCGCGCTTCCAGCCGGGCAGCCGCTCGATTCTGGGCGAACGACCCGACCGCGCGCTGGGACGACTGGACCTGGCAGCAGCAGCAGCGCATCACCCGGCTCGAGCAGCTCGAGAAGGTGCTCAACCTCACCGACGCCGAGCGCCGCGCGGTGAAGGAGACCGACGCCGAGTTCCACATGGGCATCACGCCCTACTACGCGGCGCTGATGGACCGGGACGATCCGAACTGCCCGATCCGCCTCCAGTCGGTGCCGACGCTGGGCGAGCTCAACATCCTCGCCTCCGACCTCGAGGACCCGCTCGCCGAGGAGCGGGACATGCCGGTGCCGGGCATCACGCACCGCTACCCCGACCGCGTCCTCTTCTACACGACGCACAACTGCCCGGTGTACTGCCGCCACTGCACGCGCAAGCGCAAGGTGTCGGACCCGACGACCGCCGCGGCGAAGAAGCAGATCGAGGACTCGCTCGCGTACATCGCCTCGCACCCCGAGATCCGCGACGTGGTCGTCTCGGGCGGCGACCCCTCTCGCTCTCCGACGACCGGCTCGACTACATCCTCGGCCGCCTGCGCGCGATCCCGCACGTCGAGGTCTTCCGGCTCGGCACGCGCAACCTCGTCACCCTGCCCCAGCGCGTCACGAACGACCTCGTGAAGATGCTGCGGAAGCACCACCCGGTCTTCGTGAACACGCACTTCAACCACCCCAAGGAGTGCACGGCGGAGGCCTTCGAAGCCGCGCGCCGCCTCGCCGACGCGGGCTGCATGCTCGGCAACCAGATGGTGCTCTTGAAGGGCGTGAACGACGATCCGAAGGTGGTGAAGGAGCTCAACCACAAGCTCCTCCTGATGCGGGTCCGGCCCTACTACATCTACCAGTGCGATCTCTCGCGCGGCATCAGCCACTTCCGCACGCCCGTCGAGAAGGGCATCGAGATCATCGAGCACCTGCGCGGCCACACCTCCGGCCTCGCGGTGCCGCACTTCGTGGTCGACGCGCCGAACGGCGGCGGGAAGATCCCCGTGCAGCCGCAGTACGTCGTCTCGCACGAGGGCAAGCGCTGGGTGTTCCGGAACTACTCCGGCAAGCAGTACGAGTACCTGGAGCCGTAGCATCCGAAGACGCAGGGCGGGCTCACCAGATCGTCCTGACCAGCCCCGAGCGCACCACGGTCTCGTCCGCCGTGACGAGCTCCGCGCTGTGGGTGAGCGCCGTGGCCACGATCAGGCGGTCCGAAGGATCGCGCAGGCCCTTCAGCTGAGCGGCCACGCTCGCGACCGCCGGCGTGAGCGGCAAGAGCTCGATCCGCTCCGTCTCCAGGCTCCCCTCCATCCAGCGGACCGGTGCATCGTCGAGCTCGATCCGCTCGCGCGCTGCCAGGCCCGCGACCTCCCAGCAGCTGATGGCGGCGACGCCTCTGGGCCGGGTCGACCTGAGAACCTGCCGCACCTTGCGGCCCAGGCGCTCGGGCGCGCTCATGAACCAGAGCCAGGCGTGCGTGTCGAGGATGATCATACGTCCACCGCCCATTCGTCCCCGAGCGGCGCCAGGAGGTCTCCCCTGACCTTCACGCTCCCCAAGAAGCTCCTGCGCCGCTGACCACCGACAGGCCCGAGCTCGGCAACGGGCTTCCCGCGCTTGGTGATGACCACGCGGTCGCCATGCTTCGCGACGTCGTCGAGGACCTTCAGGCACCGCGCCTTGAAGATGGCGGCGGTCATCGTGCGGGCGGGAGCTTTCATGGTCACATCGTAGTGACCTAGTACCGCGAGATCAAGCCGGGGGGCGGGCGCGCTCATGGCGCCACCTCCAGGACCGCAATGCGCGGTCCTCCCCGGGGCCTGGGCGGCCCCGCGTCCGCCGCCTCCACGCGGGTGGGCCAGGAGAGGACCGAGGCGACCTTCACGACCACGCCCTCCCCGCCTCGCAACGCGCACCCGTCGGGCCCGCAGACCAGCCCTGCTCGCATGGCCGCGCGCGCGAGGACGAGGCGGGCGCGCATGAGCGCTGGAGGGGAGCCCTCGAGCGTGAGCCAGAGCGAGTCCACGCGCCCGGCGCGTGCCGTCCAGCGCACGCGCGCGAGCGCGCCGCCGGGAGCCAGGAACAGGGAGTCGCCCGGGCCGAGCAGCGCCGCGGCCTCCGCGGCCTCGTCGCCCACGGTCACGCCGCCGAGGCGCAGCCGCGGGCCGTCGGGGCCGCCCGCGAAGCCGAGCGAGAGCGCCGGAGGCGGCGGAGCCGAGCAGCCGAGGAGGAAGAGGAGCAGCGCGGGGACGAGGCGGGCCATGCCTCGAGCCATTGCGCGGGGCGTGCCGGAGCGCGGACCGAGTCGGTCCGCGCGGTTGCGCGAGAGCGGTCCGGCCCCGGAGGTCCGCCGGGCGGACCGGGGTCCGCGGCGCGGACCGGAGAGCGGTCCTGCCCCGGAGGACCGCGGCGCGGACCTCGCCAGCGGCGAAGCCTCCGCCGCGGCGCCAGGCGCCGCGGTGAGGCGGAGCCGATCCGGGGGTGGGCCCCGCGGAGCTTCGCTCCGCGGGCGGGGGGCTACGCCCCCCGTTCAACTCAGTCCACGACCGCGATCGCGTCGATCTCCACCCGCGCCCCGCGCGGCAGTGCCGCGACCTGCACGGTGGCCCGCGCCGGCGGCGTGCCGGTGAAGCACTTCCCGTAGACCTCGTTCACCTTCCCGAAATCGCCGAGGTCGGCGAGGAAGATGGTGCACCGCACGACGTGGTCGAAGGTCGCCCCGCCCGCCGCGAGCACCGCGCGCAGGTTCTCCATCACGCGCGAGGTCTGCTCCTCGATGCCGCCCTTCACGAGCTCGCCCGTGGCCGGGTCGAGGGGGATCTGGCCGGACAGCCAGAGCGTGCGCGCGCCGCGCGCCTCGATGGCCTGGCTGTAGGGACCGATGGCCTTCGGGGCCGAGGGCGACGCGATGGGGGTCTTCATGGAGAGCGAATGTAGCCGGGGATGGGCGGGGGTGGGGAGGCGATCGGGGCGGGCGCCGGATCGGCGCGACGGAACGTCGGGCGAACGGGCACGTGGGCGGCCTCACCGAGTACCGCGCGCGCCTCTTCGCGGGGCTGCCGCGGGGGGAAGTGAGGACGGACCGTCAGACCTCCGGGCGATACCTGAACATCGGTATCGCCGCACGAGAGGTGAACGATGTCCGCCAAGGTCCAGGCACTCCACGCCGAGCTCAGGTCGATCGTCGGAACCGACCGCGAGCAGCTCGTCCGCTTCCTGCTCCTGCTCGACGCCTTCGATCGCGAGGCGGGGTACTTCGAGTTCGGGCGGCCGTCGCTCTGGCTGTACCTCCTCCTGGACTTGAAGCTCAGGGAGTCGGTCGCGGGTCGGCGCATCGCCGTGATGAAGCTTCTGCGGCAGTATCCACACCTCGACGCGCCGCTCGCGGATGGCGGCTGTGCATCACGACCATCGACCTCCTCGCCCCGTTGATGAACCCGGAGAACGTGGACGAGATTGTTCGCCGCGCCTCCTGGCTCACGAAGGAGCAGACGCTGCGGCTGCGCGCGGAACTCCAGCCGCGGGAACCGCCCAGGGAGGGCATACGCCGGCTCCCGACCAAGGCGGCGGCCGCACATCCGCTCGCTGCAACGCTGCCCGAGGCCACCCAGGAGGCTGGGGCGCGGGAAGCCGCCGCCGTCGAGAACCCGGAACACGGTGCCGCGCCGGCCGATGCCCGGCCCTTCCCCCTCCTTTTCCTTGCCTGCACCCCGTCCACGCCTCGCCATCGAGCCCTGCACTCCCACGCTCGACTCGATGCGCGTGACCATCGACCAGGCCTTCCGCGACCGGCTCGGGAAGGCTCGCGACCTCGCGAGCCACCGCAACCCGAAGGGCGACCTCTACCGCGTGCTGTTCGATGCGCTCGGCGCGTACATCGAGAAGCTCGAGAAGGACCGGGGCCTCGCGAAGCCGAAGCACCCGCGTGCACCGAAGCCCGTGCCCGCGCCCACGCCCGGCGAGCGCGCGCCGATCTCCGCCGAGACGGCCCGGATCGTCTGGGAGCGCGACAAGGGGTGCTGCCAGCAGCCGATGCCCGATGGACCATCTGCGGGAGCACCTTTCAGCTCGAGCTGCACCACCGGGACCCGGCGAAGCAGACGGGCTCGTCGCAGCCCGAGGACCTCGAGCTGCGCTGCAAGCCCCACAACCGCTACGAGGCGGACCTCGTCTTCGGGAAGAAGAACATCGACCGGATCATCTCGGAGAAGCAGCACTCACGACGCGCGCAGCCGAGGCGTGCGCAGCCCAGGGAGGGTAACCGCAACCCGGGAACTTCAAAAACTCCCTCCAGCGGGAGCGAATGAGACCCGATCCCGCGAATGCACGGAACGTGACCAAGACGGTTCGTGAAAGTGCCGGTGCGACGCCGCGACCACGAGACGTCGGGCCCTACTCCCCCACCCCACACTTCACGTCCGTGCACTGACCGGCGCCGTGCTTCGCGGTACAGGTGGCGGTCACGGCCTCTCGCGCCGCTCGCTCGGTTGCGCCGTACGCCGAGATCGGCGTGCCGAACGGCGAGGTCTCGCATCGGAAGGCGCGGGCACCAGGCACCGCGACGGGCGGCCTCGCGGGCGTGGCGCCAGGCACGGTGGCGGTGCGCCCTTCGCCCGCGCTCTGCCCCGCCTCCACGTAGCCGGTGCGGTAGGCGCCGAGGAGCTGGGTGCGGGCGGCGGGGTCGCAGGGGTCCGCGAAGGCGGCGGACATCGGCCTGCCCTCCGCGGCATCGCGGGCGCCCTCCTCGCGGGCGCCGGCCGGCGAGCAGAGCTGCGCGCGGAAGGTCTCCTGGGGAGTGACGCACGCGGAGGAGGATGCGGCGACGAAGACCGCCCCGGCGGCGACGCCCCACCTCACCCTCACACCCTCCGCACCGACTGCACGCCGTCGACGCGCTCGATGGAGCGGATCACCGCGTTCAGCTGCTTCACGTCGGCGATGGTGACCTCGAAGTCGTTCACGGCCTTCTCGCCGGGGGTGGTCTTGCAGCTCGCGCTCGAGATGTTCACGCCGGTGTCGCTGATGGTCTGGGAGATCTTCGCGAGGATGCCGGGCTTGTCGTAGGTGATGACGCGCAGGTTCACCGGGCGGCGGAACTCGCCGCGGACGTCCCACGACACGTCGACCCGGCGGTCGGGGTCGATGCCGAGGATCTTGTCGCAGTTGACCGTGTGCACCGTCACGCCGCGACCGCGGGTGATGAAGCCGACGATGGGGTCGCCCGGCACGGGGTTGCAGCAGCGGCCGAAGCGCACGAGCACGTCGTCGATGCCGTTGAGCCGCACGCCGCCGGTCTGCGTCGGCAGGCGGGCGACCTTGCGGAACATCTCGGTGATGACGGACGTCGGCCCCGGCTGGTCGGCCGGGGCCGGGGTGGCGAGCTTCTCGGCGGGGAGGATCTGGGACAGCACCTGCTGCGGCGAGATCTTGCCGTAGCCGATCGCCGCGATCAGGTCGTCGGCGACGCGGTAGCCGAGCGCCTGGGCGGCCTTCTCGAGCTCGCCGCCCTTCGTGAGCTTGTTGAGCGTGACGCCGAAGCGGCGGAACTCGCGCTCGGCGAGGTCGCGGCCGATCTCCATCGAGCGGCGGTGCTCGGCCTGGCGGATGAACTGGCGGATGCGGGCCTGCGCGCGGCTGGTGCGCACGAAGGTCAGCCAGTCCTTCGACGGGTGGGAGTGCGGCGAGGTGAGCACCTCGACGGTGTCGCCGTTGCGCAGCTTGTAGCGGAGCGGGACCAGCTTGCCGTTCACCTTCGCGCCGACGGTGTGCTCGCCGACCTGCGAGTGGATGGTGTAGGCGAAGTCGACCGGGGTCGCCCCGCGCGGCAGGCTCTTCACCTCGCCCTTCGGCGTGAAGACGAAGACCTCGTCGCTGAAGAGGTCGACCTTGACGGTCTCGAGGAACTCGCGCGGATCGGCGAGGTCGCGCTGCCACTCCACGAGCTGGCGGAGCCAGCCGAAGCGCTCGGCGTCCTTCTTGGACATCTCGGCGCCCTTGCCGTCCCGCCCCTTCTCCTTGTAGGCCCAGTGCGCCGCGACGCCCTCCTCGGCGATCTGGTGCATCTCCTTCGTGCGGATCTGCACCTCGATCCGGTCGCCGCGCGGCCCCACCACCGTGGTGTGGAGCGACTGGTACATGTTGGGCTTCGGGATCGCGATGTAGTCCTTGAAGCGCCCAGGCACCGGCTTCCACAGCGCGTGGATGATGCCGAGCGACTCGTAGCACCGCGCGACGCTCTCGACGATCACCCGGAAGCCGATGACGTCCTGGATCTGGTCGAACTCGACGTCGAGGGCGCGCATCTTCCGCCAGACGCTGTACGCGTGCTTCACCCGCCCGGTGACGTCGGCCTCGATGCCGGACTCGACGAGCCGCTGGCGGATGTTCTGGACGATCTCCTCGACGAACCGCTCCTTCTCGCGCGCCTGGGCGGCGATGCGCCCGGAGATGTCCGACCACTCGGTGGGCTCGAGGTACTTGAAGGAGAGGTCCTCGAGCTCGCTCTTCACCCACTGGATGCCGAGGCGGTTCGCGAGCGGCGCGTAGATGTCGATGGTCTCGCGCGCGATCCGCTGCTGCGACTCCGGCTTCATGTGGTCGAGCGTCCGCATGTTGTGCGTGCGGTCGGCGAGCTTCACGAGCAGGACCCGGATGTCCTTCGCCATCGCCACGACCATCTTGCGGAAGTTCTCGGCCTGCTTCTCCTCCTGCGTGTTCGCGGCGGAGAACTGCGAGAGCTTCGTCACACCCTCGACGAGCTCGCCGATCTCCTTGCCGAACAGCCCCTCGATCTCCTCGCGCGTCGCGAGGGTGTCCTCGATGGTGTCGTGGAGGAGCCCGGTGACGACGGAGGCCTCGTCGAGCTTGAGCTCGGCGAGGATGCCGGCGACCTCGAGCGGGTGGACGAGGTAAGGCTCGCCCGACTTCCGGATCTGCCCCTGATGCACCTTGGCGCTGTAGACGTACGCCTTCTTGATCAGGTCGAGATCGGGATCCGGGTGGTAGGTCGCGACCCGGTCGAGGATGTCGTTCAGTCGCAGCAAGCCAGTCTTGCGAGGGTACCGGCCGCCCTGCGGCGCGGCAAGCGCCTCTCCTACCTGATAACGCAATGCGCCATCGTGCGCCAGCGGACCCCCACCCGGGCGGGCGGTGGACTACCATCCGGACGGATGCCCGTCCGCCGGCTGGTCCTCGCCTCCCTCGCCATCTCGCTCACGGTCGCCGTCGGCACGACGGGCTACTGGATCATCGGCGGCGGGGACTGGACCCTGTTCGATTGCCTGTACCAGACGGTGATCGGCATCTCGACCGCCGGCTTCGGGGAGATCCTCCCCCTCGCCGCGAAGCCCGCCGGGCGGCCCTTCACGATCCTGCTCCTCGTGGGTGGGCTCGTCGTGGTGGGCTGGTTCGCGACCACCGCGGCGGCGTTCCTCATCGAGGGCGAGATCTCGGGCCTCGCCTGGAGGCGACGGATGGACAGGGAACTCGAGAAGCTGAAGGGCCACGTCATCGTCTGCGGCGCGGGGGCGACCGGCATCCACTGCGTGAAGGAGCTCTCCGCGATCGGCGTGCCGTTCGTGGTGCTGGAGCGCGACCCCGAGCTCGCCCGCAGGATCTCGCAGGAGCACCGCTGCGGCGCGGTCGTCGGCGACGCCACCCACGACCAGTTCCTCGAGGAGGCGGGCATCACGCGCGCGAGCGGCGTCATCGCCGCGCTCACCGAGGACAAGGACAACCTCTTCATCACCGTGTCCGCCCGCGCCCTCAACCCGAAGCTGCGCATCGTCGCGAAGGCCATCGAGCCCGGCGCGGACGCGAAGCTGAAGCGCGCGGGCGCGGACGCGGTGGTGTCGCCGAACGCCATCGGCGGGCTCAGGATGGTGAGCGAGATGGTGCGCCCGGAGGTGGTCTCGTTCCTCGACGTCATGATGCGGGACCGCAACCAGCCGCTCCGGATCGAGGAGCTGCCGGTGCCGGTGGGCTCGCCCTTCGCCCAGCGGCGCGTCGGGGAGCTCGGGCTCGCGGCGCACGGGATGCTCCTCCTCGCGGTGAAGCCCGCCGCGGCCGGCGCCGCCCTCGTCTACAACCCCGGGAGCGACCACCGGCTCGAGGGCGGGGAGACCCTGATCGTGCTCGGGGACGCCAACCGCGTGAGGGAGTTGAGCAGGCGGTCGGCAGCGGGTTAACGTGCGGGGCGCCGGCAGCCATCGGCCGCGGAGGAGCTCCCCTTGAAGTGCAAGCAGTGCGGCGCGACCCTGGACCTGACGATGAGCGCCTGTCCTTCCTGCGGGAAGGACGTGGAGCTCGGCCGGCTCACCGGCATCCTCGGCATGGTCTGCCGCTCGTGCGACGCCTACAACGAGCCCGGCGTGAAGATCTGCGCCGCCTGCGGGAAGCCGCTCGGCACGCAGCCGGTGGAGCCCGCCCCGCCGCCGCCCGCCCCCGCGCCCGTCGCCGCCCCGGTCGCGCCCCCGGCCCCGGCGTTCACCCCGCCCGTGCCGGCCGCGGCCGGCGCTGCCAGCCGGCCGAAGCCGGCCGCGACCCGCTTCGTGCCCTCCCAGGCGCGCGCCTCCGGCCCGGCCGCCCCGCTCAACGTCGCGCCGCTCGCGCCCGGCGGGCCGGCCACCCCCGGCGGCCCGGTCGCCCTCGTCACGAAGTGCCCCCGCTGCGGCGCGGACGCCCAGGGCGCCTTCTGCGCCTCCTGCGGCCAGCCGCTCGGCCCCCGGGGCACGGCGGTCATGAGGTCGACGCCCGCCCCGGGCGTGAAGACCGCCACCCAGAATCTTCGGGGCGCTCACCCCGGGCCGCGCGAAGCTCGTGCTCGAGCGCGGCAGCGGCAACGAGGGCTCCACGTTCCGGCTCAACGCGGAGAACGTCGAGGCCGGCCGCACGAAGGGCGCGGTCATCTTCCCCGACGACCCCTGCCTCGCGCCGCACCACGCGACCTTCTTCTACCGGGAGGGCAACCTCCACGTGCGCGACGAGGGCGCGCCGGGCGGCCTCTACCTGCGCCTGCGCGGCCTCTCGGTGCCGATCCGCCCGGGCGACCACTTCGTGGTCGGCGACCGGCTGCTCCGCTACGCGGGCCCGCTCCCTCCCTCGCCGCCGGGCCCGCCCGACGGCACCCGCCGCCTGGGCGCGCCGCGCCCCACCGGCAACGCGGTCGTCATCGAGGAGTGGATGGAGGGCGGCGCCGCCGGCCGCGTCTACGTCCGCGGCGGCCCGTCCGTCACCATCGGCCGGGCGGGTTGCGCCGTGAACCTCGGCGACGACCCGTTCCTCTCGCAGGCCCACGCCGAGGTGCTGGTCGAGCCGGACGGCAACGCCCGCCTGCGCGACCTCTCGTCGTCGAACGGCACCTTCGTCCGCGTGCCGCCGCACGCCGAGCGCGAGCTGCGCGACGGCGACTGCGTGCGCCTCGGCCGCGAGGTGCTGCGCGTCGCGGTGGCCTGACGGCGGCCCGCCCCCCCGGCGGGCTGCCCCTCCCACGAAGAGACGACCCCGGAGGCCCGCGAAGGGCCCCCGGGGTCATGAGGTCACTCCGGCCCGGCCGCCCCGCGGAGCGGGGCTGCCGGTTTCACGGCCCGCACGAGAAGCCGGCCAGGTTGAGCGTGACCGCGCGGACGCTGCCCGTGTCGGTCGACACGAGGTCGCTCACGTTGAACGTCCAGGTACCGTCGGCGGTGGTGCCGACGAAGGCCGAGAGCGGCGACGCCGGCTTGAACGTGCCGGTCCACGGCGCGCCGGACGAGGTGATGTTCTGGATCGAGGTCGCCCCCGCGTCGGAGAGGACCGTCTTGCAGAAGTTGTTGCCGCTGTTGCTCGTGCCACCCGGGCGCGAGAACAGGGTGACGGTCACGCCGGACGGCGAGGTGAGCTTCGCGACGAGGTCGCCCACCCAGGAGTGGTCGAGGCCGACGGTGGTCGAGCCCACGGCGGTCGAGCAGGTCGTGCCGTCGATCGAGAAGGTGAGGCCTCCCACGACCCCGACGCCGGAGACCGGGATCGCGACGTTCACGCCGGCGGCGTTGTTGTCCGGGATCGCGGCGCGCGGGCCGGTGAAGGAGAACGCGGTCGCCGTGGCGGACGGCGCGCCGGTCTGCGCGGCGACCGCGAAGGCCGCGGGGCTCGTGCCGTTCCCGCGGAACGCGACCGAGAGGTTGAACGAGAGCCGCTGCCCGCACGTCACGGACGGATCCACCGTGAAGGCGAACGGGGTCACGTTCGCGCCGGAGGCGCCGGAGGCGAGGTTCGGGTAGGCCGAGGTCCCGCCGGTGACGGTCACGCCCGGGGTGCCGCTCGTGAGCGCGCCGACGACGTTGCGGGCCTGCGCGCCACCCTCGTTGAGGAGGGTCACGGAGAGGGTCCCCGAGCCGCCCGGGTTGATGGCCGTGGCGCCGCCCCCGGGGGTGGCGGTGGTGGACTGGACCGCCAGGTGCACCGCGGGCTTCGCCCCGATGTTCTGGAGCGCCGTCTTCGCCTCGGGGATGCCCATGCCCGAGTCGCGGTCCCACCCGCCGGCCGCCTCGATGTCGATGGCGCTGTTGAGGAGCGCCTGGGTCACGTGCCAGCCGTCCTCGACCGGGTTGCCCTGCTTCACGAGGGCCGCGAGGCCGCCGATGTGCGGCGCGGCGGCGGAGGTGCCGAAGAACGGGTTGAGGCCCGAGCCCGAGGGCAGCGTGGTGCTCACCCCGTCGGCGCCTGCGAGGTCCGGCTTCCAGCGCCACTCCGGCTGGCCCTCGAGGTAGGTGGCCGCGGGGCCGATGAGGTTGCCGGAGCGGTCGTAGAAGATGGGCCGCGGGCCGTCGGCGCTGTAGAGCTCGACCTGGGTGGTCGGGCCGCCGACGAACTGGCCGGCGCCCGCCTGGGCGACGTCCACGGCGGCGGCGCTGATGGCGTCCTGCGCGGCGCTGTGACCGTACGTGGAGCCGTGCGTCGCGATGCCGTACTCGCCGGCGAAGATCACGGTGCGCAGCGCGCGGTCCGGCGCGCCGGCCTTCTTCGCGATGACGACGCGGTACTCCGCGGGGACGTTGAACCCGAGGAACTCGAACGGCAGATCGTCGCCATCCTGGATGTCGGTCGCGGCGACCGCCACCGAGCGCAGGTCCGGGGTGAGGACGAAGATGTCGTAGTCACTCCCGGAGGCCGGGGCGTCGAGCGTGCCGGGGTCCGCCCAGTGCAGGATGATGGGACCGCCGCCGAGCTCGATGCGGTTGGAGACGGCGCCGTTGCCGAAGTCGTGGACCTCGTAGCCGCTCGGGAGCGTGGCGAAGGTCCCGGCGGAGGTGAAGTCGCCCTCCCAGGTGCCGGAGGTGCCGTCGTTGAAGTTGCCCTGGTTGCCCGCGGAGGAGACGTAGACGGCGCCGTCGGCGGTCACGTCCGCCACGGCCTGGGCGATGATGTCGTCCTGATACGGCGACTCGAAGTAGTAGATGATGTCGTCGACGATGACGTCGCAGCCGTAGGTGAAGCGCAGCGCGCGGATGTTGTCGGCGAACGACTCCGGGCTGTTGAACGCCGTCGCGAAGAAGAGCTTCGCGCCCGGCGCGACGTCGTGGACGATCTCCATCATCGCCGTGCCCTCGCCGGAGCCGGGGCGGCCGTCCTGGCCCGGGATCGTCACGGTGTCGGCGGGGAGGTCGCCGGAGGCGATGGAGGCCTCCTTGAAGTCGTCGGAGTCGGAGAGGACGCCCACCTTCACCCCGGTGCCGTCCACGTCGTAGAACTTGCGGGCCGCGTCGGCGTTGTGCGCGTTCGACCCGGCCGAGGTGGCCGCGCCGGCGAAGGTCGTGGCGCCGCCGTCGCTGACGGCCGCGGTCGACGAGCGCGGCGCGAAGGCCATCTCGCCCAGCGCCTTGCGGGTGGCCGCGAGCTGCTCGGCGCGCGTCACGTTGAAGGACGCCTTCAGGCCGGCGCTCGCGGGAGGGTCGTGCCGCGTGGTGGCGGCGAGGTAGGCCATCTTGACCGCCTGCACGCCGCGGAGGGAGGCGAGGTCCTCGAGGCGGCCGAGGTCGATCCAGACGCGGGCGCTGCGGTGCGACGGCAGGCGGTTCACGACCTTGCCGCCGAGCAGGGCCACGTCGACGTCGAGCTCGCCGCCGAGATCGCCCTTCAGGTCGACGAGCACGCGGTTCAGCTCGTCGCGCTGCTCCATGCTCTCGAGCCCGCCGCCCTTCACCTCGGCGCCGGGCAGGCCGTCGCGGAGGTAGAGGAGCTGCGAGGAGACCTTGAGCTGCGCGGGTGTGCGGGCCTGCTTCGCCGCGATGATCGCCTCCATCTGGGCGACGGCGTCCGGGTGCAGCGCCGGTCCTCCCGACGTCCGATCCTGCTGTGCGGGTCCGCGCGCGCAGCCGGCTACGGCGAGCGCGAACGTGAGTACGAGCCTGCTCCGATGGGCCATGGAGTTTCCCCTTCCCCGAGGCGACGAACGCGCCAGGGACGCGTTTCGCGCTGAGTGAGAACGGGCACGTATCAGGCGCTTGCCAGGTCGACAGGTCCCCGGCGGGGCGCAGGTGTACGATTTCGTGCACCCCGGGGGTGGCGTTCCTCGTCACACCTTCAGGGCACGAGCGGGCGAAACCGCAGGAGCGGGGAGAACCGCGCGACCCCGGCGGGTTCACGCAGCGCGAAAACGGCCGGCGACGGACCGGACGGCCCGGGCTGCCGCGGCGCGCTACTGCAGCGTGTCGAGGATCGAGCGGACCTTCGCGGCGTCCGGCGGGTTCGTCGCGAGGTAGCGCGTGTAGTGCGTCCGCGCCTTCCTCGTGTCGCCCTTCAGCTGGTAGCAGAGGCCGAGGCGCTTCTGGACGTCGGCGAGGCCGGGATCGGCGGCCTCGGCCGCGAGGTAGAGCTTGATGGCGCCGTCCATGTCCATCTCTCCGCGCTTCGCCTCGGCGCGCCTGTAGAACGCGAGCGCCTTCGCCGGATCGGTTCCCTTCGGCGAGACCTTCGTCGGGCCGGGCACCGGCGCCGGGTCGGCCTTCGGAGGATCGGCGGGCACCTGCTGCGCCACCGGCTCCACCTTCGGCGGATCGGCGGGCGGCGGCTGCACCGGCTGGGGCGGCGGCTGGACCGGCTGGGCGGGCGGCGTCACCTGCGCCTGCTGCGGCGAGATGGAGTCCGGGTGGCCCTGGCGGTCCGAGACCTCCTTCCGCGTCATCATCACGACGGCGCCGCCGCCCACGACCGCGAGCAGCACGATCGCGCCGACGATCACCGGGACCTTGCTCTTCACGGCGGGCGCGTCGGCGTGCGTGGGCGCCGGGGCGGCCGCCGGGGCCGGAGCCTTCGTCGCCGGGGCGGTCGCCGCCATCTGCACCGCGGTCTGGCGCGCCGGCTCCTTCGCGCCCTTCGCGGCGGCGACGAGCGCGTTGCTCATCTCCTCGGCCGACTGGAAGCGCTTCCCCGGATCCTTGTCGAGCGCGCGGGAGATGACGCCCTCGAGCGCGGGGGAGATCTGGAGGTCCGGCCGGCGGGTGCGCACCGGCACCGGCGCTTGCGAGAGGTGCGCCGTCAGGTAGCCGACCGGCGTGTCGGAGGTGAACGGCAGATCGCCGGTCGCCATCTGGTAGAGGATGACGCCCATCGAGTAGAGGTCGCTGCGCGCGTCGAGCTCGGCGCCCTTCGCCTGCTCGGGGCTCATGTACTCCGGCGTGCCGCACACGAGGCCGGCCTGGGTGAGCTTCGGCTCGTTCGCGCCGGGCGAGATGATCTTCGCGATGCCGAAGTCGAGCACCTTCACGTGATCGGGCTGGTCGCGCCGGGGCTCGACCATCACGTTCTCGGGCTTGAGGTCGCGGTGGATCACGCCCTGCGCGTGCGCCTCGGCGAGCGCGGAGAGGATCTGCGCGCCGATGCGGGCGATGCGCGCGTCGCCGAGCGGGAAGTCCTCGGCGATGACGCGGGCGAGGTCGCGGCCGCCCAGGAACTCCATCGCCATGAAGAGCGTGCCGTCCTCGGCGTTACCGAAGTCGAGCACCGCGATGGAGTTGGGGTGGTTGAGCTTCGAGGCCGCGCGCGCCTCGCGCTGGAAGCGCTGCACGATCTGCGGATCGTCGGAGTACGCCTGGTGGAGCATCTTCAGCACGACCGGCCGGTCCAGCGTCAGGTGGCGGGCGCGGTACACCCGGCCCATGCCGCCCTGGCCGAGGAGGGCCTCGACGCGGAACTTGCCGTTGACGGTCCGCCCGATGAACGGGTCCGGCGCCTCCTCGGGGGCGACGGCCGCGCCGCAGAACGGGCAGAAGCGGCTGTCGTCTTCGATGGACTGGCGGCACTCGGGGCAGGCGCGCATGGCCGCATCTTAGCGAGACCTCGGGGAAAGTGCGCGCCTGCCGGGTGGCCAGGGGCCGGCCGGAATCCGGTTTGACCGCCGGGGCGGGCCGTGGCGAAATGCGGGACCATGGCGAGCAGCACGAGGTGCCCGCGGTGCGGCCGCGAGAACGAGGCGACGTTCGCGTTCTGCCTGGACTGCGGCCAGTCGCTGCGGCCGGCCTCTCCCCCGACCGAGGCCCTCTGCACGAAGTGTGGGCAGCCTCTCCAGCCGGGCTTCAAGTTCTGCGGCCACTGCGGCAGCCCCGTCCAGTCCGCCCCGGCGCCGGCGGCGTCCCCCGCCCCGCCCGCACCTCCCCCGCGACAGGCCACGGGCACCGGCGTCCACGGCGCTCCCGCCCCGGAGGCGCCCGCGCCGGCGCCGGCCGCGGCCGCGGCGCCGAACGCGAGCGCTGGCGGCACCCAGGTGCGCCTGTCCGCGGTCCGCCACGACGGCCTGCCGGGGGCGGTCTACCTCCTCGATCGGGCGGAGACGGTCTGCGGCCGGATCGACGGCGACATCCGCATCGCCGAGGACGCCACCATCTCGCCCAGGCACGCCCGCTTCTCCCTGCGTGGAGGGGCGCTCTCGGTCGAGGACCTCGGGAGCGTCAACGGCACCTTCATCCGGATCCGCTCCGCCCGCCGGCTCTCGGTGGGCGACGAGTTCCGCATCGGTCGCCAGCTCCTCCGGGTCGAGCCGCTCGTGCGGCCGCCCCCGCCGGTCGACGGCGCGGCGAGGCCCTGGGGGACGCCGGACTCCGGCTTCCGCTACCGGCTCTCGCAGCTGCTCGAGGGCGGCGGGCTCGGCGAGGTGTTCCCGCTCAAGGAGGGCGAGAACGCCATCGGCCGCGAGGCGGGCGACGTGACCTTCCCGAACGACCGCTACGTGTCGGCGCGCCACGCCCGGCTCGACGTGAAGCCGGACGGCATCACGCTGACCGACGTGGGCAGCTCGAACGGCACGTTCGTGAAGGTGGCCGGCTCGATCGAGCTCGGCAACGGCGATCAGCTGCTCGTGGGCGGGCAGCTGCTGCGGGTCGACGCGTAGCTACCCGAACGACTTCTCCTTCTGCTCCTGCTCTTCCTTGCAGCGGATGCAGAGGGTGGTGACCGGCCGCGCCTCGAGGCGCTTCGCCGAGATCTCCTCCTCGCACTTCTCGCAGATGCCGAAGGTCCCGCTCTCGATGCGGGCGAGGGCCTTGTCGATCTTGGCGAGGAGGAACTTCTCGCGGTCGCGCAGGCGGAAGATCATCGACTGCGAGTACTCGCTGGACGCGAGGTCGATCTCGTCGGGCAGATCGTCGGTGTCGAAGCTCGACTCCTCCGTCAGCGTCTTCTTCGCCGACATGAGGAGCTGCTTCTTCGACTCCTCGAGCATCGTCTTGAACTTCTTCATGTCCTTCTTGTTCAAGCGAACCTCGCTGACCCGCGCCAGGGGGGATATCGGCCCGAAAAAGGAGGAGGAAGCTAGTCTTCACGCCCCCCCGGTGTCAAGCCGACCCCGCCACACATCGAAGCGCCGAGAAGCCACGTGGTCCCGAACCTTTACAGGGTCGCCACCTCGGCGGAGACTCGCGCCATGCCCGAGGGCAAGTTCGACCGTGAGTTCCTGAGGGGCGCGCTGGTGCTCACCGGCCGCTCGGACGTGGACCGGCTCCTGCTCGTGTCCGACCAGCCGCTGTCCCCGAGCGAGATCCGCGGCCGCCCGATCAAGAAGAAGCTCGTCTACGCGGTCACCGCCGAGGCGATCGCGAAGGAGCTCCGCGCGAAGAAGTACAACGCGGTGCTCATCCCGCCGTACGACTACACCCGCATCGAGAAGATCAAGGTCGCGGTCGTCGCGGCCCAGTCGGCCGGGCTGCTGCGCGACGGCGACACGGTCCTCGCGCTCTCCGGCCCGGGCCAGGACAAGGTGGTCGACACGCTCGTGAAGGTGGAGATCGGCTCGGAGGACCCGGAGGAGAAGATCCGGGTCGACACGCTCGGGCTGCCGCCGGAGTTCTCGTCGCAGGTGGTCGAGAGCCTCATCCACACCGCGATGGAGATCGGCGCGGAGGGCTACGAGGGCAACCCGGTCGGCACCATCATCGTGGTCGGCGACGCCACCGCGGTGATGGAGAAGAGCCGCCAGCTCATCCTCAACCCGTTCCAGGGCATCAGCGAGGCGGAGCGCAACGCGCTCGACCCGCCGATCCGCGAGGCGGTGAAGACCTTCTCCGCCCTCGACGGCGCGTTCGTCATCCGGGAGGACGGCGTCGTGCTCGCCGCCGGCCGCTACCTCCTCACCATGTCACGGGACGTGAAGCTGCCGATGGGCCTCGGCGCCCGCCACTCCGCGGCCGCCTCCATCACCGCAGAGTCGAAGTGCGTCGCGGTCACCGTCTCCCAGACCACCGGCACGGTGCGGGTGTTCCGGGAGGGCGGAATCGTCCTCGAGCTGCGCCAGCGGCTCCGCCGCGTGTGACCGTGCCCGCCCCGAAGGACGCCACCTCCCCCGGGCGCGGGCCCGCCGCGGCCACCCCGGACCCCCGGCTGGATCGGATCGCCCTCGGCCTCGTCGCGCTGGCGACCGCGTTCCACGTCGTCTACGCGGGCCTCCTCGCGCTCTCGCCGCAGGAGGCCTACTACTGGACCTGGTCGCGCGACCTCTCGCTCTCGTACTTCGACCACCCGCCGCTCGCGGCCTGGACCATCCGCGCGTTCACGACGGTCTTCGGCGACTCCGAGCGGGCCATCCGGCTCGCCGCCGCGTTCCACTCGACGGTCTTCGCGGTGTTCCTCTGGCTCTCGACGCGGCGCCTGTTCGGCTCGCGCGCCGCGCTGGTGGCGCTCGCCGGCGGGCTCTCGGTGCCGCTCTTCGCGCTCGGGCAGGTCGTCATCACGCCCGACGGGCCGCTCCTCTCCGGCTGGGCGATGGCGCTCTACTTCACGGTGCGCGCGCTCGACGACGAGGAGCCGCGCTGGCTCGTCCTCGCGGGCGCCGCGGCCGGGTGGGCCATGCTCGGGAAGTACACGGGCGGCCTGCTCCTGCCGCAGGTCCTCGCGGTGCTCCTCCTCGACGCGCGCGGCCGCCGCATGCTCGCGACGCCGTGGCCCTGGCTCGGCGCCGTGCTCGCCCTCGCGCTCTTCTCGCCCGTGGTGCTCTGGAACGCCCGGCACGGCTGGGCGAGCTTCGGCTTCCAGACGACCGAGCGGGCGCACGCCTCGCACTTCCGGCCGGTGCTCGTCGGGCGGTTCCTCGGGCTGCAGGCCGGGCTCGTGACGCCGGTCATGCTGGTCCTGCTCGTCGAGGCCGTGGTGCAGGCGTTCCGGCGCCGGGCCGACGACGCCTTCCGGCTCTGCCTCGTCTTCGCCGCGCCGCTCATGCTCATCGCGGCGGTCGTCTCGCCGGTGCACTGGGTGAAGGGCAACTGGCTCGCGCCGGCCTACCCGGCCGCGCTCGCCGCGGCCGCGGCGCTGTTCCTCGAGGGCGGCTGGCGGCGGAGGGCCGGCCTCGCCGCGCTCGCGGTCGCCCTCCTCGGCGGCGTGTACGTGCACCTCGTGCCGCTCGTCCCGGCGGTGCCGTTCCCGGCGCGCGACGAGGGCTCGGCCGGCTGGCGAGAGCTCGCGGCGCGGGTGGAGGCGGAGCGCGCGGCGCTCCCCGCCGACGCGTTCGTCGCCGGCTGCAACTACAAGGTCTCCGCCGAGCTCGGCTACTACCTCGCCGGCCGGCCGCGCACGTGGTCGAGCGAGATCGCGGGCGACCACGGGCTCCAGTACCGGTACGGGTTCGAGCCGGCGGAGCTCGCCGGGCGCACCGGGCTCGTCGTCCGGGACCTGCGCGAGAAGGATACCTGCAGGCGCCTCGCGGAGGCGTGCACGGTCCTCGCGCCGCTCCCCTCGCTCGTCCCGCTCCGCGGGCAGGCGCCGGTGACGACCTTCGAGCTGTACCGCTGCGAGGGCTACCGGGGGCCGCCCCCGCGGGCCGGCGCGGCGAAGCCGGACTGAGCCACCGCCGGCGCTCCGGGCCTACCGACGACGGCCGCGCCCGCGCCCGCACGCCTCGACGAGCGGGCAGGCGGCGCAGCGCTCGGGCGAGCGGCGGGCCGGGCACTGGCCGCTCATGCCGAGGTGGCAGAGGGCGAAGTCGAACCGCACCGGGTCGTCGGGGTCGAGGCGCCGGAGCCCGCGGGTGATCTCCTCGGCGGTGCGCCAGGAGGCGTCGTTCCGGCGCGTGAGGCCGAGGCAGCGCGAGACGCGGTGCACGTGCGTGTCGAGCGGGACCACCAGCGCCGCGCGCGGCACGCCGGCGTCGCGCCAGGCCCCGAGGTCGACGGCGTCCGGGCCGCGGATCATCCAGCGCAGGTAGAGGTTCCAGCGCTTGGACGCGCCGGGGCCGGAGGGATCCGGGAGGAGGTGCCGCAGGCCCCGGCGGGGCCGGCGGGCGGCGGCGAGGATCGCGGAGACCTGCGGCGCGTCCCGGAGCTCCGCGGCGAACGCCGCGAGGGCCGGGCGGAGCGCCCCGGGGCCGCCGCCGTGCGCCCGGAACAGCGCGGCGAAGCGCGCGCCCAGGGAGCCGTGGCGGAGCCGCTGCTCGCCGATCGCGGCCGCGAGCGCGGCGAGGTCGGGGGGCCGGTTGAAGCGGTAGAGGAAGCCGTCGAACGCCCGGCGGTCCGGGGTCCGGGCGAAGGACTCGGTGAACGCGGCCGGCGAGGGTCCCATCCGCTCGAGGACACCGGCGACGATGGGCTTGAACACGTCCGCGCGGCCGTAGGCGAGCGAGACCGCGACGAGCGCCGCGACCTCCTGGTCGTCGGCGCTCGCATAGCGGCGGGGAAGCTCGACCGGGTCCGCGGCGAGCCGCGCGGACCGGTCGAGCGTCGCGTCCAGGCGGTCGAGGAGGGGGCGGAGCGCGGCGATCGGACTCAACGGTCCGCCCCCCTCACCCTTTTCCCCCCGGCGCCGCCGGGGAGAGGGGGCGATGGGGCTCCGGACGGAGGAGGCCAACCCTACCCCTTCTTCGACGCCTTCCACGCCGCGAGCACGGCGGCCTCGCGGTCGGGGGGGAGGCCGGCCTTCATCGGCGCGTTGCGGCGCTGCTCGGGCTCCTTCTTCCACCACGCGAGCGTGTCGCGGGCGGTGTCGGCGAGCGGGCGGCACTTCAGCCCCTTCGCGATCGCCCGGGCGTTCGAGACGGCCATGCCGCCCGACTCCGGCCCCTTCGGGATCCAGCTCGGCATGTCGCTCCAGGCCTGGACCTTCTGCGCCTCGAGGAACGCCGCGGGCACCCAGGTCACGGTCGCCTTCGAGCCGACCCCCTTCGCGGTCGCCTCGACGAGGCCGCGCATGGTCAGCGGCTTCTCCGGGCCGGCGGCGTTGAAGATGCCGGGGGTGTTCGTCTCCACGAGGCCGATCATGAACGCCGCGAGGTCGCGCACGTCGATGACCTGCGAGCGGTCCTCGCCGTCGCCGGGCGCGAGCACCTCACCGCCCCTGTCGAGCCGCACCGGCCAGTAGGTGTAGCGGTCGGTCGGATCGTCCGGGCCGACGATGAGCGTCGGCCGCACGACGGTGGTCTTCCCGGGCATGGCCGCCTCGGCCGCCTTCTCGCAGGCGGCCTTCAGCGCGCCGTAGTCCTGCCGGACGTTCTCGGACTTCGGGTCGGCGAGCACCTGCACGGCGGCGGTCTCGTCGGCGCCTGCGGGCACGTCGTCCGGATAGACCGAGATCGAGGAGACGAACATGTACTGCCCGACGTTCGGCGCGAGGAGCTCGGCCGACATCTTCACGATGCGCGGCACGTAGCCGGAGTCGTCGATGACGGCGTCCCACTTCCTGCCCTTCAGGGCGTCGAGCTTCCCGTCGCGGTCGCCCTGCAGCTTCTCGAGCTCCGGGAAGAGGTGCGGGTTCGTCTTGCCGCGGTTGAAGAGCGTCACGGTGTGGCCGTGCGCACGCGCCGCCTCCACGAGCGCGGGGCCGAGGAACTTCGTGCCGCCGAGGATCAGGATCTTCTTCGGCGCGGGCTTGGCCGTCGCGGCCTTCGAGTCGCCGCGGGCGGCGCGGGGCAGCGCGGCGGCGGCCGCCGCGGCGGCGGTCGTCGCGAGGAACTTCCTGCGGGTCACGGCCATGGTCTCTCCTCCTCGGTGAAGCGGCCGCCTACTCGACGGCGGCCGCGATCTTCTTCAAGAGCGCCCGGTCCGGCAGCGGCCCCGTGCCCGCCTCGACGTTCTCCTCGAGGTGGCGGGGCTTCGCCGTCGCCGGGATGACGCAGGTCACCGCCGGGTGGGCGAGGATGAACTTCAGGAACACCTGGCTCCAGCTCGTGCAGCCGAGCCCCTCGGCCCAGTCCGGGAGCGGCTTCCCCCGCACGCGCGCGAAGAGCGCGCCCTCCTCGAAGGGCCGGTTCACGAGCACCGCGGTCCCGGTGTCGGCCGCCGCGGGCAACAGCCGCGCCTCCGCCCCGCGCACCGCCGCCGAGTACGGCAGCTGCACGAAGTCGACCTCTTCGGTGCGCATGAGCTTCTCGATGTCCGCGAAGGCGGAGCTCGTGTAGTGCGTGATGCCGACGTACCGGACGAGGCCGGCCTTCTTGCGGTCGCGCAGGGTGGCGAGGTGGTGCTCCCAGTCCAGCAGGTTGTGCACCTGCCCGAGGTCGAGCGTGCGGACCCGGAGCTTCTTCATCGAGTCGGCGAGCTGCGCCTCGCCCTCGGCCTTGCCGCGGGTCCAGATCTTCGTCGCGACGAACGGGTGGCGCGCCTTCACGGCGGCGAGGAGGTCGCCCACGACCTCCTCGGACGTGCCGTACATCGGCGAGGAGTCGATGACCCGGCCGCCGGCCGCGAGGAACGTCTCGAGCACCTCGGCGAGCGGGGCCCGGGCGTTCGCGTCGCCGCCCACGTCGAACGTCTGCCAGGTGCCGAGCCCGATGACCGGGAGGGCCTCGCCGCTCCGGGGGATCTTGCGCGTCAGCATGCGGTCCGGTTCATACGACGGACGGGCGGCCCGTGCACGCGGGCCGATCGCCGCGAGCCCCGCCGCGGCGGCCGTCCCCGCCACGAACCGGCGCCGGCCGATCACCGCGGGACCTCCGCGCCCCCGGGCACCGGGGCCGCGCCGGAGGCGGCCGGCGCACCCGCGCGCTCGCGGCGGGCGTGCTCGCGGGCGAGCCAGACCCCGACGAAGATGGACGCCACCGCGAAGGGCACCGCCGAGAGCGCGAGCGCGGACGCGGAGAGCCCGGCCGCCTTCAGCCCCTCGAACGCCCAGCCGCCCAGGGTGTCGCCGCCGCGGTAGACGACGGTGTCGACGAAGCTCTTCGCCTTGTACTTCTCGTCGCGGGACACGACCGTGTAGAGCACGTCGCGCGCCGGGCGCTGGAAGGCGAACTCGCTGACGCGCCGGAGCCCCTGGAACGCGACGAGGCTCCACAGCCCCGGGACGAGGGCGAGCGCGAGGAAGCCGGCGGTCGTGAGGAGCGGCACCACCGTGAGCGCGGGCAGGAGGCCGAAGGTCGCGGCGATGGGCCCGGTGGCGAGCGTCTGGAAGCCGAGCGAGCCGAGCGAGACCGCGAAGTCCATCCAGGCGAAGAGCGCGGGCCGGGTCGCGGGGTCCGGGAACGCCTGCGCGACGATGCGGGCCTGCTGGAAGTAGAGGAAGGTCGAGCCGAGCGTGAAGAGGAGCATGAGCGCGGCGGTGCCGAGGAGGTACGGCGAGCGCACCACCGCCGCGAAGCCGGACCAGGCGCTCCCGCCCAGCGGGTCGGCGTCGCGCGCGCCGGGGGCGACGCCCCGGCCCGCAGCCCGCGCCCACGCGGCGAGCCGGGTCGCGCAGAACGCGGCGCCCGCGAGGAGCGCGACCGAGAAGAGGAGGATGTTCGCGACGCCCACCGCGTGGACGAGGGAGCCCGTGAGCGCGGAGCCCGCGAGCGCGCCGGCGCTGCCGCCCCCCGCCACGAGGCCGAAGAGCCGGCGTCCCTGCTCGCTCGTGAACAGGTCGGCCATGAGCGACCAGAAGACCGCCACCACGAACAGGTTGAAGACCGAGAGCCACGTGAAGAACGTGCGCGCGACGATCGGCTGGTGGGGGTCGATCCGGAAAGCGACGTGGAACGCGACGAGGCACGCCGCGAAGAAGGCGTAGACGATCGGCACGGCGCGGGAGCGCGGCACCCGGGCCACGAGCGCCGAGTAGACCGGCACCGCGACGAGCATGACGAGGAAGGTCGCGGTGAAGCTCCACTGCAGCTGATCGACGCCGCCGCGGATGCCCATCTCCTCGCGGATGGGCCTGAGCACGTAGAACGAGCCGATGAGGCAGAAGAAGTAGGTGAACGCCCAGCCGACCGCGGCGCCCTCGCCGGCCCGCACCTGGCCGTGCGCCCCGAGGCGAAGGCCCCCGCCGCGGCCGCGCTCCACCTAGCGATCCCTCCGGACCTCTCGCACCACGTGGCGCAGCTCCGGGGCGATGAGCTTCTCCCAGGCGAGCCGCACCGCGGCGGACGAGCCCGGCATCGAGAAGACCGCCCGCCCCTCCCACACGCCGCCGACCGCGCGCGAGAGCATCGCCGCGGCGCCGATCTCGGCGTAGGAGAGCATCCGGAAGAGCTCGCCGAAGCCGTCCAGCTTCTTCTCGAGGACACCCGCGACCGCCTCGTAGGTCCGGTCGCGGCCGGTGATGCCGGTGCCGCCGTTCACGAGGACGGCGTCGGCCCCGGCGGCCTTCGCCGCCGAGAGGGCCTCGCGGATGAGCGCGGGCTCGTCCTTCACGATGCGGTAGCCGCAGACCTCGTGGCCGTCCGCGGCCACGCGCTCCCTGAGGTAGGCGCCGCTCGTGTCCTCGGCCTCGCCCCGCGTGTCGGAGGCGGTGACGACGAAGACCTTCAGCCGCTGCGGCGCTTCCTTGCGGTGCTCCTCGTGGCCCATCGTGAGTCTCCTGCCCCTCGACTCCGCCCGCCTCTGGCGGGCTGCGCTCGGGGCGAGCGGGTCCTTGCAGGGAGCCGTGACAGCCACCTTTGTGACTGCCCGGTCCGGCGGGCCACTCTATAACCCACCCATGGCAGACAAGTTCGCCCTGGCGCGCGATCTCCGGGAGATCGGCGCCCTCCTCACGATGGAGGGCGAGAACCCGTTCAAGGTGCGGGCCTACGACCGTGGGGCCCAGGCGGTGGAAGGGCTGACCGAGGACCTCGAGCGGCTCGTCGCCGAGGACCGCCTGCTCTCGGTCTCCGGCATCGGCGAGGCGCTCGACGGGAAGATCCGGGCCTGGCTCGAGACCGGCAAGATCCCGCTCCTCGAGCGGCTGCGGGCCGCGCACCCGCCGGGCGTGGTGGCGCTCCTCCAGGTGCCCGACCTCGGGCCGAAGAAGATCGCCGCGCTCCGGGCCGAGCTCGGGGTGGCCTCGCTCCAGGACCTCGAGGCGGCGTGCCTCGCCGGGAAGGTCCGGGGCCTGAAGGGCTTCGGCGAGAAGACCGAGCAGAGGATCCTGGAGGGCCTGAAGCGGCTCAAGGAGCGGCCGGCGGAGAAGCGGATCGTGCTCGAGGAGGCGCTCGAGCTCGGCGCGGAGCTCCTCGCGCACGTGCGGGCGCACCCGGCGACGCTGCGGGCCGAGCTCGCCGGCTCCGCGCGCCGGGGCAGGGAGACCGTGGGCGACCTCGACGTCGTCGCGGCGTCCGCCGACGGCCCCGCCCTCGGGAGGCACCTCGTCGCGTTCCCGCGGGTGGCCGAGGTGCTCGGCCAGGGCGACACGAAGACCTCGGTGCGGCTCTCGACCGGCGTGCAGGTGGACCTCCGCATCGTGCCGCCGGAGGACTTCCCGACGCTGCTGCACCACCTCACCGGCTCGAAGGCCCACCACGTGAAGCTCCGCGGCCTCGCGCGCGACCGCGGGTTCACGCTGTCGGAGTGGGGGCTCTACCGGCTCGCGGACGGCGTGCCGGAGTCCGAGCTCAGGCCGGAGCACAAGGTCGCCATCGCCTCCGAGGAGGGGCTCTACGCGGCGCTCGGCCTCGCCTACGTGCCGCCCGAGCTGCGCGAGGACCAGGGCGAGCTCGAGGCGGCGGCCGGCGGGGGCCCGGGGTTGCCGAAGGACCTCGTCGCGCTCTCCGACGTGCGCGGCCTCGTGCACGCGCACACCACCTGGTCGGACGGCAAGGCCACGCTCCTCGAGATGGCCCGCGGCGCCGAGGCGCGCGGCGCGCAGTACCTCACCATCACCGATCACTCCCGCGCGGCCGGCTACGCGGGCGGGCTCGACCGCGACCGGCTCCTCGCGCAGTGGGACGAGATCGCGGCCGTCCAGGAGCAGGTGAAGGTGAAGCTGCTGCGCGGCACCGAGGCCGACATCCTCGACGACGGCCGCATCGACGTGCCGGAGGAGCTGATCCCGCGGTTCGACGTCGTCATCGCCTCGATCCACTCGCGCATGAAGATGGACCGGGCGCAGATGACCGCGCGCCTCGTCGCCGCGATGAAGCAGCCCTTCTTCAAGATCTGGGGGCACGCGCTCGGACGGCTCCTCGGCGAGCGCGACCCGTTCGACTGCGACGCCGAGGCGGTGCTCGACGCCCTCGCGGCCTCGCGGGGCGCCATCGAGGTGAACGGCGACCCGCAGCGCATGGAGGCCGATCCGCGGATGCTCCGGATGGCCCGGGAGCGGAACATCCCGATCGTGCTGTCGGTCGACGCCCACTCGGTCCACGCCCTGGATTACTTGCCGCTCGCGGTCGTGACCGCCCGGCGCGGGTGGATCGAGCGCGGACGGGTGCTGAACACGCTCCCGGTCGAGGCGTTCCGGGCGGCGGTGAAGCCGGCGGCGTGATCACCTTCGGGTGCCGGACACCCCGAGCGCGCCGTCCGCACACCCCGAGCGCGTTGTCCGCACGCCCCGAGCGTAGGGGCCGCGGAGCGGCCCCGGAGACGAGGGGCCGCCCGTATCCTTGTGACCGGGCCGGGGGACGTCTACCCTCCCCTGGCTTGGACCCCGCGAAGAAGCCCACCCTGCTGACGAGGCGCGTCCAGCTCCTCGGCCTCCTCTCGATCTCGTCCGGGATGCCGCTCGGGTGGGTCTTCAACAGCCTGCAGTTCTTCCTCGTGGACCTCGGGTTCAAGCGGTCCACCATCGGGCTCCTCTCCGGGGTCTCGATCCCGTGGACGTTCAAGTTCCTGTGGGCGCCGTTCGTCGACCGCTACGCGCTCGCCTGGCCGGGCCGGCGCCGCAGCTGGATCATCCTGGGCCAGCTCGCGCTCGCGGCGGCGTTCGGCGGCCTCGCCGCGTTCGCCTGGCGCACCCTCGCCGCGAAGCAGGCGGGGGATCCGCTCGACGGCGTGCCGCTCCTCATCGGGCTCATCGCGGTCGGGATCGCGTTCCTCTCGGCGACGCAGGACATCGCCATCGACGCGTACGCGGTCGAGACGCTGCACAAGGACGAGCAGGGGCCGGTCTCGGGCCTCCGCATCATGTACTACCGGCTCGGCATGCTGGTGGCGGGGGCGCTCGCGGTCTCCGCCTCCGACTGGCTCGGCTGGCCGGTGGTCTTCCTGCTCCTCGGCGTGCTGTTCGCGGCGTTCGTGGGCGTGACCCTCGCCGCGCCCGAGCCCGACGTGCCCGCCGCGCCGCCGCGCTCGCTCGGCAGCGCCGTCGTCGAGCCGTTCCGGACGTTCTTCTCCCGCTCCGACGCCATCCCCGTCGCCCTGTTCCTGATCTTCTACAAGTTCGGGGACAACATGGGCGGGACGATGGTCAACCCGTTCCTGAAGGACCTCTGCTTCACGAACGCGGAGGCGGGGGCGGCGGTGAAGTCGATCGGGTTCGTCGCGACCATCGTCGGCGCCGGCGTGGGCGCCGCGCTCATGAACCGGATGGGCCTCGGCCGGGCGCTCTGGATCTTCGGCGCGCTGCAGGCGGGGGCGAACGTCATCTACTCCATCGCCGCCACCGAGCGCGGCGTGCCGCTCGCCGCCGCCCAGTGCGGCGGGCTGCCGCCGCTCGACCTCGTGACCCGCGCCTGGACCTACGTCGCGATCGCGAGCGAGTACGGCGCGCAGGGCATGGCGTCCGCCGCCCAGGGCGCGCTCCTCCTGCGCGTCTGCGACAAGCGCTACTCGGCGACCCAGTTCGCGCTGCTCTCGTCGCTCTTCGGGCTCGGCCGCTGGGCCGCGGGCCTCCCGAGCGGCTACCTCGTGGAGCAGGTGGGCTACCCGGCGTTCTTCGCGCTCTGCGCGACCGTGATGGCCGCGCCCGGGTTCGTCTTCCTGTCGCGGATCGCGCCGCTCCGGCAGCGCGAGGTGCTCACCGCGGACGCGAACCCGCCGGCGGGCTGACCCCCTGCGAAGCCCAGCGGAGCAGATCCGGGGAAGGGCCCCGCGGAGCTCCGCTCCGCGGGGAGGGGGCTACGCCCCCTCGAAACTCAGTACCGGTACTCGGCCGTCGCCTGGGCCTGGAGGCCGTCGGCGGCGACCTCGCCACCTTGGTGCGCACGGGCGACGACGTAGCGGGCCTCGGCACCCAGCGCGAGGTGCTCGTCCGCCTGGTACACGAGCCCGGCGCCGGCCTGGCCGAGCGGGGCGGCGCGGGTCCACGAGGTGGAGAGGGGGCCCCTGCCGGCCACCGCCTCGACGGGGCGGACGCGCGTCACCTCGGCCCCGCCGCCGGCGAGGACGTACGGGCGCCAGCTCCCGGCCCAGAACGCCCAGCGGGCGGTCGCGGTGATCGGGAAGAGCGTGAGCGTCGCGTCGACGGGGAGCGCGGTCGCGACCGAGCTGAAGCCGCCGGGGCCGGTGAGGGACTTGCGGCCCGCGGCGAGCTCGAGCGTGAGGTGCGGCGTCACCCACCAGCCGGCGCCGGCCTCCACCGCGAAGCCCGTCCCGAAGCCGGACAGCTGGGTCGGGACGAGCGCACCCACCCGGATGGCGCCGTAGAACGGCGAGCCGGCGCGCGCGCCGGACGGCGCGAGGGCGGCGAGGGACGCGGCGAGCGCGAGGGCGAGGCGGACGGGCATGGCGAGCATCCTCGCCGCGGGTCGGCCCGCGCGCAAGCGCGGTGCGCGCTCGCCGGCCGGGAGCGCTCAGATGGCCTCGGGCGCCGCCGCGGGCAGCCGCACCGCCACCACCGAGCCGCGCGCGTCCGCGCTCGCCTCGATGCGGCCGCCGAGCCGGGCGACGGTGTCGTGGCACAGCGAGAGCGCGGCGTCGCCACCACCGAACGCCGAGCCCGCCAGCCGCGCCCGGTCGTCCTCGGCGAGCGGCACCCCGTCGTCCGCGAGCTCGACCACGATCTCGCTCGCCTCGAGGCGGGCGCCGAGACGCAGCGTGCCCTGCCCGCCGTCCCCGCCCGCCGCCCGGGCGGCGCGCTGGAGCAGCGTGAGGAAGACGCTCGCGAGGCTGGGCCGGTCGGCGAGCACCGGCGGCAGCGCCGGCACCTCGCGGACGAGCCGCGCCCGGCCGCGGAGCGCCGGCCCGGTGAGCGTCGCGCAGGCCGCGAGGAGCTCCCCGAGGTCGAGCGCCTCCGTCGTGCCGTCGCCCCGGGCCACCTGCGAGAGCTGCCGCACGGCGTCGCGGACCCGCTCGGCCGCCTGCCGCGACTCGGCGAGGGCCTCCTGGACGCCCTCGCGATCCATCGGCCCGGGCGCCCCGAGCTCCCGCTCCAGCCAGGACAGGTTCGCGAGCACGCCCGCGAGCGGGCTGTTCACGTCGTGTGCGACGCCGGCCGCGAGGCTGCCGACGCTCGCGAGGAGCGAGGCGTGCGCGAGCTCGCGCTCGGCGCGCACGAGCTGGCCGGTCCGCTCCTCGACCTCCGCCTCGAGCGCCGCGTTGAGCGCCTCGAGCCGCGCGCGGGCGCGGGCGAGCCCGTCCACCAGCGCCTCGTTCCTGAACCGGAGCGCGAGCGCGGTCCGGAACCGCGTCCCGCTCACGTTCGCGACGAGCCAGATGACGACCCCGTAGAGGACCGCGAGCGGGATGAGGAAGCGGTCGATCGGGGTCCCCGCGGCGGACATCACCCAGGTGGCCGAGACGACGACCGGCACCTCGTAGGCCGTGAACGCCGGCATGAAGTCGGCGAGCGTGCCCGCCGCGCCGGCGACGAGCGCGGTGAGGATCGTGTAGACCGCGAGCCGCTCCTCGAGCGGCGCGCCCGGCAACAGCGCCACCACGCCGCCTGCCCAGAGGAGCCCCGTCGCGAGCGTGCTCCCGATCGCGCGGCGCGCCCAGCGGGCGGCCTCCCGGTTCCGGTCGGCGCTCCTCCGGTGGACCAGCATCACCGCGAAGCGCACCGAGATGACGAGCCCGAGCGCCGCGAGCCAGGCGACGATGCGCTCCCGGTCCCCGTGCTCCCAGAGCAGGACCGCCACCGCCCCGGCGCCGGGCACGTTCGTGCCGACCGCGAGCGGCATCTTCGCGTACAGCGCCTCGACCTGGGCCTCGAGCGTGCGGGCCTCGACCTCCGCGTCGGACGGGCCGTGATCCGCGGTCGGGCTCGGGTGGGTGGAGCTCACGTTCTCATGAGACCACGTGCGCGCCGCCGCGGGCACCCCGTGTGGACGGGCGGGTCGGCGGGGTGGGGCGCCGAGACCCGGCCGACTACCGGTGCAGGGCGACCCGCAGCTCGTCGATCGCCCAGGACTCGTCGGAGAGATCCTGGATGCCGGGGCCCTCGACGACGAAGGTCACGGTCAGCGTGGAGGCGGTGTGCGGGATGCCCGAGAACGCCGGGTCGGCCGCGAGATCGTACGCGCTGTCGGTGTAGTAGCCGTCCGGACCCCCGAACCCGAGGTTGACCCGGCGTGCGAGCTCGACCCCGGCTGGCGGGACGTAGCTCTGGGTCTGCGCCGCCGTGGCGTTCGCGAAGGACTCCCGGAAGATCGTGGCCCCGTCGACGTCCACGCGGAAGAAGTCGCCCTGCGGGTAGGTCCCGGTGCCGTCGAGCGAGTCGATCGCGGCGAGGAGGAAGAGCACGTCGATCGCCTGGTGCGAGGGCAGGCCCGCGAGCGTGAGCGTGACGGTGTTGCCAGTCGGGCTCCGGAGGAAGTGCCCCGCGAACTTCACGGCGCCCCCGAGGCCGGCGTACTGCTGGACGCCCTCGATGGCCGCCACGCCCGGCGCGAGCTCGGGGACGAGCGCGGCCTCCTCGAAGTCGGTGTGGAAGGCGGTCAGGACGCGGGGCTCGACGGTGAGCGCCGCCGCGGCGCTCGTCGCCGAGCCGCCGGGACCGGTGACGACCGCGCGCAGGCTCGCGCCGTTCCAGGCGAGCGGGAGCGCCGCGAGCGTGAGCGTGGCCGTCGTCGCGCCGGAGACGACCGCGCCGCTCGCGTCGGGGCCGTCCGCGAGGTCGGCGCCGTCCCTCTGCCAGCGGAGGGAGGTCACGGTCCCGGCGGGGACGACCGTGAAGGTCGCGCCCGTGAGCTCGAGCGCGGTCGCCGCGGCCGGGGCCGACACCGTCGGGGCGGGAACGGGCTCCTCCTCGCCGCCGCCTCCGCCGCCCCCGCAGGCGGCGAGCGCCGCCGCGGCCGCGCACGCCAGGACCCCCATCACCGTCGAACGCCCGCTCTCGCCACACGGCATCGTCTTGTCGACCCTCTCCAGGTGCCCGACCTCTAACAGGGCGGGGTGGCCCAGCCCTGGGCCACCCCGCGAATACCACCTGGGCCAGTACGGTGCGTTCGGGCCTCAGCCCGGTGCCCCACCCCGGTTCCGGAGGATCCGGATCCCGCCCTCGGCGTCGGCCACCGCGAGGTCGAGCCAGCCGTCCCCGTCGAGGTCGGCCGCGACGACGCGCGACGCACGGACCTCCGCCAGCGTCACGGGCGCCGCGAAGCGGCCGTCGCCGAGGTTGCGGTGGAACCGCAGCGCGCCGCGGGGGTCGGCCACCACGAGGTCGACGTCGCCGTCGCGATCGAGGTCGGCCGCGGCCACCGCGGTGCCGCCGGCGCCGACCTCCGCCGGCGGGCCGAAGGCGTCCTGCCCGGCGAGGAGCACGCGCAGGGCGCCACCGGGGCGGACGATCGCGAGGTCGGCGCGCCGGTCGCCGTCGAGGTCGGCGCAGGCCGCGGCGTCGCCCTCGTTCAGCCCGAGCCCGCCCGCGACCGCGTACGGGGCGAGGAACGAGGGCCCCTGCCCGGGCACGATGGCGACCGAGGCGCCGGGCCCCGCGAGCAGCACGACGAGATCCTGCCAGCCCTCCCCCGTCGCGTCGGCGGTGCAGGCCGTCAGGGCCGAGGACAGATCGAGCGGCGCGTCCACCAGGAACTGGAAGGTGTCCTCCACGTTCACGCCGTGGAGCTGGGCGTGGAGCGAGAGGTCCCTGCCGCCGCGAACGAGCGCGGAGAGCTCCACCGGGCCGTCGAGGCCGAAGTCGCCCGTGCCGAGCGCGAGGATTTGGCCCTCGAGCGTGCGCACCTCGGCGAGCCCGGGGCCGCCCGCGGAGCCGCGGTAGAGGAGCAGCCCGGTCGGGCCGCCCACCACGAGATCCTCGAAGCCGTCGCGGTTGAGGTCGGCCGAGGCGAGCGTGCGTGCGCCCTCGACGGACTCGAGGTGGCCCATCGGCGTGAAGGCGCCGTGGCCGTCGTTGAGGAGCAGCGCGACGCCGGCGTGCGACGTCGAGATCGCCGCGAGGTCGAGGTCGCCGTCGCCGTCCACGTCGGCCGCGGTGAGCGCGGGGGTGTTCTCGGCGCCCGCGTCCACCGCGACCGGCGCCGCGAAGCCGGCCCACGCCGGCGGGGCGGCGCGGCGCAGCGGGCGCGCGGCGACGTCGTGGAGCAGGTGGTGCGTGAGGTTCTCGACCTCGCCGGTCTCGGGGTCGAGCGCGTGGAGCTCCCAGTCGTGCGCGACCGCGGCCGCGTACACGATGCGGCCGTCCGGAGACCAGGCCACGTTCGCGAGGCGGTGGTCGAGCGGGAAGAGCCGGTAGCCGGTGCCGTCCGGGCGGGCGATGCCGATGCCCATCTCGGCGGCGTCGCCGTCGAAGCGCGCCGCCTGGAACGCGAGCCTTGCACCGTCCGGCGACCAGGCCGGCGCGCGCTCGATGGCGTCGGGGAAGGCCTCCGCGAGCGGCGCGCGCAGGTGGCCGCCGGCGTGGTTCATGAGCCACAGGCGCGTGCGGCCGGTGCGGTTGGAGGAGAACGCGATCGTCGCGCCGCCCGGGGACCAGGCCGGGCCGCGATCCGCGACGGTGGCCGGGAGCGGGTCCGGCGTGAGGTTCTCGCGGCCCGAGCCGTCGCGGTTCATGACGAGGATGTCCTCGGAGGCCGAGAGGTCGGAGAACGAGACCGCGAGGTGCTGGCCGTCGGGCGACCAGCTGACCTCGTGCACCGCGAAGTCGCCGGTGAGGAGCGGCGTCAGCGCGCGCGACCACCGATCCATGAGCCACAGGTTCCCGTCGAGCTCCGCGGAGCGGACGAGCGCGAGCGTGCGGCCGTCCGGCGACGGCACCGCGGCGGCGACCTCCTGCGGGATGCCGACGAACGGCTCCACGCGGCTGCCGTCGGGCGCCATCGTGTACCAGCTCCACGGGCCTCCGGCCTGGAACCGCTGCACGAGGAGCTCGACCTCGGCGTGCGGGACCTCGTCGGAGGGCGGCGGCGGGTCGGGCGGCGGCTGCTGCGGGGTGGGCTGCGAGGCCCCATCGGAGCAGGAGGCGAGGAGCGTGACGGTGAGGGCGGCAAGTGCGGTGCGCATGGCGGTCTCCAGTACGTGTGGAGACCGGTGGGGCTCACGGACGTGGGGACGCCCCGGGTGGGGGCGGCGACGAGCAGGGCCGCGGCCGGCGCAGACATCTGCGCATGGGCGCGGGCTACCGAGGGCCGGCGCAGACGTCTGCGCATCCAACCCTCTCCCGCCCGTCCATCTCCCCCCGTCGAGCGTAGCGGCCGTAAGGCCGCAAAGACGAGGGACGGCCCGGGCCCCAGAGGTCCGCCGTTCGCATCCAACCCTCTCCCGCCCGTCCCTCTCCCCCGTCCGTCCCGAGCGTAGCCCCCGCGCAGCGGGGGCGGAGACGAGGGACGGCCGGGCCCCAGAGGTCCGCCGTTCGCATCCAACCCTCCCCCGTCCGTCCCTCTCCCCCCGTCCGTCCCGAGCGTAGCCCCCGCGCAGCGGGGGCGGAGACGAGGGACAGGGGCCCGGGGGCTCGGATCAGCCCTGAGCCCCAGCCGGATCGCGCGTTCTCACTGTCAGACCGGGGTGGCAGGATCGCGGGCATGGACGCGTGCACGGCCAGCGAGCTCGTCGCGGCGGCGCTCCCGGAGTTCACTCCGGGTGCCGAGCCGACGGGCGCGGCCGCGACCGTAGCCGCCGCGAACGACGCCGCCCGCGGGGATCCGCTCCGCGAGCGCTGGGACCTGCACGCGCCGCGCTGGGAGTACCCGTCTTTCACGATGCTCGAGCTTCGAGAGCTGGTCCTCCGCGGCGAGGGCGGCCCGGAGAAGTTCGAGCGCGCGCTCGCGCAGGCCGCCTGCATGCGCAGCGCGCTCGAGCTCAGCCTCGGCGCGATCTTCGCCACGTTCACGGAGGGTGACCGCCTCGCCCGGCAGGGGTTCTCGAACCTCGGCGACCTCACCGAGAACCTCTTCGGCGTCCGCCGGCGCGCGGCGCAGGTGGCGGCGCAGCTCGCGAAGGCGCTCCGGGAGAGGCCTCTGCTGAGGGCCGCTGCGTACGAGGGGCTCGTGACCCCGTCGGCAGCGCTCGCGGTCCTGCCGGTCGCGGCCGGCGACGACGAGGAGCGCTGGGTGGAGGAGGCGAAGGTCCAGCCGGTCCGGAAGCTGAAGCAGCTCGTGAAGGAGGCCCTGAAGGAGCGGAAGTCGCTGCCGGGGCCGGATGCGGCCGCAGAGCAGGCGGAGGCCGACGAGGAGCCGTGGGTCCGGCTGCGCGTGCCGATCTCCGACGAGGACCACGCAGATCTCCGCAGCGCCATGGCCCTCGCCGGCGAGCTCGTCGAGAGCTCGCACCGGCACGTGCAGCTCGAGGCGCTCGCGCAGGAGTACCTGTCGGAGCACCCGGGAGACGAGTCGGTCGCCGCCGAGGCGGAGCGCGCCGTGGAGCGGCGGCTCCACCCGCTCGACGTCCAGACGAAGCGCGACGCCGCGGAGGCGAAGCTCGAGGCCGAGACCTCCCACTGGGAGGTCCTCGACCCGGTCCACGCCGTCGCGGCCCTCGACGTCGATCCGAACGCCCTCGCCACGGACGACGAGCTCATGGCGACGGGCCTCGGCATCGCCTCCGAGCTCAAGGCCTGGGACGACTTCATGGGCTGGTGCTCGGCCGTCGTGAAGGGCACGCACACCCACCGCGAGGCGGGGTTCGCGGACTTCCGGCACTACGCGACCGAGCGCCTCGGCGTCCCGGCCCGCACCATCGAGACCCGCGCCGCGCTCGAGAAGCACCTCTGGGAGAAGCCGGAGCTCCGGATCGCGAAGGAGATGGGGCTCACCTACTCGAAGCTCCTCCTCCTGAAGGAGGTGCCCCAGATCGACCTCCTCAAGATGGCCCAGCGGGCCGAGAAGCTGACCGTGGTGGAGCTGAGGGAGGTCGTGCAGGCGAAGGCCGACGCGCAGATGTCTGCGCTGAAGTTCTTCGAGGCCCGGGTGCCGCGGAGCGTCGCGGTGCTGCTCGAGCAGGCGTTCCAGGTGTCGCTGATGAGGCGGGTGCCGAAGGAGCGCCCCGCGGAGGAGTCAGCCCCCTGCGCGGACGGGTGCGAGCACGACGGAACGCACGGGAAGGACAAGGGAACGCCGAAGCCGCCCGCCGAGCCGCCCGCCGAGCCGCGCCTCGACGGACCCTTCCTCGGCGAGCTCGCCCGCCACTTCATCCAGGCCTGGTGCAACGAGCGCACGAAGCCGAAGACCGTCTCCCAGAAGCAGCGCGCGAAGTACCGGCGCTGTCAGTTCCCGGGGTGCAGCCGCCGGAGCTGCCAGGGCCACCACATCGAGTTTCGCAGCCGCGGCGGCTCGGAGGACGACTGGAACCGGATGCCGCTCTGCGCCTACCACCACCTCGTCGTGGTCCACGAGGGCTTCGCCACCATCACGGGCATCTTCCCGGAGGCCGTCGAGTTCCGCGTGAACGGCGTCGTCTGGAAGGACGGCCAGTTCGGGAGGAGGCGCAGCGAGCGGGTGTGAGGCGACGTGCGGCGCGGCGCCTCCGCCGCGCCGTCCCGCCCCGCCGCCGTCCCGCCGCCGTCCCGCGGCCTACCGCGCGATCGGCTTGTACCGGATGCGCTTCGGCTTCGCGCCCTCCTCGCCGAGGCGGCGCTTCTTGTCGGCCTCGTACTCCTGGTAGTTGCCGGTGAAGAAGCTCCACTTCGAGTCGCCCTCGCACGCGAGGATGTGCGTGGCGATGCGATCGAGGAACCAGCGGTCGTGGCTGATGACCATGACCGAGCCGGCGTACTCGAGGAGCGCGTCCTCGAGGGCGCGGAGGGTCTCGACGTCGAGGTCGTTCGAGGGCTCGTCGAGGAGCAGGAGGTTCCCGCCCGTCATGAGCGTCTTCGCGAGGTGCAGGCGGCCGCGCTCGCCACCCGAGAGCGTGCCGACGACCTTCGACTGGTCGGCGCCCTTGAAGTTGAAGCGCGCGATGTAGTTGCGGCTCGGCATGGTGAACTTGCCGACCGTGATCTGGTCGGAGCCGCCGGAGAGCTCCTCGAAGATGGTCTTCGTGGAGGTGAGGTTCTCGCGGCTCTGGTCGACGAAGGCGAGCTTCACCGACTGGCCGATCTTCACCTCGCCGGAGTCGGGCTGCTCCTTGCCGGTGATCATCTTGAAGAGCGTCGACTTGCCGGCGCCGTTCGGGCCGATGATGCCGACGATGGCGCCGGGCGGGACGATGAAGCTGAGGTCGTCGATGAGGAGCCGGTCGCCGAAGCCCTTTGAGACGTTCTTGAACTCCACCACCTGGTCGCCGAGCCGCTCGGCGACCGGGATGAAGATCTCCTGGGTCTCGTTGCGCCGCTGGTACTCGACCGAGGAGAGCTCCTCGAAGCGGGCGAGGCGGGCCTTCGACTTCGCCTGGCGCGCCTTCGGGTTCTGGCGAACCCACTCGAGCTCCTGCTTCATCGCCTTGATGCGGGCCGACTCCTGCTTCTGCTCGAGCTCGAGCCGCTGCTCCTTCTGGTCCAACCACGAGGAGTAGTTGCCCTTCCAGGGGATGCCCCTGCCGCGGTCGAGCTCGAGGATCCACTCGGCGGCGTTGTCGAGGAAGTAGCGGTCGTGCGTGACGGCGACGACGGTGCCCGGGAAGCGGGTGAGGAACTGCTCGAGCCACTCGACCGACTCGGCATCGAGGTGGTTCGTGGGCTCGTCGAGGAGCAGCATGTCCGGCTTCGAGAGGAGCAGCTTCGCGAGCGCGACCCGGCGCTTCTCGCCGCCGGAGAGCACGCCGATCTTCTGGTCCCAGGGCGGGAGGCGGAGCGCGTCGGCGGCGATCTCGAGGGCGGTGCCGGTGTCCGCGCCGGCGGTCGCGATGACGTGCTCGAGCCGGGCCTGCTCCTCGGCGAGCTTCTCCATGTCGGCGTCGGGGTCGGAGTAGGCCGCGTAGACCTCCTCGAGCCGCTTCTGGGCGGCGGCGACGTCACCCTGCGCCGACTCGACCTCCTCGCGGACCGTCCGCTCGGCGTCGAGGACCGGCTCCTGCGGGAGGTAGCCGATCTTCACGTTCATCCGGGTGATCTCGCCGGAGTACGCGTCGTCCACGCCCGCCATGAGCCGGAGCACCGTGGACTTGCCCGCGCCGTTCAGGCCGAGGAGGCCGATCTTGGCGCCCTGGAAGAACGACAGGGAGATGTCCTTGATGATCTCGCGCTTGGGCGGGACGATCTTGGACACCCGGATCATCGACATCACGTACTGGGGCATCGGCGGCGGTTCCTCTCGGGAGGGTGCGGCGACGCAGCGAGCGGGCTGCGGGGGGCGGAATCTAGTCCATCGGAGGCGGGAGGGCCACCCGGGTGATCGAGCCGGCGAGGCCGTACGCCGAGAGCCAGCGGTCCGCCTCGGCCTCCTCCCCGGGCGCGACGCAGACGCGCGCGCCGGGCCGGGCCCAGCGCGGCACGGTGGGGCCGGCGCGATCGGCGACCCCGTACAGCGCCCGCGCGTCACGCGCGGTCCAGCCCGCGTGCCAGACGGCCGGCCAGACGTTCCAGTAGGCGCCGGCGAGCGCATCGCAGCGGGCCTCGCGCACGCGCGCGGTGAGCGCGCCGGCGGTGCGGTCGAGGTCGTCCCGCACGCGGACCGGCGAAGGCGGGCCGAAGGTCCACAGCGCCCCGAGCACGGGGAGCGCCAGCGCCGCGGCCCAGGCGAGCCGCCCGGCGGCCACCCCGGCGCGCCGGGTGCGCGCGACGGGCTCCGCGAGGAGCGAGAACGCGGCGACGTGCACGAGCACGAAGCTCGGCGCGAGGTAGCGCCAGTGGAAGCCGTTCCGGGCGACCCACCGGAGCGCGCCGGCGAGGAGCGCGTAGGCGACCGCGGCCGCGAGGAGCGCGAGCGAGCGTAGGAGGAGCCGCGGGAGCGCCGGGCGGCCCTCGCGCTCGAGCGCGAGGAGCGCGACGCCGAGCCCGGCGGCGACCGCGAGGGCGCAGGCCCAGCCCGCGCCGAGCGCCCAGGCGTCGCGGAGGAGCGTCGCCCAGGCGCGCGGCCACTCCGCGAGCGGCAGGAGGCCGGAGGCCTGCGAGGCGTCGACCTCGCGGCCGGCGAGCAGCGGGAACGCGAGCTGGCCGGCGGCGAGGCCGCAGAGGAGCAGCACGACGTCGAGGAGCAGGCGGTCGCGGATGCCGGTGCGGTAGGGGGCCGTGCTCCCCGGGGAAGGAAGCAGCTCCTTCTCGGCCTTGTCGACGAGCGCGCGGGCGACGGCGAGCGGGAGGAGCAGGAGCCCGGCGCCGGCGTTCACCCAGTGCGCGAGGAGCACGAGGAGCGCCCCGAGCGCCACCTGCCCTCCGCCGCGGCGGCCCCGATCGCCGTGCCCCGGAGAAGCAGGCTCCGCGAGCGCGAGGCCCAGGAGCGCGACGCCCAGCGAGAGCCCGTAGGGCTGGTCGGCGAGCCACTCGAAGAGCCACGGCGCGGGCGCGAGCGCGAGGAGCGCGCCCGCGGAGAGGAGGCCGGCGAGGCGCCAGTCGCGCTCCTGGAGCACGTGCCTCGCGAGGAGGACGACGGCGCCGAGGCTCGCGGTCGCGAGGAGCAGGCGCTGCAGGAGCAGGTTCCAGAGCGGGTCGCGCACCGGGAGCGCGAGGAGCGGCACGAGCATGCCGTAGCGCTCCTGCTCCCAGTAGAACGGGGTCCAGCGCTGGAGCGAGACCAGCACCGGCACGAGCGCGTCGGCGTGCTGGTGCGCGTGGAGGCCGCCCGAGATCGCGCAGGCCGCCCCCGCCGCGACCGCGACGCCGGCGAGCCAGGTGCGGGGGCGGGGCCAGAGCATTGCGGTCCGCCTCTCGTCTCCGCCGCCGCTGCGCGGCGGCTACGCTCGAGGCGAACGGGGTGGAGGTTCCGCCCGCTCCCGTCCCTCCAAGCTACTTCCCCTGCTCCATCCGGAGCTTCGCCTCGGCCGCCAGCGCGCGGACGGAGAAGCCCGGCGTCTGGCTGGCCTCGTCGGTCGCGTTCTCGGGGAACGGGCGCGCGGCGGCGCGGAGCTTCTCGAGCTGCTCGGGCGCGAGCTCGGACGGCCGGCGGAGCCACGGGTCGTAGTGGTACGAGACCGGCGGCCCGCGCAGGAGGCGGTGCTCGTCCCAGATTTGCGCGGCCCGGCTGTAGGACGGCGGCGTGTGCTCGCCGGAGTCCATCCGGATGGCGTCCTTCGGGCACGCCTCGACGCAGAAGCCGCAGACCACGCAGCGGAGCTCGTCGATGACGAACTTCACCGGGTACTTCTCGATGGGGTCGTCCGGCAGCTCGCCCGCCTCGATGTAGATGCACTGGGCCGGGCAGGCCGTCGCGCACATGTAGCAGGCGACGCAGCGCGGGTTGCCGTCCTCGCGCGGCACGAGCCGGTGCAGGCCGCGGTAGCCGGGCGGGTACGGCGTCCGCTCCTCCGGGTACTGCACGGTCATGTTGTCCGAGTACCCGAACCCGCGCGGGCGCTCGAGCACGTCGGGGTTGCGGTCGCGCGCGAAGAACAGGTTGCGGAAGAAGTGCTTCGCGACCTGGCCGATGCCCCGGACGATCTCCGGGAAGTACATCGACTCGCGCAGGTCGGGCGGACGGTTGTCGAGCTGGTACGGCATGGGTCTAGTGCCCCCCCGCGGCGGCGGCCGGCGCGTGGCCGTGGTCGTCCTTCGCGCCGTGCGCCCCGTGCCCGTGACCGCGCGCGGCGGTCTCCGGCCGGTGGCCCACGGCGGCGGTGACGATGGCGATGACGACGATGGTGCCGAACCCGAGCCACGCGAGCGGCCGGAGGTCCTCGGGGTCGAGCGCCGGCGTCCCGTCGTAGGACAGGAGCGCGATGGCCGCCGTGACGAAGACGTTCACGAGCGCGGCGGGCAGCAGGATCTTCCAGCAGAGCTTCTGGATCTGGTCGTACCGGAAGCGCGGCAGGAGCCAGCGGATCGTGATCTGCAGCCACATCATCACGATCATCTTCACGAGGAAGGCGCCGGCGCAGATGGCCCCGAACCAGAGCGGCGACACCTGCGCGCGCAGCCAGTCGGGCGAGACGAACGGGTGCCACCCGCCGAGGAACACGGCGGTGACCGTCGCCGAGAGCACCACGATCTCGACGAACTCGGCGAGGAACATGAGGCCGAACTTCATGCCCGAGTACTCGATGAAGTACCCGACGATCTCCGACTCGCCCTCGGGGAGGTCGAACGGCGCGCGCTTCGTCTCGGCGAAGGCGGACGCGAAGAAGATGAGGAAGCCCACCGGCTGCAGGAGGATGCCCCAGGCCGGGATGCCGCCGATGACCGGGACCGCCTGCGCCACGGCCATCTCGTCGAGGCGGAGCGTCCGGAACGCGATCATCGAGCCGACGAGCGCGAGGCCGAGCGAGACCTCGTAGGAGATCATCTGCGAGGAGGCGCGGACGCCGCCGAGGAGCGCGAGCTTGTTGTTCGAGGACCAGCCCGCGAGCGAGGTGCCGTAGACCTGCAGGGACGCGAGGGCGAAGAGGTAGATGAGGCCCGCGTCGATGGAGGCGACCTGCAGCGGGACGTCGATGGCGCCCTGCGCGCCGCCCCAGAGGGAGGCGAGCGGGAGCGCCGGGCCCACCGGGATGATCGCGAAGAGCGCGAACACCGGGGCGAACGCGAGGATCGGGCCGAGCTCGTAGAGGATCCGGGTGAGGCCCTGCGGCTCGACGCGCTCCTTCGTGAGCATCTTGAGCGCGTCGGCGACGAGGAACGGGATGCCGCCGAGCGCCGAGCCGAAGACCTTGATGCGGTTCGCGCCGATGCGGTTCTGCAGGAGCGCGGACCACTTGCGCTCCGCCACCGTCAGGAGCGAGCCCGAGATCATCATCGCCACGAGCATCAGGAAGACGACGTTCGAGATCGACGAGCCGTAGTAGACGAGCACCGGGTCGATGCCCGTCTCGCCGGTGAAGAAGTGCACGGCGTTGTTGAGCCCCACGCCGAGCGCGCCCGCGGAGAGGTAGGCGAGCGCGCCGAAGCCGACGAGCAGCCCCACCAGCACGAGCAGCATCACCACCATGCCGAAGAAGCGGTTCACGGCGTCTCCCCTCCGGCACGCGAGGAACTCAGCACCGGCAGCGTCTTGCGGTAGTCCTCGGTGATGCCCGGGTCGGTGCGGTCGCGGTAGCCGGGCAGGCGCCCGTCGACCGTGCCGGCCGCGAGCGGGACGATGCCCGGGCGCTTCGCGATCGACGGCATCGCGTCGAAGGCGTAGTCGCCGAGCGCGCCCCCGAGGCGCGGCGCGAGGGCGAGGTGGGCCTCGCGGGCGTTCTGGAACGCGAGCTTCGCCTGGCCGAGCGCGCGCCCGACCGCGGCGGCGAGCCACCAGTGCGGCCTCGAGTCGCCGGCCGGCCAGTACGCCATCTCGAAGCGCTGGGCCCTCCCCTCGAAGTTGACGAACGTGCCGTCGGACTCCGCGGCGGTGGCCGCGGGGAGGAGCAGCGTCGCCTGGTGCGCGAGCGGCGCCTCGCCGAAGGCCTGCACCACCAGCACCTCGGCCCTGCCGAGGCGCGCCGCGAGGGCGGCGTCCGGCAGCTCCGCGCCGACCGCCCAGATCGCCTTCACCTTCCCGGCCTCGACGAGCCCGGCGAGGTCGGCGGCCGGGCGGACCGCGAGGCCGAGCGCCTGCGCGACGAGCTCGAGGCCCTTGCGGTTCGGGTTCTCGTCGGCCTTCTTGAGGAACGCGTCCTCGCGGCCGTCGGGGCGGCCGCCCACGAAGACCTCGCGCACGCCGAGCGCGTCCTTCGCGACGACCGCGGCCGCGAGGAGGTCCTCGACCGAGCCGACCGGCGAGAGGAGCACGCCGAGCACGCCGGCCTTCGCGGCCGTCGCGAGCTGCCCGGCCGCCTTCGCGATCGCGCCGTCGAGCGCGAGCGTCTGCGCGGCTGCGCCGCGGCCCTCCTTCGCGAGGCGGGCCCGGCCGTTGTTCAGGTACTTGTACGAGAGCCGGCCGTCGTCACACATCCACTCCTGGTTCACGGCCTCGTTCTCGCGGGGCCGGTACCGGTAGGTGACGCCGTCGTGGTAGTCGAGGAACGTGTTGCACCCGCGCGAGCAGCCGGTGCAGACCGAGCGCGCCGAGCTCATGAACCAGACCCGGCCGCGGAAGCGGAAGTCGGTCGAGGTGAGCGCGCCGACCGGGCAGATGTCGACCACGTTGCCGGCGTACTTCGAGTCGAGCGGCTGGCCGGGGAAGGTCGTGATCGCGCTCCTGTTGCCGCGGTTCTCGACGCCGAGCTGCGGCTCCTTCGCGACCTCGCGCATGAAGCGGACGCAGCGGGTGCAGAGGATGCAGCGCTCCTCGTCGAGCGTGACGAGGGGCCCGAGCTTCACCCGCTTGTTCTTCTGGACCTTCGGGACGTCCAGCCGGGAGGGCTGGCGGTCGAAGGTCATGTAGTAGTCCTGCAGCTTGCACTCGCCGGACTGGTCGCAGATCGGGCAGTCGACCGGGTGGTTCAGGAGGAGGAACTCGAGCGTCGCGCGCTGCTGGTCCTTCACGCGCGGCGTGTCGGTCTTCACCACCACGTTCTCGGCGAGCGTCGCCTGGCAGGACGGCTGGAGCTTGCCACCCGGCGAGTTCGACATCTCGACGAGGCACATCCGGCAGTTGGCCGCGATGCTGAGGCGCTTGTGGTAGCAGTAGTACGGGATGTCGATCCCGAGCCCCTTCGCCGCCTCGATGACGGTCGTGCCGGGCTTCACCACCACCTCGCGCCCGTCGATCGTCGCCGTCACGAACCCCGGGTTCTTCGGGGGCGGCGGCGCGGGGGGCCCCGCGGGCTTCGGCGGGGGCGGCGCAGGGGCGGGCTTGTTCTCTTCGGCCATGGTCGTTCTCGGGGGGGTGACCGGGGGCGGCTACTGCTCGACCTCGCCGCCGATCATGTTGATGCTGTCGAAGGTGGGGACGAGGTCGGAGAGCAGGTGCCCCTTCGTCATGTGGGGCAGCGCCGCCAGCATCGGCCAGCCCGGCGCGCGCAGGCCGAGCTTGTACGGCCGGCCGCCGCCGTCGGACACGACGTAGAAGCCGAGCTCGCCGTTCGCCGCCTCGGTGTACCCGTAGGCCTCGCCGGCGGGGACCTTGATCCCCTCCATCACGAGCTTGAAGTGCGCCATCGCGCCCTCGATCGTCCCGTAGACGAGCGGCTTCGGCGGGAGCGCGTAGCGGAAGTCCTTCACGATGATGTCGCCGGGGCCCATCTGCTGGAACGCCTGGCGGACGATCCGGTCGGACTGGCGCATCTCCTCGATCCGCATGAGGTAGCGGTCGAAGTTGTCGCCGTTCGAGCCGACCGGGACGTCGAAGTCGAACCGGTCGTAGAGCATGTACGGCTGCGCCTTGCGGAGGTCCCACGGCTCGCCGGAGGCGCGCAGGCATGGGCCGGTGAAGCCGAGGTCGATCGCGTCCTCGCGGGTCACGACCCCGGTGTGGCGGGTGCGGTCGAGGAAGATGCGGTTGCGGGTGAGCAGCCCGTCGATCTCGTCGCGGAGCAGCGTCACGCGGTCGAGCGTGCGGGTGGTCTTCTCGATCCAGCCCTCCGGCACGTCGCGCGCGACGCCGCCGATGCGGGCGTAGTTCGAGGTGAGCCGCGCGCCGCACAGCTCGGCGAGGCGGTCCCACAGCATGTCGCGCGCCTCGATGCCGTAGAGGAACACGGTCATCGCGCCGAGCTCCATGCCCATGGCGCCGACCAGCGTGAGGTGGTCGCAGATGCGGTGGATCTCGGAGGTGATGGTGCGCAGGTACGTCGCGCGCTCGGGCACCTCGAGCTTGCAGAGCTTCTCGACGGCGAGCGCGAACCCGACGTTGTTCATGATCGAGCTGACGTAGTTCAGCCGATCCGTGTACGGGAAGCACTGCGTCCAGGTCACGTTCTCGCAGCTCTTCTCGAACCCCCGGTGCAGGAAGCCGATGTCGAGCTTCATGTCGGTGATGATCTCGCCGTCGAGCTCCACCACCGCGCGCGTGACGCCGTGCATGGCGGGGTGGGACGGGCCGAGGTTCACCACCATCCGCTTCGAGTCGAGCGGGGCGTCGAGCTCCGAGGGGGCGCGCGCCGCGCGCTCCTTGCCGAGGGCCGGCGCGGGCACGCCGGAGCCGCCGCTGCCGGGGGTCTCCCGCGTGTCCTCGCCCGCCCTTCCGTGTGGGGTCTCGGTGTCCATGGGGGGTCCCTAGTCGCGCCCGGCGGGGCCGGGGCCGCGGAAGATGTCGTCGACCTGGCGCTCGGGCACGAGCGGCTGGCGCGCCTTCAGCGGGTAATCCTTCCTCAGCGGGTGCCCGACGAACTCGTCGTACATGAGCAGGCGCCGCGGGTCGGGGTGGTTCTCGAACCGGATGCCGTACATGTCGAGGCAGTACCGCTCGAACCAGTCCACGCCGCGCCAGACCGGGGTGACGGTCGGGACCACGCAGTCGGCCTCGGACACCTTCACCCTCAGGCGCACGCGCTGGTTCGTGCGGGTGGAGACGAGGTTGTAGACCACCTCGAAGCGCGGGTCCTTGCCGAGGTAGTCGACCGCCGTGATGTACGGCGCGAGGTTCATCTGCAGCCTCGGGTCGTCCTTCAGGAACCGGCAGACCTCGAGGATGCGCTCCTTCTTCACGAACGCGCAGTCGTCGCCGCCGACGCCCTCGTAGGTGTCGTACACGGCGTCCGGGAAGCGCTCGACGAGCGCGGCGATGGCGGCCTTGGACATGGGGCCTTCCTCAGCGCGTCCCCGGCTCGCCGCCGAGGGTGGGCAGGGGCTTGCGGTCGATGACCTTGTGGTGCTGGTCCTGGATCTTCTTCTGCAGGAGCATGATGCCGTCGAGCACCTGCTCCGGCCGCGGCGGGCAGCCCGGGATGTACACGTCCACCGGGACGATCCGGTCGATGCCCTGCACCGTGGCGTAGTTGTCGTAGAAGCCGCCCGACGACGCGCACACGCCGAACGCGATGACCCACTTCGGATCGGCCATCTGCTCGTAGATGCGGCGGAGGATCGGCGCCTGCTTCACGTTCACCGTGCCGACGACCATGAGCAGGTCGGCCTGCCGGGGCGAGAAGCGAGGAAGCGCCGCGCCGAACCGGTCGACGTCGTACCGGGCCGAGGCGACGGTCATGTACTCCATGCCGCAGCAGGCGGTGACGAAGGGGTACTGGAAGAGCGAGTACTTGCGCGCCCAGCCCAGGCCCTTCGAGACGAGGTTCTGGAGGAAGCCCTGGGCCTCCTCTCGCCGGGTGGTGATCGCGGGGACGGCTTCGAGGTCGGTGGACATCGCGGTTCCTATCTAACGGCCTAATCCGCCCAGTCGAGGACGCCCTTCTTCCACACGTAGACGAGGCCGGCGACGAGGGTGAAGACGAAGATCCCCATCGACACGAACCCGGGCCAGCCGAGGCCGGGGTAGCCCTCGCTCGGCAGGAGGAGCACGGCCCACGGGTAGAGGAAGATCGCCTCGATGTCGAAGACGATGAAGAGCAGCGCCACCACGTAGAACTTCACGCCGAACCGCTCGCGGGACGAGCCGACCGGCACGGAGCCGCACTCGAACGGCATCTGCTTAACCGCGCTCGGGCGCCGCGGACCGAGGGTGTTCGCGAGGCCGACCATCAGCGCGGCGATTCCGATGGCCACCAACAGGACGATGCCGATGGGGAAATAGGTCTGGAGGGCGGTCATGGGCGCTGGGGGGACAGCTTGCCACGGTGCCTGTGTGAGGGCGTCCTCCAAATGCCGGTGATGACTCGGCTTGTCAACGCTTTTCCCGGACGGAAGGACCGCCCGCCCCACCCGCACCGCAGGTCAGCAATTCCCTGCGACCGGTCACCACGGGATGCGGTGCGGCGCCGCAGGTGCCCCTTGACTTCGGGGTCCCCTTCTGTATGCTGCGCCCCCGAAAACCTAATCCTGTCGCCTGGATAGCCACGCCCCACCCGCCGAAGTACGGAGGAACCCGTGGGCTTCGAGTTCGGCGCAGTACTGGTCTTTGCGGTCGTCGCGGTCGGTTTCGCCCTCGGCGGAATCACCCTGTCGCGCCTGGTGGGTCCGAAGTTCCCATCGGCGGACAAGGCGAGCGTCTACGAGTGCGGCGAGCGGCCCATCGGGACCGCCTGGTTCAACTTCAACCCGCGCTTCTACCTCGTGGCCCTGGTGTTCGTGGTCTTCGAGGTCGAGATCGCGCTCACCTTCCCGGTGGTGGTCGTCTACCGGGCCTGGGTGAACGCCGGGGCCTCCTTCGCCTGGGTGGCCTTCCTCGAGATCCTGGTCTTCACGGTCATCCTGATCGTCGGCCTCGCGTGGGCCTGGGCCCACGGCGACCTCGACTGGGTGAAGGAGCTGCGGACCACGGACGCACGCCCCGCCGCCCCGACCGGCCCCGAGACCGCCGTGAACCCCGAGTCCCACCCGCAGAAGAAGGTGGCGGCCTAAGGCCGCCGCCGGGGGAACCCCCGTGCCCCAGAACTACGCACCCTCGGCCGGCGGAGAGGTCACCCTCTTCCACACGAGCCAGCTCGACCACCTCATCAACATGGCCCGCGAGAGCTCGCTCTGGTACCTGCTCTTCGGCCTCGCCTGCTGCGGCATCGAGCTCATCCAGACCGGCGGCCCGCGCGCCGACCTCATGCGCTTCGGCGCGATCCCGCGCGCGAGCCCGCGCCAGGCCGACTTCATGATCGTGGCCGGCACGCTCACCTACAAGATGGCCGAGCGGGCGAAGCTGCTCTACGAGCAGATGAGCGAGCCGAAGTACGTGATCTCGATGGGCTCGTGCTCGAACTGCGGCGGCCTCTTCCAGCAGTCGTACTCGGTGTGCAAGGGCGTCGACAAGATGTTCCCCGTCGACGTCTACGTCCCCGGCTGCCCGCCGCGCCCCGAGGCGCTCACCGAGGGGCTCATCCGGCTGCAGGAGATCGTCCGCCAGGAGCGCTGGTCGCTGAAGCGCCGGCCCATCCGCCAGGGCGCCCGGTAGTCCCCTCGCCCGCCAGGCCCACGGAGAACGCCGCGATGACGCCCCAGGAGATCCAGGCCGCGCTCGCCGGGAAGTTCGGCGAGGCCGTCGGCCCGATGGCCGAGACGAAGCGGGACCCCTTCTTCACGGTGAGGAAGGACGCGATCGTCGAGGTCTGCCGCTTCGCGAAGGAGGACCCCGCGCTGGCGATGGACTGCCTCGAGGACCTCACCGCCCTCGACTGGCCGGCGAGGAAGGTCATCGAGGTGGTGCTGCACCTCTGGTCCTTCCGCCACCGCCACGGCGCGTGCGTGAAGGTGGAGCTGCCCCGCGACGCGCCGGCCGTGCACTCGCTCACCGGCGTGTGGCGCGCGGCCGACTGGTTCGAGCGCGAGGTGCTCGACCTCTTCGGCGTGACGTTCGAGGGGCACCCGGACCCGCGGCGGATCATGCTGCCCGACGACTGGGAGGGCCACCCGCTCAGGAAGGACTACGTCGAGACGGGCGGCTGGCACGGCATCTCCAACGAGCGCGAGAACCCGCTCGTGGAGCTCCGCCGGCTCGACGAGGTGAAGCGGGCGGAGCTGAAGGCGGCTGCGGTGAACGTGGCCGCTCATCCTGAGCGTAGCGCCGGCGCAGCCGGCGCGGAGTCGAAGGACGCCCCGGAGGGCACCTAGCCGTGGAGAAGCTCATCCTCAGGAAGATCGAGGCCGGCCGCGAGGAGATGATCCTCAACTTCGGCCCGCAGCACCCCTCCACCCACGGCGTCATCAACCTCCTCGTCGAGACCGACGGCGAGGTGCTGCGGCGGGCCATCCCCGACGTCGGCTACCTGCACCGCGGCATCGAGAAGATCGGCGAGCAGACCGGCTACCCGGGCTTCATGCCCTTCACCGACCGCGTCGACTACGTCGCCGCGATGTTCGCGAACGAGGGCTACGCGATCGCGGTCGAGAAGCTCCTCGGCGTCGAGGCGCCCCCGCGGGCCCAGTGGCTGCGCGCCATCTCCTGCGAGCTCTCCCGCATCGCGAGCCACCTCGTCTCGGTCGGCACGATGGCGATGGACATCGGCGCCTTCACCCCGATGCTCCACGGCATCCGCGAGCGGGAGAAGATCAACGACCTCGTCGAGGCCCTCTGCGGCGCGCGGCTGACCTTCAACTACCACCGCATCGGCGGCGTCGCGTTCGACCTCCCCGAGGGCTGGCGCGACGACTGCCTCCACTTCCTCGACCACTTCGACCGGTTCCTGAAGGAGTTCGACCGGCTCATCTCGTTCAACGAGGTCTACGTCCGCCGCCTCGCGAACGTCGCGGTCATCCCCGGCCCGATGGCGGTCGACTACTCGCTCTCCGGCCCGAACCTGCGCGGCTCGGGCGTCGACTTCGACCTGCGCCGCGACGCGCCCTACGGCGCGTACGCGAGCTTCCAGTTCGACGTCCCGGTCGGGAAGGGCTTCGTCGGCACGGTGGGCGACTGCTTCGACCGGTACTACTGCCGCTGCCTCGAGATGGCCCAGTCCTCGCGCATCGTGCGCCAGGCGCTCGAGAGCCTCCCCGAGGGCGAGATCGCCGCGAAGGTGCCGCGCAAGGTGAAGCCCGAGCCGGGCGAGGTGCAGTCGAAGGTCGAGTCCGCCCGCGGCGAGATGGCCTACTACGTGGTGTCGGACGGGACCGACAAGGCCCACCGGGTCCGGGTCCGCACCGGCAGCTTCACGGCGATGGGCGTCATCGAGGAGGTCTCGCGCGGGCTGATGCTCGCCGACCTCGTCGCCCTCATCGCCTCGCTCGACGTCGTCGCCCCGGAGATCGATCGATGACGAGAAAGAAGCACGACCGCACCCCTCGCATCGGCGCCAACCCGCGCGGGGTCGTCCTCGGCACCCTCGCCTTCGGGTTCGGGCTCCCCGCCCTGCTCTTCTCGGCGGTGCTGGTGCTCTCCCCCATCTCGCGCCCGGCGATGATGACCGCGCTCGTCAGGAAGCTCGGCGCCGTGCTCGGCACCGGCTGGGACCCCGACACCTGGTCGGCGACCGGCCACCAGGTCCTCTACGGCGTCTCGGTCGCCCTGCTCGCCTTCGTGCTCGTGAACTTCGGCGCGGTGGTCTCGGGCATGACGGTGTGGTGGGAGATGCGGGTCTCCTCCCGCATGCAGAGCCGGGTCGGCTACAACCGCGTGGGCGCGGGCGGCTTCTTCCAGTGGGTCGCCGACGCGGTGAAGCTCCTCTTCAAGGAGGACCTCGTCCCCGCCGACGCCGACCACGCGCTCTTCCGGGCGGCGCCGTACTTCGTGCTCACCGGCTTCGCGCTCGTCTTCGTGGCGCTGCCCTTCGGCGAGAGCCTCGTCGCCGCGAACCTCGACGTGGGCGTCTTCTACGTCGTCTCGGTCACCGCCCTGGTGGTCGTCGGCATCCTCCTCGCCGGCTGGTCGTCCAACTCGAAGTGGGCGCTCTTCGGCGGCATGCGGTCGGCCGCGCAGGTCATCTCCTACGAGATCCCGGCCGGCATCGCGATCCTCGTGCCGGTGATGCTGGCGGGCACGCTCTCGCTCCAGGGCATCATCCGCGCGCAGGGGCCGTGGCCCTGGCAGTGGTTCGTGTTCACCTCGCCCGCCGGCCCGCTCGCGTTCCTGGTGTTCTTCATCTCGCAGCTCGCCGAGGGCAACCGCACCCCGTTCGACCTCCCCGAGGCCGAGTCCGAGCTCGTCGCGGGCTACCTCTCCGAGTACTCGAGCTTCCGGTTCGCGCTCTACTTCCTGGTCGAGTTCGGCAACCTCTGGATCATGGCCGCGCTGAGTGTCTGCCTCTTCTTCGGCGGCTGGCAGGTGCCCTTCACGACGGCCCAGACCTTCGAGGCCGCGAAGGGCGCCGGCGAGCTCCCCGGGCTCGGCTGGTGGGGGCTGCAGATCCTCTCGATGGCGGTCTTCGCGCTGAAGACCCTCGTCGTGGTGAACGTGATCGTCTGGGTGCGCTGGACGCTGCCCCGCATCCGCGTCGACCAGATGATGACGCTCTGCTGGAAGTACCTCGTGCCCTTCGCGTTCGCGGCGCTCCTCGTGACGCTGCTCTGGCAGATCCTGATCGCGGCGGTGCCGGCCGTCGGCCTCGCGACCGGGATCGTCCTCACCGGCGCGGCCGTCCTGGTGGGCGGGGTCTTCCTCCGCAAGACCTTCAGGAACCTCGCGACCGCGGGCGACCGCGTCGACCTCACGAACTGGTGACCGCCATGAACGCCCTGCGCGACTACGCGGCCCCGGTCCTCCGCTCCTTCACGTCCATCTGGGACGGGCTCAGCATCACGCTCTCCCACCTGCTGCGGCGGCCGACGACCATCCAGTACCCGGACCGCACCGAGATCCCGGTGCGCGACATGCTCCCGCCGCGCTACCGCGGCTTCCTCGAGGTCGACACCGCGATCTGCACCGGCTGCCAGGCCTGCGAGCGCGCCTGCCCGATCTCGGTGATCGCGATCCACCTCGAGAAGGACCCCGCGAACCCGAAGGTCCGCGTCGTCGACCAGTTCGACATCGACCTCTCGAAGTGCATGTTCTGCGGCCTGTGCGTGGAGCCGTGCCCGACCGGCGCCATCCAGCACACCCGCGAGTTCGAGGGCTCCCAGCGCCACGTCCGCAACCTGGTGGTGCGCTGGGCCGATCCGGTGGCGCCGTTCCCCGTCTACAAGGTCGACAAGTCGGCCGACCACTACCCGCGCGCCCCGCTCGGCACGCTCGTCCGCGCGAAGCTCGAGTCCCACCGCTGGGACGCGGCGGCGCCGGTGTTCCTGCCGCCCGCGCCACGCGCCCCGGCCGCCCCGGCCGCCGCACCCGCCGCGGCCGCGGCGCCCGCGAAGAAGGAGGAGCCGAAGTGACCCGCCTCCGCGCCCTCGCCCTCTGGGCCGTCGCGACCGCGCTCGTGGTCGCGTTCGTGTGGGCCATCGGCCGCCTCGCCATCGAGCCCGCGCTCGAGCAGGGCGCCCGGCCCGACCTCGGCACCTGGGGCCTCGCCGACGTCCTCTTCTACTTCCTCGCGGCGGTCGCCGTCGGCGGCGCCGCCGCGGTCGCGCTCTCGCGCAACATCCTGCGCAGCGCGGTCGGGCTCCTCGCCGCGCTCCTCGGGGTGGGCGGCCTGTACGTCTTCCTGTCGGCCGACTTCGTCGCCATCACCCAGGTGCTCGTCTACATCGGCGGCGTCCTCGTCCTCGTGCTCTTCGCCGTCATGCTGACGAGCAAGATCACCGAGGTCACCGTCTCGAACACGAGCGTCGGGCTCTGGGGCGGGCTCCTCCTCTTCGTCGCGGTGGCGCCGGTGCTCGGCGCGGTCGCGTTCCTCACCCCCTGGAGCGTGCGGGAGCCCGGGGCGCTCGCCCCCACCACCCAGGCCATCGGGAACGCCTTCCTGACGAAGTGGCTCCTCCCGTTCGAGGTGGCGTCGCTGCTGCTCCTCGCGACCCTGGTCGGCGCGGTCGTGATGGCGCGCAAGGAGATCCGGCCCGAATGATCACGCTCGCGCACTTCCTCGTCGTCGGCGCGCTCCTGTTCACGCTCGGGCTCGTCACGGTGTCCACCCGCCGGAACGCGGTCGGCGTCCTGATGGGCGTCGAGCTCATCCTGAACGGCGCCAACGTGAACTTCGTCGCCTTCGAGCGGTACGTGGGCGGCGGCGGCGCGGGCCAGGCCTTCGCCCTCTTCGTCATCGTGCTCGCGGCGGCGGAGGCGGCGGTGGGGCTCGCCATCGTCCTCGCCATCTTCCAGACCACGAAGACCATCGACGTCCGCGCCGCGGACCTGCTCCGGGAGTGACCGTGGAACACGAGGCCATGGAGCTCGCCCCGCTCGTCACGACCACGGTGTCGTGGCTGCGGCTCATCCCGCTCCTCCCGATGCTGGGGGCGACCTGGAACTTCCTGTTCGGGAAGCGCCTGCAGGCCCGCTACGGGAACGCGCCGATCCACGCGGTCGCCGTCGGCGTGATGACCGTCGCCTTCGCCCTCGCGGTCGGCGCCTTCGTGACCATGCTCGGGCTGGAGGCGTCGCACCGGTTCCTGCAGGACACCGCCTGGACGCTCGCGGTGGCCGGGCCGCTGAAGGTCGACCTCGGCTTCGCGCTCGACCCGCTCTCGATGACGCTGACCCTGGTGGTCACCGGCATCGGCACGCTCATCCACGTCTTCTCGACCGGCTACATGCACGACGAGAAGGCGTACTGGCGCTACTTCACGTACCTCAACCTCTTCGCCGCCGCGATGCTCACGCTCGTCATGGGTGACAACCTCGCGGTCGTCTTCTTCGGCTGGGAGGGCGTCGGCCTCGCCTCCTACCTCCTCATCGGCTTCTGGTGGCGCGACCGCGACAAGGCCGCCGCCGGCATGAAGGCGTTCGTCGTCAACCGCGTCGGCGACTTCGGCTTCCTCGCGGGCCTGCTGCTCCTCTTCTGGCTCCTCGCCGGCGCCTGGGGCACCGGGGTCCCGGCCCACGTCGCGCCGACCGTGAACTGGCGCGAGCTGCGCGACCTCATCGCGCTCCCCGAGACGGGGCTCGCCCACCACCTGCAGTCGGTGCAGGTGCTCGGGCTGCCCGCCCTCGCGGTGGTCGGGATGCTCCTCTTCGTCGGCGCGATGGGGAAGAGCGCCCAGCTCCCGCTGCACGTCTGGCTGCCCGACGCGATGGCCGGCCCGACCCCGGTCTCCGCCCTCATCCACGCGGCCACGATGGTGACCGCCGGCGTCTACCTCGTCGCCCGGCTCAACTTCGTCTACGCGCTCTCGCCCTCGGCGATGGGCTGGGTGGCGCTCGTCGGCGGGCTCACCGCCTTCTTCGCGGCGACCATCGGCGTCGTCCAGACCGACATCAAGAAGGTGCTCGCCTACTCCACCGTCTCCCAGCTCGGCTTCATGTTCGTGGGCGTCGGGGTGGGCACCTACTGGGCCGGCGTCTACCACCTCGTCACGCACGCCTTCTTCAAGGCGGCGCTCTTCCTCGGGTCGGGCTCGGTCATCATGGCCTGCCACCACGAGCAGGACATGCGGAAGATGGGCGGGCTCGGGAAGCTCATGCCCATCACGCGGTGGACGTACCTCATCGCGACGCTCGCCATCGCGGGCTTCCCGGTGGCGTCCGGCTTCTACTCGAAGGACGAGATCCTCTGGAAGGCGTTCACCGCGCGGCACCTCGAGCTCTTCGGGCACCCCACGCCCTGGCTCGGGCCGGCGATCTGGCTCGCGGGGCTCGTCGCCGCGACCGGGACGTCGTTCTACATGTTCCGCTCGTACTACATGACCTTCACGGGCGCCTACCGCGGAGGCCACGCCGACCACGGGCACGACGCGCACGCGGCGCACGGCGCCGACGCCGCCCACGGCGCCGCGAAGACCGCGCACGGCCATGACGCTCACGGCCACGGCCACCTGCCGAAGGAGTCCCCGGTCGCGATGACCGCCGTGCTGATCGTGCTCGCGGCCGGCGCGATCCTCATGAGCTTCTTCGGCCTCCCCATGGCCTGGACCGGCCACGAGCCGCTCCTCGAGGCCTGGCTCGCGCCCTCGCTCCCCGCCGGCCCCACGGTGCCGTTCACCGAGTTCCCGCACGCCATGGAGTACCTGTTCCAGGCGCTCGGGGTCGGCGCGGCGACGGTGGGCTGGCTCATCGCCCGCGCGCTCTACGCCGACGCGCGGTCGAGGACGCCCGAGGCCCTCAAGGCCCGCTTCCTCGCGGCCTGGACCTTCGTGAACCAGGCCTGGCGGGTCGACGCGCTCTACGCGCGCACGGTCATCCGCCCGACCGTGGCGACCGCGCGCGGCCTCTCCCGCTTCGACGGCGCCGTCATCGACGGCCTCGTGAACGCGGTGGGCGCGGTCGGCCGGTTCCTCGGCTTCATCGACGCCGCCATCGACACGCACCTCGTCGACGGCGCGGTCAACCTCGTCGCCACGCTCACCGGCCGGGCCGGCCGCGCCATGCGCGGCCTCCAGACCGGCCGGATCCAGACCTACCTCTACGGCGCGCTCGGCGGAGCGCTGTTCGTCGTCCTCCTCAACTTCCTCGTTCGCTGAGCCTTCGACCGGAGCCAGACCCCCATGTTCGACGCCGGCAACGTCCTCACCTGGGCCACCTTCGCCCCGCTCCTCGGGTCGGCGGCCATCCTCGTGCTCGTCGCGGTGCGCTACGCGGCGAACCTCCCGAAGCGCGTCGCCGACCAGGGCGCGCGCGCCATCGCCCTCTTCACGAGCGCGCTCTCGTTCGTCGCCGCCATCTACGCCTGGTCCTTCTACCAGTCGGCCGACGCGGGCCCGCAGCTCGTGCAGCGCGCGGTCTGGATCCGGAGCTTCGGCGTCGAGTACCACGTCGGCGTCGACGGCCTCTCGATCTCGATGGTGCTCCTCTCCGGGCTCATCTCGCTCGTCGCGACCGTCGCCTCGATGCCCTGGTGGTCGGGCGCGAAGGACGCCGAGATGGCCGGCATCACCCAGCCTCACGAGGCGGGGGGCCACGGCGACGGCCACGGGCACCACAAGCCGCACTTCTCGGTCCGGATGACGCCGGGCTACATGGCGCTCCTGCTCCTCCTGCAGACGGGCATGATCGGCACCTTCGTCGCCCTGGACATGTTCCTCTTCTACGTGTTCTGGGAGGTCATGCTCCTGCCGATGTACTTCCTCATCGGCATCTGGGGCGGGCCGCGCAAGGAGTACGCGGCGATCAAGTTCTTCCTCTACACGCTCGCGGGCTCCGTGCTCATGCTGCTCGCGATCATCGGCGTGTACTACGCGTCGGGCCCCTCGACGCTCGTCGACGGCACCCCGGTCCAGCACACCTTCGACCTCGTCGAGCTCGCCCGCCAGGGCGCGGCCGGCCGCTTCACGAACGCCGCCCCCATCCTCGGGATGGAGTTCGCGAAGCTCTGCTTCGTCCTCTTCTTCATCGGGTTCGCCATCAAGATCCCGATGTTCCCGTTCCACACCTGGCTGCCCGACGCCCACGTCGAGGCCCCCACGCCCATCTCGGTCATCCTCGCGGGCGTGCTCCTCAAGATGGGCCCGTACGGCATCCTCCGCTTCAACTACCCGCTTTTCCCCGACGCCACGCACTGGGCCGCGAACGCCGTCGCCGTGCTCGGGATGATCAACATCGTCTACGCGGCGCTCGTCTGCCTCGGGCAGAAAGACCTCAAGAAGCTCATCGCGTACTCGTCGGTCTCGCACATGGGCTTCACGCTGCTCGGCATGGCGGCCATGACGCCGACCGGGATGTCCGGGGCGATCCTCAACCTCTTCACCCACGGCATCATCAGCCCGATGCTGTTCCTCGTGGTCGGCGTCATCTACGACCGCGCCCACCACCGCGAGATTGAGGGCTTCGGCGGCCTCGCCCAGGAGCTGCCGGAGTACACGGCGATCATGGGCCTCGCCTTCTTCGCCTCGCTGGGCCTCCCCGGCCTCGCGGGCTTCGTCTCCGAGTTCCTGGTGTTCGCCGGCTCCTTCCCGACCTTCACCGCGTACACGGTGATCTCGGCGACGAGCGTCGTCTTCACCGCGGCCTACTACCTGTGGGCCATCCACCGGATGTTCCTCGGCGCGCCCAACCCGAAGTACGCGGGCTACCCCGACCTCAACTGGCGCGAGCGCCTCACGCTCTACCCGCTCGGCGCCTTCGCGATCGTGCTGGGCTTCTACCCCCAGTTCATCCTGAGCGCGGTCAACGGCACGCTCCACGCGATCGTCCGCTCGATCCCGAGCTAGGGGACCGGCGAGGAACCCATGGAGACCCTCCTCCCCATCGTGAAGGACAACGTCGGCTCGGTCGCCGCGTTCCTGCCGGAGCTCGTGCTCGGCGCGGCCGCGATGCTGGTGCTCGTGCTCGACGCCGCGCTCCGGAAGCACCCGCGCCGCACCGGGATTCCTCACCGGCGCCGCGCTCGCCTCCCTCGCGGTGGTCGCGCTCCTGCACGGCGCCCGCCCCGAGGGCGAGAAGCTCATCTGGGCGGGGCTCATCGCGTCCGACGCCTTCTCCCGCTTCTTCGGCTGGCTGTTCCTCGGCGCCGGCGCGATGACGGTCGTGCTCGCCGGCTTCGGGCGCGACTTCCCCGCCCCGCGCATCGGCCAGTTCCACGCGCTCCTGCTCACGGTGGTGCTGGGCCTGTTCCTGATGGCGAGCGCCACCGACCTGTTGATGATCTACCTCGCCATCGAGCTCGTCTCGGTGCCGAGCTACGTGCTCGCGGGCTTCCGGCGCAACGACCGCCGCGCCTCCGAGGCGGCGCTGAAGTACGTCGTGTTCGGCGGGGTCGCCTCCGGCGTCATGCTCTTCGGCATGAGCTACCTCTTCGGCCTCACCGGCACGACCGCCATCGGCGAGATTGGCCCGCGGCTGGCGGTGATCCAGACCCAGCTCGGGCTGCCGCAGGCGGCGGTGCGCTTCACGCTCGTGGTCTCGATCGTCTTCGTGCTCGCCGGCGTCGGCTACAAGATCTCGGCGGTGCCGTGGCACATGTGGTGCCCCGACGTGTACGAGGGCGCCCCGAGCCCCTTCACCGCGTTCCTCTCGGTGGGCCCGAAGGCCGCCGGCTTCGCGCTCGCGCTCCGGCTCTTCCACGTGGCGTTCTCGATGCCGCTCGGCGCGCCGCTCGCCGACGCGCTCGACGGCGTGCCCTGGCCGGCGGTCATCGGCGTCGTCGCCGCGGTCACGATGACGCTCGGGAACCTCGCCGCGCTCTCGCAGACCAACCTGAAGCGCCTCCTCGCGTACTCCTCGATCGCGCAGGCGGGCTACACGCTCATGGGGCTCGCGGCCGCGTCCGAGCGCGGCACCCAGGCCGTGATGATCCAGCTCGTGATGTACCTCGTCATGAACCTGGGCGCCTTCATGGTGGTGATCCGGGTCGCCGACGCGACGGGCTCGGAGTCGATCCAGGACTACCGCGGCCTCGCGCGGCGCCAGCCGCTCGCCGCGATCACCTTCGCGGTGTTCCTCTTCTCGCTCACCGGGCTCCCGCCGCTCGCGGGCTTCGCCGGGAAGTGGTGGCTGTTCTACGCGGTGTTCGAGCGGGTCGGCGGGCCGGGCGGCGCGGGCTACGCGCTCCTCGCGCTCTGCGGCGCCATCAACACGGCGATCTCGCTCTACTACTACGCGCGGATCGTGAAGGCGATGTTCCTCGACGACCTGCCGGAGGGCGAGGTGAAGCCGCTGCCGCGCGCCTGGCTCGACCAGCTCTTGCTCGGCGGGCTCGCGACCGGGGTCCTCGTGCTGGGCCTCTGGTGGCAGCCGGTGATCGACTGGACCGGCGCCGCGGTCCGGATGTTCCGCGGCTGAGGCGCGGCCCCTCCGACGAGGGCGGGCCGACCGTGGAGGAATGGGACGGACCGAGGGCCGGTCCGTCCCGGATCTCCCCAGCTCCCGGCCGCCGGCGGCGCCAACCCCCGATTCTTCCGGGAGTGCACCCGTGGCACGTCGGATGCGAGGCGAGCGGGCCCGGGACACACGTCCGTCCACCCGTCCCATGAGGAGAGCCCCCATGAAGAACGCCATCTTCGCCGCGCTCGTGCTCGCCATCGCCGCCCCCGCGTTCGCGGACGAGGCCAAGAAGGACGCCGCCCCCGCGAAGGCCCCGGCCGCCGCGAAGGCCGAGGACAAGAAGGACGCGAAGGCCCCCGCCGGCGCCCCGAAGGCCGAGGAGAAGAAGGACGCCGCGAAGCCGGCCGAGGCGCCGAAGGCGAAGTAACGAGGTCTCCGCACGGGACCCGGAGGGCCGGCAGGCGTCCTGCCGGCCCTCCTCCGTTTTCGTGGTAGACGGTCGCCATGTCGACCGACCGCGCCGCGCTGAAGCGCCAGTACCGTGAGGCGAAGGAGCCCATGGGCGTCTTCGTCATCCGGAACCTCCGGAACGGCCGCTTCCAGGTCCGCCAGGCGCTCAACCTGCGCGGCGGGATGAACCGCCTCAAGGTCGAGATCACCCCCGGCACGAACCCCAACGTCGCGCTCCGGGACGACTGGCGCGCCATGGGCCGGAGGCCTTCGAGGTGAAGGTGCTCGACGTGCTCGAGCCGCCGAAGGACGCGCCGTCGAGCTGGGACCCGAAGGACGACCTCGCCGAGCTCGAGCGGATGTGGATCGAGCGGCTGAAGGCGGAGGGCGGGGTGCCCTACTGAGGCCGGGATGAGCTCCTCACGGCGCCGCGCTCGACGCGCCCGGGCGGGGTGGCGGCCTCACTTGAAGCGGGCGCCCGCGAGGGCCTCGCGGCGGTCACGTCCGGCGGCGGGGAGGCCGTCGAGGTAGAGGACCACCCCGAGGGCGGCCTTCGTGTACAGGTTCCCGCCGTACTGCGCGTAGACGGCGAGCGACGTGGAGGTGCCCCGGTGCGCCGTCCACTCCCCTCGCAGCACCACGTCCGCGCGGGTCTGCTTGAGCTGGCTGACGGCGTACGAGACGCCGGCCGAGGCGAACCAGCGGTCGGACGGGTAGAGCCGCAGGAAGAGCTCCCAGAAGCGCAGGTCGTCGCCGAAGCTCTTGCGCTCGAGGCCCACGCTCCCGACGACGCGCAACCACGGCTCCTCCTCGACCTCCCCGTGCAGCGCGAAGGTGTCGCTCCGGATGCCGCCCTGGAGCTCCGTGTGCCCCCAGGAGGCGCCCGCGACGAACCGGCCGAGCCAGGCGTAGGCCCGCAGCGCCCCCGAGCCGACCCACTCGCCCTGGCCGAATCGCCCGCCGAGCGCGTCGACGCGCAGCCGCAGCGGGCCGGGCAGCGGGACGCCGAGCGAGAGCTGGGCCGCGGCGAAGCCCTGGGTCCGGCCTCCGACGGTGGAGTAGTCCGCCCGGTACACGCCGCCCAGGGCCTCGGCCGAGACGAGCCGCAGGCCGGCGTCGCGGGGCGGGTCGCCCGCGGCGGCGAGGAGCGCGAGCACGAGGAGGGAGGCCGTCACCGCGCGTACCTCAGGCCGACGTGGAACGAGAGCCCGTCGTAGGCGGGGTTGTCGGTGACGAGCCCGCGGCCGTTCGAGTGGTGAAGGAACCGGACCCCGCCTGCGACGGCGACCCCGCGGCCGAGGTCCAGGTCGGCCCCGAGGCCCCAGGCGGAGTACCCGTTCCACCGCGTCCCGCCGGGCGGGAACGGCCTCGCGAACCTGGCTCCGCCGAACCCGAACTCGAAGGCGCACGAGGACTCGCCGAGCCGGAGGAAGTGCCAGCGCGCGAGCGGCAGGGCCGTGACCCCGGTCGCGTCCGCGATGACGCCGCCGCGCGTCCCCTCGAACCGCACCGCCGCGAGCTCCAGCCCCGCGGAGAGCGAGGGCGCGAAGCGGCGCATCGCCCCGGCGCGCAGCTCGAGCTTGTCGAGGCGGGAGTTCACGTCGATCCCGCTCCCCCACCCCGCCGCGAGCGTGTACTCCCAGCGCGGGTCCCACCCGGAGGCGGGGGTGGCGGCGAGCAGCAGGGCGGCGGCGGCGAGCCTCGGGGGCATGCGGCGACGTGACACGCCGTCCTCGTAGCACGGTTCCCCCGCTTCCACGACGCGTTATGGTGAAGGCATGCCCCTCGAGAAGAAGCGCCTCGACGTCCGCCGTTGGGACGCGGCGAAGCTCCAGAAGCTGAACCTCTTCGAGACCGCCCGCTTCTTCGCGGACGTCTACTGCATGGAGGTCGGCCAGCAGCAGAAGCCGCACGTCCACGCGGACTCCGACAAGCTCTACGCCGTGCTCGAGGGTACCGCCGTCGCGACGGTGGGCGGCGAGGAGGCGACGCTCGGCCCGGGCGAGGTCGTGCTCTGCCCGGCCGGCGTCGAGCACGCGATCGAGAACCGCGGCCCGGGCCGGGCCGCGGTGCTCGCGTTCGCGGCGCCGCACACGCATCCGCCGAGGTGAGGCGGCGGCTGCAGCTGGCCGAACCCCTACCGGTAGCCGGGTCAGGTGCTTCCCACCGGGCCGGGCCGCGGCAGTTCACCGTCGGTGGATCAACCGCAGGGCCGCAGCGGCGGACTCGCGCGAGAGCACGCGTCCCTCACGCAGCTTCGGGGCCCCGGGATCCGCCAGGCGCCTCAACGCGACCGCCAGTTCGTCCGCGAACCAGTCACGCCAGTCCAGCACGCGCTCGAGCTCCGTCTTCCGTGTCCCCCCCGGCGCCTGGTTGTGGGGCGGGCTGTTGAAGTAGCAGTCCGCGCAGGTCGCGATGAGCTCGAAGGCCTCGTTCAGGACGCGGACATCGTCGATCGGATCGGTGGGCGCGAGCGACATGGTGTTCCTCCCGTAGAGAGAGACCCCGAGCAACGCACCTTCCGACGCGCTCCGCTGCGCCCACGACGGGCCGCCACGAACGCGGCACGCCACGCCTCAGCGCGACTCGAGCGCGGCGCGGGCCTCGCGGGCGGATCGCAGGAGCTCCAGATCGGGATCCGCTCGCGACAGCGCGGCGAGGAGCCCATCGAGCTCCACCCGCGCCTCCGCGGCGCGGCCCTGCCGCGCGAGCCAGCCCGCGGCCTCGAGCCGGCTCTGCGGCAGCGCCCAGGGGCGCCAGTACGAGTCCGGCGCGTAGAAGGCCTGGTAGTGGCGGAGCGCCTCGAGGGCCTCGGGCGCGTCGGCCCGGGCGAGCGCCACGGCGAGCAGGAACGCGCGGCCGTCGACCGGCACGTCGGCCGCGAACGCACCCTCGGGCCCGGCCCTGAGGAGCCGCACCGCGCCGGCGGCGTCGCCGGAACGCAGGGCGGCCACCGCGGCGTGGATCGCCGCAGCGGTCGAGCCCGCGGGGAGCCGGGCCGCGAGCTCGGCGGCGCCCGCGAGGTCCCCGGCCCAGGCGAGCGGGATGGAGACCCAGGGCACCTCCTCCGGCCCCTCCCGCGCGAGCGCCTCGAGCTCGCGGCGCACGCCCGCGGCGTCGCCAAGCCCGGCGAGCAGGCTCAGCCGCCGGAAGCGCACCACGAGCGGGGACTCGCCGTCCGCGAGCGTGAGCCCCTCGAGCTCGGCCCGCGCCTCCCGGACCCGCCCCTCCTGGAGGAGGATCGCCGCGAGGCGGCTCCGGGCTCGCCAGCCCACCTGCGGCCTCAGGATCGCCTCGGCCTCCTCGAGCCGGCCTCCCGCGACGAGGGCAGCGAGCACGTCCGCCGCGCCGGTGGGCGCGCCCTGCGCCTCCGCCTGCCGCGCCGCCGCGATCGCGCGGTCGTGCTCCCCCAGCCAGCCGAGCGCGCGCACCAGCGCGTGGCGCTCGCCCGCGCCGACCGCCGCCTCGAGGCCCTGCGCGAGCTCCCGGAGGCGCCCGAGCTGGCCGAGGTAGCCGAGCGCGCGCACGAGGTGGTCGAGCGCCCACGGGTGCCGCGGGTCGAGCCGGAGCACGGTCTCGAGGAGCGGCACGGACGCGGCGACGTCCCCGGCGTGCCACTCGAGCTCACCGAAGGTCCACGCCACCTCGGCGTCGTCGGGCGCCTGCTCGAGGAGGGCCGCGTACCGCGCGCGCGCCGCCGCGACCTTCCCGTCGAGCCGTTCGCGCCAGGCGAGCACGAGCTCCCGCTCGCGGGACGGCAACCGCTCGAGGTGGCGCAGCGCGGGCGCGAGGACGCCCTCCTGCTGCGCCGCCGCGTCGTGCGACATCTCGGCGGCGCGCGCGAGCTGGTAGTGGGCGAGGCCGAAGCCGGGGTCGCGGGCGAGCGCGGCCTGGAGCGCGGGGGCGCACGGCTCGCCCGTCCCGCCCACCTGCCGCTCGAGGCACCGGACCCCCTCGTCGTAGAGCCGGTAAGCCTCGGCGTCGCGGGTCACGAGCTCCTCGATCGGCCGGGCCGGCTCGGCGCCCGCCGCGGCGCGGAGCACGGTCCGCACGCGCTCGGAGGCGTCCTCGACGAGCGCGAAGAGGGGCGCCTCGCCCTGGCGACGCACGGGCTCGATCGCCCGCACCGCGCGCTCGGAGGCGGGATCCACCGCCGAGACCGCGAGGGCGACGCCGTCGCCGTCCGGGTGCAGCTGGGGCACGAGCACGAGCGCCGCGCCGGCCTCGGAGGCCACCGCGCAGGCGGCGCCGACGTCGAGCCGCCCCCCGGCGCCGTGGCCGGCCCGCGCCGCGAGCCGGACCACCCGCTCCCGGCGCACGACCTGGATGTGGAACCGCGCGAGCGCCGTCTCGAGAAGTCGCCCCGCACCGTCGAGGCGGGCGTCGCCGGTCTCGTTCACCGCATCGGCCACCAGCACGACCGGGGGCGGCGCCCCGGGCCGGGGCCACGCGAGCCACCCCAGGGCGCCGAGGGCGACGGCCGCGGCCGCGGCGACTCCCCCGTGGAGCCGGCGGCGGGACGCCTCCCACTCGCGGATCGCGCCGTCGAGCGCGGCCTCGAGCGCGCGCCCGTCGGCGGGGCGGCCCGCGGGATCCTCCGCGCGGCAGCGCTCGAGCAGCCGCGCGAGCGGGGCCGGCACGCCCGCGGCGCGGGGCGCCCGGGCGCGGCCGGGGTCCGGGAGCGTGGCGGAGGCCACCGTCGCCGCCGCGCCGCCGGGGCGCGCCGAGAGCGCCTCGTGCAGCAGGACCCCGAACGCGTAGACGTCGGTGCGGGCGTCCTCCGGCTCTCCCCGGGCCTGCTCGGGGGACGCATACCCCGGCGTCCCGCCGGCGAGCCCGGCCCGGTGATCCGGCGAGGTGGAGAGCCCGAAGTCGAGGACCTTCACGCGGCCGTCGGTGGTCAGGAACACGTTGCCGGGCTTGAGATCGCGGTGGACGACGCCGGCGGCGTGGGCCGCGGCGAGCGCGCTCGCGACCCGCCGCCCGACGCGGAGCGCGTCCTCCCGCGGCAGCGGCCCCCGCCGCAGCCGCTCCGCCAGCGTCTCGCCGTGCAGCCGCTCGAGCACGAGGTAGAGCCCGCCGCGCCAGGGTCCGAGATCGTGGACCGTCACGACCGCCGGGTGATCCAGCCTGGCCGCGGCGAGCGCCTCCTCGCGGAGCGGCTCACGCTCGGCGAGCGCCCGCAGCGCGCGGTGCCGGAGGACCTTGACCGCCACCTGCCGCAGCAGGGTGGTGTCGAGCGCCGCGTAGACCACCCCGAAGCCGCCGCGGCCGAGCTCGCCGAGGATCTCGTAGCGCCCGCCGAGGAGGTCGCCCGGCAGCGGTGGCGGGGCGTCCTCCGGCCCCGGCGCCTCGCGGGCGAGGGCCCGGAGGAGCGTCTCGAGGCGCGCGGACAGGTCGTCCGGGAGCGAGGCCATCTCGGACACACCGTAGATCAACGGTGGGCCGCTCACCACCCGCCTGCGCCACGCCGACGCCGGCGCGAGCCTTGCCGCCAGCCCGGGAGCCCGCACATTGCTGCGTGCACGATCCTGCTCTGCTCGAGCGCCTCACCACGGGCGTCCCCGGGCTCGACACGGTGCTCCTGGGCGGCCTCTACCGGGGCAGCGGGACGCTCGTGGCGGGCGCCTCGGGCAGCGGCAAGACGGTGCTCGGCGCGCAGATCGCGTTCGCGCACGCCGCGGGCGGGGGCCGGGCCGGGGTCCTCACCTTGCTCACCGAGAGCCACGAGCGCCTGGTCTCCTACCTCTCGACGCTCTCCTTCTTCGACCCCGGGGCGGTCTCGGACAACGTCTACGTGGTGAGCGGCGCGGCCCGGCTCGCCAGCGACCGCGCCCAGGGGGTGCTCGACCTCGCCCGGACCCTGATCCGCGAGCGGCGGCTCACCATGCTGGTGGTGGACGGCGTGGGCGCGCTCGAGGAGGCCGCGACGACCGTGGAGCTCCGCCGGATTGCCCAGGCGCTCCTCGCGTTCCTGCCGGCCACCGGCTGCACCGGGCTCCTGCTCGTCGGGACGCCGAGCGTCCTCGAGGTGCTCGGCGCCTGCGACGTCCACCTCCACCTCGACGCATCGCCGTTCGGGCCACGCCTCGTCCGCGGGATCGAGGTCTCGAAGCTGCGCGGCGGCGCGTTCCTCGAGGGACGCCACACCCTCGTGATCGACGGGGACGGCGTGAAGGTCTTTCCGCGGCTCGAGGCCGTGGCCACCCGCACGGCCGGGGCCCCGCCCCGGGAGACGCACCGGGCCAGGACCGGCGTCACGGTGCTCGACGCGATGCTGGGAGGCGGGCTCGTCGCCGGCTCGTCCACCGCCCTGCTCGGCGCGCCGGGGACGGGGAAGACGCTCCTCGGGATGACGTTCCTCGCGGCGGGCGCGAAGGCCGGTGAGCCGGGGTTGTACGCCGGGTTCTACGAGTCGACCGAGCGCCTCGTCGCGAAGTGCGAGGCGGTCGGGCTGCCGATCGCCCGCCGGGTGCGAGAGGGGCGGCTCCACCTCGACTGGGCGCCGCCGATGGAGCGCCTCCTCGACGAGACCGCCCAGCGGCTCCTCGAGACGGTGGACCGGGGGGGCGTCCGGCGGGTGGTGGTCGATGGCATCGATGCGCTCCGGCTCTGCGCGGAGCAGCCGGGGCGGATCCCGGCGTTCCTCGCGGCCCTGACCCTCGAGCTGCGCCGGCGGGACGTGACCACCGTCCTCACCGAGGAGACCGACCTCTTCGCGCCGCAGCTCACGGCCCCGCTCGCGGAGCAGGTCCTCTCCGCGGTGGTCGAGAACATCGTCGTGCTGCGGTACGTCGAGCTCCACGCGCGCCTCCACCGCCTGCTCGCCGTCGTGAAGACCCACGAGGGCCAGCACGACGCCAGCCTGCGAGAGCTCACCATCGGGCCCGAGGGGCTCGCGGTGAAATCGGCGTTCCGGGGCGCCGAGCACCTCCTGACCGGCGTTCCGGTGGAGGCCGCGCCGCTCGCGCGGCCGCGAGGGCGGCGCCGGTGAGCACCGTCCTGGTCGTGGACGACGAGCCCACCATCGCCGAGACGCTCTGCATGGTGCTCGAGATGGACGGGTACCGGTGCGTCACCGCCAGCGACGGCCTACAGGCGCTGGAGCGGCTCCCCGACGTCTCGCCCTCGCTCGTCCTGCTCGACGTCATGATGCCCGTGATGGACGGCCGCGAGTTCCTCCGGCGGCTCCGCGCGGACGCGCGGTGGAGGGACCTCCCGGTCATCGTGATGACCGCCGCCCCGCGCCTCGCCGGCAACGACGCCCTCCCTCCGCACCAGGGCTTCTTCCAGAAGCCGTTCGACCTCGATCGCCTGCTGGCCGAGATCGGGCGGTTCACCAGCCCCGCGCGGGAGTGAGCACGCCGGCCGACGTCTCGCGCGGGAGCCGGAGGCGAAAGGTCGAGCCCACCCCCGGCGCGCTCGCGACGTCGATGTCGCCGCCGTGGGCGAGGGCGATCTCCCGGGCCGCCCAGAGCCCCACCCCGAACCCGCTGATGTTCCGGGTCGGGACCGCCCGCTCGAACCGCTCGAAGATGCGACGCTGGTCCTCCTGGCTGACGCCGAGCCCGGAGTCGGTGACCGACACGCTGGCCCAGTCACCCCCGGCGGCCACCTCCACACGCACCGGCCGCCGCTCTCCGTACTTGATCGCGTTGTCGACGAGCGCCGCCAGCGCCTCCTCCAGGCGGTCGAGGTCCCACTCGCCCTCCGGCCGGGCATGGCAGACGAGGCGGAGCCTCACGCCTGCCCTCGCGGCCTGCGGGCGGAGCCTCGCGACGAGCCGCCTCGCCACCTGGGCGAGATCGCCGCGGCGGAGCGAGAGCGCCGGATGCCGGCCGCTCGCCCGCGTGCTCGCCTCGAGGAGCCGGTCCACGAGCGTGTCCAGGCGGCCGGCTTGCAGCTCGAGCTCGCCCACCTGTCGCCGCTGGACCGGCGGCAGCTTCGAGGAGGCGGCCCACCGCCGGAGCGCTTGCGAAGTGAGGAGGAGCGCGGCGACCGGCGTCCGCAGCTCGTGCGAGGCCGCCGCCAGGAACTCGTCCCGGGCCGCCATCGCCCGGCGCGCCACCTCGAGGGCCCGCGACGCCTCGGCCTCTCGCAGGGGCCCGGTGAGGTCGCGGGTGATCTTCGCGAACCCGACGAGCGTCCCGTCGTCGTCGCGCACCGCCGTGAGCACCACGCTCGCCCGGAAGAGCGTCCCGTCCTTGCGGACCCGCCAGCCCTCCTCCTCGGCGCTCCCCTCCTCCGCCGCCTTTCGGAGGTTCTGCTCCGGGCGGCCGGCCCGGACGTCCGCCGGGTCGTAGAAGAGCGAGAAGTGCCGGCCGAGCACCTCCTCGGCGCGGTAACCGTTGATGCGCTCGGCCCCGCGGTTCCAGCTCGTGATCCGCCCCTCGGTGTCGAGCAGGAAGATCGCGTACTCCCGAACGGCCTCGACGAGGAGCCGGAACAGGTCGCGGGTGTGGGGACTCCCCACGGAATGGGCGGACGCGTTCATCCTGCGAGAGTTCGCCGGACGCGCACCACCCGCCCGAGACGACGCCGCGCAATGTACTCACCCTCGGCCGGCGGCGCCTGCCCGTCGCTCGGATCGAGCGCGTGGCGCGAGGCCCCGGTCGCGCCGCGTGGGGGCCGTCATGAAGGTCCTGCTCCTCGCCTGCCTGGGGACCTGCCTCGCCTGCCGGAGCGGTTCCTCCGGAACCCCCGGCCCCGCGGACCCGACCGGCCCCGCAGGCCCCCCGGGACCCACGGGGCCCTCGGGCGCGCTCTCCGCGGCCGACTGGAGGCTCGCGCCCGCCCACGTCCCCGACCTGCTCGACGCCGGGGACGGGCTCACCTTCGCGCGCTCGACGCGGCGGAGGTCGCGGCGCACCACCGGGCCTCGGCCGGGCTCTATCCCTGATCCGTCCCGGCGAGCCAGCCCCGCAGCCGCGCGTACACCTCCGCGCTCGAGAGCAGCTCCACGTGGCCCGTCCCCCGCACCACCGCGCGCCGCGCCTCGGGGAAGCGGAGGTCGCGGGACGGATCGGCGTGGCGGCCGAGCGCGCTGTCGAGCGGCACGAGCCCGTCGCCGAGGAGCCGGCCCGCGGCGTGGTCGCCGGCGGCGGTGGTCGCCGCGACGGCGAAGCAGCGGACCCCGGCCGGCAGGGGCACGTGGCGCGGCGGCGGCTGGGGCCGGGCGAAGCGGTCGCGCCCGGCCCAATCCTCGTCCGACACGCTGCCCTGCCGCAGGTCGGTCACGCCCGCGCTGCGGATGCGCCCCAGCCGGCCGATCGGCGCCGAGGTGCGGCTCACGCCGAGCGCCACGTCCACGAGGTTGCCGCCCCGCTCGAGCGGCGCGCCGTGGTGCGGGGTCCCCAGGAACACGGCGTCCGAGAGGCGCGCGCGCCAGGTGTGCCCCGCCGCCTCCGCGTGCGCGCACGCGCTGCGCACCACGAGCCCGCCCATGCTGTGCGCCACGATCGCGAGCCGCCGCGCCGGCGCCGGCCACGCCGCGAGGAGCGCCTCGAGCAGCGCGGAGAGCGCACGCCCGTTCGTCGAGACGTGGAGGCCGGTGTTGTAGTGGAGGTAGACCGGGGTGAAGCCGAGGTCGCGCGCGAGCGCCGCGCCGTGGTCGTGCCCGGCGCGCCGCCAGCGCAGGTCGTCGAAGCACGAGCCGTGGACGAGCACGAGCGGCGCGCCGCCGGCGTCCGGCAGGGCCGCCCGGAGCGCCTCGCGCTCGAGCACGAGCGGCCGCCCGCCGCGCCGCAGGCGCATCGTGATCGCGAGCGGGTTCCCGGTCGCGGCGAGGTGATCGCCGAGGACGCCGTTCAGCACCGCCTGCACCGCCACGCGGCGCGCCGTTGGCGCGGCGTCCGTGGCGCCGCGCCCCGCCGCCCCGAGCGCGAGGTCGACCCCGAGCCCGGTCGCGCGGGTGACGCCGCGGACGGCCGAGTACACGAGCCCCGTGAGCCCGCGGGTGCGCCCGGGCGCCGGCCCCGGGCCGAAGCCGGGCCAGCGCGCGATGGTCTCGTGCATCGCCTCGACGACGCCGGTCAGGCCGAGGACGCCGTCGAGCGCGAGGCGGCCCCAGCCCTGGAGCTCGGAGGGCTCCTGGGCGGGTCGGACGAGGTCGTCGTCGGAGGGGCGGCGAGGGGACACCGAGGTACGATACGCCATGATCACGCTCCGCACCGCGCGCCTCCTGCTCCGCCGCCCGGCGCCGGAAGACCTCCAGCCGCTCTTCGCCATCCTCTCCGACGCGGCCACGATGCGGTACTGGTCCACCCCACCGCACGCGGACCTGGACACGACGCGGCGCTGGCTCGAGCGCACCATCGCGGAGGGGCACGACGAGTTCGTCGTCGTGCTCGGCGAGCGGGTGATCGGAAACGCCGGCTTCTGGCGCGACCCGGAGGTCGGGTTCGTCCTCGACCGGGCCTTCACCGGCCAGGGCTACGCCTTCGAGGCCGCGCAGGCCGTGATCGCCCGCGCCTTCGCGGTGCGGGGCCTCGCGGTGGTGACCGCCGACGTGGACCCGCGCAACGCAGCGTCGCTGCGGCTCCTCGCGCGGCTCGGCTTCGTCGAGACCGGCCGCAAGGCGGGCACGTTCCAGATCGGCGACGAGCGCTGCGACAGCGTCTACCTGGCGCTGACGGCGGAGCGGCTGGCGGGACCGCGAGCGGAGTGAGCAGCGGCGGTTTGCGTCGCCGCATCGAGTCGCGCGGATCAGATGCGCAGCGCGCTCAGCGCCGGGTCGGCTTCCAGCGCTGCGTCCAGCCGGGCCACGAAGGCGTCGGGCTTCTCGGTCCTGAGGAGGTCCGGCGTGGCCTCGAGCGCCCTCGCGCGGATGCCGCCGCGGGCCTGCGCGTCGTCGCCGGCCATCACCGCGGCCAGCGCCTCGAGCGCCTCGCCGCCGCCGCGCGCGAGGTCGCGCTGCAGCGCCCGGTGGTTCATGACCGCGAAGCGCCACGCGTCCAGCTTCCGGCGCTCCTCCGGCGAGCCGGCCTGGCCGGCGGGGATCATCTGCACGTGGTAGTCGAGGGGCGAGAACTTCATGAGCGCACCGGTGATGAGATCGATGCCGCCCGAGGTGAGGGTGCTCGAGACGTCGAGGATGGCGACCGCGTTGAACTCGCGCTTGAGCTGGAACTCCTGGGTCTGGTACCCCGCCCGCTCGAACTTCGCGACGAACTGGCGGCCCCCCATGAAGTTGCGGGACATGGGCACGGTGAGCGGCAGCTCCCCGAGGTACTGGCCGTCGACGCTCAGCCGCACGTTCGGCACGTTCGCCTCGAAGCGGAGCACGTCGGAGGTGCCGGTGAAGATGGTGGCGCAGCCGGCGAGCCAGGCGGCGGACGAGACGGCGACGGCGGCGGAGAGGGCGAGCGGATGGCGGACGCGCAAGGGAGGCTCCTCGGAGCTGGGTGAAGCCGTGATCCTACCCCGCGCGGCGGAGGCGGTACCATGTCTCGCGTGAGCCCCCACCGAGAGGTGATCACCGGCGACGGGATCGCGTACCTCGCCCGCGGCCGCCTCCCGGCCGATCACGCCGTCGTGACCTCCCTCCCCGACCACTCCGAGGTGCCCCGGCTCGGCGTGGACGGCTGGAAGGCGTGGTTCGTGGAGACGGTGGCGCTCGCCTGCGGCGCGCTCGCCGACGAGGCGGTCGCGATCTTCTACCAGACCGACGTGAAGCACGACGGCCGCTGGATCGACAAGGGGCACCTCGTGCACGCCGGCTTCGACCGGGCGGGCGCGCAGCTCCTCTGGCACAAGGTGGTCTGCCGCGCGCCCGCGGGCACCACCACCTTCGGCCGCCCCGCCTACGCACACCTCCTCTGCGCGAGCCGCGCGCTCCGGCTCGAGCCCAAGCAGTCGTCGGCCGACGTGCTGCCCGCCCTCGGCGAGATGACCTGGGCGCGCGCGATGGGCCGGGCGGCGTGCGACGCCGTGGCGCGGTTCCTCGTCGACCACACGGCCTGCCGCACGGTAGTCGACCCGTTCTGCGGCGTGGGCACGATGCTCGCGGTCGCGAACCTGCACGGCCTCGACGCGGTGGGCGTCGAGCTCTCGGCGAAGCGCGCCGAGAAGGCCCGCAAGCTCACGCTGCGGTGAAGCCCACCCCCTCACCCCGGCCCTCTCCCGCGGCGCCGGGGGAGAGGGGGAGGTGAACCCGGTCCACGAGGCGCCGCGCGACCTCCACGAGGCACGCCAGGCGGCGGTGCGCGCGCCCGGGGCCGGCCTGCGGCGGCAGCTCGGGCCGGCCGAGGAGCCGCACCGCCTGCTCGGCGCCGCCCGGGCGGCGGCCCAGGACCCGCGCGCAGGCGAGGCGCACGTCGGCGAGGTCGACGATGGGCGCGCCCTCGGCCCGCAGGAGCCCGAGCGCGTACGGCCCCCAGGCGCAGTAGAGGTCGCCCGGCCGCACGAACCGCGCGAAGCGCGCGACGGCCTCCGCCGCGGGCTCGCCTGCCAGGAGCCGCTCCGCGGGCAGCTCGAGGTGGGTCGCGACGCCGGGGCCGAGCGGCCGCCGGGGCGCGATCACCGCCTCGAAACGCTCGCCCGTCGACGGCCGCTCCGCCACGAGCTGCACGAGCTCGGGCTCGCCCTCGAGGGAGCTCCCCTCGGCCCACGCGTTCGCCTCCGCGTAGATCGCGACCACGTCCCCGGGGCGCCGCGCGAGCTCGGCGACCGTCGCGTCGACGCGCGGCCGGCGGGGCCCGCGCCGCTCGAGCCGGCGCGGCGGGCCGGTCCGGCGCGCCTTCTCCTCGAGCTGCAGGTCCACCATCCGGTCGAAGGCCTCGAGCACCGGCAGGAACCGCTCCGGCTCGCCCTCGAGCGCGCCGAGGAGGTGCACGAGCGCCTCGATCGTCGAGACGCAGTCGGCGGAGGGCTCCCGGCGGATGCGGTAGTTGCTCGGCCGCTCCGGCGCGAGGCCGATGCGCGGCAGCGCCTGCAGGAACGGGTTGAGGCGGATGAGCTTCCTCGCCTGGGACCAGGTGCCGTCGACGACCACGACCGTGCGGGGCGGCCGCCCCCGGAGCGCGGCGGGGTCGACGGCCCCCGGCCCCGGGAAGAGCAGCATCGTGCCCTCCTCCGCCGCGACCTCGCGCACCCGCGGGTGATCCTCGAAGGAGACCCCGAGGTGGAGCTCGGAGTTGGGCAGCGAGAGGTGGGCCATGCGGGCGGTGCCGATGGCGGTCTTCCGCTCGCGGACGTGCTGGAGGATGCAGGCGCGGGTCGCGCTCGCCGTGGGCCTGAGGTGCCGGCACCAGCAGGCGCGGCGGGCGCGGTAGCACCGGGGGCAGCGCTCGCGGTGGGCGGGGATCGCGGGGGCGTCGAGCATCGACGGCCGGAGGTGTACCACGGGCGCCCGGGGCGGGTCAGGGCGCCGGGCGCTCCGCCGTTCACGTTCCCGTCATCTGCCGTCGTCTAGCTTCGCGTGCAGCTCGGGGTCTCTCCCACCCCGCGAGGAGACACGTCAGATGAGAACCGTGAAGGTCTGGGATCCCGTCGTCCGGCTGTTCCACTGGGGGCTCGCGCTCACCGTCCTGGGCTCCTTCCTCACCTCGGACGAGGACGCCCTCGTCCCCACCCACGTGAAGCTCGGCCTCGCCGTCGTCGCGCTCGTCGTGACCCGGCTCGCCTGGGGGCTCCTCGGCCCCGGCCCCGCCCGCTTCTCGAGCTTCGTGAAGCGCCCGCGGGAGGTGCTCGCCTACGCGCGCGAGCTCCTGCGCGGCCGCCCCACCCTCCACCTCTCCCACAACCCGCTCGGCGGCGCGATGGTGGTCGCGCTCCTCGCCGTGCTCGCCGGCCTCGCCGCGACCGGCGCGCTCGTCTACGCCGGGCCGGAGTTCCAGGGCCCGCTCTCGGGCGTCCTCTCGAAGGGCGGCGCGCACGCCGTGAAGGAGGTGCACGAGGGGCTCTCGGCCGCGCTGCTCGTGCTCGTCGGGCTGCACGTCGCGGGCGTCGTCGGCTCCTCGCTGCTCGAGCGCCAGAACCTCGTGCTCGGGATGATCACCGGCAGGAAGCGCGCACCGGACGGCGAGGCCGCCCCGGCGCCCGCCCCGTCCTGGCTCCCCCTCGCCCGCGCGGCCGGCGCCGCGACCGCGATCGCGCTCGGCGCCGCGGCCGCCTTCGGGCTGGGGTTCATCCTGGGGGTGCCGTCCCGCGCGGCCGCGGGCGGCGACGTCTCCCGCGGCCTCCTCGAGGAGTACGCCGCCGCCGCGAAGGCGGCCCGGCCCGGCTTCGCGGGCTTCTCGGCCGCCGAGGGGCGCCGCATCTACACGGCCGAGCACGTCCAGGCGGGGCAGAAGGTGTCCTGCGCGACCTGCCACACCGACGACCCGCGCCGGACCGGCCGCACGCCCATCGGCAAGGTGGTCGAGCCGCTCGCCCCCGCGGCGAACCCGGCCCGCCTGACCAATCGCGCCGACGTCGAGAAGTGGTTCCGCCGGAACTGCACGCAGGTGCTGGGCCGGGAGTGCACCCCCGAGGAGAAGGGGCACTTCGTCACCTACCTCCTCTCTCCCTGAGTCCGAGGACCACGCCATGAAGATCCAGCCGAAGCACGCCGCCCTCGCCGTCGCCCTCCTCGCCGCCACCGCCACCCTCGCCTCCGCCGGCGAGCACGGCCGCGACCGGGAGCGCGAGCACGAGGAGCGCGAGGGACACGAGGAGCACGAGGGGCGCCGGGAGCACGACGGGCGCGGCGCCCGCGCCGGGGGGGAGCGGGCGGGGCGCGGCGCCCCCGCGTCCGCCGCGGCGATCGAATCCCACCTACGCGAAGGAGTGCGGAGCGTGCCACCTCGCCTACCCGCCCTCCCTCCTGCCCGCGGCGGGCTGGCGCGGCGTCATGGCTGGCCTCGACCGCCACTTCGGGCAGGACGCCGCGCTGGACGAGGCGACCCGCGGCCGGATCGAGGCGTGGCTCGTCGCAGGGGCCGGCCGCGACCGCGGGCCCGCGGACGGCGATCCCTCACGGATCTCCGGCCAGCGCTGGTTCGTGCGCGAGCACCGCGAGGTCCCCGCGGGCGCCGTGGCGCGCCCGGCGATCCGCTCCTGGGCGAACTGCCAGGCCTGCCACGCCGGCGCCGCGGGCTGGGATTTCGACGACGATCGGGTGAAGATCCCCCGGGGCTGACCCATGCGCATCCTGGTCGTCGAGGACACCCGGCCGCTCGCGCGGTCCATCGCCGACGGGCTCTCCGAGGAGGGCTTCGCGGTGGACGTGTGCCACGACGGCGAGGACGGGCTCCACCTCGCCTCGGAGATCGCCTTCGACGCGATCGTGCTCGACCGGATGCTCCCCTCCCTCGACGGCCTCACGGTGCTCTCCCGGCTGCGCGCGAAGGGCGTCCGCACCCCGGTCCTGCTCCTCACCGCGCTCGGCGAGGTGCGGGACCGGGTGGACGGGCTCGACGCGGGCGGCGACGACTACCTCGTGAAGCCCTTCGCGTTCGACGAGCTCCTGGCCCGGGTGCGGGCGCTCGTGCGCCGCAGCCAGGGCCACGCCCGCAACGTGCTCGAGCTCGGGCGGCTCCTCCTCGACCTCGGGGCCCGGGTGGCCTCGGTGGACGGCGCGCCGCTCGAGCTCTCGGCGAAGGAGTTCGCGCTCCTCGAGCTCCTCGCGCTCGCCCGCGGCAAGACGTTCTCGCGCACCGAGATCGCCGCGAAGCTCTACGACGAGGAGAGCGACCGCGACTCGAACGTCATCGACGTGTTCGTGGCCCGCCTGCGGCGGAAGCTCGACGCCGCCGGGCTCGACGGCGCGGCGCTCGTGGTCACGATGCGCGGCGCCGGCTACCGGCTCGCGCCCGGGGAGGCGGCCCGGTGACGCTGCGCGCGAAGCTCGTGCTCCTCGTGGTGGGCCTCGTGGCCGCTGTCCTGCTCGCGCTCGGCGGGTTCCTCGACCGCTCCTTCCACCGCTGGTCGGGGGAGGCGACCGAGCACGAGCTCGAGGAGCGCGCGGCGCTGCTCGCCTCCCGGCTCGAGTACGAGCACGGCCGGGAGCTGCAGCTCGAGGACGACGACGAGGAGCACGGCACGCCGCTCCACGACCCGGCCCACCCCTACCGCGTGACCGCGCCCGGCGGGGAGGTGCTCCTCTCGCGCCCGGGCTTTCCGTGGCCGGCCGCGGAGGCGGGCCGCGCGCCGCGGGTGGAGGGCGTGACCGACGCCGGCGGGCGCGCCTGGAAGATCGTGACGGGGCGGTTCCCGATCCCCGAGAAGCACGGCCGGGGCGGGACGGTGATCGTGCAGGTCGCCGGCCCGGCCTCGCCGTTCACGGCGCTCGAGGGCCCCTTCCGGCGGGGCCTCGTGGTCGCGGTGGCGGTCGCCCTCCTCCTCGCCGCGCTCGCCGCGGCCGCCCTGACGCACGCGTCGCTCGCGCCGCTCGACCGGCTCGCCGGCCAGGTCGACGCGATCGGAGCGCGCTCGCTCGACCGGCGCGTCGCCGAGGACGGGCTCCCGCCCGAGCTCCGCGGGCTGGCGCGCGCCTTCAACGCGCTGCTCGGGCGGCTCGAGGAGGCGATGCAGCGCGAGCGCCAGCTCGTGGCGCGGGCGAGCCACGCGCTCCGCACGCCCATCGCGACCATCCGCTCGCGCGCCGAGGTCACCCTGCGCCGCGATCGCGACCCGGAGGCGTACCGCGCGGCCCTGCGGGAGGTGGACGAGGCGGCGGCGGAGGCCGGGCGGCTCGTGCAGGGGCTCCTGCAGCTTTCGCGGCTCGACGAGGCCGGCCGGGAGGAGCCCCGGGAGGACGTCGAGCTCGCCGCGCTCGTCGCCGGCGCGGTCCGCCTCCTCTCGCCGCGCGCGGAGCTCGCCGGCGTCGCCCTGGAGGCGGACGTGGGCGCCGGGCTGCGCGTGCGCGCGACGCCCGGTGCGCTCCGGGAGCTCGTCGAGGCGCTCCTCGACAACGCGGTCCACTACACGCCCCGCGGCGGCAGGGCGGGGGTCCGCGCGGCTGCGGCCCCCGGCGGCGGCGCGGAGCTCCGGGTCTGGGACACGGGCCCGGGCATCCCGGCGGAGGAGCGGGAGCGGGTCCTCGAGCGCTTCCAGCGGGGCGCCGCGGCCCAGGCCTCGGGCAGGCCCGGCAGCGGGCTCGGGCTCGCGATCGTGAAGGCGATCGCGGACGCCCACGGGGCGACGCTCACGCTCGGCGACCGCCCGGGCGGCGGGCTCGAGGTGGCGGTCGCGTTCCCTCCCGCGCTGGACGGCCCCCGGGCGGTCGGCTAACACGGGGCCTCCGGAGGTTCCCCCGTGCCGCCCACGGCCACTGCCGCCCTCCTCGCCTGCATGCTCACCACCACGCCCGCCTCGCGCTGGACCGCCTACGAGACCTCCCGCGACGGGAAGGCGCCGCTCGCCCCGCCCGCCACCGCCGGCGCCGGCGGAGGCCCCGAGATCGCCGTCGACCCCGGGGAGGGCTTCCAGGGAATCCTCGGCTTCGGCGGCGCGCTCACCGAGTCGTCGGCCTGGGTGCTCGCGCAGCTGCCACCTGCGCGGCGCCTCGAGGTGCTGCGCCGCTACTTCGACCCCGCGGACGGCCTCGGCTACACGCTCGCCCGCACGCACGTGAACTCGTGCGACTTCTCGCTCCACATGTGGGAGCTCGATCCCGTCCCCGGCGACTACGACCTGCACGGCTTCTCGCTCGAGCCCATGCGGCGCTGGCTCCTGCCGCTCCTCCACGACGCGCAGGCGGCGGCGGGCGGCGCGGGCAAGCTCCGGCTGCTCGCCTCGCCGTGGAGCCCGCCGTCCTGGATGAAGACGAACGGCACCATGGACCGGGGCGGGAAGCTCCGGCCGGAGTACGCACCGTCCTGGGCCGGGTACTACGTGCGCTTCGTGGAGGAGATGGAGAAGGAGGGCCTCCCGGTCTGGGCGCTCACGGTCCAGAACGAGCCCGAGGCCGCGCAGCGCTGGGAGTCCTGCGAGTACACGCCGGAGGAGGAGCGCGACTTCGTGCGCGACCACCTCGGCCCGGCCCTCGAGCGCGCCGGCCTCGCGCGCGTGAAGCTCCTCGGCTGGGACCACAACCGCGACCGGCTCGAGGCGCGCGCCGCGGCGATGCTGGGCGACCCCGCCACCGCGCGGTACCTGTGGGGGCTCGGGGTGCACTGGTACGTGAGCGACGACTTCGCCGCCTCCGCCCGCGTCCACGCCGCCCACCCGACGAAGCACCTCCTCTTCACCGAGGGGACCGTGGAGGGCGCGCGCATCGGCCTGTGGGAGAACGCCGAGCGCTATGCCCACCAAATCATGGGCGACCTCTCGAACTTCGTGGAGGGCTGGATTCGACTGGAACGTGGTGCTCGACCAGCGGGGCGGGCCGAACCACGTCGGCAACTTCTGCGACGCGCCGGTCATCGTCGACACGCGCACGAAGGAGGTCCGCTACGGCCCGTCCTTCCACGCCATCGCCCACTTCTCCCGGTTCGTGAAGCCGGGCGCGCGGCGGATCGCCTCGCGCGCGGCGGCGGGCGCGCCGGAGGCCATCGCCTTCCGGAACCCGGACGGCGCGGTCGCGATCGTGCTCCTCAACGCGACCGACCGGGCCGTCGACTTCACGCTGCGCGTCGGCGCGGAGGCGCGGCCGGCGCGGATCCCGGCCCACGCCATCCAGACCCACCTCCTCCGGCCGTGACCCTCCCCGTGAAGGCCGCCTCGATGCGTCTCGCCCCGTGGCTGATCGCCGCCCTCGCGGCCCCCCTGCTCGCGGCCGGGGCCCCGCCTTCCGACGACCGCAGCGGCCTCTCGCGCTACCGGGCCGCGAACGCGCGCCTCGGCCCTCCCCGGCCCGACGAGCAGCGCGTCGTCCTCCTGGGCGACTCGATCGTCGAGGACTGGCCCGTCCGCGGCGCGGCGCTCTTCCGCGGCCGCCCCTGGATCGGGCGCGGCATCGCCGGCCAGACCACCGCGCAGCTCCTGCTCCGGTTCCGGCAGGACGTGGTGGAGCTCCGGCCCGCGGCGGTGGTGGTCCTCGGGGGCACGAACGACGTCGCCGGCAACGACGGCCCGTACCGGGAGGAGGAGACCGTCGCGAACGTCACCGCCATGATCGAGCTCGCCCGCCAGAGCCGGATCCAGGTGGTCCTCGCCGCGGTGCTCCCGGCGGCCAGCTACCCGTGGCGGCCGGGCGGCGACCCGCCGGCGAGGATCCGTGCGCTCAACGCGCGCCTGCAGGCGCTCGCGGCGGCCACCGGCGCCGGCTGGGCCGACCTCCACGGGCCGCTGGCGGACGCGCGCGGCGGGCTCCCGCCCGCGCTCAGCGAGGACGGCGTGCACCCGAACGCCGCCGGCTACGCACGCATGAACCCGATCGTCGAGCGCGCCGTGCGCGAGGCCCTCGGGGTGAAGGCCGCGTCGCAGCCCGGCGGCGCGCCGTAGGGCGGGCCGCGCCCGCGCGGCGCGCCGGTTCAGGGCCGCCGCGCCTCCAGCCGCGCGAGGTCGTCGGCGTGCATGCTCACCCCGCCGAACTTGCGGTCGGGCGAGATGGCGGGGCCGTGGTAGTCCGACCCCGCGGTCGGCACGAGGTCGTACGCCTCGGCGAGCCGCAGGTACTTCTCGCGCATCGACGGGTTCTGCTCGGCGTGGTGGACCTCGATGCCCGAGGCGCCCGCCTGGCGGAGGTACTCGATCGCCGGCTTCTCGAGGCCGGAGAGGCCGGGGTGGGCGATGGTCACGGTGCCGCCCGCCTTCCGGACGAGGGCGACGGCGTCCTGGGCGAGGAGGCGGTAGCGGCCGACGTAGGCGGGCTTGCCCTCGCCGAGGTAGCGGTCGAACGCCTCCCGCACGTTGAGGACCGCGCCCGTCTCCACGATCGCCCGCGCGACGTGCGGGCGGCCGATCGTCTTCCCGCCGCTGTGCTTCTCGATGTCGGCCTCCGAGAGCACCACCCCGAGCGCGGCCAGCTTCTTCACGATCTCGCCCATGCGCCGCCGGCGGTGGTCGGCGAGGAGATCCTCGAAGGCGCGCAGCTCGGGCGAGGCGGGATCCACGAAGTGGCCGAGGAGGTGGATCTCGCGCCGCTCGCGGTCGCTCACGTGGCAGCTGAGCTCGATGCCGGGCACGAACCGCACCCCGAGCCGCCCCGCGGCCTCCGCCGCCTGCGGGAGCGCCGCCACGGTGTCGTGGTCGCACAGCGCCCACACCTTCACGCCCGCCGAGGCGGCGAGCGCCGCGACCTCGGCGGCCGGGTACTGGCCGTCGGAGGCGAGGCTGTGGGAGTGAAGATCGATCGTCCCGCCTTGACCGTCCGCCATGTGCCGCACCTCGGAGCCTTCTGAAGCAGGGCGTGCTAGGATAGTCAACCGGATGCAGCACGTCCTCCGCATCTCCCGGAAGATCGACTACGGCCTCAGGGCCATGATCTACCTCGCCAGCATCCCGGCCGAGGCGGTGGTCCCGTTCAGGGAGATCGCCCGCCAGATGGACGTCCCCGAGGACTTCCTGGCGAAGATCCTGAAGACCCTGGTGGACCACACCCTGGTCCGGTCGACCCGCGGACCGCACGGGGGGTACGCGCTCGCCCGGCCCGCCACGGACATCAGCTTCCTCGACGTCATCGAGGCGGTGGAGGGCCCGGTCGCGGTGAACGTGTGCCTCGACGGCGAGGACGCCTGCGGGCACTCGACCCAGTGCACCATGGTGCACGTCTGGCGGCTCGGCCAGGACCGGATGCTCGACGTCTACCGGCAGGCGAAGCTCGCCGAGCTCGCGTTCAAGCCCGGCCAGGGCGGCAACATCGGCCTCGTCCAGCTCGACGCCGCCGGCGCCCGGGCGACGCCGCAGGGCTAGGCCCAATGCCGATCGGTTAGCGCCAACCGATCGAGACCGATGGGGATTTTGGAGGCCGGGGCAGCAGAGTTGCCGCGGCGATCCAGGAGATCATGATGCGGCGATCGCCCGGAGGGCGATCCCATGCCGCGTCGCCCCGTTTCCGCCCAAGAGGACAGCTCGGGCGAGTTGCTGGATAGGTTCCAGGCGAGCCTCGATCCCGAATGGATCGAGGAAGCCCTTCAGGCCACCGGGACGGCCACCATCCGCCGGCGCCGCCTTCCAGCCGAGCAGGTCGTCTGGCTCGTGCTCGGGATGGGCATCTACCGTAACAAGCCCATCGCCGAGATCGTCGCGGAGCTCGATCTCGCGCTACCGGGGCGGCGCCCGCGCGCGGCCTCGAGTTCGGTGACCCAGGCGCGCGAGCGGCTGGGCAGCGAGCCCATCCGCTGGCTGTTCGAACGCAGCGCCGAAAAGTGGGCGCACGAGAGTGCGCGCCGGCACGCGTGGCGCGGGCTCGCCGTCTACGGCGTGGACGGCACGACCGTCCGTCTCCCGGACTCCGAAGCGAACCGCGATCATTTCGGCTACGCCGTGAGCTCCCGAGGCGAGAGCGCGTATCCGATGGCACGCCTCGTCACGCTGATGGCCCTCCGCTCGCACCTGCTGGCGGCGGCCCGCTTCGGTCCACAGTCGGGCAGCGAGATCGCTCTCGCCAGGGAGTTGTGGCCGCTCGTGCCGGACGAGTCGCTGTGCATCGTGGATCGCAACTTCCTCTCGTCGGCGCTGCTCATCGGCATTGCGAGCCACGGGCATCGAAGGCACTGGCTCATCCGCGCGAAGAGCGACACGGCCTGGAAGGTAGTCCGCTCGCTCGGGCGCGGCGACTGGCTCGTCGAGAAGACCGTCCACCGGGACGCCCGCCGAGAGAACCCTGACCTCCCCGAGCGCTGGGAGATGCGGGCGATCCGCTATCAGCGGAAGGGCTTCAAGCCTCAGACCCTGCTGACGTCGATGACGGACCCGGAGGTTTACCCGGCGGCCGAGATCGTCGCGCTCTACCACGAGCGCTGGGAGATCGAGCTCGGCTACGACGAGGTCAAGACTGTCATGCTCGACCGCGAGGAGACGACGCGCAGCAGGACTCCTCGCGGCGTCTCCCAGGAGCTCTGGGGCCTCGCCCTCGCGTACAACCTCGTCCGGCTCGAGATGGAGCGCATGGCCGAGGACGCCGGCGTCACGCCCGACCGCGTCAGCTTCAAGAACGCGCTCATGTACATCGAGCACGCCCTCCTAACGCTCTCCCTAGAGAGCGCGGGACGCATCCCGGAGCACCTCCGCCGCCTCCGGGAAGACGTCGTGCACTTCATCCTGCCGAAGCGACGGCTGCGGTCCTACCCGAGGGCCGTGAAGATCAAGATGAGCAACTACCCCCGGAAACGCCGAGGGCTTAAGTGAGCGGCATTGGGGCTAGGCCCCCCGGCCCCCGGCTGCGCCGGGAGCCCCCGCGACACGCCGGCTGATTCCGTCGGACTGCCGTGTTAGAGAGGGGCCCGCCATGGCCTCCTCCAACGTCACCGCTTCGAAGCTCCCGACCTTCGAGCTCGTCCTCCGGAACTACAAGAACTTCAACGCCCGGGCGACCCGGGACGCGCTGCTCGCCTACTGGCGGCACGTCGAGTCCGGCGGCCGGATGTTCTGGGCCGTCGCCGGCGCGATGTCCTCGGCGCAGCTCGGCATCACGATGGCGCCCGCCATCCGGGCCGGCCTCATCCACGGCCTCTCGGTGACCGGCGCCAACCTGGAGGAGTCGCTCTTCCGGCTCGTCGCCCACCACGCGTACAAGGACTTCCCGGACTACCGCTACTTCACGAAGGAGGACGACACCCGCATCCTCGAGCAGCGGATGCGCCGGGTGACCGACACCTCCATCCCGGAGGACGAGGCGTTCCGCGCGGTCGAGAAGATCATCGTCCCGATGTGGACCGAGGCGACCGCGAAGAACGGCCGCCGCTTCTGGCACGAGTACTTCTACGAGCTCATCCAGAAGATCCCGGCCGCGGCCTACGAGGGCAACCCCGAGGAGTGCTGGCTGCTCGCCGCCGCGAAGGCGGGGCTCCCCATCGTCGTCCCCGGCCACGAGGACTCCACCTTCGGCAACATCTTCGCGTCCCACGTGAAGACCGGCGAGTGCTCGCCCCTCATCGTGAAGTCGGGCATCGAGTACATGGCCGCCTTCTACGACCAGTACGAGACCCTCTCCGAGGGCAAGGGCGTCGGCTTCTTCCAGATCGGCGGCGGCATCGCCGGCGACTTCCCGATCTGCGTGGTGCCCTCGATCAAGTACGACCTCTCGAAGCCGGTGAAGCCCTGGGCCTACTTCTGCCAGATCTCCGACTCGACGACGTCCTACGGCTCCTACTCGGGCGCGACCCCGAACGAGAAGATCACCTGGGACAAGCTCACGAAGGACACCCCGATGTACGTGGTGGAGTCCGACGCGACCATCGTGGTCCCGCTCATGCTGACCGCGCTCCTCGAGGCGAAGGCGCACCCCGCCGAGGCGAACGCCCTCATCAAGAGCGCAGGCTACTAGCTCATCCGCAGAATCGTCGGCATGCGGTACCGTGGGAGCCAAACGGGCCTCCGCGACAGCGCTTGCTCGGACGGGTTTGAGACGGAACAGATCGCCGGAACCGTTGCTGTTCCATGGCGGTGACCGCCGCAGCAGGCCTGCGCGCGAGTTGCGCGTGTCGACGCCGTGCGCTGCGCGCACGTCGCCGACACACGCCCTCGTCACTTGGCCTGCATTGCTAGGATCCTGGTGGCCGTACCTCGCCCGTCGCTCGCTGCGCGCTGCTGCGGAGGCCCGTTTGGCTCTCGGGCGTGGTGGACTGACGTCGGCCGTAGATGCCGGGTGCCGATGAACGACTAACGATGGGCGATGGCCATTTGGCAGTTTGCCCGCCGCATCTTCTTCACCATCAGTTCCGCACTTGCACCCCAGCACCATCGGCCGACCTCAGTCCGCTCGTTCCGAGGGCGAAACGCGCCTCCGCAGCGGCGCGCAGCGAGCGACGGGCGAGGTTCCGTCCCCACATCTGGGCATTGCAGGCCAAGCGACGAGGGCGTGTGACGGCGCCTTGCGCGCAGCGCAAGGCGTCGTCACGCGCAACTCGCGTGCAGGCCTGCTGCCACGATCACCGCACTGCAACAGCAACGGTTCCGGCGATCGACACCGTCTCATACCCGTCCGAGCAAGCGCCGTCGCGGAGGCGCGTTTCGCCCCCACGGCAACGTTCGTCGTCTAGAGCTTGCCGGGAAGCTTCTTGGTGAGGTCCTCGAGCTTGCGGACCTGCTCGGGCAGGACCGCCTGGACGAGGTTGTGCTCGCGGGCGAGCGAGGCGAACTCGCTCGTCGACGCCCTGGCCCCGATCCACGGCAGGGCGTCGCCGGCGATGGCGATGGCGGAGAGCGCGACCCAGGCCGCCACGAGCGCCTTCGCGCCGGACAGGACCGCGCCGAGGGCGCGGTCGGCCGGGGCGCGCACGGCCCGGGAGAGGGCGGTGCCGCGGAGGGCGGCCGCGCCGAGGAGGCCGAGCAGGGAGGCCGCGCCCGCGAAGACGAGCGCCGGGGCCGCGGCGCGTGCCAGGGCGGCCGGGAGCGCGTTCTCGAGGCCCGCGGCGATGGGGGCCGCGAGGATCCGCGCGGCCAGGGCGGCGAGCACGTAGGCGACGAGCTGGATCACCTGCCGGAGCGCGCCCGACCCGGCGCCCGAGAGGGCCGCGACGAGGAGGAGCGCGAGGATGACGAGATCGAGGGCCAGGGGCGGCTCACTTGATCTTGAAGCCGTCGGCCTTCGATCGGCCCTTGTCGAGCTCCTTCTCGACCTGGGCGAGGAGCTCCTTGAACTTCGCGTTCTGCGGCTCGTACATGAGGGCCGAGCGGAGCTGGCGGGCGGCGGCGTCCCAGCGGCCGGCCTGCACCTCGGTCACCGCGGAGGCGTAGAACTTCCGGCCGTTCGGGGTGGTGCCGTACTGCTCCTCGACCCGCTTCTTCGCCTGCTCCTTCACCTGGGCCTCCTCGGCCTCGGTGAAGCGGAGCTTCTTCGCGCGGTCGGGCCCCGTGACGTCGGCGAGGTACCGGGTGCGCTTCTGGTCGTCGCGCAGCACCGTGTACGCCTCGTTCACGCGCCGGTAGATCCTGCCGACCACCTCCCGCAGCTCCGCCGACGGGTGCGCGGCGAAGCGGTCGGGGTGGAAGGCGCGCGACTCGCGGTAGTACGCCTTCTTGATCTCGGCGGGCGTGGCCGAGTGCGGGATCTTGAGGACGTTGTAGTAGTCGAGCTGGTCGAGGACGGTCGCCAGGGTCTCGGCCTCGATGAGGAACTGCGCTTCCATGGTGTCGGTGCGCGGCGGGCGCGCCTAGGCGGCCCGCACGTCCTTGGCGAGCTCCATCTCGGCGTTGGCGTCGGCGGCCTTCGAGATGTCGTCCTCGGAGAGGCCGGAGGAGAGGCTGATGGTCGTGGAGGTCTTCTGGCCGGTCTCGAGGTCGGTGGCCGACACGTTCACGATGCCGTTCGAGTCGATCTCGAAGGTGACCTGGATGGAGACCTCGCCGCGGTAGCCGACGCGGAACCCGGTGAACTCGAACTGGCCGAGGAGCTCGCACTCCTCCGCCTTGTTCGACTCGCCCTGGTAGACGCGGATGCGGACCTTGTCCTGGCCGTCGCGGCTCGTCGTGAAGGTCTTCGACTTCTCGATGGGGATGGGGGTGTTCTTGTCGATGATCTTCTCGGTGAAGCCGCCGACCGTCCCCACCCGCAGGGAGAGCGGCGTCACGTCGAGCAGGTAGCTCGCCTGGCCGTAGACCGCCGCCTCGCTGTTGAGGAGCGCCGCCGCCTGGATCGAGGCGCCGAGGGCGACGACCTCGTCGGGGTCGATGCCGGTCATGGCCTCCTTCTGGAAGTAGTGGCGGACGCTGTTGCGGATGATGGGCAGGCGGGTCGGGCCGCCCACCAGGATCACCGCGTCGATGTCGGCGGCGGTGAGGCGGGCCGACTGGAGCGCCTCGTCGCAGACCTTGAAGGTCCGCTGCACGAGGTCCATCACCATCCGGTTGAACTGCTCCTGCTCGAGGTGCTGGGTGAGGTCGAGCACCTGGCCCTCCGGGGCCTGGCAGATCCCCTGGACGAAGATCTCGGCCTTGCCGTGGCGGCCCACCTCGATCTTCGCGGTCTCGCCGGCCTCCTTCAGCATCTGGAGGCAGTACTTGTTCTGGCGCAGGTCGAGGCCGTGCTTCTGGAGGAAGTCGTCGGCCAGCCACGTCATGATGCGATCGTCGAAGTCGTCGCCGCCGAGGTAGGTGTCACCCGCGGTCGAGAGCACCTCGAAGACGTCCTTGCCGATCTCGAGGATCGAGACGTCGAAGGTGCCGCCGCCGAGGTCGTACACGCAGATCTTCTGCGAGATGTCCTTGCCGAAGCCGTAGGCGAGCGCGGCGGCGGTGGGCTCGTTGATGATGCGGAGCACCTCGAGCCCGGCGATCCGGCCGGCGTCCTTGGTGGCCTGGCGCTGGTTGTCGTTGAAGTAGGCGGGGCAGGTGACGACCGCCTTCCTCACCTCGCGGCCGAGCGCCGTCTCGGCGATCGCCTTCATCTCCTTGAGGACGAGCGCGGAGATCTCCGGGACCGCGAAGCTCTTCCCCTTCACCTGGACCCGGACCGAGTTGTTCGGGCCCTCGACGATGCCGTACGGCATCACCGCCTGCGCCTTCTTCACCTCGTCGGAGAAGAAGAAGCGGCCGATGAGGCGCTTCGCCGAGTAGACGGTGTTCTCGGCGTTCGTGATGATGTTCTTCTTGGCGTTGTTGCCGACGAGGACCGTGCCGTCCTCGAGGAACGACACGCAGGAGGCGTGGGTCCGCTCGGCCCACTCGTTGAGCAGCACCTGGGGCGGCGCGCCCGCCTCCGTGACGGCGGCGACGCAGCTGTAGCTCGTACCGAGGTCGATGCCGATCGCGATGCCGTCGTCGCTCATGAGGTCGGTGGGTGATGGCGTGGTGAGCCAGCGATCACGCCGGTTTAGGGATCCTAGCGGCCGGGTCTCGACCCTGTCAAACACGTGGCCGCGCCTTCGTTCGCCCGACGGTGCGTGCGCGCCCGTGGGATGGCCCTGTCACCCCGATCCGTTATTACATTCGGACCTGGGAGAACCATGGGCGCGCTCGTCGCCGTGCTCCAGACCGATGCCAGCCTGATGCGGTGCCAGCTGGCCCGCCTCGCCGCCCACGTGACGCTCGGCGGCGTCTCGTCCGGCGGCAGCTCATCCGGCGGCAGCTCATCTGGCGGCACGGCCCCGGCCGACCCGCCCCCGGACGCGTACGGCTTCGGCTACTACGAGGGCGGCAGCGTCCTCCTCGGCCACCGCCCCTCCGGCGCCGCGTCGCCCCTCGGCCTGCCCGAGCTCGTGGGCGACGTCGACTCCGAGGCGCTCCTCGCCCACGCGCGCCGGGCCACCGTCGGCAAGGCGCGCGAGGAGAACACGCACCCGTTCCGGCACCACCAGTGGCTGTTCGCCCACGACGGCACGATCTCCGGCTGGACCGAGGTCAAGCCGCGCCTCGTCGCCGCCCTGCCGGACTTCCTCCGCCGGTCCATCGGGGGCGATACCGACTCCGAGCACGCGTTCATGCTCTTCCTCGACCAGCTCCGCGCGGAGGGACGGCTCGACGACCCGGACCTCGAGCCGGCCGCGGCCGCGCGGGCGCTGGGGCGGACGGTCAGGGCCATCGAGGCGCTCGCCCGGGAGGCAGGCGAGCAGCGCCCGAGCCGGCTCGTGCTCGCGGCCACCAACGGCCGGCTGCTCGTCGCCGCGCGGCGGGGCGGGCCGCTGTACTACGCGCTGTTCGAGGGCCTGCTCCCCTGCCCGCTCCACGGCCTCGGCGTCGACGCCACCGAGAGCCAGCCGGCGTTCCGGCAGCACCGCGCGGTGAAGGCGGTCTGCTTCGCGAACCGGCTCACCTCCTCGAACGGCTTCATCGAGGTGCCGGAGGGCAGCGTGGTCGCGGTGGGGCGGAACCTCTCCGTCTCGGTCTCCCCGATCTAGCGACGCGGTTCACGCGCCCCAGGGCCGGGGCACGTACAGCTCCTCCCAGGTCGAGATCGCGAACCGGTCGGTCATCCCCGACAGCCAGTCCACGACCGCCCGCCCGAGCTCCTCGGGATCGCGCCCGGCGAGCCCGGATCGGGCGGAGAACCGCGCGGGATCCTCGAGGCACCAGGCGTGCAGGTCCTTCAGGATCCGCTGCGCCTTCACGAACTCCTCGTGCACGACGGGGTTCTCGTAGACGCGGGCGTAGAGGAAGTCGCGGAGCGCGAGGAGCGCCTCGTGCACCGCGGGCGACAGCGCGATGTGCCCGCCGCCGTCGACGTCGGAGGTCTGGATCACGTCGTGCACGAGCGTCGCGAAGCGCTGCGAGTGCGAGGCGCCGAGGGTGGTGCGGATCCCGGCCGGGAGATCGCCCTCGCCGAAGAGCCCGGCGCGGAGCGCGTCGTCGAGGTCGTGGTTGACGTACGCGATGATGTCGGCGAGCCGGACGATCTCCGCCTCGAGCGTCAGGGACTTCTGCCCGCCCTGGAGGAGCACGTTCCCCTTGCCCTTCGAGTGACGGAGGATCCCGTCGCGGACCTCGGCGGTGAGGTTGAGCCCCTCCCCGTCGCGCTCGAGCACCTCGACGACGCGGAGCGACTGCACGACGTGGTGGAAGCCGCCGGGGACGAGCGCGTTCAGGGCCCGCTCGCCCGCGTGGCCGAAGGGCGTGTGCCCGAGGTCGTGCCCCATCACCATCGCCTCGACGAGCATCTCGTTGAGCCGGAGCGCCCGGGCGATGGAGCGCGCCACCTGCGCCACCTCCAGCGTGTGCGTGAGGCGGGTGCGGTAGTGGTCGCCCTTCGGGGCGAGGAACACCTGCGTCTTCCCCGCCAGGCGGCGGAAGGCCTTCGAGTGCACGATGCGGTCGCGGTCCCGCTGGAAGGCCGGGCGCTCGTCGTCCTCCCGCCAGGGCCGCTCGCGCCCCTTCGACCGCGACGACCGGGCGGCGCGCGGGTGGAGCGTGCGCTCCTCGAGCTCTTCCAGCATCTCGCGGATCGTCTGGGCCATGCCTGGCTCCTTACCGCCGGTCACCCGTAGAAGCTCGCCTCGAGCGTGGCGAGGAAGAGGTTCGACGCCGCGTGCACGAGCACCGGGGCCGCGACCGACCCGGTCCGCGCCCGCAACCAGCCGAACAGGAGCCCCGGGAAGAAGGTGGCGAGCCGCCAGGGCTCGAGCACCACGAGGTGCCCGGCCGCGAAGAGCGCCTGGGTGGCGAGGAAGCCCGGGCCGAGCCGGGCCCCGAGGAGCGTGCGGCCGGGGCCGGGCACGGCCCGCGCCCAGGAGGTCTGCATCCAGCCCCGGTAGAAGAGCTCCTCCGGCAGCGCCACCACGAGGAGCTGCACCGGGATGCGCCAGAGGAGCCCCTCCGGCGCCCGCCAGGTGAACGCGGCGGGCGCGCCGTAGGGCGCGAGCGCGTGGGCGAGCGCGGGCGGCAGGGACGGCAGCGCGCGGGAGAAGGCCCAGAAGCCGAGGCCGAAGAGCGGGAAGACCACCGCGCAGGTCCCGAGCGCCCAGAGCGCGCCGCGCGCCCAGTCCCGGCGCACCACCGGATCGCCGGGCCCGGTGCCGGGGAGCCCGAGGCGCTCCCAGCCCTCGCCGCGGAGGCGGAGCCGCCGGTCCGGGAGGGTCACGAACAGGACCGCGGCCACCCCGGCGAGGTTCGCGCCGAGGAGGCCCGTGGGCTCGACGAGCGAGAGGAGCTTCGCGCAGAGGATGCCGCCGACCGCGAGCAGCCACGTGCGCACGAGCACGGGCGGCGGATCGGCCGGGCCGGCGGCCTCGTCGGGGTGGGTGCGCGCGTCGTCGGGTGGGACGGCCACGACGAGCGCATCTCACGCGCCCGACGGCGCGTCAAACTCGTGTGCCGCGCGCGCGGCCGGTGTAGGCCGAGGTGCGCCGGGCGGGCCGGCCGTGGGTTCGGCGTACCCGGGAGCGCGTGCTAACCTGACGAGGTTCCACAGGGAGCCCCGCACATGGCCACGTCCCCCCGCCGTCACCGCCTGCTCGCCGGCCTCGTCCCCATCGCGCTCGTCGCGGGGGCGCTGCCGCTCCTCGCGCCGACGTGCGGCGGGACGGGCGAGGGCGCGAAGACCTTCGCCCGCTACTCGCTCGTGATCCCCATGGACCGCTGCTACCAGTCCATGACCGACGCGAGCTGGACGACGACCTCGCTGCCCGCGCCCTCGACCTGCCCGCAGGCGATGGATCCCGGCGACGTCGTCAAGGCGTACGGCCTCGTCTACCAGCTGATCCGCAACGACGTCGCCGTCTACTGGGTCATCAACGGCACGAAGACCAAGGCGGCCGACGAGGACTTCCGCATCCAGTGGGACGGCGGCGCGCCCGCCGTGCTCTACGACTGGGCCACCGGCGGGAAGCCGGGCGCCAGCTCGACGCCGCCCACCACCCAGCACGTCGTCGCCTACCGCGGCGGCCCGTTCGTGGTGGACGGCTCGGACTTCGAGAAGGCCTCCGGGATCCTGCAGCAGTACAAGACCACGTTCCAGAACGTGAACGTCCACGTCGCGAACGTGGCCTTCAGCGGCTTCGTGAAGAAGGTGATGGCGGGCGGGTGGAGCGCCGGCGGCAGCGTGCCGCCGAAGCTCGCCCTCCTCAACATCGGCTCGGGCAACCGCTCGAGCTCGAACCCGCCGACCATCTCCGACCCGAAGAACGCCGAGCCGGTGATCTCCGGGTACCTCTCCAAGGCGGGCATCGGCTCGGGCACCGCCGCGGGCACCGCCACCGGCACGCACGGCGAGATCTACGACCGCCTCGGCATCGACGACTTCCAGCCCGCGGCCGGCTCCACCGACTGGAAGACCAGCAACTTCGGCAAGAACGGCTACCAGATCCTGTGGGTGCCCCACTGGCTCGCGCCCGGCTCCTGCTCCGACTACTCGTCGGGCTCGGCCTGCGCGGCGACCCTCTACTCCTCGACGAAGACCGACCAGGTCCTCAAGACCATCGGCGGGTTCGTGGCGGCCGGCGGGGACCTCTTCGCGGAGTGCGCGGGCCTCGGCAGCTTCGAGGGCACGTTCACGCGCGACAAGACCGGCCAGGCCACGACGACGTACACGAGCAACTACCAGGACGGCGACCCGAGCACCCGGTTCCAGAGCACCACCGGCTTGCGTTACTCCGAGAGCGGCAACGAGGTCTCGTACACGACCCCGATCCGCTTCCCCGACCCGACGAACGCGAGCGCGCCGGCCGACACCTCGCCGAACTTCGCCTCCCCGCTCCTGCAGATCGGCGACTTCGTCTTCAAGCCGCAGAGCGGCGCCGTCGACGTCTTCCGGCCCAACCTCACCGCCTCCCCCGCCGGCGCCTACCAGCCCGGCACGCTGCGCCTCATCTCGGCGCAGGCGCCGAACGACCTGTGGGACTTCTTCACGGTGCGGCCCACCGCCGGGACCCGCGGCACCATCGTGTACCTCGGCGGCCACAGCTATTCCGACTCGAACTTCCAGATCGGCGGCACCCGCCTCGTCCTCAACACGCTCTTCAACCTCGGCGCGGGCTGCACCGCGAGCGGCGTGGCGTGCGACACGGGCAAGCTCGGCGTCTGCGCGCTCGGCCGCCTGCAGTGCGCCGGCGATCCCCCCGCGCCCACCTGCGTGCAGGTGAACCAGCCCTCCGCCGAGATCTGCGACGGCCTCGACAACGACTGCAACGGCCTCGTCGACGAGGGGCTCGAGACCGCCTGCTACGACGGCCCCGCCGGCACGAAGAACGTCGGCCTCTGCCGCGAGGGCGTGCGCCAGTGCGTCCAGAACCCGGACGGCAGCTTCGGGATGTCCGCCTGCGTGGGCGAGGTCGTCCCCGCCGCCGAGGTCTGCAACGCCCTCGACGACAACTGCAACGGCCAGGTCGACGAGAACCTCACCGAGGCCTGCTACGACGGCTCGGCGAAGACCATCGACAACGAGACCGGGCTGCCGAAGGGCGTCTGCAAGCAGGGCGTGCGGACCTGCACCGAGGGCAACTGGGGCGCGTGCGTCGGCCAGGTCCTGCCCACGCCCGAGGTCTGCACCGAGGGCAACAACGTCGCCGCCGACGAGGACTGCGACGGGTTCATCGACAACGCGGCCTGCGTGTGCTCGCCCGGCCAGGTCCGCCAGTGCTACACCGGCCCCGCCGGCACCGCCGGCGTCGGCACCTGCAAGGTGGGCACGCAGTCGTGCGGCGCGACGGGCTGGGGCGCCTGCACCGGCGAGGTGGTGCCGCTGCCCGCCGAGATCTGCACGCCGCAGGGCGGCACGCCCGCGGACGAGAACTGCAACGGCCAGACCGACGAGGGCTGCGGCCAGTGCCAGTCCGGCACCTCCCGGTCCTGCTACGACGGCCCGGCGAGTTCCACCGACGGCGGCGGGAACCCCCGCGGCGTCTGCAAGAAGGGCACGCAGGCGTGCGTGAACGGCAAGTGGGAGGAGGCCTGCGCCGGCGAGACGCTGCCCTCCCCCGCCGACCCCTGCGACGGCCTCGACAACGACTGTGACGGCGTGGTCGACGACGGCGCGGTCTGCGCGCCCGGCTACCAGTGCGAGGTCGGCGTCTGCGTGCCGTCGGTGTGCGGCACCGAGCAGCCCTGCCCCGAGGGCTACGGCTGCCAGTCCGGCTCCGGCTGCAAGCAGCAGGCGGGCGGCTGCGGCGGGGTCACCTGCCCGCCGGGCGAGTCCTGCCGGTTCGGCGCGTGCTCCGACCCGTGCGCGGGCGTGACCTGCGGCCAGGGCTCGACGTGCGTCTCGGGCTCCTGCACCGGCGGCGCCTGCTACTTCACCGGCTGCCCCACCGGCCAGCTCTGCCGCCAGGGCGCCTGCGAGGCGGATCCCTGCGCCGGCATGAACTGCCCGAGCGGCACCTTCTGCCGCGAGGGGCTCTGCGTGCAGGCGTGCACCTTCGTCTCCTGCAAGGCCGGCGAGCGCTGCGGCGACGACGGGTTCTGCGTGGTCGACGCCTGCGCGGGCATCACCTGCGCGGCGGGCAAGCTCTGCGTCGAGGGCGTCTGCCGGGACGACACGTGCACCGGCGTCGGGTGCGGCCGGGGCCAGGTCTGCAAGGCGGGCTTCTGCGTCGACGACCCGTGCGCGGGCGTCACCTGCCCGGCGGGGGCCTGCGTCGACGGCCAGTGCTACTCGGTCGCGAACCCGGGCGGCTCGGGCGGGCTCAACGGCGACGGGACGACCGGCCAGAAGGCGAAGAGGAAGATCGGCGGCTGCGGCTGCGGCGCGGGCGGCGGGCAGGGGCCGATCGGCGCGCTCCTCGCGCTGCTCGCGGTCCCGCTCGCGCGGCGCCGCCGGGCGCCGCGCGCGGGCGGCGGGGCGCTGCTCGTCCTCGCGGTCGCGGCGCTCGCCGCGGCGAGCGGGTGCAAGAAGACGGCGAAGTTCGACCCGTCGAAGTGCGAGACGACCTGCCCGGAGCAGAACCGCTGCATCGAGCTCTCGACCGACGCGTTCAACTGCGGCGCCTGCGCCCAGGTCTGCGGCGACGGGAACCGGTGCGTCGACGGCGTGTGCGGCCCGGCCTCGGCCGTGGCGCCGTTCATCACGTCCATCAGCCCGGCCGCGGCGGACAACGGCGGGGCGCTCCCGGTGACGGTGACCGTCACGGGCGAGCGCTTCGGCGCCGGCGCGAAGCTGCGGACCGTGAACGGCGACGGGGAGCTCCTCCTGGTCGCGCCCGAGGCGGGCGGATCCTCGACCGAGCTCCGGTACAAGCTCGACCTCTCGGTCGAGACGCCGACCACCTGGTACGTCCGGGTCCTGAACCCCGACAACGTGGTCTCGAACGCGCGCGCGCTCGACATCACGGTCCCGTCGCCCACGATCACCCAGCTCACCCCGAGCGCGGTGCTCACGGGCGCGGTCTCGGAGATCACCGTGAGCGGCACCGGCCTCGGCGGGAACTCGCAGTGCCGCCTGAGCTCGCCCCAGCTCCTCACGACCTCGCTCCCCACCGAGGCGACCGCCGACGGCAAGCTCGAGTGCACCGTGGACGCGACGCTGCTCCCGCCCTCCACGGAGTACGCGCTCCGGGTGGTGAACATCGACCCCGCCACCGGCGATCACGCCTCGCTGCCCGCGAAGCTCACGATCGCGAGCCCGAAGCCCACGCTCACCGCCATCAGCCCCTCCATCACCGAGGCGGGCGCGTTCGTGACGGTCACCCTGGGCGGCACGGGGTTCAACGCGAACAGCAAGGCCCTCTTCGACGAGGGCAAGGCCACCGCGGCCACGCTCAACACGACCTTCCTCGACCCGACCCAGCTCCTCGTCGCGAACCTCAAGATGCCGTCCTGCGCCTCGGGCACCTGCAGCCACACGCTCGCGGTGCGCAACGACGAGGACCCGCTGCTCACCTCGCAGGCCCTCACGATCCTCGCCGGCGGCCAGCCGCCGGTGGTGAGCGGGCTGTCGCCCGGGACCGGGTACCAGGGCGAGACCGTGGTGCTCACGCTCGCCGGCAGCGGGTTCACCGCGGGCAGCTTCCTCGAGGCGGCGCCGCCCGGCGGGAGCTTCACCGCCCTGACCGCGCCGGGCACGCCGAACTGCCCGGGCGCCTGCGACAAGATCGTCGGCACGCTCGACCTGACCGGGAAGCCGGACGGCGCCTGGCAGGTGCGGGCGACCTACGCGGGCGGCGGGACCTCCGCGCCGTTCTCCTTCCGCGTGCTCTCGAACGTGGCCGTGCTGCGCGACGCCAGCCCGCGCGGCGGCGCCCAGGGCGCCACCGTCCCGGTCGTGCTCACCGCGAGCAACCTCAGGGCCCCCTTCGACCAGATCCGGGTGGTCTTCGACGGCCAGGCGCTCGTCCCGACCTCGACGCCGGTGGGCTCGCCTCCGACCACCGTCAACGTCTCCCTCGTGCTCACCGGCAAGAACACCGGCACGTACAACCTGGCGGTGCGGAACGCCGGCGCGACGGACTCGAACACCATCACCTTCAACGTGACCCCCGGCCAGCCCACCCTGACCTCGGTGAGCCCGACCGCCGCGCCGCGGCAGACGAACAAGGTGAAGGTGACCCTCACCGGCACCAACTTCGCGAAGCCCGACGCGCTCGGGAACGGCGGCTCGGCGGTGCACATCTCCAACGCCGCCATCGGCGTCACCGACTTCGCCGTGCCGAAGACCGACACGACGGTCGTGAGCGCGACCTCGATCGAGGTCATGCTCGACACGCTCGCGGCGATCCCGGCGAAGTACGACGTCGCGGTCTACAACCCCGGCGGCCCGACCCCGCCGCAGAAGTCGAACGTGCTGACGCAGGCGTTCGAGGTGCAGCCGTAGGGGGGCTTGCTCGTCCCGAGCTTCTCGGCCTGGCCGCGAGTCCGTGGGAGCCAAACGGGCCTCCGCGACAGCGCTTGCTCGGACGGGTTTGAGACGGAAGAGATTGCCGGAACCGTTGCCGTTCCACGGCGGTGATCGCGCAGCAGGCCTGCGGACCATGTGCGCGTGACGGCGTCGTGCGCTGCGCGCACGGCGCCGTCCTCGCGCGATGGTTCCTTGGCCTGCAATGCGAGATGTGGTGACGGTACCTCGCCCGTCGCTCGCTGCGCGCTGCTGCGGAGGCCCGTTTGGCTCTCGGGCGTCGTGGACGGCGGTGCGGCCGATACTGCTGGGGTGCTGGTGAACGACTAACGGTAGGTCACCCGCCGTCCGTCACCTCATCGGAACCATCAGTTCATCACTCGCCGCCCAGCAGTATCGGCCGACCTCAGTCCGCTACCTCCGAGGGCGAAACGCGTCTCCGCAGCGGCGCGCAGCGAGCGACGGGCGAGGTTCCGTCTCCACATCGCAGCATTGCAGGCCTAGAGATGTGGGCGGGTGACGGCATGGCGCGCGCAGCGCGCTGTGCCGTCACCCGCATCTCAATCGACGGCCTGCTGCCGCCGATCACCGCCGTGGAACAGCAACGGTTCCGGTGATCGGTCCCGTCTCAAACCCGTCCGAGCAAGCGCCGTCGCGGAGGCGCGTTTCGCCCCCACGGCAACGCACCGTCGACGACAAGGGGGGAACGAACGGCCAAGCGTGGGACGAACGGTTGGCCCCCACGGCAGCGCACCGTCGACGACAGGGGAAACGAGCGGTTCTTACTCGACCACCCAGATCATCTCCCACCTGCGGCCCTCGCGGGCCGCAGGCACGGAGAGGATCACGTCCTGGAGCTGGCGGCGGGCGCAGTCGACCGCGCCGGGGTCCTCGGGGGGCGGCACGGGGACGCCCGCCGGGAACTCCTTCGGATCGTGCGCCGTGCCCTTCACCTCGACGACGCGCACCCGGCGGTCGAGCGACTCGAAGCCCAGGAGCAGCTCGGCGTGGAGGAGCCGGCACGGGCGCACGCGGTCGGCGTAGGCGTGGAGCGCCTCCTGGATCTGCGCCGTCCAGGCCTGGAGCGCGGCGGCGCGCTCGCCGAGGTCGGCGGGCAGCGTCTCCTTCGCGGTGCCCTCCCCGGGCTCCCTCGGCTTCGGGGGCGCCTCCCGCGGCGGCGGCGGGGGGCTGGCGTTCGGCAGCACGATTTGCGGCAGCGGCGCGGGTGCCGCGGCCTCGGGCGCCGGCGCGGCGCCGGGTCCCTTCACCGGCCCCTCGAGCGACAGCACGAGCCACACTCCGCCCGCGGCGAGGAGCACGATCCCTGCGAGGCCGGCGAGGAGCCCCTTCCTCACGTCGCCTTGACCGCCTCGGCCAGCCTGTCGGCGTGCTCACCCACGATGAGGTGGAGGATACCAGGTCCGGCCTGCATCACCGCCATGACGCCCGCGCCGCGGGCGCCCGGCTCGTCGAACCGGCCGGGGTCCGCGAGCACGACGCGCAGGCGCGTGAGCGCGACGGCATCGAGCGAGCGCAGGTTCTCGCGGCCGCCGAGGGCGCGAAGGAGCGGCGGAGCCGCCTCGGCGACCCAGGCGTCCGCGCCGGCCGCCGCGGCGGCGAGGCCCGGCCCCGGCGCCGGCAGGGAAGCCGGAGCGGGCGGAGCGGCCGCTTGCGCCGCCCCGTCCGCCTCGGCCCCCGCAGAGGCCGCAGTCGACGCGAGGTAGAGCTGCATGTCGGTCTTCAGGTTCTCCGACACCGGCCCGAAGATCGCCTGCACCCCGTTCCCGATGACGACCACGCCGGTGGCGCCGAGCGCCTTGAGGCGCGCCTGGTCCACCCGGGCCGGGTCGGCCACCGTGATGCGCAGGCGGGTGATGCAGGCGTCGAGGGCCTTCAGGTTCGGGCGGCCGCCGAACGCGAGCACGAGGTCGCGCGCCTTCGAGGAGCCGGCGGAGGTGGCGGCGTGGGCGGCCTGCGCGACCGGCGCGTCCTCGCGGCCCGGGGTCTTGAGGTCGAGCCAGCGGATCGCCGCGCGGAACGTGACGTAGTAGATGCCCGCGTAGATCGGCCCGAACACCAGCACGAGCCACCACTTCTGCGAGAACGGGTTGAGGACGTTGAAGACGACGAAGTCGATCCCGCCCTGGGAGAAGGTGAAGCCCATGTGCACGCCGAGCGTCGCGAACAGGAACTGGGCGGTCGCGACGAGGAGCGCGTGCACGAGGTAGAGCTGCGGCGCCACGAACAGGAACGCGAACTCGATGGGCTCGGTGATGCCGGTGAGGAACGAGGTCAGCGCGGCCGAGATCATCATGCCGCCGACGGCGGTGCGGTGCTCGGGCTTCGCCGAGTGCCAGATGGCGATCGCGGCGGCGGGCAGGCCCCACATCTTGAAGAGGAAGGCGCCGCCGAGGATGCCGGCGGTCGGGTCCCCGGAGAAGTAGCGCTGGATGTCGCCCGTGACGGTCTTGCCGGTCACCGGATTGACGAAGCTGCCGATCTCGTAGAAGAACGGCGCGTTCCAGATGTGGTGGAGCCCGAAGGGCACCAGCATGCGCTCCACGAAGCCGTAGAGCGTCGCCGCGAGGCGCGGGTCGCCGACCGCGGCCCAGTGGGAGAAGACGTTGATGCCGCGCCCGATGGGCGGCCAGACCACCGCGAGCACGAGGCCGAGCCCGATGGCCGAGAGCGCGGTGATGATGGGCACGAAGCGCTTGCCGGCGAAGAAGGCCAGGTAGGGCGGCAGCGAGATCCGGTAGAAGCGGTTGAACATCCACGCCGCGAGCGCGCCGGCGAGGATGCCGCCGAACACCCCGGTCTGCATGGACTTGATGCCCATGATGGTGGCCGGCGGGATGCCCCACACCCCGGCCAGCACGCCCATGGTCGCGAGCATGACCGTGTAGCCGATCATCGCGGCGATGGCCGAGACGCCGTCGTTCTCGGTGAACCCGAGCGCGACCGCGATGGCGAAGATGAGCGGCATGTTGCCGAACACCACGTCGCCGCTCATGCGCATCAGGTCGGAGACGACCTGCGGCATCCAGTGGAAGTTCGCCGCGCCGATGCCGAGGAGCAGGCCCGCGACCGGCAGCACCGCCACCGGCAGCATGAGGGACTTGCCGATTCTTCTGCAGGAACCCGAACGCGCCGGTGAGCGCGCCCTCCCCCGCCGGAGCCGCCGCCGCCGTCGTCGTCATGTGAGCACCTTGGTCGCGGTGGCCGCGCCGGACTCGTCGAACTGCACGAGCGCCTGGCGGACCTCCGCCGTGGTCCTGCAGCGCAGCACCTCGGTCGCGAGCTCGGAGCACTCCGAGAGCCGGTGCCGCGAGATGGCGGCCTTCACCGGCGCGATGGAGGGCACGCTCACCGACAGCTCGTCGAGGCCGAGGCCCACGAGGAGCGGGACGGCCAGCGCCTCGGAGGCGAGCCCGCCGCAGACCCCCACCCACTTCCCCTGCTCGTGGGCGCCCTCGACCGTCATCGCCATCATCCGCAGCACGGCCGGGTGGAGCGCGTCGGCCTGGCGGGCGAGCCGGGGGTGCCCGCGGTCCATCGCGAGCGTGTACTGGGTGAGGTCGTTCGTGCCGATGGAGAAGAAGTCCACCTCGCGCGCGAGCTGCTCGACGATCACCGCGGCCGAGGGGACCTCGACCATGATGCCGACCTTCACGGCGCGGGGGATGGCCTGCTGCTCCTCGGCGAGGAGCGCCTTCGCCTGGCGCAGCTCCTCGAGCGTCGCCACCATCGGGAACATGAGGTGCAGGTTCCCGGCCGGCGCCGCGCGCAGGATGGCGCGGAGCTGGACCCGGAAGACGTCCGGATAGGCGAGGCTGACCCGGATGCCGCGCAGGCCCAGGAAGGGGTTCTGCTCCCTCGGCAGCGGCATGTACGAGAGCGGCTTGTCGCCGCCCACGTCGAGGGTCCGCACGATGAAGCGGCGGTCGCGGCCCAGCGCCTCGGCCATCGCGCCGTACTCGGCGGCCTGCTCGTCCTCGCCCGGCGCCACGTCGCGGTCGGCGAAGAGGAGCTCGGTGCGGAGCAGCCCCACGCCCTCGGCGCCGGAGGCGAGCGCGGCCTTCACGTCCTCGAGCGTCGCCACGTTCGCGGCGACCTCGATGCGGTGGCCGTCCCGCGTGCGCGCGGGCTGCCCTGCGGCGGCCGCCTCCTGCTCGCGCCGCGCGGCCTGGTCGGCGATGCGCTGCCTCACCGCGATGACGTGCCCCTCGTCCGGGCTCACCTTCACGAGGCCGATGGCGCCGTCGATGACGACCCTCAGGCCGTTCGGCAGGCTGAGCGCGTGCTCCTCGATGCCGCACACCGCCGGGATGCCCATCGAGCGGGCGAGGATCGCCACGTGGCTCGTCGAGCCGCCGGTGGTCGTGCAGAAGCCGAGCACGACCTTCGGGTCGAGGGCGGCCACCTCGGAGGGGGTGAGCTCGTCGGAGATCAGGATTGACCCGGGCGGGATCTCCGCCTGCGCGGTCGCCGCGCCGGTGAGGAGCCCGAGGAGCCGCCCGCCAACGTCGCGGAGGTCCGCCGCGCGCTCGCGCATCAGCGCGTTCTCGAGCTGCTCGAGCTTCGCCGCCTGGCCGGTGTACGCCTCGCGCCAGGCGAAGGCGGCGCTCTTGCCCTCGGCGAGGTGCCGCTCGGTGGTCTCGATGAGGTCCGGGTCCTCGAGCAGCGCGAGCTGCACGTCCAGGATCGCGGCCTTGCCGGGGTCGGCGGCGTGGCGCTCGAGCGCGTCGATCTGCCGGGCCGCCTCGCGGACCGCGGCGGCGTACCGGGCGCGCTCCTCGTCGGGCGTGCCGCCGCGCTCTTCGACCGCGATGGCGGCGTGGCGGCGCTGGAACACCTTGCCGATGGCGAGCCCCGGCGACGCGGGCGCGCCGACGAGCTCGTTCGAGCCGCTCGGCGCGACCCGCGGGACCGGCGCGCGGCGCGCCTCGGGGGCGACCGGCGCGTCCGACGCCTTCTCCCCGAGGCCGTGGGCGACCTGGGCGGCGAGGTGGGCGACCGCCGCGGCGGCGTCGGGGCCGGTGGCCTCGAAGACCACCTGCTCGCCCTGCTGGGCCGAGAGCCCCATGATCGCGACGACCGACTTCGCGTTCACCCGGTCGGCGCCGCGCACGAGGGTGACCGACGACTGGTACTTCTTCGCCTCGCCCGCGAGCACCGCGGCGGGCCGGGCGTGGAGGCCGACCCGGTTCGGGATCGCCACCGGGGCAGACCGCACCGTCTCGCCGGACACGCTGGCCGCGCGCGCCTGGGCGCCGCCGAGCTCCACGGTGAGGAGCACCGAGCGGCCCGCCTCGACGAGGCCCCTGGCGGCCTCGAGGCGGCTGACGCGCTCGACGTTCGTGACCACGACCTCGGTGAGCAGGCTGCGGGCGGTGCGGGCGATGGCGTCGAGGTCGAGGCGCAGCACCGGCTGGCCGCGCTCGACGTGGTCGCCGAGGGCGACGAGCGGGGTGAACCCCCGCCCGGCCAGGGTGACCGTGTCGAGGCCGACGTGGACCAGGACCTCGACCCCGGCCGCGCTCGTGATGGCGAGCGCGTGGTGGGCGGAGTGGAGCTGGGTCACGTCACCGGTGATCGGGGCGAGCACCTCGGCAGAGGTGGGGTCGATCGCCGCCCCGTCGCCGACCATCTTCCGCGCGAAGACGGGATTGGGCACCGAGTCCAGCGGCACGACCACGCCGGACAGCGGGGCGACGATCTCGATCCTCGTTGGTGATCCCGACATGGCCACGCTCACTTGCCGTCAACGCCCGGCTCGAAACCCTACCCAACCGCCCTGCCCCACACCAGCCCTCGCCGCGGGGGGCCCCCGCGAGACGATCACCGGAAGTCGTAGCGGAGCCGCACCCGGAAGGACGTCAGGTCGTTCTCCCAGGCGGTGTTCGCGTCGACGTCCTGGAGCTGCGCGCGGCTGAAGCCCACGACCGCCTTCACCGAGAGCCCCTCGATCGGCAGCTTGTACTGCGCGGCCACGAACGCCTGGTGGTGCTTGTCGTGGTCGCCCTTCTTGAGGTCGTCCTGGGTGAAGTGGTAGCCGCCGCCCAGCAGGAGGTCGCCGATCCAGCCCTCGGCGAAGCCGCCGAAGGTCTTGCCGTCGAGCGTCTTGTTCGCGTCGACGAGGCCGTCGATCTGGGTCGCGTCCACCGACATGAGCGTCGCGTTGGCGCCGACGGTCACGTTCGCGATGCGGTACTGGAGCCGGCCCGAGAAGCCCTTCGTGGTCTGCTCGACCTTGTTGTTGTCGGCCTGCGGCGACTCCTTGAAGTACTCGTAGCCGCCGACGAAGGTGAAGCCATACCCGCGCAGGGCGAGCACCGGCCGGATGCCGAGCTTGTTCTGCTCGGACTGCTGGCCGTAGACGCCGCCGAGCTCGAGGGCGGCCCACTCCGCCGGGTACCAGTGCGCGGCGAGCTGGCTGGGCTCGTCCATGTAGCCGAGCGCGGACTCCAGGCGGTGCATCGGCGGGCCGCCGAGCGCACCGGCCTCCTCGGCCGCGTACCGGTCGAAGCCCATGCCGCGGTAGTACGGCTCCCAGCCCAGGAACCGGCCCACCTGCACGTCCCAGGTCCGCTGGCCGATGCGCAGGAAGGCGTCCTGCGTGTGGGGCTCGTACTGGGACTTCGTGAACTCGTTGTCCATCGCCACGAACTGGGCCCGGGCCTCGGCGAAGAGCGCGCCGAGCTCGCGGCGGTACTGCACGCCGAGCACGAGGCGGCCCTGCCCGTAGTTCGCGCCCTGGTCGTAGGCGCCGGACTGCGTGTTGTTACGGGAGAGGTAGCCGACGTCGTACCAGGTGTAGCCGGACAGCCGGAGCGGCCCGGACGGCGCCCAGGTCGGCACGGTGTACGAGTCGGTCTCCTCGCCCGGCCGGCCGGCCTCGCCGCCCCAGAAGGTGATGCGGGGGTCGGTGACGACCGGCGCGGCGGCGGGCTCCTCGGCGCGGACGGCCGGGGCGGCGAGCAGGACGGCCAGCGCGGCGGCCCACGTGATCTTGGCGTTCATGGTGCGTGTCTCCCGAGGTGTCCCGCCCTACTGGACGGTGAACGTGCTGGTCTTGGTGTTGGCGTCGGTCGTGTCGGAGGACGGGCCGACCCAGAGCGGGTACTCCATCTTCTCGACGGTCATCGCCTTCGTGGCCGTGTTCCAGTAGGCGAGATCCGCCACCTTCACGGTGAGCGTCACGGTCTCCGACGCGTCCGGGGCGAGCGTCCCGGTGCGGCCGAAGGCGGCGAGCGTCTTCTTCGGGCGCCCCCAGGTGTCGTTGACCGCGGTGTTCCCGAAGCCGACGTAGAGCTGGACCACCTCGGCGCCCGCCACCGGCCCGGTGTTCTTCACGTCGACCTTCACCGTCACGGTGCCGTCGGCGGCGGCCGTGGGGGTCACGACCTGGAGGTTCGAGTACGCGAAGGTCGTGTAGCTCTGGCCGAAGCCGAAGGGGAAGAGCGGGGTCTTGTTCGCGCGATCGAGGTACCGGTACCCGTGGTAGTAGGAGTACTGGACGTCACCGATGGCGGCGTTGTCGAAGGCCGGGAGGTCCGACTCCGCCACCGGGAAGCTCTGGACCACCTTGCCGGACGGGTTGACGTCGCCGAACACGAGCTCGCCGAGGGCGGTGCCCTCGCGCATGCCGGCGAACCAGACCATGAAGACCGCGTCGACCGAGTCGATCCAGGGCTTCATGACCACCGCGCCGCCGCTCTTCACGAGCACCACGATCTTGAGCGAGGGCTTCGCCGCCTTCATGGCGATGACGGCGTTCAGGTTGTCGATGTCCCGCTGGGGCAGCGACATCGAGACGCGGTCCTTCCACTCGCCCTCCTCGCCGGCGGAGGAGCGGGCGAGGTCGGCGTAGTAGTACGCGCCCACCACGAAGACCACGTCGGAGGCCTGGATGGAGGTCTCGTTCCCCTGCACGAACTCGTAGGTCAGCGCGCACTTCGCCTGGCCGCCGCAGGAGGTCTTGGAGGTGTTGGTCGCGCCGAGGGCGTCGTAGAGCCCCTCGTACGGCGTGAACACGAGCGAGGAGTCCACGACCTTCGCGTCGGACGAGCCCTTGTCGCCCATGTTCTCCGAGTTCGCGAACTTGCCGACCACCGCGATCCGGTTCACCGCGGCGCGGGAGAGCGGCAGCACGTCGTCGGCGAGCGCCCGGGTCGGGCCGTTCCGGAGCAGCACGATGCCCTGCTCGGCCACGGTCTGGGTGAGCAGCTGCGCGTCATCGGCCTTCGTGAGCCACGGCGCCCAGTCCGCCTCCTTCGCCCACTTGTCGATCACGCCGAAGTGGACCTTCGCGTAGAGGATCCGGAGCACCGCCTCGTCGATGAGGGCCTCGTCGACCTTGCCCTGCTCGACCGCGGTCTGCAGGAGGTTGCCGTAGAAGTAGGCGGAGTCGAAGATCGTCGGGAACGCGCCGGAGCTGAACGGCATCTCGATGTCGAGGCCGGCCGCCGGCGAGGTGAGGGTCGCGCCCTTCGCGAACCAGTCGGAGACGACCCAGCCCTGGTAGCCCCACTCGCCCTTCAGGATGTCCCGCACCATGGCCTTCGAGTAGCCGGAGTAGCTCCCGTTGACGCGGTTGTAGGAGGCCATGACGCACGAGACGCCGGCGTCGGAGGCCTTCTTGAAGTGCGGCAGGTACACCTCGCGCAGCGTCCGCTCGTCGAGGACCGCGTTCACGTAGATGCGGGTGTCCTCGATGTTGTTCGCCGCGAGGTGCTTCGCGCAGGCCTGGATCCGGTAGTCGGCGGGGTTCTCGGGCGTCGCCTGGGCGCCGGCGATGAAGGCCTCGCCCATGACGCCGAGGAGGTGGCTGTCCTCGCCGTAGCTCTCCTGGGCGCGGCCCCAGCGCGGGTGCGTGACCTGGTTGATGGTCGGCGCGAGGAGGACGTGGCGCCCGAGGTACCGCATCTCGTCCGCCTCGACCTTGCCGATGGCCGTCTCGAGCGACGGGTTCCAGGTGGACGCCCGGGCCTCGGCGACCGGGAAGACGGTCGTGCCGTAGTCCGAGTTCATCCAGCGCACGCCGCGCGGGCCGTCCATGAAGCGGTACCCGGGGACCGAGAGGCGGGCGTTGTCCTCCTGGTCGAACATGTTGTTCGGGTTGTAGGCGGGCCCGGACATCTGCTGGACCTTCTCCACCAGCGTCATCTGGCGGAGGAGGTCCTTCGCACGAACCACCTCGGGGTCCTCGCAGGGCAGCCCGACCTTCTTGATGGCGGCGTCGCAGAGGTCGGGGCCGGGGCCTTCCTTGTTGATCGGGTGCGGACCCCAGGGCTCCCCGCAGCCCACGGCGGCGAGCGCCGCCGCGAGGCCGAGGGCGTGGACGAGGTGGTTCGTGCGCGTGGTCATCGCTTTCTCGCTCTAGAAGCTGTTGGTCTGGATGCCGAAGCCGCGGACGAGGGTCGCGTCCTGGCCGTCACCCGCGACGTCCGGGAGCTGCGAGCCAGCGGTCGCGTCGGAGGCCGGGAGGCCCACCGGCAGCTTGCCGCGGCCGTTCACGATGCCGAACGCGACGTCCATGGCGACCTTGTCGGAGTGCTGGTTGGCCGGGAGGATCCCCATCCAGTCGATGTAGAGGCCGCTGATCCCGAGGGCCGCGGCCTGGAGCTCGCTCACGACGAGCGGCCGGCCCGCGTCGACGAACACGACGATCTGTGCCTGCGAGGCGGGGCCGCCGCCGGAGTTCGTCGCCCACCAGGTGATGGCGTCGCGCGCCTCCTGGACCGGCGCCAGGACGGTCGCGTCCGTGGCGCCGTAGGTGAGCGCCGGCGTCGGGAGGCTGAGCGCGCCCGCGTCGGAGTCCGCCGCGAAAGGCGCCGCGATGCGGACGAGGACGTAGTCGGAGAGCGCGAGCCGCTGCTTGCGGGCGACCACCGGGTCCGAGGAGATGGTGAATTCCTTCACCTTCGGGGCGTCGTTGTTCATCGTCCCGTAGCCGGCGGACACCGAGCGCACGTAGTCGAGGTCGAAGTCGCCGGAGATGAAGTAGTCGCAGCCCGCAGCGACGTACGGCTCGCCCGGAGGCGCCGGGAGCACCTTCATCGTCCCGTTGCCCGCGTTGCCCTTGTCGCCCGTCTGGTGCCCGTCGCCCTTCAGCGGATCGCCGTTCAGCCAGCCCGCAGGCTTGTCCTTGTTGACGAGCAGCACCATGCCGCGGTTCATCGCGTCGAGGCCGGCCTGGAAGGCCGTGTCGGCGCCGACGAGCGTGGGCGCCAGCGCGGCGTCGACGTACGGGTTCTCGAACAGGCCGAGCTGGAACGTCACGGCGAGCACGTGGGTGGCCGCCGCCGTCACCTGGGCGTCGGACAGCCCGGCCGCGGCGAGGTCGGTGGTCGCGTTGACGCCGAGGAACTGGTCGACCCCCGCGCCCACCGCCTTCGCGATGCGCTGGGCCTTCGTCGAGCCCTCCATGCCCCAGGGCGCGCCGAGCGGGGCGACGCCGGCGTCGTTGAGGATGCCCGCCGGCGCGAGCACGAGGCCGCCGAAGGAGAAGTGGTTGCGGAGGACCGAGGTGACGATCGTCGAGTTGTAGGACGAGGCGACCTGCTCGATCGTCGAGCCGTTGACCGCGCCGGAGAGCCCGGTCCACGCGCCCTGCTTCGGCACGCCGTAGCCGGTCATGACGCCGGCCACGCCCGCGCCGAAGGCGCCCTGGAACGCGTTCACGTGGTCGTCGAACTTGGTCGAGTAGCCGTAGTACTTGCCCTTCGAGAGGCGGGCGTCGAAGCCGTCCGCGGCCGGACCCGCGCCGGGGAAGTGGCCGACGACCGCGGCGACGCCGGTCGAGGAGAGCGCGGTGCCCTGCAGGCCCTTGACCAGGGCCGCCGCCATCGCCGACACCGAGGCGGAGTCCTCGCCGAAGGTGAACTGCGAGCTCTGGAGCCGCGGGTCGGTGGCGAGATCGGCGGGGACCGAGAGCGCCATGGTGATGCCGATGGCGCGGTACTCCTTCGCGACGATCTTGCCGTAGTTCTCGACGAGGGCGAGGTCGCCCGTGGCGCCCAGCGCGAGCTCGTTCGGCCACTGCGTGAAGCGATTCGCCTTCACCCGGCCGTTGCCGGTCTGGTGCGCGGCCTCGCTCGAGAGGACGAACGGCACGCCCCAGGTCGCGGCCTCGGCGCGCTCCTGGATCGCGTTGGCCCAGGTCGCGCGGTTACCCACGCCGGCCGTGTTCGCGGTGGTCTGGCCGAAGCGGATGCCGGCGTCGACGATGGCGAGCGTGCCGGCGGACGGCGTGGCGCTCGAGATGGTGTCGGAGAGGGAGGCGTGGGCGAGGAGCGCGAGCTTCTGCGCGGTGGTCATGCGGGAGGCGAGGTCGGCGGCGCGAACCGCGGCGCCCTTCGTCCAGTCCTCGTAGGGCTGCAGGGCGGCGTCACCGGACGCGTCCTTGAAGTCGAGGGAGACCGAGCACTGCACGCTCGGGTCGCCCGCGACGCTCGCGAAGGTGGTGCTGGTGGTGAGCTTCGCCTTGTGGCCGGTGCCCGTGCCGACCTTGATGACCGGCTGGGCGGCGATGAGCGCGTTCTTCTTCGCGACGTTGGCGGCCTTGTCGCACTCCGCCGTCCCCGTGCCGACGCAGAGGTTGTTCGTGCAGGCCTGGCTGGCGCCGCAGTCGGCGACCTTGTGGCAGGTCGTGCCGGGGGTCGTCTCGGGGACGCAGGTGCTCGCGCTGCCGCAGTACTGCTGCGCGGGGCAGTCGGTGTGCAGCGTGCAGGTCGGAGCCGGCGCGGTGCAGACGTGGCTCTGGCAGGTCTTCGGCGAGGCGCAGTCGACCGCGCGGTTGCAGTCGACGCCCGGGTTCGGGAACGCGGTGCAGGTCCCGCTCGCCGAGCAGAACTTCTGCGCGGCGCAGTTGTCGTCCGAGGTGCACTCCGGCCCGACGGGGTCGGGGCCGCCACCACCGCCGCAGGCCGCGAGGCCCGAGAGTGCCGCCACCGCGATGAGCCAACCGAGTCTCTTCGTCATGTCCTCGTCTCCTCGCTGCTGCTTCGGTGTCGGCGCGGGGGGCGCCGAGCGTCGGGTTCTTCCGCCTTCCCGGCTCCGCGGCCCCCCTCCCCCGCGTTGGCGGGTGGAGGGGGGCCCCGGGGCCGCGGAGAGGGCGCCCACGTCAGGAGTCCGGGCTCCCCGGCGTGGCGCGCCTTCTCCGGCGGCTTTGCTGCTACTGCACCTTCACGTGCGGGCTAGTTGCTCGGGAGCGCCGAGCCGGTGCCCGTGACGAAGAGCGGGAAGTACGAGTCGTTCGGCAGGTCCTCGTACTGCTCGTTCACGGCCTTCTCGTCCCGCGGGAACTCGACCGGGAGCCGGGCCGCGCCGTAGGCGTAGCCGGCCGGGGTCGTCGGCACGTTCTTGTTGAAGAGGAAGTCGAGGACCGCGCGGTCGTACGCGCCGAACTCGACGAGGAACGTGTCCACGCCGGCGTGGGCCGTGGCGGTGGTCGTGGTGACCTGGCTCGGGTTGACGTTCGTGCCGTCCCAGAGGACGGGGTAGCAGAGCTCCTTCGCGGCGTCGCTGCCCGCGGCGTCGCAGCCCACGCGCTCGTCGAGCGTCTTGAGCCCGTTGATGAAGGGCGTCACCGGGCTCGGGCGGTCCATGTGCATCACGAGGACGATGCGGAGCGTGGACTTCGCGGCCGGGACGACCGTGCCGTCCGCCTTCTTGTAGCCGTCGCGGATGCGGAAGAGGTCGATGACCTTCTGCGCGTCCTTGACGGCCGGGGCGCGGCCGGAGTCGTTGTTGAGGCCGGGGTACGGCGCGTCGAACGAGAGCGGAACGCCCGCGTCGAGGCCGGAGTAGGTGCCCTTGCGCGCCGTGATGCGAAGGACGGCGATGTCGGCGTCCGCAGCGGTCGCGGCGGCGACGATCGGGAGCTTGAAGCCGGCGGTGCCGGCCGTGCCAGCGCCCGCGGCGCGGTAGTCGTAGTCGGCCGCGAGGACCGGCGAGAGCCCCGCGAGGGCGTTGATGGGCGCCGTGCTGTAGCGGTCGGGGCCGTTGAGCGCGTCGGCGACGCCGTCGAAGAACACCTCGACGCTGCCGTCCTTGTCGGCGTCGGAGGCGAACTCACCCACGTCGGGCGCGCCGGCCGTGCCGCCGGCCACGTCGGTGTAGCGGCTCTGCGAGATCGGGAGCCGACCCGGGTTCGTGGTGCCCGCGTTCTGGACGAGGACGATCGCCTTCTTCTGCGCGTCGAAGCCGTTCTGCATGGCCTCGGCGTTGCGGGCGAGGGCGGTGGTGGCGTCGCTCGTGTACGGGTTCTCGAAGAGGCCGAGCTTGAACGTCATCTCGAGGATCTTCGTCGCCGCGCCGTTGATCTCGGCCTCGGTGAGGAAGCCCTGGTCGTAGGCGGCCTGGACGATCGTGACGGAGTCGGAGCCGAGCTGGTGCGAGCCGGCCTTCACGAAGATCGCCGCGCGCTCGGGCTGGCTGAGCGCCTCGACGCCGAAGGCGGCGCCGGACATCGTGCCCCAGTCGGAGGTGACCATGCCGTCGAAGCCGAGCTCGTTCTTCAGGAGCCGGGTGATCATGCCGTAGGAGAACGCCGTGCCGTACTGCTCCGGGTTCCACTCGTAGATGCCCTTCTCGATCGAGTAGCAGGGCATGACGGCGGCGGCGCCGGCGTCGATGGCGTACGTGAAGGGCTTCACGTGGTTGTCGAAGTTGCCGCCCGGGTAGACGTTGTACTTGCCGCGGTAGCCGTGGGAGTCACGGCCGTCCTCGTCGGGGCCGGCGCCGGGGAAGTGCTTCATGGTCGCCGCGATGCCGCCGCGGAGGCCGCCCGCCTTGCCGGCCTGGAAGCCGAGGATGACCTCCTTGCCGATCTTGCCGACGTGGTCGGGCTGCTCGCCGAACATCGTGATGAAGCGCGCCCAGCGGGGCTCGGTCGCGGAGTCCATCATCGGGCCGAGCTGCCAGCGGAAGCCGATGCCCATGAAGTCCTTGCGGACCGTGTCACCGTACTGGAACGCGACGTCCGCGCTGTTGATCGCGCCGAGGCCCATCGGGTTCGGCCACTGCGAGACGGCCGGGGTGATCGAGAGCGTCTGGACGCCGGCGGTCGAGGTGGACTGGGTCACGAAGTGGACCGGGTCCGCGGTGATGGCGAACGGGATGCCCCACTTCGAGCCCTCGACGATCGCCTGGAGGTTGTTGACGTAGGTCTGGTACTGCGTCGGGGTGATGTCCGCGAGGCGGATGAGCGCCTGGCGGCGGTTCTCGACGAAGAGCGCGTTGATCGTCGACTGGACGAAGATGCCGTCGGTCGTGCCGGAGCCGATGGAGCCCGCCTCGCCCATCAGGCCGGTCTTCTCCTTCACGGCCATGCGGGCGACGAGGTCCTTCGCGCGGCAGACGTCGGAGTAGCGCCAGTCCTCGTACTTCTCGAGGGTGCCGTTCGCGTTCAGGTCGCGGAACTGGAGCCCGTCCACGGTGATGGCGCTCTTCTTCGTGAAGGGCACCTCGACCGCGGCGGTCGCCGTGTTGGCGTCGTCGTCGTAGGTGTAGGCGGCCGCGTTGGCGCCGAGCACCTTGCCGCTCGGCGCGATGCGGCCCGCCGTGGCGGTCGCCGCGGCGAAGTCGACCGCGAACTTGAGGGTGGGCTGGACGGTGTTGACCTTCACCGTGCAGGGATCGACCGGCTCGGGCGTGACCGAGGCGACGCAGACGCCCGCCTTGCAGGTCTGGCCCGTCGGGCAGAGGCCGATCGGGTAGTCCAGGCTGCACGCCGGGATCTCACCGGGGACGGGGACGGGCACTTCGACGGTCTTGACCTCGGTCTCGGTACAGGCGGCGAGGCCGAGCGCGAGCAGCGCGGCCATGCCGATCCTCTGAATCGTGACTCGCATCTAGGAGCTCCTTCGGTGAGAAGCGGTTGCGCTGCGGGACGCCCGGAATTGTGGCGCAGCGTGCCCGGTGTGCGTGCAGCGGGCTTCCCGGTTCTTGATCTTTCGTTTTCGGTTTCTTGCAGCTGGGGCCCGAACCCGGAGCCGCGTGGCTGCGCTGCGTCACCACACCGAAAAGAACGAGGGCCGGCGCGGCGCAGGACTTGCGCCGGCCGGCCCCGTTCAACCCACCGTCAGGTCAGTTCGCCGGCAGGGCGATCCCGGCGCCGTTGATGTACGACGGCTGCCAGGAGTCGTTCGCCACGTCCTCGAGCTGCCCACGGACGGCCGCATCCGAGGAGGGGAGCTCCATCGGCAGGCGGGCCGAGCCGTAGGTGAAGCCGGTCGGGACGTTCTTGTTGAAGACGAAGTCCAGCACCGCGCGGTCGTAGGCGCCGAAGTCGGCGAGGAAGGCGTCCACGCCGGTGAAGGTCGCCAGCTGGTTGATGTTCGCCTCGTCGGAGACGCTCGGGTAGGAGCCGGCCTGGCCGGCGAGCTCGTCGAGGCTCACGAGGCCGACGATGAACGGCCGGACGATGCCGGGCCGCGTCGTCTGCTGCACGAGGATGATCTTCAGGGTGGCGTTCGTCGGCAGGACCTGGGTCCCATCCGACTTCTTGTAGCCGTCGCGGGCGCGGAACGCGTCGAGCACCTTCTTCTTCGAGGCCGCCGCGGCCGCGAGGCTCCCGTCGACCTGGTTCACGAGCTGGTCGGGCGTGAGGACGCCGTCGTAGGAGAGCAGGCCCTCGAAGGTGCGGGCGGACGCGCGCGGGACGATGCGGATGATGGCGATGTCGGCCTTCGTGATGTCGGCGGTCGCCTCGACGGGCAGCGTGTAGCCCGCGACGCCGGCGGTGCCGCTGCCGGCGGCGGTGTAGTTGTAGTCGCCGAAGAGGTCGTTCACGTCGTCCTGCTTCGCCGCCTCTGCCGCCGTCGGGCCGACGATGCTGTCGAAGACGCCGTCGTAGTAGACGGTGACCTTCGCGTCGCCGTTCGTGTCGCAGTGGAACTCGCCGACGTCCGGCGCGCTCGCGGTGCCGCCCGCCTTGTCGGTGTAGCGGGTCCCGTTGATGGGCAGGTAGCGGATCGAGGACGTCGCGTGGTCCTGGTTGCGGAGCAGCACGATCGCCTTCTTCATCGTCTCGAAGCCGTCACGCCGGTCGGCCTGCGTCCGCATCGAGGTCGCGGCGTTCGCCGCCACCACGTACGGGTTCTCGAAGGCGCCCGTCTTGAACGTCATCTCGAGGATCTTCTCGGCCGCCGCGTCGATCTCGGCCTCGCTCACGAGGCCCTGGTCGAAGGCCTGCTGGAAGGCGGTGTTCGAGTCGATGCCGAACTGGTGCGAGCCGGCGTGCAGCCACTGCGCGCCGCGCTCCGCGTAGGTCCAGTTCTCCATGTTGAAGGCCTGGCCGTTGGCCGTGTTCCAGTCGCCGGTCACCATCCCGGTGAAGCCCATGCGCTTCTTCGCGAGGCCGGTGATGAACTCGTAGGAGAAGCCCGACGGGATCTGGAGCGGGTCGTACTGGTACTGATCCTTGTAGATCGCGTAGCACGGCATGATCGCCGCCGCGCCCACGTCGAAGGCCGCCTGGAACGGGATGAAGTGCGCCTCGAGGTTGTTGCCCGGGTAGACGTTGAAGCGGCCCGGGTAGGTGTGGGCGTCCATGCCGTCGTCCTCGGCGCCGTGGCCGGGGAAGTGCTTCATGGTGGCCGCGATGCCGTTGCGGAGGTCGCCGGTCGCGCTGCCCTGGAAGCCGATCACCATCGCCTCGACGTGCTTCGAGACCGCCACCGGGTCGGAGCCGAGGACGCCGGCGATGCGGCCCCAGCGGGGCTCGGTCGCGGAGTCGGCCATGGGCCCGAGCTGCCAGCGGAGGCCGGCGGCCATGAACTCGCGGCGGACGCAGTCACCGTGACGGCGGGTGAGGTCGCGGTCGTTGATCGCGCCGAACGCGAGCGTGCTCGGCCAGTTCGTCATCAGCGTGGACTTCGAGATCGACATCGTGCCGTCGGCCGCCATGGAGGCGCTGATGGAGTGCGCCGGGTCGGCGGAGACGATCGCCGGGATGCCCAGCGGGAGCCCCTCGGCCATCGCCTGCACGTTGTTGAAGTAGGTGGCGAGCTGGGTGCCGGTGAAGCCAAAGCGCGTGAGGCCCTGCCGGTAGTTCCAGTACGCGATGTTCTGCACCGTCGAGTCGGCGAGCACGCCGTCGTTGGAGCCGTTGCCGAGCGAGCCGCCCGAGTTCATGAGGCCGACCTTCTGCGGGACGGTCATGCGCTTCACGAGGTCGCGCGCGCGGCAGAGCGGCGAGTAGCGCCAGTCCTCGTAGCGCTCGAGGGTGGTGTTGTGGTTGAGGTCGCGGAAGTCCTTCCCGTCCACCGTGATCTTGGCCTTCTGCGTGTAGGGCACCTCGACGGCGGCGGTGGCGGTGTTGTTGTCGGCGTCGTACGTGTACGCGACGCCGCCGGCCTTCGTGGGCTTCGCCGCGGCGAAGCCGAGCGTCGGCTGGGTGGTGGTCACCTGCGCGGCGCAGGGGTCGACCTCGGCCGGGGTGACCGGCGGGACCGCGGAGGCGATGATGCAGCCGCCGCCGTAGCACGCCCACCCGGTCGGGCAGGTGCCGGCCTGGTTCGCGGCGGAGCAGATGCTCGCGGTCGTCGCGCAGGCGCCCATGAAGCAGGTCTGGCCAGCGTCACACGTGCCGTTCGGCACGGTCGGGCTGCACGCGGCCGGGACCGAGGCCGCGACGATGCAGCCGCCGCCGTAGCACTGGAAGCCGTTCGGGCAGCTGCCGGTCGCGTTGGTCGCGCTGCAGAGCGAGGCGGTCGCGACGCACGCGCCCTGCGAGCAGGACTGGCCGGAGGCGCACTGGCCGGTCGGGTAGGTGGGACTGCAGTCCGGGATCCGATCCACGTACTTCGTCTCGGTGTCCGTGCACGCGGCGAGGCCGGCGAGCACGAGCGAGGCGAAGAGGAGGTTCTTCGGTACGCGCATGGCTGCTCCTGGAGTTGCGAGTGTGGGTGCCCGGAGGACACGCACCATGCGCGCTCGACCCCGAGTTCACTTCCGGGATCTTGATCTTTCGGTTTCCGAATTTTTGGTTTCTTGCGGTTCGGCCCGGGAAGGCTTGCTGCATCGCGTGATGGCGGAGTCTCCGGCCTCCCCGAGAGGAGCAAACGACTGCAGGTCGATCGCACCCTGCGACGGCGCTGCCTCTTGCCCGGGCACGCAAGACCCGGCTACGGTCCCGCCGGAATGATCTCCCCAGGCGCCCCCGGCGCCTTCTTCGCGCGCGTCGAGCGCGGGACGCCGAGGTGCTATGCCCCGGCGGAGGGGGGCCCGCGCGGCTTCGTGCGGACCTGGAGCACCGTGGGTGCGGCGCGCTTCGCGTGCGAGCCCTGCGAGGAGCCTCAGGGGCACCTCTTGAACCACCTCGTCACGCTCCACCTCTCCGGCGAGGCGGTGCTCGACCTCGGCCTGCCGGGGCGCGACTGGGAGAGCCACCGCGTCGCCCATCACGGCATCGGGCTGTGGCCCGCCGCGTTCGAGCACGCGGTCCGCACCCACCAGCCCGCCGACGTGCTCTTCGTCGAGCTCGCGCCCGGGTTCGTGGAGTCCGCCCTCCTCGACGCCCACGCCAGCGAGCCGGTCCTGCCGGTCGTCGGCGGCGAGGACCCGTTCGTCGAGCACGTCCTCCTCGCGCTCGCGTCGGAGGCGAAGGCCGACACGCCCACCGCCGCGGCCCGGGTCGAGAAGCTCGCCGCGGTGCTCGTCGCCCACCTCGCCGAGCACCCGCTGCGCGGGCCTCCGCCGCTCGCGCCGGCGAGCTCGCTGCCGAGCCCCAAGCTGCGCCGCGTGCTCGATCACATCTCCGGGAACCTCGACGCGGCGCTCACGCTGCAGCGGCTCGCCGAGCTCGCGGACATGGACGTCTTCCGCTTCACGCGCGCGTTCAAGCAGTCGACGGGCAGCTCCCCGCACCGGTACGTGCTCGAGGCCCGCATCGCGCGCGCGAAGGAGCTCCTCGGGAACCGCGCGCTCTCGATCACCGACGTGGCGCTGCAGACCGGCTTCGCGACGCCGAGCCACTTCTCGGTGACGTTCCGGCGGATCACCGCCCTCACCCCGCGCGCGTTCCGCGACGGGCTGAAGTAGAATCCCGCGCCCCTCGTCTCCGGGGCCGCTGCGCGGCCCCTACGCTCGGGGCGAACGGAGCCCTTGTTGCTGGAGGAGCCCCGAAGCTACGGCCCGAGCACCGGACGGATGCCGTACCCGCCCACCTTCCAGGCGCCGCCCTCCTCCACCAGCGTGACCCGCTCGAGGAAGCGCACGCCGTCGGGGCCCCGCGTCTCGTACTGCGTCGCGATCACCCACGCGCCGGACGCGTCGCGCGACTGGGTCCGGTAGCGCTCGGTGCGCGTCGCCGGGTAGCGCAGCGCCTTGCGGACGCCCATGAGCTGGGCCCACTGCGACGTCGCCTGGATCTCCGAGCGGAAGGAGGCCGCCGCGGTGGCGATGGCCGCCTCGGGCCGGCCGTCGTCCAGCAGGAGCACCCACGCCTTCCCCGCTGCGGCCGCCGCGGCGGTGCGCGCGCGATCCGCGCGATCGGCGGCGGCCCCGGCCGCCGGGTGCGGGGTGAGGCGCGCCTCCGCCTGCGGCGCGCCCTTCGCCCGGCGGAAGCCCGCCCCGGCGGGCTCGTACACGTGTTCCACCGCGCCCGCGCGGCCGGCCGCGCGCACGGTGAGCCTCACCTCGCTCGCGGCGGCGAGCTCCGGGCCGACCGCGGCGGCGACCGCGTCCGCGTCGCGCGCCAGGCGCGCCGGGTCGGCGGTCTCGGCGGCGTACGACACCTGGAGGCCGGCGCCCGCCGCCCGGGACGGGTGCACCTCGAAGACCCGGAACACCGCGCCCGACGGCGTGTGGAGGTCCACCTGGCGCGGCGGCGCGGCCGGGCCGGCGGCGAGGTGGAGCGACAGGGCGGCGGCGAACGGGGCGAGGGCGATCATCGGCGGGCCTTCCTTTCACGGCGGGCGGGGCGCGCCGCGGCGGCCGGCGCCGGCGCGGCGGTGAGGCCGCCCCGCCGGTCGAGCCAGCGGCGGAGCAGCACGGGCAGCGCGAGGGCCGGGACCTCGTAAAGGAGCCAGCTTCTTCTCCCGCTCCCAGGCGTACCAGTTGTCGGACAGCTTCTCGAACGGCACGAGCCCGAGCGCACACAGGATGGCGTTCACGGCCAGGAACACCGTGAAGTGCCAGACGAGCACGTCGAGCGTGGACCGGCCGAGGAGGTGGACCGGCGAGCCCTCCGGCAGGAACCGCGCCGCGTGGTGCGCGAGCTGGAAGACCATCAGCACGAGGAGGAGGCTCGTCGCGACCGGGACCCACACCCGCACGTTCGCGACGTTCCCGAGCACGAAGTTGTAGCGGATGTTCCCGAGGTTCACCGCGAGCACGTTCACGAGCGCGAAGGCCACGACCAGGAACCACGGCGCGAGCAGCACCCGCGCGAGGCGCTCCTCGTGCAGGCGGACCACGTGGCCGGCCAGGAAGAAGAACAGCGCGAGCGCGGTGCGCACGCCGGTGAGCCGGAGATCCTCGAACGACTGGAGCCCCTGCTCGAGCACCGGGACGAGCAGCGGGGCGAGGACGGCGAGCGCCGCCGTCGCCCAGGCCTTCCCGGGCCGCCAGACGACCACCTGGAAGACCACGTGCACGAGGAAGAGCTGCAGGATGAACCAGGCCGCGAGGTACAGGTGGTACTGGTGGCCGTCCTCGAACGGCTGCACGAAGAACCCGCGCAAGGTCGCGAGCACCTCCGCCCGCGAGCCGAAGGCCGGGATGGCGTAGCCGAGCCGGATGCCGCCGAGCGCGAGCAGGAACGTCAGGACGGCGAAGAAGAGGTTCCAGCGGAAGTAGAGGAGGAGCTGGGTCCTCGCCTTCCCGGCGAGGAACCGGAGCTTCGCGCCGAGCCCCTCCTTCGCGGTCGCGAGGTAGCCCGACGCGAAGAAGAACAGCGGCATGTGGAACGTGTACGCGTCGAGGAACAGGTGCGGCGGCTGGTGGTGGTGGCCCATCACCACCATCACGATGCCGAACGCCAGCATCACGTCGACGTGGCGCAGCCGCCCCCCGCTCCCCCCGCTCCCCCCGCTCCCCCCGCTCGCCCTCTCGCCCCCGCTCGGCCCCTCCCGTCCGTTCGTCCTGAGCGTAGCCGCCGCGAAGCGGCGGCGTAGTCGAAGGACGGGCAACCCGATCGCCGGCACGAGGTAGAGGAGCCACCAGCGGTCGAGCTTGAACGTGCGCGCCGCCGCCGGGAGGTCTGCGGCGGCGAGGAGCCCCGCGCCCACGAACGCGAGGTCCACCAGGAACAGCACCGCGGCGTGGAGCGCGAGCACCGCGACCCACGCGCGCCCCACGGCGAGGAGCGCCGAGCGCGGCGGGACGACCTCGGCCGCGTAGCCGGCCAGGGACCAGCCCATGAGCGCGATGGGCGCGGTGGTGAGGAGCGCGGGCCCGGGGGTGGCCCCGAGGCTGCCCCGCTCGATCGCGTACCCGAGGGCGCCCCCGTTCTTCGCGATCGTGTCCACGAGGAGGAAGCCGCCCACGATCACAGTGGGGGCGCGCAGGCGCCGGGCGAGCGCCGGGCTCGCCGCGAGCCCCGCGCCCGCGAGCAGGAACGCGAGCGCGAAGGCGAGGCGCGCGAGGAGGAGCTGGCCGCCCGGCTCGAGCGCTCCGTCCCCGCCCGCCGCCACCGCGAGGAGCGCCGCCGCGGCCGCGCCAATCCATGCGCCGGCCGCTCGACCGGGCGCCGGCGCGAGCACGGCGAGGAGCGCGAGCCCCGCCGCGGAGGACGCGAGCATCCAGGCCGCCGGGAAGAGCCCCGGCGCCGCCGCGAGCCCGAGCGGCGCGAGCGCCGCCTGGAGGAGCGTGTCCCCGGCGCTGCTGGCGATCGCGCCCGGCGGCGGGAGCCCCGCGCGGGAGAGCGCGAGCGCGAGCAACACCGCGAGCGCGGTGCCCGCCCACGCGACGGCGGCCCACCGGCCGGCCGCGGCGAGGAGCGCGCGCCGGCCGCGCGGCGCGGCGAAGCCCACCGCGAGGAAGAGGAAGCCCGCCGCGAAGGCGGCCACCGGGTAGAAGAGGAACGCGGGCTGGTAGCGCGCCGCCATGACGGCGGCCACCGCCGCGAGCCCGAGCATCGCCTGGCCGTGCCGTTCGTGCACGGGCGGCACCCTTCCACGAAAGGCGGCGGCGCGGCAAGCGGCGGCACCCCGGGTACGGGGTGCGCCCTCTCCCGCTCAGCCCGGCCTCCGGGAGTGACTCACTGACAGTCAATCTTCGGGATCCGGCCCCCGAACTCGAGGTCGAGATAGAACTGCACGTTCTTGTTCCCGGGCAGCACGCAGTACGCGTTCAGGAGCGGCTGCATGTCGCCGTGGTACACGTAACGCGCCACGAACTGCGCGACGAGCTGCTCCGCGTTGACGGCGCGGACCAGCGCGTCGTCGTGACCGGCCAGGTGCGGGAGCACGCTCGCCTGGTGCCGGGGCAGCTCCCACTCCGGGACCCTCTCCTCCCGGACCGAGATGTCCTCGAAGTACTGGCGGTCGTCCGTGTTGACGCGCTTCTCCTCGCCGATGAGGCGCGCCATGGCCGGCTCGTCGAGCCAGAAGAAGCCGGCCACGCGCGCCACGGTGTCGAGCTGGAACTGCTGGGCCTCGAACCACGGGGGCAGCCGGTCGAGCTTCGCCTGCAGCGTCCCGGCGTCGACGCCGAAGGGCTCGGGCGTGCCGAGCAGGAAGGCCTGGTCGGAGCCGTACACGTGCCAGAGGGTCGCCGTGGGGAAGACGCTGCGGAAGGTGTTGAGGAGGATCCTCAGCCGGGCGCCGCGCATGGTGCGATCCACCGGGAACCACTGCGCGAAGACACCCCCGGGGCGCAGGCGCGCCTTCACCGAGCGGTAGAACTCCTGCGTGTACAGGATCCAGCTGTCGTAGGCGCGCGGGTGCGTCGAGTCGGAGACGATGACGTCGTACGGCTTGCCGCTCGTGACGAGGTAGTTGCGGCCGTCGTCGGCGTGGAACCGGAACCGGGGCTGGTGGAAGACGTCGCCGTTCACCTCGGTGAACAGGTCGTTGATGCCCCGGACGTCGGGGTTCAGGTCCACGACGTCGAGCGACGCCACCTCTTCCGAGGCCAGCACCGAGCCGGCCGTGATCCCCGCCCCGAACGCGATCACCAGCGCGTCCTTGGGCGTCGTCGACCCGTGCACCATCACCGGCAGGGCGCCGAGCAGCTTGAAGAGCTGGACGTGGAAGAAGCGCGTCGAGGCCTCCTCCACACCGTTGAGGTACATGTCGCGGTAGGCGCCGATGCGCTCGTCCTCGTGCTCGATGACGGTCACGTTGGCCGCGCGCCCCTCCAGGGCCAGCCGGACCTCCACCCCGGCCCATGCCCGGCCGGTGCGCCACCTTGTTCGCGTAGAGCCCGGTGATGCTCGGCATGAGCACCGTCAGGAGGACGAGCGTCGCCGCCACGACCGCGCCCGCGGTCGCCCAGCGCGGCGCGCTCCTGCCCGGCGCGAGCAGGTTGATCATCGCCAACGCGACGCAGATCGACGCCAGCCCGACCAGCACGCCGTGCGCGCCGATGACGGGCACGAGGAAGTGGTTCACGAGCCCCGCGCCGAGGACGCCCCCGGCGGTGTTGAGCGCGTAGAGCGTCGCCGCGTCGCGGGTGGCCGTGCCGCGGTTCCGGGGATCCAGCATCCGCACCGCGATCGGCAGGAGCGCGCCGAGCGCGACCGTGGGCGCCGAGATGACGGCGAGCACGAGGAGCCGGTTCTGCGTCGGCTCGTAGGCGGTGCTGGAACCCGCCGAACGAGAGGATGACGTACGGCGCCGCCAGGAGGAGCGCCGCCGCGGCGAGCGAGAACACGCCGAAGAGGCGCTCGCCGGAGCGCGTGCGGCGGGCGAGGAGGTCGTGGAGCCACGTCCCGAGCACGGCGCTGATCCCGGTGCCGATCAGGAACCCCGTCAGGACGAACGCGAAGACGGATCCCCTGTTTCCGATGAAGAGGATCACGAGCCGCGTCAGGAGCACCTCGTAGGCGAGCGCGACGAAGCCGACGCCGAACGTCGCGACGAGGAGGAACCGGCGCAGGCCCGGGCGGACGGCGGCTGCCTCCGCGGGCGACCCCTCGACTGCAGCTTCCGCCGGCGCCCGGTCGAGGAGCCTCGCCGCGAGGGCGAGGCCGGCCGCGACGACGTTGAGGATGCAGGCGCCGACGAGCGTCGCGTGGACACCGTGCTCGAAGATGAGCCGGTGGCCCGCGAGGTAGCAGCCGACGGCCGCGCCGAGCGTGTTGACGCTGTACAGGAGCCCGATGCGCGTCGTCCGCCCGGATGCGCTGGCGGCGCCCGAGACCATGGCCGGGAACGTCGCGCCCATGAGCAGCGCCGGGACGAGGAGGGCGGCCATCGTCACCACGACGCGCACCGCCGTGAGCAGCGTTCGCGCGGGCACGCTGCCCGCCAGGCCGGAGAAGGCTGCGGCGAGCGCCTCGAACAGCGACGGAGACGCCAGGATGTAGGCGCCGATGGCGAGCTCGAGGGCGAGGTAGAACCCGAGCGACGCGCGACGCCGGGCGAGGAGCTTTCCGGCGACGTAGCTGCCGAGGCCCAGGCCGCCCATGAAGACGGCCGTGATCATCGCGGTCGCGCTGAGGGAGTTGCCGACCACCACGATCAGCATCCGGTTCCACGTCACCTCGGCGAAGAGGCTGCTCGCGCCCGACGCGAAGAAGGCGCAGTAGACGAGGACCGAGAAGAGGGTCGATCGATCCGGGGTACGGGGCACGGGAACTCCCTTCGTTTCGGCCCCACGTCGCATCGAGCCGACGCCGCATTGACGCCCATTCACTGAGGCATGTCGTGACGTCGGTCAACTGCGGGCCCCGGTTCGCCCCGGGAGAAGGCGGGAGGCACGCACCCAGAGTCATCGGCGCGCAGGGGCACTCACGGCAGCCGCCGGAGGACGCGACACGGGTTCCCCGCGGCCACGCAGCGGGCGGGGACGTCGCGGGTCACCACGCTCCCGGCGCCGACGGTCGCGCCCTCGCCGACGGTCACGCCGGGCAGGATCACCGCCGCCCCGCCGATCCAGGCCTTCGCCCCGATCCGGACCGGTCGGGCGAGCTCCGGGCCCTTCACCCGCTCGTCCGGGTCGACCGGGTGGGTGGCCGTGTAGATCTGCACCGCGGGCCCGAGGAACGCGTCGTCGCCGATGTCGATGCGCGCGCAGTCGAGGAGCACGCAGCCGGTGTTGAGGTACGCCCGCGCGCCGAGGTGCACCTGGGCGCCGTAGTCCACGAACAGCGGCGGCTCGATCCACGCGCCCGCACCGACCGCGCCGAGGAGGCCGCGCAGGATGGAGAGGCGGCCCTCGACGTCCTCGGGGTCCGTGTCGGCGAGCTGCCTCGCGAGCCTGCGGGCCCTCACCCGCGCCGCGACGAGCTCGGGATCGCTCGCCAGGTAGAGCTGCCCCGAGAGCATCTTCTCGCGTTCGGTCATCGCGTCCTCGCCCCGGACTTAGCCGGGGGCCGGGCGGCGCGCACCCCGCCCGCGCCGCCGCGGCTCGACCCGGGGTGCGGCGACACGACGGCCTGAAGCGGGCCGCGCGGGCCGGGTGGTAGAGAGAGCGCGTGCGCACCCCGAGCCCCGGCGTCCTGAAGCTCTCGATCGCAGCCGCCCTCGCCCTCGCGTTCGCGGTCCAGGTCGCCGCGTCCGTGTCGCGCGACTCCGCGACCTGGGACGAGGGCAACCACCTCTACTCCGGCCTGCGCATCTGGACCCGCGGCGACTTCGGCCTCAACCCCGAGCACCCGCCCCTCGTGAAGCTCGTCGCGACGGCGCCGCTCCTCTCGCTCGGGCTCAGGATCGAGGAGCCGCGCGACCTCGAGTTCGTGAAGGCCGCCTTCCTCGGCGGCCGCGCGCTCCTCCTCGAGAACGACCCCGCGGCGATCCTGCTCCGCGCCCGCCTCGCGGTGGCGATCTTCGCCGCCCTGCTCGCCGCCTTCGCGTTCCTGCTCGCGCGGACGCTCCTCGGGACCTGGGCCGGCCTCGCCGCGCTCGCGGTCCTCGCGTTCGAGCCGAACGTGCTCGGGCACTCGGGCCGGGCGACGAGCGACGTCGCGGTCTCGGCGTTCCTCCTGGGCACGATCTGGGCGTTCCTGCGGTACCTCGCGGCGCCCGGCGTGGCCCGCCTGGCCGTCGCCGGCGTCCTCGCGGGGCTCGCGCTCGCGACGAAGCACACGGCCGTGCTGCTGTTCCCGATGCTCGCGCTCCTCGCCGCGGGCGAGCTCCTGCCTGGCCCGGGTGCGGCCGGCCCAGGCACGGCCGGCGCCGAGCCGCCGCGGCGCCGCGCGGCCCGGCTCGCCGGCGCGCTCGTCGCGATCGGGCTCCTCGCCGTCGCGATCCTCTGGGCCTCCTACGGGTTCCGCTACGCGGCGCGGCCGGCCGGCCTCGCCATGAACCCGCCGCTCGCCGAGTACGTGAAGCCGCTCGGCGCGCTCGACCGCGCGGTGCTCGGCGCGTTCGCGTCCTCGAGGCTCCTGCCCGAGGCCTGGCTGCAGGGCTCGCCGCGGCGCGGCTCAACGCGGAGGGCTACCACAGCTTCGCGCTCGGCGAGATCTACCCGACCCGCGTCTGGTTCTACTTCCCGCTCGCGCTCACCGTGAAGGCGACACTGGGCCTCCTCGCGCTCGCGGCCGTCTCCGCCTGGGCGCTCGCCACCGGGCGGCTCGGGGGACGGCGCGCGGTGCTCGCCCTCACCGTCCCGCCCGCGGTGTACCTCGCGGTCGCGATGGCCTCCGGGATGAACATCGGCATCCGGCACCTCCTGCCGGTCATCGCCTGGCTCGCCGTGCTCGGCGGGGCCGGCGCCGTGGCGCTCGCGCGCACCGGCCGGCGCGGAGCGCTCGTCGCGGCGGCGCTGCTGGCGCTCCACGCGGGCTCCACGGCCGCCGCCTTCCCCGAGTACGTGTCGTACGCCAACGAGGCCTGGGGCGGCTCCGCGCGCAGCCACCTCCTCCTCACCGACTCGAGCGTGGACTGGGGAGAGCAGCTCCTGTCGGTGAAGCGCTGGTGCGTGGCCCACGGGATCACCGACGGCTGGTTCGCCTACTTCGGCCAGGGCGTCCTCGAGCCCTCGGGATACGGCCTCCCGCTCCGGCCACTGCCCACCGCCGACTCGCTCTGGATCGGCGAGCCCATCCAGGTGCCGCCCGTGATCGAGGGAACCGTGCTCGTGAGCGCAGGGGTGCTGTCCGGCTTCGAGTTCGGGCCGGGGCCGCTCGACCCCTACGCCGAGTTCCGCACGCTCCCGCCGGTGGACGTCATCGACCATGCGGTCTTCGTCTACCGCGGCCGCTTCGAGCTCCCGCTCGCCTCCGCGCTCGGGCGCGCACAGCAGGCCGTGGCCCTCGCCGGCGAGCACCGCGCCCGGGAGGCGCTCGCCGAGGCCGAGGAGGCCGTCCGCCTGGCCCCGCGCGCCGTCGCCGCGTGGTCGTCGCTCGGGGACGCGCTCGCGGAGGACGGTCGGCGGGACGAGGCCCGCGACGCGCACCGGCGTGCGCTCTCCCTGGCGCGCGAGGTGGAGCCCCGCTTCCAGGCGGGCTGGGTGACGGAGCTCGAGGGGAAGCTCGCGAAGCCCTGAGGCGGCGCCGCCTCGGGGCCTCGCGGGGCTACGCCCCGACCGCGCGCCGGACCAGCGCGACGACCGCCGCCGGGTCGAGCGGCTTCTTCAGGATCTCGTCGGCGCCCATCCGCCGGTACGTCTCGAATCTCGCGGTCCTGGATGCGGGACGACATGAGCACGAGGAAGGTCTTCTTCCAGTGCGGGTGGGTCTTCACGAGCCGGCAGACGTCGGCGCCGTTCAGCTTCGGCATGTAGATGTCGACGAGCAGCGCGTCGGGCCCCGTCTCGGCGAGCTTCTTGAACACCGCCTCGCCGTCCATCGCGGAGACGACCTCGAAGCCCGCGTCCTCGAGCGCGCCGGAGAGCGCGTCGATGACCGCCTGGGAGTCGTCGACCACGAGGACCTTCTTCATCCGAGGGTTTATACTGCACGTCGCCATGGATCGCGACCCCGCGGTCGCCGGCCGGTTCTACGGCGCGGACCCCGCCTCGCTCGCAAGCGAGGTCGACGGTTGGCTCGTGTCCCCCGCCCCGCCCGCGCCCGCGCTCGGCCTCCTCGCACCCCACGCGGGCTACGTCTACTCCGGCGCCATCGCCGGCGCCGGCTACGCCCGGGTGGCGGTCCCCGCGCGCGTGATCGTCCTCGGCCCGAACCACACCGGGCTCGGCGAGCCCGCCGCGCTCTGGCCGGACGGCGCCTGGCATACGCCGCTCGGCGACGTGCCCGTCGACGCGGAGCTCACCGCGGCGCTCCTCGCGCCCGCCGGCCCCGGCGCGGAGCCCGCGGCGGCCCCGGACGTCGCCGCCCACCGCCTGGAGCACTCGCTCGAGGTGCAGGTGCCCTTCCTGCAGCGCGCCCACCCGGGCGTGCGCATCGCGGGGCTGTGCCTCTCGCACCTGTCCTTCCACGCGTGCGAGGCGGTGGCCCGGGCGGTCGCCGCCGCGAGCGCGGCCACCGGGGCGCTCGTCGTCGCGTCCTCCGACATGAGCCACTACGTGAGCGCGCGCGAGGCGCGGACCCTCGACCACCACGCCCTCGAGCGGCTCCTCGCGCTCGATCCGCGCGGGCTCTACGACGTCGTGCACCGGGAGGGCATCACGATGTGCGGCGTCGTCCCCGCGACCGTGATGCTGCTCGCCGCCCTCGCCCGCGGCGCGCGCGAGGCGGAGCTCGTCCGGTACGGGAACTCCGGCGAGGTGAACGGCGACGATCGCCGGGTGGTCGGCTACGCGGCGGCGGTGGTGCGCTGAACGGCACCGCCGCGGCGCGCTCGAGCGCCGCGGCGGCGGAAGACGGTGCGAGGCCTACTGCGCGAGCCCGATCTGCTTCATGAACTCGCCGTTGTCCCAGAACAGGAACTCCTCGAACATGATCCCGTCCTTGTTCCAGTGGCCGATCGTGGCCATCGGGATGCGGTAGGCCTTCCCGGTGGGCTGGATGAACTTGCCGTCGCCGATGGCCATGGGCTTCGTGAAGGTGCCCTCGAGCCAGCCGGTCACGGCGGTCCACTCGCCGTCCGCGGTGCCGAAGCGCACCGGGTGCTCCTCGATCCGGTTGTCGGGGGCGAAGGTCCACATGACCTTCAGGTCCTCGATGTGCTTCTCGATGCCCTGGGTGGTGTGACCGTCCGGCCAGTGCACGACGACGTCCTTCGTGTGGCTCCGGTGGAGATCCTGCCACTGCTGGCCGGTGTAGACGCGGAAGTCGAGGTCGTCGAAGTTCGCGAGGTTGCGCGCGAGCTCGGCGGGGACGCCCTTCGCCTTCGGGGCGGGCTCCCCGACCTTCGTGCCCGGCCACCGGGGTGAGGCCTTCTCGTCGGCGTGGGCGGGGACGGCGCCGAGCAGGGCGCCGCCGAGGACGGCGGTGAGAGCGAGCGAGGTGATGCGGTTCGTGTGGGTCATGGCTTCGTTCCTTTCGTTCGCTCGATATGCGCCCGTCCCGCATCCGGTTCAATGCGTTGACGAGCACATGTCCGTTGCGAACATGGAACACACCTCCATCCGTCCGGGATCCGCTCCGCGCACGCGGGCGCACAGCCACCCCCGCGAACGCTCGCCCAGGTTCGGCATTCACCGAGGGTCGGAGCCTGCCGCGCGGCGGCCACCGCCTGCGTCGCCGCGGCCGACCTCTCCACCTCGGCCGCGTGCACCGCGGGGCTCGAACGTGCCGCCGAGCTCGGGCCAGGTGTTCGGCGAGAGCGCCTACCCCGCGGGCGGCCCGACGGTCTTCCTCGACGGTACGGCCACCGACGACCTCGCCTTCGGGCCGTCGGCGCCGGTCGCCGGCGTCGTGATCTTCTAGCGCCGGCGGAGCCTGATCAAACCGAGCCCGGCGAGGAGCGCGAGCACGCCCTCCCCACCGGTGCCGCAGCCGCCCTTCTTCTTCGGCGCGGTCACGCAGGTGAGCGTCCCGCCCGCCTTCGGGTACACGGCGCAGACGCCGTCGACGTCGCCCTGGGCGAGGGAGCGCTTCGAGACCTCGCCGACGGAGGCCGTCGCGGCCATGGTGAGGTCCGAGTACGGCGTGTGCGCGAAGCCGATGAAGTGCCCGGCCTCGTGCGTCGCCGTGTTCTGGAGATCCATGTAGTAGCAGCCGGCCTCGCCGTAGCTGGTGCAGGCGTGGTCGCCCGCGCCGGGCACGGAGCAGGTGAAGTACCAGCCCTGGGCGCGGGTCGTCCCCATCGCCGTGCCCGACGAGGCCCCGGTCCAGTCGATGAACTCCATGTCGGCGTCGACGATCTCGCCGGTGGAGGGCGCGTAGGTCGTCGTGGTGAGCGCGATGATGTTCGTGCCGCCGAGGTTGCCGGTGTTCTCGAAGCAGTTGTACGTGTCGCCGCAGCGGATGGAGGGGTCCGTGAAGCACGGGTCCTTGGAGGCGACGGCGTCGTTCGAGCACCAGCCCTTCCGGAACACCACCAGGTTCTCGTTCGCGCCCTTCGAGTCGTACCCGAGCTTGATCGACGTCGTGTCGGCGCCGCGCACGAGCGCGAGGTCGGTGCAGGTCTGCTGCGCGCCGGTCCAGGCGGCGAAGCCCGCCTCGACGGCCTTCGCCGCCGCGGAGTCGGTCGTGGAGAGCGGGCCGCAGGAGGCCGAGGTGGCCGTGCGCGCCGGGTTGACGTGGTAGGTGATCGAGCGCGGCTTCCAGTACAGGCACGCCTTCGTGTCCGGATCGGCGGACCGCACGTACTGCGGCCCCGTCTGCCCGGCGACGAGCGCGGCCACGGCGAGCGCGGCGATCACCGCGACACCTCCGCGTCGCCCACGCGCCGCGCGAGCTCGGCGAGCCGCATCGGCCCGACCGCCCGCTCGCCCGCCTTCAAGGTGCTCCCCTGGAAGTGGATGCCCTCGAGCGCGGGCACCGCCTCGCCGCCCTCCACCTGGAACTTCCCGAGCGCGAGCCCGTTCAGCTCGAAGAAGTCGCCGCGCCGGGAGAGGAACACGACCACGTCCTCGCCGTCCTCGAACGGCGGCGCGGCGTCCACCCGCTGGGCGAGGTCGCCGACCTGGCCGCCCGGGACGATGATCCGCACCCGCGCCCCCGGCGCACCCTTCCAGGCCTCCGCCACCTCGACGACGACCTCGGTCAGGATGGTCCGGTGGTCGCGCGTGAAGAAGCTCGAGCGCGAGACCACGCGGCCCCGGACCACGGCGTCGGAGGCGCGCGCGACGGTCTCCACGCTCGTCTCGAGGAAGACCGCCGCGGAGGTCCGCGAGGGCGCTGCCCAGCCTGCGATCGCGAGCGCCAGGAGGGCCGCCGGGAGGAGCCTCATGAGCATCTTTCGAGTCTACCTGTGCTAGCTTGCGCCCGCCATGGAACCGAAACCCCGCGTCCGTTTCGCACCTTCCCCCACCGGTTACCTTCACATCGGGGGCGCCCGCACCGCGACTCTTCAACTGGCTCCACGCGCGGCGGCACGGGGGCACGTTCGTCCTGCGCATCGAGGACACGGATCGGGAGCGGTCGACCGACGCGGCCACCGCCGCGATCTTCGACGCGATGAAGTGGCTCGACCTCTCCTGGGACGAGGGCCCGGTGGTCGGCGGCCCGAACCCGCCCTACTTCCAGACCCAGCGCGGGGAGATCTACCGCGAGCACGCCATGAAGCTCGTGCGCGAGCGGAAGGCGTACGCCTGCACCTGCACGAAGGAGGAGCTCGACGTCCTCCGCAAGCAGGCCGAGGCCGAGAAGCGCCAGTTCAAGTACCCGGGCACCTGCCGGGACAGGCCGTACGACGCCTCGAAGCCGCACGTCATCCGCTTCCGGATCCCGGACGGCCGCTCCGAGACGAGCTGGGACGACCTCGTGAAGGGCGTGATCTCGACGCCGCACGACACGCTGCAGGACGAGGTCATCCTCCGCTACGACGGGATGCCGCTCTACAACTTCGGCGCGGTCGTCGACGACGTCACCATGAACATCACGCTCGTCGCCCGCGGCGACGACCACGTGAACAACACCGCCCGGCAGATCCTCATGTACGAGGCGCTCGGCTTCCCGGTGCCGAGGTTCGCCCACCTGCCGATGATCCTCGGCGCCGACAAGGCCCGCCTCTCGAAGCGCCACGGCGCGACCTCGGTCACGCAGTACCGCGACATGGGCTACCTGCCCGAGGCGGTCGTGAACTACCTCGCCCGGCTCGGCTGGTCGCACGGGGACCAGGAGCTCTTCACCCGAGACGAGCTCGTCGCGGCGTTCGACTTCAAGGACGTCGGCGCGACCGCCGGCGTGTTCAACCCGGACAAGATGGCCTGGGTGAACCACGAGTGGCTGAAGAAGCTCTCGACCGAGGAGCTCGCGAAGAAGGCGCTGCCCTACTTCGTCGCGGCGGGCCTCCCCGCGGCCGACGACGCGAAGCTGCGGCACGTGTGCGAGGTCGCGAAGGAGCGCGCCCGCACCTTCGGCGAGTACGTCCAGCAGTTCCGCTACTTCTACGCCCCAATCCAGCTCGACCCCAAGGCGAAGGAGAAGCAGCTCACGAAGGACACCCAGCCGATCCTGAAGGCCATCCGGGACGGGATCGCGGCGCTGCCCTCGCTCGAGACCGCGGGGCTCGAGGAGCTCTTCCAGGACGCGGCCGCGGCGCGGGGGCTCGGCCTCGGCAAGATCGCCCAGCCGGTGCGCGTGGCGCTCACCGGCGGCACGGCGTCGCCGGGCATGTACGACGTGGTCCAGATCCTCGGCCGCGACGAGACGCTGAAGCGGCTCGACGACGCGATCGCGCTGATCGGCTGACCGGATTCACTCCCCCTCTCCCCGCGGCTGCTCCGGGGGGAGAGGGGGCTCCTGGAGCACCAGGGCCTCCTCCACGATCTCCCGGAGTCGCGCCGCGAACCGCGCCGCGGGCGCGCCGTCGACCACGTCGTGGTCGATCGACAGCGTGAGCGGCAGGATCTCCCGCGGCTCGACCCGCCCGTCCACCACCCACGGCCGCCACGCCACCGCGCCGACCGTGAGCGCGAGCGTGTGCAGCGGCACGATGCCGATCGCCCAGCCGCCGCCCGTGCCGAACATCCCGACGGAGGTGACGAGCGCGGTCCCGGCCGAGCGCTTCATGAGCCGCGGGCTCCGGCGCAGCGCGCGCAGGAAGGCCCGGCGCGCGACGCCGGGCACGAACCGCGACAGCCGCGCGAGCGCCCCCGAGCGCTGGGCGCTCGTGCGCGGCTCGGCCTGCACGCGGCGGAGCTCCTCGTGGAGCGCGAGCGCGGAGCGCCGGTTCGCGGCCCGGATCACGTGCGGGACCGCCACCCCGCCCCGCTCCGCCTCGACGAGCGTGACGACGTCGACGTCCTCGAAGAGGACGAGCCGCCCGCGCCAGTCGCGACAGGCGTGCAGGAGCCGGTCCGCGTCGATGGCGCGGGCGAGGCTCGCCACCAGGAACGCGGTGAAGGAGAGCTTCCCGCCGCCCGGCCCGCCGGTCGCGAGGCGCGCGCGCGCAGCGGTGACGTCGAGCTCCAGGATCGCGTGGACGACGTGTCTGCGGACACCCACCTCGAGCGCGTCGACGACGTCGTGGCGGGAGCGCGGGAAGGGTCTCGTCTCGAAGCCGTCGGCCTGCATGCGCGCGGCAGGATACGAGACCGGACCGGCGCCGCCTTGCGGCGATACCGCCCACCCCGGGACTTGCCGCCGGGGTGGGACCGTTCATCCCGAGCGTAGGCCCGCCTTCGGCGGGCCGGAGTCGAGGGACGACCCCCCGGAAGCGCAGAGTTGCGGGAGGGACCCAGGTGGGATATTCGCCTGGATCCATGAGCGGTTCCGAGCGCAAGCCCAGCAACTTCCTCGCCGACATCATCCAGGACGACCTCTCCGCCGGGCGCAACGGCGGCCGCGTCGTGACGCGCTTCCCGCCCGAGCCGAACGGGTTCCTGCACATCGGCCACGCGAAGTCGATCCTCCTCAACTTCGGGCTCTCGCGCGCCTTCGGCGGCCGCACCCACCTGCGCTTCGACGACACGAACCCGGTCACCGAGGAGACCGAGTACGTGGAGGCCATCCAGGGCGACGTGCGCTGGCTCGGCGGCGAGTGGGGCCAGCACCTCTACTACGCGTCGGACTTCTTCGAGCGGATGTACGAGTGCGCCGAGCGGCTCGTGAAGGAGGGCCACGCCTACGTCGACACCCAGGCGCAGGACGCCATCCGCGAGCAGCGCGGCTCCTTCGAGAAGCCCGGCACGAACAGCCCGTTCCGCGACCGCCCGGTGGGCGAGAGCCTGGACCTCTTCCGCCGCATGCGCAGCGGCGAGTTCCAGGACGGCGAGATGGTGCTGCGCGCGAAGATCGACATGGCGCACCCGAACGTGCTCATGCGCAATCCGCTCCTCTACCGGATCCGCCACGCGCACCACCACCGCACGGGCGACCGCTGGTGCATCTACCCGATGTACGACTACGCGCACCCGCTCGAGGACGCGTTCGAGGGCGTGACGCACTCCATCTGCACGCTCGAGTTCGAGTCGAACCGCGAGCTCTACGACTGGGTGCTCGACCGGCTCGGCCCGTGGGACCCCCGCCCGCACCAGTACGAGTTCGCGCGGCTCGCCCTCGGCTACACGGTGATGTCGAAGCGGAAGCTCCTCCAGCTCGTCAACGAGCAGCGGGTCTCCGGCTGGGACGACCCCCGCATGCCGACCGTCGCCGGCATGCGCCGCCGCGGCGTCACCCCCGAGGCGCTCCGCGACTTCGCCGAGCTCATCGGCGTCGCGAAGAACAACTCCCTCGTGGACATCGGCAAGCTCGAGTACGCCATCCGCCAGGACCTCGAGGGCCGCACGCCGCGCGCGCTCGCGGTGATCGATCCCCTGCCCGTCACGATCGAGAACTGGCCCGCAGGGAAGATCGACGAGCTCGACGTGCCGTGGTGGCCGGCCGAGCCCTCCCGGGGAGGCAGCCGCAAGGTCCCGTTCGGCCGCGAGCTCCTCGTCGAGCGCGAGGACTTCGCCGAGGAGCCGCCGAAGGACTGGAAGCGGCTCGCACCGGGCCGCGAGGTGCGGCTCGCCAGCGCGCACGTGATCCGCTGCGAGGGCGTCGAGAAGGGCGCCGACGGCCGTCCCGCGCGCCTGCGCTGCACGCTCGTGGAGGGCGGCGCCGAGCGGAAGGGGCTCGGGGCCGTGCACTGGGTCGAGGCCTCCCGCGCCGTCGCGGCCGAGGTCCGGCTCTTCGACCGGCTCTTCACGGTCGAGCAGCCCGACGCCGAGGCGAACTTCCTCGACGTCCTCAACCCGGGCTCGCTCGTGATCGCGAAGGGCGCGCGCGTCGAGCCCGCGCTCGCGGCGGCGGAGGCCGGCTCCCGCTGGCAGTTCCTGCGCCAGGGCTACTTCTTCGCGGACCCGGTCGACTCGAGGCCCGGCGCGCCGGTGTTCAACCGGACCATCACGCTCAAGGACACCTGGGCGGCGAAGCAGGCCGAGCCGTCGAGCGCGCCGCAGCGCCCAACCTCGGGGAAGCGGCCCTCCGAGGCGCCCGCCGCCCCGGTGAAGAGCCGCGCCGAGCTCCGCGCCGAGGCGCACGAGAAGGACGGCGCCCTCTCGGCCCGCTGGACGCGCCTGCGCGCCATCGGCCTCAACGAGGAGGAGTCGGACGTGGTGGCCGCCGACGCTGCCGTCTCGCTCTGGTACGAGGGCGCGTTCGCGTCGGGTCCGGCGCACTGCCGCGCGCTCGCGCGCTGGCTCTCGAACGACCTCCTCGTGCTCGCGAAGGGCCGCCCGCTCGCGACCCTCCCGCTCTCGCAGCCGATGTTCAACCGCTTCGTCCAGCTCGTCGAGTCCGGCCGGGTCACCCCCGCCGCCGGCAAGACGCTGCTCGCGAAGCTCGTCGAGCAGGGCGGCGACCCGGAGAAGCTCGCGCGGGAGCTCGGCCTCGAGAAGGTCTCCGACCGCGCCGCGCTCGCGGCCGCGGTCGACAAGGCCGTCGCCGCGCACCCGGCGGAGTTCGCGCGCCTCAAGGGCGGCGAGCAGAAGCTCCTGGGCGTGCTCCTCGGCGCCGCGATGCGCGAGGCCGGGAAGGCCGCCGACGCCGCGGAGGTCCGGAAGATCCTGGAGGAGCGGCTGCGCTGAGGTCGGCGCAGCCGCCCCGGCCCACGTCAGGCGTCCTCGAGGTAGCCCGAGAAGCTCGCGAGCACGTACCGCACCACGCCCGTGCCGGAGTTGACCACGACGTGGAAGACCACGTTCGTCCCGGGGTCGGCGCGCAGGTGCACCGCGCTGCCGACCGTGTGGATCTCTCCCGTCTGCGAGACCGGCACGAGCATGTGATCGATGGCGACGCCGGGGTACGGCGCGCCGCCGAGGTGCGAGCCGGCGTTGGCGACCTTCAGCGAGTACGACGCCGCCGCTCCCGCCGCGAGCATCACGTAGCCGGAGACGTGCTCGATGACGAGCCGCTTGCCCGCGGGCACCGTGTAGAGGGTCACGTCCGCGAACGGGGTGGCGCTGCATTCCTGGGTGCACGTGCTCTGCCCCTGCACGGGCTGGACGGCGGCCGCCGCGGTGCCGCCGCCCTCGACCTTGACGGTGCCCTGCACGGTCACCGGCACCGTGTTCTGCACCACGACCGGGACGGCGCGCGGGCCACCCCGGTGATCGCGATCGTCGGCCGCGGCGGGCACTGCGGAGAGGGACAGCGCGAGGCCAGCGGCGGCGAGGCGCGAGAGGGAAACGGAGCGGAACGGGGTCACGGGAGCCTCCACGACCAGGGGGAGGGCGAGGTCGCCCCCGTGAATGATCGCGAGAACCGGGCTCGATGCGCCTCACGCTCGGTTGGGGCGCACCCGGCCGAGCCGCGGGAGTAAGCTCCGCTGGCCGGGGCGACCCCAGGATGGGGTCCTCGCCCCGAGGGAGGCACCATGACGGAGTCGGCACGTCAGGCGCTCGTGGGGCTCAGGGACTGGACCACGCTGCAGTGGTACGTGGTGCCGCTCCTCATCGTGCTCCTGCTGGTCTACGCAACCGAGCTGCGCGAGGCGCGGCGGACGGGCAACTGGGACTGCGTCGTCGCGGGGCTCGCGCTCTTCTCGGCGGACTTCGTCAACGAGACCGTCAACGGGTGGATCCTCGCGCTCTCCGGCTACAGCGCGCTCTGGCTCGCGCCGGGCCCCACGGCGCTGCGCACGCTGGTCGGCTGGAACCTCGAGATCATGTTCATGTTCGCGCTCGCCGGGATCGTGTGGTGGAAGTGCCTGGGGCCCGACCCGCGCGCCCGCATCCTCGGCGTGCCCGACCGCTGGTTCTGGGCGATCGCGATGTCGGCGTTCGCGGTCCTGGTCGAGAACGCGCTGAACTCCGGGAAGCTCCTGATGTGGGACTACGCCTGGTGGAACCGCGGCCTCGTGGGCGGGATCCCGATCTTCCTCTTCGGGTACCTGTGGTTCTTCGTGGCCGCGAAGTACGCGATCGAGCGCCCCACCCTGAAGGCGAAGTTCATGGTCCCGGCCGTGCTCGGCGGCCTCGCGGTCGTCGGAAACGTGGTGGGGCTGGGCATCCTGGGGTTCAGGTACTGACCGCGGGCGGCGGGCCGGCGCAGACGTCTGCGTCCAACCCTCCCCCGTCCGTCCCTCTCCCCCCCGTCCGTCCCTCTCCCCCCCGCCCGTCCCTCTCCCCCCGCCCGTCCCACTCCCCCCGCCCATCCCACTCCCCCCCCCGTCCCTCTCCCACCCCCGTCCGTCCCGAGCGTAGCCCCCGCGCAGCGGGGGCGGAGACGAGGGACCGGGGCCCGGGACTCAGATCCGCCCTGAGCCCCAGCAGGATCCTGCGATCTCACTGTCAGACCGGGGTGGCAGGATCGCGGGCATGGACGCGTGCGCGGCCAGCGAGATCGTCGGCGGAGTGCCTCCGGAGCTCGTGCCTCCGGAGCTCGCCCCGGCGGCTGCCTCGAACGACGCCGTCTCCGCGCAGGCCGCGAGCGGCATCACGCACCGCGACCCGCTCGGCGACCGCTGGGATCTCCGCGCGCCGCGGTGGGATCTCCCGACCTTCACGCTGTTCGAGCTGCGCGAGCTCTGGCTGCGCGGCGACGGCGGCCTCGAGAAGTACGAACGCGCTCTCGCCCAGGGCGCTCGCATGCTGCGGGCCCTGCAGGTCAGCCGCGCCGCGGTGCTCGCCAAGTTCACGGAGGGTGACCGGCTCGCCCGGCTGGGCTTCTCGAGCCTCGGGGACTTCACCGAGAACCTCCTCGGCACCCGCCGGCGCGCCGCGCAGGTGGAGGTCCAGCTCTCGAAGGCGCTGCGGGAGCGGCCGCTCCTCAGGGCCGCGGTGCACGCCGGCACGGTGAGCCCGTCGGCGGCGCTCGCGGTCCTGCCGGTCACCCCCGGGGACGACGAGGCGCGCTGGGTCGAGCGCGCGGCCGAGCTGCCGGTCCGCAGGCTCAAGCAGGAGGTGAAGCGGGCGCTGAAGGAGCGGAAGGCGCTGCCGGGGCCCGACGCGGCGGAGGAGAAGAGGGAGGAGGACGAGGCGCCCTGGGTGCACCTCGACGTGCCGATCTCGGATCGGGCCAGCGAGCGGCTCCACAAGGCCCTCGCCCTCGCCGGCGAGCTCGTCGAGAGCCCGCACCGGTTCGTCCAGCTCGAGGCGCTCGGGCAGGAGTTCCTCTCCGAGCACCCGGGCGACGAGTGGGACGTGAAGGGCGCGGAGCTCGCCCTCGATCGAAAGCTGCATCCCCTCGACGTCCCGACGAAGCGGAACGCCGCGGAGGCGAAGCTCGAGTCCGAGACCTCTTCCTGGGAGTTCCTCGACCCCGTCGTCCCGGTGCCTTCGGTCGAGCTCGACCCGCTCGACGCTGCCACCGACGACGACCTCTACGGCACGGCGCTCGGCCTCTCCCTGGAGATCAAGAGCTGGGAGGACCTCATCGGCTTCTGCTCGGCGGTCGTGAAGGGCGCCCGGCTCCACAAGGAGGCCGGCTTCGTCGACTTCCGTCACTACGCGACCGAGCGGCTCGGCGTCCCGGCCCGCACCATCGAGACCCGCGCCGCGCTCGAGAAGCACCTCTGGGAGAAGCCCGAGCTCAAGGTCGCCAAGGAGATGGGCCTCAGCTACTCGAAGCTGCTCCTCCTGAAGGAGGTCCCGCAGGACCAGATCCTGGAATTCGCGAAGCGGGCCGAGACCCTGACGGTGGTCGAGCTCAAGGAGGCCGTCCAGGCGCGGACCGACGCGCATATGTCTGCGTCGAAGCGGTTCCGGGTGTGGGTCCCCCGCCGGGTCGCCCTGCTGCTCCACCAGGCGTTCCTGGCCTCGTTGGCGCTTCCGGTTCCGCCGGAGGAGGCGGAGACCCCCCAATCCAGCACCCTGGACGGCGCCTTTCTCGGGAAGCTCGCGGACCACTTCATCGCGGTCTGGGGCGGCGACGTGATGGAGCCGAAGACGGTCTCCCAGAAGCAGCGCGCGAAGTACCCGCGCTGCTGCTTCCCCGGCTGCAGCCGCCGCAGCGACCACGGCCACCACATCGAGTTCCGCAGCCACGGCGGCTCGGAGGACGCCTGGAACCGCATGCCGCTCTGCGCCTTCCACCACCACGTCGTCGTCCACGGCGGCCACGCCACCATCACCGGCATCTTCCCCGACGCCGTCGAGTTCCGCGTGAACGGCGTCGTCTGGAAGGACGCGAAGTTCGGGCGAACGCGCGCGGAGCGGGTGTAGCGACGTCCGACCGCCCGCCGCTACGAGACGACCGCCACCGGCCCGAGCATCGCGGTCATGAACCGCGTCGCGTCCTCGAGCATGTGCTCCGAGAACGCGAGGCCGGCGCGGTACGGCGGGTCGCGCGTGGACCAGGCGATGTTGGCCATCCCGGCCACCTCGAACGGCACGATCTCGGACCGGAGGCGCACGCGCACCATCGTGTCGCGCGGGATGGGCATGAGGAGCTGCACGCGGCAACCGCCCGCGCCGAGGTCGTCCGCCTGGCAGGTCTGCAGCTGCCCCTGCACCGACAGCTCGACGGCGAAGGCGGCCTGGTAACGGCGAAAACGTCTCGGCTCCACGGATCCCCCGGCGAGCCTTATAGCCCACCCTGCCTGGCCCCGGAGCCCCGCGTCCGCGGGGCCTCGAAGGCTCCGGGACCATGGCCGACCGCGGGGGGCTCCGGAGGGCGGACTGCCTCGACGACCCGCTACAGGAACGCGAGCCGGCCGTAGTCCGAGCCCAGGCTCTGGTTCGTCATGGCGGACGACTGCCCGAGCCACCGGTCGAGGATGGTGGCGTACACCGACCGGAAGTCGAGCGTCATCACCATGTTCTTGTTCGCATCCGGCTTGGCGAGGTCCGGGTAGGTCCCGTACATGCCGCCGGTCACGGAGCGACCGACGCAGAACGCCAGGCCGGCCGTGCCGTGGTCGGTCCCGCCGTCGTTCTCGGGGATGCGCCGGCCGAACTCGCTGTAGGCGAAGATCATCGTGCGCGCCTGGGCGTTGCCGTCGGGCGTCTCGATGCTCGCGAGGTCCTCGTAGAACGACCGGATCGCGCCGCCGAGCTGCCGCATCAGCTGCGGGTGATCGCGGAGCTGGTTGGAGTGGGTGTCCCAGCCTCCGATCCGGGCGAAGAAGACCTCCGTGCCGAGGTTCGCCGCGATCATCTGCGCGATCAGCTTGAGGCGGCCGGCGAGGCCGCCCGACACGCCGGCGATCCGGTAGCCCTGATCGCCGGGGTAGAGCACCTGCGGGGTGCGAACCGGCAGCGAGCCGTCCGCACCGAACCGGTTCTGCGCCTCGTAGAACAGGTTCCCGGTGGACTTCGCCGCGTCGTAGCTCGGCGAGCCGGCCTGCGCCGCCGTCACGGCCGCCAGCCACTGCTGCTCGAGCACGTCGGGCTGGAAGGTGCTCCCGAGGCGGCCACCCCGGAGGCGCGAGGGATAGACGAACCCGGACGCCCCGGAGATCGAGACGAAGCTCTTGTCTGCGCCGCGGAACATGAGCGGCACGTCCCCGGTCACCGTGATGCCGCGGAGCGCGTCGTTGGCGCTGAACGCGGTGTCGGCGTAGCGCCCGAGCCAGCCGGTGTTGTCCGGCTGCGCGCGCCCCTGGCCCCAGAGGTCGTTCGCCTCGAAGTGCGAGAGGTTCGGCTTCGGCATGCCGATGCCGGGGAACCAGGCCACGCGGCCGCGCGCGTGCAGATCGGCGAAGCCCGTCAGGTCGTCGTGGATGCCTGCGTCCTGGTCCCCGAGGTCGTACGCCTGGCTCGTGAGGATCTTGAGGTTGGGGCGCGCCGCCTCGTACGCCGCGCGGTTCGCGCCCTTCATCGGGATCATCATGTTGAGCCAGTCGTTCCCGCCGTCGATGAAGACGACGACGAGGATCGGCTTCGCGGGGATCGGGAGCGCCGGCTCGCGCTCGACCCGCGTGGCGCTGCAGCCCGCGGCAGCGGCGAGGCCCGCCGCCCCCACACCCTGGATGAACTCGCGTCGAGTGATGGCCATGGCGGTCTCCCTAGTAGAGCTGCCCGCCAGGCGAGCAGAGGATGAGGAAGGCGAGGCGCCGCGCGGAGGCCTTGTCGGCGTCGTTCCAGTTGCCCCAGGCGCCCGGCCAGAGCGCGGACAGCCAGCTCGCGGCGACGGCCGACGGGATGAGGCCCGGCTGGAGCAGCGCCTTCAGCCGGTCGTAGACCTGGCTCGGCGAGGTCGGGGGCGTGGGGAACCAGGCGTCCGGGCTCGAGGGGAAGAGGGTCACCGGCGTGCCGTTCTGGTCAGCGGTCTCGGCGAGCGCCACCGCCGCGGCGAGCTTCGTCCGGTAGCGATAGGTGTTCGAGCTCAGCCAGGCGACGTCCTCCTTCCAGCCGTTCGGGCCGTTGGGATCGAGGAGCCGCATGCCCATGTCGTCGAAGTAGGGCGTGGCGAGCACCCAGGACGGGAAGCGCCCCGCCGCCGCGGTGGCGCCGGCGAGGTCGTAGCCCAGGAGCCGTGCGGCACGGACCGCCCAGGAGACGGGTCCCTCGACCAGGCCGAGCTGGTTCGCGTAGAAGTAGTTCGACTTGAGCAACAGCTTCATGATCGCCCGCATGTCGTAGCCGGCCGTGTAGATGAGCCCCGCGAGGTCGTCGACGTCCGCCTGCGTGAACTGCGTCGTGACGAAGTGCCGGAGGAGGCGAGCCGCGAGGAACCGGGCGGACTGCTTGATCGTCGCCTCGGTCGGCTTCGAGAGGATCGCGCGGATCAGCTCCTCGCCCTTCTCCATGCCGGCGGGCGGCACCTCCGCCTGGAAGCTCCCGCCCAGGAAGGTCAGGCTCGGGGCGGTCCCGGGGTTCCGGCGCATGTTGGGGAGGTTCGCCTGGTTCTCGCCGCCGAGGTCCCAGCGAAGGTGGCCCGCCGGCGTGGCACGGCCGTCGTAGACCGCGAACGTCCCCTTCGCGATCCGGCGGTTGTTGGTGTTGCCCGGCTCCGCCGAGACGTCCGCCGGGTCCACCGTGAAGCTCCAGCCCGCCAGGGCGACCGCCAGCTCCGAGATGTCGGGCTGGTTGTAGATGGTGTCCACGCCCACCGAGTACAGCTCGAGCACCTCGCGGGCGTAGTTCTCGTTGGGCACGCGCGTACCGCTCGCGTTGTTGCGGACCGAGTCCAGCCGAGATCGCCATGGCCGGGTCCTTCGAGACGGCCACGAGGAGATCGCCGAACGGATCCAGCCCGCGGGCGCCCAGCATGTCCCACTGGTTCACCATGAGGGCGACGTTGTCGACCTTGTGCTGGCCGGTGGCGAAGAGGTTGTGCCAGAAGAGCGCCATCCGCTCGCGGAACGGGTACGCGGTGTACTGCATGCGGAAGGCGATGAACGCCTGGGCGCGCTCCAGGTCGTTGCGCCACGCGTGCGCGACGCCGCCCACGCGGTAGGGGTGAGGCCCGGTGTCGGTGTCGTCCTCGCGGATGGGATCCGCCACGGCGAGCGCGTTCGCCGGGATGTCGGCGGCCCCGGTGCCGTCCACCCAGGCATCCACGAGCGCGGCGGTCGAGCCGAACGTCCCCAGGTAGGCGTCGGCCTGCTCCGGCGTCATGCCGAAGCCCGCGCGACGGGCCAGGTGCAACACCTCGTCGCGGGTCCACGCGGTGCTCTTCGGGTTCAGATCGGCCATGCGCGATCCTCCTCGTGCGTCGAAGCTTCGGTCAGCGGGGTGCGCCCTGCTCGATCCACGCGCCCAGCGTGTCGATCGTGGCCGGGCAGAGCGGACTCGTTCCCGTCGGCATGCGACCGCCGTAGCTCGCCTCGTCGGCCGGCTCGTTCGTCACCTTGAAGTAGATCCAGGACTTCGAGGTGTCGAAGGGCTTGATGAGGAGGTAGCCGGGCGGTGAGCCGGAGGGGGCCACGTCGACGATGTCGTCGTAGACGTCGTCCGCGGTGCGGCCCGCGTGCGTCGCCCACTCGATCTTGCCCTTCGGCAACACCCCGCCGGACGGAGGGCCGTGACACGTCGTGGACTTGGAGCCGCAGCTCGACTGCATGGCGGGGAGGATGTGCGCCGCGAAGGTCGGGTTCGGAATCCCCCCCGGCGCCGCGGGCCCCGCGAGGATGGGGCACGTGAACTCGGGTGTCTGCGCGCCGGACCCGGAGTCGGATGGCGAGCAGGCGGCCAGCGAGAGGGACGCGGCGAGGGCCAGGCGTGAAAGCGCGTTCATCGGATGGTCTGGGTGCGATTGATCCGTATCACGACGGAAAGTGAATCGCGATGTGGGCGGACAACCACCTCGGCCCCGACCCGGGGGAGGTAACCCGTGACCATGTCTGTCGGTGAGGGGCCGGTCCGCGGAGGCTACGGGGCCGCGAAGGCCCGCGCGGGCTTCCCGAGCAGGTAGCCCTGGAGGAGGTCGACCTCGAGCCCGGCGAGCGCCTCGCGCTCGGCCTCCGACTCGATGCCTTCCGCCACGACGAGGATGCCGAGGTCGTGCGAGGCCCGCGTGATGGACCCGACGAGCTTCTTCCGCACCGGGTCGGTCTCCACGCCGCGCACGAGCGACATGTCGATCTTCACGACCTCGGGGCGCAGCCGCGCGAACGAGGCGAGGCCGGCGAACCCGGCGCCGAGGTCGTCGACCGCGATGCGGAACCCGAGCCCGCGCAGGACGTCGAGCCGGGGGCCGAGGTCCTTCACGTCGGAGAGCGACGCGCGCTCGGTGATCTCGAGCACCACCCGGCGGGCCTGCTTCGAGAGCGGCGCCTCCTCGTCGTAGAGGTCCGGGTCGTCGAGGTCGAGCGGGTGGAGGTTCACGAACGCCACCACGCCCTCGGGGATGTGCTGGAGGCCGGCGGCGACGGCCTGGCGGACCGAGCGGCCGAGGTCGTTCAGGCGGTTGAGCTGCTCCGCCGCCAGGATGAAGTGGTCGGGGCGCGCGAGCGACGGCTCGTCGGTGCGGAGCAGCGCCTCGTAGGCGAAGACCTCGCCCGAGCGCCAGTCGGTCACCGGCTGGTAGGCCATCCAGCGCGCCGCGAGCGCCCGCTCGAAGCGCTCCTCGAGCTCGACCCGGGCGCGGACGCCGGCGCGGGCGGCCTCCTCGCCCACGAGGCGGAACGCCTGCTCGCGGGCCACCGCGAGGCGGTAGGTGCGCACGGCGTCGGAGACGGCCTCGGTGAGCTCGTCGGTGCCCACCGGCTTCTGCAGGTAGCGGAACGCGCCGGCCTCGACGGCCTGGATCGCGGACTGGAGGTCGGCGGAGCCGGTCGCGAGCACCACCGGCACGTCCGGGGCGAGCTCGTGCACGACCCGCAGCACGCCGAAGCCGTCGAGCCCGGCCATCCGGATGTCGGTGATGACGGCCTCGAAGTGATCGCGGGCGAGGAGCCCGGACAGCTCGCGGGACTCCTCGAGGATCTCGACGGCGAAGCCCGCCGCCTTGAGGATGCGTCGCCACGAGTGGAGGACGAGCTGGTCGTCGTCCACGAGCAGCACCCGCCCCTTCGACTGGGCGTGGGCGCCGGAGGCGGCCGCTTTGCTGCTGGTCTTGGTACTGGGGGGCGTCATGGGTGGCGCGGCTCCGCCGGGCCCAATGTGCGAGTTCCGGGCCACGGTGTCCACCCCGGCCCGTCCCCGGACCGCGCGTCGCTGCGCCGGCCAATCCTGCCCGCAAGATATCGACGCCACGGCAGGATCTGCCGCACCCACCCGCCGCCCGGCGGCGCCCCCCGCGCCGGAGGCCCACGCCGGGAGGGGGGTCGGCGGCACCCCGAGGCGCGGCGAAACCCGGGCGATCGACCTGCCCCGGGGCGCACGCCCTGCGGGCCGGTCAGCGGGTGTTGCGGACGAGCCCTCCGAGACGCCCGACCTCCCGATCAGCGGGAGATCTGCGCCCAGGAGATCGCGTAGTCGTTGTCGTCGATCGCGACCGAGCAGCCGCGGCGCCAGTCACCCCAGCGGTCGTCGTCGTGGTCGTCCTTGTGGTCGCCGTCCTTCTTCTTCGGCGGCGGCACCCGGCGCAGGCAGGCGCCGAAGGTGTACGTGCCGGCGCCCGGGATGGCGGTGGCGACGATCGGGTAGCCGTGGCGCGTGTGGCCGACGTCGACGTTCTGGAACACGTCGGGCACGAGCGGCGCGGGGGCGGCGTCCTTCCTCGCGAGGCAGAAGGTGAGCGACACCTCGACCTCGCCCGAGCGCGTCCCGAGCGCGAGCGTGCCGGAGGCGGTGATGCGCTGGCCCTCGAGGAGGCCCACGGCGGCGGTGGGGCCGACGAAGACGAAGTCCTTCGCGTCGTCGCGGCCGATCGCGGCGATGCTGCCGGCGAGCGACACGGTGTCGACGATGGCGGTGGCGCCCTGCGGGCCGACGTCACCCTGGAGGCCTTGCGGCCCCGGCACGCCCTCGAGGCCCTGCGGGCCGGTGTCGCCCTTCGGGCCCTGCGGCCCGGTGGGCCCGGTGGGCCCCTGGACCGCCACCGTGGCGGCCGACGAGCCGGTCTTCGTGCTCGAGCCGCACGCCGTGAGGACGGCGAGCGCGGCGAGCGTCGCGATGAGGCGCAAGATGGTGTTCCCCCTGAGGCCCAGGATGGTACCCCACCGGCGGGGGTGTGCGGTGGCCCCCGACGGCGCCACACCCCCCGGGGCTCGCGGGGCGCCTCCCTCGAATCCTGGGACAGCAAGGCCCTCAGTCGTCGAGGCCGTGCTGCTCGAGCGCCCGCGCCGCCTCGGACCGCGAGTCCGGATTCACGGTCAGCTCATAGGCGCGCAGCCGCTGGTACGCCGCGTAGCTCGCGTCCTGCCACGCGACGGCGAGGCCGCGCCAGCCGTCGAGGCACGCGAGCCGGAAGAGGTAGTCGCGGACGAACGCCGCGAGGAACACGAGCGGGAGCGCCCAGACGCCCGGGGGCCTCCCGGCGTCCACGCGGGTCTGCGCCTTGAGCTCGCCGTAGCGCAGCGTCTTCAGCGATTGGTGCACGAGCGTGGGGCTCTGGTGGTGCAGGAACGGCGCGCGCAGGGTCTCGACCGGGCCGCCGAACACCATGGTCTCGTGCACGCGCACGTCGGTCCAGCGCGCGCGGCCCCGGTGGTAGAGCCGGCCCTGCTTCTCGCCCACGAGCGGCCGGTAGAAGCGCATGGGCCTGCCCATGTAGGAGGCCGAGCGGAGCAGCCACGCGCCCGCCTTCCGCTCCGCCTCGAGCGCCGGGAGCCGCGCCTCGATCTCCGCCGCGAGCGCGGGCGAGAGCTCCTCGTCGGCGTCGAGGAAGAGGATCCAGTCGTTCCGGGCGAGCGTCGAGGCGTGGTTCCGCTGCGGCCCGAAGCCGAGCCAGGGCTGGTCGACCACCCGCGCGCCGTGCGCCACGGCGACGTCGCGGGTGCGGTCCCGCGAGCCGGAGTCGACCACGATCTTCTCGTCGGCGAACGGCACCGAGTCGAGGCAGCGCCCGAGCTGGTGCGCCTCGTTGCGGGCCATGACGAGCAGGGTGAGCGGGATCCGCGCCATCACCGGCTCCAGGACATGAAAAAGCCCCGCAGCTGGACGAGGGCTGCGGGGCCGATGCTGGTGACCCGTACGGGATTTGAACCCATGTTTTCGGCGTGAGAGGCCGACGTCCTAACCGCTAGACTAACGGGCCATTTTTCGAGCCCTGCTTCTACCCGCGGGCGCTGCGGCAGTCAACGCCGGGATGCGGGGTGGGACATTACAGCTGGGGGACAAGGATTCGAACCTTGATAGCCAGATCCAGAGACTGGCGTCCTGCCGTTAGACGATCCCCCAATCTCGTTCCGGACGCTCAGCGGCCCGGCTGCTGCTGCGCTGCTGCGCTACCTCTCTGCTGCTCTACTGCTTCTTCTCCGGCTCCTCGGCGATCACGACGAAGACCCTCGTCTCGCCGCGGAGCTCGTAGACGTTCAACCCTTCCCACCTGCCCGGCTTCGCGTCCGGGTTCTCGATGTGCACGGCCTTCACGGCGGGAAGATCCGCGATCGGCCGCCGCCGGTACCTCGGTCCGTAGACCTGGCGGTAGAACTTCAGCGTCTCCTCGAAGCCCCGGCCGACCTTGTACCGGCGGTCCGCCACCTTCACGGCGTCGTCCGGGAGCGTGGCCCCGGCGACCTCGGTGGCGAGCGCCGCGCCCGGCAGGAGCGCGAGGAACGCAACAAGCGCGGCCTTGTAGCGCGTGGCGGCGTGCATCGTCAAGGGTCCCGTGTACCCGTCCCGGACCGCCCCGTCAACGCCAGACCCCGTAGGCCTTCCCCTTGTGGCCGGCCTCGCGGAGCACGAGCTCCCCGCGCTTCCAGGCGGCGGCCGCCTTCGGGCCGATCCAGCTGCCCTTCGGCTCGCTCCGGCGCCAGCTCTTCTTGAACAGGGTCGTGATCTCGTCGAACACCGACCGCAGGCCGCGGGGCTTCCCCTTGCGGTCGGTCGGGTCGTCGCTGACGTCGAGCTCGGCCCAGAGCCGGCCCTGGACGAGCTCGCCCTTCTCGTTCGGCACCGAGCGCTCGTAGTGGAAGACCGGCGACGGGATCTCCTCGATGACGAGCATCCCGCGGTCCGGGCCGCGCTTCACCGGGTGGACGATCACCGGCCCGAGGCGCTCGGCCGCCATGTACCAGCTCGAGGCGTCGCCGAGGCGCTCGACGGAGTCCTCGTGCACGGGGATCGGCGCGAAGCCGGGGGGGATGAGCTCGGGGTAGAGCGTGAGCTCGCGCCGCGCGAGGACGCGGAACAGCGCGCGCTCGTCGTCGGGCAGCATGAAGTAGAAGATGGTGGCGGCCATTCACTCCCGTCCAGGGAGCTGGTCATACCGCCTTCCGGCCGCCTCCGCGACCTTCCCGAGATCGTCCGCCGACGCCCGGTCGTGCGCGCCCCCGGGCCCGCGGTCCGCGTAGAGCACGTTCACGATCCGTCCGTCGCAGAGGATCGGCACCGCCACCCCGCCCAGCGGCGGGCCGCCGCCGATGGCCTGGACGAGCTTCCAGTCGGCCTCGACGTGCGCGAGCGGCCCGTCGACCGTCATGCCGTGGAGGACCGCGGCCGAGACGATGCCCGGGTCGCCGAGCGGGAGGAGGAGCGTGCGGAGCGCCTCGGCGCCGACCCCCGGGGCCCGGCCGTCGATGGCGCACGCGAGGCCGTTGTCGAGGCGGAAGAGCACGGTCCGGTAGAACCGGCCGGCGGCGTGGCGGAGCAGGATGCCGAGCACGGCCTCGCGGTCGCGGGCGGCCGCCATGGCGGTGAGCGAGACCTGCAGGTCCACCGGCCACTCGGCCGGGGGCTCGCCCGGACGCACCGGCACGGCGGGCGGCTCGCCGCGGTCGAGCGCGAGCTTCGCCAGGAGGTCGCGGGTGAAGGAGGGCAGCTCGAGCGGCGGCGGCTCCGGGCGGCCGCGCGGCGGCGGGGCCTCCACGGGCTCCCCCTCGAGCGGCGCGTCCTCGGCCTCCCCGGGCCCGGAGAGGTCGAGCGCCGGCACGCCGCCGGGGAGCGGCGGCGTGGGCGCGTCCACGAGGGCCCGGCCGGCCGGCGGGGCCACCACCGGCTCCTCGTCCTCGCCGGCGAGGCCGAGCAGCGCCGGGCCATCCTGATCGACCACCTGCCCGGTCACGGCGTCGAACGCGCGGGCCCGCGGCGCGCGCGCGGCGCCGGGCGCCTCGGAGGGCGCGCGCGGCCGGAGGATCCCGGAGCGCATCGCCACCGCGCGCAGGTGGCGGTCCACCCGGTAGTGCGCGCGGAGCAGGTGCGCGAGGCGGGTCTCGGTGACCACCGCCGGCGCCACCTGCTTGCCTGACACGAAGGAGATCTCGTCGAGCAGGCCCAGCGCCCCGGGCTCGATGCAGCAGACGGTGAGCCGCCGGCCCTCGACCCGGTACGGCACCGCGTTGCAGCGGTCGGCGAGGTCGGCCGGCACGAGCGCGAGCGCGGCCGGGTCGGGGGTGAGGTCGTCGCCCGCGAGCCAGGGCACGCCGTACTTCGCCCCCAGCACCTCGGCGAGGTCCTCCTCGCGCACGGCGCCCGCCTCGATGAGGTTCGTGCCCAGGCGGCCGCCGAACAGCACCTGGTTCTCGAGGGCCGCGTGGAGGCCCTCGAGCGTGCACGCGTTCCTCGCGAGCAGCATGTCGCCGATGCGCCGCATCCGCCCCCTCAGGCCCTCCCCGGCTTCGTGAGCCGCGCGGGATCCAGGACCCGGCGCGCCTCCGCCGAACGCAGCGTACCGGTCTCCACGGCCACCTCGCGAATCCCACGGCCGCTCGACAGCGAGGTCTTCACGATCTCCGCGGCACGGACATACCCGATCCGTGGGGCGAGCGCGGTCGCGAGGCTCACCGTCCGCTCCGCGTAGTCATTGCAGCGAGCGGTGTCGGCCTCGAGCCCGCGGGCGCAGCGGTGGTCGAACGTGTGCACCGCGGCGGCGAGCACCTCCATCGCGTGGCAGAGGTCGAAGGCCACGAGCGGCATCATGACGTTGAGCTCGAGCTGGCCCGCCGCGGCGGCCCAGGCGATGGCGCCGTCGAGGCCGATGACCTGGTACGACACCATCGAGAGCATCTCGGCCATCGAGGGGTTCACCTTGCCCGGCATGATCGACGAGCCGGGCTGGACCGCCGGCAGCCGGAGCTCGCCGAGCCCGGTGGCCGGGCCGCTCCCGAGGAGCCGCACGTCGCCCGACAGGCGCACGAGCTCGAGCGCGGCGACCCGGAGCGCGCCCGAGAGCGCCGCGAAGGGCGCGAGCGACTGCATCGCGTAGAACGGGTTCGGGTGCGGCTGCAGCGGGATGCCGGTGAGCTTCTCCAGCTCCTTCGCGGCGAGCGCGGCGTAGCGCGGGTGGGCGTTCACGCCGGTGCCGACGGCGGTGCCGCCGAGGCCGACGAGCGAGAGCTCCGGGAGCACGTCGCGGATCCGCCGCGCGGCGTTCCGGACCGCCGCCGCCCAGCCCGAGACCTCCTGGCCGAGCCGGATGGGCGTCGCGTCCATGAGGTGCGTGCGGCCCGACTTCACCACGCGGTCCCAGGCCTTCGCCTTCTTCTCGAAGGTGCCGGCGAGGTCGGAGAGCGCGGCGAGCAGCGGCGGCGCGAGCTCCAGGGCGGCGAGCCGGATCGCGGTCGGCACGACGTCGTTCGTCGACTGCGCCATGTTGACGTCGTCGTTCGGGTCGACCGCCGCGCGGTCCCCGCGCGTCCGCCCGAGGAGCTCGGCGGCCCGGTTCGCGAGCACCTCGTTGACGTTCATGTGGTGCGAGGTGCCGGCGCCGGCCTGGTACACGTCGACGACGAACTGCTCGCGGTGGTGGCCGGCGAGCACCTCCCGCGCGGCCGCCTCGATGGCGCGCGCCTTCACCCTAGGTAACAGGCCCAGCCTCGCGTTCGCACGCGCGGCGGCGATCTTGATCCGCACCGTCGCGTCCACGAACGCCGGGTGGGCGACGAGCCCGGAGATCGGGAAGTTCTCGACCGCGCGCGCCGTCTGCGCGCCGTAGAGCGCCGCCGCCGGGACGCGCAGCTCGCCCATCGTGTCGCGCTCGGTCCGCGTGCGCGGACGGCGCCCCCCCTGCTTGGCCATGTCCCCGTTCTAAGGGACGGCGAGCCTGGAGGCCAGCCTTCGCAGCGCCAGCTCCGTCTTCGCGTCCTCGATCTCGCCCGCCTCGCAGGCGCTCAGGGCAGCCCCGAGGCCGCGCCAGGTCAGCAGGGCGCCCTCCTCCAGGGGTGAACCGTCCCCGGGGCCCGGCGCGTCGTAGGTATCCGGTCCAACGTTCGGCTTCTCCACCTCCACCTCGAGGAGGTGGATCTTCTCGGAGACGATGCCCGGCAGCGGGAAGAAGGGCCCGCCCAGCCTCAGGAGGCGCGAGGGCTCGACGGTGAGGCCGGCCTCCTCGTGCAGCTCGTCGGCGCCGCGCCGCTGCAGCGCCTCGAAGCCGAGCTCGCCCGGCTCGAGCACGCCGGCGACGAGCTCCTCCACGAGCAGGTACTCGGGCTCCGGCAGCACCGGCGTCCGGCCGCGGCGGAAGTACGCCGCCGGCCTGAGGCCGCGGCGGGTGAGGACCTCGATGCCGTCCCCCGGGGCGCCGGTGCGGGCCGCGGTCCGAGCCCAGACGCAGACCGCGACGGCGTCGAGCGTCGGGCGGTCCACGAGATCGATCGGGTAGGTGCGCGAGCACGTGCCGTCGGCGTGGCGGTTGCGCGCGGTGAGGCGCTTCAGGCGCAGGAACCCCTCGTCCAGGCGGGCACGGTGGGTGTAGTCCTCGACGACCTCGATCGCGGCGACGCGGGGCATGGGGAGAAGGTACCCCCGAACCCGGCGCGGCGCGGTGCGGCGCGCCCGGCGCGAGGGTCCACGGAACCGGGTCTATGCAACCCCGGGTTCGGGCGGTCGAACCTTACGCCCGCGCCCGGTGAAGACCCGACACGCATAACCCCCCGCCGGGACGCGACTCCGCCTCCGCGCGCCCGGGGTCTCGCTGGCTCCGCTCGTGCAACGCTCACGCGCACCCTGCCCCACCGCGGCCACCACGGCGCGCGGCCACGGCTGGACGGACTCAACCCATGACCCTCCGCACGCGCATCCTCCTCCTGATCGGCCTGTTCGGCCTCGGCTTCGCGGTCCTCACGTTCGTCGAGCTGGGCCGCCTCGAGCGCGTCGCCCTCGGGCTCGCGATCCTCGCGCTGACGGGCGTCGCGGCCTGGCGGATCGACCTCAGGCTGCGCCGCACCTTCGGCGCGCTCGGCGGCCAGCTCTCCCTCGCGGAGGCGGCGATCTCGCGCGGGCAGCTGTCGTACCGGGCCCGGCCGGAGGCGGTCGACGAGGAGTTCCGGCCGCTCGTCGCCGGCCTCAACCACACCCTCGACGCGTTCGAGGCGCCCATCCGCGAGGCCGCCCGCGTCATCGGCGACATCGCGAACGGCCAGCCGCTCACGCCGGTCACCGCCCGGTACCAGGGCGACTTCGACGCCCTCAGGGACGACCTCAACGAGGTCGTCTCGATGGTGCTGGCGCGCGGCAGGGAGATCGACCGCCTGCTCGCGAGCGCCGTCGAGGGCAAGCTCGACGTCCGCGGCAACGCCGCCCTGTTCAAGGGCGCCAACAACAAGGTCGTCGCCGGCATCAACGGCATGCTCGACGCGCTCGTGCGGCCGCTGCAGGCCTCCGCGCAGGTCGTCGCGGCCATCTCCCGCGGCGAGCTCCCGCCCCGCATGCAGGGCGAGGCGCGCGGCGAGTTCGCCGTGCTGAACGAGAACCTCAACGCCTGCATCGACTCGGTCAACGCGCTCGTCGCCGACACCCGCGCGCTCGCCGACGGGGCGATCGCGGGCAGGCTCGAGGTGCGCGCCGACGCGACCCGGCACCGCGGCGACTTCAGGAAGATCGTCGAGGGCGTCAACGCCACGCTCGACGCGCTCGTGGGCCCGCTCCAGAAGGCGGCCGACGCCTTCGACCGGATCTCCCGCGGCGACGTGCCCTCACCCATCACCGAGGAATGGCGGGGCGACTTCAGGAAGGTGCGGGAGAGCCTCAACACCTCGATCGCCGCGATCACCCGGCTGGTCAACGACAGCTCCGCGCTCGTGGACGGCGCGGTCAACGGCCACCTCTCGATGCGGGCCGACGCGAAGGCGCACCAGGGCGACTTCGCCGCGATCATGGACGGCATGAACCGCACGCTCGACGCGGTGATCGCGCCGGTGGCGGAGGCGGACAAGGTCCTCTCGGAGCTCGCGAAGCGCAACCTGAAGGCGCGCGTGACCGGCGCCTACCGCGGCGAGCACGCCCGCATCAAGCGCTCCACGAACGCGACCGCGCAGGCGCTCCACGACGCGCTCCTGCAGGTGGCGGGTGGCACCGAGCAGGTCTCCTCTGCGGCCACGCAGATCGCGGCGTCCTCGCAGGCGGTCGCGGCGGGCGCGTCCGAGCAGGCGGCCGCCATCCAGGCCTCCTCCGAGAGCCTGGTGTCGGTCACATCCATCACCGAGCAGGCCGCCGGCGACGCGCAGAAGGCGAACGCGCTCGCGCGCGAGGCCCGCACCTCGGCGGAGGACGGCGCGAAGTCGATGGACGAGATGCAGGCCACGATGAACCGCATCCGCGCCTCCGCCGAGAGCACCTCGCAGATCATCAAGGACATCAACGAGATCGCGTTCCAGACCAACCTGCTCGCCCTCAACGCCGCGGTCGAGGCCGCGCGCGCCGGCGAGGCCGGGCGCGGCTTCGCGGTCGTCGCCGAGGAGGTCCGCTCGCTCGCGCTGCGCGCGAAGGAGGCGGCGCAGAAGACCGAGGGGCTCATCAAGCAGTCGGTCACGCAGGCGGGCCACGGCGAGGAGATGTCCCGGCAGGTCACGACGAAGCTCGCCGACATCGTCTCGGGCATCGGCAAGGTCTCCCAGATCGTCGACACCATCGCCTCGGCGGCGAAGGTGCAGAAGTCCGGCATCGACCAGGTCTCGAAGGCCGTCTCCGAGATGGACAAGGTCACCCAGCAGAACGCGGCGTCGGCGGAGGAGTCCTCCTCGGCCGCCTCCGAGCTCTCCGCCCAGGCCGACGAGCTCGCCGAGATGGTGTCGAGCTTCCAGCTCGACCGCGAGCAGAAGGCGCTCGTCGTCGGGGGCAACGGCACGCGCTCGGACGACGAGGACGACGACTCCACGCTGGTGTGGACGCCGGCCATCGCCGTCGGCCACCACGACATCGACACGCAGCACCAGGAGCTGTTCCGCCGCCTCGGCCAGCTCCTCGACGCGGTGCGGTCGGGGCGCAGCGCCGAGATCGGCCGCCTCTTCGACTTCCTCGGCGTCTACTGCGTCGACCACTTCGGCATGGAGCAGACGCTGATGGAGCAGACCGGGTACCCCGACTACCCGATGCACAAGGCCGCCCACCAGCGCTTCATCAAGACGTACCAGGACCTCCAGGCGTCGTTCGGCGCGCAGGGCGCCACCGCCGACCTCACCCAGAAGCTCCGCGGGTGGATCGGCGACTGGCTCTGGGCGCACATCGGCCAGACCGACCGCAAGCTCGCGGGCTTCCTCCAGCAGCGCGGGATCGTCGAGACCCCGGCGCTCCCGGAGCGGTCGCGCGGGCCGGTCGTGACGTTCTAGGCGCGCGCCCGCGGCGATCGTGCCGCACCCGGAGATCGCGCCAGGGTGGTACGAAGCCTCGTGCACCGCCCGCTCTCCCTCGCCGCGATCCTGCTCGCCTCGGCGTGCGCTCGCGACCCGGCGGCCCTCCCGGTCGGGCTCACCACCGAGGGCGAGGTGGCGCCGCTCTCGGTGGACGTCGCCGCGCCGCGGCTCGCCTGGCGCCTCGCGCCGGGCGGCGCGGGCGCGCGCCAGACCGCGTACGCGCTCGACGTGCGGCGCGAGCCCGGCGGCGAGGCGATTCTGGTCGAGCGGCGCCGTCCGGAGCGACGCCACCCGGGTCGCCTACGCGGGGCCTCCGCTCGCTCCGGGGACGGCGCACTCCTGGAGCGTCCGCGCGGCGGACGGCGCGGGGCGCTGGTCGAGCCCGAGCGCCCGGGCGCGCTTCGAGACCGCCCCGGAGCCGGCCGGCTTCACCGCCCGGTGGAATCGGGCGGGACGAGCCCCGGCCCGGCCTCACCGTCCGGATCACGCCCTCCCCGCTCCTCCGCAGGACCTTCACGCTCGCCGCGCCCGCCGCCCACGCGGTGCTGCGGATCTGCGGGCTCGGGCTCCACGAGGTCGCGATCGACGGCGCGCGCGTGGGGGACGACGTGCTCGGCCCCGCGTTCACCGGGTACGACCGGCGCGTCGCCTACGACACGTACGACGTGACCTCGCTGCTCGGCGCCGGCGCGCACGCGCTCGCGGTGCGGCTCGGGCGCGGGTTCTACGCGACCTCCGGCCTCGACGGCTACGGCTGGAACCAGGCGGCCTGGAACGCGCCGCACGCGCTCCTCGTCCAGCTCGACGTCACGCTCACGACCGGCGAGACGATCCGCGTCGTGAGCGACGGGAGCTGGCGCGTCGCCGACGGCCCCACGCGCAGCGACGGCGTGCGGACCGGCGAGCGGCACGACGCGCGGGAGGAGCCGGCGGGCTGGATGGATCCCGGCTTCGACGACGGCGGGTGGGCGCCCGCCGAGGAGGTGGCGGGACCGCGCGGCGCGCTCCGCGCGCGGATGGGCCCGGCGGTGCGCGTCGTCGAGACGCTCGCGCCGGTCGCCGTCACCTCGCCCGCGCCCGGCGTGCGGGTCTTCGATCTCGGCCGGGTGACGGCCGGCTGGGCGCGCGTCACGGTGCGAGGGCTCCGCGGCGAGGCCGTGACGCTGCGCTACGGCGAGAAGCTCGCCCCCGGCGGCGCGGTCGACGCCTCGGTGATGTACGCGGGTCCGCAGGAGGACACGTACGTCCTCGCGGGCGGCGGCGCCGAGGAGCGCTGGGAGCCGCGCTTCACCTGGCACGGGTTCCGCTACGTGGAGGTCCGCGGCGACCCCGAGGTCGTGGCGCTCGAGGGCCGCGTCGTCCACGCCGACGTCGCGCGCACCGGCGCGTTCGAGAGCTCGAGCCCGCTCCTCGACGCGATCTGGGCCGCGCAGCGGCGCACCGTCGAGCACAACCTGCAGTCGATCCCCACCGACTCGCCGCAGTACGAGAAGTCGGGGTGGGCGGCGGACGGCTGGCTGTGGGGGCGGTCGGCGCTGCTCTCCCTCGACGTGGAGCGGTTCCACGAGAAGTGGCTCGCCGACTGGCGCGACGCGCAGCGCGCCGACGGGGCGCTCGGCGTCATGGTGCCCTGGCCGGGCGCGGGCCCGTTCGCGCCGTACCTCGACGACCCGCTCTGGTCGGGCGTGCACGTGCTCCTCGCGTGGGACCTCTACCTGGAGCGCGGCGACCTCCGCGTGCTCGAGGAGAACCACGACCTCGCGCGGCGCTGGGTCGATCGCGCCGCGGCCCTCGTCGAGCCCACCGGCTCGCTCTGGACCGGCCACACCTACGGCGACTGGCTGAACCCCGGCGCCGGGTCGGACGACGCGCTCCTCGCGAGCGCGGCGCTGGCGCACGAGGCGCGCACCTTCGCCGCGAGCTGCCGCGCGCTCGGCAGGCCCGGGGAGGCGCCCGCGTACGACGCGCTCGCCGACCGGGTCGCGGCGGCGGTGAACGCGCGCTTCTTCGACCCGGCGCGGGGCGTCTACCAGGCGGAGGGCGCGCCGTACCGCCAGGCCTCGAACGCGGTCGCGGTCGCGTGGGGGATCGTGCCCGAGGGGCGCGCCCAGGCGGTGGTGGACGGGATCGCCGCCGACGTCGCCGCGCGGGGCGACCACCTCGCGACCGGCGCGTACGGGACGAAGGTGCTCCTCCCCGTGCTCACCGCGTACGGCCACGGCGACCTCGCCGTGCGGCTCGCGCTCCAGACCACCTACCCGAGCTGGGGTCACCTCGTCGGCGCGCTGGGCGCGGACACGCTCTGGGAGGGTTGGGGCGGCGACGAGCGCTCGCGCAATCACGCGTTCCTGGGCTCGGTCGTGGACTGGCTGGTCGCGGACCTCGCCGGGCTCGCGCCGCTCGAGCCCGGCTATCGCCGCCTGCGCGTCGCGCCGTTCGTGCCCTCCGCGGGGATCGACCGAGCCGCCGCCTCGCTCGAGACGCCCCACGGCCGCGCCGCCGTGCGGTGGCGGCGGGGCGCCGGGCTCGAGGTGGAGGTGCCGCCGAACACCCGCGCCGAGGTGCGGGTGCCCGCGGCGCTGCGGTCCGGCCCGTGCGACGCCGGCATGGACCTCCTGCGGCGGGAGGCGGACGCGGCGGTGTACGCGGCCGGCCCGGGCAGGCACGGGTGCGGGAGGATGTGAGGGGAGCAGCTACTTCTTCCCCTCGCCTTCCCCGCCGCCCTTCCCCTCCCGCGGCTCCGGCACCCCCTCGTCCTCCTCGAGCATCCGGTACTTCGCGCCCTCGGGGTCCTCGTACTGCGCCGCTCTTCACCGTCCACATGAAGAACGCCCACGCCCCGAGGCCGAGGCCGAGCGACAGGAGGATGAGGCCGGCGAGGTTCACGTCGAACTCCTACCGCAGCGCGCCCTTCAGGCGCGCCGAGTTGAGGACCACGATGACCGAGCTCGCCGCCATCGCGGCGGCGGCCACGATGGGGTGCAACAGGCCCATCATCGCGAGCGGGATCGCGGTCACGTTGTAGGCGAACGCCCAGAACACGTTCTGGTGGATGACGCGCGTCGTCTTCCGGGAGAGCGTCACGAGCTCCCCGAGCAGCCGGAGGTCGTCGCGCACGAGCACGGCGTCCGCGCTCTCGAGCGTCACGTCGGTCCCGCGCCCCATCGCGACGCCCACGTCGGCCTGCGACAGCGCGGGCGCGTCGTTGATCCCGTCGCCCACGAAGAGCACCCGCCGCCGGCGCGCCTGGAGCCGCGCGACCACCTCGCGCTTGTCGACCGGCGTCGCCTCGGCGACCGCCTCGAGCCCGAGCCCGCTTGCGACCGCGGCGGTGGTCACCGGGTGGTCGCCGCTCACGATCCGCGCCGCGATCCCGGCCCCGCGCAGCGCCGCGACGGCCGCGGGCGCCTCGTCGCGCACGACGTCCGCGACGGCGAGGAGCGCCTCGACCCGGCCCCCCCGCGCGAGGAACGCGACGGTGCGGCCCTCGGCCTCGAGCCCGCGCGCGGCCGCCTGCTCCGCGTCGCCCAGGGCGACGCCCCGCTCGGCGAGCAGCGCCCGGTTGCCGACGAGGACCGGCCGGCCGTCCACCTCGGCCTCGACGCCGCGGCCCGGGATGGCCGCGAAGCGGGCGACCTCGAGCGCCGGGCGGCCGGAATCGGCCCCACCTCCGGCCGGCCCCGCCGCGCGCGCGGCCGCGACGATCGCCCGCCCGAGGTGGTGCTCGCTGCGCGCCTCGACGGCGCCGGCGAGCGCGAGGGCCCCCTGCCCGCCGTCGCGCGCCGCCCCGCCCACCGGCACCACCGCCACGAGCTCCGGCCTGCCGCGGGTGATCGTGCCCGTCTTGTCGAGGAGCGCGTCGGTGACCCTCCCCGCCCGCTCGAGCACGTCGCCCCCGCGGATGAGGATCCCGCGCGTCGTGGCGAGCCCGGTCGCGACGATGATGGCGACCGGCGTCGCGAGCCCGAGCGCGCACGGGCAGGCGATGACCACGACCGCGATGCCGGTCATCACCGCCTGCTCCACCGGCGCGCCGCGCGCGAGCCAGACCGCGACCGTCCCCGCCGCGAGCACCAGCATCGCCGGCACGAAGACCCCGACCACGCGGTCCGCCACCGCCTGGATGCGGGGCTTCTTGACCTGGGCCTCCTCGACCGCCCGCACGATGCCGGCGAGCACCGTGTCGTTGCCGGTGCGGGTCACCTCCACGTCGAGCGCGCCGTGGCCGTTCAGCGTCCCGCCGACCACCGCGGCGCCCGGGCGCTTCCCGACCGGCCGCGACTCGCCGGTCAGGAGCGACTCGTCCACCTCCGAGGCGCCCGCCCGCACGACCCCGTCCACCGGCACGCGCTCGCCGGGCACCACCCGCACGAGGTCGCCCGGCGCGAGCGAGGCGACCGCGACGGCGCGGACCACCTCGGCGCCGTCCACGCAGCGCTCCAGCCGGCGCGCCTCGCGCGGCGCGAGCGCCGAGAGCCGGGCCACCGCCTCGCTCGCCCGGCCCTTCGCGGCGGCCTCGATGTAGCGGCCCACGAGCACGAGCGTCGGGATCATCGTCGCGGTGTCGAAGTAGACCTCGCCCCCGCGCGCCATCTGCCAGAGGCTGTAGCCGAGCGCCGCCCAGGAGCCGATGACGACGAGCGCGTCCATCCCGAAGGACAGGTGCTTCAGGCCCGCCCAGGTCGCGCGGAGGAACGGCGCGCCGGCGTAGAGCAGCACCGGCAGCGTGAGGCCGAGCGAGATCCACTCCATCAGCCGGCGCGTCGCCGCGTCGATGTCCTGGAAGTACCCGGCGTAGAGCGCCGCCTGGTAGATCATGAGCTGCGAGGCGAGGAACCCCGCCGTCCCGAGCCGCACGAGCAGGTCCCGCACCTCCGCCCGCCGCGCCTCCGCCTGCCCGCCCTCGCTCCAGGGCTTCGGCACGTACCCCGCGGCGCGGATCCGCCCCAGCACCACCTCGAGCGGCGCCGCGGCGGGATCGAACCGGATGCTCGCCTTGTGCGTCGCGTAGTTCACCCGCGCGTAGGAGACGCCGGGCGTCTTCTGCAGCATCCGCTCGTTCAGCCAGACGCAGGAGGCGCAGTGGATCCCGTCGATGTAGACGTCCACCTCGACCGTGTTCCCTGCCGCCATGCCCGCCTCGGCGCCGCCGCCGTGGCGCACGGCCTCCCGGATGGCGGCGAGGTCCGGCTCCGGCAGCGACGACACCGCCTGGCCGGGCCCCTCCCACCTCCGCGAGGCGTAGTAGCTCCCGAGCCCCTCGGCGTGGACCAGCTCGAAGACGCCGCGGCACCCCACGCAGCAGAACACGCGCTCCACGCCGCCGACGACCGCCCGCACCGCGTCGTGCGGCGGGACCGGCAACAGGCAGTGTGCGCACCCCGGCTCGCTCACCCGTGCAGCCCGCGCCAGACGAAGAGGCACGCCCATGGCCGCCACGAGGACGCCGCCGAGCCGGTACAGCACGCCCCGCGCCTTCACCGAGAGCCACGCCCCGGCCGCGCCCGCCGCGAGCAGGGCCGGGAGGGTCCCGAGCCCGAAGGCGAGCGACAGGGCGAGCCCCTCGCCGAGGCTGCCCGTGCCCGCGGCCCCGAGGAACGCGGTCCACGAGAGGCCGCACGGCAGGAACCCGAGCGCGAGGCCCGCCGGGTAGAGGCTCCCGGGCGCGGCGCCGAGCACCCCGCGCACCTTGCGCAGGAGCCGGCCCGAGGCCTCGGCCTCGAGCCGCCTCAGGAGCCCGGAGGCGCCGGACGCCCCGAGGCCGAGCAGGATCATGAAGATCCCGGCGACGACCGCGACCGCCTGCGAGAGGCCCGCGAGCCGGCCGGCGACGTTCACGAACGCGCCGGTCAGCCCGAGGATCCCGCCGAGCACGGTGTACGTGGTGATCCGCCCGGCGTGGTACGCGAGCTGGCCCCTCAGCGCGTGCGCCGCGGCGGCGCGCCCGCCGGCGGCCTGGCCCGCGGCGGCCGGGCTCCCCGCCGACAGCACCATCGCGCCGACGAGCGGCCCGCACATGCCGATGCAGTGGCCGAAGCCACCGAGGAACCCGGTGGCGAGCGCCATCGCGACGGCGTCGGTCACGCGACGGCCCCGCTCACTCGACCACCTCGAACGGGAACCGCGCGGTGCGCGTCGCCTCGAGCGGCGCAGCCTGGCCGGCCCCGGCCCGGCCGGGCAAGGTCACCTCCACGATGGCCTCCCAGTCCTTCCGTCCGGACATGCAGCGGACCACCGTCGCCGCGCCCACGTAGCGCCCCGGCGCGTCCTCCCTCAGGACGACGACGTTCGGGCCCATCTCCATGCCGGGCATCGCGAGCGTCACCTTGACCGCGGCGCCCGCGACGGGCTTGCCGCCCGCGGCGAGGCGCGCGACGGCCGCGAGCGAGGCCATGGCCTTCAGGGGCCGGGGCCCGAGCTCGAGCGTCAGCTCGGCGTCGCCGGCGGGCAGCGTGCAGGGGCCGGCGCCGAGGTCGCAGGCGTCGGCGGAGCGGACGGCCTTCTCGATGCGCAGGCGGTCGGGCCCCTTCGAGACGTCGAACGTCACGAGCCACTCGCCCCGGCCGGACACGCCGGTGTCGGCCGCCCAGCGGCCCGGCCCGATCGCGACCGCCCTCGCGCGCTTCACGTCGCGCGAGGTGTCCGGGCGGGAGAGCGCGACCTCGACCTCGGCGCCGTCGAGGGGCCTCCCGGCGCCGTCGAGCACCGCGAAGGTGATGGTGCCCGCGCCCGCGGCGACCGCCCCACCCTCGACCTTCACGTCCCAGCGGAGCCGCTCGCGGGCGGCGCGGTCGGCGCCCTGGCGCAGCCCCTCCTCGTAGGGCTTCGCGACGACCGTCTCCTCGCGCACCTTCGAGCCGACCCACATCGTGAGGGCCACGGTGCCCAGCGCCCCCACGGTGGCCACCGCGACGACGACGTTGAGGGTCGGGTTCCGCATCGGGGCCGCTCCTTCAGTGCGCCCCGGGGGTCGTGATCGCGAGCGGGCGAGACCGGCGCTCCGGGGGGTGAGCGTCCGACCAGCGGGCCTCGGCGACGAGCTCGCCGTGCGCGAGGCCGGGCGCGAGTGTACGCGCCGTGGCGACCACGCGGAACTGCCGCCGCTCGCCGGCCGCGAGGGAGAGCGTCGCCGGGTGGAGCTCGAGCGCCTCGCCGCCCGCGGCCATCGCGAGCGACACGTCCGCGGCGGCGCGGCCGCGGTTCTCGAGCGCCACCGAGTAGGCGGCGAGCACGCGCCCGTCCGCCGCGCGGCGGGTGCGGAAGGCGGCGTCGGCCATGGCGTCGACGGTGAGGAGCGGCCGGCGGGCGACGATCACCCCGAGCAGGAGGGCGAGGAGCACCGTCGCGCCGGCGAGCGCCGCCACCACGGGCCGGAGCGGGCGCGGCGGCTGGCCGAACTCGCCGTGCGCGTAGCCCACGAGGTCGGGGGCGCGCTTCAGCTTCGCCATGATGGGCTGGCAGGCGTCGATGCACTGCCCGCAGGCGATGCAGCCCATCTGCAGGCCGTCCCGGATGTCGATGCCGGTCGGGCAGACCCGCACGCACGCGCGGCAGTCGACGCAGTCCGCGTCGCGTCGCCGGTCGTAGGCGACGACGAGGGTGTGCCGGTCGAAGAGGACGCCCTGCAGCTTCGCGTACGGGCAGGCGGTGGCGCAGAAGTCCGCGCGCAGGAACGCGAGGTCGAGGAAGAGGACGCCGGCGGTGACGAGCCAGCCCCACAGGGCGGGCGCCGGGAGCGTGCCGGCGAGGAGCCCCCGGAAGAAGTCGCCGGGGGGGACGAAGTACCAGACGACCGCGGCGCCCACCGCGAGCGAGACGAGCGCCGTGAGCGCGAACCCGGCGGGCCGGCGCCAGCGCCGAGGCAGCTTTCGCTGCTCGGGCTCGATCCAGCGGGTGACGTCGCCCAGCACCGTCTGCGGGCAGCCCCAGCCGCACCAGACGCGGCCGGCGAGCAAGGTGACCGCGAGGAACAGGAAGGTGAGGACCAGGGTGGCGAGCAGCACCACCCAGGCCTCTCCGAGCACGAACGACGCGCCGAACGCGTGGAGCCGGCCCGTCGGGACGTCGAGGCGGAGCGCGCTCTCCCCGCCGACGGTCACGAAGGGCAGCCCGAACCAGGCGGCGGCCTGGGCTGCCCCTGCGACGCGGCGCCAGCGGTGGAGCCTACCGGTCGTCATCCTCGAGCATCTTGTACTTCGGCGCCTCGACCCGGTCCTTGCGGCGTCGCGAGTACGAGACGGCCGTGATGCCGACGAGGAGCACCACGAGCGTGATGCCGAAGACGAGGTAGGCGACGTCCGGGGTCATGGCGCCGAGCCTAGACCTTCTTCTTCTTCGTCGCGAACATGACCCAGAGCCCGAGCGCGGCCAGGGACGGCAGGATCGTGAACGCGAGCGTGGCGACGAGGTTCGAGCCGAAGGCCGCGCCGCCGCCGTCGGCGTCCTGGGCCTGCGACCAGCCACCGAGCGCCGGCGAGTTGGTCCACAGGTAGTAGGGCATCCAGAGCACGAGGCCCCAGAACAGGATCGCCCAGCCCACCGGCACCTTGTGGGAGGTCTCCTTGGCCTCGAACTTCGAGAGATCGTCGTTCAGGTCGAGATCGGCCATGGCCTACTCCTTCCCCGTTCCGTGGGTGGTGCCGCCGTGATCGGCTTCCTCGTGCCGCTTGTGCGCGCGCAGCCAGGTGACGAGCGCCCAGGCGTCGTCCTCGGCGAGCTCCGCGGCGGGCATGCCGCCGTCGGCGCGGCCGGGGCGGCCGAGCGCGGGCTTCGCGTCGCTGCCGAAGGTGATCATGCCGACGTAGGCCGCGTCGGGCATGTCGCCGGCGACCTCGAGGAACCGGTCGTCGATGAGGCTCGGGGCGACGCCGTCGATGCCCTCGCCCTCCTCGCCGTGGCAGGCCGCGCAGCCGTTGTCCTCGAAGACCCGGCGGCCGCGCTTCGCGGCCTCGGCGTTGCCGGCGAGCGGGTTCGCCTCGGCGAGGTCGATGGAGGTGGGCTTCTTCGAGCGGTCGACCGCCTTGCCGAGCGAGACGACGTAGGCGACGAGCGCGTCGAGCTCGTTCCTGCCGCCCACCGCGGCGGGCGCGCCGGCGATGTCCTCGTCGGTGTACGGCACGCCGACGGTCCGGAGCGCGCGCATGTGCGCCTGGAGCTCGGCGGCGTCGATCGACTCCCGCTTCAGGAACGCGTAGGCCGGCATGTTGGAGCGCGGCACGAGCGCCTGCGGGTTCTCGAGGTGCTGGGCCTGCCAGTCCCTCGACGGCTTGATCCAGCCCTCGAACGCGAGGTCGGGGCCGGTGCGCTTCGAGCCCCACAGGAACGGGTGGTCGTAGGCGAACTCGCCGGCGAGCGAGTAGCGCGCGCCCGGGACCTCGGCGCGGCTGCCCTTGTACCGGACGATCTCGGAGCGGAGCGGGCGGACCGTCTGCGTGTGGCAGGCGTTGCAGCTCTCGCGCTGGTACACGTCGCGCCCGGCGAGCTCGAGGGCGCCGAGCGGCTTCAGGCCCGGCACCTTCTGCTGCATGTCCTGCCGGAAGATCGGGTACGCCATCGTGACGATGGACCCGACGAGCACCGTCACCGCGACGAGGACCGTGAAGAGGACCGGCTGCGAGTAGATCTTGTTGGCCATGGTCGTCTCCCCCTACGCCGCCGAGGCCGCCGCGGGCGCCGCCGCCTCGAGGGCGCGGCCCTTACGGATGGTCATGATCACGTTGTAGACGAAGAAGAGCATGCCCACCGCGAAGATGACGCCGGCGAACGTGCGGGCCTGCCACATCGGGTAGTTGTCGACGACCGTGTCGATGTAGTTCGGGTAGAGGAGCTTCCCGTTCGCGTCGGTCGCCTTCCACATCCAGCCCTGGCGGATGCCGGTGATCCACATCGTGATCGAGAAGAGGAGCTGGCCCACGAGCACCAGCCAGAAGTGCGTGTTCGCGATCTTCTCGGAGTAGATCTCGGTCCCGTAGATCCTCGGGATGACGTAGTAGATCGAGGCCGTCGTCACCATCGTCACCCAGCCCATCGTGCCCATGTGGACGTGGCCGGGGACCCAGTCGGTGTAGTGGATGAGCTGGGAGACGACGCGGAACGCCTGCGTCGGGCCCTGCACCGTCTGCAGGCCGTAGAAGGTGATGCCGAGGACGAAGAACTTGGTCAGGTAGTTCGACCGCATCTTCGACCAGTCCTGCCCCACCGTGTAGTAGCCGTTCACGACCGAGCCCCAGCTCGGCGCGATCAGGAAGATCGTGAAGATGATGCCGAGCGTCTGGAGCCAGTCCGGGATCGGCGTGTAGACGAGGTGGTGCGCGCCGGTCCACAGGTACGCGAACACGAGCGACCAGAAGGCGACGATGGAGAGGCGGTGGCTGAAGATGGGCAGCCCCGTCGACTTCGGGAGGAAGTAGTAGAACATCGCCAGGATCGGCGTCGTGAAGACGAAGCCGACGGCGTTGTGGCCGTACCACCACTCGACGTTGGCGGAGTTCGCGCCCGCGAACAGGTGGTAGCTCTTCGTGAGGCCCGCCGGGATCGACAGGTTGTTCACGAGGTAGAGCACCGCGACGGCGACGACGGTCGCGAGCACGTACCAGAGCGCCACGTACATCTGCCTCTTCCTTGCGCTTGATGATGGTGCCGATCACGTTCACGGCGAACATCACCCACAGCACGACGATCGCGACGTCGAGCGGCCACTCCAGCTCGGCGTACTCGAGCGACTGGGTCTGGCCGGCGAGCAGCGAGACCGCGGCGAGCGCGATCCCGGCGTTGAAGAGCCAGAGCTGGAACCGGGCCAGCCTCGGGAAGAGCAGCGGCCGCTTCGTCAGCCGCATCACGATCCAGTAGCTGAGGCCGAAGATCGCGCCCACGCCGAGGCCGAACGCGAGGCCGTTCGTGTGGACGGTGCGGAGGCGCCCGTAGGTCAGGTACGGCGCGAAGTTGGCCTCGGGCGCCCAGAGCTGGACGGAGATCAGCAGGCCGAGGACGATGCCCACGACCCCCCAGAAGATCGCGGACAGGATGAACCCCTGGACCGTCTGGTGGTCGTACCTGTAATCGTTCATGAGACGTTCCCCTCCCGGGTAGAAATCGAGGGGCAAGCTACACCTTCATGAGCCGGTCGAACAGCGGGGCGTTCGAGGCCTTGATCCCGGTCAAGTCACCGACATTCCAGGGCGTTATGGAGCCTCGGCGCCTGCCCGGCGGTGCGGTCCCTTGCCGCACATCGCCCGTCCAGGGCCGCCCGGAGAGCCGATCCCGTTCGGGCCAAATCGCTCAGTTTCCGGTCACGCCGGCCGCACGTCGACCCGGTTGTCGTAGAAGGTCGAGCCGAACGCCTCGTCGGTGAGGCGCTGCGATGTGAGCGCGTTCACGTTCCGGCCGGAGAGCGTGTGCTCGAGCCAGGCGACGCCCGGCGCGACCGCGACGCCGGCGGGCACGCCCTCGTCGACGACGAGGCGGAAGGTCACCTCGCCGAGCGCGTTCCAGGCCACGACCCGCGCCCCGTCGGCGAGCCCGCGCCGGCCGGCCTCCTCGCGCCCGAGGAGGAGCGGCATCACGCCGTTCCGCTCGCGCAGCTCGGGGCGCTCCTGGAACGTGGAGTTGAGCGTGTGCAGCGCGGGGGCGGTGACGAGCCGGAGCGGCAGCGGGTTCGCCTCGCGCTCCGCGTGGGACGGCAGGTAGCCCGGCAGCGGCGACGCGTGGCGAGGGTTCAGGAGCTCGATCCGCCCGGAGGGCGTGCCCCAGGTCTCGCCGCCGTCGGGGCGGCGGGCCCTCGGGGGCGGCGCCAGCGCGACGGGCTCGCCCGCGTCGAGCGCCGCGCGGTCCACGTCGCGCCACCAGTCCGGGCGGGTGCGGGCCGAGTCGTCGAGCACGCGGGCGATGACCGCGTCGGCGTCCATCGAGAAGACCGGGTCGAGGAGCCCGAGCGCCCGGGCGAGGCGCCCGACGGTCTCGAGGTTCGGCAAGGACTCGCCCACCGGCCGCACCACCGGCCGCACCCGCTGCACGGTGTAGTGGCCGTAGGAGCGGTAGAGGTCGGCGTGCTCGAGCGAGGAGGTGGCGGGCAGCACCACGTCGGCGAAGCGCGCGGTGTCGGTGAGGAACCGCTCGTGCACCGCCAGGAACAGATCCTCGCGCGCGAGCCCGGCGAGCACGGCGTTCTGGTCGGGCGCGACGGCGGCCGGGTTCGAGCACCAGACGTACATCGCCTTCACCGGGGGACCGCCGCCCGGGTCGCGCAGCACGTCGCCGAGCCCGTTCATCGTGAAGGTGCGGGTCGGCCGCGGCAGGAGATCCTCCCGCTTCCACCCCGACAGCTCGAACGCCTGCGACGAGGACGTCGACATCCAGCACCCGGCGCCCCGCCCCGGCGCGCCGAGCACGGCCGCGAGCGCCACCACGGCGCGCATGTTCGCGGCGCCGTTCCCGTGCCGCGACGGCCCGCCGCCGGGCCGGAGCATGGGCGCGCGGGCCCGCGCGAGCACGTGGGCGAAGCGCTCGATCTCGCCGGGGGGGAGGCCGACGATGGGGCTCGCCCAGGCCGGCGACCACTCCGCGAGCGCGCGGGCCCGGAGCTCGGGCCAGCCCACGGCCTCGCGGGCGAGGAACGCCTCGTCGGCCATGCCGTCGCGCGCGAGCACGTGGATGGCAGCGAGCGCGAGCGCCCCGTCGGAGCCGGGGCGGACCACCAGCACCTCGTCGGCGAGGTCGGCGCCCTCGTGGCGGTACAGCTCGACGAGGAGCACCTTCGCGCCCCGCCGCCGCGCGTCCTTGAGCCGCTGGACGAGGTGGATGTTCGTCGCGACGACGTTCGCGCCCCACACGACCACGAGGTCCGCCCGCTCGAGGTCGTCCGGGCCGGGCTGGGCGGTCGCCCCCATCACCGAGGTCCAGGCCGCGTCCTGGGCCGGGGTGCAGATGGAGCGCTCCAGGCGCGACGCGCCGAGCGCGTGGAAGAGCGCGAAGCCGGCGTTCCGCTGCACGACCCCCATCGAGCCCGCGTAGGAGTAAGGAAGGATCGCCTCGCCGCCGTGCTCGGCCGCCACCACCCGGAACCGCTCCGCGACGAGGCGGATCGCCTCGTCCCAGCTCGCCCGGCGGAACTCGCCGGCGCCCTTCCGGCCGGTGCGCACGAGCGGCGTGGTGAGCCGCGCCGGCGAGTGCACGCTGCGTTCATACCCGTTCATCTTCGGGCAGAGCGTGCCCTGGCTGTAGGGGTGGGCCGGGTCGCCTCGCACCTTCACCGCCACCCCGCCCTCCACGCGCACGGAGAGCCCACACGCATCGGGGCAGTCGAAAGGACAGAATCGAGCGCGGGTCGGCCATGCCGGCACTCTAGTCGAGGTCGCGGGAGCCCACGACGTACCGGGTGGTCGTCCCGCGAACCGGGCGTCCGAGGTTCGTGTGGCCCACGGACACGGGCGTCCCCGGAACCCGGCCCGCTGGTACGTTCGCGGCCACCGAGGGGAGCTTCGCCTGTACGAGACCAACGCCACCCGGGTGTACCTGCTCCGCCAGGGGGGCGCCGCGCCGCCTCCCGAGGGGCGCGAGGCGCTGCTCGAGGGCCTGCGCGCCGCCTCGGCCGGCGGGCCGGTCGCCGTCGTGATCGATCTCGGCGAGCGGCCCTCCTTCGACCCGGGCAGCGCCGCCTGGTGGCTGGGCGTCCTCGAGGACCGCGGGGCCGACGTGGCGGTGCTGGCGGTGATCACCCGCGCGCGCTCCCTGATGCTCGGCACCCTCGCGTTCTCCGCGATGGTCTCGCTCCGTCACCTCCCGGTGGAGGTGAAGGCGCTCGCCGACGAGCGCACCGCCATCGACTGGGCGGCGGCCGCGCTCGCGCGGGCCGCCGCGGAGCGCCGGCGCGCGAGCCGGGGGTGAGCGGCGCCCCCGGCCCTGCGCCCGGCGCTCAGAACCGGCCTTGCCAGACCGTGAATGTCTGCAGGCGGCTCTGGTCGCGCCTGCGCTGGTCCAGCGTGAAGCTCTGCCCGTCCGTGGCGTGCAGCGACACCACCGGGCGCCCCGCCGAGTAGGTCGGACCGGTCGTCGCGTCGACGACGCCCCACACCAGCCCCGCGCCGAGGCCGATCACCGTGCCCCACGCGAGCGTGCGGCCCCAGTCGTACCCGCTCTCGTCCTGGATCCCCATCTTGTAGAGGATCACGCCGCCGCTCACCGCCGCCCCGACCAGCGCGCCGGACACCGCGTCGCGCAGCACGAGGCCGGCGGCGCTCGGCCGGTGGTCCACCGCGACGTACCCCTGCGCCGACGCGGTCCCCGCCGCCGCCAGGATCGCCGCCGCCACGAGCGCCCTCACCGTCATGCTCCCTCCCCCGCCGGCCTCGCCGCCGGCGCCACCCGAGACGGTGGGTACGGCGGGCGGGCGGGACAACTCCACGCGCCTGGCGGCCCGCCGGGTAGAATCCCGGCCATGCGAGCGCTCGTGACGGGGGCGGACGGATTCCTGGGGCGGGCGCTCGTGCGCCTGCTCGCCCGCAGGGGCGGCGGGCCCGGAGACGAGGTCCGCGCGCTCGTGCGCCGGCCCTCGCCGGCGCTCGAGGCGCTCGGCGCGCGGGTGCTCGTGGGCGACGCGACCGACCCGGGCGCGCTCCGCGCCGCGGTCGAGGGCTGCGACGACGTCTTCCACCTCGCCGGCGTCCGCCGGGCCACCGACCCCGAGGAGTTCCGCCGGGTGAACGCCGGCTCGACCCGGCTCGCGCTCGAGGCCTGCCTCGCGGCGGCGCCCCGGCTCCGGCGCTTCGTGCTCGCGGGCTCGATGGCGGCGGCGGGCCCGTCCGCGACCCCGCGGCGCGAGGAGGATCCGGTCTCGCCGGTCGAGCCCTACGGCGCCTCGAAGATCGAGGCGGAGCGGATCGCGCTCTCCTACGCCGACCGCGTCCCGGTCGCCGTCGCGCGACCGCCGCGGATCATGGGGCCGGGCGACAAGGAGAACCTCTTCTTCTTCAAGATCGCGCGCGCGGGGTACGCGGTCGGCTTCGGCGGCGGGCGGCGGCCGCTCTCCTGGATCGACGTCGACGACTGCGCCCGCGGGATGCTCCTCCTCGCCGAGCGCCCCGAGGCGCGGGGCGAGGTCTTCTTCCTCGCCTCGCCCGACCTCACCGACGCCCAGGGCCTCATGCTCGCGGTCGCGGACGCGCTGCACCTGACCGTCCGCCGCGTCACCATGCCCGGGCTCGTCGTCCGCGCGGTGGCGGAGGCCGGCGAGGCGGTGCGCGCCCTGACCGGCCGTCGCTTCCCGCTCAACCGCAAGCTCGCGGCGCAGGCGCTCGCGCCGGGCTGGGTCTGCGATCCCTCGAAGGCGCGCGCCCGGCTCGGCTTCGTGGCCTCGACGCCGCTCGCCGACTCCGTGGCCCGGGCCGCCGCCTGGTACGTGCGCGAGGGCCTCCTCTGAACGGGCGTTTCCTGATCCGCCCATGCCGAGCGTAGGCTTCCGGCTGCCGCACGGCGGCCGGAAGCCGGAGTCGAGGCACCAACGGTCCACTTGCGCGGGGGGCCCCGCCCGGTCTACGACCTCCCATCCCATGGAGAAGCAGAAGGCGGCGTTCTTCGACGTCGACGGCACCCTGGTGAGCACGAACATCGTGCACGCCCAGGCGTACTACGCGATGAACCAGGGGACGATCCTGGGCACCGCCTGGAAGACCTTCAAGACCGTGGCGTCGGTGCCGCTCTTCATGGTCACCGACCGCGTCAACCGGAAGGTCTTCAACGAGCTCTTCTACCGGTACTACGAGGGGCAGAGCGAGGACCGCCTCGAGGGGCTCGCCTCCGAGCTCTTCGAGGACGTCCTGAAGCCCGCCATCTTCCCGGGCACGAAGCGGCTCATCGAGGAGTGCCGGCGGACCGGCTGCCGGATCGTGCTCGTGACCGGCGCGCTCGACTTCACGGTGCGTGACCTCGCGAAGCACCTCGGCGCCGACGACGTCATCGCCAACAAGATGCGCTTCGTGCAGGGCGTCGCGACGGGCCAGGTCATCCCGCCCATCATCGAGGGCGCCCACAAGGCCCTCGTCATCCGCGACTACTGCGTGCGCGAGAACATCGCCCTCGAGAAGAGCTTCGCGTTCTCCGACTCGTTCTCCGACTACCCGATGCTGGCGGTGGTCGGCCACCCCGCCGCGGTGAACCCCGAGCCGAAGCTCGCCCGGGTCGCGCGCGCGTACGAGTGGCCGATCGTCCGCACCACCGAGGCCTGAAGACCCACCATGCGCGAGCCCCGCTCCCTCGACCGCTTCTACTCGGCCACCGACCCGATCGTCACCATCGAGCGCGACTCCCCGCCGCGCGTGATGTTCTCCGGGGAGGACATCCTCATCGAGGACCTCCCGGTCGGCACGAAGGTCATCTACCCGAAGCCGCCGGTCGCGGGGCTCTCGAACGTGAAGGCGGCCATCTGGCACGCCATCCACCACCCCGAGGAGAGCCCGCCGCTCCACGCGCTCCTGCGCCCGGGGATGAAGGTCACCATCGCGATCGACGACATCTCGCTCCCGCTGCCGCCCATGCGCACGCCCGACGTGCGCCAGCAGGTGCTCGAGGTGATCCTGCCGCTGCTCGCCGAGGCGGGCGTCGACGACGTGCACCTCGTCATCGCCATCGCGCTCCACCGCCGGATGACCGAGGCGGAGATGAAGCGGATGGTGGGGCAGAAGATCTTCGACGCCTTCTACCCGGACCGCTACTACAACCACGACGCCGAGGAGCCCGACGGCTGCGTCACCCTCGGCACCACCGACCACGGCGAGAAGGTCATCCTCAACCGCCGGGCGGCCGAGTCCGACCTCGTCATCTACGTGAACCTCAACCTCGTGCCGATGGACGGCGGCCACAAGTCCATGGGCACCGGGCTCACGAACTACGAGGGCGTGAAGGCGCACCACACGCCGCATCACATCCGCAAGAGCCACTCGTACATGGACCCCGAGCGCTCCGAGATGCACCGCTCGGTGGACCGCATCGGGCGGATGATCGACGAGCACGTGGACGTCTTCCACATCGAGACGACCATCAACAACCGGATGTTCGACGGGCCGCTCGACTTCCTGATGAAGCGCGAGGAGCACTTCACCGAGCTCGATCGGCTCAAGGCGGAGGGCATGCGGGCGATGCTGAAGCGGCTGCCCGCCGCCGCGAAGCGGAAGATCTTCCAGGCGGTGCCCGCCGCCTACGACGTCATCGCGGTCGCGGCGGGGCGCACCGAGCCCACCCACGCGAAGATCCTCGAGGCGTCCTGGAACCAGTACGCGGTCGACCTCGACTTCCAGGCCGACATCGCCATCATCGGGATCCCGTTCGTGTCGCCGTACAACGTGAACTCGATCCTGAACCCGCTGCTCGTGCAGGTGATGGCGAGCGGGTACTTCTTCAACTTCTACCGGGGGAAGCCGCTCCTCAAGAAGGGCGGCACCCTCATCATCACCCACCCGTGCTCGGACAGCTTCGATCCCGAGCACCACCCGAGCTACATCGAGTTCTTCCACCGGCTCCTGCCCGAGACCCGCGACTCGCAGGTCCTCGAGCGCAAGTACGAGCGCGAGTTCGCCGAGAACCCGGCCTACGTGCACATGTACCGGACCGGCAACGCGTACCACGGCGCCCACCCGTTCTTCATGTGGTACTGGGGCGAGAACGGCCGCCGGCACATGGGCCGGATCATCGCGGTCGGCGCCGACAACGAGCACGTGCCGCGCATGATGGGCTGGGACTCCGCGCTGACGCTCTCGGAGGCGATCGACATGGCCCGCTCGGTCCACGGCCGCGGCGCCGAGATCGCGATGCTCCACGTGCCGCCCATCCTCATGACCCAGAACCTCGGATGAGCCACCCGCGCACACCCTCCCCCTCCAGCGCGCAGCGCCCAGAGGCAGGGCGCGCGCAGCGCTCCGAGGCGGCGCGCGCGCCGCGCCTCGAGGCGGGCGCGCGCCTCGCCGGCAAGCGCCTGCTCGTGACCGGCTCGACCGGCTTCGTGGGCAAGGTCGCGCTGACGATGCTGCTCGACCGCTTCCCGGAGGTCGGGAAGGTCTTCGTGGTGGTCCGGCCCGGCACCGGCGGCACGGCCGAGGCGCGCTTCTTCGGCAAGGTCGCCGCGAGCCACCCGTTCGACCCGCTCCGCGCCCGCCACGGCGACGGGTTCGAGGCGTTCCTCCGGGAGAAGTGCGTCCCGATCGCCGGCGACGTCACCGATCCGCTCTTCGGGATCTCCGAGGCCGACCTCGCGAGGCTCGAGGGGCTCGACCTCGTGATCAACTCCGCCGGGCTCGTCGACTTCGACCCGTCGCTCGAGCTCGCGCTGGGCGTCAACGTCGAGGGCGCGCGCTCCGCCGTCGAGCTCTGCCGGCGCACCGGCGCGGCGCTGCTGCACGTCTCGACCTGCTACGTCGCGGGCAACCGCGACGGCGTCGTCTACGAGGACGAGCCGGTCCAGGGCTACTTCCCGCGCAAGGAGGGCGTGGTCGGGCGGCCGAAGCAGCCGGCGCTCTCCGGCGAGGGCTTCTCGATCGAGGCCGAGCTCGCCGATTGCAAGAAGCGCATCGACGAGATCCGCCAGCGCGCCGAGGACCGGGTGCAGCTCTCGCTCTTCCGGCAGCGCGCGCTCGAGCGACTCCGGGACGAGGGGCGCGCCGAGGGCGACGAGAAGGCGCTGCGGCTCGCCGTCGGCCGCGAGAAGCGGGTGTGGGTCACCGCCGAGCTCGTGCGGGCGGGCATGGACCGCGCGCGCCACTGGGGCTGGCCCAACACCTACACGTACACGAAGTCCCTCGGCGAGCAGGCCATCGCGGGGAGCGACGTCGACTGGGCGCTCGTGCGCCCCTCGATCGTCGAGAGCGCGCTGCGCTTCCCGTTCCCCGGCTGGAACGAGGGCTTCACCACGAGCGCCCCGCTCGCCTGGATGGCGCTCCGCGGCCACCGCAGCTTCCCCGCCGCCGAGAAGGCCATCCTCGACGTGGTGCCGGTCGACCTCGTCGCCGCGGGCATCCTCGCCGCGGGCGCCGAGCTCCTCGAGCGCCGCGCGCTCCGCAAGGAGGGCGGCCCCGCCGCCGCGCCGGCGGGGCGCGTGTTCCACCTCGCCACCGGCGACGTGAACCCGTTCTGGGTCCGGCGCTCCATCGAGCTGACCGCCATCTACCGGCGGCGGTTCTACCGCGAGCGGGAGGAGGGGAACTCCACCTGGAACAAGCTCCTCTCGCGCATCGAGCCCTACTCGGTGGGCAAGACCCGCTTCGAGCTCACGAGCTCGCCGGCGCTCGCGAAGCTCGCGCGCGTGGCGACGAAGCTGCTCCGCGAGGACGTGCCGACCTGGGGCGCCCCGCGGGTCAACGCGCTCGCCGAGCGGCTCGCCGACCAGATCGACGAGGCCTCCACCGTCATCGAGCGGGCCGACGCGATGTGGAAGCTGTACCTGCCGTTCGTCTGGGAGAACAAGTACGTCTTCTCCTGCGCCGGCATGCGCGAGATCCGGGAGCGGCTCGGCCCGAAGGAGCGGCAGCTCCTCGCCTGGGACCCCGAGGCCATCGACTGGCGCCGGTACTGGCTCGACGTCCACATGAAGGGCATGGAGGAGTGGGTCTTCCCCGGCTTCGAGGAGGAGGCCGACCGGAAGGTCCACCCGCCGAAGCAGCACCGCGACCTCGTGGAGCTCTTCGAGGCCGCCTGCGAGCGCTGGCCCGACCGCATCGCGCTGCGCATGGAGGGCGCGCACAAGGACAGGTTCACCTTCGCCGAGGTGCGCCGGCTCGCCGACCGGATCTCCGGGCACCTGCGCGCGAGCGGCGTCGCGAAGGGCGACCGGGTCCTGCTCGCGAGCGAGAACCGGCCCGAGTGGGCCATCGCGTACTTCGGCATCCTGCGCGCCGGGGCGGCCGCGGTGCCGGTCGATCCGCTGCTGACCGAGAAGGAGCTCGCGAACCTCTGGCGGAGCGCCGGCGCGAAGCTGGGCCTCCTCTCCGAGGACGCCGCCGAGCGCAACCCCGGCCTCGAGGTGCTCGCCGCGGCCGCGGTGCCCGGCGCCCGGGCGGTCACCTTCGCCGAGGCGCTCGAGACGGGCGGCCCGGCCGCGCCGCCGGTGCGCTCCGCGCCCGAGGACCTCGCCTCGCTCATCTTCACCTCCGGCACGACCGGCACGCCGAAGGGCGTGATGCTCTCGCACCGCAACTTCGCGAGCCTGGTGGCGCGCCTCTCGGCGATCTTCGACCTCGGCCCCGGGGACGGGATGCTCTCCGTCCTGCCGCTCCACCACACCTTCGAGTTCGCCTGCGGGCTCCTCGTGCCGTTCTCGCGCGGCACCGAGGTCGCGTACCTCGACGAGCTGACCGCCGACCGCATCTCCGACGCGCTCGGCTCCGGCCGCGTCACCGCGATGATCGGCGTGCCGGCGCTCTGGTCGCTGCTGCACCGCAAGATCACGCAGGAGCTCGCCGCGAAGCCCGGCCTCGTCGAGCAGGCCTTCGAGCTGTTGCAGGACGCGAACGCGAAGCTGCGCGACTCGTCGCTCGGCTGGAACCTCGGCAAGGTCCTCTTCTGGCCGATCCACCGGCGCTTCGGCGGGCGCCTGAGGATCCTCGTCTCGGGCGGCTCGGCCCTCGACCCCGAGGTCCAGAAGGCGTTCCTCGACTACGGCTTCGATCTCTACGAGGGCTACGGCCTCACCGAGACCTCGCCGGTGCTCGCCGTCTCGACGCCCGACGGCGACATCCCGTCCGGCAGCGTCGGCCCCGCCATCCAGGGCGTGGAGCTCCGGATCCACGAGCCCGACGGCGAGGGCGTGGGGGAGGTCATCGCCCGCGGCCCGAACGTCATGCTCGGCTACTGGCGCGGCGGCGAGCAGTCCGGCGTGGACCCGGAGCTCACGGGCCAGGTGATGAAGGACGGCTGGTTCCACACCGGCGACCTCGGGAAGCTCGACGCCGACGGGAACCTCACGCTCGTGGGGCGCAAGAAGGACGTCATCATCGACGCGAACGGGAAGAACGTGTACCCGGACGAGGTCGAGGAGGCGTACCGCGAGCCCGACCTCGTGAAGGACCTGTGCGTCGTGGGCCTGCCCGACGGCACCGGCGAGAAGGTCGCGATGGTGCTCGTGCCCGACTGGCGCGACCGCGACCGCACCGAGGTCCGCCAGCAGAATCGAGGCGCACGTCCGTGAGGTCTCGGCGCGGCTGCCCTTCGCGAAGCGCGTGAAGGTGTGGCACGTCGTGGACGGCGAGCTCCCCAAGACCGCCACCCGCAAGGTGAAGCGGCCGCTCGTGAAGGAGGAGCTGCTCCGGCTCGAGGCGGCCGCCGAGAAGGGGCGCAAGGCCCGCGAGAGCTCCCGGCTCGGCGGGCGCGACCGCGAGGGCGACGGCTGGATCCTCGACCTCGTCGCCGACGTCTCGAGGAAGCCGCGCGCCGAGCTCTCGGCGGCGACCCGCCTCGTGGATCTCGGCTTCGACAGCCTGATGCTCACCGAGCTCACCGCCGCGCTCGAGGTGGCGGGCGTGCCGTCGTCGGCCGCCGAGGACCTGAAGGGCGTGCAGACCGTGGGCGAGCTCGCCCGGGTGGTCGCGGCCTCCGGCCACCGCGCCGCCGCGAGCGCCGCCCCGGCCACGAGGGCGGACTCGGACGCGGACGGCGCGCCGGCCGACCTCGACGTCCCACCGGCGCTCGCGAAGCTGGGGCGCAAGGTGCTCGGGAAGGGCCAGGAGCTCCTCTACCGGACGTTCCACACGACGAAGCTCCTCGGCGAGGGCAACGTCCCCCACGACCGGAACTTCCTCGTCGTCGCGAACCACGCGAGCCACCTCGACATGGGGCTCGTCAAGGTCGCGCTCGGGGTCGAGGGCGACCGCCTCGCCGCGCTCGCCGCGCGGGACTACTTCTTCTCGACCCGCCTAAAGCGCGCCTACTTCGAGAACTTCACCAACCTCGTCCCGATGGAGCGCGAGGGCTCGCTGCGCAGGAGCCTCGCCGCCGCCGGCCGCACCCTCGAGCGCGGCTACCACCTCCTCATCTTCCCGGAGGGGACCCGCTCCCGCGACGGCCGGATGAAGGCGTTCTTCCCGACCGCGGGGTACCTCGCGCTGCACGCCAACGTGGACGTGCTGCCCATCCACCTCGCCGGCACGCACGACGTGCTCCCGCCGGGCACCTCGTTCCTCGGCATGAAGCCCGGCGAGCTCGAGGTGCGCATCGGCGCGCCGATCCGGGTGGACGAGCTCCGCCGCCGGACCGCCTCGATGTCGCGGAGCGAGGCCTACAAGGTCGCGACCGCGGCGATGGAGGAGGCGGTCCGCGCGCTCGAGGCCGACTGGCTGCGCGCGCGCGACGGCCTGCCGCCCGCACCCGCGCCCGCCGCCCCGCCCACGCCGGCCGCGGAGCCCGCCGCACCGGCCGCCGAGCCGAAGCCGGCGGGGCACAAGCACCACCACCACGCGAAGACGCCGGAGCCGGAGTCTCCATGAGCAACGTGCTCGTCACCGGCGCGACCGGCTTCCTCGGCACGCACCTCCTGCCGCTCCTCCTGCAGGCCGGGCACCGGGTGCGCGCGCTGCAGCGCTCGGACGCGCCCGCGGCGCGGAAGCTCGGCGCCGAGGTCGTGCAGGCGTCGGTCTCCGACGCCGACGCCGTGAAGGCCGCGCTCGACGGCGTGGACGCCGTCTTCCACCTCGCGGGCCGCGTCGACTTCGACCCGGGCAACCCCCGCGCGCTCTACGACCTCCACGTGAACGGCACGCGGGTCCTCCTCGAGGCCTGCGCCGCGGCGGGCGTGAAGCGCGTCGTGATGGCCTCGACCTCCGGGACCATCGCGGTGTCGAAGGAGGAGCGCGTCGCGACCGAGGACGACGACTACCCCATCGTCACGGTCGCCGACTGGCCCTACTACCTCTCGAAGATCTACCAGGAGAAGGCCGCGCTCCGGATCCACCGGGACACCGGGCTCCCGCTCGTGTGCCTCAACCCGTCGCTCCTCCTCGGCCCCGAGGACGCGCGGCTCTCCTCGACCGACGTCGTCTACAAGTTCCTCGAGAAGCGCATCCCGGCGATGCCGTCGGGCGGCATCTCCTTCGTGGACGCCCGCGACGTCGCCGCCGCGTTCGTGGCCGCGCTCGAGCGGGGCCGCCCCGGCGAGCGCTACCTCCTCGGCGGCGCCAACATGAAGTTCTCCGAGTTCTTCAAGCGCCTCTCGCGCATCTGTGGCGTCGAGGCGCCGGTGCTGAAGCTCCCGACGAAGCTCAACGTCGCCGGCGCGAAGCTCCTCGAGAAGTGGCACGGCTGGCGCGGCTCCGAGCCCGACCTCGACGCCCACTCCACCGAGATGGGCGAGCGCTGGTGGTACTGCGACTCCTCGAAGGCCGAGCGCGAGCTCGGCTTCGCGCCGCGGGATCCGCAGGAGACGCTCGTCGACACCGTGCGCTGGCTGGAAGCGAACGTGCGGCGGCGGGAGAAGGCGTCGGGCGTGTTCCTGCCGGGGTGACCCGTTGATCCCGACCGGAACCACACCAGTGGTGCGCGAGGGGGTTGAGCGGGCGCGCTCCGACATCGCTGCGCGCATCTCACCGCTCGGCTTCGCGCGCACGTTCAAGGGGCTCTGGACCCGTCCCCACGCGCTGACGATTGACTGGGTCTCCGTCGACCGCCACGGCTCCAGCTACGGAGCGCCGCTGACCTTCTCGGTCGACCTCCGCCTGCAACTCGGGATCGACCTGCTCGACGGCCCGATGAAACGCGGCGCCTGGGGCCCGTCGAGCGACCCTGCTCATCTCAGGGCCGGCCGGTACCACCTCAGATTCAACGCCCGGAGCGGCAGCACCTACGAGCGCTGCATCGACGACCTCGCCCGGTTCGTTTCGGAGCTGGGCGAGCCCTGGTTCGCCCGGCTCGCGGCCCCCGAAGCTCTCGTCGCCGAGTTCGTGGCTCAGCAGGTTCCTGACGCGCGCGAGCGGATGGATGCGCTCCGCTCAGGCCGGGTCGACGCCGCGACGCGTGCGGCGACGCTCGAGGCGAAGGGCGTGAAGGCTCCCGCGTGCTGACGTGAAGGTGCGCAAGATGGCCGACCCGGCACACTCTTGAATTCGGCAGAGGTGCCCTCCCCGGGAAGGCGCCTGGCCGAGGCGCCGCCTTCCTCACGGCGCCGCCCAGGTCCCGCCGTAGTAGGTGCACATGGCGCCCGCGGCCGTGAGCGTGAAGGTGGGTGGGTAGAACCAGACCTCGATCGTCGTCGTGCTGCCGCGCACCACGGTGCACTTCCCCACGGCGTCGGTCGGGTTGCAGGTGACCCCGAGCGTTCCGCCGGCGTTCCCGCACTCGAACTCCACGTTGTGGACGTCGTCGGCAGCGAAGGCGCCGGTGAATGCGTAGTGCGAGCACTGACCGGAGATCGTGCGCTCGTCGCAGGAGGTCCGGAGCGGCTGCGGGGTGGTCTCGCCGTCGTGGCCGCCGCCGCAGGCGGCCAGGGCGAAGGCGAGCGCGAGCGGAGCGGCGTGGACGGGGCGCATGCCTCGTCCATACCACACCCGCGGTGCGGCCACCCGCGGCGTCCGGTCACTCCTGCGCCACCACCGCGACCCCGGCGCGCGCCGCCTGGCGCAGGCGCAGGGCGTCGCGGCGGGGCGGCTCGCCGAAGAGCCGGCTGTACTCGCGGCTGAACTGGCTCGGGCTCTCGTAGCCGACCGCGAAGCCGGCGCTCGCGGCGTCGCCCTCCCCGGCGAGGAGGAGCCGGCGCGCCTCGTTCAGGCGGATCCGCTTCTGGAACTGGAGCGGGCTCATCGCGGTGACCGCCTTGAAGTGGCGGTGGAAGGAGGAGGGGCTCATGCCCGCGCGCTTCGCGATCGCCTCCACGCGGAGCGGCTCCCGGTGGTGCTCGCGGATCCAGCCGATCGCCCGGCCCACCCGGGCGGCCGGGGAGTCGGCGAGCGCGATCCTCCGCAGGAGCGCGCCCTGCTCGCCGTCGAGGAGCCGGTAGAGGAGCTCGCGCTCGGCGAGCGGCGCGAGCGCGGCCGCGTCGCGCGGGCGGTCGAGGAGCCGGGCGAGGCGGAGCACGGGGTCGAGGAGCTCCGGGGTGATCGGGCTCACCGCGAGCCCCGCGCCGGTGGCGGGCGCCGGCGCGCGGCCGCCGGGCAGGTCCAGGAGCACGCTCGCGAGGAGGGCCCGGTCGAGCTTGAGGCAGAGCGCGAGCATCGGCGCGCGCGGGCTCGCGCGCACGATCTGGCCGGTCGCCGCCAGGTCCACCGACACCGCGAGGTACTTGCCCGCCTCGTAGTCGTGGCTGCGCCCGCCCATCGCGACGCGCTTCGCCCCCTGCGCGATGAAGCAGACGTTCGCGTCGTAGACGAGCGGCGCGGGGCGGGTCGGCGCGGTGGCGCGCAGGAGCCGCACCCGCGGCACCGCGGTCTCGAGGCGCGGCGCGGTGCAGTGGCGGTCGACGAGCTCGCGGAGCTCGGCGAGGCCGCTGCGGTCGAGGAGGTCGGGCATCCGGGTCACCTGGCAGGATCGTGCAAGAAGATGCGAGCTTCGGTCTACCGCCGGGGCGGCTCCGGCGCCATGCTTCCGTCCACCGGGACGGACGCCCGCACGGATCGGGCAAGCACCCCCGGAGGAGATCCACCCATGCCCATGCACCTCAACCCCCTCGGCGACACCGGCCTGCTGGTCTCGGAGCTGTGCCTCGGCACCATGACCTTCGGCGGGAAGGGCTTCTGGACCGCCATCGGCCAGCTCGACCAATCGGTCGCGGACCGCATCGTCGCCCGCGCCCTGGACTGCGGGATCAACTTCATCGACACCGCCGACGTCTACTCGGAGGGGCTCTCGGAGGAGATCACCGGCAAGGCACTGCGCGCGAGCGGGAGGAAGCGCTCCGACTACGTCCTCGCGACGAAGGCCCACGGCCAGGTCGGACCGGGCCCGAACGACCGCGGCGCCTCGCGCGGGCACCTCATGGACGCCGTGAAGGAGAGCCTGCGCCGGCTCGGCACCGATCACGTCGACCTGTACCAGATCCACGGCCTCGACCCGCTCACGCCCGTCGAGGAGACGGTGCGCGCGCTCGAGGACCTCGTGAAGCAGGGCCACGTCCGCTACGTGGGCGTCTCCAACTGGCCGGCCTGGCAGATCATGAAGGCGCTCGGCGTGGCCGACCGGCTCGGCTTCCAGCGCCTCGCGTCGCTGCAGGCCTACTACACGATCGCCGGCCGCGACCTCGAGCGCGAGCTCGTGCCGCTCCTGCGCGCCGAGAAGGTCGGGCTGATGGTGTGGAGCCCGCTCGCGGGCGGGCTGCTCTCCGGGAAGTACGGCCGGGACGGCAAGGGCCCCGACGGCTCGCGCCGGGTCGCCTTCGACTTCCCGCCCGTGAACAAGGACCGCGCCTTCGCCTGCGTGGACGCCATGCGCCCCATGGCGGAGGCGAGGAAGGTCTCCGTCGCGCGCATCGCGCTCGCGTGGCTCCTCCACCGCCCGGCGGTGACCTCGGTGATCATCGGCGCGAAGAACGTCGAGCAGCTCGAGGACAACCTCGCCGCCGTCGAGGTGACGCTCACCCCGCAGGAGCTCGCGACGCTCGCCGAGGTGAGCGCGCTCCCGCCCGAGTATCCGGGCTGGATGCTCGAGCGCCAGGGCGCGGGCCGCGTGCCGCCGTCGCGGGCGCGCTGACGTGCCTCGCGCCGAGTTCACGCGTCGTCGCGACATCATATCGCAACGCCGAGGGTGAAACTCGGCTCCCCCCTCGACCCGATGCTCATGCGGTGCGTCCGTGCCGGTGGGAGGGTGTCGGACGTCTCCGGACGCGTCGAGCCCGCCCCCGTGCGCGCGGCCCGGAACCGCTCCGGGAGGGGGAAGACATGGTCGAGACGTCCTGCGCCGCGGTCCTGGACCGCGAGCGCTCGCTGGCGTGGCTCGTCGCCACGGTGATGCTCGCGGCGCCGCTCGGTTGCACGGTGCCCCCTCCGCAGGGCGGCACGGCCGCGGCCGCTGCGCCCGCCTCCGCGGCGGGCCTCGTGGCGGGCTACGCGTTCACGGAGGCCGCGGGGACCACCACCGCCGACGCCTCGGGGAACGGCGTGACGGGCAGGCTCTCCGGCGCGACGTGGACGGCGGGCCACGCGGGCGGCGGCCTCTCGTTCGACGGCAGCACGTCGTACGTGGACCTCGGCAGCCCGGCCGCGCTGGCGCTCACGGGCAGCCTCACCGTCTCCGCCTGGGTGAACGAGGGCGCGAACGTCGGCGACGACGGCATCATCGTGGCGAAGTCGAGCGGTGCGGGCGGGTGGGAGCTGAAGTCGAGCCCCGACACCGGCCAGCGGACGTTCGCCCTCGGGATCTACACGACCACGGGCGCCTACGTGGCGCGCTACTCGAACGCCGCGCGCGCGCTGGGCACCTGGTACCACGTCGCGGGCGTCTACGACGCCACCGCCCGCACGTTGCACGTCTTCGTGAACGGCGCCCTCGCGGACGGCACGCTCGTGGGCACGGTGCCGTCGGCCATCGCCAACCCCGCCGTGAACGCGTTCGTGGGCAAGCGCCCCGCCGGCTTCCACCTCCGCGGCGTCGTCGACGACGTCCGCGTGTACGGCCGCGCGCTCACGCAGGCGGAGATCCAGGCGGACCTGGCCGCGGCGGTGGACGCGGGGACCGGTGACGTCACGCCGCCGACCGTGCCGACCGGCCTCACCGCGTCGCCCGCCTCCGCCACGCGCGTCGACCTCGCCTGGAGCGCCTCCACCGACGACACCGGCGTGGCCGGCTACCGGGTCTACCGGGGCGGGGCCCTCGTGGGCTCCACCGCGGGGACGACCTACGCCGACGTGACGGTCGCGGGCGGCACCACGTACGCCTACGCCGTCGCGGCGTACGACCTCTCGGGCAACGCCTCCGCCACCTCCGCGGCGTGCCCGGTCACGACGCCGGCCGCCCCGTTCGACTTCTCGCTCTCGGGCCCCGGCGGCCGCTCCGTCGGCCAGGGCGGCACCGTCTCCGGGACGGTCGCCGCGTCCCTCGCGTCCGGCGCGCCGCAGCCGGTGACCTTCACGGCCTCCGGCCTGCCCGCGGGCGCGAGCGCCACCTTCACGCCCGCCGCGTGCACGCCGCCGTGCAGCACCACGCTCTCGATCACCGCGGGCGCCTCCACCCCGACCGGCACCTCGACCGCCACCATCACGGGGGTCGCCGGGGGACTCCTGCGCACCTCCACGTTCGCGCTGACCGTCACCGGCGCGGTGGACGACCAGGCGCCGGCCGGCACGGTCGTCGTGAACGGCGGCGCCCCGGCCACCCGGAGCACCGCGGTGACCTTGACCCTCGCCGCCTCCGACGCGCAGGGCGCGGTCGCGCAGATGAGGTTCTCGAACACCGGCACCTCGTGGTCGACGGCCCAGGCCTACGCGACCACGAAGGCGTGGACGCTCGCGTCGGGCTCCGGCACGAAGACCGTGTACGCACAGTTCAGCGACGCCGCGGGCAACTGGTCGCCCTCCGCGTCCGACACGATCGTGCTCGACACGACCGCGCCGACGATCTCCGGAGTCTCGGCCACGGGCATCCTCGCCACCTCGGCCACCCTCGCGTGGACGACGAACGAGCCGGCCACCTCGCAGGTCGAGTACGGTCCGACGACCTCGTACGGCCTCCTCACGCCGCTCGACCCCTCGCTCGTCGCGTCCCACCGCCTGGTGCTGACGGGCCTGAAGGCGAGCACCACCTGCTACTACCGGGTCCGCTCGATGGACGCGGCGGGCAACGAGAAGCTCTCTTCGCGGTCCTCGTTCAAGACCACCTCGGCGCCCGACACCGCGCCGCCCTCGGTCCCCTCCGGCCTCACGGCCACGGGCACGTCGGTCTCGCGCGTGAGCCTCGCGTGGACGGCGTCGACCGACAACGTGGCGGTGGCGGGCTACCGCGTCTACCGGGACGGGACCCAGGTCGCGACCACCGCCGCGACCACGTTCGTCGACACGGCGCTCGCCCCCGCCACGACCCACGTCTACGGGGTCGCCGCCTACGACGGCGCGGGTAACCTCTCCGCCGTCTCGGGGCCCGTGCCCGGCACCACGCTGCCCGACGGCACCGCCCCGTCCGTCCCCGCCTCCCTGCGCGCGATGGCGGTGACGGCCCACCGCGTGGACCTCGCCTGGGCCGCCTCGACGGACGACGTGGGGGTCGACGGCTACGAGGTCTCCCGCGACGGCACGCTCCTGGCGGTGGTGACGGGCCCTGCCTTCTCCGACGCGGACCTCCCGCCCCTCTCGACGCACGGGTACTCGGTCGCGGCGCGCGACGCCGCCGGGAACGTCTCCGCCCGCTCGGCCCCGCTCTCCGTCACGACGCTCGACGTGGTGACGGTCACGCCCGCCGAGGCCACCACCGCGACCGGCCAGCCGGTCGCGCTGGCGTGCACGGTGGACGATCCGGTCGACGCGTCCTGCACGTGGACGGTCCTCGAGGGAGACGCCGGCGGCCGCGTGACCGCCACCGGCCCCGCGACCGGCCGCTACGCGCCGCCGTCGACGACCGGCACCTTCCACGTGGTCGCGACCTCCAGCGCCGAGCCGGACCGCTCGGCCACGGTCACGATCCGCGTCCTCGACGGCAACGTCTTCGCCGCGCCCATGCCGCTCGTCAGCCGCTTCCCGGGGGTGCAGGCGTACGCGAGCAACGACGCCGCCGGGACCCTCGGGGACTTCGGCGCGAACCGCGCCCGCGACGGCGTGTACGACGGCTGGGGCCACGCCTGGCGCCCCATCGACGCGGGCTACCCCCAGTGGCTCGCGTACGACCTCTCGTCGGTCCCCGCCGGGCAGCGCGGCACGGTCCTCGTCGCGTTCTACAACGAGACGTTCGGCTACGACGACGGACCGGCCTCGACGACCCCGCTCGCCTACAGCGTGCCGGCCGAGTACGTGCTCGAGGCCAACCCGGCCCCCGGAGGCACCGGCGTCGCCCCGTCCGACGGCTGGGAGCCGCTCGTCTCGGTCACCGGCAACCGCTGGCACTCGCGCACGCACGCCCTCGACCTCACGGGGTTCACCTGGCTGCGCTTCCGCGCCGTCTCGGGCATGTCCACGAACCAGCCCGGGAACCGCGACGTGGAGCTCAAGCTCGAGGTGTTCGACGCGCACCTCGGCAACACCGACTCCTGGCTCTTCGTGGGGGACTCGATCACCGCCACGGGCATGAGCCACCTCGAGCACGGCGGCCAGAACTTCTCGCAGCGCGTGAACGCCGCCGCGCCCGCGAACTACCCCCTCTACGAGAACGCCGGGCAGCCCTTCGACACCGCCCAGGTCGAGGGCCCGGCCCGGCTCGCCGTCGCGCTCGCGAACTCGCCTGCGAAGTACGTGGCGCTCGCCTACGGCACCAACGACGGCGGGGCGGGGCTCCCGGCCGACGACGCCTTCTACGTGGCGTACCGCGCGCTCGTCGAGACGGTCCTCGCCGCGGGGCGCATCCCGGTGGTCCCCACGATACCCTGGACGGCGGAGGAGCCCTGGCGGACCGCCATCGGCGACCCCGTCACCGGGCCGGAGCTCGGCCTGAACCGCCAGCTCGCGCGGCTCAAGGCCGACCTGCGCGCGGAGGGGAAGGTCGTGCTCGACGGCCCCGACCTCTGGCACCTCTTCGAGGCGAACCCGGCGCTCATGGGGACGCACGACGTCCACCCGACCGACGCCGGCTACGTCGAGATGCGGCACCTGTGGGCGGACACCCTGCTCGGGGCCTGTTACGGTCGGTGAACAGGGTCACGGCACGCCCCACCGCGGCGCCATCGGCACCGCCCGGTAGACCGCGGTGGGCGCGCCGTCGAGGAGGAGCGTCCCCTCCCAGGCGATCGCGCCCGACGGCTCCACCCGGGAGACGATCCCGACCTCGGACATCCCGACCCAGGTCGAGCCGTCCGGCTGCCGGTAGGCGGAGCCGGTGAACTGGTTGAAGTGGCCGCCGGGGTGGCGGAACTCCCAGACCCGCCGCGCGGTGCGCGCGGGCACGTCGAGCGCGTACTCGACGGCGCGCGTCGTGGGCGGGTCGTGGTGGGTGCCGTTGTCGAACACGAGCAGCCGGCCCCCGGGGAGGAGCGTCGCGGTGTGCTGCCCGGAGAAGCCGCCGAGCGGGTCGTCGAGGAAGGTGAAGTCGCTCCGCGCGCCGCCGAGGCGCCAGCGGACCTCGCCGGTCTCCCGGTCCAGCAGCCAGACCGCGTCGAGGTTCCGGAAGGAGACGACGTAGTCGCCCGCCTCGTCGAGCGCGATCGAGTTCGCGTGGTCGACGTCGGTCCCCTCGACCATGTCCGGGAAGATCGGGTTCACGAGCTCGTCCACGCCCACGTGGTCCCAGCCGTTCCAGGTGAACTCCGGCGTGCGGTCCGGCCGGAGCCGCTGCACGGCGTGCATCGCCATCTCGGCGCGGCCGAGGCCGAGCGGCGCGAGGTCGACCTCGCGGTGGTCGTAGCCGATGACGTGGAGCCGCTCCGCGGGCGTGCCCGGGTCGGTGACGAGCGCCTCGTGCCCGTCGGTGAAGAGGGGGGCGGCGGCGCCGAAGCGCCGGACCTCCTCGCCGGCCGCGTCGACCTCGACGTAGCCGCCCTCGACCGCCTGCCAGCCGTTCGAGCGGCCGAGGTAGGCGATCACGTGCCCGTCCGCGAGCGGCTTCGCCTCGACCACCGGCGCGTCCCCCTCGAACTCGCGGTACCAGCGCAGGGTCCCGGCGCCGTCGAACGCGGCGAGCACGCCCGGCGAGTCGAGCCGGAGCGCGTCGAGGAGCACCCACTCGCCCGGCGGCTGCCCGGTCACGGCGAGCGAGAGGCGGGCGACGGCCGGCGGGAGGGGATCGGTGCGGAACCGGAGCGCGCGCCGGGCCGTGCCGCCCCGCCCCTCCGCCACCACGGTCACCTCGTGCTCGGCGTCGGCCGCGAGGCCGAGCACGGTCACGCCGGCCCGGTCCCCGACCACCGCCACGTCGGGCGTCCGGCGCGCCGCGCCGCCCTCGGTCCACTCCACGTGGACCCGCTCCGCGGCGGGCGCCCGCACCTCGACCCTCCTGCCGAGCACCGTGCGCGGGAGGGTCGCCGCGGCCGCCTCCTCCACGCGCGGCCGCGCCGGATTGTCGCACGCGGCGAGGAGGAGCAAGGTCAGGAGGGCGGGGAGCGGCCGGCGCGCGGGGAGCATCGAGAAGGCGTGGCCATGGCGGTGCCCCGGAGCAACGGCGTGGGCGGGCCCTCCACGAACGCGAAAGCCCCCGCTCGCGCGAGGGCTTCCGTGAGACGTCCTGAGAGGCACCGGGCGGAGTCGAACCGCCGAATGGCAGATTTGCAGTCTGCTGCCTTACCAGCTTGGCGACGGTGCCAGGGCGGCGAGAGGTCGTAGCAAAGGCCTGCCCTGGGGTCAACCGCAACGGGGCGGATCGCCTGTCGCTCCCGTCACCTCCGCTCCGAAACGAGCGCCCGCGCGAACGCGAGGTCGTCGGTCGTCTGGCGGAGGCGCCGCGCGAGGGAGGTGGCGAGCGCGCGGTAGACGTGGTGGCCGGCCTCGTGGTCGCCGTCGAGCACGGCCCGGAGCTTCCCGGCGCGCAGCACGAGGAGGTCGGTGCGCTCGGAGGCGGTCACGGTGGCGGAGCGCGGGGCGTCGTCGAGCAGCGCCGCCTCGCCGAAGTGGCTGCCCGGGCCGAGCACGACGACGTCGTGCGCGCCGCCCGCCTTCTCCTTGTGCACCTTGCAGCTCCCGCTGCGGATGACGAAGAGCGCGTCGGACGCGCGGTTCTCCTGGACCACCGCCTCGCCGGGCTGGGCCGTGACGGACTCCGCGGCCTGCGCGATCCGCTTGAGCGCCGTGTCCGGGAGGTCCTTGAAGAGGTAGGTCGCCTTGAGCTGCTTCACCGCGTCCATGCGAGCTCCGGGTCAGGGGTGCGGTCGAGGCTACAGGCAGGAGGCACGGCGCGTCCTCGCCTCACCCGGGTTACGGCGAACCGCGGTGCCCGGGCCGGTTCACGACGCAGGGTGTTAGAGGCGCGTACCCTTCAGCGCGCGCGCACCGCCGCCCGCGCCACCCGCACGCCGCGGTCGCGCAGCGCCTTCACGAGCGCGGGCAGCTCCGCGGCCGCCACGCGCGCGAGCGCCGGCGCGGGCCGCAGCACGAGCTCCACCGCCGCGCCGGGGGCGGGCCTCAGCTCCACCGAGAGCGCGCGCCCGAGGTCGAGCGAGAGCCCGGGCGTCTGCGCCCGCAGCGCGGCGGTCACCGCGACCGGCAGGATCCGCACCGCGGCCCGGAGCGACGCGGCCTCCTTCGCCGGGGAGAGGCCCTCGGGGGCGACGTTCCCGGGGTCCCGGCCCGGCCCTGCCGGCGGGGCCTGCGCCCGCGCCGCCTTCGACGCGGCGTGGAGCGAGCGCGAGAAGGCCTGCCGGGGCCGCGCGAGGCGCCTCGCGGCGTCCGCGGCCGCGGGCGACGTCGTCATGGCGGGCTCCGCGCGAGGCATGGCCGGCGTCATTGCACGCGCGGTGCCGGCGCGCGGCCCCCGTGCTCTCGCGGGGTTGCGGAGCTGGGCGCGCGGCGCGAGCGTCCGCGCCGCGGCCTCCCGGTCCGCGGCAGATCCTTCCGGCCGCTCGCCCGTTCACGAGGCAGAGCGACACCTCTCTCCCTCTCGCCTCGCCGGAGCCCGCCGATGAAGTCCGCCATCGCCCTCGCCCTCGCCGCCCTCGCCGCCGCCCCCGCGAAGCTCCCGCTGCCGCCGGCTCCGGCCCCCGATCCGTTCCCGCGGGTGGTGGAGCGCGTCGCCGGCATGGTCGGCGACGGCGAGGCCCAGCGCCTGGCCTCGACCCACGGCCTCCAGCTCCTCGACGTCACCTGGGAGGACACCGGCCGCTGGCAGGGCTCGGCGCTCGGCCCGAACATCTCCGACGTGACGCTCGAGGTCGTGTCCGGCGAGCAGGACGCCGAGCGGCTCGCGCTCATGCCGGTGCTCCGACTCCCGAACTTCACCGACCGGACCGCCGACGTGAGGCTCGACCGGATCTTCCTCAAGGTCGGCAACGCGCGCGCCCCCCGGCGGGCAGGGGGTGAACCACCGCTCGAGACGATCTCCTTGCGCGACTACCTCGCCGACCCGGCCCGCTGGCTCTCGAGCCCGCTCGACGGCCGGATCAAGGGCGGCTCGCTCCTCGCGCCGCGCGACACGCACGCGCTCGTCTCCGCCCAGGCGGCGTTCCTGCCGGTGCCGAGGCAGGGCCAGGCGACCTTCCACCCGGTGATCTTCAACTACCAGTCCACCCGGGGGAACCCGGCGGTGCTCACGCTGCTCGTCACGCGCCAGGGCACCTCGCTCACCGTCGTCGACAACGCGCGCGACTCGGTCCGCGGCAGCTGGGGCCAGCGGCTGTTCTTCGACGCGGACGGGCAGCGCGCGCCGCTCACCGCCGAGCGGCTCTCCGACGTCGTCGCGAACGGCCGCACCGCGAACGGCGAGGCCGCGGCGTCCCTGGGCGAGGACGCGAACCTGCTCATGCTCGTCCAGGTCCCGCTCCGCCACCGCGAGCCGGAGCGGCGCGCGCAGGCGTACCTGGCCGCGCCCGCGGCGCCCATGGCGTCGGGCGCCGTCGCGAAGGAGGAGCAGAAGTCGGACCTCGAGGTGGCGGTGCTCGGCCACGGCCCGCTCCAGGGCCCGTTCACCGAGCTCGCCGGGCTCGAGGTCGAGCGCGACCCGCGCTTCCCGATCCGCGTGACGGTGCAGTTCTACCAGGCCACCGCGACCGGCAAGGTCACCGGCGAGCAGATGGCCCACCTCGCCTCGATCGTCGAGAAGGTCTACGCGAAGGGCGACCACGTCGGCTCGCTCGTGGTCCCCGGCCCGCGAGACGCCGCGCGCCCGACCGCCTGGGACGGCACCTCGCCCGCGCCGAAGGAGGTCGCGTGGTGGGACTTCCCCGGGCTCGTCGAGCGCTGGCGGATGCGCGGCCGCACGCCGCCGGCCGGGATCCGCTGAGCCCCGGTTCCGGTGCGGAACCAGGAGACGGCCGCTCGTTGCGTCTCCTGGAGGCGTGGCCGATGGGACGCCTCACGGGGTCTCTCCGCGAGGCGTCCGGGAAACGTGGAGACGTGGTGCGGAATGGCCGATCCCAAGGTCAGACCACAGCTTCTCGCCAGCTCGGCGCTTCCACCATCCATCCCCGACCGAGGCGGAACGCCTGCTGAAACTTCGGGAGGACGACGCGGGCTCAGCTCCGGTAGTCGGCGTTCTCGGTGACGTACTCGTGGGAGAGGTCCCCGCCGAGCACCTCGAACGCCTCGCCACCCATCCCGATCGCGATGCCGATCTCGACCCGGCGCTCGTGGGGTGGGTGGTGGATGGGGGGCACGAAGTTGCCGCCCGGGCCGGGCGCGCTCTCGTAGAGCTCGGCCGCCTTCATGTGCCGGAAGAGCCGCTCCTCCTTCTCGCGGTCGAGCCGCATCGCCCCGCCCTCGAGCACCACCTCGCCGCCCACCGTCATCCGCACCTTCGCGGGATCGAGCGGCACGCCCTCGGCGCCGGCCCACTTGCCCACCGCGCAGAGGAGCCGGCCGACGTTCGGGTCGTTGCCGCACACCGCGGCCTTGAGGAGCGGGGAGTTCACGACCGACTTCCCGATCGCGCGCGCCTCGGCGCGCGTGCGGGCGCCGGTGACCTCCACCCGGAGCACGTGGTGCACGCCCTCGCCGTTGCGCACCACGTCCTCGGCGAGCCCGCGGCAGACCTCGCGGAGCGCCGCCTCGAAGGCGCCGGGCGGCGGCGCCGGGCGGCGGCCGGAGGAGAGGAGCGCGACGGTGTCGGAGGTGCTCGTGTCGGAGTCCACCGAGATCGCGTGGAAGCTCTCCTCCACCGCCGCGTCGAGCGCGGCCCGGAGCGCCGCGCGGGGCACCGCGACGTCGGTGAGGAGGTAGACGAGCATCGTGGCGAGGTTCGGCTCGATCATGCCCGCGCCCTTCGCGATCCCGACGACGCTCCCCTGCCCCACCGCCGCGCGGCGGATCTTGGGGTAGAGGTCGGTCGTCACGATGCCCTCCGCGGCGGGGAGGATCGAGCGCGGCTGGAGCGCCGAGACGGCGGCCGGCAGCGCGGCGAGCATGGCGTCCACCGGGAGCCGCCAGCCGATGACCCCGGTCGAGGACGGCAGCACCTCGCCCGCGCCGAGGCCGAGCAGCTCCGCCGCCCGCGCGGCCACCCGCTCGGACGCGGCGACGCCCTCCGGTGCGCACACGTTCGAGACCTTCGTGTTCACCACCACCGCGCCGAGGGCCGGCGCCTCGCGCAGCCGCCGGCCCACGAGCACCGGCGCGCCCGGGAACGCGTTCGTCGTGAACTTGAGCGCGAAGTCCGGCGTCGGGCGGTCGAGCGCGATGACGGTGAGGCGCATGCGCGAGCGCTTCGGCGCCTCGACGGGGTCGAACTCGAGCTCGGTCGTGCCGACCCTGAAGCCCTCCGGGAGCGCCGCCTGCGACTCGAGCCACGCGCGGTGCGCCTCCCGGGAGGCGAAGGAGAGCGAGGTCATGGCGCATGACTACCACGGCGCCGGCGCCGGTGGCGGCGCGGGGCCCCTTCGAGCGGGCTCGCGCGCGGCCGCCGGGCGCCGCAGCGTTCGCGAGGACGGACGGAGGGGGACAGCCCATGGCGAGGTGGATCTGCGGAGCCGCGGCGGCGGCCCTCGTGGCGGCGTGCGTGCTCGGGTGTGGCGGCGGGAAGTCCCCGCACCGCGAGCCGGGCACCACGGAGCCCCCGCCGGTCACCGCGCCGCCCGCTGCCCAGCCGCCCGTCACGAGCGGCGCCTTCCGGTTCTACGGCCCGCCTCAGGGCGTGACGGGCGACGTCGCGGACGTCTCCGCCGACGAGGGCGGCAACGTCTGGGTCGCCGCGGGCACGCACGTCCTCGTCCGGCCCGCCGGCGCGCGCGACTTCACCGCGCTCGACCTCGACGCGGCGGGGGTCTCGGCGACCTGCCACGACGAGGCGGAGGTGAAGGTCGCCGCGCCGGCCAGCGCGGCGAGGCCCTGCCCGGCCATCTCGGTGGCGGGGCTCGACGCCGGGCGCGCGATCGTGGGCACGCGGGGCGTCGGCACCGACGGCGACGACGACGCGACCTGGGCGACGCGCTCCGGCGGCGCCGACGTGCTCCGGCTCGACGCGCTCGCGACCCCGCCCCGCGTGGAGCGCGTGCGGCACGTCCTCGTGGCCGCTCCGCCCGGCGTCGCGTGCGAGGAGTGGGACAACTCCAATCCCTCGGTGCCCCGCAACACGAGGTGCAAGGACACCTGGGACGGCTCGATCTGGGCCAGCGGCCGCCTCAAGCTGAGGCAGGTGCAGCGCATCGTCGTGAACCACGACCGCAGCCGGCCGCTGTCCTACCTGGACGCCTACCTCGGCGGCACGCACGCCTCGCTCGCGATCCTCGCGGCCCACCCGGAGGACCGGGGCATGGCGGACACGAGCAAGGAGGATCCCGAGTGGACCGACACGCGCGGCGTCTGGGAGCACCACCACCCGGACGTGTGGCGCGGCTCGAGCTTCCTGACCGGCTCGGCCTGGGGCCTCGCGCTCGACCCGGTGTCGAACGTGCCCTGGTACACGAACGGCTTCCGCATCGCGAGCCTGCAGGACTACGCCTCGCAGCGCGCCCCGACCGCGGTGGGTGCGTGGTGGGGCGATCAGGTGCCCGGCGGGGAGCACCTGTGGATCTGGGCTCGGGAAGCGGATCCGGCCGATCCCGCTCGAAACGACGGCTCGCAGGCGCTGGCGTTCTGCCCGGACGGCACTTTGTGGGTGGGGTCGGAGTCCCATGGGCTCGCGCGCGTGCGACTCGATCGGACCAGGCTCGAGGACCTCATCGCGGGCTACACGATCGAGCGGATCCCCGTGCCCGAGGGGGCGGGCGGTGCGCTCGCCGTCGCGTGCGACCCGGCCGACGGGTCGGTGTGGGTGGGCTTCGCCTGGGGCGGCTTCGGGCGGTGGAAGGACGGGTGGCGCACCGTGCCAGCGCAGCAGGACGTGCCGGAATTCGCGCGTGGCCCCGTGCGTTCCATCCAGATCGACGCCGGGTCGACGCCGAGGACGGTCTGGATGGCCCACCTCGCCTCCAGGCTCGGGCCCGCCGGGATCACGGCCTATGACGGACCGTGATCCGCGTCACGTTCCGTGACCTCCCGGCTCTCGCGCGCTGCGACCTGCACGTCCCCGGACCGGACCCAGGGTTCGATTCCGCCGGAGGGAGGAGCGTCCCGGGACGCTTTCCCGTCCGTAAACGGGCAGTGTGACTGTAAGTGGTACCGTACCTTCTGCGCGCCCCGAAAGAGACCATGTGACGGCCTCCACGCTGCGATAACCATCCGCGCATGGACCTCCTGACTCGATTCGCCGGCAACGTTCGCAGGCTGCGCGCCAAGAAGAAGCTCAGCCAGAAGGCGCTCGCCGACAAGATCGGGATCTCGGTCTCGTACGTCTCGATGCTCGAGCGCGGCCAGCGCTCGCCGCCGCTCGAGACCATCGAGAAGATGGCGAAGGCGCTCGGCGTCCCGCCGGGCGCGCTGCTCGGCGGCCGGTAGGCCGGCCGCGCACCGTCCTCCGAGATCGTGATCTCGCTCGCCGCCGCGCTCGTCCTCGGCACGTTCAGCATCGTCGCCGCCGATCCCGCCACCGGGCAGCTGGGCGTGGCGGTGGAGTCGAAGTTCCCGGCGGTCGGCGCGATCGTCCCCGCCGCGAAGGCCGGGGTGGGCGCCGTCGCCACCCAGGCCGCGGCGAACGTGGCCTGGCGGGCCGACGCGCTCGCGCTCCTCGCGCAGGGGCTCTCGCCCGAGGAGGCCGTGCAGCGGCTCGTCCAGGCCGACGCGGGCCGCGACGACCGCCAGCTCGGCCTCGTCGACGCGAAGGGCCGCGCGGCGAGCTTCACCGGCAGCCGCTGCCCCGACCACGCGAGCTCGATCGTCGGCGACGGCTTCGCCGTGCAGGGCAACATCCTCGCCGGCCGCGCGGTCGTGGAGGCGGTCGCGCGGGCCTACCGCGAGGCGCGCGCCGCCGGACGGCCGCTGGCCGAGCGCCTCCTCGCCGCGCTCGAGGCGGGCCAGGCCGCCGGCGGCGATCGCCGCGGCCAGGAGAGCGCCGCGCTCTACGTCGTGAAGCCCGGCGGCGGCTACGGCGGCGAAGGCGACGTCTGGGTGGACCTGCGCGTCGACGACCACCCGCGCCCGATCCAGGAGCTGCGCCGCCTCTACGTCGAGGTGCACCAGCTCTACTTCGGCGAGACGAAGGCGACCGTGAAGCTCGAGGGTGAGGTCGCCGCGGAGGTGCGCCGCCACCTCGCGTCGGTCGGCTACCCCGCCGGCGCGGCGGCCCCCGCGGCGCCCTGGGATCCGGCGAGCCAGCAGGCGCTCGAGGACTGGGCCGGCTTCGAGAACCTCGAGATGCGCGTGAAGAAGGACGGGCGCCTCGACGTGGTCGTCCTCGACCGCCTGCGCGCCGCCGCCCGGGCCGGGGGGAAGGCCGCGGCGAAGGAGCAGCAGGGAGCCGGGAAGGCGGGCGCCCCGGAGCGGGACGTCAGGAAGAAGTAGCCGGGCTCCGCGGTTCACCCTCTCATGCCGGCGCGGTTCGGGCGTAGACACTTCCTCGGGGGCGCCGCGACCATCGCGGCCGCGGGCGCGCTCGGCGCCTTCCCCCGCCTCGCCGAGGCGGACGGGCGCGCGGTCCGCCCCGAGCACGTCACCTTCCTCGTGCCCGGGCTCGACCCCGCCCACGACGGCCTCAAGGTCGCGCAGCTCTCCGACGTCCACGTGGGCCCGCGCACGCCGGCCGAGACCGTGCGCGAGGCGATCGACCTCGCGAACGCGTTCGAGCCCGACCTCGTGGTGCTCACCGGCGACTACGTCTGCCACCACCGGCGCGAGGTCGACCTCGTGCGGGAGCTCCTCGGTGGCCTCGAGGCGCCGACGTTCGCGGTGCTCGGGAACCACGACGTGTGGGTCGACCCCGCGGGCACCGCGGACGCGCTGCGCGGCTGCGGGCACGAGGTGCTCGAGAACGCCTGGACCGAGGTGTCGCTGCGCGGCGCGCCGCTGCGCCTCGTGGGGATCGGCGACCGCATGACCCACCGCGACGACGTCGAGCGCGCCGTCCGCGGCCTGCCGGCCGGCGGCTCCTCCCCGCTCGTGCTCGCGCACGGCCCGAAGACGGCCGACCGCGTCCGCGCCCTCGGGCGGCCCGCGCTCTGCCTCTCGGGCCACACGCACGGCGGCCAGATCAACCTGCCGATCGTGACCCCCATCCTCTTCGCGGCGATCCACGAGCCCTACGTCCGGGGCCGGTACCGGCTGGGGGACGTGCAGCTCTACGTGAACCGGGGCGTGGGGATGAGCGGCGTGCGCGTGCGCGTGAACGCACCCCCCGAAGTGACGCTCGCGACCCTGCGCGCCGCCTAGCGACCGGGGCCTATACTCCCGGGCGTGACCGCCTCCGCCCTCGCCGCCGCGCGCGCCTCCGCCCCGACCTCCGACACCCGCGCGCTCGACGCGGCGGTCGCCCGCCTGGGCGAGGCGGCGCCCGCGTGGGCGAGGGCGCCGCTCACCGAGCGGATCGCGCTTGCCCGCTCGATGCTCGCCGGGATCGACCGGGTGGCCGAGCGCTTCGCGCGGGCCGCCTGCGACGCGAAGGGCATCCCGTTCGACGCGCCCGCCGCCGGCGAGGAGTGGCTGGGTGGGCCCTACGTGACGGCCCGCTTCCTCCGCCAGGTCGTCCGCACGCTCGAGGCGCTCGCGAGCGACGGCGCACCGCCCATCCCCTCGGTCGAGGAGGGGCCCGACGGCCGCGCGGTCGCGAAGGTGTTCCCCTCGGTCTGGACCGACGTCGTCCTCCTCTCCCTCGTGCGCGCCGACGTACGGTTCCAGGAGGGCGTGAAGGCGGGCGAGGTGCGGGAGCGCGCCGCCCCGTTCCACCGGCACCGCGACCACGACGGCGTGGTCTCGCTCGTGCTCGGGGCCGGCAACATCAACTCCATCCCGCCCACCGACGCGATCCAGAAGCTCTTCCACGAGGGCAAGACCTGCCTCGTGAAGCTGAACCCGGTGAACGCCTACCTCGGGCCGATCCTCGAGGACGCGTTCCGGGACGCCGTCGCGCGGAACCTCCTCGCCTTCGCCTACGGCGGCGGGGACGTGGGCGCCTACCTCGTGCAGCACCCCGGAGTGGGCGAGGTGCACATCACCGGCGGCGAGCGCACCCACCAGGCGATCGTGTGGGGCCCGCCCGGCCCCGAGCGCGACGCCCGCCTGGCGCGGAACGCGCCCCTCCTCACGAAGCCCATCACGAGCGAGCTCGGCTGCGTGTCGCCGACACTGGTCGTGCCGGGCGACTGGGACGACGCGACGCTCGCGTTCCAGGCGGAGAGCGTCGCCGGGATGGTGACCTACAACTCCGCCTTCAACTGCACGAGCGCGCGCATGCTGCTGACGCCGCGCGGCTGGAAGCTCCGCGAGAGGTTCCTCGGGCTCGTCGAGGCGGCGATGGCGCGGACCCCGGCGCGCCGGCCTTACTACCCGGGCGCCCACGACGCCTACGCCCGCGCGACCGCCGGACGCGAGGACGTGCGGAAGGTGGGCGGGGGCGCCCCCGCCGCCGGAGACGGGGGCACCCTGCCCTGGACGATCGTGCGGGGCCTCGACGCCCGCGCGCCCGACCCCGCGTTCGCGGAGGAGCTCTTCTGCCCGGTCCTCTTCGAGGTGCCGATCGGCGGCGAGGACCCCGCGCAGTACCTCGCCGAGGCGGTGGCGTTCTCGAACGACCGGCTCTTCGGGACGCTCTCGGCGAACGTGATCGCCCACCCGCGCTCGCTCTCCGACCCGGCGGTCGGCCCGCTCGTCGAGCGCGCGCTCCGCGACCTGCGCCACGGCACCGTCGCCGTGAACTGCTGGACCGGCTATGCGTTCGGCTTCGGCACGACGCCCTGGGGCGGCTTCCCGGGCGCGACGCTCCGGGCGCCGCAGAGCGGGCTCGGGGTGGTCCACAACAACCTCATGCTCGACGGCGTCGAGAAGGCCATCATCCGGCACCCGGCGCGGCACCTCGTGAAGCCGCCCATCTTCCCGAGCCACCGCACGACGCACCTCCTCGGGCGCCAGCTGACGCGCCTCGAGTCGAGCGGCTCGCTCGCGACCCTCCTCCCGATCACCGGCGCGGTGCTGCGGTCGTAGGCAATCCGTCGGCCGGAACGCCGGCCCCGGTCACCCGGACCCGGGCCACGGTCGTGCGGACCCGGGCCGCCGTCATCCGAAACCGAGCCGCCGCCTCGACACGGACCTGGGGTGATGCTTTATCCTGGCGTCCGTGAAGAGCTTCCTCATCTCGTGGCTCGCGAGGCGGTACGCGGGCGGGGACCTCGCGGCCTTCCAGGCCGACCACCCGGGCGAGTGGCTGGTCTGGGAGGCGGGGCCGTGGCGGCCTCCCGCCTCCCGCCGCGAGACGATGTCCTCCGGGCCCGGCACGCGCCTGCTCGCCGCCGGCGAGTCGCTCGCCATCCTGCTCGAGCCGAAGGTGTCCGGCGCCCGCGAGGTCCGCCTCGGCCGCTCCGCCGAGAACGACCTCGTGGTCGACGACGGCACGCTCTCCCGGGCGCACCTCGCCTTCGCGAAGGACGCCTCGGGCCTCTGGACCGCCCGCGACGTGGGCTCGTCGAACGGCTCGCAGCTCGAGGGGAAGCCGCTCCTGCGCCACCCCACCCGGCTCGAGAGCGGCGCGCGCCTCGAGGCCGGCGCGGTGCACCTCACGTTCTACGACGCGGGCGGGATGTACCTGCGCCTGCGCGGCGCGCAGCCTTAGGCAGGGACACCGCCGCCGCCTCAGCCCGGAGAACGCAGCGCGTCCCGGAGCGCGAGCCGCGCCTCCCGGCGCACCTTCGCGTCGCGCTCCCGGCGGCGCTCCTCCTCGGTCTCGGCGAGGAGCGGCGGGACCGGCGTCTTCTTCCCGTCCCTGAGCGCCACGAACGTCAGGTAGGCGTCGCAGCAGCGGACGCGCGCGCCGGTGAGCGGGTCCTCGTCGTCCACCGTGACCTCGATCTCCATCGAGGTCGTGAACACCGCCGTCACCCGCGCGGTGAGCACCGCCATGTGGCTCACCCGCACCGGCGCGACGAACGAGAGCTGGTCGATCGACGCCGTGACGACGGGCAGGCGGGCGTGGCGCATGGCCGCCATCCCGGCGGCGAGGTCGATCCACTGCATCACCATGCCGCCGAACGCGGTGCCGTGCCCGTTGGCGTCGCCGGGCATCACGAGGTGGGTCACGTCGACGCGCGAGGCGGAGGCGGGCTTGCCGGTCCCGGACATGGGGCCTGTTTACCGCGCCGGGGCCGCCGGCGCGAGGGCCCCTGCGCGCGACAGCCCCCCGGAGTAGGATGCCCGTCCCGCAACTCCCGGAGACGCCCCCATGCCGCTCGAAGTCACCCTCATCGACTACGCCCGCGACCCGCTCTCGAAGCTCTACGGCGCCTACCGCACCTGCTACACGCCGAAGACGCCGGGCGAGGTCTGGGGCGAGATCCGCGAGGGCAAGATCACGCCCGAGTCGATCCGGGAGTTCATCGGCGAGCGGCTCAAGACCGGCCACGCCTCCCCGCTCGAGCAGGTCGTCTTCTGGTTCGGCATCTCCGGCGTGTCGCGGGCGCTCAGCCACCAGTTCGTCCGGCACCGGATCGGCATCAGCTTCGAGCAGCAGTCGCAGCGGTACGTGAAGTACAAGGAGGAGCGGCTCGACTACGTCATGCCGAAGACCTGGGAGAAGGTCCCCGGCATGGCCGACGCGTACGACCGCCTCATGCGGGAGATCACCCGCGTCTACGAGGACGCGCTCGCGAAGGGCATCCCCGCCGAGGACGCGCGCTTCGTGCTCCCGAACGCCACCCCCACCAACTTCCAGGTGATGGTGAACTTCACCGAGCTGCTGCACATTGCCGACCTCCGGCTCTGCTGGCGCGCGCAGTGGGAGATCCGCCACATGGTGGCCCAGATGCGGCGCGAGGTGATGAAGGCCATCCCGGAGATCGGCGGGTACCTGCAGCCGAAGTGCGGCGACAAGCGCACGGGCTACTGCGACGAGCCCCGCAAGGAGTGGGAGAAGTGTCCGCTCGGGAAGGTGCGGCCGCACAAGGAGCAGATCCTCGAGGTCTTCCGGGAGTACCGCTCGGGGAACCTCGTGCCGCTCGGCGAGAACCACCTCCGCGAGGTCGAGGACGCGGGGAACGAATGATCGGCGCCGGCCGGGTCGCGGCGCTCGCCAGCCTCGCGGGGCTGCTCGGCCTGGCGTCGTGGCCGGGGCCCGCCGCCGCGCAGGTCGCGGCGGTGCTCGAGCGCGAGGCGGGCGGGCTCGGCGGGGTGCCGGTGACGGTGCCGGGCGTCGCGGCGGCCGAGGAGGCCACCGCGATGGCGGTGAACCCGGCCGGCCTCTCGCTCCTCGGCGGGCAGCAGATCGCCTGGCAGCACGAGAGCGGGCTCACGCCCGGCTCCCGCGGCGACGCGCTCTTCGTCGGGCAGCCCTTCGGCGCGGTGGGCCTCGGGCTCGGGCTCGAGTGGATCCGGCCGGGACACCCCGGCGGCGGCGACCGCTGGCGGAAGACCACCTTCGGGCTCGCGCTCGGCGGGCCGGTCCTCGGCCTCGGCGTGAACTGGAACTGGTACGCCTCGCCCGACCGCGCCATCGACCACGCGGAGAGCTGGGACGCGGGCCTCGTGCTCCGCCCCTGGCGCCACGTCTCGCTCGGCCTGTCGGCGATGAACCGGGACCTGAGGGTCGGCGGCGCGCGCCTGCCGATCCGGTACGACGCCGGGCTCGGCGTCCGCGTCTGGCGGGACAGCCTCACCCTCACCGCGGACCTCGTGGGCGACGACGACCGGAAGGACGGCCTGCGCGCGACGCACGCCGCGGTGGGCGTCGGCCTCGAGCACCCGTCCGGCGTCGGCCTGTCGGGCCAGCTGCAGGTGCCCATCCGCGACGGGGTCCCGGGCGGCACGCTCGGCGTCTTCGCGGTGACCTGGAACGGCGGCCACGCCGGGCTGTCGGCGGGCGGCCACCCGGGCTCGGGCTGGCTCGGGGGCGCGCGCCTCTCCACCGAGCGCTACCCGTCGGCGACGCCGCTCCGGCGGGTGCCCGCGCTCGACGTCGACCGCGAGCTCGAGCCGCGCACCTTCCTCGTCTGGGAGATTGGCGACCGCGACCGCTGGGGGGCGCTCCTCGAGAAGCTCTCCCGGCTGCGCGACGACCCCGAGGTGGGCGGCCTCATCCTGAAGCTCCCGGGCAGCCTCGATCTCGGCGGCGGGCGCGCCGAGGAGCTCCGGCAGGCCGTCGCCGGCGTCGCCGCGCGGCACCCGGTCCTCGCGTACCTGGACGGCGGTGACACGCGCGGCTACTGGGTCGCCTCCGCGGCGACGGCGGTCGCCGCGGTGCCCGGCTCGACGCTGTTCGTGACCGGCCTCGGCCGCTCGCGGCTCTACTTCAAGGACGCCCTCGCGCGCCTCGGCATCGCGGTCGAGGTCGTGAAGGTGGGCGCCTACAAGAGCGCGACCGAGCCGCTCGTCCGGATGGAGTCGTCGCCCGAGGCCCGCGAGGCCGAGGACGCGCTCCTCGACGACGTGTACGGCCGGCTCGTCGGCGACCTCGCCGCCGGCCGCAAGCTCGCCCCCGAGAGGGTGCGCGCGCTGCTCGCGCAGGGCGTCTTCACGGCCGAGGACGCGAAGGAGGCCGGGCTCGTCGACGCCGTGCTCTGGCCCGACGAGCTCGAGGCGTGGGCGCGCGCGCGCACGGGCGCCCGCGCCTCGCTCGGCGCGTACGTGCCGCCGCTCGATCGCGTCGCGCGCCGGTGGGGGCCGCGGCCGGTGGTGGAGGTCGTCCGCGTCGAGGGCACCATCGCGAAGGGGCGCACGCGCAAGGTGTCCGGCGCCGGCCTCGCGGGCTCCGAGAGCGTCTGCGCCGACCTCCGGCGCGCCGCCGAGGATCCCGCCGTGCGCGCCATCGTGCTCCGCATCGAGTCGCCCGGCGGCGACGGGGCCGCCGGCGATTCCATCTGGCGCGAGGTCTCGCGCGCCGCGAAGAAGAAGCCGGTCATCGCCTCGATGGGCGACGTCGCGGCGAGCGCGGGCTACCTCGTCGCGGCGCCGGCCACCGCCATCGTGGCGGAGCCCTCCACCATCACCGGCTCCATCGGCGTCTTCGCGGTGAAGCCCGACCTCTCGGGCCTGCTCGAGAAGCTCACGGTCCGGCGCGAGACGGCGCTCCGGGGCGAGAACGCCGACATCACCTCCGTGCTGAAGCCCTTCAGCCCCTCCGAGCGCGCCGCGGCCCAGAAGGCCATCGACGCCTTCTACGCCTCCTTCGTGCAGAAGGTCGCCGAGGGCCGCGGCCTGCCGCGGGCGGACGTGGAGGCCATCGCGGGCGGGCGGGTGTGGTCGGGGAAGGCGGCCCGCGAGCGGCGCCTCGTCGACCGGCTGGGCTCGCTCGAGGACGCGGTCGCGCTCGCCCGGGAGAAGGCCGGCCTCGGCCCGGACTCCGGGGTCCTCGTGCGCCGGGGCGGCGACGTGGGCGTGGGCCTCGCCGCGGGCCCGCTCGCCGCGATGGCACGCACGGTGCCCGCGGTGGACGCGCTCACGCGGGCGGCGGCCCTCGTCCCGGAGCTCTCGGCCCTGGCCGTGCTCTCCGAGCTGGGGCCGGTGCTGGCCATGCCGGAGGAGTGGGTCGTTCCCGGCCTGGCAGGTCCCGCCGCCCCGTGAAGCGGCGTGGGCGGGGTTCCGGGGGTTTCGGGGCCCCCCGCCCGGCCACCCCATTGACGGAGCAACTTCCGCCCGAACGGCTTTTTTGCTATGGATCGGGTTGTCGGGACACCGCGAGGGCTTTAGGTTTGACCGCGGACCCGCACCGGGGCGTGTTCGGCACGCCCGGAGTATCCAGCCCCTGGCTACGAAACGCCTGGACGCCGCCCTGTGTCTCCTTGAAGGCAGAGGCGAGTGCCAGTGACGATGCCGGGGCCGCGTGACGCGGGCCACCGCCGCTGCATCTCAGCCAAGCTGAATCTCAGCGAAGCAGCAGCAGCACAGCACGAGCCGCGACACGCGCACCCAGACGCGACGAAGGGCGCGCCAGGAGGACCCGAGAGGTCCCCGGGCCGGAACAGGCAGACACAGCATGAACGAGCACGAAGAGACCCCCTCCGCGGTCGCGGGTGGGGCCCCGCAGCAGAGCATCCCGGCGCAGGCCGGGCCGGCCGGCGGCGACGACGGGCAGCAGCCCGGCACCGCGAACGGCGCCCCGGGCGCCGGGGGCGGGCGCCGCAGGCGCCGCCGTCGCGGGCGCCGCGGACGCGGGAACCAGCCCGGCCAGCCGGGCCAGGGCGGGAGCCCGCAGCTCGTGGGCCCGGGCGGCCAGCCCGGCCCCGCGGCCCAGGTGAACGGCGCCCAGGGGGCCGTCGCGGGCTCGCAGCAGCAGGCGCAGCCGGCCCCGCAGGGCTCGCCCGAGGTGCTCGAGGAGGTCGAGGGCATCCTCCAGTTCGAGGGCAAGGGCAACGGGTACCTCCGCGACCCGAAGAAGAGCTACCTGCCGCAGCCCTTCGACGTCGAGGTCCCGCGCTGGCTCGTGGACCGCATGCACCTGCAGCCCGGCCTCCACGTGAAGGGCCAGGCGGCGAATCGGAACATGAAGCGGGTGCTCGCGAAGATCGACGCGCTCGAGGGCGCCGACCCCATCGCCGTCGCCCGCCGCACCCACTTCCAGAACCTCACCGCGACCGACCCCACCGAGCGCCTCGTCATGGAGACGAAGGGCGACGAGATGATCGGCCGGGTGCTCGACCTCATCGCGCCCATCGGCCTCGGCGCCCGCGGCCTCATCACCTCGCCGCCGAAGGCCGGCAAGACCATCATGCTGCAGCGGATCGCCCAGGCGATCACGACGAACCGGCCGGACGTGCACCTCACGGTGCTCCTCGTGGACGAGCGCCCCGAGGAGGTCACCGACATGAAGCGGAACATCCAGGGCGAGGTCATCGGCTCGTCCAACGACCGCCCGACCGAGGAGCACCTGCACGTCGCCGAGATGGCCCTCGAGCGCGCGAAGCGCCTCGTCGAGGGCGGCAAGGACGTCGTCATCCTGCTCGACTCGATCACCCGCCTCTCGCGCGCCTACAACAAGGAGGTCGAGTCCTCCGGCCGCACGCTGACCGGCGGCGTCGACTCCCGCGCGCTCGAGCGCCCGAAGCGGCTGTTCGGCTCGGCCCGCAAGGCCGAGGAGGGCGGCTCGCTCACCATCATCGCGACCGCGCTCATCGACACCGGGTCGCGCATGGACGAGGTGATCTTCGAGGAGTTCAAGGGCACCGGCAACATGGAGGTGGTGCTGTCCCGGCAGCTCGCCGAGCGGCGCATCTTCCCCGCCATCGACATCGGCGCGTCCGGCACCCGCAAGGAGGAGAAGCTCTTCTCGACGAAGGAGATCGAGAAGGTGCGGCGCCTCCGCGGCGCGCTCGCCTCGCTGAAGCCGGTCGAGGCCATGGAGCGGCTCCAGAAGAAGCTCGCCGAGTTCGACACGAACGACGAGTTCCTCCAGAGTTTCTGAGTCTCAGGGGGGCCCTCCCTCGACTCCGGCCCGCTTCGCGGGCCTACGCTCGGGATGAGCGGCCCCCCTCCCCTGGATCGGCTCCGCCTGGCCGCGGCCGTCTTCGCGGCCGCGGCGGAGGCTTCGCTGAGAAGCGGTCCGGTCGCACACCCTCCCACCACCCGATGGCGGACCCCGTGTTCGTGGGGGGTCACCTCGGGTGTGTCCGCTCGCGGCACCGCGCTAGGATGCCGGGCGGATGACCGCCCCCTCGCCTGCCGGCTCCCCGGCCCCGCTGCCCCGCGTGGTCGTCGTCGATGACGACGAGCTCATCGTCCGGGCCCTCAGCCGGATCATGGAGCTCGCGGGCTTCGAGCCGCGGGGCTACCTGTCGCCCCAGGGCGCGCTCGAGCACCTCGAGGCCGACGCACCGGTCGTCATCATCGCCGACTACATGATGCCGGGGATGGACGGCATCGAGTTCCTGAAGCTCGCGCGCCAGAAGGTGCCCGGCACGACCCGGATCCTCTGCACCGCCGCCGAGGACTTCCGCGTCGCGCTCGAGGCGGTGAACTCCGGCGAGGTCTACCGCATCGTCGCGAAGCCCTGGCACCAGGGCGAGGTCGTCCAGATCGTCCAGCAGGCCGCCGAGTCGGCCCGGCTGCGCGCCGAGAACGAGCGCCTCAACCGCGAGCTCCGCCAGTCGAACGGCGAGCTCGAGTCGGCGAACGGGAAGCTCCAGTCCGCGAACGAGCAGCTCCGCGGCGTGAACGTCCGGCTCGAGGAGATGGTGAAGGCGCGCACCGGCGCCCTGCTCGAGGGGCTGATCTCCGCGCTCGACTACCGCGACGCCGAGACCCAGTGGCACTCGCGCCGCGTCTCGCTCTACGCCCGCCGCCTCGCGCAGGCCGTCGGCGTGCGCGGGCCCGAGCTCGACATCATCGAGCACGGCTCGCTCCTGCACGACATCGGCAAGATCGGCGTGCGCGACCACGTGCTCCTGAAGCCCGGCCCGCTCACGCCCGAGGAGTGGGACGAGATGAAGCGCCACCCCGAGCTCGGGTGGGCGCTCTGCCAGCGGGTGGACTACCTGAAGCCGTCGTCGATCATCGTCCTGCAGCACCAGGAGAAGTGGGACGGCACCGGGTACCCCTCGGGCCTGAAGGGCGATCACATCACGCTCGGCGCGCGGATCTTCCACATCGTGGACACCCTCGACGCCATCACGAGCGACCGCCCCTACCGCAAGGCGAAGCCGCTCTCGGTCGCGCGCGCGGAGATCCTGCGCTGCGGCGGGACGCAGTTCGACCCGAAGCTCGTCGAGGCGTTCCTCGCCGTGCCCGACGACGAGTGGGAGCGGATCCGCCTCGACGTCGAGCAGGCGGCGATGCTGTCCGCCGAGCTCGCCGAGAACTCGCCGAAGGCCACCGACGGCCTCATCCGCGTGCTGCGCGGGACGCTGCCGGTCTGAGTTTCACGGGGGGCTCGTCCCTCGACTCCGGGCCGCTGCGCGGCCCTACGCTCGGGATGAACGGGACCCCACCCCGGCAGCAGACCGATCGGCGGCGCAGCCGGCGATCGCGCCGGGCGCCGCATCGCGCCCCATGCGCTCCACCGGTGGCGTAACTTCCGGGGCCTGCGGCGGGTGGGCTCGGTTCGACTCACCCGCCTACGTGCGGGCCGTCGACCCGACGGGTGAACCCAGAATCCGTGAGGTCATTCTCCGGTGATGTCCCTGCAGGGACGTCCAGGCCCGCCGGCGCGAGCGCTCTCCGATTTCACGAACCGTGATTGTCGGCCAGCTGCCGCGCAGACGTCTGCGCCGCGCCCCCTACTCCAGCTCCACCGCGAGCAGCTCCGCGGTCTCGCCCTCGCGCACCTGCACGGTCGCGCTCGCGCGCCGGCCGTCCGCGGTGCGGAGCTCGATCCGGTGCGGCCCGATCGGCACGAACAGCGCCCGCGCCTCGCCGGCGACGAGCGCCGGGGCGCGGTGGACGCCGTCGAGGTAGAGCTCCGCCGCCGAGGTCGCCTGCACGACGAGCCGGCCCCGCGCCGGGCCCTGCTCCCCGATCGCCGAGGCGGTGCCGGTCCGGGCGAGGACGAACGCCGTGCCGCCCGCGAGGACGAGGAAGATCACCGCCGCGAACGCGGCCGCCCGCCGGCGCGCGCGGCGGACGCGCGGGGGCGCGGGACGGGCCACCTCCCCGGCCGCGGCCGGCGCGGGGGCCGGCGCCGCCCCGGGCTCGAACCCGGGCGGCACCACGACCTGCCTCGTGGGCTCGTGCGGCAGGACCTCGTCCACGACGCCCTTCGGCAGGGCCTGCGCGCGCTCGAGGCGGTCGAGCTCGGCGCGGAGCTCGGCGGGGAAGCACCGGGCCATGAGGCGCGCCATCGCGGGCGGCTCGCCCGGCGGCGAGCCGGCGTGGGTCCAGGGCACGAGCGCGTCGCGGAGCTCGCTCGCCCACGCCCAGCGCCCCTCGGGCTCCCGGGCGAGCGCCTTCATGACCACCGCCGAGAGCGCCGCGGGCACCGCCGGGTTCCGGGCGCTCGGCGAGGGCACGTCGGCGGCGCGCACCTTCTCCATCACGGCGAGCTCGGACGGCCCGGCGAAGAGCCGCTCGCCGGTGAGGAGCTCGTGCAGCACCACCCCGAGCGCGAAGACGTCCGAGCGCCGGTCCACCGGGAGCCCGCGCACCATCTCCGGGCTCATGTACGCGAACTTGCCGCGCAGCACCCCGGCCCGCCGCCGGGTCCGGATCGAGGCCTCCGCGATGCCGAAGTCGATGACCCGCACGCCGCCGTCGAAGCCCACGAGCACGTTCGCGGGCGAGACGTCGCGGTGCACGATGCGGAGCGGGTTGCCCGCTCCGTCGCGCTTGCGGTGCGCGTGGTCGAGGGCGTCGGCGACGCGCCAGCCGAGGTAGGCGACGAGCGGGACGGGCAGCCGCTCGCCCCGCGCCCTGAGGCGCGCGGACAGCGCGCGCAGGTCCTTCCCGGCCACGTACTCGAGCGCGATGAAGTAGGCCTCGCCGATCTTCCCGAGCTCGAGGATCGGCGAGATGCCGGGGTGGTCGAGCTGGGCGACGAGGCGGGCCTCGTCGAGGAACATCGTGAGGAGCTCCCCGTCCTCGGCGAGCGTCGGCAGGATGCGCTTCACCGCGCAGGGCCGGGCGTCGCCCCCGTCGCGGCGGGCCGCCACGAACACCTCGGCCATGCCGCCGATCGCGATGCGATCGAGCAGCCAGTACCGGCCGAATGGGATGGGCTCACGCATCGGACGCGGGGTCCAGGCCGCGGGGGCGGCGGGACCGGGGCACCCTCCCGGCAGCACGTCGAGGTCGGGGGCCGACACCACCGGGCCCCGCCCTCGGCTATTGTATCGGAATGGCCACGACCTGTTACGGATGTGGCGCGACGCTCCGGATCGACGGTCCGGTCGGTCGCCGCAGCGTCTGCCCGCAGTGCGACGCCGACCTCCACACCTGCCACAACTGCCGCCACTACGACGAGAGCGCGGCCCACGAGTGCCGCGAACCCCAGGCCGACCACGTCGTCGACAAGGACGGGGTGAACGCCTGTGACCTCTTCCAGCTCGGCGACGGCGCCTCCCGCCGCCGGAAGAGCTCCAGGACGGCCCGCAGCCAGCTCGCCGCGCTGTTCGGCGAGGCGGCGCCGGAGGAGGAAGATCCGAAGGATGCGCTCGAGGCGCTGTTCCGGAAGAAGTGAGCGCCGGGCACCGCGCGCCGATCCTGAACGGCTCGACCGTGGGTCCGGTGGGCGGGCGCCCTCCGCCTCGCCCGTTCAGCGTCCCGGCGACGGGTGCGTCTCTGCGTGAACCCACCCGAGGTAGCGCTCGGCGCCCGCGTCGACTGACAGTGCGAGCACCTCGGGGACCTCGTACGGGTGCAGCGCGAGGACACGCTCCTGGAGTGCGTCCAGGCGGTCCCGGGTCGTCTTGAGCACGAGGAGCGCCTCGGGCTCGTCGACCACCTTCCCCTCCCAGCGGTAGATGGAGCGGACGCCGGGCACCACGTTCCCGCACGCGGCGAGCCGCTCCTCCACCACCGCCCGGGCGAGCTCCGCCGCCCGCTCCGGGCTCGGCGCCGTCACGAGCACCACGAGCACGTCGGTCACAGCCCCTCCGCCCGGGCCACGAGCTCGCGCATGATCTCGCTCGTGCCGCCCGCGATGGTCATCACCCGCACGTCGCGCCACGCCCGCGCCACGTCGCTCTCGAGCACGTAGCCCATGCCGCCGTGGAGCTGCATGCAGTCGTAGGCGACCTTCTGCGCGAGCTCGCAGGCGAACAGCTTCGCCATCGAGATCTCCTTCACCGCCACCTCGCCCCGGGCGAAGAGATCGCAGGCCCGGTAGGTGAGCCAGCGCGCGGCCTCCACCTGGGTGCGGTCGTCGGCGAGCCGGTGGCGCCAGGACTGGAAGCTCCGCACCGGCCGGCCGAACGCGGTGCGCTCCTCGCCGTACCGGAGCGCGCCCTCGAGCATGAGGTCCATCGCGGCGACCGCCTGGATCGCCGCGACGAGCCGCTCGCCCTGGAAGTTCTGCATGATGTGGGCGAAGCCCTGGTTCTCCTCGCCCAGCAGCCAGCGCGCCGGGACGCGGCAGTCCTCGAAGAAGAGGACCGCCGTGTCGGAGGACGGCAGCCCCACCTTCTCGAGCTTCCTCGAGACCTGGAAGCCCTTCACGTCGGTCGGGAAGAGGAGCAGCGAGATGCCGCCGTACCCCGGCTCGCCGGTGCGGACCGCCATGGTCAGGAAGTCCGCGCGCGCGCCGTTCGTGATCCACATCTTCGAGCCGGAGACGACGAGGTCGTCCCCGTCGCGCACGGCCGAGGTGCGGATCGCCGCGACGTCGCTGCCGGCGTCGGGCTCGGAGATGGCGAGCGCCGCCACCCGCTCGCCGCGGACGGCGGGGGCGAGGAACTCGCGCTTCTGCTCCTCGGTGCCGAGGTCGTCGATGACCGGGATGGCCATCTCGCCGTGCACGAGCATGCCGGTCGCGAGGCCGGCGTTCCGGCAGCGGGCGAGCTCCTCGGCGTAGGCGACGACGTACCACCAGTCGAGGCCGGAGCCGCCGTGCGCCGGGCTGCGGCGGATGCCGAAGAAGCCCAGGTCCCCGAAGGTGCGGAAGAGCGAGCGCGGGAACTCCCCGCGCTCGTCCCACTCCCGCGCGTGCGGCGCGAGCTCCTGCTCGACGAAGGCCCGGACCGTGCGCCGGAACGCCTGGTGGTCGTCGGTGAAGGGCTCGAAGCCGGCCATGGCCGTGCCCCCGTCGAAGGGCCTACTTCCCGAGCATGGCCTGCTTGAGGCCCTCGTCCGCCGGCTCCTTGCCGAGCCAGTTGAGGAAGAGCGCGTCCGCGAACTCCTTGCCCTCGACGGTGACCGGCGCGCCGCCGGCGGCCGACACCGTGGTGCCCTGGCCGGGCACGTAGGTCACGGTCATCTCGCCGTTCTCCTTCATGTCGACGAGCCCCTTCTCGAGGACCTTCAGCTTCTCGATCAGGGCCGCGAGCCCGGGGCCGGCCGAGTTCTTCTCGAAGCCCTCCTTGTACGCGTCGACGATCTGCTTCTTCGTCACGTCGCGCAGGAAGACCATGCGCACCCGCTTCGGCGCGTCGGCGGCCACGATGGCGGCGGCGTCGCCGCTCGGCGCCGCGAGGTACAGGCCGCCCGCGTAGACCTTGATGATGAACTTCTTGCGGATCCCGGCCCCGTTGAGCTTCAGGGCCTGGCCGGCCACGTCGACCGTGTCGGCGAACTCCACGTCGGCGACCTTCTTCGCGGACGCGGGCAGGGCGAGGGCGAGGGCGGCGAGGGCGACGGCGAGCTTCTTCATGGGACACCATCCGTGAAGGGGTGAGAGGCCCGGGGACTGTACCCCGCCCGCGTGCGGGCCGAGGATCCCCTGGCGGGTTGGACGTTCGTGGGGGCGTGCGGATTCAGCAGGCTCGTGGTTCGACAGGCTCACCACGAACGGGAGGATCCCGGACCCGTCAGGGCGGCGGCGCGGAAGGGGCAGGCGCCGTGCGGGTGCTCCCCAGGACGGTGCCCCAGGCCACGCCCGCCACGCCCACCACCGCGCCCACGAAGGCGAGCGGCGTGACCGCCTCGCCGAGGACGAGCGCGCCGAGCGTGACCTGGGCGATCGGGGTGAGCTGGAGCCAGGCGGCCGCCTCGGGGACCGACAGCGCGCCGTACGCCTCGGTCATGAGCACCTGCGCGACGTACGCCGCGACGCCCATGGCGACCGCGAGCGCCCACGCCCGCGGCGCGGTCGGCCAGGCGCCGAGCGCGAACGGCAGCGCCACCGGCAGGCCGCCGAGGCAGAAGTAGAAAAAGATGGTCGCGGCGTTGTCGGTGCCGCGCATCGCGCGGATGGTGACCGCCGAGATCGCCGCGAAGACGGCCGCCCCGAACGCGAACGCCTCCCCCGGCCCGACGTCGAGCCGGAGCGAGCCGCCGCCGAGCACGAGCGCCACGCCCGCCGTGGCGACGAGGAGCGCGAGGACGAGGTGCACGGTCGGCCGCTCGCCGAAGACCCGCACCGCCATCAGCACCGCGAAGACCGGGAACAGGTTGTAGAGCATCCCGGCCTCGCCGGCCGGGATGCGCTCGAGCGCGAGGAAGTAGAGCACCACCACGATGCCGCCGGAGATCCCGCGCTGCCAGAGGAGCCGGCGGTTGTGCGGGCGGTAGAGGCCGGGGCGGATCCGGAAGGACGCGAGCGAGATCGCCGCGCCCACGACGAAGCGCAGCACCGTGAGCTGGCCGGCGTCGAAGCGGCCCGCCGCCGGCACCGAGGGGCGCGACAGGAGCCGCGCGAGCACCGCCATGACCGCGAACGCGACGGCGGAGCCGACCAGCATGAGCCGGGCCCGCCACCGCGCTGCGGGGTGCCCGCCCGCGCCGGCGGGGTGCCCGCCCGCGGCGGTGGTCACGGCTCCTCCGCCGGGAGCCCCGCCGCGAGCGCCGCCCGGCGCGCGTCGGCGCGGGCGCGCGGCCGGAAGCCGAGCACGCTCCCCCACACGATGCCGGCGACGCCGAGCGTCACGCCGAGCACCGTGAACCCCGTGAGCCGCTCGCCGATGAGGAGGCCCCACGCGAAGCTCGCGATGGGCGTGAGCTGCTGCCACAGCGCCGCCTCCGGCACCGACAGCGCGCCGTACGCCTCGGTCATGCAGAGCTGCGCGCCGAACGCGACGATCCCGACCCCGCCCGCGGCGAGCCAGGCCGGGCCGGAGGCGGGCCAGGCGTGGAGGCCGTACGGGAGCGAGGTGACGAGCCCGCCCACCGCGAACGCGAAGAAGATGGTCGGCGCGTTGTCCGTGGCGCGCAGCGCGCGGATGGAGGTCACCGCGACGCCGCCGCAGATCGCCGAGAGCACCGCGATCCCCTGCCCCACCCCGAGCGAGAGGTGCAGCTCCGGGCCGCCCACGACGAGGAACACGCCCGCGGACGCGAGGAGGAGGCCGAAGGCGAGGTGCAGCGTCGGCCGCTCGTCGAGGACGAAGATCGAGGCGAGCGTCGCCCAGATCGGGAAGGTGTTGTTGATGAGGGTCGCCTCGCCCGCCGAGATCCGCTCGATGGCGAGGAAGTAGAGGAGGGCCGCGAAGCCGCCGAAGAGGCCGCGCGTGACGAGGAGCCCCTTCTTCACCGGCCGGAAGGTGCCGGGGCGCCCCACGAAGATCGCCGCGACGAGCCCGAGCCCCACCGTGAACCGGCAGAGCGTGACCTGGCCACCGTCCATCCCGCCGCGGGCGGCGAGCTTCGCGAGGATGGCGGACAGCCCGAACAGCACCCCCGCCCCGAAGAGGAGCAGCCGGGCGCGCGCCCGCCCGCCACGGTGCTCGGGATCCAGGGAGAAAAACGCCATGAGATTCCGGGCGGGTCTACCAGAACTGCACCCGCCGAGGAAGGGCGCGCCTGTACATATGGCCAGCGTCGGACCCGGGCGTTAAGGTCCCCCCTCCATGAGCGAGCCCGAGTTCATCACCGTCAAGGGCGCGCGCGAGCACAACCTCAAGTCCGTCACCCTCGAGATCCCCAAGAAGAAGCTGGTGGTCTTCACGGGGGTGTCGGGCTCGGGGAAGTCCTCGCTCGCCTTCGACACCCTCTACGCCGAGGGCCAGCGCCGGTACGTCGAGTCCCTCTCGTCCTACGCGCGGCAGTTCCTCGGGCAGATGGAGAAGCCCAAGTACGACACGCTGCGCGGGCTCTCGCCCACCATCTCCATCGAGCAGAAGGCCGCCTCCAACAACCCGCGGTCGACGGTCGGCACCATCACCGAGGTGCACGACTACCTCCGCGTGCTCTACGCCTCCATCGGCGTGCAGCACTGCCCGAGCTGCGGCCGGCAGGTCGGCAAGCAGACCTCGCAGCAGATCGTCGACTCGATCCTGGAGATGCCCGAGGGGTCGCGCGTGCTCGTGCTCGCCCCGCTCGTCCAGAACCGCAAGGGCGAGTACCGCGAGCTGCTCGTCGACCTCGAGAAGCGCGGCTTCGCCCGCGTCCGCGTCGACGGGATGATCCACCAGCTCTCCGAGCGGCTGGTGCTCGACAAGAAGCTGAAGCACGACATCGAGCTCGTGGTCGACCGGCTCGTCGTGAAGGACGGCATCCGCGCCCGCCTCTCCGACTCGGTCGAGACCGCCCTCAAGGAGGGCAAGGGCACGATGATCCTCGCCGACGCCGACAAGGAGCAGAAGGTCGGCACCGGCGACCCCGAGGAGTACAAGCGCCACGACCGCTTCTTCTCCGAGACGAACGCCTGCCACACCTGCGGCCTCTCCTTCGGCGAGCTCGCGCCGCAGAACTTCTCCTTCAACAGCCCCCTCGGCTCCTGCCCCGACTGCCAGGGCCTCGGCACCCGCGCCGAGATGGACCCCGACCTCATCGTCCCCGACCCGTCGCTCACCATCCGCGAGGGCGCGGTGGAGCCGTGGGCGGGCGGCATGGAGCGCGGCGAGGGCTGGACCTTCGAGTTCGTCGAGCACCTCTCCCGCTCGCTGAAGCTCGACCTCGACACCCCGTTCGCGAAGCTCTCGAAGAAGGACCGCGACCTCGTGATGTACGGCACCGAGGCCGTGAAGGAGACGCGCTACCGCATCGAGTGGGAGGGCGTGGTCAACCAGCTGCTCCGCCGCTTCAAGACCACCGGCTCCGAGGGGATGCGCCGCTACTACATGCGCTACTTCTCCGACAAGCCCTGCCAGACCTGCGGCGGCGAGCGGCTCAAGCCGGACAGCCGCGCGGTGCTCATCCGCAAGCGCGGCATCGTCGAGCTCTCCCGCCTCACCATCCAGGAGGCGCACGCCTGGCTCGGGGACCTCGACCTCAAGGGCAACGAGGCCCGCATCGGCGACGAGCTCCTCAAGGAGATCAAGAACCGGCTCAAGTTCCTCCTCGACGTCGGCCTCGGCTACCTCACCCTCGACCGCCCCGGCCCGTCGCTCTCCGGCGGCGAGAGCCAGCGCATCCGGCTCGCCTCGCAGATGGGCTCGGAGCTCACCGGCGTCATCTACATCCTCGACGAGCCCTCGATCGGCCTGCACCAGCGCGACAACGGGAAGCTCCTCGCGACGCTGAAGCGCCTGCGCGACGTCGGCAACTCGGTCGTGGTCGTCGAGCACGACGAGGAGACGATGGAGGAGGCGGACTGGCTCGTCGACTTCGGCCCGGGCGCGGGCGCGCACGGCGGCGAGGTCGTCTCGCAGGGCACGCCCGCCGAGGTGAAGCGCGACCCGAAGTCGCTCACCGGCGCGTACCTCTCCGGCCGCCGGGAGATCCCCCTCCCCGCCCGCCGCCGCGACGGCGACCACGGCGAGATCCTCGTGAAGGGGGCGAAGGAGAACAACCTCAAGGACGTGACCGCCGCCTTCCCGCTCGGGCGGTTCGTCGCGGTCACCGGCGTCTCCGGCGCCGGCAAGTCCACGCTCGTGAACGCGGTGCTCCGCCCGGCGCTCATGCGGATCCTCTACGGGACCCGCGAGGTGCCCGGGAAGCACGACGCCCTCACCGGCCACGAGAAGATCGACAAGGTCATCGACATCAACCAGCAGCCCATCGGCCGCACCCCGCGGTCGAACCCGGCGACCTACACGAAGGTCTTCGACGCGATCCGCGAGGTCTTCGCCCAGACGCCCGAGGCGCGCGCGTTCGGCTACCAGCCGGGCCGGTTCAGCTTCAACGTGAAGGGCGGGCGCTGCGAGGCGTGCCAGGGCGACGGCATGAAGCTCGTCGAGATGCACTTCCTCGCCGACGTGCTCGTGCCCTGCGAGGTCTGCGGCGGGAAGCGCTTCAACGACGCGACCCTGCGGGTGACCTTCAAGGGCAAGAACATCGCCGAGGTGCTCGCGCTCTCGGTCGACGAGGCGAAGGAGCTCTTCTCGAACCACCGCGAGATCGCCCGCATCCTCGAGACGCTCCAGGACGTCGGCCTCGGCTACATCCAGCTCGGCCAGCCGTCCACCACGCTCTCCGGCGGCGAGGCCCAGCGCATCAAGCTCTCGCGCGAGCTCGCCCGCGTCGGCACCGGGAAGACGCTCTACATCCTCGACGAGCCGACCACCGGCCTCCACTTCGAGGACGTGCGGCGGCTCCTGCACGTGCTCGACCGGCTCGTCGACGCCGGCAACACCGTCGTCGTCATCGAGCACAACCTCGACGTCATCAAGTGCGCCGACTGGGTCATCGACCTCGGCCCCGAGGGCGGCGGCGAGGGCGGCAAGATCATCGCGGAGGGCACGCCCGAGGAGATCGCGCGGGTGAAGGCCAGCCACACCGGCCAGTACCTCGCGAAGGTCCTCGCGGCGCACCGCGCGAGGAAGCCCGCCGCCGACCGCGCCGAGCGCGCGAGCGCCGGGGCGTGAAGAGGAGGCGCAGGCTCACCCTCGTGGTGTCGGTCCTCCTCGGCCTCGCCGTGGGCGTCGCCGGTGTGAAGGTGGGCCAGGCCTTCGGCGCGCGCCCCACGGCAGCCGCGGACGGGGCCGCGCGGGCGCACCCCCTCCTCCTCTCCGCCCTCGCCCTCCTCGGCACCTACCTCGCGCTCCTCCTCCACGAGGCCGGCCACGTCCTCGGCGGCCTCTCGCAGGGCTTCCGGTTCCTGTTCCTCGCCGCCGGCCCGCTCTGGCTCGAGCGCGGGCCCGGCGGCCGCGGCCTCGCGGTGCGGCTCAACCGCATCCCGGCCACCTGGGGCGGCGTCGCGGCCTGCGTGCCCCTCGACGACCGCGCCATCGTGCGGCGCATGGCGGTGCTCGCGGCCGGCGGCCCGGCGATGAGCCTCGCCCTCGCGGCCGGCGCCTGGGCCGCCGCCCGGGCGGTGGCGCCGGGCACCGGCCTCGCGGTCGTGCTCGGCGTGACCGCGCTCGCCTCCGGCCTCTTCTTCCTCGCGACCGCGCAGCCCTTCGGCGCCGGCGGCGGATTCATGAGCGACGGCGGGCGCCTGCGAGCGCTGCTCTCTGGCGGCCCCCGCGCCGCGCGCGAGGCGGCCCTGCTCTCCCTCACCGCCGCGAGCACCGCCGGCGTGCGGCCGCGCGCGTGGCCGGAGCAGGCCGTGCGCGATCTCGCCGCGCACGCCGACGGCGGCGCGATGGACCTGGGCGCCGCGATGCTCCGCTACTCCTGGCACCTCGACCGGGGCGACGTCGCCGCGGCCGAGGCCGACCTCGCGGCAGCCCGCGCGAAGGCCGAGGTGAGCGCGCTCGCGCGCGACGCGCTCGCGACCGAGGCGGCGTGGTTCGAGGCCGCCGTGAAGGGCGACGCCGCGCGGGCCCGGGCCGCGCTCCCGGCGAGGGCCGGCGCGCTCGTGGAGGCCTGGCAGTGGCACAGGGCCCGGGCAGCGGTGCTGCTCGCGGAGGGCGACCGGGAGAGCGCGGGCGCGGCGCTCGCGCTCGCCACGGCCGCGCTCGAGAAGCCGCGGTTCCAGCGCCCGAGCGTGATGGACCGGGAGACGGTGGCCGCGCTCGGGGAGAAGCTGGGGCTGGCAGTTCGGCGCCTGAGCACGCCCCTGGAGGGCCATCTCCGGAGACGGCCCTCAGGGGGCGTCCGACCGCGGGCTGGAGCTCAGGGTGGGGGCCTCGGCTCCGCGCCGAGCGCCCGGGCGAGCTCCCCGACGTCATCGATCACCCAGCGGCCGTCCTCCCTCACCATCTGGAAGAAGATGAGCTTCTTTTCGAAGTTGAAGAAGAAGGCCTGGACCACCGCGTGGTCGGCGGTCTGTGAGAGGACCTTCACCTTCAGATCGGCCAGGATCTTGTGTTCGTTCCAGACGTCCTGAGCCTCGATGAAGGGGTCGACGTCGAGGACGAGGTCGCCCGCGGCCTGGTCACGGTCCATCCTTTCGAGCGCCGCGATCATCCGCCGGCTGAAGAGCTTGCCCCGGTGCTTGCGGTTCAAGGGGTCGAGGGCCTTCGGGTTCGCGAGGGCCGCCCTCTCGATCCGGTACGCCTCCCGCACCGCCGCGGTCGGGTCGTCGGCCTTCCCCGCCCCGGCCGCAGCAACCAGCGCGGCCACCACGAGCGCGACGCTCACGCGCCCTCCCCCTTCGCCGCCGCCGCCTCCCGCTCGAGCCGCGCCTTCTCGCGCGCCTCGCGGCGGATCCGCCTGCCGCGCGCGACGAGGCCGATCGCGAACCACAGGACGATGCCCGCGAGCGGCCAGGCGATGGCCTGCGGCACGAGCACCGCGAGCGCGACCACCCCGGAGAGCAGGGCGGCCGCGACGAAGATGAGGCCGGTCTCCGCCGGCCCGAGCACGCGGCTGCCGCCGATGGCGGCGCCGACGGCGCGGCCGAGGCGCAGGGCGCCGGCGGCGGAGACGCCGGAGCCCTCGCGCGGGCGCCGCCCGGGCGGCCGGATCCGGCCCAGGCGCACGGGGCGCACCCGCCGCGCGCCGAGCACGACCTCGGTCGCGTTCTCGAGGTCGGCCTCGTAGCAGTCCTCCATGCACCGCGCGAAGCCCTCGTCGTCGACGGCGACGTCCATCTCCCAGTTCGCCATCCAGGAGGAGACGTTCAGGTTGGAGGAGCCCACCCGCGCCCAGCGGCCGTCGGCGACCGCGGTCTTCGCGTGCAGCATCGAGCCCTTCCACTCGAAGATCCGCACGCCCGCCTCGAGCAAGGGCCGGAAGCCCGCGACCGAGAGCCGCTTCACGACGACGAGGTCGCTCTCGCCGGGCACGAGCACCCGCACGTCGACGCCGTCCGCCGCGGCGGCGCGGAGCGCCTGCACGTAGGCGGCGTTGCCGACGAAGTAGGCGTCGGTGATCCAGAGCGTGCGCCGCGCGAGCGCGGCGAGGAGCTGGTCGAGCCGGAACACCCCGGAGGTCGCGGGCTCGGTCGCGATCACCCGCAGGGCCACGTCGCCGCACGGCGCGAGCGCCTCGCGCGCGGGGAACGCACCCGGCGGGAGCGGCGGGCCGGCGTGCGACCAGGCCGAGGCGAACGCGCGGGAGAGGTCGGCCACCGCCGGCCCGCGGAGCTCCACCCCGGAGTCGCGCCACGGCGCGACGCCCTGCGCGGGGTCGCCCTCCCACCGCGCCGCGATGCAGAGCCCCGCGACGAAGCCGATCCGCCCGTCGACGGTGATGGTCTTCCGGTGGTTGCGCCCGATCCAGCCGAGCGGGCTGTCGAGCCGGGGCGGGTTGAACGCGCGGACCTCGCCGCCCGCGTCGCGCAGCGGACGCCAGAAGGAGCGCGACGCCTCGCCGAGCCCCCCGAGCCAGTCCTGGAGCACGCGCACCGCCACGCCGGCGCGGGCGCGGGCCGCGAGCGCGTCGCGGAAGCGCTCGCCCAGCCGGTCCTCCGAGAAGATGTAGGCCTCGACCGAGACGCTCTCCCGCGCGCCCTCGATGGCCGCGAGCCACGCCGGGAAGTTCTCGCCCGCGTCACGGAGCAGCCGGACCGCGTTGCCGCCGACGAGCGGCGCGCCCGCGGCGCGCGAGAACGCCTGGTCCGCGAGCGTGCGCAGCGAGCCGCCCGGCGCGCGGGCGATCGAGGCGACGGCGCCATGGGCGGGGGCCGGAGCGGGCACGGGATCCGATCGTGCCCTGCGCCGGCCGGGTTGGCTAGAGGTTGTCGCGGGTGGTGCAGTCGTGCTTCACGTCGAGGTTGCTCTTGACCTTGTCGGTGAACCAGTCGGAGCCCACGCGCTCACCGCCGGTCACGAGGTGGCCCTGGGCATCCCGCGGCCGGGCGAGGAGCTCGTCCCGGATCGCCTGCTCCGCCCCGCGGACCGGCAGCGTCGGGCCGACCACGTGGACGAGCGCGTGGCGCAGCTCGTCCCCCGCGTCGCCGACGAGGTGCGCGCGCGCCGCGACGGCGCCCTCGGTCCGGTAGTAGCCCTTCCGCCCGAGGCCGTCGCCGGTCCACGACTCCACCTCGACCGCGAGCGCGCCCGCGCCGGCGGGGGACGCCGCGAGCCACAGCCACACCTCCACCGGCGGCGCGCCGCGCGCGATCGCGGCCGCGACGCCCTGCTCGAGCGTGGGGGCGGCGACGCCCTCCACCACCGTCACCTCGAGGGACGGCTCGCGGCGCAGCTCCCGGGCGAACGCCTGCGCGAGGGCGCCGCCGTCCACGCCGGCGAGGCCCGCGGCCACCTGCGCGGGCAGCACGGCCACCGCGAGCGGGGCGCCGGGCGCGCGGCGCGGCGCGGTCGCGAGCCGGTTCGAGAGCTCCCGGAGCGCCGCGGCGTCGAGGACGCCGGAGGTCGCAGGCGCGCCGGCGACCCGGGAGGTCGAGGCGCAGCCCGCGAGGACGAGCGCGGCGGCGAGCGTGGCGCGGCGGAGCATGGTGTTCCCTCCAGGTCACCGGAGTCTGCCCCTGGACCGGGCCTGCGGACAACCGGCCCGCAGCGACCCGGACTTCACCGGCAGCGGGCGGGTCCCGAGGCCGCGGCGCGGGGCCGCGGCCGCCCCCCGGATGGAGCCACTTCCCGGGTTGCGCCGCGCCGCCCGGGACCCGACGATGGACGGACATGGCCACCCGAAGCTCGCTCGCCCGGAAGCTCCTCTGGACCCTCGCCGGCCTCGTCGGCCTCGTCGTCGTCCTCGTCGCCGCGGTCCTCCTCCTCCTCGACTCGGACGCGGTCGCGAAGCGCGCCGTCGACCTCGTCATGCCGAAGGTCTCGGCCGCGCTCGGCCGCGAGGTGAAGCTCGCGCGGGCGAAGCTCGACCTCTTCCCCGAGACGCGGGTGGCGCTCGAGGGCTTCTCGGTGGCCGGCCGGCCGGGCGAGCCGGAGCTCGTCACGCTCGACGCGCTCCGCCTCGAGCTCGCGCTGTGGCCGCTCGTGCGCTCGCTCGGCAAGGAGCTCGAGATCCGCGAGATCGTCCTCGCCCGGCCGACGATCGCGCTCGTGAAGGGCAAGGACGGCACCTGGAGCTACGAGGGGCTCGGGCAGGGCCCGGGCGCGAAGGCGGAGGAGCCCGCCACCGCGCCGTCGTCGGGGGGCGCGGCGCCGGCGGTGGCGGTCCGCACGTTCCGCATCGAGAAGGCCGCCATCAAGGTCGTCGACCGCTCGCAGGGGAAGGACGACGCCGGGATCGCGCTCTCCGAGCTCGACCTCGAGGCCCACGAGGTCGGCGTGGGCCTCCCGCTCTCGGCGACGCTCCAGGCCGCGCTCGCCTCGAAGACCCAGAACCTGCACGCGACCCTCTCCGTCTCGAAGGTGCCGGGCGCGATCCCCGCGCGGCCGGAGGACTGGCCCACCCTCCAGGGCACGCTCGCGATCGGCCCGCTCGCGCTCGACCGCTTCCGCGCGCTCTTCCCCGCCCATCTCGCGACGCTCGTGCGCGGCGGGACCGTGAAGCTCGACGCGCGCCTGTCGACGCGCGAGGACCGTGCCTACCGGATCGAGGGCGACGGCCAGCTCGCCGACCTCCGGCTGCGCGGCCAGGCCGCCTCCGGCCGCTTCCGCGCCACCGCGACCTGGTCCCCGGCGGCGCCGGGCCAGGCGCGGGTCGACCTCGCCGACCTCGCCGTGCGCGGTCCCGGCGTGGACCTCGGCGGCAACGCCTCGGTCGAGACCGAGCCGATGCGCGCCTGGTTCGTCGTGACCGGGCCGCTGCTCGACCTCGACGCGCTCATGGGCGTGCTGCCCGAGAGCGAGCCCACCCCGCCGCCCGCGCCCGGCGAGGATCTCGTCCCGGCGAGCACCCGCGGCCAGCTGCGGGAGACGGCGCTCCGCGGCCAGGTGGCCATCCAGGAGGTCCGCTCGGGCGGGCTCACGCTCACCGACGTGAAGGGCAAGGTGTCGCTCCAGGGCGGCGTCATGACGCTCGACGAGCTCACCGCCGCGCTCTTCGGCGGCCGGGTGGAGGCCTCCGGCACGAAGGTCGACCTCGGGAAGAAGGAGCCGACCTGGACGCTCGCGGCGAAGCTCGCCGGGCTCGACGTGAAGCAGGCGATGACGGCGTTCTCGCCCGGGAAGGTCGCCCCGCTCGAGGGCAAGCTCGACGGCACCGTGAGCGTGGCCGGCGCCGGCATCGACTGGGCCGCCATGCGCGACCGGCTCGACGGCTCGACCTCGCTCGGGATGAAGGAGGGCGCGCTCGTCACGACCGACGTGGGCGACAAGGTGCTGGGCGGCCTCTCGCAGGCGCTCTCGGCGGCCGGCAAGGGCGGCGCCGCGGAGAAGCTCTCCGGCGCGAAGGGCGGCCGGACCGAGTGGAAGGACCTCGCGGGCGACTTCGCGATCACCGAGGGCGCGCTCGTCGCGAAGAAGCCGGTCGCGTTCCAGAGCGGCGCCGGCGCGGTGACCCTCGGCGGCAAGATCGGCCTCGACGGCAAGCTCGGCCTCGAGGGGCAGGCCGCGGTGCCGAAGGCGGTCCTGGGCGCGCGGCTCGAGTCGCTGAAGCTCCCCGCCGCGCTCCCTGCGACGCTCGTGGTCCCCATCGGCCTCGGAGGGACCCTGGGTTCACCCTCCGTCGAGGTGGACGCCGGGAAGGCGGTGGGGGGGCTCCTGAAGGGACAGGTGGGCGCCGCGAAGGCCGCCGCGACCGAGAAGGCCAAGGAGGAGGCCGCGAAGGCCGCCGACCAGGCGAAGGGCGCCGCGAAGAAGGCGCTCGGCGGGGCCCTCGATCGTCTGCGCCAGAAGAAGTAGACCCGCGGCACGGGGACCCAAGAGGGTGGTCCCGAGTTGAGGCAGACTAGGGCTCGACCGGTTACCGGTCTCCCTGGTTGAGCGCAGTTCAGTTCACCTGCACCGCTTCACCGGAAGTCCACCCCCCAAGGAGAGCCATCGCATGCGCAAGCTTCTCGTCGTCGCCGCCGTCGCCTTCTTCGCCGTCCCCGCGTTCGCCCAGGTCAAGGGCGCTGGGAAGTACGGCACCGCCGGCTGCGGCCTCGGCTCGATGATCTTCGCCGACCAGCCCGGCATGGTGCAGATCTTCGCGGCCACCACGAACGGCACGTTCGCCAACCAGACCTTCGGCATCACCTCCGGCACGCTGAACTGCGGCTCCGGCATGATGGCGATGGGCACGAAGAACTTCGTCGACGCGAACCGCGAGGCCCTCGCGAAGGACATCTCCCGCGGTCAGGGCGAGGCCATCGGCGCGCTCACCGTGATCAACGCGTGCGAGGACTCCTCGAAGGTCGGGGCGGCCCTCCAGGCGCAGTTCAAGTCGATCTTCCCGACGGCGCAGGCGACCAACGACGAGGTCACCGCGGCCATCCTGAAGACGCTGACCGATCCGGCCGTCGGCTGCGGCAAGATCTCGATCTCGGGCGGCTCGACGCCACCTTCGTGGTACTGAGGAGCGCGGATGACCCGATCGGTCGCCGCGCTCCTCGTCTTTCTGGCCGCCGCCGTGCCCGCCCTCGCCGGCGCGGCGCCCGCGGATCCCGCTTACCTCTCCGAGCTCGTCGCGCGCGCGCGCGAGCGGAAGCTCGCCGACGACGTCGGCTGGCTCCGGCTCGGCCACTGGCGCGCGCGGCCCCTCGGCGGCTGGAAGAGCGAGATCGACGGCCGGGACTTCTTCCTCGCCGCGGACGGCAAGACCGACCCCGCCGCGGAGCTCGAGGCGACGCTCGCGGGACTCCTCGAGGGGGAAGCCCGGCCGGACGAGCTCTCGAACGCGCGCTGCAGGTTCCCCGGCCGCGAGGCGTTCCTCGCCGCGCGGCTCGGCCTCGACCCCGCCCGCCTGCCCGAGCGCGCCTGCCCGAGGCGCGACGAGTTCCTCGGGCGCGTCGCCCCGCGCGCCGTCACCTACGTCTTCTCGTCCTACTACCTCAACAACCCCGCCTCCGCGTTCGGCCACACGCTGCTGCGGCTCGACCGCACCGGGACCCTCCGGCAGGGCAAGGACGGCGAGCTCCTCGACTACGGCGTCGACTTCTCCGCGAGCGTCGACACCTCGAACGCGGTCCTCTACGCGGCGAAGGGGCTGCTCGGGCTCTTCCGCGGCGAGTTCAAGGCGTACGCGTACTACTACAAGGTCCGCCAGTACGGCGACTACGAGTCCCGCGACCTCTACGAGTACGAGCTCGCGCTCGAGCAAGCCGAGGTGGACCTCCTCGCGAAGCACGTCTGGGAGCTCGGCGGCACCTTCATCCGCTACTGGTACCTCGACGAGAACTGCGCCTACCACCTCCTCGGCGCGCTCGAGGCGGCCGCACCGCGGCTCGAGCTCCTGCGCTGGCTGGGCAAGGCGGTGGCCCTCCCGTCCGACACGGTGCAGGCGCTCTTCCACAACCCCGGGCTCGTGCGGCGCGTGCACCACCGGCCCTCGGTGCGCACGCAGTTCCGGGCCCGCGCCGCGGGGCTGCGCGGCGACGAGCCCGCCCTCGTCGAGGAGCTGGCCCGGAACGCCGCGACGCCGATCCCCGACGCGCTGACGCCCGACCGCAGGGCCGCCGTGCTCGACGCCGCCGCCGACCTCCTCGACCTCAGGAACGCCCGCGCCGTGCTCGCCGGCACCGACCGGAAGGTCCTCGACGCCCGCCAGCTCCTCCTCACCCGGCGCGCCGAGGTGCTCGCGCCGAGCCCGCCGCTCGTCCTGCCCGACTCGTCGCTCCGCCGCCCGGAGGCCGGGCACCGCTCCGTCCGCGCGGGGCTCGGCGGCGGCGTCACCGACGCCCGCGGCGGCTACGCCTCGCTCGACCTCCGCCTCGCGCTCCACGACCTCGCCGACCCCCCCGACGGCTACCCGCCCTCGGCGCAGATCGAGTTCCTCCCGGTCCGGCTGCGCTTCTACCCCGACGGCCGGCGGGTCGAGCTCGACGACGCCTCGATCGTGCGCGTCTACGCCGTGAACCCGCTCGACCGCTTCGACCTCCGGCCGTCCTGGCGCATGCGCGCCGGCGCCACGACCCTGCGCGACGGCGGCTGCAAGGGCTGCCTCGTGGGCGCGGTCGAGTTCGGGGCGGGGCCGGCGGTGACCGACGTGCTCGGCTTCGCCGACGCAATCCTCCTCGCCGACACGGAGGTGCTCTCCGGGCCCGGGCTGGCCGGGATCCGCGACGCGCCGGTGCGGGCCGGGCTCGGGCCCACCGGGATCCTGCGCCTGCGGGCGGGCGCGCGCGCGACCTTCCTCGCCGAGGCGCGCTGGCAGTGGCTCCCCGAGGCCACGCCGCGCACGACCCACTCGCTCGCGGGCACGCTGCGCCTCCACCTGGGCCGCGACCTCTCGCTCGCGATCGAGGCGCGGAAGACCCCGGGCGACCGGGAGCTCGGCGGGGCGGTGCTGGGGTACTTCTGAGACGAGAACGGCCGCCCCTCGGGGCGGCCGTTCGGTGCAGCGACGCTGTGCAGCGACTCCGTGCAGCGACGACCAGCGGACGGCGGCTACGTCGTCTTCTTCTCGTCCTTCTTGTCGCCGTGGTGGCCGCACTTGCAGCCGGCGCCGCACTTGCACTCCTTGCCCGCGGACTTGCAGCCGCAGTCGGCCGGCTTCGCCTTGTCGTCCTTCTTGTCCTTCTCGTTCTCGGCCATCTGCTTCTTGTGGGCCGGGCAGTTCTTGCAGCCTTCCTCCTCACCGGCGAAGGCGGGGGCGGCGGCGACGAGGGCGAAGGCGGCGAGGAACGCGAGGGCGAGCTTCTGCATGGGCGGTTCTCCTTCGGAGGCGCCCGGGAGGCGCCGACGGGTGGAACGGGAAGCCTAGGCGGACCTCGTGCTGCGGGTCAACCGGGCGCCCGCCATCTCTGGGTCCCCCCGGCGAGGGAGCGATGTGCCTACATTCCCACCCCGCATGCCCGACCTCGATCCCGACCGCCTCCTCGCGCTGCTCCGCGACCCGCACACGGAGAGCCTCGAGATCGCGAAGCTCGCCGGCGTCCCGCGCGAGGAGGCGGGGCGCGCCTCGCGGCTCCTCGCGCAGCTCACCCGCGCGAAGCCCGACGAGGTCGCGTCCTTGCCGGGCCCGCTCGCCGCCGCACTCGGCCGCGCCGCCGCCTCCGCGGGCCGGGCCGACGTGCTCGCCGCCCTCGCCGGCCACGCCGCGAAGGAGGTCGCGAAGGAGGCGAAGCGCGGCCTCCACCTCCTGAGGACGCGGGGCGTGCAGGTGCCGGAGCTCCCCGCGCCCGCGACGCCCGCCCCCGCCCCGGCCCCCGCGGAGCCGCCGCCGCCCGGCCTCGCGTCGGCGCCGGATGGCCACGGCGAGCGCGGGCTGTGGCTCCTCAGGCCCGTGCCGGGCAAGGGCTACGAGATCGCGCAGGCGGTCGTCTCCGACGTGCTCGGGCTCGTCGAGCTCTCGGTGGGCGTCCTCTCGAAGAAGGAGTGGCGCGCCTTCGCGGCGGGCCTGAAGGAGCGCGGCGCCGGCATGGCGATCTGCGAGCTCCCCGCAGGCCGGGTCCAGGCGCTCCTCCAGGCGGCGCGGGCGCTCAACGACGCCTCCGGGCAGCGGCTCCCGGAGGGCGCGGACCTCTGGCTGTCGCGGCTCGGCCCCGCGCCGGCGGCGCCCGAGGAGCCGCCGCGCCCGGCGCTCGCGCCGCTCCCGCCCGACGAGGAGGCCCGGGCGCTCGCGGCCTCCGGCGACCTGCACGCGACGCCGATGTTCCGGGGCTGGCTCGCCGACGAGGCGCACCTGCGCGCGGTCGCGGCCCGGCTCGACGAGGTCGCGGTCTCGCAGCTGTACGTGGACGAGCGCCAGCGCGCCGAGCAGGCCGACCGGATCGTCGCCGAGGCGGCGGAGGCCTGGCTCGAATCCGGCCGCTCGCGCGCGGCTCGCCTCGCGCCTCGCGGCCGCGGCCGAGCTCCTCGACCGCACGGGCGACGCGGCGCGCGCCGCGGTCGCCGCCGCCGTCGCGCGGGCGGCGGAGGCGGGCCGGCCCGCGGCGGCCGTCCCGTTCCTCCGGGCGCTCGTCGAGAAGGCCTTCCCGGCCCGTCCCCCGAGGGCCCGGGCGCGGCGCCGGGCCGAATTGACCCAGGCATCACGCTGAGATAGGTGAAGCGGCTCATGCCGCCTCCGCCGGGCCCATCCCCGACCGTCGACGTCGTCATCCTGCTCCCCGGCGACCGCGTCGTGCTCGTCGAGCGGAAGTACCCGCCGCCGGGGTGGGCGCTGCCGGGCGGCTTCGTCGAGATCGGCGAGACGTGCGAGGCCGCCGCGGTGCGGGAGGCGAAGGAAGAGACCGGCCTCGACGTGACCCTCGTCGACTTCGTCGGGCTCTACTCCGACCCCCGGCGCGACCCGCGCCACCACACGGTCGGCGCCGTCTACCTCGGCCGGGCCGACGGCGAGCCCGCCGGCGGCGACGACGCGGCCCAGGCGCGCGCCTTCCGCTGGGACGCCCTGCCCGGCCCCATCGCCTTCGACCACGCCGAGATCCTCCGCGACGCGCGCAGGCTCGTGCTCACCGGCGCACGCAGGCTCCCGTGACCGCGCTCGGCCCCGACGACCGCGCGGCGCTCCTCGGCATCGCCCGGGCCGCCGTCCTCGCGCACCTCGGCCGCGGGTCCGCGGCCGCACCTCCCGCGTCGGGGCCGCTCTCCGAGCCCCGCGCCGCGTTCGTCTCGGTCCACGTCGCGGGCGACCTGCGCGGCTGCATCGGCACCTTCGCGGCCGATCGCCCGCTCGCCGAGACCGTGGCGCGCGTCGCCGTGCAGGCCGCGAGCGAGGACCCGCGCTTCCGGCCGCTCGCGGCCGCCGACCTCGACGGGCTCGTGGTGAGCGTCTCGGCGCTCGGCCCGCCGCGGCCGGTGCCCGCCGTCGAGGACCGCCCTGCGCTGCGCGTCGGCGAGCAGGGCCTGCTCGTCCGCCGCGGCTGGCACCGCGGCGCGCTCCTGCCGAAGGTCGCGGTGGAGCAGGGCTGGACCGCGAAGGAGTTCCTGAAGCACGCCTGCCTCAAGGCGGGGCTGCACGCCCGCGCCTGGGAGGAGGCCGAGACGGAGGTGCTCGTGTTCGAGGCGGAGGAGTTCTCGGAGGGGGCGGCGTGAGCACGGCCCTCGCCATCGTCGCGGCGGTCCTGGGCGTGTCGCTGCTCATCGTGGTGCACGAGCTCGGGCACCACCTCGCGGCCCTGCGCTCCGGCATGCGGGTCGAGCGCTTCAGCGTGGGCTTCGGGCCGGTCGTGACGTCCTTCCGGCGCTGGGGCACCGAGTTCGCCATCTCGGCCCTGCCGCTCGGCGGCTACGTGAAGATCGCCGGCATGGCGCCGGGCGACGAGGTCGCCCCGGACGACCCCGCCTCCTACGCGAACCAGCCCGCGTGGCGGCGCTTCGGCGTCATCCTCGCCGGGCCCGCCATGAACTACGTCACCGCGGTGGTGCTCGCCGCGGTGCTGCTCGCGACCATCGGCCTGCGCGGGCCGGACGCCTCCGCCCGGGTGGGCACGGTGCTCGCCGGCTGGCCGGCGGCCGAGGCGGGCCTGAAGACCGACGACCGGATCCTCTCCGTCGACGGCGCGCCGGTCGCCGACTGGGCCGCGCTCGTAGCGCGGTTCCAGGGGAGCCCGGGGCGGCCGCTCACCCTCGAGATCGAGCGCGGCGAGGGCGCCGCCGCGACCCGCACCACCGTCGTCCTCACCCCGCGGGACGTGAAGGGGCGAGGCCGGGTGGGCGTGGGCCAGGGGGCGGCGCTGCAGCGGGAGGCCGGCCTCGCCGCCGTGACGTCCGCCTTCGCCCGCACGAACGCCTTCGCGCTCGCCCAGCTCGCCGCCTTCGGCGCGATCTTCAAGGGCGCGCAGGGCGCCGAGCTCTCCGGGCCCATCGGGATCGCGCAGCAGCTCGTCTCGGGCGCCCGCGACGGCGCCGCGCCGTTCATGGCGCTCGTCTGGCAAATCTCGATCGTGCTCGCGATCCTCAACCTGCTCCCGGTCCCCGCCCTCGACGGCGGGCGGCTCGTGTTCCTGCTCATCGAGATGGTGACGCGCCGCCGGGTGAACGAGCGGGTCGAGAGCGTCGTGCACTTCGTCGGGTTCGTGCTCCTCGTCGCGCTGCTCCTCGGCGTGACGGTGTTCGGCGATCTCGCGCGCCTGCTCGGGAGGTAAGCCGCCGTGGCCGTCACCATCCTCTACTTCGCCGCCGCCCGCGAGGCCGCCGGCATGGCCCGCGAATCCCTCGCGCCCGCGCCGGCCACGGTCGGCGCGCTCCGGGCCGCCCTCGCGGCGGCGCACCCGCCGCTCGCGCGGATCCTGCCGCGCTGCCGCATCGCGGTGGACCAGGCGTTCGCCGCCGACGACGCCCCGCTCCGGGACGGCGCCGAGGTCGCGCTCGTCCCGCCGGTGGCCGGCGGCGCGCCCGTGTTCCGGGTCGTGGACCGCCCGCTCCTGCTCTCCGAGGTCGTCGACGCCGTCTCGGGCGTGGGGCTCGGCGGCATCGTGACCTTCACCGGCACCGTGCGGAACCACGCCCACGGCCGCAAGGTGCTGCGCCTCGAGTACGAGGCCTATGCCGAGATGGCCGAGCGGACGCTCGCCGGCATCGGCGCCGACGTCGCGAAGGAGCACGGCGCCGAGGTCGCGATCGTCCACCGGGTCGGGGTCCTCGAGCCCGGCGAGGCGGCGGTGGTCATCGCCGCCGCCGCGGCCCACCGCGGGCCCGCCTTCCGGGCCTGCGAGGCCTGCATCGAAAAGCTCAAGGCCGACGCCCCCATCTGGAAGCGCGAGGTCTACGAGGACGGCACCGAGTGGGTGGGGCTGGGGCCGTAGTGCTAGGCTGGGCCCCGGCTCCCCCATGAAGGTCCTCATCGCCGACGACGACCGCCTCATCCGCGCCATGGTCTCCGACCTGCTCACGGAGCTGGGCCACGCGTTCGTGGTCGCCGAGAACGGCAACGAGGCCGTGGCGCTCGCCGCCCGCGAGGCGCCGGACGTGCTGGTCCTCGACTTCCTGATGCCCCGGCTCTCCGGCCTCGACGCCCTGAAGGCGATCCGCGCGGCCGGCAACACCGCACCCGCGATCCTGCTCTCCGCCATCAGCGACGCCTCGGTGCGGGCGGTCGAGGGCGCGGCGCAGGTGGAGGTCGTCCTCGAGAAGCCCGTGACGAAGAAGGCGCTCGAGCGCGCCCTCTCCCGCGTGAAGGGGGAGGCCCGGTGAGGCTGCGCACCCGGCTCATCGTGGTGGTGGCGCTCGCGGCGACGCTGCCGGCGCTCCTCCTCGGCGGCCTCGTCGGCACCGCGCACGTGCCGGTGAAGGCCGCGACGCTCGTCGCGCTCGCGCTCGCGCTGGGCGTTTCGATCGTCCTCGCCTTCTGGGTCGCCCGCTCGGTCCTCGCGCCGATGCGCGAGGTCGTGACCGGCGCGCTCGAGATCGCCGGCGGCCGGTTCGGGCGGGAGGTGCCGCTGCGCGGCAAGGGCGAGCTCGCCGACCTCGCGTACGCGTTCAACCACATGTCGCGCGAGCTCGCGTCCTACGACGCCGAGAACCGCGAGCTCATCGCGAAGCTCGAGCGCGGCTACCTCGAGACCATCCGCGCGCTCGCCGGCGCGATCGACGCGAAGGACCCGTACACCCGCGGCCACTCCGACCGGGTGGCGGCGCTCTCGGTCGAGATCGGCCTCGAGCTCGGGCTCGAGCCCGCGGTGCTGCGCACCCTCGAGATGGGCGGCATCCTCCACGACATCGGCAAGATCGGGATCCCCGACGTCGTCCTCGGCAAGCCCGGCACCCTCGACCCCGAGGAGACCGAGCTCATGCGCACGCACCCGCGCGTGGGCGCCGAGATCATCCAGGGCGTCGAGTTCCTGAAGCACGCCCTCCCCTGCGTCCGGAACCACCACGAACGCTGGGACGGCGGCGGCTACCCGGACGGCCTCGCCCGCACCGACATCCCGCTCGTCGCCCGCATCGTCAACGCCGCCGACACCTGGGACGCCTGCACCACCGAGCGCCCCTACCAGCGCGCCATGGCGTCCGACGAGGTCTTCGAGATCCTCGCGCGCCTGCGCGGCAAGCAGATCGATCCCGAAGTCCACGACGCCCTCGTGCGCGTGCTCCGCCGGCGCGAGGACCATCCGACCCCGAGCCCGGCGACGCCGGCCTCGGCGGCGTAGCGTCCCTCGTCTCCGGGCCCGCTTCGCGGGCCCTACGCTCGGGACGAACGGAGGGGCCGCGTATACTCAGTGGATGCCCCACCTCGCGTTCGAGCTGAACTTCACGCCGTCCGCCCAGGAGAAGCGCGCCTTCGCCGCGGAGGCGGTGCGGATCTTCGCGGAGGTCATGGACACCGGGACCGACCACGTGGCGGTCACGGTGCGGACGTACGCGCCGGAGGACCTCACGTTCGGGCGCGCGGCGGCGAGCGGCGGGCGGACCGCGTTCCTCGACCTCGACCTGAGGAAGGGGCGCACGCCCGAGCAGAAACGGCGGCTCTCGCTCGCGTACATCGACGCGCTCGCCTCGCGGTTCGGGGTCGCCCGGGAAGCGGTGTACGTGATCCTGACCGAGCACGACGGCCCGGACTTCCAGCTGTCGGATCGGGTGCTCCCGTCCTGGAGCCCGGGCGAGGATCCGCTCCGCGATCCGCCGGCCGACGGGCCCTAGCGCCGCGACCGCTCGAGCCTGGCGACCTCGCGGCGCGCCACGAGCAGGCTCGTGCCGTGGATCTCGACGTAGAGCCGGGCCGCGAGCGCGCGCTCGCCGCGGGCGAGCTGGGCGTCGACGTCGGCCATGCTCGCCTCGCCCTCCGCCGGGAGCACGCCCTGCTCGCGCAGGCGGTCCAGCCGGCGCTCCTCGCGCTTCATCGCCGCCTCCAGGATCCAGACCGCGACCGCGATGAGCGCGATGCCCACGACGAACCCGATGATCGCTCCGACGAGGCCCATGCGAACCCGGGAGGACACCACGGGGCCGCCCGGAAGAAAAGCTCGTTCCGGGAGCCGATGTAGGTGCCCCACAGGGAGGTCCCCGAGCCCTGCTTGAACCGGACTCCTCGTCCCTTCGCGGACTTGCGCCTTCGCGCCCATCGCGTAGGCTCGGGGGCTGAATGGGGGTCCAACGCACCGCGGCGCTCCTCGCGCTCCTCCTCGCGGCGCCCGTCCGCGGCGACGATCCCGTCGCGCGCGCGTTCGATCCGGATCCCGTCCGCTCCGCCTTCTCGATCCACGGCGACCTCGCGGTCGAGACCGCCGGCGTCGCCGAGCCCGGCGACTGGTTCCTCGCCGCCCGGCTGCAGTGGGTCGAGGGGCTCCTCGCGCTGAAGCTCGGGCCGGAGAAGGACCAGCTCCTCTCCTCGCGGCTCCAGCTCTCCCTCGGCGGCAGCCGCTCGATCGCGCTGCCGCTCGTCGGCCGCGCCGAGGTCGGCGTCGACCTCCCCATCGCGCTCTGGCAGCGCTCCGACTTCTCGCTCCTGCGCGAGCAGGGCGTGACCGGCGCGCTGCTCGATCCCATCGCGGCGTTCGCCCTGGGCGACCTGCGGCTCGGCGGGAAGGTGCCGGTGCTCCGGGCCGAAGCGACGCGGCTCGGGCTCGGGATCGCGGCGGTCGCCGAGCTGCGCCTGCCCACGGGCAACAAGCAGGCGTTCACGGGCGACGGGCTCGCCTTCCTGCCGTCGGCCGTCGCCTCCCGCGCCTTCGGCAAGCTCCGGCTCGACCTGCAGGCCGGCTACCACGCCCGGCCGCAGGGCCAGTACGCGCAGCTGGTGGTTCACGACGGGTGGACGGGCGGCCTCGGCGCCTCCCTCGCGCTCCCGCCCACCGCGCGCGTGCAGCGCTGGGAGGGGCTCGCCGAGGTGACCGGCTTCTGGCCGCGCGGCCTCACCGACGCCGGGGCCCGCTACCGCGCGGCGCTCTCCGGCCGCCTCGGCGTGCGCGCGGAGCTCGGGCCGCACACCGACCTCGAGGCCGGCCTCGGCACGGGGCTCGGCGGCGCGGGCTACGGCCGCGAATCCTGGCGGGCCTTCGTCGGGCTCCGCTTCCGCCCGCCGCCGCCCGGCTGGACGCCGCCCCCCGCGCCGACGCCCCCGCCCGCGCCGCCCGCGATGGGCCCGCCGCCCCCGCCGGTCTCGACCCAGGCCGCGCCGGTCGAGGGCTCCGACGACGATCACGACGGCGTGCTCGTGCCGCTCGACCTCTGCCCGAACGAGCCCGGCACGCTCGAGACCGACGGGTGCCCGGACCGCGACAAGGACGGGATCCCGGATCGCGAGGACAAGTGCCCCGACGAGCCCGGCCCGGCGGTGAACGACGGCTGCCCGGTCAACGAGGACGAGCCGCTCGTCGAGATCGAGACCCAGAAGCTCACGCTGCGCGACGCGATCCAGTTCGACTTCGGCAAGGACACCATCAAGCCCGAGTCCGACCGCATCCTGAACCAGATCGCGACCCTCCTCTCGCAGAACCCGGAGGTGAAGCACATCCGGGTGGAGGGCCACACCGACAACGTCGGCTCGCGCAGCTACAACGTCGACCTCTCGCAGCGCCGCGCCGCCTCGGTCGTGAAGGCGCTCGTCGCCCGCGGCGTGAAGCGCGGCGTGCTCTACCCGAAGGGCTTCGGCTTCGACCGGCCGGTCGCCGACAACGCGACCGCGCTCGGGCGCGCGAAGAACCGCCGGGTCGAGTTCGTGGTCGTCGACGCGTCGTCCCCCGACGCCGCGCCGGCGGACGAGCCGGCCCCGAAGCCTTGAAGAAGCTCAGCCTTGAAGAAGCTCAGCCTTGAAGAAGCTCAGCCTTGAAGAGCCTCAGCCGCGAGGAAGCGCCCGCCGTGAAGAAGCTCACCGTCTTCGATCTCGACGGCACCCTCGTCGACTCGGCCGCCGACCTCCACGCGTCGGTGAACCACGCGCTCGCGGCGGTGGGCCTCCCGCTCCGCACGCTCGAGGAGGTCCGCGGGTTCGTGGGCGAGGGCGCGCGACGCCTGCTCGAGCGCGCGGTCGGCCCCCGCCTCGACCTCCTCGAGCCGGCGCTCGCCGCGTGGGAGGTGCACTACGCCGCGCACATGCTCGACCGGACCCGGCTCTACCCCGGGCTCGAGGACGAGCTCGCGCGGGCGGGGCGCACGCTCGCCATCCTCACCAACAAGCCGGGGCCGGCCGCCCGGCACATCGTCGAGGGGCTCGGGCTCGGCCCCCGGTTCGCGGCGGTGGTGGGCGGCGGCGAGGCGCCCCGCAAGCCCGACCCGGCCGGCCTGCTCGCGCTCATCGCGCGGCTGGGCAGCACGCCCGCGGGGACGGTGTTCGTCGGCGACAGCGTGGTCGACGTGCAGACCGCCAGGAACGCGCGGGTCCCGGTCGTCGCCGTGACGTGGGGCTTCGGCCGGCGCGAGGACCTCGCCGGCGCCGACGTCCTCGCCGATCGCGCCGCCGAGCTCGCGCCGTTCCTGCGCTGAGCCGCGGGGCCGGGGCCGCCGCCCCCGCGCCGGGTCCGGAAAATGGCCCGCCTCCCCCTGGGGTGGTATCGCTCGTCCATGTTCCGGCTCCTCCTGAAGCTCGCGCTCGCCGGCGCCTTCCTCTTCGCCCTCTGGACCTGGGTCCCGCTCGGAGGCCGCACGCTCGCCCAGCGCTGGCGCGCCGCCGCGACCCCCATGGACTTCGTCCGGGGCGGGCTCGCCGACGCCGGCGTGGGCGGCGACGCGGCCGAGCACGAGAAGCCGCGGACGTCGCCGCAGGCCCGCGCGGGCGGGAGGTCGCGGGTGGACGCCGCGTCGCGCGAGCGCGCCCCGGAGCGCGTCACCGAGGCCGAGCGCCGGGCGCTCGATCGCCGGCTCGCCGACGAGCTCGCGCGAGACGGCCAGAAGTAGCGAACACCGTACGGAGCCGGTCGCCCGCGCGCCTTGCCGGCGGGTGCGAGCCGTCCCCACCCTGTGATCCGGGGCCCGCGCACGCGGGCGGGGGGAGGACGGATGGGGGCGTGGCTCCACGCGCTCGGGCTCGCGGCCGCGCTGGCGGCACCGCCCGACGCGCCGTTCTGGCGCGAGGCCGTTCCGCAGCCGGCGGCGATGGCGCCGCCCGCGGCGACCGCCGGCGGCCTCCCCGAGCTCTCCCGCATCGCCCGGGAGGCGCTGCCCTCCGTGGTCGGCGTCACGACCACCCAGGGCCGCCCGCCCGGCGCCACCGACGCGCAGCTCCGCGAGCTCCTCGACCGGCTCCACGACGGGCCGCGCAAGGGGGTCGGCTCGGGCTTCGTCATCCACCCGGACGGCTGGGTCCTCACGAACGCGCACGTGGTCGAGGGCGCGGACCGGGTGGAGGTCGACGTCTCCGGCCGCACGCTCGAGGCGCGCGTGGTGGGCCTCGACTCCGAGTCGGACATCGCGCTCCTCAAGGTCGACCCCGACCGCCCGCTGCCCGCGCTCGTGCTCGCCGACTCCGACCGGCTCGCCATCGCCGACTGGGTGATGGTCATCGGCAGCCCCTTCGGGCTCGTCCGCTCCGTGACCTTCGGGATCGTGAGCCAGCTCGGGCGCAGCGACGTCTCGCCGGTGGGACGCCCGGGCTCCTACGAGTTCGTGCAGACCGACGCGTCGATCAACCCGGGCAACTCGGGCGGCCCGGTCCTCAACCTGCGCGGGGAGGTCGTCGCGATCGCGACGGCGGTGAACGCGACCGGCCAGGGCATCGGCTTCGCGGTGCCGATCAACATGGCGAAGGCGGTCCTCGGGCAGCTGCGCGCGTCCGGGAAGGTGGTGCGCAGCTGGCTCGGCCTCGCCGTGAAGGCGCCGGAGCCCGAGGGCGAGGGGCTCGTGGTGACCGAGGTCGACGCCGCGGGCCCCGCCGCGGGCGCGGGGCTCAAGGTCGGCGACGTGATCACCGGCTTCCAGGGGCGCCCGGTCGCGACGCCGGCGCGGCTGCGCTGGTTCGTGTCGACCGCGGGCGTGGGGCGGGCGATCGAGCTGCGGGTGCGCCGGCCCGGGCAGCCGGACCGCACCGTGCGGGTCGGGCTCGTCGCGACGCCGTCGGGCGAGGAGGTCCGCGCGCAGGCACGCCAGGCCGCCGGGCCGTGAGCCGGGGCCGCGCGCGAGCGCGGGGTGGCGCGGTCCTCCGGGGGCGGCCGGCACGCGGCCGCTAGAGCACCGGTCAATTCTCGACGACCGTGCTCCGGAGGAATCGGGTACCCACTCGCGAGGCAGTCCGCCTCCGAGCGGAGCGTGTTCGGGGCGTAGTCGCGCGGGACCACCACGTAGTTGAAGAGCCAGAGCGGGCTGTACTTCTCCATGCCCGGCACCGAGTCGTAGATGTTGTACTGGCCCGGGACGCGCTCCGGCTCGCGCACCGGCTTCCCGTCCGGGCCGAGCTCCACCGCGTACACCACCTGGTACTCCATCGCGACCTTGAGCCGCGCGGGATCGACGTCGAGCTCGCCCTGCTCGATCGCGTAGACGATCTTCCCCTCGAACCAGACCCGCTCGACCTCGAGCCGGTACGGGTTCGAGTAGGTCAGGGTCGAGGTGCCGTCCGCGCGGTAGGCCCCGGCCCGGGGCGCGGGGCCGGGCGTGCCGCCGTCGATCGACCAGACGCCCTCCTCCTCGCCCGGGGTGACGCCGCCATCGTGCTCGCTCATGGCGGGCAATCTGGCCACCGGCCCGGGCCTTCACCACCCGCGGCGCGCCGGCCCGCTCAGGGGACGAAGTAGAACGACCGGCGGCGGACGAGCGCGGTCGTGACGAAGGCCTCCCCGTCGACGCCGTCGATGCGGGCCTCCACGAACGCGCTCGCCGCGCCGATGCCGGCCCAGGTCGTGTCGAGGTCGAGGAAGCGGACCTCCGCCGACTCGGTGATGGTGGCGTAGCCCGCGGGCGGCGCCTCGAAGCCGGCGAACCAGGTGGTCGTCCCGGGCGACGCGCTCCACTCGAGCCGGAGCGGCCCCGCGGCGCTCACCGTCTCGAACTCGGCGGGCTTCTCGACGGAGAACTCGGCCGGCATCGTGAAGACCCGCCCGCGGGAGGTGTTCGCGGCGGTGACCGAGACGAGCACCTGCCCGCCGGGGCGGACGAGCGCGGTGTCGGCCTCCGACAGGCGGAAGGCGCCCCAGCCGGCGTCCCAGGGGATGCGCCGCCCGTTCACGCTCACGACGGCGTCGGGGTACGAGGAGACCGCGAGGCTCGTGACCCGCAGCTCCACCTGGAGCCGCGTGCCGTCGAGCGCGACGGTCCCGTCGTAGCCGAAGCCGGGGGGGCCGTCGGAGGGGAGCTCGCCGGAGAGGCCGCAGACCGGATCGAGGAGGAACGTGAGCCAGCCCGCGAGGCAGACGAAGGCGTCGTAGACCGGGCCGCCCTCGGTGAGCGAGAGCCGCACGCGCGTGTCGAGCGGGACGACCGCGGCGTCGTCGGCGCCCGCCGCCTTCACGAGGTTGAGCCCGGGCGAGAGGCCGGTCCCGGCCGGCTGCGCGCGGTCCACGTAGACGAGCGCGAAGGTCGAGGCCGGGTCGCCGAGCAGCGAGGACCCGATGATCCGGTCCACCGGCTTCCCGTACCGCGGGATGGGCGCGAGGCGCCGGTCGCCGTCGAGGTCCTGGTAGGCGAGCAGCACGCCGAACGCGCCGCGCCCGAGGAGCCCCTCGCCGAGCGGCGCGAGGGCGGCCGCGGGCGGCGGGCCGTAGAGCGGGAAGCGGAAGTCGACCGGGAAGGTGCCCTCGGCCTCGACCTCCTCGGTGACGATCGCCGGGGGCGCGTCCGCCGCGGACGGATCCGCCGCGGCGAGCCACTGCGGGTACCAGGCGACCGCGAGGCGCACGGGCCCCTTCACGTCCACGCCGGGCGCCGGGACCATGCTGCCCGAGAGCGCGCCGAGCGGGACGCCGCGGTAGCTCGCGTCGACCAGCCGGTCGCCGCAGGCCGGGAGGAGGACGGCGAGCGCGAGGGCCAGGGTGAGGGGGTGGGACGCGCGGTTCTTCATCTAGAGCCTCCACCCCAGCCCCGCGCGGACGCCGCGCGTCGCGGCGGCGCCGGCGTCGCGCTCGGTCGGCAGCGCCGTCCACATGAGCTCCCCCATGAACCACCCGAAGAGCGCTCCGGGCAGCGGGACCTCGAGGCCGGCGGTGAGCCCGGCGGAGAGTCCGAGCGCCCGCCGCAGCGGGAGCGGCCCCACGCCGAAGGTGTCCCGGATTTCCCGCTCCCGGGCCCGCACCGGCCGCTGCTCGACGCCGGCGACCTCGACCGCGAGCCCGAGGTGCGGCACGACCGGCCACTCGAGCCACCGGTACCCGGCCGCGAGGCCCAGGCCGAGCCGGCGCTCGTCGACCGTGAGCTCCACGCCCGGGTAGCTCGCCGCGCCGGCGCCGATCGTCGCGAGCGCCCACCACGGCCCCGCCGTGTGCCGGTAGCCGGCCGCGCCGGCCCACCGGGAGCCCGTGCCTGCGAGCGGCGAGGTCTGCACCGCCCCGAGCACGACGACCGCCGCGTTCCGCACCGAGAGGTACCCGCCCTTCACGGCGACCTCCTGGTAGCGGCGCCAGGCGAGCTCCTGGTCGCGGACCTCGCGCTCGCCGCCGAAGGGCAGCTCGAGCTCGAGGAGCCCGGTGCTCGCGCCCGCGCGCTTGCGCACGAGGTACCGACCGGGCGGGACCGCGAGGCGGAGCGGCTTCCCGGCCGGCTTCTCGACCTCGGCGACGACGTCGGGCCTGGGCTGGCTCGCGACGACGTAGCGGCCCGAGAGCGCGGCCGGGAAGACGAGGGCGCTGTGCGCCTGGACGGGCTCGGTGAGGACGAGCTCGCCGCTCCCGGCGAGGTCGAACGCGAACGCCGGGTGCTGCCCGGCGCCGGCCGCGCCCGCGACCGTGCGCCGGTAGGCGTAGGCGTAGACCTCCGAGAGCGAGACCCGGCCGTCGCCCTCGACGTCGGCGTCGCCGCGCAGGCCGGTCAGGAGGTGGTGGGTGAAGAGCGAGCCCTTGAGCGAGTCCCACTCCTCGCTCGACTCGCCCGGCCCCGACGACGAGATGAAGACCTCGCCGCGGACCGGCAGCTGCTCGAGCGAGACCGCGAACTCCGGCCCCGGCCGCGCGCCCTTCCGCCGCGCGAGCGCGCCGGACTCGCACGCGTCCACGACGAGCACGGTGACGCGGGCCCCGGCGTCGCGCGCCGCCTCGCGGAGGTCGGCGAGGGCGAGCCGGCTGCCGCCCAGCCGGAGCACGCCGTCCTTCGCGTGCGACGAGACGTAGACGAACAGCACGGCGTCGTCGCCCGCCGCGCGGAGCTCCGAGATGCGGCCGGCGAGCTCGCTCAGGCGCTTTCGCACCTCCCCCGCCTCCCGGTCGAGCACCACGAGCGCCCGGTCCGGCCGGACGCCGCCGAGCTCGACCAGCACCTGCCGGACCCGCTGCGCGTCGTCGTCGGCGTAGGAGAGGACCGGGTCGTCGGGCTCGCCCACGTTCGCGCCGACCGCGAGCAGGAGCCGGTGCGTCGCCGCGCGGGCCGGGGCCGCCGCCCCCACGCCGGCGGCGACGAGGAGCGCGGCGAGGAGCGCGCGCGACGGGGAGGAGGAGCTCACGGGGCCTTCCTCAGGCGCAAGGTGGAGACGGTGCAGCCGTCGCAGGCGAGCACGGGCTCGGGCCGGCGCGCCTGGGCGCGGAGGGCCTCGAGGAGCGGCGCCGCCTCGAAGGGCCTCGTCGAGAAGACCGCGAAGACGAACTCCGGGCCGGGCGCGTCGTCGAGCACGACGGAGCCGGGCAGGAACTCGCGCTGGCCCGCCTTCTGCGGGGCGGCCGCCCCGGCGCCGTAGGGGTGGAGCACCGCGGCGGCGCCGCGGCCGTCGAGCTCGAGCACGAGGAGGAAGCCGTCCTGCGGCGCCTCGTAGGAGAAGCGCAGCGCGTCGCCCGCCCGGACGACCGCGTCGTTCGCGGCGAGCTCCGGCGCGCCCTGCCCGCCGCGCGCGACCGCGACGCGGAAGCCGTCGCCCTTGAGCGTGACCCCGGGGGACGTGGCCGGGCCGCCGAGGAGCCGCGGCGCGATCAGGGCGACGAGCGCGAGCGGGAGGGCGAGCCCGAGCGCGGGCACGAGGCGGCGGAGGAGCGGAGGCCGCGCCGGGGCGGCCGCGGCGCTCGCCTCGCGGCGCTCGAGCTGGCGCAGGAACCGGTCCGCGGGCCGGGCCCGGCGGAAGGCGTCGGCCTCGGCGCGGAGCGCCTGGAGCTGGGCCGCGCAGGCCTCGCAGCCGGCGGCGTGGGCCTCGACGCCGGGCGGCGCGGCCTCGCCGGCCGAGAGGGCCTCGAGGACGGCGGCCGGCGGACACGCCGGGCCGCGGACGGAGGGAGGGATCGGGCTCATGGCGTCATGCGCTCCATACCCTGCGACCACAGCTCCCGCACCCGCTCCTCGAAGCGCTGCAGCTTCTTGCCGATGGTCTTGCGCGAGTAGCCGGTGCGCTCGGCCACCTCCTCCTGCGTGTAGCCGTCGAGGTGGTGGAGCACGCCGATCTCCCGGGTGACGGGGTCGAGGTCGCGCAGGGCGGCGCCCACGAGCGCGCGGCGGTCGGCGTCGGCGGGGTCGCCGGCGCCGCGCCGCTCGGCGGCCTCGAGGTCGTCCTCGCCGGCGACGGGCTCCTTGCCCCGGCGCTGGAGGAGGTCGAAGGAGACGTTCCGGGCGATGGTGTAGAGCCAGGAGAGCGTGGAGCCGTCGGTGGACGGGCTCGCGCCGAGCCGCTTGACCCTGAGGAAGGTCTCCTGCAGCGCGTCCTCGGCGTCGGCGGCGTTGCGCAGGAGCGCGAGGCACCGCCGGTGCACGAGGTAGCCGTACTGCTGGTAGAGCTGGGCGAACTTGTCGTCGTCCATGTCCGCACGGTGGCTCCTCCGATCGTCTGGACCGGAGGACGGCCTCTTCCTGGGAACCCCTTTCCAGGAGCGCCCCACCTGTAGCGTTCAATCGCTCCGGTCGGGTAGAGCCCGAACAGGCCTGTTCCCACGATTTCGAGCCGGCCCGGTCTGCCGGGCATGACCCACCACACCACCCACCGGCTGCTCCCGCTGCTCTCGCTGGGCCTCGCGCTCGCCGCCTGCGGCGGCCGTGACCCGGCCCCCACCCCCCTCCCGGTCGAGCCCGTCGAGCGCGTCGTCGACGTGCAGATCGACCCCTCCGAGGTCACCCTCGAGGTGGGCGAGACCGTCACGCTCGCGGCGCTCGTCACCACGGAGAGCGTCGAGCCTGCCCTCGGCGCCCGCGCGCTCGCGGCGGCGAACGATCCCGAGGTGACCTGGGCCTCCTTCTCCTCCCACGTCGCCGCCGTCGCCGCCGACGGGACCGTCACCGCGGTCGCGCCGGGCTCGTCGCTCGTGACCGCGACCGCGGGTGGCATCACGGCGCAGGCCACCGTGACCGTGCGCGACCCGGTGGTCGCTCCGCCGCCCATCGCCAGCGTCGAGGTCTTCCCGGCGACCTTCTGGCTCGAGGTGGGCCAGACGCGCGCGCTCCAGGCGGTCGCCTTCGACGCCAGCGGGGGCGTGGTCTCCGGCGCCGAGCTCACCTGGTCGTCCCTCGACCCCTACGTCGCGATCGTGGGCGAGGACGGCGTCGTCACCGCGCTCTCCGCCGGCCAGGCGACCCTGGAGGTCTCCGCGGGCGACGTGACCGCGACCGCGGAGGTGACCGTCACGAACGTCACGGACCCGGGCCCCGGCACGGTCGCCCGCGTGGAGCTCTCCGAGACCGTGCTCGCGCTCGCCGAGGGCGACGTGCGGGTCCTCACCGCGACCCCGGTCGACGCCGTGGGCGCGCCCGTGACCGGCCTCGCCGTCCGCTGGCAGACCTCCGACGAGGGCACCGTGTACGTCACCCCCGGCGGCGAGGTGCGCGCCGTCCGCGCCGGCGCGGCCGCCGTGACCGCGACCGTGCACGGCAAGGTCGCGACCGCGAACGTCACCGTGACGCTGGAGCTCGACTCGGACCTCTTCTTCGAGGCGTTCTCGGCGGCGGCGGGCAAGTACGAGTGGCGGTCCCGCGACGTGCGCGACGCCGCGGCGTCCGACGTCGTCGTCATGGCCGGCGGCGCCGTCGAGGGGCGGCCCGTACCCTCCCCGGCCGGCGACCGGATCGCGTTCACCATGAACTCCGGCCTCAACCCGGCGCACCAGCTCCGCGTGGTCGACCTCCGCCGCCAGACGATTCTGGGTCCTCGACCTCCCTGGCGACGTCCTCGACGCCGCGTGGTCCTGGGACGGCGCGCACCTCGCGTTCGCGCTCCGGACGCCGGGGACCGGGCTCGACGTCTGGACCGTCCGCGCGGACGGCTCGGACGCCCGGAACCTGACCGCCTCGCTCGGCGCGGCCTCGAACGAGACCCAGCCGACCTGGGCGCCCGCGGCGATGGGCAAGCTCGCCTTCACCCGCACGCTCGACGGCGCCTCCAGCCTCTGGACCGTCGACGCCGACGGCGCGAACCCCACCCGGCTCACGAACGGCCTCGCCGACGCCGATCCGGCCTGGTCGCCCGACGGCAGCTCGATCGCCTTCCAGCGCTCCTCGATCGCGATCTTCGGCGACCTGTTCTTCGTGTCGCCCACCGGCGCCATCCAGCGCAGCCTGGTCGGCCGCATCGGCATCCAGGGCCGCCCGGCGTGGTCGCCCGACGGCGCGATGGTCGCGTTCGTCGACGACCACGACCTCGCGACGGTCCGCAAGGACGGTTCGCTCGTCGCGAGGCGCACCTTCGACGCCGAGGCCACCGCGGAGACGCGGCCGGGGTGGCTGAAGAAGCGGTAGGCAGCCATTCCTGGGAGTGAACCCTGGAGGGCCACCGCGTGGCTGGCCCTCCAGGGGCGTTTCGAGGGTCGCAGGACGATCTGCCGCGCATCACGGCCCGCGGGGCTGCGCCTCTCATGTACGGGCGGAGAGAACGGAGGAGGTCCCGATGGCCATCCAGGCGAAGCGGGTCGTGGGCGGCGGGCTCGTCGCCGGGCTCGTGATCTGCGCGAGCGCGGCGCTCATGGTGCCGGTGGTCGGCGACGAGATGGCGGCCGCGCAGGCCGCGCGCGGCGTGCCGCCGATGGGGCCGGGGGCGATGGCATTCTTCTTCGTCTTCTCGCTCTCGCTCGGCGTGCTCGTGGTCTGGCTCTACGCGGCGCTCCTGCCGCGGTTCGGCCCCGGGCCGCGCACCGCGCTCCTCGTGGCCATGATCCTCTGGTTCCTCACGAGCTTCTCGTCGAGCGCCGCGAACGTCGCCTACGGCTTCATGCCGCTCGGCCTCACGGTCGTCGGGATGACCTGGGGGCTCGCCGAGCTCGTCCTGGCCGCGCTCGTGGGCACGAGGCTGTACCGGGAGGCGTGAGACACGAAGGCCCCGGTCGCTCGCGCGGCCGGGGCCTTCTCACCTCTGGAGCAGGTGCGCCGGACTCACTTGCCCGACGGGACCTTGCCCTCGACGCCCTTGACGTAGAAGTTCACCGCGCCGAGCCACTTCTCGTCGGCGACGACGCCCTTCGCGAGGACCTCCTTGCCGGAGTTGTCGGTCAGCGGGCCCGTGAAGACGGCCTTCGTGCCGGCCTTGATGGCCTCGCGCGCCTCGGTGAGCTTCGCGGCGGCCTCGGGCGTGAGGAACGCGGCGGGCTTCACGAAGTCGACGATGCCCTCCTTGACGCCCCACTTCGTCTCGGCCGGCTTCCACGTGCCGTCGAGCGCCTCGCCGAAGGACTTCTCGTAGTAGACGGCCCAGTTGAGCGCGACGGAGCCGAGGTGCGCCTTCGCGGAGAACGCGCTCATGTCGCTGTCCCAGCCGAACGCGTACTTGCCGGCGCGCTCCGCGGCCTGGAGGACCGCCGTCGAGTCGGTGTTCTGGAGGAGGCAGTCGGCGCCCGCGTTCATGAGCGACTGGGCGGCCTCGGTCTCCTTCGGCGGGTCGAACCACGCCGAGACCCACACCACCTTCGTCTTGATCTTCGGGTTCACGCTCTGCGCGCCGAGGGTGAACGCGTTGATGTTGCGGAGCACCTCGGGGATCGGGAACGAGCCCACGAAGCCGAGCGTGTTGGTCTTCGTCATCTTGCCGGCGACGATGCCGGCGAGGTACGCGCCCTCGTAGAACTTCGCCTCGTAGACGCGGAGGTTGTCGGAGGTCTTGTAGCCGGTGGCGTGCTCGAACTTCACCTCCGGGTGGTCCTTCGCGACCTTCACGATCGAGTCCATGAACCCGAAGGAGGTGGCGAAGACGAGCTTGTTGCCCTGGGCGACGAGGTCGCGGAGGACGCGCTCGGCGTCCGGACCCTCGGGCACCTTCTCGACGAAGGTCGTGACGATCTTGTCGCCGAACTTCGCCTGCGCCGCCTTGCGGCCGATGTCGTGCGCGAAGGTCCAGCCGGCGTCGCCGACCGGGCCGACGTAGATGAAGCCGGCCTTGAGCGGCTCGGGCTTCGCCGGCGCGGCGGGCGCCGGGGCCGGCGGAGGAGGCGGCGGGGCCGGCTTCGAGCAGGCGACCGCGACGAGCGCCGCGGCGAGCACGGCGGAGCGGAGGAGACGGTTCATGCTGACCTTCCCTTCTGAGCGATGAGGTGCGTGGGACTGCATCGTGCTGATTCGACTGTGCCGCTTGCAGGCGGTGCTGCGGTTGACGCGGCCCGTGTTCACCCGCCGGGGAAGAACGGCTTCCCCAGCGAGGCGGGCATGTTGAGCCGGATCCAGAGCGGGTTCCGGGAGATGAGGACGAGGACCACCACCGTCGAGAGGTACGGGAGCATCGCGAGGAACTGGTTCGGCACCTGGACGCCCTGCGTCTGGAGCGCGAACTGCAGCATCGTGACGCCGCCGAAGAGGTACGCGCCGAGCAGCACGCGCGCCGGCCGCCAGGTGGAGAAGACCGTGAGCGAGAGCGCGATCCACCCGCGCCCGCCCACCATGCCCTCGCTCCAGAGCGGCGTGTAGACCGTGGAGATGTACGCGCCGGCGAGGCCACAGAGCGCGCCGCCCACCACCACCGCCCCGAGCCGGATCCAGCGCACCGGGTAGCCGAGCGCGTGCGCGGAGGATGGCGACTCGCCGACCGAGCGCAGCACGAGCCCGGCGCGGGTCCGGTAGAAGAACCACGCCGTCGCGCCGACCATCGCGATGGTCAGGTAGACCATCCAGTGCTGGCGGAAGAAGGCCTCGCCGACCCAGGGGAGGTCGCGCAGCCCCGGCACGCCGACGATCTCGGTCTCCACGATCTTCTTCCCGACGTAGTCGAGGCCGACGAAGGCGGAGAAGCCGTTGCCGAAGAGGCTCATGGCGAGGCCGGTCGCGTACTGGTTCGTGTTGAGCCAGATGACGAGCCAGCCGAACGCCGCCGCGGCCACCGCGCCCGCGAGGACGCCCGCGCCGAGCGCCATGCCCGTGCTCGCGGTGTGGAACGCGACCGCGAAGCCGGTGACGGCGCTGATGAGGAGCATGCCCTGCGCGCCGAGGTTGAGGATCCCGGCGCGCTCGTTGATGACCAGGCCGAGCCCGGCGATGGCGAGCGGGGTGCCGGCCGAGAGCGTGGTCGCGACGAGGCTCGCGAGCTGGTTCACGGCGCGGCCCCCTCCGCCCGGGCGGGCCGCGGCGCCGCCCGGACCGGCCGGTCGAGCACGATCCGGTAGTGGATGAGCGTGTCGAAGGCGAGCAGCGACACGAGGAGGACGCCCTGGAACACGCCGCTCACCGCCGAGGGCAGGCCGACGCGCGACTGGGCGAGCTCGCCGCCGCGCATGAAGGCGGAGAGGAGCACGCTGCCCAGGATGGCGCCCAGCGGGTGGAGGCGGCCCACGAACGCGACGATGATCGCGGTGAAGCCGTAGCCGGAGGCGACGTGGGGCGTGAGCTGGTTCATCGGCCCCGCGACCTCGAAGCCGCCCGCGACGCCGGCGAGGCCACCCGAGACGAGGAGCGTGGTCCAGACCGCGCCGCGGGCCGAGAAGCCCGCGTAGCGCGCGGCCGCCGGGGCCGGGCCGCCGACCTGCAGCTGGATGCCGCGGTAGGTCCGGTAGAGGAAAATCCACATCGCGACCGCCGCGACGAGCGCGACCGCGAAGCCCCAGTGGAGCCTCAGGCCCGGCACCACCCGCGGCAGCTCGGTGCCCGACGCGAAGCTCATGGTCTGGGGGAAGTTGAACCCCATCGGATCCTTCCACGGCCCGAAGACGAGCCAGGAGAGGAAGAGGTCCGCCACGTAGACGAGCATCAGGCTGACGAGGATCTCGTTCGTGTGGAAGCGGTCGCGCAGGAACGCGACGATCGCCGCCCACGCCGCGCCGCCGGCCGCGCCGGAGAGGATGACGAGCGGGAAGAAGGCCCAGCGCCCGACCGGGATCTCCGCGGTGGTCACCCAGAGCGACAGGCCGCCCGTCGCGATGGCGCCCATGAGGTACTGCCCCTCGGCGCCGATGTTCCAGACGTTCGCGCGGAAGCAGAGCGCGAGGCCGATGGCGGTGAGGACGAGCGGCGTGCACTTGAGCGCCAGCTCCGCGAGCTCGCGCCGGCCGTGGAACGGCTCGACGAGGAACATCGAGAGCGCGCGGACGGGGTCCTTGCCGAGCGCGGCGAAGAGCACGCCGCCGACCAGGATGGTGAAGAGGATGGCGACCGCCGGCGAGAGCACGCTCCACTTGCCGGAGGGGAGCTGGCGGGCCTCGAGGCGGATCACGGGGTCACCTGCTCGCCGCCGGGCGGCGGGGGCTGGACCGGCTGGGAGCCCGGGCCGCCGGGCCACAGGCCGCTCATCCACTCGCCCACCTGCTCGACCGTGGCCTGCTCGGCCGGGATGGAGGGCGAGAGCCGCCCCTTCGCGATCACGTAGAGCCGGTCGGCGATGGCGAAGAGCTCCTCGAGCTCCTCCGAGACGAGCAGCACCGCGCAGCCCGCGTCGCGCAGCGCGAGGAGCTCGGCGCGGATCTGGGCGGCGGCGCCGACGTCGACGCCCCAGGTCGGCTGCGCGACCATGAGCAGCTTCGGCACCGCGTCGAGCTCCCGGCCGACGATGTACTTCTGCAGGTTGCCGCCGGAGAGGCTGCGCGCGACCGCGCCCGGGCCGGAGGCCTTCACCCAGTAGCGCCGGATGACGCCGGTCGCCTGCTCGCGCAGGGCGCGCCGGTCGATCCAGCCGAGGGCGCGCAGCGCCTCGTTGCGGGTGAGGAGCAGGTTGTGGGCGAGCGAGAGCGAGGGCACCGCGCCGCGCCCGAGCCGCTCCTCCGGCACGAAGTTCATGCCGAGCTTGCGCCGCTGGGCCGCGCCGAGCCGGCCGATGGCCTTGCCGAAGAGCCGGACCGCGCCCTCCTCGGCGCGCGGGTCCTCGCCGGACAGCGCCGCGAGGAGCTCCTGCTGGCCGTTGCCCGACACGCCCGCGATGCCGGCGATCTCGCCCTGGCGGACCTCGAGGGAGATGCCCTCGAGCGGCACCGCGAAGCGGTCGAAGCGCGCGAGGTGGAGATCCCGCACCTCGAGCGCGACGTCCCCGAGCTTCGCGGGCTTCTTCTCGATGCGCGGCGGCTCCGCGCCGATCATCAGCCGGGAGAGGCTGGCGGTCGTCTCCTGCGAGGGGTCGCAGGTCGCGACGACCTTCCCGCCGCGCAGCACGGTGCAGCGGTGGCACAGCGCGCGGATCTCGTCGAGCTTGTGGCTGATGTAGAGGATCGAGACGCCGCCCGCGGCGAGCTTGCGGAGCGTGACGAAGAGCTTCTCGACGGCCTGCGGGGTGAGCACCGAGGTCGGCTCGTCGAGGATGAGGAGCCTCGGGTCGGCGAGCAGCGCCCGCACGATCTCCACCCGCTGCCGCTCGCCCACCGAGAGCACGTGCACCGGCTTCGCGGGGTCGAGGTCGAGGCCGTACTGCGCGGCCTTCTCCTCGATGCCCCGGACCACCGCCTCGAGCGGCACCTTGCGCGAGAGCCCGAGCCAGACGTTCTCGGCGACGGTGAGCGTGTCGAAGAGCGAGAAGTGCTGGAACACCATCGCGATGCCGAGCGCGCGCGCCTCGTGCGGGCTCTTGATCTGGACGGGCCGGCCCTCCCAGCGGATCTCCCCGGCGTCGGGGTGGACCGCGCCGTAGACGATCTTCATCAGCGTCGACTTGCCCGCCCCGTTCTCGCCGAGGATGGCCTGGATCTCGCCCGGTGCGACGGTGAGCGACACCTCGTCGTTCGCGGCGAGGTCGCCGTAACGCTTCGTGACGCCCAGGAGCTCGAGGCGGGGAGCCGACATCGGTGAGGGGAACCTTCTACACGACTGCTGTGCCGTGCTGCGCGACTTCGTGCCGTGCTGCGCTACTTCGTGCCGTGCTTGATCGGGGAGACGAACCGGTAGTCGATGTCCCAGGGGAAGTAGATCCACTTCTCCTGCTTGAACTCCTTCACGAACGTGTCAACGATCGGGCGGCCCAGCGGCTTCGCGTAGAGCGTGGCGAAGTGGGCCTTCGGGAGCTTCTTGCGGACCGCGGCCGCGGTCTTGCCCGTGTCGACGAGGTCGTCGATGAGGAGCCAGCCCTCGCCGTCGCCCTCCACGCCCTTCAGCCAGCGCAGCTCGCCCTGCTGCTGCTCGGCCTGGCCGCCCTCGCCGGCGCCGTAGGAGACGATGCAGACCGTGTCGATGAGCCGGATCTCGAGCTCGCGGGCGACGAGCGCCGCCGGGACGAGGCCGCCGCGGGTGATCGCGATGATGCCCTTCCACTCGCCGAGGCCGTGCAGCACGCGGGAGAGGTAGCGCGCGTCCCGGTGAAGCTCGGGCCACGAGATGACGATCTCGTCCTTGTACGGGGAGCCCGAAACGCCCTCACCCGCCTCGCCAGCAGCCGCCTCGTCGTGTCCCGAGGAGCCGCCGGCGGTCGGGTCGTTCGACCGTTGCGCCATGGACCCTTCTAGGCACTCCGTCTGACACGGACACCCGTCCCGGCCTGCGGCCTTTCGTCACGCTCCCCCGGTCCGCGAAGACGGAGTTTTCCGCCCCGAGGTGTACGTGCGCGTGGGAGCCGGGCCTGCCCCGGACCCTATGTAAGTATCTGGAACGAAAGGGCTTTCAACCCGATGGCGGGTTGCGAGGGCCTGCCCCCCTGCACCATGGTGCGGTGTCAGGAGCGCCGGGGGCATCCACTTCGCCCGGCCCCGAAGGTCCCGAACCCATGAACGCCCGCCTTGCCGCCTCGCCCGCCCTCCTGCTCGCCGTCGTGACGGCCTGCGGCATGCGCCCGGGGACGCCCTCCCCCCTCGCCGATCCGGCCCCGATCACGACGAGCGCCTCGGTCCCGGCGAGCGCGAGCGCCGCGAACACGGCGGTCACCTGGTCCGTGACCGGCGGCGGCACCGTCGACGCGACCGGCAAGTACACCGCCCCGGCCTCCGCGGGCGTCTTCACGGTCGTCGCGAAGAGCGTGCAGGACACGACGAAGACCGGCCAGGCCCAGGTGAACGTCGTGACCGGCGGCGGCGGGGGCAGCTTCGACCTCGGCGCCGAGCGCGGCACCACCTGGAAGCCCGGCGTGACGCTCAACGGGGGCATCCCGGTCCGGAACACGGTCTGCGCGACCGTGAACGCCTCGACCTACGGCAACGGCACCCAGGAGGCCTCGAACGGCATCGAGGCCGCGATCGCCGCCTGCCCCGCCGGCCAGGTCGTGCAGCTCTCCGCGGGCACGTTCCTCGTCAACAACTACATCCTCGTGAACAAGGGCATCACGCTGCGCGGCGCGGGCGCGGGCCAGACCATCCTCCAGAAGACGAACGGCGCGAAGGCCTGGCAGGACGCCGCGGCCGACTACCAGCCGATCATCGTCGTCGGCTCGCAGCGCTGGGGCGGCCCCGACGACGCGACCTCCACGAACCTCACCGCCGACGCGGTGAAGGGCGCCTTCACCGTCACGGTCGCCTCCGCCTCCGGCCTCGCGGCGGGCCAGTACGTGCTCCTCGACGAGCTCTCCGGCGCGCAGTGGATGACCGACCCGCTCGGCCGCGGGAAGATCTGGGCCTCGCCCGACTGGCGCGTGACCTGGGGGCTGCACAACCCGTCGCAGCAGACCGACGACCCGCTCACCGCCACCACCCCCACCGGCGGCGACGCGGCCTCGTGGTTCTGCCGGCGCGACCGCCCCACCAACGAGATCAAGGAGATCGCGAGCGTCAGCGGCAACACGATCACCTTCACGACGCCGATCCACATCTCCTACCGCACGAGCCACACCGCCCAGATCACCCGGTACACCGGCGCCGAGGCCCACGTGAAGAACGTCGGCATCGAGAAGCTCACCGTGACCGGCGGCTCCGACGGCGCGCTGCGCTTCGAGCGCGCGGCGATGTCCTGGGCGCGGAACGTCGAGGTCACGATGTGGCTCGGCGAGGGCGTCGCCATCAACCACTCGTTCCGGGTGGAGCTCCGCGACTCCTACATGCACGACGGCGCCTGGCCGTCGCCGGGCGGCGCGGGCTACGCCATCAGCTTCGCGAACGGCTCCTCCGAGATCCTCGTCGAGAACAACATCTCGATGCTCGCGAACAAGGTGATGGTGGCGCGCTGCTCCGGCGCGGGCTCGGTGTTCGGCTACAACTACGTCGACGCCGGCTTCATCGCGTACTCGGAGGGCTGGGTCGAGGTCGGCCTCAACGCCTCGCACATGGTCGGCCCGCACCACGTGCTGTTCGAGGGCAACATGGGATGGAACTTCGACAGCGACAAGACGCACGGCTCGTCGGTGCTCCACACCATCTTCCGGAACTGGCTCAAGGGCTCCCGCAAGTCCTTCGTCAACGGCTCGACCGGCCACACCATCGACGACTACGCGCAGGGCGGCAACGGCCCGCGCCGCGCCGCCGGCGCCGCCGCGTACTCGTACGGCATGAGCTTCGTCGGCAACGTGCTCGGCGAGCAGGGCAAGATGGCGGGCTGGGTCTACGAGGCGAACCACGCCGGCGGCATGGACGACAAGACGATCTGGCTGCTCGGCTGGGACGACTGGAGCCCGCAGCCGTACGACGCGACCGTCATCACGACCACGCTCCGCTCCGGCAACTGGGACTGGCTCCAGGCGAAGCAGACCTGGCACGACGGCACGCCCGCCCCGCTGCCGGACTCGATGTACCTCGCCGCGAAGCCCACCTTCTTCGGCGCGAACACCTGGCCGTGGGTCGACCCCACGACCGGCGTGACCTACACGCTGCCGGCGAAGGCCCGCTACGACGCGGGGACGCCGAACCTCGTGCCATAGCGAACGAGGTGCCAGCAGCCCGGCCGCCGCGCCCCGGCCCGCCCGGGCCGGGGCAGTGAAGCTCAGGGCACGTCGTTCGGCGTGCCCGCCTCGAGCCGCGCGCGCGCCGGGAGGACCCCGGTCCTCCCGGTCGCCGGATCCACCCAGGGCCACGGCGCGGCGCCGAAGAACGGCGGCTTCGCCGCGAGGTAGAGCGAGTCGGGGAGCGGCCCCGGCACGCCCTGCTCCCAGGACTGCCTCGCCTGGAGCCAGTCCCAGTTGCCCGCGCGCAGCGCGGTGGCCGCGACGCTCGGGTCCCACGGCTGCGGGGAGGCGTCGTCCCAGCCGAGGAGCCAGATGCTCGGCTTTCCCATCGCGTTCCGGCCGGCGCCCTCGTAGACCCAGCCGTCCATCTTCCCTTGCTCGCCGAGCACGTTCCCCACGTAGTTCATGCCGTAGGTGTAGGCGCCCGCCCCGGCGCAGCGCTTCGGGCCGTTCCGCTTCGAGGCCGCGTCGTCGACGACGTTGCGGGTCTGCGGGTTCGTGAACGGCCGGCGCACGCCGCGCAGCCAGTTGCGGAAGACCGTCATCCGGGTCGAGGAGCCGTGGGTCTTGTCGCTGTCGAAGTTGAAGCCGTCGTTCCCCTCGAAGAGGACGTGGTGCGGGCCGACCATGTGCGACGCGTTGAGGCCGACCTCGATCCAGCCCTCGCTGCCGAGGATGAAGCCGCCGTCGGCGTAGCTGTAGGCCACCACCGAGCCCGCGCCGGCGGAGCGCGCCACCATGACCTTGTTGGCGTTGACGAGGACGTCGTTCTCGACGAGCACCTCGGCGGAGCCGTTCGAGAGGGAGAGTGCGTACCCGGCGCCGCCCGGCGACGACCAGGCGCCGTCGTGCACGTACGAGTCCCGCACCTCGACACGGAACCCGTGCGTCACGGCGATGCCCTCGCCGAGCCAGCGGCTCACCTCGACGTTCCGCGCCCAGCACCGGGCCGCCGCCTCGAAGCGGAGCGCGCCGTCCGAGCCGCCGAGGAGCGTGAGCGCCTCGACGCCGGCGCCCCGCACGTGCGCAGAGTCCCCGGTGAAGCGGACGAGCTGGGCCTCGCGCTCGACGCGGTAGTCGGTGTGGAGCGGGGTCGTGAAGGTGACGGCGTCGCCCGCGACGCTCGCGACCTCCTTCACCTCGGCGATGGGCCGGTCGCGGCGCGAGAACCAGGCCGCGGCGGGCCCGCCCGTCGGCGTCCCCGGCTCGAGCGGATCGTCGGCGCTCCAGCGCGGGTCGTGGAGCTGCCAGGTCACGCGCCAGTCGGGCGCCGCCCAGACCTTGCCGCGGCCGAGCGGGTCGGGCATCCAGCGCGCGCCGGAGCGCTCGTCGAGGAGGACGACGTCCCCCGCCTTCACGCCCTGGAGGCCGGCGACGCGGATCGCGGTCGCCCCCTTCGCGCCGTCCGCCTGGAGCGGCCGGGCCGTCGCCTCGTCCGGCTTCGGCCAGCGGCTCGGGCCCACCACGAGGAGCGGCTGGGCGTTCCGGGGCTGGTAGCTCAGCATGACCGCGCCGTCGGTCTTCTCGAGGAGGGTCTTGCCCGCCCCGGCGCCGCGCAGCGTGATGCCCTTGCCGATCCGGACGAGGTGGTCGACCACGAACCGCCCGGCGCCGAGCTGCACGACCTGCCCCTCCGGGCAGCGGTCCACGGCGGCCTGGATCGCCGCGGACGCGTCCTCGCCGCCGGCGGGCGCCGGCACGGTGGCGCAGACCTTCGACCGGACCGGGATCCCGCCGTCGTGGGTGACCCCGGGCCGCCAGACCGTCCGCCGGGCGGCGGGGATGACGTCCTTCCCGGCGCCCGGGCTGCCGAGCGGGAACGCGGCCACGACCGCCGCGTCGGGCGAGGCCTTGGCGGCCGTGGGGCGGCAGGCCGTCGCGAGGACGGCGGCGACGGCCAGGGCCGCGGCGGCGGAGACGACGACGTGCAGGCGCAAGGGGGACCTCCGGAGGCGGCGAGTCTACAGCACGTCAGGAGGCCTACCCGGCCGTCTCCGCTATTGATTTCGAGCGCCGGGTCGGGTACGAAGCGCCCTCCATGGCCGAGACGACCACCAAGACCAAGACCAAGAAGTCGGCGCCGAAGGCGAAGGCCGCCGGCAAGAAGACCTGCACCGTCACCGGGTGCAAGCGCGCCTACCGTGCGAAGGGGCTCTGCTTCTTCCACTACAAGAAGTGGCGCCGCGGCGAGCTCGAGGGCCGTCCGACCCGCTGGATCGGCGTCTGCTCGAAGGCCGAGTGCAAGAAGAAGGTCGCCGAGCACGGCCTCTGCCAGGAGCACTTCGAGGCCTGGAAGAAGAGCCGCAAGAAGAACCAGGCGAAGGCCGCGGCCGACGCCGCGCCGGCCGCCTAGGGCGACGGCCCGTGTGCTGCCGGGGTGGGGCCCCATGAGCTTTGCTCCGTGGGGCGGGGCGCGCCGAGCGCCCCGGAAGCACGGCATCGCCGCCTTCCTGGCCACCGCGCTCGCGGTGGCAGGGCCCGCGTACGCCCAGGCCCCGCAGCCCGGCGCCGCGCCGGCGGCCGTCCCCGCCCAGGAGGTCCGCCGCGTCGGGCTCCTCCTGCGCATGGTGCTCGACGTCGGTGGCGAGCAGCTCGGCGTCGTCAGCTACAGCGACGGCTCGAAGGCGAAGCTCCGCGCCGGCCAGCTCGGCACGTTCGCGGCCGGGTTCCTGTACCGCGCCGAGGCGCCCTGGGCCCTCGAGGCGACGTTCGGCTACAAGTTCGACCAGGCGAACGCCTCGAACGGCTCGGTGAAGTTCACCCGCCTGCCGGTCGACGTGATCGCGTCCTACGCGCTCGACCGCCACCGCTTCGGCGTCGGGCCGACCCTCCACCTGTCGCCGAAGTACAGCTGCACGTTCGGCGCGACCGAGTGCCAGGGCGTGCGCGAGGTGAAGTTCGACACCGCGGTGGGCGGCATCGCGCAGTACGCCTTCCAGCTGCCCCGCGGCTCGTCGGGCTACGAGCTCGGCGCGCGCTTCACCGTCGTGAAGTACAAGGCGTCCGGCGCCCTGCTGGAGCTCGACGGGAAGTCGTTCGGGTTCTTCTTCGGCGGGTGGCTCTGAGCGGCGTCGTGGTCGCCCCGGGGCGACGCCGGCCCGCGCCCGTCGAGCGCTAGCCCATCCCCGCGAGCGCCCGCGCGAGGTCGCGCACGCGGTAGGGCTTCTGCACGAACGCGACCGCGCCCGCGTCGAGGACCTCCTGCGCGACGCCGTCGCGGTCGAAGCCGCTCGAGACGACGACCCGCAGCTCCGGCCGCAACGCCCGCATCCTGCGGAAGGCCTCCGCGCCGGCCATCCCCGGCATGGAGAGGTCGAGCACCACGGCCGCGAGCGGCCCGGGGTTGGCGGCGAGCCAGTCGAGCGCCTCCTGCCCGCCGCCCAGGGGCACCGGCTCGTAGCCGAGCGACTCGAGCACGCGCGCCCCGGCGCGCCGCACCGCCTCCTCGTCGTCGACGACGAGCACGCGGCCGTGGCCCCGCGGCGACGGGACCTCGGCGGCGTCCCCCGCCGCGTCGGCGGCGGGCGCGAGCGGCAGGCGCACGCGGAACCGCGTCCCCGCGCCGGGCGCGCTCTCCACCGTCACCGCGCCGCCGTGCACCTTCAGGATCCCGTACACGGTCGAGAGGCCGAGCCCGGTCCCCTTGCCCTCCGACTTCGTGGTGAAGAACGGGTCGAAGATCCGCTCGAGGTGCTCCGGCGCGATGCCGACGCCGGTGTCGGAGACCTCGAGCACGAGCGTCCGCGCGGCGGCGTCCACCGAGGTCTCGAGCGCGAGCGTGCCGCCGGAGGGCATCGCGTCGCGGGCGTTCACGGCGAGGTTGAGGATCACCTGCTGCAGCTGCCCGGGGTCGCCCCGCACGGTGGACGGCTGCGCGTGGAGGCGCGCCTCGACGCGGATCGACTTGTCGAGCGTGCGCGAGAGCAGCGCGACCACCTCTCGCACGAGGAGGTGGAGGTCGACCGCCTCCTCCCGGCGCGGGCCCATGCGCGCGAAGGCGAGGAGCTGGCGGGTGAGCTCCGCCGCGCGGGTGGCCGCCTTCGTGATGGTGGTGGTGGCCTCCTCCTGCAGCGTGCCCGGCTTCGCCTCCTCGCGCAGGAGCTCGGAGTAGCTGAGGATGCCCACGAGCAGGTTGTTGAAGTCGTGGGCGACCCCGCCGGCGAGGAGCCCCACGGCCTCGAGCTTCTGCGACTGGCGGTGGGCCTCCTCGGCGCGGCGCTGCGCCTCGTGCGCCTCCTTCAGCTCGGCCGTGCGCGCGTCCACCTCGCGGCGCAGGATCCCGGGGAGCGCCAGGACCCGGTAGGCGAGCAGCGCCGCGAGCAGCGCGAGCAGGACCGCGCCGATCACGAGCCCCACCGTGACACCACCTCCCCAGCCGGCGCGGGGCTCGACCGCGAGCCGCCAGGCCTGCCCCGAGATCGCGAGCTCCACGGTCACCGGGTCGCGCAGCGGCTGGCCGCCGGGCGCCGTCGTGTGGAGGAGCTGGTCGGCGGCGCCGCCGTTCACCCGCACGAGCTGGAAGTCGTAGCCCGCGGGCGGCAGCTGGGTGAGGTGGCTCCGCTCGAGCAGCACCTCCTCGCGCACGATCGCGCTCACGAGCCCCCAGAAGCGGTCGCCGGCGGGCCCCTGGATCCAGACCGGCACGCGGACGGCCAGCGCTTGGCCACCCTGCATGAGCTCGAAGGGCCCGTAGACCAGCGGCCGCCGCTCGTCGCGCGCCCGGCGCGCGAACGGGCCGTGGATCGGGTGCTCGAGCAGGTGGAGCCCGAGGGCGCGCTCGTTGCCCGCGAGCGGCCACGAGTGGCGGATGATCCCGTCGGGCGCGAGCTGGAGGATGGCCCCGCTGCCGGTGAGCACGAGCAGGCGCCGGGCGACCCCGTCGAGCTCGGCCTCGGAGGCGCCCTCGGCGACCATCGCGCCGAGCGCGCCGGCCGCGAGGTTGGATCTCGAGAACTCCTGCTCGACGGCGACGCCCGCGGCGCGCGCGAGCTCGAGCGCCGCCGCGCGCCGCTCGGCACGGTCGACGCTCCCGGCCTGGTGGAGCACCGCCGCCCCCGCGGCCAGGGCCACGAGGAAGACGAGCACCGCGGTGAGGAGCGCGCCTCGTTGCATCGGTGGAGGTCCCTCGTCTCGAGCGCAGCTGCGGGGCCATTGTGGCCTCACCTGGGCCCGGCCGGGTAGTCCCCTGCGCTTCGATCCGTGGGACGGGGGGTGTGGGCAGCCTCAGCGCTGCCCGATCACGAGCCGGAGGGCGGTGAGCGCGGCCAGCGCCCGGGGCGAGCGGCACCGGCGACGTGGCGCCTCAGACCCGCTCGCTGCGCCTCCTCCCGAACTGGCCGTCCTTCCAGACGACGCCGTTCACGCGGAACTCGACGGCGTCGGGGAAGATGCCGGTGATGGTCGCGAAGCCCTCGTGGACCACGACGAGGTGGTGGTAGGCGCAGAGCGGCATCCGGTTCCAGTCGTCCTCCGAGCCGCCGCGGCTGCGAAACTCGATGTGGTGGCCCTGGCAGCTCCGGCGGCTGCAGCCCGGGAACTGGCAGCGCCGGTACTTCGCGCGCTGCTTCTGGGAGACGGTCTTCGGCTTCGTGCGCTCGTTGCACCAGGCCTGGATGAAGTGGCGGGCGAGCTCGCCGAGGAAGGGTCCGTCGAGGCGGGGCTCGGCGGGCGGCTCGGCGGGCGGCTTCGGCGTTCCCTTGTCCTTCCCGTGCTTTCCGTCGTGCTCGCACCCATCCACGCAGGGGGCTGATTCCTCTGTGGGGCGCTCCTCCGGCACCCGCCTCATCAGCGACACCTGGAACGCCTGCTCGAGCAGCACCGCGACGCTCCGCGGCACCCGGGCCTCGAAGAACTTCAGCGCAGACATCTGCGCGTCGGACTTCGCCTGGATCGCCTCCCGGAGCTCGATGACCGTGAGCTTCTCGGCCCGCTGCGCCATCTGGAGGAGGTCGACCTGGGGCACCTCCTTCAGGAGGAGGAGCTTCGAGTAGGTGAGCCCCATCTCCTTCGCGATCCGGAGCTCCGGCTTCTCCCAGAGGTGCTTCTCGAGCGCGGCGCGGGTCTCGATGGTGCGGGCCGGGACCCCGAGGCGCTCGGTCGCGTAGTGCCGGAAGTCCACGAACCCCGCCTCGCGGTGGGTGTGCGTGCCCTTCACGACGGCCGAGCACCACCCCATGAAGTCGTCCCAGGCCTTGAGCTCGGAGGCGATGCCGAGGCCCGTCGCCATGAGCTCGTCGTCCGTGGCGAGGGCGTTCGGATCGACGTCGAGGGCCGCGACGGCGTGGACCGGGTCGAGGTACTCCCAGTGGGAGGTCTCGTCCTCGAGCTTCGCCTCCGCGGCGTCGCGCTTCGTCTGGACGTCGAGCGGGTGGAGCCGCCGCTCCACCGCCCGCTCCGCCTCGGCGGCGACCGACTCGTCTCCCGGGTGCTCCGACAGGTACTCCTGCGCGAGCGCCTCGAGCTGCACGTGCCGGTGCGAGCTCTCGACGAGCTCGCCCGCGAGGGCCATGGCGCTGCGGAGATCCGCGTGGTCCTCGTCGGAGATCGGCACGCGCAGCCGGACCCACGGCTCCTCGTCCGCCTCCGCCTGCTCTGCGGCCGCATCCGGCCCCGGCAGCGACTTCCGCTCCTTCAGGGCCTCCTTCACGAGCTGCTTCAGCTTCCGGACCGGCTGGACCTTCGCCTCCTCCACCCAGCGCTCCTCGTCGTCGCCGGCCGCGACCGGCAGGACCGCGAGCGCCGCCGACGGGGTCACGAGCCCCTCGTACGCAGCGGCCCTCAGCAAGGGCCGCTCCCGGAGCGCCTTCGCGAGCTGCGCCGCCACCTGCGCCGCGCGCCGGCGGACGCCGAAGAGGTTCTCGGTGAGGTCGCCGAGGTTCGAGAACCCCTGCCGGGCGAGGCGGTCACCCTCCGTGAACGTGGCGAAGATCGCGCCGAGGCTGAGCTCGAGCGCGCTGCGCATGCAGGCGGCCTGCGCGAGCGCGCGCTCGAACTTCTCCGGGCCGCCCTCGCCGCGGAGGACCAGCTCTCGAAGCTCGAGCATCGTGAAAGACGGGTACTCCCAGCGCGGCGCGTGCAGGTCCCAGCGCTCGCGGAGCGGATCCCCGCGGGCGGGTTCGTTCGCGGCGGCTACGGTCGCGGCGGCTACGGTCGCGGCGACTACGGTCGCGGCGGGTTCGTTCGCGGCGGCGTCGTTCGCGGCCGCGCCCGTCGGCTCGGCACCCGGAGTGAACTCCGGGAGCGCCGCAGCGACGAGCTCGCTGGCCGTGCACGCGTCCATGCCCGCGATCCTGCCACCCCGGTCTGACGGTGAGATCGCACGATCCGGCTGGGGCTCAGGGCTGATCTGAGCCCCCGGACCCCTGTCCCTCGTCTCCGCCCCCGCTGCGCGGGGGCTACGCTCGGGACGGACGGGGGGAGGAGAACCCCACCGCCGCGGGCGGGGTCACGTCTACCTCCGGAGGAGCGAGGGACGGACGGGGGCGGAGAGGGACGGACGGGGGAGGGTTGGATGCGCAGACGTCTGCGCCGGCCCTCGGGAGCCCGCGCCTGATGCGCAGATGTCTGCACCGAGCATCGACCCTCCGGTCGTCCCGGGCGGCTGGCCCCGCCCGGGCACCGCCGGACGTGGATCGTGCCGTCTCCGCCGCCCACGACCACGTCCGTCGCGCCCCGCTGGAGCTCGTCGGAGATCCAGGCCGGGAGCGCGGCGTGCGCGGGCGTTGACGAGGAGCACCACGCGCCGGGCCCGGTCCACCCGGAGAGGCTGGTCCCGGGAGCGCCGCCCCGGGAGTCACCCCTCCACGACGAGCTCGAGCAACCCGACCGCGGTCTCCGCGTGCACGTCGAGCACCGGGGTGCGCCCAGCCACCGCCGCCTCGGTCCATAACGCGCCCGCGCGCTTCGTGAGGCCGTCGCCGATCTGCAGCCCGCCCACCACCGAAGAGGCCTCGATCCGCGCGGGCGTGGAGCCGGGGACCGCCACCCGCACGGCGGCGACGCCCGCGTCGAGCCGGGCCCGGGCGTCCCGCGCGAGCGCGCCCCCGAAGTGGGCGGTGCAGCGCGCGGCCCCGCCGGCCACGACGAGCTCGGCGAAGCCCGCGTTGCACAGGTTGCGCAGCTCGATCGACGCGGCGCCCGCCTCCACGCGCAGCTCGCCGAGCCCCGGGGGGCACGGGCGGGAGAAGTCGAGCCGCAGGCGCCCCGCGGCCTGCCGGATCGCGATCCGGGTCAGGGGCAGGCCGCCGAGGTCGAGCGTCACGTCGGACGCGCCCGAGTCGAGCTCGAGCGCGAACGGCCGCGACGAGCCGAGCGCAAGGTCGAACGCGGGCGTCCCGCCCGAGAGGAGCTCGAACGTCCGGGCGACCTCGTAGCGCTGCGAGACCGTGACCTTCCCGCCGTCCACCGCGACGGTCGGAGGGATGGCGCCCGACGGCTCGTCGTACGTGCCGCTCACGAGGAGCGGCCCCTCGCCCGCCGACGCACGGGCGCGACAGGCGGCGACCGCGAGCCGGAGCACCAGCGGCTCGGCGGAGGGGTACGGGATCTCGAGGCGCGGAGGGGAGGCCATGGTCAGCTCCTGGTGCGGCCGGAACGCGGAGAAGGAGAACTTACTCCCGCCGGCCCTTCGGGGGCGGCGCGGCCCGTCGGGTTGCGGCCTCCCGCCGCGCTCGTCATGGGTGAGAGGCCTCCGCCCGAGCGGAGGCGGTCCAACGGAAGGAGCCTCGCATGAAGAACGTCGTCCGTGCCCTCGCCGCCCTGGCCGTCGTCGCGCTCGCGACCCCGGCCCTCGCCTGCGACGGCGCCAAGAAGGAGACCACCGCCGCCGCCCAGCAGCAGAAGAAGGAGAAGAAGGCGCCGGAGCACGCGGTCAAGACCGCCCAGGCGCAGCCGAAGCCCGCCGCCCAGAAGCAGAACTAGGGGCCCGCTTCGCCCGAGGAGGCCGCGTCCGGCGATGCCGGCGCGGCCTCTTCCTCATTCACTCAACGTCCAGCACCTCACCGCCCCGGCCTGCGCAACTCGCAGCGCCGGGACGAGCCCCGCCGGCTCGCGCGCGTTAGGACCCTCACCCGCATGACGAACGCCATCGAGACGAGCGGCCTCGTGAAGCACTTCGGCGAGACCCACGCCCTGAACGGCGTGGATCTCGCCATCCGCCGGGGGGCCATCTACGGCCTCCTCGGCCCGAACGGGGCGGGCAAGACCACCACCATCCGGATCCTGGCCACGCTGCTCAGGCCCGGGGCCGGGACCGCCCGCGTGCTCGGCCACGACGTCGTGCACGAGGCGGCCGAGGTGCGGCGCAAGGTGAGCCTGACGGGCCAGTTCGCCTCGGTGGACGAGGACCTGACCGGCCAGGAGAACCTCGTGCTCGTCGGCAGGCTCCTCGGGCTCTCGTGGCGCGACGCCCGCCGGCGCGGGGAGGAGCTCCTCGGCGCGTTCGGCCTCTCCGAGCTCGCCGGCCGGCAGGCCTCGACCTACTCCGGCGGCGAGCGGCGCCGGCTCGACATCGCCGCGAGCCTCGTCGCGGTGCCCGAGATCCTCTTCCTGGACGAGCCGACGACCGGCCTCGACCCGCGCAGCCGCTCGGCGGTCTGGGAGCTCGTGCGCCGCATCGCCGCCGAGGGCACGACCGTCCTCCTCACGACGCAGTACCTGGAGGAGGCCGACCGGCTCGCCGAGCGGCTCGCGGTGATCGACCACGGCCGGGTCATCGCCGAGGGCACGAGCCGGGAGCTCAAGGCCTCGGTCGGCTCGAACGCGCTCCACCTCGAGCTCGCCGACGCGGGGCAGCGCGACGAGGCCCGCCGGATCATCACCAGAGTGCTCGGCGACGGCGTCCTCCCCTCGTCCGCGGAGCCGGCCGAGCTCGCGGTGCGGCTCGCGCGGACGGCCGACGCGGCGGCGGTGGTCTCGGCGCTCTCCGAGGGCGGCGTCGAGCTCACGCAGCTCACGGTGGGCAACCCGAGCCTCGACGAGGTGTTCCTCGCGCTCACCGGCCGCGCGACCGAGGCGGCGACCGAGGGGGCCGCGCGATGAACGCCGCCCACGAGGTGCTCGCGCTCCGGACCCGCCCCCGCCCGGCGTCCGCCGGCGCCGCGGTCGTGACGCTCGCGTGGCGGGCGCTCCTCAAGATCAAGCACGTGCCGTTCCAGCTCTTCGACGTGACCGTGACGCCGATCATGTTCACGCTGCTCTTCACGTTCATCTTCGGCGGGGCGCTCGCGGGCTCGCCGCGCGAGTACGTGCAGTACCTCGTGCCGGGCGTGCTCGTGCAGACCGTCCTCTTCATCACCGTGTACACGGGCGTCGGCCTCAACGGCGACATCCACAAGGGCCTCTACGACCGGTTCCGCTCGCTGCCGATGTGGCAGCCGGCCCCGCTCCTCGGCGCGCTCGCGGGCGACGTGTTCCGGTACTCGATCGCCTCGGCGGTGATCCTGATCGTCGGGCTCATCCTCGGGTTCCGGCCGCAGGGTGGGCTCGTGGGCGTGGTGCTCGCGATCGCGCTCCTCCTCGCCTTCTCCTTCGCGCTCTCCTGGCTCTGGATCATCGTGGGCATGCTCGTGCGCACGCCCGAGTCGGTCATGACCACGAGCTTCGCGGTGATGATGCCGCTCACCTTCGCGAGCGACATCTTCGTGGGCCTCCACACCATGCCGGGCTGGCTGCAGGCCGCGGTCGGGCGCAACCCGGTCACCCACCTCGCGGCGGCCTCCCGCGCGCTCATGCACGGCGAGCCGGCCGGCGCGGAGGTCCTGTGGACCCTCGCCGCGGCCGCCGTGCTCGTGGCCGTGGCGGCCCCGATCGCGATGCGGATGTACCGGAGGGAGCGGTGAGCGGGAACCCCGCCGCGCCCGCCGCCGCCCGCGAGGCCGACGCCGACGAGGCCGAGCGCCGCTGGCTCGCCGAGGTCCACCAGCACACCGCCCCCCAGCTGACCCTGCGGGCCGCCCTCATGGGCTGCGTGCTCGGCGCGGTGATGGCGCTGTCGAACCTGTACGTCTTCCTCAAGACCGGCTGGAGCCTGGGCGTCACCATCACGGCCTGCATCCTCGCCTGGGCGTTCTTCCGGGCGGTCCAGGCCGCGCGGCTCACGCGCCGCCCGTTCGGCCCGCTCGAGAACAACGCGATGGCGTCGGTGGCGTCGTCGGCCGGCTACATGACCGGCGGCGGCAACATGTCGGCGCTCGGCGCGCTCGTCATCCTCACCGGCTTCCGGCCCGACGCGGCGCCGCTCATCGCCTGGTTCGCGACCATCGCCGCGCTCGGCGTCTTCGTCGCCATCCCGGTGAAGCGCCAGCTCGTGAACCGGGAGCGGCTGCCGTTCCCGACCGGCACCGCGACCGCCGAGACCATCCGCGCGCTGCACGGCGAGAAGGCCACCGGCCAGGCGCGGCTCCTCGGGTGGGCCGGGGTCCTCGGCGCGGTCGTCGCCTGGCTCAAGGAGGCGCCCGCCGCGTGGACGCCGCTCCACCTGCCCGCGAGCTTCAGCCTCCCCCTGAAGCTCGGCGGGCAGCCGCTCGTGAAGTGGGGGCTCGCGATGGACGGCTCGCTCCTGATGGTCGGGGCGGGCGCGCTCGTCTCCTTCCGGACCGGCTGGTCGATGCTGCTCGGCGCGCTCGTCGCCTACGGCGTGCTCGCGCCCTGGATGGTCGCCGAGGGGGTCATCCCGGCCGTCACCTACAAGGCGATCGTGCAGTGGACGCTCTGGGGCGCCGCCGCGATGCTCGTGGCGGCGAACCTCGTCACGTTCGCGCTCGGCTGGCGCCACGTCGCGGCCTCGTTCACCGGGCTCGGGCGCGCGGTGCGCGGCGGCGGCGCGGACGATCCGCTCGCGCGCGTCGAGGCGCCCACGGCCTGGTTCGTCGCGGGCTTCCTCGTGCTCGGGCCGATCATCGTCGTCCTCATGAACCGGCTCTTCGCCATCCCGCTCTGGGTGGCCGCGCTCACGCTGCCCCTCGGCGTCGTGCTCGGGTTCCTGGCGGCGCGCATCACCGGCGAGACCGACACGACGCCGACGAAGGCGTTCGGCCCGCTGACCCAGCTCCTCTACGGCGGCCTCGTGCCGGGCCAGCTCGTGCCGAACGTCATGGGCGCAAACGTGACCGGCGGCGTCGGGCTGCACGCCGCCGACCTCCTCACCGACCTCAAGACCGGCTACCTGCTCGGCGCGCGCCCGCGGCCACAGCTGTACGCGCAGCTCCTCGGGACGGTGGTCGGCGCCGCGGCGATCGTGCCGGTGTTCGATCTCCTCGTGCCCGACGCGTCGGTGCTCGGCGGCGACCGCTTCCCGGCGCCGTCCTCGCAGCTCTGGGCCGGCGTCTCGCGCGTGCTGTCGGCCGGCCTCGACGGGCTCCACCCGACGGCGCGGATCGCCGCGGTCGTGGGCGCGCTCCTCGGCGTCGCCCTCGCGCTCGCCGAGGCGTGGCTCCCGAGGCGCTGGCGGGCGTTCGTGCCCTCGCCCTCCGGGCTCGGCCTCGCGGCGGTGCTCCCGGGGCCGAGCTCGATCGCGATGTTCGTGGGGGCGTCGCTCGCCGAGTGGCTGCGCCGCCGCCGCCCCGCCCTCGCCGAGCGCACGGTCCTGCCGGTCGCATCCGGCCTCATCGCCGGCGAGAGCCTGCTCGGGATCGTGCTCGGCGTGGTGATCGCGCTCGGGCTGGGCAGCGCGTAGCGGCTACCGCGGCTTGCCGCCGCCGCCGCCGCCCGGAGGCCGGCCGCGGCCCGGACCGCCGGGGCCGCGCCGATCCTTGCGGTCGTCCTTCAGCGAGTCCATCGAGAAGCCGCCGCTCTTCGGCGCGCCCTTCCCGCCGCCCCCGCCGCCGCCGCCGCCGCCACCCCCGCGCCCGCCGCCGCCGCGGCCGCCCCGCTCCCGCTTGGGCTCGGTGACCTGGCGCATCGAAGACGGCGCGTGGTCGACGAGGTACTGGAAGCCGTTCAGCGTGGTGGCGCCGGGCACGGGCTCCTCGGGCCCGAAGACGCGCACGAGGCGCACGTCGTCGATCTTCCGGCCGGCCACCTCGACCGCGTCGCGCAGGCGCGCGAGCCGGTCGCCGGACAGCCCGGTCGCGGCGCTCACCGCGGCGTCGAGCGCGGCCTTCACGGCCTCCGACTCGCCCGTCGCGGCCGGGGCCGGGGCCGGGGCCGCCTCGGCCGGCGCAGGCGCGCCCTCGGCGGGGGCCGCTGCCTCGGCGACCGGCTCCGCCTTCGGGGCCTCCTCCTTCGGGAGCGAACGCTTCGCCTCGGCGAGGGCCGCCGCCGCCTTCCTGACCGTGATGCCGCTGAGCTCCGTGAGGGTCTTCATGCCTCACTCGTACACGCATCCGGGCCCGGCGGAAAGCCTCGCGACGCTCGGGCCGAGAGGTCCGGCCTCAGCCTGGCTTTCCTATTTTCTGGATCCACCCCCTCCACCCGGCCGCTACGTCGAGACCCGGGAGTCGAACGAGCCGGAGGAGGAGCCATGGAGATCGAGGTGCGAGCGATGGGCATGCCGGTCACCGAGGGGATGAGGGCGCACGTGGAGCGCAGGCTCGCCTTCGCGCTGGACCGCTTCGGGAACCGGGTGGCGCGCGTCACCGTCCGGGTGGCCGACGTCAACGGCCCGCGCGGCGGCCCCGACAAGGCCTGCCGGGTGAACGCCGCCCTGCGGACGGGGCACCGCGTCCACATCGACGAGCGCGACCTCGACGCCTACGCCGCGATCGACCGCGCGGCGCACCGGCTCGGGCACACGGTGGCGCGGCGGCTCGAGCGCTGAGGGTCCGACCCCCGGTCAGGCCGGCCGCTTCAGGAGCCGCTCGAGGGCCTTCGCGCCCGCGAGGAGCAGCTCGACCTCGCGCTGGCTCGGCCCGGCCCTGGCCAGCAGCCGCCGGAAGTCCGCGAGCACCTGCTCCGGGTTCTGCGGGTTCGTGAAGCCCGCGGCGCCGAGCATGGCCTGCAGGCGGGCCCAGAGGGCCTCCACGGTGGCGTGGCGGGCGGGCTCGGGCGCGGGCTCGGCGGGCAGCGCGACCGGCGCGCCCGCGATCTCGTAGGCGACGACCGCCACCGCCTGGGCGAGGTTCATCGAGTCGTAGGCGGACGAGGTCGGGATGGTGCAGACGGCCTGGCAGAGCTCGAGCTCGGCGTCGGAGAGGCCGCGGCGCTCCTCCCCGAAGACGACCGCCACCTCCCCCGCGAGGCTCCGCCGCGCGACCTCCGCGGCGAGCTCCCGGGGGTGCAGGCGCGGCCGGCCGGGCAGCGTGCGCGACGTCGTACCGCAGGTCCAGGTGGCGGGGCCGAGCGCGGCGGCGAGGTCGGGGTGGACCTCGGCGCCCTCGAGCAGGTCCGAGGCGTGCCGGGCGGTGGTCCGGGCCCGGTCCATCACGTCGTCCCCCGCGGAACGATCGGCCCCGGACCGGGGCGCCCCCGCCCAGGACGGCGGGGCCACGATGGCGAGGCGCGAGAGGCCGAAGTTCTTCATCGCCCGGGCGGCCTGCCCGACGTTCTCGGCGCTCGAGGGCCGGTGGAGCACGAACCTCGTCCTCGAGCGACCGGTGCTGGAGAGCCCGGCGCTCGACGGACCGGCGTTCGACGCACTCGTTTTTGACGGATCCATGGCGGTGGGCCCGGTATAGCATCCCGCGCATGCTGAACGACGACGCCCTCCGCGCCCAGCTCCCGCACTGCCTGCGCCAGCTCGACCTGCCCGCCCTCGGCGAGCTCTACCGCGGCAAGGTCCGCGACAACTACTCCCGCGGCGACCGGATCGTGATGGTCACGACCGACCGGGTCTCCGCGTTCGACCACGTCCTCGGGACCATCCCGTTCAAGGGCGAGGTCCTGTCGCGGCTCACCTCCTTCTGGTTCGAGAAGGTGAAGGACATCGCGCCCACCCACCTCGTGGACGTGCCGGACCCGAGCGTGATGGTCGTGAAGCGCGCGAAGGCGCTGCCGGTCGAGATCGTGATCCGCGGGTACATCACGGGCTCCCTCTGGCGCGACTACCAGGCCGGGAAGGCGGGCGCGTACGGCATCGCCTGGCCGGCGGGCCTGAAGAAGGACCAGCGGTTCGACCAGGCGATCATCACGCCCTCGACGAAGGCGGAGTACGGCAAGCACGACGAGCCGATCAGCGAGGCCGAGATCCTGAAGCAGGGGCTCGTGACCCCGGACATCTGGAAGGAGGCGACCGCGGTCGCGCACCGGCTTCTTCCAGCGCGGCCAGGAGTGGGCGAAGACCCGCGGCCTCATCCTCGTCGACACGAAGTACGAGATGGGGATCGCCGACGGGAAGCTCGTGGTCATCGACGAGATCCACACGCCCGACTCGTCCCGCTACTGGGTCGCCGACGGCTACGAGGACCGCTTCCAGCGGGGCGTCGAGCAGCAGATGCTCGACAAGGAGAACATCCGGCAGTGGCTCATCACCGAGCACGGGTTCTCCGGCCACGGCACGCCGCCCGCGCTCACCGACGAGGTCCGGGTGATGCTCGCGCGGACCTACCTGCAGCTCTTCGAGCGGCTGACCGGCCAGCCGTTCACCTCCGAGGTCGGCTCGGTCGCCTCCCGCATCGAGAAGAACCTGAAGGCGAAGCAGTACCTCTAGGCCGTGCGCCGCCTCGCCGGCCCCGGCCCCCTCGGCCTCGCGGTCGTCGCGCTGGCGCTCGGCGCCTGCGGCGGCGCGGGCGATCCCGCCCCGGCCGGCGCCGACCCGCTCGTCTACGGCGGCGCGCGGCCGGTGCGGCTGCAGGTGCCGGCGTCGGTCGAGCCGGGCAAGACGTACCCGCTCGTGCTGCTCGTGCACGGGTACGGCGCGAGCGGCACGCTGCAGCAGCTCTACTTCGGCCTCGGCCCCTCGACGCTCCCGGGCGGCGCCTTCCTGCTCGCGCCGGACGGGACCTCCGACGGGTCCAGCCGCTTCTGGCACGCGAACGACGTCTGCTGCGCGTTCGGCCCCGCGCAGCCGGACGACGTCGCCTACCTGGGCGGCCTCCTCGACGCGGTCGCCGCCGAGTGGCCCATCGATCCCGCGCGCGTGCTCGTGCTCGGCCACTCGAACGGCGCCTTCATGGCGTACCGGCTCGCCTGCGATCGCGCCGACCGCGTCACCGCCATCGCCGGGCTCGCCGGCGCCGCGAGCTCGATCGACGGCTCCGGCTGCGCGCCCGCGAAGCCGGTGAGCGTGCTGCACCTGCACGGCACCGCGGACCAGACCGTCGCCTACGGCGGAGGCATGCTCCTCCCCGGCGGCCCCGCGTACCCGGGCGCGGTCGCCTCGACCGAGCAGTGGGCCGCGCACGACGGCTGCGGCACCTCCTGGACGGCGGGCGCCGCGCGGGATCTCGTCTCGACCCTCGCGGGCGCGGAGACCGCGACCGCGGCCGCCGGCGGCTGCCCCGCGGGCGTCGCCGTCGAGCGCTGGACGATGACGGGCGCGCCGCACGTCCCCGCGCTCACGGCCGACTTCTCGGCGCAGGTGCTCGGCTGGCTCGCGGAGCACCCGCGGCCGTGACCGCCGCCGGTCAGCCGGCGTAGCGCCCCGGCAGGAGCGCCGTCCACCCGTCCTCGCGCGAGAGCGCCGCGGGCTTCACGTCGCCCGCGCGCCGGCCGCGCCGGCGGCAGGCCTCGTAGTACGCGGCCGCGGCGTCGCCCTCGACCACGTAGACGCGCGCCGGCGCGAGCTGGCCGAGCCGGACGCAGTGCAGGTAGTGGAAGCTCTCGCCGAGCGCGGCCTCGAGGCGGGCGCCGAGCGGCGCCGCGCCACCCGGGCCCACGGCGGCCCGCGCGACGTAGAGGGTGGTCGCGGGCGGGCCCCCCGACGCGTCCGGCGCGAGGAACGCGAGCCCGGGGCCGAGGCCCAGCCCGGCGAGCACCCGCGCCGCGAAGCCCTCGTGCAGCTTCTCGCCGCACCGGTCGAGGACGAGGTCCTCCTTGCCGACGAACTCGAGCGTCGGCGTCCGCGCGAGGAGCCCGGTCACGCGCACGCGGTCGAGGAGCCGGTAGCGCCACAGGCCGCCGCCGGTCGTGACGACCACGGAGCCCTCGTCCCCCTCGCGCCAGCGCTCGAGCGGGACGGGCCCCTGCCCCGGCAGCTCGAGCTCGAGGTAGTGCGAGCGCACCGCCGCGGGGCGGGCGCCGCCGAACGGGATCGACACGACCGCCTCGGTGGCGAGGAGCCCCTTCGCCTCGAGCGGCACGCCGGGGAGGAGCGCCTCGAGGTCGCGGGCCGGCGCCGCGGAGGGGCCGTCCGCCCAGGCCGAGACGAGCGCGAGGCGGGGCCAGACCGCCTGGAGGCCACGGGCGAGCGCGCGCTCCACCTCGCGGGCCCGCGCCGGCGCCGGGGCGAGCGGCGGCAGCGGGCCCTCGGCGGCCGCGCCGTCGCGGAGCGCGGCGAGGTGCGGCCCGGGGTCGTCCCGGAGCGGCGCGAGGAGGAGCGTGAGGAAGGTCGGGCTCCAGACCGAGAGGAGCCGGAGCTCCCGCGCGCGCAGGAGGTGCTGCAGCGTGCGCGCGCGCCAGGCGCCGAGGTCCTGGAGGTGGCGCACCGCCGAGGGCACCGCGAGCGTGGCCTCCACGAGCCGCCGCGCGGCGGCGCCGAGGTACTCGGCGTCGTCCTCGAAGCCGATGCGCGCGCCGCCGGCGGTGCGGCGCTCGCCCGCCGCGGCCGGGCTCACCGACCAGTACGCGGGGCCGAGCGCGAGCGCGGGACGGCGGAGCGTCATGTCCGCGAGCCAGGGGCGGAGCGCGCGCTGGAACTCGTCGCGGAGCGGGGCCGGGTACGGCACGAGCTTCGTCGCGGCGGCGCTGCCGCTCGAGGGCTGGAAGAGCGGGACCGGCGCCGCCGAGAGGACGCCCGGCTCACCCGCGGCGGCCCGCTCGATCCACGGGAGGAGCCCGTCGTACGCGCGCGGCGGGACCCGCTCGAGGAACGCCCGCGGCGACGCGCCCGGCCCGAGCCCGTGCTCGCGCAGGAACGCGGCGCCCCCGTTCGCGCCGAGGATGCGCGCGAGCACCCCGGCCTGCGCGCGGGCCGGGTCGCCGAGCGCGGCGCGGAAGGCCCGCCACGCCGGGAGCATGGAGGCGAGGAGCGCGGCGTTCCCCGCGGCGGCGAGCGGCGCGAGCACGGCCGCCCTACCCGCGGAGCAACCGGCGCCCGGCGCCGGAGAGGTTCTCCGGGGAGACCTCGCAGAGGCAGGCGAGCTCGTCGCCGCGCGCGTGCCCGGGATCGAGCCGCGCGAAGAGCTCGACCGCGGGATCGCGGAGGCGCGCCTCGGTCACGTCCCCCACCCCGGGCTTCAGCCGGTGGACGGAGCGCTCGAGGCGGATGACGCCGGTCGCCGCGTCGAAGCGCGCGCCGTACCGCTCGCGCGCGACGAGCGCGAGCCGCGCGGCGAGGTCCGGGGCGGCCTCGCGGGCCGCGGGGTGGTGGCGGCGGAAGAGCGTCGCCATCACCCGGTAGGTCCGGTGACCGGACGCGATCAGGAACCAGTCGAGCGGCTCGCCCGGCGCCTCGGCGGCCGCCGCGAGCGCACTCCGGAGCCAGGTCCGGATCGCGACCGGCGAGCGCCACGCGACGGGGTCGACGATCGTGTCGCCGCTGAAGAGCACGCGGCGGCCCGTCGCCGCCGAGCGGTAGGCGAGCAGCGTCGAGAAGCCGCGCACCGCGCCCAGGCCGTCGGTGACGAGGACCACCCGGTCCTTCTCGTCGAGGTCGCGCTCGAAGTCCTCCCGGACCACGCCGTCGTAGTGGCGCTCGAGGAGCGCGAGCATCCCGGCGCGGGTCGCGCGGTCGAGCAGGCGCACCGGCACGCAGGCGCCCGAGAGCGCCTCCTCGGGCGGCACGGGCTCGTGGAGCGGCACGGCCTTCTCGCCCGACGGGGTCCGGGCGGCGGGCGCGGCGAGCGTGGTGACGGTCACAGGAGGGCGACCTCCGGCGCGAGCGGGCGACCGTCGAGCGCCGCCACCCGGGCGGCCCCCTCGACGCGGTAGACGGCGAAGACGGTGGACGGGTACGCGCGGTGGCGGTGCCGGCGCGCCCCGGCGAGGAGCGGGTGCCCCGCCGCGAGGCCGAGGAGCAGCACCCGGAGCCCGCGCCGGTGGGCGAGGTCGAGCGCGGCGTCGAGGAGCGCGCCGAAGGCCGAGGGGTCGTCGCCGCGCGCGTGCGCGAAGGCGAGGAAGCCCGCGGCGAGGGTCTCGCCCACCGCCGGCAGGAGCGCCGCGGCGCCCGGGAGCCAGCGCAGGAGCGGCCGGGCGAGCCGGACGGCGCGGGAGTGGCCGCGCACGACGGTCTGCTTGAACGCCCGCTGGTCCCAGAGCGCGCCCGCCGCGGCGAGGGTGCCGCCCTCCTCCACGACGAGGAGATCACCCGGGCCGAGCCCGCGCGCGCGCGCGGGGCACGCGAGGCGCGCCCCGTCGAGCCGCGGCGCGAGCTGGAAGCGGCGGGCCTCGCCGTCGAGGAACGCGGCCACCTCCGGGAGGCGCTCCGGCGGGCAGGCGCGGGCGGACGGCGCGCCGCGCGCAGGGCGGGTGGCGAGCGCCAGCGTGACGAGCTCCCCGAGCGGCCGGTAGGTGGGCACGCCTGCCCGGCCGCTCGAGAGGAGGCGCCGCGCGCGCGGGTTGTCGCCCACGATGGCGGTGAAGTCGAAGGGCAGCTCGTCCGGGTCGCGGGCCGCCTCCAGCCGGCGGAAGCCGTCGCCCAGCAGCGCGAGCTCGCCCCGGGCGCCCGGCTGGATGCGGAGCTGCCCGAGGTAGCCCACCCGCGCCGGCGCCCCGTCCACCCAGGCATCCCGCACGGCCCGCGCCGCGAAGCCGACCACCCGCCCCTCCCGCCGCCCCACCACGACCGCGTGGCGGTCCCCCTCCACCTCCGCGGCGTGGCGCCAGTCCGGCTCGCGCTCGAACGCCAGCGAGAGCGGGCCCGGGAACGGCGTCTCGCGCAGGATCCGCCGGAGCTCCGGCTCGTCCGCGGCCGCCATGGGCCCGAGCTCGACCGTCGCGCTCACTGGACCTCGAGGAGCTCCGGCGGCGCGGCGGCGTCGCCGAGGGGGTGGCCATCGCGGAGCGAGATCTCGTCGTGGTGCAGTACGTTCGCGAAGAGGTAGCCCGCGGCGCGGCGGAGCGTGGCGCGGTTCCCGGGCGCCAGCAGGCGGGCCGCGGTGGAGCGCCAGGAGTAGAAGGCGCGCCGGGCGTCCAGGCACGCGCCGCGCAGCGTCTCGGGGCTCATCCGCGCCGGCCGGTAGGCCACCTGGCCGAAGCGGTAGCCGGGGTCGAGCCACCAGCGGTCGAAGAGGAGGCGCCCCTCGCGCGCGAGCCGGTCGTGGAGCGGCGTGCCGGGGAACGGGGTGAGGTGCGCGAACGCGGCGAGGAACATGCCCGACTCGCGCGCGAGCGCGAGCGACGGCGCGAAGGCGTCCGGGCCGTCCTGCTCGTAGCCGGCGACGAAGGTGCCGTAGACGGCGATGCGGTGCCGGCGCAGGTTCGCGAGCGCCCGCGCCACCCGGTCGCCGCCGTTGAAGGTCTTCCCCATGGCGCGGAGCACCTCGGGGTCGGTCGTCTCGAGCCCGATGAGCACGCCCTGGCAGCCGCTCCGCGCCATGCGCGCGACGAGGTCCTCGTCGAGGGCCGCGTGGATGGAGCACTGCGAGATCGAGGGTGCCCGCACGGTGGCGAGCCCGTCGAGGAGCTCCCTCGCGCCGGAGAGGTCGGCGGTGACGTTGTCGTCGACGAGGAACACGAGCGGGCGCTCCGCCCAGGCGGCGGCGACGTCCGCCACCACCTCGTCCACCGGGCGGGTGGTGCGCGACTGGCCGTAGGCCGACTGCACCGCGCAGAACTCGCAGTGGTAGGGGCAGCCCCGCCCGGACTCGACGAGGCCGATGGGGAGGTAGCGCCGGCCGCGGTAGAGGGTGCGGTCCGGCCGGACGCCGCGGAGCGCCGGGCGCGAGGTCGAGCGGTAGACGCGCTCGCCGCGCCCGTGGCGCCAGTCGTCGACGACCCTCGGCCAGAGCACCTCCGCCTCGCCCACCACCGCGGAGTCGGCGTACCGCGCGACCTCGTCGGGCTGGAGCATCGCGTGGAAGCCGCCCATCACCACCGGCACGCCGCGGCGGCGGTACGCGCTCGCGATCTGGTAGGCGCGGCGGGCGGTGTAGGTCTCGACGGAGATGGCGACGAGGTCGGTCGGCGCGTCGTAGGGGATCTCCTCCATGCGGTCGTCGTGCAGCACGACCTCGACGCCGCGCGGCGTGAGCGCGGCCAGCACCGCGAGCTGGAGCGGCTCCATCTGCCAGCTCCTCAGGTACCGCTCGCCGGGCCGCCGGCCGATGCAGGGCTGCACGAAGCTCACGCGCACGGCGCCCTCCGGGGCTCGTCGGCGGGGGCGGCGGCGGACGCCGCGACGGCGGCCGCGGCGGGCGCCGCGACGGCGATGGGCCCGGCCGCGGCGGCGCGCTCGAGGGGCGACGGCGGCGCCGGGCTGAAGCCGACGATCCAGTCGCAGGTGTAGAAGCGGTGGAGGTTGCGCGCGTAGAAGCGGTAGCCGAGGTTCGCGGCGAGGAGGAGGTGCGGGTCCACCCGGGAGCGGAGGAGCCGCGAGGCGATGCTGCGGAGCCGGTAGGCGTGGCGCCAGGCCCGCTGGTGGCCCTCCTCGAGCTCCCGCACGGTCATGTTCCTCGGCTGGAAGACGACGTGCTGGGCGTCGTAGAGCTCCCAGTTCCGCGTGAGGATCCGGCCCTCGGCGTCGAGCCGCCGGTGGAGCGGCGTGCCGGGGAACGGCGTCACGATGGCGAAGCGCGGGAGATCGATGGCGGCGTCCACCGCGAAGCGCGCGGTCTTCTCGAAGACGTCGGGGGTGTCGTCGTCGAGCCCGAACGCGAAGCAGCCCATGAGCGCGATGCGGTGCCGGTGGAGGTCCGCGACGAGCGCCTTGTAGCGCTCGGGGTCGTTGAAGCCCTTCCGCGTCTTCGCGAGCGAGGCCTCGCAGAGCGACTCGAGCCCGATGAGCAGGCCCGCGCAGCCGCTCCGCGCGGCGAGCGCGAGGAGGTCCCGGTCGAGGCCGATGAGGGTCGTCGCGAGGCCGTACCAGCGGATGCGGAGCGGCACGAGCGCCTCGAAGAGGCGCGCCGCGTACCGGGTGTCGGAGACGAGGTTGAGGTCGATGAAGAGGACCTTCGGGGCGCCGAAGCGGCGGATGTCCTCGACGACGTCCTCGACCGGCTTCTGATGCTGCCTGCGCCCCCAGGCGGCGGGCGCGACGCAGAACTCGCAGTCGTGCGCGCAGGAGCGGGTCGCCTCGAAGACGGCGCGGGTGAAGTACTTCGCGGGATTCGAGGAGCTCGCGCCGCGGGAAGGGCAGCCCGGCGAGCGAGAGGTGCTCGCCCTGCGCGTAGCGCGGCGCGAGGCGCCCGGCCGCGAGGTCGCGCAGGAGCCGCGGCCAGGTCTCCTCGGCGTAGCCGGTGACCACCGCGTCGGCGTGCGCCTGGGCCTCGTCCGGCACGAGCGTCGGGTGCGGCCCGCCGAGCACCACCTTCGTCCCGCGGGCGCGGAGCCGGTCGGCGATGGCGTAGCCGCGGAGCGAGGAGCCGGTGATGAGCGTGATGCCCACGAGGTCGGCGTCGATCCGGTCCGGGTCGACGTCCTGGATCCCCTCGTCGAGGAGCTCGACCTCGGCGTGCAGCTCCGGCGGGACGTAGGCGGCGAGCGTCGTGAGCGTGAGCGGCCCGTAGCGGAGCGAGCGGCCGAAGATGCCGCCGCGGTGCCGGTAGAGCGGGCCCTTCGGAGAGACGAGCGCGATGCGCATGGGACCTCCTCGGGAAGGATGCCGCGGGCCGGGCCCGGTGTGACGTCATGGTGAACCCTCCTGGGCACCCGGTCGAGACCGCCGTTGCCACGCGGACCGATACCCGGTCTCATGGCGGCATGCGCACGCGCTCCACGCTCCTGGCCCTCGCGGCCCTCCTCTCCTCGTCCCCGGCGCTCGCCCACGAGCGCGTCCTCCTCGCCCAGTCCGGCAAGCCCGCGCCCGCCCCGGAGAAGATCCACCGGGTCGAGAAGCTCGCCGACGACGTCTACGCGATCATCACCGACCGCGGCGGCAACATGGGCCTCGTCGTCGGCGACCGGTTCTGCGTCCTCATCGACGATCAGTTCGAGCCGCTCGTGCCGGGGCTCCTCGCGGCGATCCGCACGGTGACCCGGAAGCCGCTCAAGTACCTCGTGAACACGCACCACCACGGCGACCACACCGGCGGCAACCTCGCGCTCGAGCGGCAGGTGCAGGTCATCGTCGCGCACGCCAGCTCGCGCAGGAACCAGGCGGCCTCGCCCATGACGGCGGAGGCGGCGAAGAAGGGCGGGCTCCCGGAGCTCGTGTTCGGCGAGGCCGACCCGAAGGCGAAGGCGATGCTGGCGATCTACCTCGGTGGGATGGAGCTGCACCTCGTCCACCAGGCGCCGGCCCACACCGACGGCGACCTGATGGTCGGGATCCCGCAGCGCCACGTGCTCTTCGCGGGCGACGTCTTCTTCAACGGGATGACCCCGTTCATCGACACCTCCGCGGGCGGCAGCCTCGCCGGCTACCTCGAGAACCTCGACTACCTGCTCTCGTTCGTCCCGGACGACTCGAAGGTGGTCCCCGGGCACGGCCCGGTCGGCACGAAGGCCGACCTCGCCCGCTTCCGCGACTTCCTCGCCGCCGTGCAGAAGCACGTCGCGGCGAGCCCCGGGAAGACCGGCGCGGAGCTCGCGGCGAGCTTCGACCGCAAGGCCTTCCCCGGCATCACCGACATCCCGAACTTCCTCTCCTGGGAGGCCTTCTTCGATTCTCGCCGCCGGGCGGCCGCCTCGGCTCCCGAAGGGGAAGTGAGGCAGCGCTACTCGACGGCGATCGAGAGGCTCGCGGGCAGGAGCCCCACGCCCGTCGCCGTGAGCGTGATCGTGCCGGCGGCGCCGGTCGGCCGCACGACGGCGAGCGCCTTCCCGCGGAACGTCACGAGCCGAGGGGCCTGGAAGCTCGCCACCCGGTTCGGCATCGCGCTGCCCGCGGCCACGAGCTCGCCGGGGCCGCTCACCGCGAGGTCCACGGTCGTCGCGGCGTTCGGGTCGAGGTTCCCGGCGGCGTCCACGGCCTCCACGCGGACGAACGCGAGGTCGTCCCGGGCGGCGCCGAGGCGAGGACGATCCGGGCGGAGCACGAGCCCGACGGCGGGGCCGGACGTCGAGAGCGACCGGGTCGCCACCGGGACGCCGCCCGCGAGGGCGACCGCCCGGATCGTCCCCGCCGCGTAGGGGACCTCGAAGCGCGCGGCGAGCGCCGCGGCCGGCTTCGCCGCCGAGATGCCGGCCGGCCCCCGCTCGAACGAGACGGGCTTCTCGCCGAGGCTCACGCCGTCGAGCTCGAGCCGGACGGCGTCGGCCCGCGTGTAGACGGTGACCGTGAGCGGGGTCCCCTCGGCCCCGGGCCAGGTCCAGCTCGGCCGCTCGTCCGGCCACGCCCAGGGGAACATCACCTCGGTGTCCCCGGCCGGCAGCGGCGCGTGGACGAGGACCTCGAGCGGGCGCTCGCCCCACACGACGTCGCGGTACGCGGACTGCGGCTTCTTCTCGCCGGTGAGGTCGAGGTCGCCGCACCAGGCGTTCACCCAGGGCCACGGATCGAGCCGGTTGAAGGGCGCGCTCGAGGGCCCGGCGTAGCCGACGGCGGGCTCGCCCAGGTAGTCCATCGCGGACCACACGAAGTCGCCGACGACCCACGGGTACTCGTCCACGCGGCTCCAGATGTCGTACGCGTCGAGCGGCACCGACTCGCCGCCGAGCATGACCGCGGCGGGGTACGCGGCGTGATCCGGCTCCCAGCCAGACTGGTTGTAGTTGTAGGCCGCGAGGTCGAGGAGCCCGTACGCGGCCACGACCGTGGGGGTCGAGCCGGTGCCGGTCCTCGTCGCGCCCTGGAAGGCCTCGGTGATGGGCCGCTCGAGATCGAGGTCCCGCACCGCGGCGACGAGCGCCGTGGCGGTCGCGAGCCCGGCCTCGGTGAAGCGCTCCGGGATCTCGTTGCCGATGCTCCACACCACCCTCGGGTGGTTGCGGTCGCGCCGGAGCATCGAGGCGAGGTCGGTGGTCCAGCTCGCGGCGAAGTGCTGCGCGTAGTCGTCCGGGCTCTTCGCGGTGTTCCAGACGTCGGTGAACTCGTCGACCACGAGCACGCCGAGGCGGTCGCACGCCTCGAGGAGGCGGCGGGACGGCGGGTTGTGCGCGGTCCGGATGGCGTTGAAGCCGCTCGCCTTCAGGAGCTCGACCTTGCGCTCCTCGGCGCGGGCGAACGCCGCCCCGCCGAGGAGGCCGTTGTCGTGGTGGATCGCCGCGCCGCGGAGCTCGGTGGGCACCCCGTTCACGCGCAGCCCCTGGACCGCGTCCCACGCGAGCGACCGCAGGCCGACCTTCAGGGGGTAGCTGTCCACCCGCGCGCCCCCCGCGTGCAGCTCGACCACGAGCTCGTGGAGGTGCGGGGTCGCCGGCGACCAGCGGAGCGGCGCGGCCACCTCCAGGAGCTGCTCGACGTTCACCGTCGAGCCCGCCGCGACCGTGCCCGCGCTCGCCGTGGCGCTCGCCGCGAGCGTCCCGTCGGGCGCGACGAGCCGCGCGCGGACCTCGACCTCGCGCGGCACCGCGGCGTCGTTCACGACCGTGACCGTGAGGCGCACCCGGGCCCGCTCGGCCGAGACCTCGGGGGTCGTGACGTGCACGCCCCAGAGGTCGACGTGCACCGGATCGGTCACGACGAGGCGGACCTCGCGGTACAGGCCCGACCCCGTGTACCAGCGGCTGTTCAGGCCGCGGTTGCGGGCCCGGACGGCGAGGACGTTGTCCTGCCCGGGCGCGAGGAGGTGCGGGGTGAGGTCGTACGCGAACGCGGTGTAGCCGTAGGGCTGGTGGCCGAGGTGGTGCCCGTTCAGCCAGACGTCCGACTCGACGAGGACACCGTCGAAGAGCACCGCCACGCGCTTGCCCGCGTCGGCCGGGTCGAGGGTGAAGTGCCGGCGGTACCAGCCCGTGCCGCCGTAGGTGTACGCCTGCGCCGGGCGGCCGAGCGCGCGCGTGAAGGGGCCCACCGTCCCGGGCTCGTCGGAGGCGAGGTCCTCGATGCCGAAGTCGTGCGGGAGGTCCACCTCTCGCCAGGCGGCGTCGTCGTACCCGGGGACCTGGGCGCCCTCGTGCGGGTCGGTGGGATCCCCGACGACGTCCCGCGCGAACCGCCACCCGCCGTCGAAGGGCCGCTCCCGCGGCGGTGCGGCGGCCTGGGGCGCCGCAGGCCCGTCCCCGGCGCAGGCCGGGAGGAGCAGGGTCGTCGCGGCGGCGAGGACGACCCGGAGGGGCAGGCTGGAGGGGCGCATTCACCGGCATCATGGCCGGGGCGCGCCCGCGGTTCTTTCGCGTTCTTGCACGGCCTGGGCGATCCCTGCGAAGCCCAGCGGAGCGGGTCCGGGGAGAGGCCCGTGGAGGCTGCTCCACGGGGAGGGGCTATGCCCCCTCCGGCGTACCGAAGACGCGCCCGAAGATGTAGTCCACGTGGCGCATGTGGTGGTCGAGGTCGAAGCAGGCGTCGATCTCGGCCGCGGAGAGGTGCCTCGCGACGTCGGCGTCGGCCCGGAGGGCGGTCTTGAAGTCGACCTTCTCCTCCCAGACCTTCATCGCGTTCCGCTGGACGTAGACGTAGCCCTCCTGGCGGGCGACGCCCTTGTTCACGAGCGCGACCAGCACCCGGCCGGTCTCGTAGAGGCCGCCGGTGAGGGCGAGGTTCTCCCGCATGCGCTCCGGGTAGACCCGCAGGCTCTCCATCATCCCGGCGAAGCGGTGCAGCGAGAAGTCGAGCGTGACCGTGGCGTCGGGGCCGATGACCCGCTCGACCGACGAGTGGCTGATGTCGCGCTCGTGCCAGAGCGCCACGTCCTCCATCGCGGCGACCGACCAGGCGCGCAGGAGGCGGGCCTGGCCGGTGAGGTTCTCGGAGAGGATGGGGTTCCGCTTGTGCGGCATCGCGGAGGAGCCCTTCTGCCCCGGGGTGAACGGCTCCTCGGCCTCGCGGACCTCGGTGCGCTGGAAGTGGCGCACCGCGGTGGCGTGCTGCTCGAGGGTCCCGCCCGCGAGCGCGAGCGCGGTGAAGTACTCGGCGTGCCGGTCGCGGTTCACGACCTGGGTGGCGGCCCCCTCGGCGCCCTCGAGGCCGAGCCGCTCCATCACGAAGGCCTCGACGCGCGGGTCGAGCGACTGGAACGTGCCGACCGCGCCGGAGATCTTGCCGACCGCCACGGTGCGCCCGGCGCGCTCGAGGAGCGACCGGCGCCGGGTCCAGGCGTCGTACCAGCCCGCGAGGACGAGGCCGAAGGTGGTGGGCTCGGCGTGGATGCCGTGGCTGCGGCCCATGAGCGGCGTCCGCCTGTGCTCGAACGCCCGCTTCTTCAGCGCCGCGAGGACGCGGTCCATGCCCGAGAGCAGGAGCGCGGTCGCCTCCTTCAGCTGGACGGCGAGCGTCGTGTCGAGGACGTCGGAGGAGGTCATCCCCTTGTGCAGCTGGCGCGCGGGGGCGCCGCCCTTCTCCTCGGCCCAGGTCAGGAACGCGATGACGTCGTGCTTGACCGTCCGCTCGATCTCGTCGATGCGCGCGACGTCCGCCGCCGTGAAGGCGTAGCCGTCGAAGGTCTTCTTCAGCGCGGCGAGGTCCTCGGCCGGCACCTCGCCGAGGCGGACCATCGCCTCGCAGGCGGCCAGCTCGACGTCGAGCCAGATCCGCAGGCGCCGCTCCGGCGCCCAGATGCGAGCCATCTCGGGTCGGGTGTAGCGCGGGATCATGGCGGGCTCCTCGAGGGCGGAGGTTCAGTGCTTTCCGGTCGACCCGAAGCCGCCGGCGCCGCGGCCGGTGTCGGTGAGCTCGTCGACGAGCTCGACCTCGGCCTGCACCACGGGGGCGACCACGAGCTGGGCGATGCGCTCGCCGCGGGCGAACGAGACCGGCACCTGCCCGTGGTTCACGAGCAGGACGCCGATCTCGCCGCGGTAGTCCGCGTCGATGGTGCCAGGCGCGTTCACCATGCCGACGCCGTGGCGGGCGGCGAGGCCGGAGCGCGGCCTCACCTGCCCCTCGTGCCCGGGCGGCAGCTCGACGGCGAGCCCGGTGGGGACGAGCCGCCGCTCGCCGGGGGCGAGGGCGACGGGCTCGTCCGCGCGGAGATCCATCCCGGCGGCGCCGGGCGTCTCGTAGCGGGGGAGGTCGAGCGGCGGGCCGCGCTGGCCGACCCGCCGGAACCTGACCTTCACCGTCACGCGGCGGATCCCTTACGACTTCGCCGGCTCGGCCGGGGCGGCGCCGCCCGAGGCCTTCGCGGCGTCGGCGAGCGCCTCCTTGCGGGAGAGGCGGATCTTCCCGGCGCGGTCGACCGAGATGACCTTCACCATGACCTCCTCGCCCTCGCTGAGCACGTCGGAGACGTTCTTCACGCGCTTGTCGGAGAGCTCGGAGACGTGGATGAGGCCGTCGGTGCCCGGGAACAGCTCCACGAAGGCGCCGAACTCCACGATCTTGCGCACCGTGCCCGTGTAGATGCGGCCGACCTCGGCCTCCTGGGTGAGGGCGCGGATCATCTTGATCGCCTCCTCCACCTTCTCGTTGTTCGAGGAGGCGATGGAGACCGAGCCGTCGTCCTCGATGTTGATCGAGGTGCCGGTGCGGGCGGTGATGTCCTTGATGGTCTTGCCGCCGGGCCCGATGATGTCCTTGATGCGCTCCGGGCGGATCTTGATGGTGGTGATCCGCGGCGCGTAGACGCTGATGGACTCGCGGGTCTTCGGGAGCGCCTTCAGCATCTCGCCGAGGATGTGCTTGCGGCCCGCGGCGGCCTGGTTGAGCGCCGTCTCGAGGATCTGCCGGGTCACGCCGGTGATCTTGATGTCCATCTGGATGGACGTGATGCCCGCGGCGGTGCCGCAGACCTTGAAGTCCATGTCGCCGAGGTGGTCTTCGTCGCCGAGGATGTCGGACAGGATGGCGATCTTCTCGCCCTCCTTGATGAGGCCCATCGCGATGCCGGCGACCGGCGCCGAGATCGGCACGCCCGCGTCCATGAGCGACAGGCAGCCGCCGCAGACCGAGGCCATCGAGGAGGAGCCGTTCGACTCCATGATGTCGGAGACGATGCGGACCGTGTACGGGAACTTGTCCTCGGCCGGCATGACGTAGCGGAGCGCGCGCTCCGCGAGGGCGCCGTGGCCGATCTCGCGCCGGCCCGGGGAGCGGAGGAACTTCGCCTCGCCGACGGAGAACGGCGGGAAGTTGTAGTGCAGCATGAACTTCTTGAAGATCATGCCGGTGAGCATCTCGACGCGCTGCTCGTCCTCGGAGGTGCCAAGGGTCGTGGCGACGAGCGCCTGCGTCTCACCGCGCGTGAAGAGGGCCGAGCCGTGCACGCGGGGGAGGAGCCCCACCTCGGAGGTGATCTTGCGGATGTCGGTCGGGCCGCGCCCGCCGATCCGCCGACCCTCGTCGGTGATCATCTTGCGCATGTATTCGTACTTCACGTCCTCGTAGTAGCCCTTGATCTCCTTCTCGCGGGCCACGACGGCGGCGAGCTTCGCGGCGTCGCCGGCGGCCTCTTCCTTCAGGGCCGCCATCAGCTCCTTCTTGATCTCCGAGAGCCGGCCGTAGCGGTCGTGCTTCTCGTTGCGGGCGTAGGCCTCCTTCGTCTTCTCCCACGTGAGGGCCTTCACCTTGGCCTTCAGGTCCTCGTCCGCCTTCGGCGGCTCGAAGGCGCGCTTCGGCTTCGCGCCGAAGGCCTTCGCGAGCGCCTCCTGGGCGTCGAGCAGGTCCTTGATGGCCGCCTGGCCGAAGAGGAGGGCCTCGATCATCACGGCCTCGGAGACCTCCTTCGCACCGCCCTCCACCATGACGATGGCGTCGCGGGAGGCGGCCATGACGACGTCGAGGTCGCACTCGGCGCGCTGCGCGATGGTCGGGTTCGCGATCAGCTCGCCGTTGAGGCGGCCGACGCGGACGCCGGCGATCGGGCCGTTGAACGGCACGTCCGAGCACTGGAGCGCGGCGGAGGCGCCGGTGAGCGCCAGCACGTCGGTGTCGTTCTCCTGATCGAAGGAGATGACCGACGCGATGATCTGCGTCTCGTTGGCGTAGCCCTCCGGGAAGAGCGGCCGGCACGAGCGGTCGACGATGCGCGAGGTCAGCGTCTCCTTCTCGGTCGGGCGGCCCTCGCGGCGGAAGAAGCTGCCCGGCACCTTGCCGGCGGCGAAGAGCTTCTCCTGGTAGTCGACCGTGAGCGGGAAGAAGTCGATGCCCTCCTTCTTCTCGGCGGCGGACACGACGGTCACGAGGACGATCGAGTCGCCCTGGCGGACCCAGACCGAGCCGTGCGCCTGCTTGGCGATCTTGCCCGTCTCGAGCAGGATCTCCTTGCCGCCGACCTTGGCGGTCTTCTGGATGGGATTCACGAATGCACCTTTCCGGCCCCCTGGCGCATCGAGCGCCGTCCGTGGGGGCCATGGGCCCGCGTGGCCGACCGAGCTCGGGGCCCGGGAGGTGCCTCTGTTCCTCACTGCGCGTCCCGTCTGCGGACGGGGGGCGGAGTCGGAAACGGAGGTTCTCCCCTCGGGTCCCTCGCGCGCCCCGGCCGTGCGAGCGCGTTCACTGCTTGTACGCCTCCGTACCCCGGAAGCGCTTGCGCCCCGGTCGAGGTGACCGGGGCGCCGCCCGCACGTCCGCTACTTGCGGATGCCGAGCTTGTCGATGAGGGCCTTGTAGCGGGCCTCGTCGGTCTTGTGCAGGTAGTCGAGCAGCCGGCGCCGCTGGCCGACGAGCTTCAGGAGCCCGCGGCGGCTGTGGTGGTCCTTCTTGTGCGTCTTGAAGTGCTCGTTCAGGTACGCCATGCGCTCGGTGATGAGCGCGACCTGGACCTCGGGCGAACCCGTGTCCTTGTCGTGCTGCTTGAACGTCTTGACGAGCTCCTGCTTCTTGTCCGGGGTGATCACCTAAGCTGTCCTTTGCCTTGCTGACTGGGCCGTTCCCGAGGGAACGACCGGGTTGATCGGCGAGCCGCCGCGGGGGCCAAGGTCGGGCCGCGGGCGCCAGTCCGCCGAGTGAGGACGGGGATTTACGCGATCCCGGGTCCCCCGTCAACCGCCCGGAGGCGGCTCCGGAGGGAAGCCCCGGACCGGCCGCGCCCCGCCCCCGGAGATGGGCTTCAGGACCGCCACGAGCGTCCCGTCCGGGAGGAGCGCCCGCAGCAGCGGCCCGGGCGGCACCGGCCGCCTCAGGAAGCGGCCGCACCACAGGTCCTGGGCCTCGCCGGCATCGACCGGGACCGCCGGCAGGAGCCGGAGCGCCTCGCCCGCGGGCAGGAGCCGGCGGCGCAGGGCATCCGGGTCGGCCCGACCCAGGGCGAGGGCCTCCTCGAGCGGGATCGCGATTGAGAGGTCGAAGCCGGACGCCTCGGTGCGGCGGAGCCCGGCCAGGTGGGCGGGGACGCCGAGCCGACGGCCGAGCTCGGCGGCCAGGGTGCGCACGTAGGTGCCCTTGCCGCAGCGGACGGCGAGCCTCGCGACGAGGTGCCCGGCCGCGGGCGCCGGCGCGAGCTCCACGAGCTCGAGCGCGTGCACCACCACCCGCCGCGGCGTGCGGTCGACCTCCTCGCCGGCGCGCGCGGCCTCGAAGAGGCGGCGGCCGCCGACGCGGACCGCCGAGTACATCGGGGGCACCTGGTCGAGCTCGCCGACGAGGCCGGGGAGCGCCGCGCGGAGGGCGGCCTCCGTCACGGCGGACGGGTCACCGCGCTCGACGACCTCGCCCTCCCCGTCCTCGGTGGTGGTCGAGGTGCCGAACGCGACGGTGGCGAGGTACGCCTTGTCGCCGTCGGTGAGGTACTGCTGCAGCTTCACGGCGTCGCCGACGCACACCGCGAGCACGCCGGTGGCGGTCGGGTCGAGCGTGCCGGCGTGGCCGGCCTTCGCGGCGCCGAGCGCGCGGCGGACCTCGGCCACCACCTCGTGGCTGGTCGGGCCGGCCGGCTTGTCGATGACGAGGAGTCCACCCTTCACGGCGTGGCCTTCACTTGCCCGCGTCCTTCTCGCGCGCCTCCTTGAGGAGGCGCTCGATGCGGTCGCCGCGCTCGACCGACTCGTCGTAGACGAAGCGCAGGTGCGGGGTGTGGCGCAGGCGCAGGTTCCGCGAGACCTCGCGCTGGAGGAACCCTGCAGCGGCGGCGAGCCCCTGCATGGTGCGGTCGCGCTCGGCCTCCGGCGCGTGGATGGAGACGTACACGGTCGCCTCGCGCAGGTCGGGCGACATCTTCGCGCCGGTGACGGTCACGAACCCGGTGACGCGCGGGTCCTTGATGCCGCCCCTCGCGAGGATGGCGGTGAGCTCGTGCCGGAACTCCTCGGCGACGCGGGCGGGGCGATCGTGGGCCATGTGCGGTTCTACCTCGGGTTCTCGTCGTCGTCGCGCCAGCCGTCGACGTCGGCCAGCGTTCCACCGCCGCCGTCCGTGCCGAGGCCGTCCGGGTAGGACTCGACCTCCACGTCCTGCCCGGTGATCATGATCTGCCCGCCGTGCATGGAGCCGACGAAGTCGGCCACCTTGTCGAGCGACTCGCGCACGAACGCGGCGTCGTTGCCCACCGCGGTCACGCCCACCACGCTCTTCTGCCACAGGTCGTTCTCGGCGACCTCGGCGATCGAGACGTTGAACTTCGCCTTCACCCGGTCGATGGCCGAGCGCACGAGGTGGCGCTTCGACTTCAGGGAGCCGGGCTCGGGCAGGTGGAGGGTGAGGCGCAGCACGCCGACGAACATTGGGGGGCGGAGTCTAATCCTTCCGGGGGCTCAAGTCAGGAGGAACGGACTGCCGCCCCTCACTCCAGCCGCCGCGACACGAGCAGCACCTCCATCTCGCCCATCGAGCACTCCTCGCTCGACACCGGGTTCACCGTGATCACCTCCAGGATCCCGCCGGTGCGCAGGAAGAACCGGATGTCGTGGACCTGGGTGAAGCGGTCCTTCCCGTCGTCGCCGGAGGCGAGGCGGGTCACCTCGGTGCGGTCGAGGTCGACGGCGGTCCGCTCCGCGAGGCCGGCGTCCACCACGGCGTCGAGGGCGAACCGCGCCGGGAAGCGACCCCGGCCGGTGCAGTCGGGCGGCTCGGCCCGGGCGGTGGCGGCGAAGAAGAAGGCGAGCGTCGCGAGCTTCGTGCGAATGTCCTCGGGGAGCGCAGCTTCCGGGCCGGGGCGGCGAACGCGAGGCGGTGCGAGCGGTTGCGCGAAGATGTGGCCGGCGGGACGCACGGTGTCTCTCGCCGGATGGAGCGAGGCCGAGAACCGGCACGCAAGCCGCCGTGGCACTCCGCCGTCCCCACCCTCCTTCGGAGGCGAGAGACAGAGGCGGGGGACCGGTCCTCGGGGGCGTGCAGCTTCACGCAGAGTCACTCCCGCCAGCGGGAGTAACTGGATGTTCTGGGTGCCGTGCCACCCGCCCTCGAGATCTGCCGAATTCAAGATGGGCGTGGGGCCGCCCCTCGTCTCCGCTGCCCCTCGTCTCCGCTGCCCCTCGTCTCCGCTGCCCCTCGTCTCCGCTGCCCCTCGTCTCCGCTGCCCCTCGTCTCCGCTGCCCCTCGTCTCCGCTGCCGCTTCGCGGCAGCTACGCTCGGGGTGAACGGAGAGCGATTTCGCCCGTGCGGACGAGGTCCCGGCCGCGAAAGCGCCCGAAAACACACCGGGCGGCCACGCTCCTCGCGCAGCCGCCCGGCGGTGAACCTGGAACCTCGAACGGCTAGTCGAGCGAAGGGCGCAGCTCCTCGAGCTCGAAGACCTCGAGCTGGTCGCCGGCCTTCACGTCCGGGAAGTCGACGCCGATGCCGCACTCGAGCGGCGCCGCGACCTCGCGGACGTCGTCCTTGAGCCGCTTCAGCGAGGTCACCTTGCCGGTGAACACCACCTTGCGGTCGCGGAGGACGCGCGCGTTGGCGTTGCGCTTCACGACACCCTCGGTCACCGCGGAGCCGGCGATGGGGCCGAGCTTCGGGATGTTGAAGAGCGCGCGGACCTCGGCCTTCCCGAGCGGCTTCTCCCGGATGATGGGCTCGAGGAGGTTGATCATCTCGTCGCGGATCTTGTCGACGGCCTCGTAGATGATGCTGAACAGCAAGATCTTCGCGCCCTGCTGGCTCGCCATCTGCGCGACCTTCACCTCGGGCTTCGTGTTGAAGCCCACGATGACCGCGCTGCCCGCCGCGGCGGTGAGGATGTCGGACTCGGTGATGGCGCCGACGCCGGAGCTGAGGATGCGGATCCCCACCTTCTTGGTGGCCGCCTTCTCGAGCGCCTGCTTCACGGCCTCGGCCGAGCCCTGCACGTCGGCCTTCACGACGACGTTGAGCACCTTCGCGGCGTTGGTCTTCGCCTTCGCGAACAGGTCCTCGAGGGTGGCCTTCTTCGAGACCCCGAGCTCCTTCTGGCGGGCCTTCAGGGCCCGGTGCTCGGCGACCTCCTTCGCGGCGTTCTCGTCCTCGACGACGTTGAACTCGTCGCCGGCGACGGGCACGCCGGACAGGCCCAGCACCTCGACCGGGTAGCCGGGGCCGACGTCGTCCACCTGCTCGCCGCGCTCGTTCATCATGGCGCGGACGCGGCCGTGGTGGATGCCGGTGACGATCGGGTCGCCGACGCGGAGGGTGCCCTCCTCGACGAGGACGGTCGCGACCGGGCCGCGGCCCTTCTCGAGCTTCGCCTCGATGACGCGGCCGGCGGCGAGCGTCTCGGGGTTCGACTTGAGCTCGAGCACCTCGGACTGCAGCGAGATGTACTCGAGGAGCTCGGGGATGCCCTGCTTCGTGCGGGCGGAGACGGGCACCATGATGGTGGTGCCGCCCCACTGCTCGGCCACGAGCTCGTACTCGGTGAGCTGCTGCATGACGCGCTCGGGCGTCGCGCCCGGCTTGTCGATCTTGTTGATGGCGACGAGGATCGTCACCCCGGCGGCCTTCGCCGCCTTGATCGACTCGATGGTCTGCGGCATCACGCCGTCGTCCGCCGCCACCACCAGCACGACGAGGTCGGTCACCGCGGCGCCGCGCTGGCGCATGGCGGTGAAGGCCTCGTGGCCGGGGGTGTCGAGGAAGGTGATCGGGCCGTGCGGCGTGTTCACCGCGTAGGCGCCGATGTGCTGGGTGATGCCGCCGGCCTCGCCGGAGGCGACGTCGGCCTCGCGGATGGCGTCGAGGAGCGAGGTCTTGCCGTGGTCGACGTGGCCCATGACGGTCACGACCGGCGGGCGGATGACGAGCTTCGACTCGTCGACCTCGACCTCGGGGATGAACTCCTCGACCTCGAAGCCCTTCTTCTCGACCGTGAAGCCCTTCTCGAGGGCGAGCACCGCGGCCGTGTCGGCGTCGATCTGGGCGTTGATGGTGACCATCTTGCCCGACTGCATGAGCTTGCGGATGAGATCGGCGGCCTTCACGCCCATGGCCTGCGACAGCTCGGAGACCGAGATCGACTCCTCGATCCGGATCACCTTCTTGTGCTCGGCGCGCTCGGTGATCTGCGTCTTGGCTCCCTTCTTGGTCGGCTTCTTCTTCTTGCCGCGGATGGGGATGTAGGTGCGGTCGGCGGTCGCGGCCTGGAGGAGCTCGCGGCCGGACATGTTCTTCGCGGCCTCCTCCGACACCGGGCGGCCGGTGCCGCGGCCCTTCTTCTTGTCGCGGCTGACGTCGATGAACTCGCGCTCGCGCCCGAGCATGCCCGGGACGACCTTGAGCTCGCGGACGGCGCCGAGGGCGCGGGGCCCGGGGGCCATCGGGAAGTTGCCGGGCGCGCGGGTCGGCGGCGTCACGCGGCGGACCGGGATGGTCGGGCGCGAGATGACGACGGCCTGCGTGGCCGTCGGGCGCAGCGTGCGCGGGTCGACCGGCGGGCGCGGCGGCACGGCGGGCGCGTGCGGCGCGCCGGCGGCCATCGGCGCGTGCGCGCCGGCCGGGTGCGCCGCGGCCGGATGTGCGGCGGCCGGGTGCGCCGCCGGCGCGTGCGGCGCGGGCGGGTGGGCGACGGGCGCGTGCGGCGCGGGCGCCGGGGCCCTCGGGGCGGCGGCCGCCGGGGCCGGCGCCGCGGCGGGCGCGGGCGGCGTCACGGTCGCGCCGGCGGCGGGGGCGGCCTCGGGCGCGGCGGCAGCGGCCGGGGACGGCTCGGGCGCGGCCTGGGCCGCGATGGCCGGGGCGGCGGGCTCCGGGGCGGCGACCGGCTCGGGCGCGGGCGCCTCGACGGGCTCCGGCTCCGGCGCCGCGACCGGCTCGGGCGCGGCCGCGACGGGGGCCGGCGCGGGCGCCGGGGCGGGCGCGTCGTGCGCGCGCTTGCGGACGACGAAGCCCGGGCCGGACGGCTTGACGGGCGCCGGCTTGGGCTTCTTCTCGTTGAGGATGCGCTCGTACGCGGAAGCCGCCTGGTCGTCCTCCAGCGTGGACGAGTGGCTCTTCACGTCGTAGCCGAGCGCGTGGAGCTTGTCGACGAGCTCCTGGTTGCTGAGCTCGATCCCGTGCTCCTTGAGCTGCTTTCCGAGCTCGTGGACCCGCTTCTTGGACATTGCGTTGACTCCTAATCCTTACGCGCGTTTCCCGTCAACCCGACGCGGAGCGCCGACTCGTCCACCGCCACGTCGAGGCGACGGAGCGCCCGGGGGATCGCGCGCCGCTTCACGGCCGCGGACAGGCAGGCCTCGCGCCCGTGCAGCCAGGCGCCCCGCCCTCCCCGCGTCTTCTCGCGATCCACGATCACCCGGTTCTCCTCCACCGCGATCCTCACCAGCACCGACCGTTCGGCCCGCTTCCCGCAGCCCAGGCAGGTCCGGACGGGACCTGCGCTCGGGGTGAGCGGACTCAGATGGGCGCCCCGCCGCGCAGCTTCTCGGCGTCGAGCTCGGCGCGGAGCTTCGCCTCCTCCTCGAGGTAGACGCCCGCGGCGTGCTTGATCTGCCGGACCTTCTTGATCCCGAGCCCGCTCGAGTCGGCCAGCTTGTTCATGTCGGTCTCGGCGTGGATCGCCTCGACCGTCGGGTAGCCGGCGTTCTTGAGCGCCTCGATGGTCTTCTCGCCGACGCCGCGCACCCGGGCCATCCGCTCCTCCTGCGAGAGCGAGTCGGGGTGCCGGCGCGCCTCGGCGATGCGGGCCGCCTCGCGCTCCTGCTCGAGCTGCATCTCCTTCTCGGCGTCCACGATGGCCTGCTCGCGGGCCCGCTTCTGCAGGTCCGGGATCATGTCCATCGTGAAGCCCGGGAACTGGGTCAGCATCTCGGGCGCGGCGTTGGCGACGTCCTGCGCCTTGCGGAAGCCGTGGGCGTAGAGCATCTCCTGCGTCTGCTCGGGGATCTCGATCGCGCCGAAGCTCTCGATCGCGAACTCGTGCATCTCCTTCACGCGCGACTCGGAGTTGATGTCGAGCTTCCACCCGGTGAGCTGGGAGGCGAGGCGCACGTTCTGGCCGCGGCGGCCGATGGCCAGCGAGAGCTGGTCGTCGGGGACGATGATCTCCATCGCGCCGTTCTGCTCGTCGAGGAGCACGCGGCTGACCTCGGCGGGCGCGAGCGCGTTGCACACGAAGCGGGCTGGGTCCTCGTCCCAGGGGACGATGTCGATCTTCTCGCCGCGGAGCTCCTGCACGACCGCCTGCACGCGGGAGCCCTTCATGCCGACGCAGGCGCCGACCGGGTCGACGTCGCTGTCGCGCGAGGAGACCGCGATCTTGGCGCGGCCGCCCGGCTCGCGGGCGGCGGCCTCGATGACCACCACGCCCTCGGCGATCTCGGGCACCTCCATCTCGAACAGCTTGCGGAGGAGCTCGACCGAGGCGCGGCTGAGGATGATCTGCGGCCCCTTCGACTCGCGGAGCACGTCGACCACGAACGCCTGGACCCGGTCGCCGGCGCGGTAGCTCTCGCGCGGCACCTGCTCGCGGACCGGGAGCACCGCCTCGGCGCGGCCGAGGTCGACGATGACGTTGCCGCGCTCGAAGCGCCGCACGATGCCGGTGATGACCTCGCCCTTGCGGTCCTTGTACTCGTTGAAGACGTTCTCGCGCTCGGCGTTGCGCGTCCCCTGGATCATGACCTGCTTCGCGGTCTGGGCCGCGATGCGCCCGAACGAGCGCCGGTAGGTCTTGAGCTTCAGGAGATCGCCCCACTGCTCGTCCTGGGCGCGCGCCTCGGCCTCGTCCTCGGACCGGTAGTAGATCGGGAAGTCGAGCTCGTCGCCCGGCTCCACCTCGATGCCCTTCTCGTGCGCGACCGACACCGGGATCATGTTCACCGGGTCGGCGATGGGCGCCTCCTCGGTCGGCTCGGCCACGATGGTGAGGACCTGGAAGAGGTCGACCTGGCCCTTGTCCTCGTCGTACTTCGCCTTGACGTTCCGCTCCATGCCGAAGTGGCGCTTGGCGGCGGAGGCGATCGCCTCCTCGAGGATCTCGATCAGCTTGGGCCGATCGATGCCCTTGTCCTTGGCGACCTGGTCGAGGATGAGGTTCAGGTTCACGTTCTGCTGCATGGTCAGTCCTTCCTGCGGAGATCGGCCTCGACGTCGTACTCGAGGTGGGCCTTCGCGATCCGGTCGTGCGGAATGCGGTGGAGGGTGCCGTCCACGTCGACGAGGACGGCGCGGTCCTCGTACCCGCGGAGCACGCCGGTCCAGCTCTTGCGGGCGGGGGAGCCCGGCGCCGTGTCCGCGAGCGGACCGTACGCCTTCACCACCACCCGCTGGCCGGCCCAGCGGACGAAGTGCTCGGGCTTGCGGAGCGGCCGGTCGAGGCCCGGCGACGAGACCTCGAGGTCGTACGCCGGCTCGATGAAGTCCTCGACGTCGAGCATGGGCTCGACCGTGCGCGAGACGGTCTGGCAGTCGTCGACGCCGACGCCCCCCTCGCGGTCGATGAAGAGGCGCAGCGTCCACCGGCCGCCGCCGCGGCTCCACTCCACCTCGACGAGCTCGTAGCCGTCGCGCAGGAGCACGGGCTCGAGGAGAGCTCGCGCGCGCTCGGCGATGTTGTCCTGGGCAATCCCGGACATCGTTGGTTTCAGCGCTCCCAAAAACAAAAAAGTGGGCCGACCGCGCCCACTTTCGGCCCCGGCGCCCGCCGGGTCTCGAAAATGTGGGTGGGTGAGTAACAGACCCCGACGGACGCGTCAAGGAACGCCCGGGAGCCCGCCGGCCCGGCAGCGCCGACGAGAATGGCCAGTCCCCGCGAGGGGTTGCGTCGCTCAGGCCGGCAGCTTCAGGTGCAGGAGCCACTCCCGGTTGCCGGCCGGCCCCTCGATCGGGCTCTCGGCGTGCCCGAGCACGAGGAAGCCGAGCAGGCGCGCCGCCTCCGACACCGCCTCGAGCGCCTCCCGGCGCTTCCCGTCGTCCCGGACCACGCCGCCCTTGCCGACCTCGCCCTTCCCCACCTCGAACTGCGGCTTCACGAGCAGGACCGCCTCGCCGCCCGGCCGCAGCACGTCCCTCACGGCGGGCAGGACGAGCTTCAGCGAGATGAAGGAGGAGATCGCCCACCACGAGCTCGACCCGCTCGCCGAGCGCGGCCGCGGTGAGGTGGCGGGCGTTCTCGCGCTCCCGCACCACCACCCGCGGGTCGTCGCGCAGCTTCGGGTGGAGCTGGCCGTAGCCGACGTCGACCGCGTACACCCTCGCGGCGCCGCGCTGCAGGAGGAGGTCGGTGAAGCCGCCCGTCGAGGCGCCCAAATCGGCGCAGGTCTTCCCGGCGGGATCGAGCGGGAACGCCGCGAGCGCGCCCTCGAGCTTCAGGGCGCCGCGCGAGACGAACCGCTTCGGCGCGGCGTCCTCCTTGAGGCGGATGGGCGCGGCGGGGTCGACCAGCGCGCCGGGCTTGTCGACCCGGGCCTCGCCCACCACCACCGCGCCCGCGATCACGAGCGCCTGCGCCTGCGTGCGCGAGGCGGCGAGGCCGCGCTCGACGAGCACGAGGTCGATCCGCTCGCGCCGCGGCTTCACGCCGTCGCGCGCCGCGCGCGCTCGCCGACGATCTCGCGGCAGGCGCGGGCGATGCCGGCCTGGTCGAAGCCGAGCTCGGCGCGCTGCTTCGCGGCGTCGCCGTGGGTGATGAAGGCGTCGGGGAGGCCGAGCCGGCGCACCGGCAGGCCGTCGGCGACGAGGCCGCGCTCCTCGAGCGCCTCGAGGCACGCCGCGCCGAAGCCGCCGGGCAGGCAGCCCTCCTCCACCGTGACGAGCCGGCCCGCGCGGCCGACCTCGGCCACGAGGAGCTCCACGTCGAGCGGCTTCACGAAGCGGGCGTCCACGACCGTGACCGCGAGGCCGTCGGCCGCGAGGGCCTCCGCCGCGGCGACCGCCGGCCGCACCGTGGTGCCGACGGCGAACACGCAGACGTCCGGCTTCCCCGGCACGTTCCGGACGATCCGGCCCTTGCCGACCGGCAACGCCTGGGGCTCCGGGTCGAGCTGCACGCCCTCGACGGCGTTGCGCGGGAAGCGCAGCGCGGCCGGGCCGTCGACGGTGAGCGCGGTGCGGAGCATGTGCCTGAGCTCGTTCTCGTCGGACGGCGCCATCACGACGAGGTTCGGCACGCAGCGCAGGTAGGCGAGGTCGAACGCGCCCTGGTGCGTCTTGCCGTCGGCGCCCACGAGGCCGCCGCGGTCGAGCGCGAAGGTGACCGGGAGCTTCTGCAGCGCGACGTCGTGGATGATCTGATCGTAGGCGCGCTGCAGGAAGGTCGAGTAGATGGCCGCGACCGGGCGGATGCCCTCGCAGGCGAGGCCGGCGGCGAAGGTGACCGCGTGCTGCTCGGCGATGCCGACGTCGTAGACGCGCTCGGGGAAGACCTTCTTCGCCTTGATGAGCCCGGTGCCCTCGAGCATCGCGGCGGTGATGCCGACCACCTTCGGGTCGCGCTCCATCTCGGCGATGAGCGCCTCGGCGAAGGCGTCGGTGTACTGCTTCGCGCCGCCCTTCTTCACCGACTTGCCGGTCGCGACGTCGAAGAACGAGAGGCCGTGGCCGCGGGTGGCGGTGTCGGACTCGGCGAAGTGGTAGCCCTTGCCCTTCGTGGTGATGGCGTGCAGCAGCACCGGCCCGTCGAAGACCGCGAGCTTCTGGAGGCACTCGACGAGCGCCGCGACGTCGTGGCCGTCGACCGGGCCGACGTAGTGGAAGCCGAGCCCCTCGAAGAGGATCCCCGGCGTGACGAGCGCCTTCGTCGCGTTGATGCCGTGGCGGATCATCTCGATCGCCTCGGGCCCGCGCGGCACCTGCGAGAGGAACTCCTTCACGGCCTTGCGCCAGCGGTTGTAGGTCCGCGAGGCGAACTTCTTCGAGAACCACTCGCTCATCGCGCCGACGTTCGGCGAGATGGACATCTCGTTGTCGTTGAGGACGACGAGCAGGTTCCGGCCGAGGTAGCCGGACTGGTTGAGCCCCTCGAACGCGACGCCGCCGGTGAGCGCGCCGTCGCCGATGAGGGCGACGACCTTGCCCGGCTCGCCGGTCATCCGCTTCGCCTCGAGCATGCCGAGCGCGGCGGAGATGGAGGTGGAGGCGTGGCCCACGCCGAACGCGTCGTGCTCGGACTCGTGCCGCTCCGGGAAGCCGGCGAGGCCGCCCGGCGTGCGGATGGTGCGGAAGCGGTCGCGCCGCCCGGTGAGGAGCTTGTGCGCGTAGGCCTGGTGGCCGACGTCCCAGACGAGCTTGTCGGTCGGGGAGTCGAAGACGTAGTGCAGCGCCACGTTGAGCTCGACCGCGCCCAAGGACGACCCGAGGTGGCCGCCGGTCCTGGCGCAGGTCTCCACGATCTCGTCGCGGATCTCCTGGCAGAGCCCGGGCAGGTCGGCGACCGGCACCTTCTTGAGATCGGCGGGCGAGTCGATGGTGTCGAGGATGCGGCTCATCGTCGTCTTCCTCCGCGGCTACTTCCGACGGGAATACACGAACCGGGCCAGCGCGCGCAGCGGCTCCGCGCGGGGCCCCAGCTCGGCGAGGCCCGAGAGGGCCCGCGTCACGAGCCCCTCGGCCCGGCGGCGTGCCTCGTCGGGCCCCACCACCGCGTGCAGCGTGGACTTCCCCGCCTCGGCGTCCTTGCCGGCCCGCTTGCCGAGGGTGGCGCTGTCGGCGGTGAGGTCGAGGAGGTCGTCGGCGATCTGGAACGCGAGCCCGAGGTCGAGGCCGATGCGCTGGGCGGGCGCGAGCGGCGCGCCGGCGCAGACCGCGCCGCCGGCAACCGCGGCCGCGACGAGCGCGCCGGTCTTGGTCGCCATGAGCTCCATGACCTCGCGCTCGCCGAGGTGGGCGTGCTCGCCCTCGATGTCGCGGACCTGGCCCTCGACCATGAGCATCGCGCCCTCGGCGAGCAGCCGCCCGAGCGTGACCGCGCGCGGATCGTCGGCCCCGAAGAGGTGCCTGAACGCGAGCGCCTGCAGCGCGTCGCCCACGAGGATCGCGGTCGCCTCGTCGAAGGCCTTGTGGACGGTGGGGCGGCCGCGGCGCAGGTCGTCGTCGTCCATCGCCGGCAGGTCGTCGTGCACGAGCGAGTACGTGTGGATCGCCTCGAGCGCGACCGCGAACCGGAGCGCGAGCGGGTCGTCGCCCGCGCCGCCGTGCGCCTCGCAGGAGGCGAACACGAGCGCGGGGCGCAGGCGCTTGCCGCCGCCGAGGAGCGCGTAGCGCACGGCCTCGGCGAGCCGCGGCGGGCCCTTCCCGGCGCGCTCGTCGGCGAGCGCCGCGAGGCGCGGCTCGACCCGTCCGGCGACCTCGTGGAGGTAGGCCTCGATGGAGAGATCGGGCTCCAAGCGGGACCGGTTCTAGCAGAATTCGGGGGGCCGGGCATGGCCGGCGGGCGTGTCGAAACGTCCATTTCGCCCGTGTCCGGGCGGACACGCGGGGCGGCGTCCGCCGCCCGCGGCGGGCCCGGGGCTCAGACGGCGGGAGACGCGCCCTGCCGCCGGTGGAGGATCTCCCAGATCCGCCCCACCAGCCGGTCCATGTCGAGCGGCTTCGTGAAGTAGTCGATGGCGCCCGCCTCGAGGCCCGCGCGCTCGTCGTCGGGGGTGCCGCGCGCCGAGATGAAGATGACCGGCACGTCGCCGAAGGTGGGGTTCTTCTTGATGGCGCGGCAGAGCTCGTAGCCGTCAATCCAGCTCATCATCACGTCGAGCAGGATCACGTCGGGCCGGTCCACGTGCATCGCGGAGATGAGCCGCAGGCCGTTCGCGGCCTGGCCCACGTCGAACCCCTCGAGCTCGAGCGCGAGCGTGAGCATCTCGCGCGTGTCGCGGTCGTCGTCGACGATGATGACGCGCGGCTTCGGGGTGGAGTCCGACATGCGGGGGCTCAGGACTTTGCCGCTGAGGCCGCTGCGGGCTCGAAGGGGACCGCCTCCTCGCCCCCGTCCGCCGACCGCACGAGCTGCTCCACGCGGGCCTCGGCCTCGTCGAGCTTGCGGGAGGCGTCGCGCGCGAGCCGCACGCCCTCCGCGAAGCGCTCGATCGACTGCTCGAGGGTCAGCTGCCCGCCCTCGAGCTCGCCCACGACCTTCTCGAGGCGCTCGACCAGCGCGTCGTACGACGCGGCGCCGCTGCCTGACTGCTCCGCCTTTGCGGGCTCGCTCACGTGTCGGTTCCCCGTCCCCTGCTGCGCGATTCCTCTACTTAGCGACGCTTTCCGCCCGGATCAACGGGGCTCCGGGGATCCGCCGTCCCGCCGGGCGGGCCCCGCCCCGGCAGTGGGTCCTCGCCCCGGTCCCGCGCCTCGACCCGGGCGTCGAGCCAGCCCTCGGCGAGGGCGATGCGGACCGGGTCGCCCTCGTTCACCGCGGCGCTGCGCGCCACGAGGTGCCCCCGGTCGAGCACGAGGGCAAACCCGCGGGAGAGCAGCTTCGCCACGTTCGCAGGCTCCAGACGGGCGGCGAGCCGTTCGAGCCTGAGCTCCTCGCGCCGGAAGGCCTGCGCCTGCCAGGCCCCCATGCGCCGCGCGGCCGCCTCGACCCGGCGCCGGAGCTCGGTGAGGCGGCGCCGGGGTTCCTGGCGCAGGAGGCGCGGCCGGAGCGCCTCGAGCCGGGCCCGCTCGCGGCGGAGCGGCACGCGGACCGCGGCGGCGGCCCGGTGCGAGAGGTCGTCGAGCCGGTGGCGGCCGTGGGAGAGGAGCTGGGCCGGGTCGGCGAGCTCGGCCTTGAGCGCGCGCAGCTCGGCGCGGCGCGAGGCGATGCCCCCGAGGAGCGCGCGCTCGAGCCGGGCGCGCAGCCCGGCCACCTCGGCGAGGAGCTCGTCCCGGACCGGGGCGACGAGCTGCGCGGCGTGGGTCGGCGTCGCCGCGCGGAGGTCGGCGACGAGGTCCGCCACGGTGACGTCGGTCTCGTGCCCGACCGCCGAGACCACCGGCACCGGGCAGGCCGCGATCGCCCGGGCGAGCCGCTCGTCGTCGAACGCCGCGAGCTCGTCCGGCGAGCCGCCCCCGCGGGTCACCACGATGACGTCCACCCCGGCCCGGCAGAGCGCCCTCACCGCCTGGACGACGGTCGCCGCCGCGCCCTCGCCCTGCACGCGGCAGGGCGCGACCAGCACCGGCAGCGACGGGAACCGCGCGTGCACCACCCGGAGGAAGTCGCGCACCGCCGCGCCGGTCGGGCTCGTCGCGACGCCGATGCGCCGGGGCAGGAACGGGAGCGGCCGCTTCTTCGCGGGATCGAGGAGCCCGTCCGCCTGCAGCCGCGCCTTCACCTGCTGGACGAGGAGCGCGTGCGCGCCCGCGCCGCGCGGCTCGAGGTCGTCGACGATGAGCTGGTACTTGCCGTGGGGCGCGTAGATCTCGACGAAGCCGCGCGCGAGGACCTCCTGGCCGTCCTCGGGCTTCCACCCGAAGCGGCGCGCGGTCGAGGCCCAGGCCACCGCGTTGATGGTGGCGTCGTCGTCCTTGAGCGCGAAGTACACGTGGCCGGAGGACTGGCGGCGCAGGTTCGTGATCTCGCCCGCGACCCACACGCTGCGGAACTTCGGCTCGACCGCGTTCTTGAGCGCGCGGGTCAGCTCGCCCACCGTGAGCGGCTTCGCGAGCTCCGCGCGCGGGGGAGGAGGGGGCGCGGGTGGCTCGGCCGCGCGCGGGGGGTCCCTCGACTCCGGGCCCGCTTCGCGGGCCCTGCGCTCGGGATGGGCGGGCGGGGGGGCCGGCGGCTCCGCCGGGCGCGCCGGCTCGCGCGGCGCGAAGAGATCCCCGGTCGCGCCGGCGTCCGGGGCCCCCCGGCGGCGGGCGCTCACGCGCGGGCCCTCCGCGCGCGGCGGGGCTCGCGCGCCTCGACGAGCAGCTCGAGGAGCTCGTCCATGCGGTCCTGCGCGGGGACCTTCCAGGCGGCGAGCGACGGGCCCTTGCCGACGTGCACGCCGAACACGAGCGGCGGGCCGACCTCGAAGACGTCCTCGTCGGTCACGTCGTCGCCGGCGTAGAGCGCGCCCGTGCAGCCCAGCTTCGCGACGAGCGCCCGGACGGCGTCGCCCTTGTTCGGGAACGAGGCGGGGAGGACGTTCAGCACCTTCTTGCCCGGGACGAGCCGCGTCCCCGAGAGCCGGTTCGCGGCCTCGTACACGCGGAGCTCGGAGGTGCGCCAGGCGCGGGTGAGGCCGTAGTGGACCGCGAGCGTGGAGCGCTTGTCCTCGAAGAACACGCCCGGGACGCCGGCGAGCGAGCGCTCGAGCGTGCGGCGCCAGGCCTTCACCTGCCGCAGCACCGCGGCGGGGACCGGGAGCGGCCGGCCGAGCTCGTAGCCGTGGTTGCCGACGATGGTCGAGACGACGTCTCCGACGAAGCGGTGCGTGTCCCGCCAGGCACGCCCCGACACGACCGCGACGGGGTACCGCGTGCCCAGGCGGGTGAGGAGCTGGCGCGTCTGGGGACGCATGACCGCCCCGGATGGTTCGCGGACGAGCGGCGCGAGCACGCCGTCGTAGTCGAAGGCCAGGAGGACGCGCTCCGGGTGTGCCTCGCCGACGAAGCGGAGCAGGGAGGCGCGGTGGCGTGGTTGCAAAAGGTCCTTCATGTCGCGTCGATCGGGGACAGGACGAGTCTATCACCGCCCCCCCTGGCGCGCCCCCGGCCCTGTACGATGCTCGAATGCCACGCATCCTGGTCGCCGAGGGGCACGCCCCCACGCGCGACTACGTCCAGCGCAGCCTGGGCGACGCGGGGTTCGAGGTGCTCGCGGCGAACGACGTCGGTTCGGCCTTCGAGCTCTTCTCGACCCGGCGTCCGGACGCCGTGGTGCTGGGCAGCGACTTCGCGGAAGGTGAAGGCTACGCGCTGGTGCGCAAGCTCCGCGACGCGGACCCGCGCGTCCTCCTCGTCGTCGCCGACAAGCAGCAGCTCCACGGGTCGACGCCGCCGGACCTCGTCGAGCGGGTCTCCCGCCTCGTCTCTCGCGGGCGCGCGCAGGCGCCGCAGCGGCGGACGCCGCGGCCCTCGAGCCCGGCGCTCGCGGCGGCGCCGGACTGGCAGGGCGAGCTCGCGCTCGGCGCCGTGGCGCGCCTCTTCCACCAGCTCTGGGAGAACCGCTCCGACGGCGTGCTCGTGCTCGCCGAGGGCGACCTCGAGCGCCACTTCCTCTTCCACCGCGGCGTCGCGAACGGCTTCTGGTCCCCCGCCGCCGACGAGTCGCTGCTGCGCTGGATCTGCGGCGAGCGCCACGTCGCCGAGCGGGCGCGCACCATGGCCCTCGAGGCGATGGCGGGCGGGCTCTCCGCCTGCACCGCGCTCGTGGCCGCCGGCGTCGTCGAGCCGGGCGACGCGCTCGCCGCGCTCCTGCGCCGCCACCTCGGCGCCCGGATCGTGCGCGCGGTGGGCGCGCGCGAGGGGCGCTGGCGCTTCCACGCGGGCCCGCCGACCGGCGGCGACTGGAGCGCCGTCGAGCTGCGCGCGCCGCTCGCGCCGGTGCTCGAGGGCGCCCGCGGGGCGGTGCACGCGAACCACCAGATCGAGGCCCTGCGGAACGTCGCCGAGGCCTTCCCGGTCCGCGGCGCCGCCTTCCAGGCCATCGCCCAGGCCGCGGCGCTCTCGCCCACGGACCTGAGGCTCGCGCTCTCGATCGGCGGCCGGCAGACGACCCGCACGTGGCTCGAGGCGCGCCGGGCCGAGCTCCGCGACGGCCTCTCGCTCCTCTGGTTCCTCTCGCTCACCGGCGCGGTCATCTTCCCGGTCGAGCCGGCCGGGGCGACCCCGCCGCCCCACCAGGGCCCGCGCGGCCTGCCCCCGCTCCCGCCCGAGCGCGCCGAGGCGCTCCGCCAGGCCGCGCTGCAGCTGTTGCCCGCGAGCCCGTACGGCGTGCTCGGGGTAAACGTCACCGCGGACACGGACGAGGTCGAGCGCGCGTACCACGCGCTCGCGAGGCGGTTCCACCCGGACGCGTACGCCGGGCACGACCTCGGCGACCTCGAGGACCTGCTCGTGGCCGTGCAGGACCGGATCTCCGCGGCGTACCGGGCGCTCGCGACCGGCGAGCGCCGGGCCACGCAGCTCGCGCTCATGACCAGCCGGCTCGAGCAGGCGGGGGTCCGCAGGCCCGGGCTCGACCCGCTCGCGGAGCTCGCGCTGTTCCGGGCGTGGAGGGCGCTCGAGGAGCGGCGGCCGGGCGACGCGGTGGAGGCGCTGCGGACCGCGTGCGTGCTCGCGCCGCGCGAGGCCGAGTACCACGCGATGCTGGCGTTCGCGACGCTGCACGACCCGGCGCTTCCGCCCGGGGCGCAGGCCCGCGAGGCGCTGCGGATCGCGGAGAAGGCCCTGGGCATGCAGCCGGACCACCCGCGGGCGATCGCCGCGCTCGCGCTCGCCGAGGACCGGCTGGGCGACTCCGTCGAGGCCCGCCGCGTGCTCCTCGCGGGGCTGAGGGTCCACCCGGAGCACGCGGTGCTGAAGGAAGCGCTGGCCCGGATGCTGGCGCGGCGGTAGCGGGGCGGGCCTCCCTGGAAGCCCGCCCCGCCCACGCACGACTGCTCCTCGCTGCGACCGCGTGCTGCGCTACCTTCCCCGCCCCGCCATCACCTGCGCGATCTTGAAGAACACGTCCGTGTTCTCGTACGTCCCCGCGAACGGCAGCCACGCCTCCGGGTCCCGCGCGTACGCGGACAGCGCCACGTCCGAGGCCGTGTGGACCGCCTGCTCCTTGCCCACCGCCTGCCCGCGGAGGAACGCGCCGTCCGCCTTCTCGCTGCGCCCGACGGGGCTCGCCGCGTACCCCTTCCCGCCGAGCAGGGTCGAGAGCGCCGCCGGCGTCAGGCTCTCGCGGCTCGGCCTCGAGGGCGTGAGCCAGTTCTCGTGGCGGTCGCCCGAGGCGCCGAAGCCGACGAGGAGCTTCCCGTCGACGTCGTACGTCGCGGGGTAGCCGTCCGGCTGGATGGCGTAGGCCGGGAACCTGGCGGCGTCGTACGTCCCGACGAGGCCCTGACGCTTCGGGGCCGTGGCCGGGTCGAGCGCCGCGGCGTCGGAGGGGGTGGCCCTCAGGTTCGCGATCGTCGTGTTGAGGCCGCCGATGAGCGCGAAGCCGGAGCACTCGTGGTCGGCGGTGACGAGGACGAGGGTGTTGCCGTCGCGGCGCGCGAAGTCGAGCGCGGCGCCGATGGCCCGGTCGAACTCGATGACCTCGCCGATGGCGCGCTCGGCGTCCATCTGGTGCGACTGCTTGTCGATGTGCGCGCCCTCGACCATGAGCACGAAGCCCTGGCGGTCCTTCCTGAGGACGTCGATGGCGACCTTCGTCATCTCGTCGAGCATCGGCTGGTCGGGCGAGAGGTGGTCCTGCACGACCGCGTCGGTGTATCCGGCCTGGCCGGCGCGGAACCGGCGCGCGGCGACCTTGTCGAGGGCGACGTTCATGTTGCCGTACGCGAAGAGGCCCAGGAGCTTCCTCGGGGGGTTCGACGAGACGGCCTGGAGGCCCGCCGCGTCGGCGACGTAGCCGAAGCCGGCCGCCCGGAAGCCGGCGACGACGTCGCGGTTCCTGTCGAGCGCGCCCGCCGCGGCGGCCGGGAGCTTCCAGCCGGCGAGGAGGTCGGCCGGGAGCGGACCGTAGTCGGAGCCGTCGGCGCGCGAGGAGAAGGCGTCGGTCGCGGGCAGGAACCAGCGGCGGCCGCCGCCCATCAGCACGCGGAGGCCCGTGCCGCCCACGCCGGTGTCCGCGGCGTCGGCCTCGTCGAGGTACTGGTCGATGATGCCGGTGCCGTTGCCACGGGCCTGCGTGAAGACCGCGTTCGCCGCGGGCGTCGCGTCCTCGATGTCGGCGGTGGTGACGATGCCGAGCGAGGTGCCGCGGGTGCGGTGGAGGTAGTGGCCGAGGTACTCGATGCGCGGCGCGTAGAAGGGGTTCGTGACCGTGGCCGGCCACACGCCCTCCTGGTTGTTGTTCTGGTGGTTGCCGGTCGTGTAGCAGCTCATGCCCGGCGCCGAGTCGGTGATGATCGAGTTGAGGGAGTGGGTCGAGACGAGGCCGACGCCCGGCATCGTGTCCATCGCGAGGCGGCCGTTCGGCGTCCCGCCGGTCACGCCGCGGGACACGATGCGGCCCGCGGTGCGGTGCGCGACGCCCATGCCGTCGCCGAGGAAGATGACCACGTTCTTGATGCCGCCGCCGCGGCGCTGGTCCCGCCCGCCCCGCCCGTCCTCGTCGCCGCCGACGTCCTCGACCCCGATGAAGGAGGTCCTCGTGACGGCGACGCCGGAGCCGTCGACGAACGTCGCCTCGAGCACGTGGGTGCCGGGCTTCACGAGCGAGAAGCCGCGCACGTTGAAGCCGCCCCAGCCGGCCGGTGAGATGCCGTCGGTGGCGACGTGGTCGAGCGCGCCCGAGGTGAAGTTGACGATCCGGCCGTCCACCTTCAGCGAGGCCGAGTAGGGCGCGGCGCCCTTGCCCTCGACGCGGATGTCGAAGCGCTGCCCCGGCAGGAAGCGGGCGCCGTTCGGCGGGAAGACGGCCACGTTCGTGGCCTGGGCGCTCGCGGCGCCGGCCGTGCAGAGCACGGCGGCGACGACCGAGAGCGGGAGGAGCTTCTGCGTCATCGGGTGTTCTCCTGGGTCGTGGGGGTGCTGCGGGGAAGGTCGACGAGGATCCGGATCCACGAGACGCGGCCGTCCGCGTCCTCCGCGCGGCCGACGTCGAGGAGGCCCTCGACCTCGACGGCCCCGTCGAGCGCGGGCAGCGGGCCCTCGAGGCCGCGGACCTCGACGCGCACGGCGCCCGGCGGGAGATCGCCCGTGCCGCCGCCGCTCTCGTCGGCCTCGACCGGCCGGGCGGCGAGGTAGAACGCGCCGCGGGGCGGCTCCTCCATGTGCACGGGATGACCGGCGAGCCTGACCCGCCGGCCCGCGAGCGCCGCGACCTCGGGCGCGACGCGCGCGCCCGACGGGCCGGTCACGAACAGGTGCTCGAAGGCGAGCGCCGGCGGGGGCGGCGCGGCCGGCGAGGACGAGAGGTTGAGCGCGAGCGCGGCGGCGAGGGCGAGGGGCATCGATCCTCCGTGGGACGGAGGACGTTCTCTCGCGGGCGCTTGGCTACCGCGTGGCGGCCGGGTGAAGGATCAGCGACGCCGGCTCAGGGCTTCATCCCCTGCCCGGCCATGCCCCTCTTGACCACGTCGGCCATCGCCGCCACGAAGTCCGGCCGCACGCCGAGCGCGGGGACCCGGCTGAAGCCGAGCGCCCCACCCTTCGCGCACGCCTCCTTCGCGAGGATGTCCATGTCGTAGAGCGTCTCGAGGTGCTCGGAGACGAAGGCGATCGGCACGCCGACGATCCAGCGGCCCTTCGCGTTCGCGGCGAGCCACTCGGAGGTGTCCGGGCCGAGCCACTGCGCGGGGCCGACCTTCGACTGGTAGGTCACCTGGAACGGCAGGTCCCCGGCGCGGCGGGCGCTCTCGCGCGACGAGTGCTCGATGTACTGCGGGTAGGGATCGCCCTTCCGCACCTGGCTCATCGGGAGGCCGTGCGCGGAGAAGACCACCAGCACCTTCTCGCGGTGCTCGGCCGGGACCGTCGCGACGGTCTCCCGGAGCGCGGCCGCGGACGACGCGAGGTAGCCCTCGTGGTCGTGCCAGGTGCAGACCTCGGCGAGCGGCCGGTCCTTCGGCCAGAGCCGGCGGAGCTCGAGCAGCGACGACTTCGTGGTCGCGTTCGCGTACTGCGGATAGAGCGGCAGCGCGAGCGCCCGGGTCGCGCCGGCGGCGAGCGCCGCCTTCACGCCCTCCTCGGTGTTCGGATGCCCGCAGCGCATCGCGAGGTGGCAGCTGAACCCCGGCCCGAGCACCTTCGCGAGCGCGGCGGCCTGCGCCTCGGTGCCCTCGACGATGGGCGACTTCCCGCCGATGAGCGCGTACTTCTCGGCCGAGGACGGCGCGCGGAAGTGGCTGATGAGCCAGGCGACGAGCGGCCGGAACGGGCCGAACGGCGCCGAGATGAGGAGCGGGTCGCTGAAGAAGCTCGTAGAGGTAGGGCTCGACCTCCTCGAGGTTCCGCGGACCGCCCAGGTTCATCAGGAAGACCGCGGTCTTCTCGGTGGCCATGCCGGGCTAGACGGTCCTGGAGAACGTCGGCTTCTTCTCGCCCGCGTGCTTCTCGAGGTACGCGTCGAAGAGCATCGCGACGTTGCGGACGAGGAGCTGGCCCATCGGCGTGACCCTGAGGACGTCCCCGTCGAAGGTGACGAGGCCGTCCGCCTCGAGCTCCGCCCGCCCCTTCGAGAGCGAGTGCTCGACCGCGGCGCGCGCGCCGGGCCCGAACTTCTCGGCCACCTCGCGGAGGTCGAGCTTGAGCAGGCACATCACCCGGTTGATCACGAACCGGCGCATGAGGTCGTCGTCGGTCATCGACGCGCCCTTCGCGATCGGCAGCTCGCCCGCGAGCACGCGCTCGTTCCAGTCCTTGAGCCGGTGCTGGTTCTGGGCGTAGGCGCCGCCGATGTCGGAGATCGACGTCATGCCGAAGGCGACCGTGTCCGGCGCGGGCCGGACGGTGTAGCCCTGGAAGTTCCGGAACATCGTGCCGGCGTCCTGGGCCTGCGCGAGCTCGTCGGTCTCCAGCGCGAAGTGGTCGAGGCCGATCAGGCGGTAGCCGGCGCCGGTGAAGGCGCCGACCGACTGCAGGAACAGCTCGACGCGCTGCTCGGTCTTCGGCAGCGCCTCCTGGGGCAGGAGCCGCTGGTGCGGCTTCGCCCACGGCACGTACGCGAACCCGAAGACCGCCATGCGATCGGGGTGGATCTCGAGGATCTGGTCGAGCGTCTTCTTCCAGGTCTGGGGCGTCTGGTACGGCAGGCCGTAGATGAGGTCGAGGTTGACGCCCTTGAAGCCGTGCTCGCGCGCGGCCTTCACGAGATCGGCGGTCTCGCCGTAGCCCTGGATCCGGCCGACGACCTCCTGCACCTTGCCGTCGAAGTCCTGCACGCCCATCGAGATGCGGTTGAAGCCGAGCGACGCGAGGAGCGCGATCTGCGAGCGGGTCGTGATGGCCGGGTCGATCTCGATGGCCTTCTCGCCGCCGGGCACGAGCTCGAAGTGCCGCATGATGATCGCGTGGCAGCGCTCGAGCTGCTTCTCGTCGAGGAAGGTCGGCGTGCCGCCACCCCAGTGGAGCTGGGTGAACTTCCGGCGGTTGGGCAGCCGCTTCGCGACGAGCTCGACCTCCTTCTCGAGGACGTCGAGGTACGCGTCCGCGCGGGAGCGGTCGTGGGTCGCGACCACGTTGCACCCGCAGAACCGGCACATCTCCTTGCAGAACGGGAGGTGCACGTAGATCGAGAGCGGCTCGGGGCTCCGGTCGGCCTTCGCGAGGTGCTCGGCGTACGCGCCCGGGCCGAAGTCCTCCGACCACTCGGGCGCGGTCGGGTAGCTCGTGTAGCGCGGGCCCGGACGGTCGTACTTCTTGATCAGCGCGGGGGACGGGATTCGGATCACTTAGGACCTCTCGTCTACTTCCAGGAGTACGCGTGGACGGCGTCGACGACCGCCTTCACGGTCTCCGTCGGCGTCCCCGGCTGGATGCCGTGGCCGAGGTTGAAGACGTAGCCCGGCGCGGTGCCGGCTTCACGGCAGATGGCGAGCGCCCGCTCGACCGCGGCCTCCTTCGGGCCGAGCAGCAGGGTCGAGTCGAGGTTGCCCTGGAACGCGAGCTCCGGGGCGAGCGCGCGGGCCTCGCCGATCGGCATGCGCCAGTCGATCGAGATGACGTCGAACCCGAGCCCCGCGAGCCGGCGGATGTGCCCGGTCGTGCCGGTCGAGAAGAAGATCGCGGGGACGCCCGCCTTCTTCACGGCCTCGGCGATGCGGGCGAGGTACGGGAAGCTGAACCGCTCGAGGTCCTCGCGGTCGAGCTCGCCGAGCCAGCTCTCGAAGATCTGGGCGGCCTCCGCGCCGGCGTCGATCTGCGCCTGGATCTGGACGATGGCGGCCTGGGTCAGCTTCTCGAAGAGCGCGTGCGCCGTCTGCGGCTCGGCGTAGAGCATCGTCTTGAGGCGCGTGAAGCCCTGGCTGCCGCCCTCGACCGCGTAGGACGCCACCGTGAACGGGCCGCCCACGAAGCCGATGAGCGGGACGCGGCCCGCGAGGCCGGCCTTGATGGCGCGGACGCCGTCGAGGACGTACGGGAGGTCGCGCCTCGGGTCGGGGATCTTGAGCGCCTCGACGTCGGCGCGGGAGCGGACCGGGTTCGCGATCTTCGGGCCGCCGTCGCCCTTGCCCTTCTCGCCCTTCTCGAACGTGAGGTCGAGGCCCATCGCCGGGAGGTGGACGAGGATGTCCGAGAAGAGGATGGCGGCGTCGAAGCCGAACTCGTCGATGGGCGCGCAGGTGACCTGCGCGATGAGCTCCGGCGAGCGGCACAGCTCGAGGAAGCCGACCTTCTCGCGGACGGCGCGGTAGGAGGGCTGGTAGCGCCCGGCCTGGCGCATCATCCAGACGGGGAGACGATCGACGGGCTGGCGGCGGCAGGCCGCGAGAAAGCGGTGGGTCATGAGGGGGCGCATCCTACTGCAAGTGCCTCCCCGATCGCACCCGGATGGCCGGGCGTTTTGCCGCGCGCCCGCGCAGGTTTTTCGCGAGCGGGAACCGACCCTTTGCCGCCGCTCACCCGCCCCCGGGCCGCCCCGCCGCCACCCACAGCAGCGCCGCGCCGAAGGCGATCATGAGCCCTCCCCACGCGAGGAGCCCCACCCCGCCGAGCGTGACCCACGGGCCGCGGCGGTAGCTCCGGCCCTGCACGACCAGCGGCCGGCCGCGCAGCGTCCCGACGCCGCGGGCGAGGGTGGCGAGGCCGGGGCCGACGAGCAGCACCGCGGCGAGGACCAGCGCGACCTTGCCCACCTACCCACCCTCCCCGAGCGCCGCCTCGACCGCCGCCGCGGCGACGCCCTCGACATGGATCGACTTGCGCTTCCCGGTCTCGCCGCGCAGGAGCGCGAGCGCGGTCCGGCGCACGCCGAGCGCGTCCGCGAGGAACGCGAGCAGGGCCTCGTTGGCCGCGCCGTCGACCGGCGGCGCCGCGAGCTGGAGCTTGAGGCGCCCGTCGTGCTCGCCGACCACCCGGGTGCGCGAGGCGCGCGGGACCACCACCACCTCGAGCACGGCGCCGCCGCGCTCGTCGCGCACCCAGCCGGCCGCCACGGTCAGCCCTCGAGCCCGAGGAGCACGATCTTCGCCCGGTCGGCCTTCTCGATCATGCGCGCCTCGTCCATGACGAGCGTGTGGCCCGCCTCGACCGCGAGCACCCGGCCGGCCGCCGCGCGGAGCGACTCGACCGTGTCCGGGCCAACGGCGGGCAGGTCGAAGCGGCGGTCCTGCTGCGGCTTCACCGCCTTCACCACGGTGAACCCGCCGCTCTTCGCGAGCTCGCCCCCGCGGCGGATGCACGCGTCGGTGCCCTCGAGCGCCTCGACCGCGAGCGCGACGCGGTCCTTCACGCAGACCGTCTGGCCGAGATCGAGCCGGCCGATGCCGCGGGCGAGCTCGAGGCCGTAGCGCGCGTCGGCGGCCTCGTCCTCGGTCGGCCGGTGCTTCCCGAGCACGCCGGCGCGGGCGAGCCGGTCGGCGAGGTACGGGGTCGGGTCGACCACCGGCAGCCCCTCCTCGTCGAGGAACCGCGCGAAGCCGGAGAGCAGGTTGTCGTCGGAGCGCACCGCGATGCGGGCGATGACCTTGAGGCCGGTCGCGTCGAGCATCGCGTCGGCGAAGAAGCGCTTCTTCGTGATGGCGCCGAGCATCACGGTCGAGGTCGCGCCGCCCTTGCGCAGGGCCTCGAGCACGTGGCCGATCTGCCCGAGCTTCACCCAGGTGAAGGCGTCGACCACCGCCTCGAGCGCGGGGTCGGTCTCGTTCCGGTGCGCGACCGCGACGACCCGGTGCCCGGCCCTCCGGGCGCTCTCGGCGAAGAGGATCGGGAAGCGCCCCCCGCCCGCGATGAGGCCGATGGTCGCCACGGCGCGGCCCTACCGCGTGACGCCCCGCTGCGTGCCCTTCAGGAACGCGACGAGGTGCGCGATCTCGGGGTGCGCGGCGAGCTCCTTCTCGAGCTCGGCGATCGCCTCCGCGAGGCCGAGGCCGGAGCGGAACACGATTCTTGTAGGCCTGCTTCACGCGGGCGAGCTGCTCCTCGCCGAAGCCCGCCCGCTGCAGGCCGACCGTGTTGAGGCCGCCGAGCTCCGCGCGGGGACCCGCCACCGTGGTGTACGGCGCGACGTCCATCGTGACGCCGGTGAGGCCCGAGACGAACGAGAGCCGGCCGATGCGCACGAACTGGTGCACGGCGGCGAGGCCGGAGAGGTGCACGTGGTCCTCGATCGTCACGTGCCCGGCGAGCGCCACCGAGTTCGCGACGATCGCGCCGTCGGCGATGCGGCAGTCGTGCCCGACGTGGCTGTTCGCCATGAACAGGCCGCCCGACCCGATGACCGTGACGCCGCCGCCGCCGACCGTGCCGAGGTTCACCGTCGCGTACTCGCGGAAGGTGTTCCGGTCGCCGATCTCGAGGCGGGTGGGCTCGCCCCGGTACTTGAGATCCTGGGGCACGCCGCCGAGGGCCGCGAACGGGAAGATCCGGTTCTGCTTGCCGAGGGTGGTGTGGCCCGAGACGACGGCGTGGGCGCCGACGGAGGTCCCGGCGCCGAGCTTCACGTTCGCGCCGACGACGGCGTAGGGGCCGATCTCGCAGCTCGGATCGACTTCGGCCCCGGCCTCGACGATGGCGGTGGGGTGGATGGCCATTCGGTGCTCCCCGTCAGGGCTTCGGTGGATCTGCGAGCATGGCCATGAAGTCGGCCTCGGCGACGAGCTCGCCGTCGACCTTGGCCTCGCCGCGCTCCTTCCAGACCGCGCCCTTGCCCTTCACGATCTCGACGACGAGCTCGAGCCGGTCGCCCGGCACGACCGGCTTGCGGAAGCGCGCGCCGTCGATGCCCATCAGGTAGGTGATCTTGTTCGCGCCCTGCGCCGGATCCATCGACTTCATGGCGAGCAGCCCGGCGGCCTGGGCGAGGGCCTCGAGGATGAGCACGCCCGGCATCACCGGGTGCCCGGGGAAGTGCCCCGGGAAGAACGGCTCGTTCATCGTGACCGACTTCCACGCGACGAGGCGCTTGCCCGGCTCGAGCTCCACCACCCGGTCGACGAGCAGGAACGGCGGGCGGTGCGGCAACAGCCGCATGATCTCCTCGATGTCGAGGACGGGCTTCTTCTTGCCGGCGGCGTCGTTCACGGCTTCTCCTTGCTGGCGTCGCCCGCGGGCTTCGGCTCGTCCCCGGGGGCGCCGCCGAGCGCGGCGACCTGCTTCTGGAGCGCGCGGAGCTCGCGGCGCATCTCGGTGAGGCGGTTGAAGACCGCCGCGTTGCGGGCCCAGGTGACGTCGGGGCTGGACGGCGAGCCGGCCACGCGGGCGCCCGGCTCGAGGTCGCCCTGGACGCCGGCCTGCGCCGCGATGTTGGCGCGGTCGCCGATGGTGACGTGGCCGACGATGCCGGCCTGGCCCCAGACCGCGACGCCCATCCCGAGCTTCGTCGAGCCGGAGATGCCGGCCTGCGACGCGATGATGCAGAGCGGCCCGATCTGCACGTTGTGGGCGACCTGCACGAGGTTGTCGAGCTTGGCGCCGCGGCCGATGCGGGTCGAGCCGAGCGCGGCCCGGTCGACCGTGGAGTTCGCGCCGATCTCGACGTCGTCCTCGACGACCACGTTCCCGACCTGCGGGATCTTGTAGTGGCGCGGCCCCCGCCCCTCGCCCTCGAGGTCGAGCGCGAAGCCGAAGCCGTCCGAGCCGATCACGCAGCCCGGCTGGAGGATCACCCGGTCGCCGAGGGCGCACTGCTCGCGCACGACCACGTTCGCGTACAGCAGGCAGTCGGCGCCGATCCGCGCGTCCGCGCCGACGTGGACGCCGGGGTGCAGGATGGTCCGCGGGCCGACCACGGCACCCGGCCCGACCGAGGCGAGCGGGTACACCTGGGCGGAGGGATCCACCCGAGCCGTCGGGTGGACCGACGCGCCGGGCGCGACGCCGGGCACGGCGGCCGGGGGCGGGTGGAAGAAGGTCTGGAGCTTCGCGAAGGCGAGGTACGCGTTCGGCGCGCGGACGACGGTCCGGCCGGCCGGGACCTGCTCGCCCGGCTCGACCAGCACCGCGCCGGCCCTCGAGGCGAGGAACGCCTCGCGGTACTTCTTGTTCGAGAAGAAGGAGAGGTGCGCGGGCCCCGCCTGCTCGAGGGCGGCGACGCCCTCGACGACGAGGGCACCGTCGCCCTCCACCTCGCCGCCGACGCGGGCGGCGAGCTCGCGGAGCGGGACGCCCACGGCTACTTCTTGTCGCCCGCGGGGGCGGACGGCTTCGCCTTGTCGCCCGCCGGCGCGGCGGGCTTGGCCGGGGAGGCCTTCCCCTTCGCGGCGGCCGCGGCCGGGGCGGCGCCGGTCGAGGGGTGCTTCCCGTTGTACTTGCGGATGAGCTCGTTCGTGAGGTCGAGCGACGGCTGCGCGTACACGAGCGAGCGGTCCTCGATCACCATCGCGAAGCCGTCGGCCTCGGCGATCTCCTTCACGATGACGCGCATCTTGGCGTAGATGCCGCCGGTCATCTCCTGCTCGCGGTTCGCGAGGTCGCCCTGGAGCTGCTGGTAGATCCGCTGCAGCTCGACCATCCGGCGCTGGAGATCGGTCGCCTTGTCGCGCTTGGCGCCCTCGGAGAGCACCTGCTGCTGCTTCTCGAACTCGGCGTTGAGCTTCTCGAACTCGGCCTTGCGGCCGTCGAGCTGCTTCTGCTTCTCCTCGAAGTCCCGCTTGAGGAGCGCCTTCGCGGCCTTGCCCTCGTCGACCTCGTTGAGGGCGCGCTGCAGGTCGACGTAGCCGAGCTTCACCTGGGCCGCGGCGGGCGTGGCGGCGAGCGCCAGGCCGAGCGCGGCGATGCGGAGCGTGAGGGTCATGACGTTCGATCTCTCCAACGGGATCAGAAGAAGTTGCCGATCGTGAACTGGAAGTCCAGGGCGTTGTCCAGGTAGACGTTCGTGGACGGATCCTTGCGGCGGTCGAGCGGGATGCCCCACTCGAACCGGAGCGGACCCACCGGCGAGACCCACCGGAAGCCGAAGCCGACCGAGCGGTAGAGATCCTTCTCGTACGGCTGCCGCTCGTACTTGGACGCCTTGTAGGCCCAGGCGTTGCCGGCGTCGAAGAAGACCACGCCGCGCACGCCCACCTTCTCGATGAGCGGGAACTCGAGCTCGGTGTTGAGCACCGCGTTCCAGTCGCCGCCGGCGGTGAAGATGCCGAGCGCGCTCTGGGGGTCGCCCTTCGTCCCGCCGATGCGGCGGCTGGGCGAGATCGAGAAGTACCGGTAGCCGCGGATCGAGTTGATGCCGCCCACGTAGTAGAGCTCGGAGATGGGCGGCTGGTGGGTCGCGTCCCAGGCGCGGATGGCGCCGAGGGTCAGGCGCCCGCGGGCGATCAGGCCGTCGAAGAAGACGGGCCGGTAGCCGCGCAGCTCGAGCGCGTAGCGGGTGAAGAGGATCACGCTCCCGAACACCTTCTCGGGCGCGAGCAGCGGCGGCGCGACCTCGGCGCTCGCGCTCGCGAACCAGCCGCGGGTCGCGAAGATGCGGTTGTCGCGCTTGTCGACCTGGAGCGAGAGGCGGAACGAGCTCGTGGTGCCGCCGGAGAGCTGGTTCGCGAGCGTGGTCGAGGTCGTGCCGGTGACGTTGACGCGCTCGTTCGTGTAGGTGCCGATGAGGCGGACGTCCTCGAGGTGCCGCGCGAAGCTCCACCAGGGCTCGAGGCCGTTCAGCTCGTAACCCCAGGTCAGGGAGCCGCCGACCGTCCGGCGGGTGAAGTTCGTGTAGACGCCCTCGGTCGCGTAGATGTCGAAGGCGAAGGTCCACTTCGTGTCGAGGAAGTACGGCTCGATGAACTGGATCTGCCCGAGCTGGCGGACCGACGACCACTGCACCTGCAGCGAGAGCGTCTGGCCCCAGCCGAAGAAGTTCTGCTGCGAGATCTGGCCGGTGAGGACGAAGTTCTCGTAGGAGGAGAAGCCCGCGCCCACCTGGAAGGTGCCGGTGGCGCGCTCCTTCACCTCGACCACCGCCACGATCTTGTCGTCGGCGGAGCCGGGCTTGGTGGTGATCTCGACGGTCTCGAAGTAGCCGAGCGCGGTCACCCGCTGCTTCGACACCTTGATGCCGGTGCCGGAGTAGAGCTCGCCCTCGTAGACGCGCATCTCGCGCCGGATGACCTTGTCCCGGGTCTTCTCGTTCCCGATGACGTCGATCCGCTCGAACTTCACGCGGACGCCGGGCTGGACGTTGTAGTCGATGTCGATGGTGCGCTTCGCGGCGTCGGTGTTGGTGATGGGCGTGACGTTCGCGTACGCGTAGCCGAGGTCCTTGTAGACGTCGGTGACCGCGAACAGGTCCTGGCCGACCCGGGAGCGGACGAAGCCGTCGCCCGCCTTCGACCTCACCACCCGCGGCAGCACCGCCCCCATGTCGAGCAGCTGCCCGGAGAACTTCACGTTGCCGATGGTGTAGGGCTCGCCCTCCTCGATCGGGATGGTGATGTAGATCCACTTCCGGTCGGCGGAGAGGGACACGGTGGGCTTGCCCACCTTCACGAGCACGTAGCCGCGGTCGAGGTAGACGGCGCTCACGGCCTGGAGGTCGTGCTCGAACGCGTCCTCCTTGAACGTCCCCATCGACGTGAGGCCGGAGAAGTAGTTCCCCGGCCGCGTCTGCATGTACTGGAGGATGTCCTCGTCGGAGATGTGGTCGTTGCCGACGAAGCGCACGTCCTTCACGAGGACCTTGGCCTTCTCGTCGATCGTGTAGACGACGTCGACCTGGTTCTCGGGCTTCGGCACGATGCGGTAGCCGACCTCGGCGAGGTAGTACCCCTTCTCGACGTACTTCTCCTGGATCTTCTTCACGTCCTTCTGGACGCGCGCGAGATCGAGGAGGTCGAAGGGCTTGAGCTCGATGGTGTCCTTGAGGTCGTCGTTCGTGAGCTCGTCGTTCCCCTCGTGCTTCACCTCGGCGATCGTGGGCCGCTCGGTGACGACGTAGACGAGCACCGGGGCGGTCTTCGGCCCCTCGAGGCGCGCCACCACGTCCGCGAAGTAGCCCAGCTTCATGAGCGCCTTCACGTCCTTCGCGACCGCCTTCGGGTCGTAGGTCGCGCCCTTCTTCTGGGAGACGGCCCCGCGGACGACGTCCACCTCGACGCGGCGGTTGCCCTCCACGCGCACGTCGGCGAGCTTCGCGCCCTCCGCCGGCCTGGCATCGGGCGCGAGCTGGGCGAGCGCGGCGGCGGGCGCGAGGGCGACACAGAGCGCCAGGAGGGCGCCCCGGATGAGGGTGACGGAGCTCACGAGGCGGGGGAATCTAGACCGGGCCCCGGAAAAGCTCAAACCCGTTTCGGTCACGCGAGGCGCCCCTGGTTGAGGTGGAGGCGCCGCGGCAGGGACGCCGCCAGCGCCTCGTTGTGGGTGACGACGACCGCGGTGATCCCGAGCTTCTGGTTGAGGTCCACGATGAGCCGGTGGATCCCCTCCGCCGTGGCGGGGTCGAGGTTGCCGGTGGGCTCGTCGGCGAGGAGGAGCCTGGGCTCGAGGCAGAGCGCCCGCGCGAGCGCGACCCGCTGCTGCTCGCCGCCGGAGAGCTCCCCGGGGCGGTGCTCGAGGCGCTCCCCGAGCCCGACGACGTCGAGCATCGCGGCGGCCTTCTTCCTCGCCTCCGCCCGCGGCACCCGCCGGATGAGCGCCGGCATCATGGCGTTCTCGAGCGCGGTGAACTCGGGCAGGAGGTGGTGGCTCTGGAAGACGAGGCCGATGGTCGCGTTCCGGAAGCCCGCGAGCCCCTCCTCCCCCAGCGTGAACGGGTCGCGCCCGTCGAAGAGGATCCGGCCGCGGGTGGGCACGTCGAGCGTGCCGAGGAGGTGGAGGAAGGTGGTCTTCCCGGCGCCCGACGGCCCGGTGAGCGCGAGGAGGTCGCCGGCCTCGATCGTGAGATTCGAGCCCGCGGAGCACCTCGAGGCGCCTTCGGTCCATCGCGTAGGCCTTCTCGAGCCCCTGGACCTCGATGAACGGGGTGGTCACTCGGCCCTCAGGCCGTCGACGGGACGGAGCCGGGCCGCCTTCGTGGCCGGGTAGAGCGTCGCGAGGTAGGCGATCGCGAGCGCGAGCAGCGCCACGAGGCCGAACTGCCCGGGGTCGATGAGCACCGGCAGGTTGTTGATGTAGTAGACCTCGGGATCGAGCGGGATGCCGACCCGGTCGACGAACAGGCAGGTGCCGTAGCCGAGGAGCAGGCCGAACCCGGTGCCGACCGCGCCGATGATCACGCCCTCGGCGACGAAGATCTTCATGACGCTCGGCACGCCCGCGCCCATCGACTTCAGGATCGCGATCTCGCGCCGCTTCTCGAGCACGAGCATGATGAGCGTCGCGACGATGATGAAGCTCGCGACGAGCACGATGAACCCGAGGATCACCGCCATCACCACCTTCTCCATCTGCAGGGCGGAGAAGAGGCTGCGGTTGAGCTCGCTCCAGTCCTTCGCGCGGTAGGGCCACCCGCCGAGCTCGAAGACGATCCGGCCCATGATCCGCTTCGCCTGGTCGACGTCGGTCACCTGGATCTCGAGGCCGGTGACCTGCTCGCCCGCGCCGAAGAAGCGCTGCGCCTCGGCGAGGTCCGTGTACGCCCACTTCGAGTCGTACTCGTACATGCCGGTGTAGAACACGGCGGCCACCCGGAACGGCCGGCTCTTCGGCTGCGGCCCCGCGGGGCCGAGGTCGCCGAGCGGCGAGACGACGTTCACCTCGTCCCCCACCGCGACCCGCAGCGACGCCGCGAGCTCGCGGCCGATGGCGATCCCCGGGAGGACCTTCCCGCCGGACCCCGGCTCGCCGCCGAGCGGCGCCGTCGGCACCGGGATCTTCTCGGGGTGGCGCAGCCCCTCGAGGCTGCCGTCCTCGACGTTCCGGGGGAGGTCGGTGACGGTGCCGACCGTGTCGACGTCGATCGCCTCGACCACCGCGCCGGTCAGGTTCTGGCCGGCCGAGACCATCACCTCGTTGTAGAGGAACGGCGTCGCGCCCTTCACGCCGGGGACCGCGAGCACCTTCGAGCGCACCTCGCGCCAGTCGCCGAAGTCGTCCTGGCCGTAGGCGAGCACCATGCCGTGCGCCTTGTGGCCGAGGATCTTCCGCTTCAGGTCCGCCTCGAACCCGCTCATCACGGAGAGCACGACCGTGAGCGCCCACACCCCGATCGCGACGCCGCCGATCGAGATGAGCGTCATGAGGAGCGTGGCCGGCATGCCCTTCCCCTCGATGAGCTCGCCCTTGCGGTAGGCGCGGCGCTGGCGCAGGTCGCGCACGAGGGAGAGGACGAGGAGCACGAGGAGGCCCGGCACGAGCCCGGTCACCACCAGCACGAAGAGCGCGGCGAGCGTGCGGGGGTCGAGCCTCAGGTGGCTGCGCGCGACGAAGAAGCTCGTAGGAGAGCGAGAGGTCGAGGCGGCCGCCGCCGGCGAGGAGGTAGGCGATGGAGGCGCCCACGAACACCGCGATGCCGGAGATGAGGCCCGCGCCGAGCAGCGCGAGGACGAGCACGAGCGTGCCCTGCGCCGCGAGGTTCGCCAGCGTCTCGGAGGCGCCGCGCAGCGTGGGGAGCCCGAGCACGACGCCCGCGACCGCCGCCGTCCAGAGCAGCCCCGCCGCGGTGAGCTCGTAGAACGCGAGCCGGCGGCCGGCCACGCCGGCCGCCGCCCCGAGCCCGCCCGCGAGGAGCGCCGCCGCGACCCAGCCCAGGCCGGACGCGAGCGCGCCGGGCAGCGCGAGCCGGTCGGCGAAGAGCGTCTGGAGCGCCGGCACGCCGAGCGCCCCGCCGAACAGGCCGACGAGCACGAGGAGGAACGGCCCCCACGCGAAGACGGGCGGCGCCGGGTGGCCCGCCTCGGGCCCCCGCGCCGGGGCGACCCCGACCCCCTCGCCTGCGCGCGTGGCTTCCAAGGGGCTCGTCAATCGCGGGGTTTCAGGAGCGGGAAGAGGATGACGTCGCGGATGGAGGCGGCGTCGGTGAGGAGCATCGTGAGCCGGTCGATGCCGATGCCCTCGCCGGCGGTGGGCGGCATGCCGTGCTCGAGCGCCCGCACGAAGTCCTCGTCGAACGGCATCGCCTCGTCGTCGCCGGCGGCCTTCGCCTTCATCTGCGCCTCGAAGCGGGCGCGCTGGTCGACGGGGTCGTTGAGCTCGGAGAACGCGTTCGCGAACTCCATCCCGGCGATGAAGATCTCGAACCGGTCGACGAGGCGCGGGTCGGCGTCGCGGCGGCGGGAGAGCGGGGAGGTCTCTATGGGGAAGTCGACGACGAACGCGGGGCGGTCCTTCGGCAGCCTCGGCTCGCAGAAGATCTCGAAGGCGAGCGCGATGGCCTCGCCCGGCGACTTCTTCGCGGCCTGCTCGAGCTTCCAGGCGCCCTCGGAGTCCTTCTCGCTCGCGGCGGCGCGGGCGAGCGCCTCGGCGAGCCCCTTGCCCGCGAGCGCGTCCTCCGGCGAGAGCCCGAGCGCCTTCGCGCCCTCGGCGAGCATCGAGACCCGCGGGTACGGCGGGGTGAGGTCGATCTCCTGCCCCTGGTAGACGACCTTCGGGCCGCCCGTCACCTTCACCGCGAGCTCGTGGAAGAGCGCCTCGGTGAGCCGGATGAGGTCCTCGCAGGTCGCGTGGGCCTCGTAGAACTCGATGGTCGTGAACTCCGGGTTGTGGCGCCGGTCGATGCCCTCGTTGCGCCAGATGCGGCCGATCTCGTAGACGCGCTCGAGGCCGCCCACGACGAGGCGCTTCAGGTGCAGCTCGGTCGCGATGCGCAGCTTGAGGTCGAGGTCGAGCGCGTTGTGGTGCGTCTCGAAGGGCCGCGCCGCGGCGCCGCCCGCCTCCTCCGGCTTGTGGAGGGTGGGCGTCTCGACCTCGAGGTAGCCGCGGTCGTCGAGGAAGCGGCGGATCGTCGACACAATCCGTGAGCGCCGCCGGAAGGTCTCGCGGACGCCCTCGGTGACGATGAGGTCGACGTACCGCTGGCGGTAGCGCTGCTCGACGTCGCCGAGGCCGTGCCACTTGTCCGGCAGGGGGCGCATCGCCTTCGTGAGGACCGTGAACGTCCGGGCCTCGATCGTCAGCTCGCCGGTCTTCGTCCGGGTGGCCGGGCCGCTCGCGCGCACGACGTCGCCGATGTCGGTGAGCTTGAAGACCTCGAAGTCCCGCTCGGAGACCTTGTCCTTCTTCACCCAGACCTGGAGGTCGCCGGAGCGGTCGCGCACCTTCAGGAAGGCGGCCTTGCCGAAGGACTTGAGCGCGAGGACGCGGCCCGCGACGGCCCAGTCGCCCGGGTCCTTCGCGATCTCGTCGGCGGGCGCCTCGCCGTACCGGGCCTGGACGTCGGCCGCGAGGTGCGCGGGCGGCTGGCCGTTGCCGTAGGGGTTCACGCCCAGGGCCCGGAGGGCCTCGGCCTTCTTCAGGCGCTGCGCGATGATCTCGCGCTCGTTCGCGCCGAGGTCATCCCGGTCACCGGGGGTCTCAGGGGTCGTCTGGTCTCGCATGTCTCGGTTTCGCCTGGGATTTGTGCCAGAGGCGAACGGGCGAGGCTAGTGCGCCGGCGCCGGTGCGTCAACGCGAGAACGCTCGCCGGACCGGGGGATTCCCGCGTACCGCGGCGGTCCGGTCCGGGGGGGCCGCGAACGGCGGCGGGTTCGCACCCCCCCGCGCCGGCTGCTACGCTCCGGCGATGCAGCCCAGGGTCCGCGCGCGCCACATGAAGAACCTGCTCGCGGCCATCGACCGGATGCCGTCGCACGACCGGGATCCCGTCCACGCGCGCATCGCGGTGACCACGGGGCGGACCGTCCAGGACGCCTCCGCCGTCGACTGGCTGCCCGCGCAGGTGAACCTCGAGGTGACCCGGGCCGTGTTCGCCGGGCTCGGGCCGGAGGGCGGCGCCCGGTTCTTCCGCGGGACCATGCGCGACGCGTTCACCGGGCCGCTGCTCCGGATCATCACCGACGCCGCCCGCAGGGTGCTGAGGCTCGACCCGGCCTCGTTCGCGGGCTGGGTGGGCACCGGCTGGACGCTCGTGTTCCGCGACTGCGGCCGCTGGACCGTGCAGCGCGCCGGGTCGGGCGAGGCGCACGTGCGGCTCGAGGAGCTCGCGCCGGAGTACGCGAAGGACCGGATCTGGCTCGCCTCGCACGCCGCCTCGTTCGAGGCGTTCTTCGACGTCGCGGCGACCGTGGGCTCGGTGGTGCTGCAGGAGGTCGAGGCCTCGCACGGCCGCGCCCTGTACGTGATCCGCTGGAGGGTGTAGGCCCCCGCCGGCCCGTTGCGCCCACCTCCGCGCCCCTGCTAACGCTCGGAGTGCACGTGACCCCGGTCCTCGCCCTCGCCTGGCTGCTCGCGATCGCGCCCGCCGCCGATCCCGAGGCGGCCTACCTCGAGTCCCGCGCGCTCCTCGCCGCGGGCGGCGAGGCCGGCGTGGACCGCGCGATCGACCGCGCCCAGGAGGCCGTGGCCACGTCCCCGGACGTCGCGCGCTACCAGCACCAGCTCGGCACCGCCTGCGCGCGGAAGGCCATGACCGGCACGTTCGCGGCGGTGCGCTACGCGGGGCGCATCGAGCGCGCCTTCGAGCGCGCGGTCGCGCTCGAGCCCCGCTGGATCGAGGCGCGCCAGTCGCTGCTCGGGTTCCGCCTCATCGCGCCGCGCCTCCTCGGCGGCTCGATCGACGCGGCCGAGGCCCAGGCCCGCGCGATCACCCAGCTCGATCCGCTGCTCGGCGCGATGGCCTTCATGGCCGTGCACCACGCGCGCGGCGCGTGGGCCTCGCTCGAGCGCGACGCGCTCGCGGCGGCGCCGATGGCCGTCGCGCCCGCCCACCGCCGGCAGCTCCTCGCGCTGCTCTCCGCCGCCGGGTACCCGGTCGTCGACGACGGCGCGTTCGGGCCGCTCTGGCTCGTGGCCCTGCCCGCGCGGCGGGGCACCGAGACGAGCGTGGCGGACGCGTTCAAGGCGTCGGAGGCGGCGTACCGGACCGCGCTCGCGCTGTCGGGGCCGGCGGCCTCGAGCCCTGCCCCCACCACGGTGGCCGCCACCGAGCCTCCCGCGGCCGCGAAGCCGCCCCAGAAGGCGAAGGTGCGCGGGAAGCGGAGGGCGCAGGCGAGGCCGGCGGGCGAGGGGTGAGGACCTACCCCCTGGGCGCCCAGAGCCGGTAGTCGATCTCCGGGAACAGGTTGTCCCGGGACTCGACCTGGGCGAGCCAGGCGGGGTCGACCTGGCGCTGGCGAAGCTGGTCGTGCAGGCGCGTGAAGCGGAGCACGTGCTCCTTCGTGCGGCGGATGGCGTAGTCGACCATCGTGCCGGTCTTCATGATGAAGGCCCAGTCGGAGGACTGCGCGAGCAACAGCTCGCGGCCGGCCTGGTCGAGCGCGCGGCGCTCGAGGTCGGTCGGCTCCCGGAAGTCCTTCGCGAGCGCGATCATGCGCTCGGCGGCCTTCGTGAGGTGCCGGTAGATCCAGTCGTTCGAGCCGTCGAGCCAGACGCCGCCGTAGCCGCCCGCGCCCCAGCTGCAGAGCGGCGGGGTGGCGAGCTGCTGCTCGGGGTTCTCGCGCAGGTACTCGCCCGGCGTGGCGAGCCGGAAGATGCGCTGGTCGAAGGCGACCTTTCGCACGAGGTGGTCGATGAAGGTCGGCCCCTCGTACCACCAGTGGCCGTAGAGCTCGGCGTCGTACGGCGAGATCACGATCGGCCGCACGCCGTTCATCCGCGAGGCGAGGTGCTCGATCTGCCGCTCGCGGTTGAACATGAAGTTGCCCGCGTGGGCGGCGGCGCGCTCCCGCGCGCGGACCGGATCGTACGGCTGCTTGTGCGCGGTCTTGCCGGTGATCCGGTAGTACTTGATGCCGACGTTCTTCCGCTGGCCGGTCGGCTGGATGTACGGCTTCACGTAGTCGTAGTCGAGGTCCCAGCCGACGTCCCGGTAGAACTCGCGGTAGTCGGGATCGCCGGGGTAGCCCGACTCGGCGCTCCACACCTGCAGCGACGACTCCGGATCGCGGCCGAACGCGGCCGGCCCGGTCGGCGTGTAGATCGGCGCGTACACCCCGAAGCGCGGGCGCGGCGTCGCGTCGGTGATGCCGTGCGTGTCGACGAAGAAGAAGCGGATGTTCTCCTCGGCGAGGAACGCGTCGAGCCCGGGGAAGTAGCCGCACTCGGGCAGCCAGATGCCCGCCGGATCCTTCCCGAAGTGGCGCCGGTGGTGGCGCGCCGCGACCGCGATCTGCGCGCGGACCGCCTCGGGGTACTGCTGCATGAGCGGCAGGAACCCGTGCGTCGCGCCGCAGGTGACGATCTCGAGGCGCCCCGCCTCCTCGAGGCGCCGGAACGCGGCCACGAGGTCGCGCCGGTAGCGGTCGTCGAAGAGCGCGCGGAGCTCCCGGAACTCCGCCTGGTGGTGCAGCGCGAGCCCGTGGAACGTCGGGTCGCTGCGGGTGCGGTGGACCTCCTTGTCGGCGAGCTCGCACAGCCGCTCGAGGCGGCGCGCGTAGCGCGTCATGAGGAGCTCGTCGCGCAGCATGGCGACGAGCGGCGGCGACATGGTGAGCGAGACCCGGAACGGGATCCCCTCGTCGGTCAGCCGGTCGAACACCCGGAGGAGCGGGAGGTACGTCTCCGAGATGGCCTCGTAGAGCCAGTCCTCCTCGAGGAAGTCCTCGTACTCCGGGTGACGTACGAAGGGGAGGTGGGCGTGGAGGTGGAGGGAGACGTAGCCGAGCACGTCGGGGCCCATCTACGGGCCCCTCCCTGCCCCCGACCCGGCCATGCCGGAACCCGAGCCCGAGCCCATGCCCGGGCCGCGGGTGCTCATCGCCGCGCCGATCCCGCCCTGGCTGCCGCCGCCGACGCCGAAGCGCGACCAGTCGGAGAGCCGGGCGAGGAGGGAGCGCGCCTCGTCGGAGAAGGGGCCACCCGCGTGGCCGGGCCCGAGCAGCCGCCCGAGCGGCATGTCCCAGGGGATGCGGATGAAGCGGTCGTCGATCACCGGCGACGGGCCGAGCGGCGGGAGCATCATGTCGTTCGTGGGGTTGCCCACGAGACGATCGCCCCCGCGGCCGACCGCGTGGATCTCGGCGCGGTACACGCGCCCCGGCTCGAGGTCGTGCACGTAGTAGCCGCGCGACTCGAGCGCGAAGTCGACGCGGCGGACCTCCTCCCAGCCGGAGCCGGCGCGGGCGAGCACGCGCAGCTCGGCGCGCGCGCCGTCCAGGCCGTCGAACGCGCGCGCGGACGTCTCGCTCGAGAAGTCCCAGAAGAGGAAGAGCGTCCGCGGATTGCGCGGGAGCGCCATGAAGGTGTCGTCGCCGTAGCCCCAGGGCAGCTCGCCGAGCCCCTCCTCCACCGGCTGCGCCTCCGGGTCCGACGGGGCGTCGCCCACCGTCTCGGTGAGCGGGTGCGGGGCCTCGCGGGCGGCGTCCTCGCCGCGCACGCGCGCGACGAAGTAGCCCTCGGCGCCCGGCGTTCCGTCGGCGACCGCCTGCTTCGCCGCCGCCGGCTTCGGGGCGGCCTTGCGCGGCGCGCGCGGCTTCTTCTCGGCCGGCGCCTTCTTCCCGGCGGGCGCGGTCGTCGCGGCGGGCGCCCGCTTCGCGACGGGCGCCTTCGGCGCCGCGGCAGGCTTCTTCCCGGCGGCGGGGCGGGGGGCGGCGGCCTTGCGGGCGGCGGGCTTCTTCTCCGCGGCCGGCTTCGCAGGCTGCTTCGGCTCCGCCCTGGGCTTCGGCTCCGCCTTCGGCTTCGGGGCCGCGTTCGCGGCCGACCGGGACGCCGCGGGCGCGGCCTTCTTCTTCTTCGTGTCGGCCATGGCTCTCACCGGGTAGGAATCAGCCTTGTACCTGGATCGTCAAGGTGTTTCGAGGGTCCGCGGCACGTCGTCCGGGCACCGCCGGAAGCCTGCGGCCGGTCCGGTCGTCTGGTAGGCTGACCCCAGGACGGCAGGCCCCCTTGGACGACCCCGGATCCTCCGAGAAGAATCCCGCGAAGTGCGAAAACTGCGGGGAAGCGCACCGCCCCGAGGACCCGTGCCCACGGTCCGCGTCGGGGACGCTGCTCTTCGAGGTGCCGCAGGAGGTCCTCGCGGCGCGCCGGACGGCCGCGACCCGGCCGCCTCCCCCGCGCGAGGCGTCCCTGCCATCGCCCGCCCCGTCCACCGAGGCCGTCCAGCCCGACACCGTTCCCCCCGGCGCCACGCCGGCGCGCGCCGGCGAGGCCGCGGCGGGGCCCGACCCGCTCGTCGGCCAGAAGGTCGGCAGCTTCATGGTGCAGCACCTGCTCGGCAAGGGCGGGATGGGCACGGTGTACCTCGCCGAGCACCCGGTCATCGGCTCGAAGGTCGCGATCAAGTTCCTGCACGAGTCGCTCGGCTCCGAGCCGCAGACGGTGGCGCGCTTCTACGACGAGGCGAAGGCCGTCAACCTCATCGGCCACGAGAACATCGTCGGCATCTACGACCTCAACCTGCTGCCGCCGAACCGCTACTACTACGTGATGGAGTACCTCGAGGGCTCGACGCTCGCCGCCCTCGAGAAGCAGGGTCGCCTCCCGGTGAAGGTGCAGCTCGACGTCCTCAACCAGCTCTGCGACGCGCTCCAGCGCGCTCACGAGCGCGGCGTCGTCCACCGCGATCTCAAGCCCGAGAACGTGTTCCTCGTGCAGCGCCGCGGCAAGGCCCACTTCGTGAAGCTCGTGGACTTCGGCATCGCGAAGCTGCGCGGCGCGGCCGGCGCGAACCGCGTCACCGGGCGCACCGAGGCGGGCGTCATCATCGGGACGCCCGAGTACATGGCCCCCGAGCAGTGCGAGGACGGGACCATCGACGCCCGCACCGACGTGTACGCGCTCGGCGTGATGGCGTTCGAGATGGCGACCGGCCGCCTCCCGTTCGGCGGCCGCAGCGTCACCCAGCTCCTCCTCGCGCACCTCCAGAAGGCGCCGCCGCGGCCCTCCGAGCTCGCCCCGGTCGAGGCCTCGCTCGAGCGCGCCATCCTCCGCGCGCTCGAGAAGGATCCCGCCGACCGCTTCCAGGACATGGCGAGCTTCGCGGAGGCGCTGCGCGACGTGCCCCGCGAGCCGCGCCGCGCGGCGCCCGCGCCGGTCGTCGCGCCGGTCGCGGCGCCCGCCGTCGCGCCGGCCACGTCCGGGAAGCCGCCCGCCGCCGCGCCCGCGCTCACCCCCGCCCCGGGGCAGGCGCCCGCGATCACGCCGCTGCCCACCCCGCCCATCGTCACGGCGGAGGTCCGGTCCGGCGACGCGGCGCCCGTGTCGCTGCCCATCACCGAGATCACCCGCGCCGGGCTGTTCCTCGGGGCCGAGAAGGGCCTGCCCCCGCTGATGTCGCGGGTGCTCCTCTCGCTCTCGCACCCCTCGCTGCGCGGGAGGGTGGAGCTCGCGGGGCAGGTCGTGCGCCACGTCACGCCCGCCGAGGCGCACGCCTGGAAGATGCTCCCCGGCTACGCGGTCCAGTTCATGGACCCCGCCCCCGAGGCGCGCGCGGTGATCACGCTCCTCGCCGACGAGCAGCGGCGCGATGTCGGCCGCGAGGCCGCGCCGGTGCGGCCGGCCCGGAGCCCCGAGGAGCGCCTGCGCGTCCTCGAGGCGCGCGCCGGCCAGACGCCGTACGAGCTCCTCGGCCTGAAGCCCGACGCCGAGTTCTCGGAGGTGCGCCGCGCGCTGAAGGCGCTGCGCGACGACCTCGAGGACGTCCGCACGCGGCCCGGCGCGCCGGAGCACCCGTCCCGCGCCGCCGCGCTCCTCGCCCGGGTCGACGCGGCGCAGGCGGCGCTCGGCGCGCCGCCGGCGCGGCTCGCCCACGACGCGCAGCGCGGCAACTTCCGCGGCGTCGCGCGCTGCGTCTCCGCGGGCGTCCCCGCCGCGCTCATCGAGGCCCGCCGCCGGTCGCTCCTCGCCGAGAAGCCCGAGCGCGCGGCCGAGGCCCAGCGGCAGCTCGCCCGCGCCCAGGTCGCCCGGCGCCTCGGGAACCCCGGGGCGGCCCTGGCCGCCTACGAGGCCGCGCTCGCGGCGGATCCCCTCGATCTCGCGACGCTCGAGGCCTGGCAGGCGTACCGGCGGGAGCACCGCGCCGATGAATGAGCGGCGACCCGGGGCCGTCTCCCCGTGGGCGGTGGCCTCGCACCACGCACTCCTGCCGTAGAATGCCCGAGCCATGACCGCGCTCCTCGTCCTCGCGCTCGCCCTCGCCGCCGATCCCGCCGCCGCCGCGGCCACGGCGGCGCCGCCCGCCGCCGAGCAGGCGCCCGCGCCCGAGCCGGCGCCCTCCGAGCCGCCCACCACCTTCGCGGACCGCGGCGCCCGCCGCTACCAGGTCGAGAAGATCGAGCTGCGCGGGCTCGAGCACACCCACGCGAGCGAGGTCCGCCGCCACGTCCTCGTCGCCGAGGGCGACCTGCTCGATCCCGAGCGCGTGTCGCTCTCGCGGCTGCGCCTCCTGCAGCTCGGCTGGTTCTCGCGCGTGGAGAGCCGCGTCGAGAAGGGCAGCGCGCGCGGCCTCGTGGTGGTCGTGTTCCAGGTGCAGGAGCGGAACACGCTCGTCATCACCGACCTCGTCTTCGGCTCGACCCCCGCGCAGTCCTTCTACGGCGGCCTGGGCCTCTCGCAGCAGAACTTCCTCGGCCGCGGCCTCGGCCTGTCGGGCGCGTTCGCCTACGGCGGCTCGCCGCAGGGGCGGCCGCAGGACCCGGCCCGCTTCGCGCTCCGCTCCGGCTTCTTCGCGCCGGACGTGTCGCTCTTCGGGCGGCGCGCGGTGCTCGGCGCGAACGCGTGGTTCCTGCGGGGCGAGGAGTTCGCCTGCCCCGACGCGGGCTGCGCCGGCTACCCGGAGCTCGCGGACGCCCCGCGCCTGCGCTACCAGCGGCTCGGCGGCGAGCTCTCCGGCGGCCTGCGCGCCGGCGCGTTCGAGCGGCTGCTCGCGGGCTACCGGTACGAGCGGGTCCGCGGGAAGGCGGTGCTCCCCTCCCCGCTCGCGTCGGTGACGACGCGCCCGGCCCAGCTCCTCCCGGGCTGGTCGGACGTCTCGGCCCTCTCGCTCACCTACGAGCTCGACACCCGCGACGACTTCTTCTTCCCGACCGAGGGGCACCGGGTGCTCGCGCAGATCACCTTCGCGTCCCGCCTCCTCGGGAGCGACTACGAGTACTCGAAGTACCTCCTGCAGGCCGAGTCCTCCTTCGGCCTCCTCGGCATCCCCCTCCGCTTCCAGTCGGCGCTCGGCGCGGTGCAGGGCGGCGCGCCGTTCTTCGACCGGTTCTACGCCGCGGACTGGTCGTACTTCGCGGTGGGCCCGGCGCTCGGCCGCGCGATGGACCTCAACTTCTCGACCGACCCGCGCTACGACGCCTTCCTCGCCATGGGCGGCCTCGAGTACGCGGTGCCGCTCTTCAGCGGCTCCGGCTTCTTCCGGCGGGGCTACCTCGCCCTCGGCGCGCGCGGCGTCTTCACGACCGAGACGCTCGGCGGCGCGCGCACCCGCAGCTCCCGCTCGCCGGTCTCGTGCGACGTCGCCCTGCGGCTCGACACGCCGGTCGGCGACTTCAACGCCTCCCTCGGCTACGCGCTCGACAACGTCCTGTGACCGCCCCGGCCTCCCTCCGCGGGCCCGCCCGCGCCCTGGCGCTCGCCGCCGCCCTCGCGCTCGGCCTCGGCGCCGGCCGCGCGCGGGCCGCCGCGCCGCTCCAGGTGGACCTCGCGGTCCGGGGCGACCGGCTGCAGGCGACGCTCGACCTCGCGCCCGCGTTCCCGCCGGAGGTGCTGCGCGAGCTCGGCAACGGCCTCTCGAACGTGGTCGCCGTCTACGTGGTGGTGGTGCCCGAGGGCGGCGGCGCCCCGGTCGCGGGCTACCTGCGCACCGTGGACGTGCTCTGGGACGTCTGGGAGGAGAGCTTCGCGGTCACGGTGCGGGACCCGCGCAACCCGCGCGGCCTGCAGCTCGTGGTCCCCACCCCGGCCGGCCTGCGCGCCCTGCTCGCCTCCGCCCGCGACCTCGACCTCGGACCGGCGGCGTCGCTGCCCCCCGGCAAGCTCGTCCTCGAGGCCCGCGTCGAGCTCAACCCGGTCTCGAAGGAGCAGCTGCAGCGCACCCGCGAGTTCATCGCCTCGGCCGGCCCGCGCGCCGCGGGCGGCGGCTCCCGGTCGGTGCTCGGCGCCATGGCGAGCTTCCTCCTGCGCGAGCCGGCGGCCGACGCGGACGTCTGGAGGCTGCGCTCGAAGGCCTTCACCGCCGCCGAGGTGGCGAGGTGACCGCAGCCGGGACCTCCCCGGGCCGGCTCCGCCGCGCGCTCCGCGCCCTCCGCCCCTCCCGCTTCGAGGCGCCCATCGCCGGGGCGCTCGTGGTCGCGGCGGTGCTGCCGCTCCTCGGCGGCCTGTGGCTCGCCACCGACCTCGCGAAGCGCAACGTCGCCATCTCGCTCGAGCCGCGGGTGGTGGACCGCCTCGAGGGCATCCCGCTCCTCTACGGCGACCTCTTCCAGGCGCGAAAGCAGCTCTACCAGGAGCAGACCCGCACGCTCTCGCGCTTCCTCCCCGAGGCGCCCGGCCGCGCGAAGGCGTACCTGGCCGAGGCCATCGAGCGCACCCCGCGCCTCCGGCGCGCGGCGTGGTACCGCGCGGACGGCACGCCGGTCGCCGAGGCCGAGGCCACCGCGCCCTTCGAGGGCGGGGAGTTCCGCCCCTGGACGGCCCGCGCGCGCCGGGCCGACGGCGGGCTCCTCGAGTGCACCTTCGCGGTCGAGGCGCGCTTCTTCGCCGAGGTGGAGGAGGCCCGCATGCTCGCCGAGCAGGTGCGCGGGCTCGAGCGCTTCTCGACCGAGGTGCCGCGCAGCTACCAGCTCGCGTTCTTCGTGCTCCTGCTCGGCATCTCGGCCGTCGCGGCGGTGGTCGGCATCTGGCTCGCCCGCCGCACCACGAAGCGGGTCACCCGGCTCGTCGGCGCCGTGCAGCGGCTCGCCGCGGGCGACCTCAACGTGCGGGTGGACCCCGACGGCGCGCGCGACGAGGTGCACGGCCTCGCGGTGGCGTTCAACGAGATGGTGCGCGAGGTGCGCGAGAGCCGGGACCGGATCGTCTACCTCGAGAAGATCTCCGGCTGGCAGGAGGTCGCCCGCCGGCTCGCCCACGAGATCAAGAACCCGCTCACGCCCATCCAGCTCGCCTTCCAGCAGCTCGAGGCGCGCTGGAAGCAGTCGCCGGAGGCCTTCCGCAAGGGCGACGAGAAGTTCGGGAGGCTCGTCGAGGACGCCGGGCAGATCGTGCGCGAGGAGATCGCGACGCTCCAGCGCCTGGTGGCCGAGTTCTCGAGCTTCGCGAAGCTGCCGGAGGTGAAGCCGGACCCGGCCGACCTCGGCGACTTCGTCGACGAGTTCCTGAAGACGAGCCCGCAGCTCGCCGAGCAGGCCCGGCTCGAGGCCGTCCACGCCGCGGGCCCCTGCCCGGTGCGGCTCGACCGCGCGCTCTTCCGGCGGGTGCTCGCGAACCTCTGCCAGAACGCGATCGAGGCCTCGCCGCCCGGGGAGGCCTGCATCCACCTCGGGGTCGCCCGCACCCGCGACCGCGGCGTCCTCACGGTGGCCGACGAGGGCCCGGGCATCGAGCGGGCGCTGCGCGAGCGCATCTTCGACCCCTACTTCACGACGAAGGGCACCGGCACGGGCCTCGGGCTCGCGATCGTGAAGAAGATCGTCCTGCAGCACGGCGGCGAGATCCAGTGCGGGGAGCGCCCGGGCGGCGGCGCGTCGTTCACCGTCGCGCTCCCGCTCGTGGCAGACTCGCCGCCGGCCAGTGACCAGGGAGGGTGAAGGCGATGGCTCAGGAGCTCCTCGGCAGGATCGCGCTCGTGACGGGCGCGAGCGCGGGGTTCGGCGAGGCGACCGTGAGGCGGCTCGCCGCGATGGGCGCGAAGGTCGTCGCCGCCGCGCGGCGGCGCGACCGGGTGGAGGCGCTCGCCCGCGCGGTCGGGGACGACGCGGTGCTGCCGCTCGCGCTCGACGTCCGGGACCGGGCCGCGGTGATGGCCCTGCCGGCCTCGCTGCCGGCCCCCTTCGCGGCGGTCGACGTCCTCGTCAACAACGCCGGCCTCGCCCTCGGCCTCGAGCCCGCCCACCGCGCCTCCCTCGACGAGTGGGAGACCATGATCCAGACCAACTGCCAGGCGCTCGCGACCGTCACCCGCGCCTTCCTGCCCGGCATGGTCGAGCGCGGCCGCGGCCACGTCGTGAACCTCTCCTCGGTCGCCGGCACCTACCCCTACCCGGGCGGCAACGTCTACGGCGCGACGAAGGCCTTCGTGCACCAGTTCTCGCTCAACCTCCGCGCCGACCTCCTCGGCACCGGCGTGCGCGTCACCTCCATCGAGCCGGGCATGGCCGACACCGAGTTCTCGGTGGTCCGCTTCCAGGGCGACCGCGCGAAGGCCGGCAAGGTCTACGAGGGCATGACCCCGCTCTCCGCCGACGACGTCGCCGACGCGATCGCCTGGGCGGTCACGCGGCCGCAGCACGTGAACGTCAACACGATGGAGCTCATGCCGACGCAGCAGGCCTTCTCCGCCTTCGCGGTGTCGCGCAAGCCGCAGCCCTGAGCCAGCCGGGCCCCCGGCACCGTCCGTCCCCCGGCACCGTCCGTCCCCCAGCACCGTCCGTCCCCCAGCACCGTCCGTTCCCCAGCACCGTCCGTTCCCCAGCACCGTCCGTTCCCCAGCACCGTTCGTCCCGAGCGTAGGGCCCGCGTCAGCGGGCCCGGAGACGAGGGACGCCCGTGCTGATCCCCTCTCCTGGTGGCGTTTCCGATGGGCCGCCTCGCGGGGTCTCTCCGCTCCTCGGGCGCAAGGCAAAGGCCCGCCGCGTCGGGGAGCCTGGAGGCGGCGCCGAGGACGGGCAGGCCGCGGCACCACCACGCGCGCCGGGCGAGACGGGGGAACGTTGGGGAACGTGGCAGAAGCGCGTCGATGATGGAGGTGCGGTGCTGGCCGCCTCGCCCGTCACGCTTGGTGCAGATCGCGGCTCCGATCTCGGGCGGGCCTGCCGGCGCCCTGCGGGGCGGAGAGACCCCGCAGGCGGCCTACGAAGCGTGGAGATGTGGTGAGGCCGAGACACGAGCGGGGGAGCGACGAAGGTATCGCCGGGCCTCTCCCGCCCCCACGCCACCGCCCCTCGCGGCCGATCGCTGGGCCTCTCCGCCCGGAGGGCCCTCGGCAGGCCCGCCCAACATCGGAGCCGCGATCTGCGCGGAGCGTGCCAGGCGAATCACGGTGCCCTCACCTCCACGGTAAGGTCCCGCTCGCCTGGCACGCGTGGACGCGCCGCGGGTCACCACCAGCTCCGTACCGCCTACCAGGATCCCCACGCGGCGGGCCTTTGCCCAAGGGCCCGAGGACGGAGAGGCCCAGCGAGGAGGCCGCCACGGTGACGACGGCAGGACCGCCGGGGAAGGATCGAACGATCCGGCTGGCCGCCACGGTGACTGCGGCAGGACCGCGGCAGGACCGCCGGGGAAGGATCAGTCGATCCTGCTGGCCGCCTCGGCGCCGTCCGGCCAGCCGATCTGCTCGGCGACCGGCTCGAGCTCGCGGCGGAGCTTCTCGAGCGCCCGGATCTCGAGCTGGCGGGCGCGCTCGCGCGAGAAGCCGAAGTGGTGGCCGAGGTCGCGCAGGGTCTCCTTGCCGTCGCCCATGATGCGCGCCTGGATGATGTGCCGCTCCCGCGGGTCCAGGCGGGCCATGGCCTCCTGGATGCGCCGGGCCACGAGGGCCTCCTCCTCGGCGCGCGCGAGCTCCTCGTCCTGGGGCTCGGCCTCGGCGGGGGTGAACTCGAGGTGGGTGCTCGTGCCGTCGGCGACCGGGGCGTCGAGGGAGAGGTCGCGCCCCTCCATCCGCTGCTGCATCTCGACGACGTCGGACGGGCGCACGCGGAGCTTCTTCGCGACGAGGTTGACGTCGAGCCCCTCCGACTCGAGCCCCTTGCCGGGCGTCATGCGCTCGATCTCGTGCCGGGTGCGGGCCAGCGAGAAGAAGCTTCCGCTGGGCCTGGGTCGTCCCGATCTTCACGAGCGACCAGGACTTCAGGATGTGGTTCTGGATGTAGGCGCGGATCCACCAGACCGCGTACGAGATGAGGCGGATCTCCTTGTCGGGATCGAACTTCTGGACCGCCTTCATGAGGCCGATGTTGCCCTCCTGGATGAGGTCCGCCATGCGCAGGCCGTAGGAGCGGTATTCGAAGGCGACCTTCACCACGAAGCGCAGGTTCGCCTCGACGAGGCGGTGGGCCGCGCGGCCGTCGCCCTGGTCGCGGAACTGGCGGGCGAGGCTCCGCTCCTCCTCCACGGTGAGGAGCTTCACGCGGTTGATCTCGCGGAGGTACTGGTCGAGCGTGCTCGTGCTGGTCGGCGTCCGGTTCATCGAGCCTCCTTGGCCATCCTGGACCGGCCCGACGAGAGCAACCCCCGTGCCGGGCGGCGTTCGTCCTCCCGACGGCGGTTTCGAGGCCTCCCGCGGACGCGCCGTATGTCACTCCCTGTAACTTCGTCCGCCGCCGCGCCGTAACGCCGACAGGCCCGCCCGCCGCGGGGGCCGTCGGCCCGGCGCCCGCACGCCCCGTCACTGGGGGTGCGATACCTTCCTACCGATCGCGCCCGGGTAGGGCCCCGGCAGGCGCAGGGTGCGCGGGGTGGGGAGCGAGAGGCCCCCGCGAGCACGGCGTGCACGCGACGGGACGCCCGCCCGTGTGGTCCGGTGCGCCCCACCCGGCCGGTCAGGCGGCGAGCGGCAGCAGCCCGCGCGCCTGGCGGCGCACCATCGAGGCGTAGAGCCCCCCGCGGGCGACGAGCTCGGCGTGCGTGCCGGCCTCGGCGACCCGCCCGTCGGCGAGCACCACGATCCGGTCGGCGGTGAGCACCGTCGAGAGCCGGTGCGCCACCACCAGCGTCGTCCGCCCCGCCGCGACGCGGTCGAGGGCCTCCTGCACGAGCGCCTCCGACTCGGCGTCGAGGGCCGAGGTCGGCTCGTCGAGGATCAGGATTGCCGGGTCCTTGAGGAGGGCCCGCGCGATCGCGATGCGCTGGCGCTCGCCCACCGAGAGCCGCCCGCCGCGCTCGCCGACCCGGGTGTCGTAGCCCTCCGGGAGGCGCGACACGAAGCCGTGCGCGTGGGCCGCCCGGGCGGCGGCCTCGACCTCGGCGCGGGTGGCGCCGGGCCGGCCGTAGGCGATGTTCGCGTGGACCGACTCGTCGAAGAGCAGGGGATCCTGCAGCACCGTGCCGATCTGGCGGCGGAGCGACAGCTGGCGCATGCGGCGGACGTCGACGCCGTCGATCCGGATGCGCCCCTCGGCGGGGTCGAAGAAGCGCTGCACGAGCTGCACGAGCGTGGACTTCCCGGCGCCCGACGGGCCCACGATCGCGACCCGCTCCCCCGCCCGGACCTCGAGGTCCACCCCGCGCAGGATGGGCGGGCGGCCCGGGTGCCCGAAGTGGACGCCCTCCCAGGCGACGTCGCCGCGCAGGCCGACCACGTCGACCGCGTCCGGCGCGTCCCCGAGCGAGTCCTGCGCGTCGAGGATCCGGTAGACCTCCTCGGCGGACACCCGCGCGGCGCGCACCGTGCGGTACGCCCCGGCGAGGCCGAGCACCGGGCCGAACAGCCCGCCGACGTAGCCGAGGAACGCGACGAGCGTGCCCACCGAGAGCTCGCCCCTCGCCACGAGCACGCCGCCGTAGGCGAGCGCCGCGAGGCGCGCGGCGAGCTGCACCGCGCTCTGCGCCGCGGAGACGCCGGTGTCGGTGCCCACGCCGCGCACGACCACGCCGTTGGCCTCGCGCACCGCGCCGAGGAAGCGCTGCTTCTCGGCGTCCTCCATGGCGAAGCTCTTCACGGTGAGGATCCCCGAGAGGACCTCGTTGAACCGCGAGTAGATGCTCACCCACCGCTCGAGGAGGGCGCGCTCGCGGCGCGCCTGGCCGGGCGCGGCGGCGCGCGCCACCAGCGCGGGGATCGGCGCGAACGCGAGCACGAGCAGCGCGAGGCGCGGCTCGAGGCGGAACATGATCACCGTGGAGAGGACCAGGTAAAGGAGGGCGGGGGCCGTGGAGAACGCGAGCTCGGCGAGCGCGGCCACCAGCCCCTGGATCGAGCGCTCCAGCCGCGTCATCGTCGCGCCCACGCCCTCGGCGCGGTGGAACTCGAGCGGGAGGCGGTGGAGCCGCCCCACCGTCGCCTCGGTGAGCCGGTAGTGGACGCCGATGCGCGTCCGCCAGGTCAGCCAGCCGGAGAGGGCCTGCATGACCTCGCGGGCGAGGCCGACCGCGGCGAGCGCGGCGAGCGCCCCGAGCGCGGGCCCGAGGCCGCCGGCGCCGAGCCGGTCGAGCACGCCGCGCAGGGCGAGCGGCTCGGCCGCGCCGGCGAGCGCGACGCCGGCGGCGAGCAGGAGGATCGCGACGACCGACCCGCGCGACGGCGCGAGGAACTCGGCCGCGCGGCGGAGGCCGGGGCGGGTGTGGGCGGCACGCCCACTTGCACCTTCACGATTGGTGATATCCACGCAGCCGGAACGCGGCGGGCGCGGGCGGTCATTCCCCCGCGGCGCGGTCCGGCGCGGGCCGGGCGGGCGAGCCCGCGCCCGGGAGCGCCTCGAGCTGCCGGGCGTGCGCGCGGGCTGTGCGCGCGATGGTGCGGAAGTCCTGGAGCTGGTGCCCGAGCCGGTCGAGGCACTCCCGCGTCTCCTGGATCACCTCGAGCACCTCGCCCCTGTCGGCCTCGAGGCGGTCCTGCTCGGCGGCCTCGCGCAGCCAGTCGAGGTTGCAGCGCATGGAGGCGAGCGGGTTCGACATGTCGTGCGCGCAGCTCGCCGCCTTCGTGCCCGCGGCCGCGAGCTGCTCGACCTCGACCTGCCGCTGCTGGCTGGCGGCGAGCGCCTCGAGGGCGCGTGCGCGGTCCGCGGCGAGCCCGATCTCGGCGGCGCGCACGCGGCGGGCGGAGACCGCCCCCAGCACCGCGAGCGTGCCGGAGGTGGCCGCCCGGATGAGAATCCATCCCCGCGTCCCAGGCGCCGCCGCCGCCGAGCAGGCGGGTCGTCACGACCGCGACCCCGGTGACGACGGTGGCGAAGACGAGCGAGCGGGTCGCGTCCGGGACGAGGAGCGCGAAGAAGATGGGGGCGACGAGGAGGTAGACGCGCGCGGCGGTGCGCGCCCCGCCGGTCACGTCGATGACCGCGAGCGCCGCGATGGTCACGAGGAAGCACGCGTCCACGACCGGCTCGGTCAGGCGCGAGGGCCGCGCGAGGAGCCTGGCCGAGACGAAGAGCGCGCCCGCCCACGCCAGCCGCGCGACGAGGATGATCCCGGAGTCCGGCGCGCCCCGGAGCGCCTCGGCGGTCGCGAAGACGAGCAGCACGCAGCCGCCCACGAACGCGATCCGGCTGCGGACCCGCGCGGTCTCCTCGATGGGCAGGCCAGTGTGCGGCACCTTGCAATCATGCTCTGAACCGCGGGCGCCGCCTGTCCCCTGTCCTTGGCTAGTCCGGTCGGGGAGCGTCAGCGGATTGACGGCGAGTAAGATCGCAGGCGTACCGGGACGTTCACCGCGCCGCGCGATCGCTCAGAGGCACCGCAGGATCTCGAACAGCTCGTCGACGCGGTGCGCGCACGTGTGTCGCGCCCGCACCGTCTCGAGGCCGGAGGCGGCGAGCGAGCGAGCGAGCGCAGGCTCGTCCAGGACCGCCCGAAGGTGTCGGGTCATCTCCGCCCCGTCCCGGGCGATGAGGAAATCGACACCGGGCCGGAACGAATCCTCCGCGTCCTGCCAGGGTGCCGAGAGCAGCGGGATGCCGCAGGCGAGCGCCTCGAAGACGCGGATCGTCGGGATGCCGGGGAGCGCCTCCGCGTAGGGCCGGCGCGGCACGTGGATCGTGACGCGGTGGCGGGCGAGCACCTCGGGCGCGCGGAAGTTGGGCAGGTAGCCGCCGTGCGCGAGCCCCGCCGCCGCGACCGCCCGCCGCCCCTCGTCCGGGTAGCGCACGCCGTGGACGGTGCCGGACGCGCGCGCCGCGCGCGCGGGCTCGAGCAGGAACTCGCGCAGCTCGGCGCTGCGCTCGCCGTCGCCCCAGTTCCCGATGAAGGCGAGGTCGCCGCCCTTCCCGGAGGGCCGCGGCGCGAACCGGCGCAGGTCCGCCGCCTCGTGCCAGGTGAACGCGTTGCGGATCCAGCCCGCCGCGAGCCACCGGTCGCGCAGCACGCGGCCGAAGGCGAGCACCGCGTCGTAGCCGGTGAGCTCCAGCCCGGCGAGCTCGGCGGGCGCGGTGATCGCGCGGTGGTGGGTGTCGTGGAAGAGGAGCCGCAGCGAGGGCCGCCGCCGGCGCGCCTCGCCGAGCCGCGCCACGAGCGCGGGCGGGCTCCACTCGTGGACGAGCGCCACGTCCACCCCGCGGAGCGCGTGCTCGAGGTCGAGCGTGGCCGGGTCCTCGTGGACGTGGGCGGTGAGCTCCGGGTAGGCGGCGCGCCACGCCTCGAGCGCGCTCGCGCCCTCGTCGCGGGCGAGGTTCACCGCGCTCCAGGCGGCGGCGTGCTCGTGGGCGACCACCTCGTGGCCGCGCGCGACGAGCTCGGAGGCGACCCCGCGCAGGAAGTGGGCGTTCCCGTGGTTCCAGTCGGAGCGCAGCGAGTGGACGAAGAGCGCGAACCTCAAGGGCGCGCCTCCTCGCGCACGGCGGGGCGCGAGGTCACGGCGCGCCGGTAGAGCGCGAGGGTCCCCTCGAGCATCCGGCCAGGGTCGTAGGAGAGCGCGCGCGTGCGGGCGCGGAGCGCGAGCGCGGCACGGCGGCGCGGCTCCGTGATGAGCGCGCCGAGCGCGGACGCCAGCCCGGCCTCGTCGTCCGGCGTCACGTAGACCGCGGCGTCGCCCCAGACCTCCCTGAGGCTCGGGATGTCGCCGAGCACGAGCGCGTTGCCCGCGAGCGCCGCCTCGAGCACCGCGAGGCCGAACGGCTCGTAGCGCGCGGGGTGCACGAAGATCGAGGAGCGCCCGAGCCAGGCCGCGAGCTCCGGCTCGCGCAGCCGGCCCAGCAGGCGCGCGCCGGGGCCGTTGGGGCGGAGCGGCGGCGGGGGCGCCCCGGGCGCGACCTGCTCGCCCGCGACCGCGACGGGCCAGGCGAGGCGCGGGGCGAGCCGCACGAGGAGCGCCACGTTCTTCGCCTCGTCCCAGACGCGCCCCGCCGCGGCGATGAGCGGCTGCTTCGTGCCGGGCAGGAACCGGCGGGCGGTCCGGCCGTTCGGCACGATCACCGGCTCGGGGATGGGCCCGTGGTGGCGCTGCAGCGCCTGCGCCATCGCGCGGGTCGGCGCCGCGATCGCGTGGACCGAGAGCAGGCCCGCCCGGGCCTCGCGCCGGTAGCGGTCCCACTCCGGCCCGGGCGCCTCCCCGCGGACCGCCTCGAGCCACGAGGGCACGCAGGAGTGCGCGGTCAGCACCTTGCGCGCGCGGAACGGGAGCGCGCCGTGCGCGTAGGACGAGAGGTGCACGACGTCGGGCCGGTGGCGGCGCTCGAGGTCGAGGAGCCAGCGGCCGGCGGCCGCCACGTGCGCCCACGGGTCGGGCATCCACTCCAGCCGGAAGTAGCCCTCCTCGTGGGCGAGCCCCTCCACCGCGAGCACCTGCAGCCGCTGATCGGGCGCGAGCCGCGCCCCCTCGGTCGCGAGCACCACCTCGACGCCGCGCGCGCGCAGCGCGCGGGCGAGCTCCATCGCCCACGTGAACACGCCGCCCACGGCGTCCGCCACCACGAGCACCTTCATCGCCGACTCCTCTCCGGATGCGCCCGCTGCGTCACCGCCCGTAGAGGCGGTCGAGCGTGGCCTGCACCTTCACCACCGACGCGACCTCGGGATCGAACCGTCCGCCCGCCGCGAGCGCCCGCGCCCAGGCGACCGCGGCCCGCCCGCCCCACGCGTCGGGGGGCGAGGCGACCCGCTCGCGCGCGGTCCCCCGCGTGCGGTCGAGCGCGAAGTCGAGGAACGAGCCCTCCACGTTGCGGAGCACCGCCCCGCCCCGCGTGCCGTAGAACGCGACCTCGAGCTCGCAGTCCCGCCCGGCGGGGAGCCACCAGGAGCAGGCGAGCTCGACCGTGGCGCCGTTCCCGAGCTCGAGCAGCGCCACGGCGTGATCCTCCACGACGCCTGGCGCCCCCGCCTTCACCGGCCGCCCGCCCGCGTGCAGGGACGCCGTCGCGGTGCGGACCTCCGGATCGCCGAGCACCCAGAGCGCGAGGTCGACGAGGTGGATGCCGAGGTCGACGAGGCAGCCGCCACCGGAGAGGGCCGGGTCGCGGAACCACGCCTTGTCCGGGCCGTAGGCGTTGTGGAACGCGAGCCGCGCCGCGTAGACCTCGCCGAGCGCCCCGGCCCGCACGTCGTCCCGGAGGCGGGCGAGCCCGGCGACGTGCCGGTAGGAGAGGTCGACGCCGAGGAGCCGGTCGGCCGCGCGCGCCGCGTCCACCACCCGCCGCGCCTCCGCCGCGCTCCGCCCGAGCGGCTTCTGGCAGAAGACGGGGACGCCCGCCTCGAGCGCGCGCACCGCCTGGTCCGCGTGCAGGGCCGAGGGCGTCGCGACGACGACCCCGTCGACGCCCCGGGCGAGGAGGTCGTCGAGCGAGCCCGCGCGCTCGCAGCCCGGCGCCTCGGCGAGCGCGGCCCGCGCGGCGTCCTCGGAGGTGTCGACGAGGGCCACGGCGCGCGCCACGCCCGCCTCGAGGAGCGCGCGCATCCGGTGGCGGCCGATCCACCCCACCCCGAGGAAGCCGAGGCGCGGGGCGGCGGCGACGGCCGCGGCGGGGGCGGCGGGCGTCACGGCGTCACCACCGCCTTCACGAACGTGCCCGGCCGCTCCTCCATCGCGAGGAACGCCTCGTCGAGCCGGTCGAGCGTGAACGCGGTGTAGAGGCGGGACGGATCGAGCCGGCCCGCGGCCACCGCCTCGACGGCCGCCGCGAGCCCGGCCCGCTGCACGGCCGGGTCGCGCTCGTGCGCATTCACGATCTCGAGGCCCCGCCAGTTCCAGGCGCCGAGGTCCACCGTCCGCGTGCCGTCCTGGTGGAAGCCCGCGATGACCAGCCGGCCGCCCTCCCGCACGAGCGCGGTCGCGAGGTCGAGCGAGCGCTGGTCCCCGACGGCTTCGACCACGACGTCGCACCCGCGCGGCCCTGCGATGGCCTCCACCGACGCGATCGCCTCGGCGGGATCGACGCTCGGCACCGCGGCGGACGCGCCCTGCCCGCGCGCGTGGGCGAGCGCCGCGCCCCGCCGCGAGACCGCGATCACGATCGCCCCGGCCGCCGCGGCGAGGCGGCAGACCGTGAGCCCGATGAACCCCGCCCCGACGACCGCCACGACCTCGCCCGGCCGCACCCGGCAGCGCTGGAAGACGTTCACGCCGCAGCCGAGCGCCTCGCCCGGGAACGGCCCGCGCACGGCCTCGGGCAGCGGGATGAGCCGATCGGCCGGCGCGACGTCCGCCTCGGCGAACGCGTGGCCGGAGAGGAGCGCGACGCGGTCGCCCTCCCGCAGGCCCGCGACGCCGGCCCCGAGCGCCTCGACGCGGCCCCAGCCCTCGTGGCCCGGCGCCCCGGCGCGGAACGGGTACCGGAACCACGGCCGGCCCTGCCAGGGCACGAGGTTCGAGCCGCAGACGCCGGAGCCCTCGAGGCGCACGCGGACCTCGCCCGGCCCCGGCTCCGGGAGCGGCACCTCGTGGAGCTCGAACCGACGGGGGCCGGCGAGCACGGCGGCGCGCATGGAAGTCACGGGGCCGCCGCCCCCGGCTGCGGGTCGCTCCCGGAGGCCGTGCCACCCTGCCCCGCCGGACCGTCCATCCCGAGCGAACGCACGTCCTCGGCGGGAGGGAGCCACCCATCGAGCCACCCGTCGAGGCGCGCGAGCCCGGCCCGCACCGGCGTGCGCGGCGCCCAGCCCGTCGCGGCACCGAGCGCCGCGGGATCCGACACGTACCAGCGCTGGTCCGCCACCCGCCAGTCGTCGAAGTCCACCCCCACGTCCTCGCCGCGGAGGAGCCCGATGAGCTCGACGAGCTCCACGAGGCTCACGGCGTTGGCGGGGCCGCCGCCGACGTTGAACGCCCGCCCGGCGACCTCGCGCGGCCGGGCCCGCGCCGCGAGCATCGCGTCCACGAGGTCGTCGACGAAGAGGAGGTCCCGCACCTGCTTGCCGTCGCCGTAGAACGTGAGCCGCCGGCCCCGCCGCGCCTCCATGAGGAAGTGCGCCACCCAGCCCTGGTCCTCGGTGCCCCACTGCCGGGGGCCGTAGATGCAGCTCATCCGGAAGACGGTCGCGGGCACGCCGAACGTGTGCGCCCAGTCGAGCACGTACTGCTCGGCCGCGCCTTTCGAGCAGCCGTAGGGCGAGTGGAACGCGATCGGCCGCGCCTCCGAGATCCCGCGGCGGAGCGTCGGCTCGGCGGGCGCGTAGCGGCGGCCGAGGTCCACGAGCGCGACGTCGCCGAGCGCGCCGTAGACCTTGTTCGTGGAGGTGTAGAGGAAGAAGGGCGCCGGCCGCCGGCGGCGCGCCGCCTCGAGCAGGTTGAGCGTGCCGCGCGCGTTCACCTCGAAGTCGTGGATCGGATCCTCGAGCGAGGTGGTCACCGCGACCTGGGCGGCGAGCTGGAAGACCGCGGTCGCGCCGTCGACCGCCTCGTCGACCGCCACCGGGTCGCGGACGTCGGCGACGAGCGGCTCCACGAGGTCGCCGTGCTCGGCCCGGAGCCACGCGAGGTTGCGCTCCACGCCCGGGCGGGAGAGGTCGTCGAGCACCCGCACGCGGGCGCCGCCCGCGGCGAGCCGGTGCGCGAGGTTGGAGCCGACGAAGCCGGCGCCGCCGGCCACGAGGACGAGATCGTCGTTCACAGCGTGAGCCCCCGCGCCGCGAGCTCCGCGGACGCCTCGCCCACCCGGTCGTGCGCGATCTGCCCCTCCAGCCAGCCCGCGAGCTCGACGAGCCCGTCCTCGAACTCGACCCGCGGCTCGAAGCCGAGCAGCTCCCGGGCCCGGGTGACGTCGGCGAAGCAGTGCCGGATGTCCCCCACCCGGAAGCGCTGCGTGATCTCGGGGAGGAGGTCCTCCCGCCCGACCGCCGCGGCGAGCATGCGCGCCACCTCGAGCACGGTGCGGCTGCGCCCGCTGCCGACGTTGATCACCTGGCCCGCGGCGCGCTCCGCGACGAGCGCGAGCCGGCAGGCCGCGGCGACGTCGCCCACCGCCACGAAGTCGCGGCGCTGCAGGCCGTCCTCATGCACGAGGGGGCTGCGCCCGTTGAGGAGGCGGGCGGCGAAGATGGCGAGCACGCCGGTGTACGGGTTCGAGAGCGCCTGGCGGGTGCCGAACACGTTGAAGAAGCGGAGCGCGACGGTGGGGATGCCGTAGGCCTCGCCGACGAGGAGCGACATCCGCTCCTGGTCGAACTTCGAGAGCGCGTAGATCGACGCGAGCGCCGGGGCCTTCGTCTCGGGCGTCGCCACCGGCGCGAGCGGCTGGCCGTCCTCGCCGAGCGGCTCCCAGCGTCGCGCGAGCAGCTGGCGGCGCGTGCGCCCGCCGTGGACGGGCCGGCCGGCGCCGTCCCGGTAGAGCCCCTCCCCGTAGAGGCTCATGGAGGAGGCCACCACCAGGCGCTCGACCGGCCGCTCGACGAGCGCCTGCAGGAGGACCGCGGTGCCGTGCGCGTTCACCGACACGTAGCGATCGACCTCGTACATCGACTGGCCGACGCCCACCGCGGCGGCCAGGTGGACGACGGCGTCGATGCCGCGCAGCGCGCGGCGCACCGCCTCGGGGTCGCGCACGTCGCCCACGACGAGCTCCACCGCGGGGTCGAGGTAGGCCGGGCGCGCGCGCGCCTCGCCGTGCACCTGAGGTGAGAGGTCGTCGAGCGCGCGGACGGCGTGGCCGCTCGCGAGCAGGTGGTCGGCGAGGTGGGAGCCGATGAAGCCCGCGCCACCCGTGATCAGGACGCTGCGTGCGGTCATGCACCGGGAAACTTGGGCGTCCGAGCGAGCGGGGCAACGCCACCCCGCATGGGAGCAACCGGGCCACCTGGGGGGGAGTGCTCCGAGCGAGGAGACGAGCACACATTCGGTGAACGGGGTGCGCCCGGCCGGGCCACCCCTTTCGCCATGCCCGATCGCCTGCGCATCTCCTTCTTCGTCTCGTCCCTGGTCTCCGCCTACTGGAACGGGGCGGCGACCTACTACCGGGGCCTCGGCCGGGCGCTGGCCGCCCGCGGCCACGCGCTCACGTTCTACGAGCCCGACGCCTGGGACCGGCAGCGGCACCGCGACATCCCCGCGCCGGACTGGGCGCGCTCGGTCGTGTGGGATCCGGGCGCTCCCGGGGCCCTCGAGCGGTGCCTCGAGGAGGCCGCCCACGACAATCTCGTCGTGAAGGCGAGCGGCCTCGGCGTGGACGACGCGCGGCTCGAGGCGCTCCTCCCCGAGGCGCGCCGCCCGGGCGGGCGGATCGCGTTCTGGGACGTCGACGCGCCCGCGACGCTCGACCGGGCCGAGCGCGACCCCACCAATCCCTGGCGGGCGCTCCTGCCCCGCTACGACCTCGTGTTCACCTACGGCGGCGGCCCGCCGGTGGTGCACCGCTACCTGGCCCTCGGCGCCCGGGGCTGCGTGCCGGTCTACAACGCGCTCGACCCCGAGACGCACCACCCGGTGCCGCCCGACCCGCGCTTCGCCTGCGACCTCGCGTTCCTCGGGAACCGGCTGCCCGATCGGGAGGCGCGCGTCGACGACTTCCTCCTCGGCGCGGCCTCGCGGCTGCCCGGCCGCGCCTTCCTGCTCGCCGGCTCGGGCTGGGGCGACAAGCCGCGGCCCGCCAACGTGCGCGTCCTCGGCCACGTCGGCACCGCCGATCACAACGCGTTCAACCGGACGCCGCTCGCGGTCCTCAACGTGTCGCGCGACGGGATGGCCTCGAACGGCCACTCCCCGGCGACGCGCGTCTTCGAGGCGGCCGGGGCCGGGGCCTGCCTCGTCACCGACGCCTGGGTGGGGCTCGAGGCGTTCCTCGCGCCGGGCGAGGAGGTCCTCGTCGCCCGCGACGGGGCCGAGGTGGCCGAGCTCGTCGCGGGGCTCGAGCCCGCGCGTGCGCGGCGCATCGGCGAGGCCGCCCGGCGGCGGGTGCTCGCCGGGCACACCTACGCGCTCCGGGCGGAGGTGGTCGAACGCGCGCTCGGGGTGAAGGGCGGTCGGTCCGCCGCATGAGCGCCGCCCTCGACGCCCTCTTCATCGGCCTCTCGATCACCTCCTCGTGGGGCAACGGCCACGCCACCACCTACCGCGCGCTCCTCAGGGCGCTCGCCGCGCGCGGCCACCGGGTGCGCTTCCTCGAGCGCGACGTGCCCTGGTACGCGGCGAACCGGGATCTGCCCGCGCCGCCGTACGCCTCGACCGCGCTCTACCGGTCGGTGGACGAGCTCCGCGACCGGTTCGGCCCGGCGATCCGCCAGGCGGACCTCGTCGTCGTGGGCTCCTACGTGCAGGAGGGCGTCGCCGTGGGCCGGCTCGTGCAGGAGCTCGCCCGCGGCGTGACCGCATTCTACGACATCGACACGCCGGTGACGCTCGCGGCGCTCGAGCGCGGCGACTGCGCCTACCTCTCGGCCGCGCTCGTCCCCGGCTACGACCTGTACCTCTCCTTCACCGGCGGCCCCGCCCTCGCCCGGCTCGAGGGCCGGCTCGGCGCGCCGCGCGCGCGGGCGCTCTACTGCTCCGCCGACCCCGAGCTGCACCGGCCGTCCGCCGCGCCGCCGCGCTACGACCTCGGCTACCTCGGCACCTACGGCGCCGACCGCCAGCCCGCGCTCGACGCGCTCCTCTGCGAGCCGGCGCGCCGCCGGCCGGGGCTCGCCTGCGTCGTCGCGGGCGCCCAGTACCCGCCCTCGATCGCCTGGCCCGCGAACGTCGCGCGGGTGGAGCACCTCCCGCCCGCCGAGCACGCCGCGTTCTACGCGTCGCAGCGGTTCACGCTGAACGTCACGCGCGCCGACATGGTCCGCGCCGGGTGGTCGCCGAGCGTGCGGCTCTTCGAGGCCGCGGCCTGCGGCGTCCCGGTCATCTCGGATCCCTGGCCCGGGCTCTCCTCGGTGTTCGCGCCCGGGCGCGAGCTCCTGGTGGCGCACGGGGCGGCGGACGTCATCGAGGTGCTCGACACGATGCCGGAGGAGGCGCGGCGGGCCCTCGGGGAGCGCGCCCGGCGGCGCGTGCTCGCCGAGCACACCGCCGCGCACCGCGCCGAGGCGCTCGAGGGCTACGTGGCGGAGGCGCGCGCGCCGGGCCGGCGGGGCCGCCGCGCGGCGCGGGGCGCGACGAGGACGGCCACATGAAGGTGGCGGTGATCGGGGCCGGCTACGTGGGGCTCGTCACGGGGACGTGCCTCGCGGAGTCCGGGAACGACGTCTGGATCGTGGACGTGGACGAGGCGCGGATCGCCGGGCTGCAGGCTGCGCGGGTCCCCATCCACGAGCCCGGCCTCGAGGAGCTCGTCGCGCGCAACCTGAAGGAGGGCCGGCTCCGCTTCACGGCCGACGCCGCCCAGGCCGTGGCCCGGTCGAAGGTCGTGTTCCTCGCGGTCGGCACGCCGGAGGGGGACCAGGGCGAGGCCGACCTCGACCAGGTCGTCGCCGCGGCGGAGGACGTCGCCCGGCACGCGAGGCACGCGACGGTGCTCGCCGTGAAGAGCACCGTACCGGTCGGCACCTGCGACCGCCTGCAGGCGCTCGTCGAGCGGCGGGCCCGGGCCGAGGTCGAGGTGGCCTCGAACCCGGAGTTCCTGAAGGAGGGCGCGGCGCTCGAGGACTTCCAGAAGCCGGACCGGGTCGTGGTGGGGGCGCGCTCCAATCGCGCCCGCCGGCTGCTCCGGGAGCTCTACGCGCCGTTCGTGCGCACCGAGCGGCCAATCCTCTTCATCGATCCGCGCTCCTCCGAGATGGTGAAGTACGCCTCGAACGCGATGCTGGCGACGCGGATCTCGTTCATGAACGACATCGCGCTCCTCTGCGAGCGGCTCTCGGCCGACGTCGAGCAGGTCCGGCGCGGGATGGGCGCGGACCGCCGCATCGGCTACCCGTTCCTCTTCCCCGGCATCGGCTACGGCGGCTCCTGCTTCCCGAAGGACGTGAAGGCGCTCGTCGCGACCGCCCGCCGCGCCGGCCTGGACCTCGACCTCCTGCGCGCGGTGGAGAAGACGAACGAGCGGCAGAAGCGGCTCCTCGTCACGCGCGCGGTGCGCCACTTCGGCGACCTGGCCGGGCGGACCTTCGCGGTGTGGGGGCTCGCCTTCAAGCCGCGCACCGACGACCTCCGGGAGGCGCCCGCGCTCGAGGTGGTGGAGGGCCTGCTCGCGAAGGGCGGGCGGGTCCAGGCGTTCGACCCGGTGGCGGGCCTGCGCGCGCGGGCGCGGTTCGGCGACCGGATCCGGCTCGCGCCGGGGCCCTACGAGGCGCTCGAGGGCGCCGACGCGCTCTTCGTGGTCACCGAGTGGAGCGAGTTCCGCACGCCCGATCTCGAGCGCATGCGCGCGCTCATGAAGGAGCCGGTGATCTTCGACGGGCGGAACGTGTTCGAATCCGGCCGAGGTGCGCGAGGCCGGCTTCCGGTGGTTCGGCGTCGGGCGGCCCTCCTGAGCCGCCCTGCCGCCCCGCCGCCGCGTGGCCAACCTGGGAGCGTATGGAAGAGCCCGCGGTCTGGCCGGGGCGACCTTTCCCCCTCGGGGCCACGCTCGACGCCGGCGGCGTCAACTTCGCGGTCTTCTCGCGCGACGCCGAGCGGATCGAGCTGTGCCTCTACGACCCCGCCGACCACCGCCGCGAGACCCGGCGCGTCCGCCTGCGCGAGCGCACCGGGCACGTCTTCCACGGCTACCTGCCGGGCGTGAAGCTCGGGACGCCCTACGGCTACCGGGCGCACGGCCCCTACGCGCCGGCGGAGGGGCTCCGGTTCAACCCGGCGAAGCTGCTCGTCGACCCGTACGCGCGCGCGATCTCCGGCGAGGTCGACCTGGACGGGCCGGTCTTCGGGTACCCGCTCGGCGGCGCCGACGAGGACCTCGTGCCGTGCGAGCGCGACAGCGCCCCGTGGATGCCGCGCTCGATCGTCTGCGACGGCGAGGCGTTCGACTGGGGCGACGACCGGCCGCCGCGGACCCCGTGGCACCGCTCGATCGTCTACGAGGTCCACGTGAAGGGGTTCACGCAGCGCCACCCCGGCGTGCCCCCGGAGCTCCGCGGCACCTACAGCGGCTTCGCCTCCCCGCCCGCCATCGACCACCTCGTGAAGCTCGGGGTCACCGCCGTCGAGCTCCTGCCGGTGCACGAGTACGCCGAGGAGCCGTTCCTGCGCGGGCGCGGGCTCACCAACTACTGGGGCTACTCGACCCTCGGCTACTTCGCCCCGGAGCAGCGCTACGCGCGCGAGAGCGGAGGGCAGCAGGTCGAGGAGTTCAAGGAGCTCGTGAAGGCGCTCCACCGCGCCGGGCTCGAGGTGCTCCTCGACGTCGTCTACAACCACACCGCCGAGGGCAACCACCTCGGGCCGACGCTCTCCCTGAAGGGCCTCGACAACCGGACCTACTACCGGCTCTCCCCGGAGAACCCGCGGTTCTCGTGGGACGTGACCGGCACCGGCAACACCCTCGACACGACCGACCCCCAGACGCTGAAGCTCGTCATGGACTCGCTCCGCTACTGGGTCGAGGAGATGCACGTCGACGGGTTCCGCTTCGACCTCGCCGCCGCGCTCGCCCGGGACCCGGAGGCCTTCGATCCCGCGTCGCGGTTCCTCGCCGCCGTGCACCAGGACCCGGTGCTCGAGCGGGTGAAGCTCATCGCGGAGCCCTGGGACGTCGGGCCGGGCGGGTACCAGGTCGGCGGCTTCCCGGTGCGCTGGTCGGAGTGGAACGGCCGCTACCGCGACGTCGTGCGGCGGCTGTGGAAGGGCGACTGGGACGTGGCGCGGGAGCTCGGCTACCGGCTCACCGGCTCCGCCGACCTCTACGAGGCGGCGGGCCGGAAGATCTACGCGTCGGTGAACTTCGTGACCGCGCACGACGGCTTCACCCTGCGCGATCTCGTCACCTACGAGCACAAGCACAACGAGGCGAACGGCGAGGGCAACCGCGACGGGACCGACGAGAACCACGCCTGGAACTGCGGGGTGGAGGGCGAGACCGACGACCCCGCGGTGAACGCGCTCCGGGACCGGCAGATGCGGAACCTCCTCGGCACGCTCCTCGTGTCGCAGGGCGTCCCGATGATCTCGGCCGGCGACGAGCTCATGAAGACGCAGGGCGGGAACAACAACGCCTACTGCCACGACGACGCGCTCTCGTGGCTCGACTGGGACCTCGACGACCGGCGCCGCGCGTTCCTGGGCTTCGTGCGGCGGATGATCCGCCTCAGGCTCTCGCAGCCGGTGCTGCAGCGCCGCCGCTTCTTCCGCGGCGCCCAGCTGTGGGACTCGTCGCTGAAGGACCTCGCCTGGTTCCGGCCCGACGGCGACGAGATGCGCCCGGACGACTGGACGAAGCCCTACGCGCGCTCGCTCGCGTTCCTCCTCGGCGGGGACGCCATCGCGACCCCCGACGAGCGCGGCGTGCGGATCGTGGGCGACACGCTGCTCGTGCTCATCAACGCCGCGCCGGAGCCGGTGACCTACCGGCTGCCCGACGTGACCTGGGGCGAGGAGTGGGAGATCCTGGTCGACACCGCGGGGGCTTCCGACGCGAAGCGCGACCACGTGGCGGCGCGGGGGACGGTCCCGGTCGAGGCCCGCTCGCTGGTGGTGCTGTCCCGGCCGGCCTCGCAGCCGGGCGGGCGCGTGGCGCGGTCGTAGCCGCTGGGCAGGGGGCCGCGCTATCATCCGCGCCCCATGGATCCCGGCCCGTCCACCGTCCTCGTCGTCGACGACGAGAAGAACATCCGCCGCACGCTGCGCATGATCCTCGAGGGCGAGGGGTACGCCGTCTCGGAGGCCGAGAGCGCCGAGCAGGCGCTCGAGGTGCTGCAGGCCGAACCCACCGACCTCGGGATCTTCGACATCCGCCTGCCGGGCATGGACGGCCTCACCCTGCTCTCGAAGGCCCGCGAGGTGTGGCGGGACCTGCCGGTCATCATGATCAGCGGGCACGCCGACACGAGCGACGTGGTCGACGCCGTGAAGCGGGGCGCCACCGACTTCTTCTCGAAGCCGGTCGACCGCGACCGCGTGCTCGTCTCGGTGAAGAACGCCCTCTCCCGCAGGGCGCTCGAGGAGAAGGTCGCCACGCTGTCGTCGCGCGACCGGCGGTTCTCCGACGAGATGCTGGGCGAGAGCCCCGCCATGCAGGCCCTGAAGGAGCAGATCGGCCGGGTGGCGCCGTCGCAGGGGCGCGTGCTCGTCACCGGCGAGTCCGGCACCGGCAAGGAGCTCATCGCCGCCGAGATCCACCGGCTGTCGAAGCGCGCGGGCGGGCCGTTCGTGAAGGTGAACTGCGCGGCGATCCCCTCCGAGCTCATCGAGAGCGAGCTCTTCGGCCACGAGAAGGGCAGCTTCTCCGGCGCCGCCTCACGGCGCCGCGGCCAGTTCGAGGTGGCCCACGGCGGCACGCTGTTCCTCGACGAGATCGGGGACATGAGCGCCTCCGCCCAGGCGAAGGTGCTGCGCGCGCTCCAGACCGGCGAGATCACCCGGGTCGGCTCCGAGCGCGCCATCTCGGTGGACGTGCGGGTGGTGGCCGCGACCAACAAGGACCTCGAGGCGGAGGTGCGGGAGGGGAACTTCCGCGAGGACCTCTTCTTCCGGCTCAACGTGGTGCCGCTCCGCTCGCCGGCCCTGCGCGAGCGGCTCGAGGACGTGCCGCTCCTCGCCGAGCGCTTCTTCCAGCTCGCGACCCGGGAGAACGGCCTGAGGCCGAAGCCGGTCGAGCCGCCGGTCTACGAGCGGCTCAAGGCGTACCGCTGGCCGGGCAACGTGCGCGAGCTCAGGAACGTGTGCGAGCGGATGGTGATCATGGGCGGCGACCGCATCGGCGTCGCGGACGTGCCGGAGGTGGTGGGCCCGCGGCCGGCGGCGGCCGCCGCGGCGGCGGTGCCCGCGGGCGCGGCGGACCTGTCCCGCTACGGCGAGGTCCCGCTCCGGGAGCTCCGGGATCTCGTCGAGCGCGACTACATCCTGAAGAAGCTCGAGGAGCACGACTGGAACATCACCCAGGCCGCGCAGGCCCTGGGCGTCGAGCGCACCAACCTGCACAAGAAGATCAAGCAGCACGGCCTCTCCCGCGCCGGCCGCGGCGTGCCCGCCGGCGACGACGGCGAGGGCGACGGCGACGCGGGCGACGGGGCCTGACGGGAAGCCGCGGCCGTGGCCGAGACGCACCTCCTCCCCGGCGTCCCCGCGGCGGACCTCGCGCCCGCCTCGGCGGAGCGCGTCCATCGCCTCGAGCGGCGGCTCGGCCCGTCCTCGGCGGAGCTCCTCGAGGCGTGCCGGCTGACCGCCGACCCCGACCTCGCGCTCGCGGGCGTGGAGCGCTACCTCGACGCGGCGGGCGCGCTGCCGGGCCGGCGCGATCTCCTCGAGGCGCTCGCGCTGCTGTGCGGCTCCTCCGCGCTCGTCGCCACCCTGCTCGCCCGCGCCCCGCACCTGCTCTGGCGCGCCGCGCGGCCGCGCCGGCTCGCGCGGCCGCGGGCGGAGGCGGAATCTGAGGCGCGTGCTCGAGCGCGCCGTGCGCAGGCTCGCGCCCGACGACGTCGCCGGGTTCCACCGGCTGCTGCGCCGGCTGCGCGCGCGGGAGGTGGTGCGGATCGCGCTCCGGGATCTGCGGCGCGCGCGGGTGACGGAGGTGACCGGCGAGCTCTCGGCGCTCGCCTGCGCCTGCCTCGACGCCGCCATCCGGTTCCACGAGCGGCGCCTGCGCCTGCGTCACGGCGCGCCGGCCGGGTTCGAGGGGGCGCCGTACGGCAGCGGCTTCTGCGCCATCGCGATGGGGAAGCTCGGCGCGCGGGAGCTCAACTTCTCCTCCGACGTCGACCTCGTCTACGTCTACGGGCCCGACGGGCAGACCGCGGGCGTGGGCGGCGAGCGGTCGACCACGCACTTCGCCTACTACGCGAAGCTCGCCGAGCACGTCACCGAGGCCATCAACCGGCCCACCGAGGACGGCTACGTCTTCCGCGTCGACCTCAACCTGCGGCCGGACGGGCAGAACGGCCCCATCGTCAACAGCGTCCGGGCCGCCGGCCTCTACTACGAGACCTTCGGCCGCAGCTGGGAGCGCAACGCGCTCGTGAAGGCCCGCGCCGCGGCGGGCGACGTCGCGGTGGGCGAGGAGCTCCTGCGCGGGCTCGAGCCGTTCGTGTTCCGCTCGAGCCTGGACCTCGAGGTGGTGCAGGAGATCCACGCGATGAAGGCGCGCATCGACGCGCGCGCCGGCGCGGAGGGGCGCGAGGACCTGAAGCTCGGGCGCGGCGGGATCCGGGAGATCGAGTTCTTCGTGTCCGCGCTGCAGCTGCTGCACGGGGGGCGCAAGGAGGGGCGCGCGCTGCGCGAGCGTTCGGTGATCCCGGCGCTGGACCGGCTGCTGTTCGCCGGCATCGTCCCGGTGCGGGACCGGGACCGGCTCGCCGACGCCTGGCTCTTCCTGCGCCGCGCCGAGCACCGGGTGCAGATGGTGGAGGGCGCGCAGACGCACCGCCTGCCGCCGCCCGGGGAGCGGCTGCCGCTCGCGCGCTCGATGGGCTACGCGAGCGAGGCCGCGTTCGAGCAGGCGCTCGGGCTCCACCGCGACCGGGTGGCGGAGCTGTTCGGCGGGCTGCTCGGCGCCGCGGGCGCCGACGCGCCGAAGCTCGACCCGGAGCTCGCGCTCCTCGCGGACCCGGAGGTCGCCGCCGACCGGCGCGCCGCGATCGCGACGCGGCGCGGGCTCGCCGACCCGGAGCGCGCGCTCGCGGCGATCGACGCGATGGCGCGGCGGCGCACGCCGTTCGGGCGGCTCGGCGACGTCCACGCGGCGGTCGCCCTCCTCGAGGACGCGCTCGGCACGCCCGACCCGGACCAGGCGCTCGCGCACCTCGCCGACTTCTCCGCCGCGCTCCGGAACCCGGAGCCGTACTTCACCGTGCTCCGCGAGCGGCGGCAGGTGTCGCGCCTCCTCCTCTCGCTGTTCGGCACCTCCGACTTCCTCTCGAAGCGGTTCCTCCGGCACCCGGAGCTCATCGACGCGCTGCTGCGCGAGGGCCGGGTGGAGGTGAAGGGGGCGGAGGCGTTCCGGCGCGAGCTCGACGAGCGGCTCCTCGCGCTCCCGTCCGGGCCGGCCGACGGCATCGACGTGCGGCTCGAGGACGAGCTCGGCGAGCTGCGCCGGTACCGCAACGAGGAGATCCTGCGGATCGGCCTCTCGGACATCGCCGGCACGCTCGAGCTCGAGCCGGTGGCGGCGCAGCTGACCGCGCTCGCCGAGGCGTGCCTCGACCGGTGCCTCGACGCCGCGGAGCGCGAGGCGCGGGCGCGCGGCGGGGCGCCGCCGGGGCGGCTGTGCGTGGTGGGCATGGGGAAGCTCGGCGGCCGGGAGCTCGGGTACCACTCCGACCTGGATCTCATCTTCCTGTACCCGCGGGAGGCCGGACCGGAGCTGCACCACGCGTACGCGCGGATCGCGCAGCGGTTCCTCGCGTTCCTGCAGATGCCGCTGCGCGAGGGGCGGCTGTACCAGATCGACACCCGGCTGCGGCCCTCCGGGAACCAGGGCGCGCTCGTGGTCGGCGTCGACGGGTTCACCCGGTACCACCTCGGCGACGGGGCCGCGGTGGGCGGGGTGCGGTCGCAGACGTGGGAGCACCAGGCGCTGCTCCGCGCGCGCCACGTGGCCGGGGATCCGGCGCCGTTCCGGGAGGTCGAGGAGCGGGTGATCCAGCCGGTGGTGTACGCGCCCCGGCCCGACCGCGCCGCGCTCGCCGGGGAGATCCGGCGGATGCGCGAGCGGATGGAGAGCGAGATCGGGAAGGAGGCGTCGCGGGGCCGGAACCCGAAGACCGGGCACGGCGGGCTCGTGGACGTCGAGTTCGCCGCCCAGTTCCTGCAGCTCCTGCACGGCCACTCGCACCCGTCCGTCCGCACCCCCACCACCCCCGTCGCCCTCGCCCGCCTGCGCGAGGCTGGCCTGCTGGCGGAGGATCCTCACCGCGCGCTCGCCCGCGGCTACGAGTTCCTGCGCCGCGTCGAGCTCCGCCTGCGGATCGTCCACGACTTCGCGATCGATCACCTCCCGGAGGGCGGCGCCCCGCTCGCCCAGCTCGCGCGCCGGCTCGGCTGGGCCGGGCCCGAGCCCGGCGAGCGCTTCCTCGCGGAGTACGCCAGGGTGACCGGCGCCGTCCGCGCCGCGTTCGACGCCGTGGTGCGCTAGCAGGGCCCTCCTCCCCTGCCCTCCTCCCCCCCGGGCCCAGAGTAAGGGGGGAGGGCGGGGCCGAACGGGCAGCCGCGGGGGCGTTCCGCCCGAGCCGTGACCCCTCCTTGGTGTGAATAGAGGACCCGCCTGGACGAGCGCGGGACCGTTCGCGCTCCGTGAATGATGGTCTCGCCCGAACGCAGGCAGACCGCTCCGGCACCGCCGGGCGGTCGCACTCGCGCGAGAATGGTGCGGGCTCGCTGCTACGTGGCCGGCGCGCGCGCCGCGCCGACGTTCACGTGCATGAGCCAGGTGCCGGGTGGGAACACGGTCTGGCGCAGCCCCGAGCAGAACCGCTCCAGCGCCGCCTCGTAGGCGTCCCAGAACCCCTGCAGGTCCTGGAGCGCCTGGATCCGCCGCCACTTGTCGCGCGCCGCCACCTTGGGGTTGAGCTGCCCCGCCGGCGCGCGCTCTCCGGGGTGCTGCCACCAGCGCTGCCTGCGGACCTTTTCGCCGCCCTTGAACTTGCGTCGCGTTCCGTCGTCGTTCCGCGTGGCCTTGCGCTCGAGCTCCGCGAGCGCACCCTCGAGCGACTTCCGGAAGGCGTCGGCGTTTCGCCCCGGCGGAGGCACGAGCGGGAGCTCCACCTCGTCCGGGAGGGCGCCGAGCTCGTCGAAGAAGATGTCTGGCCGCTCGAACGTCCGCGGCTCGCCTCCGATCCACTCCGGGGCCGACCAGAGGCCAGGCCAGAGCCGCCCGTGCTCCACGAGGCCGGCCGCCACCGGGTTCGCGAGCGTGTACGCCGCCTTCGCGACGACGTCGTCCTCGGACTGGAGCGTGACCGCGCTGTAGCTCCCGGGCGCCCAGGCCGACTCGAAGCGGCCGTGATACGTGTTGAGGAAGCGCGCCAGGATCGCGTTCAGCTCCTGCGCGAACCACGGCAGCACGCCCTTCGGATCGGTGAGAACGAGGTGGTAATGGTTCGAGAGCACGCAATACGCGTGAATCTCGATCCCGTACTTCTCGGCCACGAGCGCGAGGACGTAGCCGAAGGCCGCGCTGATGGTGGGCGTCGGGGTCAGCAGGAAGAGCCGCTGCATCGTCCTGCGGGTGAAGAGGTAGGTCTTGCCCGGGAGCACCTGGCGCGGGAGGGTCATGCCCGGCGGCATTTCATGCCCCGTGCCGCGGCAGAACTGCTGTGCCCCAGCAATTCCAAGATCGGGCCACGGTCCGCGCCGCGGACCATGGTCCGCGCGGCGGACCTCTGGGTCAGGGGGGAGAGGCGGCGGCTGGGAGCGTCCCCCGCGGGGGGATACCTCCCTCCGTGCATCCGTCACGGCGCGGGGGTGCGAACGGAGATTCTAGAATCCCCTGCATGTGGATCACCATGCGTCCGACCCGGGCTCCGGCCTCGCTGCTCCTGACGACTGCGCTCCTCGCGGCCACCTCGAGCGGCTGCTCGCGCGACCTCGGCGTGCCGGGCGCGTCCCCTCCGGCGATCTCCACGGTCGCCGTGGTCGGCCTCGAGGCGCGGGCGCTCCCGAGCAAGCTCCCGGTCCTCGCGGGCGAGCGCGTCGCGGTCGCGGGCTCGGGGTTCCCGGAGCTCCAGGAGCAGGTGCAGGTACAGGTCGGCGGGGAGGCCGCGCGGGTGGTCTCCACCTCGGCCACGCGCCTGGTCGTCGAGGTCCCCGTCCTCGGCGCCACCGGCGACGTCGACCTCACCGTCACCACCTCCGCGGGCTTCGGCACGCTCGCGAAGGCCCTGCGCTACGACGGCCCGGGCCTCCCCCGCGGCACCTCGGTGTCCGACCTCCAGACCGCGATCGGCCTCGCCGGCGTCGTGCCGGCGGAGCCCGGCAACGCGGTCACCGGCTTCGCGGACGTGGCGGTCGCGTTCGGCGGCGGCGACTCGGCGCTGCTCGTCTACCCGAACGCCGGGATCGCGGCGAGCACCATCCCGCTCGGCCTCCTCCCCGGCAGCCTCGCGGCGCGCCTGAGCCCGTCGGGCCCGAACTTCCTCGTCGAGGTCCTCGCGCTCGACGACCGCGGCCGCGTCGGCCTGGGCCAGGTCACCATCTCCTCCACCGGCGCGATCGTCTCCCGCTCCGAGCAGCGCACCCTCACCTCGCCCATCACGCCGAAGGACTGCCGCTCCCCGCACGTCCTCTTCACGAAGCTCGGCACGCCGGTCGGCGCCTGGGTCCGCGGCGCCGACTCGGTCCCCCTCATCGCCACGATCGATCTCGGCGCCGCCGGGACCCAGTACGCGCCGAAGGGCGGCGTGGTCCGCCCCACCGGCGGCGAGGTCTCCGGCTGGGCGACCTGGAAGGGCGACCTCGTCGTCTACGCCGCCGGAGACGACGTCTTCCTCTACGACGCCGGGACGCAGGCCGCACCGGCGCCGCTCTCCATCCTCGGCCAGTCCGTGAAGGCGCGCCTCCTCGCCGGCTGCGCGGCCGGCGCCATCGACGAGGTGCACACCGTCGCGCTCGCGTCCTCGCTCGGCGCGGACGCCCTCGCGATCGGCTACCGGTCCGGCGGCCTCGAGCGGGTGGCGCTCGTCGACCTCCTCACCGGCGTGGTCCACCGGGGCATCTCCGGCCTGCCCGCGAGCGCCCTCTCGCTCGCGCCGGTGGCGCCGTACACCGGCGTGGGGGGCTGGTACGTGCTCGCCGCGGTGGGCGGCAACCTCGTGCGCTTCTCCGCGGTGCCGAACGGCACCGCCTGCGGCGAGGACCTCGCGCCGGACGCCTCGCTCCCCCTCTCCTCGAACGCCTTCGCGGCCCTGCCCGGCTTCGCGGGCCTGGCGCCCTTCACCGGCGGCACCCGCGTCCTCTCGGTCACGCCCGGCGGCGACCTCGTCACCGTCCTCCCGCCCACCCTCTCCTCGCCCGGCGCCGTCTTCCGCTTCGCGAGCTACGGCCGGGTCTCGACCACCATCGCCCCCGTCTCGATCGGCGGCGTCGACGCCTTCGTCACGCTCGCGGTCGCGGAGCACACCTCGGTCTCGAGCACCTCCGCGCTCCTCGACACCGGCTCGGCCGAGCTCGTGCTCGCGCTCGACGCCGGCGACCGCCCGCTCGCGCTCGGCGGCTCCGGCTTCGGCCGCGGCGCGGTCTGGGTCAAGAACCCCACCGCCGGCCAGAGCTGGGACGGCGCGCTCGCGTACTCGGGCGACCTGCCCCGGAACCTCGACACGTCCACCGGCGGCAAGCTCCAGGGCGCCTCCGCGGCGGTGACCTCCTTCAAGATGGACACCACCTGCTCGCCGAGGCCGGAGATGGAGATCGTCGGCTCCGCGCCGCTCGCCGGCAACCCGGACCTCGTCGCCCAGGGCCCGGCGCGCTCCGGCCAGCTCGGCCCGGACGGCCACGCACGCTACGGCCCGACCTCGGCCCCGACCTACCTCGTGTCCGGCACCAGCCTCACCGGCATCGGCACCGCCTCCTCCGACGCCTGCCTCTCCCCGGTCGGCGGGCTCGACTCGCTCGCCTGCACCGGCGCCTCGAAGGAGCTCGGGGTGGCCCCGGTCGACCTCACCCTCTCCGCCGGCGACACCGCCGTCGCGGCGCGCTCGCTCTCGACCACCTGCAAGCCCTGCAGGCTGCCCTTCGCCTGCAGCGGCACCGGCCCCGGCGCGAAGTGCGCCGAGGGCGACGTCCTCTGCCAGCGCGCGTTCTGCCCGGTCGCGCCGTCGCTCCGCGTGGTCCCGCTCACCGCGTCCGGCGCGGGCCACGACGTCGCGCTCCCCGCCGCGCCGGTCTCGGCCACCGCCGACCGCGCGGGCGGCTTCCTCGTCACGCTGCCCTGCGCCCTCGCCGGCGCCGGCTTCCCGGCGCCCTTCGACGCGCTCTGCCCGAAGCTCGAGGCGGACCTCGCGACGACCGGCGCGCTCGCCTTCGTGCCGGAGGACGGGGCCGCGCCCACCTTCCTCGCCGTGCTGCCCGGCCTCGCCGGCGCCGTCGCCGAGACGCCGAACGGCGCCGAGGCCTGGGTCTCCGGCCCGGTGAAGAGCGGGGCGCTGCACCTCACCCGGCTCTCGCTCCCCCGCGACCCCCGGACCGGCGCCCTCGACCTCTCGCGCCGGGCGACGCTCGCCGGCGTCCAGCCGCTCGGGACGGCGGGCGAGGCCGTCGGGGCGTACGCGGCGAGCGGGATCACCTTCACGCCGGACGGCGCCACCGCGGTCGTCACCGTGCCGGCCGACTACCGGATCCTGCTCCTGGAGTAAGCTCCGGGGCCTTGGCTCCCCCGGACCCGGATCTCGACGCCCAGCGCGCGCGCACGAAGCCCATCGACGACGCAGAGGTCGCGCTCGTCCGCTCGGTCGTCTCCGAGGCGGAGTGGCTCTCGGAGCCCGACGAGGCGGCGCTCCGCTACGCGCTCGGGCTCGCGCGGCTCGGGCAGGTCCGCGCCCCCGGCGGCGCGGACGTGGACCTCGCCCCGCTCCTCGCGCCCTGGCACGAGGAGGTCACGGCCCGGCTCGTCCCGCCGCTCCTCGCGAGGGGTGGCCCGGATCGCGGGGAGGTGCTGCGGCTCCTCCACGACGCCGCGGTGCACGCCCGGGCCTGGCGCGCCCGCGTCATCGAGGCCCACGGGGAGCGCCTCCCGCCCGGCGCGCTCGACCGCGAGATCTGCGAGCGCGCGCTCGTGCTCGTCGCGGGCGGCGGCGGCGGGGTGGCCTGGAGCTACGTCGGCGCGTTCGAGCTCCTCGAGCAGTACGGGCTCGCGCCGCGCCTCCTCGCCGGCACGAGCATGGGCGCCGTCCTCATGCTCTTCCGCGCCCGCCGCGCGCGGTGGAACCCGGAGGACTTCGAGGCCGCGCTCGGCTCGCTCACGGTGAAGACGCTCTTCCGGTTCCTGCAGACCGGCTCGCGCTGGGGGCTCCCCGCCGCGCTGCGCCTCTACCTGCGGGCCGCGATCGGCGAGTTCCTCAAGGGCCCCGACGGCCACCCGCTCACGCTCGGGCAGCTCGTCGTGCCGATGATCGTGACGGTGACCGGCATCCGCAACGGCGCCCTCCCCCGCGATCCCTCCTACTACGAGCACCTCCTCGACGCCGAGGCCCGGAGCGGCCCCTTCGCCGCGCGCCGGTACGCGACGGCCATCTTCCGCGCGGTCGGCGAGCTCATGGTCCAGCGGGACCGGCTCGCCCGCATCTACCTCGGCGCCGACGAGGAGACCCGCGCGTTCGACGCCATCGACGCGGTCGGCTTCTCCTCCGCGCTCCCCGGCGTCATCCACTACGACGTGCTCCGGGACGACGAGCGCATGCACCGGCTGCTCGGCGACCTCTTCGCGCGCCACGATCTCTTCCGGCTCGTCGACGGCGGCCTCGTCGACAACCTGCCCGCCCGCGCGGCGTGGGGCGCGGTGCAGCGCGGGACGATCGGCACGCGCAACGCGTTCGTGCTCGCGCTCGAGGGCTTCGGCCCGAAGCTCGGCCAGCCGCTGTGGTACGGGCTCGAGCAGCTCGCCGCGCAGAACGTGGCGCGGAGCCTGCCGTTCGTGCACCACCGGCGCTCGTTCCAGCGGGTGCTCTCGCCCGCCGAGGTCGTGCCCTCGGCGGCGGCGCTCGGCCGGGCGGTGCGCGACGGGAAGTCGGAGCTCCACCCCGACATGCCCTTCGTGGCCCGGATGTGCCGCCCGTTCCGGCCGCCCGCGGGAGGGTAGCGCTCATCCTGAGCGTGCCTCGACTCCGGCCCCTGCTGCGCAGGGGCCTACGCTCGGCATGAGCGGCCGGAGTCGAAGGACCGCGTTGAAATCCCCCTCCGGCTGGGGCATCTTCCGCGACCATGGCGATCAAGACCAAGTCCGACGCGATCTGGATGGACGGCAAGCTCGTGCCCTTCGAGGAGTCGAAGGTCCACGTCCTCACCCACACGCTCCACTACGGCGTGGCGGTGTTCGAGGGCATCCGCGCGTACCGGACCGCCGAGGGCCGCTCCAACGTCTTCCGCCTGAAGGAGCACATCCGCCGCCTCTTCGACTCGGCGCACATCTACATGATGCAGATCCCGTTCACGCCCGCCGAGCTCGAGCAGGCGTGCATCGAGACGCTCAAGGCGAACAAGCTCGCCGAGGGCTACATCCGCCCGCTCGCGTTCTACGGCGCGGGCGCGCTCGGGGTCGGCGCCGTGAACGAGGTGCAGGTCATCATCGCGGTCTGGCCGTGGGGCGCCTACCTGTCGGAGGAGGGGCTGCGCCGCGGCATCCGCGCGAAGATCTCGAGCTTCAACCGGATGCACGTGAACGTGAACATGGTCCGGGCGAAGGCGTCCGGGCAGTACGTGAACTCGTTCCTCGCCACGCGCGAGGCGGCGCTCGGCGGCTTCGAGGAGGCGATCCTCCTCGACACCGAGGGCTACCCCTCGGAGGGCTCGGGCGAGAACCTCTTCATGATCAAGAACGGGGTCGTCTTCACGCCGCCCCTCTCCTCCGCGGTGCTCGACGGGATCACCCGCGCCTCGGTCATCCAGATCGCCCGCGACCTCGGCATCCCGGTGAAGGAGGAGAAGTTCACCCGCGACTCGCTCTACCTCGCCGACGAGGTCTTCATGACCGGGACCGCCGCCGAGGTGACCCCGGTCCGCGAGATCGACCACCGGAAGATCGGCATCGGCGAGGCCGGCCCCATCACGAAGAAGCTCCAGGCCGCCTACTTCGCCGCCGTGAAGGGGGCTGACCCGAAGTACAAGGCCTGGCTGAGCCCCTTCGAGGTCTAGGCGCCCGCGCGCAGCCCCCCGCAGAGCCCTCCTCCGAGGGGGCACACCGGGCGTGCAACCTCCTGAAATCCCAGCGAAGGCGCACACTTCCCGACCCCCCCCGTTCTCGGGTCCGGGAACAAAGGTGGAGGTGTGCCCGTTCCCCCTGCCGAACGAAGGCTGCATTGACCTTTGAAAGGGCTTTCGGCTAGATTCCCCCCGCCTTCGGGGTCTGTAGCCCGAAATCCCTTGGAACTACATAGGCTTGGCGCCGGTCGCCGCGTTGCTCTCCCGCAACTTTTTCAGCGATGAAGCGCGCAGACCCCCGGCCTTCGAGGAGTGCTCGAACATGCGGACCCGTTACGTCGACTTCGATGACCGGATGGAGGACCTGACGGACCGGATGCGCATCGATCCGGAGCTCTCCCAGGATTTCCTCAGCAAGTACGAGCTCTCCTGGCTGTACCACGAGAACGCGCTCGAGGGCGTCGTGTACTCGGGCCAGGAGCTCTCGACGGCGCTCGCCGGTGCGCCGCTCGCCGATGCCACGTTCGTCTCCGCGCTCCAGTCGATCCGCAACCACAAGGTCGCGCTCGACCTCGTGCGCGAGGAGGCGGCGGCGAAGAAGGTGAAGGTCAACCTCACCCTCGTGAAGAAGCTGCACGAGACGCTGTGCGCCGGGCACGAAGGCCGCGCCCAGGCCGACTGGCGCGAGGACATGCCGCTGCACCGCGCCTACTACCACGAGATCGCGCAGCCCCCGAAGATCGCCCCGCTCCTGCAGAAGGTCCTGGACGCCTGCGATTCCGCCGACTTCCGCGGCTCGCACCCGATCCAGCAGGCGGCGAAGCTCCAGCACGGCTTCATGCAGGCCTTCCCGTTCACCGACAACTCCGGCCGGGTGGCGCGCCTGCTCGGGAACCTCCTCCTGTTCCACGGCGGCTACAAGCTCGCGCTCATCATCCACGCAACCGACCGGCAGCGGTACTACGACTCGCTCCGCATGCCGGAGGCGTCGCTCCGCGACCTCATGATCGAGGCGCTCGACAACGCCCTCTCGCAGGCCGAGAAGTTCTTCGCCCAGGCTCCCCGCCGGTCGAAGCGCTCCGCCCGCTAGCACCCCCCTAAGGGTCCCATCGGCCGGGCTGAACCCCTCCATCGGGGGGTTCGCCCGGCCGTTTCCTTTCCGGCCACATGGGGCAGCGCCCGACGCAACTTGCTTGGATCACAGGACTTTGTCGCGGAGCCCGGTCGCGGAATGGGCAGGCGTGGCGGGCCGAGGTCCCGTAATGTATACGTCGCGCCCCATGCTGCTCGGAGCCCACGAAGGAATTGCCGGTGGTGTGTCCACCGCATTCGGCCGCGCCGAGGAGGACGGCGCCGACTGCGTCCAGATCTTCACGCGCAACGCGCGCGGCTGGGCGGCGAAGCCCCTCGAGGACGAGGAGGTGTCTCGGTTCCGGGCCGAGGCGCGCCGCACCGGGCTCCCGGTCGCGGCCCACGCCTCCTACCTCATCAACGCCGCGGCCTCCGACCGGGTCGTCCGCAAGAAGAGCTTCGACGCCCTCGCCGACGAGCTCGGCCGGTGCGAGACCCTCGGCATCCCACACCTGATCTTCCACCCGGGCAGCCACCCCGACCACCGGGAGGGCACCCGCATCGCCGGCGAGGCCATGACGCGGGCGCTCGAGAAGGTCCCCGGGAAGGCCCGGCTCCTCGTCGAGACGACCGCCGGCCAGGGCGACTGCCTCGGCTGGCGCTTCGAGGAGGTCGCCGCGCTCCGCGAGGCCGTGCCGGGGGCGCTCCGCCGCCGGGTCGGCGTCTGCGTCGACACGTGCCACGTGTACGCGTCGGGCTACGACCTCGGCACCGAGGACGGCTACGAGAAGACCATCGCCGAGCTCGACCGGGTGGTCGGCCTCGGCAACGTCCGCGCGTTCCACCTCAACGACTCGAAGAAGCCGCTCGGCTGCCGCGTCGACCGGCACGAGCACATCGGCGACGGCGCCATGGGGCTCGCGCCGTTCCGCTTCCTCGTCAACGACCCCCGCTTCGCGGACGTGCCCGGGTTCCTCGAGACCGAGCTCAGGTTCAAGGAGAACCTGGCCGTGCTGCGCTCCCTGATCCGCAAGGGCGGCGCCGCCACGTCCATCGCGAAGCCGCAGAAGCCGTCCGCGCGACGCGGCGCCCCGCGCGCCGCAGAAGCCGCGCCATGAAGCCCGCCCGCATGAACACGCCCGACAACCTTCCCCGCTCGCGCTCCGGCGCACCCGTGCGCTCCGCGCGCATGTCGCTCGATCCGCGCCAGCCCGAGACCGTGAAGGAGAAGCTCGACCGGCTCGTGCAGTACGCGAAGAGCCACGAGCGGGCGCTCATCCTCACCCACGACAACCCGGATCCGGACTCCATCGCGGCCGGCGTGGCGCTCGCGCACCTGCTCGAGAAGCTCGCGGGCGTCGAGGCGATCGTGGCGTACGGCGGCATCGTGGGGCGCGCCGAGAACCGCGCGCTGCTGAAGGTCCTGAAGCTCCCGGTGGTGCCGCTCGCCCGCGTGGTGTTCGACGACTACGACCTCATCTGCATGGTCGACACCCAGCCCGAGCAGGGGAACCACTCCCTGCCCGCGCGGCACTTCCCCGACGTCGTCATCGACCACCACCCCGAGCGGCCGGACTCGCACCTCGCGCCCATCGCCGACGTGGGCGGGCCGATCGGCGCGACCTCGACGCTCGTCGCCGAGTACTTCCGCGCGAGCGGCCTCAAGGTGCCGCCGGCGGTCGCGACCGCGCTCTTCTACGGCGTGAAGGCCGACACCCGCGACCTCGGGCGCCAGACCACGCACCAGGACATCGAGGCGTACCTCTGGCTCTTCCCGATGGCCGACAAGGAGGCGCTCGCGCAGATCGAGCACCCGCGCCTCCCGCTCGACTACTTCCGCCTGTACCACGGGGCGATCGAGAAGGCGCAGGTGTTCGGGGACGAGGCGGTGGTGTGCGACCTCGGCGAGATCTACACGCCGGACATGGTCGCCGAGGTGGCCGAGCGCTTCATGTTCCTCGAGGGCATGCGCTGGTCGCTCGCGTTCGGCCTGTACGAGGACGCGCTCTACTACTCGCTCCGCACGAACGACCGCCGCATGAACGCCGGCCGGCTCATCCGCGACGTCATCGAGGTGAAGGGCGGCGTCGCCGGTGGCCACGGCTCGATGGCCGGGGCCCGCCTCCCCGCGAAGAAGCTCACGCCGGCGGGCCTCAAGAAGCTGCGCGAGGAGGTCGTGCGGTCCTTCCTCGACGCGTTCGGCGTGAAGGCGAAGAAGCCCCGGAAGATCGTCGACTGATCTACCTCGACCACAACGCGATCACGCCCGTCCGGCCCGCGGCGAAGGCCGCGGTCGCCGCCGCGCTCGAGGTCTACGGCAACCCCTCCTCCGTCCACGCCGCCGGCCGCGCCGCGCGCGACCTCCTCGACGTGGCGCGCGCGCAGGCCGCCCGCGCGCTCGGCGCCGCCCCGTCCGAGCTCGTCTTCACGAGCGGCGCCACCGAGTCGGCCACGATTGCGATCCGCGGCGTGCTGGGCGCGGCGCCGCCCGGCCGGCGCCGGCTGGTCGTGACCTCGGTCGAGCACCCGTGCGTGCTGTCGCTCGCGCGCGCGCTCGAGAAGGCCGGCACGCCGGTGACCGTGGTCCCGGTGAACGGCCGCGGGGTGGTCGAGCTCGAGACGTGGCGCGCCGCGCTCGGGCCGGACGTGGCGCTCGCCTGCGCGATGCGCGCGAACAACGAGACCGGCGTGCTCCTCCCGGTGGGCCTGCTCGGCGCGGCGGCCCGCGAGGCGGGCGCGCTCTTCTTCTGCGACGCGACCCAGGCGGTCGGGAAGATCCCCGTCGACGTGCGCACCCTCGGCGCCGACCTCGCCGCGCTCACCGGCCAGAAGCTGGGCGGGCCGCGCGGCGCGGGCGCGCTGTGGGTCCGGCCCGGCTTCCCGCTCGCGCCGGTCGCCGGCGGCGAGCAGGAGCGCGGCCGCCGCGCCGGCACCGAGAACCTGCCGGGCATCGCCGGGCTCGCGGCGGCGCTCGAGGTCGCGACCGGGGCGGTGGAGGCCGAGGGCCCCCGGCTCGCGCGGCTGCGCGACCGGCTCGAGGCGGGCCTCGTCGCGGCGGTGCCGGACGCGCGCGTGAACGGCGCGGGCGCGGAGCGCCTCCCGAACACGGCGTCCATGACGTTCCTGGGCTGCGACGCCGAGGCGCTCCTCATGGCGATGGACCTCGAGGGCGTCTGCGCGAGCGCGGGCTCCGCGTGCCACTCGGGATCGACGAAGCCGTCGGGCGTGCTGCTCGCGCTCGGGCTCTCCGAGGAGGAGGCCCGCTCGACGATCCGGTTCTCGGTCGGGTGGACGTCGACCGAGGCCGAGGTGGACGAGGCGTTCCGGAAGATCCCGGCGCTGGTGGCGCGGGTCCGCGCGGAGATCCCGCGGGTCGGGCATTAGCGCGCCCCTCGTCTCCGCCGCCTCCGGCGGCTACGCTCGGGGCTGACGGGGCCGAGGGGGCGACGGCCGCCGCGTCCGGTCACTTCACCCCGAACAGCCCGCGCACCACCGCCGCGATGGCGAGCGGCGTCCCGATCGACGGGTCGTACTGCGCGGCGATCTCCTTCGCGAGCTCGAGCGCGGACGGCCAGCGCTCGGCGGGGTCGGCCGCGAGGCAACGCAGCACGATCGCGTCGACCTCGAACGACAGCTCCGGCCGCACCTCGGAGGGCGCCCGGAGCGCGCCCTGCAGGATCTTCTGCGCGACCGCGTTCACGTCGGTGCCCGGGTAGGCCCGCTCGTTCGTGAGCGCCTCGAAGAGCAGGCACCCGAGCGAGAAGACGTCGGAGCGCGGCGACGGGTTCCCGCCCCGGAGCAGCTCGGGCGCGAGGTAGCTCACCTTGCCGTGCACGCCGCCCACCCGGATCCGCGTGGTGGGCGTGACCGCGACGCCGAAGTCGCCGAGCTTCACCTCGCCGTTCTTGGAGATGAAGACGTTCGAGGGGGACACGTCGCAATGGACGACGCCGAGCGGCTTCCCGTCCCGGTCGGCGCCGTCGTGCGCGTGGGCGAGCGCGTCCGCGACCACGTGGCCCACGTAGAGCGAGAAGTCCGCCGGCAGGAGGATCCGGCGCTCCGCGCAGCGGGCGATGACCTCCTTGAGGTTCCGCCCGTCGACGTACTCCATGACGATGTAGGGCGTGCCGTCGGCGACGCCCGCGTCGAGCACCTCGACGATGGCCGGGTGGGCGAGCCGGCGGGTGACGAGCGCCTCCTGCTCGAGCATCGCCACGTACTCGGGATCGCTCGCGAGCTCCGGCAGGAGGCGCTTCACCGCGACCTCGCGGCCGGCCTTCGGCCCTTCCACCACGACGCCCTGCCACACCTCGGCCATCCCCCCGCGACCGACGAGGTTGCCGAGCGCGCAGCCGGCGAAGAGCACGGGCGCCATCGGCGGCTACTTGTGCCTCGAGAGCGCCCGGTAGGCCGGCTCGCCGCGCAGGGAGTCGAGGTCCTCGTCGTGGTCCATCGAGTCGGCGGTGACGTAGCCGTTGAGCGCCGCGATCTGCAGGTACCGGAGCGCCAGATCCTTCTCGCCCTGCAGGGCGTAGATGCAGGCCATGTTGTAGTAGGCGTCGCCGAAGTCGGGGTTCACCGCCAGCGACCGCTTGTACCAGTCGAGCGCGCGCGGGAAGTCGTTGCGCATGCGGTAGGTGACGCCCACGCCGTTGTAGGCCTCGGGCACCGTCGCGTCCTCGTGGAGGGCGGCGAGGAAGCGGCGGCGCGCCTGCTCGAAGTTGCCCTCCTGCAGGTAGGCGAGGCCGTCCTTCAGCTCCTCGCGGGCGCGCTCCCGCGCGGCGCGCCGGTCGCCCGCCGCGGGCGCCTTCGGGCGCGGCGGCCGCGGCGGCGGCCGCTCGGTCGCGGCGACGGGCTCGGGGTCGGGCTCGACGACCGGCAACGGCGCCGGCCTCGCGCCGGGCCGGTTGAAGGTCATGCCGCCGTTCTTGCCCGCCGGGCCCTTGCAGCCCTTCGGCAGGTGCACCGCGCCGGCGAGGCCGGCGTCGCCGACGAGGAGCACCGCGCTCGCCCAGGCCTCCTTCTGCTTGCAGCCGGGCGACTTGAAGAGCGGCATCCGGAGCTGCCCCGCGAGCGAGTCGTCGAGCAGGGTCGCCTTCAGGATCTCGTCGCCGGGCTGGAGCGGCAGGCCTTCGGTCGGCGAGAGGACGGTGCCCTTCCACGCGGCGCCGTCCGCGACGATGCGCACGCGCCCGAGCGGCGAGTCGTACTCGCCGGCGACCGCCGGCGTCGCGGCCGTGGCGGAGGCGGCGTGTGCGGCGGCGTAGGCCGCGGCGAGGATCGCGAGGAAGTTCGAGGGGACGCGCACGGGGGCATTCTATCCTCCCTCTGGGCCCCCACCGTCGCTTGACACCCGGGCTCCGGGGCCCTAGGATCCCATCATCAAAACTTCCCGTGAATCCGGGCGGTTATAGCTCTTTTCCAGGTCTGCCTGCGGCGACGCAGGCAACAAGCTGCCCCTGCAGAGCGCGTGATTGGGCCTCGAGTCGTTTGGGCCGACTTTGAACCAAGCGGAGCGTCCGACCACACCCATGTGCAAGCTCCCAGCTTCGAGGGAGAAGCCTACGGGCGCTGGTGACACGGATGCCCCACCTGTAGAAATACAGGTCCAAGCAACCGGGCCACACGGCTCACGCGGGGGGCTTTTTTTCTGTCCTCGGACCTGACCAGGCCCACCCAGACGAAGGCGTCCGTGCGCGCGGAGGTGATCGCGCGGCGCGCGACGCTCTCGCAGGACGCGCACGCGGCGCTGTCGCGGGCCGCCTGCGAGCGCCTCCTCGCCCACCCGCTCCTCCGCGAGGCCCGCACCGTGGCCCTCTACGCCGCCCTCGGCAAGGAGCTCGACCCGGCCGGCGCCGCGGACGCCCTCCTCGCGCGCGGCGTCCGCGTCGTCTACCCGCGCCTCCGCGCCGGCGAGCGGCGCATGGCCTTCGCGGCGTGTCCGCGCACGGCGCTCGTCGTCGGGCCGCTGAAGGCGCTCGAGCCGCCGCCGGACGCGCCGGAGCTCGACGGCGCCGAGGTCGACGTGATCGTCGTCCCCGCGGTCGCGTTCACGCCCGACGGTCATCGCCTCGGCCGCGGCGGCGGCTACTACGACGCCACCCTCGCCGCCGCGCCGCGCGCCCGCCGGGTCGGCCTCGCCTTCGACCTGCAGGTCGTGCCCGCGCTGCCGCGCGAGGACCACGACGCGACGGTCGACGCCGTCGTCACCGAGCTGCGCACCCTCTCCCCCGCCTCCGGAGTGCCCACGCGATGAAGATCCTGTTCCTCGGCGACGTGTTCGCGAAGCCCGGCCGCAACGCGGTGACGCGCCTCGTGCCGAAGCTGATCACGACGGAGGGACTCGACCTCGTGGTCGCGAACGCCGAGAACGTCGCGAACGGCTCGGGCGTGACCCCGGAGCTCGCCGAGGAGCTCCTCGCCGCGGAGGTGAACCTCCTCACGAGCGGGAACCACATCTGGTCGAAGCGCGAGAATCATCCCGTACCTCGAGGCGCCGGGCTCGAAGCTGCTCCGCCCCGCGAACTACCCGAAGGGCAGCCCCGGCCGCGGCAGCGCCATCGTCGAGACCCCGGACGGCCGGAAGCTCGGCGTCGTGAACGTCGAGGGGCGGGTGTTCATGAAGAACCTCGACGACCCGTTCCGCCGCGCCGAGGAGGAGGTCCAGGCGCTCAAGGCCCAGGGCGCGGTCGCGATCCTCGTCGACGTGCACTGCGAGGCCTCGAGCGAGAAGAACGCGCTCGGGCACTTCTTCGACGGCCGGGTCTCGGCGGTCGTCGGCACGCACACGCACATCCAGACCGCCGACGAGCGCGTGCTCCCCGGCGGCACCGCCTACATCACCGACGTCGGCATGTGCGGCCCGTGGGACTCGGTGATCGGCGTGAAGAAGGAGCTCGTGCTCGACCGGTTCCTCACGCAGCGCCCGGTGGGCTTCGAGCCCGCGCGCCGGGACGTGCACCTGCAGGGCGCGATCATCGAGATCGACGAGAAGACCGGGAAGGCCCGGTCGATCCGGCGGGTGCAGGAGCGGCTGCCGGACGAGTAGCCCCGGCCAGCGCGGCCCTGGTTCAAGGCCCGTTCGTCCCGAGCGTAGGGCCCGCGCAGCGGGCCCGGAGACGAGGGACGCCCCCGGTCACTCCACCACCAGCATCGCGTGGTTCCGCTTCCCCTTCTGCACCATCAGGTAGCGCCCGTGCAGGAGGTCCGCGCTCCCGAGCGTCCGCTCTGGCGCGGCGACGACCTCGCCGTTCACGAGGAAGCCCTTCCCCTGGATGCCGCGCTTCGCGTCGCCCTTCGAGGACGCGAGCCCGCTCTTCACGAGCGCGTCGAGCACGCCGAGCCCCTCGAGCTCCGCGCGTCCGACCTTCACGCTCGCGAGCTCCCGCTCGAGGAGCGCGAGCACGTCCCTCGAGACCTCGCGGATCCCGCCGCCGCCGAAGAGCACCTTCGCGGCCGCCTCCACGTTCCGGAGCACGGCCTCGCCGTGGATGCGGGTCGTCATCTCCTCGGCGAGCCGGCGCTGGGCGGGGCGCTTCCCCGGGTCGCGCGCCTGCTCGTCCATGAGGCCGCGGATCTCCTCGATGGAGAAGAACGTGAAGTAGCGCAGCCACCGCTCGACGTCGCGGTCGTCGGAGTTCACCCAGAACTGGAAGAACTTGTACGGGGAGGTCTTCTGCGGGTCGAGGTAGACCGCGCCCTCCTCCGACTTGCCGAACTTCGCCCCGGAGGCGGTGGTGAGGAGCGGGAGCGTGAGGCCGTGGACGGAGGCGCCCTCGCGCCGGCCGATGAGCTCGGTCCCGGCGGTGATGTTGCCCCACTGATCGGAGCCGCCCATCTGCAGCTCGCAGCGCTCGGTCTTCCAGAGGTGCCAGAAGTCGTACGCCTGGATGAGCATGTACGTGAACTCGGTGAACGACATGCCGGTCTCCATCCGGCTCTTCACCGAGTCCTTCGCGAGCATGTAGTTGATGGTGAAGTGCTTGCCCGCGTCGCGGAGGAACTCCATCAGGCCGAGCGGGCGGAGCCAGTCGGCGTTGTTGCGCACCCGCGCCGCGTTGGGGCCCTCGAAGCGGAGGAACCGCTCGAGCTGGGCCTTCTGGCAGGCGACGTTGTGGTCGATCTGCTCGAGCGCGAGCACCGGGCGCTCGGCGCGCTTGCCCGACGGGTCGCCGACCATGCCGGTGCCGCCGCCGACGAGCACGATGGGCGTGCCGCCGCAGCGCTGCAGCCAGCCGAGCGCCATGACCGGCACGAGGTTGCCGACGTGGAGCGAGTCCGCGGTCGGGTCGAAGCCCACGTAGCCGGTGATGGAACCGGCCGCGAGGCGGTCCTCGAGGCCGGGGGTGTGGTCGGAAAGGAAGTCGCGGGCCTTCAGCTCTTCGATCAGCGTCGCCATGAGAGGGCGCGCATCTTACTTCTTTTCGGCCCCCTTGAAGCCCGTCCCGAGCACGTAGATCTCGTAGCTCGCCTCGCGGGTCGCCATCGGCCGCACGACCTTCACCTTCTCGAACCGCGCCTGCAGGTCCTTCTTCAGGGCCGGGAAGTCGCCGCCCAGGAACAGCTTCGCGACGAAGGAGCCGCCCTTCACGAGGAGCTGGTCGGAGACCGCGAGCGCCATCCGCACGAGCTCGAGCGAGCGCGTCTCGTCGACGACCTTCACGCCGATGGTCTTCGGCGCCATGTCGCTCGTGACGAGCCGGTACGGCCCGGGGTGCAGCGCGCGGATCTTCTGGATGGCGTCGGGCGCGAGGAGGTCGACGACGGCGGTCCTGACCCACTTCTTCCCCAGGTTGCGGATGGGCTCGAGGTCGACGCCGACCGCGACGCCCTTCTCGCCGACCGCCTCGGCCAGGATCTGGAGGAAGCCTCCCGGAGCGGCCCCGAGGTCGAGCACCGCCTCGCCGGGCCTGACCAGCTTGTGCTTGTGGAGGATCTCCTCGATCTTGAAGGCCGAGCGCGCGCGCAGGCCGGCCTTCTTGGCCTTGCGGTAGTAGAAGTCCTTCGGATCGTAGGGCTTGGCCATGGCTCGGTGAGGGCGTGCGGTGTGCGGTCCCTCACTTCGCGGTGACGGACGTCGCTGGTATCCTGCGGGCCTGTCCCTGCCGTCAAGCGCCTGGTCTCTCGAACAACCGCCTCCACACCCGCCCTCCCGCAGCCCTCCGGAACGATGACCCGCCTGTCCGCCGCCCTCTTCCTCGCGCTCGCGGCCGGCGGCGTCGGCCTCGCCGTGCACACGACCCGCCGGGTCGACGCGCTCGAGGCCGAGCTCGCCGAGGCCCGGCGCGAGGGCTCGGAGGCCGGCGCGTCGTTCGTGGAGACCCTGCGGGGCGAGCACGCCGAGCGGCAGCGGGTGCTGTTCGAGCGCCGGCGGGTGCTCGCGCTCGACCTCGCCGCCGCCCGGCGGGACCGGCTGCTCGCCATCCTGGGCGCCGCCGGGGCCGGACTGATGGCCGGGGCGCTCATCCTCCTCCGCCGCATCGCGGCCGAGATCGAGGAGGACCGCAGGCACCTCCAAGGCTCGTAAACTCGCACCTTTGCGGTCCACGTTCCGTCCTCATGAGACCCGGGCGCTGTGCCTTGACGGACCGCTCCGCGCGTGGGAAGAAGCGGGTCCCCGGGAGGGTTGGGTCTGAAAGGACGGCCCCACCCCACAGGCCAGCCCCCGAGCAAGGAGACCGCGAGCGATGGCGACGTTCATCACCGAGGAGTGCATCAACTGCGGCGCGTGCGAGCCTGAGTGCCCGAACGGCGCCATCAGCCAGGGTGACGACATCTACGTCATCAACCCCGAGCTGTGCACCGAGTGCGTCGGCTTCCACGACGCCGAGGCGTGCGCCGCGGTGTGCCCCGTCGACTGCTGCGTCCAGGATCCGAACCGGCAGGAGACCGAGGAGCAGAACTACGCGAAGCTCGCCAAGGTCCACGCCGGCAAGGAGTTCCCGGCGCTCGCCGCGCTGCCCGCGACCCTGTCGCGCTTCCGCAAGAGCGCCTAGCCGGCTGCTCGCAGCGAAGCACGAGAAGCCCCGCACGCCTTCGATGGCGCGCGGGGCTTCGTCGTTTCGGCCCTGGCCTTCCGTGCTCGAGGGAAACACGGAGCGGTCCCTCACTCCGTTCGTCCCGAGCGTAGGCCCGCGCAGCGGGCCGGAGACGAGGGACGCCCTACCTGATCCCGAACACGAGCTCCACGCTCGTCGAGACCTCGAGCTCGCCCGGCTCGACCGGCGCGCCCTGGTCCTCCGCCTTCCCGCGCATCGCCATCGCCATCATCGGCATCGGCACGGGACGCCCGCCCCCGCCCTCGTCGATGGAGAGCACCTCGCCGAGCCCCACGCCCGCGGCGGTGGCGAGCGCCTCCGCCTTCGCGCGCGCGGCGACGACCGCCTTCTGGAGCGCCTCGCGCTGCGCCGGCCCCGGGTCCTCCCGCTCGAACGACACGCCATCCACCGAGTTCCCGCCCACCGCGGTGATGCGGGAGAGGATTCTGCGGGAGGTCGGCGAGCTTTCGCACCGTGATGCGCGCGGTGTTCGTCGCGGTGTAGCCGGTGACCGCGCCCTGGCGCCCGTTCACCCAGGGTCGCTCGGCGGCGAGCTGGAACTGGCTCGTCTGGATGTCCTTCTCGGCGACGCCCGCCTTCGCGAGGTCCGCGAGCACCGCGCGCATCCGCGCCTCGGCGTCGGCGGTCGTGGACTTCACGTCCTTGCCGGTGATCTGCACGCCGGCGGTGACGCGGGCGATGTCCGGCTTCACCTGCACCTTGCCCTCCCCCGTGACGCGGATGGTGCGGAGCGGCTGGGCGGGCTGGGTCATGGTCGGCGGCGGTGGGCGAGGCGTCTGCGCGGCGGCCGGGCCGGCGCAGGCGGCGAGGGTGAGGAGGACGGCGGCGTGGGTTCGCATGGTGGGGTCTCCGGGTGGCTTTCCCCGTGTAACGCAGGACCGGACCTGGCGATCTCTCACGGGAGGGGCCCGGGGAACCGCTTCCAGTCCGCCGTTGACCCAGTCCTTTCGCGATGCTACGTACACGCTCCCTGCAGCACCCGGGGCGTAGCGCAGCCTGGTAGCGCACTTGCTTGGGGTGCAAGTGGTCGCTGGTTCAAATCCAGTCGCCCCGACAGCATAAGCCCCCGTCACTACTAGGGATTCGTCCCGGGGTGACGGGGGCTTCTTCGTGCCCATGCGCGGTGGGGTGACGAACGGGGTGACGGCGTCGCCCGCGCGGCGCTGCTCGGCCTCTCAGTGCACACGGTCCTGACGGCCGCCGCGACCATCGGACAACCCGCGATCGACATGGCCCTGTAGTAGCCTGTACCGAACGTGAGGACCTCTCGATGATCCACCATCTCTGGATGAAGAACTTCGGCCCGTACGAGAGCGCTGACGTGGAGCTCGGCGGGTTCAACGTGATCCTCGGCACGAACGGCTCAGGGAAGTCGCTGCTGTTCGGGGCGCTCAAGGCGATCGGCCGCATCGCGCGCTTCCCCCTTCGCTCTGCACGGCCCCACCTGGATGGCTACCCGACTCGTACCGGTCACGTGACCTTCGACGAGATCGTCCACCGTTGTGACACCTCGCGCACGATGCGCCTCGGCGTGAAGTTCACCACGAAGGAGGTCAGCGGGGAATACGAGGTCGCCGTCGGTCACTGGCACAACCCCGGCGGAGTCGTAGTCTCGGAACGCCTCCACGCCAAGAATGCACTGGGGGAACTGAAGATCAGCGCCCACCCCGACGGCAGCCTCGATGCTGAGCCAGCATTGTCGATGCCCACCGGGAGGTTCCGTACCCCCCGCGTCGTCTCAATCCCTGGCCTCCTCTTTCGCTCCAGGGATCCCAGGGAGGCAGCGATCGCGGAGCAGGTGCAGAAGGCTCTCTCTGAGAGGACGACCATCTACAGGTTCGACCCGACGGCACTCAAGGCGCCCGCGGAAGTAGGCAAGGCGCTTTCACCCACGGGCTACAACTTCGCTACGTACCTCGATCAGAATCCGAAATCAAGCGGGAGGCAAGCAGGAGTTTGACGCGCTGTTGGATCGGTTCAGATCCGCGTGCCCGCACGTCGAGGACATCTTGCTGCCCTTTGAAGAAGGGCCGTCGGCTAGCACACCCCGGAAGCGACTCGCCTTGGTCATGCCCGGTGAATCGACCCCGAATCCCCGGCGACCTGGAAAGCGACGGGACGATCCTCTTGCTCGCGTACGCGTCGCTCCTGCACGGCCACCGCGCTCAGGAGACTCTTTGCATCGAGGAGCCTGAGAACGGCATTCACCCGAAGGCTGTGGCTCATCAGGTCCGAATGCTGCGCCAGCTCTCACAGCCCTACAATGACCGACCTGGCGCCCAGGTACTCATCTGTACACACTCCAAGCGCTTCTTCGACGAGGTGAAGGACGACCCCTCGGTTCTGCGCCTCGTTCGGAGGGGTGGTGACGGGCGCTCGTCGGTCGAGACACCGAGCCCAACTCAGGTCGCTGCTCTGGCCGGTTGGGCTGGGTTGAGTTGATGACAGTTGACAGCGGCCTCGGGAATCGCATAATTCAGCGCGTGGGCTGGCGTCCCCCTTAGTGACGCCGTACCGTAGTCCCCGTGGGTTGGCGTTCCCCTTAGTAACGCCTTGAGATTTCAGGTAGTTAAGGCCGCCTCCGTCCCATCGACGGGGGCGGCCTCTTTCTAGCCCCTGTGACACGCTCGTCTTCCACTGTCAGTCGCGCCTGCTAGGCTGCGGAGCCATGTGGAAGAGGACCCGCCTTCTGATCTGGGGAAAGACTTACCCGGAGTTCTCGAAGCGGTACTACGAAACGGTCTGCACCGGCGCGATCCACGGCGAGACGGGTCGCCTGATCCGGATCTACCCAATCACGCTCCGGTACCTCGACGAGCACTTCCGCAGCTACCAGTGGATCGAGGCAGAGATCGAGCGCAACACGAGCGACTTCCGCCCGGAGAGCTACAAGATCAAGCAGAACACGATCACTCTGGGTGACTTCCTTGATCCTCAGAAGAAGGACGGCTGGAAACGGCGAGCAGAGTGGATTCTCCGGCCCGGCAACGTCTTCACGTCAATGGAGGCGCTGAGAGAGGCGGAGCGAGCCGACCGCACGTCACTAGGCGTGATCAAGCCCAAGAGCATCAAGGGCTTCTACGCCCGCACGCGCTCCCCTGAGGACAAGGAGGAGTGGGAGCAGAAGCGCCAGCTAGCCATCACCCAGAAGGACCTCTTCGTGGACACGGAGAGCAAGGTCGGCGAACTGGAGTTCCGCTGGGTGGACTACCGGGTTGAGTTTCGCTGCGATGACCCGGCGTGTTCAACGCTGCACGACTGCTCGATCCTGGATTGGGGAATCTACGTCCTCGATCGGAACCAGGAGAGGAAGAAGGGCAGCTACAAACTCGCGGAGGCGGACGTCCTCGCCAAGCTCCAGGAGATCGCGGATCCGCAGAAGAAGGACATCCACTTCTTCCTCGGCAACACTAAGGACCACTCGAACAACTTCTCGGTGGTGGGTCTCTTCTACCCGCCGATCGAGAGGCAGGGGCAACTGCTCTAGAGGTTGTGGATCCTCACGCCCGCGAGCCCGGCCGCGCTTTTGGCCAGGATCGACCGATGGCACTTCGCGGGGTTGGCCTCGGCGCACAGGAGCGCAGAGCGCTCACCCGCGGCAGCGCCGATCACCGCCTCTGTGATCTCGGGGTGCTCGTCGAGGTGGGCACTGTAGAGGGCGAGGCACCGCTCCAGGTGGTCACCAGCCTCGTGCCGGAACGGATTCCCGGCTGACCTGATGTGGCGGTACGCGATCCCAGCGCGTCCGAGGGCGGCGCTGAGCGGCGTCTTCGAGAAGCCCTTGCGGCGGGACAGCGGGAGCTCGCGCACGTCGATCACCTGGGTGACGCTTGCTTCCCGGAGCACACGGACGAAGCCCTGGAGCGTCCGCCCTTCGTAGCCGATCGTGAAGAGGACGTCTTTCTGGCTCACGGCGAAGTGTATACGGCTTCACCGCGGCGGGCGCCAGAATCACAGCGCCTCGCACCGGACGATCGAGCCCGCTATGATCGTCCAGCCATGATGAGCAAGACCTGGACCCTCGTGATCGCTCACACGGCCGAGGTCGGCGTCCGCGTGCTCCTGCTAGAAGCCGCCCTAGCAGCAGACTTCGGCCGGTGGCTCCGCGCGAGCGGGTGGCATGTCAGGTTCGAGGACACGACCGCGAGGAGCCCCTACGAGCTGCGAAGGACCAAGGACGAAGAAGACCTCGCCGGTGGACTGGCCTCCGCCTACTCGCAGTGGGCCCGAGTCGCGCGACCCAGCCTCGCGTTGGCGGACCTGGGACGACATGGCTGAACCCAAGCTCCTCAGAGTGGACTCGCTTGACCCGAACGTCGAGCGTGCTCAAGCACGTCGGCGCCGGCAACGCGGTGTTTCCGCCTGGATCGCTCAGTGGGTGACGCCCGACGTAGCGGACCATCCGCTTGAACTCGCGAATCCATCCGTCCGAAGCGGCGTGGTCCTCGTGGCCTCTTCTCGGGCCGCCGAGGACAAGGTCTGCGAGAGCGCGAGAGCGATCTACCTAGCCCAGCTTGCCGAACCGTCGTTCATCCTAGAGGTCTATCGACTGGAGCACGCGCCTCGGCCCCGACGTGGGCCCTCACCGGTCACTGCGATCTACGCGATGCTCGAAGCCAAGATCGCGGGCGAGCGACGTCGAGCCCCCTTCGTCGGGCGCTTCCGCTTCGGTCGCGATCCTTGCCTTTACGTGAGGCGGGTCAAGAACCTCCGCGAACGCCAGGACGGCTCGCTCGACTGGGACGAGATCCCAATCCCTCCGGTCCCGGGTGATCCCAGCGAGTAGGGCGACGGCGCCTCCCTACTCGCTGTGCAGCGCGAGCAGCTTGCTCACCGCCGCCGCGTGCCCGGCGTGGTTCGGGTCGTTGAGGGCGGGGTCCTTGCGAAGCTCCGCGAGGGCGGCCTTCCGGTCGGCCCGGGGCGGGGGCGGGGCCGCGGAGGCGGCGACGAGGTCCGACTCCCTGGCCGTGAGGTTCACAAGGCGCTCGGCCTCGGCCGCGCGTTCCTCGGGGAGCATCCCCCGGTCCTCCATCAGGCGCTTGCGGGAGGCCGCGATCTCGGCACGGGCGGAGCGGATGGCTTCGAGCTGCTCGGGGGTCATGGTGTCACCTCCAGGATGCCTCTGCGGATCTCCTCGCGGATCTCCTGGGCGCGTTTCGTGATCGAAAGGTCCCCGACGTCGCTCCGCACGCGCTCGAAGTCGAAATCGGACGAGATCGACTCGCCGCCGTGACGGATGGCGAGGAGCAGGGCCGCAGCCTCGCGGAACGCGTCGATCGCCTGAGGCTTCCGGGCGCGTAGCGCTGCGAGCACGAGGCCCCGCTCCTCCTGGACGATCTCGCCGCTGAGCTGCTCGACCTCCCGGCGGACGTGCCCGAGGGCGTGGTCGAGCGCGGGCACCTGCTCCCGCAGTTCGGTCTCGTGCTCGAAGGCGCGAGCGAAGGCAGCCTTGGCCGCCTCGGCGCGGGCCTCCGCGTCCGCCGTGCCCTCCAGGACGGCCGTGACCGCCAGCTCCTTCGAGGCGGCGGAGGTCTCCTGCGTGAGGAGGGCCGCGCGCTCGACCTCTCCGCGCACCCGGTTCAGCTCCTTCGAGATGCGGTCGTGGACGGCCTGTCGCTCGGCGAGGCGCGTACGCTTCTGTGCGAGTTCCACGGGCGCCTCCTTACGCGGTGACCGGGTAGTCCGCCGCGCGGGCGAGGATCGCGGCCTTGCGGCCTTCGAGGGCGGCGTCGGTGAAACTCGCGAGGAACTTGGCCTTGGTCGCGTTCCACGCGGTCGCGGCGTCCGAGCCGCCCGAGAGCTGCCGCGCGTAGAACGGGGCGATCTCCTCGTTCAGGCGGGAGGTCGAGATCCCGTCCGCCTGCGGCGCCGTCGCGCCCGCAGCGACGAGGACGCGGAACTTCGCGGAGGCCAGCGCCTCGGGCTGCGAGAACTGCGGGTTCACGCTCGCGAGGGCGGCGGCCCAAGCGGCCTCGGGCGAGTTGCCGGCGGCGACGGACGCCTTCACTGCCGCCACGAGGTCATCGAACTCCTTGGTCGTCATCGGGTGTTCCTCCTTGGACCTCAGCCTCGTTCGTCGCGTGGTATCGCTTCAACGGGCGGTGACGATCCCAGAGGGCCCCACCGCTGGCGGATGGTCTGGGGGTGCGGGACCTCCTGCGGGAGGTACCCGAGCGCGAGGAGGCGCCTCCGGGTTGCCAGAGCAGCCTCCCGGGACGAGAAGCCCGAGGCGACGAGGTCCTGGTAGATGGCCGCGCCCACGCGCCTCCGGGCCTCGCGGGCCACCGCCGGGCGCGACTCGACGAGCTTCCGCAGCTCGGCCAGTGCGGCGGGCTCGGGGAGCCTGCCGGCAGCGAGGGCCTCCAGGGCGTCGGCGAGGAGCGCGGCGTCGGTCACGTCCCGCTCGCCTCCCGGAGGAGTTGGCGCCCGAGGAGGTCGAGGAGGTCCCGGTGTGCCGCGATCTCCTCCCTGTGGGCAGTAGGCGCGAGGCGCACCGCGCGCGAGAGGGCTCGGCAGGCGTCCGCCACGGACGACTCGCACGCGAGGACCCGCTGATCGGGCTCGGGCACCTCGCGGCGCTCGAAGGGGATCGGCCTGGGACGACCGGAGCCGGCGGGGGTGTTCGCCACGTCCTCACCTCCTCAGCGACCGACGCACGGCCACCGCGTGCTTGCCGCGCTCCTCGGACTCAAGCCACGCGTCGAGCCTGCGGCGGTCCTCCTCGGGCGTTGGCGGCCGAGTCGGGCGGAGCACGGGGCCCGGCTCGCGCGCGGCTGCCTCGATCTGTGGGCGCCACGCGGTGAGCATCTCCGGGGGCACGTCGGGCGCGACCACTGCGGCGACCTCGGGCCAGGGCAGGCCACCCCGGAGGAGCGCCGCCGCGTGCCGCACGTCGGCATCGCGGAGCCCCTGGCGCCCCACCAGCGGCTCCGGGAGCGGTCGCGAGGCCGGCGGGCCTACCTCGGCCGCTCGCCTCCCGACCTCCCCCCGGTAGCGCTCCACCGCGTCGGGGTGCACGTTATCGGCGACGAGGTCCTCGCGGATCGCTGACCACGGGGTTCCCGCCCGCAGCGCCCTCGCCGCCTGGACAACCTCCTCCTCCCTGAGGTCATGGCGCCACGGACGCTTCGAGCGCGGCAGCCCGCGCGGAGGGATCTCGATCGTCGGGGTCGAGGGCTTCGTGTTCGAGTCTCTGAACTTCTGCCGCGGGTCGGTCAAAGCGTGCTCCTCGGGTGGAGGCTGCTCCGCACGCTGAGGACGCGCGGCTCGGCCCACGTGCGGCCGGTGCTCGGGTCGCGGTAGACGGGCGACATGTCGTGATCGGCTAGGCACAGGGCCGCGTAGCGGATCGAGTCCGCCGCGTGCGAGTGGATGTCGTGGAGCGGGGGGCCGCGCCCGCCGTGGCGCTCGTCGGTATCGCGGCGGTACATCGCGAGGTGATCAATCCCCTCGGCCGTGTACCCCTCGTCGAACACGCAGTGCGGGAGGAGCGACGCCGCCGCAGCGATCCCCTCCTCGACGCCGCAGCGGGGCGCGACCTCGACGTGGAAGCCGAGGATCTCCAGGGCTTCGAGCCGGGAGCGGCCCGAGACGAGATCGCGTACCCGGATGTCGTGGGGCGCGTAGACCGTACGGACCCCAAGAATCGCGGAGGGTGCGGCCCACGTCGGCAAGGCCGGTGCCCACCCACTCTCGGAAGAGGAGGATCCGGTGCTCCCCGGCGATGCTCTGCCCGACCCACGCGGAGGTGGCGTCTGCGATCCCGAGGTCGAGACTCGCCCACGCGTCGGCCTCGTCGATCCAGGGCACCGCGGGCAGGATGCGGCCGGCGGCGCGGAGGGCGGTGATGATCGCCCCGTAGATTGAGCCGGGCGGCGCCGCGGAGAAGTCGCACTCGAACTCCCGCGCGTACGCGTCGGCCGGCATCGTCGCGCGCGCTGCGGCCAGCTCCCCCGCGGGCAGCACGCCCGTCTCGGAGGCTCGGAAGAGGAAGTGGCTCCAATCCGGGAGGCCGCGGGTGTCCTGGATGAGCCGGTACAATGGATCGCGTCCCTTGGGCGTGCCGATGAAGATCGCCCAGCCCAGCCGATCGGCGAGGGCGGGGCGGACCACGCTCGCGAACACGCTGTCCTCCATGAGGGCGTACTCGTCGAGCACCACCCCGTCGAGCCCGACGCCGCGGAGGCTGTCCGCGCCGTCGAGTGCGCCCGCGAGGAAGACGGCCGAGCCGTTCGGGAACACGACGCGAAGCTCCTGCTCGAACACCTGGACGCCGGGGACCGGCCGGACGTGGTCCTTGAGGCGCTGCCACGCGACGACCTTGGCCTGCGTACGGGTCGGGCCGACGTAGGCGCAGAGAGCGCCCGCCTTCCGCAGGGCGGTGTCGGCCAGCTCCGCGATCGCGGCCTCCGTCTTGCCGCCGCGACGGTGGACGACCGCGACCGTGAACCGGCGCCGCTCGCGGTGGACGCGCTCCTGCCAGGGCCGCGGGACGTAGCTGAGGCGGACCTCACGAGTGAACGGTTTCATCCGTAGAGGACCTCTTCGAGGGTGAGACTTCCTTCTTCTGAAAGTGCTCGGCCTGCGATCTCGGCTGCTTGGGCTTCGCGGGGTGACCGCGGGGAATCGACCGGGGTGACATTGACCGCGGCGAGGGCGGGAAGCGGATCACGCGACGGGACCCCCGTGTTCACCACGAGCACCTGCACGGCGCCGGGGCCGATCACCACCTGCGTGTCCTGGTAGAGGTTCGCGAGCTTGTTGACGAGGTCCTCCGCTCGCAGCGCGGCGTTGCGATCGCCCTCCTCTTCGGCTTCGCGCCCGAGTCGTTGGATGCGAGCGATCTGGCCCTCACGCGTCACCTGGGCAGCGCGCCGCGCACGCTCGCGGAGGAGCGCGACAAGCTCGACCACCTCGGGCCGTCTGAGGACCATCCACGGCGCCCCGCCACGAGGGGACAGCCCGGCTGCGCGCGCGGCTGCCGGCAGCGAGGCTCCGCCCGCGTGCTCCTCCGCGAGCCGCGTCGCCTTGGCCGTGCACCTCGCCCGTGCGTCCGCGATGCGCTCCTCAAGCGCGTCCGCGTCGAGCTGCTCGACCGGGAGGGTCGTCCCCTCACCTTCCCTCAGCCCACTGCCGGCCGGTGGTGGGGATGGTGGGGTTTCGGGCCCACTCGCCAACCGCTCACCTACCTCGACACTCTCATTTCTCTCCGCCACCGTCGTCTCCCTCTCCGCCCGAAATGTTGAAGGTGAATTTCCTTCCGCGTTGGCAACCACCCCTAAGACTCCACCATCCCCACCACCGGACTCTCCACGTGGTAGAGGGTCCGGCCGCGGACGATTCGGGCGCGGAGCACGAGGTCCAGGTTCGCGAGGGGCTGGTCCACGAGAGTACCGAGGAAGTGACCCAACGCGGGCGCGCTGTGCACCCGCTTCCGGTCGGTCGCCTCAATCGCGTCGCGCAGCGCCGCCTCGTCGGTGTCCGAGGGTGGAAGGTCGATCCCTCCGTTCACTCGCCGGACCACTTCCGTGCATGAGAACTCCCGCGCGGCCGGAACGGCACCGCCCGGATCCACCACCCCGAACACCGCGGCGAGCGCGACGAGAGCCGAGACCTTCGCCTTCTGTTCCGGGCTCGACTCCGCGACCTCGGCCCGCTTATCGAAGATCCCGCTCTCCCCGGCGAAGGCGAGCGGCCACGTCACGAGTCGGTCCACGTCGCTGCCGAGGCCGAGGCTCGGCCCTTCCTCGCGTGCCCCAGCCGCGAACCACGCCCGCTGGATCGTGAGGAGCGCGTGGAGGACCTCGACGCGGATGGTCTGCGCATACGCAATCGGATCAGCGTTCCTGAACCTCCGCTGCTCGGGGCACGCCTCCTTCGCGAGGAGGTCGATCTTCACGAACCGCCGGATCAGGTCCGATGCGACCTCGACCTTGTTCCCCGTGAAGACGAACAGCGAGCACGTGGGCACGTCCACGTCCTGCGTCAGCCCGAGGATTCGCTGCGTGTAGACCGGCGACGTGATGATGGGCGACAGGACCGGGTTGTCGATCGTCGCGCCATCCGGGACGTTGTCGAAGCAGATCATCGTCGGGCTGCGCATCAGCGTCGCGAGGATCTGCTTGCGAGCCTCGCCCTGATCCTCGGGCAACGTCTGCACCGCCATGTCTCGGCCAGTGAGGACGGTGTGCATCATCCTCGCGAGCGTCGTCTTCCCCGTGCCCTGGACCGTGGCGTTGATCAGGATCGCTGGGCCCTGGCTCGTCGCCTTCCTGGAGACCCCGGTGAGGAGCGCCGCGATCGCAGCGGCCCCGTCCACCCCGGCGTCCTTGAAGAAGCACCTCCGCGAAGAGCAGCTCGCGGATGCGATGCGCCGCTGCGACCGCCTCGTCCCTCGTCGGCGCCGGCTTCACCTGCGGGAACCGCCAGCCGTCGAATGACAGGAAGAGGCCCGTCGCGTCGTCGAGGCCCTCGCCTGAGAGGAGCCGACCGCTCGGAGTGTGAACAGGGTGGAGAACGAGCCCGGTGACGCGCGGCGCGCGCTTGTCCGGGAGGTCCAGCATGAAGGTCGGGAGCTTGTCGAACGGAACCTCCATCGGGACCACAGCCCCCTTCTCGCCGCGCCGGTAGAGGCACACCGACTTCTCGATCGCGAGGAGCATCGAGACCTTCGTGTGCGGCACGAAGAGGACCTGCTTGGGAGGCGGGAGCCGGTCGTCCGGGGACCGGTGGGCGTTGTCCGGGTGCTCGGAGTTCGGGATCTCGTCCTTGGCGACCCGGACGTAGGCGCGGTCGATCCGGAGGAGTCCGTCCTCGATCAGCGCCGCCTCGACCTGGGGCAGCATCGAGTTGTAGGACATCGGGTTCCACAGGACCGGCGCGCGGTCCTTCGCGACGAGCGTGAGCCGGTCCTTCGACCTCGCCGCCTTGTAGGACGCCGAGCGCTCCGCAAAGAACACCTTCCAGGCGTTCGTGATCGCCCGCTTCTTCCCGATGTTCAGCTTCTCGACCACGAAGGTGAGCGCGTCCTCGAGCCCGACGGGATCGAGGTGCGCGTCATAGACGACCTTCGCCCACGCCTCAGTTGCGAGCGGCTCGTCGCGTTCGTTCGCGTCGAGTGCCAGTTCGACGAGGGCCCGCCTAACCTCCTCCAGCGACACCCCGGAGCCCGTCCGCGAGTAGATGCGCTGGAAGTAGCGCTCCTCGCCGGCCTTCGCCTTCTCCGCGCCGGCGCCGTGCGGGTACGAGATCAGGAGGTGTCGCGTCTCGCGGTAGCTGAGCCCGCGCGCCTTGAGCATCGAGCCCAGCGACATGTCGAGGCCGGACCTGGAATCGTCGCCGAGCCCCGTGCCTCGCCCCTGCCACCGCGCCTCCAGGAGCACGTCCGCCGCCCTGAGAGCGTCGAACCGCTCCGCCAAGGCGAGGCGCTCCCCCTCGTCGAGCGGGGCCGTTTCTTCCGTGAAGCTCTCTTCGCGGGGCGCACGGGGCGACTCCTCGGGAACAGGCTCGGGGAGGCCGTCCGAGAGCTGCGCGATCGTGTACCGGGCCCCCGCGTCGGCGTGCAGCACCGCCGCGAGACGCGCGACCTTCGGGTATCCCTTCGCCATCTTCTTCTTGGTCGGGTGGTTCACCGTCCCGGCGAGGCGGAGTATGCGATCGACGTTGTGGGTCCCTGGGTCCCCGCCCCACCGCGCAACGAGGCGCCGGTTCAGGTGCTCGACGTCCGCGTGCTCCACAGGCTCCGCGAGCCGCCACAGGGCGGAGATGCCGTTCCCGGAACTCCACACGACCGTGGGTGGCGCCGGGCTCGCGGCCATCTCCGCGGCCACGATCTCGTGAAGGTAGGAGCGAGCTCCCGAGTAGCCGCCCTTCTGCGCCATGAAGGCGTCGGGGTCGATCTCGACGTGGGCGAACCGCGCCGCGCCGATCTCGGCCTTGGATGGCTTCTTGAAGACGCGCTCCGCGGGCGCGTTCACCGAGAAGTAGAGCTGCTCGCCCTTTCGGTTGTACGCGCAGGCGATCTCCGCGCCCTTCGCCCGCGCCGCGGAGTCCGACGCATCGATGGTGAAGCCCTTCATCCCGTCCGGCCCGAGGTGGCAGACGACCACGAGCCCCCCGAGCTGCTCCAGAAAGGCCGCGACGGCAGACTGGTCCGGCGCGACGGGTGGCGGCGTGATTCGCGTCTTGCTAGGCTCCTGGGAGTTGGTCGCTCTCGATGCTGTCCTGACGCGCTCGCCCTGCCCGGCGGGCGCGTCTGTTTCTTCGAGGCTCGTCATGGGCGGGCCCTCCTGCGAACGCGGATGCAGCCCGGCGCGATGTTCCGGTCGGTCCGTCTCGCCTCGCGCGGCAGCCCGCCGACGTCGAGCATGTTCACCTCGCGCCGCAGGCGGTCTCCCCGCAGCCCATGGAAGGCATGTAGCCACTCGCGCACGAGAGCCCGCATTGCCGTGAGGTCCTCGCGGTGCATCAGGACGTCACTCGGGTGCGTCCACGCCCCCACGGCGCCGTCGATCCACCCGACCAACCGTGACACTGGCGAGGTGTCACGCCGGAGCGAGGCGAAGTTCTCCAGGGGTGGGAGCGTCAAGGTCAGCCCGAACTGCGCGTCCTCTTCCGCCCACGCTGCTTGCGCGGGAGAGCGCCGTGCGAGGCGCCAACGGCCGAGCAGCGGGCGCGGGTTGATGATGCGTTGGCGAGTCGTCATGGCTGCCCCCTACCGAGTGGCGTCGGCGAGCCCGCCGCGAAGGTTGGCAGCCCCGCGGCGCGCGGACTGCGGGCGCGCGATCTGGCGGTCTACCCACGCGAGGATTTCTGACTCCAGCCAGGTGCGGCGTTCGGCGACGTAGGACGGCGCCGGGAAGTCCCCCGCTCGGCACCGGCGCCAGATCGACACCCTGTGAAGCCCTGTCAGCCTCTCCGCGTCCCGGATCCCGACACGGCGGTCCGTTGCTGGTTTCATCGCGCACCCGTTCCACGCCCCGATTGCTGGATCGGAAGGCCGTGCGGGCTACTCGTGGGGCGCGGTTCAGTTCAGACGCGCAAGCCGCCGGCCATGCTGTGTCATGGTGGGCGCTGCCTGTTTGACTGATTGACTGGTTTGGCTGGTTTGCGCTGAGCGATGCCGCCGACTCAGGGGCCGATTGAGGTGGGCCGACCTAACTCGGGCACAGTACGCCCGCCGGGACGTCCGACGCAACTACCGGCTGCGAGCGAGTGAAACCGACCGGACTACCCTACTTCCGAACCGTGTGCAGGAACGCGACCTTGGCCTGCTCGGGCGTGACGATGCGCTCGACGTAGGCCGCCCACCGCGCGAGCGCCTCGCGGCGCTCCTCCAGGTAGTCGCCACGGTCGTACACCCGCGCGATGCGGCCGAGCGAGTGGTTGAGGCACCTCTCCGCGATGTGCGGCGCCACCCCGAGCGTCTCGCCGAGGTGCGTGCGGACCGTCCTCCGGAGGTCGTGCGGAGTCGGGTGAGGCTCCGCGAAGGCGAGGAGCGGCTTCTCGCCCTGGAAGAGCTTGCGCATGGCGGCGATCAGCGCCTTGTCGGTGTAGCGCCCGGTCTCGGAGTTCGGGCTCGCCATGACGAACGTCGAGCCCTCCGCGTAGTGGCGGAGCTTCTCGAAGAGCGCGGCCACCGCGGGGGTGAGCGGAACCACGAAGGGCTTCGCCCGCCCGCGCATCTTCGGCTTCATCTTCTGCCGCTCCACCGGGATCGTCCACGTGCCCGCGTCGGTGTCGATCTCGTCCCACGTCGCGCCGAGCAACTCTCCCGGGCGCACGCCCGTGAGCAGCACGATCCGGAGGCCGATCCGCGTCTGCGGCGCCATGCTGCTCTCGTCGAGCGCGCGCCAGAACGCAGGGATCTCCCCGACCGAGAGGAAGCGCTCGGACTCGTTCTCGACCACCCCGAGCGCCTCGGGGTCCAAGGCGTCGGCAGGGTTCGAGGGAACGAGCCCGTGGCCCCGAGCGAAGCGGAAGATGCCCTTCACGTAAGCGAGGGTCCGCCCTGCCTGGGTCCGCGAGCCGCGCGCCGCTACGTGCTTCACGATCGCAGCCACCTCCGGCGGCGTGATCGCCTTCACCGGGCGCGCGCCGAGCGAAGGGAGCACGTCCCTCGTGACAGCCCTCCTCACTTCGGGCGCCGTCCTCCACCCGAGCGCAGTCGCCACGTGCTCGAAGTAGTCCTTCGCGACGACCTCGAAGGTCGCCTCGCCGGCCAGCGTCGGCTCGGGACGATGGCGCGGACGGTTCGCCCGCAGCTCCGCCTCGACTTCGGTCAGCCGACCTTCCTTGTGGGCAGCCTTGAGCCGTTCCAGCCACCGACGCGCCTCGCCCAACGTCACGAACCCGGGGCGCTCCGCCTTCGTCCACTCGCCGATGGTGATCACCCTCCCCGCACTCGTGCAGTACCACCGGAAGACCTTCGTGCCCGTGGGGAGCACGCGCAGGCGCAGCCCGGCCGCTGCGGGGTCGGCCACCTCGTAGCGCCCGGCCTGCGGGCGCAGCGCCTCGATACGGGGCGGCGTGAGCGGCGGGATCTTCGTGAGCTTCTCGACCATGGCGGCCTCCGGAACCTGTCACCCCGCGGGCGACGCTTTCGGCCGCCATTCTGTCACCCCGGATCGCGCGCGGGGTGACAAATCGACCTCGCCAACGCTGCCGGTTGCAGGTGGTTGCGCGGCAGCTATCTTCGCTGGGCCTCAGCCATTTGGAGGGTCGCGACGCAACTGCCTGCAACCGCCAGAAACGGGGCCGAAATCCCTTGGGGTGCAAGTGGTCGCTGGTTCAAATCCAGTCGCCCCGACAGTATAAAGGCCCGTAACCTGGGGACTTCCCGAGTTACGGGCCTTGTCGCTATCTCGGCCCAGGTGCGCGGCAAGGTGCGTTCTGGTTTGGTCCGCTCGCCGCGGACAGGTAGGGCGGGCTCGTGCGCCGGGCAAGGGATGGAAAACGCGCATCTCACGAATAGTGCGCGTCACGCCTTGTCTGAAGAACCACAGGGAGGTATGCACCGATCCCGAAAGGGACTCGGAGCTTGGACTTAGGTCTGTTCCTCGAGCGGGCAGGCAAGCCGCCCGGGCCTACGCCCGAGCTGGCTCCACTCACGCCCGACGACGTCGTCCGTGCCTACTACTTCGAATCCCGCCGCCTTTCCCCGCGGTCCGGTCATCGACAACCAGCAGACACAGTTTAGATGGGAGCAGTCCACCTCAGGAGTAGCTTGGGAAGTCGAGCTTCGAACAGTTAACGGCGCGCTCGTAAACAGGAGTGTTGCAGGGGAGACCTTCGCGATCCGCCGTGAACTGTGGCCTGCGCGCAGGCTCCGCGGGATGCCCGGCAAAGGGCGAGTCGCACACAACGCCTGCTTATGCCTAGCACAGGGATTCACTAGGTGTGGCGTTGGGCGGGAGATCTACCGGCGAGAAGAGGCGCTGTACCGCGCCTGGGGAGCCAAGGAGATTCACACGGAAGCCGCTTGCGATGCCCTGAAGTCCGGCGTTTGGTTCGATTTCGGCTTCAAGGTCGCCCCCGACGAACTGAACTCGTTAGGTGTGATCTGGAGGGAACTGCAGGCGGAGATCCTGAAGCGAAGCGGGAACCAGTTGCGCCAACTAGGCGAAACTTGGGACACTTGGGAGCCTGAGTTCCGTCGCTTCATCGGCGAGCGCGAATCGGTTCCGATGTACCGGGTGCTGTGATGGAGTGGCATACACTTTACGTGATGTCGCCAGCAGAGGTTGCCTACGGGCGTGTGATCGCCGTGGTCACTCTGCGCGAGGCCAAGGTCCACCTGAGCGTGAGCGACCCCGAGTTCGCTCCCCTTTTGCATCGCTTGTTCGAGGAGGACTTCGAGGAAACTGTCGGGTTCCCTGGGCGCTTGATTCGCGAGAAGGCGGGGACGCTGAACGCGTTTCGTGCGGCCGCCCGCTACCTGAACTCGGTCTTGGGGCTTGGAGTGGCGGTGCAGCAGGTTGCATCGACACAAGCTGTTTCCTCGGCTCGCCTCTCCTCGGTAGAGGCCGAGCGGATGGCACAAGCTGCCTTGTTCGTGCTCAGTGCCCGCGATCACGAGCGAGTGCTGCAGGCGATGACCTTGTGGCGTGCGGTGATGAGGTACAAGGCTGAACTCGCTTTGAGATATGGGTGCTTCAAACGGTTAGACCGGGAGCGCAGGGCCGTCGAGATGCGCAGGTTCCGGCAAGAGACACTGGTAGGGGCTCCCTCGGTGAGCGCGTTCCCGTCCCGGGTTCCCCTCGCGCATGCAGGGCCGGGCGCGGTACGCCCGACGACTGAAGGCCGGAGTCTCGACGACCTGGTCGCGGGTGCGGTCGTTGCCAAGGACTTCCTTGAGCGCCCACAGGGAAGGGCTCATGCCTAGTCCAACCGAAGGCAAGTCACGGATCGTGTACTTTCTCGCTTGCGATCAAGCGAGAAGCGAAACCACGCGCAAGAACCTGTTCATCGGGGCATACGGTTCAGCGATGGTCGTAGAAGGATCGTTCCCGGCCTTCCTTCCGTCACTTTCCTTGATCGCGTGCCTCCGCTTTCTGAAGCGCAAGGAGAATGTCACGGTTCGAGTGACGATCCCGGGCGTTCCGGAGATCCAGGAGCACAAGGTGCCCTTTGAGGCGCCGAAGCCCGCGGACGCGATGACGTACATCCTCAACCTTTCACCTTGCGTCATCCCGCGCCCGGGCACCCTTAGGGTCGACTACGTCTTCGAAGACGGTCACACCGAATCGGGCGAACTAGAAGTGATGGCGGCGCAGGACTACAAAGCCTCGAAGTGGTGACCGCGAGTCGACCGACCGGACAACGCCAGTTACGGTCTGGAAGAGCTACGCCGAGTTGGGCCAACTCCGCCCCGGGCTTCTTAGCGCCGTTCATTGCAGACCGGCCGCTCTTCTAGTTTTCTGGCGTCCACGGTGACCGGTAGGCGGAGTGCCCCCCCTGCGCGGCCGACAGGCGGCAGCAGGTTTCCACCTACGAACGCCTCTTCGATACGTGGCTTTCGTAACCGCCTGGGGAACCCCGTCTGGCGAGCCTGACTGCAGGCGAATATTCCTCTGGTTTCTTCGAGACACTCTCGTGCCCGCCCCCTCGTAAGAGGCATGCGGTGAGTGAACCTGGACAGAGAGTCACGTCCCGGACGAACGGTTTTGCGTTTTCTGCGGCTCTCGACTGGCCCCCGCTCAGCCAGAAGATCTCCGCCACGACCTCGACTTCGCGAAGCCCGTCCTCGCCGAGATCCCGCACGGCTTCCCGCTCGAGACACGCCGCCAGGCGCTTGGCTTCGCCGTCTGGGTGTGGAACGCGCTCGTTATGGTCGCCCGCGGCCGCCCGGCGGGATGAGCGCTGGCAACTGCGTGGTGGGCCACATGACCCCGGAAGCGCTCGCAGCCTCGGGCAAGATGGGAGGCCCGATGACCGTGAAGTTCACGGTCGACCCGGACGGGAACGTCGCGGAACTACTCGATGATCACGAACGGCGTACCGAAGGGCATCTCGGACGCGATCGAGGCCGCCTTGAAGGCCTGCCCCTGGGAGCCGACGCTCGACCTGAGGGCCGCCCGGTCGCCTCCGACTTCCTCCTGCCCATGCGGTTCTAGGCACGTCGTCCTGAGCTCCCGCACCACCGAACCACTTCGATCAGAAGGATGCCCGCGATGAGCTCCACGGCCCGCCACCTGTTCTTCTGCTGGATGGCGCTCGGCCCGGCCGTCGCCTCGGCCCAGCCCGGTCAGACATCGCCCCCCGCCGACTCGAGCCCGCCCCAGTGGCAGGTCCTGCGCGGGATCCGGGACTTCGGCGGCCTCGGCGAGTACGCCGCGGCGAACGCGAAGCTGCCCCCTGCGCCGCCGAACCGGGTCGTCTTCATCGGGGACTCCATCACCGAGCGCTGGGGCAAGGAGTCCCCGTTCTTCCCGGGCCAGCCGTTCCTGAACCGCGGGATCCCCGGTCAGACGACGGCGCAGATGCTGATCCGGTTCCGCCAGGACGTGATCGACCTGAAGCCCGCCGCCGTGATCATCCAGGGCGGGCTCGCGGACATCGCCGGCTTCACCGGGCCCTCGAGCCTCGGGGAGATCGAGAGCAACCTGCGCTCGATGGCGGAGCTGGCGAGCTTCCACCACATCAGCCCGATCCTCGTCGGCGCGCCGCCGGCGGCCGACTACCCGGGCCGCACGGGCCCGGAGCCCGCGAGGCAGATCGTCGCCTTGAACGAGCGGCTGGCGCGCTACTGCGCCTCCGCGAACCTCGTGTTCCTCGACTACCATGCCGCGCTCGCCGGGCGAGACGGGCAGATGCGAGAGGGCTTCAGCGACGACGGCGTGCACCCGAACGAGAAGGGCTACGCGCTCCTGAAGCCCCTCGCCGAGCGGGCGATCGCGGACGCCTTGAAGCGGCGGGCCAGCCGGCCGGCCGCGCCGCCACGATAGGACCTCAGGGCACCGGTACGCTTCGCGGCAGGTCCGCCCAGGCGAGGCCGTCTCCCACGACGCCATCCTGGTAGGAGCCCCAGCACCAGGTCGAGGCGTCGAGCTTCGTCGCGCAGGTGTTCGCGTTGCCCGCCCGGACGGTCGCCCAGTCGGTCCCGGCGCCGACCTGGGTCGGGACGTCGATGCGGTCGAGGTCGGTCACGTAGCCGAGCTGGCCCTTCCGGTTGTCGCCCCAGCACCAGAGCGTGCGTGCGCCGGCGGCGCTGCGGATCCCGCAGACGTGGCCGGAGCCGAGCGAGACGTCCACCCAGCCGGTCTCGGCGAAGAGGTTCACGGCGCACGGGTCGGCCGTCCCCCAGAACTGGCCGCCCCAGCAGGCGAGCCGGCGCGTGCCGGCCGCGTCCCGGATGCCACAGGAGGCGCTCGTCCCGGCGACGACCTGGAGCCAGTCGGTGTCGGCCCCGATCGTCTGCGGCGAGGTGACGATGGTTCCTCCGTTCGAGCAGTTCGGCCAGGCGCCCCCGCCTCCTCCCCAGCAGGCGAGGGCCCCGGTGTCGCGGATGCCGCAGTTGTGCGTGGCGCCCGCGGCGATCGCGCGCCAGGCGCCGGGGACCTGCCGCGGCCACTCGAGGTGGTTCGTGTTCCCCTGCCCGAGCAGGCCGTAGAACGCGTTCATGCCCCAGCACCAGAGGCTCCCGGGCAGGCTCGCGCCACGGATGCCGCAGGAGTGGCCCTCGCCCGCGCTCACCGCGAGCCAGTCGCTCGCGTGCGCGAGCGTCGCGTCGAGGGGGATCTCGGCGAACTCGGCGGTGTTGTAGGACGACTCCCCGAGGCCGAGCTGGCCGGTGCCATTCGAGCCGCCGCAGAAGGCGCGGTGATCGCTCGCGAGCAGGCAGGAGTGGCCCGCGCCCAGGCTGGCGGCGCTCCACGTGTGGCCCGCGGCCTCGCCGCCCGCCGGTCCCGGGACGGCCAGAATCCGCGGCGGCGCCGTTGAAGAGCAGGTCCCCCGGGCTCGAGCCGTACAGGCTGTCCTCGCCCCAGCAGGAGAGGCCTCCACCGGCGGTGATCCCGCAGGCGCGGCCCGGCTCCTGGGCGTTGCGCATGAGGTCGAGGCTGGCGAAGACCTCCGCGCCGGAGACCCGCCGCGGCGCGAACGCCGCGCCCGCGACGAACCCCTGCCCGAGCTGCCCCGCCGTGTCGTCGCCGAAGCAGGCCGCCTCCCCGCCGCTCGACCACGCGCAGACGTGGCGCCCGGCGGTCACCCCCGCCCAGTCGTGGCGATCGCCGACGACGGCCGGCGCGAGCCTGGCGCTCGAGGCCCCCGTCCCGAGCTGGCCGCGATCGTTCGCGCCCCAGCAGAGGAGCGCCCCGGCGTCGTCGACGCCGCAGGTGAGGAGCCACCCGGCGCTCACGGCGCGCCAGCGCCTCGCGGGCAACACCGCCTCCGGCCCGTGCGTCGCGACGGTCGAGCCCTGCGTCTGCCCCTAGGCGTTGGAGCCCCAGCACCAGAGCGCGCCCGCCGAGGTGAGGCCGCAGGCGTGGTTGAGCCCGGCGGTGATCCCGTCCAGCCCGGAGGGCCCGGTCTGGCGCACCGGCGCCGTGGCCGACGCGAGCGTGCCCCAGCACCACGCCGTCCGGGCGCCGCCGTCCTCGCGGACGCCGCAGGCGTGGTTGTTGCTGACCGCGAGGGCCTGCCAGTCGCTCTCCGTGCCGACGCGCACCGGGGCCGGGCGGACCGCCCCCGCGGGCGCGGCCGCCCCGAGCCCGAGCGCGCCGCTCGTGTTGTGGCCCCAGCAGTGGAGCTCCGCGCCGGCGGGCGAGCCGCGGAGCCCGCAGGTGTGCTCGAAGCCCGCCGCCACGAGGAGCCAGTCGGTGGCGGTGCCGACCCGTACCGGCGCCTCCTTGAACGCGGTCACCGTCCCGATGCCGAGCTGGCCGAAGTCGTTGGCGCCCCAGCACCACAGGCTCCCGTCGCGGCCGACGGCGCAGCTGTGCCCCTTCCCGGCGGACACGCTGCGGAAGCGCTCCTGCGCCGACGCGACCCGGCCAGGATCGCCCGCCGCGGCGGCCGTGAGGGCGCTGCCCCGCCCGAGCTGCGCGGTCGCGTTGTCGCCCCAGCAGAAGAGCCGGTCGTCGCTGCCGAGCGCGCAGGTGTGGCGCTGCCCGGCCGAGAACGCGCCCCAGCTGCGCGCAATGGTCCACGCGGCGACCGCGGGCGTGAGGTCGGGGTTGCCCTCCGCGTCGGCGGCCGCCACCGAGAACGTGTGCGCACCGAGCGACAGATCGGTGAGCGCGAGCGGCGACGCACACGGCGCGGCCGGCGCGCCGTCGAGGCTGCAGGCGAAGGAGGCCGTCCCCGCGCTGCCCCCGAAGGCGATCGACACGTCGACGTCGTAGCTCGTCTGCGCCGGCGCCGCGGAGATCGTGGTCTCCGGCGCGACGACGTCGTACGGCAGCTCGGAGGTGGCCGCGGTGGTCTCGTTGCCCGCGAGGTCCGCGACCGTGAGCTCGACCCGCAACGTCCCCGTGCCCGTGAGCCCCAGCTCGGCCACCGAGACCGACGCGGAGAGGTCGAGCCAGGCGGGGTCGAGGGTCGGCCGGAGCGTCGCGGCCAACCCGAGGCGCGGCTGCCCGTCGACGACGGCGACCGCGCCCACGATCCGGGCCGGCGCGGAGACGCGCGCGGTGACCCGCGGGAGCGAGGTGGTCCCCACGCCGCTCCCGGCGTCGCGCCACGCGACGTCCGCGATGGAAGGTCCGTGCACGTCGAGCTGCACGGTCCCCGCGTTCAGGGTGGCGGTGTTGCCCACCGCGTCCACCGCGGCGACCTGGACCAGCCACTCGCCCTCGGCCTCCTCGCCGGTGACGGCGTAGCGGAAGACGCCCGCCGCGCCCGCGAACTCGAAGAGCGCCATCGGGAGCCGCACCTCACCCCGCGTGAGCCAGGCCGAGGGCGAGACGCCGAGCGCCTCGTTCGTCTGGAAGGTCAGCTCGACGAGGGTCCCCGGCGTGGCCACCGCCGGCACGACCCTGGCCGTGACCAGCTCCGCGGGCGTGCCGTCCCCGTTGCCGTCGCGCACGCACCGCTGCAGGGCCGCCTCGCAGTGCGTCTGCGCGGGGCACTCCGCGTCCGTCGAGCAGGTGACCCGGGCTCCCCCCGGGAGGTCGGTCGAGACCTTGCACCCGGCGAGCGCGGCGAGTCCCAGCAGCATTCCGAACGCGCACTTTCCACCATGCGTGAGCATGGCCGCACGTTAGCACCCGGAGATCGAGGCGACGAGAAGGCGGGTCACGCTGCGTGTGACCAGATGTACGCACCGCCGCGCCCGCTTCACGCGGACGGAGCGTCTACCCGGCGCCCAGCACCGCCGCGAGCCGCTCCCGCGTGGCCGGCTTCGGGATGTGGTGCTCGAAGCCGGCGTCCCGGGCGCGCCGCACGTCGTCGGGGAGCGCGTAGCCCGAGAGCGCGACGAGCCGCGCGCCGCGGAGGCTCGCGTCGGCGCGGAAGGCGCGCGCCACGGCGTAGCCGTCCATCACCGGGAGCCCGATGTCGCACAGGACCACGTCGGGCCGGAGCGCGCGCGCCCGCTCGAGGCCCTGCGGCCCGTCGCCCGCCACCGCGACCTCGTGGCCGTCGAGCTCGAGCAGCTCCTTCAGGCTCTGGGCGGCGTCGGGGTTGTCCTCGATGAGGAGGACGCGCCGGCGCGCGGCCGGCGCCTCCTGGCGCCGCTCCGGCGCCGCCTCGAGCACCGCCTGGAGCGGGAGGCGGACCGTGAACGCCGCGCCGCGGCCCTGGCCCTCGCTCCGCGCCTCGATCCGGCCGCCGTGCAGGTCGACGAGCCCCTTCACGAGCGCGAGGCCGAGGCCGAGGCCCCCCTTGGAGCGGTCGAGCGTCTCGTCCGCCTGCATGAACGGCTCGAACAGCCGCGCGAGCACCTGCGGCTCGATCCCGACGCCGGTGTCCGCCACCCGCACGACCGCGTGGCCGGCCTCCGCGTCCACCGCCACCGACACGTCCACCTCGCCGCCCGGGGGCGTGAACTTCGCGGCGTTCTGGAGGAGGTTCCCCACGATCTGCGCCACCCGCTTGCCGTCCGCGTCGATGTGGATGGGGGCCCCCGGCGCCTCGAACCGCGCCGCGAGCCCCGCCCCCTCGAGCACGGTCCGGTGATCCTCGAACGTGCGGCGCACGAGCTCGGTCAGCTCGAGGCGCGCCCGCTGCAGCTGGACCTTGCCGCGCGTGATGCGGGTCACGTCGAGCAGGTCGTCCACGAGGTGCGTGAGCTGGTCGATCTGCCGCCCGATCACCGCCCGCGCGCGCCGGGCCTGGTCGGCGCCCGGCGGGACGCGATCCAGGATGTAGAGGCTGTTCTTCACGGGGGCGAGCGGGTTCCTGAGCTCGTGCGAGAGCACGGCGAGGAAGTGGTTCTTGCGCCGGTCCGCCTCCTCGAGCCGCGCCTGCGCGGTCCGGAGCTCGGAGATGTCCTGGATCGCGACCACCGCGCCCGTGATCGCGCCCGCGGCGTCGGTGGTCGGCGCGCCGCAGAACACGATCGTGCCCTTCGTCCCGTCGAAGCGCTCGATGTCGACGACGACACCCTTCGTCCTGCGGCCGTGGAGCAGCGCCTGAGCCGCGGGCCACTCCTCCGGCGCGAGGCGCTGGCCGGTCGAAGGCCAGTAGCCCGCGTACTGGTCGTACCCGGAGATGTCCTCGGTCGGGACCGACCCGGCCCAGATCCGCTTCGCCTCCACGTTCGTCAGCGTGACCTTGCCGTTCGCCTCGGTGACGAAGAGCCCCACCGGGATGGTGTCCAGGATGGCCTGGACGCGGGCGCGCTCCTCCTCGAGGAGCGACCTGCTCACCCGCGCCGCGCGCACCGTGCGCGTGATCTCCTCGCACACGTTGAACACCGCGATGATCCGGCCTTCCCCGTCGCGCAGCGGCGTGAGGGTGTACGTGAAGATGGCCTCCTCCTCGCGCCCGTGCCGGTGGATCCGGTACGGCACCTCCTCGAACCGCTGCGCGGCCCCGTTCTTCATGACCTCCCGGAAGGGACCGATGATGCCGTCGAGCACCTCGGGCCAGACCTCGCGGATCGCCCGCCCCATCGCCGCCGGGTGCTTTCCGGGGCCGAGCACGGGCGCGTAGCCGTCGTTGTAGATGAGGGCGAACTCCGGGCCGGCCCAGATCGCCATCGGCGTCCGGCAGTCGAGGCAGAGCTGGACGGCCGACCGCAGCGCCGCCGGCCAGTGCTCGACCGCGCCGAGCGGCGTCGTGGCCCACGAGACGCGGCGCGCCGCATCCCGCGCCTCCCCCGGGCCGTCGAACAGCGCCTGCGCCGGACCCCGCGCCTCGTGCACGCCTGCACCTCCCCTCCCGGCACGATACCCCGGTCCCTCGAGGCGTCGCCGCGCCCCATGAGAGCCGCGACCCTCCGTCGGTGCCAGCGACGCACGCGGCTGGAGCGGGTGAGTCGGGCAGCGGAGCTCGGCTTCTACGGGCTCCGCCCCTGAGCGGCGCGCGGACCGGCCAGCACGCGCTCGAGGTCGTCGATCCCGCGCTCGATGAGGGCGAGTGCCTCCTCGAACGCGGCGCGCCCGCGGCGGTGGGGATCGGGTACGTCGAACCCGCCCCACCGGCCGAGCGGGATCACCCGCCCTCGCGCGGGCGGGTGGAAAGCCTCCACGGCGCGCTGGTGGCCGTGCTCCATCACGAGGACGAGGTCCGCGCCTCGCACGAGCGCGGGGCCGAGCTGGCGCGCCCGGTGCGCCGAGAGGTCGAGGCCCCGCTCGCCCACGAGCTCGAGCGCGAGCGGGGCGGCCGGCTCGCCGACGAGCGCGGCCAGCCCCGCCGACTCCACCCGCGCCGACGCTCCGCGCTCCCGGAGCCTCGCCTCGAGGAGCACGGCCGCCATGGGGCTGCGGCAGATGTTGCCGACGCAGACCACCAGCACCCTGTCGAACCCGACCATGTCCGCCCCTCCGCCTCTCCGGGTCAGTCGCTCCGGAGCGACCGGTACTCGTAGGCATAGTGGCCGGCGTAGCGCGCGGCGAGGCCCGTGGTGGTGACGTCGTTCAGGACCGCGCCGTGGACCCGGATGCGGCTCTGCTCGAGCCGCTTCACGGCGAGCGAGATCTCGCGGATCGGATGGTGCCCGGCCTTGAGCACGAGGAGGACCACGCCCGCCGCCTGCCCCACGAGCGTGGGGTCCGCGACGGCGAGGATCGGCGGCGTGTCCACGAGCACGATGTCGTAGCGGTGCGAGAGCCCGTCGAGGAGGCGCCGGAAGCGCTCGCTCGCGAGCATCTCGGCGGGGTTCGGGGGCAGCCGGCCGGTGGTCAGGACGTCGAGGCGCGGGTGCCCGGTCTTCTGCACGCCGCCCTCCGGCCCGCTGCCGTCGAGCTGCTCGGAGATCCCGGGCCGCCGGGGGAGCCCGAAGTACCGGTGCAGGTGACCGCGCCGCAGGTCGGCGTCCACCACCAGGACGCGCCGGTCGGCCTCGGCGAGCACGAGGGCGAGGTTCACCGTGACGAACGACTTCCCGAGCCCCGGGCTGGGCCCGCTCACCATCACCACGTTGCTCGACGCCTCGAGGAGGGCGAACTGCAGGCTGGTGCGGAGGCTGCGGAGGTGCTCGATGGCCACGTCGGACGGGTCGATGGCGGCGAGGACCCCGAGCGGCTTTCGCCGGCGGGTGAACCCCCGCAGGTGCTCCTGCCGCTGGCTGTGCGGGATGGTGGCGTAGACCGACACGCCGGTGGCGCGCTCGATCTCGTCGGGGTCCACCGTGCGGTCGTCGAGGGCGCGGCGCACGAACGCGAGGCCGGCGCCCAGGCAGAGCCCGAGCGCGAGCGCGACGAGCAGGGTCGCCGCGGGCCGGGGCGCGACCGGCTCGTCGGGGACGAACGCTTCGTCCACGGTCCGCACGTTCCCGACCGTCCCCGACTTCACCACCCGGAGCTCCTGGGCCTTGTTGAGGACGAGCATGTACAGCTCGCTCGCCACCTTCACCTCGCGGGCCTGGCGGGCCGACTCGAGCTCGGTCTCGGGGAGCTGCTTCATGCGGGCGTTCATGGCGGCGCGCTCGCCGCGCAGGCTGCGGAGCTTCTCGTCCACCGCGAGCATCGCCGGGTGCGCCGGCGTGAAGCGCTGGGAGAGCTCGGCGCGCTGGAGCTCGACGGTCGAGACCTCCTTCTCGAGCTCGACGCTCCGGTCGAGCAGGGCCTGGGTCTCCTTCGAGAGGTCCACCACCCCCCGCTCGCGCTGCAGCTTCGACGCACCCGCCTCGGCGGACGTGAGCGTCGACTTCAGCTCCGGGAGCTGCGACTCGAGGAACGCGAGCGTCTTCGCGGCCTCCACCGAGCGGCGCTCCACGTTCAGCCGGACGTAGGCGTTCGCGAGCGCGCGGAGGATGGCCGCGAGCCGCTTCGGATCGGGGCCCGAGAGCGACACCACCAGGATGCCGGTCTTCCGGCCGCGCTCGCTCACGCCGAGGTTCCAATCGAGCTCCTCGAGCACCTCGTTGTGCCGGCGGCGCACCACCCGGAACGCCGTGCCGGGCCGCGCGCGCAGCTCGGCGACGAAGCCCTCCACGCGCTCGCCCCCCTCGCCTCCCGCGAACGCCCGCCCGGGCCGGGCGTCCTGCACGAGCACCCGGCCGTCCCGCTCCACCCGGAAGCCCGCGCCCTCGGCGACGAGCCGCAGCGGCTTGCCGACGAGCGCCTCTCCCACCTCGAGGCGGTCCACCACGATCCGCTCGCCGCCCCACGGCCACCCGGCGAGCGCCTCGAGCCCGAGGGGCGGGCCGGAGAGGCCCGGCCCCTCGTACCGCCTCGCCACCGCGGCCCCGAGGAGCGGGAACCACGCGGGGCGCGCCTCGACGTCGAGCTTCAGCTCGCCCGCGACGGCCTCGAGCACCGTCCTCGAGCGGATGAGCGCCATCTCCGTGTCGGAGGGGGGCGGCTCGGCGATGATCGCGGCGACACCCTGGAGCCGCGTCGAGCCGCGGGACGGGTCCTCCACCTGCACCACGGTGTTCGACTCGTACACGGGGGTCTTGAGGTACGCGTACGCGGCGCCGAGCGCGACGGCGGCCAGCGTCGCGGCCGCGATGAGCCACCGGCCCTCGACGAGGACGCCCGCGACCGCCCGCAGGGCCGGGGCGGCCTCCTGGGGCGGCGGCGGCAGGCGCTCGCCGGCCGGACCGGGGGCGTCCGGTCCGCGCCGCCCTCCGACCGGACGCAGCGTCTCCTCCGGGGTCACGGGCCGGGCGCCTCCGCGGCGTCGCTGCGCTCGCGCCCGGGGGCCTCGTCCCAGGACGCGATCGCCGCGGGCCTGCGCGCGTGGCGGCGGAGCTGCGAGCGCTCCGGGGCGCCCCCGAGCCGCGCGCTCGGGACGAGCACCGACATCTCGGCGAGGACCGCGGCGCTGTCGCCGGCGAGCGCGGCGCTGCGGAGCGCCGCGAGGTGCTCCCGGAAGCGTGGCGGCGCGGGGACCGAGTGGGCCACCCGGATCCCGTCGCGGCAGCGGCCGGTCTCCTCCTCCTCCTCGCTGAGCAGCTCCTCCCGGATCTTCTCGCCGGGCCTCAGGCCGGTGAAGATGATCGGGATGTCCTCGCCGGGCACGTGGCCCGTCATGGTGATGAGGTTGCGGGCGAGGTCGAGGATCCGCATCGGCGAGCCCATCTCCAGGAGGCACAGGTCGCTCTCGCACCGGATCCCGGCGAGCAGCACGAGGCCCACGGCCTCGCCGATGGTCATGAAGTAGCGGGTGCAGTCGGGGTGGGTGAGGGTCACCGGCCCGCCGCGCTCGATCTGCCGCTTGAAGATGGGGATGACGCTCCCCGCCGAGCCGAGCACGTTCCCGAACCGGATCGAGGTCATCCGGGTGGACGTGCGGTGGGCGAGATCGCGGACCACCATCTCCGCGATGCGCTTCGACGCGCCCATGACGGAGGTCGGGTTCACCGCCTTGTCGGTCGAGACGAGCACGAAGCGCTGCGCACCGCAGGCGATGGCCATGCGCGCCGCGTTGCGCGTGCCGATGACGTTGTTCTTCACGGCCTCCTCGGGCGCGTCCTCGAGGAGCGGGACGTGCTTGTGGGCCGCGGCGTGGAACAGGTACTGGGGCCGGTAGCGCTCCCCGAGCTTGCGGAGGCGCCGGTACTCGCGCACGTCCGCCACCTCGGCGTGGAACGTCACGTGCGGATGCTCCGCAGCCAGCAGCCGGGAGTTCAGGTAGAGCTCGTTCTCGTTCATGTCCACGAGCACCAGCGTCCCGGCGCCGTGCACCGCGAGCTGGCGCGCGATCTCGCTCCCGATCGAGCCGCCCGCGCCGGTGACGAGCACGGTGCGCCCCTCCACCTGGCGGCGGATCTCGCTCGCGTCGAACACCACGCGCTCGCGCGGGAGCAGGTCCTCGGGCGCGAGGTCGTGGAGCTTCGCCGCCGCGACCTGCGCGTCCATCTCGGTGAACGAGGTGGGGAGGATCTTCACGGTGGTCTGGGTGGAGGCGCAGAGGTCGAGCAGCCGCCGCACGCGGTCGCGCGCGATCTTGGGCACCGCCACCAGCACCGCGGTGATGTGGTACTCGGCGAGGAGGGCCGGGACGTCCTCCAGGCCACCGAGCACCGGCCGCCCGACGAGCTGCGTGCCGACCTTCGCCGCGTCGTCGTCGACGAAGCCGACGAGGAGGTGCCGCGACTCGGGGTTGTGACGGATGTCGCGCGCGAGCAGGTCGCCGGCCTCCCCGGCCCCGTAGATCAGCGTGCGCGCGAGCTTCCCCGCGCGGAGGCGGGCCCGCTCCCGGCGCCAGCCCAGGAACACGTCGGGCCCGAAGCGGAAGCCGGCGATGAGCACCGAGGAGACCAGGAACTCGATCGGGAAGATCGAGCGCGGTACGTCCCGCTCGAGGACGAGCACGAGGAGGCAGAACACCCAGCTCGCGACACCCTGCGCGGCGAGGAGGCGCGCCGCCTCCGGTCGACCGGGCAGCCTGAACGACCAGCGGTGCAGCCCGAAGAGCGTCAGGGTCGCGAGGCGGAGGCAGATCACCACGGGCACGGTCAGGGCGTGGATCGCCGCGAAGGGCGGCGTCACCCTCCCCTCGAACCGGAGCCACCACGCCGCCTCGATCCCGATGGCGGTCGCCGCGGCGTCGCAGCAGAGGATGAGCACGGAGCGGACCCCGGCGTAGGCGAACCAGCGTTTCAAGTTGACCGCGAGCATTCTCGCTCCAGGCAGGGGTGGTGTCGGCCGGCGGAGGGCAGCGGCGTCCGCTTCCCTCAGGCGCCGGGAGGCTCGCCGGCGCCGGCGATGGGCGCCGGACGGGTGGCGTCGGTCGGCCAGGGCTCGCGCCGAGAGACCGAGGCCGGGCGGGGAACATCTCCGGCGGCGTGGAGGCGGTGCCGCGCCACGGTGTCGAGGACCGCCGTGACGACCCGCTCCACCTGCGCGTCGCTCATCGCCGAGTAGATCGGCAGGGAGACCGAGCGGCCGGCGACGTCCCGCGCGACCGGGAGGTCCTCGGGGCGATGGCCGAAGGCGTCCCGGTACCAGGGGTGCTCGTGCAGCGGGATGAAGTGCACCGAGGCGCCGACGCCGCGCGCCCTGAGCGCGTCCAGGAACCCGTCCCGGTCGACGTCCAGCGTCCCGGGGGCCAGCTTCACGACGTAGAGGTGGTGCGCGGTCGTGCGGTCCGGGCGGACGTCGAGGAGCTCGAGGGCGTCCTCGTCCACGAAGGCCTCGTCGTAGCGAGAAGCGATGGCCTGGCGACGGGCCCACATGGCCCGCGCCCGGCGCAGCTGGACGAGCCCGAGCGCCGCGGCGAGGTCGGGGAGGTTGTACTTGAACCCCGGCGCGAGGATCTCGTACCGCCAGGTCCCCGCCCGCGTGTAGCGCTTCCACGCGTCCCGCGAGATCCCGTGCAGCGACATGATCCGCATCCGCTCGGCCCAGTCCTCCCGCGCGGTGACCACCGCCCCGCCCTCCGCCGTGGTGATGGTCTTCGTCGCGTAGAACGAGAAGCACGTGGCGTCGCCCAGGGTGCCGACGTCGCGGCCGCGGTACCGGGCCGGGAACGCGTGCGCGGCGTCGTCCACCAGTGCGACGCCGTGCCCGCGGGCGATCGCGCCGAGCTCGTCCATGTCCGCCGGCACGCCCGCGAAGTGGACCGGCACGATGGCGCGGGTGCGACGGGTGATCGCGCGCGCGACCGCGGCGGGGTCCACGTTGTGGTCGGAGGACCGCACGTCCACGAGCACGGGGATCGCGCCCAGGTGCTGGACGACCTCGGCCGTCGCGGCGAAGGTCAGGGTGGGCACGATGACCTCGTCGCCCGCACGGACGCCCGCCGCCTCGAGCGCGAGGTGGAGCGCCGCGGTGCAGGAGTTGACGGCCACGCAGTGGCGCGCGCCGACCGCCTCCGCGAACCGCTCCTCGAGCTCCTTCGCGCGTGGCCCGGTGGTGATCCAGCCGGAGCGGAGGACCGCGACGACCGCCTCGACCTCGTCGTCGGTCACGTCGGGCAGCGCGAAGGGCAGGTACTCCGCCTCCGCTCCGGGGCCCTCGAGAGGTGTGCGGTGCTCGCCAGACGGCGCAGGTTCGGCCATGCGTACGCTCCGTGGGTGGGGCGGCACTACCGTAGACACTCGCCGCTCGCCCGACACGCTGCGTGCGCAAGCCCACCAGCCACGGGACCGGGCGCCATCGCCTCCGGGGGAGGCGCGCGCTCACGCCGCGGCCCGCGCCCTGAGGAGGTACCGCGCCCGTTCGCGCAGCGCGCCGCCCTCGAGGAGGAAGAGCGCACCCGCGTACGCGGCGCAGGTCGCGAGGAGCCCGAGCGCGAGGGACGCGATCGGCCCCGCCTGCACGACCGCGGCGGCGGTGGCGCCTGCCGCCCCGCCCGCGAGGAGGGCGGCCCCGAGCGGCGCCACGTTCTCCGCGGGGGGCCGGGTGGCGCGCCGGGCCGCCACGCCGCGCAGCACCGCGAGCCCCGCGAGCGGCGCGAGGCTCGTCGCCCAGGCGGCGCCGACGCCGCCCGCGAGCGGCGCGAGCACGACGAGCCCGGCGACCAGCGCGACCCCGTGGGCGATCACCGAGCGGCGGAGGGCCGGCCAAGCCTCCGAGGCCACGGCCAGCGACCGGTAGCCCTCGAGGATGGGCGCGACGGTCGCGTAGAGCCCGAGCACCCGGAGCGCCGGCGCCGCCGGCAGCCACCGCGGTCCGTAGAGGGTCGCCAGCAGCGCCTCCGGGAAGAGCGCCACCGCGAGGCCGACGAGCGGGGCGAGCCGCGTGACGAAGTACTGCAGGAGGTCGAACGCGCGCCCGAGCCGAACGGGCTCGTGCCGCACCTTGCTGAAGGTGGCGATCGCGACCTGCATGGTGGCGGGCGCGACCGCCGCCTGCGGGAGGGCGGCGAGCGTCTTCGCCTGGTGGAAGTAGCCGAGGGCCGCGAGGCCCAGGGTGTTGCCCAGGATCACGCGGTCGGCGCGGGCCAGGATCTGGTCGAGGGCGCGGAACCAGAACAGGCTGCGCGCGAAGGACCACGCCCGGCGCGCGGCCGCGCGGTCGAACCCGCGGCCGGACGGCAGGCGCCACCGGCGCGCCAGGAGCACGTACGTGCCGAGCACGAGCCCCGCGATGAGCCCCTCGCGCAGCACGAGGGCCTGCGCCCCGAGGCCGCGCGCGGCGGCGACGACGGAGATCACCGCGGCGCACGCGGAGGCCGCGATGGTGACCGCCGCGGCGCGGCGGTACTCGAGGTCGCGCTCGATCACGGCGGCCATGGCGCTGCGCAGCCCGTCGAGGAGGTTGACGGCCGAGAGCTCGAGGAGGAGGAGCCCGACCTCCGCGCCGTTGTGGTGCCCGGCCAGGAACGCCGCCGGGATCGAGAGGACGAGCAGGCCGAGCCGCAGGAGGAGGGTCAGGACGAGCGCGGTGTCCGCGATCCCGGGCACGCCGGGAGACTGCACGACGGCCTGGCCGAACGGGATGAGCCCCACCGCGGAGATGAGCTGGCTGTAGCCGTACGCGAGCGCGTAGGTGCCGAACCCCGCGGGCGAGACGAACCGGGCGAGCGCCGCGACCGCGCCGAAGTTGACGACGAACGAGCCGTAGGCGCCGGCCGCCGCCCAGAGGCTGCCGCGGACGGCGCGCCCCGCGAGCGAGGCGCCGGCGGGCGGGGGCTCCGGCCCGACCGGCCTCACGTGGCCACGGCCCCCGGGCGCGCCTGGGCCAGGGCCTCGCGGAGCGCCCCGGCCGCGACGAGGACCTCCTCCCGCGAGAGCCCGCACCCGCTCGGCAGGCAGAGACCCCGCGCCCAGAGGCTCGCGGCGACCGGGCAGCGCCCCTCGCCCCCGGCGCTCACCCGGCGGAACCCGGCGAGGTGCGGCAGCGCGCTCATCGGCACGAAGAAGGGACGGGTCTCGACCCCCCGCGCCCGCAGGCGCGCGGCGGCCTCGCCCGGCTCGAGCCACGGCGGCAGGACGGCGCTCGTCATCCAGAAGACGTTCCGCGTCCCGGGCGCCTCGCCGTTGAGCGCGAGCCCGGGCACGCCCCGGAGGGCCTCCTCGTACCACTGGTGGATGAGCCGCTTCTTCGCCACGAACTCCTCGAGCTGCTCGAGCTGCGCGAGGCCCAGCGCCGCCTGGAGGTTCGTGAGCCGGTAGTTGAACGCGAGCTCCGTGTGGAAGTACCGGCGCTCCGGGCTCATCCCGTGGTCCTTCAGGAACCGCAGCCTGCCCGCGAGGTCGTCGTCGTCGGTGGTGAGCATCCCCCCCTCGCCCGTGGTGATGATCTCTGTTGCCGTAGAAGGAGAACGCCCCCACCCGGCCGAGCGCGCCGACGGCCCGCCCCTCGCGCCGCGCGCCGTGCGCCTCGGCGGCGTCCTCGAGCAGCGCCGCACCTGCGCCCTCCGCGAGGCGCTCGAGCGCGCCGGTGTCGGCGGGCTGGCCGAAGAGGTGGACCGGCACGATCGCCCGGGTCCGGCGCCCGATGGCCCGCTCGACGGCGGCCGGGTCGAGGCACCAGGAGCCGGGCTCGACGTCGGCGAGCACCGGGGTCGCGCCGGTGAGGAGCACCGCGTGCGCGGTGGCCGCGAAGGTGAGGTCCGGGACGATCACCTCGTCGCCCGGTCCCAGCCCGAGCGCGTGGAGCGCGAGGTGGAGGGCGACCGTCCCGTTCGAGACGGTGATCGCGTGGCGGACGCCCACGCAGGCCGCGAAGGCGGCCTCGAACCGCTCCACGTAGGGGCCGCTGCTCGAGACCCAGCCCGACCGCACCGCGTCGGTCACGTAGCGGAGCTCGCGCTCGCCCAGCACCGGTGCCGCCACGGGGATGTGTCGCTCCGCCTCCATCGCTCCTCCTCCCTGGTGCCGGGTCATGAGGCGAACCGGCGCCTGCGCGCGCCCTGCCGCTCGAGCCGCTCGAGGTGCCGGGCCAGCGTCCGGCGGAACACCGGGTAGTCGTGCCGCTCCCGCACGCGGGCGAGCCCGGCCTCGCCCAGACGAGCGCGGAGCGCGGGGTCCCGCGCGAGCTGGACGAGGCGGGCGGCGTGGCCGTCGAGGTCGAAGGGGTCGAGGACGTAGCCCGTCTCGCCGTGGTCGGCGGCCTCCCGGGAGCCGTCCTGATCGCCCACCAGCACGGGCTTCCCGCACGCGGCGGCCTCGAGCGGCGCGAGGGGCAAGCCCTCGCCGCGCCTCGGGCCCCGGTCGCTCACGAGCGAGAAGACGTCGCAGGCCCGGTACACCTCCACGAGGTCGTCCTCGCGGATCGGCCCGGTGAACGTCACGCGATCCACGATCCCGAGCGCGCCGGCGCGGGCGCGCAGCGCGGCGCCGAGCGCGCCGCCCCCCGCGAAGACCAGCCTGAGCTCGGGCATCCGGGGGGCCGCGCGGGCGAAGGCGTCCAGCAGCCGCTCGTACCCCTTGTGCGCGGCGGCGGCGACGAGCCTCCCCAGGGTGAGGATCACGACGTGGCGGCTCGGGTCCGGCAGGCCCAGCCGCGCGACGACCTCGCCGCGCGGCGGACCGGGCCGGAACCGCCGGGTGTCGACGCAGTCCGGCAGGACCTCGAGCGCCCGGTCCGGGCGCAGCCGGGCCTCCCGCAGGTAGGCCGCCGTGTGCTGGCAATCCGCGAGCACCAGAATCCGCCGCCGCGAGCCCCCAGGCCGCGTCGCGCCGGAGCCCGCTCCACACCTCGAGGCCGTAGACGTCGAGCGCCGACCGCGCGCCGACCGCGCGCGCCACGGCGACCGCCAGGCCCGCGAAGTTCACGTGGGCCGAGAGCACGAGCGCGGGCCGCAGCCGCAGCCCGTCCGCCACCGCCCGGGCCGCGAAGGCGAGCTTCTGCCGCGCGGTCGCGCCGCGCTCCGGGTCGCGCCCGCCCGCGGTCCACTCCACCCGGAACGGCGCCTCCAGATCGCCGGGCCCCGGCGCGCGCAGCGAGTGCACCCGGACGCCGTCCTCGCCGAGGAGCTCGCGCAGCGCCGTGATCTGGTAGCGCCCGTAGCGGCTGATCCCGCCCTTGTCGAAGCAGCCCGGCGTCAGGTACAGGACCAACGCTCCTCCCGTCGAGGGCACGGCCGGCCGGGCGCGCGGCACGCGCCCCTCCCTCGCTCCCCGCGATGCCCGGGCGTGCGACCCCGGCCGGCAGTGACAACGTTCACATCGCCGCACGCGCCGTCGACCCTCGCGAGGTTCCGCCCGATGCCGTCCGCCACGACGACGCTGCGAGGAGCGGAGCCCGCGGTGCTCCTGCTCGCGGCGGTCGGCGTCGTCGCGATCCACGCGCTCGCCGGGTCGCCGGTCGAGCTCCACGTGCGGCTCCTCGCGGCCGCGCTCGGCGTGCTCGCGTGCCTGCTCTGGTGGCGCTTCCTCGCGACGTCCGCGGCGCCGGACGCGGCGCAGCAGGGCCCGTTCCCGTTCCTCCCCTACGCGCTCACGCAGCTCTACCTCTACTGGGCGTTCGCCACCGTCACGGTCACCCGCGGGAGCCTGCCGCCGGTGAGCCCGGCCGCGTACGGCGGCGCGGTGCTCGCGGCGCTCGTGGTCGCGCTCGGCGTCCTCCTCGCGTTCCCCGCCGGACGGGACGTCGGCGCGCGGACGGAGCGCGCGCTCGACCGGTGCCTCCCCGCCCGCGCGCCCGCGCTGAACGCGTTCGTGCTCGCCCCCTGGCTCGCGGTCTGCGCGGTCGTGCAGGCCGACGTCGTGGCGCAGGCGGTCCCCGGGAGCGCGTACTTCCTCGTGAAGACGCTCGGCGATCCGGCGCCGCTCCTCGCCGCGATCGCCTGGCGTGACCTCCGGACCGCGAGCCCGAGCCGGACGCTCGCGCTCTCGGCCGGGGTGCTGTCGGTGGCGGGCCTCCTCAGCGGCATGCTCGAGGCGGCCGTGCAGCCGCTCCTCACGGCCGCGATCCTGCAGCTCGTCTTCCGGCGGCGGCTGCCCTGGCGGCTCGTGGTCGCGGGCGCCGCGGTCATCCTCGTGGTGAACCCCGCGAAGTACCATTACCGCGAGCTCGCCTGGGAGGAGGTCCAGAGCCGCGACGAGCGGGCCGCGAAGGACCCGCTGCTCGCGATCCGCCAGTGGGGCGAGGCGATCCGGATGGCGTGGGCCGAGGGGCCCGCCGAGCGGCAGCGCAACGCGAGCGGGGTCGCGAGCCGCCTCGACGAGCTCTCGATGAACGCGGTCGTGCTGCAGGCGACGCCCTCCGCCGTCCCGTTCGACGGCGGCGTCACCTGGCCGGAGGCCCTGCTCTCGGTCGTGCCGCGGTTCCTCCACCCGGGCAAGCCCAGCTACACCGAGCTGTACAACGACCGGTTCAGCGTCACCTTCGGGCTCCAGTCGCGCGACTCCACCGCCACGTCCACGGGCGCCTTCCCGCTCGTGGCGGACGGCTACTGGAACTTCGGCTGGCCCGGGGTGGTCTTCGTCGGCCTCGCTGCCGGCTGGATCTTCGGCTTCTTCGCGGGGGCGCTGCGGGCCCGCTCCTGGGCGGCCGCCGCGATCGGCACGTCGATCTTCGTGCAGCTCCACGCCAACAACCCGCTCGCGCTGCAGGTCATCGGCGTGCTGCAGCGGGTCCTCGGCCTCGCGCTCGTGCTCTGGCTCGTCTCGGCCTCCTCGCGGCTCCTCGAGGACGTCCTCTCCGCGCTGCGGCGCCCCGTCCGCGGGTGAGGCCGATGCGCGTCGTCCACGTCACCTCGTACTTCCACCCGGCCGTCGAGTGGGGCGGCCCGGTGCGCTCCGTCGCGATGCTCGCGCAGGCCTGCGCCCGCGCGGGCGCCGACGTCGAGGTCCTCACCACGAACGCGCGCGGCGGGCCCCGGCTCCCCCGGGTCCCCCCCGGCACGCGCGAGGTCGGGGGTGTCCGCGTCACCTACGTCGAGGCGCGAGGCCCCGCACGCTTCTTCTTCTCCGCGGGCCTGCGGCGGTTGCTCGACCAGCGGGTGCCGCCGGCCGACGTCGTCCACCTGCACGGGATCTGGACCTACCCGGTGCTGGCCGCGGCCCGCGCCTGCGAGCGGCTCGGCGTGCCGTACGTGCTCTCCCCGCGGGGCTCGCTCGACCCCTGGGCGCTCGGGCAGAAGCGCTGGAAGAAGCGCGGGTACCTCTGGCTTTTCGAGCGCCGCACGCTCGAGGCCGCCGCGCTGCTCCACTTCACCTCCGAGGACGAGCGCAGGACCGCGCCGGACCCCTTCCGCTCCCTCCCCGGCATCGTGATCCCGAACTGCCTCGAGGTCGACGACCTCCTCGGCCTCGAGCGCGAGGCCCCGGCGCCCGGACCGCCCGAGATCCTGATGCTCGGGCGGATCCACCCGATGAAGGGCTTCGACGTGATGGTCCCGGCGCTCGCGGCGCTCGCCGCGCGCGGGGTCGACGCCCGGCTCGTCGTGGCGGGCGGCGACGAGGGCGGCCACCGCGCCGAGGTGGAGGACCTCGTCCGGCGCCACGCGGTCGCGGACCGGGTGCGGTTCCTCGGCTCCGTCGAGGGGGAGGCGCGGCGCGCCGCCTTCCGCCGCGCCGGGGTGCTCGCCGCGCCGTCCCACCGCGAGAACTTCGGCAACGCCATCGCGGAGGCGATGGCGGCGGGGCTGCCCGTCGTGGTGAGCCCGCGGGTCGGGATCGCCTCCGACGTCTTCGAGGCGGGCGCCGGCCTGGTCGTGCCGCGCGAGCCGGCCCCGCTGGCGGAGGCGCTCGCCGGCCTCCTCGCCGACGCCTCCCTCCGCGCCGAGATGGGGCGGCGCGGGCGGGAGCTCGTGCGCACCCGCTACGCGGCGCCGGCGGTCGCACGGGCCACCCTCGCCGCCTACCGCGAGATCGCGCGGCCCCGCCCGGCCCAGGAGCACCCTACGTGAACGTCCTCCTCACCACCCAGGTCTTCCCTCCGGAGGCGCATCCCTCCGCCGTCATGGTCGACGAGCTCGCCCGCTTCCTCGCCGCACGGGGCCACGGGGTGACGGTCGCCTGCGGCCACCCCATCCACCCCACCGGGCGCCTCCCCGCCGGCTGGTCCCGCACGCTCCTGCGGCGCGAGCGCCGCGCGGACGGCGTGGAGGTGGTGCGCGGGTGGCACCTCGTCACGCCGAGCCGGCGCATCGGCGCCCGGGCCGCGGTGTGGGCGTCGCAGGCGCTCGGGACGTGCGGCGCGGCGCTCGCGGCGCCGGGGCGGCCCGACGTGGTGGTGAGCTACGGCCCCCCGCTCGTCGGCCCCATCCTCTCGGGAGCCGTCGCGCGGGCGCGGGGCGCGGCGCTCGTGAGCGTGATCTACGACATCTACCCCGACGTCGCGGTCGAGACCGGGAAGGTCACGAGCCCGGCCGTGATCGGCGCGGCCCGGTGGGCCGAGCGGCTGCAGTACCGCCTCTCGGACCGCGTGCTCGTGCTGTCGGAGGGCTTCCGCCGGACGCTCTCGGCCCGGGGCGTGCCGGACGCGCGCCTGGCGGTCGTCCCCGTCTGGCTCCAGGCGGACGAGATCGTGCCGCTCGCGCGGGAGAACGCGTGGCGCGCGAGGGCGGGCATCGATCCCGGGCGCCGGGTGGTGCTCTACGCCGGGACGGTGGGCTGGGTCTCGGGGGCGCGGGTCGTGCTCGACGCGGCGGAGCGCCTCCGCGCGCGGGAGGACGTGCTGTTCCTCTTCGTCGGCGAGGGTCAGGTGAAGGACGAGCTCGAGCGGGCGGCCGGGAGGCTCCCCAACGTCCGGTTCATGCCGCTCCAGCCGCGCGCCGAGCTCGCCCAGGTCCAGGCCACGGCGGACGTCTCGCTCGTCACGCTGGCCCCCGGCCGCGGGCGCACGAGCGTGCCGAGCAAGGTCATCGGCTACCTCGCCGCCGGGCGACCGGTCGTCGCGAGCGTGGACCTCGACTCCGACACCGCGGAGGAGGTGCGCGGGGCCGGCGCCGGCGTGGTCGTGCCGCCCGGCGACGGCGCCGCCCTGGCGCGGGCGCTCGAGGGGCTGCTCGACGACGAGGGCGCGCGGGCGATCATGGGCGAGCGGGCCCGCCGGGCCTTCGAGGCGGAGCACGCCGCGGGGAGCGTGCTCGCACGCTACGCTCGCGTGCTCGAGGAGGCCGTCAGCGCGCGGGGCGAGGCGCGCGCGGCCGGGCGAGCACGCCGAGCGTCCGCGCGAGGAGCCTGGAATCCGTGCCCATCGAGCGCTCGTCGAGGTAGCGCCGGTACAGGGCGAGCTTCGCGGGGAGCACCGCCTCGACGTAGGCGGCCTCCGGGTCCTGCGCGCCGGCGAGCAATGCCTCCTCGTCGCGGTACGCGATGGCGGCGTAGTCGGTGAGGCCGGGGCGCACCTCCAGGATGGGCGCGTAGGCCTCCTCGAAGCGGCGCACGAACCTCGGGAGCTCGGGCCGGGGCCCCACGAGGCTCATGTCGCCCGCGAGCACGTTCCAGAGCTGCGGGAGCTCGTCGAGCTTCGAGCGGCGCAGCCACCGGCCGGCGCGCGTCACCCTCGCGTCGCCGCCCGCCGTGACCGCCGGCCCGCCCGGCGCCTCGCGCATGGTCCGGAGCTTCAGGATCCGGAAGGGGCGCCCGCCCCGGCCGACCCGGACCTGGCGGAACAGCACCGGGCCGGGCGACGAGAGCTTCACGGCCACCGCCGCCACCGCGAGCACGGGCGACACGACGAGCAGCCCGACCACCGCGGCGACGACGTCCAGCGAGCGCTTCGCGAACCGGTAGCCGGGACGGCCCGCCCGCGATCGCGGCTCGCTCACGTTCCCGGCCACGCTGCTTACCGTAAGGCTCGCGCCCGAGGTGCGCCCGGATGGACGTCGAGACCTTCGCAGAGTGGCTGCGCCGCCAGGGGCACCGGGTCACGCGCTCGGAGAGCGCCTGGTGGTTCGACCGTGGCCCGCGGGCGCTCCTCGCGTTCCCCTGGCACCGCCCGATCCGGCCGCCCCGGCGAGAGCTGCGCGCGCTCCTGCGCCAGACGCGCGCGGTCGCGCTCCGGTTCGTGGGACCCGCCGACGGGCCGGGCGGCGCGCCGGGCTACGACATCGTCCTCGACGAGCCGGGCTACGACCTCGGCAACGTCTCCCGGTCCACCCGGCCGGTCGTCAAGAAGGCGCTCGCACGCTGCGAGAATCGCGCCGATCTCGTTCGAGCGGTACGCGCGGGATGGGTGGGTCCTCGAGCGCGACACGCGGCTGCGGCAGGGGCGCCCTTCCCGCGAAGGGCAGGCCGCCTGGGAGCGGATGGCGCGGGCCGCCGACGGCCTGCCCGGCTTCGAGGTCTGGGGCGCCACCGTGGAAGGGCGCCTCGCCTCGACCCTGTTCCTCACGCGCGTGGGCGACTGCGTGACCTACCTCTCCCAGCAGTCGCTCGCGGAGCTCTGGCCCCTGCACGCGAACCACGCCCTCGCGTACGAGGTCAGCCGCGCCGCCCGGGCGCGACCGGGCGTCACGATGCTGCACTACGGCCTGCAGGGCCTCGACGCGCCGCCCTCGGTGGACGACTTCAAGTGCCACCTCGGCTTCCGCCGGCGGCCGGTGCGCTACCACGTGGACTTTCACCCCGTCGTGGCACCGTTCGTGACGCCCGCCACCCACGCGCTCCTCGCCCGCGCCCGGGACCGCTTCCGCGGCAGCGCGGTCCTCGCGAAGGGCGAGGGGCTGGCGCGGATCTACGTCGAGGCGGCGCGCGTGCCTACGCCCGTCGCAACCGTGGCGCCAGGGCCCGGAGCGCCTGCCGGACCGGATCGAGGCCCCTGAGCACGCGCCGCGCGAGGCGGGCCGCGAGCCCGCGGGCGGCGCGCACGAGGTCCAGGGGGCGGACCGCTCGCCACGAGCGGAGCACGAGGTAGGCGCCGAGCGTGAAGGGCTGGCCTCCGAGCTGCCGCTTGTAGGCCGCGTCCCCGAGCAGGAAGCGGCAGACGGTCACGCCGTGCGCCACGAGGTGCCGCGCCCCCGCGATCATGACGAGCTTGCCCGGGCTGCACGCGGCGTAGGCGGCGTCGAAGCCGAGCATCCACGCGGTGGCCACCTCCCCGCGGCAGACGTGCACGACGCCCGCGAGGACCCGCCCTCCGGCGCGAAGCACGGTCGCGCAGCCATGCCGGGACGCCACCGCGTGGATGCCCTCCTCGTAGAAGGCGTCGATCGCGGACTCCACGCCGCGCGCGGCCAGCCGCGCGCGGTGGAGCCGGGCGATCTCGGCGACGAGCGCGCGGGAGAGCGCTGGGCCCTCGACGGTCTCCATCGCCCAGCCCGGCGCGAGGCGATCCAGCCGCCGCTCGCAGGATCGGCACTCCCGGACGAGCTTCTTCCCGAGCACGCGATCGTACGCCTCCACCCGCGCGGGGATGGGCACCCGGAGCTCGCGGTCCTCCCGCAGGACGAGCCGCGGCCGCGTCCCCGGGCGCCGGCGGCCCGGCGCGTCGATGAGCTCGGTGCGGATCCTCACGACCTCCGGGTGGCGCTCGAAGACCGCCTCGGCGAACGCCTCCAGGACCTCGGCCGGCGGATCGGCGTAGCGGTCGAGCAGCGCCGCCGTGCCACGGCCGTCGCGCACGAAGACGAAGGCGGCCAGCGGGGGCCCGCCCGGCGCGGCCCGGACGAAGGCGAGCTCCGGGCTGGCGGGGTGATCGAAGTGATCGATGAACGCTTTGGTACAGGCGTGGCTCCGGGTGACCGCCTCGTACGCGGCCCACGCGTCGGGCGGGATCGGAGGCTCACGGAGCTCGACGTGGAGCATCGCGAGCCAGCGTATGCATCGCGGCTCGGCGCCGACCACCCACGGCCCGGGACGGGGAGACGGCGGCGTCGACCCGGGGACTCCCGCCCCCCGGGTCGACGCCCCGTACGGTCACCCGCACGTGTTCGGGGTGGTCACGGTGCTCGACGGCGCCACCACCGTCGAGGCGAAGAAGTTCGTGCACCCGCCGGCGGCGGTGAGCTGGTTGTTCTGGATGGTGATGCGCGCGAACGTGGGGGTGGCGTACTGGGTCGTGAACTGCCGCAGGTTGATCCCGTAGCGCGGCACGTTCTTGATCACGTTGTTCGTGATGACGACGTCGGTCGTCGCGCTGCCGTAGCCGAGGATCCGGATGCCGTCGGGCATCGAGCCGGAGTGGACGGAGTTGATGGTGTTCCCGTCGATGGTGAGGTGGTCGACCGTGTCGGAGGTGAACTGGCCGTTCACGACCAGGGACGTGTCGATGCCGGAGCCCACGTTGGTCATCACGTTGCCCGACACCGTCATGTAGTGGCTGCCGTTCTGCAGGCCGATGCCGGCCCAGGAGAGGTCGCCGTTCGAGATCCGGTTGTTGGCGATGTTGCCCAGCCGGCAGTTCTCGAGCTTCATCGCGTTGCGCTCGAAGCCGTCCCAGACGTTGTTCTCGACGTAGAGGTTGCTCGTCTGCTGGAGGACGAGCCCGTTCGCGTTCACCGCGGCGTCGCGCGAGCGGGCGTTCGTCACGGTGTTGCCCACGAACGAGAAGCCGGCAATGAAGCGCGAGGGATCGCCCGACACGTACGGCGACACCGAGAAGACGGCCTCGAAGTTGTTGTCGCGGAACACGCTGTTCGTCACCCGCACGTCCGAGACGTTGCGCGGCGCGATCGCGGCGCCGTAGACGTTCCGGAAGGTCGCGCCCTCGACGGTGAGCCCGGCGAGCGCGCCGCCGTCCATCTTCAACCCGGCGCGGTAGCTGCGCCCGGTGAAGCTGTCGTTGAAGCCGCCGGCGGGCTGGGCCGCCCGGTTGCCGTCCACGACGCAGTTCCTGAGCGTGAACCCGCCGGCCCTGACGTCGAGCGCGGGCGAGCCGTCGCCCGAGGCGAGCGCCTTGAGCTTGATCGTGGCGGCCGGCGTGCCGGTGCAGACGATGGTGGTGTTCGCGCGGTTCACCGTCACCGCGCGGACGAGGTAGGTGCCCGAGCCGGGGACGGCGACGGTGCCGTCGGCCGTCTGCGCGATGGCGGCGTTGAAGGCCGCCGTGTCGTCCACGCCGTTCGGCGCGGGCACGGTCGTGCCGGTCGGCGTGGGCGTCGGCGTCGGCGTCGGCGTCGGGGTGGGGGTCGGGGTCGGGGTCGGGGTCGTCGGCTGGAGGATGCTGGATCCAGGAGTAGTCCCGCACCCAGGCGCGGCGCTTGCTCACGGCCCACACCTTGTACGCGTTCGCGGTGCCGGGCACCGCGCCCGCCGGGGCGCGGTACGAGCCCGTCGCGCTGACGTAGCCGTACGCGGCGCTCCCGCCGACCGGGCCTCCCGGCGCGGTCGCGGTCGCGGCGGTCGTGTACCAGCTGCAGTCCGTCGCGCTGCCTCCCGTGTAGCTGCCGGCAATCTGCACCGTGCCGCCGGGCTCGACGCTCGCCACCCACAACCCGATGCTCGTCACGCCACGGAGCGCGTCCTCCTGTGAGACGCCCGTGTCGGGCGCCGCGTCGGGCGCGTCGGCGGAGCCGCAGGCGGTGGTGATCGTGAGGCCAAGCAGGGCGGCGAGGAGGGGTAGTCGTCGGGTCGTCATCAATCTCTTCGGTCCGGGGTGAGCGGCAGTTCACGAACCGTGATACGCACCCACCATGCTCCGGTGACGCGCGCTCACGGTGGGTCCGAAGAGAACCAGAGGAGGATGTGTGCAGGAAAGGCCCGCCGTGCGTGGTGGGGCGAGGCCACGCGGCGTCCGGGTGGCCTCACCACCCCGGCGGCGGAGGAGGCCGGCCTCGCCTCAGGCGAGGCGGCTCACTCGCAGGTGTTGCCGGAGTCCGTGACGTCCGTGGGCTGGACGGCGCTCCCGGTGAACCACGCGCCGCACTGGCCCGCGCTCCGCACGCGGTTGTCGCGGATGGTGATGCGCGAGAACGTGGGCGCGGGGGCGTAGTTCACGAACTGTCGCAGGTTGATCGCGTTGCGGGGTACGCCCTCGATGTCGTTCCCCTCGATCACGAGATCGGTGGCGGCCGGGCCGTACCCGAGGAGCCGGATGCCGTCGGGCAGCCGCCCGTTCCGTATGGTCCGGATGGTGTTGCCGCGGATGGTGATCCCGCCGAGCCCGTCGGGGCGGTACTGCCCGCCCACCACGAGCGAGCTGTCGATGCCCGACCCCGCGTCGGAGATCCGGTTCCCCTCGATCACGAGCGCGTGACCCCCGTTCTGCAGCGTGATCGCGCCGAAGCTCTGGAGGCTTCCGTTCCTGAGCTCGTTGTTCGCGATCCGGCCCTCGCGGCAGTTCTCGAGCTTCATGCCGGCCCGCTCGTACCCGTCCCAGACGTTGTCCTCGATGCGCAGCCCTCTCATCTGGTGCACGAGGAGGCCGTTCGCGTTCACGCTGCCGTGGCCCGACCCGGTGCGGGTCACGTGGTTGCCGACGAACGTGAACCCGTCGAGGAAGTGATCGGGATCGCCGGACGGGAACGCGTTGTCCGCGAACACGGGCTCGAAGGCGTTGTCGAGGAAGGTGCTCCTCTCGACGCGGAGGTCGCGGACGTTCCGGGTGGCGATGGCGGCGCCGTAGAGGTTCCGGAAGGTGGCCCGCTCCACCGCGAGCCCGGAGTAGGCGCCGTCGGCGCGGATCCCCGCCCGGAAGCCGCGCCCGGCGAAGCTGTCGCTCAGCCCGCCGTCCGGCTGGACGGCCCGGTTCCCATCGAGGAGGCAGCCGCTCAGCGTGAACCGGTCGGCCGCGATCTCGAGGATCGGCGCGCCGTCACCCCGCGCGAGCGCCGGGAGCTTCAGCGTCGCGGGCGGTGAGCCGGTGCAGGCGAGCGTGACGCCGGGGCGGGTGATCAGGAGCGCCCGCACGTCGTACGTGCGCGAGTCGGGGAGCACCACGCGGCCGTCCGGCGAGGCCTCGATGGCGCGCTGCAGCGCTCCGGAGTCGGACGGCGGCTCGACACGCACCGCCTCGAGGCTCGCCGCGCTCCAATCGCAGCTCGGACCGAAGGTCCACGCCGCGAGCGCCACCACGAACACCAGCGAGGCGGCGGCGAGTCGCATGTCGAGAACGTACGCGGCGATCTCCCGGACCGGCACGGCCCCGAAGGGCCCGGGATGCCCACCTTGCCCGGTGATGCCCGTGGACGCGCCGCCTCGCCCGCATCCCCTGCCGCCGCTCGCCGACGCGGCGGCCCGGCGGAGGCCGTCCCGCCGGCCGGACCCACCCACGGTGAGGCTGCGCCGGGGCCGCCTGCTCGTCGCGGCGCTGCTCGAGCCCGCGGTGCGGCTGGCGGGGCTGCTCGGGCTCCTCGCCGGCCGGGAGCCCGGCCCGGTGGAGGCGCGGGTCCGCGGCGCGCTCGTCGCCGGGCCCGCCGCGCGCCTCCGCCTCGGCCGCGGGGTGGTCTTCGCCGGGCCGCCGGGGCGCTTCGTGTTCGGGCGCCGCGTCACGCTCCACGGCCGGTGCTACCTGGACGCGAACGGCCCCGGGGGCGCCGTCTTCATCGGCGAGGGCACGCACGTCGACCAGCACGGCGTGCTCTACGGCCAGGGGGGATTGCGCATCGGCGCCGACTGCGCCCTCGCGGCCGGCGTGATCGTCTACTCCCAGACCAACCAAGACGCCCTCGAGGATGGGACCCCGGTGGCGCTGCAGCCGACGGCGTACGCGGCCGTGGCCATGGGTGACGGCTGCTGGCTCGGGGCGGGGGTCCGGGTCCTCCCGGGCGTCCGGCTCGGGGACGGGGTGCACGTCGGCGCGGGTGCGGTCGTGACGCGCGATCTCGAGTCCTACACCATCGCGGTCGGCGTGCCGGCGCGCACGCTCCGGGCGCGGCCGCGCCGGGGTCGCGGGCCGGCGTGAAGGGCGGGCGGATCACCCCGCGCGCGCTCGCGGTGGCGGGCGCCGCCGCGCTCGCCCTGGCGCTCGCGGGCGGGTACCTCGAGCTCGCCCCGCCCCGGTACACGGCGAGCGCGGTCATCCAGCTCCAGCGCGGCCCCTCCACCCTGCGCAAGGTGGAGGATTCTGGCCGAGGCGCTCGCGGAGGAGCCCCCCACCGAGCCCGAGATCGAGCACCTCCGGTCGCGCGCGCTCGCCGCGGAGGTGGTGGAGCGCCTCTCGCTCGACGTGCGCACGGCGCCCCGGACCTTCCCGCTCGTGGGCGGCGCGCTCGCCCGGCGCCACCGGGGCCCCGGGCTCGCGGCCCCGCCGCCCGGGCTCGCGCGCTTCGCCTGGGGTGGCGAGCGGCTCCGGCTCGATCGCCTCACGGTCTCGGCCGACCTCGCGGGCAGCGCGCTCCGGGTCGAGGTGCTCCCCGGGGAGCGGCTCTCGGTCGTGGCGCCCGGGGGCCTCGCGGCCGCGGGCCGGATCGGCGAGACGATCTCCGCGGCGCGGGGCGACTCCGCGTTCGCGCTGCGCGCCGTCGAGGTCGTGGCCCGTCCCGGGACCGCGTTCGACGTCACCCGCCTGAAACCCGGCGAGGCCGAGCGCGAGCTCGGCGACCGGCTCGCCGTCACCGAGCGCGCCCGGGGCTCGGGCCTCCTCGCGGTGGGCGTGGAATGGGACGACCCCGCGCGCGCGGCCGAGATCGCGGGCGAGGTCGCGGCCGTCTACCTCCGGGGGAGCGCCGCGCGGCGCTCCGCCGAGGCGGCCCGCACGCTCGCCCTCCTCGAGGAGCGGCTGCCGCTGATCCGGGCCGAGCTCTCGGCCGACGAGGCGAGGCTCGTCGGCTACCTCGGCCAGCACCTCGCCGTCGGCCTCCCCGGCGGACTGCAGGCGGTGATCCGGCGGGGGACGGCCCTGCGCCGGGAGCTCTCCGAGGTGGCGCTCCTGCTCGCCGACGCGCGGCGCCGCTTCGGCGACGAGCACCCCGCGGTGATCGCGCTCGAGCAGCGGGCCGCGCGCATCCGGGACGGGCTCGCCGGACAGGCCTCGAGCGTGCGCGCCGTCCCCGAGGAGGGGGCGGAGTCGGTGCGGCTCGCGCGCGACGTGGAGCTGAACCAATCGCTCCTCGTGCTCGTCCTCGCCCGGGTGGAGGAGCTGCGGGTCGTCAAGGCCGGGGCCTCCGGCAACGCACGCGTCGTGGACGCCCCCACCGTCCCCCTCGCACCGGCGACGCCCCAGCCGCTGCCGGTGCTGGCGTGCGCGCTCCTGGTCGGCCTCGCGGGCGGCCGCCTCGCCGCCTCCGCCTGGAGCGATCTCGACGATCGGGATCTCACCCCCGAACGCCTCGAGGCGCGGACCGGGCTGTCGTTCTACGGCCGCGTCCCTCGCAGCGCCGGGAAGGCGCGGACCGGAGCCCCGGTGCTGGCCCTCTCCCACCCCGGCGATCCGGCCGTGGACGCCCTGCGCGCGGTGGCGTCCGGCGTGCGGTTCGCGCTCGCGGAGGCGCCCGCGCGCGTGGTGCTCGTCACCGGCCCGCGGCCCGGGCAGGGGAAGTCCTTCGTCGCCGCCAACCTCGCCGCGCTCCTCGCCGCGCACGGGCAGCGCGTGCTCCTCGTGGACGCGGACCTGAGGCGCGGGGTCCTGCACCGGAGCTTCCGGCTCGACCGGCGGCCGGGGCTCGCCGAGGTGCTGGCGGGCGAGCTCGCCCTCGCGGACGCCGCGCGACCGGGCGGACGGCCCGGGCTCTCGCTCCTCGCGACCGGGCGGCTCCCCTCGAACCCGGCCGAGCTGCTCGGGGGCGAGCGGCTCGGCGCCGTGCTCGACGAGGCGGCGGCGGACCACGACGTGATCGTGCTCGACGCGCCGCCGGCGCTCGCGGTGACGGACGCCGCGCTCGCGGCGCGGCGCGCGGGGGTGGTGCTCCTCGTCGTCCACGAGGGCCGCACCTCGATCCGCGAGGTGGACGCCTCGCTGCGGGTCCTCGCGCGGGCCGGCGTGCGCGTGAACGGGGCGGTCCTGAACGGCGCCACCGCGCGGGCGGCGGGACGGACCGGAGGGTGAGCGCTACCGGCGCCGGGCGACGTCGTACGTGATGGCCGCCTGGTAGAGCGTCTGCACGGTGGGCAGGAGCAGGTTCAGCACGCGGTTCCAGCGCGCGAGCTCGTACGTCGCCACGAAGACGACGTCCCGCGGCTCGAGCGGGAACTGGGTGGCGAGCAGGAGCGCGTCGGCGGACCCCGCGTCGAGCCGGAAGATGGAGGGGGCGGCGAAGTCGCCCCGGATGACGTAGATGCGCGCCACGTTCGCGGTGGAGGGATCGATCCCGTCCGCGTCGCCGATCGCCTCGGCGAGCGTCATCCGGCGCTTCACCATCAGCTTCGCCTGCTGGCGCCGCACCTCGCCCAGCACGAAGACCCGGTTCGGGTTCCGGTCCGGCACGTGCAGCACGTCGCCGTCGCGGAGCACCCAGTTCTGCGAGAGGTCGCCCTCCTCGTAGAGCGCCTGCAGGTCGAGGTGGTGCACCCGCCCCGCCCGCGTGAGCGTCACGCCGGACGGGTCCGCCTCGGGGGAGAACCCGTGGGCGGCCGCGATCGCGTCCTGGACCGTGAGCGGCACGTCGGTGATGGCGACCGGGATGGGCTGGACGACCTCGCCGGCGACCTGCACGCGCTTGCCGCGGAACGCGGCGACCCTCACGTCGAGCTGCGGGCTCTTGATCACGGACTCGAGCCGGTCCGTGAGCAACCTGCGGATCTCGGCCACCGTCCTCCCGGCGACCGGGAGCACCCCGACGTGCGGGTAGAACATGGTCCCGTCGGCCAGCACCGGGTTGCCGTTCTCCTCGGGCGAGCGGAACTGCCCGGTCGGGACGGTCAGCTCCGGGTGATCCCAGACGGTGACCTGGAGCACGTCGTGGGGCGCCACCGTGTAGGCGCCGCCGGCCGGCTCCGCCGGCGCCCGCTCCCGGGGCCCCGCGGTGCGTTGCCGGACGAGGCGCGAGACGATCGCGGGGGTGATGGGCTCGACGACCGGCTCGGCCCTGGACGCCGCGCGGCCACGGGCGCTGGCGGCGTCCTCGTCCACGACCATGCCGGGCGCGAGGGCGCACCCGGAGGAGACGAGCGCGGTGAGGACCGCGACCCAGGCTCGACGCGTCACGCTCGGTGATGATGCGCACGGCCCCGCCACGGGCCAGCGGCCCCGGGGTCGTCCCGTTGGGTGCGCAGGCGGATCCCCCCTCGGCCCCGGGCTAGACTCCTTTTCCCATGGCCATCCACATCGTCCGCCTCGGCTCACCGCGCGCTCCCGGCGAGGGCCTGCGCATCGGCACCGTGCGCCGGCCCCCCCGCGGCGTCCCGGCGTCCCGCTTCGCGTCCGACGACTGGTACGACGTCTGGTACCCGGACCTCTCGCCGGGCGCCGAGACCGTGAAGCTCGCCCGGGGCGCCACGACCGAGAAGGCCTGGGCGGCCTTCGCCCGGCGGTACCGCGCGGAGATGGCGAGGCCCGGGCCCTCACGCACGCTCGCCCTCCTCGCCGCGCTCTCGCACACCGCGGACTTCTCGGTGGGCTGCTACTGCGAGGACGAGGCGCGCTGCCACCGCTCCCTCCTGCGCGGGCTGCTGCTCGAGCGCGCCGCAAGGGTCGCCGGCTGAGCCCGTCCGCGCCTCGCGCGCCTCGCCGCGCGCCATCCCGCACACTCCCGAAGGGCTGCGTCGGTTCGCCCGATGCGCTGACCTGGCGCTCACCCCCGGTCGCAGCGGGGTGGTACACGGAGTGTACACCGCGGGTCATTGGAGGGGACCTCATGAGCCGATACACCGAACTCGACACCGCCATCTGCGAGAAGGACCTCGAGCAGGGCGAGGAGACCGACGTGGCGCGGACCTTCGCCATGCGCCTCGTCTCGCAGTTCGTGAAGCACCTCGGCGCGCCCGACACCGCGGTGCGCCTCCTGCCCGCGGAGGAGGTCCTGAAGGGCGGCCACGCGGCGCACACCATCGGCGAGGCCGTGGAGCGGACGTCCGACGGCTTCACGGTCGGGCTCGAGATCGACCTGCCCCGCTACGTGACCGGCGTGCGCGTGCGGATGAAGCCGGCGGGCCAGGGCTGGAGGGTGAGCGTGGACGACACGCCGATCCGCGAGCTCCTCCAGCCGAATGGCGAGTGGGACGCCTTCGTCCACGAGGTGACCGACCACCTGCGCCAGGCGGTGCTCCAGCACGCTCCCCCGGAGCGGGTCGTGTTCCGCTCGAGGTGAGCCGTCCGGGTCCCGGACGTGTTCGGCCCTGACCCCGGGGCCCGCTACCGCTATGCTGTGCCCGTGATCGCCTGGGACGAGCGGTTCTCGAAGGACGGATACCTCTACGGCACGCAGCCCAACCGCTGGCTCGAGGCGCAGGCGGCGCGCCTCGCCCCGGGCGGCCGCGTGCTCTGCCTCGGAGAGGGCGAGGGCCGGAACGCGGTCTACCTCGCGGGCCGGGGACACCGGGTCGACGCGGTGGATTCCTCCCCGGTCGGCCTCGCGAAGGCCCGCGCGCTCGCGGAGGATCACCGGGTGACCATCGCGACCACGGTCGCGGACCTCGCCGTGCACGAGCCGGACGAGCGGGCCTACGACACGGTCGTCCTCGTGTACGTCCACCTCCCGCCCACCCTCCGCCCGGCCGTGCATGCGCGCGCCGCCGCGGCGCTCAGGAAGGGCGGCCTCCTCGTGCTCGAGGCCTTCACGCCGGCCCAGCTCGCCTTCACGAGCGGCGGCCCGAAGCAGCCGGACTGGCTCTTCACGGCCGCCATGCTGCGCGAGGACTTCCCCGGCCTCGCCTGGGATCCGCTCCTCGAGGAGGAGCTCGAGCTCGACGAGGGCCCCGGTCACCGGGGCCGCGCCGCGATCGTGCGCGGGGTGGGGCGTCGGGTCGCCTGACATGCGCCCGCTCCGTCCCCCCGCCCCCATCGACGCCGTCCTCTTCGACCTCCACGCCACGCTCGTGGACCCGGGCGACGCGCGCCGCTGGCTCGAGCTCGGCTGGGCGCGCCTCGGCGGGGCCGGACCCGCGCGCGAGGGGCTCGGCGCGGACCGGTACGCCGCCCTCGCCGGGTGGCTCGACCGCATCTGGGAGCACGCCACGGTGGTCGACCCGCGCGCCGAGCGCGACCTCTCGCCCGTGCGCCACCGCGAGGTGTACGACGCCACCGTCGCGCGGGCCCCCGGGCTCGAGCCCGCGCTCGCCGCCGCGCTCTACGAGACGCTGCTCGAGACCTGGGTGCCCTACGAGGACACCCTCCCCGTGCTCCGGGCGCTCCGCGCGCGCGGGAAGCGCATCGGCCTCATCTCGAACGTGGGCTGCGACGTGCGCGGCGTGATCGACCGCGGCGGGATGGCGCCGCTCCTCGACGCGGTGGTGCTCTCGTTCGAGGTCGGGGCGGTGAAGCCCTCGGCGGCGATCTTCGAGCGCGCGCTCGCGCTCCTCGGCACCCCGCCCGAGCGGACCCTCATGGTCGGCGACAGCGCCCACGACGACGCCGGCGCGGCCCTCCTCGGCGCGCCGACCCTGATCCTCCCGCGCACGTCGGGGCGCGTGCACGGGCTCGAGGCGGTCCTCCGGCTCGTGGGGCCGTAGGCGAGACGCCCCTCCTCGGCGGCGGCGCGCGGCGCCGGAACGCCCTAGCATCCGCGCGTGCGCACCCTGCTCCCGCTGCTCGCCCTCCTCGCCGCGCTCCCCGCCCGGGCGCAGACCGTGGCGGTCACGTTCGACGACGGCCCGAAGCTCCAGGAGACCGCGCTCCTCTCGCCCGCGGAGCGCAACCAGCGGCTCCTCGACCAGCTCGCGAAGGCGAAGGTGAAGGCGGCGCTCTTCGTCACGCTGCACAACGGCGCGGACCGGCCGGACGGGCTCGCGCTCCTGCGCGCCTGGGGCGAGGCCGGCCACGTGGTCGGCAACCACACGGTCACGCACCTCGACCTCGACGCCGAAGGCACGACCCTCGCCGCCTACGAGGCGGAGATCCTCGCCTGCGACGAGGTCATCAGGAGGGTGCCCGGCTACCGGCCGTGGCACCGCTTCACCTTCCTGCGCGAGGGCAACACGCCGGAGAAGCGCGAGGGCATCCGGGCGTTCCTCGCCGGGCACCGCATGCGGAACGCCCGGGTCACGCTCGACACGAGCGACTGGCGGCTCGACCAGAAGCTCGCCGAGATCCTCGCGAAGGATCCGCGCGCGGACCTCTCCGCGCTGAAGGCCGTCTACCTCGGCCACCTGCGCCAGCGCGCGACGGCCTACCGCGAGCTCTCCCGGCGCCTGCTCGGGCGCGACGTCGCCCAGGTCCTGCTCCTGCACCACAGCCTGCTGAACGCCCTCTTCCTCTCCGACGTCCTCGCGCAGTTCCGCGCCGACGGCTGGACGTTCGTCACGCCGGAGGCCGCGTACGCGGATCCGATCTACCGGCTCGAGCCCGACCGGCTGGTCCCCGGCCAGAGCCTCCTCGTCTCGATCGCCCGCTCGCGCGGGGTGGGCAGGACACCCGAGCTCCTGCGGCTCCTCGACGACGCCGACGCCGAGATCGCCGAGCTCGCGAAGCTGGGCTACTGACCCGCGCCGTGGGCGCCGCGGTCCCGCCCCCCGGCCGCGCCGGGGTGACGTGCCCAACCTTCTCGTCTCTCTTGACGAGGAGGCGGCATGAAGGCGGTGGTCTGGAAGGGGCCGGGCAAGGTCTCGGTCGACGACGTGGACGACCCGCGCATCGAGAGCGCGACCGACGTCCTCGTCCGCATCAGCACGGCGGGGATCTGCGGGAGCGACCTCCACATGTACGAGGGGCGCACCGCGGCGAAGCCCGGCACGGTGATGGGACACGAGAACATGGGCGTCATCGAGGAGGTGGGGCCCGCGGTGCGCCAGCTCGCGAAGGGCGACCGGGTGGTCCTCCCGTTCAACGTCTCGTGCGGCACCTGCTTCAACTGCTCCCGGGGCTACACGAACGCGTGCCTGGTCGCGAACGACGAGGCCGCCGGCGCCGCGTACGGCTACGTGGGCATGGGCCCCTACCGCGGCGGGCAGGCCGAGATCCTGCGCGTGCCGTGGGGCGAGGCGAACTGCATCAAGCTGCCGGGCACCCCGGGCGACGAGCTCGAGGACGACTTCCTGCTCCTCTCCGACATCTTCCCGACCGGCTACCACGCCGCGGTGATGGCGAACGTGCAGCCGGGCTCGACCGTCGCGATCTACGGCGCGGGGCCGGTGGGGCTCCTCGCCGCCTACAGCGCCATCCTGCGCGGCGCGGCCGAGGTCTACGTGGTGGACGCCATCCCCGAGCGGCTCGAGAAGGCGCAGGCGATTGGCGCCATCCCGGTCGACTTCAAGAAGGGGAAGGCCGCTGAGCAGATCCGGAGCATGCGCCTCAGGAACCCGCTCGTGCGCGGCGCCATGCGCGCCGGCGAGGAGAAGATGGCGGGCGTCATGTGCGGGATCGACGCCGTCGGCTACCAGGCGAAGGACCCGGAGGATCCGGGCGAGGAGTCGCACACCTCGATCACCGAGGAGCTCGTCGAGCTCGTGAACCCGACGGGCGCCCTGGGCGTCATCGGCGTCTTCCTGCCCCAGGATCCGGGCGGCAAGGACGCCGCGGCGAAGCGGGGGGCCTACACGCTGCCCTGGGGCATGATCTGGCAGAAGGGGTTGCAGATCGGCACCGGCCAGACGCCGGTCCGGCACCACAGCCTCCTGCTCCGCGACCTCATCATCGCCGGGAGGGCGCGCCCGAGCTTCATCGTCTCGCGCCACATCGGCCTCGCCGACGCGCCCGATGCGTACCGGCGCTTCGACCGGCGGGAGCCCGGCCACACGAAGGTGCTGATCCGGCCGTCCATGCAGGCGGGGGCGTAGCCCCTCGTCTCCGGCGCCGCTGCGCGGCGCCTACGCTGCTTCGAAATGCCGGGGTTAGGAGGTGACCGCCTCGGGTGTCTGTGAGGTGACGGTCACGCTATAGCCGAGGCGCTCAAGGCGGCGAACGAGGTTCTTGGCGACGCGCTTTTCGTCGACCCGGTCGAGGTAGGTGTCCCCGAGGTCCTCGTACGGCACGTGTTTCGTGAGGATTCTCATAGGCGGCGTTGAGGATCTTGTGGGCGATGGCGAAGGTGGCTCGCTTGTGTCCTCGGCGGGCCTTGAGGCGGAAGTACTTGTCTCGCAGGTAGGTCTTCTTGGTGCGGATGGCTGCGCCGGCAGCCTCGACCAGGGTCGACCGGAGGTGAACGTTCCCCTTCCGCGAACGCCCGGAGCGCCGCTTCCCGGCCGATTCGTCGTTCCCGGGGCAGACGCCAGCCCAACTCGCCAGGTGGCGCGGGCCGCCGAAGACGGACATGTCGGGGCCGATCTCAGCGAGAAGTGACGCGCTGGTCTGGACCTTCACGCCCGGGATCGTCGAAAGCAGCTTGACCTGCTCGCGATAGGGCTCGAGTCGGCGCTCGATCTCCCTCTCTAGCGTGTCGACGTCGCGGTCAGCAGCGTCGAGCCGGTCGAGCTGTAGCCGCAACATGTACCGGTGGTGGTCGCGGAGCCGGCCGTCGAGGGCGGCCTCGAGCTCGGGGATCTTCTTACGTAGGAGCCCTTCGGCGAGCTTCGCGAGGTTGCGCGGGTCGGATTCGCCATCGGCCATCGCTCGCAGCATCGCCATGCCAGACTTGCCAGACTTGCCAAAGACATCCGAGGCAACGCTTGCGAGCTTCACGTTCGCGGTCTCGAGGACCTTCTGTAGTCGATTGCGCTCGGACGTCCGGGCCTGGACGACCGAGCGTCGGTACCGAACGAGGTCCCGTAGGTCGCGAAGGTAGAGCGGCGGCACGTAGCTCTTGCGGATCAGCCCCATCCTCACGAGTCGGGCGATCCACTCCGAGTCCTTCACGTCCGTCTTGCGGCCTGGGACGTTCTTCATGTGCTGCGCGTTGCCAACGACGAGCTCGAGCTCGCCCGCCGACTCCAGCACCGCGTAAACGGGCTTCCAGTAGACGCCCGTGCTCTCCATGGCCACGTGCGTGACGTGCTCCTCGCGCAGCCACTCCACGAGCGCCAGCAAGTCGCGCGTGAACGTCGAGAACTCCCTCACGCACTTGCGCAGCCTGGAGCCCTCTCCCAGCAGCACGCAGGCCGTCACTTGCTCCTTGTGAACGTCGAGTCCACAGACCCGATCGACAACGATTCCTTCCATGACCACCTCCGGGGAAGGAGGCGGTCGCTGCGCCGCGGGGTAGCTTCTAGGACACTGCTTCACGCCCTTCCCAGGCATGCATCTGCCCAGGTACGGCACACCGTGGTACCCATTCGCAGCGCGGGCCGGTCTCGGGGACGGGGTTCCTGGCAGGACCGCCGAACGTAGCAACGGCCTTCTGAGCGACCACCTCCGAGGTCGATCGCTACACCGGGACCGCCCGCGCGCTCAACCAACGGCAGGCATTTCATGCCCCCCGGTGGACGTGTCCGTCCATGAGGTCTCGGGGCGAACGGGCCTCGTCGAACGCCTTCGCGAGCCGCGCGACGCCCTCCGCGATCCGGCCGGCCGGCACGAGCCCGAACCCGAGCGCCAGGCCGGGCGGGCCGGCGCGCAGCCGGTAGCGGGCGAGCGGCTCCACGCGGACCCCGCGCGCGAGCGCCCGGCGGGCGATCGCGCGGGCGTCGGCGCGCCGGTCGCGCACGAGCACGCCCACGTGGAGCCCGGCGGCCGAGGGCAGGACCTCGACCCGGTCGCCGAGCTCCCGCGCGAGGGCCTCGAGGAGCCGGGCGCGCCGTGCGGCGTAGGTGCGGAGCACGCGACGGACGTGGCGCGCGAGGTGCCCGTCGGCGACGAGCTCGGCGAGGGCGCGCTGCACGTCGGTCGGGCCGTGCGCGTCGGCGAGCGCGCGCGCCGCCCGGAGCGCCGGCTGGAGCGGCGCGGGTGCGACGAGGTACCCGACCCGGAGCGACGGGAGCAGCACCTTCGAGAGCGTGCCCACGTACAGCACCCGCCCGGCGCGATCGAGCCCTGCAGCGTGTCGAGCGGCCGGCCCTCGAAGCGGAACTCGCTGTCGTAGTCGTCCTCGAGGATCGCCGCGCGCTCGCGCGCCGCCCAGGCGAGGAGCGCGAGCCGGCGCCCGAGCGACATGGGGACGCCGAGCGGGAACTGGTGCGAGGGGGTGACGTGCACGAGGCGCGCGCCCCGCGGGAGCGCCTCCACGACGAGCCCCTCCCGGTCGACCTTCACCGGCACCACGCGCGCGCCCATGGCGCGGAAGGCCTCGCGCGCCGGCGGGAAACCCGGCTCCTCGACCGCGACCACGTCGCCGGGCCGCACGAGCACGCGCCCGGCGAGGTCGAACGCCTGCTGCGCGCCCGCGGTCACGAGCACGTCGTCCGCGCCCGCCCGCACGCCGCGCGCCCGCCCGAGGTGCGCCGCGAGGGCCTCGCGGAGCGCGGGCTCGCCCTCCGGCGCGGCGTAGCCCCCGCGCGCCCCGCGGCCGCGGAGCCGCCGCGCGACGAGCCCCCGCCACAGGTCCCAGGGGAAGAGCGCCGGGTCCGGCGAGCCGGTCTGGAAGTCGTAGGGCGCCGCCGCCTCCGGCGGGCGGAGCACGAGCGCGCGCGCCCAGGGCCCGCGCGGCGCGAGCGGCGACGCCCGCGGCGCCCGGCGCGTCCCCGCCGCCTCGACGCCGGCCGCGACCACCGTCCCGCCGCCGGCGCGCCCCTCGAGGAAGCCCTCCGCGACGAGCGCCTCGTAGGCGGAGAGGAGCGTGTTGCGGGACACCCCGAGGCGCGCCGCGAGCGCGCGGGTCGAGGGCAGCCGCTCCCCGGCGCGCAGGCGTCCGTCGAGGATGGCCTCGCGGAGCCCGTCGTAGGCGTCGCGGGCGAGCCGGCCGGGCCCGCGGAGGGCGAGGTGGAGCTCCATGGCCGCGACGGTAATGGATCCATGAGCTTTCTGGAACTTGGACCTGTGAGGGAGCCATCCGGGATCGTATCCCTGCCGCATGGACACGACCCCCGACCCCATCCTCCGCGGCACCGCCCACCTCCCCTGGCTCGCGATCGCGCCCGGCTTCTCGCTCAAGGTCCTCCACGGCACGCGCGACGAGGACACCCGCGCGCTCCTCCTCCGGCTCGAGCCCGGGACGAAGATCGCCCGGCACCGCCACGAGGGCGAGGTGCACGCCCTCAACCTCGCCGGCACCCGCCGGCTCGACACGGGCGAGCTCGTCGGCCCGGGCGGCTACGTGCACGAGCCCGCCGGGAACGAGGACAGCTGGGAGGCGGTGGGCGACGAGCCCGTGGTGGTGTTCGTCACGGTGCGCGGCGCGATGCAGACGCTCGGGCTCCCGCCCGGCGAGGGCCGCACGACGACCGCCTCGCTCGCCGCGGCCTACCGGAAGGCCCTCGCCGATCCCTGACGCCCGGCCGGGACGGGGAGCGTGACGCACTGCGCGCGCACCTCACGGTGCACGCTCAGTGGGGGCACCCCACGGAGGCAGCGCAGCCGGCCGGCCGCGGACCTAGACGAACCGGGCAGCCCTCTTCCCCTCGCTCCACCGTCTCCGGAGGTGCCCATGGCCCGCTCCCGCCTGACCGCTCTCGCGCCGCTCGCCGCGGCGCTCACCCTCGCCTGCGCCCGGCCTCCCGACGGCGCCACCGCCTCGAGCGCCGACGGCCTCGGCGGCGGACGCCCGCCCCGCGCGCCGACCGTCACGGCGCAGGCGAGCGGCACCCCGAACGGCCTCATCGCCGTGAGCGCGGTGAACGACCGGGTCGCGTGGGCGGCCGGGCGGGCCGGCACGTACGCGGTGACGACCGACGGCGGCGATCACTGGCGCGCGGGGGTCGTCCCGGGCGCGGAGGCGTTGCAGTTCCGCGACGTCGAGGCCGTGAGCGCCCGCACCGCGTACCTCCTCTCCATCGGCACCGGCACCGACTCGCGCATCTACAGGACCGAGGACGGCGGCGCGACCTGGGCGATGCAGTTCCAGAACACGAACCCGGACGCGTTCTACGACTGCTTCGCGTTCTGGGGGCGCGACCGCGGGTTCGCGATGTCCGACTCGGTCGCCGGGGTGTGGCCGTTCGTGCGTACGCTCGACGGCACGAGCTGGCAGAGCATCGCCGCGAACATGCCACCCGCGCTGCCGGGCGAGGCGGGCTTTGCGTCGAGCGGCACCTGCGCCGCCACGCAGGGGCGCCGGAACGGCTGGTTCGTGACCGGCGGCGTGGCGCCGGCCCGGATCATCGCCACCCGCGACGGCGGCGAGAGCTGGACCGCCTACACCTCGCCGATCCCGGGCTCGCCCTCGGGCGGCAACTTCAGCGTCGCGTTCCGCGACGGCCGCCACGGCGCGGTGGCAGGCGGCGACCTCGACCCCGCCGCGCCTCCGGCGCCCACGTTCGCGACCAGCGCCGACGGCGGCGCGACCTGGACGGCGCGCACCAACCCGCCGGTCGGCGTCGTCTTCGGCATCGCGTACGTCTCCGGGGACGGCCGCGGCGACGGCGACGACGAGGACGGCGACGACGATGGCGGCCCCTACCGGCGCGCCGTGGTCGCGACCGGCCCCGGCGGCACCGCGTGGTCCACCGACGAGGGCGCCACGTGGCAGGCGATCCCGGACGTCACGGGCTGCTGGGCGACGACCTTCTCGAGCCCGCGCGCCGGGTGGCTCGCCTGCACCGGCGGCCGGATCTTCAAGGTGAGCTTCTAGGCGCTGAAGGCCGAGGCCTGGGACGACGGCGCGCCCTCCTTCGGGTTCGGGCCGTACTCGTTCGTCCCCGGCTTCGAGTCCTGCGCCATGAAGATGATGAGCACGATGAGCCCGATCACCGGCACGAAGCCGATCAGGATCCACCAGCCGCTGCGGCTGGTGTCGTGCAGGCGGCGCACCGTCACGGCGAGGCTGGGGAGGAGCACGCCGAGGCTGTAGAGCGTGCCCAGGAACAGCGTGCCGAGCACCCCGTCGACGAGCATCAACCCGACGCTCACCGCGAGGTTGATGAGCAGGAACATCCAGTACTCGGTGCGGCGCGCGCGACCGTTGAACTCCACGTACTTCTTGAGCACGCCCAGGTACCAGTCCATCGAAGTCCCCTTTCCCTCTCCCAGGGTGGCCCGCCGAGCGCACGCACGGCGCAGGTTCACCGAAGGTGGGCGATGTTAGGGGTCCGGGTTCCGCGCCGGCAAGCGACGAGTCGGCGGGAACCCGGCAGGGTCGTCTACGGCCAGTAGCGGGAGACGGCGAAGTCGTTGTTCGAGCCGTTCGCGCCGCCGGCGAGCAGGATGCGGGTGGTCGGCACCCGCTCGTCCGGCTGGAGGGCCAGCGCGTGCGCGGCGTCGCTCTTCGCGCCGGCGACCGGGGTCACGGTGCGGCCCGCGGCGCCGAAGCCGGCGTCGGGCTTCCCGTCCTCGAGGAACCGGAGCACGGCGAAGTCCGCCGACGAGCCCGCCCCCGAGTACACCCAGCCGCCGGCGACGACGCGTCCGTCGGCCTGGACCGCGACCGCCGTCGCCTCGTCCCAGTTCGTCGCGCTCACCGGCGCGACGATCTTGCCCGCCGCGCCGAAGCCGGCGTCCGGCGCGCCCGCCCCGTCGAGGCGGAGGAGCGCGAAGTCGTGCCCGGCGTGGCCCGCCACGACGACCTTGCCGTCGGGCTGCACCGTGAGCGCGTACGCCGAGCCGATGGAGGTGCCGAACACGTTCGAGACGAGCCCGTCGCCCGCGAACGAGGCGTCGAGCGCCCCCGCCGCGGTGTACCGGGCCACCACGAAGTCGCCCTCGCCCCCCGCGACGACGATGCGGGTCTCGCCGTCCACCGCCGCGAGCGCGACCGCGTAGGCGACGTCGCTGCCGGTGCCGGACTTCACCGGCGTCGTCACGAAGCCCTTCCCGCCCGCGAAGGCGGCGTCCGGGGCGCCCCCGGCGGTGAGCCGCGCGACCGCGAGGTCCTGGCCGGAGAGGTCCTGGGCGCTGTCGCCGGCGACCACGATCTTGCCGTCGGGCTGCACCGCGACGGCGCGGGCCTTGTCGACCCCGTTCCCGAGCGCGACGAGCGCGCGGCCCTGCGCGCCGAAGGCCGGGTCGGGCTGGCCGTCGGAGAGGAGGCGCACGACGAGGAAGTCGGTGCCGCTCCCGCCGCCGTCGGCGTGCCCGGCGAGGACGATCTTGCCGTCGGGCTGCAGCGCGATCGCGAGCGCCTTCGAGTCGCCGTTCCCGGCCTCGACGACCACCTTGCCCCCCTGGCCGAAGCCCGCGTCGAGCGCGCCGTCGCGGTCGTAGCGCACCACCGCGACGTCGGTGCCGGACACGCCGGTCGTCGAGCCCGCGACGACGATCTTCCCGTCGGGCTGCACCGCGATCGCCTCGGCGAAGTCCTCGCCGAGGCCGACCGGGGTCACGACGGCGCCGCCGCCGAAGCTCGTGTCGAGGCTGCCGGCCGTGCCGAAGACGGTGACGCTCGCGGTGCGCGTGGCGGAGTCCGCGCCGGAGGTGCCCTTCACGGTGACGGGGGTGGGCAGGGAGTGCGGCGCGCCGGTCGCCGCCACGAAGGCGAGGTCGGCGGAGGTGGCGTTCGCGGCGATCGTCGCGGCCGGCACGGTCACGCCGGCGGGGAGGCCGCTCGTCGAGAGCTCGATGGCGCCGGTGAAGCCGGCGGAGCGCACCGCGGTCACCGTGAGCGAGGCGATGGCGCCCTGGCCGACCGGCACGAGGGTGCGCTCGAGCTCGAGGGTGAACGCGGCGGGCGCGGGGCCCGGCCCGGGGCCGGGCGGGGGGGAGCCGCCGGAGTCCCCGCCGCCACAGGCGGCGAGGGCGAGCGAGGCGGCGAGGACGGCGTGCTGCAGGGGCTTCATGTTCGGTCTTCCTTCCGAGGGGTCGTTTGAGCGCCCGAGTACGGCGAGCGCGGGCGTATCTTTCCTGCCCGTGCGGGTGCGCGGATCCTCAGAAGTCCCTCCGTCGATCTTGAGAGTTTCCTAAGCGCCCCCTCGAAGGGGGACCTTCACGTTCCGGCGATCGCGGGCGCCGGGCGCGGCGGCTCGATCCGGGTCCCCCTGCGGACCACGATCCGGTTGCCGCGCCAGGCGACGTCGCGGCGCAGGAGCCCCCACAGCCACGCGCCGCCGAGCACGAGGTCCTTCGCGGGCGCGAGCGCGAGGTGGCGGAGCCTCAGCCCGTGCCCGCGCAGGCGGGCCGCCATCGCGCCGTCGAGCACCGCCTTCGCGAGCGCGACCGCCCCCGCGAAGGCGAGCGTCGCGGCGCCCGGCTCGACGACCAGCGCCGCCGCCGCGAGCGCGGTCGGGTTGAGGAGGAGCTGGCCGACGTACGCGGCCTCGCCCACCGCCTGGCGCTGGAGCACCGCCCACCGCGCGTACCGCGCCGCGAAGCACCGCACCGACCGCCGGGCGCTCGGGTTCAGGATGGGCGCGTGCGAGACGGCGACGCGCTTCCCGAGCACGCGGCCCACCCGGGCGCCGAGCACCCAGTCCTCGGCGAGCACGTCCTTCACCGACTCGAACCCGCCGAGCGCCTCGAGGTCCTCCCGGCGGAGCGCCATCGACTTCCCCACCACGAAGTCGTGGCCGGCGAGGCGCTTCGCGGCCACCACGCCGGCCGCGATGGCCGAGGCGAGGTGGAGGTGGTCCATGGCGGAGCCGGCCCGCTCCTCGTCGACGCCCGCGATCGCGTGGGTGACGAGGCCCACCTCCGGGTCCTCGAGCAGCGCGGCGATCCCGGCGAGGTAACCCGGCGGGACCCGCACGTTCGAGTCCGAGACGACGAGCACGCCGTGCCGGGCCTCGCGCGCGAGGGTGACGAGCTGGTTCACCTTCGGGTTCATGCCCGGCTCGCCGCGCTGCACGACGAGGCGGAAGCGCCCCGGCCACCGGCGCAGGGCCTCGCGCGCGGCCGGCACGGCGTCGTCGTCGAGCGAGCGGACGCCGAGCAGGACCTCGTAGGCCGGGTGCTCCTGGCGCGCGAACGAGGCGAGGTTCTCGAGGAGCCCCTCGTCGAGGCCGCACAGCGGCTTCAGCACCGAGACCGGCGCGAGCGCACCGCGCGGCGCGGGGTCCCGGCCGCGGAGGTGCAGGCGGAGGAGGAGGTGCGTGACCGCCACGAGCAGGAGCCCGGTGCAGGCGGCGGCGAGGAGCGCGTTCGACAGGGAGGTGAGCAGGGAGGCCTCCTTCAGGCGGCGACCGGGGCCGCGATGGAGAGCTCGAGCCAGCGCTCGGAGACGATCCGGCCGCCGGCGTGGCCGACGAGCCGCGCCCGCCCGAGCTCCGGGGTCGAGCCGGCGTTGAGGATGCGGAGCGGCCGGCCGGCGAGCGACGGCAGCGTGAAGGAGGCCTCCGCGTGGCGGTGGCCGTGGGCGACGAGATCGCAGCGCCCGCGGAGCGCGGCGGCGAGCTCGCGCCCGAGCCCGAGCTCGCTCGCGTGCGGCCAGCCGAGCCAGGTCACGAGCCGCTCGCCGAGGTGGTCCGCCGGGAGGCGCACGAGGTGGTGGTGGAGCGCGAGCGCCACGAGCGCGCCGCGCGGCGCCGCGGCGACCGCGCCCTCCACGGCCTCGATGTCCTCCCAGCCGAGCTGGCCGTGGGCGCTCACGAGGTCGCGGTTGTGGGGCGCCGTCGAGTCGAGCCGCACGACGTGCAGCCCCGGGCGCGCGACCACGTCCACGCGCGCCCCCCGCATCACGCGCTCGCCGGCGTCCTCGCCGAGCCGGTCGTGGTTGCCGGGCACGACGATCATGCGGTCGGCCACGGGCTCGAACGCGTCGAGGAAGGCGAGGTACTCCCGGTGTCGTCCCCGGTGCGTCACGTCCCCGGTCACGAGCACGTCGTCGACGCCCGCTTCGGCGAGCGTACGCCCGAGCGCGCGGGTCCGGGCGTCGGTCTTCTCGTCGCGCCCGACGTGGAGATCCGAGACGTGTGCGAGGGTCCGTTCCAGGCGTTCGCTCCTCCTCGCCCGCGGAGTCTGGACGCCCTCCGTGACGGGGAGCGGTCGGCCGGAGCGCGTTCGCGTGAACTCTCCCCGGGAGCGGAGCCCTGTCTCCCGAGTCGGAGACGGCGACCCACCGGTGCACGGAGACCCACTCCGTCGCGCCCCGCTCGGGGATTCACGAACGGTCCAGGCAAGTGAAAATTACTGAAGGGACCCGGTAACAAAGCGCAGGGCCTGCGCAGATCGCGACAGGCTGTCTACCCCAAAAAGACGTTTTGATATCGAGGCCTTGTAGCGCACCCAACATGGATTCCCGTGTCCTTCGGGCATGGTGCAGGGGCAACGTTTGCTTTCGCCGCCTCGTCCGGGTCGCGCACGGATCCGTCCGGGCGCGCTTCTTGAAGAAGCCACCCCCGTGGACGCGATCTTCCAGGTGCTCGCGACGGTGGCGACGGTCCTCGGGATCTGGACCGCGGCCTCCGTGGTCGCGACGCCGGTGTTCGTGCTCGCGCTCCGCTCGACCGCGCGGATCAACGCGCGCTTCGACCAGGAGGCCCGCCGCGACGCGTGGCTGTCCGCGTCGAACGAGGCGTGAGCCGCGCCTCAGGCCGACGCCGCCGCTCCATCCCCCGCCGGTTGCAGCATCCACCGCGCCGCCGCGACCGCCTCGCCGCTGCCGGCGAGCGCGAGCACGTCGCCCGCGCGCAGCACCTCGCGCGCGGACGGCACGGTCACCGCGGCGTCGGGCCGCCAGATCGCGAGCACGGTCGCGCCGGTGAGGCCGCGCAGGTCGAGCTCCGCGAGGGAGCGCCCGCAGGCCGGGCTCGCGGGCACGATCCGCACGGCGACGGGATCGCCGAGCCCCGGGAAGAGCGCGCGGACCTGGGCCATGGGATCGCCGGCCCCGTCGGGCCGCGCCTGCCGCGCGAGGGCCTCCACCATGGCCTGCGCGCTCGCCTTCACGTGCCCCTGCAGGCCGGTGGCGCCGCGCCAGACCGCGACGCCGAGCACGGCGAGGAGGAGCGCCACGAACGCCGCGCCGGGCGCGCCGGGGAGGAACGGCTGGGTGACCGCGACGACGGGCGCGCTGACGGCGAGCACGGTGGCGAGCTGGATCGTGAGCGCGAGCGTGCGGCGCGGCGCGGCCCCGAGGTCCGCCTTGCCCACCTCCGCCCCCGGGAGCGCGCTCGCGGCGAGCGCCTCGCCGAACCTGCGGGCGTTCCGCAGGATGCCCACGAGGAACGGCAGCGCCGCGGCCGCCGCGAGCACCGCCACGCCCCAGCGCACCACGCGGAGGTCCGCCTCGAGCCGCGCCGCGATCGCCGCCGCGGCGCGGTCGGCCGCGAGCGCGGCGCCGACGACGAGCGCCGCCACGACCGCCGCGTCGATCGCGAGCACGCGCAGCGCCCGGCGGGTGGCGGCCGCCGCGGTGCCCCCGGCGGGCGCCTGCCGCACGCGCTCGAGCCAGCTGCCGTAGAGCGAGGCCACCGTCTGGAGCGGGCGGGGCAGCCGCCGGTCGACCCAGGACGCCGCCGGGCCCGACGCGCGGATGAGCCACGGCGTCGTGAGGGTGGTGATGGCCGACACCGAGACCGCGACCGGGTAGAGGAAGTCGCGCGTCGCGCCGAGCGAGAGCCCGAGGCCGGCGATGATGAAGGAGAACTCGCCGATCTGCGCGAGGCTCATGGCGGCCTGCACCGAGGTGCGGGTGCCCTGCCCGGTCAGGAACGCGCCCGCCGTGACGCCGACGAGCTTCCCGCCGAGCACGATGCCGGTGAAGATCGCGATGGCGCCGGCGTGGCGGGCGAGCAGCCCGAAGTCGAGCATCATCCCGACCGAGACGAAGAACACCGCCGCGAACACGTCGCGCACGGGCTGCACGAGCTCCTCGATGGCGTGCGCCTCGCCGGACTCGGCGACGAGTGACCCGGCGATGAACGCGCCGAGCGCGACCGAGTAGCCGACCTCCTGCGCGAGCAGCGCCACCCCGAAGCAGAGCCCGAGGACCGCCACCAGCGTCGTCTCGGGCCGGCCGATGCGCCGGACCCAGCGCACCGCCCGCGGCACGACGAGCATGCCGGCGCCGAGCAGCACCACGAGGAAGCCGACGAGCCGCGCCAGCGTCACGAGGAGCGCGTCCGCGGAGAGCCCGGCGCCCTTCGCGAGCGTGGTGAGGAGGGCCATGAGGAGGATCGCGACGAGGTCCTCGACCACGAGCACCCCGACCACGAGGTCGCGCAGCCGCCCCTTCACCCCGAGCTCGTCGAACGCCTTCGCGATGATGGTGGTGGAGGAGATCGCCACCGCCGCCCCGGCGAAGAGGCTCTCGAGCACCGTCCAGCCCAGCAGCCGCCCCGCCACGAAGCCGAGCCAGAGCACGAGGCTCGACTGCACGATCGCGGTCACCCCCGCGGTCGGCCCGACCTTGACGAGCTTCCCGAGGCTGAACTCGAGGCCGAGCGCGAACATCAGCAGGATGACGCCCAGCTCGGAGAGCGTCTGCACGATGGCCGGGTCGGCGACGAGCGGGATCGGGACGTGCGGCCCGACGACGATGCCCGCGAGGACGTACCCGAGCACCACCGGCTGGCGGAGCTTCTGGAAGAGCACGGTGGTCACCGCGGCCACGCCGAGGACGACGGTGAGGGCGACGAGGAAGTCGTGGGCGCCGTGCATCGCGGCGCCAGGTGTAACGCATCTGCGCGGCGCACGCCCGCTCGATCGCTGCGCCCCGGCCGGAGGCTTCACAACCTGTCTCTTGATGGCCGGCGCGCTCGCCCACGTGGTCCGAAGCTTCCTCGGCCCGCGCGGGCGGCGCCGGCCACTCCGCGAGCAGGTCGTGGTCGTGACCGGCGCCTCGTCCGGCGTGGGCCGCGCGATCGCGCGCGCGTTCGGGGCGAAGGGCGCGCGGGTGGGGCTCGTCGCCCGCAACGCCGGGGCGCTGGAGCGCGCCGCCGAGGAGATCCGGGCGTCCGGTGGCCGGGCGCTCGCCCTCCCCCTCGACGTCGCCGACGCCGCGGCGGTCGAGGGCGCCGCCGCCGAGGTGGAGCGGCGGCTCGGCCCCATCGACACCTGGGTGAACGACGCGATGGTCTCGGTCTTCGCGCCGGCGCTCGAGATCACGCCCGACGAGTTCCGGCGCGTGACCGAGGTGACCTACCTCGGCTACGTGCACGGCACCCTGGCCGCGCTCCGCCGGATGGTGCCCCGCGACGACGGCCTCGTGATCCAGATCGGCTCCGCCCTCGCCTACCGCTCCATCCCGCTCCAGAGCGCCTACTGCGCCGCGAAGGCCGCGGTGCGCGGGTTCACCGACTCGGTGCGCTCCGAGCTCATCCACGCGCGGAGCAGGGTCCGCCTCTCGCACCTGCACCTCCCGGCCGTGAACACGCCGCAGTTCGACGTGGTCCGCTCGCGCCTGCCGCGCGAGGGGCGCCCGGTGGGCGCGGTCTTCCAGCCGGAGCTGGTCGCGCGGGCCTGCCTGCGCGTCGCCGAGCGCCCGGTCCGCGAGCTCTGGATCGCGGGCTCGACCGTGAAGGCCATCGCCGGCCAGCGCCTCGCGGCGCCCTACGCCGACTGGCGCCTCGCCTCGATGGCCTGGGACGGACAGATGACGGACCGGCCGCGCCGGCCGCGGCCGGACAACCTCTTCGAGACGATGCCCGGCGATCGCGGCGCCCGCGGCCGGTTCGACCGAGAGGCGCGCGGGTTCTCGCTGGAGCTGTTCGCGCGGTTGCACCCGGTGCTCACGGCGGTCGCCCTCGCCGCGAGCGCCCGGGTCATCGCGAGGGCCGTCTGATCACCAGGGCGTCGCGACCGGCTCCACCCCGAGCTGCCAGAGCAGGAACGCCTGATCGAACGCGACCTCGCGGAGGCGATCGTAGCGGCCGCTCTTCCCGCCGTGGCCGGCGGCGTCGAGGTTGATGTTGAAGAGGAGCGGGTTCGCGTCGGTCTTCGTGGCGCGCAGGCGCGCGACCCACTTCGCGGGCTCCCAGTACATGACCTGCGAGTCGTTGTAGGACGACTTCACGAGCATCGCCGGGTAGGCCTTCGCCGCCACGTTGTCGTAGGGGCTGTAGCTCCGCATCACCCGGTACTCGGCCTCCTTCTTCGGGTTGCCCCACTCCTCGAACTCGCCGACGGTCAGCGGGAGCGACTCGTCGAGCATGGTGTTGAGGACGTCGACGAACGGGACCTGCGCGAGCACCGCGCGGAAGAGGTCCGGGCGCAGGTTCACGACCGCGCCCATGAGGAGGCCGCCCGCGCTGCCGCCCTGCATGGCGAGGCGGTCCTTCGCGACGGCGCCGGTCGCCTGGAGCGCCTCGGCCACGGCGACGAAGTCGGTGAAGGTGTTGCGCTTGTTCGCCATGCGCCCGGCGTCGTGCCAGGGCTTGCCGAGCTCGCCGCCCCCGCGGATCCAGGCGGTGGCGTAGACGACGCCGCGGTCCACGAGGCTGTACACCGTCGAGTTGAAGGACGGCGTCATCGAGATGCCGTAGGAGCCGTAGCCGTAGAGGAGCCCGGCGGCCTTCCCGTCGAGGGCCACGTCCTTCCGCCGGAGCGTCCAGTACGGCACCGCGACGCCGTCCGCGGCCCTCGCCGAGGCGAGCTCGACCACGTAGCGGGACGGGTCGAAGCCCGGCACCTCCACCTGCTTCAGGAGCTTCCGCGCGCGCGTCGCGACCTCGTAGTCGAAGACCGACTCCGGCGTGATGGGCGACTGGTAGCCGAAGCGGAGCACCTTCGTGTCGAACTCGCGGTTCTCGCGGAGCGAGATCGCGTGCACGGGCTCGGGCAGCTCGATCCGGTGGCCGCCCGCGAGGCCCGCCTTCCCGAAGGGGACGATCCTCAGCTGCGGCACGCCGCCCTCGCGCTCGGCGAGCACGTAGAAGTCCCTGAACACCGTCACGTCCGCGAGCATGACGGCCGGGCGGTGCGGGACGAGCTCCTTCCAGTTCTTCCGGGCGGGGTCCTTCGCCGGCGCGGTCACGAGCCGGAAGTTCCGGCCGCCGGAGTTGGTGCGGACGTAGAAGACGCCGTCCCGGTGGTCGAGGTCGTACTGGTGATCCTGCTCGCGGGGCGCGACGACGCGGAGCGCGGCCGCCGGCGTCGCCGTCGAGAGCACGCGGAGCTCGCTCGTCGTGTGGCTGCCGGAGCCGACCACGAGGTACTTCTTGTCGGTCGTGACGCCCACCCCGAGCTCGAACCGCTCGTCGGGCTCCTCGTACACGAGCGCGTCCTTCGCCTGGCCGAGCACGTGCCGGAAGAGCTGGTACGAGCGCTTCGTCTGGGGGTGCTCGACGACGTAGAAGAGCGTGCGGGAGTCGGCCGCCCAGGCGACGCTCGTGACGCGCTCGACGGCCTCCGGGCCGATCTTGCCCGTCGCGAGGTCCTTCACGTGGAGCGTGTACTGGCGGAAGCCGGTCTCGTCGGTGAGGTACGCGAGCTTCGTCGCGTCGGGGCTCACCACGCGCCCGCCGACCGAGAGGAACGTCTTCCCCTCCGCGAGGGCGTTCTGGTCGAGCACCACCTCCTCGGGCGCCTCCATCGTGCCGTTGCGGCGGCAGAAGATCGGGTACTGCTTCCCCGCCTCCGTGCGCCCGTAATAGAGGTACCCGCCCTCCCGGTAGGGCACGCTCGTGTCGGTCTCGCGGATGCGCCCCTTCAGCTCCGCGTAGAGCCGCTCCTGCAGGGCCACGGTCGGCGCCATGACCGCCTTCGCGTACGCGAGCTCCGCGGTCAGGTACGCCTCGACCTCGGGCGTCCCCTTCCGGCGCAGCCAGAAGTAGTCGTCGGGGAGCGTCTCGCCGTGGATCGCGACCGGGTGAGCCTCCTTCCGGGCGATCGGCGCGACCGGCGCGGGCGGCCTCGCGGGGACGGCGGCCGCGGCGGGGGCGGGCTTCGGGGGAGCGACCGGCGCGGCGGCGCAGGCCGCGAGTGCGAAGGCGAGGATCGAGAGGGGTCGGCGCATGGGGCCGGAACGGTAGCAGGCTTGCCACCCCGGTCGCGACCTTGTTACTTGGAAAGAGAGGAGGGTCTCGTGACGGAGCCGGGCGTCCAGCTTCGCTACAAGCCGCCGCCGCCCGGCGACCGCGAGCCGTGCTTCCTCGGGCCCGCGCCGGTGAAGCCCGGCGGGCCCCGCTACCTCTTCCACGACCGGCTCGAGATCGGCCGCGACGACGGCGCGCGCCCCGAGGAGCCCGGCGTGCTGCTCGTCGCCGACCCGACCGTCTCCCGGGTCCACTGCGTGCTCACCCAGGACCGCGACGGGCGCTGCTTCGTGCGCGACCTCTCCCGGAACGGCACGCGCCTCGACGGCCGGCGGCTCGTCCCGAACGTCGAGAACCCCATCGAGTTCGGGCAGGTCCTCCAGGTCGGCTCGGTGAAGCTCGCGCTCCTCGGCGAGGGGGCCGCGATCCGCCGCGCCGCCCCGACCACCGGCAGCACCATCCCCGCGCCGAACCACGCGATCGTCACCGTGCTCGTGGGGGACATCCGCGACTACACGCACCTCGTCCGGCTCAGCCTCACGCGCGAGGTGCAGGCCGCGGTGAGCCGCACGTTCGAGCTCTTGTCCGCGGAGGTGGCGGCCCACGGCGGGACGGTGAAGGAGTACCAGGGCGACGCCCTGCTCGCGTTCTGGGAGGGCGACGCCGCCGGGGCGCAGGCGCCGCGCGCCTGCGCGGCGGCGCTCGCGCTCGACCGGCTCGCCGGGCGGCTCGGGGCCGATCGCTCCCACTGGCCTCTCGAGGACTTCCCGCTCCGGATGGACTGGGCGCTCGCGACCGGCTTCGTGCTCATCGACAGCTTCGGCCGCGGCACGCCCACCGGCCTCTCCATGATGGGCGAGCCCATCGTGCGCGCGTTCCGGATCGAGAAGTTCGCGACCGAGGAGTCCGGCCGCATCCTCGCCTGCGGCGCGACCGAGGAGTTCGCCCGCGCCGCGTTCAGCTTCCGCGACCTCGGCGAGCGGCTCGCGAAGGGCTTCGACGCGCCGGACCACGTCTTCTCCCTCCTGGGCGCGCGCGGGGGCGCCGCGTGAGCGGCGAGACCCTCCTCGACTTCCCGGCGGTCGAGCCGGACGAGCCGTGGCGCGTGCCCCCGCCCGGGCTCGGCCCCGCCGTCGCAGTGGCCGGGGCGCCGCGGGCCGCCCCCGGCGCCGCGCGCGCGGTCGAGCTCGCGCCGGGCACCCGGCTCGGGGAGCGGTTCCGCATCGTGAAGCGGCTTGGCCGCGGCTCGATGGCGACCGTCTACCTCGCCCTCGACCTGCGCGCGCGGCGCGAGGTCGCGCTGAAGCTCGTCGACCCGTACCTCGGCGACGATCCGCGGGTGCTCGCCCGCGCCCAGCGCGAGCTCGAGCTCGCCCGCGTGGTCGCCCACCCGTGCGTGCGGCGCGTGCACGAGCACGGGGTGGTCGACGGCGTGCGGTTCTTCACGATGCAGCACGTCGAGGGCGAGACGCTCGCCGACCGGCTCCGCCGCGAGCGGCCGCTCGCCCTGCGCGTGGCGCTCGGGCTCTTCCACCAGGTCGCGAGCGGCATCGCCGCGGTCCACGAGCGCGGCGTCGTGCACCGCGACGTGAAGCCCCGGAACGTGCTCCTCGACCTCGAGGGCCGCGCCTACGTCACCGACTTCGGCCTCGCGACCTCTCCGCGCGTCCGCTCGGTCACCCGCGCCGGCGAGATCCTCGGCACGCCCGACTACATGTCGCCCGAGCAGGTCCGCGGCGAGCCCGCCGATCCCCGCTGCGACGTCTTCTCCCTCGGCGTGGTCCTGTTCGAGCTCGTCTCCGGGACCCTGCCGTACCTCGGCGCCACCACCTTCGAGGCGATGATCCTCCGCACCCGCGCCCCGGCGCGCCCGCTCCGCGCGCTCGCGCCGCACGTGCCCGGGCCGCTCGACGCGCTCGTCGCCCGGTGCCTCGCGCGCGACGCGAAGGACCGCCCCGCGAACGCGCGGGAGGTCGTGCTCGAGCTCGCCCGCGCGGCGGCGGCGCACCGGCGCGCCACGCCGCCCCGGCCGGCGGAGGCGGCGGCCACCGCGTGATCACCCGACCCCTCGGCACCTGTGGCCTCGCCGTGCCGCCGGTCGGCCTCGGCACCGGCCGCATCGGCGGCGACGACGTCTCGGACGCCGAGGCCGAGGCGCTCGTCCGCCGGGCGCTCGAGCTCGGCGCGGTGCTCGTGGACGCGGCGCGCAGCTACGGGCGGGCCGAGGAGCGGCTCGGGCGCGCGCTCGCGGGCGGCGCGCGCGACCGCGCGGTGGTCACGACCAAGGTCGGCTACGGCATCCCCGGCCACGCCGACTGGACCGGCGGCTGCGTCGCCGCGGGCGTCGACGCGGCGCTCGCGCGGCTCGGCACCGACCGGATCGACGTGGTCTTCCTGCACTCGTGCCCGCTCGAGGTGCTCCGCCGGGACGACGTGCTCGGGGCGCTCGAGGGCGCGGTGCGCGCGGGGAAGGTGCGCGCCGCGGGCTACTCCGGCGAGGGCGAGGCGCTCGCGTGGGCGGTGGCGTCGGGCCGTTTCCAGGTGATCCAGTGCTCGGTCTCCGCGTGCGACCAGGCGAGCCTCGACGGCCCCGTCGCGGAGGCCGCGCGCCGGGGGATGGGCGTGCTCGCGAAACGGTCGCTCGCGAACGCGCCGTGGCGGTTCCGTGAGCGCCCTTCGGGCGACGAGGCCGAGCCGTACTGGGAGCGCCTGCGGGCGATGGCGCTCGACCCGGGGCCCCACGCCTGGGACGCGCTCTTCCTGCGCTTCGCGGCGTTCGCGCCGGGCGTCTCGGCCGCGCTCGTCGGCACCCGCTCCGCCGCGCACCTCGAGGCCGCCGTCCGCGCGGCGGAGCTCGGCCCGCTGCCCGACGAGGACGCGCGGCGGGTGCGCGCCGCGTTCCGCCAAGCCGGGGCCGGCTGGGCCGGGCGGATCTAGGCTCCCTCCTCCTCCAGGATCCGCACCGGCATGACCATCGCGTTCATGCCGGCGAGCTGGAGGCGGCGCTGGAGCTGGAAGGCGGTCTCGTTGTGCAGGAGCCGCTGGAAGAGGCTCTCGCGCTGGAAGACGAGCTTCCCGGCGAAGAACACGGCCCGGGGAAACTCGGCCGCGACCGCGGCGCAGAGCTTCTCGGCCTCCGCCACGGCCTCGGTGCCGACCTCCATGCGGTGGTCGGCCGGCAGCCCGAGCCGGTGGGCGAGGTCGACGTAGCGCTCCAGGCTCTCGCGGGTGCGCAGGCGGATCCGGTCGACCTCCTCGATGCCCTTCATGGTGGCGGAGTCGACGACGCCCACCGAGACGAAGATCAGGTTCTTGAAGAACCCCGGGAACGTCCGCTGGACCGTGAGGACCGCGTGGACCCCCAGGCCGCCGTAGCCGCCGACGAGGAGCACGGCGGTGGGCTTCGAGGGGTCGAGCACCGGGTGCACCGTGGGCCGTTCCTGCGGGAGTGCCGCGAGGATCGCGTCGAGGCGCTTCAGGTTCTGCACGACGCCGCGGTAGTGCCGGCGGATGACGAAGCAGAGCGCGACGACGAGGCCCGTCACCACGATGGTGATCCAGCCGCCCTGCTCGCCCTTCTCGTGTACGGTGCCGACGAGGATCGACGCGCAGAGCGCGAAGGCCACCCCGTGGATTGCGAAGCCCCGCCGGCGCCCCTCGCCGCGATGCTTCCCCCAGTAGCGGAGCATGGCCGCCTGGGAGAGCGAGAAGGTCACGAAGACGTTGATCGAGTACATCGTGACGAGGTGGAGGATGTCGCCTCCGGTGAAGAGCAGCGTGGCGAGCGACGCGGCGCCCATGAGGAACACGCCGTTCTGCATGGTGAGCCGGTCGGAGAGCTGGGCGAACCGGTGCGGGAGCCAGGAGTCTGTCGCCATGTTGGACATGACGCGCGGCCCGTCGATGAAGCCGGCCTGCGCGGCGACGACGAGGAGCGCCGCCTCCGCGACGAGCGTCACGACGACGAAGCCCTGCCCCACCGGCACGCCACCGAGGTGGAAGCCACCCGCGAACCGCTCGAGCAGCACCGCGTTCATCGTCTTCCCCTCCTCCGGCGAGGCGCCGAAGAGGAGGTACGCGACGAGGATGCCGCCGGCGGTGATGGCGAGCGACGAGGCCATGTAGACCATCGTGCGCCGGGCGGTGCGGACCTTCGGCTCCTGCATGATCTGGATGCCGTTCGAGACCGCCTCGATGCCCGTGTACGTGCCGGCGCCCATCGAGTAGGCACGCACGAACACCATGAAGAGCCCGGCGAGGCCGAGCTCGGCGACGCCGGAGCGGAAGCCGTGGGCCACCTCGCCCGCCACGCGCGGCACCTCGAGGATCCGCGAGCCGAGGCCGCCCACGACGAGCACCGCGTGGGTGAGCAGGAACAAAAGGAAGATCGGCGCGAGGAAGGCGACCGACTCCTTCACGCCGCGCAGGTTGAGGATCACGAGCGCGAGGATCGCAGCGGCCTCGAACGGCAGCTTCCAGCCGGCGAGCGAGGGCGGCAGGAAGCTCCAGAGCGCGTCGCCGGAGGACGCGATGGAGACCGAGATGGTGAGGACGTAGTCGACGAGGAGCGCGGCGCCGGAGACGACGCCGGCCCGCGGCCCGAGGAGCTCGGTCGCGACCACGTACCCGCCGCCGCCGAACGGGAACCGCTTGATGATCTGTCCGTAGGCGACCGAGATGACGAGCACGGTCCCCGCCGTGGCGAGCGCGAGGGCGACGGCGAGGTAGCCGTGCCGGCCGAGCGCCCGGAACGCCTCGTCCGGGCCGTACGCGGAGGACGAGAGGCCATCGGCGCCGAGCCCCACCCACGCGAGGAGCGCGATGAGCGCGATGCTGTGGTGCGTGTGCGGATCCTGCACGTCCCGCGGCGCGCCCAGGACGAGGTGGCGCAGCCGGGTGGTGGTGGACTCGCGGCGAGGAGCCGGCGTGGACGCCTTCGCGGACGACCCGGGCGGGAGGCTGGGCTGCGGGCTGCTGGGGCCGTCGTTCATGGCGACCCGAGGATGGCGGGCCCGGCGCGCCAGCGGCATCCGAGCCGCATCAAGACCGGGCGCCTCCGTATCAAGACGGCATCAAGATCCCCGCCAACCGTCCGAAAGATGGCCGGTTCCAGCTTGACGCGCTCCCGACGGCCGCCCGCCGCGCCTTGACCCCACCCTGACGTGCCCGGCGCTAGCCTTCCCACCGTGAACGCGCCCTTCGGCACCTCGCACCTGCGCCTCGTCCCGTCCCCGCACCGCCAAGGTGTTCCGGCCTCCGTGGACCGGACCCGCGGCGGCGACGACGACGCGCGTGGTGACCTCGTGCTCTTGGGCGCCCTCCTCGCGGTGGGGGCCTTCCCGCTCGTGGGCGAGGCGTTCGGCCTCGGCTTCGGGCAGGGGACCCTGGGCGCTTCCGCCGCGCTCTCGCTCCTCTCGGGGCGAGAGCTTCTGTCACAGACCCGCGAGCTCCTCCGCGCCCGACCCTAGGTGAACCATGACCGCACTCACCGCGGCGGCCGGCGTCCTCGCCGCAGGCCTCCTCGTCTACCTCCTCTTCGCGCTGCTCTTCCCGGAGAAGCTCCAGTGACCACCACCGCGCTCGTGAGCGTCGCTCTCTACCTTGGCGTCCTCACCGCGCTCGCGCTGCCGCTCGGCGCCTACGTCGCGCGGGTCCACGAGGGGAGGTCCCGCCGGGCCGACCGGATCTTCGGTCCGGTCGAGCGGCTCCTCTACCGCCTCGCGGGCGTCGACCGGAAGGAGGAGATGAGCTGGAGGCGCTACCTCGCCGCGCTGATGGTCTTCAACGTCGCCGGGATCCTCGTCGTGTACGGGATCCAGCGGCTGCAGGACCGCCTCCCGCTCGACCCCGCCGGCCTCCCGGCCGTCGACCCGTGGATCGCGTTCAACACGGCGGTCAGCTTCGCCACGAACACGAACTGGCAGGCCTACGGCGGCGAGGCGACGATGAGCCACCTGACCCAGCTGCTCGCGCTGACGACGCAGAACTTCGTCTCGGCCGCGACGGGGGTGGCGGTGCTGTTCGCCCTCGTCCGCGGGTTCACCCGGCGCTCCGCGCAGACGCTCGGCTCGTTCTGGGTGGACCTCACCCGCGCGACCCTGCACGTCTTCCTGCCGCTCTCCGTCGTGCTGGCGGTCGTCCTCGTCTCCCAGGGCGTCGTGCAGACGTACCGGGCGGAGGCCCACCACGCCCTGCTCGACCCGGGTGTCGACGGCCAGGGCGCCCCCGTCACGCAGCAGGTGGTCGCGATCGGCCCCGTCGCGTCGCAGGTCGCCATCAAGCAGCTCGGGACGAACGGCGGGGGCTACTACAACGTCAACTCCGCCCACCCCTTCGAGAACCCGACGCCGCTCTCGAACTTCCTCGAGGTGCTCGCGATCCTGCTCGTCCCGGCGGCGCTCTGCTTCACGTTCGGCCGCCTCGTCGGCGACCGGCGCCAGGGCGTCACGCTCTTCGTGGCGATGCTCGTGATCCTCGCCCCGCTCATGCTCCACAGCGTCGCGGTCGAGCAGGCCGGCAACCCGGCCCTCGCGGCGCTCGGCGTGGACCAGGCGCCCGGCCCGCTTCAGGCGGGCGGGAACATGGAGGGGAAGGAGGCGCGCCTCGGCCCGGTCGACTCGGCGATCTGGGCGGTCGCCACCACCGCCGCCTCGAACGGCTCGGTGAACGCGATGCACGACAGCTTCATGCCGCTCGCAGGCCTGTGGCCGATGTTCCTCATCCAGCTCGGCGAGGTCGTCTTCGGCGGGGTCGGCTCGGGCCTGTACGGCATGCTCGCTCTTCGCCCTCGTGGCGGTGTTCATCGCGGGTCTCATGGTGGGCCGCACCCCCGAGTACCTCGGCAAGAAGATCGAGGCCCACGAGATCAAGCTGGCGAGCCTCGGGATCCTGGTGCCTTGCGTCGCGGTGAAGCTCGGCACCGCGCTCGCGACGGCGACCCCCGAGGCGCGCGCGACCGTCGGCAACCCGGGCCCGCACGCCTTCAGCGAGCTCCTGTACGCCTTCTCGTCGATGGCGAACAACAACGGGTCGGCGTTCGCCGGCCTCACCGCCTCGAACCCGTGGTGGACCGTGGCGGGCGCGATCGCGATGTTCGTGGGCCGCTACGGGGTCATCGTCGCCGTGCTCGCGCTCGCCGGCGCGCTCGCCGCGAAGAAGCACGTCCCGGAGTCCGCCGGGACGCTCCCCACCACCGGGCCGCTGTTCACGACCTTCCTCGTGGGGACCGTGCTCCTCGTGGGCGCGCTGACCTTCCTCCCGTCCCTCGCGCTCGGCCCCGGGGTCGAGCACCTCCTGCTCCCGTAGGTGACCGCCATGGACGCCCCTGCCCTGCCCGTCAGCTCCGCCCCCGCCCGGCCGCGCTCGTCGCTCGCCGGCCCCATCTTCTGGACCGCGGTCCGGGATGCGTTCGCGAAGCTCGACCCGCGCCACCTGCTCCGCAACCCGGTCATGTTCACGGTCGAGCTCGGGAGCGCCTTCACGACCGTGCTCTGGGTGCACGCGGTGACGACCGGCGCGGGCGACGCCCCGAGCGGCTTCATCCTCGCGGTGTCCCTCTGGCTCTGGTTCACGGTCCTCTTCGCCAACTTCGCGGAGGCGATCGCCGAAGGGCGCGGCAAGGCCCAGGCCGAGGCGCTGCGCCGGGCGCGCCGCGACGTCACGGCGCTGCGCCTCGCGTCGGCGGATCGCGGGTCCCCCCGCGAGGAGGTGGTCGCGGCCCTGCTGCGCGCCGGCGACCACGTGTGGGTCGAGCAGGGCATGACGATCCCCGGCGACGGCGAGGTCGTGGAGGGCATCGCGTCGGTGGACGAGAGCGCCATCACCGGCGAGTCGGCGCCGGTCATCCGCGAGAGCGGCGGCGACCGGAGCGCGGTCACCGGGGGGACCCGCGTGCTCTCCGACGGGATCGTCGTGCGGATCACCGCCGAGCCGGGCGCCTCGTTCCTCGACCGGATGATCGCCCTCGTCGAGGGCGCGAAGCGCAGGAAGACCCCGAACGAGATCGCGCTCGACATCCTGCTCGCCGGGATGACCGTGATCTTCCTGCTCGCCACCGCGACGTTGCTCCCGTTCTCGTACTTCGCCGTCCAGACCTCGGGGCAGGGTGCGCCGGTGCCGCTCACCGTGCTCGTGGCGCTCCTCGTCTGCCTCATCCCCACCACGATCGGCGGGCTCCTCTCCGCGATCGGCATCGCCGGCATGGACCGGATGATCCAGGCGAACGTCATCGCCACCTCGGGCCGGGCGGTCGAGGCCGCGGGCGACGTCGATCTCCTGCTCCTCGACAAGACGGGGACGATCACCCTCGGCAACCGCCGCGCCACCGCCTTCCTGCCCGTCTCGGGCGTGGACGACCGCACGCTCGCCGACGCGGCCCAGCTCGCCTCCCTCGCGGACGAGACGCCCGAGGGGCGCAGCATCGTCGTCCTCGCGAAGGAGCGCCACGGCCTGCGCGGCCGCGAGCTCGAGGGCGGCACCCCGGTGCCCTTCAGCGCGCAGACCCGCATGAGCGGCGTCGACCTCTCGAGCCGCAGGCTGCGCAAGGGTGCCGCGGACGCGGTCGCGAAGTTCGTGACCGGCGAGGCCGGCACCTTCCCGGACGAGGCCCGGCGCATCGCCGAGGACGTGGCCCGCCGCGGCGCCACGCCGCTCGTCGTCTGCGACGGCGCGCGGGTGCTCGGCGTCGTCGAGCTGAAGGACGTCGTGAAGGGAGGCATCCGGGAGAAGTTCGCCGAGCTCCGCCGGATGGGCATCCGGACCGTGATGATCACCGGCGACAACCCGCTCACCGCGGCGTCGATCGCCGCCGAGGCCGGGGTCGACGACTTCCTCGCCGAGGCCACCCCGGAGCTGAAGCTCGCCCACATCCGCCAGTGGCAGGCGAAGGGCCACCTCGTCGCCATGACCGGCGATGGGACGAACGACGCCCCCGCGCTCGCGCAGGCGGACGTCGCGGTCGCCATGAACACCGGGACCCAGGCCGCGAAGGAGGCCGGGAACATGGTCGACCTCGACTCGAACCCGACGAAGCTCATCCAGATCGTCGAGATCGGGAAGCAGCTGCTCATGACCCGCGGCGCGCTCACCACGTTCAGCATCGCGAACGACGTCGCGAAGTACTTCGCCATCATCCCCGCCGCGTTCGCCGTCACCTACCCGGTGCTGCGCCGGCTCGACGTCATGCACCTCAGCTCGCCGTGGAGCGCCATCCTCTCCGCGGTGATCTTCAACGCGCTCGTCATCGTCTTCCTCATCCCGCTCGCCCTGCGCGGCGTGCGCTACCGCCCGGCGCCGGCGAAGGCGATCCTCGCCCGGCATGCGCTGATCTACGGCCTGGGCGGCGTGATCGTCCCGTTCGCCGGCATCAAGGCCATCGACGTCCTCCTGGGCGTCCTCCACCTCGCGTGAGGAGCACCGCCATGATCCGCCCCGCCCTCGTCCTCCTCGCCTCGTTCTCGGTGCTGTGCGGCCTCGCCTATCCGGCGCTCGTCACCGGGATCGCCCAGGTGGCGTTCCCGTCCCGGGCGAACGGCAGCCCGGTCACCGCCGGCGGCCGGGTGGTCGGCTCGTCGCGCCTCGGCCAGGCGTGGGACGAGCCGCGGTACCTCTGGGGCCGGCCCTCGGCCCTCGCGCCCGTGCCGTACGACGGCCGGAGCTCCGCCGGGTCGAACCTCGGCCCGCTCAACCCCGCGCTGCTCGACGCGGTCAGGGCCAGGGTCGCGGCGCTGCGCGCGGCCGACCCGGGCAACGTCGCCCCGGTCCCGGTGGACCTCGTCACCGCCTCAGGGAGCGGCCTCGACCCCGACGTCTCCCCCGCGGCCGCGCTCTACCAGGTGCCCCGGATCGCGCGCGCGCGCGGGTTGCCCGAGGCGCGGGTGCGCGCGCTCGTCCAGGCCCACGTGGAGCCCGCCTTGCTCGGCCTCGTCGGCGCCCCGCGCGTGAACGTCCTCGCCGTCAACCTCGCCCTCGACGGGCTCGCGCCGTAGACTCCCACGGTGCACCCCGACGAGCGCCACCCGCCCGAGCGGCCGGATCCCGACGCGCTCCTCGCGCGGGTGAACGCGGCGGACGGCCGCGGCGGGCGCGCGCGCTTCAAGATCTTCTTCGGCTTCGCGCCCGGCGTCGGGAAGACCTACCGGATGCTGCAGGTGGCGCGGGACCTCGTGGCGGAGGGCGTGGACGTGGTGGTGGGCGCGGTCGAGACGCACGGCCGGTACGACACCGCGGGGCTGCTGCTGGGGCTCGAGGTGCTGCCCCGCCGCGAGCTCCCCCACCGCGGCCGCGTGCTCGAGGAGTTCGACCTCGACGCGGCGCTCGCGCGCCGGCCCCGGATCCTGCTCCTCGACGAGCTCGCCCACACGAACGCGCCCGGCTCCCGGCACACGAAGCGCTGGCAGGACGTGCTCGAGCTGCTCGACGCTGGGATCGAGGTCTACACGACGCTGAACGTCCAGCACGTCGAGAGCCTCGTCGACGTGGTGGCGCAGATCACCCGCGTCCACGTCCGCGAGACCGTGCCCGACCGGATCCTCGAGCGGGCCGACGAGATCGGAATCGTGGACATCGCGCCCGAGGAGCTGCTCCAGCGGCTCCGGGAGGGGAAGGTCTACCTCCCCGAGCAGGCCGAGCGCGCGCGCGAGCACTTCTTCAAGCACGGCAACCTGCTCGCCCTGCGCGAGCTCGCGCTCCGCCGGATGGCGGAGCGGGTCGACGCCGACGTCCTCGCCTACCGCCGCGAGCAGGGGGTCGAGGCCGCCTGGCCCACCGCGGAGCGGCTGCTCGTCGCCGTCGGGCCGGCGCCGGACTCGGCGCGGCTCATCCGCGCCACCCGCCGGATCGCCGCGGGCCTGAGGGCCCCCTGGATCGCCGCGGCGGTCGAGGCCTCCTCGCGCCCCCCGCTCGGCGAGGAGGACCGCGAGACGCTCGAGTCGCACCTCAGGCTCGCGGAGTCGCTCGGGGGCGAGGTCGTGCGGCTCACCGGCGTCGAGGTCGCGGGCACGCTCCTCGACCACGCCCGCCACCGCAACGTCACCCGCATCGTGCTCGGGAAGCCGCGGCACCCCCGCTGGCGCGACCTCGCCCGCGGCTCGCTCGTCGACGAGGTGATCCGCGGCTCCGGCGACATCGACGTCAACGTCATCTCCGGCGACAGCGAGCAGGGCCCGGCGCGCCCGTCCGGCGGGCCGCCGGGGCGCGTCCCGGTGTCCGGCCTCGACCTCGCCCGGGCGCTCGCCATCATCGCGGTCACCACCGCGTTCGCCCTCGGGGTGAAGGCGCTCGTCGACGTCCCCGACATCGAGATGCTGTTCCTCCTCGGCGTCATGATCGCGGCGGTGACCTCCGGCCAGGGCGCGTCCATCGCCGCCGCCGCGGTCGCGGTGGCCGCCTACGACTTCTTCTTCGTGCCGCCCCGGTTCACGTTCGCGGTGCGGGACGCGCGCTACGTCCTCACCTTCGCGATGATGTTCGGGGTGAGCCTCGTCATCGGCACGCTCACCCGCCGCCTCAGGCTGCAGCAGCTCGCCGCGGTCGGGCGCGAGCGGACCACGTCCGCGCTCTACGTGCTGACCCGCGAGCTCGGCGGCGCCGTCGACGCGCCGGACGTGGGCGGGGTCTGCGTCCGGGCGGCGGCCGAGGCGTTCGAGGCGACCGCCCTCCTCTACGCGCGGCGCGGGCGGGACGAGCTGCACCTCCTCGCCGCCTCCCCCGGCGACGCCACCCTCGCGCCCTCCGAGCTCGCCGTGGCGCGTTGGGCGATGGAGCACGGCGAGGCCGCCGGCCGGGGCACCGACACGCTGCCCGGCGAGCGCGTGGTCTGCATCCCGGTGCGGACCTCCGGCGAGGCGCTCGGGGTCCTCGCGCTCCGCACCGCCGCGGAGCGGGGCGTGGAGGCCTCCCGGCGCACCTTCCTCGAGGCCCTCGCGCGCCAGGTCGGCCTCGCCCTCGACCGGGTCCGCCTCGCCGAGGAGGCCCGCTCGGCCGCGCTCCGGGCGAGGACCGAGGAGCTGCGCAGCGGGCTGCTCTCCACCGTGTCGCACGACCTCCGCACGCCGCTCGCCGCCATCACCGGCGCGGCGACCACGCTCCGCGACGCGCCGCCCGCGGCCGCGGGCGAGCGGACCGGGCTCCTCGACGCGATCGTGGAGGAGGCCGAGCGGCTCGAGCGGCTCGTGGCGAACCTGCTCGACATGACGAAGCTCGAGTCGGGCACCGTCGAGCCGAGGAGCGAGTGGGTCCCGCTCGTCGAGGTCGTGGGCGGCGCGCTCGTGCGCCTCGAGGCCCGGCTCGCCGGCCGCCCGGTCGCGACCTCGGTGCCGGACGATCTGCCGCTCGTGAAGCTCGACCCGGTGCTCGTCGAGCAGCTGCTCGTGAACCTGCTCGAGAACGCGCTGAAGTACACGCCCGCGGGGAGCCCCATCGCGCTCTCCGCCCGGCGCGAGGGCGGCACCCTCGTCGTCGACGTCGCGGACCGCGGCCCCGGCCTCGCGCCCGGCGAGGAGGAGCGCATCTTCGAGCGCTTCCACCGGGGCGCGCACGCGGGCGTCCGCGGCGCCGGGCTCGGGCTCCCGATCGCCCGCGCCATCGCGCAGGTCCACGGGGGCCGCCTCACCGCGGCGAACCGCCCGGGCGGCGGCGCCGTCTTCCGCCTGGTGCTCCCGGCGGGCGATGCTCCCCCCGTGACGCCCCCCGCCCCGGAGGCCGCATGAGCACGGACGGCCCGGTCGTCCTCGTCGTCGAGGACGAGCCCCAGCTCGTGCGGTTCCTGCGCGCGGCGCTGCAGGTGAGCTACCGCCTCGTGGAGGCGTCCTCCGTGAAGGAGGCCGAGCAGCTCGCGCCCGGGCACAACCCGGACCTCTTCCTGCTCGACCTCGGGCTCCCCGACGGCGACGGCGTCGAGCTCGCGCGGCGCCTGCGCGAGTGGACCCAGGCCCCGATCATCGTGCTCTCGGCCCGCGGGCGCGAGGAGGACAAGGTGCGGGCGCTCGACGCCGGCGCCGACGACTACCTCACGAAGCCCTTCGGCGTCGCGGAGCTCCTCGCGCGCATGCGGGTCGCGCTCCGCCACGCCGCGCGCCCCGAGGGCAGCGCCGCCGGGCCGATCCAGGTGGGGCCGCTCGAGGTGGACCTCGCCCGCCGCGAGGTCCGGGTGGACGGGGGTGAGGTCCGGCTCACGCCGACCGAGTGGAAGCTCCTCGCCCTGTTCGCGCGGCACGCCGGGAAGGTGCTCACCCACGGCCAGATCCTCCGCGAGGTGTGGGGCCCGAACGCGACCGAGGTCCACGTCGCGCGCGTGCACGTGGCGGAGCTCCGCAAGAAGCTCGAGGCCGACCCCGCGCGGCCGCGGCTCCTCGTCACCGAGCCCGGCGTCGGGTACCGGCTGCGGGACCGGGTGGAGGGGTGAACATGCGAAGGCTCTTCGTCCTCTGGCTCCTCGTCCTCGCCGCCTGCGGCGGGAAGGACTCCGGCCCCAATCCCCTCTACGACGTCTCCTCCGCCCCGGCCCGCTACCGCGCCGTCGCCGAGGCGTTCGCGAAGGAGGCGAAGGCGTCCGGCGCCCCGGGCGCCGTCCTCGGGATCGTCGAGGACGGGAAGCTCGCCTACGCGGTGGGCGTCGGCAGGAAGGACCCGCGGGGCGCCGCCCGGATGGGCGCGGACACGCTCCTCCGGATCGGCTCGTGCACGAAGATGATGACCGCGCTCGCGGTCCTGCAGGAGGTGCAGGCCGGCCGGCTCGGGCTCGACGACGCGGTGGCCTCGCGCGTCCCCGGGTTCCACCTGAAGGCGGACGATGTCTCCGGGATCACCGTCCGCCAGCTCCTCGAGCACGCGAGCGGGATCGCCGAGTACCTCGAGATCGACGCGAGCGCCGCGGAGCGCACCGACGCCGCGCTCGGGGCCTTCTTCTCGGGGCGCTTCGCCGACCTCGGCTACCTCTCCTCGCCGCCCGGGCGCTTCTACAACTACTCGAACCCCGGCTACATGCTCGCCGGGCTCGCCGCCGAGACGACCTCCGGCCTCCCCTACCGGCAGCTCCTCGAGGAGCGGGTGCTCGCGCCGCTCGGGATGACCCGCACCTTCCTCCTGCCGGCGGACGTCCTCGGCGACGGCGACTTCGCGGTGGCGAGGACGGGCGCCGGCCTCTCGGCCGCGTACGTCGAGCCCGGCGCCTACGACAACGGGTGGGCCCGGCCGGCCGGCTACGCCTGGTCGAGCGTGGCGGACCTCGCGCGGTTCGCGGCCTTCGTCATGGACGGCGCCCCCGGCGTGCTGTCGCCGCAGCTGCACACGCTCATGACCTCGCCGAGCCGCGACACGCAGGAGCTCCTCGACCTCGTGCACTACGGCTACGGCCTGCAGGAGCTCGACGGCTTCGGCCTCGCGAGCGGCTGGTACGGCGTGAAGGTGCTCGCGCACGACGGCTCGATCCCGGGCTTCTCGGCGAACGTGTTCACGCTGCCGACCCTGCGGTTCGGCGTGATCACGCTCGCGAGCGGGGACGGCGTGCGCTTCGACGGGACGCTCGTGGCCGCGCTCTCCGCGCTGCCCGCCCTCCCCGCGCCCACGACGGCGCCGACGTTCACGCCGGACGTGGGCACCTTCGGCGAGGAGGCGGGCACCTACGAGGACCCGCACTTCGCCGGCACGGTGACCGTCACCTTCGTGAACGGCGAGCTGCGGGTGAGCATCCCCGAGGCCACCGCGGCGGGGTACGTCTACGACCCCGTGCTCGTCCCGCTGTCGCCCCGCAACTTCCTGCTCCGGATCGCCGGCACGACGACGCAGGTCACCTTCATCCACGAGGGCCCGGGCCAGCCCACCTGGCTGCGCACGCGCGAGTTCGTCGCCCGGCGGGCGCCGTGAACGCCCACCTCGGGCCCGTCGGGCCGGCGCCCTTGGAAGGACGAGCGCCGGCTCAGACCTCCAGCGCCGCCGCCCGCGCCTCGAGCCAGGCCCGCTCGGCGCCGTTGCGCGCCATCGAGGCCGCGCGCCGGTAGGCCTCGGTGGCCTCCGACAGGCGGCCCAGGTCCTCGAGCAGCCGGGCCCGGACCGCGGGCAGCCGGTGGTAGTCGGCGAGCGCGGCCTGCCCGGCGAGGCGGTCGACCTCGGCGAGTGCCGCGAGCGGCCCGCGCACGCGCGCGAGCGCCACCGCGCGGGCGAGCGCCGCGACCGGCGAGGGCGCCATCCGGAGCAGCACGTCGTAGAGCCCGAGGATCTCCTCCCAGCCGGTCTCCGCGGGCGTGGGCGCGCGCGCGTGGAGCGCGGCGATGGCGGCCTGCACGACGTACGGCCCCGGCCGGTGGAGCGCCAGCGCCCGCTCGAGGAGCGCCTCGCCGCGGGCGACGGCCACCCGGTCCCAGCGCGTGCGGTCCTGCTCCTCGATGGGCACGAGCCGGCCCGCCTCGTCGGTCCGGGCCCCGGCGCGGGAGGCCTGCAGCTCGAGGAGCGCCGCGAGCCCGAGCACCTCCGGCTCGCCGGGCAGGAGCTCCGCCGCGCGCCGCGCGAGGTGGAGCGCGGTGCGGGACATCTCGGCGCGCACGAGCGCGTCGCCCTCGGTCGCGGTGTAGCCCTCGTTGAACACGAGGTAGACGGTCTCGAGCACCGCGGGCAGCCGCTCCGGCAGCTCGGCCGCCCCGGGGACCTCGTAGCGGATCCCGCGCTCGGCGAGGAGGCGCTGCGCGCGGACGATGCGCTGGGCCACGGTGGCCTCGCGCTCGAGGTGCGCGCGGGCGATTCTGGGGCACCGTGAGCCCGCACAGGACCTTGAGCGCGAGCGCGACGCGGGCCTCCCGGGAGAGCGCGGGGTGGCAGGCGGTGAAGACGAGCCGGAGGAGGTCGTCCGGCACGGGCTCCGGGAGCACCGCGTCGACCGCGGGCTCGTCGCCGCGCGCGAGCCCTGCCCGCCGGACGCGCTGGCCCTCCCTCCTCCGGGAGCGCAAGGCGTCGAGCGCGAGCCTTCGCGCGACGGTCATGAGCCAGCCGCCGGGGTTCGCGGGCGGGGCCTCCTTCCAGGACTCGAGCGCCCGCGCCCGCGCCTCCTGCAGCACGTCCTCGGCCGCCGCGAGGTCGCCGAGGAGGCGCGCCACGTGCGCGAGCACCTGCGGCCCGGCCTCGACGAGCGCCCGCTCCGGCGCGGCGCTCACCCGACCACCTCGCCGTCGGCGGCGATCGCGAGGATCCGGACCGGCCCCGGCCCGCTCGCCGCGAGCGCGAGCGCCGCCCGCTCGTCCTCCGCCTCCACCACGAACACCGCCGGCTCCGCGCGCGCCGGCGCCACCGTCACCACGCCGCCGTCGCGCGCGAGGTGCAGCGCGCCCGCCGCGGTGAGCCCGCCGGCGCGCAGCGCCCCGCTCGCCGCCTGGCACGCGGCCCAGGCGACGAGCGGCTCGCGCGCGGCATCCTCGTAGAGGAGGACGAAGCGCGGCATCGGCTACCCCGGCATCGGCTTCACGGCGTAGAGCTCGATCGTGCCGGTGCGCGCGCCGGGGCACTTCGCGGCGAGCGCGAGGGCCTCCTCGCGCGTCTCGGCGTCGAAGAGGTAGTAGCCGCCCACCACCTCCTTCACCTCCGTGAACGGGCCGTCGGTCACGCGGGGCTTCCCGTCGCGGACGCGGACGCGCGCCGCCATCGAGGACGGGTGGAGCTCGTCGCCCGAGACGTTCCTCGCCTTCTTCGCGAGCTCCTCGGAGTACGCGCCGTACTGCTCGTACATCGCGGCCATGTCCTTCTCGGTGAGCTTCGCCCACTGCTGCTCGTCGCCCAGGATCAGCATCAGGTAGCGCATGTGTCGGTCCTTCCGGTGAGGGTTCGTGGAGCCTGACGGCGGCGGGGGGCGCGGATCGACGTCCCTGTTGGGGAGGCCTGCCGGTGCTAGGCTCCGGGGGAATGCGCCTCGCCGCCCTGCTCGCCCTCCTCGTCCCCGCCGCCGCGCTCGCGAACGGCGGGCCGGTCGCCTGGACCCTCCCCTCCGGCACCGGGACGCTCGCGCCCATCGAGGAGTCGCGCGTCACGCTCGTTTCGGAGAAGCTCACCATCCGGCTCGAGGACGACGGGAGCCGCTTCCGCGCGCGGGCGGAGTACGTGCTCTCGAACCCGGGCCCGCCGGCCACGGTGAAGTACGGCGTGCCGGTGTTCTGGCTCGAGGAGGGCGAGTACGGCGAGGCGGGACCCGCCCCGCGGCCCACCTCGATCGAGGACGTGGTCATCCTCCTCGGCGACGAGCGCCCACGCTGCGCGCTCGAGGATTCGCGGTGGGTTGACCCGGAGCAGCCGGGGCTCGGCGGGACGGCGTGGTGCACGGCGACCCTCACCATCCCCTCCGGAGCCGCGGTGCCCCTCACGCTCGAGGTCCGCGGCTGGTACCGCTTCACCGACATGGCGTACTCGAAGAGCGTCTTCACCGAGTTCGGCGAGCGGACGCTCCGCTGGGAGCTCGCGCCCGCAGGGCACTGGGCCGGGCGCCCGTCCCTCACGATTGAGATCGACCCGGGCCGCTGGGGTGATCGGTTCCGGGTCGACGCACCCGCCGGGTTCGGGCGCCGCGGGAGCACGCTCACGTTCTCGTCGCCGGCCGCCGACCTGAAGGCGCTCGACGCCGTCACGGGCAAGCTCGCCGCGAGGCCCGCGCTCGCGGCGGCGGAGCGCTGGCGGGCGAAGGCGGCCCCCGCGACGAAGGTGCGGGTCTCGAGCACCCTCCCGGCGCGAGGCGGCCTCCGCTACGACGCCGGGAACCTGCTCGACGGTGACCCGTCCACGGCGTGGTGCGCCGCCCGGGGCGCGAAGGGGCCTCCCTTCATCGAGCTCGCGCTCCCCGCGGCCGAGGGCTGCTGGTTCGAGCTCGTGCTCGTCCCCGGCTACGCGAAGTCCCCGAAGGCGTGGCTCGCGAACGGGAGGATCCGCGCCGTGCGCCACGGTCCCTGCGGCCGGCCGGCCGCCGCCACCGCGGTCATCGCCGTCCCCGCGATCGCGCACTGGGACGAGGCGGCCTTCGATCTGCCCGCGGGGATCCTGGCCACGGAGTCTTGCGTCCGCCTCGAGCTCACCGGGATCGACCCCGGGCCGGACGGCGACGTCTGCGTCAGCGAGCTCAAGCCCATCCGGAGCTGCGGGTGACGCTCGGCTGCGCGGCCGCGCTCGCCCTCGCGGCGATCCCCGTGACCCGCGTGGCGGGCGACGGGGAGGCCGCGAAGGGTGCGGTGTTCCTGCGCGAGGGTGAATCCGTGACCCTCGCCGAGGAGGGCGCGGCGCGCTGGTCGATCCTCGACCCGGCCCCCGCCGACTACGACAACGTCACCGCGTGCGGACCCTTCGGCCCCTCCCGTGGGTGCGCGGCGCCGATCCGGTACGTGGAGCGCGCCCTGCCGGCCCTCGACGGGCGGGCGCGCGTCGACACCTCCGACGTCGCCGAGCTCGGCACGCCGGGCACGCACCTCCTCCTCGCGCGCGGCGTGCACGACACCGGCCCGGCGACGCCCACCGACGCGGTGCAGGTCGTCGTGCGCCGGGACGACGGGTACGTCGGGCGGCTGACCGAGCTCCTCGGCGTCCCCTTCGTGCTCGGCCCGGCGCGGCTCCCGGACATCGGCCACCAGACCGACGCGCGGCTCGGGGCGGACTGCGTCGCGCTCGTCGTCTACGGGCGCCGGCGGCTCGGCGAGCCGGTGCCGTACGCGGCGCCCGCGCGGCTCCACGGGTGGCTGACGAAGGTGACCGCCGCACCGGCGCTCGTGTGTCCGGACGGGAGCTTCGCGGAGCTCGCCGGCGTCCGGGAGGGCGACGTGCTGCACTTCGGGTTCCAGACCGCGGTCGTCTCGCGCGACCGCCCTCCCCTGGGGATCCTCGACCCGGGCGATCTCGTCATCCACACCTACCATCGCCTCGCCGAGGAGCGCCCGGTGGGCGCGCTCCCTTACGCCCGGCACCCCGTCGAGGTCCTGCGCTGGCCCGGCGTCACGAACGCGCGGGCCACCGCTCTCCAGGAGTCACCATGACCTTCGCCCTCCTCGCCGCGCTGCTCGCCGCCGCCCCGGCCCCGACGAAGGACCCGCTCGCCGGGCTCGATGCGCGCCTCCGGCGCGGCGAGTGGGACGCGCTGCGCGCCGGGCTCGAGCAGGCTGCCGAGGGCGCCACCGGCCCGCGTCGGGCGGCGCTCCTCCTCGCGCTCGGACGGACCGCGCAGGAGTCGAGCGCCTACCACCGGTACGATCCACAGGGCGCGGAGGCGGCGGTGATGCGCGCGGTCGACGCGGCCCGCACCGGGGGCGACGCGGCCGTCCGGGCACGGGCGCGGCTCCTCGAGGGGAAGCTCCGCTACTGGCAGGGCTTCGGGGATCCGCCGCGCTGGGACGAGGCCCGCCGGATCCTCGAGGACGCGCGCCAGCAGCTCGTCGAGGTGAAGGCCGCGGCGCCCGCCGCCGAGGCGGCGTTCTACCTCGGGCTCGTCGCGCAGCAGGAGGGGCGCTGGGAGGCGGCGCGCCCGCTCTTCCAGGACGCGCTCGCCCAGGCGAGGCGGCTCGGCGACGGCTTCCTCGCGTCCTTCCCGGAGCGTCACCTCGCCGATCTCGCCGCCGAGGCGAAGGACCTCGCGGCCGCGGAGGCCGGACACCGGCGCTGCCTCGCGCTCCGCGAGCAGGCGGGGGCGACGGCGCTCGTGCCGTTCGCCCGGGTGGCGGTCGCAGAGGTGCTCACGCTCCGCGGCCGGCGCGCGGAGGCGATGACCGAGCTCCGCCGGGCGGCGGACGAGGCCCACCGGCGCGGCACGGCGCCGGCGGAGGCGGCGGCGCTCCTCGCGCTCTCGAGGCTCTCCGCGGAGGGCGGGGACGCGAAGGGGGCCGCGGCCGCCGGGCTGCAGGCGCTCGCGGCGGCGCGCGCCTACGGCGACCCGGAGCTCGTCGCGGAGGCGGAGCGGGCGGCCGGGGCGGCCGGCGGGGCGCGCTGACGACCGCCCCGGTGCTCAGGGCCGGTCGGCGACCCGCGCGAAGGTGTACTCGAGGGGGTCGATGAACGGCAGCACCCGCGTGCGGAACGCGCGCGCCCGCCCGTCGGCGCCGATCTCGAACGCGACCGGGCTCACCTTGAACGCCAGCATCCGCCAGGGCGCCTCGAAGACGTCGTTGCCCCAGGGCTCGAGCGTGGCGGCGAGCCCGGGGTGCCAGGGCATCTCGAGGCGGAGCTTCCCGTCCACGACCGCCACGGCGGCCTCGCCGAGGAGCGCGTTCGCGTAGCGGCCCGCGTACCGCTCGGGCGGGAGCGGCGGGCGGGCGTCCTTCTCGCGCGGCGGCATCATCGCCGCCTCGGCGTCCTCCTCCGCCTCCTTCACCGCGGCGGCCATCCAGGTCCGGCTCCGCGCGGCGCGCGCCTTCGCGTCGCCGCCGCCGAGGGCGCGGTCGAGCACGGTCTCGACGGCGAGCTCGTAGAAGCCGGTCTCCGAGTTCGTCAGCACCGCGACGCCGAGGCGCTCGGACGGGATCGTCGCGACCGCCGAGAACATCCCGTCCACCGCGCCGGAGTGCTCGACGACGAGCCGGCCCCGCGCGGCGCGCAGCATGAGCCCGAGCCCGGCCGCGCGCAGCGTCGTGCCCGGGAAGCGCGCGAGGTACGCCGGCGTGAGCCGCTGCGGCGTCGCCGCCGAGCGCATCTCGGCGAGCGCCTGCGCGGGGAGGATGCGCTTCCCGTCGAGCTCGCCGTCCGCGAGCTGCGTGCGCAGCCACCGGCCGAGGTCGCCCGCGGTCGAGTAGATCGCCGCCGCGGGCGCGTAGGCGCCGAGGCGGGTGTGCGGGATGGGCCGCCAGGCGCCGCGGAGGAAGGAGTGGGGCGTCGCGAGGTCGACGCCCGGGCCGGGCTCCGGCGGGCCGACGGTGGTGCGGGTCATGCCCATCGGCCCGAGGAGCCGCTCCTGGAGCGCGTCCGCCCAGGGCTTCCCGCCCCGCGCCCCGACGACGAGCGCCGCCGCGGTGAACGGCCAGTTGTTGTAGCCGTACGTGCGGTAGCCGTCCGGCCGGGGCGCGAGGAACTGGATCCGGCGGAGCACCTCGCGCGCGTCGTAGGACGAGCCCCAGGCGACGACGTCCCCCGCCCAGCGCTCGTAGCCGAGCCGGTGCGAGAGCGCGTCGCGCAGCGTCGCGTGCCGGGTCACCCACGGATCCTCGAGCGCGAAGCCGGGCAACAGCTCCGCGAGGCGATCGTCGAGCGAGAGCTTCCCCTCGGCGGCGAGCGCGGCGGCGAGCGCGGCGGTGAAGGCCTTCGTGTTCGAGCCGATCGCGAACCGGGTGTCCCGCCCGACGCGCTCCGGCCGCCCGAGCTCCTTCACGCCGAGGCCGGTCGCGAGCACGACCTCGTCGTCCTTCACGACCACGACGGCCACGCCCGGGACGTGCCACTCGGCCCGGTAGCGGTCGAGCTCGTCGGCGAGCCCGGCGACCCACGGCGGCGCCGCCGCGAGCGCGAGGGCGGGCAGGAGCGCGAGGAGCAGGGCGGCGAGGGCCGGGCGGAGGCGCATGGGCGCGCACGTTAGCCTCGATCGGCCGCCGCGCGAAGCGGGGAGCGGCGGTTCAGCCCCGCCGCTCGGGAGCGTCCCCGCCGACGAGGCCGGGCAGGCTCGGCACCGCCCTGCCGCGTCCGAGCGCCGGGTGCCGCCCGACGAGCGCGCGCACCGCGCCGAGGTCCCCGACGCGGGAGAGGTGCACGAGCGCGTACCGGGCGACGGCGAGGTCCGCCGGGGCCGAGGCCACGAACGCGCGCACGAGCGGGGTGAGGGCGGCGGTGCCGTGCAGGTACGCCGCGAGCTCGAAGGTCCGCGCGTAGGCCTGCAGCGCCTCCCCGCCGCGCCCGAGCCCGGCGAGGCACCGCGCCCGCTCGAACTGGGCGAACGGCGCCGCCTCGGGCAGGTGCGCCACGAGCCACCCGGCGTCCTCCACGCAGCCCTCGAGGTCGCCCCAGCGGGCGCGGGCCCGCGCGAGCGCCCAGCGCGCGCTCGCGCCGTCGTGGAGCCGCAGGAGCTGCGCCCGGTGCGTCTCGCTCCCCGCGGCGGCCGCGCGGGCGAGCCCGTCGAGCGTGCCGGGGCGCCGCGCGAGCGAGCGTTCGACGCGCGCCCGGGCCTCCTCCCGGCGTCCGAGCGCGACGAGGCAGTCCGCGGCCAGGAGGTCGGGGTCGAGCGCCGCGTCGTCGAGCGAGGCGGCGAACCCGGCGGCCGCCGCGCGGTCGGCGAGGGGCAAGGCCGCCTCGTACCGCCCCGCCGCCACCTCGAGCACCGCGAGCAGGTACGCGTCGACGGGATCGCCGGCGCCGAAGCGCGCCCGCGCGCGCTCCGCGGCCCGCGCGGCCTCCGCCGGCTCGTCCACGCCGAGCGCCCATCCGCGCGGCGAGGTCGGCCAGACGTGGTCCGGGAACGCGGCCTGCTCGTCGGCGAGTGCCGCCTGCGCCTCCAGGAACCGGCCGGCCCGGCGGAGCTCGGGGACCGCGGAGCGGACGGGCAGCGCCGCGAGCCGCTCCGCCAGGCGGTCCTCCTGGCGAACCCCGGGGAGCCGCGCCAGCGCGAGCGGCGCCGCCCCGAAGAGCGCGAGCGCCAGGGCGCCGGCGAGCGGCCGGGCCCGGCCCCCCTCCGCGCGCACCGCCCGGCGCAGCCCCGCCGCCACGGTGGCGAGGCCGACCGCGGCGAGGGCGCACCAGGCGGGGAGCACCGCGAGCGCGTAGCGCGTCTGGAAGTAGGTGGCCGCGAAGGCGAGCTCGGCGGCGACGACCCACGCCACGAGGAGCCCGATGCGCCGGCGCGCCGCCAGCGCCACCGCGAGCCCGCCGAGGCCGAGGAGGACGATCCACCGCCCCGGCACGCCGCGCGCCCGGCCCGCAGCGGCCGCGCGCACCTCCGGCACGTCGCTGTCGTCGCCGCGGGCGGCGACCGAGGCGAGCAGCGTCCGCCCCAGGCCGCGGAGGAACGCCGCCGGCTCCTCCCGCGCGAACGCGAGCCCCTTCTCGAGCCAGTAGCGGTCGGCCTGGACGGGCGAGAGCGGGCCGGCGCCGGTGTCGGCGGCGGCGAAGCGGCGGAAGAGCCCGTGCGCCGCGTCGGGCGGGTGGTCCGGGCGGCCCAGCGCCTCGGCCTCGACGAGCTTCAGGAGCGTCGGGTAGCGGCCGCCGAAGCCGGTGCCCTCCGGGCGGTGGCCCATGAAGAAGACGGGACCCCAGCTCATCGTGGCGGTGACGGGCTGGCGCACGAGGAGGTGGAGCGCCGCCGGGGGCGCGGCGGCGGCGAGGGCGAGCGCCCCGGCGAGCGCGAGCGGCGCGCGCACGCGGGATCCGGACGGCCGTTCGTCCCGAGCGTGGGACCGCGAAGCGGGCCGAAGTCGAGGGACGCCCCGGGCGGCGAGCCAGGCCGCCGCGGCGAGCCCCACGGCGAGCCCGGTCGGACGGAGCGCCGCGGAGAGGCCGAGCAGCGCGCCCGCCGCCACGACGCGCCGGGGCCCGGGGCGTCCCGCGAGGAGGAGCGCCGCCGCGCACGCGTGGAGCGCTCCGATGAACAGGTCCGGCTCGAGGACCGCGGCGTGCAGGAGCCACGGCTGCGCGAACGCGAGCAGCCCCGCCGCCACGAGGCCGGCGGAGGGGCCGGCGGCCGCCCGCGCCACGGCGAAGACCGCGACCACGCTCACGCCGGCGGCGAGCGCCTGGCCGACCCGGGCGATGCCCGGCTCGACGAGGAGGTGCAGCAGGAGGTAGAGCGGGCTCGCGTCGGCCGCCTGCTCCGGCGAGAGCACCCCGGCCACGAGCCCGCTGGCCAGGTTCGGGTACTTCGCGAAGAGCCACGCGGGGTGGGCGAGGAGCGACGCCGCGGTGCTGGCGATGGCGAGCGCGAGGACGGCGGCGCCGGTGCGCCGCGCGGGGAGGAGGAACTCCGGGTCCATGTCCGACGGCCTGGGCACCCCTGGACGAGGACGCGAGGCCCGAAGCGTGACGCGTCCACGCGGGACGTCATCGTCGCGTCCCGAAGGAATCGACTGGGCGAGTAGGGGCTCGGGGCCGGGCGCGCCCCATAAGGCCGGCGGCCGTCCGCCGGGCGCGCGACGCGGCGAGCACCCGCCCTGCGCGCGTGCGGAGCGTCCGCGAACCCGCGTGGGCGCGAGCGATCGCGCGCGCGTCCCTCTATGCTAGCCGTGCGTGCTGGCCGATGGCTCCATCCTCGTCGTCGACGACGACACCGACCTGCGGGAGACCGTGGGCGAGCTGCTCGTGGAGGAGGGCTGGCACCCGCGCCTCTGCGAGAACGGGCGCGAGGCGCTCGACGCGCTGCGCGGCGGCGAGCGGCCGCGGCTCATCCTCCTCGACCTCATGATGCCGGAGATGAACGGCTGGCAGTTCCGCGAGGAGCAGCTCAAGGACGAGGGGCTCTCCGACATCCCGGTGGTCGTGATGACGGCGAGCCGCGGGGTCGACGCGCAGCCGCCCATCGCCGCGAGCGAGGTGCTGTTCAAGCCGATCGGGCTCGACGAGCTCATCGACGCGGTCGCGCGCAACGCGCGGTAGCCCCTCGCCGACGGCGGCCCTCCCCCGCCGCGCCGCGTGCTAGAACCGCGGCGCGCGTGATCGACCCCTCGCTCCCCACCATCGCCGCGCTCACCGCCGTCGCCCTCGGCGCCGGGACCATCGACGCCATTGCGGGCGGCGGCGGGCTCCTCACCCTCCCCGCGCTGCTGTGGGCCGGGCTCCCGCCGCACCTCGCGCTCGGCACGAACAAGGGCCAGTCGGTCTTCGGCTCGTTCGCGTCCCTGACCCGCTACGCGCGCGGCGGCCTCGTCGCCCGCGACCGCGCGCTCCTCGGGTTCCCGGCCGGGCTCGCGGGCTCGCTCGCCGGCGCGGCGCTCGTGCTCGCGGTTCCCCCGGCGTCGCTGCGGCCGGTGGTGATCGTCCTCCTCGCCGGCGCGGCGCTCTTCATCGGGCTGCGCGCGCGCGGCGGGGCCGCGGCCGCGCCCGCCGGCGGGCCTCCGGCGCTCACGGCGCGCGCGGCGGCCGTGCGCACGCTCCTGCTCGCGCTCGGCGTCGGCGCCTACGACGGCTTCTTCGGCCCGGGCACGGGCACCTTCCTCATCGTCGGCTTCGTGGCGCTCCTCGGCGACGGTCCGGCCCGCGCCTCGGCCGAGGCGAAGGTGGTGAACTTCGCCTCCAACCTCGCCGCGGTGTCGCTCTTCGCGGCGCGGGGCGTCGTGGTCTGGAAGGTGGCGCTGCCCATGGCCGCGGGGCAGCTCGCCGGCGGCTGGCTGGGCGCCCACCTCGCTTTGCGGCGCGGCGACGCCCTCGTGCGCCGGGCGGTGGTGGCCACCGCGCTGGCGGTGGCGGCGAAGCTCGCCTGGGATACGTGGTCTCATTGACGCACCCGCGGCCGGCGGCTCGCCCCGCGCGGAACCTCTGCTAGACTCCGCCGCACTTTTCGACCGGGGGGAGCTCCATGGCACGTTTCTCGACCGCAGCCGAGGCGGTCTCCGTCATCAAGTCCGGCGACCGGGTGTTCGTCCACGGGGTCGCGGCGAGCCCGCGGGTGCTGCTCGAGGCCATGGCGGCCCGCGCGAAGGAGCTCAAGGTGGTGGAGGTGCTGAGCCTCTGCCAGGTGGGCCCCGCCCGCTACGCCGACGCGGACCTCTCCGAGAGCTTCCGGGTCAACACGCTCTTCGTGGGCCCCTCGATCCGCAAGTCGGTCGACGAGCAGCGCGGCGACTACGTGCCGGTGTTCCTCTCCGAGATCCCGCGGCTCTTCCGCCAGGGCATCCTGCCGGTCGACGTGGCGCTCGTGCACGTCTCGCCGCCGGACAAGCACGGCTACTGCTCGCTCGGCATCAGCGTGGACTGCTCGCTCGCCGCGGTGCAGACCGCCCGCACCGTCATCGCGCAGGTGAACCCGCGGATGGCGCGGACGCACGGCGACGGGCTCATCCACGTCGACGAGATCGACGACCTCGTGGAGGTCGACGAGCCCCTGATCGAGCTGCCGAAGTCGCCGCTCTCCGACGAGGAGCGCGCCATCGGCCGGCACTGCGCGGAGCTCGTCGACGACGGCGCCACCATCCAGGCCGGCATCGGCGCCATCCCCGACGCCACGCTCCTCGCCCTCTCCGACCACAAGCGCCTCGGCATCCACACCGAGATGCTCTCCGACGCGGTGGTGGACCTCGTCGAGAAGGGCGTCGTGACCGGCGAGGCGAAGAAGGTCGACACCGGCAAGGTCGTCGCCACCTTCGCGTTCGGCACGAAGCGGCTCTACGACTTCATGGACGACAACCCGCTCGTGAAGATGCTGGACGTCGCCTACGTGAACGACACCTCCGTCATCCGGCGGAACCCCAAGGTCACCGCGATCAACAGCGCCATCGAGGTCGACCTCACCGGCCAGGTCTGCGCGGACTCCATCGGCGAGCGGCTGTTCTCCGGCGTCGGTGGCCAGATGGACTTCATCCGCGGCGCGTCGCTGTCGGAGGGCGGCAAGCCCATCATCGCGCTCCCCTCGACCACCGGCCGGGGCGAGTCGCGCATCGTGCCGCTCCTCAAGCAGGGCGCCGGCGTCGTCACGACCCGCGCGCACGTCCACTTCGTCGTGACCGAGCACGGCATCGCCGACCTCTACGGGAAGAACCTGCGCCAGCGCGCGGCGGCGCTCATCGCCATCGCCGCCCCGCAGCACCGCGACGCGCTCGCGGCCGAGGCGCGGCGCCGGTTCGGGCCGAGCTGGTAGCGCGGGCCGCCACGCTCAGGAGGAGCGGGGCTCCTCCCCGCTGCCCTCCGGCCGCCCGGCGGGCTCCTCCCCGGGCGCCTCGCTGGAGCCCTGCACGCCCTCCTCCTCCTCGGTGCCGAAGTAGCCCTCGTCGTAGGGCTCCCGGCGCGGCGGGAGATTGGTGCGAGGGGCGTCTTCCGGGCGCCCGGTGCGCTTGCGAGTCGGCATGGCGTGTCCTCCGGCACGAACCTCGTCACGCCCGGGCGCGGGGGAACCCCGTGCCCCGCGCCGCGGTCGGGGGCAACTTGGCCTGGGGGAGGATCGGCCATGGAGCTGGGCGAGCGGACGGGCGCGGCGCAGGCCGCCCGCGCGAGGCAACGCGCGGACGGGCACGGGCTGCGCGGGGTGGCGACGCGGGACCTCGTGGGAGAGGTGGCCCGGAAGGCCTCCGAGCTCGTGAAGAAGGAGATCGAGCTCGCGAAGGCCGAGGTGAAGGCCGACGTCCGCGCCGAGGTGCGGATGGCCGCCGGGCTCGGCGTCGCGGCCGTCTGCGCCATCCTGTTCCTCGCGATGCTGCTCGTCGCGGCGGCGTTCGGCCTCGCCGCCGCCGGCCTGCCGCCCTGGGCGGCCGCGCTGATCGTCGCGGCCGCCGTGGGCGTGGTGGGTGGGGTCGCGGCCGCGTGGGGCTGGGCGAAGCGGGTCCGCCGGCCACTCGAGACCACCCGGCGCTCGCTCGAGGAGAACGTCCGATGGGCGAAGGAGCGCCTCGCGTGAACGGCCACGTGGATCCGGTCCGGCGCGCCGAGGAGGAGGTCGGCTCCCTGCGCCGGGAGCTCGGCGCGCTCGTCGGGGAGCTCGACCGGCGCAGGCGTGAGGCGCTCGACGTGCGGCTGCAGGTGCAGCGCCACCCGGTGGCGGTCGCCATCGCCGCGGGGGTGGTGGTGGTGCTGCTCGGGGGCCTCGTCGCGGTGGCGGTGCGCCGCCGGCGCCGGCGGGCGACGATCCCGGGCAAGGCGCGCGAGGTCCGGCGCGCCATGGCGCGGCTCCTCGATCGTCCGGACCGGGTGGCGATGAAGCCGGGCGTGACGGAGAAGGTGCTCGCCGCGGCGGCGACCGCCGCGGCCGCGGCGCTCGCCCGGCGGCTCGTGCAGCGCACGGTCGCCCCGACGCCACCACCCCGGCCGCGCGCCCGCCGGGACGGGGCGGCGGCGGGCGCGCCGCTGCACTAGGCCCTGCTCCCGCGCGACGGCGCGGCGTGCGGCCCGGGGGTGGCGACGGCGCGGGACCCGGCGACGCCGGGCGGTGGTCGGGTGATCGCGGGGCCGGGGTACCTTCCCGGGCCGTGGATGTCGACCCTTCCCGCGGGCGGCCGGTCCTGGCCGCGGGAGGATACGAACATGGCGAACGTCTGGGCGACCAACGCGCCGCTCGCGAACCGCGTGAGCTGGGGTGCGCTCTTCGCGGGCTTCTTCTTCGGCTTCGGGGTGTGGCTCGTGCTGCTCGCGCTCGGCGCGGGCGTGGGCTTCGCGGCGGTGGACCCGCGCGACCCCGGCCAGTGGCAGAACATGGGGCTCGGCTTCGGCATCTGGGGCGTGGTCGCCGGCGTCGTGTCGATGTTCCTCGCCGGCTGGCTCGCCGCGCGGATGAGCGCGGCTGACGAGCGCTCCGCGGGCACGCTGCACGGCATGGCGGTGTGGGGCCTGATGGTGGTGGCGGGGATTCTGGATCGCGGCGACGGCGGTCGGGAAGACCGCGGGCGCCGCGGCGAGCGCGGCGGGCGGCGCGGCCCAGGCGGCTGGCCAGGCGGCCTCGGACCCCTCGGCCCGGCGCGAGGCGCAGGACCAGGCCGAGCGGCTCCGGGCACAGGCGCAGGGCGCGGTGGACCAGGCGCGGCAGAACGCCGGGGAGGCCGCGGACACCGCGCAGAAGGCCGGCACCGGCGCGTCCTGGGGCTTCTTCCTGTACGGCGTGCTCACGCTCGTCGCGGCCGCGCTCGGTGGCCGTACGGGCATCCCTCGCGAGCGCCGGCTGCCCACCGTGCGCGAGGAGGAGCGCGTCCCGCCCGGTGGTCCGCTCTCCCCGCAGCGCGCGTGAGCGGCGGCCCGCGAGCGGATCGGCCGCGCGCGGCCGTCGTGCGCGCGTGGGGGACCGGCCGCGGCGCGGCGCGGCCCGGACAAAGCTCGGGGCCGCTCGCGAACGGCGGGCGGCCCCGGGTACCTCCAGGGAGACTCGGAAGCGCTACGCGATCTGCCCCTCGGGCAGGGCGAACGGCGCGGCCTTGCGGCCCTCGGCGGCGTCGGCGCCCAGCGTGACGATGCGCCACGCGGACGGGTCGGCGAGGAGCCGGCGCACGAGCGCCTGGTTCATCGCGTGGCCGCTCTTCACGGCGACGAGCGTGCCGACGATGGGCAGCCCGGCGAGCGCGAGGTCGCCGATCGCGTCGAGCACCTTGTGGCGCACGAACTCGTCCGGGAAGCGCAGCCCCTCGGGGTTCAGGATCGCGTACTCGTCGACCACGATCGCGTTCTCGAGGCTGCCGCCCTTCGCGAGGCCGGCCGCCTGCATCCGCTCGATGTCGCGGCGGAAGCAGAAGGTGCGGGCGCGCGAGATCTCGCGCTCGAAGCTGCGCTCGGTGACGGCGATGCGGAGCGGCTGGTTCGTGATGAGCGGGTGGTTGAAGTCGGCGCGGAAGTCGATCGTGAAGGCGTCGGAGGGCTCGAGGCGGGCGAGCTTGTCGCCGTCCTTCACCTCGACGGCCTTCTCGACCACGAGGTACCGGCGGGCGGCCTTCTGCAGCTTCACGCCCGCCTCCTGGACGAGCGCGACGAACGGCGCGGCGGAGCCGTCCAGGATCGGGATCTCGGGGCCCTCGACCTCGACGCGGCAGTTGTCGATGCCCATGCCGCCGAGCGCGGCGAGGACGTGCTCGACCGTGGCGACGCGGGCCTGGCCCACGCCGATCGTCGTCGAGAGCATCGTGTCCTGCACGTGCTCGTTGCGCGCCGGGATCTCGATGCCGAGGTCCATGCGCACGAACGTGATGCCGGCGCCGGGCGCGGCCGGGGCGAGCGTCAGCGACGCCGGCTTGCCGGAGTGGAGGCCCACGCCGGTGCAGGTGACGCGCTTCGCGACGGTGCGCTGGTTCTGGGGAAGGTTCGTCACGGTCTCGTTCCGGGCTGCCGGGGGATCGCTTGCGGGTGCTGCTGGACGGAGGGGACAGCCGTGCCGGGTGGCTTTACTACCCCGAGACGGGAATCCCTCCGAGGGTCCAGATGTTGAGCAATCCACGTGCCACCCGGCCGGGAATCCGGTCGCTCCGACGCCTGCCGGGGTCCACGACGCAATGGGACGAGATCACGAAGGATTTCGTTCCCGATCCCCCACACACACCCACCGTAAATCCTACCCGGGGGCCCGGACCCTTCGGGGCGCTTCCGGACCGCGACATCCGTGTCGTGGCGAGGCGCCACGATCGGGTTTTTCGAGGGGGGTTCCGCTAGGTTCGGGTGAGGAGTCCGCCGACCCGTGATCCCACTCAAGGATGACAACCCCATCGACCGCACACCGGTCGTCACCTACGCCCTCGTCGCCGCGAACGTGGCCGCCTGGCTGCTCTGGCAGTGGCCGATGGGCGTGCAGGAGTCGGTGCTGCGGGGCGGCGCGATCCCCTACGAGATCTACACCTTCTCCGACGTCGAGCTGCGCGACGTGGTGCGGCCGCCGTTCACGATCTTCACGAGCATGTTCCTCCACGGTGGGTGGATGCATATCGCGTCCAACATGCTCTTCCTCTGGATCTTCGGGAACAACGTCGAGGACGCGCTCGGACGGGCGCGGTTCGTCGCGTTCTACCTCGCCTCCGGCGTCGCCGCGGCGCTCGCGCAGATGGTGGTGATGATCCTGACCGGCGAGATCTACACGCCCATGGTCGGCGCGAGCGGCGCGATCGCCGGGGTGCTCGCGGCGTACCTCGTGCTCTTCCCGCACGCGCGGGTGCTCACGCTCGTCATCGTCGTGTTCTTCCCCCTGCGCACCGTGCTACCGGCGTTCCTGCTCATCGGGTTCTGGTTCGCGACCCAGGTGTTCTCGCTGCTCTTCGGGAGCGGCCAGTCCGGGGTCGCGGTCATGGCGCACGTCGCCGGCTTCGTCGCCGGCTTCGTGCTCGTCCGGGTGATGGGCCGCCGGCCCGCGTGGCGGGCGCGCCGGGTGGCGTGGTGAGACGCGCCGCGGTGAGCTACAGCAGATCGCCCTGCTTGCCCCGCGGACGCTCGCGGCCCAGGTGCTCGTAGGCCGCCGGGAGCGCCACGCGGCCGCGCGGCGTGCGCGCGAGGTAGCCCTCGCGCACGAGGAAGGGCTCGTAGACGTCCTCGATGGTGCCGCCCTCCTCGCCCACCGCCGCCGCGACGGCGTCGATGCCCACCGGGCCGCCGCCGAAGACGTCGAGCACGACCGCGAGGATGCGCCGGTCCATGGCGTCGAGCCCCTTCGCGTCGACCTCGAGCCGCGACAGCGTCCGCTCCACGATCTTGCGGGTGATGTCGCCGTCGCCCTCGACCTGGGCGAAGTCGCGGGCGCGCTGCAGCAGCCGGATCGCGATGCGGGGCGTGCCGCGGGCGCGCCGCGAGAGCTCGTCGGCGGCCTCGCGCTCGACGGGGACACCGAGCTTCCGGGCCGCGCGCTCGGCGATCTCGCGGAGCTCCGCGGGCTCGTAGTAGGCGAGCCGCTCCTGGATGGGGAACCGGTCGCGCAGCGGGCTCGCGAGGAGCCCGGTGCGCGTGGTGGCGCCGACGAGGGTGAACCGCTCGAGCTTCATCTCCATCGTCTGCGCGCCGAGGCCCGCGCCCAGCACGACGTCGAAGCGGAAGTCCTCCATCGCCGGGTAGAGGGCCTCCTCGACCGCGGGCGAGAGCCGGTGGACCTCGTCGATGAAGAGGATGTCGCGCGGCGCGAGCGCGGTGAGGAGGCCGGCGAGGTCGCCCTTCTTCACGAGGGCGGGGCCGCTCGTCACGTGCAGCGCGACGCCGAGCTCGCGGGCGAGGATGTGCGCGAGCGAGGTCTTGCCGAGGCCGGGAGGCCCGGAGAGGAGGACGTGGTCGAGCGCCTCGCCGCGCGTGCGGGCGGCGCGGGCGTAGACCTTGAAGTTCTCGACGATCTTCTCCTGCCCGACGTACTCCTCGAACGTCGCGGGCCGGAGCGACTGCTCGAGCCGCTCCTCCCCGTCCTTCGCGCCGGGGGACACCTCTCGCACGGGCTTCACCGTCACGGCGCGAGGGTATCACGGGGGGCCGACTGCGCCGGCCAACCCGGCGTGGGTGCCCCGGCGGAACGAGGGACGCCGGCGGCGGTCAGCCACGCAGCCGCTTCAGGGCCTCGCGGAGGAGCTCGTCGAGCCGCTTGCCCTCGGCCTCGTCGCGGAGCGCCTCGCGCACCTGCTCCGCCTGCGCGGGCTTGTAGCCGAGGTTGACGAGCGCCTGCTCGAGCTGGTCGAGCACGCCGCCGCCGGCCTTCGGCGCCGGGCCGGCCGCGCGCGCGAGGACCGCGAGCTTCTCCTTCAGCTCGACGACGAGCCGCTCGGCGGTCTTCTTGCCGACGCCGGGGACCTTCGTGAGCCGGGCGACGTCGCCTTGCGCGATCGCCTGGGCGAGGTCGCGCGGCTCGATGCCGGAGAGGATGTTCTGCGCCGCGCGCGGGCCGACGCCCTTCACCTCGATGAGCGCGCGGAACACCGACTCCTCGTCCTCGGTCGCGAAGCCGAAGAGATCGATCGCGTCCTGCTTCACGTTCGTGTACGTGCGCAGCGTCGCCTTCGCGCCCGCGCCCGGGAGCGCCGCGGAGGTGGCGGCCGAGACGTGCACGAGGTAACCGACCCCGCCCACGTCGATGACGAGCCGCTCGGGGTCTTTCTCGAGGAGGGTGCCGGTGAGCCGCGCGATCACGGGGCGGCCCTCCGGTGGTCGCGGCGCGACGGCCGGAGCCGGGCGAGCACCTCCGGCGGCGGCTTCGCGGCGCGGGGCAGCGTGCGGCCGCGGGCGGGCGCGGCGGCGGCCGGCCCGGCCCCGCGGGCGCCCGGCGCGGCGACGCGGGCGGGCACGGCGGCGAGCGCGCGGCGGCGGGAGAGGTGGCAGACCGCGATGGCGAGGGCGTCGGCCTCGTCGGCGAGGCGCGGCGTCGCGCCGAGCAGGAGGCGGGCGGTGCGGAGCATCTGGTCCTTGGAGGCGCGTCCACTGCCGGTGAAGGCGAGCTTCACCTCGGCGGGCGCGTACTCGTGCACGACCAGGCCGGCCTGGGCGGCCGCCGCGAGCGCGACCCCGCGGGCCTGGCCGAGGACGAGCGCCGAGCGGGCGGAGGTGCCGGAGAAGACCTGCTCGACCGAGACCTCCTGCGGCCGGGTGCGCCGGATGAGCTCGGAGAGCCCGGTGAGGATGGCCCCGAGGCGCTCCGGCATGGGCCGGTCCCCCGGGGCGAGGACGCCGGACTCGAGGACCACGAGGCGCCCGCCTTGACGCGCCACGACACCGTAGCCGCAGCGCCGGGAGCCGGGGTCGATGCCGAGGACGATCACGGCGCGAATGTAGCAGACGGGCCGGACGGGGCGAGGAAACCGGCGCGGTCCGGGGCTCCGCCGGTGTACGATCCGCCTCGAGCGCCCCTGTCTCCCGCTGGACCCCATCCGATGACTCCGGAACCCGACGCGCGCCGCACCGCCATCATCCTCTGGGGAGCCCTGCTCTCCGGCTGCCTCGCCTTCTTCGGCGTCGCGGCGTACCTGCGCGCGAGCGGCGCGATGGAGCACGCGACGGTGCCGCCCGCGCTCGGGCTGCTCGCGCTTGGACTCTCCGTTGCCCTCCTCGCGGCGTCGTTCGCGGTGCCGCGTCGGCTCGCCCCCGGCGGCCCGCCCGAGACGGTCGCGCGCGTGCGCCTGCTCGTGGGATGGGCGCTGCGCGAGGCGGCGGCCATGCTCGGCACGACCGTGTGGCTCGTGTGTGGGCACGTGCCGGCGCTCGCGGCGTTCGTGATCGCGGTCGCGGCGCTCGCGGCCACGGCGCCGACCGAGGCGCGCTGGCGGGACGCCCTGGCGGCGGCCGGCGATCGCGCGCCGGGCGGGCGGCAGCCCGGGCCCGCCGCGCGCTGAGGACCCTGGCCGGCTGCGACCCGGCGTGTGCGCGGCTGGCGCGCGCGTGGCCGTTCGTGGTTCCCTCGGCGGATGGCCGACGACGTCCACCTCGACTCCAACGTCCCCGGGAACCCCGCGTACCACTTCACCATCCTGCCCCCCGGCTCCGCCGCGAAGGCCGGGTGGAAGGAGCGCGCGCCGCTCGTCGCGGGCGCGGGCGACGCGACCCGGTGCGTCCACGCGGGCGTGCAGCCCGACCCGTCCTACGGCGCCGTGATGCCGCCGATCTACCAGACGTCCACGTTCGCGTTCCGCGACGTCTGCACGAACGCCGGCTACGACTACACGCGCAGCGGCAACCCGACGCGCGCCGCGCTCGAGGAGGCCATCGCGGTGCTCGAGGGCGGCGGCGGCGCGACCTGCACGGCGACCGGCATGAGCGCGGTGCTGGTGGCGCTGAACCTCCTGCCCGCCGGGAGCCACATCCTCGCGACCGTCGACTGCTACGGCGGCACCTTCCGGCTGCTCGAGCACGAGAAGGCGGCGCACGGGCTGGAGGTGACGTACCTCGACCTCGCCGACCTCGCGGCGGTCGAGGCGGCGTTCCGGCCGAACACGCGGATGGTGTGGGTCGAGACGCCGTCGAACCCGCTGCTCCGGCTCACCGACGTGCGCGCGGTGTCCGCGCTCGCGCGGGCGCGCGGGGCGCTGACCGTGGTGGACAACACGTTCCTCTCGCCGGTGCTGCAGAAGCCGTTCGAGCTCGGCGCGGACCTCGTCGTGCACTCGACGACGAAGTACCTGAACGGCCACTCGGACGTGGTGGGCGGGTGCGTGGTGGCGGCCGGCGGGCCCGGGCGGACGGCGCTCCTGCAGCGGATCCAGAGCGTGAACAACCTGCTCGGCACGTCGCAGAGCCCGCACGACGCGTTCCTGGTGCTGCGCGGGCTGAAGACGCTGCTCGTGCGGATGCGGGCGCACGAGGCCGGCGCGATGGTGGTGGCGCGGTGGCTCGCCGCGCACCCCGCGGTGGCGAAGGTGTTCTACCCCGGCCTCGAGAGCCACCCGCAGCACGCGCTCGCGCGGGCGCAGCAGAAGGGGTTCGGCGCGATGCTGTCGTTCGAGCTGCGGGACGGGCGGCCGGAGCGGGTGAACCACGTGCTGACGACGCTGCGCTGGTTCACGCTCGCCGAGTCGCTCGGCGGCGTGGAGAGCCTGGTGGCGCACCCGGCGTCGATGACGCACGCGTCGATGACGCCCGAGGCGCGCCGGCGGGCGGGGATCACCGACTCGGTGATCCGGCTGTCGATCGGGATCGAGGACCCCGCGGACCTCGTGGGGGACCTGGAGCGGGCGCTGGGGACGTTGCCGGGGTAGGTGGCCCGGCTCCCGCTCCGCCCCCCTACCCCCGATCCCCCCCTTCCCCAGAGGTCCGCCGATTGGACGGTGGTCCGCGGAACGGCCGGCGTGCGGGTGGCGGGGACCTGGGAATCCAGGGAGTTGGGAGCGGCACGGTGCGTGGAATGCGGGGGAGGCCATGACCGCTCCCCGCCAGATCCTCCCGGGCAAGACCTACCTGTTCACCCGCCGCTGCCTGCACCGGCTCTTCCTCATGGTGCCCTCCGTGCGGCTCAACAACGCCTTCGGCTACCTCCTCGCCGTCGCCGCCCGGCGCCACAAGATCGAGCTTCACGCTTGGTGCGTCGTCTCCAACCACTACCACCTGATCCTCTCCGACCCCTTCGCTCAGCTCCCGCGCTTCGCCCAGGAGCTGAACATGAACCTCGCGCTCTTCCTCAACACCCTCCACGAACGCTTCGAGTCGGCCTGGGCCCCTGGGAGCTACAGCGCGGTCTCGCTCGAGGACGAGGGCTCCGTCATCGCGAAGGCGGCCTACACGCTCGCGAACCCGGTCGCGGCGGGGCTCGTCGAGCACGGCAGCCACTGGCCGGGGCTCTGGTCCTCGCTCGAGGAACTCGGCACGGGGCGCGAGTACGAGCGGCCGGAGATGTTCTTCTCGAAGGACGGGAACATGCCCGATCGCGCCGTGCTCGCGCTCGTGCCGCCGAAGGGCTTCTCGGCGGCGCGGTACCGCGAATCGGTGAAGGGCGCGCTCGCGGCGCTCGAGAAGCAGGCGGCGCGCACCGAGGACGGCGAGCGGCGCAAGTTCGCGGGGCTGCGGCGGGTGCTCCGGCAGCAGTGGTGGCAGCATCCGGCCGGGAAGGAACCGCCGAGCAAGCTCAACCCGAAGATCGCGGCGTCCGACCGGTGGAAGCGGATCGAGGCGCAGCAGCAGCTGAAGGCGTTCCAGGACGCGTACCGCAAGGCCTTCGAGCTGTTCCGCAAGGGCATGTGGAACGTCGTGTTCCCGCCCGGCACCTGGGCCATGGGCGCCGTGCTCGGCGCCGCCTGCGCCCCGCCCGTCTAGCGCGGGCCGTCCCGACCTCCGAAACTCACCGACTGCTCCGGCGGCGCCGGAGCGGTCTGCCTCCGTTTCACCGCGAAGCAGTGTCGAAAGCGGCGGCGCAAGCCGGCTCGTCGAAACTGCGCGAGCACAACGGCCGAAGCCGACGCTGAAGCCGCTCCGGGGGCCCTGCCGGCCCCGCCCGAACCCTGGAAACGGGGGAGCCTCTGGGGTTGGGGGGGGGAGCCTCTGGGGTTGGGGGGGGAGGCGGGGAGTATCGGGCCCTACTTGACCAGCCGGAGCTCCACGGTGTTCGCGGACATCCCGGTCACCTCGATCCTCCTGCCCTTCACCACCTTCTCCTCCAGCTCCGTCGCGAAGGCCTGCGAGCCGCCCTGCACCGTCGCGTCCAGGTCCGCGGTCCCGCCGCCGAACCGGCGCTGCTGGACGTCCTTCACCCCGCGGACCTCGCTCTTCAGGAACCCCACGAGGCCGTTCAGCACGCCGAGCGTCTCCACGCCGCTCGCCTTGATCGTGATCCGGGAGCCCTGGTCGAGCTGCCTCGTCCACGTCGCGAGCAGCTTCCCCTCGAGGGCGCCGGCGAGCTGCTTCGTCGCCTCCTCCGTCGCCTTCCGGCCGCAGGCGAGCGGGCTCTTGTCGTACGACCTCGCGTTCGTCTCCTCCGTCGCGAGCACCTCGCCGTTGTCGGCGTTGATCGCCCGCACCGACAGGGTCGCCGTGCACGTCGCCCCGGTCACCTTCGAGATCAGCCCGGCGCCGAGCGTCTCGGCCATGCCGGACACGTCGTGCTCCTTCGTCGCCACCACGCTCCCGGTGATCACCACGTCGCAGCCGGACAGGTTCTTGATCTCCCGGAGCTGCTCGGCGTTCAGGTCGGCGGTCACCACCCCCGCCTGCCGCACCACGCCGGCGAGCGCGTCCATGTCGATGAACGTGAACCCCTTCGGCTGCCAGAGCGACATGAACACGTTCTCGGCGACGCGCTGGTCGAGCTTCAGCCCGCCCGCGGCGGCGCCGTGGCCGCCCTGGTCGCCCCACCACGCGGCCGGCTTGATCTCGTCGATGCGCTGCTCGGCGATGAGGAGCGCCACCCGCGGCATCCCCTTGCGCCCCAGGGCGATCCCGATCGCCTCGAGGTCGTTCTCGAGCGCGTCGGCGCCGACCTTCGCCTTCACCGTGACCTGCACCGCGCCGGCCGCCTCCTTCGTCCCCGTCACCGAGTACCCGCGCACGTACCCTCGGGAGCGGGTCAGGATCCGGTCCTTCACGAGCTGCGAGTTCCTCACCTCGGTCTCGCTCGACACGAGCGTCCCGATCGCCTGCTCCACCGCGCGCCGGAGCGCGTCCTCGGTGGCGCGGTCGCGCGCGAGCGCGCGGTTGCCGCCGACGATGGCGGCCTCGCCGGTCGCCTCGACCTCGAGCGGCTCGGCGGCGGAGGCGGCGGAGGCGGACGCGCCCGCCGCGCCCGCGAACGGAAGCGGCGCGAACGCCAGGACGCAGCACAGGGCCAGGTGAGCTCTCATGATGTGATGTCCCTCCGCCGGATCCAGGACCCCGGCGCCGGCCGCACTCTATCGCGAGGCCAGCCGCCCCGCGATGCCCGCCTCGCCGAGGAGCGCCTCGAGCTTCCGGAGCGGGTCCGTCCGGACGCCGCGCCAGCGCAGCGCCTCGAGGTCCTCCTCGAGCGGCACGTCGGTCCGGAGCGTCGCGAGCGTCCGGTACAGCACCGCGTCCTTCAACCCCGCCCGCAGGCTCGCGCCCAGCGCCGCGGCGCCGCGCACCGGCACCTCCCACGCCCGCTCGTCCGCCGGGATCGCCTCGAGCTTGCCCCACCGCGCGAGCACCACCGCGGCGGACTTCTCGCCCCACCGCTCGAGGCCGGGGATGCCGTCCGCGGTGTCGCCCACGAGCGCGAGCCAGTCGGGGATCGACGCGGGCGAGACGCCGAACTTCGCGCGCACGCCGTCCTCGTCGAGCAGCTTGCGCCGGAGGCGATTGAAGCCGACCACCCGGTCGCCGCGCACGCACTGGGCGAGGTCCTTGTCCGGCGTGCACACGAGCACCTGCTCGACGCCGGGCGCCGCGGCGAACCGCGCGGCGCCGGTGGCGAGCGCGTCGTCGGCCTCGAACTCGACCATCGACCAGACCACGACGCCGAGCGCCTGGGCCGCGAGCTCGGCGAGCTCGAACTGCGCGAGGAGCTCGGGCGGCACGCCCTCCGAGGTCTTGTACCCGTCGAAGAGCCGGTTGCGGAACGACTCGATGACGTGGTCGAACGCGACCGCGACGTGCGTGACGCCCGGCTCGCGCAGGAGCGCGGTCAGCGATTGCACGAGCCCGCGCGTGGCGCCGACCTCGTTGCCGCCCGGCCCGCGGGCGGGGGGCGAGCCGAAGTGGGCGCGGAACAGCTCGTAGGTGCCGTCGACGAGGTGGACCTTCACGTCCACCGACGATGGCACACCGCGCCCACACAGGTACACGGAACGTGCGGAAACTCCCGCCTTCCGTGGGGCCCGTCACGGGGGCATCCCCGAACGGGATCGGTGGGGAACGGACCCACGTTTCACGTCCACTTATAGGAGCCGGGGTTTCCTGGGCGGGGAGACGAGACGATGGCGGAATGCGCCACCTGCGGGCGCGAGGCCGGCGAGGCGGGCAGCTGCGAGGCGTGCGGCGCGGACGTCGCGACCGCGGTGCCCGAGCCCATGCCCATCGTCGTCCCGCCCGACCGGGAGCTCGGCAAGACCGTCGGCGGCAAGTACCGCCTGGACGCGCTCATCGGCCGCGGCGGCATGGGCCGCGTCTTCCGCGCCACCGATCTCACCCTCGATCGCCCCGTGGCGGTGAAGCTCCTCGAGGTCGGCCTCCACGACGACCCGACCATGGCGAAGCGCTTCCAGCGCGAGGCGCGGGCGGCGACCCGGCTCAGCCACCCGAACTCCGTCGCCGTGCTCGACTTCGGCCGGACCGACGAGGGCGTGCCCTTCCTCGCGATGGAGTTCGTGGGCGGGCGCAGCCTCACCCGGCTCCTGGCCGACGAGTTCCCGCTCTCGCCCGAGCGCGTGGTGCGGATTGGCGCGCAGATCCTCGCCGCGGTCGGGGAGGCGCACGCGCACGGCGTGCTCCACTGCGATTCTCAAGCCCGAGAACGTGATGATTGTCTCGCGGCGCGACGAGCGGGACGCCGTGAAGGTGCTCGACTTCGGCGTCGCGAAGCTCGCGGAGGGCGACCCGGGCTCCTCGCGCCTCACCCAGGCCGGCAGCGTCACCGGCACGCCCGGCTACATGAGCCCGGAGCAGGCCCGCGGCGAGCCGCTCGACGCGCGCAGCGACCTCTACTCGGTCGGCGTCATCCTCTACGAGCTCGTCGCCGGCAAGCTCCCCTTCGAGTCCGAGACGCCGATCGGCATGCTCACGCGCATGCTCGTCGAGCGCCCGCCGCGCCCGAGCGTGCGCAGCCCGCACGTCCGCGTGCCGGTCGGGCTCGAGGCGCTCGTGATGCGCGCGCTCTCGGTCGAGCGCGACGGCCGCCCGCCGAGCGCGGAGGCGTTCCGCGAGGAGCTGCTGCGCTGCGCGACCGCCGAGCAAGCCGCCGCGCCGGCGCGGGTCGCGCCGCAGGCGACGGCCCTCTTCGACCAGCTGCCGTCCCGCCCGCCCGCGCCCGGGCCGACGCAGGGCGGGACCCCCGCGGCCGCGACGCCGCGGGCCACCACCCGGCGCGCCGCGACCGCCGCCGCCCCCGCCCGGCGCGACGTCGCGAAGGCGCTGCCCGCGCTCGTGGGCTCCACCGTCGGCGCGCTCGCGATCGGCGGCGCGCTCGTCTTCGCGCTGACCCGCATGCTCGCCACGCCCGAGCCGGCGGCGCCGCCCGCGCCCGCCCCCGCCGCCGGGGCGCGCGCCGGCGTGCTCGCCGAGGGCGCCCCCGACGCGCTCGCGCTGCCGCCCGGCCAGAGCGGCGAGGGCATCCTCACCGTGCTCGCCGCCGCCGGCGCCGAGCTCTCGGTCGACGGGCGGCCCGCGGGCGCCGCGCCGCGCGAGTTCCAGCTCACCTCCGGCCCGCACGACCTCACCGCCACCCACCCCGCGCTCGGGACCGCGCGCGACACCATCCAGGTGCTGCCCGGCCAGCGCCGCACCTGGCAGCCGTCCCTCGAGCCCAGGCCAGCGAGAGCCCCATGAACCTGCTCACGAAGTTCAGCCTCGCCTTCGCGCTCGTCTTCGGGACGGGCCTCGGCGTCGCGGGCGTCCTCTTCCAGCGCCAGCTGCAGGACACCGCGCGCGAGCAGGTGCTGCACCAGGCGCAGATCATGATGGAGACCGCGCTCGCGATGCGCGCCTACACGAGCGAGCAGGTGAAGCCGCTCGTCAACAAGCTGCAGGGCGCGCCGCCGCCGGAGCTCGCGCAGGATCAGGTCTTCCGCGAGCTCTGCCTGCGCAAGATGGCGGTCACCCGCGAGTTCCGCCCGCAGACGGTGCCCGCCTTCGCGGCCACCGAGATGTTCAACTTCCTGCGCAAGAAGTACCCCGAGTACTACTACAAGGAGGCGGCCCTCAACCCGTCCAACCCGCGCAACCGCGCCTCGGACTGGGAGGAGGACGTCATCAAGGTCTTCCGCAACGAGCCCGACCTCGAGCGCTTCTCCGGCGAGCGGATGACGCCCACCGGCCCGACCATCTTCCTCGCCCGCCCGATGAGGGCCGGCAAGGGCTGCCTCGAGTGCCACTCCGCGCCCGCCGCCGCGCCGGTCGAGATGGTGAGCCTCTACGGCCCGTCCAACGGGTTCGGGTGGAAGGAGGGCGAGGTCATCGCGGCGCAGATCGTGTCGGTGCCGGTCACGGTCCCGATGCAGATGGCGAACCGGGCCTTCAACCACCTCGTGGTCTCGCTCGCGATCGTGGCGGGCCTGACCCTCGTGCTCCTCAACGTGGTCCTCTACCTCACGGTCATCCGGCCGGTGGCGCGGCTCGCCTCCGTCGCCGACGAGATCTCGAAGGGCAACCTCGAGGTCCCCGAGCTCCCCGCCGAGGGCAAGGACGAGCTCTCCGTGCTCTCCGCCGCGTTCAACCGGATGCACCGGAGCCTCGTCGCCGCGATGCGGCTGCTCGAGAAGCCCGAGTAGCGGGAGAGGCCGCCGTGGACGAACGCCCCCGCGAGCGCACCTGGCTCTGCAGCGTCGTGTTCGTGGACATCGTCCACTACTCGGCGCAGTCGGTGACGCTCGAGCTCAACTGGAAGGGGCGGCTCAACCGCTACCTCGCGCGCTCCATCGAGGACGTCCCCGAGAACGATCGGGTGATCCTCGACACCGGCGACGGCGCCGCGATCTGCTTCCTCGGCGACCCCGAGGCGGCGATGTTCTGCGCGCTCCGGCTCCTCGACGCGTTCGTGAAGGAGGAGGCCGGGCCGGTGGGGATGCGGGTCCGCATCGGCGTGAACGTCGGCCCGGTGAAGCTCGTCCGCGACCTCAACGGCAACGCGAACGCGGTGGGCGACGGCATCAACGTCGGGCAGCGGGTGATGAGCTTCGCGGCGGAGAACCAGATCCTCGTCTCGCGCTCCTTCTACGAGGTCGCGAGCCGCCTCTCCGACAGCTACCTCCACCTCTTCCGCCACGTGGGCGTGCAGAAGGACAAGCACGTGCGCGAGCACGAGCTGTGGGAGCTGCTCCCGCCCGACGCGGCGCCGCCCGCCCCCGGCCGCACGGCGCCGACCTCGCCGGGCGCGGACCGCTCCGGCGCGAACGGCGCCGCCCGCCCGCCCACCGGCGGCGCGGCCCGCCCGGGCCCGACCGCTGGCGCGGCCCGCTCCACCCCGCCCCTGGGCGCCGCCCCCGCGACGCCGCGGAGCACGCCGTCCTCCCTCGACGCCGCCGCGGTCGAGCGGCTCGAGCGTCGGCTCGCGGCGCACGTCGGCCCCATCGCGCGCGTGCTCGTGCGCGACGCCTCGGCCCGCACGCCCACCGCGCTCGACGCCGTCCGGGTGCTCGCCGAGCACGTGCCCGGCCCCGAGAACCAGGCGCGCTTCGTCGAGGAGCTCACGGCCGAGCTCGCGCTCGTGCAGGTCGCCGGCCCCGGCGCGACGCCCGCGCCCGGCGCCCTGCCCGCCGCGTCCTTCGCCGCCCCCACGGGCGAGCTGCTCGACGCCGCCGCGCTCGAGCGCGCCATCCGCGCCCTCGCGTCGCACGTCGGCCCGGTGGCGAAGATCCTCGTCTCGCGCGCCGCGCCCGCCGCCGCGAGCGAGGCCGCGCTCTGGGCCGCGCTCGCCGCGCACGTCCCGGAGGGGCGCGAGCGCGACGCCTTCCTCGCGGGCGCCCCGCAGGGCTGACGCCCCGGCGCGCCGCGCGGGGCCGCTACGGCACGCCCGTCGTCGGCGGGAAGAGCGTCGGGTGCTGCGCGAGCACCGTGCGCCTGAGGCCCGGCAGCGCGAGGTGGAACGCGAGGCTCGCGGCGAGCACGACGCCCGCCCCGACCGCGAGCGTGAGCGGCGCCCCGAGCCGCGCCGACACCACCCCGGCCGCGAGCGAGCCGAACGGCGACACGCCCACGAACAGCGTCGAGAACAGCCCCATCACCCGGCCGCGCATCCCGGCGGGCGCGAGCCCCTGCAGGAGCGTCATCGTGCCCGCCATCTGCGTGATGAACCCGAACCCGGCGAGCACGAGCCCGGGCGCCGCGAGCCAGGGGGTCCGCGCGAGCGACACCGCCAGGATCCCGACGCCGAGCGCCGTCGAGCCCCAGGCCACCCGCCGCCCGAGCCCGACGAGCCCCTTGCGCAGGAGGAGCGACACCGCGCCCCCGAGCGCCCCGACGCCCGCGCAGCCCAGGAGGGCGCCGTACAGGCCCGCCTCGCCGTGCAGGACCGTCGAGGCAAACACCGGCAGGAGGGTCTGGTACGGGATCGCGAACATCGACGACACCGCGAGCAGCGCGAGGAGCGCGCGCACGTGCGCGGTGCCGCCCGCGTAGGCGAGCCCCTCGAGGAGGTGCGCGCGGCGGCTGCCCTCCGGCGGGGGCGGCTGCGGCGGCGGCCGCATCACGAGGAGCGCGGCGTAGGTGCCGAGGAACGAGAGCGCGTTCAGGAGGAAGCAGATGCCCTCGCCGAACGCCGCGACCACGACGCCCGCGAGCGCCGGGCCGACCACGCGCCCGGCGTTCACGATGGACGAGTTGAGGGCGATGGCGTTCGGGAAGTCCTCGCCCGCGAGGTCGGCGAGGAGCGCCTGCCGCGCGGGGATCTCGAACGCGTAGGTCATGCCGAGCATCGCGGCGAGGACGAGCACGTGCCAGGTGCGGACCTCGCCGGTGAGCGTGAGCGCCGCCAGCAACGACGCCTGCACGATTGCGTTCGTCTGCGTGACGAGCACGAGCCGCCGCCGCGGGAGCCGGTCGGCGATCGAGCCCGCCCAGACGCCGAACAGGAACACCGGCGCGGAGCCGAGGAACGCGACGAGCCCGAGCAGGCCGGACGAGCCGGTGAGCCGCCAGACGAGCCACGACTGGGCCACCGTCTGCATCCAGGTGCCGGCGAGCGACACCGCCTGCCCGGCGAAGAAGAGCCGGAGATCCCGCTGCCGCAGGGAGCGCAGGGCGTCGGGCCAGCGCATGGAGAGGGCCTCGCGCTAGAGCTGGATTTGGGCGCCCATCTCGACCACCCGGTTCGGCGGGAGGCCGAAGAAGGTCGAGGCGGTCTGGGCGTTGCGGGCCATGACGATGAAGAGCTCGCTTGCGCCAGGTGGCCATCTTCGAGGGCCCGTTCGCGAGCAGGGTCTCGCGCCCCAGGAAGTAGGTCGTGTCCATCGGCACGAGCTCGAGCCTGGGCCCCGACGGGAAGCGCTTCGGGAGCGAGGCGAGCAGCGAGGGCACGTCCGGGCTCTCCATGAACCCGTAGCGCGCGACCACCTGGTAGAAGCCCGCGCCGAGGTCGACGAGGTCGACGCGCTCGCGCTCCGGCACGAACGGCACCTCGCCGGTGAGGACGGACGTGAAGACCACCCGCTCGTGCAGCACCTTGTTGTGCTTCAGGTGGTGCAGGAGCACCGGCGGCACGAAGCCGGTGTTGCCGGTCATGAAGACGGCGGTGCCGGGCACGCGCATGGGCTTTCTGCGCGTGACGTCGTCCATGAAGAGGTCGAGCGGGAGGCCCGCGCCGCGCATCATCTCGGCGAGCGCCACCCGGCCGCGCTTCCAGGTCGAGAGGAGGGCGAACACCCCGAGCGCCGCGGCGATGGGGAACCAGCCGCCCTCGTTGACCTTCACGAGGTTCGCGCCGAGGAAGCCGAGGTCGACGAAGAGGAAGGTGAGCGTGAGCGCCCAGGTCGGGAGCCGCGGCCACTTCCAGAGATTGCGCGCCACCCGGTGGAACAGGATGGTGGTCGTGGTCATCGTCCCCGTGACCGCGACGCCGTACGCGGAGGCGAGCGCCGCCGAGCTCTGGAACCCGATGACGAGGGCGAGGCACGCGATCCCGATCGCCCAGTTCACCTCCGGGATGTAGATCTGCCCGATCTCGGTGGAGGAGGTGTGGCGGATCGTCACGCGCGGGCAGTAGCCGAGCTGGACCGCCTGGTGCGTCAGGGAGAAGGAGCCCGAGATGAGGGCCTGCGAGGCGACCACGGCCGCCGCCGTCGCGACGCCGATCATCGGGTAGAGCGACCACGTCGGCGCGAGCAGGTAGAACGGGTTCCGCGCCGCCTCGGGGTCGAGCAGGACGAGCGCGCCCTGGCCGAGGTAGTTCAGGATCAGGGACGGCATCACCACCGCGAACCAGGCGATCCGGATGGGCCGCCGGCCGAAGTGGCCCATGTCGGCGTAGAGCGCCTCGCCGCCGGTGATGACGAGCACGATCGAGCCGAGCACGAGGTAGCCGGTGACGCCCCCCTCGAGCAGGAACCGCACCGCGTGGCCCGGCCAGAGCGCCTCCAGCACGCGCGGCTCGGCGAGGATCCCGCGGACGCCGAGGAGCCCGATCGAGAGGAACCAGACCAGCATGATCGGGCCGAAGATCGCGCCCACCGCGTGGGTGCCGCGCCGCTGCACGACGAAGAGCCCGAGGATGATGCCGACGGAGATCGGCACGACGAAGTGCGACAGCTGGGGCGCCGCGACGGTGAGGCCCTCCACCGCGCCGAGCACCGAGATGGCGGGCGTGATGACGCCGTCCCCGTAGAGGAGCGCGGACCCGAAGAGGCCCACCATGAGGAGCACCGCCCGCCGCCGCCCGCCCTGCTTCAGCCCGACGAGGGCGAGCAAGGCGAGGATCCCGCCCTCCCCCTTGTTGTCGGCCCGCATCACGAACGAGAGGTACTTCACGACCACGACGAACGTGATCGACCAGACGACGAGCGAGAGCACGCCGAGGACGTTCTCGTGGGTCGGCGCGACGCTGTGCGCGCCGGTGAAGCACTCCTTGATCGCGTAGAGCGGGCTCGTGCCGATGTCGCCGTACACGACGCCGAGCGCGCCGAGCGCGAGGCCGGCGAGCGCCGCGCCGCGGGGGCCGCGGCGGCCGTGGCCGGGGACCGGGGTCAGGTTCGGCGAGGTGGCCGGCCGGGCGACCTTCGGCTCCGGCCGGTCGGGCGGCGGCGGCGCGTCCTTCGCCTTCAAGGCCTCGGGGTCTGGCGGGTGCATCACCGAGGCGACCGCCGGCCGGGTCGGGGCCGACGCCGCGGGGGTCGGGGCGGGGCCCGGGGCCGGGACGGACCCCGCCGGCGGCGGGACCACGACGGCGACCTGGCCCGGCGGGACCGGGGCTGGCGCGGGACGTTGCGGTCCGGGTTCGGCCGGCTTCGGCTGGACGCCGCCCTCGGACGTCGTCGTCGGGGGTGCGGCGGTTCCGGGTTCTCTTGAGGGCGAGTCGGCCATCAGGGGCGCTGCGAGGGGCGGGAGGTAAGCATGAGCGGCCCGTTGCGTCGAGGGCTCGTGCCGGGACGGCGCCCAAGCACTTGATTTTAGGCGACCTGGGCGTGTCGAGCACGCGCCCCGGAGCCCCGCAATGGGGGGTCTCGGCGAGCCCCGAAGCAGGATAAGAGGTGCTCCCCCCGATGAAGCAGCTCCGCTCCGAGATGGCCGCGCTGTCGCGGCTCGCCCTCCCGCTCGCCCTCGCGCAGGCCGGGCAGGCGCTCATGGGCATCGTGGACGCTGCGGTGGTCGGCCGCGCCGGCGCCGGGGCCCTCGCGGCCGTGGGGCTCGGGACCGCGTTCACGATGACGCTCGCCGTGACCGGGATGGGGGTCATGCAGGGGCTCGACCCCCTCATCTCGCAGGCCGTCGGGGCGGGCGACCGGGTGGGCGCCCGCCGCCTCCTCTGGCAGGGGCTCTGGCTCGCCCTCGGCGTCGGGGCGGCGCTCACCCTCCCCTTCCTCTTCGTCCCGCGGGTCCTCGTCCCGCTCGGCATCGAATCCGGCGCTCGCCGGGCCCGCGGGGGACTACTTCCTCTGGCGGCTCCCGGGGCTCCCCGCGTTCTTCGCGTACATGGCCGCGCGCGCCTACCTGCAGGCCCTCGGCCTCGGCCGGCCGATGGTGGTCGCGACCGTCCTCGCGAACGTCGCGAACCTCTTCCTCGACGTGCTGCTCGTCTACGGCGGGGCCGGGCTCCCGGCCTGGGCCGGGCCGCTCCGGCTCGTCCCCGCGCTCGGGGCGACCGGCGCCGCCCTCGCGACGACGCTCTGCACGGTGCTCCAGCTCCTCGTGCTCGTCCTCGCGATCCGCGCCGCCGATCCCGGCGTGGCGCCGCCGGCGCGGCGCCCCGACCCGCGCGTCCTCCGGGCCGCGCTGCGCGTCGGCTGGCCGGTCGGGGTCCACCTCGGCGCCGAGGTCGGCGTCTTCGCGCTCGTCGGCTTCCTCGCCGGCCGCCTCGGCGAGCTGCCGATGGCGGCGCACCAGCTCGCCATCTCGGTCGCGAGCTTCACCTTCACGTTCGCGGTCGGCTTCGGGCAGGCGGGCTCGGTGCGGGTGGGCTGGGCGGTGGGCGCGCGCGACCGCGAGGCGGCGCGGCGGGCCGGGCTCGCCGCGTTCGCCTCGGGCGTCCTCTTCATGACCTTCGCCGCGGCGGCGTTCCTCCTCTTCCCGGACGCGATCGCGGGCGCGTTCTCGAACGATCCCGACGTCATCGCGCTCGCGTCCCGGCTCCTCGCCGTGGCGGCGGTCTTCCAGCTCTTCGACGGGCTCCAGGGCGTGGGGGCGGGCGTCCTGCGCGGCGCGGGCGAGACGCACTTCACGCTCGTCGCGAACCTCGTCGGGCACTGGCTGCTCGGGTTCCCGGCGACGCTCGCGCTCGGCTTCTGGCTCGGCATGGGCGTCATCGGGCTGTGGTGGGGGTTCGTGCTCGGGCTCGGCACGGTGGGGCTGCTCCTCGTGGGGCGGTTCCTCGTCGTCTCCTCGAGGGAGATCCGTCCCTTGTCGGCCGGGCTGCATTAACCTCGGGGCGTGCGCCTCACGCTCCCCCAGCCCTTCGAGGACCTCGACCACACCGCCGACGCGGGCGTGCGCGTCACGGGCGCCTCGGCCGGGGACGCGCTCGCCCGCCTCGTGCTCGCGCTCGGCGCGCTGCTCTCGGGCGGCGCGCCGGTCGCCGAGGAGCGCGAGGTCGCGCTCGAGGTCGCGGGCGGCCCGGACCTCGCCGGCGCGGCGGTGGCGCTGCTCCGCGAGGTGCTCTACCGGTGCGAGGTGGAGCGCGCCCTGCCCGCCGCCTGCGAGGTCCTGCGCGTCGACGCCGCGGGGGCCGCGGCGCGGGTGTGGCTCGGCCGGCGGGGCCCGGCGCACGACGGCGGCCTCGACGTGAAGGCGGTGACCCGGCACGCCGCGGCGCTCGAGCAGGACGCGGACGGCGGCTGGATCGGGCAGGCGGTCTTCGACCTGTGACCCGAGGGAGGCGAGGCGCGCGATGACGAGGCCCCGGACGACGACGACGCTGCGCCGCGTGGAGGGCGACCTGTGGGAGATCCCGCGCGAGGGCGGGATGCGCGTCCCCGGCCGCGTCTACTCGGCGGGCATGCCCGCGCCGGACGACCCCGCGCTCCGGCAGGTCGCGAACGTCGCGCACCTCCCCGGCATCCTGCGCTTCGCGCTCGCGATGCCGGACGTGCACTGGGGCTACGGGTTCCCGATCGGCGGCGTCGCCGCGGTGGACGCCGAGCACGGCGCGGTCTCGCCCGGCGGCGTCGGCTACGACGTGAACTGCGGCGTGCGGGTGGTGACGACCGCGCTCACCGAGGACGAGGTACGGCCGCGCCTCGCGGACGTGGCGGCGCGCATCCAGCGCGAGGTGCCGGCGGGCGTCGGCTCGACGTCGGCGCTGCCGGCGCTCTCCGACGAGGACCTCGACGACGTCCTCCGGGAGGGCGCGGCCTGGGCCGCGCGGCGGGGGTTCGCCGCCGGCGAGGACGACCCGGCCCGCTGCGAGGAGGGGGGCCGACTCCCGGGCGCGGACCCCGCGGCGGTGAGCGCGCGGGCCCGGGCCCGCGGCCGGGACCAGCTCGGCACGCTCGGGAGCGGCAACCACTTCCTCGAGGTGGACCGGGTCGCCGAGGTGTACGACCCGGCCGCCGCGGAGGCCTTCGGGCTCGTGCGGGGCGCCGTCGCGGTCCAGATCCACTCCGGCTCCCGCGGCCTCGGCCACCAGGTCTGCGACGAGACGCTCGACGCGCTCGCCCGCGATCCGGGCCGCTTCGGCGCGGACTACGCCCGGCTGCCGGACCCGCAGCTCGCCTGCGCGCCGGTCGCGAGCGAGGAGGGCCGCCGCTACCTCGCCGCCATGCAGGCCGCCGCGAACTTCGCCTGGGCGAACCGCCAGGTCATGACCGGCCTCCTCGTGCGCGCGCTGTCCGCGTCGCTGCGCGTCCCGGAGGCCCGCCTCGGCGCGCGGCTCCTCTACGACGTCTGCCACAACGTCGCGAAGCACGAGGACCACGAGGTGGACGGGCGCACCGTGCGCGCGCTCGTGCACCGCAAGGGCGCGACCCGCGCCTTCGGCCCGGGCGACCCCCGGGTCCCCGCGCCGTACCGGGCGGTGGGACAGCCGGTGCTCGTGCCCGGCGACATGGGCCGGTGCTCGTTCGTGCTCGCCGGGACCTCGCGCGCGATGCGCGACACCTTCGGCAGCTCCTGCCACGGCGCCGGCCGGGTCCTCTCGCGCGGCGAGGCGCTCCGCCGGGCGCGGGGCCGCTCGATCGCCCGCGAGCTCGAGGCGCGCGGGATCGAGGTCCGCGCCCGCGCGCCGAAGACGCTCGGGGAGGAGATGAGCGAGGCCTACAAGGACGTCACCCGCGTCGTCGCGGTGATGCACGACATGGGCATCTCCCGGCTCGTCGCCCGGCTCGAGCCGCTCGCGGTCGTGAAGGGCTGAGCCGAGGCGTTCGCGGCCGGGCGTGCGCACCTTGCGGTCATGAACGGGGAAGGCGATAGGAGGGTCCCTGTCCTGCAGGTGCTCCGCGGGGGCCGGCGGCCGGACGCCCCGGCCCGCAAGCCCCAGGCGCGGCTCCGGGTGCTGGAGGGCGGCGAGGCGAGCGACCTCGCGGCGGCCCTCGAGGAGACCGTGCAGGCGGCCCGGCGGATGCGGCGGGAGATCGAGGAGCGCATCGCGCGCTCGCTCGAGGACCCGCGGAAGCTGTGACGCCCGCCCCTGGGTGCGCAGCACCGAAGCCGAGGGCTAGCCGTTGAGCCGGGCGTAGCCGGCCTCGCCGGGCGCCGACATGGGCCAGTACTCGACCGCGTCGAGCACCACGTTCACGGCGTCGGTCGAGAACCCGAGCCGGCTCCTTGCGATCGAGCCGAGCACCGACCAGGTCGTCCCGTCCGGTGAGGTCTCGAGGTACACGGTCCCCGACTGCTCGCGGATGCGCCACCGCGCCTGCGCGGTGGGCGACCAGGCGGTGGTCCCGAGCGTCACCTGGGCGCCGCCGATCGTCGCGTAGGCGGAGAGCTCGCCCCACTCGAGCCAGAAGCCGAGGTCGTCGGTCTCGGCCTTCGGCGGCGGCGCCTGGAGCCGCACCTTCTGGTTCACGTTGCCGCGCGCGACCGCGGAGGCGACCCCGACGGTGAGCGAGGAGCCGGTGAGCGCGTAGGTGCCCACGCTCGTGACGAACGCGCCCGAGGGCGCCGCGCCGGCCGCGGGCGCGATGGCGAGCACGCCACCCGACGCGGTGACCTTGCCCCCGCCCATCGTCGACACCGTCCACAGGGAGGCGTCGACGGCGGGGCCGGTGAAGGGATCCTTCAGGGTGGCGAGCGCGGGCGTGCCTGACGGAGGTGGGGGCGGAGGAGGAGGAGGCGGAGGCGCCGCGACCGCCGTCGAGTACGTCCAGGCGGTGACGTCCTGCACCGCCGTGAGCCCGCCCGTCCCGGCCGTGAAGCCGGCCCAGGCCTTCGTGCCGCCCACCGCCGCGGGCAGGTCCACGGCGAAGCTGCGCGTGAACGCCGCGCCGGTGGTCGCGTCCTTCACGGTGAGCGCGAGCGCGCCGTCGGCGTAGACGAGCTGGACCGCGATGGGGTGGCCCGCCTTGAGGTTCACGCCCGCCCCGCCCAGCGAGAACGCCGGCGTGGTGGGCGAGGTGCCGCCGAGGTAGAGCCCCGTCGAGCCCGTCCCCTCGCCCGCGTTGTCGTAGAGGTCGAGCTTCACCGCGGCCGAGCGCGCGATCCCGGCGGGGCCACCGGGCCGGTCCGGCCCGTAGCCGAGCCCGCCGCCGTCGGGGCCGAGCGCGCCCGTCCCCACGCCCTGCAGCGTGAAGGTGAGCCCGTCCGCCTGCGCCTGCGCGAGGGAGACCGTGAACGCGGTCGTGAAGCGATCGACCGGGACCTGCACCGGGAAGAAGGCGCTCCCGGCCTCGTGACCGCCGCCGTCGGTGAGCCGGAGCGCGCTGCCCTGGAGCCGCGCGCTGCCGTTGAGCGCGAGCCCGCCGGCGCCGAAGCCGGCGTGGTAGTCGATGACGAGGTCACCCGAGGGCGGGGGGGGCGGCGGAGGAGGAGGCGGCGGGGGTGGGGGCGGCGCCGCCGCGAGCGCGAACCGCGCGTCGGCGAGCGTCACGATCGGATCCCACCACCCCTTCCCGAACGCGCAGTTCAGGGACGGCGCCCCGTCCGGGAGCCGCTCCGGCGCGGTGGGGTACCCCTTGAACCCGTGGCTGTCGTCGAGCACCTCGAAGGTGCCGAAGCCGCGGGAGAGCTGGTAGTGGCGCAGCTCGTAGTCGTTGCCGCCGCGGAAGTGGACCGTGCAGACGTGCAGGTCGCCGCCCGCGAGCGTCACGGCGGGCTGCACCGCCCAGTCGCCCGGCGCCTCGACGCGCGTGCGCGCCCCGAACGCCCGGCCGTCGAAGTGCCGGTGGTAGAGCTCCTCGTAGGGGTCCTTGTAGACGAGGTGCAGGCCGCCTGCGCCGTCGGCGACGGCCGAGAACGCGGCCCCGTGGTAGACGTGATCGCCGTCGGGGAACGCGTTTACCGGCGCCGACCAGCGGTCGACCGGATCGGCGTCGTCGCGGACCGCGAGCCGGGCCGGGTCGTCCCACGAGTAGTCGCCCCACAGCGCGAGCAACCGCCCACCGAGCGAGACGACCCGGCCGCCGCCGAGCGTGCCGACCCGCGCGAGGTCCGGCTGGCGCGCGAAGCTCGCGCCGCCGTCGGTGGAGACCCAGAGGGCGAGGTCGTCGCCGCAGGCCTCGCAGGCGTCGCGCAGCCAGGCCTGCACCCAGATCCGGCCCACCGAGTCGACGGCGAGCGTCGCGCGGTGGAAGGCGCGGCCCGCGGGCGGGGACGCGATCGTCACGCGCGCGTCCGGCGCCCAGCCGCCCGCGCCGTCGTACCGGAGGCGCTGGAACGCGACGACCCGCCGGGGATCGTCGCCGTCCGGCGGGAAGGTCGAGCCGGTGGTGTCGTACGAGTAGACGGCGAGGACGTCGTCGCCGAGGACGGCGAGGTCCGCGGTCATCATCCGCGGCGAGCCCACGAGGAGCCGCGCGAACGACCACGTCGCGCCCTCGTCGTCGCTGCGCCACAGCCCCAGCCCCTCCGGCGCGTCCGGGCCGGCGCCGTACTCGTTCTGCGCCGCCAGGAGGTGCACCGGCGCGCGGCCCGCCGGGGCGACCCGGACCAGGTGGCGCTGCGCGACCGTCGCGAGCGCGTCCGGGCTGCCCACCTCGCCGAGGGTGGTCGCGGTCGCCGCCGACGCCCCTCCCGGCGCGAGCAGCGTCCACGCACACACCACCCCCGGCAGCCAGGCCGCCCGAGCCCCCCGCATGTCCCCTCCCCGGCGCCGCGGACGCGGCGCGCTCCCCCGAGAAAAGAGGCGCAATGCCGCGCGGGGCGGCAAGCGCCGCGAGCGGGGTCCGCCCCGGACCGGCCGCGTCCCCGGGAGGCGCCGTGCCCGCGCCGCCGGGGGCGGTTACAACCGGGGCATGCTCGAGCCCCTCCCCGGCGCCGCGCCGATCCCGGACGTGCTGCGGCAGCGCCTCGAGGCCGCCGCCCGCGGCCGCGCGGGCCGCGAGCCGCCGCGGACGCACCACCTCGAGGGCGGCCTGCCCCGCTTCACGAACCGCCTCGCGCTCGAGCGCAGCCCGTACCTCCGCCAGCACGCGCACAACCCGGTGTCCTGGTGGCCGTGGGGGCCCGAGGCCCTCGAGGAGGCGCGCCGCACCGGCCGCCCGATCTTCCTCTCGGTGGGGTACGCGACCTGCCACTGGTGCCACGTCATGGAGCGCGAGTCCTTCGAGGACCTCGAGATCGCGGCGGTCCTCAACGCGGACTACGTGCCCGTGAAGGTCGACCGCGAGGAGCGCCCCGACGTCGACGCGCTCTACATGACGGCGGTGCAGCTCCTCACGGGCCAGGGCGGCTGGCCCATGAGCGTGTGGCTCACGCCGGCCGGCGAGCCGTTCTTCGCGGGCACCTACTTCCCCGCGCGCGACGGCGACCGCGGCCCCACCCGCGGGTTCCTCTCGATCCTGAGGGAGATCGCCGCGCTCTGGGCCGCCGACCCGGAGCGCGTGCGCCGCGCGACGGGCTCGCTCGTGGAGGCCGTGCAGGCCGCGCTCGCGCCCCCGCCGCTCGCGACGGGGCCGGAGCGCCCGGGGCCGGAGGTGATCGAGGCGGCGGTGGCGCGGCTCGGGCGGATCTTCGACGAGCGCCACGGCGGCGTGCGCGGCGCGCCCAAGTTCCCGTCCTCGATGCCGGTGCGGCTCCTGCTCCGGCACCACCGGCGCGCGCGCGACGCGCGCTCGCTGGAGCTCGCGACCGTCACGCTCGAGCGGATGGCCGCGGGCGGCCTCATGGACCAGCTCGGCGGCGGGTTCCACCGCTACTCGACCGACGAGCGCTGGCTCGTGCCGCACTTCGAGAAGATGCTCTACGACAACGCGCTCCTCGCGATCGCGTACGCCGAGGCGTACCAGGTGACCGGGCGACGCGACTTCGCGCGGGTGGTCCGCCAGACGCTCGACTACCTCCTGCGCGAGCTCGCGGCGCCGGAGGGAGCGTTCTACGCCGCGAGCGACGCCGACTCCGAGGGCGAGGAGGGGAAGTACTTCGTCTGGACCCTCGACGAGCTCTCGCAGGTGCTCGGCGACGAGGCCGGCGAGCTCGCCGCGTTCCACGGCGTCACCGCCGCCGGGAACTTCGAGGGCGGCGCGAGCGTGCTGCACGTGCCGGCGCCGGACGAGGACCGCTGGGAGCGGCTCGCGCCCGCGCGGGCGAGGCTGCTCGCGGCGCGGGCCGGGCGGGTGCCGCCGCTCACGGACGAGAAGGTGCTCGCGGGGTGGAACGGCCTCGCCATCTCCGCGCTCGCGCAGGGCGGCCGGATCCTCGGGGAGCCGCGCTGGATCGAGGCCGCGGCGCGCGCCGCGCGCTTCGTGCTCGAGCGGATGGTGGTCGCGGGCCGGCTGCAGCGCAGCTTCGGCGAGGGCCACGCCGGCGTGCCCGCCTTCCTCGAGGATCACGCGTTCCTCGCGCAGGGGCTCCTCGACCTCCACGAGGCGACCTTCGAGCCGCGGTGGCTCGAGGAGGCCGCCGCGCTCTTCGAGCGTGCCGAGGCGCTCTTCGGAGATCCCGCCGCGGGGGGCTGGTTCCAGACGGCCACCGACCACGAGCGGCTCCTCGCGCGCGAGAAGCCCTCGCACGACGGCGCCGAGCCCTCCGGCGCCTCGGTCATGACGCTCGTCGCGCTCCGGCTCGAGGCCTTCACCGCGGAGGACCGCTACCGGGCGATCGCCGACCGCGCGCTCGCGCTGCACGCCCGCGCGCTCGCCGAGCAGCCCCTCGCCCTCACCGAGCTCCTCCTCGCGGTGGACTTCGCCACCGACTCGCCGCAGGAGGTGGTGCTGGTCTGGCCGGAGGCGGGCCCTCCACCGGAGCCCTTCCTGGACGTGCTGCGGCGGACCTTCCTCCCCAGCCGGGCGCTCACCGGCGCGGCCGCGGGCGACGGGATCGCGCGGCTGGCCCGCACCGCCCGCGTGGCGGAGGGCAAGGCCGCCGCGGGCGGGCCGACGGCCTACGTCTGCGAGCGCGGGCGCTGCCGCCTGCCGGCGATCGCCCCGGAGAAGCTCGCCGCGCAGCTCGCGCCGGTCCGGCCCTACCGATAGCGCCCGCGCGCGCGCCGCCGCACGGGTCACACCGAGTGAACTGGGACCCGGAGCACCCGGGTCCGGCCCGCGGGTTCGGACCCTGCCCCGGGCCACGGACTCTCGCGACCTTGCGGGCCCCCCGGAGGGCATGGTGAGTGCAGTGAGAGGACTTCCTGGGCAGCGCCGAGGAGGACGACACCTTGCGCCACTGGACCATGAGCCGCCGCCTCGCCGCCACGCTCGTCGTGGTCGTGCCCCTCGCGGTGTGCTGCGCTGCGCTCATCTACCACCTCGTCGCCAACGGCGCGGAGCGGACCGAGGAGGCCTTCCGGGCCAGCCAGAGCGACGACCACGCCGCGGCGGCCCGCGCGCGCGACGACGCCCACTCGGCGCTCGAGCGCGCCCGGCAGATCGTGCTCCTCGGCGCCATCGGCGGCTCGCTCGCCACGCTGCTCGCCGGGGTCTTCGTCGCCCGCGAGATTCCGCAAGGCCGTGCGCTCGATCGAGGACGAGGCGGCGCGGGTCACCCGCGCCGTCGCCGAGGGCCGCCTGGACGTGCGCGGCGATCCCGCGAGCGTGCAGCCGGACTTCAGGGACGTGATCCACGGCCTGAACCGGAGCATCGAGGCGTTCGCCGTCCCGTTCGGCACGATCCGCGAGCGCATGCAGCGCCTCTCCCGCGGCGACGTGCCGCCGCCCATCGCCGAGCCCTGGCAGGGCGACCTCGGCGCCACGAAGGACGCGGTGAACCGCTCCATCGGCGCCCTCCACGCGCTCCTCGCCGACGCGAACGCGCTGGCGCGGGCGGGCCAGGACGGCCACCTCGCGGCGCGCGCCGACGCGGCCCGCCACGAGGGCGAGTTCCGCGCGGTCGTGCAGGGCATGAACGCCACGCTCGACGGCGTCACCGCGCCGATGCGCGCGACCGGCGAGGTGCTCGCCCGGATCGCGAAGGGCGACGTGCCCCCGCCGATCGACGAGGCCTGGCCGGGCGACTTCGCGCGCCTGCGCGACGACCTCAACACCGCCATCCGGGCGCTCCGCTCGATCGTGGAGGACGCGCGCAACCTCGCCCAGGCCGGCGTGGAGGGCCGCCTCGACGTCCGCGCCGACGCCGCGCTCCACCAGGGCGAGTTCCGCGCCATCGTGGAGGGGATGAACGCGAGCCTCGACGCGGTGGTGAAGCCGGTCGAGGTCGTGAAGGAGGTGCTCGAGGGGCTCTCCTACGGCGCCATCCCGCACCGCATCAAGGCGCCCTGGCGCGGGGAGTTCGCCGCGCTGCAGACCTACGTCAACGACTGCATCCTCGCGGTCCGGGCGCTCGTCGACGACGCGAAGGCGCTCGCCGCCGGCGCGGTCGGCGGCCAGCTCGCGATGCGGGCCGACCCGGACCGGCACATGGGCGAGTACCGCCTGCTGGTGCAGGGCGTGAACCAGACGCTCGACGCGGTGACCGCGCCGGTGCGCGCCGCCACGGAGACCCTCGAGGCGCTCGCGAACCGCGACCTGCGCGCGCGGGTCCGCGGCGAGTACGTGGGCGAGCACGCCCGCCTGCAGCGCTCGGTGAACGCCACCGCCGCCGAGCTCGAGGACGCCATCCGCCAGGTGGGCGAGGCGACCGACCAGGTCGCCTCCGCCGCCGGCCAGATCGCGACCGCGGCCGAGAGCGTCGCGAACGGCGCGGGCTCCCAGGCCAGCGTGCTCGAGTCCGCCACCGCCGCGGTCGGCGAGCTCGGCGAGCTCTCCCGCGGGGCGGCCCAGGGCGCGCGGGACGCCATCGCGCTCGTGGGGCGGGCGAAGGCGGTGGCCGGCGACGGCTCCGCGGCCGCGCGGCGGATCCAGGAGGCCATGGAGCACATCCGCGCGAGCGCCGAGGGGACCGGACAGATCATCCGCGACGTCTCGGAGATCGCCTTCCAGACGAACCTCCTCGCGCTCAACGCCGCGGTCGAGGCGGCGCGCGCCGGCGACGCCGGCCGGGGCTTCGCCGTGGTCGCCGAGGAGGTGCGCTCGCTCGCGCTCCGCGCGAAGGAGGCGGCGGGCAAGACCGAGGCGCTCATCAAGGAGTCGGTCCGCCAGGCCGGGCTCGGCGACGAGACCGCGCACCAGGCCACCCGGATCTTCGACGACCTCGCGGGCGCGGTCGGCGAGACCGCCGGCATCGTCGAGCGGATCTCCGCCTCCACCCAGGCCCAGGACGGCGCGCTCGCGCGCACCCGCCAGGCGGTCGAGCAGGCCGGCCACGTGACCCAGCAGAACGCCGCCTCCGCCGAGGAGTCGTCGTCCGCCGCGGGCGAGCTGTCCTGCCAGGCCGACGAGCTCACGCGCATGGTGCGGAGCTTCCGGGTGGACCGCGGGTCCGCGCCGCCGCCGGACGGCGCCGCGGGCGCGCGCGCGATGCTACAGTCGCGCGCGTCATGACCGACCGCACCGGGCCCGTCCGCCACTTCGCCTCCGACAACTACGCCGGCATCTGCCCCGAGGCCTGGGCCGCCCTGGCCGAGGCCAACCTCGGCCACGCGCCCGGGTACGGCGACGACCGCTGGACCGCCGAGGCCGCCGACCTCCTCCGGGAGGTTTTCGAGACGGACTGCGAGGTCTTCTTCGTCTTCAACGGCACCGCCGCGAACTCGCTCGCGCTCGCGTCGATGTGCCAGTCGTACCACTCGATCCTCTGCCACGAGGCGGCGCACGTCGAGACCGACGAGTGCGGCGCGCCGGAGTTCTTCTCGAACGGCACGAAGGTCCTCACCGTCTCCGGCACGCACGGGAAGATCCGCCCCGAGCAGGTCGACTTCATGGTGAAGAAGCGGGACGACGTTCACTATCCGAAGCCGCGGGTGGTCTCGGTCACGCAGGCCACCGAGCTCGGCACCGTCTACACGCCCGACGAGCTGAAGGCGCTCTGGGCCCGGACGAAGTCGAACGGCCTCAGGCTCCACATGGACGGCGCGCGGCTCTCGAACGCGATCGCCGCGCTCGGGGTGAAGCCGAAGGAGGTCACCTGGCAGGCGGGCGTCGACGTCCTCTGCCTGGGCGGGACGAAGGCCGGCATGGCGGTCGGGGAGGCGGTGGTCTTCTTCGATCGCGCGCTCGCGGCGGAGTTCGACTACCGCTGCAAGCAGGCCGGGCAGCTCGCCTCGAAGATGCGCTTCCTCGCGGCGCCGCTCGTCGGGATGCTCCGCGGCGGGGCGTGGCTCGCGCACGCCCGGCACGCGAACGAGATGGCGGCGCTGCTCGAGGACCGCCTGAAGGCGATCCCCGGCGTCGAGCTCCTGCACCCCCGGCAGGTGAACTCGGTCTTCGTGAAGCTCGCCCCCGCCACCGCCGCCGCGATGCGCGCGCGGGGCTGGCGGTTCTACGACTTCATCGGCGGCGCGTCCCGGCTGATGTGCGCGTGGGACACGCGGCCCGAGGACGTCGAGGCGTTCGCGCGGGAGCTCGCGGCCGCCGCGTAGCCGCCCCGTCACGAACGCGCCGACTCCGTCTCGCGGCGGGAACCCCCGGCGGGTGCCGTGCGCCCGCACGCCCGGCTCGGGCACAATGCGGGGCATGACCCTCCCCCGTCGTTCACTCGCCGCGCTCGCCGCGGTGTGCCTGCCCCTCGCCGCCGCCTCGCTCGACGCGGACGCGCTCCTCGAGAAGAACGCCGCGGCACGCGGCGGCCGCGAGCGGCTCGCGAAGCTCCAGTCGCTGCGCCTCACCGGCAAGCAGCTCCAGGGCGACGGCTCGACGCCCATGGCCTGGTCGAAGGTCGTGAAGCGGCCGGGGCTCTACCGCGAGGACGTCTCGCTCCAGGGGCTCACGTACACCGACGGCTGGGACGGCAAGGACGGCTGGCGGTTCGACCCGTTCAGCGGCCGGCGCGAGGCGGAGCGCGTCTCGGCCGACGAGGCGAAGCAGAACGCCCGCGAGGCGGACCTCGACGGGCTCCTCCTCGGCGCGAAGGGGCGCGGCGCCGCCGTGGCGTACCTCGGCGTCGAGGACGTCGACGGGACGCCCGCCCAGAAGCTCCGCGTGACCGAGAAGGACGGCGACCTCGCCTACGTCTTCCTCGACCCCGACCAGTTCCTCGAGATCCGCGTCGAGCTGCACGTGAGGGTGCGCGGGGTGGAGCGCGTCCTCGAGATCGACCTCGGCGCCTACGAGCAGGTCGAGGGGGTGTGGTTCCCGTTCGCGCTCGAGGGCGGTCCGAAGAACGCGCCGCGCCAGTGGCGGGCGGTGGTGGAGCGCGCCGACGCGAACGCCGCGCTCGACGACGCGACCTTCCGCTTCCCGGGCGCCGCCGCGCCTCCCGCCCTGCCGGCCCTGCCCGCCGCGGCCGAGGTGTCCCGCGCGGCGGCCCCGGCCGCTCCCGCCGCCGCCGGGCCCGCGCGCGTCGACGCCGGCGTGCTCTCCGGCCTCGGCGCGCGCAACGTGGGCGCCGCGGTGATGAGCGGCCGCGTGTCCGCGGTGGCCGCCCGCAAGGTGGACGGCAAGACCACGATCTTCGCGGGCGCCGCGAGCGGCGGCGTGTGGAAGTCGACCGACGGCGGCACGACCTTCCGGCCCGTCTTCGACCGCGCCGGCGTGCAGTCGATCGGCGCCATCGCCATCGACCCCAAGGACCCGCGCCGGGTCTGGGTCGGCACCGGCGAGTCCTGGACGCGCAACTCGGTGTCGTTCGGCGACGGCATCTACCGGAGCGACGACGGCGGCGACACCTGGGCGAACGTCGGCCTCCCGGACTCCGAGCGCATCTCGAAGATCGTGGTCGATCCGCGCGACTCGCAGGTGGTCTGGGCCTGCGTGCCGGGCCGGCTGTGGAGCGACTCGGCGGAGCGCGGGCTCTACCGCACCGCCGACGGGGGCAGGACCTGGGCGCTCTCGCTCAGGGGCGCGAACCTCTCGACCGGCTGCTCCGGCTTCGACCTCGACCCCTCGAACCCCGACCACGTCGTCGCCGGCCTGTGGGACTTCCGGCGCAAGGGCTGGACCTTCCGCTCCGGCGGCGACGGCCCCACGGCCGCGAGCGGCTCCGGCCTGCACGAGACCCGCGACGGCGGGAGGACCTGGACCGCGCTCGCGCCCGGCCCGGCGACCGGCCTGCCGGCATTCCCGTGGGGCCGCGTGGAGGTGACGTTCGCGCCCTCCGACGCGAGGATCGTCTACGCCTTCGTCGAGTCGACGGCCTCGGCGCTCTACCGCTCCTCCGACGGCGGCAGGACCTGGGAGGCGCGCGACAACAGCCAGATGATGATCTGGCGGCCGTTCTACTTCGCGCGGCTCGTCGTGGATCCCACGAACCCGGAGCGGGTCTTCAAGGCCGGCGGCGGCCTCATCCAGAGCGAGGACGGCGGCAAGAGCTTCGCCTCCTCCGGCGGCGCCGGGCACGGCGACTGGCACGACGTCTGGATCGATCCGGCCGACCCGAAGCACGTGGTCGCCGGGGACGACGGCGGCCTGTGGCTCTCCTACGACGGCGGCAACCGCTGGTGGAAGTGCGACAACCTCCCGATCTCGCAGTTCTACCACGTGGCCGTGGACGCGAAGGACCCGTACCGGGTCTACGGTGGCCTGCAGGACAACTCGTCGTGGGTCGGCGAGAGCGCGTACCCGGGCGGCATCTCGACCGCGCAGTGGTCGGTCGTGTTCTGGGGCGACGGCTTCTGGACGCTGCCCGACCCGACCGATCCCGACGCGGTCTACGCGGAGGCGCAGGGCGGCTACGCCGTGCGCACGGACCTCGGGACCCGGGCGTTCCGCGACATCCAGCCGAAGGCCCGGCCGCACGAGAAGCTCCGCTACAACTGGAACGCCCCGCTCCACCTCTCCCCCACGCAGAAGGGCACGCTCTACCTCGGCGCCCAGTTCCTCTTCCGCTCGAGGGACCGCGGCATGAGCTGGGAGCGGATCTCGCCCGACCTCACCACGAACGACCCCGAGAAGCAGCGGCAGGAGGAGTCCGGCGGCGTCACGGTCGACAACTCGGTCGCCGAGATGCACGGCACGATCTACACGATCGGCGAGTCGCGCCTCGACCCGCGCACGATTCTGGGTCGGCACCGACGACGGCAAGGTGCAGCTCACCCGCGACGGCGGGAAGAGCTGGAAGGACGTGACCCCGCCCGCCGCGCTCGTGCCGAAGGCCTCGTGGGTGAGCTGGGTCGAGCCCTCCCGCGCCGCGGCCGGCACCGCGTACGCCACCTTCGACCGCCACACCTTCGGGGACTTCGACGCGCACCTGCTGCGCACCACCGACTTCGGGAAGACCTGGACCCGCATCGCCGGCCCGGGCGAGGGGCTGAAGGGCTGGGCGCACGTGGTCCGGGAGGACCCGGTGAAGCCCACGATCCTCTACGCCGGCACCGAGCTCGGGCTGTGGATCAGCGTCGACGCCGGCGCCTCGTGGGCCCGCTTCGAGGGCGGCCGCTTCCCGGCGGTGGCGGTGCGCGACCTCGCCTTCGCCGACCGCGAGGGCGACCTCGTCATCGCGACCCACGGGCGCGGGTTGTGGATCGTGGACGACCTCGCCCCGCTGCGGGCGCTCTCCACGGCCGCGCTCGGGCGGGAGGTCACGCTCCTGCCGTCGCGGCCCGCCCAGCAGCGCATGAACGCCATCGGGCAGTGGGTGCAGGGGGACGCGAAGCACCTCGGCCAGAACCCGGACGAGGGCGCGGTGGTCGCGTTCTACCAGCGCTCGCGCCACCTCTACGGCACGATGAAGCTCGAGGTGCTCGACCCGGCCGGCAAGGTCGTCGACACCATCCCCGCCCCGAAGCGCCGCGGCCTCAACCGCGTCTCGTGGTCGATGCGCGAGAAGGCGCCCGAGGTGCCGCGCGCGGCCTCGATCGCCGGCGCCTCGATGCAGGGTCCGCGCGTCGTGCCGGGCACCTGGAGGGTGCGGCTCACCCGCGGCGCGGAGGTGGTCGAGGCGCCGCTCGAGATCAGGCTCGACCGCCGGGCGCCCTACGACGTCGCGGCGCGCAAGGCCCAGCACGACGCGGTCATGCGCGTCCACGCGCTCTTCGGCCGGATGACCGCCGTGGTCGCGAAGCTCGACGGGCTCGCGGGCGCCGCCCGGGCGGCGGCGAAGGGCGCACCCGCCGACCGCGCGGCCCGCCTCGCGAAGCTCGCCGACGCGGCCGAGGCGCTCAAGAAGCTCGTGGTGGCGACCAAGGAGGGCGGCGCGATCACCGGCGAGGAGCGCCTGCGCGAGCACGCCGACATCCTCTACGGCGCGCTGCAGACCTGGGAGGGCCGCCCGGCGGCGTACCAGCTCCAGCGCATCGACGCCCTCACGAGCGAGCTCGGCGAGGTCGAGCGCGGGCTCGCGGCGCTCGTCGCCGGCGAGGCGAAGGCCCTGTCGGTGAGCGTGGCGGCGGCGCCGAGCCTCGAGGATCCCCGGGCCCTCGCCGACCTCCTCCGCGCGCGGCGCGGGGAGGTCGTCGAGGCGGGGGAGGACCGGGTCGCGCGCTGAGCTACTGGCCCTGGAGGACCACCGGGAGCCCGTTCTTCGGGTTCCCGATGATCACCATCTTCGCGTTCTGGCTCTTCGCGAGCTCCATCGTGGCCTCGATGCCCTTGTACTGCAGGTACTCGGGCGTCAGGCCCTGGCGGACGATCGACTGGTACTTCGCGATGCCCTCCGCCTCGATCTGCTTGCGCTGGGCCTCCTGGCGCTCCTTCGCGAGCGTGAACTGCATCTTCTGGGAGGCCTGCTCCTCGGCGAGCTTGTCCTGGATGGCGACCTTGATGTTCTCGGGCAGGTCGACGTCGCGGACGAGCACCGCCTCCACGATCACGTGCTTGCCGGCGAGCGCCTTCGTCACCTCGTCGTAGATCTGCCGCTCGATCTCCTCGCGCTTCGTCGAGTAGATCTCCTCCGGCTGGTAGCGCCCGAAGACCTTGCGGGCCTCCGAGCGGACGATGGGCGCGACGAGCTTCTGGTCGTAGTCGGGGCCGATCTGGGTCTGGAGCTGGTAGAGCTCCTCGACGACCGGGCGGAACCGCACCGAGGCGTCCACCCGGAGCGTGAGGCCGTTCGACGAGAGCACGACGAGCTGCTCCTTCATCTCGTGGACGCGGGTGTCGTAGGTGATGACGTAGTTCCAGATGGGCATCATGTGGAGGCCCTCGCCGACGAGCTCCTGGCTCGTGCCGCCGCCGAGCGTCTTGAAGACGATCCCGCGGTGGCCGGAGTCGACTGTGGGGCAGCGGCAGCCGGGCAGGAAGGGCGCCGCGAGCAGGATGGCGAGGGTCGTGGTGCGCAGGCTTCGGGCGAGCATGGGGCCTCCGGGACGGTGCGTTCGCGGCACAGCCTAGCGGCCCGGCGGGCGATCCACCACGCGGAAAGGACGCTCGCCGTCGAACGTGCGGAAGAGCAGCGCGAGCGCCGGGAACAGAAGCACCGCTCCGGCCGCGAGGCCCCAGAGGACGGCGAGCTGCGTCGCGCGCGGCGCGCTCGCGGAGGCGAGCGTCAGGCCGGGCGCCAGATACGGATACTGCGAAGCGCCCCAGCCGGCAACGATGAGCGCCGCCTGGCACGCGGCCGTCACGCGGGCGACGCGGTACCGCCTCCGCCAGAGTGCCGCGAAGGAGGCGATCGCGGCCGCCGCGGTCGCGAGGTGCAGCGCGATCGACCACGGGCGGCGGGTGAGGCCCTCGAACACGGCGGGCGCCTCCGAGAAGGAGAGCCCGCCCGCGAGCGCGGCGAGCCCGAACACCGCGACGCCCGCCCCGAGCGCCCGGGCGCGGAAGTCCCCCGCGAGCGCCGCGTCACCGGCGCGGTCCGCCTGCACGGCGGCGTAGACCGCGGCGAGGAACGCGAAGAGGACGAGCGCGAGCCCGCCGGTGGCGAACGGGAACGGGGCCACCCAGGCGAACGGCGCGCTGCCGTCGCCCGCCACCCTCCCGCTCGCGAGCGCGCCCACCATGATGCCGAGCATCACGGGAGCGATCACCGAGGAGACCGAGAACACGAGCCCCCACCGCACGCGCACCCCCGGATCCGGGCGGTCGTAGGTCCGGAACGTGAAGGCGGCGCCCCGCAGCACGATCCCGAGGAGGAGCACCAGAATCGGGACGAACAGGCCGATCGAGACGGCCCCGAACGCTGGCGGGAAGCAGGCGAAGAGCAGCACCACCACGAGGATCAGCCACACGTGGTTCGCCTCCCAGATCGGCCCGAGCGCCCGCTCCACGAGCGCGCGCTGGGCCTCGCGCCGCGGCCCGCGGGCGAGGAGGTCGAGCGCGCCCCCGCCGAAGTCGGCGCCCCCGAGGAGCGCGTAGAGGACGAGCGCGACGAGCATCGCGCCGCCGAGGAGATCGGCCGGGGTCACGCCTCCACCTCCCGGAGCTCCGCGCTCGTGGGCGCGTGGGCGACCTGCCGGCGCAGGAGCGCGATCACGACGGCGGTGAGGAACAGGTAGACCACCGTGAACGCCGCGAGCGGGAGCCCCAGGTTCCCGACCGGCGTCACCGCGTCGGCCGTGCGCAGGAGGCCCACCGCGGCGTAGGGCTGGCGCCCCCACTCGGTCACGAGCCAGCCCGCCTCGAGCGCGACCACGCCGAGGGGCGTGGCGACGGCGAGCGCGCCGAGGAGCCACCGTGGGTGCTCGCGGCGGCGCAGCAGCGTCAGGAAGTGGAGGGCCGCGAGGAGCGCGAGCAGCGTCCCGAGCCCGACCATCACCTGGAAGGCGAGGTGCACCTTCGCGACCGGCGGCCAGGTGTCGCGCGGGAACTCCTCGAGCCCCTTCACGACCGCGCGCGGGTCGTGGAAGGCGAGGAGGGAGAGCCCGTACGGGAGCTCGAGCGCGTACCGGGTCTCGCCCGCCTCGACGTCCGGCAGGCCGCCGATCCGGAGCGGCGCCCCGCGCTCGGTCCGGAACTGCCCCTCGAGCGCGGCGAGCTTGCGCGGCTGGACCTCGGCGACCTGCCGCGCCGAGAGGTCCCCCGAGAGCGGCATCGCGAGCGCCGCGAGCCCGCCGACGCCCAGCACGACCTTCAGCGCCGCGCGGTGAAACCGGTTGGCGGGGTCGCGCAGCAGCGCGAGCGCGTGGATGCCCGCGACCCCGAACCCGACCGCGACGTAGCAGGAGAGGACGACGTGCAGCACCTCGTGCGCCCAGCCCGGCGGGAAGATCGCGACGAGGGGCTCGACGTCCACCACCCGGCCGCCCTCCAGCCGGAACCCGGCCGGCACCGCCATCCAGGCGTTCGCGAGCGTCACGAAGAACGCCGAGACGGCGCCGCACACGGCGACCACCACCCCGCTCGCGAGGTGCAGCCGGGCGCCGACCCGGTCCCAGCCGTAGAGGTAGATGCCGAGGAAGATCGCCTCGCCGAAGAAGGCGAAGCCCTCGAGCGCGAAGGCGAGCCCCACCGCGGGCCCGGCGAGCTCCATGAAGCGCGGCCAGAGGAGGCCGAGCTCGAAGGAGATGACGGTCCCCGAGACCGCCCCGACCGCGAACAGGATCGCCGAGCCCTTCGCCCACCGGCGGGCGAGGTCGAGGAGGACCGGATCGCCGGTGCGCCGGTAGCGCCACTCGGCGACGACCATGAAGGCGGGCATCGCCACGCCGATGGCCGCGAAGACGATGTGAAAGGCGAGCGAGAGGCCGAAGAGCCAGCGGGCCGCGAGGAGGTCGGTCATGCGCGCCGGAGGTGTGGCGGCGCGGAGGGCCCGGCGCCCGTCCCGGCCGGAGCCCGCGACACTGTGTCACCGTGGGCGGTCGGAACCGTTCATCCCGAGCGTAGGGCCCGCGCAGCGGGCCCGGAGACGAGGGACGACCGAGACACCCGCCCGGCCCCTCGACCGCGCCGCGTGCGGGCGGGCCCGCACGGCCGGAGCGGCATAGGCAGCTTTTCGCGACGGAGGGAGAACGAACGTGAACTACGAAGGCAAGAGGACCGAGCAGGTGGAGAAGGGGACGGCCCGCATCCCGTCGCTGACGTTCATGGGCTTCGCCATCGGCGCGATGGTGGCGTCGGCGGCGCTCGTGCTGACCGGGCGCAAGCAGCTCGGCAACTTCGTCGGCCAGTGGGCGCCGACGAATCCTGATCATGGGGCTCTACAACAAGGTGGCGAAGGAGATCGCCGTGCCGCAGCGCGAGGGCATGGGCGGGAACGCGAGCTACGGGATGGGCGCGCAGACGCCGGCCCGCAGCGGCGCGCCGGCGGGCTTCTAGCGGAGGGACTTGGCCCGCCCGGGCAGCGCCGAGGTGCATGGAGGAAGGGCGCGGGTGAGGTAAGTACGCGCCTTCCCCGGTAAATTGACTCGCGCGGAAAGCCGGCTGTAACCTCCGGGGAACCCGCTCGCCTTCGGGCGCGCGGCCTTCGTTCCCCGGAGGTCCCATGCCGTCGAGGCGCCCGCACGTCACGAAGGTCCTCGCCGCCGCCCTCGCGCTCGCCGCCCCGGCGGCCGCGCCGCGGGCGGAGCCGCTCGACCTCTCGCTCGTGAAGCTCGGGGCGCCCTCGGCCTCGGTCTGGACGAACCTGCCCGGCGTGACGGTCTCCGCCTCCGACGCGGCCCAGCTCGCGATCGACGCGAAGACCCGCTTCGCGACGCTCTCGATCGAGACCGCGCTCGCGTTCTCGTCGGCCGTCATGCAGCCCGCCTCCACGACCGGCGTCGCCGGCTGGGACCTCGCGTTCGAGGCCTCCTACGTCGGCGTGCACCCCGGCAAGATCGGCACGACGAACGCGGGCACCGCGTTCACCGCGAACGGCCCCTGGCAGACGAAGGGGCTCGTGCCGCACGAGCTCTTCCTCTCCGGCTTCCACGTGAGGAAGGCCCTCCCCTACTCGCTCGAGGTCGGCGGCCGGTTCGTCTACCTCTCGCAGTCGAACTACGGCGCGGTGCAGGGCGAGGCGAAGTGGGCCGTCGTCGAGGGCTACCAGCGCTGGCCCGACCTCGCGATCCGCGGCGCGTACACCGCGGTGCTCGGCCAGCGCGACTGGAACCTCTCGGTGCTCGAGGCCGACGTGCTCCTCTCGAAGCGCTTCGGCCTGAACGCGGTCGCGAGCGTCACGCCCTACCTCGCGGTGCGCTGGAACCGGATCACCGCCTCGAGCGAGGTCCTCGACTTCGCGCCGACCACCGCGGCGACCCCCAGCCCGACGCAGCTCTCGCAGACGCAGGCGCGCTTCCCGGAGCTGACCCCGTCGGTGCTCCGCTACACCCTCGGCGCCCGCCTCGCCGCCTCCACGCTCAGCGTCGCCCTCGAGGGCACCTACTTCGGCGCGACGACCATCGCCGGCAAGGCCACGCCCGCCGACGACGAGTACGCCGACGTGAAGCTCGCGCGCTCGATGGGCGTCGCGGGCCGGTTCGGCTGGGAGTTCTGAGTTTCGAGGGGGCCGTAGGCCCCCTCCCCGCCGAGCGAAGCTCGTCGGGGCCCCACCCTGGATCTGCTCCGCCTGCGCGCCGGGCCGCTTCGCGGGCCGGCGCTTCGGCTTCGCAGGGATCGGCGCGGGAGCGCGGCTAGCGCGCGAGCGCCGCGAGCGCCTTCCCGGGCGCGTTCGTGATCACCGAGGTCGCGCCGAGCGCGGCGAGGCGGCGGAGCTCGTCCTCGCCGTCGACCGTCCAGACGTTCACGCCGAGGCCGCGGGCGCGCCAGGTGGCCATCCGCTCCGGGGTGACGAGCGCGCGGTCGGGGTGCACGGCGGCGGGCGCGAGGAGCCGGAGCCCGAGCGCGAGCCGGAGGGGCCAGAGGCGGGAGCCCTCGAGCAGGAGGCCCACCGGGATCTCCGGCGACGCCCGCCGGAAGGCCGCCACGAGCCACCAGTCGAACGACGACACGATCACCCGGTCCGCCGCGCGGGCCGCGCGGATCACCTCGGCCGCGGCCGGCGCCGCCTCGAGGTCGCTCCTGCCCCGGGACTTGAGCTCCACGTTCACGAACGCGCCCGGGAGCGCCTCGAACACCTCCTCGAGCCGCGGCACCCGCTCGCCCGCGAACCGCGGCCCTTTCCACCCTCCCGCGTCGAGCGCGCGCAGCTCCCTGAAGCTCGAGCCGGGCACCGAGAGCGGCGCGCCGCCGGTGCGCCGCATGTCCTCGTCGTGCACGACCACGAGCTCGCCCGTGGCGCAGCGCCAGACGTCGAGCTCCACGCCGTCCGCCCCCTGCTCCATCGCGAGCCGGAACGCCGCCAGCGTGTTCTCCGGGGCGTCCGCGCTGGCGCCGCGGTGGCCGAGCACCCGCGGACGGCCGTGGCGCGCGGGGGCGCCGCCCGCTATCCTGGGGTCACTCGCCATGCTCGACATCGGGCTCATCGTCCTGTTCGTGGCCGCCCTGGTCCTCGTCCCGCTGCGGATCCCCGCCGCGGGCGACGCGATCGGTCGGTTCTTCGACCGCCGCCGGGCCCGCGGCGGCGCCCGGCCGCCCGGCGAGGGCTGACCGGCGGCCCTGCCGCAGGCGCAGCGCGAACCCGCGCACGAGCGGGTGCACCGCGGGGTCCCGGCCGACGTCGTGCAGGTCCGCGGACGAGAGCGCCGGGACGAGCTTCACCGCGATCTCCGGCTCCGCGTAGGGGTTGCGCACCACCGCCATCGCGACCGCGGGGCGGGTCCGCCACCGCGACTCGAAGATGCAGCGGAGCGTCGCCGGCCGGCACGGCCGCCGGGCGCCGATGCGGACCACGAACGCCTCGGTGAGGAGCGGGTTGCGGAGCAGCTCGCGCACCACGACCGGCTCGCCCTCGGCCGCGAGCCGGGCGAGGAGGTCGGGATCGCGGTGCGAGCGCGCGAAGGCCTTCTTGTGCCCGAGGGTGAGCTTCGCGAGCCGCTGGTCGGCCTTGTCGCGCGGCTCCTCGTACACCTTGAGCGGCGGCGGCGTGAGGAGGAGCGCCATCACCTCGGCGGCGCCGTCCTCCTGGGCCGCCGAGTAGAGGTCGGCGCGCCAGAGGTACGGGAGCTCCGGCTCGGGATCCGCGAGCGCCTGCGCCACCGCGGAGAGCGCGACGCGCGCGTCCACCGCCTCCTCCCGGATGAGCGCCGCGACGACGCGGAGCCCGTCGCGTGGCGGCAACGCGCCGAGCGCCCGCGCCGCGGCGCGGGCCCGGATCCGGCCCTCCTCCAGCGCGGCGAGCCGCCGGGCGAGCGTCCGGGCCGCCTCGCCCGGGTCGCCGGCGGCGAGCGTCACGGACCGCCCCCCGGCGCACCCTCCGCCACCGAGAGGCGCAGCGCGGCGCCCTCGACGTCGCGCGGGTAGTCGGCGATGGCCACGAGGAACGGCACCTCCTCGCCGGGCTTCACCTGGGTGGGCGCCCTCGCCTCGGCGGCCCGCGAGATCCCGGCGAGCGCGGCCGCGTCCGGGACGGCGTAGAGCTCCTCGGGCGTCGGCACCGCGCCTGCCAGCGCCCGGCCGCGCGCGACGACCTCCCCGCGCAGCACGACCTCGACGTTCACGGCGAGCGCCCGCACCGGCGCGGCCGCCCGCGACACCGCCCGGCCCCGCACGAACAGGAGCGGCGGCCCCTTCGCGCGCTCGTAGGCCCCGCTCGTCACCTCGACGACGGCGAACGTGCCGAGGGGCTTGCCGCCGAGGGCGCGCAGCACCGCGGAGGGCCGGAGCGCGCCGGGCTCGAGCTTGCCGCGCGTGCGGACGAGCACGAGGAGCGCCGTCGCGAGCAGCACGAGCACGACGAGCGCGGCGGCGTTGAGGAGGATCTTGCGGATGCGGGAGGCGCGGCGGAGCCGCGGGAGCTTCTGCGCGATGGTGCGCGCCGCGAGCTCGGCGTCGCGCTCGTTCGCCTCCGGCGCCCGGACCCGCCCGCGGGCGGGCGCGGGGGGCGGCGGCGCGAGCATGGGCTCCGGCGCGAGGGCGGCGGTGCCGTGGACCGGGGTCGGGACCTCCGAGGGCAGCGGCAGGCCCGGGGGCGGCTCGGTCGTCTCGGTGGCGAGCTTGAGGGCCGCGTCGTCGGGGCCCGCGTAGAAGGACTGCTCCTGGCGGCTGCTCGCCACGGCGGCCGCCACGTTCACCTCGGCGGCCTCGGTCGCGGCCTCGAGCGCGGTCACCCGCGGGCGCGGCGCGGCCCGCGCGTCGAGCGCGAAGTCGGGGTCGGAGGCCTCGCCCTCCGGTGGCGGCGGGGGCGGAGGCTCGACCATCCCGCCCATGAGGTCCGAGAGGTCGGTGACCGGCAGCTGGGTCGGGGAGGCGATGGGCGGGGGGGTCGGCGCCATCGGCTCCGGGCCGGGGGGGCCGAGCGCGAACGGGTCCGGATCCCCGCCGTGCGGCATGCCGTGGCCGCCGAAGAAGTCCGGAGGCGGCGCGGGGGGCGCCATCACCGCGGCGAACGGGTCGGCGTCGGCCGCGTGCCCCACCGGCGCCTCGGCCGCCGCGGCCGCGGCGAACGGATCCTCGAGCGACGGAACGGAGGGAGGAGGGGCGCCGGACGACGCGAACGGGTCGGCCCCGCCGAACGGGTCGGGGGCGGCGTGGAAGTCCGCCCCCATGGTCGAGGCCTCGGAGCGTCCGGGCTCGAGGTCGATCTCGAAGGCTCCGCGGGGCTGGGCCTCCGGCGCGGGGGGCGGCGGCGCCTCGCGGGGCTCGGGCGTGCCCGGAGGCGCGGCCTCGATCGGCACGGAGCCCAGGTCCCGATGGACGAGGAAGACGGTCTGGCAGCGCGAACAGCGGACCTTCGCGCCGCGCGGACCGACGCGCTCGTCGGCCACCCGGAACTTCGCCTGGCATCGCGTGCAGACGACGATCATTCGTTCGACCGGCCGCTCGGGCCTGGTTCGCGGAGACTACACGACGGACGTCTTGACACCAAGCGCCAGCCCCTCAACAATCCCGTGCTATCGCGCACTTGGACTTCACCTCGGAGACCCCATGACCGAAGAGAGCGCTCCCGTCGCCGACTCCGAAGCGCCCGCCCCCGCGCGCGAGCCGAAGATCATCAAGCGGTACACGAACCGCAAGCTCTACGACACGGTCGAGTCGCGCTACGTCACGCTCGACGAGATCGCCGAGATGATCAAGGCGGGCGCCGAGGTGAAGGTCATCGACAACCGGACGAAGGACGACCTCACGTCCGTCACGCTCGCGCAGATCATCTTCGAGGAGGAGAAGAAGACCTCGAAGATGAGCCTCGAGACGCTGCGGGACCTCATCCGCTACGGCGGCGAGGTCGCCCAGCGGCTCGTCGAGGGCGCGCGCGGCGACCTGCGCGGCAAGGTCGAGGCCGTCCGCGCCGTCGCCGAGCACCAGCTCGGCACGCTGCTCGAGCGGGGCGTCGCCACCGGCGACCGGGCGAAGGAGCTCGTCACCGCCTCGCAGGAGGCCGTCGCCGCCGTGCAGAAGCGGATCGACGAGCGCGTCCGCTCCGCCATCGAGGGCGTCTCCAGCATGGGCGACGCCCGCCGGCAGATTGAGGAGATGGCGAAGCGGATCGAGGAGCTCGAGAAGCGCCTCGACGAGCGGAAGGAGTAGTTCCTCGCGGTCACTCCAGCGCTGTTGGCCGACGGTGTCCGTGGGGGCTCGACGCGCCCCCCGCAGTTCTGTCGGCGAACGTGTCCGTGGGGGCTCGACGCGCCCCCGCAGTTCTGACGGCGAACGTGTCCGTGGGGGCTCGACGCGCCCCCGCGACGCCGGCCGGCTGCGTCGGTCCGTGTATGGTACAGACGCCCGGGACCGGGGCCGCTGCGATCGTCGAGGCCGCGGCAGGCCTGCGGTTGAGTTGCGCGTGACGGCACAGCGCGCTTCGCGCGCCATGCCGTCACACGCCCACATCCCTTGGCCTGCATTCGCTGGGATCCTGGAGACGTGGAGAGCCCGACCTCCGCCGGCCGGCGCTGCGGGGGCACGTCTCGCCTTCGGACGGATTTGAACTGCGGCCGGCCGTGGATGCCGGGTGCAAGTGCGGAACTGACGGTGAAGAGTGCGGTGAACGGTGGGAAGCCGTGTTGGAGGGTCGCCGGTCCGCGCTTTCGCGCTCACAGCCGCCTCACCAGCTCACGCGCCTCACGCGCCTCACGCGCCTCACCGCCTCGCCCTCTCCGCCCTCACCGCCCTCCACCGCCCTCCACCGCCCTCCACCGCCCTCACCGTCAGTTCATCACCTGCACCTCGCAACTTCGGCCGCCGACCATTCTCCACCCCCGAGAGCCAAACGGGCCTCCGCAGCAGCGCGCAGCGAGCGACGGGCGAGGTACCGTCACCACATCTCGCATTGCAGGCCAAGGAACCATCGCGCGGGGACGGCGCTGCGCGCGAAGCGCGCGACGCCGTCACGCGCACATGGTCCGCAGGCCTGCTGCGCGATCACCGCCGTGGAACAGCCCCGGTTCCGGCGATCCGTTCCGTCTCAAACCCGTCCGAGCAAGCGCTGTCGCGGAGGCCCGTTTGGCTCCCACGGACACGTATGCCCGACGTCCTTCGACTACGGCCTGCCTGCGGCAGGCCTACGCTCAGGACGAACGGAGCGACCCGGACCCGGACCAGGACCAGGATCCGGACCGGGAACGGGACCGAGAACGGGACCGGGAGCGGGAACGGGACAGGGATCGGGTACGGGTACGGGTACGTAGCGGCGGCTCAGGCCGCCCGCTCCGCGCGCCCGGCCCGGTCGATCTCGGCCGCGATGGCCGCGAGCTCCTTCGCGCCGCTCGAGCGGGGGGCGTGCTCGAAGATGGTGCGCCCGTGGCTCTGGGCCTCGTCGATCTTCACCGACCACCCCAGGACCGTGCGGGCCAGCTTGGTGGGGAAGTGCTGGCGGAGCTTCTCGAGGATCTCGGCCGCGAGCTGGGTGCGGCGGCTGAGGGTCGGGACGACGAGGGCGAGCTCGGGCGCCGTGCCCCGCTCCTCCCGGAGGGCCTCGAGGCTCCGCACGATCTCGGCGCAGCCGTCGAGCGCGAGGTAGGTGAGCGCCACCGGCACGACGAGCTCGCGCGCGCCCACGAGGACGTTCTCGGTGACGAGCGAGACCGAGGGCGGCGCGTCCACGAGCACGTAGTCCCACCGGCCCGCCGGCAGCGCGTCGAGGCGGCGGTCGAGCCGGTCGGCGCGGTCCGGCGCGGAGGCGAGCGCGACCGGGAGCGCCGCGAGCTCCTTGTTGGCGGGGGCGAGCTCGAGCCGCTCGATCGCGGTGGGCCGGGCCACCTCGCCGATCGGGGCGGTGCCCACCAGCCACTCGAACACGGTGGGCCTGAGGCCGCGGACGTCCACGCCGAGCGACTTCCCCGCGTGGCCCTGGGTGTCCATGTCCACGACCAGCACGCGGTGCCCGCGCCCGGCGAGCCACGCCGCCACGTTCACGCAGAGCGTGGTCTTGCAGGTGCCGCCCTTCTCGTTGACGAAGGCGATGCGCCGCACGGGAGGGCGCCTAGCGATCGACCGGGTCGTCCTCGCCGGTCCGCGGCGCGGGGGCGCGCCGGACCTGCTCGGACATGCCGTCGATCATCGACTCGAGCTCGTCGAGCCGCTGCCGCAGCGCCTCGACGTCCTCCTGGGACGGGAGCCGCGCCGCCTGGATGGCCTTCTGGAGCCCGCCCTCGACGGTGCGGCGGGCCTGGAGCGCGCCGCTCACGAGCGTGCTCACGCCGGTGGTCAGGGTCGGGCTCGCGAGCAGCTTCCCCACGACCTTGCCCACCCCGTCCTCGCCGGCGGCGAGCGCGCGGCGGAGCAGCGGATTCGAGAGCACGTCCGACAGCGGCATGTGTGGACTCATCCCCTCCCCGGGGTTAGCTTGTCAAGCCTCGTGGCCGCCCCCGACCCGCTCGATCGACGCCTCCTCGTCGTGACCGGCAAGGGCGGCGTGGGGAAGTCCACGGTGGCGGCCGCCCTCGCGCTCCGGGCCGCCCGCGCGGGGAAGAAGGTCCTCGTGTGCGAGGCCGACGCGCAGGAGCGGATCGCCCCGCTCCTCGGCGCGCGCCCCTCCGGGCCGATCGCCCGCGAGGTCCGGCCGGGGCTCCACACCGTGAACGTGCAGCCGCCCGCCGCGATGCGCGAGTACGGCGTGATGGTCCTGCGCTTCAGGGCGATCTACGACGCCGTCTTCGAGAACCGGGTGATGCGCTACTTCCTGCGCGCCGTCCCCGGCCTCGCCGAGCTCGTCATCCTCGGCAAGGTGCTCTACGAGGCGAAGGTCCGCGACCGCACGCCGCGAGGCGAAGCGGCGAAGCTCCGCTGGGACCTCGTCATCCTGGACGCCCCGGCGACCGGCCACGCGGTCCAGCTCCTGCGCGTGCCGCAGGCCCTGCTCGCGACGGTCCCCGCCGGGCCGCTCCACTCGGACGCGCAGTGGATGCGGGCGATGCTGACCGACCCCGCCCACACCGGCATCGTGGTGGTCACGCTCCCCGAGGAGATGCCGGTCAACGAGGCGATCGACCTCGACCACGAGCTCGCCGCGCTCGAGCTCCCGCGCGCGGCGCTCGTGGTGAACGCCATGCCCGCCACCCGCTTCACACCCGCCGAGCGCGAGCGGCTCTCGCCCCTCGAGGCCGCGCCGCCGCCGGTGGGGCCCGCCGCGCGGGCCGCCGTGCTGCAGGCGCTCCGCGCCGAGATCGCCGGGCGAGAGCTCGCCCGCGCCCGGGAGACGCTCGCGCTGCCGACCTACGTCCTGCCCCTCCTCGGCCTGTCGACCTGGGGGCCCGAGGCGGTGGACCGCGTCGCCGGGGAGCTCGGGAAGGGGGCCGCGCCGTGAGCCGGCGCCCTGAGCTCCGCGCCGCGCTCGACCGGCGGCGCATCGTCGTCTGCGTCGGCGCGGGCGGGGTGGGCAAGACCACCGTCGCGGCCTCGGTCGCGGTGGAGCGCGCGCTCGAGGGCGGCAAGGCCCTCGTCTGCACCATCGACCCGGCCCGCCGGCTCGCGAACGCGCTCGGCCTGGGTGCGCTCGGCAACGCCGAGACCCGGGTGCCCGCCGAGGCATTCCGGGCGGCGGGCCTCGAGCCGAAGGGCCAGCTCTTCGCGATGATGCTCGACGTGAAGCGGACGTGGGACGAGCTCGTCGCGCGCCACGCGCCCGATCCGGCCCGCCGCGACCGGATCCTCCAGAACCGGCTGTACCAGCAGATGTCGTCGGCCCTCGCCGGCTCGCAGGAGTACATGGCGATGGAGAAGCTCTACGAGCTCGCCACCGACCGCGACTACGACCTCATCGTCCTCGACACGCCGCCCACCGCGCACGCACTCGACTTCCTCGACGCGCCGGACCGGATCCTCGACTTCGTCGGCAACGACGCCGCCCGGCGCGTGCTCGGGCCCGCGCTCGGCGCGGGGCGCCTGGGCCTGAGGCTCGCGCAGCTCGGCGGCGGCTACATGGCGAAGGTGCTCGCGCGCTTCACCGGCGCGCACGTGCTCGAGGACCTCGGCGAGTTCCTGCAGAACTTCCAGGGCATGTACGAGGGCTTCAAGGGCCGGGCCGCCGCGGTGCGGGCGCTGCTCTCCCGGCCCGAGGTGGGCTTCCTGCTCGTCGCCTCGCCGAGCCACGCCTCCATCGACGAGGCGATCGCCTTCCACGAACGGCTCAGCGAGGAGGCGATGCCCGTGGCGGGGCTCGTGGCGAACCGCGTGACGCCGGACCTGTGGGAGGGGCGGGCCCCCCTGCCCTCCGCGGCCGACCTCGAGGGGTCGCTCCGGGCCGCGGGCGCCGGCGACGGGGCGCTCGCCCGCCGGCTCGCGGAGACCCTCGCCGACCACCAAGCCCTGGCGGTCGCCGAGCGGGCGGCCCTCGAGCGGCTCTTCGCGTCGATGCCGGAGTCCCCGCGGGTGGTCCTCCCGCGCCTGGAGACCGACGTTCACGACCTGGCGGGGCTCGCCAGGCTGGCGGAGCGGCTCTGATACTATCGACACGGTGAAGCTCCCCCCGTTCGAGGTCAGGACCCCCGCCCCCACCGCGCTCGTCGAGATCACCGACGAGGTGCGCGCGGCCGTGCGGGCCTCGGGTGTGCGCGCGGGGCTCGCGGTGGTGTTCGTGCCGCACACGACCGCCGGCGTCACGATCCAGGAGAACGCCGACCCGGACGTGAAGCACGACCTCCTCCTCGCGCTCGAGAACGCCGTCCCCCGTGCGGCGGCCCGCGGCCGCTACCGGCACGGCGAGGGGAACAGCGACGCCCACGTGAAGGCCTCGCTGGTCGGCAGCTCGGTCAGCCTGCTCGTCCGCGACGGCGACCTCGCCCTCGGCACCTGGCAGGGCATCCAGCTCTGCGAGTTCGACGGCCCCCGCACCCGCTCCGTCTGGCTGGAGGTCATCCCCGGATGAACCGCGTCCCCCTCACGTTCCTCGCCGCGGCCGGGATCACCGCGACCGTGCTCGCCGCGGGCTGCGCCACCGCCCGCCCCGCCACCGCGCCCGGCGCGCCGCCGCCCGAGCGGGTCACCTTCGCGCCCGAGGAGGTCGTCGCGACGCCGCTCGACGTCGAGCTCGCCGGGAAGAACGACGAGGAGCTCTTCGCGATCGGCACGGCCGCCTACGCCGCGAAGGACTACCCGCGCGCGGCCGCGGCGTTCTCGCGGGTGGTCGACCTCCACCCTGCCTCGAAGCACGTGCCCGCGGCGCTGTACGACGCGGGGCTCGCGTACCAGCGCACCGAGCAGTGGTCGCTCGCGCTCGAGCGCTTCCAGGCGCTCGAGAAGGGCTGGACCGGGCCGGACGCCGTCGAGGCCTCGTTCCGGACCGCCGAGTGCCTCTACCACCTCGATCGGCTCGAGGACGCCCGCGCGAAGCTCGACCGGCTGGCCGCGCGCACCGAGCTCCCCGCGAACGAGATGGTCCGGGCGCTCGTGCAGCGCGGGGTGGTCGAGCTCGAGCTCCAGCGCGGCCCCGAGGCGGAGTCGTCGCTCAAGCGGGCGCTCGGCGTCTTCGAGACCGCGCACGACCGCGCCCGGGTCGACGAGTACTTCGCGGCCCAGGCCGAGTACTACCTCGGCGAGGTCTACCGGACCTGGTTCCTCGCGCTGCCGCTCGATCCCTCGAAGGCGGAGGGCGACGCGCTCGAGGGGCAGCTCCGCGCCAAGGCCGAGATGCTCGTCGCCGCGCGCACGCACTACCTGAAGGCGGTCCGCTACCACGACGAGGCCTGGGCGGTGTCGTCCGGCATCCGGGTGGGCGAGCTCTACGACGCGCTCCGCTCGCAGCTCCTCGACGCGCCGGTGCCGGCGGGCCTGACCGAGGAGCAGGTCTCCGCGTACCGCGCCGAGCTCCGGAAGGATCCCCGCCTGCGCGTGCTCCTCACGAAGGCGGTGACCGAGTACCGCGACAGCCTCTCCTACGCCGCCGCGAGCGGCGTCGAGGTCCGGTACCTCGAGCAGGCCCGGGAGGCGCTGCAGCGCCTCGAGACCGCGCTCGCCGAGGGGGCGCGGGAGGGGACGTAGGCGGGCCGCACCGCGACGCGCCAGGCCACCGCCGGCCCAGGGCCCGGCCAGGCAGGCGCGAGTCCACGCGCGCGCCCATCTTCGGATCCTCGAACCCGTTCCGGGAACCCCCGGGGAGGAACCCATGCAACTTCGACGCATGCTCTGGATGTCCGGCGCGGTGGTGGCACTCCTGGCCGGCCCCGCCTGTCAGCGGAGCGATCAGGACCGCGCGCGCGCCGAGCGCAAGGACGTGGCCGACGCGCAGAAGGACGTGAACGAGAAGCGCAAGGACCTCGCGGAGGAGCGCCGCGATCACCAGGCGGACACCGCCAAGGCGACGCGTGACGAGCGCGAGGACCTCGCGAAGGCGCAGGCGAAGGAGCGCAAGGAGGAGACCGAGGCCGAGCACGCGGACCGCGCCGCGACGGCGGGGTCGACCTCCGTGACGGGGCGGATCGTGCGCTCGAGCGGCGACGAGCTCGTGCTGCGCCCGGCGGGCGAGACCCGCGACGTCCACCTCAAGGTCGACTCCGGCACCTCCGTGACCGTGGACGGCAAGCGGTCCTCGACCCGCGACCTCCGCGAGGGCACCGAGGTGCGCGCCGCCTTCAGCGAGAAGGACGGCGACCGGCACGCGACGCGGATCGAGGTCACGAAGTAGCCGGGCGCCCTCCGCGCGACGACCGGGCCACCGGCCCGGGGGGAGCCCCGGCCTCGCGGCCGGGGCTTCCGCGGCGCGGAGCGGCGCAGGCGCCGCGGGTCAGGCGCCCGGTGCGGCCTCGTCCCGCTCGGCGGGCGCGCGCTCCCGGCGTGCGAGCAGGAGGAACGGCACGGCGAGGAGCTCGAGCGCGGCCGTCGCGGCGTAGGCGGCCGGGTAGCCCCAGGCGTCCGCGGCGCGGCCGAGCGCGGGCTGGGACACCGCGGCGCCGCCGGAGGCCAGCAGGTTGTCGAGGGAGAGCACCGTCGCGCGCTGGGCCGAGGGGATGAGCGCGTTGAGGTAGGCCTGGCGGACCGGGTACGCGGCCGCCCAGGTGACGGCCCACGCGCCGAGGAGCACCAGGACCGCGACGAAGCTCGTGGCGAGCCACATCCCCGCGAGGAGCGCCGCGCTCGCGACGGTCGAGGCGAGGAGCACGTCGGTCCGCCGCGGGAACACCCGGAGCAGCGCCGGCGCGAGCGCGGGGCCGGCGATCTGGCCGACCGCGACGAGCCCCGCGGCGAGCCCCGCGACCGCGAACGAGCGCGGCTCGCCCCGGAGGGCGAGCAGGTAGGGCTGGGCGGCGTAGAAGCCGAAGATGGGTACGCCGCCCGCGACCATGCCGGCGAGCATCACCCACCGGATCGGAGGCCGCCGGAGCCCCTGCGCGGCGGACGCACGGAGGACGACCCCGATCGCACCGCGCACCGTGCCGGGCGCGGGCGTGAAGCCGAGGTCGCGCATGGACCGGTGGGCGACGGCGAAGGTGACCACCAGCAGGGCGGCGCGCAGCGCGTACGGCACGCCGACGCTGGTGGCCTGCGCGATCACGCCGCCGAGGACCGACCCCGCGAGCATGCCCGCCCCCTGGGCCACCTGGCCGCGGGCGAACGCCGCGTCGAGGCGGCCCGGGTAGCCGGTCGCGCGCAGCGCGTCCACGAGCCAGGCCTCGGTCGCCCCCGAGAAGAACGTGAACCCGAGCCCGAGCAGGATCGACGACGCCGCCCACGCCCAGAGCGGCGCGCGCACCCACCAGGCCATGAGGTAGAGGAGCGTCGAGACGAGGAGCGTGGCCGCGCCGAGCAGGTAGGACCGCCGCCGCCCCGAGGTGTCCGCCACCACGCCGGTGGGGACCTCGAAGAGCATCTGCCCCAGGGTGAAGAAGGCGTTCGCCGCGAACGCCTCCCCGACGGAGAGGCCGGCGTCGAGCAGGAAGAGCGTGTTGATGCCCCAGATCAGCGACGAGGCCACCGTGGAGAGCGCCGTCAGGATCACGTAGGTCCTGAGGACCTCCCGGTGCGAGGGGACGGTCGGGCTCGGCACGGCCGCTCAGCGCGGAGGGATCGGCCGCACCCGCGCGCGCCCGTAGGCGACGAAGGTCGCGAGCGCGAGGAGCACGGCCGTGGTCGCCGCGGAGCTCCACTCGTGGCGCGACAGGTGGAAGACCGACGCGCTCGCCGTGACGATCATCACCCCGGCGGCGGCCGCAGGGACGAGCCGGGGCTGGATGCGGATCAGGCCGGGCAGGACGAGCCCCGCGGCCGCCGCGAGCTCCGCGACGCCCATGAAGACCTGGAACCAGCGCGGCAGGTTCGCGTCCATCTGGACCGCGACGTCCGGCGGCGGCGCCAGGAAGAGCCACCCGTGGGCCAGGAACGCCAGCGCCAGCAGGACCTGCAGGATCCACAGCGACACGTTCACGCGGACCTTCCTCTCGGGTTCGAGCCCGACCGCATTGTGTCGGGCGGGCCCGCGTCGCGCACCGGTCTGGCGGGGCTCGGGGACCGGCGCACCGGGCGCGCCCGCGCCCCTTGAGCGCCCGGCGCCGCCCGCGTACAAACCTCGGGGACCCTCACCGGAGGTCGCATGACGTTCCTCGCCGCGTCCTGGCTCGCCATCCTCGTGTCCACGGTGCTCGTGTTCGTGACCTCCGCGGTCTCGAACATGCTGCTGCCCCACCACAAGAACCCGTGGTCGCGGGCGCCGGACGAGCGCGCGCTGCAGGCGGCCCTGCGCGACGCCCCGGCGGGCCTCTACGCGTTCCCGGAGCCCACCGACCCGGCCCAGCGGCGCTCGCCCGAGTTCCTCGCCCGCTGGGCGGCGGGGCCGTCGGGCTTCATCACCGTGGTGCCGCGCGGACCCTTCTCGTTCGGCCGCAACCTCGGCCTCTCGTTCCTGCTCGAGCTCGTGATCTCGTTCTTCACGGCCTACGTGGTCTTCCGGGCCTTCGGCGCGGCCGCGCCGGGCTACCACGCCGTGTTCCGGCTGACCTTCACCATCGGCTTCATGACCTACGCCCTCGCCCCGGCGTTCGACAGCATCTGGTACGGCAAGCCCTGGCGGTCGTGGGTGAACGTCGCGATCGACGGCGTGCTGTACGCCCTCGTCATGGCGGGCACGTTCGGCTGGCTCTGGCCGCGCTGAGCTCGCGCGGCGCCATGTAACCGGGGGCCGTCCCGGACACTCCAATCCAGCAGCGATCGCCGGGCTCCGCCGGCGACGCGCCCGGATCGGAGTGTTCGATGACCACGAAGCCCACGCTTGCCCTCCTGGCCCTCGCGGTGGCCGGGGCGGCCGCATGCGGGAACGACCGCAAGGACGACCGCGCCCAGCTCGAGCAGGGCAAGCAGACCTTCCGCTTCGACACCTTCGGGGACGAGTCGAAGTGGACCGACGCCCTGCACCTCGAGCAGCCGCTCGCCACCGTGGCCCCGGCGACGGCGCTCTCGGTGGGGCTCAAGGTCGACGCGGACGCCCTCCCGCCCGCGGTGGTCCAGGGCATCCAGGACGGGTCCATCAGCCTGACCGACCCCGCGACCACCCTCTCCCTCCTGGAGCTCGACGCGGTGGTGGGCGTGAAGGGCAAGGTCGAGACCGTCGGCGGCGCGAAGCAGCTGACCCGCGTCGGCGTCACCTGCGCGCTGTGCCACTCGACCGTGGACGACTCGTTCGCGCCCGGCGTCGGCAAGCGCCTCGACGGCTGGCCCAACCGCGACCTCGACGTGGGCGCGATCGTCTCGCTCTCTCCCGCCCTCGACGGGCCCACGAAGGCGGTGTTCGGGTCCTGGGGCCCGGGGAGGTACGACCCGCGCTTCAACCTGGACGGCAAGAACGGCCCGCAGGTCATCCCGCCCGCGTACGGCCTCGACGGCGTCTCGCGCATCACCTCCACCGGCGACGGCGACGAGATCGCGTACTGGAACCGCTACGTCGCCGTGACGCAGATGGGCGGGCACGGCTCCTTCTCCGACGCGCGCACCGGCGTGAGCGTCACGAACGGCGGCGACGACCTCGTGAGCGCGAAGCTGCCCGCGCTGCAGGCGTACCAGCTCTCGCTCCCGGCGCCGCCGCCGCCCCCCGGCTCGTTCGACGCCGCCGCCGCGACGCGCGGCCGGGCCGTGTTCGAGGGCAAGGGCACCTGCGCGACGTGCCACTCGGGCCCGCAGCTCACCGACGCGAACGTCCGCCTGCACCCGGTCTCCGACGCGATGGGCGAGCCCGAGCCGGCCGGCGTGCCGAGCTACGCCTCGCGCAGCGCGACGAAGCAGTACCGGACCCCGCCGCTGCGCGGCGTCTGGCAGCACCCGCCGTACTTCCACAACGGCACGGCCGCGACGCTCGAGGACGTGGTGGACGTCTACGACGCCCGGCGCGCGCTGGGGCTCACCGCGGCGGAGAAGGCGGACCTCGTGCAGTACCTGAGGTCGCTGTGAGGAGCGGGGGCGCGCGGGCCGAGGAGGGCCCCGCGCCCCGCTACATCGTGATCGGCTCGCGGTACATCGAGTCGAGCTCCGCCCTGTAGCGCTGCTCGATGGCCTTGCGCTTCAGCTTCTGGCTGGGGGTCACGAGCCCCTCCCCCTCGGTGAACTCGCGGGGGAGGACCGTGAACTTCTTCACGGTGGCGAACTTGGGGAGCGTGGCGTTGAGCCGCTCGAAGAGCTTCTGGACCTCGGCCCGGAGCTCGGGGAGCTTCACGAGGTCCTCGGCCACGCCGGGCTTCCCCTGCGCGACGGCCCACTTCCTGAGCGCCTCGGGGTCGAGGGTCACGAGCGCGGTGCAGTAGTTCCGCCGGTCGCCGTGCACCACCACCTGCGAGAGGAGCGGCGAGTAGGTCTTGATCCGCTGCTCGAGCTCGGTGGGCGCGATGTACTTGCCGCCGGAGGTCTTGATGAGGTCCTTCTTGCGGTCGGTGATGGTGAGGAACCCGTCCGCGTCCACGTTCCCGACGTCGCCGGTGTGGAGCCAGCCGTCGGCGTCGAGCGCTTCGCCGGTCTGGTCCGGCAGGCCCTTGTAGCCGCGCATGATCCACGGCCCGCGCATGAGGATCTCGCCGTCCTCGGCGATCTTGACCTCCACGCCGGGGAACGGGGGGCCCACGGTGCCGAGCTTGCGGCGCCCGAGCAGGTTCGCGTGCGTCGCCGCCGAGGACTCGGTGAGCCCGTAGCCCTCGAGGATGATGACGCCCATCGCCTCGAAGAACTCGGCGATCTCCCGCGAGAGCGGGGCCGAGCCGGAGACGAAGAACTGGAGCCGGCCGCCGAAGAGGCCGCGGACCTTCTGGAACACCAGCCGGTCCGCGAGCACCTGCTGCGCCGCGAGCGCGAGGCCGGGCGCCTCGCCGGCGCGCCGCGCGGCGGCGCACGCCTTGCCGACGCCGACGGCCCACTCGAAGAGCGTCGCCTTCACCCCGCCGCCCTCGCGGGCGTTCGTGACGATGCGCGCGTGAACCTTCTCGAAGATGCGGGGCACCGCGCAGACGAAGGTGGGCCGGATCACGCCCAGGTTCTCGACGATCTTCTCGATCCGCCCGTCGATGGCGGTCGGGAAGCCGATCCGCAGCTGGGCGGTGCCGATCATCTTCCCGAACACGTGCGCGAGCGGCAGCCAGAAGAACTGCACCGCGTCGGGGTGGGAGAGGATGCCGGAGGCCTCGATCGACCGGGACTGCTCGACCCAGCACCGGTGGGTGAGCTCGACGCCCTTCGGCCGGCCGGTCGTGCCGGACGTGTAGATCATCGTGGCGAGCGCGTCGTTCCGGATCGCCGCGCACGCCTCCTCGAACGCGCCCGGGCTCGCCTGGTCGGCGGCGCGCCCCCGCGCCTCGAGCTCCGCGAAGGTCAGCACCCAGCCGTCGGGCGTCGCCTTCCCGTCGAAGGTGACGACGTGCTTCAGCGCGGGGAGCTCCCCGCGGCGCGACTGGAGCTTCGCGACCTGCTCGTCGTTCTCGGCGAAGGCCACCACCGCGCCGGAGTCGGCGAGGATGAACGCACACTCCTCGGGCAGCGTGTTCGGGTAGATGGTGCTCGTGGCCGCGCCGGCGCAGAGGATGCCGTAGTCGGCGAGGAGCCACTCGATGCGGGTGGAGGAGAGGATCGAGCAGACCTGCTCGCTCCGGACGCCCAGCGCCTTCAGCCCCGCCGAGACCGCGCGCACGCGGGCCTCGGTCTCCTTCCAGGTGAGGCTCCTCCAGCCGCCGTTCGAGGGGAACCGGAAGGCCTCGACGTCCGGCGACCTCCCGACGCGTTCGAGGAAGAGGCTCTGGGACGTTGCGGGGCTCGGCCATGGTGTCGTTCCTCCGGAGCGACGCGACTCTAGATCGGCGCCCCGGCCCGGAGAACCTTCAAGTCCGGGACTTCCCGCCGGTTTCCGGTTTTCCGCCCCCACGTCCGCTTTGACGGACGCCGGCGACAAATCCGCGCAGCCCTTGACGAACCTTCGTCCGTTACTTAGGCTGCTCGTCCTACATAACGGACACGCCGTCCCGACGACGCAGCCCCCGGAGAGCACGACCATGGCCCTGCCGCCCAGCCGCAAGCCCCGCTTCGAGACGCTCCAGGTGCACGCCGGCGCCGACCCGGCCCCCGGCACCAACGCGCGGGCGGTGCCGATCTACCAGACGACCTCCTACACCTTCGACTCGCCGGAGCACGGCGCGAACCTCTTCGCGCTGAAGCAGTTCGGGAACATCTACACCCGCATCATGAACCCGACGCAGGACGTCTTCGAGAAGCGGGTGGCCGCGCTCGAGGGCGGCGTCGCGGCGCTCGCGGTGGCCTCCGGCCACGCGGCCCAGTTCCTCGCCATCACCACCTTCGCGCAGGCGGGCGACGAGCTCGTCTCCTCCTCGAAGCTCTACGGCGGCACCTACAACCAGTTCAAGGTCACCCTCCCCCGCCTCGGCATCAAGGTGCGGCTCGTCGACCGCCCGGACGACCTCGCCGCCTGGAAGGCGCAGATCAACGCGAAGACGAAGGCGCTCTACGTCGAGACCATCGGCAACCCGGGCTACGACATCCCGGACTTCGAGGCGCTCGCGGCGCTCGCCCACGAGCACCGGATCCCGCTCGTCGTCGACAACACCTTCGGCACCGCCGGCTACCTCGCCCGCCCCATCGACCACGGGGCCGACATCGTCGTCGAGTCGGCCACGAAGTGGATCGGCGGCCACGGCACGTCCATCGGCGGCGTGATCGTCGACTCCGGCAAGTTCGACTGGGGCGCCTCGGGCAAGTTCCCGCTCTTCACCGACCCCGCCCCCGGCTACCACGGCCTCGTCTTCTCCGAGGTGTTCGGGCCGAAGGGGCCGTTCGGCAACATCCAGTTCGCCATCCGCGCCCGCGTGGACGGCCTGCGCGACCAGGGCCCCGCGATCTCCCCGTTCAACAGCTTCCTCTTCCTGCAGGGGCTCGAGACGCTCTCCCTCCGCGTGCAGCGCCACGTCGACAACGCGCTCGCGCTCGCCCGCTGGCTCGAGCGGCACCCGCAGGTCACCTGGGTGTCCTACCCGGGCCTCGAGTCGCACCCGCACCACGCCCGGGCCCGCAAGTACCTCAGGAACGGCTTCGGCGGCGTGCTCTCCTTCGGCGTCAAGGGCGGCCTCGAGGCCGGGAAGAAGTTCATCGGGGCGGTGAAGCTGGCCTCGCACCTCGCGAACGTCGGCGACGCCCGCACCCTCGTCATCCACCCCGCGTCGACGACGCACAGCCAGCTCTCCGAGGCCGAGCAGGTGACCGCCGGCGTCACCCCCGACCACATCCGCGTCTCGCCGGGCCTCGAGCACATCGACGACATCCAGGAGGATTTCGAGGAGGCGCTGGCGGCCGCGAAGTAGGGCCCCCGCCGGGCCGTGCGCGCCGACCCGGGCCTGGACAGGTAGGAGCGGTCAGCCCGCCGCTCCCACCTGCTCCCCGGAGGTCTCCGTGCTCCGCAAGATCCTGCTCGCCGCCGTGGCGGTCGTCGTCCTGTTCCTCGGCTTCGTCGCGACCCGGCCCTCGACCTACGCCGTCGAGCGCCAGATCACCGTCGCGGCCCCGCCCGCGGTCGTCTACGCCGAACTCGCCGACTTCCACCGCTGGGAGTCCTGGTCGCCGTGGGCGAAGCTCGACCCGAACGTGAAGAACGTCTACGCGGGCGAGCCCGGCGCGGTCGGCTCGAAGCAGGAGTGGTCGGGCAACAAGGACGTCGGCAAGGGGCGCATGACGGTGAAGGACGCCCGCCCCGGCGAGCGGCTCGGCCTCGACCTCGAGTTCATCGAGCCGTTCGCGTCCCGCGCCGACACCGACTTCGTGCTCTCGCCGGAGGGCGGCGGCACGCGCGTCTCCTGGAAGATGGCCGGCAACCTCGGCTTCATGGAGAAGGCCTTCGGCGTCTTCATGAACATGGACGCCATGATCGGGAAGGACTTCGAGAAGGGGCTCGCCCAGCTCAAGGCGGTGGCGGAGCAGGAGGCGGCGCGTCCGGCTCCGGCTGCCTCTCCGGAGACGGCTGCATCTCCTGGGACGGCGGCATCTCCTGGGACGACGGCGGGGACGCCTCCGGCGGCCCCGCGATAGCGGCCTCGTCGAGGCGCACGAGGCCCGTCGCGCCGACGATCGCGACCGAGCGGAAGAAGAGCCCGAGCACCGGGATTGCGCAGAGCGCGCCGACGGCGAGGCCGAAGCCGAGGGTCTCCACCCGGCGCCGCTCGGTCTCGTGGACCTCCTCGTGCCAGGGGACGGTGAGGCGCGCGAGGAACCGCCCCATCCAGCCGATTGGCCGGAGCAGCCGGTGCTTCGCGCCGCCCCAGGCGAGGAGCCGCGCGTACCACGGCACCGGCCCGCCCTGGCGCGGCCCGGGGATGACCTCGATCGGCAGCTCGAACGCGTCGATGACGACCCAGTAGAACGCCCAGGCGGCCGCGAGCGCCGCCGCCTCGTGCTTGCCGAAGGGCAGCGCGCGGACGACGCCGAGGAGCGGGGCGAGGCCGATCGAGACGACCACCGCCTGCCGCACCGCCTTCACGAGCTCGTGCGCGACCACCCGCACGTGGCCGACGCCCGCGAACGCCTCCTCGCCCGGGCTCATCCCGAGCACGCGCCGCGCCTCGAGCGCGACCTTGACCCACATCCGCTGCAGCAGGGTCGGCGGCATCGAGGAGAGCGCGACGAACGTCGTGAGGTAGGCCTGGAAGGTCGGCAGCGGGTTCCGGTCGCCGTCGGTGGCCTCGCCCGTCGCGAACGCGGCGAGGACGCCGCAGCCCACGATGGTGAGGAGCGAGGGCACGAGCGCGGCGCGCCGGAGCGCCGGGTCGGTCGCGACGAGCCGCGCGCCGCGCAGGACCTGGGCCACGCCGAACAGCGCGCGCCCGAGGACGTCCGGGCGGGGCACGGCGTCGCCGTTCGCGGCGTACCACCCCACCGCGGGCGCGAGGTCGCGCCAGCTCGCGACCGCCGGGCCGACGGGCGCGGTCGCGAGGACGGCCGGAGCCCCCTCGCCGGCGCCGGGCGCGAGCGCGCTCACCGGAGCGCCCCCAGGAAGCTCTCGCCGACGCCCGGGCGCAGCCCGAAGAACTCGGCCACCGTCGCGCCGAGATCGGCGAACGAGCCCCGCGTGCCGAGCGCGCCGCCGCCGCGGCCCGGCGCGTGGACGACGAGCGGCACGTACTCCCGGGAGTGATCGGTGGAGGGTGTGGTGGGATCGCACCCGTGGTCGGCGGTGAGCGCGGCGACCTCGCCCGGCCGGAGCTTCGCGAGCAGGCCCGGCAGCGCCCGGTCGAGCTCCTCGAGCGCGCGCGCGTAGCCGGCGGGGTCGTTCCGGTGGCCGTAGAGCATGTCGAAGTCGACGAGGTTCACGAAGACGAGCCCGTGGTCCACCCGGTCGAGGAGCACCGCGGTCTTCGCGAGCCCGTCGGCGTTGCCCTCGGTGTGCACCTCGTCGGTGATGCCCTTGCGGTCGAAGACGTCCGGGATCTTGCCCACGCCCACGACCGGCACGCCCGCGGCGACGAGCGCCTCGAGCACCGTGGGCGCCGGCGTCGCGAGGGAGAAGTCCTTGCGGTGGTAGGTGCGGACGTACCTGCCCGGCGTGCCGACGAACGGCCGGGCGATGACCCGCGCGACGCGGTGGCGGTCGAGCTGGGCCCGGGCGACCTTGCACCAGCGGTAGAGCTCCTCGAGCGGCACCGTCTCCTCGTGCGCCGCGATCTGGAAGACCGAGTCGGCGGAGGTGTAGACGATGGGCTTCCCGGTGCGCTGGTGCTCCTCGCCGAGCTCCTGGATGATCGCGGTGCCGCTCGCCGCCCGGTTCGCGAGCACGCCCGGCACGCCGGTCGCGGCCACGAAGGGCTCGATGATCTCCGGCGGGAACCCGTCCGGGAACGTGGCGAGCCCCTCGCGCAGCACGACGCCCATCATCTCCCAGTGTCCGGTGATGGTGTCCTTGCCCTCCGAGCGCTCTGCCATCCTGCCGTGGAAGCCGGCGGGCGCGGGGTCGGCGGGCACGCCGAGGATCGAGGTCGTGTGCCCGAGCCCGAGCCGCCCGAGGTTGGGGAGCGCGAGCCCGCCCACCGCGCGGCTCGTGTTGCCGAGCGTGTCCGAGCCGGTGTCGCCGTACGCCGCCGCGTCCGGCAGCGCGCCGCAGCCGACCGAGTCCGCCACCAGGATGACGAAGCGCTTCCTCTCCACGCCCGCATTCTAGCCGCGCCCCCTCGGGGAGGCACGGTTGACGATGGGGCGGACGACCGGTACGAGACCGGAATGACCGTCCTCCTCTGGGTGTCCTCGATCGTCGCGGCGGCGGCGCACGTCCTCTTCTTCCTCGAGGAGAGCGTCTGGTGGATGAAGCCCACCATCCACCAGAAGACGTTCGGGATGTCGCTCGAGAAGGCCGAGATCGTCCGGCAGTTCGCGTTCAACCAGGGCTTCTACAACCTGTTCCTGGCGTTCGAGCTCGCCGTGGGCCTCTGGCTGCTGTCGGCGGACCAGGTGATCGCGGGGACCGCCCTCGTCGGCTTCGGCTGCGCCTCCATGCTCGGCGCCGCCCTCGTGCTCCTCGCCTCGAACCGCCACTTCTGGTTCGGGGCCGTGGTCCAGGGCGTCCCGCCGGCCCTGGCGCTCCTCGCCCTCGCGCTCCGAACCTAGGACCCTCTGCGCCGATGCCGATGCGGCGCTGATGCAGTTCCTGTTCCTGTTCCTGTTCCTGATCCGGCTCCTGATCCTGCTCCTGCCCGGAGTCCATGGCCCGCCCGCCCCACGGAGAGGACGGACGGGCCATGGTGGGAACGCCCGGAGGGGCGGGCGTCGGCCGGGAGGCTACGCGGCGGCGGTGTAGCCCTCGTCGGCCTTCGCCTTCCCGCGGAAGACTCGGTACGCGAAGATCGTGTAGCCGATCACGACCGGCACGCCGAGGAGCGCGATGACGAGCATCGTCGTGAGCGTCCGCGGCGACGAGGAGGCGTTGTAGACGGTCAGGCTCTTCTCGAGGCCCAGGCTCGACGGGACGAGCACCGGGAAGGCGTTCGCCGCCACCGTGAGCAGCCCGGCCACGATCACCACCGACGAGGAGAGGAACGCGCGCCCGGTCTTGCCGGCGCGGGTGAAGACCGGCACGCCGACGAGCCCCGCCGCGAGGACCGCGAGCAGGACCAGCGTGAGCGGGCTCGCGAGGCGCCCGAAGAGGAAGGGCGAGCCCACGTAGCTCCAGGCGGTCGCGGCGAGGAAGAGCGCAACGAACCCGGCCCAGGCGCCGACCGCGACCTTCGCCATGCGCTCCTCGAGGGCCCCCTCCGACTTCATCCGCAGGTAGACCGCGCCGTGCATCACGAACATGGCGAGCGAGACCAGGCCCACCAGGATCGCGTACGGGTTGAGGAGGCCGAGGAAGCTGCCCTTCCAGACCGCGCCGGTGTCGACCGGCACCCCGTGGAGCACGTTGCCGACCGCCACGCCGAAGAGGATGGCGGGGAGGAGGGAGCCCACGCCGAAGGCCAGGTCCCAGGCGCGCTTGTGCTCGGGCATCGCCGCGCGGAACTCCATCGAGACCGCGCGGGCGATGAGCGCCACGAGCACCAGCACGAGCGCGAGGTAGAAGCCGCTGAAGACGGTGGCGTAGACGACGGGGAAGGCGGCGAAGAGCGCGCCGCCGCCGGTGAGCAGCCACACCTCGTTGCCGTCCCAGACCGGGCCGACCGCCGCGACGTGGACGTCGCGCTCGGCCTCGGACCTCGCGAAGAGCGACAGGGCGCCGATGCCGAGGTCGAAGCCGTCGAGCACCGCGTAGCCGGCGATGAGCACGCCGACGAGCACGAACCAGATCAGGTTGAGGTCCATGGCAGGTCTCCCGGTCAGACGGCCGCCGCGGCGGCGTGCCTGGTCTTCTTGATCATGAGGGTGAGCCAGAGCGCGCCCAGGCCCAGGTAGATCGCGGTGAAGAGGAGGAAGGACGTGAGGAGCTCCGGGACGCCGACCGTCGCCGAGTGCGCGACCGCCGTGCGCAGGCCGGCGAAGGACGTGCCGTCGGCCTGGACGCCGGGGTGGACGATCCAGGGCTGGCGCCCCACCTCCGCGGCCACCCACCCGAGCTGGCACGCCAGCACCGGCAGCGGGATGGACCACACGAGCGCCTTCAGGACCCTCGGGCTCTCCTCCAGCTTCCCCTGCGTGAGGCGGACGGCCGCGAGCGCCATGAGCGCGATGAACCACAGGCCGAGCGCGACCATGTTGTGGAACGAGACGAACGTGAGCCAGAGCGGCGGCCGCTCGTCCTCGGGGAAGGCGTCGAGCCCCTTCACCGGCGCGTTGAAGTCGCCGAACGCCAGCCAGGACAGCAGGCCCGGGATCTCGATGGCCGCCGCGAGGTCCGGCTTCGGCGGCGGGCCGCCCGAACTGAAGGGCACGCCGAAGACCACCATCGGGGCCTTCGCGTCCTGCGTCACGTAGAGCCCCTCGATGGCGGCGAACTTCGCGGGCTGGGTGTGCGCGACCTGCTGCGCGTGCATGTGGCCGAAGGGCATCGCCTCGAGGACCGCGAAGACGAGGCCGTAGGCGACGCCGATGCGGACGCCCTTCCTCGCGAAGCCCGCGCCGCGGTTCCTGAGGAGGTGCCACGCCGAGACGCCGGCGACGATGAAGGCGCCGGTGACGAGCGCGGCCGTCACGGTGTGGAGGTAGCGCGGCATCGTGGAGGGGTTGAAGACCGCGTCCATGAAGCTCGTGAGCTCGGCGCGCTGCCCGCCGCCGGGCAGGTCCACCACGTGGAAGCCGGCCGGGGTCTGCTGCCAGGAGTTCGCGACGATGATCCAGAACGCCGAGAGCGTCGAGCCGACCGCCACCATCAGCGCCGAGAACCAGTGCATCCGCTTCGAGAGGCGGCTCCGGCCGAAGAGGTACAGCCCCATGAACGTGGACTCGAGGAAGAAGGCGAAGACGCCCTCCGCCGCGAGCGGCGCGCCGAAGATGTCGCCGACGAAGGTGGAGTAGCGCGCCCAGTTCGTGCCGAACTGGAACTCCATCACGATGCCCGTCGCGACGCCCACCGCGAAGGTGATGGCGAGGAGCTTGCCGACGAGCTGCGCGAGCCTGCGGTACTCGGCGTCGTCCTTCTTCCAGCCGAGCCACTCGATGACGACGACCATCCACGCCAGCCCGATCGAGATGGGCGGGAAGATGAAGTGGAACCCGACGGTCACGGCGAACTGCAGCCGGGCGAGGAACAAGGCATCCATGGTGGATCTCCGTGTCTGTGATCCGGATGGGCCTGCCGCGGCGCCTCGCCGCAGCCCCCTGCGTGCCCGCTCCGGATGGCCCCCGGGAGAGCAAGCGCGGTGCCGCGGGGCGCACCGCGTCGGATCGCGGGGTTGCGCGCGCGGCGTCCGCTCCGGGGAGGTGACCTGGGGTGAATGACCCCAGGGGCGAGCTGGGATCGGCGTGTACGTTTGCCGACGGTGCGCGGCGAGACGCCGCGCCCCTCTCCGGGACGCGCGGGGCGCGCCTACGCGGGCGGCTCCTCCGCGTCCTCCTCGGCCTCGGGCCCCGGACGCAGGGGACCCACGAGCCCGTAGGTGCGGATCTTGGAGAACAGGGTGCGCCGGTCGATGCCGAGCACCCGCGCCGCCGCGGAGCGGTTCCAGCGGCACAGCCCCAGCACCCGCTCCACGTGCTCGCGCTCGACCTCGGCGAGGGTGAGGGCGGCGTGCGGGGCGGGGGCGCCCGGCTCGTCGGACGGCGCGGGCGCCCGCAGCGCCGCGGGCAGATCGGTCACGTCGATGCTCCGGCCGCGCGCCGAGACGAGCGCCCGCTCGAGCACGTTGCGGAGCTCGCGGACGTTGCCCGGCCAGCGCTGGCGCGCGAGCGCCTCGAGCGCCGCCCCGGTCAGGCCACCCGCGGCGAGCCCGCGCTCGCGCGCGATCTCGAGGAGGAGGCCGTCGGCGAGCGCCGGGACGTCCTCGGGGCGCTGCGCGAGCGCCGGCATCTGGATGCGCAGGACGTCGAGCCGGTAGAAGAGGTCCTCCCGGAAGGCGCCGCGCTTCACCTGATCGTCGAGGTCGCGGTTCGTCGCCGCGATGATCCGGAGGTCCACCCGCACGGGCCGGGGGGCGCCCACCGGCGTCACCTCGCCCTCCTGGAGCGCCCGCAGGAGCTTCGCCTGCGAGGGGAGCGGGAGCTCGCCGACCTCGTCGAGGAAGAGCGTGCCGCCGCTCGCCTGCTCCATCAGGCCGACCTGGTTCGTCACGGCGCCGGTGAAGGCGCCCTTCCGGTGGCCGAAGAGCGTGCTCTCGAGGAGCGCCTCCGGCACCGCCGCGCAGTTCACCGGCACGAAGGGCCCGGCCGCCCGCGGGCCCTCGAAGTGGATCGCCCGCGCCGCGAGCTCCTTGCCGGTGCCGCTCGGCCCGGTGACGAGCACGGTCGCCGAGACCGCCGCCGCCTCCCGGATCGCCTCGCGCACCGCCTTGATGCCCGGCGACCGCCCGAGGAGCCGGTCGGCCGAGCCGCGCGCCTTCACCGCCCGGCGCAGGCCGTCCACCTCGCCGACGAGCGCCACCTCGCGGGCGGCGTTGCGGAGCACCGCCGCGATCTCCTCCACCCGGAACGGCTTCGTGACGTAGGTGTACGCGCCGGCGCGCATCGCCTCGACGGCGTCGTCCACCGAGCCGAAGGCGGTCATGAGGACCACCTTCACGACCGGCCAGCGCTCGCGGACCTGGGCGAGCAGCGTGCGCCCGTCCATGCCCGGCATGCGGACATCGGAGAGGACCACGTCCGCGGGCAGCTCCTCGAGCGCACCGAGCGCCGCCGCCGCGCCGCGCACCCCGCGCACCGCGTAGCCCATGCGCTCGAGGTGGCTCGTGAGGATCTCGAGGAGGCGCGCGTCGTCCTCGACGACGAGCACCGACAGCACGCGCCCGACCATCTCAGGCGACCTCCCGGGACGCCTGCCCCGCCGGGTGCGCGTCGCCGGGCGGGACCGCCGGCAGCTGCACCGCGAAGCTCGCCCCCCCGAGCGCGCCCCTGCCCACGACCACGTCGCCGCCGTGGCTCGCGACCACCCGGGCGCAGACGGCGAGGCCCAGGCCGGTGCCGTCGGGGCGCGTCGTGAAGAAGGGATCGAAGATGCGTTCGCGGAGCGCCTCGGGCACGCCCGGCCCGTCGTCCTCGACCTCGATCCGCACGCCCGGGCCGCCCGCCGACACGGCGTGGGCGCGGACGACGACCCGGCCGCCCTCGTCCACGGCCTGGGAGGCGTTGAGGACGAGGTTGAGGAGCACCTGCTGGAGCTCGTCGGGGTCGGCGACCACCTCGGGGAGCCCCACCTCGAGGTCGCGCTCGACCTGCACGCGCTTGCGCCCGAGGGGCACCGAGAGGAACGAGAGGACCCGCTCGACCGCCTCCGGCACCGCCACCGCGGAGCGGCCGCCGCCCTTCGCGCGCGCGAGCGAGAGGAGCTCGCGGACGAGCCGGCTGATGCGATCGGTCTCGGCGACGATTCTGCTTCAACCGCTCCCCGTGCGCCGGCGGCACGCCGTCGAGGAGCAGGTACTCGGCCGTGGCGCTGATGACGTTGAGGGGCGTGCCGATCTCGTGGGCGAGGCCCGCGGCGAGGCTGCCGACGGTGGCGAGCTTCTCCGAGCGCATGATCTGGCGCTCGAGCCGCTGGGTCGCCGAGACGTCGCGCGCCACCACCGCGATGCCCGAGGGGTCGCCCGCCGAGGTGCCGAGGAGCTGCGCCGAGAGCTCGACCGCGACCTGCTCGCCGCCGGCGTCGAGCCACTCCATCCGGCGCGCGTGGACCGGGCTCCCGCCCGCGACGGTGGCGAGCACCTCCGCCACGGCCGGCGCGCCCACGACCTCGGCGAGCGGGCGCCCGTGGACCCCGGCGGCGGGGCGCCCGAGGAGCTGCTCCGCCGCGCGGTTCCAGCTCGTGACGGTGCCCGCGAGGTCCGTGCCCACGATGGCGTCGGCGGCCTCGCGGTTGATGTGGGCGAGGAGCTGCTCCTGGGTCGCGACCCGGACGCGGAGCTCCTGCAGGGCCGAGACGTCGCGCACCAGCACCGACCGGCCGATGCGGGTGCCGCGCTCGTCCCGGAGCGCCACGGCGGACAGCGCCACCGGAACGCGCCGGCCGTCCTTCGCGAGCCGGACCGTGTCGAAGCGCTTGACGCTCCCCTCGCGCGCCACCTGGGCGGCCGTCACCCGCTCCTCCCCGCGCCGGTCCTCCGGGACGACGAGGTCGATGCGCTTCCCGAGCGCCTCCTCCCGGGTCCAGCCGAAGATCGCCTCCGCCTCGTCGCCCCAGGAGACGATGCGCTCCTCGAGGTCGACCACGATCATCGCGCCGCCCATGGCGGCCGCGGACTCGGCGGCGAGGCGACTGCGGCCGCCGGCGAGGCCCGGCGCCACGGTCGACAGCGGGATGAAGCTCTCGGCGACCCAGTGGAGCTGGCCGTCGCGGTCGTGCACCGGGATCGCCCGGACGCGGAACGCCTCCGGCGGGCCGCCGTGCAGGCCGCGCTCGCGCACGCCCTCGTGCGGCTTCCCGGTGCGGAACACCACGAGCGGCAGGCAATCCGGACAGCGCTGCCCGGCGCGCCAGAGCGACTGGAAGCAGTGGTGACCGCCGCAGGAGAGCTCCTCGGCGACGTCCTTCACGAGATCGTTCGCCCAGCGGACCTTCATCTCCCGGTCGACGAGCGTGCACGCCACGCCCAGGCTCGAGAGCGCCGCGCCGAGCGGGTCGAGGTCGGAGGGCTCCGCGATGCGGAGGGGCGGCCGGTCCATGGGGCGCGACCGTACCGCGCCGGCGGTGCGGGCGGAAGGTGAGGCGCCCTGCCGCGCGGCGGAGGCCGGGTTAAGCTCCGGTCCATGCGCATCGACGTCTGGAGCGACCTCGTCTGCCCGTGGTGCTACCTCGGCAAGCGCCGCCTCGAGAAGGCGCTCGAGGCCTTCGAGCACCGGGCCGAGGTCGAGGTGAAGTTCCACGCCTTCCAGCTCGACCCGACGCTCCCCCGCGGCGAGACCTTCCCCCAGCTCGACGTCCTCGTGGAGAAGTACGGGAGCCCCGCCGCCGAGCTCGAGGCGATGCAGCGCAAGCTCGAGGGGCTCGCCGCGGAGGACGGCCTCGAGGTCCACCTCGTGGGCGGCCGGACCGGCAACACCCTCGACGCGCACCGGGTGGTGAAGCTCGCGACGATCCGCGGGGTCGAGGGGGTGGTCGTGAACCGGCTCTTCCGCGCGCACTTCGCCGAGAAGCGGTCGATCTTCGACGCGGAGAGCCTCGCCGCGCTCGGCGCCGAGGCCGGCCTCGACGCCGGGGAGGTCAGGGCGTGCGTCGAGCAGCAGGCGCTCGGGCCCGAGGTCGAGGAGGACTTCCGGATGGCCCGCGAGATGGGCGTCCGCGGCGTGCCGTTCTTCCTCATCGACCGGACCTACGCCGTGAACGGCGCGCAGCCCGTCGACCTGTGGTCGAGGGCGCTCGCGCACGCGCGCAAGGGCGCCTAGGCCCAATGCCGCTCACTTAAGCCCTCGGCGTTTCCGGGGGTAGTTGCTCATCTTGATCTTCACGGCCCTCGGGTAGGACCGCAGCCGTCGCTTCGGCAGGATGAAGTGCACGACGTCTTCCCGGAGGCGGCGGAGGTGCTCCGGGATGCGTCCCGCGCTCTCTAGGGAGAGCGTTAGGAGGGCGTGCTCGATGTACATGAGCGCGTTCTTGAAGCTGACGCGGTCGGGCGTGACGCCGGCGTCCTCGGCCATGCGCTCCATCTCGAGCCGGACGAGGTTGTACGCGAGGGCGAGGCCCCAGAGCTCCTGGGAGACGCCGCGAGGAGTCCTGCTGCGCGTCGTCTCCTCGCGGTCGAGCATGACAGTCTTGACCTCGTCGTAGCCGAGCTCGATCTCCCAGCGCTCGTGGTAGAGCGCGACGATCTCGGCCGCCGGGTAAACCTCCGGGTCCGTCATCGACGTCAGCAGGGTCTGAGGCTTGAAGCCCTTCCGCTGATAGCGGATCGCCCGCATCTCCCAGCGCTCGGGGAGGTCAGGGTTCTCTCGGCGGGCGTCCCGGTGGACGGTCTTCTCGACGAGCCAGTCGCCGCGCCCGAGCGAGCGGACTACCTTCCAGGCCGTGTCGCTCTTCGCGCGGATGAGCCAGTGCCTTCGATGCCCGTGGCTCGCAATGCCGATGAGCAGCGCCGACGAGAGGAAGTTGCGATCCACGATGCACAGCGACTCGTCCGGCACGAGCGGCCACAACTCCCTGGCGAGAGCGATCTCGCTGCCCGACTGTGGACCGAAGCGGGCCGCCGCCAGCAGGTGCGAGCGGAGGGCCATCAGCGTGACGAGGCGTGCCATCGGATACGCGCTCTCGCCTCGGGAGCTCACGGCGTAGCCGAAATGATCGCGGTTCGCTTCGGAGTCCGGGAGACGGACGGTCGTGCCGTCCACGCCGTAGACGGCGAGCCCGCGCCACGCGTGCCGGCGCGCACTCTCGTGCGCCCACTTTTCGGCGCTGCGTTCGAACAGCCAGCGGATGGGCTCGCTGCCCAGCCGCTCGCGCGCCTGGGTCACCGAACTCGAGGCCGCGCGCGGGCGCCGCCCCGGTAGCGCGAGATCGAGCTCCGCGACGATCTCGGCGATGGGCTTGTTACGGTAGATGCCCATCCCGAGCACGAGCCAGACGACCTGCTCGGCTGGAAGGCGGCGCCGGCGGATGGTGGCCGTCCCGGTGGCCTGAAGGGCTTCCTCGATCCATTCGGGATCGAGGCTCGCCTGGAACCTATCCAGCAACTCGCCCGAGCTGTCCTCTTGGGCGGAAACGGGGCGACGCGGCATGGGATCGCCCTCCGGGCGATCGCCGCATCATGATCTCCTGGATCGCCGCGGCAACTCTGCTGCCCCGGCCTCCAAAATCCCCATCGGTCTCGATCGGTTGGCGCTAACCGATCGGCATTGCGCCTAGGCCCCGGCGCGCTGCCGGGTCAGAACGCCCCGCCCACGATCGCCACCGACGCCGAGCAGCCGAGCCGGCTCGCCCCGGCGGCGATCATCGCCCGCGCGTCCTGCGCCGTGCGGATGCCGCCAGATGCCTTGACGCCGAGGCGCTCGCCGACGACCCGGCGCATGAGCGCCACGGCCTCGGCGGTCGCACCGCCCGGGCCGAAGCCGGTGGAGGTCTTCACGTAGGCCGCCCCCGCGGCGGCGGCGACCGCGGCCGCGGCGACCACCTGGTCCCGCGAGAGCCCGCCCGTCTCGAGGATCACCTTGAGCGGCAGGGGCGAGGCGGCCACGAGCGCACGCAGGTCCTCGAGCACGGCGTCCCACCGCCCGGCGTGCACGAGCGGCAGCGGCGCCACGGCGTCCACCTCCTGCGCGCCGGCGCGGGCGAGCGCCTCGACCTCGGCCACGCGCGCCGCGGTCGCGCCCTCGCCGCGCGGGAAGTCCACGACCGACGCCACGAGCACGAGCGAGCCCTCGAGCCGGCGGCGTGCCTCGGCGACGTGCGCGGGCAGCACGCAGACGGCGCCGAAGCCGTGCGCACGGGCCTCGTCGCACAGGCGCGCCAGCGCGGCGAGGTCGGCGGACGGCGCGAGCAGGGTGTGGTCGATGAACGGCGCGAGGTCGCGCGGCGTGCGGATCGAGGCGAGGTCGGGGGCGGAGGTCATCGGAGGCGGTGCGGCGGTCAGCGGATGGCGCCCAGCACGAGCGGGGCGGAGACGTCGAGCGCGCTCCCCTGGAACGCGGGGAAGACGACGCGGCGGGCGGCGCTCGAGAGGCAGCGGCCGAGCGGCGTGCCCTCGAGGTCGGCCTCGCCCACCCAGGCGCGCTGGACGGTGCCGTTCGGCCGGACCGTCAGGAAGAGCGTCGCCTTGCGATCGTCGACCCGGAGCGAGGGGTCGGCCTTCAGCGCGCGGCTGACGCACGCGGCGAAGGCGGGCCGGTTCTCGCGCAGGGCGCGCTCGACCGCCGGCTGGTCGAGCTCGGCGAGGCCGGTGTCGAGCGTGGAGCGCTCCACGGGCGCCGCGGGCGCCGCGTCGCCCTTCTTCTCGAGGAGGTCGAGGAGCCGCCAATCGTTCCGGGCGATGCGGAGGTTGCGCTGGGCGCGGTCGTCGGCCGGGGCCGCGGTGCGCTTCGGCTTCGCGGGGGCCGTGCCCGGGGCAGGGACCGGCGCGGGCGACGGGTCGGCGACGGGGGACGCGGGCGGAGCGGACGGTGCGGCCGCCGCCCCCTCGGGCGCGGGGGCGGCACCGGCCGGCCCGGCGACGGGGGCCGGCCCGGGCGCGGGGGCAGGCTGCGCGGGCGAGGGCGAGGCGGGAGGTGTGGCCGTGACCGGCGCGGGCGCGGCGGCAGCCGGGACCGGCGGCGGCGCGGCTCGAGGGGCGGGCCGGGCGGCGGGTCGCGGGAAGAGCCAGCCGAGCTGCCAGGCCGCCACCGCCGCGGCGGCGAGCACGAGCAGCGCCGCGACCGCGATGCGGGCCGCACCGGGCCCTCGCGGCTCCGCCGCCGGAGGCGGCGCCATGGGCGACCCCGGGGAGCCAGACCCCGGGTCCTCGCGGGGCTCGACCGGGCCGGTGAGCGCCTCGACCGCGCGCGCCCCGGCCTCGGCGTCGGTGGTCGAGCCGAACACGCCCGCGCCCGGCGCGGTGGCCTCCGGCGCGGGGCGCGACCTCGGCACCTCACCGCCGCCGAGCCAGGCCATCTCCTCGTCGGTCATGCCCGGCACGTTCGCCCGCGGCACCGGGCCCGCACCGACCGCGTGGGTGGTGGGCGGCGTGACGTGCGGGACGGGGCGCGGCGGCAGGGGCGGCGGCGGACGCGGGACGGGGCGGCCCGCCGGCTGGCCCGGGCGGGCTGCAGCCGGGGCGGACGGCTGGCTGGCCGGCACGCGGATCATCGCGCCGCACTGGCGGCACGTGACGCGGAAGGCGCGGCCCTGGACCTTCTCGTCGGGGACCGAGTAGGCCCGCCCGCAGGCGTCGCACGAGAAGTTCACGTTGGGCTCGATCCTACAGCACGCCGCGCGGCCGCTGGCAAGCCGCCGTCACTCCGCCTCCGGCGCGGGCACGGCGCGCGCCGGGGCGAGCCCCACCAGCCGCTCGCCCGGCTCACCACACGCCTCGTCCTCGTCGGCCGCGTCAATCCAGGGGTCGCTCCCCTGCCCCTCCGAGGAGGCGACCCTTCGCATGAGCTCCCGGTCGAGCAGGTGCGACGGGACGACGTGCCCGAGGGCGTGGAGGAGGTTGCTCTTCACGGAGGGGTGCTCGCGCGACAGCTCCGCGAGGAGCGCCTTCACGCGCTTGCGGCGCAGGTTGGGCTGCGAGCCGCAGAGGTCGCAGGGCACGATCGGGAAGCGCATCGCCTCCGAGAACGCGGCGATGTCCTCCTCCGCGGCGTAGCACAGCGGCCGGATGACGACGTTCCGCCCGTCGTTCGAGCGGAGCTTCGGCGGCATGGTCTTGAGCGCGCCCGAGTAGAGCGCCGAGAGGAGCAGCGTCTCGACGAGGTCGTCCCGGTGGTGGCCGAGCGCGATCTTGTTGCAGCCGAGCTCGACCGCCGTGTTGTAGAGGATCCCGCGCCTGAGGCGCGAGCAGACCGGGCAGGTGGTCTTCCCCTCGGGCACGAGCCGCCGGACGATGGAGAGGGTGTCCTCCTTGAGCATCCGGTAAGGGACCCCGGTGGAGGCGAGGTGGGCCTCGACCACGTGGGCCGGGTAGCCCGGGTGACCCTGGTCGAGGTTCACCGCGACGAGGTCGAACGCCACGGGGGCGCGCTCCCGCAGCCGCTGGAGCACGTGCAGGAGGGTGTAGGAGTCCTTGCCCCCGGACACGCCGACCAGGATGCGATCGCCGGCCTCGACGAGGTCGAAGTCGTGGATCGCCTCGGAGGTGGCGCGCAGGAGGCGGCGGAGGAGCTTCTGGGCGTCGGCGGGCATCGACCGTCCTTCTACCATTTTCGTTTGACGGCCTCGGCGCCCCTGCGATAAAGCCGCCCCCTCTAGCGGAACCACCTGCGGGGGCGTTCGATGCCGGCCAAGGATCTGGGCACCAAGCACACCTGCTACAAGTGCGGGACGAAGTTCTACGACCTCCGCAAGCCGGAGCCGCTGTGCCCGAAGTGCGGCGCCGACCAGCGGCAGAGCCCGGCCCTGCGGCCCGCGGAGCGTCGCAAGCCGGCGCCCAAGCCCGCGCCCGTCCCCGTCGAGGCGCCCGAGGTGGACGCCGAGCTCGACGACGACGCCCCGCTCGACGACGAAGAAGACGACGCGGGCGCCGACGACGACGACGAGGGGTAGCCCTCACCCCCTCCGCGGCGTGGGGTCGCACGAGGCCCTGACGCGGGAGGCCGTTGTCCGTTGATCCGGGCGGCACGCCCGGATAAACGCTTGCTCGTGACCGAAGCCGCCCCCGCCTCCACCGTCCAGGCCCGGCCCCAGAGCTCCCCGCTCCAGGTCGCGCGCGACCTCCTCGCGCTCGCGAAGCCGCGGCTCTCCGGCCTCGTGATGATCACGAGCGCGGGGGGCCTCGCCCTCGCGCCGGGGAAGATCTCGACCGCGCGCGCGCTCGTGACCATCCTCGGCACCGCCGCCGTGGTCGGCGCCGCGAACGCGCTCAACTGCTTCATCGAGCGGGACATCGACGCCCGCATGCGCCGCACCCGCGACCGCCCGCTGCCCGCGGGCCGGGTGGACCCCTTCACCGCGCTCGCGCTCGGGCTCATGGTGCCGGCCTTCGCGCTCCCGGTGCTCGCGTTCTCGGCGAACGCGCTCACCGCGTTCCTCGCGTTCTTCGCCCTCGTCCTCTACGTCGCCGTCTACACGCCCATGAAGCAGCGCTCGACCGCCGCGCTCCTCGTCGGCGCGGTCCCGGGCGCCATCCCGCCGCTCCTCGGCTGGACGGCGGTCACCGGCGCGATGGACCCGGGCGGCCTCGCGCTCTTCGCGCTCCTCTTCGCGTGGCAGGTGCCGCACTTCCTCGCGGTCTCGCTCTACCTGCGCGAGGACTACGCCCGCGGCGGCCTCCGCGTCTTCTCCATCGTGCACGGCGAGCGGATGACCCGCATCGCCATCGCCGCCTCCGCGCTCGTGCTCGTGCCCATCTCGCTCGGGCCGGTCGCGCTCGGCTTCGCGGGCGGCGCCTACGCGGCCGTCGCGGTCGTCGCCGGCACGGCGCTCGTGGGCCTCGCGGTGGCGGGCCTCGGCAAGGAGGGCGGCCGCTGGGCACGCACCTTCTTCTTCGGCACGCTCATCCACCTCACCGTGCTGTTCGCGGTCCTCGTCTTCACGCGCCCGTGACCGCCCTCGGCGAGACCCTCCCCTCCGTCAACGCGGCCCTCAACCTCGCCGCGTTCGTGCTCCTCGTCCTCGCCTGGCGGGCCATCCGGGCAGGCGACCGCGCGCGGCACCGCGCGCTCGTGCTCTCCGCGCTCGGGTGCTCGGCGCTCTTCCTCGTCGGCTACCTGACCCGCGTCGCGCTCACCGGCACGCACCGGTTCCCGGTCGAGGGGGGCCTGAAGACCCTCTACCTCGCGATCCTCGCGAGCCACACGGTGCTCGCCGTCGTGTGCCTGCCCCTCGTGCTCCGCGCGCTCTTCCTCGGCTGGCACGAGCGCTTCGCCGAGCACCGCCGCATCGCCCGCTGGACCGCGCCGATCTGGGCGTATGTGTCCGTGACCGGCGTCGCGGTGTACGTGCTGCTGTACCGGGTCGCACCGGCGGTCGCGGGGCAGTAGTACCTCCCCGCCCCTCCTGGTGACGTTGCCGCGGGCCGCCTCGCGGGGTCTCTCCGTCCTCGGGCGCCAAGGCAACGTCCCGCCGCGGAGGGGATCCTGGAGACGGTACGGAGCTGGTGGAGACCCGCGGCGCGTCCACGCGTGCCAGCCGAGTGAGACGTCGCGATCGGCGTGAAGTGCCCGGCTCGGCTGTCACGCTCCGCGCAGATCGCGGCTCCGATCTTGGGCGGGCCAGCCGGGCGCCCTGCGGGGCGGAGAGACCCCGCGAGGCGGCTCGAGGAGTGGCAGACGTGGCGAGCACGGTGATGCTCGCGCCTTGAGTCCTGCGCGGATGGCATCATCCGGAGCGCACCACAGCGGTGCAGGCTCACCTCCGCGACCCCGCTGGTCGTCCGCGGACGCGGGCGTCTCCATCTCTGCACCGACCCGCGGCCGGATCGCGGGGGCCCTCCGCCCGGAGGGCCCTCGGCTGGCCCGCCCAACGACGGAGCCGCGATCTGCGCGGAGCGTGACAGGCGAAACGACGTGCCCTCACCTCCACGCCGACGCCCCGCTCGCCTGGCACGCGTGGACGCGCCGCGGGTCTCCACTCGCGGAGACGACTCCAGCTTCCCTGACGCGGCGGGCCTTTGCCCTAGGGCCCGAGGACGGAGGGCCCCCGCGAGGCGGCCCCACGGCACCATCACGGCCACCGAGCGCGCGGACCCCACAAAAACAAACCGCCGGGACGCCCCATGCGTCCCGGCGGTTGCCACGTCCGGCCCCTGGATTCCGGGCGAGGCGAACTCGTCGAAGCTCCGGCTAGTGCAGGCGGCTCACGTGCGAGACGGCGAGGGTCACGAGGCCGACGAGCCAGGCCAGCGCCATCAGCCCGCGCGCGGGCAGCACGTCGACCAGCACCAGCATCCCGTCCCCGACCTTCGAACCCTGCTTCGCCATGACCGCGTGACCTCCGTGCTTCGTGATGGTCGGAGTATGCCCGGGCTCGCGTCGACTCTCCGTGACGACCCTCACACACAGTCGGAATCCGTTGGGCTCCCTCCCCCGTGGTGTGGGAGTGACCGCGCGCACAGCTGCGGTGCGCCGGCGTGACGCCGCTCACGCGAAACGGTGCCGTCCCTGTGACGCGGCTCACGCGGCGCGGTACCATCCGGGCATGCGCTCCGGAAAGGCCGCTTCGGCGCTCCTCCTCACCGGCCTCGCGGCCTGCGGGGGCGGTGTCGCCCGCGTCGAGCTCGACCCCCCGTCGCTCCGCCTCGGCGTGCGCGGGCAGGTCGCGAAGGTCCACGCCTCGCCCCGCGACAAGAACGGCAAGTCGCTGCCCGCCTCCATCTGCGCGTGGCGCTCGTCCGACGAGAAGGTCGCGACGGTGCGCGGGGCGAACGACGCGGAGATCACGGCGGCCGGACCGGGGGAGGCCACCGTCACCTGCGCGATCGGCGACGCGAAGGGCGAGGTGACGGTGCTCGTGCGGGTGGTGTCGAAGGTGACGGCGAGCCCGGCGCGGGTGGAGCTGCAGGTGCTCGACGAGCCGAAGGCGTTCCCGGTCGTGGTGGAGGCGTTCGACGACGCCGGGGCGCGGGTGGTCGGCCGGCACGCCACCTCGCACTGCGCGAGCGAGGACGTGTGCCGCGGCGACAGCGTGCCCCAGCTCTGGCCGGTGGGCGCGGGCGACACGACCGCGTTCATCCAGGTCGAGGGCGCCCGCTCCGAGCCGATCGCGGTGCACGTCGTGGACGCGCGCTCCGCCGCGGCGAAGCCGAAGCGCGTGACCGGCAACCCGATGGAGGCTTACGAGAAGGAGTACCAGCGCCGCCTGAAGGAGCAGCAGAAGCGCTGAAGGACGCGGGGCCGCGTCTACTTCGCCGCGAGCAGCCGCCCGGCCTCCTCGGCGTGGGCGGCCTTCCCGCAGAGCTTCACGTAGGCCTCGAGGCGCTGCTTCGCGACGTCGGAGAGCTTCTTCGCGTCGTACTCGAGCTTGCCGGCGCCCCACAGGGCCTCGCAGCTCGCCGGGTCCTTGCCGAGCGCCTTCTCGTAGAGGTCCGAGAGCACGTTCGGCTTCGCGCCGCGGGCCCGCTCGGCCTCGGCCATCTCGACGTACGCGGCGGCCGCGCCGCCGGTGCCGCCCTGGCCGTACTCGTCGATGGCCGCGGTGAGCTCCACGAGCGCGCCGGGCACGTTGTTCCGCGCCCGGTACAGGCGCGCGAGCGCCACCCGGGCGTCGGGGAACTTGCCGCCGAGCTGGATGGCCTTCTGGTACTGGCCCTGCGCGAGGTCGGCGTCGCCGGCGGCGCGGTAGGCCTCGCCCATGAGCAGCGCGAGGCGGGGGTTCTCGCCGATCTGCCCCTGGGCGCGCTTCACGCTCTCGAGCGCGAGCTTCGGCCCGCCCTCGAGCGCGAGCTGCGCGCCCACGAGGTCGGCGACGAGCCCGACGCGCTTCGGCTCCATCGACATCGCCCGCTTGAACGCCTCGGCGGCGCCCTTCGGGTCGCCCTCGCGCAGCTTGCGGATGCCCACGAGCCGCGGGAGCTCGGCGTTGGTCGGGTCGAGCTTCGCGGCCTCCGCCTCCGCCGCGGCCGCCTCGGCCGCCTTGCCCTGCGCGGCGAGCACGCCGGCCTTGAGCGCGTGGGCGAGGGCGAGCTCGGGCTTCGAGGCCCTGAGCGCCGGCGAGAGCACGGCCTCGGCGGCCCTGGAGGCCTCGTCGAGCTGGCCCCGGCCGAGGAGCACGAGCCCCTTCCCGAGGATCGCGCCCGCGTGCTCCTTCTCGATGCGCAGCGTGTAGTCGTAGAACGCGCTCGCCTGGAGCTCGTAGCCCTCGCCGCGGCGCCGGAACTGCTCGGCGAGCAGGAACGAGAGCCGGGCGTCGCCGGGTGCGGCCTTCTGGGCCTGGGTGAGCTCGTCGCGCGCGGCGTCGAGGTCGCCGCCGCGGAGCTGGACCGCGCCGAGCGTGCCCTGCAGGAGCGGGCTCGAGGCGCCGCCCTCCATCACCGACTTCACCGTCTCCTGCGCCCTCGCGGAATCGCCGCCGGCCGCGAGGAGGTAGGCCTCCGCCGCGATGAGGTGGGAGTGCCGCTGCTTCGCCCTGGCGGCCGCCTCGACCTGCTCCTTCGCGGGCTTCGCGGCGTCGGCCTCGCCGTGCTCGAGCGCGCGGAGCGCGTCGGCGTAGGCGAGGAAGGCGCGGCCGGCGACCGAGTCGCCGTCCTTCTCGAGGATCTCGGCCGCCTTCCGGGCGGCCTCGTCGTAGGCGGAGGCCGTGTCCTTCTCGAGGAGCGGGGCGATCTCCTTGATGAGCCGGTCGATGGCCTCGAAGCGCTCCTTGCGCGCCTTCGACCAGAAGAACCAGCCGCCGAGGGCGACCATGAGCACCACCGCGAGCGCGGCGGTGGTCGCGAACGTGCCGCGCCGGTTGCGGGGCTTCTTGACCCCGGCGACGATCGTGAACTCCTTCGTCTTGTACTGCTCGGCGAGGGCGTCGGCGATCGCGACGTTGCGTGCGCGGGAGGTCGGGGGCGGCGTGGGCGCCGGGGTCTCGGCGCCGGTGGCGGTCGCGCCGGCGTGGGCGGCGGGCGGCGCGGCGGCGGGGATCCGGGGGCCCGAGGCGCGGGGCTGCACGGTCGGCGGGCCGGAGACCGGGGTGCGGCTGGGCGCCGGCGGCGGCGGCGGGGCCGCCGAGACGCCGAACTGCTCGAGCGCGGCGCGGGTCTCCGGGTCGTCCGGGGAGACCTCGTGGGCCTTGCGCAGCGCGGCCTCGCCGGCGGTCTTCTCGCCGAGCCTGAGGTGCATGACGCCGGCGAGCCGGAGCGCGGCGGCGAAGGTCGGCCAGGTCGTCAGGACGGCCTGGATCTTCCTCGAGGCCGCGGCGGTCCTTCCCCTGGTCCGCGTAGACGCGCGCGAGGAGCACGCGCGCGGACGGGTCGTCCGGGTGCGCCTTCACGCCCTTCTTGCAGACGACCATCGCCTCCATGAAGCGCCCGGACGCGAGGTACGCCTCGGTGAGGGGGCGGTACGCGTCGGACGCCGGATCCGAGGCGAACGCGTGCTCGAGGGCGGAGAGCTCGGCGGGGCTCGGGGCTTTGGCGGGAGGGGGCATGTGGGCGCAGGTCCGCGCCTTTTCCATGAATCGCGCGGGGTCGAATCGGTCTAACAAGCGGCCGAACGTGAGTCAAACACGCCGCTTGACACTGGGGTGCCCTAGCCGATAAGCAAGGCGTCCCTTCGAGACCGGAAGGGAACGTTGTGGGGGTGTAGCTCAGCTGGGAGAGCGCTAGAATCGCACTCTAGAGGTCATCGGTTCGATCCCGTTCACCTCCACCACATCAGACGGGCCCGGCGGAAACGCCGGGCCCGTCGCCTTTTCCGGTTCTGCTTCAGGTTGCGCGCCCGGGTCCCGCCTCCGGGCGTACCGGACCGGACGCCTCGCCCTCGAGCACGACGGTCCGCGTCGGGAACGCGAACGCCGACCCCGACCGCTCCACGATCTCCATGAACCGGAGCAGGAGCTCCTGCCGGATGCCGGTGAACTCTCCCCAGTCGGTCGTCCCGAACCAGGCGACGACCTCCACGTTGAGGGCCGAGTCGCCGAGCGCGGTGAACCGGACCGAGATCCCGTCCGGCCAGATCTTCGGGTGGCTCCTGAGCGCGTGCTCCACCTCGGCGAGGATGCGCCGCAGCTGCTCCGAGCGCGTCGAGTAGACGAGCGCCAGGTTGACGAGCAGCCGGATCCGGTCGCGGGCGGCGAACGTCTCGGCCTTCTGGTCGGCGAGCTTGCCGTTCGGGAGGGTGACGAGCGTGCGGTCGAGCGTCCGGATGCGCGTCGAGCGCAGCCCGATGCTCTCCACCGTGCCCTGCACGTCGTCGACCTTCACGAAGTCCCCGATCCGGAACGGCTGGTCGATGCCGATGGCCACCGATCCGATCAGGTGCTCGACCGTCTTCTGCGCGGCGAGCGCGAGCGCGATGCCGCCGATGCCGAGGCCGGCGAGGAGGCTCGCCACCTGGAAGCCGAGCTCGGAGAGCACCGCCACGACGCCGAGCGCGAGGAGGACGATCTTCGCGAACTTGCGACCGCTCGGGAGGAAGCCGGCGAGCGAGGGGTTGCTCCGCGTCCAGGGCGCCACGCTCATGAGCCCGAACGCGACGTTCACCGAGCGGAAGCCCGCCCAGAAGAGCGTGAAGAACATGCCCGAGCGGACGACGCGCTGGAGCACGCCGGCCGCACCCGGGCCGAGGTCCAGGATCGGCTCCGCGAGCGTCGCGAGGGCGAAGGTCCACAGCAGCGTGATGGGCGCCGAGAGCCGCTCGAGGAGCTCGTCGTCCCAGGTGGTCTCGGTCCGGGCCGCGACGTGCCCGAGGATGCGGCGGGTGGCCCAGCCGAGGAGCGATCCGAGGAGGAGCGCGAGGACGACCAGCAGGGGGATCGCGATCCACTGCCACCAGGCGAGGCCGCCCGGGCCGAGGGCCCGGAGCGCGTGCGGGAGGTGCTGCTCGATCATGGGCGGGAGGCTATCGCACGACGGCCCGGGGTTGGGTAGAACCCTGCGCATGCGGATCGAGATGGAGGCGTTCGAGGAGGGGACCGAGATCATCCGGGTCTACCTCGCGCTCAAGGTCGACGAGGCGACCGCGGTCGAGCGGGCGCTCGACGCGGCCGGCGTGGAGTACGGCGTCGAGGTCGAGGACATCGTGCAGCCGAACAACCTCGGCCTGCGCACGACCCGGAGTGCGGCCGGCTTCTGGATCCGCGAGCCCGCGCTCGACGCCGCGGAGGCCGCGCTCGTCGCGGCGAAGCTCGAGAAGGGGCTCGTGCTACGGTAGGCGCCCGTCGTGAGCACGATCCCCGATCGCCGCGCCCTCGTGGTGGACGACAGCCTGGCCGCCAGGACCGCCGCCGCACACCTCATCGAGCCGCTCGGCTTCGACGTGGACCTCGCAGAGGACGGAGGGGCTGCGCTGCGCCTGCTGGAGCACGACGGCACCTACGACCTCGCGCTCGTCGACATCCAGATGCCCTCGCTCGACGGCCACGAGCTCGTCCGGATGATGCGTGCGCGCGGCAACTTCACCCCGGTCGTGGTCACGACCGGCGCCGTCGGTACCCGGCAGGTCGCCGCGGTGCTGAAGGTCGGCGCGAACGACTTCCTGACGAAGCCGATCGATCCCGTCCAGCTCCATCAGGCCGTCGCGCGGGCGCTCAACCTCGCGCCCGACACGCTCCGGCCCGAGACCCCGCGCGTCCTCGTCGCGGGCGACGCTGCCCTCCTCGCGACGGTGAGGGAACACCTGCCCCCCTACGTCGAGCTCGACCGCGTCGAGCCGGGTGAGGTCGACCCCGCCCTCCTCCGCGCCGCCTACCGCGCTGCGGTGGTCCGCCTCGGGGAGCCCAGGAGCTCCAGCCGCCGCGAGGAGGCCGAAGCGATCGCCTCGCGGACCGCGGAGGCGCTCCGCGCCACGCAGCCCGAGGCCGGGCGCTTCCTCGTCACACCGGACGCGGCCCCCGACCTCGGTTACGACCAGGCGCTGCCGGAGTCGACGCTGGCGGAGGCGCTCCGGACCTGCGTGTTCCCCGGCGCGGTCCGCCCGCTGGTGCTGAGCGATGACGCGCTGATCCGGGTGGCGTCGTTCCGGGGCGCACCCTCGTCGGAGCGAGCGTACTTCGAGGTCGTACTCCGCCGCCTGCGGAGCACGATCGCCCAGCTCGGCCCGACGCCGTCCCTCGTCGTGGATCTCTCGCGAGTGCCGGCCAGGACGGCCGAGGTGGAGCGTCTCGCGACCGAGGTGGTGGGCTCCTTCGAAGGGAACGACGACGGCCCGGTGATCTGGGTACCCATCGCGCTCGTGCCCTCGATCCAGCGGCTCGCGCTCCGCGCACGCATCCGCCCTCCCGGGCTGGTGCGCGCGCCGCGCGCGCTCTTCCGGTGGACCCCCGATCTCGCGACCGGAATCCAGGCCATCGACGAGGAACACCAGGAGCTCTTCCGGAGGGTGGAGGGGCTGCTGGTCGCGTCGCGAAGCGGACGGGGCCACCAGGAGCTCACGGCGGCCTTCGAGTTCCTCGAGCAGTACACCGCGCACCATCTCGCGGAGGAGGAGGCCCTCATGAAGCAGAGCGGCTACCCCGAGCTGGGGGCACACGTCGGCGAGCACTGGGAGTTCTCGGCGCAGCTCCGGGCCTTCGCGGCGGAGCACGCGAGGGAACACTACTCGGATGACCTCGCGGCGCGCGTCGGGCGGTCCCTGAGCGAGTGGATCTACCGCCATGTCCGCCGGACCGACCGCGCGCTGGGACGGTTCCTCGCGCGGGGCGGGAAGCCGCCGGAGACGGAACGGTAGGCGGCGTCGCGCTTCGCCTCACAGTCAGACCCGCTCGCTGCGCCTCCTCCCGAACTGGCCGTCCTTCCAGACGACGCCGTTCACGCGGAACTCGACGGCGTCGGGGAAGATGCCGGTGATGGTGGCGAAGCCCTCGTGGACCACGACGAGGTGGTGGTAGGCGCAGAGCGGCATGCGGTTCCAGTCGTCCTCGGAGCCGCCCCGGCTGCGAAACTCGATGTGGTGGCCCTGGCAGCTCCGGCGGCTGCACCCCGGGAACTGACAGCGCCGGTACTTCGCGCGCTGCTTCTGGGAGACGGTCTTCGGCTTCGTGCGCTCGTTGCACCAGGCCTGGATGAAGTGGCGGGCGAGCTCGCCGAGGAAGGCGCCGTCGAGGCGGGGCTCGGCGGGCGGCTTCGGCGTTGCCTCGTCTTTCCCGTGCTTTCCGTCGTGCTCGCATCCATCCACGCAGGGGGCTGACTCCTCCGCGGGGCGCTCCTCCGGCACCCGCCTCATCAGCGACACCTGGAACGCCTGCTCGAGCAGCACCGCGACGCTCCGCGGCACCCGGGCCTCGAAGAACTTCAGCGCAGACATCTGCGCGTCGGCCTTCGCCTGCACGACCTCCCTCAGCTCCACCACGGTCAGCTTCTCGGCCCGCTGCGCCATCTGGAGGAGGTCGACCTGGGGCACCTCCTTCAGGAGGAGGAGCTTCGAGTAGGTGAGCCCCATCTCCTTCGCGATCCGGAGCTCCGGCTTCTCCCAGAGGTGCTTCTCGAGCGCGGCGCGGGTCTCGATGGTGCGGGCCGGGACCCCGAGGCGCTCGGTCGCGTAGTGCCGGAAGTCCACGAACCCCGCCTCGCGGTGGGTGTGCGTGCCCTTCACGACGGCCGAGCACCACCCCATGAAGTCGTCCCAGGCCTTGAGCTCGGAGGCGATGCCGAGGCCCGTCGCCATGAGCTCGTCGTCCGTGGCGAGGGCGTTCGGATCCACGTCGAGGGCCGCGACGGCGTGGACCGGGTCGAGGACCTCCCAGTGGGAGGTCTCGTCCTCGAGCTTCGCCTCCGCGGCGTCGCGCTTCGTCTGGACGTCGAGCGGGTGGAGCCGCCGCTCCACGGCGCGCTCCGCCTCGGCGGCGACCGACTCGTCTCCCGGGTGCTCCGACAGGTACTCCTGCGCGAGCGCCTCGAGCTGCACGTGCCGGTGCGAGCTCTCGACGAGCTCGCCCGCGAGGGCCATGGCGCTGCGGAGATCCGCGTGGTCCTCGTCGGAGATCGGCACGCGCAGCCGGACCCACGGCTCCTCGTCCGCCTCCGCCTCCTCTGCGGCCGCATCCGGCCCCGGGAGCGCCTTCCGCTCCTTCAGGGCCTCCTTCACGAGCTGCTTCAGCTTCCGCACCGGCTGGACCTTCGCCTCCTCCACCCAGCGCTCCTCGTCGTCGCCGGCCGCGACCGGCAGGACCGCGAGCGCCGCCGACGGGGTCACGAGCCCCTCGTACGCAGCGGCCCTCAGCAAGGGCCGCTCCCGGAGCGCCTTCGCGAGCTGCGCCGCCACCTGCGCCGCGCGCCGGCGGACGCCGAAGAGGTTCTCGGTGAGGTCGCCGAGGTTCGAGAACCCCTGCCGGGCGAGGCGGTCACCCTCCGTGAATGTGGCGAAGATCGCGCCGAGGCTGAGCTCGAGCGCGCTGCGCATGCAGGCGGCCTGCGCGAGCGCGCGCTCGAACTTCTCCGGGCCGCCCTCGCCGCGGAGGACCAGCTCTCGAAGCTCGAGCATCGTGAAAGACGGGTACTCCCAGCGCGGCGCGTGCAGGTCCCAGCGCTCGCGGAGCGGATCCCTGCGGGCGGCGTCGTTCGCGGCGGCTACGGTCGCGGCCGCGCCCGTCGGCTCGGCACCCGGAGTGAATTCCGGGAGCGCCGCCGCGACGAGCTCGCTGGCCGTGCACGCGTCCATGCCCGCGATCCTGCCACCCCGGTCTGACGGTGAGAACGCATGATCCGGCTGGGGCTCAGGGAGGATTCGAGCCCCCGGGCCCCTGTCCCTCGTCTCCGCCCCCGCTGCGCGGGGGCTACGCTCGGGACGGACGGGGGCGCCTCCCGCGCCGCCTGGCTCGGCCCCTGGCTCGGCCCCTGGCCCGCAGCCTGGCCCGCCGCCCGGCCCGCCCGGCCCGCGCGCTCGCGCAGGCCGGGCGGATCTCGGGTCAGCTCATCGGCCGAAGCCGACCGGCTCGAGCTCGACCTGCTCGACCAGCCAGCCGCCGTTCTTCATGAACCGCTCCCACATCGGACCCGGTGGGACGTGCGCCGGGTCCTCGGCCAGGCGTTCGCGCAGCCGGAACAGCCCGACCTGGTTCACCCAAAGCGCCATCGGCTCACCGGCCGTGCCGAGGCCCACGGCGCCTGCGTCCGGCCGCAGCTCCCCGACGCCCCACGCGACGATCGACGTCGACAGCCGCTTCAGGTCGCCGGGCGCGTCCATGTAGACGGGGTCGAACGAGAACTGCAGCAGGTCCGGCATCGGCGCGCCCATCCGCGGGCTCACGAAGACCACCGTGTACTCGAGGTCCACGAGCGCGGCCTCCGCGCCGGTGGCGAGGTCGGCGGCCCGGGGGCCCCAGACCCAGGCGCTCGGCGCGGTCACCTCGTTCGAGGTGCCGAGGCCGTCCCCGTTGGCGTCGTTCCAGGGGTTGTAGCGGAGCCAGGCCGGCGCGTTCCGCGTGTGCAGCACGACCGTGACCTCGGCCCGCCCGTCCTTCAGCGGGCGCTCCGTGATGCTGCCCTTGAACCGCGTGCCCCACACCGGCAGCCCGTTCGCCGCGAGGTACCGGTCGACCAGCCCGGCGAAGTCCACCCGCACGAACCTGCGGTACCCGTCCTCGAACTCGGCCCACCCGATCACGTTGCCGACGGGCGGCTCGGCGAGGAAGCAGGCCGCGTCGGGCGCGGTCCGGTAGCAGTACGTGCCCTGCGCCTGCACGAACTCCTCGATCGGGCGGTGTCCGACCTTGCCCGACCGCCCACCGTGCGGCCCCGCGAACGCGATCGCCGGGACCGCGAGCAACGACAGCAACACGAGCATCCACCTCGACCGCTGCCTCACGTTCCTCATGGGAACCTCGCTGGTCTGGGGTTCGCTGCGTTGCCTCGGCCCGCGGCCGGGGCACGCGGGCGGCGGGTTCGAGCACCATCGGGTGCACGTACGATCCGTCCGCGCGACGCATGGTACGAGCCCTGCTGCCCACGGCAAGCCGATCCCTCGGGCTCCACCGTTGGACTGCGCCAGCGCCGCACGGAGGCGTCGGGTCACACCCGTTTCGTGCGTCCCGCTTCACCGCCGTTCGACGAAGCGCTTCAGGTCGTCCAGGTCCTCGAGGATCGCCTTCCTCAGCACGCCCCGGAAGAAGATCATCGGAAGCGACTTCACCTTCGCCAGGAGGCCTTGCGGCCGGGTCTCGTGCGAGCTCGTCACCACGACGTCTCCGTCGATCCCCGAGAGTCCCAGGTTCGTGATGAAGACGAAGCCGTCCAGCTCGGCCCGGGTCTCGTAGAGCTCACCTTCGACCGCCGCCGTGATCCACTTCTCCACGGCTGCGGATTCGCCGAAGAACAGCCGGGTCTCGCGCCACCTCAGCCCGACGAGCCCGGTCGCGGGCTTCTCGAGGATCTCGATCTTCTGCACGCCGCTGAGGATGTCCGCGGCGCCCCGGATGTCGCTGACGGCGGACCAGACCGCCGCCCGGGTTCCGTTCATCGTGACCTGGGCTTCCACGATCATGGTGCCCTCCGGGTCCGGCGGTCGAAGGTGCCAGGCTGCCGGGGCAGCACGGCATGAACAAGCCCCGCGCGCGGTGACCCGCGTGGGCCGATGACGCCTCGCCTCAGACCCGCTCGCTTCGTTCCCTCCCGAACTACGAGCTCACTGGCCGCACACGCGTCCACGCCCACGATCCTGCCACGGACCTACCGGACGAACGGCGGACCGTCGACTGCCGCCTCCGGCGCGCAGGCGAGCTCGCCCGCGTCCACGACCAGCGCGTCGGTCCGCGGCACCTCGAAGGTGACCCAGCAGGCCCGCGCGCCGGAGCTGAGCCGCGCCCGCCGCGGGCCCGGCGGGACGTCCTCCGCGAAGAGCCGCCCGTCCCGGCCGACCACGGCCTCGATGGAGGCGCCTTCCGTCTCGATGGTCAGCCGGGCCAACTCTGCGGGGACACGACCCTCCGCCCCCACGAACAGCGCCCGTCCGCGCAGCCCCTGGCGGCGCCGCGGCTCGAAGCGGACGACCACGCCGCCCCGGTGCGGCGGCGAGATCCGACGGGTGGTGGTGACCTCGACGCCCGGCGGGAAGGCATCGGGGTCGACCGAGAGGCGGTTCGGGTGGTGAGAGAGGAGATCGGTGACGATCACCCCCTCGCCCGACGCCGTGCCCACCGCGGTCCCGTTGCGCCGCACCGGCACGCCCTCGGCGCCCGGGACCTCGACGAGCGCGAAGGCGTCCTGGATCGACCGCGTCGCAAGGAACGAGCCGCCGACCCACGCGAGGCCGCCCGCGACGCCCAGGTCGTAGGAGCGCCCCTCCGGTCCGCGGCTCGCGCGGGCCGTCACCTCGCCGCGTGAACCGAGCGCACGCACCTCCGCCGCGCCCGAGAGCTCGGCCTCGCCACCCGGGAGCTCGGTCCGTTCGCCGGAAACCCGCACGCCCACGCCCGCTCCGGGCGGCGGCGCGCGCTGCAGCTGGAACGCGGCCCTCCCGCGGTCGTCGCGCCAGCGCTGGTCGAAGCCTCCCCACCACCGCTCGGCGAGCGCGCCGGTGAGTGTGACGAACACCTCCGTGCGCCCGGCCGAGGTCCAGGTCCGCCGGATCGTGGCGGCGAGCTGGAGACCCCGGCCGAGCGGGCGTTGCCAGGAGCCGGCCGCGGCGAGGACGTCCGGGCCGCTCCGCGCGGAGGTGAAGGCGATCGAGGCGCCGATCGTGCCCACCCAGGCGGCGCCGACCCCGGCGCCCAGCGAAGCCTCGAGCCGGTCGCCGGCGGCGGACGGCTGCAGCCCCGGCCGCGCCCAGCCTCCGGTGACGGCCGAGACCGCGGCGTGGATCCCCGCCGCCCGGGTCGCGCGGGCGTGCCGGAGCTCGGCGGCATACCCGGTGCCCGCGCCGGAGCGGCTCGCCCCGAGCGAGAGCTCGAGCTCGCCCAGCGGCCCGACGATCGCGGTCGCCGAACCGCCGGCGGCGACCGCCGTGGGATCGGCCTCGACGGAGGCGCCGACCGTGAGCGCCCGCGAGAGCCCGTGGCGTCCCGCCGCCACCGCCACCGGGGCGCCGTAGCGGAAGCTCTCCGCACCGAACCCCTCGCGGCCGAAGCCCGCGGCGAGGGTGAGGTCGGTGAGGCCGGGCAGGAGCAGCCGGGAGGAGAGGTAGTGGCGGGAGTCGAGGCGCGTCTCGCGACCGTAGGCGTCTCGCACCACGAGCTCGACGGCCCGGCCGCCCTGGCCGGCGACGAGGTTCCGGAGCTCGAACTCGCCGGCCGGCATCCGCCGGCGCTGCACGAGCTGGCCATCGACCCAGACCTCCACCTCCGAGGGCGTCTGCAGCACGCCCGCGAGGTCGAGCGCGGGCGTCGTCGTGAGCAGGGGCGCGACGGCGGGCGTGGTCTGGAACGCGATCCCTCCGAGCGCGACCCCCGAGAAGCCTGGGAGCCCGGACCCGACCAGGGCGTCCCCGACGGTGAGCCGCCCCCGCGCGTCCGGGAAGTCGCGGGTCGCGGCGGAGAGGAGGCGCACCGGAGCCCGGCGCTCCGGGAGGCGCTGGGTGAGCGTGGAGGCGAAGAGCCAGCCGTCGATGGGGCGGACCGCCGCGTCGGCGGTGAGGTCGAGGTGCTCCTCGCCCCGCGGCCCCGAGCGCGAGAGGTGGGCGCCGTAGTTGAGGAGCGCCGAGCGCGCCTCGAGCACCTCGACCCCGGCGGCGTCGGGGCGCGCGAGGTCCACGAGCGTCCGGCGCAGGAGCCGGGGTTCGGCGGTGAGCTCGAGCGTGGCGGAGGCCTCGTCGACCGCGAAGCCGACGCCCGGCGCCAGCGCGCGCAGGGAGACCCGCCCCGCGTCGTCAGCGGGGAGCCGCGCGACCTCGCGGAAGCCCGCCTCTCCGAGGTCGCTGGCGGCTACGAGCACGTCCCCGTCCGCGGCGAGGACCACGAGCCGGACGCCCTCGTCCTCGGTGTTCACGAGGAGGCGGAGCACGGCCCGGCGCGCCGCAGGACCGTCCGCCAGAGCGGGCAGGGCCGCAGCCGCGACGAGGGCGGCGAGGGCTCCGAGGGCGGCACGCACGTGCGGTCAGGGCGCGGGAGCGGCCGGCGCGGCCGCGCAGCCCGTCGGCGGCAGCTCGAGCGTCGCGGGCGGCAAGCTCGTCCCGTCCGAGAGATCGGCGGCGACGGAGAGCACCCGCGCCTCGCGGCAGTCTGCCTCATCGAGCCTGAGCGAGTAGACGGCCGCGGCGCCGGCGAGCACGTACCACCCTCGGGCGTCCCGCTCGAAGCGGGTCCGGCCCGCCGCGTCCTTGCCGTCGATGCGCAGCCGCCGGACCCTGGCGTGGACGTTGCCCGGGTTCTCGAGCCTCACGTGCACGAGCCCGCCGTCGAGCCAGATCCGCGCGAGGTGCCGGCGCGGCGCCTCGCGGTCGGGCTTCACGAACAGCGGCACGCCGAGCCGGAAGGTCATCTTCACCCGGGGTTGCCCCGGCTCGTCCACCGGCAGTTCCTGCAGGTAGACCCGGTAGGCGCGCTCGCCGTCCGCGCCGTGCGGGGCGGCGTCGAGGCCGACCCGGACCACCCGCTCCTCGCCGGCGGCGAGCCGCAGCAGCTCCGGGAAGATCACGAGCTCCGGCGCGGGGTCGTAGCGCTCCGCTCCGTCCTCGCCCTGCGTCCAGCGGGCGGCCTCCACCTGGAGCGACGCCGGAGCGGCGCCGGTGTTCCGCACCACGAGCGCCGCCGAGCGGCGGGTCGCGTCGAGGACGAGCGGGATGGGCTGCACGTCGAACGGACCCGCGGCGGCGAGCGCCGGGGCCAGGGCGAGGAGGAGCGGAAGCGCTCGGATCATGGCCGCCTCACCAGTCCACGGCCACGTTCACGACGTCGGCGTAGCTGCCGTTGGGCGGCGTCGGGTTGAAGAGCCCCGAGTCGAAGATCCGCCCGTACACGGTGAAGGACTGCGTCGCGCCGGAGGCGACGCCCACCTGGCCGCGGGCGCCCACCGAGACGAGGCAGCCGACGCGGCCGGGGACGCAGGCGCTGCCCCAGATCGTGGAGTGCGCGGGGTCCTGGTAGAGCTGGTAGGCGAGGAGCTGGAAGGGATTCCCGCCCGCGAGCCGCATGTTGCGGGTGCCGAGGATGCCGCCGGGCCCGACGATGGGGACGTGGTTCTGGCCTTCCGAGATCTTCAGGAGGTAGTCGGTGCCCTCGGAGCACCGCACCTCGATGGTGCCCTCCGCGGTGACGGCCGTTCCGGAGAACGCGCCGAACCCGACATCGGAGGCCTTCACGTCGGTGCACGCGCCGACGACGGTGGCGGTGACGTTCATGGAGGTGTTGATGGAGCCTGCGGACGCCTGGCTCGCGAGCAGCACGAGGCCTGCGAGGGCGGCGAGCGACAGCTTCGACTTCATGTGGGTGGGTCCTGTCTCGACCTGCGCAGGGGGACGCGGTCGCACGTAGCGTCACCCTGACCCCTGGTGAAAGACCACGCGCTCGCTTGGGGCGCGCCCTCCCGGTGGGGTGGCCCACCCGAGATTTGACGAGTGCACCCGGAGAGCGGTGGCGCGGATGTGCTAGCGAGCCGCGCTCGCAGGCGCGGAGCTCGGGCCGGCCGACCCGCACCACGGCCCGTGACAGGCCCCCCAGGGGCCCCTTCCTCTCTCCACGCACGATTCGATACCGTTCTCGCCATGGCCCACTCCCGCGCCCTCGCGATCCTCGCGCTCGTCGCCCTCCCCGGACTGGCCCTCGGGGCCGACGGGTGGCGCGAGCTACGCACCGACCACTTCGTGCTCCTGACCGACGCCCCCGCGGGCGAGGCCCGCGAGACGCTCGACCGGCTCGAGGTGGTCCATGGCGCCGTCGAGGGCGCGCTCTTCTCCGGACCGCGCGCGAGCGCCCCGCTGCGCGTCGTCGCCTTCTCGAGCCGGCTCGACTTCGCCGAGCACGCCGGGGACGCGACGAGCGCCAGCGTGAGCGTCGGCGGCGAGCCGGCGATCCTCGTCCCCACCGGCGGCGACGCGGCGGGGCTCCCGGCGCTCGTCGCGCGGCAGCTGCTGCGCGAGGCCTACCCGCGAGCGCCCATCTGGCTCGTCGACGGCCTCTCGGCCTGGGTGAACACGCTGAACCCGACGGCCGCCTACCCGGGGGCGGGCCCCCGGGCCTCCGTCGATCCGGGCGGCCGGACCATGGCCGTCGGCGGGGTCCCGGCGTACGCGCTCGACCGCGTCCGGCCCTGGTTCGGCGGCCTCGCCCGCGTGCTCACGCGCCAGGAGCCGTTCCCGCGGACCTACGAGGAGCGCGGGCCCGACCTCGCCTGGGCGCTCGTGCACTACCTCCAGCAGCGCCACGCCAGCGCCTTCGTGGACTACCGGGCGCGGCTCGCCGCGGGGCGGGAGCCCGAGGCGGCCTGGCTCGAGGCCTTCCCGGCCTGGGATCCGAAGGACCGCGCCGCCATGAAGGCGCTCGACCGGGAGGTCGGCACCTACGTCACGCGCGGTGAGTTCGCCTACCGCAAGGTGCCGCTCGTCACGCCCTCCCTGGAGGTCCGCGAGCGCCCGCTCTCCGAGCACGAGGTGAAGGCGCTCCTGCGCGGGTTGCCGCTCGCCTGGAAGCCGCCCCGCTTCGGCACGCCCGAGCCCGGCGAGGGCTGCTGACGGTTCGCCGGCAGGCGCGCGGCGACCGGAACGCACGCCGAACTGGTCAGCGCGGCTCGACGGTCTGACCCCGGAACGACACCGCGGCCGGATCGTCCCGCACATGCCAGCCGCCAGCAGCTGCCCGTCGGGGCGGCGCCCCGATCCCCCTCACAGCCGCAGCGTCGCCACGAGCCGCCGCGGGTCCAGCAACAGATCCAGCCCGTCGTCGATCGAGAGCACGAGCACGTCCGCGGCGGTGGCGAGCGCGCCCGCCATGCCCTCCGCCCCCACCACCGCGATCCCGAGGTCGGCCGCGGCGAGCATCCCGGCGTCGTTCGCGCCGTTCCCCACCGCGACCACGCCCGCGCGCGTGGAGACGAAGCGGGCCTTGTCCCGCCCGGTCTTCACCTGGACGAGCTCGACCGGGAGCCCGGCGAGCGCGCGCGCCGCGAGCCCGTAGGTGTCGGCGGTGAGCACGGTCACCTCGAGCAGGCGGGAGAGCGACACGAGGCGCTTCTTCACCCCGGGGAGGACCCGGCCGCGCGCGGCGATGGTGCCGTTGAGATCGAGGGCGAGGTGCTCGAGCCTGAGCGACGTGCGGCCGGGCACCTTCACGGTGAGCGCCATCCGGCGAGGTTAGCGTTTCGCGAGCCGCCTGTGCAGGCGATCGAGCGCCGAGACGAGGTCCGGCCGCTCCTCGAGCACCGGCCGCAGCGGGTCGTCGCCGAGCCGCTCCGCCCGCGCGAGCGCGTTCCGGATGGTGAACCTCGCGGGATCGAGCTTCCCGTTCACCTCGCTCCACTTCAGGGGGGTCGAGACCGGCGCACCCGGCCGGGGCCGCACCGTGTACGGCGCGGCGATGGTCTTGCCGTGCCCGTTCTGGAGGAAGTCCAGGTAGACCTTCCCGCCCCGCGCGCCGACCGCGCGGGCGGTCGTCGAGATGTCGCCGTGCTCCGCCTCGAGCGCGCGGGCGAGGAGCTCCGCGAGCGTGCGCGACTGCTCGTGGGTGAGCTGGCCTCCGAGCGGCACGAGCACGTGCAGGCCCTTCTGCCCGGTGGTCTTGCAGTAGGAGGGCAGGCCGAGCTCGTCACAGAGGGCGTGCGTCGCCTTCGCGAGCTTCACCACGTGCGCGAAGGGCGCCTCCTTCGGATCGAGGTCGACGATGCACCAGTCCGGGCGCTCGAGCGACCCCGTGCCGCCCGGGCGCGGGGCCCGGCTCGACCAGACGTGGATGGGGATGGTGCCGGTGTTCGCGATCCGAGGCGAGCCCATCCTCGTCGTCGACGAGGAAGTACTGGATGTCGCGGTCGGTGTCGCTCGCGTGGATGGTGACGGTCCGGATCCAGTCCGGCGCCCACTCCGGCGCGTCCTTCTGGAAGAAGCTCTTCCCCTCGATGCCGTCGGGGTAGCGGGTGAGGACGAGCGGCCGGTCCTTCAGGAACGGCAGCATGAACGGCGCGATGGCGCGGTGGTAGGCGAAGAGGTCCGCCTTCGTGATCCCCTCGCCGGGGAAGAAGACCTTGTCGCCGTTCGTGACCTGGACCCGGGGCTTCGAACCGACGACAGCCGACGGCTTCCCTTCACCGTTCGTACCGAGCGTAGCCCCGGGACGCGGAGCGTCCCCGGGGCGGAGACGAGGTACGTCCCGCACCGCCTCCTCCACCTTCTTGTCGTCCCGCACGCGCACGAAGACGGGATGCCGGAGCAGCCCCTCGTCGGTCCACTCGCGGTAGCTCACCTCGACGACGAGCCCGGGGCTCGACCCAGGTGTTCCCCTTCCCCCTCGGCACCGGACCTCCGCACGGAGGCGTGGCCCGCGCGCGCGGCGCGAGCCGCGCGTGGATCGCGTCGAGGAGCTTCCCGTCGAAGCCGGTCCCGACCGAGCCCGCGTACACGAGCCCGCTCCCGTCGAAGACCGCGAGGTGCAGGGCACCGAACCGCGCCCGCGCGCCCTTCGGCGCGGTGAAGCCGACCACCGCGAAGTCCCCCGCCTTCGTGGTCCGGACCTTGAGCCACGCGCCGGAGCGGCCGGCGCGGTAGGGCGCGTCGGCCTTCTTCGCCATGACGCCCTCGAGGCCCATCGCCTGGACCCTCTCGAAGAGCGCGACGCCCGCCCCCGGCACGTGGTCGGCGTAGCGGAGCGCGCCGAGCTTCGGGAGGAGCTTCGCGAGCACCTCCTTCCGCGCGAGGAGCGGCAGGTGCCGGAGGTCGAGGTCGCCGACCGAGAGGAGGTCGAACGCGAAGAGCGTCGCCGGCCGCTCGAGCGCGGCGCGCGCGACGTCGTCGGCGCGGCCGGCCTGCGCGCGCCCCTGCAGCTTCTGGAAGCTCGGGCGGCCGTCCGGCTCGAGCACCACCACCTCGCCGTCGAGCCGCGCGTCCACCGGCAGCGCCGCCACCGCGCGGGCGAGCTCCGGGTAGAGCGCGGTCGCGTCCTGGCCGCTGCGGTACGAGAGCGTCACCCGCGCGCCGCGCCGCTCCGCGGCCAGGCGGTAGCCGTCGTACTTGAGCTCGAAGAGCCAGCCCGGATCGTCGAAGGGCGCGTCGCGCGACTGCGCCAGCATGGGCTCGAGCGGGATCTGCCCCGCGAGCGGCCGCGCCCCGAGCCGGCGCGCCTCCCCGAGCACCTCGCCCGCGCGCGAGGCGCCCTGCGCGAGCTCCTCCACCGTGAGCCCGGAGAGCACCGAGGCCTCCTGGAACGGGCGGTCCTTCCCGGCCCAGCCGTCGCCCCGGTGCTTCATGAGGAGCCACTGCTGCTTCCCGCCCTCCTGCTTCTTCGTGCGGACGAGCGTCCACTCCCCGCGCAGCTTGTAGCCCTCGAGCGTGAAGACGAGCTTCCCAACGCGCAGCCCCTCCTCCGGATCGGCGTCCACCGGGCGCCAGGTCCCCCGGTCCCAGAGGATGACCGCGCCGGCGCCGTAGTTGCCCGCCGGGATGAGCCCCTCGAAGCCCGCGTACTCGACCGGATGGTCCTCGACCTCGACCGCCATGCGCTTCTCGGCGGGATCGGCCGACGGGCCCTTCGGCACCGCCCAGCTGCGCAGCGTCCCGCCGAGCTCGAGGCGGAAGTCCCAGTGCAGCCGCCGCGCGGCGTGCTTCTGGACGACGAACAGGCGCGCGCCGTCCTGGCCCGGCGCCGCGGCCGGGCCGAACGGCTCCGGCGTGCGGCCGGGGTCGCGCTTCTTGCGGTAGCGGTCGAGGCGGTCGGGCATGCGCCTGCCTGTGAACCGAATCTAAACGACCGTTCGTGATTCGCGATCAGCGGCAAGGCCGCGGACCGCAGGGAGAAAGTTGAAAGGGAAGGTCAACCCATCGATCGTTGCGGTTGCGAGACCAGCAGCGAACTCGGAGGAGACCTTCCCGTGCACAACATACCGCGGCTCGATCGTGCCGTGCGACGCAGACTGATCCGCCGCGCCAAGAAGGCCAAGGACCCGCACACCGCCCTCCGCTTCCTCATGATCGCCAAGCTCGGACAGGGACTCTCTCGACAGCAGGTCGCCCGCGACCTCGCCTGCGTCCCGTCCACCGTGGTGAAGGCGGCGCAGCGGTTCGCCGACGCTGGGGAGGAGGGCCTGCTCGATCAGCGCGCCTTCAACGGCGTCCGCAAGGTGGACCTCCGGTTCAAGGAGGAGCTCGAGCGGGTTCTGCACTCGGTCCCGACCGAGTTCGGCTGGCAGCGCACGACCTGGACCCGCGAGCTGCTCGGCTGCGAGCTGGAGCGGCGCCAGCTCCCGCGAGTGGCTCCGTGCACGATGGGCCGGGCGCTCTCCGCGATTGGGGCGCGGCTCAGGATGCCGAAGCCGACGGTCGCCTGCCCCTGGGAAACAGGTCGCAGGAAGCGCGTGCTGGCGAGGTTGCGTCGCGTCGCCAGGAACGCCACGCCGGAGGAGCCGGTCTTCTACGAGGACGAGATGGACGTCCATCTCAACCCGAAGATCGGTCGCGACTGGATGCCGAGAGGGCTCCGGCGCTACGTGCTCACGCCCGGCCAGAACAGGAAGCGGTTCGTCGCCGGTGCGCTCAACGCCACGACCCGCAGGATGACCTGGGTGGAGGCGCCGACCAAGGCGAGCGAGCTCTTCCACAAGCTCGTGTGGAAGCTCCTGGGCGAGTACCGCGCTGCGCGGCGCATCCACCTCATCCTCGACAACTACATCATCCACTCGAGCAAGAAGACAAAGCGCTTCCTCGCCCAGTTCGGCGACCGCGTCGTGCTGCACTTCCTGCCCCCGTACTGCCCCGACGACAACCGCATCGAGCGCGTGTGGCTCGACCTGCACGCCAACGTGACGCGCAATCACCGCTGCAAGACGATCGAGGAACTGATGGTCCAAGTCATCGCCTTCCTGCGCGCCTACAACCAGCGGAAGAAGCTCAACCCTTCACTCAAGCTCGCGGCCGGTGTTTCCGGATCGCGATCGGTCGTTTAGGCCGGCGCCGGGCCCCGCGCAGGGCGTGTCGCTCCGAACCCGATATCGGACGCCAGCGGAAAGGGCGCGCGCTTGCGCGCACCTCTATTATACTTCTCGCGTGGCCCCTCGCTCCGTCGCCACCGGCACCATCTCCTTCGGGCTCGTCTCGATCCCCGTGCGCCTCTACGCGGCGACGCAGCCCTCGGCGTCCATCTCCTTCAACCTGCTCCACGCGAAGGACGGCTCGCGCCTGAAGCAGCACTACACGTGCGCGAAGGACGGCGAGAAGGTCGAACGCGACGAGATGGTGAAGGGCTACGAGTTCGCGAAGGACCGCTACGTCACCTTCACGGGCGAGGAGCTGAAGGCGCTCGACGAGATCGCGTCCCAGACGATCGACATCGCCGAGTTCGTGCCCGCCTCCGAGGTCGACCCGGTCTACTTCGAGAAGGCCTACCACCTCGGCCCGGACAAGGGCGGCGGCAAGGCCTACAAGCTCCTCGCGCTCGCGCTCGAGAAGAGCGGCAAGGCCGCGATCGCGCGCTACGCCGCCCGCGGCAAGCAGTACCTCACCCTCATCCGCGCCCGGGCCGGCCGGCTGCTCCTGCAGCAGCTCTACTACGCCGACGAGGTCCGCCCGCTCGACGAGGTCGAGGTCGACGACGCGCAGGTGAAGGACCAGGAGGTCCAGCTCGCGCTGCAGCTCATCGAGCAGACCGCGAACGCGCGCTTCGAGCCCGAGAAGTACGAGGACTCGGTGAAGCAGCGCGTCCTCGAGGCCATCGAGCGGAAGGTCCAGGGCCAGGAGATCCAGAATCTCGGCGCCGGTCGAGCCGCAGGCCCAGGTCATCGACCTCATGGAGGCCCTCAAGGCGAGCCTCGCCGCGCCCGGGGCCTCGACCGCGCCGGCCGCCGCCCACGCGGAGGCCGCGCCGCCCAGGTCGGGGCACGCCGCCCCCGCCGAGCCCGCCAACGAGGCCGCACCCCAGGCGGACACCGGCCGCCGGGCCGCGCGCCGCGCCCAGGCCGCGAGCCACGCGCCCGCGAAGAAGAAGACCACTTCCCGCAAGTAGGCGAGCGTGCCATCTTCCGGCGGCGTGTGGGGCTACGGCACCGAAGACGTCGCGCGCATGCTCGAGCTCTCGCCGGGCCAGGTGCGCAAGCTCGCCTCGGCGGGGTTCGTGACCCCCGCGCGCGGGCCCAAGAACACCCTGCGCTTCTCCTTCCAGGACCTCGTGCTGCTCCGCGCCGCGGCCGGGCTCGTGCACGCCCGGGTGCCGGTGCCACGCATCCGCCGCGCGATGTCGGCGCTGCGCGCACAGCTCCCCGAGGGACGCCCGCTCGCGGCCGTGCGCGTCGCCGCCGACGGCCGGAACGTCGTCGTGCAGGACGGCGGGTCCCGCTGGCAGCCCGCGACCGGCCAGGTGCTGCTCGACTTCGAGGTGAAGGACCTCGCGCGCAAGGTCGCGCCGATCGTGCGCGCCGCCGCGAAGGCGCGCGGCCCGGCGCCGCTCGACGCCGAGAGCTGGTACCGGTGGGGCTGCGATCTCGAGGACGGCGCCCCCAAGGAAGCCCGCGCCGCCTACCGCCGCGCGCTCGCCGCCGATCCCGACCACGCCGGAGCGCACCTCAACCTCGGGCGGCTCCTCCACGAGGACGGCGACCCCCGCGGCGCCGAGCTGCACTACCGCCTCGCCCTCGCCTCCCCCGAGCACGGCGCGCTCGCGCAGTTCAACCTCGGCGTCGCGCTCGAGGACCAGGGGCTGCACGACGAGGCCCTGCTCGCCTACGCGCGCGCGCTCGAGGTGGACGCCGCGCTCGCCGACGCGCACTTCAACGCGAGCCGGCTCCTCGAGCGCATGGGCAAGCAGGCCGACGCGCTCCGCCACCTCGCGGCGTACCGGCGGCTGACGGTGCGGTAACGGCTGCGGGGAGGCCGGCGGTCGACACCGTGCCGGCAGGTCACGAGGCCACGCCCTCCGGCGGGCCTGCAACCTGCCCACTTCACTCGGGGAGCGCGCCGGGCACGGGATTTGCTGATCGTGCGCGCATGACCGGCTCGCGCTCCCGGGTCGCTCTCGTGCTCCTCCTGACGACGCAGGCCGGCTGCTTGCATCGGCTGTCGCGCCAGGTGAACGGCAAGGACACCGCCGAGCGGGCCGGGGAGCCCGACTCGTACTCGCTCGTCGGCGAGGTCAGGGACTTCGCCACGATGGCGGTCGTCCCCGGTGCGGTGGTGGAGGCCACCTCGGACGTGCCCGGCTACGTGCCCAAGGTCACGATGGACGGCCACGGCGGTTTCGTCGTCACGGTGGCCATGGTCCCCAGGCACAACACCGGCCAGGAGCAGCTCGTGAAGGGCCTGATCGTCGGTGACCCCTACCTCGGAGAGCGCCTCGTGCGCGAGGTCGGCCTGCGCGCACGGGCCGGGACCCGCTGCTCCCCGGTGCTCCGGCAGGCGCCCCGCGAGTTCCCCCGGAAGCCGTTCTTCCTCTGGCTCGAGGACTGCGCCGGCCAGGAATCGACACACCGTTGACCGTCCTCGCGGTATGACCTCGCGCCATGCCGCCGAAGGCCCCGCCCCTCTTCATCCGCATCCCGCCCGAGGAGCGCGTCCGCCTCGAGGAGCTGACCCGCGGCATCGAGACGCTCGACGGCGCCGTCGCGCGCCTCGGCGAGCCGGACACCCGCGCCCGCCTCGGCGGCCACGCGGAGCTCTGCTACGGGCGGCTCTCGGAGGTCGCCGAGATCCGCGTGAGCGGCTTCGGCGGCCAGGGCGTGCTGGTGTCGATCGTGCCGAGGGCCGCGAGGCGGTGACTGAGCGGCCGCCGGGGCCCTGAGGCCCCGGGGCGCCGGCGAAACGTCCGCCGAATCAAGTTACTGTCCGTGAATGTTCACCGGCCCCATAAGCGCGACGGGCAGGGCCGCGCGGACACGGCCCTGCCCGAAGACACGTGAAGAACCGCCCTAGTACCCCTGCGGCGGCGGCCGGGGCGCGGTGCGCGGCGGCACGACCGAGGTGTTCCGCACGGCCTCGGCCGGCGTCGCGGTCTTCAGGACGTTCATGGCCGCGGCGATCATGCCGCCGACGTCGGAGAGGGTGGCGGGCAGGATCACCGTGTTGTTGGTCTTCGCGAGGTTGCCGAACTCCTTCACGTACTGCTCGGCGACGCGCAGCTGGACGGCCTCGATGCCGCCCTGCGAGGAGATCGACTCGGCCACCTTGCGCAGGCCCTCGGCGGTCGCGGTGGCGATCGCCATGATGGCCTGCGCCTGGCCGTCGGCCTCGTTGATCTGGCGCTGGCGGTGGGCCTCGGACTCCTTGATGACCTGCTGCTTCTTGCCCTCGGCGTTGTTGATGGCGGCGTCGCGCTCGCCCTCGGAGGTGAGGATGACGGCGCGCTTCTCCCGCTCGGCCCGCATCTGCTTCTCCATCGCGGCGAGCACGTCCTGGGGCGGGGTGATGTTCTTGATCTCGTAGCGCAGCACCTTCACGCCCCAGGGGTTCGTCGCCTTGTCGAGCTCGGCGACGACCTGGCTGTTGATGTGGGCGCGCTCCTCGAAGGTGCGGTCGAGCTCGATCTTGCCGATCTCGCTGCGCAGCGTGGTCTGCGCCAGCTGGGTGATGGCGTAGTAGTAGTCGCCGATGCCGTAGGACGCGCGCTGCGCGTCGAGCACCTTGAGGTAGAGCACCCCGTCGACCGCCACGGTCACGTTGTCGCGGGTGATGCAGGTCTGCTCGGGAATGTCGAGCGCCTGCTCCTTCAGCGTGTGCTTGTAGCGGATGGCGTCGATGAACGGCAGGAGGATGTGGAAGCCGGCGTCGAGGACGGCGTTGAACTTGCCGAGCCGCTCGACGACGTAGGCGTTCTGCTGCGGCACCACCACCGCCGTGCGGATGATGACGATGACCGCGAAGATCGCGAGAAGGATGACGACCGCGAGGCCGAATTCCATGGGGTCACCTCGAACCGACGCTGAAGTTCACTCCGCGCGGAGCCAGAGGGTGAGCCCCTCGACCCGCTCCACCTTGCACCGCTGCCCCGCCCTGAGCGGGATGCCCGACGAGACGCGGGCCGTCCAGGGCGTCCCGCGCAGCTCGGCGCGCCCGTCCTGGCCCTCTCTGACGTCCTCGAGGAGCGTCGCGACCTCGCCCACGAGCTCCTGCACGGGCGGCCCGGCGCGCCGGGCCAGCCACTCCTGGATGGGCTTGCGGACGGTGAGGACGAGGCCGATCGAGAGGACCGTGAAGGCGATCCACTGGACGATCGCCGGCGCACCCAGGGCCGCGAGCAGCGAGGTCGCGATCGCGCCCGCCCCGAAGAACAGGGCGAACAGCCCCCCGGGCGTGAGCATCTCGAACACGAGCAGCGCGAGACCGACCAGGATCCAGAGCCACCAGGCCATTCGAGCGTTCCCTCCCCGGGCGGGCTGCAACATACCACGCTGGACCCGCGCGCAGGCGGCCGGGCTCCCGCACGCACCGCGCCATGCGCACCTTGGGGCCCGGCTGCACACGCGGGAGGGAAGGCGAATGGCGAGGAACACCAGCAGGACCACCACGGACCACGAGGAGATCCGGCGGTGGGTCGAGGAGCGGGGCGGCACGCCGTCGGAGGTCGCCGCCACGGCGACGGAGGGCGACCCCGGGATCATCCGGATCGACTTCCCGGGCTACTCGGGCGAGGGGAAGCTCCAGCCCATCGGCTGGGACGACTGGTTCAGGAAGTTCGACGACTCCGGGCTCGCGTTCGTCTTCCAGGAGACCACCGCCGAGGGCGAGCGGAGCAACTTCAACAAGCTCGTCTCGCGGGACACGGCGGCCGCGAAGTCGCGCAAGCGGGGCGGGGCGAGCACGGGCGCCCGCGGCGGCGCCGCGCGGCGGGGCGCGCGCACGAGCGGCCAGCGCGAGGCCGCCCGGACCACGGGCAAGCGGAAGGCCCCCCGGAAGCCGCCGGCCTCGCGGTCGGGCGGGAAGCGGGCGAAGCGCGGCGCGGGCGGCGCGAAGAAGCGCGGCCGCTCCCGCGGTCAGGCGTAGCGCCGGACGATCTCCGCGCAGAACGCGGCGAACGCCTCGGGCTCCCTCGGCGGACTCGTGTGGTCCGGCCGCACCCCGAGGTGCTCGGGCGTGAAGCAGCAGGTGGCGGTCACCTCGAACGGCTCGAGCGCCCGGGCGAGCCGGTCGAACCAGCGCTCGGAGTCGGGGCGGAACGCATCCGCCCAGCTCCAGCCGGTGCGCACCTGCCGCACGCCGAGCTCGCGCAGCCAGCGCACCCCCGCGTCGAGCCGCGGGTCCTCGAAGTGGAACCACTGGCAGACGCCGAGCGCAGGCGTGTGCTCGGCGAAGCGCCGGAGCGCGGGCTTCGGCGTCCCGTCCTCGCGCACGAGCCCCATGTAGAAGTGGCGGTAGTAGGAGGAGCCCTCGGCCTCGCGGTGGCGGGTGGTCGCCGGCCAGGCCCGCGGGAGGTCGAACAGGCTGTACCAGTGCACGCGCGGCGCGAGCCCGGCGAGGAGCTCGGCGGTGCGCACGAGGCCGAGCTCCTGGACCTCCTCCGCGCCGAACGAGGACGCGCCCACCTCGGAGATCCAGACCGGCTTCTCGGTCGCGGCGGTGATCTCGGCGTAGCGCGACGGCCACTCGCGGAGCTGCCAGTGGTTCCAGTCGAGCGGGAAGCCGTGCACCGCCACGGCGTCCACCTCGTCGAGCCCGCCCTGCCGCTCGAGGAGCCCGAGGAAGCTCGCGTCGATGGGCGACATGCCCCCGAGGACGCGGGTGAGGCCGGGCCGCTCGGCCCGCACGGCCGCGCCCGCGAGCCGGGCCATGCGGCTGAAGGTGGTCCACTCCGGATCGAGCTGGAAATCCCAGTGGGAGAGGTTGTTCGGTTCGTTCCAAATCATCACCGAGTCGATCACCCGAGACCCCCGTCGGCCACCGTGCAGACGTAGAGCTCGGTCCCCGGGATGGCGCGGGGCGCGAAGCCGGCGGATCGCAGCATGGCCTCCGCGCAGGCGCGGTTCGGGATCCACCAGTTGGTCTCGTCGGACGCGTAGCGGTGCTCGACGAAGTGGAGCTTCGGCCACGCCGGGTGGTCGAAGACGTCGCGCTCGGCGAACGGGTAGTCGGGCGCGGCGCCGAAGTGCCCCTCGCTGCCGCGCAGCATGCTCTGGAAGACGAGCAGGTCCCGGCAGGCGTGCGCGCGGAGGAGGTCGAGCGCGAGCAGCGGGTGGCGCAGGTGGTAGAGCACGCCCATGAACAGCACCACGTCGAAGCGCTCCTCGAGCCGGGCGACGTCGTAGACCGACAGCTCGTGGAGCTCGAGCGTGACCCCGCTCACCTCCGCGGCGAGCCGCGCCTGGGCGAGGTAGCGCGGGTCGTGATCGACGGAGACCACCCGCGCCGCGCCGCGGCGGGCGAGCTCGATCGAGAAGAAGCCGGCGTTGCAGCCCACGTCGAGCACCGTCTTCCCGGAGAGGTCGGCCGGCAGCGCCGGCGCGAGGAGCCGCCAGACGATGCGCGGGTAGTCGCCGAGGAAGTGCCCCGGCGCGGTCTCGACGCCGCCGAGGTCGAGGTTGTGGAACCACGGATCGAGCGCGCGCACCCGCGCCTCGAGCCCCTGCCGATCTCCCGTCACGTGCCCGCCCCCCGCCCCTCGCCAGCCGCCTCGGGCTCCGCGTGCGCGCGCAGCGTGACGAGGGCCTCGTGCCAGCCGTGCAGGGTCCCCACGTCGACGTACGCCCGGCCCGCCCGCACGCCCCGCGCCTCGCCGCCCGCGTCGAGCCACGCGTTCACGAGCGTGCCCACGTACGCGTCCTCCTCGCCGCGGGCCCGCCAGAGCGCGTGCCACTCGGCGAGCACCGCGCCGGTGAGCTTGAAGCCGCCCCACACCCAGCACGTGGAGGGCCGCTCGGCCTTCACCTCGATCCGGTCGACGCGATCGCCCGGGCCGGTCACCACGGCGTCGAAGAGCTCGGGGTGCGCGACCGGGAAGAGGAGGAACGAGACCCCGGCGCCGAGCGCGGAGAAGCCGTCCTCGGGGAACCAGACCGTGTCGGGCAGGCCCACGAGCAGCTCGTCCGTGGGCGCCACGAACGGCAGCGCCCGGAAGAGCGCGTCGCACAGGCCCGCCGGGCGCGGCTGCACCGCGTAGCAGATGCGGGCGGACCCCGCGCTGCCGCCCCAGTACTCGACGATGTCCGACTTCCCCGGCGAGATGACGAAGCACAGCCGGTCCGCCCCGGCGCGCAGCATCCGCTCGACGAGGTACTCCGACACCGCGCGCGGCCGCTCCACGCCGTCCACCCAGCGGCTGCCCACGGGCAGGAGCTCCTTCGAGAACGCGAGCGGCTGGATCCGGCTCCCCGCCCCCGCCGCCGGCACGATCCCCCACACGGCTAGACCACCTCCCCGCGGACGGCCTGCCGCGGCGCCGCCTCGCAGCTCGCGACGAGCGCGCGGGCCCGGGCGTCCGCGGTGTGCTCGGCGAGGAACCGCTCCCGCGCGCGCCGCCCCACGCGCGCGAGGGCCTCGCGCGGCATGGCCACCGCGGCGGCGGCCTCCTCCGGCCCGCGCGCGACGAGGATCTCCTCGCCCGGGGCGAAGAACGCCTCCACGCCCGGGAACGCGTCGGTGAGCACCGGCACGCCGCACCCCGCCGCCTCGAAGAGGCGCGGGCTCGGGCCGTGGCCCGCCGCGGCCATCTCGGGCCGGGTGACGTTCACGGTCAGCGGCGACGAGCAGAAGAACGCCGGGTGGAGCGCCGGCTCGAGGTGGCGGACCCAGCGCACGTTCGGCCGCCACGGGAACCCGTCCCCGTACATCGCGCCCGCGAGCACGAAGGTCCGCGCCGGCAGGCGATCCGCCGGGGCGAGGAACAGGGCCTCGAGTCCGGGCTGTCGCTCCGGCGCGTACGTGCCGAGGTAGGAGCAGTCCCCGCGGAACGCCCCCTCCGCCGGCGCGGGCCGGTGCACCGCGGGGTCGGCGAACCCGCAGAGCGCGGCCGTGCGCCGGGCGCCGAGCCGATCCTTCAGCACCTCGAGCGCGCGCCCCGCCGTGAACGAGAGGACGAGGTCGAACCCGCCCAGGCCACCCGGCGGCAGCCACGGGACCGGCTCGCCGGCCTCGAGCCGCGCGAGCGTCACGCCCGTGTCGAGGTCGTAGAAGCAGCGCACCGGCCGGGGCGCCTCGAGGACGAGCGCGGAGGCGAGCGCGGCGTCGGGGCAGTACGACGTCACGATCGCGACGTCGGCCTCGGCGACGACCCTCGCGGCCTCGGCGTGGATCCCCTCGAGCCCGGCGTGCAGGCGCAGCGTGCCGCCCGGGAGCTCCGTGAGGTCGCGGTGGCTCGCGTACCAGGGCACGTCGCGCTCGAAGAAGGTGAGGTGGTGGCCGAGCCGCGCGAGGGCAGCCGCGAGCCCCCGCCAGAGCGTGGCGTGGCCGTTTCCCCAGGTCGAGCTCGCGGTGAGCCCGAAGGCGACGAGGTGGAGGCCGCGCACGCACGAAGGTAGGCCTCGCCCGCGCCCACGGCAGGGGGCCGGGCGTCGGCGGACGGGCCCGTCCCGGACGGGCATCCCGCGATCCGGCGACGTACGGGACGGGCGCGCCGCCGCTTGCTCGGGGCCCGGACCGCCGCTAGGGTCAACAGACGCTCCCCCTGCGGCCTCATCCCTTCAACCGTCGTGTGCGACGGACGCTTCGAGGTCTCCCCATGCATCGTCGTCTCGCGGTCGCCTCCCTCTCGCTCGCCCTCGCCGTGGCCTGCGGCAGCCCGCCGGCGCCTTCGGCCCCGTCGCCCCGGCTCCCCAGCGTGAGCGATGGGGCCGCCCCCGCCCGGCCCGGGAACTTCGTCGTGCGGGCCACCGAGCGCCGCGAGCGCCAGGCCTCCTCGTTCCGGTGGGCGTCCGGCGAGGCCCCCGTCGCCGCCGCCTCCGCGCGCGCCGCCCTCGTCGCACGCGGCCCGGCCGCGCTGGCCCGCGCCCACCTCGGCGCGCTCGCCGGGGCGCAGGGGCTCTCCGCGGAGGACCTCGCGACGGCGGAGACCGCCGCGGTCCACGACACCGGCGCGGGCGCGATCATCGTGCGGTTCAGGCAGCGCATCGGCGGCGTCGAGGTGCTGGGCGGCGGCGCCGCGGTGGCGATGGACCGCGCGGGCGCGCTCGTCGCCACCACCGGCGAGCTCGCCCCGGTCCGCGAGGTCCCGGAGGGCGCCGCGTTCACGCTCGGCGCCGCCGAGGCCGTGGGCCTCGCGCTGACCGACGTCTCCGGCCAGGCCTACGCGGCCGGCGACCTCGTCGCGGGCCCGGCCCGCGGCGGCTACGACACGTTCGGCCTGCGCGCCGAGACCGCGGGCGCCCGCGCGGTGAGCTTCAGCCGCGACGCGCGCGCGAAGCAGGTCTGGTTCCGCCTGGCCGGCGGGCTCGAGCCGGCCTGGTACGTCGAGATCGGGCTGCGCCCCGCCGGCGCGCGGGTCCCGCTCGAGTACGGCTACGTCCTCTCGGCGCGCAGCGGCCGCCTGCTCCTGCGCAAGGACCAGGTCGTCCACGCCGCGTTCACGTACCGGGTCTTCGCGTCGCCCACGTCGCCGTACACCCCGTACGACGGCCCGCAGGGCTTCGCGGGCTCGCCGCACCCGTCCGGCGTGCCGGACGGCTTCACGCCCCCGTACGTCTCCCCCGAGGACATCAGCATCCAGAACGCGCCGTTCTCGAGGAACGACCCCTGGCTCGCCGCCGGCGCCACCGAGACGACCGGCAACAACGTCGACGCCTACGCCGACCTCGTGGCCGACCAGAACAACGGGTTCACGACGGGCGACGTGCGCGGCGCCGTCTCCTCGGCCGGGAAGTTCCAGTACACCTACGACCTCGCCGGCGAGCCGAGCGTCGCGGCGAGCCGGCAGGCGGCGATCGTCCAGCTGTTCTACGTGAACAACTGGCTGCACGACTGGTACTACGACGCGGGCTTCGCCGAGGTGGACGGCAACGCCCAGGCCGTGAACTACGGGCGCGGCGGCGCCGACGGCGACGCGCTCGTGGCCCAGGCGCAGGACGTCGGCGGCACCGACAACGCCAACATGGCGACCCCCTCGGACGGCGCCTCGCCGCGCATGCAGATGTACCTGTGGATCACCCCCACGCCGCAGTTCGTGAAGGTGAACTCGCCCGCCTCGGCGCAGCTCCAGGCGGCCGCCGGGGTCGCGAACGAGTTCGGCCCCCAGTCGTTCGACCTCACCGGGGACCTCGTGGCGGCCGTCAACGGCACGAAGGCCGACGGCTGCACGGCGCTCACGAACGCCGCGGCGGTGAAGGGGAAGATCGCGCTCGTCGACCGCGGCAACTGCACCTTCGTCGTGAAGGCCAAGACCGCCCAGGACGCGGGCGCCGTCGGCGTGATCATCCGCAACGTGAACGACTCGCAGGCGCTCAACAACATGGCGAGCGACAACACGCCCGCGGCGGCGTTGATCACGATCCCCCCGATGCTCATCGGCCAGGCCGCGGGCAAGACCATCGGCGACGCCGTCGCCGCGGGGACGGTCAACGTCACGATGACGCGCACGAAGGCGCCGCTCCGGGACGGCGACCTCGACACCTCGATCGTCGCCCACGAGTGGGGCCACTACATCGCGCACCGGCTGGTGCACGACTCGACCGGCCTCAACAGCGACCAGGCGAACGGCATGGGCGAGGGCTGGTCCGACTTCCACGCGCTCCTCCTGATGGTGCGTGACGAGGACCGCAACGTCCCCGCGAACCAGAACTTCTCCGGCGTCTACGGGGTGGGCGCCTACGCGACCGGCGGGTTCGCCGCCGCGGGCGGCCCGAACGACTCGTACTACTTCGCCATCCGCCGGGTGCCCTACTCGACCGACATGACGAAGAACCCGCTCTCCTTCCGGCACATCCAGGACGGCGTCGAGCTCGTCCCGGCGGGCTCCACCATCCCCATCGCCTTCGGCCGCGACGGCTCCCTCAACTCGGAGGTCCACGACGCCGGCGAGGTGTGGGCGACGATGCTCTGGGAGTGCTACGCGTCGCTCCTGCGCGACGGCCGGCTGACCTTCGCGCAGGCCCAGGACCGCATGAAGCGGTACCTCGTGGCCCACTACAAGCTGCTCCCCTTCGACCCGACCTTCCTCGAGGCGCGCGACGCCCTCCTCGCGGTCGCGCTCGCCGAGGACCCGGCCGACTTCACCGCGTTCCACGCCGCCTTCGCGAAGCGCGGCGCCGGCATCGGCGCCGTGGGGCCGGACCGCTACGCGGCGGGCAACCAGGGGGTGGTGGAGAGCACGCTCACCGGCCCGCTCCTCACCGCCGCCGGCGAGGCGTCGGTCGGCGTCATCGATCCCGGCGCGTGCAACGACGGCGACGGGATCCTCGACAACGGCGAGACCGGCACGGTCTCGGTGACCCTCGACAACGTGGGCACCACCGATCTCGCGGCGGTCACCGCGACGCTCTCGACCACGGCGCCCGACAAGGTCTCGTTCCCGGCGGGCACGTCGGTCGCGGTCGGCGGCACGGTGCCGCTCGTCGCGCACGGCGGAGGCCAGCCGAGCACGGTCGTCACCTTCAAGCTCGCCATCGCGCACGCGGCCCGCGCCGAGGTGGTGCCGCTCACCCTCACCTTCCCGGCGGGCTACCTCACCGAGAACCGCACGGTGGCCGTGAACCTGCGCGTCAACTACGACCAGGCCGCCGCGGTCAGCGCCACCGACGACTTCGAGTCGTCGCTCCAGGCCTGGACGACCGCGGCGCCGAACGGCGCCTCGCCGTGGACGCGGGTCGCGCTCGACGCCGGGCGGCACGTGATGCACGGCCCCGACGCGGGCCTGCCCCAGGAGACGAGCCTCGTCTCGCCCTCCATCGCGCTCGGGAACACGGCGGCGACCGTCACCCTGCACCAGCGCTACGCCTTCGAGGGGGACGCGGCGACGGCCTGGTTCGACGGCGCGGTCGTGGAGCTGTCGCAGGACGGCGGCGCCACCTGGGCCGACCTCGGCGCCGCGGTGAAGTACGGGACCTCGCCCGCGTACGGCGGCGCCCTCTCCAACAACCAGAGCCAGAACCCGCTCGCGGGCAAGCAGGCCCTCGTGGGCACGAGCCCCGGGTACCCCGCGTTCAGCGCGCTCACGCTCGACCTCGGCACCGCCTACGCGGGCAAGACGGTGAAGCTGCGCCTGCGCGTCGGCTCCGACGAGCTCGTCGGCGCCGCCGGCTGGGACATCGACGACGTGGTCGTCACCGGCGCCACCAACACGCCGTTCCCGGCGATCCAGCCCGACGCGCTCGTCTGCGCCGCCGCCGGCGGCGTCGCCGCCAGCGCGGGCGGCGCCCAGATCGCCGCCGAGAACACGCTCGTCACGCTCGACGCCTCGGGCTCCGCCTCGGAGGACCCGTCGAAGGCGCTGACCTACGCCTGGACCCAGCTCGGCTCGCCCACCGTCTCGCTCTCGAGCACCACGGCGGCGAAGCCGACCTTCACGGCCCCGGAGGTCGCGGCCGACACCACCCTCACCTTCCAGGTGACGGTCTCGGACGGCGCGAGCGCCCCGAGCTCCGCCCAGACGACGGTGAAGGTGCTCAACGTCAACAAGCCGCCCGTCGCGAGCGCCGGCGCCAACCAGTCGGTGAAGGGCGGCGACCTCGTGCACCTCGACGCCACCGCCTCGACCGACGCCGACCCCGGCACCACCCTCACCTACGAGTGGACCCAGAATCTCCGGGGTGGCCGTCTCGCTCCTCGACGCCAACACCGCCACCGCCTCGTTCAACGCGCCCACCCTGCAGAACGCGGTCACCACGCAGTTCCGGGTGACGGTCTCCGACGGCGCGGCCACCTCGATCGCCAACACGATCGTCACCATCTCGCCGGCCGGCGGCGGCTCGGGCTCCACCACGAAGAAGGGCGGGTGCGGCACGGCCGGGGCGGCCGGTCCGCTCGCGCTCCTCGCGATCGCGTTCCTCCGGCGCCGGCGGTCCGCCGCCGGCGCGCGGTAGTCACTCGCGCTTCCGGGCCGAGGACTCGGGCTGCGACCAGCCCGCGTCCTCGCGCCGGTCCGCCTCGCCGCCGGGCGAGAGCTCGTCCTCCCCGCCCGCCTGCCGGGCGGGCGCCGTGGGGTCGGCGCCACCGCCGGACGCCTCCCGGGCCCGGCGCGCGCCCAGGCTCTCGTCCTCGCCTGCCCCCTCGGCGCCGCCCCGGGGCGGCTCGACCGGGATGTCGCCCTCCATCATCCCGGCCTCGGCGTCGGTCGTCCCCTGGCGATCGGGCTCCGCGCCCTCGCTCGAATCCGCCGTGTGCTTCCTGGCCTCGTCCCCGGGCTCCCTCGGCTCGCTCATGCCAGAAGGATGCGCATCACCCGAGGGCGAGCGCGAGGGCCCCCGCGGCCAGCGCGGCCCCCTGCGCGGCCGCCACGCGGCGGCCGAACGGCCACCCGCCCGCGACCGCGGCCATCACCGCCTTGACGAGGGTGTTCGAGGCCACGCCGAGCAGGATGGTCACCGCGGCGACGCGCTCCCCCACGGAGGTGCGGGCGAGGTCGGCCATCGAGAGGGTGATCGCGTCCACGTCGGTGGCGCCGGCGAGGAGGCCGGCGGCGTAGGTCCCGCCCGCGCCGAGGTAGGTCGCCGCGCCCTTCGAGACGAGGAGCACGAGGCCGAACAGGAGCGCGAAGCGGAGCGCCGAGCCGAGCTCGAAGGGGTTCGCGACGGCGAGCGCGCCGCCGTGCGCGGCGCCGTCGCGGGGTCCGCCCGGCACCTGCCCACCGCGCGCGCGCAGCCACAGGAGGAGCGCCGCCAGGGCCGCGGCGCAGGCCGCCGCGGCGAGCGGGGGCGCGACCGCGCCGAGGAGCGCCGGGTTCGCGATCGCGACGAGCACGATGACGCGCGCGAACATCACCGTCGAGGCGAGCACCACCGCCACCGAGGCAGGCCCGGCGAGCGCCGGCGTCTCCCTGGCCCGGCCCGCCATCGAGAGCGTCACCGCCGTCGAGGACACGAGCCCGCCCACGAAGCCGGTGAGGCCGAGCCCCCGCTCGGGCCCGAGCAGGCGCACCGCGGCGTAGCCCGCGAAGGAGAGCGCGGAGATGAGGACCAGGAGCGCGCCGATCTTGAAGGGGTTGAGGACGTCGAGCGGCCCGAAGGTGCGGTCGGGGAGGAGCGGCAGGAGCACCACCGCCACGATGAGGAAGCGCATCGCGGCCGCGAGATCCGCGGACGAGATCCGGCCGACGAGCGGGTGCAGCGCCGGCTTCGCCGACAGGATCGCGGCGGCGACCACCGCCGCCCCGGCCACCACGAAGACCCGGGCCGAGAGCGGCTGGAGGACGTCCTCCGCCGCGGCGACGACGCCGAGCGAGAAGGTGACCAGGAACGCCACCTCGGAGGTGATGCCGCGGTGCCGGTCGCGCCAGACGTCCCCCGCGTAGTTCGTGCCGAGCCAGAGCACGAGCGCGAGGAACGGGATGGCGACCATCACCGGCCCGTGCTGCCGGGCGCCGAGGCTCGCGAGCGCCCCGGCGAGCGCGAGCAGGGGGTGGGTGCGGGCGCCGCCCACGAAGGACGTCGCGTCGGACGGGTCGCGGGAGCGCTCCCGCTCGAGGCCGATGAGGAAGCCGGCGGCGAGGGCGAGGCCGAGCGCGGCGAAGGGCTCGAGGGGCAGCATGCCCTGCGATGCTACGCCCGCCCGTCCCCCACCGCAGCGTCGAAGTTCCACCCGGGGGCCGCGCGCCGCGGCGTGCACATCGTGGGCGGGTGACCCTGCGCCAGCTCCGGGAGGCCGTGCTCGGTTCGGACCGGGACGCCGGGGACCCCAGGGTCCTCGAGAGCATCACGGTGGGCGTCGTCATGGCGTGGATCGCCATGGGCGGCGACCTCCTCGGCTCGTGCGTGTACGGCCCCGACGTCCTCACCCGCACGAGCGGCGGCAACCGCTCGGTGCTCGTGGTGGCCGGCCTCGCGACGGTGGTCACCCTCGGCGTGCTCGCGTACGCGTACACGCGGATGGTGGCCCACTTCCCGCATGGCGGGGGCGGCTACACCGCGGCGAAGCACGTGGTGAGCGAGAAGCTGGCGCTCGTCTCGGGCGTCGCGCTCGTGTTCGACGCGGGCTTCAACGTGGCGGTCTCGGTCGTCGCCTGCGTGGAGGCGGCCGCGGCGATGCTGCCGCCCGCGTGGAGCGCCGCGCGGCTCCCCCTCGCGCTCGGGCTCGTGGCGGTGCTCGCGTTCCTCAACCTCCGCGGGGTGAAGGAGTCGGTCGCGGTGCTCGTCCCCATCGTGATCGCGTTCGTCGGCTCTCACGCGCTCGTGCTGGGACTCGCCATCGCCGAGCGGGCGGGCGCGCTGCCGGAGGTGATCGGCCGCGTCCCCGCCGACCTCGGGGCGCTCGCGGGCGAGCAGGGCTCCTGGGGCGCGCTCGGCACGGTGCTCCGCGCCTACGCGCTCGGCGGCGCGATCTACACCGGGCTCGAGTCGGTCTCGAACGGCGTGCCGCTGCTCCGCGAGCCCAAGGTCCGCTCCGCGCGCCGGACCATGGCGCTCGTCGCGGGGATCCCGGCGCTCATCATCACGGTCATCCTGGCCGCGTTCGTCCTGTACGGCGTCGCCCCCGAGGGTGACCGGCCGATGAACGCCATCCTCCTCCAGCACGTGTCGGCGATCCTCCCCGAGGGCCCCTGGCGGACGCTCGCGGTCTCGGTCCCGCTCGCCGCCGAGGCGGCGCTCCTCCTCATGGCCGCGCAGACGGGCTTCGTGGACGGCCCCCGCATCCTGGGCGCGCTCGCGACCGACCGGTTCCTCCCGAAGCGGCTCACGCGCCTCAACGGCCGGCTCGCGCCGGCGCCCGGCATCCTGGTGGTCGCGGCCATCGCCCTCGCCGCCGTCGGCGTGACCGGCGGCCGGCTCGAGCCGCTCATCGCGGTCTTCGTGGTGAGCGTCTTCGTGACCTTCTCCTTCAGCCAGTGGACGATGCTGAAGCACGCGCTGCGCCGGCGGCACCTCGGCACGCCCTGGCGGCCCGACGCGACGACCCACGCCGTGGGGCTCGCGCTCTGCCTGCGTGATCCTCGGCGGGAGCGTCGCGACCTGGCGCGCCGGCTCGGCGGTCGCGCTCAGCCTCGTGGCCGCGACGACCGCGCTCGCGCTCGCGATCCGGCGCCGCTACCGGGACCTCGCCCGGGCGGAGCAGCGGGTCGGCGCCGAGGCCACCCCGCCGGTCCTCCCGCCGGAGCGGCAGGGCCCGGAGGTGGCGCCGGGCCGGCTCATCGCGCGGGACGCCCCGGTGGCGATCCTCGTCCTCGGCGATCGCGCCGCCTACGCTCGCTTCGCGCTCGCGTGGCTCGCCCGGCGCGTGAACGGCCTGGGGGGCATCGTGCTCACGAGCATCGCGCTCCTCGACGCGGAAGCCGTGCAGGGCGAGGAGCAGCTGCGCGCGACCGAGCAGGACCGGCGGCGCCGCCTCGAGGAGGCCGCGGCCGACGTGCGCCGGGCGGGGCTGCCGGTCGCGATCGAGCTCCGGCGCGGGGCCGACGTCGTCGAGACCGCCGCGCGCACCGTGGGGGATCTCCTCCGCGGCCGGTCCGCGGAGAGCCTCGTGCTCGGCTTCCGCTCGGCGCCGGAGGGCTCGGCGGTGGACCCGCTCCTGCGCGACGACCTGGCGGTGCGGCTGCAGGCGCGGCTGCTCGCGGACGGGATCTCGATGGCGGTGGTCTCCGTGCCGCTCGAGAATCGCGCCGGCGGGCGCCTGAACGAGACCGCCCGCCCTGGCGCGGCTGGCCAGGGCGGGCGGGGAACCGGCGGGGGATGGAGGGGACTACAGGGACGGGAGGGTGGCCGGGGCCTTCGCGCCGAGCGGGGGCGCGCCGCCCGGCGCACCGACCGGGAGCGGGCCCGCGTCGGTGGAGTAGCCGATGACGCCCATCTCCGGGATGTCGAGGCCGGCCACCTCGTCCTCGAGCGGGACGCGGTGCGCGGTGACCTTGCCGATGAGCCACCACGCGAGCGCGGCCACGGGGGCGACGTACGCCACGTTCGCGAGCACGCCGATGACGTCCGCCGCGAACTGGCCGGCGTCGCCGTAGAGCAGGCCCGTCACCTTGCCGGCGACGCCGTTCAGGCCCTCGCCGTAGGTGCCGTTCGCGAAGATGCCCGTCGCGAGCGCGCCGAACAGGCCGTTGACGCCGTGGACGGCGGAGGCGCCGACCGGATCGTCGATCTTGAGCTTCGAGTCGATGAAGACCGCCGCGACGACCACGAGCACGCCGGCGATGGCGCCGATGAGGGCGGCCGCCCACGAGGAGACGAAGGCGCACGGGGCGGTGATGGCGACCAGGCCGGCGAGCATGCCGTTCGCGAGCCAGGACGGGTCCGGCTTCCCGAACTTCGCGACCACGAAGAGGTACGCCGCGAACGCGCCGGTCGCGCCGGCGATCATCGTGTTGGTCGCGACGACGGCGAGGCGGGTGTCCATGCCGGAGAGCGTCGAGCCGGCGTTGAAGCCGAACCAGCCGAACGCGAGGATGAACGTGCCGAGCATGACCTGCGGGATGGAGTGCGGCGCGATCGGGTGGATGGAGCCGTCCGGGCGGTACTTGCCGGCGCGGGGCCCGATGAGCTTCGCGATGACGAGCGCCATCACGCCGCCGGTGAGGTGCACGACCGAGGAGCCGGCGAAGTCGACGTGGCCATGGCCGAGGCCGAAGTTGGCGCCCAGCTGCGAGAGCCAGCCGCCGCCCCAGACCCAGTTCGCGTAGACCGGGTAGATGATGGTCGAGATCACGAACGAGAAGAGGACGAAGGAGGTGAACTTCCAGCGCTCGGCCGCCGCGCCGGTCGGGATGGTGCAGGTCGTGTCCATGAAGCACATCTGGAAGAGGAACGTCGTCGCGACGCCCGCCGTGAACATGTCGGTCGGGAGCATGAAGCCCGACATGCCGAAGAGCCCGAAGGGCTTCCCGGCGATCTCGATCACGAACTCCTTCGCGAGCAGCGGCTGCTCGCCGAACACCGCGCCGACGCCGCCCATCTGCAGGCCGAAGCCGATGAAGTAGAAGCCGATGATGCCGATCGAGTAGACGAGGAAGTTCATCGTCATGGTGTGCGCGGCATTCTTCGCGCGCGTGAGGCCGGTCTCGACGAGGGCGAAGCCGGCCTGCATGAACATGACGAGGAAGCCGGCCACCATCGTCCAGACGATGTTGAGGGCCGTCTGCGTGTCGGCGAGGTTCTTCGCCAGATCCGCGACCGTGGGTTCCATGGGGTAAGACTCCGTCGCTCCCGGGCCAGTCCGGGTCGGTGGTGAGGGTGGCGTTGCGGGACGGTGTCAGTGCAGCGGGCGTGCCGCGGGTGCGGATCGGCCCCGGACGCCCGGTCTGCGCGAACGCCGGGCAGGACGGCGTCGCCCGCTGCCCGCGAGCCGGGCAACCTCCGCCGGATCGTGACGGCGCGCGCGCGCGGGGAAGCCCGCGGGACGGGATCGGCCTGCCCGGAGGACGCGCAGCGGCGGCGCCGGAGCGGCCGGCTGCCGGGCCAGGCGCGGCGTCAGCCCAGGTGCCGGACGAGCTCCCTGCGCACGATCTGGCGCGAGGCATCGTCCGGGGCGACCGGCAGGGCCCGCTCGAGCATCTCGGCGGCCTTGCGGCGGAAGCCGCGCTCCTCGTAGAGCGCCGCGAGCGCGCGCAGGGCCGCGAAGTGCGGGCGGAGCTCGGTCGCGCGCTCGAGCGCGGTCATGGCCCGGAAGTGCTCGCCCTTCGCGCGCCACGCGCGGCCCAGCTGGTAGTGGGCGTCCGCCGACCAGGCGTTCGCCTTCGTGGCCTGCTCGAGCGCCTCGACGGCCTCGGGGATCTGCCCGGCGGCGAGGAGCTCCCGGCCCTTCGAGAGCGCGGCGTCGCCCTCCGCGCTCGACGAGCGGCGTGCCTCGGTGGCGTCGATGGCGGACTCGGTGCGGCGGAGCAGGTCCTCGAGCCGGAACGGCTTCTCGAGGTAGTCCTCGGCGCCGTAGCTCTCGCGGACGTCCTGCGCGAAGCGCCAGCCGCGGTAGATGGCGGTCATCATGATGACCGGCACCTGGCGGGTGCGCGGGCTCGCCTTGAGCCGGCGGCAGGCCTCGAAGCCGTGCAGGCGCGGGAGCATCGCGTCGAGCAGCACGAGGTCGGGGACCACCGCCTCGGCCTTCTCGACGGCCTCCTGGCCGTCGGCCGCGGTCTCGACCGCGTAGCCCTTCGCCTGGAGCGTGCGGGAGACGAGGAGGCGGATCTCCGGCTCGTCGTCGACCACGAGCACGAGGCGCTTGCCGTCGGGCCGGGCCGGCAGGGACGGGTCGGGTGGGACCTCGATCTCGACCTCGGCCATCGGCTGCAGCGCGTCGGCGGCGACGGGCAGGTCGGCGTCGAGGTCGAGGTCGAGGAGGTCGACGTCGCTCGTGACCTCCGGGGTGGCGGTGAGCGCGAGCCCGGCGCCCTCCCCCGCGGCCGCGCCGCGCCAGGTGAGCCCGCCGGCCTCCCGCGCGTCGTAGGCCTCCCGGATGGCGCGGACGAGCGCGGAGTGCACCGCGACGTAGCTCGACACCTCGCGGCCGGTGACGAAGCGGACCTCGCCGAGCGTCTGCTCGTCGAAGGGCTCGCTCATCGCGAGGTGCAGCCGGCCGCCCTCGAGCGACACCGGCAGCATGGTGTCGCCCTCGGCGACCGCGCGCGGGACGTACTCGAGCAGCGTGAGATCGAGGGCCGAGCGGGAGAGGTCGATGCCGGGGACGCCGTGCCGCGCGGACAGCGCCTCGGCGAGCCGCGCCTCGGGGACGCCGTCCTCGAGCAGCGCCGAGCAGAGCGGCACGCCGGCCGCTCTCGCGGCCCCGAGCGCGCGCTCCACGTGGTCGCGGGTCGCGATGCCCCGCTCCACGATCACATCGCCGATGCGGACGGTCGTCGCCAAGCTTCCCTCCGGACGGACAGTCTACGCCCGCCCGGCGCCGGCCTTCCGTCCCAGGTTCGCGGCCGTGGGCGTTCCTCCCCCACGCCGGGCGTCCCTCGATCACCCGACGGTGTCGGCGTAGGTCATCACGAGGTACAGCACGCTCTCGCCGCCCGCGCGGTTCCGGTACACGTGCGGGCGGTCCGCCTCGAAGACGATCGCATCGCCGGCGGAGAGCAGCTCCTTCTTGCCCTCGACCTCGATCTCCACGGCCCCGGAGGCCACGACGAGGTTCTCGGTCGTGCCGGGGTTGTGGGCGTCCGCCTTCTCGACCCCGCCGGACGCGAGGCGCAGCTCGTAGAACTCGACCCGGCGCGGCTCGTCGAACGGGAAGAGCGCCCGGGAGCTGAAGGAGCCGTCGGCGCTGCGGAGCAGCTTCGCCTGATCGGCGCGCAGCACGTGGGGGCCGGCGGACCCGCGGGCGCTGATGAGGGCCGAGAACGGCACGCCCAGGGCGGACGAGATCTTCCAGAGGACGTTGATGGTCGGGGCGCTCTGGCCGAGCTCGATCTGCCCGAGCATGGCGCGCGACACGCCGGAGAGCTGGGAGAGCCGCTCGAGCGAGAGGCCGCGGTGGCTGCGCAGGCGGCGCAGGTTGCCGCCGACGATGGGGGTGAGGTCCTGGGCCGGCGGGGGCGCGCCCTCGCGCTCCGGGGTGGGCCCCGCCGCCGGCCGGGTCGCCGCCCGGCGCCGCTTCGTCGTCTCCCGCGCGTTCTTCATGGGGACGAGGTTTTCCGTTACAACGGAGGCCTTGTCAACGCACGAGACCGCCCGCGGCCCCTGGCGGCTGACCCTCGTCACGAACCCGGACGACTGTAACCTCGCGTGCGCGATGTGCCCCTGCTCGGCCCCGCGCCCCGCAGCCCGGCCGCGCAGGATGGATCCCGCGCTCGCGCTCGCCCTCCTCGACGAGCGGCGGGGCTCCCACCTCGTGGAGGTCATCCCCTCCACGATGGGCGAGCCGCTCCTCTGGGCGGGCCTGCCGGCCCTCCTGGACCGCTGCGCCACCCTCGGCTTCGCCGTGAACCTCACCACGAACGGTACCTGGCCGGGGCTCGGGGTGGCCGGATGGGCGGCGAAGCTGCTCCCGGTCCTGTCCGACGTGAAGGTCTCCTGGAACGCCGCGACGCGGGCGACCGCCGCCGTCGTGATGCAGGGCCTCGACCTCGCGCGCGCCGAGGCGGACCTCGCGACCTGGGCCGGCCTGCGCGACGCCCACGCCGCCGCGGGCCACCGCCGCCCGACGCTGTCGTTGCAGGTCACCGTCCAGCGCGCGAACGTGGACGAGGTCCCCGCGATCGTCGCGCTCGCGGCGCGCCTCCGGGTGGACCGGGTGAAGCTGAACCACGTGCAGCCGCGCCCGGGGCTCGCCGTGACGACGGAAGGCTCCCTGCTCCGCGACGCGCGCGGCCTCGCGCGCTGGAACCGCGCCGTGGAGGCCGCCCACCGCGCCGCGGAGGCCTCGGCGAGGAACGGCTGGCCGCTGCGCGTCGAGAACGCGGTCCCGCTCCGCGAGGACCCGGACGACCGGGTCACGAGGGGCCGGTGCCCGTTCCTGGGCAGGGAGGCCTTCGTCCACTTCGACGGCCGCCTCGCCCCCTGCCCTCACCCGGAGGCCGCCGCGCTCGGCGCCCTCGGCTCGGTGGCGGACGCGCCGCTCGGAGACCTCTGGGAGTCGGAGGCGTTCCGCGCGCTGCGCGACGGCTGGCCCTCCCACCCGCTCTGCCGGGCCTGCGCCTTCCGGGCGCCGGGCGGGGCGTGAACACGCGTGCCCCCGCCGTGGGCATCGGTGTCCGTGGGAGCCCTCCCCGTGGGCATCGGTGTCCGTGGGAGCCCTCACCGTGGGCATTGGTGTCCGTGGGAGCCCTCCCCGTGGGCATCGGTGTCCGTGGGAGCCCTCGCCGTGGGCATCGGTGTTCGTGGGAGCCAAACGGGCCTCCGCGACAGCGCTTGCTCGGACGGGTTTGAGACGGAACAGATCGCCGGAACCGTGGCTGTTCCACGGCGGTGATCGCGCAGCACGCCTGCGGACCATGTGCGCGTGACGGCGTCGTGCGCTCGAGCGCACGGCGCCGTCCCCGCGCGATGGTTCCTTGGCCTGCATTGCGAGATGTGGAGACGGTACCTCGCCCGTCGCTCGCTGCGCGCTGCTGCGGAGGCCCGTATGGCTCTCGGGCGTGGAGGACTGACGTCGGCCGTGACTGCTGGGTGCTGATGAACGACCAACGATGGACGATGGGCGATGGGCGATGGGCGTGTGGCAGTTTGCCCGCCGCATCTTCTTCACCATCAGTTCCGCACTTGCACCCCAGCATCATCGGCCGGCCTCAGGCCGCTACCTCCGAGGGCGAAACGGGCCTCCGCAGCGGCGCGCAGCGAGCGACGGGCGAGGTTCCGTCTCCACATCTGGGCATTGCAGGCCAAGCGACGAGGGCGTGTGACGGCGCCTGGCGCTGCGCGCAAGGCGTCGTCGCGCGCAACTCGCGTGCAGGCCTGCTGCCACGATCACCGCCCTGGAACAGCAACGGTTCCGGCGATCTGTTCCGTCCCAAACCCGTCCGAGCAAGCGCCGTCGCGGAGGCGCGTTTCGCCCCCACGGCACCGACCGCCGTCGACCGCTCGTCCTTCGACGAGCTCAGGACGAACGGGCACGGGCGAACGGAGAGGGCCCCCGCCTCACGCCCGCTCGACGCGGATCGCGTCCTCGAGCTCGTTCACGGGCGGCGTCGCCGCGCCGGGCTCGCGGGGGAAATGCACCGCCAGGCGGGCTCCGCAGAGCGCGATGGCCTCGACGAACCCGCCGGCGGGGTCGCCGGTCCCGAGCCGGGCCGTGAGCGCGCGGACGGCCTCGCTCCAGCCCGCCTCGCCAATCTTCTCGTGGATGCCGCGGTCGCCGAGGACGATCGCCTCGCGCTCGAAGACCGAGGCGAACACGAGCACGCCGGTGCCCTCGGCCGTCCGGTGCAGGCCGTGCTCGTGGAAGGCGCGCAGCGCCCGGGCGTGCACGGCCTCGTCCATGGAGCGCCGCCCCGCGAGGACCCGCTCGAATCGGATCCCATGCGCCGAGGAGGACGCCCAGGAACCCCGCGGCGAGCTGGACCGCGACGAGGCCCACCACGCCACCCTCGGGGTGCAGCACGAGCCACAGCCCGGTCGCGAGCGCCCCGAGGGCGAGGCCGCCGCGGGCCCGCGTCTCCGGGTAGGGGTCGCTCTTCTCGACCACCACCGGCACGATCTGCCCGCGCGAGAGCGCCTCCGCGCGGCGCACCGCCTCCTGCACCCGCGCCCGATCGGCGTCGCCGAAGGCCCTGTCGAAGTCCACGCGCGCGCCTCCTACCAGCGCCCCGAGGCGCCACCGCCCGAGAACCCGCCGCCACCTCCGGACCAGCCGCCGCCGCCGCCCCCGCCGCCGAAGCCGCCGAACCCGCCGCCGCCGATCCAGGGGCCGCCGCCACCCCACCAGAACCGGCGCCGGCGCCGGCCGAAGCCGAACACGCCGCGCAGCACCGAGGTGAGGACGATGAACGCGAGGAACGCCGCGAGCGGGAACTGCCCCGGGCGGCGCGCCGGCTGCGACCGCCGCGGCGCGGGGAGGTCCTGGACGGAGGCGCCGAGCGCGCTCAGGATTCTGGTGGCCCGCGTCGAAGAGGCCGTCGCCGTAGCGCCCCTCGCGGAAGGCCGGCGCGATCGCGTTGCGGATGATGCGGGACGACTGCACGTCGGTGAGCGCGCCCTCGATGCCGCCGCCCACCTCGATGCGGACCGCCCGGTCCTGGACGGCGACCACCACGAGCACGCCGTCGTCGCAATCCCGCGTCCCGAGCCGCCAGGCCTCCGCGACGCGCATCGAGAACGCCTCGATGGCCTCACCCTCGGTGGTCGGCACGAGCAGGAGCTGGAGCTGCGGACCGGCGCCGCCGTTCGAGGCCTTGCCCGCGCGGGCGAGCTCCTCGAGGCGGGCGACGTCGGCGCGCGCCAGCACGCCCGCGCGGTCGACGACCGGGCCGGTGAGGGCCGGGACCGCGACCTCCGCGCGTGCCGGCCCGGCGGCGAGCGCCGCGAGGGCGAGCGCGCCCGCGGCCGCGAGGGTGCCGAGGCTGCGCATCGGGCGCGCCGTCACTTCCCGAAGTTGACCTTCGGGGCCTCGGCCGCGTTCGCGGTCGTGGCCGTGAACTGCGGCTTGGGCTGCTTGTGGTACATGAGCCCGTTCGTCCAGCTGGTGGGCGGCACGGTCACGAGGTTGTTGAAGCCCTGCACCTGCTCGATGTACCGGCGGCGGGCGGTGGCGATCCGGTTCTCGGTGCCCTCGAGCTGCGCCTGCAGGTCGCGGAAGTTCTCGTTGGCCTTGAGCTGCGGGTAGTTCTCGGCGACCGCGAGGAGCCGCCCGAGCGCGCCGCCGAGCTCCTGCTGGGCGGCCTCGAACTTCTTCAGGTTCTCGGGGGAGAGCTGGTCGGCGGTGATGTTCACCTGGGTGGCCCGCGCGCGGGCGGCCACGACCGCCTCGAGCGTCTCCCGCTCGTGGGCCGCGTAGGCCTTCACCGTCTCGACGAGGTTCGGCACGAGGTCCGCGCGGCGCTGGTACTGGTTCTCCGTCTCCGCCCAGGCGGCGGCGACGGCGTTCTCGGCCTGCGGGATCGACTGGAGCCCGCAGCCGGCGAGCAGGACGGCCGCGACGGGGACGGCGAGCCACGAACGGGTGCTGGTCATGCGGCCAAGCTAACGCACCCCGGAGAAGGCGCAAGCGGCGATACGGCGCGGCGGGGTTCCCCCTACCGCACGTCCACCGAAAGGATGCTCGAACCCGGCGGGCACCAGATCGGGTTCACCGGCGTGTAGACGAAGAGGACCGGCACCGACGCGGGGCAGAGCGAGCAGACCGTGTCGGGCGGCCCCGGCTCGAAGCGGACCTCGACGGCGTCGGGGTGCCAGGTCCACTGCGCGTCGCAGTCGGGCTCCGGGGCGAGCTGCAGCACGGGCAGGTTCGGCGTGGACGTGGGGTTCGAGAGCAGGACCTGCGCCTGCGAGATGAAGGTCGCCGAGGTGGTCCAGAGCTTCACGGTCTGCCCGCACGACTCGAGCACCACGAACGCACCGTGGGTGCGGTTCGCGCACGAGCCCGTCGTGAAGTCGGTGCAGGCACCGGAGACGCACGCCTTGCCGGAGCCGCAGACCGTGCCGCACGCGCCGCAGTGCTCGGGGTCGGCGGCGAGGTCGACGCAGGCGCCGTTGCAGACCTCGAGGCTGCCCGGGCACGGCTGGGCGTTCATGCAGCCCGCGAGGGCGGCGAGCGCGGCGGCGGAGAGGAGGCGGCGCATCGCGCGAGATCGTAGCACCGGTCCGGCTACTCCGTGCTCTCGAACCAGCGGAAGTCGACGAGCACCGCGGCCCCCAGCAGGAGCCGGCGCAGGGGCGCGTCGGCGCGGCCGAAGCTCACGAGGAAGGTGTCGGCGTCGGTGAAGAGCTCCGAGACCGCGCCCGACCACCGCTTCTCGATCCGCCCGAGCTCGAGGTCCGACTCGCCGCGCGTCACCACGAACGTCCACGGCCGGAACCACGGGCCGGTGATGCGGGCGAGGAGCCGTCCGTCGGGCGCGACCACGTCGAGCCTCCGCCGGAGCAGGGAGAACCGCTGCTGGATCGTGCCGAGCGGCTGGCCGCCGTCGCCGGTGACCTCGAGGCGCGCGAACAGCCAGGTGAACGGCCGGTGGAGCTGGAGCGCGCGGGGCCCGGCGCCGCCGTCGGAGGCGGCGACGACGCGCATGTCGAACGGGCGGTTCGCCTTCAGGAACCAGCGCGCGAGCAGCCGGCCCGCACCGCCCGTCTCCTCGAGGGCCCAGCCGGCGAGCGCGCCGTCCTCGGTGAGGAGGGCGTAGCGGTTGGGGGACTCCCAGCCGACGAGCTCGGCCCAGTCGCGCGCCTGCCGGACGACGAGGCGCGGCGCGGCGTCGAGGGTGGTCGCGAGGGGGGCGGTGACGGAGGGCAGGGCGGCGCGGCGCATGCCGCATCCTACCCTACCCTCCGCCCACCTCGGCGCCCTGGCCTCAGCGCACCACGAGCTGGCCGATCGCGAAGTCGCCGAGCTCGGCGGTGTCCTTCCCGAGCCGGTCGCGCACGGCCGCGCGCGCGCCCGCGGCGAGCGCCGTCCCGTCGAGCACCGTGCCCGGGCTGGCGCCGGTCGCGAGCCTGAGGCGGACCGAGAACACGGTCGCGCCGAGGGCGAGCGTGGTGTCGGTGGTCTTCGCCCCGGCGCCCGCCGCCTTCTGCGACACGCCCGCGAGGAGCACGTTCGCCGCGGGGCCGGTGGTGGCGAGGGCCGCGGCCACCGCCTTCGGCGCCGTGCCCAGCGTGAACGCCACCGTCGCCGGCTCGACGAGGAGCGTCGCGTCGGCGACCACCTTGCCCGGCGCGAGCGGCAGCGCGAGGCCGGCCCCGTAGGAGGCGACGAGCCCGTTGCCGGTCACGAGGTCGAGCTGGACGACCGACGCCGTGGACGCGGCGTTGCGCACGAGCCGCACGCGGCCGCCCGGCGCGGGGTCGGTGTAGACGAGCCCGTGCACGGTCGAGGTGGCGGAGGCGGTGCGCGCGAGCGCGGTCGCGGTGAGCGACTGCGCGCCGAGCGTCGCGAACGTCATGGGCACCGGGATGCTCGGGGGCTGCGTGCCGTCGAGCACGATCGCCGGGGGCGCGGCGGCCCCCGGGTCCGAGGTCGCGAAGGTGACGGTCGCCGCGAACGCCGGGACCGCGTTGCCGTAGGCGTCCTTCACGGTGAGCGTCCCGGTGACCTCCTCCCCCGCGTTCGCGTCGGCGGGCAGCGAAAGCGCGAGGAGCGCCGCGCCGGGGTGCACCGTGAGCGTGGCGGTGGCGTCCGTCAGGCCGGCGGAGGAGGCGGTGAGCGCGGCCGTGGGCGCCGTCTCGAGCGTCACCGTCGCGAGCCGCACGCCGGCGTCGGCAGGCCCGGCGGCCGGCAGCCGCGCCGCGGGGTCGTCGGAGGTGAACGCGACCGCGCCGGTGAAGCCGGTGGCGAGGTTGCCGTGGAGGTCGCGGGCCTCCGCGGTGACCGCGAAGGCGTCGCCGGCGTCCACCGCGGAGGGCGCGCCGGCGAGCGCGAGGGCCACGGCCGGGGCCGGGACGATCGGGTGCTCCACCCGCCCCGTCAGCGCGCCCGAGGAGGCGAGGATCGTCTGGTCGCCGGCCGTGTAGAAGCGCACGCCGCTCACGGACCTCACGCCCTGGTCGCCGGGGGCGAACGCGACGTCCGCGATGGAGGGCGCGCCGAGGTCGGTGTTCGCGAAGGAGACCGTCCCGCCGAACCCGGTGGCGACGTTGCCGTACGCGTCCCGCACCGTGGCGGTCAGGACGTGCGCGTCGTCGACGACGTAGCTGCCCGCGAGCTCGAGCCCGATGGAAGCCGGTGCGCCGTGGCCGACGGTGACGGTGGCGGTCGCCGGGGGGAGCCCCGCGGCGGTGGCCGTGACGGCGTGGGCCCCGGCGGTGCGGAGGGTCACGCCGACGGCCGCCCTGCCCGCGTCGCCGGGGGCGAGCGTCACCGCGGCGGGCAGCTCCGCCGCGGGGTCGTCGCTCGCGAGGCCCACCGCGCCGGTGAGGCCGGCCGCGTTGCCGAAGGCGTCCCGCGCCTGCAGCACGAGGGCGAACGGCGTCCCGGCGGCGGTGGAGGCGGGCGCGCCCGAGAGCGCGAGGGAGGCCGGCGGACCGGCGAGGACGGTCTTCGACACGCGCGCGACGAGCGCGCCGGAGGTCGCGGTGATCGCCTGCTCGCCGGCGGTGCGGAACTTCACCCCGGGCACGACCTTCACCCCGAGGTCGGGCGCCGCGAACGTGACGGCCGCGATCGCGGGCGCCGCCGCGTCGGTGCCGGTGAAGGAGACCGTCCCGGTGAACGCCGTGGCGGCGTTGCCGTACGCGTCGAGGGCGCGGACGGTGAGCGTGTGGGCGGCGTCGGCGACGCCGGTGCCCGCGAGCTCGAGGCCCAGCGAGGCCGCGGGGCCCGGCGCGACGTCGACGTTCGCGGTGACGGACGGGAGGCCGGTGACGGCCACCGAGACGGTGCGGGTGCCCGGGGTGCGCAGGCTCAGGCCGACGGCCTTCTCGCCCGCGTCGCCGGTCGCGAAGGTGACCGGCCCCGGCAGCACGGCGGCCGGGTCGTCGCTCGTGAAGGTCGCGGTGCCGGCGAAGCCGGTCGCGACGTTGCCCGACGCGTCCCGCGCCGTGAGCGTCGCCGCGATGGGCGCGCCCGGGGCGGTGGCCGCCGGGACGCCGGCGAGGACGACCGCGGCGGCCGCGCCCGGCGCGACCGTGGTCCCGGCGGCGCCGCGGACCCCCGCCGTGTCGGCGGCCGAGACGAGCTGCGCCCCCGCGGTCTTGAACGTGACCTGCACCGTCTTCGTGCCGGCGTCCGCTGCCGCGAAGACGAGCGGCGCCGGCAGCACGGCCGCCGCGTCGGTCGAGGTGAGGGTGACGGTGCCCGTGTAGCTCGCGAGCGTGCCGCCCGCGGTGCTCGCGACGGCGACGGTGACGCTCGCCGGCGTGCCCGCGGTCGCCGTGGCCCCGAGGGTCACGACGAGGCCCGCCGGCCCGGGCGGCGTCGGCTTCGGCTTCGAGTCCTTGGAGCAGGCCGCGAGCGCCGCGAGCGCGAGGGCGGCCACGACGAGGCGCGTGGAGGGGGTCGTCTTCACGGCGTGCTCCCGAACTTCGCGAGGAGGGCGCTGAGATCGTCTTCCTGGATCAGCGCGGGGTTCGCGCCGCCGAGGTCGAGGTCGCTGTCGTAGAACGGGACGGTGGGGATCGCGAGGTTGCCGAGCGGGGGGACGCCCAGGCGGCTCGCGAGCGCCATGACGTCGAAGGGATTGACGAGCCCGTTCGCGTCGAAGTCGCCCGTGCCGGCAGTGGCCGAGGGCTCGCTCTTCACCTGCAGCTCCCACATCCCGCGCCCGAAGGTCGAGGCGCGCACGACGCCGCCGCTCCTCGAGATGGCGACGTCGGTCACGCGCACGAGCGGGAGCCCGACGCCGACGCGGGCCCAGGTGAGCCCGCCGTCGGTGGTCCGGTACAGCCCGAGCTCGGTGCCCGCGTAGATCGTCTGGTCGGTCGGGTCGCTGTAGTCGTAGCGCACCACGTAGATCCCGACGTTGGGCAGGTCGAACCCCGTGCCGTTGCCGTGGAAGGCGGTCCAGGTGGCGCCGCCGTCGGTGGTCCGGAAGAGGCGCCCGACCTCCGCCGGGATGGGCACGACCGCGAAGTTGCTCGCGTTGAGCCCCGCCGGCGCGTTGGACGAGACGAGGTACGTGAGGCGCGGGTCGGCGCCGCCGAGGCTGGCCGGGTTGCGCGGCAGCGCGACCGAGCTCGTGAAGGACACGAGGAAGGCGTTGCCGCCCGAGTCGTTCGCCCGGATCGACGTCGCCGCGCCGGTGACGGCCACCGTCCCGGCCTGCGTCTTCTCGGTCACGATCGCGGCGCAGCCGCCGTTGAGCGGGAGCCCGTACAGGCGGGCGGGCACCCCGTCCACGGTCGCGTTCGTCAGCACGGTGGGGCCGATCCCGCGGATCGTGCGGTTCGTCGCGCTGCCGCAGCCGGTGATCCCGTTCGTGAGCCGGCTGAACGAGACCTGGTCGTTCTCGTTCGGGCGGAAGCGCCAGACGTTCTGGTTGGTGACGGAGGACACCCAGCCGTCGCCGAGGTCGGCGTACCGGATGAAGAACGGCTCGCCGTCGCCCGCGGGAAGGACGCCCGCGAGGCTGATCGACACCCAGTTCGTGCGCTCGGTGCCGCGCTCGATGCGCGTCGGCACGCCGCAGTCGCGCGCGCGGGGGCGGCAGAAGCGCCGGGACTGCTGCACCGAGGCCCAGAGCACCGGGTTCCGGCCGGCGGGGTCGAGCGCGACCGCGGTGCCGATGCCGTCGCCCCCGATGAGCTGGTCCCAGACCTTGAGCTCGACCGAGGTCGAGATGACCTCGTTGTCGGTGTTGAGGGCCCAGCGGGTGCCGTTGTCCTGCAGGCCCGAGAAGAGGACGCCCGGGTTGCCCGTCGCGGGGTCCCCCGAGCCCACCGAGTACATGAGGTGGGTGGCCATGCCGTAGCCCGGCTGGTCCCAGTGCACCTGCTCGCCGACGTCGGCGTCGAACACGTCGCGGGAGAGGAAGAAGCCGCCGTCGTTGCCGCCGAGCACGACCGCCTTGCCGTTCACGCGGTAGACCGAGGCGGCGTGCCAGTCGGCGTGGGCGTAGGGCAGCGGACCCTTCGCGGTGGTGCCGCGGCCGCTCGTGGGGAGCCAGTGGCTCACGAGCTCCCAGGTGGCGCCGCCGTCCCGGGACCGGACGCTGCAGAGGTCGCCGGCCGCGAACACGTTGTCGGGGTTGCCCGGGTCCACCGCGATCGCGAGGTCGTAGTAGGACTGCGCGTGGCCGAGGTTCATGGTCTGGCAGTCGGCCGAGCCGGTGGTCGGGTTGATGGGCGCGGTCACCGGGGCGGTGTTCCGCGAGACCACGGTCCACGTCGCGCCGCCGTCGCCGGACCGGAGGATGCCGGCGGTCGAGTTGCCGTCGGTCTGGCTGGCCGCGAGCGCGTAGACCCGCGCCGTCGCCGGGTCGGCCGCGCGCGCCACGCCGAGCTCGATGCGGCCGATCGCGCCGGTCGCGAGGAGCGCGGCGTCGAGCGCGCCGGTGGTCCGGGCCGAGCTCCACGTCGCGCCTCCGTCGAGGGAGCGCCACACGTCGCCGAGGTTGCCGAGCGCCGCGTTCGGCGCCGGGCAGGCGGCGAGGTTGCCCATCTGCAGCGCCGTGTTGGGGCCGTTGAGGCCCGGGCAGGCGTAGACGCCGCTGACGACCCAGCCGTTCCCGCCGAGCGAGGCGACGGTCCAGAGCCCCTCCCGCGAGGCGGCGTAGGCCGCCGGCTTCGGCAGCGGGACGATCGAGCGGGTCGCGCCGCCGTCGGTGGTCACGAAGAGGCCGGCGTCGGTCGCGAAGAACGCGTGGTTCGCGTCGAGCGGATCGACCGCCACCTCGCGGACCGCGGACGCCGTGACGGTGGCGCCGTCCGCGGGGTGCACCGCGGTGAGCATCGACACGGGCGACCAGGTCGCGCCCCCGTCGATCGTCTTCGAGAAGGCGCCGAACTGCTGGTCGACGTGGTCGCCGAGCCCCACGTAGAGGACGTTGGGGTCGGTCGCCGCCACGTCGAAGCTGCCGATCGCGAGGGCGCCCAGCGTGTCCGTCAGCGGGATCCAGCTCGGCGTCGCCGGCGCGGCCGGTGAGCTGCCGAGGCCGGTCGTCTTCCACAGGCCGCCGCCGGAGGTCGCCGCCCAGGCGATCGCCGGGTTCGTCGGGTGCAGGCGCAGCGCGTTCACGCGACCGGCGTCGGCGGCCTTGTAGTAGGTGCCGTTGAACTGGTTGCGCGCCCAGTACGGGCCCATGGTCCGCCAGGGCGCCGCCCCCTGCACCGACGGGCTCTGGCCGGCCGGCACCGGGCCACCGGGCGCGAGCGCGGGGTCGGTGATCCAGCGCGTCGCCTCGAGCCCGGCGATCCGGGCGAGGTCGGCGAGGTACTCGGGGCCCGGCACGCCGAGCTCGATGGCCGAGTAGAGGCCCCTCAGCAGCGCCTCGTCCTGCTCCTCGCCGGGCGCCTCCTGGCCGGGCTGGTCGCCCTCGAGCAGCGCCATGAGGCCGCTCTCCGCCTCGGGCTGCGGCAACCCGGTGGGGAGGTCGTCGATGCCGCGGCGGGCGGCGTCGAACGCGGCGGCGGCGAGCGCGCGCAGGCGCTCCTCCTGGTAGGCGCGGTAGGCGCGCGCGACCGCGGGCGCCGCGGCGAGCGCGGCGAGCACGGCCGCGAGGCCGGCGAGGGCCACGGTCCGGCGAGGCTTTCTCAAGGTGACCTCCGGGTGACGGGAGAGCGAGCGGGCGGCAGGGTGGCATGCTCCGCCTCCGGACGCCGCGACGTAAAGCCACACCGTCACGCGACAGGTCCCTGATCTCGAACACCTGCGCGGCCCCCTGACGGGGCGGAGGGCGCGTTGACGCGGACTCGGGGAGGGGGTTTCATGCCCCGGCCATGAGGCTCGCCGGCGCGTGATGCGCTTCCCCGAGGGCTGGCGGGATATCTTCGCCGCCGTGCGCCGCATCCCGCGCGGCCGGGTGGCGACCTACGGGCAGGTGGCCGTCGTGGCGGGCCGGCCCGGCCGCTCGCGCCTCGTCGGCCACGTGCTCGGCGCGCTGCCCGGCACCGGCGAGAAGGTGCCCTGGTTCCGGGTGATGGGTCAGCGCGGCCGCGGCCACGCCGGGATCTCCATCCTCGACCCGATGGGCGCGGGCGTGCAGCGGGACCTGCTCGAGCGCGAAGGCGTGGAGTTCGACGCGCGCGCGCGGGTCGACCTCGGACGCTTCGGGTGGCGGCACCCGGCGCTCGTCGCCCTCGCTACTCCTCGGCGCGCACCGGCGAGAGGTGCCAGATCTCGTCGGCGTACTGCCGGATCGTCCGGTCGGAGGAGAAGCGACCGGAGCGGGCGACGTTGAGGATCGCCATCCGGTTCCACCGCTCCGCGTCCTGGTAGGCCGCGTTCACCTGGTCCTGGCAGGCGCAGTACGCCGCGAAGTCGGCCAGCACGAGGTACGGGTCGTGGTCGAGCAGCGCGTCCACGACCGGCTTGAAGAGCCCCGGCTCGCCCGGCGAGAAGACGCCCGAGGCGATGGCGTCGAGGGTCTCCTTGATCCGCGGATCGGCGTAGTAGCGCTCGCGCGGGTGGTAGCCCTTCGCCTTCAGCGCCTCGACCTCCTCCACGGTCATGCCGAACAGGAAGAAGTTCTCGGCCCCGACCTCCTGGCGGATCTCGACGTTCGCGCCGTCGAGCGTGCCCACGGTGAGCGCGCCGTTCATCGCGAACTTCATGTTGCCTGTGCCGGACGCCTCGGTGCCGGCGGTCGAGATCTGCTCGGAGACCTCCGCGGCCGGCATGATCCGCTCGGCGAGCGAGACCCGGTAGTTCCTGAGGAACAGGACCTTCAGCTGGTCGCGGGTGGCCGGATCGGCGTTCACGACGTCGCCGATGGAGTTGATGAGCTTGATGTGCCACTTCGCCATCGCGTAGCCGGGGGCGGCCTTCGCGGCGAAGAGGTAGGCGCGCGGGTGCGGCCGGTAGCTGCGGTCCGCCTTCATCCTCAGGTACTCGGAGGCGATCCGGACCGCGTTGAGGAGCTGGCGCTTGTACTCGTGGAGGCGCTTCACCTGCACGTCGAAGATGGCGTCCGGGTCGAGCGCGACGCCGTGCTCGGCGAGCGCGATGGCGGCGAGCTTCTCCTTGTTCTGGCGCTTCACCCGCCGGAAGAGGCGGCGGAAGCCGGCGTCCCCGGCGAGCGGCGCGAGCCCGGTGAGCCGGGACGCGTCGGTCACCCACTCCGGCCCGAGGGCCTCGGTGATCGCGCTCGCGAGCTCGGGGTTCGCCTGCTGGAGCCAGCGGCGGGGGGTGACCCCGTTCGTCTTCGAGTTGAACTTCTCCGGCCAGAGCTGGTTGAAGTCCTTGAAGAGGACCTTCTTGAGGAGGTCGGTGTGGAGCTCGGCCACCCCGTTCACCGAGCGGGAGCCCACCACCGCGAGGTTCGCCATGCGGACCGACTTCGTCGCCCCCTCCTCGATGAGGCTCATCCGCTGCACCGCGGCCTCGTCCACCCGGCCGGAGGCGCGCATCTCGTCGAGGAAGCGGCGGTTGATCTCGTAGACGAGCTCGAGGTGGCGCGGCAGGACTCGCCCGAAGAGGTCCACCGACCACTTCTCGAGCGCCTCGGGCATGAGGGTGTGGTTCGTGTAGCCGAACACGCCCTGGCAGATCTTCCAGGCCCGCTCCCACTCGAGCTCGTGCTCGTCGACGAGCACGCGCATGAGCTCGGCGATGGCGATCGAGGGGTGGGTGTCGTTGAGCTGGATCGCGACCTTGTCGGCGAAGGTGTCGAAGTCGCCGTGCACCTTCACGTGGCGGTGGACGATGTCGTGGATCGAGCAGGAGACGAAGAAGTACTGCTGCTGGAGGCGGAGCTCCTTCCCCATCACCGTCACGTCGTTCGGGTAGAGGACCTTCGAGATGTTCTCGGAGAGGTCGCGGTCCTCCACCGCGGCGAGGTAGTCGCCCGCGTTGAAGTCGGCGAGGTCGAGCTCCTGCGCGGCGCGCGCGCGCCACAGGCGCAGCGTGTTGACGGTGCCGTTCCTGTAGCCCGGGATCGGCACGTCGTACGGCATGCCCATGACGTGGCGGGCGTCGACCCAGCGGACCTTCTGCTTGCCGTTCTCGACCGCGTGCTCGGTCCGGCCGTAGAGCGACACCGGGACGACGCGCTGCGGGCGCGGCAGCTCCCAGGCGCTCCCGAAGCGGAGCCAGTCGTCGGGGCGCTCGACCTGGTAGCCGTTGCGGATCTCCTGGTCGAAGATGCCGAACTCGTACCGGATGCCGTAGCCGTAGGCGGGGTACGCGAGCGTCGCGAGCGAGTCGAGGAAGCAGGCGGCGAGGCGGCCGAGGCCGCCGTTGCCGAGGCCGGCGTCGGGCTCCTGGTTGAGGAGGTCGGTGAGCTCGATCCCGAGGTCCTTGAGCGCGGCCTTGAGCGGCTCGTACAGCCCGAGGTTGATGAGGTTGTTCTCGAGCGCCTTGCCCATCAGGAACTCGAGCGAGAGGTAGTAGACCCGCTTCGCGTCCTGCTTGTAGTAGGTCTGCTGCGTCTCGATCCACCGGCGCATGAGCCGGTCGCGGACGACGTGCGCGACGGCCTGGTAGCGGTCGAGCGCCGTCGCCTTGTACTCGTCGACGCCCAGCGTGAACTGCAGGTGGTCGGCGAACGCGCGGGTGAGCGCGATCGAGTCCGACGCCGTCCGCGCGTTCGGCAGCTCGCGGGCGCGCTCGAGCGCGGCCGCTTCCTGGGGTGCGGAGACGGTCTTCCGGGGCGGGCTCATGGGGGCCGAATCTTAACCGCGGGAGGGCCCTCGGGGGCGGTCACGCGGCCACCCGACGCGCGCGCGGGGGCGTTTTGAGATTGTTTGCATCCCTGGCCCGGGACAGCTCCCTGGCCGCAACGCGGCAATCGGCCTCGCCCCCCGGGGGAAGGGCGCTATCGCCTGGGCAGCGCCGGGGCCCCCCTCAGCGGCGCGGCAGCGCCGAGGCAAGGTCGCCGTACAGGTGGATGGCGCTCTTCACGGCCTTGTGGAAGTCGGAGACGAGCAGGCTCTCGTTCTCCGAGTGCGGGTTCGAGAGGGGGTCCTCCACGCCGATCAGCAGGGCGGGCACGCCGCCGAGCGCCTTCGCGAACGGCTCCACGAAGCCGATCGACCCGCCGCAGCCCACCGGCAGCGCCGGCCGGCCGTAGCCCTTCTCGAGCGCGCCGAACGCCGCCTTGAACGCGGGGTGGCCGACGTCGGTGATCCACGGCGCGCCGCTCGTGAGGTGCTTCACGGACACCTCGACGCCCCACGGCGCCACGCGGCGCAGGAAGTCCTCGAGCATGCGGGCGACCTCCTTGTCGTCCTGGTCGGGGACGAGCCGGATGCCGACGCGCGCCCAGGCGGAGTCGTTGATGATGTTGCGGGCGTCCTTGCGTGAGGACGCCTGGATGGCGTTCACGCCGACGGCCGGCTGCCACCAGTTGATCTCGAACGGGTGAGCGCCGCCGAGGAGCTGCACGCCGGGCTTCATCCTCACCTGCTTGCGGAACTCGTCCTTCGAGATCGGCAGCTGCTCGATGCCGCGCTTCTGCTCGGGCGAGAGCTTGCGGACCCGGTCGTAGATGCCCGGGATGGCGATGCGGCCGTCCTCGGTCTGCAGCGCCGCGAGCATCTTCGCGAGCGCCATGGCCGGATCGGGCACCGGGCCGCCCCACATGCCCGAGTGGACGCTCTGATCGAGCGCGCGGACCTCGACCTCGACCGTGACGAGGCCACGCAGCGCGATGGTCACGCTCGGCACGCCCTGGTCGATGTTGCCCGTGTCGGTGAGCACCATCGCGTCGGCGTCGAGCTTGGAGCGGTACTTCTCGAGGAACTGGCCGAGGTGATCGCTGCCGATCTCCTCCTCGCCCTCGACGACGATCTTCACGTTGAGCGGCATCCGCCCGGCGGTCTTCACCCAGGAGTCGACCGCGGCGGCGTGGATGAGGATGCCCGCCTTGTCGTCGGCGGTGCCGCGGCCCCAGAGCCGGCCGTCCTTCTCGACCGGCTCGAAGGGCTTCGTCTTCCAGAGCTCCTCGTCGCCCGCGGGCTGCACGTCGTGGTGGGCGTAGAGGAGGAGCGTCGGCGCCTTCGGGTCCTCGATGCGCTCGCCGAAGACGTACGGGTGGGTGCCCTCGACGCGGAGCACCTCGACCTTCTGGAAGCCGCGGCCGGCCAGCACCTTCGCGGCGGCCTCCGCGCTCCGGACGACCTCGGCCTCCGGGAAGCCCGGGAAGGAGACGCTCGGGATGCGCACGAGGTCCTTCAGCTCTTCCAGGTAGGTCTTCGCGTGCTGTTCGTAGTGCGAGAGCGCCTTCTCGACGGGGGAGGACATGCCGGGGTGTATAAACCGGTTGATGCCGTCCGTCAGCGCGCCCTCTCGGGACCCCTCCGCCGCGGCCCGGGCCGTCCTGGCCGCCAGCCTGGGGGTCACCCGCATCGCCCGGATCACCGGGCTCGACCGCCTGGGCGTGGAGGTCGCGAGCGCGATCCGCCCCGGCGGGCACGTCCTGCAGGTCACGAACGGCAAGGGGACCTCCCGCGGGATGGCCGCCCTGGGCGCGCTCCTCGAGGCCGCCGAGCTCGTCGGCGCCGAGCGTGCGCGGCTCGACCGCTGGGGTGACGAGGCGTCGCTCGCCGCGCGCGGGACCGCGGTCATCGGGCCCGGCGCGCTCGACCCGGCCCTCGGCGAGGAGGCCCGGCGGGTCCGGATCGCCTGGCGGCTCGGCGAGGACCTCGTCGCGGGCGGCCCGGTGCTCGTGCCGGCGCAGGCCGTCCACTGCCCGCCCCCGGACGGGCCCTCGCTGGGCCCTGCCCTGCTCTCCTGGACCTCGAACGGCATGGGCGCCCACACCTCGGTCGCGGCCGCCGTGCTGCACGGCGTGCTCGAGCTCGCCGAGCGCGACCAGCTCGCGCGGGCGTTCCCGGAGGGGTTCACCGAGCGCGAGGTGCGGCGCCGGCTGCTCGACCCCGCCTCGCTCGTCGCCGCGGCCCCCGAGGCGGCCGGCCTCGCCCTCGAGCTCGAAGCGCGCGGCCTGCGCGTGATGCTGCTCGACGCGACCGGTGAGCTCGGGTTGCCGTGCGCCGCGGCCTTGCTGCTGGAGCCCGAAGGCCCGGTCCCGCTCGCCGCCGGCTACGCGTGCCGGACCGGGCGCGACCGGGCGCTCGTCGCCGCGCTCCACGAGGCCTGCCAGTCGCGGGCGACCGAGATCCACGGCGCCCGCGAGGACGTCGACGAGGCCGGCGAGCGGGAGGAGGAGCTGGACGTGCCGCTCATCCAGGGCCGCCGCGACGCCGCCGCCATGCCGGACCTCCGGGTCACGACGCCGGAGAAGGCGCTGAAGGCCGTGCTCGCGAGGTTCGCGAAGGCCGGGATCGGGCAGGTCGCCGCCGTGCCCCTCGACGCGCCCGCCGGCTTCCACGTGGTCCGCGCCGTGGCGCCGGGGATGCTGGTGTCGCCGCTGTTGATGTAGGCCGGCGCCCCGGCGCATGGATCCACCCCCCTCTCCCTCAGCTCCACTGGGAGTAGAGGTCCGGGGCGAGGGGAGCAGACAGAGACGATCTTCGTCAGCCCTCACTTCTCCAGCTTCACCGTCCCGAGATCGAGCTCCTGTCCGGCCAGCAGGCTGACCGTGCGGGACCACGGTTTATAACCCCGCGCGAAGATCCGGACCGTCTCCTCGCCCGGCGCGAGCCCTCCGACCCGGAGCACACCCGACGCGGCCGCACCAGGGTCGAAGGGCATGCCTTCGGGGTCGCTCGAGACGTTGCGGATCCCGGCGCCCAGCATCGCCGGCAGCGGCTTCCCGCCGGGATCGACGACCCGCGCCACGAGCCTCGCCGGAAGTTCCACCGGGATGTCCGCGACGAGTGCCTCGCCCGAGTGAAGGTGTGCATCCCGAGCTCCCGTCCTGCCGTCTTCCGTGAGCACGATCAGCCTCGCCGGGATGGCAGGGACCTCCGCGAGCTCGAACCGGTCGGACGCGAAGCGCCTCGTCAGCACGTCGGTCGTGAGCCCTCCGCCCGAGGGGTAGACGAGTACGAGCGTGAAGCCCCTCACGGGCTTCCCCACCGGATCGCTCACGCGGCCCCGGAGCGGTGCACCCGGCCCGAGCTCGATGCGCACCGGGTTCTCCCCGGGCGCCACCACCTTCCTCGTCGCGCGGCAATCCGACCGCGCGTAGACGGTGACTCCGACCGTTTCCGCCGAGACCTGGAGCCCGACACGGCCCTTCTCGTCGGCGCGCAGCAGCGTCGAGGACTGGTCGCGTTCGACCCGCACCGACGCGAACGCGGCGGGGGACCCTCCAGGCTCCGTCACCTCGACGGTGAGTGAAGGTGGCGTCACCGGCAACGTGAGCTCCACGTGCTCCGTCCCCCCCGCGGTGACCTCGAAGGATCTGAACTCGCGCCTGGCCATCGACGCGGGGTTGTCCGTGCGAACCGCGAACGCCTTCCAGGCGCCCGCCGAGACGCGCGCGCGGAACCGACCTCCCCGGTCGACGCGCGCCTTCACGGACTCGACATTCTGGTTCCAGAGGCCGAAGCGCTCCGGGGCGATGAAGGCCTGCACGACGCCCTCCAGGGGGCGACCGTCCTCTCTCGTGACCGACCCCTCGACGGTCCCGAGTGGTGCGAGCACGAAGTCGCTCCGTGCCGCCTTGCCAGGCTCGACCCTCAGGACGCGAACGGCGGGCGAGTCGCCGTCGCCCAGCCAGGCCCGCACGATGGTCTGGCCGGGCCTCACGGTAGGAAGACGGTAGCGACCGTCCGTACCGCTCACGGCGCGCGCCTCGCCTTCACCGCCCGACCAGATCGTGCCGCCCCGGATCCGCGCACCGGCGACCGGATTTCCGTCGGGATCGGTCACGCTGCCCTCGACGCTCCCGTTGGCCTCGAGACGGAAGTCCTGGAGGAATCGCTCACCGGGGAGGAGCGTGATCCCGCTCGCCATCAACTTCGCCCGCCCGTCCGCGTTCGCGTCCACGTCGTACTCGCCGGCCGCGAGCGGGCCGAACGCGTACCGGCCATCGGCGCCGGTCAGGGCGCGCGCGAGCTCCCCGTCCCGCTCCCGGTTCGAGAGCAGCATGACCGCACCGGCGATCGGCGTCCCCTCTGCGCCGGTGACCCTGCCCTCGATCCCCGCGCCCGCGCCGAGCCGGAGCACGATCCCCTTCACGGCCTGGCCGGCCGCAAGAACGAGCTGCGACGGCAGCGCCCCGGTCTCTCCGCTCGCCTTCGCGGTGAGAACGTACGCACCGGGCACCACCTCGACCGCGAAGCCCCCCGAGGGTCCAGCCATGGCCGTGAACACCTCTCCCGTGCCGGAGAGCACGAGCTCCGCGTTCGGCGCGGCCCTGCCCTGCGAGTCGACCACGCGGCCCTCGATCGTCGCGGCAGCCTCGAGCTCGACCACGAGCGGGCTCGACGTCGGGAGCTCGAGCTTCCGCACGGCCGTGCGCGCCCGGCCGGGCGCCTCGGCCGCGAGCACGTAGGTGCCAGGGCCCGCGTCCGGGAACGCGAACGCACCCGTGGCGTCCGCCACGGTCCCCGCGCGCTCCTCCACGGGCGTGTCAGTCTCGGAGCGCCAGGACAGCGCTCGAACCAGCACGAGCGTCGCGAGTGGTACGACCGCACCGCCCGGACGCTCGATCACCTTCCCCGTGAGCCCCACCGCCGGCTCGAGCGCGAGCGCTACCGGCGTCGCGGGCTCGCCCTCAGGGCGCACGAGCTCGACCTGCTTCGCGGCGAGCCGCGCTGCGCGCGCGGAGACCATCCAGCGCCCCGAGGCAGCGGGGACGTCGACCGCGCCGTCCTCGCCGGTGTCCACCTCCGCCGCGAGCCGCCAGGCGGGACGATCGGCGGCGGGCGCCACCGGGAGCTCGCGCCAGGCGCGGACCCTCGCGCCTGCGACGGGTTTCTCGGCCGAGGTGACACGCACGCGGAGCACGCCGGACGACGCCGGCGGCGGTTCGTCGCGCGGGGTCGGAGGAGTGTCGCGGTCTCCCGGCGCGCGCTCACCGGGCGGACGCGCGACGGTGATCGCGCCGGGGGCCGGTCCGGAGCCGCCCCCGGGACCGCCCGCGCGCGGAAGCAGCCCGATGAGGAACGCCAGGGCGACGGCGCCTCCGATCGCGGGGAGCGCCCACTTCGGCGCGCTCGTCAGCGCGGCCGTCGCCGTACCGGCCACGGCACCCGACGCGGACGCCGGCAACGCCGCCACGACCGCAGCTCCGAACGCCGCGCCGGGCGCGCCCGCCTCCGCGGCGTCGGCGAAGCGTCGGAGGAGATCCTCACGTAGCTTCCCGCGCGCCCGGGAGAGCCTCTGGTGCACGGCGGCTTCGCCGAGCCCGAGGAGCTCCCCCAACTGCGCGGTCGACCTACCCTCCAGGTAGTACAGCGCGAGCACCTCGCGCGCGTCCTCCGGCAATGCGTCGAAGGCCTCGTGGAGGATCGTGCGGCGTTCCTCGGCGAGCAGCCGGTCCTCCGGCGCGGGCCCCTGGTCCGCGGCGTTCGCGAGCGCGGCCTCGGCGGGCTCGCCGCCCAACGTCCGCCCGCGCCGTTCCGCGACCCGGCGGGCGCGCTGGCGGGTGACCTCGCGCAGGAACGGCAGGAACGAGCGGGGGCTGCGAAGCTTCGGGAGGTCGGCGTGGACGAGCAGGTAGACGTCCTGCGCGACGTCCTTCGAGGCCTCCGGATCCCGGAGTTCGGCGAGCGCGATCGCGGACACGAGGCGGCTCGTGGCCTCCACGAGCCGGCGAAACGCGTCGCGATCACCGCCGGCGGCGGCGACGACGAGCGGCTCGAGGGTTGAGGCGGAGGGATCGGTCATGGCGGGGCTCCCTGGGGAGGCGCCGTGGCGCCTTCACGCATAGCACAGGGAGCCCACCGTTCCTGACCGAACCGCTCCGGCCGGGGCTACTTCAGGCAGACCGCCTCGACGTTGTTCCCGTCCGGGTCGACGAGGAACGCGGCGTAGTACCTCGGATTGTAGTCCGCGCGGATGCCGGGCTTGCCGTTGTCCTTGCCGCCCGCGGCGAGGCCGGCGGCGTGGAAGCGGTCGACCGACGCGCGGTCCTTCGCCTGGAAGGCGAGGTGGACGCCGCGGTCGCCCTTCGCGCCGTCGTAGATCCACAGCGCGGGCGCGCCGGGCGGGCCGAAGCCCGCGCCCGAGGCGTCGGGGACGAGCCCGAGCGGCTCGAGGGCGGCGGTGTAGAAGCGGGTGCTCGCGCGGGCATCCTTCACCCGCAGGCCGACGTGATCGAACATGGTGTTCCTCCTCGTGTGGAGGAACCCTAGGACCTCGCGGCGAGCCGCTCTTGGAGGATCTTGCGGTCCCCGCGGGACGCGCGCCGGAACGCGCCCGGCGAGGCGCCGGCGGCGCGGCCGAAGGTGCGGACGAAGTTCGAGAGATCGGAGAAGCCGGCCTCGAGGGCGACCTCGGTGACCGGGCGGTCCGGCGTCCTCGCGAGCAGCGTGGCGGCGCGGCGGAGGCGGGCGCGCACGAGGTACTGGTGCGGGGTCGCGCCGACGACGGCCTGGAAGATGCGCAGGAAGTGGAAGGTGCCGAGGCCCGCCCTGCGTGCGGCGCCGGCGAGGCCGCTCGAGTCCTCGGGGTGATCGTCCAGGTACAGGGCGGCCTCGGTGGCGCGGCGGCGGTCGGCGGGGCTCGCGCGCGGGAGCCGGAGCGGCTTGCCCGTGGCCGTGCGCGCGAAGCGGGCGGCGAGCGTGAGGGCGGCCTCGTCCACCCCGAGCTCCGAGCGGCCCAGCGCGGCGTGCGCGGCGAGCTCGGCGAGGACGGCGAGCGCCGCGCAGGGCGGGAGCGCGCCGAGCCGCCAGGCTCCGCCGGCCTGCAGGGACGCGGCGAGCCCCGGTGAGAGGGCGATCGAGAGACACACGTCGCCGCCCTGGCCGTGGTCGTGCGTGCACGTGTACTCGTCGCCGGGGTGACCGACCAGCACGGAGCCGGGGACGAGCTCGTGGCGGTGGCCGCGGGTCAGGACCGAGAAGGTGCCCTCGCGGACGAGGGAGATCGTGTGCGCGACGTGGGACTCGGGCGACGAGCGGGAGTCCGGGCCTTCCTCGCAGAGGTAGGTGGAGACGCGGAGGTCGGGGTCCTGGTGGTGGACCGTGCGGCGCATGAGCCCGGTGTAACCGGGGCGGACGTGGGGTGCAGGGGAAGCGAAACGCCGGGCGTCCGGCCCCGTCGCTGGCTCAGCGGTACGCCGCCCACATCTGGTTCGCGCGGGTGTCCTGACCGGCGGTGAACTCGAACATGCAGGCGTCGTCCGTGTAGTCCATGAAGTTGTGGATCGGGTCGAGGCCGGGGCTGCGGCGGTTCGGGCAGGAGTCGCGGCCGGTCGGGCAGCCGAAGGCGGCCGACTTCTCGGCGGGCGTGTCGCTCACGCCGTCGCCCTTGTTACAGCCGCCCTGGAACGTGTGGTAGAGGCCGAGCCAGTGGCCGACCTCGTGGGTGGCCGTGTCGCCCTCGTTGTACGGCGCCGCGCTCCCGCCCGGCACCGACGCATAGAGGATGACGACGCCGTCCATCGACGGGCTGCTCGCGTAGCTCCAGGGGAAGGTCGCCCAGCCGAGCAGGCCGCCGCCCATGTCGTTGGAGTAGACGTTGAGCGCGTTCGAGCCCCCCTGGCGCAACGCCGTCTTCATCTGGGTCTCGCAGCTCCCGCCGGTGCACGTGTACCAGGCGTCGTTGGCCGTGACGTCCGTCCCGGCGAGGGTGAAGGAGAAGCCCGAGGGGAGGTACGCGTCGTTGAGCACGGAGAGCTGGGCGCTGATCTGCGCGGCCGTCGCCATGCCGCCCGTGCCGCTCGAGTTCGTGATGTTGTGCCAGTACACCGGGATGCTCTTCGAGGCGGTCAGCGCCTGCTCGGAGACGCCCCCGATCGAGCGGAGGATGGCCTCGGTCTGCGCCTCGACCAGCGCGAACTCGATCTCCGACAGATCCGCGACCCCGCAGGTGCGCAGGGTCGCGGGCAGCACCTCGCCTCCGCCGGCGGGGGCGAGCTCCTCGGGAGATCCGCAGGCGGTGAGGAGCGCGAGGGGGACGGCGATCAGCGCGGCGACGCGCGGGAGGGCGTTCATGGGGCGGCCTTTCCTGTGAGGGAGGAAGCCATCCTGAGGTGTGGGTGCGCCCGCGCGCGGGCAAGCGCCCCTTCCGGCCAGGCCCTGCCCGGCGCGCCCCTCGAGGTGCCGCGCGCCGCGTCAGGGCACCGGCGCGAACGCGCGGCAGGTGCCGAGGTGGTCGAGCAACAGCCGCACCCTCCCCGCCGCCACCGTGAACCGCGCCCCGGTGCCGGTCGAGAGGTCCCCATCGGCGTCGCGCGGGAGCTCGACCCACGTCTCCGCGGGCAGCCAGCGCGTGCGGCCGTCGGCGGTGCGGGCGAGGCCGCCTGCGCCGTCGCCGGCCCACCCGGTGGTCTCGCGGCAGACGACGCGCGCCTGCGTCGCGGTCCAGTCCGTGCCGGCGGTCGTGCCGTAGAGCGGGAGCTCCACGCCGACGAGCGTGCCGGCGCCCCACGACGCGAGCTGCGAGCGCGCGGTCACGACGCGTCCGGCGGCGCCGTCGGAGGCGTCGGAGAGCCAGTCGCCCTCGATCCGCCAGGGCTTCGTCACGGCCTTCCACCCGGCCGCGAGCGGCATCACCGCGGCCGCGAGCATGCGGTCGACGAAGCCGTCGCGGCTGGCGCGGGCGGACCCGAGCAGGCCCGAGCGATCGGCGTCGGGCCTGAGGACGAGGTCGAGCGCGCGCGGCCTGCCGAAGCGATCGGTGGCCGCCGGACCGGCGGCGCCCGGGCGCACGGTCGAGAGCGCCTGCGACGACGTCCAGGCGGGCACGCCGAGCCAGCGGGCGCCCGGGAAGCCCAGCACGGTGTTCGTGACGGTGTTCCCGCTCGTCCCGTAGAGCTCGGGGATCCCGTCGCGGTCCGCGTCGCCCGCGCCCCACGCGTCGCCGCTGACCGTCATGCCGGTCGCGATCGGTGGGCCGAAGTCGCCGCTCGGCTTGCCGGACGTCTCGAGCCCCATCTGCACCCAGACCGGGAACGGCCCCACCGTCGCGCCGAAGCCGACGAGGTCGAGCGTGCCGTCGGCGTTCACGTCGACGAGCCGGATGTGGTTGAGGCCGCTCGCGGAGGTCGAGGTCTTCTCGAGGGCGAGCGGGCACGCGCCGGTGAAGCCGTGGACGTACACGGCCGCGGCGGTCGTCACGACGAGCTCGTTGCGGCCGTCGCCGTCGACGTCGCCCACCGCGGCGTCGAGCACGGCGCCGGGCTCGGTGAGCGTGCAGGGCGCGGCGAAGCGCGTCCCGCCGCCCGGGGTCGCGATCCAGGCGGCCACGTTCGTGCCGCCCGTCGCGACGAGGTCCTCCACGCCGTCGCCGTCGAGGTCGCCGAGGGCCACCCGGTCGACCGAGAAGCCGGGGTTCAGCTGGAAGGTCACCCAGGACGTCACCGGCCCCCGCGCCGCGGCGCCGCGGGCGAGCGCGATCCAGAGCGCGCCGCTCTCGTGGTAGAGCGCGTCCTCGCGCCCGTCGTCGTCGAGGTCGGCGCCGTCCACGAACCCGAACTTCTGCGTCCCGCCGCCGGCGTTCACGAACACACCGCGCGCGAAGTGGAACGGGTCGGCGGGGCCGTTCGCGGCCGTCACGAAGAAGCTCCCCGGCTCGCCGCTGAGCAGGACGTCGAGCGCGCCGTCCCCGGTCACGTCCGCGAAGCCCACGTAGTCGGACGCGGCCTGATCGGCGATCCCGTCCGGGAAGAGCAGCGTGGGGTTCGCCGCGGCCTCGAGCCCGAGGGCGCCCTGGCCTCCGCGCGAGGTGCCGAGGAACGGCGCGACCGTGCGGAGGCTCGCGCGCGTCGCGTCCGCGACGAGCACGTCGGCGAGCCCGTCGCCGTCCACGTCGCCGGCGAGGAGGCCGCGCGTGCCCGGCGCCGCGGGGGCGCTCCCGTACGCGGCGAAGCTGCCCGCGGGGATCGCCGCCGCGCTCGAGTCCGCGAACACCCGCGCGGCCGTCGCGGTCGTCACCACCGTCGCGGGCTGGACGCCCTTCGCGCCGAGCCGCACCACGCGCTGATCCACGCCCGCGCCGGCGAGCGGCTGCGCCGCGAGCCGGAGGAGCTGCGCGTCCACGTCGTACGCCCACGCCGTCGTCGCGCCGGCGGCGGCGACCACGAGCCGGCCGTCGTCGAGCGCCGGCCCGGGCGCGTCCCAGTGGATGGCGAGCGCCGTGCCGGGGGTCTCGGCCTGCGCGAGCGCGTGCCAGCCGCCCGTGCGCGAGAGGACCCGCGCGCGCAGCGTGCCCACGAAGTAGATGTCGGCCGCGAGCAGCTCGTCCACCCCGTCGCCGTCCACGTCTCCCGCGGCGAGCGCCGCGTCGACGGGCGAGGTCGAGTCGACGAACGTCGCGAGCCCCGTCGCGACGTCCTCGGCGGTCGCGGAGACCAGCCCGGCCTTCCCGCCCTTCACGCCGCGGCGCACCTGGATCGCGATGGGCACGCGCTTCGAGCCGGTGGGATCGCCGCTGCCCGAGCCGCCCAGGAAAGCGTAGGCGAGGTCCCCCGCCCCGTCGCCGTCGAAGTCGCCGATGGCGATCGCCCAGGGCATGCCGACCGCGAGGTCGAGGTCCTGGGTGAACGTGCCGTCGCCGCTGGCGTGGAAGAGCCGGAGGCCGGTCGGGGTGCTGACCGCGAGGTCGTCCTTCCCGTCGCCGTCGAGGTCGCCCGCGGCGATCTTGGCGGCCACCGTGTTCAGGGAGCCGCTCGTCAGCACCTGCGGGGAGAGCGTGAGGCCGCCGGCCCCGCCGAGCGCGAAGCGCGCATCGTCCACCTCGGTCCGGATGGCGAGGTCGTCGAAGCCGTCGCCGTTGAAGTCGCCCACCGCGGCGCGCATGCGCCCGCTGACGCCGGCGAGGTCCGCGGCGGCGCCGAGCCCCCCCGCGGCGGTGCCCGGCCAGAACCGGATGCCTCCCAGGGACGTGCCCACCGACACGAGGTCCACGAGCTTGTCGCCGTTGAAGTCGCCCGCGAACAGGAGCGGCGAGGTCCCCGCCACCGTCAGCGTCTGCGCCTCCCGGTGGGTCGCGTCGAAGGCGCGCACGGAGTCGATGCCGACCGCGAACGGCACGCCCACGACCACCCAGCCGCTCGCGGCGGTGTCGTCGGCGGCCCGCACGCGCACCTCCACGTCGTCCGCCCGGTCGGGCAGGTCGGCGCCCACGTCCCAGGCGAAGACGTGGAGCGTGGCCGTCGTCGCGTCGGCGTCGGTCGCGAGCCCGTGCCGGCCGGAGTGCTGCGGCGACGGATAGGCCGTCGCGGCGCGCCAGGTGGCCGCCCCGGCGCGGCGCCACTCCACCTCCACGTCGACCGGATCCCGCTGGCGATCGACGACCTGGTACTCCACGAACGCGAGCCCGGACGCCGCGCCGTTCTCGCCGCCGTACAGGGTCACGCTGCCCACGACGGGCGGGGACTGGTTCACGACGTCGACGGTCGCCTGCGCCCACGGGCCGTACACCGGCGCGCCCGGGAGCGCGTGGTCGACCGCGCGCGCGCGCACGAGGACGCCCGCCGCGTTGGTGAGCCCGACGCCGCCCGGCGTCGCCGCGGTGCCGAGCGCCGCGTCGGTGTGCCAGACCACGAGGCTCGGCTGCGCCGCGTCGAGCGTCGCCGCCGAGACGAGGTCGGTCACCGCGCCCTGCAGCGCCGGCAGGCGCCAGGCGTCGGCCGGATCGGAGGCGAGCCGGAACTGGACCTCCACGTCCACGAGGTCGGCCGCGGCGTCCACCGCGCGGAGCGTCACCGGCACGGCGAGCGAGACCGTGGGCCCGGCGATCTCGAGGGCGGCCACCGGGGCCTGGTCCCCGACCGCGAACGGCTCGCCGAGCGCGGGAGCGCTCGACTGGGCGGGCGTGCCGTCGTCGGTGGCGACGACGCGCAGGCGGACGCCGGCCGTGTACGCCACGATCGTGGCGGGCGTGCCGTCGCCGGTGCGGTCGAGCTGGACCACCGCCAGGCTGCACGCGGCGGACTGCGTGCCGCCCGCGGTGGAGTCGGCGAGCAGGTCCCAGGTGAGCGTGTGGGGGGCGCCCGCGGCGGTCGCCGCGAGCCCCTTCGGCTCCGCGGTGAGCGTCGCCGGGCAGAACGTCACGCCGTCGAGCGTGTAGGAGACCGCGAGGTCGACGTGGCTCTGGCCGGCGGGCGCGCCGTCCGCGTCGGAGACCACCACCTCGAAGTCGAGCGCGGTCGCCGCGCGCGTCGCCGTCGCCACCGCGCGCACCGTGGTCACCGGCACGGAGTTCGTGTCGCCGCCCTGGCAGCGGTTGCGGTTCGTGTTGCAGCGCCAGCCGGAGGGGCAGTCGGCGTCGCTCGCGCAGGCGAGCTGCGCGCCTTCGGGCAGATCGAGCCCCACGCTGCCAGCCGGCGGTCGCGACCACCAGGGCCAGGCCGAGGACGGGGAGCGGGTTCGCCGGTCGCTTCGCCATGCGGTGCACCTCCGGGGTCACCGCCAGACTAGCCCAGGGTCCGGGGATCCCACCGTGCGCGGCGTCACGGAGCAGCGGCCCGACGCCCCTGGCGGGCGTCGCCGGGTCCCGCGATCTCGGGACCGGTCCGCCCCCGGGCCCGGCCGCGGGCGTGGTAAGCACGGGCCATGTCCCGCCGCGACGAGCTCGTCGTCTTCCTCGGCCCGTCCCTCCCCGCCCCGGTCGCGGAGCGCCTCGCCCCGTGCACCGTGCTGCCGCCCGCGCGGGCGGGCGACGTGGTCGCCGCGCTCGCGGCCCGGCCGCTCGCCATCGCGCTCGTCGACGGCTACTTCGAGACGGTGCCCTCGGTCTGGCACCACGAGCTCCTCGAGGCGCTCGAGGCCGGCGTCGCGGTGTTCGGCGGCGCGAGCCTCGGGGCGCTGCGCGCGGCGGAGCTCGAGCGCCACGGCATGGTGGGCGTCGGGCGCATCTTCCGCTGGGTGAAGTCGGGCGTGGTGGAGGACGACGCCGAGGTGGCGCTCCTCCACGCCCCGGCCGAGTGGGGCTTCCGGCCGATGACCCTGCCGCTCGTGAACGTGCGCGCGGCCGCCGAGGACGCGCGGACCGCGGGGGCGCTGAAGCCAGCCGAGGGGCGCGCGCTCGTGGCGGCCGCCGAGGGCATCCACTTCACCGAGCGCACCTGGCCCGGCGTGATCGAGCGGGCGGGGCTGCGCGAGGCCGCGCGCGAGCGGCTCCTCGCGTTCCTGCCGGAGGCCCCCGACCCGAAGGCGGAGGACGCGAAGGCGACCGTGCGCGCGGCGGCCGAGTACGTGAAGGCTCGCCGCGCGGGCGCCCCCGGCCTCGAGGGGCCGCGGCGCCGGCCCTCGACGCACCTGAGGCGCCTCAAGCTCGACCGCTCGACGGCGGTGGTGCAGGGCGGCGCCGGGGTCGCGGCGCGCGACGTGCTCGACGCCCTCGCGGTGCGGCCAGACGCGGGCCGCCTCGCCGCGGACGGCGTGCGCCGGGCCCTCGTCGTCGCGCTCGCGCGCTCGGCGGGGCTCGAGCCAGGGCCCGGCGAGGCCGACGCGGCGCTCGACGCGTGGCTCGGGGGGCTGGGCCTGAGGCCCGGGGCGCGTGAGGCGTTCCTCGCGACGTCCGCGCTCGACGCCGCCGACGTGCGGCGGCTCGCCGAGGACCTCGCGCTCGAGGCGGCGGTGCTCGCGGACGCCGCGCGGTTCACGCCGGACGGGCCGGGCTGGCGCGAGGGGCTCGCGCTCGCGGCGCGCCTGTCGGGCGCCTTCGCGGAGACCGCCGCGCGGCTCGGGAAGGCGCCGCGCGCGCCCGCCGGGAAGCGGGCCCGCGGGCGGCGCCGTTAGGAGACGGCCCGCACGATGCGCGGCTGGAGGGCCGGCGGGGTGCCGCCGCCCTTCCGCGCGAGGGTGCGCAGGTAGCTGCGCGGGTGGCGCGCGAAGGAGGTGAGCTCGAGGAGCCGCTCCAGGGCGACCGGCGACGGGTCGTCCGGGGTGCGGGACGGGTCGGTGACGGCCTCGCCCTGCGCCTCGATCCAGGCGTTCCAGCGGCGGCGCTCCTCGCGCGTCATGCCGCCGCTCAGGCGCTGCCCCCGACATCAGGATCTTCACCGACATGCGGTGGATGTAGACGCGATCGGAGTGCGGCTTCGTGGCGGCCACCTGCGCGACCCGGCGCAGCTCGTCGACCTGGCCGGTCGCGCCGAGGTACGCCATCCACGGCAGCGGCAGCCCGCGCTCCACCTCGTAGGCGATGTGGTTGTAGACGCGCGGGTTGAAGTCGATGAAGAGCTTGCGGCCCTCGCTCTCGGCGAACTCGGCGTCGAACATGCCGTGGAAGCCGGTCGAGAGGCAGAGCTTGCGCAGGCCCTCGTGGATCTCCGCCGGCACGGGCGCGCCGGTGAAGATGATGCCGGGCCCGTTGCCGCGCGGGCGCTGCAGGATCTTCACGCAGCCCATGGTGACGAAGATCTCGCCGGTCGGGTCGCAGAACCCGTCGACGGTGTAGATGCGCTCGGTGGCCCCCGCGTACGACTGGATCATCGGGAACTCGAGGCCCTCGACGACCCCGCGCGCCTCGGGCGAGACGACCGCGGTCGCCATCCAGTGCCGCCACCGCCGGCGGAGGTCGTCGGCGTCGGGCACCCGCGCGCCCTTCTTCTCGTCCACCTGGATGAACTGGCTGCGCCCCTTCATGAAGACCGGGAAGCGGAGCGCCGGGATGAGCTGCTCGAGCTCGGCCTCGCTCCGCGGGCAGAAGGTGTCGGGCATGTCGAGCCCGGCCGGCTTCGCGTGCGTCGCCATCCCGTACTTGTCGAGGATCCGCGCGAGGGCGGCGAGCGGCGGCGAGTAGAGGGCGAAGTGCTGCGAGAGCTCGTCGCGGCGGCTGGAGGCCACCCAGGCGGCGTCGTCGCTCGTCGGGTAGTAGACGTGGCCCGGCTCGCGCGCGCCGAACGCGGCGAGCCAGTCACCGAAGCGCGACTGCTCGCGGGTGGGCGGGCAGGCGACGTTGCGCGCGACCGCCCGCGACCAGCGCGCCGGCGCGAAGCGGGTGTCGCTCGCGAGCACGACCGGCACGCCTCGCCCCGCCACGTCGCGGGCCGAGGCCAGCGTGCCGTACCAGCTCGCGTCCGTCAGGAGGAACGGACGGGCCGTCTGGGCCTGCGGGGAGGACGACTGGGCGAGGTCGAGGACGGCGCCCGAGACGATCGGCATGATGCAAGGAGGTAACACGACCGACGCCGGACAAGACGTCGCGCCCCCTCGGGACAGCGCACCGCACGGTGAGTGCGTGTGGGATACCGTCGTTCAGGGACGGCGCACCGCGGGATTCGCCTTGAAACGCCGCGTGACCCCCTTCAGGCGCGACAGACCGCCACGCCCGAAGACCCCACGCACGAGCCCCTTCGCCACGCCCTTCGCGCGGTTCTTCCAGACCTCGGCGGGATCCCCGAGCACGACCTCGACGAGGTTCACGCCCTCCGCCGCGAGCGCGGTGCGGAGCCCCTCGGTGACGTCCTCCCCGACGCGCAGGTAGCCCGCGCCCATGCCGAGGGCCATCGCCTCGAAGTCCGGGTTGAGGAGGTTCACGGCGACCTCCTTCCCGTAGGTGGCGAGCTGCTGCATCCGGATGCGGTTGAGCTGGCGGTCGGCGAGCACGATCACGGTGAGGCGCAGCCGCTCGCGGACCGCGGTGAGCAGCTCGAGGCCGGTCATCGCGAACCCGCCGTCCCCGATGACCGCCACGACCGGCCGGTCCGGGGCGGCGAGGCACGCGCCGATGGCGGCCGGCAGGCCGAACGCCATCGACTGGAAGTCGCTCGGCACGATGAGCCCGCGGGGCGAGAGCACCGGCGTGTGGCGCCGGAGCATGGTCTGGTGGAGGCCGGAGTCGGCGACGAGGATCGCCTCGCGCGGGAGCACCGCCCGGAGCGCGCCGAAGAACCGGGCGGCGGTCGAGGGCTCGCACTCGGTGAACCTCGGCTCCTCCGGGAACGCGCCCGGGCCGGCGAGCCGGGCCCGGAGCGCGGCGACCTCGGCCTCGGAGAAGCCCGGCGCGGGCGCCGGCGGCAAGGCGGCGAGGAGCGCGGGCAGCGCGTCCTCGGCGCGGGCGGCGAGCGCGTGGCGGGCCGGATAGTTCGCGGCGAGCACCTCGGCGGAGGCGTCGATGCGCGCGAGGCGCTCCTCCGGGAGCTTCAGCCGGAACATGCTCGTCCCGGCCTCGCAGAGCTTCGCGCCCACGACGAGCACGCAGCCCGCGCCGGCGAGGAGCGCGTTCACCGCGTCCATGCCGCCGCGGACCGGCTCGAAGCCGAGGGCGAGCGGGTGGTCCTCGGGGAGGACGCCGCGGCCGGAGGTGGAGGTGAGGACGGGCGCGTCGAGCCGCTCGGCGAGGCGCGCGAGGTCGGCGGCGGCGCCCGCGGCGCCCTGCCCGGCGTAGATGACGGTGCGGCCGGCCGCGGCGAGCGCGGCGATGGCCGCGACGGCGGCGGGATCGGGCGGCGCGGCCGGCGCGGGCGCCGGGGCGGGGGCGCTCCCCGCCGCGCCCTCGAGCGCCTCCTCCGTCCACGACAGCACCACCGGCCCCGGCTCGCCGCCCGCGGCGAGGTCGAAGGCCCGCGCGGTCGCGGCGGCCACGTCCCCGGCACGCGTGGCCTCGACGACGCCCTTCACGATGGGCGCGGCCATCGCGCGCTGGTCGACCGACTGGAACCGGTGCGGCCGCGTGGCCGGCGGCGGCGAGCCCACGAGGTGGAGGTAGCCGGCGGAGTCGTGCGCGGCCTCGGCCACGCCGGTGAGCGCGAACGTGAACCCGGGGCCCGGGATGGTGGCCACCGGCGCGATGCGGCCGCTCGCGCGGTGGTAGCCGTTCGCCATGAACGCGGCGGCGAGCTCGGTGGTGGTCAGGACCGGCGTGAGGCCGCTCGTGCGGACCGCCTCCCACAGCGCGAGGTTCTGCGTGCCCGGGATGCCGAGCACGTGGGTCACGCCGCGCGCACGCAGGACCTCGCAGAGCCGTTCCGCGCCGTTCGAGTCGCTCATGACCGACCCCTATAGCACCCGCGGCGGAGCCACGGGGCGTCCGGCCGGGGATCAGGCTGTCGGGCTTCCGTGGGGCGGCGGCGTCTTCCACCGCTGGTGCATCCACACCCACTCGGTGGGGTGCCGGCGGATCGCGGCCTCCTGCACGGCCGCGCACGCGGCGGTCAGGCGCAGCACCTCGGCCTCGTGATCGGGAGCGTCGGCGTCGTACGGCACCTCCACGACCTCGAGCCGGTGCCCGCCCTCCGGCCGGCGGTGGCAGGTGAGCACGAGCACGGCCGCGCCGAAGCGGAGCGCGAACTCGGCGGCGCCGCGCGGCGTGGCCGCGGGCCGGCCGAAGAACGGCACCCACACGTTCTGCACGCCGCCGATGTCCTGGTCGATGAGGAGCCCGAGCGTGCCCCCCTCCCGGAAGAGCCGCAGGATCTTCCGGCCGGTGTCGCGGTCGTCGCGCCAGAAGGTCTGCACGCCGGTGCGCGCGCGCGCCGCCTCGGCCCACGCGTCGAGGCGCGGGTGCCAGGAGCGCTTCGCGATGGCGGCGTTCGGCTGGACCTCGGGCGAGAGCCGGCAGGTGAGCTCCCAGTTCCCGATGTGGCCGAAGACGAGCACGATGCCCTTCCCTCGCGCCCGCGCGGCGCGCACGGCCTCGAGCGTCTCCGGCGCGATGGCCACGTAGCCGTCCAGGCGATCGAGCCACCGCGGCAGCGTCACGACCTCGGCCATGGTCCGGCCGAGGTTCACGAGGCTCGCGCGGGCGAGGGCGTCGCGCTCGGCCGCGGTGCGCTCCGGGAACGCGACGGCGAGGCTCGCGCGCATGTCGCGGCGGACGCCGGGCGAGGCCCACCACGCCGCGCGGCCCAGGGCGGCGCCGACCGCGAGGGCCACGGAGAGCGGGATCCGGGCGAGGATCCCGGCGAAGGCGACGATGACGGCGGCGCGGGCGGCCCGGCGCGCGCGCTTCCAGGGGGAGGCGGCCACGGAGGTGCAGCCTACCTCGACACCCGGGCTTTGACTCCGATTCACGCACCGGCTATAGGTGCGCCTCCCCAGCCCACTTCAGGGCTGGCGAGGGGACGCGGCGCCACTGCGGCGCGCCCCCGATCACCGCAAGAAACGAGTACATCAGCATGGCGACCGGTTCCGTGAAGTGGTTCAACGACGCGAAGGGCTTCGGCTTCATCACGCAGGACGGCGGTGGCGAGGACGTGTTCTGCCACCACACGGCCATCCAGGCGCAGGGCTTCCGCACCCTCGCCGAGGGCCAGAAGGTCGAGTTCGAGGTGGTCCGCGGCCCGAAGGGCCTGCAGGCTGCCAACGTCCGCCCGGTCTGAACCACGGACCGCGAGCCGCCCGGCGCGAGCCGGCGCGGTCAGCACCCGGAGCCCGGCCGATCGGCCGGGCTTCGTTCGTTCAGGGCTCCGGCGTCCGCCCGACGGGCGCCCTTCGGCAGGCTCAGGGCGGACGGACAACCACGCAGGGCCGGGTTAGAACGGAAGCCCGATGCCCGCGAGCGCCCTCGAGCTCTTCAAGATCGGGATCGGCCCCTCGTCCTCCCACACCGTCGGGCCGATGAAGGCCGCCCGCGGGTTCGCTCTCGCGCTCGAGGCCGCCGGCCTGCTCGACCGCGTCGCGGGCGTCCGGGCGGAGCTCCACGGCTCGCTCGGCGCCACGGGGCGCGGGCACGGCACCGACCGCGCGGTGATCCTCGGCCTCCTCGGCGAGACCCCCGAGGACGTCGACGTCGACGCCGTCCCCCGCCTCCTCGCCCGAGTCCGCGAGTCGCAAAGCCTGCCGCTCCTCGGCCGGCACGCCGTTCCGTTCGTGGCGGCCGAGCACCTCCAGTTCCTGCGCACCGCGCTCCCCTTCCACCCGAACGGGATGCGCTTCGTGGCGCTCGACGCCGCCGGCACGGAGCTCGCCGCCCGCACCTCCTTCTCGGTGGGCGGCGGGTTCGTGGTCGCGGAGGGCGACCCGCGCGCCGGCGCCGCCGAGGCCCGCCCGGTCCCTTACCCCTTCGCGACCGGTGACGAGCTCCTCGTGCGCTGCCGCGCCGCCGGCCTCGGCCCCGCCGCGGTCGTGCTCGCGAACGAGGAGGCGCTCCGGCCCGGCGAGGACGTGCGGGCGAGCCTGCTCCGCATCTGGGCGGCGATGCAGGCGTGCGTCGACCGCGGCCTGAGGACCGAGGGCGTGCTGCCCGGCGGCCTCGCGGTGCCCAGGCGCGCGCCGGCGCTCCTGCGCTCGCTCACCGGGCGCGCGAGCGGGCTCATGGGCCCCGATCCGCTCGCGGCCATGGACTGGGTGAACCTCTGGGCGCTCGCCGTGAACGAGGAGAACGCCGCGGGCGGGCGCGTCGTGACCGCGCCGACGAACGGCGCCGCGGGCATCGTCCCGGCCGTGCTGCACTACTACCGGCGGCTCGTGCCGGACGCGGACGACGCGGGCGTGGTGCGGTTCCTCCTCACCGCCGCCGGCGTCGGCGGCCTCATCAAGGAGAACGCCTCCATCAGCGGCGCCGAGGTCGGCTGCCAGGGCGAGGTCGGCTCGGCGGCCTCGATGGCGGCCGCGGGCCTCGCCGAGGTGCTCGGCGGCACGCCCGAGCAGATCGAGAACGCCGCCGAGATCGCGATGGAGCACAGCCTCGGGCTCACCTGCGACCCGGTGGGCGGGCTCGTGCAGATCCCGTGCATCGAGCGGAACGCGATGGCCGCGGTCGGCGCCATCAACGCCGCGCGCATGGCGCTCCGCGGCGACGGCACGCACTTCGTCTCGCTCGACCAGGTCGTGCGCACGATGCGCGAGACCGGCGCCGACATGAAGGCGAAGTACAAGGAGACCGCCCGGGGCGGCCTCGCCGTGAACGTGCTCGACGGGCCGCTGCGGATCGGGGTCAACCTCCCCGAGTGTTAGCCGTGTATCTGGGGGGCCGTAGGCCCCCCTCCCGTGAGCAGAGCTCACGGGGCCCCTCCCCTGGATCAGCTCCGCCTGGCCGCAGCCTTCGGCTGCGGCGTAGGCTTCGCTGGGAAGCCGCTCAACTGTCCTTGAGCTGCGACGGCGTCAGCCACCGCGCCTGCGCAAAGCCGCCGACCCACTGCGCCTCGGTCGGCTCGACCTTCCAGAGGCGGAAGTCGAGCTCGAGGAGCTGCGCGGCGGCCGGGTGGCGGGCGAGGTAGCGGTCCTTCGCGACCGCCGCCTCCGCCGCGGGCAGGCGGCGGGCCCGGCCGTAGATCGCGAGCCGGGGCGTGGCGCGGACGTCCTCGCCCGGCGCGTCGGCGACGAAGAAGCAGACCCGGTCGTCGGCGTCGAGGTTCCGCGTGTGCTCGGCGATGTCGGAGAGGAGCACGAGCGGCGAGCCGTCCGTGTCGAGCGCGTAGGGCACGAACGAGGCGGCCGGCCAGCCTTCGTGGCGGCGAGAGAGCGAGGTCAGGGTGGCGGCGGGCGCGTGCGCGAGGAGCGCCGCGGGCCCGCCCGGGGTCGGAGTGGCCATGTCCCGATCATCGCGCGGGCCGGGCCGCGGTGCGCGGAAATCGGGGGGCCCCGCCGGCGGGGGTCGGGACGCGCCCGGGGCATCCGGTTAGAGACCCGACCGTGCTCCGGAACAAGCTCGCCTCCCTGCTCGGCCTCGCGCCGGTCGGCGTCTGGACGGTCTGGCACCTGTGGAACAACCTGCAGGCCTGGCGCGGCGGCGAGGCCTGGCAGGCGGCGGTGACCGCGCACCCGAGCCCCGCGCTGCAATTCGCAACCTACGCCATGGTGCTCGTCCCGCTCGCCATCCACGCGCTCTGGGGCGCCTGGCGCGTGCCGTCCACGCGGCTCGCCGCCGCCACGGGCGCGTTCGCGAACGTCCGGCACGTCCTCCACCGGCTCGCCGGCCTGGGCGTGCTCGCGTTCCTCGGCGCGCACCTGTGGCTCGCGCTCCTGCGCCCGCGGCTCGTCGCGGGCGGCCCGGAGCGGTTCGAGGACATCGCCCGGGAGATGCGCTTCCACGGGCCGACGCTCGTCGTCTACGTGCTCGGCGTGCTCGGCACGGCGTACCACCTCGCGAACGGCGTGCAGGCGGTCGCGGTGGCGTGGCTGCCGGCGCGCTTCAGCGGCGGCGGCACGATGAACCGCCTCTCGCCGCTCGCCGCGGCGGTCTTCGCGGCGGCGCTCCTCCTCGGCTGGGGCGCCGTCGCCGCGCTGTGGCACGCGGGCGGACTGGCGGGCTGAGCCGGGGCCGGGCCAAGATGGCGGCATGACGACCGCCTCCTGGAAGACGGCCCTCCTCACCCCGGTGCAGGTGGTGCTCACGCTCCTGCTCTTCGCGGAGGTGATCCTGGTGTGCGGCGTCGCGCTCGCGCCGGGGGTCGCGCTCCTCGGGTGGGCGGCCGACCGGCTCCCGGCGGAGGGGCTCCCCCGCGCGGTGGGGCTCGGGGTGGCCGGCGCCGCCGGCTACTTCGCCTTCGGGCTGTCGCTCCTCTTTCTCCTGCCGGTGGTGCGCTGGCTCACCTTCGCGACCGGCACGCCGGTCGGGCGCTTCCCGTTCCTGTCGATGGGGGCGTGGCGGTGGGCGAGCTACAACGCGCTCACGCTCGTGTTCCGGTTCGCCTTCGTCAACTGGGTGCGGGTGACGCCGTTCCTGCCGCTCTACCACCGGCTCATGGGCGCGAGGATCGGCAAGCGCGTGCAGATCAACACCGCGGTCATGGCCGACCAGAACCTCGTCGAGATCGGCGACGACTCGGTCATCGGCGGGGACGTCACGCTCGTCTGCCACGCCGCGGAGCGCGGGAAGCTCGTCACCGCGCCGGTGAAGATCGGCAGGAACGTCACCGTGGGGCTCATGGCGGTGATCTTCCCGGGCTGCACCATCGGCGACGGCGCGGTGATCGCCGCGGGGGCGGTGCTGTCGAAGGGCGCCAAGGTCGGCGCGGGCGAGGTCTGGGCCGGCGTGCCGGCGCGGCGGGTGGGCGGGAAGAGGAAGGCTCCCACTCACGACGAGCCGGCGTAGGCGTCCGGAGTACGCTGACGCCACGCACATTTCCGTTCCCTATGTTGCCCACCCAAACCGCATCTCGGCCGTCAGCAGGTACGACGCGGTACCTGCTCGACGGGCTGTCGGTGATCGCTCAGTACGACACGGCCGGCACACGGCAGGCTTGGTACACGCAGTCGCTCGCGCGGATCGACGAGGTGCTGAACGTCGTCAACGCGAGCGGGAAGTTCTGGTACCAGAGCGACGCCCTCGGCTCCGTCTACGCGCTCACCACCCAGGGCGGGGAGGTCCGAGCTCGCGGCGGCTACGACGTGTTCGGGGAGTCGGTTGCCCTCTCAGGCACGGCCGTAGGACAGCCGTTCGGGTTCACGGGGCGGGAGCACGAGGCAGACTCGGGGCTCGTGTATGCGAGGGCACGCTATGCCCGCCCCGCTTCCGGTCGCTGGCTGGCGCCGGATCCCCTCGGGTTTGTCGACGGACCCAATAGATACGCATACGTACAGGCCAATCCGACCATCTATACCGATCCTAGCGGGCAGGTCATATTCGTGGATTCAGTCCGCAAAGGCATTGGCATGTTCGCCGCTTCAGCGGAACAGGAAGCAGGCATCCGATTGATCGGAGTCGGGCTAGTGGACTTCAACCCGATGATCGTCGCGTACGGTCTCTCTCACCTGATGACCGGCATCTATGTCGAGGTTCTCAACGGGGGGTGTCCAGCGCTCACTCCTCAGGGACGAGGACTTTGGGTCGAGGAGCGGGTCTCCAACCTGTTCCGCAGTGCTGGGTACGTAGTCCAGCGAGGTCGACGCATCATGACCCCGTTCGGCGAGCGCGTCGTCGACCTTGTCGTGTTCCGTCCTGGAACCACCGTTCTCAAGTTCGAAGACGCGCTCTTCACGATCGAGGTCAAGTTCGGCCGATTCGCGAAGTGGGACAAGATTCAACGAGTCAAGGATCTGTTCATCGAGAACGTAAGCAGTGTCATCCACTTTGTTGTCCAAGGGTGAGCTGCTATGAGCGTGTCGCGCGTGATCGGGAAGGAATTGGAACGAGCCCTCGCCCCGCACGGGTTTGCGCGGCGTGGCTTGACTTTCGTCCTACACAGGGAGCCCAACTACTGGGTCGTGCGCGTGTTCAACGACAAGAGGCGAGGCGTGGGGCTTGTCGTGAGGGTTATTTCCGAGCTCGAGTCGCGCGCCAAGGGCTTACCTGTCGCGGATCCCTTCCGAGACGGTGTTTCAAACTGGGAGTCGGGGCCGGCCTTCTTGTCGGCGCCTGAGTTTGCCGAGTGGGAGATTGTGTCCAACGAAAGCGATGCGGCTCTGCTCGCCACTCGCTGGGCAAGATGGGTGACGGAAGTCGGCTTCAGATTCTTCTTGGAGGGCTCTCGCGAACTGAATGAGCGTTATCGCGCTTAGGTCCACACTCCAGGACAACCGGCTCGTCGGCATCGCGCTGCCGAACGGCGTCTCGAATGCCTTCGAGTGCGACGCCAACGGGCTGAGGACGAAGAAGACCGACTCGACCGGAACGACGCGATTCCTGGTGCAGAACCGCGCTATTGAGTCCTGTGCGCCAGATGAAAGGCGCTAGGTCGACCGGTACCGCGTCGTACCGGTCGTGGTCACTAAGTCTGAGCCTGCCCCTTCTTACGCTTGGTGAGGTACCTGTCGAGGAACAGGCCCGCCGTGCCAAGCCATGAGGCCCCTGGCCAACACCCAAAGCCGGCGATGCTGGCGTTGGAGGTGGCCTGGATAGGCTCCGGCCGCTGCGGTCAGGAATGCCAAGAGCGCGAGAATCGTTAGCCAGCCAGAATGAGTTGTGGGCAGCGTCTTGCCGGCGTTTATCGGGTGTCAGCCCGGCCCGACTCACGCTCGCACAACCCACCGGACATTGCTGACCCGCAGAGACTCGACTGCCGTCTTGAATTCCTGTGACGCACCGATCCGGAACGTGTATCCCTCATAGAACAGGTCTCCGGCGGGGACGATGGTCGTCGTTGGGCCATCGGGTACATTAGGATATCCGCATTCTGCGCACTCTTTCGCTGCCCTTTCGATGGCCAGCAGGGGTTCATAGTCGGGGATGAGTTCAACGTAGTCGGCTGCCCCACCACCCACCATGGTAGTGGGGCACATCGCGAATCCGGATAGCCCATTTACCTGTTCTGCCACCCGTCGTGACACCACCAGTGTTGCGGGAATCGTCCAGATGAAGTCCGCAAGCGTCCGGGGCGCGTCCACGATGGTCGCCGGCACCCAGGCATCGCCGGGGCGAAGATCAGGCTGAGTAAGATTCGCCTTAGCAGTCGCTGTAGCGACCCGTGCAGAGAGAGCCCGGAACACCTCCGGTTGCACGGGACTCGGGTCGTTCAACTCGGGCCATTCTAATAGCTCGGTCGGCAGAGGCACCGGGATCACACGCCTTCCGGCCCAGGTGCGTCCGCAAACCGGACATTCGACTCCCGGCATCCCTATCGCATGCTCGGCCTTGCCAGCGCGGCCACCTACGCCTGCCGACCCGGGCTCAATTAGATACGAGTGCCCTGATGGGAGCATCGTGTGCCCTCACTCTCTACCCCTACAGCGAGTTCGGTTGCTTACCCACCTAAGTCCCGCGGCGCACCGCCGCTCGCTTACCGCAAGGTAACTACGTCGAGCGCTTTCCACAGCTCGAGGCCGAACTCTCGCATCATCTTCGTGAGCTGCACCAACACCTCCACCCGCGTAGCGTTCGGTCGGGCCCGGAAGAACTCGCGCCACACCACGTTCCAGCTGTCGGGTCCGTTGTGTATGCCGACGCCCTTCTTGTTGTGCAGGCTGGTCGGAAGTCGGATCTTGTACTTTTCGATATCAATGCCAAGCCGCTGGAAGTCTCTCCTGAATTCGCGCGGGAGCAGATGATGCTCTTGCGGCTTCCCCATCCATTCTCCGCACCTCGCGCACATCAGGACCATTTCGATGCCGCCGAACAGATAAGCAATGCCAAGCTCGGCGAAGTCCTCGTCGATGCCGCTGTCGAACGTCGAGGAGACAGCCAGGTACCTAATGCCCACAGTCATGAATGAGATGCCGGCCAGACACGTAACAGCGCGTCCCAGCGCGATGGCGTACACTGAATACCGTCCGGTCGGATCGCTGAGGAGCGTCGGCCGTCCAGTGACGTAGCCATACAGACCAGGGCCGTCCACGTCGCCGAGCCGATCCACCTGCGACCATCGGCCGAAGGCCGCCTGCATGTAGCGGTCTCGGTAGTACGTCAGCCCCGAGTCCGCCTCGTGCTCCCGCCCCGTGAATCCGAACGGCTGCCCGACGGCCGTCCCCCCGAGCGCGACGGACTCCCCGAACACGTCGTAGCCGCCGCGCGCGCGGACCTCACCGGCCTGGGTGGTGAGCGCGTAGACGGAGCCGAGGGCATCGGCCTCGTACCAGAACTTCCCGCTCGCGTTGACGACGTTCAGAACCTCGTCGATCCGGGCGAGACTCTGCGTGTACCAAGCCTGCCGCGTGCCCGCCGTGTCGTACTGAGCGACCACCGAGAGCCCGTCGAGCAGGTACCGCGTCGTACCTGCTGATGGCCCGGGTGAGCCCGCAACTGGCAGAGTCGGCCAGTTCGACTCGAACCCAGACCTTCCCCAGGAGCTCTCCGCAAGGACCCCCACGGCAAGATTCTAGCCCCTGTTCGTGCGGCCTTTGCCCTTGAGTCCGTCGAGCAGCAGATGCACTCGCGAAAAATGGAAGGGGCCCGCCGAGGCGGGCCCCCCAAGGGTGCTGCGCGGTTCCGTCCGTCTACCCGGCGGCCTTCTCCGCCGCGCCGTCCGCCTTCGCGTTGAGCGACTTCGGCAGCACGAGGTTGAGGAGGACGCCGACGTAGGTCGCGAGCGACATCTCGCCGACCTCGAGCTGGCCGATGTGCAGCTTCGCGCCGCCGATGCCGATCACGAGGATGACGGAGGCGATGATGAGGTTGCGCTTCTCGGAGAAGTCGATGCCCGCCTCGACGAGCATGCGGATGCCGGCGGAGGCGATGATCCCGAAGAGCAGGATGCAGATGCCGCCCATGACCTGCACCGGGATGGAGCGGATCAGCGCGCCCACCGGCGGGAGGAACGACATCACGATGGCGATGACCGCGGCGAGGCCGATGACCCACACGGAGAAGACGCGGGTGATCGCCATGACGCCGATGTTCTCGCCGTAGGTCGTGGACGGCGGGCCGCCGAGCATGCCGGCCACCGCGGTCGCGACGCCGTCGCCGGCGAGCGAGCGGTGCAGGCCCGGGTCCTTCACGAAGTCGCGCCCGACCACCTTGTTCGTCACGATGAGGTGGCCGATGTGCTCGGTGATGACGACGAGCGACACCGGGGCGAGCAGCAGGATCGCGCCGAGGTCGAACTTCGGGAAGACGAACGGCGGCACCGCGAACGCCGAGGCGTTCTTCACGCCGGAGAGGTCCACCTGGCCGGCGAGGGCGGCGACGACGTAGCCGCCGATGATGCCGATGAGCACCGGGATGACGCCGAGGAAGCCCTTGAAGAAGACCGCGGCGAGCACCGCGATGGCGAGGGAGGCGAGCGCCACCATGAAGTACGACTGGTGGTACTCCTGCGTCGCGCCCTTCGTCGCCATGCCGACGGCCACGCCGGCGAGGCCGAGGCCGATGACCATGACGACCGAGCCGATCACCACCGGCGGGAGCAGCACGTCGATCCACTTCGTGCCGAACTGCGCGATGAGGAGCGCCACGACGATGTAGATGATGCCCACCGTCACGCAGCCGCCCATCGCGACCGCGATGCGGTCGGGCCCGGCGATGTTGCCGGGGGCCACGCCGAGCAGCGCCGTGAGGCCGCTGATGAACGCGAAGGAGGAGCCGAGGTAGGCCGGGATCTTGCCCTTCGTGATGAGGATGTAGATGAGCGTGCCGACGCCCGACGAGAAGAGCGTCACGCTCGTGTCGAGGCCGACCAGGAAGGGCACGAGCACCGTCGCGCCGAACATGGCGAAGAGGTGCTGCAGGGACAGCGGGAGCGCCTGCAGGAACGGCGGGCGCTCGTGGACGTCGATGGTGCGCGTGGAAGCCATGCTTGCTCCGGGTGGGCGTGGAGGACGGAAGAGAGATGTGAAACCGGCGCCGCCGCTGCGGGGTTCCCCGCCACGACGGCGCCGATCAGGCGACGCTCGGGCGCGGGGCTAGTGGAGGTTCCACTGCACCATGACCTGCGGCGCGGAGATCGTCTCGCCGCCCAGGTCCGCGTCCGCCGCGTTGTAGTGCAGGTACCACTCGACGCCGAGCCAGAGCGAGCCGCGCGGCGCGCCGGCGAGGCCGCCGACGTCGAAGAGCAGCTCGGGCTGCGCCATCACGTCGAGCTTCTTGTCCTTGCCGCCGAAGTCCTTGAGGGGGGTGATGTCGACGAAGCCCGTGAAGAGGGCGGAGACCGGGCCGATCGCGAAGGGGATGCCCCACGACGGCGAGAGCTGCCAGGTCTTGTTGCCCACGTGGCCGAAGCTCGGCGCGAACTGCACCGAGTCCTGACGGTAGAAGAGGTTCACCGACAGGAAGGAGTACTGGATGGGCAGGTCGATGTCGCAGCCGATGCCGGCGAGGTACGCCCAGAAGTTCTTGCCCTGGTTGACCTCGAACGCCGGGCCCCAGTTCTTGAAGATGCCGAGCGTGTTGCCCTCGTGCCCGACCATCTTGTTGACGAAGAAGCGGGGGTGCCACTCGGTGTAGACGGTCGACTGGCTGTTCGTCTCGAGCTTCGTGCCGGGCACGAGGTAGTCCGCGCGCGACATGTCGACGAACGCGAAGTTGTCGCCGTACTTCCACACCGAGAAGTGGTTCACGGTCAGCGTGAGCTGCTGCCCGTCCTTGGCGTTGTAGTCGAGGATCTTCTCCTTGAAGCCGGACAGGCCGTAGAGCGCCTGGACGTTCGTGGTGGCGAACTGGGCGGAAGCGACGGCCGGCGCGAGCGCGGCGACGAGCGCGAGCAGCGTGGTGCGAGCGGACAAGGGAGATCCCTCCGGGTTGGTGGCGAATGTGGGACGGCGGTAGCGGTGAGTACCGTCCGGGTCTGACAGGAGCGGGGCATGGATCCATGCCCACACCGGCCGCGCCTGCGGTCGATCGTCGCAGCCACCAGGAAGTACGAGGACTTGGGGTGCTACCGCGGGACCGCGGCGACGCCGCCGGCCACGACCGAGTACCCCGCCGAGCGCAGGTCCCGGGGGCCGGAGAGGCCCAGCCGCAGCGACGGCAGCGACGGATCCAGCCGCCCGAGGTCGATCGCCGGCAGGGGCGCCGACCCCATCGCCGACCCGAGGAGGTCCGCGAGCTTGGCGCGCAGGATCCCGGCCATGAGCCCCTCGGTGAGCGACCGGCTCGCCGGCAGATCGCCCCAGTCCACCGAGGCGAGCTCGACCGTGACCTCCGGCGCCTCCGCGAACGCCGGACGGAACGTGCCGGTCGCGGGGTCGACGCCGAGCCCGTCGAGCCCGATCACGATCGAGAGCCAGCCGGTGACGTGGGCCGAGCCGCGAGGCCCCTCGAGCGCCACGTCGAAGGCGAGCTCGCCCCAGCCGAGCTCGAGGCCGGCGCTCCCGTCCCGCCGCGGCATCACGACCGGGGGGAGCGCCGGGGCGACGCTCACGACCGCCCGCACGCCCGGGGAGCCGGGCACGCCGCCCTCGAGCGCGAGCCGGGATACGTCGAGCGCGCCGGCGGCCCACGCCGCGTGGAGGAGCTGGTTGAGCGCGTCGTCGGCGAGGCCGAGGGCGAGCGCGTCGCCCGCGAGCGCCGCCTCCGCGGGCAGGCCCCCGCCGAGCCGCATCGCGCCCCGCGCGCCCGCGTGGAGCGCGCCGCCGGCGCCGTCGGGCGGCCGGATCCGCACCCGCAGCCCGACGAGCGCCCGCTCCGGCGTGAAGTCGGCGAGGTCGAGCCCGGCCTCGAGCGCGAGCGCGCCACCGCCGAGCGCCGGGGGCAGCTTGATGGCGCCGCCCACCGCGGCCACCGCGGGGAGGAGCCGCCGGAGCCGCGCGTCGACCGCGACGCGCACGCCGTCGCGGAGCGCCGCCTGGATCGGCCCGCGCACCACCGACTCGATGCCGTCGCCGATGAGGCTCCCGAGGCCGGTCCAGTCGACGAGCCGGCCGAGGGCGATGTCGATGTCGAGGCCGTCGAGCGAGGCCGAGGTGGAGGTCACCTCGAGCGTCGGCAGGCCCGCCGCGCCCGCCGCGACGGCGGCGTGCGCCTCGAGCGTGAGCGCGCGGACGGTCACGTCCCCGTGGACCGAGTCCTGCGCGTCGCCGAGGCAACCCGAGTCGACGTTGCCGGTCACGCCGAACGGGACCCGGAGCGCGTGGACCGTGATCCGCGCGACGACGCCGCCCTGCTCGAGCGCGAGCCCGTCGACGGTGATGGGGCCGCGGGTGAGCGGCCCGTCCTTCCAGGCGACGTAGCCGGTCCGCTTGTTCGTGACCGTGTAGAGCGCGCAGGAGTAGCGCTTGGTGTCGAGCTGGCCGTCGCCGTTCGCATCGGGCGAGGCGATGCGCTGGGCGCCGACCTCCGCGTCGAGGTCCTGCGCGTCGAGCACCGTCTGCACGACGGTCGCGACGTCGTCGGGCGTGGCGCGATCGCCGTCGTCGAGGAAGCGCGGCCCGAGGCGGACGAGGAGGCCGCTCCCGGCGGACGCGCCGGCGCCGTCGGCGTCGAAGAACCCGGGTGCGACGAGCACCGCCTGCGCGAGGGTGCCGCGCTCGCCGGCGTCGTTCACGACCTCGCCGCGGAGCACCTGCAGGCCGACGCCGGGCGTCACCTCGGCCGCGAAGGTCCGGCAGGACCCCGAGCCCGTGAGCGCCAGCGCCGAGCCTGCGAGCGTCGCGGACGTGATCGCGTGGACGTCGTCGCAGGCCCGGCCCGCGAGCGCCAGGGGCCCGGCCCCGTCGAGCATGGCGCCGCGCGCGGGTGCGTCGAGCGCGAGCGTCGGGCCGAGGTAGCCCGGGGGGTCCGCGGCGGGCGGCAGTGAGGGCGGTGGTCCGGAAGCGCCCTGGCGGCCGCCGTCGTGGCAGGCCGCGAGGGCGAGCGCGAGCACGAGGGCACCCTCTACCGTACGCCCCGAGCGTAGGGCCGCGAAGCGGCCCGGAGACGAGGGGCCCGAAGACGAGGGTCGCCTCACGGCACCTCCGAGGCCCAGCCCGCATCCCCGCGCGCCTGCGCCGAGAGCCAGTCGAGGAGCGGGACACCCTGGGTGAACCTGGCCGGGGCGCCGAGCATGGTGTGTCCGTCGCCCGGCACGAGGAACGCCGCCGCGCCCGGCACCGGGCCGAGGTCGTCGGCGACGGCCGCGCGGAGCGCCGCCTCGAACTCGGCGGGCGCGAGCTGGAAGTAGCCGGAGACGACCTGGTCCCGCACCGAGGAGAGCAGCGCGAACCGGTCGCCTGGCCAGCGCGCGGCGAGCTTTCCGACGAGCGGCCCGAAGCCGGCGTCGCAGGCGCTCCCGCAGAGCGGGGCGAGGAACGCGTCGACGCCCCAGCTCGCCCGCCACGCGGAGAGCACCGCCGGCGGCACCGCGCCGTCGGGCAGCGGCGGGCCGGAGTCGTCCACGAGGAGCCCGAGGGCGTGCGGCCAGGTGGAACGGAGGAGGTCGTAGTCGAGGAGCGCGCCGAAGCCGCCCGCGGAGGAGCCGGCGACGACGAGCCGGCGCGGCGAGGGGAAGGTCGCGGCGAGGCGCGGCAGCGCGGCCTCGAGGTTGAGCCGGCCGACGTGGTGGTACGCGCGCGCGCCCTCCGCGCCGGTGTACGTCGCGACGTGGACGCCGGCGTGCACGTCCCCGGTGCAGTACGGCACGAAGACGAGCGACGCGTCGGCGTAGGGGTTGCCGGCGACGGCGCGGTCGAGGATCGAGCCGGGGAGCCGGGAGGTCCCGAGCGCCTGGAACTCGGCCTCGCCGAACGGCCCGGTCGCGGCGAGGTCCAGCACGTAGCAGGAGAGCCAGTCCCAGCAGGCGCCGCCGCCGTTCAGGAAGACGACGAGGTCGGGGCCCGCGCCCGGGCTGACCGCGACGCCGGTGGGCGTGCCGTCCTCGCAGCGCGCGCCGTCGACGGGCACCCAGCTCCACGCGCCGGCCGTGAGCCCCGGGATGGGCTGCGCGCCCGCGAGGGTACCGCCGGCATGGGGCGGGCCGTCCCCGCAGGCGGCGAGGACGGCCGCGAGGGCGAGGGCCGCGGATCGGCCGGGGCTCGGCACACCGAGCAGCACGCCCCGTACATTAGGCCCGAGGCACCTGTGGCGCTGCGCAGGACCCGCCGGGGATTAACGCACCGCGGCCGCGAGCCTCTTCACGAGCGACCTGCGCTCGGCGTCGTTCCAGAACTGCAGGTTGGTCGTGAACGCCACGACCGTGCCGTCGGCGGGATCGATCCAGAGGAATGCGGACGCTCCGACCGACGAGCCCGCGTGCTCGGCGGCAGGCGGCGACGCCGGCAGCCCGAACCCGAGGCCGTAGCCCGTGGAGGCGCCGTCCGCGAGGTGCTGCGGCGTCCAGAGCGCCGCGCGCGAGCCGGGCGAGACGAGCCCGCCGAGGAGCGCGCGGCCGAAGGCGACGAGGTCGCTCGGCGTGGAGAGCCACCCGCCCGCCGGCCACCGGTTCGAGAGATCCACGAGCGCCGCGTTCCACAGCCGGCCGCCGCGGCCGAGCTCGTAGCCGCGCGCGCGGTGCGGGACGATCGCCTCGGGCTCATCGAGGAGCGTCGAGATCATCCCCGCGGGCTCGAGCACGTGCTGCCGCACGAGCTCGGCGTAACGCGCCTGGCCGGCGCCCTCGAGCGCGCAGCCGACGAGGTCGTAGCCGTAGACGCTGTACTGGTAGCGTGCGCCGGGCGCGGCGACCGGCGGGTCCGAGGAGAAGTAGCCGACGAGCTCGGGGAAGCTCTCGAAGTGGCGGCGCGAGACGAACTCGCCGCGGCCGGCGTCGTAGTCGCGCACCCCGCCGAGATGGCCCAGCAGGCGGCGCACGGTGACGCCCTCGCGGCCGGCGGGGAAGGCCGGGCAGTAACGCTGCACCGGGGCGTCGAGGTCGAGGACGCCGTGCTCGGCGAGCGCGAGCGCCGTCACGGCGGTGAGGGGCTTCGAGACCGAGCCGACGCGGTAGACGGTGTCGACCGTGGCGGGGACGCGGTGCTCGAGGTCGGAGAAGCCCGCGGCGTAGGCGATCGTCTCCGCGCCCGGCCGCGCGACCGCCACCGAGAGCGACGGCAGCTTCTCGGCGGCGAGCGTGTCCTCCACGATCACGCGGACGCGCTCCAGCGGGCCGGCGGCCGGCCCCGGGACCGTCGCTGCCGCGACCGGGACCTCGGCTGGGCCGGGGGCGGGCGGCGGGCGGACGGCGGCCGTGGTCCCGCAGCCGGCGGAGAGGACGCCGGCGAGGGCGGTGACGAGCGGGAGCGCGCGGCCGAGGTTCACGTACCGGCAGGGTACGACGCGCCGGGGCTCCCCGTGAAGCGGAACCCCAGCCGCTGCTCCATCTCCGGGGGGAGCGCCGGCAGGGCGGAGCGGGAGATGAGGAAGGTGGAGAGGTCGTACAGGTCGCCGAACACCTTGTTCCGCTCGACCGTTGCGAGGAGGTACCGGTGCCCCGACGACCCGCCGGTGCCGATCTTCGTGCCGATCATCCGGTGGACCATGAGCGCGTGCCGGTAGCGCCAGGTCGCGAGGAGCTCGTCGACGTCGACGAGGAGGGTCAGGAACCGGAACGGCAGGTGGAGGATGGGCTGGTCGCGGTAGAGGTGGATGAAGAGCGCCGCGCGGGTGGCGCGGTGCGAGAGCCGCCGCGACCCCTCCCCCACGAGCTTCGCGTGCGCGGCCTCGTCGAGCACCGCCGCGAAGGACGCCTCCGTCCGCTCGAGCTCGGCGAGCTGCGCGCGCCGCTCCACGTCTCCGAGCGTCGGGTTCGTGCGGATGGTCTCGCGGTCGGCGCCGATCATGTCCGCCACGGCCGCCGCGTACCGCTCCCAGAAGTCCCACCCCGGCACCCCCAGGAACGGGGTCCGCTCGAGCCAGCGCTCGACGAGCGTGAAGAGCGACGGCCCCGCCTCGGATGCGCGCAGGGCCTCGCGCTGCGGCTCCGAGAGCTTCGCGCCCGCCGGCGAGCGCTCCATCCGCGCGCGGCCCGCGTCGCGCAGGCCGAGCTTGTTCTCGATGAGCCGGAACTGCACCGACTGGAAGCCGGAGGCCGGCACGAGGAGGTCGCGGAAGTCGAGGAAGTCGAGCGGCGTCATCGTCTCGAGGACGCGCAGCTGATCGACGAGGATCTTCTGGATCTCCACGACGCGCTGCAGCCGCGACACCGCGACGCCCACGCTGCGCTCGTCGACCGAGTCGGCGCGGAAGAGCGCGAGGAGCGAGTCGAGCTCGTGGAGGATCTGCTTGAACCAGAGCTCGTAGGCCTGGTGCACGACGATGAAGAGGTGCTCGTCGTGCGCCGGCCGGCCGAGCTCGACCGAGCGCGGCGCCTGGCTCCCGAGCAGCCGCTCGAGGTGGAGGTACTCGCCGTAGTCGACGGGTGGATACGCGGGCATGGAGGCCTCCGGGCGCGGGGAGGCCGGGTTGTAGCCGCGCCGGGAGGGCGGCGCCGGGCCCGACGGTGGTGCAAGGGGACACCGCCCGCCGGGCCCGGCCCTTCCCCCTCTACGGAACCGTCCGCGCGAGCACCTGCAGCGCGCCCGCCGACGACTCCCCCCGCAGGAGATCCACCGCCACGACCGCGAGGATGACGGCGCACACCGCGATGACCGCGACGTCGCGCACGACGGAGAGGCGCGTGGGCTTCACGACGAAGTGCAGCTCTCCCCGTTGCCCGGTCATGGTGCGGTCCTCGGTGGGCGGCGGGCTTCGTGCCCGCTCACCTTCCTGGACAGCGCATCGGGTCGACCTTGACGGGGCCCCTTTCCGGGCTCCCTCGGCTCACTCGAGCAGCCCCTGCTCGCGGGCGAGCTTGCTGAGGCGCTCCTTGAGCCGCTCGTAGCGTTTCGCGAGCGTCACCGCCGTCGCCGGGCTGCCCCCCTCCGCGAGGACGTCCGCGATCTCGTCCCAGGAGAGCTCCTGGTCGGCGCGCAGGAAGAGGCAGCGTCTGCTCGTCCGGCGTGAGGAGCTTCCTGAGCTCGAGGACGCGCTGGCGGCGCCGCTCCACCTTGACGGCCGAGGCGGTGCGCAGCGACTCCGCGAGCCGCGAGGCCTCGCCCGTCTCGAAGCGCCGGACCTTCCGCGCGTGCGCCTGGTTCTTCAGGTTGAGCACCACGTTGCAGGCGAGGCGCAGGCACCAGGTCTTGAGCGACGAGCGGCCCTCGAAGCCCGGGAGGCCCTTCCAGACGTTCTCCGCCCAGATCGAGAACGCGTCCTTCACGTCGTCCTCGTCCCGGAGCACCGGCCGCAGGTAGCTCAGCACCGTCGGGCCGAGGGCCTCGATGACCGCGGTCGCGGCCCCCCTCGCGTCACCGGACGCGAGAAGGGTCTGGATGTGGGGGAGGAGCATCAGTCGCCGATCTTCGTGTAGCAGACGCCACCGACCGGGGTTCCTTCCAATACGTCGTCGCACCATGCTGGCGCGTTGGCGTCCGCACAGCAGGCAGGTGGGCCTGGCAAGAACCCCACCGCATCCAGAGCTGGGGCCTTCTTCTCGTCGCCCCTCCCGTCAAGCCTGATGCTGAGGACGTTGGGGCCCGCGCCGCCTGCCGCTTCCTTCTGCAAGATCACCGGATAGACCTCAAGCCAGCCGAAGCCCTCGTCTCGCCGCAACGTGCTCCACCTGAGGGGGACCTCAACCGGCGAACCCGCACCATCCCGGACGAATACGGTCGTCTCGTTACCGGGCTTCGGCGGTCGACCGTCCTTGTCAGTCCGGAACCTGATCATCGCCGTGAACTTCGAACCCGACGGCACGCTGGCTTTGATATCGCGAAGGACCACCTCCACCGCTGACTTCTCTCCGAGTTGCACCGTCCCTTGAGATGGTGCCGTCGGCGGAGGGCCGCTCTCGCCACCGCAGACGCTCGCCGCCAAGACCATTGGATCATAGGTCCCGACGCACGCCGACCTTCGATCGACACCAGCCTTCGGCCACTTGCAGTGCGAATTCCTGAGCGCCGCCTTCGTACCGCGCTCGATCAACTGCGTTGGCAGGGCCGGCTGATTGGCCGAGGACCAAGTCTCCTCGAGGTTGACCAGGCGCATTCCGTAAACGAAGAGCGGCGGATACGTCTGAGCCGTGCTGCAAGAGGAATACGGATTGCCAGGACACACCCGCTGGCCATTCGCAGCGAACCAAGTCGACGCATCTTGACACCGGCCGAGTTGACGGACCCATCCCGCGCCATCGAAGTCAATGGTCCGACCAAGAGCCACGTTCGGCGGGTACCAGTTGCTCTTGTCCAGATCGAACCCGACGGGCAGGTTGCTACTCAGCGTATAGAGCGGCTGTGGTGAGGCAAACAGGTCCCCGAAGAAGACTCCTTCCGGCTGATCCAATGCAAACGCCTCTCCCGGCGAAACACTCAGGCTGGCTCCGCGAAGCGAGATGGGTTGGCGGGCGTGGCGCTGGTTCGCGTGAGCCAGAAGACACGCCGTAATCCTCGCCCTTGAATCTGCATCCGCGAGGGGCTTCCGACGTGTCCCACCCAAGCCGAACCGCCCCTCCCAAGAAAGGCCGCCATATGAGACCCACTGCCCTTGGTCATAGGCGCACCGGACGAGGTAGGTCATAACTTCCGCTGAGCCCAAATGCGCGGTGTCACCGAACCACTTGACGAAGCCCGCGTTCGCGGGTTCGAAAGCGTAGATCTCCCAAGCCTTCTTGCCCTGATCGTAAACGACCTCAAGGCCACCGATGGACGCCAGGCTCGTTCTCAGTGCGCTCGCGGAAAGGTCGAGGCTATTACGGCCCATCTCCAACCGACTGTAGGTGGCACAAGGCGCTTCTCCCTCCTTGGTCTTCTTCACATCAGCAGCGACGTCGTCCGCCACTGTCACCGCTAGCAGAAGTGCCACCACGTTCATCGGTCTCATGATTTTCCCCCACATTCAGCGAACACACCGAACCTGCATGGCGACCGCGTCATTCTCGCCCGAGTTCCAAGCTGGTCTTCCTCGCCTCCTCCAGGCCGGGTTGTGATGAAGCCGCTTCACCCCACATCCCCAGAAGCAAGCCGATGTTTCGGCGCGCCCTCTTCGGCATGCCCTCCCGCGCCTGCGCCTTCGCCAGCGCGAGCAGAGCGCGCGGGTATTCCCAGCTCGGGTAGTTGAGTGGAAAGCCGAGGAACCTGGTCAATACCTCGACTGCCTCAGCGTTCCTCCCCTGCTCCACGAGCATCTCGCCGAGGACGAAGGCCGGGTGCGGCATCGCCGGGTCCACGCTGAACGGCGTGTGCCTGACAACTGCGTGGAGCTCCTCGATCGCCTTCACACGGTCGCCCTGCCTCCAGTGCACGATCGCGCGATAGGTGGCCGCTCGTGGTGAGTCGACGGGCAGGTATGCCGCGAACTCGGCGGCGCGCCGGAGATCCCCCAGGTACGCTAGGTGGGGTGCGACGTGGGTCACGAGCGCGGGGTCGAGCTCGAGCGCGAGGAGCGCCTCGCGATGGGCCACATCTGCGTCGCCCGAGCCTGCGACCGCCTCGAACCACCCCGCCTGGAGCCACGCGTCCTTGAAACCGTGGATAGTCTCTCCGGTCTTGGCCAGCTCCTCCCAGCGTCCCTCCTGGACCTGAAGCAGCACGCGCATGAACGGACCGAAGCTGTTCAGCGATTGCCCCTCGGACATCTGGGTCACGAGGCGGTGCAAGCGGTCGCGCTCGCCCGCGTGAAGCAGCGCCATCGCGAAGAACTGGGTCCCCGCCGCGTCCGCTCCTCCGGCCGACGCCTTCTCGCAGGTCGCGAGCGTCGAGGGAGCGCCGGCCCAAAGCCGGATGAAGCAGAGGCCAGCCCTCGTGGCGGGGGACTCCGGAAGGGCCGCCACCCTGGTCTCGAGCGCCGCGAGTCCATCGCGATCGTCGAGCGCGCCGAGCGCGATAGCGAGGTGCTCGACGCCCTCGGGCCACGCGGGGTCGAGCTCGCTCACTCGTTCGAAGATCGGAGCCGCCTCGGCGAACTCATCGCGGTGGAATGGGACCTCGCCCGCGCGACGCCAAGCGAACTTGTCGTCACCCGCCCTGATCGCGGCCTCCTTCAGGAGGCGCTTCGCCTCCACGTCCTTGCCGTCGAGGAACGCCGCCCAACCCTTCACGCGCTGCTGATGACTCGGAGGAATGCGATCGAGCAGGCGCAGGGCGGGCTCGAGCGCGCTTCTCTGCTCCGCCCGGCTCAGCCCGAGCGAGTAGGAGACCTCGGACGTCAACAGGTGCGCGAGTCCGAACTCCGGATCGATCGCGGTGGCCCGCTTGAACTCCTCGAGGCAGGGTCCATAGCCGACGAAGAAGCCCGACTGCTCGACGCAGGCCTGACCACGGGCGAAGTGCGACCAGGCCTCGAGGCTCCTGGTGACCGACCTCGCGAGTGCGATGGAGGTCTCCCGGATGGCCTCGGGTGCCTCACCGAGGCCCAGCCGCACTCGCTCGGAGACACGGTCCACAAGGTCTGGGAGCCTCTCCTTCTCGGTCTCCTGCTCACGCAATGACAGGAGGCGAGCGCCGGAACTTGGGTCCGTGACCCTGACCTCCGCGACGTACAGCGCACCCAACCTTCTGAGGATCGGCACCACCACTGCCCGGGCGCGAACTCTTTCGGCAGCGGCAGTGGCCCTGTCGGCGTCGAGGGGTTCTCCCTTCTGGAAGGCGTCTCGTCCAAACAGGTCTATGAGGCGGACGCGGGGCAAGACGTCGATCTTGCGCGACTGCTCGAGCGACGTGGCCAGCATTCCCGAGAGCCCATCAAGTTCGCGGTCGCCCGTGCCGTTCTCCACGTCCGCTACCGCGAGCACGATCCGCTCGTCCGCGGCCGGCGCGATCGTCGCCTTCCGCGCCATCCTGACCGCCACCCCCAGCGCCGCCGCCGCGATCACCACCGCCGCGATCGCCGCGATGCCCGCGACGCGCGTCCGCCACCACGGCGCGGGCTCCCGCCGGCGCACCACGACGGCCTCCGGCCCCGGCGCGGACTCGCCCGCGCCGCGCAGCACCTGGCCGACGAGCTCGAGCGCGCGCAGGACCACGCCGCCATCGCGCGGCCGGTGCACGGGGTCCTTCTCGAGCATCGTCGCGACGAGCTCGCCGAGCGCGGGCAGGCCGGCGACCTCGAGGTCCGGTGCCGGCGACGGGCCGGTGACCTCGCCGGGATTCTCCGGCCGGAACGGCAGCCGGCCGGAGAGCATCCGGTAGAGCACGACGCCGAGCGCGAAGACGTCGGTGCGCTCGTCCTCCGGCGCGCCGGTCCACTGCTCGGGCGCCATGTACGCTGGCGTGCCGCCCTCGGTGCGCTTCAGGCCGAACGCGTGCGCGAGGCCGAAGTCGAGCACCTTCACGCCGCCGTCGCTCGTGAGGAACACGTTCCCGGGCTTGAGGTCCCGGTGCACGACGCCGCGCGCGTGCGCGTGCGAGAGGCCGCGCGCGATGCCGGTCGCGATCCGCACGGCCTCGACCGGCGGCACGACCCCGCGCTCGACGCGCGCCTGCAGCGTCTCGCCCTCGAGGAGCTCGAGCACGAGGTACGGGCCGTGCTCGGAGCGGCCGAGGTCGAAGAGCGTGACGATGTTCGGGTGGGCGAGCCGCGCCGCGGCCTCGGCCTCCTCGAGGAGTCGCTCCCGCCTGAGTTCGTCGCGGTGACCCGTGCGAACGGCCTTCAGCGCGACCTTGCGCTTCAGCTCGGAGTCCTCGGCCTCGAAGACGACGCCGAACCCGCCGCGGCCGAGCTCCCGGATCAACCGAAAGCGACCGATCCGCTGGCCGGGGACGAGCGCGACCTCCCAGCCGCCGCCGTCCGGCGGCACCTCGTCCGCGGCGAGGTCCTTGAGGAGCGCGGACAGCGTCCCGGGCAAGGGCCCCGGCCCAGGTTCCTCCGTGGCGGGGTCCTCCTTCAACGCTGCGTCCCCTTTGCTGAGCGTGAGGAGACTCTACCAAGCGTACGGATGACCCCGCCACCGGGCGCTCGAATATTCACGCGCGGAGGTGCACCCGGCCGCCGCGCTCCATGGCCTGGAACGACTCCGGCGGGGGGCCCCTCCAGAGGTCGGCCACGAAGCTCGCCACGATGGCGACGCAGACCGCGACCATCGCGAGATCGCGGAGCGTCGCGAGGCGGCTCGTGCGGAGCGGAAAGTAGAGCTGGGAGCGGTTCTCGGAGGTCATGTCCTCGTCCTTTCGGAGGCGCATCCGTGCGCCTTCGAAGGTGAGGACCGGGGCTCCCGCGGTTTCCGACAGGCGTCGGCAGCTACCGCACGAGCCCCCTCTCCCGGGCGAGCTTCGCCAGCCTCGCCTTGAGCCGCTCGTAGCGCTTCGCGAGCGTGTCGGCCGAGACGGGCTCCCCCGTCCCGGAGAGCACCTCGCTGATCTCGTCCCACGAGAGCCCCTGGTCGGCGCGGAGGAAGAGGAGGGTCTGCTCCTCGGGCGTGAGCTCCTTGCGAAGCTCGAGGAGGTCCGCGCGGTGCCGCTCCACCCGCACGGCCGAGGTCGTGCGGATCGACTCGGCGAGCGCGGAGGCCTCGCCGCTCGCGAAGCGGCGCACGCGCCGCCGGTGGGCTCCGTCCTTCATGTTGAGGGCGACGTTGCACGCGAGGCGGATGCACCAGGTCTTGAGCGACGAGCGCCACTCGAAGCCGGGCAGCCCCTTCCAGACCCGCTCCGCCCACTCCGAGAAGGCGTCCGCGACGTCGTCCTCGTCCTTCAGCATCGGGCGGAGGTACGAGAGGACGACCGGACCGAGCTGCTGGATGACGGCGGTCGCCGCCTCGCGGTCGTCGCCCGCCGCGAGCCGCTCCTTCACCTGCTCGTCGAGGGTCACGGCGGAGATGGTGCAGGGGTCGGGGGCCGGCGCGCATCGCCCCCAGGGAGGAGCCGCGCCGGGAGGCGGCGTCGGATCCCGTGGCGGCCCCGGTCCACCTCTCGAACGGCGCGAGGCGCTCGCGCCAGAAAGGAACCTGCCGTGACCCACCCCTCCGCCGCCCTCCGCCTCGCCGCCCTCACCTCCCTCCTCGCGCTCGCCGCCTGCGGCGACGCGCCGGCCGACCCGTCCGTCGTCCGCGTCGCCGACGACGTCCTCGTCCCGGGCGGCTGCCCGGACGGGCGGGACCTGCTCGTCACGTTCGAGGACGTGGACGGAGAGACCGTCGTGCGCGGCCGCTGCATCGGCAAGCTCGCGCAGCACATCCCGGGCGACCCGAGCCACGACCTCCCGTCGCCCATGCGCCCCGAGGCGCCGGACGGCCCCGGCCCCGGGCGCCTGCCCGCCGCCGACCGCTGAGGAGGCCCCCGCCGCGGCCCCGGTGTAAGCTCCGGGGCCGTGGCGACCAAGAAGCTCGGCGAGATCCTGGTGGCGCGCGGCGCGAGCACGCCCGCCCACGTCCACGAGGCCTTGCAGAACCAGGTCATCTTCGGCGGCCGCCTCGGCACGAACCTCCTCGAGCTCGAGGGCGTGACCGAGGCCGCGCTCGCCGAGGCGCTCCACGTTCGCTGGGGCGTGCCCGCGGTGCAGGGAGACGACCTCGAGCCGGACCCCGACGCGCTGGCGCTCATGACCCCCGACGTGGCCGATCGCTGGGACGCGATCCCGTTCGCGGTGCAGGACCGCAAGCTCGTCCTCGTCGCGGTCGCGCCGAGCGACTTCGGGATGCTCGACGAGGTCGCCTTCGCCACGAACAGGAACGTGGTCACGATGGTCGCGCCGGAGGCCCGGGTCTGGGCGCTCCTCAAGCGCCACTACGGCATCGACCGCCAGCTCCGCGGCATCGAGGTCGACTTCCAGCCCGGCGCGACGATCCGGCCGCCGCCGCGCGCCGAGGAGCGCACCGCCGCGACGGGCGGCGACCTGATGGATCAGGCGGAGTTCGACTCGCTCTACGCGGGCGTCGCCGGGCCGTCCGCGGGCGCGCCGCCGCTCGCGTCGCGCCCCGCCACCACGCCGACGCCGACCGCGGCACCTCCGCGGCGACCGCCGGCCGGGATGCGGCCGAGGGCACCCGCCCCGGCCCCGCCGCCGCGCGCTCCCGCCCCGCCGCCGCGCCCGGTGGCCCAGGCCGCCCCTCCGCCCGCCCTTCGACCGGCTCAGGGCGAGCGGGACCTGCCGCCGGCCGACGACGTCATCGATCTCACCGAGCTCCTGGAGGCCGAGCCGGAGCCCGCGCTGCCACCGCCGGCGGCGCCGCCGCCGAGGCCGGCCGGCGCCCGCCCGATGACGCGCGCCACCGCGATGGCGCTGAAGGCCGTGCTCACCGGCGGCGCCGGCCCGGCCCGCCCGCGCCCGCCTCCGACGATGGTGCTCCCGGCCATCGACCCCGTCACGCTGAAGCCCGTGGATCAGCCCGCCGCCGCGCCCGCCGCCCCGGCGAGGCCGCCGCCGCGCGCGCCCGAGCCCGAGCCCACGCCGCTCGGCTTCCAGGAGGCCCTCGCCGCGCTCGCCGGGGTCGAGGACCGCGACCAGAATCGCGCGCACCGTGCTCCGCCATGCGCGCTCGCGGTTCCGCCGCGCGGTGCTCCTGCAGGTCCGGCGCGGCGCCGCGTGGGGCTGGGCCGGCCTCGGGGAGGGCCTCGCCGCGCCCGCGGTGCGCCGCATGAAGCTCGGCCTCGGCCAGCCCGGCGTGCTCGACACCGTCGTCTCGACGCGCGCGCACTTCCTGGGACCGCTCGGCAAGACCGAGGCGAACGTGCGCCTCCTGAAGCAGCTCGGGGGCGGCGTCCCGCGGAGCGCCATCCTGCTCCCGATCCTCGCGCAGGGACGGGTGGTGAACGTGCTCTACGCGGACATGGGGCGCGGCGAGCAGGTCGACCCGGCCGCCGTGGGTGACCTCCTCATCCTGGCGACCCGCATCGCGCAGAGCTGGGACCGGCTGCTCTCGCGCGTCACGTAGCCGGCCCCGACGTCGGGGAGGCGGCGGCCGGACCGCGGGTCGAGCCACGCGGCCCGGCACGGGTCAGCCGCCCTGGGTGCGCAGCCACCGGGGTGGCACGCGCCCCGCTCGCGGCGCTCCTGTCCGCTCATGGCGGCCGCCTTCGTTCCGGGCAGCGTCGAGCCCGCGACCGTGGTCGCCCCACGCGTGGTCGAGCCGGCGCCCGCGCCTCCCCACCCCCCGTGGTCGTCGCGGCCGCGCCGCCGCCGACCGCCTCGGCGCCGCCGCCCGAGCCCGAGCAGGCGCCCGCGCCAGTGCCCGCGCCGGCGCCCGTCCCCGCCGAGCCCGTGAAGGCCGTCCTCGAGGGCAACCGCATCGTCATCCTCGAGCAGGTCCACTTCGCGACCGGCAAGGACGTGATCCTCCCGGAGTCGAACGAGCTGTTGCGGCAGGTCGCGAGCATCCTCTCCACCCACCCGGAGATCGCGGGGGTCCGCGTCGAGGGGCACACGGACGACCAGGGCCGACCCGAGAAGAACCTCGACCTGTCGCGCCGTCGCGCCGCGAGCGTCCGCCAGCGGCTCGTCGCAGAGGGCATCGACGGCGCCCGCCTCGTGCCGGAGGGCTTCGGCCAGACCCGGCCGATCGTCCCGAACACCACCGCGACGGGCCGGGCGAAGAACCGGCGCGTCGAGTTCACCGTGTTGCCCGGGCAGCCGTAGCCCTCCCTGTCTCCGGACGCCCCGGGCCGCCGCGCGCCGCGGGGCGTTCACGGTCCCGTCCCGGGACCGTGTGCACGTCGAGTCCTGGTGATTTCGTCGATGTGTTGGACCCTGGAGCGCCCGGTAGGGGCTCGCTGGGCAGTGTACCCACCCTGGGGGGTACCTCCCTTTTGACACTCGGTGCTAGGGGTAGGTCTCAGGCCCACACGCCAGCGACTCAACGGTCTCGAAGTGGCCAGGGAGCCGGATGTCTCCCAGCGCGCCTCGCGCCCTCGCGGCGCTCGCCGCCGCGCTCGCCCTCACCTCGTGCGGCGGGTCGGGACCCGCTCGCCCGCTCGCCACCGAGGCGCAGGCGCTCGACTACACCATCATCACCACCGTCGGCCTCGGCGGCGGCACGGTCGTCTGCACGCCCAACCCCGTCCCCGAGGGCGGCTCCGCGACGTGCGCCATCACGCCGGACCCCGCGCACCACGTCGTCGACGTGGTCGTCGACGGCGTCTCGCAGGGGCCCATCACCTCCTACCCGTTCGCGAACGTCGTCGCTGCGCACACGCTCGACGCGACCTTCGCGATCGACACGTTCACGGTCACGCCCAGCGCCGGCCCGAACGGCTCCATCTCGCCGTCGACCGTGCAGACGGTGAACCACGGCGGCAGCGTGGGGTTCACCATCGCGCCGGTCGCGAATCACCAGGTGGCCGACGTGCTGGTGGACGGGAGCTCGGTGGGCGCGGTCACGAGCTACACCTTCACCAACGTCACCGCGAACCACACCATCGCGGCGTCGTTCGCGATCAGCACGTACACCATCGCGCCGAGCGCCGGCGCGAACGGCTCCATCTCGCCGGCGACCACGCAGACCGTGAGCCACGGCGGCAGCGCCACCTTCACCCTCACCCCGGACACCGGCTACCACGTCGCCGACGTCCTCGTGGACGGCGGCTCCGTCGGCGCCGTCACGAGCTACACCTTCTCGGGCGTCACGGCGAACCACACCATCGCGGCGACGTTCGCGATCAACACGTACACGATCACGCCCAGCGCGGGTGCGAACGGGTCCATCTCGCCGGCGACCGTCCAGACCGTCGACCACGGTTCGAGTGCCACCTTCACCTTCACGCCGACCACGGGCTACCACGTCGCGTCGGTCACCGTGGACGGCTCCGCGGTGGCGGTCGCGTCGAGCTACGCCTTCACGAACGTCAGCGCCAACCACACCATCGCGGTCGCCTTCGCGATCGACACGTTCACCATCACTGCCTCGGCCGGCGCGAACGGGTCCATCTCGCCGAGCGGTGCGGTGGGCGTGAGCTACGGCGGCAACCAGACCTTCACCTTCACGCCGGCCACCGGCTGTCACGTCGCGTCGGTCACCGTGGATGGCGCCAGCGTCGCCGTCGCCCCGAGCTACGCCTTCACGAACGTCACCGCGAACCACACCATCTCGGCGTCGTTCGCGATCAACACGTACACGATCACGCCCAGCGCGGGTGCGAACGGCTCCATCTCGCCGTCGACCGTCCAGACCGTCGACCACGGTTCGAGCGCCGCCTTCATCTTCACGCCGACCACCGGCTATCACGTCGCGTCGGTCCTCGTGGACGGCGCCGCCGTCGCGATCGCGTCGAGCTACGCCTTCACGAACGTCACCGCCAACCACACCATCGCGGTCACCTTCGCCATCGACACCTTCACCATCACCGCCTCCGCCGGCGCGAACGGCTCCATCTCGCCGAGCGGCGCGGTGGGCGTGAGCTACGGCGGCAACCAGACCTTCACCTTCACGCCGACCACGGGCTACCACGTGGCCACGGTCACCGTGGACGGCTCCGCGGTCGCCGTCGCCTCGAGCTACGCCTTCACGAACGTCACGGCGAACCGCACCATCGCGGTCACCTTTGCCATCGACACGTTCACCATCACCGCCTCGGCCGGCGCGAACGGCTCCATCTCGCCGAGCGGCGCCGTGGGCGTGAGCTACGGCGGCAACCAGACCTTCACCTTCACGCCGGCCACTGGCTACCACGTCGCCGCGGTCACCGTGGACGGCTCCGCGGTCGCCGTCGCCTCGAGCTACGCGTTCACGAACGTCACCGCGAACCACACCATCTCGGCGTCGTTCGCGATCAACACGTACACGATCACGCCCAGCGCGGGTGCGAACGGGTCCATCTCGCCGGCGACCGTCCAGACCGTCGACCACGGCTCGAGCGCCACCTTCACCTTCACGCCGGCCACCGGCTACCACGTCGCCTCCATCACCGTGGACGGCGCCGGCGTCGCGGTCGCCCCGAGCTACGCCTTCACGAACGTCACCGCCAACCACTCCATCGCGGTCACCTTCGCGCTCGACACCTTCACCATCACCGCCTCCGCCGGCGCGAACGGCTCCATCTCGCCGAGCGGCGCCGTGGGCGTGAGCTACGGCGGCAACCCGACCTTCACCTTCACGCCGGCCACGGGCTACCACGTCGCCACCATCACCGTGGACGGCGCCGCCGTCGCCGTCGCGTCGAGCTACGCGTTCACGAACGTCACGGCGAACCACTCCATCGCGGTCACCTTCGCGCTCGACACCTTCACCATCACCGCCTCGGCCGGCGCGAACGGCTCCATCTCGCCGAGCGGCGCGGTGGGCGTGAGCTACGGCGGCACCCAGACCTTCACCTTCACCCCGGCCACCGGCTACCACGTGGCCACGGTCACCGTGGACGGCTCCGCGGTCGCCGTCCCCTCGAGCTACGCCTTCACGAACGTCACCGCCAACCACTCCATCGTGGTGACCTTCGCGATCGACACCTTCACCATCACCGCCTCCGCCGGCCCGAACGGGAGCATCTCACCCTCCGGCGCGGTCCCGGTGAACTACGGCGCGGCGCAGGTGTTCACCTTCACGCCCGCCGGCGGGTACCACGTGGCGGACGTGCTCGTGGACGGCTTCTCCATCGGCGCGGTGACGAGCTACACGTTCACCCTCGTCACCTCGGCGCACACCATCACGGTCTCGTTCGCCATCAACACCTACACGATCACGCCGAGCGTCACCGGCGCGAACGGGACCATCTCGCCGTCGACCGCGCAGATGGTGAACCACGGCTCGAGCGCCACCTTCACCTTCACCCCGAGCACCGGCTACCACGTGGCGAGCGTCACCGTGGACGGCGTCGCCGCCGCCGTCGGCCCGAGCTACACGTTCACCGCGGTCGCGGCGAACCACTCCATCGCGGTGAGCTTCGCGATCGACACCTTCACGCTCACGCCGAGCGCCGGGGCGAACGGCGCGATCGCGCCCGCCACCGCGCAGATCGTCAGCTACGGCGGCAGCCTCACCTTCACGATCACCCCGGCGACCGGCCACCACGTCGCGACGCTCACCGTCGACGGGGTCGCCGTCGCGATCGCCTCGAGCTACACCTTCACGAACGTCACCGCGAGTCACACGCTCGCGGCCACCTTCGCCATCGACACCTTCACCATCACCGCCTCCGCGGGCGCGAACGGCGCCATCGCGCCGAGCGGGGCGGTGATCGTGAACCACGGCGCGAGCCAGGCGTTCACGCTCACGCCCGCGGCCGGCTACCGGGTCGCGACGCTCACCGTGGACGGCACCGCGGTCGCGGCCGCCACGGGCTACACGTTCACGAACGTCACGGCCAGCCACACCATCGCCGGGACCTTCACGAAGGCGAACGGGACGGCCTGCGCGGCCGCCGCCGAGTGCGGCTCGGGCCTGTGCGTCGACGGCGTGTGCTGCGACCTCGCCTGCGGCGGGCAGTGCCAGGCCTGCGACGTCGCGGGCAAGGGGGGCACCTGCTCGGCGGTGACCGGCGCCCCCCACGGCACCCGCGCGGCCTGCGTCACCGACGGCACGACGTGCGGCGGCAGCTGCGACGGCACGCTCGCGACGGCCTGCACCTACCCCACGAGCTCCTGCCGGACGGCGAGCTGCGCGGCCGGCGTGGCGACGCTCGCGGCCGCCTGCGACGGCGCCGGGCGCTGCCCTGCGCTCCAGACGGTCACCTGCGCGCCGTTCACCTGCGGCCCGACCGCGTGCGCGGGCGACTGCACCGTCGACGCGAACTGCTCGACGAGCGCGTACTGCGCCGCCGGCGTCTGCACGCCCAAGAAGGTGGCGGGCCTCGCCTGCGGCGGCGCGAACCAGTGCTCGAGCGGGTTCTGCGTGGACGGCGTCTGCTGCAACGGCACGTGCGACAGGCAGTGCCAGGCGTGCGACGTCGCCGGCAAGGTCGGCACCTGCTCCGCGGTCACCGGCGCGCCGCACGGCGCGCGCGCGGCCTGCGCGAGCGACGGCTCGACGTGCGGCGGCGCCTGCGACGGCTCCGTCACCACCGCGTGCGCGTTCCCCACCTCCACCTGCCGCGCCGCGTCCTGCGCCGACGGGACCGCGACGATCGCCGCGGCGTGCGACGGCGCCGGCCACTGCCCGGCGGTGCAGACGGTCGCCTGCGCGCCGTACGTCTGTGGCCCGACCGCCTGCGCGGGCGGCTGCACCGGCGACGACGCGTGCGTCTCGACGAGCTTCTGCGGCGGCGGGGTCTGCAGGCCGAAGTTGCAGCTCGGCCTCGCCTGCGGCCGCGACGGCGAGTGCGCCGGGGGCCGCTGCGTGGATGGCGTCTGCTGCGACGGCGTGTGCGACGGGCAGTGCGAGGCCTGCAATCTGCAGGGCCAGCTCGGCGCCTGCAAGGCCGTCGCGGGCGCCCCGCACGGCGGCCGCCCCGCCTGCGCCTCCGACGGGACGCTCTGCGGCGGCGCCTGCGACGCGACGCTGCGCACCGCCTGCGCGTTCCCGGGCGCGCTCACCTCCTGCCGCGACGCCTCCTGCGACGGTGGCGTCGCCACGCTCGCCGCGGTCTGCGACGGCGCCGGCCACTGCCCGGCGGTCGAGACCCGCCTCTGTGAGCCGTACGTCTGCGGCCCCACCGCGTGCGCCGGAGACTGCGCCGGCGACGCCCACTGCGTGGAGGGCGACTGGTGCTCGGCGGGCGTGTGCGCGCCGCGTGGCGCCGACGGCGCGGGCTGCGGCGTGGCGAACGCGTGCGCGTCGGGCATCTGCGTCGCCGGGACCTGCTGCCACTCCGACTGCCCCGGCCCGGACCAGGCCTGCAACCTCCCAGGCCACCAGGGCACCTGCACGGCGCTCGCGGCGGTCGGATGCCGGGCCGACGCCGACTGCCCCTCGGACGCGTTCTGCCTGGCCGGCGCCTGCCACCCGCGCGACGACGGCGCCGCCTTCCGGGTCGGCGGCTCGGGCGGCTGCGCGTCCACCGGCGCAAGCGACGCCGCCCCGCCGGTCCTCGCGCTGCTCGCGCTCCTCGGGCTGCGCCGCCGGCGGCGCGCGGGCCAGGCGCTGCTCGCCGTCGCCGGGCTCGCCCTCGCGGGCGCGGCCTCGGCGCAGACCGCCGCCCAGGGCGGCTTCGTGGTCGACCGGTTCCAGCCGCGCTTCGGCGCCGCCGACGTCCTCGCGGTGGAGTCGCCGTCGGTGCCCGGGACGCACCTGCAGGTCGGGGCCGGGCTGTGGCTCGACTTCGCGGACCGGCCGCTGCGCCTCTGGGCGAAGGACGCCGCCTCCTACGAGGTCGCGCTCGTGTCGAACCAGGCCGTGGCGAACCTCGGGGCCTCGGTCGCGCTCCGGGGGAGGTACGAGCTCGCGCTCGCGATCCCCGCGACGCTCGCGCAGTCCGGCGAGCGGACCGCGGCGTTCACCGGGCTGCCCGAGCCCACGTCCGGCGCCGCCCTCTCGGACGTCCGCCTCTCCGGGAAGGCGCGCCTGTGGCGGCTCGGCCCCGTGACGCTCGGCGCCGGGCTGGCGCTCTCCCTGCCGACCGGCAGCGGCGCGTACCGCGCCGCGACCGGCCCGACCGCGGGCGCGACCGCGCTCGCCGAGTGGACGCGCGGCCGCCTCCGCGTGCTCGGGAACGCCGGCGTCGTCGGGCGTCGGAAGCAGCAGCTCCTCGACCTCACCGTGTCCTCGGCGGTCGCGCTCGCCGCCGCCGCGGAGTGGCGCTTCTCGCCTGCGCTCTCGGGCCTCGCCGCCCTGAACGCGGAGGCCGGGCTCGGGGGCGGCGGAGCGGCCTGGCCAGCCGAGGCGCAGCTCGCGCTGCGCTGGGACGGCCCGCGCGGGCTCGTGCTCACCGCCGGCGCCGGGGCCGGGCTGACGAGCGGCTTCGGCGCGCCGCGCTGGCGGGGGCTCGCGGCCATCGCGTTCTCCCCGGCGTGGCCCCGCCCGCGGGATCCGGACGAGATCGTGGCGTTGCCCGCGCCCGCCGCGCCCGAGGCCGGACCACCCCCGGCGCCGGTCCCGGGGCCGCCGCCGTCGGCCGTCGCGCCGCCCGAGCACCCCCTCGACCTCACCCACATCGACCCGCCCCGGCCCTCGCCCGGCGTGAAGGCGCTCCTCCACGGCTGGCGCATCGTGCTCTTCGAGCAGGTGCAGTTCGCCCCCGGGCGCGAGGCGCTCCTGCCCGCCTCGGGCGAGCTCCTCCGCCAGGTGGCGCAGATCCTCAAGGACAACCCGCAGATCCGGTTCGTGCAGATCGAGGGGCACACCGACGACTCGGGCGAGCTCGTCGCGAATGAGCGGCTCTCCCAGCGCCGGGCCGAGAAGGTGCGGGACTTCCTCGTGGGCGTCGGCGTCGCCGCCGGCCGCCTCGAGCCGCGGGGCTTCGGCCCGACCCGGCCCATCGCGCCGAACGACACGTCCGAGGGGCGCGCCCAGAACCGCCGGGTCGAGTTCGTGATCCTCGAGACCAGCCGGTAGCGCTGCCGCCCGGCCCCCCGCGCCAGCTTCACCTGGAGTCGACGGCGGCCGGCGGATGCGCCGGCAGGAGGAGATCCTCCAGGAAGAACGCGGCGAGCTCGGCCCGGCCGGAGAGGCCCGCCTTGCGGTAGACCGCGAGCGCCTGCTGGCGCACGGTGCGCTCGCTCGTCTCGCGGACCTCGGCGATCTGCTTCGTGGGCAGGCCCTTGAGCAGGAGCAGCGCGACCTCCGCCTCCGCGGAGGAGAGCCCCCAGCGCTCGAACTGGCGCTCTATCGCGGCCGCGAGGCCGCGCATGGCCTCGCCGGACTCGGTGCGGAAGCGGTCGAGGTCCTCGCGCGCGCGGTCGAGCTCCGTGCGCACCCGGGTGAGCCGGGCGTCGAGCGCGGACGCGCGGCGCCGGAGCGCCCGCAGCCTGAGCCAGAGGAAGAGGGCGCCCGCCACCGCCAGCGCCATCGAGGCGGCCTCGACGAGCACGTGCTGGACCGGGCTCCCCGCGCGGAGGTCCGAGACCACGTCTCCGGCGATGAGGACGGTCACGATGACGAGGAGGACGGCGGGAACGGCGAGGACGGAGGGGCGGAGCGACTCCTCCTCGTCCTGCAAGATGTCGGGATCTGTGGAGGAAATGGGCTGTGTCATCTGTCGGATGGCGCGGGACCTCGCCCGGACGCTAACGATGGCGCGTTGCCGGGACCACCGCGCCCGAGGAGATCGAGATGCAGACCGTACCGCTCCACCCCGCCATCGTCCACGTGCCGCTCGGGCTGGCCTTCGTCATCCCGCTCGTCGCCGCCGCGATCGCCGTCGCCGTCCAGCGGCAGCGGCTCCCCCGCAGCGCCCTCGCGGTCGTCGTGGGCCTGCAGCTGGTGGTCGCCGGAGGCGGGTTCGTGGCCATGGCCGTCGGCGACCGCGAGGCACACCGCGTCGAGGCCGTCGTGGGCGAGCCGGCCGTGGAGGTCCACGAGGAGCGCGCCGAGCTCTTCGTCTGGTCCTCGGTCGCGGTCCTCGTCGCGGCCACGGCGCTCCTCGTCGTGCCCGCTCGCGCGCTCGGCGCGCTCTCCGCTGCCGTGGTCATCGGCTCCGCCGGCGTCGCCGCGCTCGGCGTCCGCGCCGGCCACGCCGGCGGACAGAATCGTCTACACGCACGGCGGCGCCGCCGCGTTCGGCGCGCGTGCTCCGCCCGCCGCCGTCGCCGCCGAGCACGACGACTGAACGTTCGAGGCCTCCCGCGAGCGCCACCCCGGCCGCCCCCTCCTCCCCCTTGGAACGCGGTCGGGGTGGCCTCGCGGGTCTTCAACCGCGCGCGATTTCCTTGCGCCCCGGACCTCCCGGCGGTTCTCTTTCGAGGACACCCGGAGGTCACCCGTGCGCGAAGCGTTCACGTTCGACGACGTGCTGCTCGTCCCCGCCTACAACCACTACGAGTCGCGCCAGCACGTCGACACGTCCATGACCGACCGGACGGGCAAGCTGTCGCTCGAGCTCCCGGTGATGACGGCGAACATGGACACCGTCACCGAGTCGGGGATGGCGAACTTCATCTCCGGGAAGGGCGGCATCGGGGTGCTGCACCGCCTCATGTCCGTCGAGCGCAACGTCGAGGAGTTCCGGCGCTGCACCTCGCCGGTGTTCGTCTCGGTGGGCACGAGCCAGGAAGAGCTGACCCGCGCCGAGGCGCTGCGCGACGCGGGCGCCACGCACTTCGTCGTGGACGTCGCCCACGGCCACGCGCGCTACGTCGGCAAGACCCTCAAGAAGCTGCGCGCGATGCTCCCCCAGGCCTGCCTCATGGCCGGCAACGTCGCGACCTACGCCGGCGCGGACTTCCTCGCCTCCGTCGGCGCGGACATCGTGAAGGTCGGCATCGGGCCGGGCAGCGTGTGCACGACGCGGGTGAAGACCGGCCACGGCGTGCCGCAGCTCACCGCGATCCAGGACTGCGCGCGCTGCGACCGCTCCATCGTCGCCGACGGCGGCATCCGCTACGCGGGCGACGTCGTGAAGGCGCTCGCGTTCGGCGCGGACTTCGTGATGATCGGCGGCATGCTCGCCGGCACGCGGCCCACCCCGGGCGAGCGCCACCAGGACGCGAAGGGCGAGTGGGTGAAGACCTACCGCGGCATGGCGAGCCGCGAGGTCGCCGACGAGCACCACGGCGGCATCGCCGAGTGGAAGACCGCCGAGGGCGTCGCGGTGACGGTGCCCTACCGCGAGGACGAGGACCTCATCCTCGCCGACCTCGTGGGCGGGCTCCGCTCTGGCCTCACCTACGCCGGCGCGCGCACGGTGAAGGAGCTGCAGCGCAAGCTCAACTACGTCGTGATCACGCCGAGCGGCTGGCGCGAGAGCATGCCGCACAAGCTGATGCTCTGAGTCACGGGGCGGCGGGCAGCTGGCCCGGGGCGGCCTTCCGCGGCCACGCGGGCGTGACGACGCCCAGCGAGACCACGAGCCGGAAGGCCTCGTCGACGGTCATCTCGAGCGGCACCACGTCGGCCCGCGGGACCATGAACACGAAGCCCGAGGTCGGGTTCGGCGTCGTGGGCACGAACACGCTCACGAGGTCCTGCCCCGTCCGCGCGCGCACCTCGGCGAGCTCGGCGCCGGTGACGAACGCGATCGCCCGGGCGCCCGGGTGGGGGAAGGGCACCAGCACCACCTCGCGGAACGACTTCGACGACGGCGAGAGCACCGTCTCGGCGAGCTGCTTCGAGCCGCGGTAGATCGGCCCCACGAACGGCACCCGCGCGAGCAGGCCCTCGGCGCCCGCGACGAGCGACCGGCCGACGAGGTTCGCGAGCAGCGCACCCGTGCCGAGGAGCACGAGCCCGGTGACGATGATGCCGAGGCCGGGGATGGGGAAGCCGAGGACCGCCTCGGGCCGCCACGACTGCGGGAGCAGGAGCAGCACCGAGTCCACGAGGTCCACGAACACCTTGAGGACGAACCACGTCACGAGGAGCGGGACCCAGACGAGCAGGCCGGTGACGAGGTAGGTGCGCACGCCCGGCCTCGACGGCGCGGCGGGCTCTTCGTGGTCGATCACGGGGCGACTCTCCACGGATGGGGGCGCGTTGTCCACCCGAACCGGCGGTCTGCCGCCGGCAGCGAGGACCGTGCGTCACGCCTCGGGATCGAGTCGTACCTGGCGTTCTGATCCGGGTAGCGAGCCCCTCTCGCTCCCCGCCGCTACAGCGCCACGAGGCCCATCCTGGCCGCCTGCACGATCGCCTCCGCGCGGGAGCCTGCGCCGAGCTTCGCCAGGATCGCGTTCACGTGGAACTTCGCGGTGTGATCGGACACGCCGAGCCGCGCGGCGATGGCCTTGTTGCCGAGGCCCTCGGCGAGGAGTGCGAGGACCTCGCGCTCGCGCGGCGTGAGGCCCTCACCCGCGGCGGCGGGGCCGGGCGGGCGGAGCCAGGCGTCGGCGAGCTCGGGGTCGAGCACGGCGAGGCCGCGCGCGGCGGCGACGAGCGCGGAGGAGACGACGTCGGCCGCCGCGCCGCGCAGGAGCACCGAGCGGGCGCCGGCCCTGAGCGCGTCGGCGGCGTCGGTGGCGGTGGCGGCGAGGGCCACGGAGGGGATCGGGGAGGACGCGAGGCCCTCCGCCTGGAGCTGGGCGCCCCCGCCCGCCCCGAGATCCCGGAGCGCGACGGCTGCGCCGCTGGACGCCGCCGCCCGCGCGGCCTCCTCCGGTCCCGCCTCGCCGACCACGCGGAGCTCCTCGCGCGTGGCGAGCATCGCCGCGAGCCCGGCCCGCGCGAGCGGGTCCGGACCGACGACGAGCACGGCCAGGCGGTCCATCCTCGTCCATGTAACGCACGATCCGGGGCTGTCCACCTGCCCGAACGGACAGGTCCCGCCCTGGCCCTCTCGCCGATGGCACGACCCGCGGCGCCCCGTAGAACCCGGGCCATGAACACGAACCCCGATCCGCTGGCCGCCCTCTCCTCCCGCGTCGCCGAGGTCGTCGCCGCCCGGTCCGCCCACGTCCTGCGCGTCGACGGCCGTCGCCGCGCCCCCGCGAGCGGCGTCGCCTGGAGGGAGGACCTCGTCCTCACCACCCACCACGCGCTCGAGCGCGACGAGGAGGTCGAGCTCGGCCTGCCCGACGGCTCGACCGCCGCCGCCGAGGTCGCGGGCCGCGATCCCACGACCGACCTCGCCCTCCTGCGCGTCGCGGGCGCGGGGCTCACCCCGGCGCCGTTCGCCGACGCGGCCGGCCTCGGGGCCGGGCACCTCGTCCTCGCCGTCACGCGGCCGGGCAAGAGCCCGCGCGCCGACCTCGGCGTCCTCGCCCGCGCCGCCGGCGAGTGGCGCGGCCCAGCGGGTGGCAAGCTCGACCGCTGGCTCGAGACCTCGCTCCCGCTCCACCCCGGCCTCTCGGGCGGCCTCGCGCTCTCCGCGGCCGGCGAGCCCGTCGGGCTCCTCACGGCCGGGCTCGCGCGCGGCGTCGCGATGATCCTGCCCGCCGAGACGCTCCGGCGCGTGGCCGGCGCGCTCGCCGAGCACGGCGGCGTGCGGCGCGGCTACCTCGGCGTCTCGACGTACCCGGTCCGCCTCCCGCCGCCGGTCGCGACCGCCGCCAACCAGTACGGCGCGCTCCTCGTCTCGGCGGTCGAGCCGGGCAGCCCGGCCGCGCAGGCCGGGCTCCTCCTCGGGGACGCGCTCCTCACGCTCGGCGGCGAGGAGGTGGCCGACCTCGGGGATCTGCTGCCGCTCCTCGAGGCGGAGCGCATCGGCACGACGCTCCGGGTGAAGCTGCTCCGGGCCGGCGAGGTGCGCGAGCTCGACGTCACCGTCGGCGCGCGCGAGCGGAGGTCCGCGTGAGCCCGCTCGCCGCCCTCTCCCACGACCTCGCCGAGCTCGTGGCGCGTGCCGCGCCCTCGGTGGTCGGCCTCGAGCACCGCCGCGGCCAGGGCTCGGGCGTGGTGCTCGCACCCGACGGCTGGATCCTCACGAACGCGCACGTGGCGCGCGGGCCGGGCCCGCTCACCGTCCGGCTCTCCGGCGCGCGCGTCGCCCGGGGCGAGCTCGTCGGCTCCGATGCGCGCACCGACCTCGCGGTGGTCCGCACCGACGCCCGCGACCTCGCTGCGCTCGCGCTGTCGGAGCGCCGGCTGCGCGTGGGCGAGCTCGTGCTCGCCATCGGGAACCCGCTCGGTTTCGAGCGGTCGGTGACCGCGGGCGTGGTCTCCGCGCTGCACCGGAACCTCCCCGCCGGCCCGCGCGGCGACGGCGTGCTCGAGGGGCTCGTGCAGACCGACGCCGCGGTGAACCCGGGCAACTCCGGCGGACCGCTCCTCGACGCGGAGGGACGCGTCGTCGGCATCACGACGGCGATGCTGCCGTGGGCGCGCGGCATCGGCTTCGCGGTGCCCGCGCGGACGGCGAGCTGGATCGCGTCGGTGCTGATGGCCGACGGCGAGGTGCGCCGGCCGTTCCTCGGCGTCTCCGCCCGCGGCGAGGACCTCGACCTCGCCGATGCGCGCGAGGCGGGTCACGGCCGCGGCGTGCGCGTGCTCGAGGTCATGTCCGGCTCGCCGGCGGAGGCGGCGGGCCTCCGGCCCGGGGACCTCCTCGTCGCGGCCGCGGGCGCGCCGACCGAGACGCTCGACGACCTCGTCCGGGCGATGGTGCTCGGCCACCCGGCGGCGCTCGGCGTCGACGTCGTGCGAGGCGGCGCGCGGCGCTCGCTCGAGATCCGGCCCCGGCCGCCGGAGCGGAGGGCGGCGTAGATTGCGGCCCCGCCGCGGGGATGGGAGACTCGGCGCCCGTGCGCCCCGCCTCCCACCTCCGCGCGAGCGCGATCGCCCTCGCGGTGCTCGCGGCCGCGAGCCTCTCCCGGTTCGCGTTCCGCGGGCTGCCGCGGCCGCTCGTCGATCCCGCGTGGAAGGCGGGCTGGATCGCGCTCGTCCTCGCCGGCCTGTGGGCCGCGCACCGCGCCCGCCTCGCGGAGGTGCCCGGCGAGCTCCGGCTCCCGCGCACGCCCTGGCGCGGGCTCGGGGTCGCGCTCCTCGCGAGCCTCCCGATGCTCGCGGTGCTGGCCCTCACCGCCGGCCGCCTGCCCCACCCCGAGCTCGGCTACCCGCTCGTCCGCTCGGCGGTCGTCGCGCCCATCGCCGAGGAGCTCCTCTTCCGCGGCTATGCGTTCCGGCAGCTCGCGCGCCGCGGGGGATGGGGCTTCTGGCCGGCCGTGCTCGCGACGGCGCTCGTGTTCGGCCTCGGCCACCTCGGGAACGTCCGCTCGGGCGCGGGGCTCGAGACCGCGCTCGAGGAGGTCGCGATCACGGCCGCGGGCGGCGCCTTCTTCGCCTGGCTGCTCGCGCGCTGGGACGACCTGTGGGTCCCCATCGGCCTGCACGCGTTCATGAACCTCTGGTGGGACGTCTACGCCGTCGACGAGCTCGCGATCGGCGACACGGCGGCGAACGTGGCGCGGGTGCTCACGATCGCCGCCGCGATCGCGCTCACCCTGCGCCACGGACGCCGCCAGACCTAGCCGAGCGTCGCCTTCACCGACAGCTCGACGTTCCCCTTCAGCGCCCCGCTGATCGGGCAGCCGTCCTTCGCCGCCTCGGCCGCTTGCTGGAACCCCGCGGCGTCGAGGCCCGGCACCTGGCCCGTCACCTCGATGGCGCTCCTCGAGACCTTCCAGCCCGCGCCCGCCTGCTCGAACGTCACGGTCACCGTCGCCTCGAGGCGCGCGGGCGGCGAGCCCGCCCGCCCGAGCCCGGCCGAGAGCGCCATGCAGTAGCAGCTCGCGTGCGCCGCCGCGAGGAGCTCCTCCGGGCTCGTCTTGCCGTCGGAGCGCTCGGTGCGCGTCGCCCAGGACACGCCCGCCTCCTTGAAGAGCCCGCTCGACTCCGCGCTCACCTTGCCGGAGCCCTTCATGAGGTCGCCGGTCCAGACCGCACGCGCCTTCCTGGTCGCCGCCATTGTGGTGTCACCTCCGGGTTTGGCGTGGACCATGTGTCCGCTCCCTCCCGGGCGCGCCGCCCCGGTGGGGGCGCGGGATGGGGGGCGCACGCGGCGCCCTGCGTCGAGAAATTCATCGATCCGGCCAACGCGACGCGATCGACGCGTGCGCTGGTCCGTGGCGCCGCAGGGGCGGGCCCGGGGTCCGGGGTCACTCGCGGTACACCCGGTCCCACCCCGAACGGAACTGCGACAACGGCGACGCTCGCCACCCCTGCACGCCGCGCGATGCTGCCGCTCGTGCGCCTCGTCTGCTCGTACTGCCACAAGACCCTCCGCGCCGAGCCCGGCTCGAAGGCCACCGAAGTCACCCACGGCATGTGCCCGGCGTGCGCGGACTTCTTCGAGAGGCTCTGGGCGGGGATGAACCTCGGCGAGTACCTCGACGACCTCCCCCAGCCGGTGATGGTGGTGGACGGGGACGGGCGCGTCGTGGCCGCCAACCGGCAGGCGGGCGCGGCCCTCGGCCGCGAGCCGTCGCAGCTGCGTGGCCTCCTCGGCGGCGAGGCGATGGCGTGCGTCTACTCGCGCCTCCCGGGCGGCTGCGGGAAGACGGTGCACTGCAAGGACTGCACGATCCGCAACACGGTGACGAAGGTCTCGAAGACGAAGCGGCCGCTCCTGCACCAGGACGCGTACCTGCGCCAGGGTGACGGCGTCCACCAGCTGCGCATCTCGGCCCGGCCCACGAAGGAGTTCGTGGAGGTCACCATCGAGGCGATGGGGCCGGGCCGCGCCGCCTAGGTTCCGCTCATCAGGTACAGCCGCGAGAGCTCCTGGCCGTAGCTGTAGGCGTACGCGCCGCCCTCGGCGACGACCACGACGTCGACGCCCCGGCGCCCGAGGGCCGGCGGATTCGATCGTGAGGAGCGGGGCGGACGCTCCGGTCGCGGGATCGACCCTGCGCACCACGATCGGCGGCGAGGGCGTGCGCACGAGTACCTCGGCGCCGCGCCAGCCGCAGACGTCCTCGCCGGCGAAGGCGCCCGGCGCGGCGGCCGGAGCCGCGCTGCCGTCCGCAGGGATCACGAGGAGCCGCCCCTCGTGCACGAACGCGGCGCGGCGGCCCGCGGCGTCGAGCGTCGGCCGCCCGTGCACGCCCTCCGGCGTGAGGGGCGCCGGCGCGCGTCCGGGCTCGAGGCGCCAGAGGCGCGGGCGGCGCCCCGGCTCGGCCCCGCTCGCCAGGATCCCGCCCGCGCACCAGCGCAGCCACCGGAGCTCCTCGAGCGGCGCCTCGAGCGGGCGCGCCTTCCCGCCCTCGAGCGGCAGCACGATCGGCTTCCCCTCCCCGTACGACAGCGCGAGCACGCCGCGCCCATCGTCGGCGAGGTCGACCGGCCAGGCGTCGCCGAGCTTCCGGGCCGGGCCGCCCGCGGTGGGCCGCAGGTAGGCGCCCTGCGCGGTCTCGACGTCGCCGAACTCGGCGAAGAGCACGTGCGCGCCGTCGGCGGAGAGGTCGACCGCGATCGAGACGTCGGAGAGCGAGAGATCGAGGTCCTCGGCCGCGCCCGCGGGCCGGACCAGCATCCGCATGCGCCCGGCGGTGTGCGCTACCGCCATGCGGCCGTCGCGGTCCACGTCGAAGAGCCGGAGCCGGCCCGCCGTCGGCACCCGCGCGCGCTCGCGGCCGTCGAGGTCGAGCGCCCGCACGGCGTTGTTGCCTCCCTGGCGCGACGCGCTCACCCGGACACCCTGCCCGTCCGGCGCCCAGGCGAGCCCGTCGATGCTGGTCCACTCGCCGCCGATCCGGCGCGCCGCGCCGCCCGAGACCGGTACGAGGACGACCTCGCCGCGGTCGTCGATCGGGTCGGCGTGCTCGAGCACCGCGATGGTGGCGCCGTCCGGCGAGACCCGGGGGTGCGAGAGCCAGCCCGCCTCGCGCAGCACGCGGCCGCCGAGCTCGAGCCGGAACGCCCCTCTCTCCGCCCGCACGAGCGCGAGCTCGCCGCCGTCGGGTGTGAAGTCGGCGTGCTGGGCCTCCACGCCGAGCCGCCGGGGCTCGCCACCCTCGAAGGGCACGAGCGCGAGCGCCCCGGCCTGGTGGAAGCCGCGGATGAACCGGTGTCCGAGCGACAGCGCGAGCTCGCCGCGCGCGGACACCGCGAGCACCTGCCCCTCGGGGAGGCCGAGCGACCGGATGCCACCCCCGCCCGGCCGCGCGGTGAACGTCTCGAGCGGCAACCCGTCCCAGGCTGCGCTGTGGACGATGCTGCCGCCGTCACGCGTGAAGCGCGCGCTCGCCACCCGGCCCTGCCGGAACGTGAGCTGCTGGAACTCGTTCGCGGCCGGCGCGGGTGCGAGGAGCCAGCGGCCCGCGGCGGTTCCAGCGAGCCCGGCCGCGGCGGCGCCAAGCAGGAAGGTGCGCCGGGAGACCGACCCGGCCGGACCTCGCGCCCGGTCCCGGCGCCATGGCGTCGCCGGCCCGAGGAGCCCCTCGAGCGTCCAGGCGAGATTGTTCGCGGTCTGGAAGCGGCGCGCGGGATCCTTCTCGAGGCAGCGCGCGACGGTGGGGCCCGCCGGGTCCTCGAGCGCGGGCGGCGTGTCGCGGAGGACGGCCGAGAGCCGCTCGGCGAAGGTCGCGCCGCCAAAGGCGCGCCGGCCGGAGAGGAGCTCGTACAGGAGGGCGCCCGCCGAGAAGAGATCGCTCCGGGCGTCGGCGATCTCGCCGCGCGCCTGCTCGGGCGCGAGGTAGCCCGAGGTGCCGAGCACCGCGCCCGGGGTGGTGGCCTCGGCGCCCGGGGCGCCGTCGAGCCGGGCGAGGCCGAAGTCGAGGATCTTGAGCGTGCCGTCGACCGTGACGACCACGTTCGACGGCTTGAGATCGCGGTGGACGACGCCCTTCGCATGCGCCGCCGCGAGGCCGCGCGCGAGCTGCAGCCCGAGCGCGAGCGCCTCGGCGCGCGGCACCCGCCCGCGGTCGAGGCGGCTGCGCAGGGTCTCGCCCAGGACGAGCTCCGAGACGACGTACGGCACGCCGCCGTCCGTGCCCACGTCGTGCACCGCGACGACGTTCGGGTGGGCGATGGCCGCCGCCGCGCGCGCCTCCACCTCGAGGCGCCGCACGCGCGCGGGGTCGTCGGCGAAGCGCGCCGGCAGCGCCTTCAGTGCGACGTGGCGCCCGAGGCGGGTGTCGAGGGCGCGGTAGACCTCGCCCATCGCGCCCGCGCCGATGAGGGCCTCGAGCCGGTACGGCCCGAGGGTGCGTCCGGCGAGGTCGCGCGAGGCGGCCTCGGGCTGCCCGCCGAGCAGCGTCGCGAGGAGCGCGCTGCACGACGGGCAGTCGGAGAGGTGCCCCTCGACCGCGGGGTCGGCGCCGAGCGAGCGCTCCCCGCGGGCGAGGTCGAGGAGGACGTCCTCCGCGAGGCACCCGGACATCCCGCCATCCTACCGGTGGCCTGCCAGCCAGGTCATGAGCGGAGCCCACGCGAGCCGCTCGGCGTCGGCGGAGAAGAGGAGGTCGGCGTGGCCGAAGTCCTCCTCCTCCTGCGCGGCCGGGAGGCGGCGGATGACGAGGGTCTGGACGTCGGACGACCCGACCTGGCTCGCCGAGAAGAGCGCCCGCTCCCCGTAGCCGCCCGCCGCGGCGAGCGCGAACACCGGCACCCGGATGCGCGAGAGGGGCGCGTCGACCGGGAGCGGCCCCTGGTTGCAGAGCATCGCGTCGAAGTCGGCGGCCTCGAGCATCGACTGGTGCGGCGCGGCGCCGGCGAACCAGGTCGCGATCGCGGCGTCGGTGGAGTAGCGGAGGCCGACCGGGAAGCCCTGGTCGAGCACCGGCCCGGCGAGGTGGTAGACCGGCGTCGCGGGGAAGAAGAAGTAGGTCTGACCCGCGAAGGTGCGCATCACGTCGAGGTTCGTGTACCCGGGGAAGCCGCCCTGGAAGGGCGTCTGGGCGTCGGGGGCGGAGAGCGCGAGCGAGCCGACGCGGACGACGAAGTTGTTCGGCGAGTCGATCTCGCCGTCGGCGACGAGCTGGTACTCGAAGGCCGAGAAGTCGCAGTACATGAGCCGCAGGTCCTCGTCGGCGGGCCCGAGCGACGCATAGACGTCGAGCGGGACGAGCCCGTCGACGTGGCGCTGCCAGGCCGGCCGCGCGGCCTCCCAGGCCGCGTAGACGTAGGCGAGCTGGCCGCCGTGCGAGAAGCCCAGGAGCTTCATGCGGCCGTCCTCGTGATCGGTGAGGAGACGGACCCCGCGGGCGAACGCGAGCGCGACCTGCGTGTCGGCGACCTCCTGCGCGAGCCCCATGGTGCCGAAGTCGGAGACGTCGGCGGCGGGGTCGGCGGACGGGTTCGTCCAGCGGCGATCGAGGCCCCACGCGTCGACGTTCTTCCCGGCGAGCCAGCCGGCGAGGCCGGTCGAGGCCGAGGGCGGGTCGGCGAGCGCGGGGGCGAAGTTGGTCGCGAAGGTGGCGAAATCGCCGTGGAGCATCATGACCGCGCTCGAGGTCTCGCGCGGCCTCCAGGGCGCCTTCTCGCGGACCACGCGGTGGATGCGCAGGTACGCGTTCGGGCCGGTGCCGACGGGCACGGTGAAGAGGTAGTGCCAGACGTCGCCCGCGACGTTCTCGCGGGTGACCGACGGTGCGAGGGCGCGCAGCGCGGCTTCCCTCGACTCCGGGGCGCTCCGCGCCCCTGCGCTCGGGGTGGTCGGCTCCTCGGAACCTGGCGAAGAGGGCTCTCGGGGCGCCGCCCCGCACGCGAGGGCGAGGGCGGCGAGCAGCGTGACGAACGATCGGGACATGTGTGACCTCCTGCGAGGTCGACACGCCCCGCCGCCGGGCTTGCACGACCTACCCTTCCAGGATCCTGGCGATCGAGAGGTCGAGGTTCGACATGACCATCCGAGCCAGGGAATCGACGCTCTCCGGCGAGACCGAGAGGCGCGCGACGAGCCGCGTCCGGGCCCCATCCGCGACCGCGGCGGCGGCCGCGGCGAGCCAGCGCGACGCCGTCGACTCGTGCACCTGGTACAGCCGGGCGAGCTGCGCGAGCCGGACGCCGTCGACGTGGCAGAGCCGCAGGATCGCGCGCTGCCGCTCGGGCAGCGCCGAGAGGGCCTCGGCGAGCGCGGCCCGGAACTCCGAGCGGTAGAGCGACTTCATGTGCCGGAGCTCCGGGTCGGCCTCGGCGGAGACGAGCTCGGCGAGGACGTCGGCGCTCACCGGCGGGGCTGCGCGACGGAGGTTGAGCGCCGCGCGCACCGCCGCCACGCGGAGCCACGCGCCGAGCGGCCCGCGGGCGCCGTAGTCGAGGATCCGCGGGTGGCCGCGCTCCGGCGCGAGCAGGCGCACGCGCACGGCCTGCCCGACCTCGTCCCTGAACGCCGGCGACCGATCGATCCCGCGCGCCGCCGCCTCGACCTCCGGCCCGAGCTGCGCCTCGAGCCGGCGCAGCGCCGCGGGGTCACCCTGCCCGGCGGCCCAGGCCACGAGGAGGTCCGGGAGGTGCTCCGCCCGCGCGCCCTCGGCCCAAGCCGCGCCCGCCCGGGCCGCGAGCGCGGCCGGGTCGACCTTCACGTCGGGCGCGGCCTCGCGCGCGGCCCGCAGCGCGGCGTCCCAGGCGGGGTCCGTGGGCATGCACTCATGGTACCTCCGGCTGCGCGCCGGGACCGGGCCGCGGAGGGGTGCGAGTCCGCGAACCGGACCCGGAATGCGGCGGGTGACGCGGGTCGGCCCAGATCCGGTGAGGTCGGCATCGCCCGGCGGCTGCCAGGTGGCATTGCCGCTGCATTCATACGGCGATATGAACGAGGACATGAAGCGACGCTCCACGCCCGTCACCCGCCGGGTGACCGCCAACCTTCCGATCGCACTCCTCGATCGCGCGTGCCGGGTGACCGGCAAGGGGATCACCGAAACGCTCGTGGAGGGACTCGAGCGGGTCCGCCGTTCATCCGCGGCGGCTCGGGCGCGGACCCTCCGCGGGAAGCTCGAGCTGGAACTCGACCTCGAGGCCTCCCGTGAACGGGCTCGTCATTGATACGTCGGCGTGGGTCTCGTATCTGGCCGGAGGCGGCAACCCGCAGCTCGTCGAGCCCGCCCTCGAGGATGACCGGGCGCTCCTTCCGCCCGTCGTGGCTGCGGAGCTGCTGAGCGGCAAGATGTCTCTTCGGCAGCGCCGCGCGCTCATGGATCTGCTCGACGACGTGTTCCTCATTCGAGCGGACCGGGAGCACTGGTACCGCGTGGGTGACCTTCGCGCAGCCTTGGCCGCCCACGGGCTCACGGTTTCCACCCCCGACGCGCACGTCGCGCAGTGCGCGCTCGACCTCGGAGCGGACCTGCTGACCGAGGACGCGATCTTCACCCGGATCGCCGGCGAAGTCCCCTTGCGGCTCGTCCGCTGAGTCCCAGAGCGCCCCGCCCCGCCCGCTGCTACAACGTCCCCCGCATGCGCTCCCGCCGGCTCCCCCTCGCGCTCGCGGCCCTCGGCCTCCTCCTCCTCGCCCTCTGGTGGTTCCTCCGCCCCTCGCCCTCCCCGTCCGCCGCGGTCGGCCCCGGCCCTGCGGCGCAGACATCTGCCGCCGGTGGCCCGGCCACCTCGCCCGCGGGCACCGCGCCCGCCGCCGGGCTCCCCATCCGCGTCGCCTCGCCCTCCGGCCCCGTCGACGCCGAGCCGGCGAGCTTCGAGGGCCGCGTGGTCTCCCGCGCGGGCGGCCCGGTCCCGGGCGCCGAGCTCACCTTCTCGCGCGCGGGCGCGGCGGCCTCGGTGCGCGCCGGGCCGGACGGCGCCTTCTCCTTCCTGCCTCCCGCGGAGGGCCGCTGGCTCCTCCAGGCGGTGACCGCCACGGGCTTCCTGCCCTTCGCGCCGGAGTGGGGCCACAGCCCCGTCGAGCTCGACGCGCGGCCCGGCCTCCACGTGCGCGGCCTCGAGATCCACCTCGCGCCCGCCGTGACCCTCGCCGGGAAGGTCGTGGACGGCGACGGCACGCCGGTCGCGGGCGCGGCGGTGCGGCTCCTCGGCGCGCAGTCGGAGGCGGCGCTCGTGCCCATCGCCGATCGCTTCACCTCCGACGCGAGCGGCGCCTTCTCGTTCGTGGCGCCGGAGGGCGCGCTCCTCGAGGCGCGCAAGGACGGCTACCGACCCGGCCGCGCCGAGGTGGACTGGAGCGCGATGGTGAACCGCGCGCTCACCATCGAGGTCACGCCGATGAACCGGAGGCTGCCGCCGGCCGCGGCCATCTCCGGCAAGGTGGTCGCCCGCGGCGGCGGTCCGGTGGCGGGCGCGCTCGTCACGGCCTCGCACATGCGGTTCGGCGGCGAGGGCGCGGCGGCGGCACAGGCGGTCTCCGGCGCGGACGGGACCTTCACGCTGCCCGAGGTCGAGATGGGCCGCTACCGGGTCACCGCGCGGGCCGAGGGCCGCGCGCCGGGCTCGGTCACCCGCGTCGCGCCGGGCACGACCGACGTCGTCGTCGAGCTCGGCCCCGGGAGCCGCCTGCGCGGCTGCGTGAAGGAGGCCTCGAGCGGCCGGCCCGTGGCGCCGTTCACCGTGATGGTCTTCGACCGGCGGGGCGCCCTCTCCCGCGACCTCGTCCGCAGCCGCTCGGTCGTCGATCCGGGCGGCTGCTACGCGCTCGGCGACCTCGCGCCGGGCCCGCTCGCGGTCGTGGTCGCCGCGCCCGGCTACGGCCCTTCCACCGAGGTGGCCGTCGACCTCCCGGAGGCGGGCGACGCCATCGCCGACGCGACGCTCACGCCCGGCGGCCGGGCCTCGGGCCGCGTCGTCGCCGACGAGGACGGCGCGGCCATCGCGGGCGCGCGCATCACCGTGGAGGGCACGCTCGAGGGCGCGTCCTCGACGTTCCCGGCGCTCGCCGAGGCGACGAGCGGCGCCGACGGCGGCTTCGAGCTCGGTGGCCTGCCCGGCCGGGCGTCGCTGTTCGTCGCCGCCGCGGGCCGCCACGCCCGGATCCTCTCCGGCATCACCGCGGCCCCCGGCACCACCGCCGGGCCCTTCGAGGTGCGCCTCAGGAAGGTCGAGCCCGGCGAGGAGCCGCGCGTCGACCTCGCGGGCATCGGCGTGGTGCTCTCGCCCACCGACGACGGCCTCACCGTCGGCGGCCTCGCGCCGGGCGGGAGCGGCGCGGAGGCCGGGCTCCTGCGCGGTGACGTCCTCCTCGCGGTCGACGGGCGCGCGGTCGTGGACCTCGGGTTCGCCGAGGCCGTGAACGCGATCCGCGGGCCGGAGGGGACGTCCGTGCTCCTGACCCTCAGACGCGGACAGACCACCCTCGACCTCAGGGTGGTCCGCCGCCTCGTCCGAGGTTAGCGAGGGCTACTTCTTCGAGCCGTCGTCGCCCATCGAGCCCGAGCCGGTGCCGCTCGTCCCCGTGCCGCTGCGCGAGGTGCCGGTCGCGGTGCGGTGGCCGTCCTTGGTCTGCTTCTCGAGCGTCTTCGCCATCGTGTGGTGGCCCATCACCGTCTTGTGGGTCTCGTCGAAGAACGCGGCGAGCTCGGCGTGGTTCTTGTCGTGCGCCTTCTTGGCGGCCTTCTGGAGCTCCTTCATGTCCTTGTCGTGGTCCTTCTCCATCAGGCTCATGTAGGCCTTGTCGAAGTCGGCGCCGGTCTTCGACTGGAGCTTCTTCGCGTCGTCCTGCTTGTCCTTCTGCGCGTCCTGGAACTCCTTGCCCTCGAGCGTCACGCCCATGGTCTGGGCGAGCTGCTGGAGCTGCTCGTCGTTCTTGCCGTGCTCCTTCACCATCCGCTCTGCGAAGTCCTTCACCTGCTGGGAAGAGGCCTGGGTCGCCGCGAGCTGCCCGGTCTGGACCTCGGCCTGGTTCGCCGCGTGCAGCTTCTCCATGGCCTTCGTGAGGTCGTCGTCGAGCTTGCCCGACCTCGCGCTGCTCCCGTCGCTCCGCGCGCGCGTGGACGCGCCCTGCGAACCCTGCGCCTCGCCGGTGGTCCCCGACTGCGCGAACGCAGGACCCGCGACCGCCAGCGCGCCGGCCAGCCCGGCGCTCATCCAGTAACGTCCGATCTTCATGTGCTCCCTCCGTTCACGGTTCACCGCACGGACCGAAAGGTGGGGAGGGAGGTGGCGACCGGCACGGGCCGCGCGGGCGGTCAGGAGAGGCGGGCGCCGTCGAGCGCCTGGTCGATCCGACGGAGCACGTCGTCGGAGAGCACGACGCCGGAGGCGGCGCAGTTCTCGTCCACCTGCTCGGGCCGGGAGGCGCCGATGATGGCGCAGGTGACCTCGGGCCTCCTGAGCACCCAGGCGAGCGAGAGCTGCGCGAGCGTGAGGCCGAGCTCCTGCGCGATCGGCACGACGCGCTGCACCGCCTCGAGCAGGCGCGGCTCCACGAGCCGGCGGGTGATGAACGCGTTCATGGCGTCGCTCGCCGCGCGCGAGTCGGCCGGCGGCGGGCGCCCGGGCGCGTACTTGCCGGTGAGGATGCCCTGGGCGAGCGGCGACCACACGACCTGGCCGATGCCCTCCCGCTGGCAGAGCGGGAACACCTCCGCCTCGGGCACGCGGTGGAGGAGCGAATACTGCGGCTGGGAGGAGACGAACTTCACGAATGGCAAGGCGTGCGCCGCCCGGATCTGCGGCGCCGTCCACTCCGAGAAGCCGACGAACCGGGTCTTGCCCGCCTTCACGGCGCGGTCGAGCGCCTCCATCGTCTCCTCGAGCGGCGTCTCGGCGTCGTAGCGGTGGCACTGGTAGAGGTCGACGTGGTCGACCCGGAGGCGCTTCAGCGAGGCGTCGAGCTGCTTCTCGACCTGCGCCCGGGAGAGCCCCTTGTCCGTGGGCGACATGGGGAAGAAAGCTTCGTCGCGAGCACGTAGCGGGCGCGGGGCACGTCCCGGAGCGCCTCGCCCAGGAAGGTCTCTGCGGCGCCGTGGGCGTAGACGTTGGCGGTGTCGATGAAGTTGACGCCGAGGTCGAGCGCCCGGCGCAGGCAGGCCTCCGCCCTCGCCCGCTCGACGCCACCCCCGTAGGTGAGCCACGAGCCGAGGGAGATCTCGGAGATGACGAGCCCGGAGTTGCCCAACTTTCGAGTGCGCATGGTTTCATGGTAGCCCTTGTGGGCATGACTCTCGACGAAACCCGCCTCGGGGCGTCCCCCCAGGACGTCGGACGTCAGCCCGCCCCGAGCGCCACGCTGGTCGTCGTGCACTCCGCCGACCGCGAGGAGCAGGGCAAGCGCTACCCGCTGCGCGAGGAGGACCTCACGCTCGGCCGCGAGGCGGGGAACACCGTCGTCATCGGTTCCGACCAGGCGTCGCGGCGCCACGCCCGCATCTTCGTCTCGGGCGGCGCCCACGTGCTCGTGGACCTCGACTCCACGAACGGCACCTTCCTGAACTCGAAGCTCGTGAAGGAGCAGACGCTCCGCCACGGCGACGTGCTCAGGATCGCGTCGACGGTGCTGAAGTACGTGGTGGACAGCTAGGCCGCGCGCCCGGCGCGGGTGCTCACCTCGGATCGGTCGAGCTCCAGTCGTGTTCGCACAGCCCCGGTGCGTCAGGCCCGAGCTTCTCGACGAGCACGCCTGCCGTCCCCGCGGGGAAGTAGAAGTCGTGCTCGAGCGCTCGGATGCCCAGGATCCCGGCGTAGCGCACGAGCAGTGCCGCGTCGAAGCGATCCGTCGGCCGCCGCGCGCGGTAACGCTCGGCGTCCTCAAACGGGAGCGGCGATCCGATCTCATCGAAGCCCCACCGGCCCCCATCGTTCACGAGAGACACCGTGCGGCGTGGCCCCGGGCCGAAGCGCTCGAGGACGTAGGCGCCGAACTTCGTGCGGGGGCCCTGGTGCGCGCAGACGAACCTGACCACAGGGACTCCGAGCAGCTCTCCGAGCCGGGTGGGCACGGCGTAGGCGTCCGGCGCCGGCCACCTGTTCTCGAAGTACACCGTCCACTCGCAGGTGGTCGGCGCGAACAGGAACCGGCGCGGCTCCACGCTCGTCAGCGGAGCCAGGGCCTGGAGCGCACTGCGCAGCGAGCCCTCAATCGGAGCCGTCCGTAGCCGGACGGGCTGCGTCCTGCCCGCCTGGATGGGCGCCTGCCAGGCCACGAATGCGTCGGCCACGGCGCGATGCGGGGCCGCGATGAACCCGATGCCTTCGGTGGTCGGCCGGAACGCTCCCTCGAGCAGGTCCGGCTGACCGTCACCTGCACCCTCTCGGGTGAAATCACAACGTCCGGACTGTCCGGACATCGTGACTGCGGATGCTACCTGCGCCCGCGCTTCGCCGCCTTCTTCGCTGCGCGCGGCTTCTTCGCAGACTTGGCCGCTCGGGCCGGCTTCCTCGTGACCTTCCTCGCGGCCTTCTTCTGCGTCACGAAGCAGACCGCCTCGAGGTTGTGGCCGTCGGCGTCGATGACGAAGGCGCCGTAGTAGCCGGGGCTGTAGTCCGGGCGCGGGCCGGGCGGGCCGTTGTCGGTGGCGCCCGCGGCGAGCGCGGCCGCGTGGAAGGCGTCCACCTCCTTCGTGCTCCGCGCGCCGAACGCGATGTGCTGCGCGCCGACCGGGTGCTGCGCGTCCTCGGGGGCGAGCCAGAGGTCGGGCTTCCCCGCCACGCCCATGCCGCAGAAGGTCCCGAACTCCATCGCGACGCCGTAGCCGAGCGGCCGGAGCGCCGCCGCGAAGAACGCCTTCGCCTTCTCGTAGTCCCGCACCGCCACCGTGATGTGATGGATCATGGCTGCCTTCCTATCGCCACCCGGCACCGCGCCCAAGCGCGCGGATGGGGTCGCCCGGGGCGGGGACCCGGGCATCGTGGCGCACCCGGTGACGCTGGACAGGCGGGCGCCGCGGGCGTCGACTTGAAGTGCGTGCCACGCCCGGCCCTCGGCCGGAGCGCCGCGTGGCCCTCACGCACCGGGAGCCCTTCCATGACCCGCCTCCACGTCGCCGCCCTCTCGCTGCTCACCCTGCTCGTCGCGGGCCCCGCGTTCGCGGGCGAGCCCGACCGGCCCGGCTCGAAGGACCACCCCGTCCTCACGCGCATGCAGAACATGCACATCGTGAACTACCGGACGAATCCGTTCGAGCGGTTCGCCTTCAGGACCGGCGCCGCGCGCGGCGCCGAGACCGCGGTCGAAGGTCAGTTCTTCGAGATCCGCTACAAGGCCGATGCCGGCGCGAACGTCCCGACGCCGCTCGCCATCCTGCGCAACCACCAGGACGCGGTCCGCGCGATCGGCGGCAAGGTCGTGTACGAGGACAAGCGCTACACGACGCTCGAGGTCGCGAAGGACAGCAAGGAGATCTGGGTCCTCGTCGACACCGCGTGGGGCCAGGGCTACCAGCTCACCATCGTCGAGAAGGCCGCCATGGCGCAGGAGGTGAAGGCGAGCGCCGAGGTCTTCAAGGCCGGGCTCGCCGCGACCGGGCACGTCGAGGTGCCGGGCATCTACTTCGACACGGGGAAGGCCACGCTGAAGCCGGAGTCCGCCGCCGCGGTCGCCGAGATCGCGAAGCTCCTCGCCGGGGATCCGGCCCTGCAGGTCTTCGTGGTCGGCCACACCGACAACGTCGCGGCGGTGGAGCTCAACCTGAAGCTCTCGCAGGATCGCGCCGCCGCGGTCGTGCAGGAGCTCGTCTCGAAGCACGGCGTCGCGGCCGCGCGGCTCAGGCCCTACGGCGTCGGCCCGTTCGCGCCGGTGGCGTCGAACGACGCCGAGGAGGGGCGCGCGAAGAACCGCCGGGTGGAGCTCGTGAAGAGGTAGCGGGAGTCGCCCGGCTCACGAGCTCTTCGCCGGGAAGAGCTTGAAGCCCAGCGCGGCCGCGTTCTCGCGAACCCGCTCGTCGCAGGAGAGCACCTCGAAGGCTCCGAGCTCGGCATCCAGGGTGCGGACGCTGGCGAGGTGGAGCGCGTCGAGCGTGCGGACCGGCTCCACGGGAAGCTCCTCCCTCGCCAGCCGGAGGACCTCGTCCTCGAGGCCCATCACGTCGCACGCGCGCTCGAAGCTGGCGAGCTGCCGCTCCACCTCCCGGGCTTCGGCGGCACCGAGGCGACCCTCGCGCCGGGCCCGGCGCACGGCACGGGCGGCCTCCACCAGGGTGAGGGCCGACGTGAAGAGCCCTTCGCCGGCGAGCGCCGCGCGGAGCTCCTCGTCTCCTTCGAGCAGCGCGCGCAGGAGCGCGCTCGTCTCGACGTAGCGCCGGGCGCTCACTCCCCACGCTCCGCGTCGAGCAGCTCCCGGGCGGTCCCGCGCTTCAGCCGGAGCTTCGGGTAGCCGTCCCAGGACAGGGAGCCCGGCGCGGCGGCTGGCGAGACGAGGCCGCAATCCACCAGCCGGCGGTAACGGAGCTCGTCCGGTGAGGTCCCACGATCGCCGGCCCCGGGCGGCCTGAGCTCGGCCACGACGCGCCCGCGGTCCGTCACGAGCACCACCTCACCCTGCGCGACCTCGCGGAGGTAGCTCGACAGGTGAGCCTTGAGGTCCCGGACGCCGGCGGTCTTCATGCCGTTCAATGTAGTCACGTGAGACCACATTTTCAAGACGCCAGGCCCCACCGCACCGGCCGCCAGGCCTCCGGATCCTCGGTCAGCGCCTCGAGGAGCCGGAGCGACCGCCGGAGGCGCACCGACTCCGTCGGCTCGAGCGGCTCGCCCTGGCGGGCCTTCACGACGAGGGCGCTCAGCTCGGCGCCGCGCCGCTCGAGGTACGCGACGGCGGCCTCGTGCGCCGCGCCGAGCATGCAGGTGAGCGCGGCGACGGCCTGATCGGCGAGCGCGTCGGGCGCGCGCTCGCTGGTCGCAACGGCCAGGATGGCGGGCGCGGCGGCCTCGAGCTCCGCCAGCCCCGCGAGCAGGATCGCGTTCGCGACGACCCGCTCGTTCATGGGCCCGGCGAGCTGGTGCAGGAGGATGCACGCCAGGCCCTCGCCGGCGCGATCCGGACCGAGCCGATCGAAGGCGTCGAACAGCGGGCCCGTCGAGCCCGGCTGGGCGAGCAGCTCGGCGAGGTGGGCCCACTCGATGGGCAGGGCGGGCGGGACGGCAGGGCTGGGCATGAGGTCCTCCGGTGGCGAGGACTGAACATATGCGCAGTCTCTGACGTCCTTCGACTTCGGCCCTCGGGACGCTGCGCGTCCGCGGGCGGACGCTCGGGATGAGCGGGGCGAGCGCTACATGAACCCGAGCTGCAGCTTCGCGGCCTCGCTCATGCGGCTCGGGTCCCAGGGCGGGTCGAACACGAGCTCGACCTCGGCGTCCTTCACGCCGGGCACGCCGAGGACCTTGCGGCGCACGTCGTCGACGAGCACGGGGCCGATGCCGCAGCCGGGGGCGGTGAGCGTCATCGTGATGCGGATGGCGTGGCCGCCGTCGACCGGGAGCGCGTCGACCCCGTAGACGAGGCCGAGCTCGACGATGGACGCCGGGATCTCCGGGTCGTAGACGTCGCCGAGCGCGTCCCAGACCTTCTTCTCCTCGAACGGGCCGGCGGCGGCGGCGGCGCGGGCGGCCTCGAACTTCGCGGCCTCGGCCTCGAACTCGGGGCCGAGCGCGCCGGCGTCGGTGCCGTCGATGCGCATGAGGCCGCCGCGGTCGTTCATGACCGTGAACTGGCCACCGAGCACCTGCTGGACGACGACCCAGGTCCCCGCCGGCACGAGCACGCGCTCGCCGCTCGGCACGAGGACCGCCTCGGCGTCCTTGAGGGTGACGACTGGGGTGCGGTTGTGGGCCATCGTTCGCTGTCCGTCCGTTCTTCCTCGAGCTACTCCGTCGACACCGGACCCTGCAGGCCGTGGATCGCCTGGCGCAGCGTGTGCCACGCGAGGCTGGCGCACTTCACGCGGGTCGGGAACTCGTGCACGCCGCCGAACACGGCGAGCTTCCCGAGCGAGTCGGCGTCCGTGCCGGCGCCGCCCTCGGTCACGAGCTTGTGGAACCGCTCGAAGAGCGCGTCGACCTCGGCCGGCGCGAGCCCCTTCACGGCGCCGGTCATCACCGAGGCCGAGGCCTTCGAGATGGCGCAGCCCGAGCCCTCGAACTTGATCTCGGCGACCTTGCCGTCGGGGCCGACGCGGGCGTGCACGGTGAGGTGATCGCCGCACAGCGGGTTCAGCCCCTCGGCGTGGTGCGTGGCGCCCTCGAGCGGCCCGAAGTTCCGCGGGCGCTTCCCGTGCTCGAGGATCACCTCCTGGTACAGGTCGGTGAGCTCGCTCATGCGAAGATCTCCCGCACGGTCGCGACCCCGCGCACGAGCGCGTCCACGTCGGCCTCGGTGTTGTAGAGGCCGAAGGAGGCGCGGGCGGTCGCCGGGACGCCGAGCCGCTTCATGAGCGGCTGCGCGCAGTGGTGCCCGGCGCGCACCGCCACGCCCTCGCGGTCGAGGATCGTGCCGATGTCGTGCGGGTGCACGTCGCCGACGAGGAACGAGAGCGCCCCCGCGCGCGCCCGGGGCGCGCCGATGACCCGGACGTCCTTCTCGGCCCGGAGCGCCGCCACGCAGCGCTCGAGCAGCGCGTGCTCGTGCGCCGCCACCGCCGCGAGGCCGACCTTCTCGAGGTAGTCGGCGGCCGCCGCGAGCCCGACCGCGCCCGCGATGTGCGGCGTCCCGGCCTCGAGCTTGTGCGGGAGCGCCGCCCAGGTCGAGCCCTCGAACGCGACGGTGCGGATCATGTCACCGCCGCCCTGCCACGGCCCCATCGCCTCGAGGTGCTCGCGCTTCCCCCACAGGACGCCGATGCCGGTCGGCGCGTACATCTTGTGGCCGCTGAGCGCGTAGAAGTCGGCGCCGAGCCTCGTGACGTCGACGGCGAGGTGCGGCGCGGCCTGCGCGCCGTCGACCATCACCGGGACGCCCCTCGCGTGCGCGCGGCGGACGAGCTCCTCGACCGGGTTCACGGTGCCGAGCGCGTTCGAGACGTGCCCGACCGAGAGCATCCGGGTTCGCGGCCCGAGCAGGCGATCGAACGCCTCGAGGTCGAGGTCGCCCGCGTCGCTCATGGGCACCGGCACCACCTTCGCGCCCTTCTCGGCGGCGGCGAGCTGCCAGGGGACGATGTTCGAGTGGTGCTCGAGCACGGTGAGGAGGATCTCGTCGCCGGCCTGGAGCCTCGGCTTCAGGAACGCGTGCGCGACGAGGTTCACCGCCTCGGTCGTGCCGCGCACGAAGATGATCTCGGCGGGGTCCGGCGTGCCGAGGAACTTCCCCATCCGCCTGCGCGCGCCCTCGTAGGCCTTCGTCGCGAGCTCGGAGAGGAGGTGCACGCCGCGGTGCACGTTCGCGTTCTCCTCCTCGTAGTACCGGCGGACGGCGTCGATGACCTGACGCGGCTTCTGGGTGGTGGCCGCGTTGTCCAGGTAGACGAGCGGCTTGCCGTGCACCGCGCGGGCGAGGATCGGGAAGTCCTCTCGCAGCCGGGTGGCGTCGAGCCGCGGGGCGACCGGCGTGAGCGGCGCGGTGGTGGAGACGTCCGGGCTCACGCGGCCTCCAGCAGCGCCGAGCCGGCCGGGAGCCTGGCCGCGACGAGGCGGGTGGCGCTGTGGCGCAGGCGCGCGTCCGAGATCTTGCCGACCATCTCGCTCGCGAACGCCCAGACGAGCAGCGCCTGGGCCTCCGCCTCCCCCAGCCCGCGCGAGCGCAGGTAGAAGAGGGCGGCCTCGTCGAGCTGGCCGACCGTGCCGCCGTGGCCGCACTTCACGTCGTCGGCGAAGATCTCGAGCTGCGGCTTCGTGTCGACGACGGCGTCGTCGGACAGGAGCAGGTTCGAGTTCATCTGGTACGCCTGCGTCTTCTGCGCGTTCGGCTGCACGACGATGCGGCCCGAGAAGACGCCGCGCGCCTTGCCGTCGAGGATGCCCTTGTAGGTCTCGGCGGTGGTGCAGCGCGGGACGGCGTGCTCGACCCAGGAGAAGTTGTCGACGAGCTGCGCGCCGTCGGCCATGTACAGGCCGTTCGCGGCGACGGCGGCGCCCTCCCCCGCGAGCCGGGTGCGGAGCTCCGAGCGGGAGAGCCGCCCGCCGAGCGAGAACGCGTGCGCCGACAGGCTCGCCCCGGCGGCCTGCTCGGCCGCGACGACCCCGACGTGGAACGCGCCGGGCGCCTCGACCTGCAGGCGCAGGTGCTCCACCTTCGCGCCCTCGCCGAGCATGAGCTCGGTGACGGCGCCGGTGAGGTACGCCGCGGCGCCGGCGCCGAGGAAGAGCTCCTCGACCGCCGCCTCGGCGCCCGCCCCGGCGACGACGAGCGTGCGCGGGAAGCTCGCGACGGGCGCGGCCTCGGGCGCGGTCACGTGGACGAGCGCGATCGCGCCGGACTTCACCCCGGGCGGCAGGTACACGAACGCGCCGTCGTCGAAGAGCGCGGTGTTGGCCGCGACGAAGGCGTGGCCGTCGGCGAGCGCGAGCCGGCCGAGGTGCGGCTTCACCTTCTCGGGCGCCTGCTTCAGGGCGTCGGCGAGCGTGGTCGCGAGCGCGCCCGCGGGCAGCCCGGCGGTGGACGAGAGGTCCGGTCGCAGGCGGCCGTTCACGAAGACGAGCCGGGGTCCGTCGGCGGCCGGGAGCGCCGCGACGGCGCCCTCGACCGGCGCCGGCCGGGCGAAGCGCTCCGCGGTGAGCGCGGAGAGGCTCGTGAAGCGCCAGTCCTCGAGCTTCTGCGTCGGGAGGCCGAGCGCCTCGAGCCGGCCCAGCGCCGCCTTCCGCGCGTCGGCGAGCCACGCGGGCTCGCCCGGCCGCGCGGCGTAGGCCGCGACGAGGCTCTGGTGCGCGGGGGTGGTCACGGCCGCGCTGCCTTCCCGCCGGCTGCGACCTCGGGCGTCTGCCCGGCGACCCAGGCGTAGCCTGTCTTCTCGAGCTCCTCCGCCATCTCCGGCCCGCCGGAGCGGACGATCCTGCCGGCCGCCATCACGTGCACGTGGTCGGGCGGGATGTACTCGAGGAGCCGCTTGTAGTGGGTGACGAGCAGGATGGCGCGGTCGGAGCGGCGGAGCGCGTTCACGCCCTTCGCGACGACGCGGAGCGCGTCGATGTCGAGGCCGGAGTCGATCTCGTCGAGGATCGCGAGGCGGGGCTCGAGCACCGCCATCTGGAAGACCTCGTTGCGCTTTTTCTCGCCGCCGGAGAAGCCCTCGTTGACCGAGCGGCTGCCGAAGGCCGGGTCGAGCTCGACGAGCTTCATCTTCTCCTTGGCGAGGGAGAGGAAGTCCATCGCGTCGAGCTCCTCCTCGCCGCGCGCGCGGCGGACGGCGTTGAGCGCGGTGCGGAGGAAGAAGAGGTTGCCGACGCCCGGGATCTCCACCGGGTACTGGAAGCCCAGGAACACGCCCTTCGCGGCGCGCGCCTCGGGCGCGAGCGCGAGGAGGTCCTCGCCGAGGTAGGTGGCCTTGCCGCCGGTGACCTCGTAGTTGGGCCGCCCCGCGAGCACGCTCGCGAGCGTCGACTTGCCGGAGCCGTTCGGCCCCATGATCGCGTGCACCTCGCCCGGCCGGAGCACGAGGTTCACACCCTTCAGGATGTCCTTCTCGCCGATGCGGGCGGTGAGCCCCGCGACCTCGAGCAGCGTCTGCTTCGCGTCCGTCGTCATCCGTGACTACCCCACGCTTCCTTCGAGTGACATGCCGAGGAGCTTCTGGGCCTCCACCGCGAACTCCATGGGGAGCTCCTTCAGCACCTCCTTCGCGAACCCGTTCACGATCATCGAGACCGCGTCCTCGTCCGACAGCCCGCGCTGGCGGCAGTAGAAGAAGCTGGTCCTCGCTGATCTTCGAGGTGGTGGCCTCGTGCTCGACCTTGGCGGTCGGGTTGCGCACCTCGATGTACGGGAACGTGTGGGCGCCGCAGGTGTCGCCGATGAGGAGCGAGTCACACTGGGAGTGATTCCGGGCGCCCTCCGCCCCCTTCTGCATGCGCACGAGGCCGCGGTAGGTGTTCTGCCCGCGGCCGGCGCTGATGCCCTTCGAGACGATGGTCGAGCGGGTGTTCCGCCCGAGGTGGATCATCTTCGTGCCGGTGTCGGCCTGCTGCCGGTGGTTCGTGAGCGCGACCGAGTAGAACTCGCCCACGCTGTCGTCGCCCTGCAGGATGCAGGACGGGTACTTCCAGGTGATCGCGGAGCCCGTCTCGACCTGGGTCCAGCTGATCTTCGCGCGGTTCATGGCCTTCCCGCGCTTCGTCACGAAGTTGTAGATGCCGCCCCGGCCCTCGGCGTCGCCCGGGTACCAGTTCTGCACGGTCGAGTACTTGATGTGCGCGCCGTCGAGCGCGACGAGCTCGACCACCGCGGCGTGCAGCTGGTTCTCGTCGCGCTGCGGGGCGGTGCAGCCCTCGAGGTACGAGACGTAGGCGCCCTCGTCGGCCACGAGGAGCGTGCGCTCGAACTGGCCGGTGTCCTTCGCGTTGATGCGGAAGTAGGTCGACAGCTCCATCGGGCAGCGCACGCCCTTCGGCACGTAGACGAACGAGCCGTCGGAGAAGACCGCGCTGTTGAGCGCCGCGAAGTAGTTGTCGGTCACCGGCACGACCGAGCCGAGGTACTTCTCGACGAGCGCCGGGTGCTCCCGCACCGCCTCGGAGAACGAGCAGAAGATGATGCCGAGGTCGTAGAGCTTCTTCTTGTAGGTCGTCGCGACCGAGACCGAGTCGAAGACCGCGTCGACCGCGACGCCGGCGAGGCGCTGCTGCTCGACGAGCGGGATGCCGAGCTTGTCGAACGCCCGCTTCAGCTCGGGGTCGACCTCGTCCATCGAGGCGAGCTCCTTCTTCGCCTTCGGCGCCGAGTAGTAGACGATGTCCTGGTAGTCGATCTTCGCGTAGTGGACGTTCGCCCACTCCGGCTCCTGCATCTCGAGCCAGCGGCGGTACGCGCCGAGCCGCCACTCGAGCATGAAGGCGGGCTCGTTCTTCTTCCTCGAGATGATCCGGATGATCTCCTCGGACAGACCCTTCGGGATCTTGTCCTCGTCGATCTCGGTGACGAAGCCGTACTGGTACTTCTGCTCCGTCAGCTGCTTCAGTTCGTCGGTGGTGCTCATGACGGTGCTCCGATGCGGACGAGCGGGGGATCGGTGGGCGAGGGCGCGGCGGCCTCGCCGGCGGCGGTGGTGCCGTCGCCGGCGCGGTAGGGCGCGAGCGCGGCGAGCGAGAGGCCCGCGAGCGCGCCGTGTACGGCGCGCGTGACCGGGTCCCAGCTCGCCTTGGCCGGACAGGTCTGCTCGATGTCGCACGCGGCGTGGCCGGGGGTGGAGCAGTCGGTGAAGCCGATGGGCCCCTCGAGGGCCTCCACGATCTCGGCGACGCTGATCTGCTCGGCGGGGCGGGCGAGGCCGTAGCCGCCCCGCCGGCCGCGGGTCGAGGTGACGAGCCCGGCCCGGGAGAGGGCCTTCGCGAGCTTCGACACCGTGGGCTGGGGCACCCGCGACCGCGCCGAGAGCTCCTGGGCGGTGAGCGTCCCCTCGCTCCGCGCGAGGTGCGCGAGGAGCACGATGGCGTAGTCGGTGAGCCTCGACATCCGGATCATGGCTGAGCTCGGACGACCCGGCCGAAAGCTTCGTGGACGCTTCCGGTCCGGATTCGGCGCCGAATGTAAACGGAACCGGTCCGGATTACCAGCGGGGTTGAGACCCTCACCCGGCTAACCCTTTCGGGCTAACCAGGCTCGACCGCCGCCCGGACGAGCGGCCCGTCGACCGCCTCGCCGTCGACCTCGGCGTAGAGGTGCCCCTCCACGAAGGTGAGGGTCGCCTTCACCCTCCGTTGATCGTGCGCGGCGAGCGCGCGGAGGAGCTCCGGCTCGAGCGCGGCGAGCTCCACCTGCGCGAGCCGCTTCATGCCCCCGGCCCGGGCCTCCTCCACGAAAGCCTCCAGGCGCCGCGGCCCGTCGAACAGCACCGCCACGCGCGCGCCGCGGTTCTGGTTCACGTCGCGCTCGATGCGCGCCGGCTCGGGGCGGCCCACGCGCGCGAGCAGCGCGACCCGCCCGTCGAGCGTGGGCGCGACGAGATCCGGCGCGTCCGGGTCGGACAGGCCCGCCCCGAAGGTGAGCCCCTCGCGCCACAGCCAGCCCGCGGCGACGACGCGGAGCCAGAGCCGCTCGATCGTCTCGGACGGATGACGCGCCGCGGAGAGCGAGACCTCGTGCTCCTGACCCTCGTCGGCGTGGACGATGCGCAGCTCGAACCGGTGCAGCGTGGACGGGAGGGCCATGAGGGGGTGTAGGTGGGTGTCCCTGGTGCGGGGGATGCGGTGTGGTGGGAGGAGGTCGCTGACTATCGCGGGGCGCGCCCGGCGTCTACACTCGCGACCGGAGGCCCTTCCTCTTGGTGCTCACCGCCACCCTGCTCGCGCTGACGACCCTCGCCGAGCCAAAGCTCCCGCCGAAGCCGACGACGGCCGCGACGGCTGCTCCGTCGACGACCTCGACCTCGAAGCCCGCCGCGTCCGGCGAGGCCCAGCCCGCGACCGCGGCCCCGGCGAAGCCGGCGCCCGCGACGCCCGCCGCAGCGCCTCCGCCCGCCGTCGCCGTGCCGGTCGCCGACCCCGGCTATCCGGAGTGGGGCACGGCGATCGACGCCGGCATCCCGGGCGGCGTGAACCTCGACGTCATCTACCGCCCCATCCCGTTCATCCGGCTCTGGGCCGGCCCGGCCTGGAATTACGCCGCGTTCGGCTTCCAGGGCGGCGCGGGCGTCGCGCTCGCCAACTGGGGCATCACGCCGGTGCTCTCGGTCGAGGCGGGGCGCTACTTCTCGACCGACGTCGCGCAGTTCGTGAAGGGCGGCGGCAGCGTCCCGGACGAGATGAAGCCGCTCCTCCAGAAGATCTCGCTCAACTACGCGGCGGCCCTGCTCGGGTTCGAGTTCGGGAGCCCGCGGGGCTTCTCCTTCGCGCTGCGCCTCGGGCTCGCGCGCATGTCGCTCGCGACGCACGGCTCGGGCACGTTCACGCAGGACAACGGCCAGGGCGGCACGACCTCGGTGAAGTTCACCGATCCTCGGTTCACGGCGACGGCGCCCGCGCTGAAGCTCGGCTTCCAGTACTGGTTCTAGGGACGACCCCATGCGCCGCTCGAAGCCCACGCTCCTCGCCGCCGCGCTGGCCCTCCTCGTGGCCTGCGGCGGCCCGCTGCTCTACGTCGAGGTGACCATCCCCGAGCTCGAGGTCACCCTGCCCGGCCAGACGGTGCCCGCCTTCACCGGCCTCCCCACGCCCAACATCTCCTGCGGCACGAACTGCCTCTTCACCGAGCTCGAGTACGACCTCGGCGACTCGGTGCCGCTCCTCGGCGAGAAGAACGTCGACGTCGACCTGCGCATGACGCAGATGAACATGAAGATCGACGCGGGCGTGAACGACCTCGGCGGCGTGAAGTCGGTGACGCTGAAGCTCGTCGACCCCGCCGACCCGACGCGGATGATCACCGCCGCCTCGTACTACCGGTCGGCGCCCCACGTGCAGAGCTTCACGGTGAGCGGCAACGCGAACCTCGACCTCGGCTCCTACCTGCAGGGCACGAAGTTCAAGGGGCGCGCGGAGCTCATCTACGACGCCCCGATGCCGGAGTTCACCGCCACCATCGGCGCGATGTTCTCGCTCGTGCTGAAGGTGGACTACGGGACCTACGTGGGACTGTAGCGGTCAGGCCTGCTTCACGAGGCCCAGCACCGCCTCGCCGTGCTCGGCCAGCTTCTTCGGGCCGATCCCGCTGATCTCCCCGAGCGCGTCGAGGTCTCGCGGGCGCGCCTCGGCAATCGCGGCGAGCGTCGCGTCCGGGAAGACGACGTAGGCCGGGACACCCTTCGCGCGCGCGGTCGCGCTCCGCCAGGCGCGGAGGGCCTCGAACAGAATCGGCAGCCTCGGCGTCCGTCCGTTCGTCCCGAGCGTAGGGTCCGCGAAGCGGACCCGGAGACGAGGGACGCCCCGCGTTCTTCCGCGACCGTCCCTTCCCCGGCACCGGCGGCGCCGACGCCATGATCTCGGCGCCGGTGCACCGATCGCAGGCGTCGCCGCAGGCCTCGGCGTCCTCGCCGAAGTGCCCCACCAGCGCGGCGTGCCGGCAGCCCTCGCCCTCGGCGAGCCGGAACATCGCCCGCACCTGCGCGCGCTGCCAGCCCGCGACCTCCGCGTCCTCCCCGTCGAGGAGCCGCTCCCAGCTCATCACGTCGGCCCAGGAGTACAGCATCACGACGTCGGACGGCTTCCCGTCGCGACCGGCGCGGCCAATCTCCTGGTAGTAGGCCTCGATCGTGCGCGGGAGGTCGCGGTGCACGACGTAGCGGATGTCCGGCTTGTCGATGCCCATCCCGAACGCGACGGTCGCGACGACGACGTCGAGCGCCCCCGCCTGGAAGGCGTCCTGCACCCGCGCGCGCTGCTCGGGCTCGAGCCCGGCGTGGTAGGCCTCCGCGCGGATGCGGTGGCCGCGCAGCATCGTCGCGATCTCCTCGGTGGACTTGCGCGACAGGGCGTAGACGATGCCGCTCTCCCCGCGCCGCGCGCGGACGATGCGCAGGATCGCCTCGCGCGCGGTGACGCCCTCGCCCTTCTTCATGGCGTGGATGCGCAGGTTCTTGCGGAGGAAGGAGCCCTTCACGACGAGCGGGTCCTTCATCGCGAGCTGCCGGGCGATGTCGCGCACGACCTCGGGCGTCGCGGTCGCGGTGAGCGCGAGCACCGGCGCGCCGAAGCGCTCGCGCAGCCCGGCGAGGTTGCGGTAGGCGGGGCGGAAGTCGTGGCCCCAGGCGCTGATGCAGTGGGCCTCGTCGACGGCGAGGAGCGAGAGCTTCACGCCCTCGAGCGCGCTCCCCACCGAGGCCTCGAGCCCCTCCGGCGCCGCGTAGAGGAGCTCGAGCTCGCCGCGGCGGAGCGCGCGCACGCGGTCGCGGCGCTCCTCCGGCGCGAGGCTCGAGTTGAGGAAGGCCGCGCGCAGGCCCACCCGCGACATCGCGTCGACCTGGTCCTTCATGAGCGCGATGAGCGGCGAGATGACGAGCGTCGTGCCGCCGAGGAGGCGCGCCGGGATCTGGTAGGTGAGCGACTTGCCGGCGCCGGTCGGCATCACGCCGACGCAGTCGCGCCCCTTCAGCACCGCCTCGACGATCGGCGCCTGCCCCGGCCGCCAGGCGGCGTGGCCGAAGGTCGCCCGCAGAACCTCGCGGGCGCGCTCCGCGGCCTCGGCGGCCGGGATGGCGGGCGGCGCCGCGAGCGGCAGCGAGGACTGCTCGCGACGGGCCGGCGCGGCCTCGAGCTCGCGCGCCAGCGCGCGGAGGCGGTCGATCGAGGCCGGCGTGAAGAGCGCGGGCCTCGCCCGCCAGCGCGCGCGGAGCGCCGTCAGGCGCTCGAGACACGAGCGGCGCGCCTCGGGGCTCCGATCGCCGCCCCGCCACTCCTGGCCGAGCTGCGCGATCTGCTCCTCGAGGGCGCGCCGATCTCGCGCCTCGGTCTCTTCGGTGCCGTTCGTCACGCCGGCCCCAGCCTACGACGAACCTGGGACAGGGCGTGACGGACGGCGGGTCACCGAGAGGTCGGTCCTACTTCCCGAGCTTCGCGTCCTCGACGATGACCGGGTACGGGTGGCCCGTGCCGAAGTCCTTGTCGACCTGGACCTTGCCCTTCACGACGACGACGTCGCCCACGTTGACCTTCTCGTTCGTGGTGACGGTGAGGTCGTTCGTGTTGGCGGCGCCGGTGCCGTCGCGGAGGTGGAGCCAGTTGCGGCCCATGATGCCCTCGTTGAACTTCACGACCTTGCCGCGGACCGAGACGGCCTTGTCCTTGAGCGCGGTGCGCTGCGCGTGGACCTCGGCGATCGTGCGGGCGTCCGCGCCGGTGGCCTTGTCGACCTTCACGTCGCCGACGTCGGGCACGTTCGCCGCGGCCGCGTGCTGCGCGGCCATGTCGGGCATGCCGCCCGTGGGCGCGCCGCCCATACCGGGGGGCGGCATCCCGCCGCCCATGCCGCCGGGCATCCCGCCGGTCGGCGGCGGGCCGCCCTGCGCGTGCGGGACGGCGGGCGAGCCGCCGAGCGAGCCGAAGTACACGAGCTCGAACTTCCGGTTGAGGGTCTTCGACTCGAAGTCCTTCATCGGGATCGCGCCGGCGACCGTCACCTCGGCGCCGACCGCGGCGTCGGTCTTCGGGACGGCGGTCCAGGTCTCGCCCTGGGTGGCGGCGATCTTGAGGTAGCTGTAGGGCGGCGCGTCGAGCTTCTCGAGCACCTTGCCCTTCACCTCGGTCATCCCGGCGGGCGGGGCCGGCATCGCCGCGGTGGGGGCGGCGGCCGTCGTGACGGGCTCCTGCTTCTTGCACGCGGCGAGCGCCAGCGCGGCGAGGACGACGGTGGACAGGCGACGCATCTTGAACTCCTGGGAGTGGGTCAGGCGGTTACGGGGACCGCTTTATAACTCAGGTGGCCGGGGTTTCGATCCCGCCGGGGGGGCCTTTTCGGTAAGGGGCGCACGCAACCCTTGCGTCCGTCCTCGTAAACGCCCGGAGACCTCGGCCGCCCCGCGGGGATCCGTGCGGCGTTCAGCCGCGGAGCCGCCAGCCGGAGCGGAGGATGGCGTAGGCCGCGCCCGTCGCGACGACCGCGAGGAGGCCGAGCGCCGCGAGCCCGGCCCAGGGGGAAGTGTCGGAGACGCCGAGCATCCCGTAGCGGAGCCCGTCGACCATGTAGAAGACCGGGTTCCAGAGCGTGAACGCGCGCAGGCCCGGCGGCAGCATGTCGACCGAGTAGAAGACGCCGCCGAGGAAGGTGAGCGGCGTGATGATGAACGTCGGCACCACGTTCACCTGCTCGAAGCTCTTCGCCCAGATGGCGGTGATGAGCCCCACCGAGGCGAAGCCGATGGCGGCGAGCACGAGCAGGCCGAGCGCGAGCAGCGGGTGGGCGAGCTCGAAGCCCTCGAAGACGCCCGCGACGAGCCAGGTCACGCCGCCCACGATGAAGCCGCGGACGACCGCCGCGACCACCATGCCGACGAGGATCTCCGCGTAGGCGAGCGGCGAGACCAGCAGGTCCACGATGGTGCCCTGCAGCTTCATCACGAACATCGAGGAGGCGGTGTTGAGGTAGGCGTTCGTGACGACGCCGAGCGCGACGAGGCCGGGCACGATGAACTGCGCGTAGGGCACGCCGTGGATCTCGCGCAGGCGCCCGCCGAGCGACCAGCCGAACACCACGAAGTAGAGCGCGGTCGTGACCACCGGGGAGAGCACGGTCTGGCCGGGGACCCGGAGGAACCGGCGGGTCTCCTTCGCGACGAGCGTGCGCAGGCCGACGCCAATCACGCTGCGTCCCTCCCGCCCGACACGAGCCGGACGAACACGTCCTCGAGCGTGGTGCGGCGGGTCTCGGCGTCCTTCACCTCGAGCCCCGCGGCCTGGACGGCGCGCAGCGCCGGGCCGAGCTGCGCCGAGCCCCCGGCCTCGATCGAGAGCACGGCGCCGCCGGCCTCGAGCCGCCCGCCGAGCTCGGCGAGCGCCGGCGGCAGCGTGGCGGCCGGGCGCTCGAGCACGAGCCGGAACGTCCGGCCGCCGTAGCGGCGGAGCAGCGCCTCCTTCTCCTCGACCACCACGAGCTTCCCGTGGTCGATGACCCCGACACGGTCGGCGAGCTCCTCGGCCTCCTCGAGGTAGTGCGTCGTGAGGACGACGGTGGTGCCGCGGGCGCGCAGCGTGCGGACGTAGGCCCAGAGCGAGCGGCGGAGCTCCACGTCGACGCCCGCGGTCGGCTCGTCGAGGAAGAGCACCTTCGGCTCGTGGACGAGGGCCTTGCCGATGAGGAGGCGGCGCTTCATGCCGCCGGAGAGCGCGCGGGTGTTCTCGCCCCGCTTGGACGCGAGGTCGAGCGCGGTCAGGATCTCCTCGAGGCGTGCGTCGGCGAGGCGCAGGCCGAAGTACCCGGCCTGGAAGCGCAGCGTCTCCTCGACCGTGAGGAAGGGGTCGAAGTTGAGCTCCTGCGGCACGAGGCCGATCGCACGGCGCGTGAAGCGGTAGTCCCGGACGACGTCCTTCCCGAGCACCGTGACGGTGCCGGAGGTGGCCCTGAGGAGGCCCGCCACGATGGAGATGAGCGTGGTCTTCCCCGCGCCGTTCGGGCCGAGCAGCGCGAAGATCTCGCCGTCCCTCACGTCGAGGTCGACGCCGTCGACGGCCGTGAAGGCCTTGAACCGCTTCGAGACCTTTTCGATGGAGACGACCGGGGGGGCGGTCACGCGGCCGGTTTATACCGCGGGCCGGGCGGGCGCGCAGGGGCCGGGAGCCCTCCGGCGCCCTCAGCGGGCCCGCGGCCGCGGCGAGCGGCACACCGCGAGGAGCCCGAAGGCGCGGGAAGCCGGCTCCTGACCGGGGTCGAGCGGGGAGAACCGCACGTCCTCGTTCGCGAACCGCTCCGCCTGCCGCGCGGCCGGATCGCGCAGGAAAGGGAGCCGCTTCCCGAGTGATCTACGCCACTTCCACGCGGCGCGGGCCAGCCCCTTCTTCCGGGAGTCGGCGACGCCCCCGACGAGCGCCGCGCGCTTGCGCTCGTCCGCGAGGTCCTGCCCCAGGAGCTCGCAGCGTTCGAAGTAGAGCGAGGTCAGCCACGCGAGCTGCGCCGGGGTGAACTCCTGCACGTGATGGACGTTCCAGCGGACGTTCAGCTCGAGGGTCATGACGCGGTTCGGGCACCCGATGACCGCCACGCCGCCCGGGCGGAGCAACCGCGAGACGTTCTCGACGAACGTGTAGTAGCGCTCGGTGTGCTCGACCACGTCGAACGAGAAGACGAAGTCGAAGCGCTCGGCGAGCGTCACGGGGAGGCGCGGGTCCTCGAGGTCCGCAACCGCGAACGTCGTGTTGGGCTTCGCGTACCGGCGCCGCGCGTGGTCGATCGAGACGGGGGAGCGGTCGAGCCCGAGCACCTCGCCGGCGCGCTCGGCGAGGAGCGCGACCCCGTAGCCCGAGCCGCAGCCGAAGTCGAGGACCCGGGCGCCCGCGAGCGGAAAGGCGTCGCGGGCCCACAGGTAGCGCGACTCGTGGCCCACGGAGCAGAAGGTGGCGCCGTGCGGGGCGTCCTCATCCGGGACGTACCGGACGTCACCGTCGGCCTGGCCGATCCTCATGGCGTGCAGCGGAGCACACCGGCCGGCAGGACCACAAGTGAAGCCATCGGCGCCAATTGGGCCTCGCGTCCCGGAGTACCTCACGGGTGCGGGCCGCGCCCGTAACGAACCCCGGGGTCCCGCGACTCACCTCCATGATCCACGCCCTTTCCGTCACCTTCCGCGAGGCGGCCCCCGCCGAGCTCGACGTGCTCGTGCGCATCGACGACGACGCCGCGACGCTCTACGAGGAGGCCGGGCTCGACTTCTCGGGCCCCGCGATCCGGGCCTTCGTCGACGCGGAGCAGGCGCGCTGGCGCAGGGCGGCCGAGGCTCACCGGGTCGAGCTCGCGGTCGACGCGCAGGGCGAGGCGGTCGGCTTCGTCGCGCTGGGGTTCGTCGACGGGCAGCCCTACGTCGACCAGCTCTCCGTCGTGCGTCGCGCGATGCGGCGCGGCGTCGGGCGGGCGCTGCTCGCGCGGGCGCTCGCCTGGAGCGAACGCGCGGGTGCGCTCTGGCTGACGACGTACGCGCACCTCCCCTGGAACGCGCCGATGTACGAGCGCGCGGGCTTCACGCGCGTGGAGGAGTCGGGGTGCGGCCCCGAGCTCCGCGCGATCCTCCGCGAGGAGCGTGCCGCCTTGCCGAGCCCGGAGCAGCGCCTCGCGATGGTACGCAGGCCGCGCGTCAGCGGCGGACGGGCCTCCCCGTCGCCGCCTGGGGCTCCTCCTCGGCCATCGCGGACGTGAACGCGGCCTCTGCCGCGAGCGCCGCCTCCCGCGCGACCTTCGCGCCGCGGGAGACGGCGTCGCCCACCTCGCCGGCCTTGCCGGCGAGGCGCCTGCGGGCCTCGGCCCCGGATCGCGGCGCGAGGAGGAGCGCCAGCGCGGCGCCGACCGCCGCGCCGCCCAGGAACGCGAGGAGCACGGTGACACCGCCGTACCCGCCTTCCCCTTCCTTCACGGCGACACCTCCCCGGGCGCGGCGGGTCCGGCCGGCGCCTCCGGCTCCGCGGCCCCGTCGCCGCGCTGCTCCGCGAGCGCGCGCATCGCCGCCGAGAGCGCGGGCCCCACCGAGGCGGCGAGGGCCGTGGCGATCTTCACCGACCCCTCGACCTTGCCGGCGAGCGCGTCGACCCGGCCCGCCGCGGAGGTCGCCACCTCGAGCGCGCGATCCAGCCGCTGGCCCGTGCTCTCGAGGGTCCGCTCGAGCGTGTGGAGCGTGGATTGCAGCTGCAGCAGCACGGGCACGAACGCGCCCACGGCCACGGCCACCAGCACCAGGACGGCGGTCATCAGGCTCTCGGTCGACACGGTTCCTCCCGGGCTCGGTCAGGCGACGCCGTGACGGTGCGCCGGAGGCAGGCCCAGCCGCTCCACCGTGGCCCGCTCGAAGTCCACCTCGATGAGCACCGCGGGCCCGTCGCCGACGACCGCGCCGTCGTGGCCGGGCTCGATCGCCACCACCTGGGGCGCCACGAGGTCGACGCGGCAGCCGTCGGGGTAGTCGATGCGGATCGCGCCGCTGACGAGGAAGCCGACGTGGCCGTGCGTGCAGAGGTCCGTGCCGACCTTCGGCCGCATGTGCACCGACCAGCGGAAGCCCGGGGGGTAGACGATCCGCTTCACCCGGGCGTCCCAGGCCCGGCCGATCTCGATGCGGACGTCCCCCACGTCGCTGCGGGAGGCGCCGCGCACCGGCTCGAGCGGGGCAGCCCGGGCCCGGCGCGGCCTCTTGCCGGACGTCCGCCGCCGCGTCGTGGCCCGCTTCGCCTTCTTCACCTTCTTCTTCGAGGGAGCTCTGGCCATCGTTCCTCCTCCGGTCAGCCACCCGCGCCGGGCGGCGGGGGCAGGGCGGCCATGCGGCGCATCATCTCCTTCGGCGAGACGTCCTCCTTGTGGGTCGCGAGCTGCCAGTCGTGGCCGAAGGGGTCGACGACGCGGCCGTACCGGTCTCCCCAGAACTGGTCCTCGAGCGGCATGGTGACCTTGGCGCCGGCGTCGACCGCCCGCCGGAATGCGGCGTCCACGTCCTTGACGTAGAGGAGCAGGCTCGCCGGGGAGCCGCCGAGGGCCTGCGGGCTCTTCGAGCCCATCTCCGGGAACTCGTCGGCGATCATGACGACCCGGTCGCCGATCCTGAACTCGGCGTGCATGATCCGACCGTCCGGCCCCTGCGCACGGCCGCCGAGCTCCTTCGCCCCGAACGCCTTCGCGTAGAAGGCGAGCGCGTCGGCGCAGCCGCGCACGGTGAGCGAAGGGACGAGCACGCCGTAGCGCTTCGGGATCGCCTCGACCTGCTTCTTGCGCGGAGCCGCCTTGCGCGCGCGGACCTTCGGCTTCGCCGGCCTCTTCTTCGCCATGGGGTGCTCCCTCCGGAGGTGTACGGTCGGTGTTACCCCCTCCTCATCGCGGTGGCGACGGCCCGTTGGGGCCCCGGCCGCCGGACGCCCGGACCGCCCTCTTCCGGCCCCGGAGCGAGCCCAGGATCCGGTCGAGCCCGAACTCGAACGCCGCCTCGACGTCGCCGCCGAGGCGGAAGGCCCCCGAGGCCTCCATGCCGGCGAAGCCGTGGGTGAACGCCACGAGGAGCCGCGCCCCCTCGAGCACCTCCGCCCCGCCGCCCATCCACTCGCCGAGGAGCGCGAGCAGGCCCTGCATCGCCCCCGCGGGCGGACCGGCCGCGGGGGCCGCCGCCTCGGAGGTGGGCGCGAAGACGAGCGCGTAGAGGCGCGGCTCCCTCCGCGCGAACGCCCGCTGCGCGCGGGCCACCGCCCGCAGCCGCGCCTCCAGGCTCCCCTTCCCCGCCGCGGCGAGGAGGCGCTCCGCGAGCTCGCGGCCGACCGCGCCGGCCACGCCGCGCAGGATCGCCTCGCGGCCGCCGGAGAAGCGCTTGTAGAGCGACGGCGCCTTCACGCCGACGGCGGCGGCGAGCTCGCCGAGGGAGAAGGCCGCGGCGCCGTCGCGGGCGACGAGGCGGCGGGCCTCGGCGAGGATCTCGGCCTCCGACGTCTTCGGGACGGTGGGCACGAGCGAGGCCCCTCAGGCGGCGGCGGACGCGGGCGGCGCGACGGCGGCGGGTGCGCGGTGCCGGTCGATCCACCACGCCCACGGCACGAACAGCCAGAGCGAGAGCCCCATCCAGGCGATGACCTCGGGGCCGGGTGGCGGCGGGCCGCCCACCGAGGACGCGAAGACCACGACCATGAAGGCGACCATCGCGAAGAGCGCGAAGGTGCCGGCCCGATCGGTGGCGCGCGTCGCCCGGAGGTACACCGCGACGCCGAGCGCGAGCGAGAGGAGCTCCGCCGCGACGGTGACCGGCACCACGTTCCAGAGACCCAGCCCGAGCTTCGGCCCGCCCGGCCAGAGCGGCAGGTCCGGCCGGTGGAACGGGAGGTCCAGCAGCCAGTGCGCCGGCACGAGCGCGCCCGAGACGAGCGCGGTGCGGAGGTCCCTCCCCCACGCCCACACGCCGAGGCCGAACAGGGCGCCCACGAGCGTGATGGTGAGGAGGCTGTGCGACCAGGGATACGACTCGAAGTCGAGGTCGGACGCGGCCATGAGGCCAGGGACGATCGTCACCTTCTCGAGGCCGAGGAGGAGCAGCACCGGCCACAGGCAGTCGGCGAGGTTGCCGGCGAGGACGAGGGTGCCGAGGCCGGCCCGCGGGGCGGCGCGCTTCGAGGCGAGGGCGAGTCCGTAGTGGCCGAGGAACACGGGGGGGCGGGCTCCAATCCCGCTGGGCTATCTATAGTAGCCATGATGGTTATCCTCAATATCCTTGACGGAGCACCCCACGGAGGACACGCTGCGCGTGAATCTGCGCCCCGGGAGTCCTCATGACGCTGCTCCGCCTCGCCCTCGCCGCCTCCTTGCTCGCGGCCGCGGCCAGCGCCGCCGCCGAGCCCGGTGAGCTTCCCCCGCCCCGGCACCGGCTCGGGCTGGGAGTGTCCCTGAACACCGGCCTCGTGGGGTCGTACCTCTCCTCGCTCAACAGCGCCGTGCCTGCGTCCCAGGTCTACGTGCTCGTGCCCGTGGACGCGCGGTACCGGCTCGAGCCGACGGTCGGCTGGGCCTCGCTGGAGGACGAGGCTCAGGGAGAGCGGGGGTCCAGCCTCGTCCTCGGGCTGGGGATGCTCGGAGGCGGCGCCCTGAAGCCGGACCTGGAAGGTTACATGGGTGCGCGCGCAGCGGTGACCTGGACGAAGCTGCGGGCGACCGGCCTCGACTCCGAGATCTCGGCGATGAACGTGACCGTCGCGGGCGTCGGGGGTCTCGAATACCTCCTGGGCGCGGCGTTCACGCTCGGCCTCGAGGTGCAGGTGCAGTACTCCGCGCTCGGGAGCCGGCACGTGAACTCACCCGCTGGAGCCTCGTCGACGAAGGGCGGCCACTCCTCCTCGACCGAGGGGCTGTTCTTCCTCAGGGGGTACTTCCTGTAGAGACCAGGCCCGCCGCTACATGTGCGGCGGCATCACCCAGACGAACTTCGCGAGCAGCGTGCCGTCGGCGAGCGGCGTGACGACGGCGTCGGCGGACTCGCCGGTGACGAGGTCGGCGAGGCCGATCGGCTTCATGCCCTGCATGATCACCGTGGCGGCGTCCACGGCGAGGGTCTTCCCACCCACCACCACCGTCTTGCCCGCGACGTCCGCCGTGCCGATCGGGCCGGTCACGTGGTCGACCGTGGGCGGCGGCGCGGCGGGCGCGACCAGGATCGAGAGCGCCGTGAGCGTGCCGTCGGCGTTCTTCGTGGCCATCGCCGCGGCGGGCTCCCCGACCTTCAGGTCGGAGAGGCCGATCACGGCCGTGCCCCGGAGGAGCTTCGTCTCGGCGTTCACGAGCAGCGTCACGTCGATGGCGGCCGAGGTCGTCACCATGCCGATGGGCTCGACCGTGAGCGTGACGCTGTCGGCCCCGACCCCCTTCACGGTCCCGCGGAAGCCGAGGACGGCGGGCGGAGGCGCGGGCATGAGCTGGATCGCGACCGCCGTGAGCGTCGCGTCGGCGGCCCTCCGCGCGAGCGCGCCCGCGAACTCGCCCACCTTCACGTCGGCGAGGGCGATGACGGCCGTGCCGCGCATGATCTTCGTGTTCGCGTCGACGAGCACCTCCACGAGCGCGGTGGGCGAGGTCGAGGCCCATGGGCCCGGCCTGGACCTCGAGCGTGAGGGAGTCGGAGCCGACCGCCTGGACCGCGCCGTGGAGCTCCACGAGGTCCGGCGAGGGCGGCCGGAGCGCGAGCACGTGCACCTCGGCGGCGAGGAGCGAGCCGTCGGGCTGCTTCGTCACCTCCGCGTCGGCGAACTGGCCGACCTGCACGTCGGCGAGCCCGGCCACGCCCGTCCACGCCGTGTGATCGTCCACGCCGACCTTCGTGTCGCCCACGGTGAAGGTCTTCCCGGCGGCGTCGACCGCCGACACCCTGCCCGCCACGTGGAAGTCGTCCGGCATCCCTTGGCCGCCGAGCACGCGCACGACGCCCGCCAGGATCACGCCCGCCGCGTCCGCCACGCCGCGGACGAGCACCCGGTCGCCGATCCGCAGGTCCGCGATCGCGATCGCCTGGTCCCGGCTCACGATGCGCGCCTTCGAGGCGTCGACCTTCTGGCCGTCCACCGTCAGGTTCGTGCCGTCGACCGCCTCGAGCGTCCCCACGAGGGCGAGGCCGCCCGGTGCGTCGCCCGGGCCCGGGTCGGGCCGGACCTCGACCCGCTGCGCCGCGACCGTGCCGTCCGCCTGCAGCGTGCCCTCGACCTCGACGAGCTGACCGACCGCGAGGTCGCCGAACGCCGCCGCGTCCCGTCCGCTCCGGAGGACGGTCGCGTCGGTGATCGCGACGACGCGGCCCGCGACCGTGATGGTCTTGCCCGTCGCGTCGACGCTCTCGATGGGCCCGCTGAACTCGGTGCCGGTGCGCTCGCACCGCTCGGAGGCGGTCGAGCCGGTGAGCGCGACCGTCACCTGCCGGTACTCGCCCGCGAGGACGGTCGCGATGCCGAGCCGGGCCTGGACCCCGGCGCCCGAGAAGGTGAGCTCGCTCGCGCCCGCGGGCACGCCGTCGAGGGCGAAGGCGCCCGCGGCGTCGGTGGTGGTGGACGGTCCGCCGCCGACCTGGACCTTCAGCGCCTGGTTGCCCGCGCCGAGCACGGTGCCCTCGATCGCGCCGCCGCTCCGCTGCGGGGAGGTCCTCGCCGTGCCGCCGCCGCAGGCCGAGACCGCGAGCAGCGCCGCCGCGCCGATCGCCAGCAAGGGCCTCGTCGAGAGGCCGGAGAGGCTCCTGTCCGTCATGGCCATACCCTCCGTCGTGGGTGCTCCGAGCCTAACAACACGGCCGGCGGGTGGCGCAATCCGAACCCCGAGAGGTCATGCACCGTCCGGTACGATCGGCGCGAGGCCTACATGCAACTCGCAACGCCGGGCGGGCTACGCGAGCTGCGTCCTGAACCGCACCGCCGCGAGCCCCATGAGGCCGAGCCCCAGGACCGCGAGCGCGGCCAGCTGGAACCAGAGATCCGCGAGGCCGGCCCCGCGCAGGAGCACCCCGCGCATGACCTCGGCGAAGTGCCGGAGCGGGTTGAGGTACGTGACCGCCTGCAGCCAGCCCGGCATCGCGCGGATGGGCGTCATCACGCCGGACAGCAGGATGGCGGGCATCATGAAGAGGAAGCCGCCGAGGAACGCCTGCTGCTGGGTCTGCGAGACGGTGGAGATGAACAGCCCCATGCCGAGCGTGGAGAAGAGGTAGAGCGCCACGCCCACCAGGCCGACGAGGAGGCTCCCGCGCAGCGGCACCTCGAAGACCCAGGTGCCGGCGGCGATGAGGAGCGCCATGTCGATGAGGCCGAACATGAGGAACGGGAGGAGCTTCCCGAGGAGCAGCCACAGCGGCTGGATCGGGGTCACGAGCACCTGCTCCATCGTGCCGTTCTCGCGCTCGCGGCTGAGGCCCATCGCGGTGACGAGGGTGGTCACGATGACGAGGAGCATCGCGGCGATGCCGGGGACGAGGTACGGCGCCGTCTTGAGCCGCGGGTTGTACGCGACGCGCGGGACGAGCTCGATCTGCGCGGGCTCCGGCCGGCCGGCGGCGCGCAGCCGCTCGCGCATGAGCGCCTCGGCGCGCTCCCCGAAGTAGCGCGAGGCGGCGGCGCCGGCGGTGGAGGCGCGGTTGGGATCGGTGCCGTCGAGGAGCACCTGCACCTCGGCGGGCCGGTGCGCGGCGAGGTCGGCCCCGAGGCCGGAGGGGAGCACGAGCGCCGCGGCGGCCCGGCCGTCGTCGACGAGGCGCACGGCCTCCCCGGCGGAGCCCGCCTCGGCGCGCGCGCGCAGCGTGCCGTCGGCGAGGAGCCGGCGCGCGTGCTCGCGGCTCTCGGCGCTCCGGTCGAGGTCGACGAGCACCGTCGGCACGTCGTCGACGTCGAAGTTGACGGCGAAGCCGAAGATCATCGTCTGCACGAGCGGCGCGGCGATGACCATGAACATCACGCGGCGGTCGCGGACGGTCTGGCGCATCTCCTTGCGGAAGACCGCGGCGACCTGCAGCCGCGGCGACGGCCCGCTGCGCTCCGGGGTGGGGGTCACGCGAGCCTCCGCTGGAAGCGGGCCGTGGCGATCGCGAGGATCACGACGGTGAAGAGGGTCATGGCGAGGAGGTCGGGCCACACGACGCCGAGCCCGTTCCCCTTGAGGAGCACGCCGCGGAGCCCGTGGACGAGGTACCGCGCCGGGATGATCCGGGAGAGGAGCTGCAGCGGCACCGGCATGCTCTCGATGGGGAAGATCATCCCGGAGAGGATCACCGAGGGGAGCATCGCCGAGAGCGCGCCGCCCTGGGTCGCCACGAGCTGGTTCTTCGTCACGACCGAGATGAGGAGCCCCTGCCCGAGCATGCCGGCGAGGAACACGAAGCCGAGCAGGAACACCACGAGGGTGGGCCCGCGCGCCGGGACCTCGAAGACGAACATGCCGACCGCGATCACGAGGAGGAGCGCGAGGAGGCCCAGCACGAGGTACGGCAGGAGCTTCCCCAGGATGATCTCGAAGCGCCCGACCGGCGTCGCGAAGAGCTGCTCCATCGAGCCGCGCTCCCACTCGCCGGCGATGGCGAGCGCCGTGAGCATGACGGCGGTGATGGCGAGGAGGAGCGCGGTGAGCCCCGGCACCATGAACACCGCCGAGCGGCCCTCCGGGTTGTAGAGCGTCCAGACCTTCACCTGGAGCGGCGGCTCGAGGCGGGTGGCCTCCACGCCGGCGAGGCCGCGGGTCACCCCGCGGACGATGCCGTCGGCCTTCGCGAGGACCTGGTTCGCGACCACGGGGTCGGAGCCGTCGACGAGGAGCTGGACCTTCGTGCGCTTCCCGCCCGCGAGGTCGGCCGCGTAGCCGCGGGGGATCTCGAAGGCGGCGACGGCGGCGCCCTTCCGGAAGAGCGGCTCGGCGTCGCCGGGCGCGACCTGGCCCACCACGGCGAGCTCGCCCGCGGCGCCGAGCGAGCGGGTGAGCGCGCGCGAGGCCTCCGAGGCGTCGCGATCGGCGACGACCACCGGAAGGTGGTCGAGGTCGGTGGAGACCCCGTAGCCGAACAGGAACAGGAGCGCGACCGGCATCACGAGCGCGAGCACGAGCGTGCGCGGATCGCGGCGGACGTGGATGGTCTCCTTCGCGGCCATGGCGCCGATGCGGACGAGGGAGCGGCGGAGGCGCTCGGCCTGGCTGAGGGTCCCGTCGCTCATGCGGCACCCTTCTTGACGCCCGCGCCGACCACCGCGAGGAAGACGTCCTCGAGCGAGGCCTGCACCTCCTCGGCCTGCACCTCGCGCGCGCCCGCCCGGGCGAGCGCCGCCGCGACCGCGCCGGCGTCGAGCGCGGCGGGATCGACCCGCACGTGCACCGCGGCGCCGAACGGCTCGGCCGACCGCACGCCGGGGAGCGCGCGCAGGGCCGGCAGCGCCCCGCCGAGCCCGGCCCCGCGCGCGAGAACGACGCGCTCGGGCACCCAGGTGCGCTTCAGGCCCGAGGGCGTGTCGAGCGCGACGAGCTTGCCGTCGACCATGAGGCCGATGCGCCGGCAGTACTCGGCCTCGTCGAGGTAGTGCGTGGTGACGAACACGGTCGTGCCGCCCGCGGCGAGCTCGCGGATGAGGTCCCAGAACGCGCGCCGCGCGACCGGATCCACGCCCGCGGTGGGCTCGTCGAGGAAGACGACCTTCGGCCGGTGGAGGAGCGCGCTCGCGAGCGCGAGCCGCTGGCGCAGGCCACCCGGGAGGTCGCCGGTGGTCTGCTCCTCGTGGCCGGTGAGCCCGACCCGCTCGAGGAGCTCGGCCGCGCGCCGGCGGAGGGCGGTGCCCTCGAGGCCGTAGGCGGAGCCGAAGAAGACGAGGTTCTCCATGACCGGGAGGTCGAGGTAGAGGGAGAACTTCTGGCTCATGTAGCCGATGGAGCGCTTCACGGAGGCCGGGTCCTTCCCGACGTCGTGGCCCGCGACCGTGCCCACCCCGCCCGTCGGCGCCAGCAGCCCGATGAGCATGCGGATGGTGGTCGACTTCCCGGCGCCGTTCGCGCCGAGGTAGCCGAAGATCTCGCCCTCCTCGACCTCGAAGCTCACGCGGTCGACGGCGGTGAACGCGCCGAAGCGGCGGGTGAGGTCCCGGGCGGTGACGGTGGGCGCGCTCACGGCTGCGCCTCCGGAACGGCGGGTGCCTCCGGAGCGGTGGAGGCCTCCTGGATGGCCGAGACGAAGAGCTCCTCGAAGGTGGGCTTCCGGCTCCTGGCGAGGAGCTCCTGCGGCCGCCCCTCGAGGAGGAGCCGCCCCTCGTGCACGAGCCCCACCCGCGAGCAGCGCTCCGCCTCGTCCATGTACGGGGTGGAGACGACGACGGCCATGCCCGCCTCCACGAACCCGTGGAGGAGCTCCCAGAGCTCGCGGCGCGAGACCGGGTCGACGCCGTTCGTCGGCTCGTCCAGCAGGAGGAGCTCCGGCTCGTGCAGCAACGCGCACGCGAGCGCGAGCTTCTTGTACATGCCGCCGGAGAGCTGGTCGGCGCGCCGGTCGCCGAACCGGGCGAGCCGCGTGATGTCGAGGAGCCGCGCCCGGCGCTCCTCGAAGAGCTTGCGGGGCAGCACGGCGAGGCGGCCGAAGAACTTCAGGTTCTCGTCGATGGTGAGGTCGCGGTAGAGGCTGTACTGCTGTGGCATGAGGCCAATCCGCTCGCGCACGCGCGGGCTCGTGGGCGGCAGGCCCAGCACCCGCGCCTCGCCGGCGTCGAGGTCGATGAGCCCGGTGAGCGCGCGCATCGCGGTGGTCTTCCCCGCCCCGTCTGCGCCGACGAGCCCGTAGAGCTCGCCGCGCTCGACGCGGAAGGAGAGCCCACGGAGCGCCCGGGTCTCCCCGAAGCGCCGCTCGAGCCCGACGGCCTCGAGGGCCGGGCCGGTGGCGACGCCCTCGGTCACTTGGCCGCCTCGGCGGAGCGGGCGCCCCGGGCGATCGTGACCTGCACCGGCATGCCGTCCCGCAGCTTCCCGTCCCGGTTCTGGACGGTGACCTCGACCGGGTAGACGAGGCGATCGCGGTCGGTGCGGGTCTGGATGTTGCGCGGCGTGAACTCGGCCTCGAGCGCGACGGTGCGCACGACGCCCTCGAACGCCTCGTCCGGCCAGGCGTCGGCGACGACGGTCGCCTTCCCGCCCGGCCTCACCGCGCCCACCTCGGCGTTCGGCAGGTAGAAGGTGGCCTTGAGGTCGGAGAGGTCGACGAGCCGCGCGAGCGTCGTGCCGGGCGTCACGAGCTCGCCCGCCTCGTGCGGGAGCTTCGCGACCTCGGCGTCGCGCGGCGCCCGGAGCTCGCACTCGCCGACGAGGAGCTTCACGCGGGCGACCTGCGCCTCGCCGGCCCGGACCTGCGCGAGCGCGGCCTCGGCCTGCGCGGTCGAGGCGTGGAGCCCGGCCTCGGCGGCGCGCGACTGCTCGGCGCTCGCGGCGGCCTGGGCGCGCGCGGCCGCGGCCTGCCGGGAGAGCCCGGTGGCCGAGGCCTCGGTCTGGTCGAGGCTCGACGCAGCGACGTCGGCGGTGATGGACGCGAGCCGCTTCGCCTGGCGCTCGGCGGCGGCGGCCTGCGCCTCGAGCGCCTCCGCCTGCGCCTTCGCGGCGTCCTGCCCGGCGGAGGCGGCGACGCGGCTGCGCTCGGAGGCGCGCGCGGAGGCGCCGGCGGCGTCGGCCTGGGCGCGCGCGGCGGCGAGGCGCGCCTCGGCCTCGGCGAGCTGGGCGGCGGGATCGGCGCAGTCGAGCCGGACGAGGAGGTCGCCCTTCTTCACCGCCTGGCCCTCCCGCACCTTCACCTCCTCGATCCGCGCGCCGACGCGGCTCGAGAGGTCGACGGTCACGCCCTCGAGGACACCCGAGCCGCCGGAGGGCGAGGAGAGCGCCCGCGCCTGGATCCACAGGCGGACGGAGATGAGCCCTGCGAGGACGACGACGAGGACGGCGAGGATGACGACGACACGGCGCATGCGAGGCCTCCGGTGGCTTGGCGCCCCTCCACCTTCGCAAGCCGCGTGCCCGCGCGCGCGCCGCGAAATCGGGCGGGTTTTCGGTCCGTGACGCAACCGGCCGTGTAAGGCAACCCGACGCCCTGCTCGGCGGTCCTGACGGTCGGTCCGCGCGGAGGCGCGAGATCCCGGGGGTTTTCCACCGGCACCGCGCTTGCTCTGTGCGGGCGGCATGGTGATCCTCACGACCCTCGCCGCCCTCGCAATCTCGGCGGCCCCGGCCCCGCTCGAAGAGCTCCCGCTCGCCGACGCGCTCACCGAGCTCGAGCGCGCGAACCCCGGCCTCGCCCAGGCGCGCGCCCGCGCGGACGAGGCGGACGCGGTCGTCCGGCAGGCCTGGTCGCCGCTCCTGCCGAACCTCTCCGCGCAGGGGACCTGGCTCAAGAACTCCGACGACGCGGCCCTGCAGCTGCCCGCGCTCATCGCGCCGCCGGCGGGGCGCGAGGTCGTCCTCCAGCCCGACCACTCGCTGACCGTGCAGGGGCAGGCCCGGCTCGCGCTGCTCGCCCCGTCGGCGTGGTTCGACGTCGCCGCCGCGGGCGGCGCGGCGCGGGCGTCGGGCGCGTCCGCGGAGGCCGCCCGCCGGAACGCCCGCGCCGCCTTCACCCAGGCGGCGCACGCGGCGCGCGCCGCGGAGGAGCTCGTGCTGGCCTCCGAGGCGGCGGTGAAGAACGCCGCCGATCTCGAGGGCATCGCGTCGCGGAAGGTCGCGGCCGGCACCGCCGCGCCGCTCGACCGGCTGCGCGCGGAGACCGAGCGCGTGAAGCGGGAGAGCGACCTCGCCCAGGCGCGCGCGAACCTCGGGCGGGCCCGGCTGGCGCTCGGCGTGCTGCTCGGCCGGCGCGCGCCGGTGCGGGTGGCCGTCCCGGAGCCGGCCGCCGCCGCGGCGGGTCCGGGCGCCGCCAATCTCGCCGCCGCCGCGCTCGCCGCGCGGCCGGAGCTCCGGGCCTCGCGCGCGCAGGTCGAGGCGGCGCAGAACCAGGTGCGCTCGGCGTGGGCGCGCGTCGCGCCGACCGTCTCGGCGAGCGGCGCGATCTTCGCGTCCGACACCGCCTACCCGACCGGCGAGAAGAACGGCTGGCGCGCGACGGTGGATCTGACCTGGGCGCTCTACGACGGCGGCCTCCGGTACGGGAAGCGCGACGAGGCCCGGGCCCGGCTCGCCTCCGCCCGGGCAGGCGAGGAGGCGCAGCGCCTCGCGGTCGTGCAGGAGGTCGAGGACGCGGCCCGCGACGTGGACGTCGCCGCCGAGCGGCTCCGGCTCGCCGAGGCGCAGCGCAGGCTCACCGGGGACGCCGCCGGCACCGCGAAGCGCGGCTTCGAGGCGGGCGTCGCCTCGTCGCTCGACGTCATCGACGCGAACGACCGGCTCTACCTCGCCGACGTCGGCCTCGCCGACGCCCGGGCCCGGCTCGCGCAGGCGCGCGTGGCCCTCGACCGGGCCACCGGGAGGTGAGGCCGATGCGCGGAGGCGGACGCTCGCGTATCCTCCCGGGGCGGCGGAAGCCCGCGGAGGCCGACTTGCCCGAGGGGCACGAGCAGAATCGAGCGTCAGGAGCTGGGGCGGCTGTTCGGGAAGATCATCGCCGCCCGGCTGCTCGTCATCCCGTTCCTGCTCGGCGCGGCGGTCTGGCTCGCGTTCCAGGACGTGACGCCGTGGAGGCGGGCGGTGCTGTTCACGGTGGGCCTCGCCGCGCCGTCGTTCTTCGTCGCCGAGTGGCTCCGCTTCCGCCACCGCGGGTTCACGCCGCTCGCGATCCCGGTGAACCTCACCGTCGCCGCGCTCGCGATCCTGAGCGTCTCGCTCGCGAGCGGAGGGCCGGTCTCGCCGTTCCTGGTCGTGCTCGTCCCGTTCGCGGTGCTCTCGGGGCTCTTCACGCCCTACCCGCTGCACGTGCTCGTGCCCCTGATCGAGCTCGTCGGCATCTGGACGCTCTGGGGCGTCGCCCGCTACGCCCCGCTCCCGGAGTTCCACCCGGCGGTGTTCGGCACCCCCACCGGCCCGCTCCACGTCACGTTCCTGGCGTGCCTCTACAGCTTCGTGATCCTGATGGTCACGGGCGTCACGCGCCTCACCCGCGGCACGCTCCAGCGCACCATCGGCCGGACCATCCTCGCGCAGCGCGAGTCGCTCAAGGCCCACGCCGAGCGCGCCGAGGAGCTGACCGCGCTCTCCGCCGAGATCGCGCACGAGCTCAAGAACCCGCTCGCGAGCGTGAAGGGGCTCGCGGCGCTCCTCGCCCGGGACGCGCAGGTCGGGGGGAAGGACGCCGAGCGGCTCGGGGTGCTGCGCCGCGAGGTGGACCGGATGCAGTCCGTCCTCGACGGGTTCCTCAACTTCTCGAGGCCCCTCGTGCCGCTCGCGCTCGGCGAGGCGGACGTCGCGGCGATCGCCCGCGAGGTCGCGGCCCTGCACGAGGGCATGGCGAAGGAGCGCGGGGTCGACGTGCACGCCGGGGACGGCCCGGTGCCGGTGCGCTGCGACCCGCGCAAGGTGAAGCAGGTGCTCATCAACCTCGTGCAGAACGCGCTCGACGCGAGCCCGCGCGGAGGCGAGATCGCGCTCGACACGGCCGCGCTCGACGGCGGCGGCGCGCGGGTGCGCGTGCTCGACCGCGGGCGGGGCGTCGACCCCGCGCTCGGCGACACGATCTTCCAGCCCGGCGTGACGACGAAGTCCACCGGCTCCGGCCTGGGCCTCACGATCGCCCGGGCCCTCGCCCGCCAGCACGGCGGCGACCTGCACCTCCTCCCCCGCGCCGGCGGCGGCACGGTGGCGGAGCTCACCCTGCCCGGCCTCGCCCCGCCGGGCCCCGCCGCCGACCCCGGGAAGGACTGCGCCGCGTGACCGTGCCCCCGCCCGCCCCGGCCTCCTCGTTCGCGCGGGTCCTCGTCGTCGACGACGACCCCGGCGTCCGCTACACGCTCCGCGAGATCCTCGAGGCCGAGGGCGTCGCCGTCGACGAGGCGGCCGACGGCGCCGAGGCGCTCGCCCGGATGGAGGCGGCCCCCGCCCCGCTCGTGATCACCGACCTCCGCATGCCGGGGATCGACGGGCTCGAGCTCCTGCGGCGGCTCTCTGCCCGCGCGCCGGCGCCGCGGGTCGTGCTCATCACCGCGCATGGCTCGGAGCGCACGGCCGTCGAGGCGATGAAGCTCGGGGCGTGGGACTACTTCAAGAAGCCCTTCGACCTCGAGGAGCTCGTGGGGGTCGTGCGCCGGGCGCTCGAGGCGGTGCGGCTCGCGAGCGAGAACGAGCGGCTGTCGGGCGAGCTCGCGCTCGGACGCACGATGGTCTTCGCGTCCGAGGCGATGCGGAAGCTCGCGGTCCTCGTGGGGCGGGTCGCGCCCCGCGACGTGACGGTGCTCGTCACGGGCGAGAGCGGCACCGGGAAGGAGCGGGTCGCCGAGGCGATCGTCGCCGCGTCCCGGCGCGCCGCGCGGCCCTGGGTGCGCTTCAACTGCGCCGCGCTCACGCCGGAGCTCGCCGAGGCCGAGCTTCTTCGGGCACGCGAAGGGCGCCTTCACCGGCGCGACCCGGGCGCGGCCGGGGCTCTTCGGCGAGGCGGACGGCGGCACGATCCTGCTCGACGAGATCGGGGAGCTCGCCGCGCCCCTGCAGGGGAAGCTCCTGCGCGTGCTCCAGGAGGGCGAGGTCCGGCCCGTCGGCGAGGAGAAGGTCCGCAAGGTGGACGTGCGGGTCATCGCCGCCACGCACCGCGACCTCGCCGACGAGGTCAGGAAGGGGCGCTTCCGCGAGGACCTCTTCTACCGGCTGAACGTGGTGCACCTCCGGGTCCCGCCGCTCCGCGAGCGGCCGGAGGACGTCCCGGTGCTGGCGCGCCACTTCCTCTCGCGCTTCGCGGGGCGCTTCGGGATGGAGGGGCTCGCCGTCACCGACGCGCTCCTCGGCGAGCTCTCCGCGCGCCCCTGGCCGGGCAACGTCCGCGAGCTCGAGAACGCGCTCGAGCGGCTCGTGGCGCTCTCCCCGCCGGACGGGCTCGACCTGACGCTGCTCGGCGAGGAGCCGTCGGCGCGGACCGACGCGGAGCCGGGCGACCGGGCGCTCCCCCTGCGCGAGCGGGTGGAGGCGTTCGAGCGCGGGCTCGTCGTCGAGGCCTTGCGCGCGGCGGGCGGGAACCGCAGCGAGGCGGCGCGGCGGCTCGGCATCTCGCGGGTCACGCTGCACGACAAGCTCAGGAAGTGGGGCATCCCCGGCGACGGGGAGTAGCGGGCGGGCGCGCGCGGGCGCAGCGTCGAGCGCGGGATGCTCGCGCTCTTGCTCATGGTGAACCTCGCCGCCTCGAACGCCGGCGCGCCGGACTCCGCCGCGCCGGCCCCGGCCGCCTCGCCCCCGGTGGCGCCCGATCTGGCCGCCGCCGCACTCCCGGGCGTGGCGCCGCCGGACCTCGCCGTGGCGCCGCCACGGGCCCCCGGGCCGGGCAGCCCGTTCACGCCAGGGGTCTTCGCGGCCGCGAGCGCAGGCGCCGTCGCGGGCGACCTCGCCACGCTCGGCCTCGGTTACGGGGCGCTCATGCTCTTCGCGAACGGCACCTTCGAGCCGACCGCCGAGGGCTTCCGTCGGGCGGCCCTCGGGGTGGCCGCCGTGGGGGTCCTCCTGCCGCCGGTCCTCGCCGCGCTCGCGGCGCGGGGTGCGCACGGCGGGGGCTCCTTCTGGCGGGCCGCACTCTTCGCGCTCGCCGGGCAGGCCATGGCGCTCGGGGCCGGGTGGGCGGCGTGGCCGCGGGCGTGGGCGTTCCCGCCGGCCCAGCTCATGGCGGTGGGGCTCGGCTCGGCCCTGGGCTTGCGCACCTCCGCGGCGCCCCGGGCAGCCGCGGACCGGGGACCGCCGGACCCTCCGCCCGAGGCGGCCCGGCCTCCCCCCGGCGACGGCCCCGGGGCCATGGCCCGGACCCCCGTCTGCCCGGTCGGGTAGCCGTGCGAGGGCGGCGTGTCGTCGCCGCTTCACCGGGGCGCGCCCTTTCGTTATGTTGCGCGCGCCATGGCCAACGCCAACCTCCGCATCCCCGCGCCCCGCAACGAGCCGGTCCTCAACTACGCCCCGGGCTCGCCCGAGAAGGCGGCCCTCAAGGCGAAGCTCGCCGAGCTCGGCTCGAAGGAGCTCGAGATCCCGCTCGTCATCGGTGGCCGGGAGATCCGCACCGGCCGGCTCGCCGACGCGCGCGTGCCCCACCGCCACGCGCAGCGGCTCGCCCGCTGGCACCAGGCCGGCCAGGAAGAGGTGAAGGCCGCCATCGAGGCCGCGCGCGTCGCGCGCAAGCCCTGGGCCGCGATGTCGCCCTACGACCGCGCCGCGATCTTCATCAAGGCCGCCGAGCTCCTCGCCGGCCCGTGGCGGCAGGTGCTGAACGCCGCGACCATGCTCGGCCAGTCGAAGACGCCCTTCCAGGCGGAGATCGACTCGGCCTGCGAGATCATCGACTTCTGGCGCTTCAACGCGCACTTCATGGAGCGGATCCTCGAGGACCAGCCGTATTCGCCGCCCGGGCAGTGGAACCAGCTCGAGGCGCGGCCGCTCGAGGGCTTCGTCTTCGCGGTGACGCCGTTCAACTTCACGTCCATCGCCGCGAACCTGCCCACCGCGCCCGCGCTGATGGGCAACACGGTGGTCTGGAAGCCGGCCTCCTCCGCGGTCTACTCCGCGTGGTTCGTGCTGAAGCTCCTCGAGGCCGCGGGGCTCCCGCCCGGCGTCATCAACTTCGTGCCCGGCTCCGGCCGCGCGGTCGGCGACCCCGTCCTCGCGAGCCCCGAGCTCGCCGGCCTGCACTTCACCGGCTCGACCGGCGTGTTCCAGAACATGTGGAAGACGATCGGCGAGAACCTGCCGCGCTACCACACCTACCCGCGCATCGTCGGGGAGACCGGCGGCAAGGACTTCATCTTCGTGCACCCGTCGGCCGACCCCGACGCGGCCGCGACCGCGCTCGTGCGCGGCGCGTTCGAGTTCCAGGGCCAGAAGTGCTCGGCCGCCTCGCGCGCGTACGTCCCGGAGAGCCTGTGGCCGGCGATCCGCGACCGCGTGCTCGGGATGGTCACCGAGATCAAGATGGGTGAGGTCGAGGACTTCACCACGTTCATGGGCGCGGTCATCGACAAGGACGCGTACGACCGGATCAAGGGGTACATCGAGGTCGCGCGGTCCTCGTCGCAGGCGAAGATCCTGATCGGCGGGAAGTGCGACGACTCGAAGGGCTGGTTCGTCGAGCCGACCGTCGTAGAGACCGTGAACCCGCGCTTCCAGCTCATGGAGGAGGAGATCTTCGGGCCGGTGCTGACGCTCTACGTGTACTCGGACGCGAAGCTCGACGAGGCGGTGGAGCTCTGCGGCTCGACGTCGCCGTACGCGCTCACCGGCGCCGTGTTCGCGCGCGACCGCGAGGCGGTGGTGGAGCTGCGCGCCCGGCTCGTCGACGCGGCCGGGAACTTCTACGTGAACGACAAGCCCACCGGCGCGGTGGTCGGGCAGCAGCCGTTCGGCGGCGCGCGCGCGTCGGGCACGAACGACAAGGCGGGATCGATCGCGAACCTGTACCGGTGGACGTCGCTCCGGGCGATCAAGGAGAACTTCGATCCGCCGACGCGGTTCGAGTATCCGTACATGAAGGAGAAGTGACCACCTCGGCCGGACCGGGAGTCACCCGGGGTGGACCGAGAGTTCCCGCGGGGCGACCGGGAGTCACCCCGGGTGTACCACCTAGGACAGGCTCCGATCGGACCCGTTGCATCCCGGCGGGGCGTCGGGAAGGATGCCGGGCCATGACCCGACTCCAAGTCACCCTCGCAGCGTCGCTCCTCGCCCTCGCCACCCCGGCCCTGGCCGCGCCTCCGGCCGCGCAGGCCCAGCCGGTGCAGCAGCCCGCGGGCGCGGGGCCCAAGATCGGCCTCGGCATCGCCCTCAACTCCGACCCGACCTTCTCGAGCCCGGCCGAGATCCTCGTGCCGATCATCCTCAACCCGACGATCCGGGTGGAGCCGTCGCTGGGCATCTTCTCCCGCAACGTCGACGGCGGCACCGACACCCGCAACTTCGTGCTCGGCGTCGGCGTCCTCGCGGGCAAGCAGGTCGCCCCGGCCACCGAGCTGCTCTTCGGCGGCCGCCTCAAGCTCGGCTTCGCGAAGTTCGACAACGGCGTCACCTCCGACTCGGGCACCGACATCCTCATCGCGGGCGCCGCGGGCGCGGAGCACTGGTTCTCCGACAAGTTCTCGCTCGGCCTCGAGGCGCAGCTCGGCTACTACGCGCTCTCGAACGTGTCCGGCGACGCCTCGGGCTTCTTCACGCAGGGCGCGCTGACCGCGCGCGTGTACTTCTAGGCGCGACGCGGCCCGTCACGGCGGGCCGACCGCGCGTTGCGCAGTGCACGGGAGCCGGCGCCTCGCGGCGCCGGCTCCTCGCGTCTCCGCGCGTCAAGCGCGGTCCTCCGCACCCCGGTGGGCCCATCCCGTCCCTGGGCCCATCCCGTCCCGGAGTTCCCCGCGCGCGCGCCGTCCCAGAGTTCCCGCGCCCCGTCCCGGAGTTCCCCCGCGGCGGCCTTACTCTGGGTGCCCCAAGTGAGCGCAGGGTGAAAGGTGGTTTGCAGTCCCACCGAGGCCGTATGGGTTCGCTGACCGGCCGATCCGCGCGCCGGAGGGGAGAACTCGATGGCGACGAAACCTGCCCGGGGCGCGCTCGTCGCGCTCACCTCGTCGTTCCTCGCGCTCGCCGCCTGCGGCGGCCCGCCGTCCGAGGCCGAGGGCGCCCTCGCGCCGCCGCCGCCCGACTCCGCCCTCGCCTGCGACTGCAGCTGGCACTCGGCGTTCGACCTGTGCGTCACGTGCTGCGGCGACGTCGGCCAGGCGGTGTGCCCGTCCGGTGGCGCCTGCAAGCCGGGCCTCGTCTACAACGCCGCGAAGGCGGTCTGCGACAACCCTCCCCCGGCCTGCGGCTGCAGCTGGCGCTCGGCCTTCGACCTGTGCGTCACGTGCTGCGGCGACGTCGGCCAGGCCATCTGCCCGACGGGTGACTCGTGCAAGCCGGGGCTCCACTACGACGGCTCGACGACCCACTGCGAGCAGGCCTGCTCGTGGCACCAGACCGTGTTCGGCAACTGCTGCGGCGACGTCGGCCAGCCGATCTGCGTGAGCGGCGACGCCTGCAAGCCCGGCCTCCACTACGACGGCTCGACGACGCACTGCGAGCTGCCGTGCTCGTGGCACCAGTCGTCGTTCGGCAACTGCTGCGGCGACGTCGACCAGGTGCACTGCGATCCGCTCTCCGGCGACACCTGCAAGCCGGGCCTCGCCGTCGGCGTCGCGACCTGCCGTGACTTCCGGACCCCGGGCGAGACCTGCGGGCCGGACTACCCGTGCAAGGACGGCTCGAGCTGCGCGCTCGTGGTCGACGCGAGCGCGCTCAAGCTCGAGTGCATGCTCGACAAGGACTCGAACGTCGTTGGCGACCCCGACGCGTGCAAGGCCTTCTACAGCGCGGACATCGCCACCGGCGCGAAGAACAGCGGCGGGACGCTCAACTTCGGCGTGGGCGCACAGGGCTCGGTGGGTGTCGCGGGCGCGATCGAGACCGGCGTCTTCTACACGGAGGACGAGCGGTACGGCTGCTACGTGACCACCTGCTACGGGCTCGAGACGAACGTGGGCATCGGCGTGTACGGCGTGGTCGGCGAGTCGGACAAGTACGAGGACTTCAAGGGCCACTCGTTCGTGCTGAACCAGCTCGCCGGCATCGAGTTCGTCAGCTACATCAACTCGCAGGGGTGGAACTCGAAGGAGGATCTCGGCGCGGGCAAGGCGCCGGTCTCCGCGAGCCAGGCGATCTCCATCGGGCTCGACATCATCCCGATCTCGGTGGGCGCGGCCGAGTGCGACACGATCACGCAGGTGGTCGTCGGGCAGGACACCGCGAGCCCGCCCGTCGCGCTGTGCCACGACGTCTCAATGACGCCCGCCACCGGATGCACCGCGGCCGTCTCGGTGAACAACGGGTCGTACAGCCCGACCGCCGGCGTAACGATCACGACGTCCCAGAGCCCCGCCGGCCCGTATCAGATCGGGAACACCCCGGTGACGCTCACCGCCACCGACTCGAACGGCCTCACGGCGACCTGCAGCGCGACGGTGACCGTGCTCGACGGCGTCCCCCCGGTCATCACCTGCCCCGCGAACGTCCGGGCCACGAACGAGGCCGGCCGCTGCGACGCCAGGGTCTCGTTCCCGGAGCCGGTCGCGACCGACACCTGCTCCGCGGTCGCGGCGAGCGCGACGCCGGCGTCGGGCTCCACGTTCGCCGTGGGCACGACCACGGTGAAGGGGCTCGCGCTCGACGAGTACCTCAACACGGCTTCGTGCTCGTTCACGGTGACGGTGGTGGACGCCGAGGCGCCCGGGATCACGGCGCCGCCGGACATGGTGGTCGACGCGACGATGCCGACGGGCGCGGTGGTGAGCTACCCGGCGTTCACCGCGACGGACAACTGCGCGGGGTTGGCGGTGGACGCCGAGCCGCCGTCCGGAAGCGTGTTCCCGATCGACCCGGACCCCGCCGGCTTCACGGAGGTGGTGGGCCGGGCGACGGACGCCGCGGGGAACGTCTCGACGGCGTCGTTCAGGGTGCACGTGAAGGGCGCGCGGGAGCAACTCTCGGACCTCCTGGCCTTCGTGGAGACCCTGCGGCATCACGAGGGGCTGGAGCACCGGCTCCTGCAGGCGATCCGCGCGCTCGACCGGGGCCGCACGTTCCAGACGTGCCACACGCTCGGGGAGATCATGGAGGAGCTCGGGGAACAGGAGCGGGAGCGGTGCCCACAGGAGGAGACCGCGGCGCTCCTCACGGCCGCCGGGCGGATCCGCGACGTGCTGTCCTGCCAGACTTGCCGCGAGGAGGAAGACGAGGGCCTCGCGGACGCGCGCTGACCCGGCCTGATCCTGACCCGGCCTCGGCCCGTCCCTCCCGGGGCCCGTCCCAGAGTCCCCGGGGCCCGTCCCAGAGTTCCGGCGGGGCGGGCCCTCCCAGAGTAATCCCGTGCTCTCCCGGAGTCGGGCGGGTGGGGGGAGTCGGGCGGGTGGGGCCGGTCGGACGCGGTCCGGTCCTGGGGTAGAACGGACGGATGAAGCACCTCCCCCTCGTCGTGCCCGCCGTCGGGCTCGCCCTCCTTGTGGGGGGTGCCTTCCTGCCCTCGCATGGCCTCCTCGACCTTCTCCGTGGGGTCGTGCTCGTGGCCGCGGTGCTCGCGGCCGTGCACCACGCGGAGGTCGTCGCCCACCGCGTGGGCGAGCCGTTCGGCACGCTCGTGCTCGCCCTCGCGGTCACGGTCATCGAGGTGGCCCTGGTCGTCTCGATGATGCTCGCCGCGGGTCCCGAGAAGGCCGCGCTCGCCCGCGACACGATCTTCTCGACGGTGATGATCATCGCGAACGGGGTGATCGGCCTCTGCGTCCTCGTCGGCGGCCTGCGTCATCGTGAGCAGAGCTTCAAGGTGGAGGGCATGGGGCCGGCGTTCGCGTCCCTCGTGACGCTCGCCACCCTGGTGCTCGTGCTCCCGACCTTCACGCAGTCGGCGCCTGGCCCCGTGTACTCGCACAGCCAGCTCGTCTTCGCCGGGCTCGCGTCGCTGACGCTCTGGGGCGTCGTCACCTTCGCCCAGACGGTGCGGCATCGCGACTACTTCCTCCCGCCGGGCGGCGTCCTCGCCGACGACATCCACGCGGAGCCCCCGTCCGCGAGGCGGGCGCTCCTCTCGCTCGCCCTGCTCTTCGTCTCGCTCGTGTCGGTCGTCGGGCTCGCGAAGGTGCTCTCGCCTCGCGTCGAGGAAGCCGTCGCGGCGGCCGGCGCGCCGGAGTCGGTCATCGGCATCGCCATCGCGCTCGTGGTGCTCCTGCCGGAGACGGTCGCCGCGGTGCGGGCGGCGCGGGCGGATCGCCTCCAAACCAGCCTCAACCTCGCGCTCGGCTCGGCGCTCGCGACCATCGGCCTGACCATCCCGGTCGTCGTGGCGGCCTCGCTCGTCATCGGCTTCCCGCTCGTACTCGGGCTCGAGGGGAAGGACCTCGTCCTCCTGCTCCTCACCGCGGTGGTGGGTGCGGTAACGCTCGGTCCGGGCCGGACCAGCATCCTCCAAGGCGCGATCCACCTTGTGGTGTTCGCGGCCTTCCTGTTCCTGGCGCTCGTACCGTAGCGGGCCGTACCAGCGAAGCGACGGCGACGGCGGTCCATCCCGGAGTCACGGCGGACGGTCCGACGGCGGTCCATCCCGGAGTCACGGCGGACGGTCCCGGAGTACCGCCGATCGGCCGGTGGTCCGCGGCGCGGACCCTCCGCGATCAGCCCGAATACGTGATCACGCAGGCTTACGCCCGGCACGGCTCCTGCGATGCAGCGCCGTATGACCGCTCCCCGCCAGGTGCTCCAGGGCAAGACTTCACTCGTCACCCGCCGCACGGCCAGACAGGAATTCCTCCTCAAGCCGGCCAAGTACACCAGCGCACTCTTCGGCTATCTGCTCGCCGTCGCGTCCTCACGCTATGGGCTCGACGTCCACGCCTTCGTGGTGATGTCCAACCATTACCACCTCGTCGTCACCGACCATCACGCGCGGTTACCGCTCTTCTGCCAGTACCTCGACGGCCTGTGCGCGAGAGCGATGAACGTGGAGTGGGGCCGGTCGGAGGACTTCTGGGGGCCCCCGACCTTCAGCGACGTCACGCTCGTCACAAAGGAAGCGGTCCTCGCGAAGGTGCTCTACACGCTCACCAACCCCGTGGAGGCCGAGCTCGTTGCGAAGGGCAGCGAGTGGCCCGGGCTCTGGTCGAGCCCCGAGCTCATCGGCGCCGGCACGCTCACCTTCGAGCGTCCGGAGGGCTTCTTCGACCCCAAGGGCGTGATGCCAGAGCAGGCGTTCCTCACCCTCAAGACACCGTCCGGTTACACGAGGGAAGACTTCCACAGGCTGCTCACCGCGCAGCTCACCTCCTTCGAGGCGGACATGGCCAAAGCGCTCGAGCATCTCGGCCGCCGGGTCCTCGGGGTGAAGAAGGTCCTGAAGCAGCGCCACACCGACCGGCCGGCGGCCCGGGCGCAGCGCAGCGAGCTCAAGCCGCGCATCGCCACGCGGGACAAGTGGAGGCGGATCGAGGCGCTCGGGCGGCTGAAGGCGTTCCTCGAGGAGTATCAGGAGGCCATCACCCGGTACCGGGGCGGAGCGCACGACACGCGCTTCCCGGCCGGCACGTACTGGATGCGCGTCTGCTTCGGCGTGGCGTGCGCCGGGTCCGGGTAGAAGGCCCGAGCGCGTCCGGTTCGGTTCAGCCCGGTAGCCGCACGGTCACCGTCGTCCCCTTCCCGACCTCGCTCGTGACGCTCACCTCGCCGCCGTGCGCGTCGACGATGCGCTTCACGAGCGCGAGCCCGAGCCCCGTCCCGCCGGTACCGCGCTGACGGCTGCGGTCGGTCCGGAAGAAGGGCGTGAAGAGGCGCGGCAAGTCCGCTGCCTCGATCCCGATACCCCGGTCCTGCACCTCGAGCACGGCGGTGCCGCCTTCGACGCGCACCCGCACCGTGATCGGCGCGGGCGCTTCGGAGTACTTCCCAGCATTGTCGACGAGGTTCGCGACCAGCCGCCGCAGCAGCGCGGCGTCGCCCTGGACCGCGACCCCTGCGCCCCGACTCTCGGATGGCACGGTGGAACTCTGGGACGGACCTGCGTCGGGGAGACTCTGGGACGGGCTGGGGAGACTCCCGGACGGGGTGATGAGCTCGACCACCCGGGCGGGGTGTGCCTCCCCCCACCGCCCCGCCGCCTCCCTCGCCACCACCTCGAGATCCACCGGGGCGCGCTGGATCGGCCACCGCGAACCCTGGCCGCTCGCGGCCTCCAGGTTCGCCATGTCGAGCCGCGCGGCGGCGAGGACGTCCTCGACCAGCCGGTCCAGCTCGTCGAGGTCGGCCCCGATGCCGGCGAGGTGCCGCCGCGCCTTCTCGAGGTCCCCCTCCGCCGCGAGCTCGAGCGCCACCCGGATGCGCGCCATGGGGGTCCTCAGCTCGTGCGACACGTTCGCGAGCAGCTCCTGCTCCGACCGCACCAGCCGCTCGAGCCGCGCCGCGGCCTCGTCGAACGTCCGCCCGAGCTCGCCCACCTCGCCCCGGCCGCGCACGTTCGCGCGCGCCGAGAGGTCTCCCTCCCCGAGCCGCCGGGCGGCGTCGGTGATGCGCTCGAGCGGCGCCGCGATCGACCGCGCGAGCGGGACCGACCCGACCGCCAGCGCGAAGAGCACCGCGCCGATGATCGAGATCAGCCGGATCACGTGGTCCTCCGCCGGCGGCGGAGGGGTGGCGAGCAGCATCGCCCCGCCGCGCAGCGGCACCGCCCAGCCCCAGGGACGCCCGTGCAGCCGCTGCGCCTCCCGGAGCGGCGCCTCGCCGGCCCGCTCGCGCGGGATTGGCGGCTCCGCGCTGGACGCGACGAGCGTCCCGTCGCCGTCCCACACCGTGGCGCGCACGCCGAACGCCTCGCGAACCCGCAGGAGCTCGGCCGCGAGGCGCCGCGGATCCTGCCGCAGCTCCTCCACCCGCGTCGTCGCGTACTCCACCGCGGGCCCGCCGCCGTTCCAGACGCTGCCGGGACGGAACAGCCAGCCCGTCACCCCGACCGCAACCGCCACGAGCACGAGGAGCGCCACGCCGTGCAGGTAGACGCGCCAGAAGAGACGGCCCGTGGCCGTGGCGGTGGTGCCGCCGGTGGTGGCGCAGGTGCCTGAATTGCGCCCGCCGCCACTCGCGCGGGTCCCTCCGCTCCGCGCCGTCCGGCCTCACTCGCCGTCCCCCGCGAGGAGATACCCCGCGCCGCGCACGGTCTTCACGAGGCGAGGCTTCTTCGGGTCGTCGCCGAGCTTCTGCCGCAGCCGCGAGACGTGCACGTCGATGGACCGGTCGAAGGCCTCTTCCGCGGTGCCCTTCGCGAGCTCCATCAGCTGCTCGCGCGTGAGCACCCGCCCCGCCCGGCGCGCGAGCGCCTCGAGGAGCGCGAACTCGTAGCCGGTGAGGACGATCTCCTTGCCGTCGAGCGTCACCCTCCGCGAAGCGGGCTCGACGACGAGCCCGCCCACCTCGATGGTGTCGAGCGCCGGCCCCGCCCGCCCCTTGGCGCGGCGGGTGACCGCGCGGAGGCGGGCGAGGAGCTCGCGCGGCGAGAAGGGCTTCGGGAGGTAGTCGTCGGCCCCGAGCTCGAGGCCGAGCACCCGGTCCGCCTCCTCGCCGCGCGCGGTCAGGACCAGGATCGGCACGTCGGAGCGGGCCCGGAGCTCCCGGCAGACCTCGAGCCCGTCCTTGCCCGGCAGCATGAGGTCGAGCAGCACGGCGTCGTACCGCGTGCGCACCGCCTCATCGAGCCCGCGCTTCCCGTCCGTGACGTGCGTGATGGCGACGCCGTGGCCGGCGAGGTACTCCGACGTCAGCGCGGCGAGCCGGGTGTCGTCCTCGACGAGGAGCACGTTCAGGGGTGTCGTCGTCTCGGCCATCGGCGCCTTCATTGTACAGCCCCGGGACCGCCGGGACCTTCGGGAGAAGCGAGAGCCAGAGCCAGAGCATCTACCGCTCCCAGCGGCTCATGTGGCGCTCGACCTTCTTCGTGACCTTCTCGCGCTGCTCCGGCGTGAGCGTGTCGTGCACCTCGACCGCGGCGTCGACCGCCTGGTGGGCGATCGCGCGGGCGGCCTCGATGCGCTCGTCGACGAGGGCGTGGAGCTGGGCCTTGTCCGGGTTCGGGGACTTCCAGGCCTCGAGGGCCACCTCGTGGCCGGACCTGCCGGCGTCGTGGAACGCGCGGCCGGCGGCGAGCAACCGGTCGGCGACCGCGTGCAGCTGGGTGCGCTGCGCGGGCGTGGCGTCGAGATCGTCGAGCGCGTCGTCGACGCGGTCGTTCACGAACGCGGCCACCTCGGCGGGGTCGTGCATGCGGTGCTGGAAGCGCCAGCCGGCGAGGGTGACGACGCCACCCAGGACGACGAGGCCGGTGACGGAGGCGGTGAGGACGCGCTTCAGGGTCGGGTTCATGTCGGGTGCCTTCCTTCTCTTCGTGCGTGAGGCCGTCCGGGAGGGGCGGGCCGTCTTCGATGGTGAGAAGATGCCCGTCCCCCGTTGCCCGCCCTTGTCCGGAATCTGAAGAAGCGTTAAGCACGGCGCTCGCCTCCGGGGGGCCCGCAGCACCACCCCGGCACCACATGAAAACCCTCCGGAGAACGCACCCTTGAGCCTCGTCGTCGCGAGCGGCATCACGCTGGCCCACGGCGATCGTGTGCCTCTTCGACGAGGAGGGGTTCTCGGTCGGCCCCCGGGACCGGGTCGGTCTCGTGGGCGCGAACGGCACCGGGAAGTCGACGCTCCTCAAGATCCTCGCGGGCACGCTCGAGCCGGACGCGGGCACCCTCACCTGGCGCCGCGGCGCGCGCGCGGGCTACCTGCCGCAGGACGTGGCGGAGCTCCCCGACATGCCGCTCGTCGAGGCGGTGCTCGCGACGGTGCCCGGCCGCTCGGCGCTCGAGGAGCGCGTCCTCTCGGTCGAGGCGGAGCTCGCGGTCGCGCGCGCGGAGGAGGATCAGCTCGAGCTCGCCGCGATGCTCGCCTCGCTCCACGACGACCTCGCGCACTTCGAGGAGCGCCACGGCAAGCACCGCGCGGAGCGGATCCTCGGGGGGCTGGGCTTCTCGGAGGCCGACCTCGCGAAGGCGGCCCGCACCTTCTCCGGCGGCTGGAAGATGCGCGCCGCGCTCGCCGGGCTCCTGCTCCAGGACCCGGACCTCCTGCTGCTCGACGAGCCCACGAACCACCTCGACGTCCCGACGCTCGCCTGGTTCGACGCGTTCCTGCGCGGCACGCCGCGCGCCGTCGTGCTCGTCACCCACGACCGCGACTTCATGAACCGGCAGGTCGACCGGGTGATGTCGCTCGAGCTCGAGGGGCTGCGCAGCTGGTCCGGGAACTACGACCAGTACCTCGCCCAGCGCGCCGAGGAGGAGGAGCGCCTCGCGGCGGCCGCCGCCCGCCAGGAGGCGCGCATCGCCGAGCTGACCCGCTTCATCGAGCGGTTCGGCGCGAAGGCCTCGAAGGCGTCCCAGGCGCGCTCGCGCCAGAAGATGCTCGACCGGATGGAGCGGATCCAGACGGTGGAGCAGCGCGCGACCGTGAGCTTCCGCTTCGCGGAGGCGCCCCACTCCGGGAAGGAGGTCCTCAAGGTCGAGGGCCTGCGGAAGGCCTTCGGCACGAAGGTGGTCTACGACGGCCTCACGGCGACCATCCAGCGCGGCGAGCGCGTCGCGGTCATCGGGCCGAACGGCGCGGGCAAGTCGACGCTCCTCAAGATCGTGGCCGGCGAGCTCGCGCCCGACCGCGGCGTCGTGAAGCTCGGCCACGGCGTCGTGCCCGCCTACTACGCGCAGCACCTCTTCGAGCGCGGCGAGCACGGCGAGGGCTCGCCCTTCGGCGCGCTCGACCCGTCTCGCACGGTGCTCGACACGCTCTGGGACCTCGTGCCGGACCGCGGCGAGGCCTACGTGCGCAGCATCGCGGGCTCGTTCCTCTTCTCGGGCGACGACGTCGAGAAGAAGATCGGCGTCCTCTCCGGCGGCGAGCGCTCCCGCGTCGCGCTCGCCCGGATCCTGCTCGTGCCGGCGAACCTGCTCGTCCTCGACGAGCCGACGAACCACCTCGACATCGCCTCCGCCGAGGCGCTCATCCGGGCGCTCCGGTCCTTCGAGGGCACGCTGCTCTTCGTCTCGCACAACCGCTCGTTCGCGAACCAGCTCGCGACCGCGTGCTGGGAGGTGAAGGACGGCGGCGTGCTCCCCTTCCCCGGCAACCTCGACGACTGGCTCTACCACCAGAAGCAGCTCGCCGAGGCCGGGGCGCTCGACGGCGCCGCGGGCCACGGGAACGCACAGGGCGGCGCCGCGCGGGCGCCGGTCAGCGAGAAGGACCGCAAGCGCCTCGAGGCCGAGGCCCGGAACGCGCGCTACCGGCTCGAGAAGCCGCTCAGGGACGAGATCGCGAAGCTCGAGCAGCGCATCGCCGTGCTCGAGAAGGCCGAGAAGGAGGCCTCGACCGCGCTCGCCGACCCTGCGCTCTACCAGGACTTCGCCCGCGCGAAGCCGTACATCGACGCGCAGCGCGAGGCGAAGGACGAGCTCGACGGGCTCTACGCCCGGTGGGAGAAGGCGAACGAGGAGCTCTCCGGGCTCTGAACGCGGCCGCGGCGAGCCCGCTCTCCCGGAACTCGCCGCGCGCGTTGCTCCTGTCGTCCGCTCCGTCAGTGGTGTCCGCCGCCGTCGTCCGTGCCGCCGCCATCACCACCGCCGCCGTTGTCGTCCGTCCCGCCGCCGCTCGTGCCACCGCCTCCGTTGTCGTCACCCGGCTCCGCCGCGCCACCGCCTCCGTTGTCGTCGCCCGGCTCCGCCGCGCCGCCGCCACCGTTGTCGTCGCCCGGCTCCGCCGCGCCGCCACCGCCGTGGTCGTCCCCCGGCTCGGCCTCGCCGTGCCCGCCGTCGTCGTCGCCCGCCTCGAGCTCGAACGTCCCGTCGTCGTCTCCGTGGCCCGAGACCTCGCCGTCCTTGCCGTGGTCGTCGGTCGCGTCGGCGCGCTTGCCGTGGTCGTCCACCTTCGTGACCTTCAGCGCCGCCGTCGCCGGCACGCCCGCCGGGCGGTCGAACAGGACGTGGAACGGGGTCGACAGCGCCGCGCCGGTGGTCCTCACCTCGACCGCGCGGAGCGCCTTGCCGGGCTCGCGCTCGGCGAGGCTGATCTCGAGCTCGCCCGAGGTCACCGCGCCCGCCGGCACCTCCACGCGGACGCCCGCGCCGGGCAGCTCGATGACGCCGCCCGCCGCGTCGATCGTGCCCTTCACCTCACCCCGCTCCGTGCCGCCGCACGCCGCGAGAACCACCGCCACCAGCGCCACCGAGAAGCCGTTCCGCGTCGAGATCGTCATGGTGTGTCTCCTTGAGGTGGACACACCGCGGACGACTCGACCTGGGACAGACCCGCCCGGGGCCCGCTGGGTACCTACCGGCCAATCCCCAGAATCCCCCCGCAGCCCCTCGACGTCCAGCCCCTGCTCCTCGGCGAGATTCGAGCAGCGCCGCCGCGCGTGCCTCGTCGGCTGGGCCACCCGAGCCCTGCGAGACCATCACGGCCAGCGTCGCGCTCGCGCGCGCGTTGCCGGCCTCGCTCGCGAGCCCGTACCAGCGACGCGCCTCGACCTCGTCCCGCTCGACGCCGGCGCCCGTCGCGTGGAAGGCGCCCATGTTGTACGCGGCCCGCGGGTGGCCCGCCTCGGCGGCCCTGCGGCACCAGTCGAGCGACGCGACCGGATCCTTCGGCACGCCGAGGCCGCTCGCGAGCAGCACCGAGACCTCGAACATCGCGTCGGGCGACCCGCGCGAGGCGGCGGCCTCGTGCAGGCGAAAGCTCTCCGGGACGTCCCGGGCCCGGCCCCAGCCGTGGAACGCGAGCAGGCCGGCGAGGTAGCCCCAGCGGCCGCCCGGATCGTCGGCGATCATCCGCAGCGTGGCCTCTTGCGCGCCGGCGGCGGACGCGGGCGGCGCCTCGAGCTCGGCGCGCGCCGCGGGGAGCACGCGGATGAGCTCGTCGCGGCCGTCGACCGACTCGAGCGCGACGGCGCGGCTCGCGCAGTCGGCGGCGTCCGCGACCGAGAACGCGAGGCCCCCCGGATCGAGGTGGTAGCGGGCGAGCGCGGTCCAGGCCTCGCGCACGCCCGCGGCGGCGAGCGCGTGGAGCTCGCGCTCCATCCAGCGGAGCTCCTCGAGGGAGAGGATCCCCACGGCGGCGTCACCGCGCAGGCTCTGCTGGCGCAGCTCCTCGCAGCGGGCGAGGCGGTCGCGGAGGTCGTCGTCCACGCCGCGTCAGCTCCGATCGCGCACGGGCACCGGCGGCGCGGCCGGGGCGTCGGGATTGCCCGGCCAGACCGGCCGCGGCGTCTCGCCGTCGGGGAACGTGACCTTGCCCGCGAGCACGCAGCCGCGCATCCCGGGGCGGCAGTACGCGCCCGGGACCTTCTGGCAGAGGCCGTTCACCTCGTGCGGGCAGGACCAGGAGGACACCCCCCGAGCCTACGCCAGGAGGGCCCGCGCTGTCCCCGGGGGCCGGCCGCGTCAGTCGATCGCGTCCACGAGCGCGAGCAGGAAGGGCGGGGAGCGGAGGTCCTCGCCGGAGGCGCCGACGACCTCGAGCGCGGCCTTGCCGTCCTTGCCCCACGCGAACTCGGACACCCGCTCCCACGTGGAGGTCTGGCCGCGGAGCTCGTCGCGCCCGAGCGCGACGAACACCCGCTCGTCTCCGATCTTCCCGCGGATCGTGACCGTGCCGTGCTCGGCGTCGTCGAACACGTTCAAGACCACCCCGTCGCCCACGATCCGGCCGGGCTCCACGCGCAGACGGGTGTGGAGCGTGACCGGCTCGACGACGTCGTCCCTCAGGTAGAACGTGTGGACGGTGCCGACCCAGGCCCCGTCGGCGTCGCGGACGAGATCGAGATCGGGGCCGTCGACCCGCCCCCCGCCGAACCGCACCTGCCGGCCGGACGCGAAGGCGAGGCGCGCCCCCGCCGAGGCGGTGGCGGCGGCGTCGAGCTTCATCGGTGCGCCGGGCCCGGTCCAGGCGCAGGCGGCGAGGGCGAACGGCAGGGCGGCGGCGAGCAGGCGGGACGTCATGGCGGCCTCCGGGAGCGTGGGTCCTGAGATCAGCGTGTCGACGAGCGCGAGGTAGAACGCGGCACCCCGGGGCGCGGCGGGGGAGCCCTCCTCGAGCTGCAGCGTGGCGTGCCCGCTCGGCCAGCCCTCGCCGCGCCAGACGTTCGCGCCTTTCTTCACGAGGCGCAGCGCGTTCGTCCGGATCTCGTCCTTCGTCATCGTGACGTTCACCTTCGACGCCCCTACGAAGCCGTGGATCGTGACGGTGCCGGTCGCCGCCTCGTCGAAGATCGCGAGCGACAGCCCGGCGCCCGTGATCCGCCCGTCCGAGACGGTCAGCCGGGTGTGGACCGCGCCGCGGCTCGCCCCCACCCCGCGCTGCGAGCGCGGCACGTCGGCCTGCACGACGCCGATCCACGTTCCGTCCGGTCCCCGCTCGACGTCGATGTGGTCGCCGTCGACCTTCCACGGCTGGAAGACTGCCTCTCCCGCGGTGGAGCCGTTGTTCACGAGCACGAGCTTCGCCGCCGGCACCACCTCGCCCGGCGCGAGCGCCGGGGCGGCGCTGGCCGCGTCGAGCTTCATGGGGACGCCGGGCCCGGACCAGGCGCAGGCGGCGAGGGCGAACGGAAGGGCGGCGGCGAGCGGGCGGAAGTTCATGGCGGTCCTCCGGACGATCTGACCCCACCCAGCGTCAAAGGGAAACGGTCCTCGTCGGGTAGGCAGCCGGCCGGTCCGGGGGTGCAGCGAACGGCGCGCCGCCCCTCACCGCGCGAGCGCCAGGCCCAGGAGCACCGCCGCGAGCGCGGCCGCGACGGCGCGCACGTGGTTCCAGAGCGTCCAGAGCGCGAGGAAGCGCGTCCAGAGCGCCGCGGCCTCCGCGGTCCCCGGAGGGGTCGCCGCGAGCCGCTCGTTCATGGGCACGCTGCGCAGCGCCGTGACCCCCAGGCCGCCGGCGAGATAGACGAGCGCGCCCGCGATCGCGAGCGGCCCCCGGTGCGGCCCGTGGCCGAAGAGCCCGAGCGCGACGACGCCGGCGCAGGCGAGCGCGGTCCCGAAGAACAGCGCCATGAAGGGTGGCCGGAGCGCCGCCGCGTTGATCGCGCGCATCGCGGCGGCGCCGTCCTCCGGCCGCAGCGCCTCGAGGCCGCGCATCACGAACAGCGAGAAGGCGAGGAACACGCCGCCCATGAGGGCGCAGCCGAGCGCGGAGAACGCGAGGAGGGTGGGGCCGGGCGCGAGGTGCATCCATGGAACCTAATGCAGACGGGCCCGGCGCTCGCGCACCGGGCCCGTCCGAGACCTCCAGGCTGGCGCCTGGCTACCGCACCGTCTTCAGCGCGGCCTCGTAGTCCGGCTCCTGGGCGATCTCCGGCACGAGCTGGCTGTGGATCACCTTGTCCTGCTCGTCGAGCACGATCACCGCGCGCGCGGTCACGCCGGCGAGCGCGCCGTCCTGGATGAGGACGCCGTAGTCCTTCGCCATCTGCTTCGAGCGCATGAGCGAGAGCGGGTGGACGTTGTTGAGCCCCTCGGTCGTGCAGAAGCGGCCGGACGCGAACGGCAGGTCGGCGGAGACGACGAGGACGACGGTGTTCTGGAGCTTCGCCGCCTCGGCGTTGAACTTGCGGGTCGAGGCCTGGCAGATGCCGGTGTCGAGGCTGGGGACGATGTTGAGGATCTTCTTCTTGCCCGCGTAGGTCGCGAGCGTGACGTCCTCGAGCTTCGTGGTCGTCAGCTTGAAGTCCGGCGCCTTCGAGCCGACGGCGGGGAGGTTGCCGTTGGTGTGGATCGGGTTGCCCTTGTGCTTGGTGTCGGCCATGGCGGTCTCCGGATGGGGGTGGGGTTGGCCTCGATCCATAACCCGGGAGGGGCCCGAGTGCACGCTCCGTCAGGCCGCCGCGACGCCGGCGAGGAGCGGCGACGGCGTGCCCGGCGCGGCGATCCAGAGCTGGTGCGCGGCACGGGTGACGGCGACGTGCAGCCTGCGGCGCGCGTCGTTCGTGTCGGGGTACTCCCGGGCGGAGGCGTCCGGCACGACGACGTAGTCGAACTCGAGCCCCTTCACGGCGTCCACGTCGGTGACGTCGACGCCCGGCTTGAACGCGAACCGGCCGTCGAGCGCGAGGCGCACCTCCGGCAGGTCCGCGAGCAGCCGGTGGAAGCCGCGGGCGGTGTCCGGGCCGCCGGTGACGACCGCGATCGAGGCGCGCGGCTCGCGGTCGAGGAGGTCGCGGATCGCCCCGGAGAGGAAGAGCTGCGCGTGCGCCTCGGTGGGGAAGTCGAAGCGCGCGACCGGCACGCCGTCCCGGCCGGTGCGGGGCCGCTCCGGTGGCGCGAGCGGGCCGAGGATGGCGTGCGCGGCCTCGGCGATCGGCCGCGGGCAGCGGTAGGTGGTCTCGAGCCGCACGGTCTCGGCGCCCTCGGCGCCGAGCGCGGCGAGCGCCTCGGGCCAGCCGGCGTAGGAGGAGAAGGTCTGCTGCGCCTCGTCGCCGGCGAGGGTGACGCTGTGGCCGGAGAGCGACCGCCCGAGCGCGAAGAGCTCGAAGAGCGAGACGTCCTCCGCCTCGTCGACGACGAGGTGGGAGGCGCGCTTGCCGGTCGCGCCGCCGCGCGCGGCCGACATGAAGAGGAGGATGGGGAGGTCCTCGGGGTCGAGGGTCCCGGAGATCGCCTCCGGCGTGTCCTCCTCCATGGGCTTGCCGTCGAGGGTCTCCCGGCGGTCGGGGTCGATGCCACCCACGTCCATCGGCGGCGCGAGCTGCATGCGCGTGTGGCGCAGGACCTCCTCGATGGCCGTCGTGGGGAGATCGCCCGCCGCGCGCTCGACGACGCCCGCGAGGAACCTCGCGTCGAGGAAGAGGTCGCCGAGCTCGCGGCGGAGCGCGAGGAACGTGGGCCGCCCCTGCGCGGGCCGCGGCAGCGCCCGGAGCGCCGCGTAGAGCGCGGGGTGGCGCTTCGTGCGGGAGACGAGCGCGGGCGCCTCGGCGTACAGCCGCGGCGGCGGGACGCCGAGCGCGGCCTGGAAGGCGCCGCGCGACCAGTTCCCGAGCGTGCGGACCTGCGCCTTCCCGAGGCCGAGCGGCTCGAGGAGCCGCTCCGCGAGGCGGGCGAGGCCGGTCTCGGGCGCGACGACCTGCAGGCGCGAGGGCGGGAAGCGGCGCGGGTCGTCGAAGGCGATGCGGGCGAGCCGGTGCAGCGCGACGGTGGTCTTGCCGCTGCCGGCCGAGCCCAGGACGAGGAGCGGCCGGTCCGCGGGCGCGGCGACGGCGTCGTACTGGGTGGGGTCGAGGAGCGCGGTGATGTCGGCGGCGCCCGCCCTGCCCTCGCGGCCGGCGCCGGTGCCCAACCTGCCGGAGGCGGAACCCAGCACGCCGGCGCGCGCGGCGGTCCCCTCCCCGCCGCCGAGCTCGGCGACGTCCGCGTGCGCGCTCCGCCAGCGGCCGTCGGCGCCGCGGGAGAGCACGGTCGCGCCGGCGGAGACGCGGGTGAGCTGGCCCTTCTCGACCACCACCACGCGCCGCGCGGTCACGAACCCCGCCGACACGCGGCCCGGGAGCGGCTCCTCGAACTCCTCGCCCTCGCGGTACCGGTAGAAGATCGCGGCCACCGGCGCGAAGCGCCAGTCGACGACCCGCACGCCCGCGGCGCGGTCCACGAAGGTGTGCCGGCCGAGGCAGAAGTCGCGGACCTCGTCGCCCTCCTTCACGCGCAGGTGCGCGAAGTACGGCACCTGCGGGTCGGGGAGCGGGCCGGGCCGGGCGCGCTCGAGCACGGCGCGCACGACGCCCATCTCCTGGAAGACCGTCGGGAGGTCCTTGCCGGTCGACTCGAGCGCCTCGTCGCGCAGCTCGCGGAGCCGGGCCTCGAGGTCGCCGTCGCTCCCGCCGCCCTTCCGCGCGGCGATCGCGCCCTGCACGGCCGCGAGGAGCGCCTCCTCCTCGCGCACGAGCACGCGCTCGGCGGGCGAGAGGTCGACGAGGGCCGGGTCGGCGGGCTCTGGGCGGGCGCGCGGCAAGCGGGGAGTGATAACCGGTCGGCCGCGCGCGCGCCAGGGCGCTACGGAGGGAGGATCGTCTCCCCGTTCGAGAGGTACCGGTCCACGCACTGCGCCACCTGCCGGCCCTCGCGGATCGCCCACACCACGAGCGACTGCCCGCGCGCCATGTCGCCGGCGGCGAACACGCCCGGGACGCTCGTCATCTTGTTCGGGTCGGTCCAGACGTTGCCGCGGTCGTCGATCTTCGCGCCGAGCTGGCCGAGCATGGTGCGCTCCGGCCCGGTGAACCCGAGCGCCAGCAGGACGAGATCCGCCTCGATGACCCGCTCCGAGCCCGGGACCTCCTTCGGGCCGAACCGGCCGTCGGGGCCCTTCGTCCACTCCACCGAGACGACGTGCAGGGCCTTCACGCGCCCGTCGGCGTCGCCCTCGAAGCGCTTCGTGAGCACGCAGAACTGGCGGGGGTCGGCGCCCCAGAGCGCCTTCGCCTCCTCCTGGCCGTAGTCGGTCCTGAGGACCTTCGGCCACTGCGGCCACGGGTTGTCGAGGGCGCGCTCCTCGGGCGGGCGCGGAAGGATCTCGATCTGCACGACCGCCTTCGCGCCGTGGCGGATGGAGGTGCCCACGCAGTCGGTGCCGGTGTCGCCGCCGCCGATCACGACGACCTTCCGGCCCTTCGCCGAGACGTACTTCCCGTCGGCGAGGTTGGAGTCGAGGAGCGACTTCGTGTTGGCGTGGAGGAACTCCATCGCGAGGTGGATGCCCTGGAGCTGGCGGCCCTCCACCGGCAGGTCGCGCGCCTGCGTCGCGCCGCCCGCGAGCACCACCGCGTCGTAGTCCTTCGTGAGCCGGTCGGCGCCGATGTGCTTGCCGATCTCGGTCCCGGTCACGAAGCGCACGCCCTCGTCGGCCATGAGCCGGACGCGGCGCTCGACCACCTTCTTGTCGAGCTTCATGTTCGGGATGCCGTACATGAGGAGGCCGCCCACCCGGTCGGAGCGCTCGAAGACCGTGACGGCGTGCCCGGCGCGGTTCAGCTGCGAGGCCGCGGCGAGCCCGGCGGGGCCGGAGCCGACCACCGCCACCCGGGAGCCGGTGCGGCGCGCCGGCGACGACGGCTTCACCCAGCCCTCCTGCCAGGCGCGGTCGACGATCTCGGCCTCGATGGTCTTGATGGTGACGGGCGGCGCGTTGATGCCGAGCGTGCAGCTGCCCTCGCAGGGCGCCGGGCAGACCCGCCCGGTGAACTCGGGGAAGTTGTTCGTCTTCGAGAGCCGGATCCAGGCCTCGTGCCACTGGCCGCGGAAGACGAGGTCGTTCCACTCCGGGACGAGGTTGTTCACCGGGCAGCCGACCGCGAGCCCGGCGACGAGCTTGCCGGTGTGGCAGTACGGGATGCCGCAGTCCATGCAGCGCGCGCCCTGCGCGCGGAGGACGTCCTCCGCGTAGGGCGGGTGCGCCTCGGACCAGTCCTTGACGCGCTCGAGCGGCGGCCGCTCGTGCTTCGGCTCGCGCCCGTACTCCAGGAAGCCTCTGACCTTGCCCATGTATTGCTCTCTCCGGACACCTGCTGCCGGGGTGGGGCCCCGACGAGCCTTGCTCGGCGGGGCGGGGGGCGCCGAGCCCCCCGCAGAAACTCAGTTCCCGCCGACGCGGGCCTCGTCGCGCGCGTTGGCCTCGAAGGCGGCCATCTCGGCCTCCTCCGGCGACATCCCCTGCTCCCGCATCCTCGCCTGCGCCTCGAGCACGCGCCGGTAGTCGTTCGGCATGACGCGCACGAGCTTCGTGAGCGCCTCGCCCCAGCGCTCGAGGAGCCTGCGCGCCAGGCGGCTCTCGGTGAGGGTCGCGTGCTTCTCGACGAGCCCCTTCACGAGCTGCCCCTCGTCGCGGTCCTCGATCCGGCCGAGGCTCACCATCTGCGGGTTGCAGCGGCGCGTGAACGAGCCGTCCTCGTCGAGCACGTAGGCCGTGCCGCCCGACATGCCGGCCGCGAAGTTGCGGCCGGTCGGGCCGAGCACGATCACCCGGCCGCCGGTCATGTACTCGCAGGCGTGGTCGCCCACGCCCTCGACGACCGCGTTCGCGCCCGAGTTGCGCACCGCGAAGCGCTCGCCGGCCATGCCGCGGATGAAGAGCTCGCCGCTCGTCGCGCCGTAGAGGGCGACGTTTCCGACGATGACGTTCTCCTCCGGCACGAAGGCCGCGCCGCGCGGCGGGAACACCACGATCCGCCCGCCGGAGAGCCCCTTGCCGATGTAGTCGTTCGCGTCGCCCTCGAGGACCAGCGTCATGCCCGGCGGGATGAACGCGCCGAACGACTGGCCGGCCGAGCCCTGGAACAGCACCTTGACGGTGTCGTCGGGCAGGCCCTTCGGCCCGTGGCGGCGGGTGATCTCGCTGCCGGTCATCGTGCCGACCACCCGCATGGTGTTCCTGATCGGGAAGGTCGCCCGGACCTGCTTCTTCTCCTCGAGCGCCGGCCTCACGGCGTCGAGCAGCGCGGTCGCGTCGAACGTCCGCTCGATGCCGTGGTCCTGGGGGATCTGGCAGGTCTTCCCGTAGGTCGACGGCACCTGCGGCCGGAAGAGGATCCGGCTGAAGTCGAGGTTGCGGGCCTTCCAGTGATCGACGGCCCGGCGGAGCTCGAGGTGCTGCGAGCGGCCGACCATCTCGTCCACCGTGCGGAAGCCGAGCTCGGCCATGTACTCGCGGACCTCCTGCGCGACGAAGCGCATGAAGTTCACGACGTGGGCCGGGTCGCCGGTGAAGCGGGCGCGGAGCGCCGGGTCCTGGGTCGCGACGCCCACCGGGCAGGTGTTGAGGTGGCAGGCGCGCATCATGATGCAGCCGAGCACCACGAGCGGCCCGGTGGCGAAGCCGAACTCCTCGGCGCCGAGCAGGGCGCCCACGACGACGTCGCGGCCGGTCTTGAGCTGGCCGTCGACCTCCACGACGATGCGCGAGCGCAGGTCGTTCATCACGAGCACCTGGTGCGTCTCGGCGAGGCCGAGCTCCCAGGGGATGCCCGCGTGCTTGATGGAGTTGAGCGGCGAGGCGCCGGTGCCGCCGTCGTGGCCGGAGATCAGCACGACGTCGGCGTGCGCCTTCGCGACGCCCGCGGCGATGGTGCCGACGCCCACCTCGGCGACGAGCTTCACCGAGATGCGCGCCTTGTGGTTCGCGTTCTTGAGGTCGTGGATGAGCTGCGCGAGGTCCTCGATGGAGTAGATGTCGTGGTGCGGCGGGGGCGAGATGAGGCCCACGCCCGGCGTCGCGTGCCGGGTCTTCGCGATCCACGGGTACACCTTCGAGCCGGGCAGCTGGCCGCCCTCGCCGGGCTTCGCGCCCTGCGCCATCTTGATCTGCAGCTCCTTCGCCATGACGAGGTACTGGCTCGTCACGCCGAAGCGCCCGGAGGCGACCTGCTTGATCGCGGAGTTCTTCGAGTCGCCGTTCGGCAGCGGCTCGTAGCGGGACGGGTCCTCGCCGCCCTCGCCGGTGTTCGACTTGCCGCCGATGCGGTTCATCGCGACGGCGAGCGCCTCGTGCGCCTCCTTCGAGATGGAGCCGTAGCTCATCGCGCCGGTCTTGAAGCGGCGCATGATCGCCTCGACCGGCTCGACCTCGTCGATCGGCACCGGCTTCGAGGACGGCACGAGGTCCATCAGGCCGCGCAGCGTCGCGAGCGCAGCGGCCTGGTTGTTCACGAGCGCCGAGTACTCCTTGAAGAGCCGGTAGTCGCCGGTGCGGCACGCGTACTGGAGCTTGTGCACCGTCTCCGGGTTGAAGAGGTGCGTCTCGCCGTTCTGGCGCCAGTGGTACTGGCCGCCGGTCGGCAAGCTCGTGTGCACGATCGGGCGCGCGGGCGGGAAGCCGCGCTCGTTCCGGAGCCGGGCCTCCTTCGCGACGACGTCGATGCCGACGCCGCCGACGCGGGTCGCGGTCCAGGTGAAGTACTCGTCGATGAAGTCCTGGTTCAGGCCGACGGCCTCGAACACCTGGGCGCCGTGGTACGACTGGATCGTCGAGATCCCCATCTTGGAGATCACCTTCACGATCCCCTTGTTGACGGCCTTCACGTACTTCTTCTCCGCCTCGTAGGCCGAGCCGGGGATGAGGCCGAGCGCCACCTGGTCGTGGATGGTCTCGAACGCCAGGTAGGGGTTGATCGCCGAGGCGCCGTAGCCGACGAGGAGCGCGAAGTGGTGCACCTCGCGCGGCTCGCCCGACTCGAGCACGAGGCCGATGCGGGTGCGGGTGCCCTCGCGGATGAGGTGATGGTGCACTGCCGCGACCGCGAGGAGCGACGGGATGGGCGCGTCCTCCGCGTCGTGGCCGCGGTCGGACAGGATGATGATGTTGACGCCCTCCGCGATGCACTCGGAGGCCTTCCAGCGCAGGTCCTCGAGCGCCTTGCGCAGGCCGGCGCCGCCGTCCTTCGCGCGGAAGAGGATGGGGAGCGTGACCGAGCGCAGCCCCTTCGAGGCGATGCCGCCGTCGAGGTTGCGCAGCTTCTCGAGCTCCTCGTTGCGGAGCACCGGCGTGGGCAGGGAGAGCTGCCGGCAGGACTCCGGCCCGGGCTCGAGCAGGTTGCCCTCGGGCCCCACGGCGGTCTCGACCGCCATGATGATCTCCTCCCGGATCGCGTCGACCGGGGGGTTCGTCACCTGGGCGAACAGCTGCTGGAAGTAGTTGAAGAGGGGCTGCGGGCGCTCGGAGAGCACCGCGATGGGCGCGTCGTTGCCCATCGAGCCGATGGGCTCGGTGCCGTCCGTCGCCATCGGCGTGATGATGATCTTCACGTCCTCGGCGGTGTAGCCGAAGACCTCCTGGCGGCGGAGCACGGTCTCGTGATCCGGCTCGTGGACGCTCGAGGGCTTCGGCAGCTCGTCGAGCCGCACCGAGTACCGCTCGAGCCACTCCTTGTAAGGGTGGGCGCGGGCGATGCGCTCCTTCAGCTCGTCGTCGGCGACGATGCGCCCCTCGCCGGTGTCGACGAGGAAGAGGCGCCCGGGCTGGAGCCGGCCCTTCTTCAGGATCCGCTCGGCCGGGATGTCGAGCACGCCGACCTCGGAGGCCATGACGACGAGGTCGTCCTTCGTCACGTAGTAGCGCGAGGGGCGCAGGCCGTTCCGGTCGAGGACCGCGCCGATGCGGACGCCGTCGGTGAAGGCGATCGAGGCCGGGCCGTCCCAGGGCTCCATGATGCAGCTGTGGAACTCGTAGAAGGCCTTCTTCGTCGGGCTCATCGTCTCGTGCCGCGTCCACGGCTCCGGCACCATCATCATCATGGCGTGCGGCAGCTCGCGGCCCGAGAGCGTGAGGAGCTCGAGCACGTTGTCGAACATCGCCGAGTCGGAGCCCTCGGTGTCGACCACGGTGAGGATCTTCTGGAGGTCGTCGCCGAAGAGCGACGAGCGCATCATCGACTGCCGCGCGTGCATCCAGTTGATGTTGCCGCGCAGCGTGTTGATCTCGCCGTTGTGCGAGATGTAGCGGTACGGGTGCGCGCGCGACCAGGACGGGAAGGTGTTGGTCGAGAAGCGCGAGTGCACCATCGCGAGCGCGGTGTCGACCGCGGGGTTCGCGAGGTCCGGGTAGAACGCGGCGAGCTGGGTCGCGTTCAGCATGCCCTTGTAGAGCAGGGTCTTGAAGCTGAGGCTCGGGACGTAGAAGTGCGTGCGGCCCGGGATCGCCGAGCGGGAGATCTTCTTCTCGACGAGGCGGCGGATGACGTAGAGCTTCCGCTCGAAGCTCATCGCGTCAGGGCACTCCGGGCCGCGGCCCACGAAGAGCTGCCGGATGACGGGCTGGCTCGCCCGCGCGGACGGGCCGAGGCTCTCGTTCTCGGTCGGCACGTCGCGCCAGCCGAGGACGGTCTGGCCCTCGGTCGCCACGACCCGCTCGATGATCTCGAGGCACGCCTCCTGGCCCTGGGGATTCGGCGGGAGGAAGACGGTGCCGCAGCCGTAGTGGCCGGGCTTCGGCAGCGCGAAGCCGAGCCGCCTCGCCTCCGCCTCGAGGAAGGCGTGCGGCATCTGGAACAGGATGCCCGCGCCGTCGCCGGTGTTCGCCTCGGCGCCGACCGCGCCGCGGTGCTCGAGGTTCACGAGCACCTGCAGGGCCTGCTGCAGGATGTCGTGCGAGCGGCGGCCCTTCACGTCGGCCACGAAGCCGAAGCCGCACGCATCGCGCTCGTTCGAGGGGTCGTACAGCCCCTGCTCCTCGGGATAGCCGGTCTCGATCACCGCCACGTCTCCTTCGCCCCGGGCGTGGAAGCCCGGGCCCAGCGCGAAAAAAGAGGAAGGGTCAGTATCCCCGAGCGGGGTCCCAAGCGTCAACGACAGGGACCCACAGTCGCGCATCCGACTTCGTGGGGAGGCGCGGCGTGTGGACGCGGCCGCGAACGGGGCGCGGCGCGCGGCGAGACCGGTCGCCGTGCGCCGCGCGGGCACTGCTGGATCGACTTCTCAGAGTAAGCGCGGATTCCCGCGCGAGGCCGGGCCGATGGCTACGGCGAGCCCGGCCCGCCGGGACCGCCCGGACCGCCCGGCGCCGCCGGCTTCCGCCTCGCGTGCGGCGCCGCGGCCTTCGCCGGGGCGCCGCTCGCCTTCCCGGGCGGCTGCATGAGCACGCCGCGCTCGTTCTCCGCGGGCCACTTCGCCGCGATGCGGGTCTCCGCGCCCTCGAGCGAGATCTCCGGCTTCTTGTCGGCGTCGGCCTGCTGGCCGTCGGCCGGCTTCCCATCGCCCTGGGCCTTCGCGTCGGCCGGCTGACCGTCCCCCGGCTTGGCCTCGCCGCCGGGCTTCGCCTCGCCGGTGGGCTTCGCCTCGCCCTCGGCGCCGCCGCTGCCGGTGCCCTGCTGCGCGGCCGTCCCCGCCTGCGCCGCGCTCGCCTGCGCCGCGGGCGTGGGCGACGGCTTCGCGAGCACGAGCTCGATCGCGGTCGCGTCCTCGGGCACGTCGTGCCCGATCAGGAACCCGTTGCCGGCGTCGTCCGGGATCACGCGCCCGAGCGCCACGGCCTCGCCGGTCTTCCGCCGCGCGGAGAGCACGTACTCGCCTCCCTTGGCGGTGAGGCCGTAGAGGTAGGCGCGCGCCGCCTGCGCCTCCGGGTGAGCGAAGAGCACGCCGCTCTCCACCGCGCCCTGCCCCGCCGCGAAGAAGATGGCGACCGAGCGCCCGGCCGACTTCTGCACCGACTCGTCCCTGCGTGCGTCGGCGAGCATCCTGTCGCGATCCGCGATCCCCTTCTGCGCCTCCTCCGCCGCGCGGCGGTTCTGCTCCGCCTGGGTGCGGAGATCGGCCGTCTTGGACGTCTCCACGACCGACCAGACGACGAGGGAGACGACGGCGACCACCACCACCGTGATGAACGCCCACAGCTTCCACTCGTCCCCGCCCCGCTTGTTGAGGACGCTCCCGAACTCGATGCGGTCTTGCTCAGCCATGCCCTCGAAGGTGGGGAGGGCGTGCTCGGCTGGGGAGTGCTCGGCGCCCGCGGAGCGGGCGGGCGATCAGGCGTGGCCGACCGGCTCGGGGGTGCGGCGCCGCCCGCCCGCGCGGTACTCGCGCAGGCGGTACTGGATCTTCCGGACGGAGACGCCCAGCACCTCGGCCGCGCGGACCGAGGAGCCGCCCACCCGGTCGAGCGTGCGCAGGATGGCGTCCCGCTCGATCTCGAAGAGCGATCCCCCCGGTACGATCGCGACGTCGCCCCGCCCCGCGCAGGCGAGCGCCGGCGAGAGGCTCCCCACCTCGAGCTCGGGCCCGGGCGAGCGGGCGACCGCGCGCTCGAGCTCGTCGGAGAGCTCCCGCACGTTGCCCGGCCAGTCGTGCGCGAACAGCGCCGAGAGCGCGCCGGGCGAGAGCGCCTCGACCTCGCGGCCGGCCCGGCGCGCGTGCCGCTCGAGGAAGTGCGCCGCGAGCGCGGGCAGGTCGCCGCGCCGGGCGCGCAGCGGGGGCAGCACGAGCGTGACGACCGCGAGCCGGTAGTAGAGGTCGGCGCGGAACCGGCCGGCGCGGACCTCCTCGGCGAGGTCGCCGGTGGCCGCCGCGACGAGCCGCACGTCGGCCGGGATCGTCTCCCGGGCGCCGAGGCGCTCGGCGTCGCCGGTCTGCAGCATCCGCAGGAGCTTCACCTGCGTGCCCATCGGGAGGCAGTTCACCTCCTCGAGGAGCAGCGTCCCGCCTTCAGCCTCCTCCACCGCGCCGATGCGGCGGTGGCGGCCACCCTCGAAGGCGCCCGGCTCGACGCCGAAGAGCCCGCGCCTCGAGCATGGGCTCGGAGACCGCGGCGCAGGAGACCCGCACGAGCGGGCGGTGGCGGCGCGTGGAGGCCTCGTGGAGGAGCGCGCCGAAGTGGGTGCGGCCGGTGCCGGCCTCGCCCTGCACGAGCGCGGTGGCCTGGGTGGGCCCCGCGCGCGCGACCACGTCGAGCGCGGCCAGCAGCTCGGGGGATTCACCCACCGTCACGAGGCGTTCCGTGAGGGCCCGGCGGAGCTCCTCGCCCTCCCGCCGGAGCCGGCGCGACTCGAGCGCCCGCTCGAGCACGAGCGCGAGCTGCCCGCCCTCGAGCGGGCGCACCACGTACGCCTCGGCGCCCGCGGCGAGCGCCGCGACGGCCGGGCCGAGCTCACCCGCCGACGCCGTGACGACGACCGCCGCGTCGGGCCGCGCCTCCCGCACGCGCTCCACCACGAGCGCGCCCTCCGCCTCCGGGAGGTCCGCCGGGACGATCACGGCGGCCGGCGCGAAGGTGGGCGCGAGGCCCAGGGCAGCGTCGAGCGACGCCGCCTCGCGCGCGTCGTGTCCGCGATCGCACAGCGCCGCGCGCAGGGTCGCGCCCCGCTCGGGATTGCCGTCGATCAAGAGCACGCGCGGACGTTCCATGGGCGCCGGGCGCGCCAGGAGCAAGGCGTGTGCCCGGCCTCCGGGGGCCTTCGCGCTGCACGAATTGCGCCCCGATCTCACCCACCGTGGCGCGTGCCCGGCTCCTCCGTGCGGAACCTCCCGCCCCGGCGGCGGAATTGGCCCTCCGGCGGGGGATGCACGCGCGGTCGCTCCCGCGCACCGGGCGCGCTATGGGGGAGGCATGGCGCACACCTGGCTCGGCGGCCGGATCGCCCTCGTGGAGGGCGACCTCACCACGCTCGACGTCGACGCGATCGTGAACGCGGCGAACGAGAGCCTGCTCGGCGGCGGCGGCGTGGACGGCGCGATCCACCGCGCGGCGGGCCCGGGGCTGCTCGAGGAGTGCCGGACGCTCGGCGGCTGCCGCACCGGCGAGGTGAAGGCGACGCGCGGCCACCGGCTGAAGGCGCGCTGGGTGCTGCACGCGGTCGGGCCGGTGTGGCGCGGCGGCGGCGCGGGAGAGGCCGGGCTCCTCGCGGGCTGCTACCGCGGCGCCCTCGCGCTCGCGCGGGAGCGGGGCCTCGGCTCGGTCGCGTTCCCGGCCATCTCGACGGGCGTGTACGGCTACCCGCTCGAGGCGGCGACCGAGGTGGCGGTGGCGACGGTGGTGGGGGAGCTTCGCGCCCACCCGGCGCCCGCGGAGGTCACCTTCGCGGTGTTCTCGGCGCGGGCCCGGGAGGCGTACGAGCGGGTGCTGTCCGCTCAGCGCTGGTAGGTCGACCCGCCCTGCGGCGGCGGCACGTAGTCGGCGGCGGGGAGCGCGCCGATCGAGCCGGGCGGGTTCGCGAGCGGGAACCGGGTCGCGTTGTCGGTCATGGCGAGCCCGATGAGCAGCGCCACGAAGACGAGCGAGGTCGCGAAGATCAGCCGGTTCGCGCCCTGCTGGTCGTACAGGTGCATGAAGAAGAGCGCGACGAGCGTGCCCTTCACCGACGCGATGCCGAGCGCGACGACGATGTTCCACGGCGTGTGCAGGTGCACCTTCGCCGCGGCGTAGGTGATGACCGTGAAGGCGAGGAGCGCGAGGAGCACACCCACGTACCGCTTGAAGTGGGAGTGGTGCATCGCCTCGTGCTCTGCGTGAGAGGGGTGCGGGGAGTCGGCCATGGTCTTGGCACCTAAACCAGGTAGATGAGCGGGAAGACGAAGATCCAGACGAGGTCGACGAGGTGCCAGTACAGGCCGGCGAGCTCGACCGGCACGTAGTACGCCGCGGTGTACTTCCCGGCGCGGGCCTTGAGGGCGATGATCGCGAGCACGGTCATGCCGATCACCACGTGGATCGCGTGCAGGCCGGTGATGAGGTAGTAGAGCGAGAAGAAGATCGGGCCGCCGGGGCCGGGGCCGATCGCCTCCCAGGTGTAGTAGCGGCCCGGGAGCATCCCCTCGTGGAAGTGGTGCGAGTACTCGTACGCCTTGAAGCAGAGGAACACGACGCCGAGCAGCACCGAGAGGCCGAACAGGTAGAACGTGTTCCTCGGCTTCCCGAGCGCGGCCTGGTCGAGGCCCCAGGCCACCGTGAACGAGCTCACGATGAGGACGACCGTGTTCGTCAGGCCGATGCTCGTGTGCAGGTGCCGGCTCGCCGCGGCGAAGGCGTCCGCGTAGAGGTACCGGTACACGCCGTACCCGGTGAACAGGCCCGCGAAGAGGAGCACCTCGGTGGCGAGGAACAGCCACATGCCGAGGCGCGCGGCGTGCTGCTGCTTCTCGAGGCTCTCGAAGTGGTGCGCGAGCGGGCTCGCGGCGGCGTCAGCTTGCATGCTTCGCCCCAGAGGCGGCGTGGTGGGAGGTGTCCGGATCGTCCGAGTACTCGTGCGGGCCGGAGGTGAAGACCGGCGTCCCGACGAAGTTCTCGACCGGCGGCGGCGAGGGGGTCATCCACTCGAAGCCGCGCGAGTGCCAGGGGTTCGCGCCGGCGATCGCGCCCTTCCGGAGCGCGACCACGATGTAGATGAGCACGATGACGAGCCCGAGCCCGAGCACCGAGGCGCCCGCGGTGGACGCCACGTTCAGCGCGAAGAACTTCTCCGGGTAGGAGAAGTAGCGCCGCGGCATGCCCATGTTGCCGAGCAGGAACTGCGGGATGAACGTGAAGTTGAAGCCGAGCACGATCATCACCGCCGAGACCAGCCCCCAGGACTCGTTGTACATGCGGCCGAACATCTTCGGCAGCCAGTAGTGGAGCGCGGCGAGGAACCCCATCACGGTCGCGCCGACCATGATGAAGTGGAAGTGGGCGACCACGAAGTAGGTGTCGTGCCAGTGCACGTCGAGCGACATGGTGGCGAGCGAGATGCCCGTCATGCCGCCGAACACCAGGAAGAAGAGGAAGCCCACGAAGTAGGCGAACGGCGTCTTGAACGAGACCGAGCCCTTGTACATCGTGGCGGTCCAGTTGAAGACCTTGATGGCGGTGAAGATGCCCACGAACATCGTGAGCACGCCGAAGATGCCCGCGTTCACCACCGACTGGCCCGAGACGAAGAGGTGGTGGCCCCACGTGAAGAAGCCGACGAACGCGATGCCGAGCGAGGAGTACGCGACCGCCTTGTACCCGAAGATGTTCTTCTTCGAGAACGTGCAGACCACTTCGGAGATCACCGCCATCGCCGGCAGGATCATGATGTAGACGGCGGGGTGCGAGTAGAACCAGAACAGGTGCTGGAAGAGCACCGGGTCGCCGCCGCGGGCGGGATCGAAGATGCCCCAGCCGAACGTGTTCTCGACCGCCACGAGGAGGAGCGCCATGCCGAGCACCGGCGTGGCGAGCACCTGGATGACGCTCGTCGCGTAGATGCCCCACACGAAGAGCGGGAGCTTGCCCCAGGTCAGCCCGGGCGCCCGCATCGTGTGCGTCGTCACGATGAAGTTGAGGCCGGTGAGGATGGACGAGAAGCCCATCACGAAGGCGCCGAGGAGCACCGGCACGACCTTCGTCGCGGTGGTGGTCGAGTACGGCGTGTAGAAGGTCCAGCCGGTGTCCACGCCGCCGTTCACGAGGCCGTAGATCGCGATGAGCGCGCCGGCCAGGTACAGGTAGAACGAGAGCAGGTTGAGCTTCGGGAAGGCCACGTCCTTCGCGCCGACCATGATCGGCAGGAAGAAGTTCCCGAAGCCGCTCGGGATGGCGGGGATCATGAAGAGGAAGATCATGACCACGCCGTGGATCGTGAAGACGCGGTTGTACGACATCGCGTCCATGATCGTCGGGCCCGGCGTCAGGAGCTCGATGCGGATGAGCATCGCGAAGAGGCCGCCGATCGCGAAGCCGATCGTGACCGCGACGAGGAACATCACGCCGATCCGCTTGTGATCGACGGTGGTGAGCCAGCTCTTCAGGCCGGTGGCGGGCTCGACGAGGTAGTTGTGCGGGTAGTACCCCCGCTCGATGTCACTTGCGCTGGATGGATTCATAGGCGGGGCCCTCCGTCGGGCCGGACCGGACGGTCGGCGTCCTCAACGACTTGATGTACTCGACGACCGCCGCGACCTCGGGCGGGCTCATCTTGCCCTGGTACGTCGGCATCACGTTCTGGTAGCCGTCCACGATCTGGGCGGCCGGGTCCATCATCGACTTCGTCAGGTAGCCCTCGTCGGCCACCTGCATCTTCCCGTCCTTCATCTTCTGGTTGCGGAGGTACAGGTCCACCCAGGTCGGGCCGATGTGGCGCGAGCCGTCGACCGAGTGGCACTTGAGGCAGCCCTGCTCCGCGGCGACGCGGCGGCCCTCCTCCACGACGTTCGAGCCGAGGAGCGTGCGGCCGACGCCCGGCATCGAGTCCTGCGCCGAGGCGAGGTCGTAGCGCCGCTGCTCGGCGACCCACTGGTCGTACTCGGCCTCGGGCATCACGATGAGCTCGCCGAGCATCGCCGAGTGGCCGGTGCCGCAGAACTCCGCGCAGAAGATGTCGTAGCGGCCGACCTGATCGGCCTTGAACCACGTCTGCGTGTAGCGGCCCGGGAGCGCGTCCATCTTGATGCGCATCGCCGGGATGTACATGGAGTGGATCACGTCGCGCGAGGTGATGAGGAGCCGCACCGGGCGGTTCACGGGTACGCGCAGCGTGTCGACCGAGTTCGGGCCGCCCGGGTACGCGAACTTCCACATCCACTTCTTGCCCTGGACGTAGACGTCCATCGCGTCCTGCGGCGGCAGGGTCAGCTTGATGAACTGCGGGAAGCCGATCGCGAACCAGAGCAGGAAGAGCGCGAGCGGGGCGCCGACGAAGATCGCCTCGTGCATCGCGGTCGGGTGGACCCACGGCGTCTTGTCGTCCTCGCTGCGCCGCCGGTACTTCACGAAGAAGTAGAGCGCGGTCGCGAACACGCCGAAGGCGCCCAGCATCGTCATGATGATGACGAAGTAGTGGAGCTGGTCGACCTGGCGGGCGTACTCGGACGCCTGCGGGGGGAGGAACAGCAACTGTCTCATCAGCTCGTTCATGCCGTCTGCCTCGCCTTCGCGCGCCGCTCCCGCACGACCAGCCCGACGATGAGGCCGGTCAGCGCGAGCAGCACGAGCGCCGCCCCGGCGCGCACGAAGCCCATCGCGTAGGGCTCGTACCTCCGGGAGGCGGGGTCGTATCGGTAACAGGTGAGGAGGAACCGGTCGAAGCTGGTCCCGACCTTGCCCTCGGACGCCTCCACCACCGCGAGGCGGAAGTCCTTGGGCGGGTACTCGATGCCGTACAGGTACCGCGACACCCTGCCGTCCGGGGTGAGCACGAAGATGGCGGCGACGTGCGCCCACTCCTTGCGCGCCTCGTCCCAGGCGTAGTGGAAGCCGACCGCGTCGGCGAGCGCGCGCGACGCCTCGCCCGTCGCGACGAGGAACGGCCAGTCCTTCCCGTTCTGGTGATCGGCGACGCCGAGCGACTGCAGGTAGCCGCGGCGCCGCTCCCCCGCCTGCGCCGGCTTCTCGCGGGGGTCGAAGGAGATGGTGACCGCCTGGTAGTCCTTGCCGAGCGTGAGGCCGTTCTTCCGCATCGCCTCGGCCTGCCCGGAGAGGATGAGGCCGCAGAGCATCGGGCAGTCGTAGTAGACGAGCGAGACCACGAGCGGCCGGTGGCCGTCCGCGATCGAGCGGAGGTCGAAGGGCTGACCGTTCCAGTCCACGAGCCCCTTCACGTCGAGGGGCACCGCGTTGCCGAGCCGCTCCTCGATCCGGACGTCCTCGAGCGCCTTCGGCGTGGCGTCGGTGGGCGTGCCCTCCATCGGGCGGTGCTGCCAGAACTGGGCGTGCGCGGGCGCGGCGCCGGCGAGGCCGGCGGCGAGCACCGCGGCGGCCGCCCAGCGGGAGCCGTTCGCTCCGCGGCCCGGAAGCGCAGGCGTCACGGCTGCCCTCCCGGGGCGGCCGCCTGCCCCGCGCGGCGGCCCTGCGAGACGAGCTCCATCGCGCGGTCGATGGGCATGTGGACCGTGCCGGCGTCGCGATCGACCCAGCCCCACGTCGCCAGGCGCTCGCGCTTCGAGGCCGCCTGGCGCTCGCCGCGGACCGCCACGTCGAAGTAGTCCTGCTCGACCATTCCGATCTTCGACTTGCCCGCCTCGGTGGCCGCGGCGAGCGGGCCGTGCTCGGCCTGGCGGCCGTGCAGGTAGTGGATCGCGACGGCGCTGGCGACGAGGAACACGACGAGGGACGCCACGCCGACGAAGACGATCGTCGGGGTGTGGATGCGGTCGTCTTCCTGGCGGACGGGCTCGTGCCCGCCGTGGGCGGATGCGTGGGCGTCGCTCATTGCGGCAGGTACCTCAGCGAGTCGTCGAGGTAAGGATCGCGGACCGGCACCGACGCCGAGCCGCGCATGCGGAGGATGAGGAAGGCCGCGGCCGCGCCGCCCACGCCGACCCACGCCGCGAGATCCCACAGCGTGAACCGCGGCCCGGCGGCGTCGAGGTGCGGCATGACCAGCCAGTACACGTCGATCCAGTGGACGAAGAAGCAGCCACACCGCCACGCGGGCGAGGCGGACCGGCTCGCGCTTGCGGTCGCGGGAGAGGAGCAGGAAGAACGGCACGAGGAAGTGGAAGATCGCGAGGAACGCGCCGACCCACTTCCAGCCGCCGTTGATCCGGAGCACGTACCAGGGCACCTCCTCCGGGACGTTCGCGATCCAGATCAGCATGAACTGGCTGAACGCGATGTAGGCCCAGAAGGCGGTGAAGGCGAGCAGGAACTTGCCGAGCGAGTGGAGGTGCTCGGCGGAGAGGTGGTGGCCGAAGCCGTTCGGGTCGTTCCGGGTCATCGCCGCGGCGATGATGATCACGGCGAAGGCGCACATGAAGCCGCCCGCGAACCAGTAGACGCCGAAGATGGTCGAGAAGAAGCGCGGGTCGAGCGACATCATCCAGTCGAACGACGCGAACGTCATGGTGAGCGCGAGGAGCGGCAGCGCGCCCGCGCCGAGCCGGCGCTGCTTGAGCGTGAGCCCCGGGTCGCCGCTCCGGTCCTGCTCGAGCGACCAGGAGCGGAGCAGCCAGGCCACGACGATCCAGACCGCGAAGTACCCGACCGCCCGCCACGTGAAGAACGCGGTGTTGAGGTACGGGTGCTTGTGGTGGATGGCGTGCTCCATCACCGGGTCGAGGCCCGCGGGCGGCGAGACCCACACGAAGAGCGAGCCCCGCGCGAGCCAGAATCGGGACGAAGAGCACCGCGAAGAGCACGATCGTCGCGGGCAGGTGCTCCATGAAGCGGCGGGCGACCACCGGCCACTTCGCCGAGGCGGCGTGGAGCGCGCCGAGGAGGATGAGCGACGCGACCGCGACCGCGCACCAGGTGGTGAACGCGACGAGGTAGCTGAAGGCCGCGCGCCGCGGGTCGACGAAGGCGCCCACGGCGGTGACGCCGAGGCCGGCGACGGCGGCGATGAGCGCGTTGCGCAGGCCGGTCTTGCCGCCCTGCCAGGGGGTGAGGTTCATCGCGCCTCCCCCTCGAGCTTCGCGCGCTCGGCGGCGGGCGCGTCGGCGACGCCGGCGGCCTGCGAGAGCTGCAGCGCGCGGACGTAGCCGACCACGGCCCAGCGATCCTGCTCGCCGAGCTCGCGGGCGTAGCCCGGCATGAGGCCGAAGCCGTGGGTCACGACGTCGTAGAGGTAGCCGTCCGCCGCGTCGCGGTAGACCGGCTGGTGGAGGTTCGGCGGCTTGCGCAGGGACATGTTGAGGGCGAGCTGGCTCTCGCCGTCGCCGAGGACCCCGTGGCAGACGGCGCAGTGGATGTCGAACTTCTTGCGGCCTCGGGCGAGCGCCGCCGCGTCGAGCGCGACCGGCGCGGCCTTCACGTACTGGCCGTCCTCGCCGCGGCCGGTCATCACCGGGGCGGCCGAGATGGAGCGGAACTGCACCGTGCCGGCGGGCGGCGCGCGCATCGAGAGGCCGTCCGCGTGCTGCGGATCCTCCTGGTACGCCTTCGCCTTCGGCTGGCGCCACATCGGGTCGAGGCTCGGGCAGCCCGCGAGGAGCGGGAGGAGGGCGAGCCCGAGGAGCGCGGAGGTCCGGTTCATCGCGTGCCCTCCGGGACGATCGAGACCTGGCGCGCGCCGAGCTTCCGGAGCTCCGCCGCGACCGCCTCGGCGTCGCCGTCGACGGCGGCCGAGAGCCACAGCCCGTCGATGGACGCGGAGCGGAACGCCTCCACCTCGAACACCGGGTGGTGGAGCCGCGGGAACCCGAAGTAGAACCCGAGCAGCCCGAAGAAGATGGTGCCCGAGGCGAAGAGCACGCCGAGCTCGAAGGTGACGGGGATGAACGCCGGGGCGCTGTGGGGCGGGCGGCCGCCGACGTTGAGCGGCCAGTCGATGGCCGACACGTAGAGCTGCAGGAGGTACCCCGTGATCGCGCCGGTCAGGCCGGCGGCGAGCGCCACCAGCGGCACGGTGGAGCGCTTGAGGCCGAGGGCCTCGTCCGAGCCGTGCAGCGGGTATGGCGAGTGGAGGTCCACGGTGGTCCCGGGGCGCGTGCGCAGCGCGCGGGCCGCCCCGAGGAGCGCCTCCTCGCGCTCGAACTCTCCGAGCACGTAGTTCATGAGTGGCTCCCGGTGTTGCCCGCCGCGCCGTGGGCCGCCGCCCCACCCCCAGGAACATGGCCGGCGTGCTCGAGCTCGCGCCGGAGCTCCTTGACCTCGAAGATCGGGATCGCCGGCAGGAAGCGGAGGAAGAGGAGGAACAGGACGCCGAAGGTCGCCATGGAGCCGAGGAAGAGGCCCCAGTCGACCCAGGTCGGGTAGTACATCGCCCAGGACGAGGTGATGAAATCGCGGCTGAGCGAGACGGCGATGATGATGAACCGCTCGGCCCACATGCCGACGTTGATGAAGATCGACGCGACGAAGAGGACGAACTCGTTCCGGCGCGCCCACTTGAACCAGAAGATCTGCGGCGTCACCACGTTGCAGAACAGCTGCATGTACCAGATGCCCGCGTAGGGCCCGGTCCAGCGGTTGTAGAACGCGAACGCCTCGTTGGCCGAGCCGGAGTACCACGCCATGAAGTGCTCCATGGCGTAGCCGTAGGAGACCATCATGCCGGTCACGAGGATCACCTTCGACATGTTCTCGAGGTGACGCTCGGTGATGACCTGGCCGTAGCCGAGGACCCGGCGCGCCGGGATCATGAGCGTGAGCACCATCGCGAAGCCGGAGAAGATGGCGCCGGCGACGAAGTAGGGCGGGAAGATGGTGGTGTGCCAGCCCGGGAGCTGGGAGATGGCGAAGTCGAACGACACGATCGTGTGCACCGAGACCACGAGCGGCGTCGAGAGGCCGGCGAGGAGCAGGTACCCGATGCGGTAGTGCTGCCAGTGGCGGGCCGAGCCGCGCCAGCCGAAGCACATGATGCCGTACACGATCCGCTGGGTGCGGTTCTTCGCGGCGTCGCGCAGCGTGGCGAGGTCGGGGATGAGGCCGAGGTACCAGAAGAGGAAGGACACGCTCGCGTAGGTCGAGATCGCGAACACGTCCCACGGCAGCGCCGACTTGAAGTTCGGCCAGATCTGGTTGGTCGACGGGTACGGGAAGAGCCACCACGCGAACCAGGGCCGGCCGAGGTGGAGCACCGGGTAGAGACCGGCCATCGCCACCGCGAAGAGGGTCATCGCCTCCGCGAAGCGGTTGATGGAGGTGCGCCACTTCTGCTGGAAGAGGCAGCAGGATCGCCGAGATCAGCGTGCCGGCGTGGCCGATGCCGATCCACCAGACGAAGTTGGTGATGTCGAAGGCCCAGGCGATGGGGATGTTGTTGCCCCAGGCGCCGATGCCGACGAACAGCGTGGTGACGAGCGAGAGCGCCCAGAACCCGACGCCGCCCATGAGCAGGGTGACGAGGATGATCCAGCCCTTCCGCGTCGGCCCGAGGACCGGCGCGAGCAGGCTGTCGGTGAGCTCCCGGTCGCTCGGGTTCCCCACCAGCACCGGGGCGCCCTCGAGCGCGTGCACTTCCTCGATGGTCTTCGTGGCGGTGCTCATGCGAGGTCGGGGTTCGGGTTCCGGAGCTTGACGAGGTACGCCGTGCGCGGGCGGGTCCCCAGCTCGTGGAGCAGGTTGTAGCGGCGCGCGTCGCCGTGCAGCTTCGCCACCTTCGAGGACGGGTCGTTGAGGTTGCCGAACACGATCGCGTCGGCAGGGCAGGCCTGGCCGCAGGCCGGGACCACCTCGTCGCCGCCGATCTTCCGGCCGGACGCGCGGGCGTCGATCCGCACGCGCTCGATGCGCTGCGTGCAGTACGTGCACTTCTCCATCACGCCGCGGCTCCGGACGGTGACGTCCGGGTTCATGAGCATGCGCAGCGTCGGGGCCGGGTCCTGGTGGTAGTCCAGGTAGTTGAAGCGCCGGACCTTGTACGGGCAGTTGTTGGAGCAGTACCGCGTGCCGACGCAGCGGTTGTAGACCATCGTGTTGAGGCCGTCCTCGGAGTGGACGGTCGCGTTCACGGGGCAGACGTACTCGCAGGGCGCCGCCTCGCAGTGCACGCAGGCGAGCGGCTGGGAGACCGACTCCGGCTCCTCGATCGAGCCCTGGTAGTAGCGGTCGACGCGGAGCCAGTGCATCTCGCGGCTGCGGGCGACCTCCTTCTTGCCCACCACCGGGATGTTGTTCTCGGCCTGGCAGGCCACGGTGCAGGCGCCGCAGCCGATGCACTTCGAGAGGTCGATCGACATCCCCCAGGAGACCTCCTCCTTGGAGTAGTCGACCGCGCCGAGGATGTCGGGCTGGGCGCCGCGGAGCCTCTCGAGCTTCGCCTGCTCCTCCTCGAGGTGGTGCGCCGGCAGCGCGATGGCGAGCTCGCGGTCCTCCTTCGAGAGGCCGTCGTTCATCGTGAAGTGACCCTGGGTGACGGCGAGCTCGACCTTCCGGCCCACCTTCTCGAGGGTCGCCCCGCCCGCGTACCAGGGGGCCTCCGCGGTGCGCAGCGCGTAGGCGTCGAAGCCGGAGCCCCCGCCCACCGCGCCTCCCGCGCGCTGGCCGTAGCCGAGCGCGAGGCTGACCGCGTCGTCGGCGTGGCCCGGCACGACGAGCGCCGGGGCCTCCACCGTGCGGCCGGCGCGGGAGAGCCTCACGACGTCGCCGTCGGCGACGCCGAGCTTCTTCGCGGTGGCCGCCGAGAGGTGCGCCGCGTTCTCCCAGGTGAGCTTCGTCACCGGGTGCGGCCACTCCTGCATCCAGGCGTTGTCGGCGAGCCGGCCGTCGAGGACCTTGTAGTCCGGCGCGAAGCCGAGCTCGAGGCCGCCGTTCGCCGCCGGGGCGGCGGGGGCCGCCGCGACCGCGGCCGCGACCTTCGCGAAGTCGCAGGCGGGCGCCTCGGGGGCCTTCGGCGCGCCGACCGACGCGAGGCCGGCGGAGAGCCACTCGGCCCACCGGCGCTCGAACGCATCGGCCGGCCTCGGCAGGTTGCCGTCGACCCCGGCGACCGCGGCCGCGGAGCCGCCCGTGGGGAGCGGCGCGGCCGGGAAGCCGCCGCGGCGCCGCCAGGCGTCCTTGACGAGCTTGTGGCCGCCGGTCTCGAGCGCGCCCTCGTCGACGAGGGCGGCCATGAGGTCGAGCTCGGTCGTGCCCTCCACGAGCGGCGCGACGAGCGGCTGGACGATGGAGGCCTGGCCGTCCCGGGCGCGGAGGTCGCCCCAGCGCTCGAGCGGGTGGAGCGCCGCGAGCCGGAACTGCGCCGCGCGGGCGGTCTCGTCGTCGCGGTACGCGAGGGCGACGACCTCCTTCGCCTTCCCCACCGCCGTGCGCAGGTCGGCGTCGGCCGGCGCGGTGTGGAGCGGGTTCCAGGCGGTGACGAACAGGACGTCGACCGCGCCGGCGCGGAGCTCGTCGGCGAGCGCCTTCACGGCCGCGGCGCTCGAGGGCTCCACGACGGGCGCGTGGTAGAAGACGGTCACGCCGACGTTGCCGAGCGCGGCGTTCATCGCGGCGGCGAGCGCGTGCACCGCGGCGGGCTGGCGCGCGCCGGCGACGACGAGCGAGCGGCCCGGCGCCGAGGCGAGGTCCTTCGCGACCGCCGCGGCGACCTTCGCGCGGTCGCCGGCAGGGCCGCCCGCGGCGGCGAGCGCGCCCTGGCCGTGGGCCTGCGCGAGCGCGCCGGCGACGGCCCGGGCGAACGCGAGCACCTCGGAGCCCCGCATGCGGAAGCGGTGGTCCGCGGAGCCGCCGGTCACCGTCATGTCCGGCTCGGCGACGTAGAGCCGGTTGAGGTGGACGTCGGCGCGGCGGGAGGCGAACCCGCGCGCGTGGCGGACGTGCTCGCCCTCGCGGCCGAGGAAGTCGGCGTCGAGGGAGAGGATCACGTCGGCGCGCGCGACGTCGTAGGTCGGCTCGAGCGGCCGCCCGAAGGCGGCGGCGGTGCCCGCGCCGGCCTCGCCGGCGGTGGCGGACCAGGCAACGAGCTTCGCCCTCGGGAAGCGGGCGAGCACCTTCGCCCGGTACTCGGCGAGCGTCGGCGAGCTCGTGGGCTCGACCAGGAACCGGAGGCGAGCGCCGCCGTCCTTGTCGTGCGCCTTCGCGAGCGCGGAGAGCTCGGCGAGCACGCCGGGCCAGGTGAGCGCCCGCTGGGCGCGCGTCGAGGCCGATGCGCGGCGGAAGCCCGTGACGCGGGAGGGCTCGTAGAGCTCGAGCACCTGCGCCTGCGTCGGCGCGTCGGTGCCGCCGAGGCTCGCGCGGTGGTCGGGGTTGCCCTCGATCTTCGTGGGCTTCCCCTCCCAGCTCGTGACCACGAGGCCGACGGCGTGGCCGTCGAGCTCCATCGCGGTCGCGTAGTGGTTCGCGAGCGTGGGCGTCACGCCCTGCGGCGCCGAGACGTACGGGACGAGCTTCTCCCGCGGCGGACGGCAGGCGTCGAGCGTGGCGAGCGCGGCGGAGGCGCCGAGCAGCTTCATGAAGCCGCGACGCGACCAGCCGTCGGCGGGGGCGGCGTCGCCGTGCGGCGCCGCGAGGGACTCGGCGGCGCCCTCGGCCTCCGCGATCGTGCGCCAGGGGCGCTCGGTCGCGGCCGGCTTCTGTCCGTAGATGGGAAGGCCTAGCGATGGCATGTGTAGCAGGTCACCCGCGGTTTGACGTCGTACTTCTTCGCCAGCTCCTGACCGAGCGCGACGGGGTCGCCCTCGGGCTTCCAGTTCATGTTCGTGATCTCCTCGAGCGGCCTGAGGCGCGGCGCCGGGTTGCGGTGGCAGTCGAGGCACCAGCCCATCGTGAGCGGCGCGACCTGCTGGATCGCGGGCATGCGATCGACGCGGCCGTGGCACTCCACGCAGCCCACGCCCTTGTTCACGTGGATGCTGTGGTTGAAGTAGACGAAGTGGGGCAGGTTGTGGACGCGCGTCCACTGGATGGGCTGGCCCTTGAACCAGCTCGCGCGCACCACGTCGAGCAGCGGGCTCTTGTTCCAGACCTGCGAGTGGCAGTTCAGGCAGAGCTCGGTGGACGGCACGCCCGCGCTCGCCGCCTTCTCGACGGACGAGTGGCAGTAGCGGCAGTCGATGAGGTCGTCCTTCACGTGGTGCCGGTGATCGAACTGCACCGGCTGGCCGACCTCGTGCTGCTGCCCGGTGCCGTAGGGCACGCGCTGGAAGATCATCAGCCCGCCGATCGTCGCGGCGGCGCCGATCAACACGACGGCGAGCACGGTACGGAAGGTTCCGTCCGCTTTCTTCGAGAACAGTGCGCTCATCGATGGAGGCTCGGGAGGCGGCAAATGTGGCGGGAACGCCTGTCCGCAGGCGTCACCGTCGGTCGCTGGTAGAGCGGTCGGGTGGTCATCGGCCTTACGGGGCGCTCCGCGGGATCCCAGACTTCCGCGAAGCGTTGGCGAACGGAGTCTTACACCAGCCCGCGCACTTCCTGCACCACTAATTTTGACCCCCGTCAACCCGGTCCGGCGCTCGCCGGGCGGTCCGGCCGTCCGGAACGCCCGTCGGGTCGCGATTCGCGGAGTTTCAGCACCGTGTCGACCCACGGTAATGCGACAAAGCGCCGCACGCTCGCGGTGAACGAGACCAGCACGCAGCGCACGTCCTGCGCCCCGGCGCCGGCCCGGTCCGGGCTAGATTGTCCCGGGATGCCCGTCCACCGCCTGACGCGCCAGGTCGCCTTCCCGGATCCGTCGCTCGCCGAGCCGGACGGGCTCCTCGCGGTCGGCGGCGACCTCTCCCCGGAGCGGCTCGTCGCGGCCTACGCGCTCGGGATCTTCCCGTGGTTCTCCGACGGCACGCCGATCCTCTGGTGGTCGCCGGATCCCAGGCTCGTGCTGCTCCCGCCGGAGCTCCACGTGCCGCGCTCGCTCGCGCGCACGCTCCGGCGCGGGACGTACACGTTCACCGCCGACCGCGCCTTCGAGGAGGTCATGCGCCGCTGCGCCGAGGTCCCGCGGCCCGGGCAGGACGGCACCTGGATCACCGACGGGATGGTGCAGGCCTACGTGCGCCTGCACCGGCTCGGCCTCGCCCACTCGTTCGAGGCGTGGGAGGGCGCCGCGCTCGCCGGCGGCCTCTACGGCGTCTCGCTCGGGAGCGCCTTCTTCGGCGAGTCGATGTTCAGCGCGCGCCCGGACGCGTCCAAGGCGGCCTTCGTGCGCTCGGTCGAGTGGCTCGCCGCGCGCGGCGTCGACCTCGTGGACTGCCAGGTCCGCACCGACCACCTCGCCCGGTTCGGCGCCCGGGAGCTCCCGCGCCCGGAGTTCCTCGAGCGCCTCGCCGCCGCCCTCGAGCGGCCAACCCTGCGCGGTCCCTGGGTCCTCCGATGACGCCTCACACCCACCCGCCCGGGGCGGAAGGAGGGGCGCGGACGTCGGCCGGCGGCTTAGAATCAGGGCCGATGGCGGAGCGAAAGGCCCCACCCGGCTCGGACACGACCGTCCTCGATCCGAAGACCCGGACCGAGAAGGAGACGAAGCGCCCGCCCCTCTACCGGGTGCTGTTCCACAACGACGACTACACGACCCAGGAGTTCGTCGATTACGTGTTGATCTCGGTGTTCAACCACGACCCGGAGAGCGCGCACCGCATCATGCTCCAGGTACACATGCACGGCGTCGGTGTCGCCGGTATCTATCCGTACGAGATCGCCGAGACGAAGGCCCAGAAAACGATGGCGCTCGCGCGCGAGGCGGAGTTTCCCCTCCTCGTGACGGTCGAGCCGGAGTAGCGATGGTGACGGTTTCCAAAGAGCTGCAGCAGACCCTCCAGGCCGCGGTGGCGGAGGCGCGCCGCCGGCGTCACGAGTACGTGACGCTCGAGCACCTGCTCCACGCGATGACGAAGGACCGCGTGGCGAGCGAGGTGCTGCTCGCGTGCGGCGCCGACTTGAAGGCGCTCGAGCGCGAGCTCGAGGAGTACCTCGACCGCACCCTCGAGTCCCTCGGCTCGGCGCAGGACCCCGAGCAGACCGCCGCGTTCCAGCGCGTGCTGCAGCGGGCCGCCTGGCACGTCCAGGGCTCCGGGCGGACCGAGCTCAACGCCGGCGACGTGCTCGTCGCCATCACGCGCGAGCGCGGCTCGCACGCCGTCTACCTGCTCGAGAAGCAGGGCATCCGGCGGGTGGACATCCTCCAGTACATCGCGCACGGCGTCGGCAAGGACGGCGCCCAGAACCCGTCCGCGCCGGAGAACGGCGAGGACGCCGGCGAGGAGCAGGGCGAGGAGGGCGGACCGAAGCCGGTGAAGGACCCGTTCCGCACCTTCACGACCAACCTCGTCGAGCGCGCGGCGCAGGGGCTCATCGACCCGCTCATCGGCCGGGAGGCCGAGCTCGAGCGCACGATCCAGGTGCTCTGCCGCCGCCGGAAGAACAACCCGGTGTTCGTCGGCGAGCCGGGCGTCGGCAAGACCGCCATCGTGGAGGGGCTCGCGCTGCGGATCCACGAGAAGAAGGTCCCCGCCGTGCTCGAGAAGGCGGCCATCTACTCGCTCGACATGGGCGCCCTGCTCGCCGGCACGAAGTTCCGCGGCGAGTTCGAGCAGCGGCTCAAGGGCGTCATCGCGGGGGTGAAGAAGACCCCGCACGCCATCCTCTTCATCGACGAGATCCACACCATCGTCGGCGCCGGGGCCACCACCGGCTCGTCGCTCGACGCCTCCAACCTGCTCAAGCCCGCGCTCGCCTCCGGCGAGCTCCGCTGCATCGGCTCGACCACCTTCCACGACTACAAGCAGACCTTCGACCGCGACCACGCGCTCTCGCGCCGGTTCCAGAAGATCGAGGTCCACGAGCCGACCGTCGAGGACACGGTCAAGATCCTCCGCGGCCTGAAGAAGGTCTACGAGGAGCACCACGGCGTCGTCTTCACGCCGCGGTCGCTCCGCGCCGCCGCCGAGCTCTCGGCGAAGCACATCAACGACCGCCAGCTGCCCGACAAGGCGATCGACGTGCTCGACGAGGCGGGCGCCCGCGACCGCATGCGGCCGGAGGGGAAGCGCCACAAGCGCATCACCGCGCGCGACGTCGAGCGGGTGGTGGCGAAGATCGCGAAGATCCCCGAGCGCACGGTCACCGCCGACGCGCAGCTCCAGCTCGCGAACCTGCTCCCCGAGCTCAAGAAGGTCATCTACGGGCAGGACGCCGCGGTCGAGGCCATCGTCTCCGCCATCCAGCTCAGCCGCTCCGGCCTCGGCGCGCCCGAGAAGCCCATCGGCAACTTCCTCTTCTCCGGCCCCACCGGCGTCGGGAAGACCGAGCTCGCGAAGCAGCTCGCCCGCATCCTCGGGGTCGAGTTCCTGCGCTTCGACATGACCGAGTACCAGGAGAAGCACACCGTCTCCCGGCTCATCGGCGCGCCCCCCGGCTACGTCGGCTTCGACCAGGGCGGGCTCCTCACCGACGCGATCCGCAAGACGCCCTACGCGGTGCTCCTGCTCGACGAGATCGAGAAGGCCCACCCGGACATCTTCAACCTGCTCCTGCAGGTGATGGACCACGCGACGCTCACCGACAACAACGGCCGCAAGGCCGACTTCCGCCACGTCATCCTGGTGATGACGACGAACGCCGGCGCGCAGGAGAATCAGCGCCCGCCGGGTCGGGTTCGGCTCCGACCTCTCGGGGCCGGGCAACGCGCGGAACGCAATCGAGCGCACCTTCTCGCCCGAGTTCCGCAACCGGCTCGACGCGTGGGTGGCCTTCGACTCCTTGCCGCCGGAGGTCATCCTCAAGGTGGTCGACAAGATGGTGAAGGAGCTCGAGGGGCAGCTCCTCGAGAAGAAGGTCCGCATCGAGCTCACGCCGTCCGGGCGCACCTGGCTCGCCGAGCACGGGTTCGACCAGAAGATGGGCGCGCGGCCGATGGCGCGGCTCATCCAGAACGAGCTCAAGAAGCCGCTCGCCGAGAAGATCCTGTTCGGCGAGCTGCACGACGGCGGCGCGGTGCGCGTCGAGGTCGACGAGGCGACCGACAAGCTCGCGCTCGTCGTGACCGCGGTCGAGCCGCCGCCGGTGAAGAAGCCGCGGGTGCACGAGCCCGAGCCCGTTTGACGCGGGGGGCTCGCCCTCGACTTCGTTCACCCTGAGCCCGTCGAAGGGCTCGGGATGAGCGGACCACCCCACCCCGGCAGCAGTGCAGAGGCCCGCCCACCCGGCGGGCCTTTCTCTTTCCGAGCTCCCTGTTGGGGCATATCCGCGCTCCCGGCGAGCCTCTGGGGATGCCCGGGCGCCCAGGCCTCATGGTTACAGGGGGTTACGAACGTGGACCTTCGTTTTCCCGCAGGGATCCACGCGATCCCATGTGTGCGCCGCGTCACCGACCCCCCGCGCCCGGGCCCGTAGAGTGCCGACCATGACGACGTCCACGGAGCTCGAGACGACGACGCGCGACGGGGACTGAGTCGAACCTTTCGCCGGTCCGGAATCCAGGGGCCGGACGGCGAAGACGCGGGGGCGCATGGGGCGCCCCCGCGTTTTTTCTTTTCCCGGGCGCGGCGCGTCCCGCGGACCCGGGACAGGTTCACGCATCGTGTCGTGACGCATCGTGACGGAGCCCCGAGAAGGGCCCCGGCGGCGGCGTGCGCCCGGACCTCCGGTGCACCTATGACGTGCCCCGATCACCCCGGGGGAGCTCCATGAACGCACGCGTCGTCCTGGCCGCGCTCGCAGCCTTCTCGCTCGCCGCCTGCTCGGGCTCGGGGTCCGGGGCGCAGGCCCCGCCGGCCCCCGTCGACACCGACGGCGACGGGCTCTCCGACGCGGACGAGGCGCCCTGGGGCACCTCGCCCGTGCTCGCCGACACCGACGGCGACGGCTACTCCGACCTCGAGGAGATCGTGCAGTACGGGTTCGATCCCACGCACAACAACTACGAGTTCAACCCGCTCGTGTCGGACCTCCCGCGGCTGGGCGTCTACTTCGAGACCATGCCGGCCGTGAAGCTCCACTTCTCGACGGCCGCCGGCCAGTCGCGGGAGGTGTCGACCTCGCACGAGCGCGGGATCGCCTCCACCCAGACCACCTCGAGCTCCACCTCCAACTCCACGGCGGTGGAGGTGAGCCAGACCGTGGGGGCCGAGGTCACCGCCGGGGTCGAGGTCGGCTCGTCGGGCGTCTCGGGCTCGGCCTCGGTCTCGGCGAGCTACGAGGCCTCGTTCTCGACCACCAACGAGCAGACCGTGAGCTTCACCTCCGAGCAGTCCCAGGAGAGCTCCGACACCTGGGGCGAGGCGAACACGTTCGCCCAGGACTCGTCGATCTCCTACGACGGCGGCGCCGTGCTGCTCGCCGCGCGCATCGTCAACGAGGGCTCCATCGCCTTCGAGCTCCGCAGCATCACGCTCGGCATGACCGCCTTCTCCCCGGCGGGCGAGCGGATCCTGACGCCGGTCGGCAACCTCCAGTTCGACGGCGGCGCCTTCCCGACCACCACGCTCGGCCCCGGCCAGAGCAGCGCGGCGCTCGTGTTCTCGAAGAACGACCTCGACCTCGGCACCGCCCAGGCCCTGCTCGCCGACGCGAGCGGCCTGTCGGTGCAGGTCTCGACCTACGAGCTCACCGACGGCGCGGGCCGCGGCTTCAACCACCGGCTCACCGAGGTCCACGCCCGCACCGCCCAGGTCGTGATCGACTACGGCGGCCGCGACGGGCGCGGGGTGGAGCGCTACAACGTGGCGACCAACGCCGACCCGGCGACCCTCGCGATCACCGCGAAGCGGGCGCTCGAGATCCTGCGCGTGCCGTTCCAGGTCGACGCGGCCGGGCACCTCACCGGCGTGCGGACCCTCGCCGCGGACGCCGTGCGCCGGCGGAGCTGGCACGCGGTGCACGTGGTGGACGACGGGGTCGCCCAGCACGTCGCGGTCCACGGCCCGCAGGACGCCTACGACTTCCAGGGCCTCGAGCTCCGGTCGGGCGACGTCCTCCACCTCGTGCTCATGGAGGACGAGGACGGTGACGGCATCGGCATGCGGCAGGAGTTCATCTACGGCACGCGCGACGACGCCCTCGACGACGACGCCGACGGGCTCTCCGACGCCGACGAGAAGCTGAGGTACGGCACGAACCCGCTCCGGCCCGACAGCGACGGGGACGGCAAGCGCGACGGCGCCGAGGTCTTCCAGGCGGTGCACGGCGGCGTGTTCGCGACGATCGCCGTGGCGATCGACGGCTCGGTCTGGGGCTTCGGCATCAACGGCAACACGAACCTCGGGCCGACCTCCCCCACGCACAGCTTCGCCTGCCTCGGCAACACCACCCTGAACTGCGAGCGGAAGCCGGTGCGGATCGTCTTCCCGGGGCCGGCGCGCAAGGTCGTGAGCGCCGCCGTGAGCCGGCTGACCGCCGCGGCGGTGCTGGACGACGGCACGGTCTGGACGTGGGGCGGCAACCTCTACGGCGCGCTCGGCGCCGGGCAGGACTTCGGCCCGGACCGCGCGGTGCCGGCGGCGCTCCCCGAATCGCCGACGCGGCGACGGTGGACGCCGGCGACGACCACTTCCTCGTGCTCACGAAGGCGGGGACGCTCTACGTGTGGGGCGAGAACCAGTGGGGGCAGTGCGCCGCGCCCCCCAACCCCGCCTTCTACGTCAACACGCCGCGGCAGGTCGGCGCGGCCGGCGAGTGGCGCCAGGTCTCCGCCGGCTACGACGTCTCCGCGGGGATCAAGAAGGACGGCTCGCTCTGGGTCTGGGGCTCGAACGAGTACGGCAACGGGCTCGGCACGGTCGCCACCGGCATCGCCGCCCAGACCCCGACGCCCACCCGCGTCGGGACCGCCACCGACTGGAAGGCCGTCGCCGTGAACCGCACGATCCTCGCGCTCAAGGACGACGGCTCGCTCTGGAGCTGGGGCGACGACACCGAGGGCCGGCTCGGCCGCGACTGCGTCGCGGACGGCACCGAGGTGGCGTGCCGCGCCTCGCCGGGCCGCGTGGGCGCGAGCAAGGAGTGGGCGCGGATCGCGAGCGGCCGGGGCGTGCTCGTGGCGCTCAGGAACGACGAGACCGCCTGGACCTGGGGCCGCAACGACCAGGGGCAGATGGGCTACGGCTTCACCTCGGCCACGGCCTTCGACCGGCCCGGACAGCTCTCGCGCACCCGCTGGCGGGACTTCGCGGTGGGGGACGACTTCGTGGTGGGGATCGACCGGAACTACCGGCTGCGCGCGTGGGGCGTCAACAACTGGGGCCAGCTCGGCGTCGGGGATCAGGCCTCCCGCCCCGCGCCCACGCTCGTGGCGCAGTGACGCGGCGTGCGCCACGCGCGGACGAGGCCCCTCGTGGGTCCCGACCCACGGCGGGGCGCCCCCGGACGCTCGGTCGCGTCTAGGCTCCCGGTGAACTTCACTCATCGTACGGCGGCGCCTCCCGCGGCGCGGCCCCCGGGAGCGTCATGCACCCCACCCTCCGCGCCGCCGCCCTGGCGGCGCTCGCCGCCCTCGCCGCGTGCAGCGGCAAGACCGAGCACATCACGAACAACTACGGGAGCCCGCCCCCGGGCTCGACGCCGCTCGACACCGACGGTGACGGGCTCTCCGACGAGGAGGAGGCGACCTGGGGCACCTCGCCCGTGCTCGCCGACACCGACGGCGACGGCTACTCCGACTTCGCCGAGGTGGTGCTCTACGGCTTCGACCCGAAGAACAACAACTTCCAGTTCAACCCGCTGGTCTCGGACCTCCCCCGCCTCGGCATCCACTTCACGACGCTGCCGAAGGTGACGCTCCGCTACGAGTCGTCCACCGGCACCTCCCGGGAGTTCTCGACCCAGCACGAGAAGGGGCTCTCCCAGGGCCAGACCACCTCGCAGTCCACCTCCAACTCGACCGCGGTCGAGCTCTCGCAGTCGGTGGGCGTCGAGCTCTCGACCGGGGTCGAGGTCGGCACCGGGGGCGTGTCGGGCTCGGTCTCGGTCACCGCCAGCTACCAGGCCACCTTCGGCACCACGAGCGAGGAGACGGTCAGCTACTCGACGGACCAGACCACCGAGAGCTCCGAGACCTGGTCCACCGCCCAGACCACCGCCGAGAACCAGGGGCTCACGTACACCGGCGGCACCATCGCGATCGCCGCGAGCGTCGTGAACGAGGGCAACCTCGCCTTCGAGCTGAGGAACCTCACCCTCGGCGTCACGGCGGTCTCGCCCGGCGGCGAGCGGACCCTCACGCCGGTCGGCAACCTGCTCTTCGACGGCGCCGCCTTCCCGGACACGACGCTCGGGCCGGGCCAGAGCTCGACGAGCCTCGTCTTCTCGAAGACCGACGTCGACCTCGGCACCGCCGAGGCCCTGCTCGCGAACTCGACCGGCATGCAGGTCGTCATCTCCACCTACGAGCTCGCCGACGCGGCCGGGCTCGGCTTCAACCACCGGCTCACCGAGGTCCACGCGCGCACCGCGACGGTGGTCGTCGACTACGCCGGGCGCAACGGGCGCGGCGTCGAGCGGTACAACGTCGCCACCAACTCCGACCCGAAGAACCTCCGCATCACCGCGAGGCGTGCGATGGGAGATCCTCGCCCTGCCCTACGCGGTCGACGCGGCGAAGCACCTCTCCGCGGTGCGCGACGTCGCGGCCGACGGCGCGCTCCACCGCGCCTGGACCGTGGTGCACGTCTCGAGCGACGGCGTCCACCAGACGCTCCGGACGCTGGCCGGCGCCGACGCCTGGGACTTCGAGGCCCTCGTGCTCAAGCCCGGCGACATCCTCCACCTCGTGCTCATGGAGGACGCCGACGGCGACGGCATCGGCGTGCGCCAGGAGTTCGCCTACGGCACGCGCGACGACACGAGCGACCTCGACGGCGACGGGCTCTCCGACCGCGACGAGGCGCTGCTGTACGGGCTCAACCCGCAGCGCGGCGACACCGACCTCGACGGGAAGCGCGACTCGCAGGAGGTGTTCAAGGCGGCGTCGATGGGCGTGCAGGCCGGGGCTGGCGTGGCGGTCGACGGGTCGCTCTGGGCGTGGGGCACCCTCTCGCTCGTGAAAAGCCCGTACACCGGGCCCGAGCACGTGGACCTGGGCGGCGCCCGGGCGGCCTCGGTCGCGGTCTGCCCCGGCCGACTCTTCGTGATCATGGAGGACGGCGCGCTGTGGGGCGCGGGGGTCAACTCGAGCGGGGAACTCGGCGCGGGCGCCGTCCTCTTCACCGACACCCTGGTGCCGATCGCCGCCGGCACCCCGTTCGCCGCGGTCGCGTGCGGGGCCCTCCACACGCTGGGCCTCACCCCGGACGGAACGCTCTATGTGTGGGGCGCCGACCGCCTCTCGGCCCTCGGCATGCCCGGCGTGATCGGGCAGTGCCAGGCCACCCTGCAGTTCGGTTGCCTGCGGGTCCCCACCCAGCTCGGTCCTCCCGGGGGCTGGGCCGCGATCGCCGCCGCGGAGTCGAACAGCCTCGGGATCGGCAAGGACGGGAAGCTCTGGACGTGGGGCGACAACGGGCAGGGCCAGCTCGGACGGCGCACCCCCGCCGCCGCGGACTTCCCGGCCCAGGTCGGCGCCGAGACGACCTGGACGGCCGGCGCCGCCGGCGCTCGCCACATGGTCGCCCTGAAGGCGGACGGCTCGCTCTGGAGCTGGGGCTCGAACGACCGCGGCCAGCTCGGCCGCGACGGCGGCGAGGCCTGCGGCGGGCACGACTGCTCGGGCGTGCCGGGACGCGTCGGCACCGGGAACGACTGGACCTTCGTCGCAGCGGGCGCCGCCAACAGCGCGGCGGTGCGCACGAACCAGACGCTCTGGACCTGGGGCGACAACGCGGCGGGCCAGTCCGCCTTCGGCGTCGTGGGCGGCTTCTTCGACCGGCCGGGCATCGTGAACGACCTGCGGTTCCGGCAGCTCTACTTCGGCGGCGGGTCGGTGCTCGCGATCGAATCGGGCCTTCCGCCTGCGCGCGTGGGGCCTCAACGACGCCGGGCAGCTCGGCGTGGGCGACCGGAAGGACCGGGCGGTGCCCACGCTCGTCGCGCAGTAGCGCGCGGCGCGCCCGCACGGTGCTACTTGGCAGGCGTGGAACGCCCGCACGGTGCTACTTGGCAGGCGTGAAACGCCTGCGCCGTGTTACTTGGCAGGCGTGGAACGCCTGCCCATCGACGACGCCCTCCCCGCCCTCGCGGAGGCGCTCCGGCGCGACCGCGCGGCGGTGGTCGAGGCGCCGCCGGGCGCCGGGAAGACGACCCGCGTGCCGCCCGCGCTGCTCGCGGGCGGGTTCGCCGGCGACGGCGAGGTGGTCGTGCTCGAGCCGCGCCGGCTCGCGGCGCGCCTCGCGGCCCGGCGGGTGGCCCAGGAGCTCGGCGAGCGGCCGGGCGAGACGGTGGGCTGGCAAATCCGGTTCGAGGAGGTCGCGGGGCCGAGGACGCGGATCCGCTACGTCACCGAGGCCCTCCTCACCCGGCGCCTGCTCGCCGAGCCGACGCTGCCCGGCGTCGGGGCGGTCGTGCTCGACGAGAATCCACGAGCGGCACCTCGCGGGCGACCTCGCGCTCGCGCTGCTCGGGCGCCTGAGGCGCACGGCGCGCCCGGACCTGGCGGTGGTCGCGATGTCCGCGACGCTCGACGCGGAGCCGGTCGCGCGGCTCCTCGGCTGCGAGGCGGTGCGCTCGGAGGGGCGCCGCTTCGAGGTCGCGGTCGAGCACCTCACGCCCGAGGAGGCCGCGGTCCCGAACGCGCGGCTCGACGACCTCGTCGCGCGCGCGGTGAAGCGGATCTGCCGAGAGGCGCCCGCCGGCGACGTGCTCGTGTTCCTGCCCGGCGCGGCCGAGATCCGCTGGGCGCGCGAGGCGCTCCTCGCCTGGGCCGAGGGCGCGGGCGTGGACCTCGTGCCGCTGCACGGCGACCTGCCGCCGGACGAGCAGGACCGGGCGGTGACGCCCGGGCCGCGCCGGAAGGTCATCCTCTCCACCAACGTCGCCGAGACCTCGGTGACGATCGAGGGCGTCACGGCGGTCGTCGACTCCGGGCTCGCCCGCGTCGCGTCGCACTCGCCCTGGAGCGGGCTCCCGGCGCTCGAGGTGAAGAAGGTGAGCCGGGCCTCCGCCGCGCAGCGGGCCGGGCGCGCGGGGCGCACCGGGCCGGGCCGCGCGCTCCGGCTCTACACGCGCCACGACCACGACGCCCGGCCGGCGTTCGACGTGCCGGAGATCCTCCGCGAGGACCTCGCCGAGACGGCGCTCGCGCTCGCCTCGCTGGGCCTCCCCTCGAACAATCCCGCCGCGCTCCCGTGGCTCGACCCGCCCCCCGCCCCCGCGCTCGAGGCCGCGCAGGCGCTGCTGCGACGCCTCGGCGCGCTCGACGCGGCCAGCGCGATCACCGAGGTGGGCCGGCGCATGCTGCGGCTCCCGGTCCACCCGCGCCTCGCGCGGCTCGCGCTCGAGGCCGCCGCCCGCGGCGCGCCCGGCCGCGGGGCGCTCCTCGCCGCGCTGCTCGGCGAGCGGGACCTCCGGGAGCGCCGGTCGCTCGAGGGCGCGGCGCTGCCGCCGACGGGCCCCTCCAATCTCCTGGAGCTCGCGCAGGCCTTCGACGAGGCCGCCGCCGCCCGGTTCGACCCGGGGCGCCTCCGGCGCATGGGCGTCGTCCCCGCCGCCGCGCAGGCGGTGGAGCGGGCGCGCCGGCAGCTCGAGCGGCTGCTGCCGCGCGCGGGTGCTGCCGGGGTGGGGGGGACCGCTCATCCCGAGCGTAGGCCCGCCACGGGCGGGCCGAAGTCGAGGGACGAGCCCCCCGGAGAGGAGGAGGCGCTGCTCGCCGCCACGCTCGCCGCCTACCCGGACCGCGTCGCCCGCCGCCGCGCGCCCGGGTCCGACGAGGTCGTGCTCGTCGGCGGCGGCTCCGCGAGGCTCGACGCCGCGAGCGTCGTGCGCGAGGCGCCGCTCCTCGTCGCGCTCGACGCCGAGCGGCGCGGCGGGCCCCGCGGCCCGGCGGGGGCGAAGGGCGACGTGAAGGTCCGGCTCGCCTCCGCGGTCACCGAGGAGCTCCTCCTCGACCTCTTCCCCGACGCGCTCGTCTACGACGAGGCCCTCGGCTGGAACGCCCAGGCCGAGCGTGTCGAGGCGACCGAGCGGCTCCGGTACGAGGACCTCGTGCTCTCCGAGTCGCGCGCCCCGAAGCCGGATCCCGCGGCGGTCTCGGCGCGCCTCGCCGAGGAGGCGATCGCGCGCGGGCCGCGCCGCTTCGCCGACGAGGGCGCGCTCGACGCCGTGGTGGGCCGCCTCTCCTTCGCCGCCGCGCAGGCTCCGGACGCCGGCATCCCGGTGCCGGACGAGGCCGGCCTCGCGGACGCGCTGCGCCGGCTGTGCGAGGGGCGCCGGAGCTTCGCCGAGCTCCGCGAGGCGGACCTCCCGGCGTTCCTGGTGGACGGCCTCGACCCGAAGGCCCGCGCCGCGCTCGAGCGGCTCGCCCCCGCCCGGCTCACGCTGCCCGGCGGCCGCGGCGTGCAGGTCCACTACGAGCCCGGGAAGCCGCCCTGGATCGAGAGCCGTCTGCAGGACTTCTTCGGCCTCGCGCAGGGGCCCGCCGTCGCGAACGGAAAGGTGCCGCTCGTCCTGCACCTCCTCGCGCCGAACGGCCGTGACGTGCAGGTCACGACCGACCTCGCGGGCTTCTGGGCGCGCCACTACCCGGCGCTCCGCCGCGAGCTCGGGCGGCGCTACCCGCGACACAGCTGGCCCGAGGATCCGCTCCGGGCCCAGCCCCCGCCGCCGAGGCCGCCGCGCGGGCGCGGGTAGCCGCCGGAGCCCCCGGCGCGCGCCGGGGACCGGCTCAGAGGCGCCCCGCGAGCGCGAGGCCGCCGCGCACCGGCACGAGCGCGAGGTCCGGCGCGTGGCGGCGGTGCAGCCACGGCACCAGCGTGCCCACGCCGAAGCCGGCCGCGGCGCCAACGAGGACGTCGGACGGGAAGTGGTTGCCGCCCGCGATCCGCAGCGCGCCGACGCCCGCGCCGACCACGCCGACGGCGACCCACGGCCACCCGCCCGCGCCGTACCGCCAGCGGGCGGTCCACGCCGCCGCCGTCAGCGCGGCGACCGTGTTGCTGGTGTGCCCGGAGTGGAACGCGCGGTAGCCGATGGGCCGGTCGGTGATCCCGGGATCTCCCGCGTACGCGCGCGGCGTCGGGCGCTGCACGAGGTCCTTCACGGTCGTGACGAGCGCGCCGTTCACGAGGACCGTCTCGGCGAACACGACGAGGTCGGTCCCGAGCGGGCTCCGCAGTCCGACGAGCCACGCCTCCGCCGCCGCGGGGCCGGCGATCGAGACGACCGCGAGCGCGTCCGAGGCGTGGTCCGCGGCCGCGCTCCGGTGGCCGACCACCCAGCGCTCGAAGCCCGGGATCTCCGCGCGGTCGCACGGGCAGCGCGGGTGGACGATCCGGTCCTGCAGGAGGTACGGCAGGAGCGCCGCGGTCGAGGCGACCGCGAGCACCGCGGCGTCGAGGGCCGGGTGGAGGCGGTAGACGTCGCGCGGCGGCTCGACCGCGGGGGTCGGCGAGCCGGCGACGAGGAGGAGCGCCAGGGCGGAGGGAGCGAGCGGCACGGCTCCACGCTGTGTCGGGTCGGGGCTCCGCGCAGGGAGCGCCCGGCCGCCAAGAGCGGGCCCACGCCCCGGAAGTTACGCTACCGGTGGAGCGCATGGGGCGCATGGCGGATTCCCGTTCGTCTCGTCAGCGCGGGGACTCGACAGACGGCCGGCGGCGTCTCGAGATCCCGGGGACTCGGGCCTTCGCGAGGCGCCTCAGGATGGCCGGTCCGCCATGCTCGCCCGCCCAGCGGAGCTCGGAGGCGAGGAGCCCGTGACACCGGAGGACCCGCACGGCCCGGCCCCCGACCTTCGCCCGCGCGACCTCCTCGAGCACCGCGCCCCGCAGCCCACCCGGGCCGTCCCAGGCGGTGAGCCGGACGAGCCCGCCGTGTCGGAGGACGTCGCTCGACCCTGCCCGGGCCACGGCGGTGAGAAGGTCCTGGGCGAGCGCAGCGTCGTCGGCTGTGACGAGGAGCTCATGGCCGCCGGCCCTTCCGCGCTCGACGAGCGCCGAAGCAGCGAGCTCGGTCGTGAGGTGGGTGGACCAAGGTTCCGGGCCGGGCGCGCTCACGGTGGACACGGGGCCTCCGCCTTCGAAGCCCACGATGGCCGTCCGGACCACGTCCCCGAACGTCCCGGCCTCGCGGCGGAGCGCGCGCTGCAGCGCGGGCGGCACGATGCCGCCGGACCTGCGCCCCGGCCCTGACGGCGCCGGGGTGTCGAAGGCCGGCTCGAACCGCACGCCGCTGAAGCCCCGCCGCGAGATGACGTCGCGGAGGCAATGAAATCAGGCGCAGGCCCCGGGACGCTCAGCTTGACGTCGAGGGGGCCCTCGACTCGAAACCCCGCCCCCTACCCAGCGCGACGTCCACCTGACGCCCACCGGCCGTGATCCGACCGAGGTGCCAGCGCGCCGGGGTCGACATGTCCTCGCACAGCAGGTGGAAGCGCCGCGGCTCGCCCGGGCTCACCTGCACACCCTCGCCCACCGCTCCAGGATCGACGCCGCCTCCGGCGTCTCGCGGATCGTCGCGAGCGCCCGGTCGGTCGTCCCCGCGCCGAGCGGCTCCAGCAACGGCCGGTCGGCCTCGCAGACCGACCGGCACCGCGCCGCGTCGAACTCGGGGTGGAACTGCACGCCGCGGAGGCGCTCGCCGAGGCGGAACGCCTGCACGGGGGCGCCTGCGCCGGTGGCGAGGAGCACGGCGCCGGGCGGCACGGCGGCGACGTGATCGAAGTGACTCTGCTGCACGGCGAGCCGCGGCGGGAGCCCGGCGAAGAGCGGGTCGGCGAGGCCGTCCGGCGTGAGCGTCACCTCGACCGTGCCCATCTCCGGGCCGGCGGGGTTCCGCTCGACGCGGGCGCCGAGCGCGGCGCCCAGGAGCTGGTGGCCGAAGCAGACGCCGAGCACCTGCGAGCGCCGCGACGCCTCGACGAGCCACGCCCCGAGCGTCCGCATCCAGGGCGCGTCCTCCGTGACGCTCGCGAGCGACCCGGTCACGACGATCCCCGCGTGCCAGCCGGGCGGCGGCAGGCGGCCGGCGACGCCGTCCGCCACCTCCACCACGCCGTGCGGCGCGAGCGCCGCCTCGAACCAGCCGCCGAAGTCGCCGTGGCGGGCGACGGTCGCGGGGTCGGCGGAGCCGGCGCGGACGACGAGGAACGTCTTCACCGGGCCATCCTCGCACGGCGGCGCGCGGGGCGGGCCTGGCGCGCGAGCCGGGCGGCGTGCGCGGCCACCTCCCGGGCGAGGCGCGCCGGGGCGCGGACCTCGAAGGCGAAGGGCACGCGGCAGAGCTCGCGCGCGAGCCAGCCGAGCTCGTCGGCCTGGACGTGCAGGAGGACCCCGCCCTCGGCCGGCTCGAGCACGCCCGCGGCCGGGAAGAGCGCGCGGCGCGCGCCGTCGAGGTCGGTGTGGAGGAGGAGCTCGGCGGTGAAGGCGCGGGGGATGCGCGCGATCGCCTCGGAGAGGTGCGCGAGCGGGTCGAACCCGACCGGCGGCTCGAACGCGAGGCCGAGCCCCTTCACCGCGGCCACGCGATCGAGGCGGAAGGAGCGCAGCCCGCCGCGCAGGTGGCAGTGGCCGACCGCGTACCAGCTCCCCCCGCGGCGGGCGAGCGCGTACGGATCGAACCCGCGCGTGGTCTCGACGCCGCCGCGATCGCGGTAGCGGAGCTCCACCCGCTCTCGCCCCCGCGCCGCCGCCGAGAGCGCCGCGAGCGCGGCGTCGTTGCCCGGCGCGCGCGGGCGCGAGAGCTCGAGCGCCACGGTCTCGCCGAGCGCGCGGGCCCGGCGCCGGAGCGGCTCCGGCATCACCCGCTCGAGCTTCGCCTCCGCGCTCGCCGCGGCGGAGCGCTCGCCGGAGAGCCCGAGGCCGCGCGCCGCCACGAGCCCGACCGCGAGCGCCACCACCTCGCCGGGCTCGAACAGGAGCGGCGGGAGCTTGTACCCGGCGACGAGCGCGTAGGCGCCGTCGCGCCCGCGCTCGGCGGAGACCGGGATGCCCAGCTCCTCGAGCGTGCCGACGTAGCGCCGCACCGTGCGCACGTCCACCCCCAGCCGGCGCGCGAGCTCCGGGCCGGTGAGGCGCCGGTGCGTCTGCAGGAGCTCGAGCGCGGCGAGCACGCGGGCGATGGGCCGGGAGGCCATGCGGGGAGTCTAAGTCCGATACCGGATCGGTTCCGCCCCGATTCGGGGGGAGGCTCCCCGCACACCGACGACGGAGGCAGGCATGGACGACGGCGCGCGGGACTTCGACTTCTGGGTGGGCAGCTGGCGGATTCGAGAACCGGCGGCTGCGGCGGCGGCTCGCCGGCTGCCAGGACTGGGACACCTTCACGGCGACGAACGTCGTGCGGCCGCTCCCGGGCGGGCTCGGCAACCTCGACGAGTTCCGCACCGACTTCTGGCCCGGGTTCGTCGGGATGACCTTCCGGTTCCACGACCCGGTCGCGCGGACCTGGTCGATCCACTGGGCCGACAGCCGGGGCCACGCCCTCCAGCCGCCGGTGGTCGGCCGGTTCGAGGGCGACACCGGGATCTTCGAGGGCGACGACACCCTCGACGGGCGGCCCGTCCGCGTCCGGTTCACCTGGACCCGCGGGGAGTCGCCGCGCTGGGAGCAGGCGTTCTCGCCCGACGGCGGCCGCACCTGGGAGACGAACTGGACCATGGCGATGACGCGCATCCGGCTGCCGCCCCCCGCGCGCCTCGAGGCGATCGAGCTGCGGCGCTACCGGATCGTGCCCGGCGCGCGCGACCGGTTCGTCCGCCGCTTCGACGCGGTCGTGCCGGAGCCGTTCGACCAGCTCGGCGCGCCGCTCCTGGGCCAGTTCCGGGTGCGCGGCGATCCCGACGGTTTCACCTGGCTGCGCGGCTTCCCGACGTACGAGGCGCTCGCCCCGGTGAAAGCCTCCTACTACGACGGCCCGCACTGGGCGCGGCACTCGGCCCGCACGAACGCGCTCCTCGCCGGCACCGACGACAGCCTGCTGCTCCGCCCGCTCGAGCCGCTCGAGGCGCCGCCGGCCCTCGACCCCGAGGCCGACCCACCGCCCGCCGGCGTCGCCGTCACCTGGCTCGCGCCCGCGCCCGCGGGCTGCGCCGAGCGGCTCGCGGCCGCGGCGGACGGCGCCTTCCGGAGCTTCCGCGCGGCCGGCGCACGGGCGCTCGCGCTCCTCGCCACGCTCGAGCGTCCGAACCCGTTCCCGCGCCACCCCGTCCGCGAGGACGGCCCGTTCGTCGTCTGGATGGGGCTCGTGCCCGACGAGGGCGCGCTCGCGCGCCTCCGCGCCGCCATGGACGCCGCCACGCCCGCCCTCGCCGCCGGCGGGCTCCTCCGCGGACCGGTCGAGGTGAGCGTGCTCGAGCCCACGCCGCGCTCCCGCTGGCGCTGACGGGCGCGCCCGCCGTGCCCATGCTCCGGGCATGGCCGGGCTGCGCGTGGGCACGAGCGGCTGGCAGTACCGCCACTGGATCGGCGTGCTCTACCCGCGCGACCTGCCGCCCGCCCGCTGGCTCGAGGTCTACGCGCGCTGGTTCGAGACCGTCGAGGTGAACGCGACCTTCTACCGCCTCCCCTCGGAGACGACCGTCGACGGCTGGCGCGCGCGCACGCCGGCCCGGTTCGCGTTCGCGCTGAAGGGCAGCCGCTTCCTCACGCACGTGAAGCGGCTCCTCGACGAGGGGCCCGGGCTCGCGCGCTTCATGGACCCCGCCGCGCGGCTCGGCCCGAAGCTCGGGCCGGTGCTCTGGCAGCTCCCGCCCGCGCAGCGCCCGGACCTCTCGCGGCTCGACCGCTGGCTCGCGCGGCTCCCGCCCGGCCGCCACGCCGTCGAGTTCCGGGATCCGGGCTGGTACAGCGAGGCGACCTGCGCCGTGCTCGACGCGCACGGGGCCGCGTTCTGCGAGCACGACCGGGTGGCGCGCCCGCCCCCGCGGGCGACCGGCGGCTGGCGCTACCTGCGCTTCCACGGCGTGACCGGCGAGTACCGCGGCCGCTACGGCCCGGAGCGGCTCCTCCCCTGGGCGCGCGAGCTCCTCGCCTGGGAGGCCGCCGGGCGCGAGGCGTGGGTCTACTTCAACAACGACCTCGGCGGCGAGGCGGTGCGCGACGCGCTCGCGCTCCGCGCCCTGCTGGGGCGGCCCGCGGCCGCGGACCTCCCGGCCCCCTGAGCGCGACCGGTCGGGGCCCGCGCACGGACGCCCACCCCCGGCGCACCGATGGCCGTCGCCCGGCCGCCGGCCTCCCCGTACAAGAGCCCCTCCCGCGCGCCCGCGGGGGAAGGAGAGCTGCCGTGACCCGCCGTGGCTGGACGCTGTTCCTCGCGCTCGCGCTCATCTGGGGCATCCCGTACCTCCTCATCAAGGTCGCGGTCCGCGAGCTCTCGCCCGCGAGCCTCGTGTTCCTCCGCACCGCGCTCGGGGCGGCGCTGCTCCTCCCGGCGGCGCTGGCGCGGGGTGGCCTCGGCGCCCTCCTCCCGCGCTGGCGGCCCATCGTGGCGTTCACGGTCGCGGAGCTCGTGGTGCCGTGGTTCCTCCTCGCCGACGTCGAGCGGCGGGTGCCCTCCTCGCTCGCGGGGCTCTCCGTGGCCTCGGTGCCCACCGTGGGCGCGCTCATCGCGCTCGCCTCCGGGGCGCGCGAGCGCATCGGCCCGCGGCGGGCGGCCGGGATGGCCGTCGGCGTCGCCGGCGTGGCGGCGCTCCTCGGCCTCGACCTCGGCGGCGCCGACCCGCTCGCGTGGCTCGAGCTCCTCGTGGTGGTCGCGGGCTACGCGTGGGCCCCGCAGGTGGTGGCCCGCGAGCTCTCCGACGTGCCCGCGCTCGACGTCGTGACCGCGTCGGTCGCGCTCTGCGCGCTCGTCTACGCGCCCGCCGGGATCGCCGGGCTCGTCGCGGCGCCCCCGGGGATGGACGCGCTCCTCGCGGTGGCCGCGCTCGGCGCGATCTGCACCGCGCTCGCGTTCCTGCTCTTCTTCCGGCTCATCGCCGAGGTGGGGCCGCTCCGCGCCACGCTCATCACCTACCTCAACCCGGCGGTCGCGGTGCTCGCCGGCGTGGCGTTCCTCGGCGAGCGCGTCACGGCGGGCACGGCCGCGGGGTTCGTGCTCATCCTCGCGGGGACCTGGCTCGCGACCGGCGGGCAGCGCGCCGCGCCGGCGGCTACGCCCGGTACGCGGCCAGGAACGTCCGCACCGCTCGACGCACGGTCTCCCGCACGGCCCGCGGCGAGGGCCGCGGGGTGATGCCGAGCTGGGCGCGCAGCACGAGCTCGCCCTGGCACAGCTGGGCGAACTGGATCGCCGCGGCGCGCCCGTCGTCGAGGCGGACCTTTCCGCTCGCCTGGCACCGGCGGAGGTAGGCCGCGAGCGCGGCGTAGACGGGCTCCGGCCCGCGCGCGAAGAGGAGCTCGCCGAACGCCGGGGAGCGGCACGCCTCGGCGACCGTGTGCCGGTAGAGCGCGAGGTTCGACGGGGCGATCATGATGCGCACGAGGCGCTCTCCGACGCCACGCAGCACGGACTCCAGGTCACCGTCTGGCGCGTCCTCGAGGACGCCGGCGAGCTCCGCGCGCATGGCGTCCGCCTCCTCCGAGAAGGCGGCCAGGAAGAGGGCCTGCTTGTCCTGAAAATGGTTGTAGACCGTGGCCTTCGAGACCCCCGCCCGGGAGGCGACGAGGTCGACGCTGGCCCGTTCGTACCCGTGGTCGGCGAACGCCGCGCGCGCGCCCTCCAGGATCTGCCGCCGCTTCCGGGGGGAGAGCACCGAGTTCCGTGCGGGCAGGGCCATGGACGACTAAACTGTACGGTTCAGTCTTCACCGTCAACCCCGATCCTGCGGACCCAGGGTTGCTGCCCCATCGACGAAGCCCGAGCGTGCCCATGACGATCCGGACCCTCCTCGCCCTCGCCGTCTCCGCCGCCGCCCTGGCGTGCGGTTCCCGGACCGCCGCCCCGCCGCAGCAGGGGCCGGTCGAGGTCGGCGTCGTGACGCTCGCGCCCGCGCCGGTGACGCTCACCCGCGAGCTCCCCGGGCGCACCACGCCCTACCGGGTCGCCGAGGTCCGCGCGCGCGTGAACGGCATCGTGCAGAAGCGCTTCTTCAACGAGGGCGCCGACGTGAAGGAGGGCGAGCGGCTCTACCAGATCGATCCGGCGCCGTACCAGGCCGCGCTCGACGGCGCGCGCGCGCAGCTCGCCCGCGCCGAGGCCACCTTCGCGAACGCGAAGCTCGTCTCGGACCGCTACGCCGACCTCGTGAAGGACAACGCCGTGAGCCGCCAGGAGGCCGACAACGCGGCCGCGGCGCTCAAGGCCGCCGAGGCGGACGTCGCCGGCGCGAAGGCGGCCGAGCAGCAGGCCCGCATCAACCTCGGCTACACCACCGTCACCTCGCCCATCCCCGGCCGCATCGGCCGCTCGCAGGTCACCGAGGGCGCGTTCGTGCAGTCGTCGCAGGCGACGCTGCTCGCGACGGTGCAGCAGCTCGACCCGATCTACGTGGACCTCTCGCAGTCCTCGACCGAGGTGCTGAGGCTCCGCCGCGACGTCGAGGCCGGCCGGATCCAGGCGGCGGGCGCGGGCGCGGCGAAGGCCCGCCTCGTCACCGAGGACGGGAGGGACTACGGCGCCGCGGGCGCGCTCCAGTTCGCCGACGTGACCGTCGACCCCACCACCGGCTCCATCGCGATGCGGGCGCTCTTCCCGAACCCGAAGGGCGAGCTCCTCCCCGGGATGTTCGTGCGGGCCCGCCTCGAGGAGGGCGTGAACCCGCAGGCGCTCCTCGTGCCCCAGGTCGCCGTCTCCCGCGATCCGAAGGGCAACCCGATCGCGCTCGTGGTCGGCGCCGAGGACAAGGTCGAGCGCCGGCCGCTCGTCACCGAGCGCACCGTCGGCGACGCCTGGCTCGTCACCTCCGGCCTGAAGGCGGGCGACCGCGTGATCGTCGAGGGCCTGCAGAAGGTCCGCCCCGGCGCCGCGGTGAAGCCCGTCGCCGCCGGCGCCCCGCAGCAGGCCTCGCGCTAGGAGCCGCCCGTGGCCCAGTTCTTCATCGACCGGCCGATCTTCGCGTGGGTCATCGGCATCCTCGTGATGCTGGCGGGCGCGCTCGCGATGCTCGGGCTGCCCGTCTCGCAGTACCCGGCCATCGCGCCGCCCCAGATCACCATCAGCACGAACTACCCGGGCGCCTCGGCGAAGACGCTCGAGGACACGGTCACCCAGGTCATCGAGCAGCGCATGAACGGGCTCGACAACCTGCGCTACATGTCCGCGTCCTCGGACTCGTCCGGCGCCGCCTCGGTGACCCTCACCTTCGACGCCGGGACGAACCCCGACATCGCGCAGGTGCAGGTGCAGAACAAGCTCGCGGTCGCCATGCCCTCGCTCCCGCAGGAGGTGCAGCGCCAGGGCGTGCGCGTCGCGAAGTCGGTCTCGAACTACCTCCTCATCATCGGCCTCGTCTCCGGCGACGGGTCGATGACCCGCAACGACATCTCCGACTACGCCTTCTCGACGCTGCAGGACCAGATCAGCCGCGTCTCCGGCGTGGGCGAGGTGAACGTCTTCGGCGCCGCCTACGCGATGCGGCTCTGGCTCGACCCGAACCTCCTCGCGAAGTACCGGCTCACGCCGCTCGACGTCTCGAGCGCCGTCCAGGCCCAGAACGCCCAGATCTCCGCGGGCCAGCTGGGCGGCCTCCCGGCCATGGAGGGGCAGCGGCTGCAGGCCACCATCACGGCCCAGACGCGCCTCCAGACGCCCGAGCAGTTCCGCGCAATCCTGCTGCGGGTCAACCCCGACGGCTCGCAGGTGCACGTGGGCGACGTCGCCCGCGTGGAGCTCGCCGGCGAGAACTTCGAGATCGAGACCTACATCAACGGCGCGCCCTCCTCCGGCATCGGCGTCCGCCTCGCCGCCGGCGCGAACGCGCTGCAGACCGCGCGGGCGGTCCGCGCGAAGGTGGACGAGCTCCAGCGCTACTTCCCGCCGGGCCTGCAGGTCGTCTACCCGGTCGACACGACGCCCTTCGTGCGGCTCTCGATCGAGGAGGTGGTGAAGACGCTCCTCGAGGCGATCGCGCTCGTGTTCCTGGTGATGCTGCCTCTTCCTCCAGAACTTCCGGGCGACGCTCATCCCCACGATCGCGGTGCCGGTCGTGCTCCTCGGCACCTTCGGCGTGCTCGCGGTCTTCGGCTTCAGCGTCAACACCCTCACGATGTTCGGCCTCGTGCTCTCGATCGGCCTGCTCGTGGACGACGCCATCGTCGTCGTCGAGAACGTGGAGCGGGTGATGAGCGAGGAGGGGCTGCCGCCCCGCTCCGCGACCCGGAAGTCGATGCGCCAGATCACCGGCGCCCTCGTCGGCATCGCCCTCGTGCTCGCCGCGGTGTTCGTGCCGATGGCCTTCTTCCCCGGCTCGGTCGGCGTCATCTACCGGCAGTTCTCGATCACCATCGTGTCCTCGATGGCGCTCTCGGTGCTGGTGGCCCTCACGCTGACCCCGGCGCTCTGCGCGACGATCCTGAAGCCCGTCGAGAAGGGGCACGGGCTCGCGCGGAAGGGCTTCTTCGGCTGGTTCAACCGCACCTACGACGCGGGCGCCGGCCGCTACGGGAGGGTCGTCTCCTTCCTGCTCGCCCGGCGCACCCGCGCGATGCTCGGGTACGCGGTCATCGTCGCGCTCCTCGCGGGCCTCTTCACCCGCATCCCGACCGGCTTCCTCCCGCAGGAGGACCAGGGCCTCATGTACGCCCAGGTCACCCTGCCCCCGGGCAGCACGCTCGAGATGACCCGCAAGGTGCTCGATCGCGTCGCGAAGCACCTCCTCACCGAGGAGAAGGACGCCGTCGAGACCTCGATGTCGATCGTCGGCTTCAACTTCGGCTCGCGCGGCCAGAACGCGGGCGTGGCCTTCGTGCGGCTCAAGCCCTGGGACGAGCGCACCGATCCGCGGCTGCGCGCGGACGCGGTGGCCGCCCGGGTGCAGCGCGCGCTCGGGTCCACCAAGGACGCGAACGTCTTCGTCTTCACGCCGCCGGCCGTGACCGAGCTCGGCAACGCGAACGGCTTCGAGTTCCAGCTGCAGGACCGCGGCGGCCTCGGGCACGACGCGCTCCTCGCCGCCCGCAACCAGCTCCTCGACCTCGCCCGCAAGGATCCCCGGCTCGCGAAGGTCCGCCCCTCCGGCCTCGAGGACACGCCGCAGTTCAACGTCGACCTCGACCAGCAGAAGGCCACCGCGCTCGGCGTCTCGATCGCCGACGTGAACCAGACCCTCGCCTCGACCTGGGGCGTCGCCTACCTCAACGACTTCCTCGACAAGGGCCGCACGAAGCGCGTCTACATGCAGGCCGACGCGCAGTACCGGATGCGCCCGGAGGATCTCCAGCGCTGGTACGTGCGCAACAACCGGGCCGAGATGGTGCCGTTCTCGGCCATCGCGACCACCCGCTGGACGACCGGCTCGCCGAAGCTCGAGCGCTTCAACGGCATCTCCTCGGTGGCGATCCAGGGCGAGCCCGCCGCGGGCCACAGCTCCGGCGAGGCGATGACCGCGCTCGAGGAGCTCGCGCGGCAGCTGCCGCAGGGCGTCGGCTTCGAGTGGTCGGGCCTCAGCTACGAGGAGCGCCTCTCCGGCGCGAACGCCCCGGCCCTCTACGCCATCTCGCTCATCGTCGTGTTCCTGTGCCTCGCGGCCCTCTACGAGAGCTGGTCGATCCCGGTGTCGGTCATGCTGGTCGTGCCGCTCGGCGTGGTGGGCGCCGTGCTCGCGACGCTCGGGCGCGGGCTCGCGAACGACGTGTTCTTCCAGGTCGGCCTCCTCACCACGGTCGGCCTCTCGGCGAAGAACGCGATCCTGATCGTGGAGTTCGCGAAGGAGCTCCACGACAAGGGGAAGGGCGCGGTGGAGGCCGCGCTGGAAGCGGCCCGGCTCCGCCTGCGCCCCATCCTCATGACCTCGCTCGCCTTCATCCTCGGCGTCTCGCCGCTGGCCATCGCACACGGCGCGGGCGCCGGCGGGCAGATCGCGATCGGCACCGCGGTCATCGGCGGCATGCTCTCCGCGACCGTCCTCGCCATCCTCTTCGTGCCGCTCTTCTTCGCGGTCATCGCGCGCCGCTCACCGCCGGGCGCCGGGCACCAGGAGACGAACGACGCCGACGCCGACGCGCGCGCCGAGGAGGAGGAAGAGGAGCGACGCCGCCTCGGCGGCCTCAGCGCGGCCCGGGAGGCCACCGACCATGGCTGAAGTCCGCACCCTCGCCGTCCTCGCCCTCGCCGCCACCGCGGCGTGCACCCTCGCCCCGCGCTACCAGCGCCCCGCGGCGCCGGTCCCCTCCGCCTTCCCGGCCGCCGGCGCGGCGGGCGCGCGGCCCGCCGGCGACCTCGGCTGGCGCGAGGTGATCGTCGACGCGCGGCTGCAGGCGCTCGTCGGGCTCGCGCTCGAGCGCAACCGGAACCTCAAGGCGACCGCGCTCAACGTCGAGCTCGTCCGCGCCCAGTACCGCATCCAGCGCGCGCAGCTCATGCCGGCGGTCGTGGCGGGCGCCACGTTCTCGCAGGCCCGCACCCCGGGGGACCTGAACTCCACCGGGAAGCCGCTCACCGCCGACAGCTGGACCGTGAACGGCGCGGTCACCGGCTTCGAGCTCGACCTCTTCGGCCGGGTGCTCAGCCTCTCGAGCGCCGCGCTCGAGCAGTACCTCTCGACCGACGAGGCCCGCCGGAGCGCCCAGCTCGCGCTCGTGGGCGACGTCGCCACCCAGGACCTCGCCCTCCGCGCCGCCACCGAGCAGGTGGCGCTCGCCCGTTCGACGCAGGAGGCCCAGGCGGCCTCGCTCGCCATCACCCGCCGGCAGGCCGAGGCCGGCCGGGCGTCCGAGCTCGATTTGCGCACCGCGGAGTCGCAGGCGGAGACCGCGCGCTTCAACCTCGCCGTGGCCGAGGCGCAGCGCGACCGCGCCGAGCACGCGCTCGCGGTGCTCGTCGGCGGCCCGCTCCCGGCCGACCTCCCCGCCCCCGCGCCGCTCGACTCGCCCGCCCTCCTCACCGAGCTGCCCGCCGGCGTCCCGTCCGAGGTCCTCACCCGCCGCCCGGACGTGCTCGCCGCCGAGCACGCGCTCCGCGCCGCGAACGCGCAGATCGGCGCCGCCCGCGCGGCGTTCCTGCCCACCCTCTCGCTCACCGGCTCCTTCGGCACCGCGAGCGCCGACCTCAACGGCCTCTTCCAGCCGAACTCGGAGGCCTGGACCTTCATCCCGCGCATCACGCTGCCCATCTTCGCGGGCGGCGCGAACCGGGCGAACCTGGACGTCGCCGAGGTCAGGAAGTCCATCCAGGTCGTGCAGTACGAGCGGGCGATCGAGGTCGCCTTCCGCGAGGTCGCCGACGCGCTCACGAGCCGTGGGTGGCTCGACCAGCAGCTCGCGGCGCAGACCGCGCGCGTCGCCGCGGAGCGGCGCCGCTACGAGCTCAGCGAGAAGCGCTACAACGCCGGGATCGATCCGTACCTGACCTTCCTCACCGCGCAGCGGGACCTCTACGCCGCGCAGCAGGGGCTCATCCAGGCGCGGCTCGCGCGCCTGACGAACCTCCTGGACCTGTACCGGGCGCTCGGCGGAGGCTGGAGCGAGAAGACGGTCACGGCGTCGGCGGGGTGACCGTCGTGGCCGACCCGCCGCCCACCCTCGACCTCTGGTTCGACCACGCCTCGACCTACTCCTACGTCGCCGCCGAGCGGATCGAGGCGCTCGCGGCGGCGGCCGGCGTCGCGGTGCGCTGGCGCCCGTTCCTGCTCGGGCCGATCTTCACCGAGCAGCTCGGCATCAAGGACTCGCCCTTCAACGCGAACCCGGTGCGGGGCCGCTACATGTGGCGCGATTCTCGAGCGGCTCTGCGCGCGGCACGGGATCCCGTGGCGGCGTCCCTCGGCCTTCCCGCGGAACGGCCTCCTCGCGGCGCGGGTGGGCTGCGCCGCGCCGGACGCGCCGTGGGCGCCGGCGTTCCACCGGGCGATCCTCCGCGCGAACTTCGCCGAGGACCGGGACATCGCCGACCCGGCGCTCGTGCGCGGCGTGCTCGACGGGCTGGGGCTGGACGGCGCGGCGCTCGTCGCGCGCGCGGGCGCGCCCGAGGTGAAGCAGGCGCTCCGGGACCGCGGCGAGGAGGCGCGCCGGCTCGGGCTCTTCGGCGCGCCCTCGCTCGTGGTGGACGGCGAGCTCTTCTTCGGCCAGGACCGGCTCGAGGACGCGCTCGCGTGGGCGGCCGGAGCCCCGCCCGGCCGCCAGGGGCCCTAGAGCTCGAGCAGGATGCGCTCGGGGTCCTCGACGACCTCCTTCACCTTCACGAGGAAGCCGACCGCCTCGCGGCCGTCGATGATCCGGTGGTCGTACGAGAGCGCCACGTACATCATCGGCCTGACCACGACCTGGTCCCCCTCGCCGACGACCGCGCGCTTCTCGATCTTGTGGAGGCCGAGGATGCCGGACTGCGGCGGGTTGAGGATGGGGGTCGAGAGCAGCGACCCGTAGATTCCGCCGTTCGAGATCGTGAACGTGCCGCCCGCGAGGTCGGCCATCTCGATTCTTGTTGTCCCGCGCCTTCTTGCCGAGCGCCCCGATGGTCTTCTCGATCTCGGCGAAGGACATCGCGTCGGCGTCGCGGACGACCGGGACCACGAGCCCCTTGCCGCCGCCGACCGCCACCCCGATGTCGTAGTGGTCCTTGTAGACCACCGCGTCGCCGCGGACCTCCGCGTTCACCGAGGGGAACGCGCGGAGCCCCTCGATGGCCGCCTTCACGAAGAAGGACATGAAGCCGAGCTTCACCCCGTGCTTCTCGAGGAAGGCCGGGCCGTGCTTCTCGCGGAGCGCCATCGCCCGCGACATGTCGATCTCGTTGAAGGTGGTGAGGATGGCCGCGGTGGACTGCGCCTCGAGGAGGCGGCGGGCCACCGTGCGCCGGAGCGGAGACATCGGCACCGCGCGCTCGCGGGCGCCGACGGCGACGTTCGCGCGGGCGGCGGCGGGGGCTGCCGGGGCCGGGGCGAGCGCCCGCAGGACGTCCTCCTTGCGGACCGTGCCGGTCGGGCCGGGCTCGGCCGCGACGCCGTGCTCGGCCATCATGCGGCGGGCCGACGGCGTCGCACGGGGGTGTGATGCTGGAGCAGGAGCGGTAGCAGGAGCAGGAACCGGTGCAGGTGCGGGAGAAGCGGCAGGGGGAGGCGGGGGCGCCGTGGTGGTGCCGTTGGCCTTGGGGGCGGGGGCGGGGGCCTTCGCGGCGGCGGCGCCCTCCTCGATCTCGCCCACGGCCTCGCCGACGGCGACGGTGTCGCCGGGCTGCTTCAGGATCTTCCTCAGCACGCCGGCGGCGGGGGCGGGTACGGCGACGGTCGCCTTCTCGCTCTCGACCTCGACGATGGGCTCGTCGGCCTGGACGGCGTCGCCCTCCTTCTTGAGCCACTGGCCGACCGTGGCCTGGCTGATCGACTCGCCCAGCGACGGGACCTTCAGGATGGCAGGCATGGTGGTCTAGCGCTCCTGGGCGGCGGCGCGCCCGGTGTGGAGCCTGGAGACGGGCTCGCCCAGCGCCTCGCGCACGAGCTGCTCCTGCTCCAGCTTGTGACGGGTGGCGGATCCCGCGGCCGGGCTCGCCGACGGCGCGCGCCCGACGAGCTCGAGGCGCGACGGCAGCCGCGGCGAGAGGTGGCGGTCCACGTGATCCCAGGCACCCATGTTCGACGGCTCCTCCTGCGACCACACGAGCTCGACGCCCGGGCGGAACCGTCCGATCGCATCCAGGACCCCGGCGACGTCGAGCGGGTACAGCTGCTCCACCCGCACGATGGCGACGTGCTCGGCCTTCTGCGCCGCGCGCGCCGCGAGGAGGTCGTAATACAGCTTTCCCGAGCAGAGCACCACCCGCGTGACGCTCCGTGGATTGGCCGCCTCGTCGGGCAGCACCGCGCGGAAGCCGCCGCTCGCGCACTCGGCGATCGGCGAGACCGCCGCCGCGTGGCGGAGCAGGCTCTTCGGCGACATGACCACGAGGGGCTTGCGCCACTGCGACCGCACCTGTCGGCGCAGGGCGTGGAAGTACTGCGCCGGCGTGGTGAGGTTCACGACGCGCCAGTTCTCGCCCACCGAGAGCTCGAGGAACCGCTCGAGGCGGGCCGAGCTGTGCTCCGGCCCCTGCCCCTCCATGCCGTGCGGCAGGAGCAGGACGAGCCCGGAGAGCCGGTTCCACTTCTGCTCGCCGGAGGAGAGGAACTGGTCGATGATGACCTGCGCCCCGTTGACGAAGTCGCCGAACTGCGCCTCCCAGATCGTCAGCGCGTCCGGCATCTCGAGCGAGTAGCCGTACTCGAAGCCGAGCGCCGCGGCCTCGGAGAGGAGCGAGTCGCGGATCTCGACCGGCCCCTGCCCGGCGTGGAGGTGCGAGAGCGGCGAGTACGGGATGCCCGACTCGACGTCGTTGAGCACGGCGTGGCGGTGGCTGAAGGTGCCGCGGCGGACGTCCTGGCCCACCAGGCGGACCCGGGTCCCCTCCCACGCGAGCGTGCCGAGCGCGAGCGCCTCGCCCATGGCCCAGTCGAGCGGCTTCTCGCCGAGCGCCATCTGCGCGCGGGTCTCGATCACCTTCGCGAGCTTCGGGTGGACGCGGAAGCCCTGCGGCACGGTGGTGAGGAGCTTGCCGACCTCCTTCAGCCGCTCGAGCGCGACGGCGGTGACGGCGTCGTCCTTCGCGACGTGGCCGCCCTTGAAGTCCTTCCAGAACCCGCCCATCGACTGCCCGACGGGCTGGGCCGCCTGCTTCGCCGAGATCTGATACGCCTCCTCGAGCTGCGCGCGGTGGCGGGCGACGATCGCGTCGGCCTCGGCCTGCGGGAGGACGCCCTCCTTCGCGAGCTTCTCGGCGAGGAGCGCCTTGAGCGTCGGGCGGCGCGAGATCGCCCGGTACATCACCGGCTGGGTGAACGAGGGCTCGTCGCCCTCGTTGTGCCCGTGGCGGCGGTACGCCCACAGGTCGATGACCACGTCGCGGTGGAAGCGCTGGCGGAAGTCGACCGCGAGCAGCACCGCCTGGGCGATCGCCTCGAGGTCCTCCCCGTTCACGTGCAGCACGGGGATTTGCAGCATGCGAGCGGGGCCAGTGCAGTAAGTCGTGGAGCGCGCGTCGCGGGGCGAGGTCGTGAAGCCGACCTGGTTGTTGACGATGACGTGGATGGTGCCGCCGACGCCGTACGCCTCGAGCTCCGACATCTGGAGCGCCTCGGCGACGATGCCCTGCGCCGCGAACGCCGCGTCGCCGTGCACGAGCACCGGCAGGGAGCGGATGCGGTCGAGATCCCGGTAGCGGTCCTGCTTCGCGCGCACCCGGCCCTGCACCACCGTGTTGATCCACTCGAGGTGCGAGGGGTTGAAGCCCAGCGAGAGGTGGACGAGCACGCCGTCCGGCGTCTCCCGGTCGGACGAGTAGCCGAGGTGGTACTTCACGTCGCCGCCGGCGGCGTTGATGATCGCCTGGTCGCGGAACTCCGCGAAGATGTCCTTCGCGGGCTTGCCCATCACGTTCGCGAGCACGTTGAGTCGCCCGCGGTGTGCCATGCCGACGACGACGTTCCGCACGCCGTGGCCGACCGCGCGGTCGACGAGGAGCTCGAAGAGCGGCAGCACGCCCTCCGCGCCCTCGACGCTGAAGCGCTTCGCGCCGAGGAACCGCGTCGCGACGAACTGCTCGAAGCCCTCCGCCTCGACGACCTTCTCGAAGAGCTTCCGCTTCACGTCCGGCGGGAGCGTGATGCGGTTCTTCGTGCGCTCCATCCGCTGCTCGAGCCAGCGGCGGAGCTCCTGGTCGTGCATGTGCGCGAGCTCGACGCCGAGCGTGCGGCAGTAGGTCTCCTCGAGCCGCGCGACGAGCTCCCTCAGCGTGAGGTCGCCCTGGCCATCGGGGTCCGCGCAGCGGCGGTCGAGGTCGGCGTCCGAGAGGCCGAACCCGGAGAGCGTGAAGCGTTCGGCACGGCCGACGAGGCCGAGCGGGTCGAGGTCGGCGCGCAGGTGGCCGTAGTCGCGGTAGGTCTGGATGAGCCGATCGACCTTCGCCTGGAAGGCGGCGTCCGGGCCTGCCGAGGCGGGGCCGGCGAGCGTGGTCGCGACGCCGTCGAGCGGGCGGCGGGGGAAGGCCTCCGGCGCCGGCGCGGCGCCGGGCGCGGACGGCAGCGCGGCGAAGTAGCGCCGCCACGCCTCGTCGACGCTGCTGGGATCGGCGAGCCACTCGTAGTACAGGGTCTCGACGAACCCGAGGTTCGAGGGGTCGGGCACGGCAACGGGGAGGTCGTTCGCGGACGACATGCGGCCCGTCTATGTAACCTGGCGCGACGCGGCGGGCGAGCATCGAAGCCGCTGGATCTCGCCCTCCTCTCCGTCGCCCCCGCGGGCGATACCGGTCGACGACCGGGTCAACGCGGGACAGGCGCTCGCGCGCGCCCGCCGCGGCGAGGGGCTCGCCTACACCGGCGATTTCCAGAACGCGCGGCAGCTCCTGGCGGCGATGGGCCGCAGGCTCGCGACCCGGCAGGCGCCCGGCGGCGATCCCCGCGCGCGCTTCCTGGCCGAGCGGCGGCAGCGCGCGCTCGAGCACGACGTGCTCTCCCGGCTCCTCGTCCCCATCGGGGGCGGGTACGAGATACCCCTTCGCAGGGCGCCCGCGTGCGGTGAAGCGCTCACGGAGGCCCTCGGACCACCGCCCGGTGAGGAGGCGCTCCTCCCGCTGCGCGACCTCCTCGGCATGGTCGGCGCGCACGAGTGGCGGCGGCGCGGGGTCGCGGTCGCGGCCCTCGGCGGCGCCCGCCTCCACCCGCACTACGGCGTCTTCGCGCCGGTGCGCGCGGAGCACGTCGATCTCGTCGCGGCGGTGGCCGCGGACCGGGGCCTCGCCGGGCGCACGGCGCTCGACGCCGGCACGGGCACCGGCGTGCTCGCGTTCGTGCTCGCGCGGGCGGGCGCGCGCGTCGTCGCGACCGACCTCGAGCCGCGCGCGGTGGCCTGTGCGCGCGAGGGCGCGGCGGCGCTCGGGCTCGCCGGCGCGGTGGAGGTGCTCCTCGCCGACCTCTTCCCGCCCGGGGACGCGCGCTACGACCTCGTCGTCTCGAACCCACCCTGGCTGCCGGGCGAGGCGGTCTCGCCGCTCGAGCGCGCCATCTACGATCCCGGCGGCGCGTTCCTCGCCCGGCTCCTCGCGGAGCTGCCCGCGCGGCTCGCGCCGGGCGGCGAGGCGTGGATCGTGCTCTCGGACCTCGCCGAGCTCCTCGGCCTGCGGCCGGCCGGCGAGGTCGAGCGGCTCGCCGCCGCCGCGGGGCTCCGCGCCGAGGTGCTCCACGAGGTGCGCCCCTCGCACCCGCGGACGAAGGACCGCCAGGACCCCCTGTTCGACGTGCGCTCGAGGGAGCGGACGCTCCTCTGGCGCGTCCGCGCGCCGTCGGTTACTTGATGGACCCTCCGGAGGGAGGCCCCGCTGAACGACGTCGCCGTCGAGATCCTCGTCATCCTCGCGCTCGTGGTCGTGAACGGCCTGTTCTCGGGCGCCGAGATCGCCGTGGTCGCGCTGCGGCGCACCCGGCTCGCACAGCTCGTGGAGGAGGGCCGGCCCGCCGCGCGCGCGGCGCAGCGGCTGCGCGCGCAGCCCGAGGCGTTCCTCGCGACCGTCCAGATCGGCATCACGGTCGTGGGCGCGACGGCGGCGGCCTTCGGCGGCGCGTCGCTCGCGAGGCGCCTCGAGCCCCTCATCGCCGCGGTGCCCGCCGCCGCTCCGTACGCGGGCGAGCTCGCGCTCGGGCTCGTGGTCGCGCTCGTCTCCTACCTCACGCTCGTGCTCGGCGAGCTCGTCCCGAAGTCGCTCGGCCTGCGCGCCTCCGAGCGGTACGCGCTCCTCGCCGCGCGGCCGCTCCTCGCGCTCTCGACGCTGGCGCGGCCGCTCGTGTGGCTCCTCACCGCGTCCTCCAACCTGGTGCTCCGGCCCTTCGGCGACCGCACCACCTTCACCGAGGCGCGGCTCTCGGTCGAGGAGATCGAGCAGCTCGTCGACGAGGCGGGCCGCGCCGGCACGCTCGACGCGCCCACCGCGGAGATCACCGCCCGCGCCCTCGCCTTCCGCGACCTCACCGCGCAGGACGTGATGGTGCCTCGCGCGCGCATCGTGGGCCTGCCGAGGGACGCCTCCCAGGACGAGCTCCGCCGGCGGCTCCTCGAGGAGGGGCGCTCGCGGATGCCGGTGTACGGCGAGACGCTCGACGACGTGGTCGGCTACGTCCTCGCGAAGGACCTCGCCGCGATGGCGTACGAGAAGCACCTCATCGTGCTCGCCGACCTCGTCCGCCCGGTGCACTTCGTGCCCGCCTCCGCGAAGGCCGCCAACGTCCTCCGCGAGCTGCAGCGGCGGCACACCCAGCTCGCGATCGTGGTCGACGAGCACGGCGGCGTGGCCGGGATCGTCACGCTCGAGGATCTCGTCGAGGAGCTCGTGGGCGAGATCGTCGGGGAGGCGGAGGAGCACGAGCCCCTGCTCCGCCGGGAGCCCGGTGGCACCGCGCTCGTGCGCGGCGACGCGCCCATCCGCGAGGTGAACCGCGAGCTCGGGACCGACCTGCCGGAGGGCGAGGGCTACACCACCGTGGCCGGCCTGTGCATCTCGCTCGCCGGCGCCGTCCCCGAGCGCGGCCAGCGGCTCAAGGCCCCGGAGGGCACCGAGATCGAGGTGGTCGAGGCGACGCCGCGCCTCGTGCGCCTGCTGCGGCTGCGCCCGCCCACGGCGGAGTCCGCCCTCTCCACCAGCGGGGGAGAGGGCACCCCGAGTGAATGAGGTCGCCGCGGAGAGGGGGCCGTCACCCGCTCACCCCAGCCTCCCCCGCGCCCTGAAGTCCTCGAGCGTGTCGCGCAGGATCTCGTCGAGCGGCCGGATCCGGTACCCGAGCTCCCGCTCGGCCTTCGCGGACGACACGAACGTGTAGAGCGCGGCGGCCCGCGCGAGGTCCCGGGTCATCGCCGCCCGCCGGCCGCCGAGCTTCGCCCCGAGCTCCTGCAGGCCGGCCGCGGCCCACGCGACCGGGAACGGCACGCGCGGCGGCGGCTTCACGCCGGCGAGCGCGCACACGCGCGGCACGAACTCCGACATGCGCAGGTTGTGACCGCCGAGGAGGTACGCCTCGCCGGGCCGACCGCGCACGAGCGCCTCGGCGTGCGCCGCGGCGACGTCGCGCACGTCGCAGAAGGAGGCGCCGCCCTCCACCCAGGCCGGGATGCGGCGACGCGCGAAGGCGAGCACGGTCGAGGCCGACGAGCCGTGCACGTCGCCCGGGCCGAGCACGTAGGCGGGGCGGAGCGCCACCACCTCGAGCCCGCGCGCGCCGAAGGCGAGCGCCGCCCGCTCGCCGTGGAGCTTGGAGGTGAAGTACGGGATCCCGAGCGCCTCGGCGTTGCCCGGCGCGGCCTCGTCGCGGACCGCGGGCGTCGAGGTGCCGCCCATCGCCGCGGTGGACGAGGTCACGACCGCGCGCCGGACCCCGACGCGCACCGCGGCGCCGAGCACCGCCTCGACCCCGGCGACGTTCGTCGCGTCGAGCTCGGCCGCGCCGTGCTGGCCGATGGTCGCGATGCCGGCGACGTGCACGACGGCGACGCAGCCGCGCAGCGCGGCGTCGAGCGCGACGGCGTCGGCGAGCTCGCCGCGATGGACCGCGGCCCCGGGCGGCAGGCGCGAGACGTCGGAGGAGGCGCGGGCGAACACGCGCAGCGCCCAGCCGCGGGCGGCGAGCTCGCGCGCGACCGCGCCGCCGACGAGGCCGGTCGCGCCGGTGACGAGGACGGGGCCGCCGGAGAGGACCGTGCTGCTCGGGAGGCTTTCGGGCACGGACCCGTTGTAGCGGATCCGACGACCCCTCGTCTCCGGGCCGCTGGCGCGGCCCTACGCTCGGGGCTGACGGAGCACGAGGAGCTACAGGTCGAGCACGAGCGCCGGGTCCACGGCCGCCCGCGCGCGGGCTGCGCCGGTGGCGCCCGGGTGACCCGGCGGGAACCGCTCCGCGCGCTGGTGGACCGGCGGGTGGCCCTCGGGGAGGTCGGCGCCCTCGTCGGCGCCGTACCCGGGCACCGGCGGATGGCCCGGTGGCAGCTGGAAGGCGTGGCCCTGCGGCGCGGCGCCCTCGCGCTCCTCGAGGTACGGGCACTCCGCGCCGGAGGCCGCCGGCTCCGCGACGAACCAGGCGTGCCGCGCCGGCGTCGCGTGGGACGGGCGGGAGGCCAGGCCGGCGAGCGTCAGCGCGGACAGCACGAAGAAGGCGGCGACGATGGGGACGCGAATCATGCGGGCCTCCGGGGCGGCGCCGAGGCCGCTCACGAAGATCGATGTAAGCGCGGCCTCGCCACCGCGCCTGCCCGCCCTGCCGTTCTCCGTGCCCCCTTCAGGGTCGAAAGCGCCGCTCGATCCGATCGCGCAGGAGCTCGAGGAGCTCCTCGGACCCTGGCGAGCCGGTCGATTCGACCCGGAGAATCGTCGCGGCCGGCCAGGCGGGTCCCGGGGCCGAGGGGCCCGTCCTCACCGGAGATGGCCACGTCGGCCGGAGCGAGCCCGAGCTCGTACGGCCCGAGGTACAGCTCCGCGAACCGGCGGCGCAGCTCGGCGGCGGTGAGCGCCTCCTCCTCGGCGGGCGTCATCCCGAAGCCGATGGAGGTCCCGGCGAGCTCGGCGGTGACCTCCGCCACGAGCCCGAGCCGCAGCGCGTGCGGGAAGAGCGCCTCCTGGCCGTCGACCTCGCCGTAGCGCCAGTAGCTCCGGAGCACGTGCCCGCACGCGGCGCAGGCGAGCCCGTGCCGCTCGTCGAGGCCGCGGGTGCGGTAGAGGTGGAGCGCGGGGCCGCGCGCCCGGCACGCGGGGCACGCCTGCTCGGGGCCGAGCGCGGCGAGCACGTCGCGCGCGATCGCCGCGACCGCCTCACCCTCGAGCGCGATCCGCACGCCCGCCCCGAGCTCCGCGTCGGCGAGCTGCACGCCCGCGAGGACGCCGTCGCCCTGCACGCGCGCGCCGACCTCGAGCCCCTGCGGCAGCCGCCCGAGCGCGCGGGCGAGGTCGGGGGCGCCCGGCCACGCTGCGCGGAGCCGCTCCCAGGTCGCCGCCCACGCCGCGGCCGTCGCGAGCGCCTCGGGCGGGCGGCCCCCGGCCTCCTCCGCGAAGAAGGCGAGCAGCGCGAGCGCCGCCTCCCAGGGCGCCGCGGCGGCCCGGTCCTCGAGCCGCCGCGCGAGCTCGCGCGCCGCCGCCGTCGCCCGCCGCCGCTCGAGCCGCGCCGCGCCCGCCCGGACGAGCTCGTCCTCCCGGAGCGGGTCGAACGCCCGCCGCGCCCCGGTGGGTCCCCGCCTCGTGATGTCCGCCATGGCCGCCGTCCTCGCGCGCGCCACCTCGCGCGCCGCCTTGTCGAGCCGCCCGAGCCGCGCGAGCGCGTCGGCCCACGCGGCGGCGATCTCCTCCTCGAGCTCCTCGCGCGTCGCGGCGAAGAGGTCGCCCCCCGCCTCCGCGCGGCGCCGCGCCTCCTCACGGAGGCGGAACGTGTCGCTCCGGCGCAGCCGGTCGCGCTCGCGCGCCAGCGACGCGGCGAACCGCGCCATCGCCGCGATGCGCCGCTCGAGGTGCTGGAGCCTCGCCTCCGGCGAGACGTCGCCGGGCGACTCGCCCGCGCCCAGCCGCTCGGCCATCACCTCGAGCGCGGTGAGGTCCCGCCGCGCCCACGCGGCGTTCACCTTCGCCATGAGCTCGCCCAGCCGCGCGCGCTCGGCGTCGTCGCCGGCGAGGTCCGGGTGCAGGAGCCGAGCGAGGCGGCGGTAGACGCGCTTCGCGCGGACCTCGAGCGGCTCGACCGCGGGGACCTCCCCGGCCGGCTCCGCCGCGGGCGCCGCCGGCCGCGCAGGTCCCGCCCCGCGGCGCCAGCCCCCGGCGCCTCGAGGTGCGCCAGCACCGAAGCCGGCGGGCTTGCCCCCGGCGCCCTGAGGTGCGCCAGGCTTGCCCCTCCTCGCCGCCGCGGCCGCCGGACCACGCCGCGCGCCGCGCGCCGGCCGGGGCGCGGGCTCGCCCGCCTGGATCCGCCGCGCGAGCGCCTGGAGCGCCTCCTCGAGCCGGCGCAGGCGCGAGACGACGCGCTCGGCCCCGGTGAGCTCGGCGTGGAGGTCGCCGACCGCGCGCTCGTAGCGGCGGGCGAAGTCGGCGAGCTCGGCGGAGAGCGCCTCGACCTCGAGGTCGAGCGCCGTCACCTCCTCCACCGCGGCGCGGAGGCGTGCCTCGGCCTCCACGGCAGGGTCCGCCCCGCCGGCCGGGCCAGGCCCGCGCACGAGGGCGCGGCGCGCGCTGAGCTCCTTCGACATCCGCCCGGTTCTACCACCGGGTCCGCTGACACCCTAGGCAGGGGCGTGCTGCCAGGGGTGGGGTCGGTCCGTTCATCCCGAGCGTAGGCCCGCGAAGCGGGCCGGAGTCGAGGGACGAGCGCCCCCTGAAACACAGCCCCCACCCCTGGCAGCACGGGCCTCGCTGCCCCAGCGACGGTGCGCCTCGCCCCGTCCGGCACCATCCCGCGCGGACAGCGGGGTGCGCACGATCGACCCCCGGAGGACCGAACCATGACCGCGCTCCACGAGGCGCTTCGCTCCCTCGCCGTGCTGGACCCCGGGGCGGTGGTCGAGGCCATCGAGCCGCTCGCCGACGCCACCGGCGCCACCTCCGAGAAGGCGATGGGCTACGGCGAGCCGCTGAAGGTCGTGCTGCGCGAGCCGGGCGGCGGGAAGCGCACGCTCGTGTTCCACACGCTCTCGCGGAACGAGTTCGGCCACGACCGCCGCGCCGACCGCCTCGACGGCGCGCTGCTCGCGTACGACACCTTCTCGCAGCTGCCGCGCCACGTGCGGCCGGTGGACGTGGGCACCGTGACGGCGGACGGGCGCCTGCACTCGCTCCGCGAGGCCGGCGAGGCCTACCTCGTCACCGAGTGGGCCGAGGGCGACCTCTACGTCGAGGACCTCCGCCGCGTCGCCCGCGAGGGCGAGGTGCAGGCGCAGGACCACGCCCGCGTCGACGCGCTCGCCCGCTACCTCGCGCAGCTCCACCTCGGGAAGCTCGACGACCGGGTGGCGTGGCGGCGCGCGGTGCGCGACCTCGTGGGCCATGGCGAGGGCGTCTTCGGGATCGTGGACGCCTGGCCCGACGACTTCGCGGGCGTCGACCCCGCGCGGCTGCGGCGGATCGAGGAGCGCTGCCTCGCGTTCCGCTGGCGCCTCCGGCCGCTCGACCGCAGGCTCTCGCGCACGCACGGCGACTTCCACCCGTTCAACGTCGTCTTCCTCCCCTGCCGTCCGGGCGAGGAGCACACCCACTTCGCGCTGCTCGACGCCTCGCGGGGCGGCCGCGGCGACCCCGCCGACGACGTGACGGCGCTGTCGGTGAACTTCCCGTTCCTGGCGGTCGCGGCCGGGGCGCCCGGTGCGTGGCGCGCGCTCGGCGGGCTCTGGCACCGCTTCTGGGACCGCTACCTCGCCATGAGCAACGACCGCGAGGTGCTCGAGGTGGCGCCGCCGTTCTGGGCCTGGCGCTGCCTCGTCGTCGCGACCCCGCGCTTCTACCCGAACCTCCCGCCGGGCGCGCGCGAGGTGATGATCCGGCTCGCGGAGGCCGCGCTGGAGGCGGGCCGGCTCGAGCTCGACCTCCCGGATCGCGTGCTCGGGTCGCGCGCGTGACCGCCGGGGCGGTGGTCTGGGTCACCGGGCTCCCGTCGTCGGGCAAGTCGACGTTCGCGCGCGCCCTGCACGACCGCCTGCGACGCCTGGGCACGCCGGCGCTCGTGCTCGACGGCGACGAGGTGCGCGCAGCGCTCTCGCCGACGCCGGGGTACGACGAGGAGGCCCGCGCCGCGTTCTACGCGACGCTCGCCGACCTCGCCGCGCTGCTCGCGGGCCAGGGCCTCGTCGCCATCGTGGCCGCGACCGCGAGCCGCCGCGCCTTCCGCGCGCGGGCGCGGGCGCGCGCACACCGGTTCGTGGAGGTCTTCGTGGACGTCCCCGCCGAGGTCTGCGCCGCGCGGGATCCCAAGGGCCTCTGGTCGGCCGCGCGCGCGGGCCACGCGCCGGACCTCCCCGGCGCCGGCGCGCGCTACGAGCGCCCCGAGCACGCCGACGTGGTCGCGCGCGGCGGCGAGGACGCCGAGGCGCTCGCGGCGGCCCTGGTGCTCGCCACCGGCGCGACCGCCCGCTAGTGGAAGGACGGTCCGGGCGCCTGCTCGGTCGACGCCGCCGCCTGGTGCGCGGACGACCGCGCCTCGAGGTGCCGGAGGATCGCCGCGGAGAAGGCCTCGAGGTCGCCCGGATTCCGGGAGGTGATGACGTTGCCGTCCTCGACCACCTCGCGGTCGACCCAGCGGGCGCCCGCGTTCACGAGGTCCGTCCGGAGCGACGGCCACGAGGTCACCGTGCGGCCGTCGATCGCCTCCGCCTCGACGAGCAGCCACGGGCCGTGGCAGACGGCGGCCACCGGCCTGCCGGCCTGGTAGACGTGCCGGGTGACGCGGACGACGTCGAGGCTCGTCCGCAGGTGGTCGGGCGAGTAGCCGCCCGGGATGACGAGCGCGTCGAGCTCGTCGCCCGTCACGTCGGAGGCGGCGCGCTCGGCGCGCACGTGCTCCTTGCCCTTCTTGCCGTGGAGCTCCTTCCCCTGCTGGAGGCCGATGACGATGGCCTCGTGGCCGGCCGCCTTCACGCGGTCGTAGGGGATGCGGAACTCGGAGTCCTCGAAGTCGGAGTCGAGCAGGAAGCCGATGCGCGCCATGCCCTCGATGTTCGGCACGGGCCGGCGGGGTGGGGAGGTCTCGGCGGGGTGCCCCGGCGAAGGGGGCGGGCTACCGCAGCGCGACGCGGGCGCGGTCGCGGAAGAGGAAGCCCTGCACGAAGTCGAAGCCGAGGTCGCGGGCGAGCACGAACTCGGCCGTCGTCTCGACGCCCTCCATGACCGAGCGGGCGCCCGTCTCGGTGCACATCCGGACGAGCGCCTGGACGAGCGCGCGGGAGCGCGGGTGGCCCATGCGCGGGAGGAGCGAGCGGTCGAACTTCAGGACCTCGGCGTCGGCGATGGCGTCGAAGGAGAGGAGCCCGTTCGCGGCGCCGACGTCGTCGAGCGCGACGGCGATCTGCCGGCCGCGCAGCGCGCTGATCATCGTCTGCGAGCGCACGGCGTCGGCGGTGGCCATCGCCTCGGTCACCTCGACGACGATCTTCTTGGACGACGAGGAGAAGAGCGCGAGGAACGGGTTGCGGTGGCGGTCGCCCGCGCGCGACCAGCTGTCGGGGTCGAGGTTGACGAACAGCGCCGCGTTGGGCGCGTGCTCGACCTGGTGGAGCTTCAGGGTCAGCTCGGCGCGCAGGAGGAGCGCCGGGTCGGCGTGCAGCACCGAGAAGACCCTCGACGGCGCGATCTCGCGGCCGTCGCGGCGGCGGAAGCGCGCGAGCGCCTCGAACGCGGCGGTGCGGCCGGTGCGGGCGTGCACGAGCGCCTGGTACTCGGTGAAGAAGCGGCCCTGGTCGAGGATGGCGCGCGCCTCGGCGAGGTCGAGCCGGCCGCCCTGGCGCTGCGGCGCCTCGCCGAAGGGATCCGCGGGCGGTGCCGGCGCGTCGGCGGGCGCGATGGCCGGGACGATGGCGAGCCTGCGGGGCAGGGTCGCCCGCCGCTCTCCGAAGCCTTCGTCGCTCACGCCCACGCGGCCCACCCCACCCGTCTCGATGTCGAGACCCGCACCCCGGCGGAACGGCGACGCGCGCCGACCGCCTGCCTGCCTCCCTGACGACCTTTCCCCACACTCTGCCACCGGGTCAGCGATACCGCCAGTCAGCGATGACGCGGATTCTCCTGGTGGATCGGCCGGTACGGTCACTCCATGGAGGTGACTCTAACGCGGGTATACCTCGCGGTCGGGCAGGCGGCCAGAAACACGCCTCCCGGGACCATCGGTCCCGGGGCTGAAGACGGGCGGCCGGCGCGCCGGGCGGCAGCCAGCCTACCGGGCCCAGATCCCGACGAGCGTCGCGAGCGCGAAGCCGGCCCAGAGCACCCCGAGCAGCGGGAGCAGCGGGACGGCCGGGCGGGCGACGGCGCGGGCGTGGGGCGGACGGACGAAGTGCATGAAGGGGCCGTAACGGCCGGCCGCCCGGCCCGCAACCCGCTCCGGAGTCCTCACCCGTTCATGTCGGCGAACCCGTTCTCACGGTACGCCCGGGCGAGGATGGAGATGGGGTGGAGCGGCTTCTTGCCGGCGTGCTGCTGGAACTGGAGCGCCGCGAGCGGGCAGTCGGTGGCCCAGACCTGCGCCTCGGCCGCCTTCATCCCCTCGAAGGCCTTCCTCCCGATGCGCGCCGAGGGCTCGAAGCCCTCCACCTTCATCGCGTAGGTGCCGTCGTGGCCGGAGCACTCGATGACGCTCGCCGCGATGGTGGTGTCGGGGATCTTGCGGAGGAGGTCGCGGCCCTTGAAGCCGATGCCCTGCGCGCGCAGGTGGCAGGGCGCGTGGTACGCGATCTTGCCGCCCGGGATCTTCGACTTGAAGTCGGTCGAGAAGCGCGGCTCGTTCCGGAGCGAGAAGATGTACTCGGAGACGTCGTTGACCGCGGCGGCGAGCTTCGCGGCGCGCTCGCGGTCCGGGCCCTCGAGGAGGTGAGGCCACTCGCGGCGCATCATCATCGAGCAGGTCGGGTTGACGACCAGGATCTTCGCGCCCTTCTCGACGTACGGCATGAGGAGGTCGAGGTCCTGGTGCGCCTGGCGGCGGAGCTGGCCGAGGTTGCCCGCCTCCCACGCCGGCATGCCGCAGCAGGCGAGCCCCTTCACCACCCGCACGTCGACGCCGCACTTCTGGAGGACGAAGAGCGCGTCCTTGCCGATGTCGACCTCGTTGTGCTGCACGAAGCAGGTCTGGAAGAGCACCGCCTCGCCGCCGGGCTCCGGCTTGACGTAGCCCGCGCCGTCGGCCCAGTCGTCGAAGGCCTGCATGGAGAAGTCCGGCAGGAGCTTCTCGCGGTGCACGCCGAGGGTCTTCTCCATCAGGACCCGCAGCGGCTTCGAGCGGTTGGCGACGTTCGCCATGCCGAGCGACAGGCGGGCCATCTTGCCGGCCCGGTCCGGGTCGTTGAGGACGCGCATCTGGAGGGTGGGCGCCCGGTCCTTGCGCTCGACGGCGTTGTAGCGGTGCACGAGCGCGGGGAAGTCGAGCATGTACTCGTGCTTGTCGCGCGGGGTGTACGGGCACTGCACCTCGCACAGCTTGCACTGGAAGCACGCGTCCATCACCTGGCGCGTCTCGGCGCGGGTGAGCTTCGTGACGTCGCCCTCGTGGCGGTCGTCGATGAACGAGAAGAGCTTCGGGAAGCTGTCGCAGTACTTGAAGCACATGCGGCAGCCGTGACAGATCTCGAAGGCCCGTGTGACCTCGCCGTCGACCGCCGCCTGCTCCCAGTACCGCGGCTCGGCCGGATCGTAGGAGAGGCCGGGGGTCGGCTTGTAGCTGATGTTCTTCTCGCTCATGTCGGCTCACCTTTAGACAGCGTCTAAACCCGGCGCAACCGAAACATCGTGCCCCCGCACGGCCGCCCGGGTGGAGGGCTCTGTCGGGTACCGGGGTGCGCGCCCGCGCGCGGGTGTCCACGGTGGGTGACATGGCGACGAAACGTGACGACCCGCGGCCCACCCACCACGACCCGCAGCGCGACCGGGAGCTCGAGCACCGCCGGGAGAACGAGGCGAAGGACCTGGCGGTCGAGGGCGACCACACCGAGCGCCCGCTGGAGGGGCTGTCGGGCGCCCACACCACCTGGACCGAGGAGCAGGACGACCGGCAGGCTGGCCAGGTGCACGGGCACGACGAGGCGCGGTCGCGGCGGGCCTCCGAGGAGCAGATCCCCGGGCGCGCCCCGCAGGACCCCGACCCGCCGCTCCCGCACACCGACGCGGGCGAGGACGGGTAGCACCGCGGGGCGCGCATCGTTCCGCCGGCGCACCGGCGTTTTGCGCCGGCCGCGCCTCGACGCCCGGCGTGGCCGCGTTACGTTCGCCGCATGACCGCAGCCGCGCGCCGCAGCCCGGGCCACGAGATCGATCCCCTCTTCCACGAGCGCTGGTCGCCCCGCGCCTTCTCCGACGCCGAGATCCCCGTGGCGACGCTCCGCGGCCTCTTCGAGGCGGCCCGCTGGGCGCCCTCCGCCATGAACGCGCAGCCGTGGCGGTTCGTGTGGGCGCGGCGCGGGACCCCCGCGTTCGACCGGCTGCTCGCCACGCTCGCGCCCGCGAACCAGGCCTGGGCGCGCCGCGCCGCGGCGCTCGTCGCGCTCGCCTCCGCCGAGACGCTCACGGTGGCCGGCCAGGGCGCCGTCCCCTCCGCGAGCCACGCCTTCGACGCCGGCGCGGCGTGGGCGCAGCTCGCCCTGCAGGCCCACCTGTGGGGCTGGGGCACGCACGCCATCGGCGGGTTCGATCGCGCCGCGGCCGCGGAGGCGATCGGCCTGCCGGCGGCGCACCGGCTGGAGGTCGTGATCGCGATCGGGAAGCGGGGCGATCCCGGCACGCTGCCGGAGTGGGCGAAGGCGCGGGAACGGCCGAACGACAGGAAGGCCGTGGAGGAGATCGCGTTCGAGGGGACGTTTGGGGTGGCCCAGGAGCAGGAGCAGGAGCGGTAACAGGAACAAGTGCAGGTGCAGGTGCAGGAGCAGCAGGGCGGCAGCGGCAGCGGCAGCAGCGGCAGCGGCAGCAGCAGCAGCAGCAGCAGCAGCAGCAGCAGCGGCACAGAATCCCTCCCCACATCCAGCGCCGTCCCGAGGACGCCTCGCGGGGGCTCTCCGCACCGCAGGGCCCACGGCTGGCCCGCCCAAGATCGGACCGCGATCTGCACCAAGTGTGACGTGCGAGGCGGCCAGTACGCTCGCCTGCGCCAGCGCCTTGCGCCCGTCACGACGCTTCCCGCCTCGCATGGCACACGTGGTGGTGCCGCGGCGTTCCCATTCGCGGCGACGTCTCCAGGATCCCAGACGCGGCGGGACGTTGCCTTGGGCCCGAGGAGCGGAGAGCCCCCGCGAGGCGGCCCATCGAGAAACGTCACAGGAGACGGAAGAAGGGGTTCAGCGCGCCCGGCCGGCCGCGGCGCAGGAGACGCCGAGGCAGAGCGCGGAGCACGCGACGCCGGCCTGCGCGCGGGCGCCGAGGGCGAGCGCGACGAAGCCGGCGATCCCGGCGCCGACGAGGACGACGTCGCGGGTCCGGGAAGCGCCGGCCTTCCAGGGCAGCAGCCCGGCCGCGAGCGCCGCGACGCCGGCGCCGAGCGCGGCGACGGGCGCCGAGCGGAGGGCCGCGACGACCTCGTCCGGCCGGGACCCGAGGAGCGCGAGCGCGACGAGGACCGCGCCGGCGGCGCCGGCGAGGACCGCCCCGGCCGCAGCGTCCTTCGCCCGGCGGGCGCCCTCGGACGGGCCGGGCGAGGCGAGGTCGACCGCGTGCTCGATCGCGGTGTTCGCCGCCTCGAGCGCGACCACCAGGGCGACGCAGAGGAGGAGGAGCGCGCGCTCGAAGGGCGTGAGCGGCGCGAGGGCCGCGACCGCGCCCGCGAGCACGCCCGCCGCGAGGTGGACCCGCAGGTTGCGGTCGCGCAGCGCACCCTCGACGAGGCCGGTCCAGGCCCAGCCGAAGCTCGCGGCGAAGGCGGCGAGGCCGCCGGCCGGGCGAGGCGCCGGGCCGCTCACACGTTCTGCGAGAGGATGAGGTGCACGTACTGGGCGCGCTCGAACGCGCCCGGATCGCTCACGGCCTTCTGCGAGAGCGTGCCGCGGACCTCCTCGAGCGTCGAGGCGCCGCGCCGGTCGAGCCACTCCTCCATCCCGGTGATGATCTTCCCGAGGTGGGGGATGCCGTTCTTCATGAGCGCCGAGGCGAGCTGGACCACCTGCGCGCCCGCCAGGAGCTGCTTCAGCACGCCCTGGGCGTCGTAGACCCCGGTGGTCGCCGCGAGGTGCGCCTTCACGCGGCCGTGGAGGATGCCGATCCAGCGGAGCGGCACGAGCGCCTCCGCGGAGGACGAGAGGGTCATCGCCGCGTGCGCCGACATCTTCTCGAGGGAGATGTCCGGCTGCAGGAAGCGGTTGAAGAGCACGAGCGCGTTCACGCCCTGCCGGTCGAGCTGGGCGGCGAAGTGCCCGAGCGAGGTGAAGTACGGCGAGAGCTTCACCGCGACGGGGATCTTCAGGCCGGCGCGGATCGCGCCGACGATCTCGAGGTAGCGGGCCTCGACCTCGGCGGCGGAGCGCTCCATGTCCGCCTCGACCGCGTAGAGGTTCACCTCGAGCGCGTCGGCGCCGGCCTGCTCGATCTCCTTCGCGTAGCCGGTCCAGCTGCCCGGCTCGGAGCAGTTGAGCGACGCGATGACGGGGATGGAGAGCGCGCGCTTGGCCTTCTCGACGAGCGAGAGGTAGTCGTGCGGGCCGACCCGCTGCGGCGGGAAGTAGGTGCGGGCCTCGGGGTTCTGGTCGGCGCCGCGGGCGAGCTCCTCCTCGAGGGCGGTGTTCTCGCTCTCGAGCTGCTCCTCGAAGAGCGACCGCAGCACGACCGCGCCGGCCCCGTGGGCCTCGGCGAGCTCGAGGTTCTCGATGCGGTTGGACAGCGCGGAGCTCGCGAGCACCAGCGGGCTCGGAAGCGCGAGGCCCATGTACTCCGTCACCATGTCCGCCATGTAGGTCGCCTCCCCGTCGTTGGCTGAGCCGTCATACCCAACCCGCGCGGGGCTCGCCACTTCAAACGCGCCTCCTATGCTCCCGGTCGCCATGCCCGAACGACACCTGCTCGAGCGCGTCCAGCTCATCCCGAGACCCCGTCGCGAGGTGTTCCCGTTCTTCGCCGACGCCCGCAACCTGGAGCGGATCACCCCGCCGTGGCTGCGGTTTCGCATCGTGACCGACGGCGACATCCCGATGGCCCCGGGCACCCTCATCGACTACCGGCTCTCGCTCCACGGCCTCCCCTTCTCCTGGCGGACGCGCATCGAGCGGTTCGAGCCGGGGGTCGCCTTCGTCGACCGCCAGGTGCGCGGGCCGTATCGGCTGTGGCACCACACCCACGCCTTCGAGGACGCGCCCGGCGGCGCGACCCGCATGACGGACCGCGTCGAGTACGAGCTGCCCATGGGGCCGCTCGGCTCGGTCGCCCACGCGGCCTTCGTGCGCCGCGCGCTCGCGCGGATCTTCGACTACCGCCGCGACGCGGTGGCTCGGGCGCTCGCGCCGGAGGTCACCGCGGCGGCCGCACCGTGAGCACCGCGCACGGCGCCCGGCGCACGACGCGCTCCGCGACCGAGCCGAGGAGCGCGTGCTCGAGGAGGCCGGAGCGCCCGTGCGTGCCGAGGACGAGGAGGTCCACGCCGTTCGCCTTCGCGTGCGCGACGATCTCGTGCGCGGGCTCGCCGACGGCGGTGACGCCGCGCACGCCCGCGGCGCCGAGCCCCTCGGCGTCCTTCCTCCAGGCCTCGAGGTGGCGGGTCGCGCCCTCGGCGAGCTCCTGCATCATCGCGGGGCTCGCGACGACCGAGCCGTCGGGGAACGTGTAGCCCGGCACCGGGTAGGCGTGGAGCACGGTGAGCTCCGCGCCGCGCTCTCGGGCGAGGTCGGCCGCGACCTCCAGCGCGGCCCGCGAGGCGTCGGAGAAGTCCACGCAGCAGCAGAATCCGCTTCCAGTTCGCGGCGGCCATGCCCCGATTCTAGGCCCGCGGGGCGCCGGTGGGCCTCCCGTCAGGGGGCGCACCCGCGCACAGGCCCATCGGAGTTAGGATGCCCGGCCCGTGTCCTCATCCCCCCGTCCTCCCGCCGCGCGGCCCGGCGCAGGCCTCCTCTACGCGGTCGTGGCCTACGGTCTCTGGGGCCTGCTCCCCCTCTACTTCCACGCCATGCCGCGCGTGGGGGCGCTCGAGATCCTCGCGCACCGGATCGTGAACTCGGCGGTGCTGCTCGCGCTCGTGCTCGCGGTGACGCGCGGCCGGGAGGGCTTCCGCCGGCTCCGCGGGATGCCGCCGCGCGCGCTCGCGGCGACGACCGTGCTCATCGCCGTGAACTGGGGGCTCTACATCTGGGCGGTGCAGGCGGGGCGCACGCTGGAGGCGAGCCTCGGCTACTTCGTGAACCCGCTCGTCAACGTGGCGCTCGGCGTCGGGCTCCTCGGCGAGCGGCTCCGGCCCCGCCAGCGGGCGGCGTTCGCGGTCGCGACCGTGGGCGTCCTGGTGCTGGTCGTCGCGACGCGGACGGTGCCGTGGATCGCGCTCGCGCTCGCGGGCTCGTTCGGCCTGTACGGCCTCATCCGCAAGCAGGCGGACGTCGAGCCGATGGGCGGGCTGTTCGCCGAGACGGCGCTCCTCGCCCCGCCCGCGCTCGCCCTCCTCGGCTGGCTCGCCGCGCACGGCGAGGGGGCCCTGGGCCGCGACGCGAGGGAGACCGGGCTCCTGCTCCTCGCGGGCGTCATCACCTCGGTGCCGCTGCTCGCGTTCGGCGCCGCGGTCCGCCTCCTGCGCCTGTCGACCCTCGGCGTCCTGCAGTACCTCGCGCCCACCGGCCAGTTCCTGGTGGCGGTGTTCGTGTTCGGGGAGCCCTTCGGCGCCGCGCGCGCGGTCGCCTTCGGCTTCATCTGGACCGCGCTCGGGCTCTACACCTGGGACGCAATCGTTGCCGCCCGCCCCGCGGTTCCCGCCGTCGCGGCGGAATGACGCGCGAGCCTTGCGCGCACCCGCGGTCGCGCGAAAGAGGCGTTGACCGCGAGGGAATGACCATCGCCCGTGGGGGTTGAACCGCGGGGGCTCGACCGACTACGGTGCGCCCGCTGGAGCGAACCGTGCCACCGAACGCCGTGCCCTCGAGCAGCCCGCTGAACGTCGTCCAGGATCCACCCGGACCCTCCGTGAAGCCGTCCCCCGCGCCCGTGCGCGAGGGGCTCGCGCCGGGGATGGGCCGCGTCCGCCTGGCGGTGCAGGCCGCCTACGCCGCCTTCCTCGTGCTCGTCGGGCTCGAGTTCGCGCGCTTCGTGTCGCAGGCGGTCGCCGAGGGCCCCCTCACCGCGCCGCGGCCGCCGGCGGTCGAGGCGTTCCTGCCCATCGCCGCGCTGCTCGGCCTGAAGCGCTTCCTCCTCACGCGCTACTGGGACGAGATCCACCCCGCCGGCCTCACCATCCTCGTCGCGGCGCTCCTCACCGCGTTCGTGGCGCGCAAGGCGTTCTGCTCCTGGGTCTGCCCGGTGGGGCTCGCCTCGCGCGCGCTCGAGTGGGTGGGCAAGAAGACGCTCTGGCGCCGCCGCTGGCCCGCGCCGCCGGCCTGGATCGACCTCCCGCTCACCGCGACGAAGTACGTGCTCCTCGGCTTCTTCGCCTGGACCGTCGCGACGATGCCGCTCGAGGGCATCATCGGGTTCCTGCAGGCGCCCTACAACATCGCCGCCGACGCGAAGATGCTCGACCTCTTCCGCGCGCCGTCGACCACCACGCTCGTCGTGCTCGCCGTCCTCGCCGCCCTGTCGCTGCTCGTGAAGAGCGCCTGGTGCCGCTGGCTCTGCCCGTACGGCGCGCTCCTCGGGCTCGCGAGCCTCGCCTCGCCGCTCGCCGTGCGGCGCGACCCCGACGTCTGCAACGACTGCCGGGCCTGCACGCGCGCCTGCCCGTCGGGCATCGTGGTGCACGAGAAGCGGCGCGTCTGGTCGCCCGAGTGCACGGGCTGCCTCTCCTGCGTCCAGGCCTGCACGACGAAGGACGCCATCGGCCTCTCCCTGCCCGGCCGCCGCCGCGTGTCGCCGTGGGTGCTGCCCGCGGCCGCGCTGTCGGTCATGGTCGGCGCCTGGGCGGTCGCGCGCGCCACGGGCTTCTGGGAGACCGCGCTCCCCGCCGAGGCGTTTCGGATGGCCTACCGGATCCTGGGCGTCGGGTAGCCAGCGGGACCTCGCCCGAGCCCCCCGCGGGTTCGGCCCGGGGGATGCGCCCGGCCGGCACGCCCCGGATTCGCCGTCGCGCGGCCCCTTGCGGTCCGGCGCGCGCGGACCTTCGATGGGGACGTTCCCCGGAGGCGCCCATGATCCCCGACCGCATCGACCGGTACCTGCGCGACCGCGAGCTGCCCTACGTCCACTCCGTCCACATGCGCGCCGTGGCGGCGCAGCGGCTGGCGCACGCGGAGCACGTCACCGGCGACCGGATCGCGAAGCCGGTGGTGGTGAGCCTCGACGGCCGGCTCGCGCTCGCGGTGGTGAGCGCCTCGCAGCACGTGGACGTCGAGGCGCTGCGGCGGGTGACCGGCGCCCGCGTCGCCCGGCTCGCGCCGGAGGACGCCTTCGTCGGGCGGTTCGACCCGTGCGAGGCCGGCGCCGAGCCGGCGCTCGGCCTCTTCGGGCTGCCGCTCTTCGTCGACGGCGAGCTCGCGCGCGAGCCGTGGCTCGTGATGCGCGCGGGCACGCACGAGGACGCCATCACGGTGGACACCGCCGCCTGGATCTCGGCCGAGGCGCCGACCCCGGTGGACGGCCTGGGCCGATCGCTCAACTGAACAGGAGCTCGCGCACCGGCCGCGCGCCGCGCTCGGCGATGTCGCCGGCGAGCGTCGCCGCCGCGAGCCGGCACCCGCAGGACGTCACGAACGCGAGGTCGACCGCGTGCGCCGGGCCGCGGCCGAGCGAGGTCGCGGCGACCGGGAGCGCCGCCAGCACCGCGCCCGAGGCCGCCGTGGCGGCCCCCCACGCGAGCCCGCCCGCCATCGAGAAGGCCGCGAGGTAGTACGGCCGGCCGCGTCGCGGGGAGACCGCGAGCGGGGCCGCGAACGCGGCGAGCCCGTGGCCGCTCCAGGCGATGCCCCCGAGCGGCGCGTCGATGAAGAGCGGCCACAGCCGGTCCGGGCCGACGAGGAGCCACCCGAGGGGCAGCAGGCCGAGCGCGACCGAGCACGTGAGGAGGACCGGCCGCGCGCCCAGGCGGTCGATGGCCCGGCCCCAGAGCGGCGCCGCGAGCACCCGCGCCGAGGCCGCCCCGGCGCCGTGCAGCGCCACCACCGTGAAGCCCGCGCCGACGTTCTTCACGAGGTGCCAGGTGAAGCACGCCGCCGAGAGCCCCACCGCGCCGTTCCAGGCCACCTGGTAGACGAGGAGCCCGCGCGCGTCGGGGTCGGAGAGCGGCCGGAGCGCGGCGCCGAGCGTGGTCTCCCCGGGCCCGGCGCCGCCGGGATCGCGCTGCCGGGCGAGCAGGAGGACGGTCGCCGCGCCGAAGGCCGAGGCGGCGAGCGTGAGCAGGGAGAGCGCGAGCTCCGAGCGCCCGCGCGACGCCGCGCCGTCGAGCGCGAGACCCACCGCGAGCCCCGCGGCGGTGGCGCAGCCGGTGAGCGCCGCGGTGCGCAGGCCGAAGTACCGGCCGCGCAGCCGGGCGGGGACGAGCTCGCCCATCCAGGCGGTCCAGGCGTTCCCCCCGGCGACCCCGAGCACGGCGGAGCTGCCCGCGACCGCGACGAGGAGCGCGCGGGCGGCCTCCGGGCCGAGCCCGAGGCCGGGGACGAGGAGCAGCGGGAGCACCGCCTGGCGCGAGAGCCCGAGCGTCACGAGCGCGACCCGCCGGCGCCCGAAGCGGGCGGAGAGCCACGCGGCGGGGAGCTGGGCGCAGGTCGCGAACTGCGGGAGCGCCGTGACGAGCGCGACCACGAAGGCGGAGGCGCCGAGGTGGAGCGCCCAGGCGGTGAGCACGGTCGGGCCGGCGCACGCGGAGAAGAGCTCGGCGACGACGCCCTCGGCGGTGGATGCGGCGAGGGAGCCCCGCACCGAGGTGAAGCGCCGCGCCGGGTGCGTGCCCGCCGGCCGCGGCGAGGCCGAGGACATGCCGCGGACCCTCTCACGCGGCGTGAGGAGGAGTCGAGGCGCGCCGGACCTACCCCGTCGCTCGACGGTGCGTCACGGCCGCCGCTTCTCGTAGGTGCCGTGCATCCGCGCCTCGGCGAGCACGTGGCCCTCCATCGCCGCGAGGAGCGCGGCCTTGGTCGGCCGGCCCAGGTCGCCGAGCGGCGCGTCGAGCGCGAAGAGCTTGAACCAGTAGCGGTGCCGGCCGATCGGCGGGCACGGGCCGCCGTAGCGGGTCCGGTGGAAGTCGTTCGTGCCCTCGCGCGCGCCGGCGGGCAGCGCCGCGGGGTCGACGCCCTCGGCGAGCCCGGCGCAGTCGGACGGCAGGTCGTAGACGAGCCAGTGCACCCAGGTCATCTTCGGCGCGGCGGGGTCCGGCGCGTCGGGATCGTCAACCACGAGCGCGAGGCTGCGCGTGCCGGCCGGCGCGCCCTCGAAGGCGAGCGCCGGGGACCGGTCGCCGCCCTGGCAGGTGTGGGCGCGCGGGATCTCGGCGCCGTCGGCGAACGCGGTCGAGCGGATGGCGAAGCCCATGGGTACCCCTCTCCGGTTCGCAGCCCGGCGGGAGTGTAGCGCCGCGCGCCGCCGGTTGGCGGTCCGGAGGGGGTACCGCTACACTCCGCCGCGTGCGCGTCCTGCTCTCGAACGACGATGGGGTCCACGCCGCGGGGATCCGCGCCCTCTCCGAGGCGTTCGAGGGCGACGAGATCTCGGATCGTCGCACCGGACCGCGAGCAGTCGGCCTCGTCCCACGCGATCTCGCTCCACCGGCCGCTGCGGATGCAGGAGCTCGGCCCGCGGACGTTCGCGGTCGACGGCACGCCCACCGACGCGGTCTACATGGGGCTCAACCACGTCCTGCGCGGCCGGCGCCCCGACGTGGTCGTCTCGGGCGTGAACCACGGGCCGAACCTCGCGAACGACGTCCTCTACTCGGGGACCGTCGCCGCGGCCATGGAGGGGGCGCTCCTCGGCGTGAACGCGGTCGCGGTCTCGCTCGCGTCCCCGCCCCCGCACGACTTCCGGGAGGCGGCCCGCTTCGCCGCGGCGCTCGCCCGCGCGCTCGTCGCCGCCGCGCCGCCGGCCTCGCTGCTCCTCAACGTGAACGTCCCGCCCGGCCCGGTGCGCGGCTACCGCTTCACGCCGCTCGGCCGGCGCACCTACGGCAGCGAGGTCATCGTGAAGCACGACCCGCGCGGCCGGCCGTACTACTGGATCGGCGGCGAGGGCGGCCCGGTGAACGAGGACATCCCGGGCTCCGACTGCAACACGGTGGCGGAGGGGCTCGTCGCCGTGTCGCCGCTCCACCTCGACTCGACCCACCACGCGGTGCTCGAGGGGCTGCGCAGCCTGGCGGTGCCGGGCTACGCGAAGGAGCCCCGCCCTTGAGGCTGCCGGGGGTGGGGCCCGGTGGGGCCGGGCTCCACGGGGCGGGGGTGCGCCGAGCACCCCCGGGCAGGCGAGTCGCCGCCGCCGCGGCGGCGCTCGCGCTCCTCGCCGGGTGCCCGGCCCCGCGCACCGCGGTGCGCCCGTCCCCGTCCGAGCTGCCGGTGGAGGTCCGCGGCGGCGAGAAGCCCGTCCGCGGCGTGGTGCACGTGGTGAGGAAGGGCGAGACGCTCTACCGGATTGCGAAGACCTACGGGATCACCCCCGGCGATCTCATGGAGACGAACGGGATAGCGGACCCGCGCCAGGTCCCGGCCGGCATGGAGCTCTTCGTGCCGGGCGCGGCGCGGGTGCTCGAGGTGCCCGCCCTCGCCACCGCGGACGACCCCACCCCCGCCCCCGCTCCCACTCCCACGCGCACTCCCAATCCCGCTCGCAATCCCGTACCTGCAGCAGCACCAGGATCAGGACCAGGATCAGGATCGGTAGCAGGACCAGGATCAGGATCAGGATCGGCACCAGCTTCAGCCAGAGCTGCTCCTGCTCCTATTCCTGCACCTGCACCTGCTCCCGTTACTGCACCTGTTCCTGCTCCTGGCTCCAAGCTCGCCTGGCCGCTCCAGGGCGACCTCGTGGCTCGCTTCGGCGTCCGCGACGGCGAACGCCACGACGGCATCGACGTCGCCGCCGCCGCGGGCAGCCCGGTCCTCGCGGCCGCCGACGGCGTCGTGCTCTGGGTCGGCGCCCAGGCCGGCTACGGCCAGCTCGTCATCGTCCGGCACGCGAGCGGCCTCCTCACGCTCTACGCCCACGTCCAGGACATCTCGGCGAGGGACGGCGAGCGCGTGCGCCGCGGCGAGCCGATCGCGAAGGTCGGGCGCGGCGAGGGCACCGGCGCGCCCCAGCTGCACTTCGAGGTGCGCGAGGGCACCCGCCCGCGGAATCCGCTCCTTTACCTCCCCTGACCTCGTGCTAGGTTCGCCCGCATGGATGCCGTCCGCGCCGCAATCCGGGACGTCCCGGACTTCCCGAAGCCGGGGATCGTCTTCAAGGACATCACCCCGGTGCTCTCCGACGCGAAGCTCTTCAGGCACGTGATCGACACCCTCGCCGCGCACTGGAAGGACGCGCGGATCTCGAAGGTGATCGGCATCGAGTCGCGCGGGTTCCTGTTCGCCGCGCCGCTCGCCTACGCGCTCGGCGCGGGGCTCACCATCGCGCGCAAGCCCGGGAAGCTCCCCTGGAACGTCATCCGCGAGACCTACGCGCTCGAGTACGGCGAGAACTCGCTCGAGCTCCACGTGGACGCGGTCGGCCCCGGCGAGCGCGTGCTCATCGTCGACGACGTGCTCGCGACCGGCGGCACGGCCGACGCGGTCGGGCGGCTCGTCGCGCGGCAGGGCGCCGAGGTCGTGGCCTTCTCGTTCCTCGTGGAGCTGTCGTTCCTGCACGGGGCGCGGAAGATCGGCCCGAACCGGGTGCACGCCCTCCTCACGTATTAAGACTCCGGGCGTGGACGCGCCCGCCACCCTCAAGTTCCTCGGCACCGCCGGCGCGCGGTTCGCCGTGTCGACCCAGTCGCGGCACTCGGGCGGGCTCGTCTACGCGCTCGCCGGCGCGACGATGTGGGTCGACCCGGGCCCCGGCGCGCTCGTCCGCGCGCTCTCGGCGCGGCCGAAGGTCGACCCCGCGAAGGTCGACGCGCTCGTCCTCACGCACCGCCACCTCGATCACGTCGGCGACGCGACCGCGGTCGTGGAGGCCATGACGAAGGGCGGCTTCGGGCGCCGCGGCCTCCTCGTCGCGCCGCGGGACGCCCTCGACGCGGAGGACCCCGTGGTCTTCCGCTACGCCCAGGGCTTCGTCGCGCGGCGCGAGACGCTCGCCGCCGGCAGCCGCCACGAGCTCGCACCGGGCGTCGCGCTCGAGGGCGTGCTCGCGCACGACCACGGCGTCGAGACCTACGGCTACCGGGTGCGGGCGCCGGGGCTCGTGGTGGCGCACGTCGTCGACACGTTCTGGCTCGACGCCCTGCCCGCCGCGTACGCCGGCGCCGACCTCCTCCTCGTCAACACCACCCGCCTCGAGGGCGGCGATCGCCGCTACCTGCACCTCGGCGCCGACGACGCCGAGCGGCTCGTGGCCGCGGTGCGGCCGCGCCTCGCGGTGCTCACCCATCTCGGCATGCAGCTCCCGCCCGCGCGGGCCGACGAGGCCGCCGCGGCCATCGCGGCGCGCACGGGCGTGCCGACCGTGGCGGCGCGCGACGGCTGGCTCCTCGACCTCGCCGACCTCGAGGGCGCGGGCGCGCGGCGGGCCCGCGGGGTGCGCGCGTGACCGGCCCCGCCGTCCTGCACGAGGTCCCGGTCCTCGACGCGTGGGACGAGACCGCGGCGCTCCGCGCGCTGCGGCTCGCCTTCCCGCCGGCCCTCGCCCGCGCGCACGAGCGGGTCGGCCAGGTCGTGAAGATCGGCACCGAGGAGGGCGAGGCCTTCTTCGCGCTCGCGAGCGCGCCCGGCGAGGCCGAGGCCGAGCTGCTCGTGAAGCGCGGTGGGCGGGTGGCGGACTCCGTCGTCGCGCGCGCCCGGGCGGGGCGCGCGCTCGCCTGCACCGCGCCGTTCGGCCAGGGCTTCCCGCTCCCCGAGGCGGCCGGGCGCGACGTGCTCCTCTTCGCGGCGGGCTCCGGCATCGCGCCCATCCGGGCGGTCGTGCAGGCCATCCGGCGCGAGCGGGCGCGCTACGCGCGGGTGATCCTCTTCCACGGCCAGCGCCGGCACGACGACTTCGCCTACCGCCGGGAGCACCCGGCCTGGGAGGCCGACGGCGTGAAGGTCGTGCTCTGCCCGAGCGCCGAGGACGACCCGTGGACCGGCGTGCGCGGGCGGGTGCAGGAGGTCGCCGCCGCGACCGGCCTCGGCGGGGCGCGCCCGACCGAGGCGATCGCGTTCGTGGCCGGGATGACCGCGATGGTGGAGGATGTCCGCAGGACGCTCGCCGGGGCGGGGGTGCCGCCCGGGCGGGTGCACGCCAACTTCTGAGGCCAGCACCGAGGAAGAAGAGCCCGTGACCTCCCGCCACGCCCCGCGCCTCATCGTCGCCCTGCTGCTCGCCGCGCTCGCGCTCACCGGCGCGATCCTCCTGCCGTTCTGGGTGGCGATCTTCTTCGCCGCGGTGCTCACCGCGGCGTTCCGCCCCTGGATGGAGTGGCTGACCGCGAAGCTGCGCGGGCGGAGGGAGGCGGCCGCCGCGATCCTCACCGTCGCGCTCGTCGTCGTGGTGGTCGCGCCCATCGCGACCTTCGGCACCATGGCGGTGCGCGGCGCCCTCGACGGCCTCACCTGGCTGCGCGAGGCGCTCGACTCGGAGGGCATCGGCGGCCTCCTCGCGCGCCTGCCCGGGCCGCTCGAGCAGCTGGCCCGCAAGCTCGTCGCCGCGATCCCGCAGCCGCAGGCGCAGCTCCAGAAGCTCGCCGGCGAGCAGGGCGGCCAGGCCGCCGCGGCGGTGGGCGGCGTGCTCGCCGCGACGGGCTCGTTCCTCTTCCAGGCGACGATGATGCTCGTCGCGTTCTTCTTCCTGCTCGTCGACGGCGCGCGCCTCGTCGCGTGGCTCGACCGCCACGTGCCGCTCGGCCCCGGCCAGTTCCGCCAGCTCCTCACCGAGTTCCGCCAGACGAGCGTCTCGGTGCTGTTCGCGACGGTGGCGACCGCCGGCATCCAGACCGTCACCGCCTTCGTCGGCTACCTCGTCTTCGGCGCGCCGCGCATCGCCTTCCTCACCGCCGCGACCTTCGTCGTGGCGATGATCCCCGCGGCGGGCGGTGCCTTCATGGTGGTCTTCGCCGGCATCCTCATGATCGCCGGCGGCGACACGATCTCCGGCGCCCTGCTCATCGGCTGGGGCGTGGTGGTCGTGTCGATCATGGACAACGTCGCCCGCCCGTTCCTCCTGAAGGGCGGGATGGAGCTGCACGGCGGGGTGGTCTTCTTCGCGCTCCTCGGCGGGCTCGCGGTGTTCGGCGCCATCGGGCTCGTGATCGGCCCGCTCGCGGTCACCTTCCTCGTGTCGGTGATGCGGATGTACGAGCGCGAGTTCTCGCCGGCGGGCGAGCTCGTCGTGCCGCCGCTCCGCGAGGAGGGCGACGCGCGGGAGCCGCCGCGGTAGGGGCTACCCCCTCCGCGCCCGCCACTCCTCGGCGGTGAGCTCCCAGACCTCGGCGAGCATCTTGCCGCCCACGAAGGTGCGCTCCTCGGTGCCGACGACGCGCATGCCCTCGGTCACGGTGATGCGGCGGGAGTACTCGTTCGTGATGGCCTTCCCCACCCGCAGCACCGGGAAGCCCAGCACCTCGAACCAGAACTCGAGGACCGCCTCGCACGCCTCGGCCGCGTAGCCGCGCCCCTGCCAGGGCTGGCCGATCCAGAAGCCGCGGTTCTCGCGGTGGCCGCGGACGAGGTTGATGGAGCCGATGAGCTGGTCGGGCGCGTCCTTGAGCCGGATCGACCAGTGCCACTGCTCGCCGCGCTCCATCGCCGGGATCGCGACGTCCCGGTAGAACGTGAGCGCGCCGTCGGGCGGGTACGGCCACGGCACCCTCGCGTCGAGGTACTGCACGATCTCCCAGCGGGGGAACAGCGCCTGGACCTGCGGCGCGTCGCCGAGGCAGATCGGGCGCAGGACGAGCCTGCGCGTCTCGAGCGTGGGCACGGGGGGCGCCATGGACACCCGAGCGTTCCATGGAAGCGCGCGGCCGCGCAACGTGAGGCCCGCTTCGGGGCCGCCGGTCGGGTGGACGGAACGGGTCACGCCACGATTGACCGTGGGTGCACTTCGTCCACGTGGCGGGTACCTCGGAGGTGACCCGCCGGCCACCCCGAGGAGGCACCCCGGAATCCGTAAGGTCATTCTCCGGTGATGTCCCTGCAGGGACGCCGGGGCTTTCGATCCACCTCGAGCAGCGCTCGAGGCGGTGCGCTACCGGCGGGCGCTCACGCCCTCTACTACCCCGCCGGCTTGAAGGCCCGGAACGCGAGGTGCGTGACGGTGTCGCGGATGCCGGCGACCTTCTGCAGGCGATCGGGGATGAGATCGCCGAAGGCGTCGTAGTCCTCCGCGTAGAGCTTCACGAGGAGATCGTGCTCTCCGGTGATCGAGTGCACCTCCGAGACGCCCTCGAGCTCCATGATCGCGTTCGCGACCTCCTCGATGCGCCCGAGCTCGCACTTCACCAGCACGAAGGCTGCCTTCATGTCCCGCCCTCCTTCTTCGCCTCGGCCGGCTCCCCGGCCTCCGCCGGGGCCGGCGGCCAGGTGGGGGCCTCGCCGTGCCAGTCGGCGGTGACCTCGAGCCACATCGCGAGGCCGGCCCAGGTCCCGTAGGGTGCGTACCACGACCGGAGCGCGCGGTCGCTCGGGACCTTGCGCCGCCCGCGCAGCCCGGTGAGCTTGCCCCGGATCCAGGAGTCGAGCGCGAGGTGGTCGAAGCGGCCGAGGAGCTTCAGGAGGTGCTCGGTCGCGTACGGGCCGAAGCCGTCGAGCGCGCCGATGCGCTCCGCGAGCGCGTCGGTCGGCTGCGCCGCCGAACGCATCGCCTCGAGGTCGAGGCGGCCGGCGGCGACCTCGCGCGCGAACGTGCGCAGGAACGGCGCGCGGTAGCCGGCGCGGATCTTCTCCCGGTAGAAGCGCTCGGGCTTCGCCGCCATCGCGGCGGGCGTCGGGAAGCAGCGCGCGCCGCCGGGCGCCTCCTCACCGAGCCGCTCGCAGAGGTTCGTCACCATCACGCGGGTGAGCCCCCACGAGCAGTTCGTCGTGCAGAGCGTCTTCACCGCGTCCTCCCAGACGGTCGGCGAGCGCAGCAGGCGGCCCGCGCCGCGGGCGAGCGCCCAGCGCAGGTCGGGGAGGTGGCGGCGGCGGCCGGCGGCGCGCTCGGCCTCGAGCGCGGCCGCGAGGGCCTGGAACGCCCCGAGGTCGTGGTCGAGGGAGAGGCAGGTGCGGAGCTGATCGGCCGCCTCGCGCGACTCGGCGCCGGTGGGGCGGCCCTGCGCGAGGACGCGCAGGACGAGGTCCTGGCCCGGCTCCGGCTGGACGGCCTCCAGGAACACGGCGCGGCCGGTGGAGAGGAGGAGCGGCCGCGCGAGCACGCGGCGCGCCTCGTCCCAGCTCCACGGCGCGAGGTCGTACCACCCGTGGCTCCGCACCACGAGGGCGAGGTCGAAGCCGGGCGGGACGTGCATGGTTCCGACCTCCGCTCGTCCTTCGACAGGCTCAGGACGAGCGGAGCATGACTACGCCGTCGCCTCGTTCGCCCCGTGGCACTTCTTGTACTTCTTGCCGGAGCCGCACGGGCACGGGTCGTTGCGGCCGACCTTGGGCTGGTCGCGCACGACGGTCTGCTGCTGGGCCGCGGCCTTGTTCGGGCGCTCGTCGCCGTCGCCGCCGCCGGCCTCGGCGTGGCTCTCGGTGATGCGCTGCAGGGCCCGGCGCTGGGCCTGGAGCCGCTTCTGCTCGATCTCCTCGGCGGTCTCCTGGCGGACGAGCTGGAGGCGGAGCACGTTGCCGATGACCGCGCTCTTCACGCGCCAGGTCATCTGCACGAACATGTCGTAGCCTTCCTTCTTGTACTCCTGCTTCGGGTCCTTCTGGCCGTAGCTGCGCAGGCCGATGCCCTGGCGGAAGTGGTCCATCGAGAGCAGGTGGTCCTTCCACTGCTGGTCGATGGCCTGCAGGTAGAGCCACTGCTCGTAGCGCCGGATGATCGGCGTGCCGTCGCCCTCGTTGCCGAGCTCGCCCTCCTTGCGCTGGAAGGCCTTCTCGATGACCGAGAAGACCTGCTCCTCGATCTGCTGGCGCGCCTCCTGGGCGCGCCCGCCGGGCTGGTTGAACTTCATGTCGAGGCCGAACTGCTCCTTCACCATCGCCTCGAGGCCGGGGAGGTTCCAGTCGGCGAAGCGGTTCGGGCAGTTCGCCCCCACCATGTCGACGACGAGGTCCTCGACGAGGTCGAGCACGTGCTCGCGCTGGTTCGCGTAGGTGTAGACCTGCTCGAGGCGGGTCTTCTTGCGGGTCTTGGGATCCTCGTCGTACTCGACGACCGGGATGCCGGCGCCGAAGCCGAGCACCATGCGGCGCAGCCGGTAGATCGACCGGCGCTGCTGGTTCATGACGTCGTCGTACTCGAGGAGGTTCTTGCGGATGTCGAAGTTGTGGCCCTCGACCTTCTTCTGCGCGCCCTCGATCGACTTCGTCAGCAGCCGGTGCTCGATCTGCTCGCCCTCCTTCATGCCGAGCGTCTTCATGAGCCCCTGGATCCGGTCGGACCCGAAGATGCGCATGAGCTCGTCCTCGAGGGACAGGTAGAAGATCGACGAGCCGGGGTCGCCCTGGCGGGCGGCGCGGCCGCGCAGCTGGTTGTCGATGCGGCGCGACTCGTGGCGCTCGGTGCCGATGATGTGGAGGCCGCCGAGGGCCACCACCTCGTCGTGCTCCTTCGCGCACTGCACCTTGAGCCGCGCGACGGCCTCCTCGAGCCGCTTCTGCCAGTCGGCCTTGCGGGCGAGGAAGGCCTCCTCGGCCTCGCCGTCCATCGGCGCGTCCGGCTCCGGGCCGACCTCGTGCTTCGCCATCATCTCCGGGTTGCCGCCGAGGAGGATGTCGGTGCCGCGGCCGGCCATGTTGGTGGCGATGGTGACCGCGCCCTTGCGGCCGGCCTGCGCGACGATCTCGGCCTCGCGCTGGTGGTGCTTCGCGTTGAGGACGTTGTGCGGGACGCCGCGACGCTTGAGGAGCGAGGAGACGACCTCCGACTTCGCGACGGAGACGGTGCCGACGAGGAGCGGCTGGCCCTCCTTGTGGCGCTTCTCGATCTCGTCGCAGAGCGCGGCGAACTTCTCGCGCTCCGACCGGTAGACGACGTCCTCCGAGTCCTTGCGGACGTTCTTCTTGTTGGTGGGGACGACGACCACGTCGATGTTGTAGGTCTTCGCGAACTCCTCCGCCTCGGTGTCGGCGGTGCCGGTCATGCCCGCCAGCTTGGAGTACATGCGGAAGTAGTTCTGGAAGGAGATCGTCGCGAGGGTCTGGTTCTCGTTCTCGATCTTGACGCCCTCCTTCGCCTCGACCGCCTGGTGGAGGCCGTCGGACCAGCGCCGGCCCGGCATGAGCCGGCCCGTGAACTCGTCGACGATGATGACCTCGCCCTCCTTCACGACGTAGTCCACCTCGTTGCGGTAGAGGTGGTGGGCGCGCAGCGCCTGCTCGACGTGGTGGAGGGTCTCGATCTCCTCGGGCGCGTAGAGGTTCTGGACGCCGAGCTTGCGCTCCATCTTCTCGACGCCGGCGTCGGTCATCACGATGGTGCGGCTTTTCTCGTCGACCGTGAAGTCCTGGTCCTTGATCATCGACGGGATGACCGCGTTCACCCGCGAGTAGAGCTCGGACGACTCGTCGGACGGGCCGGAGATGATGAGCGGGGTGCGGGCCTCGTCGATGAGGATCGAGTCGACCTCGTCGACGATCGCGAAGTTGAGCTCCCGCTGCACGTAGTCCTGCAGCCGGAACTTCATGTTGTCGCGGAGGTAGTCGAAGCCGAACTCGTTGTTCTGGCCGTAGGTGATGTCGGAGCCGTAGGCCGCCTGGCGCTGCTGGTCGGTGAGGCCGTGGACGATGACGCCGGTCGAGAGGCCGCAGAAGCGGTAGAGGCGGCCCATCCACTCCGAGTCGCGGCGGGCGAGGTAGTCGTTCACGGTCACGACGTGGACGCCGCGGCCGGAGAGCGCGTTCAGGACCGAGGGCAGCGTCGCGACGAGGGTCTTGCCCTCGCCGGTCTTCATCTCGGCGATGCGGCCGGCGTGGAGCACCGCGCCGCCGATGAGCTGCACGTCGAAGTGGCGCATGCCGAGCGCCCGCACGCCCGCCTCGCGGACGAGGGCGAACGCCTCCGGCATGAGGTCGTCGAGCTTCCGCCCGTTCTGGACCTCCTGCTTCCACTTCGCGACCAGCTGCGGGAACTCCTCGTCCCGGAGCGCCTTCATCCGCGGCTCGAGCTCCGCGACCCGGGCGACGATCGGGCGGATCTTGCGGACCTCGCGCTCGTTCTTCGTGCCGAGGATCTTCTTCAGGACGTAGTTCACCATGGTCGCGTCGTTTCTCTCTCGGTGGCCGGCTCGTGTTCCCGGGCCTCACGAGCTCCCGGTTCCTTCAAGAAAACCGGGCAGCTTGCGCATGCTTCCAGCGCTGGCGGGGGCCCCGTCTTACCCTGTCAGGTAACACCGCGCCAGATGAAGTCAAAGGACCTGTGGGTCCACGGGGTTGGCCCTCCTTTTGACTCCCACGGGGGGGCTCGTATTCTCGTACCGTGAGGCGCGCGCTCCCCCTCGTCTTCCTGCTCCTCGCGGCCTGCGCCGGGCCCCGGGCCGCCCGCCTCGCGCCCGCCCCGCACGACGCGTTCGGAGACCGGCTGGTGGAGCGCGCGGAGACCTGGCTCGGCGAGGACGGGCCTTTCGTGGTGGGCGACGCGCGCTACGGCGCGGACTGCTCCGGCTTCGTGCAGGCGGTCTTCGCCGCCGAGGGCATCGAGCTGCGCCGCCTCGCCGGGCGCTCCGCCCCGCGGGAGACGAGCGGCGCGGCCGCGATCCACCGCGCCGCCCGCGACTACGGCGTCGTGTTCGGCGGCGGCGGCGAGTGGCCGCGCCCGGGCGACCTCGTCTTCTGGAGCGGGACCTACGACCGCGACGGCCACGGCGACGACCGGTTCACGCACGTCGGCCTCGTCCAGTACGTCGCCGACGGCGGGACGGTCGTGTTCATCCACCGCGGATCGAAGGGCGTGGTGCGCGGCGCGATGAACCTCGCGCGGCCGGACGAGAAGGCGGAGGGGGACCTCCTCCTCAACTCGATCCTGCGCGCGAAGCGGGGCTCCCGGCCGAGCGCGTTCGCGGGCGAGCTCTTCGCCGGCTACGGGCGGATCGATCCGAGGAAGGTCCCGCGGGATCTCGCGCGGCGGTAGCGCTGCGGATCGACGGAGCGTGAGCGTGTCGGCTGCGCGCGCCGGTCGCGATCAGGCCGCCGCCGCGTACGGTGGCGCGGCAGGCGGGGCGGTGCCGTACGCGGCCACGGATTCCCCCGCGACCGGAGCGGTTGGTGCGAGGTCGCCGAGCTCGCCGTGCTCATCGGACGCACCACCCCCACGCCGCGCCGCCCGCTCTTCACGCGCCTCCGCGATCTTCCGCAGCATGAACTCCGGCCCGAACTTGAGGAACGCCGCGTAGAGGTTGTGCGGGAAGCAGTACGTGAGGAGTTCGTCGACGGTGGACGACCCCGTCACGAGCGCCCCATCCTTGTGCTCCATCGTCAGGTTCTCGGTGGCCTCGCAGCGATGCCCCTCCTTCTCCCCGAACCTGCACCGGTACCCATCTCGCTCGAGCACCGCGCGCCGCACCCCCGCCGCGACCGGCTGGCGGATCCCCGGCGTCGCTTCCTTCGTCGGCGCCGGCTTCCGCGCGCGGGTGGGCTTCAGCAACCCCCGCTTCCGCTTCTGCGCCTCGAGCGAGTCGCGCACCATGATCGCGAGGAGCCTCGCCGGCGCGCGGTCGGGCACGACGTTCGCGAGCAGGCCCGCGAGCTCGTCGAAGAGCCGCTTCGTCTCGCCGTCCATGTGCGCCCGGAGCTGGAAATCGTCCTCCGCGACGGGCTCGATGGAGCCGCGGTCGGGAAGGCGAGGAGCGGCGACGGGGGCCGTGAGCGAGAAGGGCACCGTGGGAGCAGCCGCTGCTGGCGTCGCGAGATGCGCCACGAGCGCGAGCGCCTCAGCGTCCATCACGTCTGGACGTGATGGATTCACCTGAACGGGTACAGCCGCGACGGTGCTCGTCGCCGCGTTGGCAGACACCGGCCGAGGCAGCCTCCGGACCCCGTCGGCCGGCACGGCCCGCGGCTGGTACCGGACCGCGAGCTCCTTCGTCTTCTCCTTGGTGAGCCCCGCCGCCGCCGAGACGAGCTCCTCGAAGTTCGCCGGGGTGATCACAGGACCGAGCACAAGGAGCTGCGTGGGATTCAGCCGCCCGCTCTCGAGCTCCGCCTCGAGCCGAGGGAACCGCCGCATGAGCCGCATGGACGAGACCCGCCCCGCCGCCGTCCCCTCGCACAGGTGGAGCTGCTTCGTCAGGTACTCGAACGCCGAGCCGCAGTTGAACTCGCAGAAGGCCCGCTCCAGGTCCATCACGTCGAGGCGCCTGAGGAACGCGACAAGCCCGCGACGCTCGTCGGCCACCATCGCCCTCAACTCCGCATCGAGCCTCTTGATTGCCGCGATCTCCATATTCACCTCACTTGAACATGCGTGCAGCATATCCACGTAAGGTGAAGCTGTCCATGAGCCCTGATGGGTTCACGTTGGGTCACCGATCGCCCGCGCGCCGCCGCCCGCGCGCGAGACCATCCGCCCGCGCCCCTCACCGCTACCTCTCCACGGCTCGGATGAGCGGACTCACCCTCTCGGCGACCTCAGCCCGCCGGCACCGTCGCCGGCGCGGTGACCGTCCCGTCGTCGGACACCTCCACCGCGGTCGCGCCGAAGTCCGCCCTCGAGAGGTCGCGCACGGCGCGGATCACCTCGCCGGTGGGGTCGAGCCTCGGGCCGCCCGGGCGCTCCTGGCGGCCGGGGTGGATCGTGGCGCCGAGGAACCGGCCGTCCTTCGCGAGGCGCACCTCGAGCACGAGCGTGAGGCCGTTCGGGCCGGTGAGGTTCATGCCGCCGTAGGTGCAGAAGTTCCCGAGGGAGTAGGCGACGAGGCGGCCGTCGACGACCTCCATGCCGCGCACGACGTGCGGACCGTGGCCGATCACGAGGTCGGCGCCGGCGGCGATGACCGTCCGGGCAAAGGCGCGGAGGTCGCCGCGGTCCTCGCCGAGGAACTCCTCCTTGCCGGGGGGCACGTGCTGGTAGCCGGCGCCCTCGGCGCCGCCGTGCATCGACACGATGACGACGTCGGCCGTCGCGGCGGCCTCCTTCACGATGCGCTCCGCCTCGGGGAGATCGCGCAGATCGTTCTGGCCGCCGGAGGTCGAGAACGCGACGAGCGCGACCCGCCTGCCGCGGAGGTCGAAGCGCGCGACCTCGCCGGGCGCGCCGGAGTAGCGGATGCCCCTCGTGTCGAGCGCGGCGCGGGTGGAGGCGCGGCCGGCCTCGCCGAAGTCGGAGGCGTGGTTGTTCGCGAGCGAGACCACGTTCACGCCGGCCTCGGTGAGGTTCGCGACGAAGCGCGGCGGGGTCCGGAAGGCGTAGCAGCGGCCGGGCTTCGACTTCGCGCACTTCTCGGAGGTGCCGCCGTCGACGAGCGGGCCCTCGAGGTTCACGAAGGCGACGTCGGCGGCGTGGAAGAGGGGCGCGACCTCGGCGAGGAGCGCGGCGCCGTCGTCGGGCGGGAGCCCCCCGCCGGTCTCGTCCGGGAAGGTGGTGCCCATCATCACGTCGCCGCCGGCGGCGATGACGAGCGGGAGGTCGGGCGCGGGCGGGAGCGGCGCGGCGGGCTCCGGCGAGGAGGCCTGCGCCGGCGCCGCGGCGGCGGCGGGGATTGGGGCGGCGGCGGGTGCCGCGACCGCGGACGGAGCGGGGCCGGGCGCGGGCCGGCCGGCGTGCGCGCACGCGACGAGCGCGAGCGCGACGGGCGCGAGGAGACGAGCCTTCATGTCGGGGAGGATAACCGCTACTCGAGGATGAACTTCCGCGGGTTCTCGGGGATCCCGTTCACGCGCACCTCGTAGTGCAGGTGCGGGCCGGTCGAGCGCCCGGTGTTGCCGACCGCGGCGACCTTCCCGCCGCGGGCCACGTGATCGCCCTGCTTCACGAAGATCTCGGACAGGTGCCCGTACCGGGTCTTCACGCCGTAGCCGTGGTCGATGACGAGGACCTTGCCGTAGCCGCCCTCGGTGCCGGCGAACACGACCGTGCCGTCGGAGGGCGAGAAGACCGGCTGCCCGTGCGGGGTGGCGATGTCGAGCCCCTCGTGCATCTTCCGCTCGGCCGTGTACGGGTCCATGCGGGTGCCGAAGTCGGACGTGACCCAGCCGCGGGACGGCCAGATCGACGGCGTCGAGGCGAGCAGCGAGCGCTGGTCGTCGAAGTACTCCTGCAGCTCGCGCAGGCTCTGCTCCTGCCGGGACGCCTCCGACTCGAGCGAGGAGACCTTGCCGGGGAGCGCCGCGAGGCTGTTCTCGGCCGCGGGGGCCGGGCCGGGGATCGCCGCGGCCGGGTCGCCCGCGCCGTTCCCGACGGGGCCGATCGCGAGGTTGCGCTCGGGATCCTGGAGCTGGGTGACCGCGGTGCGGAGCTTCGCGTCGAACCGCTCGACCCGGTCGAGGGTCGCGGAGATGTGGGCGACCTTCTCCTGGACGAGGAGGATTCTGCGAGCGGAGCTGCGCGTTCTCCTCCTTGAGGACCGAGTTCTCGGACGAGGCGGAGAGCAGCGTGAAGTAGTGCCCCACGACGAGCAGGGCGACGAAGGCCACCCCGGCCGCGATGTAGGCGATCTGCCGGAGCGACCGGCGAGGCACGCGGAACTTGCGGACCGCCTGCGAGTGATCGCTGACGACGATCACCGTGAAGACCTGGCTCTTGGGCGGTGCGGCCATTCCGGGGGTCTGTCTCCAGGCCCCAGCGCACGGGGCCGCCTGAAAGCTAGCGCGCGGTGCCGGGGTCGTGAACGCTCGTCCCGGGATTCGGGGACGAGAACCGTTCAACCGGTAGCAGGGCTGCCAGGCGCCTGTCAACAATGGTCTTTCCACACAGGCACTTACGCGATACCGCGTCGCCTACAGGACCTTCGGTCCGCGCGGGCCCGCGAGCGCGAGTCCGGCCGCCCGGCCTCAGCCCGGGGGCGCCATCCCGGGGGAGGTCCCGCCCACCTTCGGCGGAGTCTCCCGCACCTTCACGATCACGACGGAGATGTTGTCGTCCCCGCCGCGCTCGTTCGCGAGGTCCACGAGGTGGCCCGGCGCGTCCTCGAGGCCGTCCTTCTCGACGATGTCGAGGATCTCGGGGTCCTCGACCAGGTTCGAGAGGCCGTCGCAGCAGATCACGAGGGCGTCGCCGTCGGCGAGGTCGAGGCCGAGGAGGTCGACCTGCACCTCCTCCTCGAAGCCGACCGAGCGGGTGATGATGTTCCGGAACCGGCTCTTCTTGGCCTCGTCGGCGCTGATGGCGCCCGCCTTCAGCTGCTCGTTGACGAGGGAGTGGTCCTCGGAGACCTGATAGATGCGCTTCTCGCGGATGAGGTAGCAGCGGCTGTCGCCCACGTGGGCGACGAAGGCGCAGCGGCCGTCGACGGCGGCCGCGGTGACGGTCGTGCCCATCCCCGCGAGCTCGGGGTCGCCCTTCGCCGCGGCGAAGATGACCCGGCAGGCCTCCTCGACCGCGCCGCGGAGGACCTCCGGCAGCGGGCTGTCCTCGATGGTGTGCTTGCCGTCGAAGAGCTCGGGCTTCTTCGCGCGGGCCTCGGCGAGCGCCTTCTGGATCGTCTCGACCGCCAGGCGGGAGGCCGTGCCGCCGCCCGCGTGGCCGCCCATGCCGTCGGCCACGACGTACAGGCGCAAGGCGTCGTCGACGAGGAGGGAGTCCTCGTTGTGGTCGCGCCGCTGGCCGACGTCCGTCTGGCCGCGTGCGCGGATCTCGAGCTCGGGCGAGTCCGCCACGCGCGGGAGACTAGCATCGGAGGCTCCTGCCGCCTACCCCGCGTCCGCTCCCACATCCACCTCACGTGACCCGCGCTCCGTTTTTGACGGCAGGGGGGGCACGGAACGGGCCGCCGACCGCGGTCCCACCCTCCGTCCGCGCGCCGGGCCGGATCGGGAGGTGCCGCCGGTCGACGCCGGCGGCTTGCGGGCCTCGGCGATGAGCGCCCCGGCGTGCTCGAGCGCCGAACCGGTGATGGTGGAGCCGGCGAGGAGCCGGGCCACCTCCCCCCGGCGCTCCTCCTCACCCTCGAGGAGCGAGACGACCGTGTGCGTCCGGCCGCCGGACACCTTCTTCTCCACCCGGTGGTGGCGGTCCGCGAAGGCGGCCACCTGCGGGAGGTGCGTGATGCAGACCACCTGCCCGTCGCGGGCGACCTCGGCGAGGACCCGGCCCATGGCCTCGGCCACGGCGCCGCCGATGCCGGTGTCCACCTCGTCGAAGACGTGGGTGGCCGCCGGGCCCCGGCGGGCGAGGGTCCGCTTCACGGCGAGGAGGAGCCGGGAGAGCTCGCCGCCGGACGCGATGCGCGCGAGCGGCCGCGGGGGCTCGCCCGGGTTCGGGGCGATGAGGAGCTCGGCGCGCTCCGCGCCGCGCGGGCCCAGCCGGCGCGCCTGGCTCGAGCCCGCGGCGGTCGTGCCGGGCAGCTCGAGGCCGTCCTCCGGCGGCAGGAGCGCCACCTCGAGCCGACAGCGCTCCATCGCGAGCCCGGCGAGCTCCCGGCGGACGCCGTCCGCGAAGGCCTTCGCCGCCTTCTGCCGGCGGCCCGTGAGCTCGGCGGCGATCGCGAGGGCGGACTTCCACGCGGCCTCGATCTCACCCGCGAGCGCGCGCAGCCGCTCGCCACCGCCGGACACGCGGGCGAGCTCCTCGCGCATCTGGGCGCGGCGCGCGATGGCGGCCTCCAGCGTGCCGCCGTGCTTGCGGACGAGCGCGCGCAGGACGTCGAGCCGCTCTTCCACCTCGCGCAGCCGCTCGGGGTCGCCGCCGAGCGCGTGCGCGTACCGGCCGAGCTCGCGGCCGGCCTCCTCGAGCTCCACCGCGGCCGAGCGGAGCAGCGCGAGCGGCGCCTCGAGCCGGCGGTCGAGCAGCGCGGCCTCGGCGAGCGCGCGCGCGGCCTGCCCGACCCGCACCGACGCCGAGCCGTCCTCGCCGTACACGAGCGCCTCCGCGGCGCGGGCGGCCTCGCGCAGCTTCTCGGCCGAGGCGAGCACGCGCCGCTGGTCCTCCTGCGCCTCGAGCTCGCCCGGCTTCGGATCGGCGGCGTCGAGTTCCTTCAGCTGGAAGGCGAGGTAGTCGGACCGCCGCGCCCGCTCACCCTCGTCCGCGGCGAGCGAGTCCCGCTCGCGGACGAGGGCGGCGAGCGCCGCGTGGGCGGCGCGCATCCGGAGGAGGAGCTCCGGGGGCGCGTCGCCCGGTCCAGCCTCCGCACCCTGGCTGACGGTGGCGGGCAGGGCGGGAGCGGAGGACGGACCGTCCGTGTGAAGGTCAAGCGTGTGAAGGTGAAGCCCTGCGAAGGCGTCGAGGAGCTCGAGGTGCGTCACGGGATCGAGGAGCGACACGTGCTCGTGCTGCCCGGAGATGTCGACGAGCCCGCGCAGCGCGGTCTCGAGCATGCCGACGGTGCAGAGCGCACCGTTCACGAAGGCGCGCCCGCGGCCGCCGCGGGCGGCGACGCGGCGGACGAGAAGCTCGACCGTCTCCTGGCGACCCGGCAGCTCGGGCAGCACCGCCCCGAGCTTCTCCAGCACCGGGTGGCCCGCGGGCAGCTCGAAGAGCGCCTCGACCACGGCCTCCTCCGCGCCCTCGCGCAGCACCTCCGCGCTCATGCGCCCACCCAGCACGAGGTGCAGCGCGTTCACCAGGATCGACTTCCCCGCCCCCGTCTCGCCGGTGAGGACGTTCAGCCCGGGCCCGAACCGGACCTCCACCGCGTCGACGATGGCGAACCCCGAGATTCGCAGTGTCGTCAGCATGAGGCCGATCTAGCCCCGACCTCTGACACTGGGCAAATTTTCAGTGGTGCATCCGTTCGGGGTGGCCTCCCTCGACGGGCGAGGCTGTACCTACAGCCCCTCCCGCTCCCCGAAGCGCCAGAGCACGATCCGCCCGTCGGCGCTCGCGGTCGCGAGCCGGCGCCCGTCGGGAGAGAAGGCCACCCCGCGCACGTCGTCCCGGTTCGCGGAGAGGATCGCGCCGAGCTTCCCGTCGGAGGCCCGCCAGACCCGCACGTTCTTGCCCCGGCCCGGGGACCGCCGCGCGCCGAGGAGCGCGCGCGCGGCGCTGCCGAGCGCCGTGCGGTCCCGTCCGCCCGCGGCGAGCCAGCGGCCGTCGGGCGACGCCGCGAGCGCGTACACCGGCTCGGCCCCGCCGTGCGCCGCGCCCATGGGCGTGCCGTCCGCCACGGCGAAGCGCCGCACCGTCGCGTCGTCGCCGCCCGTCGCGAGCGAGCCGCCGTCCGGGAAGAACGCGAGCGCCGCCACGGCCTGGCCGGCTGCGGGGATGGTGCGCACGAGCGTCGCGTCCCTCAGGCGCCAGAGCTTCACGTCGCCGTCGAGGCTCCCGCTCGCCAGCAGCAGCCCGTCCGGCGAGAACGCGAGCGCGTCGACCCGCCGCCCGTGGCTGCGGAGCGTGGCCGCCGCGGCGCCGTCGGCGGTGCGCCAGATCCGGATGACGCCGTCCTCGCCCCCGGTCGCGAGCCACCGCCCGTCCGGCGAGGCCGCCACCGCGTCGACGCCGCCCTCGTGGCCGCGCAGCACCGCCGTGAGGGTCCGGTCCTCGAGCCGCCAGCGGCGCGCGCCGCCGTCGCGATCGCCGGTCACGAGCGTGCGCCCGTCCGGCGAGAACGCGAGCGCGAGCACCGGCCCCGGGTGCTCGAGCGCGCCGACGTCGAGGCCGGTGTCGGCGTCCCAGAGCCGCGCCACGCCGTCGGCGCCGGCGCTCGCGAGCGTGCGGCCGTCGGGCGAGAAGGCGATCGCGTTGACGCCGCCGGCGCCCGCCTCGACCGCGCGCTCGGCGAGCACCTCGAGCCGCGCGTCGTAGGCGATCTGGGGGTCCTCGCCGTGCATCGCGAGGAAGGTCAGGAACGCGAGGACCGAGAGCGCGGCCGCGGCGAGCACGCCGAGGAAGGTCCACTGGGCCCGGTTCATGAGCACGCCGGCATGGTGCACCGGGGGGCGGCGTGAAAGCCAGCGCGCCACCTCGCAGCCTTGGCCGCCTCGACGCTCAGCGCCGCAGGTGCGTGCGCAGCACCTCGGGCGGGACCGGGACCTCGAGCGCGTCGGGCCCGTCCGGCGGGCCGTCGGGGCCGGGCGCGGGGCGCAGCGCCGCCGCGACGCGGTCGAGCGCGGCGTCGGCCGCGGCGCTGCCGGTGGTGCCGGCGCGCGACACGGCGGGCGGCGCACCGGGCGCGAAGCCGATCCTCAGGTGCACCGCCTGGCGCGGGAGATCGGCCTCGGCGAGCCGCACCCCGACCCGGAACCGGAGCGTGACCTCGCGGGCCAGCGCCTGCGCGCGCTCCTCCCGCGGCGAGCCGGGCTCGCGGTCGACGAGCGCGGCCTCCCCGGCGAGCCCCTCGTCGAGCGCGACGCACTCGAAGGCCTCCCCGGCGAGCTCCTCGCGCCGGGCCCGGTGCCAGCGCTCCCGCCACGCCGCGCGCCCCGCGGCGTCGGCGGCGAGGCGCCGCTCCAGCCCGAGCCGCGCGAGCACGAGGGTGGCCTCGCTGAAGCCGCTCGTCACCGGCGTGGTCTGCGCCGACATGATGGAGGCGACCGCGCACTCGTGGACGGCGCCGAGCGTGTGCCCGAGCTCGTGGAGGAAGGCGACGTCCTCGAGGTGCTCCCGGGCCGCGGCCCGCACCGCCTCGCGCTCGGCGGTGGTCAGCTGGTCGAGCGCGACGTTCACCGCCTGCACGTCCTCGGCGTCCTCCGGGGCGGTCACGAGCATGTGGCGGGAGAAGAGCGGCGCGAGGCCGGTCGGGTCGAGGAAGCCGCCGCTCCGCTGCCGGCCGACGTACCCGATCACCCAGTCCGCGCCGTCCCCGGGATCGTCGAGCACGAGCTCGTCGACCGCGGCCCGGAGCCCGGCCTTGAGCGCGACCCGCTCCCACGGCTCGATCGAGGCGAGCTCGAGCCGCACGCCGAGGTCGGGGCCGAGGAGCGCGTTCACCCGCTCGAGCTGCGCCGGGATCCGCTCGCGCCAGGCCTTCACCTGGGCGCGGTAGTCGGCGTCCACGTGCACGCGGACCCGGTACGCCCGCGCGGGCGCGCCGGGGGCGCTCCGGGCGCGCAGCCCGGCCGGGCGCGTCGCCTCCACGGCCTCGCGCTGGCGCGAGGTGCGGCTCCAGGAGCAGCCCGCGGCGAGCGCGAGGACCGTGCTCCCCGCGAGCGCGGAGGCGGTGCTCCCGGCGAGGAGGAGCGCGGCGGCGAGGCGCCTCGGGGCCATGAGCGTCCATGGACGCCCGGAGCGCACCCGGCGTCAAGCCCCTCCCGGCCGGGCCGGCCGTGCGCCCGGCCGGATCACACCCCGTACTTCTCGCGGAGCCGCCGCGAGGCCGCGACGGCCTGGGCGAGCTTCGCGGTGGCGAGCCGCGCGGAGGCGATGGGGTTGTCGGCGAAGGTGGCGAACCCGCAGTCGGGGTTGAGGAGCACGCGCTCCGGGCCGAGCACCCGGATGGCGCGCTCGGCACGCTCCACGATCACCTCGGCGGGCTCGACCTCCTCCTTCTTCTGGTTCACGACGCCCACGCCGACCCGCACCTCGCGCGGCAGCCCGGCGAGGACCTCGACGTCGCCCGCGCGCGGCGTCGCGAGCTCGAGGAAGAGCGTGCCCACCGGCGCGCGCGACAGGAGTCCGAGGAGCGGCCGGTAGTCGCCCGAGAGCGCGACCGACTCGTCGGGCGTCCAGTTGCCGCGGCACATGTGGAGCGCGAGCCGCTCCCGCGGGAAGCCGGCCGCGACCTCCGCCAGGAGCCCCTCCGCGAACGCGAGCTCGACGTCCGCGTCGCCCTTCGCGTCGAGCACGCCGCACATGAAGGTGCGGTTGCCGGTGACGCTGCCGCCGAAGACCACCTCGGAGAGGATGGGCTCGTCGAGCTGCACGAGGGCCGCGCCGCCGGCGAGGAGGTCCTGGATCTCCTCGCGGAGCACGCGGACGAGGTCCTTCGCGAGCGCCGCGCGGTCCGCGTAGAAGCGGTCGGAGATGCACTCCATCCACATGGTGCGCGCGAGGAGGTAGGGGCCGGGGAGCGCGACCTTCACCGGGCGGTCGGTCTCGGTCCGGACGAAGGCGAGCTCGTGGGCGGCGAGCGGGCGGGCGCGGCGGAGCGGGCCCATCACCGCCGGGTGGCGGACCTTCGCGGCGGGGACGTCGAGGCTCCTGAGCTCCCGCTCGAACTCGACCGGATCGTCGACGTAGGCGAGGAGGTCGGTGAGCGGGACGAGCTGGCAGTTCTCGAGCCGGGCGCCGACGAAGGAGGCGTAGTTGTCGCGGCGCTGCTCGCCGTCGGTGACGACGTCGACGCCGGCGTCGAGCTGGCCCTTCAGCGCGAGCCGGACGGCGTCGTCGGCGGACTCCTCGAAGGCGGGTTCGGGGAGCCTGTTCTCGAGGCGGGCGTGGAGGGCGTCGAGGAGCCAGCGCGGGCGGGGCCAGGAGCCGACGCCGAGGACGGACAGGGGACGGACGGGGGGGACGGAGCCGGAGAAGGGGACGGAGACGGAGGCGGAGACGGAGGCGGAGGCCGATCCGGATCCGACTCCGACTCCGACTCCGGATCCGACTCCGACTCCGATTCCGCCTCGGAGCCCTCCCTTCGCCACCAGGAACCTGTACCTCCCCTCCCCCCTGCTCTCCGAGACGAGCTCGTTCCCGGTCATCCGGCACCACGCCGGGAGGTCCTCGCAGACCGACGACTCCGACGAGCGGATCTCGAGGAGCTGGCCCGGGTCGAGCGGGTCGATGTGCTGCCGGATGAGCAGGAGCAGTCCGCTCCCGCAGTCGAGCGTCCCGCCGTCGAAGCTGGCGGCGGGGCGAGCGGGGGCCTCGCCCCCGGCCAGCGGGTGCTTCGTCCCGGAGGTCATGTCGCGCGCGCCCTAGTACGAGATGCTGGTCGCGCCGGACGCGAGGAACTCGACCACCTTCGCGCCGCCCACGATCGTCGCCCCTTCGACGAGCTTCGCCTCGTCGAGCTTGCGCTTCTTGTAGCAGGGCGAGCAGACGAGGATCTTGCCGCCCGCCTTCGCGAAGTTGGTCATGAGCTCCACGAGCGGCGCGAAGCCCTCCTCGTGGATCTGCTCGGCGTAGCCCTTCTCGGCGAGGCGGGCGGCCTCGGTGGAGAGGAACACGACCGTCTCCTGCGCCGAGGCGACGGAGGCGTTCGCGACCACGAAGCCGACGGTGGCCTTGTCGGGGTCGTTCTTCGCGTGGGTGATGGAGACGAGGATCTTGGCCATGGCGACGTCCTTCCCGATGCTCAGGATTTCCTGCGGATGAAGTAGTGGGGTGGCTCCGCGCGGACGAGCGCGTTGCCGGTGAGGCGGCACCAGGCGGGGATGTCGTGGGGGGCGCCCGCGTCGCGGGTGGTGAGCTGGAAGACCTGCCCCGGCGCGAGGGCGCGCAGCTTCATCATGAGCTCGAAGACGAGCTCACCGCAGCCCATGTCGCCCGCGTCCCAGCTGCCCGCGGGCGTCGATTCCTCGGCCATCTGCCGGCTCCACCATCCGTGCGCGGGCGTTCACCCGCGCGTCCGACGACCCATCCCCGCTGCTCGTTGGGAGGCGCACGGCCCCCCGGCCTAGCGGCCGGCGGGCTCGAGGGGGGATCGGGACTGGATGGTCTTTTCGGGCAGCACGGCGAGCATCGGCAGACAGCCTACACGAGGTCGCCGGGCTATTCCTTGACCACGAGCACGTGGATCGCCTTCACCACGAGCTTCACCGAGTCGCCCGGCTTCAGCGCGAGGTCCTCGGCGGACTCGACCGTCATGACCGACGCCATCCTCGCGGGCGCCGAGACGTCGAGCTTCACCTCGCACATGATGCTGCCCTTCTTCACCTCGGTGACCTTCGCCGTGAGCTGGTTGCGCGCGCCGTACTTCATGGATGGCCTCCATTCGACAGCGGGGTGGATCCGCGAAGCATAAGCGTCATCCGTCGAGGATGCGCTCCTTTCCGGCGTAGACGTTCATCCCGGTCCCCCGGACGAAGGCCGCGAGCGTGAGGCCCGACTGGGTGGCGAGCTCCACCGCGAGCGACGTCGGCGCCGACACCGTGGCGACCACCGGGATCCGGGCCTTCGCGGCCTTCTGGACGATCTCGACGCCGGCGCGGGAGGAGACGGTGAGCATTCCCGGCTGCGGCACCGGCTGGCCCGCCCGCCGCGCCTCGAGCTGGGCGACGAGCAGCGCGCCCACCACCTTGTCGACCGCGTTGTGGCGGCCCACGTCCTCGTGGGCCGCGAGGAGCGCGCCGTCCCTCCCCCACAGCGCCGCGACGTGCGCGCCGCCGGTGCGCTCGAAGACCGGCTGGTTCTCGCGCAGCCGGTCGATCCGCGCGGTGAGCTCGGAGGCCGCGACGGTGAAGCCCGGCTCCGGGCGCGGGAGATCGCAGAGGAGATCGGACACCGCCTGGCGTCCACAGACGCCGCACGCGGAGGAGGCCGCGAAGGGGCGGCGCGCGCCGTCGAGCCGGGAGAGGTCGAGCTTCGGCGAGGAGGACGGCGCCACCTCGACGAGGTTGCCGTAGCCCTCGTCGTCGGGCCGGCCGCAGTGGTAGACGGCGGCGACGTCGTCGGCCGAGGCGATGATCCCCTCGGCGAACAGGAACCCGAGCGCGAGCTTCTCGTCGTCGCCCGGGGTCCGCATCAGCACGCCGACGGTCTCGCCTCCGACGCGGATCTCGAGCGGCTCCTCGACGGCCACGAGGTCGCGCGCGGCGCCCGGCGCGCGCCCCGGCGCGGCGCGGCCGCGGCGGAGCACGTCGACCTCGGCGAGCCTCGCGCGCGGCGACGGCAGCCGCTCATCCGACACGGCGCGGACCTCCCGGGCCGGGCACGACGGCCCCGGAGTCCGGCCCGCCCGCGTCCGGCGTGCGCTTCACGGCGACCTGGTCGGTCACGACCTCGAACGCGCCGATCACGTGGCCGGCGGGGTCGCGCAGCGGCACCGCGGTGTAGAGCACGTGCAGGTCCAGCCCCTCGGGGTGGGCGTCGGTCTCGCTGTTGACCTCGCGGTCCTGGCGCATGGCCCGCGCGGCGGCGCAGCCGGCGGAGCGGCAGTCGCCCATCCGGAACCCGTCGTAGCAGCGGGTCCCCACGAGCTCCGCCTGGGAGCGGCCGAGCAGCGTGGCCCCGGTCTGGTTCATGTAGCGGATGGTGAAGTCGGGCCCGATGATCATCGCCGGCGCCGGCATGACGTCCAGGTGGTGCACGAGCGTCTCGAGCGTGGCGTTCACGCCCTCGAGGGCCGCGCGGTACGCCCCCTGGAACGCCTCGGGCTTCGCGCGCTCGGAGAGCCGGCCCTCGACCGCGGCGTGGGCCAGGCGGTCCATCTCGGCGACGAGCCGGGTGAGCTCGCCCTTCGCGTCCTGGAAGCTGTGGGTGAGCTCGTCGTGCTCGCCGCGGGGCGCGACGTCCACCGAGAGCTCGCCCTTCGCGATGGCGTCCGCGCCGCGGGCGACGTCGTGCAGGTACGCGATGGTGCCGCGGAAGGCCTCGGCGAGCCGGCCAATCTCGTCCTTCGAGCGGAAGGTGACCTCCTGGCGGAGGTCGCCCTGGGAGATGCGCTCGGCCGCGAGCGCCATGTCCTCGAGCGGCGCGGCGAGCTTCCTCGCGCCGCCCCGCGCCGCCCAGATCGTCCCGAGGAGGAGCGCGAAGCCGATGGCCGCGACGAGGAGGAACGCGCCCGCGAGCGACGCCTGCATGCGGCGCAGCGCGCCGAGCGACTCCTCGTGGTCGAGCTCCGCCACGATCACCCAGTCCCAGGGCTGGAAGTCGATCGCCGCCGCGATGCGCTCGTGGGGCGGCCCCTTCTCGGCGGGCCGCGTGAACCGCACCTCCACCGTGCGATCGCGGGCGGCGATCGCCTTCTCGACGAGGTCCTTCACGTACGGCGTGCCCGAGGCGTCCCGCGCACCCCAGCCGTCGGTGCCGGCGACGACCCCGGCCGGCGGGATGAGGAACTTGCCGCGCTGGTTGCCGGTGCCGCCGAGGACGAACATCTCGCCGCTCGCGCCGAACCGGGAGTTCACCACGCCGCTCCGGATGCCCTCGAGCGCGTCCTGGCGGAGGCCCACGAACAGCATGCCGACCACCCGGCCGGTCGCGTCGCGCACCGGCTCGTAGCCGGAGAGGTGCCAGTTGTCGACCACGCGGGCGCGGCCGCGGTACGTCTCGCCGCGGAGCACGGTCGACACCACCGGGTTGGGCTCGCCGTCGGGGTCGACCGCGGGGATGTAGGTGGCGACGGCGCGGCCGCCCTCCCGCGGGTCGGGGACCGTGGTCGCGACGCGGAGCATGTCGCCCCGGTCGTTCATGCGCTGGAAGAGGGTCGACTCGGCGCCGACGAGCTCCTTCACGCGGTCGACGAGCGGGCTCGGGCGGGCGAAGTCCTTGTTGACGGGGAGCGGCGTGCCGCCGAGGAGCACCCGGGGGAGCGAGACCTCGACGACCGAGCGGTCGAGCTGGTTCGTGGCCCGCCAGGTCACCTGCTCGGTGCGGGAGAACCCGAAGCCGCCGAGCTGGTCCACCTGGTCGTGCATGACGCGCAGGCTGCGGGGCACCTGATCCCAGAGGCCCTGGTGCGTCGCCTCGCAGAGGGTGCGCACGTCGCGGGCCGCGCGCGCGACGCCGTCGCGGGCGAGCGCGCCCATCCCCTCCTCGACCATCGACTCCATCCGGCCGCGCTGCGTCGCGAAGACCGCGAGCACCGCCGCCACGAGCAGCGCCGTGGGGGCGAGCGCCACGACCAGGATCTTCTGGCGGAGCGGCATGTCCTTCGCGAACTGTCTCGGCACGGGGCGCACCTCCGGACACGCCCGGTATACCTCAGCGCTCGGGCCTTGAGCACCCCGGCCCTCCCCGGTGTAACCTCCGGCCGTGATCTCCGCTTCCCCCACCGCGACGCTCCGCCGGCGGCTGGACGTCGTGTGGGAGCGGTTCGTCGCGAGCGGGGAGATCGAGGGGGCGCGGCCGGAGATCGCCCGCTCCTGGCGCCGGGTGCGGGAGCTCGAGCTCGACGACGGCCTGCCCCGGGCGCCGTCGGTGGCGGCTCCGGAGCTCGCGCGCCGCACCGCGCTCGACGAGGTGCTGTGGGTCGCCCGCCCGGTCCTCGGCGAGGCCGCCGAGCGGCTCCGGCAGAAGGGCTCGCTCGTCGGCTGGGCGGATCCGGAGGGCTGCGTCCTGTGGCTCGACGGCGACCCCGACGCGCTCGACGCGGCGAGAGAGATCAACCTCGGGCCCGGCGGGACCTGGGGAGAGGCGATCGCGGGCACGAACGGGATCGGCACCGCCATCGCGGACCGCGCGCCGGTCGAGGTGGTCGCCTCCGAGCACCTCGTGCGCGCCTGGCAGCGCTGGCGCACCGCCGGGGCGCCGGTGCTCACGCCGTCGGTCGCCGGCCCGGTGGGCGTCGTGGTCGTCGCGGGCGGGTGGGACGCGCCGGAGCCGCAGGGCGCCCCGCTCGCCGCCGCGCTCGCCGCCGCGATCTCCGAGCGCCTCCGCACCCGGGCCGCCGTGCGCGACGCGCTGGTGCGGCACGCGCTCCGGGCCGCCCGCGACACCGGCGACGCGCTCGTGGTGCTCGACGCGCGCGGGGCGGTGCTCCACCAGAACGAGGCCGCCCGCGAGGCCCTGCCGCTCGAGCGGGGCGAGACCCCGCGCGGCGTGCGCGAGCGGCTCGTCGCGGCGCTGTCGGGGCCGGGGCAGCCGGCCGACGAGCTCGTGCTCGACTGGCCCGCGGGGTCCGGCGAGGAGAAGCACCGCGTGCTCGCCTCGATCGAGGCGCTCGACGGCCGGCCGCTCGCCGCGTTCGTGCGCGTGCCCCGCCGCGCGAGCGGGGCCGCCGTCGCGCCGGCGCCCGCCGCCGGCGCCGCCCGCCAGCGCCCGGTCGCGCGCTACGCCTTCGGCAACCTCGCCGGCCGGTCCGACCGGCTGCGCGCCGCCATCACGCTCGCCGAGGGCGCGGCCCACAACGACCTCCCGGTCGTGCTGCAGGGCGAGTCCGGCACCGGCAAGGAGCTCTTCGCCCACGGCATCCACGCCGCGAGCGACCGCGCCGCGGCGCCGTTCGTGGCCGTGAACTGCGGGGCCATCCCCGCGCCGCTCGTCGAGGCGGAGCTCTTCGGCTACGAGCCCGGCACCTTCACCGGCGGCCAGAAGGAGGGCCGCGCCGGGAAGCTCGAGGAGGCGCACGGCGGCACGCTCTTCCTCGACGAGGTGACGGAGCTGCCCCTCCCCGCGCAGACCGCGCTCCTCCGCGTGCTGCAGGAGGGCGAGGTCACCCGCCTCGGCGGCAGCCGCCCGCGCCGGGTCGAGGTGCGCATCGTGGCCGCGACGAACCGCGACCTCGCCGGCGAGGTCGCCGCGGGCCGGTTCCGCCAGGACCTCTTCTTCCGGCTCTCGGTGCTCCACCTCGACGTGCCGCCGCTCCGCGAGCGCGCCGGCGACGTCTCGTTCCTCGCGACCGTCTTCCTCGACGAGGCGGCCCGCCGCGTCGGCCGCGGCCCGCTCAGCCTCTCGCCCGCCGCGCTCGAGAAGCTCGAGGCGCACGGCTGGCCCGGCAACGTCCGCGAGCTCAAGAACGCCGTCATGCGCGCCGCCGCCGTCGCGGCGAGCGAGGTGATCGGGCCGGACGACCTCCGGCTCGTGGACCTCAGGCCGTCGCGCCCGTCCGTGGCGGCCCCCGCGTCGCCGGCCTCCCCGCTGCCCGCCGACGGCCCCGCCGCGGACCCCGAGGGCGGCCCGGGCAAGGACGAGCTCGTCGCCGCGCTCGAGGCCTGCGGCTGGAACATCGCCCGCACCGCGACGACGCTCGGCGTGTCGCGGATGACGCTGTACCGGCGGCTCCGGCGGTTCGGGATCACGCGGTAGGCGCGGGCCCCGGAGATCACCCGTTGACCTCCGCGCGGGGCCTGCCCCGCCGCGTACACCCACGGACCTCGGCGGGTCCGGCCCCGAAAAGGCTGGCCGGCGCCGAGATCACCCTGCGTGGAACGTGGTCGGATGTGGGGACTCCCTGCTCCCTCGCCCCGGGAAGCAGCGGGAGGGAGGCCGACATGGCCCGGTCCACGCTCCTCGCCGCGAGCTTCGCCGCGGTGTTCGCCGTCGCGCTCTCCGCGTGCGACGCCCCCGCCACCTCGAGCGAGGCCGCCAGCGCCCAGCCGCCCGGGCCGTCCTTGCTCCTGCCGCCCGGCTGCCCCGCGCCGACGAACGACGTCACGCTCGACATGGAGCTCGGCGTGCCGCTCCTCTACCCGGAGCTGAAGCTCTTCAACGTGTTCTGGGGAGAGCACTGGGACGACAACCCGGCCAACTTCAAGCGCGCCGACGTGGACCAGGCGCTGCGCGACGTGGTCGCCTCGCCGTACTTCGACCGGCTCTGCCAGTACGGCGTGCCGCAGCCGAGCTTCGAGGGCAGCTCCGACACCGACGGCCTCATCTACCCCTGCGCGCGCAGCCCGGGCGCCACCACCTCGACGCCGGCGATCTTCGGCTACATGAGCTGCGCGGAGTACTCGACCATCGCGACCGGCGTGCCGCTCGCGATCGGCGCGCCCAACCCGGGCTGCATCGCCTGCAGCGGGCTCCCCGTCGACTGCGCGAACCCGGTGACCCTGCCCGCCGAGCCCTTCTGCCTCGCGACGCCGAACCCGACCGGCAACCGCGTCTACGTGGTGCTCCTGCCGAAGGGGACGATCATCGACGACTTCGGCTCGCGCTCCTGCACGAACTACGGCGCGTACCACTTCCAGATCCCCTCGCGCGCGGTGTTCCAGCCCTTCCCGCCGTTCGTGATCCCGGGCACCCAGGGGCGGCCGCTGAACCTCGCCGTCATCCCGACCGAGTGCTACCCGACGCTCGCCGACCTCGTCACCGCCATCACGCACGAGGTGGTCGAGGCGGCGACCGATCCGCTGCCGCTCGCGCACTGGCTCGACACCTCGAGCGCGAGCCCGGGCGGGGTGTTCGACATCACGCACATCGGCTCGCTCTTCACGGACGGCGAGGCCGCCGACATCTGCCAGAACCAGGGCTTCACCCAGACGCCGCTCACCGGCTCGACCGGGCTCGCGATCGGCGTCGCGCCCTACTGGTCGAACGCGGACAACGCGTGCGTCTCGATCGACGCGACGCCGCCCGTCACCGTCGCGAGCGCAGCCCCGCCGCCGACGCTCTCCGGCTGGAACGCGGGCGACGTGACGGTGACGCTCACCGCCACCGACCCGGGCACGCCGGCCTCCGGGGTGAAGGAGATCGTGCACGCGGCGACCGGCGCGCAGCCGATCCCGGCGACGGTGGTGCCGGGCGCCGTGGACGCGGTGACCTTCACGGCCGAGGGGTCGAGCCACCTCACCTTCCACGCGGTGGACCAGGCCGGGAACGTCGAGGCGGAGCACGGCCTCGACGTGCGGATCGACCGGACGCCGCCGGTGGTGGCCTGGACCGGCAACGCCGGCACCTACACGGCGGACGCGACCGTCGCGCTCGGCTGCAGCGCCACCGACGCGCTCTCGGGGGTCGCGAGCACGACCTGCGTGAACGTCTCCGCCCCCGCCTGGACGTTCGGCCCCGGGCCGCACACCGTGACCGCCTCGGCGAGCGACCGCGCCGGCAACACGGCGAGCGCGAGCGCCACCTTCACGGTCGCGGCGACCGCGACCTCGCTGTGCACGCTCGCGAAGGCGCTCTCGAGCGAACCGAGGACCGCCGACCGCCTCTGCTGCCTCCTCGCGCGCATCGACCGCGCGCGGTGCTGCCGCCAGCAGGCCCACGCGGTGGAGATGGTGCGCGAGGAGCTGTGCGAGGAGGCGGGCGACGCGTTCACCGAGGCGGAGGCCGCCGCCCTCGACGCGTTCGCGGCGACGCTCGCGCCCGCGAGCTGCTCGGAGAAGCCGCGGCCCAACGGCGACGACGAGCACGGCGACGACGCGCAGGCCGGCGGGGACAAGGACTCCTGCGGGCGGGCCCGCGGTCAGGGCTTCGCGCTCGCGTCCGGCCAGGGCGGCGAGCACCGCGACCGCTGCCAGCCCGGGCACCCGTAGCGGCTGTCACACCCCGACGGCTGGGACATGTCACAGGGCTCCTGTGACACGTGACAGCCGTCGGGCCGACGCGCACTGCGTCGTGCGCATCCGCTGCGCGACCTCGGACCAGCTTCCGACCCCCGCGCACGTTCCGCGGCTGCCCTCACAGGTCCACTTCTGGTGATCGGCCGGGGCAGGCTTCTTGCTCAAGGGCCCGGCGCTGCGATCCGCATCATCGCAAGGATCCACAGGGTTGATCGAGGTCAACCGCCGGACGCGCAGGGCGCCGGCGGTCCATTCGCCGAAGCACAGGAGGAGTCGCATGACGGTCGGAAGGCGAAGCTGGTTCAAGAATCACGGCGGCGGGAGGCGCCGGGCTCGCGTTGACCGAGCTCGGGCTCAAGCCGGCCGAGGTGCAGGCCGCGACGAAGCGCTCGAAGCTCGTGGGGGTCCAGGAGTTCACGACCGCCTGCAACTTCTGCTCGTGCGGTTGCGGCATGGTCGCCCACGTGAAGGACGGCAAGCTCGTCAACCTCGAGGGCGACCCCGACCACATCATCAACGAGGGCTCGCTCTGCTCGAAGGGCGCCGCGATGAAGGCGACCCACGAGAACCCGATGCGGCTCCAGAAGCCGCGCTACCGCGCGCCGGGCGCCACCTCCTGGACCGAGATCACCTGGGACGAGGCGTTCGAGAAGATCGCGAAGAAGATGAAGCAGGTCCGCGACACGAACTGGATCGCGACCGAGAAGGACAAGGACGCGGACGGCAACGAGGTCGAGTACCCGGTGAACCGCACCGAGGCGATGGGCTTCCTCGGCGGCGCGCAGAACACCAACGAGGAGTGCTACCTCATCGCCAAGATGGGCCGGCTGCTGGGCACGCCGCTCATCGAGCACCAGGCTCGACTTTGACACAGCCCCACCGTCCCCAGTCTGGGGGCATCGTTCGGCCGTGGCGCGATGACGAACCACTGGCTCGATCTGCAGCACTCGAAGGTCTTCCTGATCGCCGGATCCAACGCCGCCGAGAACCACGTGATGGCGATGAAGTGGGTCCAGAAGGCGCGCGCCAAGGGCGCGAAGATCATCCACGTCGATCCCCGCTTCACCCGCACGAGCGCGATGGCCGACGTCTACGCGCGCATCCGTCCGGGCACGGACATCGCCTACCTCGGCGCGATGATCTCGTACCTCATCGAGAAGAAGCTCTATGACGAGGCGTACGTCTCCGAGAACACCAACGCGCTCTTCCTGACGAAGGACGAGTACAAGTTCGAGGACGGCCTCTTCTCCGGCTTCAACGGCGAGACGCACAAGTACGACAACGCGTCCTGGGGCTACGACCTCGATCCGAAGACGCACCTGCCGAAGAAGGCCGCGTCGCTCGACGATCCGAAGTGCGTCCTCCAGCGCGTCCGGCAGCACTTCTCCCGCTACACGTTCGACACGGCGAGCGAGAATCTTCCGGCATCCCGGCCGACCAGATCAAGCTCATCGCCGACACGATGGCGGCGAACAAGCCGGGCACGATCATGTACGCGCTCGGCATGACCCAGCACACCACCGGCGTGCAGGGCATCCGCTGCTACCCGATCATCCAGCTGCTCCTCGGCAACATCGGCGTCGTCGGCGGCGGCGTGAACGCGCTCCGCGGCGAGCCGAACGTGCAGGGCGCCTGCGACATGTCCGTGCTGTACGACTACTTCACGGGCTACGTCGCGGCTCCGAACCACGACCTGCCGACGCTCGAGGCCTTCACGAAGAAGTACGGCACGTTCCGCGCGAAGTTCGTCGTGAACGCGCTCAAGGCCTGGTTCGGCGACGCGGCGACGCCCGAGAACGACTTCATGTACGGGTCGCTGCTCAAGAAGAGCGGGAAGAAGAACTACTCGGTCTTCCGCATGCTCGAGACGGCGTACGAGGGGAAGATGAAGCTCCTCTACGTCATGGGCCAGAACCCGATGGTCACGAACCCGAACCTGAAGCTGGTCGGGCAGTCGCTGGCCAAGCTCGAGATGCTGGTGGTCCAGGATCTCTGGGAGACGGAGACCGCCGCGTTCTGGCAGGCCCCGGGCCTCGACCCGAAGGCCATCCAGACCGAGGTGATCGCGCTCCCGGCCGCCTACTTCATGGAGAAGGAAGGCACCATCTCCGGCTCCGGCCGCCTGGTGCAGTGGCGGTACGAGGCGGTGAAGCCGCCGGGAGAGGCGAAGAACGACCTCGAGATCATCGACACGCTCTTCAAGAAGGTCCGGGCCCTCTACCAGGACTCGACCGACCCGAAGGACGCGGTGATCAAGCAGGCCGTGTGGGCCTACTCCGAGAAGTCCCGCGCCGAGGACGTGCTCCGCGAGATCAGCGGGCGCGTCTGGAAGGAGGTCACCCTCCCCGACGGCAAGGTGCTCAAGGCCGGCGACATGATCGGCGGCATCGGCCAGCTCCAGGGCGACGGCTCGACCTCGTCGGGCTCCTGGATCTACGCCGGCATCTTCGGCGGCGGGAAGAACCTCTCGAAGCGCCGTGACAACAAGACCGACCCGTCGAAGCTGGGCATCTACCCCGGCTTCGCCTGGACCTGGCCGGGCAACATGCACGTCCTCTACAACCGCGCGTCCTGCGGCGTGGACGGCAAGCCGCGCCCCGGCGTCATCCCGGTCGTGTGGTGGGACGAGAAGGACAAGAAGTGGAAGGGCCATGACACGCCCGACGTGCCGGTGCCCACCGACGGCCCCGACACCGAGAACGGCCAGCGCCCGTTCCGCATGACCGCGGAGGCGGTCGGCCGGCTCTTCGCCGCGCCGTACAAGCACCCGGACATGAAGCTCCTCAAGGAGAAGAAGAAGGAGCTGCCCCGCGACTCGTCGAGCGTCCTCGGCGACGGCCCGCTGCCGGAGTTCTACGAGCCGGTGGAGAGCCCCTGCGAGAACGTGCTGCACCCGAAGGTCGCGTCCAACCCGGTGCTGAAGTACCCGCGCATCCCGGCGCTGCAGCCCATCGGCAAGAAGAGCGACTTCCCCTACGTGCTCTCGACGGCCTCGATGACCGAGCACTGGTGCGCGGGCTCCACGACGCGCAACGTGCCCTGGCTCAACGAGCTCGCGCCCGAGCCGTGGGTGGAGCTGCCCGAGAAGCTCGCCCAGGAGAAGCAGATCAAGACGGGCGACAAGGTGAAGGTGTGGTCGGCGCGCGGCGAGGTGACGGTGAAGGCCCGCGTGACGAAGCGCATGGAGGTGCTGCGGATCCACGGCAAGGAGCAGGTCGTCGTGTGGATGCCCTACAACTGGGGCTTCAAGGGCCTGTCGACGGGCCCGAGCACGAACCACCTGACCATCGACGTGGGTGATCCCAACACCTGGTGCCAGGAGACGAAGGCGTGCCTGGTCAACCTCGCCAAGGCTGAAGACCGCATCGCCTAGGGAGACCGACCATGACCACGCACACCGAGAAGACCCCGCTGAACGAGCAGCACGGCTACCTGATCGACACCACCAAGTGCATCGGGTGCCGCTCCTGCCAGGTCTCCTGCAAGCAGTGGAACGAGCTGGAGGCCGAGAAGACGCAGATCGACGACAAGAAGGCCGGGCTGCAGATGCCCACCACGATGTCGGCGAAGACCTTCACGGTCATCACCTACAACGAGGTGGAGAATCCGCGGGCCCCCGGCGGCCTGTCGTACGTGATGGCGAAGCGGATGTGCATGCACTGCAACGAGCCTGCGTGCGCCTCCGCCTGCCCGGTCACCGCCCTCCACAAGACGGCGGAGGGGCCGGTCGTCTATGACGCCGACAAGTGCATCGGCTGCCGCTACTGCATGTGGGCCTGCCCCTGGGGCGTGCCCACGGCGGAGTGGGACTCGCTCGCGCCGAAGATCCAGAAGTGCACGATGTGCTACGACCGCAACGGCCAGTCCTGCCCGGACAGCCGCAACGGCACGGCGTACGGCGAGGCGGAGAAGGCCTCGGGTACGAAGGCCTACGGCCAGCCCATCTGCACGAAGGCCTGCCCGCCGGGCGCGCTGAAGTTCGGCAAGCGCGGCGAGCTGCTCGAGGAGGCCCGGGCCCGCATCAAGGCGGATCCGGCCCGGTACCACGACGGCATCTACGGTGAGCACGAGGCGGGCGGCACGAACGTCCTCTACCTCTCCCCGGTGCCGTTCGAGCAGATCGGCCTGCCCCGCATCCAGCACCAGAGCTACACGGCGACCGCCGCCGTGGCGCTCGGCGCGGTGCCCGCCGCCGTCCTCGGCGTCGGCGCCGCCCTCGGGGCGACGTACGCGGTGAAGAAGCGCGCCGACGAGGTGAAGGCGGCGGAGGCGAAGGACGTGAAGGCGGTCGAGCACCACCACCCCACGTTCGAGCCGATCTCGAAGCCGCTGTGGACGGGCTTCAACAAGCTCATGGCGGCGCTGATGGCGTTCGGCGGCATCTCGATGCTCGCCCGCTTCGCCCTCGGCCTCGGCGGCTCCACCGGCCTCAACGACACGTACGCGTGGGGCCTCTGGATCGTCTTCGACCTCGTGTGGATCGCGGTCGCCGCGGGCGCGTTCGCCACGGCCGGCCTCATCTACGTGTTCCGGCGTGAGGACCTCTACAGCATCGGCAGATCCGCGGTGCTGATGGGCCTCCTCTCCTACTCGTTCGTCACCGTGACGCTCCTCGCCGACCTCGGCCTGCCGTGGCACTTCTGGCAGCTCGGCCTCCAGGCCCCGGAGCACTCGGCGATGTTCGAGGTCTCCTGGTGCGTCGGCCTCTACGTCACCGTCCTCGCCGCCGAGTTCCTGCCCGTGCTGTTCGAGGGCATCGGCCTCAAGGCGGGCATGGAGACGTGGAAGAAGTGGGCGCCGATCTACGTCGTCTTCGCGATGACCCTGTTCGTGTACCTGATGTCCCGCAACCTCGTGTACGCGGCGGGCGCCGCGGCGGTGTTCGGCATCATGGCCTACGCGTACAGGACCCGCCCCGGTGAGAAGCCGGTCCCTGTGATGCTCGCCATCGCCGCGGTCACCCTGTCGTCCATGCACCAGAGCTCGCTCGGCTCGCTGTTCCTCCTCATGCCCGACAAGCTCAACCACCTCTGGTGGTCGCCGGTCATGCCGGTCTACTTCTTCCTCTCCTCCATCGCGGCCGGCACGGCGCTCATGGTGGTGATCGAGATGTGGGTCGCGAAGGCGTACTCCCGCCCGCTCCGCACGAAGCAGCTCGCGGCGATGGGCAAGGTCGCCCTCGGTGCCATGGCGGTCTACCTCGCGTTCCGCCTGGGCGACGTCGCCCTGCGCGGGCAGCTCGGCGCGGCCTTCTCCGGCCCGAAGGGCATGATGTTCCTCGCCGAGATCGTGGTGGGCGGGCTCGTCCCGGTCGTCATGCTCGCCTCGGCGGCGAACCGCGAGAACCCGCGGACGCTGTTCGCGGCGTCGCTGCTCGGCACGCTGGGCATCGTGTTCAACCGCATCAACGTGGTCGTCGGCGCGATGACGCTCCCGGGCGCCGCCCCGGGCAACCTGCCGCTCTCGTACACGCCGTCGGTGTTCGAGTGGGGCATCTCCATCGGCCTCATCGCCGCCACGATCTTCCTCTACGGCGTCGCGGTCAGGCGCCTGCCGGTGCTGCCGAAGGCCGACGAGGCGAGCTCGCACTAGAGCGTTGATGTTGGGTTAGTCTTGGCGCCCCCGGTCCGGAGCAATGGACCGGGGGCGTCTCTCTGTCGTGACCCCCGTTTCTCCCTGGAGCGCCGCCGCATGGACGAGACCTCCCGCCGCTGGATCGCGCAGCACCCCTTCCTGGAGGGCGTCGCCGCCTTCCACGACGCCGTCGAGGCGGCCGTCGCGAAGGCCGCCCTCCCCGCCGTGGCGCCGCCCTCCGGCGACGGCTGGAAGGAGGACCTCGCCCGCGGCCTGCCGCTCCTCCTCTCCGAGAAGGCCGGCCTCGCCACCTCGCCCGCGCTCGCCGAGGCCGTCGCGAAGCTCGCGTTCGAGCTCGCGCGCTCGCCGCTGCCCGAGGCGCTGAAGGAGAAGGCCGCCACCCTGAAGGATCACCTGGCGCAGCCCGCCACCCGCGCCGCGCTCGTCGCCGCGCTCATCGGCGACGGCGAGCCGCCCACCGACGTCGACCCCGGCTTCGCCCGCTTCGTCGCCTGGACCGCGATGGCCCACGCGCTCGCGCCGGCCCTGCGCGCCCTCGAGGGCGTGCGCGACGATGACGCCTGGAACGCCGGCTCCTGCCCCACCTGCGGCAGCGGCCCGGCCATGAGCCAGCTCGTGCCGAACGAGGTCGGCCGGAAGCGGGTCCTCGGCTGCGGCCAGTGCCGCACCCGCTGGACCTACCGCCGCATCGCCTGCGCCCACTGCGGCAACCACGACGCGACGAAGCTCGCCGTGATGGAGCTCGAGGGCGAGCCCGCGCTCCGGCTCGACGTCTGCGAGGAGTGCAAGGGCTACGTGAAGACGTACACCGAGGTCGGCGAGGAGCCGCTGATGCTCGCGGACTGGTCGAGCCTGCACCTCGACGTGCTCGCGAAGGAGAAGGGCTACGTGAGGAAGGGCGCGAGCCTGTACGAGCTGGAGTAGGCGTCAACGGGCCAGGTAGGCGTCGAGCGCGTCCCGATCGTCGACGTACGCCGAGAGGCCACCGAGATCGAACACGGGCAGCGGCGGAAGCTCCGGCTTCCTCGCCACGCCGGCGAGGAGTGCCCGGAGCGCCTCGTTCACGAGGTCGGGGACCGAACGGCCTTCCTCCGCGGCCCGGGCCTCGAGCGCGTGCAACACCCGGTCGTCGATTCTCGACTTCGAGCTTCATGCGGCACCCATACGATTCGTGCGGGTCCACCGTCAAGCAGCGGCCGGAGGGTGCGAAGCAGCCAGGCCCGGAGGGTCACGGACCGAGAGCATGCCCTGTACCCATTCGAGTCATCCGCGCGGATGGCTCTGACGGGGCGTGGCCGCACGCTGGGTGCTGTACACTCCACGTATGGGCCGCTCCCTTCCGTGGCTGCTCCTCGCCGTCAGCCTGGTCCTGAACGCGTACCTCTTCTTCCGCGGAGGCGTGCGGCCGGGGGGACCGGGGGCCGAGCCGGTCGCGACGGGCGGCTCGGATTCGGTGCCCGCCGTGGGCGCGCTCGGGGCAGCCCCGCCGACGAGCGGCCCCGGCGGCGTGTCGCGCGCCACCGGCCCACCGCCCGCGACGCCGGAGGCTGCCCGTGCGGCGCTGCTCGAGGCGAAGGTCGCGTGGCTGGAGCGCGAGCTCTTCGCGCACCTCCCGGCCCACGAGCGCTTCGAGCGAAGCGCCGGGAAGGCGCCCGGTCCGGCGGTGCCGAAGTTCCGCCCCGAGGTGGAGCGCGTGCTGAAGGGCTCAGATGCGGACTCGTGGGAGGTCGAGTGCCGCGCAGACATCTGCCGGATCCAGATTCCTCGCCGAGAAGGGGAAGACGGGCTGGGAGCAGAAGCTCCAGTTCGACGAGGCCGTGCGGAACTGGGTGAACGGCGCGACGTTCGAAGGGGGCCAGCCGAAGACGGATCCCGTCTCGGGCAAGACCTACTGGGAGCACGACGTGTTCTACGACACGCGGAACGAGCCCGACACGATCTCCCCGGAGTTCTGGCGACTGGTGCACGTGTTCCGGACGTCCTCGGCGCTGTCCGACTGCACGCGCGGGTTCGCGGAGCGCGGGACCTACGCGGCTCGCGTGGGCCTGCATCCTCCGGAGATCGAGGTGCTGTCCGCCGGCACGCTCGCGCCGGAGGTCACCCGGTGCCTGGACGCGCGGCTCCGCCAGGCGGTGGCGCCCGCCCTGCAGGAGACGAGGACAGGCACGTTCCCCGGCGCGGTCGCCTACGTGGAGCTCGTGTCGCCCCCCGCCGACGCCCGCCCCCGGCCTACGCCGCCGCCTGCTCGGCCGGGGTGACCGGGCCGGCCGGGAGGCTCTTCCCCTTCCAGAGCATGTAGACCGCCGGGTAGACGAGGAGCTCGAGGGCGAAGCTCGTCACGAGGCCGCCGATCATCGGCGCGGCGATGCGCTTCATCACGTCGGCGCCGGTGCCGGTGGACCACATGATGGGGAGGAGGCCCAGCATCGCGGCCGCCACCGTCATCGCCTTCGGGCGCACGCGCTTCACGGCGCCGTGCACGATGGCCTCGACGAGGTCGGAGCGGGTGCGGAGCAGGCCCTTCTTCTCGGCCTCGTCGTGCGAGAGGTCGAGGAAGAGGCAGCATGAACACGCCGGTCTCGGCGTCGAGCCCCATGAGCGCGATCATCCCGACCCACACCGCGATCGAGACGTTGTAGCCGAGCGCCCACAGGAGCCACACCGCGCCGATGGCGCTGAACGGCACCGCCGCCATCACGAGGAGCGCCTTCGCCGACGACCTCGTGTTCATGTAGAGGAGGCCGAAGATGAGCACGATCGTGAGCGGGATGATGACCTGCAGCCGCTCACGCACGCGCAGCATGTTCTCGTACTGGCCGCTCCAGCTCATCTGGTAGCCGGTCGGGAGCGACACCTTCGAGGCCACCGCCGCCTTCGCGCGGTCGACGTAGCCGCCGATGTCGACCTTGGAGGTGTCGAAGTCGACGTAGACGTAGCCGGCGAGCAGGCCGTTCTCGTTGCGGATCATCGACGGGCCCTGCGCGAGCACCACGTCGGCGATCTCGGCCATGGGGATCTGGCCCTTGCCCGACGGGAGCGGCAGGAGCACGCGGCGGAGCGCGTCGAGGTCCTCGCGGTAGTCGCGGGCGTAGCGCACGTTGATGCCGTACCGCTCCCGCCCCTCCACCGTGGTCGACTGCACGTCGCCGCCGACGGCGGTCATCACCATCATGTTCGCGTCGTCGACGGTGAGGCCGTAGCGGGCGAGCTGCTCGCGCTTCAGCACGAAGTCGAGGAAGAACCCGCCCGCCACGCGCTCGGCGTAGACGGAGCGCGTGCCGGGGACCTCCTGCACCGCCGCCTCGACCTCCTTCGCGGTCTTCTCGATGACCGAGAGGTCGGCGCCGGAGATCTTGATGCCGATGGGCGTGCGGATGCCGGTCGAGAGCATGTCGAGCCGGCCCTTGATCGGCATCGTCCAGGCGTTCGAGATGCCGGGCAGCTGCAGCCGCTCGTTCATCTCGTTCTCGAGGTCCTCCTGCGTGATGCGGTCGCGCCAGAACGGGCGCAGCATCGACTTCAGGAACCCCGGCGCCCACGACGAGTACCAGCGTGGCACCTCACGCCACTCCGCCTCGGGCTTGAGGAGGATGGTGGTCTCCATCATCGTGAACGGCGCCGGATCGGTGGAGGTGTTGGCGCGGCCGGCCTTCCCGAACACGCGCTCCACCTCGGGGAAGGTGTGGAGCAGGCGGTCCTGCACCTGCAGCGCCTTCTCGGCCTCGGCGACCGACATGCCCGGCTCGACCGCCGAGGGCATGTAGAGGATGGTGCCCTCGCGCAGCGGCGGCATGAACTCCGAGCCGAGGTGCAGGTAGACCGGGAGGGTGGAGGCGACGAGGAGCACGCTCGCGGCGATGACGGCTCGCGGGTGCTTCAGCACGAACCGGCAGGGTGGCTCGTAGATGCGGTGGAGGAACGCCGAGATCGGGTGCTTCTCCTCGGAGTGGTAGGTGCCGACGAGCGCGCCGGTCGCGAGCTTCGCGAGCCAGCGCGGGCGGAAGGTGAACGGGTCGATCCGCGCGAAGAGCATGCGGAGCGCGGGGTCGAGCGTGATCGCGAGGATCGCCGCGATCGCCATGGCCAGGTTCTTCGAGTAGGCGAGCGGCCGGAAGAGGCGGCCCTCTTGGTCGACGAGCGTGAACACCGGCATGAAGGCGACCGCGATCACGAGGAGCGAGAAGAAGACGCCGGGCCCCACCTCGAGGAGCGCCTCGAGCCGGACCTTGTGGAAGTCGCCCTTCTTCCCGCCCGCGATCCAGTGGTGGATCTTGTTGTAGGCGTTCTCGACCTCGACGATCGCCCCGTCCACCAGCACGCCGATCGAGATCGCGATGCCGGCGAGCGACATCAGGTTCGCGTTGAGGCCCATGAGGTACATGGGGATGAACGCGAGCGCGACCGAGACCGGGATCGTGATGATGGGGATGATCGAGCTCGGGATGTGCCACAGGAACACGAGGATGATGATCGAGACGATGATGATCTCCTCGACCAGCTTCTCCCGGACCGTGTGGATCGCGCCCTCGATGAGCTCGGAGCGATCGTAGGTCGTGATGATCTCCGAGCCCTTCGGGAGCGAGGGCTTCAGCTCGGCGAGCTTCGCCTCGATGCGCTGGATGACCTGGAGCGCGTTCTCGCCCGAGCGCATCACCACGATGCCGCCCACCACGTCGCCCTCGCCATCGAGGTCGGCGACGCCCCGGCGGAGCTCCGGGCCGAGGGTGACGGTCGCGACGTCCTTCACGAGCACCGGCGTGCCGCCCGACGAGCGCAGCACGAGGTTCTCGAGGTCCCCGATGCCCTTCACGTAGCCGCGGCCCCGCACCATGTACTCGCGGCCGGAGAGCTCGACGAGCCGCCCGCCCACGTCGTTGTTGCCGGTGCGCACCGCCTTGATGACCGCCTCGAGCGGCAGCCCGTAGGCGGCGAGCGCGTTCGGGTTCACCTGCACCTGGTACTGGCGCACGTGGCCGCCGACCGTGGCGACCTCGGAGACCCCCGGCACCGCCTGGATGGCGTAGCGGAGGTTCCAGTCCTGGTAGCTGCGCAGCTCGTCGGACGAGTGCTGGCCGGTCCGGTCGACGAGCGCGTACTGGTACACCCAGCCGACGCTGGAGGCGTCGGGCCCGAGCTCGACCGCCACCTGAGCCGGCAGCTGCGGGGTGATCTTCGAGAGGTACTCGAGCACGCGGGTGCGGGCCCAGTACGGATCGGTGCCGTCCTCGAAGATGACGTAGACGTAGCTGAAGCCGAAGTCGGAGAAGCCGCGGATCGCCTTCACCTTCGGCGCGCCGAGGAGCGCGGAGGTGATGGGGTACGTCACCTGGTCCTCGAGGATGTCCGGGCTGCGGTCCCAGCGCGAGTAGACGATGACCTGCGTGTCCGAGAGGTCGGGCAGCGCGTCGAGCGGGATGTTCCGCATCGTCCAGTACGCGCCCACGAGCGCGGCGGCGGTCGCCGCGAGGACGAGGAGCCGGTTCTCGGCCGAGAAGCGGATGATGGCCTTCAGCACGGGCTACTCCTTCCCGCCGTGGCCGGCGTGGCCCGAGGGGGCCGCCGCGGGGGCCCCGGGCGCTCCGCCGGCCGGCGCGCTCGTCAGCGCCGCGAGCGAGGCGCGCAGGCGCGACTCGGAGTCCACGAGGAAGTTCGCGCGCACGATGACGCCGTCGCCCGCCTCGAGCCCCGAGACCACCTCCACCTTCTCCTGGTCGCGCTCGCCGACCTTCACCTCGCGCGGCACGAACTTGCCGCCGCCGAGCGCCACGAAGACGACGTCGAACGTGCCGGAGTGGACGATCGCGTCCGCCGGCACGCGCAGGGCCTCGCGCGGCGCGCCCTGGATGACGACCTCGCCGAACATCTCCGGCTTGAGCTCGCCGGTGGGGTTCGCGAACTCGACGCGGACCTTCGCGGTGCGGGTGGACGGATCGAGGAGCGGGTCGATGAAGGCGACGCGCCCGTGGAAGGTCTGGTTGGGGAGCGCGCGGAGCGACAGCGTCGCCGGCTGCCCGACCTTCACGCGGCGGAGGTCGGTCTCGTACGCATCGGCGAGCACCCAGACGCGGCTGAGGTCGACGATCTCGAACGGCATCTCGCCCGCATTCACGCGCATGCCCGGCACGACGTCCTTCTTCGTGATGACGCCCGAGGCCGGGGAGCGGAAGCCCACGGTGCGGGCCGGTTCGCGGGTGCGCTCGAGGCGCTGCAGCTCCTCCGCCGGGACGTCCCAGAGCTCGAGCTTCCGCCGAGCGGCCCTCACGAGGTCCGCGCCGTCGCCGGCGAGGCCGCCCTTGCCGAGCTTCTCCTGCGTGCGGAGCGCGAGCAGGTACTCCTCCTGCGCCGCGAGGAGCTCGGGCGAGTAGATCGTGAAGAGGAGCTCGCCCTTCTTGATCGGCCGGCCCACGAAGTCGCCGTGGACGTGCTCCATGAACCCGGAGAACTTCACGTTCACGTGGTGCACGCGGGTCTCGTCGATGGCGACGCGGCCGGTGGTGCGCCAGGTGCCGCCGACCGGGCCGTTCTCGGCGTGCGCGATCTCGAGGCCGATGAGCTGCTGGCGGGCCGGATCGATGGTCACCGCGGCGAGGCCCTCGGGGGTCTTCTCCTCGCCGACGGTCACGGCCGCGGGCGCCTTCGCCTCGACGAGCTTCATGCCGCAGATCGGGCACCGGTCCTTCGGGTTCTCCGAGACCACGTCCGGGTGCATCGGGCAGACGTACTTCTTCGGGCCCTGGGCGGCGGGCGCGGCCGCGGCTCCGGCCGCCGCCGCGGACGCGGGCGCCGAGGTGGCCGAGGACGGCGCCGCGACCTTCACGAGCTTCATGCCGCAGATGGGGCAGTTGTCCGGATGGTCGGAGGTGATGGTCGGGTGCATCGGGCACTGCCAGAGCTCCTTCGCAGGGGCCGCGGGCTTCGCCGCCGCCGTCGCGCCGCCCGCCGGGCCGCCCTCGCTCTCGTGGTCGTGCGCGTGCGGCCGCACCGCCCACCACGTGCCGCCCGCCGCGAGGCCCGCCGCCGCCACCGCGGCCGCCGCCAGCGTCCCCACCCCGAACCGCTTGCCGTTCTCGCTCATCTCGTCACGCCTCGCCTTTTGACGCTCGATCAGGCCCGAAGCCCGTTCGCTCGAATCCGTGGAGCTACATCCCGCCCGAGGACATCCCCGCGCCGCCGGCCGCGGCACCGCCGCCCGCCGCCGCCTTCGCCGCGCCCCCGCCGGAGGGCGCCGCCACCGCGCCCGCGCCCGGCACACCGCCCCCACCCATCGCACCGCCGCCGCTCGAGCCCACCGGGTCGAGCGACACCTCGCCCGCCTGGATGGCGACGCGGAGGGCGTCCGCCACCGCGCCGAGGTGGCCCTCCTCGTCCGCGACGTACCCGGCGGACGCCTCCAGCACCGACGCGAACGTCACGCGCCCCACCGCGTACTGCGCGAGCGTCGAGTCGAGCGTCGCGCGCGAGAGCACGAGGAGCCCGTCGCGGTAGAGCCGCGCCGACTCGCCGAGCGACCGGAGCACGGCGTCGCGCTCCACCGCGCGGAGCCGCACGACCTCCTCGACCGCCTTCAGGCTCCCGTCCTCCGCCTGCGCGCGGGCCGCGCTCTCCTTCACGGCCGCGCCCTGCTTGCGGCCGCTCCAGACCGGCAGCGGCACCGAGAGCCCGGCCTGCCACATCGGTCCGAGCGCGCCGCGGCCCATGTAGCCCGCCTGCACCGAGACGTCCGGCCAGCGGTCGCGCTCGGCGAGCCGCACCGAGGCGTGGGCGCGCTCGGCGCCGGTGCGCGCGCGGGCGAGCTCCGGGCTGCGGCGAAGGGCGTCGTCGACCGCGGCCTGGAGCGCCGGGGCCGACGGGATGGGCGCGTCCGCGAGGGACGCCGTGGTCTCCACCGGCGCGTCGAGCGGCTTCCCGCGCAGGCGGTTGAGCCGCTCCCGGGCGGTGCGCTCGTCCGCCTCGAGCGCCCAGCGGCGCTGCTTGAGGCGGTGCTGCTCGAGCTGGGCGCGGAGCTGGTCGGACTGCGCGCCCTCGCCGGTCTGGTAGCGCGCGCGGGCGAGGTCGGCCGACTTCGCCCAGACCGCCTCGAGCCTGCCGAGGAGCGCGAGCCGGTCGCGCGCGACGAGGAGCTCGAGGTACGCCCGCCGCACGTCGGCCTCCGCCGCGAGCCGCGCGCGGGAGACCGAGGCGCCGGCCTCGTCGGCCGCGAGGCGGGCGACGTCGTTGCGGAGGTCGCGCTTCCCGAACCAGGGCAGGCCCTGCGAGAGCATCACCTGCCAGTAGCTCGTCTCCATCTTGCCGATCATGATCTCGTCGAACCCGTCGTTCTGGATCCCGAGCGAGAGCACCGGGTCGGGCAGCGCGCCCGCCTGCGGGACGCGCTCGCGCTCGGCGCGCGCGCCGGCCTCGGCCGCGGCGAGCTCCGGCCGCGCCGCGAGGCTCTCCTCGACGAGGCGGGCGAGCACCGGGTCCCCGGGCAGCACCGGGCTCGAGGGCGAGGCCGCGGGCGCCGCCGGCTCGGCCGCCGTCGCTGACGCGAAGAGCGCCGCCGCCGCGAGCGCGAAGGCCGCACGGAGCCGACCGAGCATCCGGTTCGGCGCCTCGCCTGGGGTTCGGATCGCGTGGTAGCGTCTCATGCGCGCGTGCACCTCTGGAGAACCGTCTCGGCGCCGTGCCGGAGCGGCACCCCCGAGTTAGCACCTCTCGTGCCATGGAGAACAAGCCTGCCAGGGGCGTTTTGGGCGTGAACCGGGGTCCGGCGGCCGCCGTGACCGGCCGGACCGCGACGGGATCGGCCACACCGTGACCCCCGCGGTTACCCCAGCTGCGTCGGCTGCCCAGGAGGCGGCGGCGGACGCGCAGGGAATGCGCTCCCCCACGGGCACCGCCCGGAGGCTGTTCCTCGCCTTCGCGCTCCTCGTCTCCCTGTTCGCGCTCGCGTCCCTGCTGACGCTCGTCCAGCTCCGGGACATCCGGCACGGCCTCGCCGACATGAAGCAGCACGAGGAGGGCGTCCGCATCGCGCTCGAGCTCGCGAGCGCGGTCCGCGACCAGTACGCCCACCAGGCGCACACGATCATCCTCGGCAACGCGAGCCACCTGCACCTCTACGAGGAGGCCGAGGACCGGGTGAAGATCCTCACCGGTCAGGTGCGCGCGCACGCGACGCGCCCGGACGAGCGGGGCTGGGTCGAGGACATCGCCCGCTCGACCGACGAGCTCGACGGCATCTTCCGCAACCGGATCGTCCCCGCGGTGCTGCGCCGCGACCTCGAGGGCGTGCAGGCCGAGCACGACCAGGCCCAGCTCGTCGTGACCCGCATCCAGGACCGCGCCGACCGGCTCGCCCAGCGCTTCGAGGCCGCCATCGCCGCCTTCCGCGACGAGGTCGCCGCCGCGCAGGCCTCCGCGTTCCGGCAGGCGCTCTTCTTCCTCGTCGGCGCGCCGCTGCTGGCCGCGCTCGTGGGCGCCTACGTGCTCCGCTCCGTCGCGCGCCCGGTCGAGCGCCTGCGCGCCGGCGCGGAGCGGCTCGCGCGCGGCGACCTCGACACGCGCATCGACCTCGACACGCCCGACGAGTTCGGGGCGCTCGCCCGGCAGATGAACGCGATGACGGCGTCGCTGAGGGAGCACCAGGACCGGCTCGTGCAGTCGGAGAAGCTCGCGGGCATCGGTCGGCTCGCCGCCGGCGTCGCGCACGAGATCAACAACCCGCTCGCGGTGATCCTCGGCTACGCGAAGCTCCTCGAGCGGAAGGCCGACCCGGCAGCCGCGAAGGACCTCAAGGTCATCGAGGACGAGACGCTCCGCGCGAAGCAGATCGTGGACGGCCTCCTCGAGCTCGCGCGGCCGCGCGAGGCGGAGCCCGAGCCGGTGGACCTCCGCGCGCTCTGCGACGAGGCCATCGGCCGGCTGCGCGAGACCGGGCTCCTCGACCGCGTGAAGGTCGAGGTCTCCGGCGCGGGCGCCGTGCGCGGCCAGCCGTACAAGCTGCGCCAGGTTGTCTTGAACCTCGTGCGGAACGCCGCCGAGGCCGCCGGCGCGGGAGGCCGGGTCGAGGTCGCGGTCGCGGACGGCGCCGCGGGCGCGGTGCTCACCGTGCGCGACTCCGGCGCGGGCCTGCCCGACGACGCCCGCGCGAGGCTCTTCGAGCCCTTCTTCACGACGAAGGCCAGCGGCACCGGCCTCGGCCTCGCCGTGTCGCAGGGCATCGTGCAGGCCCACGGCGGAGCGATCGAGGCCGCCTCGCCGCCGGGCGGCGGCACCACCTTCACCGTGCGCCTTCCGGCGAGCCCGCCGGGGAGGGTCTAGCCCTTGGCCGTGCGCCCCCGCGTCCTCGTCGTCGACGACAAGGAGAACCTGAGGAACCTCCTCGTGCGCGTGCTCGGCGAGACCTGCGAGGTCACCGCCGCCGAGGACGGCGCCCGCGCGCTCGCGCTGCTGGCGAGCGCGGAGTTCGACGTGGTGCTCACCGACCTGCGCATGCCCGGCGCCGACGGCTTCGACGTGCTCCGCGCGGCGGCGGCGCGCCCGGCCGCGCCGGAGGTCGTGATGATGACCGCCTACGCCACCGTCGGCGACGCGGTCCGCGCGATGAAGCTCGGCGCGTACGACTACCTCGAGAAGCCGTTCGACCCCGACGACGCGGCCCTCGTGGTCGCGCGCGCGGCCGAGCGGCGCAGGTCGCGGGAGCCGGCTGCCTCGACGGCGCCGTCGCCGGGCTCGGCGCCCGTGGGCCCCCCCGGGGGCCTCGTCGGCGACGGCCCGGAGCTGCGGGAGGTGCACCGCCTGCTCGCCCAGGCCGCCGCCGCGGATCTCACGGTGCTCCTCACCGGCGAGACCGGCACCGGGAAGGAGCTCGCCGCCCGCGCGATCCACCAGGGCTCCGCGCGGCAGGCGAGGCGCTTCGTCCCCGTGAACTGCGGCGCGCTGCCGGCCGAGCTCGTCGAGAGCGAGCTCTTCGGCCACGCGCGTGGCGCGTTCACCGGCGCCGCGGGACCGCGACCGGGCCTCTTCGAGGAGGCCGACGGCGGCACCCTCTTCCTGGACGAGATCGGCGACCTCCCGCTGCCGGTGCAGGTGAAGCTCAACCGGGCGCTCCAGGAGAAGGAGATCCGGCGCGTCGGCGACAACCGGGCGACCACGGTCGACGTCCGGGTGGTCGCCGCCACGCACCGCGACCTCCAGGCCGAGGTCGCCGCCGGGCGGTTCCGCGAGGACCTCTATTACCGGCTCGCCGTCTTCCCCGTCCGCCTGCCCCCGCTCCGCGAGCGCACCGGCGACGTGCCCGCGCTCGCCGCACACCTCCTCGCGAAGCACGCCCGCGCGCACCGCAAGGCGCTCGACGGCCTCGAGCCCGACGCGCTCCGCGCGCTCGAGGCGCAGCCGTGGCCCGGCAACGTCCGGCAGCTCGAGAACGCGATCGAGCGCGCCGTCGCCGTCGCGGGCGGGCGCACCGTGACGCTCGCCGACCTCGGCCCCGAGCTCCGCGCGCCGCCCACCACCACCCCCGCGACGCCCGCCCCCGCCGAGACCCGCCTCCCCTACAAGGAGGCCGTCGAGAACGCGCGCGAGCGCGCGTCGAAGGAGTACCTCGCCGCGATCCTGCGCGAGCACGACGGAAACGTGACCCGCGCCGCCGAGGCCGCCGGCATGGAGCGCGAGAGCCTGCACCGGCTCATGAAGCGGTACGGGCTCAGGGCGGAGGAGTTCAGGCGGAGGTAGGTCGGCCGCCCTGGCTCATCCATCCCGCCTCTTCTCGCCGCCTGGCGGATTCAACCACTCCGGCAGCTTCTTTAGCCACGCCTCGAAGGTGGGCGCGTACTCCTCTGCAACCCCTCGATCGTGGGCCCAATACAAGACGGGGGACTCCTCCGCGGCGCGCGCGTCGAGTGCGAAGTAGTCCCCGTTGCCGATTCCGTAGATCAAGGCGTGGGCGTCTCGCCATTCACCCGCGGAGAAGCGTACACCGCTCGAAGACGGCCGTCCCGATGCTGGCCCCCACATCGAGTCTGGTTCAAGCGCTTGAACCGCCGAATTATCCCGCGTAACCCTCCGTGACTGCACGGATTGCCTGGTTGGCAAATCCCGCGCTGTTCGCCTCGCCGACGGTCCCGCCCCGGCACCACTCCAGCGCCCGAGCCCCCCATGATGATCCTGATCGCCGGTCCCTACCGCTCCGGCACCCGCGACGACCCCGCCCTGATCGCCGCCAACGTGCAGGCGATGGTGGACATGTCGCTGCGCGTCTTCCGCGCCGGCCACCTGCCCGTGATGGGCGAGTGGTTCGCGCTGCCGCTGATCGAGGCCGCGGGCTCGAAGCGCATCGGCGACGCGATCTTCGACGAGATCTTCCACCCCATCTCGCGGGAGCTCGTGGCGCGCTGCGACGCCTGCCTCCGCATCGGCGGACCGTCGTCGGGCGCCGACGAGATGGTCGCGCTGGCGCGGCAGGCCGGGAAGCAGGTGTTCCTGCGCTTCGAGGACCTCCCCCGGGGCGCGAGGGGAACGTAGCGGCGCCGGTCATGGAGTCGTGCGCGGACGTCTGCGCGACGACGCCCCTCGTCTCCGCCCGCCTGCGGCGGGCTACGCTCGGGGCGAACGGGCTCGCGGAACGTCTCCCTTCACGGAGTGGGCGCCGGGCTCGAGGGAGGCGGCCGACGTGGCCGCGACCTGGTCCTTCTCCGCGTTCCCCCGCGCGACCTTCGCCTTCGCCTTCGCCCTCGCCTTCGCCTTCGCCTTCGGCTTCGCCGCCGCGGCCGCGGCCTTCCTCTTTGCCCCAACCCCGCGCACCGCCTTCGGCAGCCGGTCCGGATGCGGCACCACCCCGCGCGCGAGCTCGTCGACGAACCGCTCGACCTTCCTCGCCCGCAGCTCCGGCTTCTTCGTGAGCATGAGCCGGTGGAGGATCGCGTAGCGGTTCGCCCCGTCGAGCTTTCCGAAGAGCGCCTTCGCGCGCGGGGCACGCGAGAGGGCCTTCGCGAGGTCGGGAGGCACCGTGGCGTTCTTCGGCGAGTCGTAGGCCGCGTCCCACCGGCCGTCCGCCTTCGCGCGCTCGACCTCGGCGAGCCCGGGCGGGCTCATGCGGCCGGCCGCGATCAGCGCGGCGACCTTCTCGCGGTTCACCTTCGACCAGGTGCTCTTCGGCCGCCGCGGCACGAAGCGCTGCTTCCAGGTGCGCGCGTCGAGGCCCTGGCTGCGCGCGTCGATCCAGCCCCAGCACAGCGCCACCTCGACGGCCTCGAGGTAGGTCACGCGCCGGAGCGGGACCCCCTTCTTCGCGAACTCGAGCCAGACCCCGTCCGGCGAGGTCGCGTGGTGCTTCGACAGCCACCGCTCCCACGCGGCGGGGGTCTCGCAGACGAGGAGCGGTCCAGGGTCGGCCATGACGAGGGGCGAAGGAGAACCGGTTCGCGGGGTTCTGACCCGGCCAAATCGACCATACAACGCTCGGTTCAACGCTTGACCTCCAGTTCTGTCGGAGGATCCCCCTACAGGGCCGTCGGACGGGACCCCGACGGCCTGCAAGCACCGGGGACGACACGTCTTTCACGATCGGCCCGACTCTGGGTCATCCGACGTCGAGCGTACGGTCGGTCTCGTGAACGGCCGGACCGCCAGACCTCCCAGCCACCCGGTGCGTGCATGAGCGCGGGCCCGCTGCTCTCGGTCCTCGAGCCGGACGCCCGCGCGGACGCGCTCCGGTTCGCCGAAGCGCTCGAGGCGCTCCCGGGCTCGGCCTGCCTGCTCGGACCCGGCGGCGAGATCCTGTACGTCAACGACGGCTGGGACCGCTTCGCGCGCGAGAACGGCGGCGCACCCGGCGCGCTCGGGGAGCACCTCCTCGGCAAGCGCTACGCGTCCTACGTCGGTGGCCGCGAGCCGCGCAGCTTCTTCGAGGGGCTCTGGCTCCGCGTCGTGGGCGGCCAGCCGGTCTCTTACCGCGACGGGTGCGACTCCGCGCTCGTGCACCGCAAGGTGTTCACCTCCTTCACGCCGGTGCGGCTCGGCGCGAGCTTCGGCGCGCTGGTCGTGCACGCGCTCGATGGCGCCGATGTCGCGCCACCGCTGCGCGAGCCGTCCGGTGCTCGCCCGGAGGCCTCGTGGACGCGGTGAGGCAGCCCGCGCTGGACGGCGCCGGCGCGCGTCCGGGCGGCGCGCTCGTGCTCGGGCCGCTCGAGCAGCAGCTCTTCGACGGCGGACCGTCCGCGATGCTCATCCTGGACGCGCACGCCCGCGTGCTCGCGGCGAACCGCGCCGCCCACGCGCTGCTCGGGCCGGACCGCGACTGGCTCCTGCGCCCGAGCGGGGACGCGCTCCACTGCCTCAACGCCGAGCCCGCCGGCTGCGGCCGGGCGCCCGCCTGCACCGACTGCCTCATCCGCTCGACGGTCGCCCGCGTGCTCGCGAACGGCCACGTGGCCCGCGAGCGCACCGCGCTCGCGCTCCGGAACGGCCGGGGGCTGCGCGAGCTCTGGATGCTCGTCTCCGGGGCGCCGCTCGATCACGCCGGGGACCGCCTCGCGCTCGTGACGCTCGAGGACGTCACCGCCCTCGTGCGGGCCCGCGCGCTCCTGCCGATGTGCGCCCACTGCCGGCGCCCGCGGAGCGACGATCATTTCTGGACGTCGGTGAAGGAGTACCTCGAGCAGCACCACGACGAGGACGTGAGCCAGGGGTTGTGCCTGGACTGCGCCCGCGACGTGCACGGCCTCACCTGGAGCGGGGAATGACCCCCGGGCCGGCCGAGGCGAAGCAGGACGGAAGCGGTCTCCCCAGGGGAGACCAGGAGGTCGTCGTGGTCACGCTGGACAGGAAGCAGGTGTTGCGCTCGCTGGGCACGCAGGTCCGCAAGGTGCGCCTCGAGCGTGGGATGCGGCAGGAGGACCTCGCGATCGCGCTCGGGCTCTCGGTCGCCTACGTGAGCCTCATCGAGCGCGGACGCCGGAACCCGCCGATCACCACGGTGCTGGCGCTCGCGGAGGCGTTGAACGCCAACCCCACCGACCTCCTCGTGCGGGAGAGCCCGCTCGCCGAGGTCGCGGCGTAGCACGCGCGGCTAGACGAGCCCCGCGGCGCGCTCGGCGAGCAGGATGCCGAGCGCCGCCGCGAGCGTGGCGAGCGTCACCACCGCGCCGATCCGCAGGAACCGCCAGAAGCCGATCCGCCCGCGCGAGCCGGCGAGCTCGAGCACGATCACGTTCGCGACCGAGCCGACGATGGTGAGGTTGCCGGCGAGCGTCGAGGCGAGCGCGGTGGCGAGCCAGAGCAGGCGCGGCTCCGACAGGCGCGGGATCCACTCGCCGGCCAGGATCACGAACGGCACGTTCGAGACCACCTGCGAGGCGACGACGGAGAACCCGGAGAACGCGAGCACCTGGCGGGTGATCCCCTCGCCGAGGAGCGGCGCCACCCGGTCGTACATCGCGCCGGCGAGCCCCGCCCGCGCGGCGCCCGCCACCACCACGAAGAGCCCCGCGAAGAAGACGAGCAGCGGCCAGTCCACCTTCGCGAGCGCCTCCCGCGGCGCGCGGCCGGAGATGGCCATCGCGAGCCCCGCCGCGAGCAGCGCGGTCCAGGAGAGCGGGTAGCCGAGCAGGAACCCCAGGAGCGCGACGCCCGTGGCGAGGAGCGCCCGGGCGAGGAGCGGCCGATCGAGGGCGGGGGCGGCCCCCCGCGGCGCGAGCCGGACGCGCGGCAGCTCCTTGCGGAAGAGCAGGACCAGGATCGCGGCCACGATCGCGAGCGCGGCGAGCGCCGGCAGGAGGAGCGCGCCCGCGAAGGCGCGGTACGGGATCCCCGACAGCGTCCCGACGATCATGTTCTGGGGGTTGCCGGTGAGCGTCGCGGCGCTGCCGGCGTTCGCGCCGAACGCGACGGCGAGGAGGTACGGGAGCGGCGGCAGCTCGGCGTCCTCGACCATCGCGAGCACGAGCGGCGTCATCATCAGGCAGACGGTGTCGTTGACGAGGAGCGCCGACAGCACGCCCGCGACGGCGACCACGCCGGCGAGAAGCGTGCGCGGCGTGCCGGCCGTCGAGAGGAATCCGGTGGCTCGCCCACCGGAAGAAGCCGGCCTCGGCGAGGTACGCGGAGAGCACCATCGTGCCGAGCAGGAGCCCGAGCGTGTCGCCGTTCACGGCGGCGGAGGCCTCGGCGGGCGCGAGCACGCCGGTCGCGACCATGGCGACCGCGCCGATGAGCGCCGCGGCGGGCCGGTCCACCGAGAGGAACGGGAAGCGCCCCGCCGCGATGGCGACGTAGGTGAGCGCGAAGACGAGGGCGGCGGTGAGCACCGTCGCCGGCTACCGCTCGCCCCAGCGCAGCTTCGCGCGGAGGATGCCGAAGAAGTCGATGCGCGGGTTCCGCACGAGGAGCACCGGGTTCGGCGCGGCCTGCACGCGGACCCGGTCGCCGCGCTCGAGCCGCAGGCCCGTCTGGCCGTCGAGCGTCAGGTAGACCTCGGAGTCGTTGACGAGCAGCACCTCGATGTTCTTGTCGTCGGGGGCGACGATCGGGCGCTGGGTCAGGGTGTGCGGGCAGATCGGGCTCACGATGAGCCCCTTCATCGTGGGGAAGACGATGGGGCCGTTCGCGGCGAGGGAGTACGCGGTCGACCCGGTGGGCGTCGCCACGATGAGGCCGTCGCCCTTGTAGGTGGCGACCCACTGCCCGGAGCACCGCAGGTCGAGCTCGGCCATCTTCGCGAGCGCGCCCTTGCCGATCACCGCGTCGTTCAGGACCTCGGCGTTCACGACCGGCTCGGCGCTCGCCGCGCGGAACAGGTTCACCTGGAGCTTCATGCGCTCCGAGACGATCGCGTGGCCGGCGAGCACCGACTCGAGGGCCGCGTACAGCTCGCTCTGCGGCACCTCGGTCAGGAAGCCCAGGCTCCCCATGTTGACGCCCAGGATGGGCACCGGGCGGCCGCCGAGCAGGCGGGCGGCGTGGATGAGGGTGCCGTCGCCCCCGAGCACGACGAGGAGGTCGGCCGTGCGGCCGGCGTCCGGCTCGTCGGCCGCGACGGCCACGCCCTTCTGCGCGAGGAACGCCGCGACGAGCTTCGCCGTCTCCGTCGCACCCGGCGACCCGACCTTGTGTACGATCCCGACCCGCCTCGGGATCGGACACGGCTTGCCGTCCATGCCGGCATAATATCAGGGACTCCGCATGGACCTCTTCGATCGTGCAGCCGAGCAGGACCCCGCCGCGCGCCCCCTGGCCGAGCGCATGCGCCCCAGGCGCATCCAGGACCTCGTGGGGCAGGAGCACGTGCTCGGGACGGGCACCGCGCTGCGGCGCGCCATCGAGGCCGACCGCCTGCCCTCGCTCGTCCTGTGGGGCCCGCCCGGGACGGGCAAGACCACGCTCGCCCGGGTCATCGCCGGGACCACCGGCGCCGAGTTCGTGGCCTTCAGCGCGCTCCTCGGCGGCGTGAAGGAGATCCGCGAGATCGTCGCGGCGGCGAAGGACCGCCGCAAGATGCACCGGAAGCGCACCGTGCTCTTCGTGGACGAGATCCACCGCTTCACGAAGGCGCAGCAGGACGCGTTCCTCCCGCACGTCGAGGACGGGACGCTGGTGCTCATCGGCGCGACCACCGAGAACCCCTCCTTCCACGTCAACGCCGCCCTCCTCTCCCGGTGCCGCGTCATCTCGCTCCGGCCCCTCGGCGAGGAGGAGCTCGGGGCGCTGCTCGAGCGGGCCGTGAAGGCTCCGGAGGGGCTCGCCGGGACGGTGACCCTCGCCGACGACGCGCGCGAGGCCATCGCCCGCCACGCGTTCGGCGACGCCCGGCGCGCGCTCAACGCGCTCGAGGCCGCGGCGTCGAACGCGCTGCTGGCGGGGCGGAAGCTCGTCGAGCGCGCGGACGCCGAGGAGGCGCTCCAGGCGCGCACGCTGCTCTACGACAAGGCGGGCGAGGAGCACTACAACGTCGTCTCCGCGTTCATCAAGTCGATGCGCGGCTCGGACCCCGACGCCGCCGTCTACTACCTCGTGCGCATGCTCGAGGCCGGAGAGGAGCCGCGGTTCCTCCTGCGCCGGATGGTGATCTTCGCCTCCGAGGACGTCGGCAACGCCGACCCGCAGGCGCTTGGCGTCGCGGTGAACGCGCTCCACGCGTTCGAGCTCGTGGGGCTCCCGGAGGGCGTCCTGCCGATGACGCAGGCCGCGACCTACCTCGCGCTCGCGCCGAAGTCGAACACCGCGATCGCCGCCTACGCGGCCGCGCGCCGGCTCGTGAAGGAGCGCGGGCCGCTGCCGGTGCCGCTCGACCTCAGGAACGCCTCGACCGGGCTCATGGCCGCCATGGGGTACGGCGAGAACTACAAGTACCCGCACGACTTCGAGGGGAACTACGTCGCCGAGCGCTACCTTCCGGAGGCGATCCGCGCGGAGCGGATCGTGAAGCTCTCCGGGAACGGCAAGGAGAAGGAGCTCGGGGAGGCGCTCGACGCGCTGCGCGCGCGGAGCGGGAAGCAAGGAGAGAAGGAGTAGGCGCCGCGGGCCCACGCCCGGGGCCGTGACAGACGGGCGGCACCCGTGGTCAAGTGCGCGCCATGGAAGCATTCCTGGTGCTGCTCGGACTCGCGGTCATCGTGGGCCCGTGGATCCTCGCCATCGCCGGCTTCGTCCGCGCGGGGCGGCTCGCGAAGCGGGTGGAGCTGCTCGAGCGGCGAATGGACCCGAGGGCCGCGGCGCGGGGGGCGGTCGCGACCGCGGAGGTCGGGCAGGCGGAGGTCGCGCAGGCGCCGGTCGAGCGGCCGCTCGAGACCACGATCGCGACCGAGGTCGGCGGCCCCCTCACCCCGGCCCTCTCCCCCGCTGGCGCCGGGGAGAGGGGGAGCGGTCAGGAAGGTGCGCCAGCCGGAGCGGAGAGGGAGGTGTCGACCCCGGCGGTGGCCCCCTCGGTCGCGCCGCCCGTGCCCGCGCACGCCGCGCCGCCGGGGACGCTCGAGGAGCGCATCGCGCTCGTGTGGCTCACCCGCGCGGGCGCGCTCGTCGTGCTGCTCGGCGCGGCCACCTTCTTCAAGTACGCGGTCGACAACGACTGGATCCCGCCGATCCTCCGGGTCGCGCTCGGCGTCCTCGCCGGCGCCGGGGCCATCGCGGGCGGCGAGCTCCTGCGGCCGCGCGCACGGGTCGTCTGGGTGAACGTGGTCCAGGGCGCCGGCGTGGCCCTCCTCTTCTTCTCCATCTTCGCGGCCGCCGCGCTGTACGCGCTCCTGCCCTTCGCGCTCGCCTTCGCCGCCATCGCGGTCATCACGGCGGCCGGCTGCGCCCTCGCGCTGCGCGGCAAGAGCGAGGTCGTGCTCGGCCTCTCGCTCCTCGGCGCCCTCGCGGCGCCGGTGCTGCTCTCGACGGGGCAGGACAACCCCGCCGGCCTCCTCGGCTGGCTGCTCCTCGCCTGCGGCGCGACGCTCGCCGTCTCCGCGAAGCTCGGGTTCCGGATCGTGCCGTGGTTCGCGCTCGCCGGCACGGCCTTCCTCTTCGGCGGCTGGTACGGGCGGTACTTCGAGATCTTCCGCCCCGCCGGCGTCCCTCGATCCGGACCTGCCGGCCGAGGTGCAGCAGGGCGTGTACTGGCCGCTCGGGCGCCGGCTCGTGCCGCTCGCGCTCGCGCTCGCCCACGTCGGCGCCTGGGCCGGCTTCTGGCTCCGGGCGCGGCGCCCCGGGCCGTCGGCCTGGCCGCGCCTCCTCGGGGACGTCTGGCTCGGCCTCACGCTCCTCGCCGCGCACGTCGTGCCGTTCATGCTGCTCCACGACCGGCCGGTCGTCGCCGGCGCCTCGATCGCGATCGCGGGCCTCGTCTCGGCGGTGCTCGCCGGGCGCGCGGAGCGGCCCGCATTCCGCCCCGCCGCCGCGCTGCTCGGCGCGGGCCTCCTCGCCGCCGTCGCCGAGCGGGCCGGCTGGCCCGGGATCGGCGCCGCCGCGCTGTGGGGCGTCGCCCACCTCGCCGCGTCGGGCCGCACGCTGCTCGCCGTGCGCGACGACCAGGAGCCCGGCGCGGGCCTCTCGACGGGCGGCGCGACCATCGCCGCGTCGATCGCGGGCCTCGGCTTCGCGGGCCTCGCCGTGCTCGCCACCCGGCCGCAGCAGGAGCTGCTCCGCGCGGGCCTCGCCGGCGCGGCGGGCGCGGCCGAGCTCGCGCTCGGCGCCCTCACCCTGCCCCGCGGCCGGGCGCGCGCCACGGTGCTCCTCGGCTCGGCGCTCGGCCTCGTCGCGGCCGCCGCCGCGTTCCTCCTCTCCGGCGCGAGCATCACCGTCGCCTGGGCGGCGCTCGCCGCCGCGGTGGCCGTGGTCGCCGCCCGCGAGCGCGACCCGTGGTGGCTCGGCGGCGCCGCGGCCATGTTCCTCCTCGCGCTCGGCCGCGCCTTCGACGTCGACCTGCACTCGGTCGAGGCCGCACGCTCGAGCTTCCTCGCCTCCGACGGCAAGGTGGGCGCGCTCACCTCGCGCTTCCTGCTGAACGCCCGCGGCGCCGGCCTCGCCGGCACCGCCGTCGCGCTCTTCGTCGCGGCGCGCGCGGTCCTCCGGGCCCACCAGGCCGGCGCGCCGAAGGCCTGGCGCGCGGTGGCGGCCGGGCTCGTGGTCGCCGCGCACGGTGCGCTGCTGGCGCTCCTCGTCGCGGAGGCCCGCGACCTCATGCTCCACTTCCCGCCCCCGCCGCCCACCGGCGACAGCATCGCCTTCGAGGACTACCGCCAGGCGCTCTGGGAGGCGATGTCGGGCCAGACCGGCGTCGCCGACACGGCCGCCACCGTGGTCATGGCGCTCTACGCGGCGGTGCTGCTCGTCGTCGGCTTCGTCGCGCGCGAGGTGCTCCACCGCTGGCTCGGCCTCGGGCTCTTCGCCATCACGCTCGTGAAGGTGCTGCTCTCCGACGTCTGGCGGCTCGGCGCCGGGCTGCGCATCCTCGTCTTCATGGCGAGCGGCGTGCTGATGCTCGCGGCCGGGTTCCTCTATGCCCGCTACGGCAGGCGGATCCTCGGGCTCCTCAAGGAGCCGCCGCCGGGCGCGGGCACCGCCGCGCTGCTCCTCGCCGCCCTCGCGACGGGGGCCGGCTTCGCGGCGGCGCCGGGCCTCGCCCGCGCCGCCGAGCCCGGCCGACCGCTCGACGTCACCCCCTACGCGACGGAGCGCGCCATCGACGGCATCGCGGCGCCGGGCCTCCACGCGGTCCGCGTCGACGCCCCCCTCTTGCAGGCGACCCGCGCCCCCGCCGGGCTCGCCGACGTGCGCGTCGCCGGGCCCGACGGCGCCGAGGTGCCCTGGGCGCTCCGCGCCGTGGCGGGCCCCGCGGCCGAGGAGGAGATCCCGACCGCCCTCGTGGACCCGGTCGCGCTGCCGGACGGCGCCGTCCGCGCCGTGCTCGACAAGGGGAAGCACGGGCTGCGGACCGACGAGCTCCGGCTCGAGCTCGACGGCGCGGACTTCCTGCGCCGCGCGCGCGTCGAGACGAGCGACGACGGCAGGCGCTGGGGCGTGCTGGTCGACGGCCCCCGCGTGTACGCGGTGCCCGGCGGCGAGGGCCTCGAGGCGGTCCGGCACACCGCCCTCGCCCACCCGCCCAGCGAGACCCGCTGGCTGCGGGTGACGCTCCTCCCCGGCGCCGGGAAGCCGCGCCTCCTCGGCGCGAGCGCCGTGCGGCGCCCCTCCGCGCCGCCGCCGATCGACACGCTCGCGCTCCCGGTCCCCGCGCGCGCCGACGATCCGGCCCGCAAGACCAGCCGCTGGGACGTCGACCTCGGCGCGGGCGGCGTGCCCTTCGAGGCCGTGTCGCTGGCGGTCTCGACGCAGGCGTTCGAGCGTCGCGTGCGCCTCCTCGGCAGCGACGACGGGAAGACCTGGGTCGGGCTCGGCGGCGGGCTCGTGTTCCGCGTGCCCGGCGACGAGGCGCTGCGGGTGGGCGCCGTCCGGGCCGCGGGGCGCCGCTGGCTGCGCCTCGAGGTGCGCGACGGCGACGCCGCGCCGCTCGAGCTCACGAAGGTCACGGTGGAGTGGCCCGCTCGCGAGCTCGTCATCGCCGCGCGGCAGGGGGGCCCGCATCGCCTCCTCACCGGCAGCCCGACCGCCACGCCCCCGGCCTATGACCTCCCCGGCATCCTCGCCCGCTCGCCCGACGCGCCGGTGACCGCGGCCGCGCTCAGCCCCGCGCGCGCGAACCCGGCCTACGAGCTGGCGGACGCGGAGGTGCCCTTCACCGAGAGGTACCGCACGCTGTTCGGGGCGGGGCTCCTCGTCGTGCTCGCGGGCCTCGGGGCGTTCTCGATGCGGCTCATGAAGTCCGGGCAGGGCTCGTAGGTGCACCTCTACCTGCACGGCTTCGCCTCGGGCCCCTCGTCGTTCAAGGCCCGCAACCTGAAGGAGCGCTTCGCCCGCGCCGGAGTCGCGCTCGAGACCCCCGACCTCACGCCGGGGGCGGACGGCTTCGAGCGCTCGACGCCGCTCACGATGCTCGGCGTCGCGGAGGCGCTGCTCCGCGGCCTGCCCGGCCCGCACGTGCTCATCGGCAGCTCGCTCGGCGGCTACCTCTCCGCCGTCGCGGCGTCGCGGAACCCCTCGGTCGAGCGCCTCGTGCTGCTCGCGCCCGCGTTCCGGCTGTTCGCGCGCTGGAGCGCGCGGCTCACGCCGGCCGAGCTCGAGGGCTGGCGCGCGCGCGGGCTCGAGACGCACCACCACGTCACGAACACGCAGCGGCGGATCCCCTGGGCGTTCCACGAGGACGCGCGGACGCTGCCCGAGTACCCCGAGGTGCGCGTCCCGACGCTCGTGCTCGCGGGCACGAGGGACGAGGTCGTGCCGATCGAGGACGTGCGCGCGTGGGTGGCGCGCACGCCCTCCGCACGCCTCGTGGAGCTCGACGACGGCCACGAGCTCGTCGCGAGCATCGACCGGATCTGGGACGAGGCGCGGGCGTTCCTGGGCGAGCCCGGCCCGGGACGCCAGGGCCCTGCGGCACGCGCCTGAGCGCCCGGCCTACAGCCCCGCGCGCCGCAGGGTCGCGAGCTTCGCGTCGAGCGCGCGCGACCGGGCCGCGAGCTGCTCGAGCGTCGAGGCCTTCGCGTGGGCGATGCCGCAGGCGCAGCGGTCGGTGGAGCAGATGCCGCCGTGGGCCGGGTGGTGGCAGGTCTCGCAGAGGTCGGCGGCGTCGGAGCGGTCGTCGATCGGGTTCACGGTGCTTCCTCTCGTCCTTCGGTTGGACGAGCGGTAGCACGCGACGCGCAGGCCGCGCTTTCGTGTCCTTGCAGCGGGCCGCCCGCTGCCCGGGGTGCCGTCAAGTCGACCCGCGGTCAGCGGTGGGCGCCACGCCCACCGCACCTCGGGTGCGCGCTACCGCGACCCCGACTGGCTCGCCGCCCAGATCGCGAGCGCCGCGAGCGCCGCCCCGATCACCGCGAAGGTGATCTTCACCGCGCTCCACGGCCGCTCGCCGTGGACCTCGCCGGTCGTCGCGTTGATGGCGACCCGGTACGAGCGCGCCTGCCAGCGGTAGGCGAGCAGCCAGACCGGGAGGAGGAGGTGCTTGTAGGTGAGCCCGGCGTACTGCGTCTGCACGTCCTCGATGCGCTGCTCGTCGCCGCCGATCCGCCCGCGCACCTCTTCCTCGAGCGCGTCCTCGATCCGCTCCCGCGCCGCCTTGAAGCCCTGCGGCAGGTCGAGGTCGTAGGTGTGCGCGAGCTTCCCCGCGAGCGCGGACTCGGTGAAGGGCACCGCGCCCTGGAGCGGCCAGGGCTCGAGCTTCACGAGGAGCTCGCCCGGCAGCGAGCGGAACGCGGGCACGAGCACGTCGTCGAAGAAGCGCTGGAACGCGCCCCACGCCGGCGACCAGCGGACGCGGGTCTCGTTGCGCGTCTGGTTGCCCACCCGCACGGTGACGACGTACCGGTCCCCGCGCTGGCCCCGGTACTGCGTCGCGGTCATGGCGTCGAAGGTGAAGAACGGGAGGTAGACGCCCTCGAGCTTCCCCTCCACGCCCATCTTCGTGAACGCCGTCGGCGCGAACCAGAGCCCCTTCACCCACGCGCGCAGCTTCTGGCGGGCGGCCTCGGCGGGCACCGCGAAGGTGAGGAGCCCGTCGACCGGGATGCGCTCCGGCGCGGCGTGCGCCTTCTCGCGCTGCACGGGCTCGCCGCAGTAGGCGCAGGCGGTGCTCGTGAGCGTGCCCTGGAAGACGACGGTCGCCCCGCATGCCTCGCAGCGCAGCTCCTGGCGGTCCGGCGGCGCGGGGCTCGCCTCGGCCCGGCGGCGCGCGATGCCCTGCAGCGCCACCTCGAGGTCGTGCTCCTCGATCTCGAGCCCGGGATCGAACTCGAGCGGCTTCTCGAAGCCGCAGTGGTCGCAGCGGAGCTTCTGCGCGCCGATGTTGAAGACGAGGTCCGCGCCGCAGCGCTCGCAGGGGAACGTGCGGCCGCGGGCCTCGACGGGCGGCGGGCTCGACGGGTCGGGCATGGCGCGCTCGCGCTACTTGCCGGGCGGGGGCGGCGGAGGCGGCGGCGCCGCGAAGTACGGCGAGAGCGCCGGCACCTGGGACGCGGGGGTCCAGGCGGTGAGGCCGCCGCCGTACACGAGGGTCGCGCCCTGCACCTGCCCGGCCTGGATCGCCTGCGCGACCTGCGCGAGCGGGAACGGCCCGGTGGTCTGCCCGTTCACCGCCACGTAGAACGGCGGCGCGGGCGGGGGCGGCGGCGGTGCGGCCGCGACGGCCTGGCCCATCTGCTGGGCCATCGCCATGCCGATGCCGATCCCGGCGCCGGCCGAGCCGAGGCCGCCCGGGTTCTGGGCGCCGGCGAGCATCGCCTGACCGAGCTGGTACTGCTGGAACCTCTGGAGATCGCCCATGACGCCGATCGAGGAGCGCGTGTCGAGCGCCTTCTCGACCTCGGGCGGCAGGGAGACGTTCACGATGAGGAGCTGCGGCAGCTCGAGGCCGTACTCGTCGTCGATCTGCGTGGCGACGCGCTTGCGCAGTCCGTCGGAGAGGCTGGTGTAGTTGGCCGCGAGATCGAGCGCGGCGATCTTCGACTCGCCCACGAGCTGCGCGAACGAGGTCGCGATCATGCCGCGGAGGAGCTCTCCCACCTCGTCCGCCTCGAACACGCCGTCGGTCCCGACGAGGCCGGTGATGAGCGCCTTCGGATCGGAGGCCTTGAGCGCGTAGGTGCCGAACGCGCGGAGCCGGATTGGCCCGAAGTCGGCGTCGCGCAGCATGATCGGCTGCGGGGTGCCCCACTTCAGCCCGGTGATCTGCCGGGTCGAGACGAAGTAGACCTCGCACTTGAACGGGCTGTTGAAGCCGTACTTCCACCCGTTGAGCGTCGACAGCACCGGCAGGTTCGCGGTGGTGAGCTCGTACATGCCGGGCTGGAAGACGTCGGCGATCTTGCCGCGGTCCACGAAGACCGCCATCTGCCCCGGGCGCACGATGAGCTGCGCGCCGTTCTTGATCTCGTTCTGGTAGCGCGGGAAGCGCCACACCAGCGTCTGGTTGGTGTCGTCGACCCACTCGACGATGTCGACGAGTTCGCCGCGAAGCTTGTCCAGAAGACCCATGTCCGTTCGCTCCTCCCCGGGAGTGGAGCGATCGTGCCACGGACGCGCCCGGCGTGAAAGGGTCCCGCGTCACACCCGCGCTCCTCGGCCGCGGCGGGCGGGCGGGACCCCGAGGCCGTCACCGCGCCTTCGCGAACCGGGCGAAGACCATGTCCGGCCCGGCGACGCACGGCGGCTTCGTCGGGTCCGGGTTCTGGGTCCCGCCGGAGAGGTCGGTGGCCACGTAGGCGACCCGCGGCGCGCCGTCGGCGCCCATCGCCAGCGTGGGCCGGTCGAGCACCCATGCCGCGACCGTGCAGTTGGGATACGGGATGATCTCGTCCGGCTTCATGTCGCCCGAGCGCTCGACGGCCCTGGGCGTCCAGCGGTTCCCGTCGGTGCACCCGCCGTCGTCACAGGCCGCGACCATCACGTCGGCGTTGCCGGTGTAGGCGAGCCGCGGCCGCCCGGCCGCGTCGAGGGCGAGGTCGAGGCCGGCGTCGAGGGCGTCGGACTGGACGAGGACGCCGCCCGAGAACCGCGAGCCGGAGGTGCAGCCGTCGTCGCAGGAGAACCAGGAGAGGTTGCGCTTCCCGGCCGCGTCCTTCGAGAGCAGCGCGACGCGCGGGTGGCCGTCGGCCGTGAGGGCGAGCGAGACCGCGGGGTCGATGCCCTCGATCCAGCGGCTCGAGAACGCGCGGAGGAGGCCGGTGCCCTGCCAGCTCGCGGGCGAGCCGCAGTCACCGTCGGAGCACTCGAGGTAGGCGCCGTAGTCGTCGAGCCCCATGTCGAGGTCGACCTGCGACACGACCGTCGCGAGGTGCGCCACCCCCGCGGCGTCGATCCGCAGCGCGTTCGCCTGCCAGAGCTGGTCGGCGATCTTCGCCGCGCCCCAGGAGGCGGGCTCGAGGCAGCCGGCGTCACAGCCCATCGCGAAGGTCTCGGGCGCCCCCTGGCCGATGCCGGCGTAGGTCCGGTAGGTGTGGAAGAGGAAGCGCGGCGCGCCGTCCGGGGTGAGCGCGAGCGCCTCGCCGCTCACCTCGTACTTGCCGCCGTGCTCGAGCACGGTGGCGGCGTCCCAGGCGGCGGGCTGCGTGCAGTCGCCGTCGCACGCGAGGTAGTGGACCCGCTGCATCGTCGAGAGGAGCACGCGGGGCTTCCCGGCCTTCGTGAGCGCGAGGGCCATGTGCGACACCGAGGCCTCGGCCTGGAAGACCACGACCTTCACGTCCGCCGGCGACGCGCACCCCGCGGCGCAGGAGCCGTAGTACGCGAGGCCGCCGCCGTACGCGCGGTAGATCATGTGCAGGTTGCCCTGCCCGTCCACCTCGACGTGCGGGTCGGTCGTGTTCTCGGGCTCGCCGGTGGGCAGGAAGAACGCGGAGGAGGCTCCCACGCCGGGCTTGCCGCCGTTGCCGCTGGCGTCGCCGCCGCCGCCGCACGCGCCGAGCGCGGCCGCGACGAGGAGGACGAGGGCGTTCCTGGAGGAGCGCATGGCGGGCTCCTCACCGCGCCGCGACCGCGGGGGGCGCGGACGCGGCGGACAGGTCGAGGTGGGCGGTCCAGCGCGCGGGCTCGGTGCAGTCGCCCGCGCAGGACGCGACGAACGCGCGCCCGGCCGGGACGTCCTCCTCCGCGCGCGGCACGATCCGGAAGGACGCGGCGCCGTCGGCGGCGACCGCGAGGCCCGCGCCGTCGAGGCCGAAGCGGCCCGAGTGCTCGACCGCGATCAGGCGGACCCAGCCGTCCGGCCGCGTGCAGTCGCCGGTGCAGGCCGCGTAGTGGACCCGGTTGCGGGTCTCGATGAGGAGCTGCGGCCTCCCGTCCGCGCCGAGCGCGACCGAGAAGCCGCGCGCGGGCGCCTCGAGCTCGAAGGCGACCTTCAGCTCGCCGGTGCGCGCGCAGCCGCCGGCGCAGTAGGCGTACTCGGCCGTGAGGCCGACGCCGGTGGCGCGGATCATGTGCACGCCGCCCTTCGCGTCGATGGCCGCGGCGGCGGGGACGCCGGCGGAGGCGGTGGTGGAGGCAGAGAGCAGGAGGGCGGTGACGAGGGCGCGCTTCGAGATGAGGATCATCGGTTCTTCTCCGTGCGGCCGGCCAGGGGGAGATCGCCGGTGCCGCGGTTTCACGCTGCGGAAGATGCCCGCGGACGTACGGAGGACCAACCTCAGGATTTCCTAAGGCGCCTTGAGAATTCGCTAAGGGATCCTATGGGGATCCTAAGGTGAGGCGGACGGGGGAGACGGGATGGGGAGGGGAGACGGATTGGGAGACGGGGACGTCTCCGACTACCCCCTGACCCTCTCGCTCCCCGCCGCGATCGCGTTCTCGACGTGCTCGCCGGGCTTCACCTCGGTGCCCGGCCACACGATCGCCCTCCGCACGCACGCGCCCGCGCCGATCCGGGCTCCGGCCCCGATCACCGTGGCGGGCCCGATCTCCGCCCCGCAGTCGATCTCGGCGCCCTCCCCCACGATGACCGGCCCGTGCAGCCGCGCGGCCGGATCGATCTGGGTCCCCCGGGCCGCGCAGATCCGCTGCGACGGCTCGGCCCCCGGCGCGAGCTCGCAGCCGGGCCAGGGGTCCGCGCCGCGGAAACGCGCGAGCGGGACCTTCGCGGACAGGACGTCCGCGGTCGCCTCGAGGTACCGCGCCGGCGTGCCGAGGTCGTTCCAGTAGCCGGAGACCACGAGCCCCCGGACGGCCCCGGCCTCGAACAGCGGCGGGTACACGTGCCGGTTCACGTCGCACTCGAACGGCTCCGCGGGGATCCGCTCGAGGAGGCCCGGCGACACCACGTGCACGCCCGAGAAGTGCCAGGGCGCGAGCTTCACCTCGGGGCCCGCGCCCCGGCCCGCGATCCGGCGCACGGCGCCCTCCCCGTCCACGTCCACCGTCGCGAACCTCGCGCCCGGCGGCATCGGGAGGAGCAGCATCGTCGCGAGCGCGCCCGCCTTCGCGGCCTCGCGGTGGGCCGCGAGCGCGGCGGCCAGGTTCACGTCGAAGAGCACGTCCCCGTTCACCACCACGACCTCGCTCGCGCCCCCGAGCAGGCTCCGCGCCTCGCGCAGCGCGCCGCCGGTGCCGGCGATGACGGGCTCGCGCGAGACCGCGACCTCCACGCCCACGGCGCGGCCGGCGGCGACGGCGGCCTCGGCCATCCGGTCCGGGAGGTGGTGCACGTTCACGGCGGCGCGGCGCACGCCGGCCCCGGCGAGCAGCGCGAGCGACCAGCGGACGAGCGGCAGGCCGGCGACCGGGATCGCCGGCTTCGGCAGGACGTCGGTGAGGGGACGCAGGCGCGTGCCGAGGCCCGCGCAGAGGATCATGCCGACCGGCTCGCCGCCTCGATCCATGGTACGGGGTGGTAGCACTTCATGGTCCCCGCCGCACGCCTTCGCGCCACCTACTTCGTCCTGTACGTCGGGGTCGGGTCCTCCATCCCGTACCTCTCGGCGTACATGCGGGGGCTGGGATTCACGGGCGAGCAGATCGGGCTCGCGCAGATGATCCCGCCGGTGCTCGCGCCGGCGGTGGCGCTCGCGTGGGCGGCCTGGTCGGACCGCCACGGCTCGCCGACGAACGGCCTGAAGCGCGCGGCGGTCATCGCCGCGGCGGCGGGGCTCGCGCTGCCCTTCGCGCGCACCCCGGTCGCGCTCGGGCTCGCGCTCGCGGCGGTGGCGCTCGGCGACCGTGCCATCATCCCGCTCCTCGACGCGGTCTCGCTCGAGGCGAGCCGCCGGGGCGGCCCGCCCTACGCCTCGATCCGGCTGTGGGGCTCGGTCGGCTTCTGCGTCTCCGCGCTCGCGGTCGGCCGGGCGCTGGCGGCGCGCGGCGAGCAGCCCGGCGATCCGCTCGTGCCGGCGGTGATGTCGGCGGCGTTCGTCGGGTACGCGGCGCTCCTCTGGTCGCTCCCCCGCACCGCCCCGCCGGAGCACGCCGCGCGCCCCGGACGGCGGGATCTCCTGGCGCTCGCGCGCGACCGGACCCTGCTCCTCTTCTTCCTGGCGTGCCTCGCGCACTGGACCGCCATCGGCCCGTACCACCTCTTCTTCGGCGTGCTCGTCCGGGAGCGGGGCCTCCCGTCCGACGTCACCGGCCTCGCGATGACCGCCGGCGTCGTCGCGGAGATCCTGGTGATGCTCGCCGCGCCGCGCCTGGAGCGCCGGTGCTCGCCCCGGGCGCTCCTCGCCACGGCCTTCGCGGTGAGCGCGGCGCGCTGGCTCCTCACCGCGCGCGCGACGGGCGGCACCGCGCTCGTCCTCCTGCAGCTCGGTCACGGGCTCACCTTCGGGCTCTTCTGGGCGACCGCGATGGCGAGCCTGGGCGTCCTCGTGCCGGCCCCGCTCCGGGCGACCGGCCAGGCCATCCTGACCGCGGTGCTCGCGGCCGCGAACGCGATCGCGTTCCTCGCCGCCGGGAAGCTCTACGACCTCGCCGGCTCGGCCGCGCCACTCTTCGGGTGGGCCGCCGCGCTCGAGGTGGGCGCGGCGCTGGTGGCGCTCGGCGCCCTGGGCACGCTCGCGGGACGCCGCGCGGCCGCGCTCGCCGCGTGAGGTCGCGCCGCCGCGCTCAGCGCGCGAGGTCGCGCAGCCGCCGGGCGCCGAGCTTCGCGCGCAGCACGAGGAACAGCTCCGCGGAGGCGAGCGCGTCGGAGAGCGGGTCGTGCGCGGGGTAGTCGGGCAGCCCGTGCGCCGCGCGGGCCGCCCCGAGCTGCACCACCACGTTCTCGGCGAGCTCGGGCGCGCCGGCCGCCTCGCGGCGCGCGACCCGCTGCACGAGATCCGCCGTGTCCACGACCGGCACGCCCGGCCAGCGCAGGCCGGTGCGCCGGTACGCCTCGCGCAGGAACGCGACGTCGATGCGGGTGACGTGCACGAGGAGCGCGCCCTCCCGCATGCGCCGGTCGATTCGTGGCAGCACCGCGTCGAGCTCCGGGGCCGCGGCGAGGTCCGCCGCGACGAGCTGGTGGGCGCGGATCGACTCCGGCCGCACGGCGCCCTGCGGGCGCACGAGGCTCTGCCAGGCCTCGCCGAGGCGGATGCGCCCGCCGCGGATGGGCAGCATGCCCACCGAGAGGATCGGGTCGCGCAGCGGATCGAGCCCGCCGAGCTCGAGATCGAGCGCCCAGATCGGCACGGCGTCCCAGGCCGGCGAGGAGAAGAGGCCCTGCAGGGCGGCGAGCATCAGCCCATCCCCCCGAGCCGGAAGTGGAACTGCGCCGCCTCCTGCAGCGACCGCACGGCCCTCAGGCCGTCCTTGAGCCGCGCGCGCTCGATGGGCGTGAGGTCCGCGAGCGGGACCTGCGCCGACCCCGGCGTGCCCCGGGCCGCCGCGTCGAGCTGCCGGCGGAGGCGCAGGCCCAGGAGGAACCGGAACGCCTCCGACGCCGCCTCCGCCACGTCGCGATCGAGGAGCCCGGCCCGCGTGGCGGCCTCCAGCCGCTCGAGCGTGGCGCGCGCGGGCGAGGCCGCCTCGAGCGCGTAGCACCGCGCGAGGAACACCACCGGCGCGATGGCCTCGCGCTTCAGGTCCACCACCGACGCCTCGCCCCGCAGGCGCAGCACGAGCGCCGACGGCGGCCGGAAGTCGAGGGCGGAGCGGGCCAGGAAGCGCAGGAACGGCAGGTTGCGGCCGCCCTCCCCGAGCACCGCCTCGAGCGGCGCGAGGTCGAGCGAGCCCGCCGCGCGGCGGAAGTCCATGAAGACGCCCGACTCGAGGAGCGCCGCCGGGGTCGGCGCGTCGATCCAGGCGCGGAAGCGCTCGAGCCAGGCCGCCCGCGGCGCGCAGTGGTTCGTCGCCATGTAGCCTCCCGGGCACGGCGGGAACCCGGCGGCGGCGAGGTCCTCGACCACGCGCTCCGCGAGCGCGTGGAACCAGGCCGGCGCGCGCGCGGCGTCGTCGTAGACGAGGGCGTTGTCCTGGTCGGTGAGGAGCGTCTGCTCGGCGCGGCCCTCGGAGCCGAAGACGATCCAGGCGAACGGCGCGGGCGGCGGGCCGAGGTCCGCCTCCGCCCAGCGCAGGATCCGGTGGAGCAAGGCGTCGTTCACCCGCGCGACGAACCCCGCGATGGTGGCCGCGTCGAGCCCGCCCGCCTGCAGCCCCGAGGCCATGTCGGCGACCGCCGCGCCGTGGCCGCCGAGCCGCTCGCGCGACGGCAGCGCCGCGACGCGCCGCAGGAGCTCCACCGGCCCTCGCGCGGAGGCGCGGAGCAGGTCGTTCGCGGTGACGACGCCCTCGATCTCGCCCGCGCGCTCGACCGGCAGGTGGTGCACGCCCGCCTCGAGCAGGATCCGGAACGCCTCGTGGACCGGCGTCTCCGCGGGCACGCTGCGGAGGGGCCGGGTCGTCACCTCCTCGACGGGCGTCTCGGGCGCGCGGCCCTCGGCGAGCACCCGGCTGCGCAGGTCGCGGTCGGTGACGATGCCCGGGGGCTCCCCGCGCACGAGCACCGACGAGATGCCCCGGTCGCGCATGAGCGCCGCCGCCTGCCAGACCGGCGTGCCCGCGTCGACCCAGGCGGGCGCGACGCGCACGAGCCGCTCGACCGGCAGCGCGAGGTCGGCGCGCGCCGGCGGGGCGGTGACCGCGAGGCTCGCCTTGAGCCGGCCCGCGGTGCCGGCCGCGAAGTGGCGCGCGAAGCGCGCGTCGGCGAGGAGCTGGCGGAAGGTCGTCGACGGGATGCGGTACGCGACGAGGTCCTCCTCGACGACGACGTCGAGGGTGGCCTTGCCGGTGAGGAGCGAGAGGAAGCCGAAGCTCTCGCCCTCCTCGAGGACGTTGAGCGGCTCGCCGCGGCGCTCGATGCGGATGGCGCCCTTCACGATGACGTAGAGGTGCTCGAAGGGCGGCCCGCCGGCGGTGACGAGCCGTGCGCCCGCCGCGTGGTAGACGGTCTCGGCGGAGCGCACCGCGGCCTCGAAGAGCGCAGGGGGCAGCTCGGAGAACGGCGCGGTCCCGCGCAGGAACTCGTTCTCGGCGCGCGCGCCCACTAGCCCCGCTCCTTGCGCGCCGCGACGCGCTCCTGCCAGGCGCGGATGGCCCGGAAGGCGTCCTTCAGGTGGGCGCGGTCGCCGGCGTCGAGCGACGCGGGCTCGACCGCGCTCGAGGGCGGGCGGCCCTCGGCGAGCCGGCGCAGCACGAGCCGGAGGCGGAGCGAGCTCACGAACCGGAACGCGTCGACGACCGCGCCGCGCCGCTGGGGCGAGAGCCGCCCGGCCGACACGGCGACGTCGAGCCGCTCGAGCGTGCCGCGCGCGCGCGCGCCGGCCGCGAGCGCCTCGGCGCGGGCGAGGCGGACCACCGGCTCCAGGCCGGCCGCGTCGAGATTGACCGTGAGGTCGCCGAGCTTCGCCGGGGGCGCGTACGAGAGCGCGTCGGCGAGGAGCCCCCGCCGGAAGGTCGCGCTGCCGGCGAGCATGGCGAGCGCGTCGAGGAGCGGCGCCACGTCGAGCCCGCCCGCGGCGACGCGCAGGTCGAGCAGCGGCGCCTCGGCGCCGGGACGGCCGGCCGCCCGCGCCACCGTGTCCTTCCAGCCGTCCAGCGTCGCGACGGCCGCCGCCGCGCGGCCGCGCACCGCCGGGAAGCCCGCCGCCCAGAGATCGCGGTCGAGCGCGGCGGCGAAGCCCTGGTACCACGCGAGGTCGGCGCCCGCGGGCGCGACGACGCCGTGGTCGCGCTCGGTCACGAGCGGCTGCTCCATCCGGCCCTCGGCCCCGAGCACCACGTAGGCCCAGGGCCCCGGCGGCGGTCCGAGATCCTCCTCGGCCCAGGTCGCGAGCCGCGCGACGAGGGCGTCCCCGAGCCGCGCCACGAAGCCGCCCACCGCGACGGCGTCGAGGCCGCCCGCGAGCATCGCGTCGGCCATCTCCGCCACCCGCTCGGCGTGCCCCGGCAGCTCGGCCCGGGAGGTGAGCCGCTCGATGCCGCGCAGGAGCCCGACGGGGCCGGCGACGGTCGCGCGGAGGAGGTCGGTCGAGGTCACGAGCCCGACGATGGCGCCGTCGCGCACGAGCGGCAGGTGGTGCACGCCGGCGTCGAGGAGCGCCGCCCACGCCGCGTGGATGGGCGCCGCGACGTCGACGGTGCGGAGCGGCCGGGTGGCGATGGCGCTCACCGGGAGCGCCGCCCCGCGCCGCTCGGCGAGCACCCGGTTGCGGAAGTCGCGGTCGGTCACGATCGCGGGCGGGTCGGACGAGACGAGCACCGAGGAGATCTTCGCGTCGCGCATCGCGCGGGCGGCCTCGCCCACGCTCGCGTCCTCGCGCACCCAGACCGGCGCCCGGCGCACGAGCGCCCCCACCTCCCGCGAGAGGTCGAGCTGGAACGCGGGGGGCGCGTTGCGATTGAGGGTGCGGGAGAGGCGCTGCGAGAGGCCGGAGGCGAAGTGGGCGGCGAAGGCGCCGTCCTGCAGCAGGGCCCGGAACGCCCGCTCGGGCACGAGGTAGGCGAGGAGGTCCTCGTCCACGAGCACGTCGAAGCTCGCCTCGCCGGTGAGGAGCGAGGTGTACCCGAAGGCCTCGCCGCGCTCGAGCACCTCGACCGTGCGCCGGCCCCTGAGGATGCGGACGGCGCCCTGCCGGATCACGTGCAGCGCGGTGAGCGGCGCGTTCCCCGCCTTCACGAGCTCGGTGCCCGCCGGCCAGTACGCGACCTCGAGCGCGCTCGCCGCCTCGAGGAAGCGCTCCGGGGGGAGGGCGTCGAAGGGCGGCGTCGAGCGGAGGAACGCGACGGGGGGGAGCTCGCCCACGGAGAGCCCGCGCCCTAGCGGCGCGCCTCCCGCGGGTAGCGCAGCCCCGCGACGAGCGCCTGGACCGCCTCGGGGGGCGGCGGCGTCGCGAGCGAGACCGCGACGTTCACGGCGAGCGCCACGAGCATGCCGAGCGCGCCGATGCCCTCCGGCGAGATCCCGAACCACCAGGCCGCGGCGTCCGCCCGGGCGGGGTCGAGGAGGCCGAAGCGCGCGACGTAGCCGAGCGTGAGGAGCGTGCCGGAGAGCATGCCGGCGACGGCGCCCTGCCGCGTGGCCCGGCGCCAGAAGATGCCCAGCACGATGGCGGGGAAGAAGGAGGACGCCGCGAGCCCGAACGCCCAGGCGACGAGCTGCGCCACGTTGCCCGGCCCCCGCGCGGCGAGCCAGGCGCCCGCGGCCACGGTGGCGGCCGAGGCGACGCGCGCCCACCAGAGCTCCGCCCGCTCGCTCATCCGCGGCGCGAACGTCGAGCGCACGAGGTCGTGCGCCAGGCCGGCCGCGATGACGAGCACGAGCCCGGCCGCGGTCCCCAGGGCCGCGGCGAGCGCGCCCGCCGCCACGAGGCCGATGACCCACGGCGGGAACCCCGCCATCTCCGGGTGCGCGAGGACGAGCACGTCGGGGTCGACGTTCACCTCGTTGCGCACGGGATCGCCGGAGAGGCGCATCCGCCCGTCCCCGTCGAGGTCGGTGAACGCGACGAGGCCGGTCTTCTCCCACGCGCCCACCCAGGCCGGCGCCTCCGCGCGCGGCCGGCCCTCCAGCGAGCCGAGGAGGTGCGCGCGCGCGAAGACCGCGACCGCGGGGGCGGTGAGGTAGAGCACCGCGATGAAGACGAGCGCCCAGGCGGCGGTCGCGCGCGCGTCGCGGATCTTCGGCACCGTGAAGAAGCGGATCACGATGTGCGGCAGGCCGGCCGTGCCGAACATGAGCGAGGCGGCGAGCGCCGCGACCTCGAGCAGCGGGCGCCACCCGGCGGTGTAGGGCGGGAAGCCGAGCTCGACGCCGAGGCGGTCCACCGCCGCGACGAGGCCGTCGCCGGGGGCGGCGCGCAGGAGCGACGCGCCGGCGGCCGTGAGGGTGCCCGAGAGCCCGACCTGGGGCACCGCGCTCCCGGTGAGGAGCGACGAGGAGAGCACCGCCGGCACGAGGAACGCGGCGATGAGGACGACGTACTGCGCGACCGCGGAGGCGGTGATGCCCTTCATGCCGCCCACGAGGACGAAGCAGAGCGTCACCACCGCGCCCCACGCGATGGCCCCGCCGATCGGCAGCTCGAGGAGGCGCGCGAGCACCACGCCGACGCCGCGGAGCTGTCCGACCACGTAGAAGAAGGAGACGAGCACCGCGCAGGCGAGCGCCACGAGCCGCGCGGAGCGGGAGTAGTACCGCTCGCCGACGAACTGCGTGACCGTGTACTTCCCGTACTTGCGCAGGTACGGGGCGAGCAGCACGGCGAGCAGCACGTAGCCGCCGGTCCAGCCCATGATCCACGCCGCGCCGTCGCGCCCGGAGAGCGCGACCACGCCGGCCATGGAGAGGAACGAGGCGGCCGAGATCCAGTCCGTCCCGGTGGCCATGCCCTCGAGCGCCGGGCTGGTTCGCCGGCCGGCGACGTAGTAGCTCGCGCCGCTCCTCACCTTCCAGAGCACGGCGACCGCGAGGTAGAGCGCGAAGGTCGCGAGGACGAGGAGCCAGGTCCAGCCGGTGGAACCCATCGCGTCAGTCCTCGTACACGCCGAAGGCCCGGTCGAGGGCGTTCATGAGGACCACGTAGACGGCGACGAGGAGGACGAAGAGGAGGACGGCGCCCTGGTGGCCGAACCAGAAGCCGAGCGGCATGCCGAGGAAGGAACGCCCCGAGAGGCCGTCGGCGAGGAAGAGGCCTGCCCCGAAGGAGACGGCGAGCCACGCCGCCAGGAGCACGGCGATGAAGAGCAGGTTGAGCCGCCAGTAGGCCCGCTGCCGTTCCGGGGTCATCGACGCCCTCCGCACCCCGTGGAACCGGGGTCGCTCGGCAAATCCTTCGCCGCATCGCGGCGAAAGCGCAGACTTTCCATTTTTCAGGAGCCTACACGAAATCCCTGTGGGGTCGAGGCACTTTGACGCTCAGAGAATGACACGGCGCGTGATCGGCGCACGCTCTGCGCACCCAGGCCCGCAACGTGTGCGCCGATCGTTGCGGTGGTTTTTTGTGTGTGCTACCGGTGATCGCTCATCACCGAGCCCGAACCCGACACCTCACCTGAGCGGAGGAGCCCCCCCATGGCTTTGGCTTCAAGCCCGGCGAACCCTGGAACCGAGAGCAGCGGCATCACTCGTGACGAGGTCCGCGTCATCTTCGCGTCCTCCCTCGGCACCGTCTTCGAGTGGTACGACTTCTACCTGTACGGCTCGCTGGCCGCGATCATCGCGAAGCAGTTCTTCTCCTCCCTCTCCGAGGCGAACGCGTTCATCTTCGCGCTCCTCTCGTTCTCGGCTGGCTTCGCGGTCCGCCCGTTCGGCGCCATCGTGTTCGGGCGCATCGGCGACCTGATCGGTCGCAAGTACACCTTCCTCGTCACCATCATGATCATGGGCCTCTCGACCACGGTCGTGGGCCTGTTGCCGGGCTACGCGACCATCGGGATCGCGGCGCCGATCATCCTCATCGCCCTGCGCCTCCTCCAGGGCCTCGCGCTCGGCGGCGAGTACGGCGGCGCGGCGACCTACGTCGCCGAGCACGCGCCGCACGGCAAGCGCGGCCTCTTCACCGCGTGGATCCAGACGACCGCGACGGTGGGCCTCTTCATCTCCCTCCTCGTCATCTACGTCTGCCGCGCGACGATGGGCCCCAAGTTCGACGAGTGGGGCTGGCGCATCCCGTTCCTCATCTCCCTCCTCCTCCTCATGATCTCCGTCTACATCCGGCTCCAGCTGCAGGAGTCGCCGGTGTTCAAGCGGATGAAGGCGGAGGGCAAGGGCTCGAAGGCTCCGCTGACCGAGTCGTTCCTCCGGTGGGGCAACCTCAAGATCGTGCTCCTCGTCGCTCTTCGGCGGCGTCGCCGGCCAGGCGGTGGTCTGGTACACGGGCATGTTCTACGAGCTCTTCTTCCTCACGCAGACCCTCAAGGTCGACGCGCAGACCGCGAACGTGTGGGTCGTCATCGCGCTCGTCCTCGCGACGCCGTTCTTCATCCTCTTCGGCTGGCTCTCCGACAAGATCGGCCGCAAGTGGATCATCATGGCGGGCTGCCTCATCGCCGCGCTGTCCTACCACTGGATCTTCCGTGAGCTGACCCACGCGGCGAACCCGGCCATCGAGGAGGCCGCGGCGAAGAACCCGATCGTCGTGACCGCGGATCCCGCGGAGTGCAGCTTCCAGTTCGACCCGGTCGGCGGCGCGCTGAAGTTCCGCAGCTCGTGCGACGTGGCGAAGACCTGGCTCGGCAACAAGCGCATCCCCTACGTGAACGCCGCGGCCGCGGCGGGCACGACCGCCTCCGTGAAGATCGGCGAGACGGTCATCTCGTCCTTCGACGGGCGCCCGATGGCGGGCCCGGACTTCAAGGCGAAGAGCGGCGAGTTCGACAAGGCGATGGCCGGCGCGGTCGCGGCGGCGGGTTACCCCGCGAAGGCGGATCCCACGCGCTTCAACGCGCCGATGGTGATCTTCCTCCTGTGGGTCCTCGCCGTGTACGTGACCATCGTGTACGGCCCGATCGCCGCCTGGCTCGTCGAGCTCTTCCCGACGCGCATCCGCTACACGTCGATGTCGCTGCCGTACCACATCGGCAACGGCTGGTTCGGCGGCTTCCTGCCCCCGATCGCGTTCGCCATGGTGGCCGCGTCCGGCGACATCTACTACGGCCTCTGGTACCCGATCGGCGTCGCGCTCATGACCTTCGTGATCGGCTCGCTGTTCATGCCGGAAACGAAGGACCGCGACATCCACGCGTAGGTTCGAGCAGGACAGCGGGGCCCTGGACCCGCAAGCCGCCCCCGCCCGGAGAGTCCGGGCGGGGGCGGTACTCTTTTGGGAGGGATCGGGATCGAGATCGAGATCGGGATCGAGATCGGGATCGGGATCGGGATCGGGATCTGGGATCGGGATCGGGATCGGGATCTGGGATCGGGATCGAGATGGGGATCGGGATCGGGAGTCGCGATCTGTCCCACATCCCGACTCCCACATCCCGACTCCCACATCCCGACTCCCACATCCCGACTCCCACATCCCGATCCCAGGTCCCGATCCCGATCGCGATCCGCCTCACGTGGATGAGGGGCTGTCTCCGGCCTTTCGATTGGGGGCTGCGTCTGGTGGGACGGCGCACGTTTCGCGCCGGGCCACCGCTCGTCGCGCTCGACCCTGGGCCCGTCACGAAACCTGCGCCGGGAGGTGGGGCAGACGCAGCCCCCAACCGAAAGGAACCTCCCGATGTCTTCCTCCTCCATCTCCTGCACCCCCACCTTCCACGCCTACGCCGTCGCCATCCAGCTCGCGAGAGCCGTGCGTTCCGTCATCCCGCTCGTCGCCCGCCACGATCCCTCGCTCGCAGACCAGCTCCGCCGTGCGGTCACCTCCGTTCCGCTGAACGTCGCCGAGGGCAACCGCCGCGCGGGTAAGGACCGCCCTCACCACTTCCGCGTCGCGCTCGGGTCGGCCTCCGAGGTCCAGGCGTGCCTCGACGTGGCCGAGGCACTCGGGTATCTCGCCTGCGAGGCCGTGCAGCCGGCCCTCGCGCCCGCGGATCGCGTGCAGCGGCTGCTCCGCGGGCTCACCCGGTGAGGCCGGTCCGGGCGGGGCCACCCCGGCCCCGCCCGGCAGGCGACTACGCCGCCCGCGGCGCCGTGAGGCGCCAGAGCATGCCGAGGAGGCGATCGCAGGCGCGGAGGGCAGGCTCCGCGTCGGCGGAGGAAACGTAGCCCCACGCCAGGGCGACGTGGAGCGCCGCCCGGACCTCGTCCGCGCTGCCGGCGGCGATGCGGAAGGAGTGGAGGCGATCCTTGCCCACGCGCCGGTTGCCCTCCGCGAGGTTGAGCGGGATGGACGACGCCGCGCGGGAGAGCTGATCGGCGAGCGAGGCGTCGCGCCGCGCGAGCGCGCCGCGAAGGTCGCGGAGAGAGGCGATGACGGCGAGGGCGACGTCGTACGCGATGAAGGTGGAGGACATGGAGAGGCTCCTTTCGGCTGTGGGCTGCGTCTGCCCCCTTCCCGGCGCAGGTTTCATGACGGGCCCCGGGACCGAGCGAACGCGAGCGGTGGCCCGGCAGGAAACGTGCGCCGTCCAAGCAGACGCAGCCCACAGCCGCAAGGAGGCCGGCGACCGCCCAATCACAAGAGTGACGGCCCCCTCACCCGCCAGCGGGAACATTCACTCCGAGTCGGGCAGTCCGGGTCTGCCCCCCCTCCGCCTCCGTCTCCGTCTCCGTCTCCGCCTCCGCCTCCGCCTCCGCCTCCGCCTCCGCCTCCGCCTCCGCCTCCGCCTCCGTCTCCCCAAGAATGAGAAGCCCGCCCGCTCTCTCGAGCGGACGGGCCCCCGACACCCGGACTCCGACCTACCCTACTGCGCCACCGCAGCCGGCACGCTGGACGCGGCGGCCGAAGGCGCCGCCGCGCCGGTCGAGTCGGAATCCCCCGAGATGTACGCCCGCTCGCCCGCGTCGACCTGGTCCATGCCCGCCCACTGGTCCTGCTGGTCCGCCGCGAGCGGCGTGATCGCCCCGACGACCTTGTAGAGCCCGAACGACAGCACCCCGGAGAAGGCCATCGTCACGACGACCCCCAGGGCCTGCTTCCCGAGGAGCACGAGGGATCCATCCGCCCCGGCCGAGTTGACCGCGGTGGACGCGAACACCCCGGTGAGGAGCGCGCCGAGCGTGGCCGCGACGCCGTGGACGGCGAAGACGTCGAGCGAGTCGTCGAGCCCGAGCTTCGGGCGGATGCGGATGGCCGTGAAGGACGCGAGCGCGGCGAGGCCGCCGATGACGAGGCCGGAGGCCGGCTTCACGAAGCCCGCGGCGGGGGTGATGGCGACCATGCCGGCGACCGCGCCGGAGGCGAGGCCGACGCCGGAGATCTTGCCGTGGAGGAAGAGCTCGGCGAGGCCCCAGGCCGCGGCGGCGGCCGCGGGGGCGAAGAAGGTGTTCACGAAGGCGGTCGAGGCGAGGCCGTTCGCCGCGAGCGCGGAGCCGCCGTTGAAGCCGAGCCAGCCGAACCAGAGCAGGCCCATGCCGAGGATCGCGAAGGGCACGTTGTGCGGGAGCACGGTCGGGCTCCGCAGGTTCGCGCGCTTGCCGATCACGATCGCGCCGACGAGGGCGGCGGCGGCGGCGTTGATGTGGACGACGGTGCCGCCGGCGAAGTCGAGGACGCCGAGGCCGCGGAGCCAGCCGCCCGGGGCCCAGACCCAGTGCGCGACCGGCGAGTAGACGATGAGGCTCCAGAGCGCGGTGAAGAGCACGAACGCCTTCGTCCGCACCCGCTCGACGAGGGCGCCGGAGATCAGCGCCGGGGTGATGACCGCGAACATGCCCTGGAAGAGCATGAAGGCGGAGTGCGGGATGGTGGCCGAGAGCGAGGCCTCCGGCGCGTCGCCGACGCCGGTGAGGAACGACCAGGAGAGGCCGCCGATGAAGGCGTCGAGCTTGCCGCCCGGAGAGAACGAGAGGCTGTAGCCGACCACCGCCCACAGCACGCCGATGAAGGCCATGCAGACGATCGAGAGGTTCATCGTCTGGACGGCGTTCTTCGCGCGCACGAGGCCGCCGTAGAAGAAGGCGAGGCCCGGCGTCATGAGCATCACGAGGCCGGCCGAGACGAGCACGAGGGCCGTGTCGCCCGTGTCGATCTTCGCGGGCGGCGCGTCCTCGGCGAGGGCGATCAGCGGCGCGGCGAGCGCGAGCCCGCCGAGGGCGAGGCGGGTGGCCCAGGCACGGGCGGTCGAGGGAGCGGCGGGACGGGTCATGGACTCCTCGGGGGTGGCGAGCGTGTCTGAAGTTCGGGCGTACTGACCGTCCGCCGTGCAGCGGCCGGCCCGGGAGGGACATTCTGCACGTGGCATGCCCGGCCGTTCTCCGTGCAAGGTGCACGAAAGGCCCGCGTTCGACGTCAGGGAGCCGCCACGTTGCCCGGGATCGAGGCGACCGGCTGCCTCGACTTCTGGCACCTGGGGCCGAGCACCTGGGCCGGGGAGACCGGTCGCCTGCCGTGCCGGGCACCGCCCCGCCGGGGGCCCGCGCTCAGGCCGGCCCGCGTGGCCGGACGATCGTGACCGTGCAGGGCGCCTCGGCGGCGACCTTCGTCGACACCGTGCCGAGCGCGCCGAAGAACTTCAGCGCCTCGGGCATGGCGTCGGGCGACACGTCGGAGGAGACCGAGCCGAGCATGCCCCGCATCTGCGCCCCGCGGGGCGGCGCGCCGATGACCACGTGGTCGACCGCGTTCATGCGCGCGTAGCGGAGGAGCGCCTCCGCGGTGTCGGCCGACTCGAGCACGTGGAACGAGACCCGCGCGGCGGGCAGCGCGAGGGGCTCGGCCCAGTGGCGGAGCGCGACGAGCTCCTTGATGCGGTGGCCGGTGGCGTGGTCGTCGAGGCCGCTGCCGCCGAGCTCGGAGGCGGGCCGGATGACCGTGACCGCGGCGAGCCGCGCCGCCGGGTCGGCCGCCATGTCGCGGCGGGCCACCTCGCGCAGGGCCGTGAGCTGCGCCTCGTCGGCGTGGCCGGTGGCGACGGCGACCATCACGATGCTCGCCTGCGAGAGCTGCACCGAGGGGCGCGGGATCGGCGCCGGCTCGTAGCCGGCCGCCTTCACCCAGCGCTTCAGCACCCGCAGCGGCCCCGCCTGGCGGAGCCGCTTCCCGCGCTCGCCCACCGCGACCTCGTCCGGGTGGGCGAGGTCGAGCGCGAGCTGTGCCGCGGTCGGGTAGCGGGCCCGCCCGTCCACCTCGAGGCAGCGCAGGATGATCTCCTGCAGCCAGGGCGGCAGGTCGCGGGCGAGCGCGCGGGGCGGGACCGGATCGCGCCAGAGCCGGCGGCGCAGGCCGGCCTCGCCGGTGGGGTGCCCGAACGGGAGCCGCCCGGTCGCGAGCTGGTAGAGGATCGCCCCGATCGCGAAGACGTCGCTGCGCGGATCCGAGCGGACGCCGACGATCTGCTCGGGCGACATGTACGGCGCCGAGCCGATGGGCCGGGTGGTCTCCTCGGCGAGGAGGTCCGGGAAGTGGCCGTGGTGCGCGAGCCCGAAGTCGACGAGTACCGCCTCCCCGCCCGGCCGCACGAGCACGTTCCCGGGCTTGAGAATCGAGGTGGATCGCCTCCTGCTGGTGGAGGAGGTGCACGGCGGTCGCGAGCGCGGCGCCGAGGCGGGCCACCTCGTCCGCCGGGAGCGGCGCCCGGTCGGCCCACTCCTGCAGCGGCCGGCCGTCCACGTGCTCCATCACGATGTACGGCAGGACCGCGACGTCGCCTGCGGCCACGAAGCGCGGGACGGCCGGCCCCTGGAGCGCCGCCATGACCATCGCCTCGACCTCGTACGAGATGATGGTCGCGGCCGGCTCGCCGGGGCCGATGCGCGGCACCTTCATCAGGAGCGGGAACCCCTGGTCCTCGCGGCTGACGCGGTGGAGCACCGCCATGCCGCCCTCGTGGACGGGCGCGCCCACGGTGAAGCCGTCGACGACGCTGCCGGGCTCGACGCGCGGCACGCGTCAGCCCCCCCGCTCGAGCCGCTGCGCGAGCAGCTCCGGGAGGCCCGCGTCGCGCATCTTCCGGGCGACGGTGCGCCAGTCGTAGGGCACGCGGTGGAAGGTGAGCGTGTGCTTCGCGAGGTCGGCCATCGCGTAGGCCGCGGCGGTGTTGCCGTCGCGCGGCTGGCCGGCCGAGCCGACCACCGCGAGCCACCGGCGGTGGATGGGGGTGGGGATCGGCACGCCCGGCTTCGGGGAGAACGGCACCGGGCGCCCGTGGGGGCCCTCGAAGTAGAGCGCCTGCTCGTGCACGTGGCCGACGAAGACGAACCGCGCCGTGGAGCGCTCGAAGCAGCGCTGGGCGCGGTAGGTGTCGTTCACGTAGATCCACTCCTTCGGCGCCTCGGCCGAGGCGTGCACCAGGAGCACGTCGCCCCAGCTCACCGAGAGCGGCAGGCCGCGCAGGAACTCGCGCTCTCGCTCGCCCAGCTGCTGGCGGGTCCAGCGCACGGCCTCCGCGGCGGGGCCGTTCATGAACTCGGTGTCGCCCTCGAGCGCGGCCTCGTCGTGGTTGCCGAGGACCACCGCGGCGCCCCGCCTGGCGAACCCCGCCACCCGGTCGATCACCGCGACCGGGTCCGGGCCGTAGCCGACGAGGTCGCCCAGGAAGGCCCACTGCTCGGCCCCGGCCGCCTGGGCGTGGGCGAGGCAGGCCTCCAGGGCCTCGAGGTTCGCGTGCAGGTCCGAGAGGAGGGCCAGCCTCACGCACCGGAGGATAACACCCGGTGGAGCACCGGCCGCGCCCCAAATGCCGCGCTAACGCATGAAGACGAAGGTCACCGCGACGAAGAGCGGGACGAGCACGGCGCCGCTCCAGGCCATGTAGCCGAGGAAGCTCGGCATCCGGACGCCGTTCGCCTCGGCGATCGCCTTGACCATGAAGTTGGGGCCGTTCCCGATGTACGAGTTCGCGCCCATGAGCACCGAGCCGAGCGCGACGGCCTGGAGCAGGCTCGCGCCCCGCGGCGACGCGACGAGCTCGGCGAGCCGGGCCGCGTCGGTGCCGGCGAGCCCGCTCGCGGCCGAGGCGAACGCGAGGTAGGTGGGCGCGTTGTCGAGGAAGGACGAGAGCGCGCCCGAGGCCCAGAAGAACTGCCACGGCTCGGTGAGCCCCAGCGCGGCGCCGCGGGCGTTGAGGATCTCGAGCGCGGGGATCATCGTCGCGAAGATCCCGGCGAAGATCACGGCCACCTCCACGATGGGACCCCAGGAGAAGGCGTTCTCCGCCCGGAGCTCCCCCGGCGTCGTGACGAGCGAGAGGCCACCCAGCACGAGCAGCCCGAGCCCCTGCGCCCAGACCGGCGCGCCGTACACGCCGCAGACGAGGAGCAGCACCACCACCGCCGCGAGGTAGGCGAGGTTCCGCTTCCCGGCCACGTGGACGGGGAGCACGTGGCCCACCGCGACCTGGTCGAGGTCCTCGTTCCTGCGTTCGAGGTCCTCCTGCCGGAAGATCTGCGAGTCGACGATGTAGAAGAGGACGAGCAGCGCCGCGTTCACCATCAGCCACGCCGGGAAAAGCCGCAGCGTCCAGAGGAACGGCACCCCGCGCAGGAACCCCAGGAAGAGCGGCGGATCGCCCAGCGGGGTGAGGAGCCCGCCCGCGTTCGAGACCACGAAGATGAAGAACACGAACACGTGCGCCTTGCGCCGGCGGATCGAGTTCGCGCGGAGCATCGGACGCACGAGCACCATCGAGGCGCCGGTCGTGCCGATGACGGAGGCGAGCACCGCGCCGATCGCGAGGAACACCGCGTTCGAGCCGGGCGTGCCGGCGAGCGTGCCGCGGACCACCACCCCGCCGGAGATGGTGTAGAGGGTCCCGAGGAGCAGGATGAACGCCGCGTACTCCTCGGCGGTGTGGCGCACGACGTCCGGCTGCAGGAGCGAGATCCACGCCAGCACCGGCAGCCCGAGCAGCGCGGAGACGAGCGCCTTGTTCCGGTTGGGCTCCCAGAGGTGGCCGGCCGCGAGCGGCAGGATCGCGATGCAGAGCAGCATCAGGACGAACGGCAGGACGGCCCAGGCGGGCAGCGCGTGCCCGAGGGCGATCGATTCACCCGGCGTGATGGCGGTCGCGAGCGGCGGCATGAGGGTCCACCGTAGGGAATCGCGCGCGTGCGGGTCAACGCCGGACGCGCGGCGGGGCGAGATTCCCGCTGCCCGGGGGCCGGGCACCTGCCTCCGGGGCGCGCAGCCGGGCGGGGCGCCGCGTTGACGCGGCCGGACGGCCTTGCCTATAACCGCGAGTCTTCTACCCTTCTCCGGTCCCGGCCGGGAGCGAGCGCATGAGCCACCACGAGAACGTCCTGTCGGCGATCGGCCACACCCCGCTCGTCCGCCTCAACAAGGTCGTCGACCCGAACGGCGCGAACGTCCTCGCGAAGCTCGAGTACCTGAACCCCGGCGGCGCCATCAAGGACCGCATGGCCGTCCACATGATCGAGAAGGCCGAGAAGGCGGGCCTGCTCAGGAAGGGCGGCGTCATCGTCGAGAACACGAGCGGCAACACCGGCGTCGGCCTCGCGCTCGCCGCGGCGGTGAAGGGCTACCGCTGCATCTTCACGATGCCGGACAAGATGTCGAAGGAGAAGCAGGACACGCTGAAGGCCTTCGGCGCGACCGTGGTGGTCACCCCCACGAACGTCCCCGCCGACTCGCCGGAGAGCTACTACTCGGTCGCGAAGCGCATCGCCGCCGAGACGCCCAACAGCTTCTACGTGAACCAGTACCACTCGCCGGACAACATCGAGGCGCACTACCGCTCGACCGGCCCGGAGATTCTGGGAGCAGTGCGAGGGGCGCATCGACGCGTTCGTCGCGGGCGTCGGCACCGGCGGGACGATGAGCGGCGCGGGCAAGTTCCTGAAGGAGAAGAACCCGAAGCTCCTGAACGTCGGCGCCGACCCCATCGGCTCGGTCTACTTCTCGATGTTCAAGACCGGCAAGCTCTCCCAGCCTCACGTCTACAAGGTCGAGGGCATCGGCGAGGACATGATGTGCGGCGCGATGGACCTCACGGTCCTCGACGACGTCCGCCAGGTGAACGACGCGCAGGCCTTCGCGATGGCCCGGCGGCTCGCGCGCGAGGAGGGCATCTTCGCGGGCGGCTCCTCCGGCGCGGCGGTCCACGTCGCCGTGCAGATCGCGAAGGAGCTCCCGAAGGGCAAGATCGTGGTCGTGCCGCTGCCGGACGGCGGGCGCGCCTACATCTCGAAGTTCTACTCGGACGAGTGGATGCGCGACAACGGCTTCCCGGTCGAGGGCACCGAGTCGCTCGCGCAGGCCACCGTGAAGGACGTGCTGTCGGGCCGCCGCGGCGAGGTGTTCAGCGCGAGGCGCACCGACAAGGTCGAGTCGGTCGTGAAGCGCATGCGCGAGCACGACGTCTCGCAGATGCCGGTCGTCGACGACGCGGGCCGCGCCATCGGCATGATCCACGAGTACGACCTCCTCAACTTCCTCCTCGAGGGCAAGCACCGCCTCTCCGAGATCGTGGAGCCGCTGGTGCAGCCGCTGCAGGGCGTCGTCACGCTCGACACCCCGGTCGGCCGCCTGCGCGAGATCTTCAACGACGACAACGTCGCCGTCGTGAAGGAGGGCGAGAAGGTGACCGGCATCGTCACCAAGATCGACCTCATCGAGTTCCTGGGGGACCGGCTCCGCTGACCCGGCGGCCGGAACGGGCGCCGTTCACGGCATGCCTCGCCGCCTCTCCGCGCGGGAGCTCGAACGGTCCGCGGCCCGCCGCGCCGCGCCGCGGGAGGCGCCGGCGCCCGGGGTGGGCGAGGCGCTCGCGATGCTCGTGCGCCGCGGGCTCTCGCCCCGGCTCGCCCGGCCGGACCTCCCCTTCCCGCGCGACCTCGACGAGGCCGCGGCGGACCGGGTCTCGGCGGCGCTGCGGCGCTACGGGTTCCGGCTGTTCCTGCGCGACGCGATCCTCGCGGACGGGCCCTTCCGGCCGGCCGACGCGAGCCGCTACCTCGAGGGCCTCGAGGCCGAGCGCGCGGCCGAGGAGCTCGTCGCGCTCGGGCTCGCCGTCCGGCTCCCCGACGCGCGCGTGCGCCTCGTGCACCCGGCGCGGAGCTTCGGCGGCACGCTCGAGTGGTGGGTGGCGCGCGAGCTCGGACGCAGGCTCTCCGCGGACGTCGCGGTGGGCGTGCGGTCGGGCTCGCCGGGCGTGGGCGGCGACCTCGACGTCGTGCTCGCGCTCGAGGGACGGCTCGCCTACCTCGAGCTGAAGAGCGGACCGCCGAAGCACCTCGTGGCGGGCGAGGTGGAGGCGTTCCTCGCCCGGGTGCGGGCGCTCAGGCCGCACCTCACCCTGTTCGCGCTCGACACGGCGCTGCGGCTCGAGGACAAGGTGCTGCCGATGCTCGTCGCCGCCACGCGGGGGGCCGATCCCCTTCCCGTCCGCCGGGGTGTCTGGCGCGTCGCGCCAGGGCTCTACCTCGCCGGCGCGCGCGGCGATCTCGTCGAGAACCTCGCGTCGGCCGTCGCCCACGGGCTCGCGGCGCTCGCTCCGGCGCCGCCGTGAGCGGCGGAGCCCCTGCCGGGCGCCCTCCCCGGCGTGGCGCTCCGGGCCCGGCAAGGCTAACCTCCCGCCCGCCATGGCGACCTCCGACCGCAAGTTCTCGATCGACACGCTCGCGATCCACGCGGGCCAGAAGCCCGACCCCACCACCGGCGCGGTGATGACGCCGGTGTACCTCACCTCGACGTACGCGCAGTCGAGCCCGGGCGTGCACAAGGGCTTCGAGTACTCGCGCTCGCACAACCCCACCCGCTTCGCGCTCGAGGCCTGCCTCGCCGCGCTCGAGGGCGGGAGGCACGGCTTCGCCTTCGCCTCGGGGCTCGCCGCGACGGACTGCGTGCTCCACCTCCTCGACGCGGGCGGCCACGTGGTGGCGTCCGACGACGTCTACGGCGGGACCTTCCGCATCTTCGACAAGGTCTTCCGCCGGCTGGGGCTCACGTTCGACTACGTCGACATGACCGATCCCGCGAACGTCGAGCGCGCGATGCGGAAGGACACGCGCCTCGTCTGGATCGAGAGCCCGACCAACCCGATGCTCAAGATCGTGGACCTCGCGGCGGTCGCCGGGATCGCGAGGGCGCACGGCGCGCGGTCGGTGGTCGACAACACCTTCGCGACGCCCTACTTCCAGCGGCCGCTCGAGCACGGCGTCGACGTCGTCGTGCACTCGATGACGAAGTACCTGAACGGTCACTCCGACGTGGTGGGCGGCGCGATCGTCACGGCGGACGACGCCCTCGCCGAGAAGATCCGGTTCCTGCAGAACGCGGTGGGCGGCGTGGCCTCCCCGATGGACAGCTTCCTCGTGCTGCGGGGGCTCAAGACCCTGCACGTCCGCATGGAGCGCCACGCCCAGGGCGCGATGGCGGTGGCGCGGTTCCTCGAGAAGCACCGGCAGGTCGAGAAGGTGACGTACCCGGGCCTCGAGGGCCACCCGCAGCACGCGCTCGCGAGGCGCCAGATGCGCGGCTTCGGCGGGATGCTCTCGTTCGTGGTGAAGGGCGGGCTGCCCGCGGCGAAGGCGTTCCTCGAGGCGCTCGAGATCTTCGCCTGCGCCGAGTCGCTCGGCGGCGTCGAGAGCCTCGCCGAGCACCCGGCCATCATGACGCACGCCTCGGTGCCGAAGGAGACCCGCGAGAAGCTCGGCATCGCCGATGGCTTCGTGCGGCTCTCGGTCGGCATCGAGGGGACCGAGGACCTCCTCGCGGACCTCGAGCGCGGCCTCGCGGCCGCGGCGCGGGCGGGCTAGAGCCCGAAGACCATCTGCTCGAGCAGGGTCTGCATGTCGGCCGTGGTCTGGGCCTCGTCGTGGAACGAGGTGAAGGTCACCCGGCCGGCCCCCGCCGCGAACTGCACCGCGTACGGCTTCCCCGTGAGCTTGCCGACGTCGTAGGTGTCGACGGGGCCGCTGAGCAGGACGTCGGTGCCGGCGCCCGCGCCGCTCATGACCACCCAGGCGCCGAGGTCGAAGTTGATCTCCGCGGTGCCCTTGCCGAGCGCCCGGGCGAGCGCCTCGTCCTCGACCTTCGCGGTCTGGGTCCCGTCCACGCCCTGGTACATGTCGGGCGAGAGGTACTTCACCTTCCCGTTGAAGTAGGCGTCGACGTAGATGCCCGCGTAGTCGGAGGCGTAGAGCACGCCGCCCGCGTTCACCCAGCCGGTGAGGGCGGCCTTCGTGGCGGCGTCGGTGACGTACCCCTCGTCGAGGCCGCAGTTGAGCAGCAGGACGTCGTAGGAGGCGAGGTTGGTCGCGGCCTGGGCCAGGGCGCCCATCGAGAGCGGGGCCGGCGTGAACCCGAGGCCGGCCACGAGCGACTCGATGGAGTCGAAGTCGCCCGGCACGTAGCCGATCTTCACCGAGGCCGCGTCGATCTTCACCGTCACCGGCGTGCCCGGCGTCGCCGGGCCCGTGCCGTGGAAGTGACCGCGGTCGATGGTGACCGTCGTCGCGTCGGGCGGCAGGCCGTCGAGCTCGAAGGCGCCGTCGCCCCCGGTGGAGGCGGTGCAGCCCGGGGCGCTCGCGACGGAGACGATGCCGCCCGCGACCGGCACCTCTTCGTTCGGCGACGTGAAGTGCCCGGTCAGCTTCGCCGTGCCCTTCTTGCAGTCGACCTGCGTGGGCGGGAGCGTGTCGGGCTTCGAGCCGTTCGAGCCGCCGCCGCCACAGGCGGCGAGCGCGGCCGTGAGGGCGAGCGCGTGGATCAGCGTCAGGCGGGTCATCCGGTGTCCTCGGGGAAGGCAGGGGCTCTGGACGCTTGGTAGCACCCCGGCCCGCCGGGCGCCGTGATCGCTGCACGCCCTGTCGGGGTCACCGCTTCGTCGGTCCCTGGATCCGGATACAGTGCGGCGGCCATGCCGACCCTCGCACCCCTCGCCCTCGCGCTGCTCGCCGCCGCCCCCACCCCGCCGCCCGCGCTCTCGCAGCCGGCCGCGCTCACCGTGAAGGCCCTCGTCGCGAAGCACGGCGAGCCCGAGCGCGCGCGGATCGAGCGCGGCGTCGCCCAGGCGGCCTCGCTCTGGCGGCCGGCCGACGGGGACGGGAAGGCCTTCCAGGCGTTCTGCGAGGCGCAGTTCCTCCCGAAGGGCCCCGCCCTCGACGCGGGCTTCTCGCGGCTCGAGGCCGCGATCGAGGCGCTCGAGGGGAACGGCCTCGAGATGGGCCGCACGCTCCGCAGCGGCGCCGACCTCGACCTCGGCCCGCTCCAGCCGCTCGACCCCCTCCTCGCGGCGTTCGACCCGACCGCGCACTTCAACGACGACCTCTTCGACCAGAAGATCGCCTTCGCGGTCCTCCTCAACTTCCCGCTCACGACGCTCGACGAGCGCGTGGCGCAGGGCGAGACGTGGACCACGCGGCAGTGGGCCGAGGCCCGGCTGGCGGATCGCTTCTCGATGCGCGTGCCGGCCGCCGTGATGCAGGGCATCGCGCGCGCGAGCGCCGAGGCCGACGCCTACGTCGCGGGCTACAACGTGTGGGTCCACCACGTCGTCGACGATCAGGGGGCCCGGCCCTTCCCGAAGGGCAAGCGCCTCCTCTCGCACTGGAACCTCCGCGACGAGCTGAAGGCCTGGTACGGGCAGCCGGACGGCGTCGTCCGGCAGCGCGCCATCGCGAAGGTGATGGAGCGGATCGTCACGCAGACGATCCCGGCCGCGGTGATCGACGATCCGACCGTCGACTGGAACCCGTGGACGAACGCGGTCGCGCCCGCGCCGGCCGCCGAGATCGAGAACGGCAAGCCCCCCCGCGCGAAGGTCGACCCCGCCCGCGAGGCCGACGTCCGCTTCGCGCGCATCCTCGGGAACTTCCGCGCCGCGAGGGCGATGGACCCCTACTCGCCGGCCGCGCCGACGCAGATCGCCCGCGGGTTCCTGATGGACCGCGAGCTCCCGGAGGCGCGGGTCGTCGCGACGCTCGAGGAGGTGCTCGGCGCGCCGGAGATCGCGCGCATCGGGAAGCTCGTCTCGACCCGCCTCGGTCGCCCGCTCGAGCCGTTCGACGTCTGGTACCCCGGCTTCAAGGCGAAGCCGGCGATGCCCGAGGCGGAGCTCGACAAGATCACCCGCGCCCGCTACCCGACGCCCGCCGCGTTCGAGAAGGCGCTCCCGCTGACCCTCCAGAAGCTCGGCTTCACGCCGGAGCGCGCGGCCTTCTTCGCCGCGCACATCACCGTCGACCCGGCCCGCGGCTCGGGCCACGCGCTCGAGGCCGCCCGGCGCGGGGACAAGCCCCACCTGCGCACCCGGGTGAACGCCGACGGCATGGACTACAAGGGCTTCAACATCGCGGTCCACGAGCTCGGCCACAACGTCGAGCAGGTGTGCAGCCTCTACCAGGTGGACTCGACGCTGCTCCGGGGCGTGCCGAACACGGCGTTCACCGAGGCCCTCGCGTTCGTCTTCCAGGCGCGCGATCTCGAGGTGCTGGGCCTCCCGGGCCCGGACGCCGAGGCGCGCCGGCTCGAGGCGCTCGACCGGCTCTGGAGCACCTTCGAGATCGCCGGCGTCGCGCTCGTCGATCTGAGGATGTGGCACTGGATGTACGACCACCCGAAGGCGACGCCTGCGCAGCTCCGCGAGGCGACGGTCGGGATCGCGAAGGAGGTCTGGAACCGGTGGTACGCGCCGGTGCTCGGCGCGAAGGACGTGCCGCTCCTCGCGATCTACTCGCACATGGTGAACCGCGACCTCTACATCCCCGACTACCCGCTTGGCCACGTCATCGCCGCGCAGATCGAGGCGCACATGGACGCGCGGCCGGCGAACACGCTCGGCGCCGAGTTCGAGCGCATGGCGAGCGCGGGCCGCCTCTCGCCGGACGTCTGGATGAAGAAGGCGACCGGCCAGCCAGTGACCGCGCGCCCCATGATCGAGGCCGCCGCGCGCGCGCTCGACGCGGTCGCGGCCCGGTAGCTGCCCCGCTACAGCCGCTCGGGAGCGCCGCCGCCCCCGGGCTGCGGCAGCTCGCGGGGCGTCGGGATCTCGGGATCCGGGATGCGCCCCGGGATCTCCGGCTCGCCGCCCGGCCGCGGCACGTGCACGTCCGGCTCGGCCTGGCGGCCGGGCACCATCGGCTGGTCGGTCGGCATGGGCACGTCCGCGGGTGCGTTCACCCCGCCGGCGGGCACCTCGGGCTGACGGATCCCGGCGCCCTTCCCTTCGTCGTGTCTCGGGCTCATGCCTGCACGCTGCGCATCCGGGCGCCCGCGTGCCCTGCCCGGCCCGCCGCCGGTGGGCACCTTCGAGGCTCGAAGGGACCGCCCATGGCCAGAAGACGCCTCTCCCGCGGGCTCGCCCGCGCGTTCGTCGCGATCGTGGGGTTCGCGGTTCACGTGTTCGTCGCGCGGGCGGCCTTCCGCTGGCTGATGGGGCCTCGCGTTCGCCCTTCGACCCGCCCGCGGCGAACGCGGTCGAGGAGGGCCGCGCCCGACACGGAGCGAGCCCCCGCCGGCCCGCCCGACCGCGACGACACGCACGAGCTCGACGGCGACCTCCGCGACGAGGAGGCGCCCGACGAGACGGCACCGCTCCGGCTCGAGGGGCCTCCGGTCGAGCGGGATCTCCTCGGCGTCTCGTGGCAGCCGGACGACGACGCCGGCCGCGGCGACCCGCGGTAGCAGGTCGCAGGGCTCGAACCACGCCGACGGTCGACCTGGCCGGCAGCCTTGCGCCCGGCCCCCGTCGCGGCCATGAATGCTGCCATGGCCCACCTCTTCGATCACCTCTCCCTCCGCTCCGTCACGCTCCGCAACCGCATCGGCGTCTCGCCGATGTGCCAGTACTCCGCGAAGGACGGCGTTCCGAACGACTGGCATCTCGTGCACCTCGGCGCGCGCGCGGTGGGTGGGGCCGGCCTCGTTTTCACCGAGGCGACCGGCGTCGAGGCGCGCGGCCGCATCTCGCCGCAGGATCTGGGGCTCTGGAACGACGCGCAGGCCGAGGCCTTCGCGCGGATCGTCCACTTCGTGGAGGCGCACGGCGCCGCGGCGGGCATCCAGCTCGCGCACGCGGGCCGGAAGGCCTCCACCGCCGCCCCGTGGGAAGGCCGCGCCGCGGTGCCGCCCGCCGAGGGCGGCTGGCAGGTCGTGGGCCCGAGCGCCGTCGACTTCGACGCGGGCTACCCGCACCCGGAGGCGCTCGACGAGGCCGGCATCGCGGCGGTGATCCGCGCCTTCGCGGAGGCCGCCGGCCGCGCGCGCGAGGCGGGCTTCAAGATCGCCGAGGTCCACGCCGCGCACGGCTACCTCCTCCACCAGTTCCTCTCGCCGCTCGCGAACCAGCGCACCGACCGGTGGGGCGGCTCGCACGAGAACCGCACCCGCCTCGTGCGCGAGGTGGTCCAGGCCATCCGGAAGGTCTGGCCGGAGGAGCTGCCGGTGGTGCTGCGCATCTCGGCGACCGACTGGGCAGAGGGCGGCTGGAACGTGGACGAGTCGGTGGAGCTCTGCCGCGCGGTGAAGCCGCTCGGCGTCGACCTCGTGGACGTCTCCTCGGGCGGCCTCTCCCCGAAGCAGAAGATCCCCGCCGGCCCCGGCTACCAGACGGCCTTCGCCGAGCGCATCCGCCGCGAGGCCGGCGTCGCCACGGCCGCCGTCGGCATGCTCACCTCCCCTGAGCAGTGCGATCACGTGGTCCGGTCCGGGCAGGCGGACATGGTCCTCCTCGCCCGCGAGATGCTGCGGGACCCGAACTTCCCGCTCCGGGCGGCCCACGTCCTGAAGCACGAGGGCCCCTGGCCGAAGCAGTACCTGCGCGGGAAGTGGTAAGACCTGCCCCCGATGAACACGGAGAAGAAGGTCAAGGTCAGCCGCCGCGGCGCGGACCGGATCGCCGGCGGGCACCCCTGGGTGTACCGCTCGGACGTCGAGGCCGACGGCGGGGCGGAGTCCGGCGACGTCGTCGCGGTGGTCGACGGCCGGGGGAAGTTCCTCGGCAAGGCGTTCTGGTCGGCGCGGTCGCAGATCGCCATCCGGATGGTCACGCGCGAGGACGAGGCCATCGACGAGGCCTTCCTCGCCGCGCGGCTCGCCTCCGCGATCGATCTGAGGCGGCGGACCTTCGGCGACGAGCCGTTCGTGCGGCTCGTGCACGGCGAGGCGGACCTCCTCCCCGGCCTCGTGGTCGATCGCTACGGCGACGTGGGCGTCATGCAGACCCTCGTGCCCGCGACCGACCGGCGCAAGCCGCTCCTCGCGGAGCTCCTCGAGCAGGCGCTCGGCCTGCGCACCGTCCTCGAGCGCAACGACGTGCGCGTGCGCGAGCTCGAGGGGCTCGAGCAGGTGAAGGGCGTGCTCCGCGGGCCGGCGCCCGGCCCGGTCATGCTGCGGGAGGGCGAGGTCCGGATGAAGCTCGACCTCCTCGCCGGCCAGAAGACGGGCGCGTTCCTCGACCAGCGCGAGAACCACGTGCGCGCGGGCGAGTACGCGCGCGGCGAGTGCCTCGACTGCTTCTCCTACGCCGGCGGCTTCGCGCTGCAGCTCGCGCGGCGGGCTGCGAAGGTCACCGCGATCGAGATGCAGCCGGTCGCGGCGGCGCTGCTCAGGGAGAACGCGGCCGAGAACCGGGCCGCGAACCTCGAGGTCGTCGAGGCAAACGCCTTCGACCACCTGCGCGACCTCGCGGAGAAGGAGCCGGCGTTCGACCTCGTCGTGCTCGACCCGCCGGCGTTCGCGAAGAACAAGCAGGCCCTGCCGGCGGCGAAGCGCGGGTACAAGGAGATCAACCTGCGCGCCATGCAGGTCCTCAAGCCCGGGGGCGTCCTCGTGACGGCCTCCTGCAGCTACCACCTCGACGAGGCGTCGCTCGAGGCGCTCGTGCTCGACGCCGCGAACGACGCCGGCCGGAGCGTCCAGCTCCTCGAACGGCGCGGCGCGGGCCGGGATCACCCGGTGCTGCTCGGCGCACCCGAGACGCGCTACCTGAAGTGCCTGTTCCTCCGAGTGCTCTGAGCGAGGCCTGCCCGGGTCGGCGGGCGCGCCTCGCGGCGGTCACGCGCGCGTTTCGTCCATCGCGAGGCACCCCGGGTCCGACCCCACCCGCCGGTATCGGCCCTCCTCTCGCCCGTTCCAGGGGTTCTGCCCGGCACGGAGATCGCACCGGGATACGCCGATGCGCTCGTCTGCACGGAAGGTCGCCCTGGCGGCGGCGCTGATCGCGCTATGTCCTCGCCCCTCGTCGGCGGGGTGGCGCCTGCCGTTCGAGCTCGTCGGACCGGACCAGGGCCTGCCCTCGGGGCAGGCGCTCACGGTGACGCAGACGCCGGACGGGTTCCTCTGGATCGGGAGCGAGAACGGCGTCGTCCGGTACGAGGGCGGGCGCGTCCGGCGCTTCTCGCGTCAGGAGGGGCTGCCGTCGTCCTACGTGCACCGCCTGGTCGCGACCGCGGAGGGCGCCGTCTGGGCCGCGACGGCGCGGGGGCTCGTGCGCATCCACGACGGGAAGGTCGAGCTCGCGCGGCTCGAGGGCGAGCCCGACGAGGCCTCGATCAGCTTCCTCGACCTCGACGCGCGCGGGCGGCCGTGGGTCGCCACGCGCGACGGGGTCTTCTCGCTCGAAGGCGAGCTCACGTTCCGTCGCCGGCCGTGGACCGGCGTGCAGGTCACGTCCCTCGCCTCGGGCGAGGGCGGGGTGCTCTACGCGGCGGGCCCCGGGATCATCCGCGGGTTCTCGCCGGACGGCACGGTGCGGGACCTCGAGCCGGGCCCCGCCGTGCCGGCCGAGGGCGCGCGCATCCTCGCCGAGGACCGGCAGGGCCGGCTCTGGGCCGGGGCGGGCAACGTCCTCGCGGTGCGCTCGGCGGCCTCGGGACGCTTCGAGGACCGCTCGCGGCTCCTGCCCGGCGCGCTCGCCGCGAACGGGGTCGCGTTCCGCGACCACGACGGCGCGCTCTGGTTCCCCACCGGCCGCGGGGCGCTCCGCGTGGCGGGCGACGCGACCACCGTGCTCGGGCCGGCCGACGGCCTGCCGTTCCCCTGGGTCCGCACCGTGTTCCGGGACCGCGAGCGGACGCTCTGGATCGTCGGGCCGACGCTCGCGCGCCTCCTCGGCGAGGGCCGGCTCCGCGCGCTCGCGCCCGCGTTCGCGACGCAGGGCTCGGTGGTCTGGGCGGTGCACCGCGCCCCCGACGGCAGGCTCCTCCTCGGCAGCGACGAGGGCGCCGCGTGGCTGGAAGCCCCCGGCTCCGGCGCTCGCGCACCTCGGGACCCCGGGGGCACGCCCGCGATCGAGACGCCGATCCCGGGCACCGAGGGCCGGCGCATCAAGGCGGTGGCGGTCGACCGCACCGGCCGCACCTGGCTGCTCTCCTCCACCGGCCCGGCGCTCTGGCTCGAGCCCGGCGCCCGGCGCGCGGTCACGGCGCCCCTCGGGGACCACGGCACGCAGCTCAACGCCGTGCTCGTCGACGCGCACGGCACGGTCTGGGTCTGCCACGCGCTCGACGGCATCCTCCGGTTCGATCCCGCCCTCCGCGCGCTCGTGCACGAAGGTCCGCCGGAGCTCCGCCAGCCCGGCCGCGCCATCCAGGCGCTCGGCGTGAGCGAGGACTTCGCCGGCCGGCTCTGGTTCGGCACCTCCGAAGGGCTCGTGGTGCGGGAGGCGGACGGCCGCTGGCGCACGTTCGGCCCCGCCGACGGCCTCCCGCTGAAGCGCGTGCGCGGCGCGACCACGATGCCCGACGCGAGCGCGTGGCTGTTCTTCGAGGAGCCGGTGGGGCTCGTGCACGTGCAGCTCCGGAACGGCCGCCTCCAGGTCCTCGCCCGCCGGACGGGGGCCGACGGGCTCCGCTCGAGCCAGAATCTACGCGGCCGCCTCCGACGCGGTGGGCCGGCTCTGGTTCTCCACCGAGCAGGGCTTCGAGCGCCTCTCGCCGGCGCTCCACGTGGGCCGGCAGCAGGGCATGGTCAACGAGGACTGCTCGCTGCACGCGGTTCTGGTCGAGGGCGAGACGATCTGGGTGGGGACCTCCGGGGGGCTCGTCCGCTTCGACGCGTCCGCCTCGGACCGCGACGTCGATCCTCCGGCCGCGCACGTGCTGGAGGCGAACCTCGGCGGCCTGCGCCGCTACCCGCCGTTCGGCGCCCTCGCCCCGGTCGCCTCCGGGACGCCGACGGCCGAGCTCCGGGTCGGCGCCCCCGCGTACGCCCTCGGGCACACCCTGCGTTACCAGGTCCGCATGACCGGGCTCGAGGACGAGTGGCGCGACGCGGGCGGCACCTCGCCGCGCTACACCGGGCTGCCGCCCGGGCGCCACCGCTTCGAGGCGCGCGCGACCTACGATGGCCTTCGCTTCGGCCCGCCGGGCGCGCTCGAGTTCGAGGTGCTCCCCGCCTGGTGGCAGACCTGGTGGGCCCGCGCCGCCGGCCTGCTCGGGTTCGCGCTCCTGGTCGCCGCGCTCGTCCAGCTGCGGATCGCCTCGCTCCGTCGCGCGAAGCTCGCCCTCGAGGACCTCGTCGAGCAGCGCACCGCCGAGCTCCGCGATCGCAACCAGGAGCTCTCGACGGCGCTCTCGGAGGTGCGCGAGCTCTCGGGCCTCCTCCCGATCTGCATGCACTGCAAGCGGATCCGCGACGACCACGGCTACTGGGAGAAGATCGAGAAGTACGTCTCGGCGCGCACGAAGGCGAGCTTCACGCACGGCCTGTGCCCGGACTGCCTGCCGCGGTACATGCCGCCGGATGACGAGAAGCCGCGGGCGGGCTAGGCTCGCCCACGATGGCGGCCCCCGCGCTCCCCGGCCTGCCGGCCCCCACGCTCGAGCGGCTGCTCGCGCTCGGCGAGCGCGTCGCGCTCCCGCCGGGCGCGCGGGTGCCCGACCGCGACGGCGGCCACCTCTGGCTCGTGCTCGAGGGCGGCGCGACGCTGCGGCGCGATCCGAACGTCCTCCGCCTCGGCCCGGGCGACGCGTTCGGCGTGACCGCCGGGCTCCCCGCCCCCGCGAAGCCCGCGACCGTCGCCGCCGACGGCCCGCTCGCGCTCCTGCGCCTCGGCCCGGGCGCGTTCGAGCGGCTCGAGCGCGAGGACCCCGGGACGGCGCTCGCGCTCGCCCGCGCGCACGCCGGCACGCTCGCGCGCGAGCTCGAGGCCTCCGGCCACGCCACCATCCTCCGCGGCCGCTCCACCCCGCGGGCCGAGATCGTCCGGCTCGACGTGGGCGGCGTCCTGCGCGAGGTGCCGAACGGCGTCCGGCTCGTCGACGTGCTGCCCCGCGAGCTCGACGGGCACCTCGTGGTCGGCGCGCTCCTCGGCCACAAGCCGGTCTCCCTCGCGACGCCGGTCGTCGGCGACGGGAAGGTCGTGCCGCTCACGGTCGCCGACCTCGAGGGGCGGCGGATCTACGCCGCCACGGTCGGGCTCGCGCTGCTCGAGGCCGCCCACGCGCTCGCGCCCGGGCTCGAGGTGCGGCTCGGGCCGTCGCGCGGCACCTTGCAGGAGGTCTGGGTGCGCGGCGCGCAGCGGGGCGAGCCCGCCCGGCTCGCGGCCGCGATCGCGGACGGCATGCGCCGGCTCGCGGAGGAGGACGTGCCGGTCCGGTTCGAGGCCTGGACCACCGAGGAGGCCGCGGCCTGGTTCAGGGAGCGCGGCTGGACCGAGGCCGCCCAGCTCCTGCGGGTGCGCCGGCAGGCCACCGTGGGACTCGTCTCGTGCGGCGAGGTCTACGCGCTCGCGACCGGGCCGCTGCTGCCCTCGGCGGGCGCCATCGGCGGCTTCGAGCTCGCGGCGAACGGCGACGACGGCGTGCTGCAGCTCGACCTCGGCAAGCGCGACCCCCGCCGGCCCTCGTCCCCGCCCCGCGCCGGCAGCGACGCCACCGACATGGTCCGCGAGCACGACGCGTGGCTCTCGGGCATGGGCGTGACCTCGGTCGGTGCGTTCAACGAGCTCTGCATCACCGGCCAGGTCACCCAGCTCATCCGCGTGGCCGAGGGCTTCCACGAGAAGCGCATCGGCCGCGTGGCCGACCGCATCGCGGCCCAGCGCGACCGGATCCGGATCATCGCGGTCGCGGGGCCCTCGTCGTCCGGCAAGACCACCTTCCTGAAGCGGCTCACCGTCCAGCTGCAGATCGACGGCCTCAACCCGATCGGCCTCTCGCTCGACGACTACTACGTCGACCGGGTGCGGACGCCGCGCGACGCGAAGGGCGAATGGGACTTCGAGGCCCTCGAGGCGCTCGACCTCCCGATGCTGCACCGGCAGGTGGGCGCGCTCCTGCGCGGCGAGGAGGTCACCCTCGCCCGGTACGACTTCAAGACCGGCACGAGCCACCCCGCGGGCGGGCCGACGCTGCGCCTCAGGCCCGGCGACGTGCTCATCCTCGAGGGCATCCACGGGCTCAACCCGGCCTTGCTCGGGGACCTCCCGAAGCCGGGCGAGCTCTTCCGGATCTTCATCCACCCCGCGACCGCGCTGCCGTTCGACCGGCTCTCCCGCACGAGCGCGACCGATCTCCGACTCCTGCGGCGCATCGTGCGCGACCGGCACCAGCGCGGGTACTCCGCGGCCGAGAACATCCTGCGCTGGCCGTCCGTGCAGGCCGGCGAGCGCGCGCACATCTACCCGTACCAGGGCGAGGCGGACACCGTGTTCGACTCGGCCCTCGTCTACGAGCCGGCGGTGCTGAAGGTCTTCGCCGAGCGGTACCTCCTCGAGGTCCCGCCCGACCACCCGGCGTACCCGACGGCGCACCGACTGCGGTACCTCGTGGACCAGTACGTGTCGATCTACCCGGACCACGTGCCGCCGACGTCGCTCGTGCGCGAGTTCATCGGGGGGTCAGGGTTCGAGTACTAGGGATCCGGATCCGGATCGGGATCCGGATCGGCTACCAGAACCCGCTCGCCGGGAAGAGCAGCACGTCCTCGATGCTCGCAGCGTCCACGAGCAGCATGAGGAGCCGGTCGAAGCCGACGGCGACGCCGCCGGCCTGCGGCATCCGCCCGACGGCCGCGAGGAACGCCTCGTCGAGCGGGAGCACGCTGCGGCCCAGGCGCCGGCGCTCCTCCTGCTCGGCGACGAGGCGCCGCCGCTGCTCGGCGGCGTCGTTGAGCTCGTGGAAGCCGTTCGCGAGCTCGAGGCCGCCCGCGTAGAGCTCGAAGCGGTCGGCCCAGCGCGGGTCCGCCGCGTCGAGGCGCGCGAGCGCGGCCATGGAGGCGGGCCACTGCGTGAGGAACGTCGGCCGCGCGACGCCGAGCCTCGGCTCGACGTGGTCGAGCATGAGCCGGAAGAAGACGTCCTCGAACGGCTCCGCGCCACCCGGGCCCGGATCTTGGCCGGCCGCGCGAGCCGCGGCGCGGAGCGCGCCGGCGTCGCCGGTCCCGTCCGGCCGCACGCACGCGGCGAGGTCGACGCCGGCGTGCCTCCGGAAGGCGTCGGCGCAGGTGAGCCGCTCGAAGGGGCCGTCGAGCGCCACGCCCCGGTGCGCGCCCGGGAACGCGGGCGCGACGGCGCGGACGAGCGCCTCGAGGTCGTCCATGATCCCGTGGTGGTCGGTGCCCGAACGGTAGAACTCGAGCATCGTGAACTCGGGGTTGTGCGTCCGGGAGACCTCCCCGTTCCGGTAGACGCGCGAGAGCTGGAACACGCGGTCGAAGCCCTCGGCGAGGAGCCGCTTCATCGCGTACTCCGGGCTCGTGAGCAGCCACAGCGGGTGCGTGGCGCCGCCGCCCTCCGGGACGAACGCGGTCTCGAAGGGGTGGAGGTGGGGCTCCATGCCCGGCGCGGGCGCGAGGCAGGGCGTCTCGACCTCGTCGTAGCCGCGCCCGGCGAGGAACCGCCGGACCTCGGCCGCGAGGCGGGCCCGGGCCCGGGCGTGCGCGAGGCGCGTGGCGGTCGGCGTCGTCATGTGGGGCCGTTCATACTATGTTCCCCGGCCCGATGCCGGCCCGCCCCCTCATCGCCGTCCACGGCTGGTCCTGCGCCGGGGCCGTGCTCGCCCCGGCCCTCGGCGCCGCCCTCCCCGGCCGGCGCGTCGTGCCGGTCGACCTGCGCGGCCACGGGGCCTCGCCGTCGGGCGCGCCGTTCGGCCTCGACGACCTCGCGCGCGACCTCGCCGCGATGGCGGGCGCGGTGGGGCCGGGGCCGATCGATCTCATGGGCTGGTCCCTCGGGGGCCTGGTCGCGCTCGCGGCGCTGCCGGCGCTCGGCGCGCGCGTGGAGCGGCTGGTGCTCGTCGGCGCCACGCCCCGGTTCACGAACGGTGACGGCTGGGCGCACGGCACCGAGCCTCGCGCGCTCGCGGCGGTCGCGGCCCGCACCCGCCGCGACGCCGCGCGCGCCGTCGAGGCCTTCTGGGACGGGATGTTCTCCCCCGCCGAGCGGGAGCTCGCGCCGCCGCGCCCCGGCGGCCTGGCGGTGCCGGCACAGGCGGACCTCCTCGCCGGCCTCGACGTCCTCGCGGCGGCCGACCTCCGCGCGGCGCTCCCCGCCGTACGCGCGGAGACGCTCGTCGTCCACGGCGAGGCCGACCCGGTCTGCCCCGCCGGCGCAGGGCGCGCGCTCGCCCAGGCCATCCCCGGCGCGAGGCTCGTCCTCCTCCCCGGCGCGGGCCACGCGCCGTTCCTCTCGCAGCCCGGCGCCTTCGCCGCGGCGGTCTCGGGTTTCCTCGCGTCGGGGGCGAAGCCCCCGGATGCAGCGCCATGAACCCGGTCGACAAGCGCCGCGTCCGGCGCGCGTTCTCCCGCGCCGCGGACCGCTACGAGGAGCACGACGCCGTCCAGGCGCGGGTGCGCGCGCGGGTGCTCGCGTCGCTCCCGGCGGACGCCCGGCGCGTGCTCGACGTCGGGGCGGGCACGGGGGCGCTGCTCGCCCGGCTCGCCGGCCGCCCCGGCGTCCGCCTCGCCGCCGTCGACCTCGCCCCCGGCATGTGCGCGATGGCGCGGCGGGCCGTCCCCGGCGCCGCGGTGGCGGCCGGGGACGCCGAGGCCCTGCCCTTCGGGCCCGGTGCGTTCGACCTCGTCGTCTCGAGCTCGGCGCTCCAGTGGCTGCCCAGGCTGGACGGCGCGCTCCTCGAGATCGCCCGGGTGCTCGCGCCCGGCGGCGCGGCCTCGATCGCGCTCTTCGGCGAGCGGACGCTGCACGAGCTCCGCGCGGCCTGGGACGCCGCCGGCGGACCGCGCCGGACGCACCGCTTCGCGTCGAGGAGCGACCTCGCGACGGCCCTCGACAGGTCCGGTCTCTCGGGGGTGGTGACCGAGGAGGAGCTCGTCCCACGATACCCGGACGCCCGGTCGGTCCTGCGATCCCTGAAGGCCATCGGGGCCCAGGGAGCCTCACCCGGAACGGGCGGATTGGCCGGTCGATCCGCCACCCACGAGCTGCTCCGGCGCTACGACGCCCTGCGCGACGCCGAGGGCGTCCCGGCGACCTTCCACGTGCTGCACGCGGTCGCGAAAAAGCCCTGAGCGGACGGGCCCCTCGCCTTGTGGGCCCGGCCACCCCGGGCTAGCATGCCCCCACCGTGGCCGACGCCGCCGCCCCAGACACCGCAGCGAAGGCCGCCGAGTTCAAGCCCCACCTGTTCGGCAAGTTCTTCCTGCTCCAGCAGCTCGCCGTCGGCGGCATGGCCGAGATCTACCGCGCGCGCGTCCCCGGCGCGGGCGGGTTCGAGAAGGAGCTCGTCGTCAAGCGCATCCTGAAGTCCAGGGCGCAGGACGAGGGCTTCGTGAAGATGCTGATCCGCGAGGCGATGCTCACGGTCCAGCTCACCCACTCGAACATCGCGCAGATCTACGAGTGCGGCCTCGTCGACGACACGTACTACATCTCGATGGAGCTCGTGAACGGCGTCTCCATGAAGGAGATGATGCAGGCGTTCGCGAGGGCCGGGCAGGCCATCAGCCCGGAGCAGGCCATCTACCTCGTGCTCCAGCTGCTGCAGGGGCTCGACTACGCGCACCGCAAGGTCGACGCGCAGGGCAACCCGCTCAAGGTGGTGCACTGCGACGTGTCGCCGGACAACGCGCTCGTCTCGTACGAGGGCGAGGTCAAGGTGCTCGACTTCGGCATCGCGCGCGCGGCGGCCGAGGGCCTGTCGAACTACAAGGAAGGCATGCTGATGGGGAAGCTCGGGTACGTCGCGCCCGAGCAGGCCTCGCTCGAGAAGCGGTGGGACCACCGCGTCGACATCTTCGCGGCCGGCATCATCCTCTACGAGCTCCTCACGAAGCAGAAGCCGTTCCCGAAGGCGACCGACGTCGAGTCGCTCATCCAGGCCCGCAAGGCGAAGGTGGTGCCGCCCACCGCCATCGACCCGCGCCTGCCGAAGGACATCGACGCCGTGGTCGCGAAGGCGCTCGCCTACGACCCGGAGAAGCGCTACCCGGACGCGCGCTCCTTCGTGAACGCGCTCGTGGACCTGCTCTTCCCCACGCCGCAGTCGTCCATCCAGGACCTCCTCGGCCAGCAGATGAAGACGGTCTTCGGCGAGAAGATCGCGAAGCAGCGCTCCGGCCGCGCGCACGACCCGCTCATCATGAAGGTCCTCTCGAACGCCGCGGCGGCGCAGGCGCACGGGATCGAGGACGAGCCGCGCTACCCGGCCCAGCTGACCCCCAACCCGACCCCGCTCGACACGCTCTCCTCGCCGGACGTGACCCCGGGGCCGTCGTCGCGGATGCGCTCGGGCCCGGTCACCCAGCGGCCGCGCCCGATCGTGAAGAAGGGCGTCCCGCTCCCGGTGACCCTCCTCGTCGGCCTCGCCGTCGGCGTGGCGGGCGCGGTCGGCATCCACCTCGGCCAGGTGTGGCTGAGGCCCGGCGTCGTGATGGTGACCTCCGAGCCGCCCGGCGCCGAGATCTCGCTCGACGGGAAGCCCACGGGCCTGCGCACGCCGGCGGTCGTGGAGGGCGTGCCGCTCGCGAAGCCGCACGAGGTCTCGCTCGCCGGCGACGGCATGAAGACCTACGTCGCGGGCGTGAGGCCCGAGCCCGGCGCGCTCATGGCGAAGGTCCACGCGAAGCTGCAGGTCGCGGTGGGCGAGCTCACCGTGGAGAGCGACCCGCCCGGCGCGCGGGTGAAGGTCAACGACCACGAGCTCGCCGGCCGCACCCCGCTGCGCATCACCGGCGTGCGGCTCGACGAGCAGCACCGCATCGACCTCGTGCTCGACGGCTACGAGCTCGACCAGTTCGTGATCCGCCCGGAGAAGGACGGCACCCGGTTCACCCGCAAGCTCGTGCCGGCCGGGGGAAAGACGCCGTGACCGGGGCCCCGATGAAGCTCGTCATCGAGGACGAGGCCGGGACGAAGTCGACCGTCCCCTTCACCGGTACCGAGATCACCGTCGGCCGCGGCGCCGAGGGCATCACCTACCGCCTCGCCGACCGCAACGTCTCGCGCCGTCACGCGCGCTTCTTCCTGCTCAACGGGGCGGTCTTCGTCGAGGACCTCGGCAGCCTCACCGGCACGCGCGTGAACGGCGACCGGATCGCGGGCCGCAAGAAGGTCCGCGCCGGCGACCTCGTGCAGATCGGCGACTACGACCTCGTCGTGCAGGGGCAGACCGCCGGCGCGGCCGAGAAGTCGCCGCCGCCGATCCCGGGCACGAGCGCGGGCATGGCCGTGGGCGCGCCCGCCTCACCGCTGCGCGACCCGGCGCTCGTGCGCCTGGCGGCGGCGGTCGCGGTCGGCGCCCTGGTCCTGGGCGGCGCGCTCGGCTGGGTGGTGGGGCTCGCTACTCGATGACGACCAGCACGTCGCCCTCGGCGACGGACTGGCCTTCCTGACAGCGCACCTCGCGCACGGTCCCGGCACCGGTGGCCTCGACCATCATCTCCATCTTCATCGACTCGAGGATCACCACGACCTCGCCGGCGGCGACCTTGTCGCCGGGGCGCTTCTCGACCTTCGCGACGGTGCCGGTGACGTGGGCTGCGACCTTTTGCATAGCCCGGCAAGATAGATGAAAAGGGTCCGCGGTTGGGCGGACCCTTTGGGACGACCGGGGCTGGTCTCGCCTCCGGTCTACCGGCGGATGGCCGGCGTGTCGTTGCCTTGATCTTTGCGCCCTGGGTCCTCGCCCGTCAACCCACCCGATGGCGCTTCCCCGCCGGGGGATGCGGCGATCCGCCCGGCCGCCTGGGCGAGGAGCTGCCGCACCGCACCAGCGAGCTCCGCGTAGTTCACCGGCTTGCGCAGGAACGACGAGACGCCGAGCGCGGCCGCCCGGTCGCGCACCGCGTCGCCGCCCGACGAGATCACCACCGCGGGCGTGCTCGCGAGCGCGGGCTCCGCCCGCATCTTCTCGAGGAGCGTGATGCCGGAGACCGGCATGAAGACGTCGGTGACGACCACGTCGATGCGGGGCGTCCGCAGCAGCCGGTCGAGGGCCTGGCCGCCGTCGCCCGCGGTCTCGACCACCACCGGCAGGGGGTCGCCGCCCTCGGACATGCGCCGCAGCGCGGACGCGTACATGGCCGCGACGAGCGCGTTGTCCTCGACGACGAGGACCCGCACCGCGTCGTCGGGCGCCCTCGCGCCGGAGACGACGTGCGCGACCTCCTGGAGGCGCTCCCGGTCCTGCGGCCGGTCCTCGGGCACGCGCACCGCGACGCCCGCGGGCGTGTCGGCGGTCGCCGGCCGCATCCGCACCACCTCGACCTCGATCTCGACCGGCTCGAGGAGCTGCGGGAACGAGATCACGAGGGCGACGCGCTCCGCCACGGCGAACTCGCGCTCGGTGCGGATGAAGAGGCCGGTCGCGGAGAGGTTCTCGGTGTAGTCGAGCACGCTCTCGGCGCCGAGGTACTGCACCGCGAGCACGAGCGGGAAGCGGGGGTGGATGCGGCGGTCGTCCGAGGACACGGGCGCATCATCGCACCGTTCGGCTGTCCGTTGAAATCGCCGCCGGGCCTCGACGCCTCGGCCCCCCCCCGGGGTTGGCCGGCAGGGTCCGCGGGCCGGCCCGGAGGCGCTTCTCGAGCCCCACCACGGGCAGCACCACGGCGCCGGCGGCCGCGGAGAGGAGCACCGCCTCGAGGTCCAGGGCCCGGGTGCCGAACACGGCCTGCATGAAGGGCAGGTACACGAACCCGGCCTGGAGGAGGAGCAGGGCGCCGACGCCCGCGTACACCGCCCGGTTCGAGAACATCCCGAGCCGCCACGCGGGCCCGGAGAGCGAGCGGCAGTCGAACAGGTAGAACGCCTGGAAGAACACGACGGTGGTGACCGCCATCGTGCGCGCCTCGGCGAGCGCGACGGCGTGGCCCGCGCGCGCGACCTCGCCCGCGTACTCCCACAGGAAGAGGCCGATGGCGCCGGCGGCCATGACGGAGGCGACGAGGAGCGTGCGCCGCACGACGAACCGCCCGAGGAGCGGCGCCCCGGGCGGCCGCGGCGGGCGGCGCATGACGTCGTGCTCGGCCACCTCGAACGCGAGCGGCACCGAGAGCGTGACCGAGGCGACGAGGTTCACCCACAAGAGCTGCGTCGGCAGCACCGGGAGGAGGGGCACGAGCGCGCCGTCCACCTCGTGCAGCGGGAAGGCGAGCACCGAGGCCGCGAGGATGAGCCCGAGGCCGAGGTTGGCCGGGAGCACGAAGGCGAGCGACTTCACCAGGTTGTCGTGGATGCGCCGCCCCTCCTCCACGGCGGCGGAGAGGGTCGCGAAGTCGTCGTCGGCGAGCACGACGTCCGCGGCCTCGCGCGACACGGCGGTGCCGGCGAGCCCCATCGCGACGCCGACGTCCGCCTGCCGGAGCGCGGGCGCGTCGTTCACGCCGTCGCCGGTCATCGCCACGACGTGCCCCCCGGCCTGCAGCGCGCGCACGAGGCGGAGCTTGTGCTCGGGCGCGACGCGGGCGAACACGTTCGCCTCGCGCGCCGCCCGCCCGAACGCCGCGTCGTCCATCGCGCCGAGCTCGGCGCCGGTCACCACCCGGTCCCCCTCGCGGCAGAGGCCGAGCCGCTCGCCGATCGCCTCGGCGGTCCCCACGTGGTCGCCGGTGATCATCTTCACCGCGATGCCGGCCTCGTGACAGGCCGCGACGGCGGCGATCGCCGCGGGCCGGGGCGGATCGAGCATGCCCACGAGGCCGAGGAGCTCGAGCCCGCCCCCCGCGTCCGCGTCGACCACCTCCGCCGTGCCGGGCGGCAGCCGGCGCGCGGCGACGGCGAGCACCCGCATGCCCCGGCGCGCGAGCGCGCCCGCCCGCGCGAGCGCCCCGGTCGCGGCGGCCGGCGGGAGCGCCGCGCGCGGCACGATCACCTCCGGCGCGCCCTTCGCGAGGAGCACCGCCTCGCCGTCCGGCGCGCGGTGGAGGGTCGCCATGAGCCGGCGCTCGGACTCGAACGGGATGGTGTCGAGCCGCGGCCACGCGGCGCGCACCGCCTCGACGGCGACGCCGCCCTCCTCGGCCGCCACGAGGAGCGCGCCCTCGGTGGGATCGCCCGTCACCGCGAGGCGGCCCCCCGCGCGGACGAGTCCCGCGTCGTTGCAGAGCGCCGCGGCGCGGAGCAGCGCCTCCCGCCCCGCCCCCTCCGGCACCCAGACCTCCTGCACGGTCAGCTCGTTCCGGGTCAGCGTGCCGGTCTTGTCGCTGCAGATGACGGTGGTCGCGCCGAGGGTCTCCACCGAGGGCAGGTGGCGGACCACCGCGTGCCGCCGCGCCATGCGCTGCACGCCGACCGCGAGCGCGATGGTGATGACCGCGGGCAGCCCCTCGGGCACGGCCGCGACGGCGATGGTGATGGCGACCATGAGGCCGTCGGCGAGCGCGTAGCCGCGCAGGAGCGCGATGGCGAGGAGCACGGCGCCGAGGCCGAGCACCCCGCCCGTCAGCCAGCCGCCCACGGTCGCGAGCGCCCGGGTGAGCGGCGTCTCGAGCGCGGTGACCGCCTCGAGGAGCGCCGAGATCCGGCCGAGCTCGGTCCCGCGCCCGGTCGCGACCACGACCGCGAGCCCGGTGCCCGCGGTGACGTGCGTCCCGCCGAACACCATGCCGTGCCGGTCGCCGGGCGCGGCGGCCGCCGGCGAGGGGCCCGCGTGCTTCGCGACGGGCACCGACTCGCCCGTGAGCGCCGCCTCCTGCGCGTGGAGCTGCCGGGCATGGAGCACCCGCGCGTCGGCGGGCACCCGGTCGCCGGGCGCGAGCGCGACGACGTCCCCGGGCACGAGCGCCGCGGCCGCCACCCCCGTGCGGTGCCCACCGCGGAGCACGGTCGCGGCTTCGGGCACCATCCGCGAGAGCGCCGCGACCGCCTTCCCGGCCCGGTACTCCTGCAAGAACCCGATGAGCGCGTTCACGAGCACCGCGCCGAGCACCACCGCGCCGTCGAGCGCCTTCCCGAGCAGGATGGCGACCACGCCCGCGCCCAGGAGGAGGTGGATGATCGAGCTCGCGAGCTGACGGACGAGCACGCGGAGCGCGCCGGGGCCTTCGGCTCGGGCGAGGACGTTCGGGCCGTGGCGGGCGAGCCTGCGCGCGGCCTCCTCGTCGGAGAGCCCAGCCTCGGAGGACCCGAGGCGAGCGAGCACCTCCCCCGCGGGCAGCGCGTGCCACGCGGGCGGCGGGGCGGGGGATTCGAACCGCGCCTCCATGGATCCAGCTATTCGTCCTGCGGCCCGGCGCGGCAATCCGTCAGATGGCCGCAGACCACGGGACCGGGCCCGCCCGGGATCCCTTGCGCGCCCGCGCGCACGCCGGTTAGGGTCGCGAGCGGATCGCGCGCTCCTCGGCGCGCGACGGGAGGACGCCGTGAACGGGATCTCCGGGCGGGTCGCGCTGGTCACGGGCGGAGGACGCGGGATCGGGCGGGCGATCGCTCTCGCGCTCGCGAGGGAGGGCGTGGACGTCGCCGTCACGGCGCGCACGGTGCCGGAGATCGAGGCGGTCGCGGCGGAGGTCGCGGCGCTCGGCCGGCGGACGATGTTCCTGCCGCTCGACGTGACCGACCGCGCCGGCATCCTCGGGGCCGTGAAGGAGGTCGCCGGCCGGCTCGGCCCCGTGGACATCCTCGTCAACAACGCCGGCATCCACGGCTCGAGCCCGGTGCACAAGCTCGAGGACGCGCAGTGGGACGGGATCCTCGCGGTGAACCTGACCGCGCCGATGGTCCTCGCGCGGGCCTGCCTGCCGTCGATGTTCGAGCGCGCCTGGGGCCGCATCGTCAACGTCGCCTCGGTGGCGGGGAAGATCGGCCTCAAGTACGGCAGCGCCTACTCGGCCTCCAAGCACGGCCTCATCGGCTTCACCCGTTCGCTCGCGCTCGAGGCCGCGAAGAAGGGCGTCACCGTGAACGCGCTCTGCCCGAGCTGGGTCGAGACGAAGATGCTCGACGACGCCGTCGAGGCCATCGCCGCGGGCAGCGGGCGGCCGGAGGCCGACGTGAAGAAGGCCATCCTCGCGTCGAACCCGCAGGGGCGAGCGTCCTTGCCGGAGGAGGTCGCCGAGGCGGCCGTGTTCCTCGTGAAGAACGCGGCGATCACCGGGCAGACCGTGCACGTCGACGGTGGAGAGGTGATGTCGTAGGGCGGGGATGGGAGGCGGAGTCGGAGGCGGAGTCGGAGCCGGAGTCGGAGCCGGAGCCGGAGCCGGAGTCGGAGTCGGAGCCGGAGCCGGAGTCGGAGCCGGAGCCGGAGTCGGAGGCGGAGGCGGAGTCGGAGTCGGAGGCGGAGGCGGAGGCGGAGGCGGAGGCGGAGGCGGAGTCGGAGTCGGAGGCGGAAGCGGAGTCGGAGTCGGAGGGCTGGGCCACACGCGATTTCTCGTGTCCTATCCCGTTCGTCCCGAGCGTAGGGCCGCGAAGCGGCCCGGAGACGAGGGACGGTCCGCGACCGGGGCCGCTCCAGCCCGCCGGGGCGTTCACCATCCGTAACTTGATTCGGCGGACGTTTCTCTTGGAGGACCCGGACCGGGCACGCTCGTGCCCTATCCCGTTCGTCCCGAGCGTAGGGCCGCGAAGCGGCCCGGAGACGAGGGACGGTCCGCGACCGGGGCCGCTCCAGCCCCGCCGGGGCGTTCACCATCCGTAACTTGATTCGGCGGACGTTTCTCTTGGAGGACCCGGACCGGGCACGCTCGTGCCCTATCCCGTTCGTCCCGAGCGCAGGGCCGCGAAGCGGCCCGGAGACGAGGGACGGTCCGCGACCGGGGCCGCTCCAGCCCCGCCGGGACATTCACCATGCGTAACTTGATTCGGCGGACGTTTCTCTTGGAGGCCCCGGACCGGGCACGCTCGTGCCCTATCCCGTTCGTCCCGAGCGTAGGGCCGCGAAGCGGCCCGGAGACGAGGGACGGTCCGCGACCGGAGCCGCTCCAGCCCCGCCGGGGCGTTCACCATCCGTAACTTGATTCGGCGGACGTTTCTCTTGGACGACCCGGACCGGGCACGCTCGTGTCCTATCCCGTTCGTCCCGAGCGTAGGGCCGCGAAGCGGCCCGGAGACGAGGGACGGTCCGCGACCGGAGCCGCTCCAGCCCCGCCGGGGCGTTCACCATCCGTAACTTGATTCGGCGGACGTTTCTCTTGGAGGACCCGGACCGGGCACGCTCGTGCCCTATCCCGTTCGTCCCGAGCGTAGGGCCGCGAAGCGGCCCGGAGACGAGGGACGGTCCGCGACCGGGGCCGCTCCAGCCCCGCCGGGGCGTTCACCATCCGTAACTTGATTCGGCGGACGTTTCTCTTGGAGGACCCGGACCGGGCACGCTCGTGTCCTATCCCGTTCGTCCCGAGCGTAGGGCCGCGAAGCGGCCCGGAGACGAGGGACGCTCAGGGTGAGCGGGGGCAGGGCTTCAGCTTCAGCTTCTGCTGCTGCTTCGGCTTCAGCTACAGCAACTGCTTCAGCAGCTGCTGCACCTGCAGCCGCACCTGCTCCTGCTCCTGCTCTATCCCTTCGTCCACGCCCTCAGGTGATGCCTCGCGAGCGCCGTCCACGCCGGCGCGTGCAGCGCCTCCGCGGCCCACAGCATCCGCCCGAGCACGTCGTCGAGGTCCACCCCGCGGTGCCGCTGCCAGCCCGCGCGCAGCCCGAGGGCCCACGCGTCCGCGTGCCGGCCCTCGGCACGGGCGCGGTCACACTCGGCCAGCGCGAACTCCCGGCAGCCCTCCGGGCCCGAGAGCGCCGCCGCGAGGGACGGCGTGGGCACCGGCTCCCCCGGCTCCCGGCACCGCTCCCAGGCCTTCCCGAGCGCCTCGGTGGCCCGCTCGAGCGGCCGCGCGAAGAGCGGGAGCGCGAGGTCGAGCGTCGCCCCGAGCGCGAGCAGCGCGGCCGCGTAGTGCCGCGCGGCCTCCGCCGGCCTCCCGGCGGCCTCGGCGTGGAACCCGAGCACCGCGCCGGGCCACGCGAGCTCCGGCCGGGCCGCGAGGGCCCGGCCCGCGGCCCACGCGGCGCCGTCCCAGTCCTGCACGAGCAGCGCCGAGTCCGGCTCGCCGGTCAGCCTGCGCAAGGACGCCCGCGAGGGCTCCGGCACGAGCCGGACGTCGCGGAGCCAGTCGGCGAAGGTGTCGCGCGTGACGCCGAGGTCGGCGGCGAGCGCGGCGGCGCCGGCCTGCCGCGCGAGCCGCGCGAGGCCGCTGTCGAGCGCGTCCTCGGCGCGGCGGCGCAGGTGGTCGGCCTCCGACGGGAACGCCTTCACCGCGTCGGACGGGTGCCACGCCGGGCCCGGGCCGGCGCGGATGACCTCGGCCGGCCGCCCCGAGGGGTGGAAGCGCAGCGCGAGCTCGCCACCGTCGGAGAGGCGCGCGAAGGGGAGCGCGTCGGGGAGGAGCTCGCCGCCGCGCACGACGCCGGCGCGCGGGTCGAGGAGCGACTCCGGCTCGATCGCCGTCGCGTCGCCGAGCGCACCCGGCGCCCAGAGCGCGCGCGGCAAGCGCACCGACAGCTCGCGCTCGACGAGGCCGAGGGACCGCTCGAGCGAGTCCACCTAGAGCGAGTCCAGGAAGAGGTCGCGCATGAGCGGCTCGCCCGGGGAGACCGCGTAGCGGCCGAAGTCGGTGACGCCCTCGGCCCTGAGCACGTCCTCGTCCACGAAGAAGTTCCCGCTGCAGGCGCGCGAGTCGCGCCCGAGGATGACCATCGCGGCGTCGGCGACGATCTCCGGGGTGCGCCCGTGCTTCGCGGTGTCCGCCCCGCCGAGCAAATCCAGCGCGGCGGTGGCGATCACGGTGCGCGGCCAGAGCGCGTTCACCGCGATGCCGCGGTCGAAGAGCTCCTCCGACAGCCCCACCACGCACATGCTCATGCCGTACTTCGAGAGCGTGTAGGCGAGGTGCGAGGCGAACCAGCGCGGGTTGAGCGTGAGCGGCGGCGCGAGGTTGAGGATGTGCGGGTTCACCGAGCGCGCGAGGTGCGGGATCGCGGCCTGCGAGGCCGCGAAGGTCGCGCGCACGTTCACCTGGTGCATGAGATCGAAGCGCTTCATCGGCGTGGAGCCGACGTCGGCGAGGTAGATGGCGCTCGCGTTGTTCACGAGCACGTCGAGCCCGCCGAAGGTCGAGACCGTCTTCTCCACCGCCGCCTGGAGCTGGCCCTCGTCCCGCACGTCGCACTGGAGCGCGAGCGCCTTCCCGCCCGCCTCCTCGATGGCGCGCGCGGCGGTGTGGATGGTGCCCTGGAGCTTGGGGTGCGGCTCGGCGGTCTTGGCGGCGATGGCGACGTTCGCACCCTGGCGAGCGGCCGCGACGCCGATCGCCTGGCCGATCCCCCGGCTGCCCCCGGTGATGAGGACGGTCTTCCCCTTCAGTGATGCCATTCCATCCCCCGGTCTTCGCTCGCCGATCCCGAAACCGGCAGGATGCCGGGGGTCCCGTCCGGGAGCAACGACTAGACGTGGTGCGTCGACCCTACCCGACGCGTGTGGGACGCCAACCACCCCCAGGGGCTGGGCGATCCCGATGCGATCTCTGAACGGCTGGCCAGCGATCGATATCATCCGTCCTTTCCCGGGGTTGACTTCACCCGCCGGATCTCCGTAGATCGCGACCAGCCGGTGGGAGGAAGTGGCAAAGAGCGGCTCCCGGCGGCAGGATCGACCAGAACGTGTTCTTCGGGACCTTCAACCACGCGATCGACGGCAAGGGGCGCACGAGCCTCCCGGCGAAGTTCCGCGAGGCGCTCGCCTCGGCGGGCGAGCCGCGGATCGTCCTGATGCAGTACCCGCACTGGAAGGCGGTCCAGGCGCTCCCGCAGTCGGTCTGGAACGAGCTCGTGAAGAAGGTGATGGAGGCCTCCCCGCTCGATCCCCGCTGGCAGCGCAACGTGCTCAAGTTCGTGTCCTCGGCCCATGAGGTGGACCTCGACGCGAGCGGGCGCGTGCTCGTGCCGCCGCCGCTGCGCGAGTACGCGGCGCTCGCGAAGGACGTGGTCTGGGTCGGGATGGGGCGGACCATCCACCTCTACGACCGCGCGGCGTACGACGCGCAGATGGCGGCCGAGATCCCGGCCGGCGACGTGGTGGACTTCTTCGGGAAGGTCTGACCTTCCCCGGGGTGGGGCCCCGACGAGCTTTGCTCGGCGGGGCGGGGGCGGCCAGCCCCCGGAAACGGAGGCCATATGTTCGAGGCGCGCGAGCGGGACGACGTGACGGTGATCGTGGGCCAGCAGGAGCTCACGAAGGAGGACCTCGCGGAGATCGCCCGGATCGCGCGCGCCGCGCGCCACGCCGGCCGCCGCGTGGTCGTCGACCTGAAGCGCGTGGACCACCTGCACTACGCCGGCGCCGCGCTCCTCAAGTCCGTCCCCGATCTCAAGGCCGCCGGCGCGAGCCGCTACGTCCGCGATCTCGTCGCCGCGGGCGGCGCGGGCGCGCACGTCGAGCACTTCGACGACGTCGAGGAAGCCACCCAGGCAGCGTGAGCGAGTTCGTCCATGAATCGGTCCTGGCAGACGAGGTCGTCCTCCTCCTGCGCCCCGCGCCCGGCGCCGTCGTGCTCGACGGCACGCTCGGCGGCGGCGGGCACGCCGAGCGCCTGCTCGAGGCGGGGGCGCGCGTGATCGGCCTCGACAAGGACCCCCGCGCGCTCGCCGCGGCCCGCGCCCGGCTCGCCCGCTTCGGCGAGGCGTTCCGCGCGGTGCGCTCGGACTTCCGCGACGCGCGCGGCGTCCTCACCGCGCTCGGCCTCGAGGAGGTGGACGGCGCGCTCGTCGACCTCGGCGTCTCTTCGCCCCAGCTCGACGTCGCGGAGCGCGGCTTCTCGTTCTCGAGGCCCGGCCCGCTCGACATGCGCCTCGGCCAGGAGGGCGAGACGCTCGCCGAGCTCCTGCGCCGCGTGGACGAGCGCGAGCTCGCCCGCCTGATCAAGGACTACGGCGAGGAGCCCTTCGCGCGGCCCGTCGCCCGCGCCATCAAGGCCGCGCTCGCCGGCGGCGCGCCGATGGACACCGCCCGGCTCGCCGAGGTGGTCTCCGGCGCCATTCCGCGCAAGGCCTGGCCGAAGCGGATCCACCCGGCCACCCGGACCTTCCAGGCGCTGCGCATCGCCGTGAACGACGAGCTCGGCGCGCTCGCGACCTGGCTCGACGCCCTGCCCTCGCTCCTCAAGAAGGGCGGCCGCGCCGCGGCCATCTCGTTCCACTCCCTCGAGGACCGGATGGTGAAGGAGAAGTTCCGGGCCCTCACGCAGGCCTGCACCTGCCCGCCCGACCTCCCGGTCTGCGCGTGCGGGGCCCAGGCCTCGTTCGAGCGCGTGACGAAGAAGGCGGTCACGGCCTCCGAGGCCGAGGTCGCGAGGAACCCCAGGGCGCGCAGCGCGAAGCTGCGCGCGGTGGAGAAGATCCGGTGAGCGCGCGCGCGTCGATGAGCCGTCCGGTCGTCCCCCACGTGGCCCGCGTCGCCGGGCTCGTCCTCCTCGCCGGCACGGTGGCGACCTTCCACGTCTGGGCGCGGACCCGCGTGGTCCAGGAGGGCTACCGGCTCGCGTCCGTTCAGCAGGAGCACACGCGCCTCAACTCCGAGCGCGATCGTCTGAAGCTCGAGGTCGAGGCCCTCACGACACCCCGGACGCTCGAGGTGTTCGCGAGGACGAGGCTGGGAATGGCTCCGCCGGATCCGGGTCCGGTGTGGGCGGGCAGGGCGGTGGGCGGCGTTGATCACCTGTCCGGGCCGGCGGAGCCTTCCCTTTCCACGGGCGGAGCCGTCGCGCTCCGTGCCCCGAAGGCCAGCCGGCGGTAGCCCTTGCGCCCGGGCCCCGATCCGAGCGCGCTGCGCTGGACCGCCCTGCGCACCGGGGCCGTCGGGCTCCTGCTCGCCGCCGGCCTCGCGGTGGTGCTCGGCCGCGCCTTCCAGCTCCAGGTGCTGCAGCGGGAGGGGCTCGTCGACGAGATGGTGGATCAGTACCGCCGCCAGCTCGTCCTGAAGCCCCGCCGCGGCGTCATCACCGACCGCGCGGGCGTCCTGCTCGCGGGCAGCGCCGACGCGAAGAGCGTCTTCGCCGACCCCCGGGTGCTCGCGCGCGACGCGCGCCGGGCCGAGGCGCTGCGGCGGCTGGGCGCCGCGGTCGGCGTCGACCAGAAGACGCTCCAGAAGAAGCTCGCGCGCGGCGGCAGCCGCTTCGCCTGGCTCGCGCGGCGGATCTCGCCGCAGCAGGCGGCCGCGGTCGAGAAGCTCATCCAGGAGACCGGCGTGCGCGGGCTCGCGCTCGTGCCGGAGACCCGCCGCTACTACCCGAAGGTCGAGCTCGCGAGCCAGCTCCTCGGCTTCGTCGGCGACGACGGCGAGGGCCAGGAGGGCCTCGAGCTCGCGCGCGACGCCGACCTGCAGGGCGAGGAGGAGCGGGTCCGCTCGCTGCGCGACGGCGCCGGCCGCATCGCGCTCGCGGACGCACCCGAGACCGAGGCCCGCGAGGGCGCGCGCATCGAGCTCACGCTCGACCAGGGCGTGCAGCTCACCGCCGAGCGCGCCCTCTCCGCGGCGGTGCAGCGGTCGCGCGCGCTCTCCGGCGTCGCGGTCGTGCTCGACCCGACGAGCGGCGAGGTGCTCGCGATGGCGAGCTACCCGCCCTACAACCCGAACGCCGCGCGCGACCCCGCGATCGTGCGCAACCGGGCGGTGACCGACGCCTTCGAGCCCGGCTCGACGATGAAGGTCCTCACCCTCTCCGGCGCGCTCGAGCACGGGTCCCTCGCCCCCACCGACGCCATCGACACGGGCGACGGCAGGCTCACCGTGAACGCCCACGTCATCCACGATCACGGCGGGCTGGGCTGGGTCGGCCCCTCGAAGATCATCGCGGCCTCCTCCAACGTGGGCGCCGCGAAGGTCGGCATGAAGCTCGGCCGCCAGCGGCTCCAGGAGACGTTCCAGGCGTTCGGCCTCGGCGAGCGGACCGGGGTCGGCCTGCCCGGCGAGGCGAAGGGGGTCGTGCCCCTCCCCCGCTCCGACCTCGACCTCGCGAGCCAGAGCTTCGGCCACCACCTCCTCGCCACCCCGCTCCAGATCACCGCCGCGTTCGCCGCCATCGCGAACCAGGGCGTGCTGCTCGAGCCGCACGTCGTCCGCCGCGTCGTCGACCCGGCCACCGGCGACGTCCTCGAGGAGGCCGGCCGCCGGGTCGTGCGGCAGGTCATCTCGCAGCGGACCGCGGAGACCATGACCCGCTGGCTCGTCGGCGTCATCGAGGACCCGAAGGGCACCGGGCACCGCGCGCGGCTCTCGGCCTGGCAGGCCGCCGGCAAGACCGGCACCGCCCGCAAGATCGACCCCGTGTCCGGCACCTACGTCGACGACCGGCACATGTCGTCCTTCGTGGGGTTCGCCCCGGTCGGCGCCCCGCGGGTGGTCATCGGGGTGTGGCTCGACGAGCCCCGCGGCGAGGTGAACGGCGGCGACGTGGCCGCGCCCGCCTTCCGCGAGATCGCCGAGTACGCCCTCAAGATGCTGAACGTCGCCCCCGCCCCGCTGGCGCTCGCGACGCCCCCGCCGGAGCCCGAGCCGGAGGCCGCGCCCCCCGCCGAGGACGCCGAGCCGGAGCAGGAGCCCGCGGTGGAGCTCGCCGCCGAGGATGCCCGGCCGGCGGGCCGGAACGTGACCGTGCCCCCGCTCGCCGGGCTGCCGGCCCGCACCGCCATCCGCAACCTGGAGGCGCTGCAGCTCGAGGCCGTGCCCTCCGGCGCCGGACGGGTCGTCTCGCAGGAGCCGCCCGCCGGGAGGGTGGTCGCCCGCGGGACGCGAGTTCGCGTCCGGCTGGCCCCCGCGGGCTGATAGGATGGCGCGGCCGTGTCTCCCCGGACACGGCGCCTCGCAAGCGGGCGTACCGGCGGCGGAAAATCTCTGGAAGGCGGCTTGCAGATCCCACGTTCGATGAAGCTGTCCAGGGTCATGGAGGGCACCGGCGCCCGCGGCGAGCTCGGCTCGGATCCCGACGTCGCGCTCGTCACCGGCGACTCGCGCGAGGTCCGGCCCGGCGCCGTGTTCTTCGCGCTCCCGGGCGCGAAGCTCGACGGGCATGCGTTCGCCGCCGAGGCCGCCCGGAAGGGCGCCGTCGCGATCGTCGCGGAGCGCCCGGTGGCGTGCGCCCCCGCCCTGCTCCTCCTCGCGCCCTCCTCGCGCCGCGCGATGTCCATCGCCGCCGCGAACCACCTCGGCCGGCCCGGCGACGCGCTCCTCCTCGCCGGCGTGACCGGCACGAACGGCAAGACCACCATCGCCTGGCTCGTCGAGGCGTGCGCGCGCGAGGCGGGCCTCGCCGTCGGCCTCCTCGGCACGGTCGCGAACCGCTGGCCGGGGCACGAGGACCCCGCGGTCCTCACGACGCCGGAGTCCACCACCATCCAGCGGATGCTCGCCGACATGCGCGAGGCGGGCGCGCGCGCCTGCGTGATGGAGGTCTCCTCCCACGCGCTCGCGATGGAGCGGGTGGCGGGGCTGCGGTTCCGGGTGGCGGGCTTCACGAACCTGACCCGCGACCACCTCGACTTCCACGGCGACATGGAGCGGTACCTCGACGCGAAGCGCCGGCTCTTCACGGAGCACCTCGCGCCGGACGGCGTCGCGGTCGTGAACGTGCGCGACCCGGCCGGCGCGCGCCTCGCCGACCAGCTCGGCCCGGGCCGCGACGTCTGGCGCTACGGCACCCGCACCGACGACGCGCTCCGCGCCGAGGACGTCCGCTTCGGGCTCGACGGGATCCACGCGACGCTCCGCACGCCGGGGGGCGCGATCCCGATCGCCTCGCCGCTCGTCGGCGCGCACAACCTCGAGAACCTGCTCTGCGCGGCGGGGCTCGCGCTCGGCCTCGGCGTGCCGCCGGCCGCCATCGGCCGCGCGCTGTCCCGGAGCCCCGGCGCGCCCGGGCGGCTCGAGCGGGTGGACGGCCGCGGCGTCTCGGTCTTCGTCGACTACGCCCACACCGACGACGCGCTCCAGCGGGCGCTCGCGGCGCTCCGGGCGCTCTCGCCGCGCCGGCTCGTCTGCGTGTTCGGCTGCGGCGGCGACCGCGATCCCGGCAAGCGCCCGCTCATGGCGAGGGCGGCCGCGGCGGGCGCCGACCTCGTGGTGGTCACGAGCGACAACCCGCGCACCGAGGACCCGCTCGCCATCGTCCGGCAGATCGTCGCCGGCTTCGAAGGCACCGGGCTCGGCCCCGCGGAGGCCGGCGCCCCCGAGGGCCGCGGCTACGTCGTCGAGCCCGACCGCCGCGCCGCCATCCGCCTCGCCATCGCCGGCGCGCACGCGGGCGACGCCGTGCTCGTCGCCGGCAAGGGTCACGAGGACTACCAGCTCGTCGGGACCGAGAAGCGCCCGTTCTCCGACCGCGACGAGGCGCGGGCCGCGCTCGCCGCCGGAGGCCCCGCCGCCCCATGAGCCCTCCCCGCTTCACCGCCGCCGAGCTCGCCGCCGCCACCGGCGGGCGCTGGATCGGGGCGCCGCCCGCCGAGGTCGCGGGCGTCTCGACCGACACCCGGTCCATCTCCCGGGGCTCGCTCTTCGTGGCGCTCCGGGGGGAGCGCTTCGACGCGCACGCGTTCCTCGCCGAGGCCGCCGCGGAGGGCGCAGCGGCGGCGGTCGTCTCCGAGGCCTGGGTCGCCGGCGGCGGGACGGCCCCGGTGCCCGCCCTCGCGGTGCCGGACACGCTCCCGGCGCTCGGCGCGATCGCCCGCCACCACCGCCGCCGCTTCGGGGTCCCGGTCGTGGGCGTCACCGGCTCGAACGGCAAGACCACCACCCGCGAGATGGTGGCCGCCATCCTCGCGACCCGCGGCCCGGTGCTGAAGACCGAGGGCAACCTCAACAACGAGATCGGCGTCCCGCTCACGCTCTTCGGCCTCGGCCCGGAGCACCGCTCGGCGGTCATCGAGCTGGGCATGAGCGCCCGCGGCGAGATCGACCGGCTCGCCCGCATCGCCGGGCCGCAGGTCGGCGCCGTCACGATGGCGGGCGAGGCCCACCTCGAGACGCTGGGGTCCCTCGATGCCATCGCCGACGCGAAGGCCGAGCTCTACCTCGCCCTGCCGCCGAACGGCATCGCGGTGACGAACGCCGACGACGCGCGGATGTACGAGCGCGCCCGGGCGTCGGGGAAGAAGCTCCTCACCTTCTCCGCGATGCCCGGCGTGGGCGACGTCACGCTCGTGCGCGTCGAGCCGACCGTCGACGACGGCCTGCGCTTCACGCTCGCGGTCGGCACGAAGGAGTTCCCGGTGCACGTGCCGGGGCTCGTCGGGGCCCACAACGCCATGAACGCGGCCTGCGCCGCCGCGTGCGCCGTCGCGCTCGGCTGCACGAACCGCGAGATCGCGGACGGCCTCGCGAACGTGAGGCCGGTGGGGCGTCGCCTGCGCGTCGAGACCCTGCCCTCCGGGCTCGTGCTGCTCGACGACTGCTACAACGCGAACCCCTCGTCCATGTCGGCCGCGCTCCGGGCGCTCGCCGACCTCGCGACCGCCCGGCGCCGCCGCCGGGTGGCGGTGCTCGGCGACATGCTCGAGCTCGGCGCGCTCGAGGCCGAGGGTCACGCCCGCATCGGCGCCGAGGCCGCCCGCAGCGGGCTCGCCGCGCTCGCCGCGTTCGGGCCGCGCGCCCGCGGGATCGCCGAGGCCGCCCGCGCGAACGGGCTCGACGCCTTCCACACCGAGGACCTCGCCGCGCTCGTCGACTGGGCGCGCTCCACCCTGACCCCGTCCGGCGACGCCCTCCTCGTGAAGGCGAGCCGGGGCATGAAGCTCGAGCGGCTCGTCGAGGCGCTGCGCTGACCGATGCTCTACCTCCTGCTCTATCCCCTCTCGGATCGCATCGGCGTCTTCAACGTCCTGCGCTACCCGTCCTTCCGCATCGTCGCGGCGGGGCTCACCGCCCTGCTCATCGGGCTCCTCGTCGGGCCGTACTTCATCGAGCGGATGCGCACGCTCCAGTACGGCGCCTCGAACGTCCGCGAGGACACGCCGGAGACGCACAAGAAGAAGACCGGCACCCCGTCGATGGGCGGCGCGCTCATCCTGCTCGCGATCACGGTCGCGACGCTGCTCTTCGGCGACCTCAAGAACCGCTACGTCTGGGCGGCGCTCCTCGTCACGCTCGGCTACGGCGGCATCGGCTTCCTCGACGACTGGCTGAAGCTCTCCAAGCGGAACTCGAAGGGGCTCGCCGGGAAGAAGAAGCTCGTCCTGCAGCTCGCCGTGATCCTGGCCGTGTACTACGGGCTCCTCACCGACCTCGACTTCCACGTGGGGAAGGGCTTCCCGTGGGTCACGGTGGGGAGCTACCTCGATTCTCAGGCTCACCCTCCCCTTCGTGCCGACCCGGCACTTCATGCCGGACCTCGGCTGGCTCTACGTCCCGTTCATGATCTTCGTGATCATCGGGACCTCGAACGCGGTGAACCTCACCGACGGCCTCGACGGCCTCGCCATCGGCCCGACGCTCGTCTCCTCGATGACGTTCCTCGTGCTCTCGTACGTCGCGGGCGCGACCATCGCCGGGTTCAGCCTCGCCGAGTACCTGCGCATCGCCTACATCCCGGGGGCCGAGGAGCTGGGCGTCTTCTGCTCGGCCATCTTCGGCGCCGGCCTCGCGTTCCTCTGGTTCAACACCTTCCCGGCCTCCGTGTTCATGGGCGACGTCGGCTCGCTCGCCCTCGGCGGCGCGCTCGGCACGCTCGCGGTGCTCACGAAGAACGAGGTGGCGAGCGCCATCCTCCACGGCGTGTTCCTCGCCGAGACGGTGAGCGTCATCATCCAGGTCTGGAGCTTCAAGACCACCGGCAAGCGCGTCTTCCGAATGGCGCCCATCCACCACCACTACGAGCTCAAGGGCTGGGCCGAGCCCAAGATCATCGTCCGCTTCTGGATCATGTCGATCATGCTGGCCCTGGTGGCCCTCATGTCGCTCAAGCTGAGGTAGTCGAACGTGCCCGTCTCCCCTCCCGTCCTCCGTGGCAAGCGCGTGTGCGTGGTCGGCCTCGCGCGGAGCGGCGTCGCCGCGGCGAAGCTGTGCGCGCGCGCGGGCGCCGAGGTCACCGTCACCGACGCCCGCGGCGCCGACGCCCTCGGCCCCGCGCTCGCCGCGCTGGACGGCGTGCCGGTGCGGCGCGCGCTCGGCGGCCACGGCGAGGCGTTCCTCGACCGGCAGGACCTCCTGGTGGTCTCCCCGGGTGTGCCGCTCGGGATCCTCCCGCTCGCCGACGCGCGCGCGAAGGGCGTCCCGATCTGGGGCGAGGTCGAGCTCGCCTACCGGTTCCTCCATGGCACCCCGGTCGTCGCGATCACCGGCACGAACGGGAAGAGCACCACCACCGCGCTGACCGGCGCGCTCCTCGCGGCCGACCGCCCCACCTTCACGGGGGGCAACCTCGGCACGCCGCTCACGGAGCACGTCCTCTCCGGGAAGGGCGCGGACGTGGTGGTCGCCGAGCTCTCGAGCTTCCAGCTCGAGGGCATCGACCAGTTCCGCGCGAACGCCGCCGCGTTCCTGAACCTCACCCCCGACCACCTCGACCGCTACGCCTCGGTGGACGCCTACGCGCTCGCGAAGGGGCGGCTCTTCGCCCGCCAGCAGCCCGGCGACGTCGCCGTCGCGAACGCGCGCGACCCGCTCGCGCTCGGGCTCGCCGCCGCGTCCCGCGGGCGCCTCCTCACCTTCGGCTTCGGCCCGCCCGCGCCGGACGCGGCCCGCGACGCCGCCCCGGACGCCGCCGAGGGCACGCTGGTCGTCTCCCTGGGGGGCGCCGGCGAGCGCTACCGCCTCGCGAACCGTGCGCTCCGCGGCCGGCACAACCGCGAGAACGCCATGGCCGCCATCCTGCTCGCCCGCGCGGCCGGGGCGCCGCCCGCGGCGGTGCAGGCGGGGCTCGACGCGTTCCCCGGCCTCCCCCACCGCCTCGAGCTCGTCTCGGAGCGCGGCGGGGTGGAGTGGGTGAACGACTCGAAGGCCACGAACGTGGACTCGACCTCGGTGGCCCTGGCCGCGTTCGCGCCCGGCGCGCCGCGGCTCGTGATCCTGATGGGCGGCCGCGGCAAGGGCGCGCCGTACGCGCCGCTCCGGGAGCTCTTCCCCGGCCGCGTGAAGGCGCTCCTCACGCTCGGCGAGGACGCGCCCGCGGTCGAGCGCGAGCTCGGCGACCTCGCGCCCACCCACGCCTGCGGCACGCTCGCGGCGGCGGTGAAGGCCGCGGCACGCCTGGTGGCCCCCGGCGACGTGGTCCTCCTCTCGCCGGCCTGCGCGAGCTACGATCAGTTCGACAACTACGAGCAGCGCGGCGCCGCGTTCCGGGCGCTCGTGGAGGGGCTGAAGTGAGCTGGCTGGGGCGCATCGCTGCCGGGGTGAGAGGGGCCGCTCACCCCGAGCGTAGGGCCCGCGCCCCTCGTCTCCGGCCCGCGGAGCGTAGCTCCGCGGAGCCTACGCTCGGGGTGAACGGGCCGGGCCTGGAGCCGAGGGAGCCCCCCTTCGACCCCGTCCTCCTCGGCGCGATCCTCTCCCTCGTCGCCCTCGGGCTCGTGATGGTCTACTCGGCGAGCGCCATCCCGGCCTCCCAGTCGAAGCGGCTCGGCCTCGACGAGTTCTACTACCTGAAGCGCCAGCTCGTCGCGGCCGGGCTCGGGCTCGTGCTGCTCGTGGCCGCGTTCAAGGTGGGCCACCGCCGGGTCCAGCTCCTCGCCTACCCGGTCCTCGCCTTCACCTTCGTGTCGCTCCTCCTCGTGCCGCTCATCGGCAAGTCGGCGGGCGGCGCGCAGCGCTGGATCCCGCTCGGCCCGGTCCAGTTCCAGCCGGCCGAGGCGGCGAAGGTCGCGCTCGTCCTCTACCTCGCCCACTCGCTCTCGAAGAAGGGCGAGGTCATCCGCACCTTCTCGATCGGGCTCCTCCCGCACGTCATCGTGACGGTCGCGCTCGTGGGGCTCTGCCTCGCCCAGAGCGACTTCGGCACCGGCGTCATCCTGTTCCTCGTGCTCTTCGCGGTGCTCTTCTCCGCCGGCGCGCGGGTCTCGTACCTCCTCGGCGCCGGGCTCGCGGCGCTGCCGGTCGCGTACTGGCTCGTGCGCTCGAAGGAGTACCGGTGGACGCGCATCATCGCGTTCCTCGACCCCGAGGCCCACCGCTACAAGGAGGGCTTCCAGCTCTGGGAGTCGCTCCTCGGCGCCGCGCACGGCGGCTGGCTCGGCCAGGGGCTCGGCCAGGGCAAGGGCAAGCTCTACTACCTGCCGGCGGCCCACACCGACTTCATCGCCGCGGTCATCGCGGAGGAGACCGGGCTCCTCGGGATGCTGCTCCTCATCGGCCTCTTCGGCGTCGTGGTCTGGCGCGGCGTCCGGGCCGCCCTCAACGCGTCGACCCCCTTCGCCGCGTACTCCGCGCTCGGCTTCACCGCGCTCCTCGGCGCCCAGGCCATCGTGAACCTGTCCGTCGTCTTCGGCCTCGTCCCGACGAAGGGGCTCACCCTGCCCTTCGTCTCCTACGGCGGCAGCTCGCTGCTCACCCTGCTCGCCGCGTGCGGCGTGCTCCTCTCCGTGAGCGGCGACCGCGGCGGCTTCCTGCGCGGCGCGCAGGCGGCGCGCAACGGGCGGGCGACCTCGCCCCGGCTCGGCCCCTCGTCGTCGGCGGGCAACCCGCTGTCGGGCAGTGGGGTGGCGCCATGAGGCTGCTCGTCGCCGGCGGCGGCACGGGCGGCCACGTCTTCCCCGGCATCGCGCTCGCCGAGGAGGTGGTGGGCCGCCACCCGGACAACGACGTCGTGTTCGTCGGCACCTCCCGCGGCCTCGAGGCGAAGGTGGTGCCCGAGGCCGGGTTCCCGATCGAGCTCATCGAGGTGAAGGGGCTCAAGGGGAAGGGGCTCTCGGCCTTCCTCTCGAGCCTGCTCCTCCTCCCGCGCGCGTTCCTCCAGTCCATCCGCATCCTCAAGAAGTGGCGGCCGGACGTGGTGGTGGGCGTGGGCGGCTACGCGAGCGGCCCGGTGGTCCTCGCGGCGTGGCTACTGCGCATCCCGACCGCGGTGCAGGAGCAGAACGCCCGCGCCGGCTTCACGAACCGGGTGCTGGGGAGCTTCGTGAAGGCCGTCTTCACCGCCTTCCCCGAGGCGAACGACCAGTTCCCGCCGCGCAAGGTCCACCAGCTCGGCAACCCCATCCGCCGGACGCTGATGGAGAACTTCATGCGGCCCGACACGCCGCACCCCGAGCCGCGGGTGCTGGTGTTCGGCGGCTCGCAGGGCGCCCACGCGCTCAACATGCGGGTCATCGAGGCGCTCCCGCACCTCGCCGACCTGCGCGAACGGATCCGCTTCACGCACCAGACGGGCGCGCGGGACCGGGAGCAGGTCGAGAAGGGCTACGCGGCCTGCGGGTTCCTCCCCGACGTGCGCGAGTTCATCTCCGACATGAGCACCGCCTACGCGGAGTGCGACCTCGTCGTCTGCCGCGCGGGCGCCACCACCATCGCCGAGCTCACCGTCTGCAAGCGGGCCTCGATCCTCATCCCCTTCCCGGCGGCGGCCGACAACCACCAGGTCGTGAACGCGCGCAGCCTCGCCGACGCCGGCGCGGCCGTGATGATCGAGGAGCGCGACCTCACCGGCGAGCTCCTCGCCCGCGAGATCCGCGGCCTGCTCGCGAGCCCGGAGCGGCGCGAGCGGATGGTGCGCGCGGCGGGCCTCGTGGGCGCGCCCCAGGCCTCGTCCGAGATCGCCGCCGTCCTGTCCGACCTCGTCCGGCGGCGCTGGGGCTCCCCGGCCGGCCGCCCGCGTGCCGCCGGCGAGAAGCCGGTCCGGCCCGTCCTGCCCGGAGGCAGCCCGTGACCCTGTTCCGCTCCCGCCCCGCCCGCATCCACTTCGTCGGCATCGGCGGCATCGGGATGAGCGGCATCGCCGAGGTGCTGCTCAACCTCGGCTACGCCGTCACCGGCTCCGACCTCAAGGCGAGCGACACCACCCGCCGGCTCGAGGGGCTCGGCGGCAAGGTCTTCGTCGGCCACGACGCCGCGCACGTCACCGCGGTGGACGTGGTGGTGACCTCCTCCGCGGTCCGCCGGGACAACCCGGAGGTGGTGGAGGCCCGCCGCCGGAAGATCCCGCTCATCCCGCGGGCCGAGATGCTCGCCGAGCTCATGCGGCTCAAGTACGGCGTCGCGATCGCGGGCTCGCACGGGAAGACCACCACCACCTCCATGGCCGCCCACGTGCTCGCCGCCGCCGGGCTCGACCCGACCGCGGTGGTCGGCGGCAAGGTGAACTCCTTCGGCTCGAACGCGAAGCTCGGGCGCGGCGAGTACATGGTGGTCGAGGCGGACGAGTCCGACGGCTCGTTCCTGCACATCCCGCCCACCATCGCGATCGTCACGAACGTCGACCCCGAGCACCTCGACCACTGGAAGACGGTCGAGGCGCTGCGCCGAGGCTTCGTCGACTTCGTGAACCGGGTGCCGTTCTACGGCCTCGCGATCCTCTGCATCGACCACCCGGGCGTGCAGTCGCTCATCCCGGACATCGAGAGCCGCTACGTCACCTACGGAGAGAGCCACCAGGCCGACTACCGGGCCGACCGGATCTCGGTCGAGGGGCCGTCGGTCACCTTCGACGCGTTCCACGGCGAGCAGGCGCTGGGGCGGTTCGAGGTGGCGATGGTGGGCCGCCACAACGCGCTCAACGCGCTCGCGGTCATCGCGCTCGCCGACGAGATGGGCGTGCCGGTCGACGCGACCCGCGAGGCCCTGAGGGGCTTCGGCGGCGTGCAGCGCCGCTTCACCCTGCGCGGCGAGGCGGCGGGCGTCACGGTCGTCGACGACTACGGCCACCACCCCGCCGAGGTGAAGGCCACCCTCGCCGGCGCCCACGAGGCCTACCGGCGGCGGGTCGTGTGCGTGTTCCAGCCGCACCGCTACACCCGCACCCGCGACCTCCTGGCCGACTTCGCCATCGCGTTCAACCACGCCGACGTGCTGCTCGTGACGGACGTCTACGCCGCCGGCGAGGACCCGATCCCCGGCGCGACCGCCCCGTCGCTCGTCGACGCCATCCGCGCGAGCGGGCACAGGGACGTGCACCACGTGCCGCGCGCCGAGCTCGCGCGGGCCGCGAAGGAGCGCGTGCGCCCGGGCGACCTCGTGCTCACGCTCGGCGCGGGCGACGTGACCGCGGTCGGGCCGGAGCTCCTGAAGCTCCTGGAGACCTAGAGAGAGCGCGCCGATGGACTGGCGGGACGAGATCGAGCGGCGGGTCCGCGGGGAGCACCTGCGCGACGCCCCGCTCGCGACGCGCACCGCGGTGCGCGTGGGCGGGCCGGCGGACCTCCTCGTCCGGCCGGCCGACCCCGACGCGCTCGCCGCGCTGCTCCGCGCGGTCAGGGAGCTCGGCGTCCCGCTGCACGTGCTCGGCGGCGGCGCGAACACGCTCGTCGCCGACGCGGGCTTCCGCGGGTGCGTGCTGCGGCTCCCGACCGAGCTGGGCGGCGAGTCGGCCGACGGTGAGCGGCTCGTGCTCCCCGCCGGCGCGCCGACGACGCGGCTGTGGACCCGGGCGCACCAGGCCGGCCTCGCGGGCATGGAGTTCATCGCGGGGATCCCCGGCACGCTCGGCGGCTGCACCGCCATGAACGCCGGGACGAAGCTCGGCGAGATGAAGGACGTGGTCGAGCGGGTGGAGCTCGCGACCGCCGACGGCGCCGGCTTCGTCGACGCCGCCGCGCTCGCGTTCCGGTACCGGTACGCGCGGCTCCCGGCCGGCGCGGTCGTGACGCGGGTCGCCTTCCGGCTCCGCCGCGCCGACGCGGCCGGGCTCGCGGAGAGCGAGCGGCTCATGCGCGAGGACCAGGAGAAGCGCCGGCGCACGCAGCCCTACGACAAGCCCACCTTCGGCTCGACCTTCACGAACCCGCCCGGCGACTTCGCCGGCCGGCTCATCGAGGCCGCGGGCCTGAAGGGCCACCGGATCGGCAACGCGGTCTGGTCGCCGGTGCACGCGAACTTCGTCTCGAACCTCGGCGGCGCGACCGCCGCGGACGTGCTCGGGCTCATGCGCCTCGCGCGGGAGACGGTGAGGGCGCGGTTCGGGATCGACCTCGAGACCGAGGTCCGGCTCGTGGGGGCGTTCCGCCCCGGCGAGACCGCGGGGCTGGGGCATCACGGAGTCTAGGAGAACGAGGCACATGGGCATCTGGAGCGGGAAGAAGGTGGCGGTGCTGTACGGCGGGCGGTCCTCCGAGCGCGAGGTCTCGCTCAAGACGGGCGCGGCGTGCGCGGAGGCGCTCGCCTCGAAGGGCTACGCGGTCGAGCTCGTGGACGTGGACCTCGACGTCGCGGCGCGCCTGCGCACGCTCGGGATCGACGTCGCGTTCGTGGCGCTGCACGGCCGCTACGGCGAGGACGGCTGCATCCAGGGGCTCCTGGAGTCGATGGGGCTGCCGTACACCGGCTCCGGCGTCACCTCCTCCGCCCTCGGCATGGACAAGACGCTCTCGAAGCGGATGTTCGGCGCCATCGGCCTGTCGGTCATCGACTACCGGGCGTTCCCCCGCGAGCAGGCGGCCGAGATCCGCCCGCGCGACCTCCCCTTCGGCCTGCCCGCGGTCGTGAAGCCCGCCGGCGAGGGCTCGAGCGTGGGCGTCACGATCGCGAAGGACCCCGCCGCGTTCCAGGCCGCCTGCCTCGAGGCCGCGAAGTGGAAGGGCGACGTCATCGTCGAGCGCTACGTCAAGGGCACCGAGGTGAACGTCGCGGTCCTCGACGGGAAGGCCCTCGGCGCCGTCGAGATCGCCCCGGAGCGCGAGTTCTACGACTACGCCGCGAAGTACACGGCCGGCACGACGAAGTACCACGTGCCGCCCAGGATCCCCGAGTCGCAGGTCCGGAGCGCGTGCGACGCGGCGGAGCGGGCGCACAGGGGGCTCGGGTGCAGCGGGGTGTCGCGCGTCGACTTCATCGTCGCCGCCGACGGGACGCCGTTCATCCTCGAGGTGAACACGCTGCCCGGGATGACGGGGACGTCGCTCGTGCCGAAGATCGCGGCGGGGGCGGGGATCCCGTTCCCGGACCTGTGCGAGAGGATCCTGGACCTGGCGGGACTGAAGGCCTGATCCGGACGTTGGGGGCCCCGGGTCAGTCGCTCATCACGCTCGACCGCCAAATCTCGCGGAGCTTCCCCTGCTCCACGAGGAAGACCTGCTCCATCGTCCACCCGCACTCGCAGCAGACCGACGCGCCGCGCAGGTAGACCCGCCCCGCGAGCCGGAACGCCACCGGCTCCTCGGAGCACGCCCGGAACGGCGCGGCGGGGCCGTCCTTGGCGAGTGCGAGCAGCGGGCCGTTCGTGCGCAGGAAGCCGTCGCCGCGGTCGTCGTCGACCGAGAAGCGCAGCAGCATCGGGCTCCGCCGCACGCCGTCCAGCTCGACCACCCGGGAGGCCTCGGCCGGCAGCTCGAGCTCGCCGAGCCCGGAGTCCTCGGCGAGGTCGCGCACGAGGCGGCGTGCCCACTCGGTCTCGCCGGGCGCCTTCGGCCGGCGGAACGTGGGCACCGGGACGAGCGGGATCCGCTCGAGCGGCTCGCGCGCGTGCACGACGGCGATCGTGCGGCGCGGGAGGTCGCAGGTGCGGCCGAGGAGCTCGGTCCCCGGCAGGGACGCCTGCCGCTCGCCCTGCGCGTGCTCGGAGGCGCCTTCGGCGTCGGGCCGCCGCCAGGTGACGCGCTTCCCGGTCGTGAGCCGGCAGCCGGGCGGCGCGCCGAGGAGGCGCACCGGTTCGCCCGAGGCGAACTCGCCGAGCACGCAGTCCACGGAGGTGCCCTCGGCCGTCTCGCACGTCGCGGGCAGCGTGAACGCCGGCGCCGGGCGCGGACTTGCCCCGGCGAGCAGCGCGAGGGCGAGGGCGAGCGGCGGCATGGCGGGGGCCATCCTGCCACCACCGAGGCACCGGAGGGAGACCTGCGGTCAGGCTGCCCCGGGTGGTGCGGTGTCCGGCCCCCGACCGCGGGCCGCGCGCGCGGTCGAGCGCCCGGGACGAAAGGAGGGCACCGGCCGAAAACTTGCGTCTCGCCGCTGGCGGGGGATGCTGCCATCGGGCGATAGCGCCCGCGCGTCGGGAGGTGTCGGCGCGCGGCGGCGCGAGGGTCGCAGAGGGGCGGAGGTGGCGGTGGCGCGGGCGGGCGGGAACCGGAGGAAGGTGGACGTGCCGCCCGGCGAGCGCCGGCGCCAGGCGCTCCGGCTGCTCGGCCTCGTGGCGCCGACGGCCACGGTGCTCGCCCTCCTCGCCGGCCTCGGCTGGCTCGGCTACGCGAAGGCGGTCGAGGGCGAGGCCCTGCGCATCCGCGAGCTCCGCATCGAGGGCAACGAGCGCGCGCTCCGGGAGGAGCTCGTGGAGCTCTGCCCGGTGAAGCCGGGCGACCACCTCCTCCTCGCCGACACCGACCTCGTCGAGCGCGGCCTCCGCCGCCACCCGTGGGTGGCCTCGGCCGAGGTGCGCCGCGTGCTGCCGCCCGCGCTCGAGATCCGCGTGACCGAGCGCCGCGCGGTGGCGCTCGTCGAGCTCGGCGGCCTCTACCTCGTGGACGAGCGCGGCCAGGTGTTCAAGAAGGCCGCGCCCGGCGACGGCCTCGATCTCCCGCTCGTGACCGGGCTCACCCGGCGCGACTGGCTCGACGGCGTCCCGGAGTCGTCGGTGCGCCTCGACGGCGCGCTCGCGCTCCTCGCGCGCTGGTCGGAGCAGCGGCTCGACCGGAAGTTCCCCATCTCGCAGGTGCACCTCGACCCCGACTTCGGCACCACCGTCTGGATCGGCGACGACGGCGTCGAGATCCGGCTCGGCACGGGCGACCTCCCCGAGAAGCTCGCGCGCATGGAGCGCGTCCTCGCGGCGGTGCAGGCGGAGGGCAAGAAGGCGGCGGTGGTGCACCTCGACAACCGGCGGCGCCCGGACTGGGTGGCCGTGCGGTTCGCGGATTCGCAGCTCGATGTCCCCGCTCGCCGGGGGCATCCGTAGCATCGACGAAGGTCCGCGAAGCGGACCGGAGTCCTGAGCGTAGGCCCGCGCAGGCGGGCCGTGGTCGAAGGACGCAGCCTCCGGGCGGAGACGCTCGGGGTGGGCGGGTGGTGGCGAGGCGCCGGTCGGCGGCGCCGAGCCGTGGGAGGCGGTCCGAGAGGGCCGCGGTGGGGCGGAGCGCGACGGCGCCTCCCGCCCGGAGGCTGTAGACATGGCGAAGAGCGGCGACATCCTCGTCGGCCTGGACATCGGCACCACGAAGATCTGCGCGATCGTCGGCGAGGTCACCGACGAGGGCCTGGACATCATCGGCATCGGCACGCACCCCTCGAAGGGGCTGCGCAAGGGGGTGGTCGTCAACATCGACGCCACCGTCGCCTCGATCAAGCGCGCGATCGAGGAGGCCGAGCACATGGCCGGGTGCGAGATCACCACGGTCTACACCGGCATCGCCGGCGGCCACATCAAGGCGTTCCCGTCCCACGGCGTCGTCGCCGTGAAGGACAAGGAGGTGCGCCAGCAGGACGTCGACCGGGTCATCGACCAGGCGAAGGCGGTCGCGATCCCGCTCGACCGCGAGGTCATCCACGTGCTCCCGCAGGAGTTCATCGTGGACGATCAGGACGGCGTGAAGGAGCCGGTGGGCATGAGCGGCGTCCGCCTCGAGGCGAAGGCGCTCATCGTGACCGGCGCGGTCTCCTCCGCCCAGAACATCGTGAAGTGCGCGCAGCGCACCGGCCTGAACGTCGCCGACATCGTGCTGCAGCCGCTCGCCTCCTCCCTCGCGACGCTCTCCGAGGACGAGAAGGAGCTCGGCGTGTGCCTCGTCGACATCGGCGGCGGCACGACCGACATCGCCATCTTCCACAACGGCGCCATCCAGCACACCGCCGTCATCTCGCTCGGCGGCAACCACCTCACGAACGACGTGGCGGTGGGCCTGCGCACCCCGACCCATGAGGCCGAGCGCATCAAGAAGCAGTACGGCTGCGCGATGGCCGCGTCGGTCGACAAGGCCGAGACCATCGAGGTCCCGAGCGTGGGCGGCGGCCAGCCGCGCGTGCTCTCCCGCCAGATCCTCGCCGAGATCATCGAGCCGCGCGTCGAGGAGATCTTCATGCTGGTCCAGCACGAGATCCAGAAGTGCGGGATGGAGGAGATCCTCGCCTCCGGCGTCGTCATCACCGGCGGCTCGACGCTCCTCTCCGGCATGCCGGAGATGGCCGAGGAGGTGCTGGGGGTCCCGGTGCGCCGCGGCCTCCCGAAGGGCATCGGCGGCCTCGTCGACGTCGTGAAGAGCCCGATGTACGCGACCGCGGTCGGCCTCGTGCTCTACGGCGGGCACCAGCAGGAGGTCCGCCCCTACTTCAAGATCCGCGACGAGAACGTCTACCGCCGGGTGAAGGACCGCATGAAGGAGTGGCTCGGGCAGGTGTTCTAGCCACCGGGAGACACCGAGATGATCGAGTACACCGACAAGCAGGACTCGGCCCGGATCAAGGTCATCGGCGTGGGCGGCGGCGGTGGCAACGCCGTCAACACGATGGTCGCGAGCCGCCTCGAGGGCGTGGAGTTCATCGCCGCCAACACCGACGTGCAGGCGCTCAACGCCAACCGCGCCGGCACGAAGATCCAGCTCGGCCGGTCCGCCTCCCGCGGCCTGGGCGCGGGCGCCAACCCGGACGTGGGCCGCACCGCCGCGCTCGAGGAGCGGGAGCAGATCCTGGCCGCGCTCGACGGCGCGGACATGGTCTTCGTGACCGCCGGCATGGGCGGCGGCACCGGCACCGGCGGCGCCCCCGTCGTGGCCGACATCGCGAAGCAGACCGGCGCGCTCACCGTCGGCGTCGTCACGAAGCCCTTCCTCTTCGAGGGCAACAAGCGCCGCAAGCAGGCCGAGGCCGGCCTCGCCGAGCTGAAGGCCGCGGTCGACACGCTGATCGTGATCCCGAACCAGCGCCTCCTCTCGGTCGCCGGCGAGAACATGTCGCTCGCCGACGCGTTCAAGCGGGCCGACGAGGTGCTGCTCAACGCGGTGCAGGGCATCTCCGACCTCATCACCGTGCACGGGCTCGTGAACGTCGACTTCGCCGACGTCCGCACCATCATGAGCGAGCAGGGCATGGCGCTCATGGGCACCGGCCGCGCCGGCGGCGACCGCCGCGCGGTCGAGGCCATGCAGGCGGCCATCTCGTCGCCGCTCCTCGAGGACGTCCAGCTCGACGGCGCGACCGGCCTCCTCGTCAACATCACCGGCGGGCCGAACCTGACGCTCCGCGAGGTCGACGAGGCGGTCTCGATGGCGCAGACGGCGGCCGACCCCGACGCCAACATCATCTTCGGCTCGGTGGTCGACGAGACGCTCGGCGACGAGATCAAGATCACCGTCATCGCGACCGGCTTCGCCCCGGCCGGTGCGCCCGCCGGCCGCGCCACCTCGCGGCTCGTGCAGGTCCCGAAGGAGGCGCCCGTCGCGCAGGTCCGCGTCGCGCGCGAGACGCCGCCGCCGCTCCCGGTCGAGAAGAAGGAGCCGCTCAAGCTCCAGACGGTCGTCCCGGCCCCGAAGCGCGAGACGGTGACCGTGAAGGCCACCCGGCGCGTCGAGACGAAGCCCTACCAGCCGTCCGACGAGGACCAGTACGACATCCCGACCTTCCTCCGGAAGGGCGGGCCGCCGCCGTCGCAGGAGTGACGGTCAGGCCGGGGGGATCGGCGGCACCGGCGCGTCCGGCAGGTCCGGCGCGGGCACGCCGCCGATCCCGAGCATCACCGCGATGGGCCGCTGCGCCGCGATGACGAGCGTGGCGAGCTCCGCGAGCGGCAACCCGACGAGCTCCGCGCCCTTCGTGAGGTAGCTGCGGTCCACCGACCGCGCGAAGGCCTTGTCCTTCGTCTTCTTCACGACCGACGCCGCCTCGAGGTCCAGCACCGACCGCGAGGGCCGCACGAGCGCGCAGGCGCCCACGAACCCGGTCAGCTCGTCGGCGGCCACGATTGCGCGCTCCATCGGCGACTCGGCCGGGATGCCGGTGTGAAACGCGTGCGCGCCGATGGCCCGCACGATCGGCTCCGGCCAGCCCTGCCCGCGCAGGATCTCCATGCCGCGCGCGGGGTGGTCGGCCTCGGTCGGGAACCGCTCGTAGTCGAAGTCGTGGAGGAGCCCGACGAGGCCCCACGTCTCGACCGTGTCGCCGAGGCTGCCGGCGTCCGGCACGCCCGCGCGGCGCGCGAGCGCCCGCATCGAGGCCTCGACCGCGAGGGCGTGGCGCCGGAGCGCCTGCGATGGCGTGTACGCGCAGACGAGCGCCCAGGCGGCCTCGCGCGACGGGATCATGGGCTCCCCTCCTCGTGGCTCACCGGGCCCGGCCGCACGCCCTCCACCCAGGGCGCGGCGTAGCCGATGCTCGCGCCGGGCCGCTCGCCGAACGCGACGAGCGCCGCGGCGGCGGCGTCCACCTCGGCGCCGGTGACCATCCCGGTCGCCGCGATGGCCTCGCGCGCGCCGGCGAGGTTGCCCGCGAGGTTCCGGGCGAAGCCCGGGAACGCCGGGTCGCCCTGGCAGGCGCCGAAGAAGATCCAGGTCGAGCGGCGCGGAAGTGCCCCGGCGCCCACGAGCAGCGAGGCGAGCCGCCGCCCGACGTACGGATCGTTGCCGAGCCGGTCGTAGGTCCGCACGAACGCGTCCCAGACCGCGCGGACGCCGGGGGGCTCCGGGTGCAGGCGCAGCAGCGAGTGATCGTCGTCGCAGAGCACGACGCGCCCGCCGGGGCGGACCGCCCGCACCATCCCGGCGACCACCACCTCCGGCGCGGGCACGTGCTCGAGCACGAACCGCGCGTGGGCGAGGTCGAAGGTGCCCCACTCGTCGCCGCGCAGGGGCAGGTCGAGCGCGTCGCCCTGGCGGAGCTCGAGCGCGCCGCCGCCGGGCTCCGCCGCCCCGAGCGCGCGGGCCCGCTCGAGCTGCTCCGGGCTCCGCTCGACGCCGAGCGCTGACCGCCCCGCCGCGCGCGCCATCGCCCGGCCGAGGTGGCCGAGGCCGCAGCCGACGTCGAGGACCCGCTCGCCCGGCCGCACCGCGACCTCGCGCAGGCAGGCGCCGTTCAGGAGGTCGTTGAGGAGCGCGAGCCGCGCCTGCTCCTCGGGGGTCGTGCCGTGGATGTAGCGCGAGTCGGCCATGGTGCGCGCGCTCCTCAGGGACGCAGCTTCCGCCCGAGCACCCGGAGCGAGGCCGCGTAGCGGTAGTCGATCCCCATGTGCCCGTCCTCGAACTCCTCGTGCACGACCTCGACGCCGCCAGCCCGCAGCGCCGCCACCACCATCCGGGCGCCCCAGCGCAGGTTGAACTCGTCCCGGGTGCCGCAGTCCACGTAGCAGGTCTCGAGCGAGCGGAAGGCGTCGAGCGCGCGCGGCACGAAGCGCACCGGATCCTGCTCGAGCCAGCGGGCCCAGACCTCGTCTCGCGGGCGCGCGGTCTCGGGGTCGAACGGGAGGGCGGCCGCGAGCACGGCGCCGATCTCCTCCAGCCGCTCATCCCGAGCGTAGGCCCGCGCAGCGGGCCGGAGTCGAGGGACCGGCTCGTCCGCGTAGTTTGCCGCCATCGCGAACACGTTCACGACCGGGATGTCGTCGGGCCTCAGCTTCGCCTCCCGCGCCCGCCGCTTCATGCCCTCGAGCCAGCCCGCGAGGTCGCCGCCGGCCGCGAGCAGCGCGCCCGCCGCCTTCGGGAGATCGCCGAGGTACGCGTACTCGAAGAAGGCGTCCCCGGCGTGGCAGGCCGCGTGCGCGAAGGTGGCGGAGCGGTCGCGGACCATCGCGAGCGTGCCGTAGCCGCCGCTCGACTTCCCGAGCACGGCGCGCGCCTCGCGGCGCGGCGAGGTGCCGAGCTCGCGCTCGACGAGCCCGACCACGTCGTCGGCCACGTACGACTGGTACCGCCCCACCGCGGGCGCGTCGATCCACTGGGTGCCGCCGAGCGCGGTCCGGCCGTCGATGAAGACGCCCGCGATGGGCGGGACCTCGCCCGCGGCGACGAGCGCGTCGAGCCGCTCCGGGACGCTCGGCCCGAAGGGGCCGCCGAGGAGCCAGCCCGGGCCGCTGCCGGTGAAGCCGTGCAGGAAGTACGCGGCGGGCCGGCCGCGCGCGCCGCCGGGCGGCACGTACACGTGGACGGGGCGCCTCGAGGGATTGCCGAGCGGGTTCCCGGCGAGCGCGGCGGAGTCCACCTCGAGCGTGACGAGCGAGCCCTTCATGGCCGAGAGCCTACCTCGAAAACGAAGGCGGCCGCCCCCGTGAGGAGCGGCCGCCTCGAGGTGCGACGCGGTCGGGGCTACAGCGTGAACTGACCGCGGACGCCGATGGTGATGAAGTTGTGCACGGCCTGCTCGTCGATCTTGCCGGACTGATCGACGCCGGCCCCGAAGCCCTCGAGCTTCCCGTTCGAGTACTTGCCGAAGCTCATCGAGACGAACGGCCCGACCTTGAGCTGCGGGGAGGCCTTGAAGTCCGCGCCGAGCTGCAGGTCGGCGAGCTCGAAGCCGCGGTAGCTGATCTTGCCCTCGTTGGGGCCCTGCGTGACCTTCAGGCTCCCCCACTCGTACCCGAAGCCGAAGCCGATCCAGGGCACGAACTGGGGATTGAGATCCTCGAACGCGAACGTGCCCTGGACGCCGAGCCGCACGTCGCGCGCGGAGCAGTCCACGCCGCTCGTGTCGCAGAGGTCCTTGATGTCGCCACCGATCCGGCCGAAGCCGTAGGAGACGAACGCTCCGACGTTGAACTCCTTCGTGACGTTGTAGCCGACGTCGAGCTGGAGCGGGATGGCGCCCTTGAGGACGTCGGACATCTTCGAGTCCTTCGCGGCGTCGCCGCCCGCGATGGCGTAGCCGAGGCGGGCGCCGAGGGTCAGCTTCTGGGCCTGGGCGGAGGCGGCGGCGGGGACGGCGAGCGCGACCAGCGCGGCCGCGAGGAACGAGAGCTTGCGCATGAGGGGTCCTCCTTCGAGTTCACTGCCAGGGCAGTCTGCCAGCCGTCCCGGGAGGGACGGCCAACCGCACCGAGAGGCTAACCCGTCGCGGGCCACCCGCAACAAACTGATCGTCGCTGCGCGGGTGCGCGCGGGCCGGGGCGCGCCCGGCCGCGGGCCTACGGATCGACCCGCACGCGCAGGCCGTAGTACATGAAGCCGCCCTTCGCGTTCTTGAGGTCGGTCGTGGTCACGTTCGAGTCGGCGAGCGACTGCGCGTCGTACTTCGACAGCGTGTAGGTGAGGAACGGGCCCACGCGGAAGTAGCCGAACGAGAGGTCCACGCCGACCTGGCCGTTGAAGGCCTCCATGCCGCTCGCGGTGAGGGCCTTCGCGTTCGAGCGGGCGATGCGCGCCCACTCGTAGCCGACGCCGGCGCCCACCCACGGCTTCACGATGGGCATGGGCAGCGTGAACGTGGCCTGCACGCCGGCGCGGATGATGCGGCCCGTGCAGTCGACGCCGGTCGCCGAGCAGTTCGCCGCCGCGCCGTCGACGCCGGAGGAGCCGTAGGAGCCGTAGACGCCGAGCGTGAGCCCCAGGAACAGCCGGTAGTCGAGGTCGATTCGGATCGGGACCTGGTTCGCGACGAGGTTGTCCTTCGACAGGTCCCCGAGCGCCTTCGCGTAGCCCACCCGGGCGCCGAGGCTGAGCTGGGCGTGCGAGGCGGTGGGGGCGACGAGCGCGACGGCGGCCACGGCGGCGAGAACGAACTTCTTCATCGGATTCCTCCGGTGAGGGGGGCTGCGTTGAGAGGTCAGCGCTCGCGCGCGAGCACGAGGCCACAGCGCGCGGCGAGCTCGCTCGTGCGGGCGAGCAGGCCCTGCGCCTCCACGTACAGCTCGGAGGCGTCGCCGCCGGCGGCGGGGTCCGGCAGCTCCTCGATGCGGGCGAGGAGGTCGGAGACGCGCAGGAGGTGCTGGTGCGCGAGCAAGAGGTCGCGCCCGAGCCGCGCGCCGCGGCGGGTGTAGATGACACCGGTCTGGAAGAGCTGCCCGAGCGCGCGGCGGTTGACCTCGTCGACCGTGCGACAGCGCTCCTGGAAGTCGCGGAGCCGGCGCGCGTCGCGCGCGTGCGCGAGATCGACGATGGCGGTCGCCCGGGCTCGCGCCCGCGGCCCCGTCGTCCGCGTCCGGCTCTGGACCCTCGTGGGCATCGACGCCGGGATGGTAGGCACCGGCGGCGATGCGGGTCAACGGCGGCCGGGCGGGAGGATCGGCGCCCCCCGCTTGACTCCGGCCGCGCTTCTTCGATCGCGCCGTTTACCCCAGCGCTGCCCCGACGAGCTCCTCGACCTTCGCGAGCGCCTTCTCGATGCCCGCGGGGTCGGAGCCGCCCGCCTGCGCCAGGTCGGGCTTGCCGCCGCCCGCGCCGCCGACGAGCTTCGCGGCCTCCTTCACGAGGTCGCCCGCCTTCACCTTCGCGGTGAGGTCCTTCGTCACCGCGACGAGCAGCACCGCCTTGCCGTCCTGCTCGGAGGCGAGCGCGACGACGCCGCGGCCGAGCTTGTCGCGCAGCTTGTCCGCGAGATCGCGCAGGGCCTTCCCGTCGCCCTGCACCTTCGCCGCGAGCACCTTCGCGTCGCCGACCGCCTTCGCCTGGCCGGCGAGATCGCCGGACTGCGCCGCCGCGACCTTGCCCTTCGCCTCCTCGAGCGCGCGCTCGAGCTCCTTCACGCGCTTCTGGGTGGCCTCGACCTTCGCCGCCACCTCGAACGTGCTCGCGCGGAGCAGCGCCGCCGCCTTCTGGAGCTCGTCCTCGGTGCGCTGCGCGAGCTCGACCGCCTTCGGGCCGGTGACCGCCACGATGCGGCGCACGCCCGCCGCGATCGACTCCTCCGACTGGATCTTGAAGAACGCGATGTCGCCGGTGCGGCGCACGTGGGTGCCGCCGCAGAGCTCCTTCGAGGGCCCGAGCCGGACCACCCGCACGACGTCGCCGTACTTCTCGCCGAAGATCATCATGGCGCCGGTCTTGCGCGCCTCCTCGAGCTTCAGCTCCGCGGTCTCGGAGGCCGCGTTCTCCCGGACGAGGTCGTTGACCCGCCGCTCGATCGCGGTGCGCTCCTCGTCGGAGAGCGGCTGGAAGTGCGCGAAGTCGAAGCGCAGGTAGTCCGGTGCGACGATCGAGCCCGCCTGTTTCACGTGCTCGCCGAGCTTCTCGCGGAGCGCGAGGTGGAGGAGGTGCGTCGCGGAGTGGTTCGCGCGGACGAGGTCCCGGCGGACCTCGTCGACCGCGAGCGCGACCTGGTCGCCGACCGCGACCTCGCCCGCCTCGACCACGCCGAGGTGCGTGACGAGCCCCTGCACCGGCCGCTGCGCGTCCTCGACCTTGATCGAGAGGCCGTTCGCGCCGGTGATGACGCCGGTGTCGCCGACCTGGCCGCCGGACTCGCCGTAGAACGGCGTCGCGTCGGTCACCACCTCGACCTTGTCGCCCGCCTTCGCCTTCGCGGCGCGGGCGCCGGCGACGAGGAGCGCCTTCACCTGCGCCTTCGCCTCGCCCGCCTCGTAGCCGAGGAACTTCACCGCGCCGAGCTCCTGCGCGATCGCCTTCTGGAGGTCTCCCACCGCCTGCTCGCCGGAGCCCTTCCACTCCGAGCGGGCGCGCTGCTCCGCCATGCTGCGGTCGAAGCCCGCCTCGTCGACGCCCACGCCGCGCTCCGCGGCGATGACGCGGGTGAGGTCCATCGGGAAGCCGAAGGTGTCGTAGAGCTGGAACGCGACCTTGCCGTCGATGACGCCGTTGCCGCCCAGGCGGTCGATCTCGCCCTCGAGGATCGCGAGCCCCTTGTCGAGCGTGCGGCGGAAGCTCTCCTCCTCCTGCTGCGCGACCTTCGTGATGAAGGGCAGGTTCTCGCGCGTCTCCGGGTAGGCCGCGCCCATCTCGTGGATGACCGCGCCGCAGACGTCGGCGAGGAAGACCTTCTCGAGGCCGAGCCGCTTCCCGTGCCGGATCGCGCGCCGCATGATGCGGCGGAGCACGTAGCCGCGCCCCTCGTTCGACGGCAGCACGCCGTCGCCCACGAGGAACGTGGTGGCGCGCGCGTGGTCCGCGATGACGCGCATCGAGACGTCGTCCTCGCCCTCGGGCGTGCCGCCGTACTTCTTGCCGGAGAGCTTCTCGACCGCCGCGATGATGTTGCGGAAGAGGTCGGTGTCGTAGTTGGAGCGCTTGCCCTGCGCGACCGACGCCATGCGCTCGAGGCCGGCGCCGGTGTCGATGGACGGGCGCGGCAGCGGCTTCAGGCTCCCGTCGGCCGCGCGCTCGAACTGCATGAAGACGAGGTTCCAGATCTCGAGCCAGCGGTCGCAGTCGCAGGCGACGCCCAGGCACTTCTTGCCCGCCTTCTCCTCGGCGCACGGGACGTCGTCGCCCTGGAAGAAGTGGAGCTCCGAGCACGGGCCGCAGGGGCCGGTGTCGCCCATGGCCCAGAAGTTGTCCTTCGCGCCGAGCTTGTGGATGCGCGCCTCGGGGACGCCGGCCGCCTTCCAGAGCGCGTACGCCTCCTCGTCCCACGGCAGGCCACCCTCGCCGTCGAACACCGTCGCCGCGAGGCGGTCCTTCGCGAGGCCGAGCCACTTCGGGCTCGTCACGAACTCCCAGCCCCAGGCCACCGCGTCCTTCTTGAAGTAGTCGCCGAAGGAGAAGTTGCCGAGCATCTCGAAGAACGTGTGGTGCCGGGCGGTGAACCCGACGTTCTCGAGGTCGTTGTGCTTGCCCCCGGCGCGGACGCACTTCTGCGAGGTGGTGGCGCGGGTGTAGTCGCGCTTCTCGCGGCCGGTGAAGACGTCCTTGAACTGGACCATCCCGGCGTTCGTGAAGAGCAGCGTCGGGTCGTTCTGCGGGACGAGCGAGGAGCTCGCCACCCGGCGGTGCCCGCGCTCCTCGAAGAAGCGGAGGAACAGGTCGCGGATCTCGGCGGCGGTGCGGGTCGTCATAAGAGGGGGCGTAAGATAGCGGAACCACGCCCCCCGGGCCATCCCGGAGACGGCCCGTCAGCCGGGCGTCACCACCCGCCAGCGGCCGCCTTCACGCACCAGCTTGACCTCGGCCGGCGGGCCGTCCGGCGCGCCCGAGACCGTCACCCCCACCACCGCCTCGTCCGCGGACTCCCGGACGACCACGACCTTCTGGACCCGCGGCGAGCCGCCCGCGAGGTCGCCGAGCACGAGGTCCTTCCCGGACGCCGGCGCACCCGGCACCGTCGCGGCGAGCGCCTTCGCCCGGGCGTCGAACGCCGCGCGCGACCGCTCGGAGAGGTGCGACCAGACGGTGCTGGTGTCGCCGGCGCGGGCGGCGGCGGCGAAGGCGCGGTAGGTCGCCTCGGGGCCCTCGTCCTTCCTGCAGCCGGCGAGGCCGGCGGAGCACAGCGCGAGGAGCACGGCGAGCGGGAGGAAGCGGCGCATGGCGGGAGCTTAGCGCGGCGGACGGGGTCCCGCCGACCCTCCCGTGACCCGGCGGCGGGTGGGGGCCTGAATCCGGATCGGCGGGTGCCCGCGTCTCACGGGAACAGGAACGCGGTACACCCCGTGCCCGGAGGCCCCACAGCGATGAAGAAGCTCACCACCCTGATGCTCGCCGCCGCACCCTTCGTCGCCCGCGCCGACGGCGCCGACTTCGTCGAGAAGGCGATGCCCGGCGTCGCCACCGCGATCGTCTTCTCGTCGGTTATCGCGATCGTCGCCATCGTCTACTACTCCGCGCACCGGGCCCGCTCCCTGCGCCACGCCACGGTCCGCTACGCCCTCGAGAAGGGCGTCGCCCCGCCGGTGGAGCTGCTCGAGGAGGGGCGGAGCGCGGTCGACGACGTCAAGGACCTCCGCCGCGGGCTCACCCTGCTCGGGCTCGGCCTCGGCCTGATGCTCACGATTCTCTTCCTCCCGAACGCCGCCGCCAACGAGGCGCCGTGGAGCCTCGGCTTCATCCCGGCGCTCGTCGGCCTCGGGTACCTCGTCACCTGGTTCGTGCGCGGCCGGCCCCTCGGCGTCCGGGCGTGATCGACGACGCCGCCCTCGTCGCCCGGGTCCTCGCCGAGGACGACCGCCGGGCCTTCGCGGAGCTCGTCCGCCGGCACCAGTCCGCCGTGCGGACGGTGCTGCGGCGGCTCTGCGCCGGCGACGCGGCGCGCGCCGACGACCTCGCGCAGGAGACCTTCCTGCGCGCGTACCGCAAGCTCCGCGACTGGCGGGGCGAGGGCCGGCTCTCGACCTGGCTGTACGGGATCGCCTACCGGCTCTGGCTCAGCGACGCGCGGCTGAAGGCCCCGCGGATCGCCTCGGCGGCGGAGCTCGCCGCGGCCGGGCGCGCGGCGGCGCAGGCCGACGCGGGGCCGCACGCGGGCCTCGCCGCGCCGGCCGGCGCCGAGGCCGCGCACGCGCGAGTGGACCTCGCCCGCGCGTTCGCGGTGCTGCGCGACGAGGAGCGGGTCGCGCTCGCGCTCGCCTACGGCGAGGAGGCGACGCACGAGGAGGCGGCCCGGGTGCTCGACTGGCCGCTCGGGACGCTGAAGACGCACGTCACCCGCGGGAAGGAGAAGCTCCGCCGCTTCTTCGCCGCGGATCTCGGAGGCGCTGTCATGACCAACCCCGGTGACCCGGTGGACCCCATGGACGAGGCCCTCTCCCGCGGCCCCTACCTCGACGACGCCGGCTTCACCGCCCGCGTGATGGAGGGGCTCCCGCCGCCGCGCCGCGCCCGCGGGCGCGCGCTCGTGCCGCTCTTCGCGCTCGCCGCGGCCGGCCTCGCCGTCGCGCTCGCGCTCGGGCCGGGCGCGGGGATCCTGCCGGCGATCGTGGCGTGGCTGGGCGGCGGCGTGCACGGCCTCTCGGCCGCGCCGGTCGCCGCGCTGGGCGCCGCGGGCGCGCTCGCCGCGGCGGGGCTGCTCGTGGCCTTCGCGGACTAATCCTCTTCCACGATCCGGCAGTGCTGGAGGCGGAGCTCCTCGAGGAACTTCGCCTTCAGGTCGAGGCCGCCGAAGGACGCGTCGATCGCGAACCGGTCGCCCTCGACGGAGGCGCCCTCCGATACCTCGAGCCGGCCGCCGAGCGCGACGGCGCCCTTCCCGACGCGCGCGCCGCGGGCGACCTTCACGTCGCCGCCGACCGCGACCACGTCCTCGAGCACGGTGGCGCCCGCCTCGACCCGGACGTCCCCGCCGATCGCGACCGCCTTCTCCACCACCGCGCCGCGGCGGATGGTGAGGTCGCCGTTCACGGCGACGGCCTCCTCCACCTGGGCGTTCTCCTCGATGACGAGCGGCCCGTCCCGCGCGACCCGGTCGTTCGGACCCTGCGTGAGGGTGCACCCGTCGACGCGGACGTGACCCGCCTTGCGGTGGTCGGCCCCGGAGGCCGAGGCGGCGAGCGGGAGGGCGGCGAGCGTCAGGGCGAGCAACCGGACGGTGGTCATGGGATTTCCCGGGCGTGAGGCCGGCCTGCTCCTCTGCCCCGAGGAAGGGAACCGAACACTCCTGCGCCGGGCTTTACGTCCGAGCCCCTCCCCTATTTCGCGCCGGCTTCCCAGCTTTGCCCCTGGGAGGGAGCACGCATGGACCTTAGGAAGCTCGCGCTCGTGGGCGCGATCGCACTGGCGGCCTGCCAGCACGGGAAGCAGACGAGGACGGTGGCCCAGGCCCCCGACAACACGTCCTCGCAGGGGACGGCGACGTCCGGCACGGCGTCCGGCACCGGCAGCACGACGGGCAGCACGTCCGGCACCGCCGGGGCGACCGGCACCGGCGACACGGCGGGGGGGACGGCGTCGACCGACGCCTACGGGCAGTCGGGCACGGGCTCGGGAGGCTCGGCGTCCGGGATGGCGCACTCCGATGACCGCGTCATCGTCGGGACCGTCAAGCAGGTGAGCCCGAAGTCCGTCGACATCCAGGACGCGGCGAGCGGGCAGTCGAAGACGCTGCAGATCGCGCCCGAGACGTTGATCGAGGCCGGGGGCGGCGCCTCCGGCCAGCTCGTGGAGGGCCAGCAGGTCCGCGCGAGCTACAACCGCAAGGACGGGAAGGACACGGCCGTCCGCATCGAGGGGATGAACACCGGCGCGACGCCGCCGCACACCGGCGGCACGGGCACCGATCCGTCGGGCACGGGCTCCTCGGGCACCGGCTCCTCGGGCACGATGGGCGAGCCGGGGACGTCCACGGGTGGCACCGGCTCGTCGGGGACCACCGGCACGCCGGACCCGACGCTGCCGCCGGGCTCGACGAACCCGCAGTCGCCCACGCAGCCGACGCCGCCGTCGCCGCCCGTCCAGACGCCGCCGTCGAGTGGCGGGCTGGCAGAAGTAGCGGGGCTCAGCGCGCCGGGCGGCGCAGCCTGAGGCGGTACACGGGCTCGTTCGCCGCGAGGTAGCGCTTCTCGCGGGTGGAGGGGAGCTCGCCGGGGGCCGGGTCGCAGAAGCGGCCCGGCCCCGCCTCGTTCACGAAGCCGCACGCCTCGAGCCGCGCGACCGCGTCGTGGCCGTAGCGGGGGACGTCGGTCCGGAAGTCGAGGAGCCCACCGGGCGCGAGGAGCCCGAGCAAGAGGAGCCCCATCCCGTCGTCGACGAGCCGGCGCCGGTGGTGCCGCCGCTTCCACCAGGGATCCGGGAAGTGGACGTGGATGGCGGCGAGGGAGCCCGCCGCGAAGAGCCGCGGCGCCATCAGCCGGGCGTCGCCCTGCAGCGCGAGGAGGTTGTCGAGGCCCCGGCGCGAGGCCTTCTCGGCGAGCGCCTGTGCGAACGACTTCCGCTGCTCGATGGCGACGAGCGCCCGGTCGGGGTGATGTCGCGCGAAGGCGAGGGCGAAGCCTCCGTGCCCGGCGCCGATCTCGAGCTCGAGCGCGGCGGCGCGGGGGCCCAGGAGCGCGGCCCAGTCGGGGAACTCGGAGAGCGCGATGGGCGCTTCGTCCTCGGCGAGGAAGATCATGAGCGGCTCTCTCTACCATGCTAGAAGTCCGGGGTGCCGCGCCGTGCGAAGAGGCTCTCGCCCGTCCTCGCGCCGCTGCTCCTGGCGCTCGCCGGCTGCCCGGGCGCGCGCCGGGGGCCGCCGCCGGAGCGCTTCCTCCCCGCCGACGTCCGCGCCGCGGTGGTGCTCCCCGACGCCGGGCGCGCCGCGAAGGACCTCGCCGCGCTGCACCGCACACTCTCCGGCTTCCCGGGCGTGGGCGACGCCGCGGCGCTTCGCGGCGGCATCGCGGCCCAGCTCGGCTTCGACCCGCTCGATCCGGAGGGGCTCGCCGAGGCCGGCCTCGACCCCGCCCGCGGCGCCGCGCTCGCGCTGCTCGACGGGCCGGACGAGCCGTCGCTCCTCGTCCTCCCGGTCGCCGACGTCGCGAAGGTGGAGGCGCTCCTCGCCCGGCTCGCCCGCCAGCGGCTCGGCGCCGAGCTCCGCCGCGAGGAGCGGCGCGGCGCGGCGAGCGTGGTGACCCTGCGGCGCGCGGAGGGCGCGCCCCCCGCGCTCGCGTACGCGCTCGTCGAGCGTTACGCGCTCGTCTCGGCCGGGCCCGCCGGCCCAGCGATCGCCGGCGACGCCGCCGGGCTCGACCCCGCCCGCGCGCTCGCCGCCGCGCCCGCCTTCGCGGCGGCCCGCCGCGCGCTCGGCGACGGCGAGGCCGCGGTCGCGTTCCTCCCGCCGCGCGCCGCGGCCGCCTCGGGGCTCGCGCCGCTCCGGGACGGCGCGGCGGTGAGCCTCTCCGCCTCGGAGGGGCGCCTGCGCGTGCGCGCGGCCGTGCTCCTCGGCGACCGCGCGCCGGGCTGGCTCGCCGCGCTCGCGCCGAGGGGCGCGGGCGGCGCGCTCGCCGGACGCCTCGAGGCCGGCGCGGCGCTCGTCGCGCGGCTCGACGCCGACCCGGCCGTCCTCGGGCCGCGGCTCGCCGGGCTCGTGCCCGCGGGGCCGCGCGAGGCGCTCGCCGCGCGCGGGCTCGACCTCGAGCGCGACGTGTTCGCCGTGCTCGGCCCGGGCGGCGCGATCGCGGCCTCGCTCTCCCCGCGCTTCTCGCTCGTGGGGCTCACCGGCGAGGTCCTGCGCGACGACCCTCCGCGCGCGTTCGAGCTCGAGGCGGTGGTGCCGGTGCGCGCGGGCGCGGCGGAGGCGGCGCTGCGCTGGGCGCGCTACGCCGACCCCGCCCGGCCGCCGAAGGCGGGGCCGGACGGGATCGTGCGGGTCCCGACACCCTCCGGCGAGATCGCGTGGAAGCTCGTCGGGGACCGGCTCGCGCTCGCCTGCGGCCGGCCCGGACGCCTCGAGCCCCTCCTCGCGCGCCTCGAGGCCGGGGCCGGCGAGGCCTGGACGCCGCCCGTCGCCGGTGCGAAGGCCGCGCTCGAGGGCGGCCCCGGCGGCCTCGTGCTCGACGTGCCGCGGCTCGCGCGGAGCGTGCGCTCGCTGCCGCCTTCGTCCTTCGGCGCCGGGCCCACCGGCTTCGTGGTGCGGTCGGTGATCGACCGGTTCGTCGCGCCCGCCGAGCGGCTCAGCGCGGTCTGGCTCCGGGCGGAGCTCCTTGGGGACGCGGTGGTCGTGACGCTCGAGGCGGCGGCGCGGCCGGCCGACGGCGAGCGCGAGCGAGCCCGGGAAGGAGCGCCGGCCCCGTGATCCGGCTCCGCGGCGTCGAGAAGAGCTTCCGGGACGCGGGCGGCGCGGTCCCGGTGCTGCGCGGGGTGGAGCTCGACGTCGCCGCGGGCGAGCTCGTGGCCATCGTGGGCCCCTCCGGCTCCGGCAAGTCGACGCTCCTCTACGTCGCGGGCGCGCTCGACCGCGACTTCACCGGCGAGGCGGAGCTCGACGGCACCCGCCTCGGCGGCCTCGCCCCCGCGGCGCTCGCGCAGCTCAGGAACCGGGCGGTGGGCTTCGTCTTCCAGGCCTTCAACCTGCTCGACGGCCTCACCGCGGCCGAGAACGTCATGCTCCCGGGCGTGCTCCGCGGCGAAGCGCACCACCGCGAGGTGCGCGCCCGCGCCGAGGAGGCGCTCGAGAAGGTCGGCCTCGCCGGCCGCGGGGACGCCCGCCCCGCGCGGCTCTCCGGCGGCGAGCGGCAGCGGGTCGCGCTCGCGCGGGCGATCCTCGCGCGCCCGAAGGTGCTGCTCGCCGACGAGCCGACCGGCAACCTCGACGCGCGCACCGGCGAGGCGGTGATCGGCCTCTTCCGCGAGCTCGCGGCCTCCGGGCTCGCGGTGCTGGTGGTCACGCACGAGGACCGCGTCTCCGCGGCGGCGACGCGCGTGCTGCGCCTCGAGGGCGGCCGGCTCGTGCCCGGGGGCGCCGCGTGAGGGCCCGGCTCTGGATCGCGCTCACCGGGCTGCGCGCCGACCGCCGCGGCACGCTCGTGAACGCGCTCGCGGCCTGCGTCGGCGCCGCGGCGCTCGTGCTTTTCCTCGCGCTCGGCCTCGGGGTCGGCCGCGCCGCCGCGCGGATGTTCCCCGCGGACGCGCGGCTCGTCGAGGTGGTGCCGCCGGCGGTCTCGCTCGGCGGCCTCCTCGGCGGCGGCCGGCTCGACGCCGGCGCGGTGGAGCGCCTGCGCGCGCTGCCCGGCGTGGAGGCCGCCCACCCGCGCCTGCCGCTCCGCGTGCCGCTCGCGATCCCGCGCCCGCCGCGCGGCCTCGACGCCCAGTGGCCGCCGGGCATGACGCTGCAGGTCCCGGCGGTCGGCGTGGACCCGGCGCTCGTCGCGGGCGATCTCCGCGGCGAGCCCTTCCTCGACCCGCCGCCGGGCCAGCCGGTGCCGGTCGTGCTCTCCCGCCGCCTGCTCGAGATCTACGACAAGACCATCGCGCCGGCGTGGGGCGTGCCGCGCCTGCCCGCCGGGCTCGTGCCCGTGGGCATCGAGGTGCCGCTGAAGGTCGGCCTCTCGATCGTGCCCGGGAAGACCGAGCCGCGCGTGGACGAGGTCCGCGCCCGGCTGGCCGGGCTCTCCGACCGGGTGCCGATTTACGTGATGGCGCTGCCGCTCGCGACCGTCGAGCGCCTCCACCGGGAGTACGGCAAGGAGGACCTGGGCTACGGGCAGGTCACGCTCGTCGCGCGCGAGGCCTCGGCCGTGCCCGGGATCGCCGCGGCGATCCGGCGGATGGGCTTCTCGGTGGACGAGTCGGAGCGCCAGGCCGCGGAGCGGGTCGGGACGATCGTGGCGGTCTCGACCGGCGCGCTCGTGGCGCTCGCGGTGCTCATGTGCGCCCTCGCCGCGCTCGCCATCGCGCAGTCGCTCTCGGCCTCCGTGCGCGGGCGCGCGAAGGAGATCGCGGTCCTGCAGGCGGTGGGCGCGTCCCCGGCGGACGTGCGGGGCGTCGTCCTCGTGCAGGGCGCCCTGCTCGGCCTCGCCGGCGGCGTCGCGGGCGCGCTCCTCGCGCGGCTCCTCGCGCTCGGCGCGGACCGCGCGGCGGCGCGGCTGCTCCCGGACTTCCCGCTCCGGCCGGAGACCTTCTTCGCGTTCCCGCCCTGGCTGCTCGTGCTCGGCGTGGCGCTGCCCGCGGCCGCGGCGGTGCTCGGCGCGCTCGGGCCGGCCGCGGCGGCGGCGCGGGTGGACCCGGCGCGGACGCTGAGCTGAGTTCCAGGGGGCGCTCAGCGCGCCCCCTCCCCGGCGAGGCGGCTCGCCGGGGCCCCTCCCCTGGCAGCGGGTCGCCTCAGCGGCTGCCGTAGGCCACGAGCTTCTCGCCGACCTGGAGCTTGCGGCTCTTCGGGTTGTGGATCCCGTTCCAGCGGCAGAGGTCGTCGAGCTCGACGCCCAGGCGCTGGGAGATTGACCAGAGCGAGTCGCCCGACCGCACCCTCACCGTCGTCCGCTCCTCCGCCGAGCGCGACACCGCGGCGGTGCGGGCGCGGACCGCAACGGCGGCCTCGGTGGTGGCGACGCCGCTGCCGATCGGGCGCGGCACGAGGAGCTCGGTGCCCACGCGCAGCTTCCTCGCGCTCTTCAGGCCGTTCATCTCGAGGATGCCCTGCGTCGGGACGCCGTAGCGGAGCGCGATGGAGGAGAGCGTGTCGCCCTTCTTCACCACGTGGCCCGCGAAGGTCATGCGCGACTTGCCCTCGAGCTTCGGCCAGGCCTCGGCGAACGGGGCGGCGCTCTCCTTCGGGATCTTGATCCGGTAGGCCCGCGGCGGCGTGCAGGCGCGGCGCAGCTCGGGGTTGAGGTCGATGATGGTCTTCTCGGAGGTCCCGGCGGCGCGGGCGACGAGGGAGAGCAGCGTCGCCTCCTTCACCGTCACCTCCTCGTACGGGACCCACGCCTCGGCGTCGATCTCCGCCTTCGCGAAGCCGAACGCCTCGGGGTGCTTCGAGATGATGGCGGCCGCCATGAGCTTCGGCACGTAGCCCTTCGTCTCGGCGCGCAGCACCTTCTTGCCGGGCGTCGCGGCCATGTCCCAGAAGTCGTCGTAGCCGAGCCGCTTCGCCTTCGTGATCCGCCCGCCGCCCGCGTTGTAGCCGGCCCACGCGAGGCGCCAGTCCCCGTGCTGCTCGAAGAGCTCCTTCAGGTACCGGGCCGCGGCGTGCGCGGCCTTCTCCGGGTCGCGCCGCTCGTCGACCCAGAAGTCCTGGGCGAGGCCGAAGCGCTTGCCGGTCGCGCCGATGAACTGCCAGTTGCCCACCGCGCGCGCGCGGCTCTTCGCGAAGTTGCCGAAGCCCGACTCGATCATCGCGAGGTAGACGGTGTCCTCCGGGACGCCCTCCTCGCGGAGGATCTCCTTGAACCGCGGGATGTACCGGTGGGAGCGGCCGAGCCACTTCACGAAGTGCCTGCGGGCGGCCGGCGACTGGAAGAAGCGGATGTACGAGACCACCGCCTCGTTCACGTCGATGGGGATGTCGTAGCGCGCGCGCAGCGTCGCGAGGTCGACGTCGAGCTGCGGGAGGAGCTGGAGCTTGCCGGAGCCGGGCGTCGCCTTGTCGGCGTCGGCGGCGACGTGCGCGGCCTCCTCGGCGCGGCGCATCTCCTCGATCTCGGCCGAGTCCTTGTCGATCTCCTCGGAGATGGCGGGCTCGTCGGGAGCGTCGTCCTCGTCGTCGACCGGGCGGGCCTCGACCAGGCGCTCGGGCGCCGGGGCGGGCGCCGCGGGCTGTGGCCGCGCGGCCTTGAAGCTCGAGCCCACCGGCCGCGGCTCGGGCACCGAGGCGGCAGGCAAGGGCTCGTCCGCGATCGCGCGGTGGGGTGGCCGCGCGCCGGCGAGGCCGGGCACGACGAGGAGCAGCAGGAGGGGGATCGGGGTCTTCAGGTTCGGCCTCATCGGTCCTCGACTCGACTCTGCATCGTACTTGGGACGGGCCCTGCCGCCAAATCCTTCGCCCGTTCGCCCGCTTGGCCGCATTCGACCGGCCGTCCGCCCGCCGCCCGGGCCGCCTTGCCGCGCGCCCAGGCCAACCTGTGCACGGGGTGGGCCCGCCCGGCAGGCCCCGAACCCGGCGAGACCACCGGGCGTTGCGGCGGCACGGCCGCCCTCTTACCAGGTACCCCCCGACCCTGGGGTCCATTCCCGGGGTTTCACCTTTCTCCCCCGGACGAGCAGCGCCCGGTGTAGACGACGTGGCGAGCCCGCCCGGAGCCCCCTTGAACATCGGCCCCTACACGTTCTCCGGACGCTTCTTCCTCGCCCCGCTGGCCGGCGTCTCGGACCGCCCGTTCCGCAGCATCTGCCGCCGCATGGGCGCGAGCTTCGCCTACACCGAGATGGTCTCCGCGCACGGCCTCATGCACGGCACGCTGCAGACGCAGAGCTACCTCGACCGCGATCCCGAGGAGAACCCGTTCGCGGTGCAGATCTTCGCGGCCGAGCCGGAGGTGCTCGCGCGCGGCGCCGCGGTCGCGGTGAAGGCGGGGGCCGGCATCATCGACGTCAACATGGCCTGCCCGGTGAAGAAGGTGTGCGGCACGGGCGCCGGCGCCGCGTTCGGCCGCGAGCCGCGCCGGGTCGAGGAGGCGGTGCGCGCGATCCGCGGCGCCGTGGACGTGCCGGTCACCGTGAAGATCCGCGCGGGCTGGGACGACGGCGAGGTGAACTGCGTCGACGTCGCGAGGGCCGCCGAGGCCGGCGGCGCCTCCGCGGTCGCGCTGCACGGCCGCACCCGCGCGCAGATGTACTCGGGGCGCGCCCGCTGGGACCTCGTGAAGGCGATCAAGGATGCGGTCTCGATCGCGGTGCTCGGCTCCGGCGACGTGTGGACCGCCGACGACGCCCTCCGCATGCGCGCCGAGACCGGCTGTGACGCCGTGCTCGTCGCGCGCGGCGCCTGCGGGAACCCGTGGATCTTCCGGGAGCTGAGGGCCGTGGAGCGCGGCCTCCCGCGCCCGCCCCCGCCGACGCGCGAGGAGTGGATCGCGACCGTGCTCGAGCACGTGGACCTGCAGGTCGAGCACCTGCGGCGCCAGTTCCCGGAGGAGCCGCCCGAGTCCGCCGAGCACCACGCGATCCGCGAGCTCAGGAAGCACCTCCTCTGGTACACGCGCGGCCGGCGCGGCGGCGTCTTCTTCCGCCGGGACGCCCCGCAGCTCAGGACGAGGGCCGACGTCGCGCGCCTCGTCGACCAGCACTTCCCGGCCGGCGGGGACGCCTTCGAGGCGGACCCCGCCCAGGCCGGCTCCGAGGACTTCGAGTGACCACCGGCGGCACCCTCGCGGTCTACACCGGCGCGATCCTCGCGGGCGCGCTCGCCGGCGGGGCGCTCCCGCTCTTCGGGCGGCTGCGCCGCTCCGACCTGCTCCTCTCCTTCTCGGCCGGCGTGATGCTCGGCGCCGCCTTCCTGCACATGCTGCCGGAGGCGATCGAGGCCGCCGGGGTGAAGGCGCTCCCCTTCGTGCTGGGCGGCTTCCTCGCCCTCTACGTGCTCGAGCGGTTCGCCCTCGTGCACCTCTGCGCCGAGCCGGGCCCGAACGCGGAGCTCTCCGGCGAGGTCGCGCCGCACGTCGAGGGCGCCGGCCACCAGCACGTCGGCTGCGAGGTCCACACCATGGGGCTCGCCGCGTTCGTGGGGATGTCGCTCCACACGGTCGTCGACGGCTTCGCGCTCGCCGCCTCGAGCGTGGCCCCCGAGCTCGGGCTGCTCGTCTTCCTCGCCATCCTGGCGCACAAGGTGCCGAACGCCCTCTCGCTCTCGGCCATCCTGGTGGCGGAGGGCTACAGCCGGCGGCGCGCCCTCGCCCTCAACGCGACCTTCGCCCTCATGCTGCCGCTCGGCGTGCTGCTCTACGTGCTCCTGCGCGAGGCGGTCCACGCGGAGCGGTTCACCGGGCTCGCGCTCGCGGTCTCGGCCGGCACGTTCCTCCACCTCTCCATCTCGGACATCCTCCCGGACCTCCACCGGCGGGGAGGGTCGAAGTGGCGGATCTCGGGGGCCGTGCTCGCCGGGGTGGCGCTGATGGGGGCGCTGGGGTTCCTCCGGTACGGGCACTAGCGGTCGCGCAGGTTCCCATGTCACTTCCGGCCGCGCCCCGCCTCCGGGAACGGGCCGCCGCGATCGTTGTTGAGAAGCTGGGGCGCCGCTAAGCTGCCTCACCCCGGAGGGAACCGCCGCATGAACGCGGACATGAAGGCCATCGCCGACGAGGTCCAGGCGCGCGCCGGCTTCGTCGAGGCGCTCGTCGCCGAGACGGGCAAGGTCATCGTCGGCCAGCGTTACCTCGTCGAGCGCGCGCTGATCGGCGTGCTCACCGGCGGCCACGTGCTGCTCGAGGGCGTGCCCGGCCTCGCGAAGACGCTCGCGGTGAAGACGATCGCCGACGCCGTCGACTGCCAGTTCAGCCGGGTGCAGTTCACGCCCGACCTCCTCCCGGCCGACGTCGTCGGGACGCAGGTGTACGACCCGCGCAGCCAGACCTTCCACGCGAAGCAGGGGCCCATCTTCGCGAACGTCGTGCTCGCCGACGAGGTGAACCGCGCGCCCGCGAAGGTCCAGTCCGCCCTCCTCGAGGCGATGCAGGAGCGGCAGGTCACCATCGGCGACCAGACCTTCCCGCTGCCGGATCCGTTCGTGGTGCTCGCCACCCAGAACCCCATCGAGCAGGAGGGCACATACCCCCTGCCCGAGGCGCAGGTCGACCGCTTCATGCTGAAGGTGAAGGTCGGGTACCCGAGCCGCGAGGAGGAGCGGGCGATCATGGACCGGATGTCGGTCCTCACCCCGCCGCGCGCGAGGGCGGTGGTGTCGCCCGCCCAGCTGAAGGAGGCGCGCGAGACGGTCCACCGCATCTACCTCGACGACCGGGTGAAGGACTACATCGTGAACGTGGTGTTCGCGACGCGCGACCCGCGCGGCCACGGCCTGCCCGAGCTCGCCGGCTTCGTCGAGTACGGCGCCTCGCCGCGCGCGACGCTGTTCCTCGCGCTCGCCGCCCGCGCCCACGCGTTCCTCCGCCGGCGGGGGTTCACCACCCCCGAGGACGTGAAGGCGGTCGCCTACGACGTGCTCCGGCACCGGATCACGCTGACCTACGAGGCCGAGGCCGAGGAGGTCACGCCGGAGAAGGTCGTCTCGCGGGTGCTGGAAAAGATCGAGGTGCCGTGACCGTGGCTTCGGGCCTGACCGCCCGCGACCTCGTCCAGCGCGTCCGGCGGATCGAGATCGCCACGCGCCGCGCGGTCGAGGACACCCTCTCCGGCCAGTACCACTCCGTCTTCAAGGGGCGGGGCATGGCCTTCAGCGAGGTGCGCCCGTACGCCCCCGGCGACGAGGTCCGCGCCATCGACTGGAACGTCTCGGCGCGCACCGGCCAGCTCCACGTGAAGCGGTTCGTGGAGGAGCGCGAGCTCACCGTCGTGATCCTGGTGGACCTCTCCGCCTCGGCCGACTTCGGCTCGCGGGAGCGCACGAAGGCCGAGGTCGCGGCCGAGATCGCGGCGCTCGTCGCCTTCAGCGCGGTCGCGAACGGCGACCGGGTCGGCCTCGTGCTCTTCACCGACCGCGTGGAGCGCTTCGTGCCGGCCCGCAAGGGCCGGCGGCACGCGATGCGGCTCGTCTCGGAGATCCTCCAGTTCCGCCCGGCGTCGCGGCGCACCGGCGTCGGCGCCGCGCTGCAGCTCCTCCGGAACGCGTTCAAGCGCCGCACGATCGCCTTCGTCCTCTCCGACTTCCTCGAGCCCGCCGCGAAGGGCGAGCCCGGGGTGCCGTTCGAGCGCGCGCTCAAGGTCGCGGCGAAGAAGCACGACCTCGTCCCGGTCCGGCTCACCGACCGGCTCGAGGCCGAGCTGCCGGCGGCGGGCCTCGCGCTCGTCGAGGACCCGGAGAGCGGCGAGGTCCTGCGGGTCGACCTCTCCGACCGCCGGCTGCGCGCCCGCTTCGCCGCCGCCGCGCGCGCGGACGACGAGCGGCTCCGGAAGCTCTTCGCGAAGCTGCAGCTCGACGCCATCGCGGTGCGCGCCGACGACGCCGACTACGTGAAGCCGCTCCTCGCCTTCTTCGGCGCCCGCGCCAGGAGGCGCGCGTGATCGCCGCGGCGGCCCTCGCGCTCGCGGTCGCCCTGCCGGCGCCGGCGCCGTCGGCTCCTTCCTACCCGGTCCAGTCGCGCGCGCAGAAGACCGAGGTGAAGCTCGGCGAGCCATTCGGTTACGAGCTCGAGGTGCGCCACCCGGCCGGCCTCACGCTCGCGCTCCCGAAGGAGCTGCCGCAGGAGCCGTTCCACCTCGAGCCGGGCGCCTGCCGGCGCGAGCCCGTGGAGGGCGAGCCCGGCGAGGTGACGAGCGTGTGCAGCCTCACGGCGTCGCTCTTCGCGCTCGGCCCCCACGAGGTCCCCGCGGTGGCGCTCGAGCTCACCGGCCCGGGCGGCGCGAAGGAGACCCTGCGCGTCTCCGGGACGGCCGTCACCGGCGTCGGGCTCCTCGACCCGAAGGCGCCGCCCGAGCAGCTCCAGCTCCGCGACCTCTCGCCGCCCGCGCCGCTCATGGTGCGCTCGCTGCGGCTCGTGTGGTGGACGCTCGGCGCCCTCGGCGCCCTCGCGGTCGCGCTCCTCGCGTGGAGGGCCTGGCGCCGCCGGGCGGTGCGCGCCGCGGAGCCGCCGCCGCCGGTGCCCCCGCACGAGCGCCTCGCCCGGCGCCTCGCCGCGCTCGAGGGCGACCGGCTCGGCGAACGCGGGCACGCGCGCGAGCACTTCTACCGGCTCTCCGAGATGGTGCGCGAGTACCTCGGCGCGCTGCTCGGCGTGCCCGCGCTCGACCTCACCACCGAGGAGCTCCTCGAGCGGACCCGCGACGCCGGCGATCCGCGCCTCGATCCGGCGGACCTGAGGCCCTTCCTCGAGGACGTGGACCTCGTGAAGTTCGCCCGGGCCGAGGCCGGGCCGGGCGAGTGCGCCTCCGGCGTCGCCTGGGCGCGCGCGCTCCTCGACCGGACGCGCCCGCCGGAGCCGGCCGCGCCGCCGCCCCCGCCGGGCGCCGGGGAGGCCCGCCGGTGAACGGGCCCACGTTCGACCTCGCCCGGCCGTGGGCGCTCGTCCTGCTCCTCGGGCTGCCGCTCGCGATCGCCGCGTTCCGGCTCGAGCGCCGCCGCGCGCCGCGGCTGCACCACCCGCGCGCGGCCACCCTCGCCGCCGTCGGCCGGGGCCTCGCGGGCCGGCTCGCCTGGCTGCCCCAGGCGCTCCTCGTCGCCGCGCTCGGGCTCGTCGTGCTCGGGCTCGCCCGGCCCCGCTCGCACGAGCGCACCCCCGAGGCGCTCGCGGTGGAGGGCATCGACATCGTCGTCGCGCTCGACATGTCTTCCTCGATGCTCGCCGTCGACTTCAAGCCGCAGAACCGCTTCCACGTCGCGAAGGAGGTGCTGAAGCAGTTCGTCGGCCGGCGCCCGAACGACCGGATCGGCCTCGTGGTCTTCTCCGGCGAGGCGTACACGCAGTGCCCGCTCACCCTCGACGCCAACATCCTCCGCCAGCTCGTCGATCAGCTCCGGATCGGCACCATCGAGAACGGCACCGCCATCGGCAACGCGCTCGCGACCAGCGTCAACCGCCTGCGCGAGTCGGACGCGAAGTCGAAGGTCATCATCCTCATCACCGACGGCGACAACAACGCCGGCCAGGTCGCGCCCATGGAGGCCGCCGAGATCGCCCGCGGCTACGGGATCCGGGTGTTCACGATCCTCGTCGGCAAGGGCGGCGTGGTGCCGGTGCCGGTGGGGGACGTGCCCGGCGTGTACGAGGACCAGGAGCTGCCGGTGAACCCGAAGCTGCTCCAGGAGATCGCGCGCACGACGGGCGGGACCTACGCGGTGGCGACCGACCAGGACTCGCTCGAGCACGGCCTGCAGGCGGTGCTCGACAGGATGGAGAAGACCCGGATGTTCGAGGCGAGCGGCGGGTCGCACGCGACCGAGCTCTTCCCGGAGGCGCTCGAGCCGGCGTTCTGGCTCGCCGCGCTCGCGCTCGCGCTCTCCGCCACCCGCTTCCGCCCGTTCCCGTGATGCCGGCTCCGACCACCCACGCCACCCTCGTGAACCACCGCCCCCCATCGCGCCGATGACGCCCCCAGGCCCCACCCTCCCCATCCCCTTCCTCGGCTACGCCGCCCGGCTCGCCGAGCCCCGCGCGCTGTGGCTGCTCGCGGCGGTGGCCGGCGTCGCGACGCTCGGGGCGTGGGGCGTGTGGCGCCGGCGGCGCGCGCTCGCCGCCGCGGCGGGCGCGCTCGCGCCCCGGATCGCGCCCGGGGCGAACGTCACGCGCCCGGCGGCCCGGCTCGGCCTCTCGGTCACCGGCCTCGCGCTCCTCGCGCTCGCGCTCGCCCGCCCGCAGTGCGGCTCCCGCACCGAGATCGCCCGCCGCTACGGCGCCGACCTCGTGGTGGTGCTCGACGCGTCGCGCTCGATGACCGCGCGCGACGTGAAGCCGGACCGGCTCGCCCGCGCGAAGCTCGAGCTCTCCGACCTCCTCGACCGGCTCGCCGGCGACCGGGTCGCGCTCGTCGCCTTCGCGGGCTCCGCGTTCGTGCAGTGCCCGCTCACCACCGACTACGCCGCCGCGAAGCTCTTCCTGCGCACGGTCGACCCCGAGCTCCTCCCGCAGCAGGGCACCGCGCTCGGCCCTGCGCTGCTCGCCGCGCGCGACGCGCTCGTCGCCGGCGACCGCGCCGCGGCGCGCGCGAAGCTGGTGCTCGTGGTGTCCGACGGCGAGGACCAGGAGGGCGGCGTCGACGCCGCCGCGCGCGAGCTCGCAGAGGCGGGCATCGTCGTGCACGCGCTCGCGATCGGCACCCGGGAGGGCGCGCCGATCCCGGTCGCGGGCGAGGACGGGGGCGTCCAGGCCTACAAGAAGGACCGCGCCGGCAACACGGTCGTGACCCGGCTCGACGACGCGTCGCTGGCCGCGGTCGTGGCGGCGGGCGGCGGACAGGTGTTCGAGCTCGGCGCACCCGGGCGCGGCGTGGACGCCTTCCGCGCGGAGCTCGACAAGGTGGCGAAGAGCGAGCTCGAGAGCCGGCTCACCGTCGTGTACGAGGACCGCTACGCGGTCGCGGCCTTCCCGGCGTTCCTGCTCCTCCTCGGGGCCCTGCTCGTGCGCGAGCGCGGCCGGACACCGGACGAGGAGGCCGCGTGACCGCGTTCGCCGCCGTCCTCGCGCTCGCGCTCGCCTTCTCGCCGCTCAAGGCGGAGGAAGAGAACGTCCGCGCGGGGAACGAGAAGCTCGTCGCGGGGGACCCGAAGGCCGCGCTCGAGCGCTACGACGCCGCGGAGAAGAAGGTCGGCGCCCACCCGGAGATCGAGTACGACCGCGGCCACGCGGCCTACCGGGCCGGGCGGCTCGACGAGGCGGTCGAGCGGTTCAGGAAGGCCGCCGAGCAGGCGCCGGCGCCGCTCGCGTCCCGCGCGCTCCAGAACGCGGGCAACGCGCTCGCCGCGAAGGGTGACGAGCCCGGCGCGCTCGGCGCGTACCGCGACGCGCTCCGGAAGGATCCGGCCAACGAGGACGCGCGCTACGACCTCGAGGTGCTGCTCCGGCGGAAGGAGCAGCCTCCGCCGCCGAAGAGCGGGAAGGACCAGGACAAGGAGGGCCCGGCCCCGAAGCAGCAGCAGGGCGAGGGACAGCAGCAGGGGAAGCCCCCGCCGAAGCCCGACGACCAGGGGAAGGAGCAGCAGAAGCAGAGCCCGCAGCGCGAAGGTGAGCAGCAGGAGCCGCAGGGCGGGGAGCAGCAGCAGAAGCAGCCCCGGCCCGCGGAGGAGCGGCAGGGTGAGCGGGCGGGATCGCTCTCGAAGCAGGACGCGGAGCGGCTGCTCGACGCGCTCCGGGCGCGGGAGAAGAAGCTGCCGCAGGATCCGCGGCGGGGAAGGAGCTCGGGGAGGACGGATGTCGAACGGGACTGGTGAGCGGGGCTGGTCCGGCGGATCGGGCCCGGGGTGCGCCTCGGCCGGGAGCCGGGCGTGGCCGCGCGCGCTCCGCGCGGTGGCCGCGGTCGCCCTCCTCGCCGCGCCGGCGCTCGCCGCCGCGCAGGCGCGCGTGACCGCGACGCTCGACGCCGCGGAGATCGCGCTCGACGAGACGGTCACGCTCACGGTGGTCGTGCAGTCCTCCGACGCGCCGCAGGACCTCCAGTTCCCGAAGGACATGCCGTTCACCGTGCTCGGGCGCAGCCAGTCGTCCGGCTCCTCGTTCTCGCTCGGCGGCGGCGCCGGCGTGCAGATCTCGCGGACGCTCACGCTCGTGCTGCAGCTCGCGCCGAAGCAGGCCGGCCGGCTCACCATCCCGCCGATCGCCGCCATCGTGGGCGGGAGGCGCTACGCGTCGGAGCCGGTCACGCTCGACGTCCTGCCGGAGGGGCAGCGCCCGAAGGCGCAGCCCGGCCCCTCGCTGCCGCAGCGGCTGCCGGGCCCGCCCGGCCCGCGCGGCGGCGGGACCTGGCGCGGCTGGGAGCGGGACCTCCGGCTCGCGGTCGAGGCCGACCGGACCGAGGTGTGGCTCGGCGAGCAGGTGGTGGTCTCGGCCTGGTTCGTCTCTCCGGTGCCGATCGTGAACGTCGAGAACTGGAAGGAACCGCAGTTCGTCGGGTTCTGGAAGGAGCTCCTCGACTCGCCGCACCGGCTCGAGGAGCAGGTGCGGGTCATCGACGGCGTCCCGCTGCGCACGTACCTCGTGAGCCGCTTCGCGCTCGTGCCGACGCGGTCGGGCGAGCTCACGGTCGATCCGTACCAGGCGCTCGTGAAGGTGCAGGCCGGGGTGAGCTCGCCGTTCGATCCGTTCCCGGACCTGCGGAGCGCCCGGCTGAAGAGCCAGCCGATCACCGTCAAGGTGCGGCCGCTCCCCGCCGGCGCGCCGCCCGGCTTCGCGAGCGTGAACGTGGGGACGCTGTCGCTCGAGGCGGCGGCCTCCGACGCGGCCGTGCCGGCCGGGCAGCCCGTGACGATCCGGGTGACCGCGAGGGGCGACGGGAACGTGCGGGCGCTCGCGCTGCCGCCGGTGCCCGAGCTGCCCGGGACGCGGCGGTTCGAGCCGACGCAGTCGGAGAAGGTGACGACGAAGGGCGGCCGGCTCGGCGGGGCGCGGACCGTGGAGACCGTGATCGTGCCGGAGCGGGAGGGGGAGCTCGTGGTGCCCGCGCTGAGCTGGCCCGTGTTCGACCCCGCGCGGGGCGCCTACCAGACCCTCCGGACCGAGCCGATCCACATCTCCGTGAGTCCTGCAGGTGCGGTCGCGGCCCAGACGCCCATCGCAGGGGCGAACGCGCTCGGCGCCGGGCTCCGGCCGATCCGGGCGGACGGGAGCGACCTCACCCGGACCTCGCCGCCGCCGTGGCGCAGCCCCCTCTTCGTGGCCGCGCTGGCGCTGCCGGTGCTGGGCTTCGCCGGCCTGGGCCTCGGTCTACGACTCAGGGAGCATCAGGCCGCCGGCGCCGGCGCCCGCCGCACCCGGGCCGCCGGCCGGAACGCGCGGCGCCGCCTCGCCGCCGCGCGCAGGGCGCTCGGCCGCGGCGACCGTGAGTCGTTCTTCGCGGAGGTGGAGCGCGCCCTGACCGGCTACTGCGCCGACCGGCTGCGCGTCCCCGTCGGGGGACTCACCCGTGAGGCCCTCGGGAGGACTCTCGGTGGTGCAGGTGCGCACGGGCCAGCCGTGCAGGCGCTCGACGACGCGCTCGGGGCCTGCGACGCCGCGAGGTACGGGCGCGTCGGAGTGGGCGCCGAGGAGGCGCTGCTCGGCCAGGCAGAGCAGGCGATCGCGCTGCTCGACGAGGTGGACTGGTCTTCGGGGAGGGCGGCGTGAACCTCGCCATGCTCCTCGTGGCCTCCGTCACCTCCGCGGTGCAGCCGCAGCTGGAGGCGTCCGGGCCACCGGCCGCCCGCTTCGCGGCCGCCGCCGACGCCTACCTGGCCGGCGACTTCGGCACGGCCGAACGACTCTGGGACGCGCTCGTCTCCGAGGGGTATACGAGCGCGTCGCTCCACCTGAACCTGGGGAATGCGCGGCTGCGCGCGGGCCGGAGGGGCACGGCGATCGCCAGCTACGTCCGGGCGCTCCGGCTCGACCCGGGCGACCCCGACGCGCGCCACAACCTCGAGCTCGCCCGCGCGGCCAACGTCGACCGCCTGGTCGGGGGCACGGGACCGTCGCTCCTCGACCGCGTGGCCTCACGGACGCCGAACGTCGCCGCCGCGCTCGCGTTCGCGGTGCCCTGGTGGCTGCTCTGGACGTGCCTGAGCGGCCGGCTCGTGACGGGGAGGCGCGCGCGCACCTGGCTCGGCGCGGGCGCGGCGCTCGCCACGCTCGGCGCGATCCTGGGCGGCTCGATCCTGCTCGCGCGTGACGCCGAGCAGCGCGAGGCGACCGCGATCGTGATCGCACCCTCGACCGGCGTTCGCGAGGGCCCCGAGGAGGCGCTCCGCGCCACGACGATGCTGCACGAGGGGACCGAGCTGCGGGTCCTCGAGGCGCGCGGCCCTTCGGTGCGCGTGAAGCTCGTGAACGGGCTCGAGGGCTGGGTGTCGGCCCGCGACCTCGAGGCGATCTAGTTCAGCCCGCGGGCGCACACTGGAACCCGAGCTGCACGCGCAGCTTGTAGGTCCCGGCCGGGAACGCGGTGGTGCGCAGGCCTCCCAGGAACAGGGCGAGGGCCGCCGCGTACTCCTGCCGGAAGACGCGCAGGCGCACGAGCGCGTCGTGCCAGAGCTTGCCGTCGGTGGAGGCCGCCCGCTGCATGGACTGGCGCGGCTTCTCCTCCCCCGTGGCGCGGTCTCCCGGCTCCTGGGCCAGGACGGCCTTCAGGCCCAGGAACTTCTCGCCGGACTTTCTCACCGCCTCGATGGCCACCCGCTCGTGCTCGCGGATGCCCTTCTCGAGTGCCCGGCGAAAGTCTGCGGGCTCCTGTCCGGGCGGGACCGTGAAGGTGAGCGTCGCGCGGTCGGGCAGGGGCCCCGCCCGGCGGAAGAAGATCGGCGGGCGCTCGAAGACCATCCCCTTCCGGCCGATCGCCTCCGGGGCGGACCAGAGCCCGGGCCAGCGCTTGCTCCGCGGGATGAGCTTTGCCGCCGCCGGGTTCGCGAGCGCGTACGCGCCGTGCCCTGTGACCGCGGCCGCGTCCATGAGGTCGACCGACTGGTAGCCACCGCTCGGGAAGACGTTCTCGGAGCGGCCCCAGAGCTTGTTGAGGAAGCGGGCCAGCGTCGAGTTGAACTCCTGCATGAACGCGGGGAGCTCGCCCTTCGGGTCGGTGAGGACGAGGTGGTAGTGATTCGAGAGCACGCACGCGACGTGAAGCAGGATGCCGTGGCGCTCCGCCATGACGGCGAGCAGGAAGCCGAAGACCTGCCGCACCTCGGGGGTGGGCTTGAAGTAGAAGCGCCGCTCGAGACATCGATGCGTGATGAAGTGGGTGGTGCCCGGGAGCACCTGGCGTGGGGCCGTCATGGCCTCGCGCCATGAGCACGCGGCGTGCCGCACGGAAACCGCTGCGGCCCAGCGACCCTCCTCCGAGCGGGGCGTCCGCGCCGCGGACCATGCGGACGCCCCGCGGACCTCTCGGTCCGCGAACGGGACTCTCGGGCGAGTCGCTCAGGCCACGCGCAGCTTCGCGATGAGCGCGGGCGGACCGCCGGACCGGAAGGCCTCGAGCGCCTCGTCCGCGGGCGACCGCCCGGACTCGGCGCGCGCGCGGAGCGGCTCGAGGAACTTGCACTCGTCCTCGCCGCTGGCGGCGCAGCAGCTCTGCCGGCGCAGGCCGTCGGCCGCGGCGGCGAGCACCTCCCCGGCGAGCGCCTGCAGCGAGCTCCCGTCCGCCGCCCGCCCCTGCAACCCGCTCCGCCCCGCGGCGTCCATGAGCGCGCGCCGCTCCTCGACCTTGAACCGCGCCACGGCCTGCCAGGCCCGCTCGCGCGCGGCCTGGTCGTAGAGGATGCCCTTCCACAGCGCGAGCAGCGCGCGGGCGTGGGCGTGGTCGCAGCCGTCGGCGGCGCGCACCTCCACGACGCCCTTCACCCGGACCTCCGGGAAGACGACCGTGAGGTGATCCTCCCAGTCGCTCTGGGTCGGCCGCTCGCCGTCGATGCCGCGGAGCATGAAGTCCCGGAACGTCGCGCCCTTCGGGTCGAGGTAGCGGTCGTGGCGCCGCACGAAGATCATCGGGACGTCGAGCGCCCACTCGACGTACGCGCGGTAAGGATCGTCGAGGAAGCCGGGCGCGAAGGCGAAGGCGAGGAGCCCGCAGCGGGCCGGATCGGTCTCGTTCCAGACCGCCGTCCGGTAGGACTTCCACCCCACCTCGCGGCCGTCGATGATCGGCGAGTTGGCGAAGAGGGCGACCACCGCGGGCTGCACGGCGAGGGCGGTCCGCAGCTTCTCCCCCATGTCGCGCGCGTCCGAGAAGTCGAACGACGCCTGCGCCGACGCGGTCATCGCCATCATGTCCTCGCCGAGCCGGCCGTGCGCGGCCAGCCAGGGGCGCATGATCTTGTAGCGATCCTTCGGCATCCAGGGGTTCGACCGGGGCGTGCCGAAGGGCCGGTAGCCGGTGGCGAGGAGCTCGACCGAGAGTTCTTCGCCGATGTGCGCGCAGTGGTCCTCGAGGTGCTCGCGCAGCTCCTCCGCGGCCGCGTGGACGTCCGGGAACGGACGGCCGGACAGCTCGAGCTGGCCCCCCGGCTCGAGCGAGACCGTGAGTCCTTCTCGCTGCGCCGCGATGATCCGGTCCTCTTCCATGAACGGCGTGAAGCCGAAGCGCCCGAAGCCCCTCAGCATCGCGGCGACGCCGGCAGGGCCCTCCCAGGCGACCGGGTCGGTCGTGCCCGAGCGCATGAGCACGACCTCGTGCTCCAGGCCGACCTTCCAGCCCTGGCGGGGGCGCTCCCGTGCACGGAACCAGGCGACGAGGTCGTCGGGCCCGCGCACCGGCGGGGTCTCACGCGTGCGGGCGTCGAGGGACATGGGGACGCGGAATCTACCCGCGGGTGACGCGCTCCGCCACGGGCATGTCCGGGGTGCCCGTGCGTTCTACCCTTGAACGACTCTGGGACCTACGAGGCGATCCGGTTGCACGCCCCCCGGACGCCGCCTATCCTGAGCTTTTTCGGGGATTTCTCGCCCCTTGGACGTCCGAGAGTCGTTCGCCGCGCCTCCACCCCCGCAAAGAGCCACCATGACCCGCCCGTTCCGGCCCCTCGCCACCATCGCCCTCGTCGCCGCGCTCGCGCTCGGCACGGGCGCGCACCTCGTCCGCGCCGAGGCGCGGCAGGAGGAGGACCGCGGGCGCACCGCCGCGGAGCTCGCCTACCGGGAGAAGGTCCCGTCCCAGGCCCGCCCCGACGCGGCGGGCGAGTACAAGCTCGACAAGCTCCAGATCCTCTCGAAGGTGATCCTGTCTCTCAAGGACTCCTACGTCGACCCGACCCGCATCGATCCGAAGGCGATGGTCGTCTCGGCGCTCGAGATGGTCGAGAAGACCGTCGCCGAGGTGATGGTCCAGGGCGACGCGAAGTCGTCGAAGCTCGTCCTCACCGTCGGCTCCGCGAGCCGCGAGCTCGACATCTCGGGCGTCGACTCCATCTGGAAGATCCGCACCGTGCTCGGCGACGCGATGGGCTTCATCCAGGAGCACCTCGTCGCGCACGACGACCTCCGGCAGATCGAGTACGCCGCCGTGAACGGCATGCTCTCGACGCTCGACCCGCACACCATCCTGCTCGAGCCGAAGGCCTACAAGGACATGAAGACCCAGACCCGCGGCGAGTTCGGCGGGCTCGGCTTCGTCATCGGCATGCGCGACGGCAACCTCACCGTGATGCGCGTGCTGCGCGGCACGCCCGCCCAGAAGGCGGGCATCAAGGCGAAGGACGTCATCACCAAGATCGAGGAGCAGTCCACCGCCGAGATGGACGTGAACGACGCGGTCGACCGCCTCCGCGGGAAGCCCCGCACGCCGGTCGCGATCACCATCGCCCGCAACGCACAGGACGCGAAGCGCCTCACGCTCGTCCGGGAGATGATCAGAATCGACACCGTCCCGCAGGCGAAGCTCCTCGAGGGCAACGTGGGCTACCTGAAGCTCACCGGCTTCTCGGCGAACTCCCGCGCCGACGTCGAGCGCGTCGTCCAGGAGGAGCGCCAGCAGGCGGGCGGCAAGCTCGCCGGCCTCGTCCTCGACCTGCGCGGCAACCCAGGCGGCCTGCTCGAGCAGGCGGTCCAGGTCTCGGACCTCTTCCTCTCCTCCGGCACGATCGTGAAGACCGTCGGCGGCGGCCGCACCCTCGAGCTCAAGGAGGCGAGCGCCGACTCCGACGACCTCGCGAACCTCCCGCTCGTCGTGCTCGTCAACAACGGGTCGGCGTCCGCGAGCGAGAATCGTGGCGGGCGCGCTCAAGAACAACGGCCGCGCCCTCGTCATCGGCCGCCAGACCTTCGGCAAGGGCTCGGTGCAGGTGCTGCAGGACTTCGCCGAGCCGGGTCGCCCGGGCGAGGAGGCGGCGCTCAAGCTCACCATCGCGCAGTACCTCACCCCGGGCGACGTCTCGATCCAGGAGGTCGGCGTCACCCCCGACGTGCTGCTCCTCCCCGGCCGCGCGCTCAAGGAGCAGGTGAACTTCTTCGCCCCGCCCCGCTCGATGGGCGAGGTCGACCTCGACCGCCACCTCTCGAACCCGTCGCAGCGCGACGAGGAGCAGGAGCGCGCCGAGGCCCGCAAGCGCCGCGTCGAGAAGTCGGCGCTCGAGCTCCGCTACCTGCTCGACGAGAAGGAGGACTCGGTCGCGAAGGCGCTCAAGAAGGCCGCCACCGAGGACGCCGCCGAGAACGCCCACACCGATCTCACGCCCGAGCAGGTCGAGGACGAGGAGGCCGACGCCGACCCCGACCGCGTGGTGGAGGACTACCAGATCAGGTTCGCGCGCGACCTCCTGCTCAAGGCCCCGTACAACGATCGCGCGCGCATGCTCGAGGGCGCGAAGACGCTCGTCGCCGAGCGCCACGAGGACGAGGAGCGGCGCCTGGAGGCCCGGCTCAAGGACATGGGCCTCGACTGGTCCGAGCCCGCGAAGACGCCCGCCGGCGCTCCGAAGGCCGTCGTCACCTTCTCTCCGCCGGCGGCGAAGGACGCGCGTGCGGGCGAGGTCTACCCGTGGACGGTGACCGTCGAGAACCGGGGCGACGCGCCGTTCCGGCGCCTGCGCGCCTGGACCTCCGCCGAGAAGAACCCGCTGCTCGATCGCCGCGAGTTCATCTTCGGCACCGTCCGCCCGGGTGAGCGCCGCTCGTGGACCGTGCCCGTGCGCATGCCCCGCAGCCTCGACAGCCGCCGCGACGAGGTGTCCCTCCGGCTCGAGGACGACTCCGGGAAGCCCATCCCGGAGGTCGCGACCTCGGTCGGCGCGGTCGAGATCCCGAAGCCGCAGTTCGCGTTCAGCGTGCAGGTCGAGGACGCCGCGGGCGGGAACGGCGACGGCCTCGCGCAGCGCGGCGAGACCTTCGCGTTCCGCGTCGACGTCCGGAACGCCGGCTCCGGCGCCTCCGGCCGCAAGACCTACGTCGCGCTCCGCAGCCTCGGGGACGACAAGCTCTTCGTGAAGAAGGGCCGCGAGGTCATCGGGACGCTGAAGCCTGGCGAGGCGAAGACCGCCCGCCTCGAGGTCGAGCTGCGCAAGGGCTCGCACGCCGAGAACGTGCCGTTCCGGCTCGCCATCGTGGACGAGAAGACCGACGAGTACCTCGTCGACAAGATCGAGTGGCCGGTCGCGAAGGACGCGACGCCGCGCACGCCCGCCTCGGGCGCCGTCCGGCTCGACGCCGACGTCACCATCCACGGCGGGGCCTCCGAGACCTCGCCGGCCGTCGCGTCCGCGAAGAAGGGCGCCGTGCTGCCCGTCGACGCCCGCTTCGGCGACGCGTACCGGGTCGAGTGGCAGAAGGGCCGTTTCGGGTTCGTGCCGGTCGCGCAGGCGAAGCCGGTGAAGGCGCCCCGCTCCGGCGCGGTCGCGATGGCCTGGCAGCGCGAGCCGCCGCGCATCGCGCTCGCGCCTGACCCGGCGAAGGGCGCGCCCGTCGTCGAGGGCGACACGATGAAGCTCTCCGGCTCCGCCACGGTGCCGGCCTCGGCGGACGACTCGACGCGGCTCCGGGACGTCTTCATCTACGTGAACGACCAGAAGGTCTTCTTCCGGGTCGTGCCGGACGAGAAGGCCTCCACCCGCCTCGACTTCCAGGCCGACCTGCCGCTCAAGCCCGGGCAGAACACGGTGACCGTCGTGGCCCGCGAGGACGAGGAGTTCCAGACTCGCCGCTCGCTCGTGGTGTTCCGGCGCGCCCCGCCGGCCGTCGCGCAGGACGGCTCGCGCGAGCCGCCCAAGGCGCAGGCGCAGTAGGCGCAGCCCGAAAACGACGCACGGACCCAGGGAAGGCGCGGCGCTCCGCCCCCTCCGGGGAGTCCGTGCGCTCGTCCTGACGACTCTCGGTCGTCCAACATGAACGACTCTCGGTCGTGCAGCTCGCCTGACGACTCTCGGTCGTCGAAGGTCGACGACTCTCGGTCGTCGAAGGTCGGCGAACGACTCTCGGTCGTCCAAGGGCCGGGGGGCCCGGAACGACTCTCGGTCGTCGAGGAGTGCCCGGAACCCCCCGCCGTGATCCGGCCGATACCGCCCGACACCGCCCTGGCGAGCGTGCGCTCGGCAGGTGGTATCGGCGACCTGCCTCACTCGCCCGTCCCCAAGTTCGCGAAGCGCCGGATCGCCCGGTAGAATTCCGCTCGCATGGCGGAGGCTCCGAAGACCGCCTCCGTCCCATCCTCCACCTCCGGGAAGAGGACAGGGTCGGGGTTCGAGCTGCGCCTCGAGCGCGGGACGGCACACGTGCGCCTCGCGCGCGTGCCGGTCGTCGACGGCCTCGAGCTCGAGGTGCTCGACCTGCTCGTCCCGGACGTCCGCTTCCCCTTCGACGTCGCCGCGGGCTCCGGGCAGTTCCGGCACCGACTCTCGGACCTCGACGAGCTCGGCGTCGCCGCCGCGCCCGAGCTCGCGGAGCGCACGGTCGCCGCCGCGGGCCCGGAGGCGCTCGGGCTCCTCGACCTCCGGATCGCGTTCCGGGACGGCTTCGCCGAGCTCGCCGGCCGGCTCGCGGGCGGCACCCGCTTCACGCTCCGCGCCGGGCTCGTCCCCGCCGGCGACCGCGGCGTCGCGGTCGTCCTCCACGCCCCGCGCCTCTACGGCCCGGCCGCCCTCCCCGAGGGCGCCCTCGTGCACGCCGGCCGCCGCCTCCTCGCGGCGCTCGGCGAGGACGCCTTGCCCGAGGATCCCGTCTCCCGGCTCCTGCGCCGCGTGCTCGCGCCGCGCGGCTGGAAGATCCCGCGCGCCGTCGACGTCCGGCTCGCGCGCGCCGAGATCGTCGCGGGCGCCGCGCGGCTCGGCTGGTCGCGCGCGGCCGTGCCCGCGGCCGTCTCCGCCGACCCGGACCTCCTCGCGGCCGAGGAGGGCGCCCGCACCTTCGCCGCCGCCGAGGCGCTCCTCGAGCGCGGCGACCACGAGGCCGCCCGCGAGGCGTACCTCGCGACGCCCGCCGCGGCCGGCCACCCGTTCGCCGCCGAGCGGCTCCTGGGCCTGCTCGCGCTCGACGACCGCTTCCACGACGAGGCCCTCGACCTCGCCCAGGCCTGGCTCGCGCGCCGCCCCGGCTTCCCGGCCGCGCTCGGCGCCGAGGCCGCGGTGCGCATCGCCCGCGGCGAGGAAGCCCGCGCCGCCCGCGCCCTCGCGGAGCTCGCGGAGGGCGCCGCCGCACGCGGCGAGGTCTTCTCCGCGCTCGCCGCCGCCGAGACCGCGTTCGGCCTCACCGGCGCGGACGCCGCCGTCGCGCGGCGCGCCGCCGAGGTCGCCCTGCAGGTCCGCCGCGACCACGTCCCCGCCCTGCGCGCGCTGCGCGACCTCGCCCTCGCCGCCGGCGACCGCGAGGCGCTCGTGCGCGCGAGCCGCCGGCTCGTGGCGTACGACGCGGACCCCGCCCACAAGGCCCGCGCCCACGCCCAGCTCGGCGAGCTCCTCCTCGGCACCGACCCCGCCGCGGCGCGCCTCCACCTGGACCAGGCGCTCCGCCACGCGCCCGACGAGCCCCAGACCCTGCGCTCGCTCGCCCGCGCCTGCGAGGCGGCCGGCGAGCACCTCCGCGCGGTGCGCGCGCTCGACCGGCTCCGCGAGCTGCACCTCGCCCACGGCGACCGCGCGCTCGCGGCCGGCGCCGCCTACGAGGCCGGCGCGCTCTGGGACGGCCCGCTCGACCACGCCGAGAACGCGCTGCTCCGCTTCCGCGAGGCGGCGGAGCTCGCGCCCTCCGCCGAGGCCCACGAGCGCGCCGCCGGCGCCGCCACCCGCGCCGGCCAGTGGGCCGAGGCCGCCGACCACCACGCCGCGGTCCTCGCCGCGCTCGCCCGCGGGGCGCCCGGCCCGGCCGGCCTCGCCGCGCGCACCCGCGTCGCCCTCGCGGCGATCGCCGAGGAGCGCCTCGCCGACCTCCCCGCCGCGGCGGCCCACCTCGAGGCTGCGGTCGCGCTCGAGCCCGACCGCGGGGACCTGTGGCGCCGGCTCGCCGCCCTCGATCGCACCCTCGGCCGCACCGCCGCCCTCGCCGCCGCGCTGGAGCGCGTCGCCGCCCTCTCGCCGGACCTCGCCGAGCGGGCCGCCGCGCTCGCCGAGGCCGGCGAGGCCGCGCTCGCCCTCGGGCTCCCCGCCGAGGCGCGCGGCCGGTTCGTCGCGGCGCTCGCCGCCGACGAGCGGAACCGCACCGCCCTCGACGGCCTCGCGCAGCTCGCAGCCGCGCGCGGCGACGCCGCCGCCGAGCGCGACGCCCTCGCCCGCCTCCTGCCGCTCGCCGCCTCCGCCGACGAGACCGCCACCCTCCAGGACCGGCTCGCCGAGGCCTGCGAGAAGGTCGGGGACCTCGCCGGCGCGCAGCGCGCCCTCGCCGCCGCGCGCGCCGCCGCGCCGACCGCGGCCCGCCTCGAGGCCTCGCTCCGCCACGCCCGCCGCACCGGCGACGTGCCCGCCCACGCCGCGCTCCTCGCCGAGCGCGCCGCCGCCGCCGCGGCCCGCGGCGACGCGGCGCTCGCCACGACGAGCTGGCTCGAGCGGGCCCGCCTCCTCGGAGCGACCGATCCCGCCCAGGCCCAGGCGGCGCTCGCCGAGGCCCGCGCCGCCGCGCCGGGCGATCCCGAGGTGCTCCGGGCCCAGGCCGCCTTCGGCGAGGCGAACCGCGAGCCCCGGCTCGCGCTCGGCGCGCTGCGCGCGCTCCTCGCCCAGGATCCCGCCGACGCCTCCGAGCTCGAGGTCCGCGCCGGCCGCGCGGCGCTCACCGCCGGCGAGCCGACCGCCGCCCGCGAGCACGCCGAGCGCGCCCTCGGGCGCGACGCGCCCGGCGCCGGCGAGCTCCTCGCCGACATCCTCGACCGCACCGGCGACGAGGCCGGCCGCGCCGAGCTGCTCGAGCGGATCGGCCGTCCCCTCGAGGCCGCCCGCCTCCACGAGCGCCACGGTGACCGGCCCCGTGCCATCGCCGCCCTCGAGCGCGCCGCCGCCGACCCCGCCTCGGCCTCCGAGGCCCTCGGGCTGCTCGCGGAGCTCCGCCTCGCCGAGGGAGACCGCCGCGGCGCCGCCACCGCGCTCCTCGCGCTCGCGGCCCGCACGCCCGGCCGCGCCGGCGCGCGCCTCGCGCTGCGCGCCTTCGAGGCCGGCGGCGACGCCTCCCGGGCGCTCGACCTCGCCACCGAGCGCGACCCGACCTTCGCCCCTGCCCGCGCCCGCCGCGCCGCCCTCCGGGCCGACGACCCGCGCGGCGCGCTCGCCGACGCCGAGGCCGCGCTCGCGGGCGACGAGCTGCCCCCCGCCGAGCGGATCGGCCTCGTCGCGATCGCCGCCCGCGCCGCCGAGGCACTCGGCGACGACGACCGCGCCGGCGCGCACCTCGCCACCCTCGCGCGGGCCACCCCGGACGACGCCTCGGTCCTCCGCCGCCTCGCGGCCCTCGAGCGCCGCGCCGGGCGCGCCGAGGCGCTCGCCGCCACGCTCGAGCGGCTCGTCCCCTTCGCGACGCCCGCCGAGGGCGTCGCGCTCCGGCTCGAGCGCTCCGAGCTCCTGGCCGCCTCCGACCCGGCCCGCGCCGCCGCGCTCGCCGAGGAGGCCCTCGCCCTCGACCCCGACTCGACCCCCGCGCTCGCGGCCCTCGCGTGGCCGCCGCGGTCCGCCGGGAGCCCGCCCGCCGTTCGCGCCGACCGGCTCGGCCGCCTCGCCGCCCGGCCCGACGTCCCCGCCGCCGAGGCCGCCCGGGCCCACGGCGAGCGCGCGCGGCTCCTCGCCGGGCTCGGCGACGCCGCGGGCGCGCTCGAGGCCGTCCGCGCCGCCACCGCCGCGGGCGCCGTCGAGGACGAGCTCACGCACGCGCTCCGCGCCGACCTCGCCCGCCGCACCGGGGATCGCGCCGAGGAGGCGCGGGCCCTGCTCGCGCTCGCGCACGCGGCCCGTCGGCGCGGCGAGCCCACCGCCGGCGAGCGCCTCGCCGAGGCCGGCCTCGCCGCCCGCGCGGCCGGCGTCGACGGCGCCGAGGACGCGCTCCTCGCCGCGCGCACGGCCGGCGTCGAGAAGGAGACCGCCCGGCCGGTGCTCGAGGCGCTCGTCGAGCTCGCCCGCGCCCGCGGCGACGGCGCCGCGGAGCGCGAGGCCCTCGCCGCCCTCGTGCCCCACCTGCCCACCGGCGCGCGCCCCGAGGTGCTCGTCCGGGTGGCCCGCCTGGCGCTCGAGGCCGGCGACGCCGCCTTCGCCCGGGCGGCCGCCGACGAGGCGCGCACGCTCGCGCCGCGCGACCCCGTCGCCGTCGAGTGCGCGCGCGCCGCCGCCGCCGCGGAGGGCGACCACGCCGCGGTCGCCGAGCGCCTCGACGAGCTCGCCGCCCTCGAGCCGGCGACGGCCGGCGCCCGCCAGCTCGAGCGCGCCCGCCTGCTCGCCGCCCTCGGCCGCGCGGAGGACGCCGACCGCGCCTTCGAGGCCGCCCTCGCCGCGCTCGCCCCCGACCGCGCGCTCGCCGACGAGCAGGTCCGGCACCGCCGCGCCGCCGGCCTCGCCGACCCGGGCGCGCCGCTCGAGGCCTTCGCCCGCCGCGCCGGGGAGCCCCGCGTCGCCGCCCGCGCCCTCCGCACCGCCGCGGCCCTCGCGCTCGAGGCCGGCGACTGGGACGCCGCGCTCCGGCGCGCCCGCCGCACCGCGGCCCGCACCCAGGACGATCCTTGCTTCGCGGGCCCGCTCCTCGCGCGCATCCTCTACCTGCGGGGCTCCGCCGCCGAGGCGCTCGTGCTCCACCGGCGCCTCCTCGACGCGCCCGAGGGCGCGCTCGCCCCGGAGGACCGGGTCGCGGTCCTCTCCCAGGCCGCCGAGCTCGCCGAGGATCTCGGCGACCGCGAGCTCGCCGCGTCCGCGCTGACCCGCCTCCTCGCGCTGCGCCCCGCCGACGTCGACGCCGCCGGGCGGCGCTTCGCGGTCGACCCCGACCGCCGCCGCGCCATCGAGGGGCTCGCCGCCGCGGCCGACCGCACCCGCAACCTGCACCGCCGCGTCGCCGCGCTCCAGAAGGCCGGCGAGGCCGCCCTCACCGAGCTCGAGGACCGCGCCCTCGCGGACCGGCTCCTCCGCCGCGCCCGCGCCGAGGCCGAGGTCGACCCGGCCCTCGCCGCCCGCACCGCCCGCGAGCGCGCGGCGGTCGTGCGCGCCGCGCTCGGCGTCGGCTCCGACGCGTTCCTCGACGCCCTCGAGGAGTCCGCCGCCGCGGTCCAGGCGACCGGCGACCGCGCCGGCGCCCGCGCCCTCTACGCCGAGACGGCCGCCCTCCTGCGCGAGCGCGGCCAGCTCGCCGACGCCGCCCGCCTCCTCCTCCAGCTCGACGCGCTCGCCGCCGCCGACGGCGACTTCGACGGCTCCGCCGCGTACGCGCGCGAGGCGGGCCTCGCGCTCCGCGACGCCGGCCGCGCCGGCGAGGCCGCCGAGGTCCTGCGCCGCGTCGTGGCGACGAACCCGGGCGACGCCGAGGCGTTCGCGGCCCTCGAGGAGCTCCTCGCCTCCGGCGGCGACGCCGGCTCCCTCGTCGAGCTCCTCTCGCTCGCCGCGGCGAGCGCCGCGCCCGGCCCGGACCGCGCCGCGCTCCTCGTGCGGCTCGCCGAGGTCCACGCCCGCGCGGACGACCGGGTCGCCGAGGAGGGCGCGCTCCGCTCGGCCCGCGAGCAGGTGCCCGGCCACGCGGTCGCGACCGAGCGCCTGCAGGCGCTCCTCGCCGCCGAGGAGCGGTTCGGCGAGCAGGCCGAGCTCCTCCTCGAGCGCGCCGCGGCGGAGCCCTCCGCCCGCGCCGCGCTCCGCAGGGAGGCCGCGGCGCTCTACTCGCGCTCGGCCGATCCCGGCGAGCGGGCCCGCGGCCTCGACCTCCTCGTGGAGGCCGCCCGCGAGAACCCCGAGGATCTCGACGCGCTCCGCGAGGCCTCCCGCGCGCTCGTGGCCGCGGGCAGGCGCGAGGAGGCGGTGCCGTTCCTCTCGGCCATCGTGCTCGCCAACCCGGACGACGAGGCCGCCGCCGCGCTCCTCGCCGACGCCTGGGCCGACCGCCCGCTCGAGCAGGCCGGCCTCTTCCTCTCCCGCGCCGCCGCCGCGAAGGGCGAGCTGCGCGCCTTCCGCCTCGGCGAGGCCGCGAAGGCGCTCGCCCGCGCCGGCGAGGAGGGCCGCGCCCGGGAGACCCGGCTCCTCGCGTTCGAGGCCTGGCCCTCCGACACCGCCGGGTTCACCGCCGCGCTCCGCGAGGCCGCCGGCGACGCCGACCGGCTCGACCGCGTCCTCGCCGCCCGCGCCCGCGGCGTGCCCGCCGAGGCCGCCGCCTGCCACCGCGCCCGCGCCGACGCGCTCGTCGCGGTGGGCGCGCTCGAGCGCGCCGCGACCGCCTACGAGGAGGCGCTCGTCGCCGCCCCGGACGACCCGGTCCTGCTCGCCGCGCTCGCCGCCACGCTCGCGGCCGCCCGCGGCGACGCCGCCGCCTCCGACGCCGACCACCGCCTCGTCGCGCTCTCGGACGCGAAGCCGGGCAGCGTGCCCCCGTCCGCGGAGTCGGCCTCCCGCTTCCGCCTCGGCATCGCCGCCTGGGCCGACGGCCGCCCCGCCGACGCCATCGGCGACCTCGAGCGCGCCCTCCTCCTCACGCCCTCCGATCCGCGCGCCGGCTCGGCCTGGACCGCGCTCGCCGACGGCCACGCCGCCCTCGGCCACGGCGAGGCCGCCCTCGCCGCCGCCCGCGGGCGGGCCGACCGCGCCGTCGCGCTCGGACTCGGCCCCGAGCGGCGCCTGGCCCTCGAGGCCGGCGCCGCGCTCGCGGCCCGCTTCGCCGACGAGGGGCCCGACGCCGCCGAGGTCCTCGACGCGCTCCTCGCGGTGCGGGTGCAGGCGGGCGATCCGCCCGAGGAGCTCGGCGAGCTCGCCCGCCGCGCGGCCGCCGCGCTCGAGCTCGCCGGCCAGCCGGTCCGGGCGAAGGTCGCCCTCGCCCGCGCCGGCCTCACCGCCTCGGGCCCGCTCGCGGCGCCCGCCGTCCCGGCGGAGCTCGAGGTCGAGGTCGAGCCGCCCGCGCCCGCCGCCCCGGCCGCCCAGACCGCCCCGGAGCCCCTCGCCGCTTCGGCGCCGCCGGCCGCCGCCTTCGGCGCGGGCCGCGTGCAGGAGGCCGGCGAGCGCGCCCTCGCGGCGACCGAGCCGGCCGAGCGCGCCACCCGCTTCGTGGAGCTCGCCGAGGAGCTCCACCGCGCCGCCGCGCCGGACGAGGAGATCCGCTCGGCGCTCGACCTTGCCGCCGACGCCGACCCCGACGCCCCCGGCCCGTGGCGCGCCCGCGCCCGCATCGAGGGGGAGCTCGGCGACTCGGAGGCCGCCGCGCGCGCGCACCTCGCCGTCGCGATCCGCGCCGAGGGCGAGGAGGCCACCGCCGCCGCGCTCGAGGCCGCCCGGCTCTTCGCCGAGGCGGGCGACCACGTCGACGCCGCGCGCGCCTTCCGCGCCGCCCACCACGCCGCCCCGGAGGCCGTGCCGGTCGCGCTCGCCGAGTCCGAGGAGGCGCTCGCCGCCGGCGACGCCGCCGCGGCCGCCGAGAAGGCCCTCTCGGTGCCGCTCGAGGTGCTCCCGCCGGTCGCCCGCTCCGGCCACCTCCGCCGCCTCGCGCAGGCGCTCGACGAGGCCGGCCGCATGACGTCCTCCGACGCCGTCTACGCCGACCTCTTCCGCGAGGACCCGGCGGACGCCGTCGCCTTCACCCGCGCCGCGGACCGCGCCTTCGAGCGCGGCGGCGCCGACGCCTGGCTCGAGGCCGCCGCGACGCACGAGGCCGCCCTCGGCAGCTGGGGCGACGCCGATCGCCGCCGCGACCTGCGCTACGCCCGCGGCGAGGTGCTCGCCGCGGCCGGCCGCCTCGAGGAGGCCCGCGCCGCCTACCTCGGCGCGCTCGAGCTCGACCCCACCCACGAGCCGACCCAGACCTCGCTCGCGGCGCTCGACGCCCGCACCGACGACTGGGCCGCGCTCGCCGCCCGCGTCGCCCGGGAGGCCGCCGACGCCGGGACCGGCGACGCCGCCGGCCTGCACCTGCGCGTCGCGCGCATCCTGCACGACCGGCTCGACGACGGGGCCGGCGCGATCCTCTCCTACCGCGCCGCCGTCGAGGCCGCGCGCGAGAGCCCCGCCCCCGCCGCGCGCCGCGTCCAGGAGGAGGCCGAGGCCGCCCTCCACGCGCTCGGCGCGCCGATGAAGGCCGCCGAGCCGGCGGCCCTCGACGACTCCGAGCCCACCGCCGAACACCTGCTCGAGGCGCCCGAGGGTGACCCGGTGGCCGAGGTGCTGCGCGCCCAGGCCGACGAGGCGACCGGCGTCGCCCGCGCCGAGCTCCTCGAGCGCCTCGCCGGCCACCTCGAGCGCGCCGGCGACCGCGCCGGGGCCGCCGACACGCTCCTCCTCGCGCTCGCCGCCGACCCGCACCGCGAGCTGACCCACGCCTGGCTCTCCGGCCTCGTCGAGGACGACCCCGAGCGCCTGGAGCGCGCCCGCGCCCTGCGCGCCGAGGCCGGCCTGCCCGAGGAGCGCGAGGAGCGCTCGACCGGAGACTTCCCGCCGGTCTTCCGGACCGACCGGACCACCGGAGACTTCACGGCCCCCGACCCCGAGGTCGAGGGCCGGGAGACGAGGACGACCGGAGACTTCCCGCCGGCGGAGGGAGGGGCGGATTCGGATCCGGAGACGGTTCCGGAGACGGATTCGGATTCGGAGACGGATTCGGAGACGGATTCGGAGACGGATTCGGAGACGGAATCGGAGACGGATTCGGAGACGGAGACGGAGACGGATTCGGCCACGGATACGGATCCGGAAACGACTGCCGCAGCGGTTTCGGATGCCGCCCCGGACCCCACTCCCACGCCCGAGCGCTCCACCCTCGACGACTTCCCGGAGTCCGCGCTGGAGGAGGCGCTCGCGGCAGGGCTCAGCCGGTCGGCGAGGCCGAGCCCGTCTCCGATTCCGATTCCGTCTCCGATTCCGTCTCCGATTCCGTCTCCGTCTCCGTCTCCGATTCCGTCTCCGTCTCCGTCTCCGATTCCGCCTCCGTCTCCGATTCCGCCTCCGTCTCCGATTCCGCCTCCGTCTCCGATTCCGTCTCCGTCTCCGATTCCGTCTCCGATTCCGATTCCGTCCCCGTCTCCCTCTCCTCCCCCCTCCCGTCCCCGCGCTCGATTCTCGATCTCGACCTCTCTCCCACTCCCGATCCCGATCTCGCTCTCGGTCCCGCTCCCGATCCCGAATTCCCCCCCCGCGAGGACCGCTCGACGCTCCACGGCTACTCCTCCCTCACCCCCGCCGACCTCCCGCCGCTCTCCCTCGAGGAGCCGCCCGAGCCCCCCGGCCCGGCGACGAAGCCGATCACCTCCATCACCGGCCCCTTCCCGCCGCTCTCCCCCGGTGAGCTCTCCTCTGATCTCGCCTCCGACCTCGCCTCCGACCTCTCCGCCAGCGCCTCCGCCCCGGCCAGCTCGCCGGCCGACCTCGAACCCGACCCCGACCTGGCCGCCGCGCTCGACGCCTTCGACGCGCCCACGCCCGCTCCCGCCTCCGAGCCCGCGAACTCCGCGCCCCCCGTCCTCGCCCGCCCGCCCGAGCAGCGCACCACCGGCAACTGGCCGCCTCCCCAGCCCGTCGCGCCTCCGCAGCTCGCGCGGCCGCCCGCGCAGCGCACCACCGGCAGCTGGCCTCCGCCCTTGCCCACCACCGGGCCCGTCGGTCCGCTCACGCCGTCGCCCATCCCGCCCAGCGCCGACCCGCTCCTGCCGGAGTCCGAGGGCCCGATCGGCCCGCTGACGCCGTGGCCGATCCCGTCCCGCCCGACGCCGCCGCCGCCGCGCACGACGGGCGCCTTCCCGCCACCGCTCCCCGAGGGCCGGCCCACGGGCAGCTGGCCACCGCCGGTGCTGAAGCGCGCCGAGGGCCGTCCGGTGCACCCCACCGACCCCTTCACGCCCACCGCGCCGGACGACGCCACGGTGCCGCCCGCGCCGCCGCGCGCGGTCCCGCCGCGGCTCGAGCGCCGCCCGCCCGAGCTCCAGCCCCGCACGAAGACCGACGCCGCGTTCCCGCCGCCGCCGCGGCCGTCGACCGATCCCGGGCTCAAGGCGCCCGCCGCCCCGCCGCCGCTCCCGCGCGAGGAGCGCGCGACCGGTGCGTGGCCGCCGCCCCTGCCCTCGATGCGCGCCGGCCGCCCGCCGGGGCAGCTCGCCGCGGCCGGGCGCGAGGCGCTCGAGGCCGGCGAGCTCGACGAGGCGCGCCGCCTCCTCGAGGACGCGTTCCAGCGCGAGCCGACCGACCTCACGGTCGCGCGCGACCTGCAGCGGCTCGCCGAGCAGCAGGGCCGCGACGAGGACTACCTCTCGCTCGGCGAGCTCCTCGCCGACGCGCTCGCCTCGTACGACCCGGCCGCCGCCGCCGCGCGCTACCGCCACTTCGCCGAGCTCGCGCGCCAGCGGCTCGGGCGCGACGAGAAGGCCGCCGGCTACCTCGAGAAGGCCATCGCGCTCGTGCCCGACGACGCGGCCGCCCGCCGCGAGCTCCTCGAGCTGTGGGCGTCGCGCCCCGACACCGCGCCCCGCGCCCTCGCGGCGTGGCTCGAGGTCGTGCGGGCGGACCCCGGCGACGGCCAGGCCCTCGCCGCGGTGGTCTCGCTCACGAGCGGCCTCGCCGCGACCTCGACCCGGCTCGACGCCGGCCGGCTGCAGGAGCGCGGCCGGATCGCCTCCGCCCTCGGCGCGGTGGTCGCCCCCGGCCGCGTGCCGCCCGCCCGCCCCGCCCCGGTGGCGCGGGCGCTCCCGCCCGGCCTGCGCGAGAAGGTGGCGCTCCCCGGCGCCGGCGGCCCGCTCGCGCGGCTCATCGCCCTGCTCGCGCCCTGGCTCGAGACGCTCTTCCCCGCCGACCTCGCGCGGCGCGGGGCGAGCCCCGCCGACCGCATCGTCCCGCCGCGCGGGGCCGCGCTGCGCGGCGCCCTCGACGCCGCGGTGATCTCGCTCGGCGCCCGCTCCTACGCGGCGTTCCTCACCGAGCGGCCCGGCGTCGACGTGGCCATCGAGAACACCCAGCCGCCGTCGATCGTCGCGACGGCGGGCGTCGAGGGCCTGCCCGACCCGGCGCTCGCGTTCCTCGCTGCGCGGTCCATCGATCTCCTCACCCAGGGCTGGGCCCTCATCGGCAAGTTCGCGCCCCGCGACGTCGGCATCCTGCTCGAGCTCGCCTGCCGCTACGCCGGCGGCAGCCCGCCGTCGCTCGGCCTGCCCGAGCAGCGCGCCGGCGCCTTCCTGAAGGCGCTCGAGGCCTCGGTGCCCGCCGCGACGCGCGCCTCCGCCACCGCGCTCGCCGGGCCCGCCGCGGCCGAGCTCGCGAAGGCGGACCCGCGCAGCTTCTCGACGGCGCTCCGGCGCACGGCGAACCGCGTCGCGCTCGTGCACGCCGGCGACCCGGGCGCGGCCCTGCTCGTCCTCGCCCAGCTCGAGCGCCGCGGGCCGGGCGATCCGCTGCCCCGCCCGCTCGAGCACGCCGACGCGCGCGACCTCGCCGCCTTCGCGCTCACCGACCTGTTCCTCGACCTCCGGGTCGCGGTGCGCGGCTGATGCGGCGCGCGCCCGCGCTCGCGCTCCTCGCCCTCTCCGCCTGCACGTCCGGCGAGGCGGCCACCTGCCCGGGCCAGCCGGTCGGCACGTTCCGCTTCGAGGTCGTCGGGACCTATCACCCCCCGGACGACCCCGCGCCGGCGCTCTTCTGCGAGAAGGCCGCCACCGCCGACTCGAGCGTGGTGGGGACCTTCACGGCGACGCTCTCCTCCGAGCCGGCGCTCGGGACGGCCGCGCTGTGCGTGGCCGGCGCGGGGAGGCTCGCCCAGCCGTACTTCGGGCGCGTGGAGGCGGGGACCTACGTCCTCACCGCCGCGGGCGGCCTCGGCGTCCTCGACGCGTGCGGCGCCAACTGCACGGCGCAGGCGACGCTGCGCGTCGAGGGCACGGTCGCGGCGGGCGGGTTCGTGGGGACGCTCACCGAGACCTTCCAGGACCCGCAGGGCGCCTGCGGCGCGTGCGCCTTCCCCTGCGAGAAGACCTACCCGCTGACGGGCGCTCCGTGAGGCTCCTTCGACGGGCCCGTCCTTCGACGGGCTCGGGAGGGCCGGGCCCGGGTTAATATCTCCGGTTCATGCCAAGGAAGCCGCCCGCCCCGCCCCGCGCCGTCGTGCTCCTGTCCGGCGGCCTCGACTCCACCACCTGCCTCGCCGTCGCGCGCCGGGACGGCTTCGAGGCCCACGCGCTCTCGGTCGACTACGGCCAGCGCCACAAGCACGAGCTCGCCCGGGCCCGAAGGCTCGCGAAGGCGCTCGGCGCCGCGAGCCACCGGGTCGTGAAGGTCGACCTCTCCGCGTTCGGCGGCTCCGCCCTCACCGACCCGACCATCGCGGTGCCGAAGCGGCGGAGCGCGAAGGCCATGTCGGCCGACATCCCGGTGACCTACGTCCCGGCGCGCAACACCGTCATGCTCGCCCTCGCCCTCGCGCACGCCGAGACGATCGGCGCCGCCGACGTCTACGTGGGCGTGAACGCCATCGACTACTCCGGCTACCCCGACTGCCGCCCGGAGTTCCTGCGCGCCTTCGAGAAGCTCGCGAAGGTCGCGACGAAGGCGGGGGTCGAGGGCCGGCCGCTCCGCGTCCACGCCCCGCTCCTGCGCCTCTCGAAGGCCGGCATCGTGAAGCTCGGCACCTCCCTGGGGGTGCCGTACCGCCTCACGCTCTCCTGCTACGACCCGGTGGGCGGAAAGGCCTGCGGCGCCTGCGACGCGTGCTTACTACGCAGGAAGGGCTTCGAGGAGGCGGGCGTCCCCGACCCCACCGTCTACGCCCGCTGAAGCTCGGGCCATCGCTGCCGGGGTGGGGCGCTGCCGGAGCCCCGCCGGAACAGGGAGAGTTTCCATGCACTCCATCAAGAAGACCTACCCCGGGAAGTCCGCCCACGCGATCTACGAGAAGGTCGACGCCGAGATGGGCCGCATCGCCGAGAAGTACTCGCTCGACTACGAGAGCGACGAGGCGAAGCGGACCGGTAAGGTCTCGAAGATGGGCGCGACCGGCACCTACGCCTGCCACGACGGCCACGTCGAGGTGCACCTGAAGTTCCCGATGCTGATGCCCGGCTCCATGCGCCAGAAGGTGCAGGAGGACATCGACAAGAAGCTGACCGGCCTCTTCGGCTAGGAAGGACGCTGCGAAGCCTCCGCCGCGGCGAAAGCCGCGGTGAGGCGGAGCAGATCCGGGGGTGGGGCCCCGGTCCAGCTTTGCTGGCCGGGGCGGGGGGCTACGCCCCCCGTGAAACTCAGTCGATGGCCACCACGATCGCGCCCGACGCCTCGTTCATCCGCTCGACCGCGGCGTAGATCGCCTGGAGCGGCGAGTCGCCGCTGCCGGTCGCGGAGGCGGCGGCGCGCCGCTTCGCCGAGGGGCCGGGGACGATGCGGGCGCTCGCGCGGCCGCGGATGGCGTCCGGGGCGAGGCGCACCTGCATCCCGGCGCGGTACAGCGCGAGCATGACCCGCCCCATCTCGGCGGCAACGCGTTCGTCGGTGTAGGTCATCGAAGGGTCGGAGTGCTGGCGTGGCCGGCGGGTCCGGCTGCGTGGCATCGAGGGCATCCTAGCCCCCCGATCCGACAGCGCCAGTTCACGGCCCCTTCCCGGGCGCCCGGCGCGGCAGGCCGCCCACTTGAGCCCCCGCTCCGGCGGGGCTAGCTTGGTGCCGGATGATCGCGCGATGGGCCAGCTTCGGGGTGGGGCTCTGGCTGATGCTGGCGCCGCTCGTCCTCGGCTACGGGTCGGTGGCGCCGATCCTCCAGGGCGTCGCGGTGGGCTGCCTCGTGTGCATCGCGACCCTCGTCGCCCTGGATCACCCGCGGGCCCGGTTCGGCCTCGCCGGGGTGGGCCTGTGGCTCGCGCTCGACGCGAGGGGCGGGACGGACGCGCAGGCCGCTGTTGCCTCCCTCGGCGCGGGCGCGCTGCTCTTCCTGCTGTCGTTCGTGCCCAGCGCGCCGCGCGCCGCGGCCCGGGCGGGCGCGCGGGCCTGATAGCATCGGCGCGTGCGCCGCACCCCCCTCCTCGCCCTCGCGCTCGCCGCCCTATCCGCCTTCGCGGGGGCGGGCCCTGCCCTCGCGGCCGCCGGCCCGGCGCCCGCGCGCGGGCACGACCTTGTGGACGTCGCCGCCCGCATCCCGGACGCGCTCGTCGAGCTCCGGTACGCGACCCCGCGGAACTTCCTCGGCCGCGCGGTCTACCCGGCGGGCGCGCGCTGCCTGCTCCGTGCGCCGGTGGCCGACCGGCTCGCCCGCGCCGCGGCGCGCCTGCGGCCCGACGGGCTTCGCCTGCGCCTCTGGGACTGCTTCCGGCCGGTCGCGGTGCAGCGCGAGATGTGGCGGCTCGTGCCCCGGCCCGGCTACGTCGCCGACCCGGCGAAGGGCTCGAACCACAACCGGGGCGCGGCGGTGGACGTGGGGCTCGCGGGCGCGGACGGCGCGGAGGTGCCGGTGCCCACCGACTTCGACACGTTCTCGCCGCGGGCGCACGCGCGCGCCGCGGGGCTCCCGGAGGCCGCCGCGAGGAACCGCGACCGGCTGCGCGCCGCGATGGAGGCCGAGGGCTTCCGTGTGAACCGGATGGAGTGGTGGCACTTCGACGCCCCCGAGGCGCGCGGGGCCCCGCTCCTCGACGCGGAGCTCCGGTGACCGCCAGCGCCCGGCCGGCAGACCGCGCGCTCGCGGCCCTCGACGCGCTCCCGCCCGCCCGGCAGCTCGAGGCCGCGGCGCGCCGGCTCGCCGGGGAGGCGCAGGGCCCGCTCGCGGGCTTCGCGGTCGCGGTGGAGGGCGAGGGCGGCCAGCGCCTCGACGGAGGCGATGTCCTCGACGGCGCGCTCCTCGAGGCCATCGCCGCGAAGGCGCTCGACGGCGCGCGGGGCGCGGTCTTCACGCCCACCGCCGAGGCCCGGCTCCTCGCCGCCGCCGGCCTCGCCCACGCCGCCGCGCGCCGCAGGGGCCCGCCCGCGCCGGAGGCGCTCGCGGCGCTGCTCGCGGGCCGCCGCCTGGCCCCGCTCGCGCGCGCCCTCGAGGGGCTCGCCGTGCTCGACCCCGCCTGCGGCGCGGGCGCGCTCCTCGCGGCGGCGCACCGGCTCGCGGCGGCGCAGGGCGCGCGGCTCGCCCTCCACGGGATCGAGCTCGCGCCGCTCGCGGCCCGGGCGGCGCGCCTCCGGCTCGGGCTCCTCGGCGCGGACGCCGAGGTCGCCGCCGGCGACGCGCTCGTCCGCCCCTGGCCCGCGGCTGGCCTCGTGCTCGCGAACCCGCCCTTCCTGCGCCACGAGGCGCTCCCTCCCGCCGCGAAGCGCGCCGCGGTCCGGGCGAGCGGGCTCCCCGCCCAGGCCGACCTCTCCGCGCACTTCGCGGCGCTCGCGCTCCGGCGCGCGCCGGTCGCGGCGCTCGTCTGGCCCCGCGCGCTCGACGTGTCGCGGTCGGCGGCGCCGCTCGTCGCCGACGCGGCCGCGCGCGGCGCGTTCGCGCTCCGGCTCCGGTCGCGCGCCGCCGGGTCGTTCGCGGCGTCGGTCGACACCCTGCTGGCGGTCTGGGTGGAGGGCGCCGCCGCGGGGCGCGCCGCCGAGGCGAGCGTGGCCCTCGCGGCGCTCCCGGACGAGGACCTCGTCGCGCTCACCCGCGGCGAGGGCGGCGCGCGCGTCCGGCTCCTCGCGCCGGCGGCCGCCGCGCCGCGCGGCGCCGTGCCGCTGACGTCGCTCTGCGAGGTGCGCTTCGGCACGAAGACCGGGTGCAACGCCTTCTTCCACCTCCGCCCGGCCGGGCCCGGCCGGTTCGCCTCGGCGCTCCTCCGCGAGGAGGTCGCGCTCGAGCCCGGCGACGTCGTGCCCCTCCTCTCCTCCCTGCGCGAGGCCGCGGCCCCGGCGGTCGCGGCCCCCGCGGGCGTGCTGCTCCGGCCCGCGGGCGAGCCCTCGGCCGCGGCGCGCCGGTACCTCGCGCGCGGCGAGGCCGCGGGCGTCCACCGCCGCTCGACCTGCGCGGGCCGCTCGCCGTGGTGGCGGCTCGTGCCGGGCCGCGGCCCCGCCCCGCTCCTCTACCCGGCGAAGGTCGGCGCCCGCGCGTTCGCCTTCCTGAACGCCGCGGGGCTCTGGGAGGACAAGAAGTGGCACGCCCTCTTCCCGCGGGGCGCCGACGCCCGGCACCTCGCGCTCGTGCTCTCGGCGACGCCGGTGCGCCTCGCCGTCGACGAGCGGGCCCGGCAGCTCACCGGCGCGCAGGCCATCGCCGACGTCGACACCGGCGTGCTGGCCCGGGCGCCCGTGCCCGCCGCCGCGGCGCTCGCCGACCTCGAGGGGGAGCTCGACGCCCTCGCCCCGGCGCTCCTCGAGGCGCCCGTGACGACCGACCTCGCGGCCATGCTCGCGCGCCCGGCGCAGCGCGCGCTCGACCTCGCGGTGGGCCGCGCGCTCGGCCTGTCGCCCCGGGAGGTCCGCCGGGCCGCGGCCGCGCTGCTCGACCGGGTCGAGGCCCGGCTCGCCCATGCAGGGACCATCCGCGCGAAGGCCTCGCGAGGGGCCTCGCGGCGCGGCAGACTGATCGCGTAGGAGAGCCGACATGTCCCTCGACGACTGCTTCGCCGCCAACCGCGCCTGGTCCGCCCGCATGCGCGAGCGCGACCCGGCCTTCTTCGAGCGGCTCAAGAACGCGCAGCGCCCGGAGCTCCTCTGGATCGGCTGCTCCGACAGCCGGCTCCCGCCCGACCAGGTCGTCGGGCGGCTCCCCGGCGAGATCTTCGTGCACCGCAACGTGGCGAACCTCGTCGTGCACACCGACGTCAACTGCCTGTCGGTGCTCCAGTACGGCATCGACGTCCTCGGCGTGAAGCACATCATCGTCTGCGGCCACTACGGCTGCGGCGGCGTGCGCGCCGCGCTCACGCCGCGCCCGCTCGGGCTCATCGACAACTGGCTGCGCCACCTGCGCGACGTGGCGGTCGTCCACGCGCCGGAGCTCGAGGGCCTGCCCGACGACGACGCCCGCGAGCGCCGGCTCTGCGAGCTCAACGTCGCGAGCCAGGTCGCGAACGTCTGCCACACCACCATCGTCCAGGACGCCTGGCGGCGGGGGCAGCCCCTCGCCGTGCACGGGTGGATCTACGACCTCGCGGACGGGCTGATCCGCGACCTCCAGAATCTCCGCCGAGCGGCTGGATCAGCTCGCGGCGGTGCACCGGCTGCGGTGACGGTGTAGGCTGCCGCGGTGCTGAGGCGCTGCGAGCTCTACGAGGGGAAGCTCCGGGACCGGGACGACGGGCCGCTCTGGATCGTCACGGCCCCCGACGAGGCCGAGCGGCGGCTCCTCGTCGAGACGCTCCGGCTGGACGAGCACACGCTCGCCTCCGCGCTCGACCCCGACGAGCTCTCCCGCGTCGAGTCCGAGCCCGAGCACGTCGCCATCATCCTGAAGCGGCCGAAGAACTACTCGTCGGAGGACGACTTCCTCTTCAAGGTCCTCTCGGTCGGCCTGTTCCTCTTCAAGGACAAGCTCGTGGTGGTGATGGCCGACGACGCGCCGGTCTTCGACGCCGGGCGGGTGCCGCACAAGGGCAGCTCGCCCGCCGACGTGCTCCTCCGGATCCTCTACCGGACCATCTTCCACTTCCTGGAGCACCTGCGCGTCATCGGGATGCTGTCCGACTCGCTCGAGAAGCGGATCCACCAGTCCTTCGACAACCGGCACCTCCTCAACCTCTTCAAGCTCGAGAAGAGCCTCGTCTACTACGTGTCGGGCATCTCCTCGAACGCGGTCGCCATCGACAAGCTGAAGGCGCTCGCCGGCCGCCTCGGCCTCGAGAAGGAGCAGCTCGAGTTCCTCGACGACGTCGCCATCGAGAACCAGCAGTGCTACCGGCAGGCCGAGATCAACGCGAACATCCTCGCGGGCCTGATGGACGCCCGCGTCTCCATCGTCTCGAACAACCTCAACCTGACGATGAAGACGCTCACCCTCATCACGCTCGCCATCATGGTGCCGACGTTCGTGGTGAGCGCGTTCTCGATGAACATCCCGATGCCGCTCCCGCCGCACCCGGTGACGTTCTGGGGCGTGATGGGGCTCGCGGCGCTGTCGTCGCTCGGGTTCCTGGCCTGGGGGCGCTACAAGGGCTGGTGAGCGCCGCGGCCGGGTGCGCCTCACGCCGCCGTGGCCGCCCGCTGGACCGACCACGGCTCGGGCGCCTCCGCCGGGCGGGCCGGCGCCTCGCGCCAGCGGCCGGCGTGCACGCCGAGCGCCTCGAGCCGGTGCCGGAGCGCCTGCAGGCGGCGGTCGCGGTCGCGCTCCGCCTCGGCCCCCTCGCCGTGGAGCCTGAGCGCGATCGCCACGTAGATCTCGTCCGCGCCCGGCACCTGGCGCGAGTCGTAGAGCGCCGAGTGGAAGGGCTCGAGGTCGCCCGCCCCGTCCTCGCCGAGCGCGGCCGCCCCGACGAGCGTCGCCGCCTCGGCGGCCGCGCGGGCGGCGAGCACCTTCGCCCCGGCCTTCCCGAGCGTGGACCACAGGCGGACCTCGACCGCGACGACCGGCCGGCCGCGCGCGCCGATCGCCCGCTCCGCGTAGACCTCGTGGTAGACCCGGTGGCCGCGCACCGCCGCGCCGATCGCCTCCGGATCCGGGCTCGCCGCCGCCATCGCCGAGCGTCGCCTCCCGGGAGAGCGTACCGCTCGACGGCGCGCCCGGGCAGGCCGCGCCTGGCGCACGTTGCCGCACCGGCCCGAAAGAGCCGGGGGGTCCTTCGCTACGCGGCGGTCTCGTCCTCGCGCGGGGGCACCGACCCGGCGGGCGCGGCGGGCAGGCCGACCGGCCCGCTGCGCGCCTCGCGCTCGAGGCAGTCCGGGCAGGTGCCGAGGAGCTCGTGGTGGTGCGCGTCGAGGCGGAAGCCGTACTTCGTCGCGACCTCGCGCTGCAGGATCTCGAACGCCTCGAACTCGAACTCGATCACCTTCGAGCAGCGGCCGCAGATGAGGTGATCGTGGTGGTGGCGCCCGAAGGTCGTCTCGTACGAGCGCGACTCGCCGGCGAGGATCGCGGGCTCGAGGATGCCCGCCTCGGCGAGGAGCGGCAGCGTCCGGTACACGGTCGCCTTCGAGCCGCGGATGCCGCGCTTCTTGAGGTCCGCGATCAGATCTTCGAATCGGATAGTGACCGTTTCGCGCGAGCGCCGCCTCGACGATCGCGGCGCGCGCCTCCGTCAGACGAAGGTCCTTCTTGTGGAGGAAGCGTTCGAACTTCTCGAGAGCTTCCTGGGTCCTTTCGTCCATGGTCGATGCTCCTTGCGACGGCGTCTCAAGGTCTAGCGGGGTGCCCCCCGTGAAGTCAAATCGGGAATCGACCCTCGCCCCAGGGGCGTTCCCTTCCAGGAGGCGGGCCACGATGCTGGTGCCTGCGCCGGCGCCCCGGGGCGCCGCTGCCCAAGAACGCTCCGTTCCGGTATGGAGAGTCCGTGAGTCCTGAAAGGGCCGCCCCCGCGGTCGCCGTCGCGCTCCTCCTGTTCGCCGCCGCCCCCCCCGAAGCCCGCGCCGCGGACCCGACCCTGGAGTCCGCGCTGCGCTCCATCGCCCAGGCGGGGCCCCTCTCGACCGCGAGGCTCGGGGTGCTCGTGGCCGACGCGGCCACCGGCGAGGTGCTCCTCGGCAAGGACGCCGACGTCCTGCTCAACCCCGCGTCGAACGTGAAGCTCGTGACCACCGCGGCGGCCCTCGCCCGGCTCGGGCCCGGCTTCCGGTTCGACACCGAGTTCCTCGTCGATACGGCCCAGGCGGGTTCTGCCAGCCCGCGGGCGCTCTACGTGCGCGGGAAGGGTGACCCCACCCTGGTCACCGAGCGGCTCTGGGCCATCGCCGGCGAGCTCGCCCACGCGGGCATCAAGCGGATCGGCGACGTGGTCCTCGACGACGGCTACTTCGACGCCGAGCGCGTCGGGCCGGGCTTCGACCAGGAGGACGGCGACCGCTCGTACCTCGCCCCGGCGGGCGCCCTCTCGTTCAACTGGAACACCGTGGCGATCTACGTCGCGCCGGGCGACCGCAAGGGGGCGCGCGCCCGCGTCGAGCTCGAGCCGTCGAGCGACCTCTTCTCCGTCGAGGTCCGCGCCGTCACCGGGTCGCCGCGCGGCGCCCGGCGCGTGAAGGTGAGCTCGAGCTTCACCGGCGGCCGTCAGCGCATCGTGGTGGAGGGCCAGGTGCCCGCCGGGAGCCGCACCCAGGTGGTCTGGCGGCGCATCGACGAGCCGGCGCTCTACCTCGGCCACTCGCTCGCCCGCCTGCTCGAGCTGCGCGGCGTGAAGGTGACCGGGCGGATCCGCGCCGGGCAGGTGCCGGCGGGCGCGCGGCTCGTGCACGTGGCCTCGTCCGACACGCTCGCCGAGGTCGTGCGGCGGCTCAACAAGACCTCGAACAACTTCGTCGCCGAGCAGCTCCTCAAGACGCTGGGGGCCGAGGTGAAGGGCGCCCCCGGGTCGTGGCCGAAGGGCGTCGCCGCGGTCGAGGAGTTCCTCGCCGAGGCCGGCGTGCCGCGCGGCGGCTACGTGATGAAGAACGGCTCGGGCCTCAACGACGCGAACCGCTTCAGCGCGCGCCAGCTCGTCACGGTGCTCCGGGCGATGTACGCGCGCTTCCCCCTCGCCGCCGAGTACGTCGCCTCCCTGCCGGTCGCCGGCCGCGACGGGACCCTGCGGTTCCGGCTCGACGGGACCGAGGCCGCCGACCGCCTGCGGGCGAAGACCGGCACGCTCGAGAACGTGACGAGCCTGTCCGGCTACGTGCAGACCGCCGGCGGGCGCACCCTCGCGTTCGCGGTGCTCGCGAACGACTTCTCGGGCCGGGCCTCGGGCGCGGCGCGCGGGGTGGACGCCATCGCCGGCGCGCTCGCCGCGAGCGGCGGCGGGGCGGCCGCGATCGACGCGGCGGTGGCCCTCGCCCGCCCGCCGAGCGCGACCGCCTCCCCGGCCGCCACGACCGCCGACCTCGCGAGCGCCGCCCGCACGTACTACGCGCTCGCCCGGGCCGGCGACGCGCGGAACGTCGCGTTCCTCCGCTCCGCGCTCCGCGCCGAGACCGACCCGGCGCTGCGCCTCGCGGTCGGCGAGGCGGCCTACCTCTCCGAGCCGGACGGCGACACCGCGCGGCGCCTGTTCCTCGAGGTGCTCTCGCCCGACGCGGCCGCGATCGGCCGGCTCTGGACCGCGCTCGCGGGCGACGACCCGCCGCCGGTGGTCCGCTCCGCCGGCGAGCTCGCGGCGGAGGGCGGCGGGGACGCGCTCGCGCGGCTCGTCGAGCTCTCCCAGGCGGCCGCGCTCGAGCCCCGGCTCGCCGACGGCCTCGCCGACGCGCTCGCCACCGCCGCTGCGGGCGCGCCCGACGAGCTCGTGACCGCGCTCCGCACCGCCTCGCCCGGCGCGCGCGAGGCCGCCACGGTCGCGCTCGGCCGCGGCCTCGGCCGCAGCGAGGAGAAGGACCACCCCTTCCCGCCCGCGCTGGCGCACCTCGCGGCCGGGGACGGCGAGCCCGCCGCCTTCGCGCGGGACCTCGCGGCGCGGCTCGAGACGATCCGCCGCGCGGCCGAGGAGCGGCGCGAGGCGCCGAGCCTGGAGCCCGCTGCATCCGCGCCGCGCTGACTGGCGCGCCGCCGGGTTCGCTGAGAGAATATCGGGGCCCGACGGTCCCACCTTGACGGACGTTTCCCGACAGCCCACCCGGCCCGCGCGCCCGGGCCATCGCCTCGTGCGGCAGGTGCCGCTCGTCGTCTTCAGCCTGCTCGCGCTCGGCATCGCGATCGCCGGCGCGCTGCTGCAGGCCTCCACCCGCGAGGCGGCGAAGCGCCGGGGTGGCGCGGCGCTGGAGAGCGTCGCGGTGCTCAAGGCCGACGGGATCCAGACCTGGCGCGAGGGTGCGGTGCGGGACCTCGCGGCGGCCACGAGCTACGCCGAGGTGGTCCGCGCGGCCGACCGCGCCGAGGACCTCCCGCCGGAGCTGCGCCGCGAGGCCGAGCGCGTCCTCGGCAACCTCGCGGTCCACCTCTCGCTCCGGCGCGTGGCGCTGGTGCTCGAGGACGGCAGGCCCGCGGTCGACCGGGGCGAGACGAGCGGCCCGCCCATCGACGCCGGGCTCGTGCGCGCCGCGATCGCGGGCGGCCCGGCCTCGATGCCTCTTCGCGGTGTTCCAGGAGGGCGCCCCGCGGCTCGACGTCGCGGCGCCGGTCCGCCCCGGCCCGGGCGCCCGCGCCGTGCTCTACGCCCGCTTCGACGCGCGGGAGACGCTCGCGGAGATCACCCGCGGGTGGCCGGTGCCGAGCGAGACCGGCGAGGCCGCCATCGCCCGGCTCGACGGCGACGCGGCGTTCTTCGTCACCGATCCGCGCTTCCTGCCCGGCTGGGCCTTCACCCGGCGCATCCCGGTCCGGTCCGGGCGCGGCATCGCCGTCGGCGTCCAGCGCGAGGGCATCTCGGAGGGCATCGACTTCCGCGGCACCCCGGTGCTCGTCGCCTCGCACCGGCTCGCCGGGTCCGACCTCTTCATGATCACGCGGATGGATCTCGCCGAGCTCGAGGAGCCGCTGCTCCGGCCGCTCGAGCTCGTCGGCGCGATCGTGGTGCTCCTCCTCGCGCTGGGCGGGGTGGGGATCGCCTGGGCCTACCGCGAGGACCGGCTGCACGCCATCGCCCTCCACCGGACCCGCCGCGAGCTCGAGGCGAGCGAGCAGCGGCTCCGGCTCGCGATCGAGGGCACGCACTGGGTCTGGGAGTGGGACCTCGAGGCCGGCGTGCTCTCGGCGGACCCGGAGTGGGCCCGCCAGGCCGGGCTGCCGTACGACCGCGTCACCGGCGACGTCGCCGCGGTGCTCGCGAAGATCGTGCACCCCGACGACCGGCCGTACGTGGCCGAGGCGCTGCTCGCGCACGTGCGCGGGCGCTCGGAGCGCTTCGAGGCCGAGTTCCGCACCCGCCTCCCGGTGGGCGAGCGCTGGCTCCGGCTGCGCGCGGGCGCCTCGGAGCGGGGGAGCGACGGCGTCGCCCGCCGGCTGGTGGGCGTGCTCACCGACACGACCGACCAGCGCACGCTGCAGGCGCAGCTCGAGCGCTCGGAGCGCATGGCGAGCCTCGGCACGCTCGCCGCGGGCGTCGCCCACGAGATCAACAACCCGCTCACCTACGTGGTCTCCAACCTCGACGCGCTCGAGCAGGGGCTGCCGGGCGGCCGCACCGACCTCGCCGAGGCGGCGCGCCAGGCGAAGGAGGGCATCGAGCGGGTCCGCGAGGTCGTGCGCGGCCTGCGCTCCTTCTCGCGCGGCGGCACGAGCCGGGGGCCGGTCGACGTCGCCGAGGAGCTCGAGGCGGCGGTGCGCATCGCGCGCAACGAGATCCAGCACCGCGCGACGCTCGAGGTCGACATCGGCGAGCTGCCCCGGGTGGACGCCAAGGGGCGCGAGCTCGGGCAGGTCTTCCTGAACCTCCTCGTGAACGCCGGGCAGGCCTTCCCGGAGGGCGAGGAGCGCCGCGGCCGGGTCGTGGTGCGCGCGCACACCGACGCCGAGGGGCGCGCCCGCATCGAGATCGCCGACGACGGCGTCGGCATCCCGCCCGAGGTGCTGCCCCGCATCTTCGAGCCGTTCTTCACGACGAAGCCGCTCGGCGTCGGCACCGGCCTCGGGCTCGCCATCGCGCACAACGTCGTGACCGCCTCGGGCGGCACCATCTCCGCCGAGAGCCAGCTCGGGCTGGGCACCACCTTCCGCGTGCTCCTCCCGCCGGCGCGCCCCAGGCCCGCCGGCGACGAGACCCCGCCCCCGGCCGCCGGCAAGGGCACCGGCACCGGCGAGCACGCGCTCGTGCCGCCCCGCCCGCCGCCGCCGGCGCCGCCGCCGGCGCCCGCCGCCGCGCCCGCGCCGACCGGCACCGGGCCCGCGGTGCTCGTCGTCGACGACGAGCCGCTCGTGGCCCGCTCCATCGCCCGCGCGCTCGGGCCGGACCTCTCGGTGTCGGTCGTGAACTCGGCCGAGGACGCCCGCCGCCGGCTCGAGGGCGGGGAGCGCTTCGCCGCGATCGTCTGCGACCTCATGATGCCCGGGATGACGGGCATGGACCTCCACGACTGGGTCACGGCGAACGACCCGTTCCTCGCGGCGCGCTTCGTGTTCGTGACCGGCGGCGCGTTCACCGAGCGCTCGCGGGCGTTCCTCGAGCGCACGCAGGTCGCCTGCGTGGAGAAGCCGTTCGAGCCGGCCCGCCTGCGCGAGGTGGTGCACCGCGCGGCGCGCCAGGTCTAGGGCGCCGGCTCGGCCGCCGCCGGGCCGCGCGCGCCGGAGGGCGGCGGGTCGGCGTGGTCGGGCCCGAGCTCGAGCAGCGTGCGCAGGAAGCCGCGCGGGCGGCGCGCCGCACCGGCGAGGTGCTGCAGGAAGTCGACGAGGCCGGGCACGCGGTCGTCGTCGGCCCAGACCGCGTCGGCGCAGGTGGCGCGGTGGCGGCGCTCCCACGCCCGCCAGCGCCGGTACTCCTCGCCGCCGAGCACGCCGAGGGCCCGCTGGCCGCGGGTCGCGAGCTCGAAGAGGTTGCGGTTGCAGAACGCGGTGGCGTGGCGCTCCGGGTGCGCCCGGGAGGCGGCGAGCAGCCGGGACACCTCGGCGGCGTCGCCGCACGCGGCGGCGTGCACCAGCCGCGAGATCTCGAGGCCGCGCGCCTCCTCGAAGCCCATCTGCCCGTAGAAGCGCGGGTTGAAGTCGATGAGGAGGTTGCGGTCGCCCTCCTGGATGAACTCGACCTCGAAGGCGCCGTGGTACCGGACGCGCCGGCAGAGCGCGGCGAGCCGCCCGGCCAGGCCCGGCGCGACCGGCTCCGCCTCGAAGCAGATGCCGGTGCCGATCTTGCGCGGCCACTGGAGGAGCTTCGTGGCCGCGCGCAGCTCGACCTCGCCGGAGGGGGCCGCGAAGCCGGCGACCGAGTGGATGGTCTCGGCGGCGCCCACGTGGAACGCCTGGATCATCGGGCGGACGACGCCGGGCTCGGCCCGCACAATCTCGGGGTGGTACCGGTTCCGGCGGACGAACTCGACGTAGGCGGCGACGAGCTCGCCGGGGTGGTCGACCCGCCGGCCCTTCACCTTCGTGTCGAAGAAGATTCGCGTCTGCGGCTTCACCATCACCGGGTAGGTGAGCCGGTGGGCGAGCCGCTCCACCTCGGCGACGTCGGCCGGGAAGTGGGTGACGGGCGCCTCGAGCCCCGCCTCGAGGCAGAGGTCGTGCAGCCGCCGCTTGTTGAGCAACGCGGCGATCCCTGGTCATCACCGTCACCGGCGTGCAGATCGCGGCGCTCATCATCGGCGCCGTCGTGATCGAGCGCGTCTTCGTCATCCCCGGCCTCGGCTCGATGCTGCTCGACGCGGTCGGCAATCGCGATCTGCTGACGGTGCAGTCGGTGGTGATGGTGCTCGTGGCGATCACCCTGCTCATGAACCTGATCATCGATGTGATCTACACCATCGTCGATCCCCGTATGCGAAAGGGGGCGTGAGATGGACACGACTCAGATCCCCACTCCGCCGAGCCAGGCTCCCCGAACCAGTGCGATCTCCGCACCGACCGTTCCCCGTCGACGCACGAAGCGCCTGGGGCTCTCCACGCTCATCGTCGGCTTCGTGCTCGTCGGCATCGTCGTGCTCACCGCCATCGTCTCGTTCGTCTGGACCCCCTACGACCCGATCCAGGTGAACCCGGCCGACCGCCTGCAGGGGCCGAGCGCCGCGCACTTCTTCGGCACCGACAAGTACGGCCGCGACCTCTTCTCGGGCATGCTGGTCGGCGCCCGCATCACGCTCTTCGTGGGCCTGATCTCGGTCGGCATCGCGCTCTTCGTCGGCACCCCGATCGGCATTCTCGCCGGCATTCGGGGCGGCTGGCTCGAAGAGGTCATCATGCGCACGAACGACATCGTGCTCGCCTTCCCGGCGCTGCTCCTCGCCATCATGTTCAGCGCCGTGTTCGGCGCATCGACGCTGACGGCGATGATCGCGATCGGCATCGCGACGATTCCGGGCTTCGCCCGCGTCGCCCGCTCGGGCACCCTGCAGGTGATGAACACCGAGTACGTGCTCGCCGCTCGGGCCGCTAGCCAGTCGAGGTTCCGCATCGCGGTGCGCCACGTGCTGCCGAACATCATCGGCATCGTCGTCGTGCAGTCATCGGTGTCGTTCGCGCTCGCGGTGCTCGCCGAGGCCGCGCTCAGCTTCCTCGGGCTCGGCACTCCCCCGCCGACTCCATCGTGGGGCCGCATGCTGCAGGAGTCGCAGCAGTTCCTCGGCACCCATCCTTCCCTCGCCATCTTCCCGGCGTCGCCATCGCCATCGCCGTGATGGGCTTCAACCTGCTGGGCGATGGACTGCGCGATCGTTTCGATCCCAAGCTGAACGGAGGCCGGGCATGAGCACCGAGCGAATCACGGCGGCGCACTGCTCACCGTCGATCACCTGCGGGTCACCGCGGGCCAGAAGACGCTCGTGCACGATTTCACCCTGCACATGCAGCGCGGCGAGCGCATCGGCCTCATCGGCGAGTCCGGCTCGGGCAAGTCGATGACGACGACGGCGCTGCTCGGGCTGCTGCCGAACGGGGTGACCGCGAGCGGCTCGGTGAAGCTCGGCGATTCGCCGAAGAACCTGCTCGAGGCGCGCGACTCCGAGCTGATGAAGATTCGCGGCAACGACATCGCCATGGTCTTCCAGGAGCCGCTGACCGCGCTCAATCCGCTCATGCGCGCCGGTGATCAGGTCGCCGAGATCATGCTGCAGCATCGCACGGTGTCCGGCCGCGGCGAGGCGATGAGACGTGCGATCGAGATGCTCGATGCGGTGAAGCTGCCGAGCCCGGCCGAAGCCGCAAGGGCGTACCCGCATCAGCTCTCGGGCGGACAGCGGCAGCGCGTCATGCTCGCCATGGCCCTCGCGAACGACCCGAGCCTGCTGTTCTGCGATGAGCCGACCACCGCGCTCGACGTGACCGTGCAGCGCCAGGTGCTCGACCTCATCCTCGAGCTCGTGCGCGAGCGCGGCACGGGCCTGCTCTTCATCACCCACGACCTCGCCGTGGTCGCGAACATGTGCACCCGCGTGCTCGTGATGAACCAGGGCGAGATCGTCGAGGAGGGCACCACCGAACAGGTCTTCACGCATCCTCAGCACCCCACACCCGCGGTCTGCTGGCTGCCTCCGACTTCGAGGCGACCGATGCGAACGGGCGCCTCTTCACGGTGGCGAGCGCCGCGAACTACGTGCCGCCGAGCGCCGACGAGGCTGCCGAGCCTGCTGCGGCTGCCGAGATCGCGCAGTCGGCTGCTGCCGAGTCGGTTGAGCGGCGGGCTGCGGGCGAGGATCAGGGTGCCGGCGCACCCGTCATCAAGGTCACCGATCTCGTGCGCACCTACTCCCGCGGTCGAACCAGCCTGTTCAAGCCCCCGACTCTCGTGCAGGCTGTGAAGGGCATCTCCTTCCGTAGTGCGGCAGGGCGGCCGACTCGGCGTCGTCGGAGAGTCGGGCAGCGGCAAGTCGACGCTGCTGCGATTCCTCGCTGGACTCGACCAGCCGACGAGCGGCAGCGCCATCGTCGCCGGCAACGAGGTCTCGGGTGTGAGGGAGGCCCAGCTTCGCGAACTGCGCCAGAACCTGGATATCGTGTTCCAGGATCCGATGGGCTCGCTCGATCCTCGCATGACCGTCGAGAGATCATCAGCGAGCCGCTGCTCGTGCGGGGCCGAAACGAGACCTCGGCGCAGCGTCTCGCGCATGGTCGCGGAGACGCTCGAGGCCGTGGGCCTCCCCGCCGAGTCGGCGGAGCGCTACCCGCATCAGTTCTCGGGAGGCCAGCGCCAGCGCATCTCGATCGCGCGCGCACTGATTCGCCGCCCAAGGTCGTCGTCGCCGACGAGCCCGTTAGCGCGCTCGACGTGTCCGTGCGCGCCCAGGTGCTCAACCTGCTCGCCGATCTCGTCGATGAATACGGGCTCACGCTCGTGTTCGTCTCGCACGCATCTCTACGTGGTGCGCTATCTGTGCGACTCGGTCGTCGTCATGCAGTCGGGCGAGATCGTCGAGACCGGAGACACCGAGATCGTCTACAATTTCCCGCAGCACCCCTACACGAAGCGGCTCATCGAATCGTCCCTGACGCTTCGGCAAGAGCTCGCGACCGCCCGATAGCCGGCACCCCGAAGGAGACGCAGATGCTCAGACCAAGCTGTACGCGAAGAACGCCGCGGAGCTCTCCGAGGGGTACGCCGCCGGGGTGTTCACCCCGAGCGAGGTCGCCGAGAGCGTGCTCGACCGCATCGCAGAGCGCGAGCCCGAGCTGAACGCCCTCTACCTGCACGATCCCGAGCAGGTGCGCCGGGATGCCGCCGCTTCGACCGAGCGGTGGGCATCGGGGAGCAGCTCTGCCGCTTCGACGGCGTGCCAGGCATGGTCAAGGAGAACATCGCGCGCGCGGGCCAACCGAAGCCCTCGGGCACTGCGATTCCGAACCCTCCGGTTCCGGCTCGGAACGCCCCGACGACCGATCGCCTGCTCGAGGCGGGCGTCACTTCTCGGCTCGACCACCATGCCCGACTGGGGCATGCTCTCGTCGGGCGTTTCGAGCCTGCACGGCATCACCCGCAACGCGCTGAACCCCGCGCACACCTCGGGCGGCTCGAGCGCGGGTGCGGGCACCTCGGCGGCGGCCGGCTATTCGCCTGCTGCACATCGGCACCGACATCGGCGGCTCGATCCGCCTGCCGGGCAGCTGGCAGGGGCTCGCGCTCAAGCCGAGCGAGGGCCTCATTCCGCTCGACGCGCCCTACACTCGGGGCGGGTCGCCGGACCCCTGACGCGCACCGTCGCCGACTCGATCAGGCTCATGTCGATCGTGGCGAAGGCCGACGACCGCGACCACCCCACGCGCCCCTACCCCGAGATGGATTGGACTCCCAGCTCCGAACCCCCGCGGCATGCGGGTGGCGCTGCAGCTCGATGCGGGTTCGGGCCTGCCGGTCGAGCCCCAGATGCTCTCTAGACCGCGAGGGCTGCCGCCGCGCTGTTCGAGCAGGCCGGCGACCGTCGAACCGCTCGATCCCTTCGTGCCCGCGGAGGTGCTCGACGGCATCGTCGACTTCTGGCGCAGCCGCTCGTACTCCATCTTGAGCTGCTGAGCGACGAGCACCGCGCATCGGTGCTGCCGTTCATCGTGCAGTGGTGCGAGGCCGGCGCCGGGTTCTCGGCCGCCCAGACGGTGCGCGGCCGCGGCATGATGGACGAGATGGCGAGGCTCACCCGGGCGCGGCGACGGCTCCGTTCATTCTGGTGCTCTCGCCGGTCACCCCGGTGGCGGTGTTCGCGGCCGAGGATCCCATGCCCATCACCGACCCGCTCAAGACGATGGGGTACATCTCGTTCACCGTGCCCTACAACATGTCGGGTCAGCCGGCCGTGTCGGTCGGCGCGGGCGTGCAGGCCGACGGCCGCACGATCGGTCTGCAGATCGCGAGCCGCATCGGCACCGATGACCGGCTCATGCGGGTCGCGCTCTGGTTCGAGCAGGCGCGAGGCGCCGACGTCGACTGGAGCGCCGT